>NZ_AP025942.1:0-512500 GCF_024347855.1 Methylorubrum sp. GM97
ACTCTCGGCGCCGCCCCGATCGGGCGGCGCCTCCTCTCGTGTGGCGTATGCGTACGCGTCCCCTCCGGTCTGCCGGCTGAGGATGCGAGGAGACACGGTGATGCACCTCGACGGCAGCATGTCGGACGGCGATGGCGGAAACGGCAGAGGAAGCGTCGATCTTCCCGCCGCCTGGACGCGGGTGAAGCGGCGGCTGCGGGCGGAGCTTGGCGAGGACGTCTTCGCAAGCTGGTTCGCCCGCCTCGAACTGGAGACTGTGGACGGGGGGGTCGCCCGCCTCACCGTTCCGACCCGGTTTCTCAAGAGCTGGATCGAATCGCATTACATCGACCGGGTGCTGACGACCTTCCGCGCCGAGGCCGATGGCGTCAGCCGTATCGAGGTCGGCGTGCGCGGCCCCTCCGGCCCGGCCCGGCCGACTGCCGGCGTGCCGGCGAAGCCGAACGCGACGAGCGGGCCGCTGAACCGTCTCCACGCGATCGCGACGCCCGCGGCCCTCCAGGGGCCCGGCCCGATGATCGAGACCGAGATCGCCTCGCCCCGCGGCGATTCGGCCTCGGTCGATCTCAACGGCGCGCCGCTCGATGCGCGGCTCTCCTTCGCGAACTTCGTGGTGGGCCGCTCCAACGCGCTGGCCCATGCCGCCGCCGAGCGAATCGCCCGCAGCGACAGCGACGGCGCGCTCTACAACCCGCTCTACGTCCATGCCGGCGTGGGCCTCGGCAAGACGCATCTGCTTCATGCGGCCGGACACGCCGCCCGCGAGGCCGGCCGCCGGGTGATCTATCTCACCGCCGACCGCTTCATGTACGGCTTCGTCAACGCCCTGAAGACGCAGAACGCGCTGGCCTTCAAGGAGCGCCTGCGGGCGATCGACCTGCTCATCCTCGACGATGTGCAGTTCATCCAGGGCAAGTCGATCCAGACCGAGTTCGGCCACACCCTCAACGCGCTGATCGATTCGGGGCGTCAGGTGGTGGTCGCCTCCGACCGGCCGCCGACGGAGCTGGAAGCGCTCGACGAGCGCGTGCGCTCGCGCCTCGCCGGTGGTCTCGTCGTCGAGATCGGCGGACTCGATGAGGGGCTTCGTGCCTCGATCCTCTCCGCCCGGCTCGATGCCGTGCGCCAGAGCCACCCGAACTTCGAGGTCTCCCCGGCCGTGTCGGCCTATGTCGCCCGGGCGATCACGGCCAATGGCCGCGACCTCGAAGGGGCGGTGAACCGGCTCCTGGCGCACGCGACCCTGACCGGCGCGCCGGTCACGGTCGAGACGGCCGAGACCGCGATCCGCGACCTCGTAAAGAACCGCGAGCCCAAGCGGGTGAAAATCGAGGACATCCAGAAGCTGGTGGCTTCGCGCTACAACGTCTCGCGTTCCGACATCCTGTCCGAGCGCCGCACCGCCGCCGTGGTGAAGCCGCGCCAGATCGCGATGTATCTGTCGAAGGTGCTGACCCTGCGCTCCCTGCCCGAGATCGGCCGTCGCTTCGGCGGGCGCGACCACACCACCGTGCTGCACGCGGTGCGCAAGATCGAGAAGCAGATCGGTGAGGATGCGGTGCTCGGCGATGAGGTCGAGCTGCTGAAGCGCATGCTCCAAGACTGAGAGGCGGCTCTGGGCGGGGTCGGGTGCGTCCCGGTCTCGCCTTGAGGACGTTTTATCTCGGCCGCGGATCCTGCCCGGTCCGGGTTGCCCTCCCGAGCCGCGCGCCGTCGCGGGGCGGGACAGTGCGAAGGCCGCCCTTGCCTTCGTGGGGGCGCTTCGCCAAGCTGCCGGCCCCGTTCCGCTTCGGAGTGCCTCGCGAAACGTCCGGTCGTCGACCGTTTCTCCGGTCGCGATGGTCGAACGGGCGTTGGGTGGGCGATATCCTTATCCGGCCTGATCGACCGCGGGCGGGCCGATTGTTCAAGAGACGACGGGTTTTCCGATGAGAGTCACAGTCGAGCGCGCGGCCCTCCTGAAATCGCTCGGCCACGTGCACCGGGTGGTGGAGCGGCGCAACACGATTCCGATCCTCTCCAACGTCCTGCTGCGCACCGGCGAGAACGGCCTTCAGCTTAAGGCGACCGACCTCGATATCGAGGTGACCGAGACCGTGGCCGCCGACGTGCTCGATGCCGGCGCCACCACGGTGCCGGCCCACGTCATCTACGATATCGTTCGCAAGCTGCCCGAGGGCGCGCAGGTCTCGCTGGAGACCTCCGGTGAGACGGGCCAGATGACGATCCGTTCCGGCCGCTCGCGCTTCGCGCTGGGCGCCCTGCCGGAGGGCGATTTCCCCGATCTCGCCGCGGGCGAGCTGCCGCATTCGTTCGCCATTCCGGCGGCCGAGCTGAAGCAGCTCATCGAGAAGACGCAGTTCGCGATCTCCACCGAGGAGACGCGCTACTACCTCAACGGCATCTACTTCCACACCCTCGAGGTCGAGGGCGCGCTGAAGCTGCGCGCGGTGGCGACCGATGGGCACCGGCTCGCTCGCGTCGAGACCGAGGCGCCCGAGGGCAGCCGCGGGATGCCGGGCATCATCGTCCCGCGCAAAGCCGTCGCCGAGATCCAGAAGCTCGTCGACGATGGTGGCGAGAGCGTGCAGGTCGAGCTGTCCCCGGCCAAGATCCGCCTGACTTTTGCGGGTGGCGTGATCCTGATCTCGAAGCTGATCGACGGCACCTTCCCCGACTATCAGCGGGTGATTCCCACCGGCAACGACAAGCGCCTGACGGTCGAGCGCGACGCCTTCGCCAAGGCGGTGGATCGGGTCTCGACCATTTCCTCCGAGCGCGGCCGCGCTGTGAAGCTCGCCGTGAGCGAGGGGCGCCTCGCTTTGTCCGTGACCAACCCGGATGCCGGCTCGGCGACCGAGGAGCTCGATGTCGATTACGAGGCCTCCGCCCTCGATATCGGCTTCAATGCCCGCTACCTGCTCGACATCACTGCGCAGCTCCAGGGCGATACGGCCCTGTTCAAGCTCGCCGATCCGGGCTCGCCGACGCTGATCCAGGACCGCGACGGCGCCCCGGCGCTTTATGTGTTGATGCCGATGCGCGTGTGAGTCCGCTTCCGGCCGCGGCCGGATCGGATATATCGCTCACATGGACATACTGCCGGGAGGCCCCCGCCTCACCCGCCTGATCGCCCGCGACTTCCGCAACCACGTCGATCTCGATCTTGCCACCACCCGCCGCTTCGTGGCGCTGGTCGGCGAGAACGGGGCGGGCAAGACGAACATCCTCGAAGCGGTCTCGCTGTTCTGCCCCGGTCGCGGCCTGCGCCGGGCCGATCTCGCGACCATGGCGCGGGTCGGCGGACCGGGCGGATTCGCCGTGTCGGCGACGCTCGAAGCGTCGGAGGCCGAGCACCGGTTCGGGTCCGGCTACGAGCCGCCGGGCTATGATGGGCGCGGCACGCGGGTCTGCCGGATCGACGGCGCGAACGCACCCTCCCCCGTCGCCTTCTCGGAGTTCCTGCGGATCGTCTGGCTGACGCCGGACTTTGATGGGCTGTTCCGCGGCGCGGCCGGCGACCGGCGCCGCTTCCTCGATCGGCTCGTCCTTGCCGTCGATGCCGGCCACGGCGCCCGCGTCTCGGCGATGGAGCGGGCCCTGCGCTCGCGCAACCGCCTGCTCGACGAGCGGCCCGATGACGGCCGCTGGCTCGATGCGGTCGAGCGTGAGGTGGCCGAACTCGGCGTCGCCGTGGCGCTCGCCCGGCGCGAGACGGTGGAGCGCCTCGACAGGCTCATCGCCGAGACACGGGACGATGCGGCGCCCTTCCCCTGGGCATCGCTCCGGCTAGAGGGCGATCTTGACGATCTTGTCGCGGTCTGGCCGGCTTTGGAGGCGGAGGATCGCTTTCGCCGGGCGCTGATGCAGGGCCGCCACCGCGACCGCGCCGCCGGCCGCACCCTGATCGGACCGCAGACCACCGACCTCGTCGTGCGCCACGGCCCCAAGGACGTGCCCGCCGCCACGGCTTCGACCGGCGAACAGAAGGCCCTGCTGATCGGCCTCGTGCTCGCCCATGCCCGCCTGGTGCGCGCGATGAGCGGGCTTGCGCCGCTCATCCTCCTCGACGAGGTCGCCGCGCATCTCGATCCGCGCCGCCGCGGCGGGCTGTTCGATGCGCTCGAAGCCTTGGAGGGACAAGTCTGGATGACAGGCGCCGACCCGGCCCTCTTCGCCGAGCTGGAAGGCCGGGCCGATATGGTTAACATTGCAGACGGGCGCATCGTCGCGTCGGACGTCGGTTGAAACGCAAATGCCGCTGTCGAGCCTCGCGCTCTTTGCTGCCGTCTACGCGGTTGCGGTTGCCTCACCGGGGCCGGGTGTTTTCGCCCTCGTCGCCCGTGTGCTGGCGCGTGGAACCCGCGGCGTTCCCGCCTTCATCGCGGGTTTCCTCGTCGGCGACTTGCTTTGGTTCTCGATCGCAGCGACCGGCTTCGCCCTGCTCGCTCAGAGCTTTGCCGCCCTCTTCATCGGGATCCGCTATCTCGGCGCAGCCTATCTCGCCTACCTCGCGTGGCGTGCGTGGACTGCACCGGTCGAGCCCGTCTCGGGTCAGCCCGTGCGCGGCGACAGCGGGCCGCGGCTCTTTCTTGGTGGCCTGGCGTTGACGCTCGGCAACCCGAAGGTCGTCTTGTTCTTCCTCGCGCTGCTGCCGACCGTAATCGATCTGGAGCATCTGACGCCGCTCGGAATGATCGAGATCGCCACGACCATCGTGGCCGTCCTCAGCGCGACGCTCACCGCCTACGCGGTTGCCGCAGTCCGGGTTCGACGTCTCTTCGTCTCGGTCGGCGCACGGCGGGCAATCAATCGCGGCGCCGGCACGGTGATGGCGGGGGCAGCCATCGCTGTCGCGGTGCGGTCCTGACCCGGTTGCCGCAGTCCGGTCGTGTCGTGGCGGAGGCGACCCGTCGTCCGCGAACGACGGTCCACGGAGGCGTAGTTCGTCGGCGAGCGCCACACGCATGGCTTCGATCTTGCCAACCCGCAACCGAGCCGCCAACTGCTCGGCGACCCGGTCGGTCTCGTCGTCGATGGTCAGGGGCATGGTCTCAGGTCTCGGCTGCAGCCGTCGCGTTGCCGTTGTAGGCTCGGCATCAACCTGAACCGACACGCTCCGCCTCGCGGTCCCGTCCAGAAGCCAGCCATCGAGAAACCATGTCTAGACGCCTCGACGAGGCCCGCGCCGCGCTGAAAAAAACCTTCGGCTACGACGATTTCCGTCCCGGCCAGGACGAGGTGATCGGCGCCGTGCTCGACGGCACGGACGTGTTCGCGGTGATGCCGACGGGCTCGGGCAAGTCGATGACCTATCAGTTGCCGGCCCTGGTCGATGCCGGGCTCACCGTCGTGGTCTCGCCGCTGATCGCGCTGATGCACGACCAGGTGCAGCAGATGCACGCCTTCGGCATTGAGGCCGCGACCCTCAACTCGACGATCGCGGAGACGGCGTCGCGGGAGACGTGGCGCAAGATCCGCTCCGGTGAGCTGCGGCTGCTGTTCGTCTCGCCGGAACGTCTGCTGATGGACGGCTGCATGGAGGCCCTGCGCGGGGCCGGCGTGCGGCGGCTCGCGGTGGACGAGGCGCACTGCGTCTCGCAATGGGGCCACGATTTCCGCCCCGAATACCGCGAGATCGCCCGCGCCCGCGAGGCGCTCGGCAACGTGCAGACCCTGGCGCTCACCGCCACCGCCGATGCCGCGACCCGTGCCGAGATCGCCGAGCGGCTGTTCCCGGCGGGACGGCCCCCGAGAACCTTCGTCCACTCCTTCGACCGGCCCAATATCCGGCTGACCTTCCAGCCCAAGGACAACCCGACCCGCCAGTTGGAGCGCTTCCTGCGCGACCGCCGCGCGGAGAGCGGCATCATCTACTGCTCCTCGCGCAAGCGGGTGGAACAGCTCGCCGACACGCTCAAGGGGGACGGCTTCAACGCCCTGCCCTACCATGCCGGGCTCGACCAGGGCACGCGGGCGAGGAACCAGGACACCTTCCTCCAGGAGGACGGCGTGGTGATGACCGCCACGATCGCCTTCGGAATGGGCATCAACAAGCCGGATGTGCGCTACGTCTGCCACTCCGACATGCCGACCAACATCGAGGGCTACTATCAGGAGATCGGCCGCGCCGGCCGCGACGGGCTGCCCTCCGACACCCTGACCCTCTACGGCCTCGATGACATGGCGCTGCGCCGCCGCCAGATCGACGAGAAGGAAATCTCAGAGGAGCGCCGCCGGGTCGAACGGCGCAAGCTCGAGGCGATGATCGCCCTGTGCGAGGGCGCTGCCTGCCGCCGTCAGTCGCTGCTCGGCTATTTCGGCGAGGCGAGCGAGCGCTGCGGGCGCTGCGATCTCTGCCGCGGCGGCATCTCCCTCATCGACGGGACGGTGGCGGCCCAGAAGCTGCTCTCCGCCATCGTCCGCACCGGGCAGCGCTTCGGCGCCGCCTATGTCTGCGACGTGGTGCATGGCAAGGAGAGCGAATCCATCCGCCGTAACGGCCATGCCGCGCTCAAAACCTTCGGCGTCGGCAATGACAAGCCGGTGGCGGCGTGGCGCGCCCTGTTGCGCCAGCTCTTCGCGGCCGGAGCGGTGGCCGAGAACACCGACGGCTATGGCGGCCTCGTGATGACCGAGAAGGGCGAGGCCATCCTGTTCGGCCGCGAAACGATCGAGGTCAGGCCCGATCCGGAGCCGAAGAAGGCCGAGCCGAGGAGTCGCCGCGCCACGCCGCGCGACGACGAGGCGAATGCGCTGAGCGAGGCGGACGAGGCGCTGTTCCAGCACCTGCGGGGCCTTCGCGCCACCATCGCGCGGGCAGAAGGCATCGCCGCCTTCATGGTGTTTCCCGACCGCACCCTGATCGAGATGGCGCGCGCGAAACCCGTCGATCTCTGGGCGCTCCGAACCGTCCATGGCGTCGGTGAGCGCAAGCGCGAGGCCTATGGCGAGCGCTTCACCGACACGATCCGTGAATTCCTGTCCGACGCGAAGCGCGCCGGCTGACCGGGGGCAGCGCAATGGCGCGTTGCCCCTTAGTTGCCCCCTCATGCGAGCAGGGATCAATCGTAGGTGAAGCCCTTGTCCTTCATGTAGACGTTGGACACGCCCTTGCACCAATCGAGCTTGAAATCGTCCGAGCCGTAGTCACGCCACTTCACGCGGAACGGCACGACGCAGTCGCCATCGTTGCTATTCCAATCCAACGACGCCGACTGGCCGGGATTGATCGATCCGCCGATCCAATTCCGGCTCCAGCGTCCGTTCTGATACGTATAGAACCCGGTAATCGAATAGCCTTCCGCACGGTTGTGCAATTTGAAGGCATAGTCGCTCGCCATCGCTAGGGAAGGTAAGGCAACCAATCCGGCTAAAGCGGTAGCGAAGATAGACTTAATCATTTTATATCCAGATTTTAGACTCGATAAAATGATAAAGTCATATCCGTATCCATCCGTAAATTGATGAAATGACCACGGATTGACTGAACGTCCCAAAATTTGATTGGGCTCGGCGCAGCGGTCTTACGTCTTCACTGAATCCCGTCGGGGCGAACCGCATCGCAGCGTCGCGACCTCCCGCCGCAGGCCCCACGGTTTGCATCGGGAAAAGTTATCCACATATTATCCACAAAGAGAACATATAGCGAACATCCGCCGTCGCGAAGAGCGGCGTGCTCCCACTCACGGGCCCTGTCCACAGTCTGGGGACGCACCATGAGAACAGCCGACAAGCAGATTGCCGACATCCTCGTACGCTTCGGCGAGCCCTTCGCGGGCAACGTCTGGCGCGTGCAGGGCACCGCCGTAATCTACCACAAGACCCTGGAGCGGATCGCCGCCCACACGAAGATCCGCTTCGATCCGCCGACCCTGCTGCGCAGCGAGCGCGACGAGGCGGTGATCCTCGTCACCGGTCACATGCCCGGCGAGAAGGCCGGCGAGGAGCGGGTCGAGTGGTCGATCGGCGAGGCGCTGGTCAACGTGAACTATCGCGTCTCCGGCCGGCAAGCGGCCTATGTCTACGCCATGGCAGAGAAGCGGGCGAAGGACCGGGTGATTCTCAAGCTGATCGAGCTGCACGGCCTCGTCTATTCCGAGGAGGAGGCGGACGAGTTCCGCCAGAACCAGCCGATGGCGATCCGCGCGGTGGACGAGGATTTCGACGCGCCGCCGGCCTTCGACGAGGTGACCGAGCAGGAGGCCGACCTCAAGCGCCTGATCGACGAGGCGGAATCGATCAACGCAGTGACCGACCTGATGCTCGACGAGCGCACGCAGGGCATCCTCAACGCCATGCCGCACGGCACCCGCGAGGAGGTGCGCGACTACGCCAAGGCCCGCCTGCGGGCGCTCGGCTGGCCGCCGGCCAAGAAGGGCGGACGCGGCAGCCGCGCTGCGTAAGGGGATTCCGAAGGGCAAGCCCTTCGGCGAGGGAGCGGCGTATCCTAGGGCTCTGCCCTGGACCCGCGAAAGGACTTGTCCTTTCAAAACCATGACGGATCGAGCGCATGAATACGCCCCTCCGCTCCTCGGCCATCGATGGCGCCGCTTCCCTCGACATGCTCGCCGGCTCGGTCGAGCGGGTGACGTTCCACAGCGCCGAGACCGGCTTCTGCGTCCTCAAGATCCATGCCCGCGGCCGGCGCGACCTCGTGCCGGTGGTGGGTCACGCCCCGGCCATCGCCGCGGGCGAGTGGCTGACGGCTTCCGGGCGATGGGTCACGGACCGTGAGCACGGCCTCCAGTTCCGCGCCGACACGCTTCAGGTGACACCGCCGACCGGGATCGAGGGCATCGAGCGCTACCTCGCCTCCGGGCAGATGCGCGGCATCGGCCCGATGATGGCCAAGCGCATTGTCGCCCGCTTCGGCGAGGCGGTATTCGAGATCATCGAGGCCGAGCCCGCCCGCCTCACCGAGGTCGAGGGCATCGGCCGCAAGCGCGCCGCGCGCATCGTCAAGGGCTGGGCCGAGCAGAAGGCCGTGCGGGAGATCATGATTTTCCTGCACGCCCACGGCGTCGGCACCGCGCGGGCGACCCGGATCTTCCGCACCTATGGCGGGGATTCCCTGAAGGTCATGGCCGAGGATCCCTATCGCCTCGCCCGCGACATCCGCGGCATCGGCTTCCGCACGGCGGACGCCATCGCCTTGCGCCTCGGCCTCGCCCGCGACGCGCCGCAGCGGCTCGCTGCCGGTGTCTCCTACGCCCTCCAGACGGCGATGGATGAGGGCCATTGCGGGTTGCCGGTCGAGCGGCTGGTGCGCCTCGCCGCCGAGCTTCTCGACGTCGCGCCCGATCTCGTCCGGCTCGCCGCTGCGCTCGTCCTGCGCGAGGGCCGCGAGGTCGTCGCGGATACGCTGCGCGGCGAGCCCTGCCTGTTCCTCAAGGGCCTGCACGGCGCCGAGCGCGTCATCGCGATGCGGCTGGCCGAGCGCGCCGCCGGCCCGCCACCCTGGGCCGCGATCGACTTCGCTCTGGCCAGGCCCTGGGTCGAGGCGAAGACCGGAAAGACGCTGTCCGCCTCGCAGGCTGAGGCGGTCGGGCTGGTGCTCCGTTCGAAGCTCTGCGTTCTCACCGGCGGGCCCGGCGTCGGTAAGACCAGCACCCTCGACGCGATCCTGCGCATCCTTACCGCCAAGGGCGTGCGGGTGCTGCTCGCCGCCCCCACCGGCCGCGCGGCCAAGCGCATGGCCGAGCAGACGGGGCTGGAAGCGCGCACCCTCCATCGCCTGCTGGAGATCGACCCACGCAACGGCGGCTTTCAGCGCAACGAGGACAACCCGCTCGATTGCGATCTCCTCGTCATCGACGAGACCTCGATGGTCGACGTGCCGCTGATGCATGCCCTCCTCAAGGCCGTGCCGGAGCGGGCGGGCCTGATCCTCGTCGGCGATGTCGATCAGCTTCCCTCGGTCGGGCCCGGACAGGTGCTTGCCGACGTGATTGCCTCCGGAACCGTGCCGGTGGCGCGCCTCACCGAGATTTTTCGCCAAGCGGCGCAGAGCCGGATCGTTGTCAATGCCCACAGCATCAACACTGGGCGGATGCCGGCCGCGCCCGCCAAGGGCGAGGACAGCGACTTCTACCTCATCGACATCGAGGACGCGGACGAGGGCGTGGAGACGCTGATCGAACTCGTCACCCGCCGCATCCCCCGCCGTTTCGGCCTCGATCCCACCCGCGACATCCAAGTGTTGACGCCGATGATCCGCGGCTCGCTCGGCAGCCGCAACCTCAACAACGCTCTTCAGCGCGTGTTGAATCCGTCGCCCTCGGCGGAGGTCGAACGCTTCGGCTGGCGCTTTGCGCCCGGCGACCGGGTGATGGAGACCCGCAACGACTACGACCGCGACGTGTTCAACGGCGACCTCGGCACGATCAGCGCCATCGATGCGGAGGACGAAGCGCTCGTGGTCGATTTCGACGGGCGCGCGGTGATCTACCCGTTCAATGAACTCGACACGCTGGTGCCGGCCTTCGCCACGACGATCCACAAGGCGCAGGGCTCGGAATATCCGGCCGTGGTGATCCCGGTGGTGACCCAGCACCGCACGATGCTGGCGCGCAACCTGCTCTATACCGGCGTCACCCGCGGGCGCCGCCTCGTTGTGCTGATCGGCCAGCGCCGTGCCCTTGCGATGGCGGTCCGCGAAGGCGCCTCGCGGCGGCGCTGGACCAAGCTGCGGGAGTGGCTGGACGCCGCCTGAGGCCGGGCTGTCGGCGTTTTGCCCTCGCCCCGGCCCCGCCGCATCGTGTAGGCAGCGGGCGAAGGGGCGCGTCGTCCGCACGCCCCGCCTTCAGTCGAGACAAACGGCGGTCCGCCATTCCTGAATCCGAAGACGCGCATCCGGTGCGGCAGGTGTTCTACCTGCCCGGTTTCGATCCCCGCGAACCCGAGACCTATTGGGGTCTGTTCCGCCGCGAGAGCCGCATCACGGCCGAACGGCGCGGTATGGCGATCGCGGTCGGCGACCCCGTCCGCTCCGCCGACGGCATCAGCCTCGATTGGGACGTGGACAGCAAGGCTGAGGGGGAAGCGATGCGGGTGCGCTACAGCCTCCTGCGCTGGGACGACATCGTCCGCGACCGGTTTCCCCGCTCCAACCTGCGCCGGCTCGCGAGCCTGCCGGGTCTGTGGTGGCGGCTGTGGCGCTCCGGTTACCTGCGGAAGTTCCAGCGCGAGGCGCGGCGCTTCTATCGGGTCATCGTCAGCGTCCACCAGTTCTATCTGGTCTTCGTTCTCGCGAGCCTCGCCCTCGCCCTTGCGGCGGTGACGCTGACACCGCTCACCGCGTTGCCGACGCTCGCCGGCATCGCCCTCGTCCCGCTGCTCGCCTACGCGATCCTGGCTTTGGTGACTCATCTCACCCGGGGCAAGCCGCTCTACGTCACGCATCTCGTCGATGACACCGCCTTCACCCACGATCACGCCTCGGGGCGCGAAACGGCGATGCGCGAGCGCCTGACGCCCTGGGCGGAGCGCATCCGCGCGGCGGAGGGGCGGGCCTCCGAGATCGTGGTGATCGGCCATTCCTCGTCGAGCTTCCTCGCCTTCGAGTGCCTCGACCGTATCCTGAAGGCCGATCCCGAATTCGGCCGTCGCGGCACGCCGGTGACGCTCGTGACAATCGGCAGCGTCATTCCCTGGCTCACCCTCGACCCGCTCGCCGAGGAGGCGCGGGGCTCCCTCAGCCGGATCGGCGGCGATGCGGCGATCGGCTGGCTCGACATCCGAGCGAGCTGGGACTGGCTCTCGATTCACCTGCGCGACCCGGTCAGCGCCTCGGGCCTACCCGCGCCGCCCCCTGGCCGCTTCGCAGTAATGCGGGTCGAGATCGAGGATCTGATCGAGCCGGCGCTCGTGGCGCGGCGGCGCTGGAACCTGTTTCGCATGCATTTCCAGCTCCTGATGTCGAGCCGGGAGCGGAAGGCCTTCGACTACGTCGCCTTCGTCGCCGGGCCGGAGCCCGTCCACGCGGCGGTGGAGCGGTGCCGGACGCAGCGGCCTGTGACGGCGAGCGCCGAATTTACGTAGGGAAAAGGCGTAGACGGCTTGTGCGCAATCCGACCATGGCTGTGCGCGCCCTTTGCAGCCGGTCCTGATCCGCTCTAGAGCGATGCGCGAAGTCATTTTCGTCGCAGCAAGCCCGTTCGGCTTGCCATCGACCGGTTCCGGTTGAGGGATCGGATCGATCTGCGGCAACGGTTTGGGACAGGGCCTTCGGATGTTTCGCAACGATGTTCCGATCACACCCGAGCTGGTGCGCCAGCACGGCCTGACACCCAACGAGTACGAGCGCTTCCGCGCCCTCGTCGGCCGCGAGCCGACGCTGACCGAACTCGGCATCGTCTCGGCGATGTGGAACGAGCACTGCTCGTACAAGTCCTCGCGCAAGCACCTGCGCGGCCTGCCGACCTCCGGTCCGCACGTGATCCAGGGGCCGGGCGAGAATGCCGGCGTGATCGATATCGGTGATGGCCTCGCCTGCGTCTTCAAGATGGAGAGCCACAACCACCCGAGCTTCATCGAGCCCTACCAGGGCGCGGCGACCGGCGTCGGCGGCATCCTGCGCGACGTCTTCACCATGGGCGCGCGGCCGATCGCGGCGCTCAACGCGCTCCGCTTCGGCTCGCCCGACCATCCGCGCACCCGCCACCTCGTCTCGGGTGTCGTCGCGGGCGTGGGCGGCTACGGCAATTCCTTCGGCGTGCCGACGGTGGGCGGCCTCGTCGGCTTCCATCGGCGCTACGACGGCAACATCCTCGTCAACGCCATGGCGGTGGGCCTCGCCCGCACCGACGCGATCTTCTACGCCGCCGCCACGGGCGTCGGAAACCCGATCGTCTATCTCGGCTCGAAGACCGGCCGCGACGGCATCCACGGCGCCACCATGGCCTCGGCCGAATTCGACGAGTCGAGCGAGTCGAAGCGGCCGACCGTGCAGGTCGGTGACCCCTTCGCCGAGAAGCTGCTGCTGGAGGCTTGCCTCGAGCTGATGGCCTCGGGCGCCGTCATCGCGATTCAGGACATGGGCGCGGCCGGCCTCACCTGCTCGGCGGTCGAGATGGGCGCCAAGGGCGATCTCGGCGTGGAGCTGCATCTCGAAAAGGTGCCGACCCGCGAAGAGGGCATGACCCCCTACGAGATGATGCTCTCGGAGAGCCAGGAGCGGATGCTCATGGTGCTCAAGCCCGGCATGGAAGCCGAGGCGCAGGCCATCTTCGTGAAATGGGGCCTCGACTTCGCGGTCATCGGCCACACCACGGATACGCTGCGCTTCGTGATCAAGCACAACGGCGAGACCGTCGCCGACCTGCCGATCAAGGAACTCGGCGACGAGGCGCCGCTCTACGACCGCCCGCACATCGCCAACACGCATCAGCCGGTCATCGCTGCGGCAAGCGTCGCGGCGAGCGTGCCGAACGCGGAGGCGCTCAAGCGTCTGGTCGGCTCGCCCGAACTCGCCTCGAAGCGCTGGGTCTACGAGCAGTACGACCACTTCATTCTCGGCAACACCGTGCAGAAGCCCGGCGGCGACGCCGCCATCGTCCGGGTCGAGGATGGGCCGAAGGGTCTCGCGATCTCCACCGATGTGACGCCGCGCTACTGCGAAGCCGATCCGGTCGAGGGCGGACGCCAAGCGGTTGCGGAAGCGTGGCGCAACATCACGGCCGTCGGCGCGCGCCCGCTCGCGATCACCGACAACCTCAACTTCGGCAATCCGGAGAAGCCCGAGGTGATGGGCCAGCTCGTCGGCTGCCTGAAGGGCATCGGCGAGGCCTGCCTCGCCCTCGACTTCCCCGTCGTGTCCGGCAACGTCTCGCTCTACAACGAGACCAACGGCGTCGGCATCCTTCCGACCCCGACCATCGGCGGCGTCGGCGTCATCGATGATGTCGAGTGCCATGCCACGGTCGCGCTCAAGCGCGAGGGCGATGTGCTGGTGCTGATCGGGCGCACCGAGGGCTGGCTTGGCCAGTCGCTCTACTTGTCCGAGATCGCCGGCCGCGAAGAGGGCGCACCGCCGCCGGTCGATCTGGCGATCGAGCGCCGCAACGGCGACTTCGTGCGCAGCCTCATCGTCTCCGGCATCGCAGACACGGTGCACGACCTCTCCGACGGCGGCCTCGCCGTGGCTTTGGCCGAGATGGCGATGGCTGGCGGCCTTGGCGCGGCCCTGCCGGCGGCGCCGGAGGGCGTGCCGGTTCATGCCTACCTGTTCGGCGAGGATCAGGGCCGCTACCTGATCGCCGTGCCGGCGGAGGCGGCCGCCGACCTCCTCTACAGCGCCTCGGCGCAGGGCATCGACGCATCGACCATTGGCATCGTCACGGGCGACAGCTTGGTGCTGCCGGGCGAAGAGACCATATCCGTGGCCGAGCTGAAGGCCGCGCATGAAGGCTGGTTCCCCGCCTACATGGCGAGCCAGCCGGCCGCACCTGCGGCGTAACGAGACGAAAGCGAGCGGAGAGCCCCCATGCCGATGGATGCGCGCGAGATCGAGTCGATGATCCGCGAGGCGCTGCCCGACGCGCACGTCGAGATCAAGGATCTGGCGGGCGACGGCGACCACTACGCGGCGACCGTCATCTCCGCCGCCTTCAAGGGCAAGACCCGCGTCGCCCAGCATCAGATGGTCTACGGCGCGCTCCAGGGACGGATGGGGGGCGTGCTCCACGCTCTTGCGCTGACCACGGGTGTCCCGCAGGATTGAGCCGACCTTGAAATTAGACGGTCAGGTCTGATCTGACACCCGACCGAGACGAAGCGACAACGAGGACCGTGCGATGACCGACGTCAACTCCACCATCAAGAACGAGATCGATTCGCAGGACGTGGTCGTGTTCATGAAGGGCACGCCGCAATTCCCGATGTGCGGCTTCTCGGGTCAGGTCGTCCAGATCCTCAACTACCTCGGCGTCCCGTTCAAGGGCGTGAACGTCCTCGACGACATGGCGGTGCGCGAGGGCATCAAGGCCTTCTCGAACTGGCCGACGATCCCGCAGATCTACGTGAAGGGCGAATTCGTCGGCGGCTGCGATATCGCCCGCGAGATGTTCCAGTCGGGTGAGCTGCAGCAGTTCCTGTCCGAGAAGGGCGTGCCGGTGAAGAGCGCCGCCTAAGCGGCGGCACTTTCGCGAAACTCTTTCGCGATCACGAGGCTTGATCCCCGGCGAGTTCGCCGGGAGATCAGCATGCACGACGTCATCATCGTGGGCGGCGGCCCGGCCGGGCTCAACGCCGCCCTGATCCTCGGCCGGGCCCGTCGCACGGTTCTGCTCTGCGATGCGAGCCAGCCCCGCAACGCCGCGACGCCCCTCACCTGGGGGCTGTTTACCCGAGACGGCACCCCGCCCTTCGATCTGCGCGCAAAGGGCCGGGCCGACCTCGACCGCTACGAGACCGTCGAGTGCCGCGACGTCGCGGTGACGGAAGCTGCGCGTGACGCCGACGGCTTCACCATCATCCAGGCCGACGGCACCGTTGAGCGGGCACGCCGCCTGATCCTTGCGACGGGCCTGGCACAGGACATTCCCGAGATCGAGGGCTTCGAGACCTATTGGGGCACCGGCGTGCATTCCTGCCCCTACTGCGATGGATTCGAAGTTCGCGACCGGCCGCTCGTCGTCTACGGCCGCGGGCATGGCGGCTGCGGGCTGGCGCTGGAACTGACCGGCTGGAGCCAAGACGTGACCCTGTGCACGAGCGGTCACGACGGCGATCTGTCCGACAAGGACCGTGATCGGCTCGCCCGCAACGGCGTGCGGGTGATCGAGGCGGAGATCGAACGGCTGGAAGGGGACGGATCGCGGCCGACCTGCCTCCGCTTCCGCGACGGAAGCCAGACGGCTTGCACGGCGCTCTTCCTGATGCCGTTCGCCTGCAGCCCCTCCCCGCTCATCACCCAGCTCGGCTGCGAACTCGACGAGACCCGCAGCGTGGTTCCGACCCGCGAATACGAGAAGACCAACGTGCCCGGTCTCTACGTGGCGGGTGACGCGTCGCGCCGCGTGCAATTCGCCGTCGTGGCCGCCGCGGAGGGCGCGATGGCCGCCTTCGCCATCAATGCCGAGTTCGTCGCGGAAGCGACCCGGTAGAACCGCAGGTTTCGAGCCGGCCCCATCCGATGAGGGAAAAAGCGCGGGCGGGGCGCGTTGATCGAGGCGGGGTTTGAAGATCCCGCCCTTCAGCGTGCCGGAGCCTCGATGACCCCACCCGTCCATCCCCACACGCCGCGCGTTGCGGTCGCCTGCGGCTGCACCCTCGGTGAGGAGGTCGTCTGGGATGCCCGTGACGGGTCGTTGCTATGGGTCGATATCGAGAACCCGGCGATCTGGCGGCATTGGCCGGCGACGGGCGAGACCGTGCGGCTCCCGCTCGACGAAAAGATCGGCTTCGCCGTTCTGACGCCCGATCCGGATCGCGTCGTCGCGGGGTTCAAGTCCGGCGTCGCCGCCCTGCGGCTCTCGGACGGATCACGGACGCCGCTCGTTCGTCCGGACGACTATCCCGCGGGCAATCGGCTCAACAGCGGCAATGCCGGGCCGGATGGCTGGCTCTATTTCGGCAGCATGGACGACGCGGAGGAAGCGCAGACTGGTGGCTTCCACCGCTGGGACGGAGCACGGGTCGAGACATTCGGACGTCGTGCCGCCGTGACCAACGGTCCGGTCGTCAGCCCGGACGGACGGCGCGTCTACACGATCGATACGGCGAACGGCCTCGTGCAGGTTCACGCGCTCGATGACGGGCGGATCGGCGAAGCGCGGCCGCTGATCCGTTTCGAGGAGGGCTGGGGCAAGCCGGACGGCCTGACGCTCGATGCCGAGGATCACCTCTGGATCTGCCACTACGGCGCGGGCCGCATCACCCGTTTCGACCCGGACGGCCTCGTCGTGTACGTCGTGCCGATGCCGACGCCGCTCGTCACGAAATGCGCGTTCGGCGGTGACGACCTCTCGACGCTCTACGTCACGACCTGTCTTCGCGGCCGCGATCCGACGCTCGAGCCGATGGCGGGGCACCTCTACAAAGTCGAAACGGGCTTTCGTGGCTTCCCGGCTAATCTTTTGGCGCTGCCGCAAACCTGAGTTGTACGGCTATTGTCAGTCTGGTGTGCGGCTTCGCACCGCCGTAAGGTCTGCTGCGGCGCAAATATGAAGACACGGTGAAGATTAAAGAACTGGCGGAACTTATCCCCGTTTTGTTGGTTCTTCACGCACGGTCGAGCTTTTGCTCGTAAGCCGCATGCCCTCACCGAGGGTTGGAACAGGTCATGCCAGTCTTCGACGGGAAGTATCTGACCGAGCATGGCGAAAGCGAAGCGCTTCTCGCCATGATTCTCCGCCCGACGCCGAAGGCTCGGGAGGAGGCGCTCGAGCGCGGTCGGATGCGCCTTGAGCGGGCGACCATGCTGGCCGAGTTGGCACCCGCCGTGCCGGGCACGACGCTCGCTGCCGTCAAGCGCGCCGATATCCTACCGGTGGACTGACAGACCGATCACACTGCCGAATCGGCGCTACCACGCCTGAGGCGTGATAATGCCCTGACGGGTGACCACGACCCACTGTCGACCCCGGCGTTCGATCGCCTCGACCCGGCCGATACCGGGCACCGCATCGCCCCGCCCGACTTCGACGAGCCGGCGGCGACGATCCTCAAGCACCGCGACGCCGTCATAGACGTCGCGCAGCGCCCAGCCTTCGAGGGTGTCGGATTTCGGCTTGTCCGGCAGACTTCCGGTCTGTGTCGGCTCCGCCGCGCGCGCCTCGGGCTTCGCCTCGGGCTTCGCCTCGGATTTCGCGGGAGCGGCGGCGGCAACCGGTTGCAGCTTCTTCTCCCATTGCGCGATCGCGCTCGTCATGCGCTCAGTCTGATCACGCTCGACGCGGGCCACCGTTTCGGACAGGTTCGCCAGTCGCTTATCCAGCGTTTGCTCGGTACGGCTGAGCCGATCCGTCACGGTGTGGCCGAGCGCTTTGGTCTCACCGCGTGCTGCTTCGCTCGCGTCACGCAGGGCCGTCACCGTACGGGCGAGCCGGTCGATCTCCTGGGCGAACCTGGCCGCTTCCGAGCGCCCGGCCGACAATTCGGCCTGGACCTGCGCAAGCGCCCCGCCGGATCGCTCTTGAGAGGCTGCCACCAAGCCGAGGCACACGCCGCCAACCAAGGCGGCCACGCTCGCTGCGGCAAGCCGACCGTTGGCTCCGAGGTGGAACGCCTTCCGCGTCGGCGCGGCTGCGGGCGGCGTCGCCTTTGCACCGGCTTTCGGGCCACCGGCGACGGCCTGCTTCAGCATCTCGACGGGCGAGGGCTGCGCGATCGGCTGACCGGTTGCACCTTTGCGCGGTTCGATCGTCTCCGGCATGGCATAGGCTTTCCAACGACGCGGTCGGCAGACCTCGACCGGTGATCCATAAGGGCGCTGGCCCAAAACGATCGGCGTCGTCGAGACTTCACCGCCCGCCCGGCATGCTTCCCCGAGAAGCGCACCGCTGAACACGAAACGGGGCGGTAGCAATCGCCCGAACCACATCCAGTCGGCCATTCAAGAATTCTGTTAAGGATGTTTGTTTACCGAAAGGTTACCGGCGCGGATTCGCTCAAGCCTTGGAGCGTGACGCAATCCTGCATTTCCGACCTCGTTCGACTGTCGAAAACTTGAGGGCGCTGGCGGGCCCGTCCTGCTTGGCGCTGACAGGTCCGGTGATCGGTCCGTGCGACGGCCCCGGAACCGTCAGGCCCTTTCGCCGCCGAGCACGAGGCGGAGCGACCGGGCGAGTTCGTCGCGCCGGTAGGGCTTGTTGAGCACCGGAAGCTCACCCTGGCCGATCACCTGCCCCTCATCGAGATTCGCTACATAGCCCGAGGTCAGCAGGATCTTAATGTCCGGGCGCACCCGCCGCGCCTCGACGGCGAGTTGCGAGCCGTTCATGCCGCCGGGCATGACGACGTCCGAGAACAGGATATCGATCCGCTCGACGCCATGCAGATGCTCCAGCGCCTCGGCCGCGTTGCGGGTGACGATGACCCGATAGCGCAGCTCCTCCAGGCTCTCGACGGCCATGCCGAGCACCTGTTCGTCGTCCTCGACCAGCAGCACCGTCTCGCCCTCCCCGGCCCGACGCAGCGGGATGGCGCCGACCGGTCCGGGCCCGATCTCCTCGCCGGCCGGGTCGGTCGAGCGCGGGAAGTACAGGCTGACCGTCGTGCCTTTGCCGACCTCCGATTCGATCTGCGCGAACCCCTTGGCGCTGCGGGTGAAGCCGTAGACCTGGCTGAGCCCAAGGCCGGTGCCCTTGCCGACCTCCTTGGTGGTGAAGAACGGCTCGAAGACGCGTTGAAGCTTGTCGGGCGGGATGCCGCTGCCGGTGTCCGTCACCGAGATGACGACGTAAGGGCCCGGCGGAACGCCCCGGTCCGCGACCGCCGCCGTACCGAGCCGGACGTTGCGGCTCGTGACCGCGATGCGGGCGTGGCCCCCCCTGCCCTCCAGGGCGTCGCGCGCGTTCACGATCAGGTTCAGCACGGCCGACTCAAACTGGGCCGGATCGATGCGGATCGGGTCGAGGGCCGGGTCGAGATCGAAGGCCAGCTCGACGGCACCGGTCGCCGCGCGCTCGGCGAGCGGCCGGAAGTCCAGCAGCAGCCGGTTCGGATTGAGCGTCTGCGGCCGCAGCATCTGGCGGCGCGAGAAGGCGAGGAGCTGCTGCGTGAGCTGCTCGCCGCGGCGCGCCGCACCCATAGCCGCTTCGGCCAGCCGCTTTACGCGGTCGGGTTGGTCGGGACGGCGCAGCATCATGTCGAGGCCGCCGACGATGACGGTGAGCAGGTTGTTGAAATCGTGCGCGACACCGCCCGTGAGCTGGCCGATCGCCTCCATCTTCTGGGCTTGGCGCAGCGCCTCCTCCGTGACGTGCTGATCCGTGCGGTCCATCAGGATGCCGGCGATCCGCTCCGGCCTATCGGCCTCGCCGGATTTGACCCGCCCCCGCATCGCAATCCAGCGCACCGCTCCATCCGCGCGCCGGATGCGGCATTCGAGATCGAGCCGGCCCGTCTTGGGAACACTCGCGAAGGCGTCCTCGGCCGTCTCGCGGTCTTCGTCGACGACATGGGCCAGGAATGTCTCGCGGTCCCAGGACTGTCCTGTGTCCGCGTAGCCGAAGACGGCATCGAAGCGGGGCGAGCGGCGATGGGTTCCGGCGGCGTAGTCGATGTCCCACGAACTCATGCCGGCGGCATCGAGCGCGAAGGCGAGGGTCTCGTGGGCGGTCTCGACCTCCCGCGTCCGCTCGGCGACACGGCGCTCCAACTCCTCGTTGGCCAGCCGGAGTTGCTCCTGCGCACGCTCCCGCTCCAGCAGATGCTGCCGGGCCTGGTATTGGCGGCGGCGCGCACGCAGGGACGAGACGACCGCGCTGGTCAGAGTCTCGGCGTTGATCGGGCGTTCCAGCAGAACCACGTTGCCGAGCCGCCGCAGCAATTCCGCCGCGCTCTGGGTGCGACGGCCGGCTTGGCGCGTCGCCAGCACGATGAAGGGGAAGTCCGACCAGGGCTGTTGCGCATCGAGCCAAGCGAACACGTCCGCCGTGTCGCCGTCGGCCAGAGCCTCCTCGGTCACGAGCGCAGTTCCGGCCCCCTCGCGCAGCCCCGTCAACCACTCCGCGACGTTCGCGCAGACCGTGGCGTGAATGCCCGAGCGGTCCAGCACCCCCTCGATCACCGCGGCATCGCGCCCGCGAGGTGTCAGGATCAGGACGCGCTCCTCGGTGGATGCCATCAAGCGCCGTCCCCGGTCTCACTCGGCCCCTTCAGCATCTCGACCCGCCCGCGATAGGCCGGCAGGCCGGTGAGCACGCCCTCGAAATCGCTCAACGCCTCGCCGACCCGAAGCCCGTCGGTCGAGAGCCTCAACTCACGGATCGTCCGCTCGTGCGGATTGACGCGGCTCTTCACCACCGACAGCGCCGTGCGGATCTCACCGCTCGCTTCGAAGAACCGGAACAGCAGGATGCAGTCGCTGAGGTAGCTCAGGTCGATGTCGGTCCGAACCTCGCCGATCACGCCGTGCTGCCCGAGCACAAGGAGCGTGGTGACGCCCTTCTGGTTCAGATAGCTCAGGAGTTCGTGCATCTGCAGGATGAGGTGCTCTTCACCCGGCATCGCGTGCAGGTAAGCGTTCAGGCTGTCGACGGCGACGAAGGTGGAGCCGCGCTCCTCGACGGCCTGTCGGACGATCGAGGCGAACTCTCCCGGTGAGAGCTCCGCCGGGTCGATCTGCATGATGGTCAGCCGCCCGGTCCCAAGATGCGGCCGCAGATCCATGCCGAGCAGGGTGGCCCGGGCGATCATCGTCGCGAGCCCTTCGTCGAACAGGTAGTACGTCGCCGTCTCGCCCCGTTCGAGCGCGGCCAACATGCAGCGCAATCCGGTCGTGGTCTTGCCGACGCCGGAAGGGCCGAGCAGGAGCGTGTTGGTGCCGGGCACGAGGCCGCCGCCCAGCAGCAGGTCCAGTTCATCCGAGCCCGTCGATTGCGCCGTCGGATCGAAGGTCGCGCGATGCTCGGCCGCAATGAGTCGTGGAAAGATCTGGACGCCGCCGGTCTCCAGCACGAAGTCGTGGTAGCCGCCCCGGAACTTGATGCCGCGCATCTTCACGATCCGCAGGCGTCGGCGCTCGGAGCCGAACTCGCGCGGGTTCTGGTCGAGGGAGATTACCCCGTGCGCGATACTGTGGAGCTGGAGGTCGCCCGCCTCCGAAGTGCGGTCATCGAGCATCAACACGGTGCAGGCGCGCTTGGCGAAGAACTGCTTCAGCGCGAGGATCTGGCGCCGGTAGCGCAGCGGGTTCTGGGCCAGCAGGCGCAGCTCCGAGAGGCTGTCGAACACCACGCGTTCGGGCTTGAGACTCTCGACCCGCGCCATGACCTCCCTGACCGTCTCGCCGAGCTCGATCTCGGACGGGTGCAGGATTGATTGCTCGCTGTCGGGGTCGAGCCCCATCTCGTTGACGAGCTCGTAGAGTTCGATGCCGTCGAGCGACCAGCCGTGGCTCAGGGCCGCGGCGCGCAGCTCGTCCGCCGTTTCCGACAGCGTCACGTAGAGGCTGCGTCCCTTCCGGGCCGCGCCTTCGAGCAGGAATTGCAGCGCGAGTGTCGTCTTTCCGGTGCCGGGCGTCCCTTCCAGAAGGTAGAGCCGATCGGGCGTCAGGCCGCCGCAGAGAACCTCGTCCAAGCCCGATATGCCGGTCGAGATCCTGGTCTCGGAACCGGATCGGGTGCTTGTCGTGCTCATCGCCTCGTTCATCGGCTCGGACGCCGCTCCTGTACTGTTATGGCCCATCTCGCATGGACGCTCACCGGGCGCCCCACAAACCTGCGTCAGCGCCGGGGATAACGCACGGGCGGCGCGTTCCGATCACTTCCTTAGCGTGTCGGGCGCTACTCTTCCAACGACCCCTGTCGCAGCCATTCAAACCGGTTTGTCCGTCGGCGTCTCCCTCTCGAATGCTATCGAAATTGCTTTTTCCCGCGCATCGACCGGCTCGTCCATGCTCGGCTCGGCGTGCTGGCACGTTTTAGGTGCGACGGTAATCCACAGCGGAGACGATGAGCCGCGCTCCGCTCACCGCCGTGAGCGCGTTGACGCTGAAAGCGGGCGCTGAGCGCCGAACGATCGAATGAAGGTGATTGATGCTCGTGAACGGAGCCTATGGTCCTGAGGAACGTGCTTTGGTGCTGGAGCGGCAACGCACCCTCAAAATGGCCCAATCGGCCCACGCCTATGTCCGGGGCAATACCCTGAAGTTCTACGAGTGGCTCGAGGGTCTCACCCGCGGCACCCTGCCGGAGGGACCGCCGGTCTGGATCTGCGGTGATTGCCATCTCGGAAATCTTGGGCCCCTGGCCGATGCCGACGGCCGCGTCGACATCCAGATCCGCGATCTCGACCAGACCGTCATCGGCAACCCGACGCATGACCTCGTGCGCCTCGGGCTGTCGCTCGCCAGCGCCGCGCGCGGCTCCGACCTCCCCGGTGTGGTGACGGCGCGAATGCTGGAACAGATGCTTCTGGGCTACGCCGCGGGGCTGGGACAGAACGAGACGAACCGGGAGCCCTCCGAACCGGACGCGGTGCGCTCGGTCCGCCGCCGGGCCCTCGGGCGTCATTGGAAGCACCTCGCGCGCGAGCGCCTGAAGGGCGTAGAGCCGGCGATTCCGCTCGGGCGCAAGTTCTGGAAGCTCGATACGGAGGAGCGCGAGGCCCTCGATGGGGTCTTTCAGGAAGACGCGGTGCGTCACCTCGTGTTGGCCCTGAACGGGCGCAGCGACGAGGCCGAGATCCGCCTGATCGACGCAGCCTACTGGATGAAGGGATGCAGCTCGCTTGGCTTCCTGCGCTACGCTGCGCTCGTCGGCATCACCGAGCCCGGGAACAAGCGCCGGCTCGCGCTGGTGGACTTGAAGGAGGCGGTGGCGCCGGCCGCGCCGACCGCGCCCGGTGTGGCGATGCCCTCCGAGCCGGCCGAACGGGTGGTGGCCGGCGCGCGGGCCCTATCGCCGAATCTGGGCGAACGCATGCTGCCGGTTCGGCTGCTGGGCAAGTCGGCCGTGATGCGCGAACTCGCGCCGCAGGACCTGAAGCTCGACGTCGATCAGTTCGGACGTGAGGAGGCGGTCCGCGCGGCGCATTACCTCGCCCATGTCGTCGGAAAGGCGCATGGCCGGCAGATGGATGCCGAGACGCGCGCGGCCTGGCGGACCGAGATCACGCGTGGCAACGACGTGGACGAGGGGGCGCCCTCCTGGCTCTGGTCCAGCGTGGTCGAACTCGCCGGGCGCCACGAGGTCGGATACCTGCAGCATTGCCGCCGCTACGCCGGCCAGGAGGCGGCCTGACGCCGGGACGGGTCGTCCCGGCGTCCGATCTCAGGGTCGGCGCCGGGCGCTCTTTCCTCCCAGCACCAGGGCCGCCGTCGCGGCCAGGCCCGCAGCGAGCCCGGCCGTCGCGAGCGGGTGCAGGGTCGCACGGGTATAGGCGCTGCTGCGCATGACGTAGATCGGCGGATCGCCCCGTTCACGGCCGGCCCCCTGCGGTGCGTGCAGCGCTCCCTTCGGGTTCCTCGGCGGTTCGGCCCGCTTCTGCTGGGCGATGATGGCCGATGCAAGCTCATCGTAGGCCCCCGGCGCGAACTCCTTGCCCATGACGAAGAGCTTGCCGCCGCCACCCACGAAGATGTCCCGCTGCGGATGGACCGCGGCGTGCAGGATCGCGTTGGCGACCTCCTTCGGGGATAGATCGGCGGCGGCAGCGTCGGCTCGCGATCCATGTAGTTGCGGGCCCGGTTCGGCAGCGGCGTGTCGATGGAGGCGGGCTTCACCAGCGTGACCGAAACCGGCGCGCCCTCGGCGATCAGTTCCATGCGGAGCGTATCGGTGAAGCCCTTCACCGCATGTTTCGACGTGGCGTAGAGGCCCTGGAACGGGAAGGCGAGGTCGGAGGCGATGCTGCCGACATTGACGATGGCGCCGCCCCGGCCGCGCAGATGCTCGGCGGCGATCAGCGAGCCGTACACCGTCCCCCACAGGTTGGTCTGGATCAGCCGCTCGTGGTCCTCAATAGCGATCTTGCGAAGCGGTCCGTAGACGGTGAGGCCGGCGACGTTGACCCAGGTGTCGAAGCCACCGAACGTAGCGACGGCATGGTCGGCGATGGCCTGGACATCCTCCCGCCGGCCGACATCTGCGACGACGTAGGTGGCGCGTGTCCCGAACTCCGCGGCGATGTCCGCCAGCACATCCTCGCTGCGGGCGGCAAGCACGACGCGAGCACCGCGCCGTGCGGCCATGCGCGCCGTCGCGAGCCCAATGCCGCTGGACGCGCCGGTGATCACGATGACCTGTTCGTTCAGCGGCTTGTGACCCATTCCAAATGTCTCCCATCCTGCCGCGTCGATGCGGCAGCGATGGGGGTACGCGCGACGGGACGAACTGTTTCGGCCCGCGCGCAAACCGCGCAGGCCGCAGACGTCGGGACACGTCCCGGCACTCAATCGCTCGCGTGGTCGGCTACGTAGCGGCCGAGTGCGCTCGCCGCATTGAGCATGTGGGCCCGCATCCGCCGCGCCGCGGCATCACCGTCGCCCTCCGCGATAGCCTGAAGGATCTCGCCGTGCTCGGCGCGGGAGCGCAGGATGCGCTCGCCCTGGCGCAGTTGCGTCCGGCGGAAAGCCGACAGGCGCGAGCGGATCGCGAGCGCCTGCTCGGCCATGAAGCCATTATGGGTCCCGCGGTACAGGGCTTCGTGGAAGGCGCGGTTGAGGGCGTCGTAGGTGTCGTAGTCCTGGGCCGCCACCGGCTCGGCCGATTGCTCGTGCAGGTCCATCAGCGCGCTGAGTTCGAGCGGCGTCATCCGGTAGGTGGCGAGCCGCACGCACAGGGCCTCGAACTCGGCGGTGGTCTCGAACATTTCCATGATCCGCTCCGGCGTCATGCGGGTGACGACGACGCCGCGCCGGGGGCGCATCTCGACCAGACCGCTTGAGGCGAGTTGGCGCAGGGCTTCGCGGACGGGGGTGCGCGAGGCGCCGAAACGGTCGGCAAGATCCTGCTCGTCCAGCGCAATGCCCGCCGCGAGGACACCGGAGGCGATCTCGTCCGTCAGGGCATTGCGGATCTGGTCGGAGAGGAGGCCGCGTCCCTCGGCCATGCCGTCCATCGCGCCGCCCTCGCCCATCCGCATCACCCCACCAAAGCCCGTACGATCCGGAACAGCAGCAACGGGCCGACGAGGCGGCCGATGCCGGTGTGGAAGGCCGCGGTCAACGCACCAAAGGGCTCGAGCTTCGGATCGGTGGCCGCGAGCCCGCCGGCGACACCGCTGACCGTCCCCATCAGCCCGCCATAGGCCATCGCCGAGTGCGGGTTGTCGAGGCCGATCAGCCACGCGACAAGGGGTGTCCCCACCATCACCCTCACCGCCTTGGTGACGCCCGTGGCGATCGAGAGCGCCATCACGGTCGAGTCGGCGCCGCGGAGGCCCGCCTCGATCACGTCCACCTCGAAGGCGGTGGCAACGATGGCGAAGTCCCGCAGCATCGCCCCGCCCATCAGGATCGGGCGCCCCCCCCGCGGAACCGCCGACGGCTCGACCGGCTTCGACCCCCGTATTCGGCTTCTCGCGCGCCTACGGCATGCAGCGATCACCCGGCGCGTCCTTCCTGTATTCAGGGCTTTGTTTTTGTTGCCCTACCGTATGCAATTTATTGACAAGGGCGCAAGCCAGAATACAAAGAACCGCATTGCGGCGGCTCTCAATATACGGCGACGGTCGGTGCACCGGCCGGCGTATGCGCAGCCAGGCCATCACAGGGAGCGGACCGGATGAGCGGTTGGGGTCGAGAACGGGCGGCCCGCGATGCGCGGATCGAGGCGGGTCGGGCCCACGCCGCGGGCAAGATCGTGACGGCGGCCAACGTGGTGGCTCTCCTGGAGGCGATCCTTCAGCCCGACGACCGGGTCTGTCTGGAGGGCGACAACCAGAAGCAGGCGGATTGCCTCGCGCGGGGCTTGAGCCAGTGCGACCCCGCCCGCGTGCACGATCTGCACATGGTCCAGTCCGGCATCGTGCTACCCGAGCATCTCGACATCTTCGAGCAGGGGATCGCGCGGCGCCTCGACTATTCCTATTCGGGGCCGCAGGGTGCGCGCATCGCCCGCATGCTCTATGGCGGTCATATCGAGCTCGGGGCGGTGCACACCTATCTCGAGCTGTTCGCCCGTTACTTCGTCGATCTGACCCCGAACGTGGCGCTGATCGCCGGCGTCTCGGCCGATCGGGACGGCAACCTCTATACCGGGCCGAACACCGAGGACACGCCGACCGTGGTGGAGGCGACCGCCTTCAAGAACGGCGTGGTGGTGGCGCAGGTCAACGAGATCGTCGATCGCGTGCCCCGCGTCGACATCCCCGGCGACCGGATCGACTTCGTGGTCGAGGCCGACAGGCCGTTCTACGTCGAGCCGTTGTTCACCCGCGATCCGGCGGCGATGACGGAGACGCAGATCCTGATGGCCATGATGGCGATCAAGGGGATCTACGCCGAGTACGGCATCCGCCGGCTCAACCACGGCATCGGTTTCGGCACGGCGGCGATCGAATTGCTGCTGCCGACCTATGCCGAGCGGCTCGGCTTGAAGGGCCAGATCGCCACCCACTGGGCGCTCAACCCGCATCCGACCCTGATCCCGGCGATCGAATCGGGCTGGGTGAAACAGGTTCACTGCTTCGGCTCCGAAGTCGGCATGGACCGCTACATCCGCGAGCGCTCCGACATCTTCTTCACCGGCGCGGACGGTTCGCTCCGCTCAAACCGGGCCTTCTGCCAGACGGCCGGGCTCTATGCCTGCGACCTGTTCATCGGCTCGACCCTGCAGATCGACTTGGCCGGTCATTCCTCGACGGTCACGCAGAACCGCGTGGCCGGCTTTGGCGGCGCGCCGAACATGGGCTCGGACCCGCATGGACGGCGCCACCCCTCCGACACCTGGATGAAAGCGGGGCGCGAGGCGCAGGTCACGGGCGATCCCGCCCTGATGCGCGGGCGCAAACTCGTGGTGCAGATCGTCGAAACCTTCGGCGAGGGGTTGGTGCCGGCCTTCGTCGAACGGCTCGACGCGCTCGAACTGGCGCATAAGATCGGCTTGGAGCTGGCTCCGGTGATGGTCTACGCCGACGACGTCACCCACATCGTCACCGAGGAAGGCATCGCCAACCTCCTGCTCTGTCGCACCGTCGACGAGCGCGAACAGGCGATCCGTGGGGTGGCCGGCTACACCGAGATCGGCCGCGGGCGTGACCGAGCCATGGTCGAGCGTCTGCGCCAGCGTGGCATCGTGCGCCGTCCGGAGGATCTCGGTATCGAACCCCTCGATGCCGACCGCTCCCTGCTCGCGGCGCGCTCGATCAAGGATCTCGTGCACTGGTCCGGCGGGCTCTACGAGCCGCCGGCGAAGTTCCGAAATTGGTGAGGCCGCGATGGAAAAGCTGAGCTTCCGACACACGACGCAGCGGGCCCTGGCCGGCGCGAAGGCCCAGGCCATCACCGGCGTGGTCGCCTCCGGCAACCTCGAAGTGCTGCTGGAGCGCGCGCTGCCCCCGACCGAGTGCACCGTCGAGATCGAGACGCCGATTCGCGGCTACGGCGAGGTCTGGGCGGCGGTGGTCGCGGACTTCGTCTCCCGCGCCCAGCCCGGCGGCCTGCGCATCACGATCAATGACGGCGGCGCGCGCCCCGACACCGTGTCCCTGCGCCTGCTCCAGGGCGCCCGGCTAATGGAGGTCTGACGATGAGCGAACGGACCATCGACCCGGCCGCCAAGGGCTGGGCGACAAGCTGGTACGAGGCGAGCGCCCGCGCACGGCTCGACGGCCTGCTGGATGCGGGCAGTTTTCGTGAGGTCATCGGCCCCGAGCAGCGCCGGATGAGCCCGCACCTGCCTCTGTTCGACCTGCCGCGGGCCTTCGATGACGGCATGATCGTCGGCTCGGGCCGCCTCGACGGCAAGCCGGTCCTCGTCGCCGCGCAGGAGGGCCGCTTCATGGGCGGTGCCTTCGGCGAAGTGCACGGCGCCAAGCTCGTCGGCCTGCTGCGCGCCGCCCTGGCGCTGAAGCCGGACGCCGTGCTGATCCTGTTCGATACGGGCGGCGTGCGCCTGCAGGAGGCCAATGCCGGCGAGACCGCGATCGCCGAGGTGATGCGCGCGATCGTGCAACTGCGCGCGGCCGGCGTGCCGGTGATCGGGCTGATCGGCGGCCGGGCCGGGGCCTATGGCGGCGGCGGCCTGATCGCGGGCACCTGCTCGCGGCTCGTCGTCTCCGAGGGCGGGCGCATCTCGGTCTCGGGGCCGGAGGTGATCGAGACCAACAAGGGGGCGGAGGAATTCGATTCCCGCGACCGTGCCCTCGTCTGGCGCACCATGGGCGGCAAGCACCGCCGCCTCATCGGCGGCGCCGATGCCTATGCCGACGACACCGTCGCGGCCTTCCGCCAAGCGGCCCTGGACCAGATCGGGCGGGCCCCGGCCTTCGACCTCGCCACGCTGGAGGCGGAGCAGGCGCGGTTGGAACAGCGCCTCACGCGCTTCGGCGATTGCCGCGACGGGACCGAGATCTGGGCGCGGCTCGGGGTGAACGATCCTGAGGCGGTGCCGGCCCTGACCACGGCCGCATTCGACACCCTGCTCGCCAGCCTGGGAGAGACGACCCATGACGCTCGCTGAGATCCTGGCCTCGCTGTTTCCGGAGGGTCATTCCGTGACCGTCGCGGACGGACTCGTGAACGGCGAGGGTCCGTTCCGGGACGGCCGGCTGGCGGTGATCGGCATCGACGGCGACACGGCGCTCGGCGTCGACGGCGCCTGCCGACTCGCGGGCTACGTGCTCGACGTGGTGCGCCGGGGCGGTGCCACCCCGATCCTGGTGGCGATCGATTCCGACAGCCAGCGCATGAGCCGGCGCGACGAGTTGCTCGGCCTCAACGAGTACCTCGCTCACCTCGCCAAGACGCTGCTGCTCGCCGACGCGCAGGGTCACCCCACCGTCGGCCTGATCTACGGCCATTCGGCGGCGGGCGCCTTCATCGCCACGGCCCTCGCCACCCGCGTCCTCGTCGGCCTGCCGGGGGCGAACCCGAGCGTGATGGACCTGCCTTCCGTCGCGCGCGTGACGAAGCTGCCCCTCGACCGGCTGGAGGCGATGGCGAAGGACACGCCCGTCTTCGCGCCGGGTCTCGACAACATGGTGCGCACCGGCGCGGTGCAGGCGGTGCTTGACCCCGAGCGGTCGCTGGCAGAGCAGATCGCCGCCGTGATCGACGCGCTGCCCGCCGAGGATACCCGCGACCGGGCCGGACGCGAGCGCGGCGGACGACCGGTGGCCGAGGCGATCGCCGCGCAGGTGGTGCGGGAGGCCGCTTTTGGCTGAGGCGCACCGGCGCCATGACCTCCTCGACGTCGAGCCGGGAGCCTGGGCCGCTGCCGTGATCGCGCGGGCGGATCTCGCAGAGGTGCCGCACGTCGCGGCGTGGGTGAATGACGGCCGGCCGGTCATCCTGCGCCGCTCGCATCCGGGAGAGGATGCGGGCCGCGTGCCGGTCGGCCTGCCCCTGCCGCCCCGCGACGGCAAGCGCCGCATCGGCCTCGCCCTCCCGCCGGACGCGATCCGCCCCCGCGCGCCCGTCCTCCTGTCCGAGGCGCGCGCTGCATGCCCGCCGTCCTGGGCGGCGACGCTCGAAGCGCTGATCGCCCTCGGCGAGCGCCATGGCCTCGCGCCGCGTCCTTTCGGAAGCCTGCTCTGGCAGAGCCTGACCGGCCTCCCCTACCTGTCCGAGGGGTCGGACCTCGATCTGCTCTGGCCGGTTCCCGGCGCGGTTCCCTCTCGGCTCATGGAGGGAATCGCGGCGATCGAGGCGCGGGCGCCGATGCGCCTTGATGGTGAGATCCTGCTGCCCGACGGGGGCGGCGTGAATTGGCGCGAACTGCACGGCGCCGGCCCCGGCGGAACGGTGCTGGTCAAGCACCGCGACCGCCTCGCCCTCCGCGAGGCCGCCGCCCTTCTCGCGGGAGATCCGGAATGAGCCCGCTCTCCGCGCTGCGAGCGCGTCCCCCGAGAATGACGGGTGCCCGGCGGCGGACGCGATCGCGCGTTCCGCGGCGACGGCGCTGCGGCTCGAACTCGAAACCTACCCGAAGCCGGGCCTCGTCAGCCATGTCGATCGCGGCAGCCATGCCGACATGGATGCGGACACCTTCCGGGCGAGCACAGTAGCGATCACGCCTTTCTTCCGCGCCCTCGCACTCGCCGGTGCGGCGGGCGCGCCGATGCCGGCTCTGCGCCGCATCGGCCTTGAGGCGGAGGCAGCGATGCGGGCGGCGACCGGCGGCGTGAACACCCATCGCGGCGCCATCTTCGGGCTCGGCCTCCTCTGCGCCGCGGCTGGCGCCCTGAAGCGGCCGGGGGCCGGTGCGCTCGGCGCCCTCGTCCGCGACCGCTACGGTTTGGCGATCCTCGACGGGCCGGTGCTGCTCCACGCGCCCGGCGCGCGGGCACGCCGCCGGCACGGCGTCGGCGGCGCGCCGGCCGAGGCCGCCGCCGGCTTTCCGAGCCTCTACCGGGTCGCCCTGCCGGCCCTGCGACGCGGCCGGCAGTGTCATCCCGGCGATGCGGAGGCCGCGCGGGTCGAAGCCTGCCTTGCCCTGATCGCGCATGTCGAGGACACGAACCTGCTGCATCGCGGCGGGACGGAGGGCTTTGCCTTCGCGCGGGGCGAGGCTGCGCGGTTCATCGCCGACGGCGGTGTGGCGCAGCCCCGGTGGCGCGCGCGCGCCGAGGCGCTGCATCGCGCCTTCGTCACCCGTAACCTCAGCCCCGGCGGCGCCGCCGACCTGCTCGCAATGACGCTGTTCGTGGAAAGCGTCGAGGCGTCCGCGTGACGCTCGCGGTGCTCCTCTCCGGCCAAGGCGGCCAGCATCCGGGGATGTTCGACCTCACCGCGGAATGGCCCGCGGCCGCGCCGGTTTTCGCGGCGGCCGAATGCGTTCTCGGACAAGACCCGCGGGCACTGGTCCGCATTCCGGGGGCGGATCTGCACGGGAACCGCACCGGGCAGATCCTCTGCTGCGTCGCCGCGCTGGCGGGCTGGACCCTCGTGCAGGCGGCGCACCCCGCCCGCACGATCGTTGCTGGCTACAGCATCGGCGATCTTGCCGCCTGGGGCTGCGCCGGCCGCTTCGACGCCGAGACGATCCTGCGCCTTGCCGCCACGCGCGCCGAGGCCATGGATGCAGCCGCCGGTGACGGCGCCAGCCTTGCCGGCATTCGGGGGTTGCCGATCGCGGCGATCGAGACCCTGGCGGCGGCGCAGGGCTGCGAACTCGCCATCCGCAACGCCAGCGACAGCGCGGTCATCGGCGGCCCGAGCCCGGCGCTCGAAGCACTCTGCGTCGAGGCGCTGGCGGCCGGTGCGCTGCGCGCCGTGGTTCTGCCGGTGCGCACCCCTTCGCATACGCCGCTGCTGCGCGAGGCGAGCCAGCGCTTCGAGGCGGCTCTCGCGGGATTGCAACCACTGCGGCCCCCGCCGGGCGCTCCCCGGCTCATCAGCGGCCTCGACGGCGCGCCCGTCTTCGACGTCCGAGCGGGTTTGTCGAAGCTCGCGCGTCAGATCTCGCACACCATCGACTGGGCGGCCTGCCTGGATGCCTGCCGGGAATATGGCTGCGACACCGTGCTGGAACTCGGCCCCGGCCATGCCCTCGCGACCATGGCCCGCAACGCGATCCCCGAGGCGCGGGTCCATGCCCTCGACGAATTCCGTTCGGCCTCCGGCGTCACCGAATGGATCGGGGGACGATGAGCGCGGTGCGATCCGCGGGCGCGTTCCGGCTTCCGCCAGCGTAATCCTTCACCGATCGCGGGATCTGAAACGGTCGGTCTGGCGGCTTTGAAGCGCGAGATTGTCCAAAGCTTGGGCGGGCCGAACTCCTCTGCGGATCAGTCGATCATCCGGCGCAGCACGCCGTCCGGCCCGATCGGCATGGCGGCCATCGGCAGGGGCGCCGGCACCGGGCGGATCGGCATCATCGCCCGGAACTGCTGGCGGAAATCCTCGGCGATGCGGTCGGCCTCGACGGTGCCGCGGATCACCTTCGGCCGGATGAACACGATCAGCTCCGTGCGCACGCGCCCGTCGATGCGGTTGCGGAAGGCGGGTCCGACGATCGGCAGGTCGCCCAGCACGGGCACGCTCTCGTTGGTGATCTGTGCCTTCTCCTGCACCATGCCGCCGATGGCGAGGCTGTGGCCGTCGTTTATCGCCACGCTGGTCGCGACCCGGCGCTGACGGATCGTCGGCGAGTTGATCTCCGAGGTCGTGGTCTTCACGACGTCGCTGACCTCCTGGTTGATGTCGAGCACCACGAGGCCGTTCTTGTTCACCCGCGGCGTCACCGACAGGATCACGCCGGTATCCTTCATCTCGATCTGGTTGAGGATCGGCGCACCCGCCGCGAACGCGCTCTGGCCGCTTTGGCGCACGATCGGCACCTGATCGCCGACCTGGAGCTTGGCGGTTCGGTTGTCGAGCACGGTGATGTTGGGCGAGGAGATGACGTTGACCCGCGTCACGCCCTGCAGGGCGTTGAGCACGACGTTGAAGTCGGAGGCGTTGAGCAGGTAGTTGAAGCCCGGCACGCCCCGCGCGGCGGCCTTGATCAGCGCGTCCGTGCCGCTCGTGCCCTGGGCGACGCTGCGGTTGGTGTCCGCCTGGGCCAGGTTGAAGCGCGAACCACTGTTCTTGAGGAACCACTGCACGCCGAACTGAAGCTCGTTGTTGAGCGTCACTTCGGCGATCACGGTCTCGAGCAGCACCTGCATCGGCATCGCGTCGAGCCGGCCGAGGATGCGCAGGATCTTGTCGTACTGGTTGCGGGTGGCCGAGATCACGAGGCTGTTGTTGGCCTCGTCGGCAACGACGCCGATGGCGTCGCGGCGGGCGCCGTAGGCCCCGCCATACCCCCCCGCCATGCCCGCCTCCGCACTGTAGCCGCCACCGTAGGCAGCCGGCGCGGCGCCGTACGCTGCGGGCAGGCCCCCGGTTCCGTCCATGCCGCCCATGGGGGACATGCCCCCCGCGGATCCCGTGCCGGGCATGGACCCGGTGCTTCCGTAGGCGCCCGTGCCTCCGGCACCGCCCGTCGCGGCGTCAGTCCCGTAGCCGGCGCCGTAAGGGGTACCCGCACCGGACTGTCCTGCCGAGCCGCTCAAGCCGCCATATCCCGAGCCGCCGGCGCCACCATATCCGGCTGAGAGTCCGCCTGGCATCGCGCCCGCGCCCTGGGCGAAGCCGCCGCCGAGGCCGGCCTGCGCGGCGCCGGAGCCCGACGAGACGTTCACGGGGGCGCCGGTTTCCGCCGCGACCACACCCTGAAGCACCGCCGCGAGTTCCCGGGCCGAGCGATTCTGGATGCGGTAGACGAAGAGCTGGCGCTCGCGCTCGGCCGCGAGCACCTCCATCTGCTCCAGCATCACGCGGGCGCGGTCGAGATAGACGGCGCGCGAGCTCACCACGAGGATGGCGCTCAGCGCCTCGTTGGGGATGAAGCGGATCACGTCCCCGGTGCCGGCGGCCTCGCCCCCGAACATCTGCGTCATGTCGCGGGCGAGCGTAACGGGGCTGGCGCTGCGCACCGGCAGCATCGCGGTGGACATGCCGCGCATCCAATCGACGTCGAACATCTCGATCGTCTGGCGCAGCGCGCGGATCTGGGTCGCGTCGCCGTTGAGGATCAGGAGATTGCGCGCCCGGTCGGCCCGCAGCACCACGTCGCGGGGTGCGACCGATGTCAGGATCGCCTGCATCTCGACCGCTGAGACCCAGCGCAGGGGCACGGCGACGGCGCCGGCTTCCGCGGCCGGGCCGCGCACTGCGCGCACGGCGTTCGGGTCGGTGGCGGCGGGGGCGATCTGGGCGATGCGTCCGCGGCGGCGCAGCACCAGCCCACGGCTCGCCAGCGCCGCCTCGAACATCTGCAGCAGCGCCTCGCGGGTGACCGCACCGCCGGTCTGGAGCGTGACGGTGCCGGTGGCCTGCGGATCGAGGGTGTAGCCGAGGCCCAGCGTGTCGGCGAGCACCGCCTTGGCGGCATTCGGCAGCGGGGCCTCGACGAGGTTGAGGCTGACGAGGCCGCCGGGGAGCGCCTGCGCCGCGGGAGCCTCCCCGGCGATGAACCGGTCGTTCCCGCGAAGGATGAAACCGCCCGAGGGCCGCGGGCCGTAGCCGGGCCCCGATAACGGCTCGGCGGCGAAGGCGGCGCCAGGCAGGCCGAGAGCCAGCCCGAACGTCAGCGCGAGGACATGTGCACGAATCGCCATGCCTCCGCTCGACCTCGATGCCGCTGGTTGCTGGTGGCGGTGACGCTAGCTACTTATGGTTAACGACCAATTGACATTTGATAAGTTCGGCTCAAGGCTGGATCAGCGCGGCGGCGAGCGGCCCGCAGGCGGGATGGGCCAGGCCGCCCACCAGATCCGGCCCGTCCGGCTGCCAGGACAGGACCGGCGTGCCGGTGCCGCTCGCGGAGATGATCGCGCTGCGCAGGGCGCGTCCCCGTCCGTCCGAGACGGTGGCGCGGATCTCGACATACTGGCCGGAGGACAGGGCCGCGTGCGGGCGCAGCCGGTCGCCGGCGACGCCTTCCGCCAGGGCGCGAACCGGCGCGAGGCCGGGGTCGAGGCCGCCGCCGGGATTGTAGATGGTCAGGGCCCCGCGCGAGAGCGCCACGCGCTCCGGCGTCATCGAGGGCAGACGCTCAATCTCGTCGATGCTGGTGAAGGGTGCGTTGCGCGGGCCGTGGCTGAGACCCCGCGCGGCGTATTGCGGGCGCTCCGCACCGCCGGGCTCTGGGTCGTCGTCGGCGTCGCGGTAATCCATCACCTCGGCCGCGAGCCGCAGGGCGTCGGCATCGCCGATGCCGAGCGCGCGGAAGGCCGCTTCGAGCAGCGGGCGCGGGGCGGCGTTGAGATCGATCAGGCCGGCTTGATCCTGAAGCGCCAGCACGAGGCGCCGCCCCTCAGGCAGGCCGCAGGCGATGGCGGCCCCGTTGCGCGGCAGGCCGAGCCCCGGCATCCCGCGGGTCCGCTCCAGCACGATCCCCGTGGCCACGAGCCGGGCGGCACCGTCGGCCAGACCCTGAAGGCGCAGGCCGCGGGTCTGGCTTTCGGCCACCGCCGTGCGGGTTCGGTGACGGTCGGTGGCGATGAGCGCGGCGGCGGACACGACGATCATCACCGCGAGCACCGCGGGCAGGACGAAGCCCTGCTCGCCCGATGCCACGGATCGGCGCGGCCTCACTGGCCGACGCCGAGCGGCACGAGCAGCGGCGACCAGCGCCGCCGGTCACCGGGGGGGAAATCGAGGCCGATCTCGATCATCGTCGGCGGCCGGTCGCGGCGGCCCCATGCCGGCTGCCAGCGCGGCTGCGGATCGGTGTGGTCGCTGCCGAAGTAGCGCAGGCGCAGGGCCGCCGCCCGGCTCACCAGCACTTCCGGCGGGCTGGCCCCGTCCTCGCCCAGGCTGCGGGCTTCCACGAGATCGATCGTGCCGTCGTCGCGGCGCAGCGCCCACACGGTCTGCCGCACGGCGCCGCCCCGCTCGGCATCACGGCTGGCCAGCACCATGCCGGAGAAGCGCTCCGGTTCGCCCCGGAACGGCGGGCGCCGCCCGTCGGTGCCGCGCCCCACGAGGCGGCTCAGGGAGGTGCGCAGGTGGTCGCGGACGATGTCGAGGTCGGTCTCGGCCGCGAGCCGTCCGCCGAACCGCGACAGCAGGCCGGCGGTGCCGATCGCCTGCAGCAGCAGCAGGGCGACGAGCGACATTAGCGCGAGCGAGACCAGCATCTCGACCAGCGAGAAGCCCGCCTCGCCGGGCCCGGCCGCCGCGCCGGCACCGGCCTCAGCCACCGAGGCCCGCCGCCAGAACGGTCTCGTAGACGATCGCGCCGTGCGGGCCGTCGCGGGTCAGGCGCAGGTGCCAGACCGGCGGCACGTCGCGCCAGCCGAGAACGGGGGCGACGTCGGTGACGGTGAGCACCCACGGGCTGCCGTCGGAGAAGCGGCCGCTCTCCTGGCCGGGCCGAAGGCTGCCGAGGGCGAAGCGCAGCCAGACGATGCCCTGGGCCTCGTCGGAGGCGCGCAGAGCCGCCTCCACCCCGGCGCCCTGCCGCGTCAGCGACGCGGAGATCTGGAGCGCCGTGACGGTGCACAGGGCGACAATCGCGAAGGCGACCAGCATCTCGACGAGGGTGAAGCCGTCCTCGGCGCCCTCGTGGATCGAGCGGTGCGGCGTCATCGCGGCGCCTCAGCCTCGGTGACCCGCTCGGTGACCCGACCGGTGAGGCTGCTGACCGACAGGAGCCGCGCACCGGCACGTCCGTCGAGGCGGATCGCGCCGCCGGTCGAGCCGCCATCGGCGAGGAAGCGGATTTCGCCCGGTCCGGCCCGGCTCGCCTCGCTCCGCAGCACGGTGACGGCGAGATCGGCGGCGGCGATCGGCGCCGCTCCGGGGCGACTGCTGACGAAGAGGGCGCGGGCGGGGTCGAAGGTCAGGCTCGCCGGGGCGCCGGTGCGGCGCGCCTGAGCCCGCAGGCGGGTCAGTTCGCCGGCAACGGCGCTCGCCGTGCCGTCGAGCCGCCGGCCGGGCAGCAGGTTGCCGAGCGCAGGCACCGCGAGGCTCGCCACGAGGCCGAGCACTGCCAGCACCACGAGCATCTCGATGAGGCTGAAACCCGCCGTTCCGGAGCGGACCGGCGCACCGGTCACCGCACGGCCTCGGACGGCCGCGCCAGCGGGGCGAGGCGCGCGGCCAGGGCCGTGGGCTCCATCTCCGCCGAGACCCGGTCGGCGATCAGGCCGTTCTCGTCCACCACAAGCACGGCGGCGGTGTGCGCGTAGGTGTAGCGGCCCTCGGGCAGAGCGGTACGCTCGGCGACGACGCCGAAGCTCGCCACCGCCTCGTCAATGGCTGCGCGCTCGCTCCCGAGGGCGACGATGCGTGGGTCGAAGCTCTGCATGTAGGAAGCGAGCGCGGCGGGGGTGTCGCGCTCCGGGTCGAGGGTGACGAAGTAGATCCGCAGATCCGGATCGGCGATCCCGCGCAGGGCAGTGCTCAACTGCGCAAGCGTCGTCGGGCAAATCTCGGGACAGTGCGTGAAGCCGAAGAACAACCCATAGGGCTTGCCCGCCAGCATGTCCGAATCGATCGTGCGGCCGACGGGATCGACCAGCCGGAAATGCCCGGCGAGAAGGCCGGCGCCCGCGGCGGCGGGACCGGGCCGGGCCGATGGTTCGGCCCTCAGGCTCGGTGCCGCCGCCTGCAGGAGGAGGAGTGCGAGCAAGGATGCGGCGCGTGCCCGGTATGGAGCGAGGCGGCGAACGGATCGGTGGCGCGGCGGGGGCGTCATCTTCGGTGCAATCCGGAATCGGCCGCGCCTGATTCGGGCGAGCGGCGTGAGGATAGGCGCAGCGGGTTTCCCCGACCTTGCGGGCGCATCCGTCCCCGTTCTCAGGGGCACTCGTCCTGCGTCCAGGCGTATTCGCCCTTCGCCTCCTTGGCGATCGCGGCGCAGGCGCTCTCGGGCACGTCGCCGGTGCAGGATCGACCGCCGAGCCGGTCCGTCACGCGGCAAGCGCCCTTCGGCAGCGCCGGGGCCGGCTGATCCTGGCGCGTCGCACTGCCGCCCTGGGGCGCGGCGACCTGGGCGGACACCGCGAGCGGCGCCAGCAGGGGGACGACGAGGAGAGCCGCCCCGGCGAGGCCCATGGTTTTCGTCATGATGCGGTCTCCGCTTCTTCGAGACGTCGTTGCGCCGGAGGAAACAACCCGCTCGGCACGAAGGAGCTTTTCAGAACAGGGGTTTGGAGGCCTTCCCGATCGCAATCCGATCGGGAAGGCCGCTAGCGGATCCGCACGACCTTCGCGACGCTCGGCACGCCGGCCTCGTCCATCGCGAACAGCATCCAGGTGCCCGGAAGCAGGGTGCCGGGATCGCTGGGCAGCGTCAGGCGATAGGTGGTGCCGCTGCTGCCGGCCACGGCCAGCGGCACCCGGCGCTGGTCGGTGTTGGTGGAATGGGTGACGCTGCTGAGCCGTACCAGCGAGAAGGTCGCCACGGTCCGGTCGGTGGTGACGCTGAGCGTGCCGCCGACGGGGGCGGAGGCCGGCGCCGCGGTGATGCCCGGCCGGTTCGCCGGCCGGCCCTGGGCGTCGAGCAGGTAGGGCGGGGTCAGAATCTCGAAGTTGAGATGGTCCGCGCCGCCGCATCCCCCGCACAGCCCGCCGCCGCCGAACAGCACGCGCCCGTCGAGCAGCAGCATGCCGATGCTGTGGTAGTTGCGCGGCACCGCCATCGGCGCCATCCGCCGGACCTTGCCGGTCTTCGGCGACCAGATCTCCGGCGTCATCACCGGCAGATTGTCGGTGAACTGCGCCGCCACGATCTGGCCGCCGGCCGTCACCACATCGCCATCGGGTAGGACGACGCTGTTCATGTAGGTGCGGGGGAACAGCAGCGGCGCCGCCTCGGTCAGGGTGACGGGACCGTTGGGGCCAGCGCTGATGTCGATCGTGTAGGCGGTGTCGAGGGAGGGCACGCCGGTATAGGCGGGCGCCCCGCCGGCCTTATAGATCTTGCCGACGTCGTACATGTTGGCGGTGCCGTTGACCGCGAAGCGGTCGCTGCCGCGCCGGCCTACGGAGCGGACGTTGCCGTCGCCGTTGGTGTCGATCCAGTACATCTCGCTCGTCGGGCCGGCCTGGAACACCGAGCCGTTGGCGCCGGCGAACAGCCAGTAGTGGTTGTCGCCGTAGAGGATCGAGACGCTCGGGTCGGCGGTCGCATTGCCCTTGACGTTGCGCAGGACGCGCCAGCGGTTCGACGCCTGCGACCAGACCTCCCCGTCCTTGCCGCCCTGCCCGCCGGACCACGAGCCGCCGAGGGTGAAGGAATCGCCGTTCGAGAGCGTGGCGTTGGCGTTGTAGCCGCGGGTGATGTTCATGTTCGCCGCGCGCGTCCACGTGTTCGCCTCGGGATCGTAGATCGTCGAGGCGCCCGCCGCGATGCCGCCGGTGATCAGGATGCGGCCGTCCGGCAGCACGTTCGTGCCGGGGCAGAACATGTTGTGGCCGGTGTTGCGGATGTAGGTGTCGACCGCCCGGTCGGTGGCCGGATCGTAGAGCGTCGTCCAGGTTCCGTCGGTGGCGCCGGTCTGGAAGGCGCTGCGCTGCTCGGCCGCCCAGAACAGGAGCTTGCCGTTGGGCAGTACCGCCCCCGAGACCGGGACGATGCCGATCTCGCGCGGCGCGGTCCAGGCGGACGGCGCACGCCCCTCCGGCCCGAGGATCGTCCAGCGCTGCGGGTCGGCGCCGTCGCAGTCCCACTGCACGATGGCGCTGCCGGAATTGCGGTTGTCGTTGGCGCCCGTCGGGCTGATGCAGCAGTTCGAGTGGTTGGCGACCACCTCCGTCCACTTCTCCAGCTTGCGCAGGCGGAACAGGGCGTTGGCCGCGCCCGAGCAGCCCTGCTGCACCAGCCGGGCGCCGTTGCCCATGCTGCCGTTCTCGACGGCGAGGCATTGGCCGGTGGTGCCGCTGCGGATCTGGTAGCCGCCCGCGGCCGGCACGAAGGTCCAGTTCTGGCTCGGCAGGTCGCGGCAGATCTGCTGGGTGACGCCGCCCGCGGAATCGATGCAGTTGCCGGAGCGCCGGTTGATCAGCACCAAGGTGCCGGTCGGCGCGCTCTCGCCGGGCATGGGGCCGGCCGTGCCGCCGCCCTCGCTGCCGGCATTGCCGCCGCCCGTGCCGCCTCCGGTGTCGGTTCCGCCACCCGTGCCGCTGCTGGTGCAGCGCAGGGTGTAGACCACGTTGCGGCCCGGAGCCCCGGAATCGCCCCAGGCATCCTGGCGACCGCCGGCGGCGCAATCGCCCGATGTCTGGAGCGCCCGCTCACCCACGGTGTCGCTGTAGTAGACGAGCGGCGTGCCGGTGCGCGACTTGTCCGGGTTGGCCCAGACCCGCATGCCGACGGCCCAGCGTGCACCCGCCGGCACGCCGAGGGGCTGAGACGGGACGTTCATCCCGGCCGGCGTCGTGTTCCAGTTATACGACAGGACCGGCATCTCAGTGCCGACCGAGCCGTCCGCGTTGCGGGTGAACAGGAACAGGTCCTTGGCGTACCAGCCATCGATCAGCGTCGGCGTCAGCGTGATCGACAGGCTCGTGCCGGCGGTCGGCGCAGTGGGCTCGGCTCCGGTCGTGCCGGTCGTGCAGGTGACGGCGTAGACGATGTTCTGGCCAGGGCTGCCGGCGTCGCCCCATTGGTCGCGCCGGCTCCCGGTCCGGCAATCGCCCGCGGTCTGGACCGCACGCTGGCCCGGCGTGTCGCCGTAATAGAGAACCGGTGTGCCGTTGCGCGACTTGTCGCCGTTGCCCCAGACGCGCAGGCCGAAGCCCCAGCTCGTCGCCCCGGCCGGAAGGGTGAGCGGCTGCGAGGGCGTGTTCAGCCCCGCCGTTGCGACCCCGAAATTGTAGCTCACGAGGTTCGTCTGCGAGACGATCGCGCCCCTGGCGTCGCGGGCGAACAGGAACAGCTCCTTGGCGTACCAGCCATTGGCAGCCGTCAGCGTGATCGAGACCTTCGTGGTCGTAGCAGTTGGGGGCGTGGTGCCGCCCGGCCCGGTGCCACCTCCCGTTCCTGTCCCGCCGCCCGTCCCGCCGCCGGTCCCGCCGGTGCCGTTTCCACCCGCGGTGCCGCCGCCGGTCCCCGTCCGACCGCCGGTCTCCGTACCGCCGCCCGTTCCGCCACCGGTTCCGCCGCTCGTGTCGGGTCCGGTCGTCGTGCAGGCCAGCGTGTACAGGACGTTGCGGCCTGCATTGCCCGCATCGCCCCACGCGTCCTGCCGATGGCCGCCGGTGGTGCAATCGCCCGTGCTCTGAAGTGCGCGCTGGCCCGGCGTGTCGCTGTAATACAGGATCGGCGTACCGCGGCGCGATTTGTCGGCGTTGGCCCAGACTCGCATGCCCACGCCCCAGGTCGAGCCGGCCGGCACCGAGACCGGCTGCGAAGGCGTGTTGAGGCCGGCGGTGGTGAAGCCGGAATTGTACGAGGCGACCGTCGCTTGGCGGGTGATCGCCCCGCTGCCGTCGCGGACGAACAGGAAGATTTCCTTGGCGTACCAGCCGTTGATCTCGGTCGGCGTCAGCGTCACCGTGGTGCCGGCCACCGGAGCCGGACCGGCCGGCGATGCGACGGCGGAGAAGGCTTGGTTGGCGCCGCCCCAGCAATCCCACTGGATCAGCTTCGCGCCCGGATCGCGGGAGACGGCGAAGACGTCCAGGCATTTGCCGGAAAAGGCGGCCACGAGGCGCGTGCCGTCGCTCAGAGGTTGAGCCGACCACGTCTGCTGCGTCACGGTCTGGCAGCGGATCTGCCAAACCGCGCTGCCATTGTCCCGCCGCGCCTGCGAATCCAGGCAGAGGCCGGTCGCCTGATTGACGAGGTTGAACCCGTTGCCGGCCGGCTGGACCCGCCAAGTCTGTTCGGGGGCGCCGCTACAGGGCTGCTGCTCGATCTGGACCATCTCGGCCGGATTCGCGCCGGGGACGGCCAAGCACATCCCCGAATGGGCGACCCGGAGCGCGCCCGAATCGGTGCGGGTGCCGAAGTTGATCTCCGCGGATGCGGGGGCCGACAGCAGCATCAGCGCGAGCGGAGCGAGCAGCCACCCACCGCGCAAGCTGCGCGCTATTCCGGTCTGGATTGTCTTGATCAGCCGCATATCCAGTCCTTGACGAGGATCGAATCGCCTTTCGAATGCATGTCTCGGGGAACGACGCCGCTGGTCTCAGCGAATGCCGTCATTCCATCTCGGAACTGTCGATGGCCGGGCGGGTTTGTCACGGACTCGATTAAATTTCCACTAAATGTGGCTGCTTAAGTAGGCAATTCAATGTGGATAGACTGTAGATCGATTGATGGTCGAGTTGCCATTAAATTGCAGGCGCTGTGACAACTGAATTGATAGAAAAACGCCGTGAAGCATCGCGGTGTCGCGTCTGAACGTCTGCGTTCCGGGGCGTACGGGGAACACGCCGCCATGACGACGCCGAGCAGGCCCGTGTCGCATCGGCCTTCCGGAAGACGGGGGATGGCCCGCGGGAACACCGTCCGACGGCTCTCACGGATGGATCACGTCTTGGGTGGCATGAGCGGCTCTGCCGGACGGGGCGGACCATGCCGATGCGATCCCCTGGCGGCGGAGGGTTCAGTTGCTCGTGACGTCGGCCGCGTCGTCGCTTCCGCCGGGCTTGGTGTCGCTGCCCAGTGAGTAGACCTCGTACGGCTTCCCGCCGGCGCCGGGCGCGCGGTAGAGGTAGGGCTGGCCCCACGGATCGTTCAGGCCGCGGCTGTCGCGGACATAGGGGCCGCGCCAAGCCGGTCCGGTCGGCTGGACCAGAGCCTGAAGGCCCTGCTGGCTCGTCGGATAGGTGCCGAGGTCGAGATAGTAGAGTTCGACCGCCTGCGCGATGTTCTTCACTTGGATCCGCGCCGTCTCGCCCTTGGCGCGGCCGAGATAGCCGAGCACCTGCGGCGTGACCATGGTCGCGATCATGCCGATGATGGCCAGGACGACGAGGAGTTCGACCAGCGAAAATCCGGCCTCGCCCGAGCGGGCATCCGCGCGATCCCGCTTTGCCTTGACCACCATCGTCGCCGTCCGACCACCGTTGAGAAGTGGCACCGAGGATGGTGGCCGAAGCCTAATGAACCCCTGCGGGCGCTGCCTCGACGTGTGCGCCCTGGGCGGGTATCCACCTGAATTTTTGATTTTTGTTATTTTCTTCCTGGCATCGTCAGTCGGGGAAGAGGCGGCGGGCGGAGCCCGCGACGGCCACGGAGACGCCCATGCTTCGGTCCGCCGCGATCACGGCTTCCCGGCGCGCGACGCCGCTCGTCCTGGCCGCATTCGCGTTCGGTCTGGCGACCCCCACCCTGGCGTCGGCAGGCCCGGATGCCGTCCTGAGCGTTCCGCTGCCGCCGCCGCTTCCATCGGTCCGCGTGCTTACCCTTCTCGTCGGCCTGCATCTTCTCGGGCTGTGCTTCGGGCTCGGCGGGGCGACAATGCTCGATTTCTGGATCATCCGTTGGATGCGCTGGGGCGGCTTGCCGGTGGAGATCGCGCGCACCTTTCTGTTCGTCAGTAAGGTCGTGTCGGTCGGGCTCGGGCTGCTCTGGCTGTCCGGTCTCGGCTTTCTGGCTGTCTATGCCGTCGAAGCGCCCGAGAAGCTCGCCAATCCGAAGATTGCGGCCAAGCTCACAGTCGTCGCGGTGCTGACCCTCAACGGATGGCTGATCCACGCCCTCGTCCTGCCGGGCGTGCTGCGCGACGTGAGCCGGCCGATGTTCGAGGGCGTTTCGCGCGGTCGTACCGGCATCTTCCTGATCTCGGGGGCCGTCTCCGGCGTCTCGTGGTACGCCGCCTTCGCGCTCGGCATCATGCGCGAGCTGAACGGCCGCGTCGCCGCTGGCCTGCTTCTGGCGCTGTGGCTCACGGCCGTCGTCGCGGCCGCGCTTGCGGCCTACGCCTTCTGGCAGTTCCTGTGCCGCCAGCGTGCCCGCGACGCGGCGATTCCCCTGTACCCGGTCATAGACCTGCGCCCGCGCGACCATGACGGCGCGCTCGCTGTTCCGCCCCATCCGATGCGGGCGGTTCCGCTAGGGCTGAGCTGCGCCCCGGTGAGCCGTATGGCGGGCTTCTCGGCGTGGCGATGGCCGAGACGGGCGAACGACCGTGCCGCCTGACCTGCCCGATCTCGTCCTCGCGCTGCTGCCGCTGCCGCTCACCCTCGCAGCGGCCACGATCGATCTGCGCCGTCGCATCATTCCCGACCAAGTGAACCTCGCCCTGCTCATCCTCGGTGCGGGAGCGAGCGCGCTGCGCGGTCTCGCGCTGCCGCAGATCTTGGCCAGCCTCGTCGCGGCCGCTGGCGCGTTCCTGCTGGCGTGGAGCCTGCGGGCCGCCTATGCGCGGCTGCGCGGCCGGACCGGGCTCGGCCTCGGCGACGTGAAATTCATGGGTGCCGCCGCCGCCTGGACCGGGCTCGCCGGCTTGCCGCTGATGATCCTCGTCGCCAGCCTGAGCGCGCTGGCCGCATTCGGGCTCGCCGTGCTGGCCGGGCGGCGGCTGGACGGGGCGTCCCGTCTGCCGTTCGCCCCCTTCCTGGCCCTCGGGCTGCACGTCGCACTCCTGGCCGGACACGCCGCCTGATCCCGCGCCGTCTCAAGCCGGCCGCGACGGATCACTGCGCCAGTTGGCCGACGCTCATGATCGCGCCCATCACCGAGATGATCAGGCCGCCGATCAAGCCGCCGATGGTCACCGTCACCAGCGGCGTGAGCAGGGCGAGCAGGCGGTCGATGCGCTGGCGCGTCTGCGTCTCGTGCATCTCGGCGGCATGGAGCAGCACCGGGCCGAGGCGGTTCACCTGCTCGCCGCTGCCGATGAGGTTGAGGGTCGAGGGCGCGTGCGGCTTCAGGCTCGACAGACCGGACGCGAGGCTGCCCCCCTCGGTGAGCCGGCGGCCTGCCTCTTCGAGGGCCGCGCGAAACACCCGGTTGCCGGCGAGCGGCCGCGTGGCGGCCACCGCATCCGGGATCGGCACCTCGGCGCAGAGAAGCGTGCCGAGCACCCGGCAGATGCGGCCGAGCTCGATCCCGGTCACGATCTCCCGCACCAGCGGCAGGCGCAGGGCCAGCTGCCCGCGCGCGGCGGCGAAGCCCGGTTGGCGCCAGGATCGGACGAGGCCGAGGACGATCACGGCCGCTCCGCCGAGGAGCCAGGGCCAGAACGCGCCGACCCAATCGCCGAGGGCGGCAGCAACGCGGATGGTGAGCGGCGGGGCACGGCCGCTGCCCTCGAACAGCGGCGCCAGCGCCGGCACCAGCACGACGACGATCATCACCAGCGTGCCGACCGCCATCAGCACCAGCAGCGCCGGGTAGATCATCGCCGAGGTGAGATGGCGGCGCACCGCGTCGCGGCGCTCGATCGAGCCGGTGAGCGAACCGAGCACCGCGACGAGCGTGCCGGTTGCCTCCCCGGCCCGCACGATATCGACCATGTCCGGGGGAAGGCCTGCGGGTGGGCCGCCATCGCCCGCGACAGGGAGGCGCCGGCCACGACCCGCTCCAGGATGTCCGCGAGCACCGGCTTGAGCGCGGCGGAAGCCTGCCGCTCGACGAGACGCAACGCGCGGTCTACCGTCAGACCGGCGCCCACGAGCGTACCGAACTCCCGCAGGAAGGCGAGCCGCGCCGCGTCGTTGACCCGGTCGCGCCCGAACAGGTCGCGGCTCCAGAACGGCGCCGCGCCGCTCGCGGCGGGCTCGATCGCGAAGACCTGGAACCCGTCGGCCCGCAACTGCGCCACCGCCCGCTGGCGGCTCTCGGCCTCGATCCGGCCCGAGCGGGCGCGCCCGTCGGCGGCGTAGGCCTGGTAGGCGTAGCGCGGCATCAGACCTGCCCCTCCAGCACGCGGCCGATCTCGTCGAGGGTGGTGTCCCCGGCGATCACCCGCGCCCGGCCGGTCTCGACCAGGCTCACCATGCCGGCGGCGCGGGCGCTGGCGGCGATGGCTTGCTCGCCCGCGACGTCGGCGATGAGGCCGCGCAGATCCGCGTCGAGCGGCATGATCTCGGACACCACCATCCGCCCGCGATAGCCGGTGCCGTTGCAGGCGGCGCAGCCGCAGGCCCGCTTGAGGCGTAGCGGCGTGCCCGGAGCCACGCCGAGGCGCAGGCGCTCCTGGTCGTCGGCGGGCTCCGGCACCGCGCAGGCGGCGCAGAGCCGGCGCACGAGGCGCTGAGCGACCACGCCGTTGAGGGTCGCCGCGATGAGATAGGGCTCGACGCCCATATCCATCAGCCGCGTCACCGTGGCAGGCGCGGAGTTGGTGTGCAGGGTCGAGACGACGAGGTGGCCGGTGAGCGAGGCCTGCACCGCGATGCGGGCGGTCTCGGCGTCGCGGATCTCGCCGACCATGACCACGTCCGGGTCCTGGCGCAGGATCGAGCGCAGGGCGGCGGCGAAGTCGAGGCCGATGCCGGGATGGGCCTGCACTTGGTTGACGCCGGCCATCCGGTACTCGACCGGGTCCTCCACGGTGACGACCTTGAGATGCGGCCCGCTGATGCGCCGCAGCGCGGCGTAGAGCGTCGTCGTCTTGCCCGAGCCGGTCGGGCCGGTGACGAGGACGAGGCCGTTGGGGCGGTTCGTCATCGCCTCGATCCGGGCGATGGCCGGCGCATCGAATCCGAGCGAGGCGAAATCCTCGATTCGGCGCGATCCGTCGAGAACGCGCAGCACCACGCTCTCGCCATGGGCGGTCGGCAGCGTCGAGACGCGGATATCGACCTCCTGGCCGCGGTCGGGCGCGCGCATGCGCCCGTCCTGCGGCAGGCGGCGCTCGGCGATGTTGAGCCCGGCCAGGATCTTGATGCGGGTGGTGAGGGCGAGCTGCACTGATTTCGCCAGCCGCTCGGCCTCGACCAGAACGCCGTCGACGCGGTAGCGGACCCGCATGTCCGCCTCTTCTGCCTCCAAGTGGATGTCGGAGGCCGAGAGTTCGAAGGCCTTGCGCACGAGGCGCGCGGCGAGCCGCACGATTGGCGCTTGGCTCGCGACGTCGGCGAGCCGAGCGAGGTCGTCGTCGCCCGCCCCGGCCTCGTCGTCGGAGGCGGCGTCGCCGTAGACGGCCCGGTGCGCCCGCTCGAAGCTGCCGGGGCCGACGAGGCGGCATTCGACGGACCGGTCGGTCAGGTGTTCGAGCGCTGCCGGAATTTCGGGGTCGAAGGCATCGACGACGGCGACGACGAGGCGGCCGGGCGCCTCGGCGACGGGCAACACGCGTGCGCGGGCGCAGTAATCGGCGCCGACCAGCTCCGGCAGGACGGGCGTGGCGGGCCAGTCCTCTTCCCGCAGGATGGCAAGACCGGTGGCGTCTGAGAGGGCGGCGACGAGGGCCGCCTCGTGGATGAGACCGAGTTCGGTGAGCAGCACGGGCAGCGGCCGGCGGCCGGGGCGATCAAGAGCGGCCAGCGCGCGCTCACGGCCGGCGGCGTCGAGAACCTCCGATGCGGCGAGCGTTTCGACGAAGGCCTCCGCGGCGCCGCACCCGTGCCGGTCCCGTCCGCGCCGGTCCTGCAGGATCCGCCGCGGACGGCTCTTCGATCCCCAGACGCTCAACATTGTCCGGCCTCCAAGGCAGGTCTTTCGTAATCGCCCTGTCGGCGCAGGCGGGCTGCTCCAATCCACGGCGCCGGGACCGCACCGCGTAAACAGTCGTCGGCGTCGCGGGCCGGCGCATTAAGCTGACATAAACGCCGCCACGCTTAACAACTCCTCTCCGGCGCCCGCGCCGTTCAGGGAGCGCTGCCCCCGTGAGTGCCACCGAAACCGCCGCGTCCGGGCGCGCGCTTTCCTCGCTGCGGGCAAGCGGTCGGGCGGCCCTGCGCGACGGTCTCGATACGGCAGCCCATTGGCTCGGCCTGAGTGACACGCGACGCGACCGCGCCCCTGCTCTCTTGACGATCCACCTCGGGGCTCCCGTGGAAACCGGGCTGATCCTGATCGACCGCCGCGCCGGGGAGGCCCTTTCCCACCGGCTCGATCCGGCGGCCGACGACTTCGGCGAACGGCTGGCGGCGATCCGCGGCGCGCAGGCCGGAGTGCGGGCCAAGATCCTTGTCGATCCGGCCTATTGCTTCGTACGCACCCTGAACCTTCCGAGCGCCGTCCTGCCGCGGATGCGCGCGGTTCTGGCGCAGGAATTAGAGGCGGCGACACCGTTCCGTGCGGAGAGCGTGCACAGCGATTGGTATGTCGAGGGCGAGGATGCGCCAGCGCGCACGATCCGTGTGCGTCACGTCGTGCTCAAGCGGACGCGGCTCGATCCGCTCCTCGCCGCCCTCGCACAGGCCGGCTTCGCCTCCGGTCCGGTGACGGTCGGCGGGGACGAGGCGCGCAGCCTGCCGCTCGATCTCCTCACCGGGGGACACCGGGCGCTCCAGAGTTTCACGGGCGGCGGCCGCGGCGGCGACCTCGCGCTGATCGCCGGCGCGCTCCTGCTCCTGCTCGGTGCCTTCTGCGGCTTTAGAAGGCATCAAGAGGCAACGCTCGCCGCCCTGGACGCCGCCTTCGCCGAGGCGCGGCGGGCGTCCGGTCCGGCGGTCCAGGCGCCCCTCCGGGCGGGGGCCGCCGCGATCCTGGCCGGACGCGCAGCGCCGGTCACCGAGACCTGGGACGCGGTGGCGCATGCCCTTCCCGACATGGTCGCGGCGACGTCGCTGCGCCTCGACGCGGAGGGCGCCTACCTCACCCTGGCGGCCCCGGAGGAGGCCACGCCGCTCGCCGCGCTGGCGCAACTGCCGGGCTTCGCGGCGCCGACCTTGCGCTTGTCCCAACCCGATGCGGATGGGCGGTTGCGGCTCCTCATCGAGCTGCCCCGCGCCGGCCGAGGAGCCCGGCCGTGAAGATGCCGCTCGTGGAGGGCCAAGCCCGGCCGATCCTGTTCGGTGTGCTCGCTGTCGGCCTGATCCTCGCGCTCGTCGCCGGCCCGGTCGGCGAGGCGGTCGAGGCCGCCGCGCAGATCGAGTCGGGCCGCGAGCGACTCGACCGCGCCCGCGCCGCCGCGTCGCGTCCGCCGCTGCCGATCCCGCTCGCCGGATCAAGCGAAGAGGCGCTGCTCGCGAGCTTCCGCCAGCGCCTCGAGAGCCTGGCCGGCGCACGGGCGGCGGTGGTCGAGCGCGCCGACTTCGAAGCCGATCCCGACCGCCCCACCCTGCCGCGCCTGCGCGCCTCGGTCCGGGGCACGGCGGAGGGGCTGCACGGTCTGCTGCAAGCCCTGGAGAAGGAGGCGCCACTCATCGCCGTCGAAGAGGCCGAACTCGGCATCGAGCGCGCGGCGGATCGCGAGACCGGCCGGCCAACGGTGATGCGGGCGAGCCTGACCGCCCGCGGCGTCCTGATCCCGCCGCCGGCGCCGGGAGCGACGCCGTGACGGGAATCCGACGTGCCCTGCGCGCGACCCGCCCGCTGCCGCGTGCCGTCTTGGGGCTCGCCTGTGCCGCGGCGTTGGCTGCCTTCGCTTGGCCGATCGGGGTCGAGCCGGCGCCGGAGGCCCCCGCACGGCCTTTCGACTCGCAACCCGGCGCCGCTTCGAGCGGCGCGGCGTTGCGCCGGCCCCTGTTCGATCCCGGCCGACGCGACTGGACCGCGCGAGGAAGCCGGGCCGCGATCCTCGAAGGCGAGCCCCGCCGCCCGGTGCTGACAGTGCGCGGAATCGTCGTCGATGGCGGCAAGGCCCGTGTGCTGATCGATGACGGGAGCGGCGACGAGCGCTGGCTCGGCCCCGGCGAGGGACGCTACAACTGGCGCATCACCGCCATCGCCCCCGACAGCGTCACGCTCGATCAGAACGGCCGCCCGTTCACCGCCGCGTTCATGGGCCAGCCGGTCACGCTGCGACCGCTCCCGCTGGAGCCGGCCCTTCGGAACTGAGGCGCGGTTACGGAGAGCGGGTGATTGCGCGACCTTCACCCGGCTCAACCACCTGAGTTCCGAAGGGCAGCCCATATAAACAAAAAGCCCCGGACGGCTGTCCAGGGCTCGGCGTCTCGGTGTTTTATTCAAAGGTGATTTGGTAGCGAGAGAGGGATTTGAACCCCCGACACAAGGATTATGATCTGAGTGCGAGCAGAGCTAGATCATTGACATAACAAGCGTCTCCGGTGAGCTGTGTTAGCGGTGCGCTAACTGGCCCTCTAATCCGCGCGCTCCCACGTGAACAGGGGTAACTCTTCTGATACTGTGAGTTGCTCGTTTGCATAGTTGGAGTTCTGCGCGCGCAGCCAGCGCGCGATCGCCTCAACCACATGTGCTTGCTCAGTCGCGCTCAATTGCTGTCCCGACGGAACGCCATGCCATTTGGACAGCATGCCACAGCAGCAAGTTGCTGTGGCATGTTGAGCGACAAAGGCCGGATGCCCGCGAAACGGTGTCTGCTTACCGTTGTTCTTCGGAGTGGCGAGTGCAAGGCGCCGCTTAACGAAATCTCGGATATGCTCCAGCATCGTCGATATGCTGCTCTCGCGAAAATATGCCTCTTCCGCAGGTGTTAGTCAGAAGCGCTGTTGGAACGCAGATCGCGGGAGATGATCGAAAACGTCTTCTTGAGCGCGATCCGAGCGGGTTGAGTCGTCTGGGGTTTCCCATTCGAGGAACTCGCCGGAGAGATCGTCGAAGATGCGCGCCTGCTTCTCAGGGGCGACCCTATGCGGAAACAGCACGAGGTTGCGCTTACACACGCTCCTGTAGGGTGCCAGCATCTTCGGCAGGAGCTTACTTTCGCAACTCGCTCGACATCCACGGGCACCCCGACGCCCTTGCGGAACAGGTCGATATGCGCCTGCGTGGCAATTGCACTGACGTCATAGGCTTCGAACAGCGCACGCTCCATCGCAGTGCGCCTTACTACAGCTTTGCGGGAGTCGCGCCGCATGCCTCCTGTCCCAGTGCCACTGGTCGCAATCTGCCAGTTGCCCTGCGCAGCTTGAGCGCTACAGGCTCCGCGCTCGTCTTCTGACCTCGCCGCATGTCTAACTCCTTCGGTCCTGGCTGATCCTCTCAATCAGCCCGGTCCAAAGCCAGCCGGTCAGGTCACAGGCACAGTCGAGCTAACTGCTCGCGCGCGGGTGACACTCGGACGTGACCCTGAGTGTCCTCCTTGATCAAGCAGCAAGCTCGGCATCAGCGCTAAGCTGCGGGCAGCGATGATAACGAAGCTAAGTGGACCACACATCCACTCGCTTCGATGAGTACGGGTTCGGCTCGCCGCTGATAACAAACGCTAGCAGGGTGAGACGCTGATGAAAGCGCTTCTGATCGCCTCGACGGCTTTCGCTACCTTAATACTGAGTAGCGTAACGGCCGATGCGCGCGGCGTCCGTGGGGCAGGTGTCGGATTCCGAGGTGGCGGCGGCTTCCGCGGCGGTGGCTTCCGCGGGGGCGTGTGGCGCCGGGGTCGGGCGCGGCGGGACCGATCGGCGGGCGACCTGCGTGGGGCGCGAGCCGCCCAGGCTGGGGCGCTGCGGGGCCGATCGATGGACGACCGGGGTCGGGCTACGGCCGCTACGGATACCAAGGCTATGGCTGGGGTGGCTATTGTCCCTACGGTTACGGTCTAGCCGCAGCCGGGCTCGGTGCGGCCGCGGCGGTCGGCTACTACGGGAATATCTAAGGAGGCTGTGGGCCTTACGCCGATTACGATGCATACACCGGCGTGTGCATCCCGTACTGAGGCTTCAAAGTTCCTGGGAGAGATCCCGATGTACCAGCACATTCTTGTCCCAACCGATGGAACGGCACTTTCCACGTCAGCCGTGACTAACGCCGTGTCGCTCGCCAAGACTATGGGGGCAAAGGTGACGGTGCTTACGGTAGTTCACCGGCTCCCAGAAATGGCTTTGGGCGGGTCACACACGTACATGGATGAGTACAGGCGACACGCACAAGCCGACGCCGAGCGCAGGCTCAGTGACGCTGAGCAGAAGGCCAAGCGGGAGGGCGTGTCTTGCGACGCCGTGAAAGTCGAGGATCGGCAACCGTTCGAAGCCATCATCGAAACAGCTGAGGCTCGCGGTTGTGATCTCATCGTCATGGCCTCGCATGGTCCTCGTGGCATTACCGCCCTCTTGATCGGCAGCGAAACTATGAAGGTTCTCACGCATTCCAAAATACCCGTTTTGGTCTATCGCTGATCGCCGGCCCCAGTTTCGTTTCGAAGTCGTTGCGGGTCTTACCGCCGCTACCGTCGTTCGGGTCACGGCAACGGCCTATGCCACGTTGGCCGGCCTGCCGGCGCGGTCGGCCTCTACGCCGCCCAGATTCCCTCTGTCATCTATGGCCTACTCGGTTCGTCGCGCGTCATCAGCATGAACTCTATGATGACGCTGGCCGTCCTGACGGGAGCCGAGCTCGGCAGCGTCGCACCGAATGGCGATCCGGAAAGGCGTCTCATCGCGACAGTAATACTGGTCGCGCTGGTGGTTGCATTCAGTTCTGGTTGATCCTCTCAATCGGCCTGGCTCAAAGCTAGCCGGTCATGTCAATGTCTCATTGAATCAAGCGCCCTTCGCCGCCTCACTTTACTGTTCAGGTCACTGGCGTCCAGGGCTCTCGCTTGAGCCGGGCCGTGGAGTAGGACCGGCTCAAGCGGAGCGCGAACAAGTGGGCGCGTGCCGACCACCATTTGCGCACGTATTGGCTGGAGTGCCCCATGACGAGAGCATCAAGACTGATGACGCTTTGTGCCGCCGCGTTCGTGGTCTTTCTCGGGATAGGACCCCTCCAGCAGGGCCGGATCGGCATCGGCAGAGCCGAAGCCGCAGGCGGCTGCGGGCTTGGCTTCCACCGCGGTCCGTATGGAGGCTGCCGGCCGAATGGCTACGGCGGCTATTACGGCAGGCCCGGCTACTATGGCTATCGAGGCGGGGCCGTGTACGGTTACCGCGGCGGCGCCTACGGCTATCGGGGGGCGCGCGTCCACGGTGGTCGCGCCGTTTACGGCCGTCGGGGTGGCGGCTTCCACGGCGGCCGTGCAGTCCATGGAGGAGGTCGTTTCCGCCGCTAAGCACAACGGCTCGATCCTGCTCTGTAATCAGCTGAGCTGCTTTCGATTGCTGGCCATCTCTGAGCGCTAACTATTGATGCCGGATCGCGGGTCTCGGCGCGGATCATTCCTGGGGTTCCTTTCGATCGAGGCGGCGATGGATGCGATATGTCCGTGGAAGGCGCTGATCCGCTGCTGGAGGGCGCGTAGCCAGAGTGCCGGCACATCGATGTCCTCGGGCAACACTCTAGCCTGCCGCGTTCACGTGCGCCTTCCGCCGCTAGTCGGGCATGACGTCCAGTGCATCGCGGCGGGCAAGCCGGCCCGGAGACGAGGTGCGACGAGAACCACGAAGAAGCTCGCTTGCGACGGAAGAGGGAGAGCGGATGCAGCAGCACCTTCCTGCCTGGGCCTGCGTCCTCGTGATGCTCGCTGGCGAGGCGAGCGCGCAGGAAGCCCGATCGCCCCTGCTCGACGCGGCGGACTCGCGCATGCAGATCGGCGCCGCCTCGCTCGTGCCGACGCTCCGCCGCCGCTGGCTCTATGCTGATCACAAGCTCGTCGTCGGGCGCGTAAAGGATGTGCGGGTCTCGGCCGACGGGACGACGCTGATCGCAGTGGTGGCCCGCCGTCGCTGGCTCGGCGGTGGGGAGGTTGGCATCCCGGTTCCTCTCCTGCGGCAGGCGGACAACGGCCTGACCGTCAGCGCCACACGCGAGACCATCGGGCAGCTTCCACTCTTCAAGCCGTGAGAGCCGAGCCTTGATGACTCGCTGCTCGCGGCGCTGGAGGCGTACCGCAACCAGCCACACCGGCTTCCGCTGCGTTGTCAGGAGGGAGCCATTGCCCGATGATCCAAACGCCATGCAGGGCTTCCCACGATGAGTCCGGCCAACTTGGAACGGCTGATGGGGACGCGGATGCCGGTCCGTGCCTGGCACATCGCCATCCTCTTGGCGGCAACCGTGCTTCCGGTGAGCGCGTCGGCCGGTCCGAGTGGACGCGACGGCGAACGCATTCGGGTCGTCTATGTGGCACCCAAGACGGCCGCCTACCGTGAGATCTACGACACCATGCGCGAGCAGAGGGTGCTGGAGCGGGTCGGCGCCATCATCGGTCTCGTCAGGCTGCCCAATCGACTGACTTACCGGCTGACCGAATGCTCCGGCGAGCGCAACGCTTGGTACGCGCCCGAGAACTGGAGCGTGACCGTCTGCTACGAGCTCCTCGACAGCATCGTCCAGGCCGCACCGCGAACGAAGTCGCCGGCCGGGGTGACCCGGCAGGATGCGATCCACGGCCCGGTCTTCCAGATCCTGCTACACGAGAGCAGCCACGCCCTGTTCGACCTTTTGCAGGTGCCCATCCTCGGACGCGAGGAGGACGCGGCTGACCAGGTCGCCTCGCTGATCCTCCTGCACCTGTCGCCCGCCGATGCCCGCAGGGTCGTGAACGGGAGCGCGTACTTCTTCGCGGCGACAGCCAAGGCGGAGCCAATCGACAAGGGTGCCTTCGCCGACGTGCACGGGCTGTCCTGGCAGCGCTTCTACAATCTCGCCTGCATGGCCTACGGCTCGGACCGGAGACGGTACCGCGCCATCGTGGCCAAGGGCTACTTGCCGAAGGAGAGGGCCAAGGGCTGCGGCGAAGAGTACGGCCAGGTCGACTTCGCTTTCCGGACGCTCATCGGATCTCACCTGCGCGTGCGACCCGCGGGCGGCCAGCGGCTGCGGCGGGCCTTCCGGTCTGCGTTCAAGTCCTGAGGAGCGCGGCGATGCCCTTCATCGACCCCTTCACCTGAATCTTCCTAGAGGCGTATCCGACCCCATTGCATCAGGACGGCGGCTCTCGGTCTTTGTTTCAACGCGCATTCTTTCGACGGATCGGTGACCACTTCATCGGAATGCATTCTGGAGCCAATGCAGATCAGGTAGGATCATATGTATCGTAGCGTGCTTTGCTGCGCTGAAACCTGGATCATGCCGCTGCTTAATCTTCACCGATCGACCGGCGCAGCCCCACAACTTCCAGCGCCTCGCCGCGTCCGCGCAGAGAGTGCCGTCCGAGGTTGGTGACCGTTACGCCCTCGGGTACCGGCCCGAGGCGGGCGAGGAGTTCGGCCGAGACGACGACAGGCTCATCGAGTGCTTTTGCCAGGCTCTCAAGTCTGGACGTCGTATTGATAACATCGCCGAAGTACGTGATTTTGTGCCGGTCGACGCCAATCTCGCCCGTCATCACCGGCCCGCAGTGAAGCGCAGCGCGGAACCGGGGCACCTCGCCGAACCTGCGACGCCATTCCCCCGCGTCTCGCTCCACCTGGTCGAGGAACGTGAACAGGCAGCGGATGGGAGCCGCATCCTCCAGATCCGGGCCCATACGCCACGTAACCAACGCCATATCACCCACGTAATCGTCTATCGAACCCCGATAGAGTTCGACAGGTCTGGCAAGAACCTCGAAGGCGTGACCTAGGTAGAGCATCGCTTCAAGGTCGCCACGTTCCTCTGCAAAGCGCGTTGAGCCGATAAGATCGAGAAATAGGAAAACCCGCTCCTCGCGGCGTGGCTTATGGTAACGCCCCAGCAGGAAGCTGATGAACATCCGCGGTCCAATCAGGTCGCGCATGCGGAGGACTGCCACGAGAAGTGCCGCTGTGACGAAGGCGTAGGTGAGTTTTTGAGCAGTCGGAGCAACGTCGAGGATTGGGGTACTCGCAATGCCGACCGCCCATGGAACGGTTCCGGCCACAGTCGTTCCGACGACGAACGTGCAGCCGAAGATCAGGAGTGTGGCGGCAAAGAAGATTGGCGTCGCCGCCCGCCGAACGCGGGCACGCAGGCCGGGCAAAAGTTTTCCGCGCTCGTAAAGAAACAGTGTGAGGCTGAAAAACATCCCATAGATTGTATTGATGAAAGGGCGTCCGGTCTCGAAGGCCCCCGCGAAGACCCATCCGGCGCATGCCCCGAATATCGCGACCGCAAGGAAAAGCGGGAGCGCGCGTCTGGCCACGGCGACTGCCGCCCAGCTCTTCATGCCAGCACGACGGAGAACGTTGCTTCCGCTTCGTCACGCGGTTCGACGTCCTGGCAGGACAGGCTGATTAAGTGCGAAAAGGGGGGCGTGGCTGCATTTTCCATTCAACGGATCATGACGAGCCCAGAAACGTCTGCAACCCACCGAGGCTGTCTTCAGATCGCCTCGCACAAGGCAAACCCTCTATGGATCGTCGGACCGTCGTTTGCCAGAACCCGACCTTCTTCTCGGTCAGCATGAACCGCCGCATGATGGCGCTTCGCAAGATAGACCGCCCGATGTGTGAGACACACTCGCTGGACCGGTGAGGATCTCAGGGTGCGACAGCCTCGGCGGAATGGTTCGCCCACGCGCCGACAGGGACGTCGCGACGCGCTTTGACGCGCGCCAGCGCCTACAGCCCGGAGCGAGGCTGCTCGGTCGCGGCCTTGGCACGGTCCGGAATGCCCAACCCTAGCGCCTTGGCAATCTCTGAACGGTCTCGGCTATAGGATGCGGCCACCATCGGGTAATCGGCTGGCAGGCCGAACCGCGCGCGGTAGCTGCACGCGTCGAGGCCGCGGCTGGTCAGATGCCGCTTGAGCGTCTTGTAGGGCCTGCCGTCGATGAAGCTGATCAGCGCGTCCGGCGTAATCGACTTGCGGACCTCGGCCGGCGTTGGCCTTGCACTCTCCGGAGCGGGCGGCGCCGTCGTACCCAGCGAAAGGAGCGTTTGGTGCACGGTCCTGATCAGGTCCGGCAGGATGGCTCCGGGAAGATGATTGTTGCGCACGTAGGCGATTATGATGTTTGCCGTGACGGCTTCCAGACCGCAGCTGTCGTCGGTGACCATGCAGGTTCCCATCCCTTTTTGAAAAGGCCGGCACGCCGCCATGCCTCGGCCGCGACCAGCGTATTGAACAACCGCTCTCCGTCGGGCCCGCATGACCCGAAGCCGGCTTCCATGGACCGGGAGCCCGTGAACTCGGTGTCGTGAAGTTGGCCGGACAACCGAACCGGGACAGCGACGGGCCGGCCGTCCGCTAGGCCCGCACCCCAGCCTCATCCGGGCTGCCCACGTGAGGCGGGATGGGTTGCAGAACGATGGTCTAGAGCCGTGCCCGACCACCTTGGGTCGGATCACGCCTCTATCCTCTTGTTGTGCCGCGCTTTCTTTCGACGAACCGGAACCCACTTCGTCGGAAAGCGCTCTAGCGCCCTGCTGCGTCCGCGCAGGGCTGGCCCGAGCTCGGCGGTGAAGATCCAAAGTCCGCCTCTCGTGCATCCTTCATGAGTTCGGTCGTCGCGGCCTCTGCCTCCTCCAGATCGTTGCAGGCCATGCTCTCGACGGCGTGACCGCGTGCCCGATCGTAGAGTTCGACCCGGAGCGCCACACTCTCAGGCGGCGCGTCGGCTGCCAGTGTCTCGATCAAGCAGATCTCTCGGGTGCCGAATTGGGCGATCACGGCCATCTTGGAGCCGTCCGCCCGCGCGGGCAGCAGGATCAGCCGGGTGTAGGCCTGGACCAATAAGCGCTGCGGATCGAAAGCGCGGGTCGACCAGGGGTCTCGCAGGCAAACAACGGGCATCATAAATTCTGTCGCATCAGGCGGATTGATCTGGTCCAGCTGGATTGGACGTGTTTCGCACCCAATCTGGGGGCCGATGAGATCAGGAGAGCGGTGGAGACTGCTCTTTGACCAGCCGCATCCCTATCAGGGACATCTGCGGCTCGTCCTGCTATCTTCGGCCAAAGTGCTGGTACCTCATGCCATTCACAGCCAACCTCACCGCGACGAAGCAGGAGGTGCGTTCGCGCGCGGCGGCGCCGTCCATGCCCCCGAGCGCCACGGGCGCGCTGGCCCGACTCGCGGTGGCTCGCGCGGCTGCGTCAGGGATTGATGTCCGGCCGTGCCTGTCCAGGGCCGGTCTGAGCGAGCGCCAGATCAAGAACCGGCACGCTCGCATCGGTGCGACAAACCAAGCCGCGCTCGTCGGTCTGCTGGCTGAGGCGCTCGAGGATGACCTCTTCGGTTTTCATCTCGGCCAAAGCTTCGAGCTCGGTGAGATTGGTCTGCTTTATTACGTGATGGCCTCCGCCCCAACGCTGCGCGACGCGCTCTGTCGGGCGGAGCGCTACGCCGCGATCACGAACGAGGGTATCGCCCCGATCTACAGCCAGAGCGGTGAGGTCCGCGTCTCTTATGTCGGACCGGCTCGGCACGCTGCGCGGCATGAGGTCGAGTTCTGGATGACGGGTCTCGTCCGGGTCGCCCAGCAACTGACCAGCTTGCGACTATCGCCAATTCACCTGACCCTGTGCCACCCACGCCACGCGGGAGCCCGCGAGATCGAGGCCTTCCTCGGCTGCGCCATTGCGTTCGATGCCCTGGTGGACGAGGTTCGATTTTCCTCTGCCGCGGGGAACGCGGTCCTGACCGGCGCCGACCCCTACCTGCACGATCTCCTGCTCGGGTACAGCGAAGAAGCGCTCGCTCATCGTGTCCGTTTGGCGGAAAGCCTACGTACGCGGGTGGAGAACGCGGTGATGCCGCTCCTGCCGCATGGTCGGCCGCGCATCTCCGAGATTGCACGGGCACTGGGCACAAGCCAGCGAACCCTGTCCCGCCGCTTGACCGAGGAGGGGCTCAGCTTCGAGAGCGTGTTGGAAGAGATGCGGCGGGACCTTGCCCTGCGCTACCTTCGAGACACGCGTCTCTCGATCTCGCGCATCGCTTGGTTGCTGGGGTTCCGGGAGGCCACCGCCTTCACCCACGCCTTCCGGCGCTGGACGGGCCAGTCGCCGACGGAAGCGCGGGTAGAGCGGGACCGGGCTCTGAACCCGCCGCCTCCGCAGCGGTCCAATTAAGCCCTTCGGACGGCCGCGGTCAGATACCGAGCTGTGTAACCTCGGTCAGACCATCTCCCAGCAGACCTCGTCCACCGTCGCACGGTTTTGAAGCCTGCCGTAGGGCAAAGTCGATCGGCGCAGTCGTGAAGAGCTTGCGAGGCATGGCATCCGCCCTCCTTCAGGGTTCAGAGTGCCGAAACCTTGCGCCGGGCGCGGACCGTTTTGCTGAGCCAGGGCGAGATGGCACAGTCCCGGTCAAATGTCCCGACTGATCAAGCGTAGAATTTTGCACACCATAAAATGAGGCTGCAAAAGGAGACAATCCGTTTCTTGCCGTGGACGGTGCCGCGGAGGCTCCTGCCTCGCGGAGGCTGTGGCAGTAGCGCTAGGCAACCGGTCCAACAGATGTTTTTTACAAATCTCCATTCGATTTGCGAATTTCATCACTTTGCACGCCGACGGGCAGCCTCCGGATCCTGACTGGTGGCGCAGGAGACTGCGCGGACAACTATAGGAACACAATGTCTCCGAATTGATTGGAAGTCTGAAAATGGATTTATCAATTAGTTATGGCACCGGAACATGCAAAAGGAGGCATAAGCATGCGAGTTGCAGTGTTCAGTGCGAAAAACTACGAGCGCGCGCTTCTCGATGATCTGAACGTCGGCCAGGAGCATGACCTCACGTATTTCGATGCCTTGCTCGAACCAGGGACGGCCTCACTGGCGGCTGGGTTCACCGCAGTCAGCGTCTTCGTCAACGATAGCGTCAACCGCGATGTTTTGAGGCAGCTCGCCCAGGGGGGAACGAAGCTGGTCGCAACGCGATGCACGGGCTTCAACCACATCGACTTGGAGGCCGCGGATGAATTCGGAGTTCGAGTCGTGCGCGTCGTCAACTATTCTCCGAACTCCGTTGCCGAATTTGCAGTCGGATTGCTGCTGGCGCTCAATCGCAAGGTCCACCGTGCCTACAATCGGACGCGCGAGGGGAACTTCAGACTTGATGGTCTCATGGGGTTCGACCTTGTCGATCGTACCGTGGCAGTGATCGGCACCGGAAAGATCGGGACCATCTTCGGACGGATCATGGCTGGCTTCGGATGCCGGGTAATCGGGTTCGACGTGCACCGGTCGCCCGAATTTGAAAGAATTGGCGGACGCTATGTCGACGCTGCGGGCGTTGAAGAGGCGGACGTCATCTCCATGCATTGCCCCTTGACGCCCGAAACCTATCACATCGTCGATGCGCGAACGCTTGGGCGCGTGAAGAAGGGCGCACTGCTAATCAATACGAGCCGCGGCGGCTTGATCGATACCGACGCGGCGATCGATGCACTTAAATCCGGCCGGTTGGGCGGGCTGGCGATCGACGTCTACGAGCAAGAGGCAGAGCTGTTCTACAGAGATCTTTCGAGCACTGTGATCCCGGACGACGTCATCCAACGCCTCATCTCGTTCCCCAATGTCATCGTTACGGGACACCAAGCGTTCTTCACCCAGGAAGCGCTGGAGACGATCCTCGGCACGACGCTCAAAAGCATCTCTGAACTCGAGGCGGGCCACCCTCTCACAAACGAAGTTGCAGCTCCGAGACGCTTGCAAGGATGACCGATGCTGCGCCCGCGCTATGTTCCACCCGAAGATATTTTTCCGCCAAACCCCTGGGCATTTGAGGCCGTCCAATACGACGCACGTCTGGCGCAAGAATTGACGGGCCAAGCCGAGACGATGTTTGCCCTGTCCAACGGGTATCTGGGCATCCGCGGTTCAGTAGAGGAAGGTACTCCGGTTCAAGAGGCCGGCACCTATCTGAGCGGCTTCTACGAACACCGCCCGATTTCCTACGGTGAGCATGCCTACGGCTTCCCAACCGTGGGCCAGAGCATCTTGAACTGCCCGAGCGGTACGGCCCTGAAGCTCTTCGTCGAAGACGAGCCGTTCGTCGTTCCGCAAGCCGAGATCCTGTCATATCGGCGGAGCCTCGATCTGCGAGCCGGCACGCTGAACAGAGATGTTCGCTGGGCTTCGCCGGCGGGCACGCGCCTGCATATGCGGACGGTGCGTCTTGTCTCCCTCGCGCATCGACACCTCGCTGCCATCGCGTTCGTCCTCACGGCAGAAGATGCCGACGTCGAGATCGCGATCTCCTCGGAACTCGAAAACGCTCCGTCATCGACGGCCGACATCGCGGACCCCCGCCTCGCGGCGAGCCTTGCCGGGCGTGTCCTGCACCCCACGGGATTTCAAGCCGAGGGGATGCGCGCCATGTTGGGTTACCGGACTGAAAGCTCCGGGTTTCACCTCGGCTGTGGGATGGACCACGCGGTCTCCTCGGAGAGCTCATATCTCACAGAGCAGGTTTGCAGCGACGATTTTGCTGCCGTAACGATCCGCTGTAAGCTTGCGCGAAACAAGCCGATCGTGATTTATAAATATTTGAGCTATCATTATTCAGACAACTCTGCTCCGGCGCGGATCTTGTTCCAAACCGCCCTAACCCTGGACCGAGCGCTCAAGAGTGGATTTCAGGAAATCGTCGAGCGTCAAAGGAGCGATGTCGAACGATTTTGGGCGCGAGCCGATGTTGCGGTTGAGGGTGATAATCCGAGAACTCAGCAGACGATCCGCTGGAACCTCTTTCAGCTGCTGCAAGCTTCGGAGCGATCGGAGGGGCACGGAATCGGCGCCCGAGGTTTGACCGGAAGGACTTATGAGGGGCACTATTTCTGGGACACGGAAATATACGTGCTGCCATTCCTGATTTATACGAATCCAGCAATCGCGCGTAGTGTTCTAAAATTTCGCTACGACATGCTGGACAAGGCGCGGGCGCGCGCGCGCGAATTGGGTCACCGTGGGGCGACCTTTCCCTGGCGAACCATCAACGGCGACGAAGCGTCGGCATATTATGCTGCGGGAACGGCTCAATATCACATCAATGCTGATATCGCGTACGCCCTGCAAAAATATGTGAATGTTACCGGCGACAATGAATTCCTCTGGAGCTATGGCGCGGAAATTCTAACGGAGACTGCCCGCCTGTGGTTCGATCTCGGCTTCTTCTCCGAGTCGAAAGGAGGAAAATTTTGTATCAACGGTGTGACTGGACCGGATGAATATACCGCCATCGTGAACAATAACTGTTTCACGAACCTGATGGCACGAGAAAACTTGCGCTACGCCGCCCAGGTGGTTCGCGATCTCAAGCGCATGCACCCCGATCGATTTGATGCATTGGCCCAACGCACTGGTTTGGACAGTTCCGAACTGGCCGATTGGGAAGACGCATCCGAAAGGATGTACTTGCCCTATGACGAGCGTTTGAAGATTCATCCTCAGGATGACGATTTTCTGGATCTCGAGAAATGGGATTTTGCGGCAACTCCAGAAAACAAATATCCACTCCTACTGTACTATCACCCCTTGAATCTCTACAGGTCGCAGGTCATCAAGCAGGCCGATACCGTGATGGCCATGTTTTTGCTCAATGAGCACTTTACCCACGAAGAGAAAAGACGAAACTTCGAATACTACGATCCAATTACCACACACGATTCATCTTTATCTGTTTGCATTCAGAGTGTTGTAGCGAATGAAATCGGCCTGCGGCATAAAGCAATCGAATATTTCAAATTCGCCGCGGCAATGGATATGTCGGATATCGGCGGGAATATGATGAACGGCGCTCACGTCGCCGCAATCGGCGGCACGTGGCTTGCCCTCGTCTACGGCTTCGCGGGACTTCGCGACAGCAAGGGGTGCATTTCGTTCAATCCTGTCCTCCCGAAGGAGTGGTCCCACCTGAGTCTTGTCCTGACCGTAAGAGGACAGAGGTTTCGGATCGAGGTTGATCCCAACTCTGTCATTTACACTCTTCTCAGCGGAGAGCGGCTGGAGTTCTCGCATGTTGGCGAGGATCTCGTTCTTTCCTCCGCGGAGCCGGTGATCACGCGCCCGACCGGTCAGGGGCGGGCGGACGCTTAAAAGTCGAATGAGTCGGCCTGACAAGGCCTTGAACCGATCATGGTCAACGGGCCGTCTCATCGAGCGATGGGTCGGCGCCGACCCGTCGAGCAAATGACAGGTGCGGGACAATACTGGGATCCTCGGTATCAGCGAGGCGCGCACTGAAGTGGGAGTCCTTCCATGATGGCCTCAGTCAGCGAGCTGGTCGGGACGCAGCCGATCCTCGCACTCTTCCTCGCCATCGGCCTCGGTTATGCGGTGGGGCAAATCAGTATCCTGAACTTTTCCCTCGGCGTGGCGGCCGTGCTCTTCGTCGGCTTGCTGATCGGTGCCCTCGCCCCGAAGGCCCAAATCACCGGTCCGCTCGGTTTGGTCGGGCTGATCATGTTCCTCTACGCGATCGGGATTCTTTACGGGCGCCAATTCTTCGAGGGTCTGTCGGGGCCTGGGCGTATCTATAACGTGCTCGCGACCGTCGCAGTCGTCGCCAGCCTGCTGGTGGCGCTCGGCCTCGGCGCTATTTTCGATGTGAAACTCGGCCATACCCTCGGCATTTTCGCCGGTTCAATGGTCAGCACCGCTGCGCTTCAAGCCGCACTCGACACGATTGGGAACCGGGACCCATCCGTCGGCTACTCGGTCTCGTATCCGTTCGGCGTGATCGGCCCGATCCTCTGCCTCTATTTCATGACGCGCCGAGCGAAGCCGGTCTTTCCGCCGAAGCCATCGCGCTTCCACCTCGGCGAAGTGACACTCGAACGCCTGCCGTCCTCTGGCGCGACGCTCGGCGCCGTCATGGCGACGCTTCCGGCTGGCGTGCAGATTGCCGGCGTGCGGCAGGAGCATCATAACCGGCTGCCGGATCCAGACCTCGAACTGCATGCCGGTGACGCGCTTCTGATTGCGGCCGATCGCGCCGCGGCGTTGGACGAGGTCGCCACGGCGCTCGGACACATCGACCAGGGCAGACTTGCCAAGGATCGAAGCGATATCACCTACCAGCGCTTCTTCGTCTCGAAGTCGGCCCTGACCAGCGTGAGATTGGCCGACCTGCCCATGCCGCCGGATGTATCGATCCGCATTCTGCATGTCCGACGCTATGACGTGGACCTCATGCCCTCGCCGGACTTGATGCTGGAGTTGGGCGACCGGGTCGGCGTCATTGTGGCACCCGGGCAAGTGGTTGCCGCCCGGGCGCATTTTGGGGATACCCTGAAATCAGCCGCGGAATTCAGCTATGTCTCCGTCGGCCTCGGCATGGTGCTCGGCGTCCTTCTCGGCCTCTTGCCGATCCCCGTCCCGGGCGTGGGCACCGTCACGCTCGGCATCGGCGGTGGCCCCCTCATTGTGGCGCTGATTCTCGGCAGGCTTCGGCGCACTGGGCCGCTCAGCTGGGTCATGCCGCTGCCCGCCAATATCGTGCTGCGGAATTTCGGTCTGACGCTGTTTCTGGCGACGGTCGGGATCAATTCCGGTCAGGCTTTCGTCACCACGGTAGTGCAGACCGGGCCTCTGATGCTGCTGATCGGCGTGGCGGTGCTGCTGACCACGGTCGCAATCGTATTGCTCGTTGGCTTCTACCTGCTCAAAATCCCGTACGACGACCTGCTCGGTGTGGCCTGCGGTGCCACCGGCAACCCTGCCATTCTGGCCTATTCGTTGCGCATCGCGCCAACTGACCGGCCGGATATATGTTACGCGATGATCTTTCCTTCAATGACCATCGTCAAAGTACTCAGTGTGCAGATCATCGGCCTTCTCTCTCTTTCTGGTTGACTGTCTACCGGTGCAGCGTAGGGGCATGCACTTTTATTGCGGAAGACATCGCAGCGTGTGAGGGTTCGGCTTGGCAGCCAAGCCCCGGGGCCTCTCGGTGCTAGAGCGCTTTCCGATGAAGTGGACGCCGGTCCGGCGAAGGAAAGCGTGTTGAAACGAAGATCGAGAGACGCCGGCCTGATGCCATCAGGTCGGATACGACGCGAGCGCGGCGGCCTCGTCGGCTTACGGCAGCTGAGTGGCTTGGCGCCGTAGAGCGTGCCATCGGCGCCCGGCACGTCACGAGACGCCTTCGACTACAGCTCAAATCGCAGTGGCGATCGAGATGTCAGGTGCTGCGTCACGCCCGCGACCGTGACGTCCATCCCGTCTCCGTCCATCAGCCTGGCCTCCAGCAGAGGGCGGCTGACGCTGAGCCCGACGGATCGACCCCTCCACCAGACTTTGAACGAAAGGGTATCCCACTCAGGCGGCAGCTTGGGATCGAGCTCCAGCGTGTCGCCCGCTAAGTTCAGGCCGGCGATGCCCAGGATCGCCGCCTGCCACAACCCGCCAAGTCCGGCGATCCGAACGCCGCCGGCGCTGTTCGGATCGAGATCGAGGTCGAGAGACGCGGTCTCGCGCATGTATCGAAGAGCCGTGTCCGAGGCGCCCAGACGCGCGGCCACGCGGGCATGCATCGCGGCGCTCAAGGAGCTGCCATGGGCACAGCGTGGCTCGTAATGGCGGAAATTGATCTCCGCTCCCTGTCCGAGAAATTCTTGGGGCAACAAGGCGATCAACGCGACGACGTCGGCTTGCTTGATCACTTGCGAGCTTTGCGTCTGCTCCCGGCCGATGACCACATCGATCGGCAGTGCATGGTCGACATAGTCCGCGACGTTCAGCTGCTTGAGTCCGTGGAAGCCGGCGAACTGCTCGTACAGTCCGGTCGCGGGGTCGAGGCCGGTGACGATCCGCGCGACCGCGTCCCGCCAGTCATCGAGTTCCTGGTCGTCGAGCGCGAGCTTGTCTCGAAGCGCCTGGGCACGGTCCGGCCAACCCTCGCGCAACAGCTCGAGCGCCTCCAGGGCGCAGCCGATGTTCCACCGCGCCATCACGTTGGTGAAGGCGTTGTCGTCGACATCCTCATGGTACTCGTCCGGCCCGATCACATGGCGGATGTGGCGTCGGCCATCCGCTTCGGCGACGGCTCGGGACGCCCAGAAACGCGCCGTCTCGAGGAGGATTTCCGCCCCCGCATCGCGGAAGAAATCGTCGTCGCCGGTGGCACGCCAGTACTGCCACACCGCATAGGCGACGTCGGCGCTGATGTGGTGCTCCATCTTGCCAGTCAGGATCTCAATCGGCTTCCCGTCAGGCCCCAGCACCGAGTCCGGCGTGGTCTCCTCGCCGGTGTCGGCCGATTCCCATGGATAGAGCGCGCCTCGCCAGCCGCCGAGCGTCGCCTTGGCCCGTGCTCCGGGCAGCGTATGGAACCGGTACATCAGCAGCGCGCGCGCCGCTTCCGGCCAGACCGCGGTGTAGAACGGCAGAAGATAGATCTCGGTGTCCCAGAAGACGTGGCCGAAATAGGCATCGCCGGTCAGCGCGCGCGCACCGATCGAAACCCGGTCGTCGCTCGGGTTCGCGGCGCTCGTCAGGTGGTACACGGCAAACCGCAGCGCGCGCTGCAGGTCATCGTCGCCGTCGATGACGATGCCGCTGTCGCTCCAGTGTGCATCCCAGGCGGATTCATGAGCCTTGAGGATCGCGCGCCAGCCCACCGATGTGCTGCGCGCGAGCGCCGCCGCGGCGCGGGGCGCAGGATCGGGTTCCGACCGGTCGGCGCGAGCGACGGAGACGAGGCGGGCGAATTGCGCCACCTGGCCAGCCTTCGAGCGCCAACGCCAGATCCAACGCAGCGGAAATGGGCGCTCGGGGTCGGTTAAGGCGCCATCAAGATGCAACGATGCGGCACCCGCCATCGCGACGACCTTACCGGTCCCCTCGGTCCGCCACGCGCCGAGGTCGTTTTCGAGACGCACCGGCTCCATACCGACGCCGGCTAGCCCGAAGCTCGCTTCAAGGCGGACGTCGATGTCGTCGCGGTCCAGCACGATCTGCTGAAGCTGGAGTCCCACCGATCGGTCCGCCAGCGACAGGAGGCGCAGTTCGTGGCCCTTCGCAGTCACCCGCGCCGGTGTCCGATGCGTCCATTCGGAGAGAAGCACGCCGCGCCGCATGTCGAGCCGCCGCATGCCATGAAGAATCTCGCCTTCGCGCGCCACCAGCGGCTCCCCATCGAGGATGAGGCGGATCCGCGACCAATCGGCGACGGGCACGAGCGCCGGCACAGGCGGCTCGGTGTTGGGCATGTCGAACAGCCCGGCGACGTAGCAGCGCGGCCAAGAGGCCCATCGGATGTAGCCGAGCCAGCTCACCCAGGTCGGCCCTCGGCCCGTCGAGCGCGCGGCACGCATGCCGAGGAAGCCGTTGCCGAGGGCAAAGCGGGACTCGACCGCGCTCTCCGTAAGCACGCTGTAGCCTTCGTGCGTGAGAACCCAGCCGGGCTCCTGTGTCGGTCGAAGCACCTCAAGCATCTACAACGGGCTCCGTGACGGCTCGGGCGCGCAGCGTACCCGCGCCAAGGGCGGCGATTTCAACTTGGTCGAGGCTCGTCACGACGAGATCGGCGCCCGCTTCGCGCAGCAGGGCTTCGTCGCCGAGGCGGGCAATCCCGAGCGCGGTCATCCCGCCCGCCCGCGCCGCCGTGATGCCGGCAGGTGCGTCTTCGATGACGACGCAGTGCAACGGCGATGTGTTCAGAGCTTCGGCTGCGAGCAGGAACAGCGCGGGATCCGGCTTGCCCCTCGGCACGTCACGGCCACTCAGGTCGGCGTCGAACAGCGACAGGAGCGTGCGCCCATCCGGCAGCTTCAGCTGGGACAGCATGGCGGCGGCGTTTTTCGACGAGGAGGCCAGCGCCAACCGTAGCCCGGCCGACTTCAGGGCGGAGGCGAAGCGAAGGGCGTCCGGAAACACCTCGAAGCTACCCGCCTCGATCAGCTGGTCGATGAGAGCCTGCTTCCTGTCCGCGTACTCTGCGGTCCGGGCGGCGGCTTCAGGTCCGCCAAGCCGCTCCAGAGCCTCCCGAGCGCCTTCGAGGCGCGGCTTGCCGGCGACGTTGGCTTGATAGAACGACGTGGTGAAGCCTGCCGGGTCGGCGAACCCTGTGAGCGCCTCGCGCCACGCGCGCTCGTGCGGCGAGTCCACCAGCACACCGTCCACGTCGAAGATCGCCGCGAGGAGAGCCGGTCTCAAAACGCACGACGCCGGTCGAAGCGCCCCTCCTCACACATTGTCACTCTCCGTCGAGCCGAGACCGCGCGTCGTCGCCATCGGGCTCCAGGACCAGCCGGATACTTCCGGCATGTCGTCCCCGTGCCGATGAATGTACGCGCGATGGTCGATCAGCTTGTCCCGGATCGCCTGCTTGGCGTAGGCCGCCCGAGCGGCTAGGCCCGGCACGCGGTCGATCACATCGCTGACCAGATGGAACCGATCCATGTCGTTCATCACGCACATGTCGAACGGCGTGCTCGTCGTGCCTTCCTCTTTGTAGCCGCGCACATGGAAGTTGCTGTGTCCGTGACGTCGGTAAATCAGCCGGTGAATGAGCCACGGATACCCGTGAAAGGCGAAGACGACCGGCTTGTCCGTCGTGAACAGAGCATCGAAATCCTGATCTGACAGGCCGTGTGGATGCTCCGTGTCGGGCTGCAGCTTCATCAGGTTCACGACGTTGATGACGCGCACCTTGAGATCCGGCGCATGGCAGCGGAGGAGGTCGACGGCTGCGAGCGTCTCAAGGGTCGGCACATCCCCGCAGCACGCCATCACGACGTCCGGCTCGCTGCCGCGGTCGTTGCTCGCCCATTCCCAGATCCCAAGCCCGGCCGTGCAGTGCTTGACCGCCTGATCCATCGTGAGCCACTGCGGTGCTGGCTGTTTACCCGCGACGATCACGTTGACGTAGTTGCGGCTTCGCAAGCAGTGGTCGGTCACAGAAAGCAGACAATTCGCATCCGGCGGTAAGTAGACACGAACGACCTCGGCTTTCTTGTTCACGACATGGTCGATGAAGCCTGGGTCCTGATGGCTGAACCCGTTGTGATCCTGACGCCAGACGTGGCTGGAGAGAAGGTAGTTCAATGACCCAATGGGTCGTCGCCACGGAATATGGTTGCAGACCTTCAGCCACTTGGCGTGCTGATTGAACATCGAGTCGATGATGTGGATGAAGGCCTCGTAGCACGAGAAGAAGCCGTGCCGACCCGTCAGCAGATAGCCTTCGAGCCAGCCCTGACATTGATGCTCGCTCAGCATCTCCATCACGCGGCCGTCATGCGCGAGGTGGTCATCCCACGGATACGTCTCGGCCACCCAGGCACGGTTGGTTACCTCGAGTGCGTCCTGCCAGCGATTTGAGTTATTCTCGTCCGGACTGAACAGCCTGAAGTTTCGCGCTTCTGCGTTCAGGTCCATGACGTCGCGCAGGAAGCGTCCCATCACGCGCGTGGACTCGGCGACGGCGGCACCGGGGGCGGTCACCGGTATTGCATAGTCGTGAAAATCCGGGAGCCGAAGGTCGCGGAGCAGAGTGCCTCCATTGGTATGCGGATTGGCGCTCATGCGGCGGTCGCCCGTCGGGGCAAGCTCGGCAAGTTCGGAGCGAAGTCGGCCGCCTTCGCCGAAGAGCTCGGCGGGCCGATAAGATTGCATCCAGTCTTCGAGCATGCGCACATGGGCGGGATTGTCGTGCATCTCGCCCATGGGCACTTGGTGCGAGCGCCAGTAATCCTCTGTGCGCCGTCCATCGATTTCCTTCGGACATGTCCATCCTTTTGGCGTCCGAAGAACGATCATCGGCCAGAACGGCCGGCCCGTGAAACCCTTGTCGCGCGCGTCCGACTTGATCCGGCGAATGTCCCGCAGGACAGCATCCATGGTGGAGGCCATGCGCTGGTGCATCTCGGCCGGATCATGTCCTTCCAGGAAGTAGGGGGTGTACCCGTACCCACGGAAGAGATGTTCAAGCTCCGCGTGGCTAATTCTGGCCAGTACAGTCGGGTTGGCAATCTTGTACCCGTTGAGGTGCAGGATCGGCAGAACCGTCCCATCGCTCACCGGGTTGAGAAATTTGTTCGAATGCCAGCTTGTGGCAAGAGGCCCGGTCTCGGCCTCGCCATCGCCGACGACGCAAGCGACGATGAGGTCGGGGTTGTCGAACGCGGCGCCGTAGGCGTGCGAGAGGGAATAGCCCAGCTCTCCGCCTTCGTGCATCGAGCCCGGTGTTTCAGGAGCCACATGGCTCGGGATGCCGCCTGGGAAGGAGAACTGCTTGAAGAGGCGCTTCATGCCCTCAGCATCGGCGGAGATGTTCGGATAGACTTCGCTGTAAGTCCCCTCGAGGTATGCGTTGGCGATCAAGGCAGGACCGCCATGCCCCGGCCCTGTAATATATATAACATCAAGATCATGCTTTTTAATAAGACGATTCAGATGAACATAGATGAAATTCAAACCCGGAGTGGTTCCCCAGTGGCCGAGCAGACGCGGCTTGATGTGCTCCTTGGTCAGCCGTTCCACCAGTAGCGGGTTGTCGTAGAGGTAGATCTGACCGACCGACAAGTAGTTTGCCGCCCGCCAATAGGCATCGATCAGGGTCAGCTCGGCTGTCCGCGCCGTGCGCTTGGGCTGCCGCCGAGCTTTGAGGATCGCGTCCATTTGACTGCCTCGCTTCGGTGCTGGGTCGACTCTGGCGCGAAGCGGCGGGCTTGCTCCGAGTGGAGGCCTTGGGCATCAGCATGCCGCACGCTTCCGGCTGCGGTAGCGCGTCGTTTCGCCAAAGACCGGACGCGCGGCGCCTCAATACGGGGCACAGGCGCCGGTATACGCATCGTAGTAGGCGTAGGGCCCGCAGCCTCCGTAGCCGCTCCGATACCCGTAGTAGCCAGCGGCTGCGGCTGCACCGACCCCGGCCGCGGCGAGCCCGTAGCCATAGGGACGATAGCCACCCCAACCATAGCCGCCACGGACAACGTAGCCCCGGCTGACCCGACCGCCACCCCAACCGGGCCGGCCGGCAATGGGACGTCCCGCCCCCCAACCGGGGCGTCCGGCAATCGGGCCTGCAGCCCCCCAGCCTGGCCGCCCAATTCCGCCGCGGAAACCGCCACCGTGGAAACCACCACCGCCGCGGAAGCCACCGCCGTCGCGGAAGCCGCCACCACCACCGCGGAAGCCGCGCGCATCGGCCGCCAAACCGGTTAGGATCAGGGCCGCGAAGGCGGCCGATGAGATCAGGAGCGCTTTCATGAGGTCGTCTCCTAGCCGGAGGACACCAAGTCGAGGTGAGCCAAGTCGGATCCGGTCGTGCGACGACGCAGTGGGTCCGTACCGCATCAACCGTTTGGTGCAGAGAACGCTAGCACCGGGCCGGGCGCCTCGCTTGATCTGACAGGACAGGCACAAATCACGATGCGGCGCACTCTAAGAGAAGCCAGCAGTCGTCAGATGCTGAGCTGTGCAACCTCGATCAGGACATCCTCAAGATAGGCCTTGATTCGGCCGATCTCGGTCGCGCTCGGCCCCATGATGCTGAACCCGATCAACTCGCCGCGCGCATGTACCCTGCGGATCAGGGATTCTGCTTTCGTAGCCACCTCGCGCTCGGTCTGCGCGCGGAGGATGCTGCCCGTCTCGGTGGTCGTGATGCGAATTTCGAAGCCAGGCTTTTCAATCATGACTTCACCATGAAACAACCAGCCTGAGGCAAAATCTTGTCCATCGAGATGAAGGAAAGCTCTCCTACATCATTCTATATCATCGGTACATTGAGGCTTTGGGCGCCAATCTCCCGACGGATGGCAGGATGAGAAGGATCTGCCTGACGATTACGCTCAGATCCTGCTCGCTGATCACGCTCGTCGGCATCATGAGCGCACAGGCACCGGCACGAACGCACTGCCTTATCCGAGCCTTCTGCCGAGGAGGGGAGGATCTTATTGGTGTTCCTCGCGCTTCGTCTCGGAATGGTTTCCCTGCCTCCATGAGCTGGGCGTCATGCCTGCCCAGCGTCGGAAGGCGTGCGTGAAGGCGGCGGGCTCCGAGAAGTCCAGGACGGCCGAGATCTCCGTCATGCTCATTTTGGTATCGGCCAAGAGGCGCTTGGCCACCCGGAATTGCGCCTCGTTGGCAAGCTGCTTGAAGCTTGTCCCTTCGGCTCTCAAGCGGCGGCTCAAGGTGCGGCGACCGAGCGACAGGCGAAGCGCCGTCTTCATCACGTCGCAACGCTTCCGGATCACCTCGGCGCGCAGGTGCTGACGAAGCCCGTCCTTCAGCGTGGAGGGTCGTGCCGATTCAAGCCGGCGGATACGGTCCTCCACTCTGCGGCGCAGGACCGGATCGGCTCCAGCGATGCGCCGCCTGAGGAGGCTGGCCGGGAAGACCAAGGCGGCCGTCTCCTGATCGAACCGGACGGGTGCTCGAAAAAACTGGCTATAGGGCGTCGTGCTGCTCGGAGCAGAACGCGACAGCAGAACTTCCAATGGGGCCCAATCAGACCCGCACAGCGCCCGAAGGATGTTTGTCGCTGTGGCCAGCGCCCGATCCGAATGATGGACAGCACCCTCGGCTCCCGGCTCATACGGGCAGTAGGTGAGGACGGCCACGTCGTTGTCGATGCCGAGGCCGACCACCGCACCCCGATTCAACATGCCCAAATACGCTTCGAGAGCCCGCAAGGCATCGCCGATGGTATCCGAGTTGCCCAACAGCAGGCCGAGAAGCCCGAGGGAGGTGATGGTGGTCCTTTGCCCGATGAGGAGCCCCAAATGAGGGCAGCGGGTGCGCTCAACCGCTATGGCAATCAGGCGGCCGAGGGAGCTGTACGGAACCAGCTTGCCATGACACTCGAAGAGCCTCGGATCGAGCCCTGCCTCGACCATGAGGGTGTCGGGATCCGCTTCGAGTTCAACCAGGACGGCGTAGATCGCTTGAGCGACCCTGAGGTGCGCCAGGCCGACAGGAAGCAGGTTCTCAGGTGGGCTGGGGTATCCGGTTGCCAAAGCGGCACAAGAGAACATCGCAAGATCCTCCTATTCGGGGGCCAAGCCGATTCGAATAACTCAAGTTAACTTTGTGCAATTTAGTGCATTCGCGATGGATCTTCTTGATCGAAACGGTCATCGCGTTCGTGAAAACGTGACTGCCCAGTCGGCAGCCAAAACTTGGCCGTTGCACCAACTCAGATTGCGTGACGATGGCGGGGTGAGCGGTCGGCGCCGAGCGGCCCGCGCTGGCTGATCGGACGGCGGCTTCTGCTGAAAGTGGATAGTAGCCGGGCAACGAGCGCGGACTGATACTATTATAATGTGCTAGTTACTATTCGGACACGACATAATTTTTACGGAGATTTCTTGAACATCACCATTGATTGGTGTGCCACGCAGCTTCGCATTGTAGCTCGCGCGGCAATTTTAGCATGAGACCGATCGTCGATGGCGTGAAATCGACGATCTGCTGCGCCTCGAGGCCACCATGCTCAACATTTTCGCGGATCAGGGGAAGAGATATCTGTGATCTCAATCGACGGAAGCGGATCAACTCAATAAAATTCGTTTTCCATTGCTGCGTCTCATTTCGAGCAGCGTTGGTAGCCTGTGCCCGCCGGGTCTTGCTCATTGTAATAGCGTTTGAGGGGGCCGTTCGGCTGAGGCATCATGTAAACCCTGACCTCCTGGGCCGCCACGGCGTTCGCACAGTCGAGAACGAGAAGCTGGCGGTCCCCGGTCGGCCGAACCGACTTGATGCTGCACGTCGCCATGGGAGTCTTCAGGCGCTTTCCTGAGACGATGAAGGCCGGAGCGAAAATGTCGATCGGCTTCTTGAACGCCCCACCTTTGCCCGCGGATGAAAAGACATCCGCACAGTCGCGCCCTTCCAGTACCCAAGCGCCTTGATAGGCAGACAAACCGGGTCCTGCTGCCAACGCGTCCGACATACCAGCCGAGGCTGCAAGGCTTAGCCCGAGTCCTGCGACAGCCATGAGACGTGCCGTTCGCATCACCACCTCCTGCGTAAGCTCTATCGGACCGGCTGCTGTGTCTGTGCGGAGTAGAAATTTTCGTCCTGCTCTCGACCAAGGCACTTCGATTGATGCTCCCGCCGCCATGTACTGGGCGCAAAGCCTGACCATCGGCGGAACGCATGGCTAAAGGCGGCGGGTTCGGAGAAATCCAAGGCCGCCGAGATCTGCGCCATGCTCATTCTGGTATTGGCTAGGAGCTGCGTGGCGACTGAGAACTGCGCTTCGTTAGCGATTTGCTTGAACGTCGTGCCCTCGGCTTTCAGCCGACGACGCAGGGTACGGGGGGGGACCAGTCGCAGTCGCGCCACGTGCGCGGCCTTACAGCGCTGCCGCATCACCTGGGCTTGGAGGTACTCGCGAAGCTTGTCCTTCAGCGTGGAAGGCTGTTCGGCCTCAAGCTTGCGGATGCGATCCTCAACTCTCCCGCGGGCCGCCGGGTCCGCCCCCTTGATGCGCCGTTCAAGGAGTAGAGTTGGAAATACCAACGCGGCCGTTTCTTGGTCATACCGCACGGGCGCCCGAAAGAAGCTAATGTAGGGCGCTGTGTCGCGTGGCGCGGAGCGCGGCAACAGCACTTCTAATAGAGCCGCATCAGAGCCACCCAACGCCCGAACGACGTTTGTAATTGTGGCGAGTGCCCTCTCTGATTGGAGGGCCGTGCTCTCGGCTTCCGAGCCATAAGGGCAGTAGCTGAGAACGGCCACCTCACTGTCGATATCGAGTCCGACGACTGCGCCCCAGTTCCGCACACCAGCATGCGCTTCAAGAGCCCGCAAAGCGCCGCCGATGGTGTCCGAGTGGCGCATGAGCAGGCCAAGCAGCCCGAGCGAGGCCAATGTCGCGCGCTGTCCGACAAGGAGCCCGAGATGGTGACAACCCGTCCTCTCGGCTCCCAGAGCGATCAGGCGACCGAGCGAGGCGTATGGGACAGGGGTCCTGCCGCCGTCGAAGGTCCGAGGATCAAGCCCCGCCTCGGCGAGCAGTTCGTCCAAATTGGCGCCCAGTTCGACGAGAGTGAGGTAGACCGCTTGCGCGACCCCGGGGCGAGTCAAGCCAATGAGAGATGGCCTCTCGTGCGATCGGATGTCTCCAACGACCGCGGGCGGGCGTTGGCGCACAATTGAACCTGATTTCTCGGACGACGACGTGATGTGCCCCCCCTGATTCGAGGCCAAGCCTGCGTACTTAGGCTTGTATTATTTAACATTGCAATGATCATTTCATACGAATTGCCTTGGGAGAGCGTTATTTTCATTCCCATCGGGCACAAACTTCAATCACGCCACCATTGTCGTCGGATCGACGCGCCCGTCGTAAAGGCCACGGCAACCGCCCGGAATACGAGCAGGCTCCACGCCACCCACGTTGCCTCGACGCGGCCACGAAGGGCGACCGCTTCCGGGCCTTTGTCACCGACAGCCTGTCACCTGTGTTGAAGCCCGGCGATACGGAGATCCCTAACAATCACGGTGCTCACAAGGTGGTGGGCAAGCGCGACGGCGTCCAAACTGCCGGTGCGCAGTTGCTGCTCAGATTTACGGCCCTTTTCCCTGGAGATCATACGTCAACTTAAAACCGTTTCGATCCCGCAATCATAATTTGGAGGTTTTCCGCCAACCCCTAGATAAACAGCAGCACAAAGCCTGGAACCGATAGAATAAGCCGAGCCTATCAGTGGCTCGCCGCACATGCTCCACGACGCTGCCGAAATCACAGCATCCGTTTGCAAAGACTTCGCTTAATGTCCTCTTGGATCAAGCAACGCGATCGAGGCTGTCATACGACCCGAGCGACGTATTCTGGGGCCTGCCGTTCCTACGGACCGGCATCTCGGCGTGCCCCGGGCCGCACCCACATGTCGCGAGGTCAAAAGCCATGACCCTTAGGATTTTACCGCCTCTTATACTTGCCGCGTGCCTGGCCTCGCCCGCGCTTGCCCAGTCGGCGATTGACCGGGGCCAGCCAGCGGCCCTCATTCACGGCAACTATTGCGGGCTCGGCAATAACGCGCCGCGGCCGCCGATCGATGCGCTGGATGCCGCCTGCGCGCGCCACGACGCCTGCACTCCTGCCGGCGGCCTACCGTCGCCAGCCTGCAATCTGCGGTTCAAGCGCGAGACGGCATTCATTTCGCGTGATCCGCGACAGCCCGACGACCTGCGCGCGTTGGCAGGCTTCATGTCCGCCAGCGCGGCTCTTCTACCCTTCGATCCGGTTGCCCCGGTCGTTGGCACCAGCATGCCGGCATCCGGTCCGTATGGACCGTATTCGCCCGGTCCATACCGGCCCGCCTACTACGCCTATTAGAGCCGTATCCGCCCCGATCGCATCCATTCGGCGCCTCCAAACTGCTGTTGAGAGGCGCCGTTTTTGGACGAGCCGTTCCCTTCTCGTCGGAATGCGCTCCTGCGTCGTCGCGGATCCCGCCGGCTGCCAACAAGGATCGGGCTGGCTCCTGCGGATGATCTCGATCCTAAAATCAAGCAATCCGAGGATCGTCGAAACACCCAATACGGCTCGGTGGGTGTGAGCATGGAGGATGCGATGCAGAAACTTGCTTTGGTGTCGCTGGCAGCACTCGGAATGGGTGCGCTGATTGCCGCGGATACCGCTGAGGCCCGTGGTGGCTTTGGCGGCGGTGGCTTCCGAGGCGGCGGCTTCGGCGGTGGCGGTTTCCGCGGCGGCGGCGGCTTTGGCGGCGGATTCCGGGGCGGCGGATTTAGCGGTGGCGGCTTTCGCGGTGGCGGTGCCGTCGCTGGCGGCTGGCGCGGCGGCGTTGGCGGCTATCGCGGCGTGGCCGGTGGCTACCGCGGCGGTTTCTACGGCGGGCGCGGCTTCTACGGTGGTCGTGGCTACGGCTACCGCGGGTACGGCTATCGGGGCTACGGATACGGCGTCGGTGCGGGTCTCGCTGGTCTCGCGGTCGGCACGGCAGTCGGGGCTGCGGCCAGCAACTATTACGGCGGCTACGGCTACGGCTACGACGATGCCGGCTATGGTGGCTACGCTCCCGCCGCCTATGGCTCAAGCTATCCCGCTTACGGATACGGGGGCTGCACCTGCGGCTACTAATTCCAACGCATGAACGCTGGCCACTCGGCGGCGGCCGCCATGCGGCGCGCCATGCCGGTGGCGGCTGCCGTGGCCTTCACGATGGGCCCGCGCCGATCCGACGACAACGGCGACGCCCTCGCCCCTCCTGTCAGCCGTCGACTGGGAATCAGATCACGCTACGCGAGACAATCCCAGCTGACTCAGCGAGGTCGCCAGCCTCTCTAGCTAGGCGCTGAGGACGCCAGGAGCGCCTTGTAGCGCTCGATGGCGGTGCGCGCGTTGAACAACAGGCGGTCTGGTCCGAGTTCTTGATCCAGACCGGCGCGCCGCACCATGTTCAGGACGTCAGGGTTGAGGCCGACGAGCCAAAACGTCATGCTGGTCCGCCGTGCCCCATCCCGCAACATCTGCAGCGCCGAATACTCGATGTCGGGCACACGGCTGAGGTCGAGGGCGACGATACGCGGCTTGTGCTCGGCAATGAGCGCCCGAATCCGGTCTGCCACGTTCTGCGCGTTGGCAAAGTACAGGCGCCCCTCCGGGCGCAGGATCAGGAGGCCAACGAACGTCTCGTCATCGGGGTGCTCCGGTGACAGGGGGCGCAGCACGTCCGCGCCGTGCTTACGGGCGATGACAGAGATGCGGGGATGGGCTGTCTGGAGGCCCAGGCCGACCAGCGAGAGGACGATGGCGACGGTGATACCCTGAAGCGTCCCGAAGACGAGCACCCCGATCCCCGCCACGATTGCCCAGTGGAACTCCATCCGCCGCACTTTGAAGATGTCCCGGAACTCTGCCGGCTGGATGAGGCTGGCCGAGTAAACGATCACGACCGCCGCGAGGGTTGCCTGCGGCAGGAGGCCCAGGACCGGCGACAGGAGCAGCATCGTCGCGAGGGCAAGCGCGGCCGTCACGAATGAGGCTGCCTGCGTCCGGCCTCCGGCGGCCCGCACGACCCCGGTCTGCGATGCCCCGCCGCCGGCCGGCATTGCCCCGAGCAAGGCTCCCCCCAAATTCGCCGCGCCCGTGGCGGCCAGCTCACGATTGGCATCGATGGGCGGATCTCTTGAAGCCACGAAGGCCCGGCCCGCGGCGATGCTCTCCGTGAAGCTCATCAGGGCGATGCCCATGGCGCCCGGCAGGAGCGCCTGGAAAGCGTCAGGTCGGGCATGCTCAGGGAGGGGAGCCCCCGCGGGATCTCCCCGACCGTCGCGACTCCCCATGCGTTGAGGCCGAGCAGCCAAGAGGCCGCGATGGCGGCAGCGACCGTGACCAGCGGAACCGGCGAATGCGGCCTGAGGCGCTCAGCGCCGACGAGGACGGCCAGCGTCACCCCTGCGACAGCCAGGGTCGGCAGCGACGTCTCGGGGAGGTGGCGAGCGAGACTCGCGAGATCGATGAAGAACGACTGCTTCGCGGGATGGAGCTTGGGAGCTTGGGAGCTTGGTCCAGCAGGATCATGCAGGCGATTCCGGCCTTGAACCCGGTCAGGACCGGCACGGAGATGAAGCTGGCGATGAAGCCGAGCTTCACCAGCCGGGCCGCGAGCAGCAACGCTCCGACGAGGGCCGTCAGCGTCGCTGTGGTGGCAACCAGCCGCGCCGGATCGCCATCCGGCACCACGTTGCCGATTTCGGCGGCTGTCAGGATCGCCAGCGTCGTCGTCGAACTCACGCTCAGGACGCGGGATGAGCCCAAGAGGCCATAGATCAGCGTGGGAACGAAGGCGGTGTAGAGGCCGACCGCGACCGGGAGCCCGGCCACCGTGGCAAAAGCCATCGCCTTGGGGAGGACGACGGCCGCGGCGGTGAGCCCTGCCAGAATGTCGGAGCGGAGTTTCGTCGGCGCGTCGGTCGTGGAGGTCCGCGTCGTCGGTTCGAGGCCCGTCATCTGCGCTCCTCCGCGTCCGGTTTGGTCACTGGGGCCAAACCGGGGGGGGCTCCGTCGTCTCCTGCGGGAGCCGCTGAGTTGCGCGGCCTCGGCCAGCCTTCTGCGGCCGAGGTCGGCAGCGTGGATGCGAACAGCCGGGCAGTCCGTTCGCCGCCGACGATGATCTCAATGCACGCCTTCGTCCAGGTGGAATAGGGTTCGCCGAACTATCTGGAGAGATGACGTCGGTCGATGAACCGAAAGCAGGAAGCTGCTCCTGGGGGCGACAGGGCCGGGAAGAGACCAGCGCGCAGCCAGAAGGATCTCGCCGCAGCGATACACGAAGCCAGTGATCCGCGACCGCGTCGGAGAGCAGGTTTCACCGGCTGTCCTCCGGGATCAAGCAACGCTGCAGACTCGGTAGTACGAACCGGTCGACCAGAGTTCTGGACCCGAGCAGGTCACGGGTCCGGTCACGCCGGCGGGGACTGATGCGCCTCACCTCCATGTTGTCCTCCTGCGAGGAAACAACGTTATGAAAACTCTCCTGATTGCGTCTGCGGCTTTCGCGGCCCTGATCCTGACCAGCGTCACGGCAGATGCGCGCGGATTCCGTGGCGGCGGAGGCGGAGGCTTCCGGGGTGGCGGCATCCATGGCGGCGGCTTTCACGGTGGCCGGGCGGGCGGATTCCGCGGTGGGGCCGGTGGCTATCGCCGGGGCGTGGCCGGCTATCGCGGCGGTTATGGTCGCGTCGGCCGCTACGGTCACAGAGGGGTCGGCCGCTACGGCTACGGCTACGGCCGCTACGGTTACGGCCGGTATGGGTACCGTCCCGGATACGGGCTCGCCGCGGCCGGGGTCGGAGCTGCTGCGGCCGCCGGTTATTACGGCTCGACCTACGGCGGGTGCGGGCGATACGCCTTCTACGACCAGTATTCGGGCACTTGCCGCCCCTACTGACGGGCAAGCCCAGGAGACTGCGTCCGGATTCGGCGTCTCTGGACCCCTGTTTCGACGCGCATTTTTGACGAATCGGTTTCCATTTTGTCGGAATGCGCTCTCGGTCACGGGCCCGCAGTCGCGTGCCCGTGATGACGGTCATCCGTGCCAAATCTCATGGGTTCGCGACTTGAGGCGTGCTCAGGTTAGCCGAAGTACCAAGTGGACCGCGTCCGCCTCGCGTCGGCTGCTCAGCGGTAGTCCGGTTCGCTCGAACAGCTTCAGCATCGGAGCGTTGTCGGGCAAAACCTCCGCCGTCAGTTCCGTGAGCCCTGCCGCCCGGGCGATGTCCACGAGGTGCCGCACCAGCGCGGCACCGATGCCGCGCCGCTGATATTCGTCGATCACGGTGAACGCCACTTCGGCCTGTCCCGGACGCGTCGCGACATAGCGGGCGCCGCCGACGATCGCCTGTTCGCCATCCTCGTCCGCGGTCGCGACCAAGGCCACCTGCTCCCTGAAGTCGACGTTGAGGAAGAACGCAATCTCCTTGTCGGTGAAGTGGCGCTTCGCAGCGAAGAAGCGGCGATAGAGCGATTGGGCGCTTGTGTGGTCGATGGCTGCCAGCATCCGCTCCCGGTCATCCGGCCGAAGCGCGCGGATCTCCAAGGCGCGCCCATCGCAAAGATGCTCGACGGCCGAGTAGCATGACAGGTCTCCCATGGCATCGCTCCTTTCGGGATTGCCGCCGTCGGCTGTCACGCCGCCGTCTGCGATGGAAAGTTGACGCTCGTCATCTGAGTTGCAAGCGGCCGTCCCGGCAATAATGCACAAATGTTCTTCAGCCAGAATGAAGGTCATCCCATAAGACAGGGTGCGCCGTTGTTGAGGAGGTGGCCCAGAACATGCCGCGCCGCATATCGTTGTGCATGATCAAACGCCGGAAGATGGTCCGAGTAGAATTCGGATCGCCTACGCGGCCAGCGCCGTCGGCCGCCGATCCGTCCCGTCCGATCAAGCCGCCTGATCCCAAGAGCGTATGAGTTGGCGGTCCTCGTCTTCGCGGCGCAGGCGACGAGGCACCTGTGCGAGAGGTTACGCCCGTCGCACAGGACCGCTCCGGATCCTTTCCTTGAACTGTCAGAGGAGGCCAGGGTGTCGATTGCGACCATCGAACAGGCAGCGGTCGAAACCCGCGGACACGAGAAATATGACCGTCTGATCGTGGCTGCCCAGGCGCTGCCGAGGCTTCAGGTCGCCGTCGTCCATCCCTGCGACGCGGCCACATTGGGGGCAGCGCTCGAAGCCTCCGCGCTCGGAATCGTCGAGCCGATTCTGGTGGGCCCACTGGGAAAGATCGCCGCCGCCGCGGCCGCACTCGATGCGGATATCGGCGCGTTCCGGCTGGTCGACGCCGCTCACAGCCACGAGGCCGCTCAGAAGGCCGTTGCTCTCGTGCGCGCCGGCGAGGCCGAGTCCCTCATGAAGGGGAGCCTCCACACCGACGAGTTGATGGCTGCGGTGGTGCGCCGGGACGGCGGCCTAAGGACGGCTCGCCGCGTCAGCCACTGCTTCGTCATGGACGTGCCGGGCCATGCGACGCCCCTGATCATTACGGACGCCGCGGTCAACATCGCGCCCTCGCTCGAGGAAAAGCGCGACATCACGCAGAACGCCATCGACCTCGCACAAGCCCTTGGCGTCGAGTCGGTGCGGGTCGCCATCCTGTCGGCGACGGAAAGCATCAACGCGAAGATGCCGTCGACCCTCGATGCCGCGGCCCTCTGCAAGATGGCCGACCGGGGTCAGATCACCGGCGGCATCCTGGACGGCCCTCTTGCCCTCGATAATGCCATCGACCTCGAAGCGGCTCGGATCAAGAAGATCCATTCACCGGTGGCCGGCCAAGCCAACGTTCTCGTGGTCCCCGATTTGGAAGCCGGCAACATGCTGGCCAAGAGCTTGACCTTCCTGGCCCGTGCGGACGCGGCCGGGATCGTGCTTGGGGCTCGGGTCCCGATCATCCTGACGAGCCGGGCCGACTCTCGGCTCACGCGTCTCGCCTCCTGTGCGGTCGCCTCACTGTTCGCCGCCGCCCAGCGCGCCTGCCGGCCCCTTCCGGAGGTCTAGGCGATGAGCTCGGTCCTGCTTGTACTGAACGCGGGCTCTTCGAGCCTCAAATTCCAAGTGTTCGCGTTCGGCGAGACCGCGGATCCGCGCCGCATCTTCAAGGGTGTGTTCGAGGAACTCAGCGGTTCGCCCCACCTGCTGATTCGGGACAGCGCCGGGACGGTTGTTGCCGACCAAGCCTTCCACCGTGAAAGCCTGTCCGGCCACGAGGAGGCGCTCCTGCACGTGGCGGCTTGGCTGCGTGAGCATTGCAGCGGCTTCCGGCTCGCCGCCGCCGGGCACAGGGTCGTCCATGGTGGAAGGGCCTATAGCAGGCCGGTGCGGGTGGACGAGGAGGTGCTGGAGGCGCTGGAGCGCCTAGTACCGCTCGCTCCGCTCCATCAGCCGCACAACTTGGCGCCGATCCGGATCCTCCGGCGGCGTTTCCCGGACCTCCCCCAGATTGCCTGCTTCGACACCGCATTCCACCGCAACCAGCCTGAAATCGCACAGCTTTTTGCCCTACCGCACGCGATGACCGAGGCGGGGGTGCGCCGCTACGGCTTCCACGGCCTGTCCTATGCGCACATCGCCTCGGTCTTGGCGCAGTACGACCCCGCCCTTGCCACCGGCCGCGTCGTCGTCGCTCATCTCGGCAATGGCGCCAGCCTGTGTGCCCTGGAGCGCGGGCGGAGCATCGCGACCACGATGGGCTTCTCCGCACTCGACGGACTGCCCATGGGAACGCGCTGCGGTAGCCTCGATGCCGGGGTCGTCTTCTACATGATGCGGGAGATGAAGCTCGACCCGGACGAGGCAGAGCGGATGCTCTACACGCAATCGGGCCTGCTCGGGGTCTCCGGACTGTCGCACGACATGCGCAGGCTCCGTTCCCTCGCGGCGACCGATCCCGATGCGCAGCGGGCCATCGACCTCTTCGTCTACCGGATCGAGCGGGAACTCGGCTCACTGGTGGCGGCACTCGGCGGCCTGGACGCCCTCATCTTCACCGGCGGCATCGGTGAGAACGACGTCGCCACACGGGCCGAAGTTCTGCGGGGAGCCGCCTGGGCCGGTTTCGAACTCGACGCGGCGGCCAATGCTTCCGGCGGCCCGCAGGTGACCCGAGGGCCCGGTCCCGCTGCCTGGGTCATTCCGGCGGACGAGGAGATGACGATCGCGCGCGGAACGTGCGAAGCGCTGGCCCAGGTCCAGCGCGAACCGGCCTCATGAACAACAGGAGTTCGCCATGGAAGCGCTGAAGACGAATCCACAGACCGAACACGAGCTTGGCGACGAGAGCTTCATGTCCGCCGCCGAACTCGGCGCTTATACGGCCAAACTGAAGGCCGCGAAGGCCCTGCAGACCGAGGATCGAGCCGAAGAGGCGCGGGCCGAGCTCATCAAGGCTCTGTCCGAGACCATCGAGGTCACGCCTAAGAAGGTGCACGAGATCATGACGTCGCTCATATACAAGCTCCGGATCGCGGCCGAGCAGGGCAAGAACGAACTTCTCGTGATGCGTTTCCCGAACGTAATGTGCAGTGACGGCGGACGGGCCATCAACAATTTCGAGAGCGGTTGGCCCGAGACCCTGACCGGACGCCCGCGTCAAGCTTTCGAGTTCTGGCGGGACCGCCTGCAGCCGGCCGGCTACGGTCTGAAGGCCGTGATCGTCAACTTTCCCGACGGCATGCCAGGTGACGTGGGCTTCTTGCTCACCTGGGAGACACGCAGCGCATAGGTTCCACCGCCCTTCAGGATGGCAGCCATGACCGCTCGATCACGACTGGCTTGAGTCCGAGAAGGCGGGCAGGCCGTTGCGCCGCGTCTTCGATGGGGGCTGGTTGTCGGCGCGCCGGTTCCAACGGCTGGCCAACTCCGCGCCGGTGCGCCGCGAAGCTCTCCTGGGCATCGGTTGCGAGCTGACCGGCATGACCATCGACGTCGAAGATGGCTAAGAGTGCCTCGCGAGACGCCCGGTCACAGGCACCCTCCCTCCCGCGCTGGCGGCGCAGTGGGCGTTTTTTTGTGAGACACGCAGCCTCATGCCCTGCCGGCGCTCGGCCGCGCCTCGACCCCGGGATTGCCCTGGAGCTTGCCGGCGTGATTCCAACCTCAGGGCAGGCCAGGCGCAGGTCTCGCTCGGTGACGGGCTCGCCGGCGCGGCCGGGGGTCGGGACCCCAGCGTTCGAGAGGTTGATATAGAACGTGTCCATGCCGTCCCCGTCCTCCGAGAGGGCGGCTGCCGCGACGGCCTCGGCGAGGTGCTTATTGTCCTCGTCGGTCATGGCCGCGAAGACGGCGTCGGCGATCTTTGCATGGTCGGGCATCTTGTGGGTTCTCAGTGGTTGCGTCGTGCACAACCTCGGTCCGCCACCTTACTTAGGGACTAACCGCGTCCCGGCCGCCCACCGGGGGATCGGGACCTTGGTTCATCGAACATTGACAGCGGCCGTGGCGGCGGCGGGCTCGCACCCGCGGGAGGGCCTAGCCGGCCGGGGCGACGGCGCGGGCGTGACCTCGAACGGAACACGGGGCATGGCGCAGGCTGCCGGGTGGTTCGCCCGAGCGCTCGAATCCGGGCGGATCGCGCCCGGACGGATTTCGGGTGTCGCAGCCCGAGAACAGCCCGAGAAACGAAAAGCCCTAGACGGGGGTCCAGAGCTTCGAAAGACTAAGTGGCTGATCCTATGAAGGAAAGGCCGTGTTGTGTTGGTAGCGAGGGAGGGATTTGAACCCCCGACACAAGGATTATGATTCCTTCTTTCGACAAATTCTCAAGGCTTCGAAGGAACCAGATATTAGGGAATCCTATATCAGATATAGGCAATTGCTTCGATCGCCTCCGCAGTGCCTATCGCCTGACCGGATCCGAAGCGCGACCCAGATGCGACCCAGACCATGGCTGAGTACCTCGCGAATGGCAAGCAGTCGAAGATCACCGTCGAGACGCTGAAGGCCTTGCTTCGCAAAGTTGGGGCGGCAGAGAGCGAGCAACGTGACCCGGAATGCCCAGGACTAGTACTGCGGGTCCGGCCGCGAGCGGGGGTGCGCTGGTCGTACAAGGGCAGACTGCACGGCAAGGAGAAGCGTTGGGATCTCGGGGCGGCCGTTGCTACGCGTGAAGGAATCGCGGCTGTTCGGGAGAAGGCCGCTCGCATTCGGGAAGACCTCCGGCGAAACTTGGACCCAATGGCATCGAAGACGGACGCTCCACCGATAGTGGCGCCTCCGGCGTCCTGGAACTGGGAGGCGGGTGTTGCCGCGTTCCTTGTGCATATCGCACGTACGCGCCGCCCTGATACCTACACCGACTATCGGCGGATTCTTGAGAACACGAAGTGATCGGCCCCCACGCGGTGGTCCAAGTTCTAAGTTAGTGCAGGGTCGGCCTTTGCTCCACGGGTCGCTTGGCCGGCGGAGCCGACCGAGTGAGCGCAGCCGGCCAAGCGGTGAAGGCCGGCACGAACACCTCCGGGGCCGGTGGTCGGTAGCCGAGCGAGGCGTGCGGGCGCACGCTGTTGTAGTGTAGACGCCAACTCTCGATCACGATCTGCGCCTCCTTGAGCGTGTAGAAGATCTCACCGTTCAAAAGCTCGTCCCGTAGTCGTGCGTTGAAGCTCTCGACGTAACCGTTCTCCCATGGCGAGCCGGGTGCGATGTAGGCTGTTCTGGCGCCGACACCGGTGATCCAGGCCTGCACGGACTTGGCGATGAACTCCGGACCGTTGTCCGAGCGGATATGGCTGGGCACGCCGCGCAGGATGAACAGGTCGGACAGCACGTCGATCACGTCCGCCGCCTTCAGCTTGCGTGCGACGCGGATCGCTAGGCACTCCCGCGTGAACTCATCGACCACGTTCAGCATCCGGAACTTGCGGCCCTCGTGCGTGCGGGCTTCGACAAAGTCGTAGGACCAGACGTGATCGCGACGCTCCGCCCGCAATCGCAGGCAGGAACCATCCCCGTCCCAGATGCGGCCGCGCTTGGGCTGCCGAGACGGGACCTTCAGCCCCTCGCGCCGCCAGATCCGTTCGACCCGCTTGTCGTTGACGAACCAGCCCGCCGCCTTCAGCAATGCACCGATCTTCCGGTAGCCGTAGCGCCCGTACTGGCGAGCCAGTTCCACGAGGTCGGCTGTCAGCGCGGCCTCATCCTCTCTTCCCCGCGGCACCTTGCGCTGCGTCGAGCGATGCTGCCCGAGCGCCCGACAGGCGCGGCGCTCGGAGACGTCTAGGACGTTCATGACATGCGCGATGCAGGCGCGTCGGCGCGCGGGGCTGGTCAGTTTCCCCGAGCGGCCTCCTGCAGGATCAGCTTGTCGAGGGTGAGATCCGCAATCGCCTTGCGCAGCCGCTGGTTCTCAACCTCCAGGTCCTTCATCCGTCGAACCTGATCGCTCTTCAGGCCGCCGTACTCCTTGCGCCAGCGGTAGTAGGTCACTTCCGTCACGCCGATGGCCCGGATCGCCTCCGCCACGCTCTGGCCCTGCGAGACCAGAACATCCACCTGCCGCAGCTTGGCGACCACGTCTTCCGGCTTGTGCCGCTTCGTTCCCATCTGTCCGTCCTCATCTGGCTCAAAAGCCATACCTCAGGGCGGACCACTTCAGTGGGGGCGGATCATGCCAGCGTTCGCGCACCTCGGCCATGAGGGTGCGCATGCGCGGTGTGAGCGACGCGCCCGCGTCTGTGTCCAGCAACGCGGCCAGGCAAGCGGTGAGCTTGGCGCGCCCCTGCGCCACGACGTGGCCACGCTCCAGCAGGACGGAACGGATCTGGTTGGTCAGCGCCGTGCGCTCGCCCACGAGCTGGTCGCGGACCCGGTGCAGGGTCTGCACGTCGAGCTGCGCCTCGGACTTGAGTGCCACGAAGCGCATCGTCGGGCGTGTGGCCGCCTCGGCGATGGCCTCGGCGTCGCGGTCGTCGTTCTTCTGCGCCTTGACGTAGGGGCGCACGTACTCCGGCGACATCAGCCGGACGGTGTGGCCTTGCTCGGCCAGGGCGCGGCCCATGTGATGGGCGCCGCAGCAGGCCTCCATCGCAACGACACACCCCGGCAGCTTCGCGCCGAAGGCGATCACCCCCTCGCGCCGCATGCGTCGGCGCAGCACGACCCGCCCCGCCGCGTCCAGCCCGACGAGGCTGCAGCTGTTCTTGCCCAGGTCGATCCCAAGAACCGCAATCGTCATCGTCCCGCTCCCTTCCTCATCTCGGCTACCCTGCAAGCCTAGCAGCGCAGTCCGGTGAGGGGCGGGCCATCCATAAAGGGGGGATCTGCGGCCGAGCGAGATGCTCGTGAAGCACTTGGCCGCTCTCGTGGCGGCTATGGCACCAAGGCTTGCGTGATCGCCGACGGGAGAGGCCGCGCCGTCACCTTCCGCATCGCTCCGGGGCAGGCCCACGAACTGCCTTACGCCATCCCGCTCCTCGACCGGTTGCCCGGCGTGCCCAAGTGGGTCGTGGGCGACCGCGGCTATTCCAGCCACGGCTTCCGCGAGCACATCTGGACCACCGGTGCACGCCCCGCGATCCCGACCAAGCGCAACGAGGAGCAACTCGCTTGTCCGGATTGGGTCTACAACAACCGCAACATCGTCGAGCGGCTATGGGCGCGCCTCAAGGAGTGGCGCGCCGTCGCCACACGCTACGAGAAGACCGCCGTCAGCTTCGCCGGTGTCCTCTGCCTCGCCGCAACGCTCGATTGGCTCAAGTGACAACAGGCCCTAGGCCAACCGCTACACCGCTTCAGACTTCCTCCGGGATTTGGTCGCGTTCGTGCCGTACAAGATCCACACGGTGCTGACCGACAACGGGGTGCAGTTCTGCCATGCCCCGCTCAACCGCTCAGGCCCTACTGCCCTCTACAGCCGGCACATGTTCGATCGCGTTTGCCACGAGCACGGCATCGAGCATCGCCTGACCAAACCCAACCATCCGTGGACCAACGGTCAGGTCGAGCGGATGAACCGCACCATCAAGGACGCCACGGTCAAACGCTACCACTACGAGACCTACGAACAGCTCCGGGCGCATCTGCAGCTGTTCGTCGACGCCTAAAACCATGCCCGTCGGCTGAAGACCCTGCGCGGCCTCACGCCCTACGAGCATGTCCTTCAGGTCTGGACCAAACAGCCCGAACGCTTCAGGCTCGATCCGTCACACCACATCCCGGGACCATACACCTAGAAGCGGACACCTCTAGACCACGTCATGCACGAGTCGGCCGGGTTCGTAGCCGAACGCGGTGCCAGCTGCGGCCTGAACTCTGCGCTGGGCCGACCTGCAAAGTCATGGCCCAATGGAAAGTGGCTTGGAGGCACCGCTGCTCTTTCCGCACGAGCCGGGGTGCGGTTTGCTTTCGGCATAATCCAATCCTAATTTCTCACTCCGGAAGGGATATCTCGCGATAGTACTAGGGGTGCCGGGAGGACTTTTACGACGTCCGCTTCCCACGTCGAAGCGGACGACGAAGGCCGCGGATGGGAGGGACAGCTATGGGTCAGGAGTGTGCGGTCATGCTCAACGCCCCATGGTAGGCTCGTGGATCGGGCAGCCGTTGAACTTCTGCCGGAACTCCGCTGAATGCCTGTAGGGGGCATTGCGCGCCCGGTTGATGTTGCCGAGCGGACGGTGGGCGGCGAGGCCGGTCCAAACCGCGAACCGCATGCGCTCGTTCACTGCGTCGACGCGCTCGACGTCCCAACTGTCCTGCGGTCGCACGGTGATGGTGGCAACCCGCTGAAACGGCGCCTCCTCCTCGTCCCACTGCACCGTCGGGTCCTCGACCGGCTGACGCTCCAGGTCGCGGCATAGCTGAACCCGGAACTCCCAGATCCCCTCGATGCCGGCCATCTCCGACTGCACGGTCTCGCGGATCGCGTCAGGGCGGCCGGAGGCGTCGATCTCGGTGCCGGTTAGCGCCTTGAGAGCGGGGGACACGGGCGCCACCGAGAACTTCGCAATGTGGTCGCCGTAGCGGAACGGGGTGACGCTGTAGTAAGTCTCGCCGAGCGGGTCGACGTTCGGCGCGCCACCGAGCGAGCCCAGCGTCGGGCTCTCGATGCCGACCGCCGTGAGCGCCTTGTTGACCCCACGCAGCACGGTGGAGGCGGCGACCTTCACGCCCTCGATGCGGTCGGTGGTCTTGGCCAGCAGCTTGAGGCTGCCTAGTAATTTCTCAGTGTTCGGCGCCTGGAAAACCGAGCCGTTGACCATGACGAAATCCTGTGTCGTTCCCTCCGCGTCCGGCAGGCGCTCGCCGGACACGTCCAGGACCTTCATGGCGAGGCCGCGCGGCAGGGAGACGGCATCGGGCAGAATGTCGCCGGCATTGGTCGACATCCGCAGGTAGACCTTGTGCTCGCCCGCCGTCGCGAACAGCCCTTGCGCAAGTTCAGGAGGCAGCCCCGCGTCGATGCGCAGTACGCCTTCCAGGATGCCGTGTGACTTGGCGTGGACCGAGCGCACCGCATGGCCGGAATCGTTCGCGACGGTCTCCAGAATTGTGTCGAAGGTCGCGTTGAGCTGCTCGATGGTCCGATCCTCGTCGGGCATCACATCCTCGACGTCGGCGCTGTAGCGGACAGGTGCTTGCAAGGTTCGTCGTCCTTCGTCGTCCTTCGTCGTTCATCTCGGGACAGAACATGCCCGACGGATCGGCGTTCCGGATTGCGCGCCGCTCAATTGTCCGTGAACGACCCGTTGGGAACGTCCGAGCCGGCTGGCGTTTGTCAGGGCGACGGTCCGCCTGGACCCCCATTCCCGACCGTGTGGCCTCATGCCTTGAACGGTGCCGCTTCTGAGAGGCGCGCATTCGATGAAGCTCGGCAGCCTCTCTGCCCCTGGCCCGAGGTCGAGGCGGAAAGTGAAGGACGAGCATGACCTACCTGCGTTTCGCGCCCGACATCGAGCAGCCCGCCCCGAACGAGCAGGAGACCATTGACGGCATCATCCAGGGTATGACCCAGCAGTCGCAGACGGTGGAGAAGCGCGAGCACCATGCCGTGCGCGCTAGCCACGCCAAGAGCTCGGCCTGCGTCACGGGCGAGTTGACGGTTGCCGCCGGCCTGCCGCCGGAACTGGCCCAGGGCCTGTTCGCGACCCCGGGTACGCACAAGGTGGCCGTACGTTTCGCCCAGGGTCCCGGCGAGACCCTCGGCGACCGGGTGTCCACCCACCGGGGCATGTCGATCAAGGTGTTCGGCGTGCCCGGCGAGAAGCTTCCCGGGCACGATGTGGAGACCCAGGACTTCGTGCTCGCCACCGGCACGACCTTCCCGTCGGGCACGGCGGCAGGCTTCCTGCGGGACGGCACGGTGATCGGCAAGTCGACCGGAATGCCGGAGGGCTTAAAGAGCGCCGTCTCGGCCGGCGCCCGCACGCTCAACAAGGTGCTCCACGCCTTCGGCACGGAGAGTGCCATGGCCGACTTCTTCGGCCATCCCTACAGCCACCCACTGGCGGACAGCTACTTCAGCCAGGCGCCGATGCGGTTCGGCGACTACGTGGCCAAGCTCGGCGCGGTGCCCGCGACGCAGGCGCAGCGGGACCTCGCCGAATGGCACCTCGACCCGCACGGGGACGAGGACGGCTTCCGGCACGCTGCGATCGCGTTCTTCCGGGACGACGACGTGGTGTTCGAGCTCAAGGCGCAGCTCTGGGCCGATGCCGAGCGCCAGCCTATTGAGGATTCCTCGGTCGACTGGCCGGTCTCGATCAGCCCGTACCGCACGGTGGCGACGATCTGCCTGCCTCGGCAGGACGCCTACTCCCCCGAGCGGGTGCGTTACTTCGACGAGGTGATGACCTTCCGCCCGGCGCACAGCCTCGCGGCGCACCGGCCGCTGGGGTCGATCATGCGGGCGCGCCTGCAGGTCTACCAAGCGCTGAGCGACTTCCGTCACCGGGAAAACGGCGTGACCGCCGAGAACACCGCCTCGCCCGAGAGCATCCCAGCCTGAGGCCCACCCTTACCCACTGTCATGCAGAGGAACGATCCATGACCCTTCAGGGAAAAACCATCGCCATCCTGATTGCCCCCCGTGGGACGGAGGAGCCGGAATTTACGAAGCCTCGCGAGGCGCTGCTTGCAGCCGGCGCGACCGTCACGGTGGTCGGGCTTGAGGCAGGAGAGGCCGAGACCGTCAACAATGACCTCGACCCCGCCGGGAAGTACCCGGTCGACAAGGCCATCGACGGCGTGTCCGCCTCCGACTTCGACGGGCTCGTCATCCCCGGCGGCAGCGTCGGTGCCGACAAGCTCCGCGGCAGCGAGGCCGTGGTCAGGTTCGTGCGGGACTTCTTCGAGCAGGCCAAGCCGGTCGGCGTCATCTGCCACGGGCCCTGGACGCTGGTGGAGGCCGACGTCGTGAAGGGACGCAAACTCACCTCATTCCCGACCGTGAAGACCGACATCCGCAACGCCGGCGGGGAATGGGTCGATGCGGAGGTGGTGGTCGACAAGGGCCTCGTCACCAGCCGTAACCCGAAGGACCTGCCGGCCTTCTGCGCCAAGATCGTCGAGGAGTTCGCCGAAGGGCGTCATCCGGACCAGGCCCGCAGCGCTTGAGACCGCCCTTCGTCAAGGCGTCGGGCGGGTTGCCCGGCGCACAGCCCCAGGAATCGCGATGTCACGTTTCTCGAACAAGGTCGTCCTGGTCACGGGTGCCGCGTCCGGCATCGGCGAGGCCGCCGCACGCCGCTTCGGCGAGGAGGGGGCGAGGCTCGTCCTCGCCGACATTAACGGCGAGGGACTGGAGCGGGTCGCCGCCGAAATCGGGGTCGACAGGACGCTTACACAGGTCGCCGACCTCTCGAACGCCGACCGGTGCCGGGAGGTCGTCACGGCGGCAATCGAGCGCTTCGGCCGCCTCGACGTCCTCGTGAACAATGCCGGGAAGGATCACCTGGGACGTGTCGACGAGGGCGACATCGGGGATTTCTCGACGATCATCGAGACCGACCTGTACGGCGTCTTCTACATGACGCGCTTCGCCCTGCCGCACCTGCGCGAGAGCGGCGGGTGCATCGTCAACCTTTCGTCCGTCTCCGGGCTCGGCGGCGACTGGAACCACAGCTTCTACTGCGCCGCCAAGGGTGCGGTGACGAACTTCACCCGCGCGGTGGCGATGGACGAGGCGGCCCACGGGGTCCGGGTGAACGCGGTCAACCCGACGCTGGTCTACACGCCGTTCACCGCCGGCATGCAGGACCAGCCAGACCTCGTGGCCAAGTTCAACGAGCGCATCCCGATGGGTCGGGGCGCCCAGCCGGACGACATCAGCGGGGTCATCGCCTTCCTGGCGAGCGAGGACGCGCGCTTCGTCACCGGGGTGAACCTGCCGGTGGACGGCGGCCTCTCGGCCTCCAACGGCCAGCCGAAACTCAGCTAGATGAGAGCCCCGGCACCGGTCGGCACCGCGTCCTGTCACCCTTGGTGAACCTCGTCTCCGTTCAAGAAGCCTTAACTGGGCCAGCGACCTGCACGACCGCCTGCCCGAAGGCCGGCAGGTAGCCCTGGCTGACCGCGCTGCCAATGGCTCCCTCGCGACCGACGGTGGCGGTCTCGACCGACTTGCCGTCCCGGAGCGGCACCACAAGCGTCATAACGCAACCCTGGGCCGGGAAGGTGACGTGGCTGACGTCGTCGCCGGCCCGGAACAGCACGTCGCCCCGCCCGACCTCGCGCCGTTCGGCGTATGGCGCCAGGAGCGCGCGGTCGGCGCCGTCGAGGGCTTCGAGCAGCAAGTTGCCGTCAAGGGAGCGCAGGGGGGATCTGGTCACGGGGGTATCGTCGGTCGGCGGCAATCGGGTTGTCCAGTAACGGATTTCCCGGCGCAAAGATGTCCGTTACCTGACAACTTACCGTGATGCTGTGCCCGGCAAGTCAAATTCTCTTGGCGACGCGGTCCGGCGGCCGAGAACGGAGGAGCTGGCGGTTCGCCCTCTCCATCGGGTGTGTTCTGCGGGTGGGTGCCAACCATCGCCCGTGACCGAGCTTCCCGCAGCGCCTGCGGACTGCCGTAGTCGCGACAAGTCGTAGTCGGCGGCCCGGTCTAGGTCATGTCCGGGCGGCGGAAGGTGACGAAGGAAGACATGCCCCAGAACGGCCTGTTCTTCGCCAGGCGGCACCCACTGGACGACATCGTGAAGGCGCTCAAAGGCATCGTCGCGCAAGTCATGGAGTAGACTTCCGGCTCGACGAGGGCGGGTCCGCCGCATCGCCAGGGCCGCCAGACTGTCGGCGAACTCTTCCCGGCCAAAAGCCACGAGCCTCAGCACCGAAGCCCGAGCTTGTCGAACAACGCTACCAAGGCCCCGCACAGCTTTCAGCAGCAGAAACGTCGAAGGGCCGTCATCGAGATAGCAGCCCTCTGTTGCAGAAGATTGATGCAGTGCGGAACTTTGGCGCCTGAAGGCAGAACAGTAGCTTGGCTGCCATCAACAGCTACGCGTGGCCACGGTCAGCACCGCCAAGCTGGTGATGTTGGTGAACTTGATCGCAGGGTTCACGGCACGCGCTGCATCCACCCTACTAGCGGTGCCGGGAGGACTTTTACGACGTCCGCTTCCCACCTGTGGAACCTCAGAAGGTCCGCATTCAGGCTGCTCAATGAAACAGGGGATGCTGCCGGGTTGGGTGGATCGCCGACCGGGAGTTCCAAGGCCACGAACGCGAAAGGCTGCAGCGTGGCGGTTAGATTGCCTATTCCGCGGCACGAGCCCTGGTCAGCAAGACCACCAAGACGTGATCGACGAGGTTGATCAGACGCTCTCGCGGGACCGATGCACCAGATGGTCCGGCGTGATGGGCCAGGAGCGCAACGGCCGTGTCGCTCAAGGCGTCGAGTTCCACCTCCGACAAGGACGCATGTCCGGCGTCGGCCGCGCGCCGGGCGAGCGTGTCCAGTTCGGCCCGAACGGATAGGCCGAAGCGATTTGAAAGGGTTTGATAGAGATCGGGATGTGACCGCGCCATCTCCATCGTCGCCGTGACGATCTCGGGGCGGTCGTCGCAATTGCCGGCCTGCTCCATCAACGCGAGAAGATCGTCGCGCAGAGACGTGCCGGGATAGCGCGGCGTCGCCATGGGGCTCAGCGTGGCGACGGCGTCGGCCACGAGATCCGCCTTCGCGGTCCAACGCCGATACAAGGTCGCCTTCGACACTCCCGCACGCGCCGCGACATCGGTCATGGTCAGGCCGTGGTACCCATTCTCGCCGAGTAGTTCGAGCGCTGCGCCGATGATCAGGTCGTCGCGGGTTTTGTCTTGAGCGCGCCCGCGCTCGGCCGGCGGCAGGCGGCGCTGATGTCGTTGAGCCTGATCGTTCATGGCCGTCATATACGTCCATCAATGCGAAAATCAATCGTATCGAAACTCTTGCGTTTCGTATTTTGCAGACCCATCCTTGGGCTGGCACGGACCTGATGCCCTGCACGTCATAGCTCACCCAAGGCTTTTCATGTCGAACCCCGATATCCATCCCATTCTCGTCGCCGGTGCCACCGGCAAGCAGGGCGGTTCTGGTCCAGGACGCCGTCTCGACCGGAGCGGACGGTGCCCGGATCATCCAGGTCTACGGCGGCTGCGGTCCCTACGGCCACCGGGGACCCTACGGCGGGTGCCGGACCGGCGGGCAATGGGGTGCCTACGTCCGCGGCCGCTCGTGCCCGGCGGGCTTTCACATCGGGCCTTATGGCCGCCGCTGCTGGCCGAACTGAGCCTTTCGACACTCATCCAGGCGATGCGTCCGGCCTCGGCCGGGCGCCCGGCCACGACGATGGTCGAGCGACGGTGGACCTACGGCTACCCTTGAAAGCGAGAGGCTTCGCAGAATGAGTTTCGGACGCATCCCTCCGGTCCGGCCCACGCGAAGGAACGTCCTTTCGGGGGCTGCGGCCGGGCTGGCCACGACGGTAGCCTCCAGGGCGGCATTCGCGGCATCCGTCGCCGACCCGTCCCAGGCGGGACCGCTGGGCGATGTCTGGATCGGGTCCCCGCAGGCGCGGGTGAGGTTGATCGAGTATGCCGCCGTGACCTGCCCGCACTGCGCAAGGTTCCATGCGGAGACATGGCCCGTCATCAAGGCCCGCTGGATCGACGCCGGGCAGGTGCGCTTCGCGCTGCGCGGGTACCCGTTGACCCCCCTCGACACCGCGGGCTTCATGCTCGCGCGGGCGGACGGGCAGCGCAACTACTACGCCGTCACGGACCTGCTGTTCGAGCGGCAGGCCGCGTGGGCATTCGCGGCCAAGCCGCTTGACGCCATGCGCGACCTCATGCGGCAGGCCGGCTTCGGTGCCGAGCGGTTCGACGCCACCCTGCGAGACCAGGCCCTCTACGACGGTGTGAGAATCGTTCACGAGCGGGCGACGTCGGACCTGGGCGTGCACAGCACCCCGACGCTCTTCGTCGGCGATGACAGGCTCGAAGGGGCCCTGGGTGCCGACGCGCTGTCGGAACGCTTAGGGCGTGAGCTGGGGCGGCGTCCCGGCTGACGCGAACGCTGCAGTCGGAAGCCGGGTGGCACGGTCACGGGCGTACCCGCTACCCCTCTGTCGAACCCCCTGCAACTTGCGCCACGCGCGGCTACGCGTCGTCGGTGCCCCGAGCTCGCGTTCAATATCTGCGACTTCTCATCCAAGGGGCTCGACATCCCAACGAAGCCGGTCTTGGCGCCGGTCGGGAAGCGGGCTTTGCATCCGGATGGGGCACTGGTCGTCAATGTGCCCGAACCTGCTGACGTCATGGCCGCCGCTTTTGGGGCCGCTTTAAACCCCCGAGCGGACATTCGCATCGGCGGGGCGGAAGGTCTGCAATGGGTCAGGAGTTAGCATGCCGCTAGTTCTGCTGTGCGCCATCAGCGGACCTTAGTTTGAAACCACTGGAATGGCCGCTTGGAGCCCGACAGCAGCCGTTGAGATGGAATGGTTGGGCTGGCGGCCACAACGTCCTGCCGTTGTGTGGCATTAAATCACCCTCGGTCGGAGGACGCGGGCCATGGATCGATCGGGATCGCCGGCAACCGCCCCACGGTCGCGCTGGCAGGTCCGACCTTCGAACCGTTCGCGGCTACCGTGCCCGACGGAAGCGAGGAGGGGGCCTCGATCCCCAATCTGCGCGAGCCGAGCGGGGACTGGGTAGGTCGCGGCTCGGGTCAGGCGGTCCGGGTGCCGGTCTGCTAGGATGAGAGCCGACGCGACCTGCCGAAGCGTGCCGGCGGCCGGCTGACATGAAGCGATGCGCTGGCCTCGTACTGGCGACGGCGCTGGCTATCCGGCAGGCCTCTGCCGACCCGGTGGAGCTTGCCACCTTCCGCGACCTGCCGCGGCCGGAGCCGACCCTGCAGGTCGCCTACGGCGAAGCGCCCACGCAGAGCATCGATGTCTTCCTGCCCGACGGCCCGGGCCCCCATCCGGTTGTGGTCCTCATCCATGGCGGCTGCTGGAGCGCCACCACCGCGGGGCGCGAGCAGATGCGTCACCTCGGGCCGGAACTGACGCGGCGCGGCGTCGCCGTGTGGAGCATCGGCTACCGCCGCGCCAACGAGGCCGGAGGCGGCTATCCTGGCACCTACCAAGACGTCGCTTCGGCGCTCGACCGGCTCGCAGAGGACGCGCCTACCCATCGGCTGGACCTCTCGCGTGACGTGCTCGCCAGGCACTCCGCGGGCGGCCAACTCGCGCTGTGGGCGGCTTCGCGCGGCTCGCTTCCCGCCGCGAGTCCCCTGAATGGGTCGCCCCGGTTCGTGCCGCGCGCCGTCATCAGCCTGGGCGGCGTGGGCGACCTCGCGACGTTCGCCCGGCTCGTCCCGGTGCTGTGCGGCCCCGGCATCGTCGAGCGGCTTGCTCCGGACGACAGGCTCGCGGAGGTCTCGCCGGCGGCCCTGACGCCGTCGGCCGGATCGGTCGTCATGGTTAGCGGCGTGCTCGACCGGCTCGTGTCGCCATGGGTCGCCTACGACTATACCCGCGCCCTGCGGGGCAGGGTCGCGACCGCGCCGAGGCTCGTCGACGTCCCGGATGCCGGCCACTTCGACCTAGTCACGCCGTCCGCTCCGGCCTGGCAGCGGGTGCGCAGCTTAATCGAGGAGACGCTGGAAGCCCGGTGAATGGCATCGCCGGACCCTCAAACCCGGTAGCGCAGGGCCCCGACCAGCCCAGCAGTCAAGGGAGCTGCACCGGTGTCAGTTCGCCGGCTGAGCCTCCGGGAAGCTCCACGAACCGCCCAGGACCTCCGCCCGAGGCCGGTAGAGCCGCACCATGTAGTTCCAGCCCGGCATGATCGGCAGGCAGTTCGGATCCTTCCCGTCGCAGCCACCGAACCGGACCTCGACCACGCCATTCGCGTCCTTCCGAGCCGTCACGTTGTTGAGTGAGTAGGCGTCGTACGGGTTTGCTCTGTAGTAGCCTTCGGCGTCGTAGAGGCTGATCGACCAGAAGCCGTCGACCGGAACCTCGCCGACCTTCAGCAGGTAATTCGTCCCTCCATCGTCCTTGGCCGGCACGACGTTGACATAGATGGCGTCGCGCGGCGCGTTCGCGCCCCAGGCCGAGGCTGCGCCGATCAGGTGCTGGATCGGATCGACCTCGTCCTTGGTGCCGAAGGCGCGTCGCGTGTCGCCGACCGTGCTCGCAAGCACGAGCAGGGCGTCGCGTACCTTCTTCTGACTGGTCTGGTCCCAGTTCGGGATCTCGAACGTGCCGGGGCCCGCCGGCTGCGAGACCTTGATCGCATCCTGGAGCGCGTGAACCCTCTTCAGGTCGCCAGGATCGTTCGGGTCGACCAGGGTGCGAACGCCGACGAGCGCGTAGCGCGTGTCTGCCTTGGCCTTGTCGACGACATGCGGACCGGCACCGTACTCGGTCGTCGTGTAGTGATCCTCGGTGATGACCTGCAGCGACATGAACCGCTGCCCCGCCTCCGGAAGCTCGATGGTCACCGGTCCTGCATCGAGGTCGAACACTGCCGTGGAGTACAGCGTGTCGCGGTTGCCGCGGATGACCGATTGGTGAGCGATGGGCATCAACTCCCGGATATGATGGAACTTGGCAAGGCCATCCTCGCGCACCCTGTTGTTGAAGTACATGTGCGTCTCGGCTCGCACGAAATTGTCGGGCGTGACCGGGACGGCGTCCTGCGCAAGCGCGAATGCCGGCACCATCAGGAGGCTAAAGCAGGCAAGGGCTCGTAGGCTTCTCATCGTCATTGACCTCGCTGCTCCGCGACGTGCTCGATGTCCGGCAACCGCCAAGTCTTCTCGAACAGAGGCTTCTGCGGTCCGTAGAAGCGGAAGATGACCTCCCATCGCCCGCCCGCGCGCGTGGGTACCCAGTTCGGTTCCTTGCCTGCGGGAGCCTCCGACCCGAAGAGGATGTCGACCGAGCCGTCGGCATTGGGTTGAAGCCCCTGGCTGTTCGAGCCGCGGCTCGACCATTTCTGGTCGCGTATGAGCCCGTGGGTGTCCCGGTCGTAGACCGTGGCCGACCAGTAGAGCGAGACGGGTGCCTTGGCCGGGACCGTCAGCTTGTAGGTGCTTCCACCGTCGAGAGCTTTGCCATCCTTGTCCCGGATGGTGACGAGGTAGAACTGGCCGGAGCCGAGATGCTTGATGCTAGAGAACGCGAACGAGAAGAACGTGCCGCGGTCGTCCACCGGATAGGTGCCGGGCTTGCTGAAAAGGTTCGACAACCCCTCGCTGAGGTCGTGCGGCACAGGTAGGGCCCACTGCCTGCCCTCATAGAAGGTTGGGGTGAAGAGCGCCTCGTATCGTTGCTCGAGCAAGGCATGGGCTTCGCCGGCCGCCTGCTCCAGGATCTTCCGCGTTTCGGGGCCGGGCTCAAATGGCTTGCCCCGCTCGATTCCGACTGACTTGAGCTGGTCGATCATCGCCTTGTCGCGGTCGAGCCAGGCTTCCCGCTGAACGAAGCGGTCGAGCGCCTCGAAGAAGCGTAGGTCGTAGGGGATGGTGCTGTCGTAAACCGTGCTGGCTGCGTCGACGAAGGTCGTGGCCGGTGGTGCAGTCGCTTGCGACAGCGGGTAGAGCTTGACCTCCCTGGCGTAGGCGACCGCCTTCGCGACGTCCGCCTCGCTTCCGCTCCCGACATTGGAGCGGAGCAGCGCGTAGGCCATGCGCGTGTCGGATGCGAGCCGGATGAAGCCCTCAGGAATGGGTCCGGCATAGCCGGGTGGGAGGATGAGGTACTTGCCGCCCTTACCCTTGTCCACGCCTGCCGGCCCGACATCGTCGAGAGCTGCCTGCCAGGCATCCATGATCGTACCGGTGATCTCGCCCCCGCTGGCGGGCGGGATTTCGAGCACCATCGGGTCGGTTCCCCTCGTGTCGATGAAGGGCATCACGTAGACGGTGCTGGGGTTCGGGGTCAGGGTCTGGTTCTTCCAATCGGGAATGCCGGACCAGTAGACGATCTGGTTCTCCGTCCCGCCGGCCTTCCGCATCGCCTGGAACATGCGATCGAAGTTCACCGCCGGCATGCCCCAGATGACCGCCTCGACCGCGCGCCGCTGGGTCGTGCGCGCCACGAGGTCGGACGGCGAGGTCTCCTGGGCGACGGCCGGACATACCGCCGCGACGAGGCTGAGCAATCCGATGCCGATCCTCTTCATCGCGCTTCCTCCAAGGATGGTCAGAACGGGTTGACGTAGTTGAGGATGGCCGCCTGCCGCAGGACGACCTTGCGGACGACGTGCGCGGCCTGGACGTGCTCGGTGTAGATCGCGACCGTACCCGTGCTGCCGGCCGGGAGGCGGCGCGCCGTCTCGGGATCGTCGAGCGTGAACCGAACCACGAACGGCGCCGAAACCAGCTCGGGCGGCGCCACGGCCAGGCCCCCGGGCTGCGCCTGCCCCGTCGCGATGGCCTGCAGGACCGACTGCACGCGTCCGGTATGGATCATGCCGGGATAGGCCTTGAAGGTGATCTCGACGGGCTGCCCGGGCTCGATGTAGCGCGCGTAGACCTGCGGGATCTCGGCGGCGAACAGAGTGTCGGCTGTGTCGATGAAGGCCATCACCGGCGCCTGGGCGGTGACCCGCGCGCCCTTGCGAAGTGCGAGGTTGGTCACGTAGCCGGCTGCCGGGGCCCGCACGGTCGTCTTGTCGAGGTTCCACTTCGCCCCTTCGAGTTGGGCGCGCAGCTGGTCGGCCTCGGCCTGGCGCTGCTCGACGTCGAAGGCGCGACCAGTCCCGCGGGTCTGCAGCTGGGTCATCTCGGAGAGGCGGGTTTCCGCGAGCTTCAGCTGAGCCGCGATGGCATCGACCTGCGACTTGTAGGGGACAGGATCGATGCGGAAGAGGACGTCGCCGGCCTTCAAAGGCACGTTGGCGGCGACCGGCACGTCGATGACCTCGCCGGCCACCGAGGGCACGATCTGCACCGAGTTGCGGATGACGGCGGCCGGGCCCGAGGGCGCCCCCCAGCCCATCGGGATGAACAGCCCGATTAGGAGGACGATCAGGACGAGCGCCGGCGAGAGCTTCCAGAACAGGTTGAAGGGGATGAACCTGAGCCAGACGAACAGGACGAGGAGCACGATGTAGCTGTTGAGCAGGAAGACGATCATGGCCTCGTCTCCCTGCGCGTGGGGGCGTCGACGTAGGCCCAGGTCAGGATGAGCGGCCAGAACACGAAGCCGCAGATCAGGGTGGCCCAGCTCCCCACGGCGACGGCCTGTGCCCAGGGATGGCCTCGCCTGCGCGCGATGCGGCCGGGCATCGCCCCGAGCGCGACGAAGGCGGCCACGAGCGTCAGGACGGCGACGGCGAGGACGATCCAGGCGAAGATGTCGATGAATGGCATCGGCGGGCACCTCACGGTCGGAAGGCGCGACGCAGCCGCCGGCCGTCGGCGGGGCGCGCACGCAGGTGGGGACCGATAAGCTTGCGGAAGGCGAAGGCGACCTGGTCGTATTCCTCGCCACAGCCCTCGGCACGCTCCTTCGGCAGGTAGCCCTCGGCCGCTACGTAGCCGTAGCGCCGGCGGTCCGAGCCGTAGGCCATGCAGGTCAGGTTGTAGAAGCGCTGCCAGGACAGGCCGTGCACGTCGGCGAAGGCGCCCTTGTCGACGGGCTCCTCCCTGGCCGTCGTCGCGAAGAAGTTGGCGCCCCCGTTCACGACCATGCGTGCGTCCGCGGGCGAGAGGTGGAGCAGGATCAGGGAGGCGACCTGGTCGGCCGCGTCCTCCTCCCTGCCCAGGATGGGCACGCGCAGGAGGTCGAACAGGGCGTGGCTGCTCTCGTGCAGCAGGATCTGGAACAGCGGACCGCGGATGGCGTCGTGGCGGGTGATTCCGGCACGGGAGCGCGTTCTCGGAGCGGCTTGGACGATGCTGTCGAGGAGTTCGTAGCACACCGTGACGCTCCGGTTCTCGGGCGCGTACCAGGCGTTGAGCTCGCCGGCGCATTCCTTGAAGCGGTAGGTCAGCCGGGTCGGCAGGCGAACAAGGCCGACGATGGCCCCGACCCGCTCCAGCACGCGCCTCTCGCGCATGGCATCATGGATTTCGCGATAGGCCGCCTTCCTCGGCGCCTCGTAGACGACCCGGACGCGACCGGCCTCGGGCACGTTCCGTTGCGCCGCCGCGTCGGCGGGTGCCGTGGCCATGGCGACGACCACGGCCATGAGCCAGGCTTGCGCACGCATCAGCGTCGGTCCCCGGCCACGTCCAGCCGCGCCATCGCACGGACTGCGGCCTGGTCCTCCAGGGAGACGATGCGGTCCTTCCGCCGGGTCAGACGGTAGAACGGGAGGGCGATTACCCCGCCGCCCATCAGGTAGCGTACGTCGACGATGGCGAGTTCGTGCATGCCGTCCGGCGAGGTGCGCACGTCCGCGATGCGGCCGATGGCGTGGCCGTCCGCGGTGTAGACCCGCTTTCCCCGCCCCGACCGCCGCAGGCTCTCCGCCAGGATCTGGTAGTAGGCGTTGTCCCAACCGTTGGACGGGGAGGATGGTACTGGGGCCTGCGCGCCTGCGGGGACCGTGCCGGCGAGGGCCAGGAGGACGGCGAGCAGCCCGCTGCCGATCCGCATACCGCGCCGCGACCGTGTCCTCATGGGATCCTCCTTTGCGAGCTCGGGGCGGGATTAAGCGGAGGCAGCCTTGACCGGCGTTCGCGGGCGGGGGCGGCCTCCGCGAGGGCATCCTTCCGCAGCCCCGAGAGCCGCGTGATCAGTCGCCACGCGTCGTCTATCGCCCAGGGCGAGGGAGCGGCACCGAACAGGGCCGCATCGAGAGGCCTGGCCGCCCTGTCGATGTCGGCGTCGGGCATCCGGCTCGGCCCGAGGACATCCTTGAGCCGCGCCCGCCAGCGGCGGAGGGCAGCGTAGGTCGGCCCGGGCTCCGCACGGCGACAAGCGCGCCGGAGGCGGCGAAACTCCGCAGGCTCGGACCGCTGCCAGCGCACGACCCACGTCTGGAGGGCGTCTGCTAGCTGACGCCACACCCCGTGGCCGACCCAGAGGAGCGCGCCGAGCACGACGAGCCCGGCCATATAGACAGGCCAAGGCAGCTGTTCGGAGGGCCGGGAAGTATCCGGACCAGCCTCGGCTGCCGGGACGACCTGCAAGCGCATGCCGGGTGCCCCCTCCGAGCGGAGGGCGGCCGCCTGCAGGTCCCACCAGGGCTGTTCCAGGCTGGGGAGCGTGAACATCCCGGGCTTCTCGAAGACGTAGGTGATGCGGTCGACGCGGCGTCCGATCAGGGTGCCGCGATTGCTGCGGTCGTCCGCGTTGGGCGGGTCGGGGTAGGCCCTCACGCCATCGGGCGTCGAGCCGCGCAGGTCCTGCATCGCGAGGGCGGGCACATCCTCGGCCTCGCGGATGATGGTCCGCCTTAGGGCGGCGCCGACCTTGAACGCTTTGCTCGGCTCCGGATCCCAGCGCTGGTCGAGGGTCAGACGCGACGTGGAGACCACGGGCTGCGTGGCGTCGACGCCGGCAGGCACGGCGACCGCCAGCGTCGCCTCCTGTCCACTTGCGGATCCGGCAACCTCCCGGTGCCGGTCGAGGACGGTCACGTGGGCCGGGGGCACGGTCAGCGCACCCCCGCGTCGCGCGAAGAGGGCGAACTCGGAGCGCTGGCCGACGTAAGGCCGCCCGTTCACCCAGTCGCGGATCGTCGTACCCTGGCTCTCAAACCGGAACACCTGGGCGCCGGGCACCTCGGGCAACGCGACCTGGGGCGGGGCCGGCATGTCGTCCGGGAAGAGGACGTCGACCGTCACCGCGACCCGTTGGCCGATGACCGCCTCGGGCGGCTGCACGCCCTGGCGGACAAGCACGTCCTCGGGGGCTCCCCTTGGGCTGCGACCGATGGGATCGCGAGACCCGCCACGACGGCAAGGAACGCGAGCCTCCTCATCGCCCCGGCTCCGGCGGTGGGCTGACCCCGGTCGGAGTTCGCACCTGGTAGGAGAACTTGGCGCGCAGGAAGTCGGCGGGGCGCGTCCGGACGCGGCGCAGCCACAGCGCCCGGGCCGCCTCGTCGCTCATGGCCGGACCGCCCTCGACCTGCGTGTCCTCTCCCTTCCCGGCATCCTTCTTCGACCGGTCATAGACGACCTCGTCGGGACGGGAATCGGTGTCGTCCGTCACGCCCCCCTGCTGGCGCGTCCGCTCGGCGCGCAGGCGCGCCAGGCTGCGGTTGGCCTCCGCGTCGAGCCAGCCGGGGCGCTGCTCCAGCGCGCGGGAATAGCGCTGGACCGCCTGGTCGTACTGCCCGAGCATGACGAGGGCGTTGCCTTGGTTGTAGGCGGCCTCGGGGGTGTCGAGGCCGCCCAGCACCTGCGCCGCCTGCTTGAAGTCGCCGGCGCGGAACAGGGCGATGCCGCGCCAGAGCGGGTTCGCGAAGGAGGCAGCCGCCGCCTCGTACTCGGCTCGCTCGAACCGCCAGCGGGCCCGCTGGTCCGGTGAGGCGAACAGGTCCGCCGGTCCGGCCCCGAGGGCGACGAGCCCCAGGGCGACTACGGTCAGGCCCGCCACCACTTCGTAGGGATGGACGCGTCCCACGTTGCCGAGGCGGTTGCGGAAGGCTGCGATGCGGTGGGCTGCCATCGGGATACGCCTCAGCTCGCCAGCACCCAGCCACGCCGGAACCAAGCCGCCACGAGGACGGCCAGCAGCGGGCTCAGCCAATAGCCGGCCTCCTGCCACCGTTCGCTGGCCGGATCCCCGGCGGCCGGCCGGGCGACGTCGAGGCGGCGGGCGATCCGCCTGACGTCCGCGTCGTCGACCGAGACCGGCACGAGGGTCGCTCCCAGGGCCGCCGCCGCGCTCCCGAGGGCCCCGGACGCCCGTGCCGGCGGGACCATCGCCAGCAGCGTCACGGGCGAGGCGTCGCCACCACCGGCCGCCCGAAGCTGGTCGTCCTGACCCGGGTCGGCCGAGTCGGCCAGAACGAGGATCGAACCGCCCTGACCGCCGCTCGCGAGGATCCGGGCCGCCAGGGACACGGCCTGCGCGAGACGGTCGCCCTCGACCGGCATCACGTCCGGGGCCAGCGCCTGGGCCATCGACGTGACGACCGCCGGGTCGGGGGTCGGCGGCAGGACGAGGTGGGCGGACCCGCTATAGGCGACAAGGCCAGCGGCCGCGCCTTCGCGCAGCGCGAGGAGGTCCGAGACCTTCTGCCGGGCGCGCTCGGCTCGGCTCGGCGCCACGTCGGTTGCCTGCATGGAAGGCGTCACGCGCAGGACGATCATGACGGGTGGCTGCGTCGCGGCGAACGGCGCTGGCTCGCGCCGCCAGGTCGGTCCGGCAACCGCAACCGCCCCGAGGCACGAGAGCACGGCCAGCAGGGCGGCCGGGGCGACCCGGCCCTGCCGGTCGCCGGCTACGATCAGCAGGGGCAGCAGGTCGGGGGCGATCACCTCTCGCCAGCGCGTCGTCGTGTCGGAGCGTACGCGTGTCAGCCACCACAGCGCCGCGGCCGGGACGAGCAGCAGGAGGGCCCAGGGCCGCAGGAAATGGAAGGTAGCGAGCGCGCCCATCACGCAGTGCCCCTGGATTCCACCGCGCGTGGCGCCCGACGGCGGGATGCCAGCGCGAGGCCGAGGGCTTGGGCGGCCATGCTCAGCAGAAGGGCGAGGCCCAGCGGGATCCAGTAGAGGTCCGTCCGCGGCCGGAACGTGACGGTCTCGATGCGCCGGGTCTCGACGGCGTCGAGGAGGCGGTAGATCCCGGCGAGCGCGTCGCGGTCGAGCGCGCGGTAGAAGCCGCCCCCCGTCACGGTGGCGATGTCCCGCAGCGCCGCCTCGTCGAGCTTCTCCTCCCCAACCGTGGCCGGGTCGCCGATGGCCACGGCGTGGACGACGATCCCCTTGTCCTTGGCGACCCGGGCGGCTTCGGCCGGCGGGACGCGGCTCGCCGTATCGTTCCCGTCCGTCAGGGCGATGATCGTCCGGGCACGCGCGCCGGACCGGTCGAAGAGCGTGATGCCGAGCCCGATGGCGTCGCCGAGGGCTGTCCGTGGTCCTGCCATGCCGACCGCCGTCTCGCGCAGGAGCTCGCGGCAGAGGGCCAGGTCGGTGGTGAACGGAACGAGGGTGAAGGGCGCGTCACCGAAGACCGCTACCCCGACCCGGTCGCCCCGTCGTCGCGCCAGGAAGTCGTCGAGGATCTCCTTCACGGCCGTGAGGCGGTCGGTGGGCCGACCGGCGGCGTCGCGGAAGTCGCGCGCGTCCATGGAGCCCGACAAGTCGACGAGCAGGAGGAGGTCGCGCGTCGGCTGGTCGCGATGGAGCGGCGCCTCGACCCGTTGCGGTCGCGCCAGCGCGACCAGCGTGAGAAGCCAGCAGGCGACGAGGACGCCGCTGCGCCAGGGTGTTCGCCGCGCCACGACGGCTCCCACGCGCGGCACCTCGCCGGTCAGGTGCACGAGCCGCTCGAAGAATGGGACCCGCAGGTCCGGGCGCCGCTCCGCGAGCGGGGGAACGAAGCGGTGCACGAGCCACGGCAGCGGCAGCAGCAGGGCGACCCAGGGGTAGGCGAAGGTCAGCATGGCTCCCGCTCCCCGGACCGCTCGTGACCGGCGACCCAGTTGCGCGCCTCCTGCAGCGCGGCCTTCAGGTCCGGCGTGGAGACCGCCGCGCCGCCCGCGTAGGCCCATCGCGCGATCCACCGGCCGGCCCCGTCGGTGAAGGCGGTGGTGTTGCCGGTCCAGTCGAGGAAGCTCAGCCAGGCCGGCCCGGTCAGCGAAGCCACCTGCGCGCGGGGGAAGGCCGCGAGGGCCGTCCGCTTCAGCACGGTGGCGAGGTCGGCCGTGGCTCCCGCGAGAAGGCCGGCGTCGAGCCGGCGCGCGATGGCGTCGAGCTCCCGTCTCGCCTGGCGGCGATAGGCGTCGGCCCGGTATCGGCGCCAAGCCCGCCAGAGCGCCACCAGGCCCGCCGTGACGAGCCCGGCCCCCAGGATCCACCAGCCCGGCGCAGGCGGCCACCAGGGCGCTGGCGCCGGAAGGGCGAGGTCGCGCAGGTTCTCCAGGCTGGCCGGGTCCGAGATCACCGGGCGGCCCCATCGGTGAGGGAGACGCCCCGTAGCCCGGTGTCTCGCCGCCGGCCCAGCAGCTCGCGGACCTGCTCGGCCACGTCGCGGTCCGTACGGATCGGGAGGACGGGAATCGCGCGCTTGCGCGAGAATGCCTCCAAGCGATCCCGCCGGTCGGCGAAGACTTCGCCGAAGCGCTCCCGCAGCCCCTTCGAGGCGGTGTCGACCTCGATCTCGCGGCCGCCGTCGCTGACCACGACGGGGCCGAGGTCGGGCAAGTCCGCCTCCAGCGGGTCGTGGACGAAGAGGAAGATCACGTCGTTGTGGGCTGTCAGGTTCGTGACGAGCTCTACCGTCTCGGCATCGGATCCGGCCCCGTCGGTGATGAGGCAGACGAGGCCATCGTGGGGGACCATGCGGGCGACCCGGCGCAAACCCTCGTTCAGTTGGCTAGGCGCCCCGGTCCCCTCGGTGCGCGCCGACAGGGCCCGGTTCGCCCGAACGGTCTCGTCGAGGATGCGCCGGATGGCGCGTTCGCGGGCATCGGGCCGGATCGCGACGAGGCCGGCCGGCGTCAGCAGCACCGCACCGACGCGGTCGCCGAGCGAGGCGACCCGCCAGGCCGCCAGGGCGGCCGCCTCCGCGGCGACCACGGACTTCGTCGCGCGCCGGCTGCCGAAGAACATCGTCGGGCGCTGGTCGATCAGGAGGATGACGGGCCGGTCGCGCTCCTCGGTGTAGACCCGCACGTACGGCTTCCCGAGGCGGGCGGTCGCGCCCCAGTCGATCGTGCGGGTGTCGTCGCCCTCGACGTAGCCGCGGAGCTCTTCGAAGCTCAGCCCGCGTCCTCGCAGCCGCGAGGCATGCCGGCCGTAGAGCAGGCTGTGGACGGGTTGACGCGGCAGGAAGCTGAAGCCGGTAGCCCTGTGCTTGAGCCGCATGAGGCCGGCGAGGTCGACATAGGCCCGCGCCCGTTCCGCCATTGTTCCATTCGGGTGCGAGGCGATGTGGGGCATGTCGCTTCTCCCTCCGGCTCAGGCTGGCACGGCGACCTGGGCGACGATCTCGTCGACGATGTCGTCGACCTTCAAGCCGTCGGCGCCGGCCTCGTAGGAGGGGGAAATCCGGTGGCGCAGGCAGTCGTGCGCGACGGCCTGGACATCCTCCGGGGTGACGTAGTCGCGCCCGCGCAGCCAGGCGACGACGCGCGCCGAGCGGTCGAGGGCGAGCGAGCCGCGCGGGCTCGCGCCGAGCGCGATCCAGCGGCGTAAGCGGTCGCCGTACTCCGCCGGGCGCCGGGTCGCGGCGATGAGCGCGACCATGTAGGTCTCGACGGCCTCGACCGTGGTGACCGCTTCGATCTGCCGTCGGGCGGCGAACACGGCGGCTTGGGGGATCTTGGGCGGCGGCGTGGTGGCCGTGCCCGCGGTCTCGGCCCGCACGAGGCGCAGCACCCGTACCTCGTCGGCGTCGCTCGGGTAGCCGATGGTGACGTGCATCAGGAACCGGTCCATCTGCGCCTCGGGCAGCGGATAGGTGCCCTCCTGCTCGATGGGGTTCTGGGTCGCGAGCACCATGAACAGGTCGGGCAGCGGGTAGCGCTTGCCCGAGACCGTGACCTGCCGCTCCTCCATGGCTTCGAGCAGGGCCGACTGGACCTTGGCGGGCGCCCGGTTGATCTCGTCGGCCAGCACGAGGTTGCCGAAGACCGGCCCCTTCCGGAACTCGAAGGTCCCGCCCGTCCCGTCGCTGCGGTAGACCTCGCCGCCGGTCACGTCCGAGGGCAGGAGGTCGGGCGTGAACTGGATGCGGCTGAACGCGCTCTCCAGGTTCCTGGAGAGGCTCTTGATCGCCCGGGTCTTGGCGAGGCCGGGCAGACCTTCGAGCAGGACGTTGCCGTTGGCCAGGAGGGCGATCACAAGCCGCTCGACCACCCGCTCCTGGCCGATGATGTCCTGGTTGACCCGTCCCTGCAGGCCGAGGATGGCCTCCCGCGGGCTCGCCTCGGGCGGCACCGCCTCCGGACGCGTCAACGGCTGGGGCTGCCCTGCCATCGCCTACCTCCGCTCGGCGGCGGGTTCGACCGGAAAGACCGTGCCCCAGTCCCGCCTCATGTCCACGACAATCCAGCCTCGCCGCTCCGCCTCGTCGAGGGCCTTGTCGAGCCGCCCGACATAAGATTGGCGGTCGTAGGCGTACTCGCGCTCGGCGTCGGTGTGATGCACGAGGCCGAGGAGGCGAGGTCCGGTTCCGGCGGCGGTCCACTGCAGCATCTGGTGGTCGCCGTCCGAGTTGCCGAAGGCCAGGATCGGCCGGCGGCCGATGAAGCGGTTGATACCGGACGGCTTGCCCGGACCGTCGTCGATGAACTCGACCTTCGCCTCCTTAACGAGCACCAGTGTACCGTCGGGCCTCGTCTCGAACTTGGTGACGCAGGACGAGCCCACGACCTGCTCGGGAGGGATGCCGTAGGTACGCTCGGCGAAGACGCGCATGAACTCGACGCCCCCGCCGGAGACGATGAAGGTCTTGAATCCGTTGGCGCGCAGGTAGCCGAGCAGGTCCAGCATCGGCTGGTAGACAAGGCTGTCGTAGGATCGCCCGAAGCGGGGATGGTGCGCCGTCCGGAGCCAGTTCTCGACCGCAGCAGCGAACGCGTCGGTGGTCATGCCCGCGTGCGTCGCCGCCACGACCTGTAGAAGGCCCTTCTCACCGATAGCCGCCGCGGCTCGCGGACCGGCTTCGATGACCTCCTTGAACGGAGGCGTGTCACGCCACTCGGGGCGCTCCGGCGCGAGCGCCGCGACTTGGTCGAGGGCGAACGCCACCTGGAAGTAGACCGGGTTCTCCGCCCAGAGGGTACCGTCGTTGTCGAAGGCCGCGATGCGCCGGGCGGCCGGGACGAAGTCCGGCCCGCCCTCGCGCGTGACCCGCGCGACGAAGTCCAGGATCGCCTGCTTCCCCGCGCCCTCGTTCCATGACGGCAGCGGGTCGGCTTGGCCGGCCGTACCGGCCCAGGATACACCCCGCGCCATGACCAGCGTAGCTGCCGCACACAGGACCGTGCGCCGGCGGACGGGGAATGCCTCGGACTGCATGCGGATCTCCCAAGACACGGGCGGGCCGGCGGCGTGGCCCGCGCTCACGGTCACTGGTTCCGTGTTTCGAACGAGCGCTCCATCTTCTCCACGATCTGATCGATGCTGAAGCTCGCCGGCCTCTGGCTCGGCGGGTACTCCTTGAAGGTCGCCAGAAATTTCGCCGCGGCCTGCGGAGCCGAGAGGAACACGCCTGCGGCATCGGACATGAACCAGTCGTAGTACGTGTTCGACGTGATGTCGGCACGCTCGTATGGGTCGGACCGCATGTTGAAGACCTTCGGGACGCGGAGTTTCGTGAACGGCTCCGCCCAGATCCGCATCGTGCCCGGGGCGCGCTGCTCCTCGAAGACGATCTTCCAGTTCCCGTAACGCATGGCGACGAGGTCGCCGTCATCGTCGAAGTAGATGAACTCGTTGCGCGCGCTGCCCGGTTGCTGACCGGTGAGGTGCGGCAGTTGATTGTAGCCATCCAAGTGGACCTTGAAGGTCTTCGTGCCTGCCTGGTGGCCCTTGAGCAGCTTGTCCTTGATGTCGGGGTCACCGGCGGCCGCCATCAGGGTCGGCACCCAGTCGAGCCCGCTCATCATCTCGTTCGATACCGTGCCGGCCTGGATGCGTCCCGGCCAGCGGATCACGCACGGCACCCGGAAGGCGCCTTCCCAATTGGTGTTCTTCTCGCTTCGGAACGGCGTCGTCCCGGCGTCCGGCCAGGAATTCTGGTGGGGGCCGTTGTCGGTGGTGTAGAGCACGATGGTGTCGTTGCCGATCCCGAGGTCGTCCACGGCCTTGAGGATCTGGCCGACCGTCGCGTCGTGCTCGATCATGCCGTCGGCGTACTCTGTCCGTGAGTTCAGGCCGGGCTTGTCGCGGTGCTCGGCGCGGACGTGCGTGCGGAAGTGCATGCGCGTGGAGTTGAACCAGCAGAAGAACGGCTTGTTGGCCCGCACCTGCCGCTGCATGAAGTCGACGGCGGCGGCCGACGTCTCCTCGTCGATAGTCTCCATGCGCTTCTTCGTGAGCGGCCCGGTATCCTCGATCCGGCCATCGGCGGAGGCCTTGAGGACGCCGCGCGGACCGAACTTCTTCCGGAAAGCGGGGTCCTGCGGGTAAAAGTGGTTCTCCGGGTCTTCCTCGGCGTTGAGGTGGTAGAGGTTGCCGAAGAACTCGTCGAAGCCGTGGTTCGTCGGCAGGTACTCGTCGCGGTCCCCGAGATGATTCTTGCCGAACTGGCCGGTGGCATAGCCCAGCGGCTTCAGGAGCTCGGCGAGCGTCGCGTCCCTGGCCTGAAGGCCGACGGCGGCACCCGGCATGCCCACCTTCGACAGGCCGGTGCGAAGGGTGCACTGCCCGGTGATGAAGGTCGACCGCCCCGCCGTGCAGCTCTGCTCGGCGTAGTAGTCGGTGAACATCATGCCTTCCTTGGCGATCCGGTCGATGTTGGGCGTGCGGTAGCCCATCAACCCGAACGAGTAGGCGCTGATGTTGGTCTGCCCGATGTCGTCGCCGAAGATGACGAGGATGTTCGGCGGCCGGCCCGCCGCGCCCGACCGCGCCGGCGGGGCTGGTTGGGGTTGGGGCTGCTGCGCGCGAGCGCCGGGGGCCGCGCCCAGGCCGGCCGCGACCAGCGCCGTGCCCCGCAGCAGCATGGCCCTGCGGTTCACGCCCGTGGGCTGCCCGTCTCCGGCGGCATCCTGGGACGGCACGATGTCGGTCATGATCCACTCCTTAAGACGCAGCGGAAGCCGATGTGGCTGGTGGAGGTGTCGACCGGGTGCGGGTGGCGCGCGGCTGGACGGTAGCGCCGGCAGTAGTTCGGAGCGCACAGGTGCGAGCCGCCCTTGACCACCCGGCGGGGAATGCGGATCGCGGGCTGGCTGGGGTTGTAGCTGCCGTTCTCCCCGCCACCGCGGGGGTTCTGCGGAATGCAGCAGGCCTTCGGCGCGTCGGCGGGGTGGCGCGGGGAGAAGAAGTCCGCGGTCCATTCCCACACGTTGCCGGTCATGTCGTGCAGCCCGTAGCCGTTCGGCGGGAAGGCGTTGACCGGCGAGGTGCGCTCGTAACCGTCCTCGGCGAGGTTCTGGTGCGGGAAGTTGCCTTGCCAGGTGTTGGCCATGTGCCGGCCGCCGGGCGTGAGCTCGTCACCCCAGGCGAACTCGGCTCCGTCGAGCCCGCCGCGCGCGGCGTACTCCCACTCGGCCTCGGTCGGCATATTCTTCCCGGCCCAGGCCGCGTAGGCTTCCGCGTCGGCGTAGGCGACGTGCACCACCGGGTGGTCGTCCAGCCCTGCGATGGAGGAGCCGGGCCCGAGGGGTCGCCGCCAGCTGGTCCCGAACTTGAACCGCCACCAGGCGCCGAAGTCCCGATGGTCGACGGCGCCCTTGGGGGCCTTGAACACCAGCGACCCGGCCTGGAGCATGTGCGGCAGCGCTCCGGGGTAGTCCGCCGCCTTTGGCCTGCGCTCCGCGAGGGTCACGTGACCCGTGGCCCGCACGAAGGCGCGGAACCGGGCGTTGGTGACCGGCGTGCGGTCGATCCAGAACCCGTCGACCCGGACCCGATGGACCGGCGCCTCCTCCGGGTAGTGCCGGTCGGAGCCCATGCGGAAGGTACCGCCCGGGACGAAGACCATGTCCCGCGCCGCGTCCGATGCGGCGGGTCGGTCGTGGACAGTAGCAACCGTCATCGCTCATCATCCGGGTGGGAGGGGCGTCCGGCGCCATCGTTCGGGACCGGGGGCGGGGCGCGCCCTTCGGTCTCAGGGCTACGCTCCGCCTCACTCCGCCGGGGCGGCGGGAGCGATGCCGGTGACCTGGGCTGACGGCTCCGCGCTGATCCAGTGGTAGAGTATGCCGCCGAGCGCCCCGCCGAGGATGGGCGCGACCCAGAACAGCCAGAGCTGCCCGATGGCCCACCCTCCGGCGAACAGGGCCGGTCCCGTGCTGCGCGCCGGGTTCACCGAGAGGTTCGTGACCGGGATGCCGACGAGGTGCACGAGCGTCAGGCAGAGCCCGATGGCCAGCGGCGCGAAGCCGACCGGCGCCTTGCCGTGCGTCGCGCCCATGATCACGAACAGGAACATCATGCTCAGCACCACCTCGGCCAAAAGGCATGACAGCAGGCTGTACTTGCCCGGCGAGTGCTCGCCGTAGCCGTTGGCGGCGAAGCCCTTCGCCAGGTCGAAGCCCGGGGCACCGCTCGCGATGGCGTAGAGCAGGGCCGCGGCGACGATGCCGCCGATAACCTGGGAGGCGACGTAGGGGCCGATGTCGCGTCTGGGGAAGCGTCCGCCCGCCGCGAGGCCGACCGTTACGGCCGGGTTGAGGTGGCAGCCCGAGATGTGGCCGATGGCGTAGGCCATGGTCACCACCGTGAGGCCGAAGGCGAGCGAGACGCCCACCAGGCCGATGCCGACCTCGGGGAAGGCCGCCGCGATGACGGCGCTGCCGCATCCCGCGAAGGTGAGCCAGAAGGTGCCGATGGCTTCGGCAGAGCACTTGCGGATTTCCATGGAAACCTCCTGCGTTCAAGCCGGGCAGCGGTCCCAGAAGCCCTTCGTCCGAGAAGAGTCGGTGTAGTACCAGCAGTAGCCGGGGGCCGGCGGCGAACCCGCCCAAGCCGCGGCCGTCGCGGCGCCGACGAAGCCCAGGGCGGCCCCCGCCGCGAGGGCCCCGCCCGCGGGCCACCAGGCGCCGTAGGGCCGGTAGGCACCGTTCACGAACACGATCCGTCGCACGACGACGGCGTTGCGGCGGACGCCGCCGCCGTGCCAGCCGGGTCGGCCGTAGCCACCGGCGATGCCGCGGCGATACCCCCCATCCCGCGACCCGCGAACCCGCCGCGCGCGAAACCGCCCCTGGCGAAGCCGCCGCCCCGGAACCCGCCCCCGCGAAAACCGCCGCCACGAAAGTTGCGGCGCTGGGCGACGAGCTCGACTGCCGTATCCGACACCCCGACGAGGGGTGTCGGCGAGAAAGGCGCTGAAATGGCGGGTCCGATGCCGGTCGGTACGCAGTACGCGAAGGCCGCAAGGAACAGTGCTCGACAATGATGCCGCATGTCGCCTCCCACGAGTAGCTGCCGGATGCCCGCGCTCACCTGCCTTGTACGCCCGCCGGGCGCGTTTAACTTGGGTGAGACTAGTTGCTGCCGCGCTCCAAACCTATTGGGGCAAACCCCAGGTTGCGTTGGCGGAACGCCCGAGACGCCCCCGGAAAATACCCTAGGGTTCGACCAGCTTATTGCGGACGGCGTAGCGGACCAGGGCCGCCGTGCTGGTCAGCCCCAGCTTGTGCATGGCCGAGGCGCGGTGCGCCTCGACGGTCTTGAGCCTGATGGCGAGCGTTTCGCTGACCTGCTTGTTCGAGTGGCCCTCCGCGATGAGTTGCACGACTTCGCGCTCTCGGCAGGTCAGCGCGTCGAGCTGCGAGCTCTCGCCGGGATGGGCCAGGTAGTGGGCGAGCAGAGCCTCGTTCACTCGCCCCGTGAAGAAGGGCTGGTGGTGGGCCAGGGCGTCGACGGCGGCAAGGAGGTGTTGGTCGGCGTCTGACTTCAGCAGGTACCCGCGCGCGCCGGCCCCGAGCACGTCGCGCACCAAGGCATCGCTCTCGTGCATGGTGTAGACCAACACCTCGGTGCGTGGGCTGACTTCCCGGAGGCGCCGGGTCAGCTGCGACCCGTTCATAGCCGGCAGCGAGTAGTCGATGACCGCCACGTCTGGCTTGTGCCGCGCCGCGAGGTCGATAGCCTCGGGCCCGGTAGCCGCCTCGGCGGCGACCTCGAAGCCGTCGCGCCCCTCCAGAATGGCACGGACGCCGCGCCGGATGGCGATGTGGTCGTCCACGATCAGGATGGTCACCGTCACGAGTATCGACCTCCCGCGTAGTTCCCGGGCATGCCAAACGCCCACCGCCCCGGGACGGGCGAGGGGATCGCGGATTGCGGTATCAAGCGCCCGATGCCTGCCCTCGGCAAGCCTCGGTGCCACCGCTACGGTTCCTCCACCGGTCGGGAGGCATGCTCAAGACTTCGTCGCCAGCGGCCTGGGTTCCGGGGCCGCCTTCGGAGGAGCGACCCACAGCGGGAAGGACACCTGGAAGAAGCCGATGGTACCCTGGAAGCGGTTCTCCACCTCGACCTCGCGCAGCACCTTGATCCGGGCGGTGACCGGGATCTTCCCGAACTCGCCGGTCACGCCGATGGTCCCGCCGACGGCCGTCGTGCGTCCCTTGAAGGGGCCGAGCCGGGCGCCGGGGCCGCTGTCGCCGGTGAGCTGCTGGTAGTGCGAGGCGATGACGCCGACCGACACCTCCTTTGACAGGTACTTCGAGGCCGAGACGTCGATGTGGAACTCGTCACCGGTGTTGTAGCGCGTGGACGGGTTCGTACCGTTGACCGTGAAGCCGGCTGCCGCGGAAAGTTCGTAACCGTGGACCGGGTCGAGGTAGGTCGCGGCGGCCGAGATGTCGCCGATGTAGCGGTTCAGCGCGACGTTCGAGAGCTGCCCGGGCTCGTAGGCGCCCGCCGGGATGCTGAGCACGCCCGCCAGCTTCCAATGCCAGTTGCCGGAGTGCCAGCCGAGCGTGGCCGATACGATGGGGTCGCCGGGATTGAAGTCCCGGTCGCTCACGCCGATGCCGACGGGTCGGCCGACCAACTGGTTCACGAGAGGACCGTTGACGAGCACGCCCGCGCGTACGGCCGGCTCACCGAACGGCATCACGAAAGCGAACGCCAGGTCGCCGCCGAGGACGTTGACCGGTGTGACCCACAGCGCCGTCACGAAGTCGGCGACGAGGTTCACCTTCGCGTCGGCGATGACGTTGCCGCCGATCTGGGTCTGACGGTTGCCGCCGATCTTGGCGCTGTAGAAGTAGGTCGTGCTGTCGAAGTAGAGGCCGGGCGGCGGGACGATGCCGCCAAGCGGCACCGCCTGACCCTCGACGTAGAAGCTGAGGCCTCCCTCGGCGGCCCGGGCATCGGGGACGGGAGCGAGCGCGGACGCGAGGGCGAGGCTTCCGACGATACGCCGCGCGAAGGACCCCATGCTCACCTCCCCCGGTGCTACTTAGTATTCAAGCCGTAACTTCCCTGTCTGGCGCGGGCTCTGGCAATCAGGGTAAACCCTCAAAACGGTGGATTGAAACCCTGGTGTGTTCGCGCTGCCGCGGTCAGTACGGCCGCACGTGGATAGTTCGCGGGTGCCGGCGTTTGCCGGTCTAGGCGGCGCGAGATCGCCCTCGCGCAGGAATCGTCGCAAAGACGACAAGGTTCGGTAACCAGCCGCTACACCATTCAACCCTAGGATTTCCGCACGCGCGCGACAGAAGCTGAAGGTGGGCCGGCGCGCCGGAGGATTGACCGACAGGGAGGCCTCGCCGTGGAACCGAGCCACGCCAAAGGTGGAAGGAACCTTGGTCCGGATGGACCGGCGAGCACTTTCAGCTGGCCCTCCGGGGCGTGGCTGAGGGCACGTCCGCCGACCCTTGCCCTGTTCCTGAGCATCTGGTCGGCGTTCGCGGCGATGCTTGCCGTTCCGACGGTGCTCTGGGCGATACAGTCCCGCGGCGCGGCCCTGACAAGGGTGGCGGAGGAGGTCGCCCATGTAGCCGCGTCCGGCGCGCGGTTCACCGAGAGCACCTTCGGCGTCGTCGACGTCGTGCTGAGAAGGCTCGCCGAGATCGCGGTGGAGAAGGACATCGACCGCGTCGCCGACGACAAGGTTTGCCCGTCCCTGGTGTGCTCAAATAACGAGCGGCTATCACCCTACCTCCTCCTCGCCTTCGCCCGTCCGAACGGGGACGTGCCGGTCCACCGCCCGAAACTGCAAGGGTTGAACGTGGCGGACCGGGATTACTTCCTCGCACAGCGCGAGCGGGACACCGGCTTGTTCGTGGGTGCATCCAGGCCCACCCCGTTCATGCAGGGCCTCGTCCTTCCGATGAGCCGGCGCCTGTCCTCGCCGGGCGGGGAATTCGGAGGCATCGTCGCGGCGGGCGTCAGCGTCGACCTGCTCCGAACCGTGTTCCGGGGATTGGGAGCCGGCAGGGCGGACGCCATCGGCTTGCTGGGCGCGAACGGTCGGCACTTGGCCGGCTGGACCGCGACCGCCCCGGAAGGCGACCCGGGCACATCGGTTGCCGGCGGATCGCCGTGCAGGCCGGGGGAGGATGGATCCTCGCCTGACGGGATCACGTCGACGGTACAGGTCGGCCTGGGGAACCTCTCGGTGACGGCCTGCAGGTCGACGTTCGGGGCGCTTGAACGGTGGCGGGAGGAAGTCTTCCGGGTCGCGGCGGCAGAGGTCCTGCTCTTGCTGCTTCCGGTGCTGGCGTTCCCGGCCGCGCGGCGCCGTCTCCGTCGCAGTCTCCGGCAGCGAACGGGTCTGAGCGGCCTCGTGGCCGGGTACTCCGACGTGCAGTTCATCATCGCGCTCAAGCCGAACGGACGGTTCGTGCTGGAGGCGCTCACGTTCAGCAATACCACGGAATGGGGCGTGACCTCCGCGCGCCTGGTCGGGCGCACGACCCAGGAACTCTTCCCTCCCGCCGAGGCCGAACTCGTCGAGGCCGACTATTGGGCGGTGCTCGCCACGGGAAAGACGCGCCGGTTCGAGCGCGAGATCCGGCTCGGGGAGAGGCGTTTTGTCTGGAGCACGGTCCTCGTCCCGCTACGCGATGCCGGCGGCGAGGGTTACATCTATGGCGCCGCCACCGACCTGGGTGACGACGGGGCACTGGGGGATGGCCTCCGTCGCTTTACCGAGGATGCCCTGCACCGGGAGGACAACGAGCGGCGGCGCATCGCGCGCGAGCTCCACGATACGACCGGACAGAACCTGATCGCAGCGGGATTCGAGCTCGGGGCGGCCGAGCGCGGCCTCGTCGACGCGCCGCCGCAGGTTCGTGCCGCCCTGACCCAGGCGCGGGCGCTCATCGACGCCAGCGTGACGGAACTGCGGACGCTCTCCTACGTGCTCTACCCGGCACTGCTCGATGAGGCAGGCCTGGGGACCGCCCTCCAGACCCTCGCGGAGGGGTTCAGCCGGCGAGCGGGGGTGCAGGTGACCGTGTCCGTCGCTGACGGCCTGGTGGGCCGCCGCTGGTCTCCCGAGGTCGAGCTCGCGCTCTATCGGGTTGCCCAGGAGGCTCTCACCAACGTGCAGCGCCATTCCGGGACCAAGGCGGCCCGGGTCCTGCTGCGGGACGGCGGGCCGGCGCTCCTGCAACTGATCGTCGAGGACGGAACCGCCGTCCTAGGTGGCGCACCGGGCGACGCGGCCATCGTCGAGGGGACAGGCATCCGGGGCATGCGGGACCGTCTCGCGGCCCTGGAGGGTACACTGACGGTCTCGCGCCAGGACGGCGGCATCCGGGTCGTCGCGACGGTTCCGGAGCGAACCGTCGCCGAGGTCTGAGGTACGGACCAGGGGTTACCGATGGAAGCGCCCGCCACGGTGGAAGCCGCGGCCGCCATGGAAACCCACGACCCGGCCGCCGCGGAACCCGCCCGCCCGGTATGCGCCGCCGCGATAGACGCGCCCACCGTACACGCGCCTGCCGTAGACCGCCCGGCCGCCGTAGACCACGCCGCCGCGGTAGTAGCCCGGGCCACCGTAGTAGCCGCCGTAATAGTTCGGCCGGCAGCCGCCGTAGGGGCCGCGATGGAAGCCGACGCCGCAGCCTCCCGCCGCCTCGGCGGGCGCGAAACCGACCACGCCTCGCTCGACCGAACCAAGGCCAAGCCAAGTCGCCAAGACGAGGCTACCAAGTGCCATCCGCTTCATGAGGTTCATGGCGGGCTCCCAGGGTGAGGTCGCGGCCACGTTATGCGCGGGCGTGCTCGCCTCCTATTGGGGAGAACCCGGAGCGAGGGCGGGATTAACCCCGATCCGCCTCACGGGCGCCGTCCCTTCAGCCTGCCTTGCGCGCGTAACGGCCCTCGTCCCGGGGTTCGAAGTAGCGCCCGTGTGCGACGCGCACGTCCATCTTCTGCTTGAGGGTGACCGGGGTGAGCGGCTCCCTGTACAGGGCCGCGCCGCGAACGGTCACGCACTTGAGCCCCGGCAGGATCTCCTCCGGCGTCATCGCCCCCTCCGCCGGCAGGATCTTCCAGACCTCGCGCATCACCCGGTCCCAGAACTCCTCGGACCGCACCCGCTCCAAGCGGTTCTCCGGCCGCTCGACCCGCTCGCGCAGCCAAGCCGCCTCGGCCTCCGCCACGTCGAGGCGTGCCAGCGCCTCATCCAGCAGCTCCTCCCCCGCTCCCGCCCGAACCTCCAGGTTCTCCCGATCGATCAGCAGGGTCGCCGCAGCCTCCGCCTGCGTGGCCTCCCATATCTCGGACGCCGCCTTCGCCAGGGTCCCATGCAGGCGCTCCGGCAGCCCTGCAGGCGGAGGCCGCGGCCAGTAGGCCCGCTCCGCCTTCCAGTCCCGGAGGCCCCACGTCCCGGAAGGAGCCCCCGCGCGCCGGTCCTGCCTTCAGCGCGGCGATCACGCTGCGCAGCGATAGTAGCTCGCCGAAGGCGAACGTTGACCTGCCCGCGTAATGGGCCACGACATGCTGATATCGTGACCGCCGCACATAGGTCTGCTGCTTTCTACTAAGCGGACGTCTCAGCCAGCAGGCCTGAAGGTCTGCAAGGGGTCAGGAGTTAGCATGCCGCTTGTTCTGCTGTGCGCGATCAGCGGACCTCCGACCAAAGACACTGGAATGGCCGCTTGGAGGCCAATAGCTGCCGTTGAGATGGTATGGATGGTCCGGCGGCTACCACGTCCTCCTGTTGTGGCCCATCAAACCAACGTCCGATGTTGGTCAGGACCCGCCATTTCGCTCTACGGCCCACACTCTGGGCCCGCAATTGGTCCGCGACCTTTAAGACCTCGACCCTTTCGACTATGACCCGCGCCCCGAAACACTCGGGTGATCATGGGGCCCAGGCGTGAAGAAGCGGTCACTTCCGAGCCGATGGGTTAATCGCCGTGTCGGGAAGGCCGCGCCCCACCAAGCCCAGCTACTGGCACGGCCCAAGGACCGACGGAGGGGTCGACACTTCAAGCCGGAAATAACTTCCGATCCGCCGCTGCCTGCATCACGCGGGGAATGTTGCACGGTTATCCACCGTACGCCCGTCGGACGCGAGGACGGAACCACTCAAGGCGCTCGGGTCCACTTGCAGGCGCTTTGCCCACGCCTCAAGTCCTGGGGGTCTGTAGTCGGGGTTGGCTCGCCAACGGTCGAACACCGACCCGTCGATGGTCTCGTTGATCCTAGGGCCTGTTGTCACTTGAGCCAATCGAGCGTTGCGGCGAGGCAGAGGACACCGGCGAAGCTGACGGCGGTCTTCTCGTAGCGTGTGGCGACGGCGCGCCACTCCTTGAGGCGCGCCCATAGCCGCTCGACGATGTTGCGGTTGTTGTAGACCCAATCCGGACAAGCGAGTTGCTCCTCGTTGCGCTTGGTCGGGATCGCGGGGCGTGCACCGGTGGTCCAGATGTGCTCGCGGAAGCCGTGGCTGGAATAGCCGCGGTCGCCCACGACCCACTTGGGCACGCCGGGCAACCGGTCGAGGAGCGGGATGGCGTAAGGCAGTTCGTGGGCCTGCCCCGGAGCGATGCGGAAGGTGACGGCGCGGCCTCTCCCGTCGGCGATCACGCAAGCCTTGGTGCCATAGCCGCCACGAGAGCGGCCAAGTGCTTCACGAGCATCTCGCTCGGCCGCAGATCCCCCCTTTATGGATGGCCCGCCCCTCACCGGACTGCGCTGCTAGGCTTGCAGGGTAGCCGAGATGAGGAAGGGAGCGGGACGATGACGATTGCGGTTCTTGGGATCGACCTGGGCAAGAACAGCTGCAGCCTCGTCGGGCTGGACGCGGCGGGGCGGGTCGTGCTGCGCCGACGCATGCGGCGCGAGGGGGTGATCGCCTTCGGCGCGAAGCTGCCGGGGTGTGTCGTTGCGATGGAGGCCTGCTGCGGCGCCCATCACATGGGCCGCGCCCTGGCCGAGCAAGGCCACACCGTCCGGCTGATGTCGCCGGAGTACGTGCGCCCCTACGTCAAGGCGCAGAAGAACGACGACCGCGACGCCGAGGCCATCGCCGAGGCGGCCACACGCCCGACGATGCGCTTCGTGGCACTCAAGTCCGAGGCGCAGCTCGACGTGCAGACCCTGCACCGGGTCCGCGACCAGCTCGTGGGCGAGCGCACGGCGCTGACCAACCAGATCCGTTCCGTCCTGCTGGAGCGTGGCCACGTCGTGGCGCAGGGGCGCGCCAAGCTCACCGCTTGCCTGGCCGCGTTGCTGGACACAGACGCGGGCGCGTCGCTCACACCGCGCATGCGCACCCTCATGGCCGAGGTGCGCGAACGCTGGCAGGAGCTCGACCAGCGCATCGCCGCGCTCGACGCCGAGTTCGCTGAGCAGGCCCGCATCAACGAGGACGCTCGTCGGCTGACCACGATCCCGGGCATCGGCGCACTTAACGCGACCGCGCTGGTGGCGGCCATCGGCGACGTGGCCAGCTTCGCCCGCGGGCGCGATCTAGCGGCTTGGCTTGGTCTCGTACCGCGGCAGGTGACGACCGGCGGGAAGCCTCGGCTCGTCGGCATCACCAAGCGCGGCAGCAAGTACCTGCGCAAGACGCTGGTCCAGGGTGCCCGCGCCGCGCTGCCCTCGCTGCGCCAGAGCGACACCCATCTCGGGCAGTGGCTGCGCGGGCTGCTGGCGCGGTCGCACGTCAACACGGCGGTGGTCGCCCTGGCGGCCAAGATGGCGCGCATCGTCTGGGCGCTGCTGCGCCACGGGCGGGTCTACGAGCCGGCGGCCGTGGCCGCCTGATCCGAGTTCGGCCGGCGCGGACGCGCCGGCCTTTCGATGTCTGCGGGCGGTGAGAGGAAGATGGCCTGACAGTCGACCGGTGTTTTGGAAGCCTCTCCGCAAAAATGGCGCTCGACGCCGACCCCTTTATGAGGCCCAGGACGCGCGGATCTCCATCTTGGCCAACGGCGCTGCCGGAAGGCCGGATACGTTTATGCAGACTGCACAGACCAGCGGATCCGAGCCACTTGCGGACGGGGCGGGCCATACGTTTTGCGGCACCTGCCGCTTTCTGGTGCGCCCGCACGTTGCTGCCGTCGAGGAAGACCATGCCCAGCGCGACGCCGCGCTCCTGCACGCGATCGAGCAGCCGCTCCCACACCCCGGCGCGTGCCCAGCGGATGAAGATCTGTGCCGCCTGCCACCAGGGCCCCAACTCCTCGGGGATGGCGCGCCACTTCGCCCCGTTCTGATGTCGCCAGAGGATCGCAGAGATCGTCCGCCGAAGCTCCTTGGGCGGTGTCTTGGCCTTCGGGCGGCAGGCCTCGATCAACGGCTCCAACTCACCCCACTGCGCGTCTGACAGCATCACGTCTCCTCACTTGAAAACGAGAAAACGCGAGCACCGACAATCCGTTCAGGCGACGACAGGCCCTAGCACTCGTTCGTTGAGCGGCTCGTCTCCCGACAGCATGTCGCAAGGCAATCGTCGCGTGGGTCGCACGGCGGCCGGCACTTCATGGACGGACGCGTCCTTACCGGTACACCCGCACTGTGACCGTATAGCCCAGGTAACGTTTTCGCCGCTGAATGCCCAGATTGTTTGCGGGTGCCGACCCAAATGTTATGAACCATGAAATGATGCGATCCGGTCTCATCGACCACTACGGGGATGACCTCGCTTGAACGTACGGAGCGCTGACACCTTCGCGGTCGATCTGACGGCCTGCGACCGCGAACCGATCCACATCGTCGGCAGCATCCAACCGCACGGCTTCCTGCTGACCGTCGATGCGGCGAGCCTGGTCATCGTGCAGGCGAGCGCGAATGCGCCGGCCGGGACGGATGTCGGCGCGGCCCTGGAAACCGCGCTTCCCGAACTTGTCCCCATCGTGCGGCGCTATCTCGACGATCAGCCGACCGAGGATGGGGCCCACTACCTGCGGACCGTCACCCTCGCCGCCGCGGCATCCCAGGCCTACGAGGTCGCGGCGCATCGCGTCGGCGGCCTCGTCGTGGTGGAACTGGAGGAGTTCGCCGACCCATCGGTCGAGGCCGGGCTCGACGCGCTCAGCCTTCGCCTGCGCGCCTTCGTGCAACGCCTCCGCCAGGCACGGAACGTGGAGGATCTGTGCGCCATCGTCGCTGAGGACGTCCGGCACGTCACCAGCTTCGACCGTGCCCTGGTCTACCGGTTCGACCAGGACTGGCACGGTACGGTGCTGGCGGAAGCAGGCAACGGTAACTTGCCTTCCTACCTCGACCTACGCTTCCCCGCCTCCGACATCCCTGTCCAGGCGCGCGAACTCTACCGGCGCAACCGTCTGCGCATCATCCCCGACGCCGGGTACGTCCCCGTCCCGATCCGACCGACGCTGACGCCGGCAGGGCCACCGCTAGATCTCAGCCAGTCCGTGCTGCGCTCCGTGTCGCCGGTCCACGTCGAATACATGCGCAACATGGGCACGCTGGCGTCCATGTCGGTCTCGATCCTCGTCGACGACCGCCTCTGGGGCCTGATCTCGTGTCACAACGCGGAGCCGAAGCGTGTGCCGCTCCAGGCCCGCAACGCCTGCGACTTCCTCACCCAGATCTTCGCCCTGCAACTCTCGGCGCGCGAGCGCGCCGCCCAGGCCGAGCAGCGCCTCGCCCTCAGTGCGATCCAGGCGCGCCTTCTCGGCTTCATGGCCGAGGAGGACAGCTTCGTCGACGGCCTCCTGAAGCACCCCGATGACGTCATGGCGCTGGTGAACGCCGCCGGCGCCGCCATCGTCACCGGTGACCGCTGCCGCCTGATCGGCGCCACCCCGGGCGAAACGGAGGTGCGGGCCCTCTATGACTGGCTCTCCGCCCGCGAGGATGCTGACGAGGTCTTTGCCACCGATGCGCTGTCTGACGTTCTGCCGAAGGCGGAGGCCTTCGCCGCACAGGCCAGCGGACTCCTCGCGATCTCGGTCTCGAAGAAGTATGCAAGCTATATCCTCTGGTTCCGGCCCGAGGTGGTGCGCACCGTCAAGTGGGGCGGCAACCCGGCCAAGCCCGCGACCCCCGCCCCGGAGGGCGGCCCGGACCGCCTGCACCCGCGGAAAAGCTTCGAGATCTGGAAGGAGACCGTGAAGGCGCGCTCGCTGCCGTGGTCCCTGCCCGAGATCGAGGCCGCCAAGGACCTGCGCTCCTCCGTACTCGGGATCGTCCTGCGCCGCGCCGAGGAACTCGCGGCCATGAGCGAGGAGCTCCAGCGTTCCAACAAGGAATTGGAGGCGTTCTCGTACTCGGTCAGCCACGACCTGCGCGCGCCGTTCCGGCACATCGTCGGCTACTCGAACCTGCTCAAGACCCGCGAGGCCACGAACCTTTCGGACAAGGGCCGGCACTACGTCGACACGATCATCGAAGCGGCCTTCTCGGCCGGCACCCTCGTGGACAACCTGCTGACCTTCTCGCAGATGGGCCGCCACGCCCTGAACAAGGTGTCCGGGGAAATGAACGCCCTCGTCGAGGAGGTGCGCCGGAAGGTCCTTCGCGACGTGCCGCCGGAACGGACGATCCGCTGGGAGATCGGCCCCCTGGGGCGGGCCTACGCCGACCCGTTCATGCTGCGGCTGGTCATCGAGAACCTCCTGTCGAACGCCGTGAAGTACACGCGCGACCGCCCGGAGGCCGTGATCGAAATCGAACGCGCGGCACCGAAGGACGGCGAGGCGGTTTTCTACGTGCGCGACAACGGCGCCGGTTTCGACATGGCCTACGTCGACAAGCTCTTCGGCGTGTTCCAGCGCCTGCACCGGGTCGAGGAGTTCGAGGGGACCGGCATCGGCCTCGCCAACGTGCGGCGCATCGTCGAGCGCCACGGCGGGCGGACCTGGGCTGAGGGCGCGCTCGGCAAGGGCGCGACCTTCACCTTCACGCTGCCCCTCCGGGGCGAGGGATACTGAGATGGCCGGCCTGAAGCCGATCCTCCTCGTCGAGGACAACCCGAACGACATCGAGCTGACGCTGGCTGCCCTCGAATCGAGCCAGCTGGCCAACGAGATCGTCATCTGCCGCGACGGTGCGGAGGCCCTCGACTGGATCTATCGGCGCGGCCCCCATGAGCGGCGGGCGCCGCAGGACCCGGCCGTGATCCTCCTGGACCTCAAGCTGCCGAAGGTGGACGGCCTAGAGGTCCTGGCCAAGGTGAAGGGCGACCCGACGTCCCGGGGCATCCCCGTGGTGATGCTGACGTCGTCTCGGGAGGAAACGGACGTGGTCCGTTCCTATGACCTCGGGGTGAACGCCTTCGTGGTGAAGCCCGTCGGCTTCGAGGAGTTCTTCGCGGCCATCAAGGACCTCGGCGTGTTCTGGGCGGTGCTGAACGAGGCGCCTCCGCACAGGGGAGGCTGGCCATCGAACGTGTGACTGGCACGCCGGGGCCCTTGCGCATCCTTCACCTGGAGGACAGCGACCTCGACGCCGAACTCATCGAGGCGGAACTCGACGGTCTCGGCCATCCGGTCGTGATCGAGCGCGTGATGACCCGCGACGCCTTCGCGGCGGCGGCGCGGCCAGGACGCTGCGACATCATCCTGGCCGACTACGTCCTGCCGACCTTCGACGGCGTCAGCGCCCTCGGCATCGCCCGGGAGCAATGCCCCGAGGTCCCCTTCATCTTCTGCTCGGGCACCCTCGGCGAGGACGTGGCCGTCGAGGCCCTGAAGAACGGGGCGACCGACTACGTCACGAAGCAGCGGCTCGACCGCATGCCGCGCACGGTCGTCAGGGCGCTGGCGGAGGCGCGCGTTAAACGGGATAAGGCGGCGGCCGAGGCCGCGCTCCAGGCCGTGAACGAGACCCTCGAAGCCCGCATCGCCGAGCGGACGCAGGAGCTTGCTGAGGCGAACGCCGCGTTGCAGGCGCAGATCGCGGAGCGCGAGCGCGCCGAAGATGCGCTCCGCCTCGCCCAGCGTCTGGAGGCCGTCGGGCAACTCACGAGCGGTGTCGCGCATGATTTCAACAACCTGCTGACCGTCATTGCTGGCAACATCGAGTTCCTGGAGCGCGCCGTGTCGGACGAGCGCTCGAAGCGCCGCCTCGACATGATGCGCGGCGCCGCCGAGCGCGGGGCCCGGCTGACCGCGCAACTTCTTGCCTTCTCGCGCCGTCAGAGGCTGGTGCCGGCTCCCGTGAACCTGAACCAGACGGTCGCCTCGATGCAGGATCTCCTGCAAAGCTCCATCGGCGGCGCCGTGCACATCGAGACCGCACTCCAGACCGACCTCTGGCACGCCCTCGTGGACCCTACGCAGATCGAGCTCGTGATCCTGAACCTCGCCATCAACGCCCGCGACGCCATGGCGGTGGGCGGGCGCCTCGCCATCGAGACCGCTAACGCGACGGTTACCGAAAGTCCGACCCGGCCCGAGCTTCCCGCTCCCGGCGAGTACGCGATGATCGCGGTCAGCGACAGCGGGACGGGGATGACGCCGGAAGTGCTGGCCCGCGTGTTCGAGCCCTTCTTCACCACCAAGGAAGTCGGGAAGGGCTCGGGGCTCGGGCTGGCGCAGGTTTTCGGCTTCGTGAAGCAGTCGGGCGGAGGCATCCGGATCGATACGGTCGTCGGCGAGGGGACCTCGATCAAGGTGTACCTTCCCCGCGCCGAGCCGAGAGAAGACACGGTGGCGGCCTCAGATGCGGACACGGCACAGGTTCATCGCGCCGGGAACGCACCGACTCTACTCGTGGTCGACGACGACGGCGGCGTGCGGGAGGTCTCGGCGACCCGTCTCTCGGAGGCCGGCTACCATGTGCGCGAGGCAGCATCCGGCCTGCAGGCGCTCGCAGCGCTGGAGGCCGACCCGAGTGTCGACCTCGTCGTCATCGACTTCGCCATGCCGGGCATGAACGGGGCGCAGACCGCGGCGGAGATCCGGAAGCGCTGGCCCAGCATCCCGATCCTGTTCGTGACTGGGTTCGCGGACACCTCGGCCCTGGCGCAGGCCGGGTCCGCCGGGGCTGACGCCATCGTCCAGAAGCCGTTCCGGGTGGGCGAACTCGAACGCAAGGTCACCGCTGCCCTGGCGACGCGAGCGGGACCGAACCTGCGGCTCGTCTCGGGTCGAGCGCACGGCTCCTGATCGAGGAGAAGCCCTTTTTCGGCACGCTGACTGAGGCTGGCTGTCAGTCGATTCCCGGGTATCGGTGTCGATGCGGTTCGGGACGAGCCGCGAGGGCCCGCCGATCACTTGATATCGGTGGGAAGCTGACAGGCGAAGAGAACCTTCCTGCACGCCGAAGCGGTGCTGTAAGGCGTGAGCTCGGTTCGCGGGCTCCGACCGAGCCTGTGAGGTGATCTGCCGGGGGCGCGCAAGCGTCCTCGGGCAGGCCCGGTCGAGCGGGCGGGGGATCACGTGGCGAGGGCCGCTCGACTCGGCGGCTATCGCGTAACGGGTCACGTTCCCCGTTACGCGAACCTTGGCGCGGACGGCCGGCCCCACAACATTGGCGTCCTTTTCACGACGACCGACCGATGCTTGCGAACACTCCCATCTGGCCCGTCCCTGGCGGGGCGACCGACCTCGGCGAAGCCGTCCCCGGCGTCGGCCAGGCGGATGAGGTGGAGCCGCAGCCATGCCGGGATCAGCGGCAGCCCGGCTCGCTCGGCGCGCTCCTTGAGTTGGTCCGGCAGCGACAGGTGGATGGCGTGGACCCACATCGCCCCCCGCTGTTCGAGCACGCGGGTGACCGCTACGCGCACGTCGGCCCAGACCGGGTCGGCGGCCTCGGCGGTGTGCCGGTCGCGGACTTTGCCCTAGACGGGGTTGAGGTCCGTAGGCGCGGGGACCTTCACCGGCTCCGGCTCCGGGGATGCGACCGCGGGCGGCGCCGCGCGCAGCCGGGCGAGGTCGGCCTCCAGCATCGCGACCCGCGCCTCCAGCAGGTAGACCTGCGCCAGGGCCTCCTCCAGGATCTCCCAGTGGCCGGCTTTCCGGGCCGCCTCGCCCTCGGCCTCGGCGATCCGGTGGCGGGTTTACTCGATGCGGACGTGTTCGAGGAACGCAGTGCCGAAGGCGGCGAGTTGACCCTGCAGCGCCTCCGGCAGTTCGGCCTGCTCGATCAGCGGCCGGTAGCCGACCCTGGCCTTCCATTCCGCGAGCTCGCGGGCGATGTCCCCGAAGGAGCCCTTGCCAAGCGCCTTGCGGACGGTGCGCACCGAGACCCGGGGCTTGGCGCCGTCGGCGTCGCGGGCCCTGGCCCGTATCCTATCCGCCGCCGCCCAGACGTCCTTCCTCGCGACTATGCCCGCCCCCGATCCGATGCGGTCAGGATGCGTGACAGCGATGAAGAAATGGTCGCCCCTTCCGAGAGACCTTAGTCGGAAGGGGCCGTAGCCTCAGGCCAGGGCTACCACGCGACGAGGATCTTGTGTCTCCCGGCTTGAACATCCCGGGCTGTGGCAGCTTGCGGGACAAGAGCGGCCATTCCAGAAGCCATGTTTGAAGGTCTGGAAGTGGCGCACAGCTGAACAAGCGGCATGCGAACTCCTGACCCCAAGCGGACATTCGACCTGTGCCCGCCGAAGGTCCGGATGGGGTCGGAAGCGGCGGTTCAGCGCCTGCCTGCTGACGGTCGGCTCATGGCGCACACTCTGACTGAAGACAGCCGTTCGCCGGCGGTCGCTCGGCTACCGACCACCGGCCCCGGAGGTGTTCGTGCCGGCCTTCACCGCTTGGCCGGCCGCGCTTACCCAGTCGGCTCCGCCGGCCAAGCGACCCGTGGAGCAAAGGCCGACCCTGCACTAACTTAGAACTTGGACCACCGCGTGCAAGCCGATCATTACCTCTATGAGTGTATTAGACAGCAGGATGGTCGGCTTAATGTATTACAGTCAAATCCGAAAATTTTTCCGTGATGAACGTTGAATTTAATCGGACACGGCCGCGGATTTAGCCCGCGGCCCTTTGTGATCTGCCGCAATTTTAGTTGCTCATATAATGAGCCCTAGGTTGTCGATAGCCCACCAGCCAGTATTGCTAACACCTAAACCGCTTTGCTGGCCTCCAACTACGTTGATCTGGAATTGATCTATACCAGAGAAATCTAGATCTACATGGTCGAAATGGTCGTTGCTTAACGAGACGAGCTTCGAATATGTCTGAGCGCCGTTTTTCATTCCTACAAATTGTACAGTGTTAGCATCGTTGGGGGTATCGCTAAAATGAGCGTAGGTGGAATCTGCGATGTCTAGCCCAGAGACGCTGAAAGTTCCTCCATTTGTTTTCGTTATGCTGCTGTATTTTCCTGCCCACCCGTTAAAGACGAACGAGTCGTTGTCGCCATTCCCGTACCCGTATCCAGTATTCAAGATGTCTGCCGTGCCGCTATAGAATGACCCATTGCTGTTCCAATTCAGACCACCATATCCGTCTGGAACGGGGCCGCTAGAAATATTGTCAAAATTGAGCACGAGATTTGGGGTCAATCCATCATTGGTGCCGGTGATGGTGACGTCGATGAGCTGGGTGTCGGTGCCGTCGAACGAGGTCACGTTCAGGGTGTCGTGCACCACCTGGTCCTTGGCCAGGCTATCGGCTTTGGCGTGGTCGAGCGCATAGCTCCACGCACCCGTGGTCTCGTTGAACGTGAACGAGCCGTAGGTCTTGGTCAGAGCCCCGGCGGCGATGGCCTGGAAGTGAGCCTCGCCGGTATCTACGTCCGTGATGGTCAGCTGGCCTGAGGTCGTGGTGACCGCGTCCTCGGTGACCGCACCGGTCGCAGTGCCGCCGATCACAGCCGCATCGTTGGTGCCGTAGACGGTCGCATCGATGACGTGCGTGTCGGTGCCGTCGAACGAGGTTACCGTCAGGGTGTCGTGCTTCACGTCCGTGCCGGTCAGCTTGTCCGCCTTGGCATGGTCGAGCGTGTACTTCCAAGCGCCGGTGTCCGCGTCGAACGTGAAGCTGCCGTACTGGCCCTCAAGGGCGCCAGCCGCCACAGCTTGGAAGCGGTTCTCGCCCGCATCCACGTCCTGCACGCTCAGCGAACCCTGTGTGAGGCCCTGGCCGGGTGTGTCCTCAGTGACGTTGCCGTGGTCGCCACCGCTGGCCACGATCGTCGCCGCATCATTGGTGCCGGTGATGGTGACGTCGATGAGCTGGGTGTCGGTGCCGTCGAACGAGGTCACGTTCAGGGTGTCGTGCACCACCTGGTCCTTGGCCAGGCTATCGGCTTTGGCGTGGTCGAGCGCATAGCTCCACGCACCCGTGGTCTCGTTGAACGTGAACGAGCCGTAGGTCTTGGTCAGAGCCCCGGCGGCGATGGCCTGGAAGTGAGCCTCGCCGGTATCTACGTCCGTGATGGTCAGCTGGCCTGAGGTCGTGGTGACCGCGTCCTCGGTGACCGCACCGGTCGCAGTGCCGCCGATCACAGCCGCATCGTTGGTGCCCTGGATCCTGATCGTCACCACACCGTCGCCTGTGCCGGTGGGAGCATGCCCATCATCAGGAGTGATGCGGTATTGCAGCTCGAGCACTTCGCTTTGAGCGAGGAAATCGAAAGCCTGCGCACCGGAGTTGAACGTCCAGGTGAATTGACCGCTTGTATGGCTGCCGTCGACAATGGTTCCTGGTGTGATATGGAAGTAGCTCAGGAGCTCTGCATTTGTCAGGCTGCCGGTCGGCCCGGAATGGGTCACGCCTGAGACAGCCACCGAGACCTGATCCACCACGTCGAGATCTATGACCGTGAGAGTGCCGGACGTCGCCAGACCTGCGTCGGTTTGGAGCAGCGGTGTTGCCGTTCCGGCACTGTCGCCCACGCTCGCTGGGGTGACCACCGGCGCATCGTTCGTGCCGGTAATCGTGATTGAAACGGTTTTGCTTACCGTCGAGGTACCATCGCTCAACAGGATCTGGAAAGACTCGACTTTGGTCTCCCCCTCGGCCAGGTATTGGACCTTGGTGCTATCGACAGTGTAGCTCCAACTGACCGAGCCGACGCCGTTCAAATCAGCCGTCTTGTTGACCGTGAGTGTGCCTAGCGCGGCCCCTGACGGCATGACGCTGACTGTATGCGCATCGTTCAGATCTGCATCCGTGAACGACAGCACGCCCTCAGCAGCCACATTGCCATCTTCGGTCACAGTCCCTCTGTCGGAGCCAGCCGTAGCGGCCGTGATCAACGCGTCGTCATTGGTGCCAGTCAGCGTGAGAGTCACTGGCTGAACTGAGCTGGCTCCTTGGCTATCTCTGACAGTGATTTGATACGTCACCGTCAATGTTTCGTGTACCCCAAGAAAATCAGCCAACTTATCGGCTAGGGCAAAGTCGACCTTGACTGAGCCGGTGCCACTACCGGTCGAATCCATTTTGGTGAGCGTCAGCGCACTTGCCAGGGCAGCTGCCGTATCGGCCGGGATGTGGGCTCCGCCCGTCCAGGTGACACTCGGAGCACCATAGCTCACTGTGTGTGTGTCGCTCAGGTCTCTATCAGTGAATGTCAGCGTAGTGGAAGCTGTCTCGGTACCCGAGCCAGATGTCGCACCCGCGATCTCCGTCATTGCGTGCGTGGCTGTATCAGCCGCCAGTATTGGCCCATCATTGGTGCCCTTGACGGTCACGTACACGGTTGCAGTGCTGATCGTGCCGTTCCCGAGTCGCTCCTCGTAGACGAAGGTGTCGACCGCTGTCTCGCCTTGCGCCAGCGCCTGGATTCGCGTTGCGCTAGCCGGGTCATAGTAAACCTGGCCGTCGCTGGTGATGTAAATGGTGGCACCCAGACTGCTTGTGGCGGTCTTAGCGACAGCCAGCGGGTCGCCCTGGCTGATGGAGTAGAGGGATTTGGCCGCACCGCCGGAGTCGTTCGCGAGGACGTTAATTTTTGTGCCTACGTCTTCAGCCGTAGTGACGTAGTCGTCCTTGGCCTGCGGCGTGTTGGAAACGGACGTCGCTGCGCCATTGCTCACAGTAGCCATTATTGCCCCCTCCCGCCCTCAACGCGTCGGCCCTGACGTCTTGCCAGTGACTGTTATTGGGCAATGATTAGCATCCAGATTTGAGGTGCGAAACCATCAAATGGGGGTACTGCCTTTAGATTTTTTAATTGGTACCAGTGGTGTTGCCGGGCCGGCACATGCTTTGTTGTCTCCCGATATTATACCGTTCCAATAAGGTTCAACATCTATTTGCATGTGATTTGCTGTCGTCTAGATCTATAACTTTTTATGTCATATCGAGAAAAGGCGCAGATATTGTATGTCTTTGCGTCAGTGTTGCCGGTCCGGCCAAAGCGGCGGCTTAAATTTGTATAGCTTTGTTCGGTGATAGTATTGGCGTTGCTGCGAAACAGTACTTCATATGGTAGGATTTTCAGATTTTACAATTTCTTAGGTTCCTGCGGGCTCTTCTCTGGTCTGTGTCATTGCTCTGACGGCCGTTGCGCTTCGAACTGACGCTAACGTTGTCCGTTCAGGGCCAGGGATGATTCCGTGGAAGGGAGCACCAAGTTGTCAGCCGTGCTGGTCCAGCAGACTGCTGAAAACCTGCTCAAGCCCTTGACAGAACTGCCACTTAACGCAGTGGGGGGGTGACCTGACCGGCTGGCATTGGACCGGGCTGACTGAGAGGATCAGCTATGACCGAAGGAGTCGGACATGCGACGAGGACAGAAGACGAGCGCGGAGCAGGTGGTGCTGAAGCTGCGCAAGATCGAGGTGCGGACAGCTCAGGGCAAGAGTTTAGCGTTGGCGTGCAAGGAGGCGGAGATCTCCGAGCAGAGCTGCGCGACGAGTGCCTGCGCCAAGAGATCTTCTACTCGCTCAAGGTGTGCAACCGCAATCATCCGCTTCCGCACCTTGGCCATGCGGTCGTCTTAGCGTTCGCTCAATTCAGCAATTGTCGGTGCCTCAGGCTCAGGCGCCGTGATCTTGCTCCATGCGAGCCGCGCTTCGAACGAGGGCCAGAACCTCGCGGCGTAGCCGGTCATCCTCGATCGTGATGAAAGCGTTCAGCAGATCGACGGCGCCTGGGGCACGCAGCAAATCGAAGACCTCTGTTTTCTCCTGCGCCGCGGCGGCATCCCCTTCCTCAAAGAAGACGGAGACCGGCGCTCCAAGTACCCGAGCGATGTCGCTCAGGCGACCGGCGCCGACGCGGTTGGCGCCAATCTCATATTTCTGGATCTGCTGGAACGACACGCCGATGGCAATGCCGAGCGCAGTTTGTGAGATGCCCCTCGACTTGCGCAAAGTCTGGATACGCAGGCCGAGGATAACGTCCTCCTTTGTCGCCTGCTTCGGCGATGCACTATGATCGTCCATGGGTTCATGCTCTACATTGCGAGTGGCGGGGCAACTTGATTGCGACCCGATCGCCGCCAACAGCCCCTAAGCAATGTATTTAGTTTGGGCAATCATAAGTTAAAAATCAAATGGCGGCGCGAGCATCGGCTTTCGCACCTCGGCCTTGCGGTCGTTATCGCTGGCGCCGCCCGCTGCGGCTTCCCAGAGGGCCGGCTCGTAAACCTGCCGCGCGGTCGAATGGTCCAGCGGGAGCCGGCATGAAAGTGAATCAGCTGTTCCGCACTTGTTCGACGCGAGCAACCGTGCGCACAATCGCCAGAACCTCGCGGCGCAGTTGATCATCCTCGATCTCGCTGAAGGCGCGCAGGAGATCGATGGCACCGTGAGTGCGTAGAAAACCAAACACCTCGGCTCGGTCCTCGCCCTCGCCCTCGTCGCCATCGTAGAAGGACGAGACTCGCACTTCGAGCACGCGAGCGATGTCGCTCAGACGGCTAGCGCCGACGCGGTTCATGCCGTTCTCGTACTTCTGGACCTGCTGGAACGTGACGCCGATGGCCTGACCGAGCGCGGTCTGCGTAAGACCCTTGGACTTGCGCAGCACCTGGATGCGCTCTCCAACAAGACGGTCCAGATCGGTCGCACGCTTTGGTCGTGCGTTCGGGGTGTCCATGGCATTAGGCCCTGTATTGCAGAGCAGCCGGCCAGGCTTGTGGCCGAGCCAGCCGGGCGGGGGCCTTAGCAACTCTCACGTCGGGATTTTCGTTGCGGCAATCAGATGCGCGTCAGTACGGGCGCCCGCTTTTGTACGACTTCCGCCGGTTATGCTCGACGGCGTCTCGTATTAATTTACCGCCGCCAGCATCCACTTACGCACCTCGGCCATGCGGTCGTCATCGCTGGCGCCGGCTCCCACTCCAGAACTCACCTATACTGCAGACGTCAAATATTAGTGGAAGTCAGGGGCATCCCTTTGTGCAAGATCGCCGGGCATGTCTTTCGCGATCCGGTCCTCAAGAACGCCGGCATTCTGGTCAAACTCGTCGGCCAAGCTACGAAGTTCCGAAGCGACCGGACTTTTCTGTTCGACTATAGTATCGGCTAGCTCCCGACAGAGGTGAGCTTTGGCTCGAAAATATGCTGCGAGGACCTTCATATCTCTTAAATGCCGAAGCCGTTGTCAAATGCGAGTCACAAGACTGCGTAGGACCGGCTAGGTCAAGCCGATGGGCCGAATAACTCAGTCCGCACAGTTTGGCGCCTGTTGGCGCAGCGTCGGTCACGTCCAGTCCTGATCCTCGGCCACAAACCACGCAGCCAGGAACTCGGCGCCCTGCTCGCGCAAGCCGGCCCGTCCCATGAACCGGCCGTTCTGATCCTGGATGCGCCAGAGGCCGGGGTGCTCGTCACAGGCGATCACGCGCCCGACCATCTCGCGGTCAACGACGACCGTAAAGGCGCCGGGCCCGCCGTCCTGTTTGAGGCTGTAAGTCTGCATCGCGCCCCCCCTCAGGCAGCCTGCAGGCTCCCGGCGAAGTCGTCCGGCACCTCGCCGAACTGCCCAAGAATCGTTGCGCCCTCGAGCTCACCGGTCTCGTCGTCGGCTACGATCTGCAGGGTGGCCGTGCCCGGCATGCGGGCCGCCATCGCCTCGGCCCGCTTCAAGGCCGATGAGCAGCCCAGACCTGACCGGTATTTTGGACCGGCCCATTTGCGAGGCTACTGCATGGTAGTGGCCATGGGTAGCCGGAAGGCCAGATCTGGGAAGCTGACAGGCGCGGGCGGCCGGTAGCCCAGCGACGAATGCGGCCGGACACGGTTGTAGATGTTCTGCCATGGGCCAATCACGACCTGTGCTTCTCTCAGCGAGTAGAAGATTTCCTGGCGTAGGCACTCGTCACGAAGCTTCTACTCGGAGACATCCGCCTCCTTGCACGCGACGGCGATGCTCTTGCCTTGCGCCGTCTGTACCTCGATCTGGCGCAGCATCAGCACGACCTGCTTCGCGCTCGGCCTCTGTCCTCGCTTCATTCCCAACTCCTCTGATCCAGGCTGATCCTCTCAATCAGCCCGGTCCCAAAGCCAGCCGGTCAAGTCACGGCGCAGCCATACGTAACCAAGCAGGTGCTCGCCGAGCTTGGCAACGCGTGCATCCAAGGTCCGCTCGTCCACCAAAAGCGCACCTTCAGCCTCTCACAAGCGAAGGTCCGTTGATAGCGCAAAGCTGAACAACCTGAGAGTGAACTCCTGACCCCAAGCGGACATTCGAGGTGCTGCCGCTAAAGGTCCGGATGGGAGCGGCGACCAGACCTTGGCGCTTCGTCCGGCAGCAGAAGTTCCGTGTCCGACCCATGACGGTCGACAATCGACCTGCTCAGCCTGCTTGGAAGAGGGCGTAGATGCGCTCGGCTGGAACATGATCCGCTTTGGACGAGAAAGCAGCATCGCATGTCACATCCGAGTCGCTCGGCTCGTCATGGCTTTGAACGTCGATCTCTGGCGCTCCGAGCACAAGGAAATGACATGAGCGAGAACAAGCGACTGGTCTGGAACGAGGTGGCTCCGCAGGGTGCCAAAGCGCTTTATGGCATTCACCACTACATCACCACTGGCACCGATCTACCCAATGAGCTGATCCATCTCGTCTTTCTGCGAGTGTCGCAGATTAACGGCTGCGCGCACTGCATCGACTTGCACACCCGGGATCTCCTTAACACGATGCCATTCGAGAAGGTCGCCCTGGTTCCGGTCTGGGCCGAGGTACCCCACCTGTTTTCTGACCAATACCGCGCCGCGCTCGCGTGGGCGGAGGAAGTCACGCTGGTCAGCGATACGCACGCTTCCGATGAGGCCTATGCGGCCGCAAGCACAGCCTTCGCGCCCAAGGATCTAGTGGACCTCACAATCACCATCGCCGCGATGAACGCGTTCAACCGCCTCGGTGCACCCTTCCGCCTCCCGGTCCAGGCGAAACATTAGTCGGTTCTACGCTCTGTCAGGGGCGGCGCCAGCGCCGTCCCGTTCCCGTGGATGTCAATTGATCTCCGGCGGCAGTTCCACGTCTCATGTCGCTAATTTTTTTTCTGGGGCATGTCACATTAAGACCGACCCGCCTCGTCATTTGTTCGACGGACGCCTGAAAGCGGCAAGGAGCCGCCCCGTCCGTTCTCGAACAAGGAGACGGGTACCATGAAGATCGTGGTCATTGGCGGAGGCGGCCTCATCGGCAGGCATCTGACGGCCGAACTGTCGCGACAAGGACATGAGGCCATTGCAGCTTCGCCGAGCAGCGGCGTCAATACGCTAACGGGCGAAGGCTTGGCCGGGGTTCTCGCCAGAGCCGACGTCGTCGTTGACGTGTCGAACTCTCCGTCCTTCGAGGACGCGGCGGTGCTGGCCTTCTTCGAGCGCTCTGGCCGCAATCTCCTCGCCGCGGAGCGCGAGGCGGGTGTGAAACATCACGTCGCCCTATCCATCGTCGGCACGGACCGCCTGGAGGGGAACGGATACTTCCTCGCGAAGGTCGCGCAGGAGCGATTGATCGCGGCTTCTGGCCTTCCCTACACCATCGTCCGGGCGACGCAGTTCTTCGAGTTCGTCGCGACGATCGCCCAGACTTCCGTCGCAGGCGACCGCATCGTTGTTCCCGATGCCGACTTCCAGCCGATCGCCGCCGCCGATGTAGCCGCAGCGCTCGCCGATGTCGCGCTTGCTCCCCGCGCAACGCGACGATCGAGATCGCCGGGCCGGACCGCCTGCCGTTCCGCGACTTCGTCGCCCACTCGATCGCATCCACCGGCGACCGTCGGGAGGTGCTTGCCGACAGGGCGGCGCGCTACTTCGGCGCTGCGCTCGATAAGGGTTCGCTTGTTCCCGAGCATGCGGAAGCGGCACGGCTCGGACCGACGCGGTTCGAGAGCTGGCTCGCTGCTGCCTGAACCGCTGCGCTTCTCCCCATCCACGAAGAAAGACCCTTCCATGTTCAGAGCATTTCTGCTGGGCGCCCTCGTTGCCGTCTCCGTCGTTCCTGCGATGGCGGCCGATGTTGCAAGGGGCGAGGCCCGGGTCACGACGATCTTTGACCATCCACTACCTTCGGTTCCCGGCAAGAGCCTGCGCGGCGTCCTCGTCGAGTACGGTCCGGGCGGGTCCTCACCGTCCCACACCCACGCCGCATCTGCCTTCATCACGGCAACTGTGATCGAGGGCGCGGTGCGCAGCCGGATCAACGACGGCCCGGAGAAAGTCTTCCGCGTCGGGGAGAGCTTCGTCGAAATGCCCGGGGATCACCACGGTGTCAGCGCTAATGCCAGCGACGTCGAGCCCTCCAAGCTCCTCGCCGTCTTCGTCGTGGACACGGCTGACCGGGTGTTGACGACGCCGGACCGGCCCTAACAGCGGCGGCACGGGAACTGAGCTGTTCAAGGCGGCAAGGATAGCCGATGGTCATCCACATTCGCTCAACCGGCTTCGTTTACGAGGAACGGGCCATGTCGCAGGCCGAAATTGCCACGGCGACCTTCGAGGTCCATCGCGCGCGGCTGTTGCGCATCGCCTACCGCATGCTTGGCTCGCGCAGCGAAGCGGAGGATGTCGTGCAGAATGCCTGGCTGCGCTGGGTGGCGGTGGACCAGACGAAGGTCTCTGCTCCCTATCCGTTCCTCGCGCGCATCGTTACGCGCCTCTGCCTCGACGAGATGAAGTCGGCCCGCGCCCGCCGGGAGACCTACGTCGGCGCTTGGCTGCCCGATCCACTCGTCGAGAACGAGGAGGATGGGCTGGACAAAGATGACCTAACGCTGACGCTGATGATGGCGCTGGAGCGTCTGTCTCCGCTTGAGCGGGCGGCATTTCTCCTCCACGACGTCTTCGGCGTGCCGCTCGGCGAGGTGGCGGATGCGCTCGACCGGGAGGCGGCGGCCGTGCGCCAACTCGCCGTCCGGGCACGGCGGAACGTGGAGGCTGCGCGTCCGCGCTTCCCCGTAGAGCGCGAAGAGGGCGAGCGGATTGCACAGGCCTTCTTCGCGGCATCCACCAGCGGCGACACCGCAGCGCTGCGTACACTTCTCGCCGAGAATGCGGTGCTGCGCTCCGATGGCGGCGGCAAGGTTTTGGCCTTCATCAACCCCATCACTGGATTGGACCGCCTCCTGCGCATGTTCGAGGGTGTGCGGCGCAAATGGGGTCAAGGCTGGGCGCAGATGCTCGAACCCGTCTGGATCGACGGCTTGCCCGGCTATATCAGCCGCGAACGCGGCGACGTTCTCCAAACCACGGCGCTCGCCATTGAGGACGGCCGGATCACGGCGATCTACATCACTCGCAATCCCGACAAGCTCCGCCACGTCGTGCAGACGCTTGAGGTGGCACCGGACCCTACCTCGCGGACACACTAATCAGACAGCGGGCGCCCCCGAGTCGCCCTACGCGACATTCAGCTCCTCAAGGTGTACCCCGGCCGTTTGAAGCTGAAGGCAATAACCGCCGAGGTCGCGGCCGACCGCCCCTTAGTCTTCGGTCGACAGTAGGAAGCAGGCGCGGCGCGATGTCCGCTCTTGCGTGCTGCCGACCGAAAGGGGACCAGCGGAAATCCAACTAACGCAGTCGTCGACCTTTGCCGCGTCAACAGCCTGGAAGCGGACCTGCTCGGGGACCGCAACGGGTCGAGAGCGTCGGTTCTGCGCGTGTCAGCCGGAGGTCAGCTCATGGCGCGAAGCTGAATTGGGCGAGCTCGAACTCCTGCCCCAAAACAGGCTCTCGCAATGTCCGATTCCTCGCAGTCTTAGGAACGACGCGAAAGATTGATGATGGCCCAAAGCTGCCAGTCTGCTTCAGGGAAGAGAACCGGAAAGGCGGTCGTCTTCCTCTCGATCATCGACCACCACTTAATCTTTTAGCTTGGGTCTGAGCGTGTTTTAGGAAACTCCAGCGGGAAGTTGTTGATCACGCGCCAGAGTTCGTAGCCCACCGAAACCGTCTCCATCTGTATCCAGCCCCGCGCCTTGGCTCCAAGCGGGATGAAATCGACCTGGGGCCATGCGAATCGTCCGGGGTCCTGCTCGACGAGCACGCGAAACAGGCCGCTCGCCTGGGCTGAGGGGTCGACGGTTCGCACCCGCCCGTCGAACATGCCATGGGCCACCGAGGGCCATCCGCTGAACTGGATGGCCGGCCAGCCCTCAAAAGCAAGGCGCACGCCCTGGCCGGGCCGGATTAGGGCAACGTCTCGCCCGTCGACCAACAACTCGACGACGCGTTCCGGCTCGTGCGGCGCGAGGGTGGCCAGGGTGTCTCCCGCGTTCACCAGCGTGCCGGCGGCGGCCGCGTTGATGTGGAGAATGCGGCCATCCCTCGGCGCGCGCACCAGCTGCGCCGATTGGCGGTTCACGGTCACTTCAAGGCGGCTTAGCTTGGCCTTAGCTTCGGCCAGTTTCGCCCGCTGCTCTGCCACGCGGATCTGGGCGGCCTCGAAGTTGCGCCGTGTCACGAAACCCTTCTCGGCGGCCTCGCGCGTCTGACTGACCTGGCTCTCCGCTACCCTCACCGATTGATCGGCCGCGGCGATCTCGGCCTCGACCTGCTCCCGCTCGGCAGCGAGCCGCTTGAGCAGGTATGGATCGTTGTCGACGAGGCGGGCGATGGGATCCCCAGCGCTGACTCGCTGGCCATCCTCGACGTACCAATGCTCCACCCGGCCCTGAACCAGGGCCGTAACCGTCTGAACCCTGTCGGCAGGGTTCGGCGCGATGACGCGCCCGGTCCCAGCCGAGGTCTGCACCCAGGGCACGTACAGGAGGACCAAAACTGCAAGGATGGTCGCGATAGCGATGATCCAGCCGAGGGCGACCGACGCTCGGGGAGGCCGCATCGCGGTCAGGGTGGGGAAGTGATGGAGGTGTTCAGGCCGCGACAGCATGGGTCCTATCCTTCAGCATTGTCTTATCGAGCAGCTCCTCACCCTCGCTGGCGCGCCCATAGCCATGGGGGCCCAGCCGGATTTGGTCGTTGTGGATTGGCATTGGGGGGCGCCGGGTGACAGCCGAGGCGTTTGGCGTCGGCACAGCGACGCCACGTCTGCCAGCTGAACGGAAGCAGGGGCCGGGCGCGCCGGCGTGGGATCGGACGACGTGACGTCATGCGGCGACCGTCGATTTCGGCCGTCGAATGACGGCCGCGCATCTGCGGATGTCGATCGGATGGGCTCCGCTACGCCGCACGTTGCCGTGCAAGGCGAGCGCGTTCCTTTATTCGAAGGAACGGCGCGGGTCGTCTCGCTTGACGAAGCCGCGTATGCAGCCGATCCTGAAGGTATCGGATGTCGATCCGATCCCGCCGGCCTTAGAGGTCAGTTTCGGCGCAAGATCGGTTGCGCCGAAACGCTCGCCCAGTCTCGTAGACGATAATGCACATTGGCTGCAATGCAAGCGAAACTTTCGATTTTCTGAGCGCGGCACTTCCGCGCCGCACGGGTTCTTTTGGATTGGACCCAGGACGAACTCGCCCGGAACGCTCGCGTCGTGCGGCGGACCATCGTCATGCTGGAGGCAGGAGGATGCCGAACCCAGTCTCGTAATGTCCAAGCGGTGCTGGCGGCACTTCAGGCAGGAGGGATAAGATTCGCCTGCAATGCGGACGGCGAGATCAGTCTGATCGATGCGAACACGCAGACCGGTGAGGACCGTGCATCGTTACGCCGCGGTGCAGGCCGAGCCGAGCGTCTGCGGACCAGGGTTAGCGGTCGGCGTCCGGTCGCTTTATGAGGAGCCAAGGCTCGAGCCGGAGGCCGGCAGCCAACCGCTCCAGGGTATCGATTGAGACGTTCCTCAGACCGCGCTCGACACCGCTGATGTATGTGCGATCGATTTCGCACAGGTCCGCAAGTGCGTCCTGGCTGAGCCCCTTCTCGGCTCGGATCCGTCGCAGGTTCGTTGCGAGGATCTCACGGAGAGCACCTGGATGCGTACGTTTCACCCGCGCATCGAGCGCGGCTGTGGACGATAAGGCGACGGACTTTAAGTCACAATCGCCACTGGAGCTTGCCTGACCGCACTACACCGAGCAGATCGCCCTGCACGCGACATCCCGGATCCGTTGGCGGGCGTGACCGGCGACGAGTCGATGGTCCTGCACACCCGCCTGCCGCCGAAGCAGGTCGGCACTGTACCCTGGGGCGGCTTTCCAGTGCCTCTAATCGTCCGCCAAGACGGAAACGATCTTCGTCGAGACGCCAACTTACTCCACGATGATTACGTCGTGAGCGCTGTGGCAATTCGATTCAGCTGCCGGCTGGTCGCTCCGGTTGCCGATTGTAGCGATTCTGGCGGTGGAGGCCGCTGCGTAAGTTGGCTGAGGTGAGCGGATGGAACGTTGATAACGCATCTTCTCCGCGATACCCTTATCAGGCATCTGGCCGAGTACCCTGCCTTGGCCGGCATCGGCTACGCCACCGCAAGTCGCCTGTAACTGACGTTTAGCGAGGACCTCCCACCTGTCCTGGGTGAGGGCGACGTGCCGCGCCTCGCTCAGATGGTTGGCAATCAGCCCATAGGCACCGCTCGCATAGACGCGGCGAGTTGGTCACCCCAGAACATCAACAACGTGCTGATCGGGGAGAATGCGGTGCTGCACTTTCCGACCTTCTAACAAGCGAACTGCGCCGGAGATCGAAGACGAGATGACCCATGGGCCTAACGAGGCTCATTCCTTCGTGCGACACCAATCGATTCGCTGGTGCGAAGGAGCGATACCCATGAAATGCCATATCGCGATGCGCATCCGCGACCTGGCGGGCATCAACGCTTGTGCGACCCATTTGCGACCCAGGTCATGGGAAGCTGACATTCTGGATCGGGTATTTGAGCTAAGTCATTGGAGATATTGGTAGCGAGGGAGGGATTTGAACCCCCGACACAAGGATTATGATCTGAGCGCGAGCACGCCTAAGTCATTGATCCTGCACGCTCCGACCCAAAGCTGCGCTAGCGGTGCGCTAGACGATGAAGCGGTCAGCTAATAAGGCCTGCGATTCTGCTTTGGATATGACGAGTTTAGCTGCGCCCTGGCGAATCAGTCTGATGATGCTCGACTGCACAGAGCTCTCACAGATGCTTGACTCACCGATTAGGCCATCCTAAGTCGGAGAGGCATTTTGGTATGCAGCAGTCCTGTTCCAGTCCCTTCCGGTGTCCAAGTTCAGACTTGGGTGATCGCTGTACTGGATGGCCCCTGCAGCCGAACTACGGTGGCAGCAGTCCTGGTTCAATATCGGCAGAATTCAAGCTTGCCTTGGGTGTCTGACGAAATTGGGGGCTTCCGCAATCGGGAAAACTTGGGGCTTCGGCCTCAAATTTTTTCGAGCAGACGTGCGTTGCACGTCGGCGGGAGTTCGGCTGCGCCTAAACCTCGTCGATGTTCTTCGCACTAAGCGCCAAAATGCTTGTGTGATGAAATGGATGAGGTACAGATATGCCAGACGCAAAGCGTAAGTTTCATCCCATCATGGTGCCGGTCGGTCTTGTTGATCTCGGCCTGGTGCATGGGGTTGACGTAGTCGAAAAAGACGGCCGCGTCGTGCTTAACCGCGAGAGCGGTGACGCGCTCATGTTCTTGAATCCGGGCACCTTCGGCGGTCAGTTCGCCGATGATCCGATCCGGATCGCTCGTCAATTCAGCCACATGGTGATGGCACTGGCCAATGGTCAGTCTGTTCAGCAGCCTGACTGGCTGCCGGATGATGAAGACGCGTAGTTTCGCATAGGCAGGGTTGCTCGGGGTGGCGTAGCACCCCGAGCGATTCAAGCGCGATCAGCTGGCCATCAATGTGTCCCTAAGTCGCTGAGAAATTTTGTTGATTTTCTGCGTGTAAAACTTCCATTGGGGTCACATACATGCCCTTACACCGTCTGCTTCGGTCGACGGCAACGCCCCCGCGCGTGTCAGCGCCTGTAACCATCGCCTTCGACTGTGAGTGGGTAGGTCGCGTCGATCGAGTTCGGAAACACCGCTACAACCACATCTTGAACTACGCGGTGGTCGTCGAGTGTGCGGGGCGGCAGACCAAGTTCATCTACTACACGACCGGTCCCAGTAAGCGTCACCGCCTCACGATCGGTGGCCTGATTGATCGTGCTTTGCGGCGGGCGCTCAGCGAGGGAACAATTGAGGAATGGCCCGATCGGGTGACCATGGTCGGTCACTTCCTGCGTGCGGACCTCGCAGCCCACCGGGATTTCTGGGCGCACAAGCGCCAGTTCCAAGGGTTCGGTAAGACCTTCACCGGCACTGGCCTCTCGTTCTCGCTGGATGATGGCACCGGAGCTCAAGCTTCAGAGGGAGCCAAGCCTCGCCGCTCGCAATGCGTGTTCGTCGATGGCAAAGCCAAGCGGCGCGTGATCGTTCGTTTCGTCGATACGATGCTGCTGACGCCGGGCCGGGGAAGCCTCGAGACCGCAGCTCAGCTCCTGGGGATGTCCAAGGTCGCTCTGCCCGAGGGCTATGCGATCCATGAGATGGATCGGTTGCTGAAGGAGAACCGAGCGGCGTTCGAGGCGTATGCGCTTCAGGATGCCCTGATCGCTCTGCTCTACTACCTCCGCATCCGCGATCTCGCAGCGCAGTGTGGCCTACAGCGGATGCCGGCTACGCTTGCGGCGTTCGCCATTGCGATCGCCCGCCGAGAGATCAAGAAGGCCGGGATATCGCTGGATGAGGCGCTCGGCGTCGATACACGCAAGCGCACCATATACAGCCCCAAATCGGGCCGGATGCGAACGATCCGCGTTCGCGTTCCTGCGTTCTCGAGATTGGTCAACGAGGAACGAGGTGCTCAAGGCTACCATGGGGGTCGCGCTGAGTCGTTGACGAACGGCCCAACTGAGTTGGGTACCTTCGAAGATTTCGATCTCAGCGCGGCTTACGCGACTATCCTATGCCTATTACGGCCTTTGGACTACAAGGGCGCTTGGAAAGCGTCGCATGTAGATGATTACACACCCGAGGTAATGGGTGTGGCAGAGGTAGAATTCAAATTCCCCGCTGGCACAAGGTGCCCCTGCCTACCGGTCCGCGACGACAATCTTTTGTTATGGCCGCTTGAAGGCGTAAGCGTCTGTACGGCTCCCGAGATTTACCTGGCGAAAACGCTCGGCGCAGAGATGGAGATCCTCGACGGGATGATCATCCCGTGGGCCTCCGATCTACCACTTTTCGAATCTTTCACCCGCTTCATCCAAGAGCAACGCGATGCGGCCGGCAAGGGGTCGTTGCTGGCGCAGATCTGGAAGGAGATCGGCAACAGCCTCTACGGGAAAATTGCCCAGGCTGTGCACGCGAGCTCGGTGTTCGATCCTCAGCGGGGTCAGCACACCCGCATGCCTCCATCCACTATCACATCGTCGTGGTTTGCCGCCTACATCACGGGCGTTTGCCGAGCGGTCATCGGCGAGCTGATGGCCAGCATCCCTGAGGAGTACACGCTCGTCAGTGTGACCACCGACGGCTTTCTCACGAACGCTCCGGAATCTGCCTTAAGGCTTGATGGTCCGCTGTGCCGGATGTTTGCGGAGGTTCGTCAGCAGGTGTTTGGATCGCCCAAGTTTCTTGAGAAGAAGCACACTGTGGGTCAGGTCATTGCGATCAAGTCGCGCGGTCAGATAACCTCCGAGTTCATTGCCGGACATGACGAGCCTGTTCTTGCAAAAGCCGGCGTGAAGCCGAACGTGCCAAAAGCCGAGCACAACGAGTACGTGCTAAGGCTCTACTTGAATCGTGAGGTAGGCCAGGTTCATCGCCAGAGCTCTTTGATCAGCCTTCAAGAAATGTGGCATACGGAAAGCGATCTGGTAAGCATTGAGCGCGATCTCACACTTAATTTGGAGTATGATTTCAAGCGGCGCCCTGTTCGGCCTGTCGAGCGTGTCGTTCGTGGCCGGCCACACCTCGCGTTCGACACCGAGCCGTGGCGTAATGCCGAGCAGGCCCGAGAGGCCATCGAGCATTTCAGGGCATTCCGGGAGAAGCGCCTACTCAAGACCCTGCCGGACTTTCTTGCCTGGGAGGGCGTGATGGCGGTGGGCCCCCGCGTTCACAAGGCGGGGATGAACCTCCGTGGTGGGCCGGCCGGCATCCTCTATCGGCAGTTCCTGAGGGCTCTCAAGCGAGAGGAGTGGGGGCTCAGTATGAAGGATGGTCCTGGCGGCGTCCCTCGCACGCACAAGGACATCGAGGTCTGGCTGATGTCACGAGGGATTCCGGCTAAGGCCGACGACCTGAAGAACGCGGGCCGAGATGCGTCCAAGCTGGCTGATCACACGATTTGGTTGAACGATGAGGCAGAGCGCCTCCTATGGATCATCGTCGAAGAATTTCCGGAGTTCGACCTAGAAAGAGCCATCGCTCCGGAGTGTGTTGAGCGTGCTCGCGAAGTGGTTCGAGATCTTCGTGCTGCATAGTAAGAAGCATAAGGCGGACAGGGTTAAACCCTGTCCGCCAGATCTTTCTATCAACGTTGTTGGCGGAACTGATTCCAGCTAGCCGCCGGACTTTCATCGATAAATACCTCAGGTTCAATGGGAGAAAACCTGATGTCGTATTTATCAATGAGAGAATTTCGCGCAAATTTGATTATGCTGTTTGAGCCGTGGGAGCGGCGCCAGATTCGATGGCTGAGCCCAGGGATGCACGAGCAACGCACCCGGGTACTCAATGCGCTGGGCATGATGCACCCGCTATACGAGCGTATGGAAGCCTGCGGCTCCATGGACGAGAGCCGCAACAATATGCGGACCTGTGGTGTGCCAATGTGCCCGCGCTGCTTCATGCGTCGCCGGGGCAAGGAAACGGGTCGTGCGTTGAAGCAGGCGTTCGCTGGGGTGCCGAACGACCAGTTGGCGTTCCTCACTCTCCTGTTGCCGCCGACCCTGCAGCTGAGCTCCGTAGATGCCTCTATCGCGGCGACCAAGCGCCGGATCCGGAACATGATCGCTCACCGGCGGCGTCAGGATCCTCGCTGGAACGCCGTGCAGCTGACCGGTTGGTGGGAGATGGGCCGGGATAATTTTGGAGATCTGCCGGGGTTTGGCCGCAACAAGCGGATCGCCATGGATGCGCTGGAATGGCCGCTTTTCGCGGCTCGTCACGACTCCACGGTGTGGCGTCCGCATCTGCATGGAATCGTGGCCTTGGGCGAGGTGAGCCGAGATGAGTTTGCCGAGGCTCTAAGAGCCAAAGGGCATAATGCGCCGTATCAGGTGGATTTGCAGACGTTCGACGCGACTCGATCCGTCGTGAAGAACATCAAGAGCGTCATCCGTTACGCTCTGAAGTTCCGCATCGAGACTGATTTCAAAGCGAATGGCAACGCCTCAGACGATGTAGATGGCAGTGTTCTTACTCGTAGCTGGTGGGACAATGACGACATCAGATCGTATGCGGAGTGGCTGATGTCGAAGAGAGGTGGCTTTGAGAGGATCAGGTTCGCAGTCAGATCTTGCTAGTTGTATTATTCATGACTTTTACATACATGATACTAACTGGCTTATTGACTGCTCTGGCCCGTTCAATCGTCGTTGAAGATAAGCGATGCCAGTACGTTGCCGTGAGCGATCGTGCGCTGGTGTGCGTCCTTCGTGGTGTCGGTTTGAGGATCGTAGAAGCCGAGGGTTCTGCGGCTCGCAACCAACGCTCGCTGCCTCCCGCTTGATTGTGTCTCGATATATCCGAGGGTTCGCTGGTAGCGGTCTTTGATCGTCTCGGTGCTCATCGGATCCCTCAAGCTATATGTGCTGACCAGGGCGCTTAGGGCAGCGCGGGAGGCGACTGCCCTTGAGGGGTGTGGCCCTAAGCTGTTTTGGAACGGCGCTTTGCCATCATCACGCCCTGTGCAGCCAAGGCATCCATCAGCATCGGGTCGAGCTCTCCAGCTCGCACCGCTGCGATGAGCGAGTCGATCAGGCCCGGCAGTTTGTCGAGTGTACCCACGTTGATCGCGGGTTTGCCCGGCTGCAATTCCAAGAGTTTTGCGCCGAGGCCAATGCGCATTACGAACTGATATGCGCCTACCTGATCCTGATAGAAGTTCTTTCGCACTCGGCGCGGCACTTCAATGCGGATGCGTTCGCCTTCTGCGTTCTTGCGCAGCGCAATGCGTTTCGGCGGTTGATAGACGGTTCCTTCAAGGCTAGCTGTCGCGATATCACGCTGTTCCGCGAGTTGCTCCAGCAGTCTACCACGAGCACGTGAGAGTGGATCAGCGGTCGACACGGCAGGCATCGCAGCGCTGAGCTTGAGAGTCTTCAGAAGTCCGCTCACATTTGCCTCCTACTTCGCGCTCGACGAGCTACTATGCGGAGACGGTAATGCCGCTGTTCTGCCGTTCAACCTAATTGATCGTCTGCCGTTTTGTGATTCAACTTTGGTGTTAACGTAGCGTGCGTGAACTGTTGCATCGCCGTTCATCGATATGAAGACGCCGCTATCTGTCAGCCGCCGATCGCAAATCGTTGCCAAGAAGCGGACCTTCGGGTTTGCGCTCCATCTCGGCCATTCAGCCGACCTTCGCGGCCTCTCCGAAGCGGACGCTACAGCAGCTCAGCTTGTGGGTCTTGGTTGCGCCACTTCCAGACCTTCAAACATGGCTTCTGGAATGGCCACTCTCGTCCCGCAAGCTGCCACAGCCCGGGATGTTCAAGCCGGGAGACATAAGATCCTCGAGGCCGGCCCTCCTGGCGCGAGCGGGCGAGTTCCGCACGAGCTTCGCGAGGCTCGCAGGCCGAGGCGGTTCCGGTCTGCTTCGTTCCGCCAGCCGCCGCCGACCTCCACGCTTTCGGAAGCTCTCGCGCGTGAAGGCGGCCGGGGCGGGCCTTTGGTGCCTCACTGTCACGCAACCAGCACGAATGGTGGGGTGGCCGGAAGCAAATCTGTTGTTAAGGAGCATCCACGGCCGGCTTTCCGGCGTCCGAGGTGATAATGATGATCAGTGCCGACGATCTTGAAAAGAGCGAGGACGAACTGCTTCTCGACTTGGCCTCCCAGCTAATCGCGAGCGGAGCGATCCGCTACAGCGGGCCACTGGACGACAAGAGCAGGCGGGAGCGCGCAAGGCGCTGGATGGCCGGGGTGCTCGAGTCCGTCAAGCGATCGATATGCAACGATCCGCGCGTGATCTCCTACCTGCACGATCCTTCCACCCAGAGCCTCGCCGAGATCGCCGGCGTCGTTGTCGATATCCTGAGCGCGGCCAGTATCAGCGTCCCGGTCGGGACGTTGGCGGTCCTGATCGTCAAGGGACGCATACATAGCTTATGTGGATGATGGAATGTCGCTGGCTCTTCTTCAGGCTGACTATGTCAAGTTTCTAGGCGAGGACGGACTTCGCCTGGTGATGGGCGACGAGCCGGCCACTTGCGTGGGTAACGAACTCGATCTCTACGCCAGGAAGGCGGGGCTCGCGAATGCGTGCCGGTATCTCCTTTCGCCTAGCTTCCGGGATTGCGGGATGCTGAGCCGAGACCGTGGCAGCTTCGCCCCGGTCGTCACGGACGTGATGAACCGCTCGGTAAGCGCGGCGATGGCCATAAGCGCGCTGCCGAGTGAAGGGGCGATTGCTCTGGCGATCTCCCCCTACGACGGCTTCGGGGCGGAGGTCATGCGCACCGAGCATGGCTTTCTCGTGCTCTTCAGCCCGGTGACGTTCTCGATCTGCTTTCTCTACGCCGTGTTAGCGGTGACGTCGGCTCAGGCCACCGGCCTGTTGCATCAGGGACGCGTCCCGCGCGGTCCCGACGGCGCGCCGCTAATCGACCCGTTTGAGTGGGCATACGCAAGCCATCGTGCGCTCAGGTCGACCGTCCGGGAATTCCTGGAAAGCGGGACCGTCGCCGATCCCCTGGGCAAGGTGGCCGAGGCCCGCTTCGACCTGCTTCCTTGGCATTACGTCGTTCGAGCCCAGGCCACTTACGAGCAGATGCTCGACTTCCTGGCATTGCATGAGCTGGGTCACATCTGCCTGGGCCACATGGACGGGATGGAGCAGGTCCGACGAGCGGTGCCGTCCGCCTCGATTTCGTATGAGGTCGCATCGCCGATGCCTGCCCAGGAGGAGGCTGCCGATGAGTTCGCCCTGGAGTGCTTGGTCGGTCGGGGCGGCGGGGAGGAACTGGATGCACTCTTCGACTTGGTCAAGAAAGGTGGGGAGCGGTCGGCCGAAGTGGACAGGCTTTGGACAGGCGGCACGTCGCTCGGCCGCTACATGTCGGCATTGCAGCTGATGAAGCTGTTCGACATCTTCAGTTCACAGCAGATCGGGATGGATGTGGGGGTGACGTTCACGGATGCCTGCGAGGTGAACGGCACACACCCTGCCGGGCAGCACCGTCTCATAAGGATGATGGCAAGCCAACGGGTACTCGAGCTACCTACTACGCGACGGTTCAACTCCGGCCCCCTGATCCAGTGGAGCAACTGGGTGAACTTTGACGCGGCTACCCACACGCGAGAGAGGGTGCGAGAATTGTACCGGATGATCAACGGCCTCGAATAGCGTCGATCGTCCTCCCGGGCGGAATACGTCGGCGCGTCCTCAGCAAGGCCGTTACGGCGGCCGCCGCTGGGGCCGAGCGTGACGACGATGCTCGGCAGGCGAGGTTCAGTTGCCGGGGTCACAGCGCATCGACCAGGCCACTCGGGCGAGCCGAGCAGCGTGAGGAGCCGGCGGCAAGCGATAGCGGCGATGATCTGCAGAGACCGCGCGTCACCACTGCGTAGGCTCACGCATGCGCATTCGCTGGTGCCCAGACGCGGACCTTCGTGCCACCCTCAATTCGGCAGTGAACCGCTGGCCCATGGGTGAGGTGTAGCCACATCGAACCTGCTGATGTCGTGACCGCCGCACAAAGGTCCGCTTCTTCCGACCAAGCGGACGTCTCGGCCGGCAGGCTTGAGGGTCTGTAAGGGGTCATCAGGTTGCCTCCACCTGAACCGCGCCGAACGTCCGCTCTCGGACTTCCCAAGCCTCGAAGCGGACAAGCTGCTTACAGCCAGGTTCCGCCTTTTGAGACGATTCGGATTGACGGTTAGCGGACGTTCTCGAAGCTCTCTGACGTGGGCGCGAAGTTCGAGAGCCGCCCAAATGACCCCAAGGGCAGCTCGTTCCAGGCCCGATTCTGGAGGAGACGCAAAACATCATAAAATATAGTTTCTATGAAGTTCGATGTTAAGTTGCTGATATCTTTGAGGTGGACTCAGCGGTCGCTCTTCACTCGTTCTGGAAACATCATGATTTGTCGCTGATTCCCGCGATACATGAGGTATCCATGAAGCAGGCCAGGGTACCGACCGAGCCGGAGTTCAAACGGCTGGTGGTGGTGGTGAGCCAGAGCAAGTATGGGCCACGCAATCGAATGGCCCTCATGCTGAGCTACTTAGCAGGCTTGCGCGTTGGTGAGATTGCATCGCTCAGCTGGGGCGACCTCCTCGACGGCGAGGGCAAGGTGCGTGAACAGCTCCGGCTGAGTGCCGCCGTTACGAAGGGCGGCCACGCCCGAGTGGTGTTCATGAACGCTCGGCTGCGGAAGGAGGTCGAGCAGTATCGGGCAAGCCTCGCTCAGCCCCCTACCCTGCTGCAGCCTGTGCTGATCACTCAGAAGCGTTCGGCGTTCAGCGCGAACACGCTCTGTCAGCTCATGAGGGGGTGGTACGACTTAGCAGGTTTGAATGGCGGATCGAGCCACAGCGGCCGTCGATGGTTCATCACACGGCTGGCCCATGCCGGGATCTCACCCAAGGCCATCATGATGCTCGCGGGTCACCGGCACCTCACGACCACGCAGCGTTATATCGACGTGAACGACGAGATTATGCGTGCCGCAGTGGAAGCGCTTTGACAGTATCGCCAAGCTAAAATTCTATGCGCCTATGATGAAACTAAACTCCAATTAGCCAAAAACCACAGGATAGACCCAAGTTCTACCAACGCCTTTGCTCGTCTCACGAGAATATCTGGTAGAAAAAGGGTAGATAATGCTTGCAGCAGCGCCCTCAAGCTCCTTGAGATAAAATAGACCGAAGCCAAGCGCTTGAGGTTTCGTAGCGAGAGGACTTAAATACAAATTACTAATTCCCCCAGCATTAAGGAAATACTGTACCGTTTCTGAGAGGGCCAAAGAGGTCAAATAAGGATCGTTGGCACTGCTGAAGAAAATCTGACCGTCGAGCTGAGCAGCTGATCCTTCGGCGACCCGATCTATTCTCAATACGCTCTCTTGGTACATATCTGCACTCAGCGAAGGGAAGCAATGCAGTTGAGCGAGACGTGCGCTCTCCTTATTCTGTATTATTCTACCGACTGGATTGTGATCGTATCCCACACCGACAATCAACAAGTCCTTCGCCATTGACGTGTGATGTTGACCTTCGAACCCGGCCACAGGCCTAACCGTCGAAACATCGTCCAACGTGAATCGTGTTTCCGCTTTGAGAGCATAATGCTCTGGCTCCGTGTATATCATATCAAAATTCTTCACCCCGCTATCCCTGAGATACTTCAATAAAAAAAGGATGTGAGGCATCATAAAACCGGTAATATCTATACATATCCGGCCCGACGCAGAAAAGTCGATGGACATAGAATCAAAATTGTTAGATATCAGATCAGCTTCATTTGTAGCGTTCGATGAAATGTGAGCAGGTAGCTGCGCCGTCTCCTCGGAGCTGTATGCATATTCCGGCAGCAGCCACCAAGACTTATTTACTGCCTTGATGTCACGAAAAATCTCTCGTACGCGTGAGCTATCATTATAAGCGGAAATGAAGATATCCCAAGCTGGATTCTCAATTGAGTCTTCCAGATGCAGACGCCGCTTAGCATCAATGATGTGAGAGAGCGCCCGTGGTATCATTAGAGCAAAACATCCTGCGTATCTGAACGTTGGGCGAAAAAGCTGGGAGCTGTCATCTCGGCTATCCGTCGCTTAAACAAACCAGCCAGATGCTTACGTTCGGACCGATCAAAAAGAGCATTCGCAAGCTCAGGTTTGATCTCGATCGAACCTCTCCGATGCGGTGATAGACCCCATTTTGGCGCCAGCATCGGTCCAAGCTGGAATTTGGCGTCGAGACTATCGTCATTTCTATTGCTCGCACCGGATCGGATCGCGATTAGGTACGACCAGCTTTGAGCCATCCGAAGCACAAGTCTGCTGCCTTCGCTCAAGCTTTCGATATCGACGCTGAAGGTGCACAGATCACATTCAGACGGACGTTCGCTATATCTGATGGTGCGAAACAGGACAGCTAAAGCTTCAATGCCATCTCGGACTTCAGTGCCGTAACTATCCGGCTGGGCATCGTCCCAAAACCAAGAGGCACTATCCATTACGCCTTCAGACTGCGCTGTAACACTGATGGGGTCATAGACGAATGGTGCCTCGCCGGCGAATAATGCGCGACGGTAAATGTGTTTTAGGATACCCAACAAATTTCTAGGCACGCCCTGGGAGAGATGGATAAGCGGCTTCAAGCCTGCATATGGGACTTTTCGTTGGCAATCCCGGAATAGCTGGGCGAGGATATCGGAGTCAAAATGAGAGAGCATTTGAGCATACTTCGGCGAAGCGTCTTTCCCGCCGCGTAGAAAGATTTCCAATTCTTGACCAATGCGAACGGCAGTATTATCGACGTCCACACTTTTCCTTGGCCACTGCCTATAAAATCTAAACACATTAGCTTTTTCGAGGTATGGATTTTCAACAAATCTCAATGGTTTGATCAAATTATTAGATTGTTCTAATGATAATCCGAACGCGATGTTCAGGTGCTTTTTCAATCTTTTTATGTATGGTCGATCATCACCTCTCTTATCCCATGACCCAACAGCCTCCAGCGCGGGCGCTTCGTAATAGTTCTTTTTGTCGAGTTCTTGGAAAAACTCGTGCAGATTCTCCGGCTTGAAATCCTTAGCGACAACCCCCACTCTTTGAAGTCGCTTCACAATTAAGCTACAAACAAAACGCTCATAATCAACGTCATGATCACGCAAAAAGCTGTCTAGTTCAACTTTTTCATATTCAGCACTCTGTTTGATTGGTTCTCCGGCACCTATCGTATCATATGTTTTGATGCCATAGAGCCGAGCGCCCACCTTGATTGTGGCGTTACCGGAGCGATACCTGATCAGTGAATTCAGAAATTTTTGCTGCGACTCTGTAAAGTTCTCTGCTTCGTCGATAAGATAAACAAAGATCGTATCTTTTAAGTCGACCACTCGTGCAGCGATTGCTTGAGGAATACCGAATACAAGCCGTCCCATCGAGAAATTGATATTGATCCCCTCAAGCCGCCTGGTAAGCGCCGCATTATTCACGGATAAGTCGATCGACTTCCTTACTTTGACAAGGTACTGCCGAAGTTCTTCCAAATTTGAAAACTCTCTACCAACATCTTCGTCAAATAGATCACCAACGTCAGCCGCGAATGCAGCTTCATCCAGCGTGATTGCTGAATTGCTGTCTAACAAAACTCGAAGGTTATTTAGCAAGCTTGTCGCAAGCCATATTTCTAGATACATACAAAATATCGCTGACCATGCAGTCTCTGATTGGCCTTTATCATTGAATTTACCGACATTAAGCCCTTCTGCTCGGACGTAAATACCAATGTATCCATCATTACTGACAGCTTTGGAAAGGTTACCTTCTGCCCGTGCCGCCTGTACTGGCGCAGAACAATACCTCATCAGATGCGTCTTACCGCTCCCCTTTCCGCCTAAAAGAAGCATCGGCATCGTCATCCTTGGTTTGAGAACGCTCAGCAGGCCGCCATGTTCTCCAGCGATGTCAACCCAGTAAGCCAGGATCTCGTTGTCTGAGAAGTCGGAAGCCTTAATCAGATCGAACGGATTTTCGTCAGGTCGTTGCGGTCTCATAGCGCGACTCCGGATATCTTCGGATAGCGTCGGAACGCTGCATTCCATGGGATGCTAGACCCATTGGTACCATCCATCCAGATGATCGGTAACGTGTTGTCAGGCGTGTTGTGGTGGAAGCCCAGGAGCATCTGACTATCCTCATAGCCCCCGGCATGCCCTGGAGCGAGGATTCCTCCGTAATGAAACGCGAGCTTCCGAATTTTCTCAGGGTCGATCTGATTTGGAACAACTTTTAAATATCGGGACTCTTCACTCAAGCATCGATACGTACTGTCAAGTTCATAGACTGCAGCACACCTTTGACCGAAGACGCTATCATCTCGCACTTTCTTCATACCTTCCGCCGTTGAGAATATTGAAAAATAGTATAACTCAACATCCGGCTTGAGGGACTTTACTTCTTCTAGAAAATCCTTTGAATAGCGTACGGCAGTCTCACCCGACCCGCAAACGTCATCAACGAAGATATACCTTTCAATATCTGGATACCGCAAAGACCTTTGGAAACCCGACGTAGTGTTATCACGCGCCAGGATTTGTGCACTGTCTAAAAAGTTTTCTTTTAAGAGCTCATTTTCTTGCCGAAAGTAATAAAGAAGATGGACGCCACTCTCTGAGGGCGTGCCTACACCAAGGAAGCGGGTCCGTTTGACTGCCGTTATCAGATTCGCGCGCAACAAACTTTCATCGCGCGATCCAGCGCATTTAGCTCTGACGCTCTGCACCAACGGGACAAAGAAAAGATCGATGTAGATCGCCCGCAGCAATCCGCGGATCTCTCGGCTCCCAAAATACATAAACTGAGCTAAAATATATAGCGCGTGGATCTGCTCATCTTCGACAGACAGCCCTGATTTACCGTCGAAGTTTTTGAGCCATCGCTCGACGATAGGCCAGTTGAGCCGACTTTCCCATGCACGCTCATTCAGAACCGTGATCCTGCGACGTAGGTCATCCCAGGTTCTATGGTACTCGTCGACTCCTTCATCATCTAGAGGCAGTACGCCAGCGAGATCGTCAAGTATCGACATGCCTTGTTAGACCCCTTTCTCTAGGACGATGACCCACTCGCGAGTAATTACTCCGGCGGTGTGATGTCTTTTTGTGATCAATCCTCTTGACAGTATATTGTCCACTAGCTTTACTTTGACGATAAATCCCACTTCTTCGAATAGCGCCGTAAGGTAAGAAGAGGTCTCGAAGACGTGCCCACATACTTCATTGTCTCCGATTATCAGGACAACAAATCCGCCCGGCTTTATGACTCTTCCCATCTCTGAGACGGCGTCGCGCATCTCGATTAAATAATTCGCAGCGATCTTGGCTCTTGTTTGATTTATCTTAAATACTTTTTCTATTAGCAGGTCGGCCTGGGGGAGGCCTGTATGCTGTAGATGCTGACATTCAGATTTGAGGTAATGTTCACGGCCGATGGATAGGTTTTCCAATGGCTTGAGTTCTTTTGCGCCCGCTAACCCCAGCCATCCGAGACTTAGACTTGAAGACCTGATATACTTCTGTGCGCCGGCATATGGTGGAGATGTAATGACAAGGTCTATCGACTCATCTGCCAAGCGATCTAGATTTGCCGAATGATCGAGTTGTGGACTTAGCAATTTCCGCGCATCAGAGCCGACATTCATTGCTATCGGCTTGTTCGGACAAAGACCGAAAAAGTTTCGCATTCTTAATCTATTGGCAGCGTACTGGCTTGCGAATGTATTCCAGACGAACTCATCTCTTTCATCGCGAGGTAGTTGGTTGTTAAGTCGGGAAAATTTACTACGCACAGGCACAGAAAATCTTGGATCGGCGAGGCTTACCTTCTTTGCGGTTGATGAAAACGTTAACTGAAGCAGATTCTTGACCCCGCGATCAGCTTCAACGTTGATCGCCACCTTCAAACGGCCGAGCTGCGCAATTATATCTGGCTCATACCAATGGTTGATGTTTATGACGTCCGGTAAGACGCCTTCTCTCGTTGATTGAAACTTGTCCTTAACGCGCCGAATTGCCTGCTCAATATTATCTTCTCCCAATGGGGTGGTTTTCACATCCGTTATAAGGCGTGCAAGCGGGTTTGCATCCGCATAAAGGGCGGTGCGATTTGATAGGATTGTTTCGAGTGCAACAGTGCCGGTACCAGCAAAGGGATCCAAAACGGAGCCACCTGGTTCTACGAGGTTCTGTGCTGCAACAAAAAAATGCGCTATCTGCGGCAGCAACTTCGCGGGATAAGAATGAATATAGTGCGTCGCGCGCTCTGGTTTGACCCAGGGCACCAGCTGGCGAAACGAAACTGTTATAGGTTCTTTGTTGCTGCTGAAGTCGCGTAAGAACCCTCTGAGTATCGGGGTAGTATCAACGGGAAATGCTTTTTCGAATTTCGTCGCGATGTTGGCGCTAGCTTCTATGTCCGTAAATAGCTTGCCACCGCGTTCCACGTCCTCAATATCGGCCAGAGCCGTCTCGACATTTGTTTTTTTCGCCGGATCGACGACTTCCGACCGACTGAGATTCTCTTGCATCGGTCCGGCTTCTTGATTCCAGCGCAATTGTGGTTGGCGTCTTCCTAGCTTGGCAGTCTGAATGCCGCCGTGAGCTCTGTCCACTCCCTTGCTGAGAGCCCGCTAGATTCCTGTGTTATTTTTTCGCCGTTGATCGCTGCTTGAATCACATCTTTTGCCGTTCTCGACAGAGTAACGGCACCTTGGCGGTATTCCTCAAATGCCTCAAAAGAAAGCGGCACCCAGAGTTTTGTGATGTCCAATAGCTTTTCAGCGTAGACACGTATTTCGTACTGAGCATGCGCATCTGCGCGAAGACGTAAAAACCCCAGTAAGTTATGCAGGTTAGTTTTCCAATACCACTGGGTATACGTGTTCAAAGTCAGATTCATTCGCGCGAGTTCGCGGGCCAGGCCTGTTCGGCCAGGATCTTCCGGTTCCCCCTTTGCGTTCTCATTCAGCAGCCATTGATAATGCCGATACGTTTGTTCCGCGTCGCCGCGGAGAAGAGCAAGAACTTTTTCATTTTCGTCGTCATTAATTAGTTGTCCTCGTCCCTGACGATTTGTTTTCGACTGTGTTGCCAGCTGATCAGGGTGAGGAATGTAAAATTCTTTGTCAAGAATGGAGTATCGAGCTGAGTACTCGTTCACACTAGCCGTTCGATGTCGGATCCATTGTCTCGCGACGAATATCGGTAATTTGACGTGAATCTTTATTTCTGCCATTTCGAACGGAGTTGTGTGCCAGTGCCTCATCAAATAACGAATAAGGTTCCTATCTTCACTGACCTTTTTCGTCCCTTTTCCGTATGAAACACGCGCTGCTTGAACCACAGAGGTGTCGTCACCCATGTAGTCGACCACTCGAATAAAGCCGTGGTCCAGGATGGGGAACGCTTTGAATAGCAGTGCGTCTAGTGCTGGGACTGTCGGCCTTAGGGTTTGCTGGGGAGCAGTGCGTGCTGCTTCAATCTCTGCTGTCTGGTCGGGGGAAAGACTCACCATTTTCTCCTGAAGCTTCGCCTTTTTGACAGGAGCTGTTCCGAACCCCGGTGCATGGGTGCGGTTTAGCATGGCAGCTGAGCTAGGTGCTAGCGGGTGGCAGCATGTGCGGCGTGGTGTCGTTCCGACCGATCCCATAAATGTGGCGGGAGTTGATAGCCGGCCCTTTACGGTCGGGAGGTCTCACGCTCTCGTCCATTCCGGCCGCAGCCGATCCACCACTCGCTCAAGTCTGACTTGGCCGTAGTGCTTGTCGATCATTGCCAATGACGTGCGGCAATTCCGGGCCACGTCGAGCACCTCGGCCCCGTTCGCCAGCTGTTCGCTGATGTAGAAGTGCCGCAGTGAGTACGGCGTGCGCTTGATGCCGCGGTGGTCCCGCTCGAGCCCGGCCGCCTTCACCAACTCGGTGAACCCGTTGGCCACTGAAGTGATGCGCTTGCCCTGCTCGTTCGCAAACACCGGCTCGCCGTCATCGGGCTCACGGCCCATGCTGCGATGGAAGAGCATCCACAGGGTGTCGAACCAGGGGATCGCCGCCTTCTGCGGAATGGCCTTGCCGCTCTTGCCCTTGCCTCGCACCTGTAGCCGGATGTCCCGTTGATGCACCGGCTTGTTCCGGCCCGCTCGATAGCCCAGCACGTCACCCCAGGTCAGGTTGTACATCTCCGTGGGACGAAGGCCAGAGAACGCACCGATCATCACGTACGCGTGCAGCAGCGTGCGATCCCTGCGGGTGTGGTCGTCCAGCCGCTTGATGCGCCAGCTACGCCGGTCGCTGGCCCGCACGTCAGCACCGGTGCCATCCATGATCGGATCCACCAACCGGCTGAGGCTCACCGCTTCGAGCTTCGCGAACTCGTGGGGCTCGAAGCTTGGCCGTCGATTGTCGGGCGAGCGCCGCGCCTTGATGCTGATCTCCGGCGGGGTCTTCAGGTAGCCCTGCCGCGAGGCCCAGCGGAGTAGAGCTCGCAGCACCACGGTCTCACCGCGCTGACGGCTCAGGGACGGCGCTGAGCGCCGCACAGGCCGGCGCAGGCGATGTCCGTCGCGCTCGTACTCGATATGGCTGACGAGCTTGCCTGGGCCTTCCGTCCAGTAGGTGCGCCGCCACTCCGCATAGCGCTCCAGATCGGTCTCTGTGACGGCATCGATGGGCTTCTGACCGAAGTAGCCGACGAAGTAGCGGCGGATCATCGCCGGTTCGCTCTTGCCCTGGTCAGCCCGCCGTTCGCCCCGCTCCACCTCCCGCAGGATCTGAGCAATGTACTCCTCGGCTACGCTCTCGAAGGTGTGAGCGCGGGCAGTAAGGCCCTGCTTGGCGCGGTAGGTGGCCTCGTACCAGATGGCGTCGGCCTTGCGCTCGGCCTCTCGGCGGTCGTCCGTGTCCAGTGAACGCTTGAGCTGCCCCTGCCCTTTGATGCTGAAGCGCATCTGCCACTTGGTGCTGCCCTTGCGCTGGAAGAGCTGGTAGCGCTCAGCTTGAGCGCTGGCTGGGGTGCTCACGAGGGGGCCTGTCTGGTTACTGCGGTGCGGAGGACTGCGCTAGAAGTGCGCTAGGGTGCTCCTTGAGCCCCCAGCAAACCGTTACGCCTGCACGACAATTTTTTCGGGTGCGCTAGCGCTGTTCTAGGATTTAAAGCCGAAATCCGCAGCGGACAAGCCAAAGAAAAAGCCCCGCTAAGTGCTTAGCAGGGCTTCGAAAAATGATGGTAGCGAGGGAGGGATTTGAACCCCCGACACAAGGATTATGATTCCTCTGCTCTAACCAGCTGAGCTACCCCGCCACTGTTGCGGACGGCGCTGACGCGGCGTCCGATGGGCGGGATATAGGGAGAAGGGCGCGAGGGTGTCAACGGTCTGTTGCGGCCCCCGCGCAGGTTCTCCCCCTCAGAGCGTTTGACCGAAGATCTGCGCCACCTGCGGGATGTCCTTGTCGCCGCGGCCGGAGAGGTTCAGCACCATCAGGTGCTCCGCCGGCTTGGTCGGCGCGAGCTCCATCACCTTCGACAGCGCGTGCGCGGGCTCCAGAGCCGGGATGATGCCTTCCAGCATCGAGCAGAGCTTGAACGCCTCCAGCGTCTCCGCATCGGTCGCCGACAGGTAGGTGACCCGGCCCATCTCGTGCAGCCAAGCGTGCTCGGGGCCGATCCCGGGATAATCGAGGCCCGCCGAGATCGAGTGGGCGTCGGCGATCTGGCCGTCCTCGTTCATCAGCAGGTAGGTCCGGTTGCCGTGCAGCACGCCCGGGCGGCCGCCCGTGAGCGAGGCGGCATGGAGGCCGCTCTGCACGCCGTGCCCGGCCGCCTCGACGCCGTAAATCTCGACGTCGCGGTCATCGAGGAAGGGGTGGAACAGGCCCATGGCGTTCGAGCCGCCGCCGATGCAGGCGATGAGCGAGTCCGGCAGGCGGCCCTCCATCTCCAGCATCTGCTGTTTCGTCTCGATGCCGATCACCGATTGGAAATCGCGCACCATTGCCGGATAGGGATGGGGGCCGGCCACGGTGCCGATGCAGTAGAAGGTGTCGGAGACGTTGGTGACCCAGTCGCGCAGGGCCTCGTTCATCGCGTCCTTGAGCGTGCGCGTGCCGGATTGCACCGGGATCACCTCGGCGCCGAGCATCTTCATGCGGAACACGTTCGGAGCCTGCCGCTCGACATCGACGGCGCCCATGTAGACCACGCATTTCAGGCCGAAGCGGGCGCACAGCGTCGCCGTTGCGACACCGTGCTGGCCTGCGCCGGTCTCGGCGATGATCCGCGGCTTGCCCATGCGGCGGGCGAGCAGGATCTGGCCGAGGACGTTGTTCACCTTGTGCGAGCCGGTGTGATTCAGCTCCTCGCGCTTGAAGAAGATCTTCGCCCCCTGCCCCGCCGGAGCTTTCCCGCGCAGATGCTCGGTCAGGCGCTCGGCAAAGTAGAGCGGGCTCGGCCGGCCGATGTAGTGTGTGCCGTAGGATTCCATATCCGCCTTGAACGACGGATCGGCCTTGGCGTCGGCATAGGCCTTCTCGAGATCGAGAATCAGCGGCATGAGCGTCTCGGCCACGAAGCGGCCGCCGAAAATGCCGAAGCGACCGCGCTCATCCGGCCCGGTGCGGAAGGAATTGGGGGCGGGGTTCAGCGTCACGGGGACGGTCCTTCGCGAAGATCTGATCGTTGCCTCGCGTGCTAGACCCATGCGCGGGTCGCCGCAATGCGGCACAGCCGGACAAACGCGCTGAAGCAACCGCTGGGCACTGCCCGCGATGATCAGGCTCTGCGACGAGCGGCGGCGACGAAGGCCGCGATTCTGTCCGGATCTTTCTCGCCCGGCCGGATCTCGACACCCGACGAGACATCGACGGCGACGAGCCCCGTGCGTGCGAGCGCCGTGCCGACATTCCCGCTATCGAGGCCGCCCGACAGCATCGTGCCGGCCGGTAGCTCCGCCCCGTTCAGGATGTCCCAGTCGAAGCTGCGTCCGTTCCCGCCCGGCAGATCGGCGCCGGGGGGAGGCTTGGCGTCGAGCAGAAGCCGGTCCGCGACGACGGCATAGGCCGGGAGCGCGCGAAGATCGGCGACCGCGGCGATGCCGACGGCCTTCATGACCGGCCGGCCGGTCCGGGCGCGGATCTCGGCGACGCGCTGCGGCGTCTCCTGGCCGTGAAGCTGGATCAGGTCGGGATCGAACGCCTCGATCGCGGCGGCGAGCAGCGCGTCGTCCGGATCGACCAGCAGCACCACGCGCTGCGCCCTCCCTCGCGCCCGCTGCGCCAGGCCTCGGCCCTGTTCCAGGGAGACGTGGCGCGGGCTCTTTGGAAAGTGGACGAAGCCAACGAGGTCGGCGCCTGCGTCGAGGGCCGCGTCGAGCGTCGGCTCGGTGCTGAGGCCGCAGATCTTGACGCAGGTGTCTGCCATGGGTGGGACGAAGCCCTCAGCGCGCCGCGGCCGGGGCCGGCAGGGCGGTGTAGGTGCCGGCGCCAGCGTAACCCGGCTCGACGCCCGGCGTGCCGAAGGTCTTCAGCTCGGCCGCCTCCTTGGCGAGACGGTCGGCCTCACGGCGGTGATAGCGCGCGCGCTGGCGGGTCCGGCTCTGCCCGAGCCAGCTTCCGATACCACCGACGAGAATGCCGAGCGCCACCGAGCCGAACACCACGGCGTAGAGCGGCAGGACGAGGCTGAACACGGGCTCAGGCGAGAACGGATCGAAGGACAGGGTCACGGCCTCGCGATTGGCGACGGCCAGCAGGACCACCACCACCGCGATCGGCAGCAGGATCAGCGCCTTCAGAAATCGAATCATGCAAGAGGTCTCCGACGGACGGCATGGGCCTTCGAGGGGCTCACCGGTGCCGCTAAGGGCTTTCGAGCGAGGGGCTTTTCGAGGCTCAGACCGCAGAACTAGAGCGTTTCACGCCGAAGGGGATGCCGGTTCGGCGCAAGCGGCGTCGAAATGGGCGCGGCGAAGCGAGATGTCGAGCGCATGCCCCGTGTCACACCCGTAACGACGCTTCGGCGCGGATGCGATCAGGCGCTCGGCTGCTCGTCGCCGATACCGGCGCGGTTGAGGCGCAGGCGCATCTCCTTGCCGGTCTTGAAGACGGGGATCGCCTTTTCCGACACGGCCACGGATTCGCCGGTGCGCGGATTGCGCCCGCGGCGCGCCTCGCGGCGCTTGACCGAGAAGGCGCCGAAGCCGCGCAGCTCCACCCGGTCGCCCTGCGCCAGGGCGTCGGCGATCGTGTCGAGGATCGCGTTCACCAGGGTCTCGACGTCGCGCTGGTAGAGATGGGGGTTCTGCTCAGCAATCTTGAGCACGAGTTCCGACTTGATCATGCGGCTCTCTTCCGAATGCGGGGCTGGCGCGGCGCGAGACCTCAGGGAGCCGGCCGCCAGACGGCCAAGAGCCCGCCGCTGAGCCCGGCGGCTTCGTCCTCGACGGCACGGAGACGGCTGGCAAGCCCTTCGAGGCCGAGAAGATCGGCGCCGAGACCCAGAGTCGACCAGAGCTTGAACCCGCCGTCAGCCTTCGGCTTCCAGTCCTTCACCGGAAGCTTCTCGGGGACCTTCTTCTCCTTCTCCAGCCATGCCACCGCCTGGCGCTCGCCGCCGAGCTCATCGACGAGCTTGAGGGGCAGGCTCTGGCGGCCGCTGAACACGCGGCCATCGGCGACGGCGGCAATCTGGCTTTCGTCCATGCCGCGGCGCTCCGCCACCAGGCCCTTGAACCAACCGTAGGTGTCGAGGACGATCGATGACAGGGCCGCGCGGGCTTCCGGCGAAGTCGGGCTGAAGCCCGAGGGCTCCGCCTTGAGCGGCGACGATTTGACGGACTCGACCTTCACGCCGACCTTGTCGAGCAGGCCGGACACGTCAGGATACTGGAACAGCACGCCGATCGAGCCGACGAGCGCGGTCTCGCGGGCGACGATGTGATCGGCGGCGATCGCGGTGATGTAGGCGCCCGAGGCGGCCGTGCCATCGACGAAAGCGACCATCGGCTTCTTCGCCGCCAGCGCGCGCAGGTTGCGGTAGAGCTCCTCCGAGCCGGTCGTCGTGCCGCCCGGCGACGAGATCGAGATCACCACACCCTTGACCGCGTTCGACTCGCCGACCCGCTCGATCAGCTTGCGGGTCGAGTCGCTGCCGGCGATGAAGCCGCCGATCGAGATCCGGGCGATCTGATTCTCGGTGGCCGGGAACAGCCGGCCCTCGCCGACCCGCGCGCGGTAGCCCAAGGCACCGACGGCGACGATGGCCGCACCGATGCCGAGCATCCGCCACAGCGTGAGCTTGCGGCGCAGACGGCGGCGGTCGATGAGAAACTCGGCGTCTGCAGCCATCCGACGATGTACTCCTCTCCAAGCGGCGCGGTGCAGCCGTCGTTTCTTTGGAACCGTTCACGCCATGCCCCGCGGGAGCACGGCCCTGTCCGATCCGGATGCCGGCCAAACCCTTGATGGACTTGGGTTCGGTTGCTGCGACCGAGTCCGCGCACGTGTTTAGCGCCGCCCGAGGCGCGCGGGCAAGAGCCCGTTCCGGCCACGCCGGTACAACCCGCTGCGGTCGTCGTTGGACGCCATGTCCGCGGGAGGCAGCCGGTTCAACGTCGAGCGTAGATTTCTTCGACGTAGCCGTCACGCATCCAGAACAGATGCCGGCCCAGCCTGCGGTAGCCACCGTCCCGCGCAACCAGATCGGCGACGACGGCCTGCCGGAATGCGTCGGTGTTCGGTGCCGCCGCCTCTTGGTTGATCGAGTAGAACAGCGGCGCGATGGCGCGGATCCGCGCGATATACATGGCGGCCGTCTCCGGCGGCATTTCCGGCAGCGAATCCTGATTGATCGCCAGATCGTAGCGCTCGTTCCGCTCGATCTCCCACCATGGCCAGACCCGGATCGCGGCGTCCGGCTCGCCGGCCAGGGACACATTCAGGCCCGCTTTCAGCAGGAACCAGCCCTGGAGCACGTTGGTGAACGGCAGATCGAGGATCGTATAGTGCCGGTCGGGGTGGCGCAGGAACCAAGCCAGCCCGCCGAAACCGCCGCCGATCTCGACCACCCGGCCAAAGCGGCCGAGTTGTCCGACCCGCCAAGCGGCGTAGGCGTGGGTCAAGGCGTGCTCGGGCAGGATGTTGGCGCCGTAACGCACGCCGAACGGGGCGCCGACCTCGGGGAAAGCCAGGGGGAAGCCGAGCTCAGCCTCGAGACGCGCGGGCGCGACATGGTGGGCAAGGGGGCCAGGGAGCGCGGCCGCGTAATCGCCCTGCTCGGGTGAGCGGATCGGGGCGAGGCCGACCGCCTCCGAGAGCCGCAGCAGCCGGTCGCACCAGCTTGCGGCGAACGGCGTGGGCGCGTGGCGGGCCAGCGTCGCCATCGTTCGCCCCATGGCGATGCCGTGCGCGAGATGCGACTGGAACAGGTTGTTCAGCAGGCCAGCGAGCGCGCCGGCATCCCCGCCCTGCAGGGCACGGTGGAAATCGGGAAAACCTTGGGTGCGGGCCGCCCACATGCCCTCGTTGTCGGCCTGGACCGGCGCACGTCCGGCACCGGATTGCCAGGCGGCGATGAGGCGTCGCGCGATGGCGTCGTCCTCAGGGCCGGGTCGGGGCGCGGCAAAGGCGATGGCCGGCAGCTCGGGCCAAGCGCGGTAGGGATATCGGTAGGTCCACTGTCCGGCGATCCCGCCGCCGAGCTCGGCCGTCGCGGACGGGACCTGGATCGGGCGCCCCTCGCGGCGACCGAAGACGCGGTAATGCTCTTCGGCCGAGGCGACGAGACCGGCTTCGACCGCCATCGCCACATCGGCGTTGAGGTCGAGATAGCGCTCGGGGTCGAAATGGGACGGGAGCGAGTCGGAACGGCGTCCGGGGCGCTGGCCCCTCAACCATCTCAGGCTGGCGCCTAAGCTCGAGAGGCGGTTTGCCATCGCGCTCGCTTCGGGACGATTCGAAAACGGGACCGGAAAAAGTTCGGGGCCGGCAGAGCCGGCCCCGAGGCATTATCGGAAGGCAGCGAGGCTTACTCCTCGTCGCCACCCTTCTTCTTGTTGAAGGCGGCACCGAGGATGTCGCCGAGCGAAGCGCCCGAATCGGCGGAGCCGAACTGGGCCATCGCCTCCTTCTCCTCGGCGACTTCCAGAGCCTTGATCGAGACCTGCACGCGGCGGGCCTTGCGATCGAACTGGATGACGCGCGCGTCGAACTTCTCGCCGGCGGCGAAACGCTCGGGACGCTGGTCGCCACGGTCACGGGCGAGTTCGGCGCGGCGGATGAAGGTCTGCATGTCGGTGTCGACGAGCTTCACCTCCAGGCCGGAATCCTTCACCTCGACGACCTCGCAGGTGACGATCTGGCCCTTCTTGACCTCGCCGGCTTCGGCGAAGGGATCGCCGCCGAGCTGCTTCACGCCGAGCGAGATGCGCTCCTTCTCGACATCGACGTCGAGAACCTGGGCACGCACCATGTCGCCCTTCTTGAACTCCTCGATGACCTGCTCGCCGGGACGGTTCCAGTCGAGATCCGACAGGTGAACCATGCCGTCGACATCGCCTTCGAGGCCGATGAACAGGCCGAACTCGGTCTTGTTCTTGACCTCACCCTCGACCTCGGAACCGACCGGGTGCTTCTCAGCGAAGGCATCCCACGGGTTCTGAAGGGTCTGCTTGAGGCCGAGCGAGATACGACGCTTGACCGAATCGACTTCCAGGATCTGCACCTCGACCTCCTGAGAGGTGGAGACGATCTTGCCCGGATGGACGTTCTTCTTGGTCCAGCTCATCTCGGAGACGTGGATCAGGCCCTCGATCCCCGGCTCCAGCTCCACGAAGGCGCCGTAGTCGGTGATGTTGGTCACGCGGCCCTTGAGCTTGGCTTCCTCGGGGTAACGGGCGGCGATGCCCTCCCACGGATCGGCCAGGAGCTGCTTGATGCCGAGCGAGATGCGGTGCGTCTCGTGGTTGATCTTGATGATCTTGACCTTGACCGTCTGGCCGATGGTCACGACCTCGGACGGGTGGTTCACGCGGCGCCACGCCATGTCGGTGACGTGCAGCAGGCCGTCGATCCCGCCGAGATCGACGAAGGCGCCGTACTCGGTGATGTTCTTGACGACGCCGTCGATGACCTGACCTTCCTCAAGGTTGGCCACCAGCTCCGAGCGCTGCTCGGCGCGGCTCTCTTCGAGCACGGTGCGGCGCGACACGACGATGTTGCCGCGGCGGCGATCCATCTTGAGGATCTGGAACGGCTGGGGCGTGCCGAGCAGCGGGGTCACGTCGCGAACCGGGCGGATATCGACCTGGGAGCGCGGCAGGAACGCCACGGCGCCGTCGAGATCGACGGTGTAGCCGCCCTTGACCTGGTTGAAGATCGTGCCGGTGACGCGCTCGTTGGCTTCAAAAGCCTTCTCGAGCTTGACCCACGACTCCTCGCGGCGCGCCTTGTCGCGCGAGATGACGGCCTCGCCCAGCGCGTTCTCGATGCGGTCGACGTAAACCTCGACCTCGTCGCCAACCTTGAGCTCGCCCTCGCGGCCCGGGCCGGTGAATTCCTTGAGGGGGACGCGCCCCTCGGTCTTGGCACCGATATCGATGACGGCGACATCTTTCTCGATGCCGACGACGGTGCCCTTGACGACCGAACCTTCGGTGATCTCATGCTGGAGGAAGGATTCCTCGAGCAGGGCCGCGAAATCCTCGCGGGCCGAAGAGCTTACGTTCAGACCAGCTGACATTCTTACTCCTGAATGGCCCCATTTCGTGAGGCCTGCGTCGGCGGCTCGTGTTGCAAAGGACCCCCGTCACCGCCGCCCGCCGGATGGACGATCCGGCCGGGCTCGCCTCCTTTCGGAGGGCCGACGCATGTTGAAAGCGATGGCCGAGGGCTCGATCCCCCCGACGATGCGTCCGCCGGGCGAGAAAGCCTGGATCCTGACGGTATCGATGAGGAAATCGGTGCGAGCGATACCGGATCCGCGTGCGCGACGCAACGTCTTGCAACGACTTGGGATGCCGGGGTCTCGGACGCGAACGCCGCCGCGAGAGCTGAGTTCAGGCGGACACGATTCGTCCGGGATCTTGTCGTGATGAGACCGGAGCGTATCGGTCTGCGGATGATGCCCGGCGCCATCCGGCGCCGGGATCAGGTGTCAGGCCGCCGTCCCGGCCGAACGCGTCAGGGCGTAGAGGGTGATCGCCGCGGCGTTCGAGACGTTGAGGCTGCGGATGGCGCCGGTCGCGTCGATGCGCACCAGCAGGTCGCAGCATTCGGTAGTGCGCTGACGCAGGCCCTTGCCCTCGGCCCCGAGCACAAGCACCGCCGGTCGGCGCGGACCGACCGCGTCGAGGGTTGTGCCAGCATCCGAATCGAGACCGATCCGGGTGAAACCGCGCTCGCCGAGCGTGATCAGCGCCTCGGCCAGATTGCGGACGATCACCAGCGGGACGTGCTCCAGGCCGCCGGACGCCGATTTCGCCAGCACACCCGTGGCATTCGGCGAGTGGCGCGCGGTGGTGACGATGGCGGTAACGCCGAACGCGGCCGCCGTTCGGACGATGGCGCCGACATTGTGCGGATCGGTGATCTGATCCAGCGCGAGCAGCAGCGCGTCGTCGGGCATCGCGTCGAGTGCGGGTGCGGCCAGCGGCTCGGCCTCCGCATAGAGGCCCTGATGCACCGCGTCCGGACCGAGCAGCCGGTCGATCGCGCTCGGGCGGACCATCTCCGGTTCGATTGGCAGTTCGATGCCGGCCTCTTTCAGGCGCGCCAGCGCATTCTCGGTGGCGAGCAGCCGATGGAAGTGGCGGCCCGCATTGGCCAAGGCCTGCGAGACGGGGTGCCAGCCATAGAGCACGACATGATCCCTCCCCTCCCGCGCGGCCGGTCCCGGAGGCTGGGTTCGCGGGCGGGGCCGGAAGCCGTACGGCTTGGCCGGGCGGTCGCGCGGCGGGGTCATGGGCGGGTCTTTCAGGGCAGGTAAGGGACGCGGCGTATCGGATGTTCGAGAAGCCGATGGGACCGCCCCGCGTCAAGTCGCGGAATCATGCGGCAAAGCCGTTGCCGTCGGCGGCGAACCCGACTATAGACCGGTCGCCGTCAGACAGCGCCCTTCGTCTATCGGTTAGGACGTCAGCCTTTCACGCTGAAAAGGCGGGTTCGATTCCCGCAGGGCGCGCCACTCCCCTCTGGCCTAAAGAGCACATTCAGTCGCAATGCCTTCGGGCTCACGGTCTTTGGCCGTGAACCCTAAAAGTGCGGCGATATGAACCCCAGCTTGGCACTGCCGGTTTAGCGACTTTCCGTCCCCTGCCGCGGCATCGCGGAGCGCACGAGGCTTCGACCCTCCTATGGGGTTGCCTCTCCATCGTGACGCTCGCCACGCGCCACCGCCTTCGTGCGCCCATCAAACAGTGGACGTTGGTGACGGGCTGTTCGCCGAAAGCTTTCGGCCCAGAGGTGCCCCACCGCATCATCGTCAGCACGCGGCCCTCCTCACGGGCCAAAACCATGGGGCGATCTGGTCGGGGAAGATACCAGGCATGGGAGGGAGGGTGCCGACGACAGACTGTGCCTTGCTCGGCTTGGTCAGTCGCCGGCAGCTCCGATCTAGTAATCGCGCTCGCTGCTGCGGCTCATGCGTCTCGCGACGTAATCCCCTGAATAGGAGTGCTGGCCGAACACCAGCCAGCCGAGCCCGAAGCCAATAGCCCCCGCGACGAGGAAGCCCGTCATCGTGGTTGAATCCACATTGCCGACTGCTCGGCTTCCCTGACGGTAGTACCGCGAGCCGTACTCCGAGGCGCTGTCCCAGGCGTCGGAAGCTTTATCCGTCGCATCCCGCAATGCCTGTCGCGCCTGATCCGCTGCCCCGCCGCCACTCGATGAGCCGCCCCGGCCAGATGCTGGCCCGCCATCGGATCTGCCAAGCGGGTCGTGTGAGCGAATGTCTGCCATAGCGGTAGCTCCCTCCTGCTCGTGAGGCCGATGGTGAGCCGCATGCTCGGACGCCACGTCATCGGCTTGCATCAACGGAAACCCGCCTGCACCCCAGAGGTATCCGGCTGAGGTAGCCATGCGGCCAAGGCGGTGCGTCGCCAGCACCGGTGCGGCGCTCATGGAGATGTGGAAAGCCCGCTACGGGCGCGCTGAGCAAGCCGAAGCATGTTCCTCTAGCGGGGTCTCAGGGCCAAGCCGAGCGGCCAACCGGGCGAGCCGGTAGCTGCCCGTGCGGTTCGGATGATGAGGACAGGCCACGCGCACGATGACGTAGGGATAGGCCGCGAGGCAGGGAACGTCGGGCCGGATGGGCGGGCGCATGACGCGCCTACCGAACGGGGGCGTGAAGGGCCGAGAACGGCATTTTTGGAAACGATACGTTTCCTCAGTTTCCATTTTCGTTCGCCCACGCTCATTCCATAGTGCTTTCGACGACACGCCGTCACAGGATGGCGGGCGACGCGGCGACCGACACGCTTCTCGAGCCGTGCCGTGCCGTCGGTCTCGGCCGAACAGGGAGAAGGGCGATGAGCTGGCACAGTGCGGATGATCCGATCCCGGGCGACCATTTCAGTTGCGACGCGATCCAGACCCTGATCGTGCCGCGCTCGCGCGATCTTGGCTCGTTTGCCGTGCGCCGCGCCCTCCCCTCGACCCAGTGCCGGATGGTCGGCCCGTTCATCTTCTTCGACCAGATGGGACCGTCCGAGTTCCTGCTCGGTCAGGGTATGGATGTCCGTCCGCACCCGCATATCGGCCTCTCGACCGTCACCTACCTGTTCGACGGCGAGATCATGCATCGCGACAGTCTCGGCACCGAGCTGCCGATCCGGCCAGGCGAATTGAATTGGATGACGGCCGGACGCGGCATCACCCATTCGGAGCGCACCGCCCCGACCCTTCGCCAGACTGGCTCCCGCCTGTTCGGCATCCAGAGCTGGGTCGCCCTGTCGGCTCGGGAGGAGGAAAGCGCGCCGGCCTTCGAGCACTACGAGGCCTCGGCGCTTCCGGTCCTCACCGGCGAGGGCAAGACCGTGCGCCTGATCGCGGGCGAAGCCTTCGGCGCGCGCTCGCCGGTGCGGACATCGAGCCCGATGGTTTATGCCGATGTGATGCTGGAAGCGGGCGCCGTCTTGCCGCTCGACCCGACCTACGACGAGCGCGCGATCTATACGGTTGCGGGCGCCATCGAGATTGCCGGCGACGGCTTTGGTCCCGGCCAGCTCTTGGTGTTCCGGCCCGGCGACCGCATCAGCGTGCGCGCCACGGAGGCCGCGCGGTTCATGGTTCTGGGCGGCGAGCCGATGGACGGCCCGCGGCACCTCTGGTGGAACTTCGTCTCCTCGCGGCCGGAGCGGATCGCCCAGGCCAAGGAGGATTGGCGCCAGGGCCGCTTCGATACGGTGCCGAACGATGCCGAGTTCATCCCGCTGCCCGAGGATCCCCCGCCCGTCCGCTATCCGTGATCGAAGGCGCGCAGCTCACAGAGGGCTGCGCGCCCCCTGCCCGCACGCTCCGCCCCGCGCCCGACCGGCGCTTTCCAACACGTCCAGAGGTCCGACCACGCCATGGCGATCGAAGCATCCGGGGCCGCGAACGAACTCGTTCAGGTCGTCTCCCTTCTCGCCGCGGGCGTCGTCGCCGTTCCGTTGTTCAAGCGGCTCGGGCTCGGCTCGGTCCTCGGCTACCTCGTGGCGGGGTTGGCCATCGGGCCGTTCGGCGTCGGCCTCTTCACCGACGCCCACGCGATCCTTCACGTCGCCGAACTCGGCGTCGTGATGTTCCTCTTCATCATCGGATTGGAGATGGAGCCGTCGCGGCTCTGGGGCATGCGCCGCGAAATCTTCGGTCTCGGCCTCGCGCAGGTCGGCGCCTGCATCGCCGCCCTCACGCTGGTCGGCGTCGCCATGGGGTTTCCGGTCGTCGTGGCCTTCGTGGCCGGCACCGGCTTCGTGCTCACTTCGACCGCCATCGTCATGCAGCTTCTCGAAGAACGCGGCTCGCTCTCGACGCCGAAAGGCCAGCGGATCGTCGCCATCCTGCTGCTTGAAGATCTCGCCATCGTGCCGCTGCTGGCCGCCGTCGCGCTGCTCGCGCCCGGTGGCGCCGAGACGAGCGGGACCGAGCGCGCCATCGCCGTCGCCATCGCCCTGGTTTCCATCGCCGCGCTCGTGGCCGCGGGCCGCTGGCTGCTCAACCCGCTGTTCCGCCTGCTCGCGGCGGCGAAGGCGCGGGAGGTGATGACCGCGGCGGCGCTGCTGGTCGTGCTCGGCTCGGCGCTGGCGATGCAGCTCGGCGGCCTCTCGATGGCAATGGGGGCCTTCCTCGCCGGCGTGCTGCTCTCGGAATCGAGCTTCCGCCACCAGTTGGAGGCCGATGTCGAGCCGTTCCGCGGCATCCTGCTCGGCCTGTTCTTCCTCGGCGTCGGGATGTCCCTCGATCTCGCGGTGATCGCAGCGAACTGGGGTCTGATCCTCATGAGCGTGGCCGCCTACATGGCGGTCAAAAGCCTCGTCATCTACGGGGTCGCCCGGGCCCTGCGCACCAAACATGCCGAAGCGCTGGAGCGGACGGCCCTGATGGCGCAGGGCGGCGAATTCGCTTTCGTGCTCTACGCGGCGGCGGCGAGTGCCGGGATCATCGACGGCACGACCAACGCGATCCTGACGGCCACCGTCATCCTGTCGATGGCGATCACGCCGCTGACCGTCATCGCCTTCGATCGCCTCGGGCCGAAGGCCACCGCGTCCACGGACGGCGTCGAGGCGCCGGAGGATCTCGTCGGCAGCGCCTTGATCATCGGGTTCGGCCGCTTCGGGCAGATCGTCAGCCAGCCGCTGATCTCGCGCGGGTGCTCGGTCTCGATCATCGACACCAACGCCGACAACATCCGCCTCGCCGAGGGGTTCGGCTTCAAGGTCTATTACGGCGATGGGGCCCGGCTCGACATCCTGCGCGCGGCCGGCGCCGCGACGGCGCGAGCGATCCTGATCTGCATCGACGACCGCGCCATGGCCAAGCGCATCGCGGAACTTGCGAAGGCGGAGTTTCCGCTGGTTCCGGTGCTGGCGCGTGCCCGTGACCGCGAGCACGCGGTGGAGCTGATCGAGGCGGGCGTCGCCTACCAGATGCGCGAGACGCTCGAATCGGCCTTCGCGCTGGGTGAGCAGGCGCTGGTGACGATCGGGGCCGATCCGGACGCGGCCGGCGAGATCATGGCCGAGGTCCGTCGGCGCGACGCGGAACGCCTCGACCTGCAGGTCGTCGGCGGCCTCTATGCCGGCCGGGAGCTGATCCGGGGGAACGCGTCCATGCCGACGCATGGGCACGGGTGAGCTGGGCACGGCGGCGAAGACAGAGGGCCGCCTGGGATGCGGCACCAAGGGAAGGCGGCCGGCCGATGCGGGGCACGGCGTTCGCCTGTAGAGAAAGCCGGGAGACGAGGGCACCCGGCCGAGGCGATCCGGACGGCGTGTGACTGGGGACGTCTCGGCGAAGGGTTTCGAGCCGCACCATGGCCAGCCATCTCGGCCTCGCCTTCCTTGCCGGCCTCCTCTCGGTGCTGTCGCCCTGCGTGCTGCCGCTGCTTCCGCTGGTGCTGGGCGCGGCGGTCGCGGAGCATCGCTTCGGGCCCGTGGCACTCGCCGCCGGTCTGGCGCTCTCCTTCGTCGCGATCGGGCTGTTCATCGCGACGATCGGGTTCGCGCTCGGCCTCGACGGCGACTGGTTTCGCTCCGTCGCGGCGGCGCTGCTGGTGGTGCTCGGTATCATCCTGATCGTACCGGCGGCGCAGAATCGGTTCGCCGTTGCGGCCGGGCCGTTGAGCAACTGGGCGGAGCAGCGATTCGGCGGGGTTGCGACCGCGGGGCTGGCGGGTCAGTTCGCCGTCGGCCTCCTTCTCGGCGCCGTCTGGAGCCCCTGCGTCGGCCCGACCCTCGGCGCAGCCTCCCTGCTTGCCGCCCAGGGGCGCGACCTCGGCACTGTGGCGGCCACCATGCTGGTCTTCGGCCTCGGGGCCGCCCTCCCCCTCGTCGCCCTCGGGATGCTGTCGCGCGAGGTGCTGATCCGCTGGCGCGCGCGGATGATGGGCGTCGGCAAGGGGCTCAAGCTCGCGCTCGGCGTGATCCTCGTCGCCACCGGCGCCCTGATTCTGTCGGGCTATGATCGGGCGCTCGAAACCACACTGGTCGATGCTTCGCCGGATTGGCTGACCGCGCTCACGACGCGCTTCTGATCAAGGGGCTGCGCGGCCGCTGCGGGTCAAACGCGGAGGCGGGAAGGCGGAGCGGTGGACGATGCCGGGCGTTTCCCGGCGGTGGTCATCGTCGCCCCAGGAAGAAGATGCTCGACGCGGATATCTACGAAAGGATGCTCCGAACGGCCGCCACGGTTGCGGAGCCATTGCGAGCCGCCATCGCGGCAATCGGCCCGATCGAGATCGCGCCGCCCGCGCATGCCAGCTTGGCTGAGCGCCTGTTCGTCGAGGTCGTCAACCAGCAGCTCTCGACGAAGGCCGCCCTCTCGATCTGGACGCGGATCGAGGCGGCTGCCGCGGCTCAAGACGGCACGCCGCGCGATCTGTTCATTCCCGGCACCGAGGTTCTGCTGCGCAGTTGCGGCGTCTCGGCGAACAAGGTGCGGGCGCTCCACGCCATCCGCGGGGCCGAGGAGGCCGGCCTGCTCGGCCCGGAACTCGCGACGTACCCGCATGCCGAGCGATCGGCCGTTCTATGCCGTATCCGCGGGGTCGGGCCGTGGACCGCCGACATGGCCGGCATCTTCCACTTTCTCGATCCGGATATCTGGCCCGTGGGCGACGTGGCCGCGGTCGGCGTCCTGCGGCGGCTCGCAGGGACTGAGGATACGGTCGCGGTGGCCGCGCAGTTCGCGCCGTACCGCTCGATCCTCGCCCGCTACATGTGGCGCAGCCGGGACGCAGCGCCCGTCGCCGCCTGATGCGTTCAGCGGCCTGCCTCGAAGAACGGCCGGAAATTCTCGAGCCAGTTGCGCAGCCAGAGTTCGGCGGCCTGTTTGGCCCCCTCCGGCTCCTGCGCATGGCCCCAGATGTCCTCGGCGAGCGGGCTCCACCACGTCCAGAGGCGGTTCGATCCGTCATACTCGACGGTAGCGACCTCGATCGCGCCGATTCGGCCGGTGAAGCGCAGCAGGGGCACCTCGGCGATGCCGCCCTGCGTCCAGATGATCGTGTCGTTCGACATGGTGTCCCAACGCGAGTTGCACTGCACACGTTCGCGCAGGTCCGCCGCCGATCGCCGATGATGTCGGAACGCGACGACCGCCCACATTCACAGCGCGCAACGACGTTCGGACTTGACGGGATCGAACCGATCCTGCAAGCGCGCGTTGTCTGCTCATCGTCGCCGTGCGCGCGATGCGCGGCTCCACAGGAACTTCCGACCCCAATGCCCGACGACAGTAGTCGATCGACCACGCCGCCTTCGGCCACCCGCGTGTTCTGCGCCTGATCGTCTGATCCGGCTCACCCGCGACCGGCCTTGGCGGCTGGTCCGACAAAAAGGTGAGCCATGACTGACTCCAATGTCATTTCCCGCCGTGCGCGCTCCCGCGCGGCGAAATCCGGCGGTAACGGCAGCGTGGTGCTCGTTGTGGCGCTGATGATGGCGCTCGTCTTCGTGCCCGTACTGGCCCTCCACGCCGCAGCGCTTTCGGGCGCGGTGGCCGGCGACGAGGTCCGGCCCGACGAAGTGGCCGCCGCCGTGACCCATAAGAAGGTACCGGGCTGAGGCACCGTCCGAACGGGGTTGCCGGCGCTCAGTGACCCCTTCGAAACTCGCTCGACGAACGAAAAAGGGGACGCCGTGAGGCGTCCCCTTTTTCAATTCGTGTGGGGCCCGGTTCAGGCCGCGCGCACCGTCGCAAGGAAGCGCGCAACTTCCGCCCGCAGATGCTCGGATTGCTGCGACAGCTCCGAGGCCGAGGCCAGAACTTGTGTGGCGGCGGCTCCGGTTTCCTCCGATGCCTGCGCCACGCCCGCGATGTTGCTGGTGACTTCGCCCGCGCCCACGGCCGCCTGTGAGACGTTGCGCACGATCTCCTGGGTCGCGGCTCCCTGCTCCTCGACGGCCGCGGCGATCGTCGTCGCCACCGCGTTGATTTCGCGGATGCGCCCTGTGATGCCGCCGATCGCCGTCACCGCCTGACCGGTGGCGCCCTGGATCTGCGCGATCTGCCCGGAAATCTCCTCCGTCGCCCGCGAGGTCTGCGCGGCGAGTTCCTTCACCTCGCTCGCGACCACGGCAAAGCCACGCCCCGCCTCCCCGGCCCGCGCCGCCTCGATGGTGGCGTTGAGCGCGAGCAGGTTGGTCTGGCTGGCGATGGTGGCGATGAGGTTCACCACGTCGCCGATCCGCGCCGCGGCCTGGCTCAGTTCATGAATGAGGGCGGCGCTGTGGTCCGCCTCGCCGACGGCGCGCTGCGCCATGTCCGCCGACGCGCCGACCTGCCGGCCGATCTCGTGGACCGAGGCACCGAGTTCCTCCGCGGCGGCGGCGACGGTGCCGACATTGGAGGCCGCCTCCTCCGCCGCAGCCGCGACGGTGGTCGATTGGCTGGCGGTCTCGGTCGCGGTGGCCGTCATCTGCTGGGCGGTCGCCTGCAGCTCGGTGGCGGAGGACGACACCATCCCGACGACACCGCCGACGGCACGCTCGAAGCCATCGGCCAACTCGATCATGGTGCGGCGGCGCTCGATCGCCGCGGCTTCATCCGCCACGCGCTTCATTTCCGCCTGCTCGGCGGCCTTGCGCGCCACGAGCGCCTTGATGGCCTCGACGGCGCGGGCGACGGCGCCGATCTCGTCGCCGCGGCGCGCCTCGGCGATCTCGGTCTCGATCGCGCCTTCGGCCATCCGCTGAAGCACGCGCACGAGCCGGCCGATGGGGCGCACGACGCCCACGATCACGATCACCCCGAGTAACCCGAAGGACAGCAGCAGGCCGACGACCGCGATGACCGTCAGCGCTAGGGCAGCGGACGAGCCGACGTCGGCGGCCTCCCGCTTGGCATCCTCGAGATCGCTGATATTGGCCGCGATGCGCTTCTGGATCGCCTCGATCGCCTTTGTCCGGACCGGGCGCACCTCATCCGCAGAGACCTTGAACGCCTGCTCCTTCTGGTTCTTCAGTCCCAGGGCGATCGAACGCTCGACCGTCGCGAAGAAGCCGGAAATCGTCGCTTTGACCTCGGTCAGCATCGCCCGGCGCGCGTCGGTATCCGCGATGGCGATCAGGTGGTCTGCGCCGGCAAGCGCCCGCGCCCGCGATGCCTCGAACCGCTCGCGCTGCGCCGACAGGATCGCGGCGTCGGTCTCGAGGATGATGTTCTTTTCGCTGATCACGGCCTCGTCGATGGCGAGCGCGGTCTGCAAGGCGGTGATGACCCGCGCCGCGCGCACATCGACGACCTCCTGTGTCCCGCGTTGCAGTTGGCCGAGCGTATTCCGCGCCAGACCGACGATACCGGCCGCGACCAGTGCGACCAGTGCCACCGGAATGGCGAGTTTTCCGATCAGCTTGAGATTTGTGAACCAGCGCATCTGTTCGCGTCGCGGGGACCGTCAAAGAGTATCCGCGCGCGGCCCCGTTCGCCTCGGATCACAATCATGTGAGGCAGGCACGGTTAATAAGCTGCAACTCTACGGATAATTTGGCGCCGACGACCGCCGACAACATATGATGTCTTCTGAGGTTCGGTTCGGTAGCCACTAATCGAACTCGATTTGCCTCACCGATAAAAATTCGATCGATTGCTCGCCTTCCTTGGTCTGTCGGACACCGGCGGCCGAAAACCTCGCGGGCGCCTGAAGCGGACCTGCCCTGAAGCCCCTCTGCTTCCGCTCGCCGCGCCCTTGGCGTAAGGCGCGAGCGCTCCCTTCCCGGCACACCGCCCCCAGACCACCAACCAGGCCTCGCGGACGCATGATTCGCCTCGACAAGATCGGCAAGCAGAACGGTCGTCAGATCGTCTTCATCGAGGCGTCCGCCGCCCTTCAGAAGGGCGAGAAAGCGGGCCTCGTCGGCCCGAACGGTGCCGGCAAGACCACGCTCTTCCGGATGATGACCGGACAGGAGCAGCCCGACGAGGGGCAGGTCTCCTCGGAGCGCGGCATCACCATCGGCTATTTCAGCCAGGATGTCGGCGAGATGGCCGGACGCACGGTCGTCGCCGAAGTCATGGACGGCGCGGGCCCGGTCAGCGTCGTCGCGGCCGAGCTGAAGGAGTTGGAGGCCGGTCTCGCCGATCCCGACCGCGCCGACGAGATGGAGGCGCTGATCGAGCGCTACGGCGAGGTGCAGGCCCGCTTCGAGGAACTCGACGGCTACGCGCTCGAAGGCCGCGCCTACGAGGTTCTGGCCGGGCTCGGCTTCTCCCAGGAGATGATGGACGGCGATGTCGGCCGGCTTTCGGGCGGCTGGAAGATGCGCGTCGCGCTCGCCCGCATCCTGCTGATGCGCCCCGACGTGATGCTGCTCGACGAGCCGAGCAACCACCTCGACCTCGAGAGCCTGATCTGGCTCGAAGCCTTCCTCAAAGGCTATGACGGCGCGCTGCTGATGACCTCGCACGATCGCGAGTTCATGAACCGCATCGTCTCGAAGGTCATCGAGATCGATGGCGGCACGCTCACCACCTATTCCGGTGATTACGGTTTCTACGAGCAGCAGCGGGCGCTGAACGAGCAGCATCAGCAGGCGCAGTTCGAGCGCCAGCAGGCGATGCTCGCCAAGGAGATCAAGTTCATCGAGCGCTTCAAGGCCCGCGCCAGCCACGCCGCGCAGGTCCAGAGCCGGGTGAAGAAGCTCGACAAGATCGAGCGGGTCGAGCCGCCGCGCCGCCGCCAGACCGTCGCCTTCGAGTTCCAGCCGGCGCCGCGCTCGGGCGACGACGTCGCGATGCTCAAGGGCGTGCACAAGCGCTACGGCAGCCGCATCATCTACGAGGGCCTCGACTTCGCGATCCGCCGCAAGGAGCGCTGGTGCGTGATGGGCATCAACGGCGCCGGGAAATCGACGCTGTTGAAGCTCATCACGGGTACGGCGCAACCCGATGCCGGCACCGTTGCCGTCGGCGGCAGCGTCAAGCTCGGCTACTTCGCCCAGCACGCCATGGACCTGCTCGACGGCGACCTGACCGTGTTCGAGGATCTGGAGAGCACCTTCCCGCAGGCGGGCCAGGGCTCGCTGCGGGCGCTCGCCGGCTGCTTCGGCTTCTCCGGCGACGACGTCGAGAAGCCCTGCCGCGTGCTGTCCGGCGGCGAGAAGGCGCGGCTGGTGATGGCCAAGATGCTCTACGACCCGCCGAACTTCCTCGTCCTCGACGAGCCGACCAACCACCTCGACATCGCCACCAAGGAAATGCTGATCAACGCGCTGGCAGGCTTCGAGGGCACGATGCTGTTCGTGAGCCACGATCGGCACTTCCTGGCCGCCCTCTCGAACCGCGTGCTTGAGGTCTCCGGGGACGGGATCCGCCAGTATGGCGGCGGCTACTCGGAATACGTGGCCAGCACCGGTCAGGAAGCGCCGGGGCTGAGAAGCTGACCCGCATTCACGGATCGAGCGCGAGACCTTCGTAGCGGGCAACGAGACCGGGCGGCGCGACGATCCGCCAAGCGGTCAGCAGCGCGCCGCGCAAGGTCTCCTCTTCGACAAGGTCGAGTTCGAGGCTCGTCCAGCCGCGCGCGCCCCAGGCGCCCGGCACGGGTTCGAAGGCGTCCGGCTCGGCGTCCAGCCACAGAGCTTGCGCCTCGGGCGTCAGCGGCACGACCACCCGCGCCTCATCGGTCCAGAGCGTCGCGAAGATCCGCCCGCCGACCCGGTAATCCGGATGGCCCTGATGCGCGCCCTCGACCGTTTCCGGCAGCATCAGCGCGAGGGCGCGCACATCCTCGGCCAGGCAGGACATGACCGCGCGCTACGCCCGGCTCGTCGGCGCCTGCCACGCGGTGCCCGGATGCTCACGCACATCGCCGTTCTTCGTACCCGTGTCGCTGTCGCTCACCCACTCGCCGGGCTCGGTAATCTCGACGATCTCGTCCTCCGGGTAGGCCGCCTCGACGAACAGGCGCGCCTCGCCTTCGGCCGCGGCCCGCACGGTCACGAGGGGGCGCTCACCGCCAGCATTGCGCACCCGCGCGATGAAAAGCTTCGTCATGGCTCGTATCCTCCCGCCACATCACACGAACCGATCAACGCCCGCGCGGCGGAAGGGATCATTGAGGGTCCCCCGGATTCTGGTCCGGCTGAGCGGTGAGCGTCCAAATCTCTTTCGGCGGCCTGCTGTTGATGATGAAAGAAGGATCGCCAATCCCCAGACGCCAATCGGCTGTCACCGCGGCCGGAGCGCCGTTCGGACTCAGCTGCGCGCTTCAAGCGCCGGCCCAGGCCTCGTGGACCGGGCCGCAGACGGTGTCCGGCTTGGACTCACCGATGAAGATCACGACAGGGCCGTGAGCGGCGCGTCGGGGATCGTAGAAGTCGAGCAGGTCCGGCGCGATGTCTTGGAAGAAGTTCGGGCGCATGCCTGCCTCGCGCAGCAGATGGTCGATGACGACCTGATCGCCGTGCACGGCGTTGGGCACCGGGCCGCAGGACCCGGCCGTCATCCAGCGCTCGGGCTCGGCCGCGAAGCGCTCATAGAGCCCGGCGAGCTCGTCCCCGGTCCAGCGCAGCAGCGCGCTGGAAAGGCGGCCCTTGTGAAAGTAGTCCTCCATCGCCGCGAGGCCGGGCTCGGCCAGGGCGTCGGCCGGGCCGGTGAACACGGTGTCGAGGTCGCAGAGCAGCGTCGTGCCTTCGGTGAGGGCGGGACGGAATGCTTCCATCTTGGCCCACCAGGCCGGCCAATCGTGGCGAAGGGGCACGCGCTCCACGCCCGGGACGGCGAGCGGCAGGTCGGTGAGGCAGAGGATCCGCTCGAAGGCCGGTGCGTGGCGACGCACGCCGCGGGCCAGTCGCTCGACCCAGACCGCGTCGTAGCGGCCGCCGCTCTTCAGCACCGTGATCAGCGTGGACATGATGAGCGGATCAATCTGCGAGAGGGTGTAGGCGCACGCGCCCGGCCGCCTGGGCTTCTGCGAACCACGCGCGCTCGGCGGCCCAGGGATGTCCGGGCCAGCCCGCGAACCCGAAGCCGTAGGCCTGCGCCGGAGTGGCTTCGAGGGGACGGTCGTTCAGGAGCGCAAGCGTCACGAGGAAGCCGGTGCTCGGGTTCGGGCGCCCGACCGTGCGCGGCGCTAGCAAGCGACGCGCGCGCTCGTGGAGATTTTCGGGCAGGATGTGGATCGGGCGGCCGGTGGGGCGTAGCAGCGCCAGGGCCTCACGGGTCCAGCAGATCGGCTCGGGGCCGTTCTCCTCCGCTGGCAGCATCGGGAACGGCAAAATGAAGGCCTGCGCCGCCCGGACCACCGGCCGCTCGAGAAAGGCCTGCTCCGCCAGCCATTCCCGCATCTGACCGCCGCGATTCACGAGGGCAAGGTGGGTGACCCGCGAGCCGGTGCGGCCACCGAAGCCCTCCGCGTTGTTGAAGCGCACGACGCAGTCCGCTTCATCGATCTCACGCGCCGCGGCACCGATTTCAGGCGCATTGCCGACGATGGCCAGGGACGCGGCGGGAGGCAAAGCGAAGCGTTGTGCTTCGGGAAGATCGAAGTCGGCGGGCACTTGCGGCAGGGGCTCGGGGTTTGAAGCTCGCGGAACAGCGAAGGTAAGGCGCCAGCCCGGCGCAACCAGAGCTTCGCCGCGATTCGGGGATGCCGGAGTGATGACCATGCGCCGATGCTTCGTCTGCGGGGCCGACATGCTCGCGCCGAGCGAACGGCACCTGATCTACCCGGATGGGCGTCGGCGGCTGTTTCCGCTCGCCTGCGCCTCCTGCGGTGTCCTGCTCGAAGGCGGGGCGGACGCATCCCGCTGCCGCGCGCATCTGGCCGAGGCGCTCGCTGCGAAGACGTTCGTATCCGATCCCGACGCGCCCTACGGGCTCGATCTCTACACCCTCCGCACCGCCGCCACGGGGCTCGGACGCGGCATCCGCCCGCTCGACGCCGAGGGAAGCGCAGCCCTGCACCATCCCCATGACGGGCAGGCCGCGCGTGCCGTCCTCTACGCCCTCGATCGTTCGGACAAATGCCCCGTCTCGCTGGGCCTGCTCTGCCGTCCGTCCGAGGTCGATGCGGTGCTCGCGAGCCTGCCGGCGCAAGCGGGCTGGACCGATGACATCACGATCCTGCTCGATTCGGACATCACCCCGCCCGGCGCGGTGTCGGTCGCCGGGTTTCCGGCGGGGGCGGTGCGCATGGCTTCACGGCCGCTGGAAGGTGACTTCGCCGCGCAACGCAACGCGCTCCAGGCTCTGGCTCGCCATGCCTGGGTGCTGCAGCTCGATGCCGACGAGACGCTTGATGCGGCCACCGGCCACCTCCTGCCCGCGCTCGTAGCCCTCGCCGAGGCAGGCGCCGTCCGCTCGATCGGGCTGGCGCGGTTCAACCGCGTCGATGGCGTCCTCTCGAATGTCTATCCCGACGTTCAGTACCGGTTGAACCGCAACGACGTCCGCTACGCCGGCCGGGTGCACGAGCGACCGCAGCTCGCGGGCGGCTGGCCCGAGAGCTTCATCAGCCTCCACGGCGGAATCGAGCACCGCCTGAGCCGCGCCCATGTCGCGGCCCGCTCGCGCCGCTATGAGGCCCTGGATCCCGGCCGTGGCCGCCCAGAAGAGGAGGATGCGTTGCTGATGCCGCACCGCGACTGAGCTTTCGTCGGCACTGCCGATCACCCGTGTCGTGCCGCCGCGATCGCGGCCTCGTAGAGCGCCAGGGTTTCGCGCCCGAGGCTCGCCCTGTCGAAGCGCCCGGCCGCCGCCAGAGCCCGCATGCGGTAGGCGCGGCGCAGGCCGGGATCGAGGAGGAGCGCGCGCAGGGCATCCGCGAGCGCCGGCCCGGTGGCGGCCTGCGCCAGGGGCCCCGCCCCGGACGCGCCGACGAAGGCGCGGGCGCTCGCATCCTCCGCACAGGCCACCACCGGCCGGCCATAGGCCATGGCCTCCTGGTAGACGAGGCCGAAGCTCTCGTAGCGCGATGGCGCAAGCACCGCGTGGGCGTCCACATAGGCCTGCGCCAGCGCCGCCGTATCGATCCGGCCGCGGGCAGAGATGCGCTGCCGCGCGGCGTCGGGCAGATCCGGCGGCAGGTCGTTCGGCGGCACCCCGACGAGATCGAGCCGGAACGGCGGCAGGGCGCCGGCCGCCTGCTCCGCGGCAAGGATCGCGACGGCGTCGAGCAGCGCGTCGAACCCTTTGCGCGCCTCCGCCCGCCCGACGAAGAGCAGGCGCACGGGGCATCCGTCTCCGGATAGGGCGCGGCGCGGGCGTTCGAAAAAATCTCCGGCGGCAGGCTGAGGCCGATCACGGCGGAGGGTTGCCGCCCGGAAAGGCGATAGGCCCGCGCGATCACCGCCCCGTGCTCGGCCGTGTTGGCGATGAGGCCGGCGCTGCTCCGTGCCTGGGCACGCTCCAGCGCATCGGCCGTGCGTCCGTCGAGGCGGTCGCGCAGGCTGGCGCCGGTTCCACGGGTGAAGGCGGCCGGGGTCGAGCTGCGCGTCACCAGGGGCAGGTCGCGACGGCGGGCGAGCAGCACGGCAGGCGCGTACCAGTTCGTCGCCTCGATCACGTCGAAGGGCGCTCGGGCATGGGCGGCCAGGACCGCCCTCCGGAACGCGAGCGGCGCGGCCAGATGCCCGGCCGAGCCCCACAGGCGCAGGCGCGCCAGGCCGCCGCCGGGCGGTAGGGCGAGCCCTTCGACCGTGACGCCGCCGACCTGTTCGCGGCCGGTGCGGTCGAGGGTGAAGACGGTCACCTCGGCGCCAGCAGCGGCGAGGCTCTCGGCGATCTCGCGCGCCGCCGTCGAGAGGCCGCTCGGCGCCGGCGGATAGTCCCAGGCCAGAAGTGCGGTGCGCATCAGGCGGCGAGCAGACGGTGGTAGAGGGCGATGTAGTCGCGCGCCATGCGCTCGGCGGTGAACCGCTCCTCGAAGCGGCGGCGCACCACCGCGCGGTCGAGCTGCCTGATCCGGTCCAGCGCCGCGACCGCTTCGGCCTCCGAGGCAACGATGAAGCCGGTCACACCCTCCTCGACGATCTCGGGCACCGAGCCGCGATTCCAGGCGATCACCGGCGTGCCGCAGGCCATCGCCTCAATCATCACGAGGCCGAAGGGCTCGGGCCAATCGATCGGGAACAGCAGCGCCCGGGCGCCGCCGAGCAGATCGCCTTTCGCCCGATCGTCGACGGGGCCGAGATAGGTCGCGTCGGGCCCGAGCAAGGGGCGCACGCTCCGCTCGAAATAGTCCGGATTGCCGACATCGATCGTGCCGCCGAGCCGGATCGGCAGGCTGGCGGCGCGGGCGACGCGGATCGCGGTATCCGGGCGCTTCTGGTCGGTCATCCGGCCGACGAAGGCGACATGCGCGCCGGGCTCGGGCCGGAATGTGTAGCGGTCCCTGGCAATCCCGTGATGCACAACGCCGGCCCGGTTCGAGGCCGGAATGCCGGCCTCCTGCGCCGCCGAGATCGCCGCGACCGGCAGATCGGGGAAGCCTGCGAAGAACAGCGCCCGGTCGAGTTCGTCCACCCGCCAGTGCACCGTCGTCAGGCTCTGTCGCCGGCGCGGGCCCAGCAGCGCCGCATGGGCGAACTCGCCATGACAATGCACGATGTCGAACCGGTCGAGCCGCTGGCGCAAAGCTTCCAGTTGCAACGCGTCGAGAACCGCCGGAACCCCGGGGGGACCTGCCGGTTCCGATGTTGCAGAGCCGCAAGGCTCGGATGATCGCCGACGCGCGGCAAGTCTGTCGCACTGTCCGATGAGGCGAACAGCGTTACGTCTATACCTAAGCTTCGCAGCGCCACGGACAGATCGTGCACGATCCTCTCGGTGCCGCCATGGTGTTCGGGGGGAACGGGGAAAATGTTCGGAGCGACTTGGGCGACGCGGATCACGTGTTGCACCTTACTCAATACATCCGGCTTCGATCGTCTCGGCACGACGAACGCCTGATGTTCGTTCTGCACATTGCTCTACAAGGCTGCCTGCGCGGCCGTGATGTCGTGTATGGCCTGACCTCGGACACCGGCGGGCATATCCGATACCTGCTCGATCTCGTCGCTGCCTCGGCCCAAGACTCGCGTATCGCGCGGATCGTGATGGCGACCCGTCGGTTCGAGGGCCCGCCCGGCCCCGACTACGCCGTGCCCGAAGAGCGGATCTCCGACAAGGTCGCGCTCGTGCGGCTCGCGAGCGCGTCACCGGGCTACCGCTCGAAGGAGGCGATGCACGGCGAGGTCGAGAGCTACGCCGAGAATCTCATCGCCTGGATCGGCCGGCAGCCCCGCGCGCCCGACATCATCCACGCGCATTACGCGGATGCCGCCGCGGTCGCGGAGATCGTCGAGGACCGGCTCGGCATCCCCTTCGTGTTCACGGCCCATTCGCTCGGGCGGGTGAAGGCGGCCATGGTCGGCGACGGCGCTGCGAACGACCCCGAACTGTCGCGCCGGATCGTCACCGAGGAGGCGGCTCTGGCGCGGGCGAGCCTCGTCATCGCTTCGTCGCGCGACGAGGCCGAGGTGCAGTATGCCGGCTATGCCGCTTACGATCCCGGCCGCGCCCGTGTCCTGCCGCCGGGCAGCGATCTCGCCCGCTTCGCGCAGAGCCGCCCGCATCCCCGGATCGACGCGGCGATCGACCGGTTCCTGCACGATCCCGGCAAGCCGGCCGTGCTGGCGCTGGCCCGGCCGGTGGCACGGAAGAATCTGGCGGCCCTGGTTCAGGCCTATGGCGAGAGCCCGGAGCTTCAGGCCTGCGCCAACCTCGTGATCGTCGCCGGCACCCGCGACGACATCGACCGGCTCGACGGCGACATGGCGGCGACCATGCGCGACCTCCTCGTGCTCATCGACCGTTACGACCTCTACGGCCGCGTCGCCTATCCGAAGACGCACAGACCGGAGGACGTGCCGGCCATCTACGCCTATGCGCGGGAGCGCGGCGGCGTCTTCGTCAACCCGGCCCTCAACGAGCCGTTCGGCCTCACGCTTCTGGAGGCGTCCGCCGCCGGCCTGCCGCTGGTGGCCACCGACAGCGGCGGCCCCAACGACATCGTCGAGACCTGCGGCAACGGGCTGCTCGTCGATCCGCGCGCGCCCGCGACGATCGCGGCCGCCTGCCTGCACATCCTCACGGATGCCCCCTTCCGCGCCCGCTGCGTCGCCGGCGGCGCCCGCGCGGCGGCCGCCTATGATTGGGACCGGCACGCCGCACGCTATCACGACCTGCTCGGCGCGCTGCTCGCGCGGAACCCGCCCCTGCGGACCCCGCGCCAACTCCTGATCTGCGATATCGACAACACGCTCGTCGGATGTGAATCCGCATTGGCGACGTTCCGGCGCTGGCGCAGCCGCCAGACGGGGCTGGCCTTCGGCGTTGCCACCGGCCGCTCTTTTCACAGCGCGATGGCGGTGCTGGAGCAGCAGGCGAGCCCGCGACCGCAGGTGATGATCACCTCGGTCGGCTCGGAGATCTACCATCTCGATGCCAACGGCGTGACCTACACGGCCGACGCCGCGTGGCGCGAGGCGGTCTCGGACGCCTGGGACCGGGGAGAGGTCGGCGCGGCTTTGGGCCGACTCGACGGGCTCGTCCCGCAGGGCCCGCTCGAGCAGCGCGCGCACAAGCTGAGCTTCTTCGGCGACGAGGCGACGGCCCATCGGGTGCGCGATAGCCTCGTGCAGGCGGGCCTCCCGGCGAACGTGATCCACAGCCACGGCCGCTACCTCGACGTCCTGCCCGCGACGGCTTCGAAGGGAACGGCGGTCGATCACGTCCGCGCCCTCTACGGGTTGCCCGAGCAGGCCGTGTTCGTGGCCGGTGATTCCGGCAACGATGTCGAGATGCTGCGCGCCCGGACGCAGGCGATCATCGTCGCGAACTACTCCGACGGGCTGGCCAGCAACGCCGCGCTCAAACACTCCTACGTCGCCCGCACTTCGCATGCCCGCGGCATCATTGAGGGCGTCCTGCATTTCCGCCGGGCGCTGGCCTATGCGTCGTAGCCCCCGCTTCGGCGCGTCCACGTGACCGGCAACGCGGTTCCTCGTCCAGCGCCGAGCGTGCTCACCCTGGTCCGCGGCCGGGCCGATCGCCTGCGCAACCTGATGCGTGGGCTCGCCCGCCAGACCCTGCGCCCGCGCGAACTGGTGATCGCATGGATGCAGCTGGACCCGGCGCCCGATCTGCCTGATCCCGGCTGCCCGGTGCGCCACCTCCACGTGCCCGGCGAGCCGATGCCGCTCGCCGCCGCGCGCAACCGGGCGGCGGCCGCGGCCTGCGGAGATCTCCTCGTCTTTCTCGACGTGGATTGCATCCCGGGTCCGACCCTGGTGGCCGCCTATGCGAACGCTGACGCTGCGGAGCGCGGCCTGTTCCTCGGCGAGGTTCTCTATCTACCGCCGGATGCGATCGCGGGCGGCCCGGCTCCCGATCCCGCCGCGCTCGACCGGCTGGGCCGCCCTCATCCGGCGCGGCCTCCCCTGCCCGGGACCGGGCTGCGGCGAGAGCCCGATGCGGGGCAGCTCTGGGGCTTGTCCTTCGCCCTGCCCGCCGAGGCATGGCGCGCGGTCGGCGGCATGGACGAACACTATGTCGGCTATGGCGGCGAGGAGACCGATCTTGCCGCGCGCCTCGCGGGGTCCGGACTGCCGACCTTCTGGGTCGCGGGCGCGCGGGCTTATCACCAGCACCACCCGGTCCACGTGCCGCCGCTCCAGCACTTCGCGCCGATCCTCGCCAACGCGACGCGCTTCCACGCGCGGCACGGGCGCTGGTGCATGACGTACTGGCTCGAACAGTTCCGCGCGGCCGGATTGATCGCCTGGGATACCGAAGCCGCGGCGATCCGCGTTCTACGCCAGCCGAGCGCGCCCGAGATCGCCGCCGCCCTGCGGCCCCAGGCCCTCTTCTCCTAGTCGTCCCGTCGCTTTGCCCCTCGCCTTCGATTTCTCCCGATCCGAGCCTCGAAACCACGCGCCATGAAGAAGCCGATTGCGTTCTTTGTCCATCATCAGGGCCGGGGCCATGCCAACCGCACCATGGCGGTGGCCGCCGAGTTCGCCCGCGACCGTCCGGTCTCGGTGCTGACCGCCGGCCCGCACTTGTTCGACGGATTTTCCCGCGACATCGAGATCGTGACGCTGCCGAACATGATCGGCGCGATGGTGCCGACCCCGCGCCTCTACGCCGAGCCGACGCCGCCGGTGATGCACTGCGTGCCGCTGGGGCTCGCCGAAATGCGCCGGACCATGCGCCAGATCCTCGACCATCTCGACGAGCGGGCGGTCGGGCTGTTCGTGGTCGATGTATCGGCGGAGATCGCGATGCTCGCGCGCATCGCCAGCGTCCCCGCGGTCCAGATCCGCATGCACGGCGACCGCAACGACATCGCCCATATCGGCGCCTACGAGGCCTGCGTCGGGATGCTCGCCCCCTTCGACGAGCGGCTGGAGCAGGACGACTACCCGGCGCATCTGCGGGATAAGACCTTCTATAGCGGCGGGCTCTGCACCAGCGTCGATCGCGTGCCGGATCGCGCCGAGGCGCGGGCCCGGCTCGGCCTCGACCCGCAGCGCGAGATCGTCGTCGCGGTCACCGGCGGCGGGGGAAGCGGCACGCCCTACGCGCCGCTGACGGTCGCCGCCCGCGCCGCGCCCGACGCACTCTGGCTGACACTGGGGCCGACCCACCGCGAGGGCCACGAGACCGACTTTGCCAACCTGCGCGAACTCGGCTGGGTGCCGTCGGTCACCGATTATCTCGCGGCGGCCGACATCGTGGTCGCCTCGGCCGGCGACAACACGGTGCACGAAGTCGCGCGCGTGGCAGGGCGCCTGATCGTCATGCCGGAATGGCGCTATTTCGGCGAGCAGACCCGCAAGGCCGAGGCTTTGGTCCGCCTCGGCGCCGCCGTGCAGGCCCCCCATTGGCCCGGCGACTTTCACGGATGGCGCGATCTTCTCGACCGCGCCCGCAGCCTCGACGGGACCATCCTGCGCAGCCTCTACGCACCGGACGCGGCTACGCGCGCGGCCGGTTGGCTGGAAGGGCTCACCGACGCGCTCTGGCAGGGCGGATCGGCCGTGCAGGAGCCGGACGCCACGCCGCTGCGCGTCGTCGCCGGCTGAGCGGTCCGCCCCGATCCACAATTCCCGATTGCCGGAGCCTGTCCCCCCGCATGTCCACCGTTTCCGTCGTCACCCTGGCCAAAGGACGGCCCGCCCATCTGCGCAATGTCCTCCTCGGGCTGGAACGCCAGACGCGGCCGCCCGCGGAATTCATCATCGCCGTCATGCAGGACGCGCCCTACGACCTGCCTGAGACCGGCTTCCCGGTCCGCCAGATCCTGGTATCGGGCGCCGAGCTGCCGCTCGCGGCCGCGCGCAACCGCGGCGTGGCCGCGGCGACCGGGGAGAACATCGTCTTCCTCGACGTCGATTGCATCCCGGCGCCCGAGCTCGTGGCCGACTACGCCCGGGCGCTGTCCGAACTCGACGGTCTGTTGATGGGCGAGGTTCTGCACCTGCCCGAGCACGCCACCGCGGGCGACTGGCGCTACGCCGACCTCGCCGCGGCGGCGGAAAAGCATTCCGACCGCCGCGGTCCGCCGGCTGCGGGCATCGAGATCTGCAACGATTATCGCTGCTTCTGGTCGCTCAACTTCGCGATTCGGCGGGCGACGTTCCAGGCGGTCGGCGGCTTCGACGAGCGGTATACAGGCTATGGCGGCGAGGACACCGATTTCGGCAAGATCCTCGACCAATGCGGTCTACCCATCGCCTGGATGAAGGGCGCGCTGGCCTATCACCAGTACCACCCGCACCACATGCCCCCGATCCACCACCTCGACAGCGTGGTGCGCAACGCCGAATTGTTCGAGGCCAAATGGGGCTACCGCACCATGGGCCACTGGCTTCACGCCTTCAAGGTGATGGGCCTGATCGACGACACGCCCGAGCAACCGATCCGCATCCTGCGCCGGCCCGACGCCGAAGATCTCGCGCTGACCGGGCAGCAGAGCCACCAGCCCTACACCAACTCCGCCTCGGTCATCCGGCATCTGGAAGCCCGCGCACGCGAACGGGACGTGCCACCGGCCTCCGTGCCGGTGACGGCGTGAGGATCGCGCTCCTCGCCCATCTGCGCCACCCGATCGCCCCGCCCTTCGCCGGCGGACTGGAAGCCTATACCTGGCACCTCGCCGAGGGGCTGTCGGCGCGCGGCCACACGGTGGTGCTGTTCGCCGCCGGCGACAGCGACCCGCGCTTTTCGATCGACCCGGTGATCCCGGTCCATCACGAGCGGAGTTTCCCAGGGCTGGAGCATCGGGGCGATCCGGGGCTGAAGGCGCATGTCGATGCGGGCTACGCCGCCGCCTGCGACCGGATCGCGGCTGGCGGCTTCGACGTGCTGCACAACAACAGCCTCAGCCGCCTGCCGCTCGAGCGCCGCCGCACGGCCTCCGTTCCGACAGTGACCTCGCTGCACGTACCGCCCTACGACGCCCTGCGCTGGTGCGTGCACGACAGTGTCACCCCCGGTCACCGCATCACCGTGACCTCCCAGGCGCAGGCGCAGGCGTGGTGGCCGGACGGGGCCCCGCCCGAGGTCTCGGTGCTGCATAACGGGATCGATCCCGCGCTGTGGCCCTATCAAGCGCACGGCGACGGCAGTGCCGTCTGGTGCGGGCGCATCGCCCCGATCAAGGGGACGCATCTCGCCGTTCGAGCCGCGCAGCGGGCCGGACTGCCTCTCACCCTGTTCGGCCCGATCGAGGAGCCTGACTACTGGGAGACGCAGGTCGCCCCGCTCATTGGCGGTGCGATCCGTTACGGTGGCCATCTCGGCGGCCCCGCGCTGGCGCAGGAGGTCGGCCGCGCCTCCGTCTTCCTGTTCACGCCGTGCTGGGAGGAACCGTTCGGGCTGGTGGTGGTCGAGGCGATGGCCTGCGGCCTGCCGGTGGCCGGTTTCGCCAGGGGCGCGGCTGCGGAGGTCGTCGGCGAGGTCGGCTGCCTCGTTCCACCTGAGGACGATGCCGCCCTCGCGCAGGCGATCGGCACGGCGCTGATGATCCCCCGCACGGCGCCGCATGCGCGCGTCCGCCGCCTGTTCACCCGCGACTTATGGCTCGACCGCTGCGAGGCCCTCTACGCAGGGGCCCGTGCCGGCTAAACCCTGCCTCCTGTTGATCCCCCGCCTCTCTCCCGAGCCGAAGACATGACCCGACAGGACATCATCGCCGCTCTCTGGCACGGCCGCGATCCCTTGGCCGATCCCCCGGACACCCTGAGGCCCCTCGATCTTCAGGGCTGGCGCAGTGTTCACCCGTATCTGGAGGAGGCGGTGATCCAGCATCGCCCCAGCGTGGTCGTCGAGATTGGCACCTGGAAGGGAGCGAGCGCGCTCTACCTCGCTCGTACGATGGCGGAGCACGCAATCGACGGCACCGTCGTCGCGGTCGATACCTGGCTCGGCGCCGTCGATCACTGGATGGACGAAAGCCTTTTCACCGAACTCGCCACCGAACACGGCTTTCCCAGCCTCTACCGCACCTTCCTCGCCAATGTTCTGCACGAAGGGCTCGCCGAGCGGGTGGTGCCACTGCCGCTCGACTCGGTGAATGCCGCCGAGTTGATGCGCCTGCGCGGTGTGACCGCCGACGTGATCCATCTCGATGCCGGCCACGAAGAAGCATCCGTCGCCGCCGACCTCCGGGCATGGTGGCCAGTGCTGCGGCCCGGCGGCCTGTTCATCGCCGACGATTACGACCGGCTCGGAGGCAGCTTTCCCGGCGTTACGCGCGCGGTGGATGCCTTCTGCGCCGAGTCCGTCGTGAAAGGGCCCTGGTCGTTCCAAGGCAAAGCCAAGTTCATCAAGCTTGGTTGAATGAAGTGCCGCGAGGCTATGAAACGATCAACTCGCTCGATTGCGCTTTCGAGTGCCAAATGAGGGCGGGAAAGCCGATCTGAGAACAGGTAGCCGGCCGTTGTGCGGTCCTCCGTACGACGGGTTTCGGCACACCGCCCCGCCTTGAAGAGTGATGCAGTCGCCGATCGCGAACGGATTGTTGTCGCTGCGGATGACCGCACCGAGCCCGCGGCTGAGGTCGAAGCCCTGGCGCATGGCCCACCGGTCGATTCGGGGATCGAGCCCAGAAACTGGCAGTGCCTGTTTCCCAAGGCCTGACGCATGCTCCGTTCCTGACGCGTCGATGCTGGGCGCCGCTCACGTGGCCGCCATCCGGCCGGCTGCAGGCGGGAACGGCGCCTGCCGGTTCAGTCTGCGTCAGTGTGCTAATCGATACAGATTAGGCGGTTTATTTTCATTTCACATATGTAATCAAAGAAAGTAATAGCGCGTTACTGATAAATCATTTGGATAAGACTTGAAGAAACTGGGGTGTAACTGCCGCGAACAACGTTCGCTTGACGACTGCTGACAGGCGAATTTGGCAAAATTATTTACCATTTGATGGCTATGCGTTGGTCCGTGCGTGCCGGCCGACATGAAAACTGTGCGTGATGCTTTGCACCCCAGCTCTGCAATCGCGCGCCCCGATTAGGAGATCCGAGGATGGACGCACTGCTGGTCGATGACAGCGCGACCATGCGCTTGCGCCTGCGCGGCCTTCTGGAGGCTGAGCCCGACGTGGCGGTGACGGACCATGCCGATCCGGCGGCGGGGCTGTTGGAGGCGACCATGCGCGCCTTCGACCTCGTCGTGGTCGATTATCACATGCCGGCCATGGATGGGATTGAGTTCATCCAAAGCTTGCGAAAGGTCCCACATTACAGTCTTGTCCCGATCGTCATGGTGACGAGCGATGTCTCCGACTCGGTGCGTCTTGCCGCGCTCGATGCCGGTGCGACCGACTTCATCGACAAGTCCATGCGCGGCATCGAACTCACCGTCCGGCTGCGCAACCTCATCCGGTTGGCCCAAGCCGTCCGGAAATTGGCGGAGCAGGCCACGTGGCTCGACGGCGAGGTGGAGATGGCCCTGCGCCATTTGCGCGAGCGCGAGGAGGAAATCATCTTCCGCCTGTCGCTTGCCGTCGAGTATCGTGACAACGACACCGGTGATCACACCTGGCGCGTGGCGCGCTACAGCCAGATCGTGGCCGAGGCCCTCGACCTTGCACCAGAGGTCTGCCGGAACCTGTATCTCGCAGCGCCCCTGCACGATGTCGGCAAGGTCGCGATTCCGGACGGAGTGCTGTTGAAACCGGGTCGGCTCGATCCGGAGGAATTTTCGCTCGTCAGGACCCATGCCGCGATCGGCAAGCGTATTCTCGGCGATAGCTCATCCGAGTTGATCAGCCTCGCTGCCGAAATCGCGGAATCGCACCACGAGAAGTGGGACGGCAGCGGTTACCCGCAGGGGCTTGCAGGGACCGATATCCCGCTCTCGGCCCGCATCGTGGCCGTGGCGGACGTGTTCGACGCCTTGACGACGCAGCGTCCCTACAAGGGCGCCATGTCGTTCGACGACGCTTTGGACTGCATTCGGGCCGAGAGCGGACGGCATTTCGATCCCGCCTGCGTCGAAGCCTTCTGCTCGCGGTGGCCGGATATCCTCATCGTCGGCGGGCAGAACGATGCGCTCGGTCGTCTGCACAACCAGCAGGCAACGGAACCGTGGGCGCGCGTGCCGATGTTGCTTCGGGAGATCGCCAAGTCCTGATGCAAGCCCGGATCGATAGCTGGCCGCCGGCTTTTCTCCACGCAACGCCGCCGATCACCATTCCCCCACACGGGTAGCTTCCGCGCGCCCGAACCTCTAGTCGGCGCGGGGGCGTCCGGCGCCCCCGCGTGGAGGCGCCGAGAGGGATGCCGATGGATCAAGCCAAGCCCAAGGAACGGGTCAGGATCGCCCGGGCCGGCGCGGGACGGCCGGGCTACGTCACGGTAAAGGGTGCCCGGGAGCACAATCTGCGCGACGTCGACGTGGAGGTGCCGCGCGACGCCCTCGTGGTGTTCACCGGCGTCTCGGGCTCCGGCAAGTCCTCGCTCGCCTTCGGTACGCTCTACGCGGAGGCCCAGAGGCGCTACTTCGAGTCGGTCGCGCCCTACGCGCGCCGGATGATCGATCAGGTCGGGGTGCCCGACGTCGATTCCATCGAGGGGCTTCCCCCGGCGGTCGCCCTCCAGCAGCAGCGCGGCACGCCGAGCGCACGCTCCTCGGTCGGCAGCGTCACCACCCTGTCGAGCTTGGTGCGGATGATGTATTCGCGCGCCGGCTCCTACCCGCCGGGCCAGCCGATGCTCTACGCGGAGGACTTTTCGCCCAACACGCCCCAGGGCGCCTGCCCCTCCTGCGGCGGGCTCGGACGGGTCTATCAGGCGACGGAAGCGTCGATGGTGCCCGACCCTTCGCTGACGATCCGCGAGCGCGCCGTCGCGGCCTGGCCGCAAGCCTGGGGCGGGCAGAACCTGCGGGACATCCTGGTGAGCCGCGGCGTCGATGTCGACACGCCCTGGAAGGACCTGCCGAAGGCGCTGCGCGACTGGATCCTGTTCACGGACGACCAGCCGCAGGAGCCGGTCTATGCCGGACTCTCCCCGGAGCAGACGCGGCTGGCCCGCCGGCGTCGCCTGGAGCCGAGCTATATGGGCACGTTCACGAGCGCCCGCCGCCACGTGCTCGGCACCTTCACCAACTCGCAAAGCGCCCTCATGCGCCGAAGGGCGGCAAGCTACCTCGTGAGTGAGGATTGCCCGGTCTGCCAAGGCAAGCGCCTGAAGCCCGAAGCGCTCTCGGTCACCTTCGCGGGGCTGGATATCGGCGAGCTCTCGCGCATGCCGCTCGCCGACCTGGCCGAAGCGATGCGGCCGGCCGCCGAGGACCGCCTGCCCGACGAGGCCGACGGCACCGCGCCGGACACCCTCGACCGCGACACGGGCCGGCAGGATCGCGCCCGGCGCGCCGCGTCCGGGGCGTCGGCCCATGCGGGCGCGCCGGACGTGCGCGCGACGCCGAACCTCTCGATCGAGAAGCGGCTGGCCGCCCAGCGCCTCGCCGCCGACCTCATCGACCGGATCGGAACGCTGACGGAGCTGGGTCTGGGCTACCTGTCGCTGGACCGGGTGACCACAACCCTGTCGTCGGGCGAGCTGCAGCGGCTGCGCCTCGCCACCCAGCTCCGCTCCCAGCTCTTCGGCGTGGCCTACGTGCTCGACGAGCCTACGGCCGGGCTGCACCCCGCCGACGGCGATGCCATGCACGACGCGCTGGCCGGGCTGCTCGCCTCGGGCAATTCGTTGTTCGTCGTCGAGCACGACATCGGTACGATGCGCCGCGCCGACTGGCTCGTCGATGTGGGTCCGGCGGCGGGCGAGCACGGCGGCACCGTGCTCTATAGCGGGCCGCCGGAAGGCCTCCGCGACGTGGAGGCGTCGCGCACGCGTCTCCACCTGTTCGGCATGGCCGAGCCGCCGCAGCGCCCGCGGCGGGAGCCTTCGGGATGGCTGCGCCTGGAAGGCATTGTCCGCAACAACCTGCGCGGGGTCTCGGCCGCGTTCCCGCTGGGCTGTCTCACCGCCGTGACGGGCATCTCCGGCTCCGGCAAATCGAGCCTCGTGAGCCAAGCCCTGCTGGAGCTCGTCGGCGACCGCCTCGGACGGCCCGTCGTGATCGACGACGAGCCGGAGGATCCGCTCGACGACGCGCCGGGCCCGACGGAGGGGCGCATCGTCGGCGGCATGGACGGGATCCGGCGTCTGGTGAAGGTCGATCAGAAACCGATCGGGCGCACGCCCCGCTCGAATCTCGCGACTTATACCGGCCTATTCGACGCCGTCCGCAAGCTGTTCGCCGCCACCCCCGAGGCACGCAAGCGCCGCTACGACGCCGGCCGCTTCTCCTTCAACGTCGCGAAGGGCCGTTGCCCGGCCTGCGAGGGCGAAGGCTTCGTCAGCGTCGAACTCCTGTTCATGCCGAGCGTCTACGCCCCCTGCCCGACCTGCCACGGCACCCGCTACGCGCCCGACACGCTGGAGGTCACCTGGAACGGGCTGACCATCGCGGACGTGCTCGGGCTCACCGTCGAGCGCGCCTGCGAAGCCTTCGCGGACGAGCCGTCCGTGCTGCGGCCGCTGGCCGTGCTGCGAGATTTGGGCCTCGGCTACCTGCGCCTGGGCCAGCCGGCGACCGAACTCTCCGGCGGGGAAGCCCAGCGCATCAAGCTCGCCACGGAGCTTCAGAGGGGCCAGCGCGGGGGCACACTCTACGTTCTCGACGAGCCGACGACCGGGCTGCACCCGACCGACGTGGACCGCCTCATGCTCCAGCTCAACGGCCTGGTCGATGCGGGCAACGCGGTCGTCATGGTCGAGCACGACATGCGCATCGTCGCCGGAGCCGATCACGTCATCGACGTGGGGCCCGGCGCCGGAAACCTCGGCGGCACCATCGTGGCGGCCGGTCATCCCGAGGACGTGGCCGAGGCGCGAGGGAGCCGGACGGCACCGTATCTGCGGGACGAACTCATGGCCTATGCGGGCCAGGAGTCTTCACCACGGCTTGCCGGCTGAGCGACCGGCGGCCCACGCCGTGTTTCGGTGCGCCGCGGGCATCATCCGGCTGCTTCGTCGCCGCCCTCGATCAGGCGCAGGCTCCGGCGCAGGCTCTGCGGCGGGTGGCCGAAGGCGCGCAGGAAGGCGCGGCGCATGCGGTCGCGGTCGGTGAAGCCGGTATCGCGCGCGACCACGTCGAGGGAGTGGCGGCCGTCCTCGAGCATGGCCTTGGCGGCCTCGAGCCGCAGCCGCTCCACGGCCTTGGCCGGGGATTGACCCGTCTCCTCGCGAAACACCCGGCTGAACTGGCGCGGGCTGACGCGCGCGGCCTCTGCCATCTCTTCGACAGTCAGCGGGCGGCGCAGGTTCTCCTTGGCGTAGACGAGGGCACGGCGGATCCGATCGGAGCGCGGCTCCAGTTCGAGCAGGGCCGAGAATTGTGACTGACCGCCGGGGCGGCGGTGGTAGACGACGAGCTTGCGGGCGATGGCGCGGGAGAGCTCCGCGCCGTGGTCGTCCTCGATCAGCGCCAGCGTCAGGTCGATCGCCGCACTCATCCCCGCCGAGGTCCAGACATTCCCGTCGGCCACGAAGATGCGGTCGTCATCGACGCGGATCAGGGGGAAGCGCTCCTGCATGTCGCGGGCATGGGCCCAGTGGGTCGTTGCCACCCGGCCGTCGAGCAGCCCGGCCTCGGCCAACGCGAAGGCCCCCGTACAGAGCCCGGCGACACGCCGCGAGGTCCGGCCAGCCTCGGCGATGTAAGCGCGCAGGCCCGGCGAGAGCGGGCGCGGCTGCAACTCGCCGACGACCATCAGCGTGTCGGGTGCGTCCGCCAGAGGCACGGTCTCGATGCCGATGCGCAGCGAGGAGCGGACGGTGCCGCCCCGCTCCGACATGACGCGCAGCCCATAGGCCTCGCGGCCGAGATCCGTGTTGGCGAACTCGAACGCCGACAGGGCGGCGAGCCCCATCACCTGAAACCCGTCCTCGAGGATGAACCCGACCTGCCGCATCCGGCCCTCCGCCGCATGTCCTATTTTGACGTTTATACGTCATTCAGGACATCGCCGTCCAGGCGTAGGGTTATGTCATCGCCAGCGCCGGGCAGTCCGGTCGCGCTTCACGACAGGACCCACGATCATGACCCAGGGAACCGTGCTGATCACCGGCGCCTCCTCCGGCATCGGCGCCGTCTACGCCGACCGCTTCGCCGGGCGCGGCCACGATCTCATCCTCGTCGCCCGCAACAAGGCGCGGCTCGACGCCGTCGCCGAGGATCTCACCCGCCGCCACGGCGTGTCGGTTCGGACCGTCGAGGCCGATCTGACGGACCGGGCGGGGCTTGCCGTGGTCGAGGCGATCCTGAAGGACGAGGCGGGCATCACGCATCTCGTCAACAATGCCGGCTTCGGCTCCGCCGCGCCGCTCGCTGCGGCCTCGGTCGATGAGATGGAGCGGATGATCGCCATCAACGTCACCGCGCCGATGCGCCTGACCTACGCGGCGGTGCCGGCCTTCACGAGCCGCGGACAGGGCACGATCATCAACATCGCCTCGATCGTCGCCATCGGCCCGGAGGTTCTGAACGGGGTCTATGGCGGCTCGAAGTCGTTCGTCCTCGGCTTCAGCCACGCCCTGCGCAAGGAACTCGCGGGCACCGGGGTCGCGGTGCAGGTGGTGCTGCCCGGCGCGACCGGAACCGAGTTCTGGGACGTGGCCGGCCTGCCCGCGAGCAACCTGCCGAAGGAGTGGGTGATGTCGGCGGAGGATTTGGTCGATGCGGCCCTGGCCGGCCTCGACCGGGGCGAGTTCGCCACCATCCCCTCGCTTCAGGACGCGGCCGAATGGGACGCCTGGGAGGCCGCACGCGCGACCATGCTGCCGCATCTGTCGAGTGCCGTCCCGGCCGCGCGCTACCGCGCAGCTTGAGCGGCGATCGGGTTCCGGAAGGATCAAGTTCTTCCCCGGGGCCGGGGTGGAGCCCGAACGCCCCGCGCCGACCGCGCGGCAGACGAACCGTTGCGCGTCGATGGCCGGAATTGCCGTGTTTACGGCGTTGCCAATTGCCAAGCCGCCAACGAGCATGGATATTGAAACGCGAAGACTCGAGGGAGTCGGTTGATGATAAGCCTTTCGATCAATGGCCATCAACATTCGATCGATGTAGAGCCGGACACGCCGCTTCTGTTCGTGCTGCGTGACACGATTGGCCTCACCGGCACCAAATACGGTTGCGGCATCGGCCAATGCGGTGCCTGCACCGTGCTCATCGACGGGCAGGCGATCCGATCCTGCCAGATGCCGGTCGAGAGCGTCGGTGCGCAAACGGTGACCACCATCGAGGCGATCGAGGCCGATCCGGTCGGCGCCCGCGTCGTGGCGGCCTGGGTCGGGATCGAGGTGCCGCAATGCGGCTACTGCCAGTCGGGCCAAGTCATGGCCGCGACGGGGCTCCTGAAGGAGACGCCGAAACCCTCCGAGGATGCGATCGCCGCAGCCATGACCAATCTGTGCCGTTGCGGAACCTACAACGCCATTGCCGCCGCCGTGCGGCAGGCCGCGGCCTGAGGAGGCGGGGATGAACGACCTCACGCCCCACCACCGCCTCGGCATCGCCGCCCGGCCTCAATCGGAGCCGGTGCGCAACCTCTCGCGGCGCGGCTTCCTCGGGATCGCCTCGGGCGCCCTCCTCCTCGGCATCGATCTGTCGAAGGAAGCCGTGGCGCAGACCCGCGCGGAAGGTCCGGCGGCGGTGGCGGCAAAGCCCGGCACCCGCGTGGCCGCCTTCCTCGAAATCCGTCCGGACGGCGGCGTGCGTCTGCTCAGCCCCTTCGTCGAGGGCGGCCAGGGCATCAATACCGGCCTCGCCCAGACCATCGGCGAGGAACTCGACCTCGACCCCGCCCGCTTCACGGTGGAATGCGCTCCGCCCGGCCCCGACTACGCCGTTGTCAACGGACTGCGGATGACCGGCGGCAGCTTCTCGACCCGCTCCAGCTTCGAGGCGATGCGCCGTCTCGGCGCCACCGCCCGCGAGATGCTGCTGCGCGCCGCCGCCGCACGGCTCGCCGTGCCGCAGGATAGCCTGACCACCGACGACGGGCGCGTGATTCACGCCGCCTCCGGCCGGACCCTCGGCTATGGCGAGGTGGCACAGGCCGCCCTGGCGCTCCTGCCGCGCGACGACGTTGCGCTGAAGAACCCGAAAGACTTCCGCTGGATCGGCCGGCCGGTGGCCCGGCTCGATATGCGCGACAAGGCGACGGGGCGGGCGACCTACGCCATCGACATACGCCTCGACGCGATGCTGCACGCCGCCGTGCAGCACGCGCCGCATCTCGGCACCGAGCCGCGGGCGGTCGCCAACGAGGCTGAAGTCCGCGCGATGCCGGGTGTCCACTCGGTCCATCGCCTGCCCGGCGCGGTGGCGGTGCTCGCCGATTCGTGGTGGCGGGCACGCAAGGGTGCGGAGGCCCTTCAGGTGACGTGGAGCGAACCCGCGCCGGAGGGCATCGCCACCGTCTCGGCCACCTTCTCCTCGGCGGCGATGCTTGCGGCGCTGAAGGGCACAACCGAGCCCAGCCTCCCGGCCGAGCAGGAGGGCGACCCGGGAGCGGCCTTCGCGAACGCCGCCAAGGTGATCGAGGCGGAATACGACGCGCCCTACCTCGCCCATGCCCAGCTCGAACCGCCCTCGGCGGTCGCCCGGTTCACGGCGGATGGCAGCCTCGATCTGTGGGTGCCCAACCAGATGCCGGAGCTGTTCCAGCAGATCGCCGCGAAGACCGCGGGGCTGCAGCCGGAGCAGGTGCGCATTCATTCGCCGATGCTTGGGGGCTTCTTCGGGCGCCACTTCGCCTACGGCCCGGCCAACCCCTTCCCGCAGGCGATCCTGCTCGCCAAGGCGACCGGCCGGCCCGTGCGGGTGCTGTGGTCGCGCGAGGAGGAGTTCGGCATGGACGCCGTGCGGCCCCTGAGCTTTGCCCGCTTCAAGGCCGCGCTCGGGCCCAACGGGATGCCGGTGGCGCTCCAGACCACCGCCGTGGGAGAAGGCCCGATCAGCCGCTGGTTCGGCGCGTTATTCACGTCGCCGGTCGATTCCTCCGTCGTCGAGGGTCTCGACAAGAAGCCCTACGCCATCCCGAACCGCCGCCTCGACTACGTGCGCGTGGCACATCCCGTCACGATCGCCTTCTGGCGCTCGGTCGGTCACTCGATGAACGACTACTTCTACGAGAGCTTCCTCGACGAAATTGCCGCGGCCGGAGGCCGGGACCCGTTCGACCTGCGCATGGCACTCCTGGCGAACAGCCCGCGCCACGCCACCCTGCTGCGGAAAGTGGCGGAACTCGCGGGAGGCTGGCGGCGCGGACCCTTCGCCGCCGAGGATGGCACGCGCCGGGCGCGGGGCGTCTCCATGGCCTCGCCCTTCGGCTCGGAGACGGCCACCATCGCCGAGGTCTCGCTCGAGGACGGCGAGGCGCGGGTGCACGACCTCTGGATCGCCATCGATCCGGGCAGCGTCGTCAACCCGGCGATCGTGAAGCGGCAGGTCGAGAGCGCGGCGGCGCTCGGCCTCTCCTCCACGCTTCTCGAACAGGTGGTCTACGAGAACGGGCAGCGGCAGGCGCGGAACTTCGACACCTACCCGATCCTCGACCGCACGCGGATGCCGAGGGTCCACGTGGCCATCGTCGAGAGCGGGGCGCCGATGGGCGGCATCGGCGAACCGGGCCTGCCCGGCGTGCCGCCCGCGGTGGTCAACGCGGTCGCGGTGCTCACCGGGCAGCGGGTGCGCAGCCTGCCGCTCGCCAAGACGCGCCTGTCCGGTGTCTGACGGCGGCGGTATGGCCGCTCCCCTGGCGCCGGCGGCGACGGAGGCGCCCGCCGTCCCGGTGCCGCGGTTCGATTACCTTCCGGTCGCCCTGTTCGGCTCCGTGATGGGGCTGACGGGCCTGAGCGTCGCGTGGCGCCTCGCGGCGGCGCGGTACGGCCTGCCTGCCCTCGTTGCCGATGCGATCGGCTGGGGCGCCGTCCTCACCTTCCTCGCCCTCGCGCTGGCCTACGGCGCGAAGGCGGTTACGGCCTGGCCGGCGGTGACGGCCGAGTTCCGCCATCCGATCGCCGGCAACCTGTTCGGCACCGTCCTGATCAGCCTGCTGCTCCTGCCCTTCGTGCTGCACGACCTCAGCCCGGCGCTCGCGGCCGCGGCCTGGATCGTCGGCACGGGTGGCATGGCCCTGTTCGCCGTCCTCATCGTCAGCCGCTGGATGGGCAGCCGCCAGCAGCTCGCCCACGCGACGCCTGCCTGGATGGTGCCGGTGGTCGGCCTCCTCGACATCCCCCTCGCTGCTCCCGCACTGAGCCTGCCCCACACGCAGACGCTGGCGATGGCCGCGCTGAGCATCGGCCTGTTCTTCGCCGGCCCGCTCTTCACCCTGGTCTTCGCCCGCCTCGTCTTCGAGGAGCCGCTGCCGCCGGCCCAGCGGCCGACGCTGATGATCCTGGTCGCGCCCTTCGCCGTCGGCTTCTCCAGCTACACGGCGACCTTCGGGCGGATCGACGCCTTCGCCGAGGCGCTGTTTCTCGTCGGCCTGTTCATGTTCGTGGTCCTTCTCGGCCGCCTGCGCGACTTGCCGCGCTGCTGCCCGTTCCGCGTCTCGTGGTGGGCGGTGAGCTTCCCGCTCGCTGCCATGGCGGTGGCGGCCCTGCGCTACGCCGAACACGTCCGCGCGGTCCCCGCCGACATCCTGGCGCTGGCGCTGCTCGCCCTGGCCACGGCCGGCATCGCCGCGCTCGCAACTCGAACCCTCGTCGGCATCGCCCGCGGCGAGCTGCGCCGGCTTGCTGGCTGACACGACCTTTCCTCGCGCAGCCGCCGACCGCGCGACGCAGGCAAGCGCTCTCTCGTCGCGCTCGAGCCCGAGACCGCGGAATCGGCGGGACGCCATGGTCCGGCCGGCTTTCCGGGAGAAACGCGTCACGATTCGTCCCAGTCGTCGCTCACACTGAGCCGCCGGCGATTGCCGCACCGCAACATTTGTGTATGTGGCGGGCGCTCAACGACGAGAGGCGCAGGCAGGACCATGCCGGGCACGGACAGCTTCACCCTTCAGGATCAGGTCAACATCGTCCTGGCCGAGAATATCGCGCCGTCGGCGGTCGAGGTCCTCGCGCGGGCGAGCCTCCACCACGTGCGGCGCCTGCCGCGCGCGATCGGCTCGGCGGATGCCGATGTGCTCGCCGGGGCGCATGTCCTCGGCATCCGCTCGCGCACGCAGGTGACGACCGGCCTGCTCGACGCCGCTCCGGCCCTCGTCGCGGTGGGCTGCTTCAGCGTCGGCACCAACCAGGTCGATCTGGAAGCGGCCCGCGCCCGCGGCATTCCGGTCTTCAATGCGCCCTTCTCCAACACCCGCAGCGTGGCCGAACTGACCATCGGCGAGATCGTGATGCTGCTGCGCCGCATCACGCCCCGCTCGGCCTCGGCGCATGAAGGCGGCTGGGACAAGTCGGCGGAGAACTCCTACGAGGTCCGTGGCAAGACGCTCGGCATCGTCGGCTACGGCAATATCGGCGCGCAGCTCTCGAACCTCGCCGAGGCGATGGGCATGCGGGTGATCTTCTTCGATCTCACCGACCGGCTGCGCCACGGCAACACGGAGCCGGCCGACAGCCTGGACGCCTTGCTCGCCGCCAGCGACGTGGTGAGCCTGCACGTCCCGGAGACGCCGCTGACCCACGGGCTCATGAGCGCCGAGCGCATCGGCCGGATGAAGCCCGGCGCCTACCTCATCAACAACAGCCGCGGCACCGTGGTCGATCTCGACGCGCTCGCCGATGCGCTCAAGGAGGGCCGCCTGCGCGGCGCGGCGGTCGACGTGTTCCCCGTCGAGCCGCGCTCCAACGACGAGCGCTTCGTCTCGCCGCTCCAGGGCATCCCGAACGTGATCCTCACGCCGCATATCGGCGGCTCGACCGAGGAAGCGCAGGACCGCATCGGCTCCGAGGTCGCGCGCAAGCTCGTCGACTACGTCGAGACCGGTTCGACGCTGGGTGCCGTCAACTTCCCGCAGGTGCAGATCCCGCCGCGCATCGGCGGCGTGCGCTTCCTGCACGTGCACCGGAACGTCCCCGGCATGCTCGGCCACGTCAACCAAGCCTTCGCCCGGCGCGGCGTCAACATCGCGTCGCAGTACCTTCAGACCGAAGGCGAGTTGGGCTACGTCGTGGTGGAAGCCGACGCCGCGCCCGCCGATCGCGCCGGCATCCTCGCCGAGCTCGACGCCATCGACGGCACCGTGCGCACCCGCCTGATCCAGGCGCGGATCGCCTAAGGAATCCTTCGAGCCATGAGCGCGACCGGTCTCCCCCCCGATCTTCTCGCCCGTCTCGACGATCTGTTGGGATCGGGCGGCCTGCTGACGGACGAGGCCGATTGCGCGCCCTTCGCCATCGACTGGCGCCGCCTGTTCCCCGGGCGGCCCGCCGCCGTGGCGCGGCCGTCGAGCACGGCGCAGGTCGCGTCGGTCGTCGGCCTCTGCCGCGAGGCCGGCATCACCCTGGTGCCCCAGGGCGGCCATACCGGGCTCGCGGGCGGGGCCACCCCCGACGCGTCGGGGCGCCAACTCGTGCTCTCGCTGGCGCGGATGAACGCGGTCCGCGCTCTCGATCCAGTCGGCCTCACGATGGAGGTCGAGGCGGGCTGCGTCGTCCAGGCGGTGCAAGCGGCGGCCGAGGCCGCCGGGCGGCTGTTCCCGGTGAGCTACGGCGCGGAGGGCTCGGCGATGGTCGGCGGCATGATCGCCACCAATTCCGGCGGCATCAACGTGCTGCGCTACGGCATGACCCGCAACCTCGTGCTCGGTCTCGAAGTCGTGCTCGCCGATGGCAGCGTCGTCGACGGCCTGCGCGCCTTGCGCAAGGACAATGCGGGCTACGACTGGAAGCAGCTCTTCATCGGCAGCGAGGGGACGCTCGGCATTGTCACCGCGGCGGTGCTGCGCCTCGTGCCCCGGCCGCGCCACACCGAGACCGCCCTGCTGGCGGTGCCCGACCCGGAAGCGGCGCTCCGGGTGCTGGCCGCCGCGCAGGACGGCCTCGGCGACACGATCCAGGCCTTCGAGCTGATCTCGCGCTGCTCCTTCGAGCTCTTAGAGCGCTATGCCGGCCTGCCGAGCCCGCTGCCGCCCTCCCCCTGGTGCATCCTGCTCGAGACGGGATCGACCCTCTCGGGCCTGCGCGATGCCGTCGAAGGCACGCTGGGCGAAGTTCTGGAGCGGGGCGATGCCGTGGACGGCGTGCTCGCCGAATCGAAAGCGCAGGCTGCCGGCCTCTGGGGCCTGCGCGAGCGCATCACCGAGTGCGAGGCGCATCAGGGCAAGTCGGTCAAGCACGACGTCTCGGTGCCGATCCCGGCAATCCCCGCCTTCCTGGAGGCCGCCGACCGAGCCCTGGCCGAGGGCGCGCCCGGCACCGTCCCGAACGTGTTCGGCCACATGGGCGACGGCAACTTGCACTACAACGTGCTGATCGGGCCCGAGCATGACAGCGCCGCGATCAACCGCCTCGTGCACGATGTGGTCGATCGGTTCGCGGGCAGCATCTCCGCCGAGCACGGCATTGGCCAATACCGCGTCGACGAGCTGGCGCGCCGCCGCCGGCCCGAGGAGATGGCTTTGGCGCTTCGCCTGAAGCGGGCGCTCGACCCGGACGGCCTGCTCAACCCGGGTAAGGTTCTACGAGTCTGATCCTGGGGATGCTCGAGAGGTTGTCCTCGGCGAGGCCGAGCCGTCGTCGGTCATCACGCGTTCGACCCTGAGGCCGTGGCGGCGGACGCAGCGTCGCGCGTTGAAGAGGCAGACGAGGCAGGAGCTGCGCTGCTCGTCCCCATCGCTGACATTCTATCGAGCCAATGTCCGAGGAGACCGGCTTCGCGTCCGTCGCAGGCGGCTCGACGCTCCGGTTTACCGTATGCGTACCGCCGCACCGGATCAGACGCCGTCTCGTTCACGAAACGTCGGTCAACCGACAGACAGCTCGTACCGTCCTTCGACGCGTCGGCCGTTCGGTCGAGACCGACGGTGACGGGGAGCGACGAAGCTCGACATTTCCGATTGATCTTTCTCCGGCATCCGAGGTTTCCCGGCCATCAAGGCGTGACCGACGCGTCGGCGCCGAGCCGGGCGTGTCGCGAGGGAGGATGCACGACAGACGAGCCACCCATCCGTTCTGACCGCCGGAAAAGATCCACCGGAGCCGAGCGCGCAAAAACCATCGCGTTTAGATCGCCGCCGAGAAAGAAGAAGAACCCGCCTTGTAAGCAAGGCGTGAATAATACGACGCGTCGGTATCGTTGTATTAGGGCGATGACAAACAATTTAGGTCGACATCTCATCGTCATTCTTGCGGAAAGAACGAATATCGGCCAGCCTTAATCCCCGAAGATACGAACGGTGATGGACGGAAGGCTGCCCGCGCGGGATGGTTCAGGTATTTCATCCAGGAGCGGATACGGTCGCCCGCGTCGTTCTTGCCTCGATCGGCGCTGCGCCGGTCCTGGCCGTGGGGCTCGCCTACGCGCTTTGGCGCTCGCCCTATGCCACGGCCCAGGACGTGACACGCGAGCAGCCCATTCCCTTCAGCCACGAGCACCATGTCGGTGGGCTCGGGATCGACTGCCGCTACTGCCACACCTCCGTCGAGAAGGCGGCCTTCGCCGGCATTCCTCCCACCGAGACCTGCATGAGCTGCCATTCGCAGGAATGGACCAACGCACCGATGCTTGCGCCCGTGCGCCAGAGCCTCGCCGAGGAGAGGCCGCTTCAGTGGAACCGCGTTCACAACCTGCCAGCCTATGTCTACTTTAATCATTCCGTGCACGTGGCTAAGGGCGTTGGTTGCTCGACCTGCCACGGTGAAGTCCAGACCATGAAGCTGATGCGGCAGGCCGCGCCGCTCACCATGGGCTGGTGCCTCGACTGCCACCGCGATCCGGCGCCGAACCTGCGTCCGCATGAGGCGGTGTTCGATATGAACTGGAAGCCGCCGGCCGATCAGGCGGCGATCGGCGCGCGCTTCATGGAGGAGCGCCATATCAAGTCAGCCGAGCGGCTGAGCGAGTGCTCGATATGCCACCGCTGACCCCGCCCTCCCGGCGCGAGGCGCTGCGGCTGCTCGGAGCAGGCATCACGCTCGCCGCGGGCGGCTGTTCGAAGCCGGTTGAAGAGATCGTGCCCTATGTCCGCGCGCCCGAGCAGCTTCTGCCCGGCGTACCGGTGCGCTACGCCACGACTCTGTCCCTGAGCGGCTGGGCCCGCGGCGTCCACGCCATCGCCGTCGACGGACGGCCGATCAAGATCGAGGGCAATCCGCTCCATCCCAGCAGCCTGGGGGCGACCGACGTGTTCGCCGAGGCCGCGATCCTCGACCTCTACGATCCCGACCGCTCGCGCACGGTGACCGAGCGCGTCAACGGCATCGCCTCCTGGGACATGTTCGAGCGCGCCCTGAGCGGGCCGCTTTCCACCGTGCGCGGCGAGCGCGGACGCGGCCTGCATCTCGTGACCGGCCGCGTCACCTCGCCGACGCTCGCCCGCCAGATCGATGCCCTGCTGCAGGCCCTGCCGGAGGCGGTGTGGCATGTTCACGAGGCGATCGACGAGGCGAATGCCGAGCGTGGGGCCGAACTCGCCTTCGGCCGCCCCTTGCGGGCCCTGCCTCGGCTCGACCGGGCCGAGACGATCCTGTGCGTCGGCGCCGACCCGCTCGGGGCCGGTCCGGACCAGATCCGCCTCGCGCGCGCCTTCGCCGAGCGCCGCCGCGATCCGGCCCGGTTCGGGCGCCTCTACGTGGCCGAGTCGGCGCTGACGCTCACGGGCGTCAAGGCGGATGCGCGGCGCGCCGTGACGCCGCTCGAACAGGCCGCGATCCTGACGAGCGTCGCCAACGCGCTCGGTGCCGGCTTGGCCGTGCCCGATCTGCCCGAGGCGGCCCGCCGCTTCGCACAGGCGGCCGCCGCCGATCTGGCGGCGCATCAGGGTCGCGCTTTGGTGCTCGCCGGCCCCGCCCTCCCGCCGGAATGGCACGGGCTGACCCACTGGATCAACGCGCGCCTTCGCGCGCCGGTCGATGTCATCGCGCCGCCCGACCGGATCGAGGGCCGCATTCCGGCGACGCTCGCCGATCTCGCCCAGGCACTCGACCGCGGCAGCGTGACCTGCCTCGCCATCCTCGGTGGCGATCCGGTCGCGACGGCGCCGGCCGACCTCGATCTTGCCCGGCGCATCGCCCGCGCCCGCTTCAGCGTCCATGCCGGCTTGCACGGCGACGAGACCGCGGGAGCGACCCACTGGCACCTGCCTCTGACGCACGAGTTGGAGAGCTGGTCGGATCTTCGCGCCACGGATGGCACGGTCAGCCTCGTCCAGCCGCTGCTGCGCCCGCTCTACGACGGGCGCTCGCTCCACGAGATCCTTCCGCTGTTCACCGGCCGCAGCGCGACGTCGGGCTATGCGCTCGTGCGCGAGACGTGGCGGGAGCGCGGCGGCGCCGATTTCGAGGGCTGGTGGCGCCGCTGCCTGCATGACGGCGTCGTTGCCGACAGCGCCGCGCCCATCGTCGATCCCGGCGAGCCACGCCTGCCGGCTCTTCCCGAGATCCGCCAGGCCGGGGGGCTGACGGTCGAACTGCGTCCCGACCCGTGCCTCTGGGACGGGCGCTTTGCCAACAATGCGTGGCTTCAGGAATGCCCGAAGCCGATCTCGAAGCAGGTCTGGGGCAACGCGCTCGCGCTCTCACGCGCGGAAGCCCGGCGACGCGGGCTCGAGGCCGGCGACGTGGTGCGCGCCAGCGCGGGTGGACGCTCGATCGAGGTGCCGGTCATCGTCGAGTCCGGCGTTGCCGAGGGGGTCGGCGTGCTGACACTCGGCTACGGCCGCGAGCGGGCCGGCGCCATCGGCAACGGCATCGGTGCGAACGCCTACGGGCTGGTGACGCAAGCGTCGCCTTGGCTCGTGACCAGCGTCGATCTCGCGAAGTCCGACCGAACCGAAACGATCCTGCGGACGCAAAACTACGTCGAGATCGAGGGCGAAACAAAAAAGCTGTTTCGGCAGATCGATCTGGCCGCGCTGGCGAGCGCCGAGCCGAAGGGCATCGGCGCGGATCAGCCGTCCCTGCTTGATCCGTGGAAGGGCGATGCCGACGGCCATGCCTGGGCCATGGTGATCGACACCGATGCCTGCATCGGCTGCAACGCCTGCGTCGTCGCCTGCCAGTCCGAGAACAACGTGCCCGTGGTCGGCCCGGAAGAGATCGCGCGGGGCCGGATGATGCATTGGCTGCGGGTCGATATCTATGACGAGGGCAGCCCGGAGGCGCCGCGCGCCGGGTTCCAGCCTGTGCCCTGCATGCATTGCGAGCACGCGCCCTGCGAGCCGGTCTGCCCCGTCGCGGCCTCGGTCCATGACGGCGAGGGACTGAACCTTCAGGTCTACAATCGCTGCGTCGGCACCCGCTTCTGCGAGGCGAACTGCCCCTACAAGGTCCGCCGGTTCAACTTCTTCGGCTACGCCGACGGCCAACCCTACGCCAATCTCGGCGCGGAATCGGTGAAGGCCCAGCGCAACCCCAACGTCACCGTCCGCGCCCGCGGCGTGATGGAGAAGTGCACCTACTGCATCCAGCGCATCGCCACCGAGCGGCAGGCGGCCGAGCGCGACGGCCGCGAGATGGGCCCTGTCGTCACCGCCTGCCAATCCGCCTGCCCGACGCGGGCGATCCGGTTCGGCGACCTCGCCAAGCCCGGCAACGCCATCGCCGAACTGCGCAAGGATTCGCGCCACTACGCGCTGATGGAGGAGCTGAACACCCGCCCGCGCACGACCTACCTCGCGAACCTTCGCTCCCCGAACCCGGACCTGAAGGAGGATCGCGCGTGAGCGGGCATGCCCAGCCCCATCGCTGGATCGCCCGCGAGCGTCTCGGCTATGGCGAGATCTGCGCCGCGGTCGCCGACCCGATCCAGAGACGCGGGCCGGGCCGGGCCTGGGTCATCGCCTTCCTCGGCGTGCTGCCGCTGGTGCTCGCCACGGTGATCGCCATCGGCGCAGTGCTCACCGTCGGCATCGGCCTCTCGGGGGTGAACACTACGGTGGTGTGGGGCTTCTCGATTGCCAACTATGTCTGGTGGATCGGCATCGGCAATGCCGGAACGCTGATCTCCTCGATGCTGCTGCTGACGCGCCAGCACTGGCGCGCCTCGATCAACCGCTTCGCCGAGGCGATGACGCTGTTCGCGGCCGCCATCGCCGGCATCTTCCCGATCATCCATCTCGGGCGGCCGCTCTACTCGTATTGGCTCGCGCCCTACCCCAACACCATGGATCTCTGGCCGCAATGGCGCTCGGCGCTGGTCTGGGATTTCTGGGCGATCCTCAGCTACCTCCTGTTCTCCCTGATCTTCTGGTTCACCGGCCTGCTGCCTGACCTTGCGACCATGCGCGACCGGGCGCAGTCGCGCTTCGGCCGGCGGCTCTACGGCGCGCTGGCGCTGGGCTGGCGCGGCTCGGCGCGGCACTGGGCGGTCTACGAGACCTTCCACAAGACCATGGCCGCTTTGGCCGTCCCACTGGTCTGCTCCGTCCACTCCATCGTCGGCCTCGACTTTGCCGCGAGCCTGATGCCCGGCTGGCAGGAATCGATCTTCCCGCCCTACTTCGTCGTCGGAGCCATGTATTCGGGCTTCGCCATGGTGGTGGTGCTGGCCATCATCATCCGCTGGGGCCTGAACCTTCAGGCGGTGATCACCCCGGCTCATTTCGACGCCATGGCGAAGGTGATGCTGTTCGCCTCGATCGTCATGACCTTCTCCTACGCGACGGAGTGGTTCATGGGCTGGTATGGCGGCGATCACGCCGACCGCGCGGTGATCGCCTACTTCTTCACCGGCGACTATCGCTGGCTCTACTACAGCCTGTTGTTCTGCAACTGCCTCGTGCCGCAGGCGCTCTGGTTCGCCCGGGTGCGCCTCAACCTATGGGCGCTCGCGATCATCTCCATCGTGATCAACCTCGGCATGTGGCTCGAGCGCATTCTGATCGTCTGGAACACGCTCTCGCACGGCCACGCCGTGAGCCTGTGGCGGACCTATCACGTCAGCTTCTACGACGTGGTGATCCTGATCGCGCCGCTCGGGCTGTTCGCCTTCGGCTTCCTCGTGCTGGCGCGGATCTTCCCCATCGTCTCCATCCACGAGGTCAGCCAGCTCGCCCACGATGAGGGCGCGGCGCGAGGGGGACGGCATGAGCGCCCCGCTGCTCGCCGAGTTCGACAACCCCGACGCGCTGGTGCGGGCGATGCGGCTGGCCGCCGCCGACGGCCACCGCGCGCTCGACGCCTTCACGCCCTTCCCGGTGCCGGATCTCACGAATGCGTTCGCGCCGCCGCGCAATCTCGTGCGGCCGGTGATGGCTTTGGCAGGCTTCGGCGCGGCGGCGGCGATGTACGCCCTGCAATGGTACTCCTCCATGATCGATTACCCGTTGAACACGGGCGGGCTTCCGCTGCATTCTTGGCCGGTCTTCCTGCTGGTGCCGTTCGAATTCGGCGTGCTGATCGCGGCGATCACGGGCCTCATCGCCCTGTTCTGGACCTGCGGGTTGCCGCGCCTGCACCATCCGCTCTTCGCGATCCCGCAATTCGAGCGCGCGAGCCAGGACCGCTTCCTGCTCCTCGTCGCGTCGAAGGATACTGATCCGGCGGCGCTTCGCGAGAGCCTGGAGCGGGCCGGCGCTCTCCTCGTCGCGGAGATGCATCCGTGAGGCGCGTTCTCCCCCTGCTGCTGCCGCTGCTGGCGACCCTCGGCGCCTGCGAGGACCAGTCGATGCGCCAGCAGGCGCGTTATGAGATCTACGGCAAGGCCCCGCTCTTCCCCGATCACGCGGAGGCGCGGCGTCCGCCGGAGGGCACGGTGGCGATCGGCGCGCTCGAACGCGAGACCGCCCTGCGCGAGCCGCCGCCCGTGGATGCGGCGCTGCTGGAGCGTGGTCGCCAGCGCTACGACGCGATCTGTACGCCCTGCCACGGCTATACCGGCCACGGCGACGGCATGGTGGTGCAGCGCGGCTTTCCCGCCCCGCCCTCCTATCACGAGGACCGCCTGCGGGCGGCGCCGGCCGCCTACTTCGTCGATGTCATCACCCGCGGCTACGGCGTGATGTACGCCTACGCCAACCGGGTCGAGCCGCGCGACCGTTGGGCGATCGCTGCCTATATCCGCGCGTTGCAGCTCTCGCAGGGCGCCCGCGTCGCCGAGGCGCCCGATCTCGCGGAGAAGCTGCCGTGAGCGATGCCCTGTTTCGCGGCTGGCTGCTGGCCTGGATCGTGTGGAGCGCGGTGCCCTTCGGTGCCCTCGTCCTCGTGATGATCCATAGGGTGACCGGCGGGCGCTGGGGCGAGGTTCTCGCTCCCGTGCTGCGGCCGGCGACCGCCCTCGTGCCGCTCGCCGCCGTCACCTTCCTCGGTGTCGCCCTCGGGCTTCACGCCGCCTATCCCTGGGCCGCCGGCACCGGCGCCAAGCCGGACGTGCTGCGCCTCTACCTCGAGCCGACGCTGTTTCTCGTCCGTGCGGCCGTGACTCTGCTCGGCTGGTCGGCGCTCGCAGCGTTGTTCCTGTCCGGACGCGCCGGCACGCTCGTCGCCGCCCTCGGTCTCACCTTCTACGGCCTGACCATCAGCCTCGTCTCCGTCGACTGGATTCTCTCGGTCGAGCCCGGCTTCAACGCCTCGGCCTTTCCCGCTGACGTCGCGCTTCATCACATCCTCACTGCGCTCGCCTTCGCCGCGCTGGTGAGCCCGCCGAGCCTCGATGCGCGCGGCGCCTCCGACCTCGCCGGCCTGATGCTCGCAACGCTCCTCGGCGTGATCTACCTCGAGCTGATGTCCTACATCGTGGCGTGGTACGGCGACCTTCCGCCCAAGGCGGCGTGGTATCTCAAGCGCGGCGCGAGCCCCTGGGGCGGCGTCCTCGTCGCGAGCCTGATCATCGGCGGGATCCTGCCCTTCCTCGCCCTGCTCTTCTCCGCCGTTCGGAACAGCCCGGCGCTGATGCGCGGCGTCGGCCTGCTCGTGCTGGTCGGCGTGGCGGTGCACTTTGCCTGGCTCGTTCTTCCGGCTTACGGCGACGAGGCCGGCTCCGCCGCCGCGGCGGCCGTGGTTGCCCTCGCCGTGCTGGTGCTGCTGTCCCGCTTCGCCTCCCGGCTCATCATCCGGCGTGCCGGGAGGCTCCGTCATGTCTGACGCGGCGCGCGGTCAACTCCATACGCGGGTTCACGACGATGTCGTCGGCCATGCTCCACCCGGCACCGAGGCGCCCGATATCCGGCTCAAGCCGCTGCTGCTGACCGGCCTGTTCATCGTCGTCTTCGCCGCCGTCACCATCGGCGGGCTTCGGTACTACTATAACCGCCAGGGCCTCGGCCCCCTGGTTCAGACGGCGAGGATGTTTCCGGCGCCCCGGCTTCAGCAGAGCCCGGCGGCCGACCTTGCGGCAATGCTCAGGGATCAGCGGGCCAAGCTCGACGGCTACGCCTGGATTGACCACGAGAACGGGATCGCCCGGATGCCGATCGAGGAGGCGATGCGACGCCTCGCGGAGCGCGGCAATGCGGCCTACGCGGCCCCGCTCCAGCCGGAGCGTACGCCCGCGCTCGGCAGCCGCGGCGGCGCGTCGAGCCGCGTTCTCTCGCCTGGCGTCGGGCCGGGCGCAGTCAGCACGCCCGTGAGCACGGGACCGGGGATAGGCGTGCGCTGATGCTCGATTCCCTGATCCCCGCCTTCCTGCGACCGGAATCGGCCTCCGTTCAGGCGGCGAAGGTCGATACGATCTTCGTCGGCCTCCTGCTGATCTCCTCGGCCATCGTCCTGCTCGTGGTCGGGCTGGTCCTGACCTTCGCGATCCGGTTCCGCCGCGGCTCCCCGGCCAAGCGCGGCGAGATGCCGAGCGTCGTTTCCCGCGAATTCGAGATCGGCTGGACCGCCGCGACGCTGTTCATCTTCGTCTTCATCTTCTGGTGGGCGGCCTCGGTGGAGATCGTCGCCTTCTCGCCGCCGAAGGACGCCATCGAGATCCACGTCGTCGGCAAGCAATGGATGTGGAAGACGCAAGGGCCGAGCGGCACGCGCGAGATCAATGAGCTGCATGTCCCGGTCGGCGCGCCGGTGCGCCTGCTTCTCACCTCGCAGGACGTGATCCACTCGTTCTACGTTCCAGCCTTCCGCCTGAAGCGCGACGCCCTGCCCTACCAGCAGACCGAGACGTGGTTTCAGGCGACCAAGACCGGCACCTATCACCTGCTCTGCACCGAGTATTGCGGCACCGACCACTCGCGCATGCTGGGCCGGGTGATCGTGATGGAGCCGCAGGACTACGCGAAATGGCTCACACGGCAGCCCGAGCGGGACGGCCTCGCCGAACTCGGCGAACGGTTGTTCTCCGCGCGCGGCTGCTCCGGCTGCCATAACGCCGGTACGAAGGTACACGCGCCTTCGCTCGCCGGGATCTGGGGACAGTCGGTGCCGCTGGAAGGCGGACGCATGGCAAGCGTGGATGAAGCCTACATCCGCGACTCGATCCTCCAGCCGCGGCGCGATGTGGTCGCCGGCTACGAGCCGATCATGCCGAGCTACGAGGGCAAGCTCTCGGACGGCGAGATCCAGGCGCTCACCGCCTATATCCGCCATGGCACCGACCGGTTCGACCTGATCGGCTCGCTCAACCTTGCGACCGCGCAGAACATCTGCGCGCCCGGCCAGACCCCGCAGGGCGGCGCCGCGAACCAGACCCTGCGCAGCCCCGCCATGGTGCCCGGCGCGCCCGCTTCGGGAGAGACGCCGCAATGACGCATCATCCCTCTTCCGCAGGAAGCCTCCGATGAGCGGCGCCTCTTCCGATGCCTCGACGCTGGCCAATCCGCGCGAATTGGATCTCGGCCTGCCGGTCAGCTATCTCGGCGAGGGCCATTCCGTCGCCTCCTGGCTGTTCACCACCGATCACAAGCGCATCGCGATCCTCTACGCGCTGTCGATCACGTTCTTCTTCTTCATCGGCGGCGCGGCTGCCACGCTGGTGCGGCTGGAACTGTTCTCGCTGCACGGCATCGTCATGGTGTGGTTCTTCCTCATCCCGTCGATCCCGACGACGATGGGGAACTTCCTGCTGCCGCTGATGATCGGCGCGCGCGACCTCGCCTTCCCCAAGCTCAACCTGATCTCGTGGTATCTCAACATGGCCGGCGGGCTGCTGACGCTCGCCGCCGTGCTGGCGGGGGGCATCGACACCGGCTGGACCTTCTACGTCCCCTACTCGACCGTATTCTCGAACACCTTCGTCACGCTCGCCGTGCTCGGCGTGTTCGTCTCGGGCTTCTCGACCATCGCCACGGGCATCAACTTCATCGCCACGGTGCATTACCTGCGGGCGCCCGGCATGACGTGGTTCCGGCTGCCGCTCTTCGTCTGGTCGATGTACACGACGAGCCTGATCTTCGTGCTCGCCACGCCGGTGCTGGCCCTGACGCTGGTCCTCGTCATCGCCGAGCGCACCTTCAACCTGCCGATCTTCGATCCGGCGCGGGGCGGCGACCCGATCCTGTTCCAGCACCTGTTCTGGTTCTACTCGCACCCGGCCGTCTACATCATGATCCTGCCGGCCATGGGCGTGATCTCGGAGGTCATCACCTGCTACGCGCGGCGGCGCATCTTCGGTTACTCGTTCATGGTCTACGCCCTGGTGGCGATCGCGGTGATCGGCTTCTTCACCTGGGGCCACCACATGTTCACCTCGGGCATGTCGCCGTTTGCCGCGCTGGTGTTCTCGTTCCTGTCCTTCATCGTGGCGGTGCCCTCGGCGATCAAGGTGTTCAACTGGACCGCCACGCTCTACCGCGGCCAGATCGGCTTTGAATCGCCGATGCTCTACGCGCTCGGCTTCCTCGGCCTGTTCACCATGGGCGGGCTGACCGGCCTGTTCCTGGCCTCCGTGCCGATCGATGTGCACGTGCAGGACACCTACTTCGTCGTCGCCCATTTCCACTACATCATGGTCGGCGCCTCGGTCTCGGCCTACTTCGCCGGCCTGCATTTCTGGTGGCCGAAGGTGACGGGGCGGATGTATCCAGAGAGCTGGGCGCGGTTTGCCGCGCTGCTGATGTTCTTCGGCTTCAACCTGACCTTCTTCCCGCAATTCATCGCCGGCTATCTCGGCATGCCGCGGCGCTACTACGCCTATCCGCCGGAGTTCCAGGTCTGGAACGTGCTCTCCTCCTCGGGCGCGGCCGTGCTCGCGGTGGCCTACCTCATGCCGCTCGGCTACCTCACCTGGTCGCTGTTCTATGGCAGCCGTGCCCTCAACGACCCGTGGAACGCCTCGGGGCTCGAATGGCGCACCACGTCTCCGCCGCCGCGCCAGAACTTCTTCGGCAACCCGGAAGTGCTCGGCCGCCCCTACGATTATCACCCCGAGAGCGCGGCGCCGGCCGAGGACGATCGCATCGCCGAGCAAGGAGCGCTGACGTGAGCCCGGGCGGTGACATCACGCCGACGACCGCCGGCCGCCACCTGCGCGAGCCCTGGGACGGGCTCAGGCTGCCGGAGACCGGCGCTTTCGCGTATCAGCGCGCCGGTGCCACCTTCGGGATGTGGGTCTTCCTCGCCAGCGAAGTGCTGTTCTTCGGCGCACTGTTCCTGCTCTACACCGTGCTACGCCTGGAGCACGCGACGGATTTCGCGACCGCGGCCCGCGAGACCAACATCGTCTACGGCACCCTCAACACCGCGCTGCTGCTGACCAGCGGGCTGACCGCGGCCATCGCCGCGCAGGCTTCCGAGCAGGACGGATTGCGCCGCCTCACCCTGATCTGCCTTGCGGCGACCGTCCTGCTCGGCCTCGCCTTCCTGGTGGTCAAGGGCCTCGAATACCGCGAGGATATCGACAAGCATCTCGTGCCGGGCGCCGATTTCGCCCTGAAGGCGCCGGCCACGCAGCTCTTCTTCGGCTTCTACTGGCTCTCGACCTCGGTCCACGCGATCCATCTGTCGACCGGCGTCGGCCTCATCGCCCGCCTCATCTGGCGTGAGTGGCGCGCACCGGGCTTCCTGCTTGCGAGCCCGCAGGTGGAGGTGGCGACACTCTACTGGGGCTTCGTCGACATGGTCTGGATCTTCCTCTACCCGATGCTCTACCTTGATGGGCGGAGCGCATGAGGGCGCGTCTTCGGACAAAGGCCGGCGCGCTCTGGCTGCGCGGCCTCGTCGTCTGGCTTCTGCTGCTGGGCCTCCTGACGGCAAGCCTGCTCGCCGCCTACCACCTCAAGGCCCCCTGGGCTCCTGCCGTGAATTTCGGCCTCGCCGCGACGCAAGCCGCCCTGGTCGCCCTGCTGTTCATGCGCCTGAACCGCGCCGACCACCTTGTGCGTCTCACCGCCGCGTGCGGCCTGTTCTGGCTCGCGATCCTGTTCGCCCTGACGCTGACCGACACCCTGAGTCGCCTCGCCAACACCTGACATCTCGTGTGCCAGGACGAGCGATGATCGCTCTCATTTGAACGACGCCCGCCTCTACTTTAGCGCCGGTGTGTCGTGTGGCCCCGCTTTGCCGGTTCCTGATGATGATCATCACCGTCACCCGACTCCTTATTTTCGACCGAGCCAGTTGCGAGGCTGCTGCATGGTAGCTGCCATGGGGTGCCGAACGCTCGATCCGGGAAGGTGACAGGTGCGTCCGGCCGATCGCCGAGCGACGAGTGCAGTCGAACGCGATCCTGGTACGATGCATTGGATCTGCGCACCAGCTTTTGCGACCCATTTGCGCGGTGCCTTCGAGATCATCTGAAGGCCATTGTCGCGGCGGATGTGTTCCGGGATGCGGTGCAGGCACAGGGCGTCGGCTAGTGCCTTGATCACGCCGACGCTGTTGATGTGCCGTGCAGCCCACGGCACGCCCGGCTGTGCTCTTCGATCGGCGTCAGGATTCGCAAGAGGCGGGAATGCTTGCGCTGGTTCAGTTCGGGATCAGCTCTCGTGCGGGCCCACCCGCCTCTTGGCCCCGTCCGCGGGCATAGGGCGGAAGGGCGGGGTTGTTGGCGTTGGCGGAGTCGGTGTCGCTCTCGAAGAACTCGTCGCGCGGCGTTGCACCGGCCGTCCAGGCGGAGACGATTGACGACGTGCAACTCCCTGAACAAGCCTGAGCCGGCGCGACGGCCTTTGCACTTGCACCCGTGGTGACGGCGGCAAGAGTACCCACGGCGGTGAACAGGACGAGAGCGGTGTGCTTGATGTTGTACATGTCGGATTCCTCTGGTTCGCTGCCGAACACTTCGATCGGACCGGCAACGACCTGACAGACGCCATCTTCCGCGAAATATTCCGGACTCGGTCCCAAAAAATTGCGGTTTCGTCGTCTGACATCCGCCAGGGCGTACGACCCAAAAAAATCAGGCTGGCTCCGGAATAAACGTCGGGAAACGGCGTCTCTGTCCCCGTACCGTCGCCGGGCGCGCTTGCCGCGGGCGGAGCGGTCGAACGAAGTCCGCGCGTGTCAGGAGGATGGCCGTGAGCGATATGATCCGCCTCATCGAGCCGCTCATTCCGGCCCTGCGCCGCTATGCCCGCGCGCTCCTGCACAACCCGACCGATGCGGACGACCTTGTCCAGGATTGTCTCGAGCGCGCCATCGGCCGGTGGCATCAGCGCCGGGCCGACGGGGACGTACGCACCTGGCTCTACGCTATTCTTCATAATCTCGCCGTCAGCCAGATGCGCCAGCGCGCGCGCCGCGGCTCGTCCGTGGCCGTCGAGGATGCGCCGGAGGCGACTCTGGCCGTCGCCCCGAGCCAGGACGACGGCCTGCTCCAGCGCGACCTGACGGCGGCTCTCGACGCTCTGCCGGAGGAGCAGCGCGGCGTGCTGCTCCTCGTAAGCGTGGAGGGGCTCTCCTACGCCGAGGCGGCGGATGTGCTCGCCATCCCCATCGGGACCGTGATGTCGCGCCTGTCGCGTGCGCGCGACCGGATGATCCAGCTCATCGACGGTGAGAATGCGTCCGCTCCCGTCAAGCGTCCGCTGCTCAGGAGGGTGAAGTGACTATGCGCCCGATTACCGAGGACGACCTGCAAGCGTTCGTCGACGAGCGCTTGGAAGCGGCGCGCAAAGCCGAGGTCGAATCCTATCTCACTCGCCATCCCGATCTCAGCCGACGCGTCGAGCGCATGCGCGCACTCGGTGACGACCTGCGCGGAGCCTTCGGCCCGGTGGCCGCCGAACCCGTTCCGGCCCAGCTCAACCTCGCACACCTCGTCGAGGCACGGCGGCGCCCGCGTCTGCCCACCTGGCAGGCTGCGGCCGCTGCCGTCCTCCTCGCGCTCGGAGGTTTGGGCGGCTGGGGTCTTCGCGGAACGCTGTCGTCGCCGATGACCGGGGTCGATGCCTTGGCCCAGGAGGCGAGCGCGAACTACGCCGTTTATGCCCCCGACCGCCTGCGCCCGGTCGAACTCGCGGCGAGCGACAGCGATGAACTCGCCCGCTGGTTCTCTGCTCGGCTCGACCGCCGTGTCGGCGTGCCGGACCTGAGTTCCTCTGGCTACCGGCTGATGGGCGGACGGCTCGTCGCCACGCCACACGGTCCGGCAGGTCTGCTGATGTATGACGACCATCATGGCACGCGCCTCGTCATGCTGATGCGGCCCATGGCCCAGCCGGGCGATGCGCCCATGCGTGAGCACCGGTCCGGGTCGGCCGCCGGCTACGCCTGGGCCCAGGATGGGCTCGGCTACAGCCTCGTGGGTGCCAGCGATCCGGCCGTCCTTCATCCCCTAGCCAACGAGATCCGCCGCACGACCGCGACGAACACCTGAGGCATCCATGACCCTGCTGCACCACCTGACCGGGGCTCCGCCCGGAATGACCACGCGCGCCCTGATGCTGCGCCTCGCCGGCATCGGCGCGGTGCTCGCCGGAACGGCCGGGACCTTCACCTATGCGGGCGGCTGGTTGTCACCGGACGCACTGACCCCAGCGCGCGTCGTCGACCGCTTCGAGCAGGTGAACGGTCCCCATCCCGGCTTCCGGCGCAACCATGCCAAGGGCCTGTGCGTGGCCGGCACCTTCGCCAGCAACGGAGCGGGAGCCCGTCTTTCGAAGGCCAGCGTGTTCTCGGCGGGGCGCGTCACGTGGGTCGAAGGACGGGTCGCGCTCGCGGGCGGGCAACCCTACGCGGCCGATGCGGCGGCCACCGTGCGCAGCCTCGCCCTGCGCTTCCGGCTGCCCGAGGGCGAGGAGTGGCGCACAGGCATGAACAACATCCCGGTCTTCCCGGTACGCACGCCGGAGGCCTTCTACGAACAGTTGCTCGCCGCCAAGCCGAACCCGGCCACCGGCAAGCCCGACTTTGAGCGCCTGAAGGCGTTCTTCGCCGTGCATCCTGAGAGTGCGAAGGCCGCAGCCTTGATCAAGGCGCGGACGATCACTTCCGGCTTTGCCGACAGCACCTTCCGGAGCCTGAACGCCTTCCGGTTCGTGGCGAGCGATGGCCGGACGACATCGGTCCGATGGGCTTTCGTGCCGGAGCGGCGGCCGGAACCGGAATCGGCCGCGCAGGAGGCGCAGGCCGACAAGAACGTCCTGTTCGACACCCTCGCGGTCGAGCTTCGGCGGGAGCCGCTGCACTGGCACCTTATCGTGACGCTGGGTCAGGCGAGCGACGCCACCGACGACGCGACTCTGCCGTGGCCCGCCGACCGAGAGACCGTGGACGTGGGAACGCTGACCCTCACCGGGGCGGCGCCGGAGGAAGCCGACACTTGCCGGGACATCAACTTCGATCCTCTCGTCCTGCCGGACGGCATCGCACCCTCCGACGATCCGCTGCTGAGCGCCCGCTCGGCGGCCTACGCCCGATCCTTTACCCGGCGCGCCGGTGAGGAAAAGGTGCCCAGCGCTGTGGCCGGCACATCACCGGATGGAGCCTCACTGTGACGGACAGCACCCGCTTCAACCTGCCGGCACGTCTGCTCCACTGGAGCATGGCGGCACTGATTCTGACCATGCTGCTGATCGGCGTCGCAATGGTGACGTCGCTCGCCGATTACCACGCGCTGGTCGCGCTGCACCGTCCGCTCGGCCTCCTGATCCTGCTCCTTGCCGTCCTGCGGCTCGCGAACCGCTGGCGTCGTCCACCGCCGCCCCTGCCGCGGGATCTGCCTGTCTGGCAGCGCCGGGCCGCGCATGCCTCACACATCGTCCTCTACGGTCTGATGCTGGCGATGCCGCTCGTCGGTTGGGCGATGCTGTCGGCGGCCCGCTACCCCGTAACGCTTGTCGGGCCGTTCGTGCTGCCGCCGATCCTGCCGCAAAGCCCGATGGTCTACGCCTGGTTACGCGAACTCCACACCGTCTTGGCCTACGGGCTGTTCGCCACGATCCTCGCCCATATTGGAGCGGCGCTGCTGCATGCGCTGATCCGGCGTGATGGTGTCTTCGCGAGCATGGCATTCCAGTCAGGGGTTCGCTCGCCTGCGACGCCGCGAGCAGGGACCTGAGCGCGCCTCGGTCTGGGCCTGCGCAGCCCCGCAAAGGCGGACCGAGGGCAGCTTCATGACCCCCAGCTCGATGCCGTGCTTGCGCGCGGCCGTGGCAGGCTTTTCGCCGGTGTAGTTGTGATCAGACGAAGGTGAGCAGCAGGGCCGCCTGTCCCAGGTCGAGGCTTCTCGACGCCTCGGTCGCCTGCAAGGAGCTGCAGGCCTCCTGGCGGCCAGGCACGCGCAGCAGAAGAGCGGCGAACCCGGAATCGGGGCGATCCTAATGCGATCCTTATAAGATCGCATTCCTTTCCCTCTCGAACCCTAACGCGGTTCCCGTCCACATTCCGGATAGGCCCAGGCCAGCCGCGGGGCACCCGCGGCTGGCGGACCGAACGGATACGGACAACACCATGCTCGACATCGTCTTCCTACTCGGAGGTCTCGCCTTCTTCGGCCTGGTCGCCGGCTATGCCGCGCTCTGCGAGCGTCTCTGAGGCAAGCCGCCATGACCCTCGACCTCGCCCTCGGCGCCTTCGTGACCACCGGGCTCCTCGTCTACCTCACCTACGCCCTCGTCCGCCCCGAGCGGTTCTGAGCGGCCCCAGGACGGACCTCCATGACACTCAACGGCTGGATGCAGATCGCGCTCTACGGCGCGGTCGTGCTGGCGCTCGTGCGGCCACTCGGCGGGTACATGACCCGCGTCTTCGACGGCGAGCGCACGCTTCTCTCGCCCGCCCTCGCCCCGATCGAGCGCGGGCTCTATCGCGTCTCCGGCATCGACGCGCGCCAGGAGCAGACTTGGCTCGGCTACGCGGGGGCGATGGTCCTGTTCAACGTCGCCGGCTTTGTCCTGCTCTACGCGCTCCTGCGCCTGCAGGCGCTGTTGCCGTTCAACCCAGCCGAGCAGGCGGCGGTGGCGCCGGACCTTGCGTTCAACACCGCGACGAGCTTCGTCACCAACACCAACTGGCAGTCCTACGGCGGCGAGACCACTCTGTCTTACCTCAGCCAAATGCTGGGGCTGACGCACCAGAACTTCGTCTCGGCGGCATCGGGCATGGCGGTGGCGGTCGCGCTGATCCGCGGCTTCGCCCGGGCTTCGACAAAGACGCTGGGCTCCTTCTGGGTCGATATGACCCGCGCCACCCTCTACGTGCTGCTGCCGCTCTGCACCGTGCTGGCCCTGTTCTACGTGTCCCAGGGCATGCCGCAGACGCTCTCACCCTACGTCGAGGCGACGACGCTGGAGGGCGCGAAGCAGACCATCGCGGTCGGGCCGGTGGCGAGCCAGGTCGCCATCAAGATGCTGGGGACCAACGGCGGCGGCTTCTTCAACGCCAACGCCGCGCACCCCTTCGAGAACCCGACGGCGCTCTCGAACTTCATGCAGATGCTCTCGATCTTCGTGATCGGCGCCGCGCTCACCAACGTCTTCGGCCGCATGGTCGGGGACGAGCGGCAAGGCTGGGCGATCCTCACCGCGATGGGCCTGCTCTTCATCGCCGGCGTCACCGTGACCTACTGGGCCGAGGCCAACGCCCACGGCGTCCTGTCCAATTTCGGCCTGACCGGCGGCAACATGGAGGGCAAGGAGGTCCGCTTCGGCATCGCCGCCTCAGCGCTGTTCGCGGTGATCACGACAGCCGCCTCCTGCGGTGCGGTCAACGCCATGCATGACAGCTTTACCGCGTTGGGCGGGCTGATTCCGCTACTCAACATGCAGCTCGGCGAGGTCATCATCGGCGGCGTCGGCGCGGGCCTCTACGGCATGCTGATCTTCGTCGTGGTCGCGATCTTCGTGGCCGGCCTGATGGTCGGACGCACTCCCGAGTATCTCGGCAAGAAGATCGAGGCGCGCGAGGTGAAGATGGCGATGCTCGGCATCCTCTGCCTGCCGCTGATGATGCTGGGCTTCACGGCTTTTGCCACGGTGGTGCCGGACGGTCTCGCCGGGCCCGCGAATGCCGGCCCGCACGGTTTCTCGGAGATCCTCTACGCCTACACCTCAGCCGCCGCCAACAACGGCTCGGCCTTCGGCGGGCTGACGGCCAACACGCTGTTCTACAACACCACGCTGGCCATCGGCATGCTCGTCGGCCGCTTCTTCGTGAAGATCCCGGTTCTGGCCATCGCCGGCTCGCTCGCCGCCAAGAAGCGGCTTCCGGCTTCCGCCGGCACCTTCCCGACCCATGGCGGGCTGTTCGTCGGCCTCCTCGTCGGCGTGGTGCTGATCATCGGCGGCCTGACTTTCTTTCCGTCGCTGGCGCTCGGCCCGGTGGTCGAGCACTTCGTCGGGGCGGCCGGCCAGACCTTCGCGACTGGAGGCTGAGATGCCGCGCCCTATCCCGAACCGGCGCATGCCGCGCCATTACCCGATGCTGCACCACCGGGCCCACGGCGCCGAGGCGAGGCCCGTGCGCATCTCGGACCTCGTGCTGGCCCTCCTCGCTGTGGCGCTGCTCGGCGGCCTCGCCCTCGCGGCGGCCTTCACCCTGGCCGCCGGCACGACTGCCCCCTGAACCGGCAAGGTCCGGCGTCGCTCGTCGGGCCCCCTCGCCCTCTCCGGACACCCGAACCCATGTCCCGCAAGACCTCATCGCTGTTCAGCGCCGCCCTGGTCGGGCCCGCGCTCCTCGGCTCCGTCAGGAAGCTCGACCCCCGCTCTATGATCCGCAACCCGGTCATGTTCGTGGTCGAGGTCGTGGCAGCCCTGACCACCGTGCTGTTCGTCCGTGACCTCGTGACCGGAGGCAGCGACCTGTTCTTCTCCGGCCAGATCATCCTCTGGCTCTGGTTCACCCTGATCTTCGCCAACTTCGCCGAGGCGCTGGCCGAGGGCCGCGGCAAGGCGCAGGCCGACAGCCTGCGGCGTACCCGCACCGAGATGACCGCCAAGCGGCTCACCGGCCGGGGCCGGGCCTACGAGACCGTGCCCGGCACCAGCCTCAAGGTCGGCGATGTGGTGCTCGTCGAGGCCGGCGACCTCATCCCTTCGGATGGCGAGGTCATCGAGGGAGTGGCCTCCGTGAACGAGGCGGCCATCACGGGCGAGTCGGCCCCGGTCATCCGCGAGTCCGGCGGCGACCGCTCGGCGGTGACGGGGGGCACGCAGGTGCTCTCGGACGAGATCAAGGTCCGCATCACGGCCGCGGCGGGCTCGACCTTCGTCGATCGCATGATCGCCCTCGTCGAGGGCGCCGCGCGCCAGAAGACCCCGAACGAGATCGCGCTCAACATCCTGCTCGCCGGGCTGACCATCGTGTTCGTCTTCGCAGTGGCGACCATCCCGAGCTTCGCCAGCTATGCCGGCGGCTCGATTCCCGTGATCGTGCTGGTCGCGCTGTTCGTGACCCTGATCCCGACCACCATCGGCGCGCTCCTGTCCGCCATCGGCATCGCCGGCATGGATCGTCTCGTCCGCTTCAACGTGCTCGCCATGTCGGGCCGCGCCGTCGAGGCGGCCGGCGACATCGACACGCTGCTCCTCGACAAGACCGGCACGATCACGCTCGGCAACCGCCAGGCCACCGCGTTCCGCCCCGTCCGTGGTGTCACCGAGCAGGATCTGGCCGACGCGGCGCAGCTCGCCTCGCTGGCCGACGAGACGCCCGAAGGCCGCTCCATCGTCGTGCTTGCCAAGGAGACGTACGGCATTCGCGCCCGCGACATGGCCGGGCTGAAGGCCACCTTCGTGCCCTTCACCGCGCAGTCGCGGATGTCGGGTGTGGACCTTGAAGGCTCGTCGATCCGCAAGGGCGCGGTCGACGCCGTCATCGCCTCCGTCTCCGCGCCGCCGATGGCCACCCGCGGCTCCAGTGCGGCGCTCGCCTATCGCCCGGCCGCCGAGACCGAGGTGGTGGCCGAGATCCGGGCCGTCGCGGAGGAGATCGCCAAGGCCGGCGGCACGCCGCTCGCGGTGGCCAAGGACGGACGCCTGCTCGGCGTCGTTGCCCTGAAGGACATCGTAAAGGGCGGGATCCGCGAGCGCTTCGCGGAGCTGCGCCGCATGGGCATCCGTACGGTGATGATCACGGGCGACAATCCCATGACCGCAGCCGCCATCGCCGCGGAGGCGGGCGTGGACGACTTTCTCGCCCAAGCGACTCCGGAGGATAAGCTGGCGCTGATCCGGCGTGAGCAGGCCGAAGGCAAGCTCGTGGCGATGTGCGGCGACGGCACCAACGACGCGCCGGCGCTGGCTCAGGCCGATGTCGGGGTCGCCATGAACACCGGCACGGTGGCGGCGCGCGAGGCCGGCAACATGGTCGACCTCGATTCCGACCCGACGAAGCTCATCGAGATCGTCGGCATCGGCAAGCAGTTGCTGATGACCCGCGGTGCCCTGACGACGTTCTCCATCGCCAACGACGTCGCCAAGTATTTCGCCATCATCCCGGCGATGTTCCTGACGCTGTACCCGCAGCTTCAAGCACTCAACATCATGGGGCTGGCCTCGCCGCAGAGCGCGATCCTCTCCGCCATCATCTTCAACGCCCTCGTCATCGTCGCGCTGATCCCGCTCGCCCTGCGCGGCGTGACCTACCGCCCGGTCGGCGCGGCCTCGCTCCTGCGGCGCAACCTGCTGATCTACGGCCTCGGCGGCATCCTCGTGCCCTTCGTGGCCATCAAGGCCATCGACCTCGCCGTCACCGCCCTCCATCTCGCCTGAACGACAGGTCCCGGAGACCTCCCATGCTGAACCAGCTTCGTCCCGCCCTCGTCCTGCTCGTCGCGCTGACGGCGGTCACGGGCCTCGCCTACCCCCTTGCCGTCACCGGGATCGCCGGTGCGGTCTTCCCGGCCAAGGCTGCCGGGAGCTTGATCGAGCGCGACGGCAGGATCGTCGGTTCCAGCCTGATCGGCCAGAGCTTCACCGGCGAGGGCTACTTCCATGGCCGGCCCTCGGCCACCACCGCCGCCGATCCGGCGGATGCTTCCAAGACAGTGCCGGCGCCTTACAACGCAGCCAGCTCCGCCGGCTCGAATCTCGGGCCCACGAGCGCGGCGCTGGCCGAGCGCGTGAAGGGTGACCTCGACGCGCTGAAGGCCGAGAATCCGGGCCGGCCGGTGCCGGTCGACCTCGTCACCACGAGCGGTTCAGGCCTCGACCCCGACATCTCGCCCGAGGCGGCCTCGTTTCAGGTGCCGCGCATCGCCCGGGCCCGCAACCTGCCCGAGGATCGGCTCCGCGACCTCGTCGCCGGTCAGCTTCAGGGCCGCACCCTCGGACTGCTCGGCGAGCCGCGCGTCAACGTGCTCGCCCTGAATCTTGTCCTGGACGACCTCGCCAAGCGCTAAAGAGCGTACATGCCTGGGACTGGCCGCGATCCGAACCGCCCCTCGCCCGACGCGCTGCTCGAAGCGGCGCGCCGGGAGGAGCGGACGCGCGGCCGTCTCAAGGTCTTCCTCGGCGCCGCCCCCGGCGTCGGCAAGACCTACGAGATGCTCACCATCGGGCGCGCCCGGCTCACCGCCGGCGCCGACGTCGTGGTCGGCGTTGTCGAGACCCATGGCCGGGCCGAGACCGAGGCTCTGCTCGAGGGCTTCGAGACCATCCCCCGGCGGGCCGTGCCCTACCGTGGCACCGTGCTGGAGGAGATGGACCTCGACGCGCTGCTGGCGCGCCGCCCGGCCCTGGCGCTGGTCGATGAGCTCGCCCACACCAACGCGCCCGGCTCGCGCCACCCGAAGCGCTACCAGGACGTCGAGGAACTGCTCGACGCCGGCATCGATGTCCTGACGACGCTGAACATCCAGCACGTCGAGAGCCTCAACGACGTCGTGGCCTCCATCACCCGCATCCGCGTGCGCGAAACCGTGCCGGACAGCATCCTCGACCGGGCCGACGACATCGAGGTGGTTGACCTCAACCCGGACGATTTGATCGAGCGCCTGAAGGCGGGCAAGGTCTACGTGCCGGCGAACGCCGAGCGAGCGTTGAAGCATTACTTCTCGCGCGGCAATCTGACGGCCCTGCGGGAACTCGCCCTGCGTCGGACGGCCGACCGGGTCGATGACGAGCTCCTGAGCCACATGCGGGCGAACGCGATTCCCGGCCCCTGGGCGGCGGGCGAGCGCGTGCTCGTCTGCGTGAGCGAGGATCCGCGCTCGGCAGGCCTCGTGCGCTACGCCAAGCGGCTAGCAGATCGTCTCCACGCCCCCTGGACCGCCCTGGTGGTCGAGGGACCGCGCGCCGCCTCTCTCAGCGAGGCCGCGCGCGACCGGGTGGCCGAGGCCCTGCGGCTCGCCGACCGGCTCGGCGGCGACGCCGTCACCCTGCCGGGCGGCCGGCGCATCGCCGACGACATCCTCGCCTACGCACGCGCCGCCAACGTGAACCACATCGTGGTGGGCAAGGCGACGCGCTCCTGGATCTTCGAGCTGGTGAACGGCTCGGTGGTGCACGACCTCGTTCGCCGCAGCGGCAACATCAGCGTCCACGTGGTGCCGGGCGAGGCCGCGCCGGCCGAGACGGCGTCCCGGCGCGCGGTCGCCACCGCCGCTCCGCCCGCCACCTTCGACGCCCGGTCCTACGCCCTGGCGCTGCTCGTCACCGGTGCCGGGCTCGGGCTCGCCCTGCTGCTGGAGCCGTCGACGGGCGTCGAGAACGCCGACCTCATGCTGCTGACCGCCGTCGTGGCGGTGGCCGTCCGCTGGGGCCTGGGGCCCTCGCTCGCCGCGGTGGTCGCGGCCTCGCTATCGTACAACTTCTTCTTCCTGCCGCCGGTATACACCTTCACCATCGCCGACCCGACCAACGTCGCGGCCTTTCTGCTCTTCACCCTGGTGGCGGTGCTGGTCTCAAACCTCGCTGCCCGCGCCCGCCTGAGTGCGGTGGTCAGCCAGGGCCGTGCGAAGGCGACGGAGCGGCTCTTCGGATTCTCGCGCAAGCTCGCGGCCTGCGGGACCCTCGACGACGTGCTCTGGGCGACCTCCGCGCAGGTCGCGGCCATGCTGAGGGTGCGCGTCGTCCTTCTCCTGCCGGATGCTCAGACCGTCGCAGTCCGTGCCGGCTACCCGCCGGAGGACATGCTGGACGAGGCCGACCTGGCGGCGGCGCAGTGGGCCTTCGACAACGAGCGCCCGGCCGGGCGCGGCGCCGACACCCTGCCCGGGGCCAAGCGCCTGTTCCTGCCGATGCGCACCGGGCGCGGCACCATCGGGGTGATCGGCCTCGATGCGGACGGCACGGGACCGATCCTGACGCCGGAAGGCCGGCGCTTGCTCGACGCACTCGCCGATATGGGCGCGCTCGCCCTCGAGCGGGTGCGCCTCGTGGAGGATCTCGACCGGGCCGAGCGTGCCGCCGAGACCGACCGCCTCGCCCGGGCTTTGCTGACCTCGATCAGCCACGATCTGCGCACGCCGCTCGCCTCCGTGCTCGGAGCCGCCAGCACATTGCGGGACCTCGAGGGCGCCCTCCCGGTCGAGTCCAAGGCGGAATTGTTGACGACCATCATCGAGGAATCGGAGCGGCTGAACCGCTTCATCGTGAACCTGCTCGACATGACGCGGCTGGAGGCCGGAGCCGTGGCGCCGAACCTGGCGCCTCAGGATGTCGCCGAGACCATCGACACCGCCCTGCGGCGGACCCAGAAGATCCTTGCCGGCCACCGGGTCGCGGTCGAGATCGCACCCGACCTGCCGACCCTGCGGCTCGATCCGGTCCTGTTCGAGCAGGTGCTGGTCAACCTGCTCGACAACGCCGCGAAGTACGCCCCCGAGGGCTCGACCGTCACTTTGCGCGCCCGGCAGGACGGCCGCACCGTGCGCATCGAAGTTCTGGACGAGGGGTTCGGGCTCCCGGAGGCCGACGTCGAGCGCGTGTTCGACAAGTTCTACCGCGTCCGGAAGAGCGACCGGGTGCGGGCCGGGACCGGACTCGGCCTCGCCATCTCGCGCGGCTTCGTCGAAGCCATGGGGGGCACGGTCACCGCTGGCAACCGCCGGGACCGGTTGGGGGCCGCCTTCACCGTGATGCTCCCGGTTCCGGCCCGGACCACGCCAAGGGATATCGCCGCATGAGCCCGACCATCCTGGTCATCGACGACGAGCCGCCGATCCGCAAGCTGCTGCGCATGGGGCTCGCCACCCAGGGCTACGCCATCCTGGAAGCGCCGAACGCCGCCACCGCCCTGGAAGTGCTCGGCCGCGACAGCCCGGACCTCATTATCCTCGACCTGGGGCTTCCCGACATGCGCGGGCACGACCTGCTCCGCGCGATCCGGGCGAGCCATCCCGGCCTGCCGGTGGTGGTGCTGTCGAGCCGGGACGACGAGGGCGGTAAGGTCGAAGCGCTCGATCTCGGCGCCGACGACTACGTCACCAAACCCTTCGGCATGGCGGAGCTGCTCGCGCGCCTGCGTGCGGCCCTTCGGCACCAACTGGCCGCCCGCGGCGAGCGGCCGGTCTTCCGGGTCGATGGGCTCTCGGTCGACCTCGTCCGGCGCATCGTGAAGGTCGATGACGTCGAGGTGAAGCTGACCCCGCGCGAGTACGCTTTCCTGCGCATCATGGTGCTGCATGCCGGCAAGGTGCTCACCCACGCCCAGCTCATGCACGAGGTCTCGGTCTCGTCGGACCCACAGTATCTTCGCGTCTACATGCGCCAGCTCCGGCAGAAGCTGGAGGCCGATCCGGAGCGGCCGCGCATCCTACTCACCGAAACCGGTGTCGGCTATCGCCTGCGGGCACCCGACGACGAACCGAACCTCAAGCTGCGCGCGGCGAACGATGCCAAGCCGGCCGTGACGGAGGCAGGCCCGTGATGGCGATCTCCGAACGTCGTCGGCTGGCACGATGACCCTCGACGTGTTCCTCGATTCGGCAGTGTTCGCGCGCGCATGGAGAAGCGCCGGAACGGCCGTGCGCCGACCGAGCAGGTGTTCAGTCGAGGCAGCATCCGGAGCCCAGCGGCCGGCTCGGACGGAACGGATGGATGCTGAAAACCCCCACGGCGATTGACGGGAGGGATTTGGGTGCCGGGCATGGCCGCACTAGGCCAACGCCCGCAGCCTCAGATGCGCAGCTCGATGCAGGCGCCGGACAGGAGCACGGCATCGGGCCGGTGGTCGGTCTCGTCCTCGGCGAAGTCGATGGCGTCCTTCCGGCTCCGGAACAGGCCGCCGGCACGCCCGTGGATCTCGATGGCCACCCAGTGACCCTCGGGGTCCTGTCCGACGATGAACCGGTCCGCGTCCGTGGCGGAAGCGTCGGCGTGGATGGCGGCGATTTGGAGGGTGGGCGACATCATATGTCTGGGGCTCACGCGGTCCTCTGGGGACCGCGCCCCTAAGCTGTACCGGAACGCGTAAAGGTTCGAGCGGGTCGCGGGGCCGATCCCATAAGCGTCTCGTTAGGATTCCGCGGGGCCGGCAGGCCGATCCCCTCGAAAACCGGTGGCGCGTCGCCCACCTGGGCAGCAGGGCCGAACCAGCCCAGAGCAAGCGAGGGGCGTGCGTGCGTCGGTTGGGGTTTTCGAGTGTTCGCGAGGTATTTCTCCCCCTCGGCTTGGCGCTTCTGCTCGTGCTCGGAGCCGTCGCGGCGTTCCATCTCACGCGTCCCACGACCCTGACCATCGCGGTCGCCCCCAATGGCGGCACCGAACCGGCGCTGCTGCGGGCCTACGCCGACGAGCTCGCCCGGCGGAACCTCGGCATCCGGCTGAAGGTCGTATCCTTCGCCGGGGTGCGCGAGAGCGCGGAGGCGTTGAAGGCCGGCAAGGCCGACCTCGCGGTGGTTCGGCCGGACGTGGCGATGCCGGGTAACGGCCTGACCTTGGCGGTCCTGCGGACGCTCGCCGCCTTCGTCGCCGCGCCAGGCGCCTCCGGCACCAAGGACATCCCGGATCTGGCGGGAAAACGACTGGGTATGCTCGCGAGCCGGACTGCCGACCGGACGCTGCTCCACGAGCTCGTCGGCCACTACGGGTTCGAACTCCTGACCGACGCTCCGGCCGGGGCCGTGAACACCACCGCGGTGGTGCTGGTGCCGATTGAGGAGGCCGATGTCGCAACGGCGCTCCGCGACGGGCGCATCGACGCCATGGCTCTCGTGACGACGCCCAGCTCCCCGGCTGCGCGGCGGGTGGTCGCCCTGGTGGGCGAGGCGAGCGATGGCAGTGAAGTCGCGCTGATCGGTTTGCCCGATACCGCAGCGGTGCTGGCGCGGCGGCCGCGCCTGCAGCCGGTGACGGTGCCGGCCGCCCTGTACGGCGGCAATCCCCGCCTGCCGGCCGAGGACGTCGCGACCGTAGGCTCATCCTACCGCCTGATGGCGCGGGCCGACCTGTCGCGGAGCGTGGCCGCGGAGGTGACCCAGCACCTGTTCGAAATGCGCGCGGCCCTGGCCGAGACAGTACCGGCGGCGGAGGACGTCAGCCACCCGGATTACGAGGATACGGCGGACGCGACCAGCGCCCGTTTGCCCATTCATCCGGGAGCCCTCGATTACTACGAGCGCGAGCAGGAGACTTTGATCGAACGCTACGAGAGCTGGATCTACCTCGTGGCAATCCTGGGGGGCGGCTTGGGCTCCACAGCAGCTTGGCTCCGGCAGCGCATCGGGCGCCAGCGCCGTGAACGGATCGAGGTGGCCACCGCACGCCTGCTGGAACTGCGCTCCGAAGCCCGCCGCGAAACCGACCGCGAGCGTCTGGAGGCGATGGCAGGCGAGGTGGATGATCTCGCGGCCAGTATCGCACGCCACGCCCTGAACAAGCCAACCGAACCGCGGACCTTGAGTGCTGCCACCGTCGCCATTGACGCGGCACGCTCGACACTCAAGCGGGCACTCAGCGGTGCGGGTAGGCCAATCGGCTGACCGCCCGAACGACCGAGCGAGGTTCGGCGACGCCAATACGAAGCTCTGCTGATCGGTCCTCACGCGGTGGTCCGACTTCGAAGTCAGTGCAGGGTCGGTCTCTGCACGACGATTCGCTTGGCCGGCACCTTCCGGCCTTCCCGCCGCCAGATCCGCTCGACCCGCTTGTCGTTGACCCGTCAGCCGACCGCCTTCAGCCACGCGCTGATCTTGCGATCGCCGTCGCGGCCGTAGCTCTCAGCCGACACGACGAGGTCGATTGATGGAGTCCGAAGCTACTCGATTCGGCGAAAACTGCCTTACACTATAAAAACGGCATCTCCGGTATCGGCAAGGCCTCGACTTGGACAGGCTGGCGATCCGCGTATCGACGCACCATCGCGGCGCAAAATTCCGCGAACTCTTCTCGAACCAGCGGCGGGCTGGTGTGGTGGGCGGCGATGCCGCGATGCTCGGGCGTGAAGCAGAAGGTCACCGTCACTTTGAAGTCCTGCAGAGCCGTCATCTGCCGGTCGAACCAGTCGAGGGCGTCGGGGCGGAAGCTGTCGGCCCAGGACAGGCCGGTGCGCAGGTAGGTGACGCCGAGGCGCTTCATCCAGGCTACCGCTTCGTCCAAGCGGTGATCCTGGTAGTGGAACCATTGGCACAGCCCGAAATCCGGGGTGCAGCGGACGAATTCCTCCAGCGCGAGCTTCGGCGTGCCGTCCTGGCGCAGCAAGCCCATGTGGAAGTGGCGGTAGTAGGAGGAGCCCTCCGCCTCGCGGTGGCGGGTGGTGGCCTCCCATTCCCGCGGCAGGTCGTAGAGGCTGTACCAGTGGATACGTGGGGCCTGCCCCCGCAGCAGCTCCGCGGTGCGGCGGCAGCCCCAGGCCTGGACCTCCTCGGCGCCAAAACTCGACACGCCGACCTCCGAGACCCAGACCGGTAGGTGGGTCACCGCGCGGATCTCGGCGATCTTCTGGGGCCAGTCGTGGATCGGCCACAGGTTCCAGTCGAGAGGGAAGCCGTGCACCGCCACCGCATCGAGCCCATCGAGCACGCCTCGGGCCTGCATGTGCTGCATGAACACCGGATCGATCGGCGAGATGCCGCCGAGCACCTGGGGCAGGTCCGGTGCCTCCGCCCGGATCGCGCGGGAGGCCTGCTTCACCATCTCGCCGAACAGAAACCAGTCGGGGTCGATCTCCGGATCCCAGTGAGACTTATTGTTGGGCTCGTTCCAGAGCATGACCGCTTCGATCATCGGCCCTCCCTCCCGTTGATCCCGCGTGCCGGATAGACGGCTTCTGCCCCAGCCGGTGCGGGCGCCCGCCGACAGAGATAAACCTCCGCCTCCGGCCGGCTCTCGATCGTAAAGCCGCTCGCGCGCAGCATCGCCTCCATCCCCGCGCGGTTGGGGATCCACCAGTTCGTCCAGTCGTGGGCGTAGGAATGCTCGACGAAGTGCAGCCGCGGGTAACCGGGCCGCTCGAACTGATCCATGTCCCAGAAGTCGTAATCGTCCGCGACCGGCTCGACCTGAGACGATCCGCGCAGCATCGACTGGAACACCAGGAGATCACCGGCCACGTGCTCGTGGATCAGGTCCAGGGCCAGCATCGGGTGGCGCAGGTGATAGAGCACCCCCATGAAGAGAACCACGTCGAAGCGCTCGGCCAAAGCCCCGACATCGTAGACCGAGAGCTTGCGGAACTCGATGTCGTGGCCAAGGTGGCTGGCCGCGAAGCGGGCCTGCGCGAGGTAACGCTCGTCGGAATCGAGGCCGAGCACCCGGGACGCACCGCGACGTTTCATCTCGATCGAATAGAAGCCGCCGTTGCAGCCAATATCGAGCACGGACTTGCCGGTGAGATCGGCGGAAAGTGCGGACGCGAACCGACGCCACTTCAACCCTGGATAATCGCCGAGGAAGTGATCGGGCGCAGTCCAGACCCCGCCGAGGTCGATGTTGTGGAACCAGGGCCCGAGGGCGTCGGCCTCTCGGCGTAACGCCTCGGAACTGGCGGCATCCGTCGCAAGACGCGTCATGGGCTCGCTCGCTCATTGATCGACACCACCCGGCCGCCGCCGGGCCAGAGCGCGAGCTCGCTCCACGAGGACGGGGCGACGACGAGGCGGTCATAGGCGTCGAGGCCGAGCCCCAACACGCCAAGCAAGGCGGCGCGGATCGTATCGGCGTGGCTCACGAGGATCGCGGGCGGGCCCTCCTCGCGGCCGAGGCGGTCGAGCAGACGAAGGGCGCGCGCCTGCGCCTCGCCCATGCTCTCGCCGCCCGGCGGGCGGGCGGTGGCACGTTCCGCGTTCCAGGCGACCCAAGCGGGATCGGAGGCGAACTCGGCAAAGGCGCGACCGGTCCAGGCGCCGAATTCGATCTCGTCGATCTCGTCGGCAGTCTCGATCGCGGCGCCGAGCTTCTGCGCGAGCGGCGCGGCGGTTTCCTGCGTGCGGGTCTGCGGGCTTGAGAGGACCCGGATGCCGCTTCGGGGCGTTCGTTCCCCATCGCTCACCGGGGCGAGACGCGTGCGCTCCCCTCCTCCCGGCGAGTCAGGGGCGGGCAGTGGGTACCGGGGCGCCTCGTCCTGAGCCACCTCCGGCTCCTCCCTCCTCCCCGCAAGGACGAGGAGAGGCGCGCGATCCTGCTCGGTTGAAGATGTGTGAAGGTCGGGAGCGAGCCGTCGCGCGAGCACGGTCGCCATCGCCTCCGCTTCGGCCCGACCCTGCGCACTCAACGAAACGTCGGGCATTCGCCCGCACAGCACCTTCCCGAGCCGGTCATGGCTCGCATGGCGCACGAGAAAGACCCGCCTCATCGGGTAGCGGGCTCCTCCGCCTCGCCCGCGGCGAAGCGGAGCGTGCGCGCATGCGCCTCGGCGTCGGTGAACTGGACCGGAGGCGACTTCATGAACCAGCCCGAAGGCCCGAGCAGCGCGCCGCCGATGCCGCGATCGAGTGCGATGCGGGCGCAGCGCACGGCGTCCACGACGACACCCGCGGAATTGGGCGAGTCCCAGACCTCCAGCTTCAGTTCGATATTGAGGGGCACGCCGCCGAAGCCGGTGCCCTCCAGCCGGATCTGCGCCCATTTGCGGTCTTCGAGCCAGGGCACGTGGTCGCTCGGGCCGACATGGATGTCGCCGTCTGCCAGCGGCGTAGCAAGCTGGCTCGTCACCGCACGGGTCTTGGAAAGCTTCTTCGATTCCAGCCGCTCACGCTCCAGCATGTTGAGAAAGTCGGCATTACCGCCGAAATTGAGCTGGTAGGTGCGCTCCAATTTCACGCCGCGCTCGCGCAGAAGATTCGCCAGCATCCGGTGCACGATGGTGGCGCCGACCTGACTCTTGATGTCGTCGCCGACGATCGGCAGGCCCCGCTCCTCGAAACGCTTCCGCCAGCCGGCATCCGAGGCGATGAACACCGGGATGCAGTTCACGAGAGCGCAGCCGGCCTCCAGCGCGCAGTGGGCATAGAACTCGCCCGCCGCTTGCGAGCCGACTGGCAAGTAGGAGAGCAGCACCTGCGTGCGGCTGCGCTGCAACTCCACCGCCACGTCGGCAACCGGCTCGTCCGATTCAGCGATGACGCCCTGAAGGTAGCGGCCGATCCCGTCCAGTGTCGGCCCGCGCCGCACGGTCACGCCGGTCGGAGGCACCGCAGCGAAGCGGTGCGTGTTGTTGGGTGGAGCCAGGATCGCGTCGGCCACGTCGCGCCCGACCTTGTCCGCCGCCACGTCGAAGGCGCTCACCACTTCGATGTCGCCGATGCGGTAACCGCCCAGTTCGGGCGAGATCAGGCCCGGCACCGCCGTATCGGCGTCAGCCTCGCGGTAATAGTGCAGGCCCTGCACGAAGGAGGAGGCGCAATTGCCCACTCCGATGATGCCGACGCGGATCGGTGCGGAGGCCATCACGGGGCCTGCCGCGCAAGGGCGGCCTCGACCGGGCGAAGGTGGCGTCCGCCGATGGATCGGGGCTTCGCAACGGGTTGCTCGGGCGCGCGGATCTCATCGGCAAACCACGCGATTGTCGCCTCAAGGCCCTGTTCCAGCGCCACCTTCGGCGACCAGCCGAGCAGCGCCTGGGCGCGGGCGATGTCCGGGCGGCGACGCTGCGGGTCGTCCACGGGAAGCGGGCGGCGCACTACGGGCGAGCGCGTGCCGGTCATTTCAGAGACCAGGCTGACGAGTTCGGCCACCGTCATCTCGCGCGGGTTACCGAGGTTGACCGGGCCGCCCGACGCGGCCTCGCACGCCATGAGCCGCATCAGCCCCTCGACGAGGTCGGTGACGTAGCAGAACGAGCGGGTCTGCTCGCCGTCGCCGTAGACGGTGACGGGCGCGTCGGCGAGCGCCTGACAGATTACGTTCGAGACGACGCGCCCGTCATCGGCCCGCATCCGGGGTCCGTAGGTGTTGAAGATGCGCGCGACCCGGACTTCCAGCCCCTGGCCCCGCTCGAAATCGAAGGCCAGCGTCTCGGCGGCGCGCTTTCCCTCGTCGTAGCAGGCGCGCGGGCCGGTCGGATTGACGTTGCCCCAATAGGCTTCCGGCTGCGGATGCACGAGCGGGTCGCCGTAGACCTCGCTGGTCGAGGCCTGGAGGAAGCGCGCCCCGTCGTTGCGCGCTCGCTCCAGCAGACGCAGGGTTCCGACGACGCTCGTCAGCATCGTGTGGATCGGATCGGCCTGATAGTGCGGGGGTGAGGCCGCGCAGGCGAGATTGAATACCCGTTCGAAGCGCGGCAGCCGCGGCAGCGGCTCCGTAATGTCTGCCTCGACGAACTCGAAACGCGGCTCGCGGCTGAGATGGGCGAGGTTGTCGCGGCGGCCGGTGAGCAGGCTATCGAGGGCGACGACGCGTGCGCCCCGCGCCAGCAGAGCATCGACGAGATGTGAGCCGATGAAGCCGGCCCCACCTGCGACGAGCACCCATTCAGCCTGTCTGTCCATCGCTGTTGTCCTCAGTTGGTGACCGTTCGAGGAGGCGTTCGGAGGAATGCCAGTCGGGCCGCTGCTTCGCGCAGGTGCGTTTCGAACTCCGCGGCGCGGTGGGCGGCGGAATGCCGGGCGAGGATCGCGGCACGGCCCGCCTCGCCGATCCGGAGGCGCTCGGGTTCAGGCCGGTCGCGCAGGATCGCCAGCACGGCGTCCGGCCCCTCGGGGCACAGGATCTCGCGGCCAGGCGCGAGGATCGTGTCGAGGCCGTCCCAGCGGTCGCTCAGGATCGGGATGGCGCAGGCGGCGGCCTCGAACAGGCGCACGCTCGGGCTGTAGCCCGCCGCGGTCATGTCGGCGCGGGTGACGTTCAGAGTGTAGCGGCTCTGCCCGTAGAAGGCCGGATGGGCCTCCGGCGGAAGGTGATCGCTGCGGGTCACGTTGTCCGGCCAGTCGATCCCGTCCGGGTATTGCGGGCCGGAGACCGCGAAGCGCAGCTCGGGCGCGCGGCGCGCCGGCTCGAGCAGCAATTGCTCCAGGATCGGTTGCCGGTCGGGGCTGTAGGTGCCGAGATAGCTCAGGTCATAGGCTTTTTCTCCTGCAAACGGCGGATAGGCCTCCGGATCCACCGAGCAGTAGAGAGCACGCGCCGCGGGCGAGCCGTAGCGCTCCTCCAGCCGCTCCAGGGTCGGGCCGCCGGTGAAGGAGAGATAGAGGTCGTAAGCTTCGATCTGATTGGCTTCGAGATAGGTGCAGGTGCCGGCGGCGAGGCTCGCCAGCGTCACCGGCGTGTCGATGTCGTAGAAGGCGCGGGTGCCCTCCGCCCAGGCGAGGACGCGGCGGCCCACCGCGATCCCATCGGGCACGTAGGAGCCGACGACGACGGCATCCGCCTGTTCGATCGCTGCGCGGTGGTCCTCGAGGTCGTCGAGGTCGGCGTAGAGGGTCAGTCTGCAGAAGCCCGGATCGGTGAGGTCACGGTGGGCCGCGTACCAGGGCACGTCGCGCTCCAAGAACAGGACATCGTGGCCGCGGGCCGCGAAGGCCCGGAGCAGGGCGCGGTAGGTGGTGGCGTGGCCGTTGCCCCATGACGAGGACAGGCTCAGACCCAGCACAACCAGGCGCAACGGCGTGCACGTCATGCGACGCTCCGGCGAAGCGCTCCGCAGGCCCGGCGCTCCCTCTCGTCCCGGAGAATCGCGTCGACCTGGGAACCGCGGCGCGCATAGGTGTGCTCGGCGGCGATCCGCAGGCGGGCGGCCTCGCCGATGGCGCGGGCGCGCTCCGGCGTCAGCGCGGCGACGTGGTCGGCGACGTCGCGCCCGTCACGGGCGACGAGCACCTCCTCGCCCTCCTTGAGGAACAGGCCGAGGCCTTCCCAGGCGTCGGTGATGAGGCAGGCGCCCGCGCCCGCCGCCTCGAACACGCGGGTGGCGGGCGAGAAGCCGACCGCCGCCATGCTGTCGCGGGCGATGTTGAGAACGGCGCGGGGGGTGACGTTGAAGGCGTTGTGATCGCGCGTCGAGACGTGGCCGAGATGGCGGACGTTGAGCGGAAGCCCGCGGCTTTCCCAGCCGCTGCCGCCGAGTAGAAAGCTCCGCTCCGGCAGACGCGCAGCGGCCGCGAGGAAGAAGCGCTCGACCCGCGCCTCACGGTCCGGCAGCCGGTTGCCGAGAAAGGCGAGGTCGGCCGAGAAGCGCGGATCAGGCGGGACCGGATGGTGAGTCTCGGAATCCAGCGCGTTGTAGACCGGGATGCAGGCACGCGCTCCGAAACCCTCATACGCTGCGATCACCGGCGGGCCGCCGCCATAGGTCAGCACGAAGTCGAGAGCGGGCATCGCCCGGTGCAGGGCGTGGTCCGGGTTGGCCCGCATCTCGGCCAACGTCGCGGGCGCGTCGACATCCCAGAAGATGCGGATGGCGTCCGGACGCGCGGCGGCGACGACGCCTTCAAGCAACTCGTCGTCGAACACGCCGACGCCACTTGCCTTGACGACGACGTCGGCCTGCGCGGCTTGCGCGATCACCGCGCGGGCGGCCTCGATGGTCGCGGGATAGACCTGCACCTCGGCCCAGTCCGGCGGGTCGATGTCGCGGTGGCTCTGCCGGTCGAAGGCGTCCGGCTCGTAGAAAGTGATGCGGTGGCCGCGCCTTGCGAGGTCGGCGAGCATGCCCCGGTAATAGGTCGCCGCCCCGTTCCAGTAGGACGAAAGCAGGGAGGAGCCGTAGAACGCGATTTTCACGGTGCGGCCTCCATCCGGACAGGCAGGTTCAGGGGCGTGGTCAAGGATTCATGGATCGCGAGGAGTTCATCGGCGCGGTGCCGGCAGGTGTGGCGGGCTCGGATCGTGGCGAGGCCATGGGCGGCGAGCGACCGGCGCAGGCTCGCATCCTCGCGCAGCGCCAGCAGGTGGGCCTCCATCTGCTCTCCGTCGCGGGCGATCAGGTAGTCCGAGCCCGGCGTGAACAGCCCTTCGGCATCGTTCCAAGGAGCGCAGGCCAGCGGCAGGCCGCAGGCGAGGGCCTCGAACACCCGGATCGTCGGGATGCCCGGTAAGGCCTCGACATAGAAGCGGCGCGGCACGTGAACCGTCGCCAGCGCATGGGCGAACAGGGTGGGCGCGGCGGCGTTCGGGGCCCAGCCGTGATAGCGGGCGCCGTAGCGTTCGAGCGTGGCGAGCGCCTCGGCGGGGTAGCGCACGCCGTGGATGTCGAGGGAGAGGCCCGCGGCCTGAGCTGGACGAAACAGGAACGTCTCAAGTTCCTGCGTGCGCTCGCCGTCGCCCCAGTTGCCGATCCAGACGAGACCGGCCCGCGTTACCTCCGTCTCTGCGGGTGGCCGGAACAGGCGCGTGTCGGCGGCCTCGTGCCAGACGTAGGCGCGCGCGCCCCAGCCCCAGCTGCGATAGACCTCGGCCAGCGTCTCGCCGAAGGCGAGGATTCCGTCGTAGCCCGAGAGGTCGAAGCGGCGCATCGCGTCAGGCGCGCTCACCGCACGGTGATGCGTATCGTGGAACAGAAGCGTGTCGACGCGGCCGCCCTTCCGGGCCCGGCCGAGCGCAGCGACCAGAGCCGGCTCGTTCCATTCGTGGACGACGACGAGGTCGGCTCCCTCGACGTATTCCACGGCCGCCTCGATCGTGGCGTAGGTCTTCGGCGACAGCTCAGGATAGGGCGCGAGCGAGGCCTCGAGTCCAGCCGGGCCGTGGTCGCGAAGCAGGTTCTCCCGGCTCCAGGCGCCCTCTGGCTCGTAGGCCTCGATTGCATGGCCGAGGTCGGCCAACTCGCGCAGCACGCCGCGCAGGAAGTGGGCGTTGCCGTGATTCCAGCACGAGGCGAGGGAGTGGGTGAAGTAGACGATCCTCATGCCGCCGCCTCGTCGAGCGCCGGGTGCAGGCCGCAGACGATGCGGGCCACGCCCGCAACCATGGCCTCGGTGCCATAGGCGGCGGCGCGGGTGCGGGCGGCCCGGCCGAGCGCCGCGCGGCTGGCCGGGTCGGCAAAGAGGTCTTGGACGGCGCGGGCCGCCGCCGCGTCGTCGTCGGATGGGACGAACAGCGCCGCGCCGTCCCACAACTCGCGAAAACTCTCGATGTCGGAGAGCACCAGGGCGCAACCGGCGCCCGCTGCCTCCAGCACCGCGAGGCCGAACGGCTCGTAGCGGGCAAGACTCACGAAGACCGGCCGGAGGCTCAGCTCCCGCGCGATCTCCTCGTCGTCGAGGCGGCCGAGGCAGTCGAGGGTGGTAAGCGTCACCCGTTGGCCGGTCGGCCCAGCCATGGGGCCGGCGGCGCGAACCGGCACCGATAGGCGCGCGGCCAGCCGATCGAGCGCGGCGGCGTTCTTGGCCAGGTCCCACAGGCGCCCGGCGGTGAAGACGTGGGACGCGGGTTCCGCCTCGGACGAGACGGGGACATCCCGGCCGTTGCGCACGACGAGGGGCGCCTGCGCCAGTCCGTAGGCTGCCTGCGTCGTCCGGGCGAAGGCGTGGGTCGGGGCGATCAGCCGGTCGGCTTTGCGGCAGCCCTGCGCATTGAGGTCGCGCCGCCACGCCAGATCAGCGGGCAGCGGGCCCGACCCCACAGTGGCCCACCAGGTCGCAACGCAGGAATGGCAGACCGCCACGACCGGCGCGGTGAAGTCGGCGAGGGCCAGAGCCGGGCTATGCAGGTGGACGAGGTCGGCGCCGGTCTCCTCCGCGAGTTGGGCGAGCGCGTCCGATGCATCTCGAACTTCGGCGGCACTCTCGGCGGTCCAATCGAGGGGCAGGTTCGTCGTGAGAATGCGGACGCCGCTGATCTCTTGCGCTCGCGCGATCCGCTCGGGCGCAGGCGCCGGTCCCATCAAGGCGACGCTGACGGAGGCGCCCCGGCGGGTGAGACCGGCAGCAAGGTCGAGGGTGTATTGCCAAACGCCGCCCAGCGCGTCGGCGCTCATCAGAATGTGGGGACGGGCGGCAGTCAGCGGCATCCGCAGGTCGCTTCCAACTCGGGCAGCGGGAGCGGGCGCTCCTCCTGGATGTCGCTGAAGCGGGTGAACTGACTGAGATAATGGGCGTGCGCCCGCTCCCAGGCCGCATCGTCCGGCTCACCCCACAGCCGCCGGTAGTCGGGTGAGCTGGGATAGGGGTAGAGCGGCACCGGATCGTTCGCCCAGACTCCCGCGCCGCGCAGCCGGTCGCGCCAGGCGGCGACGAGGTCGGGATCGTCGCCGGCCACCGCGATCAGGTTCGCCTGGACGAATGGCACGGTGCGGCGGGCGTGGATCAGGCGCTCAGCGAGGTCGTCGGTCGAGGCGCGGCAGCGCTTGTCGAGTGCGGCGCGTCCCTCCTCGGTCAGACTCTCAATGCCCGCCTCGATCGAGACGCAGCCCGCCGCCCCGAGCAGGTCGAGCATATCGGGCTTCCACAGATCGATCCGGGTCTGTACCCCGAACTTCACCCGGCGTCCGACCAGGGCTTCCAGAAGCGGCTTCTGCGGCAGAAAGATCTCGTCGACGAAGTAGAGGTAGGTGACGCCTTGGGAGATCAGCCCGTCGATCTCCTCGAGGACGATCGGCAGGTCGCGGCGACGATAGGCATCGCGAAAATCGATCTTCGCGCAGAAGCTGCAAGTGTAGGGGCAGCCGCGCGAGGCCTCGATCTCGGCGCCGGGCCCGTCGGGCGCGGTGTCGAAGCGGTGGTGATGGTGATGGTGGCGGGCAATCCAGGCATCGGGCCAGGCAAGCGCCGGCAAGTCGGTGAAGCGCCCGGCATGGGGCGGCCCTGTCACGACCACACGGCCCTCTGCATCGCGATACGCCAGGGCGGGCAGGCTGCGCAGATCGTTCGTCTCGGCGAGACGGGCCACGACCTCCTCGCACTCGCCCCGCACGACCACGTGGCAACCGAGTTTTTCCAGCGTCGGGCGTGGCGTGGATGAGCCATGCGGGCCGACCGCGACGGTGCGCCCACCGCGGCCTTGAAGCGCGTCGAGGAAGGCGCGCGGCACCCGCATCTCCGGCGGGGCGCAGCGCCAGAACAGGTAGGTCGGCGCCGTCGTGATCACGGTCATCGCGGGCGCGAAGGCCGCGATCCGCTCGGCGCCCTCTGCGGCACACAGGCCTTCGAGATGGCAATCGACGAGCAGCGTCTCGTGGCCGCCCGCCTCCAGCAAAGCGGCGGCGTAGCCGAGTTCGAGCGGCAGATGGGGCTCGCGGCAGCCGAAATAGATGCTGTTGCGGTAGTCCCAGGGCGGATTGACGAAGGCGACCCTCATAGCACCGCCTCCGGTTGACGGGCGGCCCGGCTCGTCGCGGCCTCCGCGGCGAGCCATTGCGTGAGCCACGCTGCGAGGTCGGCCACGCCCTCGCGCCAGGGTAGCGGGGGTTCAAGCCCGAGCATCGATGCGGCGCGGCGCGTATCGGAGACGTAGTAGCGCTGGTCGCCGGGCCGCCATGCGCCGGTCTCGATCCCGACCTCGCGGTCGAGCAGCGTGCCGAGATAGGCGATCAGTCCGCGCAGGCTCACCGCGTTGTCCGGGCCGCCGCCGAGGTTGAACGCTCGCCCGGCCACCCGGTCGATCCGCGCGAGCGCCGCTCGGTAGGCCGCGACCGCGTCGCGGACATGAAGGATGTCGCGCACCTGCCGCCCGTCGCCGTAGAGGGTCACGGTTCGGTTCGTCAGTGCCCGGATCAGGAAATGGGCGACCCAGCCCTGGTCCTCGTTGCCCATTTGGCGGGGGCCGTAGATGCAGCTCATGCGCATCACGACGGTCGGCAAGCCGTAGCTGCGGGCGTAGTCGAGCACGTAGGCATCCGCCGCGCCCTTCGAGCAGCCGTAGGGGGTGTGAAAATCGAGCGGGCGATCCTCGCCGACACCATGGGCGCGCAAGTTTGAATCGGTCGGTCGGTAGGCGTCGCCCTCGACCGCCAGCTCCACGTCGGGCAAGCCGCCATAGACCTTGTTGGTCGAGGCGAAAAGCAATGGGACCGCACCCCGGCGGGCGCGCAGGGCCTCCAGCAAGGTCAACGTACCGCCGAGATTGACCTCCATGTCCTCCCAAGGCGCGGACATGCTCGTCGTCACAGCCACTTGGGCGGCGAAGTGGAACACCGCGCCGGCCTCCCGCACGGCGAGGGCGAGCTCGGCGCCGTCGCGGATGTCGGCGATCACCGGCACGATCCGCGCGCCGTGGCGCTCGGTGAGCCAAGCCAGGTTCGCCTCGACGCCGGGACGCGTCAGAGCATCGTAGACCAGGACGGTCTGCCCCTCGCCGGCGAGCTGGTCGGCGAGGTTGGCGCCGACGAAGCCGGCACCACCCGTGACGAGGACCGGGCGCGTGGCGGTCGTGGCCGGCCCGCTCACGCGACGAGACCTCGGGCTTCGAGTTCGCGCCTTGCCTCGGCCACGCGGTCAACCGCCTGCTGCTCGGCAACCCATGCCGCGAGTTCGGCTAATCCTTCGGCGAAGTCGCGCTTTGGCGCGTAGCCGAGTTCGCGGGTTATCTTGCCGATGTCGGCGATGCAGTGCCGGATGTCGCCAGCCCGCGCCTGCCCCGTAACCTGCGGAGCGATCTCCTCGCGACCCATGGCGCGGGCGAGCAGACGCGCCACCTCGTTGACGGTGCGGTCCTCGCCGGAGCCGACATTGTAGACCTGCCCGGCGGCGGCCGGGTGCTCCAGCGCCAGCACAAAGGCCTGGGCCACATCCTCGACATGTACGAAATCGCGCCGCTGCTCGCCGTCCTCGAAGATCATCGGCGGCTGTCCGTGGAGGAGGCGCGCCGCGAAGATCGCCAGCACGCCGGTATATGGGTTCGAGAGCGCTTGGCCCGGCCCGTAGACGTTCCAAAGGCGGAGCGCCACGCCCTCCATGCCGTAGGCGGGTGCGAGCGTGAGCGTCAGGCGTTCCTGCATGTACTTCGTCAGCGCATAGACCGAGGCGAGTGCAGGGCGCTTCGATTCCGGGGTCGGCACAGGGCGCATCGGGCGGCCCTGCTGATCGGGCGGATCCCACGGTTCGCCGGGGCGGCGCGGCGGGCGCACGGCGTCCTCGACGGTGGCATCGGCTTCCGTCCGGTAAAGGCCCTCGCCGTAGATGCTCATGGAGGAGGCGACGACGACGCGCTGGACCGGCGCCTCGATCAGCGCCTGAAACAGGGTCGCGGTCCCACAATCATTGACCGAGACGTAGCGTTCGACCGCGTACATGCTCTGCCCGACGCCGACCTCCGCCGCCAGGTGGACGACATGGGTCGCACCCGCGATCGCCCGCGCCACCGCCTCGGCATCACGGACATCGCCCTCGACGAACTCCACGGCCGGATCGAAAGAGAGGGGCTGGCCGGTGCCGCCATGCACCTGCTCGATCAGGCTATCGAGCACGCGGACTCGGTAACCCCGCGCCAGCAGCGCAATCGCAAGATGCCGGCCTATAAAGCCCGCTCCACCGGTGATCAGAGCCAGTTTCTTCATATTTGCGCGACGACTCCTGTGCTTACAGAAAACGTGCAAATATAATCAAAAATCAAATTTCGTAACTTAAGTTATTTTATCGCACCTTCATGGATTGATGGTCGATAAGCGACCGATTTCGCCGAGGTGTATGGTCTCGTTGCGGCGAAACACTGGGATGAGGATCTTTGTTCCTGCTTTTCATCTGGCGATGACGGGAAGCCGTCCGACCGGCCCGGCATCGAAATTGGCCTACGCCTCGCTGTGGCGGCATGCGCGGCCAAGACGTGCATTGGGGTGTCTACTCGGAAGCACAGTGGCGTTAATTGCCTTCTTGAGGGAGGGCGATCAGCCTCACCTCCTGCTCGTGTTGCCAGTCCGGCCGTTTCCGAAGGAAAAGCTTGAAGGGAACGGCCTTGAGCTTAGATTCTAGAATGTCCTTGTCCCTGATCGTCGCTCCGAGGATCCAAACCCACCCGTCGTTGGCCGAGACCTTGAACGGCGTGTCGGAATATTCAACCTCGAAGCAAGAGCCGGCGAAGAGCGGGTGGTTCTCGTTGAATCCTACGACGAGTCCGGCGTGGCTGTCGGAGTTGTAGGCCCGCATCGGCTCATTCAGAACCCGGCTGAGGCTGAAGATGCCGACGGACTGTCGGCCAGCTCGCCTACGAGTTCGACGGCGCGTTCGCCGACGCCGCGGTCGAATTCCGCGGTCGTAGCGAAGGGCTCCGGCCTCAGTCGTAGCTCCTTAACCGGCCACAATCCTGGAAAGCTCACCTCGTCGAACCGCCTCGACGGAAACGGAGTCATGAACATCGCTTCCAATTTCCGGGTCGCCTTCTCCCGGGCTACAGCGTAGTCCTCCTCCGTGAACCGTCCGAACAACAAATTCGGAAGGGACTCGTCCGGATCGTTCAGAGCACTCGGTTGGGTGAAGCGGACCATCTGTTTCTCGAAGAACCGCACCGTCGGATAGTATTCGTACAGCTTCATAGTAACCCCGCCCGCGAATGATCCTAGAAGGCGTTCGCGCGCCGGATGTACCCCGCCACAGTCCTCGGGTTGTGATGGCCCGACTGCTCCATGATGCAGGCTAGGTCCGCGCCGCGCTAGCGGCTGAGGTGATGTAGCTGGCGCGCAGGGAGTGTGGGCCGAAGGCCGTAGGATTGAGGTCCGCTGCGACGTAGCGCTTAACGACGTTGCCGACGGTCCGGCTCGTCAGGCGGCGGCTTCGGCCTCTACCGCTAGGATCCTCGCCACCGTTTCGAGGCTTGCTGGCCAGGGCCTGTTGCCGTGCCCGGCACACCAAGCCTTGAACGCCGCACGATCAGCTTGGCAGGCTATCAGGTTGGCGTCTGCCTTGCTGGCGCGCCGATAACAGGCCCGCGCGGTTGGCGAGCGCCGCGGGTAACGCCGGCTCGGCCACGGCGGCGACGATGGGGCTGGCGAAGCCGTTGTCCATTACGGTCGAGTCGGTCGATGAGCCCGCAGAGGATTCCAGCATACCGTTCCTGCCGCGCATCCGCCGGCGGGCGGGTGTCCGCCTCAGAGGGACCTTGGATCATGCGCAGCTGGCCGCGGACGTAGGGCATCAGCCGCTCCTTCTCGGTAGAGACGGCCGCCGCGTGCGCCTCGATGGGGGCGACGTAATCGTCGATCCCCGCGCGCGGTTCAGCGCCAGGATCCATCTCGTGCTTGGTGGCGAGTTGGCACGCCTCATCGACGAATTTCCGCCCGTAGAGCGGCGGGGATTGAAAGGGATCCTGCGGGGTCATGCGGGCGTTTCGCGTGGAGCGTGTGATGCCGACGTCGCGTCTATAAGCGAAAGAGCTCAGACGGAGTCATATCGCTAAAACAATCAGAAAGAATCAATCTGATCGCCGCGCAGCTGGTAAAGGCCAAGCATTGCACGGGTTGACTCACACAAAACGGTGATAAATCATTGCATGATCATTCGGAGATTTCTGCGCTTGTTCTACAAACTTATGATAAAAAGAGACGTTGAAGCAGGTCGGGAGAAAACAGCAACAATTCGCAGGGTATTTATCCCTGCCACCAGCGACTCAGAGGCACGCGATTTTGCGGAGCAGCTCCGCGTGCCCGAGATGCAGCCTGGAGATAGTCTAGAATTAATTCGACCTGACGGCACGATGGTCGCGAAGCGTCTGTTAGGCGAGCGCTAAATTCCGGCATCTGTCTCGCGCACCGGCTCTCAAATGCGACGTCCGGCCGGACATCGGCCCGGCGATTGAACGCACCCGGTCCTACATCGGAGATTGGTGGCGAACGGCGGGCTGGGGATGGGCGGAACGCCGCCGGGGTGACGTGATCGTGTCCGCCCGGCTTCAAGCGCAGGGATAGACCTGCCACCGTCCGCACGCCACTGATGCCTCACGCGAGATCAGTCCTGTGAGCCGTATCCACTCGTGCCGCCATCGGGTCGGTCAGAGGGCGTTGATCCACGACATCAGGGTCGCCCCGTATTCGAGATGCGCCTGCGGGCGGTAGCCGGCGTCGACCTCGCTGGGGTTCACGCCGTACTTCCGCTTGAACGCCCGGGAGAACATCGTCTCGGTCTCGAAGCCGCAGGCATAGCCGACGCTGGAGATGCGCCGGCGGTCGCCCGCCTCAAGGCCGGCGAGGATGCGCATCGCGCGGGCGAGCCGCCGGTCGCGGATGTAGGAGGCCACGCCTCCATCGGCCTCGAACAGCGCGTAGAGCCGCGTGCGCGAGATCGCAAATCGGGCGCAGAGCTTCTCGATCCCCAGATCGAAGCTCCGCAGGTCGTCCTCGATGAAGCGGCGCATGGCGACACCTAGCACCGTGTCCCGCTCGTAGGGGCCGTCTCCGGGCTTGGTCAGGACGGCATTCACCATCGAAACCGTGGCCGCCGTGAGTGCGGTCCGCTGCCCTTCGTCGGCGGCGTCGATGCAGGCGGCGAGGCTGCGCATATGGTCGGTCATCAGCCGGGTCAGCGGGCTGGCGTCGGGACGGATCGTGCTGCCGTGAAATGCGGACACGTCGCCGAGGCGCTTCTCGAACAGCCGGCGTGGCACGATCAGGTGGATGACGGGCTTAGACCCGTGCGACGTCGACCGCATCCATTGCGATAGGTCGAGCATCTGCAGGTCTCCCGCCCGCAACACGGAGGAACGTCCATCCACGTGCAGGTCGGAGGTTCCGCTAAGGAATAGCCTAAAGGAGATATGATCCAGCGACTGCCGCGAGATCTGCTCCAGCGACCGTTCCATGTACATCTCCGGAGCGATGCTTTTACCAAGGATGCAGGTCCCGAGGTTGAAGTTCCGGATGAAGACGTCGTCTCCCACTGGCACGTCACGATCGATGTCGGTGCGATAGAGTGGGGCGGCCGATTCGATCCAGGCCTCGCGGCGGAGTTTGAGATCTGGGATCTCGCCGAATGTCTGCTGGTAAATCATGCGGGAACGTCGGCGAGGTTCGTGTGAACGGTTCGGTGCGGTCGCGGGTCAGAGGCGAATGTCGGCACTCACGTCCTGGGGACGCAGCGGCAGCACGAACCGGACGGCGATGCCGGCGTCCGTCTGCCTAACGACGCGGGCGCGGCGCCGTCCCACGGTCAGAACAGCATCTACGGGAGGCATGAGGACCATTTCCAGCGCCGCCCCGGTTGCGGACAAGTCGGCAATCCGCGCCTCCACGGCCATACCGTCCGAGAGCGTCACCTCGACGGATGGGTCGAGCGGTATCACCCGCATGGCACCGCGCTGGTCCTCACGCCCGTCCAGTCGCGCGCGATGCCACGCTAGACGCGTCGCTAGGCGGGCCATGTGCGCCGGTGAACCCTCGACCGACAGCCGAAGGCTGCCCCTGGAGACGGTGGTGACGCTCGCCTCGATGACCCCCAGCCCGTCGACGTGGCAGATGACGCGCGAGCCGACGGCCGCGCTGGCATCCCCGATCACAACGTACACTTCGTCGGCCCGAGACAGTCGGCAGAGGCAATCCCGCTCCGCGCCGCAAGGCAGCAGGATCCGGCCGGCCAGCGCGACAGGCATCGTGTCCATCACGACAGCGCCTCGGCTTGCTCTACGCCGCCGACCGGCTCGTTTGCCCATCGGGCAATGTCGCCGCTGCGAGGCTCTTCGCGGCGGGCACCGATGGTCTGCGCCCAGGCGGCGATGCGGTCGGCGACGGTCTCCCAGCCGGGCTCCAGCATCATGTCGTGTGCCATGCCCGGGACGAACTCCAGGCCAGCCCCATGCGCCGCCGCGACCTCTTCCATCTCTCGGCGCGTGAAGAGGGCGTCCGCGCCGGCTCCGAGCACGAGCATCGGCGACGCTCCCCACCTGGGCCGGCAGAGATCGAGGCCCAGCAGGTCGAGATAGGCGAGGAAGGCTTCGCCCTGGAGACGGGCCTGATGGCGGCGAACCGCTTCCTCGGGCATCCGCGCCGAGAAGAAGAGTGCGCGCGCCATGGCCGGGGTCGCGGCGATGGGGCGTGCGCCGAAGCTGGCATGGATGCGCGCGACCGCCCCTGGTACGCGCCGCAGGAGCCGGCCCATGCAGGGAGCGACGCCGAAATGCGGCATCGGCGCGAGAAGCACTGCACCGGCGGCGGCAGCCGTTTCCAGGTGCTTCTGGACTACGTAGGCGCCCCTCGAATGACCGACCAGGAGGACCGGGCCACCGACCGCATCGATGACCCGCCGCAGGTCGGCGACATGATCCCGGATCCGCGCCCGCCACAGACCGCGACGGCCCTCGCTGTTGCCGTGCCCCCGCAGGCTGACGGCATGCACGTCGCGCCCGTATGCTGCGAGCCGGGCGGCAAAGCCCTCGTCCCAGCACCACGCCGCGTGCCAGGCCCCGTGGACCAGGATGATGGACGGCCCGGCCGGAGCTCCGGCCGCCGAATGGGAGATGACCTCAAGGCCGGAGACCCGCATCCCTACAGGTCCTTCATCCAGGACATCAGCGTGGCGCCCTGCTCGAAATGCGCCTGCATCCCGAAGGAGGCATCGACCTCGCTCGGGTTGACGCCGTAGCGGCGCTTGAAGGCCCGGCTGAAACTCTTCTCGGTCTCGAACCCGCAGGCGTAGCCGACGGAGGCGATGCGCTGCCGCGGGCCGCGCTCGATGCCGGCGAGGATGCGCATGGCACGGGCGAGGCGGCGGTTCCGGATGTAGGAGGCCACGCCTCCGTCCGGCTCGAACAGGGCATAGAGATTGGTGCGGGAGATCCCGAACCGCGCCGTCAGCTTGTCCGCGTCGAGATCGTAGGCGGTCAGGTCACCATCAATGAACTGCCGGATCGCGATGCCGAGCATCGTGTCCGGCGTGTAGGGCGTGTCGCCCCCTTCCGGCGTCAGCATGGCGTTGCAGAGGGCGACGGTCGCGATGGACAAGCTGTCCCGCTGCCATGCATCGGCCGCCTCGACGCAGGTCGCGAGGCTGCGGAGGTGATCCCCCATCAACTGCGTGAGCGGGGTCAGATCCTGCCGGAACACCCGGCCATGAAGCGGCGACAGGTCGCCGAGCCTGCGGTCCAGGGAGCGGCGCGGCATCAGGAGGTTGATGCTCGCGATCTCGCCCGTGTCCGAGCGCATGACCTGGGACAGATCGAAGATGGTGAAGTCTCCCGGCTTGACGGCGCGGTCGCCGCCGCCCGCATCCACGCGGGCGGTGCCGTCGAGGTAGATCCGGATGAGCAGGTGATCGACGGCCTGGACCGAGATCTGGCTGGGCGTCCGCTCGATCCTCTGGCGCGGGGCGCGCAGGACGCCGAAGAGGCATCGCTGCAAGTTGTGGTTCTTCATCAGGACATGGGGCGGAACCGTCACGGCCTCATCGACGGTCGCATGAAAGATCGGCGAAATCGCATCGATCCAAGCCCGTTTTCGCGCGCGCTCGTCTTGAATGTCGCCTGGCTGAATATCGGGACGCATACGAACGCCGGAAGTCGGAAGAGGATCACTTGGGCAATCTGTCGTTGTGTTTATCCGGGTCGATGGCGGTGTCCAGCCCCGCTGGAGCAAAAAGCCCGCAGTCGTCTGTGGAAAGCTCCGCAAAAAGCGCTACTGGACGAAAAGTACCCTGATCTGTATAAATAGTACCTAAGTAACCGCCAGCAACTGTTGGAATTTATATTTGAGGAAAGGTCGGTCTTTGAGGATGTGCGGGCCGCCAGAACGGGCGGAGGTCGGCCCAAATCGGAGCCTCGCATGTCCTCTTCGATCACCTTGTCCGCTGCCACGCGCCAGAACCTGTTGTCTCTGCAGGACACCGCCGGCTTGGCCGCCACGAACCAGGGCCGGCTCGCCACCGGCAGGAAGGTCAACTCCGCCCTCGACAACCCGGTGAACTACTTCACCGCCCAAAGCCTCTCCGACCGCTCCTCCGCTCTGTCGGGCCTGCTCGACGGCATCTCCAACGGCATCCAGACCATCCAGGCCGCCAACACCGGCGCCTCGAAGATCGCCGACCTCGTGAAGTCGCTGCAATCGACCATCGCGCAGGCCCAGTCCGATGCCGCCGCCAATCGGCCGACCGTGACCGGCTCGGCCCTCGCCACCGCCGCCCAGGCGAAGTCCGCCGGCACCAGCCTGCGTACGACGGTAATGAACATGGCACTCGGAGGGACCGCCGCGCCCCCGAGCGACACGGCGGCCGGGGCGCTCGGCATCTCCGGAGCCGCCCTCTCCGTCACCCTGACGGACGGCGAGAACACCTTCACCCGCGCCCTGACCCCGACCTCGACGGTGGGCGACCTCGTCGATGCCATCAACGCCTCGGGCCTTGCGACGGCCGCGGTCGACGACGCCGGCAAGCTCACCGTGACCGGCAACTCCGACAAGCTCAAGGTCGGCGTGGGCGGCGGCACGAACGCCACCACCGCGCTGGCGGATGCGCAGCTCGGCACGGGCAACGCCGCACTCGGGCTGACGGCGGGCGCCTACACGACCGGCCTGACCAACGACAGGACGTCGGCGGCCCGCACGGCGCTGGCCTCGCAATTCAACGACCTGCGCACGCAGATCGACCAGGTCGCCAAGGATTCCGGCTTCAACGGTACCAACCTGCTCGGCGGCGACGCGCTGAGCGTGATCTTCAACGAGAAGACCGGCTCGGACCAATCGAAGCTGACCATCGCCGGGCGCAAGCTCACCGCCGACAGCCTCGGTGTCGACAAGGCGGTGAATGGCACGGCGGCCACCGGCGAGTTCAACATCCAGACCGACAAAGGCCTGTCGGCGATGCAGGACACGCTGAAGACCGCGCTGGCCAGCCTGAAGAACCTGCAGTCGGGTTTCGGCTCGAACCTGTCGAACGTGCAGGTGCGCCAGGACTTCACCAAGCAGGTCGGCAACATCCTCGACACCGGTTCCGCCAACCTCGTCAACGCCGACATGAACGAAGAGGCGGCGAACTCGCAGGCGCTGTCGACGCGGCAGTCGCTCGGGGTATCGGCGCTGTCGCTCGCCAACCAGGCCAACCAGGGCATCCTCCAGCTCCTGCGCTGAGCCGTCTCCCGGCGAGATCCCGGTCGCCGCGCCGCACCCTCGATACGGCGACTGGGGTCGCGCTTCTGCCTCGCACCATCCTCGCGCGCCGCCGTTCCCGACCGCCCTGCAACACCTGCGGCGCCTCCATTGCGGACACATGTCCGCGCGCTTCCACGCCCCCGCCTCTCATCGGAGCCTTCTTCCGTGATCTCGAAGCTCGCCCTTCTTCCCATGGCCGCGCTCGGCCTGACCCTGGCCGCTTGCTCCGGCGAGCCGTCGGAAGCCGAGATGCTTCAGGCCGTCTCCCGCTTCACGTCGAGCGTGTACCAGCAGCAGGCGGCCGCGTTGGCGTTCCTGGTGGGACCGTCGCGCGGCGGCGTGCCTCAAGTGCCCACCATCACGGCCTTCCGGAAACTCGGTTGCGAGCCGGCTACAGGCGGCGCCTCCGGACACGTCTGTCAGTTCGAGGCGACCATGAACAACGGCAAGGGCGAGACGCGGGATCGCGCCCGCTTCTTCAAAGCGGCCGACGGCTCCCTGGCGATGTCCATCAACTGACCGGCGCGGGGAACGACATGCTTCGCGTGGCTCTCACCGCATGCCTGCTCGCTGCGGGTACCGTCCTGGCGTCGGCGAACCCGGCGCGGTTGGAGAAGGGGATCGTACCGTCCGGACCGGCGAAGGCCGCTGTCGAGCGCTGGTTCACCGCGGGCTCCGGACCGATCTGCTCCGATACGAACGGGGCCGATGCCCCCTGCGATCTCGGACGGGCGCTCGCCTTCCGGACGTTCTACGATGCCGGCGGGACGGACGCGCTGGTGTTCGCCCACTACTCGCCGTCCATCGGCAATGCCGTTTCCCTGGCGGTCGCACAGTTCCGGCGCGCCGGACAGGATTGGACCCTCGTTCGCACCGTCACGGGCGTCTACGGTGAAGGACCGGACGGCCTGTCCTTCGAAAGCGGCCGGGCGACCTTCACGATGGACGCCTTGATGCCGGGGGATGCCCGCTGCTGCCTCACCGGCAAGCAGCGTTACACGCTCGACCTCGCGACGGGGGCGGTGACGGCGGGTCCGAAAACGGCGGCCAAGGCGACGCCGGCGTCCGGCAAGCGGAGCTTCGCCCCGCGTCCCGAGGGCTTCGAGGGTGCCACCTACTTCCACAACGGCAGCGAGGTGTTGATCGACGAACGCGCCGGCGTGATCCGCTACGACGTGCCGAAGGCCTCGATCCGTGCGGCAGTGAGCAAGGGCACGGTCCTGTTCCGCGGAACCTTCGCCGCGAGCGGGGCGGTGACCAGCACCGCCTACGTGTTCAAGGCGGGATGCGAGCCGGCTCCCTACGCCGTTTCAGGTCATTCGAAGGGCTCGACCATCACTCTGAAGGGCAATGCCCCCCGTCGCGATGCGAACTCCTGTGCCGTCACCGGGACGACTGCGCGCGGCGCGCACACCGTCCTGACCTTCCAGGAATACGGCGACTTCTGATCTCCCCAACCCGATCCGCAGGAAGGCATCATGGCACGGTGGAACTTCAGGGCCCAGGTCATCGACCTGGGCGTCATCGAGATGGGCACGCACTTCGTGACCTATAGCGGCGTCAAGGTCGTTACCCCTGACGGGAAGCGAAACTTCCTGGGCAGGGTGACGATGCACAATGAGATCAACGCCCTCTTCCGGGAGACGGAAGGGGAGTTCGTGGACCTTCATTTCGTCGGTCCCAAAGGGAATCACGTGCCGCTGCTTTACGGCTTGAAGACTGATCGAGAGGACGCGCACAGCCGGTTCACTCCCATGTACGAGGCCAAGGCACAGGTTTACGGCGCTCTCATCGTATCGCTGCTCTTGTGCTTTCTCCTGATCGGCTTCGTGATGATTCCGGTCTGCCTGCTTTGCCTCGCGCATCTGGCGCGATGGAACCCGCCCTCGCGGAAGGTTTTCGAGGCCCTGACCGACCGGGGTACATCATCCCCTGGCGCCGGCTCGGGACGCGTCATCGCGCAGGAGCAGCCAAGCCCCGCTACATGACGTCAAGCGATGGACTGCGGATGCCGAGGATGGCTGTCCGAAACGAGCCATAACGAGGCCGTCGGCCGCGATCATCGCGGCGGTCGGGCCACCGAGTGATTTCGGCCGCCTCGACCGCCTGCTGCATGAGCCAAAACGCCTGCTGACTGAGTCAACAAGAGCAGTCCCGTGACGAGCCTCTCGACGAACATCGCTGCCATGACCGCTCTCGGCACGCTCAAGGGCATCACGGCGCAACTCGCCACGACGGGCAACCGCCTGGCGACCGGCCAGAGGATTGCGGCCGCCTCGGACGGTGCAGCCTACTGGTCGATCGCGACGGCGATCCGAACCGACAATGCCTCGCTGCGTGCGTTGGGCGACACGCTCGGTTTGGGTGCCGCGGCGTTCGACGTGGCCTATGCCGGCCTCGACAGCGTGCTCTCCGATCTCCGGTCGCTGCGCGCGACGCTCCAGACCGCCTTGGCGCCCGGCATCGACCGGGCCAAGGTCCAGACCGAGGTCGCCGCGATCCAGAACCGGATGCGCGCGACCGCCGACACCTCCGTGTCGGCCGGCCGGAACTGGCTCTCGGTCGATTCCGCGTCCGCCACCTATCGCCCGCGAGAGGACATCGTCGCGGGGCTTTCCCGCGGCCCCTCGGGCGCGGTGACCTTCTCGACCTTTCCGGTCGAGGTCGAGGTGCTGAAGCTCTACGATGCTAGCCCGACGGTCATCCGCGCCGCACCGACGCCAGCCTCGCTGTCCGGCGACATCCCCATGGCGATGACGAGCGCCTTCGGTGGCAGAGGACGCGCCGACTTCACGACCACCACGGAAGTCGGCTTCCGCCTATCGACGGGAAGCGGCTCGGACGTCATCAGGTTGAATGCGGTGAACCTCGCCTCCCGGGTCCGCGACATGTCCGCAGTTACCCCGGCCGAGCTGACGAAGGCCATCAATGCCGAGATTGCCCTTTCGCCGACGCTGTCCGGTCACGTTACCGCGTCCCTGATGGCGGACGGGCGCCTGAGCTTCGCCACGATGGCGACGGGTGCCTCCGCGTCACTCATCCTGCATCACCTCGTGCCGTCCCCGGGCTACACAACAGCCGACCTCGCCATCGTCTCTGTCGACAGAAGGCAATCGTTCAGCCCCCTGGCCTTCGCGCCGGATCTCTATCGAAACGTCGATCTTTCGGGTTCGAACACGAAGTCCATCACGCTCGGCGACGGCACCGCATCGGTTACCTACACCTTCGGCGCGAGCAGCCGACCGCCGCCGGCCGACCGGACCTCGGTCACGTTCGACGAGATGTCGGCCATGTTCGTGCACGAACGGCGCCGGGTGGACGCCGACTTCTGGATGAACATCGGCGGTGGGGCGGGCGGGCACGTCTTCGTCGCGACCGGCAGGGCAGAGGGGCCATCGGCCGTCGTCACCGTGAGCGGCCCCGACGTTGCGGCCTTCGGCTTCACCCCGGGGCAATCCGCGGTGGGAAGCGAGTATGTACAGTACGGGATGCCGAGGAGCGCGTCCGGCCGCGACGGCATTCAGACGGCATCGACGCGCGGGCTGCTCGACACTCCCGGCGCCTCCGGCTACGCGGTCGCCACGCTCGACGTGTCCGGCCTGAGCGGCGCATCGGGCGCCGCCACGCTCCAAGCGGTGATCCGGGACGTCGAGACGGTCATCGCCCGCGCGACCGACACCGGTGCGCGGCTCGGCGCCGGCAAGCTCCTCGTCGAGGGACAGAGGATGTTCCTCGACGCGCTCGTCAAGACCAACGAGCGTACCATCGGCGCGCTGGTCGATGCGGACATCGAGACGGAGGCGACCAGGCTGAAGGCGCTGCAGGCTCAACGGGATCTCGCCGCACAGGCGCTCAACATCGCCAACGCCGCGCCCCAAGCCATCCTGACCTTGTTCCAGTCGTGATGGTCTGCGAGCGGATCACTCAACCTTTGTCTCGGCGTTCGGGCATTCCGCTGGCTTCGTGATCCCGTTCTTCTTTCGACGGTCGATGGCGGCACTTGCCACGACTTGTAGCGTGGGATCTTATCGATCTCCGGCTTCAAGGCGTTCGAAAGAAATCCTCCGTACTTGTCACCCTCCGTCGCCGGAGCATGGTCTTGGATGGCATCAAGCTTTGCCGAGTCCATTCCTACGGCTCTCCCGATCGTCTTGAACCGGCGCCGCCACCCGTGGTTCGGCTGGACGTTCTCGTCATCAACGCCAACGGCCCGAACCCATTCGGCGAGCTTGCCGCCGGCCTTCACGTCGCTCGGGTTGCCGGCTGACGCACCGCGCTGGCGCTCGACGCTATAAAACAGCGGACCGGCCTTCTTGGACCGCACAAAGTCGAGGAAACCCTGCTCAATGAGATGGTCGTGGAGCGGCACCTCGCGAGCACCGGTCTTGGTGTTGCCGGCCTCGGGAGTGATGTTGATGATCCAGACGCCCTCGCTTCGCCTCACGTCCTGCACACGAAGCTGCGTGATCTCGTTCACACGGGCGCCGGAATAGGCGCACAGCCATGGGACCCAGCGGCGAGCGTCCTTCAGCTCGCGGGAAGCGAGGCTGTTTTGCGGCGCAAGAGATGCGGATAGGATCAGGTCGGCCTCCTCGGCCGAGAATCCCAGCTCGCGGAGCTTTTTCTTCTTCTTGACCCGTACGACCACGCCCGCGGCCGGGTTACTTCCGATTTTCGACTGCGAGACCGCGAACCCGAAGAGGGCCTTCGGCGCCGCGAGGTAGACGTCCCTGACGGTAAGCGGGCTCAGGCCCATCGTCTCGTCGAGCATCTTCTCCCGCCATCGGATGACGTCGGCCGTCGTGACGCGGCGGATGTCCTCCGTCCCGGCGAAAGCCATGAACTTCGTCAGGATCGGGTACCATCTCTTGATGGTCGCCTCACTCGGCTCAAGCGACCGGCGGTATTCGGCCGATAGAACGTCGAGTTTGAGCGGCCCAGCCGCGGAGAACGGTTCCGGGAAGCGCTCCGCCTTCCGGTCCGGCGTGTAGTCGCCCTCGGCATTCCGGAGCAAACTCTCATTCGCGAGGCCGGTTGCTTCGGCGGCGGCGAGGATGATGCGGCGGCGATCCGCCTCCGTGACGATCAGGCCCTTGTTGGCGATGAACTTGTCGACCTCGGCCCCGTGACGGGAACGGACGACCGCCTCCGCTTCTGACCACCCGGTTGCCAACCTCAAGGCCGATGGCTTGCCGGCAGTGCGTTTGCGAAGACCCTGCAGGCTCTGGTCCGCCGATGTCCGACGGCGCCATTCCTCAGGCGTACCGGGGTTGTCGGCGTGCTCGGCGACTTTCCTGTTGTAAATCTCACCCGCCAGGGCCTGGACCTGACGGTTTGAGAGGGCCTGTTGGCCCTTCCTCAAGTTCGCCCAGCGCTCCTCCAACGCAGCGTTCTCGGCGAAGTGGCGGGCCCGCGCCTCGGCCGGCTCCTTGGTGCCCAGCGAGATTTTTACGACCGCCTTGCCGACCTGCTTCACCAGATCCGCCGGCACACGCCTGCGAAGATAGTAGACGCCGGTCTTGTCGTGTTTCCAGGGTCGGGGCATCGGGAGAGCCACTGTGTACCACCTGTGTGTACCACCAGGCGGATCAAGAAAGCCTTACCGGACAACGACTTCTGGAAGATCAAGCACTTAGGGAAAGGCTTGGCGGAGAGGGGGGATTCGAACCCCCGATGGGCTTGCACCCATGCCGCATTTCGAGTGCGGTGCATTCAACCGCTCTGCCACCTCTCCGCAGAGGTGTCGTATCGACGCGGAGCGCCCTAGCATGGGGCGGGCCGGCCCACAAGCCGGCTTTGCAGCGAATGGGGGACTTCGCTGTTTGGGGCCTTGCGGATGGATGGGCGTGCGGTGTTCATGCCACCCATGTCCGACCTGTTCGTTTCCGCTGGTCTTGAGACGGGTGCGCCCCGGCCGCTCGCGGATCGTCTGCGCCCGCGTCGCCTCGCGGAGGTCGTGGGGCAGGAGCATCTCACTGGGCCCGACGGGGCGCTGACGCGTCTGCTCGCCTCGCGCAGCCTCGGCTCGCTCGTGTTCTGGGGGCCGCCCGGCACCGGCAAGACCACCGTGGCGCGTCTGCTTGCGCACGAGACCGCCCTACATTTCGAGCAGATCTCGGCGATCTTCTCGGGCATCGCCGATCTGCGAAAGGTGTTCGAGGCGGCACGCAAGCGGCGCGCAACGGGCCAGGGCACCCTCCTGTTCGTCGATGAGATCCATCGCTTCAACCGCGCCCAGCTCGATGCCTTCCTGCCGGTGATGGAGGACGGGACCGTCACGCTCGTCGGCGCGACGACGGAGAATCCGTCGTTCGAACTGAACGCCGCTCTGCTGTCGCGTGCGCGGGTGCTGCTGTTCCGTGCGTTGGACGCGCCCGCCCTCGCCCGGTTGCTGGCCCGGGCCGAAGAGATGGACGGCCAGCCGCTGCCCCTCGATGAGGAGGCGCGCGCGGCGCTGATCCGGATGGCGGACGGCGACGGGCGCGCGGCGCTGACGCTGGCGGAAGAAGTGTGGCGCTCGGCTCGACCGGGCGAGATCCTCGACGCGGAGACGCTTCAGAGCCTCGTGCAACGCCGGGCGCCGATCTACGACAAGGCGCAGGAGGGGCACTACAACCTCATCTCGGCGCTGCATAAGACGGTGCGCGGTTCGGATCCCGACGCGGCGCTGTACTATCTCTGCCGTATGCTGGATGCCGGCGAGGATCGATTGTTCATCGCCCGGCGCCTCGTGCGGATGGCGGTGGAGGATATCGGACTGGCCGACCCGCAGGCCCTCGTCGTGGCGAATGCGGCCAAGGACGCCTTCGACTTCCTCGGTTCGCCCGAGGGCGAACTCGCGCTGGCGCAGGTCACCGTCTATCTCGCCTGCGCGCCGAAATCGAACGCGGTATACAACGCCTACAAGGCGGCCACGCGGGTGGCGAAGGCTGCGGGCTCGCTCGCGCCGCCGCGGACCATTCTCAACGCCCCCACGGGGCTGATGCGGCGGATCGGCTACGGCGAGGGTTACCGCTACGACCACGACGAGCCCGATGCCTTCTCGGGCCAGGATTATTGGCCGGAAGCGCTCGGGCGCCAGCATTTCTACGAGCCGACCGACCGGGGCATGGAAACCCGCTACCGGGAGCGGCTGGCCTACTGGGAACGGCTGCGGCAGGAGCGCCGCGGCGACGATTGACCGTCACGGACGACACCGAGGGATCTCCACCGATCATGCAGGCTTACGCGACGCTCACCGCCACCTTCGCCCGGCTCGGCGCGCTGGAGGATGCGAGCGGTATCCTCGGCTGGGACACGCAGACCCAGATGCCGGACGGCGCCTCCGATACCCGCGGCGAGCAATTGGCCGTGCTGAGCGTGCTCGCCCACGAGATCCTCACCGACCCGCGCAACGCCGAGCGGTTCGACGCGGCGGAGGCGGAGGGCCACCTCGGCGAATGGGAGCGGGCCAACCTGCGCGAGATGCGCCGGGCCTATGCCCACGCGGCGGCGGTGCCGGGCGATCTCGTCGAGGCGGCCTCGAAAGCGGCGACGCGCTGCGAGATGGTCTGGCGCGAGGCACGGCGCGATTCGGATTTTGCGCGGCTGCGTCCCTATCTCGAAGAGGTGCTGCGGCTGCGACGCCGCGTCGGCGAGGCCAAGGGGGCTGCGCTCGGCCTTGCGCCCTACGACGCGCTGCTGGACGGATACGACCCCGGCATGCGGCGGGCGCGCATCGATCCGATCTTCGCGGCGTTGCGCGCCGTCCTGCCGGATCTCGTCGCCGCGGTGCGCGAGCGGCAGGCGGCCGACGCCCCTCCCCTGCCGCTGCCGGGTCCGTTTCCGGTGGTGACCCAGCGGGAGATCGGCCTGCAGCTGATGCGGGCCGTGGGGTTCGATTTCGCACGCGGACGCCTCGATATCAGCCTGCACCCGTTCTGCGGCGGCGCGACCGACGACGTGCGCATCACCACCCGCTACGACGAGGCGAGCGCCACGGGGGCGCTAATGGGCGTGCTGCACGAGACCGGCCACGCGCTCTACGAGCAGGGCCGCCCGGCCGCATGGCGCCACCAGCCGGTGGGGCAGGCCCGCGGCATGAGCTTGCACGAGAGCCAATCGCTGCTGGTCGAGATGCAGGCCTGCCGCTCCGCCGAGTTCTGCGCCTACCTTGCGCCGACCCTGCGCGCGGCGTTCGGCGGCGAAGGGCCGGCCTGGGAGGCGAAGAACCTGCATCGTCTCTACACCCGCGTCGAGCCGGGCTTCATCCGGGTGGATGCCGATGAGGTGACCTACCCGGCTCACATTCTGCTGCGATACCGCTTGGAGACGGCGATGATCGCCGGCGACCTCATGGTGGCCGACCTGCCGGGCGCCTTCAACGACGGCATGAAGGAATTGCTGGGGCTCACCGTGCCCGACGACCGGCACGGCTGCCTTCAGGACATCCACTGGCCGGGGGGCAGCTTCGGCTATTTTCCGACCTACACCCTCGGGGCGCTTGCCGCCGCGCAGCTCTTCAAGGCCGCCTGCGCCGCCCATCCCGGCATCCGCCCGGCGCTCGCCGAGGGCGATTTTTCGCAGCTGCGCGGCTGGCTGCGGGAGAACGTCCATGCCCGCGCGAGCCTGATGGAAACCGATGAGCTGCTGACCGCCGCGACCGGAAAGCCACTCGGGGCGGACGATTTCCTGGCGCATCTGCGCAGCCGCTATCTCGGGACCGTGTAGGAGCAGATCGAACGAGGTGGCAGGGCACTCGCTTTAGGCCTGCGTGAAAAGGGCGATCCCGTCAGGTGATCGCCCTCAACGAGACCGGTCCGGGGATTGCACTCTGCGGCCGGGGGCCGTAACGGAGCCGCCCTCCCCTCAGAATCCAAGCGATCCGGTCATATGGCGGCCTGCGGCCTCGATTTCGGCACGTCCAACACCACCCTCGGAATTGGCATGGGCGCCCGTCCGACCCTGGTGCCGCTGGAGGGGACGCACCGCACCCTGCCGAGCGCGATCTTCTTCGCGCCCGGACAGGAGGCGCAGATCGGGCGAGGGGCGATCGAGGCCTATGTCGAGGGTACGCCCGGCCGGCTGATGCGGGCGCTGAAATCCGTGCTCGGCTCACCCCTGATCGAGGAGACCACGCCGGTCGGGCGCGAGCGCATCCGCTTCCGCGACGTCATCGCCCGCTATCTCACCCTGGTGAAGGCGCGCGGCGAGGCGGAAGCCGGCGTCGAACTCGACACCGTGGTGCATGGGCGCCCGGTCCATTTCGTCGACAACGACCCAGCCGCCGACCGCAAGGCGGAAGACACGCTGCGCCAGATCGCCGAGAGCATCGGCTTCCGCCACGTCCGCTTCCAGTACGAGCCGATCGCGGCCGCACTTGATTACGAGCGCACGGTGACCTCGGAGGAGATCGCGCTGATCGCCGATATCGGCGGCGGCACCTCCGACTTCTCCATCGTCCGGCTCTCGCCCGAGCGGCATCGGCGCGACGAGCGGGCCGAGGACATCCTGGCCAATGACGGCATTCGCATCGGCGGCACCGATTTCGACCGGAACCTGAGCCTCGGCGCGGTGATGCCGCTCTTCGGCCTCGGCAGCCCGATGAAGCGGGCGGACCTCGCCGTGCCGAACGCCTATTTCCACGACCTCGCCACATGGTCGAGCATCAACCGGCTCTACAATCCGAAGACCCTACGCGAGATCGACGAGGTGGTGCGCGACGCCGCCCGGCCGGAACTCGTGACCCGTTTGCGCACCGTGGTCGAAGCGGAGCGCGGACATTCCCTCGCCATGGCGGTGGAGGGCGCCAAGATCGCCGCCTCCGATGCGGGGGCGGGTACGGTCGATCTCGAATGGGTCGAATCGGGCCTTGCGGCGGATGTCGATCGAGCACGGCTGGCCGGACATACCGATGACCTCGCGCGGCGCATGGCGCAGCGGATCAGCCGCTGCCTCGATCAGGCCGGGCTGACGGCCGATCGGATCGACGCGCTGTTCCTCACCGGCGGCTCGACCGGTCTGCCGCATGTGCGCGCGGCGCTGACCGCCTGCGTGCCAAGCGCGCGGGTCGTCGATGGCGACACGTTCGGTTCGGTCGGGCTCGGCCTCACCCTGGAGGCGGCACGGTTGGCCACCTGAGGCGCCAGTTCGGCGCAGCGCGCCCTCCTGCCGCCCCACTTTCGAGAGCGGCTTTCGCAGGATCTGCAGACGGTCGGATCGATCCCGGCCGTTCATGGACGAGCGGAAGTTACACCGATCGCCAGGGCGCGCTGCCTCTGCGCGCCGAGGGATCGTTGGCAAGGATTCTGCCGCGCAACCGGCCGCAGCGCTTTGCGCCGTCATCTCAGGGTGATAGCAGCGGCACATGAAGGGACGTCCACCACATCGCGGGTCCGGCGCAAAACGCGGACCCAGCGGGTTCGCGCCGCGTGCCGGCACGGGGCCGCGCACCTCCGCCAAAGACGCCGCGCAGCGCGCCGCCCGCAACCGCGGCGAGGACGCCGCCGAGCGCTCGCCCTGGGATGACGGCGCGGCAAGCGAGAGCGCACCGCGCCCGAATCGCGTGCCCGAAGCCGCCGCACCGAAGCCGGATGCGCCGCGCGCTCGCGCCAAATCGCCTTCTGACAAGCCTCGCGCTGCCAAGCCGTCGTTCGCCAAGCCCTCCTTGACCAAGCCTGACCCGGCCAAGGCGCCGCCCGCGGAGGCTCCTGCCGGCCCGACGCGCCGCGAACAGCGGGCTGCGGCCTCGGCGACGCTGGCAAGCGGCGTGCAGACGCTGACCGTGGACCCCGACGAGGCCGGGATGCGCATCGACCGCTTTCTGGGAGCGCGCTTTCCGCAGCTTCCCTTTACCCGCGTGCAGAGCATCGTGCGCAAGGGCGAGCTGCGGGTCGATGGCAAGCGCGCCAAGCCGAACGACCGGCTGGAGCCGGGTTCGAGCGTGCGGGTGCCGCCGCTCAAGCTCGACCAGCCGACCGAGAGGCCGCGTAGCGCCGCCAAGATCGATGGGGACGCCGAGTTCCTGCGTTCGCTGATCCTCTACGAGGATGCGGACATGATGATCCTCAACAAGCCGTTCGGCCTCGCGGTTCAGGGCGGCTCGGGCACGGTGCGCCACGTCGATGGCCTGTTGGAGGCGTTGACCGGACCGGACGGGCAGCGCCCGCGCCTCGTCCACCGCCTCGACAAGGACACGGCGGGCTGCCTGATCGTCGCCAAGACGCGTCTGGCCGCTTCGACGCTGGCCAAGAGCTTCCGCTCCCGCGCCGCGCGCAAGATCTACTGGGCGCTGGTGGCCGGCGTGCCTCGCACCCGCCAGGGCCGAGTCTCGACCTATCTCGTCAAGGACGAGCCGACCGATGCCGATGCGCGTATGCGCGTTGCCAAACACGGCGACGACGGCGCCAGCCACGCGCTCACCTACTACGCCACGGTCGATCAAGCGGCGCAGAAGCTGGCCTGGCTCTCGCTGAAGCCCGTCACCGGGCGGACGCACCAGTTGCGGGCTCACGCCGCGCATATCGGCCACCCGATCGTCGGCGACCCGAAATATTTCGACGTGGAGAACTGGGAGCTGCCCGGCGGCATCCAGAATCGCCTGCACCTGCTCGCCCGCCGCATCGTGATCCCGCATCCGCGCACCGGCCAGCCGGTCGATGTCAGCGCCCCGCTCCCGCCGCACATGGCGCAGAGTTGGAACCTGCTCGGTTTCGATGCCGCCCGCTACGACCCGATCGTCGAAGCGCCGGAAGCCTGACAGAATCCGGGGCTCTTCACGAAAACGAGGAGAGCCTTGGAACACGGGCCTGTTGCCATAACTCTTGCTTCGTCAGTCGTTGCGTGGACGAGGACACCGCGAGGTGCTTCTATCGGAACCACGTTCAGACCCGGAAGCCCGTTGCCACAGTTCGAATCGACGGGCTGAGGCAGAGGTCGTCGGGACTGTCCAAAGCCTTTCCCTGCCACGGACCGGTACAACGAGGTTCAGGATTGCATGAGGCCCGTCACCCTGTTGTCCGTCGCGCTGGCCGGTCTGCTCTGGGCCGCTGCGCCGGCTGGTGCGGCGCCGCCCGGCGATGGAGCGCCGGGGCAGCCCCAAGGACAATCGCAGGGGCAGTCTCAAGGACAAACCCAAGGACAGGTCCAAGGCCCGCCCCACGTTGCGGCCCCTGCCCCGCCTCAGGCGGTACCGGCGGCGCGACCGCCAGGTCCGGGCATGCGGGCCTCCGAGCGCCGACGCCGCATCTCTTACGCCGCCTGTAACCGCGAATCGCACCGCCGCAGGCTGTCCGGCGGCGTACGTCGACGCTTCCTCGTACGCTGCCGCCTCGGTTACGAGCGACGCCCGGCCTCGCAGCCGGCGCCCGCTCGCAGGCCGTGAGCCGACAGGGCGCTCCGGCCGTGCTCAAGCTGATCGTCTTCGATGTCGATGGCACCCTCATCGACAGCCAGCACCTGATCGTGGAGGCGCAGCACCGCGCCTTCTCCGAGCATGGCTTAGTAGCCCCGCCGCGCAAGGAGGCGTTGTCCGTGGTCGGGCTGTCCCTGCCCGAAGCGTTCCGTCGGCTCGTCGGCGAGGCCGGGCCGATCGAATCGCTCGCGCACAGCTATCGCAAGGCGTTCCAGGCGTTGCGGGTCGATCCCGATTATGAGGAGCCGCTGTTCCCGGGCATGGCCGAGTTGGTCGAGCGGCTGCACCGCCGCGACGACATCCAGCTCGGCATCGCCACCGGCAAGTCGCGCCGGGGCGTCAATCATCTCGTGGACAAGTACGGCTGGGAGCGCTGGTTCGCCACGATCCAAACCGCCGACGACGCCCCCTCCAAGCCCGATCCGGCGATGCTGCTTCAGGCGATGGCCGAGACCGGCGCCGAACCCTCGATGACCGTGATGATCGGCGACACGACCTTCGACATGATGATGGCCCGGAGCGCGAGCGTGGCCGCCATCGGCGTCGGCTGGGGCTACCACACCCCCGGCGCCCTGTTCAGCGCGGGTGCGGTCACGGTCGTCGATTCGGCGGCGACCTTGGGCGACCTGTTCTCCGGCCCCCTAGACGATTCGAAGCCGGGCCCGGTGACGGAACGGCTCGCGACGCAATAGGCGCATCCGCCGCCGCGACCGAGACTCGCGCGAGGCGATGAGAAATCCTATTTGCGGACCATGAGCACTTCAGGCGACGACGTCACCCGAGATTGGCTGGGCGAACCCGGCGAGAACGGAAAGCCGGACCGCGTTCAGGCCTCTCGCGGCGGTTCGGGCCGACGCTGCCGAAGCGCTTCTACGCGCAGGCCGGCCTCGCGGAGGCCGAGGGCGGCTTCCGCCTCGTCCTCGACGGGCGCGGCGCCAACACGCCGGGCCGCCGGCCGCTGGTCGTGCCCGACCGGGTGCTGGGCGAAGCGCTCGCGGCGGAATGGGAGGCGCAAGCGGACGTAATCGACCCGCGCACCATGCCGCTGACCCGCCTCGTCAACACCACGATCGATGGCGTGGTCGAGCGCCGCGCCGCGGTCGCCGAGGATCTCGCCGCCTTTGCCGGCACCGATCTCGTCGCCTACCGGGCCGGCGCGCCCGAACGCCTCGTTGCCGTTCAGTCCGAGGCCTGGGACCCGCTCGTGGCTTGGGTCGCCGAGACGCTCGGCGCACGGCTGTTCCTCGCCGAGGGCGTCATGCATGTCGAGCAGCCGGAGGGCTCGGTGGCCGCGTTGCGCGCCGCGATCGAGGCGGTGGACGACCCGTTCCGCCTCGCGGCCCTGCACACACTCACGACGCTGACCGGCTCCCTCGTGATTGCGCTGGCCGTACTGCACGGCCGCCTGAGCGCGGACGACGCCTGGGCGGCGGCCCATGTGGACGAGACCTATCAGGCGAGCGTCTGGGGGCGCGATGCCGAGGCCGAGGCGCGCCTTGCCCACCGCCGGACGGAGTTCGAGACCGCGGCGATGGTGGCGCAACGACCCAATTGAACGGCCGTCTGCACATGGATGATGCGGGTGCGACCACTGGTAAGGCAAGATGCCTAATCTCGCACCGATTATAATTTCCTGGTCATACTAAGTTTAAGTGTCACTGCGGCGCACTAGCGGGCCGGCCTGTTCCTATTCCAATTTGGCAACGTCCAACTTTTGGAGACGAACGTGCCGACCCTTCGACTCAACACCCAGCGGATCGCCCTTGCCACCCTCACGGCCGTGCTCACCCTGAGCGCCGCCGCCTGCGCGACCAAGCCCCCGCCCGCACCGGTCGAGCCGGCGCCGCTGATCAAGAAGGGCTGAGGACGCCGGTTCGTCCGTATCGAATCTCTGAGAGCGCGTGGCCCCGGCATTCGAACCGGGGCCGCCATTTCGACCGCAAGGCCCGCGGATTGGCTGCGGTCGAGCGTCGTCCCGAACGGTGGCAACCGGCTTTCGGAACAAAGGAGGATGCTCGCGGCGCGTCGCTGGCCGTTTCCGAGGGCGGGAACGCGTGCTAAGGGCGATCGATCGATGCAAGGTCAAGCTCTTACGCTCTGATCTGTATTCAAAAAACGATTTCGATCCCCAGGGAGTCTCGCCAGCACCATGAAGGACATTCTCGAGAAGCTTGAGGAGCGTCGCGCACAGGCCCGTCTCGGCGGCGGGGAAAAGCGGCTCGAGGCGCAGCACAAGCGCGGCAAGCTCACGGCGCGCGAGCGCATCGAACTCCTGCTCGACCACGGGTCGTTCGAGGAGTTCGACATGTTCGTGCAGCACCGCTCCACCGATTTCGGCATGGAGAAGCAGAAGATCCCCGGCGACGGCGTCGTCACCGGCTGGGGCACCGTGAACGGGCGCACCGTCTTCCTGTTCTCGAAGGACTTCACGGTGTTCGGCGGCTCGCTCTCCGAGGCGCACGCAGCCAAGATCGTTAAGGTCCAGGACATGGCGCTGAAGATGCGCGCCCCGATCATCGGCATCTTCGATGCCGGCGGTGCGCGCATCCAGGAGGGCGTGGCCGCGCTCGGCGGCTACGGCGAGGTGTTCCGCCGCAACGTCGCTGCCTCCGGCGTGATCCCGCAGATCTCGGTCATCATGGGGCCGTGCGCGGGCGGCGACGTGTACTCGCCGGCCATGACCGACTTCATCTTCATGGTGCGTGACACGAGCTACATGTTCGTGACCGGCCCCGACGTGGTGAAGACCGTCACCAACGAGGTCGTGACCGCCGAGGAACTCGGCGGCGCCAAGGTCCACACCTCGAAATCCTCGATCGCCGACGGCTCGTTCGAGAACGACGTCGAGGCGATCCTCCAGATCCGCCGCCTGCTCGACTTCCTGCCCGCGAACAACATCGAGGGCGTGCCGGAGATCGAGAGCTTCGACGACGTCAACCGCCTCGACAAGTCGCTCGACACGCTGATCCCGGACAACCCGAACAAGCCCTACGACATGGGCGAGCTGATCCGCCGGGTCGTGGACGAAGGCGACTTCTTCGAGATCCAGGCGGCTTACGCCCGCAATATTATCACCGGCTTCGGCCGCGTCGAGGGCCGCACCGTCGGTTTCGTCGCCAACCAGCCGCTGGTGCTGGCCGGCGTGCTTGATTCGGACGCCTCCCGGAAGGCGGCCCGCTTCGTGCGCTTCTGCAACGCCTTCTCGATCCCGATCGTCACCTTCGTGGACGTGCCGGGCTTCCTGCCGGGCACGGCGCAGGAATATGGCGGCCTGATCAAGCACGGCGCCAAGCTGCTCTTCGCCTACAGCCAAGCCACCGTGCCGCTCGTGACCATCATCACCCGCAAGGCCTTCGGCGGCGCCTACGACGTCATGGCCTCCAAGCATGTCGGCGCCGACCTGAACTACGCGTGGCCGACGGCGCAGATCGCGGTGATGGGCGCCAAGGGCGCTGTCGAGATCATCTTCCGCGCCGAGATCGGCGATGCGGACAAGATCGCCGAGCGGACCAAAGAATACGAGGACCGCTTCCTCTCGCCCTTCGTGGCGGCGGAGCGCGGCTACATCGACGAGGTGATCATGCCCCACTCCACCCGCAAGCGGATCGCGCGGGCGCTCGGGATGCTGCGCACCAAGGAGATGGAGCAGCCCTGGAAGAAGCACGACAACATCCCGCTCTGACGGCGGGACCACGGTGGGCCGCCCTTCGGGGCGGCCTTTTTCGTTATCGTGGGGTCCGTTCTAGCCGAAGCGGCCGGCCCGGCTTGTCGCCAATTCCGGCTTGCCGGCGATCAGCCGACGGTTCAGCCGTGCCAGCGCCTCTCGCTGCAGCTCGCTCGGGGCGGAATGGGCGGAGGCGACCTCGGTCAGCATCTCGACGAGCTGCATCCGCTCCTCGCCCGTCAGCTTTTCGCGAAACAGCGGCAGCAGCGGGTCGGCGACGAGCGAGAACGGGCGGCGCTCCTGCGTGTAGCGCCACGCCCGCTCGAAGGTCGCCGAGATCGTCTGAATCTCCAGCGGGTTTTCCATGAGCTCGAAGATGCAGGTCTTCTCGGACGCCGTGATCGGGCTACCGGTCCGCACGACCTGGATCATCAGGATGACGGCGGCGAGCCGCACGTCGTTCACCCGCTGCAACGGCGTCCCGACGAAGTTCTCGAAGGCCGACTTCGCCTTGCGCTGAAGCCCCTTGGTGTCTTGATCGATCTCTTTGAGCTGCTTGACCGTGTAGTGGGCCCGCAGAAGCCAGATCAAAACGCTGACGATGACGGCGGTGAAAATGACGAGGATCGGCAACCAGCAGTCTCCGCGAACGCACCAATGATGCGAATCGCCGCGTAACCCATCACGCAGACACGCAAGCGTCAAATGCCTGCTGATGGCCGCATAGACGCTGTTTGTGCCGAGAACGACCGAACTGCCGTGGAGGGGCGGTGGTGGGCGCGACAGGGATCGAACCTGTGACCCTTCGCGTGTGAAGCGAATGCTCTCCCGCTGAGCTACGCACCCAAACACCCGACGTGCCGCCGCGGGTGGGCGACACGGGCGTCGCTGTGGCGACGGAGGGCCGTATACGCCGAGGCTGGGCGCTCGGCAAGCGGGTTCAGCAAGGCGGCGACAGAAACGTGACGGTGCACGGGATCGGACGATCTCGACCATCCCGCTTGTCCCGGGCGGCTGGCTCGGTTAGACGAGCGTACCGTACGGTACGGTACTGTCCAGCAACCGGATCATGCAGCCGAGCCCCCTCATCACCGACGAGCTTTCGGCCGAGACGCCCACGCCGCGCCAGCAGGCGGTGCTGGATGCCGCGTTGGCGCTGATGGTCGATGGCCGTGATCCGCTCACCATGGACGCAGTGGCGCGCCGGGCGAGCTGCTCGAAGGAGACGCTCTATCGCTGGTTCGGCGACCGCGACGGTCTGCTGACCGCCACGGTCCGCTGGCAGGCCTCGCGGGTCCATGCCGGCCGCTACGACGTGAGCGGGCTGGATGCCGTCGCCCTGCGCAAGAACCTGCTCGACTTCGCCGAGAGCTGGCTTGCGGTCATTGCCAGCCCGACCTCGGTCGCGCTCAACCGTATCGCCATCGCCGATGCGGGGTCCCGAAAGAGCAATCTCGGTGGCATCGTGCTGGCCAATGGCCGCTTCGCCATCGGCGAGCGGGTGAAGCCGGTGCTCGAAGCGGGCCGCGCGGCCGGCCTGCTCGCATTCGAGGACAGCGAGGCGGCCTTCCGGACCTTCTTTGGTCTGGTCGGCCGCGATATTCAGATCCGACTTCTTCTCGGCGACGCGCTCGACCTCCACGCCGCCGAGATCCGGAGCGACGCGGCCCGTGCCGTCGAGCAGTTCCTGGCCCTCTACGGCCGGGCGAAACCCTGAACCGAAACCACTGACACGAGAGAGGACACCACCATGCGCGTCTATTACGATCGCGATGCCGACCTGAACCTGATCAAGGGCAAGAACGTCGTCATCGTCGGCTACGGCTCCCAGGGCCATGCTCACGCGCTGAACCTGCGCGATTCGGGCGTCAAGGACATCGTCATCGCCCTGCGCGAGGGCTCCGCCACCGCCAAGAAGGCTGAGCACGAGGGCTTCAAGGTGATGAACGTCGCCGACGCCGCCAAGTGGGGCGACGTGGTGATGATGCTCACCCCGGACGAGCTGCAGGGCGACATCTACAAGGAGTCGCTGGAGCCGAACATGAAGCAGGGCGCCGCGCTCCTGTTCGCCCACGGCCTCAACGTGCACTTCAACCTGATCGAGCCGCGCAAGGACCTCGACGTGCTCATGGTCGCCCCGAAGGGCCCCGGCCACACCGTGCGCGGCGAGTACCTCAAGGGCGGCGGCGTGCCGACCCTGATCGCCATCGCCCAGGACGCCTCGGGCAACGCCCACGACCTCGGCCTCTCCTACGCCTCGGCCAATGGCGGCGGCCGCGCCGGCATCATCGAGACCACCTTCAAGGAAGAGTGCGAGACCGACCTGTTCGGTGAGCAGGCCGTGCTCTGCGGCGGCCTCGTCGAACTGATCAAGGCCGGCTTCGAGACGCTGGTCGAGGCGGGCTACGCCCCCGAGATGGCCTATTTCGAGTGCCTGCACGAGGTGAAGCTGATCGTCGATCTCATCTACGAGGGCGGCATCGCCAACATGAACTACTCGATCTCGAACACCGCCGAGTACGGCGAGTACGTCACCGGCCCGCGCATCGTCACGCCGGAGACCAAGGCCGAGATGAAGCGCGTCCTCAATGACATCCAGTCGGGCATCTTCACCCGCAACTGGATGCTGGAGAACAAGGTCGGCCAGACCTCGTTCAAGGCCACCCGCGCCAAGCTCGCCGCCCACCCGATCGAGGAAGTCGGCGCCAAGCTCCGTGGCATGATGCCGTGGATCTCCGAGAAGGCCCTGGTCGACAAGACCAAGAACTGATCTTTTCGGACTTGGAGGCCGGGCTTCGCTCGGCCTCCGCTGTGGTGCCTGAGGCCGGTTCGCGCGAGCGTGACCGGCCTTTTTCGCGGCCCCGTTTGCGCCCTTGCGCCTTTGCCTTAAACGCTCCCTCAGGAGGCCCGAAGCAATCGGCCCCGGAGGAGACGCATATGGCATCGCTCTACTCGGAGGCGCACCGCGCCCTCCAGGAGGAATTCGGCACGACCAAGCTCGCCGTACGCCTCGACGAGGATTGGGTTCACGAGACGATTCAACCCGACGAGGCCGCCTTCATCGCCTCGCGCGACATGTTCTTCCTCTCCACCGTTGATCCCGACGGCATGCCGACCGTCTCCTACAAGGGCGGCCCGACCGGCTTCGTGAAGGTGGTCGACGGCTCGACGCTGGTCTTCCCCGGCTTCGACGGCAACGGGATGTTCTACTCGATGGGCAACATCGAGGGGCAGGCCAAGATCGGCCTTCTGTTTATCGACTTCGAGACGCCGCACCGCATCCGCGTCCAGGGTCACGCCTCGCTGCTGCGCGACGATCCGCTGATGGCCGAGTACACGGAGGCGAAGTATCTCGTGCGGGTCGATGTGACGAAGATCTGGATCAACTGCCCGCGCTACATCCATAAGTACAAGAAGCTCGAGCAGAACAAGTACGTCCCCCGCCCCGACCGGGAGACGCCGCTCGCGGCCTGGAAGCGGCTCGATCTTGCCGGCGACGTCATCAGCGACGAGGACAAGGCGCGCGTCGCCAAGGAAGGCCGCCTCGAAGTCCCGGAATACGAGGCGCTCGTCGCCCGCGGCGAGGCCTGAGCCCGACCGGCGTCGCCTCTCGCATTCGTTCGACCCGGCCGGCTTTACGAGCCGCGCCGGGTCGTGCTTCGTGCCCGCGACCTCGGACAGCACGACGGGCCGCATCTCGGCATGACGTTTCTTAAGCGAACGCTGCACAATCATCCGCAGATCAAGCGGGCACTTAAGTCCGTCGCCAAATCAGCGGGATTATTTCGCAACAGCCCGGCCAACGACTTCTATCGCGATCTGGCCGAGGTAAAGACGCGGGGCGACGACGCCTTCTCGAAGCTGTTCTACGGCTATGACGGCGACCACCTGATCAACAAGTGGAACCACTTCCTGCCGATCTACAGCCGGCTGTTCGCGCCCTTCCGCGACGGCAGGACGGACGGGCGACCGCTGCGCTTCCTCGAGATCGGCGTCTACGAGGGCGGCTCCCTCGACCTTTGGCGTCGTTTCTTCGGACCGAGCGCCATTCTCTACGGCGTCGATGTCGATCCGCGCTGCGCGGTGTTCGACGGTCGCGCCGCGCAGGTCCGTATCGGCTCGCAGGCCGATCCCGCTTTCCTTCGGTCCGTGGTCGAGGAGATGGGCGGCGTCGATGTCGTCCTCGACGACGGCAGCCACGTCGCGAGCCACCAACGCGTCACCTTCGAGACGCTGTTTCCGCTCCTGGCGCCAGACGGTCTCTACGTCGCCGAAGACCTGCACACCTCGTACTGGCGGGACTACGAGGGCGGCTACCGCCGCCGGGGCACGTTCCTGGAGATGACGAAGGGGTTCATCGACGACATGCACGCTTGGTATCACGACCGGGGCGCGCAGGAGATCGGCCGGAGCATCGGCGCGATCCACGTCTTCGACAGCATCGTCGCCTTCGAGAAGGGGGGCGGTGAACGGCCGTTCCACACCACGATCGGCACACCGCAGCGGGCGATCGACCGGGTGCGCTGAACGCGTCCCCCAACGAAAGAAGCCCGCGCATCCACCGGGATACGCGGGCTTCTTCGTGTCACGTGGACTGGCTCACATCGCCTTGAGCGGGCCGGCCTCGATCACGTCCTCGACCGTGCGCAGACCCGCGCGGGTGGAGTTGACGAGCACCGCCATGTTGCCCGGCGGGTGCTGGTTCTTCCACATCTTGGTGTGGGCCGCCGGGATCTTGTCCCAGGGGAACACCTCGCTCATGCAAGGATCGACGCGCCGGTCCATCACGAACTGGTTGGCGGCCGAGGCCTGCTTGAGGTGGGCGAAGTGCGAGCCCTGGATGCGCTTCTGCCGCATCCAGACGTACCGGGCGTCGAAGGTGATGTTGAAGCCGGTGGTGCCGGCGCAGAACACGATCATGCCGCCGCGCTTGGCCACCAGCGTCGAGACCGGGAAGGTCGCCTCGCCGGGATGCTCGAACACGATGTCGACGTCGTTGCCCTTGCCGGTGATGTCCCAGATCGCCTTGCCGAACTTCCGGGCTTCCTTGAGCCAGGTGTTGTATTCGGGGCTGTTGACGGTCGGGAGCTGACCCCAGCAGTCGAAGTCCTTGCGGTTGATGACGCCCTTCGCACCGAGGCTCATCACGTAGTCGCGCTTCGACTCGTCCGAGATCACGGCGATGGCGTTGGCGCCGGAGGCCGCGCAGAGCTGGACGCCGAACACGCCGAGGCCGCCGGAGGCGCCCCAGATCAGCACGTTCTGGCCCGGACGCACGGTGTGCGGCGCGTGGCCGAACAGCATGCGGTAGGCGGTGGCGAGCGTCAGCGTGTAGCAGGCGGCCTCTTCCCAGGTCAGGTGCTTGGGGCGGGCCATGAGCTGACGCGACTGCACCCGGCAGAACTGCGCGAACGAACCGTCGCCGGTCTCGTAACCCCAGATCCGCTGGGTCGGCGAGAACATCGGATCGCCGCCGTTGCACTCCTCGTCGTCGCCGTCGTCCTGGTTACAATGGACGATGACCTCGTCGCCGACCTTCCAGCGCTTCACCTTGGCGCCGACCTTCCAGACGATACCCGACGCGTCCGAGCCGGCGATGTGGTACTCGCCCTTGTGCACGTCGAACGGCGAGATAGGCTCGCCCAGGCCGGCCCAAACGCCGTTGTAGTTCACGCCCGCGGCCATGACGTAGACGAGCACCTCGTCGTCGCCGATCTCCCAGACGGGAAGCACTTCGAGCTGGTGCGACTGCTCCGGCGGCCCGTGGCGCTCGCGGCGGATCGCCCAGGCATACATCTTGGCAGGCACGTGGCCGAGCGGGGGGATCTCGCCGAGCTCGTAAAGGTCCTTGGCTTCCGCCGTCTGCCCGGTCCAGGCCGGTGCTGCGCTTGCAGCCATCGTGGCACTCCCTGTTGGTTCTGGCACGCGCGTGACGAACCGCGCGACCTTGGCCGACGCTATAAGCACGATGTTTCCAGCCTTCCAAGTGGTCTAAAAGGCAAGGCTTTGCCTCGTCCGCACAAAAAAGAGGCACCGACCAACGTCGATGCCCCTGTATTCAAAATAATGTTGAGATGACTATTCGGCGGCGGCCTGTGCCGTATCGATGCCGAGCCCCTGGGCCACACCGCGCCCGAAATCCTCGTGCACCTTGAACCAGTGCGCGATCATCCGCTCCTGAATGTGGCGCGGGCTGTCGCCCATCGAGGTGACGATATTCTCGACGAGCCGCTTGCGGCCGCCCTCATCCAGCACCTTGGTCCAGAACAGCTTGGGCTGACCGTAGAGATCCTCGTCGTCGCCCGGCCAACCGTAGCGGCCAGCATCGCCCTGGATCCGCAGTGGCGGCTCGCTGAAGGACGGGTCCTGTTTCGGACCGCCGAAGGAGTTCGGCTCGTAATCGACCTGGGCGCCGTGATTGCCGTCGGTGCGCATGGCGCCGTCGCGATGGTAGGTCTGAACGTCAGCGTTTTTCGCCTGGTTCACCGGGATCTGCTGGTAGTTCACGCCGAGCCGGTAGCGGTGGGCGTCGGCATAGGACAGCACCCGGTTCTGCAGCATCTTGTCCGGCGAGAAACCGATGCCGGGCACCACGTTCGAGGGCTCGAAGGCAGATTGCTCGATCTCGGCGAAGTAGTTCTCGGGATTGCGGTTGAGCTCCATCTCGCCGATCTCGATCAGCGGATAGTCGCCGTGCGGCCAGACCTTGGTCAGGTCGAACGGGTTGATGCGGTAGGTGTCGGCGTCCAATTCCGGCATGAGCTGCACGGAGACCTTCCATTTCGGGAAGTCGCCCTGCTCGATGGCAGTCGAGAGGTCGGCGGAGGAGTAGTCCGGATCCTTGCCCGCTACCTCGTCGGCTTCGTCGGCCGAGAAGTTCTGGATGCCCTGCTTGGTGTGGAAGTGGAACTTCACCCAGTGGCGCTCGCCCCGGTCGTTCCAGAGCGAGAAGGTGTGCGAGCCGTAGCCGTTCATGAAGCGCGCCGATTTCGGCGTGCCGCGATCCGAGTACAGGAACATGACCTGATGGATCGCCTCCGGCGACAGGCTCCAGAAGTCCCAGCGGCGCCAATGCGGCTTGAGGTGGGTGCGCGGATCGCGCTTCTGGGTGCGGATGAAGTCGGAGAACTTGATCGCGTCGCGCACGAAGAAGATCGGGGTGTTGTTGCCGACGAGATCCCAGTTGCCCTCCTCGGTGTAGAACTTGAGGGCGAAGCCGCGCGGGTCGCGGGCGGTGTCGGCCGAACCGGACTCGCCGCCGACGGTGGAGAAGCGCGCCACCATCGGCACGTCCTTGCCGACCTCGGTCAGCACCTTGGCACGGGTGAACTCGGACAGGCTTCTGGTGAGCCGGAACGTGCCGTAGGCGCCGTAGCCCTTGGCGTGCACCACCCGCTCCGGGATCCGCTCCCGGTTGAAGTGGGCCATCTTCTCGATGAGGTGGTAGTCCTGCATCAGAACCGGCCCACGCGAGCCGGCGGTGAGCGAATTCTGATTGTCGGAAATCGGGTTTCCGAAGGCCGTGGTCAGGCGCGGGCCCTGGTCTGCCATCGCATGTCTCTCCGTGTCGATGCCTCTGCGGGCGGGCGTCGCAACCAGCTTTGCGCCGTGCGAACGTTGCCGCCCCAACGCGTGAGGCCGAGCTTGGAGCCATTCGTTTCTGCAACGATGCGGTGCATCTGTCGCCCTCCGGTTGAACAATCGCGGGGAATTGAAAGGCGGCGGGGGCTCGCGTTGTGTCGGGAGCCGGCCGCCCAACGACAAATCCGCTTCACCGCCACATCAAGTTTTTCCAGGGCTTGAGGCACGCACCCTCGACCTTTCTCCCAGATGACGCGACGCAGCGGCTTCGCTACGGTGCCGGCCAATAGCCGCGCCTCAAGGCGCGCGATTGCATCGGACAGGGAGTCGAGTGGGATGAGCGCGCAAGCGAGCGTCGCCGAGGTCAAGCGCGACAAGCCGTGGATCATCCGCACCTATGCGGGGCATTCCACGGCGGCGGAGTCCAACAAGCTCTATCGCGGCAACCTGGCCAAGGGTCAGACCGGCCTCTCGGTCGCCTTCGATCTGCCGACGCAGACCGGCTACGACCCGGATCACGAACTCGCCCGCGGCGAGGTCGGCAAGGTCGGCGTCTCGATCGCGCATCTCGGCGACATGCGGGCCCTGTTCGACCAGATCCCGCTGGCACAGATGAACACCTCGATGACGATCAACGCCACGGCGCCGTGGCTGTTGTCGCTCTACCTCGCGGTGGCCGAGGAGCAGGGCGCACCGCTCGCGGCACTCCAGGGCACCACGCAGAACGACATCATCAAGGAATATCTCTCGCGCGGCACCTACGTGTTTCCGCCCGCGCCTTCGCTTCGGCTCACCAAGGACGTGATCTTGTTCACGACCAAGAACGTGCCGAAGTGGAACCCGATGAACGTCTGCTCCTACCACCTGCAGGAGGCGGGGGCGACGCCGGTTCAGGAACTCTCCTACGCGCTGGCCATCGCCATCGCCGTGCTCGACACGGTGCGCGACGACCCCGATTTCGACGAGGCCAGCTTCTCCGACGTCTTCAGCCGGATCTCGTTCTTCGTGAACGCCGGCATGCGGTTCGTCACCGAGATCTGCAAGATGCGGGCGTTCGCCGAGCTATGGGACGAGATCGCCCAGGAGCGCTACGGCATCACCGACGCTAAGAAGCGGATTTTCCGCTACGGCGTGCAGGTCAACAGCCTCGGGCTAACGGAGCAGCAACCCGAGAACAACGTCCACCGCATCCTAATCGAGATGCTGGCGGTGACGCTGTCGAAACGCGCCCGCGCCCGCGCGGTGCAGCTCCCGGCCTGGAACGAGGCGCTCGGCCTGCCGCGCCCGTGGGACCAGCAATGGTCGATGCGGATGCAGCAGATCCTCGCCTTCGAGACCGACCTGCTGGAATACGACGATATCTTCGACGGCTCGACGGTGATCGAGGCCCGCGTCGAGGCGCTCAAGGAGCAGACCCGGGCCGAGCTGACGCGCATCGCTGAGATCGGCGGGGCGGTCACGGCGGTCGAGGCGGGCGAACTCAAGCGGGCGCTGGTCGAGTCGAATGCCCGGCGCATCTCGGCGATCGAGAAGGGCGAGCAGATCGTCGTCGGCGTCAACAAGTGGCAGCAGGGCGAGCCCTCGCCGCTGACGGCCGGAGACGGCGCGATCTTCACCGTCTCGGAGACGGTGGAGATGGAGGCCGAGACCCGCATCCGCGAGTGGCGCTCCAAGCGCGACGAGCGCGCGGTCGGCCAGGCGCTCGCCGATCTGGAACAGGCCGCGCGCTCGGGCGCCAACATCATGCCGCCCTCCATCGCCGCTGCGAAAGCGGGCGTGACGACGGGCGAATGGGGCCAGCGCCTGCGCGAGGTGTTCGGCGAGTACCGCGCGCCCACGGGTGTGACGCTGCAGACCGTCACTTCCGGCGCGGCGGAGGATGCCCGCCTGCTCATCGCCGACCTCGGCGAACGGCTCGGCGAGACGCCCCGCCTCGTGGTCGGCAAGCCGGGCCTCGACGGCCATTCCAACGGCGCCGAGCAGATCGCTTTGCGCGCCCGCGATGTCGGCTTCGATGTGACCTATGACGGCATCCGCCAGACGCCGACCGAGATCGTCGCCAAGGCGAAGGAACGCGGCGCCCACGTCATCGGCCTCTCGGTGCTGTCGGGCAGCCATGTCCCCCTGGTGCGCGAGGTGAAGGCCAAGCTGCGCGAGGCCGGGCTCGATCACGTGCCGGTCGTCGTCGGCGGCATTATCTCGACCGAGGACGAGTTGGTGCTCAAGAATATGGGCGTCACCGCCGTCTACACGCCGAAGGATTACGAGCTCGACAAGATCATGGTCGGGCTCGCCAAGGTGGTGGAGCGGGCACTCGACAAGCGCGCTGCCGACCGGGCGGATACGGAGGCCGGCGTGCCGGGCGCGCCGAAGCGGAACGAGAGCGGGGCGCAGGTCTTCTGAGGGCCGCCGCGATGGACCTGGAGCGGTGCCGAACGGATCGTCACCGCTTCCCAGCATCGATGTCCGCGATCCTCGCCGAGCCGGCGTCGATCGCGGCGCGGGGCGCCTGTCAGTATCGAACGAAGAGATTGAGCGACAGGATGTGATCCAGCTCGATCCCGCTGGCCTGCGTCCGGGCCGTCTGGTTCAGGTACCCGATCTCGACCGTCGATTTCCCACCGATCGGCAGCTCGAGGCCGATGAAGGCCCGGACGCGGTCGAAGCCGGCCCGGGTGCCCCAATCCGTGTCGTTCAGGGCCACGAAGAGCTCTGTCCAGCCGACGGCCGAGACGCCGCCCCAATCCTTCGGCAGGGGCATCGCGAAACGCAGATTCTCGCGCAGCCGAAACCCCACATCCCGCCCGGCGGATTGCCATCGCTGCTCGAAGCGGGTGCGGGATGAGACCTTCACGCCGGAGAACTCTCCGATCTTCCAGTTGATCTCCTGGAAGCTGCGATCCTCGATCCGCACATTGTCACGCATGCCGTGGTCTTCGACATAGGCGTAGCCCTGGTAGAGCACGAGCGCGTCGTTGACCTTCCAGCCCACCGCCGGGCGTAGAATGATCTGGTCGAGCTGCGAGATGCCGTTGCCGATCCGCGGCTGAACTTCCGCGAAGTAGGCCACATCGCCGACGGACCCGAACAGGGTCGTGTTGATCCAGAGCTGACCGTCCTGCACCGGCTCGGCGGAGGCCCGTGCGCCTGTCGCGATCAGGCACAGGGAAGCGAGGAGGAGGCGCGTATGTCGGATCACGATCCACTCTCCGCCCGCAGCATCGCCCCTCGTCGGCTTGGGGTGTCAGGGCTGGAGCGTGATTGTCCGTTCTCCGAGCCTACCGTCAAGCTCACCAAGGGCCGCATGCGGCGAGAGCCTCGAACGGGCTTGGGTCGAGATCGTTCGCGGCGCCACGCACCAAGTGACGGGGCCCCGCCTCCCGCAGGAATCGTTGAAACGACGCAGGCCGACGATGACGGAACAGGGCCGGCCCGCTTCCTTCGAGGTTTCTTCCTGCGCCCCCTTCGCGTGGGCGCAGGAGGAAACGCAGCGCCTTTAGCGAACGCCGCCGCTGGCGTTGATCACCTCGCCGGTCACCCAGCGGGCATCGTCGGAAGCGAGGAACGCGACGACCCCGGCGATGTCGTCCGGCTGGCCGGATCGGCCGAGCGGTGTCTGTGCGACGAGGCCGGCCTCCATCTCCGAGCCGGCGATGCCGGCGGTGTGGGTGCCCTCGGTCACGACGTAGCCGGGGCTGACGACGTTGACCCGGATCTTGCGCGGGGCCAGCTCGTTGGCGAGGACGCCCGAGATCGCGTTCAAGGCCCCCTTGGTCCCGCTATAGACCGCACTCGTCGGCATCAGCACGTCGGTGACGACGGACGAGATGTTGATGATGCTCCCGCCCTCTCCCAGGTGTTTCGATGCCGCCTGGGTCGCGAGCAAGACGCCCAGCACGTTGACGTCGAAGATGCGGCGGTAATGCTCTTCGGTCACTTCTTCGATCGCCGCGAATTCGTAGACGCCGGAATTGTTCACCAGCACGTCGAGCCGGCCGAATTGCTGCACCGCGGCCTCAACCAAGCCCCGCGCCTGCACGGCCTGCGAGACATCGGCCTGGACCGCGATGGCCTTGCCGCCGGCGGCCGTGATGGCTTCGACGACGGCATCCGCGCCGGCCTTGCTCGATGCGTAGTTGACGACGACGGCCGCGCCATCCTTCGCCAATGCTTTTGCGATGGCGGCGCCGATCCCCTTCGACGCACCGGTGACGACCGCGACCTTGCCCTCAAGCTTTGACATCTGTGCTAACCCTTCGACATGGGCCGGCGCCGGTACGGTCACCTCAGTCCCATAGTTCGGGATTTCGGAACTACCGAAGCGGGGTTCAAGCCCCCATATGGATAAATCATGAGGCCCCTGTTTCACCCCGCGATCGAGGACGTCCAGCCGGAGGCGATCCTCCACGCCCTGTCCGATCCGCGCCGGGCGGCCATCTTCGCCCGGATCACGAAGGCGGGCTGCGTGGAGGCGTGCTCGGCCCTCTCATCGGTGGGCGATCAGGTGATCCCGAAATCGTCGCTGTCGAGCCACTTCAAGGTGCTGCGCGAGGCCGGCTTGATCCGCTGCGAGCGTCATGGCGTCGAGATGCGCAACCACTCGCGCTGTGCGGAAGTGGAGACGCGGTTCCCCGGCCTGCTCTCCGCGATCATGAACGCCTACGCGGCGCGGGCTTCGTAATCGCCCACGGATGATGTGGCCGCGGGACGGGAGGCGCCGGAGCGCGACCCATCCTGCTTGACCGGCCGCCGCTGCGGGTGCCAGAAACCGCCGCTTCAAGCGGGATGCGAGATCGCCTCGGCCCGGACCTTCTTTCCAGGGACCCGCGCCGATGGCCGCGTTCACCGAACTCGTGTTTTCCGGCGTCCAGCCGACCGGGAACCTGCACCTCGGCAATTATCTCGGCGCCATCAAGCGCTTCGTCGAAATGCAGGCGCGCGACGCGCAGTGCCTCTATTGCGTGGTCGATCTCCACGCGATCACGATGTGGCAGGACCCGGAGGCGCTCAAGGGCCAGATCCGCGAAGTGACGGCGGCCTTCCTCGCCGCCGGCATCGATCCGAAGCGCTCCATCGTCTTCAACCAGTCCCAGGTGCCGCAGCACGCGGAACTGGCCTGGATCTTCAACTGCGTCGCCCGCCTCGGCTGGCTCAACCGCATGACGCAGTTCAAGGACAAGGCCGGCAAGGACCGGGAGAACGCCTCCATCGGTCTCTACGATTACCCCGTGCTGATGGCCGCCGACATCCTCGCCTATCGTGCCACGCATGTGCCCGTGGGAGAGGATCAGAAGCAGCACCTCGAACTGACCCGCGACATCGCGCAGAAGTTCAACAACGACTTCGCGGGGTCGATCCTGGCGCATGGCCACGGCGAACAGTTCTTCCCGATCACCGAGCCGCTGATCGGTGGGCCGGCGGCGCGCGTGATGTCCCTACGCGACGGCACCAAGAAGATGTCGAAGTCGGACCCGTCCGAGTACTCGCGCATCGCGCTCACCGACGACGCCGACGCCATCGCCCAGAAGGTGCGCAAGGCCAAGACCGATCCGGAGCCCCTCCCCTCGGAGGTCGCGGGCCTTGCCGGCCGGCCGGAGGCGGACAACCTCGTCGGCATCTTCGCGGCACTGCGCGGCATCACCCGCGACGAAGTGCTGGCGGATTTCGGCGGAGCGCAGTTCTCGAGCTTCAAGCCGGCGCTGGTCGATCTCGCCGTCGAGACCCTGGCGCCGATCGGTTCCGAGATGAAGCGGCTCGTCGCCGATCCGGCCTATATCGATTCCGTTCTCGGAGACGGCGCGAGCCGGGCCGAGGCGATCGCGGCGCCGACGCTGGATGCGGTCAAGGACATCGTCGGCTTCGTCCGGCGCGGGCCGGCACTCAGGGCGGTTTAGGGTTTCAGTGCCGTCACCGCCGGGGCTCGTCCTTGCGCAGGTGGCGGCCATAGGCCTGCTCCTTCTCCTCCCGCTCCTTGATCAGGTCGGCATAGGCTTGGCGCATCTCGGGGGAAACGCTCACGCTCTTGCCCTTAGCGGGCTTGTGCTTGGGCGCCTTCTTGAAAGTGTCTGAAGTGTCGGCCATCGGTCTCGCTATCCCCCTTCGCGACCCATCCTATCATAACGCAAGCGCAATGCCGGCTGAAACGGAGCGGCTACCGGTGGGGCGCTCGGACTGCTAAATACCGGCGCACAAGGCCGCAGGATTGATACCCGGCCGCCGACGACGATTTCGAGAAGACCCCCGAGAAGACCCCATGGAAAAGTTCACGACCTTGGAGGGCGTCGCCGCGCCCATGCGGATCATCAACATCGATACCGACCGCATCATCCCCAAGCAGTATCTCAAGACGATCAAGCGCACCGGGCTCGGCCAGGGCCTGTTCTCGGAGATGCGCTACAACGACGACGGCTCGGAGTATCCCGATTTCGTCCTCAACCAGCCGGCCTACCGCCACGCCAAGACCCTCGTGGTCGGCGACAATTTCGGCTGCGGCTCCTCGCGCGAGCACGCGCCCTGGGCGCTGGCCGATTTCGGCATCCGCTGCGTGATCTCCACGAGCTTCGCCGACATCTTCTTTAACAACTGCGCGAAGAACGGCATCCTCGCGATCGTCGTCTCGCCGGAGGATCTGGAAAAGCTGTTCCAGGACGCAGAGCGCGGCGCCAACGCGACGCTGACGATCGATCTGGCGGCGCAGACCATCAAGGGCCCGGACGGCGGCACTCTGCATTTCGACATCGACGAGGGCCGCAAGCACAACCTGCTCAACGGCCTCGACGAGATTGGCCTGACCCTCGACCAGAAGGCTCCGGCGATCGACGCCTACGAGGCGAAGCTCGCTCAGCGCGAATGGGCCTGAAGACCCGCTAAGGCTGCGCCCTGCCCCGCAGGGCGAGCACCCGGGCCGCCTCGATCAAGGCCTCAGTCCATCGATCGAGCGCGGGGGGCCGGCGGCCTCCGCCGACCTTCGGACGGCGGGTGCGCGGCGGCATCGGGATGTGCACGAAAACCGCCGGGCACCCCGTCGCCAGCACCCGATAATACGAAGCGTTGCACAGGTAGCGTCCGGCATCGCGTGACGCGGCGGCATCGAGTCCGGCGCGCTTCAGGGCGACCCGCACCTGCGCCGCCGCCCCGCTCCGCCGCTGCGCCGGGCCATCCGGCTCGAAGGCGAGGAAACGCCCCACCGCCCCACTCGCATCGGGAAACAACCGGCTGACCCGGTTGACCGCTCGCGTCTCGACGCAGACGCGGGACCGGCGCGCCGCAACGCCGATCATCAGCACGGCACGCGGCCGCCTCGCCAGAGCCGGGGCGAGTTGCGTGTCGAGGGCGCCGTAGCGCGTCTCCAGCACGAGGCAGTCCGGCGCGTGGCCGAGGAGGCGGCGCAGATGCGGCGAGGCCGCCACGCGCCGCGCGAGGCGGGCGCTCGGATTGTCGGGCACGGTCGGGAACGGGCCGAAGCCCGTGATGAGCAGACGGCTCACAACCCGATCAGGGTCGCGATCGCATCGGCGCCGGCAGCGGGCGAGTGCTCGCCGCCCGCAACCGCCCGCTCAGCCTCGGCGGTGGCCTGCCGCACCTCGGCGCTGCCGACGAGGCGCTGGTGCAGCCGCTCGTGAACGAGCGCCCACATCCACTTCACGTCCTGCTCGCGGCGCTTGCCCGCGATCTCGCCGGTCGCGGTGAGCTTGCTGCGGTGATCCTCGATCCGGCTCCAGAGGGAATCGAGCCCCTTGCCGTGCAGGCCCGAGATCGTGACCACCGGCGGCGTCCAGGTGGCGGAAGGCGGCGTCAGGATGTGGAGCGCAGCGCGGTACTCGGAGGCGGCGGCACTCGCCCGCCGCTCGCCGTCGCCATCGTCGGCCTTGTTGACCGCAATCATGTCGGCGAGTTCGAGAATGCCCTTCTTGATGCCCTGAAGCTCATCGCCGGCGCCCGGCAGCATCAGCACGAGGAAAAAGTCGGTGAGATCGGCCACCGCCGTCTCCGACTGGCCGACGCCGACGGTCTCCACCAGGATCACGTCGAAACCCGCCGCCTCGCACAGCAGCATGGTCTCGCGGGTCTTGGCCGCGACGCCGCCGAGCGTGCCCGAGGAGGGCGAGGGCCGGATGAAGGCGTTGCGGTCGATGGCGAGCCGCGCCATCCGCGTCTTGTCGCCGAGGATCGAGCCGCCGGTGCGGGTCGAGGACGGATCGACGGCGAGCACCGCCACCTTGTGACCCGCCGCGGTCAGGAGCGAGCCGAGCGCGTCGATGGTGGTGGATTTGCCGACGCCCGGCACGCCGGTGATGCCAACGCGGATCGCCCGCCCCGTCTGCGGCAGCACCGCGTCGATGAGGTCGCGCACTGCCGCCCGGTGATCGGCCCGGCGCGACTCGGCCAGCGTGATGGCGCGGGCGAGCGCCGCTCGGTCGCCGGCCAGAAGCCGCTCGCGGAGTGTGTCCATGTCGGGAAGGGTCGCGCTCATGGCCCCTTCATGCCGGGGCGTCGCGCGGGCGTCGAGTGCCCAAAATCCCAATCGTGCCCCGCCACGGTCAAGATCGTGCGCGAAGGAGGAGCGCCCAGCGCCGGCTTGCCACCGGAGCGGGATTCCTCGGGGACTCGAAACCGCTCATGCAGCCCTCCGACGCGACCCGCCGCTCTCTCCTGCGCCTCATGGGGTTGGCTGGCGTGGCCGGACTCTCCCCTGCCCTGTCGGGTTGCGTGATGGACGGGCTCGCCACCGGCGCCGTCGGCGAGACGCAGTCGGCGCTCGACGTGAGCCCGGTGCTCCTCATCGCCACCACCCGTCGCCCCGCCGCCGGCAATCCGCCCAAAGCGCCGTTCTTCGGCTCCGAGCGCGGCCGGGGCCTGAGCTTTGCCGAGGCGCGCATGACCGCGCCGGACCGCTCGCTGATCGGCAAGGTCTCGGCGGTGGTGGGCGGCGATTGGGGCGTCCGCTCCGTCGGCGACGTCACGACGGGGTCGGGCGCGGCGGCGGCCTTCGCCCAATCCGCCTTCGGCCGCGACGTGCTGATCTACGTCCACGGCTACCGCGAGAGCTTCGAATCGGCCGCAATCAGCGCCGCCCGCCTCTCCGACGGCATCCGCTTCAATGGGGCTTCCGCCCTGTTCACATGGCCCTCGGCGGCGGCAACCTTCGATTACGGCTACGACCGCGAGAGCGCGCTGTGGTCCCGCGACGCGTTCGAGGACCTGTTGAAGACCGTGGCGACCACGCCGAGCGGCGGGCGCATCCACATCGTCGCCCACTCGATGGGCACGCTCCTCACGCTGGAGACGCTGCGCATGCTGCGGGCCGAGGCCGGCGAGGCGGCGGTCGCCCGGATCGGCGCGGTGGTGCTTGCCGCGCCCGACATCGACATCGACCTGTTCACCAACGGCGTCGAGCGCCTGGGGCCGGACGCCAAGCGCATCACCGTCATCTCGGCGACGAACGACCGCGCACTCGAACTGTCGGGCGCCATCGCCGGCGGCGTCGTCCGTGCGGGCGCCGCCGACCGGGAGCGCCTGGAAGCTCTGGGCGTGCGCGTGGCCGATGCCTCGGATTACGGCGGCGGGCTCTTCAACCACGATCTGTTCCTGTCGAACCGCGAGGTTCAGGCCGTCGTGAAGCGGGCCGTCTCGCGGGGCAGCAGCGGCACCTGAAGCAAATTCAGGAGCGTGGATCGCCGCTTTGCGGCGATTGCCCTGAACGCGTGGCTTTCGCCCATCGACGAATCCGGCCCCGGCGTCCTACAAGCGCCGCCGAACCCGGCCAGTCCGGTGCGGGTTTCCCGTGCAGCGCCGCCCGTCGGCCCGCGGCTCTTTTCCCTCTTTCGAGGACAGTCCCGATGTTCACGCTCGAGATCGACGGCAAGGCGATCGCGGTCATCAACGGCGACGAGGCGACCGCCCGCGACCTGTTCACCTGCGACGGCTTCAAGGAAGACATCCGCACGATGACGATCGACGGCCAGCCGATCTGGAACGGCACGTCGGACCTGATCGTACGCAAGGCCAATGAGGACGAGATCGAGGAGTTCGAGGACGCGCTCGCCTCCGATGACGGCGAGGGCGATTTCGAGCCCGACGCGCAGCACGAAGCCGAAGGCGACGGCTCGGACGACGAGGACGAGGCCGACATCGTCTTCCTCGTGGACATCGACGACGAGGACGAGGATCAGACCCTCGACGCCTGACGGAACGCGGATCTCCGCATCAAGACAGGCCATGCCGGCGAAGGCCGCCGGCATGGCCAAGGGATCGGGAGGCGCGCCTATCCCTCCCGCACCACCTGCATCGACGTCCCGGCCGATTCATCCTCGCGGATCGGCTCGCAGCGCCCGCCAAGATGGCGCGCCAGGAACTCTTCCGCCCGCGCGAAGAAGGCCAGCCGGTTGGCCGGGCGCACGAGGCCGTGGCCTTCGTCCGGAAACAGCAGGTAGGTCACGGGGATGCCGCCGCGCTCCATCGCCGCGACCATCTGGTCCGACTCGGCCTGTTTCACCCGCGGATCGTTGGCGCCCTGTACGATCAGCAGCGGCGCCTTGATCCGGTCGGCGAAATAGACCGGGGAGCGCTCGCGGATCAGCGCCATGCCTTCCTCAGTGTCGGGATCGCCGATGGCGCGGTGGAGCTGCGCCCGCATCGCCTCCCAATAGGGCGGGATCGTCCGCACCAGGGTTTCGAGGTTGGCCGGACCGACGAGGTCGATGCCGCAGGCGTAAGATCCGGGGTTGCGGGTCAGCGCCATCAGCGTGGCATAGCCGCCGTAGCTGCCGCCCATGATCGCGACGCGGGCCGGATCGGCCACACCCTGCGCCACCGCCCAGGCGACGGCGTCGCTGAGGTCGTCGTCCATCCGCTGACCCCATTCGCGGTCGCCCGCATTGAGGAAGGCCTTCCCGAAGCCGGTCGAGGAGCGGAAGTTGACGCTGAGCGCGGCATAGCCGCGATTGGCCAGCCATTGATGGAGGCCGTCGAAGCCGAAGCTGTCACGCGCCCATGGGCCGCCATGGACGAGCAGCACCAGCGGGCCGGGGGCCTGCGCATCGAGCGGACGGCTCAGATAAGAGACGAGATCAAGACCATCGCGGGAGCGGATGATCGCCGGGCTCATCGGGGCGAGCGGCGCACCCTCCAGTTCCGGCCGGGCGCTGCCGAGCGAGCGCAGCGTCTTTGCCTGCCGGTCGTAGATCGCGGCCTCGCCGACGCGGGTGTCGGCGCGGGCCACCACGATCCAGAGCGCATCGTCCTCCGTGCGGCTCGCCGGATACCAATCGCCGAGCCCCTGTGTTTCGAGAAAGGCGAAGTCGTCGGTCAAGCGCGGGTCGAGCACGTGCCAGGATTTGCGAGCATGGGTGACCGAGTAGGCCACCGGCTCGTGTGTCTCGGCGTCCTGCAGCACCGCGCCGATATCCGCCTCCTCGTGCGCGGCGAGCACGCGGGTCTCGCCGGTGGCGAGATCGATGCGGGTGAGTGCGGCGGTGTTGCGCCCGCGGCTGTCGCGGCAGAACAGGGCGGTGCCGGCGGCGTCGAGATTCTCCGCGCCGGAGACGCGGGCATCCTCGGGCGGGAAGGTGAGCCACGGCTTCCAGTTCGCGCCATCGGGGGCAATCAACTGGCTCGAACCGTCCGGAAGGTTGCGGAAGGCGAAGCGCACGGCGTAGCGCTCGTCGATCAGGAAGCCGGCAAAGCCCGGATTCTCGATCACGAGGCTACGCTCGCCGGTGGCGAGATCAATGCTGTGCAGGTCGTGGAAGCGCGGGTCGCGGTCGTTGATTGCGACGAGCACGCGGTCGCGCACGATGCGGCTGAGGCCCACGATCGCCGCGGCGATGCCGGGGATCGGCGTCAGGTCGCGCCGCTCGCCCGTGGTGAGATCGACGGCGTAGAGGTGGTGGTTCTCGTCGCCGTCCGCGTCCTGCACGTAGAGCAGGTGGCGCCCGTCATAGGCAAAGGCGTAGGCGTCGATGCCGCGGCGCCGGTCGGTGGTGACGGGCACGGCCGCATCGAGGTCGTCGATCGGCGCCGACCAGATGTTGAGCACGCCCTCATGGGGCGCCACCCAGCCGAGGCGGCGCCCGTCGGGGCTGATCTGATGACCGTAGCGCGTCGGGTTGCCGAAGAGATGCGCGCGCGGGATCAGATCGACCATGATGTTTCCTCGTTTCGGGTGCCCGCCGTCCGAAGGCGGGCTGACCGTACGAGGAAACTATCGCGGGATCAGCCGAGCACCACCACCTTCGCGCCGACTTCGACGCGGTTGAACAGGTCGATGGCGTCCTGATTGATCATGCGGATGCAGCCCGAGGACACGCTCTTGCCGATGGAGTGCGGCTCCAGCGTGCCGTGGATGCGGAACAGCGTGTCCTTGTTGTTCTGCCAGAGGTACATGGCCCGGGCGCCGAGCGGGTTGCGGCTGCCGCCGGGTACGCCGAGGCCGCTCTGGAGCTTGTCGACCTCGCGGGCGAGGTCCGGCCGGCGGGCGATCATCTCCTTGGGCGGATACCAATCCGGCCAAGCCTGCTTCGAGTTGACGGTGGCGCTGCCCGACCACGAGAAGCCCTGCTTACCCACGCCGACGCCGTAGCGCCGGGCCCGGCCGTTCGGCAGGACGAGGTAGAGGAAGTGCGCCTTGGGATCGACCACGATGGTGCCCGGCGCCTCGTTCGTGCGGAAATCGACCTCCTGGCGCAGGAAGACCGGGTCGAACTTCTTGTAAGGGATCGCCTGGACCGGGAACGGCTCGTTGGCGATCGCCGCGTAGGCCCGCGTGTAGTCGATCGGACCGTTATCGGGCTCCTGCGGCGGCACCGGATAACCGGCCTGCTGCTGGCGCGGCGTCTGGTTCGGCGCCTCGGCGGCGGGCGGCTCGCCATAGCGCTCGGCCCGGCGACGGGCATAGGCCTCGGCGTCGAGATCCGTCTGCGAATCCGGCACCGGCCGTCCGTTGCTCACCCGGCCATTATAGGGAACGTACTGCCCGCCCCGGCGGCGGTAGAGTTGGCCGGCGCTGTCCTGATAAAGACGGTCGTCGTCGAACCCTTCGAAACTCTGGGCGAGGACGCGCGCCGGCAGGCTCGCGAGCCCGAGGCTCGTCATGGCTCCGAGAAGAAGCTTACGGCGGTTCTGAACTGACATGGATCGCTCGATCGAAGTGGCCGGGCCGGGAAACGTCTCCGGAATACGGGGAAACGGTCACGATCATCCGGGCCGGCTGAACTGCCCCGCTTGCTCCCTAGCAAGGAAGCGGCCGGGCGTCAGGGCCGATCGCAACCGTCACGCCTCCTGCACCGGCAAGTGTGCGAACATTGTGTCCGAAAGGTTACACGCGCGGCCGCCATGCGCCGAATGAAGGGCTTTAACGATTTCGTAAAAAAGGTGCGGATTCCGGGGCGAATTGTGGCGGACGGCGATTGCATTGGCCGGGCCGGTCTCTAGATCAAGCGTAGCCGTTCGGCCCGATCCACGGACCCCTTCCCTTGCGCGCCTCCCTCCTCCGCTCTTCGCTCGGACTGCTTTGCCTCGGCCTGATGCTGCCCGGCGAAGCCCTCGCCGCCCGCAAGGCGGCCCCCCGCGCCCGGCGCGAACGGCGGTCGCGCAGGCGGTACCGCAGCCGCTCGGGCCGCAGACCGCCTGGACCGCGGCCGAATCCCCCAACTGCAACCGCGTACGGCGCAAGCTCTGGCAGGCCGACGAGGGCTGGATCGTGAAGACGGTCACCGTCTGCCACTGAGCCGGTCGCCGACGAATCACAGGAGATCCGGGCCTGCGGCCGGGACGCTCTCGAAGCCGGCGTCCTAACCCGCTACAAACCGCTCGAGGCGGCGACGGTCGCGGCCCCGGTAGCGGTGAGTGGCGTCTCCAGTGATCCGCGTTCTCCATACGGGCGACTGGCATATCGGCCAGACGCTGCGCGGCTTCTCGCGCGAACGCGAGCACGACGCGGTGTTCGGCTGTCTCGAGAGCATCGTCGTGGAGCGCGAGGTCGATGCCCTCGTCGTGGCCGGCGACGTCTTCGACAGCCAGAACCCGTCCGGCGAGTCGCAGGCCCGCTTCTACACCTTGATGGCGCGCCTCCACGCGGCGCGGCCGGCCATGACCATCGTCATCACCGCCGGCAACCACGATGCCGCCGGGCGGCTGGAAGCACCGCGCCCGCTGCTCGAAGCCATCGGCGTCCACGTCGTCGGCAATGTCCGCCGCCGCGACGGCGCGATCGACCTCGACCGGCACCTCGTGCCGGTTCGCTCGGCCAACGGGGAGGTGGCCGCGCAGGTGCTCGCCGTCTCCTATCCCACCGCCGCCTGCCTGCCGCCGCTCTCGTCGCTGGGCCAGCAGCCCCGCATCGGCGAGACCTCGCCGATCGTGCGGGCGGTGCGCGACCTCTACGGCCAGCTCTTCGAGGCGGCCCGGCCGCGGCTCGCCGGCCTGCCGCTCCTCGTCACCGGCCATCTCCACGTGGCCGGCGGGCTCGAATCGGAGGGGGCGGAACGGCGCATCCTCGTCGGCGGCGAGCATGCCGTGCCGTCCGACGTGTTTCCGGAGGAAGCGCGCTACGTCGCGCTCGGCCATCTTCACCGGGCGCAGGTGCTGGGCCGGGGACAGGTGCGCTATTGCGGCTCGCTGATCCCGCTCTCGGCGGCCGAGCAGCCCTACCGCCACGGGGTCACCCTGGTGACGCTTGGCGCGGGCGCGGCGGAGATCGAGCATATCGCCATCCCCCGCCCCGTACCGTTCCTGCGCCTGCCGCCATCGGGCGACATGCCGCTGGCCGATCTCGGTGATCATCTCGCCGCCCTTGCGCTCGACCCCGATCTTCCGATGGAGGCGCGGCCCTACATTCAGGTGCGGCTCGCCCGCGAGGGATTGCTGCCCGGCTACCGCGCCGAAGTGGACCGCATCGCCGAGAGCTTTCCGGTGCGCGTGGTCGATGTGCGGGTGACGGTGCCGCCGCGAGCCGCGATCGCGATCGAGGAATCCGAGGCACCGCCGCCGCGCCTGTCCGAGCGCGACCCGGAGGAGCTGTTCCGCCTCGCCTTCCGCGCCAAGTGGGACGAGGACCCCGAGCCCGCTCATCTCGACGTGTTCCACCGCGCACGAGCGGAAGCCTGAGGCTTTAACGCATGCGCATCCTCGCGATCCGCGGCGAGAACCTCGCAAGCCTCGCCGCGCCCTTCGCGGTCGATCTCGCGGCCGAGCCGCTCGGCGCCACCGGCCTGTTCGCCATCACCGGCGAGACCGGCGCCGGCAAGTCCACCATCCTTGACGCGCTCTGCCTCGCGCTCTACGGCCGCTATCCCCGCGTCGCCGTGAGCCGACGGGAGGACGTGCCCGATCCCGGTGGCGAGGCACTGAGCGCCAGCGACGGGCGGGCGATCCTGCGCCGGGGCGCGGGCTCAGGGTATGCCGAGGTCGATTTCATCGGCCAGGACGGCGTCGCCTACCGCGTTGGCTGGGAGGCCTTTCGTGCCCGCAACCGGGCGACCGGGAAGCTTCAGGCGGAGCGGCGGCGCCTCCACCGGCTCGACGACGGCAGCGCCATCGCCGCGGGCAAGACGCAGGTGCTCGACCGGGTGGTCGCGCTGACCGACCTGACCTTCGACCAGTTCCGCCGCACGGTGCTGCTGGCGCAAGGCGAGTTCGACGCCTTCCTTCTCGCTGCCGAGGGCGAGCGGGCCGAGCTGCTGGAGAAGATCACAGGCACGGCGATCTATTCCGAGATCTCGAAGCGGGTGCATCTCGGCTACGAGGAGCACCGCCGCGCGGTCGAGGCGCTGGAGCTCCGCCGCGGCGAGATCGGTCTGCTCGATGCGGAGGGCCTGTCGAGCCGCAATACCGAGCGCGAGGCCTTGCGCGCCGGGGTCGGGGCATGGCGCAACGAGCAGGCGGCTGTCGGCCGCATCCTAGAAACCGCCCGCCGGATCGAGGCCGCGCGCACGGCGCTCGCAGAGGCCGAACGGCGCGCCGTGTCGGCGGGTGAAAGCCTGGACGCGGCCGGGCCGGACCGGGCCCGGCTCGCCGAACTCGACGCGGTCGAGCCGCTGCGCGGACGGGCGGAGGCCTTGGGCGAGACCGCCCGCGAGCGCGGCGAGGCGCAGGCGCGGGTTGAGGCGACCGCTGCCCGTGTCCGAGACGCCCGCGCCGCCGCCGCGGCGGCCGAGGCGAAGCGGGCTGAGGCGAATGCCGGGGACGAGGCGGCGGAAGCCGTCTTCAAGAGCTTCGGGCCGCTGTGGGACCGCGCCGCAGCGCTCGATGCGACCATTGCCATCGCCGAGCAGGAAGCCGCAGCTGCCGCGCAGGCGGCCCTCCGATCGAGCGAAGCGGCGGCGGCGGCGGATGTCGCACTCTCCGCGATCGATCGCCGCCTCGACGAAGCGCGGGCGGCACGCGACGCCGCGGCCCACCAGCTCGAGGCCGACCGCAGCCATGCGCCGCTGGCCGAACGCGGCGACGATTTCGCCCGGCGCATCCGTGAGCGGGCGCGGTTGCGCGAGCAAGCGGAGGCGGCCGGGAAGGAAGGGGCGGCGCGGCGCGCCGAGATTGCCGGCTGCGACGGCGAGGCGGAAGCCGGCACGGCCCGCCTCGCCGCGTTCCGCGCGCGCCGAGAGACGTTGGCCGGCGCTCGCGCGGAACGCGAGGCCGCACTCGCAGCGCTCGCCGAGCCCGCCGCGCAGGCGCGCAGCGCCGCTCTCGAAGGGCTGCTCGATGCCCTGCGCGAGGCCTATGCCCTGGCTGGACGCCACGGCACGGCACTCGCCGACCGGGCCGCCGCCACGGAGGCCGAGGCCGAGGCCGGCGTGGTCGCGACCGAGGCCGCCGCGCGCTACCGGGTGGAAGACCAAGCTTTGCACGAGGCCGGAATCCGCCGCGCTGAGATCGCGCCCCTGGCCGAACTGGCCGAGGAAAGCGTCTCGCGCGAGGCCGCCCGCCTGCGCAGCCTGCTCGTCGCAGGCGGGCCCTGCCCTGTCTGCGGCAGCTCCGACCATCCGCACGCCCACGAATCCGACGGCGCGCTCGGCCGCCTCGCCGAGGAGATGCGGGCCCGTCGCGCCGAACTCGATGTGCGGATCGGCGAGCATCAAGCCGCCCGCGACCGCGCCCGCGGCGACTTCGCGGCGGCGGAGGGCCGGCGCGACGATGCCCAAGAGCGCGCAGCCGCCGCGGCCGAGGCGGCGGCGGCCACCGCTGCCCGCTATCGCGCCACGCTGCCCGGTCTCCTGGCCTCGCTCGAAGCGGCTGGCCTCGCGGCCGTGCTGCCGCCAGGGCCCGATGCGCCAGCGCTCGCCGCCGCCGGGACGACCGCCCGGGCCGAACGCGACGCCACGCTGCATGTGCTTGCCACGGCGCGGACGCTGCGAAGCGAGATCGACGGCCTGATCCGCGAACGCGACGCGGCGGAGGCGCGGGCCGAAGCGGAGGCACGCGCGCTCGATGCCCTCACCCGGCGCCGGACCGAGGCCGGACTCGCGGCCGAGCGCGCGGAGAGCACGCGGGCCGCCCTCATCCAGCGCGTGGCGGAGCTGGCAGATGAGATCGCCCCCGCCCTGAGCGCCGCCGATCTGAGTCTGGCCGATCTCGATCGGGCGCCCGAGATGTGCGCCGACCGTGTCGCGAGGCTCGGGCAGGCTTACGCGGCCTTGCGCACCCGGCTAGCCGGCCTGGAGGCGCAACTCGGCGCCCTGGCGCCCGAACGGGCCGCCGCGGCATCCTCACGGGAGGCCGAGACGCGGGCCGCCGTGAAGGCCCGCGCGGAGGCCGAGGAACGGCAGACCCGTCTGCAGCAGGCCCGTGCGGAACGCGCCGGCCTTCTCGACGGCGAACCGACCGGCACCCACCGCACCCGGCTCAACAACGAGCGCCGCGCCGCCCGCGAAGCCCTCCAGGCCGCGCAGACCGTGTGTGCCGAAGCCGCCCGTGCGTTGACCGGTGCCGTCACCGACGAGGCCGGTGCCATCGCGGCCTCGGAGCGTGCCGCCGCACGCCACAGCTCGGCCGAGGACGCCTTCGCGCAGGCCTGCGGTGAGCGCGGGCGCGAGGCGGTGGCCGCGCTGCTCGCCGTGCCGACCGAGACCCGCGACGCGCTGCGGGCCGGCCTCGACCGGCTGGCGCGTGAGGCCGCCGAGACGCGAACCGCCCTCGCCACCCGCCGCGCGGATGTCGAGGCCCTGGACACCGAGGCCGGGATCGACGTCGCCGCCGCCGAGGCCGAGACGGCTCGGCTCGCCGAAGCCATGGCGCAGGCCCAGCAACGCCTCGGCGCCCTCGATGCGGAGTTGCGCCGGGACGAAGCCGCCCGCGCCAAGGCCGCCGACCTTGCAGGGGAGATCGAGGCGGCCACGGCCGAGCTGACGACGTGGCACAGGGTCGAGGAGGCCATCGGCTCGGCGGGCGGCGACCGCTTCCGCCGCTTCGCGCAAGGGGTGACCCTCGATCACCTCGTGCATCTCGCCAACGAACAGCTCCGGGCCCTGAGCCCCCGCTACCGCCTCGCCCGCAGCGTCGGCGCCGACCTCGCGCTGCATGTGGTGGACCGCGACATGGGCGACGAGCGCCGGGCGACCCGTAGCCTGTCGGGCGGCGAGCGCTTCCTCGTCTCGCTGGCGCTGGCGCTGGCGCTGTCGGGCCTGGAAGGGCGGCAATCCTTCGTCGACACCCTGTTCATCGACGAGGGCTTCGGCTCGCTCGACGCCGAGACCCTCGATCTGGCCGTCGATGCCCTCGAAACGCTCCAGGGCCGCGGCCGCAAGGTCGGCGTCATCACGCACGTCGCCGGAATGATGGAACGCATTGCCGTGCAGATCCGGGTGGAGAAGCGCGGCAGCGGCCGCAGCGTGGTCCGGGTGGTGGATCGCGGCGCTGCCATCGTTTGAGGCAGCGCTACGACTGCATCGTTCATAGGCAGTGGTGCCCGCATCGACAGCACGCGGCGATCACATCCTGACGTGACCGTCGGTTTGAAGCGGGGAGAGAGTTGGCACGCCGGCTGCATTGTCGGACTCGCAGCCCTCGGGCGGCGAGCGGGGCAACGGCGCCTCGCGCTCGGACGGCGCATGTCCGGACACACTCTTCCGCATGAGAGACCGCGCCCGGCTAAAAGCCAGCGGCGCGTCTTCGAGCCCAACGAGCACGCCGATGGCATCCTTCAAGACCGTGATGAAGTCGGGCCACCCCCCGACCCTGTTCGCCGCCTTCCTCTATTTCGATTTCTGCTTCGCGATCTGGGTGCTCAACGGCGCCATGGGCCCGTTCATCACCGAGACCTACGGTCTCACCCCGGCGCAGACCGGCTTCATGATCTCGCTGCCGATCCTGGCCGGCGCGATCATGCGCTTTCCGCTCGGGATCCTAGCCCAGTATATCGGTCGCAAGAACGCGGCGCTGACGGAGATGGGCGTCATCGTTCTGGCGATGGCCTACGGCTTCTTCTTCGTCTCCTCCTACAACGACGTGCTCGCCATGGGCGTGCTGCTCGGCATCGCCGGTGCCTCGTTCGGCGTGGCGCTCTCGCTCGGCTCGGGCTGGTTCCCGCCGGAGCACAAGGGGCTCGCCATGGGCATCGCGGGCGCCGGCAATTCCGGCACCGTGCTCGCCGTGCTGTTCGCGCCGCCGCTGGCCCAGGCCTATGGCTGGCAGGCGGTCTATGGCTTTGCCGGCCTCGTGATGATCATCCCGATCCTCGTGATGATCTTTCTCGCCAAGGAGCCGCCGGACTGCCACGGCCAGACCTTCAAGGAGCACGTCTCCTGCCTGTTCACCAAGGACGGCTGGTCGTTCTCGCTGATCTACATCATCACCTTCGGCGGCTTCATCGGCTTGTCGAACTTCCTGCCGACCTTCTTCTACGAGCAGTTCGCGGTCACGAAGGTCGAAGCCGGGCGCCTGACGATGCTGGCCGCCCTGATGGGCTCGGGCATCCGCATCCTCGGCGGCTATTTCGCCGACCGGATGGGCGGCATCCTCGTCCTCTCCCTGGTGCTGCTGGCCGCGATCGGCTCGTTCCTGGCGCTGACCGCCACGCCCTCGCTCGCGGTGACGACGCTACTGTTCATGCTCTGCTTCGCCGCACTCGGCGCGGGTAACGGCGCGCTGTTCCAGCTCGTGCCCCTGCGCTGGCCGACCAACACCGCGGTGGCCGGCTCGATGATCGGCGAGGTCGGGGCGCTCGGCGGCGCGATCCTGCCCAACGTCATGGGCTTCTCGAAGCAATACACCGGCGGCTTCGCCACCGGCTTCGTGGCCTACGCCCTGTTCACCGGCCTCGTGCTCGGCTGCCTGTTCCTGTGGCAGCGCAAGTGGGTCGGCGCCTGGGTTGGGCCCCGCGGCAAGGTGCTCGACCAGCCGGCCGAGGCGCAGGTTCAGGCCGGGGGCCGCATGGAACCGGCCAACGCGTAAGACGCATCGCTCCGTCCGAGATGGATCGGTTGGACGGGGGCCCTTGCGGCCCCCGTTTCCGTTCGCGGTAATGGGACGGGCCTACAGCCCGTCCCGCGTTACGGTGGCGAAGGTGAGGAGATCGACGCTCGCCGCACCGCCGCGCAGCAGCACCCGCGCGGCGGCGTTGCCCGTGGCACCGGTTGTGGCGACGTCGTCGATCAGCAGGAGGCGCCGGCCAGCGATCCGCGATCGCGCGTCCTCCGGTACACGAAAGGCGCCCTGAAGGTTCATCGCGCGCTGGTGGCGGGTCAGGCCGACCTGGGGCCGTGTCGCCTTCACACGGGCGAGCGCCCGCAGGTCGCACGGTGTTCCCGAAACCCTCGCGATTTCTCGAGCCAGCAGGGCCGACTGGTTGAAGCGCCGCCGCCAGAGGCGCAGGCCGTGCAGAGGCACGGGCAGGATCAACTCGGCCTCGTCCAGCAGCTCACGCCCGGCCGAAGCCATCATGCGGGCCATGGTCCGGGCGAGGTCGAGGCGGTCGTTGTATTTGAGACGGTGAACGAGGTCGCGCGCGGTGCCGTCGTAGACCGCGACGGCCCGGGCCCGACCGAAAGCAGGCGGTTCGGCGATGGCGCCGGGCGACAACAGGCGGCCGACGCCGAGATCCAGGGCAAAGGGCGTGCCGAGCCGCTCGCAATAGGGCCGCTCGATCAGCCGCAAACCGCTCCAGCAGGTGGCGCAGAGAGCATGCGGCTGACCCGTCGCCGCTCCGCAGGACACGCAGGTCGGCGGATAAATCAGGCCGATGAGGGTCGAAGCGATACGCCGGATCCCACCACTCAGAGCGGGAAGGCCGGGCGCTGCCATCAAGAGCTGATCGTTGTCACACCACGCCGTTAGCGCGCGCTATTTCCCGGACCGCCCTGCTGCGCGGCCTTGTCCCGCTTGTTCGCCTGATGCCGGCCGATTGCACATCCGGCCGCGGCCCCCATGACGCCGTGCCCGGCCATATGCCCGGCCACGCCACCCACCGCGGCACCCTTCAAGCAACCCTTGGCCTCCGCGGTGCTGGCCAGCGCCACGGCGGCAAGGATCAGAGCGGCGCGGATCAAAATCCGTGTCATCTTCAATCTCCTCGATCGACGAGCAAAACGGAGAGACCCGGTTTCCGTTCCAAGACCAGCCCGACCGGACGATAGTGTAGAGGCATGATTCGCGAAATCGTGAAACCGCGCCGTACACTGCCGGACCGAAGCCTGCGGACATAAGGTCGGGGCTGAACTTACGCCCTGGCCGTCGTGCCCTCGGAGCCCCATCTCCCCGATCGATGAACGAGTCCGCCCCCCTGTTTGATCCCGCCCTTGTTCGACGACGCATCGCGCGTGCGCGGAGATCGGGTTATGCCGGTTTCCTGCTCGAGCGGGTCGCCGAGGATCTGGAGGATCGTCTGGCGGCGGTTACCCGCTCCTTTCCCCTCGGGCTCGATCTCGGCACACCGCTTCCCCTCGTATCCGAGCGCCTGCTGCAGACCGGACGCGTCGAGCGGATGATCCGCCTCGCTCCGGTCTCCGAGCCGGGCGGGTCGATGGTCGGTGACCCTGAAGTGCTGCCGTTCGGTGGACATGCCGGGTTCGACCTCGCGGTGTCGGCCCTGGCGCTTCAGCACGTCAACGACCTGCCGGGCGCCCTGCTGCAGGTGCGCCGTGCGCTCAAGCCCGACGGCCTGTTCCTCGCCGGCCTCCTCGGAGGGGCGACGCTGACGGAGCTGCGCCAGGCCTTTCTCCAGGCCGAGAGCGAAACCGAAGGCGGCGCGAGCCCACGCGTGGCGCCTTTCGCCGAACTGCGCGACCTCGGCGGCCTGCTTCAGAGGGCGGGCTTCGCCCTGCCGGTCGTGGACGCCGATACCATCACCGTGCGCTACGGCGACCCCTTCTCGCTGATGCGCGATCTGCGGGCCATGGGGCTGACCAATGCCCTGCACGACCGGCGCCGTGCGCCGCTGCGCCGGGCGACGCTGATGCGGGCCGCCGCGATCTATGCCGAGCGCTTCTCCGATCCGGACGGGCGGCTGCGGGCGACCTTCGAGATCCTGTGGCTGTCCGGCTGGGCACCGCATGAGAGCCAGCAGAAGCCGCTTCGGCCCGGCAGCGCCAAGGCGCGGCTCGCAGATGCGCTCGGCGCCGCCGAGCACAGGTTTCCGATCCGGGAGGAGCCGGCATGAGGGAGCCCGGCCCCTCCCACCCGATCACCATCACGCCCCATCCGACCCCCGTGCGGGTGCGGCTCGGCGGGCGCATCGTCGCCGAGACGCGGCGGGCGTTGAAACTCTGCGAGGCGGGCTACGACCCCGTTCTCTACCTCCCGCGCGAGGATGTCGCCGCGGACGCGCTTGGCCCCAACCCGAAGCGGACCTTCTGCCCCTACAAGGGCGAGGCTTTCTATTTCGACCTGACCGCCGGCAGCGCGACGCGGGAAGCGGCGGCGTGGTCCTACGAGAACCCGTTTCCGGCGGTGGCACGCATCCGCGGCCACGTCGCCTTCTATCCCGACCGGGTCGATGCCATCGAGGCGTGAGTCTCGCCTTACCCTTCCACCTGCGACCAGAACCCGGACTTGCGCCCGTGCGCCTTGCGAAGCTGCGCCACGTATTCGGCGTGGCTCGGCGTCAGGTCGCCCGGCGCCAGCTCCCGTGCGAGTTCGCCGAGCCGCGTCAGGTGGCGGGCGCCGTGGCCGTAGGCGGGCGAGCGGCCGCGTTCGAGGATGTCGTCGATGAGCGCGCGGTAGAGCACGCTTGCCGCAAGCGGATGGTCCGGCTCCAGCGCCTCGGCCGCCGGGGCGAGAAGCTCCCAGATGCGGCCCGACCACGCCTCGCGCCGGTCGAGCACGAGGCGGGCGGCGCGGTCCAGATTCGGCCAGCGGATCAGGAAATAGAGGCCGCCATGCGGGTCCTTCCGGCTCGCGGCGTGGGCAAAGGCGCGCTCCAGCGCCTCCTCGTCCTCGAAATCCGGCAGGCGGGCGAGGTAATCGCGCAGGGCCTGCGGATCGAGGCTCTTCTCGAACCGCGACCAGCGGAGCGCCTGCGCCTCGTCCTTATGGCCGAGCGCATCGAGGATGCGGATCTCGACCGCCTCGCGCTCACGTTCCGGACCTTCGGGATCGAATCCGCCGACAATCAGATCCTCGCGCGTCACCACGGCCATGCCGCGCTTCTGCTTGCGGCGGATCCAATCGAGCGCTTCCTCGGCGCGGCCCGCCGCGAGCAGCCGCTCGGCCACCGCCGCGAGGTCGGGCCGCTCGGGTGACATTTCCAGTTCGAGGGCGATGAACGCGTCGGCATCGCCGCGGGCGTCGGCGATGACCTGACGCAGGCGGGTGAGACTCAGGCGCTGATAGCGCTGCTCCCATTCCTGCCCGGCCCTCTCGGATGCGGCCGGGCCGGTCTTCTTCCCGGCCGAGGCCGGAAGCTTGGCGAGGGCTTCGACCAGATGTGCGTCGAGCGGTTCGAGCGCCACCTTCGGCAGCTTCGGCAGGAGATCGACCAGTAGCGCGCCGACGAGGCCGAAGCCGTCGTCGTCGAGACCGTCGAGGGCGCGGGTCGCGAAGCTTAGCGCGGCATCCGCCGAAAGCCCCGCCGCGAGGCCCGCGGCGGCTTCCGCGGCCGCCTCGTAGAGGCCGTGCACCTGCCCGCTGGAATCATCGACCCGCTCCAACGTGGCGCTCGCGCCGCGAAGGAAACGGAGCAGCCGGTCGAGGGCCATGCCGGCATCGAGCGGCTTCAGGTCGGAGATGATGGTCGCGAGCGTAGCATCGAGGTCGGCGACGAAGGCGCGGCGCTTCTGCCAGTCGATGTAGCCGCGGGCCTTTTCCAGGGCCGAGAGGCGGCGGTCGATCAGGGCCGCCACCCGGTCCGGCCCTTGGAGTGCTGCGATCGCGGCACTCACCCGCTTCTTAAAGGGCGCGCTCTGGCCGACCTCCTGGAGGATCAGGGCGATGAGCCGCTCCTGGCTGAGCGCTGCGAGGTTTTCCGCCGTCGGCGTGGTGCTTCGGGACTTTCGCGGCGTCGCAGCGGCCGGTATCGGCGCCTCCGCCGCCTTCTCGACCGCCGCTTTTGCCCGTCGCGCCATCGCTCCCGCCCCTCTCAGGCCTCGGGCCCGGTCAGGGTCCGAGCAGATCGATCAGGAAGGGGATCAGCGGCAGATCGGCCGGCGGCATCGGCAGATCGCGCAAGCCGCCGGGCCGCACCCAGCGGAGCGCTTGCGCCTCGCGCGACTGCGGAAGCCCCTCCCAGCGCCGACAGATGTAGAGCGGCATCAGAAGGTGGAAATCCGGGTAGGCGTGACTCGCGAAGGTGAGCGGCGCGAGGCAGGGCTCTTTCACCGTGATGCCGAGTTCCTCGGCGAGCTCGCGGATCAGCGTCTCCTCCGGCCGCTCGCCGGGCTCGACCTTGCCGCCGGGAAACTCCCAGAGGCCAGCCAGCGCCTTACCCTCGGGGCGCTGGGCCATCAGCACCCGGCCGTCGGCATCGACCAGGGCCGCCGCGACGACGAGCAGGAGCTTGAGCGGTGTGCTCATCGGCTGATCGCGAACACGGCATCGACCTCGGCCGAGGTCTCGATCGAGCCAGCCACGACCGGCACGGCGGTGCGGCCGCGGGGGGCCGCCGCCTTCATCGCCATGGCGTAGGGCATGGGGCGGGGCGATTCGGCTCGCGGCGGCGATTCGATCGAGACGACGGTGCCGAGTTTCACACCAGTCGCCTCGGCGATGCGCTCGGCCTGGGCGCGCGCATCCTTGACCGCGGCGACCTGCACGGCGGTCTCTGCCGCGGCCGGGTCACGCAGGCCGAAGCTGATCCCCTGGATCCGGTTGGCACCGGATTCGAGGGTGCGCCGCATCAATTCGCCGAGCTTGCCCATCTCGGCCAGTCGCACCCGCACGCGGTTGCCCGCCGTGTAGCCGTCGTCCCGCTCGCCCATCGTTCCGTCGGGCTGGCGGACGGTCTTGGTCCGCGGCTGAAGGGTGATCGAGGAGGTGCCGATATCGGCCTCCGCCACGCCCATCTCCCTTGCGCTCGCAACGATGCCCTTCGCCGCCTGGCTCGCGGCATCGAGGGCGGCGGCCGGCGTGGCGCCGCCGGTCTCGACGCCGATCTCGACGGAGGCGAAGTCCGGCGCGACCTCCTGGGAGGCCCGGCCGATCACCCGGATGCGGCCGGTTTCGTCATCAGCCATGGCGAGCGCCGCCACGGTGAAAAGCAGGACGGGAACGGCCAGCGCGGAAAAGAACCTCACGAGCGATAGTCCCCGTTAATGGCGACGTAGGCCTTGGTGAGGTCGCAGGTCCAGACGCGCGCCCGGCCCTGGCCGAGGCCGAGATCGACCCGCACGGTGATCTCGGGCCGCCGCATCACAGCGCTGGCCGCCTCCTCGCTGTAATCGGGGTCGCGGGCGCCCTGCACCGCGACGCGCACGTCGCCGAACCAAATCGCGAGGCGGTCGCGGTCGGCGGGCTCGCCGGCCTTGCCGACAGCCATCACCACGCGGCCCCAATTGGCATCCTCGCCGGCCACCGCGGTCTTCACCAGCGGCGAGTTGGCGATCGACATGGCGATGCGGTGGGCAGACGGATCGCTCTCGGCGCCCTCGACCTCGACGGTTACGAGCTTGTTGGCGCCCTCCCCGTCTCGCGCCACGAGCTGCGCGAGTTCGATCAGCAGGTCGTCCAGAGCGGCCCGGAAGCCGGCGAGCCGCGGATCGTCCGCCCGCGTCACCGCCGCGTTGCCGGCGGCACCCGTGGCGAAGAGCAGCAGCGTGTCGGAGGTGGAGGTGTCGCCGTCCACCGTCACGCAGTTGAACGAGGTCTTCGTGCCCGCGCTCAGCAGTTCTTGGAGCACGTCCTGCGGCAGCGCCGCGTCGGTGAAGGCGAAGGATAGCATCGTTGCCATGTCGGGGGCGATCATGCCCGCGCCCTTGGCGATGCCGTTGATCGTCACCGGCACCCCATCGATCTCGACCCGGCGGGTGGCGAGCTTCGGGAAGGTATCGGTCGTCATGATCGCCTGCGCCGCCTGCGCCCAGGCCTCGGCACCGCCCTCGGCGCGCCCGGCGCACTCGGCCAGCACGCCGTCGAACTTGCGCGCGTCGAGCGGCTCGCCGATCACGCCGGTGGAGGCGATCATCACCGCCTCCGGGGCGCAAGCGGCAACCCGGGCGGCGATGTCGGCGGTCAGCGCCACGGCCTCACGACCTTTGAGCCCGGTGAAGGCGTTGGCATTGCCCGAATTCACCACGAGCGCACGCGCGCCCTTGCCCGCCTTCAGGGCGTCGCGGCACCAATCCACCGGTGCCGAGGGGCAGCGCGAGCGGGTGAAGACGCCCGCCACTTGCGTGCCCTCGGCCAAACCGACGTAGAGCACGTCCGTGCGGTTCTTGTAGCGGATGCCAGCCTGGGCCGTGGCGATGCGCACGCCCGCGATCTCCGGCAGCGACGGCGCGGTGGCGGGTGCCAGGGGGGAGATCTCGGTGGATGACATCGGTCGTCGGCTCCGTCTCGTGCCCGCTCTCGCCCATTCGGCCGCGTCGGGAGGGGCGGCCTCGCATGCGCAGGCGACACGGGCATGAAAGTCATGGGTCGCGGGTCGCTGTCTTGCGCCCGCCGTGCCTCACGTCAACACGCAGGGTGGGGCCCGTGGCCGCGAGAAGGCGCCTCCCCTGCGCTGCCGCTCCTGTGAGGCCCCAGACCGGATTGGTCGGGCTAGCCCGCCCTTCGGCGATGCAACTCTGCGACGTAGAAGACAAAGGCCTCCCGAGTCCCGTTGCGAAATCTTCGACAGAAAGTGTGTCTCGAAAAATGCACCATCGCTACCGTCGGGCGTTGCCGCTTGAATGCCTTGTGTAACCTGCTTAACCTAGAATGATGCAGCGCACCCAAGATCGTGAGGAAGTGACCATCGACCTCGATCCCGTTCGCTCGGACTTACAGGTTGGCGCCGTCGCGGCGCCGCGCAGTTGCTACGGGGTCCAGGTGCTGGTCGCCGGGCGCCGCAAACAGTGGCGCGATGAGATCAACGGGCAGATCCGCCGCGCCGGCTATAGCGCCATCTCCGTCGATTCGGCCGTCGACGCCCTCACCGTGCTGGTGCTCGGCCTGCCCGTCGATGTTCTCGTGACCGATGCCGAACTGCACGGCTCCCTTGGCCTCAGCGAACTCGCCGCGGAAGCGCGTGCTTTGAGACCGAATCTCGGCATCGTCGTCGCCTGCGATTCGGCGGTCAACGACTGTGCCGACCTCGTACCGGCGGACGCGCTGCTGATATCCTCCCTGGGTGAGGAGGAAGCCGTCGCCTCCTCGGTCCGTGAGGCGATGGCGGCCCGCTCCGGCTGATTCCACTTTCGATCACCGCGCCCGCGACGATCCGGCCCGTACCCGACGGCCGGCCGGGTATGGCAGCCTCCGGGCTGGAGGACACAACGCCATGACGATTCGCCGCCGCGACTGCCTTGCGATGCTCGCCGTTCTCGCCGCGAGCCGCGCCCATGCGGCGGAAGCCGGGCCGGCGGGTGCCTTCGCCTTCGACAAGCCGGAGGGCGGCGGCCTTCCGCTCTCGGCCTATGCCGGCAAGCCCATCCTCGTGGTCAACACCGCCACGGCCTGCGGCTACGCTCCGCAATTCGTCGGCCTTCAAGGTCTATGGACCCGCTTCGGCGGGCGGGGCCTGACGGTGATCGCGGTGCCCTCGCCCGATTTCGGCAATCAAGAGCCGCTCGACGGCGCCGCCATCGCCGATGCCGCGCGAAAGAACCACGGCGTCACCTTCCCGGTCACGGACAAGACCCATGTGCGGGGGCCGGCCGCCCACCCGTTCTACCGCTGGGCGGCCGAGCAGAAGCCGGGGCAGAGCCCGCAATGGAACTTCCACAAATATCTCGTCGGCCGTAACGGCACCCTGCGCGCGGCCTTCGCGACCCAGGTCGATCCGAGCGATCCGCGCATCGTCAGCGCGATCGTCGCGGAACTGGGGCAGGCCTGAGCAAGGCGGCGTTCGCTTACCGGCCCGGAACGTCGGCCGGCGGCAGCAACCCGCGCTCGATCCGGCCGGGCGGCAGGGGACGCCGGGCGCGCGGGGCCTGAAGGCGCCCCTCCCGCTCGACCATACGCGGCGGCGCCGAAGGGTAGTTCGAGGCGAAGGGGTTCGACGGCACGCCTTGGGCCCGGCATGGCAGGGCAGCGAGGCAGAGGCTCGCGGCGGCGAAGACAGTGCTCGGGCGCATCGGCGGTGAGATTTTCCGGTCGGCGGGGACTCGCGCCGGCATGGGGCGCCTCCCCACATGCCAGCCGGTCGCGTCATCATTGCGGCCGGAAAGATCGCGCCATGGAACCGCACAGCTTCGAGCAGGACGGCACCGAATACGAGGTTCGCTTCGAGCGGACGCCGGAGGGATGGATCGCGCATATCCGGCCCGAAGGCTGGACCGAGGCCCACGTCGTCGCCTTTCCCGAGGGCGTCGGCTTCGACCGGGACGACGTGCGCGGCTCCCTGATCGCCGGCTGCGAGGCCGCGGTGGCCCGCCTCCCGCGCCGTGCGCCGACACGGCATTGAGGCCGTCGAACGGAACCTCCGGCATCCCGACCGGTTCGGGCTCCAGCACGTGAAACCAAGCACGTTGGAAACGAACGGGATTTTGCGATGACCGAGGTGACCTACCATATCGTCGAGCACGACGGCGGCTTCGCCTACAAGGTCGGAGACGTGTTCTCGGAGACCTTCCCGAGCCGGGCGGAGGCGTTGCAGGCCGCGCAGGCTGCCGCCGCCGAGCAGCAGGTTCCGGGCTCGACCGAAGGCATCCGCTATCAGGACGGGCGCGGCCAGTGGCACGACGAGACCGCGCAGGGCAGCGACCGGCCGGTGGCCCGGGTCGTGGAGGACTGAACCGCCTCAACCCTCCAGGGTGATGAGGCCGACGCTGCCGCCCGCCGCGGCGGTGTTGACGGTGAGCGTCCGCTCCGTGGCGAAGCGGGCGAGATAATGGGGACCGCCGGCCTTCGGGCCGGTGCCCGACAGGCCGGAGCCGCCGAAGGGCTGGCTGCCGACGACGGCACCGATCATGTTGCGGTTCACGTAGACGTTGCCGTGCGGCAGGGCCTCGGCGATGCGCTCGGCGGTCTCCTCGATCCGCGAATGGATGCCGAGGGTGAGCCCGTAGCCACCGGCCCGGATCGCCGCGATGACCGAGCCGAGGCCGTCCGCCGGGTATCGGGCGACATGGAGGATAGGCCCGAACACCTCCTCCCGCAGGTCGGCGACGCCGCCGATTTCAAAGATATGAGGCGCCACGGTGAGGCCGCCCGGCGCCGCACCGGCATAGTGCAGCCGCGCCGAAGTGGTCATGGCCGCGATATGTGCGTCGAGCCGTTGCTTGGCGCCCGCGTCGATCACCGGACCGAGATCGGTGGCCAGATCGCGGGGGTCGCCGACCGCCAGCTCCCGCGCCGCGCCGGCCACGGCCGCGATCATCCGGTCGGCGACATCCTCCTGCACGAGGAGCAGGCGCAGGGCCGAGCAGCGCTGGCCGGCGGAGCGGAAAGCCGAGACCACCACGTCGTCGGCCACCTGTTCGGGGAGCGCCGTGGCATCGACGATCATCGCGTTGATGCCGCCGGTCTCGGCGATCAGCGGCAGGATCGCGCCGTCGCGGGCGGCGAGCGCCCGGTTGATCCGCTGCGCCGTCGCGGTGGAGCCGGTGAAGACGACGCCGGACAGGGCCGGATGCTCGATCAGCGCGGCGCCGGTCTCCGGGCCGCCGGGGACGAGGTGAAGGGCGCTGCCGGGAATGCCGGCCGCATGGAGCAGGCGCACGGCGAAATCCGCCACCAGCGGCGTCTGCGGCGCGGGCTTGGCGACGACGGCGTTGCCGGCCATCAGTGCCGCGGCGACCTGCCCCGTGAAGATCGCGAGCGGGAAATTCCAGGGCGAGACGGCGACGAACACACCCCGGCCGACGAGGCGCAGGCTGTTGGCCTCACCCGCCGGACCGGGCAGGTCCTGCGGTTCGCCGAACAGATCCCGGCCCTGCGCCGCGTAGTAGCGCAGGAAGTCGATCGCCTCGCGCCACTCGGCCACAGCGTCGTCGAGGGTCTTGCCGGCCTCGGCTTGCAGCAGGTGCAGCAGCCGGCCCTGCTCCCGCACGAAGGCGTCGGCCGCCCGTTCCAGGCAGGCGGCACGCTCGCGGGCGGGCGTCGCGGCCCAGGAGGGGAAGCCGCGCACGGCCGCTTCCATGGCGAGCGCGGCGGTGGCGGGGTCCGCCTCGATGACACTGCCGAGGGCCGCGCCGTCGATGGGGCTGACCACGGGGCGGGCGCGGCCTGTTTGGACGGCGCCGTCCAAGATCGGCGCGGCGTCGGCGGGGCCGGCGGCCCGCGCGACGGCATCGGTCCACCGTCGCAGCGCCGCGCCGTCGCCGAAGGCGAGCCCCGGAGAATTGCGGCGCTCAGGCCCGAACAGGTCACGGGGCAGCGGGATCTTGGGGTGCCGGGCCTGCGAAGGCGCCTCCACCAGGGCCTGAGGCCGGGCGAGCAGTTCGGCCGCCGGCACCGAGGGATCGGCGGCGCGGGAGACGAACGAGGAGTTCGCCCCGTTCTCCAGCAGCCGGCGGACGAGATAGGCGAGCAGCTCGCGGTGGCCGCCGACGGGCGCGTAGACCCGCTGGCCGACGCCCGGCGCCCGTTCGGCAAGCCGCTGGTAGAGCGCCTCGCCCATGCCGTGCAGGCGCTGGAACTCGAAGCCGGCCTCCTCGTCCGCGGGACGATCGAGCAGCCCAGCCAGACCGAGCACGCTCGCCACGGTCTGCGCGTTGTGGGTGGCGAATTGCGGGTAGAGGCGCGGGCGCAGCGCCAGCAGCCGCCGGGCGGCAGCCAGATAGTTCAGGTCCGTCATCGCCTTGCGGGTGAAGACGGGGTAGTCGGCCGCCCCTTGCGTTTGGGCGAGCTTCACCTCCGTGTCCCAGTAGGCGCCCTTGACGAGGCGCACCATCAGCCGCCGGTCGTGCCGCTCGGCGAGTTCTGCGACGTAATCGATCACGGGAAGGCAGCGCTTCGAATAGGCCTGGATCGCGAGGCCGAATCCGTCCCAGCCGGCCAAACTCGGATCGGCCAGCACGGCCTCGAACACGTCGAGGGAGAGTTCGAGCCGCTCCGCCTCCTCGGCGTCGAGGGTGAAGTTGAGGTCGTGCGCGCGGGCGTCGCGGGCGAGGTCGCGCACCACCGGCACCAGCTCGGCCATCACCCGCGCCCCTTGCGTCGGGGTGTAGCGCGGATGCAGCGCCGACAGCTTGACCGAGATCCCCGGCCGGGCCGGAAGCGGCGCGTTGCCGGCTTCCCGCCCGATCCGGGCGATGGCGCGGGCATAGGCTTGTCGGTAGCTCTCGGCGTCGTCCGCCGTGCGGGCGCCCTCGCCGAGCATGTCGAAGGAGAAGCGGGAACGGCGGGCAGTGCCCGAGCCGGCCCGCTTGAGGGCCGCGCCGATCTCCTCGGCCAACACGAATTGCCCGCCCATCACCCGCATCGCCCGGTGGGCCGCCGCGCGTACCGCCGGGCGGCCGAGGCGGCGGACCATGCTGCCCAGCGTCGCCTCGGGCGTGTCCTGCGGGCCGACGAGCCGGGCGCCGAGGCCGAGCGCCCAGGACGCGGCATGGGCAAGGCCGCTCTCCGAACGCACCGCGTGATGGACGAAATCGCCCTCGCGCAGCTTGTCGGCGATCAGCCGGTCGGCGGTGGCCGCATCGGGCACCCGCAGCAGTGCCTCGGCGAGGCTCATGAGGGCGAGACCCTCGCGGGTCGTCAGCGCATATTCCCGCAGCAGCGCCTCGACGGCGCCGTGGCCGGCATCCGCGCGGATCGCGCCGATCAGGTCGGATGCGAGCCGATCGACCGCCGCCTCCGTGGCCGCCGGCAGGGGCGCCTCACGCAGCAATGCCTCCGCCAAAGCGGCATCATCCGGGGCGTAGGCGGCCTGAAAGCGCGGAGCAGACATCGGGCCATCGGTCATGTGAAAGAGTAGCACTCTCTCTGTCGTCCGACAGGCCGATTCCGTCACTCACGAAATCGGTGATCCGTGATCGCCCCGCGCCCGCTGTTACGGCCGCGCGCTCGGCGGGCTGATGTCGAGCGGCTGCGTCGCCGGGGCGGGCGCTGGCTCGGCTTCGATCCGGGCGCGGCGGGTGGCCTCCTCCGCCTCGCGCTGGCGGGCTTGGCGCGCCGCCTCCTCGGCGGCCTGCTGCGCCTTGATCCGGGCCTGCCTGGCCGCCTCCTCGGCGGCAAGGCGGGCGCGGTCCATCTCGATACGCGCGCGGCGGCGCTGGCGCTCGCTTTGGTCGGCGTCGAACAGCTCGATCTTCTCGAGTTCGCGCTGGAGCACGAGGGCGGCAAGGCCAGTGGTCAGAGGCGCCGCGTCGAGCCGCCGCTCGGGCGCGATCAGCGGACCGCCGAACCCGAGTTGGATCGACGGCGCCGCCCCGGTCCAACCCTTCGGCCCGGCCGCCGCCGTCAGGGCGCCGCGGGCGTCGAGCACGCGGTTGCGCAGATTGACCTGAAGCGTGCCGTTCCAGCGCGCCGGGCCGAGATCGATGCCGAACGGGCCCGTGCGCAGGGTGCCGGCGGAGAGGGTGAAGGCGGCCGAAACCGGTCCCTTGGCCCGGAGCGGACCAGCGGATAGCTCTTCCGACACGAGCGCCTGGAGCCGACCCTCGCGCAAGGGGTCGTCTTCGGCCAGCGCCTTGCCGAGCGCCCGGTCCAGGGCACCCGCATCGGCGCCGGGGAGCACGAGGTCGGTGAGCCGGATCTCACCATTGCCCGAGAGGTCGTTCGCGAGGGCGGAGAGGCTCACGCCCGTGGCGCCGAACCGCAGGGCGGCCGAGAGCCGACCCGTGACCGGCCCCGCCCCGATCAAGCCGGTGAGATCGGCGCCCTCGACGCTGCCCTCGCCTGACACTGCAGCAGCACTCGCCGGCCGGGCCAGGGTGATGCTGCCACCGAGCCGCCCTCCGGCGAGACCGGCCGAGAGGTCGCGCAGGCTCAGCGCGTCGCCCTCACGCGCCAGCGTCAGACTCGCATTGTCGGCAACGAGTCCCCGGCCGAGATCGAGCTGGCCGATCGTGAGGCCGAGGCTGACCTGCGGCTGCGCCGGCAGCGGGGCGAAGCGCCCGCTGGTGTCGGTGGGCAACACCGTCGCCGCAAACAGTGCCGGCAGGGACAGGCGGGCGAGCGTCGCGGTACCGGCGAGCGCGCCGTCCGGGGCGCGGTCGAGGGCGGCGGTGAGGTCGGTCCCCGCCACCTGCCCCGTGACATCGGCGTGCAGCGCGGCATTCCGGCGCGACAGGGCCAGGGTGAGCGACGCGGGCAACGGCCCGGCCGCCGGGGCGGCACCGCCGGCGAGGATCAGGAAAGGAGCAAGGTCGGGGGCCGCCAGCCGCAGCGTGCCACCGGCCGGAGGGCGGTCGAGGGCGTCGAGCAGGATCGGGTGCGGCGTCGAGACCGCGAGGCCGGCCAGATCGCCCTCGATGCCAAGCGCGAGCGGCGGCGTGCTCTGCTGGCCGGCCTCGGCGGCGGGTCGGGCGCCGGTCAGCCGCAGGCGACCCGGCTGACGCAGGGCGGCGATGTCGTCGCGGCCGAACCAGCGGCCGGTCTTCTGGGTCGTCAGCGTGGCGTCGAGGCGGTCGATCCGGCCGGAGCGGGTCAGGAGGGCGAGGTCGAGATCGCCTTCGCCCGCTTTTCCTTTCGCGGATGCGCGCAAGGCGTCCGCCTCGCCCGATTCACGTTCCAGGGTCAGATCGAGCGCCAGCCCGCTCTGGCGGACACTCTGCGGCACGAAACGGGCCTCGGGCAGGAAGCCGCGTTCGAGCAGGGCCAGCAGCGGCGCCGTCTTGCCGGCCGTCACCCGGCCCTCGATCCGGCCCGACCCATCAGGCGCGATCCGTCCGGCGAGCTGGGCGCTCGCGCCCGCGAGGTTGGCGATGTCGAGCGTATCGACGACGAGGCTGGCGCCATCCGATTGCAGGCTCACCGCGATGGTGCCGTTGCCGGAATGGGCGCCGGCGGGTCCGTAGCGCACGTCGCGCGCCTTCAGCGTCAGGCCGAGATCGTGCCGGTGAAGGCCCGACATCAGCTCACCGAGCGGGGGCAACTCGGCGATGTCGATGCCGGTCGCCGAGAGCTGCGCGTCGAGCCGCCCGCGCCCGTTCGCGTCGGCTCGCTGGTAGCGGGCATTGCCGGTGACGCGGGCTTCGCCCAGGGCGAGGCGCAGATTGCGCAGGGAGAAGTCGGTGCCGGCCGCCGAGAGGTCCGTGCCGATCTCGAAAGCGCGCCCGTCGAGAATGGCCGTGACGCTCTCCTCGGCGCCGATCCGGCCGAGATAGCGCCCCAGTGCCTCCGAATTGCGCGTGGCGACGTCAATATGCCCGGTGAAGCGCGGCGAGCCCGACAGCTCGGCCTCGCCGGTCGCCGCGACGGTCGCGGCCCCCGGCGCCCTGCCCTCGAAGCGGCGCAGCACGAGACCGCCGGTGCGATCGAAGGTTCCGCGAAACCCGACATCGGCCCAGTCGTCGAGGCCGAGCGCGACGCTCTCGGCGGAGAGATCGAGATCGAGCAGCAGCGGCGGCGTCAGGGCGCCCGATGTCAGCCCCTGCGCCAGCAGCCCGCGGGCACCGCCGGAGAGCAGCAGCCCGTCGAGGTCGAGGCGGCGGGTCCGCAGCGTCAGGCCGAGCCGGGCCTCGCGCAGGTCGAGGCGGCCATTGCCCGACAAGCGGGCGGCCTTGCCGCCGGGGTCGAGTTCGAGCTCGACGGTCTTGGCCTGCACCAGGGGACCGCGCGACGCGAACTTCGCCGCCAAAGTGAGCGGCAGGACGGCGCCCGCCGGCTGCACCGGCGGCCCGACGGTGAGCCGCGCGGTGCCCTCCGCCTCTGGCACGAGGCCGCGGCGCACCCGATCCGCATCCGATGCGTCCTCGGGCTTGAGGGTGATGCGGGCATCGAGTTCCAGGCGGGGCATGGTGTCGCCGCCGCCGGTCAGCTTCAGCGAGAGGCTGCCGTCGCTGCCGGCCACGCTAGTGGCGAGGTGGAACGGGCTTCCCTTAGCCGTCCCCTCCGCAAGCCAGGGCCCGGCGAGCGCGGGTGCCCTGAGGCGAAGGTTCTCGGCCGCGAACTGCTCCTGCGGCGCCTCGCCCGTCCGCAGAATGGCGACCGTGAGGCGCCGGATGCGCAGGTCGTCGATGACGATGTCGCGGCGCAGCGTCTGCGGTTCGCGCGGCAGCAGCAGCGCCTCATCGGAGACCGGCAGGGTAAGCCCGGCGCGCTCGACCGAAGTCTGGACGAAGCGGACCTCGCCCTTGAGCAGGGGGGCCAGCGCGATCTCCGCATCGACCGCCTGCGCGTCGAGGGCCGGCCCGTCCTCGGCGCCGAGCCGGAGGCGCGCGAGGCGAAGGTGCGGCGAGGGCAGCAGGCGCAGGTCGATGGCGCCCTCGCTGCGGGCACCGGCTCCGAGGGAGTCGCTCAACGTGCGGTCGATCAGCGCGCGATGAGCCGACCAGTCGATGAACGGCGGCACCGCAAGGGCCGCCACGAGAACCAGCACGACGGCGCCCGCGAGCGCGGTCAGGGAATCACGCACCGTTATCGCTTCCGCCTGGCCTGCGGACCGCAGGACTTCGTTCGCGTGTCACACGCGTTCGAAGGGCCGATGCCTTTTGAACGGCGCGAAACCCGCGTTCCTGCGGCCATAGCACAGGCCGCGGTCGGCCCGCACCTCAAGCTCAAGCTTTCGCCGAGTGTCAGCGGCGGATGCCGAAGGATGGCCCGGCCGGCGGCGGAACGTTGAGCGGCGCACGCTGGATCTGGTTGCGGATGGCGCTGTTCTCCAAAGTCTGGCGCTGTTCGAAGTTGCGGTTCTGGTTCTGGTACTCGAACGACTGGTTCTGCCGGCTCGTGGCGCCGCGATTGCCGGGGCTCTGGGCCCAAGCGGGCGTCAGTGCCGGAGTCAGGGTGGTGAGCAGGGTAAGGAGGGCGAGAGACGGGGCGCGCATGGCCTCGCATCCTTCATCGGTGTCGGGTTCAGGTTTCCCGAGTGACGCGTGAGGGGGGCCGCCGGTTCCGGATCGGGTCTCGACGGCGTTCGCCTTTTGGTCCAGGGATGCGCGCATGATGCAAGAGCCCAACGACGCGCACGGCGCGTTCCGGCCGCGCCCGTCCGACGACGAAGCGCCGTCGGCCCCGACCTCCATCGCCGCCCGCGCCATGGCCGCCCTGCGACCCGAGGGCGCGTCCTACCTCTCCGGCCTCAACCCGGAGCAGCGTCGCGCCGTGGAGGCGACGGAGGGCCCCGTGCTCGTGCTGGCGGGCGCGGGCACCGGCAAGACGCGGGTTCTGACGACGCGCATCGCCCACCTCATCGCAACCGGCAAGGCGCGGCCCTACGACATCCTCTCGGTGACCTTCACCAACAAGGCCGCCCGCGAGATGAAGCACCGCATCGGCGGGCTGATCGGGCCGGCGGGCGAGGGCATGCCCTGGCTCGGCACCTTCCACGCCATCGGCACCAAGATCCTGCGCCGCCATGCCGAACTCGTCGGGCTGAAATCCGACTTCACGATTCTCGGCACCGACGACCAGCTCCGCCTGATGAAGCAGGTCATCAGCGACCAGAACATCGATGAGAAGCGCTGGCCGGCGCGCTCGCTGGCGCACACCATCGACGGCTGGAAGAACCGGGGCTTGAGCCCCGAACAGGTGCCGCCGGGCGAGGCGCAGTCCTTCGCCTTCGGCAAGGGCGGGCAGCTCTACGCGGCGTATCAGGCCCGGCTCGCGACGCTCAACGCGGTCGATTTCGGCGACCTCCTGCTGCTGTGCCTCAAGCTGTGGCGCGAGAATCCGGACATCCTGGCCAACTACCAGGACCGCTTCCGCTACATCCTCGTGGACGAGTACCAGGACACCAACGTCGCCCAGTATCTCTGGTTGAGGCTTCTCGCCCAGGCGCGGAAAAACGTCGCCTGCGTCGGCGATGACGACCAGTCGATCTACGGCTGGCGCGGCGCCGAGGTCGACAACATCCTGCGCTTCGAGCACGATTTCCCCGGCGCCACCGTGGTGCGGCTGGAGCGCAATTACCGCTCGACCGGCCACATCCTCGCCGCGGCCTCCGGGCTCATCGCCAAAAACGAGGGACGCCTCGGCAAGACCCTGCGGACCGAGGACGAGGCGGGCGAGCCCGTCACGGTCACGGGCTCATGGGATTCCGAGGAGGAGGCGCGTCAGGTCGCCGAATCGATCGAGTCGCTCCAGCGCAGGGGGCACGCGCTCTCGGAGATCGCGGTGCTGGTGCGGATTTCGGCGCAGATGCGCGAGATCGAGGACCGGTTCGTTCAGGTCGGCCTGCCCTATCGCGTCATCGGCGGCCCGCGCTTCTACGAGCGGGCCGAGATCCGCGACGCGCTAGCCTATCTGCGCGTCACCATGAACGGCGCCGACGACCTCGCCTTCGAGCGCATCTTCAACACGCCCAAGCGCGGCCTCGGCGACGCGACCCTGCAGACGCTGCACGCCTTCGCCCGCGCCGACCGGATCCCGCTGCTCGCCGCGGCGCGCAAGCTGATCGAGACCGACGAGCTGAAGCCACGCGCCCGCTCGATGCTGCGCGGCCTCGTCGAGAGCTTTACGCGCTGGGTGCGACTGGTGGAGACCAAGCCGCATCCGGAGGTGGCGCAGACCATCCTGGAGGAATCCGGCTACACCGAGATGTGGCAGAAGGACCGTTCGGCCGACGCCGCCGGGCGGCTCGAAAACCTCAAGGAATTCGTCCGTTCAATGGAGGAATTCCCCGACATGGCCGCCTTCCTCGAACACGTCTCCCTGGTGATGGAAGCCTCGGAGGCGGAAGGGGCCGACCGTGTCTCGCTGATGACGCTGCACGCCGCCAAGGGGCTCGAGTTCGACACCGTGTTCCTGCCGGGCTGGGAGGACGGCCTTTTCCCGAACCAACGCGCCATCGACGAGAGCGGGCGGGCCGGCCTGGAGGAGGAACGGCGTCTCGCCCATGTCGGGCTCACCCGCGCCCGCAAGCGCGCCAAGCTGTCCTTCGCCGTCAACCGGCGCATCCACGGGCTATGGTCCTCGACCATCCCCTCGCGTTTCATCGACGAGTTGCCGCCGCAGGCCGTGGACGTGGTCGAGGCGCCCGCGCATTTCTCGGCCGGCGCCTCACGCTTCGACCGCAACCCGACGCCGTTCGGCTCGTCCTACGGCACGCCGGGCTGGCAGCGGGCCCAGGCCAACACCTCGGGCGGGTTCGGAGGGGGACTGAACGGGGGACAGGGCCGGGGTGGCCGCGCGAGCGGCCCGCGGGAAATCGAGGGCGAGCTGGTCGCCAAATCCACGGGCGCGCCCTCCACCTTCGAGAACGGCCAACGGGTCTTCCACACCAAGTTCGGCCCTGGCACCGTGGCCGGCATCGACGGCAACAAGCTCACCGTTGACTTCGACAAGGCCGGCCGGAAAATGGTGCTCGACAGCTTCCTCCAACCCGGTTGAAGCGTCCCGCCGGCGGTGATCCGCCGGCTGCGCCGCCGCCCGAGGAGGGCGACGCCCGCGATGACCCAGGCAGGGATCGTCCCGATCCGCAGGCAGCGCCGAGAGGCGCATCGGTCAACGCTTCTTGGGTCATCGCTTCTTCGCAAAGCCGTCACGCCGCCGTCGCCCCCGCCTGCAACCCTTGCGGCGTGGGCGAAGCGTTGCCTGAAAGCCGCTCTCCACAGCCTTCATGTTGCGCCGTGGAACCGACTCGTAGGGTTTGGCTTTGCTCTTGCGTACAGTTGAACGAAGATCGGCAATGTCTTCGCCGAATCGAAGGAGAGTCGCGGAAGTCGAGACGGGTTGAAAAAGCGAGTTTGCGAGAGTCACGCACGAGTCAAGGTGGAGTATCGATCCATGAAGAGACGACGCGCACGGCTTGAACTGGTTGAGGACCGACCGATCCGGATGCATCGCACCCGCTTCGACGAGGAACGTAACCCCGCACCGATCCAACCACTGACTGATCGACAAGGTCAGTACCTCGACGCCCTCGCGTCATCTTCGCAAGTCATCGTCTTAGGTCCGGCCGGCACCGGAAAGACTTTCATCGCCGGCACCCGCGCCGCCGATCTTCTCCGCCAGCGCCGGATTTCGAAGGTCGTCATCACCCGCCCCAACGTGCCGTCCGGCCGTTCGCTCGGGTTCTTCCCCGGCACGCTCGAAGAGAAGATCGCGCCCTGGGTCGCGCCGCTGACCGAAACCATGAAAGAGCGCATGGGTGCGGCCGCCTTCGACATCGCGGTGAAGGCCGGCGACATCGAAGTGGTGCCGTTCGAAGTGATGCGCGGGCGCACCTTCAAGAACTGTCTCGTGATCCTCGACGAGGCGCAGAACACCACCACCGCCGAGATCAAGATGTTCCTGACCCGCATCGGCGACGATTGCCAGGTCATCATCAACGGCGACGTGTCCCAGACCGACCTGCGCGAGACCTCGGGGCTTCGCACCGTCATCCACCTCGTGAAGAGCCGGATGATGACGATCCCGATCGTGGAGTTCACCCTCGACGACATCGTCCGCTCCGGCATCTGCGCGGAATGGGTGAGGGCGTTCGAGGAAGAGAAGCTCTAGTAAACGCAGAAGCGTGACGGTGCAGGATGACGGGGCAAGGGATTGCCTCGTCATCATTGGCGAGCCGCCGTCAGATTTCGGCGCCCCTCTCGAGCACCGTTGTTTCGACCATGTCGGCGGGTTCGTAGAGCCATCGGCCGACGACGCCGGCCGCGATCGCTCCAGCGATCGGCGCGAGCCAGAACAGCCAGAGCTGCGCGATGTATTCCGGCCCTGCAAACAGGGCCGGCCCGGTGCTGCGCGCCGGGTTGACCGATGTGTTGGTCACGGGAATCGAGATCAGGTGGATGAGCACGAGGGCAAACCCGATGGGAATGCCGGCAAAGCCCGCCGCCGCGCCCTTCGACGTCGTGCCGACGATGATGAACAGGAAGATGAACGTCGTCAGGACTTCGGTGATCAGGCAAGCGGCAAGACCGTACTTGCCGGGGCTGAGTTCGCCATAGCCGTTCGCGGCGAACCCGTTCGGCACCCAGCCGGCTTTTCCCGAGGCTATGGTGTAGAGGGCGAAGGCCGCCACCGTTGCACCGATGACCTGGGCGATGACGTAGGGCAGGACGTGCCGGCTCGCGCAGCGTCCGGCCGACCACAATCCGAGCGTGACCGCCGGATTGAAGTGGCCGCCCGAGATATGGCCGACGGCGTAGGCCATCGTCAGCACGGTGAAGCCGAAGGCGAAGGCGACGCCGAGGAAGCCGATCCCGAGTTCGGGAAAGGCCGCGGAGAGGACGGCCGCACCGCAGCCGCCGAAGGTCAACCAGAACGTACCGAAGAATTCGGCGGTCGTCCGACGCATCGTATCGTGATCCATGGCGACACCTCTTGGTGAGAGGGTCGCGCGGCGCGCACTCATCGATCGTGTCGAAGGTTCAATCGGCGCACCGCGAGACCGAGGTCGTCTGCGTTGGCACCCGCCGGGACGCATCGGGCGAGGATTTCACGCGCCGATTGCGCCGACAATGATCGGCGTCATAGGTCGAGCGGCATGAAAAAGTCGTACCACCTCCGTGGCTGCCGTGTTCTCACGGGCGATTCTGCGCTCTCAGAGCTCCGATAAGGAGGAGGGTCGCCCGCTTCGGGAGCGGCTTCCCCGCCAACGTCCACGGTGTACCGCCTCCGCTCGGGAGGGGAGGCACGAACGGCAGCATGATGCCGCTCAACGAGCCACGCAAAGCCATCATTTCAGGCAGCGGCGACGCCCTTGATCCGCAGCGGTCCGACGCTCTTGCCGTCGAGCAATTGGCGCAGCCGCTCGACATCGTCGAAATTGTTCGATGTCAGCTCGGTGATATCGCCCTCGACCAGCGCATCGACATGGCGGCAGCGGCGGCGGTGGGTGCCCGCCGGGCAGGAGCAGCGCAGATACGGCCCATCCGTCCGCTCCTCGAATTCGAGCGAGTAGCGGTTACCGGTGCTGCCGCGCATGGCGAAGCGCAGGGCATTCGTGGGACGGAGATCGACGATGCCCGAGGCGCGCAGCGCTTTCGCCGAAGTCGAGCGGGTCATGTCCCGGCGCGGCGTGGTGAGGGCACGGATCGGGGTAAGTCCGAGGCCGCGAGCGAGGTCGGCGATGTCGGCCGCACCCGTCTCGCGCAGAGCCGCGAGCGCGATCTCGGCGCAGGCAAAGGCATCCTCGCCGGCATCGTGGTGCTCGAAGCGGATGCCGAGGCGGCTCGCCACCTTGGCGAGGCCGTGGCCCGCGGGATCGGGAAAGACGCGCCGGGCGATCTGAAGGGTGCAATGGCCGGCCATGTCCGGCACCGGCTCGCCCCAGGCAGCGAGCGAGGCGGCGAGCACGCCCATGTCGAAGCCGGCATTGTGCGCGAGCATCAATCCGCCCGACAGGTCGGGCAGGAACTCGGCGATGACCTCGGGAAAGGTCGGCGCGTCGCGCACATCCGCCGGCAGGATGCCGTGGACGCGGATATTGCCGGGCGAGAACCGCAACTGCGGCGGGCGGATCAGCCGGGATTCGCGCCGCACCACGCGGCCCCCTTCGATCCAGGCAAGCCCGACCGCGCAGGCGCTGTCGCGCCGCTCGTTGGCGGTCTCGAAATCGATCGCGACGACCTTCATGGGGTTGAGATTAGGGGGTGGCGGGCCGATCCCGCAAGGCAGGGAAAGCCGCGCAGGATCGAGAGCTGCGCCGGATGTCGTGATCGCCGCCGATGATACGAAGGCGGCCTGAACTCGTTACCGGGCGACAATGGGATTACCGAGGTCGTCATGAACGTGTTCTCACGCCGGGGCCTGATCGCTGCCGCGGGCGGCGTGGCTTTGAGCGCCGGCCCCGCGCGATCGGCCGAGGGGCCATCGCCGCTCCGGGGCAGCAAGGGGGCCGACATCCTCGGGCCGCGTAACGCGCCGAGAGAGGCAGAAGACCCCTTCACCATGGCGCCGCCGAAAACCGACCACGGCACCATGCCGAACTTGAAATGGTCGTTCGCCGACAGCCACATGCGCCTGGAGGAAGGGGGCTGGGCGCGGCAGACGACAACGCGGGAACTGCCGATCTCGACGGCCATGGCCGGCGTGAACATGCGCCTGAAGGCCAACGTCGTCCGCGAGATGCATTGGCACAAGGAGGCTGAGTGGGCCTACATGATCAAGGGCCGCGCCCGGATCACCGCGATCGACGGCGACGGGCGCACCTTCGCCGACGATGTCGGTGAGGGCGATCTCTGGTACTTCCCTTCCGGCATTCCGCACTCGATCCAGGGGCTTGAAGGACCGGAGGACGGCTGCGAGTTCCTGCTGGTCTTCGATGACGGCGGCTTCTCGGAAGATTCGACCTTCCTGATCACCGATTGGCTCGCACATACCCCGCGTGACGTGCTCGCGAAGAACTTCGGGTTGCCGGAAAGCGCGTTCGACGCGATCCCCGAAAAGGAACTCTACATCTTTCCCGGCCCGAAGCCGGGGGCGCTGGCCGACGATCAGCTCGGCGGGACGGGACCCGTCCCGAAGCGCTTCAGCCACAGGATGCTGGCGCAGGAGCCGATCCGCACGAAGGGCGGCAGCGTGCGGATCACCGATTCCTCAATCTTTCCGGCCTCCGCCACCATCGCCGCAGCTCTGGTCGAGCTGGAGCCCGGCGCGATGCGTGAACTGCATTGGCATCCCAATGGCGACGAGTGGCAATACTACCTCTCGGGGCGGGGGCGGATGACCGTGTTCGGCTCGGAATCGAAGGCGCGCAGCTTCGATTATCAGGCCGGCGATGTCGGCTACGTGCCCTTCGCCATGGGGCATTACATCGAGAATACCGGCGACACCCCGCTCACTTTCCTCGAGATGTTCCGCAGCCCGCGCTACGCCGACATCTCCCTCCGCCAGTGGATGGCGCTCACCCCGCACGCGCTGGTGCAGGCGCATACCAAGCTCGATCGTGCCGCGATCGATGCCCTGCCGCAGACCAAATCACCGGTCGTACCGGGCTGAGCCCGTCAGTTCGGCTGCCCGAGCCGGCGGTCGAAAATCGTCCGCACCGTCCGCCGTTCCTCGTCGAGCCGAGCACTGAGCGCCTTGGCATCGGGCAGGTTGGCGGCGCGGGCGAGGCGGGCGAGCGCCACGTCGGAGGCCTGGGTCGGGTCGCCCTCGACCATCAGGCGCTGCCACTGGTGCACGTCGTCGAGGAGCCGGTAGGCGTCGGCGAGGGGCTCCGCCTCGTCCGCCGCGATGATCCCGCCTCCGGCCGCGCGGGAAAACACCTCGGGCGCATCGAGGCCGATCAGATCGGGATGGGTGTGGGCATGGCCGAGGACCAGGGCCTGCGCCAGAAAATCGAGGTCGAGCAGGCCGCCGGGGCTGAGCTTGAGGTCGAGGGGGCCGTGATCGCCCTTCTCGTTCTCGACCGTGGCACGCATGCTGCGCACGGAGTGGTTCACCGCGTCGGCGTCACGCGGCTGCATCAGCGCGTCACGGATCGTCGCTTTCGCCTCCTCGGCGAGGCTCTCGTCACCGGCAATGACACGGGCGCGGGTCAGCGCCATGTGCTCCCAGAGTTCCGCCTCCTCGCGCTGGTAGGCGCGGAAGCTGCGGAACTGCGCCGCTACCGCACCCTGGCCCCCGCCGGGACGCAGGCGCAAATCCACCTCGTAGAGCAGGCCGCGGCGAGTCGGGGCGGTGAGCGCTGCGACAAGGCGCTGGGTCAGCCGATTGTAGGCCACCGCCGCGTCGAGGGGTTTGGGCCCGGTGCTGGTGCGGTTCTCCGGGTCGAAATCGTAGAGCACCACGAGGTCGAGGTCCGACTCCGCGGTGAGTTGGTGCGAGCCGAGGCGGCCATAGCCGAGCACGACGATGCGGCCGTTCGGAATCGGGCCGTGCTCGGCGAAAAAGGTTTTCGACACGGCGTCCAGCGCCGTCGCCACCGCGGCGTCGGCGATCGCCGAAAAGGCGCGGCCGGCCGCCTGCGGCGTCAGGATGCCGGAGAGGAGCCGCGCCCCGGTGAGGAAACGGAGCTGCCGGGCCGCGTCGCGGCTGCGGTCGAGAAACACCTCATGGCTGTCGGGCCGGCCGAGCAGGGCGCGGTAATGCGCGGCGATGGCTCCGGCATCGACCGATGGGTCGCCGAAATCGGGGTCGATCACCGCGTCGAGCACGTGCGGCGAGAAGGCGACGGTGCCCGCCAAGCGCGGGGCGCTGCCGAGGAGATCGGCAAAGAGCAGCCGCAGGCGCTCGTGCTCGCGCAGGATGGTCAGCAGCTCCACCGCCGCCGGCATCCGGCCGAAGGCGCGGTCGAGATTGGCCAGCGCCGCGTCCGGATCGGGCGTGCCCGAGAGCGCCTTGAGCAGGGCCGGAACCAGTTCGGTCAGAACCTCGCGGGCGCGGGGGCTGCGCACCGCCGCACGCCGCCCGAAATGCCAGCCGCGCACGGTGTCGGTGACGCGTTCCGGATCGCGAAAGCCGAGGCTGCGCAGGGTGGCCAGCGTCGCCGGATCGTCGGCGGCACCGCTGAAGACGAGGTCGCCCACCTCGGATGAGAGATCGGGCCCGGCCTCGAACAGCAAGGCGTAATGCGCCTGCACCCGTCGGGCATGGGCGAGCAGGGCCGCCTCAAAACCGGCGAGGTCGGCAAAGCCCGCGAACCGAGCGAAATTCTCGAGTTCGGTCCGGTCGGTCGGCAGGCGTTGGGTCTGCTCGTCGCGCACCATCTGCAGGCGGTGCTCGACCGTGCGCAGGAAGGCGTAAGCCGCGCCGAGTTCATCGCGCGCCTCCGGGGAGATCCAGCCATCCTCGTGCAGCTTGGCCAGCATCGGCACGGTGGAGCGCCCGCGCAGCATTGGGCGCCGGCCGCCGAAGACGAGTTGCTGGGTCTGGACGAAGAACTCGATCTCGCGGATGCCGCCGCGTCCGAGCTTGATGTCGTGGCCGGCCACCGCCAGCGCCTCGTGCCCGCGCACGGCGTGGATCTGCCGCTTCATCGCGTGCACGTCGGCGATCGCCGCGAAATCGAAATACTTGCGCCAGACGAAGGGGGTGAGGTCGTCCAGGAACCGCTCGCCCGCCGGGATGTCGCCGGCAATGGCGCGGGCCTTGATGAAGGCTGCCCGCTCCCAGTTCTGGCCCGTTGTCTCGTAATAGACGTAGGCCGAGGCGAGGCTCATCGCGGTCGGCGTCGAACCGGGATCCGGCCGCAGGCGGTAATCGACCCGGTGGACGTAGCCGTCGCGGGTGCGCTCCTGCAGCAGCTTCGAGACGCCCTGCGCCAACTTGGTGAAGAACGGCGTCGGCTCCAGCCCCGGCTTCAGCGGCGCGGCCTCCGGATCGAAGAACACGATCACGTCGATATCGCTCGAATAATTCAGCTCGCGTCCGCCGAGCTTGCCTAAGCCCAGCACGACGAGACCCGAGCCGGCCTGCGGCTCGCTCGCATCCTTCGGCAGGAAGCGGCCGGCGGCGGCCGCTTGCAGCAGCATCGCATCGACGGCCGCCGACACCGAGGCGTCGGCGAAATCGGAGAGCGCGGCGGTCACCCGCTCCAGCGGCCAGAGACCGCCGATATCGGCGAGCGCGACGAGGAGCGCGTGCTCGGCCCGGTTCCGGCGCAGGGTCTTGCCGACCGCATCGAGGTCGGGCGCGGCGCCCTCCCCCGCCCGGCCGGCGGCGCGCTGCGCGGCAATGATGCGGGCGTCGGCCGCTTCCGGCGCCTCTTCGAACAGGCGGACGAGACGGGCGGCATCGCGCGAGGCGAGCGACCACAGGAAGGTCGAGTGGTCGGCGAGCGCCGCGAGGAGATCGCGGGCCGGTCCCTCGCGCAGGGCGGCGGGAAGCGCGTCGGCGATCTCGTCGAGGCGCGCCTGCGCCGCCTCGGGGTTCGAGAGCGGCGGGGCCTGCCCCAGCCGCGCGATCAGGGGCGCCGTGCCGTCGTCGCGGGCAATCTGCCCGTCGTGTCGCCTGCCCATGCCGTCCCTTCTTCGATTCGAAGCGTCCGCATCGCCGTCGCGCCGCGGCCCTGCCCATCAAACGCGCAAATCGAGTTCTGCCAAGGGCATTTCGGGAGGGCGCGCGTCAGGGCGGCGTCGCAGGCCATCGCCCGATCGCCTCGTGCCCGGCCGGCGTCAGCGCGTAGACGCCGTGGCCGGTGCGCTCGAACCAGCCGTAGACGTTGCGGCGGAGGATGGCAGCCGCCGTCGGGACGGCGCTCGTCAGGTCGCGCGGGCGCAGCGGCCCGGGCGCCAGGGCGCGGGCGCAGAGGAGGGCCTGCTGGCGATAGGCGGTCATCACCGGCGCGCGCGAACCGCCGCCGGCCACGGGGTCGCCCTGTCGGCGGCGATGCTCGTTCAGAAGGCGCGAGCGCCGCTTGGGGTCGCGCCGGGGCATCGGCGCTCCAGGGCCGAGAAGGACATGGACGCCGTCGTCGGCACCGACGCCGAGAAGGCCGAAGCCGAGGCGCCGGCATAGGTTGCGGAAGCGCGCATCGGCCTCCCGCCCCTTGCCGCGCACCGACAGGCGCGCCGCCAGCCACACCTCGTCGCAGGCGCCGGCGCGGTCCACGGCCTGCAGCACGAGTTCCAGGTTGAAGCTCTGCTTCAGCTCGCACACCACCAGCACCGGCGGCTCGCCCTCGCGCACCCCCAAGAGGTCGCAGCCTCCGATCTCGCCTTTGACGGCAAAGCCGAGGGTTTCGAGGAAGCCCTTCACCGGCGCGTAGAGTGCCGTTTCCGGCGGGCGGGCGGACGCGCTCATGGCGGCGGCGACCGGCAAGCGCGGGAGGCCGTGCGGATGGGACGGAGCGGATGGATCATCGGGCGACACGCGCGAGGCAGATACCACCCGAAGCGCGCGACCTCCACCGCGCGACGCGTCTTCCCGCTCCCCGTCAGGCCGGATCGCGCGGCGCCGAGCCCGGCCAGCGCCGCCTCGATGGTCAGGGCGAACCGGTCGAAGCGATGGCCCTGGAAGCCGCTCTAACGATCGCGCGAACGAAGACAGTGTGTCGGACCCGTCCCTCGGCCCCGGCGCGCCGCCTCGAGGGAATTTTTCCGCGGCCCGGCCGTCCTGTCCTGAAGGGCTCGGGAGCAGGAACACGCTTTCTTCGGTTGATCCCAGCTGGGCCGGAGCGGCATCCTCTCGCGGTACTTCCGGCGGACGACACGGCGACTGAGGACGAAAGCGAATCGATGAGCAGCACCAATTTCGTTCCCTTCGTCGAAGCCGCCGTCTTCACGCTTGGCTGCGCCCTGATCGCGAGCCGCCGGTTCGAACCGCAGCGGGTCGGTGCGGTGCTGGGGCTCGCCACCGTCACGCTCTCGGTCCTGCTGGTGGTCCTCGCGCTCCCCGGTAGCCCGCTGGCGACGCTCGCCGACCCCGACGGCGTGCGCAATTTCCTGAACTGAATTCGCTTCAGGCCGCGCCGGCCGGCAGGCTCAGGGTGACGGAGAGCCCGGGAGCATTGTCGGCAAGGTCGAGGCGTCCGCCATGCAGCCGGGCGACGGCGGCGACGAGGCTGAGGCCCAGGCCGAAGCCGGGGCGGGTGCGGGCGGCATCGAGGCGCACGAAGCGGTCGAGCACCCGCTCGCGCTCGGCTTCCGGAATGCCGGGGCCGCGATCCGCCACCCGGAGTTGAACGACGCCGTCGGCGCGCACGGCGCTGACCGTGATCTCCTGCGGGCCGGACGCAGGGGAGCGGGCACCGTACTTAATGGCGTTGTCGAGGAGGTTGGCGATCGCCTGCCCGACCAACTCGCGATTGCCGTCGAGCATCAGATCCGGCTCGATCTCAACGGTCAGGCTTAGGCCCCTGTCCTCGGCCAGCGGCTCGTAGAGTTCGGCCACCTCCCGCGCCACCGCCCCGGCATCGAAGCGGCTCACGCTCTCGGGCGCGTTGCCGGCCTCCAGGCGGGCGATGGTGAGAAGCGCGTTGAACACCCGGATCAGCCCGTCGCTGTCCTCGATCACGCCCTCCATCGCCGTGCGCAGGGCCTCCGGCGTCTCGGCCGTGCGCAGGGCCTCGTCGGCGCGGTTGCGCAATCGGGTCAGCGGCGTCTTGAGGTCGTGGGCGATGTTGTCGGAGACTTCCCGCATGCCGCGCATCAGCTCGCCGATGCGCTCCAGCATCAGGTTGAGGTTCTGGGCAAGGCGGTCCAGCTCGTCCCCGGTGCCGCCGACCCGCAGGCGACCGTCGAGATCACCCGCCATGATGGTGCGGGTGGTCTCGGTCATGTCGTCGACGCGCTTCAGCACGCGGCTCGCCACGAACCAGCCGCCGAGCACGCCGAGCAGCACGACGAGAGCGAGCGAGGAGCCGAAGGTGTTGCCGATCGCCGCGCGCAGGTGGTCGCGCTCCTCGGTGTCGCGGCCGACGACGAGGCGGAAGCCTCCGGCGAGGTTGAAGACCCGCATGATCGCGCGATGCTCGCTCGGGCCCGCATCGGAGCCGCGCCCGTAATAGCTCTCGTACTGGCCGGACCGGGCGAGGATGTCGGCCGGCAGCCGGCTCACGTTGCCGACGATGTGCTCGCCCGCGGGCGTGGTCACGAGGTAGAGCGAGGCGCCGGGCTCCTTGGCGCGCCGTTCCACCACGGCGATGAGACGGCGCAGCCCGCCCGCCGTGTATTGCTCGGACAGCCCGTTGATCTCGGCATCGATGGTCGAGAGGATCTGGTCGTCGAGCACCCGCCGCGCATTCCAGGCGACGTAGCCGAGGCCGAGCGAGGCCAGCACCGCGAACAGCACGAGATAGGCGAGCGACAGCTTGAACGCCGTCGTGCGGAAGATTTTTCCGAGGCGCGCGAGGAGGCCATCCGGCGGCGGCGATGCGGTGGTTGGGCTCACGAGGCTTGCGGCTCGTCCGCCCGGATGACGTAGCCCGCGCCGCGCACCGTATGGATCATCGGATGCTCGAAGCCGCGGTCGATCTTCGCGCGCAGGCGCGAGACGTGGACGTCGATGACGTTGGTCTGCGGATCGAAATGGTAGTCCCAGACATGCTCCAGCAGCATCGTCCGGGTCACGACCTGCCCGGCATGGCGCATGAGGTATTCGAGCAGCCGGAACTCGCGGGGTTGGAGCACGATCTCGCGGCCCGCCCGCGTCACCCGGTGCGAGAGCCGGTCGAGTTCGAGGTCGCCGACCCGGTAGGCGGTGGCCTCGCTCTGGCCGGTCGCGGCCGTGCGGCGGCGGGCCAGCACCTCGGTGCGGGCGAGAAGCTCGGAGAAGGCGTAGGGCTTCGGGAGATAGTCGTCGCCCCCGGCCCGCAGACCCTTCACCCGGTCGTCCACCTGGCCCAGTGCCGAGAGGATGAGGACCGGCGTGGCGATCGCCTGCTCGCGCAGGGAGCGCACGAGCGAGAGCCCGTCGAGCTTCGGCAACATGCGATCGACGATCAGCACGTCGTAATCGCCCTCACGGGCGAGTGCATAGCCGTCGAGGCCGTCGCCCGCATGGTCCACCGCGTGCCCGGCTTCCCGGAACGCTTTGACCAGATAGGCGGCGGCCTCGCGGTCGTCCTCGATGATGAGCAGGCGCATGACGCCTGTCCGATACGCTTCGCCGCTCAGGAGCGCGAGGCGTTCACCGACAATTCCGGCTTGTGGTTGAGGGTCTGGAACACGACGCAGTAGCGCTCGGTCAGCTTCAGAAGCTGGTCGAGCTTCTCCTGGGGAGCGTCGGTGTCGAGGTCGAACTTCAGGCGGATCGAGCGGAAGCCCACCGGCGCCTCCTTGTCGACGCCGAGCGTGCCGCGGAAGTCGAGGTCGCCCTCGGCGCTGACCGTGCCGGCCTTGAGCGGGATTTCGAGCGCGGTCGCCACCGCCTTGACCGTCACGCCCGCACAGGCGACGAGCGCTTCGAGCAGCATGTCGCCGGAGCAGAGTTCGGCGCCCGAACCGCCGGTGGCGGGGTGCAGGCCGGCCACGGCCAGCGCGCGGCCGGTTTCGACCTTGCAGGCGATGCTGGTGTCGTCCAGCGAGCCCTTCGCCTTGAGCGTGATGACGGCGGAATCCGGCGTCTCACGGTACTTGTTCTTGAGCGGGGCCTGGAGAGCGCGCAGGGCGTCGGCGTCCATGGATTTCCTCCTGTTCTCTTGGTGGCGCGTTTTTTGGTGTCGAGGATTTAGCGGCTTTCGCGGGTCCGCGACACCTCAGAACGAGCTGCCGCCGGCGAGTTCCGGTGCACGGGAGGCGTCGCGCGGGCGCAGCGAATGATCGAGGGCGGCCAGGATGTTGCGGGTCGCCGCCTCGCTCGTCGGCGCGGCCGGGTCGCGCGGCCGGCGCATCGGAAGGGCCACCGTGTCGTCGAGGCGGCCGGGGCGCGGGCGCATGACGATGGCGCGGTCGGCGAGCGCCACCGCCTCGGCGACGTCGTGGGTGACGATCAGCACCGTCGGCCGCATCTCCTCCCACAGGGCGAGGAGATGGCGGTGGAGATCTTTGCGGGTGAAGGCATCGAGCGCCGAGAACGGCTCGTCGAGAAGCAGCACCCGCGGGTTGGCCACGAACGCCCGTGCGATCGAGACGCGCTGCTGCTGCCCACCGGACAGTTCGCGGGGCCAGCGCCCGGCCTGTTCGGCGAGTCCGACCCGCTCCAGCGCATGGGCGACGCGCTCCCGCCGCTCGCGCCTCGGCAGGTGATCGATGCCGAAGCCGACATTCTCGGCGACTGTCAGCCAGGGCAGCAGGCGCGATTCCTGGAACACGAGGCCGACGCCCGGATGGGGCCCGGTGATCGGTTCACCGTCGAGGGCGATGTCGCCCGCGCTCGGCCGGTCGAGCCCGGCGATGAGGCGCAGCAGCGTGGTCTTCCCGCAGCCCGAGCCGCCGATCAGAGCGACGATCTCGGCGTTCGGGACGTCGAGGTTGATGCCCTCCAGCGCGCGGGTGCCGTCGGCATAGGTCTTGGACAGGCTCTGGATGCTCAGCATGGCGGGCTCACAGTGTCTCCCGCGCCGTATCCTGCCAGCGCACCAGCGGGCTGGTCAGGGCGACGAGCCCGGCATCGGCCGCCTTGCCGACCACGGCGAAGCTGATGATCGCGGCCAGGATCTGGTCGGGCTTGCTAAATTGCTGGCCGTCGAGAAGCAGGTAGCCGAGCCCCTCGGAGGCCCCCATCAGTTCGGCGGCGACCACGAACAGGAAGCCGAGGCCGAGCCCGGTGCGGAGCGCCGTCAGGGTGGCCGGCAGCACGGCCGGTAGGAGGATGCGCCGGGCGAGCGCGACCTTCGAAAGCCGGAAGATGCGGCCGACCTCCACCAGCTTGCGATCGACCGAGGCGATGGCACCGGCCACGCCGATGTAGACGGGAAAGAACACCCCGACCGCGATCAGGGCGACCTTCGGCGTCTCGAGAATGCCGAACCACAGGATGAACAGCGGCACCCAGGCGAGTGAGGGGACGGCGCGCAGGGCCTGAAGGCTCGGATCGACCAGCCAGCGCAGGGTCGGCAGCGTCGCGGTGAGCGCGCCCGCGAGGATGCCGGCGCCGGCCCCGAAGGCGAAGCCGAGGCCGACGCGGATCAGGGTCGCCTCGACATGGGTCCAGAGTTCGCCCGAGGCCGCGAGCGTCCAGAGCGCGGCCGTGACCCGGCTCGGCGGCGGGAGCAGGCGCCCGGAGGCGAGCCCGGCCGCGACAGCCACCTCCCAGCCGAGCGCCAAGACGAGCGGTAGCAGCAGGCCGAGCGCCAGCCGCGCCCCGCCCCCCAGAACAGCGGAGCGACGCGCAGGAACCGCCTTCGGCTCCGTGTCGTCGGAGAGAACGGTGGTGACGCTCATGCCAGGGTGCCGCGCCGGATCTGCATCGTGTTCTCGAAAAGACTCGGCCGGGTCGGCCGTTCAGCGCCGCGCATCGGTCGCCGCGCCCAGCGCGAGCCCCGCCAACACCGTCCCCATGAACCAGCGTTGCGCGAGGAGCCAGAGGGGCCGCCCTTTTAGGAACGCAGCGACGGACCCGGCGGACAGAACGATCACCGCGTTCACCGTGAGACTCACCGCGATCTGGAGAAGGCCGAGCGCAAGGGATTGCGTCAGCACCCCGCCCGCCGCCGGATCGATGAATTGCGGCAGCAACGACAGGTACATCACCGCGATCTTGGGGTTCAGCACGCTCGTCAGGAAGCCCATGGCGAAAAGCCGCCCCGCCCCGTCGGGCGGCAGCGGGCGGGTGTCAAAGGGCGAGCGCCCGCCGGGCCGAACGGCCTGCCACGCAAGGAAGAAGAGATAGGCCGCCCCGGCCAAGCGCAGGGCATCGTAGGCGAAGGGCACCGCCACGAGGAGGGCGGTGATGCCGAAGGCCGCGCAGAGCAGGTAGACGACGAAGCCCGCCGCGACACCCGTCAGCGACACCAACCCGGCCGCTCGTCCCTGCACGACGGTGCGCGAGACGAGGTAGGCCATGTTCGGGCCGGGCGTCAGCACCATGCCAAGGCAGACCAGGGCAAAGGCGGCGAGGTGCGCGGCGTCCGGCATTAGCAGGCTCAGCGGGTCGGGGCCGGGTTGAACTGCGGATCGATCAGACCCTCCACCGCCGCCGCCACGTCGGTGGACGCGGGGATGACGCCCGCCTGCTGCAGGGCAAGGCCGGCGGCGCGGATGCTTTCGGCCTGGGCCGAACCAACGGCGGGCTGGCTCAGGTCCGTGCGCTCGATCTGCTTGGCGATGACCGCCTCGGGCAGCTTGGTGGCCGAGACGAGCGCGCCCTTCAGGGCGTCCGGGTTGGCGAGCGCGTAGGCGCGGGCCTGTTCGTAGGCGGCAATGACCACCTTCACGAGATCGGGATGCGCCTTGGCGAAATCCTCGCGCACGTCGAGCACGCCCCAGGTGTTGGCGGCGGCATCGCGGTGGAACAGCACGTCGCCGCTCTCGATCTCGGCGGCGGCCATCATCGGATCGAGTCCGGCCCAGGCATCGACGTCGCCGCGGTCGAGCGCCGTGCGGCCGTCGGCGTGCTGGAGCAGGACGAGCTTGGCGTCCTTCTCGGTGAGCCCGGCACCCTGGAGGGCGCGGATCAGGAAGATGTGGGGATCGGTGCCGCGGGTGACGGCAATGCGCTTGCCCTTGAGGTCGGCGGGTTTGCCGATCCCGGTCTCCTTGCGGGTGACGAGCGCGGTCCATTCCGGCCGGGAATAGGCGTAGACGACCTTGATCGGGTTGCCGTTGATGCGTGCCAGGAGTGCGGCCGCCCCGGCCGAGGAGCCGAAATCGATGGCGCCGCCGTTCAGGAATTCGAGCGCCTTGTTGGAGCCGAGCGACTGGACCCAGCGCACCTTGATGCCGCGGGCCTTCAACGCCTCTTCCAGAAAGCCCTTCTCCTTCAGGACCAGGCTGACCGGATTGTAGGTCGCCCAGTCGAGCCGGATCTCGGAGACGTCGGCAGCCCGCAGGTTCGAACCGGTCGCGAGGAGGCCGAACAATCCGGCGAAGGCGGAGAGGACGGTGCGGCGTCGAATCATGCGGCTGTCTCCCATGTCGGCCCGGCTTATTGCCGGATCCACCTGATGGCTAGAACAGTCACGTTCGTTTCGTCAAACGAAAAATCCGCGAAACAGAACGGCTGAGTTGCCTGCAACCGCCCGATGCCGCCGCCGGCTTTACATGCTAACGGGACGGCCATGTTCGACCCCGTTCCCGTCCTGGAAAAGATCGTCGCCTCTCTCGACCGCGACGCCCGCGAGCCGACCAAGCTGCGGGGGCTCCTTGTGCCCGAGTTGCGCAAGGTGATCGAGACCGGTCACGCGGAGGCCGAGCGGCTTCTCCTCAAGGAACGCGACGGCCTCGCCTGCGCGCAGCGTCTGAGCCGCCTCACCGATGCGGTGGTGCGGGCGATCTACGACGCCGTGGTCTGGCGCCTCTATCCCAACGACAACCCGTCCACCGGCGAGCACCTCGCGATCGTCGCGACAGGCGGCTACGGCCGGGGTACGATGGCGCCGGGCTCGGACATCGATCTGCTGTTCCTGCTGCCCTACAAGCAGACCGCATGGTCCGAGAGCGTCGTCGAAGCGATGCTCTACGTGCTGTGGGACCTCAAGCTGAAGGTCGGCCACGCGACGCGCTCCGTCGAGGAATGCCTGCGCGAGGGCCGCGCCGACATGACGATCCGCACCGCTTTGCTGGAATCCCGCTTCCTGTTCGGCTCGCGCTCGCTGTTCGAGGAGATGGTCACCCGCTTCGACACCGAACTGGTGATCGGGTCGGCCTCGGAGTTCGTGGACGCCAAGCTGCGCGAGCGCGATGCCCGCGTCGCCAAGGCGGGCGCCTCGCGCTACCTCGTCGAGCCCAACGTCAAGGACGGCAAGGGCGGCTTGCGCGATCTCAACACCCTGTTCTGGATCGCGAAATACACCTATCGCGTGCGCAATCAGGCCGAGCTGGTCCATGCCGGGCTGTTCACGCCGGACGAGTACCGCCTGTTCGAGCGCTGCGAGGAGTTCCTGTGGCGGGTGCGCTGCCACATCCACTTCGTGACCGGGCGGCCGGAGGAGCGGCTGTCGTTCGGGCTGCAGCCGAAGATCGCCGAGCGGCTCGGCTTCGGTTCCCGCGGCGGCCTCTCGGGCGTCGAGCGCTTCATGAAGGCGTATTTCCTCATCGCCAAGGATGTCGGCGACCTCACCGCCATCGTCTGCGCCGAGTTGGAGGCACGCCACGCCAAGCGCACGCCGGTGCTCGACCGCTGGATCGGCCGCTTCCGCGACCGCTTCCGCGCGACCTCGATCGAGGCCGAGGATTTCTGGATCGACAACGGCCGGGTCAACATCCGCGGCGAGGACGCGTTCGAGCGCGATCCGGTCAACCTGATCCGCCTGTTCTGGCTCGCCGACCGGCACAACCTCCCGATCCATCCGGACGCGGCGCGGCTGGCCAACCGCTCGCTCAAGCTCATCACCCACGCGGTGCGCATCGATCCGGAGGCCAACCGGCTCTTCCTCGACATCCTCACCTCGAAGAACGCGCCCGAAACGATCCTGCGATCGATGAACGAGGCGGGCGTGCTCGGCCGGTTCATCCCGGAATTCGGCCGCATCGTCGCGATGATGCAGTTCAACATGTACCACCACTACACGGTGGACGAGCATCTGCTGCGCTCGCTCGGCGTGCTCGCCGCGATCGATTCGGGCCGGGTGCGCGACGAACATCCGCTCGCCACGCGGCTCATCGATACGATCCACAACCGCCGCGCCCTCTATGTCGCGATCCTGCTCCACGACATCGCCAAGGGCCGGCCGGAAGACCACTCGATCGCGGGTGCTGCCATCGCCCGCAAGCTCGGGCCGCGTTTCGGATTGAGCCAGGCGGAGACCGAGACGGTCTCGTGGCTGGTCGAGCACCACCTGCTGATGTCGATGACCGCGCAGAGCCGCGACCTCTCCGACCGCAGGACGATCGAGAAGTTCGCGAGCGAGGTGCAGAGCCTGGAGCGGTTGAAGCTGCTCGCGATCCTCACCGTCGCCGACATCAAGGCGGTCGGCCCCGGCGTGTGGACCGCCTGGAAGGGCACGCTGCTGCGCACTCTCTACGACGAGACCGAAGTCGTCCTGTCCGGCGGCCATTCAGAAATCGCCCGCACCGACCGGGTCCGGCTGATCCAGATGGCCCTGCGCGAGCAGCTCTCCGACTGGAACTCCGAGCTGTTCGACGGCTACGCCGCGCGCCACAACCAAGCCTACTGGCTCAAGGTGGATTCGACGCGCCATTTCAAGAACGCCCGCTTCCTGCGCACGGTGATGGAAGAGGGCCGCACCAGCGCGACGACCTACGAGACCGATCCGGTGCGCGGCGTGACCGAGCTGACGGTCTATTCCCCCGATCATCCGCGGTTGCTCGCCATCATCACCGGCGCCTGCGCGACCATGGGCGGCAACATCGTCGATGCGCAGATCTTCACGACCACCGACGGCTTCGCCCTCGATTCGATCTTCATCTCCCGCGCCTTCGAGCGGGACGAGGACGAGCTGCGCCGGGCCGGCCGCATCGCCACGGCGATCGAGCGGGCACTGAAGGGCGAGATCAAGATCGCCGAACTCGTCGCCGACAAGCACCCGAAGCAGCCGCCCAAGACCTTCCTCGTGCCGCCGGACGTGTCGATCGACAACGCCCTGTCGAGCCGTGAGACCGTGGTGGAGATCACCGGCCTCGACCGGCCGGGCCTGCTCTACGAGCTGACGACGGGGCTCAACCGCCTGAGCCTCAACATCACCTCGGCCCATGTGGCGACCTTCGGCGAGCGGGCGGTGGACGTGTTCTACGTGACCGACCTCACTGGCACTCGCGTGGTGCAGCCGGACCGCCTCGCGATGATTCGCGCTGCGGTGATGGAGGTGTTCGCCAGCGACGTCGCCGCCCTCCGAGCGGAAGGGCTCGACGCCCTCGTCGATTCGCCGCCGCCGCGCGAACTCTGACCCGTCCCTGGCACGGTGCGCTTGATTTCGGGGTTTGCCCGAATGATATCAGCCCCATCCCGGAACCCTTCGAGACCTGATCGATCGCACGATGATGGCTGACGACATGGAGAAGCACGAGCGGCACGATGGCGCGGAGGCGGAGGTTCCGCCGCAATCCGGTGCCTCGCAAGCGGGCGCGGATGCGGAAGGGCTCGCGGCCGCGATCGCCGAGCGCGACGAGTTCAAGGATCGCCTGCTGCGCACGCTGGCCGAGATGGAGAACCTGCGCCGCCGCACCGAGCGCGAGGTTGCGGATGCCCGCACCTACGCGGTGACGAATTTCGCCCGCGACATGCTCAACACCGCCGACAACATCCGCCGCGCGCTCGATAGCGTGCCGGAGGAGGCCCGCGCGGGTGCCGAGGGCCCCTTCAAGGGTCTGATCGAGGGCATCGACCTGACGGAGCGGGATCTCACCAAGACGCTCGAGCGCCACGGCGTGAAGGTGGTCGATCCCAAGGGCCAGCGCTTCGACCCGAACCGCCATCAGGCGATGTTCGAGGTACCCAACACCGAGGTTCCCAACGGCACCGTCGTCCAGGTGGTGCAGACCGGCTACGTCATCGGCGACCGGACCCTGCGCCCGGCTCTCGTCGGCGTCTCCAAGGGCGGCCCGAAGCCCGAGGCCAACAAGGACAAGTCCGCCGACGCGGCGTGAGCCGCGAGGGCAGCCGATCGCCGGTTTAGAGTGCCTCACGAAACTCCCGATCTTCGACCGTTCTCGCTCTAGCGAGGACGGCGCAACGGGAGCTTTGTCAGAGACACTCAGTCGGGAAGATCGGCCGCGGCCCGGCGCAGGGCTTCGTTCATCCGAGACTGCCAGCCCGGACCGGTCGCCCTGAAACGAAGCAGGACGTCCTGATCGAGCCTCAAGCTGACGAGCTGTTTGGTCGGAGCGCTTTGGGGGCCGCGGGTGCGGCGCAGTTTCTCTGCGAGGACGGGAAAGGCCTGTTCGAAGGGCACGGCGCTTCGAAAGTCCGCTTCGGTCCATTCCGGATTGTCGGGATCGGCCGCGATGCCGGCTTGGATCCCGGCCTCCTCCGAGGTCGTGGTCGGTCTCCGATCGGGCTTGTCAGCGGGCATAGTAGAGCCTCCGTTCGCTCCGGCTGGCTCGGCGCAGGCTGATGAGCGAGATCGCTTCCCGTCCCAAGGGAGCGATGATCGCTGCCACCACCGTCTGTCCGTCGAACTCGCCGATGATCTTCATTCGGGCTGAGCCAGTGGCGCTCGGTTGGGCAACCGCGACAAGAGCGGTCTCGAAGTCGAAGCCCGCCTCGAAATCCGCGAAGTCGAGACCGTGCTTTTGCAGGTTGGTCAGGCGCTTGGGCTCGTCCCAGACAATCAACATCTGAAACGTAGCTCCGTTCGATCGTCGCGGCAATCAGTTTGTAGATACAATCCGATCGTCCTGCGGCGAGCGCAGTCAGTCGAGCCGCGCTTTATTCCGCCGCCTGCCGCGTCGTCTCGCGGAACGGGTGGGCCGGATAGGTGCCGATGATGCGCAGCTCCTTCGAGAAGTAGCGCAGCTCCTCGAGGGCCCGGCGCAGGCCGTCATCCTCGGGGTGGCCATCGACCTCGGCGTAGAACTGGGTCGCGGTGAACTGGCCCTCGACCATGTAGCTCTCGAGCTTCGACATGTTGACGCCGTTGGTCGCGAACCCGCCAAGCGCTTTGTAGAGCGCCGCCGGGATGTTGCGGACCCGGAAGATGAAGCTCGTCACCGTCGAGTCGTTACCCGGCTCGCACTCGGCGGGCTCCGGCGAGAACACGACGAAGCGCGTGGTGTTGTGCGCCTCGTCCTCGACGTCGCGCTCGAGGATATCGAGGCCGTAGACCTCGGCCGCCATGGCCGGGGCGAGCGCTGCGCGGCTGGGGTCGCGCGCCTCGGCCACCTCGCGGGCGGCGCCAGCCGTGTCGCCGGCGACCACCGCCTTGAGGCCGAGCCGCCGGATGATCCGGCGGCACTGGCCGAGCGCGTGGATGTGGCTGTGCACGCTCGTCAGCTGCTCCGTGCCCACGCCCGGTAGGGCCATGAGCTGGAAGTGGATCGGCAGGAAGTGCTCGGCGATGATGTGCAGCCGCGACGTCGGGATCAGGTGGTGGATGTCAGCGACCCGGCCGGCGATCGAGTTCTCGATCGGGATCATCGCAAGGTTCGCCTTGCCCTCGTTCACCGCGGCGAAGGCGTCCTCGAAGGTGGCGCAGGGCAAAGCGGTCCAGCCGGGATAGGCCTGCGAGCAGATGATGTGCGAGTTGGCCCCGGGCTCGCCCTGGTAGGCAATGGTGCGGTCGGTCATCGGTGCTTCGGCAGGCTCAGTTCAGGCGGCGGATGGCGAGCAGCGTGCGGGCGCGCTCAAGGTCGGCGGGGGTGTCGACGCCGAGCGGCAGGTCCTCGACGATCATCGCGTCGATGCGCATGCCGGCCTCCAGCGCGCGCAGCTGCTCCAGCTTCTCGCGTTGCTCCAGTTCGCCCTGCGGCAGGGCGACGAAGCGCGCGAGCGCCTTACGGCGATAGGCGTAGAGTCCGATATGGTGAAACAGCGGCCCGTCGCCCCAGGGGGCACGGGCGCGGGTGAAGGCGAGCGCGCGCAGACGGTTGGGTCCCACCGTGTGGCCGATGATCTTGACCACGTTGGGATCGTCCATCTCCTCGGGCCGGTGGATCACCGCGCAGAGAGTGGCGATGTCGACCTGCGGGTCGGCGAGCGGCATCACCGAAGCGGCGATGATCGCCGGGTCGATGGTCGGCAGGTCACCCTGGACGTTGACGACGACGTCGTGATTGCCGTCGGGATCGACGATCTCCAGCGCCTCCGCAAGACGATCCGAGCCGGAGGGGTGGTCGGGCCGGGTCATCACCGCCAGCCCGCCCTGCGCCTCGATCACCTCGGCGACCGCGTCGGTGTCGGTGGCGACCACGACGGGACCGATGCCGGCTTCCACGGCACGGCGCCAGACATGCACGATCATCGGCACGCCCGCGATGTCGGCGAGCGGCTTCGACGGCAGCCGGGTCGCGGCGAGGCGGGCCGGAATCAGGATCAGGGGATCGGACATGGCCTCGGGCGGCTCGGTCGAACTCAAGCGGAAGGGGTTTTAGGCACGCGGGAGCGCTCTAGCAGCGGCGGCCCGGCTTGTCATGATCGGGCGTTTCGCCCTCACAGTGCGGCAGAGCTGCAACGAAAATGCCCGCTCGCTCGAAGCGTGTGACGAATAACGGTGTGCGACAGCGCGCAGCGCGCATGGCCCATTGTCAAGATCGGGCCCGACCGGGTAATCACCCTTGAAATCCTCCAAAGTCCGGCGTCTGCCCGTCGGGCCCTCATCCGCCGGGTCCTGATCCCGCGCGCCGGAGCTGTCGAGCATGGATTCCTTCGAGCTGAACAAGGTTGCGGGCGCGGTCCTGGGTGCCCTCCTGTTCGCGGTTGGGTCGGGCTTCGTGGCGGAGCTGATCTATCACCCGAAGCCTGCCGGAAGCGCCGGCTACCCCCTGCCTGAGCCCGAGCCGAAGAGCGGTGGCGCGGCGGCGGAAGCCCCGAAGGCCGAGCCCATCGCCGTGCGGCTCGCCAGCGCCGATGCCGACAAGGGCAAGGGCGGCACCAAGGCCTGCCAGGCCTGCCACAGCTTCGAGAAGGGCGGCCCGAACAAGGTCGGCCCGGATCTCTGGGAGATCGTGGAGCGCGAGAAGGCGCATGCCGCCGGCTTCGATTACTCCGCCGCGCTCAAGGAGAAGGGCGGCACCTGGACCTACGAGGATCTCGACCACTTCCTCGAAAGCCCGAAGGGGTACGTGAAGGGCACCAAGATGGCGTTTGCCGGCATCGGCTCGCCGACGGACCGCGCCAACGTCATCGCCTATCTGCGCACGCTCGCCGACAGCCCGAAGCCGCTGCCGGCCGCCGAGAAGAAGGCTGAAACGGCGCCGGCGGCCGACAAGAAGGCCGAGACCGAGAAGCCCGCCGAGGGCAAGCCCGACGCCAAGAAGGCCGCCGAGGAGAAGAAGCCGGCCGGCACCAAGCCGGTGGAGAGCGCAACGGGCGACAAGAGCAAGACGCCCGAGACCAACGCGCCGCAGGGCAACACCCAATCGGGTGACGGCAAGGACACCGCCCGCCCGGTCCCGGCGCCGCAGGTCCAGCCCCAGCGCAACGAGGTCGCCCCGACCCAGGCGCCCGAGGCCAAGCCCTCGGGGGACATCCCGACCAAGGCGGATCCGGGCTCCGAGTCCACGCCGGCCACTGAGCCCCCGGCCAAGCCCGACCCCGACGCGCCCAAGCCGTAAGGCGGAGCGGCGCACGAGTTTCCGAGAAGGCCGGGCCCCTGAAGCCCGGCCTTTTTCATGTCCGGCCACGTGGCCGCGTCGGCTGCGCGCTCGCGGCGGGTGGCGCCGGCCCCGGGCTCGTCCTAGAACGACGCCCGACTGACCTCTCACGGGATCGGGAGACCGCGCCAACGTGACGGAAAACGCCGTAATTGCCCGCCGCAGCTTCCTTGCCGGAGCACTCGTCCTCCTGGGACTGCGAGGCCCCGTCTCCGCTCAGGAGCCCGCCGAATCCGCCTCGAAGGTCTCGGCGCAGGAGGCACCCGGCAATTGGCGCCACGCGCTGACTCTGCTCGGCGAGCCGAAATACGGCCCGGACTTCCAGCATTTCGACTATGCCGACCCGAAGGCGCCGGTCGGCGGCCTGGTGCGGCTCGGGTCGCAGGGCGGCTTCGACAACCTCAACTTTATCGTCAACGGCCTGAAGGGTGATCTCGAAGGCGGGATCACCCAGATCTACGACACGCTGATGGAGGATTCCGGCGACGAGCCGTTCTCCTCCTACGGCCTCCTCGCCGAGGCCGTGCGGATCGCCGAGGACGGCCAGTCGGTGACCTATCGCCTGCGGCCGAACGCGCGCTGGCATGACGGCAAGCCGGTGACCGTCGAGGACGTGATCTGGTCCTTCGACACGCTGAAGGCCAACAACCCGTTCTATGCCGCCTACTACCACACCGTGGCCAAGGCCGAGCCGGGGGCCGAGCGCGAGGTCGTCTTCCGCTTCAGCGAGGCCGGCAACCGCGAACTGCCCCAGGTGCTGGGCCAGATGCAGGTGCTGCCCAAGCACTGGTGGACCGGCACCGACAAGAACGGCAAGCCGCGCAGCCCTACCGAGACGACGCTGGAAATCCCGCTGGGTTCGGGCCCCTATCGGCTGACCAAGATCGATGCCGGCCGCTCGGCCGTCTACGAGCGCGTGGCCGATTACTGGGGCAAGGATCTGCCGGTGAACCGCGGCCGCAATAATTTCGGCACGGTCCGCTTCGAGTACTTTCGCGATGGCTCCGTGCTGCTGGAGGCGCTGAAGGGCGACCTCTACGATTTCCGCACCGAGAACATCGCCCGCAACTGGGCGACCGCCTACGACGACTTCCCGGCGGTGAAGGAAGGGCGCCTCATCAAGGAGGAGTTCCCCGGCCGCGGCACCGGCATCATGCAGGCCTTCGTGTTCAACCTGCGCCGGGACAAGTTCAAGGACGAGCGCGTGCGCCGCGCCTTCAACCTCGCCCTGAACTTCGAGGAGATGAACCGGCAGCTCTTCTACGGCCTCTACAGCCGGATCGATTCCTACTTCTACGGCTCGGACCTCGCCTCGTCGGGCCTGCCCGACGGGATGGAGAAGGTGATCCTGGAGAGCGTGAGGGACAAGCTGCCGGGCAGCGTCTTCACCGAGACCTACATCAACCCCGTCAACGACACGCCCGAGGCCGCGCGGGCCAACCTGCGCAAGGCGGTCGGCCTGCTGCGGGAGGCCGGCTACGAGCTGAAGGGCGGCAAGATGGTCGCCAAGGCGACCGGCGAGCCGCTGACCGTCGAGTTCCTCGAATTCCAGAACGTGTTCGAGCGGGTGATCCTGCCCTACGCCGCGCAGCTCAAGCTCATCGGCATCGAGTCCTCGATCCGGGTCATCGATCAGGCGCAGTACCAGAATCGCCTGCGCAGCTTCGACTTCGACATCACCACCTCGAACTGGCCGGAATCGCTCTCGCCCGGCAATGAGCAGCGCGAGTTCTGGGGCTCGGCCGCCGCCGACAAGCCGGGCTCGCGCAACATCGCCGGGATCAAGGATGCGGGCATCGATGCGCTGATCGAGAAGGTGATCTTCGCGCAGGACCGCGAGACGCTGGTCGCCGCCACGCATGCCCTCGACCGGGCGCTCCTCGCCCACAACTTCGTGGTGCCGCAATGGTCCTCTGCCGCGACGCGGACGCTGCGCTGGAACCGCTTCGGCCGCCCGGCGGTGCTGCCGAAATACGGCTCTTCCGGCTTCCCGACGACGTGGTGGTACGACGAGGCGCTCGCCGCCAAGACGGGGGCCCCGCGATGAGCGCGGGCGCGACCCGCCGGAGCGTCGTCCTCGGAACGGGGGTGCTGGCGCTCGCGGGCGCCCTGCCCCGTTCGACCCGCGCCGAGGATGTCCGCACGGCTCATGGCGGGATTCATGGCCTTTCGAGCTTCGGCGAGCTGAAATACGCGCCCGACTTCCCGAATTTCGATTACGTGAACCCGATGGCGCCGCGCGGCGGGCGCTTCTCGACAACTCTGGTTCAGACCTTCGGCAATCAGGCGTTCGACACCTTCGACACGCTCAATCCCTACGTCTTCCGCGGCAACGGCGCGGCCGGGATCAACCTCACCTTCGACAGCCTGATGGTGCGCGCGCTCGACGAGCCGGACGCGCTCTACGGCCTCGTCGCCCGCTCGGTCGAGATCAGCCCCGACGGCCTGACCTATCGCTTCGCCCTGCGTCCCCAGGCGCATTTCCACGACGGCTCACCCCTGACCGCGCGGGACGCGGCCTTCTCCCTCACCATCCTCAAGGAGAAGGGGCACCCGACGATCGCTCAGGTGATCCGCGACGTCGCCGAGGCGACGGCCGAGGGCGACGAGACCCTCGTCGTCCGCTTCGCCCCCGGCCGCAGCCGCGACCTGCCGCTGATCGTCGCCGGGCTCCCGATCTTTTCGGCCAAGTTCTTCGAAGGGCGCGACTTCGAGGCTCAGACCCTCAAGCCCCTGCTCGGCTCCGGCCCGTATCAGGTCGGGCGGATCGACATCGGCCGCTTCATCGAACTGGAGCGGGTGACCGATTACTGGGCGGCGGATCTTCCGGTGATGGTCGGGCAGAACAACTTCGACCAGCTCCGCTACGAGTATTTCCGCGACCGCCAGGTCGCCTTCGAGGCGTTCAAAGGCGGCGCCTACACCTATCGTCAGGAATTCACCTCGCGAATCTGGGCGACGGGCTACGATTTTCCCGCCGCGCGCGAGGGCCGCGTCAAGCGCGAAACCCTGCCCGATACCTCGCCCGCCAACATCCAGGGCTGGTTCTTCAACACCCGCCGCGAGGTGTTCAGGGATCCGCGCGTGCGCGAGGCGATCGGCCTGTGCTTCGACTTCCCCTGGACCAACCGCACGGCGATGTTCGGCTCCTACGAGCGCACCGTCTCGTTCTTCCAGAAGACCGACCTGATGGCGACGGGCAAGCCCTCCGCGGAGGAGCTGGCCCTGCTCGAACCCTTCAGCGGGCAGGTGCCGGCCGAGGTGTTCGGCGAGGCCTGGACGCCGCCGGTTCCGGACGGTTCGGGCCAGGACCGGGCCCTGCTCGCCCGCGCCGTGGCCCTGCTCAAGGAGGCGGGCTGCACCCGCGAGGGCGGCTCGCTCCGGCTACCGAGCGGCAAGCCGATCGAGTTCGAATTCCTCGATTCGGATTCCGTCTGGGAGCCGATCGTCCAGCCCTTCATCCGCAATCTCGGGCTGATCGGCATCAAAGCACGCCAGCGGGCGGTCGATGCCGCGCAGTATCAGGCGCGGGTGCGCGATTTCGATTTCGACATCACCTCCCGCGCCGCCTCGGGCGACGCGACGCCGGGGCCGGAGCTGCGCGAGGCCTATGGTTCGCGCGCGGCGTCGATCCCCGGCTCCAACAACCTCGCCGGCATCACCGATCCGGTGATCGACGCGCTGCTCGACCGCGTTGCCAACGCGGATTCGCGCGCGAGCCTCACCGTGGCCTGCCGTGCCCTCGACCGGGTGATGCGGGCCGGCCGCTACTGGATCCCGATGTGGTACTCGCCCGAGTACCGCCTCGCCCTGTGGGACATGTACGGCCGCCCGGCGAAGCTGCCGACCTATGGGCTCGGCGTGCCGGGCCTGTGGTGGTACGACGAGGCCAAGGCGCGCCGGATCGGCCGGGGCTGAGAGTGCCTCACGAAAACTCCCGGTCACCGACGGCTTTCGCTCTGGCGACGAAAGTGCGGCGGGAGTTTCGTGAGAAACACTGAGGATCTTCCATGCTCGCCTACATCCTGCGCCGCATTGCGTTGATGATCCCGACGATCTTCGGGATCATGCTCATCACCTTCGCCATCATCCAGTTCGCCCCGGGTGGACCGGTGGAGCGGGTTCTGGCCCAGCTCCAGGGCCAGCAGGAAGGCTCGCTCTCGCGCATCACCGGCGGCCAGGGCGATCTCGGCGGCGGGGCGGCCCGCGGCGGCGGCGAGGCCTCGAAATACCGCGGCGCGCAGGGGCTCGACCCCGCCTTCATCAAGAAGCTCGAGGCCCAGTTCGGCTTCGACAAGCCCGCCTATGAGCGCTTCGGCAAGATGCTGTGGGACTACCTGCGCTTCGATTTCGGCCGCAGCTATTTTCGCGACGTCTCGGTGCTGGACCTGATCAAAGAGAAGCTCCCGGTCTCGATCTCGCTCGGCCTATGGATGACGCTGATCTCCTACGCGATCTCGATCCCCCTCGGCATCCGCAAGGCGGTCGCCGACGGTTCGCGCTTCGACGTCTGGACCTCGGCGGTCGTCATCGTCGGCTACGCGATCCCGAGCTTCCTATTCGGCATCCTCCTCGTGATCCTGTTCGCGGGCGGCTCGTTCCTGCAGATCTTCCCGCTGCGCGGCCTCACCTCGGAGAATTTCGAGTCCCTGAGCCTCTGGGGCAAAGCCCTGGACTACGCCTGGCACCTCGTGCTGCCGCTCTCCGCCCTGGTGCTCGGCGCCTTCGCCACCTCGACGCTGCTGACCAAGAACTCGTTCCTCGACGAGATCCGCAAGCAATATGTCGTCACCGCCCGCATGAAGGGCGTGAGCGAGCGGCGCGTCCTCTACGGCCACGTCTTCCGCAACGCGATGCTGATCGTCATCGCCGGCTTTCCCGGTGCCTTCATCACCGCCTTCTTCACCGGCTCGCTGCTGATCGAGACGATCTTCTCGCTCGACGGGCTTGGGCTTCTGTCGTTCTCCTCCATCGTCGGCCGCGACTATCCGGTGGTATTCGCCACGCTCTACATCTTCTCCCTGCTCGGTCTGGCCGTGAATCTACTCTCCGACCTCACCTACACATGGATTGATCCGCGCATCGATTTCTCCGCGCGCGGCGCCTGACGCGCGCCTCTGTTTGCCGACTGCGCAGCCGGCTGCTATCGGCGCGCATTCGCCGCCGGACGCCGCCCGTGACCGCCCTCCCCCTCGTCATCCGACCCGAGCATCCGGACGACGCCGCGGCGATCGAGCGGCTGCACGCCCGCGCCTTCGGCCCCGGCCGCTTCGCCCGTACCGCCTACCGCCTACGCGAGGGCGTCGCGCCTCTGCCTGATCTCTGCCTGACCGCGCTGGTCGGCACCTATCTCGTCGGCTCGGTGCGGATCGGCCCGGCCGAGGCGCAAGGCGGATCGCTCCTCGTGCTCGGGCCGCTCACCGTCGATCCGAGCTTTTCCGACCGCGGCATCGGCACCAGCCTGATGCAGGCGAGCCTCGACGCCGCCCGCGCCGCGGGACACGGCCTCGTCGTCCTCGTCGGCGACGCGCCCTATTACCGCCGCTTCGGCTTTGTGCCCGTGCCCGCGGGCCGGCTGATCCTGCCGGGCCCGGTCGATCCCGCGCGCTTCCTCTGGCTCGAACTCAGGGATGGGGCGAGCGCCGGCCTCTCCGGCGCAATCCGGCCGCGACGCGTATAGCCGGCTGCGGGCGCGCGCCTCCGCGCAGCGTTCCACGGTCGAGGCACCGCTTGACCGTGAGAGATCAGGATCGGACACCGGGGCAAACGCCGAGATAACGGGAAACGCCCGCCGTGCCGACCACCGACGACCGCCAGCCGCCGCCCCGCTTCAACGCGGCCCGCTACTGCCTTGCCGAGAACGCAAGGCTGCGCGGCGACAAGACGGCGCTGGTCATGGTGGGTGACGGCGGCACCATCAGCCGCCTCACCTATGCGCAAGCGGACCGGGCAGTGCGCGGCATTGCGGCAGGGCTGCTCGGCCTCGGGCTGAAGGCCGGCGACCGGGTGATGATCCGCATGGGCAACGAGGCCGACTACGTGCTGGTCTATTTCGGTGCACTCGCCGCGGGGCTCGTCGCCCTCCCCTCCTCGCCGCAACTGACGGCCGACGAAGCCGGCTTCCTGATGGAGAATGCCGGCGTCGCCGCCGTGGTGACCGGTCAAGGCTTTTCGAATTCCAGCGGGGCTGCCGGCTGCATCCACCTCGAGTCCGAAACAATCGCGGTGATGAAGGCCGGCGAGCCGCTTGCCAACTACGCCGACACCGCCGCCGACGATCCGGCGACCCTCGTCTACACCTCCGGCACCACGAGCCGTCCGAAGGGCGTGCTCCATGCCCACCGCGCCATCTGGGGCCGCCGGCCGATGCACGCGCATTGGCTCGGCCTCACCGAATCCGACGTGATGCTGCATGCCGGCACCATGAACTGGACCTACACCCTCGGCGTCGGCATCACCGACCCCTGGGCCTGTGGGGCCACGACGGTGCTCTATAACGGCCCGCGCGACCGCGGGATCTGGCCCCGCCTGATCGCCGAGCAGGGCGCGACGATCTTCGCGGCGGTGCCGAGCGTCTACCGTCAGATCCTGAAATACGCCGACCTCTCCGAGCACGATCTCTCCCGTCTGCGCCACGGTGTCACCGCGGGCGAGGCCCTGTCGGCCGACCTTCTCGACGCCTGGACGGATGCCACGGGCAAGCCGCTCTACGAGGCGCTCGGCATGAGCGAGATCTCGACCTATGTGTCGAGCGGCCCGACCATCCCCGTTCGTCCCGGTTCGCCCGGCCGGCCGCAACCGGGGCGCCGGGTCGCGATCCTGCCCGCTGCGATCCTGCCCGCCGAGCGCCCGCCCGAACCGCTGCCGCCGGGGCAGACCGGCCTGCTGGCGATCCACCGCTCCGACCCCGGCCTGATGCTCGGCTACTGGCAGCGGCCGGAAGAAGAGGCGGCGGTGATGCGGGGTGAATGGTTCGCCGGCGGCGACCTCGCGAGCTTTGATGCGGACGGCTATCTCTGGTTCCACGGCCGCAACGACGACCTGATGAACGCCATGGGCTACCGCGTCTCGCCCGTTGAGGTGGAAGGCGTGCTGGCGGGCCATCCCGACATCGCCGAGGTCGGCGTGACGGAGCTTTCCGTCCGCGTGGACCTCCGGGTCATCGCCGCCTTCGTGGTTCTGCGCCCCGGCGCCAAGCCCGACGCGGAGGGACTGATGGCGTGGTGCGGCGAACGTCTGGCGGCCTACAAGGCACCGCGCGCGGTCCGCTTCGTCGAGGCGCTGCCCCGCACCGCCAACGGCAAGGTTCAACGCAAGCGGCTGGCGGAGGCCGCCGGATAGCCGCGCTTGTTCGCGCCAAATCGCGCCGGTACAGCGAAGGCCCCGCGCGCTTCGAGACCCATGGCCCCGCTCCCGATCTCCGTCTTCATCATCGTCAAGAACGAGGCCGACCGCCTTGGTGCGACCCTCGCGGCGGTGCGCGCCTTGGCCGACGACATCGTGGTGGTCGATTCCGGCTCGACCGACGGCACCCAGGCGCTCGCCGCCTCGCTCGGCGCCCGGGTGATCCACAACGACTGGCCGGGCTACGGCCGGCAGAAGCGCTTCGCGGAAGAGCAGTGCCGCCACGATTGGGTGCTCAACCTCGATGCCGACGAGGTAGTGCCGCCCGACCTCGCCGAGCAGATCCGCGCCGTCTTCGCCCAGGGCGAGCCAGCGCACGCCGCATGGTCCATCGCCATCGCCGAGGTTTTCCCGGGCGAGACACGCCCCCACCCCTGGGCCTACGTCCTGACCCCCGTGCGGCTCTACCGGCGCGACTTGAGCACCTACTCCACCTCACCGGTCCACGATCGGGTCGTGCTCGGCCCCGGCGTCACCACGGGGCGGATCAAAGGGCGCGTCCACCATTTCTCGGTGCGCTCGCTGGGCGACCAGCTCGCCAAGCTCAACCGCTATTCCGACCAGCAGGCCGACGATCTCGACGCCCGCGGCGTCACGATCCCGGCCTGGCGCCTCTACGTCGAGCTGCCGGGCAATTTCCTGAAAGCCTATTTCGGCCGCCGCCACTTCGTGCGCGGCGCTTACGGCTTCCTCACGGCGATGAACTACGCGATCTCGCGCCATCTGCGCGTGGCCAAGCATTACGAGCGCCGTGTCACAACCCCGCGCCGACCGGGTTGACCCGCCCCGCCGGAGCTTCTACAGCCAAGCGCAGTGGAGACGTGGCCGAGAGGCTGAAGGCACTCGTTTGCTAAATGAGCATACCCCTAATAAGGGTATCGAGGGTTCGAATCCCTCCGTCTCCGCCACTCTTTCTATTCGTCTGCAACACGTTGATTTAGCCCGTGTTTCTGATGTGCCGTTTCGGCATTTGTCCCTGAGTCGGCCTGCCACTGAAGGAGCCGTTCCAAGTGCGGGGAAAGGACGGGTTTGGCGCTCTGGCGTCCATTTGCCCGAGCGTCGTTCCTTCAAAGCACCGCGCATCGTGCGGCTACCCGCCCAGATCGATTCCCGACCTAGCTCCGCGCAAGCGCGGATCGCCGGGATGCCCGGAGGGTGCAACTCGGCTACGGCTCCAGGTCGGCGTTCGTGTACGCGTTTCGCACCGAACTCGGGTGCAACGCACAATCGTGGCAAAGAACTGACCCGCTCAGCTGACTATGCCGGTATTGCTGAGTGACTTAGAGAGAAGCGCTCGTGCTGCGCGTGACGGGCGGTGGCGACCACGATCCATTCAGCAGAGTGTCCTTCGGCCAGTAGGTCCGCATCATAAGAACAATGGGCCCAGACGGGGCTGGGAGCCAGTTCGATTCGTGATGCGCTCCCGGGCTCTCAGCTTGGATGAAGAGATCGACTGAGCCGTCCGGGTTGGCCTTAAGAGCGTCACGCGGGCTCACTGAGTAACGATTGATTGGATTATCGACAAAAAAGTAGTCTGCGTCATACATCGTCACAGACCAAAAGCCATTGACGGGCGGCAGCTCGCCTTCCGCAAACCTTATCACATACTTCGAGTTGCCATTCAGCTTGCGGCCGGCGGCATCGACCGTTGTGGTTGGGTAGACCGCATCCTGAGGTAAGTTGCAGCCGAGCCCGATCGCCGTGATTAGGGCACGCTGCAGGTAATCCTTACCGTAATCACCGCCGTCCGTTGTGAATGTCCACCCGTTCACGTGGCTGCCCGTATTCTTGAAGTGCTCCATGATGTGCGGGATAGCCTCCCTTGGCGCCTTGTCGATCGCCTCTCGGATAACAGGCGGCTGACTTGCCAGATCGAAGGGCTGACCGGGCACGATCCCAAGGGAGGCCATCTTAGCGACTGGAACTCCATCCGCGAGCGCCGGTGGGTTATCCTTCATCAGGGAGGCCAGCAAGTTGAAGTAGGTCGCCGCGTCCATGCGGTTGACCTGCTCGCGCACGGCCGTCTTCATATCGATGCTTGGATCGACCCGACCCGGAGCGGGCGTGTATGTCTTACCGGTCGCGCTCGCTGGGATAAGTCTGTAACGATCCTGCAACTCGTGCACAGCCGTGTAGTCCTCGGGCGTACCCGTGCAGTAGGTCCGGCCTAGGATCCAGATCAAATTGGTCGGTGCCTGGATCAGTTTGGCGCCAGACGGCACACTGCCGCTCCAGCCGGGTCCTGCTATGAAGTAGGTCTGCGGTCCAGTCCCCGTAGTGCGCTTGCCCGGCACGGCGAAGACATTCGTCCAGGCGCTCAGCATCGGCATGAGGAAATAGCGCCCGTTTTCCTCCGGGATGGTGAGGAGGTGGGGCTCTTGGCCCACGTCGAGGAAGGCGCTGGAATAGAGTGTGTCAGCATTCGGCGCGGTGACGGCGCGAAATTTGGCGTTCGGGTACTCCCGCATGCTGGCGAACTGGCCCATCGGAGCGCCCTTACCCTCAGGCGCGACCACGTTTGTGAGAACGCGCCGGGTCAACTCCATGGTAACGAGCGGGTAGCCGTAGATGTAGGCGTCTATTGCCAGTTCCAGCGGATCGGCCGCCGCTTGGCTGCCAATAATCGGTGCATCCTGCTCTGTGGCCCTCGCTCGGCTGATGGGTAGGCCTGCTCCGACGAAGGGGATTGTAGCGGCGCCTGCGGCAAAGATCCGTCGAGTGACGTTCATGTTCGCCTCCTGTGAGTGGCCCGTTGATTTCAGGCGCATCATGACAGATCTGATCTGCTACCTACTCGGCTAATAGGTCCACCAGCACCTGTCTTCGTTTAAGAAGCTTCGAAGCCAAAGTGGCACCAAGTTCTTAGCTGAAGCGAACACGTATCGAGGGATTAGCGGCACTGCTGCCCGCTGAAGAGACGGAGTCGGATCTCACCAGCGCCGGCCCCCGAATGCCCGAGGTCCATAGTATCCGCGTCGGTAGATCCCCACTGCGCGTGGGCCATACACCCCGCGTCGGACTCCAACCGCACCACGCGGACCGACACAACCTGCTCGATAAACACCACGTGCGCACACGGCCGCGTTAGCCTCCGTCGGAAAATACGCCATGAGGCCCGCAAAGATACCAACGGAGACCAGGATGAGCTTCATGACAAGCTCCCAGCACGCTGCCAGCTTGGCTGCCCGGAGAGCACCAAACCGAATCAAGGTAAAAAATTACTGTATCATTGCAGCGTACAGCTGCAATGTCATTTGCAATAACCAATAGCTTGGCCGGATTGGGCAGGCAACGAACGCCATTTTATATCGATCTGGGCCGGCGCACCTGTACGAGCAACTATGTGTTTGAGCGGAATACGTTGGCAGGCACATAAGATGAAGCGCATTCGAGGGACAAGCCCTGCGCCAGTAAAGCATGAGTGTTACATCGAAAGCGCATGACTGGAGGCAGGAAGCATCTACTAATGATGCAATAAGCCGTGCGCAGATTCTGGGCTGTAGGTCCGCTTCTTTATCAAGATCGAACGTCGAGGCGGCAAGCCGAACGATCTGTAAGGGATCGCAATCTCGGAATTTATGAGAACTGGCGGAAGGTCCGAGTGGGGTGGAAAGTAGGAATCGGATGAAGCTGCCGTAACGGACAACAGCGCCATAGTGTCGCTGCAGACTATGTGGCGGAAGCGACCGGTGATGTCCTCGCCCCTGACGAGGTCGCTGCCACCGGGCTACACATCGATCAAGCGACGGCGCTTTGAGATGGAAGCTCCTCAAGGGATCTTGGCCGGCGACCTCTCTGCCGCTCGATCGATGGCTCTGATCACCTGTTCGGGCGAGAGGTGGTGGATCATGTGACCCATGCCCGGAACAGCGACGAACTCGCTGTTCGCCACCTCACTGTGCAGCCGCTCGGATTGGCGGCCAACATCCACTATCTGATCTTCCGCACCCGTGATGATCACCACCGGCAACCTCAGCTCGCGGTAGTGCTGCTGAAGCTCGACGGCGACCGGCGTCATCAGGGCGGCGTCTTCGGCAGCCGCACGCAGCTGTGAAGGCCGGAGCATGAGCGCTTTCGGGAACAGCTTGTCGAAGCGCTCTGGTACCTCGGCCGGCGCAAACATAGCCTTAATCAGGCTCGGCAGGATCAGGCGCGAGATCACTGGTGACACGGTATAGCGCATCACATCTCCGATCACTGGGATTGCCGGTGGAGAGAACAGGAAGACGTCGGCGCGCAGCGTTGGGTAGTAGTAGCCGGAGGCCAGCACGAGGCTCCGCACGAGCTGCGGAGCCTGGAGCGCAAGGGCCACCGCGACCAAGCTGCCCCATGAGTGTCCAAGCACCACCGCCTGTGACACGCCGAGACGGTTCAAGGCTGCTTGGTAGAGCCTGGCATGAGCGCGTGGCGTCCAGAGCGCCCGTGGACGCTCGCTGTAGCCGTAGCCGGGCCGGTCGATGATGATCACGCGGTAACGCTCGGCGAGCTCGTCAACAATGCCGCTAACAAGGAAGTCCTCGGCCATAGTGCCGTTGCCGTGGATGAGGACCAAGGGTTCGCCTTCCCCACGCTCGATGTAGTGCAGGCGCACACCGTTCACCGTTATGAAGCGGCCAATGGGCGGGTAGCGATCCTCCGCCTCACGCGCCTTCGCGGCCGAGTAGAGCGCCGTGATCCCAAGGGCAGCTGCCGAGCCGATCAGGGCAGGAGCTAACCAGCCCCGACGGTTGCGGGCGGGGCTGACATCTTGAGCGCTGTCGTCGTGCATGCATCCTCGCTTGATCAGTGAGGAAACCGAGAACCTGCGGCTTGTTCCGCAGACGGCAGTGCTGAACGCTACGCTGATGCCTTAGCCACGAAGGGCTACCGACCCCACGGTGATCGGCCCCCACGCGGTGGTCCAAGTTCTAAGTTAGTGCAGGGTCGGCCTTTGCTCCACGGGTCGCTTGGCCGGCGGAGCCGACCGAGTGAGCGCAGCCGGCCAAGCGGTGAAGGCCGGCACGAACACCTCCGGGGCCGGTGGTCGGTAGCCGAGCGAGGCGTGCGGGCGCACGCTGTTGTAGTGTAGACGCCAACTCTCGATCACGATCTGCGCCTCCTTGAGCGTGTAGAAGATCTCACCGTTCAAAAGCTCGTCCCGTAGTCGTGCGTTGAAGCTCTCGACGTAACCGTTCTCCCATGGCGAGCCGGGTGCGATGTAGGCTGTTCTGGCGCCGACACCGGTGATCCAGGCCTGCACGGACTTGGCGATGAACTCCGGACCGTTGTCCGAGCGGATATGGCTGGGCACGCCGCGCAGGATGAACAGGTCGGACAGCACGTCGATCACGTCCGCCGCCTTCAGCTTGCGTGCGACGCGGATCGCTAGGCACTCCCGCGTGAACTCATCGACCACGTTCAGCATCCGGAACTTGCGGCCCTCGTGCGTGCGGGCTTCGACAAAGTCGTAGGACCAGACGTGATCGCGACGCTCCGCCCGCAATCGCAGGCAGGAACCATCCCCGTCCCAGATGCGGCCGCGCTTGGGCTGCCGAGACGGGACCTTCAGCCCCTCGCGCCGCCAGATCCGTTCGACCCGCTTGTCGTTGACGAACCAGCCCGCCGCCTTCAGCAATGCACCGATCTTCCGGTAGCCGTAGCGCCCGTACTGGCGAGCCAGTTCCACGAGGTCGGCTGTCAGCGCGGCCTCATCCTCTCTTCCCCGCGGCACCTTGCGCTGCGTCGAGCGATGCTGCCCGAGCGCCCGACAGGCGCGGCGCTCGGAGACGTCTAGGACGTTCATGACATGCGCGATGCAGGCGCGTCGGCGCGCGGGGCTGGTCAGTTTCCCCGAGCGGCCTCCTGCAGGATCAGCTTGTCGAGGGTGAGATCCGCAATCGCCTTGCGCAGCCGCTGGTTCTCAACCTCCAGGTCCTTCATCCGTCGAACCTGATCGCTCTTCAGGCCGCCGTACTCCTTGCGCCAGCGGTAGTAGGTCACTTCCGTCACGCCGATGGCCCGGATCGCCTCCGCCACGCTCTGGCCCTGCGAGACCAGAACATCCACCTGCCGCAGCTTGGCGACCACGTCTTCCGGCTTGTGCCGCTTCGTTCCCATCTGTCCGTCCTCATCTGGCTCAAAAGCCATACCTCAGGGCGGACCACTTCAGTGGGGGCGGATCACTTCTTCTTCGACTTCACGCCCGGTGAGGATAAGATCCAGCTGAACGCAACCGCTTTCGGGATCGGTACCGCTGTCAACCAATTCGTTACTGGCGTGAGCTTCATCGAAGGCCCTGATGTCACTTCGGCGGCGCCGACGGTGCTCTACAACAAAGATAGCGGCTATCTGTTATACGATGCGGACGGCACCGGTGCAGCCGGTCCGTCTGTGCTCGCTCTCTTGAACGGCACGCCGACCCTTCACGCCTCCGACTTCATGTTCTACTGACGCGATCCTGCAACATCAGTTGGAAGGTCAGCGCTGAGAGCTGACCCGCCGAACTCCCCATCAGCCCCAGCCCCGCCCGGCTCAGCCGCGGCGGGGTTTTTCGTATCAGACTCTCGCCGCCGCGAGCATCCGCTTCCGTACCTCGGCCATGCGGTCGTCATCGCTGGCGCCGGCCTCCGCAGCCTGTTCCCCGACGGTCTCGTAGATCTCCCGTACGGTCGCCTCAGATCAGAAAGGCCACGGCTCCGGCTTGTCCTCGGCGGAAAACCGCTCGCCGGGAGAGATCAGCGGCAGGATCTCGTCGAGGGCCTGAGGCAAGCGGATCGTCTTGCCCGCCGCAGTGATGAAGGTCTCGTTGTGCATCAGGTCGGTGTCGCTGACCGCCTGGACGCTGGAGACGCGCAGGAGGTGGCGGCAGCCGTCGCCGTCCTGAACCTGCAGGTAGGCCCCGACCCGCCGCACCCTTTCCATGGTCAGGCCGCCTGCAGGCTTTCGGCAAAATCGTCAGGCACGTCGCCGTACTGGCCGAGGATCGTCGCGCGTTCTAGTTCGCCCGTCTCGTCGTCGGCCATGATCTGCAGGGCGGCCGTCCCTGGCATGCGCGTCGCCATCGCCTCCGCCCGCTTCATCGCACCGCTGCTCGTCGGTGAGACCTGCCGTTCGCCTGGGAGCAGCCGCTTCCGCTTCAGCACGAAGGTCTGCACGAGGAAGGTCGTCTTCATCGCCATAGCCGATTTCCCTCACCAAGCCCCGATTAAGCGTTGTCCACGTTTTCCACAGGGCGGCACGGTCACGTTTTCGCTCGCGTTGACCCGGAACCGCCGGACTGCTTGTTCTCTTTTCGTTCTGACCCCAGGGAGAGCACAGCGTGAGCCTGTTTCGGGTCGATGAGCTAACGGACCAGGGCTTCTCCACCGTGCGTGTGCCGCGGATGGGGCCGTCGCTCTGCGCGGGCTTTCCCTCACCGGCCGACGACTTCCCCGAGAACGCCCTCGAGCTGCCGCGCTGGCTCGTGCCGAACCCGCCGGCTACCTTCCTCTGGCGCATTGCCGGCGACTCGATGCGCGATGCTGGGATCTTCGACGGCGATCTCGCCTGCGTCGATCGCAGCCTGAAGCCCGGCCACGGCAGTGTCGTCGTGGCGGCCGTCGATGGCGAGATGTCGATCAAGCGCATGGTGGTCGAAGGCAACCGCGCGCACCTCTCTTTCGATAAATCCGAACTCCCCATCTACGCACTGGAGGAACTGGCCGAGGTCAACGTCTGGGGCGTGGTGCGCTTCACCATCCGCTGGCACATCTCCCGCGCTGGCCAAGGCCGATGAGCAGCGCCGAGGCACGCCTGCGCGACCGGATTGGAGGTGGCCGCGCGTGTCCTGCCTCGGGCTTGAACTCGTGCCGGCCCGGCGCAAGAGCTGCGCTGTGACGCGCTCATTCTCCGGCCGGGTGACGGAGCGGGCCGAGTTGGGGCAGGCGGTCGCCGCGCACGCGGCTCGGCTCGGCTCGGCTCGGCTCGGCTCGGCTCGGCTCGGCTCGGCTCGGCTCGGCTCGGCTCGGCTCGGCTCGGCTCGGCTCGGCTCGGCGAGAAGCTGCGGCGGGAAGGGCTCGGTACCAACCACATCACGATCTTCTATCACACGAGCGAGCACGACCGCGGCGAGCCGATGCGCTCGATCTCGACGGTGGTGACGCTGCCGGAAGCGACGAACGACACGCTGGCTCTGATCCCGGCGGCGCTGCACGGCGTGGCGCGGACTTGGCGTGAGCAGGGCTGCCCACCCTGGCGCTACTCGAAGGCCGGCGTGGTGACGGTTGACCTCGTGCCGCTGGCGGCCTCGCAGCGGGCGCTGATCGGCCGGTTCGACCGCGAACGCTCGACACGAGTGATGGGTGCAATGGACGCTTGCAACGTCCGCTTCGTCCGCGGCAGCGTCGTGCCGACGCGGGCCAGGCTAGCGCAGCAGCGGCGCACATGGACGAAAAAGTTTGAGATGCGCACGCAATGCTACACGACGCAGGTGGACGAGCTACCGGTCGCGCAGGCCTGATGAGGATGTTTCCTAACTGATGGCGGAGATTGCATCATCGCGGCCAACGACGCGGGGCAAACACGCAGCACTCATCACTCGAAGCCCACGGTGAAAATTGCGATCCCGAGCGCAGAGAGACCTGCCCATACAATGCTGGCGTGACGATCGCTCGAAGCCATCATCGTGGCGCCCGATGCGAATGCAACCATGAGCAACAGTCCAACCACGGCACCTGCCCTGCAACGTACTGCTGGGACCACCATTGGCATTCTGAACATATAATTCATTCACAAAGGTGAGAACATCGTCCTGTCCGCTGAGGTGCTGCAAGGCGCACCGAACTGTACGCGAGGTGCGTGGCTCGCGTGTCGCCAGGGGCTTCGGTTATTTCCCTTCGCGACGGGCCGCGAATTCCCAGACCGCATGCGGGTCGGTGCGCCGGCCGTATTCCGGTATCCGCTCACATTGCCAAATTGGATCCGGCTCGGCTCACTGCCGATCACCTTATGCCCGCCGGTGATCATCACCCCGCACCAGTCGATGTGGAGCGTGCCGTGCTGGGGGTGGACGCCGAAGATCTGTGGCGCGGTCCAGCCCAGGCGTACGGCCTCGGAGCCAAAGCGCTCGATGAAATTAGTGCAGGCCTGGTGGATGTTCGCCCAGGCGGTGGCGCCGAGATAGCCGCACGGTGAGGAGGTGGGGCGCAGGGCGTCGAAGGCTTTCCGCCACTCGGCGGACCCAGGCGGCAGCAGATCGGGCGCAAGTTCGGGAAGGAGCATCACGGCTGCCGGCTGATAGCGGGGCCGACGGCATAGGGTGGCCGGGTTGCTTCAGGCTTACCGGCCAATCTTCCTCACGCCTTCTGCGCTCGCGCCAGCAAGATCGCGGTGCGGACGGCGACACGCTTCAGGCCAAGGCTCGACTCCGCGTTGGCGATGGCGTGACCGGCCCATAAATGCTGAACAACCGCCGCATCGACATCGACGATATATCCATCAGTAATCGGAAAGATGCCCGATTCTAAATCCGAAAATTACACCTCTACCGCCGCGTTCACCTGCTCGTCGGTGATGGCCTTGGCCTTAAAGAGTTCGCCGATGGTCGGATTCGAATTAGGCATGCCGCCAGTTACGCCGGACCGGCGCGCGGCCGCTCAGCACTCGATCCAAATCCGACACGAGTTTTTCAACATCGGGTAATGGGCGGCAGCTCTTCTGCGGAAGTCGCTAGGATCGGCTCCGCTGCCGGAAGAGGAGGCTGATCATGGAGTATTTCGCTGGCCTGGATGTCTCGATGGAGGAGACGCACGTCTGCGTGGTCGACCGCGAGGGAGTAGTTACCCATCAGGCGAAGGTGGCCTCTGCGCCTGCCGACATCGCGCAGGAACTCGCGAAGGCGCCCGCCTGTCGTCGGGTTGTGTTCGAGACAGGCCGGATGGCTCCGATGCTGTTCCACGGCTTGGCCGACCATGGTGTGCCGGTCGTCTGCGTTGAGAGCCGGCAGGCTTACCAAGCCTTGAAGTCGCTTACGACGCACAAGACCGACCGCAACGATGCGCGCGGCCTCGCTCACCTGGCACGAACCGGCTTCTTCAAGCCGGTCCACGTGAAGTCGCTGCCGGCACACGCTGTGAGGTCGTTGATCATCGCACGCAAGAAGCTGGTCGGCCAGCGGGTCACGCTGGAGAACCAGATCCGCGGTCTTGCCGTCGTGTTCGGTGTGCGGCTGCCGCGGGCGCTCAGCCCTGTCTTCATCGAGCAGGCTCTGCGTTCGAGCGAGGGGATCGCCGGACTGTCCGCCGCCATGCGCGGCCTGATCGGAGCGCGAACTGCTGTGCTGGCGGCTGTCGCCGCCATCGACGCAGATATCAAGCGGATGGTCCGAGCCTCAGATGCCTGCCGGCGGTTGATGACGATCCCGGGCGTCGGTCAGCTCACCGCGCTCGCCTTCACGGCAGCCATCGATAATCCGGAACGCTTCAAACGCTCTCGCGACGTCGGGCCGTATCTCGGGCTCGTCCCACGGCGTTACCAGTCGGGCGAGGTCGACTACACCGGCAGCATCTCGAAGTGCGGCGACCGGCGGGTCAGAACGTTGTTGTACGAAGCCGCCAACGTGATGCTGACGCGCTGCAGGCAGCCCCTGAAGCTGAAGGCTTGGGCTCTGGCCATCGCGAAGCGCTCGACGATGCGCAAGGCTCGCATCGCGCTCGCGCGCCGGCTAGCGATCATCATGCACGCGATGCTGCGGCAGGGCACCGAGTTCCGACCTGCGTAGCGGCTGACATCACCGGACAGGAGGCCGAACCGAGCTCCCGAGCGGGAGCGACGCCCGAGGGAGGGAGCAGAAGATGGCGCCGATTCTGTAGCATGCGGCCTTGCGCCGACTGCGCTTTCAACCGAGCCGCTTTGCACCCAGCTGACCCCATCAAGTGCCGCACGAGCACGTAGAGAACGCAGGCACCCGAAAGCGTCGAACGCTCTGGATCGAGCTGCCGCCCATTGACCCATTAGAGAACGAAATTGGCACACAGCTGAACAAGCGGGGTGCGAACTCCTCAACCCTTGCGGACATTGAGCCCGAGGCTTTCCAATGTCTGCTTCGCCACAGAAAGCGGATATGCTAGATGCAAACGGCATTCTGAACAGCTAGCTTGGTGGATTGACGAGACGGCTCATAACGGTCCATCCGAACCATCGATCCCCTGGGCGGTACTCACGTTTTGTCCGGTAGGGCACGAGAAGCGGGACGGGAAACCTCCTGTTTCGCATGTGGGACGCGTTACTCATCGAAGGCGGCGGCCGCGGATCCCAGAGCAATTTTCTCCTCGACCGAGACCATCCCGGATACTGCGTGAACACCCATTGTTGGCTGGCTGGAACATCGGCCAACTCCGGAGCCTTGCACCGTAGCGATACCTCCGCGGACACGGACGGGCACGATGCATTGACCGGTGTGGCGGGTGCGCTTGCCGGCACGCTATAAGCCGGTCGGTTCGGGGACCGGCCTCGCACACGGCCTCCGGTCGCATGTGGGGGCACGTCGAGGATGTCGCCGCTGTCTACCTCGCTGCGGCGCTGATCATTTTCGCGGAACCTCAGCGGCAGAGCGAGCCCCGGCGAATGCATGGTCCGCTTCGTCTCCCGACATGACTGGACGTACATCCCGACACCGGGGAAGTCGGAAGGAGATGATCAAGGCCGCGAGGAGAGCGCCTCAGCACCTCCGGCCTCAACCGACTGCGCTTGCATATATGCAACGATGTCCGCCCGGTCGAGCGGGTCGGGAACTCCGCGAAAACTCATACTGGTGCCCGGCGCGAACTTCGCAGGAGCGGCAAGCCAAGCGTTCAACCTCTCCGGCGTCCAGACGCCGCCCGCCGACCGGAGGGCCCCTGTGTAGCCGAAGCGTCGGCTCCTGCTCGCAACGGGCTTGCCAACCACGTCGTAGAGACCGGGTCCGTTTCGGTCGCCGGCTCCCATCCTGACCGTGTGACAGGCGGCGCACTGGCCAAACAAGCGGGCGCCCCGACCCGCGTCGGCCACCCGCATGAAGTCGCCGAAGCTCGGGGCGTCGCCCAAGGAACGGCGACGCTCCTGGCTATCATCTGAGCAGGCTGTGACGAGGAAGGCCAGCGCCAGCAGCATGACGGGCTGGCTGAGTGGGGGAAGACGGAAGGCGCGCGTCACCCGTTCGATCACGTGAACCAACGTCAATCGTAGTTATCCGTCCGCCTTCACAGAGGTCGGACAGGCAAGAGCTTGCCGCGCAGCAGCAGGCCCAAAGTCCTCAGAGCGATCCAGCCGATGATCAGGTTGGCCGTGACGAATAGCGGAACTGCGAGGGACGCGCTCGGCCCTTCCAAGCCGCGTTCCGTCAATCGCAACGCGGCGAGCGGAAGGGCCGAGACGCCGAACGTGTAGGCCCAGGCCGCTGGTGAGAACGGCTGCTGGCGCAACCAGGGAACCAGCCGAACCATGACCAAAGCATGCAGCAGGGCGTAGCCGAAGAGGATCTGCGCAAGCTGGTCGGGCGGCCCGTCCGTGACCGCCAGGTAGGCGACGCAGGCCACCGCGGGCGGAGCCAAGTGAAGCCCGAGCGAGGCGCGAAGCGGCACGGGCAGGGTCTGCAGGATCAGCCTGTGAATGACGACCGACTCCAACGTGAGCCATGACAGGAGGCCGGCGCCGAAGAAGAGCAGACCGACCTCCTTCATGCCGAAGGCGGCGCAGGTGATGGCCGCCACGAATCCCCCGCCGACAGTGGGCATGTAGAGGATCGGCGTCGTCGCCTCGAAGGCGCGGTCGCCCATCCAAAGGCCGCCCACGCCCCAGACGGCGGAGAGGGTCGCCCCGGCAAGCCCTGCCAAAGCCATCACCCAGGCGACGTCCGGCCAGTGCGGCGCAAGGCCAACGCTGGCGATCATCGTGGCGACGGGCGCCAAAGAGGCGAAGAACGAGGACGTCGGGTCACGCGCCTCGAAGAGTACCGTCTTCCGGTCGTTCAGCCACCGAGAGGCATAGAGGGCCAGCCATGCCGCCCAGACTGCCACGCCGAGGAGGGAGAGCGCCTCGCCTATCCAGGCGGGCGCAAGCCCTAGGCGCGCGGCGGCGCGCCAGCCGTTTCCTAAGCCGCACAACCCCAGGACCATCCCGAAGAAGGTGGCCGGGACCCTGGTCCGTCGAAGCCAAGTGAATTCACGCCAAGGTTTGACGGAGTCTTCTCGCTCCCCGGCCGGGCTCGCAACGTCAGGCACGTCAGACGACCGTGGAGATCGCGCCGGGCGAATGCGCTAGGAGCGTCGCGAGCAGGCTCAAGCCGTACCGCAAGGTCTCGGCATCCGGCGCCGCGCCCAAGGAAACGCGAATGGCCTCGGGTGCCGGTCCCACCGCGAAGGCGTCGCTCAGGATGACCGACAGCCCGAGCTGACGCGCGTGCGCCCCGAACTCGCCGCGACGCCACGGTTCGGGAAGCCGGAGCCAGAGGTGGTGCCCGCAGGAATGGGCCTGCACGTCGAGACCCTGCAAGGTCTCGTGCGCGACGGCCTGCCGGCGGCCGTTCTCCTGCCGAATGGACGCGACGACCGCATCGAGCTCGTCTTCCACGATCCACTGCGAGGCTAGCGCGGCCGTGAGCGGCGAGGCCATCATGTTTATGGCCCGCAGCTCGGCGGCGAGCCGAACCGACTCGTTCGTCCCCGGTACGGCGACGTAGGCGATACGCAGGCCTGGGCTGACGCACTTGGACAGCGTCGCGATGTGCCACGTGATGTCGCCGGCCATGGCGGCGATGGGAGCCGGAGCGTCGGGCGGCAGCGCGCCGTAGGCGTCGTCCTCGATGATCACGACGCCGTGCAAGCGCGCGACCTCGGCAATCCGCTCGCGCCGCGCCGTCGGCAGAGTCGCGGTCGTCGGGTTGTCGAGCGTCGGCACTAAGTACAAGGCCCGCGGCCGCTCGGCCTTGCAGCACTCCAGGAGCGCGTCCGGATCAAGCCCGTCCGCGTCGCAGGCGACCGGAACGAGGCGAACGCCACGGCGCTCGGCGGCCATACGCAGGCCGGGATAGGTCAAAGCCGGGACGCAGAGCGCATCCCCCGGCTTGAGGATGGCGGCGAGCACGGCTGCGAGCACGACCTGGGCGCCGCCTCCCACAAGGACGCGGTGCACCGGAAGCGGCCCGAGCCGCTGGCCGAGCCACTGCGCCGCCGCAGCGCGGTCGGCCATGTTCCCGGCGCTGTCCTGGTACTGCATGCGATCGAGGAAGCCCGGCGAACCGGCAAGCCGCGATAAGCCTGTCTGCATACGCTCGGCCAGACGCGCCGCGAGCGGCTGGGGCGGCATGTTCATGCTGAAGTCGACGCTTCCGGACGGGTCCGGCCGACGCATCTCAGCAGACGGCGGCTTGGGTCCGCGAACGAAGCTGCCCCTACCGGCGGTGGCATCGATCAAGCCCGTCCGGCGCGCCTCGTTGAAGGCACGGGTGACCGTGGTGAGGTCGACATTGAGGTGCTTGGCTAGGGTGCGCTGCGGCGGCAGGCGCATGCCCGGCGGCAGCCGACCGGCACGGATGTCCTCGGCCAGCGCCTTGACGATGGCCAGGTACTTCGGGCCTGCGTCGCCGGTGATTGTAGGGTTCCAAGATTCCATCATTGACCCCCGCGCCAGTTTTAATGTATGCATACATATATCGTACAGGCAAGGCGCGACGTAGCTTCGGCCGGGAAAACGCCGCTGAAGCAGTCGGTTTTGGCCAGGAATGTATGGATATTTAGGCCATACATTCGGGGCGCGCAAGGCGGCCTCCATGCCGCGGGTGGCGAGCAATTCAGGAACGGGAACGATGCAAAGGACAACCGATCAATCGATGCTTTGCGTTGGGCTGCGCTGCCGCTGCCCTCGCTGCGGCGAGGGGGCTTGTTTGACGGCTTCATCACTCTGAAGCCACGCTGCGAGGCGTGCGGACTCGACTATAGCTTCGCCGACCCAGCCGATGGGCCCGCCTTCTTCATCATGATGACGATGGCCTTCCCGGTGACAGCCTTCGGCATTTGGCTGGAGCTCGCCTACGAACCGCCGGTCTGGGTTCATGCGGTCGTGACGCTCCCGCTTCTCTTGCTCGCTTGCGTGCCGGTCATCCGGCCGCTGAAGGGGCTCTTCATCGCCAGCCAGTACATCAACAAAGCGGGAGAAGGTCGCCTCGCGACTTCGCCGGCCCCCAACGCGGGTCCTACGACCGGCGGCTGACCCCGCCGCTCCGCCGCGCGGTCCCGGACGGATGCGCTTTGGTGGCATGACCTGTCCTGCTTGGGCACCATGGCCAACTTGATCAGACCTCACGAGGACAGGGACGATGCTCCCCCATTCTGACGTGCTCGAGGCCTCTCTCCAGAAGTTGCGTGAGGACGGCCGCTACCGGGTGTTCATAGCGCTTGAGCGGAATGTCGGCACGTTTCCGATAGTTGTCTGGAGGCATCGGACCGCAGCCGCCGGCCGGTCACTGTCTGGTGCAGCAACGATGACCTTGGGATGGGACACAGCCCCGAGGTCCTAGGCGCCATGCACGAGGCCTTCGACCGCTACGGCGCGGGTGCGGGTGGCACCCGCAACATCTCCGGCACGGCCCACGAGCACGTGCTGCTGGAGCGCGACCTGGCCGACCTGCACGGGAAGGAGGCCGCCCTCCTGTTCACCTCGGGCTACATCTCGAACCTCGCGGCGCTGAGCGTGTTCGGCCAAGTGCTGCCGGACAGCATGATCCCGTCGGACGCCGGCAACCACAACTCGATGATCGAGGGCATCCGCCGCGCGGGAACCGAGAAGGCGATCTTCCCGCACAACGACGCCGCCGCGCTCGATCGGCTGCTGTCCCGGTACGAGCCCGATCGGCCGAAGATCGTGGCTTTCGAGAGCGTCTACAGCATGGACGGAGGCCTGGCGCCTATCGTCGAGATGTCCATCGCGCGCTGAGGCGCCGGTGAGCCGCGGCACGTGCTGCCAGGGGACGTCGCGATCCGAGCTATACCGCGCATCGCTGCCGGCGCTGGCCCATTGCTCCTCTCAGAGGAGCCCTCATGGCCAAACCATCCTATGCCGAGAAGTCACCTATCGGGGTGGCAGTGCGAAGCCGGGCCCCCGTTGTGGGCGAGGTCGCCTGAGTGCCATTTTTTTCAGATATAGGTCGAGGCAAGTGCCGGCGAGCCTTCGAGGGCGTGGGCGAGCACTTCCAGGCCGTGCGTGATCTGCTGCCGGGTCGAGGGGCCGCCGAGGCAGAGGCGCGCAGCCTCCGGCGGGGTCCCGGCCACGCAGAAGGGATCGCTGCCGACGACACCGAGCCCAGCCGACCGGCCCTGGCTAGCGAAGGCCGAGCGCGTCCAGCCCTCCGGCAGCGTGATCCAGACGTGGAAGCCGTGCGGATCGGCGGTGTAGGTCCCGGCCGGAAGCAGCGAAGTCACAATGCGCTGGCGCGCGGCCGACTCCTCGCGGACGAACTGCACGATGGCATCCGCCGTGCCGTCCATAATCCAGCGGGTCGTCAGGGCCGTCGAGATCGGCGAGGCCATGACGGTCGCGGCCCGCAGCGCACCCGCGAGCGGCAGGGCGGACCGGGCGCTCGGGGCGACCAGGAAGGCAAGGCGAAGGCCGGCGCCCAGGCACTTGGCCACCCCTGCCACGTAGTAGGTGACCTCGGGCGCGAGCTCGGCGAAGCTCGGCGGCGGCGCCGGGCAGATGCGCGCGTAGGCATCGTCCTCGATGATGGTGACTGCGTAGCGCCGCGCCACTGCGATGATGGCCTCCCGCCGCGTGCGGGACAGGGTCGCGGTGGTCGGGTTCTGCAACAGCGGGTTCAGGTAGATCGCCTTCGGCGCGACCTTGGTGCAGGCGGCCGCGAAGGCGTCGGGGTCGATTCCGTGGCGGTCCATCGGCAGCTCGACGAGGCGCAGCCCCAGATGCGCCGCGAGCGCGCGGATGCCCGGGTAGGTGATGCGCTCCGCGCAGATGGTGTCACCCGATCGGGCAATCTGACCGAGCACGCTGAACAGGGCGCTGTGGGCGCCGGGACAGATCAGCACGCGCTCCCGCGTCGTCTCGATCCCTCGGCCCTTCAGCCACCGCAGCGCCGCCTCCTTGTCGTCGTCGGTGCCACCGAAGCCCTGGTAGCGGAGAAGGTTGGCAAGGTTGCCGGAGAGTTCCGCGAAGGAGGCCTGCATGCGTGCCCGCAGGGCCGGCGCGTCGGGCTCCGGAGGGAGGTTCATGGTGAAGTCGACCGGCCCGACTTGTGGCACGCCGGCGGCAGCCCCTGCACGGGCAGAGCGAGCTGGATCGACCACGAAAGTGCCTTGGCCGACACGGCCCTCAATCAGACCGCGCTTATGCGCCTCGACATAGCCGCGGGAGACCGTCGTGAAGTTGAGGTCGAGCGCCTCGGCGAGGGCGCGCTGGGTCGGCAGGCGCGTGCCAAACGTCAAGCGCCCCGTCCGGATGTCTTCCGCCAGGGCTTCCGCGATGGCCAGGTAATGCGGCTTGCCCCAGCGCTTCAGGTCCGGCGTCCAGGCCACGGTCATAACATCCTGAGGGCTCGTCGGCCCTCCTCGCTTCGCCGCCCTCATCCGTTCCGAGCCTGCACCATCAACACACGATCAATGTTCGATTGTATGGCTAGCAAGCGTCATACCGCAACAACGCTCCGGAGCTGCTGTTCAAGTTATCCATACAATGCCAGCAATCGTTGAGCCTCGAACGTGCATCTATTGATCACCAAATGCGCAGGGGATGCTTTAAGAGTGGGCGTATCGAAGTGCGGTGCGCGTCGTGAAATCCGCAAGTTGATCGCATAATTGTATGCATACTACTTCGGCGTATTGATCGGCATATTGATCGCCGAGGTTCTGGCACACCGCTTGCCATGATGGTCCGGTGACCGTTCGCAGCCCCACCTGCCGCGGTCTCATCCTTCAAGGAGAGAGCAATGCCTGCCGTGAACCGCGAACCCCACAAGAAGGGCGACTTCCTGGTCGACTACGAGGAGAAGGTCTTCGAGGACGTGAAGGCAGAGCCGGGCCAGAAGGCGCTCGTCACCTTTCACACGGTCGCGTTCGAAGGCTCCATCGGCCTCGTGAACCTGCTCCAGGCCACCCGCTTGCAGCGCAAGGGCTTCGACACCTCCATCCTGCTCTACGGTCCTGGCATCACACTCGGCGTCCAACGCGGTTTCCCGCGTCTTGGCGACGAGGCCTTCCCTGGCCACCTCAACTTCAACAACCAGCTTGAGAAGTTCATGGCCGAGGGCGGCAAGGTCTATGCCTGCCGCTTCTCGACCCAGGCCCTCTACGGCCACGGCGAGGCGGCCTTCATCGAGGGCATCCGCATGATCAACCCCCTCGACGTCCTCGACTGCATCCTCCTGCACAAGCGCGACAACGCGGTGATCATCGACACCTGGACCGTCTGAGCGGGCCGTCGGGTCCGTCGACCGGGACGTCGCATCCGGCGGCCGCACGCGACGCGGCCGCCGTCACAGCCGGAGGATCATCCATGTCAGAGAACCGGATCGTGCGGGCCGCCGCCGTCCAGGTCGCGCCGGACCTCGACCGGCCGGACGGCACCCTGGAGCGCGTGCTCAACGCCATCGACGATGCCGCCGCCAAGGGCGCCCGCTTCATGGTCTTTCCCGAGACCTTCGTGCCCTACTACCCGTACTTCTCCTTCGTGCTGCCGCCGGCCCTGCAGGGCCCGGAGCACCTGAAGCTCTACGAGCGCGCGCCCACTGTCCCGGGCCCGCTGACCCAGGCGGTCGCGGCCGCAGCCCGCCGCCACGGCGCCGTGGTGGTGCTCGGCGTGAACGAGCGCGACCACGGCTCCCTCTACAACACGCAGCTGATCTTCGACGCGGACGGCAGCCTGGCGCTGAAGCGCCGCAAGATCACCCCGACCTACCACGAGCGCATGATCTGGGGTCAGGGCGACGGCGCCGGCCTCGCCGTCGTGGAGACCGCGGTCGGCCGCGTCGGCGCGCTCGCCTGCTGGGAGCACTACAACCCGCTCGCCCGCTACGCGCTCATGGCGCGCCACGAAGAGATCCACGCGGCCCAGTTCCCGGGCTCGCTCGTCGGCCAGATCTTCGCCGACCAGATGGAGGTGACCATCCGTCACCATGCCCTGGAGGCGGCCTGCTTCGTGGTCAACGCCACGGGCTGGCTCACCGACGAGCAGGTGGCGCAGGTCTGCCCGGACGAGCGCCTGCGCGGCGCCTGCCGCGGCGGCAACTGCACCGCCATCATCTCGCCTGAGGGCAAGCACCTCGCGGACCCGCTCGGGCCCGGCGAAGGCATCCTGATCGCCGACATGGACCTCGCGCTGGTGACCAAGCGCAAGCGGATGATGGACTCGGTCGGCCACTACGCCCGGCCCGAGCTCCTCAGCCTCCTCCACGACGACCGTCCGGCCTCATTCGTGCACCAGCCGATCCGTTCCCAGACCGTTTCCCGGAGCCTCGACCATGAGCAGCAGCCCGCTTCCGACGAGCCTTCCTTCGATCCCGCCGGCCGTGGCGGGCCTGGTCGGGATGCCGACGGAGCGCCTGATCAACGCGTTGCAGTCCTACGGCGTTAGACTGGCCGACAGCCGCGCCGGCGCGCCGAGCCGACGCGGCGGGGCCGGGCCCTCCGACCACAAAGCGATGACCATCGCGGGCCGCACCGTGATGGTCCCGGTCCACACCGAGACTGCCTTCGAGTCGCCCTTCCTGGTGCGCCGCCCGGACGCGAACGGCGTCTCGGTGATCGAGCACGACGGCGTCGTGATCGGGCAGGCTACCTTCCCGGGCAAGCCGCGCTTCTACGCGCTCTCGACCTTCGACGGCGTGCCCTACTCGAAGATCGCCGTGCTGCACGGGCGCGACGTGCTGGCGACGACCGTGCTGCAGACCTGCATCCGCTACGCCAGCCGCACGAAGACCTGCCAGTTCTGCTCCATCGGCCAGTCGCTCGCCGCCGGCCGCACGGTGGCCCGCAAGACCCCGGAGCAACTCGCCGAGGTCGCCCGCGCCGCGGTGCTGCTCGACGGCGTCAAGCACATGGTGATGACCACGGGCACGCCGAACGCAACGGATCGCGGCGCGGCCGTCCTCTGCGAGAGCGCCTTCGCGGTGAAGGCCGCGGTCGACCTGCCCATCCAGGCCCAGTGCGAGCCCCCCGACGACGACCGCTGGTTCGAGCGAATGAAGGCGTCCGGCATCGACGCCCTCGGCATGCACCTGGAGGCCGTCACTCCGGAGGTCCGTACCCGCATCATGCCGGGCAAGGCGAGCGTGCCACTGGAGCGCTACTACGAGGCCTTCGAGGCGGCCGTGCCGGTCTTCGGCCGTGGCCAGGTTTCGACCTACATCCTGGCCGGGCTCGGCGACGCTCCCGAGGCCATCCTGGAGATGGCCGAGCGGCTCGTCGGGATGGGGGTCTACCCCTTCGTGGTGCCGTTCGTGCCGATCTCGGGCACGCCGCTGGAGAGCCACCCGGCCCCCGGCCCCGACTTCATGCACGCCATCCTCAAGCCGCTCGCGGACATGCTGGCGGGCGCGGATCTGCGCTCGACCGACATCAAGGCCGGCTGCGGACGCTGCGGCGCCTGCTCGGCCCTCTCCACCTACGAGCGCGCGGGGGCGACGGCATGATCCTCGAACCCGTCCAGCCGTTCCGGCCGAGCCATTTCCGCGTGAAGTTCGCGGTCGCGCCGTGGGAGCGGCGCGCCTGCGCGGCGCTGCGCCGCCAGGTGTTCTGTAGCGAGCAGGGCATCTTCGCGGACGACGACCGCGACGCCATCGACGCGCACGCCATTCCCATCTGCGCCCTCTCGACGCTTGGTGGCGAGGCCGACGCCGTCGTCGGCACGGTGCGCATCCACGAGGTCGCGGAGCGGCCTGGCGAGTGGTGGGGCTCGCGGCTTGCCGTCGCCAGGGCATTCCGCGGCATGGCCGCGCTCGGGGCCGGCCTTATTCAGGTCGCGGTCTCGTCCGCCCATGCCCGGGGCTGCACCCGCTTCCTCGCCCATGTGCAGGAACGCAACGTACCGCTGTTCCAAGCCCTGCACTGGGCAAGCCTTGACGCCATCGACCTCCACGGGCGCCCGCACCACCTGATGCAGGCGGATCTTTCCGCCTACCCGCCGATGTTCGACCCCGAGCACGGGCTTGTCACCCTCGCCAAGGCCGCGTGATGACGGCCCCCTTGGATATCCAGGCCCTGGCCCGTCAGATCCAGGACGCGCGCGGCGTCGCGCACAAGCGCGACATCGACGCGGTGGTGGCACGGCTGGGGCTGGGCGGCCGGCACGCCGCCGTGCCGGTCGGCGACGACTGTGCCGCCATTCCCGACAGCGACGGCCATCTGCTCCTCGCCATCGAGGGCTTTCTCGACAGCTTCGTCGCCGCCGACCCGTACTTCGCCGGGTATTGCGGGATCATGGTCAATCTGAGCGACGTGGCCGCCATGGGCGGGCGTCCGCTCGCGGTGGTCGACGCCCTGTGGAGCCGAGACGCCGGGGCGGCGGACCCGATCCTGGCAGGCCTGGCCGACGCGGCCGCGCTCTACGGCGTGCCGGTGGTGGGCGGCCACACCAACACGCGCGCGGATGCCGGCAACCTCGCGGTCGCCGTGCTCGGGCGGGCGGGCCCGCGCCTGCTGACGAGCTTCGACGCAGCGCCGGGCGACGACCTCGTCGCCGCCATCGACCTGCGCGGGCGGTTCCGCGATCCGCACCCCTACTGGGACGCCTCCACCGGCGCTCCGGGCGAGCGGCTGCGCGGCGACCTCTCACTGCTGCCGGGGCTCGCCGAGGACGGCCTAGCCTGTGCGGCCAAGGACATCAGCATGGCAGGCGTCGTCGGCACAGTCCTGATGCTGCTCGAATGCTCGAACATCGGCGGCGTCATCGACCTCGACGCGATCCCGAGGCCGGACCACGTCCCACTCGCACGCTGGCTGACCGCCTTCCCCAGCTTTGGCTACCTGCTGAGCGTGCGCCCGGACCGCACGCCGGCCGTGCTCGCGCGCTTCGCGGAGCGCGGCATCGCGGCCGCCGGGATCGGGCGCCTCGATAGGAGCAGGGTTGCCCGGGTCCGTGCCTCTATGGGCGACGAGGCCGTGGTCTGGGACTTTGCGGCCAACCCCCTCATTGGCTGCGGCCGGGCCTGTTCCGGAGCCGCATCATGACGGCCCTGCGCATCGCCATCCTGACCCACTCCACCAATCCGCGCGGCGGCGTCGCCCACTGCCTTGCCCTGGCCGAGGCGCTCTGCGCCCTCGGGCACGAGGCGGTGGTCCACGCGCCTGATCCAGCCGGCCGCGGCTTCTTCCGGAACGCCGCCTGCACCACCGTCTCGGTTGCCGCCGAGCCGGTGAAAGGTGCGACTGTCGACCTCGTGCGGGCTCGCATCAACGACTACTTGCGTCACTTTTCGACGCCGGCCGCCTGCGACTTCGACGTCTTCCATGCCCATGACGGCATCGGCGGCAACGCGCTCGCGACCCTGAAGCGCCGGCGGCTGATCCCAGGCTTCGTGCGCACGGTCCACCACGTCGACAGCTTCTCCGACCCGCTGCTCGCGGAGTGGCAGGACCGCTCGATCCGAGAGGCCACGCGCCTGCTCTGCGTCAGCCGAACCTGGGCGGACTGGATCCGGGACGACCTCGGTGCAGAGGCCGACATCGTCGGGAACGGGGTGGACCTCTCGGTCTTTCGCAGCGAGCCGACCGAGGCGGACGCGGCCGTGCGGGAGCGCTGGGGCCTCGGCCAGGGACCGGTGATCCTCAGCGTCGGCGGTTTCGAGGAGCGCAAGAACGCCCTCGGCATTATCGAAGCCATCGCCCGATTGCGCGCGCGCTACTCGCAGGCTCAGCTCGTCGTCGCCGGCGGCGTCTCGCTCCTCGACCACGCCACCTACCGTGCCCGGTGCCGCTCCGCCCTGGCGGCCGCGGGCCTGACGGTCGGCCGGGGCGCGGCCGTCATCGAGACGGGCCCCGTCCCGCAGGCCGTCCTGCCGGCCCTCTACCGGGTCGCCGACGCCCTGGCCTTCCCTTCTTGGAAGGAGGGGTTCGGCCTGTGCGTGCTGGAGGCGATGGCCTGCGGCACGCCCGCCATCGTGTCCCGGCGGCCGCCCTTCACCGAGTACCTCGCGGCGACGGACGCCCTCTTCGTCGACCCGGCCGATCCTGACGCCATCGCCGCCGCGATGGCGGAAGCCCTGGCGACGGACACCCGCGCGCGACTGCGAGCCGCCGGCCAAGTGCGGGTCGTCGCCCATTCCTGGCGCGCCTGCGCGGAGCGCAACCTCAACACCTACGCGGCCTGTGCCCGCACCCGACAGGAGCCGATGCATGCCTGAGATGCACTTCCACGTCCGCTGGCCCGATGGCCGCCGCGAGGCCTGCTACTCGCCCTCCCTCGTCGTGAAGGACTTCCTCACGCCGGGCGAGAGCTACGCCCTCGACGATTTCGTCGAGAAGACCCGCACGGCCCTGAACATCGCGAGCGAGCGGGTGCGCGAGAAGTACGGCTTCGCGTGCTCGTCGGCCATGGACCAGCTCGCCCGGATCGAGGCCGCCGCGAAGCGGCAGGAGCCCGGTGGCCACGTCACGGTCGAGTCCTTCGAACCCTGAGCCGACGCCCTTTCCCTGACCCTCACGGAGCCAGAGCCATGCCCGCCATCTCCCGTCATGTCCCCGTCGTTGTCGTCGGCGGCGGCCAGGCCGGCCTCTCGGTCAGCTACCACCTCAAGCAGCGCGGCATCGAGCATCTCGTCTTCGAGAAGCAGACCGCGGCGCACACCTGGGAAACCCAACGCTGGGATACGTTCTGCCTCGTCACGCCGAACTGGCAGTGCGACCTTCCCGGCCACCGCTATGACGGTCCGGACCCGGACGGGTTCATGCGGAAGGACGAGATCGTCGCCTACCTCAAGGCTTTCGTCGCCAAGGTGAACCCGCCGATCCGCGAGGGCGTGGCGGTCACGCGCGTCGAGCGGCGCGAGGACGGCCTCTTCTCGGTCCAGACCTCGGAGGGCGACTACACCGCGGACGAGGTCGTCGTCGCCTCGGGCGGCTATCACACCCCGATCATCCCGCGCATGGCCGAGAAGCTGCCGGGCTCGATCACGCAGATCCACTCGAACCAGTACCGCAACCCGGACCAGCTGCCCGAGGGCGAGGTGCTGGTGGTGGGCTCGGGCCAGTCGGGCGCGCAGATCGCCGAGGACCTACACTTGGCCGGCCGCAAGGTGCACCTGGCGGTGGGCGACGCACCCCGCTGCGCCCGGTTCTATCGTGGTCGCGACGTCGTCACTTGGCTCGCCGACATGGGCTACTACGAGATGACCGTCGACAACCATCCGCTGCGTGACGGCGTCCGCGACAACACCAACCACTACGTGACCGGCCGCGACGGCGGGCGCGATATCGACCTGCGCCGCTTCGCCACCGAGGGCATGAAGCTCTACGGCCTCATGGAGGATTACCAGGACGGCAGCTTGCGTTTCCGCGACGACCTCAAGCGCTCGCTGGATCAGGCCGACCGGACCTATAACGGCATCAACGCGGCGATCGACAAGTACATCGCCGAGAAGGGCATCGAAGCCCCGGCGCAGGAGCACTACACGCCGGTCTGGGAGCCGGACGAGCTGGTCACCAGCCTTACCCTCGAAGGGTCCGGCATCACCAGCGTCGTCTGGTGCATCGGCTTCACACCGGATTTCCGCTGGCTCGATGCCTCAGTGTTCAACGGCGCGGGCAACCCGAAGCACAAGCGCGGCGTGACAAACGAGGACGGCGTCTACTTCATCGGCCTGCCCTGGCTGAACACCTGGGGTTCGGGCCGCTTCGGGGCGGTCGGTCGCGACGCCGAGCACGTCGTGCAAGCGATCCAGAAGCGCCTCGGTGCCGAGCGGCCCGCCCTCAGGTTCGCGGTCTGACCCGAGAGCCCGTCGGGCCTTTGGCGCCACCCGTTAGGGGCTGGCGAATACGCTTCGTGGGCGCCGAGGCGGGCCGATCCGATCTGTCATCCAGGCGCATCATGTGCCTGTGCCGTTCCTGCAACAAGACGATCCTCGAAGCACTGCCTGAGCATTATCGAGTAGACTCTAAGATTTTGCGGTGAAGAATATAAGCATTGAAGGAAATACATACAGTTTGTATGTATTTCCATGCAATCAAGACAAATCCGCCATAACATCTCACGTTGACTTCATCGCCGCCGATGCTTTCCGGCGAACGGGCGCGGCTGGCCGGTGTGTAGACCAAGAAGGGGACCGATGATGCTGAAGAACTTCGCGGCCGCGGCGGGAGCGTTCGCCGCAGTCACCCTGGGCGCGACCGCCGCCTACGCCCAGGCAACCACGATCCCCGGCGAGCAGGTCGGCCTCGCAGTCGGTGCCCCTCTGCCCGAGGGCATCTACGCCATCGACACCTTCATCTACCGCCGGAACGACACCCGGTTCTCGACCGAAACGGCGATCAACGTGCCGGTCCTAGTCTGGTCGACCGGCTACAAATTCCTCGGTGCCAACATACAGCCCTTGCTAGCCCAGCCGACTGTGTTCGGGTTCCCCAACAACCCGGCGGGCGTGCCCAACCGCGACTTCACCGTCAACGTCGGCACCCTTGTCGGATCGATCTTCGCCTGGGATCTCGGTAATGGCTTCGGCGTCAGCTACCTCGCGGCTGTCCACTTGAACGACCTCGACGCCGGCCGCGGCCTGCCGCAGTTCTCCTCCAACACCTACCGCCAGGGCTTCGCGGCCAGCTACACCGCCGATGGCTGGAACCTAACGGCCAACCTGACCCACAACTTCTACGACTCCCCCGGCCGGTTCGAGGGTGCCGTCGGACGGGCGATTGGTCCGCTCTACCTCGCGGACGCCCTCCTGCTCGACCTCACGGCGACCAAGAAGTTCGGCAAGTTCGAGATCGGCGCGGTGGCATACGGGGTGACGGATCTGCCGCTCGGCGGTCGCGACTTCGCGCGCGCCTCCGCGCAGGGCTACACCCGGGCCGGACGCTTCGCGGTCGGCGGCTTGATCGGCTACGACTTCGGGCCGTTCACCGCGCAGCTCATGGTGGCTCGCGACGTCGCGGTTCGGACCCGCGGCACGGAGTCGACGGACGGCTTCATCCGACTCATCGCGCCGCTCTACACGGCTCCGAAGGCCGCCGCGGTCGAGCCCGTCGCTCTGATGCGAAAGTATTGAAGAGCGTTCCCGCGGCCCTGGCCCCCTCTTCGAGGTGATGCCCCGGGCGCGGTCGAGATCGAAGTGAACTCCTTCCCAAAGATCCCGCTTCGACAGCGGCCGGGTGGCCAAGTCTCAACAGCTACCACCACCCGGTCCTGCCCTTTCCCGAAGGAGAAGGCCGTTGGGTCTGCACATGAGGCTCGAAGGGGTCGACACGCCCCTGACGGATGCCTGTCGCCATGTCCTGGGCATGCCGCATCTCTGCCCGAGCGGCCTCTCCGAGAACTGGCTCTGGAAAGAGCTTGGGCACCGCCACTGGGGTTTGATCGCCAAGGCGTTCGGCAGGGCCGAGGCCGGGTTCGGGCCTACGGGCGAGCCGCCCGTCTACGCGGCGTTCCGGAGGATCTCCCTGCAGGGCGGCGACCTCGGCGCCGTTTGCGAGAACGACGCGTTGGACGTGCGCTCGACGGTCACGTACCTTTCGGAGACCCGGGTCGTCAGCCGGCACGTCGCGGCGTGCCGGGACCGGCTGGTCGCGGATGTGGAGATGACCTCCGTGTTCGTAAGGCGCCAGACCGAGGGCGCGAACCGTTCCATAGCCCGGGTAAGGATCGAGGGTCGGCGGCGCACCATGCCCGCTTTCGGGGCTATGCCCGCCCAGCCCCCTAGCACCGAGCACGCGTCTTCGGGGGCTATCACAGCGCTGGACGAGCGCGAGCTCGGAACTTTGGTCGTCGATCCATGTCCCCACCTAACTTTAACGGGGCCGGGCTCCTGTACTTCAGCAGCTTCGTCGCCGCCGTGGATCGGGCCGAGTGGCACTTCCTCGGGAAGCGATCAGGCAACTACGCCACCCGTGTGCGTCGAGCTTTGTTCCACGCGAACGTCGATATGGGTGACCGTCTCTCAGTGCGGGTGCTGGCTTCGGGCGACGAGGCTAATTGCTGCCATCGTGCGATTTTGTCGACGGTGGATGGCAAGCTACTGGCGGAGATAGTAACGCACCGCACCACACTATAAGATGGATACAAGAGGCCGGTGCTACACACTGATTTGAGGCCGGCCATATGGCGAGCATGTAATCGGTTCCTGGGCATCGCCAACTTCCGGCGCGCTGTTGCCAAGTTCTGCTAATACGTTGATAGCGGACCTTCGCATACGTAAATTCGTATATCCGCTGATGGCGCACAGCAGAACAAGCGGCGTGCGAGCTCCTGACCCTGAGCGGTCCTCGCCCGTTGGACTAACTGGGCGTTCGAGGGTTGAGTGCTACGTCTGCGCCATGGCCGATCACATCCTCGTGGCCTGCGCCGAATGCACTGGCCTGCGGGATCGGCGATGACGCGCGGAATCGGCCGCGAGTACCGACGCGCGTCAAATGGGATGTTCAGGAGGGGCGAGGCGGCGCCCTGCCCGCACGTCTCACGACGAATAGCGTAATGCCGGGGATCGCACGACGGGGTCAAGCGGCTACTGCGGGTTGACGCCTGTAGCGGCGCACTGTCTGTGGGGCCACCCTGCGCTCGCCGCTGAGTATGAGAGCACCGTGACCCAATTCCTAACGATCAAGGTCTACTGCACGAACATCGGCGATGCGGGCGTGCCCGACGTGCCTCATCCCAAGGAGGATCTGGACGGAGCGATAGAGGCCACGGGTAGCCGCTTAGCGTACAACTTCAAGTCCAAGAAGGGCCCCAAGGAGAAGCCTACCCAGTCGATCCTCGTCAACGACAAGAACCGGGTCTTGGCGCGATTCCGCATGACGCCCCAGGGGCTGGAGCGCGTAGAGATTGGAACGGAGTATGCCGACTAGCCGTCAAAATTCGGTGTTTGATACCAGCTGCGAGGGATCGTGATCGACCCGTTTCTGACATTCGAGGCGCCGCGGCCGAAAGTCTGGATGAGGTGGAAAGCGGCACCTGGGCTTTCGCGTCGAAGCGGACCTTCCACTTGAGACACATGGATCGCCTCCGACCCATTGGCCATCGACGTCCCGAGCGGCCTCTTAGAACTTGCCAGTCCCCAGCATTCACCGTTCCAGCCTACGCTCTGCGTTGAAGCGTGCTCGATAGGATGCCGGACTGACCCCAGTCAGCTTGCGGAAACTCGTCCTGAAGGTGACTGGTGATGCGAAGCCGCTGGCCAGCGCCACTTGATCAATCGACGCACTGCCGCTTTCCAGCAATTCTTGGCCACGCCTGATCCGAACTGAGAGGAGCCACTGCATCGGTGTGGTGCCTGTCTGTTCCTGGAAACGCCGGGCGAAGGTACGCTCACTCATGCCTGCACGGGCGGCCATGGCCCTGATGCTCAGGGGCTGGTCGACGTTCTCGAGCATCCATTCGAGCACGGGTGCAAGGCAGGCGCTCGTGCGTGGCGGCTCGTGGCGGATAAACTGCGCTTGTCCGCCGTCACGGTCGAGCGGAGCAACTGCGAGACGGGCAGCCTGCGCCGCCGCCGACTGTCCCAAGTCGCGCCGCACCAAATGCAGGCACATGTCCAGGCCTGCCGAGGCACCGGCCGATGTAATGATGCGCCCCTCGTCGATGAACAGCCTGTTCGGGTCCACGTCGATGGAGGGGTAACGCTCGGCGAGGCGACCCGCAGCAAGCCAGTGCGTCGTAGCACGCCGTCCATCCAGCAAGCCGGTTGCCGCGAGCACGAAGGCACCCGAGCAGATCGATGCGACCCGTGCGCCGGCTGCCCAGGCCTGGCGGATGGCAGCAAGCACGGTCGGCGCCACCGGCACAGTCGGATCATCGATGCCCGGGACGACGAGCGTGTCGACCGTAGAAAGTGCATCCAGTCCGAAGGGAACCCGTAACCCGAACGCGCGGGCACGGACCTCTGGCGCTTCACCGCAGACCCGAATTTCGTAGAAGGGCACGCCATCCGCCCGTTCGACCCGCTCGAAGACCGCGCAGGGGATCGATAGATCGACAGGGACGACCCCGTCCATCGCCAACACGCCGACGACGTGAACCATGCCACCGATGCCCCTTCGCTACCCGTCCATCCATAGTGGATCGCATGGTTGGCAGAAAGCGATCGGTCAACGTCGTTTCCGCCACTCACGGTGCGTCTATCGCGTCCGGTAACCAGAACTGGCATCGAGCGCGGGGGCAAAAATCTTGAGTACGGATCGTTGGCGAAACGAGTGGCTTTACGGGCCCGAACCGATCGGATCGGTTGTCCCGACCATCGAGAGCGAACAGGCCGACCTGAAGCCGCTGCAATGGCTCGGGATCGCCGCTATTGCGGAGGCGACGACGCTGCTCCTTCTCGTTGGCGTGGCAGTCCCCTTGAAGCACCTCGGCGACTGGCCCTTGGCAGTCCGCGTCCTAGGTCCGGTCCACGGCTTCACCTTCGTCGCTTACCTCTGGCTGCTCCTCCGATCGCTCGGTGCCGGCCTTCTGTCGCGCAGCGAGGCGGCCCGGCTTGCCGCCTCCGCGTTCGTTCCCGTGGCCGGCTACCTCACGGCACGCTTCCTCACTCGACGCGTCTCGGGACGGCCCGATCGAGAATCGGCGAGATGATCCCGATAGACGCCTACACATGGCTCAAAGCGCTGCATGTCGCGTGCGCGCTGCTGTTCGTCGGCGGTGTCGTCGCAAGCAGTTTGGTCCTCGCCGCAGGGCGTGAGGCGAGGGCCCGGGTCGCGCCAGTCCAGAGGCGATGGGATCGCCTGATCACGGTGCCGGCGATGTTGGGCGTCTGGGCCTTCGGCATAAGCCTGGCGACTTCGGGCGGCTGGTTCACGTACGGCTGGCTCCAAGCAAAGCTGGTGCTCGTCGTGCTTCTGTCCGCTGTCCACGGCCTGCAATCAGGACAGATCCGGAGGCTCACGGCGGCGACGGACGTAAAGCCCCTGCGGGCCGCAGCCCTCGTCATACCGTCCGTGATCGCGATAGCTATTCTCGCGGTGCTCAAGCCGTGAGGGGAGTCAGACAGGCGACATCCATCTCCACATGCCGGTCCCCCGGGGGCGGGTCGTTCCACATCACCCTGACCGCAGGTTTCGTAGCTAGCCTCGCGCCGGAATGCGGACGTCTCCGACAGCCGCAATGGGTGGTTAGCGGTCTGCCTGGTTCTGGATGCGAGTTTGGCAGGAGCGGACGTTCAGGTGAGGAGAAGCTCGCGGGTGCTTGACGCCGTGTGCGCATGAAGCCGCGTGCAAAGCTGGGAGCGTGTCGTGGCTGCTGATCAAGGCTCAGGATGGGGTAGCACGCTCCGTCACAGCACAAGGTATCCGGGCGGAGCGCCCCTTATCGGTCATTTTAGGCCGCTGCATTGAGGCTATCACAGAGCCGTCGTAACGCAGCTCGTGGATCGGAAGGTGTGGCTCGGCGCGTCGCCCGACCTCCTCATCGACGAACCTCACCTCCGAGCTGACGTTCATGCTGTTCATCCAGTCGGGTTGGGGCATCCTAGTCGTCCCCATTGTCGTCGGCACCGCGATCATCGTCGGGGCACTGGCCCTGCTATCGCTGCAAGCGCTTGACACCCCGAACTTGCCGTTGCTCGCCTTTTGCCTTGGCCTTTTCGCGGCCGCTCTGAACTGGGTGACCGGTCGACGCCTCAAAAACACGCCCCCGCATGAGCTCATCTATCCCGCCACGAATGCGCGTGTGCTGCTCACACGGCGGCATGCGCTGATCTAGATCCGAATGGAGTACTAGTCGGCACCCGTCGTACTGGCCGGCTCCGTCCCGCTGCTCGCCATCCGAAATCTCTAGCGTCGTCGTTCCAGGGCCCAGCGCTTCAACCTCTAGGACAAGAATGCGCAGCACAACCTCGACGAGAAAGCCAGGCATGTCTCACCGTTCGGCCTATGCGCTGACCCTCCTGTTCGCGATCTCGGCCACACCCGTGGTGGCGGTTACGCCGGTGACACCGGTGGGCGTCGAGAGCTGTGACGCCTTCTTGGAGGCTTATGCCCAATGCGCGGCCAGCCCCGGCGTACCGGAAGCCGCTCGCCCCGGCATCAACACGATGCGCGAGAGCTTCCGCGACTCGGTCCTGCGCAACGAGGTGGCTCGACCGACCCTGGCCTATCAATGTGCCCAGGCTCACAACGCCGTACGCAAAAGCCTGATCGACGCCTTCAAATGCGATTTTCCCCCCGCGCCCCCGGCCTCTCAGTCTCTGCTGCAGAGCCCACCGCCGTCGCCCGGAGCAGCCCGGGTGGCAGCCCGCTCGGCGTCAGCGCAGACTCCCGACGCTCAGGCTCTGGCGAAGGCCAATGCCTACGCCGAGGCCCAGAACTACCTAGTCCGGTCTCATCCCCTGGAGCAGCAGTTGGCCGACTACCGGCGCGACAACGAGCGGGTTCTCAAGCTCGGAACGAAGCTCGGCGCCAACGCCTGGTACCACTTCGGCATCGTGGATTTCGATGGGGTCATCGACGAGTTGGAGAAGGCTGTCGCCTTATCGGGCGTAGTGCCAGAGGTTGATGCTCAGGCCGCCCGGCTGCTGGCAGCCCTACGTGAGGTCAATCCCAACCTGAAGGCGCTGACGCGGTATCAGACCACGCGGGAGTTCAAGGAGGATGGCTTCAAGTTCGCACGCGAGCAGCACGCGATCCTCGTCCCACGTGTCGAGGCTGTCGCCAAAGCGATGGACGCTTACGGCACGGCCCTGTTCGAGCGCGAGATCGCTCGGGATGAGCGCCGTTTGGTAGCTCTGCCGGACGATGCGCCGGCGCGCCGTCTCCTCGCCACCAGCCTCACGCTACGTCGCGCGGTACGGCAGTTCGAGGCACTGAGACCCAAATCGGATGTCGCCCCCTTCCTGGCCGCACTCGGTGAGGTCTCGAACGCCAACCGTCAGCTTGGTACGACCTTTGATGGCATGAGCCCAAAGGCGAACTCATCCTGCACCGGCTACACCGACACGGTCGCAAGCATGATTGGGCATGGCCGGGATGTAGCCCGGGACATTCGCGCCACGGGTGATCCGAGCCAATCGGCGCAACGCTTCAACGAGACCTACAACCGCTCCGTACGCGATCTAGAGTCTTGCCAAAAGAACGAGAGTCGGGTGCGCCCAAGCTGAGATCGGTGACCAGATCGCTGAAGACACCCTGAGCACGAGTCGCGTTGCGTATTGGCTCATCGTCGTGTGGACACGACATGCCCCGCCAGCCCGTGAGCAGATCGGGCGGCGGGCCTCTCGAAAGCACCGATGCGACCTCTGAGAGTCGCATCCCCGCGTTCATGCAGTAGCTCAAGAAGTATATCCAGACTCGCCTCTGCGTATCTGACTAATCCCATTGAGTAGAGTGGCGAGCTCCGTCTGCAGTGACGTCCTAGTCTTAGCGAATACTGCATTTAGCTCGCTACGAACGGTACCTTCGGTCACGCTGGCTTGAACCGCTGCCTCGGGGATGCCCAGTCCTCGGGCGATGTCGCGGGCGACCCGTGTCTCCGCTGGAGTTAGGTCGAACAGTCCCTGGACGAGCCGAGAACTCGGCAAGCGCTCTGTGTCGGACGTTGTGATGACGACGAGGCAAGCCGTGCGCGCAAAGATGTCCCGTGCTGCACCGCTCACCGGCACCAGATGGACAATCGCTGGCCCACGCCCTGGCTCAGTAGGGATTGGGATTGAGGCACCTGGAGCTGTGTCCGGCGCCAAGCGGGTACGTGCCAGATACGCTTGCACCTGTGCCTGCGCCGTCTGGTGAGTTACGACGAGCCCACTGGGGCCATCTTGGACCAGAGACGGCATCAGAGCCTGGAAGCCGGCATTGCATGCAATCAGGCTGCCATTAAGCGACACCGCAGCTGCAGCGAGGCCGAGAGCTTCAAGGTTGATCCGCCCCCATCGAAGTAGTCCGCCCTGAGGTATGGCCTGCGGGCCAGGACGAGGACGGACAGATGGGAACGAAGCGGCACAAGCCGGAGGATGTGGTCGCCAAGCTGCGGCAGGCGGGCGTGTTGATCGCGCAGGGCCAGAGCGTGGCCGATGTGATCCGCGCCCTCGGTGTGACCGAGGTGACGTACTACCGCTGGCGTAAGGAGTTCGGTGGCCTGAAGACGGATCAGGTCCGGCGGATGAAGGATCTAGAGGTCGAGAACCAGCGGCTGCGCAAAGCAATTGCCGATCTCACGCTCGACAAGTTGATCCTGCAGGAGGCGGCCCGGGGAAGCTTCTGAGCCCCGCGCGCCGCCGTGCCTGTGTCGAGCATATCGTGCAGACGATGAAGGTGTCCGAGCGTCGCGCGTGCCGCGCGCTAGGCCAGCATCGCTCGACACGGCGCGAGCTGCCGCGGGGCAGAGATGACGAGACCGCTCTGACAGCCGATCTCGTCGAGCTGGCGGAGCGGTATGGTCGCTACGGCTATCGGAAGATCAGCGCGTTGCTGAAGGCGGCCGGCTGGCTGGTCAACGACAAGCGGGTTGAGCGGATCTAGCGGCAGGAAGGCCTGAAGGTCCCGGCTCGGCAGCCTAAGCGCGGCCGCATCTGGGACGGGGATGGTTCCTGCCTGCGATTGCGGGCGGAGCACCGCGATCATGTCTGGTCCTACGACTTCGTCGAGGCCCGCACCCATGACGGGCGCAAGTTCCGGATGCTCAACGTGGTCGATGAGTTCACGCGCGAGTGCCTGGCGATCCGCGTCGCACGCAAGCTCAAGGCGGCGGACGTCATCGACGTGCTGTCCGACCTGTTCATCCTGCGCGATGTGCCCGGCTACACCCGCTCGGACAACGGTCCAGAGTTCATCGCCAAGTCGGTACAGGCCTGGATCACCGGCGTCGGCGCGAAGACCGCATACATCGCACCCGTTTCACCATGGGAGAACGGTTACGTTGAAAGCTTCAACGCACGGCTACGGGACGAGTTGTTGAACGGTGAGATCTTTTACACGCTCAAGGAGGCGCAAATTGTGATTGAGACTTGGCGACGACACTACAACGGCGTGCGTCCGCACGCTTCACTCGGCTACCGGTCGCCAGCCCCGGAGGTGTTCGTGCCGGCCCCATCCGCTTGGCCGGCTGCGCTCACCCGACCGGCTCCGCCGGCCAAGCTACCCGTGGAGCAAAGGCCGACCCTGCACTAACTTAGAACTTGGACCACCGCGGGGGCGGCCGATCAGTCCTTGAGGGATCGCTCCTTGATCTTCGTGCTTTTGATGAAGGCGTCGTGACGGAGGGCGATGGGTGTCGCGGTGCCGAGAGCCACGGCCGCGAAGTGTGCCGCCCGCTGTTCCGCATCTTCGCGCGGCACGGCTTCCTCGTGCTGCTCAAGCGACTCTCCGTCGTCGACGTCGACCAGCTGGGTTGCCGCGCCTACGAACTTGATTTCGTAGGCGCGAAGATCAATGGCTTCGAGGAGCTCATAAAGCTCCGGATCGTTTCGTTGGCGAGCATCGGAGACAATCTTCGCCCATTCGATTGCTTCCGCTTGAGTCGAGCGCGGCTGGTCTCCGAGTATCCCCCAGGCTTTGTCTATCCGCGCTCTGAAAGCCTTCACGACGGGCCGTTTCAGCACGTTGGCAGATAACAGAGACTTCGTGCCGAGCGCCTGCTTGAGCCGGTAGCTGAGCAGTGGACGTAGCTTAGCCGGAACGCCCATCGTGACGCGGTAGTAGCCGTCGTGCAGTTCCGGATAGCCGTTCTTCAGATCGGGCTTTCGGGGCATGGCGGCCGCCTCGGAACATCGATTTGTCCCCGATATGCCCCGAAAGTCCAGCGACCGCAGAGACTTGTGCGCAGGAGAACGGGTTGGGCCATTCCTTCGGAAATTCCCTCCGTCTCCGCCACCTGCTTTGCAAACTCGTAAGCCGTTGAGATCACTGAGCTCCGGCGAACGTTAAAGTCAGCTTCCCGACCGACTTTCAGCATATCTGGTCGTGCAGAAGCTTCGGCTCTGCGGCGCGATCGTAACCACCGCCTTGCGGATACGCGGGGTGGTGCGAGGGTATGCTTGCCTAATTTCAAAATGAACGATGATGGCCCCGCCCATCGTCGTGTCGCCCCGTCAAACCGGTGACGATGCTGCCGAGATCGGCCGTGGCCGCGGCACACGGTCAGCACACGCGAACTGCCCTCCCACCTACGCTTCGTCGCCGGTGCTGACGGCTTCACAGTCGCGACACCAGACGTCGGACCGAGCGAGGCGTTCGGTCCCCTGATATCAGCGGCATGATCCCGAATTACTATATCCGTTCCGGAACCGCTTTGCGCGCAATTCGTTTGAGCACGGCTGTCGGCTTGGCAGCTTGGCGCAAGAGGGAGCAACGCGGGCGTGACGGCGGATGTCGACAGGCATGAGCTTCGGCAGATCATCGCCGGCCTAAGCGAGGGCGTGATCCTGGTCGAGCCCGACCAGACCATCGCCTACGCCAACGAGGCTGCGCTTGCCATGCACGGCGTCGAGACCCTCGACGGACTCGGCGCGACCGTCGATGCCTATCGCGAGCGCTTTGCCCTGCGCTACCGCAACAATCGCGCGCCCGAGCATTATCCGATCGAGCGGGTGGTCGCAGGCGAGCGTTTCCACGATGTCGTCGTCGAGGTTCGGCGGCCCGACGCGCCGGACGTCTACTTCGTCCATTCGCTCCGCAGCTTGGTCGCCACCGACCGCGGCGGCGAGCCGAGTTGCCTCGCCCTCATCCTTAAGGACGTGTCGGACCAGTTCGAGGCCGAGGAGCGCTTCGAGAAAACCTTCAACGCAAACCCGGCTCCCGCCATTATCACCCGGCTGCCCGACCTGCGCCACGTCAAGGTAAACGCCGGCTTCCTGGAGATGACGGGATATGTCCGTGATGCCGTCATCGGGCGCAGCGTCTACGAGGTCGATGTGCTGGCCGGCGCCCGCAACCGCGACCTCGCCGTGTCGCGCCTGAACGAGGGCGGCACCATCCCGCAGATGGAAGCCTGCCTCAACCTGCCGGATGGCGGTTCGCGTTTCGTCATCGTCGCGGGCCAGCCCATCGAGATGGGCGAAGAGCCCTGCATGTTGTTCACTTTCGCCGATCTCGAACTGCGCCGGAAGGCCGAGACCGCGCTCCGGCAGAGCGAGGAGCGTTTCGCCACGGCGTTCCGGTTGACCCCGGTGCCGACGCTGCTGGCGCGCCTGGACGGCTTCACGGTGACCAGCATCAACGACGCGTTCACCCGCGTCTTCGGCTACGGCGAGGACAGCGTGGTCGGGCGCTCGCCCTCCGAGACCGGGCTGTGGGTGGCCGATGCAGCCCGCGAGCGGTTCGAGGAGGCGGTCGGGCGCACCGGCTTCGTCCCTGGGCAGGAGGTCTGCCTGCGCCACCAGGACGGGTCGGAACTCGACTGCCTTGCCTCCGCCGAGCGCGTCGAGATCGGCGAAGAAACCTTCGCTCTGCTCGTCCTGCAGGACATCACCGAGCGCAAGCGCGGCGAACGCGAGCTGTTCGAGGCCATCGAGGCGGTGATGGCCGACACCTCATGGTTCAGTCGCGGGCTCATCGAGAAGCTGGCCAACCTGCGCCAGCCCGGCGGCCACGACGGCGATGGAGCTAGCCCGATCCTCACCGTGCGCGAGCGCCAGATCCTGAACCTGATCTGCACCGGCCTCGATGACGACGCCATCGCCAAGCGGCTCAACCTCTCCCGCAACACCGTCCGGAACCACGGTGCCGCACTCTACCGCAAGCTCGGCGTCCACAAACGGGCGGAGGCCGTGATCTGGGGACGCGAGAACGGATTTCCGCTCCACCCCGCCGGTACATAAAAACCGCTCTACTGGTATTTTGATACTATTGATTGGCGCGCGCGAGCGGACATCTCAAGCCGGCCGGGTTTTTCCCAGTCACTCGCGAGGTGCTCATGACCGACCGCGTGAAATCGACGTCCACCACCGAAGCCAAGGGTTCGGTGAAAGAGGCCATCGGCAAGCTGACGGGTGATGCCCGCGTCGAGGCCGAGGGCAAGGCTCAGAAGCGCCAAGTGCAGCCGTCGAAGGCCGCGCCGCGCAGCAAATGACCCGAAGGTCATCCGGCACATCGGTGTGCCGGTCCTTCAAGAACACGAGGAGAATGACATGGTCGATACGGACAGGATCACGGGCGCCGCGAAGGAGTTCGGCGGCAAGGCTCAGGGCGCGGTCGGCGACCTGACCGGCTCGAAGAACGATTCCGTCGAGGGCCGCTTCCGCGAAGCACAAGGCACCGCCGAGAACCTTTACGGCCAGGCCAAGGACGCTGTCCGGCACGCCGCAGACGAGGTCTCCGACTATGCCGAGGACGCCTACGACCGGAGCCGCCGCACCCTGCGCGAGGGGTCCCGCGATGTCGGCGGGTACGTCTCCGAGGCGCCGGGCACCTCGCTTCTCATTGCCGCCGCGGTCGGCTTCGGCCTGGGCCTTCTCGTCAGCCGGCTCTGACACCTCCCTTCTTTCCGACTTCTCTGACCACCGGAGTAACTGCGTGACCACGACTACAAGCCTATCCCCCGTCGCCGCCGGCGACACGCGGGCCGTACTGCTCAACGAGGTGTCCTGGGGCGCCATCTTCGCCGGCGCCGTGACCGCTCTCGTGACCCAGGTCGTCCTGAACCTCGTCGGGGTGGGCGTCGGCTTGGCCTCCGTCGGCACCAATGCCGCCGACAATCCGGACGCCTCAACCTTCTCGCTCGGTGCGGGGCTGTGGTTCGTGGTCTCCGGCATCGTCGCCTCGCTGGCCGGCGGTGTCATCGCCGGTCGCCTCTCCGGCAAGCCGCTGCCCGGCGTGGCCGCCCTGCACGGCCTCGTTGCCTGGGCCGTGACCACGCTGGTGGTTCTGTACCTCATCACCTCGGCCGCGAGCGGCCTCGTCGGCGGCACGCTCGGTACGGTTTCGGGCGCGCTCGGCGGCGCCGGCAACCTCGTCGGCGGCACGGTGCAGACCGCGGCCCAGGCCGCAGCCCCCTCGCTGTCGAAGATCGCCAACCCGCTCGACGGAATCGAGCGGACGGTTCGCGAGCAGTCCGCCGGCCAGGACCCGCAGGCCGCCCGTGATGCGGCTGTCGCAGCGGTTCGTGCCGTCCTGTCGGGCGACCCGGCCCAGAAGGAGCAGGCCAAGAGCCGCGCCGCCGACGCGCTCGCCAAGGCGCAGGGCATCGCGCCCGATCAGGCCAAGGCGCAGATCGACGGCTACGAGAAGCAGTACGAGCAGGCCGTCGCAACGGCCAAGCAGAAGGCTGAAGCGGCCGCCGTCTCCGCCAAGTCCGCCGCCACCCAGGGCGCCTTCTACGCGGCCCTGGCGCTGATCCTCGGCGCCCTCGCCGCCTTCTTCGGCGGACGCCTCGGCGCCCCCAAGCCCACGACGCTCGTCGGCACCTACGACGCCCGCCGCGCCTGATCACCCTTCCCTCGGCTCCCGCCGCCGCAGGCGGGAGCCTCCACGACCGGCGCTGCCGGTGAACCTGACCACCTAAAAAGAGAGCATCCGATGAGCAGCACGACCGACAAGATCAAGGGCCTGGCCAACGAGGCGGCCGGCAACGTCAAGCAGGGCATCGGCAACGTCACCGGCAACGACAAGCTCGTGGCCGAGGGCAAGGCCCAGGAGCTGAAAGGCGAGGCCCAGAAGACGGTCGGCGACGTCAAGGACGGTGCAAAGAACCTCGCCGACAAGGTCAGCGGCAAGCACTGATCCTTGTTCGGGGCCGGCCGGGCCGGCCCCGTCCCTATCCCTTCCCACTCGTCATTCGGAGAGAGCCATGAACCGCGATCAGTTCCGCGGCGCGTCCCGTCACATCAAGGGCCGTGCCCAGACCGCCCTCGGCGGCGTCACGGGTGACCCGGTCCGCCAAGTGCGCGGTGCCGCGAACCAAGTGGCCGGCGGGGCGCAATACGCCTATGGCAGCGCCCGCGACCGCATCGAAGATCTCGCCCGCGACGGCGAACACTTCGCCCATTCCGCACGCGAACGGGCCGACGACCTGCTTCGGGATGGGCGCCGTTATGCCGGCGAAGCCCGCCGCCGCGGCCGGGATTACGGTCGCCGCGCCGTCCGCTACGCCGATGCCAACCGCACCTCGACCCTGCTCGGCATCGCCGCGGCCGCCTTCACGCTGGGCTGGCTCGCGCGTCCGTCGCGCTGACCGCCGCAATTCGGGAGACAACCATGATCCGCAAGCTTCTCACCGCCCTCGTCCTGCCGAGGGTCATCGCCTTCATCAGCCGCCGGCTCACCGGCCGGGCCACGACCCCGACGCGTCACAGGCGCTGAACCTCCGGAACGGCCATCGACGACGACGCGAAACCCTAGTTGGGCCAAGCTCGTCCTCGCCGCGACCTTGGCCGCGCTTCAGGGATGCGCGGCTATCGCAGCATGAACCGGTCGGCCTTCGGTGCCTCGCGGCCGGTCTCGCCCAGCGCATCGAGGATCGCCGCGTCGGCGGTGTGCAGCAGGGTGTCGAGGGGCAGGTCGTTGGCGTCGGTGCCGAACGGCTCTTCCAGCTCGTCGCCGAGCGCGTCGAGGCCGAAGAACGCGTAGGCGACAAGCGCGGCGATGATCGGGGTGGACCAGCCGAGCGAGCCGGCAAGCCCGAAAGGCAGCAGCAGGCAGTAGAGCCAGGCCGTCCGGTAAAGCAGCAGCGTGTAGGCGAAGGGCAGCGGCGTGCCGTGAATGCGCTCGCAGGTCGCCTGGATCGCGGAGAGGCTGGCGATCTTGTGCTCCAGGCTCACGAACAGCACGTCGCTCAGCGCGCCGGCCTTCGCCGCCCCGGCGAGATCCCGCGTCAGTCCCGTCAGCGCCGCGTCGGCTCCGCTCGGGCGCTGCCCGAGGGTCGCAAGCTCCTCCGAGGGCAGCCAGGGGGCGAGCGCCTCGCTTTCGTCGAGTCCGCGCAGGCGGGCATGCAGGGCATGGGCGAAGCCGGCGCCCCGGCGCAGGCAGCGGTGGCGCAGGGCCTCGTGTTCGGGTTCCGGCAGCAGTGCCGGCAGAAGCCGGGCGAGGCCGCGCAACTCGACGATCAGGCTGCCCCAGGCCCGCCGCGCCTCCCACCAGCGATCGTAGCAGGCGCCGTTGCGGAAGCTCAGGAAGATCGAGAGCGCGAGCCCGACCAGGGTGAAGGGACCGATCCCGGCCGTGACCGGGAACCAGGCCGCGTGCCGCTGCTCGATCGCCACCACGAGGAAGGAGAGCGCGGCGATCACGATGACCTGCGGCGCGACCTTCGGCAGGATCGAGCCGCGCATGGCGAACAGGATCGTCAGCAGGCCGGGGCGGGGACGGACGATCATGGCACGGGTCTCAGCCGGCGCAGGCCGCGACCAGCCGGCGCATGAAGGCCTCGCCACGGGCGAGTTCATCGAGGGTGATGAACTCGTCGGGCTGATGCGCCTGATCGATCGAGCCCGGCCCGCACACCACGGTCGGGATGCCGGCCCGCTGGAAGCGTCCGGCCTCGGTCGCGTAGGGCACGGTGATCGTCGCGTTGCGGCCGGCGAGCCGCAGGGCCAGCCGCTCGGCCTCGGAGCCCGGATCGAGCGCGAGCCCCGGCACGGAGACCTCCTCGACCGTCGCGATGTGCCCGAACTCGCCGTAGCGGTTGAGGCGTTCGCGGGTCACGCGCTCGCAGGCGGCAGCAAACAGGGCGGGAATTTCGGCCATGTCGAGGTCGGGCAGGCCGCGGAACTCCCACAGGAAGGTGCAGAGCTTCGGCAGGATGTTGCGGGCGGTGCCGCCCTCGATCACGCCGACATGCACGGTGGTGTTCGGCGGGTCGAACCGGCCGGAGGCGTCGCCGCGGGCGACCATCGCGTCGGCGATGCGGTTCAGTTCGGCGATGAGGTCGGCCGCCGCCATCACCGCGTTGGCGCCGAGCCCGGGCTTGGCCGAATGCGCCGCGTGGCCGTGCACGGTGGTGTTGTAGGTCACGACGCTCTTGTGCGCGTCGGCCACCTGCATCTCCGTCGGCTCACCGACGATCACGGCTCCCGGCCGCGGTAGGTCGGCGCCGAAGCGGGCGATGGTGTCGGCGACGCCGAGGCAGGTGGTCTCCTCGTCGTAGGAAAGCAGGATGTGGATCGGCCGTGTCAGCCCGGCCTCCAGCGCCGCTGGCACCATGGCAAGCGCCAGGGCGTCGAACCCCTTCATGTCGACGGCGCCGCGGCCGTAGGCGCGGCCGTCGGCAACGCGCAGGCGGAACGGATCGGAGGTCCAGGCCTGACCCGTTACCGGCACGACGTCGGTATGGCCCGAGAGCACGACGCCGCCATCCGTCACCGGCCCGAGGGTGGCGAACAGCGCAGCCTTGTCACCCTCCGCGTTCGGCACCCGGAGATGGGGCACGCCCCAGCTGTCGAGATACTCGGCCACGAAGTCGATGAGCGCGAGGTTCGATTTCGAACTCTCGGTGTCGAACGCGACGAGCCGCTCCAGAAGCTCCAGCGGCGTCAGGCGGGTGCCGCCGGCCGGCGTCGTCAATGGACGACGCGGCGCAGATGGGGCGAGTCCAGCGAGAAGGCCGGAATCTCCGCCTCGAAGCTCTCGCCGCCAATCGTGGACATCGTGTAGCTGCCGGCCATCAGGCCGTCGGGCGTGGTGAGCGGACAGCCGCTGGTGTAGCTGAACGACTCGCCCGGCTCGAGAACCGGCTGCTTGCCGACGACGCCCGCGCCGCGCACCTCCTGGCAGGCGCCGCGTCCGTCAATGATCCGCCAGTGGCGCGAGCGGAGCTGCACCTGTTCGCTGCCGTTGTTCACGATCTCGACCGTGTAGGCAAAGAAGTAGCGGCTCTCGCCCGGCGAGGACTCCTCCTCGACGAAACGGGGCTCCACCGTCACCATGATGCCGCGCGTCTCGGCCTTGTACATCGCGTGAAAGCATCTCCGTGGACGGCACGCAGGCCGCATCGCGACATCCGCGACGCGCCGTGGTACGTGGCGCCAGAAACCTCGTCAATCACGGTATCCTACGGTGAGCGGAGGCCGGAGACCACGTGCCGAACGCTTCGCACCGGGGAGAATTCGAGGGAGCCTTGATGGCTACGCGGCCCGACCGACCGCCCTTGGCGGCGGGGCTGGCTCTCGGCTCCGTCCTGACGCTCGCTCTTGCCCTCGCCTTCGCGTGGTGGGACCCGGCTCAGAACCGGTGGCCGGCGCTCGCGCTCGTGATGGCGCTCGGCCTCGATACCGCCGCGCGGATCGCGGCTCGGGCCGTCCGGCAGCGGACGGGCGTGGAGACTGAGATCCGCGGCCTGCCCTCACCGATGCTGGCGCTCGGCAAGGCGATGGGGATCGGTGCGCTTGTGGTGGCGGGCGTATCTTATCTGCGGCCCGATCTGTTTCCGCTGCTCGCAAGCGCGCTCGCCGGTCTCGTGGCGATGGGCGCTTGCGCCCGGCTCGCGCTGGCACGGATGGTCGTCGCCATCGAGGCGGCGGAGCGCGCGGCGGCCGAGGCCAAACGCAAAGGCGAGGGGATGGGACGATGAGCGGAGACGTGCCGGCAGCATCCGGTATCCTGCCGGCGCAGGCCATCACGGCGCTGACGCAAGCCGGGGCGATCCGCCCCGCGACCGCCTACGCCGCCGACCAGATCCAGCCCGCCAGCCTCGACCTGCGGCTCGGCCGCCGCGCCTACCGGGTCCGCACGAGCTTCCTGCCCGGCAGTGGGCGTTCGGTCGCGACCTGCGTCGAGGCCTTCGCGCTGCACGAGATCGACTTGACGCAGGGCGCCGTGCTGGAGACGGGCTGCGTCTACATCGCCGAATTGCAGGAAACCCTGGCGCTCCCCCCGATCTCAGCGCCAGCGCCAACCCGAAAAGCTCGACCGGGCGCATCGACGTGTTCACCCGCGTCATCACCGACCGCGCCAGCGCCTTCGACCAGATCGAGGCAGGCTATGCCGGCCAGCTCTACGCCGAGATCTCACCGCGAACCTTCCCGGTGCGGGTGCGAACCGGCTCGCGCCTGTCGCAGATCCGCTTCCGCCAGGGCGACCCGCGGCTACGGGAGACGGAGCTTGCCGCGCTCCACGCCAGCGACCCGCTGATCGATGCCGCAACCCCCTCGCTTCAGGGCGGCGTGCCGGTTTCGGTCGATCTCGCGGGCTTCGACGGGCTGATCGGCTACCGGGCCAAGCGCCATACCGGTCTGATCGACGTGGATCGGCCGCGGGGTCACCGCACCCGCGACTTCTGGGAGCCGCTGCCGGCGGACGGCAGCCGCACGCTGATCCTCGATCCCGGCCAGTTCTACATCCTGGCCTCGAAGGAGGCGGTGCGGGTGCCGGCCGACTACGCAGCCGAGATGGTGCCGTTCGATCCCCTCGTCGGCGAGTTCCGCGTCCACTATGCCGGCTTCTTCGATCCGGGTTTCGGCCTCAGCGAAGCGGGCGGGGCCGGCGCCCGCGCGGTGCTCGAAGTGCGCTCGCGCGACGTGCCGTTCCTCCTGGAAGACGGCCAGATCGTCGGCCGCCTCGTCTACGAGCGCATGCTGGAGCGGCCCGCGACCCTCTACGGCGCGGGCGCTGGCTCGAACTATCAGGCGCAAGGCCTGAAGCTCTCGAAGCATTTCGCCAGCGAGCCGGAGCTGCCCGCAGCCTGATCGATCCGCCGCGGACTGGGGGCTTCAACCGGCGGCGCCCCTGCCCGCTCAGGCGCCGACGCGATTGTGATCCTCGATCTCGGGCGCCACCTGCCCGAAATTGAGCACCGAGACGAGCGTCACGCCGCCGACGATGTTGCCGAGCAGCGTGGGGACGAAGAACCCGGTGAGGTACTTCGAAAAATCGATCTCGCCGATGGCGACGAGGTAATAGGCATCGACTGAGCCGGCGACGATGTGGGCGAGCCCGCACATCGAGACCAGCCACGTCATCAGGATGATGATGAAGGGCGCCGCCGAGCCCGAGGCCGGCAGGATCCACACCATCAGGGCGATCAGCCAGCCTGCGAAGACCGCCTTGATCACCGTGGTCCAGAACGGGTCCTCGATGGTGTGGCGGCTGATCTCGGCAAAAGCCTCCCGCACCTCAGGCTTGAACGCATCGGTATGAGCCAGCACCGAGGCGATCGCGATCGTCGCCAGGATGTTGGCGACGAGCACGATGCCCCAGAGCCGCACGACCCGCAGCAACGCACCGAAGGTTCTCTCGGTGAGGAGCGGGAGGATCGGCGTGACCGTGTTCTCGGTGAAGAGTTGCTGGCGCCCGAGCACAACGATGAGGAAGCCGATCGAATAGCCCGCGCTGGTGACGAGTTCGGCCCAGGGCGCGTGCGGCAGATGCCCCTTGAGCACGCCCGGCACGATCAGCGAGAAGCCCATGGTGAGCCCGGCGGCGAACCCCGAGAGCGAGAGGGCCAGCCAAGTGCGGCGCATCTCCTCCTCGCCTTCCCGCCGGATGATCTCGTGCAGGATCAGCGCGTCCGGGCGGTGGGCCTTCTCGACCTGGGCGTTGTCCTTCTCGCGGGTATGGGCGCCGTGGGTCTTCGCTTCACCCTCGTCTTCCGGGTCTCCGTGCGTACGGGATTCCTGGGACATGCGGCCCTCGGCGGTCGTCTCGTCGCAGCCCAACGTATGGCAGCGCTTGCGCGCTCCCAGCGCGCAGAGATTTATTTCATGAGATCCGGCTCGCGGCCGGAAGTGGAATGCCTACGGCCGAAGTCCGGCCAGCAAGGCCTCCACGGCCGCCCGCGCGGCCGCCACCGCGTCTGCGTCCCGGCCGCGCACGACGATGCGGTTGCGAAACCCCTCCGGCGTCATCGACGGATAGGAGCCGATCGAGACATCGCCATGTGCGGCGGCGATGTCGGAGAGGCCGCCGGCGAAGTTGCCCTCGGGGATCGCACCCGCCTCGATCGTCTCGGAGATCACCGGCGCGTTGCCCGTCAGCGTCGGGCGAATCTCGTCGAGCATCGCCGCCATGATCTGCGGCACGCCGGCCATGACGAAGACGTTGCCGAGCCGGAAGCCCGGGGCCTTCGACACGGGATTGGCGATCAGGTCGGCCCCGTCGGGGATGCGGGCCATGCGCAGGCGCGCCGCGTTGAGATCCTCCGGCCGGTGCCGCTCCAACAGCATGGCGCGAGCCCGCGGATCGACGTCGATGCCGACGCCGAAGGCCTCCGCCACGCTGTCGGCGGTGATGTCGTCGTGGGTCGGGCCGATGCCGCCGGAGGTGAAGACGTAGGTGTAGCGCGCCCGCAGCGCGTTCACCGCGGCGACGATTTCGTCCTTTACATCCGGCACGATGCGCACCTCGCGCAGGTCCACGCCGATCTCGGTCAGCACCTCGGCGATGGTGCCGATGTTCTTGTCCTTGGTGCGGCCCGAAAGGATCTCGTCGCCGATGACGAGGATGGCGGCGGTGACGTCTGAACTCTGGGGCATGCGGCCTCGGGGGCGATGATCGGGGTGGAAGCTAGGGCGCGGATGCGCGAAAGCGAAAGCCCCTCGTTCCGCCCCGGCTCGCGATGCGTTTCCCTACCTCCCTGATCGAAGGGCGCCTCGTGCGGCGCTACAAGCGCTTCCTCGCCGATGTGCGGCTTCCCGACGGGACGATGGTGACGGCGCATTGCGCCAACCCCGGCGCGATGCTGGGGCTCAACACGGACGGGTTTCGGGTGCTGCTCTCGCCCTCGACCAATCCGGCGCGCAAACTCGGATTCTCATGGGAGCTGGTGGAGGCGGAGCTGCCCGGCGGGCCGCAATGGGTCGGCATCAACACGGCCCGGCCCAATGCCCTCGTCGCCGAGGCGTTTCGCGAGAACAAGCTCGCGCCGCTGATCGGCTACGAGACGCTCCGGCCGGAGGTCGCCTACGGTAAGGCGAGCCGGGTCGATTTCCTGGCCAGCGGCGGCGGCCGGCCGCCCTGCCATGTCGAGGTGAAGAACTGCCACCTCATGCGCCAGGCAGGCCTCGCGGAGTTTCCCGATTGCAAGGCCGCCCGCTCGGCCCGCCACATGGAGGAGTTGGCCGGCGTCGTCACTGCGGGCGGAAGGGCGATGCTGATCGTGGTGATCCAGATGCGGGCAGGCGCCTTCGACGTCGCCCGCGACATCGACCCGGTCTTCGATCGCGCGCTCCGCATGGCGCTGGAAGTGGGCGTTGAGGCCTACGCCTATACCTGCGCGGTCGGGCCGGAGGGCGTCGCCATCGACACGCCCGTCCCGATCCTCACGCCGGGCGCGACGGTTCAACCCGCTCGAACATCAGGTTGAGCCGCGTGCGAGCGATCTGGCGGTAGCCGTACTTGTTGAGCAGGTTCGGCAGGTCGATCTGCCACTGGTCGGCGCCGTTCTCGATGACAAGCACCGACGGGAGCAGGGAGGCCGGCGCATCGCGCAGGAACGGCTCCAGAATCAGATCCTCGGCGCCCTCGACATCGAGCTTGATCGCGTCGATGCGCTCGATCCCTTCCGACCGGCACAGCTCCACCAGCGTCACCGCCGGCACGCGCACCGTCGCGTTCTTGTGGGTGCCGACGATCTTCACGCTCGATTCGCCACGGTTGCGCGGATCGATGAACAGGGTCAGCTCGCCCGACTTGTCGGCCACCGCGCAGGCGATGGCCTTCACCGTGCCGAACGGGTTCTGGCCGATGTTGAAGGTCAGCCGGTCGAACACGTCGGGCTGCGGCTCCACCGCGAGGATGCGCGCGCGCCGGCCGGTGAAGCCCGCAACGAACAGGGCGTAGGCGCCGATATTGGCGCCGATATCGAGGAACACCGCATCGTCACGCAGGCGCTCCTTGAGGAAGGCCCGCTCCTGCGGATCGAAGAACTGCGGGGTGAACAGCACCTTCTTCTCGCAGTTGTTGTTGTAGGGATGCAGCCGCATCCGCGCGCCGTAGCGCTCGACGTCGAGCGGCCGGCCGCGCATCATCGAGATGGCGAGGCGGCGCAGGAACATCGCCATCCGCCGCGCACGCCAGGAATGCTCGGGGAGCTTCTGGGTGCGCTCCGCGATCCGCGCAACGAGGCCGGTGGGGGCGTAGGTGCCGTAGGGCGAGGTGTCCGTCATCGTGCCGGGGTGATGCCAGCCCGGCGCAGCCGCGGCAAGTCGGGTGCCATCGAGCGCGACGCGCCAAACGCCGTCCGTTGTCGCACGAAGCACCATCGCCGCCTTTGACAACGGCGCGCCGGCACCCGAAGACATCGGGATGCAGAGCTTCGACTCCGACGGCGTGCAGATCGCCTATATCGACGTACCGCCCAAGGAAGGTGCCTCCGGCGGCAGCGGCGATCCGATCCTCCTGATCCACGGCTTCGCCTCGAACCACGCGGTGAACTGGGTCAATACGCTCTGGGTCCGCACCCTGACCGAGGCCGGCTACCGGGTCATCGCCCACGACAACCGCGGCCACGGGCAGAGCGAGAAGCTCTACGATCCCGCATCCTACACCTCCGACCAGATGGCCGGCGACGCGGTGCGGCTGCTGCGCCATCTCGGCATCGAGCGGGCAGACGTGATGGGCTATTCCATGGGCGCACGCATCGCCGCGCATATGGCGCTCGATTACCCGGCGGAGGTCCGCTCGCTGCTGATCGGCGGGCTCGGCTTCAACCTTGTGGACGGGCGCGGCCTGCCGCAGGGCATCGCCGAGGCGCTGGAAGCGCCCGCCGGCGCGCCCGCACCGAACCCGACGGCCGCCTCCTTCCGCACCTTCGCCGAGCAGACCAAGAGCGACCTGCGGGCGCTGGCCGCCTGCATCCGCGCCTCGCGCCAAACCCTGTCGCGGGCCGAACTCTCGGCGATCGAGACGCCGACCCTGGTCTCGGTCGGCACGCTCGATACGGTGGCGGGCTCGGGCCCGGAATTGGCAAAGCTGCTGCCGAACGCCCGCGCCCTCGATCTGCCGAACCGCGACCACTCGACGGCGGTCGGCGACCGGCTGCACCGCAAGGGCGTGCTGGAATTCCTGGAGCAGCGTCCGTAGCGGCACGCCTCACGAGGCAGAGCCTGTCCCGCCGGCTCCCGAGCCAATCCGAACGGCCTATTGGTGGTAGATCGTTTGACGGACTGCGCCCGGAGCCCGATCCGCCCCTAAGCTGTGGCCATTCTTCGGGAATGGGTCATGCCGGGTCGGACTTCGCAGACAGCCGCGGACGGCGTTCTTCGCTCGGTGGTGGCGGATGCGCTCGCCAGCGCGCTCATCGTCCTGGCGATCCTGTTGCTGGTGTTCGGCGGCACCGCCCTGGCGCGGCCGAAACTCACCTATGCCGCCGGCAAGGTCGTCGGCTTGAGCAACCTCTCGACCGATGAAGGCTGCCTTCCGGCCAATCTGGCGGGCCGGGTCGTGAAGCGGGCGTTCGGCCGCGACGGGCTCTCTCTCGGGTCGGTCATCGTCGAGGAGAAAACCGGCCAGCGGAGCTTCATCAACGTCGAGGACGGCTATCGCAATCTCGACGTCGCCACCAACGGCGCGGTCAAGCACTCCCTCGAAACCATGCTGAGCGTGGGCAAGAGCGTTTCGCTCCGTGTCCTCGGATGCGGGGCGGCGGCACGGACGCTGACCCTCGACGCCGTGCGCCCGCTCTGAACGGATCGCCACCCCTGTCCGAATTCAGCTCTTCAGCCGGTACCCCGTGCGGAAGATGTAGGTCACGAGCCCGAGGCACAGGGCGAGGAACGCCAGCGTCGCGGCGATGCTGACCCCGACCGCCACATCGCCCTTGCCGAAAAAGGCCCAGCGGAAGCCGCTGACGAGGTATACGACCGGGTTGAACAAGGTCACCGCACGCCAGAACGGGGGCAGCATGTCGATGGAGTAGAAGCTGCCGCCGAGGAATGTCAGCGGCGTGACGATGAGGAGCGGCACCAGTTGCAGCTTCTCGAACCCGTCCGCCCACAGGCCGATCACGAAGCCGAACAGGCTGAAGGTCAGCGCCGTGAGCAGCAGGAAGAACACCATCCAGAACGGGTGCTCGATGTGCAGCGGCACGAACAGCGAGGCCGTGCCGAGGATGATGAGGCCGATGATGATCGACTTCGTGGCCGCCGCGCCGACATAGCCGAGCACCACCTCGAACGGCGAGATCGGCGCCGAGAGCAGCTCGTAGATCGTGCCGGCAAAGCGCGGGAAATAGATGCCGAAGGCGGCGTTCGAGACGCTCTGCGTCAGCAGCGAGAGCATGATCAGCCCCGGCACGATGAAGGCGCCGTAGGGAACCCCATCGACCGTCTGCATTCGCGAGCCGATGGCGGCGCCGAACACCACGAAATAGAGCGAGGTGGAGATCACCGGCGCGACGATGCTCTGCAGGGCGGTGCGCCAGAACCGGGCCATCTCGAAACGGTAGATGGCGAGGACCGCCGGGACGTTCAGCATGGATACGCCCATCATGCGCGCTCGCGGACGAGATCGACGAAGATGTCTTCGAGCGAACTCTGGCTGGTATCGAGATCGGTAAAGGCGATGCCGGCATCCGCCAGCTCGCGGAGCAGGCCGGTGATGCCGGTGCGCTCGCGCCGCGTGTCGTAGGTGTAGACGAGGCTGCGCCCGTCCTCGCCGAGGTGGAGGTCGTGGCGGGCGAGGTTCTCGGGCAGGGTCGTGACCGGCGCGCGCAGGTGCAGGATGAGCTGCTTCTTGCCGAGCTTGCGCATCAGCTCGACCTTGTCCTCGACGAGGATGATCTCGCCCTTGCGGATCACGCCCACCCGGTCGGCCATCTCCTCGGCCTCCTCGATGTAGTGGGTGGTGAGGATCACCGTGACGCCCTGCTCGCGCAGGCGGCGCACGAGGCGCCACATATCCTGGCGCAGCTCCACGTCGACGCCCGCCGTCGGCTCGTCGAGGAACAGCACCTGCGGCTCGTGGGCGAGCGCCTTGGCGATGAGGACTCGGCGCTTCATGCCGCCGGAGAGCTGCATGATGCGGCTCTCGCGCTTGTCGTAGAGGGAGAGATCCTTGAGCACCCGCTCGATATGCGCGGGATTCTTAGGCAGACCGAACAGGCCGCGGCTGAAGCTCACCGTGTCCCACACCTTCTCGAAGGCGTCGGTGGTGAGTTCCTGCGGCACCAGCCCGATCATCCGGCGCGCGGCGCGGTACTCGCTGAGGATGTCGTGGCCGCCGACACGGATCTCGCCCGTGCTCGGCGTGACGATGCCGCAGACGACGTTGATGAGGGTCGATTTACCGGCGCCGTTGGGCCCCAGCAGCGCGAAGATCTCGCCTTTGGCGATGTCGAGGTTCACGTCGCGCAGGGCGTGAAGCCCCGAGGCGTAGACCTTCGACAGGTTCGCGATCGAGACGATCGGTGGCATCGGGGCTCGGGGCTGACGAATGGGCGGCGCGCTATAGCACGGCGATCGGGGCCGCGAACCCCGCGATCGCCGGTTACATTTCCCGCCGTTTCCCCGCCCCTGACGCGCGAACCGCGGAACCAGCCAGCACTCCAGGGTTTGACCGATTGTTCTCCTGCGACAAAAGACCCCCTATCCGACCTGCCCTCGATGCGATGGCGGGTCGTTTTTTATGCTCATCCCGGCAGCCGGCCGGCGGCCTCGCGCTCGCGCAGGTAGTCCTCGGTGGTGCGCGTCTTGGCCGGCGGCACGGCGTGCGGGTCGAAACCTTGGGTCAGCGCCGCCTCGACGCGACAATCGTCGCACATCATCAGCGAGCGGATGCGCTGCTCACCGGCCTCCCCTGAGAACATCCAGTGGCGCTCGCGCAACTTGCCGATCACCCGCTCGATGGTGGCGCGGGTGCCGAACGGCTTGGCGCAGGTAATGCAGCAGAACGGCTCCTCCTCCTTCACGATCCGGCGGGGCTCGCCCCAAGCCTCGAAGTCGATCTGCGGCTTCAGGCTGATCACATCCTCCGGGCAGGTGGCCGCGCACAGGCCGCACTGCACGCACAGGCTCTCCTCGAAGGCCAAGAGCGGCCGGTCAGTGCTGTCCGACAGCGCGTGGGTCGGGCAGGCGCCGACGCAGGAGAGGCAGAGCGTGCAGTCCTCCGTGCGAAACTGGAGCCCGCCGAACGGCGCCCCGGCCGCCAGCGGCACCGCGGCCACCGGCGTCGGGGCCGCAGCGTGCATCTCGCGGAAGGCGAGGCGCAGCATCTCGCGCTTGCCGCCGACGGGCACGAAGCCGGCCGGCGCCGTGGTCGCCCGGCCGGGAACGTCCGAGCGGAGCGCCGCACCGAGCGCATCGGGGTCGTCGGTCTCGATCAGCGCGACGGTCGGCGCCTCCGTGCCGGCGCCGTAGCCGAGGGCGTCGGCAAGCGTCCGGCCCAGCGCGACGGTGCGGTGCAGACTGTCGAGGTCGTGCTTCGGGCGCTCACGCACGAGCACCCGCGCCCCGGCCGCACCGTAGGCGAACAGCGCGGCCAGAACCTCGGGACCGAACTGCGTCACCTCGTTGACCCGCACCGGCAGGACGTGGGCCGGGAGGCCCTCGCCGTAGCGGCCGAGTGCGTCGATCAGCGGCTCGCCATGGTCGCCGTCGTGGAACAGCACCACCGCGTCCGCACCGCCGGCTGCCCGGTAGGCGCGCATCAGGCTGCGCAGGCGGCGCATCAGCGCGTCGGCCGGCGGCAGGGCGTAGTTGGCCGCCCCCGTGGGGCAGACGGCGGCGCAACTGCCGCAGCCGGCGCAGACATAGGGGTCGATCGCCACCGTATCGCCGGCCGGCGCGATGGCCCCGGTCGGGCAGACGTCGAGGCAGCGGGTGCAGCCGGTGATGCGCGAGCGGGAATGGGCGCAGAGCTCGCCGCGGAAATCGATGAAGCGCGTCTTGTCGAACTCGCCGACGAGATGGGACGCCGCCATCACCGCGCGCTCGACCGCTGCCGGGTCGCGCGGGTCGGCGCGCAGGTAGCCGCTGCGCAGTTCGTGCGCGGGGAAGAGCGGGGTGCCGCCGGTGAGGTCGAGGATCAGGTCGCAGGTCGACACCGCCCCGTCGCGCCCCGCACCGAACACGAGGTGGGTGCGCGAGGACGGCGCCGGCAGGGCGTAGTCGTCGATGCGCAGGTCGAACGCGCCGAGATGGCCGGTCGCGCCGCGCACCGTGCCGCGGATCACTGGGAACTCGTTGCGGTGGAGCGGCGCGACCTCGCCCGGCCGGCTGAGCAGCACGGTGACGTCGAGATGCTCGGCCAAGCGCCGCCCGGCCTCGATGGCGATCTCGTCGCGCCCGTAGATCAGGGTGACGCCGCGGCTCTCGAGCGGCACCGTGCCGGCGACGGGGACCGCCTCCGCGGCCGCAGCCAGCAACGCCGCCATCTTCGGACCGGCCCGTTCGGCCTGCGACGACCATCCGGCGGTCTCGCGGATCTTGGCGAAGGTGACGCGCTCCTCCGCCTCCATCTCGGCGGCGATCTCTTCAAAGAGCGGCGCCTGGAGCGTGCAGGAGACCGTGACGGGCGAGCCCGTCGCGAGAGCCTCGCGGTAACGGTCGAGTTCTCGACCGCATAGCTGGTCGGCGGTGCGCACGCGGGTGACGCAGCCCTTTTCCAGGGCCGCGACATCGAGCGGCATCGTCTTCTCGCAGGAACAGGCGAACACGAGACGATCGGACACGATTAAACCTGAGACGATTGGGAGCACGAGGGCCTTCGCGCGGAAGCCTGCCTTCCTTATAAACGTATCATTCTAAAACGACGAACGGACATGCGGGCGCAGGTCCTCTTCCCAGGACCGTGCCCCGCCCGAGACCGCCTATGACCCTCCCCCTCGATATCGGCTCGCCGGGATTGCGCCTCGCGCCGCTCGTCCTGCCGCCGGCCTTCACCGGTCTCGTCGCGGCTGGCTCCGCGGCCGGGCTGGCCTGCCGGATGGCGGAGAGCGGCGAGGCGGATGCCGCCACCCTCCTCATGGAAGAGCGCGACGACGTCATCGCCTTCGCGGTGGTGCTGGCGCCGACCGAGCCGCTGGCCACGGCCCGGCGCGCCGTCTTCATCGGGATGCAGGCGCTCGCCGACGCGGTCGGCGCGTTCGGGCCGCCGGAAATCCCGGTGACGTTCCACTGGCCCGATACGCTGAGCTTCAACGGCGCCCGCCTCGGCGGCGGCGCGCTGCACTGGCCCGAGGGCTGCGACGAGACCGAGACGCCGGACTGGCTCGTCTTCTCGGCGATGCTGCTCGCCTCGAAGCGGGATGCCGGCGATCCCGGCCTCACGCCCGACTCGACCTCCCTGGAGGAAGAGGGGTTCCCGAACGACCTGCGCGAACCCCTGGTCGAGAGCTTCGCCCGGCATCTCACCAAGGCGTTCGAGATCTGGGACGAGGACGGCGCCGCGCGCTCGACGGGCCGCTATCTCACCCGCCTCGCGCTGCCGCCGGGGGTGCGGGCGACGATCGACCCGAGCGGCGATGCCCGGCTCGTCCACGCCGATGGCCGCAGCGAAACGCTTCCGCTGCGGCCGGCGCTGGCCGCCCCCTCTTGGCGCGACCCGGCCACCGGCACGGTGCGGCTGTGAGTGCGGGCAAGCTGCCGCGGACCCTGCGGCTCGACCCTTCCGATACCTTCGTCTTCGCGCGGGCCGCCGAGGCCGGCGAATGGGCGGTGACGGGCTCGTTCCTGTTCTTCGATACCGACCTCTCGGCGCTTGCCGGTAAGGAGCGGGCAGCGTTCCGCTCGGGTTTCGTCGGCGTGCGCTCCCTCGGCTTCTCGACCCTCGTGGTCGTCAGCGAGGCGAGTGACGCCGAGCGCGAGGCGGCGATCGAGGATCTCGCCCGCCACATTCACGAGCGCTTCGGCGCACCGGATCGCGAGGCGGCCTGCGCCGCCGCGCGTGAGGAGATCGAGGTCGCGGCCTCGCTGTGCAATCTGCCGGTCGGCAGCGTCGTGGCCATGCACCGAAGCGCGCAGGATGGGGAAATCGCGGAGGAATTCCGCACCCTGCACCAGCGCGCACCGGGCGCGGACCCGATGCACGGACGCGCCTTCCACTTCGTCGAGACCGACGAGGACGGGCCCGACGAACAGGCCGACCTCGTGGGACTTTTGAGCGACGCCTCCGCGGGGGCTGAGAGAGCATGACCGAGTTCTGGGTATCGAGCGGCCATCACCTGACGCAGCGCACCGAAGGGGGCGGCCTCGCCGTCACCGACGAGCTGATCCTCGCCTATCTCGCGCGCCCCGAACTGGTGCCGCCGGAGGAGGCCTGCGCCGCCGAACGCGCGCTACACGCCAGCCTTCTGAGCGATCCGCGCCGACCGGTCTCGACCGGCGAACTCCAAAAAATCGCGGACGCGGATGCGCGGGAGAACTGGGAGGTGATGCTGGCCTTCCGCGAGCGGCTGCTCACGGCCCGCTCGGTCGAGGCGGCCTATCTCGCGCTCGTGCGCGGCGGATTGCAGGGCGTGCCAGGGCTGTTCCTGACCCAACTCGTGCATCTCATCCTGCGCAATGCGCTCGACGGCTGCGAAGACCCGTTCGTGCTGCGCGCGGCCGAGTTGTTCTTCCGCTCCCAGCGCGCCAGCCTGCACGAGGGTGCGGTGCTGCTCGCCGATGCCGAGGTGATCGAGGCGCGGGAGGGCGGCGCGCCGCTCTCGCCGCTGGTCACGATGCTCGGCAAGGAGGCGGCGAGCGAACTCGACGTGCTCAACGAGGAGAACGCCTGGACCTATTGGAGCCGGTCGGACGCCTTCACCATGGCGCTGAACCTCGGCACCAGCGGCCGAAGCCGGGACGGTTTGGCGCGGGCGATCGAGGCCTTCGTGCGTCACCTCCTCAACGCGGAGGTGACGGTGAAGCCCCTCGACCGGCTGGAGGACCCGGATTGGCGCTGGTTCGTCGGGCTCGACGCGGAGGGCACGCGGATCGGCAACGCGCTCTGGCGCGGCGAGGCGCTGGACGACGCCGCCCGCGAGCGGGTGATCGCGGTGTTCAGCCTCACCTTCGCCGATCCGGCCCGCGTCGATCCGCGGGTCGGCGAGCGGCCGGTCTATCTCCTGCTCGCCATGTCGCCGGACAAGACCGTGCAGCTCAAGCCACAGAACCTCGTCGTCGGATTGCCGCTGGCCTCCGACCGGGCCGCCGCGTGAGGTCGGACATGACGCCGGAACAGATCCCGGAAGACCGCTTCGAAGTCGGCATCATCGTGGCGCGCCGCCGCCTGAAAGGGCCGTGGGCGAGCCACGCCTGGCTGCCGATCGAGGCACTTCCGGCAGCGCCGGAGACCGGGCCCTGGACCCAACTCTCCGAGACCGAGGAGGAGGCGACCTTCTACGCGGGTGCCCACGAGGTCACGCTGCACATCGGCGAGACGGCGCATTACCGCGACAACCTCATCTCCGGCCGTCCTTCGCTCTGGGTCACGCTGCACGCCACGTCGGAGGACACCTACACGGTGGCGAGCGTGACCGCCGATCCCTACGAGGGCGAATCGATGGCCGAGGGCATCGGCGAGATCGTCGAGGCGGTGCCGATGCCGCCCGAAGTGCAGGCCAAGCTGCTCGCCTTCTTCGAGGCCTTCCACATCGAACGCAAGTTCGAGAAGCGGAAGCGCGACCGCGCCGATCCCGAGGCCCTGGCGCGCCGCGCGCCCGGCACGCAGGGGAAGCCGGAATGAGCGGCAGCTTCCTCTCCCGATGGGCCCGCCGCAAGGAGGCCGTGCGCGCCACCGAGCGGACCGTTACGCCCGCCGTCACGGATGAGGTCGAGGCGAAGGCCGCCCTCGATGCGGAGGCGCATACCGGCGAGGGATCACCTGCGCCGCAGCCTGTCGCCCTGACCGGCGACGAACCGGAGGCGGGGACCGACGATCTTCTGGCGCGGCTTCCCTCGCTCGACGCCCTGACGCCGGAGACCGACCTCACCGCCTTCCTCCAGTCCGGCGTGCCGACGGCCCTGCGCAACGCGGCCCTGCGGCGGATGTGGTCGCTCGACCCGGCGATCCGCGACTTCGTCAGCGAGGCGCGGGAATACGCCTATGACTGGAACACGCCCGGCGGCGTGCCGGGCATGGGCCCGCTCCTGCCGACCGACGACGTGAAGGCGATGCTGAAGCGGATCATCGACGGTGTCCCCCTCCCGGCGGAGGAGGAACCGGATACCGAGCCGCAGGACGCTCCCACGGCGGCGTCGGAGGAAGCTCCGCAGATCGCCGACGCAGCGCCCCTGGAACCCGAGACCGCCCCTGAAACCGACGGCGTTCCGCTTCCGATGTCGGATCTGCACGCTCCGGTCGCGGTTGCCGCCGTCGAGTCCCCTGAGGTCGTACAATCCACCCTCCCCCGGCCTCGCCTGCGGCGCCATGGTGGGGCGATGCCCTCGTAATTCACGCGCATTTCGATTGCGGCAAAGCCAAACGCTTTTTATTATCGATCCAAACAAGCGGTCCTCCAGGCGGGCCCGAGGGAAACGATGAGTTCGGTCGCGTCGGTGATGGCACTTCCGGGAGATGAGGTGTCTGGAGTCGTCGGCGTTCCGGACGAGATCGACCTCCTGCGCGCGCAGCAATACGATCTCTTGGCCGCGCTGCTCGGCCGGGCACCGGGTTCGTCGCTGCTCGCGGCGCTCGCCGCCGTGAAGGAGGGCGACGGGGTTCTGGGCCGACAGGTCGCGGCCCTGCGCCGTGCGGCCGCCGAGACCGATACGGAGTCCGTCGAGCGCGAGTTCTTCGCGCTGTTCATCGGCGTCGGTCGCGGCGAGCTTCTGCCTTACGCCTCCTACTACCTCACCGGCTTCCTTAACGAGCGTCCGCTCGCCCGCGTGCGCGAGGACTTCGCTGCGCTCGGCATCGAGCGGGACGAGTCGATGAGCGAGCCGGAGGATCATCTCGCGATCCTTCTGGAGGTGATGGCCGGGCTCGCGGCGGGGCGGTTCGAGGCGGAGCCCGGCATGCAGGCGCACTTCTTCGCCCGGCACATCGAACCCTGGGCGGACCGTTTCTTCGCGGACTTGGAAAAGGCGAAGGCGGGCCGGTTCTACCGCGCGGTCGGGGGCTCGGCCGCGCCTTTATCGAGATCGAGGCGGAAGCTTTCGCCATGGAAGGCTGAAGGGCTGCTCCGTCGTGACAAATGAAATCGAGGCGCGTTGCCCCAGAGCAGGCAGCCGCCGGAGGAGACGAGGGTGATGCGACAGGATCCGAAGACGCTCGGTCGTCGCCAGTTCTTTCGGGCGCTCGGCGGCAGCACGGTGGCCGCTGCGGCCGCCGTCGCCTCGCCGATGGGGGCGACCGAGGCCCAGGCCTACGATCCGGGCAACGACGAGACCAAGGCCCGTTACCGGGAGAGCGACCACGTGAAGGCGTTCTACCGGACCAACGGCTACGAGACGCTGAAGAAGAACACTGATCCGGCTTCCACCGGTCCGAAGTGAGGCTGCCATGCTGATCAAGCGCAAGAGCGGCGACGCTGCTCGCACCAAGCACCAGGCCGTCGCCGCCGGCCTCGCCGCGGGGGTGCTCGACCGCCGCGCCTTCCTCCGCAAGTCCGGGCTGACCGCCGGCGCGCTCGCCGCGGCCGGCACGATTCAGCTCGGCTCGGTGCGCAAGGCGCAGGCCGCCGGCTCCTCCGCCGTCGGGCCGGACACGGTCATCAAGAAGAACGTCTGCACCCACTGCTCGGTGGGCTGCACGGTGACGGCCGAAGTTGTGAACGGCGTTTGGGTCGGCCAGGAGCCGTCCTATGCGAGCCCGATCAACCGCGGCACGCACTGCGCCAAGGGCGCGGCGATCCGCGAGCTCGTCTCGTCCGACCGCCGCCTCAAGTACCCGATGAAGCTCGAAGGCGGGCAGTGGAAGCGGATCTCGTGGGATCAGGCCTACGAGGAGATCGGCGACAAGCTGGTCCAGATCCGCGAGAAGAACGGCGCCGACTCGGTCTACTGGCTGGGTTCGGCCAAGTTCACCAACGAGGCCTCCTACCTCATGCGCAAGTTCGCGGCCCTGTGGGGCACGAACTCGATCGACCATCAGGCGCGCATCTGCCACTCGACGACGGTGGCGGGCGTGGCCAACACCTGGGGCTACGGCGCCCAGACGAACTCCTACAATGACATCCGCAACGCCAAGACGATGATCATTCTCGGCGGCAACCCCGCCGAGGCGCACCCGATCTCCATGCAGCACGTGCTGTCCGGCAAGGAGATCAACCGCGCGAACATGATCGTCATTGATCCGCGCTTCACCCGCACCGCGGCGCACGCCACCGAATACGTGCGCATCCGCTCCGGCACCGACATTCCGGTGGTCTGGGGCATCCTCTGGCACATCTTCCAGAATGGCTGGGAGGACAAGGAGTTCATCGCCCAGCGCGTCTACGCGATGGACGACGTGCGCAAGGAAGTCGCCAAGTGGACGCCCGACGAGGTCGAGCGCGTCTCCGGCGTGCCGGGCGAGCAGCTCAAGCGCGTGGCGGAGAAGTTCGCCAAGGAGAAGCCGGCGACGCTGATCTGGTGCATGGGCGCGACCCAGCACACGGTCGGCACCGCCAACGTGCGCGCGCTGTGCATCCTGTGCCTGGCCACCGGCAATGTCGGCAAACCGGGCACGGGCGCCAACATCTTCCGCGGCCACACCAACGTGCAGGGCGCGACCGATCTCGGCCTCGATGTAACGTCGCTGCCGCTCTATTACGGCCTCGTCGAGGGCGGCTGGCGCCATTGGGCCCGCGTCTGGGACGTGGAGTACGAATGGCTGCAATCGCGCTTCGATGAGGTTCCGGCGAAGGGCGGCCGCAAGGCGCGCACCCGCAAGGAAAACATGGAGGCGCCCGGCATCACCTCGACCCGGTGGTTCGATGCCGTGAACCTGCCGCCGGAGCAGATCGACCAGCGCAGCCCGATCAAGGCGTTCATGGTGTTCGGCCACGGCGGCAACACCGTGACCCGCATGCCCGAAGCCATCGACGGCATGAACAAGCTCGAGCTGCTGGTCGTCGCCGACCCGCACCCGACCACCTTCGCGGCGCTCGATGCCCGGCAGGACAACACCTACCTCCTGCCGATCTGCACCTCGCTGGAGATGGACGGCTCGCGCACGGCCTCGAACCGCTCGATCCAGTGGGGCGAGCAGATCGTGAAGCCGGCCTTCGAGTCGAAGAGCGACTACGAAGTCCTCTACCGCCTCGCGCAGAAGCTCGGTTTTGCCGACAAGCTCTGCAAGAACATCAAGATCGTCGACGGCGCCCCTGAAGCGGAAGACATCCTGCGGGAGATCAACCGCGGCGGCTGGTCCACGGGCTATTGCGGCCAGTCGCCGGAGCGGCTGAAGGCGCATATGCGCAACCAGCACAAGTTCGACCTTGTGACGTTGCGCGCGCCGAAGGACGATCCGGAGGTCGGCGGCGACTATTACGGCCTGCCCTGGCCGTGCTGGGGCAAGCCGGAGCTGCGCCATCCGGGCTCGGCCATCCTGTACAACACCAGCCTCCACGTGAAGGACGGAGGCGGCGGCTTCCGCGCGCGGTTCGGCACCGAACGCAACGGCCAGACCCTGCTTGCCGAGAACTCCTTCTCGAAGGGTTCGGACCTGACCGACGGCTACCCCGAATTCACCTTCGGGGTGTTCAAGAAGCTGGGCTGGGACAAGGACCTCACGCCGGACGAACTCGCCACGATCCTCAAGATCGGCGGTGAGAAGCCCGACACCGTGAGCTGGGCGACCGACCTCTCGGGCGGTATCCAGCGGGTCTGTCTCGATCACGGCGTCTCGCCCTTCGGCAATGGCAAGGCCCGGGCCAATGCCTGGAACCTGCCCGACCCGGTGCCTGTGCACCGCGAGCCGGTCTACTCGCCCCGTCCCGAACTCGTGGCGAAGTACCCGACCCGGCCCGACGAGCGGCAATTACGCATGCCGAATATCGGCTTCTCGGTGCAGAAGTCGGTGGTCGATCGCGGCGTCGCCAAGGACTTCCCGATCATCCTAACCTCCGGTCGCCTCGTGGAATACGAGGGCGGCGGCGAGGAGACCCGTTCGAACCCATGGCTCGCCGAGCTGCAGCAGGACATGTTCGTCGAGATCAACACCGGCGATGCGGCCGCGCGCGGCATCAAGGACGGTCAATGGGTCTGGGTGAGCGGCCCTGAGAACGGCGCCAAGACCAAAGTCAAGGCGCTGGTGACCGACCGCGTCGGCAAGGGCGTGGCGTTCATGCCCTTCCACTTCTCCGGTTGGTACCAGGGCAAGGACATGCGCGACTTCTACCCGAAGGGCACCGACCCGGTGGTGCTCGGCGAGAGCGTGAACACTGTGACGACCTACGGCTTCGATCCTGTGACGGGCATGCAGGAAACGAAGTGCACCCTGTGCCAGATCGCAGCGGCGTAAGAGGAGCACCCCGAACCATGGCCCGGATGAAGTTCCTCTGCGACGCGGATCGCTGCATTGAGTGCAACGCCTGCGTCACGGCCTGCAAGAACGAGCACGAGGTGCCCTGGGGCATCAATCGCCGCCGCGTCGTCACCCTCAATGACGGCAAGCCCGGCGAGCGCTCGGTCTCGATGGCCTGCATGCACTGCACCGACGCGCCCTGCGCGGCGGTGTGCCCCGTGAACTGCTTCTACACCACGGCCGATGCCGTGGTGCTGCACTCCAAGGACATCTGCATCGGCTGCGGCTACTGCTTCTACGCCTGCCCCTTCGGCGCGCCGCAGTATCCGCGGGTCGGGAACTTCGGTTCGCGCGGCAAGATGGACAAGTGCACCTACTGCTCGGGCGGCCCCGAGCCCGACTTCTCGACCGCCGAGTACGAGAAGTACGGCTCGAACCGTCTCGCGGAAGGCAAGCTGCCGCTCTGCGCCGAGATGTGCTCGACCAAGGCGCTGCTCGCGGGCGACGGCGAGATGATCGCCGAGATCTACAAGCAGCGGGTGATCAAGCGCGGCTACGGCTCGGGCGCCTGGGGCTGGAAGACGGCCTACCGCGAGACCGTCGCAATCTGATCCGGTGTCGAGCGCGGGCTTTGCGGCCCGCGCCCGCGAGCTGTGACGAGACTTCGAAAGGAACGCCGATGCGGCGGGCAACGACCTTCCTCAGCACCCTCCTCCTGGCGGTGATGCTTTTCGCGGTGCCCGGCGCCCTCAGCCCGGCGCAGGCGCAGAACCCGATCCAGGCCGACGGCCAGAACCCGATGGGCGCCCGGCCCACCGCGGATTCGGTCAACGAGGAATTCCTGTTCAAGCAGGAATCCAAGATCCGCGGCCGCGTCTCGATCCCCGACGGCAAGTCGGCCAACCTGATCCAGCCGCAGGGCCGCGAGTATCAGAACTTCCGCGAGCGCTGGCTGCCGTGGATCGGCGCGCTGACCATCCTCGGCATGCTCGCCGCGCTCGGCGCGTTCTTCCTGTTCCGCGGCCGGATCATGATGGAGCACAGCCAGGAATCGGGAAAGAAGATCCTGCGCTTCAACGCCTTCGAGCGCTTCACGCACTGGATGACGGCGGTGTGCTTCATCATCCTGTCGCTGTCGGGCCTGAACTACATCTTCGGCAAGCGGCTGCTGATGCCGCTGATCGGCCCGGAGGCGTTCGGCGCGATCGCGCAATGGGCGAAGTACAGCCACGTCTACCTCGCATGGCCGTTCATGCTCGGCGTGGCCTTCATGTTCGTCCTTTGGATCCGAGACAACATCCCGAACAAGGTCGACTGGGCCTGGATCAAGGCCGGCGGCGGCTTCATCGGCAAGGGTCATCCCCATGCCGCCCGCTTCAATGCCGGCCAGAAGGGCGTGTTCTGGATGGTCGCCGGATTCGGCGCGGCCATGGGTATTACCGGCCTGATGATGCTGTTCCCGTTCGCGCTCACCGACATCAACGGGATGCAGGTGATGCAGGTGATCCACTCGGTGATCGGCATCATCTTCATCGCCGGCATCCTCGCCCACATCTACATCGGCACGCTGGGCATGGAGGGCGCCTACGACGCCATGGGCAGCGGCAAGGTCGATCTCGCCTGGGCGCGCGCGCACCACGACCTCTGGGTCGAGCAGGAGCAGGCGCGCACTGCCAGCGGCCCGCAGCTCAAGGGCCATCCCGCCCCCGCGGAGTGATGAGAGCGGGAGACCGGCGGCGCAGGCCGGTCTCCAGCCAAGGGCAAGACCACCTGCGCTGACCAAGGCACCAGGCCTCCAGGGAAGACAAGACCATGAAAGCCTTCCTCGCCGCCGTGATCGCCGCCATCGCCCTCGGGGTGCTGGCGATGTTCGCGCTCACGAGCAATCAGAAGTTCGCCTATCAGGCCTTCGCGACCTCCGGGGCGCGGGTGTCGGAGCCCGGCACCAACCTCGTCGGTCCCCGCTGGAACGGCGATCCGAAGCCGGACGAGTACAACGGCGAACCCCACGGCAAGGCCGAGGGTGAAGCGTCGCACCCGAAGCGCTCCTGAACGAATTCAAGAAACCTGAAAACGAAGACGAGGGAGTGAGCCCGATGAAGCCTTCGCCGATCATCCGGCACCTAGCCGGCGGCCTTGCGGCCTGTGCACTTCTCGCCGGCACCGCCCTGGCTCAGGATGCGAGCCCGAGCGCGCCGGCGACGCTGCAGACTTCCGGTAAGCCGGCCAATCTCTGCCAGGAACTGGTGGCATTCGTGAAGCAGCCGGAGCCGGCCAACAAGGCCGCGGCGACGCCGCCGCAACAGGCCACCGCCGTCTCGAACCCGTCCGGCAAGACCGAGGGCGGCAAGCCGGCGGATGGCGGCGAGCCCCAGAAGACGTCAGGCCTCAGCGGCGCCGTCAGCGAGACCGGCAACGGACCCGCGCCCGGCGCCGCCACCAACAATCCCAAGCCTGAGGCCGCAACCGGCAACCCGGCGGACAACCCGAACGCCAAGGCGAATGCCCTGGCCAAGAACCCGCCGCCCCCGGCCCCGCCCGCTCCGGCGCCGAAGCCCGACCCGGCGACCATCGAGAAGATCGAGGCGGCGGCCGGCGCCAACGACCTCGCCGCCTGCCGCGAGGCCGCTCGCTCCATGCGGGTGGCCGGAATCGTCATGCCGCCGCCCCTGCTCGCGCTTGCGGCGTTGGATCTGAAGTTCTTCCAGCAGTAAAAAAGGCAGCGGAGGAGCCGTCAGGCTCCTCCGTCCGGTCAGGCCGCGCCCTGCAGCGGTGCCACCGGGTTGGGGACGGGTGTCGGCTTCTCCGCACCGCCGCGCACCAGTGCGATCACCAGCGCCGTGAGCGTGAGCAGATCGCAGGTCAGGCCGAAGACCGATCCGACCAGCATGTTGTGAAGCGCCCAGCACGACGACGCGCCGAGGAAGAAGCGGCGCATCGCCTGGGAATTTCCCTGAAGCCGTGCCGTCGTCGCCAGCAGCGACCCGAGCCCGGCGCAGGCCGAGGGCCATCCGTTCCAGGTCGCGAGGGTGAGACCCAGCGCGACGAGGCTGCTTGCCAGGAACAACGGGGCGACCCAGGCCGCGCGGGACTCAGGACCGATCCAGCGGGCCGCCACCACGCTCTGCATCACCGAGACGAGGCACATCGCCGTGCCGGTCTGCGCGCCGAGCCGCAGGAAGTGCAGCGCGAAGCAGGCCGAGCAGGCCGCCGAGGTGAAGAGGATCAAACTTCGCCGCGGCATCATTCCGCCGGCAAAGCCCAGGCAGAGCCCCAGGCCTCCAAACAGGTCGAGGTGTTCACGCGCGGCATTCCACGCGAGGGGAGCGAGATCTGCGGGTGACATGATGAGGGTCTCGAACGACGTGTTCGTGATTGGCTTGTGACGGGCGATTTACTGAAGATCGTTCTTCGCTCTTCCTTCGCGATCCTTGCGGTCCGTCGCGAAAGCAGTGCCGACCGCGCCAAGAGCCGCAGCGGTCTTGCCTGCTGCGCTATTCCTGCGTGGTAACCGGTTCGTTAACGCGACGATAACGGTCCCTCGGCGTGGCGCTGGCGCCTCACTTGGTGAGCGAAGCACGATCGCCCCGACAGTGAGAATGAACGTTCATTGACATGAGAATGAACGTTCACTATCAAGCTCAAGGCAGCGTTGGAGTTGGGCCATGAGCATGATTGTCAGTGATCGGGCGTCCTTCCCTCACTCCGTCGGGCTCGGTGCCAATCTCGCCACCGCGCAGGAGGGCTTCAGCCCGGTGCGGCTGTTAAGGGCGGTCTGCACGCCCGCGAACCTGCTGGTTTGCGCCGTCGTGGCGTTCGGCTGGTTCGCGCTGCTCGGCTGGACCGGCGCCGGTCCGGATGGCTGGCAGGCGCGCCTCTGCGCCGATCTCGACCTTCAGCCGCGCTCCTGCGCCGCCGTGCAGCTCCTCAGCGAGCCGGGCCGCACCGCCGCCACGGACACCGTAGGAACCACATCATGAGTGCAGCGGCCGGCGCCGTCATCGACGCCCGGAGCGGACAGGCGGCCCGGCGCGAGCATATCCTCGACGCGGCCGAATCCTGCTTCGTCCGCAACGGCTTCCACCGCACCACGATGCAGGATCTCGCCCGCGAGGCTTCGATGAGCCCGGGCAACATCTACCGCTACTTCGATTCCAAGGAGGCCGTCGTCCTCGGTCTGGCCGAGCGCGACCGCGAACGCGGTGCCGTCCTCGTCGAGGCGATGGAGCGAGCCGGCGACAAGCGTGCCGTGCTGATGGGCGTGCTCGCCCGGTTCTTTCTCGAAATCAGCCGCGAGGCCGCGGTGCTGCGTCTTGATCTGTGGGTGGAAGCCACCCGCAACCCCGCCATCGCCGACCTTGTCGAGCGCGGCGACGAGGAAGGCCGGGTCTGGCTGACCGAGATGTTCGACGCACTCAAGACCTCGCCGGATTGCGATCCCGCCGCCCTGTTCGACGCAATCGCGCCACTGATGAAGGGCATGATCGTCAGCCGGGCGCTCAGTCCCGGCTACGACGCCCGTCCCGCCGTCGCTCAGCTCCAGTCGCTGATCAAGGCGGGTCTTTCGGGCGCGCTGGCCCTCCCCCTGCCGACAAGGAAGCCGGCCGATGATCCGCGCCCGGACCCTGGCCGTTCCGGCCCTGGTGCTCACTGCCCTGAGCTTCGGTCCCGCATGGGCCGAGACCGCCCCGCCCCCGGCGAAGACCGCCCCGGCGGCCACCGTCAGCGTGGTCGAGGCCGAGCGGCGCGAGATCGTCGAGAGCGTGGTCGTGACCGGTACCCTGGTGCCGCGCGACGAGATCCTCGTGACGCCCGAGATCGACGGCTACCGTCTCGTCGAGCTTCTGACCGAGGAGGGCATGCGCGTCGAGAAGGGGCAGGTGCTGGCCCGCCTCAACCGCGACCTGATCGACCGTCAGCTCAGCCAGCAGAACGCGCTGATCGACAAAGTGAGCGCCGCCGTGCTCCAGGCGCAGAGCAACATCGAACAGGCGGAGGCCGCCGAACTCGAAGCGCGGCTGGCCCATGATCGCGCCAAGCAACTGATCCAGACCGGCATCACCACGGCGGCCGTCATGGAAAACCGCACCGCCGCCTTGCGGCAGGCGGAGGGTAAGCTCGCCTTCGCCCGCAATGGGTTGGCGATGGCCAAGGCCGAGCTGGCGCAGGCCAAGGCCGTGCGCGACGAACTCGAACTGCGCCTCGCCCGCACCGAGATCCGCGCGCCGGAAGCCGGTATCGTCAGCCGCCGCACGGCGCGGGTCGGCATGGCAACGTCCGCCTCGGCCGAGCCGCTGTTCCGGCTGATCGCCCGCGGTGAGATCGAGCTGGAAGCGGAAGTCATCGAGACCAAGCTGCCGCTGCTGCGCGAGGGCGCTCCCGCCTTCATCGAGATCGGCGAGGACGAGCGCGTCACGGGCAGCGTCCGCGCGGTCTACCCGGAGGTCGACAAGGCGAGCCGGCTCGGCAAGGTCCGCGTCCGCCTCGATCCCGATCCGCGCCTGCGCATCGGCACCTTCGCCCGCGGCGCCGTCGAACTCGCCCGCACCCGCGGCGTCACGGTGCCCCAGGCCTCCGTCCTCTACGGCGGCGGAAAACGAAGCTCCGTGCTCGTCGTCGCGGAGGACAAGGTCGAGTCCCGCGAGGTCCGCACCGGCCTGTCCGACGACGACGACATCGAGATCCGCTCCGGCCTCGCGGAAGGCGAGCGGGTCGTGGCCCGCGCCGGCAGCTTCCTGCGCGACGGCGACCGCGTCCGCCCGGTTCCGCTCGCGCGGCAGGGGCAGACACCGGCCGCCGTCTCGGCCGCCCCCTCGCCGCAGGCCACCGCCGACGCCGGCTCGCGCTGAGGCGGCTCCGCCTCGGCCCCTCGACATTCCTTCTGACGGTTTGCCCCGATGCGCCTGAACATCTCCGCCTGGGCGATCCGCAATCCGATCGCGCCCCTCGTCCTGTTCCTCGTGCTGGTGGTGCTCGGCCTCGTCAGCTTCCGGGGGCTCGCGGTCACCCGCATGCCGAACGTGGACGTGCCGATCGTCTCGGTGACGATCACGCAGGGCGGCGCCGCCCCGTCCGAGTTGCAGACCCAAGTCACGAAATGGGTCGAGGATTCGATCGCGGGCGTGCGCGGCGTCAAGCACATCACCTCGGCGATCACGGAAGGGGCCTCCGTCACCACCGTCGAGTTTCGGCTGGAGGTGAACACCGACCGCGCCGTCAACGATGTGAAGGATGCGGTGTCGAAAATCCGCATCAACCTGCCCCGCACCATCGATGAGCCAGTGATCCAGCGCGTCGAGATCACCGGCCTGCCGATCCTGATCTACGGCGTGACATCACCCGCGATGACGCCGGCCGACCTGTCGTGGTTCGTCGAGGACAAGGTCGCCCGCACGCTGCAGGGCGTGAAGGGCGTCGGTGGCGTCGAGCGTGTCGGCGGCGTCGCCCGTGAGATCCGCATCACACCGCTGCCCGACCGGCTGCTGGCGCTCGGGATCACCGCGGCGGACGTGAACAAGCAGGTCCGCGTCACCTCCGCCGACTTGGCCGGCGGGCGCGGCGAGGTCGGCGGACGCGAGCAGTCGATCCGGACATTGGCCGCCTCGCGCACGATCCGCGACCTGAAGGCGACCTCCATCGTCCTGCCCGGCGGGCGCAAGGTCCGCCTCGACGACCTCGCCACGGTCGAGGATTCGATCGAGGAGCCGCGCACTTTCGCCCGCTTCAACGGCGAATCGGTCGTCGCCTTCTCGGTCTCCCGTGGCTCGGGCGCGAGCGACGCCGAGGTTGCGGCGGGCGTCGAGAAGAAGATCGCGGAGTTCGCCCAGGGCTACCCCGACATCCAGTTCCAAGAGATCGATTCGTCGGTCGCGGCGACGCGGGGCAGCTACGCCTCGGCGATGCACACCCTGATGGAGGGCGCGGCGCTCGCCGTCATCGTGGTGTTCCTGTTCCTGCGCGACTGGCGCGCCACGCTGATCGCCGCCGTCGCCCTGCCGCTCTCGGTCCTCCCGACCTTCTGGGCGATGGACGCGCTGGGCTTCACCCTGAACGGCATCAGCCTGCTCGCGATCACGCTGGTCACCGGCATCCTCGTGGACGACGCCATCGTCGAGATCGAGAACGTCGTGCGCCACATGCGGATGGGCAAATCGCCCTACCGCGCCTCGATCGAGGGCGCTGACGAGATCGGGCTCGCCGTCATCGCCATCACCGCGACCCTGATCGCGGTCTTCGCCCCCGTCTCGTTCATGGGCGGCATCGCCGGGCGCTACTTCATCCAGTTCGGCCTGACCATCGCCGTCTCGGTGTTCATGTCGCTGCTGGTGGCGCGCCTGATCACGCCGCTGCTCGCCGCCTACTTCCTGCGCGATCACGGCCATGCCGAGGAGCGCGAAGGCCCGGTGATGCGCGCCTATACCCGCCTCGTCGGCTGGTCGGTGCGCCACAAGTGGATCACCCTGATGGTCGGGCTCGCACTGTTTGCCGGCTCGATCGTCTCGACCAAACTTCTCCCCTCGGGCTTCATCCCGAAGCAGGACAACGCCCGCACCCTGTTCATGATCGAGCTGGCGCCGGGCGCCCGGCTCCCCGACACCATCGCGGTGGCCGACCGCGTGGTCGAGCGCATCCGCGCCCTGCCCGAGGTCACTTCGGTCTTCGTCGATGGCGGTCGTCAGGCCGGCGGCAAGAAAGAGACGCGGCTCGCCACGCTGATCGTGAACCTGAGCCCGAAGAGCGAGCGCGTGAAGCGCCAATGGACCATCGAGTCCGAGATCGCCGGGCTTCTGGCGCAGGAGCCCGACATCCGCTCGTGGACCCTGCGCGACAGCGGCCAGCGCGACCTCGCCCTCGTCGTCAGCGGCCCCGACGTCGATGTGGTGACGGAGGTCGCCGCGCGGCTCCAGCGCGACATGGCGGTGATCCCGCACCTCGTCTCGGTGATGTCTACGGCGCCGCTCAACCGCACCGAGGTGCGCATCCGCCCGAAGCCCGGCGCCGCGGCAGATCTCGGGGTCGCGACCGACGTGATCGCGGAAACGGTGCGGGTCGGCACCATCGGCGACATCGGCATCAACCTCGCCAAGTTCAACGCGGCGGACCGCCAAGTGCCGATCCGGGTGCAGCTTCCCGAGAGCGCCCGCGGCGCGATCGCGCGGCTCGAAAACCTGAAGGTGCCGGCCAAGAACGGCACGGCAGTCCCGCTCGCCGCCGTGGCCGACATCGAACTCGACCAGGGCCCCGGCGCGATCGAGCGCTACGACCGCGCGGTGCGCGTGGCGGTCGAGGCCAACATGGAGGGCTCGGACGCGCTCGGTTCGCTGATCGAGCAGGCGCTGGCCACGCCGACGGCGAAAAGCCTGCCGCCGGGCGTGACGATCCGCCAGACCGGCGACGCCGAGATCATGCAGGAGGTTTTCTCCGGCTTCCTCATGGCCATGGGTGCCGGCATCATGATGGTCTACGCGGTGCTGGTGCTGCTGTTCGGCTCGTTCCTGCAGCCGCTCACCATCCTGTTCTCGCTGCCGCTCTCCATCGGCGGGGCGATCCTCGGGCTCCTGATCTGCCACATGCCGATCTCGATGCCGGTGGTCATCGGCCTGCTGATGCTGATGGGGCTGGTGACGAAGAACGCGATCATGCTCGTGGATTTCGCCGTCGAGGAGATGGCCCGCGGCGTCGATCGGGTCACCGCCATCGTCGATGCCGGCCGAAAGCGCGCGCGGCCGATCGTGATGACCACCATCGCCATGGCCGCCGGCATGGTCCCTTCAGCGATGGCGCTCGGCATCGGCGGCGAGTTCCGCGCGCCGATGGCGGTCGCGGTGATCGCCGGACTCATCGTCTCGACCCTGCTTTCGCTGGTCTTCGTCCCCGCGGTGTTCCTGCTGATGGACAGCCTCGGCGGCTTGATCGGCCGTGGGCTCGGCCGCTTCGTCGGCCCGCGCGACGAAACAGAGGACGCACCCGCCCCGGCCGCCCATCACGGCTGACCCCCTCCCCGCATCGGCCCGTGCGACGGGCCGGTGCGGAATATAGGCCAGGCGGGCAGACGGGCGCGCTGCGATGTCGTTTCGCGCATCCCGCCGGATGCCCCGCCACCGGCGATGGAGCGCCTCGGGTTCGTCTCCGCCCGCTCAGATATCCCGGCCCTGATAGAATCTGGGCTCTTCGATGCGCCGTCTCCTCACGCGCCTGAGAACCCGTCCGTCGATGGCCGCGAGCCCCGAGGCTATCTGCGTCTGCGCCCAGACGATGAGACAGAAGGGCACGACGTTGTTGAGGAGCCCCATCCCGAAAAAGGCAACCCAGACCTCTCGGCCGTGGGGAAGACAAATACCGGCCAGCGGCAGGGCGGCATTGAGGATCAGCGCAGCCAATCCGATACGCAGCACGACGAGCGTCAGAGGCGGCAGCGCGGACAGGGCCACACCCGCGAAGAAGAAGGATCCGCCCCAGAGCACGGACAATCCGAGCAGCATCGCCCATTCGAACGGCGACATGGTGCGGTTGACGACGGTTGGCACGAGGGGGCTCCGGCAAGTCCGACCCCGTGCCTACGGCCCCATGGAGGCCGCGCATCCCGCTTCCTGCTGTCGAATCACCCCTGCGCCGAGACACAAGCCGTATCCGGCCTGATGGCATCAGGCCGGCGTCTCTCGGTCCTTGTTGTGACGCGCATTCTTTCGACGAACCGGTGACCACTTCGTCGGAATGCGCTCGAGCGCAATACTCCGGACCGGCCGAAGCGACGCCCTACCGTGACCGGTCGAGCAAGCCCGAGACCACGCGGGCAGTGTAGTCCACCATTGGCACAATGCGGGAATAGTTGAGCCGCGTCGGGCCGATGACGCCGACGACACCGACGATCTTCTGCGCGCTGTCGCGGAAGGGGGCAGCGATCATCGAGGAGCCGGAGAGCGAGAACAGCTTGTTTTCCGAGCCGATGAAGATGCGCACGCCGTCGCCCTGCTCGGCCCGCGCCAGCAGCTCGATCACGTCCTTCTGCGTTTCGAGGTCGTTGAACAGCAGGCGGATGCGCTCCAAGTCTTCGGCCGCGCGCAGGTCGTCCAGAAGGTTGGCCTGCCCCCGCACGATGAGCTGGCGCGCCTCTGACGGGCCGACCGTGGTGGCGAGCCCGGCATCGACTAGCCGCTCGGTCAGGGCGTCGAGTTCCCGCTTCATCTCCTTGCGGCCGTTCTCGATATCGGCGCGCAGGGTATCGAGGGTGCGGCCGCGCAGGCGGGCGTTGAGGAAGTTCGAGGCCTCCTGCAGCGCCCCCGCCGGCAGGCCCGGCGGCAAATCAACGAGGCGGTTCTCCACCGTGCCGTCGATCGAGACCAGCACCACGAGCGCGCGCTCGGGATCGAGCCGCACGAACTCGACATGCTTGAGCCCGGCATCGACCTTAGTGGTCAGCACCACGCCCGCCCCGCGGGAAATGCCCGAGAGCAGCGAGGACGCCTCGGCCAGGGCCGAATCGAAGGTGTGGCGCGAGGCTGCCGCCTGCATCTGCGCCTCGATGCGCGCCTTCTCGGCGAGATCGACATCGCCGATCTCCATCATCGCATCGACGAAGAAGCGCAGACCCAGCTCCGTCGGCAGGCGCCCGGACGAGGTGTGGGGCGCGAAGATCAGCCCGGAATGCTCGAGATCCGCCATCACGTTGCGGATCGAGGCCGGGGACAGGCTCATCGGCAGGATGCGCGCGAGATTGCGCGACCCCACCGGCTCGCCGGTGGTGACGTAGCTCTCAACGATCTGCCGGAAGATCTCTCGGGAGCGCTCGTTGAGGGCGGCGAGCGCCTGGGGTTGCGGATTCACGATGGGCTGAACGGCCTCGATCAAGGAGATGAGCACCTGACGAATGCAGGATCCTGACAAACGATTGTGAGCGCTTGGGCGCCGCCGATCAATCCTGTCGTGCGGCGACGTTACGGACGATGTCCGGACCGCGCCGACCCGGCGAACGACACCCTGCGGGCTTCAGCCGAGGAATCCTAGGGATCATTCTGCGGCCCCGAGTCGTTTGATGAGCAGGGCAGCGTTTCGAGCCGCGATCCGCCGCCCCGTAACTCGAGTAAAGATGGAGCCTCCGATAGTGCTGACTGGCGCACGAAAGACCATGGTCAAGGTCGCCGCCCTGGCGATCGCGGTCACCGGCTTGAGCCTCGCTTCGGCGCCCCGCGCTGCGCAGGCTGCCCCGCTCCCGATCCAAACCGAGGCGACCGCGCCGGTCGGTGACATGATCGAGCAGGCGCAGTACCGCGGCGACCGCCGTCACTACCGCCGCCACATGCGTCACCGTGGCCATTGGCACCGCCATCACCGCTTCGGCGGCCCGCGCCATCACCATCACCGCCGTCACTGGAACCACCGTCGCTGGTGATCGGCTAGCAGGTTATCTGAAGGGCCGCCGTCGCGAGACGGCGGCCTTTTTCGTGCCGGAGGCGGGTCTTCCGCTGAAAACCGCAGACCTTGCGGCGGTTGCCGCGGGGGCTGGCAGCGCCTAAGAGCCCGGGCTTCGATTTTCGACACGGGAGCTTACCAAGCATGCGGCCCTCGAAGCGCGCGGCGGACGCGATGCGCGACGTTACGCTGGAGCGGGCGGTCGCCCGCTACGCGGAAGGCTCCTGCCTCGTCACCTTCGGCAACACCCGCGTGCTCTGCACCGCCTCGCTGGAGGAGCGCGGCCCGCCGTGGCTGCGCGGCTCCGGCAAGGGCTGGGTCACCGCCGAATACGCGATGCTGCCCCGCGCCACCCACGAGCGCACCCGCCGCGAGGTCAATTCCGGCAAGCCCTCGGGCCGCACGCAGGAGATTCAGCGGCTGATCGGCCGCTCCCTGCGAGCCGTCACCAACCTGCCGGCCCTGGGCGAGCGCCAGATCACCGTCGATTGCGACGTGATTCAGGCCGATGGGGGCACCCGCACCGCCTCGATCACCGGAGCGTGGGTAGCCCTGCACGATTGCTTCGCCTGGATGCGGGCCCGCTCGATCATCTCGGTCGATCCCCTGAAGGACCATGTCGCTGCGGTCTCCTGCGGCATTTACAAGGGCCAGCCGGTGCTCGACCTCGACTACGCCGAGGATTCGGCGGCCGAGACGGACGCGAACTTCGTCGTCACCGGCAAGGGTGGCATCGTCGAGGTGCAGGGCACCGCCGAGATGGAGCCGTTCACCGACGAACAGTTCCTCGAATTGCTGCGGCTCGCCAAGGGCGGCGTGGCGGGGCTCGTCGAGCTGCAGCGCAAGGCCATCGCGTGAGCGCGCATCGCATCCTCTCGGGCAAGGTCGTCATTGCGACCCACAATGCCGGCAAGCTCGTGGAGATGCGCGAGCTGCTGGCCCCGTTCGGGGTCGAGGCGGTCTCGGCCGGCGAACTCGGCCTGCCCGAGCCCGACGAGACCGGCACGATGTTCTCGGAGAACGCGGCGATCAAGGCGCACGCCGCCGCGAAGGCCTCCGGCCTGCCAGCCTTCGCCGACGATTCCGGCCTCTGCGTCGATGCGCTCGACGGCGCGCCGGGCTTGTTTTCCGCCCGCTGGGCCGGCCCGGACAAGGACTTTTCCGGCGCGATGGCCCGGATCGCCGCCGAACTCGACACGCGCGGCGCCACGGACCGGCGCGCCCACTTCGTCTCGGCCCTGGTTCTGGCATGGCCCGATGGCCATACCGAGCTGTTTGAGGGCCGCGTCTTCGGTGATCTGGTGGCGCCGCGCGGTAGTCTCGGCTTCGGCTACGATCCGATGTTCCGCCCCGAGGGCATGGACCGCACCTTCGGCGAGATCTCCTCGGAGGAGAAGCACGGCGTCGATTGGCAGAGCGGCAACGCGCTCTCGCACCGGGCGCGGGCCTTCGTGCAACTTGCGCAGGCGTGCTTGCGTCGGCCGGGCTGAGCTTTCGCTCGGCGTTGGGCGTGCTTACATCAAGCTAACACGACGAAAAGCGCACCGGCCGTACCCCTTCGATCCCAATCGCACCCTCATCCTGAGGTGCCGCGAAGCGGCCTGGAAGGATCCTCCAGTTTCCGCGCGGCCCCTGGAAGATCCTTCGAGGCCCGCTGACGCGGGCACCTCAGGATGAGGACGGTGGATGGGAGTCCCGAGAGGCGCGCGGATCAGAGAAGTTTTGACAGGCCGATGCCCCCCGCGACACCGCCCGACCATCCGACCCGCGACGCGGGATTCGGCATCTACCTGCACTGGCCGTTCTGCGCCGCGAAGTGCCCCTATTGCGACTTCAACAGCCATGTCCGCCATGCGGGCGTGGACCAGCCGCGCTTTCTCGCCGCTTTCCGGCGAGAGATCGCCCACGCCGCAGCACTCGCGCCGGGGCGGACCGTCACCAGCATCTTCCTCGGCGGCGGCACGCCCTCGCTAATGGCGCCGGACACGGTAGCGGGCCTGCTCGATGCTGTCGCCGGAGCCTGGAGCGTGGCGCCGGATGCGGAGGTGACGCTGGAGGCCAACCCCACCAGCGTCGAGGCGACCCGCTTTCGCGGCTACCGGGCGGCCGGGGTGAACCGCGTCTCGCTCGGCGTTCAGGCGCTCGATGACGGCGACCTCAAGCGGCTCGGGCGGCTGCACAGCGTCGCGGAAGCGCTCGACGCCGTGCGCACCGCATCGGCGCATTTCGAGCGCTTCTCCTTCGATCTGATCTATGCCCGACCGGAGCAGACACCGGAGGCCTGGGCCGCCGAACTGCGCCGGGCGATCGATTATGCCGCCGAGCATCTCTCGCTCTATCAGCTCACCATCGAGCCCGGCACGCCGTTCTTCGGCCTCGCTCAGGCCGGCCGCCTCGTGCCGCCCGACGACGACGCCTCCCGCGCCCTCTACGACGTGACGCAGGAGATCTGCGGGCGCGCGGGCCTGCCGGCCTACGAAATCTCGAACCACGCCCGGCCCGGCGCGCAGTCGCGCCACAACCTGCTTTACTGGCGCTACGGCGAATATGCCGGCATCGGCCCCGGCGCCCATGGCCGCCTCGTCCTGCCGCAGGGCCGAACCGGCACGCTCACCGAGAAAGCGCCCGAAGACTGGCTCGCCCGCGTCGAGCGCGACGGCCACGGCATCGTCGAGACGGAAACGCTGTCCGCCGAGGATCAGGGCGACGAGTTCCTGATGATGGGGCTGCGCCTCACGGAAGGCATCGATTCGGCTCGTTACGCCAGCCTGAAGGGGCGCCCGCTCCATGCCGGTCGCCTCGACGCGCTGGCGAGAGACGGCCTCGTGGCGCGGCGCCCCGATGGCCGCATCGCCGCGACCGCCCGCGGCGCTCCGGTGCTCAACGCGGTGGTGGCGGAGTTGGCAGGCTGATCCGTCAAATCCCAGACGGCGCGAGCACCTTAGGGGCCGGGCTCACCACGTTCGCCGCGTTGTTGCGGATCTCGTAGACCGCCAAGGTCCGCTCGCTGACGCCTTCGGGCAGGAAGCGGAAGGTGCCGTCGAGGCCGGAGAAGCCCGCTGGATTGGTCAACGTCGCGTCGGCGAAGCGCTGCGAGCCGTACTGGCGCACCAATGCGGCCATGAGTGAGACCGCATCGTAGCCGAGCGAGGCGGTGCGCGGCGGCATCGTCCCGAAGCGGGTCTGATAGCGCTGGGCGAAACCGGAAAAGCCGGCGGTGTCGGGCGCGGCGAAGCGGCCGCCCTGGAAAGCCGCCTGCGACAGCACCCGCGGGTCGTTCCACAGGGCGAGCCCGAGAGGACGGACCCGCGCGGGCGAGAACCCGACCTTGGTCAGCGCGGGCGCGACGGCCATCAGGCCCTCGGCGGTGTCGGGCACGAACAGCGCGTCGGCCTGGGCGCCGGCGCCCGCGATCACGCCGCGCAACCGGTCGACCGCCGGGCCGGGATTGCCGGCCGGGTAGCGCTCGATACCGACGAGCCGGGCGCCGCGCCGGGCCACCGCCTCACGAAACTGCGCCTCGACGGCATTGCCGTAGACCGTCTCGGGGATCAGCGCGGCGAAGGAGCGGCGACCGCCCGCGCTCGCCTCATCGACGATCCGGTCCACCTCCGATTGCGGCAGGAAGCTGATGAGATAGACGCCGCGCGCGGCCACCGCCGCGTCGGTCGAGAAGGCGATGACCGGCTTGCCCGCCCCGCGGGCGACACCCCCGGCCGCCTGGACATTGGCGGCGAAGAGCGGGCCGAGCACCATTTCGGCGCCCTCGGCGAAGGCCGCCTGCGTCGCCTCGCGCGCGCCCTCCGGCGTGCCGCGGTCGTCCTTCACGAGGATCTGGAGGTTCGGCTTCTGGAAATCGTCGTAGGCGAGTTCGGCGGCGTTGCGCAGGGCGGCGCCGACCGCCGCCCCCTGCCCGCTCAGCGGGACGATCAGGGCGACTTTCACGGTGCCCGCGCCGATGACGTTGCCGGCAGTCACCGTGGGGCTGGGCTCGCCTTCGGGCACCGCCCGAGCCGCCGGCCGCGGCGCATCCGGAACGCCGAGGCACCCCGCAAGCCCGATCGTGAGCCCGAGTCCGACAAGCGCGGCACCCGCGCGGGCCGTCCACCGTCCGCCGCGTCGCGCCATCGCGACCCCCTGTCCGAGCCCAATTCGCGATCACGATGCGGAGGGGCTTGCGAAAAGTAAATGTGAGGCCCTGCCTTTCCCCGGTCTTCAAAGGCGTGCGGGCATGGCATTGTCGCGGCGATGACACAGCGACTCGACAAGCGCCCCGAAGGGGCCCCCCGCAGCCCTGCCACCTTCACGGCCTTCGGCCTCGCCGCCGAGGCCGAGTCTCTGGCGCCGGGACTCTACGTGGTGGCGACCCCGATCGGTAACCTGCGCGACGTCTCGTTCCGCGCGCTGGCGACGCTCGCCGCCGCCGATGCCGTGCTGGCCGAGGACACCCGCGTCACCCGCACCCTGCTGATGCATTATGGGATCACGACGCCGCTGCTCTCCTACCACGAGCATTCCAACGAGGCGGTGCGCGAGCGGATGGTGATGCGGCTGAAGGCCGGCGAGACCCTGGCGCTGGTCTCTGACGCCGGCACGCCGCTGGTCTCGGACCCCGGCTTCAAGCTGGTTCAGGCGGCGATTGCCGCCGGCATCCCGGTGACGCCGATTCCCGGCCCGTCCGCGGTGATGACCGCTATCGTTGCCGCCGGCCTGCCGACCGACCGGTTCTTCTTCGAGGGGTTCCTGCCCCAGAAATCGGGTGCCCGGCGCAACCGTCTGGAGGCTTTGGCCACGATCCCCGGCACGCTGGTGGTGTTCGAATCCCCCCATCGCCTGCCCGAAATGCTGGCGGATGCCGCCGCCACCCTCGGGCCGGAGCGGCCCGCGGCGGTGGCCCGCGAATTGACCAAGCTGTTTGAGACGATCCGCCGCGACAGCCTCGGTGCGCTGGCCGAAGCCTTCGCCCAGGAGGGTCCGCCCAAGGGCGAAGTCGTCGTGGTCATCGGCACGGCACCCGAGGACGCCGCCCCGCGCGAAGCCGATACCGGGCTCGACGCCCGGATCGAGGCGGCGCTCGCCCGCCACTCGATCAAGGATGCGGCGGCACTCGTCGCCGACGAGACCGGCCAGCCCAAGCGCGTCGTCTATGCCCGCGCCCTGGTGCTCGCCCGCCGGGCGGACGATGAGACCTCCGGCTGATCCGGAGGCGCGGCGCCGCGCCACCCACGGACGCGGCCTATCGGCCGAGGGGTTGGCGCTGCTGGCGCTGATGCTGAAGGGTTATCGGCCGCTTGCCCGGCGCTTCGCGGCCGCGGGCGGGGAGATCGACCTGATCGTCCGACGCGGGCGCACCATCGCCTTCGTCGAGGTCAAGGCTCGCGCGACGCTGGACGCCGCCGCGACCGCCATCGACGCGCGCAAGCGGGCACGCGTGTCGCGGGCCGCGCGGGCTTGGCTCGCGCGTCACCCGCTTGCCGCCGACGCCACCCTGCGGGCGGATGCCGTCTTCGTGGCGCCGCGCCGATGGCCGCGCCATCTGCCGAACGCGTTCGAGATCGAAGGTTTATGAGCGTCCGGCCCAGAGCCGGACGGGCCGCGTCAGCCCTCGGCGGCGGCGGCGATGGCCGCGGCGAGGGTGCGCTTGAGGTCGGCTTGGCTGAACGGCTTCTGCACCACCAGCCGGTCGCGGAACGGCTCGCGGATGCCCGCGCCGCCATAGCCGGTCGAGAACACGATGGGCAGGTTGCGCTCGGCGATGGCCTCGGCCACCGGGTAGATCGGCTCACCCGCCACGTTCACGTCGAGGATGGCGACCGTGAAGCTCTCGCTCCGGGCCATCTCCAGGGCGGTCGCAAGCCGGGCCGCTGGCCCGACGATCTCGCAGCCGAAATCGAGCAGCATATCCTCGAGAAGCATCGAGATGGCTGCTTCGTCCTCGACAACCAGCACCCGCGCGCCGGACAGACGATCCTCGTTCGAATCCACACTCACGCCGGGTCGTCTTCCCTATCGATTCGTTCCCGATCCGGAACGCCGTCTCGAGTCTGTCAGTCGCGCCTGGGTTGTTCCGGAGGAGACCCCTCCGATACGCTTCGAGAGCGGATGAGCGACCCGGAAAACGCTGCCCGGCACCGCGAGCCGTCGCCCGTAAAGCTGGGCGTGTCAAGCGCCGCAAAGCCCCGCCCGTGCTATGCTGATCGACCCAATGTTATTCCGCAAAACATTTCACGCTCATTGTCGCAACCGGGCGACAGCCCAGGCACGAGGCGAAGCCCGCTCAACCATGAGTCGGCTGGGCTTCCTCGCCGCGGCGGTCGCCGCGATGCTTCCGATCCACGCCCGTGCCGAACCGGGGCGTCCGATCGTGATCGGCTCGAAAAGCGATACCGAAGGCGCGCTGCTCGGAAACCTAATTTCTCTCGTCCTTGAGGATCTTGGCTTGCGCGTGGAGCGCCGCCTCGGCCTCGGGCCGACCCTGATCGTCCGCTCGGCCCTGCTCGCTGGAGAGATCGACCTGTATCCCGAATATACCGGCAACGTCGCCTTCTTCTCCGGCACCGAGACCGATCCTGCCTGGAAGAACAATGCCGGTGCCTACGGCCTCGCCCTGCGGCTCGACGCCGCGCATGGTCTGGTCTGGCTCGGCCGGGCACCGGCCAACAACACGTGGCTGATCGCGGTTCAGGGCCGTCTCGCCCGTGAGCGGGGGCTCGCGACAATGGCGGATTTCGCGGGCGCCGTGCGGGATGGTGCGATCCGCCTCGCCGCCTCGACGGAATTCGTGGAGAGCCCCGCCGCCCTGCCCTCCTTCGAATCCGCCTACGGTTTCTCCCTGCCGCTCTCGCGCATCGTCAGCCTGCCCGGCGGCGACACGGCGGTGACCGCCCGCGCTGCGGCGGAAGGCATCAGCGGAATCAATGCCGGCATGGTCTACGGCACGGATGGGGCGCTGGCTGCCCTCGACCTCACCGTGATGAGCGATCCCAAGGGGGCGCAGATCGTCTACGAACCCGCCCCCGTGATCCGTGCCGCGACGCTCGAACGCCACCCGCGGATCCGCGAGGCCCTCGACCCGATCTTCGCGCGTCTCGACGCCGACACGCTGCGGCGGCTCAACGCGGCGATCACCGTGGAGGGGCGCACCGCCGAGGCGGTGGCCAAGGCGTGGCTGGCTGAAGCAGCAAGCCGCCCGTGACGGCACGCCTTCTTACCGGCCTCGCCGCGGCAGCTCTGCTCCCGGCGGTGTTCGCTGGGCTGCCCCTGCTTCATCTCGCTCCGAACCGACTGGTGACGGGTGCGCCCATCGGCGCTTCGGACGCACTCGGCACCGGGCTCTGGCCCATCGCCGCCCTGGCCGCCGCGGGACTCGGCGTGCTCGCGGCGGGCCGGGGACGGATGGCGGCTGGCCTCGCCGGGCTCGCCTGCCTCGGCGCCCTCGCTCTCATGCTGGCGGGGCTCGGCTCCGGCGCCGCGGACCTCACTGCCGGCCAGCCGTTCGCGACGCGGGCGCGTCTCGCCTCCGGGGCCTGGACCGGCGTGGTCGTGCTGGTCTGTGCCCTGGCCTTCGCCGCGCGGCGTGCCCGCTTGCCCGGCGGCGGCCTCATCGCGGCTGCTGCCGTCCTGGCGCTGATCGGGGGCCTGTGGCGCGCCGGCCGCCTCGATGCGCTCTCGCTCGTCGTCGAGGGGCGTGCCCGGTCCGATGCCCTCGACGGCGCCATCCGCGATCATCTCGTCCTTGCCCTCGGCGCCCTGGTGCTGGCCGCCGGCCTCACCGGCGGGCTCGCACTGTGGCGTCGGGGGCGCGGGACGGTCGACCTCACGGTCAGCGGCTTGCAGGTCGTGCCGGCGGTCGCCCTGCTCGGCGGCCTGGTAGCCGGCCTCTCGGCGCTGCTCACAGCAGCCCCAGCACTGCGCGGCTACGGGATCTCGGCGCTCGGCATCGGGCCGGCCCTGATCGGCATCGCGGCCTACCTGCTCCTGCCGCTCTGGCGCGGCCTTCAGGCGGCACGCCGCGCCACGGGCCCCGACAACATCGCCGCGGCGCGGGCCCTCGGGCTCACGTCGGGCCAGATCCTGACGACCCTACGCCTGCCGCTCGGTACCCCTGCCCTCATCGGCGGCCTGCGGGTCGCCACGGTCCAGGCGCTCGGTCTTGCGACTCTTGGCGCCCTGGTCGGGGCGGGCGGGCTCGGTACGCTCGTCTTCGACGGGATGGCGCAGTTCGCGCCGGATTTGATCCTGCTCGGCGCCCTGCCGATCATCGCGCTCTCGCTCGCCGCCGAGGGGGCGCTCGGCAGGCTGGAAGCGGCCCTGCGCAGACGGTGGCCGCGATGAATCGCGTCTCTGAGGCCCTCGGACCGCTCGCACTCGGCTTGGCGCTGGCCGCCGCGAGCCATCCGGCCTTTGCCGGCCTGATCGGCGCAAGCGGCCGGCCCCTGACCGTCCGCCACATCGCGGAACTGGCGCTGAACCACCTCACCCTGGCCGCGACCGGGCTCACCCTGGTCGCCGCACTCGGAATCGGGCTCGGCCTGATCGCCACGCGGGCGCGCTTCGCGGGGTTTCGGACCAGCATCGACACGCTCGTCGCCTTCGCCCAGGCGGTGCCGCCGGTGGTCGTCGTGGCCCTGGCTCTGCCGGTGCTCGGCTTCGGCGGGCCGCCGACCCTGCTGGCGCTGACCGCCTACGGGATCATGCCGACCCTGCGCGGCATGGTCGGCGCGCTCGACGCCGTAACCGCCGAAGCCCGCGAATCGGCCCAGGCCATTGGCCTGACACCGGCCCAGATCCTCATCCATATCGAATTGCCGCTGGCCGCCGCGGGCCTCGTGGATACGTTGCGCACCGCCCTGATCCTCGCCGTCTCCGTCACCGCCGTCGGAGCGCTTGCAGGAGCCTCGACGCTGGGCACGCCGATCGTCGCCGGGCTCCAGAACCAAAACATCGCGGCGATGCTCCAGGGCGCGCTTGCGACCGCGGCGCTCGCCTTCCTCGGCGATGCGCTGCTGCTTGCGATCGGCGCCAGACTACGTCCGCCCGAAGGACGGACGGCCGGCTGATCGAGGCTACTTGTCCAGGAACTCGACCTTCGCGCCCTTCTTCGTATGGCTCGCGAGGTCGCGCGCGTCCCAGTTCGTGAGTCGGATGCAGCCATGCGACTCGGTCTTGCCGACCTTCTCCGGCTCCGGTGTGCCGTGAATGCCGTAGGAGGGAATCGACAGGTCGATCCAGACGACGCCGACCGGGCTGTTCGGCCCCGGATGGATCGAGAACTTCTTCGTCGCCTTCACACCCTTGAACTGGTATTTCGGGTTGTAGGTGTACCAGGGGTCGAAGGCGACGGCCTTCACCTTCGCTGACCCGTCCGGCGCCGGCTTCTCCGAACTGCCGATCGAGGCCGGATAATCCGCCGTCAGCTTGCCGTCCTCCGCAAAGGCGCGCACCCGCTTCGTGCGCTTGTCGACCTCGATGCGGGTGACTTTGGGGGCGACCGGCGCGCCCTCGACCTTGCCCTCGCCGAGCGGCGGCACGGCCGCGACGACCAGCGTGCCGCCGGCCTTGTCGAGCGGTACGTTCGGGTTGAGGGCGGAGAACAGGTCGCGCTGCATGTGGAAGCGCTCGGCCAGCATCTCGCGGGTGTTGGTGTAGCGCATCGGCCCGACCTCGGCCTGCTCCTCCATCTTGGGCGGCATCTTCTCGACGAAGGGGCCTTTCACGTCCTCCTCCGTGATCGTGTATTGGGTCACGACCGGTTCCTTGCCGTTGGCCTGAAGCCGGTCGAAGATCTCGCGGGTGAGGCGGTCGCCCTCGGGCAGCCCTTGCGCCGCGGCGAAGGCTTTGAGCGCGCCGCGCAGATTCTCGCCGTCGCGCCCATCGATGGCGCCGGGGGAGAAGCGGGCCCGATCGAGCAGCACCTGCACCTTCACCAGCAGAGGGTCGGGCTTCTTCTCCGCGTCCTTCTTCGCTTCGGCTTCCTTCTTGGCCTCAGCTTCCTTTTTGGATTTCTTCCCCGGCTTGGACGACTTGTCGGGCATGGCCTCTTCAAGCGACTCTCGGAACGCCGCGTTCTCGATGGCCTCGCGGGTCAGGTCGGGCGCCCCGGACTCGGCGGCCTGCGCAGCTGCCGACCATACACCGAGCGCTGCCAGCGCTCCTCGCATCCACGCCCGTTCCATAGCCCGCTCGCGCTCCTCGACTCACGACGAAGAGGAAGCGATGGCCAAACGCTACCGTTCCCGCGGCGAATGGCGTTTCGTCATGCGTCCGGTCACGGAAAGCCGCCTACTGGCAGAGGCGGTGCCCGGCATTGCGCTCGCGCAGGTCGAGATGCAGGTGGTTGCCGTGCGCGGCGTCGCTGCCCGGCCCCAGCACCGTGCGGAAGAAGGTGCAGGCGCCCGTGCGCGCCGAAGCCAGGAAGGCCGCCTCCGGCGTGCCGTCCGGCGCCGCCGTCACCTTGAGGCTCGCGCGCTTGGTGAAGCCGTAGGCCATCACGTCGATGGCGTTGGCGAAGCTGTGCTCGCTGAGTTTGGCGTCGGTGTCGTGGTTCTGCCCGCGGCAGACATAGGTGCCGCCGAGCGCGAGGCTCTTGAGGCTCTCGCCGAACTCCTTTTGCGCCGCGACCTGCACCTCGGTCGTCCAGCGCGCCAGCGCCTCCGCGGCCCGGCAGTTAAGGGTGGCCGCCGGCTCCAGCGCGACGCCGTCGGCAAGTGCTGTGACGGTGAGAGGATGCGGCGCGCTGCACTGGCCGTTGCCGAGCGGCGACGCCGCCTCGAAGCGCGCCCCGAGCCGCTCCAGCCGGCGCAGGCAGGCGGTGTCGTCGGGCGCCGAAACCTTGAGGGCGAGCGCCGACTCGCCCGACAGCTCCGGCGGCCGAGCCGGCGGCAGCGGCGCCTCCGGCAGGCCGGCGGGCGCGTCCTTCGTGTCGTTGGTGTTCTTCGTCTCCTTGGGCGGCTCGTCCGGCTTGCCCACGGCGCCGTTGTCCGGGCCGGTGGCAAGCTCCGGCGGACGCTCCGGCGGCAGCGGCGTCACCTGCGGGGCGGGCGGCACGAGGTCGTCCGGGCGCGCCGGCGGCTGAGGCGGCGGCAGCGGCACCGTCGCGGGCGGCGGCTTGGCCGGATCGGACCATGCCGGGTCCGGCGGAAGGGCGAGCCCGGCAGCGAGGAGGCAGGCGAGAAGGGAAGCGAGGGTGGAAGGCTTCATGCCGTGTGTGTCCCGCTCGCCCGGCCGCGCACCGTCGCCCCCCTCATCCGCCGCGCGGCCGTTCCCGGCAAGGACGCGGCGGACACGGCCGGCGAAAACGTGAAAGAACCGGGCGCGGGCAGCTGTCGCTTTGCGCCGCTCGGCCCACAAACCTATGCTCGACGCTTCACTGTCCGACGCGCCCCGAAGGTTTTGCCCATGACCGCCGACACCGCACGCGACCTCCCCGAGGGTACGGAGCCCGGCCGTGGCGGCGTGCAAGCCAACCCGTTCGACGTGTCGGACTGGGCGACGCCGTTCGGCCTGCCGGATTTCGAGGCGATCCGGCCCGAGCATTACGTGCCGGCCTTCGCGCACGCCCTGAAGGCGCACGAGGCCGAGATCGCGGCGATTGCCGGGAACGAGGCGGCGCCGACCTTCGCCAACACGGTCGCGGCGATGGAGCGCGCGGGCGCCGCGCTCGACCGCGTGGCCAACGTGTTCTTCAACCTGACCGGCAGCAACACCAGCCCCGAGCTTCAGGCGATCGAGCGGGCGGTCGCGCCGCAGCTCGCACGGCATTCGAGCGCCATCACCCTGAATCCGGAGCTCTGGGCCCGGCTCTCGGCCATCGATGCCGATGCGGAAGAGTTGAGCGCAGAGGAGCGCCGCGTGCTCGACCGCTACCGCAGCCGGTTCCGCCGGGCCGGCGCCGGCCTTGTCCCGGAGGCCAAGACCCGCATCGCCGAGATTGCGGTCCGGCTGGCTGAACTCGGGACGCAATTCTCTCAAAACGTACTCGCCGACGAGCGCGACTTCGTCCTGCCGCTGAACGGCGAGGCGGATCTCGCCGGCCTGCCGCCCTTCCTGCGCGATGCCGCCGCTGAGGCGGCCAAGGAGCGCGGCGGCGGGCAGAGCCATGTCATCACCCTTTCGCGCTCGCTGATCGAGCCCTTCCTCGTCTTCTCGACCCGCCGCGATCTACGGGCGCTGGCCTACGCGGCCTGGACCCGCCGGGGCGAGAATGGTGGCGAGACCGACAACCGCGCCATCATCGCCGAGATCGTGCGCCTGCGCGCCGAGCGAGCCCGGCTGCTCGGCTTCGACAGCTTCGCCCATCTCAAGCTCGACGACACCATGGCGGGCTCCCCCGACGCGGCGATGGAGCTGCTGCGCAATGTCTGGAAGCCGGCGCTCCAGCGCGCAGCAACGGAACGCGAAGGGCTCCAGGCCCTGGTTCGGGCGGAGGGGCACGACTTCGCTCTCGAAGCGCATGACTGGCGGCACTATTCCGAAAAGCTGCGGCGGGCCGAGCACGACCTCGACGAGTCCGAGATCAAGCCGTACCTGCCGCTGGAAGGCATGATCCGGGCGGCCTTCGACACCGCGTCGAGGCTGTTCGGGCTCGCCTTCGAGGAGTTGCGCGACGTGCCGCGCTATCACCCGGACGTGCGCACCTGGCTCGTGCGCGACGCCGACGGCTCCGAGGTCGGCCTGTTCCTCGGCGACTACTTCGCCCGCCCTTCGAAGCGCTCGGGCGCTTGGATGAGCGCCTTCCGTTCGCAGGAGCGGCTGAACGGCGACATCCGGCCGATCATCGTCAACGTGATGAACTTCGCCCGCGCCCCGCGGGGCGAGCCGACGCTGCTCTCCTTCGACGACGCCCGCACGCTGTTCCACGAATTCGGCCACGCCCTGCACGGGCTTCTGTCCGACGTCACCTATCCGCTGCTGTCCGGCACCGCGGTCTCGCGCGACTTCGTCGAACTGCCCTCGCAGCTCTACGAGCACTGGCTGCAGCAGCCGGAGGTGCTGCGCGCCCATGCCCGCCATGTGACCACCGGCGAGCCGATGCCCGACGCGCTGCTCGAACGCCTGCTCGCGGCGGCCAACTTCAACCAGGGCTTCGCGACGATCGAATATGCGGCCTCGGCTATCGTCGACATGACGCTGCATCTCTCCGCGGCCGGAGAGGACGGGCTCGACGTCGTCGCGTTCGAGGCGGACGCCCTGCGCCGCATCGCCATGCCGGCGGAGATCGCGGCGCGGCACCGGGCGCCGCACTTCGCGCATATCTTCTCCGGCGACGGCTATGCGGCCGGCTATTACAGCTATCTCTGGTCGGAGGTGCTCGATGCCGACGCCTTCGATGCCTTCCGCGAGGCGGGCGACATCTTCCACCCGGAGACGGCGCAGCGGCTGCGCCGCATGATTTATGGCGCGGGCAACCTGCGCGATGCGCGCGAGGCCTATACGGCGTTCCGGGGGCGGCTGCCGAGCATCGAGCCGCTGCTGAAGAAGCGCGGGCTGGCGGCGTAGCGCAGAGGGCAAAGGGCCCTCCCCCGACGGACCTCGGGCTTGCCCGAGATCCGCAACGATCCGCCCAAGTCGGGCAAGCCCGACTTGGGTAGGGGGAGGGCTGAGAGCAGCGGCTAGAACAGCCCGTCGATCTGACCGTTGGCGTCGAGGCGGATGGTGTCCGCCGCCGGCACCTTGGGCAGGCCCGGCATGGTCATGATCTCACCGCAGATCACCACGACGAAGCCGGCGCCCGCCGAGAGGCGCACGTCGCGCACCGAGACGAGGTGGCCCGAGGGCGCGCCCATCAGGGTCGGGTCGGTCGAGAACGAGTACTGCGTCTTGGCCATGCAGACGGGCAATCCGCCGTAGCCATCCTTCTCGAAGCCGGCGAGCTTGGTGGCGGCCTTCGACTCGATCTGGATATCGGCCGCACCGTAGAGCTTGGTCGCGATCGCCTTGATCTTGTCGGTGATCTTCGTCTCAGTTTCGTAGGCGAAGGTCAGCGGCTTCTGCTCGCCCTCGGCGAGCTTCACCACGGCCTGCGCCAGAGCCTCGGCGCCCGCGCCGCCCTCCGCCCAGTGCTTGCAGGTGATCGCCTCGACCTGAAGACGGTCGCGGCAGAGCTCCTTCAACCGGGCATGCTCGGCGTCGGTGTCCTGGAAGAAGTGGTTCACGCCCACCACCACCGGCAGGCCGAAGCTCCGCACGTTGTTCACGTGGCGCTCGAGGTTGGCGAAACCCTTCTCCAGCGCGTCGAGGTTCTCAGCCTGGAGATCCTTCTTGTTGACGCCGCCATGCATCTTGAGGGCGCGGATCGTGGCGACGATCACCACCGCCGAGGGCTTGAGGCCGGTCTGGCGGCACTTGATGTCGATGAACTTCTCCGCGCCGAGATCCGCGCCGAAGCCGGCCTCGGTGACGGTGTAGTCGGCCAGCCGCAGGCCGGTACGGGTGGCGATCACCGAGTTGCAGCCGTGGGCGATGTTGGCGAACGGGCCGCCATGGATCAGGGCCGGGTTGCCCTCCAGCGTCTGCACGAGGTTCGGCTGCAGCGCATCCTTGAGGAGAACGGTCATCGCGCCGGTCGCCTTCACGTCGGCCAGCGTCACCGGCTTGCGGTCGCGGGTCTCGGCGATGACGATGCGGCCGAGCCGCTCCTCGAGGTCGGCCAGATTCTTGGCGAGGCAGAACACCGCCATCACCTCGGAGGCGACGGTGATGTCGAACCCGTCCTCACGCGGAAAGCCGTTGGCGACGCCGCCGAGCGACTGGTTGATCGCGCGCAGCGCCCGGTCGTTCATGTCGACCACGCGGCGCCAGTGGATGCGGCGCACGTCGATGTTGAGCTCGTTGGCCCAGTAGATGTGGTTGTCGATCAGCGCGGCGGCGAGCGAGTGCGCCGAGGTGATGGCGTGGAAGTCCCCGGTGAAGTGCAGGTTGATCTGCTCCATCGGCACGACCTGGGCCTTGCCGCCACCGGCCGCGCCGCCCTTCATGCCGAAGCAGGGGCCGAGCGAGGGCTCGCGCAGGCACATCACCGCCCGCTTGCCGATCCGGTTGAGTGCGTCGCCGAGACCCACGGTCGTGGTGGTCTTGCCCTCGCCCGCGGGCGTCGGCGAGATCGCGGTGACGAGCACCAGCTTGCCCTCGGGCTTACCCTCGAGCGAGGCGATGAAGTCGTGGTCGATCTTGGCGATGTGCTTGCCGTAGTTGTGAAGCGCCTCGTCCGGGATGCCGAGCTTTTCGGCGACCTGGGCGATCGGCTTCAGGGTCGCCGCGCGGGCGATCTCGATATCTGAGGGCATTTCTCTCACCGTCGTTTCTTGTTCACGCGGGCTCGCGGCGTGCCGAGCCGTCGCCCGGTCCGTCCCTATGCTTCCGTGGTAGCGAACGGAACGGCCACGATAAACCGATCGTGGCAGTGTGAGCGAAACGACGACGAAAAGCGTCTCGGATTTTTTTTAACCCGACCGTTAAGTTTTCTCATGGGACAGGTGGTTTGGGACAGGTGATCCGCCGCCGGCCGGCGCGCGAGGCCGAATGGTTTCAACCGGTCATCGCGGTGGCGGTGTAACCGGCCTGGGTCAGCGCTTGAGCCACGTCGAGACTCTGCGCGACGGTCGTGGCGGAGACCCGGCCCAGGCCGACATCGACTGAGACGTCCGCCTGCGGGTCGAGGCGACGGATCGTGCGGCGCACCGCCTCGGCGCATCCCTCGCAGGTCATTCCGTCCACGCGCATCGTCAGTTCGATCGGGCTCTGGTCCATCGCCATCGTCTCCTTGGCAGCCCGCCGGGTGCCGACGCGCCTCCGCAGATGTGGCTTCCGGATCGCGCGCGGCAAGCACACGGCGCGTTCGGGCCGAATGAACGGGAGAAACCTATGATGCCGCCTTGCGGCGGGGAGCGGCGTCGGCGACATTAGGGTTACGACGATCCGGATGCGTCCTCTCACGCGATCCGGCGCGTTTCACCCACACGTTCTGCGGGCGCCCGCTTCGCAGCGTGAATGAGAAGCCCGGCCGCGGCCGCCAGACAGAAACGCGTCGATCGACGGTGAAAACACCGAAAGCCCGAACGATCCGCCCGCGCGGCACCCCCTGGATCCTCGGCCTCATCGGCGTCCTGGTCCTCGTTCCGCTGGCGCTCATTCTTCCGCTCGCCGCCGTCGCCGCCGTGTCCGGCCTCGCGATCGTCGGCGGCGCGCTGCTGTGGCGGCGGCTTTCCGCCTTCGCCGTGGCGCAGGAGGTCGTCTCGAAGGAGATCGGCGTCCTGTCTCAGCGCCTCGTGAAGCTGGAAGCCGTCACGGCGGCCCTGATCCAATCGCGGATGCAGGATTCGGCGGCGGCGGACGGCTCGGCGCGACCGCCGGACGAAGCGGTCAAGGCGCTCGACGCACGGTTCGATGCCGGGATCGAGGAGGTGACCGCTGAGATCGGCATCCTCAGCGGCATCGTCCGGGAACTCGCCGCAGTGGTGGCGTCGCAGGACGGCGACATCGCCCGCCTGAGGGTGCAGGCGCAGGCGCCCCAGCCGAAGCCGGTTCCGCAAGCGGCGCCGGAGCCGATCCGGCCGCGCCCGGCGCCGGCCGCGCCCCCTCCCCCCGAGACGGAACCGGTGGCCCCGCCGATGCGGCTCGTGCCCCGCACGACCCTGCCGGCGGCCCGTCCCTCCGATCATTTCGCCACCGACGCCGACGCGGCATTGCTGATCGAGGCGTTCGACGGCGAGGGGCTGGAAGTGTTCCTGCAGCCGGTCGTCACCCTGCCGCAGCGCAAGGTAGTCGCCTACGAAGCGCTGGCGCGGCTCAAGGTCGGCGACGCGGTCTACGCGCCGGAGACGTTCCTGCCCGTCCTGGAGCGGCACGGCCGCACCACGGCGCTCGACCGGCGCATGCTCCAGCGCGTCGCGACGATCGCGCGCCATCTCCAGGGGCGCGGCAGCCCGGCCTCGGTAAGCTACAGCCTGACGCCACATTCGCTGTTCGAGCCGGGCTTCCTGCGCTCCCTCGGCCGCCTCGTCAGCGAGGGGCCGGAACTCGCGGGCCGCGTCGTGATCGCCCTGCCGCAATCGAGCTGGCGCAGCCTCGATGCGGAGCAGGCCGCCCTGCTGGCGGGGTTACGCGGGCGGATCGGCTTCGTGATGGATCGCCCGATCGACCTGCGGTTCGACCCGACCGCTCTGGCCGAGCGCGGCATCACGCAGGTCAAGGTCGCGGCCGCGCTGCTGCTGCGACCGCTCGACCGGGAGGCGCGGCCGGATATCGCCCTGGAGGATCTGGTGACATCCCTGGCGCGGGCAGGAATCCGGCTCGTCGCAACCGGCGTCGAGGCCGAGACGGAGGTGCCGGACCTGATCGATCTCGACGTGCCGCTGGCGCAAGGCGGAGTGTTCGCCGCCCCGCGGGCCGTGCGGTCGGAGGTGCTCTCGGCCTCGCCCGAGGCGGCGCCGCCGCCACCGCCCTCCCCCGATCCACCGCCGAGCCCGCCGCCGCAGCGTCGCCCGTTCCGGGATTTTCTGCGCAGAGCCGGGTGAAACCGGCCGCGGGCGCGACGCCGGTGGAGGAGGTTCAGCCCCGCGCGGCGTCGCGCTCCATCCGCTTGCGCAGCCGGGAGGCTCCGTAGATTTTCGCCAGACGCTGGCGCGCCGCATGGACCGGAGGCGCCGCGCGCTCGGCGCGGGCGGCCGCGATCACGAGAAGCGTCGTCGCGATGGAATGGTGCATCTGCCCCTGCGCGCGGGCGCGGTCGAGGGCATCGCCGGATGCGCGATCGGGCAGCAGATCGGAGTTCGCCATGGTCCAGCCCCTGCGGAATCCCGAGCTCGGATCCCGCACCCTTTTTCAGGGATGACCTTGACGGCTTTTCGCAACGGCGATGTTCGGAACAAGGCAGCTTGGCCGTAACGGCCAGCGGATCTCAGCCCCGTCCGAGGCCGCGTCGATCCGGCGTCCGCTTGTCCCGTGGGTCAGGCGAACAGAGCGTCGATGGCATCCTGCGCGGTCGCGGGACCGCCCATCTGCGGCCCGTTGAGCAGGAGCGACTCGTTGCGCTTACGCCGGTCGGCTTCGGTCTCGTCGATGCCGGCCGCGTCGCGGGCTTTCACGGCGGCGGTGAAGCGGGCGAGCCGTCCTTCGAGCTGGCTCATCGCCTCCGCCACCTTGGCGATGCGCTGGCCGGTGATGTCCTGGAAGGTGCAGGCCTCGAAGATGTCGTAGATCTTGGCCTCGACCGCGTCCCGGTAGCCCGGCCCATCGCGCAGGGCGAGCACGGCTTCCGCGGTGCTCATGATCGAATTGGTCGCGCCGGCCGTCGCCGCCACCACCTCGCTCAGCTCCTCGTGGACCATCGGCAGACGGTCACGCGTCAGCTCGTTGGCCCGCAGGATCGCGATCGCGTCCCGCAGACTGGCGATGTAGTCCGCGATGTCGAGAAGTTCCTTCACCATCGCCGACGGGTGGGAATTCTGCGACCGGCCGTCGCGTGCCGTTGCCATCATTTTCATGGGCGATCTCTCGCGACGTTCTCGTGTTCGATCCGTTGACGGCCACCCGCAGGGACGGCCGCTCCTCCTGCTCCGACCCCGACGGCATGACGGCCGGGATCGGCTCTCGTTACCGTTTCAGTCCGCTCGTTTTCACTCGGCGCGCCTCTGTTCAGCGCGACGGTCCACCGGCGGATCGTGCGATCAGGCGCCGCAGACCGCCTCGATCTTCGACTTGAGGGTGGCGGCATTGAAGGGCTTGACGATGTAGTTGTTCACGCCGGCCTTCTTGGCGGCGATGACGTTCTCGGTCTTCGACTCGGCGGTGACCATGATGAACGGCGTCGTGCGCAGGCCCTCGTCGGCGCGGACATGGCGCAGAAGCTCGTAGCCGGTCATCGGCTCCATGTTCCAATCCGAGATGACGAGGCCGTACTTGCGGCCCTTCAGGCGCGCCAGTGCGGCGGTGCCGTCGGAGGCATCATCCACGTCCTCGAAGCCAAGCTGCTTGAGGAGGTTGCGGATGATACGCACCATGGTCTGGTAGTCGTCGACCACCAGGATAGGCATGCTGAGGTCGAGGGCCATATGACGATTGCTCCGTTTGTCCCTGATCGATACTGGCGGCGCGGCTCTCTCGAGCGATCTACGTCGCATCGACGCGTGCGAGCGGAGCTGCCTTCCGTTCCCAGACAATAGGTGGCGCGGATTGCGAAGCAGTTAATCCCGCGCCCTTCTCCCTCGCTTGACCCGAGAGACTGATTTCGCCAAGTCTCCCGCCGCTCTCCCGCCGCGCGGGGACGAGGCGGACGAGCCCGGCCGCGCCGACGCTTCCCGTCGATGCTCCCTGCCGACAATCCCTTGAGACTCGCAGACATTCGATCGCAGGAGCCGATGCCCTCAGGCGATGAGAACGCCGTGCCGCCCGCCGGGACCGGCCTCCGCCCCTCTTCGAGACCCTTCACGGTCTGCCGCGAGGACGACCCGGTGCCTCCGGCGCTGGCGGGTGCCGTCGCCGCGCTCGGGAACTTCGATGGCGTCCATCGCGGCCACCGCACGCTGATCGAGGCGGTGCGCGCCGAGGCCGGGTCACACCCCGCCGCCGTGCTGACCTTCGAGCCGCATCCGCGCGCCTTCTTCGCACCCGACCAGCCGATGTTCCGCCTCACCGGCCCCAGCGCCAAGGAGATCGTGTTCGCGCGCCTCGGTCTCGACGGCCTGATCGTGCGCCGGTTCGATGAGCGGCTTGCCGGCACCAGCGCCCGGGATTTCGTGGAGGGCTGGCTGCGTGACGGGCTCGGCCTGTCCGGCGTGGTGATCGGCCACGATTTCCATTTCGGCCGCGGACGTGAGGGTTCGCCGGGGACGCTCGCCGAGCTGTGCGCCGAGGCCGGTCTGTCCTGCCGGATCGTCCCCGCGGTCTCGGCCGATCCCGGCGATGCGCCGATCTCGTCGAGCGCGATCCGCGCTGCCCTCGCATCGGGCGACGTGGCGCGGGCCAACGACCTTCTCGGCTATCGCTGGTTCGTGCTGGCCCAGGTGCGCCACGGCGACAAGCGCGGACGCACCCTGGGCTACCCCACCGCCAACCTCGCCCTCGAATCCTGCGGGCTCGCCCACGGCATCTACGCGGTGCGGGTGCGCCTGGCCAACGGCAGCCTGCACGACGGCGTGGCGAGCTACGGCCGCCGCCCGACCTTCGACGACGGCGCGCCGCTCCTCGAAGTGCACCTGTTCGACTTCAAGGGCGATCTCTACGGGCAGGAGGTCGCTGTCGAGCTGCTGGCTTATCTGCGCGGCGAGGAGAAGTTTTCGAGTGCCGAGGCGCTGATCGCGCAGATGGATGTCGATTCGGCTCGGGCCAAGGCGGCCATCCGCACGGATCGCGTGCCGTCGATGCTGGGCTGAGGAGAGCCTTCGGCTCGGCCGTCGGACGAATTGCCCGCGGTTGGCGAGGCTGGGTGCAATCGGCCTCACCGCGCTTCTGAACGGATGCGCCCGACAAATCGCGATGGCGTTACGCGCTCTCCGCCCCATCGCTGCGGAGCGGAGCCGATAACAGGGCTCCGTCGCCGCAGCGACCGAGTTCAGGCCTGCCCTCAGAGCATGCTCGGAAGGATCCGGTCCGGCGGACGGTGGCCGTCCATGAAGGTCTTGATGTTGATGATGACCTTCTCGCCCATGTCGGTGCGGCTCTCATGCGTCGCCGAACCCATATGCGGCAGCAGCACGACCTTGCCGGTGCGAGCGAGCCGCACGAGGCGCGGGCTCACCGCCGGCTCCTGTTCGAACACGTCGAGGCCGGCGGCCGAGATCTCGCCCCCCTCGATCAGGCGCGCCAGCGCGTTCTCGTCGATCACCTCGCCGCGGGCGGTGTTGACGACGATCGCCTCGGGCTTGAGCAGCTTCAGGCGGCGGGCCGAGAGCAGGTGATAGGTCGCGGGCGTGTGCGGGCAGTTGACCGACACGATATCGACCCGGGCCAGCATCTGGTCGAGGGATTCCCAGTAGGTCGCATCGAGCGATTCCTCGATATGCGAGGGCACCCGGCGGCGGTTGTGGTAGTGGATCGACAGGCCGAATGCCTTGGCGCGGCGGGCGAGCGCCTGGCCGATGCGGCCCATGCCGACGATGCCGAGGCGCTTCCCCGTGATGCGGCGGCCGAGCATCCAGGTCGGCGACCATCCCGTGGTCCAGTCGTCGTCGGGGATGATGCGCGCACCTTCGGCGAGCCGGCGGGCGACCGCCAGGATCAGCGCCATGGTCATGTCGGCGGTGTCCTCGGTCAGGACGCCGGGCGTGTTGGTGACGGTGATGCCGCGCTCCAGCGCACCGGCGACGTCGATGTGATCGACGCCGTTGCCGAAATTGGCGATGAGCCGCAGGTTCGGCCCCGCCTGCGCGAGCAATCCGGCCCCGATCTCGTCGGTCACGGTGGGCACCAGCACGTCGGCTTCGCGAATCGCGGCCGACAGCGCCTCCTGCGAGAGCGGCGCATCATCGTGGTTGAGGCGGGTATCGAACAATTCGCGCATGCGCGTCTCGACGGCGTCCGGCAGACGCCGCGTGACGACCACCAGCGGCTTGCGCTTCAACGACGACATGTTCCCTCCCCGACGAGGCGGCCCGCATTCCTGTGCCTGCGCCGGACGCCGCCCCGCTATGCCGCGAGGGGTCGGCTTACGCTCCCTTAACCATGGCGCGGCCAGATGGAGCGGAAGGCGGACCGGTTCCCCGGTCCGCTGCAGGACGTTCGGCCTCTCTATCAGAGAGGTCGGCGAACACAATGCGGCCCTGGCCCGGATGGATCAGTGCCGGAGGGCCGGCCGATCCTGCGCCGACCCATGGACGTTTCCGGCCTGTGCCCCCGCACGCGCCGAAACGCCACCGCCGGACCGACTTTGGAGACACGGATCGGAGACGAGGCACGATGCGCCCGCCTGAGCTTCCCCCGATGAACCCCGCGCGCCTCGCGCTGCTCGCGGCCCTGTTCGCCCTGTTGATACCTCTGACGGCCGAGGCCGCGCCGGCTCCCGCGCCGGAGGTCGGCAAGGGGCCCGTGACCAAGCTGCCCCTGCCGCGCTACGCCAGCCTGAAGACCAACCGCGTCAACCTGCGCGAGGGGCCCTCGAAGGATCACAGAACCCTGTGGGTCTTCCAGCGCGAGGGACTGCCGGTCGAGATTGTCGCCGAGTTCGAGACTTGGCGCCGCATCCGCGATTCCGAAGGGACGGAGGGCTGGGTCTTGCACTCGCTGCTCTCGGGCCGCCGGACCGCCGTGGTGATTCCCCCGTCGGGCGAACGAGCCGATTCCGCCAAGGCGACGGTTCCGCTGACCGCCCGCGCCGACGAGCAATCGGCCGAGCAGGCGCGGCTGCAGCCCGGCGTCATCGGCAGCGTGAAGGGATGCACCGGCTCGTGGTGCCGCCTCGTGGTGCCGCTGCCGGACAAGCGCGGCGACGTCGACGGCTACATCCGTCAGAGCCGGTTATGGGGCGTCTACCCCGACGAGCGGGTGGAGTAGGCCGAGCCGCCGCGCCGCGATCGACAGCCGCCGCGCCAAGAATCGACATGAAAAAGGCCCGGGAAATCCGGGCCTTTTTTCGTCTCGAAATCGGGCGGCGTCGGATCAGGCGCGTCCGGACACCTTGCGGCGGCGCAGGCGCACGATCACTTCGACGCCGGCAATCTCCATGCCCTCGGGCGCGTCGGGCAGCGAATCGACCGAGATGCCGCATTCCGGCATATCGAGAACCTCGCCTTCTTCCTCGAAGAAGAAGTGGTGATGCTCGGTCGGGTTCGTGTCGAAATAGGCCTTCGATCCATCGAGCGCGAGCTGGCGCAGCAGGCCCGCCTCGGTGAACTGATGCAGCGTGTTGTAGACGGTCGCCAGCGAGACCGGCACCTTGGCGCGCATCGCCTCGTCGTAGAGCATTTCCGCCGTCAGGTGGCGGTCGCCGCGGCCGAACAGGAGCCAGCCCAGCGAGAGACGCTGACGGGTCGGGCGCAGGCCGGCCCGGCGCAAGCGATCGCGCAGGTCGGAGAGGGGACAGCCCCGACGGCCGCTAGCGTCGCCCGGCGAGGCGGACCGTGCGTTCAGCACAGCCTGGAGAGGCATCAAGTCGGACATCGTCGGGAACGATTCCCAGTTATTTAGAATGAGTATAGCGTAGAAATTATACGGATCATGGAGCCCTGCGGCAACCCATGCCGATGTCGACACCGGGTTGATACGTGGATGGTGCATGGCTCTGGTCGATTCGCCGAGCGTCGACCGAGCATAGGTACTGCGCAGGCGCCGCTTTGTGAGCGCGCGGAGGCTGTGCTAACGAGGCGCCCATTCCATCACGCCTCGTCCGTTCGCTCGCATCGGACCCGTCCGTCACCGAGGACCCGTACGTCATCCATGGCCTCTCTCGACCAGCAATCCGACGGTGCTTCTCCGCAGCGCGCTTCGAGCTTCTCCTACGAGGATCTCCTGGCCTGCGGGCGCGGTGAGCTGTTCGGAGCGGGCAACGCTCAGCTTCCGCTTCCGCCGATGCTGATGTTCGACCGGATCACCTCGATCGGGACCGAGGGCGGCGCCCACGGCAAGGGCCACGTGCTGGCCGAGTTCGACATCCGGCCGGACCTCTGGTTCTTCCCCTGCCACTTCAAGGACGATCCGGTGATGCCCGGCTGCCTCGGGCTCGACGCCCTGTGGCAGCTCGTCGGCTTCCATCTTGGCTGGCTCGGCGCACTGGGTCGCGGCCGGGCGCTCGGCGTTGGCGAGGTGAAGTTCACCGATCAGGTGCTGCCGACCGTCAAGCAGGTCGTCTACGGCATCGACATCAAGCGCGTGCGTCAGGGCAAGCTCGTGCTCGGGATCGCCGACGGGTGGCTCGAGGCCGATGGCCGGCGCATCTACGAGGCGAACGACCTGCGCGTGGCGCTCTTCCGGGCCTGAGACCGGCTCAACGCGCTCGGTTCTGAGGGTTTTTCGCGCCGAACCGCCCTCCGGTTCGGCGCCGAGTGCGCGAAGCGCGGTTGAGATTGGCCGCGCATCATCCTAACTGACCCCCGAGGAAACGCCGCACCAGCCGCGGCGTCAGCAGCACGAGCCATCATGCGGCGTGTCGTCATCAGCGGGATGGGCATCGTCTCGTCCATCGGCAACAATACCGGGGAGGTTCTGGACTCCCTGCGCGAGGCCCGTTCCGGGATCGCTCGCTCCGAGGCGCAAGCCGCGCACGGCTTCCGCAGCCAGGTAGCCGGTGCCCCGACGATCGATCCCGAGGGCGTCGTCGATCGCCGCGCCATGCGTTTCCACGGCGGCGGCACCGCCTGGAACCACATCGCCATGGATCAGGCGATCCGCGATGCCGGCCTCGAGGAGCGGGAGATCTCCAACGACCGCACCGGCATCATCATGGGCTCGGGCGGTCCCTCGACCCGGACCATCGTCGAATCCGCCGCCATCGCCCGCGAGAAGGGGCCGAAGCGCGTCGGCCCGTTCGCGGTGCCCAAAGCGATGTCCTCGACCGCGTCGGCGACGCTGGCGACCTGGTTCAAAATCCGCGGCGTGAACTATTCGATTTCCTCGGCTTGCGCGACCTCGAATCACTGCATCGGCAACGCCGCGGAGATCATCCGCGGCGGCCGGCAGGACATCATCTTCGCGGGCGGTTGCGAAGAGCTGGATTGGACGCTCTCCGTCCTGTTCGACGCCATGGGCGCGATGTCCTCGCGCTACAACGAGACCCCTTCCCGTGCCTCGCGCGCCTATGACGTGAACCGCGACGGCTTCGTCATCGCCGGCGGCGCCGGTGTGCTGGTGCTGGAGGAATACGAGCACGCCAAGGCCCGCGGCGCGCGGATCTACGGCGAGGTCGCCGGCTACGGCGCCACCTCCGACGGGCACGACATGGTCGCCCCCTCCGGCGAGGGTGCGGTGCGGTGCATGCGCCAGGCCATGGAAGACCTGAAGGGCGTCAAGATCGACTACATCAACCCGCACGCCACCTCGACGCCGGTCGGCGACGACAAGGAGATCGAAGCGATCCGCACGGTGTTCGGCGCCGGCGACGCCTGCCCGCCGATCTCGGCCACCAAGTCGCTGACCGGGCATTCGCTCGGTGCGACCGGGGTGCAGGAGGCGATCTATTCGCTGTTGATGATGAACAACGGTTTCATCTGCGAGAGCGCGCATATCGAGGAACTCGATCCTGCCTTCGCCGACATGCCGATCCTGCGTCAGCGCCGGGACGGGGCGCAGCTGGGCCACGTGATGTCGAACTCTTTCGGTTTCGGCGGCACCAACGCGACGCTCGTGCTCAAGCACCCCGACGCATAAGGGACGGAACCGCTGCGCGGCGCCTTGCCGTGCAGCGTAGATTTTCTCGCATCTGCGAGAAGACGGACCAAGCATAAGCCTGGCTGTAGGCTGATGAATTGGGGGAACCGACCAGTTGTCTTCGCGTTCCTGCTTCGATAGGCAGGTAACACCATGATCGTCCTCCTCGCTGTGTTCACCGTCTCCAGCTTGGCCATTGCGGCCGGCGTGGCGGTGCGCGCCAAGCAGACCTTGATCGAGGACGCGCAGACCGGCACCCGCGGCTACTTCTGAGCGCCAGCTGCCCGCCCCCATCTGAGCCCCCGTCCAGCCCCGTCGCATCCGCGCCGGGGCTTTTTCATGCCGGCTTCCTCATGCCATTTCCCGCCGCCCAGGGTGCAAGGCGGCCCCGCGCGTGGACAGGCCCTCGCCCGGCGGGCTAAGCCGGGATGAGGGCGCTGCGGCGCCGGGCCGATACGCGTACGGATTTGAGAATGACGGGTTTGATGGCGGGCAAGCGCGGCCTCATCATGGGGGTCGCCAACGATCATTCGATCGCGTGGGGCATCGCCAAGACCCTGCACCGGCACGGCGCCGAACTCGCCTTCACCTATCAGGGCGAGGCGCTCGGGCGCCGCGTGACCCCGCTCGCGGCCTCGGTCGGCTCCGATATCGTGCTGCCCTGCGACGTTGAGGATCTCACGACCGTCGATGCCGCCTTCGCCACCCTCGATGAGCGCTTCCCCGACGGGATCGACTTCATCGTCCACGCCATCGGCTTTTCCGACAAGGCGCAGCTCAAGGGCCGCTACGTCGACGTCACGACCCGCGCGAACTTTTCGCGGACCATGACGATCTCCTGCTTCTCCTTCACCGAGATCGCCCAACGCGCCGCCGCCCGGATGCCGCGGGGCGGCGCGCTGCTGACGCTGACCTATGCCGGCTCGACCCGCGTGATGCCGAACTACAACGTGATGGGCGTGGCCAAGGCCGCGCTCGAAGCGTCCGTCCGCTATCTCGCCAGCGACCTCGGCCCCGACGGTATCCGCGTCAACGCCCTCTCGGCCGGCCCGATGCGCACGCTGGCCGGCGCCGGCATCGCCGATGCGCGGCTGATGTACAACCACCAGAAGGCGCACGCCCCGCTCCGGCGCACGGTGACGCTGGACGATGTCGGCAACTCCGCGCTCTACCTGCTGTCGGACCTTTCGGGCGGCGTGACCGGCGAGATCCACTTCGTCGATTCGGGCTACAACATCATCTCGATGCCCCGCCCGGCGGTGCTTCAGGCCCAGGACGAGGCGGGCGTCGTCGGCGATCTGTGATCGCACCGGCAGCGTGTCGTCGCGTCGCTTGTGCGCGTCGGCGTCACGCCGCAGGGTGCGGCCCGCAATGACCCCCTCCCCCAGCCGGCCCGTGCCGCGATCCCTCCCCCTGACGCTTCTCCTGGCCGCGCTGCTGCTGGCGGCCGGCTCGGGCGCGGCGTGGGCGCAGAGCGTCACCCTCGATCTCGGTGCCGGCGGCACCACGGAACGGGCGTTGCAGCTCGTCGCGCTGATCACGGTGCTGGCGCTCGCGCCCTCCGTGCTGGTGATGGCGACCTCGTTCACCCGGATCGTCGTGGTGCTGTCGATCCTGCGCTCGGCGCTCGGCACGCAGACCGCGCCGCCGAACACGGTGATGGTGAGTCTGGCCCTGTTCCTGACCGCCTTCGTGATGGCGCCGACGGCGCGGGAGGCCTACCGGACCGGCGTCGAGCCGCTGATGGCGGGCCAGATCAGCCAGTCCCAGGCGTTCGAGCGGGCGTCGGCGCCGTTCAAGACCTTCATGTTGCGCAACGTGCGCGAGAAGGACCTCAAGCTCTTCCTCGACATGGCGCGCCAGCCGGCCCCGGCGGGCCCGGAAGCGATCGGCCTGGAAATCGTCACTCCCGCCTTCATGATCTCCGAGCTGCGGCGCGCCTTCGAGATCGGCTTCCTCCTGTTCATCCCCTTCCTCATCATCGACCTCGTGGTCGCCTCGGTGCTGATGGCGATGGGCATGATGATGCTGCCGCCGGCCACGGTCGCGCTGCCGTTCAAGCTGATCTTCTTCGTGCTGGTCGATGGGTGGACGCTGGTGGCGGGCTCCCTGATTCAGAGCTACGGAAGCTGAAGCCCGTCACGATACGATTCGAGGTTGTGGCGGCCGCGTAACGAGGACGCCGACGCATGGATCTGACGACCACCACCACGCACTGGGCCCCGCGGATGCTCAGCATCCTGCGTATCGTCTCGGCGCTGATCTTCATGGCGCACGGGACGCAGAAGATCCTCGGCTTTCCGGCCAGCTCGATGAACCCGCCGCTGCTATCGCTGCCGGGCATCGCGGGTCTGCTCGAACTCGTCGGCGGCGCACTGCTGGTGGTCGGGCTGTTCAGCCGGCCGGTGGCCTTCATCCTCTCCGGCCAGATGGCCTTCGCCTATTTCATCGCCCACGCCCCCAAGAGCTTCTTCCCGGCCCTGAACGGCGGTGATGCGGCGATCCTCTTCTGCTTCGTCTTCCTCTACATCGCCTTCGCCGGCCCCGGCCCGTGGAGCATCGACGCGCAGCGCGGCCGCGGTCGCGTCTGACCGTCAGCCCGGCGGCGGGGACGGCGCCTCGGCGCGGCTGCCCGTCGCGGCGCTGCCGGGTTCCGGCACGGCGCTGTCGGGGTAGCGCTTGCGGTACTCCGAGAGGAAGGCGGCGAGCGTCTCCGCCTTGGTCGCCCGAAGGGCTGCATCGCGGAAGGCGGCGGAGCGGGGCGCATCCGGCCGCGTCAGCATGGCGAAGGTGCGGGCATCCGCGCTCTCGGCCATCGGCCCCGCGAACTTTGCCTTCAGCCGTTCGAGCCCGAGGGATTCGCCCGCGAGTCCGTAGGCGATGCCAGCGCGGATCACGTCGGCCCGCGCGGTGTCGTCGAGCGGCTTTCCGGAACGCCATGCCGGCCCGAGGATCATCTCGTGTGCCTCGCCCGCCTCGCGCCAGCGCCGGGCCGCCCACAGGATGTCCGCCCGCAGCCGCTCGGCATCGGCGCCGGTCTCGCCTTCGACGGTCTCCAGGGCGAGATCGGTGCGGGAGAGATCCGACAAGGCGCGGGCGCGCAGCATCGCGCGGGCGCGGCGCACGTCCTCGGGCAGTTCGGGCAGGTGCGTCGCGTCGAGCGTCTGGAGCGCCTGGAGCGGCTTGCCCTCCATCAGCCGGATCGTGGCGAGCCGCGCCGAGACCGAGGAGCGGGCCGCACCCTCGAGCCGGTGATCGATCTGGTACTGCAGCAATTCGTCCGCCGACTCGAGCAGATCGAGGGCCACGAGGCGGTCGGCGAGGCGCCGCACGATCTCGTCGGCGCGCCGGCCGGCGGGCGCGAAATCCTTGAAGTCGAAATACAGCGCCAGCGCCTCGACACCGCCGAGCCGCTCGCCGCGCGCGCCCAGGAACAGATCCTCGAACACGGCCAGGGCGCGCTCGTGCAGCGCGCGGGCGATCGGCGCCTCGGGGCTGAGCGCGTTGGCGCGGCGGGCGGTGGTGAAGATCTTGCGCCAGCGCCCGGCCTCTTCGTAGAGGCCGCCGAGCGCGCCGAGCGTCCCGATCTCGGTCGGGCCGCCATGCCAGGTCAGAGCCAGAACCTCCAACTGATCGATCGCTTCGGGCAGGGGCGTCTTGCCGAGGGTATGGCCGAGGACGGCCGCCCGTAGGGTCGCCTCCGCCGCCAGCGGCCAAGGTGCTTGGTTCCGCAGCGTCTCGTAGGCCGCCAGCGCCGCCGCGCTGCGGCCGGTCGCCTCGTCCATCTTCGCCCGCAGTAAGGTCAGCCGGTCGCGGGTGTAATCGGTGGCGGCACGGGTGGCGGCGATCGATTCGCGCGTGACCGCTTCCCAGTCGCCGGTCTCGACCGCGGCCTCGGCGGCGGCGGCGTGGAACAGCGATGCGAGGGGTTCGGGGTAGCGCTCCAAGACCGATTCGCCGGCGCGCAGCGCAACGGCCGCCTCGTTCCACCGGCCGACCAGGGCGTCGGCATAGCCGCGCCAGAGCCGGGCTTCGGGATTGGTGGCGAGCCGCTCGTCGGAGAGGAGTTTGCGCGCCTCTTCGGCCCGCCCGATCCGGGCGAGCAGGACGCCGCGCATCAGCGCCGTCTGGCGGTCACCGTCGATGACCACATCCTCGGCGGCGGCGGCAGTCAGCGCACCGAGCGCCTCCACGTCGAGATCGTTGGCCATCATTGCCCGGGCGAGACCGAGACGGGCGCCGCCACGGTCGCGGCGATGGGCGTCGACGGCGGCAGCGAGTCCCTCCCGCAGCGTCGCGCGCACATCGCCGCGCTGCGCCCGCTCCCACGCGTCGCGATCGACCGCGAGTTCCGTGACCGCCCCGACGGGCGGATCGGCGGGGCGGGAGATGCCCGACACGGAGAGCCCGCCGTCGCGGCCTTCCCGTGCGCCTTCCCTTGCGCCCTCACGGCCGATCGTCACGCCGTCGAGATCCGGCCGCACGATGAGGTCGTCGGCATTGGCGAGAACGGCGAGGCCGAGCCGGCTCGGAATCAGCTCGAACTCGACGAAGCGCTGCGCCTTGACCACGCCGGCAGGGCGGCTGCCGTCGGTGGTGACGACGGCGATGCGTTCACCGTCGAGATCGAGCCAGCCGGCCGGGCCGGCCTGGGGCAGCCGCACGCTGACGCCGAGCCGGCCCTGGGCCGTCGGGGCGCGCTGCGCGGTCAGGCTCTCGCTCGGGGAAAGGCCGTCGCCGGTCGCCAGCTCCCATCCGGCGGGCTCAGTGACGGGCAGAAGATCGACGAGCCGTCCCGCGGGCGCAGTGAAGCGAAGGATGGTGAAGCCGCCGCTCCGCAGCGGCGGCGCGAGGGCGACGAGGCCCGTGGCACCGGGCGGCGGCACGACGACCGGCTCGGTCGTGGCGAAGACGAGGGTGACGATGCCGCCGCGCTCGAACAGAGCCGCCGGCACACGCTTGGCGAAGGGGAAGACGAGGCCCGAGCCCGCCTTGCGCGACACCACGGCCGGCGCGGCGGCCCGCGGCGATGCGTCGGCGCTCGACGCGGCGGGACGCGCGGCTTCTTTTGGCGCCTCCTTCGCCGCCGCGGCCGAAGCTCCGGCAGGCGGAGCGGATGACGTCGCAGTCTCGGGTGTCTTCGGCTTGGTGACGAAATCGATCGCCACGACATCTTCGTCACGCAAGGTGGCGAGTGTCACGCCCTCGGCCGGGCTCGCGACGATCCGTGCCTCGCCAGTGTCTGTCTCGACCGTGACACGGCCGAGATTCGGGTCGAGCCGGCCGCGGAGGGCGTGGTCGTCGAGGCGCCACGCCCCCGGCAGCGTCAGGCGCGTGCCGGTGCCGTCCGGGGCGAAGGCGGCCTCGGAGCCCGCCGGCAGGCGCAGGGAGAGCCGGGTGCGGGCATCGGTGCGGGCGAGTTCGAGGGTGAGCGGACGCGGCACCGGGGCCGGGTTGCGCGCCTTCAGGCTGGCCTCGGCGGCGGCAGCCCGGCGGGCGAGGTCGGCAACGACTTCGGTGGGAAGCGGCGGCAGGAAGCCGTTCCAGCTTTCCGGCAGGAGATCGATGAAGACCTGCTCGCCGGCATCCTGCACGTTGACGCGGTAGGGCCGCTGCAGGGCGAGGCGCAGGGCCGAGCCGTCGGGGTCGCGCCGCACCACGGTGACGTAGTCCGGCATCCCCGCCGCGATCCGCTCGGGACCGGCCCCCACCGCCTCGCCGAAATTGAGCACGAGGATCGCGCCCGACAGCCGCGCCTTGACGGAGACCGGCTCATCAAACGTCAGGACGATGCGGCCGAAGCCCTCCGGCGGCTGCGCGCCCTTGGCCGAGACGAGTCGGGCCGCCTCCGCCGCCGAGGTCGCGGCGCAGAGGCCGACGGCGAAGCCGGCGCGCAGGAGAGCCCTGCCCGGACGCCGCTTTGCCTGACCGGCCCGTCCCCCCATCGCCCGAAACGCCCGCCCTCACCGGCGGCCGGCCTTCGGAGGCCGGGCGCCGAACGCCACTCGTGCCGGCACTCTCGCCCAGCGCAGTGAACGGGCGCTTAAGGACGAACCTTCGTTACGAGGCCTTGCGCAGGACGAGGCCGGGGATCGCCTTGCCCTTCTCGCCGAACATCTCCTGCGCCTTACGGCAGCTCTCATCGACGTTCTTCCGGTAGGCTTCGGTGTAGCCCATGCTGCGCATGAGCAACTCGCCCTTCGAGATCGCGTCGAGATCGACGCCCATGGCGGAGACCACCGCCTTGAACCGCTCGTAATCGGGCTGCGCCTCCTTGCAGGATTCGCCGACGAAGCGGACGAGCCCAGCGAGCTTGGCGGCATTCGCCTCCTGGCGCTCCTGCGCGGTCTGCGGCGCCTTCGGGGCAGCGTCCGGAGCGGGGCTGGCGGCCTCAGGGCTGGTCTTGACGGTGTCGGGCGCGGCCGGCGACTCGGCCCCAGCGGCGAGCGGCCATGCGAACAGAATCGCGGCGGCGATCGCGAGATGCTTCATCGTGTTTCTCCCTGGGCGTCGTGCTTGATTATTATTTTGAACTTATTTTTCGTCGAACCAGCATAGCAAAGGCGCGGGCTTTGTTCTGCCCGCTTCGCGAAGCTTTGTCGAAGCGCCGGCCGCGCAGCATGTCGCGGCCGGCGCCGATCGGCGTCAGACCCGCTTGGCCGCGCGTGCCGCCATCAGCGCGAAGGCGTAGATCAGGCCGACCTCCTCGAGGCGGTCGAACCGCCCGGCGGCGCCGCCATGCCCGGCCTCCATGTTGATCTTCATGAGGACCGGGCCGCCGCCGGTCATGGTGGCGCGCAGCCGCGCCACCCATTTGGCGGGCTCCCAATAGGTCACGCGCGGATCGGTGAGGCCGCCGAGCGCGAAGATCGCGGGATAGGTTTTGGCGGCGACGTTGTCGTAGGGCGAATAGGACAGGATCGTCTTGAAGGCCTCTTCGCTCTCGGCCGGGTTGCCCCATTCGGGCCATTCCGGCGGCGTCAGCGGCAGGTCCGCGTCGAGCATGGTGTTGAGCACATCGACGAAGGGCACGTCGGCGACGATGCCGGCAAACAGCTCCGGCGCGAGGTTGGCGGCCGCCCCCATCAGCATGCCGCCCGCGCTGCCGCCATGGGCGACGATCCGCCCCTGCGCGGTGTAGCCCGCATCGATCAGCGCCCGGCCGCAGGCGACGAAATCGGTGAAGGTGTTGGGCTTCTTCTCGCGCTTGCCCTCGAGATACCAGTTCCATCCCTTCTCGGTCCCGCCGCGGACATGGGCGATGGCGTAGACGAAGCCGCGATCGACGAGGCTGAGCAGGTTGGTGCGAAAGCCCGCCGGCATCAGTGTACCGTAGGAGCCGTAGCCGTAGAGCAGCAGCGGCGCCGAGCCGTCGAGGGCGAGCCCGCGGCGGTGCAGCAATGAGATCGGCACGCTCTCGCCGTCGGGCGCGGTCGCGAACAGGCGCCGGGTGACGTAGTCGGCGGGCTCGTGGCCGCTCGGCACGCTCTGGCGCTTGCGCAGGATGCGGGCGCGGGTGACGCAATCGTAGTCGTAGGTCTCGGCCGGCGTCGTCATCGACGAGTAGCTGAAGCGGATGCGCGCCGTCTCGAACTCGTAACCCGGCAGAAGCCCGAGCGAATAGGCTTCCTCGGCGAAGGAGACGGTGTGCTCCTCACCCTTCATGTCGCGCACGACGATGCGCGGCAGGGCGTTCTCCAGTTCGAGCCGCACGAGGTGGTTACCGAGCACGTGCAGGTGCCGGATCATCACGCCGGGCCGATACGGCACGGCGTCCTGCCAGTTCTCCCGCGCCGTCGCGTCGAGGGGGCAGGTGACGATCTTGAAGTCCACCGCCCCGTCGGCATTCGTCAGGATGACAAGATACAAGCCCCAGTGCTCGACCGAGTAGATCAGCCGCTCCTCACGCGGCGCGACGCAGGCCAGCGCGCCCTCGTCATCGGCCCGGTCGAGCAGATGGACTTCCGCCGTCTCGTGGTCACTCGCGGTGACGGTGAGGTAGGTGCCCGACTGGGTGCGGCCGATATTCACGAAGAAGCCTGGATCGGGCTCCTCATAGACGGTCGTGTCCTGCGCCTGATCGGTGCCGAGGCGGTGGCGCATGACGCGGGCCGGACGGTGGTTCTCATCGAGCGCCACGTAGAAGAAGGCGGTGCCGGCCGCGTTCCAGACCGCCTCGCCCGCGGTCGATTCGACCTGCTCCGGGCGGTCCTCGCCGGTGTCGAGATCGCGCACGCGGATGGTGTGGAGTTCCGAACCCTTGGTGTCGACGCCCCAGGCGAGCAGGCGGTGGTCGTCGGAATGGGCAGCACCCGCGATCTCGAAGAAGGCGAGCCCCTCCCCTTCCCGGTCGCCATCGAGCAAAATCTGCTCGCCGATCTCGCCATCCTCCGGCTCCTCGGCGATGCGGTGGACGGTGCGCGGACGGCGGCAGATCAGCGGATGCTGCCCGCCCTCGCGGTGGCGGGAGTAATAGGCAAAGGGTCCGTCGGGTTCGGGCACCGAGGCATCGTCCTCGCGGATGCGCCCGCGCATCTCGGCGACCAGGGTTTTGCGCAGGTCGGCAGCGTCGCTCAGCGCCGCCTCGGCATAGGCGTTCTCGGCCTCGAGATAGGCGCGGATGTCGGGGGCAAGGGCCGACGGGTCCTTCAGCACCGCGCGCCAGTTCTCGGCCTTCAGCCACGCAAACGGGTCTTCGACGCGCCGTCCGAAGAGCTCGAAGACGTGGGGGCGCGTCTCGGCAACGGGCGCCTCGGGCGGCAGGGCGAAGGGGGGTGGCTCGAAGGTCATCGCCGGACTCCGGTGGGAACGCTTGGCTGGCAACGTTTGGATAGACGCGTCAGATATCAGGCGGTGTGCCGTGCGACGGCCGTGGCCGCAAGGCTGGCAAACGAGCCGCCCCTTCGTCGCACCCTCGCCGCGACGCGAGAGCGATGAGGGCGGGCGGGCCGCCGCCCCGGAAGCGATGTCGAGCATTCACGACAAATTGCGCACGTCCCAGATCGCGAGGAATCCGTTCAGTTGTGCATACCGGCCCCGTCTTGCAGGTCTAATTTGGATGTTCTAGGTAGAACCCGTGACTGCGGGGGCGTCACGCCAAACCGAAATCAAGCGGCACCACTGCACAGGCCGATAGGTACCTGTCCGTTTCCGTCTTCGCACAGGATGATGGACCGGATCGATTGCGCGCGATGCACCGCCAAGGGACAACCACGAACATGAACGAAACCGAGACGCCGGTCGATTACGTCGCTCTCACGGCCGACATCGTCGCCGCCTATGTGAGCAACAATCCGGTGCCGGCCGCCGAACTTGCCGGTCTGATCGGCAACATCCACGGCGCCCTGATCCAGGTCGGAACGGGCCGGGCCGCCGCGCCGCAGCCCGTGGCCCAGGAGGCGCTTCAGCCGGCCGTGCCGATCAAGAAGTCGATCCAGCCGGACTATCTCGTCTGCCTGGAAGACGGGCGGACCTTCAAGTCGCTGAAGCGGCACCTGCGCGCCAAATACAACCTCTCCCCCGAGCAGTATCGCGCCAAGTGGGGCCTCTCGCCCGACTACCCGATGGTGGCGCCGAACTATGCCAAGGCCCGCTCCGACCTCGCTAAGGCGATCGGCCTCGGCCAGGTGCGGCCCGGCTACGACGCGGCCGCCTAAGGTTTCTCCCGGCCCGGCCCTCACGCGAAGCCCGTTGCGCCGCCCTGTTCAGGGCCGGCGCAGCGGCGGCTCATGCGGGTGGAGATTGACGAATCGGGTTATCAACAACAAAGTCGTGGAACGGCACAACTTCTGCTGCATTGCCCCCACATGAGCGACGACAGCCCCTCCGAACAACTTGCCAAGACCAATGAAGCGCTCGCAGAGTGGGCAGCCCGCTCTGCCTGCGACAGTGACCGTCTGATCGATCGCTTCGAGCAGATGGGATACGCGGTGCGCGGCAAGTCCGAGGACGAGATCGCCGAGATCCTCAAGAAGCCGCCGACGAAGCCGTCCCAGGCCTAAAACCGCCGGAAACCGGCAGCGTGACGGTGCAACCAGAGGCGGCATCAAAGTCTGTCAAGACTTGTATTAGGACGATTTTCCCTTAGCCTCCCGTAGCGGTTCCGGTTCGGGTGGTACGATGTCAAAAGAACAAAACATGAACAAAACGGGCGGTCTCGGACGCGAGGCCGAACGTCTGCTGGCGGCGCTGGCGCCCGAAGGTGCCTACGCCTTCCCCGATCCGAGTGCGCCGGAAACGCTGATCGTGCGCAGCGGCGGACGCGGGGTGTCGCTGGGTGCCGGGCGTTTCCCGGTACGGGCCGGCGAAGCGCTGGTCGCGGCGGATCTCGCATCGCGGGACGACGGGCGGCGCAACCGGCTGGTCATCGGGGCGGCCGGGCGCGCGCGTTTGCGGCGGGCGGAAATCGGCGGGCCGGACAGCTTCCGGATGCAGCATCTCGCCGTGGTCCGGGAAGGCACGGGCGATGGGGAACGCGTGCGGGACACGGCGGAGAGCCCGCTGGCCTGGATGGCGCGGCGGCGCGGGCGCGACGGGGAGCCGATGATCGATGCGGCCGCCTTCGCAGCGGGGGAGCGACTGCGCCACGACCTCGCCTCGGCGCAGATGATGCCGCAACTCTCGACCGACTGGACTGCCCCGCGGGTCGATGGCGGCGGGCCGCGCGATCCGAGTTCGGGCTCCGACCGGGTCATCGCCGCGCGCCAGCGGGTGGATCTTGCGCTGGCGGCGGTGGGCTCGGATCTGTCGGGGCTTCTGATCGACCTGTGCGGCTTTCTCAAAGGCCTCGAGCGGATCGAGGCGGAGCGGCGCTGGCCGGCCCGTTCCGCCAAGGTGGTAGCCCGGATCGCTCTCGGACGGCTCGCCGAGCATTATGGCCTCGCACGCGAGGCGACGGGGCCGGAGCGGGCCCGCACCCGCGCTTGGCGCCTCAAGACGGACCAGCCGCCGGCCTCGTCCTGAGACCCTTCCGCCCGCCGCCGTCAGATCTTGCGGCGGGTCAGTTCAGCGTCTGAAGGCGGCCCGCATCCTTCCGGATGCGGTCCACCATCGCGCGCACGCCGTTCGAGCGCTTCGACGTGATGTGCGAGCCGAAATCGAGACGCTTGAGCAAGTCGAAGCCGTCGGCCTTGATCGCTTCGTCGGGCGTCTTCCCCTCGTAGAGCGCCACCATCAACGCCACGAAGCCCTTCACGATGTGGGAATCGCTGTCGCCTTCGAGCTTCAGCGCCGGGTGGCCCGCCTCGTCCTTCAGCGACACGTCGATCCACACCTGGCTCTCGCAGCCGGAGACGCGGTTGTCCTCGACCTTCGCCGCTTCTGGCATTTTCGGCATCAGCTTACCGAGTTCGATGACATACTCGTAGCGATCCATCGGATCGTCGAGGATCTCGAAGTTCTCGATGATGGTGTCGAGGTCGGGAAGCATGGCACTCGCGTTCAGGCGCGTCTGGGAATCGAACCCGATATAGCGATCGCAGGCCGAGGCCGCGAGGCACCCGCCTGCGCCGATTGTATCAGCTCAGTGAGGGCGAGATCGTCGGGGCCACGTCGGCGCGAACCTCGGGCAGCTGCAGATGGAGCGGATCAGCCTCGGTCGCAGTGCCACAGACCGCGATCTCGGCCTGCGCCGCGTAGGCCGCGATGAGACGGGGGCCGAGCTTCGGCACCCCCTCACGTCCCGCGGCCGCAGCCTCGCCGGCCCCGGAGATCACCGAGAGGCGCACCGGCGCGCCGGCTGGGGCATCGATGCGGATGGAGATGCCGCAGGTCACCGTCTCCGTCGTGGCATCGAGACATTCCGCGACGACCTCGGCCACGATCATGCCGAGCGCGTTGGCGGTGCGCGGCTCGACCAGGCTCGTCCCGTCTCCCTCGACCGTCACGCCGATCCGCCCGGCCCGGCGCAACTGTCCGAGTCCGGACGCGAGGCGGTGCAGATAGTCGCGCAGATCGATCGAGGCGATGTGCGGTGCCTCGTGCAGATGCTGCTGCACCAGCGCGATCGCCCGCACCCGCTGACCCAGGGCATCGAAGCTGCCACGGCAGGCCTCGGGCGCGGCGCGGCCGTAGAGGCCGATCAAGCTCACCATCACCTGAAGATTGTTGCGCACCCGGTGATAGATTTCTGCGAGCAGCGTCTCCTTCTCGACCAAGGCGTGCTCGGCATGCTCCTCGGCGTTCTTCCGATCGGTGATGTCGAAGCACGAGCCGAGATAGCCGTGGAAGACGCCGTTCTCCTCAAGCGGACGGCCGGTATCGAGAAGCCAGCGATAGGCCCCGTCGTGACGGCGCAGCCGAAACTCCACGGTGAAGGGAAGGCGCGACTCGACGGCCTTCTCGACGATCTCGGCGTGCCGCTTGAAATCGTCCGGGTGCACGCCGCCGCGCCAACCGTCGGCGATCTCCTCTGCGAGCGGGCGGCCGGTGAACTGGAGCCAGCACTCATTGTGATAGGTCGAGCGCCCGCTCTCATCCGTACGCCACATCATCAGCGGTACGTGGTCGGCGAACCGGCGAAAGCCGTCGCCGAGGTCGAACGGGGTGTCCGCCCCATGATTCCCCGAAAGTCCGCCCTGTGGCGTGTCAGCACCCATACCGCTCGTCTGTTCGCTTATCGCAGCCTGGAAACGACGTTCTCTTCGCGCCGGTCAACGTGCGCGGTGTTGGGCCGTTCCGGGCCTTCCACAAGTCGATGTGTCCTGTCGGCCGGAAAAGCCTTCGTTACAAGCCACGGTGAGACCAAGTTTCACGAAAGCTCCATCATCTCGCGGATGCGCGCGGCGAGCCGTTCGACCGGAAACGGCTTGGTGATCATCTGCATGTCCGGATCGAGCGGGCCCCCGCCGAACGTCGCGTTCTCGGCGTACCCCGTCATGAACAGCACCCTCAGTTCGGGCCGCAGGGTGCGGGCGTGGTCTGCGAGTTGGCGCCCGTTGAGGCCGGGCAGGCCGACATCGGTGACCAGAAGATCGATCCGGGCGGAGGATCGCACGATCTCCAGGCCGGACGGCCCGTCCGGTGCCTCGATCGCGCGGTAGCCGAGCTCGCGCAGCACTTCCACGACGAGGTCGCGCACCACCAGCTCGTCCTCGACCACGAGGACCGTCTCGTTCCGCTCCGAACGCGCCGGCTCGGGCGGTAAGGCCGACGCGCGCTCAGACGACAGCGCACCACGGTAGCGGGGCAGACAGATCGTCACCGTCGTTCCCCGGCCGGGCTCGGACAGGATCCGGGCATGTCCCTCCGACTGGCGGGCGAAACCGTAGATCATCGACAGGCCGAGACCAGTCCCCATGCCGAGGGGCTTGGTCGTGAAGAACGGCTCGAAGGCCCGGGCCGCGACCTCCGGCGGCATGCCGTGGCCCGTATCGGTGACGCGGATGCAGACATAGGCACCTTCGCGGGCGCCCGAATGCAGGCGGAGATCGGCGGGCCCGAGATGGGCATTGCTGGTCTCGACCACGAGCCGGCCGCCCTCCGGCATGGCGTCGCGCGCGTTGATGGCGAGATTGAGCACCGCGTTCTCGAGCTGGTGCGGATCGCAGAGGGTGGGCCAGACGCCCTCCGTCGCGACGATATCGAGATGGACCTGCTCGGGGAGCGCGCGCCGCAGCATCTCCTCCATGCCGGCCAGCAGCACATTCACATCGACGGGCTTTTGTTCGAGCGGCTGGCGCCGGGCGAAGGCGAGCAGGCGATGGGTCAGCGACGCGGCCCGGTGCGCCGAGGTGAGGGCCGCCCCGGCATAGCGCTCCAGGGTGTCGATCCGGCCCTGGGCGATGCGGGTCTGCATCAGGTCGAGCGAACCGATGATGCCCGTCAGTAGGTTGTTGAAGTCGTGGGCGATGCCGCCGGTCAACTGGCCGACCGCTTCCATCTTCTGCGCCTGCCGCAATTGCTCCTCGGCAAGCCGCTGGTCGGTGATGTCGCGGCCGACGATATGGAAGCAGCCGCTCTCGGGCACCGCCGTCCACATGACCGTGCGGCGGCGTCCGTCCTTGCTGAGGATGCGATCGACGAAATCGGTGATCTGGTCGCTCCCGGCGAGCCGGGCCAGCACAGCACCGGTGCCGGCATGGTCCTCGGGGTCGATGAAATCGAGGAAGGGGCGTTCGAGCAGCTCCTGCTCGCTCCAGCCGAGCAGGCGCCCCCAGGCCGGATTGACGCTGCGGAGATGGCCGTCGAGGCCGGCCGTCCCCATCAGGTCATTGGTGGTCTGCCAGAGGCGGTCGCGCTCGCGCGTACGCTCGCCGACCTCGCGCTCCAGCATCGCCTCGATGCGCTTGGCATCCGAGATGTCGGTGACGAACAGGTAGGCCCCGTCGGTCGAGCCGTCCGGCATCGGTCGCGGCAGGTAGCGGATGTCGGCGATACGCGGGCTGCCGTCCCGGCGCGGCCAGGCCCGCTCGGCGCGCACGTCGCGGCCGGCGCGGGCGCTCTCGAAGCGTGGCCGCGCCTCGGCGAAATCCGCAGGCCCGATCAGCGCGGCGAGCGTCTGCCCGACCGACTCCGCCGGGGCGGCGCCGAACCAGTCGGCGCTGGCGGCATTGGCGAAGCGGCACACGCCGTCCGCATCGAACAGGGCGATGAGGACCGGCAGCGAATCGGCGATCAGGCGCAGTTCGCGGGCGTTGGCGCGCTCGGCCTGCTCCGCGCGGGCGCGCTCGGCGGCATGGCCGACGCGCTGGGCGACATCCTCGACCAGCCCGATCTCCTCGGCACGCCAGACCCGCGGCTTCGGCTCGTGCAGGTAGAGGATCGCCCGCAACCGCCCCTCGCGGATCAGCGGGACGACGACGAGAGAGCGGCAGCCGATCGAATCCCACGTCGCCGCATAATCGTGCCCGGCCCGCGGGTCGGCGTAGCAATCCTCCACCACGAGGGTGAGCCCGGCCCGCAATTCCGCGATCACCGCCGGGCCGAATCCGTCGAGGATGCGCGATGCGCCCGCGAGGCTCGGCACCGACGGGTCGCGGGTCCAGTCGCGCTCGACCCGTACGATCTCGCCGGTCTCGTCGATCTCGCCGTAGCCGGCCCGCGCCACGCCGATATGGGCGCCGAGCGTCGCGGCCGCGGCCAGCGTCACCGCCTGCGGCTCGTCCGCCTCCCGCAGCCGGTCGTTAAGGCCGAGCAGGAAGGCTTGGCGTTCTTCGGCGAGCTTGCGGTCGTGGATATCGGTGCAGGTGCCGAACCAGCGGACGATCCGCCCATCCGCATCGCGCACCGGCTGTGCCCGGCCGAGCACCCAGCGGTAGAGGCCGGAGCGGTGCCGCAGGCGATACTCGATCTGGTAGTTTTCACCCGTGGCGAGGGCGTGCTGCCATGCCGCCCAGGCCCGCTCGCGGTCATCGGGATGGAACATCCCGTTCCAGGCCTCGCCGTCGGTCGTGCCGGCGGGGACGCCGGTGAAGGCGTACCAGCGCTCGTTATAGAAGTCGTGGTAGCCGTCGGGCCGCGTCGACCAGATCATCTGATCGACCGAATTGATGATGCCGCGGAAACGGTCCTGGCTGTCGCGGAGCGCCTGCTCGATGCGCTTGCGCTCGGTGATGTCGAAGCTGACGCCGGGGAAGTGGCGCGGCGTCCCATCCTCGCCGAGAGTGCAGCGACCCTGGGCGGCGACCCAGCGGATGCTGCCATCGCCCTGAACGAGGCGGTACTCCGCATCGAACTGCCCGCCCGTGCCGAACACCGCCCCGATGCTCGCTTTCAGGCTTGGCAGGTCGTCGGGGTGCACCCCGGAAAAGAATGCGGCGATGGGCGCCCCGGCCGCCGCCATCTCCGGATCGACGCCGTAGAGCGCGGCAAAGCGCGGATCGGCGGTGACGCGATCGGCCGCGACGTCCCAATCCCAGATGCCGATACTGCCTCCGGCCGAGAGCGCCATCTCCAGGCGCTCGTCGCTGCGGCGACGCGCGCGCTCGGCCAGCACCTCGGCAGTCGTTTCCGCCGTGACGCAGATCATGCCGTTGATGCGGCCCGCATCGTCGCGCACCGGCGAATAGGTGAAGCTCCACCAGCTCTCCTCGGGCACCCCGTAGCGGTCCATGAGGAGCGGCAGGTTGCGCTGGGCCACGCTTTCGCCGCGCAGAGCGGCATCGACCAGCGGGCCGATATCCTCCCACAGGTCGGCCCAGATCTCGCGAAAGCGCGCACCCAGGGCCCGGCGCAAGCGGTCGCCGAAGACCGGCCGGTAGGCATCGTTGAAGAAGGAAATCCCCTCGGGTCCCCACGCGAGGAACATCGCGGCCGGGCAGGCCAGCATCGTCGCCAGCGTCGTGCGGAGGGAGACCGGCCATTCCTCCAGTGGGCCGAGCGGCGTGTCCGACCAGGGATAGGCCAGGATCTCCCGGCCCGTCTGCCCGCCCTCCTCGAGGAAGCGCAGGGACGTCGGCACGCCCTCGCCGTTGCGCATTCGGGTCATCGAACGACCTTCCGCCGGCCTTGAACGCGATCTGAACCGGGGGCGGGCACGGCGGCTGCGGACCGATGGGACAGAGAGGGCTCCCTCGCAGATATGTCCCTTGCGACAGGTTGTATCCGAGAAGGCTGGTGAGGGCTGTGCATCCGATTCTTGCGGCGGATCAATGCGGAACCCGCAGAAACACGCTTTGTGAGCCTTCGATCGGACACGGGCATCGGGCAGACGATTCCGACATGACGGACATGACACACAACAAATGTGGTATTCGCTGCGTCGCCGAAAACGGAACCTGCATCATCACCCACGAAACCTAGTCCTTTTTTGCATTGCAATAAGTTCGAACGATCGTAATCAGCCGTTCGGCTCATGAAATGTCGTCGAAGTGCTTGCCTCATGCGGCGAGACGTGCATTCTACCCCTCGTCCGTATCAGACCCGGCGAGAGAGCCCAGTTCGGCCCAACATGCCGTTCATGGCGTCGAGGAGCGACCGCCCCCGGAAGCTTCGAGGCACAATCCCGCAAGGGTTGGACGATCTGGAGGGTGGCGCTTCGGCACCGCTCCGAAGGACCTTCCAAACCGGCCGAGGCGCCGGGAGGTCCCCAGGAACCCATGACAGAGGGGGGCACGAAGTGCTGGCAGCGGGCATTTCGAATGCCCGGACGTCGTGGGGAGCCTGATGAACACGGACGATTTCGCCTACGATTTCGACGCGCCCGATTCGGACTGGAACTACGAGCCGTCGCGGGCCGATCTGTTCCGGCAGATCGACGCGCCACTCTATACCACTGATTCCAACGGCTGGCTGACCTACTACAACGAAGCCGCCGCACAGCTTTGGGGATTCCGCCCCGTGATCGGCAAGGCGCGCTGGTGCGGCGCTTGGCGGCTGTTCGAGGCGGACGGCGCGCCGCTGCCGCACGACCTGTCGCCGATGGCGCTCACCCTCAAAGGCGCGCGCCCAGTGCGCGGCGTCCAGATCGGCCTCGAACGGCCGGACGGAAGCCGGATGGCGTTCCTGCCTTACCCGACGGCGTTGCGCGACGGGACGGGCGCCGTGGTGGGGGGATGCAACATCCTCCTCGCCGTCGAGCGCTCAAGCCTGCGCGTTCCGCTCCGCGGGGCGCTCCAGGGCCGGCCGACGCTTCGGGCCGCCCAACTTGCGAGCATGCACAGATGTTCGGCGTGAGCTTGCCGCGTCTGCCTCGGCGATCCACCTCGTTCGAGCGAAGCGATCCGCGGGATGTCTCCCCGGATCGCCTTGCCGCCTGAGGAACGTGCCGCCTGAAAAACAGGAGGAAGCCATGTCGGTCGATACCAACTGGAGCCTCGACGCCGTCCAGAGCCTGCGCAGCATGGCCCGCGAGGGCATACCCCTCTCCGTCATCAGCCTGCGGCTCAAGCGGCCGGTCGATGCGGTCTGCGCCAAGCTCGCCGAACTCGGCATCACGCCCAAGCTCGAGCTTTGACCGGACGGGCGCCGGGGCATCGCGCCCGGGCGCCCACCCGCCGGACCTACCAGGTTCCGGTGTTCTCCATGGAGGCCCACGGCTCCTGCGGGGGCTTCGCCCCGCCCTTCTGCAGGATCTCGATGGAAATGCCGTCGGGCGAGCGCACGAAGGCCATGTACCCGTCGCGCGGCGGCCGGTTGATGGTCACGCCCGCATCCTTCAGCCGCTGGCAGAAGGCGTAGATGTCATCGACCTGATAGGCGAGGTGCCCGAAGTTGCGCCCGCCGGAATAGGTCTCGGGATCCCAATTGTAGGTCAGCTCGATCAGCGGCGATTTCGTCGCCTCGGCCCGCTCGACATCCCCCGGAGCGGCGAGGAAGACGAGGGTGAAGCGGCCCTTCTCATTCTCGACGCGCCGGACCTCCTTGAGCCCGAAGGCATCGACGTAGAAGGCGAGCGCGCGGTCGAGGTCCGCCACGCGAACCATCGTGTGCAAGTATTCCATGGCCACACCGGATGATGACAGGGATGTCCGGCTATCTGGCCCGGCACGCAAACCCGTCAACGGGGCGACCGATCAGGCTCCCGCGCGGCCAGTCAGCCAGCGGCGGCCAAACGGCCGTTCGACCGGCGGCGCCCGCCGGATTCGACCGGACTGCCGGTGAATAACATCCATTTGAAAAAAGCTTCTCTTGTGGCAATTGCTTGATCCAATTACGATCACTATCGCGTCTCGCAAGCTTTCCGTTAAATTATAGTGACATGGCATTGAAAAATAGAAGGCATTCCTTCGCAACTGACTTGGCGTCGATGCATATTATAGCATTTAAGAGCTTTTGTTTCCCGAAATGGCAACAGCTAAGATTCGCCGCGTCCCGGCCTGCGATGATCGTCGAATCGGGCATGCCGCGACCGGGAGACGGCGCATGATTGCCGGCTCGGTCATCCGGGGGGTCGGAGAGGTCGAACACGCGACCCCCGAGCAGATCCTGGCCCATCCCGACTTTGCCGCGGCGCGCCGCGTCTTCGTCTCGGAACATGCGAAGGTCTACGAATCCGGCGTGTTTCCCGCCCAGTTCGGCGCCGATGCGGGGCGGGTGACCACCCTCGCCATCATCGTCTGTCAGCATGCCAATTACGATCCGGCGGACCGGGCGACCTGGCCGACGCTGAGCCTGCTCAAGGAGACGGTTGCCCGTTTCGGCTTCGCCAGTCCGAGGCTGATCGACAGCTTCGTCGCGCGCCTCGTGCAGACCAACTATCTCGAACTCCGGCAGCAGCCGGGGGACAGCCGCGTGCGCCTCCTGTTTCCGACCGAGCGCCTCCTGGCCTGGGATCGCGAGTGGAAGGCCGCCCACTACGCACCGCTCGATATTCTCTACCCCGATCCGGGTTTCGAACCGGCGCGGCGACGCGACTTGGACTTCCAGGCGGCCCACGCCCGATCCGCCGTCGCAGCCTTCGACGCGATCATCGCCATGATGTGGAGCAACCTCGAGATCATCGTCTTTCTCAGCAGCACGAGCGCGCTGATCATCCTGCTGACGCTCTCGGAGATGGGCGGCAGCGGCCCGGAGAGCCGCATCCGCGGATCGGATCTCGTCCATCTCGCGCCGCGCTTCGCCGTCTCCCTGAGCCATGTGCGCAACATTCTGGCCGTTGCGCAGGAGCGGAATTTCCTCGTCCGCTCGGGGCCGCGCAACGCCTACATCCACCTCACCCCGCACTGGGTGACCGCGTTCGATCGCTTCATCGCGGGCAGCCTGGCGCAGAGCGACCTGACCTACCGGCTCGCCCTTCGGCATCAGGCGAAACAGGCTGTCTCCACGGCCTGATCGATCCGCAACGGATTCCGCTCGGCAGGGATCGCCTCTAGAAGACGGGACGCTTTTCCCGACGGCGAGTCCAAACCGATGCGCACCGAGACGCCCCCGACCGTTCGCCTCGAAGACTACCGCCCGAGCGACCACCTCATCGACCGGGTCGAGCTCGACGTGCGCCTCGACCCGCACGACACCCGCGTGACCGCAACCCTGGCGCTGCGCCCGAACCCGGCGGGCCGTGCGGGCGCGCCCCTCGTTCTCGACGGCGACGACCTCACGCTGCTGGCGCTCGAACTCGACGGGCAGGCGCCGGCGCCGGACGCCGTCCGGGCCGATGCCTCGGGCCTGACGCTGCACAGGCCGCCGCAGCGTCCGTTCACCCTGCGGATCGAGACGCGGCTCGACCCCACCGCCAACACCCGGCTGATGGGCCTCTACCGCTCCAACGGCGTCTACTGCACCCAGTGCGAGGCCGACGGCTTCCGGCGGATCACCTACTTCCTCGACCGGCCGGACGTGCTGTCGGTCTACACCACCCGCATCGAGGCGGAGCGGGAGGCCGCCCCGGTCCTGCTCGGCAACGGCAATCCGGTCGAGGCGGGCACGGTGCCGGGGACGGACCGGCATTACGCGGTCTGGCACGACCCGCTGCCCAAGCCGGCCTATCTGTTCGCCCTGGTGGGCGGGCGGCTCGACCGGGTGGCCAAGCCCTTCACCACCATGGAGGGCCGCGCGGTCGAGATCGCGGTCTATGTCGAGCCGGGAAAAGCGGACCGGGCCGCCTACGCGCTGGACGCGGTGGAACGCTCCATGGCCTGGGACGAGACGGCGTTCGGCCGTGCTTACGACCTCGACCTATTCAACGTCGTGGCCGTCTCCGACTTCAACATGGGGGCGATGGAGAACAAGGGCCTCAACATCTTCAACGATAAATACGTCCTCGCCAGCCCCGAGACCGCGACCGACGGCGACTACGCCGCGATCGAAGCGATCATCGCCCACGAATACTTCCACAACTGGTCGGGCAACCGCGTCACCTGCCGCGACTGGTTCCAGCTCTGCCTCAAGGAGGGCCTGACCGTCTTCCGCGACCAGGAATTCTCCTCCGACATGCGCTCGCGCGCCGTCCACCGGATCGCCGAGGTGCGCAACCTGCGCGCCCGCCAGTTTCCCGAGGATGCCGGGCCGCTGGCCCACCCGGTGCGGCCGAAGCAATATGCCGAGATCAACAACTTCTACACGGCGACCGTCTACGAGAAGGGCGCCGAGATCGTGCGGATGCTGCGCACGCTGATCGGCGAGACCGCGTTCCGCGCCGGCATGGACCGCTATTTCGCCGACAACGACGGCACGGCCGCCACCGTCGAGGACTTTTTGAAGGCGTTCGAGGCCGTGACCGGCCGCGACCTCTCGCGCTTTGCCGAATGGTACGAGCGGCCGGGCACGCCGCGGGTCGCCGTTTCCGGCAGCTACGACCCCGCGGCCCGAACCTACCGCCTCGCCTTCCGCCAGACGCGCCCCGGCGCCGGGGCGGATGCGCCGCCCCTCGTCATCCCGATCGGCCTCGGCCTCGTCGGCCCGGATGGCCCTCTCGACGGCCCGCTCGCCCCCCCTTCGCCGAGCGGGTCGAGGACGGCGTGTTCGTGCTCGAGACCGCCGAGGATGCCGTGACCTTCGAGAATGTCGCCGCAGAACCCGTGCCATCGCTGTTCCGCGCGTTCTCCGCGCCGGTCCGCGTCGAGAGCCCCCTCGACGACGCCGCGCGCCTGACCCTGCTGCGCCACGACCCCGACAGCTTCAACCGCTGGGAGGCGGCCCAGCGCATCGCCCTCGGGCTCATGACGGCGCAGGTGCGCGACGAGACGGCCGGGGACGCGGGCGCCGACGACTTCGTCGTCGCGCTCGGCGCGTTCCTCGATGCGGAGGCCCTGCGCGACCCGGCCTTCGCCGCGCAGGTTCTGGCCCTGCCAAGCGAGGGCGACCTCGCCGACGAGATCGGAACCGAGATCGATCCGGACGCCATCTTTGCCGCGCGCCGCGATCTGCGCCGTCGCCTCGGCACGGGCCTGCGCGAGCGGCTCCTGAGCCTCCGCGAGGCTCTGGCGGAGCCGGAGGGCACCCCGTTCTCGCCCGACGCGGCCGCAGCCGGGCGGCGGGCCCTGCGCAACGCCGCCCTCGACCTGATCGCCGCCGCCGACCCGGAGGCCGGCACGGCTCTGGCGCAGGCGCAGATCGCGCAGGCGACCAACATGACCGACCGCCTCGCCGGGCTTGCCGCCCTCGCACTCGTGCCGGGCGAAGCGCGAGAGGCGGCTTTGTCCGCCTTCGCCGAGCGCTACGCAAACGAGCCGCTGGTGCTCGACAAGTGGTTCGCGATCCAAGCGATGATCCCCGAGGACGGGACGGTGGAGCGCATCCGCCGCCTTCAGGGCCACCCGGCCTTCGCCAATACGAACCCGAATCGGGTGCGCTCCCTCGTCGGCAGCTTCAGCCTCGCCAACCCCACTCAGTTCAACCGCGCGGACGGGGCCGGCTACGCCCTCGTAGCCGAGACCGTTCTGGCGCTCGACGGCACCAACCCGCAGGTCGCCGCGCGCCTGATGACCGCCTTCGGCCCCTGGCGGCGCCTCGAACCGGTGCGTCGGGCCGCGGCCGAGTCGGCCCTGCGTCGCATCGCGGCCACGCCCGGACTTTCTCGTGATGTGACCGATATCGGGACGCGAAGCTTGGCCGGCTAGTTAAGGGTCTGTTGAGGAACGCGTTTCGGCACCGTGCGGCCGTCAGCGGCCGCGCGGTGTCAATTCTCCACCCCAAAAACGGCGTGGACAAACGCCGGCCCGCGATGTCCATTGTGAATACGATTCGAAGCAGCCGACGCGGCTCAGGCCAAGGCGCCGTTTCCAAACAGTGCAGAGGTGTCGATATGTCGGGGGCGGTGTCCGCGTCCCTGTCCGCGCGCGCACGCGCGGACACGATCCTCGGGATCCAACGTACGACCGGCACTGCCCAGGCCCGCCTCATCCGGGCGGAGACGTGGCTTCGCTACGCGCTTCCGGCTCTGCTCGTCGTCTTCATGCTCACGCTACTGGGCGTGGCGGCCCTGCAGATGCGCGGGCGCCACGACGAGGCGATGCGCGTGGCCACCCGCGAGGTGGAGGCCTTCGCGCGCCTCGCGGCGCTCGCCCTGTCGAACGCATCGTCGGCCGCCGAGACGCGGCTCGAGCGTGTGCTGCCGGTCCATCTCCTGCCGGCCGGCCGCGAGGTTCTGGTGATCGGCCCCGGCGGCCGGATTCGTGCCGCCTATCCCGCGCCTGCCCCGGCCGAAACCTTCGCCGGGTATCTCGCCGACGGTGAGCCCATCGCCATCCTCGGCGAGAGCGCCGGGGCGATGACGGTGAACCTCCAGGCCGGCGGTCAGGCGGTCGTCGCGGCACGCCGCCTGGCCGACGGGATGGGCGAAGTCGCGGTCGTCCAGAGGTTCGAGCCGCTGGCCGACAATTGGTGGCGGATGTTCGGCCACCACGCGGTCTCCCTGTCGGCCATCGCCCTGGTGCTGGCGGGCATGGCCACCGCCTACATCCTGCAGACGCAGCGGGCGCAGGCGGCGGACGAGGTCTGCGATCTCGTCAAGCAGCGCCTCGACACGGCGCTCGGCCGTGGGCGCTGCGGCCTCTGGGACTGGGACATCGCCCGCGGCACGATCTTCTGGTCGGACTCGATGTACGCCCTGCTCGGCTACACGCCGGAAAAGGATCTTCTCTCCTTCGGCGACGTGAACGCCCTGCTGCACGCCGAGGACGGCGACCTCTACAGCCTCGCCCGCCACCTCGCCGCGAGCCACGCGACGGTCGATCACGAGTTCCGCATCCGCGACGCGTCCGGCGAATGGATCTGGCTGCGCACCCGCGCGGAGATCGTCGAGGATGCGGTCGACGGCAGCCGCCATCTCGTCGGCATCGCCATGGACGTCACCGAACAACGCCGTCTGGCCGAGTTCACCGCCACCGCCGACATGCGCCTGCGCGACGCGGTGGAGGCAGTCTCCGAAGCCTTCGTGCTGTGGGACGCCAGCAACCGGCTGGTGCTGTGCAACTCGAAGTTCCGCGACCTGCACGCGCTGGCCAGCGAGGATGCGGTGCCCGGCCGCCGCTACGACGAGATCATGGGCCGGGGCGCCCTCCCCCCGGTGCGCCGGGGCATTCCCGGTTCGGAACGCGGCCCGTCGCGGACCTTCGAGGTGGAGCTGACGGACGGACGCTGGCTCCAGGTCAGCGAGCGGCGGACCAAGGACGGCGGATACGTCTCGGTCGGCACCGACATCACCAGCCTCAAGCGCCACCAGGAGCAGCTCGTCACGTCGGAACGCGAGCTGATCGAGACCGTCAAGGATCTCAAGCGGTCCCGTCGCACCTTGGAAACCCAGACGCAGCAGCTCGCCGACCTCGCCGAGCGTCATCTCGACCAGAAGGCCCGCGCCGAGATCGCCAATCAGGCCAAGTCCGAGTTCCTGGCCAATATGAGCCACGAGCTGCGCACGCCGCTCAACGCCATCATGGGCTTTGCCGAGCTGATGGAGAGCGAGGTCTACGGATCGCTCGGCTCACCCCGCTACGCCGATTATTGCCGCGACATCCAGCAGAGCGGCACCTACCTGCTCTCGGTCATCGACGACATCCTGCACATGTCGCGCATCGAGGCGAAGCGGGTGAAGCTCGTGCGCCGCGACATCGACCTTGGCACGGCCCTGACCTCCGCGTTGACGCTGGTGGCCAAAGAGGCGGCGAGCAAATCCGTCTCCATCGATCTCGAACTGGCCGGCACCCTGCACGTGCTGGCCGACGAGCGGGCGCTCCAGCAGATCCTGCTCAACATCATCCAGAACGCGGTGAAGTTCACCCCGGAGCGGGGCCGCGTCGCCCTGCGCGGCCGCTCCTGCAACGGTTTCGTCCACCTGTTCATCGGCGATACCGGCATCGGCATCCCGAAGACGGCGATCTCCAAGCTCGGCCGGCCGTTCGAGCAGGTCGAGACCAACCTCACTCGCAGCTACAAGGGCTCCGGCCTCGGCCTCGCCATCGCCCGCTCCACCGCGGAGCTGCATGGCGGATCGCTGCGCATCCGCTCCGAGGAAGGGATCGGCACCCTGGTGCTGGTGCGTCTGCCTATGCCGACGCCCGAGCGCCTCGCCGAGGTCGCACGGGAGGCCGAGCGCGACACGCTCCAGGCGATCGGCGAGATGACCGGCGTGGCCCGGACTGAGGGCGACAGAATCGCGGCCCTCTGAGGATCGGCCGGGCGGGTGCGTCGCGATCCCGTGACGGGCGATGTCGATGCGGCGCGTCACCCCGAACGCTGGCACTCCGCGCGGCGAAAAGGATCTGCCACAGGCGCCGGAAGCCGACGCGGGCGCTGTACACGTAGACCGATTCGGCGCTCCGATTTCGACGCCCCGGACAGGGCCGCGTCGGGACCACTTCGTCGGAATGCGCTCTCGCCTGTCCGCAGCTCGGTCAGCTCCACGTCCGACCGTGATCGTCATGTCGTCATCGTCATGGTGGAGGATCGGTTTGGCGAGGATTGGCCCGTCCTTGGCATCCTTTCCCCGCTCGTAAGACAATAGGGCGTGGGGCAGCCGTGCCGTCGCGCCCGGCCGGCGAAGAGCCCGACCCGCCCTGCTCAAACGGAAGCCTCGATGCCCGCACCGTCCACGATCGACCTCATCGGCGCACCGATCGAGATCGGAACGAGCGAGCCCGGAGCCGTGATGGGGCCGGCGGCCCTGCGCACCGCCGGATTGCTGCGGGTGCTTCGGGATCTAGGCTTCACGGTCCGCGACCAGGGCGATCTGGACCCCGACTGCACGCCGGGCCAGCGCGATCTCCCGGCGATCCGCTCCTGGATGACCGAGATCTCGCAAGCGGTGGAAACGGCCCTGGACGGCGGAAGCCTGCCGCTCGTGGCGGGCGGCGACCACAGCCTGTCGCTCGGCTCGATCGATGGGGCGCTACGCCATTGCGGCCGCACCGGGCAGGCGGTCTTCGTGCTGTGGCTCGACGCCCATGCCGACTTCAACACCCTGGAGACATCGCCCTCCGGCAACGTCCACGGCATGCCGCTGGCCGCCCTGTGCGGCGAGCCCGGTTTCGACGACCTGTTCGACGGTGGCGAACGCCCACTCCTCGATCCGCGGCGCATCCACCTGTTCGGCCTGCGCTCGATCGATGCCGGCGAGCGGGCCATCGTCACGCAGCGGCAGGTGAACGTCATCGATATGCGGACCATCGACGAGTTCGGCGTGGTCGCGCCGCTGCGCCGCATCCTCGACCGGGTCGCGGCCGCAAACGGTTACCTGCATGTCAGCTTCGACGTGGATTTCCTCGACCCCGCCATCGCGCCGGGCGTCGGCACGACGGTGCCGGGCGGGGCAACGTTCCGCGAAGCGCATCTCATCATGGAGATGCTGTGCGATTCAGGGCTGGTCGGCTCCCTCGACGTGGTGGAGTTGAACCCCTTCCTTGACGAGCGCGGGCGCAGCGCCCGGGCGCTCGTCGAGCTGGTGGCGAGCCTGTTCGGCCGCCGCATCATCGACCGGCCGACCGAGCCGCCGCTGGAGGCGTGACCGACCTCGGCCGATGTCCTCATGCCCCGAGGCGTCAGCCGATCCTCTCATGCCAATGAGGCGTCAGCCGATTTCCTCGTGCCAGTGAGGCGTCAGCCGATTTCCTCATGCCAAGTGCGGCCGTCGCGCTCGATCAGGGCGATCGAGGCGGTCGGTCCCCAGCTTCCGGCGGCGTAGGGGCGCGGCGGGTCCGGTCGGTCGGCCCAGGCCTTGAGCAGGGTGTCGGCCCAGGCCCAGGCCACCTCCACCTCGTCGCGGCGCATGAACAGGGTGGCGTTGCCGCGCACCACGTCCATCAGAAGCCGCTCGTAGGCGTCGGGATAGCGCTGCTTGAACGTCTCCTCGAACGAGATGTCGAGATTGGTCGGGCGCAGGCGCATGCCGCCGGGGCCCGGATCCTTGGTCATCACTTCGAGCTTCATCCCCTCCTCCGGCTGGAGACGGATGACGAGGCGGTTCGGCTCGCGCCCGAAGGCGTCGTTCGGGAAGATCGAGAAGGGCGAGGCGCGGAACTGCACCACGATCTCGGACAGCTTCTTCGGCAGACGCTTGCCGGTGCGCACGTAGAACGGCACCCCCGCCCAGCGCCCGCTGCGCACTTCGAGCTTGAGGGCGACGAAGGTCTCGGTGCGGCTCGCGGCATTGCTGCCGAGGTCGGTGTGGTAGCTCTCCACCGGCCGGCCGCTGACCGCGCCGGCCACGTACTGCCCCCGCACGGTCACGCTCTGCACGTCGGCGGCGGTGATGGGTTTGAGCGCGCGCAGCACCTTCAGCTTCTCGTCGCGCACGGAGTTCGCGTCGAGCGAGATCGGGCTCTCCATCGCCGTGAGGCAGAGGAGCTGGAGGATATGGTTCTGCACCATGTCGCGCAGGGCGCCGGAGGTGTCGTAGTAGCCGCCGCGCCCCTCGACGCCGACCGTCTCGCCCACCGTGATCTGCACGTGGTCGATCACGTCGGCGTTCCAGAGCCGCTCGAAGATCGTGTTGGCAAAGCGCAGGGCCAGCAGGTTCTGCACCGTCTCCTTGCCGAGATAGTGGTCGATGCGGAAGATCTGGCTCTCGGGAAACACCGCGCCGACGGCATCGTTGATGGCGCGGGCCGATTTCAGGTCCTTGCCGATCGGCTTCTCGAGCACGACGCGGCTGTTCTCACCGATCAGCCCGTAGCGGTCGAGATTGCGGCAGATCGCGCCGTAGAGATCGGGCGAGGTGGCGAGATAGTAGGGCCGGATCCGGTCGGGGCGCTCGTCGAGCAGGGTTTTGAGGTCGTCCCAGCCCTCGTCGCCCAGGGCATCGATCGCCACGTAGAACAGGTGATCGAGGAAGCCGGCGAGGCGCGCGTCGTCGATCTCGGCCGGCGGCACGAAGCTCTTGAGGGCATCGCGGGCGTGCTCCCGGAACTCCTCCACGCTCATGTGGCTGCGCGACGCGCCGATGATGCGGCTCGTCTCGGGGATCTGGGCGTCGCGATAGCGCTGGTAGAGGGCCGGCAAGAGCTTGCGCTGCGTCAGGTCGCCGGTTGCGCCGAACACGACGTAATCGAAGGGCGAGACGGGGATGATGGTGGCCAAGCGCGGCTCCCATGTTTCGCGCAGGATGGTTTCGCGCGGGATTCGAGGTGCCGGTCGTCGGCAGAAACGGCTCCTGCGGCCCCGCGGCTCACACCCGAGAGGTTGCCGAAGCTCGAAAAGCCCCCGGCACGCTGGGTTATCGGTTCACGGCGACGCCTTGCAAGTGCGCTGCCGAACAAACAAGCCGAGACCGCCGAACAGGACCTTCACAGGTGCGACTTGCGTCTCGCGGCAGAGCGGTACCCATCGACCGCCCGCGGCGCCACCGTCTCAGTCGGGCGAGATGCGGCTGCGGCGCGTGCCGATGGAGCTGTAGTTCGGGGTCGGCTTCGAGGCCGGCTCGGCGGCCGGTGCCTTCTTCTCTTCGACGACCGGCAGCTTGGCGATGCGTTCGATGCGGACGCCCGCGTAATTGCCCCGCCGCCATGCGAGATTGACCCGCAGCACGAAGTCCCGGCCGATGATTCTGATCATGAAGGCGGACGGCAATTCATAGGTGGCGGGCACGCCGAGTTTGGCACCGGATTTAGAGATATCCTTGACGTTGCAGGGGATCTCGGTGCCGTCGAACAGCCGGATCAGCGCGATCCAGTTCGTGGATGTCCGTTCCTCCCGCCGCGCGACAAGCGCCGCTTCGACCTGTGCCGCGGTCTCGTCGGCCGTCAGGTCAAAGGGGAAATCGGCAAACGGGGGCTGGGAATCCGGCATGGGGGCCCGTGGCATAAGGCTTCTTGAATCCGACGATACAAGCAAAGTGTTGATGCAACATTTGCACCGCGACAAACGTCCACCCGCAGCGAGCCTTTTCGTTGCATCACAACCGGGCATCCATCGAAGACGCACCGCGTCTCACGCCACACGCACAATGGACGCTGCCGATGCCCGCATGTGCGGCCAAGTCTGCGAAGGTATTCGCAGGAAAGTGGATTTTATCTTCAGTGATTACAGCCGCACTGCGAAACAAGCCGGCTCTTCTTGCAATGCAGCAAAAATATTGCGTGATGCGAAGCTCAAAGCCGCTTGCAAGACATGAACAACCGATTAACCTGCCCTCATCGTAACGCGTTCAAAGTTTGACCCCTGGCAGGGAGAGGTCCCGTGTCCGAGCTCATTCGCGTGAAACCGACCCAGGACGGCACCTACACCGTCTATCGCGGGTCGATGGCCCTGGTCGCGGGCCTGACGAGGCTGCAAGCCGAGCGCTACGAGGCGAGCATCGCTCACCAGCAGCGCTCGTTCTCACCCCTCGTCGGCGCCTGAAGCGCTCGAGCGACGTTTCGAGGGCGCGGCTCCGGTGACGGAGTCCGCGCCCTTCGCATGTCGCGTCATGCCGGCTCAATCAGCCGAGGCCGGTTTCCGTTGCGATCCAGGCCGCGGTGTCCGGGTCGGCCCCCGAGACCGGCAGATGCAGGATGATCGGGGTTTCGTAGGGGTGGCGCTGCTTCAGCTCCGCTGCCAGCGCGTCGGCCAGACCCTCCCGGGTCTTGAGGATCGCGACGACCTCGGTGCCGCGCTCGACCGCGCCTTTCCAGGCATAGACCGACTGCATCCCCGGAATCACGTTCACACAGGCCGCGAGCCGGGCGCGCACGAGAGCCTCCCCGATTTCGAGCGCGGTCGGGGCATCGGGAAAGGTCGTGTAGACGAGGAGCGGTCGCTCCATGCTATGGCTCTCCCTCGGCCGGCCGGCGCCCGTTCGCGGGTGGTCGGCTCGAACCCCGAGTGAGACCGGCTCGGCCTCTTCCCGTCAACAGGGCTGACAGCACGGATGCCGCGTCGCTTCTCACGGATCGCCTTCGTGGCGAGCCCCACAGCCGATGCGCGGGAGGCGGCGGACCTGCTGATGCGCCGCTACGACCATGTCTCGCCCGAGGAGGCGGATGTCGTCGTCGCGCTCGGCGGCGACGGCCTGATGCTTCAGGTGCTGCACCGCTTCATGGACGCGCCCAAGCCGATCTACGGCATGAACCGCGGCACGGTCGGCTTCCTGATGAACGAGTTCCGGGAAGAAGGCCTGCTCGAACGCCTGGAGGCGACCAAGCGTTCGACGATCCACCCGATGACGATGATCGCCACCGACACCGAGGGGAACAGCCACACGGCGCGGGCGATCAACGAAGTCTACATGCTGCGGCAGACCCACCAGACCGCGAAGCTGCGAGTCTCGGTGGACGACCATGTGCGCCTGCCGGAACTCATCGCCGACGGCATCCTCGCCGCGACGCCCGCCGGCTCGACCGCCTACAACCTCTCGGTCGGCGGCCCGATCCTGCCGCTCAACGCGCATCTCCTGGCGCTGACGCCGATCTCGGCCTTCCGGCCCCGGCGCTGGCGCGGCGCGTTGCTGCCGAACCACGCACGCATCCGCATCGACGTGATCGACGCCGAACACCGCCCCGTCGCGGCGGTGGCCGACCATACCGAGTTCCGCCGCGTCTGCACGGTCGAGACATGGCTCGACCACGCCACCGATCTCGTGCTGCTGCACGACCCCGGCCACAGCTTGGAAGAGCGCATTCTGCGCGAGCAATTCGGTTGATTCGCTCCGGCGGCCGACGCCGGACGCCCTTCGAGGGGTCCGGGCGAGGAGTCTGCGTCAGCGTCCGGTCAGAAGTCGCTGGCGAGGCCCTTCACCTCCCAGTCCTCATAGCGGACAGGCTCCAGGCCGCCGCGCCCGAGCGTTTCGGGCCGCTCGGCGATCTTGGCCGCGCGGGCGTCGATCGCCGCCCGCCGCTCGGCCGCTTCCGCCAGCGCGCGCTGGGCCGCCGGGGAAAGGGCGCGCGAGGCTGCGTCCTTCTCCTTGGCATCCGCCTGCATCATGCCGATCTCCTTCATTGCTTGCATCCCTCGCCGACAGATGTGACTGCGTCGGCTCCGGGGCGAGACCCCGCCGATCCCTTTTAGCCCAGAACGGCCCTTTACGCGTGGCACCGACCCCCAACCGCCGCCCGCCGCCCCCCTTCGACCCGTCGGTCCCCGGCCTTGCGGCACGCCATGCTGCGCGGGAAGCGGTGGCGACCCTTCTCGGGCCCGCCCGCGGCCTAGCGCTCGAGGACGCGCTCGCCCAGGCCGCCCGCGGCGCGGGGCTGGATGCGGGGGAAGCCGCGCTGGCTCGGGCGATCGCCACAGCGAGCTTCCGCCGCCTCGGCTTCATCAAGGCGGCGCTCGCCGCCCGCCTGCGGGACGGCTTGCCGGAGGATAGGCCCCACCTCCTCGCCCTGCTGGTGACGGGTGCCGCGCAGATCCTCGATCTGGCGGTGGCAGACCACGCCGCCGTCGATCTCTCGGTGCGCCTCGCCAAAGCCGATCCGCAGCTCCAGCACCTCGTGCCCCTCGTCAACGCCGTTCTGCGCCGGATCGCGCGCGAGCGTGACGCGATCCGGGCGCAGGAGAGCGATCCGCTCGCCCACAACACCCCGGACTGGCTCGCCCGGCGCTGGCAGGCCGCCTACGGTGAGGACGCGGCGCGCCGCATCGCCGTCGCACATCTCGAAGGTGCGGCCGTCGATCTCACGATTCCCCACGATCCCGACATCTGGGCCGAGCGACTCGGGGGCATCCGGCTCGATCTCGGATCGGTGCGGCTGGCCGAGGTGCGGCAGGCGGTGGCCGAGCTTCCCGGCTACGCCGAGGGCGCATGGTGGGTGCAGGATGCCGCCGCCGGCCTGCCGGTGCGGCTGCTCGCGCCTGTCCCGGGCGAGCGCGTCGTTGATCTCTGCGCGGCGCCCGGCGGCAAGACGGCCCAGATGGCGGCCGCCGGCGCCGCGGTGACGGCGGTGGACCGCTCGGCTGCGCGGCTGGAACGCCTCGGGCGGAACCTCGAACGCCTCGGCCTCTCCGCCGAAGTGGTCACCGCCGATGCCCTCGCTCTGCCGGAGGACGCGCCCTTCGACGCGGTGCTGCTCGATGCGCCCTGCTCGGCGACCGGCACCATCCGTCGCCATCCCGATGTCGTCTGGACGAAGAGCGAGGCGGACGTGATCCGCTTGGCCGGCCTGCAACGCCGCCTGCTCGACAAGGCCGCGCGGCTGACGCGGCCCGGTGGGCGCTTGGTCTACTGCACTTGCTCTCTGGAGCCCGAGGAAGGCAGCGCGCAAGTCGCGGCGTTCTTGGCCCGCAATCCGGATTTCGAGCGGATCGCGATCACGCCCGACCGGTTGTCCGGCCATGCCGAGCTGATCGACGCCTCGGGCGACCTGCGCACCTTGCCCAGTCACGTCGTGGGCGGCATTGGGCGGGCGGGTGGCCTCGACGGGTTCTTCGCGAGCCTTCTGCGGCGGCGTGACTGAGCCCGCACGTGTGATCCTGTGATCCGGTCCGTCCGCGGACCGGGCTCACAACATGCGGCTCAGATGCAGTAGGCCTTCAGTCCGGCCCCCACCGTGGCGAGACCCGTCACGAGCGAGAGACCGCCGGCCATCTCCATGCGGGCCGTCCAGCCGGGAAAGCGCGGCGCCTGTCCGGCGAGAGCGAGGCCGCAGGTCAGGCTGACGAGGCTGAGCAATGCAATCATTCATTGTCCCGATCGAGCGACCCGCGCGGAGCCGGTCCAGCCGTCATCAACACGGCCTTCCGAAGCGTTAACGCGCCCGCGGCGCTGCTGGGCATCCCCGCTACCCCCGTTCTCCACAGCTTCGCCGATCACCCTGGGAAGACGACGCATCGACCGGGCATGTCGAACGCCCCGAGGTTGCATAACCTTTGTTACACAATCCTCGTTAACCAATCGTTCAAGTGGGTAAACAAAGCCTTAGCGAGGCCCATCGGATTGCGCTAAGTTTCTCCTGCACAACGAACTTCCCTCCCGTTTCGGCGGCTCCATGTCTCACGTGTCCAGCTTCTGGGTGCGCTCTCCTCTCATGCTTGCAGGCGCAGCAGGCTTCCTGATTTTCGGGACCGAGGCGGCCAGCGCCCACGTCAAATGGTTTTGTGCCTTCGACGTCGCCGGGCAGCCCCGCGGCCTTGAACAGGTTCTCTGCGCCGACTTCGAGCTTCTCACCGGATTAGCGCTCGTCTGCCTGATGTTCGGCTGTCTGATGGAGGGCACGCCGCTCGGCACCGCGCTCCTCAACGCGCTGGACCGCGTCACCGCGTCTGCTCGGGTCCATAGCGGCCTCATCGTGCGGGCGGTGATCGGCTTCTTCCTCGTCTCGCTCTGGAACCTCGGCGGCATCATTCTGACGCCGGAACTGAAGACCGATGCCACTTGGATCCCGTGGCTCCAGCTCGCCATGGCCGCCGGTCTGCTCTGGAAGCGCACCCTTCCCTTCACCGCCGCCGGCATCGTGTTCCTGTTCGGCTTCGCCGTCTGGAACTACGGCGTGTTTCACCTTGCCGATTATCCGGTGTTCCTCGGCGTGGCCGCCTTCCTCGCCCTGACCGCCCTCGATCGCGACCTGTTCGGCCAGCGCCCGATCGACGTGGTGCGCATCGCCGCCGCGATCACCCTGATGTGGGCCTCGGTCGAGAAGTGGGCCTACCCGCACTGGACCGATCCGCTCATCGCCGCCAAGCCGGCCATGACGATGGGCGCCTCGCCGGAACTCTTCATGCAGGCCGCCGGCATCATCGAGTTCACGCTGGCCTTCGCCCTGATCTGGACGCCCCTGGTGCGCCGCGCCTCGGCGATCATCCTGACGGCGGTCTTCATCTCGGCCATCTTCGAATTCGGCAAGGTCGACGCCATCGGGCATTCGGGCATCATCGCGGTGCTGATCGCGATCGCCGCCGACGATGTCCGGGTCCCCGCCACCCGCCGGGACGTGGTTCTGGCGCCGGTCTATTATGCCAGCGCGCTGATGCTGTTCCTCGGTGTCTACTACTTCGCGCACGAAGCCCTCTTCGGCGACGGCTACAGGATCGGCGCGAGCATGGCGGGGCTTCCAGTGATCTGATCCGACGCGGAACCCGGTTGTGCACGACGCTCGGGGGCGCCGCCTGGACAAGGCGGCGGCCCCAAACCGTTCAAAGGGCAGCTGCATTCATCATTGCCGCGAGGCAGCAGCCCATCCGGGCCGCGCCAAAATGGTTTGCGAAAGATTTCCGGCAGCCTCGATTCACGTTTCGATAAGTTTAGCCGGGCCGGCGCCCTCATCATCTCGGCACCGAAGCGCGAAATCGGCGATCAGTTCGAAAGCGCGAAAGAAGCATTTCGTTAAATACGCGCCGATGCATTTTCTCTGGACCGTTGCCGTTTAACCCGATGGCAAGCCGCCACCGCCGAAAGTCGGATCTCGAGATTGGCGCGGCATCGGACGGGATGGCATGAGACATCGTGAACAGACCGACGCGACGGACGGGGATCGCACGGACGGCGTCCACCTTCTGCCGAAGGCCGCCTCCTTCGGCGACCGCCCCCTCCGCGGGCTCGACTTCGCCTCGCAGGATTGCCTCGGCCTCTCGACCCACCCGGAGATCGTGGCCACCGCCGCCGACACCCTCCGCCGCTTCGGCGTGCGCAGTGTCTGCGCTGCGGCCGAGGCCGGCGATCCCGGTCTCTCGGTGGCCTTGGAGCGCCGGATCGCCGACTTCCTTCAGATGGAGGAGGCTCTGCTCTGCGCGACCGGCCGTGCCGCGGCCCGCACCGTGGTCCGCGGTCTCGTGCGCTCGACCGACCACGTGGTGATCGATGCCGCCATCCGGAGCGGCCTCCGGGAGAGTGCCGAGGCGGCCACCGCACACCTCCACCCGTTCCGCCATCTCGATGCCGAGCATTGCCGCGCCCGGCTCCGGGCCATCCGGGCGCGCGACACCGAGAACGGCATCCTCGTCGTGACCGAGAGCCTGTCGCCGCTCGATTCCGGAACGCCGGACCTCGCCGCCCTGCGCACGCTCTGTGACGAGTACGGTGCGACGCTCCTCGTGGACGTCACCCAGGATCTGGGCTGTCTCGGCGAGGACGGGCGCGGCCATCTCGGCCTTCAGGACATGCTGGGTAAGGCCGACTTGGTCACCGGCAGCTTCACGAAGAGCTTCGCCTCGAACGGCGGCTTCGTCGCCGCCCGCACCCGCGCGGTGACGGCCTGTCTGCGGGCCGCCGAGGCCGACGCGCAGGCGCTCTCGCCGATTCAGATCGCGGTGCTCCTCAAGGCCTTCACCCTCATCGACGAGGCCGACGGGTGTGAACGCCGCGCCCGGCTGATGCGCAACGTGCTGAACCTGCGCACGGCGCTGCGGGAGCGGGCGCTGACCGTCTGCGGCGAGCCCTGCACCAGCGTCTCCGTCGCGATCGGCTCCGGCGAACTCGCCCGCCTTGCGGCCCCGCGCCTGATCGAACTCGGCCTGCTGGTCGATCTCACCGCGTCAGGCGAGGCCAGCCGCCTGCGGATGCACGTCACCGCCGAGCATTCCGACGCGGACATCGCGCGCGCCGCCCTCGGTGTCGCCGAGGCGCTGGACCGGGCGCGCGCCGATCTGGCCGAGCGCTCGCGCCGACCGAACCTGCTCGTCGCCGCCTAGTCGCGGCGCCGGGCACGCCGTTTGTACGAAGCCGGTGTTCGAGGCTTCGGAACAGAATCGTCAGAGAATCATCCCACGGGCGTCGGCTTCGCTCTCGACGGCATCGAGCAGCGCACGGGACGCGATCAGGCGGCGATCGATCATCGGATCGGTGAGCCGGTCGATCCAGAGCGGCCAGGTCGCGCGTGCCGCCGAGGTGCGATCTTCGAGATCACTGCGGACGACCCGCAGATAGGGCGCCGCGCCGGGACCGAGTCTGTCCAGGGCCAGGCACAAGTCGCGGCGGAACTCGTGCGAGATTCGGGCGAGCCCAGCATGGGCGGTCTCGTAGGCGCCAATCAGGGCATGGGCGTGCCCGACCGCCTCCTGGGGATACATCGTGCGGAACATGGGGTGTGTCTCGCAGGGCCCATCCACGCGAGGGCCTTTCGATCAATGCGCGGAAATGCACCCGGTTCTGGTCGTGACATCGATAATGTTCGAGGGCGCAGGCCAAGCTCGACCGTGATCGGGCACCTGATTCCGTGGTCGAGCTTGGCTTTTCCGCTGCTCTGATCTTGTGCAGCGCGTTGTTGACACTCGCCGCACGTGATGCGACTGCGCCGCACCTTAAACGGAGTTCCCGGCGATCCGGGTACCGCCAGTCCCTCTCGTGACGGCGACGGTACCGCGTGACATCGGACGGGACACCGATCCGCCGGTGCATCCGTTCCGGCGCCGATGCGACGGGACGACATGAAGCGAGCGTTCATTTTTCCGGGTCAGGGCAGCCAGGCCGTCGGCATGGGCAAGGCGCTGAGCGAAGCGTTTCCGGCAGCCCGGCAGGTGTTCGAGGAGGTCGATGCGGCGCTCGGCCAGAACCTCTCGCGCCTGATGTTCGAGGGTCCGTCCGACGAGCTGACGCTGACGGCCAACGCCCAGCCGGCGCTGATGGCAGCGAGCCTGGCCGTTTTGCGCACGCTGGAAGCCGAGCGCGGCCTGGATCTCGCGCGCGATGCGGCCTTCGTCGCCGGCCATTCCCTCGGTGAATATTCGGCGCTCGCAGCCGCCGGCACCTTCTCGATTTCCGATACCGCCCGCCTGCTGCGGATTCGCGGCGAGGCGATGCAGCGGGCCGTCGCGCCGGGCATCGGCGCCATGGCTGCGCTGATCGGGCCCGATCTCGCCACCGCCCGCGACATCGCCGGCGAGGCGGCGGAGGGTCTGGTCTGCGATGTCGCCAACGACAACGGTGGGGGGCAGGTCGTGCTCTCCGGCCACCGGGAGGCGGTGGAGCGGGCGATGGCGCTGGCACAGAGCCGCGGCGTGCGCCGCGCGGTGCTCCTCAACGTCTCCGCCCCGTTCCATTGCGCGCTGATGGCGCCCGCCGCCGAAGCGATGCGCCGGGCGCTGGCCGAGGTGCCGATGCACGCCCCCGCCGTGCCGGTCTATGCCAACGTCACGGCCGGCCCGCTCACCGAGCCCGACGCGATCCGCAACGCGCTGATCACCCAAGTCACCGGAACAGTGCGCTGGAGCGAGAGCGTCGCCGCCATGGCCGAGGCGGGCGTCGACCGCTTCTTCGAACTCGGCGCCGGCAAGGTGCTGACCGGCCTCGTCAAGCGGATTGCGCCGAGCGCGACCGCGAGCGCGGTCGGCACTCCCGACGACGTCGCCGCCTACGCCTGAGCGTCTCTTACGAAACGCCCCTTGCCGTCGTGCCCAAGGGCAGACGATCGGTGACCGGGCGTTTTATGAGGCACTCCGAATTTCCACGACGACCAGAAGAGCCGACACCATGTTCGACCTCACCGGCCGCAAGGCCCTCGTCACCGGCGCGACCGGCGGACTCGGCGGGGCGATCGCCCGGGCGCTGCACGCGCAGGGCGCCCATGTCGCGCTGTCCGGCACCCGCCGCGCGGTGCTCGACGAGCTGGCGGCAGAACTCGGCGGCGAGCGCGTCACGGTGGTCGAGGCCAACCTCGCCGACAAGGAGGCGGTGGAAGCGCTGCTTCCGGCCGCCGAATCAGCGCTCGGCGGCCTCGACATCCTGATCAACAACGCCGGCATCACCCGCGACAACCTTTTCATGCGGATGAAGGACGAGGAATGGGAGGCGGTGCTCAACGTCAACCTGACCGCCGCCTTCCGCCTGTCGCGGGCCGCGCTCAGAGGGATGATGAAGCGCCGCCACGGCCGCATCATCGGCATCGGCTCGGTCGTCGGTTCCACCGGCAATCCGGGCCAGGGCAACTACGCGGCGGCCAAGGCCGGGCTGGTGGGCATGACCAAGGCTCTGGCCGCCGAGGTTGCGACGCGCGGGATCACGGTCAACTGCATCGCGCCCGGCTTTATCAGTTCGGCGATGACCGACGCGCTCAACGAGAAGCAGCGCGAGACGATTCTTACCCGCGTACCCGCCGGCCGACTCGGCACGGGCGCCGAAATCGGGGCCGCCGCAGTCTATCTCGCCTCGGAAGAAGCGGGTTACGTGACGGGCCAAACGCTGCACGTCAATGGCGGCATGGCGATGTACTGAGAATGTCCACAAAGAGGTGTTCCAACCGGAAAACCACGGCGATGAACGCTTTCTGAACCGCCACTCGCCAGAGCGGAAACCCTGTGTTAACACCCGGCTCAGCCGTGCAGGGGAGTTGACGGTTCAGCGGGTTGCGGCTTTTTCCAAACCACGCGCGATCGAACACCGGCCGTCCAAAACAAGCCCCGAAGTGGGTGAGGCGGCCACGGCGCTTTCGTCAGAAGCACACACCATCACGATCGAGAAGACGAGGACCAACAACGATGAGCGATATCGCCGAGCGCGTGAAGAAGATCGTCGTCGAGCACCTGGGCGTCGAGCCTGAGAAGGTCACCGAGGCCTCCAACTTCATCGACGATCTCGGCGCCGACAGCCTCGACACCGTCGAGCTGGTGATGGCGTTCGAGGAGGAGTTCAACGTCGAGATTCCGGACGACGCGGCCGAGACCATTCAGACGGTCGGTGACGCGATCAAGTTCCTGGAAAAGAACTCCGCCTGAGGCGGTGGGCTCGTGCGGGCGGGGTCGACGAGGCCCCGCGCGCCGTCACGTTTTGAACAAAGCGCCCTGCAGGACGGAACGGTCCTTCAGGGCAAAAGCGTCCTTTAGGGACTTAAGCGGATCGGTTGGGATCGGGCAATGCGGCGGGTGGTGATCACGGGACTAGGGATGGTTTCGCCGCTGGGTGGCAGCGTCGAGCATACCTGGAGCCGCCTCATCGCCGGTGACAGCGGAGCCTCCGCGGTCACCGCGTTCCAGACCGACGACCTCGCGTGCCGGATCGCCTGCACGCTGCCCTTCGGCGACGGCTCCAACGGCACCTTCAATCCCGATCTGTGGATGGAGGCCAAGGAGCAGCGCAAGGTCGATCCTTTCATCGTCTATGCCATGGCCGCCGCCGGCCAAGCGCTCGACGATGCCGACTGGCATCCGAAATCCGACGCGGATCAGGAGGCCAGCGGCGTCCTGATCGGTTCGGGCATCGGCGGCATCGGCACGATCTACGACGCCTCCGTGACCCTCCATGAGAAGGGTCCGCGGCGCATCTCGCCCTTCTTCATTCCCGGCCGAATCATCAATCTCGCCTCGGGGCAGGTTTCGATCCAGCACGGGCTGAAGGGCCCGAATCACGCGGTCGTCACCGCCTGCTCCACCGGTGCGCACGCCATCGGCGACGCCTCGCGGCTGATCGCGCTGGGCGACGCCGACGTGATGGTAGCCGGCGGCACCGAGGCGCCGGTCAACCGGCTGTCGCTCGCGGGCTTTGCCGCCTGCCGCGCGCTCTCGACCGGTTTCAACGACCAGCCGACCAAGGCCTCCCGGCCCTACGACCGCGACCGCGACGGCTTCGTCATGGGCGAAGGTGCGGGCATCGTCGTGCTCGAAGAGTACGAGCACGCCAAGGCGCGCGGCGCCAAGATCTATGCCGAGGTCATCGGCTACGGCCTGTCGGGCGACGCCTACCACATCACCTCGCCGGCCCCGGACGGCGACGGCGGCTACCGCTGCATGAAGGCGGCGGTGAAGCGGGCCGGGATCGACCCGTCCGAGATCGACTACATCAACGCCCATGGCACCTCGACGCCGCTCGGCGACGAGCTGGAGCTAAAGGCCGTCGAGCGTCTGCTCGGTGATGCCGCGTCCAAGGCGTCGATGTCGTCCACGAAGTCGGCCATCGGCCACCTGCTCGGCGCGGCCGGGGCGGTGGAAGCGATCTTCTCCGTGCTCGCCATCCGCGACGGCGTGATGCCGCCCACGCTGAACCTCGACAATCCGTCGGTCGAGACCGCGATCGACCTCATCCCGCACGAGGCCAAGCGCAAGCGCGTCGACACGGTTCTCTCGAACTCGTTCGGCTTCGGCGGCACCAATGCCTCGCTGCTGATGCGCCGGGTCGCCTGACCACAGCCTCGGCAACCTGGGCCTGAACGCGTGTCGGCTGCGGCGGCTCTGCCGCAGACAACGCCATTTCGCCACAAAACTGCTTACACTGCCTCACAAAACGCCCGGTCCACGAGCGAGCGTTTCGTGAGAGACACTCGAGGCTTCGCCCATCGTGCCGCGGCGTCGCGCGCTCCGCCTTCGGGTCGAGCGACCGGCACCGAAGGCTCTGGACGGATCTTCGCGTAGGGCCACAGCAGGATTCCGGATGTTTCGCAGACGACAAGAGCCGCCGTCTCCGCCGCCCGCTTCCGAGGAGCCGTCGCTTCCGAACCGGCCTTCGCCGCGCAGCCCGAGCGAGGCCATCAAGCCCACCGTCGCCCCGGCCCCGCCCGAGAAGCCTGAGCGCCGCCGCGGCGGCCTGCTCGCCACCATCAGCGGGTTCCTCACCCTCGGCGTCGTCCTCGCGCTCGGCGCCCTGATCGGCCTGACCCTGCTCAATCGCCAGACCTCCGAGCCGGGGCCGCTCTCCGCCGACAAGGTCGTGGTGATTCCCAGCCGCAGCGGCACCTCAGAGATTGCCAGCATCCTCGCCCGTGAGGGCGTGATCGATCATCCGAGCCTGTTCGAGATGTCCGCCCGATTCGGCGGCAAGGGGCCGCTGAAGCATGGCGAGTACATGTTCAAGGCCCATTCGAGCGTGAAGGACACGATCGAGACCCTGACCAACGGGCGTCAGGTCCAGCACGCCATCACCTTCCCGGAGGGCCTGACTTCGGAGCAGATCGTAGCCCGGCTCGGGGACAACGACATCCTCTCGGGCGAGATTTCCGAGACGCCGCCCGAGGGCTCGCTTCTCCCCGACACCTACAAGTTCGAGCGCGGCGCCACCCGCCAGCAGATCCTCAACCTGATGCGCTCCAAGCAGCGCGAGGTGCTGAACCAGATCTGGCAGCGCCGCAGCCCCGAGGTGCCGGTCAAGACGCCGGCCGAGATGGTGACGCTGGCCTCCATCGTCGAGAAGGAGACCGGCCGGGCCGACGAGCGTCCGAGGGTCGCGGGCGTGTTCGTCAATCGGCTGCAGAAGCGGATGAAGCTGCAATCCGATCCGACCATCGTCTACGGCCTGGTCGGCGGGCGCGGCACCCTCGGTCGTGGCATCATGCGCTCCGAAATCGAGCGGGCGACCCCCTACAACACCTACGTGATCGAGGGCCTGCCGCCCGGCCCGATCGCCAATCCCGGCCGCGCGGCTCTGGAGGCGGTCGCCAACCCGTCGCGGACCAAGGATCTGTTCTTCGTCGCCGACGGCACCGGCGGCCACGCCTTCGCCGACACGCTGGAGGGTCATCAGCGCAACGTCACCCGCTGGCGGCAGGTCGAGCGGTCCCGTCAGCAATCGCAGCCGGCCGATCCGGGCGCGGTCGACAAGGTCGATCCGAACACCGCCGAGCCCAATTCCGGCCAACCCGGCGCCGCTCCCGGCCGCGCCTCGGCCTACGCGCCGGGCTCGAACTCGGCCTTCGCGATCGACGGCGCCAGCGATGGCGGTGCGGGCGGCCCGCGCCCGAAGGCGTTCGACGCCTCCGAAGGCACCCGGCTCGATCCCCTGCGCAACAAGACCTACGATCTCGGCTCACCGAAGACGGTGCCGGCACTCCGCAACCCGTAAAGGCAAAGACGGCGCGGGGCCGGTGCCGCTCACGGCTCGTGCGCTGCCTCGACGGATCGGGTGCGAAGACTCCCGCTGCCCAAGGCGGCGACATCGAGCTGGTCGAGGGAGGTCACGACGAGATCGGCGCCGGCCGCCCGCAGCAGGGCCTCGTCGCCGAGGCGGGCGATACCGAGGCTGGCCATCCCGCCGGCCTGTGCCGCCCGGATGCCCGCTGGCGCGTCCTCCACGACGAGGCAGCGGGACGGTGGCACGTTTACGGCTTTGGCGGCGAGCTGAAACAGGGCCGGATCGGGCTTGCCGCGCGGCACGTCGCGCCCGCTGACATCCGCATCGAACAGCGACCGCAGCGTGCGCCTGTCAGGCAGGATCACGCGGGCCAGCATCGCGTCGGCGTTCTTCGAGGACGAGGCGAGCACGATGCGCAACCCGGTATCCCGCAGCGCGACCGCGAGGCGAATCGCATCCGGGAAGGCCACAAAGCGGTCCTCGGCAATCAGGCGGTCGATCACCGCCTGCTTCCTCTCAGCAAACGCAGCAGCATGGGCAGCCACCTCGGCATTGCCGAGACGCTCCAGCGTGGCCCGCGCGCCCTCCAGGCGCGGCTTGCCCGCGACATGGGCTTGGTAGAAGGCGGTGGTGAAGCCGGCCGGGTCGGCGAACCCCGCCAGGGCCTCGCGCCACGCCTGCTCGTGGGGCGAATCCACCAACACACCATCGACGTCGAAGATCACCGCGCTCAACATTCGGGGCACGGCATCACGGTTGGGCGGCATGGTCGTCCCCGGCCGGCCGGCGGATCGCTTTCGTGACCGAAGGCTCCGCTCCCGACAGGCGGACGCCTTCCTCGCTGTGCCAGAGGGTCAAGCCGTCGCCCGCCAGCAACGTGTAGGTGGCGGAGGCGTGGCTCAACGCGACCCGGATCGTCTGGCCGCGCACCGTCAGGGTGAAGCTCAGCCGCGTCCAGGCATCGGGCAGGCACGGGTTGAAGGTGATGCGCCCGCCCGTATCGCGCATCCCGGCAAAGCCGTAGACCAGGGCGAGCCACGTGCCGCCCATGGCCGCGATGTGAGCGCCGTGCATCATGTTTCCGCCGATGTCGGAGATGTCCATCGCCACGGCGAAGTTGAAATAATGGAACGCCTTCTCCCGCAGGCCGATCTCGTTGGCGACGATGCTTTGAATGCAGACGGACAGAGACGAGTCGTGGGTGGTCAGCGGGTCGTAATACGCGAAATTCCGTTGCTTGGCCTCGGGCGTGAATTGCTCGCTCAGCAGGAACATGGCCATGACCATGTCGGCCTGCTTGATCACCTGCGCGCGGTAGAGGTTCAGCGGGTGGTAGTGCAGTAGAAGTGGGTAATGATCCTCCGGCGTCCCGGCGAAATCCCATCTCTCCAATTCGAGAAACGTATCGTCCTGCGGGTGGACCTTCAGCGCCTCGTCGTAGGGGAGGTACATTCGCTCGGCCGCCTGATCCCAGGCATCGGGTTCGTCCGGATCGAGGCCGGTGCGACGCACGAGGGCATCGAAGCTAGCGGGGTGGTCGCGCTCCAGCATCCGCACGGTTTGGGCGGCGTAGCGCATGTTTTCCCGAGCCATCAGGTTCGTGAAGCAGTTGTTGTTGACGAGCGCCGTGTATTCGTCCGGCCCCGTCACCCCGTGGATGCAGAAGCGGCCGCCCATCCGCTCGGAGAAGAACCCGAGATCGCACCAGAGACGTGCCGTCTCGACAAGGATCTCGGCGCCGTAGCGGCGCAGGAAATCGACATCCCCGCTCACCTCCACATATTTGCGAAGCGCGTAAGCGATGTCGGCGTTGATGTGATACTGCGCCGTCCCCGCAGCATAATAGGCGGAGGCCTCGCGCCCGTTGATGGTCCGCCATGGGAAGGTCGCGCCGCGTTGCCCGAGTTCCCGGGCCCGGTCGCGGGCGCAGTCGAGCATGTCGTAGCGGACCTTGAGCAGGCTCCGCGCCATCGGCGGATTCGTGTAGATCAGGAACGGCAGAACGTAGACCTCGGTGTCCCAGAAGTAATGTCCCTCATAGGTCCGCCCGGTCAGTCCGCGGGCGGCGATGCCATGGCCCTCCGCCCGCTCCGAGGCCTGCATCAACTGAAACAGGTTCCAGCGGATTGCCTGCTGTATGCGCGGGCTGGCCGACTCCACCGTCACGTCGGCCCGCTCCCAGAAGCGGTCCATGTCCCGCCTTTGGCGCGCGACGATGGAGGAGATGCCGCTCTCGACCGCGTGGTCCAGCGTCCACGCCACCTGGGAGCGGATCTGCTCGGGCGCTACGCTGCCGGAGTAGTGGTAGCTCAGGTATTTCTGGATGCGGATCACCCCGCCGGGCGCGAGAACGCCGCGTAGAACGACGGTGGCGAGATCGTCGTCGCAGGCGGCCCGCACGGCGAGGGGGCAATCGGCCGTGACGACGTGGTCCATGCCGCAGCCGAGCACCAGCCCCGAACTCCCGGTGCGATAGCTGAGGATCGAGCGCAGCGCCTCCGACTGCGTTCCGGTCGGATGCAGGACACGCCCGACGAACCCCTCCGCCAAGCGGGGATCGCTGGTATCGGTGGCCAGGGGCTGATCGTTCCGCAATTCGGACGCGATCACCACCGCCACCTCGGCGTTCTCGGCTGTGAGTTCGTAGGTGATCGCCGCGAGATGGCGATGCGCGAAGGAGACGAGGCGGAGCGTGCGCAGATTCAGGCGCTTGCCCGCAGGCGTCACCCACGACACGTCCCGGCTCAGAGTGCCGGCCCTGAAGTCGAGGATCCGGCGATACGAGAGGATCTCCGCCTCCGGGAGGGTGAAGGGCTCGTCATCGACGGACAGCTTCAGAACCGTCCCATCGGGACAGTTCAGGATGCTCTGCCCGACGGTCGGAAAGCCGTAGGCGCGCTCGCCGTAGACGATGGGGCGATACTCGTAGAAGCCGTTCAGATAGGTGCCCGGCTCACGGACCGGCATTCCCTCGTCGGTGACCCCGCGCATCCCGAGATAGCCGTTCGACAGAGCGAACATCGTCTCCGCCTGCCCGGTGAGTTCGCGCGCCATCCGGCCATCGTAGCGGACGGCCTCGACCGCCCAGGGGTTCGGGGGAAACATGTCGGTGGGTGGAATGAGGCGCGGGCGCAGCATCGGTCGTCCGTTCTCTCCGTTTCGGGGGATGTCGCCGCCGCGCCATCGTTTGCGCGCCGATGGCCGGCGTCATCGGTATCGATGGCGTCGCCCCGGCGCCGGATGCAGCGGGATGGCATCGGCCGTGGTCTCCAGGAGCACAGCGACGGCTTCAGGTGCTCTCGTGTGGTGACCGATCACCTCGGACCGGTCGATGGGATCAAACCTCTGTTTTCGCGTTTTCTTGCCTGCTGAAGCGGTCTCCACTTCGGCTCAACGCGGGAGTGCCTGTTGAAGCGGCGAGACCAGGGTTCTGCGAAACGATTGCTGATTTCGTTGACAAATAACCTGTCGGAATACGAATTGAACGCCCCTGTTCGACTCAGGGGAGGCCGTGACAAAGCTCGCGCAACAGCCGAGGTAGAAACCGTTGCGCTTTTGCAAATGCAGGCTGCGCGATGTCGGTTCCCGCACCCGACAGCAGTCGCGACAGATTTCAGCTCACCATCGTAGCAAATCTACGCAACCAGACCGATTTGTCCGTGTTGAACGACAGGTGCACGGACCTTCCATGCATGAGATTTCAATTATTGATCAAATGTTATCGGGACAAGTTGGCAATCCTTCTACCGCCATGCTCTCGATAGAAGTCCAAGATCATCATTTGCTCGCTTCGGAAGAGTTTTTATTCCTTCGGCAAGATCGGGCCAACGGCGGCTCACTCGATTGGATGCGCGGTCGATAGAGGGAAGAGGTTGGATGCGATCCTGGATCTCGCGGCCCGTACAACTCGACGACAGCCGTTCGCGAGGCATTGCGAGGAGGCCATTGATCGCCACGGCCGTCGCTCCGCCTTCTCCTGACGCGGCTCCGGCTTGGAATTGAGATGCGCGACAGCATCCTCGTCGTGAATGCGGGCAGCTCGTCGATCAAGTTCAAGCTGTACCGCATCGAGGGCGCCGATCTCGCGCCGAGCTTGAGCGGGGGGATGAGCGGGATCGGCAGCACGCCCTCGCTGAAGGTGACGGACGGGAGCGGCGCCCTCTTGGAGGACCGCCGCTTCGAGGCTGGCGAGGTGCCCGATGCCTCGGCGGCCCAGCACCATCTCGCCGATTGGCTTTTGCATCATCTCGGCGACACGACGGTCGTCGCGGTCGGGCACCGGGTGGTCCATGGCGGAGCGGACTTCGCGGAGCCGGTGCTGATCGACGACGCCGTGTTGCGCAGGCTCGAAACCTTCATCCCGCTGGCGCCGCTCCACCAGCTCGGCAACCTCGATCCGATCCGTGTGCTGCGGCAGCGCCGGCCCGATCTACCGCAGGTCGCCTGTTTCGACACCAGCTTCCATCGCGGCCACCCGGAATTGTCCGATCGGTTCGCCCTCCCCCGCTTCCTCCATGACGAGGGCGTCCGGCGCTACGGCTTCCACGGCCTGTCCTACGAATACGTCGCCGGGCGCCTGAGGGAGATCGCCCCTGAGGTGGCGAGCGGACGCGTGGTGATCGCCCATCTCGGCTCCGGCGCCTCGCTCTGTGCGCTGAAGGAGGGCCGAAGTCAGGAAACCACCATGAGCTTCACCGCTCTCGACGGCGTGCCGATGGGAACGCGCTGCGGTGCGCTCGATCCCGGCGTCGTACTGCATCTCATCGAGCATCGGGGCATGACGCCGGCCGAGGTCGGGCACATGCTCTATTACGAGAGCGGGCTGCTCGGCCTGTCCGGCCTCAGCAACGACGTGCGGGCGCTGCTGGCGAGCGACCGGCCCGAGGCGGCCCTGGCGGTCGCCTTCTTCTGCCGGCGCGTCGCGCAGGCCGCTGCCGCCCTCGCCGTGACGCTCGGCGGCCTCGACGCCTTCGTCTTCACGGCCGGGATCGGCGAGAACGCGCCCGAGATCCGGCGGCGCATTATCGCCGATTTGAGTTGGGCCGGTTTGATCCTGAGCAATGACGCCAACGGTTCGGGCGTCGCAAGACTCGATGCATCGGGAAGCCGGGCGCAGATCTGGGTCATCCCGACCGACGAAGAACTTATGATCGCGAAACACACGATGCGTCTGCTGGATCGAATCGCGTCAGGGGCGAGGGCATGAGGCGGACGAGGCCGGGCCCCAGGGCGCGCGGGGCCCTGCTTGCGATCCTGCTCGCCACCGGTTTCGCCGTCGCGGCACCACCGCCGTCCCTCGCACAATCGCGCCTGAAGCAGTTGATCGACCGTCTGCGCGGCCAGAAGATGCCGGACGGCATCGCCAAGTCGAACGGGCGCATCGAGGCGACGCAGGTCGATGTCGCCGCGAAATATGCGGGCCGAATCTCGAAGCTCCTCGTCAAGGAGGGCGACGAGGTGAGCGCGGGGCAGGTCGTCGCCACGATCTCCTCGCCCGAGACCGAGGCGCAGTTGCGCGGCGCCCAGTCCCAGGTGCTGCGGGCTAAGAAGAGCCTCGCCGAGGCCGTCGCCCTGATCGCCCAGCGCAACAGCGACCTCACCTTCGCCGACGCCGATTACAGCCGCGGCAAGGAGCTGGTCGGCAAGGGCTACATGGCCAAGCAGATCTTCGACCAGCGCAAGGCCAAGGCCGAGGCGGCCAAGGCGGCGCTGGACGCCGCCAAGGCGCAGGAGGATCAGGCCAAGTTCGCCGTGCAGAGCGCCGAAGCCGACGTGCAGCGGCTGGAGGCCATGCTGGTCGATCTCGTGCTGCGGGCGCCCCGCGACGGGCGGGTGCAGTACCGGCTGGCGCGGGAGGGTGAGGTGGTGGGCGCCGGCACCCGCATCCTGACGCTGCTCGACCTCTCGGACGTCTACATGACGATCTACCTGCCGGCCTCGCAGGCCGGGCCGCTGGCGCTGAACGACGAGGCCCGCATCATCCTCGATCCGGTTCCGCAATACGTCGTGCCGGCGACGATCAGCTTCGTGGCTGCCGACGCGCAGTTCACGCCCAAAAGCGTCGAGACCGAGGAAGAGCGCGAGAAGCTGACCTTCCGCATCAAGCTCCAGATCGATCCGCAGGTGCTGAAGACCTACCGCAAGCGGGTGAAGACCGGCGTGCGCGGCATCGGGTTCGTGCGCATCAAGGGCAACGTCGCGTGGCCGCCCGACCTCGCCGTGAAGCTGCCGTGAGGCCGGCATGACCGACGCGGCCGAGATCGCCCGGCTCGACCATGTCTCGCACCGCTACGGCCGAACGGTCGCGCTCGACGACGTGTCGCTCGGCCTGCCGGCCGGGCGCATGGTGGGGGTGATCGGGCCGGACGGCGTCGGCAAATCGACCCTGCTCGCCCTGGTCGCGGGGGTGCGCCGGATCCAGACCGGCCAGGTTCTGGCGCTCGGCGGCGACATGGCGGAGCGACGCCACCGCGCGGCGCAGGGCGCGCGCATCGCCTACATGCCCCAGGGACTGGGCCGCAATCTCTACCCGACGCTCAGCGTCTTCGAGAATATCGACTTCCACGGCCGGCTGTTCGGACAGGGACAGCGCGAACGGCGGACCCGCATCACCGACCTGCTCACCGCGACCGGCCTCGAACCCTTCGAGTCGCGGCCCGCCGGAAAGCTCTCCGGCGGCATGAAGCAGAAGCTCAGCCTCTGCTGCGCCCTCATCCACGATCCCGACCTGTTGATCCTCGACGAGCCGACCACCGGCGTGGACCCGCTCTCGCGGGGTCAGTTCTGGGACCTGATCGGCTCGATCCGGGCGCGCCGGCCCGGCATGAGCGTCGTCGTCGCCACCGCCTACATGGACGAGGCCTCGCGCTTCGAGTGGCTGGTGGCGATGGATGACGGAAAGATCATCGCGAGCGGCAGCCCCGCCGAGCTGCTCGAGCGGACGGCCAAGCCCGACATGGAGGCGGCCTTCATCGCGCTCCTGCCGCCCGAGAAGCAGGCGCAGCACAAGGCCGTGGTGTTGCGGCCCCGCCCGCCGGGGCTCGACGCAGAGCCGGCGATCGAGGCCGAGCACCTGACGCGGCGCTTCGGCAGCTTCACCGCGGTCGACGATGTCAGCTTCCGTATCGGCCGCGGTGAGATCTTCGGCTTCCTCGGCTCGAACGGCTGCGGCAAGTCCACGACGATGAAGATGCTCACCGGCCTCCTACCGGCCACGGAGGGCACCGCGCGGCTGTTCGGCCGGCCCGTCGGCAGCAACGACATGGAGACCCGGCGCAACGTCGGCTACATGTCGCAGGCCTTCTCGCTCTACAGCGAGCTGACCGTGCTGCAGAACCTCGAGCTGCACGCCCAGCTCTACCATCTGCCGCCGCACGACCGGCCGGTGCGGATCCGGGAGCTGCTCGACCGCTACGAGCTGGAACCCGTCAAGGACGCGCGGCCCGACAGTCTGCCGCTCGGCATCAAGCAGCGGCTGCAGCTCGCGGTGGCCGTGCTGCACCGGCCGGCCATGCTGATCCTCGACGAGCCGACCTCGGGCGTCGATCCCATCGCCCGCGACGCCTTCTGGCGCACCCTGATCGACCTCTCGCGCGACGAGGGCGTCACCATCTTCCTGTCCACCCACTTCATGAACGAGGCGGAGCGCTGCGACCGCATCTCGCTCATGCATGCCGGCCGGGTGCTGGCTGTCGGCACGCCGGCCGACCTCGTGCGCGAGCGCGGCAGCGCCTCGCTGGAGGATTGCTTCATCGGCTATCTCGCCGAAGCCGCCGGCATCGACCGGGAGGAGCCGGCCGGGCCGCCAGCGGATCTCCCCGCCGCCGCCCCGCGACCCGCGCCGCATCGCCACCTGTTCGATCCGCGCCGGCTCTGGGCCTATGCAAGGCGCGAGACGATGGAGTTGCTGCGCGATCCTATCCGCATCGCTTTCGCCTTTATCGGCCCGATGCTGCTGTTGGTCGCCTTCGGCTACGGCATCTCGTTCGACGTCGAGAACCTGCGCTTCTCCGCCTTTGACCAGGACAACAGCCCGGAGAGCCGGCAGCTCACCGAGGCCTTCACCAGTTCGCGCTACTTCAGCGAACAGGCGCCGATCCGCTCCGCACCCGAACTCGACGAGCGCTTCCGCAGCGGCAGCGTCCAGATCGCCCTGGAGATCCCGCCCCGGTTCGGTCTCGACCTTCAGGCCGGCCGGGTGCCGGAAGTCGCCGTCTGGCTTGATGGGGCGATGCCGTTCCGGGCCGAGACCAGCCGGGGCTACGTCACCTCACTGGCGAGCCAGTACGCTCAGCAGCTGGTGATCGAACGCACGGGCGCCGCCGCAACGGGCAAGACCGTGAGCGTGGAGACGCGCTTCCGCTACAACCAGGCCTTTCGCAGCGTCAACGCCATGGTGCCGAGCGTGATGATGCTGCTGCTCATCCTGATCCCCGCCATCATGTCGGCCATCGCGGTGGTGCGCGAGAAGGAGACGGGATCGATCGCCAATTTCCGCTCGACGCCGGTGACCAAGTTCGAGTTCCTCGTCGGCAAACAACTTCCCTATATCGGCATCGCGATGATCAGCTTCCTGCTGCTGGTCCTCGTTGCGCTGATCGTGTTCGACGTTCCGGTGAAGGGCTCGTTCATCGCCCTGGCGCTCGGCACGCTGTTCTACGTTTCGGCCACCACCGGGTTCGGCCAGTTCATCTCGACCTTCATGAAGACCCAGGTCGCGGCGGTCTTCGCCACCGCGCTCCTGTCGATCATCCCGGCGGTCAACTTCTCCGGGCTTCTGGTCCCGATCTCCTCGCTCTCGGGCAGCGCGCGGATCATCGGGCTCTCGCTGCCGCCGGCATGGTACCAGCCAGTCACGGCGGGCGCCTTCACCAAGGGCCTGCCCTTCATCGAACTCGCGCCCAATATCGCGGTGCTGGCGGGCTTCGCGTTCCTGTTCCTCGTGCTGTCGCAACTGCTCCTGCGCAAGCAGGAGGCGTGACATGGCCGCTCCCGCCCAAGCCCCTGCCCAAGTCCCCGCTCGTGCCCAGGTCCCCGCTCCCGCGCCGCTCGGCTTCGGCACGCATGTGGCCAACGTGTTCCGCCTCATCGTCAAGGAGCTGCGCAGCATCCGGGCCGATCCGGTGATGCTGTTCCTCGTCGTCTACGCCTTCTCCTTCGCCATCGTTTCCGTCGCCTCCGGCGCCTCGACCGAGGTGCGCAACGTGAGCATCGGCGTGGTCGACGAGGATCAATCCGACCTCTCGCGGCAGATCGTGAGTGCCTTCAACCCGCCGCTGTTCAAGGACGTCGTTCTGATCGGTCCCGAAGAGGTCGATCCCGCCATGGATACAGGCCGGCTGGTCTTCGTGATCGATCTGCCCCCACGCCTGCAGCGGGACGTGCTGTCCGGCCACCCAACCTCGATCGAACTCGACGTCGATGCCACGGCCATGACCCAGGCCGGCAACGGCTCGGTCTACATCCAGACCATCATCACCCAGGAGATCGCCGCCTTCGCCGCCCGCAGCGAACTCAACGACACGGCACCGGTGCGGGTGGTGACGCGGGCCAAGTTCAACCCGAACCTCCAGACGAGCTGGTTCACCTCGGTGATGCAGGTGATCAACAACATCACGCTGCTGACGGTGATCCTCACCGGGGCGGCGCTGATCCGCGAGCGTGAGCAGGGCACGGTGGAGCACCTGCTGGTGATGCCGCTGGTGCCCGTCGAGATCATGCTCGCCAAGGTCATCGCCAACGGGATGGTGATCCTCGTGGCGGCCGGATTCTCGCTGCTCATCGTCGTGGAGTGGTGGCTCGGCGTACCGATCGCCGGCTCCATCGCCCTGTTCCTGTTCGGGGCAGGCCTCTACGCCCTCGCCGTGGCGGCCTTGGGCATCCTGCTCGGCACCATCGCCACCTCCATGGGACAGTTCGGCCTGCTGGTGATCCCGGTGCTGCTGCTGATGCAGCTTCTCTCGGGCAGCAGCACGCCGATGGAGAGCATGCCGGTCTGGCTGCAATATCTCGTGCAGACCGTGAGCCCGACGCCGCACTTCGTCGCCCTCGCCCAGGCGGTGCTCTACCGCGGCGCGGACCTTTCCATCGTCTGGCCGCAGCTCCTCGCCCTCGCAGCCCTGGGCAGCGTCTATTTCGCCTTCGCCCTCGCTCGCTTCCGCCGCGTGATCTTCGGAGACTGAGCGCCGACACGCCCTCCCCGCGTTCCGGCGGCCATCCGAGAGGCCGCCCGATCCTGCCCCGCCCGCCAGGAGATACCTCGTGACCGAGCCAACCAACCCGCAAGGACGGACCGCGCCATCCTCTGCCACCCTCGGCGGCGAGGAACTCGCCTTAATCGACCGCTACTGGCAGGCGGCCAACTATCTCTCGGTCGGCCAGATCTACCTGCTCGACAATCCGTTGCTGCGCGAGCCGCTTCAGCCGCAGCACATCAAATCACGGCTTCTCGGCCATTGGGGCACGACACCGGGTCTGAACTTCATCTACGTCCACCTCAACCGGCTGATCAAAGCGCGTGATCTCGACGCGATCTACATCTGCGGCCCCGGCCATGGCGGTCCCGGCATCGTTGCCAACACCTACCTCGAAGGCACCTACAGCGAGGTCTATCCCGACATCGCACAGGATACGGAGGGCATGCGCCGGCTGTTCCGGCAGTTCTCGTTCCCCGGCGGCATCCCGAGCCACGTCGCGCCCGAGACCCCCGGCTCGATCCACGAGGGCGGAGAACTCGGCTACGCCATCGTCCACGCCTTCGGCGCGGTGTTCGACAATCCCGACCTGATCGCGGCTTGCGTGATTGGCGACGGCGAGGCCGAGACCGGGCCGCTCGCCGCCTCGTGGCAGTCCAACAAGTTCCTGAGCCCGGTCACCGACGGCGCGGTGCTGCCGATCCTCCACCTCAACGGCTACAAGATCGCAAACCCGACCGTGCTCGGTCGGATGCGGGACGACGAGTTGGAGTCCCTGTTCACCGGCTTCGGCTACGAGCCCTTCTTCGTCGAGGGCGACCAGCCCGAGCCCATGCACCGGGCGATGGCCGAAGCGCTCGACCGCGCGGTGGCGCGCATCAAGGACATCCAGGCCGAGGCGCGGGGCGGCGGCATGGGCTTCCGGCGCCCGCGCTGGCCGATGATCGTGCTGCGCAGCCCCAAGGGCTGGACTGGGCCGAAGACCGTGGACGGCAAACGGGTGGAGGGCTTCTGGCGCGCGCATCAGGTGCCCGTGGGCAACGCCCGGACCGATGACGGCCACCGCCAGATCCTCGAAGACTGGATGCGGAGCTATCGCCCCGAAACCCTGTTCGACGAGACCGGCCGCCTGCGGCCCGAACTCGCCGCCCTGGCGCCCGAGGGCAACCGGCGCATGAGCGCCAACCCCCACGCCAATGGCGGTCTGCTACGCCGGGAGCTGCGCTGTCCCCGGTGGCAGGATTTCGCCCTCACGGTGTCCAAGCCCGGCGCCGAAATCGGCGAGGCCACCCGCACCCTCGGGCGGTATTTGCGCGACGTGATCAGGCTCAACGCCGAGGCGCGCAACTTCCGCATCATGGGGCCGGACGAGACCGCCTCGAACCGGCTCGACGCGGTGTTCGAGGCGACCGACCGGGTTTGGATCGAGAATATCGAGCCCTACGACGTCAGCCTCGCCCACGAGGGCCGGGTGATGGAGGTTCTGAGCGAGCATCTCTGCCAGGGCTGGCTCGAAGGCTACCTGCTCACCGGCCGCCACGGCCTGTTCTCCTGCTACGAGGCGTTCATCCACATCGTCGATTCGATGTTCAACCAGCACGCCAAGTGGCTGAAGGTGTCGCGCGAACTCGGCTGGCGCCGGCCGATCTCCTCGCTCAACTACCTCCTGACCTCGCATGTCTGGCGCCAGGACCATAACGGCTTCAGCCACCAGGATCCCGGCTTCATCGATCACGTCGCCAACAAGAAGTCGGACATCGTCCGGGTCTACCTGCCGCCGGACGCCAACACCCTGCTCTGGGTGGCCGACCACTGCCTGCAGACCTACGACCGCATCAACGTGATTGTGGCCGGCAAGCAGCCGCAGCCGCAATGGCTCAGCGCGCACGAGGCCGGTCTCCATTGCGAGGCGGGCATCGGCATCTGGTCCTGGGCCGGGACGGACGAGACCGGGCTCGAACCCGATGTCGTGATGGCCTGCGCCGGCGACGTGCCGACGCTCGAAACCCTGGCCGCCGTCGATCTCCTGAAGCAGGCCGTTCCCGGCCTTCGCATCCGGGTCGTCAACGTGGTCGATCTGATGACCCTGCAATCGAACAGGGACCACCCGCACGGGCTGACGGACGCCGCGTTCGACAGCCTGTTCACCCGCGATAAGCCGGTGATCTTCGCCTATCACGGCTATCCCTATCTCATTCACCGGCTGACCTATTCCCGGGCCAACCACGCCAACATGCATGTGCGCGGCTTCATCGAGGAGGGCACCACGACGACGCCGTTCGACATGGTGGTGCTGAACGAGCTCGACCGTTTCCACCTCGCCATCGAAGCGATCGACCGGGTGCCGGGGCTGGTGACGCGGGCGGCAGGAGCCAAGCAGGCGTTCCGGGACCGCCTCACGGCACACAAGCTCTACATCCGCGAGTACGGTGAGGACATGCCCGAGATCCAGGGCTGGAAATGGCCCTACGAGACGCGCCAGGAAACCGGAACCCCGCACTGAGCGGCGCCGCTCGCTCGGGGTCGGCGGGCTTGCGTCGATGCGCCCTGCGGGGTCTATCCCGTTCCTTTCCACGGATGGCACCGTGCGGCAGGTTGGCGGGCGCGGGGACGGACTCGAGGGCGCATGGACACGCAAGAGGTCGGCCGCGTGCTGGTCGCCGGAGGCGGCATCGCCGGTCTCGCCGTTAGGCGCGCCCTGCACCAGCAGGGCATCCCCTCGCTCACGCTGGAACGGCGCGGCGTACAGGCGGATGCGGGATTGGCGATCAATCTGCCCGGCAACGCCGTGCGCGCATTGAGCCAGTTCGGCTTGCTCGATGCACTCCGCGCGGTCGGCGCGCCGGTGCGGCGTCGCGAATACCGCACCGAGCGCGGACGCCTCCTCTTCGCGGTGGACGAGACCGCGTTCTGGGGTACGGAAACGGGGCCGCATTGCCTGCGCCGCGCCGACCTGCTGCACCTGTTGCAGGGCGATCTCCCTCCGGGCGACATCCGCCGGGGTGTCGAGATCGCCGCCGTTCGCCAGGGGCCGCCGGGCGTCGCGGCTGAACTCGCCGATGGCTCGACCGAGAGCGGCGGGCTGCTCGTGGGGGCGGACGGGGTTCACTCGGCGGTCCGCCGCAGCCTGTTCGGGGAACAGGCCCTCGGATCGGCGATGCTGGCGACCCAGAGCTGGCGCTTCATGACGCCCAATCCCGGCGTCGAGGCCTGGACGCTGTGGGCTGGGGCCGGTGCCTTGTTCCTGCTCATTCCGGTCGATCGCGGCGAAGCCTATGGCTGGGCCTCGGTGAGCGCAGGGCGGGAGCGTGGCCCCGATCCGGCCGCGATCCGCGGCGCGTTCGCGCCCTTTCCCCGGCTGGTGCGCGACACGCTCGATGCGGTCCTGTCGCAACCGGATGCGGTCTATCACTCGCCGCTGGAAGAGGTTCGCATCCCGGCCTGGACCCGCGACCGCGTCGTCCTGCTGGGCGATGCAGCCCACGCCACCGCACCGGTCTGGGCCCAAGGCGCTGCGCTCGCCCTGGAGGATGCACAGGTTTTGGCCCGCTTGCTGGCGGAGCGGGCGGATTGGGATCGCGTCGGGCCGGATTACGAACGGCTGCGGCGTCCCCGCGTCGCACATGTCCAGAGCATGACCGATCGTCTGTCGCGCACGGCGCGGATGCCGGACTGGGCGCGGAACGTTCTGCTCCCCGTCGTCGGCCCACGCAGCTACCGCGCCACCTATGCCCCGCTCCGCACGCCGACGGGCTGAGGCCGGGTCGCGGCAAAGCCGAAACAGTCAGTTCCGACAGGGGCGGAACGGCTTCGGCAATGGATCGGGGAAGAAGGTTGGAGCGGGTACCGGGAATCGAACCCGGGTATTCAGCTTGGAAGGCTGCTGCTCTACCATTGAGCTACACCCGCCGAACGCAACTCACGCCGAGCACCGGTTTCCCGGAACCTTCCGCACAGGGCGGCGTGGCGAGCGGCATTGCAGCGGGGCGATAGCATGCCTCGGCCTCTTTGAGAAGCGCGAAGCGGGATCTCGCGCCGACGCGGAAGCTGTGCGAGGGAGGGGGACGACCGGGCAAATCCTCCCGGTTCAGGCTCGTTCGTCGGATCCGCCGCCGTTGTTTCCTCGCCGTAAACCCGCTCCTCCCACGGCCACCGGACAGGACGGCGTGTCGGCTGCATCGTCATCCGTGCGCCTCGACATCCGCGGTGTGAGCCGGCGCTACGGCCGGATGCTGGCGCTCGACGACGTCTCGCTTTCGCTGTCGGCGGGCGAGATCCTGGCGGTTCTCGGTGATTCCGGGTGCGGGAAGAGCACGCTGCTGCGGCTGGTCGCCGGGCTCGATGAACCCGATGCTGGCGAAATTCACATCGATGGCCGGCGCATCGCCGGTCGCGGCGGCGGCGAACCGCCCGAGACCCGCGGCGTCGGCCTGATGTTTCAGGATTACGCCCTGTTTCCCCACCTCACCGTGCTGGCCAATGTCCGGTTCGGCCTGAGCCATTTGCCGGGCGCGCGGGCGCGGACCGTGGCGCGGGAGCGCCTCGCCGAGGTCGGTCTGGCGGGTCGTGAGACAAGCTACCCGGCGACGCTGTCCGGCGGCGAGGCTCAGCGGGTGGCGCTGGCGCGGGCGCTCGCACCGCGTCCCCGGGTGCTGCTCCTCGACGAGCCGTTCTCGAACCTCGATGCCGGCACCCGAGAGCGGGTTCGTGCCGACACGCTCGCCGTTCTGCGTCAGGACGGCATCAGCGCCATCCTCGTGACCCACGACGCCGCCGAGGCCGTCGAGTTCGCCGACCGCATCGCCCTGATGCGGAAGGGCCAGTTGATCCAGTGCGACACCGCCGAAGCCTTGTATCGCGCGCCCGTGAGCCCCTTCGCCGCGAGGGCGCTCGGTGACGTCGTGACGGTGGCGGGCCTCGCCTCCGGCGGCCGTCTGGCGACGCCGCTGGGAACGGTCGCCCTGCCCTCCTCCGGGCCCGACGGAGCCGTGCAGGTCTGCCTACGGCCGGAGGCGATCCGCATCGTGCCGCGCGGCGAAGGCGTGCCGGGCCGGGTGCTGCGCCGCAACTTTGCCGGCGGGAGCACCCGCATCGACGTTGAGATTCCGGGGCTCGACGAGCCCCTGCGCCTCACCGCGGCGCAGGAGGATCATGTGGATGACAGGATCGAGCTGGGGCTCGTCGAAGGCAGAATCCTCGTCTTCACCGAATGCGAATCCGCTTGAGATGTCAATTTTATCTAGAATAAGTATAAATCATCAGACTTGTCCGGCTCCCTGCCCGCCTATAACACCCGGCGAGCATCACTGATGCTTGGGGGGAATAGAATGTTGCGGCTGCGGCGCTTCGGTTGTTTCGTAGGTTTCAGCGTTGCCTTTGCTCTGGCTGGCCAGGCCGAGAGTGCTGAGGTGAACCTCTATACGACCCGCGAGCCGGGCCTGATCCGGCCTCTCCTCGACGCCTACACCGCCAAGAGCGGCGTGACGGTGAACACCGTCTTTGTCGAGAAGGGCTTGGCCGAGCGCGTCGCGGCGGAAGGTGCCCGCGGCAATGCCGACGTGGTCATGACGGTCGATATCGGCAACTTGATCGAGTTGGTCGACCGCGACCTCGCTCAGCCGGTCCGCTCCGCGGTTCTGGAGGCAGCCGTACCGGCGCCGCTTCGCGACGGGGACGGGCGCTGGTACGCCCTCTCCATGCGCGCCCGCGTGCTCTACGCCGACAAGGCGCTCTCCGACCTGAACGCCGCGACCTACGAATCGCTGGCCGATCCAAAGTGGCGGGGCAAGATCTGCCTCCGGTCGGGCCAGCATCCCTACAACACGGCCCTCATCGCCGCCTTCCTCGTGCGCCATGGCGCGGAGAAGACCGAGGAGTGGCTTCGCGGCGTGAAGGCCAACCTTGCCCGCAAGGCGGCCGGGGGCGACCGGGACGTGGCGCGCGACATCGCCGCGGACCTTTGCGAAATCGGGCTCGCCAACTCCTACTATGTCGGGCTGATGCGCTCGGGCCGCGGGGGTCCGGATCAGCAGAAATGGGGCGAGGCGATCAAGGTCGTGCTGCCGACCTTCGAGGGCGGCGGCACCCACGTGAACGTTTCGGGCGCCGTGGTCGCCAAGCACGCGCCGCATCGCGAGGAAGCGGTCAAGCTGCTCGAATACCTCGTCTCCGACGAGGCGCAGGCGCTCTACGCCAAGGCCGACTTCGAGTATCCGGTGAAAGCCGGCGTCGCGGCCGATCCGATGCTGCAGGCGCTCGGCCCGCTCAGCTTCGACACGACGCCGCTCGTCGAGATCGCCCGCAACCGCAAGGCGGCGAGCCTGCTCGCGGACAAGGTCGGCTTCGACAACTGACCGCTCTCAAGCATCAGGGGTCCGTTCCCGGCGGCCGGCCGACAGAACGCCGAGGGGACGGATCGCAGGATCATCGATGACGCCCGCTCGTGGCTTCCTCTACGCGGCGGCGGCGCTGCTGGCCGCCGTCCTCCTGGCGCCGGTCGCCTCGCTCGCGGTCGCGGCGGCCGACGGGTCCGGCGAGTTGTGGCCGCATCTTGCGGCCTATGTGCTGCCGCAGGCGATCCGCGAGACGGGCTTGCTTCTCGCCGGTGTCGGAATCCTGGTGATCGGGCTCGGCACCGGAACGGCGTGGCTCGTCTCGGCCTTCGCCTTCCCCGGCCGTCGGCTGCTCGACGCGGCCCTACTGCTGCCGCTCGCGGTGCCAACCTACGTGGTGGCCTACGCCTATCTCGATCTAATGCACCCGCTCGGTCCGGTGCAGAGCGGACTGCGCGGGCTGCTCGGCCTATCGAGCCCACGCGACCTGTCCTTTCCCGATCTGCGCTCACTGCCCGGCTGCATTCTGCTCCTCGGCTTCGTCCTCTACCCCTACGTCTACCTGCCGACCCGGGCGCTGTTCCTGATGCGGGCGGGGACGCTGCTGGAGGCCGCGCGGATGCTCGGAGCCGGACCGGCGCGGACCTTCTTCCGGGTGGCGCTGCCGCTGGCTCGGCCCGCCATCGCCCTCGGCACCGGTCTCGCACTGATGGAGGCGCTCAACGATGTCGGCGCGGCCGAGTTCCTGGGGGTCCGCACCCTCACGGTGCAGGTCTACGCAACCTGGGTGAACCGCTCGGACCTGCCCGGCGCCGCGCAGATCGCCCTGGTGATGCTGGCCGGCGTCGTCGGTCTCGTCGCGCTCGAGCGGCTCGCTCGCGGCGGAAGAGGCTATGCCGGTTCGGGCCATCGCGACCGGCCGACCGCGCGTCGGCCGCTGTCGGGATGGCGGGCGGGTCTCGCTATCGGCCTCGGCCTCACTCCCGTGCTGCTCGGCTTCGGCCTGCCCGCGGGCTATCTCGCATGGGCCGTCTGGCAGAGACTAACCGGGATGGGGCTGCCGGACACCCTCGCCGCGCAGGCCCTCAACACCGTGCTCTACGCGGGCGCCGCGACCCTGGTCACGGTCGCGGTGGGGCTGCTGGTGGCTGCCTCCCCGCATCTCCTGGGGCGACGTAGCGGACTGGCACTGATCCGGGCCGCCGGTCTCGGCTACGCGATGCCGGGCACGGTGCTGGCCGTGGGGCTCCTCGCCCCGCTCGCGCTGCTTGATACCGGGCTGACCAATCTGGCCGGCGCCGGGCTCGGCTGGGCACCCGCCGTCGGCCTCGGCACGGGCGCAGCGCTGGTCATCGCCTATACGCTCCGCTTCCTGACCATTCCGGTCGGCGCGACGGAAGCAGGTTTCGCGCGCATCCCCTCGACCCTTCCCGACGCGGCGCGGATGCTGGGACGCGGGCGCTTCGGCACACTCCTCGCGGTGCAATTGCCGCTGGCATGGCCCGCCGTCCTGAGCGGGGCGCTGCTCGCCTTCGTGGATATGGCGAAGGAATTACCGGTGACGTTGCTTCTGCGTCCGCTCAACGTCGAGACGCTGAGCACGCACCTCTACGGCGAAGCCGCTCGCGGCACCTACGAGGACGGTGCCGCGAGCGCGCTGTTGATCGTGATGACGGGTCTGATCCCCGTTGCCTTGCTGCTGCGCCTCAACCGGGGCGCCGGGCTGCGGCCGAGCCGGTCGGACGCCTGACCGGGTCTTACATGCCGCCAAGCAGCACGTTCATCGAGCCGACGAAGGTCATCACGAGGCCGCAGGCGAAAACGGCGATCATGGCGTAGGAGACGGGCTTCAGTTGCATGCTCGGTCAACTCCTTACGGTCGGTGGCTCCCACCTGCGGCGTCGGCCCCGCATGGTCGCGGAATGGCCAACGTCCCGGCAGGCGGAGGGAGAGGCAGAAACCGGGCCATTCAGGCCCAGTCATTACCATCAACGACAGAAACGCTCAGTCATTCCGTCGAGAGAGCAAGAAAAATGCGACGAGACGATGAAGCGCATCTCGAATCGCGAAGATGTGAGGCCGTTATGGCCAATATTATCGATAAAGTTCCACTGGAAATAGCGACTTGCACGATATCACAGTCTCGTGGCGCCGGGATTCGGCGCCCGGAGCTCAGCAGCGCGTACCACCAGACGTCTGGCCATATTGCTTGACCGGGAAGTTCTGCTGGTTCGCATTGCCCTCGGCCGCCGAGCTCATCGGGCAGGCGGTGTGCGCGGGGCTGTCGTGGACACCGAGCGAACCCGTGACCTCCACGTCGGAGGTTGTGGCCGGGCGGGCGTTCCGGTCGAAGGCCATCACGGAAGAGGCCGGAGCGGTCACGCCGATGATGACGGCGGCAACGACGGCGGCAAGACGGGTCTTCATGTGATGTTCACTTTCTCTTGTTCGGCGCCTTCTCTTGAAAGCGCAGTCTCGTCCTCTGGTGTTACTGATATAGGCGACAGAACTTGAGCATGACGTGCCGAGGCACACGCACCGTCCGGGATTAAACTCGAACCGCGATTTGATCCTCGGCCCATTGCACGGGACCGGGTTGCCGGACGCCACGAAGCGGGCAGCGCCGCATTGCGGACGCGCTTCGGCGAGGCCGCGCCGGACCTCACTGAAGCAAGCGTTATCGTGTGTCCTGTCGTGCCTGAGCGCGGCGCGTCAGCGCCGGTTCGACAGGCGGGGATTGGTCTCGGCCGGGCCGGGAAGCGCCCTGCGTTCGAGCCCCTTGTGGAGATGAACCATCAACGCCACGCCGAAGAGCGGCGTCACGAGGTTGACGATCGGCACGATCATCAGACCGGCGAGCAGGCAGCCGGCCGCGATCACCGTGAAGCCGTAATGCTCGCGCATCGCCCGCGCCTCCGGAAGGGAGCGGAAACGGCCGGCGGCCAGCTCGAAATATTCGCGGCCGAGGAGGTAAGCGTTGGCGCCGAAAAAGGCGACGAGGTTCACCCCCGGCACGAAGACGAGGATCAGCGCCACGAAGTTCACGAGCAGGGCGAGGCCGGCGAAGCGGAAAGCCGAGCCGAGCGCCTGCCCCCACGGCAGGGCACGCCCCGGCGTGTCGGCGGGAAAGTCGCTGTGCTCGACCACTTCGGCGACGTCGTCGAGGAAGAAGCCGGCCACGAGGATCGACACCGCGGGCATGATGTAGGCCAAAGCCACGAACAGCCCGGCACCGGCCAGGAAGAAGGCCAGGGTGTCGAGGAACGGGTAGTCGGCCGAGATGTGATGGCTCGCCTGGAAGGCCTGGATCAGGCGCGTCAGTCCGAACCACACGACCACCAGCAGCCCGATCGTGAGCGCCAGCGATTTGAACAGAATGCCGCGCAGGGCGGGGGAGAATACCTGCCGCATAGCGGCGGCAGCGGCCTTGATGAGCATCGCGCCCTTCAATCCTCTCGATGATCCGCACCCACCCGAGGCGGGTTCTCGCCACTCCGCGGGGATGGCGCAAGCCCCAGCTTCGGGGAAACCCTGACGAAGCGCGGCTCTTGAGCGCGATTGAGGCGTTGCCCGCATAGATCCGCCGGAGATCCGTCCATGGCCCGCCCCGCTCTCTCCCGTCTCGTCCTGCTCGGCTCCCTGCTCGCCACCGTTCCCGCCACCTTGCCTGCCGCCGCCCACGAAGTCGGAGCCTGGGCGGGCGCCAGCTCCGCCCCGGCGGAGCGCTCCGAAGTCGCGGTCGCGGCGCTCGACGGCAAGGCCTACGTCATCGGCGATTATAACGGCGCGACCGAACTGCTGATCTACGATCTGGCCACCGATCGCTGGAGCAAGGGCGCGCCCTTCCCCTACCCCGTCCACCACACCATGGCGGCCGAACAGGGCGGGCGGATCTACGTGTTCGGCGGCTACGTCAACGGCTGGGAGGCGACCGACAAAGTCTGGGCGTACGATCCGAAGGCGAACGCCTGGGAGGCCCGCACGCCGATGCCGACCCCGCGGGCCGCGGGCGGGGCGGCGCCGCTCAGCGACAAGATCCACGTCGTCGGCGGCAGCGGGTCGGGACGCGGCAACGTCCGCTCCCACGAGGTCTACGATCCGGCGAACGATAGGTGGAGCACGGCCGCCAACCTGCCGACGCCCCGCGACCACCTCGCGGTGCAGACGGTGGAGGGCCGCATCGTCGCCAGCGGAGGCCGGATCGACGGCGATTCGAGCAAGAACCTCGCGGCCAATCAGGTCTACGATCCGGCGCGTGACGCCTGGAGCGAGGCGGCGCCCCTGCCGACCGCGCGCAGCGGCGTCGCCTCCGCCGTGCTCGGCCGCGAGGTCTTCGTCATCGGCGGCGAGTCGAATCGCAGGACCTACGACGAGGTCGAGGCCTTCGATTTGCCGGGCAATCTCTGGCGCGCCCTGGCCCGGCTTCCCACCGCCCGCCACGGTTTCGGCGCGGTTACCTACAAGGGCCGCATCTTCACTCTCACCGGAAGCCCGCGGCCGGGCGGCGACCGGTCGGGAACGGTCGAAGTGCTCGATCCGAACGGTGCTGCGCCGGCCCGCTGACCGAGAGAAGGCGGCCACGAACGCTTGCCGCGACAGGGTCAGCGGACGACATGAGGGCCGCTGCCCCCCCGGATCCGCTTCGAAATCATGCGCCCTGCCCCCGAGCACGCCCGCTTCCGCCCGACCGTCGCGCCCCGTGTCTCGCCCGTCCCGGCCGCGCCCGACGTGGTCGTGATCGGTGCGGGCGCCGCCGGGATCGCCTCGGCCCGGCGGTTGATCGAGCGCGGCCTGTCGGTGGCGGTTCTCGAAGCGCGCGACCGGGTCGGCGGACGCGCGGTGACGACGCAGCTGCGCGGCCATGCGATCGATCTCGGCGCGCACTGGATGCATGCCGGACCGATCAACCCCCTCATCGCCCTCGCCCGGAGCCGCGGCGAGCCCCTGCGGCGGGCCGCACAGCACGAGCATCTCTGGATTGGCCGGCGTCCGGCGCGTGCGGATGAGGAAGCCGCCTTCTCCCGCGCCTTCGACGTCGCCGACCGGGCGATCACGGGCGCGGCGTCCCGCGCGCAGGACGGGCCGGCCGCCGGCGCCTTGCCCCGCCATCTCGGGCCCTGGCGTGAGCGCATTGCCGGCGTCCACGCCCTCGTTTCGGGACGTCCTCTCGAGGAGGTGTCGCTGCACGACTGGCCGAGCATGGAATACGGCGACAACTTCTTCATCGCGGGCGGCTACGGCGCCTATCTCGCCCGTTTGGCGCTTGAACTGCCGATCCGGCTCGGATGCCCCGTGACCGGCCTCGATTGGTCGGGGCCGGGCGTGCGCGTGCAACTCGCCGACGGTGGGCAGCTCGCCGCGCGGGCCGTCATCGTCACCGTTCCGATGCCCGTGCTCCAGGCGGCGTTCCGCTTCGATCCCCCGCTGCCCGAACGGACGCGCGCGGCCATCGACGGCTTCCTGTCGGGCATCTACGAGCACGTCGTCCTGCACTGGCCCTCGGCGCCGTTCCACGGCCGCGACCGGCTCGCCAGCGTGGTCGGCGGACGCCACAAACCGCCGGGGATGCTGACCCGGATCGACGGCACGCCGTTCCACTATTTCGAGCTGGATACCGCTTTGACCCGCGCCCTCGACGCCGCCGGGGCCGGCCCCGATGGGGCGCGTCGCCTCGCCCGCGCGGTTCTGGCCGAGCATTTCGGCCGCGCCGCCCTGGCCGACCTCGCGATTCCGGCCGTAACCGCTTGGCGGCACGATCCCTGGTCGCGGGGCTCTTGGGCCGTGGTTCCCCCCGGACACGCGGCCGCCCGGGCGACGCTCCAGGAGCCGGTCGGCGAGCGGATCTGGTTCGCGGGCGAGGCGAATTCCCGTGCGCAATGGGGCACCGCGGGCGGCGCCTACGAGGAAGGGCAACGCGCGGCCGATCGCGTCGCCGACAGGCTCACCGACGATCGTGCCCCGCTGCGGGCGAGCGCCTGAGCGCTCCCGCACTTGCATCCCCCACCCGGATGGGCGAACCGCCGACGCGACAAACGCGCAGGAGCGCCCGCCGGAGCGAGGGCCGGCCGGGAGGCCGGGGGGAACGCGATGAACTGGGTCGAAGCCATCGGCTATCTCGGGACGGCGCTCACCGTCGCCTCCTCGGCGATGGGGACGATGATCCCGCTGCGGATCGTGGCCCTGTGCGCGAGCTGCGCCGTCATCACCTACGGCTACCTGATCGGCAGCGTGCCGGTGATGCTCACCGAGGCGATCCAGATCCCGTTCAACGCGTGGCGGCTCTACGAGATGGTCCGTCTCGTGCGCGAGACCGAGCGAGCGGCTTCCGGCGACCTCTCCCTCGACTGGCTGAAATCCTTCGGCACCTCCCGCCGCTTCCGGGCCGGCGAGGTGCTGTTCCTGAAGGGCGACCCGGCCCACGAGATGTACCTGATCGAGAGCGGGCGCTTCCGCATCGCCGAGCACGGCCTCGACGTGCGGCCGGGCCAGATCGTCGGCGAACTCGGCATGCTCTCGCCCGGCAATCGCCGCACCGGCTCGCTCGCCTGCGTCGAGGCCGGCACGGCACGCTGCCTGTCCTATTCCGAGGTGAAACAGCTCTATTATCAGAACCCGGAATTCGGCTTCTACTTTCTGAAGTTGACGAGCGAGCGCCTGTTCCAGAGTGCCGCCGAGGCGACGGGGGCGCAACGCACCGTGCCGGCGGGCAGCGACGTGCTGTGAGTCTCAGTCGGGTTGCCGCATGAAGCTGTCGGGCGTGCCCGTTCCGGCTTCGACGAACTGGATGTCGCGCGGCCCGCGCCGGGGTGTGTCGACGGAGAGGAACACCACCGGCTCCTCCAGGATCTCCGGCACGGAATGCACCACCCCGCGCTTGAAGAACACGAGCATGCCTGGCCTGACCTCGACCGGCGCCGCCTCGCCGAATTGCATCCGGCAGCGGCCGGAGAGGGCGTAGAGATACTCGTCGCAGGTCGTGTGATAGTGCGGCGGCGTCGGCCGGTAGACCCGGAAGACGCGGGCGCTCGCGGTCTCGTCGTCGGTGAAGCGGTGATCGGCCACCATCGTCGCCGCGGTCTCGGGAAGGCGGCGCACGCTCTCGGCCACGTCGAACACCGCATGGCCGGCGGATCCTGGCTCGTCCATTCTGCGGTGCTCCCGTTTGGTCCGGCAGCGATTATGCCGACGAGGGCGGCCGGTGCACAGGGGCCAGCGGCCCACGCATTTCATCAACCGGGCGAAAATGTTAGGGATAGGGCAACGTCCCGAGCGGTGATCGCCGGCTTTCGGGACAACACGACAGTTTCGCGGCGCCGCGCGGTTTGCGGCCCGGACATTGATGACGCGGAGATGATGCGCGGATACGAGGGAAACGCCCAGGTCATGGCGGATGTCGCCACCGTGATCGAGCAGGCGCAGCGCGAAGGTCGCGATCTCGCGACGGCTTTGCGCATCGCCCGGGTGACGCTCGCCTATGTCAGCGGCCCCGAGCCCGAGCCGGATCAGGCCCGCGCGCTGGAAGCGCTCGACCGGCAGCTGCGTGCACTCTCGGACTGAGCGTAGGTCACGAAAATCCCGATCGTCTCCGCTCCGCGCACAGGGCGATTTTCGTGAGCGGCATGAAGGAATGGCAAGCGCTGCGCGCGTGAACGGCGCCAAGAGGCGTGCTCGCCCCTTGGATTCCGAGCCGCAGATAGACCGGTCAGCCGAAGCCGCTCAGCCCGCCGCCTGCACGATCAGCGTCACGGCTCCGAACAGCAACACGGCAAGCACGGCCACGCCCATCAGGATGAGGGCCGCCCGCGACTCGCGTAGCTCGTGATTCTCCATGGTCCGAGCTTAAGCAATGCGGCGCGCGGCGCATAGAGCATCGCCGCGAAAGGTGGCCTCCGGCTTTCGGAAAAAGATGATGCGAAAACAAGAGGTTCGAGCATCGTCCTTGATTTGATATCCGGCACGACGCTTGAACGCGGCGGTGGCATTTCAAAAGTGCCGGGCGTGCCGACGCGGGCCGAGGATCACGATATCCTCCGGGCATACGACCCGATCCATCCGCGTTGCGTCCGGCGCCAGGTTGCCGTGCAGGGGCTGAACCGCCCAGCGGCCGTACCAATCGCGGGAGGGCGAGAACCGGGCCGCCTCCGACGATGGGCCGACCTCGATCGGTGTACCAGCGAAGCGTGCCTCGCCGGAACCGTCCGCAAGCAATCCGAACAGGATCGGCTGCACGTCGCGGTCCGGGGCGTTCTTCGCGGGGTTGGGCAACGACATTTCCAAAAGCTTTCTCGAGGGCAGATCAGAGTGTCCGAAATCGGGACGGTCCTCCGCATCGCTGCAAATCCGAAGCCCGGCGCGATGGTCCCGCGGCGGTACGCGCGGTCGAGACAGTGGATTCGTTGCAACCCTGGTTCGTCACTTGCCACGGCCAGGGCGAGACGACCCGACAGGGCACCGAATGTTTCGGGTTGGCACGCCGTCACGGCCAACGCGGCACGGTGGCGATCCCTTTCGAGACCGAACCACCGACGCGATGAGAAGACGTCCCGCGATGAAGAGCGTTTTCGAAGCCATCCTGAGCCCGATGCAGCGTCGCTTCGCGGCCCTCGGTCTCCTCGGTGCCCTGGCTGTCACCGTGACGTGGTGGTTCATCATCGCCCGCGGCGTCTGGCTGGCGGTCGAATGGGCTTCAGCCTGACGCCGAGATCGTCCCCGAAAACGTTCTTTCAAAAGAACGTTGCGTGATAGATTTTCTGTCTATTTTCCCGCGCATTTGAAGAAATTTCGTCTTATTCGCCTTGTGAAGAGCACTGGTCTCGGGCTCTGTATCAAGCATCTCACATGGCGCTACGCTTGACATCGTTCTTTAAAAAGAACACTTCGTCTCCAGAGGCGGGCGAGGTCCGCGATGTGGAGGCGAGACGACGTGTTCGACGGATATCCGATCAAGCCCGGCGCGACACCCTATCGGCGCGCGGTCCTTCTCGGTCTCGCCATGACCGTCTGCCTTGCATCTGCCGGCAGCGCCCAGGCGCAGACCGAGATCCTCAACGTCTCCTATGACCCGACGCGCGAGCTCTACCGCGAGGTCAACGCGGCCTTCGCCGAGGAGTGGAAGGCCAAGACCGGCGAGACGATCACCGTGCGCGCCGCCCATGGCGGTTCGGGCGCGCAGGCTCGTACCGTCATCGACGGCATCCCGGCGGACGTCGTGACCCTCGGCATCCCCTCCGATATCGATGCCATCGCCAAGATCTCGAAGAAGATCCCGGCGGATTGGCGCACCAAGCTTCCGAACGAGGGCCTGCCCTACACCTCGACCGTCGTGTTCCTCGTCCGCAAGGGCAACCCGAAGGGCGTGAAGGATTGGGACGACCTGGCCAAGCCGGACGTGAAGGTCATCACCCCGAACCCGAAGACGTCGGCGGGCGGGCGCTGGAACTTCCTCGCGGCGTGGGGCTACGCCTACGAGCGGGACGGCCGGGACAAGGAGAAGGCCAACGCCTTCCTCGGCTCGCTCTACAAGAACGTGCCCGTGCTCGACACCGGCGCCCGGGGCTCGACCGTGACCTTCGCTCAGCGCGGCCTCGGCGACGTTCTGCCGACCTGGGAGAACGAGGCCTTCCTCGTGCTGGAGGAGTTCGGCAAGGACAAATTCGACATCGTCGTGCCGCCGACCTCGATCTATGCCGAGCCGCCGGTCGCCCTCGTTGACGCCAACGTCGACAAGAAGGGCACCCGCAAGCAGGCCGAGGCCTATCTCCAGTTCCTCTACGGCGACAAGGCGCAGGCGATCTTCGCCAAGCACCATTATCGCCCGATCAAGCGCGAGGCGGCCAAGCCCGAGGATCTCGCGCAACTTCCCGAGATCAAGCTGTTCAAGATCGAGGATCTTCAAGGCTCGTGGGACGAGATCCAAAAGGCCAACTTCGACAATGGCGGCCTGTTCGATCAGTTGAGCAAGGCTGGGCGCTGACCGCATGGGCGAGCCCGTGAAACCCCGGCGGCGCTTCCGCCAGAGGAGCGTGATTCCCGGCTTCGGGCTCACGCTCGGCTACACGCTGACCTGCCTGAGCCTGATCGTGCTGCTGCCGCTGGCCACCCTCGTGGTGAAAGCGTCGGGTCTCGGCCTGTCCGGCATCTGGGACGTCGCCACCGATCCGCGCGTGGCCAGCGCGCTGCGCGTGAGCTTCGGCGTGTCGTTGCTCGCCGCGCTCACGGCCTCGGTCTTCGGCGGCATCGTCGCCTGGGTGCTGACCCGCTACGACTTCCCCGGCCGAAAGCTCGCCGACGCCGTGGTCGATCTGCCCTTCGCCCTGCCGACGGCCGTGGCCGGCATCGCGCTGGCCTCGCTCTATGCCCCGAACGGACTGGTGGGTGAGCAGCTCGCCAAGGTCGGCATCGAGGCGGCCTACACGCCGGTCGGCATCTTCATCGCGATGGTGTTCATCGGTCTGCCGTTTGCCGTACGCACGGTGCAGCCGCTCATCGCCGAGATCGACAAGGAGGTGGAGGAAGCCTCCGCCATCCTCGGCGCCTCGCGGATCACAACGCTGACGCGGGTGGTGCTGCCGCCGCTGATCCCGGCGGTGCTGACCGGCTTCGCTCTCGCCTTCGCCCGCGGCGTCGGCGAGTACGGCTCGATCATCTTCATCGCCGGCAACCTGCCCTACGTTTCCGAGATCGCGCCGCTGCTCATCGTCATCAAGCTCTCGGAATTCGACTATGCGGGCGCCAGCGCCATCGCCGTGATCATGCTGGCGATCTCCTTCGTGACCCTGCTCGCGATCAACCTGATCCAGGCCTGGAGCCGGCGGAGATTCGGCTATGTCTGAGGCGCTGGCTCAAAGCCCCGGCACGCCGCCGCGGCACGAAATGCTGCGGCTTCCCGCCAGCGTCGTCACCGAGCGGCGGGTCGTGCGATGGCTGCTGATCGCGGTCGCGCTGACCTTCCTCGGCCTCTTCCTCGTCCTGCCGCTGCTCACGGTGTTCGCGCAGGCTCTGGCCAAGGGCTGGGGCGCCTACCTCGCCGCCTTCTCTGAGCCCGACGCGCATTCCGCAATCCGCCTGACCCTGATCGTCGCGGCGATCGCCGTGCCGTTCAACCTCGTCTTCGGCGTTGCGGCCTCCTGGGCCGTCGCCAAGTTCGAGTTCGCCAGCAAGAACCTGCTCGTCACCCTGATCGACCTGCCCTTCTCGGTCTCGCCGGTGGTGTCCGGGTTGATCTACGTGCTGGTGTTCGGCTCGCGCGGCCTGTTCGGCCCGTTCCTCGTCGAGCACGACATCCAGATCATCTTCGCGGTGCCCGGCATCGTGCTCGCGACGATCTTCGTCACCTTCCCCTTCGTCGCGCGCCAGCTCATTCCGCTCATGCAAGAGCAGGGCACGGCGGAGGAAGAGGCGGCGCTGACCCTCGGCGCTTCCGGATGGCACGCCTTCCGGACTGTGACGTTACCCAATATCCGCTGGGGCCTGCTCTACAGCGTCCTGCTCTGCAACGCCCGCGCGATGGGCGAGTTCGGCGCGGTCTCGGTCGTCTCCGGCCATATCCGCGGACTCACCAATACGCTGCCGCTGCACGTGGAGATCCTCTACAATGAGTACAACTTCGTTGCCGCGTTCGCCGTCGCCTCTCTCCTTGCCGGGCTCGCTCTTGTCACCCTCGCCGTCAAATCCGTCCTCGAATGGCGCTACGCCGACGACATCGCGGCGGGGGCACGCCGCCACTGATCTTGTGGGAACGGCGACGGCGATCCGGATCGAGGATGTCTCGAAGACCTTCGAGACGGCGGCGGTGCTGCACGACTTCACCCTCGACGTGCGAGCGGGTGAATTGCTGGCACTGCTCGGCCCCTCGGGCTCCGGCAAGACCACCTTGCTGCGCATCATCGCCGGGCTCGACTTCCCCGATCGCGGCCGGATCATCTTCGGCGGCGACGATGCCACGCAGGTGCCGGTGCAGCGCCGCGCGGTCGGGTTCGTGTTCCAGCACTACGCCCTGTTCAAGCACATGACGGTGGCGCAGAACATCGCCTACGGGCTCAACGCCCGGAAGCGTTCCGAGCGTCCGGACAAGGCCGAGATCAAGCGCCGCGTCGGCAACCTGCTCGACCTGATCAAGCTCTCCGGCTTCGCCGACCGCTACCCGAGCCAGCTCTCCGGCGGCCAGCGCCAGCGCATCGCGCTCGCCCGTGCCCTCGCGGTCGAGCCGCGCGTGCTGCTGCTCGATGAGCCGTTCGGCGCGCTCGACGCACAGGTGCGAAAGGATCTGCGCCGCTGGCTCCGGGAGATTCACGATCGCACCGGGCAGACGACGATCTTCGTCACCCACGACCAGGACGAAGCGCTCGAACTCTCCGACCGCGTCGCGGTGCTCGACCGCGGCCGCCTGGAACAGGTCGGCACGCCGGACGAAGTACAGGAGAACCCCGTTTCACCGACAGTGCTCAAGTTTCTCGGCGATACGATCGAGGTCGAAGCGATCGCCCAGAACGGGCAGGTTCTCGTGAACGGAAGGCCCACGCCGCTGACCGCCCCGAACGGATTGGTGGGACCGGTCAAGCTCTACGCTCGCCCCTGGCAGCTGCAGTTCGCCGAACCGGACACCGCCCATCTCACCGGGACGGTGCGCTCCTCGTACCGGACGCAGGGACGTCAGCGGATCGAGATCGACCGCCCCGGCGCGAAGGTTGTGGTGGTGGAAGCTGCAGACACGGCCCGCCTCGCCGCCGGCCGTGAGGTCGGCCTGCGGATCGTCGGCGGCCACGTGTTTCCCTGAGCCAGACGTCGGAGAGTCTGTCCTCTCCGGCTGCCGATAAGACCTCAGCCCGCGCGTCTCGTTCTGCAGTCGAGACCGCGGGCTTCTTGCTGATCGCTGACTCTTTTGTCGGCCAGGCTCTCGGTGATGCTGATCGGCCCCCACGCGGTGGTCCAAGTTCTAAGTTAGTGCAGGGTCGGCCTTTGCTCCACGGGTCGCTTGGCCGGCGGAGCCGACCGAGTGAGCGCAGCCGGCCAAGCGGTGAAGGCCGGCACGAACACCTCCGGGGCCGGTGGTCGGTAGCCGAGCGAGGCGTGCGGGCGCACGCTGTTGTAGTGTAGACGCCAACTCTCGATCACGATCTGCGCCTCCTTGAGCGTGTAGAAGATCTCACCGTTCAAAAGCTCGTCCCGTAGTCGTGCGTTGAAGCTCTCGACGTAACCGTTCTCCCATGGCGAGCCGGGTGCGATGTAGGCTGTTCTGGCGCCGACACCGGTGATCCAGGCCTGCACGGACTTGGCGATGAACTCCGGACCGTTGTCCGAGCGGATATGGCTGGGCACGCCGCGCAGGATGAACAGGTCGGACAGCACGTCGATCACGTCCGCCGCCTTCAGCTTGCGTGCGACGCGGATCGCTAGGCACTCCCGCGTGAACTCATCGACCACGTTCAGCATCCGGAACTTGCGGCCCTCGTGCGTGCGGGCTTCGACAAAGTCGTAGGACCAGACGTGATCGCGACGCTCCGCCCGCAATCGCAGGCAGGAACCATCCCCGTCCCAGATGCGGCCGCGCTTGGGCTGCCGAGACGGGACCTTCAGCCCCTCGCGCCGCCAGATCCGTTCGACCCGCTTGTCGTTGACGAACCAGCCCGCCGCCTTCAGCAATGCACCGATCTTCCGGTAGCCGTAGCGCCCGTACTGGCGAGCCAGTTCCACGAGGTCGGCTGTCAGCGCGGCCTCATCCTCTCTTCCCCGCGGCACCTTGCGCTGCGTCGAGCGATGCTGCCCGAGCGCCCGACAGGCGCGGCGCTCGGAGACGTCTAGGACGTTCATGACATGCGCGATGCAGGCGCGTCGGCGCGCGGGGCTGGTCAGTTTCCCCGAGCGGCCTCCTGCAGGATCAGCTTGTCGAGGGTGAGATCCGCAATCGCCTTGCGCAGCCGCTGGTTCTCAACCTCCAGGTCCTTCATCCGTCGAACCTGATCGCTCTTCAGGCCGCCGTACTCCTTGCGCCAGCGGTAGTAGGTCACTTCCGT
>NZ_AP025942.1:520000-700000 GCF_024347855.1 Methylorubrum sp. GM97
GCCGTGCGAGGCCGAGGCCCTGGAAGTGCTGCCGGGCGTCGGGACGAAGACGGCGAGCGTCGTGCTCAACGTAGCCTTCGGCGTGCCGCGGATCGCGGTCGATACCCACATCTTCCGCGTCTCGAACCGCATTCCCCTGTTTTCCGCAGCGACGACCGACAGGGTGCAGGCGGGGCTGGAGGCGCGGGTGCCGGAGCCGTTCCGGCTCAACGCACATCACTGGCTGATCCTGCACGGGCGCTACATCTGCAAGGCCCGCCGGCCGGAATGTCCGCGTTGCAGCATCGCTGATCTGTGCCGCTACCCCTCGAAGACGACGGCACTTACCCCCATATCGGCCGGGGATTAGGCGGGTCTGCGTCCACGGCGGCAATGCGTTGCCCGGCCAACGCGTTGTGCTGCAAACCTCGTTCCGGTAGATTGATGCTAAGGCGGCCGGACATGTCTCTCTCGGGAAGCATAATCCGGTCGTCTGCCCGCCAGACGGGCCGCCGCGCCGCGGATTTCGCCTCAAGTGCCAGTTCCGAAGGAGCCTCGGCCCCATGGACTTCCTCAAACCACGGTACACGCCTATGAACCGCCGCCGTCGCATTTACGAGGGCAAGGCGAAGGTCCTCTACGAGGGACCGGAGCCGGGGACGCTCATCCAGCACTTCAAGGACGACGCGACCGCCTTTAACGCGAAGAAGCACGAGGTGATCGACGGCAAGGGTGTGCTGAACAACCGGATCTCCGAGTTCGTCTTTCAGCACCTCAACGACATCGGCGTGCCGACGCACTTCATCCGCCGGCTCAACATGCGCGAGCAGCTGATCCGCGAGGTCGAGATCATTCCGCTCGAGGTGGTGGTGCGCAACGTCGCCGCCGGTTCGCTGGCGACGCGGCTCGGGCTCGAGGAAGGCACGCAGTTGCCGCGCTCGATCATCGAGTTCTACTACAAGAACGATCAGCTCAACGACCCGATGGTGTCGGAAGAGCACATCACCGCGTTCGGCTGGGCGACGCCCCAGGAGATCGACGACATCATGGCGCTCGCCATCCGCGTCAACGATTTCCTGTCGGGCCTCTTCCTCGGTGTCGGCATCCGTCTCGTCGACTTCAAGATGGAGACCGGCCGCCTGTGGGAGGGCGACCTGATGCGCATCGTCGTCGCCGACGAGATCTCCCCCGATTCGTGCCGGCTGTGGGACATCAAGTCCTCGGACAAGCTCGACAAGGATCGCTTCCGCAAGGATCTCGGCGGCCTGATCGAGGCCTATACGGAGGTCGCCAAGCGTCTCGGCATCATGTCCGAGAACGAGAAGGTTCAGGCCGGCGGCCCGCGCCTAGTGCAGTAAGCGTCTTCAGCGGGGCTCGGCCGGCTCCAGGCCGGTCCAGCCTCGGCGAAGGCGGAGATGAGTCGAGAGATCCGGGTCGAAGCCCGGATGATAATGGGGGTCCTGCGCAAGCAGCGGCCCCCATCGCTTTTTCAGCGCCTCGACCTCGGCACGGTGTCGGGCGGCCGCCGCCGGCGAAGGCCGGCGGCTCGCCGATTCCCGGTGATGGAGCCGGGCGCCGCCGACATAGAGGGTCCGCAGACCCACGGCGTTCAGCCGTAGGCAGAGATCGACGTCGTTGAAATCGATGGCGAAGGTCAATGAATCGAAGCCACCGACGCGAGAGAACTTGACCGCCTCGATGACGAGGCAGGCGGCGGTCACGGCCGAGACGCTTCGGGTGGCGCGCAGGGCGCCGAGATAGCCCGCTGCATCCCCGGCGAAATGGCGATGGCCATGGGTGACGAGACCGCCGGTGCCGAGCACGATCCCGCCATGCTGGATCCGGCCCTCCCCATCGACCAACCGGGCCCCGACCGCGCCGATCTCCGGGCGCAAGGCTTCGCGGACCATGCGCTCCAGCCAGTCCGGCGCTTCGGCCTCGACGTCGTTGTTGATGAAGGCGAGGAGGCGTCCGCGGGCCTGCGCCGCCACGCGGTTGTTGATCGCGGCGAAGTCGAAAGGTCCCGGACAGGCGACGACCCGCGCCGCGCCTTCCGCCTCGAGGGTGCGAAAATAGGCGAGCGTCTCGGGATCGCGACTGTCATTGTCGCAGATCAGGATCTCCTTGGCCGGCCAGTCGGTGCGGTGACGCAGGCTCTCGATACAGGGCTGGAGCAGGTCGAGCCGGTCGCGGGTCGGGACGATCAAGCTGACGAGGGGGCGCGGCTCCGGCAGGGGCCGGTCGAGGCGGATCACGCCGTCTTGCCCGACCAGGACGGGCGTGCCCCCCTCCCCCGCCCGATCGAGATCGCGCCGGACCGCCTCCCGCCGTGCGGCTCGCCCCTCCCCTCCTTCGTCGAAGCGGCCGAAGGAGAGAACGCGCGGGAGGTGGCACACGGCGCCGGTGCCGAAGCAGTGCGCGATTGCCAGTGTCAGGTCGAGCGCGGCAGCGCCGGGAACGGCGTCGAGGCCGATCACGCTGGCGCGGCGAAGGGCGATGACGGGGCCGAGATAATCGACCGTGCGCAGGTAGTCCCGATCGAAGGCCGGACGCAGCAGGGGAAGCCAGGGGCCGTGGGCGACGTGGCTGAATAACGCGTCGCCGTAAATCGCGTGACGATCCGGATCGGCGAAGGCGGCGGCGATGGCGGCCGCCGCGCCGGCCGCGATGTGCTGGCCGTCGGACGTGAGCAGGACGATCGGAGGCCCGTCCGCGGTGATGCGGATCGCGCCCGTCGCATCCGTCACAACGCGCTCGATCCCGGCTGCCGCGAGGGCGGCATGCGGTTCGCTCGGCGGTGGGATGATACGGGGCCGGTCCAGATGATGATGGGCGCCGACCAGCGCGACGAAAGCCTGCGCTGCCCGCAATCGCCGGCCGGAGAGCCGCGCCGACAGGATCGGCAGAGCCCGCTTCGGATGGCGGAGCGCCCGGGCAAGCCGCGCGAGGCGTCCCAGGACGGGCTCGGCGGCGAAGAGCAGGGCGTCGGGCCATGCGGGGGGCAAGCCGTCGGCGCTCATTCCAGCTCCTCGCCGAAGGTCGTGAGCGAGAGGGCCGGATGGTAGAACGGATCGTGCCGGATCACGTCGCGCCAGCGCTCGGTGAAGGCGGCGGCCTCGCGCTCGAAGCGCGCGCGGGCTGCACCGACCGGCCGGCCGCGGCTCACCGATTCGAGGTGAGACAGCACCGCATGCGGTGTCCACACCGTCTTCCAGCCCCGCGCGCCGAGGCGCAGGCAGAAGTCGATGTCGTTGAAGTCGACGGCAAAGGTCTCTTCGTCGAAACCGCCGACGGCCTGATACTTCTCGCGCGTGACGGCGAGGCAGGCCGCAGTGACGCCCGAGACCTCGTGCGCCACGCTCAAGCGATCGAGATGGCCGGGCGTGTCGGCGGGGCGGCGGCGCAGGATATGGCCGGCCTCGCCGCCGAGTCCGACGACGGCGCCAACGTGCTGAAGGCGCCCATCCTCGTAGAGGAGTTTCGCGCCGACCGCGCCGACCTCCGGCCGGACCGCCTGGGTAACGAGGACGTCGAGCCAGTCGGGTCGCAGCACCGCCACGTCGTTGTTGAGCAGGACGAGGACGTCGCCGCGCGCCACTCGCGCACCGGCATTGACCAGCGCCGAGAAATTGAAGGGGTGCGGATAGGGCTCGATCCGCACCCGTGGATCGAGGCGCAACCGCTCATACAGATCGAGCACGGCCGGCTCCTTCGAGCCGTTGTCCACGATCACCAGTTCGAGGGCGGGATAGGGCGTCTTTTCGAGGACATCCTCGGTGACCCGCGCGATCAGGTCGAGCCGGTCGCGAGAGGGAATGATGATGCTGACGAGCGGTGCCGGGTCCGGCAGCGGCCATTGAAGATCGAGGCGGCCGTCGCGGAGCGCCGCACGCGCCGACGATCCCGTGCTGCGCAGGTGCCGGTCGAGGTGCGGCGCGCGGGCGGCCGGATCGGCCGTGACGGGCTCGCGACGGCACAAGATGCGGGGGATGTGGACGACACGGGTCGCGGACCCGACCGCGAGATCGAGGGTGACAGCCAAAGCGTCGGGCGTGTCCACCGGCTCCGCGGGCAGGCCGGCGAGGAAGTCCCCGGCGATCAGCGCGGGCGCGCCGACATAGCCCGTGGCAAGCGCGAGATCGGGGCTCCAGTCCGGCTTGAGGCGCGGCCTCAGCGTCCGGCCGGCGGTCTCCTCGTCGGCATAAACCATCTCGGCCGCCTCGGCCTCCCGGCTCTTGGCAAGCAGGTGCAATGCCTCAGGCGCCAGGACGTCGCCGGAGCGGAGCAGGCCGAACAGGTCGGCCCCTCCGGCAAGCTCGTGCAGCGTCGCGGCCGGATTCCATGAGGTGGAGAGCACGCGCCCGTCGATAGCCGGGCTCGTCGGCGGGGCGCCGTCCGTCCAGGCGATGTGAAGGGACCAGTCTTGATGGGTCTGGGTGCGCAGGCTCGCGACGCTGCGCGCCACCGCATCGGCCTGCGCGAAGGGAGCGGGAAGAACCAGACGGATCTGCGCGCCGGATCTCGGTTCGGTCGATGCGGCGCGAAACAGCCGCGACGCCTTCCAGGCCGGATAGCGGGCAAGGGGTGACACCGCGCAGGCCCCGCGAAGGCTGTCGCGCCAGCGCCGCTCGTCGCGCGCGAGACCCGCGCGCAGGGCTGCTGCGGCGCGTCCCGGCCGCTTCAGCAGCGCCTCCGCAAAGACGCTCGCGCTGCTCCGCAGGCCGACGCGCTCCAGCACGAAGCCCGGCTCGGCCGCGATTTCGATGCCCTGGCAATCGCCCGGCAGGTAGCCGAGCCAGCGCGCGGCGCCGAGGGCCACACCCGGCAGCACGAAGCTGTCGCGTCGACCGGCGCTGCGGAGCAGGCGCAGCAGCGGCCTCTGCGGCCGCGCTCGTACGGGCAGCGTGTAGGTCAGGACGATCCAACGGTCCTGCCACGGTCTCCGATCAGGGGGCGACAGCAGGAGGCGGCAGTCGAACAGGGGGTCGTCGGTGGATACCAGGGAGAACGACGTCTCCCGACCCCGCCACAGGTCCCGCCCATCGCCCCGCCTTGCATCAGGCTTGGCGATGCCGTCCTCCGGCGCGTTTCCAGCCGTGCTGCGCGGACAATTCCGTCATTGTGCGACCGGGGCCTCACCCTGTTCCGCCGCTGCGGCGGGTGCGGGCTTGCGGCGGCGCACGGCCGGCTTCGGGCGCGCTGAGGCGCCGGCCAGGGTCACTTCGATGTCGTAGCCCATCGCCTTGTCGGCGGGCACGGTGAGATCGTTCTCGATGACCGTCGCCTCGCCCTGCGCGGCGCCTGCTGGAACCGCCACCGCGACACGGTGGCTGCGCATCATCACGGGTTGCTCATTGAACTTCACGCCGATGCTCACCGGCACCTCGAAACGCCCGGATGCACCGGCCGGACCGAGCAGGGCACGCAGCTCCACGCCGACACGCACCGCGACCGAGCCGTCGGGCCGCGCCTTGCACTCGCGGCTGAGCCGGCCGAGCACGATCTGATGGCGCAGGCGCCGGTTGTCGCCCGCGGCGCCGGCGAACGCCTGGACGGCGGCGCCGCCGTCCGGAACGAAGACCGGCGGGCAATAGACGTCGTCGGGGTCCTGCGCCCGCGGCGCGGTGACCGCCGGCGCGTCGCCCTCGCGGCCACCGAACATGTTCTTGAAGAAGCTGCCCGGTTCGGCTCGCGCGGTGCCGGGCACGGCCAGCACCAATCCACCGAGGATGATCAACGCCCTGCGCATCGTCTGACCGTTCCCTGCCCTTTCCCGGCGATCCCTGAACGCTCCGGAGCCGAACGATCCTACTTGAGCGCGTCGAAACCGGGGCCGAAGCCCTTCATCGAGACCGGGATGCCGACGCCCTCCTCCGGCGTCTGGAAGACGATGAAGGTCGATTGCGATCCGTTGCGCATCGATTTGATCAAGCCGTCATCCATCACCACCTCGGCGACGCAGCCCATGGTCAGGCAGCGCACGAAGCTGGCGCGGCCGATGTCGGTCTGATCGATCTTGAGGCCGAGGCCGGAGGTCAGAAGGATGCCGAGCGGGGCCTGCACCCGCAGCAGGTAGCCGCGGTTGTCGGCGATCTTCAGCACGATGACGACGAGGTTGAGGTTCGGCCGGTCTTCCGCCGCCACGTACTGCACGAGGGCGCATTGCTCGGCCTTGGCACCGGCCGGCGTCTCGCAGCGCAACTGCCAATCGTCGAAGGTCTTGCGCACGGTCCCCTGGGCCTGTGCGGCGCCGCCCCCGGCCAGCACCGTCGCAGCGGTCGCGGCCACCAGCGCAAGGCGGCGGCCGGTCCCAGGACGCAAAGCCCGAACCACGCCCGCAAACAGACTCATACGAACTCCGATCGATCGCTTCTCGAGACGGCGGCCGGCTCCGGCGGATGCCCCTCGCGCTGACGCAGTGGAGGCGTTCGGAGGTGCCGCGCGGCCTCGGGCGTTGGGACCATGCAGGTTTCCCGGTGTCAAGCAATCGCGGCGAGGGTGTGTCGGGAATGGGGCAAAGCGGCTACCCCTCGCGGCCCGCCTGCCCTAAGGTAAGGTCAAGCTCTCGATCATCCGAGGAAACCGCCATGCGCCGCCTCGCCTCCCCCCTCGCCCTCGCGACCCTCTTGGTCGCAGTGGGTTCCGGGGGTGCCTCCGCCCTTTCCCTGCCGTTCGAGGAATCGGATTACCTCCCGCCCGAGGCGACGACGACCTATGTCGAGCGCTCCCTCAACCATCAGGCGCCGCTCACCATCGAGCATCCGCCGGTGGAGCGGAATCCGCGCGGGCGCCGTCGTGGCGATGCGGCGGCGATCGCCGGCTTCTGCCGGGATGGTGGCACCGTGATGCGCCGCGATGCGATGGGCCGCCCCACCTACCTGCGCCAGCGCGAGGTTTGCGACAACGTCGCGCCCCGCACCCTGTGGCCGGGCCACGTCAATCCGCGCCCGACTTGGCCTGCCGAGGCCGCGCCGGCCCGCAGCCGAGCGGTCGTGACGAAGTACTGAGCCGGTTCCTCCAGTCGATCAGACCGGAGGCGACGCCTGAGGATCGCCCGAATCCGCCGTCCCGCAGGGATCGGCCGGATTGGGGATCAGCCGTAGCGGTGCAGCTCCGAGCCGTGCCGCTTCAGCCACCGCTCCGCCTCATCCACATGCGGACAAAGTTCGTTGGTGAGCGCCCAGAAGCGGGGGGAATGGTTCATCTCGCGCAGATGCGCCATCTCGTGGGCGACGAGGTAATCGAGCACCACCGGTGGCGCGAGGATCAGCCGCCAGGAGAAATTCAGCTCGCCGCGAGCGGTGCAGGACCCCCAGCGGCTGCGGGTGTCGCGCAACGTCACCCGCGCCGGCCGCTGGCCGAGGCGCGTCGCGTAGACCGCCACCGACTGCGACAGGTCGCGCCGGGCTTCGCGCATCAGGAATTCGCGGACGCGGCGCGGCATGTGCGCCGGATCGCCCGGGACGGCGAGCGTCGCGCTCGCGGGGTCCGCCTCGGCCATGCCGCGGCCCTCACGCGCCACGATCCGGTGCGGCAAACCGCGGAGCGGGATGACCGAGTCTTCCGCGAACGGCACCCGCTCGGGCAGCTTGGCGAGGCGGGTGGCGATCCAGCCGCCGTGGCTCTGCGCGAACTTCTGAGCCGTGGCGAGCGACGACCGGGTCGGCAGCGTGAGCACCACCGTGCCGGTCGCGCTCGAAACCCGCAGGGTCAACCGGCGCGCGGTCGGCCGCCGCAGAATGGCGATGCGGAAGGTCTGCCCGTCATGAGCGATCTCGATGTGATCCGGATCCGGCCGTCGCAGCAGGGCGCGCGTCATGCCCGCGAGCCTAGCCGCAGCCGGCCGCCTCAGCCATCCCAGCAATCCCTCTCTCACCGGAAATCCACCTGATCGGATGCTTGCCCGTCTCGCGGTCAGGCACTTCCCTCCATCTCACGCACGAAGCGGGCGATGCGCGGGGCGATGACGGACCGGAAGCGCGAGCCGTTGAACACGCCGTAATGCCCCACCTTCTCCTGCATGTGGTAGGCCTTGCGGGCATCGGGCAGGTTCGGCGTGAGATCGAGGGCGGCCTTGGTCTGGCCGACGCCGGAAATGTCGTCGTTCTCGCCCTCGACGGCGAGGATGGCGCAGCGGCGGATCGCCGAGAGATCGACCAGCCGTCCGTCATGACGCATCCGCCCGCGCGGCAGGGCGTGATCGACGAAGACGGTCTGTACGGTCTGGAGGTAGAATTCCGCCGTCAGGTCCATCACCGCGAGATACTCGTCGTAGAAGTCGCGGTGCTTCTCCGCCGAATCGCCGTCGCCGGTCACGAGGTGATGGAACATGTCGGTATGGGCGGTGACGTGGCGATCGAGGTTCATCGCCATGAAGCCCGAGAGCTGCAGGAAGCCGGGATAGACCCGGCGCATCGCCCCCGGATAGAGCGGCGGCACCACCGTGATGCAGTTCTTCTCGAACCAGGCCATGCCGCGCTCCTGCGCGAGGCAGTTCACGGCGGTCGGCGAGCGGCGGGTGTCGATCGGCCCGCCCATCAGGGTCATCGAGACCGGCACGTGGGCCGAATCCGCCGCCTCCATCAGCGCAACCGCGGCGAAGACCGGTACGGCGGGCTGGCAGACGGCCATCACGTGCAGGTCCGGCCCGAGGTCACGGAACATCGCCTGCAGGTAATCGATATACGTGCCGAGGTCGAAGCGCCCGTCCAACAACGGGACCATGCGCGCGTCGGACCAATCCGTGATGAAGACCCGGTGGTTGGGCAGCATCGCCTCGACGGTGCCGCGCAGGAGCGTCGCGTAATGGCCCGACATGGGCGCCACGATCAGGAGCTTGGGCTGCGGCTCCGAATGCCCGGCGGGCAGCGCCCGATCGAAGGCGATCACCCGGCCGAACGGCCGTTCCCAGACGACGCGTTCGGAGACCGGGACGACTTGGCCGTCGATCACGGTCGTCGGCAGGCCGAAGGCCGGCTTGCCGTAGCGGCGGGTTACGCGCTCGAACATCTCCAGCGCGGCGGCCGCCGAGCGGGCATAGGGGCCGTAGGCGAACGGATTGCCGGGATTCGCCAGGCTGTGCCGAGCGGCATCCGCCGCGAGCCGGGCCGGCGTCAACATCGCGCGGGCCGTCTCGTACCAGATATATGCCAGGTCCATTTCGGCACTCCCCGGCGCGGCCTCCGAGTCGGCCGTGCTCACATCGATCTTATCGAATGTTGCAGGTGGAGAAATCCTTCAAAGTTACACGGCCGGGTCACGCGTCCGTGGACGTTCCCCCTGCGAGCCCTATCGTAGCCGCACCATGATGGAAGCGGCTCACAAGACCCTGACCCCAACGGGCCGCCACCTGCGGCTCGACACCTTCGTTCGCCTGCGCTGGCTCGCGCTCACTGGCCAGAGTGCGGCCGTCGTCGGCGCGCAGTTCGGGCTCGGGCTCAACCTGCCCTTCGGCTGGTGCTTCCTCGTCATCGCCACCTCGTGCTGGCTGAATCTCGCGCTGCGAATCCGCTTTCCCGCGAGCTACCGGTTGAGCGACGATTCGGCGGCTTTGCTTCTCGCCTTCGACATCGTGCAGCTCGCGGGCCTGCTGTTCCTCACCGGCGGCCTGCAGAATCCGTTCTCGCTCCTGTTCCTCGCCCCCGTCCTGATCTCGGCCACCGCCCTGCCGCCGGAGCGGACCCTGGCGCTCGGTCTGCTGGCGGTCGGGCTCGCCACCCTGCTCGCCCTCGTCCACCGCCCCCTGCCCTGGTTCGCCGATGGGCGGATCGAGCTGCCCTTCCTCTACGTCTCGGGGGTCTGGACCGCGATCCTGCTCGGCACCGCCTTCACCGGCGTCTACGCGTGGCGGGTGGCGGAGGAGACGCGCCAGCTCGCACGGGCTTTGGCCGCGACCGAACTGGTGCTCGCCCGCGAGCAGCACCTGTCGCAGCTCGACGGGCTGGCCGCGGCCGCGGCGCACGAACTCGGGACGCCGCTCGGCACCATTATGCTTGTCGCCAAGGAGCTCGACCGGCAGCTCGGTCCGACCGCCTCGCCCGCCATCGCCGAGGATCTGAGCCTGCTGCGCGATCAGGTGGACCGCTGCCGCGGCATTCTCTCGAAGCTCACTTCCATGGGCGAGGAGAACGAGGAGGGTGAGACCTTCCTCCAGACCGTCACCTTCGGCCATCTCGTGGAGGAACTGGTAGCGCCTCAGCGGGCGCTCGGCGTCGCCGTCGAGGTCGTGCGGCAGGGCGACGGGCCGGAGCCGGTCTGCCGCCGCAATCCCGGGGTGATGTTCGGGCTTGCCAACATCCTCGACAACGCCGTGGACTTCGCCGAATCGCGCGTAGTGCTCGAAGCCGGGTGGGACGCCGAGCGCGTCACGCTGACAGTCCGCGACGACGGCCCCGGTTTCCCCAGCGAAGTGCTGTTGAGGGCTGGGGAGCCCTACGTCACCACCCGGAATCGCGACCGTTCGCAGAATCCCGACGAGGTCGGCGGAGGGCTCGGACTCGGCCTGTTCATCGCCAAGACGTTGATCGAGCGCTCTGGCGCGCAGCTCCTCCTGTCCAACATCACGGAGGTGGGACAGCACGGTGCGCTGGTGCGGGTGACGTGGGCCCGTCACATTTTCGAGAGGGAGGTGATTGTGCCCCATCGCGTTGCGCACAATTCTCTGCGACCCCTAACGGAACGGGATGCCGCACCCATATAATGCAGAGAGATGACACGAACCGACGAGGAGCACCGCATGCTGACGCAGAGCGGGACGACGGTGCCGGGCTCCGACACCGCTTTTCTTTCCGATGCCGATCCCCTTTCCGCCTTCAGCGATCGCAGCCTGCTGATCGTTGACGACGACAAGCCTTTCTCGACCCGCCTCGCCCGCGCGATGGAAGCGCGCGGATATGAGGTCCATGTGGCCGAGAGCGTCAGCGAGGGCGTCGCGGCCGTCGAGACCAAGGCGCCCGCTTTCGCCGTGATCGACATGCGGCTCGGCGACGGCAACGGGCTCGACGTGATCGCCCGCCTCAAGGAGCGCCGCCCCGAGGCAAGGGGCGTGATCCTAACCGGCTACGGCAACATTGCCACGGCGGTGACGGCGGTCAAGCTCGGCGCCTTCGACTATCTTGCCAAGCCGGCTGATGCCGACGAGATCCACGGCACGCTGATGGCGCAGCCGGGCGAGCGGGCCGACCCGCCGGAGAACCCGATGTCGGCCGACCGGGTGCGCTGGGAGCATATCCAGCGCGTCTACGAGCTGTGCAGCCGCAACGTCTCCGAGACGGCACGGCGCCTGAACATGCACCGGCGTACGCTCCAGCGTATCCTCGCCAAGCGCGCGCCGCGCTAAATCTACAAAGGGCCGGCGGATCGAAACCGCCGGCCCTTTTCGTTGCCAAAATACGGCTGCGCACGCGCAGGCCCGACGCATTCATACCCTATCTGTGTCTGCTCGTTCGTTCCGGGCGGTTGCGCCGGGCCCCGGCCTCGGGCTAGTTCGCCGCTTGAAGAGCGGAACAGGCTTACGCGGGTATGCGGAACCTCATCACGATACTCGGCCTCATGGTGCTGGTCGGCACGGAAGTGTTCGCCGCAGCCATTGCCGCCGGCTGGGCGCTGGCCGGATTACTCGATCTCGGCGACCAAGTCGGCCACGTGCTCATGGCGCTGTTCAGCCTCGTCGCCGCCTGGATCATGGTCCAGCTCTGGCGCCGCGCCACTGAAGCCGAGCCGATCGGCTCGACTCTACGCCGCTGATCTTTTTCGTGCGGTGACCCCTTCACAAAACCGCGATAGATTTCTGGGATCCCGCAAGCTGCGCCTCGCCTGCTCCCGGTTCGCCTTGAAAAGTCCGGCTCACTCGCACGCGATCGAGCGCAGCTTCCTCCATCCCCGGCATCGCCGCCCTACGCGGCGCGGCCCGCCGATTTTCTAAACGAGTGCCCGCCATGAAAGCCCGCATCGTCGTCACCTTGAAGACAGGCGTTCTCGATCCGCAGGGGAAGGCGATCGAAGCGGCCCTGAAGTCGTTCGGGATCAATGAGGTCTCCGGCGTACGCCAGGGCAAGGTGTTCGACCTCGAGGTCGCCTCCGAGAACCGCGAACAGGCCGAGGCGACGCTGAAGGCCGCCTGCGAGAAGCTGCTCGCGAACACCGTCGTCGAGAACTACACCGTCGAGATCGCCTGATGCGCGCCGCCGTCGTCGTCTTTCCGGGCTCGAATCGCGACGGCGACGTGGCCCGCGCACTCCGCCGCTCCGGTGCGGAGGTCGTCAGCGTGTGGCACGCCGACACCGAACTGCCGGCCGGCACCGACCTCGCGGTGGTACCCGGCGGCTTCTCCTACGGCGACTATCTGCGCTGCGGCGCGATTGCCGGCCGGGCGGCGGCCATGGATGCGGTGCGCGCGCACGCCGCCCGCGGCGGCCTCGTGCTTGGCATCTGCAACGGCTTCCAGATCCTGTGCGAATCGGGCCTGCTGCCCGGCGTGCTGATGCGCAACGTCAATCGCCGCTTCATCTGCCACCGGCAGTTCCTTCGGGTCGAGCGCGCCGACACGCGGTTCACCTCGGCCTATACCGAGGGTCAGGTGATCGACGTCTGCGTGGCGCATGGCGAGGGCAACTACTTCGCCGATTCGGAGACGATCGGCCGGCTCGAAGGCGAGGGCCGCATCGCCTTCCGCTACTGCGAAGCCGGCGGTGCGCTGACGGAGGATGCGAACCGCAACGGCTCGCTCAACTCCATCGCCGGGATCTATTCCGAGCAGCGCAACGTGCTTGGCATGATGCCCCACCCCGAGAACTTCGTGGATGGGCTCGTCGGCGGCACTGACGGCAAGGGCCTGTTCGACAGCTTGGCGGCCTGAGGGCCGATCGCCCGAATAGGGGACGTCGCGCGGCCGGATCGCTGCGCTGACGCTCGCGATGACGGCCGAGGAGTTGCCTCCCCGTCATCGCGAGGCGAAGCAGAAACCCTGGCGCCGTGAGGGGCTCAGTGCCCCTCGAATTCCATCAGCGTGCGCACGGTAACACCGAGATCCCGCAGGCGCTGGGCGCCGCCGATCTCCGGCAGATCAATCACGAAGCAGGCGGCTACCACCTCGGCACCGAGCTGGCGCAGAAGGTTCACCGCCGCCGTCGCCGTGCCGCCGGTGGCGATGAGGTCGTCGACGAGGATCACCCGATCCCCCGGCTTGATCGCATCGACGTGGATCTCGATCTCGTCGGTGCCGTATTCCAGTGCATAGGCCGTCGAGACGGTCTTGTGGGGCAGCTTGCCCTTCTTGCGGATCGGCACGAAGCCCGAGGAGAGCTGGTGCGCCACGGCGCCGCCGAGGATGAAGCCGCGCGCCTCGATGCCCGCGACCTGATCGATCCGCCCGCCCGCATAGGGGTGCACCAGCGAATCGACCGCCCGGCGGAACGAGCGCGGATCGCTGAGCAGAGTGGTGATGTCGCGAAAAATGATTCCCGGCTTCGGATAGTCGGGAATCGAGCGGACCGAGTCCTTCAGGGCGGAGTGGCGGCGGGCTTCCATGCGGGGTGCTCGGTTGACGGCGATGCGGGACGTTCGATGGGAACGGTGGCGAGGAGCGAGGGGCGCGAGGGAGCCCCGCCCGTTACGCGGCGGCCTTACGCAGCAGGCCGATCAACTCACGGTGCAACACCTCGTTACCGCAGGCCACGGAGCGGGCCGCGAGCGGCTCGGCGCCGCCATCCGCGCTGGAGACGAAGCCGCCGGCCTCGCGCACGAGGATGATGCCGGCCGCGATATCCCAGGTCTGGAGGTCGCGCTCCCAGTACAGGTCGGTCCGGCCGCAGGCGACATAGGCGAGGTCGAGCGCTGCCGAGCCGAGGCGGCGGGTGCCGCCGGAGACCGCCATCACCGCGGCGACCTCCTTGAGCAGCCGGCCATGGCTGCCGCGGCCGAGATAGGGCGTGCCGTAGGCGACCAGCGCGTCGGCGAAATCCTGTCGGCCGGAGACGCGCAGGCGGCGGTTGTTGAGGAAGGCGCCCTTGCCGCGCTCGGCGATGAACAGCTCGTCCTTGGCCGGATCGTAGATCACGCCGGCGACGATCTGGCCGTCGCGCTCGAGCCCGACCGAGATCGCGAAATGCGGGATGCCGTGCAGGAAGTTCGTCGTTCCGTCGAGGGGATCGACGTGCCAGGTGTGGCTCCGGTCGGTGCCCTCGATGGTCCCGCTCTCCTCCATGATGAGGCCGTAACCGGGCCGCGCCTTCATCAGCGCGTCGCGCAGGACCTCCTCCGCCTTCCGGTCGGCGGCCGAGACGAAGTTGCCGGGGCCCTTGCGGGAGACCTGGAGGTTCTCGATCTCGCCGAAGTCGCGCTTGAGACCACGGGCGGCCTTGCGCACGGCATCGACCATGACGGTCATGAGGGGAGAGTTGATCATGCGGTTCGGCTCGCAGCCCTGGCCGGGCGCCTTCGTTGGAAAAGAAATCTGTCAGGGCTTCTATACGCCTTACGCCGCAGCGCCAGGGGTGATCGGCGCAGGGGCGATATCCCACAGGGTCCGGCGCTGGACCCGGAGAGGCACGCAGGGAGCGTGAAAACCTCGCGCAGAGTCGACGGCCGCGCCTGCCGGATTCCGGTTGGAAGTCGAAGGCCGGATCATCGGCTGCTCCGGCGGCACGGGCGATCCGGACACGGTGGTCGGCCAACCGGCATCGCCGCCCTCAGGTAAGCGCGGCGACGAACCGACCGGTAGCGGCGCGCGGATCGGACCCGCGCATCACGCCACCCATCACGGCGACACCCGCCGCCCCGGCCTCGCGGCAGGCGCGGGCGTTGCCCCCGTCGATCCCGCCGAGCGCGAAAACCGGAACGCCATGGGCTGCCGCGGCACGCAAGGAGGCGAGGCCGAGGGCGGGGCCGTAGCCGGGCTTGCTCGCAGTCGGGAAGATCGGGCTGAGGGTGGCGTAGTCGGCGCCTGCCGCCCCAGCCGCCGCGATCTCGGCAACGGAATGAGCGGAGAACCCGATCAGCGCCGCGGCGCCGAGTGCCATCCGCGCCGCGCGGATGCCGTCGATCCCGGCAGAGCTCGACAGGTGCACGCCCTGCGCTCCGATTTCGGCCGCAAGATCCGTGTCACCGCCGACAACGAGCCGCCCGCCGACCGGCTGAAGGAGACCGATCAAGTCGCGGGCGAGATCCCGTCGCGCGTCGCGGTCGAGATCGCGATCGCGCAGCCAGACGAAGCGTGCGCCGCCCGCCACCGCCGCGCGGACGGTTTCAGTCAGCGGCCGTGCCGCGCCGTGGCGGTCGGTGACGACGAGGAGCGGCGGGAGCGTCACCCGCCCTCACGAACCGACGAGGCCGAGTTGCGGGCTCGACGGCTCGGCCCGGCCGCGGCGCGGAATGCGCCCGGCCAGATGGGCGAGCCGGCCCGCCTCGACGGCGTGGCGCATGGCGCCGGCCATCCGCACCGGGTCGTCGGCCTTCGCCACGGCGGTGTTGACGAGGCAGGCTGCGGCGCCCAGCTCCATCGCGATCACCGCGTCCGAGGCGGTGCCGATACCGGCATCGACGATCACCGGCACCTTGGCCCGGCGGCAGATCAGCTCGATATTGGCCGGATTGGCGATGCCCATCCCGGAGCCGATCAGGGAGCCCATCGGCATCACCGCGGCACAGCCGAGATCGGCCAGCCGCTCGCAGATCACGGGGTCGTCGTTGCAGTAGGGTAGCACCGTGAAGCCGTCGTCCACGAGGTGGCGGCAGGCTTCGAGCAGCTCGGTGACATCCGGATAGAGCGTCTCGCGGTCGCCGATCACCTCGACCTTGATCCAGGACGTGCCGAGCGCCTCGCGGGCGAGTTCGGCGGTCATGATCGCGTCGCGGGCCGTTTCGCAGCCGGCGGTGTTGGGCAGGAAGCGCGCGCCCTTGAGCTTCTGGAAGGTGTCCGAGCCGTGCCCCTGGAGCGAGACGCGGCGGATCGAGGCGGTGACGACCTCCGCGCCCGAGGCGCGCACCGACTGCGCCATGATCTCCTGGCTGGGATAGCCGGCCGTGCCGATGAACAGCCGCGAGGCAAGCCGGATGCCGGCGATCTCCAGCGCATCGTCCCCGGTTGCGTCCTCTGCGGCGTTGGTCTGGGCGAGGGTGGTGTCGTGATGGTTCATGGTCAGCCTCCCTGCATGGCGCGGACGATCTCGATCCGGTCGCCCTCGTTGAGTGACGTTTCGGCCCAGGCGCTTTTGCGCACGACGCGGCCGTTGACGGCGATGGCGATGCCTTGGGCACTCTCGATGCCCCGCTCCTCGGCCTCCGTCGCGAACAGGGCGGCGAGGTCGGCCGCCTCGCGCTCGCAGGTCTCTCCGTTGACGGTCAGCCTCATGCCACGGCCCTCCCCCCGGTTTGATACGATGACGCGAAGCGCGCCCGTCCGAAGCCGCGGGCGAAGTCCGGCAGCGCGCCCTCGGTGAGGAGCGTCGCCACGGCGTCGGCGGTGGCGGGGGCGAGCAGGTAGCCGTTGCGGTGATGGCCGGTGGCGAGGACGAGGCCGGGTGCAGCCTCCTCGATGATCGGTGCGTCGTCGTCCGAGGTCGGGCGGAAGCCGCTCCAGACCGCGTCGATCTCCATTTCTTCGATACCGGGCAGAACCCGCCGCGCGCCCTCCAGCAAGGCGAACATTCCACCCGCGGTGACACCGCTGGTGAAGCCGCAATCCTCCACCGTGGCGCCGACGATGAGGTGCCCGTCGCCCTTCGGCGCCATGTGCACCGCGTCGGTCCAGACCATGCGGGAGAGAGTGCCGGTGCGCTTGGTCGTGCGCAGGGCCAGCGACTGCCCCTTGAGCGGCCGGACCGGCACGGACAGGTCGGGCACGTCCAAGTCGCTGGGAAGCAGGCTCGCATCGCCGCTCCAGGCGCCGGCGGCCAGGATCACCGTGTCGGCAGCGAGCGTGCGGCCGGCGGCGTGCAGGCCGGTGACGCGCCCGCCCCGGCGCTCCAGCCCCTCGACCGCGACGCCCTCGCTGATGACGACGCCGGCCGCCTCGCAGGCGCGCAGCAGCGCTTCCATCACGAGCCGCGGATCGACCTGCGCGTCGAGGGGGCAGAGGATGCCGGCGGTGACGTTGGGGCGCAGCAGCGGCTCACGCGCGCGCACCTCCGGGCCGGACAGCCATTCGGCCGCGACGCCCGACCGGCGCTGCAGGTCGTGGCGGAAGCGCAGGCGCTCCACCTCGTCGCGGCCGATGGCGATCACGAGGGTGCCGTCGGTGCGGTAATCGATCTCGCGGCCCGAGGCCGCCTGGAGCGCGTCGCGAAAAGCCGGCCAGCGGCGCAGGGATTCGAGCGCCAGCGGCAACAGCAGATCGGAGCCCGGCTCGTGCTCGGCGGCCGGCGCCAGCATGCCGGTCGCGGCGAGGCTCGCACCGCTTCCGACGTTCCCGCGCTCCACCACGGCCACCGAGCGGCCGGCCTGCGCCAGCTGCCACGCGATCGACAGGCCGATCAGCCCCGCGCCGACCACGGCGACGTCGGCACGCTGCGGCAACTCCGCGGCGCGCGGCCGTATCGTGAGACTGCGGCGCTGGCCGATCGGGGAGGTCAGCAGGTCTGACATCGAAAAACGTGCCTTCCACGGGTCTGCCCGCAGGAACTGGCACCATGTGCTTCGATAGAAGCGGGTCCGCTCGAACGAGCGCCCCATCAGGTCCAATCCCTACGCCGGTATGAGCCGGATCAGGTTCGAAGGATTTCCGCGCTGCCGGCGACGGCGATAGCGGTTTCTCAGCCCCTTGTCGGGGATCTCCCTGGAACAGCTTGGATGTGGGCCCCGGCCGGCGCGCGGTCAATCCCTCCCGGAGCCGGGAAGCAGGCAAATCCGTCTACGCTGTAAACCGGATGGCGGAGTCGCCCGAACGCAGGGGCCGCGTTCGTGGACGATTCATTCCGCTGCGGCGGCCTCCGCGGCCCGCCTCCGGCCTGGGCGGTACACCGCCATCGGCTCGTCGAACCCGTCGAGGACATGGCTTCCCAGCGGATCGGGGTCACCCCACAGGAAGTCCACGAACGGCTTCGACATCAGGAGAGGCTCCTGAAGCGTGCGGTTGAGCCGCGCCAGCCGGCTCGCGAGGTTCACGTCGCGGCCGATCACGGTGAAGTCGAGCCGGGTACCGGAGCCGACATTGCCGTAGGCTGCCTCCCCGTGATGCAGGGCGATGCCGGCATCGACCACCCGCTCGCCCTGGCCGAAGCGCCCGACCGCGTTCGCCTCGGCCAGGGCCGCCAACGCCGCCTCCGCCGCCGTGAGCGCGCTCTTGGCCGCGCCGCCGAGATCGTCGCCCGACTCACGGAAGATCGCGAGAAGCCCGTCGCCGAGATATTTCAGCACCTCGCCGCCCTCCCGCTCGATCGGCGGCACGAGGCAGTCGAAGAACGCGTTCAGGAGATCGACCGCGCCCTCCGGCGTCCGGTTGGCGGAGAGGCGCGTGTAGTCGCGCATATCCGCGAACAGGATCGCCGAGCGGATGCGGCGCACCTGCCCGCGCCGGATGTCGCCCGAGAGGATCGCGCGGTGCGGCTCGTCGCCGACATAGATGCGCAGCACCGTATCGAGCTGCTTGTTGAGGATGCGCATCTCCATCACCGCGGCGAGCGCGGGCATGACGAAGCGCAGGATCGCGATGTCCTCGTCGCGAAAACCGTCTTTCGCGCGGGTGGCGAAGGTGATGCCGTTCTTGTTGCCGTTGGTGAAGATCAGCGGCGCGACGAGGTAGTGCGTGTAGCCGTCGGCCTTCAGCTCGGGGATGATCGCGTAGGCATCCTCAGCGGTCTCCGCGAGGTCGAGGCTCAGCCACTCGCCAGTTTCGTGCACGGTGGAGAACGGGCTCACCTGATAGGCCTTCGCGGAAACCTCGCCGTGAGGGAACAGGCGCACCGTCGAGCCGGCGCCGCGGGTCCAGACCCGGCCGACACCGGAATACTCGGAATGAAGCGTGTCGATGGCCGTGGAGGCCCGGTCGATCGGCACGCCGATCGCGTTGAGGCGCTCGGCCAGCCCTGCGAGCAGGTCGTCGGCCCTGGGCAACCGGGCGCCCTCCCCGAGCAGCCAGTCGCGGATGCCAACGCAGCGTTGCAGCGCCCCGAACGGGACGTCCTCGGCTTCCGATCCGTCGGCGAGCGCCGTCGGCGTTGGTTTCGGGGCGTCGGCGTCGCGCATCGCTGGAAGGTGGGTTCTCGGGTGCTCAAAGCAAGGCTTCGCGCGGGACGCGGCCGGCGCTTTGAGCCCATGGTGGACGACGAACGCCCGGCACGCTCCGGCTTTAACGAACGAGCTTGGCCGCATCGTGACGCTGGATGCCGGGCATGGCGACCAGCATGGCCGCAATTGGGACGCTGGATCAAGCGATCGAAGCAAGCCGGCAATGCGAAGCGCACGCCCCTGCGCTAAGGCGGAAGCGTGGCAGGAGGACGCCTGCCGGACCCGCCGATCGATCGGCGCCAGGACGACCCGACATGTTGAGAACCGCTTTCAGCCTCACCCTTCTGGCCACCGCGGCGCTCGCACCGAGCCTCACCCTGGCTCAGGGCAAGCAGGATTTCACGCTAATCAACCGCACCGGCTACCAGATCGACGAGGTCTATGTCGGGCCCGTCAACCAGTCGCACTGGGGCCAGGACGTGATGGGCAAGGACGCGATCGCCAACGGCGACACGGCCGACATCACGTTCAACGGCGGCTCGAACGCCTGCAAGTGGGACATCAAGGTCGTCTACAACGACGGCGACGAGTCCGAATTTCGCGGTGTGAACCTGTGCAATGTCAGCAAGGTGACTTTGTTCTGGAACCGCAACGCCGGCGAGACGCGCTTCGTCGTCGAGTAGGCCCGACCCGAGGGGCCTTGCAGCGTGAAAAGGGCCGGAGAACACGTCCGTAGAGCCGTCTCCGACCCGTTTGCATCAGGTCGGCGTCTCTCGGACTTCGTTTCAACGCGCTTTCTCGCGCCGAACCGCTAATCACTTCGTCGGAAAGCGCTCTGGCCGCCAATCGATGGATGCCTCTCAACAGATCGCGAGCTTGGTCTTTTCTGCATAATATCGCGCTTGCGATTGTTGGATGCGGTACCGATAACAGCTCGGGCTCACGCTTTCAGAGTCTTACGCGCTCCCTGGCCCGTGTCGAACCAATCCTTCACCTTCACATCCGAGGCGGACGGCTTCGAGGGGTACCATGCGCTCTACTCGGTCGGGACCGACGTCGCGGCGACCGATGGGCCGTTCCGCGCTCGCGTAGAGGCGCATCGGTTCGGCCCGATCAACGTCTTCGAGCGGACTTTGAGCGGCGTCCGGCATTGGCGTGACGGGGCCCGCGTGCGCCGCGACGACTTCGATCACTTCGTGATCCAGTACCTGCGCAGCGGCACCTATTACGGCGGTTCCATCGACGCGGAACGCCGCCTCGCACCCGGCGACGTCATCCTGTTCGACATGAGCCGCCCGCAGCGCTCGCGGGTCGAGACGGCATCGACCGTCACCGTGAGCCTGAGCCGGAAACTGGTCGAGGCGGCGGCACCCGAAGCGAGCCGCTATCACGGGCACATCTTGCCGGAGGCGGTGTCGGGCCTGCTCGGCGACCTGATGGGATCTCTCGCGCGGCGGGCCGCCGCCACCGAGCCGAGCACCGCGGAGAGCACCGCCCGTGCGCTGACCGAGTTGCTGGCCGGCGCTCTCGGGCAGGTCAGGCCCGACGACGAGGCTTCGAGCGCCCTCATTGCCGATCTGCGGCGGCGGCGCGCAGAGGCGTTCATCGAAGCGCGGCTGAACGACCCCTCACTCGACGTATCGATGGTCGCAAGGGGGGCGGGCTTGTCGCGCAGCGCGCTCTATCGCCTGTTCGAGCCGACGGGCGGCGTCGCCTACCACATCCTGACCCGTCGCCTCGAACGGTTGAGCGCGGCGCTCCGCAATCCGGTCGAGGCCCGCTCGATCACCACCCTCACCTTCGATCACGGCTTTGCCAGCGAAAGCCATTGCAGCCGCGCGTTCCGCGGCACGTTCGGCTTGCCACCGGGCCGCTATCGCGCCGAGATGCGCCACCCGCGCGCGGGCACCCTCGGCCAGCCTCTGCCCGGCGAAAGTGCCGCCAACCTGATGTCCGCCTGGTCGCGCGCCCTCGCCTGAACCCACGAATGTCATCCCCTTCCGCGAACCCGCAGCCGGGCACCGCCGTCGCCCGCGCCGGCCTCGCGGGCTGGCCGCTCGTCGCCTTGCTGGCGATGATCCAGTTCGCGGCCTTCAGCGACCGGTTTCTCCTGACGCTGGTCGCGACCCCGCTCAAGCAGGCACTGGCCCTGAGCGATACCCAACTCGGCCTGCTCCAAGGCTCGGCCTTCGCCCTCCCCTACGCGCTCACCCTTCCGCTGCTCGGCATCGTGGCCGATCGCGGTCGCCAGCGCGGCCTTCTCCTGGCGGGGCTCTCGTTATGGAGCGCGGCGACCTTCGCCAGCGGCGTCGCGAGCGGGTTCGTGGCACTTCTCGCGGCGCGCGTCGCGCTGGGCGTGGGGCAGGCAGGGTTCGGCCCGGCCGCCCTCTCGCTGATGACCCGGCATCTGCGCCGGGATCGCCTCGGCCGGGGCATCTCGGCGCTCACCGCCGGAGCCACGCTCGGCCGGAGCTTCGCCCTGCTCGCGGGCGGGGCCGTGCTGGCATGGCTGACGGCACGGGGCGGGCTCACCCTTCCCGGCCTCAAGCCGCTCGCCCCTTGGCAGGCCCTGCTCGTCCTCGCGGCGCTGCCGAACCTTGTCCTCGTGATCCTCGTCCTGCGCATCCGGCCGCCCCCGCGGGCCGCCGCTTCGGCACAGGCGTCGCGCGGGCTGCCCGGAGTGTCGCTTCGCAGCGCCCTGGCCTGGATCGGACGGCGGAAGGCCTACCTGCCGCACGTCGCCGCTGCGACGGCCGCGGTCCTCATGACGCAGACCCTCACCGCCTGGGCGCCGACCTTCTATGTCCGCGCCTTCGGCCTTACGCCGGCGGAGAGCGGCCTGCGCCTCGGCCTCCTCGTGCTGATCGCCGCACCGCTCGGCCATTTCGCGGGCGGGCTGGTGCTGGACCGGCTGCGCGGCGCCGGGCGCGCGGATGCCGCGCCGCTGCTTCTGGCACTGGGGCTGATCCTGGCCGTGCCGATCACGGCGTTCGCGAGTTTGAGCCCCGACCTGTCCCTCTCGCTTCTCGGGTTCGCCGGACTCGTCGCGCTGCTCGGCTTTACCGGTCCACCGGGATTGGCCGGCATCCAGATTCTGACCCCGCAGCGGCTGCGCGGCCGGGTCAACGCCCTGTTCCTCGCAACGGTCAATTTGGCGGGGTTCGGCCTCGGGCCGCTTCTGGTCGGCCTTCTCAGCGACCACCTGTTCGGGGAGGCCGGCCTTGGGCTCGCGCTCCTCGCCGTCTACGCCCCCGTCGGCGCAGTCGGGACCGTGGCCGCTCTGCTCGCCCGCCGTGCGTGGCGCCCGGCGCGTCGACGCCGAGCCTGAAACGAGAACGGCCGCCCCGAAGGGCGGCCGGTTCGAGGTTCGGATCAGTTGTCGAGAAAGCTTCGCAGCTTCCGCGACCGGCTCGGATGCTTGAGCTTGCGCAGCGCCTTCGCCTCGATCTGGCGGATGCGCTCGCGGGTCACCGAGAACTGCTGACCCACCTCTTCGAGGGTGTGGTCGGTGTTCATGCCGATGCCGAAGCGCATGCGCAGCACGCGCTCCTCGCGCGGCGTCAGCGAGGCGAGCACACGGGTCGTGGTCTCGCGCAGGTTCGACTGGATCGCCGCGTCGATCGGCAGAACGACGTTCTTGTCCTCGATGAAGTCGCCGAGATGCGAATCCTCCTCGTCGCCGATCGGCGTTTCGAGGGAGATCGGCTCCTTGGCGATCTTCAGGACCTTGCGCACCTTCTCCAGCGGCATGGCCAATTTCTCGGCCAGCTCCTCCGGAGTCGGCTCGCGGCCGATCTCGTGCAGCATCTGGCGCGACGTGCGAACGATCTTGTTGATCGTCTCGATCATGTGCACCGGAATGCGGATCGTGCGCGCCTGGTCGGCGATCGAGCGGGTGATCGCCTGCCGGATCCACCACGTAGCGTAGGTCGAGAACTTGTAGCCGCGGCGGTACTCGAACTTATCGACCGCCTTCATCAGGCCGATATTGCCCTCCTGGATCAGGTCCAGGAACTGCAGGCCGCGGTTGGTGTACTTCTTGGCGATCGAGATCACGAGGCGCAGGTTGGCCTCGATCATCTCCTTCTTCGCCTGGCGGGCCTCGCGCTCGCCCTTCTGCACCATGGCGACGATCTTGCGGTACTCGCCGATCTGCAGGCCGGTCTCGGAGGCGAGCGTCAGGATCTGCTCGCGCAGGTCCGCGACCTGACGGCCGCCACGCTCCACGAAGTTCTTCCAGCCCTTGCCGCCCAGCGTGGCGACGCGGTCCATCCAGTTCGGGTCGAGCTCGTAGCCCTGGTAGTGGCGCAGGAACTCGTCGCGGGCGACGCCGTGGTGCTCGGCGGCGCGCATCAGGCGGCCCTCATGCGAGATGAGGCGCTTGTTGATGTCGTAGAGCTGCTCGACCAGGGCCTCGATGCGGTTGGCGTTGAGCGAGAGCGACTTCACGTCGGTGACGACGATGTCCTTCAGCTCAGCCTGCTTCTTGGTCTGCGCGGAGGTGACGGTGCCACCGCCCGTCTTCAGCTCCGTCTCCTCGTTCTGGAGCTTGCGCAGCTTGCGGTAGTTCGAGGCGATGTTGTCGAAGGTTTCGAGAACCCGCGGCTTGATCTCGGCCTCCATGGCCGCAAGCGACACGTTGTTCTCCATGTCGTCTTCGTCGTCGGCGCCTTCCGGCGGGACGGCGCCTTCGGCCTCCTCCGACTCTTCACCCTCGGCTTCCGCCTCCTGCGGCGCGCCGCGGGCATCGGGGCCGGCATAGGTGGCTTCGAGATCGATGATGTCGCGCAGCAGCACCTTGCCGTCGACGAGCTCGTCGCGCCAGATAATGATGGCCTGGAAGGTCAGCGGGCTCTCGCAGAGACCCGCGATCATCGCCTCGCGGCCGGCCTCGATGCGCTTGGCGATCGCGATCTCGCCCTCACGCGAGAGCAGCTCCACCGAGCCCATCTCGCGCAGATACATCCGCACGGGATCGTCCGTGCGGTCGGTCGGCTCGCGGGTGGTGGGGGTCGCTACCGCGACGGCGCGGGTGCCGGAGGTCTCGGCGACCTCTCCGCCCTCCGTGCTCTCCTCCTCCTCAGAGGCTTCGCCGTTGGCCTTGGCCTCGGGGGCAGCCTCCTCGGATTCCTCCGCCTCGACCACGCGGATGCCCATGTCGTCGAGCTGCGCGAGCACATCCTCGATCTGGTCGCCGTCGACCTGACCGTCCGGGAGGACCTCGTTGATCTCTTCGTAGGTGACGTAGCCGCGCTTCTTCGCGAGCTTGACCATCCGCTTGACGGCGGCATCCGTCAGGTCAAGGAGCGGGCCGTCCGTCGGTTGATCCTGGGCGGCGTCCGCATCGTCCCGCTCGGTTGCCTTCGTTGCCATGCTCAGCCTATTGTTCTCGTGGCGGCGCCGCAGGCTGAGCCCGCGCTCCGCGAAAGACCCGTCGCAATGTCGTGGAATGGCGCGCTTGTCGAGTGCCCGCGCCGATTCTCGTTGCATCCGCTCTAACTTGCCGTGCGTTGACCGACCGTTAACCAAGTCGGCCCCCCGCCGCCGTCACCCTAGGGTCACGCCGGCGCGAATTCATTCCTCATGAGAGACCTCCGCTTCCGCCTCGGCCGCAGCGATCACTGCCAATTGCTGCTGCACGTCACACAGCCACGCGAAATTGGCCTCGGATCCGTCCTCGGCAAGAGCTCTCTCAGCTTGGTGAAGTTCGCTATGTAGCGCGCCCGTCTGCCGGTGCAAGATCACGGCCTGATGCAGAGTCTGTTCGAGGCGCTGCGGATCGGCGTTCGGATCGAGCGTCCAGCGGTCGCCGGAACTGACCAGGGCGAGCAGCCGGGCATGGGCCTCTTCGAGCCCCGCGCGGCGCAGCCGCGCCTCCATCAATTCAGCCTCCGGGGTGCCGGCCTCCGCCGCCCGGTCGAGCAGGAGGGTGCGCAGCGCGCGGGCATCTGGGTTGACCAATTCGAGAGCCGCCAGCGCCTCCTCCTCGATTCCGAGCAGTTCCGGATGCGCGAGCAGGCTCATGACGATCATCGCCTCGCGCTTGGCCGCCCGCCCGCCCGCCGCCGGCACGGGGGCGGCCGTCTTCAGCAGCGGGTTGAAGCCGGTGGTGATGCGGGGCGATGGCGGCGGATCGCCGGGGCGGGGCCGGCGCTGGAATGGGGCGCCGCGCGGGCTGGCCGGACGTCCGCCGGCGGCGCGCTCGGAGCGTCCGCCGGAAAATGAGGCAGGCCCGCCGGACAGCCCCCGCAACCGCCCCTCGATGTCGTCGCGGTAGAAGCGGCGCACGGTCTCGTCGCGAATGCCGGCCACCGCTTCTCGCAGGGTCCGTGCGAGCCCGGCCCGGCGCTCCGGGGTCTCGAGGGTCGCCGCCTCGGCCTCGCGCGCCCACAGCATCTCGACGAGGGGCCGTGCGGCCGAGAGCACCGCCTCGATCGCCGAGGGACCGCCGGAACGCATCAGGTCGTCCGGATCCTGACCCTGGGGCAGCATCGCGATGCGCAGGGATTTGCCGGGCTCTAGCATCGGCAGGGCTACGTCGAGCGCGCGGAAGGCGGCGCGCTGACCCGCCCCGTCGCCGTCGAAGCAGAGGATCGGCTCGTCGGCGTGGCGCCAGAGCAGGGCGAGCTGATCCTCGGTCAGCGCGGTGCCGAGCGGCGCCACGGTCTCGGGGTATCCGGCCAGCGTCATGGCGATGACGTCGACATAGCCCTCCACCGCGACGATCCGGCTGCGATCGTGCGCGGCCTTGCGGGCAGCGTGGAGGTTGTAGAGCATCCGCCCCTTGTGGAAGAGCGGCGTCTCCGGCGAGTTCATGTACTTCGCCTTGGCCTCCGCCTGCATCGCTCGGCCGCCGAAGGCGACGACCCGGCCGCGGATGTCGAGGATCGGAAACATGATCCGGTCGCGGAACTTGTCGTATGGGACGTTCACCCCCTCAGGCGCCGTGAGCAGCCCGAGTTCCAGCATCAGGTCGCGATCGACCCCTTTGCTCGCGAGGAAATCGCGCAGGGCGTAGCGACCGGGCAGGGAATAGCCGAGCCGGAACGTCTTGCGCGTCGCCTCGCCCAGGGCGCGCCGGTCGAGATAGGCCCGCGCCTCCCCGCCGGCCTGGCCGCGCAACTGCTCCTCGAAGTAGACGGCGGCCAGTTCCATGACTTCGAGCGCGCCCTTGCGCCGCTCCTCGGCCTGCTCGTTCTCGACCGTCATCTTCGGCAGGGTGACGCCGGCCTCGCCGGCCAGCCGCTCGACCGCCTCAGGGAAGCTCAGGCCTTCCGTTTCCATGACGAACTTGAAGATGTCGCCGTGCTTACCGGAGGAGAAGCAGTGGTAGAACTGCTTCTGGTCGTTCACGTAAAACGAGGGCGTCTTCTCCGAATTGAACGGCGACAGGCCGCGCCACTCGCGGCCGGCCTTCTTCAGCCGCACACGCCGGCCGACCACCTCGGAGGTGGGCACGCGGGCGCGGATCTCTTCGAGAATGTGGGGCGGGTAGCGCACGGGGACTCTGCTGGAAGCGGATCGCGTGGACGTTGAGGACCGGCCTTGCGGCAGGCAGTCTAGCGCGGCGGGCCTGCCGGAGTCTTAAAGCCAATCGCGCGGAGCTTTCGCCGGGGCGATGCGTTGCCGGCCCGATGACGGAATTGCCCTCGCCCCCCCGCTGCGGCATCGCCCGCCGCCCGCTCCTCGGCCTTGCCCTGCTCGGCGCGCTCACCCCCAGAGCGCGGGCCGCCGACGATCTCTCGGCGGTGCTCGATCCCTCTTCCAAGGCGGAAACGCTGTATGACGAGGGCGCGTGGTGCGAGGGGCCGGTCTGGGCGCCGTCCCTCGGCGGCCTGATCTTCAGCGACGTGCGCCGCAACCGGATGATGCTGATCCGCGAGGGAGGCCGCGCGGAGGTGTTTCGCGAGCCCTCCAACAATTCGAACGGCAACACCGTCGATACCCAAGGCCGCCTCGTCACCTGCGAGCATCGAACATCGCGCGTGGTGCGGCGGGAGACCGACGGCGCCATCTCCGTGCTGGCCGACCGTTACGATGGCGGGCGGCTCAACGCGCCCAACGACATCGTGGTGGCCCGCGACGGCGCGATCTGGTTCAGCGATCCCACCTACGGCATCGATCAGGCCGAGGAGGGCCTGCCGCGCCCGTCCGAGCAGAAGGGCCGCTTCGTCTTTCGCCTCGCCCCCGACGGATCGCTCGCCGTCGCCACGGATCGGTTCGTGCAGCCCAACGGGCTCGCCTTCTCGCCGGACGAGCGCGTTCTCTACATCTGCGAATCGGGCACCCGCGAAGGAGCGACGGGTGAGATCCGCGCCTTCGACGTCGCGGACGGGCAGCTGTCGAACGAGCGCGTCTTCGCCACGGTCCCGAAGGGTGTGCCGGACGGCGTGAAGGTCGATACCGACGGACGGGTCTATGCCGGCACGGGTGACGGCGTGCGCATCTGGTCGACCGACGGCCGCCCGGTCGGACACATCCCGACCGAGGGCCCCTGCGCCAACCTCGCCTTCGGCGGGCCGGACGGGCGGCGGCTGTTCCTTTGCGCCGGGAAGCGTGTGCTCGCCGTCGAGACCAAGGTGCGCGGCGCCGCGATCGGTTCAGCGGGGAGCCGCCCATGACGATCCGCCTCGCACGTCGCACGCTGCTTGCCGGCACCGCGGCCTTGGCCGCCGCACGGACGATGGCGACGCGGCCAGCCCAGGCTGAAGCGGCCACCGCGCCGGTCGGCGCCCTCGAACGCGTCGCTGCCGTGCAGGCGCCGACGACGCCGACCGGGCTGACGCTGTCCGCCGACGGCCGGATGTTCCTGTTCATGCCCCGCTTCGACGAGACGACGGTGTTCACCGCCGGCGAGGTGTTTCCGGACGGGCGGGTCGTGCCCTATCCCAGCGAGGCGATGAACCGGCCCGATCCGGCGCGTCCGGCCGAGACGCTGTTCCACGTCCCCAACGGCGTATTCGATGCATCGAGCCGCCTCTGGCTGCTCGATGCCGGGCTGATGGCCTCGTCGGGCGAGCCGGTGCCGGGCGCGGCCAAGCTCGTCTGCATCGATCCGGCGACGAACGCGATCCTGCGCACGATCCCGCTGCAATCAGTCGTGACCAAGACCTCCTCGCTCAACGACCTGCGGGTCGATGTGAGGCCGGGGCGCGAGGCGGCCTACATCACCGACCAGGGCCAGACCGGCGCGGGCGCGCTGATCGCCGTCGATCTCGCGAGCGGCCGCGCGGTGCGGCGGCTCGCCGACCATGCCAGTACGCAATCGGTGCCTGGCATCCTCAAGGTCGTCGAGGGCCGGGTGCTGCTAAAGCGCGAGGCCGACGGTACGACGAGCCCGATCAAGGGCGGCGCCAACGGCATCGCGCTGAGCCCGGATGGCGCACGGCTGTACTACACGCCGCTGATGAGCCGGCGCCTCTACGCGGTCGAGACCGCGGCCTTGCTCGATGCGGGAAAGGACGACGCGGCGGTCGCGGAAACGGTGACGGATCTCGGCGAGAAGGGCCTGACCGGCGGGCTCGCCGCCGATTCGCGCGACCGGATTTATCTCAGCCTGCAGGAATTCAACGGCATCGGCCGGCGCGATCCGGACGGGCGGATCGAGGTCATCGCCACCGATCCGCGCCTGATCTGGCCGGACACGTTCTGGATCACGGCGGACGGCTGGCTCTACCTGTCGTCCGCCCAGGCCAACCGCCGCCCCGAACACAACGGCGGCATCGACCGGCAGGAGCCGCCCTACGCGATCTTTCGCATGCGGATCGATGCCGGGCCGGCGTGATGTGTCGGGAGAGACAGGTCTCCCATCCACGACCTCACCCTGAGGTGCTGCGAAGCAGCCTCGAAGGGTCCTCCAGATCCCGCACGCCGTCTGGAAGACCCTTCGAGGCCCGCTGACGCGGTCGCCTCAGGGTGAGGAAGCGCGTGGGATAATACCGCCTTGATGAGCTGCGCTCGTCCGGGAAAAAATTACTTCCCCGCCAGCGCGTCCTTCACCAGCGCGCTCGCGCGGCCGAAATCCATGCGGCCGGTATACTTGCCCTTCAGCGCGCCGATCACCTTGCCCATGTCCTTCGGGCTCTCGGCGCCGGTCTCGGCGATCGCGTCGGCGATGGCCGTGCGCATCTCGGCCTCGTCCAGTTGCTGCGGCAGGAAAGTCTGGATGATCTCGGCTTCGGCGCGCTCGCTCTCAGCGAGTTCGGGCCGGCCACCCTGCTCGTAGACGCCCGCGGCCTCCTGGCGCTGCTTGATCATCTTCTGGAGGAGCGCGAGGATTTCGTCCTCGCCGGTCTCACCCTTGCCCTCGCCGCGCGCGGCGATGTCGCGGTCCTTCAGCGCCGCCTGAATCATGCGCACGGTCGAGAGCTTCTGCTTCTCGCCGGCCTTCATGGCCGCTTTCATTTCGGCGGTGATGCGCTCGCGCAGCATGATGCTATGACTCCCGTCGGGTGTTTCGATGCGGACGTTCGATCCGTCCAGGGCATTGCGCACGGCTGATTCCGCGCCCAGATTGACCCAGGCGCGGCCGGCTCGCTATGAGCCCCGCGAGATATCGCCTTGCCCCGCGGCCCGAATGAGCGGCCGCGCGAGGCGGCGGACATAAGCCGGATCGGACCCATGCTGCAAGACGAACCCGCGACCCTGCGCGCCGATCCCGCGCGCACGAACCCGGAACCCAAGGCACCCGAGCCCTGGAGCGAGCCGCTGGTGACGGCCCTGCTCGTCCTGGCCGACGGCACCGTGCTCGAAGGCTTCGGCATCGGCCAGACCGGCGCCGCCGACGGCGAGGTCTGCTTCAACACGGCGATGACGGGCTATCAGGAGATCCTGACCGACCCGTCCTATGCCGGGCAGATCGTCACCTTCACCTTCCCGCATATCGGCAATGTCGGCACCAACGACGAGGATCTGGAGAGCCTGGACCAGGCGCCGGCTTCCGGCGTGCGCGGCGCGGTGATCGCCTCGGCGGTCACGAAGCCTTCGAACTGGCGCTCGTCCTCGCATCTCGACGGCTGGCTCAAGGCCCGCGGCATCGTCGGCATCACCGGGATCGACACGCGGGCGCTGACCGCGCTGATCCGCGACCGCGGCATGCCCAACGCCGTGATCGCCAACGACCCGGAAGGCAAGTTCGACCGCGAGGCGCTGAAGGCCCGCGCGGCGGCGCTCGCGCCGATGGAAGGTCTCGACCTCGTGCCGCCGGTGACCTCGCGCGAGACCACGGCCTGGACCGAGACCGTCTGGGCGGTGAAGGGCGGCTACGGCTCGCGTGCGCCGGGCCAGGGCCTCAAGGTCGTGGCTATCGATTACGGCGTGAAGCGCAACATCCTGCGCCTGCTTGCGGAAGCCGGCTGCGACGTCACCGTGGTGCCGGCCACGACCACGGCCGAAGACATCATGGCCTTAAAGCCGGACGGCGTGTTCCTCTCCAACGGCCCCGGCGACCCGGCCGCGACCGGCGAATACGCCGTGCCGGTGATCCGCAAGCTGCTCGACGAGCGGGTGCCGACCTTCGGCATCTGCCTCGGCCACCAGCTGATGGGCCTCGCGCTCGGCGGGCGCACGGTGAAGATGGGCCAGGGCCATCACGGCGCGAACCACCCGGTGAAGGACCACACCACCGGCAAGGTCGAGATCGTCTCGATGAACCACGGCTTCGCGGTCGATCCCACGAGCCTGCCCGAGACCGCGGTCGAGACCCACGTCTCTCTGTTCGACGGCTCGAATTGCGGTCTCTCCCTCACCGACCGCCCGGCCTTCTCGGTGCAGCACCACCCGGAAGCCTCTCCGGGCCCGCGTGACAGCCACTATCTGTTCGAGCGTTTCGTGAAGCTGATGCGCGAGAATCGGCCCGAGACGGCCGCCTGAGGCTGAAGAGGCCCCCTGGGACGGCGGCCCAAACGCCGCCGTCCCCGCGTCACAAAAAACTCCACCTTGCCCCCCATCTCCCTGGCCCATGGCCGGATCGCAAAAGAATCAGCGGCCGGATCGTTTGGGGGCTTGCCGCATGACGCTCGACGACGCGCGCGACGACTTCTCGCGCCTGCATCGCCTGTTCACCTTCCACCTCGGCGTGGCGGTCGGGCTGGCCTGGCTGACGACACTCTACGCAGCGGTTTCCGCCCCGTGGGTGCGCAACATCCGCGCGCTGATCGACCCGACCGATCCGATGCGGATCGAGAGCACGCTGTCCTACCTATTCGTGATGCCGGCCGTCCTGACGCTCGCCTGGGCCTCCGCCTATTTCGGCCGCGAGACCATGCGCCGGTTCCAGACCCTGCCGAACCAGACCCTCGAATTCGCCGCCGCGGCGATGGTGGCCTTCGGCGTGTTCTACCTGTCGATCGACCGCGCCGTCGCCGTCATCGGCGCCGGGTTCTGAATCTCAGCGATTCCCGAGTGCCGGCGCATCCAGCCGGCACTTACTCCTCCACCCAAAGCCGCACCGCGCCGTCGGCGAGCAGCCGCACCAGCCGCTGCTCCGCCCCCGCATCCGCGGCGATGACGACACCCCCGCAGACCGTGTCGCGGCCGGTGAAGGCGTAACGCAGCACCGGCGCCGGTCTCAGCCCGCCCGATCCCGTCGCGCAAAATCCCTGCATCGCGTGCGGCCGGTCGCTGCGGCCGATGGCGACCTCCAACCCGGCCGCCTGCCCCTTCAGCGGAATCGCGAAGAATTCGAGCCGCCGTCCCTCCTGCTGGGCGAGCGCCCGGCGGGGGCTGGAGAGCGCGACGAGGGTATCGGGGGGCAGGTGCAGCAGCCCCTCGAACGACAGCGACGGCCCCACCCGCACGAATCGGTCGATCACCGCCATTCCGCTCAGGTCGTCGAGCACCAGGAAGAGGCGCGCATGGGCGTAGTCGGGCCCGTGCACGGTGGTGGAGAGCATCAGGGCCTGGGCACCATCGAGCGTGAGCCGCGCGCTCAGCGTCCCCGAACCGGCGACCGGCTCGCAGCCATCGGGGATGGCGACGTTGTGGGCGCGGGGCGAGAGCAAGTAATGGCGCGCGGGACCGACCTCAACGCCCTCGGCACCGCCCCCCTCCACGATCCAGCGCCGCGAGGCGGTGGCGAAGGTGAAGGAGGTGCAGTCGCGATGCCCGTGCGGTGATTGCGCGGCATGGGTGAGGGCGAAATGACCCCAGCCCTGCTCCATCCCATCGTAGCGGATCGCAAGCATGCCGGCGGTGCGGCCCTCGGCAACGGGCGCCGCGTCGCGCTCCGCGACGAGGTCGTGACCCTGAGAATGGCCCCGCGAGGAGAGCCGGGCGATCCAGGCGGCATGGTCGAGGCCGGCGGGGGCATCGCCGAAGGGCGGGAGCCGTCCGCCGCGATCGATCAGCCCGGCAAGACCCGGCAACGCCGCCTCGACGCGGCGGCGGATCGTCGGGCCGGGCTCGGTTTCACCCAGCGCCTCGGCGATCGCCTGCCCATGGCTCAGGAGATCGAGGCGCCGCACCGGGGCGGCATCGGTGAACGCGCCCGCTTCCGACAACAGCGCATCGAAGCCGTGAGTGAGGCTGTCGCGCGCCAGGGAATCCCAGTACGGGGCGAACGCGAAGCCGGGCAGCGCCCGCGCGACGGCAAGCAGCGCCGCCGCCGCCTGGATGCCGTGCAGAGCCCGCGCCAGGGTGTTCTGCCCGACGATCTCGGCGAGCGCGAAGCCCTGCCGTGCGGCCTCCGCGGCGATTACGGCGCGGGTGGGCTCATCTCGGGTGGGATCGTCGCCGCCTGTAAGCAGGCTCGCCAGCACGTCGCCGCGCGGGGCCAGAGCCGCCGGGTGCAGACTCAGGCCGTCCGCCGGCTGGCTCCACGGATTGGCCCGCGACCACGCCGCGGCGATGGTCCGGGCGCGGGCCGCTCCGTCCGGAAGGGCTGCGAGCGGCAGCAGCCAGGCCAGCGACTGATAGGCGAGGCGCCACGCCACCGAGCGGAACGGATCCTCGCGCCAGTCCGGCGCTTGCGGCAACGTCCAATCGGGCAGGCCGGCCAGAGCCAGGACCACACTCTCCCCCTCGATCCGCGCACTCCGATCCGGCCCGGTGCGCAAGTCGCGGGCCCGCGCGAGGATCGGCGCGGCACCCGTCTCGGACCCCGCCCGCCACGACGCGGGCACGCCTTCGGGCAGGCCGAGCCGGTCGGCGAGGCGGGCGAGGAAGGCCGGCGCATCGAGGACGTCGTCGTCGCAAAGGCTTTCGAGGCGGAAATCGTCTTCGAGCGCGAGTTCGGGCTGGCCGATCAGCTCGCTCTCCGAGGCGATCTGCGCATCCTCCCACGCGCCGAAATCGAGCGCGACCGCGGCGGCACCGGGCGGCGGACGCAGGGTCAGGGTGAAGCGGCGCGCCTGCGGCTGGGCCGAGAGGTTGATGACCGCACCGAGGCCCGGCACGGAGACGGCGTTGGCGTAGGGTGGCGCGATCTCCGCTCCCGCCGCATCACGGTAGACGAGCCGCACCCGCGCGGCGTGCTCGTCGGCCCGCGCGGCGTAGATCTGGCCGCGCAGCACTAGGGCGACGTCCTCGGCCAGCGCGTAGTCGAATCGCAGCCCCTCGCCGGACAGCGGGCGCCGACGCGGCGCCGGCGCCGGATCGGGCGCGCCGAGACGAAGGACAGGGTCGGCCAAGGCGACGTCGCTGGTGTTGCGCCACGAGCGCAGGGTGACGCTGACGCCGCTCGCCTGATCGGGTACGCGGAAGGCGATGCGGAACGGCTCCGCACCGAGGAGCGCCGGCCCTGGAATCCAGGCGACGTGCGGATCGAGCAGGCTGCGGGCCAGCCCTGGCACGTGGTCGAGATCGAGGCTTGAGCCATCCGCCGTTAGAAAGTCGAAGCCGGCCGCGACGGCATCGACGGCCAGAGCCGCCGCCTCGTCCGCGTCGAAGGCGAGACCGAATCGCAGGCAGGCCCAGGTTCCGGGCGTCAGGTCGGAAAAGCTCAAGCCCACCCGCGCGAAGCGGTTGTTGGGTGCGATGCGGTGCAGCCCCTCGCGTCCGCCCGGCCCGGCGCCTCCGGCATAGCGTGAAGCGGCCGGCAGCAGGGGCGCTGCGCCCTCGCCGTCGGAGACGGCCGCAGCGGCCTGCTCATCGATCTGGTCCATGACCCGCAGGCGCTACCTCGGGGATCGGCCGTGTCAAGGCGCGAGCCAGCCTCGTGCAAGATTGCCTACCTAAACCTCCTCCCTGACGCGGGTTTCACCGTCCGGGTGCGCCCGCGTCCCGCGCTTCTTGAGAAGCCCTTGGGATGGGGGCGTTGCCATGACGACGGGCGTCTACCTGTTCGACCTCGCCTCGCAGCACGCGCGTTTTCTCGCGACGCGGCAGGCCACCATCGCCGGAAACGTCGCGAACGCGAACACCCCCGGCTACAAGGCGCGGGACGTGATGCCCTTCGCCCAGGTCCTGGCGCGTACCGGGCTCGACATGGCCTCGACCGCCACGAGCCATCTGGGAACGCAAGGCACTGGCATCCCGGTGCGCGAGGCCAAGCCCACTGAGACCTGGGAAGTGCTCCAATCGTCGAGCGCGGTCAGCCTGGAGCAGGAGATGCTCAAGGCCGGCGACGTCTCCCGCCAGCACAACCTCGATACGGCGGTGGTGAAGTCGTTCCATCGCATGCTGATGGCCGCGGTGAAGGGCGGCGCATGATCGATCCCCTGCTCTCCGCCTCGCGGCTCGCGAGCGCCGGCCTCGAAGCGCAATCGCTGCGCATGCGGGTCGTCTCCGAGAACCTCGCCAACGCGCAATCGACCGGCGCGACCCCGGGGGCCGATCCCTATGCCCGCAAGACGGTGACGTTCCGGGCCGAGCTCGACCGGGCGGCGGGCGTCGCCTCGGTGCGCCTGCGCGAGATCGGCACCGACAACGCCCCGTTCCGCACCGAGCACGACCCCGCCAACGCGGCCGCCGACGCGAACGGCAACGTCAAGCTGCCCAATGTGAACATGCTCGTCGAGATGGCCGACATGCGCGAGGCCAACCGCTCCTACGAGGCGAACCTCCAGGTCATCAAACAGGCCCGGGCCATGGTCGCCAGCGTCATCGATCTCCTGAAGTCCTGAAGAGCCGCCCGCGATGATCGAAGCCCTCAACTCGCTCGCCGCCTTCGACAAGGTCGCCGGCACCTCCTTCGCCGGGGCCGCGCCGACCCAGAAGGCCATGTTCAGCCCGGCCGCCCTCTCGGGCATCGCCGGGACCGCCCCGACCGCGCCCACCGATTTCGGTGAGGTGATGGCCCAGGTCGCGTCCAGCGCCCGCGACGCGCTGCGCACCGGCGAGGCCACGGCGATCTCCGGCATCCAGGGCAAGGCCACCGCGCAGCAGGTGGTCGAGGCGGTGATGTCCGCCGAGCAGAGCCTCCAGACCGTGGTGGCGATCCGCGACAAGGTGGTCGCCGCCTACCTCGAACTCAGCCGCATGCCGATCTGATCGGCCGCGCCGCTTCCGTTTCAACGCGCACTCTTACCGCCGAACCGGCATCCCGTTCGGCGGTAAGAGTGCTAGCCCGAAGGATCCCTCGCCATGCGCGCGCTCGCCATCGCCGCCACGGGCATGTCCGCCCAGCAGCTCAACCTCGAAGTCATCGCCAACAACATCGCCAACCTGAACACCACCGGGTTCAAGGGCGCGCGGGCCGAGTTCACCGATCTGCTCTATCAGGCCGAGCGGCAGCAGGGCGTGCCGAACCAAGCGGGCCAGGAGGCGGTGCCGGAGGGCGCGATGCTCGGCCTCGGCGTCCGCGCCGCCGCGATCCGCAACCTGCACCGGCAGGGCTCGCTGGCCAACACCGGCAATCAGCTCGATCTGGCGGTGAACGGGCGCGGCTACTTCCAGATCACCAGCCCGGCGGGCGAGATCCAGTACACCCGCGCCGGCTCGTTCAACAAGAACAACGCCGGCCAGCTCGTGACCATGGAAGGTTACGCGGTCGATCCTGCGATCCTGATCCCTCAGAACACCACGCAGGTGACGATCAACGAGTCCGGTCAGGTCTTCGCCAAGATCGACGGGCAGGTCGCGTTGCAGAATGTCGGCCAGTTGACGCTCGCCAATTTCGCCAACGATTCCGGCCTCGAACCGCTCGGCAACGGCCTCTATCGCGAGACCCCGGCCTCCGGCGCGCCCGTGGTCGGCAATCCCGGCGACGTGAGCTACGGCAAGCTGCAGCAGGGCTATCTCGAAGGCTCGAACGTCGATCCGGTGAAAGAGATCACCAGCCTCATCACGGCCCAGCGCGCCTTCGAGATGAACTCGAAGGTGATCCAGGCCGCCGACGAGATGGCCGGAACGGTCTCCAAGGGCATCCGCTGACGCGCGCGGCCTCCACGCCCGCATCCATTTACGCGTCTTCCCCTCCTCCTTCGGCGCGAGCCTCCATGCCCCGCAAGACCTTCGTCCGCGGCCTCGTGCTCGCCGCCCTCGCGGCCGGCTCGGCGCAGCCCATCGCCCCGGCGCAGGCCGTCGAGGGCATGGCGAATGCCGAACTCATGCTGCCGGTGCCGACCGTCACGATCTATCCCGGCGACACGATCAAGGAATCGATGCTGCGGATGCAGGCCTATCCCGCGACCTATCGGGCGCGCACGGCGGTCATCGATGCCTCCGCCGCGATCGCCGGCCGGGTCGCCCGGCGGATGCTGCTGCCGGGTGAGCCGGTGCCGGTCAACGCCGTGGACGATCCCCGCCTCGTGAGCCGTGGCGCGCCGACGCAGATGATCTTCGAGGAGAACGGCCTCGTCATCACCGCGGTCGGAGCGCCGCTCCAGAACGGCGGCCTCGGCGAGACGATCCGCGTGCGCAACACCGACACCAACCGCATCATCCTCGGCACGGTGATGGCCGACGGCCGCATCCGGATCGGCGCGCAATGATCCGTCGCCTGCTCCTCGCGGTGCTGCTCGGCCTGCTCACCGGCCTGGGCTTTGCCGTCATGACTGGCCCGGTCTTCGCCGCCGGCACCCGCATCAAGGACATCGCCACGCTCAAGGGCGTGCGCGACAACCAGCTGTTCGGCTACGGCCTCGTCACCGGTCTCCAGGGCACCGGCGACACCCTGCGCAACGCGCAGTTCACCGAGCAGTCGCTGCAATCGCTGCTCGACCGGCTCGGCATCAACGTGCGCGACGCCCGCCTGCGCACCCGCAACATCGCGGCCGTGATGGTGACCGCCGACCTGCCGCCCTATACCGGCACCGGCTCGCGCATCGACGTCACCGTGACCTCCATGGGCGACGCCACGTCGCTGCGCGGCGGCACCCTGCTGATGACCTCGCTCACCGGTGGCGACGGCCTCGTCTACGCGGCGGCGCAGGGGCCGCTCGCGGTCTCCGGCTTCTCGGTGCAGGGGCAGGCCGAGCAGTTGACGCAAGGCGTGCCGACGGCGGGCCGCATCCCGAACGGCGCGATGATCGAGCGCGAGGTGCCCGGCACCTTCCGCGATCTGCCCGAACTCGTGTTCGAGCTGAAGAACCCCGACTTCAAGACCGCGACCCAGATCGCCGACGCGATCAACGCGTGGTCGCTCGGTGCCTTCGGCCGTCGCATCGCCAGCGCGCGGGACCAGCGCGCCGTGGTGGTGATGCGCGGGCGCCAGATGGCCCAGACCCGGCTCGTGGCACAGATCGGCGATCTGACGATCCAGCCCGACACGCCGGCACGCGTCGTCGTGGACCAGCGCACCGGCACCGTCGTGATCGGGCGCAACGTGACGATCTCCACCGTCGCGGTCACCCACGGCAACCTCACGGTGCGGGTCACCGAGGCACCGGAGGTGTCGCAGCCGGAGCCTTTCTCCAACGGCCAGACCGTCGTGGTGCCGCGCACGGAAGTGTCGGCGCGGGAGGAGCGCGGCAAGCTCGCCATTCTCGGCGGCTCCGACCTTCAGACGCTGGTGCGCGGGCTCAATCAGGTCGGGCTCAAGCCCACCGACATCATCGCGATCCTGCAGGCGGTGAAGACCGCCGGTGCCCTCCAGGCGGAGCTTGTGGTGCAGTGATGAACGTGACGCTGCGCATTGCCCTGTGCTGGCTCGCGCTCGGCGGGACCGCGCTCGCGGCCGGCGGCGACCATGCCGACCCGGCCAAGGACGCCGCGATGCGGGCGCTCGCCACCCGCGACGCGCCGAAGGAGATCTCGGCGCAGGATTTCGTCGCCAAGGAGCCGGCCAAGACCGGCTACTGCGCCAACATCGCGGATGCCGCCGCCGATGCCCGCTTCGCGTGGCAAAAGGAGCAGCTCGCGGTGATGGAGCGGCAGGTCGAGGAGCGCATCAAGCTCCTCGAAGAGAAGCGGGCCGAGTACGAGGCCTGGCTCAAGCGCCGCAACGAATTCCTGGCCAAGGCCGACGAGAGCGTGGTCGCGGTCTACGCCAAGATGCGGCCCGATGCGGCGGCGCTCCAGCTCGCCAACATGCCCGACGAGGCGGCCGCCGCCCTGCTGACCAAGCTCAACGCCCGCACCGCGAGCGCCATCCTCTCCGAGATGGAGGCGGCCCGTGCCGCCGGTCTCGCCCGTGCGATGTCGGAGTCGGGCCGCAAGGACGCGACCGCTCCGGCCGTCAAGAAGAACCAGAGGTCGTGATGCGCCCCTCCTCCGCCGCCGTGGCCGTGCTGGCCCTCTCGCTCGGCGCCTGCCAGAGCGATCTCGACCGCCTCGGCCGCCCGCCGCTGCTGACGCCGATCGGCACCGGGCTCAACGCGCCGCGTGAGCCGCTGCCGACCTCCTTCGGCGCCCTCGGCCCGCGCCACAGCTACCACTCGACCTGGAGCCCGGCGAGCGCCGCGCTCTACCAGGATCCGCGCGCCCGCGACGTCGGCGACGTCATCACGGTCAGCATCGCCATCAACGACAAGGCGCAGTTCGACAACGCGAGCGAGCGCGGCCGCAGCCAGAAGAGCAGCCTCGGCTTCGATTTCGGCTACGGCATCTCGGGGCTCAAGGACACGGCCACCGCCGATACCGGCATCCGCTCCGGCACCGAGACCAAGGGCCAGGGCTCGATCGACCGCAAGGAATCGCTCAGCCTCTCGGTCGCGGCGGTGGTCACCGAGGTGCTGCCCAACGGCAACGTGCTGATTTCGGGCTCGCAGGAGGTGCGGGTCAACAACGAGGTCCGCGTGCTCGAAGTCGCCGGCATCGTTCGCCCGCGGGATATCTCGCGCAAGAACACCATCGATTACGACAAGATCGCCGAGGCGCGCATCTCCTACGGCGGGCGCGGCCGCATCACCGATGTGCAGGGCCCAAGCCTGGGCCAGCGGGTCTTCGAGACCGTCGCACCGTTCTGACGCCGCGCCCCGAGCGCGCTTGCGCTGAAGCGGCGAACCGCTCGCACCGCGAAGCGATGTGAGCGAACCCAGGAGAATCGAGATGGCGGACGCCAAGGACTCCAAGAAGAGCGGCAAGGGCTGGATCGGGGCGCTCGCCCTCGTCACGCTGATCGCCGTCGGCACCGGGGGCGGGCTCGGCGTCTATCTGCTCGGCACCGTCGAGAAATCGGTCGACCTCAAGCAGCGCGAGGAGGCCGGCAAGGCGGTCAAGGTGCTCAACTACACCGGCGACCTGTCCCTGCGCAGCGTCGGCTCGGTGGTGGCCAACCTCGCCGAGCCGACCGATTCCTGGGTGCGGATCGAATCCTCCGTCGTCTTCAATACGGGCGCGCTGCCGAACCCCGACGTCACGCTCGCCGAGATCCGCGCCGACGCGCTGGCCTACCTGCGCACGCTCTCCATGGCGCAGATCGAGGGTGCGAACGGCCTCCAGCACCTGCGCGAGGACCTCAACGAGCGCGTCGCGACCCGCACCAAGGGGGCGGTGCGCGAACTCATCGTCGAATCGCTGGTGGTCCAGTGAAGAGAGCGCGCGCGATCCTCGTCCCCGCCGGCCTTGCCCTGGCGGCCGGCCTCACCGCCTCCGCCGCTCTGGCGCAGGGTGCCGCGCCCGGCGGCGTGACCGGCGTGCCCGGTCTCGACGCGCTGCTGCCGCCCGGTAACGGGGCGGCCTCCGGGCGCATCATCCAGCTCGTCGCGCTGCTCACCGTGCTGTCGCTGGCGCCGGGCCTGCTCGTGATGGTGACGAGCTTCACGCGCTTTGCCGTTGCGTTCTCGTTCCTGCGCTCGGGGCTGGGCCTTCAGAGCACGCCGGCCAACCTGTTCCTCGTCTCGCTCGCCCTGTTCATGACCTTCTACGTCATGGCGCCGACCTTCGACCGCGCCTGGAACGAGGGCGTGAAGCCGCTGCAGGAGAACCGCATCAGCGAGGAGGAGGCGTTCGGCAAGATCGTCGATCCGTTCCGCGAGTTCATGACCCAGCACGTGCGCCCGAAGGACCTTCAGACCTTCACGGATCTGGCGAGCCGCACCTTCCCCAAGGCCGAGGCCGGCGAGAAGATCGACCTGCGCATCCTCATCCCGGCCTTCATGATCTCCGAGCTGCGCCGGGGCTTCGAGATCGGCTTCCTGATCGTGCTGCCCTTCCTCGTCATCGACATCATCGTCTCCACCATCGTGATGTCGATGGGCATGATGATGCTGCCGCCGACCGTGATCTCGCTGCCGTTCAAGGTGCTGTTCTTCATCCTGATCGACGGATGGAACCTGCTGGTCAGCGGCTTGGTGCGGTCGTTCTTCTGATCCTGGTTTTTGCGAATATCCCGGCCATCACCCTCATCCTGACGAGCCCGCATCAGCGGGCCTCGAAGGATCGTCCAGATCCAGCGCCATCCCTGGAACACCCTTCGAGGCCTCCGCTCCGCGAAGGCAACTCAGGATGAGGATGAGGGTTGGATCGATACGCGTCGCTCACAATGCCCGGCACTTCGAAAAGACCGCGCTCACCTCGTCATCGCTTGCGAAATCGCCCCGCTCCATCTCGGCTTGGGCCTCGAGCAAATCGTCGGCCGGGGCGATGTCGTTCTCGGGGCCGATGTAGAGGCTCTCGGCGATGCGGAAGGCGGCCTCGCACAGGAACGGGCCGAGCGGCCGGGCCCGCGCCCCCACCCTTCTGGCCTCATCCGAACCATCCGCGATCATCAAGGGCTCCCGGCACCGCACGCGAGACCTGTCGCGTCGCAATCCCCGCGCAAGGGTGAGCCCTCATTCAGTCTGGCGACACGTGTCAGGTCGCCAACGGGATCGGTCCGGGGATGTTCGGTCGCGAGCAAGCCGAAAGATTGTGGAGCAACATCGTCGATCTCGGCGCGAGGCGGCTGATCGCCCTCGGGCTGGTCGGCCTCTTGGTGTTTCTCGGCGTCGGTGTCGGCGCCTACTACCTCAGCCGTCCGGCGCAGGAGATGCTCTATACGGGCCTCTCGCGTGAGGACGTGTCGCGCATCGGCGGCGTGCTCAAGGACAACGGCATCCCCTTCGACGTGTCGTCCGACGGCACGGCGGTGCTCGTTTCCTTCGGGCACACCGCGCAGGCGCGGATGCTGCTGGCCGAGAAGGGCCTGCCGCAGAGCTCCAAGTCCGGCTACGAGCTGTTCAACGATCTCGGCTCGCTCGGCATGACCTCCTTCATGCAGGAGGTGACCCGCGTGCGGGCGCTCGAAGGCGAGATCGCCCGCACGATTCAGGGCATGAAGGGCGTGCGCGCCGCCCGCGTCCACTTGGTGCTTCCCGACCGCGGCTCGTTCCGCCGCGACCAGCAGCCGGCCTCCGCCTCCGTGGTGGTGCGCACCGAGCCGGCCGACGACACGTCCGGCGCGCAGGCGATCCGCCAGCTCGTCGCCTCGGCGATCCCCGGCATGAAGCCCGACCGCGTCACCGTGATCGGCTCGGAGGGCACGGTGCTGCTCGCGGGCGACGACGCCGGCACGGCGCCCACCGGCAAGATGGCGACGCTGGAAAAGTCGGTGAGCCGCGAGATGCAGGACAACATCCGCCGCACGCTCGCGCCCTATCTCGGCGTCGGCAATTTCGAGATCAGCGTCGCGACCCAGCTCAACACCGACAAGACGAGCACGAACGAGACGATCTTCAACCCCGACCAGCGGGTGGAACGCTCGGTGCGCTCGGTGCGCGAGAGCGAGAACGCGCAGAACCGCAACAGCCAGCGCCCGACCAGCGCGCAGGAGAACCTGCCCGACCAGCGCACCCGCTCGGACGGCAACGACCAGTCGAGCAACGAAAGCTCGAAGAAGGAAGACCTCACCAATTACGAGATCTCCCAGAAGACGGTCCAGACGGTGAGCGACGGCTACGCCATCCGCCGCCTCTCGGTCGCGGTGCTGGTCAACCGCTCGCGGCTGACCGCGCTCGCCGGGCCCGACGACAAGGCCAGCCTCGACAAGCAGATTGCCGAGATCGAGGAACTGGTGGGCTCGGCCGCGGGCTTCAGCAAGGAGCGCGGCGATACGATCAAGGTCGCGGCGGTCGGCTTCGTCAACGACGGACAGCCGATGGAGCCGGTGCCGCCGCTCTCGCTCACCGACGTGATGATGAAACAGTCCGGCACGCTCATCAACGCGGCGACGATCCTCGTCGTGGCGGGCCTGCTGATCTGGTTCGGCCTGCGCCCAGCCCTGCGCGCGATCCTGGCGACACCCGAGACCGCCCAGAGCGAGGTCGCGGCACTCGCCGGCCCCGAGGGCGCACCCGCGCTCGCCGCCGACGGCACGATGGCGCTGGCCGCACCGGGTGCAGCACTTCCCGGCTCCGGCGAGGCGGCCAAGCTCCCCTCGCCCGGCGTCGCCGGCCTGCTGGAGGAACTGGAGGACAAGATGGCCCGCTCGCCGCAGAAGCGGCTGGAGCAGCTCATCGACATCGACGAGGAGCAGGTCGCGGCCGTACTCAAGCGCTGGCTCATGCGTGAGGAGGCGGCGTGATGGACCCGGTGCTCGCCCGCTACCTGCCGGACTTCTCCGCCCCTCCCCCGCCGCCTGCGGCGCTCTCGGGCGAGCCGGATTTTTCGGGGGCGTGGTTCCGCGCGCCCGCCGCGGAGCCGACCGCACCGGCTCAGATCGAAATCCAGGCCGAGCTCGAACCCTTCCTGCCCCGCGCCGCCGCGGCCACCCTGCGGCCGGCCGAGGATCGCGAGGCGCTGATCGCCGCCGCCGAAGCGCGCGGGCGCGAACAGGGCCGGGCCGAGGCGATGGAAGAGTGGTCGGCGCAGGCGGCGCTCGAGCGCGCGGCACAGCAGGCCCTGTTCGAGGAAGGCGTGGCGCAGGCCCGCCGCGACTGGACCGAGGCGCAGGGCGAGATCCTGGCGCAAGGCTTCGTCGCAGCCATGCAGGCGCTCGACGCCACGCTCTCGGACCGGGTCGCGCGGCTGATCGCGCCGGTGCTGGGCCAAGCGCTGCAACGGCAGGCGCTGGATGAACTCGGCGCCGCCCTCAAGCGCATCCTGGCCGAGCCGCAGAGGGCGGCGGTGCAGGTGCGCGGGCCTGACGATCTGATCGCGGCGCTCGCCGCAAGGCTCGGCGGCTCGACCGGGATCGCTTTTGAGGCGGCCGAGGGCCGGAGGTAACGGTGCGGGCGGGCGAGACCGTGATCGAGACCGAACTCGCGGCCTGGAGCCGCCTGATCACCGCCGCGATCGCGGAGGCGTAAGATGTCGGACCGCGCCCACGAAATCATTATCATCAAGCGCCACGGCGACCACGAGGAAGGCCATCACGGCGGCGCTTGGAAGATCGCGCTTGCCGACTTCATGACGGCGATGATGGCGCTGTTCCTGGTCATGTGGCTGATCAACTCTACGAGCAAAGAGCAGAAGCAGACCATCGCCGAGTACTTCAACCCGGTGAAGCTCGCCGAGGTCACCCACGACCGCAAGGGCGTCAACGACCCGCAGGACACGCCCAACGATCCCGCCCCGTCCGGCAAGGGCAAAGGCGACGGCGGCAATGCCGAGGGCAAGGGCGACGCGGCGGGCGCGCCGGGCAGCCGCGCCCGCGAATCCGCCCTGTTCCAGGACCCCTACGCGGTGCTCGCCAAACTCGCCGCGGAGGCCGAGGCCGCCGGGCCCGAAGCCGCGAGTGCGGATGCCTCCGCCCTCGAAGCCGGACAGCCGGGCGTGGCCGGCGGCGAGACCGGACGCGACCCGTTCGACCCGCTCTACTGGCAGGTCGCCGCCCTGCCGCGTCGGCGCACGGACAATCCCGGCGCCCTCGACTCCGCCGCCGCCGCGCCGGCCGAGGCCCGCCTCGACGCGCGGGCCCAGACCGCCGGCTCCAAGCCCAGGGAGCCGCAGAAGGAATCGGCCAAGGACATCGCCCGCCAGAGCTTGAGCGATGCCATGCGGCAGGCCGGCGTCAAGCTCGCCTCGGCCGAGCCGATGCCGCTGACGGTTCCGAGCGCCGAGCCCGCCAAGCCCTCGCCCGAGGCGGCACCGCTCGCCTCCCCGGCCGAAGCCAAGCCGGCTCCGCCCGAACCGACGCTTCTGGCGAAAGCCGAGGCACCTCCTGCCAAGGACTTTACTCCTGCGAAGGACTTGGCTCCTGCGAAGGAATTGGCGGCGCCGGCCGATCAGGCTGCGAAGGCGGCCGAGACGGCGGCACTCTCCGCGCTGAAGGCGGAGATCGCGCGGGCCGTGCCGTCGCTGCCCAACGGCGCGCCTGCGCCGCAGGTCGAGGTGCGGCGCACCGGCGAGGGCGTGCTCATCAGCATCACCGACGAGATCAATTACAGCATGTTCGGGATCGGCTCGGCCGAGCCGACGCCGAAGGTGGTCAAGGCGCTGGAGCGCATCGCCAAGATCCTCAACAGCCGCCCCGGCCGCGTCGTGGTGCGCGGCCATACCGACGGTCGCCCGTTCCGCTCGGAGACCTACGACAACTGGCGCCTGTCGTCGGCGCGGGCGCAGATGGCCTCCTACATGCTCGTGCGCGGCGGCCTCGACGAGGCCCGCATCGACCGCATCGAGGGCTATGCCGACCGCCAGCCCCGCATCGCCAACAATCCCAAGGCCGCTGAGAACCGCCGCATCGAAATCCTGCTGCGGGGGCTGCCGGAATGATGCTCCGGACGCTTCCGAGGCGCCCTCTCGCCCGGTTCAGCCGCTCCGCCGTCATCGCGAGCCGGCCGGCGAAGCCATCCCGCTGCGGGGCGGCCATGGAAGGGGTATCCCGCAACGCCCTCACGGCTCTCGCGCTCGCCCTCTGTCTCGTGATCGCTCCGGCGAAGGCCGCCGAGCACGGCGACACCCACGCGCCCCCAGCGGAAGCCCATGCCGCCGACGACCATGGCGGACACGGCGCCCCGGCAAAGCCGATCGAACCGCTGCCGGTGAAGGCGCACGGCCTGCCCGTTGAACTGACGCGCACGCTCCAACTCCTGCAGGACCGCATCGCCCGCGGCTCAACCCAGGCGCATCTCGCACAGCGTCAGCTCCTCGGCCATATCGAGCAGCGGCTGATCGCCCTCGATCCCGAAAGCTGGGCCGAGGCGGAGAACGTGCGCGCCGCCGTCACCTTCGCATTGGCGGGCGGCGGACCAGGGGCCCTGCGGGTGATCCTCAGATCCGGTAAAGTGCCGGAGGCGGAACAGCCCCTGGCGCTCGGGGCGCTGGCCTATCTGGAAGGGCGCGAGCGGGAGGCGCGGGCCAAGCTCGCTGGCATCGACCCGCGCACGATGCCCGCCGGCCTCGCCGGACAGCTCGCGCTGACGCAATCGGCGCTGATGGTGCGCGACGCGCCGGTCAAGTCGCTCGAACTCCTGGACCTTGCACGGCTTCTGGCGCCCGGCACGCTGGTCGAGGAAGGGGCGCTGCGCCGCCAGATCTTCGTCGTGGCGCAGGGCGGCGATGCGCGGCGCTTCGAGGCGCTGGCGATCCAGTACCTGCGCCGGTTCCGCCGCTCGGTCTATGCCGGCAACTTCCGCCAGCGCTTCGCCGGAGCGCTCACCCGCCTCGACTTCGACAGCGACCGCACCCGCATCGCCAGCCTGGAGCGGATGCTCGACGAGATCGAGCCCGAGGGCCGGCGCGACCTTTACCTGCTGGTGGCGCGCGCCGGGCTGGAACAGGGCCGCCGCGAGACCGCGCTGTTTTCCGCCGAGCGGGCGATGGGGCTCGCCGCACCGGATTCCCAGCCGGCCGCGCAGGCGCGGCTCTATCGCGGCGCGGCGCTGATCGTGGCCGACGGGCGCTTCGAGGAGGGCTACGAGGCCCTGCGCGGTCTCGACCGGACCGATTTCATACCGACCGACGCCGAACTGCTCGACGCCGCGCTCTCGACCGCCCGGCAGATCCGCACGCCCTCCGCCGTCGCCGAGGCCGCCGCGACCCCGCCACCCTCTTCAAGCCGGCCGATCCCGGAATCCGGTTCGCTCCTGCGGGCGCAGGAAGCCCTGGCCCGGGCCGAGCGCGCCATGGATGCCCCCACCCGCACCCCTTGAGTCTTCCCCGCACTCCAACCATCGGACGATCGACCCGTGATGCGGTCCCTCGACACCCTCCCCCTTCTGCGGCCGAAGTCCGAGGCCGGTCGTGCGCCCGCGGGCGAGGATGCGCGCGCGGGCGTCCCGCCTGACTTCGAGGCGATGCTCGGCGCCTTCGAGAACGGGGCGGCGGAACGCGGGACGGCCGATATCGGCACGGCACGGACTGGAGAGGCCACGGCGGAACAGGCTGAGGCCGGGACGGACATGTCGCCCCCCCTCCCCGCCGAGGCCTTGCCCGCAACCACTCTCGACGTCGGCGGCTCGGCCTTGCAGGCGCTGATGGCGCTCACCGGTCCCGCGGCGCCGGCCATCGCGGTTCCCCCGGACGCCAGCCTGGAGGCCATGGTGCAGCGGGCCGCCGCACGCGCCGGATCAGGGCCCGGACCGGCCCCGGCGGAGCCGGCCTTGCAGATGTCGATGGTCGGCCTGGAAACGCATTTCGCGCCGGTCCGGCCGCATGGCGTCGCGGCCCCGGCGGAAACGGCCATCGAGCCGGGCCCGATCGAGCCATCCGCGCCGCAGACGCTCGCGACACCCGGAAGCATCGGCGCCGCGCCAATCGCTCCGGTGAGCGCAGGAAAGGCTCCTCTTCCCGGTACCCCGCCGGTCGCGCCGGCGCCCGATGCGACCGTGCCATCGGCATTGCCGGCCGGCCGGACGGACGGACCGCTCCCGGCGGGATCGGCCGCGATGCAGCCCCCGGCAGCCCGCAGCGACGCCAGCGACCCGGCAGTGTCGTCCGATCGTCAGGCACCGGAGGCGCCCGCGAACGGGTTGACGGCACCGGCCGCCACGACATCCGCGCGGCCGGCCTCGCCCGTTCCAGGCCCCGACCGCCCCGCCGAAGCGACCCCGGCGAGCCCTGCACCGGCACCAGGCGAGGCCGTTCGGCAAGCGGCGGGCGCTCCCCCGGCGCAAGCGGCCGGCGCCGAAGCTCCGCGAAGCCCCGCTTCCCGCGGACGCGCGGCGCCCCGGAGCGATCAGGCCGAGCCGGTCGGTGCGGCGGACAATGCCGCGCTCCCCGATCAACCGGAGGGCACGAGCCTGCCTGAGCCGACCACGATCACCCAATCCGGCACGCCGGGGCAGACCCGACGCGACCCGGAATCGCGGCAGGATCGCCCGGCCGCCATCGCACGCCCCGATACGATGCCGGAGCATGCCGCCGTGGCCGTGCCGCGACCGCAGGCCGAAGGTGGCGCGCGCGCCGAAAGTGCCGGAAGCGACGCGGTGACGATCGAAGCGCCGCGCCCGGACATGCCGTTGGCGCCATCCGGTCCGCAGGAGACGGCCGGCCTGCCGACGCCGGCGCCAGCCTCGCCGCTGCGCCAGATCGTCGACGCGGTCGCCGCCCAGTTGCCGGCGGCACCCGCGGCGATGGCGACCCCATCGGCCCGTCCCATTCCGGCTTCGACCGAGGCCGGGCCGCTGAAAATCCTCACCCTCCAGCTCCATCCGGCCGATCTCGGCTCGGTGCTGGTGCGGATGCGCCTGCAGGACGGGCGGCTGGAAATGAGCCTGCGCACCAGCCGCGAGGAGACCGCCGAGCGCCTGCGCAAGGAGGGCGACCTGCTCGCCGGCCTGCTGCGCGAGGCCGGCTACGAGCCCGAGGCCGTGACGATTCAATCGGGCGGCCCCGGCCCGGGCGAATCCGGGCCGCGCGGTCAGGGATTCGCGTCCTTCGCCGGATCGCAGGGCGGCCAGCACGACAGACAGCCGGGCGCAGCGACGCCCGATCAATCGGGCCGGCGCCCGTCCCCGCGCGCGGACGCCGCCGCCACGCCCACCGAGGAGCAGGACCATGAGACGGATTCTCGCGGGCGCGATCGCGGCAGCCTGTATCTCTAGCGCCGCTGGCCCGAATGCGGCGGCCGCGCATTCCACCGCAGCCGAGGGCGCCGCGGAGGCCGCCTCTGCGCAGACGGGCGCGCTGGGCGGCGACACGCGAGGCGGCTCCAAACGTCCCTTGATGGCCGGCGCTTCCCGTGTCTGCGAGCGCCAGATGGCGCAGGCGGCGGCCAAGCACGGCGTGCCGCTCGGCATGCTCTACGCGGTCGGGCTGACGGAGAGCGGCAACCGCGGCTCGCTCCAGCCCTACGCCATGAACATCGGAGGCAAGGCCTATTTCGGCAGCGGCGCCGCCGACGTGATGCAGCGCCTCGCCCAGGCGCAGCAGGAGGGCGTGCGCTTGGTCGATCTCGGCTGCATGCAGATCAACCACCACTATCACCGGGCGAAATTCGCCTCGCTGGAGGCGATGATCGACCCGGCTCAGAACGTCGAATACGCGACGCGCTTCCTGAAGGAGCTGAAGGAGCGCGAGGGGAGCTGGACGCTCGCCGTGGCGCGCTACCATGCCGGGCCGAACAACAACCCGGCGCAGAAGGTCTATGTCTGCCGGGTCATCACCAACATGGTCGCGACCGGCTTCGGCAACTGGACGCCGGGTGCGAAGTCGTTCTGCCAGTAAATCCGGCTCACCCGACGTAGGTGTAGCCCATGTAGCGCTTGGCCTCGATCGGATCGTAGCCGAGCCGCTCGGCGAGCTTCTTGCGCAGCTTGCTCACATGGCCCTCGATCACGCTCTCCTCGACGCCGTTGCTGTAGACGCCGTAGACCACGTTGAAGACCTGGGTCTTGGTGAGCCGGCGCCCGCGGTTGCGCACGAGATATTCGAGAATGTGCCGCTCCCGCCGCGGCAGGGACAGCGGCACGCCGTCGATCTCCGGGTCGCGCCCGTCGTGGAAGACCTTGAGCCGGTCCGGCCCCCGCGCCTCGCCCTCGGTCTCGCCTTCCGCCTCGCTCGGTTGAACGGCCCCGTTGACGCGGCGCCAGATCGCTTCCGAGCGGGCCAGGATCTCGCGGACATGGACGGGCTTGGGCAGCACGTCGTCGATGCCGGCTTCCAGCAGTTCGACGGTCTGCTCGAGCGAGCGCAGATCGGCGAGCGCGATGATCGGTGCGCGGGACTGCTTGCGGATGACGCCCGCGCATTTCGCCCGCTCCGCGAAATCGCCGAGAAGGAAGCCCTGGATCGCTTCGAGGTCGGCGGGAGAGGCTGCCCGGAGCCAACTCAGGAACTCGTCGGGCATGAGCGCGAACGAGGAAATGCCCTCACGCTCGAAGCTGGCCTTGTAACCCGCGTTCACGGTATCGCGCGGATCGACCAGGAAATACATCGACGACCATCCCCCTGATCCCGCCGGATCGCCCTGCCACTGCGCCGCGATCTGGGCAGGTTTCGGGCGCCACCGGAAGACCGTCTCCGCCGCCTTCCGCAACGCATCGAGACGCTGCCGCACCCGATTCATGGAGCGCGGCCGCAAGGGGGTCAATCTACTGATTGTACATTTTCAGACAGTGACGGTGTTCGTGTGATGCGCGTGGCATTCGCGCCGCTTCACGCGTGCCCGACCCGGGCCTGACGGAGGGCGTGGGCGAAGTTTTCCAGGGAGAGCGCTGCCGTCTCCTCCGCAACGATTCGCTGGATCGCGACGCCCGCGAACACCTCGTCGAGCACGAGCTTGAAGAAGACCGTCACCGACTCGGCGGCGAATTCGAGATCGAGGACCACCTGCATGGAGCGGCCCCAATCGAGGCACACATCGGCCGCGTCGGCGTAGGTCAGCACCGATTCCTTGAAGAACAATTCGGCCGAGGAGGAGACGATGTCGGCGATGTTGCCGTGCCGCTCGCCACGGATCCAGCCGATCAGCACGCCACCGTCGAGCAGGCACAGCTCGGCGATGAAGTCGCGCAGCGCCTCGGCGAAGATCTGTTCGGCCGCCGCATGGCTGTGCGGGACGGCCGACGGTCCTGGCGCGAAACGTTGGACCTGAGGGGTCATCGGGCTCTCGCGAAAAGGAAGAAAAGGATCTGCGCCACGGCGCGGTAAAATTCTGCAGGAATCGTCTGATCGACCTGCACAGCATCGTACAGGGATCTTGCGAGAGGCTTGTCCTCGATCACGGCGATGCCTTTTTCCTCGGCGATCGCGCGGATACGCAGCGCGATGAGGTCCTGCCCCTTGGCGATTACGAGGGGGGCCGGGTTTTCGCTGGGCTCGTAGCGCAAGGCCACCGCGAAATGGGTCGGGTTGGCAATCACTACGGTCGCCCGGTCGACATTGGCGAGCATCCGGTTGCGGGCGCGGTCCTGGGCGAGCGAGCGCAGCCGCGCCTTGACCGACGGATCGCCCTCGGTCTGCTTGTGCTCGTCCTTGATATCCTGGTGCGACATCCGCAGCGAGCGCTGCCAGCGCAGCCGCGCCCAGACGAGATCGCCCGCGACGATGACGATGGTGGCGATGGCCACAGCCGAGACCAGACGGATCGCGACCGTCAGGATCAGTTCGGGCAGTTGGCTCGGATCGACGAACATGGCGTTCACGGCTCTTGTCCGCTCCGAGCGCAGGAGCAGAAGGGCAACGACACTGACCGACAGGAATTTAACGAGGGATTTCAGGAACTCGACTTGACCCGAGGTTCCGAAGATTCGCGCGAAACCCGCCATCGGCGACACCCGCGACCATTTCGGCGTGATCCGGTCGAGAACGAAGCGCGGCAGGTTCTGCAGAAGCGAGGCGCTGAGGCTGCAGACCGCCAGGATCAGCAGGATCGGCAGCAGGAAGCGGCCGGCTGCCAGCGCCACGCGGCTGAGGAGCAGCATCGCGTCGCCGCCGGACTCCAGGGAGAAGCCGCGCGGATCGTCGAGGAGCGGCGCGAAGTCGCCCGCGAGCTGCGCCGCCTGCCCCCGCGCGAACAGAGCCAGCGCGATCAGCAGGCCGAGCGTCGAGGCGAAGACCGGCGCCTCGCGCGAGAACGGGATGTCGCCCTTCTCGATCGCGTCGCGCACCCGCCGCTCGGTGGCGGCTTCGGTCTTGCTCTCCTTGTCGTCGTCCGCCACGCATCAGCCCCGCCGATGCCGAAGCTGACGCCGGGGGCGCGGATCAGCGGATGAGCGCTTCATCCTCGCCTCCCGGATTGATCTCGATCTCGCCGCGCCCGGCCATCTCCATCGCCAGATCGGTGATGGTGCGGCGCGCCTCCAGCACGTCGCGCTGTGCCGCCGGCTCGCCGCCGTTCAGCTCGTGCTCGACCATGCGGCGCACCCGCGCCGAGAGGGCGCTGAGCACCGTGGTGCGGAAGTCGGCCTCCGTCCCCTTCAGCGCCAGCACCAGCCGGTCGTTGGGCACGGCGTCGAACAGGGTGGTGCGCGCGCGCGGCGCCAGCTTGACGATGTCGTCGAAGGTGAAGAGCAGACCCTTGAGGATCTCGACCGATTTCGGACGCGACTCGCCGAGGCTGGAGAGCACGTCGTCCATCTGCTGGCGCTCCATCTTGTTGATGATGTCGGCCATCTTGGCGTGCGTGTCGGCGCCGGAATTGCGCGCGCCGTTGATCATGAAGTCCTCGTGCAGGGTCTTCTCGATCGCGTGCAGCACGTCGTCGACGATCGGCTTGAAGCTCAGCATCCGCCGCATCACCGTGTTGCGCACCGGCGCGGGCAGGTGGCCCATCACCTTGGCGGCGGTGGCGGGCTTCACCTTCGACAGGATCAGCGCGGCGGTCTGCGGGTGCTCTTTGACGAGGTAGCTCGCCAGCACGCTCTCCTGCACGGTGCCGAGCCGATCCCACACCGAGCGGGTGGCGCTGCCGCGCACGTCGGCGAGGATGTCGGCGATCTGATCGGCCGGCAGCAGGCCGCTGAGCAGCTTCTCGACCTCGCTGGCGGTGCCGATCAGGCTGTTACCGGCGGAGAACTCGGCGGAGAAATGCTCCACCACCGTGTCGAGCTGCTCGGGGCTGACCGCGCCGAGATTCGAGGCCGAGCGGGTGATGCGCTTGAGCTCATCCGGCTCGAAATACTTGATGAGCCGCCCGGCCGCGGGCTTGCCCATGGCGAGCAGCAGCGCGGCGACCTGATCGACGGGCTCGAGCCGCCGGGTCGCCACCGCACGGGGGGCGACGGCGCCCGAGGAGACGGCGTCCGAAGGGACGGGGCTCGATGCCAGAGGGCTCGAAGACATGGCGGCCCGTTCTCGCCCGGGCTCAGGTGTTCTGGTCGGTGGCGGAGGGGCCGACCACCTCGGTCAGCGACACGCCGAACCGGGAATTGTCCTCCTCGACGATCACGATCTCGCCCCGCGCGATGACCCGGCCGTTGACCATCACGTCCACCGGCTCGCCGACCCGGTGGTCGAGGGGGACGACGGCGCCGCGCCCGAGCTTCATCAGATCCGCCACCGGCATGGTCGCCGAACCGAGCACGACCTGCATCAGCACCGGGATGCGCAGGATCGAATCGAGGTTGCGCCCGTCGCCGACGCGGGGCTCGGTGCCGGCCAGATCGGTATCGGGGAAGGGGCTGCTGCTCATCGCTCGGGCTCTTCGGGTCCGCTTCGTGCGTGAGGACGGTCTAGCCGGCTTGGCTGACGCGAGGCTGTCGCCGCATGTCGTCAGGTTGACGCTTCGCGCGGGCCGCCGCGGCTGACATTTCGCTGACGGCGATCGTCAGGTTCGCGGGGGTATCCGGTGACAGAAGGAGGCATCACGACACCCGACAGGAGCCGAACCCCATGAACACCCTCAAGACCCTCGCCGCCGCCACGCTGGCCACCGGCCTCCTCGCGGCGTCGGCGCATGCCGACACGCCCGGAAAGGATTGGATGCCGATCGACCAAGTGCTGACCAAGCTCGCGGAAGCCGGTTACGGCACGGTGCGCAGCATCGAGGCCGATGACGGGGTGTGGAAGGCCAAGGCGGTCCGGGACGGCCGGAGCGTCAAGGTTCAGCTCGATCCGCAGACCGGAGCGATCGTCGAGAAAACCAAGAAGCAGAGCGACGACTGAGACAGGCTCCGCCTCACGGCTTCTCCGAGCGGGCCGCGACGAGGGCCGCCCGCGACGCCTCCAGCGTGTCGAGCACCGCACGCGCCTCCTCGATCTTGAGGCTCAGCGCGTCCAGAACCTCGCGGCCCTCCTCCTTGAAGGAGCGCACCGCCTCGCCGGCCTGCGTCAGCGCCACGCCGGAGGCAGCCACCGCCGCGCCGTACTCGGCCTGGGTCCGGTCGAGGCGCTTGAGCTTCAGGTACATCGGCAGCACGCAGGCGCTCGTCGCCACGAGCGCGAGGAGCAGCACGCCGTCAACCAAGGAGCCCATGGCCGCCCTCCTTCTCCGGATTGATCGATTCCTCCACCCGCAGGACGTAGCTGCCCTGCGACTGGCCGGCCCGGCACCAGAACAGCGGCCGGTCGTTGCCCTCGAGCTTGATCCGCGTCGCGGGCGTCGCGTCGAGGGTGAGCACCTGCCCGACTTTCAGTCCGGCGATCTCGCCGAGCGTCAGGTGACGCTCCTCAAGGACGGCACGCAGGCGCACGGTCGTCTTCTGCACCTCCGCCGCGATCTGTTCGGCCCAGCGCGGGTCGCGGGCGGCGGATTCGCCGGTCAGCACCTTGCCGAGCGCCGGGCGCAGCGGGTTCAGCACCGTCTGCGGGATGATGAGGAACATCTCACCGCCGCGGTTGAGCGCCTGGAGCAGGAACTTGGCCTGCACCGCCTTGTTGGAGCGCCGGCCGATCACCGCGAACTCCATTCGGGTCTCCATCCGCTCCAGGCGGAAGGCCGTCTGCGAGACGAGGCCGAAGGAGGATTCGAGCGCCTTGCCGACCTGCTCGAACACCATCTGCGCGATGCGCAGCTCGATTGCCGAGAAAGTGCGCTCATCCTCCACCGGCGGCTCGGCGCCGTCGGAGCCGAACAGCACCTCGACCATGGTGTAGAGGAAGTCGCGGTCGAGCCCGACCAGAACGTGGCCGTCCCATTCCGGTGCCTGGAAGATGCCGACCACCGCGTTGGCGTCGTAGGCGTCGAGGAACTCGCCGAAACGCCCACTCTCGACGCCGCTCAGGGAGTAGAAGGTCGTGGAGGCGGCCAGGTGCTTGGCCGCATCGCTGCAGGCGGTGGCGAGGCGGTCGAACACCACGCTGAGCATCGGCAGCCGGTCGAGCGACAGGCCGCCGGCCTCCTGGATGCGGGTGCGGATGTCGGTCGCGGGCTTGGTCGCCGTTACGAACGGGGGCAATTCGGGCTGGCGCTCGGGTGCCACCTCGGGGGCTCCCGCGGGCGCCGCCTCGGGGGCCGCGTCGAGCGCCACGCCGGGGGTTTCGGTCTCGTCCATCTGCGATCGACCCCTTACGCCGCGGCCGGTTCGGCGCGGGCGCCGGGTACGGTGGCGCTCTCGACCTCGTCGATGGTCGGGCGGTCGGCGCCGGCGATGCCCTTGCGGCCGTGCTCGATTGCGACCTGGGGCAGCGCGCCGTTCATGTAGGCGATCAGGCTCTGCTTCACGATGGTGTAGACGCTGCACTGCTTCTCGCGCACGCCTTTGATCTTCACGGCGAGCGGGGCAAGCATCCCGTAGGACGCGAACACGCCGATGAAAGTGCCGACGAGCGCCGCGCCGATCAGGCCGCCGAGGATCTGCGGCGATTGGTCGAGCGCGCCCATCGCCTTCACGATGCCGAGCACCGCCGCGACGATGCCGAGTGCCGGCAGCGCCTCCGCCACGGTGTTGATCGCGGCATAGGGCTTGAGCTTGTACTTCTTGTGCGTGCCGATCTCCTCCTCCATCAGCGCCTCGATCTCGTGCGAGCGGGCGTTACCGATGAGGATCAGGCGGCAATAGTCGCAGATGAACAGCACCAGATCCTGGTCCTTGGTCACCTCGGGATAGTTCTTGAAGATCTCGGAATTCGCCGGATCGTCGAAATGCGTCTCGACCTCGTTGCGCGGCTTCGTCTTCAAGTCGCGCATCAGGGCGTGCAGAAGCCCCAGCAGCGAGAGGAAATCCTGGCGCTTCGGCCCCTTGTTGGTGAAGGCCTCCATCGTCGCCTTGCCGGAATCGACCACCGTCTTCATCGGGTTGGCGATGACGAAGGTGCCCGCCGCCATGCCGAAGATGATGACGAACTCCCAGGGCTGCCAGATCACGATCAGGTGCCCGCCCATGGCGACGAAGCCGCCGAGCATGCAGCCGATCGCGATGACGAGGCCGACGAGGATTCCCATGAGAAGACTCCGGGGGACACCGCTGCGGGACGGGTGCCGACGCGCGGCGGCCCTTTGTCCGAGCCAATAGGCATAGTGGCTTGCGCGGAGCTTTTTCGCGCAGCGGCCGAGCCTGCCGATGCCGGGGCCGACCTTGGAGCCGGGCGTTCGAGCGCCTAACTGAGGCTCGGCCTTTTCCCTCGAACCGGAGCGCTTCCTTGGCCCAAACCGACGATCGCCTGCCGCAGATGCACGCCACCACGATCCTGATGGTCCGCAAGGGCGGCCGGGTGGTGATCGGCGGCGACGGTCAGGTCAGCCTCGGCCAGACCATCGTGAAGGGCAATGCCCGCAAGGTCCGGCGCCTCGCCAAGGGCACCGTGATCGGCGGCTTCGCCGGTGCCACCGCCGACGCCTTCACTCTGTTCGAGCGGCTGGAAGCCAAGCTGGAGCAGTATCCCGGCCAGCTCACCCGCGCCTGCGTCGAACTCACCAAGGATTGGCGCACCGACCGCTATCTGCGCCGGCTGGAGGCGATGATGCTGGTCGCCGACAAGGAGGTCAGCCTGCTGCTGTCCGGCGCCGGCGACGTGCTAGAGCCCGAGACCGGGGTGATGGCGATCGGGTCGGGCGGCAACTACGCCCTCTCCGCCGCCCGGGCGCTGGAGGATGGCGAGCTCGACGCCGAGGCGATCGTGCGCCGGTCGATGAAGATCGCCGCCGAGATCTGCGTCTACACCAACGGCAACCTCGTGATCGAAACCCTCGACGTGGCCTGAGCGCCGCGCTCCCTGGAAAGCCGGGCCTCGCCCGCTTAGATCGTTCGTGGGGAAGGCCCCGCGCCCGACGCGCCGCCCCACACGTCCCAAAAAAAACGGCCGCAGGAGCCCGATGACCACCTTCTCTCCCCGCGAGATCGTCTCCGAGCTCGACCGCTTCATCGTCGGCCAGAAGGACGCTAAGCGCGCGGTCGCGATCGCCTTGCGCAACCGTTGGCGGCGCCAGCAACTGAAAGGCCCGCTGCGGGATGAGGTGGCGCCCAAGAACATCCTGATGATCGGCCCGACGGGCTGCGGCAAGACCGAGATCGCCCGGCGTCTCGCCCGGCTCGCGGGCGCGCCCTTCCTCAAGATCGAGGCCACCAAGTTCACCGAGGTGGGCTATGTCGGCCGCGACGTGGAGCAGATCGTGCGCGACCTCGTCGAGGTCGGCATCGGCCTCACGCGGGAAGAGAAGCGCAAGGCGGTGAAGGCCAAGGCGGAAGCGGCCGCCGAATCCCGCATCCTCGACGCCCTGGTGGGGCCGACCGCGAGCCAGGCGACGCGCGAAAGCTTCCGCAAGAAGCTGCGGGCGAGCGAACTCGACGACAAGGAAGTCGAGATCGAATTGGCCCCGTCCGGCTCGCAGGGTATGCCGATGTTCGAGATCCCCGGCATGCCCGGCGCCTCGATGGGGGCGATCAACATCTCCGACATGCTCGGCAAGGCGCTCGGCGGCCAGCGCGGCAAGCCGCGCCGCATCACGGTGGCGGAGGCCTACGCGCCGCTGATCGCCGAGGAGAGCGACAAGCTCGTGGACGACGACGCGCTGACCCGCGAGGCGATCCGCGAGGTCGAGGACAACGGCATCGTCTTCCTCGACGAGATCGACAAGATCTGCGCCCGCGAGGGCCGCTCGGGTGCCGACGTCTCCCGGGAGGGCGTGCAGCGCGACCTGCTGCCCCTGATCGAGGGCACCACCGTGGCGACCAAGCACGGGCCGGTGAAGACCGACCACATCCTGTTCATCGCGTCCGGCGCCTTCCACGTCTCGAAGCCGTCCGACCTACTGCCCGAGTTGCAGGGCCGCCTACCGATCCGCGTCGAGTTGCAGCCGCTCACCGTCGAGGATTTCAAGCAGATCCTCACCGCCACCGAAGCCAGCCTCATCAAGCAGACGGTGGCGCTGATGGAGACGGAAGGCGTCACCCTCGACTTCACCGAGGACGCCATCGACGCACTCGCCCGCGTCGCCGTCGAGGTGAACGGTTCGGTGGAGAATATCGGCGCCCGCCGCCTGCAGACCGTGCTGGAGCGGGTGATCGACGAGATCTCCTTCACGGCCACTGACCGCTCCGGCGAGACGGTGCCGATCGACGCGGCCTATGTGCGCGACCGGGTCGAGGATCTGGCCGCCAACGCCGATCTGAGCCGCTTCATTCTCTGACCGTGCGCGGACGCAACGCCGCGCCCGACATCGCCCTGCCGATCCTCGCCCTCCTGGCGGGGATGGTCTCGATCCAGAGCGGCGCCGCGCTCGCCAAGGGGCTGTTTCCGGTCGTCGGCGCGGCGGGCGTCACGACACTCCGCGTCGGCTTCTCGGCGCTGATCCTGCTCGCGGTCTGGCGGCCATGGCGGCGCAGTCCGGAGCGGGGCGAGATCGGCGCCATTGCGCTCTACGGCGCGGCGCTCGGGCTCATGAACCTGCTGTTCTACCTGTCGCTCCGCACGATCCCGCTCGGCATCGCGGTGGCCATCGAGTTCACCGGTCCGCTAGCGGTGGCGCTGGTGGGTTCGCGCCGGGCACGCGACTTCGCCTGGATCGGCCTCGCGGTGCTCGGGCTCGGCCTGCTGCTGCCGCTGGGCGAGACCAGCACCCTCGATCCGACGGGCGCGGCGCTGGCGCTGGGCGCGGGCCTGTGCTGGGCCGCCTACATCGTGTTCGGCCAGCGCGCCGGCCGGGCCGGCGGCGGTCGGGCGGTGTCAATCGGCATGGCGATCGCTGCCCTAGTCGTCGCACCGGTGGGCCTGGTGGAGGCCGGCGCCGACCTGTTCACCCCGGCGACGCTCGCGACGGGTCTCGTCATCGCCGTCCTGTCGAGTGCCCTGCCCTACTCGCTCGAAATGTTCGCCCTCACCCGCCTGCCCCGCCCCGCCTTCGGCGTGCTGATGAGCCTGGAACCGGCCGTCGCGTCGGTGGCCGCCCTCGCTTTGCTCGGCGAGCGGCTGGCCCCAGTGCAGGGTGGGGCCATCGCCTGCATCGTGGCGGCCTCGGCGGGGATCACGCTGGCGAACCGTAGGTCCGGCGGCCGACGACAGGAGCCGAGAGACGTCGGGTGAACGGCGTGCTCCCGATCAAACGATCTGCCGCCCCTACCCCTCCCAAACCTGCCCCGGCCGCAGTGCCAGGAAGCGCTCCGGCGGAAGCGCGACCGCCTTCAGCGCTTCGCCCAGGGCCTCGACGGGGCGCTCGATGCCCTCGTCGGTGAGCTTGAACGTGCCCCAATGGTGCCCGAGCGCCTGATCGGCGCCGAGCAGGCCCAGGGCCTCCACCGCGTCGGCGGGGTTCATGTGTTGGGGCTGCATGAACCAGCGCGGTTCGTAGGCGCCGATGGGCAGGGTGGCGAGCCGGGGCGGGCCGAACCGGGCGCGGATCTCGCGGAAGAGCGCGCCGTCGCCGAGGCCGGTATCGCCGACATGGTAGTGCACGCCGCGCGGCGTCGTGAGCACGAAGGCGCACCACAGGGCCATGCGCCGGTCGTTGAAGCCGCGCGCCGACCAGTGGTTGGCCGGCGTCAGATGCACGGTGATGCCGGCGCCGAGATCGACCGACTCGCCCCAGTCGTGGGTCTCGACATGCATAGTCTCGTCGTAGCCGCGCAGGATCGCGTCGTTGCCGAGCGGGGCGACGATCAGCGGCTGGTGGTCCTGCCACAGGCGGGCGATCGTCGGCCCGTCGAGATGGTCGTAGTGGTTGTGCGTGATCAGCACCGCATCGATCGGCGGCAGGTCGGCATAGGCGATGCCCGGCGCGTTGACCCGTTTCGGCCCGGCGAAGCGGACCGGGCTCGCGCGCTTGGCATAGACCGGATCGACCAGGATGTTGCGGCCCGCCACCTGGAACAGGTAGCTCGCATGTCCGATCAGGACGACGCGAAGCCCCTCGAACCGCTCCGGCGGCCTGTCCGCCGGAAACGGGCTCGGGAAGCTCGCGGGCCACGCCTCGGGCTTGCCGGTCCGGCGCCAGCGGGCGAGGTCGGAGAGCGACTTGTCGGGCGGCTGGTTCGGGGCGTGGAAGCGCAGCCCGTCGAAATGCGCGCTCTGGGGGCCGCGGTAATAGGGGTTTTTATTCCGGCGATGCGCGGCGTAGCCGACACCCCCGAGGGTCATCACCGTGGCCGCGCTGGCGACCGTGAGCAGGCCACGCTTCTTCATACGGCCAAGATGGCCTGTCCGGTCCGCGGTTCAAGCGCGGCGCAGGGCCTCACGAGCGCCAGCGCAGCTCCTGGCGGGTCAGGGGGTTGGCGAAGGGGCGGCTCTCGCGCGCCGCCTCCAGGGCCTCGCGCTTGAGGCGGAAATACCATTGCGAGGGCAGATCGCCCTGGCCGAGAAGCACCATGGTCGGCTTGCGGTCGAGGCCCGCCTGCGCGTGCTGGAGCACCTGCTGATCCTGGGTCAGGAACTGGCGCATCAGCGGCCGGGCAATCGGCTTCAGGAGGTTGAGCGCCGGCATGCTCCAAGAGAGCGCGTTGGTCAGCATCGTCCGGTTGGGGCCCATCGGCGTGGCGAAGGTGTAGTTGGCCACGCGCTTCGCGCCCGCCTTGATCCGCTCCAGCCGCACGCCGGGCAGACGGAACTCGATCTCGACCTCCGGCGCCCCGCCGAGCAGGCGGTAGACCGGCGAACTCGTCGTCGTCGCGTGGCTCGTCATGACGAAGCCGTGCGGCACGGGCTGGAAGGTCTTCACCTTCTCCCGCAGCTCCTTCGAGGGCCGGAACCACCACGTGTCGTGGACGAAGGCGACGTGGCCCGGATCGACGAGGCTCAGCGTCGTCAGGTCGAACGAAGCCTCGACCTCCAGTTCGAGAACGAGACAGCCGGCCGGCTCGAAATCGAGGGAGGGCACCGCCGGCACGGCGCCGGGGTCGGAGGGGCCGAGATGCGGGTTGACCCAGAGGAAGCCCGCGCTCTCGACGATGGGGAAGCGCTGGACCGCAATGCGCGAAAAGTCTGAGGCGTCGTGCGCGGAGAGCGTCGGCACGTCGCGGCAGCGCCCGTCGGTCCCGAAGCGCCAGCCGTGGAACGGGCAAATCAGCGTGTCGCCGTCGAACTTGCCCTTGGAAAGCGCCATGCCGCGATGGGGACAGCGATCGCGCAGCGCGAACAGGCTGCCGTCCTTGGCCCGGCCGAGCACGACCTGCTCGCCGTTGAGCGCGACGGCCCGCATCTTTCCGCCCACGACCGCTGAGGCGCGGCCGGCGCAGTACCAGGCGTTCGACAACGGCTCGCGCATGGCGCGCGGATCGAGGGCGTCGTCGGCGGAGATGCGCGGGGCGGTGGCGGAGGACATGGCGTCTGAAGGGCCCGATGCTGACGGGCGCCCTCTTTAGGCTCCTCGCCGCCCTGCGGCCAGCGGCACGAATATGAGACCTTCAAGGCCATCGCTCGAAGCCGCTTGGGCGGCTTCGCCGCGCGAAGCGGGTTTTCAGGATCTTGGTCCTGAAAAATATCGAGAGGAGCGAAAGCCTAAGGTCGCGCAGGCGACCGCCGGCGCTTGAGGCCGGAAGAGAAGCCGGGGGAATCGCTGTCAGCGATTGCCACGGCGGGACCGCATGCTGCACCGCGGCGAGACAACGCACCGGATCGGCCGCCAAGGCTCTTTCGCACGGCGAAAATCACCCCTACCTTGGGCTCATCCGCAACGAACGAAAGGAGGTGATCCAGTGTCTCATTGTCATCAGCCGTCGCCGACGACCAAGACCTGGACTGTTGCCTCCGGCGTGTGCGCCTAACGCACCCGCGGGATCTCAGCAGGTTTCGTCGGACTGACCGGTTCGACAATGGAAGGGCCGCCCCTCGGGGCGGCCCTTCGCATTTCTAGTGTCTTGAGGACAGCTCAGCGGTGCTGAACCTGGAACAGCGGGGCAGCCAGGGCCTCGCAGCGGGCGCGCCAGAGATCGCGCTCGGTCCGCAGGTCGTCCATCTTGCCGACCTCTTCGGCGATGTGGGCGCGCAGCTCACGGATTTCCTGGGCCAGGATGACCTGAAGCTCGTCGCGGCGCTCGGATTCCAGCCGGAGCCGAGCCTTCAGCATCATGTTCTCGGCCATGATCTCGGCGACGTCCTCGTCGGCGGCTTCGGTCGACTTCGCGGCGACGGAGACGAGGCGGGGCGACCAGCCGCTGTTGCGGGCCTCGGCGTCCGGCTCGGCGGGAGCGGGCTCCGCGCTACGCGTCTCGACGGCAGGCGTGTCGGACATGGCGGTGCGCATGGTGGCGAGCCAATCCCGCAGCGGCGCGGTGGCAGCGGGAGACCGGAGACCGGGCTCGGGAGACGGGGCCTGTCGCGCGGGTTCCGACATCGGGAAGTCCTCGGGCACCTCCAGCGGTGCGTTGACGAGCATCAGACCCCAACATGCTTAACGAAGAGTAAAGCTTAACCATCCGCTTACGTCCGTTTCGGGTACAGGCCCGCATCGGTCAGCGGGCAACCCCTCCGTCGGGATCGCCCCGGGAAACGGGCTTGGGATTGACTTGGAGCGGGCCAGGGCCTATCCGCCCGGCTCCATTTCGACGTTCGAACGTCACGATGAGCCGCCGACCGGCCCGAGGGGCCGGAGGTCAACGTCCGACAGCGCGTGTGCGCCCTCGGGCGCCCTTGTCGTTGCCGGGCGTACGCCGAAGCGTCAAACGAGCCCTGCCATGGCGCCCGCGAGCGACACCACCCTTCGCATCGAGGATGCGGTCAACGACCTCTGCCCGTGGTCGGGCAAGCCGATCGTGCCCGAGGCGCTGACCCTCTACAATGGTGCGGTGGTCGGTTTCTGCGATGCGGCGTGCCGGGACAAGTTCGCCCGTGCGGTGGCCTCGTTCGAGGATGCGCTCCGCGCGCGCCGCGTGGCCAATGCCGGCCTTCACCAGTAGCCCAGGCTGACGCGACACATGTTCGAAGGCCTTTCCGACCGCCTTTCCGGTATCCTCTCCGGCCTGACACGCCGCGGCGCCCTGACGGAAGCCGACGTCACCGCCGCCATGCGCGAGGTGCGCCGCGCGCTCCTCGAAGCCGACGTGGCGCTGGAGGTGGTGCGCTCGTTCACCGACAAGGTGCGCGAGAAGGCGGTGGGCGCCGTCGTGCTCAAGTCGGTGACGCCCGGCCAGATGGTCGTGAAGATCGTCAACGACGAGCTCATCGCGATGCTCGGCACCGATGCCAGCGTCGTCGATCTCAACGCACCCGCTCCCGTCGCCATCCTCATGGTCGGCCTCCAGGGCTCGGGTAAGACGACCACCACGGCCAAGATCGCCCGGCGGCTGAATCAGCGTGACAAGCGCCGGGTGCTGCTCGCCTCCCTCGACACGCGGCGTCCCGCGGCGATGGAGCAGTTGGCGGTGCTCGCCAAGCAGGTCGAGGTCGAGAGCCTGCCGATCGTCGCCGGCCAGTCGGCGGTGCAGATCGCCAAGCGGGCCATGGAAGCCGCCCGCCTCGGCGGGTTCGATGTGGTCATGCTCGACACTGCCGGCCGCACCACGGTCGACGAGGGCCTGATGAACGAGGCCGCCGAGGTCAAGGCGGCGACGAAACCCCACGAAGTCCTGCTGGTGGCCGATGCGCTCACCGGCCAGGACGCGGTCAACACCGCGCGCGCCTTCGATGAGCGCCTCGGCGTCACCGGGATCGTGCTGACCCGCATGGACGGCGATTCCCGCGGCGGCGCGGCGCTCTCCATGCGCGCCGTCACCGGCAAGCCGATCAAGCTCGTCGGCGTCGGCGAGAAGGTCGATGCGCTGGAGGAATTCCACCCGCAGCGGGTGGCCAACCGCATCCTCGGCATGGGCGACATCGTCTCGCTCGTCGAGAAGGCGGCCGAGACCATCGACCACGAGCAGGCCCTGCGCACCGCTGAGAAGATGCGGAAGGGCAAGTTCGACCTCGAAGACCTGTCGATGCAGCTCGCCCAGATGGAGAAGATGGGCGGCATCGGCGGCCTGATGGGGATGCTGCCCGGCATGGGGCAGATGAAGAAGCAGGTCGAGGGCGCCAACCTCGATGAGAAGATGTTCAAGCGCCAGCGCGCCATCATCTCCTCGATGACGCCGGGCGAGCGCAAGAACCCCGATCTGCTCAAGAACAGCCGCAAGAAGCGCATCGCGGCGGGTTCCGGCGTCAAGGTCGAGGAGATCAACAAGCTCCTCAAGATGCACCGGACCATGGCCGACATGATGAAGGCGATGGGCTCGGGCAAGCGCGGCGGCATCGGCCAGGCGCTCGGCAACATGTTCGGTCTGGGCGGTGGCATGCCGGGCGGGTTGCCGGGCGGCATGAAGCTGCCGCCGGGCATGCCGGAGCCGACGCCGGAGCAGATCGCCGAGATCGAGAAGCAGTTCGGCGGCAAGCTGCCGCCGATGCCAGCGGGGCTCGGGGGTGGAAAGATGCCGGGCCTGCCGGGTCTAGGCGGACCGAAGATGCCGGGGCTGGGCGGCTTCCTGCCGGGTAAGAAGAAATGACAATCTTGTCCGCGCAAGGAATCGATCCCGAGCTGGCAAGCCTGCGCGAGAGCATCGACAACTTCGATGCCGCGCTCATCCATCTGCTCGCCGAACGCTTCCGCTGCACCCAGCGGGTCGGCGAGTTGAAGGCCCGCAAGGGTCTGCCTCCCTCCGATCCGGATCGGGAGGCCCGTCAGGTCAAGCGCCTGAGAAATCTCGCGGTCGAAGCCAAGCTCGACCCCGATTTCGCCGAGAAATTCCTCGCCTTCGTGGTCAAGGAAGTCATTCGGCACCACCGGACGATCGCCGAAAGCGTCGATCAGAACACTACCGCGAAACCCGACACCGAAAGGAACGACTGATGTCCCTCAAGATCCGTCTCACCCGTGGCGGCGCCAAGAAGCGCCCGTACTACCGCATTGTCATCGCCGACGCCCGCGCCCCGCGCGACGGCCGCTTCATCGACAAGGTCGGCGCCTACGACCCGATGAAGGCCAAGGACGATCCGGCCCGGATCGTGCTCGACAACGAGAAGATCCAGTCCTGGCTCGCTAAGGGCGCGCAGCCGACCGACCGCGTCCTGCGCTTCCTGGACGCCGCCGGCCTCGCCAAGCGCCCGACCCGCAACAACCCGCAGAAGGCCGAGCCGGGCGAGAAGGCCAAGGAGCGCGCCGCCAAGCGTGCCGAGAAGGCTGCCGCCCCGGCCGAAGACGCCGCGGCGTAAGCCAGGCCGTCCCTCCCCACGACGGATCCCGGGCTTGCCCGGGATCCGCTCCGGTCCGCTCAAGCCGGGCGGACCCGGCTTGGTCCGGGGCGGGACATCTGACCGATCGAGACAGGCAGACTGCATGGCCCGCCGCCCCGGATCCTCATCGCGCGGACCTGCGCGGTCCGAACGCCTCCCTACGGAGGCCATCACCTCAGCCCGTAAGCCGCACGCCGCCGCTCCCACCCCGTCCGCCTCCCCCGATCCGGGGCTTGTCCTGCTCGGCGAGTTCGGCCGGCCGCACGGGCTGCACGGCGAAGTCCGGCTGAAATCCCATACCAGCGAGCCCCTGGCGATCGCGGGCTACGGTCCGTTGCACTCTTCCGACGGGCGCACCCTCGAACTCGCCAATGTCCGGCCCGCCGCCGGTAGCTCCCCCGACCTGCTGATCGTGCGGGTGAAGGGCGTGGACGACCGCAGCGGCGCCGAAGCCCTCAACCGCGTCACCCTCGCCATCGCCCGCGAGCGTCTGGGCGAGGTGGAGGACGAGGACGAGTTCTTCCTCACCGACCTGATCGGCCTCACCGTCGAGGACGGCGCCGGGACGGTGATCGGCACCATCGTGGCGGTGCCGAATTTTGGCGGCGGCGATCTGCTCGAGATCCGCCCGGCGGCCGGCGGCCCGACCGCGCTCCTGCCCTTCACCAAGGCGTTCGTGCCGAGCCTCGACATCGCCGGCGGAAAGGTCGTCGCCGACCCGCCCGACGATCTGTTCGCCCCGCCGGGGCCGAAACCCGCCGACGATCCGGGCTGATCACCGATCAGCGTGTGCCCGCCTCCATCGCGACGCGGGCGAGGCGGATCGGTTCGGACGACAGCGCCAGGGGCCCATCAAAGGGCCGCTCGTGCATCGCGATCACGCTGAGCGTCGTCACCATCGCGGCGGAGAACAGCGCAAGTGTCGTCGCTTGCGCGAACGGGCGCTCGCAATGGACGAGGGCGATCGATGTCAGCGTCAGGACGGCGAGTACGAGCAGCGTCAGCCACTTGCTCTCGTCGCTGCGCGCGGCGCTGAGGGCCAGACGCTCGCTGCGGGCCGAGCGGAGTTGCATCACCGCTTCGAGAAGGGCCGCATAGGTCGCCTCGCCCGCCTCCGCAGCCGTGCGCGGGTCGGCCGCCGTCTGGAGCAGGCGGCCGAGCGCTTGGCCGACGGCCGGGGCCGAGGCGCCATCCGCGGCCATGGAGGGCCACTCCTCCTTCACGACGGCATCGAGATAGGCGAACAGCGAGGTGCGCAGGCCGCTCATGTCCGGCGCGGAGGCGATGCTGAGATCGTAGACCGCGAGCGCGTGCGACCGCTCGGCCTGGACCACGCGGCTGGCCTGCCGTTGGCGCTCCCAGGCATCGTTGGCGACGAAGCCCGTCAGCAGCGAGAGCAGCACCGCGATCACGCCGATATAGGGAGGCACGATTCCGGTCGCGAGCAGGCGCATCCCCGACCGCGTCCACGGCAGGTTCGAGAGCAGGCTCAACAGCAGACAGAGCGCGAGGAAGACGCCCGAGAGGAGGGTGAACATCAACCAGACGGGTTGGTCGAGCCAGAGGTCGAGGATCATTGCCGAGCGGATTACGAGGACGGGCCGGCAGCGTGGCCGGCCAACCCCTCCGATTCGGTAAAGACGCCTCAGCGCCTTTCGCGCGTGGCCTCGTCCCGGCAGGGGCGGATCGTCTCCGGTCCCGGCCGCCGATCCGGTGATGGCGCCTCGAAGACGGCGAGATAGCCGACCCCGCCCTTCAGCCGCGTCATCGACAGCTCGCGGTAGCCGACGGAAGCGAGTTCGCAGCGCAGGAGTTTCGGCGGCGTGCCGTGGCGCGAGGGGATCGCGTCGGCATCGACGATCCCGACCCGGCCGCCGGGCTTCATCGCAGCGGCGAGATTCCAGAGCAGGCCGAAGGGATGGGCGATCTCGTGGTACATGTGGACCAGCACCGCCGCATCGACCGAGCCGGGTGGCAGGCGCGGGTCGTACGCCTCGCCGCGCACCACGGTGACGTTGGACAACCCCGATTCCGCGAGCCGGCGCTCCAGATCGGCGAGGTAATCCGGCGTGATGTCCTGCGCGAGGATGCGTCCCTGCGGGCCGACGCGGGGGCTCAGACGGAACACGTAGTAGCCGCTGCCCGCGCCGATATCGGCCACCGTCTCGCCGGGGGCGATCCGCATCAGGCGGGCGACCTGCCCTACCTCATCGGCCTTGTCCCGCTCCCGCTCGTGCGCCCATTGCGGCGCGACGATCTCGGCGACCGGGCGATCCGGCCTCGGGAATCGCTCGGCCGGCGCGCCGGGGGGCGCGAGCGGCTCGGCCGCGAGGGCCGGAAGAGACAGGAGGATGAGGGCGGCAACAAAGCGGATCATGCCGGCTTCCAACGCACAAATGCGCGGAACGCACCGGCCGGGGCGAACCTTCGTGAACCGTCCCCGTTCTGTGGATGCAGGTCCGAACCCAGGCGCGAACGAGAACCCTATGCACAACCCGCTGATTCGCTCTCGCATCCTTCGCCACGCGATCCTCGCGGCCTCCGTCACCCTGGCGCTGACGCTCCTCCCAGCGAACCTCGCCCAGGCCCAGGGCATGCCCGGCGCGACGGTCGGGCTTCCCATGGGTTCGCCCGATCCGTTCGGCCTTTCCACGGTGAACCGGCCGTCCGGATATTCCCCGGAGCCCTACGCCGAGCCCGGCATGGACCCGGCCGAGCGCCGCATCCGCCCGCGCCCGCAACGGCGGCTCAAGAGTCATCGCAATCCCGCACCGAAGCGTCGGGCACCGATGGCCGGGCGCTGACCGTCGCGTCGGTACCGTCGTCTTTTGAACGCCCACGCCCACCGCTCATGACGATGGTTCGGCGGGCGGCCTCCGTTGACCGGCCCGCCCGCCGCCGCCATCAAGCGGCATGAGCGAGACCATCCTCCCCGGCACGGCGGCCCCCTGGCGTGCCACCGTCCTGACTCTCTACCCGGAGATGTTCCCCGGTCCGCTCGGTCATTCGCTGTCGGGGGATGCGCTCGGCCGGGGGACGTGGAGCCTGGAGCCGCGTCAGATCCGCGAGCACGGGCTCGGCCGCCACCGCAACGTGGACGACACGCCGGCCGGCGGCGGGGCCGGGATGGTGCTGCGCTGCGACGTGCTCGGCGCCGCCATCGACGCCGCGGCGCCGGCGGACGATCCCCGCCCCCGCCTCCTCATGTCCCCGCGCGGAAGGCCGCTGACGCAGGACCGCGTGCGGGCGCTGGCCGAGGGTCCCGGCGCCATCATCGTCTGCGGCCGCTTCGAGGGTGTGGACGAGCGGGTGATCGAGGCGCGCGCGTTGGAGGAGGTCTCGATCGGCGACTACGTCCTGTCGGGCGGGGAGATCGCGGCCGTGGTGCTCATCGACGCCTGCGTGCGCCTGCTGCCCGGCGTGATGGGCAAGCATGCCTCGGGCGTCGAGGAGAGCTTCGAGGGCGGGCTGCTCGAATACCCGCACTACACCCGACCGAGGGAGTGGGAGGGCCGGACGATTCCCGATGTGCTGATGGGCGGCAACCACGCCGCCATCGTCCGCTGGCGGGCGGAGCAGAGCCGTGCGCTGACGCGGGCGCGCCGCCCCGACCTGCTGAAGCGGGACGAACCTTAGATGGAACTTCACCACATCTATTCTTCCGGCAACTGAACGATCGTTCTGTCACCGGCAGCACACACGGCACTGAATGCAGGAATGGCCGCTTGCATTGTGGCGCGTGATCCGTCATCTCCAGCGGCGGGACACCTCCCCCCAACGGGAGGCAACCATCTGGAAGGATGGATGACATGACGGCTCAAATGCCCGCCGCGCGTCCGCGCGTGCCTTATTTCTCGTCCGGCCCCACGACCAAGCGTCCCGGCTGGAGCCTCGATGCCCTCTCCGGTGCCGCGCTCGGCCGCTCGCACCGCTCGGCCGTCGGCAAGGCCAAGCTCGCCGAAGCCATCGAGCTGACCCGCAAGGTTCTGCGCATCCCCGCCGATTACCGTATCGGCATCGTCCCCGGCTCCGATACCGGTGCCGTCGAGATGGCGATGTGGTCGATGCTCGGGCCGAAGCCCGTCGAGGTGATGGCCTGGGATTCGTTCGGTGCCGAGTGGGTCACCGACGCGCTCAAGGAACTCCGGATCGACCCGAAGGTGCATGTCGGCGAGCACGGCATCCTGCCCAAGCTCGATGCGATCGATACCAAGAACAACGACGTCGTCTTCACCTGGAACGGCACCACCGCCGGCGTGAAGGTTCCGCACGCCGACTGGATCGCCGACGACCGCGAGGGCGTCACGATCTGCGACGCGACCTCGGCCGCCTTCGCGATGCCGCTGCCGTGGGACAAGCTCGATGTCGTCACCTATTCCTGGCAGAAGGTGATGGGCGGCGAGGCCGCGCACGGCATGCTGATCCTCTCGCCCCGCGCCGTCGCGCGCCTCGAGAGCCACACGCCGGCTTGGCCGATCCCGAAGGTGTTCCGCCTGACCAAGGGCGGCAAGCTGCTCGAGGGCATCTTCAAGGGCGAGACCATCAACACGCCCTCCATGCTCGCGGTCGAGGATTACCTCGACACCCTGAATTGGGCGCAGAGCATCGGCGGCCTCGACGCGCTCCATGCGCGGGCGGACGCCAATGCGCGGGTGATCCACGACTGGGTGGCGCGCACCCCCTGGATCGGCCATCTCGCGGTGGATCCGGCGACCTACTCGAACACCGGCGTCTGCCTCGTGATCACCGACTCGGACGTGCTCGCCAAGGGCGATGCCGCGGTGAAGGCGTTCGCTGCCGCCCTCGTCACGCGGCTGGAAAAAGAAGGCGTCGCCTTCGACTTCGGGGCCTACCGCGACGCGCCGGCCGGCCTGCGCATCTGGTGCGGGGCCACCGTCGAGGCGTCCGACCTCGCGGCGCTCACCCCCTGGCTCGACTGGGCCTTCGCCCAGGAAAAGGCGGCGCTCGCCGCCGCGGCGGCCTGAGGGTCTGAGACGTCATGATGGCCGGTCGCGAGACCGGCCATTTGCTTATTGACGCGCTCCAGCGATCCGCCGGTGATGTCCCGCGCGACGCGGCGACCGGCCATGCCTCCGTGCGAGGCAGCGATCCTGCGCGCCCGCATGATGCGAGGTGCTTCCCGTGCCTAAGCTCACCCAGACCAAGCCCAAGGTCCTCATCACCGACGCCCTGTCCGACGCCGCCGTCCAGATCTTCCGCGATCGCGGCATCGAGGTCGATTTCCAGCCCGGCCTCGGCAAGGACAAGGAGGCGCTAGCCGCCATCATCGGCCAATATGACGGCCTCGCCATCCGCTCCGCCACCAAGGTGACGGACAAGCTGCTGGCGCAAGCCACCCGGCTGAAGGTGATCGGCCGCGCCGGCATCGGCGTCGACACGATTGATGTGCCGGCCGCGACCGCCAGGGGCGTGATCGTGATGAACACGCCGTTCGGCAATTCGATCACCACCGCCGAGCACGCCATCGCCCTGATCTTCGCGCTCGCCCGCCAGATCCCGGCGGCGGACGCCTCCACCCAGGCCGGCAAGTGGGAGAAGAACCGCTTCATGGGCGTCGAGCTGACGGCCAAGACGCTCGGCGTCGTCGGCTGCGGCAATATCGGCGCCGTGGTCGCCGACCGGGCGATCGGGCTCAAGCTGAAGGTGATCGCCTACGACCCCTTCCTGACGCCGGAGCGCGCCTTCGAGATCGGCGTCGAGAAGGTCGAACTCGACGAATTGCTGGCGCGGGCCGACATCATCACCCTGCACGTGCCGCTGACTGACAAGACCCGCAACCTCCTCTCGGAAGAAAACCTCGCCAAGACCAAGCGCGGCGTGCGCATCGTCAACTGCGCCCGCGGCGGCCTCGTGGACGAGATTGCGCTGCGTGCCGCCCTCGATTCCGGCCATGTCGCGGGCGCAGCCCTCGATGTGTTCGTGACCGAGCCGGCGATCGAGAACCCGCTCTTCGGCCACCCGAACGTGATCTGCACGCCGCATCTCGGCGCTGCGACCTCCGAGGCGCAGGAGAACGTGGCGCTCCAGATCGCCGAGCAGATGGCGGACTACCTCCTCAGCGGCGCCATCACCAACGCGATCAACTTCCCCTCGATCTCGGCCGAGGAGGCGCCGCGCCTCAAGCCGTTCGTCGCCCTGTGCGAAAAACTCGGCTCGTTCCTGGGCCAGCTCACGGAAGCGCCGATCAAGGGCATCCGCATCACCTACGAGGGCACGGTGGCCGGAATGAACACCCGGGCGCTGACCTCGGCAGCGGTAACCGGCGCGCTGCGCCCGATCCTGCAAGAGGTGAACATGGTCTCGGCCCCCGTGATCGCGCGGGATCGTGGGATCGTCATCGACGAGATCAAGCGCGAGGGCGGGGCCAGCGACTACGAATCGGTGGTGCGCATCACCGTGGATGCCGAGGACATGCCGCGCGACGCCGCCGGCACCGTGTTCAACGACGGCAAGCCGCGCGTCATCGAGATCCGCGGCATCAACATCGACGCGCCCTTCGCGCCGCTGATGCTCTACGTGCGCAACCACGACAGGCCGGGCTTCGTCGGCAGCTTCGGCACCGTGCTCGGCGAGGCGGGCGTCAACCTCGCGACCTTCGCGATGGGCCGCGAGGCCGAGGGCGGCAACGCCATCGCTTTCGTGGCGGTCGATGCCGAAGTCTCTCCCGAGGTTCTGAAGGCGATCGAAGCGATCCCACAGGTGAAACGTGTCCGCCCCGTACGCTTCTGAGGCCGGCAAGCCCTCGGCTGAGGCCGGCAAGCCCCCGGCGGACGATCCCGACCGCCCCCTCGACCGTGACGGCACGGCGCTTCCCGCGCCGTCCCCCCTTCCCCCTGACCAAGAGGACCGCGCGATGGCCCGCAAATTCACCGTTCGCTGCGCCTGGGACGAGGCGGCTGGCGTCTTCTTCGTGCACGACTCGCCGGTGCCGGGCCTCGCCACCGAGGCGCCGACCATGCCGGCCCTGCTGTGCAAGCTGCCCGGCATGATCCGCGACCTGCTCGGCCTCGACGACGGCGCCTATCTCGACATCTACGTCGAACGGGTGAAGCGCTGAAAACGCCGTCGAAAGACGGCCTCGGACGGCTTGACCGCCCGGGGCCATCCTGGCGACACACTCGCGCGATGAGACATCGTCAGGCATCGCTCCGGACGGCCCTGGCCGCGGCCGAGCCGATGCTCTCACGCGCGAGCACACCATGAAGATCGACGGCCGCCCCTACCGCACCATCTTCCCCGAGGCCGACGGCGATGCCGTCATGGTCATCGACCAGACCCGGCTGCCCTTCGCCTTCGAACTCAAGAGGCTGGCAAGCCTCGACGATGCCGCGGTGGCGATCCGCACCATGGTGGTGCGCGGCGCGCCGTTGATCGGCGTCACCGCCGCCTACGGCATAGCGCTGGCCATGCGGCAGGATGCGAGCGAGGCGGGGATCGAGCGGGCGTCCGCGACGCTCGCCGCAACCCGGCCGACCGCGATCAACCTGCGCTGGGCGCTCGACCGGATGGCCGCCGTGCTGCGCCGCGCCCCGCAATCGGCGCGCGAGGCGCTGGCCTTCACGGAGGCCGCTTCCATCGCCGACGAGGACGTCGCGAGCTGCCGCGCCATCGGCGAGCACGGTGCCAAGATCCTGTCCGAGATCGCCGCGAAGAAGGATGGGCCGGTCAACGTGCTGACCCATTGCAACGCCGGCTGGCTCGCCACGGTTGATTGGGGCACGGCGCTGGCGCCGATCTACGTCGCGCACGATGCCGGCGTGCCGATCCACGTCTTCGTGGACGAGACCCGGCCGCGCAACCAGGGCGCGGCGCTCACCGCCTTCGAGCTCAACGCCCACGGCGTGCCGCACACCGTGATCGCCGACAATGCCGGCGGCCACCTGATGCAGCACGGGCAGGTCGATGTCTGCATCGTCGGCTCGGACCGCACCACGGCGTCGGGCGACGTCTGCAACAAGATCGGCACCTATCTGAAGGCGCTGGCCGCCACCGACAACCGCATCCCGTTCTACGCGGCGCTGCCGTTCTCGACGATCGACTGGACCTTGTCCGACGGGGTGCGCGACATCCCGATCGAGGAGCGCGACGCCCGCGAGGTCACTCATCTCACCGGACGCACCGACGACGGCGCTTTCGCCACCGTCGCCGTGGTCTCACCGGGAAGCCCGGTGGCCAACCCGGCCTTCGACGTGACGCCCGCCCGCCTCGTCACCGGCATCATCACCGAGCGCGGCGTCTGCGACGCCTCCGAGGACGGCTTGGCCGGGCTCTATCCGGAGCGACGCCGGGCCGCCTGACGAACGGACCGTCAGTCCTTCAGCGGATCATGGCCCCAGTTCATCAGCGACAGCCGCCAGGGTGAGTCCTCGGTTTTGGACTTGTCCTCGGGTCCGCCCTGTTTGAGGTGGCGGTTCACGTAGCCCACCACCTTCTTCATGTGAGCGTAGTCATCGTCGCTGAGGTCGGCCTTCTTCTTGTGAAGGATCTCGACGATGCGCCGGCCCTCCTTGTGGCCGGTGGCCTCGCCGCCGTCCTTCTTCTGGCCGACCGACTGGCTCTCGTCGGTCTCCAGAAACTTTTCGAGGGCCGAGGCGGTCATGTTCACCGCACCCTTGAAGTCCTTCCAGATCGTCTCGTGATCGTCTTTCTCGACCATGGCGCCCCTCGTCCTCCCGGTATCGTCGGGGCGAGAACGGGGGCGTTTCGGACGCGGTTCCGGCCTCACGCCGGCTGCGCGCTTGGGACGCGCGGCCGGCCGGCGCTCAGTCGCCGCCAGCGGATCACCAGTGCCACCGAGACCACGAGAAGGCCGGCGCAGAAGCCCGCCCAGATCCCGCGTCCGCCCATACCAGCGCCCCAGGCGAGCGCCGCCCCGAGCGGCACGCCGATGCCCCAGTAGCCGAACAGCGCGATCAGCATCGGCACCTTGGTGTCCTGCAAGCCGCGCAAGGCGCCCAGCGCCACCGACTGCACGCCGTCCGAAATCGCGAACAGCGCCGAGAAGATCAGGAAGCCGGCGGCGACGGGATAGACCTGCGCCGCGCCCGGCGCCTCGGCGTCGAGGAACAGGTTGATCAGCGTGTGCGGAGCGAAGAGCTGCGCCAGCGCGCAGGCCACCATGAAGCCGAAGCCGAGCCAGAGCGCGACGGCGCCCGCGCGGCGCAGACCCGCCCGGTCCGCGGCACCATAGGCGCGGCCGACCCGCACCGTCGCCGCCTGCCCGATGCCGTTGGGCACCATGAAGCAGGTCGCCGCGATCTGCAGCGTGATCGCGTGGGCGGCGAGCGGCAGCGTGCCGAAGGTGCCCATCGCCACCGTGGCTGCCTCGAACAACCCAGCCTCGGCGATGCCCGCCACGCCCATCGGCAGGCCGACCCGCACGACGCGGGCGACGCGCTCGGCATCGAAGCGCCAGAGGCGGGCGAACATGCGGTGGCGGCGCAGGCCCCCATCGAGCCGGATCACCGCGACCAGGGCAGCGATCGCCAGGAACTCGGTGATCACGGTGCCGAGCGCGACGCCGACGATGCCGAGGTCCGGCGGGCCGAAGGCGAAGAAGGCCCCGAGCGCGATGTTGAGCGGAAGCGCGGCAAGGCTCACAGCAAGCGGCGGCCCCGGGCGCTGGAGCGCGGCGAGCGCGCCCTTCAGCACCATGAAGGCGAGGGCCGGGAACATCCACCATTGCAGCACCCGCATGTAGGCGCCGGCCTCGCGGGCGACGGCCGGCTCCTGGTGGAGCGCGAGCAGCAGCCCTTCCGTGAACCAGAGCCCCGGCATCAGCGCGAGCGTCACGAGGAACCCGACCCACAGGCCCGCCCGGACCGTGCGCCGCACCTCGTCCGCCCCCGCGCCCGCCGCCCGCCCGACGGCCTCCGCGACGAGGGGTGCCACCGAGGAGGTGAGGCCGATGCCGCCGATGAACAGCAGCAGGTAGAGGCTGGTGGCCAGCGCGCCCGCGGCGATGGGCTCGGCGCCGAGCCGACCGAGTAGCACCGCGTTCGAGGCGACCAGACCGTGCTGGGCGAGATTGATGAGGACGAGCGGCGCCGACAGCTTCAGCGTCGCGCGCAGCTCGTCGAGCCAGGGCGAAGCCGGCGGCCGCCCGAGGGCGCCGGCCGCGAGGCTCGGTGAAGACGTCACGTTTTCGCAGCTCCGTTGGTTTGCTCAGGAGGCCGGAGCCGGCGCCCGATCCCCCAGGAAGCCGCCGGACTGGCGCCGCCACAGGTCGGCGTAGAGCCCGCCCCGGCGGATCAGTTCGGCGTGGGTGCCCTCCTCGACGATCCGGCCGCTGTCGATCACGATCAGCCGGTCGAGCGCGGCGATGGTCGAGAGCCGGTGGGCGATGGCCAGCACAGTCTTGTCGCTCATCAGCGTGTCGAGCGCCTCCTGGATCGCCGCCTCGACCTGGCTGTCGAGGGCACTCGTCGCCTCGTCGAGGATCAGGATCGGCGCGTCCTTCAGAATGACGCGGGCAATCGCGATGCGCTGACGCTGCCCGCCCGAAAGCTTCACCCCGCGCTCGCCGACATGGGCGTCGTAGCCGCGCCGACCCTTGTGGTCCACGAGGTCGAGGATGAAGTCGTGGGCATGCGCCAGCCGCGCCGCCTGCTCGATCTCGGCGTCGGTGGCATCCGGGCGACCGTAGCCGATGTTGTCGCGGATCGAGCGGTGCAGCAGCGAGGTGTCCTGGCTGACCATGGCGATGGCTTGGCGCAGGGAATCCTGCGTCACCCCGGCGATGTCCTGCCCATCGATCAGGATGCGACCGCCCTCGACGTCGTGCAGGCGCAGCAGCAGCGCGGTGATGGTGCTCTTGCCTGCGCCGCTGACGCCGACGAGCCCGACCTTCTCGCCGGGGCGGATCTGGAAGGACAGGTCCTCGATGATGCTGGCATCGCCCCGCCCGTAGTGGAAATCGACGTTCTCGAAGCGGATCTCGCCGCCGGTGACCTGCAACGTCTTCGCATCGGGCGCATCGGTGAGGCCGTGCGGACGGGCGATGGTCTGCATGCTCTCCTGGATCACGCCAACATTCTCGAACACGCCGCGCACGGTCTGCATCACCCAGCCCGACATCGCCATCAGCCGCAGGATCAGCGCGAGACCGGCCGAGGCTTCGCCGGTCGTCAGCGCACCGCGCTGCCACAGCGCGAAACAGACGGCGGCGGTAGCGAACAGGAGCAGGCTGTTGAGCCCCGCTAGCAGGCTCGTCGTCAGCGTGGTGAGCCGGAACTGGTGGAGATAGGCCCGCGTGTGGGTATCGACCGCATCGCGCACGGTGGCGCGCTCCTCGCGGTCGCGGGCAAACAGCTTGACGGTGAGGATGTTGGTGTAGCTGTCGACCACCCGGCCGATCAGGGTCGAGCGGGTCTCGGCGGTGAGGTGCGAGCGCTTGCGGGCGCGCGGCACGAACCACGCCGTCAGCCCGGCATAGGCCACCACCCAGAGCACGACGGGAAGCGCCAGCCAGCCGGATATCGAGGAGAACAGCCCAATTGCGGTGACCGCGTAGATCGCCACGTAGAGCAGCGTGTCGATGAACACGACGGCGAGTTCGCGCACCGCCGGCCCGACCTGCACCGTGCGGTTGGCGAGCCGCCCGGCGAAATCCGCCTGGAAGTACGAGAGCGAGTGCCCCAGCGTGTAGAGGTGGGTGCGCCAGCGGATCTGGTTGGTCGATTGCGGCACGATGAGCTGGTTCGAGGCCAGTTCGTGCAGGAAGGCCGCCAGCGGGCGCACCACGAGGAGCAGCAGCGCGGCGAGCGTCAGCGGCACGGCGTTGTCGCTCAGCACGGTGGTGCGGTCGGCCGCGTTCATCAGGTCGATGAACCAGCGCATGAGCAGGTAGAGCGACGCCTCGATGCCGCCTGCGACCACGGCAATGACGAACAGGGCCAGCAGCGCGAAGCGGATCGGCCGCAGATAGAACCCTGCGAAACCGAGCACCGTCTTCGGCGGCACGCGCCGGTCGTCGAAGGGCGCGAACGGATCGATGCGGCGCTCGAGCCAATCGAGGAACATGTTTTTGTGAGACCAAGTGAGGAATGAGAGGCTGAGGTAAGCCTCCTTGACGCCGGGCCAACCCTGCGCCCATGCCGCAGGCAAAACCCTGCCCTGCCTTGCCCTAACTCGCCTCGCCCCTTCGCAATCCCTCCCCGCCGATGCTGCGCCTCGCCCTCTACCAGCCCGACATCCCGCAGAACACGGGCACGATGCTGCGCATGGCTGCCTGCCTCGGGATCGCCGTGGAGATCATCGAGCCCGCGGGTTTCGACGTGTCCGACCGGCACCTGCGCCGCTCGGGGCTCGACTATCTCGACCACGTCGCGATCACCCGGCACCGTTCCTGGGAGGCCTTCGAGGCGTGGCGGCGCGAGACCGGGATCCGCCTCGTGCTCGCCACCACCACCGGCTCGGTACCCTACACGCAGCACGCGTTCCGCGACGGCGACTGCCTGCTGATGGGCCGCGAATCCGCCGGCGTGCCGGAAGCGGTTCACGCGGCGGCCGATGCCCGCGTGGTGGTGCCGATCCGGCCGGGCCTGCGCTCGCTCAACGTCGCGGTCTGCGCCGCGATGATGCTGGGCGAGGCGATCCGGCAAGTGGGATGAAGGGCAGGTGATCAGGTGGGGTCGAGCGCGTCCGCGGCACCCACTGATGGCCGCTGACGCCAAGGGGCCCGGCTGCGTTCGGAGCGGATGGGCAGAGCCTTCCTCGGAGCCGCACGGCTTCGTTGAACCCCCTGCGACAAGGGCTCATCCTATTGCAAATGTTAACTCAGATTTCACGAGGCACGTTGCTGAATAAGTTTTAGGCGTTCTGCCGAATTTTAGGATAGTTCAATGAACATTTTCAGCAACGCGAAGTTATTAGTTAAAATTGCGTTACCATTCGCATTGACTGTAATGATCAGCGCCGGCCTGATCGCCTACGCCCGCGACGTGATGCGCGGCCTTTCGGAACAGACCGCCCGGATCGTCGACGTCCAGGCCGTGCGCCTCGATGCGCTGTTGCATATGCGGGGCGGCATCACCGAGGCCGCGGTGATGGACCGCAACATGTTGCTCGAGAGCGATCCGCAGAACAAGGCTCGCTTCCGGACGCGCCAGCAGGCCGGCATGACCGAGGCACGGGAGGGCGCCGACCGGCTTCTCGCCTTGGCCGACACGCCCGAACGGCGGGTCGCCAACGAGGCCGTGCGGCGCGATATCGAGAGCTTCTTCGCGACGCTCGATCGCGTCTACGACCTCGGCCTGCGTCAGCAGGGGGACGAGGCGTTCCGGATCGCGCGGGATGTCGGCATCCCGGCGCGGCTCAAGCTGAACGAATGGATGCAGAGCCGCTCCACGCTGCTGGCCAGCGAGCTTGCCGCGGCGAAGGTGAAGGCGACGGAGGACGCCGATCGCGGCACCTCCATGCTCATCAGCTTCGCGGTCGTGGGCCTGCTGGGAGCGATGGCGCTGGCCGGTTCGATCGTCGTGCTGTCGGTCACCCGCCCGCTCGGAAGCCTGGTGGGCGTCCTCCAGCAGATGGCGCGCGGCGAGATCGAGGCCGAGATCAAGGAGGCCGCCCGCGGCGACGAGATCGGTGCGGTCGGCCGGGCCGTCGAGGGCATCAAGGCCATGGTGGCCCGCAAGGCGGCCGAGGAGGCCGAGGTGCGTCGGCGCGCGGACGAAGCCGCAGCGGCCGAGCGCAAGCGCACGATGGTCGAACTGGCCGACGGCTTCGAGGCGGCGGTCGGCGGCATCGTCGGCATGGTGTCCGCCTCGGCGACCGAGCTGCAGGCCACCGCGCAGCAGATGACCGCAACCGCCACCGAGACGGCCTCGCAGTCCACGACCGTCGCCGCGGCGGCCGAGGAAGCCGCCTCCAATGTCGGCACGGTCGCGGCCGCCGCCGAGGAGCTGGGGGTTTCCGTCCAGGAAATCGGTCGTCAGGTGCAGGGCTCGTCCGGGTTGGCCCAGGCCGCCGTGGGCGAGGCCGACCAGACCACCCACTTGGTTCAGGCGCTGCGGACGACCTCGGCCCGGATCGGCGACATGGTCGGGCTGATCTCCAACATCGCCTCCCAGACCAACCTGCTCGCGCTGAACGCCACGATCGAGGCGGCGCGGGCGGGTGAAGCCGGTCGCGGCTTCGCGGTCGTGGCCACGGAGGTCAAGGAACTCGCCAGCCAGACCGCGCGCGCCACCGAGGAGATCTCGGGTCAGATCGGCGAGATCCAGGGCGTCACGGATCAGGCCGTCGCGGCAATCGGTGTGATTACGAGCCGGATCCGCGAAATCAACAACGTCGCGGCCGGGATCGCCGCAGCGGTCGAGCAGCAAGGCGCCGCCACGCAGGAGATCGTGCGCAACGTGGCGCAGGCCTCCAGCGGCACCGCCGAGGTGACGCGCAACATCTCCGGGGTCGCCCAGGCTTCGGAGGAGACCGGCATCGCCGCGAGCCAGGTGCTCACCTCGTCCGCCGAGCTGTCGCGACAATCCGAACACCTGTCGGCGGAGGTGCAGCGCTTCCTCGCGACCGTCCGGGCCGCCTGACCCACGCACCACGGCGCGACCGAGAGACCTCGCCCCAGCGGGCGGGGTCTTTTTTATTGCCGTCCGATCCGCCGACCGGCGAATCGCAGAGGCACGTCGCACGGCCGTCGCGTGACGGCTCAATGACCGCAGCGCGACGCCAACCCGCCGGGTTGGGATCGATGTGCCTCAGCACACTCATCACGGGAAATAACGCTCGAATGTTACATCCTAAGCGTGTGCGACGCTTGAAGACACCAAAACGGTGTTTTAGCTTCGATTCGTGACCCGTTCAGGAACTCTTCCCTCTCGCCTCACCTACCGGCTCCTTCCCGAGCCGGACGATCTTGCGGCGGTGTTCGCCCTGCTCGCGGCCTATCGGCGGATGCTCGTTCTGCTCGAAGAGATCCGCCGCGAGCAGGGCCTGCGCGCCAACGTCGTCGCCCTGATCGAGCACGGCTACCAGCGGGTGCGCGACGAGACCGGATTGCCCGCGCGGCTCGTTACGCTCGGCATCCGCGACTTCGCCCAGCGCGCCGCCGGGTTCGACCCCGAGACGGTCACGTCGATGCCGCTCGACGACAAGCTGTTCAGCGTGAAGGGCGCCTCGGAGATCGCGCTGACCACGATGAACGGCCGGCGCACGATGCCCTACCGCGTCGAGGGCTACGACGGCCCCTGGCGCGAACTCTCCAGCGCCCGCCTCACCATCGCGGGCGACGCGCTCACCATCCAGGTGGGCGTCTCCGTCACCGCACCGCAGGAGGAGACCCGCATGACTGAGAACATCCTGACCCGTGTCGGCCGGATCATCGGCGGCCTTTCCAACGCCGCTCTCGAAGCGGTGGAGGATCGCAACGGCCTCGCGGTGGCCGAGCAAGCGCTGCGCGAGATCGACGCCGTCATCCACGAGGCGCGGCTCGACCTCGGCAAAATCAAGGCCGAGGAGCACCGTCTCTCCGCCCGCCGCGGCCAGCTCGACGGCGAGTTGCGGGCGCTGCCCGAGAAACTGTCGCTGGCGCTCTCGAACGGGCGCGAGGACTTGGCGCGGGCCGGCATCGCGCGGCAGCTCGACTTGGAGAGCCAGATCGAGGCGATCGATTCGAGCCTTGCCGACGTCGCCGAGCGGCACGGGGCGGCGACAAAAGCGATGCAGGCGGCCACCGCCGCCCGGCGCGACGCCGAGCACCGTATCGCGCTCCTGCGCAAGCCCCCGGCCAAGGCGGCCGATCCGCTCGACGGCTACGGAAGCGAGGAGGCGACGCGCACCCGCCAGCTCGAACAGTCGCTGCGGGCGATCGACCGGGTGACCGGCACCGCCTCTTCGGTCGCCGACCCCTCGGTCGAGGAACTCGACCGGCTGCACCGCGACGATACCATCGAGCGCCGGCTCGCGGCGCTCAAGCAGGGCCGGCCCTCATGACTTCGCTGGTGGGCCCCCTCGCCGGCCCCGCCCTGTTCCCCTTCACCCTGGCGGCGGTGGTGATGGCCGGCCTCGTCGCGGTGGAGGCTCTGTCCCTCCTCCTCGGGCAGTCCCTCTCGGGGCTGGTGGACGGTGCTCTCGGTCACGAGGCGGGAAGCGGCGGCGACCTGACGAGCGCGGCGGATGCAGACGCCGCCTTCTCGCCCGCCGCGGTGATGTCGTGGATCAATCTCGGCCGGGTGCCCTTCCTGATCCTGCTGATCCTGGCACTCGCCGTCTTCGCCCTCGTGGGCTTCGTGGTGCAGGGCCTCGCCGCAGCCGTCATCGCGCCCCTGCCCGCCCTCCTGGCGGTTCCGGTCGCCGGGGCGGCGACGCTGCCGGCCCTGCGGGTCTCGACCAAGGCCATCGCCCGGCTGATCCCGCGGGACGAGAGCTACGTCGTGAGCGCCGATGACCTGATCGGCGCGACGGCGGAGGTCACCCTCGGACCGCTCGACCAAGGCCTTCCGGGCCAAGTCCGGGCACTGGACCGCCACGGCAACACCCACTTCCTGCGCACCCGCGCCGCGCCCGGAGCCCCGGCCATGGAAGCCGGCGCCCGCGTCCTGATCGTGGACCGGGCCGACGCCGTCTACGTCGCGGTGCCCGCCGCGCCGGATCTCTGATCGCTTCTTCTCTCCCCACCGAAAGGGTCGCTCACGATGGATTTGATCAGCCCCGGCATCGTCAACCTGCTGGTGATCGCCGGCATCATCGTCGTCGCGTTGCTCGGCATCGGCTTCGTGTTCAGCCGGCTCTACCGGCGCACGACGCGGGACACCGCCTTCGTCCGCACGGGTCTCGGCGGGCGCAAGGTCGTTGTCGATGGCGGCGCGGTGCTGCTGCCGGTGTTCCACTCCATCGCCATGGTGAACCTCAACACTCTGCGGCTCGAAGTGAAGCGCTCCGGCAACGAGTCCCTGATCACCAAGGACCGTCTGCGGGCCGACATCACCGTCGAGTTCTACGTCCGCGTCGAGCCCAAGGAGGAGTCGATCGCGCTCGCCGCCCAGACGCTGGGTGACCGAACCAACGACGCGATGCTGCTGCGCGAGCTGATCGAGGCGAAGTTCGTCGATGCCCTGCGCTCGGTCGCCGCCGGAATGACCCTGCCCGACCTGCAGGAGAAGCGCGCCGCTTTCGTGAAGGGGGTGCAGGAGGCGGTCTCGGGCGATCTGCGCCATAACGGCCTCGAACTCGAATCCGCCTCGCTGACCCGCCTCGATCAGACCTCGATCGAGCATTTCAACCCCGACAACTCGTTCGACGCGGAAGGCCTCGCGCGGTTGAAGGAGATCACCGAGCAGCGCCGCAAGGAGCGCAACGCCACCGAGCGCGACGCCGAGGTCGCGGTGGCCGAGAAGGACCGCGAGACCGCGCTCAAGCAGCTCGAGATCAAGCGCACCACCCGCGAGGCGGAACTCGCCCAGGAGCGCGACATCGCCAACAAGACCGCCGAGACCCGGGCCGAGACCGCCCAGGCCGAGCAGCGCGCTCAGCAGAGCGAGGAGACCGCGCGGATCGAGCGCGAGCAGGTGGTGCGGCTGCGCGAGGCCGAGGCGCGCAAGAACTCGGAGGGCGCGCGGATCGAGGCGGATCTGGCCATCGCCCAGCGCAACGCGGAGGCCGAGCGCGAGCGTCAGCTCATCCTTCAGGACAACGCCATCAAGATCGCCGAGCGCTCCGAGAAGGAGTCGCAGGCCCGTGCCGCCGCCAAGGCGGCGGAGGCGCTCGCCGTCGCCGCGGAGGAGCGGGTCGCCACGGCCAAAGCCAAGGAGATCGCCGAGCGGGAGCGCGAGGTCACCGTCATCGCCGCCAAGCAGGAGGCCGAGCGGGAGGCGACCGGCGTCACCGTGACGGCGGAGGCCGAGCGGCGCGCCGCCGAGGACCGGGCCAACGCCATCATCACCCTGGCCGAGGCCGAGGCGACCGCCGCCTCGCGAGCGGAGGCCATCGCCAAGCTCGGACAGGCCGAGGCGGAGCGCGAGCGGGTGATGAACGAGGCCCGCAACGCGCTGTCGGCGGAGGCCCGCGCCTTCGAGACCGGCCTCAAGCGCCTCGGCATCATCCCGGATGCCCTGCGCGAGAGCATGCGGGCGGTGGAGAAAATCGACTCGATCCGCATCTTCGATGCGGGCGGGATGATGGGCGGCGGCAACGGCGCCGGCGGAGTCTCGGCCAATTTCGGCGACAGCCTCTCGGGCCACCTGCTGCGCTACCAGTACAACAGCCCGATCCTCGGCGCGATTTTGAACGAGGCGGGCTTCGCCGAGGGCAAGGGCAGCCTCGATACCTTGGTCGGCGGGCTGCGGAACGGCACGGCCGTCGAGCCGGCCGCCAACGGGCATGCCGCCGCAGCCGAGTGACCGAAAAGAAACAGCGAAGCAGGAATGTGCACAGGCATGATCTCCCCGAAGCTCACGCCTGATGCTTGAAGCTAAACCCGGATCACCTTGAAGACTTGAATCGTTCTATTTCCAGAAACGTAACCTGTGTTGCGAAGCTCAGCGCCTCGTTCTAGCTGCCTCATCAGCGAATAACGAAACTGGGCTCCTGGATGTCGTCTGCGTTGCGTGATCGACTGCGTTACGGACTTGCCGCTTTTCTCGCCGGCACGGCCGCCCTCGGTTCCTCCGGCGCGGCGTGGGCGCAGGAGGCGGTGACGCTGGAAACGCTGAGCGTCGAGGGTTCGGGCCGGGGCGGCAGCGGCCCCGGCGGAGCCGGCACCGAGAGCGCCTTCGGTCCGGTCCCCGGCTACGTCGCGCAGCGCAGCGCCACCGGCACCAAGACGGACACCGCGTTGAAGGAGACGCCGCAATCGATCTCGGTCGTCGGCGAGCAGCAGGTCCGTGAGCAGGCGGCCACCAGCGTGCAGGAAGCCCTGCGCTACACCGCGGGCGTCGCCGCGGAAGCCTATGGCCCCAGCACCCGCGGCGACTATCCGCGCATCCGCGGCTCGGACGCGGCGATCTTCCTCGACGGTCTGCGCCTGAAGGACCCCGACGTCTTCAACGAGCCCCGGCCCGATCCCTACACCCTGTCGCGCTTCGAAGTGCTGCGCGGCCCGGCCTCAACCCTCTACGGGTCGAGCCCCGTCGGCGGGTTGATCAACCTCGTCTCGAAGCGCCCGCTCGACGTGCCCTACACCGAGGCCGGGGTGCGGTTCGGCAATTACGGCTGGAAGGAAGCCTTCACGGATTCGACCGGGCGCCTGACCGAGGACGGTCAGTTCCTCTACCGCTTCGTCGGCGTCGGGCGGCTCGCCGACGCGCAGACCGATTTCGTCGCCAACGACCGCTACGTCATCAACCCCTCGGTGACGTGGCGCCCCTCCGCCGACACGACCTGGACCCTGATCGGCCTGCACCAGAAGGACGCGTTCGGCGCCTCCGACGCCTTCCTGCCGCGCGAGGGCTCGCTCTATGCCGGCCCCAACGGCCTCATCCCGCTGAACCGCTTCACCGGCGACCCGAACTTCAACCGCTACGAGACCGAGACGAGTTCGATCACCAGCCTGTTCGAGCACCGCTTCGACGACAGCCTGATCCTGCGGCAGAACCTGCGCTACAGCCACATCGACGGCACGTATCAATCGGCCTACGGCAACGTCTACACGCTGACGCCAAGCGCGGATCTGCCGAACGCGCCCTTCCTCGACCCGGCCCGCCGGACGGTCGATCGGTTCACCTACCGGGTCAGCTCGATCAAGGACCGGATCACCACGGATACCAACCTTCAGGGGCGCTTCGACACCGGGCCGATCTCGCATACGGTTCTCGGCGGCGTCGATTTCCGCCAGCAATGGGACAGCACCCGCACCGGCTTCGGTACCGATGCCCGCCCGTTCGACCTCTACGCGCCGGTCTATGTCGGCGTGACCCCGCCGGATCTCGGCGTGCCGACCGCGCTCTCGCAGAGCCAGACCGGCCTCTACCTGCAGGATCAGATCAAGTTCGGTCAGTGGATCGTGCTCGCCACGATGCGGCACGATTGGGTGAACAGCGCCACACGCGGCGCCGAGAGCGTCGCCGGCGAGGCCACCACCGGCCGCATCGGCCTGATGTACGCCTTCGAGAACGGGCTGACCCCTTACGTCTCCTACGCGACCTCGTTCACCCCGATCTTCGGCGCTAATGTCTGCGCGGGCGGGGCCTGCCGGCCGATCGAGGGCGAGCAGATCGAGGGCGGCTTCAAGTACAACCCGACCCCGTGGTTCGCGGTCAACGCAGCGATCTACGACACGGTGGAGCGCAACCGGCTCACCCCCGATCCGAGCGGGCTGCCGATCTCGATCCAGACCGGGAAGGTCAAGATCCAGGGCGGCGACATCGAGGCGATCGCGACGATCAACAACGACACCAACATCATCGCGAGCTACGCCTATACCGATGCCCGCTACGCGGCCGGCGACAATGCCGGGGCGCGGGTCGAGACGCAGCCGCTGCACCTCGCCTCGCTCTGGGTGACGCACCGCTTCACCCTGGCCGAGGTGCCCGGCTCCTTCCTCGTCGGCGGCGGCGTGCGCCATATCGGCGAATCCTTCGATGGCTCGCTCAACAGCTTCAACACCCCGGCCGTGACGCTCGCCGACGCGCTGGTCGGTTGGGAGGACGCGCATTGGCGCGCGCAGCTCAACGTCTCCAACATCGCCGACACGCGGTATCTCTCGACCTGCCTCGCCCGTGGCGATTGCTTCGTCGGCACGCGGCGCACGATCCTCGGCAGCCTGACCTACAAGTTCTGAGCCCGAATTGACGGATCGCGCCCCGGGTGGGAAAGCCTCTCGCATGAGCGACGCGACGGCTTCTCCCCTCCCCTCACCCGACGACCTCGCCGCGCTGAAGAGCGAGGCGGGGGCGTGGTTTTCCACCCTGCGCGACCGGATCGTCGCCGCGCTGGAGACGCTGGAGGCGGAGGCGACGGGCCCCTTCCATCCCGATGCCCCGAAAGAGGCGGGGACATTCGAGAAGACCCCGTGGCAGCGTACCGACCATAGCGGCGCGCCGGGTGGCGGCGGCGTCATGGCGATGCTGAAGGGCCGCGTGTTCGAGAAGGCCGGCGTCCACATCTCGACCGTCCACGGCGAGTTCGCGCCGGAATTCCGGGCGCAGATGCCGGGCGCGGCCGAAGATCCGCGCTTCTTCGCCACCGGCATCTCGCTGATCGTCCACCCCTGGAACCCGAACGTTCCGACGGTGCACATGAACACCCGCTTCGTCGTGACGACGAAGACGTGGTTCGGCGGCGGGGCCGACCTCACCCCCGTGCTCGACCGGCGCCGCACGCAGGAAGACCCGGACACGCAGTTCTTCCACGCCTGCCTGCGCGAAGCCTGCGAGAAACACGCGCCGGCCGCCGACTACGAGAAGTACAAGGCTTGGTGCGACGAGTATTTCCACCTCAAGCACCGCAACGAACCCCGCGGCATCGGCGGCATCTTCTACGACTATCACTGGACCGGCGATCCGCAGGCGGATCTGGCCTATACCCGCGATGTCGGCGGGGCCTTCCTGAAGGCCTATCCGGAGATCGTCCGGCGCAACCTCGCGCAGGCCTGGACCGAGGCCGACCGGGAGGAGCAGCAGGTGCGGCGCGGGCGCTACGTGGAGTTCAACCTGCTCTACGACCGCGGCACGATCTTCGGCCTGAAGACCGGCGGCAACGTCGCCTCGATCCTGTCCTCGCTGCCGCCGACCGTGCGCTGGCCCTGACCGGAAGACGGTCCACAATTCGGCCGACTCCTTTATGACGTGACGCCATGGCCGAGTCCTCACTTCCCACCCGCTTCGCCCCGCAACAGGACGAGGCGCTCAAAGCCATCGCCCGCTGGCGCAAGGAGGGCGGCTCGCAGGTCTTCCGCCTGTTCGGCTATGCCGGCACCGGCAAGACCACGCTCGCCCGCCGCATCGCCGACGACATCGACGGCCCGGTCGTCTACGGCGCCTTCACCGGCAAGGCGGCCTCGGTCATGCGCCAGAAGGGCTGCGACGACGCGGCGACGATTCACTCGCTGATCTACCGCACCAAGGAGGGCGACGAGGGTGGCCCGACCTTCAGCCTCAACCGCTCCGGCCCGGCGGCCAAAGCCGACCTCATCGTCATCGACGAGTGCTCGATGGTCGATTCCGATCTCGGCCACGACCTCCTGTCCTTCGACAAGCCGGTGCTGGTGCTGGGCGATCCCGCCCAGTTACCGCCCGTGCGCGGTGGCGGCTTCTTCACCGAGGCCGAGCCCGACGTGATGCTCACAGACGTCCACCGGCAGGCCGCCGACGACCCGATCGTGCGCATGGCGATGACGATCCGCGAGGGCGGGCGGCTCGAAGTCGGCGAGTACGGCCAGAGCCGGGTGGTGCGCCGCCGCGACATCGATCCGGCCCAGGTGCTGGATTGCGATCAGGTCTTGGTCGGCCTCAACCGGACGCGGCGCCTCTACAACAACCGCCTGCGGGAACTCGCCGGGCACACCGACCCGATGCCGTCGGTGGGTGAGAAACTGGTCTGCCTGCGCAACGACCGCACCAAGGGCCTGCTCAACGGCTCGACCTGGACGGTGCAGGCTCTGCGCGCGCCGCCCCGCCCCGACACGGTCCGCCTCGACGTGGTGCCCGAGGACGACCCGGCGGCGCGCCGCCGCGCCGTGGACATCAAGGTGCTGCGGCAGGTGATCGAGGGCTCGGAGGAGGAGATCCCGCTTTTCCTGCGCCGCGAGACCGACGAGTTCACCTACGGCTACGCGCTCACGGTCCACAAGGCGCAGGGCTCGCAATGGGACAAGGTGGTCCTGTTCGACGAATCCTACGCGTTTCGCGAGCACCGCGCCCGCTGGCTCTACACCGGCCTGACCCGCGCGGCGCAGGCGATCACCGTGGTGGTGTAGCGCCGATCCCAAGCGCTCTCCCGGCCTGAGTGCATCCCCTCGCCCTGCTTGCGGGGAGAGGGGACGAAGTCAGCTCCGATTTATCCGATGCACCACGTGCGGAGATGAGGAGCGCCATTCTCCGCATGACCTGCGGAGAACGGCTCGCCCTTACCCAGCTGCCCGCGCTTCCACCGTCGCCAGCAGCGTGCAAAGCGCCACCGCCTCGGCCGCCTTGCGCACGGCGTCGAGATCCGGAAAGGTCGGCGCGATGCGCAGCGTCCGGTCGTGCGGGTCCTTGCCGTAGGGGTGGGTCGCACCGGCGGGGGTGAGCGCGATGCCCGCCTCACCCGCGAGTTGAACGACCCGCGAGGCGGTGCCGTCGGCGACATCGAGCGTGATGAAGTAGCCGCCGAGCGGCCGGCTCCACTGCGCGACCTCCCAACCGTCGAGGCGGGCGGCGAACGCGGCTTCCACGGCGGCGAATTTCGGGGCGATCAAGGCGCGGTGCCGCTCCATATGGGCGGCGATCCCGGCGGCGTCGCGCAGGAAGCGGACATGGCGCAGCTGGTTGAGCTTGTCCGGTCCGATGCTGCGGCGCCCGGCCTGGGCCAGATACCATTTCACGTTCGCGGGCGAGGCGGCCAGCATCGCGAGGCCCGCACCGGCCAGCGTCACCTTCGAGGTCGAGGCGAACACGATCGGCCGGTCCGGGTTTCCGGCCTCGGCACAGGCCTCCAGGATGTTGACCAGCGCGGGCCGCGCCTCGGTGAGGTGATGCACCGCGTAGGCGTTGTCCCACAGGATGCGGAAATCGGGCGCCGCCGCTTTCAGCGAGGCGAGCCGCCGGACGGTCTCCTCGGAATAGGTCTCGCCGCTCGGGTTCGAGTATTGCGGCACGCACCAGATGCCCTTCACCGAAGGGTCGGCGGCCTCGCGTTCGACCGCCGCCATGTCCGGCCCCTTCCCCGTCATCGGGATCGGGATCATGCGGATGCCGAAGCCCTCGCACAGGGCGAAGTGGCGGTCATAGCCCGGGACGGGGCAGAGGATCGTGATCGGCTCCTGCTTCGACCACGGCCCCGTGCCGCCTGGCACGCCCTTCAGCAGCGCGTAGACGAGCACGTCGTGCATCAGCGCGAGGCTCGAATTGTTGGCGATCACGATCTGCTCCGGCGCCGCGCCAAGCACCGGCGCGAACAGCGCGCGGGTCTCGGGCAGACCCTGGAGGTTGCCGTAATTGCGGGCGTCGGTGCCGTCCTCGGCGGTGGTGTCCCGGTTGCCGGGCAGCGCCAGCATCTCGGCGGCGAGGTCGAGCTGATCGGAGGCAGGCTTGCCGCGGGTCATATCGAGCTTGAGGCCTTGCGCTTTCAGGGCTTCGTACTCGCCGCGCAGGCTGGAGCGCAGCTCCGACAGGGCTTCAGGCGACAGGGTGGACAGCGACGGCATGGGATTCCTCGTGGCGGTGCCGAGGCCGCGTTCGAACCCGCGGCGGAGCCGGGGTCAAGGCCATCCCGCCGGAAAGGCGTGGGCGAGCGCCGGGTCGCCCATTCCCACTGTGGCGCATCTGTCACGTTTGCAGGTGCGAAATGAGCAAACTCCTAACGCGGGATGAACCGCGAGCTTGGCCTTAACGCACTGTTAACCATTCCAACCAAAAAGCTAAATCCGTCAAATGATGGAGGAAGCGGCAACCAGGAGCGTCCCGCAAAAGCGCTCCCGAACCGCGGTCCAAAAGCATTCGACAGCCCTCAACAATTCAATCGGCCATGGCGGCGCGCGAGTGACACTCGTGTCTGACGCAATGACCGTGCACATCTTCGAGCACAGACGATGTACATCGTTGTCGACGAGCGGCAGAGCGTGACCGACCACTACGTCGCCGGGTTCGGCGCGGAGGGCGTGGAGGCGCAAGGGTTGGCCATCGGGTCCATGAGGGATTGGCTCGACGCCGCGCCGCGGATCGACGTCGAGGCGATCGACGGCTTCCTGATCGGGGATTGCGCCGACCGCGCCTCCTGCACCGTGGCGATCCGTTCGCTCAGCCGGGCGCCGATCATCGCCCTCAACGAGACCCGCTCCCTGGAGCAGACCCTGGCGCTGTTCACCGTCGGCATCGACGACGTGGTGCGCAAGCCCGTCCATGTCCGCGAGATCATCGCCCGCGCCACCGCGATCCGTCGCCGGACCGGCCGCGGCGTCGAGCCGGTGCCGGCCCCCGACCGGGCGGGCCGCCTCAAGGTCTATACCGACGGCCGCGACCCGGAGACCGACGGCGCTTGCCTGGTCCTGCCCCGGCGCGAGCGCCACATCCTCGAATATCTCTCGAAGAACCGCGGCCGGCAGGTGACCAAGGGCCAGATCTTCACGGCGGTCTACGGCGACCTCGACACCAGCGTCGAGGAGAGCGTGGTGGAGGGCCATATCAGCAAGCTGCGCAAGAAGCTGCGGATGCGCCTCGGCTACGACCCGATCGAGGCCAAGCGGATGGCGGGCTACACCTTCGTCGGCTGAAGAATCCGCATACGATCCCTCCACCATCCCTCAATAAAAAAGGCCGCGCTCGGTGAGAGCGCGGCCTTTTCGTATTCCGGCAAGTGCCCCAGCCGCGCGAGCGGCTGGGGTGTCTTGGCTTAGCGGAACAGCGACAGCACGTTCTGGCTGCCCGAGTTGGCGATCGAGAGCGCCTGCACAGCGAGCTGCTGCTGCGTCTGGAGCGCCTTCAGCTTGGTCGACTCTTCCTCGATGTCGGCGTCGACCAGGGTACCGATGGTGCGGTTGTTGGCCTTCATCAGAGTGTCGACGAAGCTCGACTGGCCGTCGATCTGGGTTTTGCTCGCACCGAGCTTGGTGCCGGCATCGGTGACCTTGGCGATCGCCTTGTCCACGGCCGTGATGATCGCGGAGAGGTCAGCGTCGCCGTTGGTCCCGACGAGGGTGGAGATATCGAAGTCGGCGATCGAGTAGGCGCCGCCGGCGGTGTAGGAGCCCGCCTGGCTGTCGAGGATGCCCCGGCCGGACGTCGTCGTCGCATCCGCGCCCTTGGCCACCACACCGGCCTTGACGCCTGAACCGAAGCCGATGTCCACCGTGTTGGTGGTCACGCTGTCGACCGCGACGGTGTTGCCTGCGCCGGTATCGACACGCGTGAAGGTCAGCCGGCCCGTCGAGTCGAGCGAGGCCGTCACCTCGCCCTTGAGCGCCGTGCTTGCGATCTGGTTGTTGAGGGCATCGATCAGCTCGCTCGTGGTCACCTTCGCGGTGTCCTTCACGGCGGCGGTCAAGGCCGCCTTGTTGAGCGTGATCGCGACGCCGGCCGTCGCGGTCTCGGTCTTGATCAGGAGATCGATAGTCTGAGCGCCCGAGAAGTCCGCCGTGCCCTTGACGGCGGCGGCGCCGGCGGGCCGGAAGGCCGCCATCGAGGTCAGCGACTGGGTCGCGAACACCTGCGCGGATGTCGCCGGGACGTCGACGCTGGTGCTGCTGTTGGCGTCATAGAGCTTGATGTTCGAAACATTGACGGTCACGTAGGAGAAATTGACCGTGCCGCTGGAGTCGCGGGAGAAGCCGGCGACGACGTTGCGGTCCTTGAGGTAGCTCGCATCCGCCGAGTTCACCGAGAGCCAGTTCTGGCCGCTCGACACGGACGAGGCGGCGGTGGACGACATCTTGTTCTGGATCGCATCGATCTCGGTCTGCACCTTGGCGCGGTCAACGCCGGGCTGCATCGCAGTCTGCAGCTTGGCGCGCATGTTCTGGAGATCGGTCAGGATTGAGTTGAGGCCATTATAGGCCGTGTCGACCGCCGAGGAACCGAGCCCAAGCGAGTCCTTTACGGCTGAGAGTGAGGCGTTGTCGGTCCGCACCGCCGTGGCGATGGACCAGTAGGCGGCGTTGTCGGAGGCACTGGAGACGCGCTGGCCGGTCGAGACCCGGTTGCTGGTCATATCGAGTTGCTGATTAATGCCCTTGAGCGTCGTCAGCGCCGTCATGGCGGCAGTGTTGGTAAGCAGGCTGGTCACGGATCAGACTTCCGGCAAAAGAGGGGGGACGGTTCTTAGGACCGGACTCGCACCGGTGCGGCCGCACGGCCCTATCGAGAGGGCCGCGGCAAGCCCCTGAGGGCTCGTTTCGCCGCGCATCACACCTCCGGACTCGCACCGGATCAACGGACCGACATCATGTCCATGAACCCGTTGGAGGGTTCACCCGCTGGCCTCTTCTCGAAGGCCGCTCCGCATCGTTGCGGAAGGCGCCTTTCGATGGACCGACAATGGCGGTCGCGCGTTACGAAGCGATTAAGCGAGCCTGCCCCGCATCGTCCCGACCCCTCCTCTCCACAGGCCGGCCGCGCTTCTGTGGAGAAGCCGCTCAGACATCGTCCTGCTGATCGGATCCGGGACGATGCGGGGCAAGCTCTTGCCGTTGCATCGTCTTTTTCCAAGAGCTGCACCCGACCCGGCGACATCGGGCCCGCGTCTCCCGGTCTTCGTTTTTCCGCGCATTCGTTGGACGAACCGGTGACCACTTCGCCGGGCGGCGCTCTAAACGACCGGCTCGCCCTCGAAGACAACACCCGCGAAGTCTCCGCGGCGCCAGCACAGCCGGGCGGTCATCGTGCGCAGGTCATGCGCGGCGATCACGAGGGAAAACGTCTCCGGCAGGACATGCTCGGGGGCGACGCGGATCTTGGCGCCCCGCAGCGAGAGGTCACGCACGGTGCAGGCGATCAGGCGTTCGGGGCCGAGGACGATGCGGCCCTGCTGGACGACGCGGTGACGCTTGCCCGCCCGTTCGACGGGCGCTGCGGATTCCGGCGAAACACTTTCCCGCGGATCGGCCATGCTCGCTCCCCGGCGCCCTCCCCGTCGGCTTAACGGCCGCCCGCGGCGCTGTCGATGAGATGGGACGCCCCTTCGCGCGGCATCGTTAACCGGATGTCAAGCATATTTGTAGACGGATCATGAAGGATGACGCTTTCGCCCCCGGAGCACGCGCTGCGAAGACGGTTCGCGCGGCGCGCCGGGATCACCTGTCGAGACCTCCATGACGTCCGATTCCGCACGGCGATCGTCCCTCGGCACCGCCTCACGCGCCGCGAACCTGCCGGCGCGGCCGGTAGCGGGCAGCATCGCCGCCCGCCGTGCCCGCGAGGCGGCCGGCGAACGCACGGTGCTGGCCGGCCTCGTCCTGCTTGCCCTCACCGCCAGCGGGTTCGCCGGCTACGCCATCGCGACCGGAACGCATGAATATGCGGTGCAGGCTGTGCTGCCCGCCGGCACCGCGCCCTTCACCTGGAAGAAGACCGTGGCGCAGGGGCGCCTGGCCGACCCCGATTTCGATCCCGTCACCACCGGCTCGCTGCCCGACCGGCCCGTGGCAGCCGCCGCCGGCCTTCAAGGCCCGGCGGAGTCGCCGGTCCTGCCGCCCGCGGGCGCCTACGCCCTGCGCGGGGTCACTGACGGCATCGCGACCTTGGAGAATCAGGAGGGACAGCGCACCGCCGCGCTCGGCAGCGTTCTGCCCGGTGCGGGCCGGGTCCTGTCGATCCGCCGGACCGGCGCGGGCTGGGTCGTGATCACCACCGAGACGATCATCGGCCCGGTGGCGCCGTGACGCGACCGGCCGGAGGCGGGCAAGCCTGGGACAAGGGAGCCGCCCTAAGCATCGGCCCGAAAGGTCGTCACCGGCTTTCGGACAAAGACGATGCAAACAAAGCATCGGATCCTGCTCGCGCCGCCGAGCCGTCGGTTGCCTCCCTCCCGCGCTCACACTCAGGCGCCCGCCCGTGACCGACACCCTCACCAGCTACCGGCTGATCGCCAAGGATCTCCCCGCCTCCCTCTCTCGGAAGGCGGCCGAGCCGACGGTGGCCCGAGAGATCGCCTATTACGAGGCCCATATCGGCCAGGTGAAATCGGTCGACGACCTGCTCGGCGACCAGCGCCTCTACGCCTATGCCATGAAGGCCTACGGCCTGGAGGATATGACCTACGCCAAGGCGTTCATGCGCAAGGTGCTGGAGGAAGGCGCTGCCAGCGCGGCGAGCTTCGCCAACCGCCTTGCGGACGACCGCTACACCGCCTTTGCCAAGGCGTTCAGCTTCGGCCAGGGCGTCACCGCTACGGGCGCCGACCCCGCGCGCTTCGGTGAGCAGGCCCGCGCCGCCTCGCTCAGCGCGCCGAAGCTCCTGGCCGACTCCTACGATTTCAGCGGCCGGGCCGAGGCGAGCTTCCTGGTGGAGTCCCGGCTCGACGCCACGACGACGCAATCGGTCACGATCCGGCTCAACGCGCAAACCCTGGCCGGTCAGGTGGCAAATCCCGCGAAGGTGACGCCCGCGGAGATCGCCGCAGCGGTGGCGGCACAGATCGAGGCATCCGCCCTCAAGGGCAAGGTCCAGGCGGGTCTTGCCGCCGACGGGAGCCTGTTCTTCGAGACCACCGCACTGACCGATCTCGGCGCCGACGGCGCCTACGGCGGCACGGGCCGGGACGCCGACACGCTGGTGAACGCGGGCGGGCCGAACCGCACCCTGACGATCCGGAATGCCCCGCTCTCCGCCAATCGGACCGCCGTCGATGTCGGCTTCGGCACGGATCTGGGTCCCGACTCGATGGCGCAGGCCGTCACCCAAGCCTATCTGCGCCAGTCGCTGGAGAGCGAGGCGGGCGACGCCGATACGGGCGTGCGCCTCGCGCTCTACTTCGCCCGCAAGGCATCATCGATCGCGAGCGCCTACGACATCCTCGGCGATGCCGCACTGAGCCAAGTGGCCAACACCGTGATCGGCCTGCCGGCGACGAGCGGCGCGGCCACGAGCGAGGCCCTGGCCAAGCGGGCCCAATTGATCGACAGAAAGATCGACATCGCGAGCTTCCGCGACCCAGCCAAGCTCGACGCCTTCGTGCGGCGCTTCGCGGCGATCTGGGACGCGCAGAACAACACCGCTAGCGCACCCATCCTCGCTCTGTTCACCGGCACGGGCAGCCTCGACGCCGAGACGCTCCAGAGCGTGCAGTCGGCGCGGATCGGAGCTTAAGGGCCATGCAGAGCAGCCTCTACGTCGCCCTGTCGAGCCAGATCGCTCTCGAAAAGCGCCTGACCACGACCGCCAACAACGTCGCCAACATGGCGACGGTGGGCTTCCGGGCGGAGGAAGTCAGCTTCTCGGAACTGCTCGCCCGCTCGAACCGCGGCGAGGTCGCCTTCGTCGGTCCGGGCAAGACCACCATCTCGCGCGCCGCCGGCCCGACGACGAAGACCGATTCCGCCCTCGATGTCGCCGTCCAGGGCGACGCGTGGCTCGGCGTGAAGGGACCGAAGGGCGACACGCTCTATACCCGCGACGGGCGCCTGACGATGGACGCCAACGGGCAGCTGCGCACGGTGGGCGGGATGCCGGTGGTCGATCCCGGCGGCGGCCCGCTGCTGCTCGATCCCCAGGCCGGTCCGCCGGTCATCGGGCGGGATGGCAGCATCCACCAGGGCGTGAACCAAGTCGGCGCGCTCGGCGTGTTCAGCATCGACCCGAAGGCGACGCTGACGCGCTCGGGCGAGAATGCCGTCGCCGCGAGCCTGCCCGGCCGGCCGGTGCAGGACTTCACCCGCATCGGCCTCGTGCAAGGCTATGTCGAGGGCGCCAACGTCAACCCGATCATGGAGATGACCCGGCTCATCGCGATCCAGCGCGCCTTCGAGAGCGCGGCGACGATGACCTCGGAGGCCGACACCACCCTCACCGGCGCCGTCAAGACGCTGGGACCGCAGGGCTGATGCGATGACCCTCAACGCGATCGAGCGCCTGGAACGGGCGATGGAGGCCGGGCGCCGCGACCTGCCGCTGGTGCGGTTCGCCGGCCCCGTGCGCGAGGTGACCGCCAGCGCGGCACGGGTTGCGGGCGTGTCCGCCTTCGTGCGGCTCGGCGACCGCATGGGTTTTTCCGCCGACGGCCGCACGCAGGTCGGCGAGGTCGTCCGCATCGATGCGGCCGGCGCAACGGTGAAGCCGTTCGAGAGCCGGATCGAGGCCGGCATCGGCAGCCTCGCCCACCGCATCGGCCCGGCGCAGCTGCGCCCGGACCCGCGCTGGAAGGGCCGGGTGATCGACGCGCTCGGCCGCCCCGTCGATGGGCTCGGCCCCCTGGCCGAGGGGCCCGCCAGCGTTCCGCTGGATGCCGACCCGCCCGCCGCGATGACCCGCGCCCGGGTGAAGACGCCGCTGCCCACGGGGGTGCGGGCGATCGACCTGTTCACGCCGCTCTGCGCCGGACAGCGCATCGGCATCTTCGCCGGCTCCGGCGTCGGCAAATCGACCCTGCTGGCGATGCTGGCCGGTGCCCAGGGCTTCGACAGCGTCGTGGTCGCGCTGGTGGGCGAGCGCGGACGCGAGGTGCGCGAGTTCCTCGAAGGCCCCATCGCCGCCGCCCGCGACCGCGCCGTGATCGTGGTCTCCACCGGCGACGAAAGCCCGATGATGCGCCGCCAAGCGCCGAAGGTGGCGCTGGCCGTGGCCGAGTCCTTCCGCGACCGCGGCGAGTCGGTGCTGCTCATCGTCGATTCCGTGACCCGCTACGCCCACGCCGCCCGCGACGTGGCGCTCGCCGCAGGCGAGCCGGCGGTGGCGCGCGGCTATCCGCCGAGCGTCTTTTCGGACTTGCCGCGACTCCTGGAGCGCGCCGGCCCCGGCGCGGAGGGCACCGGCACGATCACCGGCATCTTCTCGGTGCTGGTCGATGGCGACGACCATAACGACCCGGTCGCCGATTCGATCCGCGGCACCCTGGACGGCCACGTGGTGCTCGACCGCGCCATCGCCGAGCAGGGCCGCTACCCGGCGATCGAGCTGCTCGGCTCGATCTCGCGCCTGGCGGGCGAGGTCTGGACCGGCGACCAGCGCGAGTTGGTGCGCAAGCTCAAGAGCATGATGGCCCGCTTCGAGGAGACACGGGATCTGCGGCTGATGGGCGGCTACCGCGCCGGCAGCGATCCCGACCTCGACCAGGCCGTCAGCCTCGTGCCGCGGATCTACGAGGCCCTGCGCCAGGAGCCGGGCCAGCCGCCGAGCCGCGACGCCTTCCTCGAACTCGCCCAATCCCTGCGGGGATGATTGTGCCCCGCAAAACCTTCAGCCCCGCGCAAGCGACACCGTGTCCAGTGCGCCAGAATTCGAAAGTCAACGAGGTGTCCGCATGAGTCTCATCGGCGTGCTCCGCACGGGCGTCTCCGGAATGAACGCTCAGTCCAACCGCATCTCGACGGTGGCCGAGAACATTCAGAACGCCAGTACCACCGGCTACAAGCGCACTTCGGCCGAGTTCTCGTCGCTGTTGCTCGATTCGGGCGATGTCGGAAACTACAACTCGGGTGCGGTCGAGACCACGCTGCGCCGTTCGGTGAGCGAGGGCGGTCCCATCGCCTCGACCAATTCCGACAAGGATCTCGCGATCCAGGGCAACGGCTTCTTCGTGGTGAGCGATGCCGCCGGCGCGCCCTTCATGACGCGGGCCGGCAACTTCGTGGTCGACGGCAAGACCGGCAACCTCGTCAATGCCGGCGGCTTCACCCTGATGGGCTACAGCCTCGCGAACGGCACCCCGAACCCGGTCCTCAACGGCGTGGCCGACCTCAAGCCGGTCAATGTCAGCGTGATGGGCCAGGAGGCACGGCCCTCCACCGCCGCCACGGTCAGCGGCAACCTCTCCTTCGAGACGCCGGTCTACGATCCGACGGCGACGGGTGCCATCGGCTACTCGAAGAAGAACTCGCTCAAGGTCTACGACAATGTCGGCCGGCCGGTGACGCTCGACGTCCAGATGACCAAGACCGCCGCCAATACGTGGTCTGTCGAATTCTTCGACCCGGCGGCCCCGACCACGCCGGTCGGCACCACCAGCGTGACCTTCGACGGCAACGGTAAGGTCAACGGCGGCGGCTCGGCTCTCGTGGCCGTGCCGAACGGCCGTAGCATCACCGTCGATCTGGGCGGCCTGACCCAGCTCTCCGGCGACCACAACCTCTCCGGCACCGCCAACGGCTCGTCGCCCACCTCCGTGAGCGGAACCGCCTTCGGCGAGGACGGCACCGTCTACGCGGTCTATACCGACGGCACCCGCAAGGCCGCGTTCAAGGTGCCGCTGGCGGATGTGGCGAGCCCCGACAACCTCGCGCCGCGGGCCGGCAACGTCTTCACCACGAGCGCCGAATCCGGCGACATCCAGGTCGGCTTCGCCGGCCAGGGCGGGCGCGGCATCCTGAAGGCCGGCGCGCTCGAACAGTCCAACGTCGATGTCAGCACCGAACTGACCACGATGATCGAGTCGCAGACGGTCTACACTGCAAATTCCAAGGTGTTCATGACCGGCAACGAGCTGCTCGAAACCCTGATGAACCTGAAGCGCTAACGCGAACCGTCCTCGCATCCGGGGGCGCCGGCCCGACACCGGCGTCCCCGTCTCGTATCGCGTCCCAGGAAACGACCGATGGGTCTCACCCTCGCGCTCAACACCGCGCGCGCCTCGCTGCTCGCGAACTCGAACCAGATCGCCGTCTCCGCGCGCAACGTCGCGGGCGCGAACGATCCCGGCTATTCGCGCAAGATCGCGACGCTGGTCGCCGGCAGCACGGGCGGCGCCACGGTGACGATCACCCGTGCGGGCGACCCGGCGCTCTATGCCCGCACGCTGAACGCCTCGTCGGACGCCGCCCGCGGCGACGCCCTCCTCACCGGGCTGACGAAGCTTGCGCAGACAGTCGGCGACACCGACGACCCGACCGCGCCGGCCGCGCGCCTCACGACCTTTCAAGCCGCGCTCCAGGCCGCCGCCAACCAGCCCGACAATGCGCAGCTCGCCCGTGACGCGGTCGAGTCGGCCAAGGCTCTGGCAGGAAGCCTGAGCCAAGCGGCGGACGCAATCCACGCCGCACGGGCGGAGGCCGATGCCGGAATCGCCGCGTCGGTGAGCCGCATCAACGACCTTCTCGTTCGGTTCGACGCCGCCAATCGCGCCGTGACCAAGACCACGGCCCTCGGCGGCGACGCCACCGACGCCCTGGACGACCGCGACCGCATCCTGACCGCGCTGTCGCAGGAGATCGGCGTCCACGCGGTGGCCCGCGAGGGCGGCGACATGGCGCTCTATACCGATGGCGGCGTAACCCTGTTCGAGCGCGGCCCCCGCGCGGTCACGTTCTCGGCCACATCCGTCTTTGCCGCGGGCACCGTCGGCGGCGGCGTGCGGATCGACGGCGTGCCGGTGACCGGGGCCACCTCGCCGATGCCGCTCAATTCCGGGCGGATCGCCGGGCTCGTGGCCCTGCGCGACGGTGCGGCGGTCCAGTACGAGGCGCAGCTCGACGCCCTCGCCGGCGGGTTGATCGATGCCTTCGCCGAGAGCGATGCCGTGGGCCTCGACAGCGGTCCGCGGGCCGGCCTGTTCACCGCGGGCGGCAGCGGGATCCTGCCCCCGGCCGCCGGACGCACCGGCCTCGCGGCCTCGATTTCGGTCAACGCGGCGGTCGACCCGGCCCGGGGCGGCTCCGTCGCCCTGCTGCGCAGCGGCGGCATGAACGGTAGCGACTATGCCGATCCCGCGGCGGGCGGCGACGCGGCCTATGCGGGCCGCCTTCGCGGCCTTCTCACGGCGCTGACGGCGGCCCGGCCCGTCGATCCGGCCCTCGGCCTCGGCACCTCCGCCGGCCTGCCCGACCTCGCCACTTCCTCCGCGGGATGGCTCGAAGCGCAGCGCAAGGACGCCTCGACCGAAGCGTCCTACCAGAAGACCCTGCTGACGCGCGCCAACGAGGCGCTCTCGAACGTCGCGGGCGTGAACGGCGACGACGAGACCGCCCTCGCCCTGCAGTTGGAGCGCTCCTACAGCGCCTCGGCCAAGCTGATCTCGGTCGTCAACGACCTCCTCAAGACCCTCCTCGACGCGGTGCGGTGATACGGCCATGATGACGACCGGCTTCATCTCAAGCCTCAACCTCTGGAATTCGCCGCGCACCGGCGTCTCACGGCTCCAGAGCGAACTCGCGAACGCAACCAGGGAGATCGCCACCGGCCGCTTCGCCGATGTCGGCGCGACCCTCGGCGGCGATGTCGCCGGGGCCTTCAGCCTGCGGCGGCAGAGCGCCGTGCTCGCCTCGCTGACTCAGAGCAACGCCGCGGCCACGTCCCGGCTCGCGGCGACGCAGGGTGCGCTCACCGAGATTCGCTCGTCCGCCGACACGACGCTCAACGAACTCACCGCGCTTCCCGCCGATCAACGGGCGAAGACGCTCGTAGACTCCGCGCGCGGCCGCCTCGCGGCGCTGGCGGGCACGCTCAACACCAGCACGAACGGTCAGTTCGTGTTCGCCGGCACGAACAGTGGGGCGGCGCCGCTGACCTCCTACGAGGGCAGCCCGACCTCCGCCGCCAAGACGGCGGTCGATAAGCTCTTCACGGACTTCTTCGGCTTCGCGCCCGGCTCTGCGGCGGCATCCACCATCACCCCGAACCAACTCGAGGGCTTCATCGACGGGCCGCTCGCCGGCCTGTTCACCGAGGTGAACTGGAACCGGACATGGTCGGGCGCGTCGAGCCGCACCCTCGACAGCCAGATCTCCCTCACCGAGACCGTCACCACCTCGGTGAGTGCCAACGCCGAACCGTTCCGCAAGCTCGGCATGGCCTACGTCATCGCCTCGGGGCTCGGTCTGTCCGGCCTTTCGCAGGAGGCGCAGAACGTGGCCACCGGTAAGGTCATGGACATCCTGGGCCAAGTCAGCGGCAGCCTCACGACGATGCAGGCCGATCTCGGCCGCGCCCAGAGCCAAATCACGGAAGCGAACGCGCGCATGTCCAAGCAGACCGCGCTGCTGACCGGACAGATCCGCGATCTGGAGAATGTCGATCCGGCCGAAGCCAAGAGCCGGGTCGATGCCATCACGACCCAGATGCAGATGTCCTACGGGCTGACCGCGCAGTTGCGCAGCCTCAGCCTGATCAACTTCATCTCCTGAACGCCCGCCTGTTGAAACCGAGTACGGAGCGTCGGCCCCGATGTACCGCCTGTCTTATGCCGAGATCATGGAAGACGCGCCCGACCTCGGTCGCGAGCGCGAGCGCGACGCCTTCGACCGGGCGCTCAGCCAGCTCCGCACGGCCGAAGCGCAGGGCGCCGCGGCGGGCCCGGCGCGGAGCGCTGCGGTCGGCTCGATCCAGGATCTCTGGAACGTGCTGATCGCCGACCTGCTCGACCCCGAGAACGCGCTGCCCGAAAGCCTGCGCGCGGACCTCGTCGCCATCGGCCTGTGGAACATGCGCGAGGCCGGCGAAGTGCTGAGCGCACCCGACCGCAGCCTCGCGGCCTTGATCGAGGTGAACACCTCGATCCGCGACGGATTGCAGTAGGGGGCGGGCCATGACGCGCGAAACCGGCCGGGCCGCTGCCCGCACCATGCACCTGAGCCTGAAAGCGGGCGAGCGCGTCTACATCAACGGCGCGGTGGTGCGCGTCGACCGCAAGGTCGCGCTCGAACTGATGAACGACGCGACCTTCCTGCTGGAGGGCCACGTCCTCCAGGCGGAGGAGGCGACGACGCCCCTGCGCCAGCTCTACTTCGCGGCGCAGACCATGCTGATCACCCCGGCCCAGGCCGGCCCGGCCCGGTCGCTCTATGCCCGGATCGAGGAGGGCATCCTCGCCGTGACGACCGAGCCAGCGATCCGGGACGGGCTCGCGGCGGCGCACGCCCTCGTCGAGGCGGGCCGGGCCTTCGAGGCGCTGAAGCTCATCCGCGGCCTCTACGCGACGGAGGCCACCTTGCTCGGCCCGTTGGCTCCTCTCCCCGAGGTGCCGCCCACCGCCCTCGTGCCATCCGCCCGCTCCGGCCAACGCCGCCGGCCGCGGACCCGGCCGGCCCTCTCCTCCGACAAGGCCTGAACTTCCATGGACGTCAGCAGCACCGGCACGACTACCGGCACCACCACCGCCGCGGCGGCGAAGGCGGCGACCTCGGTCGCCTCCAAGATGAACGCCGACACCTTCCTGACGCTGCTGATGGCCCAGCTACAGAATCAGGATCCGACAAAGCCGATGGACTCGACGGAATATGTCGGCCAGCTCGCGACCTTCTCGCAGGTCGAGCAGGCCACTAAGACCAACCAGAAGCTCGATTCGCTGCTCACGTCGAGCTTCCTGAATCAGGCCGATGCGATCATCGGGCGCAGCCTCACCTCGGCGGACGGCCTGACCTCCGGCACGGTGCAGTCGGTGCGGGTCACCGGCGACGGCGTGATGGCCAAGCTCACCGACGGCCGCGAGATGCTGCTCGCCTCCGGCATCTCGATCAGCTAGCGCATCGTCCCGAAAGGGTGACCGCCGGCTTTCGGAACAAGATGATGCAAGGACAGGAGCCGAGCGCATCGTCCCGAAAGCTGGGTCCCGGCTTTCGGACGACAACGATGCGCCATCCAAAGCCCAACTCATGAACGAGGTCGACGCCCTCGAACTCGTCCGCTCCGCGATCTGGACGGTGATCGTCGCCGCCGGGCCCTCCGTCGGCGCGGCGATGCTGGTCGGCATCGCGGTCGCCCTGCTTCAGGCGCTGACGCAGATCCAGGAGGTGACGCTCACCTTCGTCCCGAAGATCGTCGCGATCCTGCTGGTGATGCTGGTGACCGGCACCTTCGTCGGCGCGCAGATCTACGCGTTTGCCGAGATGACCTACGGCCGGATCGCGACCGGGTTCTGAAGCCCCGCCTCCGGCGCGACGGCGGGAGAACGGTTGGGACCGGGCGGAGGAAGCTGTCGAGACTTGACCGCCCGGTCCCGCGCGAAGGCCTCGACCTTGGGAAGGACAAAAGCTTCGACGGAGAAGACCTTAACACCAAGCGCGGGCCACGGCAGCACCCGATTCGACGCCCAGCCATGCGACGGGTGACGGCAGGCTTCGAGAGTCACGGTTAAGAGCCTCTGCCGACGCCTCTTCCGCCCCCTCTCGTGCCCTTGCCCGCGGGCACCCATCCCCGCGCAAGCTTGCCGCGCCACAACCGCCTCGACCTTGAGGGAATCGGTTCACGTCATGGCGGTGAGCGAAGCGCTCGTCCTGGAAAAGCGGTCGCGGCGCGACTTCGGCTTCGCGGCCGGCATCGTCGCGATCCTCGCAGTGCTGTTCCTGCCGGTTCCGGCGGTGCTGATCGATGTCGGCCTCGCCTTCTCGATCGCGCTCTCGGTGCTGATCCTGATGGTGGCGCTCTGGATTCAGAAGCCGCTCGAATTCTCGGCCTTCCCCACCGTGCTGCTGATCGCGACGCTGCTGCGGCTGGCGCTCGGCATCGCCACGACGCGGCTGATCCTGGCCAACGGCCAGAAGGGCGTGGACGCCGCCGGCCACGTCATCCAGGGCTTCTCGCAATTCGTGATGAGCGGCGATTTCGTCATCGGAATCGTCGTCTTCATGATCCTCATCACGGTCAACTTCCTCGTCATCACCAAGGGTGCGACCCGTATCGCCGAGGTGGGCGCCCGCTTCACCCTCGACGCCATCCCCGGCAAGCAGATGGCGATCGACGCCGATCTCAATGCGGGGCTGATCGACGACAAGGAGGCGCAGCGCCGCCGCCGGGAGCTGGAAGAGGAATCGGCCTTCTTCGGCTCGATGGACGGCGCCTCGAAATTCGTGCGCGGCGAGGCGGTGGCCTCGCTCATCGTCATCGCCGTCAACGTGTTCGGCGGCGTCATCATCGGCACCACCCGCCACGGCATGCCGCTCGGCCAAGCTGCCGACGTCTTCGTCAAGCTGTCGGTCGGCGACGGCCTCGTCTCGCAGATCCCGGCGCTGATCGTCTCGCTCGCCGCCGGCCTTCTCGTCTCCAAGGGTGGCACCCGCGGCGCGACCGAGGAAGCCGTGCTCGGCCAGCTCAGCGCCTATCCGCGCGCGCTGATCGTCGCCGCCGCGCTGATGCTGATGTTCGCCATCGTCCCCGGCCTGCCGTTCCTGCCCTTCGTCACGCTCGCGGGCCTGATGGGCTTCGTGGCGATCACCATCCCGAGGCGCCGGGCGTCCCGGGCCGCCGCCGCGGCAGCCCAGGTGAAGCGCGAGGAGGAGAGCAAGCAGGCCGAGACCAAGGAATCGGTCAAGGAGCAGCTGCGCACCCCGGAGATCGAGCTGTGCCTCGGCCGTCAGGTCGCGGCCCAGATCCAGGGCAACCACGCCGAGCTGCACCACCGCGTCGCCAAGATGCGCCGCAAGTTCGCGCGCCAGTACGGCTTCGTCGTGCCCGACATCAAGCTCACCGACAGCCTCAACCTGCCGCCCAAGACCTACCAGATTCGCATTCACGGCACGGTGGCCGCGACCCAGGAGATGCGGCCGGGCGAGCTGCTCGTCGTCGTCGGCGACGGGCCGCGCCCCGACGTGCCGTCCGAGGAAGTCCGCGAGCCCGCCTTCGGCATGAAGGCCCTGTGGGTCGTCGACGCCTATGCCGGCGAGATCCGCCGCTCCGGCTTCGAGGCGATCGACGGCGCCTCCGTCCTGCTCACCCACCTCTCCGAGGTGATCCGCAACAACCTGCCCCAGTTCCTGTCCTACAAGGACATGCGGGCGCTGCTCGACCGGCTCGACCCGGAATACAAGCGGCTGATCGACGAGATCTGCCCCTCGCAGATCTCGCATTCCGGCCTGCAGGCGGTGCTGAAGCTGCTGCTCTCCGAGCGCGTCTCGATCCGCAACCTGCACCTGATCCTGGAGGCGGTGGCCGAGATCAGCCCGCATGCCCGCCGCGCCGAGCAGATCGCCGAGCACGTCCGGATGCGCGTCGCGCAGCAAATCTGCGGCGATCTCGCCGAGGACGGGGTGCTGCACGTCCTGCGGCTCGGCGCCAACTGGGATCTCACCTTCCACCAGAGCCTGAAGCGCGACGCCAAGGGCGAGGTCATCGAGTTCGACATCGACCCGCGCCTCGTAGAGCAGTTCGGCACCGAGGCCGGCGAGGCGATCCGCGAGCGGATGCGGCAGGTCCACGGCTTCGCCCTCGTCACCGCCCCCGACGCCCGGCCCTATGTGCGGATGATCATCGAGCGCATCTTCCCGACCCTGCCCGTGCTCTCGCATCTGGAAATCGCCCGCGGCGTCGAGCTGAAATCGCTGGGCACCATCTCGTGAGTCCGGGCTTCGGCAGCCTGTTCGGCGGAGAGGCCTTCCTCGGCGTCTTCCTGATCTTCTGCCGGATCGGCGGCTGCCTCCTGATCGTGCCCGGCTTCTCCAGCCCGCGCGTGCCGGCGCAGGTGCGGCTTCTCATCGCCGGCGGCGTGTCGCTCGCCGTCACGCCGCTCCTGCTGCCGCTGTTCCAGACCAAGCTCTTGGGTCAGGCGCCGACCGAAACGCTGACCTGGATCGCCAGCGAGACGGTGACGGGGCTGCTCATCGGCCTGCTCGGACGCATCTTCGTCTTCGTGCTGGAAACCGTGATGAACGCGGTCTCGACCATGGTCGGCTTCGGCTCGATGCCGGGCACGCCGGTCGAGGGGACCGACGCGATCCCCGCGGTCGAATCGCTGATCGTCTTCACCGCGGTCGCGCTGATGTTCGCGGCCGACCTGCATTGGGAGCTGTTCCGCGGCCTCGTGGATTCCTACGGCCGCATCCCGCCCGGCGAGGGCTTCGGGACGCAGACCGCGCTGGTGCGCATCGCCGACCAGATCGCCGAGGCCTTCACCCTCGCCCTGCGGATTGCGGCCCCCTTCATCATCTACGCGGTGGCGGTGAACCTCGCGGCGGGCTTCGTGAACAAGCTCACGCCGACGATCCCGGTCTACTTCGTCGCCACGCCCTTCGTGATGTTCGGTGCACTGCTGCTGCTCTACACGCTCTCCAGCGAGTTCATGACGCAGTTCCTGTCCGGCTACGTCGCCTGGCTGCGCAAAGGCTGAGTGCCATGTCCGCCGCCGACATCGCCAAGCGCCTGAAGCGCGCCGAGCGGCTCACCGCCGTGCAGGAGCAGATGCGCCGCGCCGCCGAGTGGCAGCTCGCCGAGACCCGGCGCAATGCCGAGGCGGTCGAGGCGGACCGGGCGGCTTTGCTCGCCGCGGTCGGGTCCTCGGCCCACGGCCACCTGTTCCTGGAGGCCGCCAACCGCCGTCTGCGCGGGCTCGCCGCGCGGGCGACCGAACTCGAACGCATCGCCGCGTCCCAGGCGGACGAGGTGCGCGAGCAGGGCCTTGCGCAGAAACGTGCGGAGCTGAGCGCCGAGCGGATCGAGACGTTGCTCGACCGGGAGCGCGACCGGCTCGATGCGATGGAGCGGCTCGACGGCCTCGCCCAGCGCCGCGACGCAAGCCTCCCGTAAGCCAGCGGATCTACACTCCGCTCCATCCTCAGCGGCGCGCGCCCGGTTCGCGCCGCATCAAGGTTTGACGGCACGATGAGCATCACCCCCCCTTCCGACATCGTGATGGACGTGGCGCGCGCCGCCGACCCGGCCCGCTATCAGGAGGCCGCGGCCAAGCTGTCGCAGCCCGGCGACCCGGCCGCCTTCGCCAGCGCCGCCGACGACGCGGCGCGCGAGGTCGGCCTGACCACGCATATGCCGCTCGACGTCCACGGGGCGCTGACGGGCCTGAAGAACGAAACCGCCCGGACCGGTTCCGCCGACCCCTACCGGAAGTTCGAGGGGCAGGTGATCCAGCAATTCGTCGAGGCGATGCTGCCCAAGGCGGAGACCGTCTTCGGCAAGGGCAATGCCGGCGGCATCTGGAAATCGATGCTCGCCGAGCAGCTCGGCCAGCAGATCGCGCAGACCGGCGGCATCGGCATCGCCCGCATGCTGAACGCCGCCCGCCCCGCCGGCACCACGGTCACGCCCACCGGCACCGGCGTCGCGGGCAAGGTCTGAGCGCCATGCTGATCGACTCCCTGAAGCGGTTGGAGGCCACCGTCGAGGCCGAGACCGAGGCGCTCAGTGCCAATGCGGCCCTCGATCTCGACGCGGTCAACCGGGCCAAGAGCCGGAGCCTCCTGGAACTCACCCGCCTCGCCCGCGGCCTCGACGTCGCGACCCTCGACGCCGAGACCGGGATCGTGCTGGCGCGCCTGCGCGACAAGCTGATCCGCAATCAGGAGGCCGTCGCCTTGCATCTGCGGGCGGTGGAGGAGGTCGGCGAGACGTTGCAGGCCAGCCTTCAGGCCGCCGAGTCCGACGGCACCTATTCGGCGCGCCTGGGACGCGACTGATCCATGCGCATCCTCGTCTCGGGTCTGTGGATCTGCGCTGTCACCATCGCCTCCTGCTACGCGGCGGTGACCTTCGGCGGCGGGTTCTTCTCGAAATCGACCGAGCCCTATCTCGAAGGGCTGCAATATCAGAAGCTTGCGCCCATCAACATTCCGATGGTCGCCGAGGGCAAGGTGCAGGGCTACGTCATCGCCGTACTGGTCTTCACGGCCGACGCCAAGCTGATGCACACGCTCCCCGTCGCCCCCAACGCCTTCGTGGTCGATGAGGCCTTCCGCCAGATCTACGGCGACACCACGATCGATTTCCGCAAACTCGCCCGCTACGACATCAACGGCCGGCTGGCCCAGATCCGCGCCAAGGTAAACGAGCGCCTCGGCTCCGACGTGGTGAAGGACGTGCTGGTGGACGAGCTGAATTTTGTGGCCAAGCGCGAGGTGCGCTCCTGATCGCCCCGCTCGCCGTGACCGGTTGAACTGACCGTCGCGTCGAACATGCGGTCGGCGTTGACCGCGTTCCGGCGCCCGCTCATCCTACCGCCGTCATGACCTGCTTCACCGGCCTCTCCGCCTTTCCCATCACCCCGGCCTCCCCCGACGGACGCGTGGATCCGGTGGCGTTGCGCGCCCTCATCGCGCCGCTCGCCGCCGCGGGGGTGGATTCGATCGGGCTGCTCGGCAGCACCGGCACCTACGCCTATCTCTCCCGCACGGAGCGGCGCCGCGCGCTCGATGCGGCTCTTGAGGAAGCCGGCGGCCGGGTGCCGGTCATCGTCGGAATCGGGGCTTTGCGCACCGACGAGGCCGTGGCCCTGGCGCAGGACGCGCGGGCGGCGGGCGCCGCCGCCGGGCTCCTGGCCGCAATCTCCTACACGCCGCTGACCGACGAGGAGGTGTTCGAGCATTTCTCGGCGATCGCCACGGGCAGCGGCCTGCCGATCTGCATCTACGACAATCCCGGCACCACACATTTCCGGTTCACGCCCTCGCTGGTCGGGCGGCTGGCGCAGGTGCCCGGAATCCGCGCGCTCAAGAGCCCGGCGCCGGATTCCGACGCGGTGGCCGGCCAGCTCGACGCCCTGCGCCGGGCGGTGCCGGCCGAGTTTCGGCTCGGCTTCAGCGGCGACTGGAACGCGGCGGAGGCGGTGCTGGCCGGCGGCGAGGCTTGGTACAGCGTCGCGGCCGGGCTGTTTCCGGAACCCTGCCTCGCGATCCTGCGGGCGGCGCGCGCCGGGGAGGCCGCGCGGGCGCGGGCCCTGAACGCGCGGATGCAGCCGCTCTGGGACCTGTTCAAGGAATTCTCCAGCCTGCGGGTCACCTACGCGGCGGCCCATAACCTCGGCCTGTGCCGGACTGATCCGCCCCGGCCGATCCTGCCGCTGTCCGAACCCATCCGGAATCGGGTGGCGGAGGTCGTGGACCGGCTCGCGCTCGCCTGATCCGGCCGCTGCGGGACACTCGCGCTCCCCCGTTCTTAAAGGTCGATTCACGCAGAACTGTTTGACTCACCTTCAGAGTAAGTTCTGCGTAATCGAGTGCCATGCCCCCATCGGTCGCCGGCGCGCCGGACCTGTCCGGCCTCATCGAGCTCTCGCGCGATCCCGCGCTGGACCTGAAACCCGTGATTCTGCGGGTGCAGACCGACTTGTTCCTGGCCGCTCCGGTCCATGACCGGGCGATCCTCAGGGAGTTCGAGTCCCTCGCCGCGGGTCTGATCCCGACGGTGGACGAGGAAACGGCGCGCGTCGTCGCCGAGAAGCTCAAGGGATGCCCCGACGTCCCGGCCGGCGTGCGCGCCGCGCTCGAAGCCCGCGGCTTTCCCGTCGCGCTGCCTCCGGAGCCCGAGACGGAAGCGGAAGCCGACCGGGCGCTCGCCGAGAATCCCGGCGCGCTGATCGGCACCCGCGTGCTGGACCGCCTGCTCGCGCGCGCCCGGACCGACGCGGATCTCGCCCAGATCCTGCTCGGCCGGCCCGACATTCCGCCCGCCGACCTCGCGCCGCTCTGGCTCTATGCCAGTCCGGAGCAGCGCAGCGCGATCACCCAGGCCGTGGAGGCCACCGCCGCCCTGCGCCCCTGCCCGCCGGCCCCCCGCGCGCTCGCGACGAGCCTCGTCGAGCATTCCCATGCCCGCGACGTGCAGGCCTTCATCACCGCGCTTGGTCGCGGGCTCGGCCTGCCGCCGAACTATCTCGGCGCCGCCGTCGATCCGGTCGCCCGCTACGATCTGCTGACGCTTGCACTCCGCGCCGCGGATCTGCGCGAGGGCGAAGCGGTCTTCGTCTTCCTCACCCTCAACGACAGCGTCGCGCGCTCGGTCGATCGGGTGTTCTCCCTGGTCACACTGTTTCGCGAGACCAGCCGGGCCACCGCCCGCGACCTGCTCTGCGCGATCTTCGGCGTGCCCGTGATGGAGCGCGCCGCGGGCGAGCACCAGCCGCTGCACGGCCCCGAAGCCAAGCGCGGCAGCACCGCGGCCGAGCGCCTGCGCACCGTGCTCCCGATGCGCCTGCGCCGGACGAGCTGACGTCGCCTTTGGTAGCTACTCCGCGAGCAGGAGGCCGTGCCGGCCCTCGCGGTCGTCGATCTCGACGATCCAGAGATCGGAATCGAAGCGGATCTCCCGCGCGAGGCGTTCCTCGACATCCGGCGCCGGGACGGCGGTGAGAATCGGCGTGAAACGGCGATCACCCGCGTCATCCGCCTCGATCAGCGCCTGGGGCGCCGGTCCGTAGAGGTCGGCGGTGCCGTCGAGCCGGTCGATCTTGACGAAAATCGCCCCCGCCTCCGCCGAACCGCGGCGGCGCTGCACCGCGGGGATGTTCTCGCCGTTGAGGCGGCGCAGATGCGCGGAGACCCAGAAATCCGAGCGAAGGCGTGGCATGCCCGGTTCATAGGCGCCGATGGCCGCCGCGTCGATGGCGCCGCGTCCCGGCGCCCACCGCGTCATCGACGACGCGGCGTCAGCACCGGCGCGCTTTACCCGCCCGCCTTGGCGGTCATCTCGCGGGTCAGCGCGCGCAGGGTCGGCCCGGCCACCTCGCCCTTCACCGGCATCTTGCGGTCGCGCTCGAACTTCTCGATCGCCGCCTTAGTGCCCGGACCCATCAGGCCGTCATCCTTGAGCGGACCGTAGCCGAGCTTGGTCAGGGCGCGCTGCGCCCGGATCACGGTCGGGTCCGGCTTTGGCCCTTCGGACTTGCCCGCATCCGCCTTCGTCTCAGCCTTTGGCTCATTCGCGGCGGGCTTGGGCGCGGGCTTGCGCTCGGCCCTGGGGGTGACGGAGGCGGTCGTCTCGCCGGAGCGGATCATGTCGGCGATGCTGTCGCGGGCGGGCACCGGCACCTCGCGCACGGGGGCGGGCTTCGGCGCCTCCACCGCGCGCACCTCCCGAACCGGTGCGGCTGCGGGCCGCGCGGCTACGGGCTTCGGCTCGACGGTCGGCAGGATCGGGGCCGGGTGCGGCCCGGCCTGGAGGCCCATGGCGTTGACGCAGACATAGACCGCCGCGCCGACCCCGAGGAACGTCCCGAACACGCCGCCGGGATAGCGCCGGCAGACCTGCCCGGCCCCCGTCGCGGCGGAGAGGAGAGCGGCCTTCCAGCCGGACGCGACGGGCCTGCGCGGGGCCGGCTTGCGGCGCGGCGCGGATTTGGCCGGACCTCGGGCGACGCGCATGTCACCGGGGACGACGATCTCGCGCTGGTCCCGTCTGGCGGGCGGCTCGCGCATCAATTCGCTCCTTTACGTGGGAATGGCGCTTCGTTCGGTCGGATCATCCGGCGCGGCGCATCGGCGGGTTGGTAGAGAGCGGGGCGGGATCGAACAGGCCGGCCGGCCGCCGGATCGGCTCGGGCGCCGGCTCCGGCATCGCCGCGACCCGCACCGAGGTCCGGATCGGCGCCGGCTGGGCCTGCGCGGCGGCAGCCTTCGCACCGTTGCCGGAATTGTCCCGCGCACCGGCCGTAGCGGTTTTGGCGCGGCTGCAATCGAGCGGAAGGGTCACGGTGACGGCGGTGCCCTTGCCGGGGGCGCTCTCGACCGAGACGGCGCCGCCATGCAGCCCCGCGAGGCCGCGCACCACCGAGAGGCCGAGCCCGGTGCCCTCGTGGCTCCGGCCGTAGCCGCCGCCGACCTGGAAGAAGGGGTCGCCGAGCCGCGGCAGGTCGGCCTCGGTGATGCCGATGCCGTCGTCGCTCACCACGATGTCGAGATAGGCCCCGCCCCGGCGCACCATCACCTCCACCCGCCCGCCGCGCGGCGTGAACTTCACGGCGTTGGAGATCAGGTTGATGAGCATCTGGCGGCAGGCGCGGGCATCGGCCACGAGGGCGCAGCCGGCGGGCACGGGCGCGCTGGTCAGGGTGATGCCGGAGGCATCGGCCTTGAGCCGCATCAGGTCGCAGCAGCCACGGATCAGCGCCTCAACATCCACCGGCTCCGGCTGGAAGTCGAAATGCCCGCCGCGGATGCGCGAGATGTCGAGCAGCGTGTTCACCACGTCGAGCAGGTGGCGCCCGGACTGGGCGATGATGCCGGCATATTCGCGCGACCGCTCCGGCGAGAGACTCACCGCGCCCTCGCCGCCCAGTACGTCCGAGAAACCGATGATGGCGTTGAGCGGCGTGCGCAGCTCGTGGCTGACGGTCGCGAGGAAGTGGGTCTTCACCTCGTCGGCGCGTTCGGCCTCGGCGCGGGCGCGGTCGAGTTCCTGCGCGTGGCGGCGATGCTCGGACACGTCGCGGGTCACGGCGACGACGGTCGAGCCGTTGGCGCCGGCAAGCCCCGCCTCGATCCGGTGGGCGCGCATCTCGGCGAAGATCGTGCGGCTGCCGTCGCCGCGGGCTGCGTCGAGATGCAGGCGGAACGGCACCGTGGCCGGCGCGCCGTGGGCGGCGACGTCGCTGATCGCCTGGAGCAGGGCCGGACGATCGCCGATATGCACCCGATCGAGCAGGCCGTGGCCGCGCAGGCGGCTCGCCTCGGCGCCGACGAAGCGGGCGGCCGAGCCGCTCGCCTCCAGCACGCGGCCGTTGGCGTCGTGCCAGGTCACGAGGTCGTCGATGGCCGAGAGCAGCAGGCGGTCGCGGGCCTCGTTGTCCTGCATCCGGGCGCGCCACTCGCCCTCGCGGCGCATGTGCTCCATCGCCTGCGCCGCGATGTGGCCGATGGCGGTCACGGCAAAGACCGGCATGACGATCGCGTTGGGCCAATCGAGCGCGAGGGCGCCCACCGGCAGGTAACCGCTCAGTGCGATCGCGAAGGCGCCGACGACGGCGATGACGGATGCGGCGATCGTCGCCCGGCGCGAGCCGGAGACCATCGCCTCCAGCGGCACCGCCACGAGCCAGATGGCGGCGGCCGAACTCGCGCCGCCGGTCAGTGCGGCGAGGCAGACGACGATGCCGGTCAGGCCGAGCGAGGACAGGGCATGCGCGACCCAGAGCGAGCCGGTGCGCGACAGGACCACGGCGGCCAGCAGCGGCAGGAACAGGCTCGCGATGGCGATCGCCTCAAGGCCGCTCGGGACACCGCGCCAGACGAGGTAGGGCGGCAGGCCCGCCATCATCACGGCGCCGGTGGCAAGCCGCGAGATCAGGAACCGCTCATGGCGGAAGCGCACGCTCGGCTCGGCCAGCGCGGAGGCATGGACCAGCCCGGCCAGGCGGGAATCGAACAGAGAGGCAAGGGTACCGTCTTTACGCAACACCACCACGCACAACGCAAGCCTTGACCCGGAACACGGGTGTCTTGCGCCCCTCGACTGCTCGTTACGATCTCAGGCAAACCGTCGCAGAGGCGGTTTAAGCGAGGATGAAAAGGGTCGCTCACTTGCCGCCGAGTGCGGCGACGACCGGGCTCATCGGCGGCGCCGATCCCCGCTTTTCACAAGGCCCGGGCGGGGTCGGATCGCCGCTCCACAGAGGGTAAACAGGGGGCCGGGAGGGCGCGGGCTCGCGGAAAAACACTTCGTTCACCACGTCGGCGCTTTCGCCTCTTCCGGTTCATCCGGCGGTGGCGCGAGGATGGCAGGATCAGGCGATCGACCTGCGTCGGCCGCGCCGGCGATGCAGTACCCTCTGGAACCGGAACGATGTCGTTTCTTCTGCGCGCCGCCCTGGTGATCGGCGCCCTCTCCTATCTCGCGCTTCAGCGCCAGGGCGGCGCCGATCCGGCCCGGCCGCACGCCGCCGGGACGGGGATCGCTTCGGGCGATGTCATGGATCGCCTGACCACGGGCGGCATCGGCGCGCTGGTGGAGGCCGTGAACGCCCTGCCGCCCGAGGCGCGCGAGGACATGGCGCGGGCCGGGGCGAACGCCCTCGTCCGCCATGTCGGCGGACGAGAGCATCCAACCCAACCGTCCGCCGACACCTTGTCCGCCAGCGATCGACAACCGCCCTGGCGGGGAGCAACTTCGCCCTAAGCGCGGTTCTGGCTTGATGTGAGGGCCTTGCGAAACGCCTGCCCGCCGCTCCGCTCCTCTCTGAGCACGGCGGCGCAGCGGCGTTTTGCAACCGTCACTCGAGCGGTGCTCGTGTCACGCACCGGTGCCATGAGCCGGGAGGGAACAAGGATGTTCGGCTTCGGAAGCGAATACGAAGGCTTGGCCTTCTGGCTGCCGCTGGTCTGGGCCGGCCTGCTGGCGCTGGCGGTAGCGATGTACGTCGTCATCGACGGGTTCGACCTCGGCGTCGGCATCCTCTTCACCGCCGCGCGGCCCGGCAATTGGCGCGATCGGATGATGCTCTCGGTGGCGCCGATCTGGGACGGTAACGAGACCTGGCTCGTGCTCGGCGGCGGCGGTTTGTTCGCTGTCTTCTCGGTCGCCTACGCGATCCTGCTGCCGGCGCTCTACCTGCCGATTATCCTGATGCTGATTGCGCTGATCTTCCGCGGCGTCGCCTTCGAGTTCCGCTTCAAGGCCGAGCGCTCGCAGGTGGTGTGGGACAATGCGTTCCACTACGGCTCACTGATCGCCACCTTCGCGCAGGGCATGGTGCTCGGCGCCTTCGTTCAGGGCTTCCAGACCGAAGGACGGGGCTTCTCCGGCGGGACGCTCGACTGGCTCACGCCCTTCAGCGTCATGACCGGCATCGGACTCGTCTGCGGCTACGGCCTGCTCGGCGCGACGTGGTGCGTGATGAAGACCTCGGGCGAGCTGGAGATCTGGTCGCGGATCAAGGCCAAGCAGTTCCTGATCGGTACCGTCGTCTCGATGGCGGTCGTCAGCGCCTGGGTGCCGTTCCTCGGCCTGCATATCCAGTGGCGCTGGTTCTCCTGGCCGAACGTGCTGTTCGTGGCACCCGTGCCGCTGCTGACGGCCTTCGTTTGCTGGCGCATCTGGAAGGCGATCGAGGACGGTCGCGATGTCGCGCCGTTCCTTCTCTCGATCGCCCTGTTCCTGCTCGGCTTCCTCGGGCTCGCGATCAGCCTGTTCCCCTACATCGTGCCGCCCAAGCTCACGATCTGGCAGGCGGCCAACGCGACCTCGGCACTGCAATTCGCCCTCGTCGGCTACGCGGTGGTGATGCCGCTGACGCTCGCCTACACGGCCTATGCCTATTGGGTCTTCCGGGGGAAGATCGAGGAGAACCCGAACGCGGCGAGCTACCATTGAGCGCCCGCCGCATCCTCTGGTTCGCGGCCCTCTACGGCCTGAGCCTCCTCGCCTTCACGGCGCTCGTCTATTTCATCCGCGCCATCGCGCGGTGAGACGGGCGCCGGCTCAGAAGCAGAGGGGAATGGCAGCGCGCAGCCAGAGCCCCACCCCCTCGCGGGCCCACAGGAGCGCGCCGGCCAGGGTCAGCGCGCCGAGAAGGGCGAGGACGATGAGTTCGTCCCGAACGCTCATGCCGGCCTCGCCCGCTGGGCCAGGGGCACGTCGCGGATCGGCAGGTTGAGGAGACCGGCCAGGAGCGCGATGCCGATGGAGAGGGTCCAGGCCGCGTCGTAGGAACCGGTCTGGGCGAAGATGAAGCCCGCCCCCCACGCGCCGAAGAAGGCGCCGACCTGATGGCTCATGAAGACGATGCCGAACAGGGTCGAGAGATAGCGCACGCCGAAGATCTGTCCGACGAGGCCGCTCGTCAGCGGGACGGTGCCGAGCCAGAGGAAGCCGATGGCGCAGGCAAACAACGTCGCGGTCAGCGGGGTGAAGGGCAGGACAACGAACAACGCCATCACCGCCGCGCGGGCGAAGTAGATCCACGACAGCACGTATTTCTTGCGCAGCCGGTCCGCGGCGACGCCGAAGGCGTAGGAGCCGAGGATGTTGAACAGGCCGATCAGGGCCAGCGCGCGGGCGCCGATCCCCGGATCGAGGCCGGCATCGCTCAACACAGCCGGCAGGTGGGTCGAAACGAAGGCGATGTGGAAGCCGCAGACGAAGAAGCCGGCATTGAGAAGCCAGTAGCCGCGATGGCCGGCCGCCTGCCGCAGGGCGGCGCCAAGCGGGATCGCGTCGGCGGAGGCGGCCGTCCGCACCGCGCCGGAGGCGGCTTTCCGGGCGATGCCGAGGGCGAGCGGCACCATCAGGGCGGCCAGCCCCGCGCCGGCCAGCAGCGCCCCGCGCCAGCCGAGGCCGTCCACCGCGATCTGGGTTGCCGGCACGAGCAGGAATTGCCCGACCGAGCCGCCCGCCGTGACGATGCCTGCGGCCGCGCCCCGGCGTCCGGCCGGCATCATGGGCACGACCGCGCCGAGCACGACGACGAAGGTGACGCCGGTCATGGCCAGCCCGAGCAGGAAGCCGAGCGTGACGGTGAGGCCGAGTGAAGAGGACACGAAGGCCGCCAGCGCGAGGCCGAGAGCGTAGAGGAGGCCGCCGCCTGCGGCGACGCGGCCGGGCCCGTACCGGTCCGCCAGCGCCCCGACGAAGGGCTGGGCGAGCCCGAAGATCAGGTTCTGCACGGCCATGGCGAGGCCGAAGCTCTCGCGGCCGACGCCGAGATCCAACTCGACCGGCCGCATGAACAGGCCGAACCCCTGGCGGAGTCCCAGCGCGATGGTCACGATGACCGCGCCGCAGGCGAGCGCGATCCAGGGAGAGGGCCGGCGGAGAAGCAGAGGGGAGGTCACGATCGTCGATCCGGGAAAGCGGGCCGGGATAATAGTCACAGACGCATGGAGGTGCCGAGCTAGCCCTGGATCGATCGATGCAGGCTGGAACTCGAGGCCCATACGCCCAACGCGATGATGCTGAACGCCGCCCCCAAGCCCGAGACCCCAAGCCAGCCGGCATGAGCGTAGGCCGTCGTCGCGCCGATCGCACCGATGGCGCTGCCGACGGCGTAGAACACCATGTAGCCGCCCACGAGACGGCTGCGGGCCTCGGGGTGCCGGGCGAAGAGAATGCTTTGATTGGTGACGTGCACAGCCTGTACCGCAAGGTCGAGCAAGACGACACCGACGAGAAGGAGGGGGATCGACTGCGCCAGCAGCGCGATCGGTCCCCATGAGCCCAGCAGGACGACCAGGCCCAAGCCCGTCGTCCACTGGCCGAGGCCGCGATCCGCGAGCCGGCCGGCAGCGGTGGCGGCGAACGCGCCCGCCATACCGAGGAGGCCGAACAGACCAATCTGCGTGTGGGAGTAGGCGAAGGGTGCAGCGCTGAGGGGCAGCACCATCGCCGTCCAGAAGGCGCTGAAGGCCGCGAAGACGAGGAGCGCCAGGATGCCCCGCACGAGCAGGATCGGGTCGTGCAGGAACAGGGCGGGAATGGAGCGGAGCGCGGCGGCATAGCTGTCCGCGCGGTCCAGAGCCGGATGCCGCGGCAGGGTGAGAGCGAGAAGACCGAGCATCATGAGCGTCAGCCCGGCGGAGGTCAGGTAGACGGCCCGCCACCCGCCGAGGTCCGCGACCGTCCCCGCCACGAAGCGGGCGGCGAGGATGCCGGCGACGACGCCGCTCGTCACCGTCCCGATCGCCCGGCCCTGCTCGGCCGGCCTCGCCAGCGTCGCGGCGAAAGCCACCAGCACCTGGACCACGACCGCCAGCAGGCCCACCGCCGCCATACCGGCAAAGAGCATGGCCTCCATCTCGGCCGTGGCCACAACGATCAGCGCTATCACTGATAGTGCACCCTGTATGAGCACGAGACGGCGGCGATCGACGCGGTCACCGAGCGGTACGATCAGGATCAGGCCCAGCCCGTAGCCGACCTGGGTCAGCGTCACCACGAGACCGATGGCACTGGGTGAGATCCTGAAATCGCGCGCCATCGCGTCGAGGAGGGGCTGGGCGTAGTAGACGTTCGCGACGCTGAGGCCGGCGGCCACGGCCAGGATCAGTGTCGTGACCCGTTCCAAGCCGGCGTTCATCCGGTTTGATGGTCGGCAATCGCCCGTCTGCGGCATCGGTCCTGTCCTGCATGAGCCCTTTTGGTTCCATGTTGAGACCACTTGCGTGCGACATGATCCAGTTCTAAGTTAGAACTAGATTGCTCGGGCAGGAGCAGGGTGGATGGTGAAGCGGGTCGGCTTCGGCAAAGCGGCATGCCCGGTGGCGCGGGCCCTCGACGTCATCGGCGACTGGTGGTCGCTCCTCATCATCCGCGACGCCTTCGAGGGTGTGCGGCGCTTCAGCGAGTTCCAGGCAGGCCTCGGCATCGCGAAGGGCATGCTGGCGACCCGGCTCCGCGACCTCACGGAGCGCGGCGTCCTGGAGACCGCGCCGGCTTCGGACGGGAGCGCCTACCGCGAATACGTTCTGACGGAGAAGGGCCGCGGCCTCTTCCTCGTCATCGTCGCGCTTCGGCAGTGGGGCGAGGATTACCTCTATCGTCCCGACGAGAACCGATCCGCCCTTGTGGACACGGCAACGGGCATCCCGGTCGCACGGATGGCGTTGCACTCGGCCGAGGGATGCTCCCTGACCTGGACCGAGACGCGCGTGAGGAAAGCGGGCGGCGATTGAGTGGGCGCCGGAAAGGCGTGGGGAGCCGGGATATCCGCTTCCAGGTAAAAGGGGCAGGGTTCGGTTTCCACCCTCACCAGCCCTGAGCAGGGTCAAGCCGATCGGCCTTCGATCCGAGCCCCGGCCCCATGTCGGATCATGTGACGGCCGCGAGAGGGGCGGTGACCGAGCGTGTCGCCGGGGCCACCCATCGGCGCCCTTCTTCGCGCCCCCCTTCGGGTGCGTAGCCTTGCCGGCCCCCGCTCCGCTAAGGTCCGCCCCATGATGCGTGATTTCCGGCGGGCGGCGAACGGTTCGCAATGACGGCGCAGGGACCGGATAGGCCGGGCGAGGACGGGACCGAGACGCGGGCCGCAGCGCGCGAAGCCGCGCGGGCGGCTGCCTTGCTGGCGCGCCAGCTCGGCCGCCTGGCCGGGAGCGCGGGACGCAGCGCTTGGCGCAGCGGAACCGCCGCCGCCAGGGATGCGGCCAAGGGAGCAGCCAACGGGGCCAGGCCGGTCCTCGCTCGCACCGCGGACCGCCTCCGCTCCACCGGGCCGCGCACCGCACCGGCAGCGCCCGTCGCGGCCCCGGTCGATCAGCCGGACACACAGAGCGATCCCGTCGACGATCCCTCCGCTCGCCCTCCCCACCGCCGTCGGCCCTGGGTGATCGGATTGGCCGTCGTGATCGGCCTGCCGCTGGTGATCCTGGCCGGATACGTCTTTGTCGCCTTCGCCTCCCTGCCGCCGCTCGGCGGGGTGGCGCCGGAGGCAAACCAGCGCGCCCTCGTGGTCGAGGCCGAGAGCGGGCGTGCCTTCGCCACCCGCGGCGCGTTCCAGGGCGAGCGGCTGACCGAGAAGACCCTGCCGCCCCGCCTCGCCCAGGCGATCGTCGCGATTGAGGACCGGCGCTTCTACAGCCACTGGGGCATCGACCTGCGCGGCATGGCCCGCGCCGTCTGGCGCAACGCGACCGGCGGCGGCGTGCGCGAGGGCGGCTCGACCATCACCCAGCAATATGCCCGGCTCACCTCGCTCACCCAGGAGAAGACGCTCAAGCGCAAGATCCAGGAGGCCTTCCTGGCGCTGCGCCTCGAGAGCACGCTGACAAAGCCCGAGATCCTCGTCGGCTATCTCAACACCGCCTATTTCGGCGCCGGCGCCTACGGGGCGGATGCGGCGGCGCGGCGCTATTTCGGGCACGGGGCGGCGGGTCTGACCCTGCCGGAGGCGGCGATGCTCGCCGGCCTCGTACGCGCGCCCTCGCAGCTCGCTCCGACCCGCAATTTCGGCGGCGCCAAGGAGCGGGCCGACCTCGTGCTCCAGGCCATGGTCGAGACCGGCGCGATCAGCCAACCCGAGGCCGACAAGGCGCGAGCGGAGAAGCTCACCCTGCACACGCCGCCCGAGACGCCGCCGGGCACCAACTACTTCCTCGACGCGGTGTCGGGCGACGTGAAGCGGCTGACCGAGGCGGCCGGCGACGTCACCGTGCGCTCGACCCTCAACCTCGACCTCCAGAGCCTCGCCGAAGGTGTGCTCGCCCGCCGCCTCGACGGCGAGGGCGGAAAGAAGAAGGTCGGCCAGGGCGCGCTCGTGGCGATGGCGCCCGACGGGGCGATCCTCGCCATGGTGGGGGGTCGCGACTACGAGGACAGCCAGTTCAACCGCGCGACCCAGGCCAAGCGGCAGGCCGGCTCGCTGTTCAAGCTGTTCGTGTATCTGGCCGCCTATGGGAAGGGATTCTTCCCTGACAGCGTGCTCGTGGACCGCCCGACCCAGATCGGCGAGTGGGAGCCGCAGAACTCCAACAACCGCTTCCGCGGCGCCCTGCCGCTGCGCTCGGCCTTCGCGCTCTCGGTCAACACCATCGCGGCGCAGCTTGGCGACGAGGTCGGCCTGCCCGCGATCGTCGCCGAGGCGCGCCGCCTCGGGGTGCAGTCGGACCTGCCGGAGGTGCCGAGTCTCGCCCTCGGCTCGGCCGACGTCTCGCTCCTCGAAATGACCCGCGCCTATGCCGGCGTGCTCGGTCCCGGCGTGCCGGTGGAGCCCTATCTCGTCCGCACGATCCGGGGAAACACGCCACAGCCGCTCTACCAGCGCCCGGCGCCGAAGCCCGGTGCGGCGATGGACGCGCAGGTCCAAACGATGATGCTCGACTCGCTTCAGGCGGTGGTGGAATCCGGAACCGGCAAGGCCGCACGGGTCAACGGCCTCGCGGTCGGCGGCAAGACCGGCACCAGCCAGGACTACCGCGACGCGTGGTTCGTCGGGCTGACCCCGGACATGATCGTCGGCGTCTGGGTCGGCAACGACGACAACACGCCGATGAACAAGGTGACCGGCGGCGACATCCCAGCTCGCGTCTTCCACGACTTCGTGGAACGGGCTCAGAAGGTGCTGAAGGGCCGAAAGCGCCCAGCTCCCTCCGCCGCACGGGCGGAGCCGACGCCGGCCAACGCCGTGGCCCCAGCCCCGGCGCCAACCCCGACCACGGGCGAAGTGCGCGGCGTGCCCGAGGTGGTCGATACCGGCACGCTGACAATCCGCGGGCGCAAGGTGCGGCTGCTCGGCGTCGTCGGCGAGGGCGGCGCGCTCGCCCGCCAGCTCGCGCGCTATCTGCGCCGCCGGGAGATCATCTGTTCCGGCGATCCGGCCTCCTCGCGCTGCCGCCTGGACGGCGACGACCTCGCCTCGCTGATCGTGACGGCGGGCGGGGCGCGGGCTGCCGAGGACGCGCCGAGCGATCTCATCGAGGCCGAGGATCAGGCGCGCGCCGAGCGTGCCGGGCTGTGGCAGCGCGAGCGCTGAGTCTCTCTCACAAAACGCCCGCTGCGCCGTCATGGCCAGAGAGAACGATCAGAGATCCAGAGTTTTATGCGGCGCTCTGAATCACCTCTGCACTGTCAAGCCCCGCCGAATTTGCTGCGAGGGCAGATGAGGCGCACCATTTGCAATCGAAAATTAATGCAGATCAAATAATAGCATGGTGGAGTTCCGATTCAGAGGCCGCCACCGTGAACATCATCGACAACACGCGGATCGCCCTCAAGCTCTCGATACCGCTCGCCTTGCTGACCGCAACGTCGGTCGGTTCGATCGTCTATGCCAAGTATTCACTCGACAGCATTGCCAATCAGACGCAGCGCGTCACCGACGTGCAGGCCGTGCGGCAGGAGCATATCCTCAAGGCACAGATCAACATCACCGAAGCGACGATTCAGAACCGCAACATCATCATCGAAACGGCCAGCGAGAAGGTGGCAGGCTACAAGAGCCGCCAGGATGCGGCGATTGCGGCGAGCCATGCGTCCCTCGACAAGTTGGCCGAACTCGCGGGAGAGCCGGAGCATCGCGCCGCCAGCGAAGCGCTTCGCGAATCGGCGAAGACATATTTCAACATCCTGGGGCGCTCGACCGAACTGGGTTTGAAGAACGAGAGCGTCGCCGCGATGAAGGTCGCGCAGGAGGAGGCGGCTCCCGTGCGCGCCAAGCTTCGGGGACAGGTGCAGGCCCGCATCGATCGCATCGGCCAGGAAATGCAGGCCGAGAAACAGGCGGTCTTCGAGAATGCCCGCCTCGCGACGAACATCCTGATCGCAGGGTCCGCCCTGGCTCTGCTTGTCGCGCTCGGGCTGGCTGGCCTGATCGTCGTCTCCGGCATCGTTCGCCCGCTCAGCCGTCTGGTGTCGGTGCTGCGGCGGATGGCGCAGGGCGACATCGACGCCAGCATCGCCGAGGCGAAGCGGGGCGACGAGATCGGCGCGGTCGGCCGCGCCGTCGAGGGCATTCGCGAGATGGTCGCGCAGAAGGCCACCGAGCAGGCCGAGATGCGCCGCATCGCCGACGAGGCGGCGGCCGCCGAGCGCAAGCGCACGATGATCGAGCTGGCCGACCGCTTCGAGACGGCCGTGGGCGGCATCGTCGGCATGGTCTCGTCCTCGGCGACCGAGCTTCAGGCCACCGCCTCGACCATGACCGCGACGGCAGCCGAGACCGCCACCCAGGCGACCACCGTCGCCGCGGCCGCGGAAGAGGCCGCGACCAACGTCAACACCGTGGCCTCCGCCGCCGAGGAACTCGGCAGCTCGGTCGCCGAGATCGGCCGGCAGGTGGCGGGCTCCACCGATCTGGCGCAGGCCGCCGTCACGCAGTCGGACCGGACCGCGCATCTCGTCCAGGAACTGAACGCTGCCATGGGTCGCATCGGCGACGTGGTCGGGCTGATCTCCTCCATCGCCGGACAGACCAACCTTCTGGCGCTGAACGCCACCATCGAGGCGGCCCGCGCCGGGGAGGCCGGCCGCGGCTTCGCGGTCGTCGCGGCGGAGGTCAAGGAACTCGCCAACCAGACCGCCCGAGCGACCGGGGAGATCTCCGGCCAGATCGGGCAGATCCAGGGCGTAACCGGTCAGGCGGTCGCGGCGATCGGCGACATCGCCGGCCGCATCCGCGACATCGACACGACGGCAACCGCCATCGCCGCGGCGGTGGAGCAGCAGGGCGCGGCGACGCAGGAGATCGTCCGCAACGTCACCCAGGCCTCGTCCGGTACGTCGCAGGTGACGGGCAACATCGTGGGCGTGGCCAACGCCGCCGAGGAGACGGGCGCGGCGGCCAGCCAAGTGCTCGGCGCCGCGGGCGAGCTGTCACGACAGTCCGAGGCCCTGCGCGCCCAGGTCTCGCAATTCCTCGCCACGGTGCGGGCGGCGTAGGCTCCCACTGGGATCTCAATTGCCAGGGCGCCGCCCTGGACCCGCGAAAGGGCTCGCCCTTTTGAAACCCCGGACCTTTACCGGAACGGCGGCTCGTCGAAGCTGCGGAGCTTGCGCGAATGCAGGCCGGCCCGGTCGGCGCGCAGGGTGTCGAGCGTGGCGAGCCCGATCTTGAGATGCTCGGCCACCGCCCGCTCGTAGAAGGCATTGGCCGCGCCCGGCAGCTTGATCTCGCCGTGCAGCGGCTTGTCGGAGACGCAGAGCAGCGTGCCGTAGGGCACCCGCAGGCGATAGCCCTGCGCGGCGATGGTGCCGCTCTCCATGTCCACCGCGATCGCCCGCGAGAGGTTGATGCGCCGCCGCTCCTGGCTGAAACGAAGCTCCCAGTTGCGATCGTCGTAGGTCACGACCGTCCCGGTGCGCAGGCGCTGCTTCAGCGCGTCCGCCCGCTCGCCGGTGACGGCCGCCGCCGCCGCTTGCAGGGCGATCTGCACCTCGGCCAAAGCTGGCACCGGAATCTCCGGCGGCACGAGGTCGTCGAGGATGCGGTCGCGGCGCAGATATCCGTGGGCGAGCACGTAGTCGCCGATGGTCTGGGACTGACGCAATCCGCCGCAATGCCCGACCATCAGCCAGCAATGCGGGCGCAGCACCGCGAGATGGTCGGTGATGGTCTTCGCGTTGGAGGGGCCGACGCCGATATTGACCAGCGTCGTGCCCTGCGGCGCCCCATCGGGCCCGCGGCCGACGAGGTGGTAGGCCGGCATCTGGTACTTGTGCCAGGGCGAAGCGGCGATCAGCGCCGCCGGATCGGCCGAGGCGGCCTCCGCCTGCTCCACGACGATCCCGCCGGGCAGCACCAGCCGCTCCCCCTCCCCCGCCGCCAGACGCTCCAGCCCGTGGCGGACGAAGCCGTCGACGTAACGGTGATAATTGGTCAGCAGGATCCAGGGCTGGATCTCGCGCCAGTCCGAGCCGGTGTAGTGCACCAGCCGGCGTAGGGAGTAATCGGTGCGCACCCCGTCGAACAAAGCGAGCGGGCGCGGATCGCCCGCATTCTCCAGCCACAGGCCGTCGGCGACCTCGTCCCCCACCACCGAGAGGAGCGGCGTCGGGAACAGGGTGGCGAGATCGCTGGTGCTGACGCCGCTGCCGCCGAGATCGGTGCCGGGCTCGACGATGTAGGGATAGGGAATCTCCTGGGCCGACAGCCCGACCTCAATGCTGGCGCCGTAATCGCGCACGAGCGGCCGCAACTGCTCCAGGAGATAGGCGCGGAAATAGCCGGGCTGCGTCACCGTGGTGGCGTAGAGGCCGGGCGCCTGGAACTTGGCGGTGGCCCGGTTGAGCCGCGGCAGCGGCCCCGCGGGCTGGTAGGTCAGGCGCAGCTCGGGGTAGCGGAACTGAAGCCGTTCGGTCGCGTCCGGGGCAATGCGGTGTTCGAGGTAGCGCGCCAGGGCCGCCTGAAGCGCCTGGGTCGCGCCCGCATGCAGCGCCTCGAGCCGATCCACGGCCGTCTCCGCATCGGCAACGGCCTCCATCGGCCGCAACTCGTCGATGACCATGTGTTCTCCCCGCTGACCCCAAGACGTCTACACCGCTGCTGGCAGCGAGACGAGTTGGCAGCGAGACGAGCAAGAGGCTTGCCTTACAAAGGACCTGCCCGCCTTGCGGCAGCCGCACACCGGGGCGACAAGGCCTGCGTCGCCAAACGGGGAAGCGAGAGCGGATGAACGAGGATGTCGAGCGGCGCCCCGGCGAGGAGGCGATCCCGCTGCCCGCCGACTACGATGCCGGCCTCTACTTCATCGGCCGGGTGCGCACGCCGTGGCAGAACCGGGGCGAGTGCCCGAAGAACGGCACGCAGACGGACGCGGTCTGCACTCTCGAAGTCGATGCCGCCTACCGGCCCGCGCTCCAGAACCTGGAGGGCGCCACGCACCTGATCGTGCTCTACTGGATGGACCGGGCCGCCCGCGACCTCGTGCGCCAGCAGCCGCGCCACGCGCCGGGCAGCCGCGGCACCTTCTCGCTCCGCTCGCCGGCGCGGCCCAACCCCATCGCCCTGTCCGTGGTCGAGCGGCTCGACATCGCCGACGGCACCGTCCGCGTGCGCGGGCTCGACTGCATCGACGGCACGCCGCTGCTCGACATCAAGCCCTATTTCGCCTCGACCGACAGCCGGCCGGAGGCGCGGGTCGATCGCGCCGGCACGGAGAAGCCGGCCACGCCCTGATCCGGCAGGATCGGACCTCCTACCCGTCGGTCTTCCCCTGCTTGCCCGCTCCGGATCGCGGCTCCGCGGTCAGCCGGGCCAGGGCCCGCAAGTAGACCGGCTTGACGTGGGTCTTGTAGGTCCGGCGGGCGACGCCGCGTCCGCGCCGGAACAGCGTCTCCGACAGGGCCGTCAACCGGCCGCGCAGGGAGCCGCCGGGGGAGACGTCGATCAGGAGATCCGCGATCTCGCGGCGCTCCGGCCAGATCTGCGCAAGGGCCGCCGAGGTGTCGCGGTTGCAGGAATCGATGGTGTCGATGGTCCCATCCGCGAACGCCGTCTCGGTCGTCGCCTCCATCAGCAGCGAGCCGGGCCCCCATTTCGCGTAAGCCTCGTCATACGCCATCTTCCAGCCGAAGGCCGTGCGGCCGGAGCGCAGCCAGATGTTCATCGCGATGGCCCGGCCGTCGAGGCGCAGGGTCTCGATGCCGGCGCAGCCGTCCCGCGCCAACCCCACGATCATCGTCTGGGCGAAGGCGCAGAGCGGCGGCGCGTTGCGGATCGCCCGTCCGCGCCGGCTTTTGCGGCCCTTCCATCCCGCCGCCTCCAGATCGAGGAATTCCTGGAACGCCGCGCTGACCTCTTCCGGCTTGCGAGAGCTGATCTGGCGCAGTTCGCCCTGCTCCGCGAGCCGCTTGCGATGGCGCCGCAACTCGGCCCGCCGCTTCGAGGAGACGGGAGAGGCCGGCGCAGCCTGTCCCGCAACCGGCGCATCGAGCCGGGCGCGCTGCCGGCGCTCGATCTCGACGATTCGGAAGCCCCGACGGCCGGCCGCGCCGACGAGGGCGGCGTAGACCGCCCCGTCCATCGCGATCTGGTTGGCACAGATCAGCTTCGGCAGGGTGGGATTCCCGGCGACGGCCTCGAGCATCGCCGATAGGGCCTCGACCGCATGGTCGCGATCGAGCACCGGCGAGCCGAGGAAGGTCAGCGAATTGCACGGGGCTTCGAGCGTCCGGATCGGCAGGCGCGACGAGGGCCGTCCGACCACGAGGAGCCAGACACCGACCAGCTCGGCCTCTTCCCCGCCGCGGCGGGACCAGGCGAGGAGGACGTGCAGCGGCGTCTCGGTCGCGGTGTACATCGCACCCGCGACGGCGGGCTCCATGAACACGTTCGGCTCGGCGCAGCGCCGGACCAGCCGGCGCCATTCCGCGGCAAGCGAGCGAAAGCGTGGGGCGGTCGCGACCTCGACGGAAAAGACCGGCCGGTGCGAGACCGCATCGGGCACCAATGACGGGGGCGCCGGCTCGGCTAAAGGCAGGCTCGCGAAGTCGCCGCTCGAATCCATGGACGGCCCCTCTCCCTCAGTCGCGTCGCTCCGCCGGCCCTGCATCCGCGGGCCGGCTCACAACGTCGTGACATCTCTGCCGGTCGAGAACGACGACAAAGCCGCGCTTAAAGCACGCGCTCTTGAGGGGGATATCCCGATGCGCAGACCGGCCCGGCGTGAACCGGCCGGAAGCGGCGCCGCTCTCCCGCGCATCGACACGCGTGCCTCACAGGAGCTGTCCGCCGGCGAGACGGTAGCGGCCGATCGCGCTCTGGAAGGCAGCCCAGCCGGAGATCGCCGGATCGCGGACGATGTAGCGGAGATAGGCCCGCTCGGCGCGGTTCAGGCGCCAGGGCGTGAGCAGGTTTCCGCACAGGCGTCGCGGCGAGCGGATCTTGAGCGTGTCGGAATCCGGAGGGCCGCTCTCCCCCTCACGCAGGCGGCAGCCGAGGGTGACGAAGTTCAGGCCCGCCAGCATCGCCACTTCCATGTGGTACCAGAAGCGCGGGTTGCACTCGATGAAGGCGATCTCGCCATCGGGCCGGCGCCGGACGTCGAACCCGATCACCCCGTCGTAGCGGAAATGCGCGACGAGCCGGCTCGCATGCGCATCGATGGCCGGAACGCGGATCTCCTCCAGCTTCGTCAGGGTCCGGCGATAGGAGAACGAGGCGAAGATCTTTCCGGCTTCACACAGATAGAACGCACTCAACTCCTCGCCCGGCACGTAAGCCTGACAGATGATCGGTGTGTAACTGAGATGCTCGGGAAGCGCGTCGGCGGAATCGATCCGCCGCACGCCGTAGCCGCCCGACATGGCCGCCGGCTTCAGGATCAGCGGGAATTCGAGGTGGGCGTAGTCCGGGTCGCGGCGCAGATCCGCCATCGTCTCGAACCGCCGCGTCAGCGGGACGGGAAGACCGAGGTCGGCGCAGACGCCGGCGAAGCGCCACTTGTCGTCGAGCGCGTCGAAGGTTTCCTGATCCGGCACGGGATAGTACGGCGCCCCGATCTCGGCCCCATGGGCTGCCAGGAGACGCGTCGTCCGGCTGCAACTCGGGAGCACCATATCGATCTTGTTGACGGCGCAGAGCCGGCGAATATCGGCAAGATCCGATTGCCGAATATTGGCAAAATCTCCGGTAAAATCGATGTATCTTTCGCAAAAGCGCGAACGCTTCAGGAGATATGCATCGTTTGCACCCAGGACGTAGACTTCATCGAAGCATTCGCCTGCACATCGCAAAACTCGGTATTGGATGCGCGGGCCATTGGCTAAGACAAGCGCGCGCTTCATCGTAGAGCCTCATGTCCGACCAATCCCCGAACCCTCAGAGAACGGACTAATATTTGATCTTAGATCGGCGGTCTTAAACTTTTATGTTTCCGCGCAATGTAACGTCAACAACCAATCATCAGCACTCTCAACTTTTTATAATACTTCTATACTGATGCGCGACCCGGAAAAATCGGGTTAGAACTCAATTGCGGCTTTGGAGTCTGCTCGAAGCCGAAGGGCAGCGGGGCGACGCTCCCGGTTCAGCGCTGTTCCAGCCTCTCCAAGGTCAGCGGGTCGGGCCGTCCCTCGAAGAACAACGCGAGCGCACGGGCGAAATCCGGGTCGCCCGGATCGGCCTGCGCGAACAGCGTCATGGAGGAACGGAACTTCACGTCGTCGGGCGCGCCGAACAGGGCGCGGGCCGAGCGGTCCTCCCAGGCGTTGGCGGCCCGCGTACAGGTCCGCAGCCGTTCGCCGAGCAGCGGGTGGGCGAGATAGGCCTGCGCCTCGGCCAGCGAGCGGATCGCGTAGCGCCGGGCCATCGCGCTGGAGCCGAGCCCGGCGATCTGGGGGAAGATGAACCACATCCAGTGGCTCTGCTTGCGCCCGCTCCGCAGTTCCGCGAGCGCGTCCTCGTAGAGGCCGTCCTGTGCCTCTACGAACCGGTTCAGGTCGAACGCGTCGTCCGGCATCGTCTCTTCCTGTCGCGCTGTCGCCTTGCCTGGGCAAACCGGGCGCGCGGACCGGCGTTCCTCAGGCTGCCGCCATCGCCTCGAAGACGAGGGCATGGCGCGCGGCCAGGGCATCGACGTCGCTGCCATAGCCGCCGCCGATCACGGCGCAGAGCGGAATCCGCTGCGACTGCGCGAGGCCGACCACGTATCGATCGCGGGCGAGCAGCCCCGCATCGGTGAGGCAGAGGCGGCCGAGCCGGTCGTCGCGATGGGGATCGACGCCGGCATTGTAGAAGATCAGGTCCGGCGCGAAATTCTGGACCAGCGCGGGCAGGCGCGCCTCCAGCACCGCGAAGTATTCCGCATCGTCGAGCCCGTCGGGCAGGCCGATATCGAGATCGCCCGGCACCTTGTCGTGCGGATAGTTGCGCTCGCAGTGGATCGAGAGCGTGAACAGGTCGGGCTCGCGGGCGAGACAGTCGGCGGTGCCGTCGCCCTGATGCACGTCGAGATCGACGATCAGCGCCCGGGTGATCGCGCCCTCGCGTCTCAGGGCGAGGGCGGCCACCGCCACGTCGTTGAACACGCAGAACCCTGCGCCACCGGCCCGCCGCGCGTGGTGGCTGCCGCCGGCCGTGCTGCCGGCGAGCCCGTGGCTGAGTGCGAGGCGCGCGGCGCGCAGCGTTCCGCCGGCCGAGGCGCAGGCGCGGGCGGCGACCGCCTCCGTCACGGGCAGGCCGATCGCCCGCTCGATCACCCGCGGCACCTGCGCGGCGAGCACCGCAGCGACATAGGCCGGATCATGCGCGCCCGAGAGCAGCGCCGCGTCGGCGGGCTCCGGCGTGACGAAGCCGTCCGGCACGAGGCCGCGGGCGCGCAGAATTTCGGCGAGCCGGCCGTATTTGCGCATCGGAAAGCGGTGGCCCTCCGGCAGTTCGGCCTCGTAGGCCGGATGGAACACGATCGGGATCAAGGGAACGGCCTGGGACGGCGTTTGAAGTGTCACACGCCTGATAAGGCGGCGCTGCTAGGGGCGTGATGAGACGCGCCGTCGCGTCCGAAGAAACCCTCGACGGGAGACGCCGCGCATGATCGCCCTGCCGGAGAGCGGCGCGCTCGCCGCCCTTGCGCTCTGCGCGGTTCTCGTCGCCGTCAACCTCGCGAGCCTCGCGGTGGCGGCCCTGCGCATCGGGCGCAAAAGTCGCGACAAAGGCGGCGACCTCGGGAAGGCGTCCGCCTTCCCCGCAGGCGTCCCGGTCTCGGTGGTGCGGCCCCTGTGCGGCCTGGAAGCGTTCAGCGAGGAGACGCTGCTCGCGAGCTTCCGGCTCGATTATCCGGCCTACGAGCTGATCTTCTGCGTGGCGGAGGCCGGCGACCCGATCCTGCCGCTGCTGGAGCGGATGCGAGTGGCGCACCCGCAGATCCCGTCACGGCTGATCCTCGGCGACGAGCGCATCGGCGGCAATCCGAAGCTCAACAATTGCGTGCGCGGCTGGGATGCCGCCCGGCACAACTGGGTGATCCTCGCCGATTCCAACGTCCTGATGCCGCCCGACTACATCCAGCAGATGCAGGCGGCGTGGCGGACGAGCAGCGGCCTCGTCTGCTCGACGCCGATCGGCGCACGTCCTGCGAACTTCTTCGCCGAAGTCGAATGCGCCTTCCTCAACACCCTGCAGGCCCGGTGGCAGTATGCGGGCGAGGCGCTGGGCCTTGGCTTCGCCCAGGGCAAGAGCATGCTCTGGAGCAAGCCCTTCCTTGAGGCGCAAGGCGGCATCCGCGCCTTGAACGCCGAAATCGCCGAGGACGCCGCCGCGACCAAGCTCGTGCGCGCGGCGGGCAAGCGGGTGCATCTCGTCGCCTTGCCCTTCCAGCAGCCGCTCGGGCACCGTGCCCTTTCCGAGGTCTGGTCGCGGCAGGTGCGCTGGGCGCGGCTGCGACGGGTCACCTTCCCGCTGTTCTTCGCCCCCGAGATCGGGATCGGTGCCCTGCTGCCGCTGGTGCTGACGGGGTTCGTGGCGGGAAGCGTCGAGGCCACGCTCTGGCTCGTCGGCGCCGGCGCCCTCTGGTACGGGGCGGAGATCGCACTGGCCGCGCGCGCCGGCTGGCACCGCTCACCGCGGATGCTTGCCGCCCTCCTCGTCCGCGACGCCCTTCTTCCGGCGATCTGGGCGAGCGCCTGGGCGCGCACCGCCATCGTCTGGCGCGGAAACGCCATGGACATCCGCACCCGCGACGGGACCGCGTTGGAAACGGGGCCGAGCGCCGCCTGACCGCCGCGGCCCTCATGAGCGTAGGCCCCGGAGCAGCCTCCGCGCCGACGTGACGCGGTTTCCGTTGGCGAGCGGAGGCGCCCGAAGCTGATGCGTCCTCAGGTTGTACTTGCAGGGCATTATCCGCCCAGAGCGAATTCCGCGCGTATCGCAACAACCCACGCCGAAGCGTTCTTTGCAGAGGCGTTCTTTGCCGGAGCATCCCCGGCAACAGAAATCCGCACAACCTGACGGCCATCACGATCACTGGCACCAGCAATCCGACGCCACGAAAGGCAATTCTTATCAAATCATCACATTGTTGACATAAACGCAGCAATAAAATCTGGATATACTAAGCAATATTCCGTAATCACGATTTAGTTATCAAAAGACCGATACGCATCCGATCGGGAAGAAGCCTGTTGCCAACGGGTCCGGCGACTCGCGTTGCGTGACAAATCTGTTAAAAAAGCAGTAAGCACGCGAATTCGCCGTGTCGTTATGGGAAAACACACCGCGATGGCTTGGATGCCGTTCCGAAACGTGCTGCCGACGTCATCCGCCTCACGCGACCGGGACGCGGAGCAACGGCCGCGCAACCCGGAGCCGCCCCCCTCGCCGCGGCTTCCGAAGGCGGTTCTCCCCGACCTGATGGAGGGCGGGAGACGCTCCCGTTCGGCCCCCGAGCCGGCTCCGACGAACCTCGACGCCATCGGTCAACGGGACGAGGTCGTCCGGCAGCGCATCGACGCGATGGTCGGCCGCCTGGACGATCTGCGAAGCCTCCAAGACGATTTCGTGCTGATCCTGCAACCGCTGGCGAGCATCAGCAGCGAGCTGTCCAAGGCCAGCGTGCGGATCGCCGAGCTTGAGAATACGCTGACGCAGGAGGTCAGCGCCAACGGCAGCCTGCGCGACGAGGTGGCCGATCTCTCCACGAAGCTGTCGCGGATGAACAGCGAGCTGGCGGATTCCCAGGTTCACGCGAAGCGAACCCTGGAAAGCCTGCGCGAGCGCGATGCAGCGGTCGAGGCGCATCAGATCGATCTGCGCGACAAGGTGTCGGCCATCGAGAACCTGGAGCGCCAGCTCTTTTCCGAGGTCGAGCAGAACAAGGCGCTGACGAGCGAGAGCCGGGCGCTGCGGCAGGAAGCGCAGGCCGCCGACAGCGCCCTGGCGCGGTCCGAGCACGAGCTGAACAATGTCCGCGAGCGGAACAGCCTGCTGGAGGTCGAGGGACGCCGTCTGCAACTTCTGAGCGAGGAGCAGGCGACCCAGCTCGCGGATCTGGATGCCCGCCATCGCGACCTGACGACCACCGCCGAGGCCGACCGGCAGCGCCTGCGCATCGTCGAGACCCAACTCGCGACGGAAATCTCCGTCAGGGAGCGGAACGAAGCGCAGCACGAAACGGAGCTGTCCGCGCTCCGAAACGACCGCGCCAGCCTCGCGATGAAACTCGAAGCCGCGCTGAACCGGGCGACCTCGACGGAACAGTTGCTGGTGCAGGCTCGCAACCAGTTGCGGGACAAGGACGAGGAATTCCGTTCGGTCGATCGCAATTTCAAGGAAGCGACCATCGCGCGCAGCACGCTGGAACGCCGCCTCGAAGCCCTGCAAGCCGACCTTTCGCGCCAGACCGAGCGGTTCCTGGAAATCCAGCGCATTCGCGGCGAACTCGACAGCCGTTGCGACATGCTCAACAAGGCTCTGGCCGCCAAGGATGCGGCGATCGAGCAGACGACGAACCGCAACGCGGTGCTGAACGATCGCATCGAGCACCTGACCCACCGGCACGAAGCCGCCCGTGCCGATCTCGAAGCCTCCAATCGCAGATTGATGGAAGAGCTGCAGAACGAGCGCTCGGAGCGCGCGTTGCTGCAAGGTGCCCTCGACATCGCGCGCGAAAGCCGGGTCACGCTGCAGAAGCAGCACGATGCCCTGAAACGCTCGGGCCGCCCGTGGCGGGAGCAGGTGAACGACGAGTTCGACGAAGAGACCGCGCATGCCTCGGCCGACGAGGTGAGCAACGTTCGGCCGTTCAGCTCCACGGGCAAGTCGGCCTAATTCGCCGTTCCTCGGCAAAGAAGATCTGGCAAAAAAAGACTCGGAAGGATGTTTGAATGTCAGAACAGGCCGTGAAAGACGCCGCCCCTTCCTCCGGCAATTCCATTCTCATGCGGGCTTGGCAGGCCAACGTGACGCGACCGGGAGACAAGATCATCAATTTCTCGCCCGCCACCTCCGACACCGCATCCGCCTCCGACGGGGGCACGGCCTCGCCGCCGCAGCGCGACTGGGTCTCCGCGATCGACCTCGTGCAGGAGGCTGCCGAAGCGATCCGGATCAGCGAAGAGCGCGCCGTCGATCTCGAAAACCAGCTCCGAAGCGTCATCAGCCAAGCTGAGGACGAGGTGCGGCAGCTCCAGAAGACGCTCGCCTCGAACCAGGTCCTGCTGAGCCAAGCGGAGGACCGCGCCCGCCGCGCCGAAGCGCGTGCCAAGGAGGCGGAAACCTGGCTGGTCCGCATCTATGACGCCGTGTTCACGGCCTTCGGCTCGAAGAACAAGCCCGTCCCCGCGGAGACCGGCGACATCGGACAGGACGCGCCGTAAGGCGTGAACGCGCTCCGATGGACCTCGACAGCCCATGCCCGATCACCAGCGAGAGCGGCCTTCCGGTCCAGCCCTCCGAATGGGCCATGTTCGGCGTCGAAGTCAGGCTCGACGACGCATTGGGTTTGGTGAAGCAAGCCGCGGACACGATCCACGACTTGCAGCGCTGGAAAGAGATGATCGAACCGCAGGCGCTGAACCTGATTCAAAGCGTCCAGCAAGAGCGCGTCCGTTGGCAATCGGAACGATCGGCGCTGATGAACGAAATCAGTGAGTGCCGGCTGACGATTACCGCGACGAAGATGGCGCTGCGAACGGCGCTTTCGGAAAAAGAGATCCTGTCGCGTCGCTATCATGAGGCGAAAGCGGCGGCGGCCTCGTCCGAGACGCGCGCCTGCGCGGCGGAGGAGCTGCTCGCCTTCATCTACAAGACCTTCAATGTCGAGCTGAGCGAACATCCGGCAACAGGACGCATCGCTCAAATCCCGTTCGATCCTGCCGGCTAACGGCCGTCCCCGAGTGACCGCCGTCGGCTCCCGGCTCGCCCCGCCGCCGGCCCAGAGGGGTTGAGCGGCGCCAGCATGCGGCGCCCCTCCCGTGAAGGCCTCGCAGCCCCGCGCGCCTGACGAGCACCGCGACCACGGAAAGCGGCAACGCTCTTGCTTGGCCTTTCCGCCCCATGGCCCCGTTCGGACGCCGCCTCTTGTGCCGAAGCCGGTTGGGCCGGGACTGCGGAGTTGCACGATGCCGACGCCTTCGACCACGCTCGACAAGAGCCTCAACGCCTTCCATCTCTGGGGCATTGCCGTCGGGCTCGTGATCTCGGGCGAGTATTTCGGCTGGAGCTACGGCTGGGCGAAAGGAGGCACCCTCGGCTTCCTCGTCACCACCCTGTGCGTGGCCGCGATGTATGTGGCCTTCATCTTCAGCTTCACCGAACTCACCACCGCGATCCCGCAGGCGGGCGGCCCCTTCGCCTATGCGCTCCGGGCCTTCGGGCCCACGGGAGCGGCGGTGGCGGGCTACGCCACGCTGATCGAATTCGTGTTCGCGCCGCCCGCGATCTCGCTCGCCATCGGCGCCTATCTCAACGTCCAGTATCCGGGGCTCGACCCGAAACACGCGGCGCTCGGCGCCTACCTGCTGTTCATGGGCCTCAACATCGTCGGCGTGCGCATCGCCGCCACCTTCGAGCTGTTCGTCACCGTGCTGGCGGTGGCCGAGCTTCTGGTCTTCATGGGCGTCGTCGCCCCGGCCTTCCGTCTCGACAACTTCACGGCCGGCGGCTGGGCCGGAGGGGACCGCTTCGGTCCGGCGGCGATCGGCGGCATCTTTGCCGCGATCCCCTTCGCGATCTGGTTCTTCCTCGCCATCGAGGGTGTGGCCATGGCCGCGGAGGAAGCGAAAGACCCCAAGCGCACCATCCCCATCGCCTACATCACCGGCGTGCTGACGCTGACCGCGCTCGCCTTCGGGGTGATGCTGTTCGCCGGCGGCGCCGGGGATTGGAAGAGCCTGTCCGACCTCAACGATCCCCTGCCTCAGGCGATGAAGCGGGTGGTGGGCGAGTCGAGCGGCTGGCTGCACATGCTGGTCTGGCTCGGCCTGTTCGGCCTCGTCGCCTCGTTCCACGGCATCATCATGGGCTATGCCCGCCAGATCTTCGCGCTCGCCCGCGCCGGCTTCCTGCCCACACTGTTCGCGCGGGTGCATCCGCGTTTCCAGACGCCGCACGTGGCGACGCTGGCGGGCGGGATCGTCGGTATCGCCGCGATCTACAGCGACAACCTGATCAGCGTCGCCGGGCAGTCGCTCACCGCCAGCATCGTGACGATGGCGGTGTTCGGTGCGCTCACCATGTACGTGATGAGCATGGCCGCGCTGTTCCGCCTGCGCGCCAGCGAGCCGGACCTCGCCCGCCCCTACCGGGCGCCGCTCTACCCCTACGCGCCGGCCTTCGCGCTCGTCATGGCCGTGGTCTGTCTCATAGCGCTCATCGTCTACAACCCGCTGATCTTCGCGATCTTCGCCGCGGTGATGAGTGCGGCCGTTCTGCTGGTGCGGCTCAAGGCCAAGCCTGCGGCTCCGGCGACGGTTTCCGCCTTCGATCCGGCGATCTAAGCCAGGCTCCATGAACATCGCCATCCTCGAGACCGGCCACCCGCCCGAGCGGCTCGGCGGGCGCTTTCCCTCTTACGGCGCGATGGTCGAGGCGCTGATCGGCGACTGCCACGCCTTCACCGGCTTCGACGTGACGGCCGGCCACTGGCCCGAGGCGCCGGAGGCGTTCGACGCCTTCGTCATCACCGGCTCGCCCGCCTCGGTCTATGACGCGACCCCTTGGGTCGAGGATCTGCTCGCCTTCCTGCGCGGCCTCGATCGCTCGAAGAAGCTCGTCGGCCTCTGCTTCGGACATCAGGCCCTGGCGCAGGCCTTCGGCGGGCGGGTGGAGCGGTCGCAACGCGGATGGGGCCTCGGGCTGCACGCCTACGCGGTAGCGGAGCGCGCGCCTTTCATGGACGACGCGGAGACGATCGCCATCCCCGTGAGCCATCAGGATCAGGTGGTGGCCCTGCCGCCCGGCGCGCGGGTGCTCGCGGGCAGCGCCTTCACGCCCTACGGCGTGCTGGCCTGGAGCGACCGCCCCGCCCTCTCGTTCCAGTGCCACCCGGAATTCGCGCCGGACTATGCCCGCGCGCTCACCGACGGACACCGGGCCGGGGCGAGCGACCCAGCTCTGGTTTCCGCGGCTCTTGCCTCGCTGGAAGCGCCGCATGACAGCGCGCGTGTGGGCGGCTGGATCCGCCGCTTCCTGCGGGACTAGATCAGGCCCGGTAGGCGCCCTGGCGCTCCAGCATCCAGCCGGGATATTCCGGCGGCAGCCGGGTGGCCGCGTCGAGCCGGGCGAGGTCGTCGGCGTCGAGCCGCACCCGCGTCGCGGCGATATTGTCCTCGAGTTGCCCGACGCGCTTGGCGCCGACGATGACGCTGGTGACCACGTCCCGGTGCAGAAGCCACGCGAGCGCCACCTGCGCCACGCTGCACCCTCTCGCCTCGGCGATTCCGCGCATGGCATCGAGCGCGACGGCGCCGCGCGTCCGATCGACCGGCGGGAAATCGAAGGTGGTGCGCCGCCCATCCGCGGCCGCGCCCTCGCCGTTATACTTGCCCGAGAGGTAGCCGCCGGCGAGCGGGCTCCACACCATCAGCCCCACGCCCTCGGCGGTCAGCATCGGTGCAATCTCGCGCTCCAGGTCACGCCCGACCAGGGTGTAGTAGGCCTGAAGCGAGACGATGGGCGCGAGCCGGCGCATCTCGGCGATGCCGATCGCCTTCATCACCTGCCATGCCGCCCAGTTCGACAGGCCGAGGTAGCGGACATGGCCGTGGCGCACGAGGGTGTCGAGCGCCTCCAGCGTCTCCGCGATCGGGGTCGCCGGATCGAAGCCGTGGATCTGGTAGAGGTCGATATGGTCGAGGCCGAGCCGGGCCAGACTCGCCTTGCACTGACTGAGGATGTGCCCGCGCGAGGCGCCGCGGGCATTCGGACCCTCGCCCATCGGACCCAACACCTTGGTGGCGACCACCACGTCGTCGCGGGGAATGCCGAGATTCTTGAGCGACTGGCCGAGGATGCGCTCGCTCATCCCGCCCGCGTAGACGTTGGCGGTGTCGATGAAGTTGATGCCGGCGTCCAACGCGGTCTTCACGAGGGTGTCGGCCTCGTCCTGGCCGAGCCGGCCGATCTGGCCCCAGAAACCCTCGCTTCCGCCGAAGGTCATGGTGCCGAGGCAGAGTTCGGACACGAACAGGCCGCTCCGGCCGAGGGGGCGCATGCGCATGGAGAGATCTCCGTCTGGAAGGGACGGCCCCTGTTACGGCGTCCGCGGCGTCGCGTGCACGGCCGATCCTCTCAAGCCCTTGCCCGATCCTCTCAACGGCGCTCTCCCGTGATGCGCGGACAAGGAATGCTCTCTAGGATCCTCACCCATGACGACCGACCTTTCCGGCCTTGCGGCGCTGATCGAACGGCAATGGCATCGCTTCGGCCGGGAGACACCGGCTGACGGGCTGCTCCTCAACCGCGCCGAGACGCCGAGCGGGCCGATCCGCTCGGTCTACCGCCCCTCCTTCTGCGTCGTGGCGCAGGGCGCCAAGACGACGCTGCTCGGGGAAACCGGCTTCCGCTACGCCGCGGGCCAAGCGCTGTTCGCCTCGCTCGATCTCGCCGTCACGGCCCGGATCACCGAGGCAAACCCGGCGCGGCCCTATCTCGCACTCAGCCTCGCGATCGATCTCGACGCCCTGGCCGACCTGCTCAGCGCCCAGGCGGAGACCCTCGCGGAGGGAGCCGCCCCCGCCCCGGCTTTCGCGCCGCTGCGCACCGTCACGCTCGACCCCGACCTGTGCGATCCTCTCGCGCGCCTCCTGACCCTGCTCGATCACCCGCGCGACCTGCCGGTACTGGCACCGCTGATCGGGCGGGAAATCGTCTGGCGCCTGCTCGGCGGTCCGCTCGGCCCGGCCCTTCGGCAGGTCGGCCTGCCCGAGAGCCATGCCGCGCGGATCGGCCGGGCGACGGCCTGGATCCGCGAGCACTATGCCGAAACCCTGCGCGTGGCCGATCTGGCAGCGCTGGCGCGTATGAGCCCCGCGAGCTTCCACCGTCATTTCAAGGCGGTGACGACGATGACGCCGGTCCAGTTCCAGAAGCAGGTCCGGCTGCATGAGGCGCGACGCCTGCTGCTCGGCGCCGGAGACGTGGCGGGCGTGGGCTACGCCATCGGCTACGAGAGCCCGTCGCAGTTCAGCCGTGACTATCGCCGCCTGTTCGGGGCTCCGCCGGGCCGGGACGGCGCCGCGATCCGCGCGCGTCTCACCGCCGAGCCGACGCTGCCGTGATCGCTTCCGTTGGGGAGGGCTGGTGCGGGTAGAGGGAATCGAACCCCCACGCCTTTCGGCTGGCGATTTTGAGTCGCCCGCGTCTACCAATTCCGCCATACCCGCGACGCACGCGCCTCTTGGCACAAGCCGGGGCGACGGGCCAGAGCGAATTTTTGCCGGACGATCCGGTTGCACCAGGACCGGGATGCTTCGGGGCCATGCATGCGCCCGGACCCTCCGCGTGAGGAGCCATGGCTCCGTCGGCGTAACTCAATGCGACAGGCTCGGAGATTCGAGGCGGACGGTCTCCATCGCCCGGTAGGGTGACAGATCCGGCACCACGGGCGGCCGGGCGAACGCCCGAGCGGCAAGGTTGCGCAGGCTCGGATTGCTCGCGACATGCAGGGCGGTGTGCAGAAGGCGGATACCGAGGCGGCTGTGCGGGTTCATCAACCGCGGCGCGATCTTCGGGACACCCTGGGCCTTGCTCACCATCGGGCGCATGGCCCGCTCATAGGCTGCGAAAGCGCCGACGACATCGCCATTGCGGGCCATCTCGCCGGCCAAAACGTAGGGCCCGGTGAGCGCCAGAGTGGTGCCGATGCCGGCCAGCGGCGTGACGCACCACGCGGCATCGCCCGTCAGGACGACACGTCCCTTCGACCAGGTTTTCATTCGCACCTGTCGCAGAACGTCGAAGTAGAAATCGTCGGTTTCGTCCAGAGCGGCGAGCACGCGCGGCGCCTCCCAACCGGCATCCGCGAACCGCGTGCGCAGGAAGGCCTTCTGCCGGTCGGGCGGCCAATCCTGTTCGCCGCCCGGCGGTTGCTGGATCATCAGCATCGCCCGCGTCGTGCCGTGGCGATCCGGGCGCAGAGATACGCCCCGGCCCTCCGTGGCATTGTACCAGCGCCACATCCGGTCGTCGTCCGCAGTTCTGGGTATCGTGAGATAGGCGATCGTCAGGTCCATCCAGCGCGGATCGTTCTCCCCGGGGAAGACACTTTCGCGGGTCGACGATCCGACGCCCTCGGCGACGATCACGCCGTCGTAGCGCTCGGTCCGTCCACCGGCAAAGCCGACCGTGGCGCCCTCCGCGTCCTGCTCGATGCGCCTCACGCGGTCGCCGAAGCGGAAAGCGGCGTGCGTGCGGGCCGCCTCGTAGAGCAGGTGGGCCAGATCGCCGCGCAAGATCTCCATCTCGGCGGTGGGGCCGTCCCCGTCGATGTCTGCCGTGGCGAAGCGGGCGACGACCTGCCCCCGTCCGTCGATCCAAGCGGTCCCCTCCTCGCCGGTGCCGCATTCCAGAGCTGCCCGCTCCAGGCCCATCCGCCGCATCACCTCGCGCCCGACACCGCGCACATCGACGTTCTGGCCGCCGCCGCGGAATTCGGCGGCGCGCTCGACGACGGTGACGTCGAAGCCCGCACGTCCCAGCCAGAACGCGGCGGCGTTGCCGGCCACGCTGGCCCCTGTGATCAAGACGCGGCGCGACATCGGCAGAACCCGTTTCCCATCGATCCGCAGCGCTCGCCGCCCCGGCCTCGGAGATATGGGCGGCCGCGGACAGAGGCCCAGCGGGAACCCGCCCTAAGCGCTCACGACATCGCGCGCGGTGCGGTTGCCTGCGGTCAAGCGCCTCCGCCCTCGCCTCCGTGGCGCATCTGTGCTGAAAGGGCACCGCTTCCCGCACCCAAACGAGGCACCATGATCCGCCGGCTCTACGAGTGGATACTCGCGCTCGCCGCCAAGCCGTCCGCGCCCTGGGCGCTCGGAGCGGTGGCCTTCGCCGAGAGTTCGTTCTTTCCCGTACCGCCGGACGCGATGATGGTGCCGATGGCGGTGAGCCGGCCGGACCGGGTCTGGCTCTACGCGACCATCGCCACTGTCGCCTCGGTGCTCGGGGGGCTGCTCGGCTACGCCATCGGCGCGCTGCTGTTCGATTCGGTCGGGCTGTGGCTGTTCAACCTCTACGGGCTCGCCGACAAGGCCGAGACCTTCCAGGCCTCCTACGCGACCTACGGACACTGGGTGATCCTGCTGAAGGGCCTCACCCCGATCCCCTACAAGCTCGTCACCATCACCTCGGGCTTCGCCCATTACTCGCTGTTCTGGTTCATGCTGCTCTCGGTCATCACCCGCGGGGCGCGCTTCTTCCTGCTGGCATGGCTGCTCGGGCGCTACGGCATCGGCATCCGCGCGGTGCTCGACCGGCACCTCAACGTGGTGGCGGGACTGTTTGCGGCCGTGGTGATCCTGGGCTTCGTCGCCTTCAAGGTGATGCTGTGAGCCGGTTCACCCTGCGCGCCGCCGCGCTCGCCGTGGCGCTTGGCGCCGCACTCACCGTCGGCGGCGCCCTCGTGTTCGAGCACGGCCTCGGTTACGTGCCGTGCAAGCTCTGCCTGACGGAGCGGGTGCCCTACTACCTCGCCGTGCCGCTGGCGCTGATCGCCGCCCTGTTTCCGCCGCGGCCGGCGCGCTTCGTCCTCGGGCTCGTCGCGCTGGTGCTGATCTACGGCGCCGGTCTCGGCGTGTATCACGCGGGCGCGGAGTGGGGGTTCTGGCCGGGCCCCAGCGATTGCGGCGGCGGCTCCGGCGCCGGACCGGCCGACGTGACCGACTTCCTGAAGAACCTCGAGAGCGTGCGGCCGGTGGATTGCACGGCCGCCGCGTGGCGCTTCCTCGGGCTCTCACTCGCCGGCTGGAACGCGCTGATCGCCGCCGGTCTCGGCCTCTTCGCCGCGGCGGCCGCGCTCGTTGCTCGGGTCTCGGCTCAGCCGTCGAGGGGGCCGCACCAGCCGGGCAGGTAGCCGGCATCCGGCCCCTTCGCGAGGCGCAGCGCCTGCTCGAGCGCCTGGGTGAAATCCTTCTCGATCAGCTTTCGCTTCAGGTTGCGCCGGAGGTAGTCGGCCCACAGGAACTCGCTGAACGGCGTCGTGTCCTTGGCAAACCCGCCGGCCCGGCGCAGCTCGCCCGCAAGGCTGCGGAACGGGTCGTCGGCAAGATCTGCGATCACCTTCGGGATGTCGTCGAAGCCGACCCGCAGACCGGCGGCGTCGTAGGGATGGACCCAGGCCTTGTGGTCGGCCACCGTCCAGAAGGCGTCCTTGTCGAGCTTGTGCAGGTCGGCGACCACGGTCACCAGCACGTTCTCCTCGCCCTCTTCCTGCAGGGCGCGGGCGAGGTGGTGGTGGTCGATCACGTAGTGCTTCTTCTTGGGCCCCAGCAGCACCGGGATCATGTGCGAGCCGAGGAACTCCGCCTTCTTCTCGGGATCGTGTGCCCGCCAGCGGCGGCGCTTCTCCTCGACCTCACGGTAGCCCACCGTAATCTGCGTCGGGCGCAGTTCCGCGATCGGCACGGAGATGAGCAGGGGTTCGCGCGGTGCCATGAAGTCTCCCGTTCGTTTCGATTGCGCCCGGAATGGCGCCGGATCAGGCATGCCGTCCGATCCACCCTCCGAAACGCGGAAGCCGGCTTCGAGGAACGTTGCAGACGGTCGGCGACCGGGCCGGCATCTCACGGAACGTCAATCGATGCGAAGCGGAACCGATTTCGCCGGGTGCCGGACACAAGGTCGAGCCTCACAGATCCGTGAGACTGAATTTCGGGTTTCTTAGCCCACTTGGAAAATGTCACGGAAAAAGGGGCGGCATCAGTATTTTCATGCCGTTGTCCCGCGCGCATGTTTGCCCGAAGACACAACAGACAAGCATCGCGTTGCCGGATGATTGTCCGACAGACGGCATCGTCCCGGCATCAGGACCACAGGCATGTCAATCGTCCAGACCGCCAGCGAGACCTCGGCCGCGCCGCGCCCGCACGCATCCCGGCCCCTGATCGGCCTCGACCTGCTCCGCTTCGGCGCGGCCTGCCTCGTCGTGCTGTATCACCTCGCCTGCACCGCCTGGATGGTCCCGTCGAGCGAGGCCGCCACCCTCGTCGGGCAGCCGATCCCGTTTCCGATCCTGCTGCCCGTCAGTTCACAGGGCTGGGTCGGCGTGCCGATGTTCTTCGTGATCTCGGGCTACGTCATCGCCTATTCCGCCTCACAGGCGAGCGCGTCGCGCTTTCTCACCGGGCGGATCCTGCGCCTCGTGCCGGGCATCTGGTTCTGCGCCACCGTCTCCTTCGGGCTCGCGCTGCTCTTCGACCCGGAAGCCACCCGAGTCCTGTTCGAACGCTACGTCCGCACCCTCGTCCTGTTCCCGGTCCCCCGCTGGATCGACGGCGTCTACTGGACGCTCGGGATCGAGATCATGTTCTACGGTCTGGTCTATGCCCTGCTGTTTCTGAACCGGTTCGAGCGGCTGGAGCCGGTGATCCTGGCGGTCGGCGTCATCAGCGCGCTCGCGTGGTGCCTCGCGGCGACGCCGTTCTGGCCTGACCTCGACCGGATCATCAGCACGCGGATCGCCAAGCTCGCCCTGCTCACCCATGGCTGCCACTTCGCCATCGGCGTGCTGCTGTGGAGCGCAGTGCGGAACGGTCTGACGGCGCTGCGGCTGGCCGGCCTCGCCATCTGCCTGACGGGGGGCTTCCTGCAGATCCGCTACGATGCCGGCTTCGTCGGCGTCCTGCTCGGCCTCGACCGGAGCCCGGCGATGGCATGGTTCCTCTACGCCGTCTTCATGGCCCTGTTCTGCCTGTCGATCCGCGCGAACACGGCGCTGACCGACGCCTTTCCCGGACTCGGGCGGCGCTTCCGTGATCTCGGGCTCGCGACCTACCCGCTCTACCTGCTGCACACCTTCGTCGGCGCCCTGGCGATGCGGTTCCTGGCCGTCTACGGGCTCCCGCCGGCCGCGAGCCTGACGGGCGGCATTCTGACGGCCGTCGCCGCATCCCTGCTGGTGTCGCAGCGGATCGAGCCGCCCTTGCGCGCGGGTCTCGGACGCGCCCTCCATAGCGTCGGCACCCGGCTGCGCAGCCGCGGCCCGGCGCCCGGTGCGCTCATCCGCTGAGCGGTCGGCCGCCGCTCAGCGCTCGCCGTAGCCGCCCATGGCGCAGACCGTGGCCCATTCCGCCTCGGTCACCGGCTGCACCGAGAGGCGGGAATTAGTGACGAGGGCCATGTCCTTGAGCGCCGTCGCCGCCTTGATCGCGTCGAGAGTGACCGGGCGCGGCATCGGCGCCACCGCCCGCACATCGACCATGCCGAAACGGCCGCTCTCGTCGGTGTGGTCGGGATAATAGGGTTTGATGACCTCGACGATGCCGACGACGGCCTTGCCCTCGTTGGAATGGTAGAAGAAGCCGCGCTCGCCGACCTGCATCGCCTGCATCTGCTTCTTGGCGAGGTGGTTGCGCACCCCGTTCCAGAAGGTGCCGCCCTCCCCGGCTTCGACCTGCTGGTCCCACGACCAGGTCGAGGGCTCGGACTTGAACAGCCAGTAGGCCATGGCGCGGGACGGCTCCGTCGGGAAAGGCGCCCTCGCTTATCGAAAATCCGGCCGCGCTTGAAGGGCGCGCACCGCTCCGCTTTCGACCCGTCGACGGGTGCTCACGCCGTCTCCGCCTTGAGCGGCCGCGACAGCAGGCCGGTCATCGCCGCATCGACCGTCAGCGCTCCGGCCACCACCGCGGCGACGGCCTCGGCCACCGGCATCTCGACCTCCCGTGCCCTGGCGAGATCGACCAGCGCCTGCGCGGTGAAGGCGCCTTCTACGAGCTTGCCGCCCGCGGCCTCCTCGGGCGAGGCGCCCTTCCCCAAACGCTCGCCGAACGCGAAGTTGCGCGATTGCGGCGAGGAGGCGGTGAGCACGAGGTCCCCTAAGCCCGACAGCCCCATCAGCGTCTCCGCCCGGCCGCCACAGGCGCGGGCAAAGCGCATCAGCTCGGCGAAGGCGCGGGCGATCAGCGCGGCGCGGGCGCTCTCGCCGAGGCCGCGGCCCGCGACGATGCCGGCGGCGATCGCGAGCACGTTCTTGCCGGCACCGCCGACCTCGACGCCGCGCACGTCGTCGGTGTGATAGAGCCGGAAGGCCGGGCCCGAGAGTAGGCCGGCGAGCCGCGCCGCCAGCGCCCCGTCCGCCGCGGCGAGGGTCACGGCCGTGGGCAGGCCGCGGGCGACGTCGGAGGCGAAGCTCGGACCCGACAGCACCGCCACCGGGGAGCCGGACGGCAGCACCTCCGCCGCCACCGCGCTCATGAAGGCGTCGCTGCCCCGCTCGATCCCCTTGGCGCAGAGCACCACCGCGGCGCCGGGCGCCAGCGAGGGCGCCAGCGCCGCCAGCACGGAGCGCAGAGTCTGGGCCGGTACGACGAGCAGCACCGTGCCCGCCGACGCCAGCGCGGCGGCCTCGGCCGTGGCGCGCACGCCGGGATGTAGGGCGACACCGGGGAGATAGCGCTCGTTGGCCCGCGCCTGCTCCATCCGCGCGGCCGCCTCGGGATCGCGCATCCAGAGCGTGACCGGGCGCCCCGCCGCGGCGGCGGCGTTGGCCAAAGCCGTGCCCCAGGATCCGCCGCCGACGACGGCCACGACCTCGTCCCGCCGCTGCGTGCCTGACTTCATGTCCGCCTCCATCGGGAACCTCGTGCAGCCCGGCTCATTACGGCCAAGGTGCGGACCCGGAGCCACATCGTCAGGTTCGCGATAACGACCTACCGGCGGAAGAGCGAGTACCGATCCGCAATCCTGTGACGAAGAGGCCCGAACCCGGCCAACGGCGTGTGCTCACCTGTCATATTTGCAATATTTTGCGAGACCGGACCAAGGTGATGTCGACCTGTCGAAGCATTTCCGACCACGACCGACACAAAAAACCGCTTCGTGCCACAAATTCGGGCAAAACCGGAAACATCTTCTCGCCGGTTGCGCGAATTCAACTTTCGCATTCCTGCGCCATACCCTCTCAGGTTTGCCTTGCAATTTTTCTTGTTTTCGTTTTGTTTGAAATTTCAAAAAATAATCCTCGATAGCTGCATTACTTTTTAATCCTGACGAAATGTCGTTCGTTCGGTGCGCCAATACGGTCCATACTAGTCATTTGGTATGAGATTAACGGTTGATTAAATATATTGCAGGAAACCAACTTTCATCGAAATTCATGATGCCTGGAGCCTTCAGCCGTGGCGATCTTCCATTCCGAACAAGATTCCATCCTTGCGGCCGTCGATCGTGCTCAAGGCCGTATCGAGTTCGCAATGGACGGCACCATCACGAACGCGAACGCCAACTTCCTCGACCTCGTCGGCTACACCCTCGATGAGCTGCGTGGTCGTTCACACGCGATGCTGATGCCCCCCGAACAGCGCGAGAGCCCGGAATACAAGGCATTCTGGGAGGCTCTGCGCCGTGGCGAGTTCCAGGCCCGCGAGTTCCGGCGCATCGCCAAGGATGGCCGCTCGATCTGGATCCAGGCCTCCTACAACCCGATTCTCGACCGGCGCGGGCAGCCATACAAGGTGGTGAAATTCGCCACCGACATCACGGCCGAGACCCAGCGCAACGCGAGCTACGAGGGCCAGATCGCCGCGATCAACCGATCTCAGGCGGTGATCCATTTCGGCCTCGACGGCACGATCACCGATGCCAACGCAAACTTCCTCGATGCGGTGGGCTACCAGCTCGAGGAAATCCGCGGCCGGCATCACAGCCTGTTCGTCGATCCCGGGGAGGTGAAGAGCGCCGCCTATGCCGAGTTCTGGCGGTCGCTCGCGAACGGCACCTATCAGGCCGGCGAGTTCCGGCGGCTCGCCAAGGGCGGACGGGAGATCTGGATCTACGGCTCCTACAATCCGGTTCTCGACAGCGAAGGGCGTCCCTGCGCCATCGTGAAGTTCGCCAGCGACGTCACGCAGGCCGTGGCCGACCGGCTCCGGCGTGCGAACGGGCAGCGCGCCATCGAGTCCGATCTCGGCACCATCACCGGCGCGATGTCGCATGTCAGCCGTCGGGCGAGCGAGACGGCGGCCGCGGTGGCCGTCACCTCCGACAACGTCCAGTCGGTTGCCGCGGGCGCCGAGGAATTCGCCGCCTCGATCCTGGAACTGAGCCGCCACGCCTCGCAGGCCAAGACCGCCGCCGACGCGGCCGTGAGCCGGGCCGAGGAGGCGGGCGGAATCGTGAGCGGACTGACCGCCACCGCCGAGCGTATCGGCGAGGTGGTCTCCGTGATCCGCTCGATCGCCGACCAGACCAACCTGCTCGCGCTCAACGCCACCATCGAGGCGGCCCGCGCGGGCGCGGCCGGCCGCGGCTTCGCCGTGGTTGCCACCGAGGTGAAGGCGCTGGCGAGTCAGTCGTCGCGCGCCACCGAGGATATCGGCCAGCAGATTGCCGCCGTCCAGGATTCCTCGGCCCGGGCCGTCGAGGCGATCCGCGCCATCGTCTCGACCATCACGGATCTCAGCGAAATCTCGATGAGCGTCTCCTCCGCCGTCACCGAGCAGGCCGCGGTCACGCAGGAGATCGCGAGCAACATGCAGACCGCCGCGCGCAGCGTCGACGCCGTACGCGGCAACGCCAACGGGATCGCGCAGGCGGCGAACGAGGTCGATCTCTCCGTGCAGAAGGTGACCGCCTCCGCCCGCGCGCTCGCCTGATCCTGGGCCACCGGCCTCACGCGGCCGGCGCGACCTCGGCAAAGGGCCAGCGGGCGCGGGCCGGCACGGTGAGATCGTCGACGAGGCCGAGGCGCAGGCGCTCCAGCCCCGCCCAGGCGATCATCGCGCCATTATCGCCGCAGAGCGGCAGCGGCGGCGCGACGAAGCTCAGGCCCACCTCCCCGGCCTGCGCCGCGAGCGCCCGGCGGATCGCTCCGTTGGCGGCCACGCCGCCTGCCGCGACCAGAGCCGTCGGATGCCCGGCGACGCCCGCGAAGGCGCGCAGGGCGACGCGCACGCGGTCCACCACCACATCCACCACTGCCGCCTGGAAGCTCGCGCAGAGATCGGCCACATCCTGCGAGGCGAGGGGTTCGAGCCGCTCGGCCTCGATGCGCAGGGCCGTCTTGAGGCCCGACAGCGAGAAATCCGCCTGCCGCCGCCCGATCATCGGCCGCGGCAGCGCGAACCGCTCCGGATTGCCGCTCTCCGCCTGCCGCTCCACCTCGGGACCGCCGGGATAGCCGAGCCCGAGAAGCTTGGCGACCTTGTCGAAGGCCTCGCCGATGGCGTCGTCGATGGTGGTGCCGAGCCGGACATAATCGCCCACCCCCTTCACCGCGACGAGCTGCGTATGCCCGCCGGAGGCGAGCAGCAGAAGATAGGGGAAGGCGAGCCCGTCAGTGAGCCGCGGCGTCAGCGCGTGCGCCTCGAGATGGTTAACCGCGAGGAGCGGCTTGCGCGCGACGAGGGCGAGTGTCTTGGCCGTGACGAGGCCGATCAGCACACCGCCGATCAGGCCGGGCCCGGCGGCAACCGCGATCCCGTCGATCTCCTTCAGAGTCGTCCCCGCCCGCTGGAGTGCCCGGGCGATCAGCCGGTCGAGCACTTCGACATGGGCGCGGGCGGCGATCTCGGGCACGACACCGCCATAGGCCGCGTGCTCGGCGATCTGGCTCAGCACCTCGTTGGCGAGGATCTGTCCGCGCTCGTCCTCACCGAGCGTCACGACGGCGGCGGCAGTCTCGTCGCAGGTGGTCTCGATGCCGAGGATCTTCATGAGTGTCACGCTGACGTCCACGCACCGTTGCGTGCCGGGGGCCGGCCCGCCTACTCCATGTCTCGCGAAAGCTCGGTCAGACCGGTCGCGACACCACGTCTACGACGAAACCGCCGACGGATACAGGTGAGGCTCACCGCCGAGGGACGCTGTGGATGGCGTGAGGGAGAGGGGCGTATGCGGATCTGGGTGTCGCGGCCCGAGCCGGGCGCGAGCCGCACGGCACGGCGGCTGGCCGAGCTCGGCCATGCCGCGTTGGTGGCGCCTGTGCTGCGGATCGCGCCGAGCGACGGGCCGCCGCCCACCGGCCGGTTCGACGGGCTGATCCTGACGAGCGCCAACGCCGCCGCGCCGCTCGCCGCAGCCGGTCTTCCCGAGGCACCGGTCTTCGCCGTCGGCACCCGCACCGCCGAGCGGGCGAACCGGGCGGGCCTGCGCTCCGTGCACTGCGCCGACGGAGACGCCGTCAGCCTGGCCCGGCTCGTCGCAGCCCATGTGCGGCCGGGCGGCACTCTCCTCCACGCGGCCGGCGAGGACCGCAAGGCCGAGCCCGCCGCGAGCCTCACGGCTGCGGGCTACCGCGTCACGACCTGGACCGCCTACGCGGCTCTGGCCGAGACGACCCTGCCGGCGCCGGTGGTGCAGGGGCTGTTGGGCCGGGACGACGCGCCGCTCGCCGCGGCCCTGCATTTTTCGCGACGAAGCGCCGAAATCGCGGTGCATTTGTCCGGCAAAGCCGGTCTGAGCGGAGCGTTTCGGGCGCTGGCGCATTACTGCCTGTCTCCGGACGTGGCCTTGGGACTGGTCGAGCTCGGCGTCGCGGCCCATTTTGTAGCGGCGCGCCCGAGCGAGGAAGCTCTCCTTGCCGGTCTCGCGGCTTCGGACTGAACGGCCTCGTCGCCCCTGCGGGCCGATGGGGACGCGAGAGCGTGTCGGAGCGTCGGAGATGGAACCCGGAAGCGGTTCCGATGGATGACGGCGCCGGTTCGCTCTTCTATGGGAGCACACTGCGCCGGTGCGGCGGCTGAATGGAGCGAACGCCCGTGACTTCACCCAAGGACGGCGCCAGGGATGGCGCCAAGTCGCCGGAGCAAGGCAAGTTTTCGGAGCAGGCCAAGTCTTCGGAACAAGGCAAGTCGCCGGAGCAGGCCCGGGAAGCGGCCAGGGACGTGACGAAGGATTCGTCCCGGCCCGCCGACAAGGCGATGGGCAAACCTGCCGAGCCGTCCGCAGCGGCCTCCACCCCGAAGGTCGAGCCGGCCAAGTCGGGACCAGCGGCGTCGGAGCCGGTCAAGTCCGAGCCCGCAAAGGCGGGTCCGACCGGCAGCAGCGCCCTGCCCGGTAGCAATGCGCCTGGGTCTTCCGGGCGCCCGCAGGACGTTCGAGCGGACGCGCCGTTGAAGCCGGGCGCCACCGGCAGCAGCGCGGTCCCTCCGTCGGCCGCTTCGACCGGCGCAGGAACGATGTCCAACAAACCCACGGAGCCCGGAAAGCCGTCCGGCGCGCCGGCCACTGCCTCCGGCACGCCGGGCGGCAATGCACCGTCGAAGCCGGGCGCCACCGGCAGCAGCGCGATTCCGCCGAATCCGGCCGGCGCCAAGGCGACCGATGCCAAACCGGACACGTCCGCCAAGGCCGGCACCACCGGCGGCAGCACGGTGAAGCCGGAGACACCGGCCTCCGGGAGCGCCACCGGGAGCGCCAGCTCCGGCGGTACCAAGCCGGATGCGACCTCGGGAGCCAAGCCGGGAGCGGCGCCGGGCGCCACGCGGGTGACGGAGGCGGCCTCGCTGACAGACGGCCCGATCCTCGATCTCAAGGCCAAGCGCCTCTCCGATGCGGCGGATGCCGCCAAGCCGGGCGCGAAACCCGATGCCGGCAAGGAGAGCGCGGGCGCTCCCGCTTCGGCCAAGGAAGCGCCCAAGGAAGCCGCAAAGGCGACACCGGCTCGCGGCGGCGCGGGCTTCGGCTCCGTGGCCGCCTCGGGCCTGATCGGCGGCCTGATCGGCGCCGGCCTCCTCTACGGCGTCACCACCTACCAGCGGGGCGCCGATCCGCGCCTTGCAAATCTCGACAAGTCCCTGGCGGGCCTTGCCACGAAGGATGCCGTAGCCGGGCTCGACAAGCGCCTCGCCGCCAATGAGCAGGCGCTCAAGCCCCTGCCCGACGCCGTCGCCCGAGCGGAAACTGCGGCCAAGGCCGCCGCCGACCGTGCCAACGAAGCGCTCCAGAAGGCGGGCGTCGCCCCCGCCACGGCCCCCTCCGCCGACGGTTCCGCCCCGGGGCCGACCGTCCCCGCCGACATCGCGGCCCGTCTCGATGCCCTCGATCAGCGCGTCTCGGCGCTGCAGGAGGAGCCCGGCCGCGACGGCACGGCCGAGGTGAAGACCGCGCAGTCGATGGATCCGGCCGCCCTCGCCGCCCTCGATGACCGGCTCAAGGCGCTCGAAACGAACGGCGGCAAGAGTGCTGCGTCCGATCTCTCCGACAAGATCGCGGCGCTGCAGGCGGATGTCGCGTCCCGTGCCAAGGCGGACGAAGCGGCCGAGGCCGCCCTCGGCAAGCGCGTAGACGAGGTGCAGAAGGCGCTGGACGGGCGCATCGCCGCCGCGACCCAGACCGTGCAGGAGGCGACGCAGGCGAGCAAGCAGGCCGCCGACGCCGCCCAGACCCGCGCCGACGAAGCCGTGAAGGGCCTGGAGCGGAAGCTTCAGGAACAGTCGGAGCGGATTGCCGGCCTCGACAAGGCAGTCGATCAGAGCGCCAAGCAATCGACCGTGCAGTCGGCCCTGCGCATCGTCGCGGCCGACCGGATCGCCTCGGCGCTGGAGGCGGGCCAACCCTACCCGGATGCGCTCGCCAGCCTGCGTAACCTCGAACCGGCGGATTCCAAGCGCCTCGACGCGCTCGGCCCCTTCGCCGACAAGGGCGCGCCGACCGCTTCAGGCCTCGCCGCGGAGTTCCGTCGGATCTCGGAGAAAATCGCCGAGGCCAAGCGCGCGGCCCAGGCCAAATCCGTCGCCGAGACCGGCAGCGTGGGCGACCGTCTGATGAACATGGCGAGTTCCCTGGTGCAGGTGAAGCGCGCCGACGGACCCACCGCGGGCGGAACCCAGGCCGCCGCCGGCAGCGCGGCTTCGACCGCGCAGGTTCAGGCGGCGCTCGACCGTGGGGACCTCGCCGAGGCGGCCAAGGCCTACGCCGCCCTTCCGGAGGAGGCGCGGGCGCAAGGCGGCGATTTCGGAACGCGGCTCTCGGCGCGTGCCGAGGCGGGTCGCACGGCTCAGGCGCTGCTGGCCGACGCCTTCACCGGCCTGCCACCGGCACGCTGACGGCCAGGACCGGCACCGATGACGACGAACCAGCCGCGCCCTGCGCGGCGTTCCCCCCTTCCACTCTGCCCGGGCCGCGTGCGCCCGCTCCCCGTGCTCCCAAGGAGGCCCTGACCCATGTGGCGCGCCCTCGTCTTCCTGGCCCTCCTGGCCGTCGCCGCCTACGGCGCGGTGTGGATCGCCGACCATCCGGGCACCGTGACCGTCGTCTGGAACGGCTACGAGATCGGCATGAGCCTCGCCATCGCCCTCACCGGCGTGCTGGTGGCGGCGATTGTCCTCGGCCTGATCTGGGCGGTCGTGACCGGCGTGATCGGCCTGCCCGCCAGCATCAGCCGCTCGACCCGTGAGCGCCGCCGCAACAAGGGCCTCGCCTCGCTCTCGCGCGGCATGATTGCCGTCGGTTCCGGTGACCCGCTCGCGGCCCGCCGCCATGCGGGCGACGCCGAGCGCCTGCTCGGCAGCCAGCCGCTGACGCTCCTCCTCAAGGCCCAGGCGGCGCAGATTTCCGGAGACCGGGACGCGGCCGAACAGGCGTTCAAGCGCATGGCCGACGATCCCGAGACCCGTGTGCTGGGTCTGCGCGGCCTGTTCGTCGAGGCCCGTCGCCGTGAGGACGAGGGTGCCGCCCGCGCCTACGCTTCCGAGGCCGCCCGTCTCGCGCCGAGCGTCACTTGGGCGAACGAAGCGGTGCTGGAGGCGCAATGCGCCGACGGCGAGTGGTCCGCCGCGACCGAGACCGTGGAGCGCCGCGCGGCGCTGGGGCTGATGGACAAGCACGCCGCCCGCCGCCAGCGCGCGGTGCTGCTCACCGCTGCCGCCCAACGCCACGAGGCCGGCGAGCCCGATTCCGCGACCGAGCAGGCGCTCAAGGCCGTCAAGCTCGCCCCCGACCTCGTGCCGGCGGCCGTCATTGCCGGCCGGCTGCTCGCCCGGCGCAACGATCTGCGCAAGGCCGCCAAGATCATCGAAGCTGCGTGGAAGGCGACCCCGCATCCGGAACTCGCCAAGGTCTACCTCAACCTGCGCACGGGCGACTCCGCCCGCGACCGGCTCGCCCGCGCCGAGAATCTGGCCAAGCTCTCGTCCTGGGAGCCGGAATCGCGTCTGGTGATCGCTCAGGCCGCGACCGAGGCCAAGGATTTCGGCCGCGCCCGCGAGGCGCTGGCGCCGCTCACCGACGACCGGCCGACGGCGCGCGTCTGCCGGATGATGGCGCGGATCGAGGCCGCCGAGCACGGCGCCGAGAGCGGACGCTCCCGCGAGTGGCTCGCTCGTGCGGCCCGCGCCCCGCGCGACCCGGCCTGGGTCGCCGACGGCATCATCTCCGAGCGCTGGGCGCCGGTCTCGCCGGTCTCCGGCCGCCTCGACGCCTTCGTGTGGAAGACCCCGCCCGAGATCCTGGCTGGCCCCGAGGACGACGACGCCCCGGTCCCGGCTTCGGCCGAGCCCGCTGCTCCGGTCGCGATCCCGACCACGCCCGTACCGGCTCCGGTCACCACCGACAGCCCGGCCCCGTCCACGCCCGGATTCCTCCAGACCGGTGCAGGCACCCCCTCGGTCCCGCCGACGCCCGCTCCGGTCAACGGCCCCACCGGCCCGTCATCAGCCACGCAAGCCGCCCCAGCGGACCGTCCGCGCCGCATCGCCTGAACCCCCACGCCGCCCGGACCGGAGCCGGGCGGCGCACAACGCGTGCGTCTGTGGCATTCTTCGCCTTGCCAGACGCCCACGCCCCGGCTACAGACCCGCACCTGCCGCAAGAGACCACCGCCCGCGCCCAGCGCCCGCGTCGGTCCCCGGTCGGTTCTGGAGGGGTGGCCGAGTGGTTGAAGGCGCACGCCTGGAAAGTGTGTATACCGGAAACGGTATCGCGGGTTCGAATCCCGCTCCCTCCGCCAGCAACTCGCGAAATTAGAGCAGTTCATCCGGGCTTCGGCGGGTGTGGCATTTTCTTCATGCCTGCCGGGACTTTGCAGGGCAGGCAACAGCAACCTGCCCCGCAGAGACACCGATGCAGCGCGGCTTCGGCCTCTCCGGCCTCATCGTCTCGCCAGCACCATTCGCCAGTCCCACCTTCTCGGCCTGCCTCCTACCCACCCGACTTGCAGCGCCACCAGAGACAGGCGCGATCCAGGCCGCCGCTGACGCGCGGAAGACATCTCGGAAGGTCGCTCGACGAACGAGAACGAGGCCCGTCGGACCCAGCTCCTCCAGATGCTGTTGCGATGGTTCAGGCTCGTCGTTCGTCGGGTCGGCTTAGCCGAGGCTGAGGAGCTTGCGCTGCTCACTCCAGTCCATCGGCAGTCGCGTGTCCGCCATCAGGCGGGTCGCTGTCAGCTCCGGCGGATGCTCGCCCGAGAGCAGCCGCGCCACGATGTCCGGTGCCAAGAAGCTCAGACGCAGAAGACGCGTGACGTAGGAGCGCGACAGCCCTTCCTCCCTCGCCACGTCATCAATCGAGAGCTGCGCCTCGCCGAAGATGCGCTCGCGCAGCTGCTGTGCTCGGGCGAGCAGACCGGTCAGGCTCGCGTCGGGTGCCGACCCTGTGCTCTTACCCGGGATTACCAGCCGCAGCTCCTGCCCCACCCGCTGCAGCACAGCCGGCACACGCAGCACCAGCACCGCGCCTCGATCCAGCTCGCCATCGTCCCCGTCTGAAGCGTTGGCTTGGCTGAGTGCCTGCGCATCAGCATGAGCCTCAGCGGCAGCATCGGGTACGCACCAGGATCCAGTGAAGCCCTGAAGCAGGCGCGCAGTGTCGACCTGCAGGTCGATGCCGTCCGCCCGCACAACGATGCGGCGCAGACACACGCGCAGACGCTGCCGCTGCTCGCCTGCAGGTGCCTCGTGCCAGCTGGCCGCCAGAGCGGCACCTTCAGCAAGCAAGCGCTGCTGTTCGGCAGCCGAGTGCTCGCGCATCAGCTCGTGCAACGCGCTGGCACTGCCGAGCAGCTCACGCAGTCGCCCCGTTACCAGAGCTTCCAGCGCCAGAGCCGGCAGCCGCTGACCGCCGGTCCGCGGCGCATCAGCCACGCCTACATCGCTCTGATCCGCATCTCCGAACGTCCTGGATCCGCTGGAGCGGGCGGGGTGCCTCTTCCCCGTGACGAGGCTGTGCGAGACGTAGTAGCGGTAGCGCAGGCCGCGCTTGAGCGTATGGCTTGGCGTCAGTCGCTGACCCTGTGCATCGTAGACTAGGCCAGCCAGCAGGCTCGGTGCATCCGCCGCCGCTCCGCTGTCGCGCTCAACCCGGTTCTGCGCCAGGATTGCCTGTGCCGCGGCAAACAGCGCAGCATCAACAATCGCAGCGTGCTCACCGGCATAGCTCTGCCCCTTGTGCACGACCTCACCAAGGTAGAGCCGGTTGGCGAGCATCGCGTATAGGGCACCGCGAGCCAAAGGCTGGCCGCCGAAGTGACCGCCATCGGCGGCACGACGCTGCTTGCTCAGGATGCCTGCCTGCGCCAGCTCGAGCTGCAGCAGACGGACCGAACGCACGGCGCAGTAGCGCCGGAAGATGTGGCGCACCGTCTCGGCCTCGGTCTCATTCACCACCAGCCTGCGCTCGCCCACGTCGTAGCCGAGCGGCGGGAGGCCACCCATCCACATGCCCTTGCGCTTGCTTGCCGCGATCTTGTCCCGGATGCGCTCGCCCGTGACCTCGCGCTCGAACTGGGCGAAGGAGAGCAGCACGTTGAGCGTCAGCCGGCCCATGCTGCTGGTGGTGTTGAAGGCCTGCGTCACCGATACGAACGAGACCTGCCGCGCGTCGAACACGGCCACGATGCGGGCGAAATCGGCCAGAGCCCGCGTGAGGCGATCGACCTTGTAGACGACCACCACGTCGACGCGGCCGGCTGCCACGTCGGCGAGAAGCCGCTGCAGGGCGGGCCGCTCCATGCTGCCGCCCGAGTAGCCGCCATCATCGTAGAGGGTAGGCAGCAGCCCCCAGCCCTCGTGCCGCTGGCTGGCGATGTAGGCGGCGCAGGCCTCGCGCTGGGCATCGAGCGAGTTGAAGGCCTGCTGCAGACCCTCCTCGCTCGACTTGCGGGTATAGACGGCGCAGCGCAGCCGTGCCGGCTTGGCTGAGGACGGCGCCGGCTTCGACCTAGCCATGGCTCGTCTCGCGCTCTTCCCTGCGCCCGGTCAGGCCGAAGAACCGGGGACCGGACCAGTGGCTGCCGGTGATGCGCTTGGCGATCTGGCTGAGGGAGCGGTAGCGCTGATCCTCGTGCTCGAAGCCACCCTCCGTGACGGTGACGACATGGCTGCGACCGTGCCACTCGCGCACGAGGCGCGTGCCGGGCCGCAGCAGAAGCGCCGACGGCACCGACGGTGTGTCAGGCACAGTGCTTCCTCCCCTACCCCGCTGAGCCTGAGCGCGCAGGTGACGCTGGGTTGCTTTGGAGAGGCCGCCCTGCGCCACCTCCTGAAGGCGGTAGGCGAGAGCACGCACGATCAGGTCGCGGCTGAGCGGCGGTGGAGGCTGCTGGAAAACCCTGCGCCAGGATTGGCGCAGTTCCAACGTGCTCATCTGCGCCAACTCAGAGAGCTGCAGCGGCGACCGGCCTGCTTGCGATCCTTCGGCTTGCCGCTCCTGCACCTTGAGGGAAGGAGTCGGAACGGTCGAGCCGCTCATGCTGCTGGACCGCTGCATCAGGCGCTCGCCTCAATTGAGGCGCGCGAGTTTTGCTCGGCGAGCTTGTAATGTGTGCTGACCCCGGCAGCACGCACGGTGAGAATGGCGAGGCCTCGCTGACGCAGCCGGGTGAGTGCAGCGCGGGTGGTATGTGGCAGCCAGTGGGTTGCGGTAGCCAGCGCTTCGAGCGTTGCTCCCTCAGGTTGGCTCAGCAGCGATATGAGAAGCGCCTGCTTGGTTCGCTGAGGCTTGTCGCTCGCAAAGCTGGCAGAGCCGCTGCCCGCTGGTTCCTCAGAAGCGGACAGCGACGGCGTCGGCACAGTGATACCGATAGCGGCCCAGCCCTCTGCGGTGACGATGAGGCACCTCTGCCTTCCTCGGCTGCCCTCAGCGTGAGGCATGTCAGCGATCAGTCCGCGCGTTCGGAGGGCGGACAGGATGGCGCGGAAGGTTGGCGGCTTGATCGTGTCAGGACAGAGTACACGCTGTTCGGGGTGATGCGCGGCCTGGGTCAGGATCAGGCGTTGGCTCTGGCTGAGTTTCTCGGCGATCTTGCGGGGCATGTTTGTGTCGTCCGTCTCTTAGCGACAGCTCTGGCGCTGTCACTGAGCGGACCCCGCGAGTGGCTCGTGAGCCAGCGGGGTGACATGCGTGCCAGTGAGCAGTCAGTCACCCGGCGCAGCCACAGCAATGCTCAGGTGTCTGGCGAAGTCCAGTCGGCCCGCAGGGACGCCTTGTTACTCCCGTGAACTTGTTTGCATGGACTGCCATTCCCTGCCCGGGGACCAACCGAACCGAAGTCAGTCCGCGTCGTAGTCTGTGATGATGGCAATCGCTAATTTAGTCGCGGAGAAATCAACTGCCGCCGCTTCTGACCGATTTCGTTCTCTAATGGGTCAATGGGCGGCAGCTCGATCCAGAGCGTTCGACGCTTTCGGGTGCCTGCGTTCTCTACGTGCTCGTGCGGCACTTGATGGGGTCAGCTGGGTGCAAAGCGGCTCGGTTGAAAGCGCAGTCGGCGCAAGGCCGCATGCTACAGAATCGGCGCCATCTTCTGCTCCCTCCCTCGGGCGTCGCTCCCGCTCGGGAGCTCGGTTCGGCCTCCTGTCCGGTGATGTCAGCCGCTACGCAGGTCGGAACTCGGTGCCCTGCCGCAGCATCGCGTGCATGATGATCGCTAGCCGGCGCGCGAGCGCGATGCGAGCCTTGCGCATCGTCGAGCGCTTCGCGATGGCCAGAGCCCAAGCCTTCAGCTTCAGGGGCTGCCTGCAGCGCGTCAGCATCACGTTGGCGGCTTCGTACAACAACGTTCTGACCCGCCGGTCGCCGCACTTCGAGATGCTGCCGGTGTAGTCGACCTCGCCCGACTGGTAACGCCGTGGGACGAGCCCGAGATACGGCCCGACGTCGCGAGAGCGTTTGAAGCGTTCCGGATTATCGATGGCTGCCGTGAAGGCGAGCGCGGTGAGCTGACCGACGCCCGGGATCGTCATCAACCGCCGGCAGGCATCTGAGGCTCGGACCATCCGCTTGATATCTGCGTCGATGGCGGCGACAGCCGCCAGCACAGCAGTTCGCGCTCCGATCAGGCCGCGCATGGCGGCGGACAGTCCGGCGATCCCCTCGCTCGAACGCAGAGCCTGCTCGATGAAGACAGGGCTGAGCGCCCGCGGCAGCCGCACACCGAACACGACGGCAAGACCGCGGATCTGGTTCTCCAGCGTGACCCGCTGGCCGACCAGCTTCTTGCGTGCGATGATCAACGACCTCACAGCGTGTGCCGGCAGCGACTTCACGTGGACCGGCTTGAAGAAGCCGGTTCGTGCCAGGTGAGCGAGGCCGCGCGCATCGTTGCGGTCGGTCTTGTGCGTCGTAAGCGACTTCAAGGCTTGGTAAGCCTGCCGGCTCTCAACGCAGACGACCGGCACACCATGGTCGGCCAAGCCGTGGAACAGCATCGGAGCCATCCGGCCTGTCTCGAACACAACCCGACGACAGGCGGGCGCCTTCGCGAGTTCCTGCGCGATGTCGGCAGGCGCAGAGGCCACCTTCGCCTGATGGGTAACTACTCCCTCGCGGTCGACCACGCAGACGTGCGTCTCCTCCATCGAGACATCCAGGCCAGCGAAATACTCCATGATCAGCCTCCTCTTCCGGCAGCGGAGCCGATCCTAGCGACTTCCGCAGAAGAGCTGCCGCCCATTACCCGATGTTGAAAAACTCGGTGGCGGCCGAGATCGGCGATGGAGAGGGGCGGTCTGTTTCCCTCGGCCCTGAGGCCTCCTTCCCGATCAAGCCGGGCTCGGCTGCGGGACCGGGATGATCTTGGCCAACTTTCTCAGGTTCTGAGCGGCTGCGGCGAGGTGGAACTCGTCTCTCGCTCCGTTTGGGCCGCGCAACCGGAGGCGATCCAGCTTCAGGATGCGCTTGAGGTGGGCAAACAGCATCTCGACCTTTTTCCGCTCGCGGCGTGAGGTTTTGCCTTCCTCAGATCGTGCGATGTCGCGGGCCATGTCTCGCGCCCCCTCGTGGATCGAGCGCGGGACTTTGCGCACCGGATCGTTCGGGCAGCACCGCGCCTTCAGCGGGCATGGCGTGCAGTCGAACTTGCTCGCGCGATACATCAGCGTCGCCCCGTCGTTGATCAAGGTGCCGGTCGTCGTCAGCATCCGGCTCGCTGGGCAGCGATAGACGTCATTGGGCTGGTCGTAGGTGAAGTCGGCGCGTGAGAAGGTGCCATCAGTGCGGGTCGACTTATCGAAGACGCTGATATGCGGTTCGATGCCCTGCTCGTAGACGAGCCAGCCCAGCATCTCGGCCGAGCCGTAGCCGCTGTCGCCCGCCAGCCGGGCCGGATAGAGATCGAAGCACTTGCGTGAGCGCTCGATCATGCGTTTGGCCGCCGTGACCTCGGCCTGCCGGATGGCGGTAGTCGCCTCGACATCGACGATGACCGCGTGGTCGAGGTCGATCAGGTAGTTGGCCGTGTAGGCGAAGAACGCTTGCCCGCCGTGGGCTCCGGTCCAGCGTGCGGCCGGATCTGCGGGCGAGATGAACTTGGGTGGGACGGGCGTGGCGGCTCCGAAGGCGACCTCGTCGAGGACGGCTAAATACTCCTGAGCAGCCCGGCTCACGGCCTCGGGCGGGAGGCCGGCAGAGCCTTCGACCCCTTTCTGTCGGTTGGCGTCGGCCTTGATCAGGCTGCCGTCGACGGCAAAGCCCTCGCCACCGACCAGCCCTTCGGCGATGCAGCGGGCGAGCACACGCTCGAACAAGCGGCGTAGCAGATCGCTGTCGCGGAAGCGGCCGTGACGGTTCTTCGAGAAGGTCGAGTGGTCCGGTACGCGGCCCTCCAGGCCCAGGCGGCAGAACCAGCGGTAGGCGAGATTGAGGTGGACTTCGTCGCAGAGCCGGCGCTCAGAGCGGATGCCGAGGCAGTAGCCGATGATCAGCATACGGATCATCAGTTCGGGATCGACCGAGGGGCGGCCCGTGGAGGCGTAGAACGGGGCCAACTCCTGGCGCAGGCCGGTGAGATCGACGAAGCGGTCGATAGAGCGCAGTAGATGGTCGGCGGGAACGTGGTTATCGAGCGAGAACTCATAGAACAGAGCACCCTGCTCGACTTGCCGAGGTCCCATCATCTGCGTCGATCCCCGCCTCACAACGGCAGTGAATCACCTCGCAAATGCCGCTGCAACAGCCGAGTTTTTCAACATCGGGTAATGGGCGGCAGCTCTTCTGCGGAAGTCGCTAGGATCGGCTCCGCTGCCGGAAGAGGAGGCTGATCATGGAGTATTTCGCTGGCCTGGATGTCTCGATGGAGGAGACGCACGTCTGCGTGGTCGACCGCGAGGGAGTAGTTACCCATCAGGCGAAGGTGGCCTCTGCGCCTGCCGACATCGCGCAGGAACTCGCGAAGGCGCCCGCCTGTCGTCGGGTTGTGTTCGAGACAGGCCGGATGGCTCCGATGCTGTTCCACGGCTTGGCCGACCATGGTGTGCCGGTCGTCTGCGTTGAGAGCCGGCAGGCTTACCAAGCCTTGAAGTCGCTTACGACGCACAAGACCGACCGCAACGATGCGCGCGGCCTCGCTCACCTGGCACGAACCGGCTTCTTCAAGCCGGTCCACGTGAAGTCGCTGCCGGCACACGCTGTGAGGTCGTTGATCATCGCACGCAAGAAGCTGGTCGGCCAGCGGGTCACGCTGGAGAACCAGATCCGCGGTCTTGCCGTCGTGTTCGGTGTGCGGCTGCCGCGGGCGCTCAGCCCTGTCTTCATCGAGCAGGCTCTGCGTTCGAGCGAGGGGATCGCCGGACTGTCCGCCGCCATGCGCGGCCTGATCGGAGCGCGAACTGCTGTGCTGGCGGCTGTCGCCGCCATCGACGCAGATATCAAGCGGATGGTCCGAGCCTCAGATGCCTGCCGGCGGTTGATGACGATCCCGGGCGTCGGTCAGCTCACCGCGCTCGCCTTCACGGCAGCCATCGATAATCCGGAACGCTTCAAACGCTCTCGCGACGTCGGGCCGTATCTCGGGCTCGTCCCACGGCGTTACCAGTCGGGCGAGGTCGACTACACCGGCAGCATCTCGAAGTGCGGCGACCGGCGGGTCAGAACGTTGTTGTACGAAGCCGCCAACGTGATGCTGACGCGCTGCAGGCAGCCCCTGAAGCTGAAGGCTTGGGCTCTGGCCATCGCGAAGCGCTCGACGATGCGCAAGGCTCGCATCGCGCTCGCGCGCCGGCTAGCGATCATCATGCACGCGATGCTGCGGCAGGGCACCGAGTTCCGACCTGCGTAGCGGCTGACATCACCGGACAGGAGGCCGAACCGAGCTCCCGAGCGGGAGCGACGCCCGAGGGAGGGAGCAGAAGATGGCGCCGATTCTGTAGCATGCGGCCTTGCGCCGACTGCGCTTTCAACCGAGCCGCTTTGCACCCAGCTGACCCCATCAAGTGCCGCACGAGCACGTAGAGAACGCAGGCACCCGAAAGCGTCGAACGCTCTGGATTGAGCTGCCGCCCATTGACCCATTAGAGAACAAAATCGGTCGTGAGCGGGCTCGGCGGCTATACCCGCTTCGATTCATGCGCCGTCCGTAAGCGGACGGGCCGAAAACCACCCTGCTCAGCCATTCAGAGCTGTCCGCAGCCGGCCAAATCTGACCGAAGCCAGTCGGCCTGCTTCAGTGCAACTACGATGGCGAACCGGACACAACAGCTACGACTTTGAGAAGCGTCATGCCGGCGGAGACCTGCTACCTTCTTTCGATCTTCAACACATTCATCGAGAGGGCATGTACGGGTCCGGCGTCCCTGGATTGATGGGTGGGTCCGCTATCAGGCTGCGCTTGAGCTCCGACACGATGCGCATGGCGGGGCCCGCGCTACAGGTGCTGCGAAGCCCCGTCGCCGGGTATTCCTCCTTCGGGTCGGTGACGAGGTCGAACGCCTTGGGGGAACCGAGCTTGGCGGGCGATGTCCACCAATCCCGCTGCTCGTCGTAAAAGACGAACTTCCAGTTCCTCTGACCTGACCGGTATTTTGGACCGAGCTGAGTGAACGACTGTCTTGCTAGTCAAGCGGGTTGCCATGGCGTTCTGTCTCTCAGGGTGGCGTTGAGGATGGTGATCAGCTGCCGAGCGGTGGCAATCAGGGCGACGAGCTTGGGCTTACCGGCTGCGATGAGCCGGTCACGGAAGGTTTTCAGCGAGGCGTTGTGACGGCGGGCCACCATGGCCCCCATGAACAGCGCCGTGCGAACAGGTGCGCGGCCGCCTGCGATGAAGCTCCTCCCTCGCCACTGACCGGATTGCCGCGTCCAAGGGGCCAAGCCGACCAGCGCGGCGACTTGCTTTCAGTTGAGGCTTCCAAGCTCGGGCAGCTCCGCGATCAGGGTTCGTGCGATCGTCGGTCCAACACCAGGAACGGAGGTCAGGAGGGTCTCCTTCCTGCGCCATTCAAGCGACCGGTCTACCTCTGCATCGATCGTGCGGTCGATCACACTCTGCTCCTGCTCCAACGCCTCTATGACGCGCCGGACGCTGTCTCGAATGCACGATGGAGCTTGGCTCGCTCGCTGCCGCTCGGACGCGATCAGTCCTACGATCTGACGGCGTCTTGTGACGAGATCAGCCAAGGCCTGAGTCTCGGCATCGGCCCGAGCGCCAACGGGTGGGTTGGTGGCCGCCGCGAACCGGGCGATCACGGTGGCGTCGATGCGGTCGGTCTTGGCGCGTTGGCCCAAGGCGTGAGAGAAAGCACGGACCTGTGCTGGGTTCACGATCACCCTCGATCTGGCGCAGCTTCAGCACGACCTGCTCCGCGCTCGTCATCTGTCCTCGTCGCATGTCCAACTCCTCCGGTCCTGGCTGATCCTCTGAATCAGCCCTGTCCAAAGCCAGTCGGTCAGGTCACCGCATGGTGCTGCGCTAACTAGTGCCAGTCCTATAAGGGAAGATTGCGGCTTGTAAGATCATGGTAGCCAACTGTTTGACGTTAGCACCGCTTCGCTTTCCGGCTTCGGCCACGATGTCGAACGCGCACGTCAGCCGCGTGCTGCAAGCAATACGATGCGGCGGGCTGATCTCGCTTCGGGGCGCAGCTTGCAAATCCCCGCGCCGCGGCGGCTGTGCCAGCTCGCGGAGTTCGAGGCCGGGTACCTCTCAGGCCCATGGCGGTCTGCTTATCCACGCGGGCGCCGGGCTGCAACCTAGTCGCCATCCTGAACGACAGGGCGCACGCCGGCTGTGGTCGCTATCAGAACAGCCTCGGGTAGAGAGTGGGCGCCGAGCGCCTCCATGATCCGTGCCCGGTGGATCTCCACCGTGCGCGGGCTCAGCCCCAACGTGCGGGCAATGGTCTTGTTGGTGCCGCCCGCGAGCAAGCCCTCCAGTACGGCGCGCTCGCGGGCTGTCAGAGCTGCGATCCGGGCACGGGCCTCGTCGACCCCGCGAGCCCGATCAGCTTCGGCGTGGATCTCGGCGAGTGCGGTCTTGACGGCGAACAGCAGCGCCTCCAATGCCCAGGGGGCTTCGAGGAAATCGACCGCTCCTGCCTTCATGACGCGGACCCCGAAGCCGACATCACCTCCGCTCGCGCCGACCGCCACCACGGGCAGGTGTGCACGTGCCGCCTTAAGCTGGCTGACAACAACTAGGTCGCCGGCTTCCTCTAGGTTGAGCACGACACAGCCGGGTATCAGCGAGCCCGCCATTTCGAGGAGGGCCTGAGCGCGCGCAAAGTCTCGCACCTCGTAACCGGCGGCCTGTAGGGCCCCGCCGAGGCGGTGCCGGGCGTCATCGTCGACCGCAACTACGTAGGCGCACAGGCTGGTGTCGGTGGTGATGTCCTGCGCGATCCCGCCCGCTGACCGGCTCCGTCCGTCGATGCCTGGGATCGGGAAGAAGGTGTCGCGGATGCGGCGCACCGCGTGGTCTGAGGCGCGTTGAATGCGGTACTCCAGAACCAGCGTCTCACCACCGCCGGCCCGCTCCAGCGCTCGTGCCGCGGCGTCGCGGTCTTCCGGGTGAACGCTGGCGAGCCAGTTCGTAATGTCCGGCATGTCCTCGACGGGCCTGCCCCAAACCTGTGCGAAGGCCTGGCTGAGATAGTCGAGCTGCCCGCTTTCCAGATCGGCCAGCCAGAGCACGTTCGCCGAATGCTCGGCAAAGCGCCGGAAGCGTTCCTCGGTCAATCGCAAGGCACTCACCGTCTGCAGGCGGTCGATCACCGGCCCCAGGATGATGGCGTAGGTGCGCAGGAACTCGGTGTCCTCGTTGCTGAAGTCGCACGGTTCGGTCGCGTCCACCTGCAGCAGGCCGTAAGCCTTTCCGCCGGGCACGAAGATCGGTACGTTGGCCAGCGCCACCACGCCAGCCTCCCTCATGAACTCGGGGACCTCGAAGCGCTCCTCCTTGTGGATGTCCCGCGTGATGATTGGCGTGCCTTCCTTGATCGCGAAGGTCTCGGACGAGGGCTCTCTCATGGATAGGCGCAGCCGACCAACGATGCCCGGATCCCAGCCGACGCCCGCCCGCACGAGCAGGCTTTGCCCGCCCTCTTGGATCTCTAGGATTTTGGCGCGCGTGGTACCGAGAGCCTTGGCGACGAGACGGCAGGCTTCGGCCAGCACCTCATCGACGCTCTGGCTACGTAGGGCGAACTCGCCGAAGTCGGCCAGCACCTGCTGGCGCTTCATCATCTGCTTTTGGCTGGGCATCGAAGTTCCCCGGCACTGAGCGATCGGGCGCTCGTCAGCGAAGAATATGGCTCAGAACGCTCGCAGAAGCCCACTAATCCAGTGAACGCAGTACCAGGGCCGCGGCTATGCCATCCGCCGGGACGACCCTGCCGAGCATTTGGGCGGCCTCTCCGCTTGTTCCGCAAAAACGGTTTGGCACGCCGGAACGCTTTGTCTTGCGATGACGATCCGTCGCTGGAAGGTCCGCTGTACCCATAAAAATAGTCTTTCGTTGATTACTCAACGAATGCCTTCCAAGGGTGGATCGCGGTCATACGTTGGTCGCTAGCTCAACGTCGGGATTGCTGGTCGAAGCAGACGATACGGCATTTCGCCCTGCCTCCCACAATCAGAGAAGCCTGAGAGAGCACTGCCGAGATGGTGGCGCTCTACGGTCCATGTCACTGGCTGAGCAGAAGTCGCCCCGAGACAGGGCCAACCCCCTTCGGCACCGGCACGCTGGAGTTGCCGTAGTTGGCGTTGAGAACGAGGTTCGGCCCCTCGTAGAGATTGATCTGCTGGGCTACCACGACGGTGTAGGCCGACATATCAGCCACCGGGCGGCTGGCATCGATCACCAAGCGCCCGCTCGGCAAATAGATGGTGCCAAGCACGTTGCGGGCATTGTCGCTGATGATGCGGTAGATGCGCATCGGCTTGGTCGCGGCCAAGGGCGGAGGGGTCGGCGTAATCACGTCACCGAGCAGAGTATCGACTAGGTCGGCCGGGTCGGTCGGAGCGGTTACCGTTCGCTCCTCACTCATCAGCAGCCCAGCCATGACACCAGTGGTCGGCGCCGACAGGCTGATGGTGGTCCTCTTGTCGAACAGGAGCCCCGCGTTGTCGCCGGTGAAGTAGAACGCCACGCCGGTGCCAGTCAGCGTGGCCTTCTTGTCCACGATCAGCGGACCGTCCTTCATCACGTAGATGCCCGGCCGCAGGGTCACCACGGAGTCCTTGGTGATCTTGAGGCCGCCGCAGTAGGTGCCGGGGCTGAGCGTGTAGTTCGTCGGGACCGGGTTCTTCCCCTTGCTCTTGCCGGTCATGGCATCGAGGGTCTGCATAAGGTTAGGAAAGTTCACACAACTGCCGACAGGCGGCGCGGGACGATCGGCCAGCGGATCGGTGATGACGGGGCAGTTGGTTTGCGGATTGGGCGTGAAGTTGGCCCGGTCGTCCTTAAAGCCACCGGCCGAGCAGATGGTCTGCGCCCGCGCCATCGAGTTGTTGCGCCCGACCATCCCACCCGAGTTGCTAGAGTTGGAGTAGAGCGCACAATCGTAGGCCGTGACCTGCGCACTCTTTTCGAGGTTGAACGCACCGGCCGCAGCCGCGTCGAGCGCGAGCATGCAAAGGCGCATCTTGCCAACGACGCTGGCCTTCGCTTTGGCCGAAACCTTGGACTCCGACATGCCGACGAACGGCCCGAAGGAGAGGTGGACGGTTTGTTCGACTACGGCCGTCACGCTGGTTTTGTCGCTGGCGACCTCAACCTGGATCGTGACGGGATTTTTGGCGCTGTCCTTGATCTCGTCCTGGATGGTCTGAGTGGTCAGGCCGACGACCGAGGCGGTGTTGGAGACGACGAGCTTGAGGGCGTTGCCACCGGCCATCACACCGGCGTCGGTGGCCTGCTGAATGTGGCTCTGAGCCGAGACCAGCCGGGCATAGTCGATCGCCCCACCCACGAGTCCCATCAGGGTCGTTGCGGCGAGCGCGACGATGACGGTGACTGTGCCGCCGCTATCCCGATGGAAGGTGCTGGCCATGCGGTAGGTCGGCGCCAGCCTGCTCCACAAACGCCCGAAACCGTGAACCAAGATGACCTTCCGAGTGTCTTTTCTTCAGCTTCGCTCTAGCATCAGCAACTTAACAGGGTACCTACGGCTCTTGTGCTGCCCGGACACCCATAATTTAAGCGTTGGCAAGTAACCCAAATTAGGCATGTCGGAGCTGCCGCTATTCGGTGCACAATTTGCTTTCGGCGCAGCGAAGTCTGGGAGACACATGCGCGCGGCTTCGCCCCCATCCTGAACTATCGTTAACGGACGGTTTCGCAGATCGAAACGAGCATCCTCCCTCGCGGCGCAGGCTCCGCTGGTCGTGACTCGTCACCATGACCGTGGGGACGTTGGTGAGGCCGGGAATGCGCCGCACCGCCCGGATGAACGCGACGCCGTTCATGCCCGGCATCTCATAATCGGTGATGACGACCCCGATCTCGGACGCCCGCGCCTCCGCAAAGGCGAGCGCCTCGGCCGGCACGGTGAAGGCCTGCGGCGTGCAGCCGGCGAGCGGCCGCAACGAGGCGACCATCACCAGGTTGTTCATCTCGGCATCGTCGCGGACGAGAGCGAGCATCGAGTTTTGTCCCAGGCCTGTTCGGCCCCCATCGCCCGTCCGGCTGATATGATGGCGACCCGGTGACGAACTGGTTCAGCAAAGCCTCGGTATTTTGCCGAAGAATGAAGCCGGCGCGCCTTTCTCCAAGTCGCGGCGGCGCATCATGCTCAAGGGTTAGCCGCGCATTGTCACAATGCTTGAAACCAGCTTCGGAAGCGACGTAGTGGGGCGGAATGCTTGATGCTGGGAGGCTTCGACGCCGCCCGTCGCGGCTAGCCGCAGCCCGCGCAAGAGGGGGCTCGGCCGTGTACTGCTCAGCTCTTTCGACAATCTGATGAAGACTTCGTTAGCTCGCATTCAGCATAGGCCTGCCAGAAGCTCCCTCGCCAGGTGCCAATCCGTCCCGGACCAAGCTGCATATCAGGGGAAGCGAAAGGGACAGGAATGGCTGAAGGAACTTCCCGGACAGCTCTGATCCGCCCCCACTGAAGTGGTCCGCCCTGAGGTATGGCTTTTGAGCCAGATGAGGACGGACAGATGGGAACGAAGCGGCACAAGCCGGAAGACGTGGTCGCCAAGCTGCGGCAGGTGGATGTTCTGGTCTCGCAGGGCCAGAGCGTGGCGGAGGCGATCCGGGCCATCGGCGTGACGGAAGTGACCTACTACCGCTGGCGCAAGGAGTACGGCGGCCTGAAGAGCGATCAGGTTCGACGGATGAAGGACCTGGAGGTTGAGAACCAGCGGCTGCGCAAGGCGATTGCGGATCTCACCCTCGACAAGCTGATCCTGCAGGAGGCCGCTCGGGGAAACTGACCAGCCCCGCGCGCCGACGCGCCTGCATCGCGCATGTCATGAACGTCCTAGACGTCTCCGAGCGCCGCGCCTGTCGGGCGCTCGGGCAGCATCGCTCGACGCAGCGCAAGGTGCCGCGGGGAAGAGAGGATGAGGCCGCGCTGACAGCCGACCTCGTGGAACTGGCTCGCCAGTACGGGCGCTACGGCTACCGGAAGATCGGTGCATTGCTGAAGGCGGCGGGCTGGTTCGTCAACGACAAGCGGGTCGAACGGATCTGGCGGCGCGAGGGGCTGAAGGTCCCGTCTCGGCAGCCCAAGCGCGGCCGCATCTGGGACGGGGATGGTTCCTGCCTGCGATTGCGGGCGGAGCGTCGCGATCACGTCTGGTCCTACGACTTTGTCGAAGCCCGCACGCACGAGGGCCGCAAGTTCCGGATGCTGAACGTGGTCGATGAGTTCACGCGGGAGTGCCTAGCGATCCGCGTCGCACGCAAGCTGAAGGCGGCGGACGTGATCGACGTGCTGTCCGACCTGTTCATCCTGCGCGGCGTGCCCAGCCATATCCGCTCGGACAACGGTCCGGAGTTCATCGCCAAGTCCGTGCAGGCCTGGATCACCGGTGTCGGCGCCAGAACAGCCTACATCGCACCCGGCTCGCCATGGGAGAACGGTTACGTCGAGAGCTTCAACGCACGACTACGGGACGAGCTTTTGAACGGTGAGATCTTCTACACGCTCAAGGAGGCGCAGATCGTGATCGAGAGTTGGCGTCTACACTACAACAGCGTGCGCCCGCACGCCTCGCTCGGCTACCGACCACCGGCCCCGGAGGTGTTCGTGCCGGCCTTCACCGCTTGGCCGGCTGCGCTCACTCGGTCGGCTCCGCCGGCCAAGCGACCCGTGGAGCAAAGGCCGACCCTGCACTAACTTAGAACTTGGACCACCGCGTGGGGGCCGATCAGCTGCATCCGGCGTTACCGTGATGTCGCTCGAACGCAGCCTGAGGTCCCGGGCCTCTCGCGGGCGCAACATCAGCCGATGCGGTCCAAGTTCGACAGGCTGCCTGTAACGGTAGGTCGTCCGATGGTGGATGCGTAGATCAACCAAGGGACGCTCCTCAGGAACCGCTTCGGGCTGTTTCATCCGGACGGGCAGTCAGTGTCAGTACGCTCCGTCGTCCTTCGCGTGTGTCATGAAGAACCGCAGCATCTCGCGGCTGGCATCAGGACCGGTCGGATCAGTGTGAGAGCCGGACGGGTGGCCGCCGGCCCAGGCATGACCACCGCCGTGCAGGACCCACTGTTCCGACGACCACTTGCCATCCGGTTCAGTCAGGATCGTTCGCGTGTACGCCATTCCGCCATCGGAACGCCCATCGACGGTGGTGATGTTCAGGTCTCCATCGGGCTGCGCCTGGGCGATGGCCTGATCGCCGTTGACCGGTGAGACGGTCGTGTCGCGGTCTCCGTGGAAGACGATAGTCGGTAGCGGATGCGTTGCTTGATGCGGACGGAGCAAGGCGCCTCGGCGCATCGTGGAGAAGGCCACGGACATCGAGCCTGCCGAACCACCCGCCAACCCAGAGTGTATGCCCACGGCAGCATAGATGTCCGGGTAGGCCAGCGCCATGACCGCGGCAGCCGCCCCACCTGAGGACAGGCCGGCAACGTAGACCCTCGCCGGGTCGACATTGAACGCGGCCATGATCTCGCGCGTCAGGCCGGCGAGGATGGACGGCTCGCCCTCGTCGCGCTTCTGGTCCTCGTCCCTGAACCAGTTCCAACTCTTAGCGATGTTGGCCGACCTCGGTTGGTCGGGATAGGCGACGAGGAAGCCCTGCTCCTCCGCCACCCGGTCCATCCCAGTGCCGATGTCAAAGTCTCGCGATGACTGCGAGCACCCATGCAGCATCACCACCAGGGGAAGGAGAGCTCCCTCATACCCGGACGGAACGAGCAAGTCGTAGGCTCGGCTCCCGGCAGCGTTGCCGAACCGCCGTGTCAACGCGCGCGGCCGGTCAATGGATTGTCCCAGCGAACGTGTCGGGGCAATCCGCAGATGTCCGGTCATCAGGGTGCTTTCGTGGAGGGCTCTGCCTGCTGCGACAGGGTCAGGCTACGGCAACGCGCCGATCATGCCCTTGGCCTCGGTCATGGTGTTCTCGCACGCGCGCTTATCGCCCCGATGGTCCTCGTCCGCCGCGCGGATGATAAGGGCTCTGGCCGCTGCCACACCGTCCGCCGTCGAAACCATATTAGGGTCGCTCGGTGCGTTGAGCCGAGCACCCTGTACGCTTCGGGGCGAGCCGGTCTGAAGCGAATGACCTGGCTGTAGGCCCGTGATCTCCACGGCGCCCGCGCTGTCGAGGCGGCGCTCGATGGTCCCGATCTGCTCGGCGCAGGACGAGGCCAGCGCCGGCAGTGGCGCAAATGCGAGTGTGAGGATCGTGAATGTGGCTGCGAAGCGCATCGGGATAAGACTTTCAATGAGGTTGCAGCATCCCGGCTTCACTCGGCGAGCGAAGGCCCCGATGCTGTCCCTCACCGGCCGATGCGAGGGTAGCCTCTATACAACTGCCCTCGCTCCCATCTGTTGCACCGCAACATGAAACGCAGGTCAGGTGCGCGCCAGCGCGCCAGCCACGACATCCTAGGTCTCGGCCGAGGCTCGGTTCGGACTCGCTCCAAGAGCGGAACTTCAACCGCACAAAGGCGAAGGTCCGTTTGTGGCGCACTCCGGCCCTCGGATTTCAGCTCGTTTGCCTTTCACACTCAGCCGCCGGAAGCTCACGCTGGGACCTGAAGCCTATTTATGTTTTATCCTGAGCGACAGCTGATGCTCTCGCGAGTACGCGCTCCTGCCAGATCGACGATGGTCACGCTCAGCAGCCGTACGCGATCTACGTCAAGACTAATCTCACAAAAATAGTCATCTAAGCAGAGGCCAATCCTTATACTTCGCCAGCGCCTCTTGGCTATCAAAGACGAAAAAAGCAATCTCCCTTGCTTTTTCTACAATCGGTCGCATGATGAGCTCTCAATACTCATGCATCCGCCGGCCCGCCATGGAGGGAGAAAATGCTCAGATCATTCGAGGAGCGAGAATGCGCCGAGGAGCTGTTGTTCGCGATCGGCGAAAAGCGACGCTTCCTGAGCAGACGCGCCAGCGCTCAAACCCTAGCCGATTTCGCCATCCGAAGACTTGGCTGTGATGACCAGACAAATCGCGCCTACGCCGAAGTGTTGATCGATGCGATCGTCCATGGTGCCGGCGATGAAAGCCTGCTCGAGAGCGTGCGGACCGATCTCTCGGCCAACTCGGCAGACTTCAGCCTTGAAGAACTCAGAGCTGTCATGATGGGCGGAGGCGATCTGAGTCGCAGATTGGCGCCGGTTGGCTCTTCACACTCGCCGGTCCACCGCTCTGCGCGATTGTAGCCCAACAACGGCAGTGATGGCGGTCACTGCCGAGCACGCCGAAACTGCACTGTGCCGGCCTCGACAGCGTAGGCTCGGGTCTGCAGATGGCGACAAACGTCGGACATCGAGTGAGCAGCGCGGTGGAAGGTACCTCTATCCGAAGCGGTTCCGTGATCGACGGCGCGGGCGCCCTGTAACAGGGTCGCGCCGGGGAAAATCCAGCGCACGCGGACACGACGACCACTCCAGGAACAGCACGAGGCTGTCGACCTGATCGTCATACCGGCCGTTCGGGAATGCCAATAGCTCACGCCGGAACGCCTCTAGCCACGGTGCCTCGCGCGGCAGCTTGTAGCGGCCACTCTCAAGCCGCGGGGTCTGAGCCTCGAGCCGCGTGCGCTTGTCCAGTCTGACGGGCCAATCCACAAAGAGCCGTGCGCGGTTGCGCTCCTCCTGCCTCAGTTGCTGCAGCAGGGAGATGCCCGAGCCGGCATGCTCCACAACCACGACATCAGCGTTCCAGCGGGCGGCAAGCCCCTGAACCCGCCGCTTCAGGTCCGGGAAGTCCAGCCGCTGCCGCTCCAAGTCAAGCAGGTGCCAACAGCCATCGTGGAAGCCGAAGGTCTGGCCGACCGAAAAGTCGCTTGTTGGCTCCGCCGTCAGCGCCGTATCCCAGCTCTGAACCACGCACTGGTAGGACTCCCGCGGCAGCGGTGTGTCGTAGCTGCCAAACCAATCCCAGCGGATCCGGTTGCCGCCGGGTGGCGTCGGATCCTGCTGGTACTGCGCGGAGAAGGCAGCGCCGCCCATGCTGACACGCAGCTCTTCCAGAACCTGTCGCGGCTCGCGCTCCGGGCACAGCACCGCATCCTTGCTGCGGTGATGAACCTCGCCGAAGCCAATTGGCACCGCTTCCTCTTGGAGGGCGATCGCCGGCAGGTTGAGGTGCTCGAACTGGCCGGAGTTGATCAGGTAGCCGGCAAGGTCGTCCTCGTGCAGCCGCTGCTGGATGGCCACGATGCGCCCGCTCGCCTTGTCGTTCAGGCGTGAGAGCAGCGTCTGCTCGTAGTAGGCCCTCACCTCCTCACGCTTGGCCGGTGACGAGGCGTCGCTTGCCTTCATCAGGTCATCGATGATGATGAGGTCGGCGCCAAAGCCTGTGCCAGCACCGCCGAGTGAGAGCGCCTTGCGGCCGCCCTTTGCGGTGGTGATCTGCTCATCCTCGCGGTTGCCGCCCACCGCCAGCCTCGTGCGGGGGAACAGCGCTCTGTACCAGTCCTGTCCCAGCAGCAGGCGGAAGTCACGGGCGTGCTTGGCAGCCAGTTCGCCCCCGTAGCTCGCGACCATGATCTTGAAGCTGGGATCTCGGCCGAGCAGCCAAGCTGGGAAGGCGACGGCGGTGCAGATCGATTTGAGATGCCGAGGCGGCACGGTGATGAGCAGGCGACGGCACTCGCCGCGCGCGACCCGCTCGAGCGCGTGCGTCATCGCGCGCACGTGCCAGGCCGGAGTGAAGCTGTCGCCGGGATGCAGGCCGGCGAACGCCTTCCACGTGAAGAAGTAGAGGTACTCGCGCAGGAGGGCGTCGCGCAGCTGGGTATCGTGGTACACGGCGCCTCTCCTCAGTGGCAGGTCGGTGAAGGCGGTGACGCACCGAGCCCCTGCTGTTGCAGGCCGGGTTCATCCGAGGCGTCCGCCTCATGGTCAGCAGACGGGCTGACTCCAGCCGCTTCACCAATCGGGGCTCCAGCCCGGATCATCGCGGCAAAGCTTGCGATGATCTGTCGGTCCGTCGCGTCGATCGGGTGCGCCGAGGCCGACATCAGATTGGAGGACAAGGCAGCCTCAGCTGCGGCGGTGCTGCTCATCTCGCGCAACAGAAGGCGCGTCGCGCCAAGCTGGCCGCGGCAGGAGGCGTCGACCAGCTGCCGGCTCATGACCTCACGCTTGGTGAGGCGCTTCTCGCGCCCACCTTCCCGCACGACGACGATGCGGTCGAGCTCACGTTCGACCGCATCGTTGAGGTTCTTCGGCTTCCTGGGCCGGCCCTTCGGGTTGCCGCACTGGCCCGGCTTGAACCGGCTCGCATGCGGAGGCCGACCGTAGCCAACCTCGTAATCCGCCGATCCGGGCTCGTCGGCGCTGAGAGGCGCTCTCGGTCGCTGCCGCTTAGACATGGCTCTCCTCCCGCATCACCATGCTAAGCTGCGTCTTTGCGGAAGGCTGGCTTGCCGCGGTGCTGACGGCGGCTGAGCGTCCCTCGTCCCGGTCAAGGCTGGCCGCCTGCTCCGCGAAGGTGGCTCCGGTGATCGCGTGCACCGCCGCTCGTCCTGTCAGCGACTGCCACCGTCGCACCGCGACATCGACGTAGAGCGGGTCGAGTTCAATGCCGTAGCCGACTCGCCCCGCCCTCTCGGCCGCGATCAGCGTCGTGCCCGAACCGCAGAAAGCATCGAGCACGCGCTCACCGCGACGGGTGCAGTCCTTGATCGCATCGATGACCAGAGCCACTGGCTTGACTGTCGGGTGCGAGGACAGCTCCTGCATGCGGTGGCGGCCGAAGGTGTTCACACCGGCATAGTCCCAGACGTTGGTGCGGTAGCGGCCGTGCCGGCCAAGCTCGACCGTATTGAGGTGCGGAGCGCCGGGCTTGCGCAGCACGAAGATGAGCTCGTGCTTGGAGCGGTAGAACGAGCCCATGCCGGCGTTGGTCTTGTTCCAGACGCAGATGTTGAGCTGCTCCAAGCCGGTCTGCCGTGCCGCCGTGCTCAGCTCGAATACGTGCCGATGATCCATGGCCAGATACATCAGGCCGCCGGGCACCAGCCGCTCGCGCAGATGTGCTATGGCCTGATCGAGGAAGGCGACGAACTCAGCTTCGCTCATCTCGCCTGAGGCCATCGCGAACTCACGATGCTGCACCTTGCCCGAACCGCAGACATGCCCGGAGACAGGAACGTTGTAGGGCGGATCGGAGAACACCATCCGCACACTCTCGCCTTGCAACAGCGTGGCGTAGCTGTCCGCCTCCAGAGCCGAGCCGCAGAGCAGACGATGCGGACCCAACTGCCAGAGGTCGCCCAGCTGCGTGACGGCAGGGCCGGCCGCCAGCAGCGGACAGGCATCGGCAGGGTCGGTGGCTGCCTTGGCGGTGGGCGGATCGAGGATGAGGTCGATCTCGGCGGTCTCGAAGCCGGTCAGCTCGAGTTCGAAGTCGAGCTCGAGCCCGGTGAGTTCGGACAGCTCCATGGCGAGCGCCTCTCGGTTCCAGCCGGCATTCTCAGCCAGCCGGTTGTCAGCGAGACGGAAGGCGCGCAGGCGCTCCGGGGAGAGGTGCCCGGCTCGGATGACGGGCAGACGAGGCAGGCCGAGATGTTTGGCGGCCAGCCAGCGGCCATGGCCTGCCACGATGGTGTTGTCGGCGGCGGCGATGAGGGGCACGAGGAAGCCGAACGCGCGCAGACTGGCTGCGATCTGCGCGACCTGCTTGTCGGAGTGCTGTCGCAAGTCGCGCGCGTAGGCGGTCAGGCTGTCACTGGGAACGAGCTCGATCGTCTCGGCGAGGAAGGTGTTGGGGACCGTCGGATTGGCAGCCGCACTGGTTGAGCTGCGGCGGGAGCGGGGTTGTTTAGGCACGAGTGCCTCCAAGAACATGCACGCACGGTGCGTGCGAGGTTTAGTCGGAGGATCTCAGTGCGAGGTGATCTGGAGAGCGCGCGCGCAGCTTAGGAGCAAGCATGGACGTCCCCAGCTCTCCTTCACGGAGATCCGGATGGATCGTCTGCTCACTTCCTTCAACCCATTAGGCGGAAGCTGGCGACTAAGTACGACGCACCCCGACGCCTCTCTCCAGACAGGGGCTTGAATTTTGCCTGACGTCGTACCTGCCGAGCTTGTTAGCTGCACCCGAGTTCACAGTCAAGAACGAAAGGCGAACGAGGCGCTGTGCGGCTTCCCTGTTGCGTCGCGGAACGTTCCCTGTTTTGACGCGCAGGGAATTTGCCGCCAAGTAATTGTGGCAACGAGCGAACAAGCGCCCTTGAGGAAGCCTCAGCCCTGTTTTGAGGACCGACTTCCCTGTTTCAGCAGAGAGAACAGGGAAAGCACGCGTCTGCGGCAAACAGAGACGGGTTCGCAGCCGACTGCCAGCACCGCCAGAAATTCCAAAAAACCATGAAAGCTGCTGTCGTTTCTTGGAGCGGCGCGCTGCCTGCCGGAGCGACCGCTCCGCCAGCTTCTCAGATCGGCTGGATGCCATCGTCCGTCGGTGGGAATTCCCTAACGTTCCGGACCGCGATCACGACCTCTGAGACCGAAGCGTAGGGAGCGTCCACCGCTTCCGCGTTCCCTCATGCGCTATTCGAGGATGGCGCGGTGTTGGGGTCCGAGCCGTCATCCCCACGCGCCAGCCTCAGATACGGCGCGACGAGCGCCCCTTCGGCGTGGGACAGCCGACCAGTGCACAACGGGCCGTCGGTCCACGTCGATTGGGGAACGACGACCCGACTTGCGCGTCTCATCTTGGAACACCCAGTGAGGACGCGACAATGTCGGTTTTCCAAATTCGCCAGGGCGGAACGGGCGCGATCCTCTGGACCGGCGCGGCCGCCAACGAAATCCAGGCCATGGATGCGATGGCCCATGACGCGGGCTACTACGACCACTCCGATCTTCCGGAGAACATGCGCCGGGGTCTGAAGGTCGAAGCGCTGTAGTTCGGCGCCGCCCGAGGACAGGCATCGGCGGGCAGAACGCAGGGCGGCCGAACCGGGCAGGTCGTGATGGGCACCGCGATCAACGATCGCAACCTCGGCCGGGCAGCAAGCTAGCGCCCGTCGCCTATCGAAGGGAGGGACCGCCTACTGGGAGGCCGTCCCTGTCATGCGCGGCATCGGCATTTGTCGCGTGAATCCGCGCGAAGCCGCCCGTTCGGCGGCCTCCAGCTTCTGCCGGCACTCGACCGCGTCCTGCAGCGCGTCCGAGAGCGCCTGTCGAAGGGCGGCCACGGCATTGCCGCTCGACGTTTCGAGATACTGCTCGACGAGTACGTCCACCGCATCCGCTCGCGCTGCGGCCACCGCGCACACCATGCTCGACCTCTCACTCTGACGAGGGGCGGCGTTTGTTGCAGCAGTGTGGCCCTGTCGAGGCCCCGCCTGCATCTCGGCCCGTTGCAGATGCCGGATAGCGCCGAGCCAAGTGGACCTGACCCAGCTCGAACAACCTCGACGCCTGCCGAGACGCCGGCAGCGTCGGATGGATCAGCGACATCCTGCAGCGAGGCAGTACCAGGAAACACGCCGCCGTGGCGTTGCGGCAGGCGCTTCGAACCCAACAGTTTGGAGGTCGTGCGGCAGGGATACCGTATTGCCTTCCGGGGACGTACGTTTCTAAGTTTCCAACAAGGATGCCCGAACCCTGAGTTGCAGGCATCGCGCGGAACTCACAGAAATCTTGGCGCCCCACTTCTCCGTTAATGGGCAGATCGTCCTTCCGTTATAAAAATTTAAGTCTTGGCACGGCACTGCTTTGCGCTGAAAACTGCAACTTGGTCTGCCGAATTATGATCGCTGCGTCCCGTCTTGGGGTCCGTCTGCCCGCAATGACCATTGGTCTCGCGCTTCTCAGCGCTGCGGCAATGGGGGGTTTGAGCTGGTCATCGGCCAAGTCAGGCCTCATCGAAGCGGCCGGGGCTCGGCTTGAGCTTGCTGCGGCCGCTCGACGCGACGGTATCGAGCTTGTGGCAGACAGAATGCAGGCCGATTTTCTGGCTGCCGCCGGTCACCCGCAGATCGTCTCGAACTTCCCCGATCTCGTCGAGACCCTCGACCCTTCGAAGCCCGATTTTGCCGGCATCGTCGAGGCTTTCCAGAGCCCCCCGACGGTCGAGGCGCGCGTTGCTTTGGACAGCACGCCTGCGACCGCGATGTACGGTCGACGGCACGTCAAGGTGCAGGAAGTGGCCCGCCGCATCGTCGCCGAGCCGGGATATGCCGATCTGATCTTTCTCGATGAAAGCGGACGCGTCGTTTACACGACGACCAAAGGCAACGACTTCGCCAAGTCGCTCGACGATCCGAGCCTCAAGGAAACCGGGCTCGCGCGCCTCGTCGAGCGCTTGAAGAGCCAGGATCCGGGGGCGACGGCGTTCGAAGATTTCGCGGCCTATCCGGTCGGCGGCGGGCCCTCGGCCTTCATCGGCCGGGCCATGACCAAGCGAGCCAACGTCGCCATGGGCACCGCCCAGGCGGTGGAGCGGATCGGCTTCGTCGTCCTTCGCGTGACCCCGGCCCTGTTCGACCGGACGCTCGCCAAAAGGGCAGGTCTGGGCGAGACCGGGCAAATTCTGGCAGCGGGCGCCGATGGCCGTCTCCGCTCGAATCCTCCCCTCAACCCGGCTGTGAAGGCCGGTGCGCCGATCTCGGACCTCGGCTTCTCCGCATCGCAACTCTCGGGCGGAAGCTTCGCCTATCCGGCCGCGGACGGACGCCACATGGCGGCGAGCGCCACGGTTTCGGTCTTGGGCGCGCCGTGGACGGTGGTGGCGGAGCAGACGGAGGCGGAAGCCGTCGGTGCGGTGCAGACCCTTTCGCGCACCCTCGCCCTCACCGCGCTCGTTGTGCTCCTGGGAACGGCCATCCTCGGGCTGCTCCTCGCCCGCTCGATCGTACGGCCGCTCAGCGCGCTCACCCGAGCCCTCACCGCACTCGCCGCTCGCGAGACGCTGGCTGAGGTGCCGGGCAGCCAACGCCGGGACGAGATCGGCGACATCGCCCGCGCCGTGGTGACGATCCGCGACATGTCTCTGGAAGAGGCCGCTCAGCAGCTTCAGACGACGGAAGCCGAACGGCTGCGCGAAGAGCAGGCGCGCCGCACCCTTCTGCGCGACCTCGCCGACCGCTTCGAGCAGTCCGTCGGTGGCATCGTCGCCGGTGTGGCACACGCCGTCGCGGGTCTGCAGGGCTCGGCCGCGACGATGCAAAACGCGGTGTCGGGGACCGCGCAACGCTCGACCAGCGTCGCCGGCGCCGCCCAGCAGACGGCCAGCAACGTCAATGCCGTGGCGGCCGCGGCGGAAGAACTCGGCGCGACCGTCCAGGAAATCGGTCGGCAAGTGGAGCAGGCCACCGGCATGTCCGCCGCGGCCGTGCAGGCGGCCTCCCGCACCGAGGAGACGATGGCCGCGCTCGCCCAGGCCGCGACCCGCATCGGGGATGTCGTCGGTTTGGTTTCGACCATCGCCAGCCAGACCAACCTTCTGGCGCTCAACGCCACGATCGAGGCGGCCCGTGCGGGCGAAGCCGGGCGCGGATTTGCGGTCGTGGCGTCCGAAGTGAAGGAACTCGCCAGCCAGACGGCGCGGGCCACCGACGAGATCGGCCAGCAGATCACCGCGATCCAGGGCGCAACCGAGGGTGCTTCGCAGGCGATCCAAGACATCGCACAGCAGATTCAGGCGATGCGCAGCGTGACGACGAACATCGCGACCGCGATCGAGGAGCAGGGTGCGACGACTCAGGAGATCGTGCGCAGCATGTCTCAGGCCTCGACGGGAACCGTCGAGGTGACGACCAACATCGCCGAGGTCGCACAGGAGGCCGAAGGCGCTGGTCAGGCCGCTCGCGCGGTCGCAACCGCCGCCGATGGCCTTGCGGACCAGTCAGCTGTCCTTCGATCCGAGGTCGAGAAATTCCTGGCCAACGTGCGGGCTGCATAAGGCGACAAACGAACGCGTCCAAGGGCGACAAAGGGCAACGGGTAACAGCCTCGGGCGGAGCGCATCGCCACAGACATCGACGAGTGGTCGCTGTAGGAGCGGGTGAAACGATCCGGCCAAGGCATGAGAACGCTCCAGCCCACGCTCTTCGACGAGGTCTCCGCCCATCTGCCGCTCTTTGACGGCCTGTCAGAGGAAGCCGCCGAACGCCTCGCGGCCGGCGGCTACGGGCGCGGGTTGCTGACGGCCTCGCTCCGGGCACGACTGCGCAAGGCCGGTTTCGCCGACATGGCCGCGCTGGCGCTCGCGTCGCCGGTCGAACTGATGGCAGTACGCAAGATCGGCCCGGTGCGGGTCTCCGCAATCCGGGTCCATCTGCTCCGAGAACTCGCGCGGCTGGTCCCTGGCGCGAGAGTCGACCACGACAGCAGCGCAACAGACCGGCGGCGGCTGAAGCGGCTGCGCGCCATGCCGGGCGAACGATTCGGCTGGGCCGGCGAGACATGCGCCGATCTGGCCGTGAAGCGGTGCGCCGATATCAGGGCTGAACTCGATATCCCCGCGGCCGACCTCGACCGGATCGCGGCGGCACTCACCCGAGCGCTGCTGCCGGAACGGCCGCGTGTGCCCTCCGTTGCGGCTGCGCCCGACGGTGACGCGACGCCGGAGACAACGCGTGCGCGCGAGCGTGCCGAGCTGCTGCGGGAGCAAGACCGCCTATGGGACGCGGCCGCTCCTGAGGCCGACATTCGGCCGGGGCGCGCGGTCCGGTAGGGTGGTGCCGCTGACCGCGTCGCAGCGGGCGTTGATCGCCGGACTCAATACGGCTCGTGGGGGCGATGGACCGGTTGGTCGGCGGCGGCATGCTTCCGGAGGGATGCGAGCGCCGTGCGTTGAGCGCGGGGCAGAGCCGCCGGACTGAACGCCGCTGACCGCCCGTCTACCTCATGCCCGCCTCCAGCGGGTTTCGTAAATCCCACCTTGCTCCGCCCGGCCCAGCCGCGGCGGGGCTTTTTCGTGTGTGCGTCCTGGTGGCTAGGTTTCACGACGCGGGCGATGCGTACGTGCTGCGCTCATGGGCATCACTGTCTCCGACAACACCGAGACAGTCCGCCGCCTCAAGCCAACGCTCAGCCCTGTGATACGCCTGGCAGTCTCGGGAAATACGGGCTGTTGCTGCGGTTCAGAGCAGGAGCGGTCGGGTTCCCCTGTGAGCCGGCCGGCGCCTTCCGGGGCGTGAAGTACGGGTCGTAATCGCTCCAAGACGCAGACTTCGCAGCGTCGGATTTGCGGGCGACCGGCTTCGGAGCGGTTCTCGTCATGAAGGCTTGTCCATCGGTGTGAATAGGCCTTTTAGGCGAAAAGGGTTAACTGCACTGTTACCAAAAGGGCACGGGCGCGCCGGTTGAAATAGACCGATCAAAGCAAGTCATCGGCAGGAGCACCGCAACAATGTCAGCTGTTCACAGCAGCCGAACAACGCTCATAAGACGCGATGAATGCCTCCGCCTCGTGTCGACGCAAGCCCGTGACGACAAGCCCCGCGGTCGAAACCGTCCAGAGACCATCTGAATTCTGCGAAAGGACGAGCTTCGTCACCGGTACCCCCTTTTGGCGGCCAATCGAGCACCTGTTCCAGGCTGCGGTTCCGCACGCGGGTGGCAGCTTACGAATACGGCTCCGGTCGAGCAGCTGACCTTTCCGAGAATCACTCTTTTGAGGCGCCTGCTATCCGCGGCACCTTCTTCCGTCACTCCGGAGAACACCCCGGCCGAAACGGGTTATGAACGGAGCAAGGTGAGGCTGGGAGATCCGGCTTCGGGACAGACGTCGTCGAGAGTGAGTGCATGGCCCGCAAGCGTCTCCGCCCCACAGCCGAAAGCCTGATCGAGGCTGTCGGCCGTCTCGGCCTGTCCCCGGCACAGATCGATGTCGAGGCTCTGCGCATCCACCTCGAGCTGCCGGAATTCGGTGCGGCGGTCGAAGACGAGCGTGTCGCGCTCGCTCTGCGCGAGATGAAGACGGCGCGAGCCTTCGTCGAGACCGGCATTCCGGCCCTGAAGCGAGCGGTCCCTGCCCTCAGGGCGGTGGTGGCCAAGGACCAAAGCATCCGGTGGACCATCCGGGTCGGCATCCCGCTGCTCGATGCCGGTCGCATGGACCTGCGTATCGATGCCGC
>NZ_AP025942.1:710000-910000 GCF_024347855.1 Methylorubrum sp. GM97
AAGGGGCAGGAAACGACGGGCCAGAAGTTCTCCGACTATTTCGACTGGCGCGAGCGCCTGGAGCGGATGCCCTCGCACCGGGTACTGGCGGTGTTCCGCGGCGAGAAGGAGGAGGTGCTCGACCTCGCCTTCGCCGCGGAGGGCGAGGATTCCGCGCCCGGCGTGCCGGGGCCGTTCGAACTCGCCGTCTGCCGCCGGTTCGGCGTCTCCGCGCGGGGCCGGCCGGCGGATGCGTGGCTGCTCGACACGGTTCGCATCGCCTGGCGCACCAAGATTCGCACCGGCATCAAGGCCGATCTGCGGGCGCGCCTGTTCGAGGGGCGGAGGAGGCAGCGGTGAAGATATTCGCCGGCAACCTCAAGGATCTGCTGCTTGCCGCCCCCGCGGGCGGGCGAGCGACGCTCGGGCTCGATCCCGGCTACCGCAACGGCGTGAAGGCGGCGGTGGTCGACCGCACCGGCAAGGTCGTGGCGGTCGAGACCACCTATCCGCACGAGCCGCAGCGCCGCTGGAAGGAGGCGGTGGCCTCGCTCTCCCGGCTCTGTCGCCAGCACGGCGTTGAGCTGATCGCCATCGGCAACGGCACAGCCTCGCGCGAGACCGACCGGCTCGCCACCGAGATCCTGGCCGCCAACCCCGATCTCAAGATGGCCAAGGTCACGGTGTCGGAGGCCGGCGCCTCGGTCTACTCGGCCTCGGCCATCGCCACCCGTGAGTTGCCGGACCTCGACGTGTCGCATCGCGGGGCCGTCTCCATCGCCCGGCGCTTGCAGGACCCGCTGGCGGAACTGGTGAAGATCGACCCGAAATCCATCGGCGTTGGCCAGTACCAGCACGACGTCACCGAGCAGAAGCTGTCACGCTCGCTTCAAGCGGTGGTCGAGGATGCGGTGAACGCGGTCGGCGTCGATGTGAACACCGCCTCCGGCCCGCTGCTGGCCCAGGTCTCGGGCCTCGGCGCGTCGGTGGCGGACAAGATCGTGACCCACCGCGACGCCCACGGCCCGTTCCGTACCCGCGCCGGACTGAAGAAGGTGCCGGGCCTCGGCGCTAAGACTTTTGAGCTCGCGGCGGGCTTCCTGCGCATCCCCGATGGCGAGGACCCGCTCGACCGCTCCGGCGTCCACCCGGAGGCCTATCCGGTGGTGCGCCGCATCCTGGAGGCGACGAAGAGCGACATCCGCGTGCTGATCGGCAATGAAGCGGTCCTGCGCCCGCTCTCCCCCGCCGCCTTCGCCGACGAGCGCTTCGGCGTGCCGACCGTGCGCGACATCATCGCCGAGCTGGAAAAGCCCGGCCGCGACCCGCGCCCGGCCTTCAAGACCGCGAGCTTCCAGGAAGGGGTCGAGACGATCGGCGACCTCAAGCCGGGGATGCAGTTGGAGGGCGTCGTCACCAACGTCGCGGCCTTCGGCGCGTTCGTCGATATCGGCGTGCATCAGGACGGACTCGTCCACATCTCGGCGATGGCCCGCAAGCGGATCGCCTCGCCCTCCGAGGTGGTGAAGACCGGCGACGTGGTGCGTGTGCTGGTGTTGTCGGTCGATGTGCCGCGCAAGCGCATCGCGCTGTCGATGCGGCTCGACGACCCCCTCGAAGGCGCGACGCCGCCGCGTGGAAACGCCCCCCGCCACGAGGCGCAGCCCCGGCGCCCGGCGCCCGCAGCCCCGCCGCAGGACGGGGCGCTGGCCGACGCGCTCCGGCGCGCCGGAGTCTCCTCGTCTAAGCGTTCTTGAGCGACAAGCGGACAACCTGCCCGCGGGCTGGGACCGGCGTTTCGCGGCGGGAGACCTCCGGGACCGTCGCCGATCTTTGAACCGGCCACCGCAGCACGTCGCCCATCTCACGGTGGGAATGGGCGTTCCGACAGACGGGTAGCCCGGCCTGATGCGTCAGCGTGAGGGCGGACGTTTGCCCCGTCGAATCCCAGCTCTTGAGCCCGCAGAGTACAAGGTAATCCTGGATCGTAATCAGATCCGCATCCACGAGTGCTAGGGCCTCTTCGCGTGTCTCGATCAGATCGGGATTCAAGGCCTGCTCCACCGCAAAAACAAACTTAGAAGAAATTATTCGTCTCGGAAAATCAACCCAAGGTATGGGTACAGGATCGAGCCGGATCTCCTCCGCACACGACAAGCCGCTGGTGGGCGAGCCGTCGTCCGGACGGTCGATCGCCGGCATCGTCGAGAGCATTCTCGCCCATCCGAACATCATTCGACGTCGCTCGGCCGTACACACCATATCCGGCAGCGATGGCCTTTCACGACGTGAGGCATCGGTGACGGATCGGGATGACTGCGCCGTGCTCATGGGGGCGAGAGACCGGTTGGATGCGGTGAAGCCGATCGGGTCGCTTCCCTGTGTGCATCGCCAGTGAGACGCACGCGTTCGAGATGGTGTCGTGCAAGCTGGGATCGGCGTGCCGTCCCCAGATTCGCCGCTTTTTTCGGTTTCCTGCGCTGCACAAGGTGCGGGTTTCACCCGCCCGATATGCCTCGCCGACTTTCGCTGGCGACGCGGCGGTCGTACGGCGAGCGCATCCGTTGTGTCGGTCCGGCCCGCAACGTTCACCGGTGGAGCCTACCGAACCGTGATCCGCTTCGAGAACGTCACCAAGGTCTATTCCACCTATGGTCGGCGGCGCACCATCCTCGACCGGGTGAACTTCACCCTGAAGCCCGGCATCAGCTACGGCATCATGGGGATCAACGGCGCCGGCAAATCGACCACCATGAAGCTCATCGCCGGCGTCGAGGAGCCGACCCGGGGCCGCATCGTCCGGGGTCTTCGCGTCTCCTGGCCGCTCGGCTTCGCAGGCGGCTTCAACTCCAAGATGACCGGTCGCGACAACGTCATCTTCGTCGCCCGGATCTACGGGGAGGATCCGCGGCGCGTGCTCGAATTCGTCGAGGATTTTTCCGAACTCGGCAGCTACCTGAACATGCCGGTCAACACCTACTCGTCCGGCATGGGCTCACGCCTTGCCTTCGGGATGAGCATGGCGATTCCCTTCGACACCTACCTCATCGACGAAACGCTCTCCGTGGGCGACGCGCGCTTCCAGAAGCGGTGCGCCGAGGTGTTCAACAAGCGGCGCGAGACCGCGGACGTGATCCTGATCTCCCACAGCATGGAACAGATCCGCGAATACTGCAGTCAGGCGCTGATCCTGATCAACGGGCAGGCGGTGGTCTACGACGATGTCGATGAGGCGATCACGGCCTACCGGCGCCTGAACAGCTGAAGGGTCGCCCTGCCGCGGGACGCCATCGCCCCATTCAAGGTTCGGACACGCTTTCGCCGCGAGGGCGGGCCAGAGACGCAAGCGTGCGATCCGTCGCCGCCCTGACGCGGCGCGGCTGACCGCGCGAGGCGTGCGAGCACCGAGACCATGAGCACCGAGATCAGCAGTCCGAACAGCGCAGCGGTGACCACCGCCGACCGCTCGACCGCGGTCACGGAATCGCTCAAGCGGTTTGCCCGCATCGCGCGCCAGTCCGACCACAAGAAGGGCATTCGCGCCTATCAGACGCATATCCGGCGCGATCCCTGGATCCCCGCCTTCTTCGTGCTTCTGTTCCTGCTGCCGACGATGGTCACCGCCGGCTATTTCTATCTTATCGCCTCCGACCGCTACATCACCGAGGCACGCTTCGCCCTGCGTCCGGCGCTCGGCAACGTCGACAAGGTGCAGAGCGAGGAAACGGGCAACAACAGCTCCCTGTCCAAGCAGATGATCGCTCAGGACACGCTGATCACGACGAGCTACATCGCCAGCCGGCAGATGATCGAGACCATGGAGCGGCAAATGCCGCTTCGCGAGATGTTCTCGCGGGACGGCATCGACTTCTTCTCGCGCTTCGACGCCAGCGAGCCGATCGAGCGGTTCATGCTCTACTGGCACAAGCGCGTGACGACCTCGGTCGATTCCAATGGCGGTATCATCAGCCTGAAGGTCGCCGCCTTCGACCCGCAGGAATCCTACACGCTGACCCGCGCGCTTCTGGACGAGAGCGAGCGCATGGTGAATGAACTCAGCCTCAAGGCGCGCAACGCCGCGCTGGCTGAGAGCACCCGCGAACTCAAGAACGCCGAAGAGCGCCTGCTCACCGTCCAGCGTGCCATGCGCGACCTGCGCAACCGCGCCGGCATTCTCGATGCGCAATCGGCCAACAAGAACAACCTCTTGGTCATCGCGGAGCTGCGCAAGAAGCGCATCGACCTGTCGGTGCAGCTCAACCAAAGCCTGCGCGACCTCGCGCCGGAGCGGCGTCCGATCCAGGATTTGAAGGCGCAGATCCAAGATCTCGATGACAACATCGAGAAGATCGAACGGCAGATGACCAGCACCGATCCGGATCAGCGACGCCTACTATCGGAGGCGATGACAGAATTCGAGGGGCTGGAGAACGAGCGCAAGAACGCGCTCCTCTATCATAACAAGGTGTTGGCCGCGAGCGAGCAGGCCCGCATCGTCGCCAACCGTCAGATCGAGTTCTTCACCCCCGTGGTCAATCCGGTCGTGCCCACATCGGCGATCGAGCCGCGCAAGCACTTGATCACGAGCATCGTCGCGCTCGTGGCCATGGCTTTGTTCGGCTTCAGCGTCCTGATCCGAAAGTATCTCTATAGCTGACGCACCGGTCAGGCGATCTCACCGGGTGGACGGCGGGTCGGCGGCGAGGCGGTGGGATCGGCCGGCGTACCCGGCTCGGGCGCCAGGGCCGGTTCGGGCACCGGCGAGGGCGTTCCGGTCGCGCGCGGCTCACCCGTGGTTCCGCCGGTCCAGCCCTGCGCCCGCCAACCCTCGGCGCGCTCGTCGAGATCGACCGCGCCGGCGCGCTGCATCAGAGCGATGACACGGTCGGCGACCTCCCCGTCCGCCCGCACGGTGACCAGTGTGCCACCGCGTCGGATCCCCTCGGCATAGGTCTCGGCATCGGCGCCGCTCAGCCCCGCGCCGGTCAAGGCGCCGATCAGGCCGCCCGCGGCCGCCCCCACCCCTGCCCCCGACAGGGCGGCGACGAGCCAGCCCGCCGCGATCACCGGACCGGCGCCGGGGATCGCGAGCAGCCCCAGGCTTGCCAGCAGGCCCGCGCCGCCGCCAAGGACGGTGCCGACCGTCGCACCCGCCCCCGCCCCTTCGGCCGCCGAACCCTCGTGCTCACTTGCCGAGGCATGGCCCTGCGCCACGGGCTCACCGGTGGCGCCGCCGGCCAAGGCACCGGCCGGCCGATCCGCGCCGTTCAGCGAAACGATGCCGATATCCGAGTGCGGCACCCCCTCCGCCTCGATGCGATCGATGACGCGAGCGGCGGTGTCCTGATTGTCGAACAGGGCGGTGACGGCGCGTGTTGCCATGGTCGTTCCTCTCGTCTGATTTGGGGTGGCCAGCCGCTACTCGGCGGCGACGTTGCCCCGGAAATCCATGCCGACGCTCAGCGTGCGGCCCGCATGCTCGGCACGCCCGCGCCAGATGCCCTGCCCGTCGAGTTGCAGGTCGGCGACGTCGGCAAAGCCCATCTCGGCGAACCGCGCGCGCACCTGAGCGGTGGTGAAGCTGTTGGCGCCCGGTTCGAGCCGCCCGCCCACTGCCCCGTGCGCCTTTTCCGCAGGTGTCGCGGCGGGCGCCTCCGCCGGCTCCGGCGCGGCACGGACCGCCGTCGATGCCAGTACGGCGAGGAGGAGAAGGGGAAGGGCGCGCATGATCCAAGGCTCGTCCGCAGGGGCCGGCCGTTCGCCGAGCCGGTTGCCTGACCAAGCCCCGGTCACCGGCCGAGGTTCCGTATCGACGCGGGCGTTGTCAGGGTCGGCGTTAACGCATCGCTAACCCTGTACCCGGCAAATCCTGCCGGGTGCGGTCCTGCGGGTAGGCCCGCGCGATTCGTCTTCGGGGATTCGGCGCGATGAGCGAAACGGCCAGGGCCGTTCCAGCGGGAGCAGGCGGGCTTGGCGGCCTGTCGTCCCTGCGCATGCCGAACCGGGCGAGCTTCCAGGCGCTCTCCAAGCGCTCGGACCTGTTCTTCGCCACCGCGGTGATGGGCATCCTCGTGGTGCTGATCTTTCCGCTGCCAGCCTTCCTGCTCGACCTGCTGCTCGCGGTCTCGATCATCATCTCGGTGCTGATCATGATGACCGGGCTGTTCATCGACAACCCGCTCGAATTCACCGTCTTCCCGACGCTGCTGCTGGTCGCGACCTTGCTGCGGCTTGCGCTCAACCTCGCCTCGACCCGGCTGATCCTCGGTCACGGCCACGAGGGCACGGCGGCGGCGGGCCACGTCATCGAGGCCTTCGGGCACTTCGTGATGGGCGGCAACTTCGTGATCGGGATCATCGTCTTCGCGATCCTGATCATCGTGAACTTCGTCGTCATCACCAAGGGCTCGGGCCGCATCGCCGAGGTGGCGGCGCGCTTCACCCTCGACGCCATGCCCGGCAAGCAGATGGCGATCGACGCCGACCTCTCGGCCGGGCTGATCGACGAGAAGGTCGCCAAGGCCCGCCGCTCGGCACTCGAAGAGGAATCCTCCTTCTTCGGCGCCATGGACGGCGCCTCGAAGTTCGTGCGCGGCGACGCGGTGGCCGCGCTCCTCATCACCGGCATCAACGTGGTCGGCGGCATCATCATCGGCGTCGCACAGCAGGGACTCGGCTTCGCCGAGGCGGCCAAGACCTACACCCTGCTCACCATCGGCGACGGGCTGGCCTCCCAGGTGCCGGCGCTGATCGTCTCGACCGCGGCCGGTATCCTCGTCTCGAAGGCCGGCGTGAAGGGCGCAGCCGACAAGGCGCTCGGCAAGCAGATGGCGAACTATCCGAAAGCCCTCGGCATGTCGGCGGGCGTCATGATCCTGATCGCGCTCCTGCCCGGCATGCCGATGCTGCCCTTCCTCGCGCTCGGCGGCGCCTCCGGCTACGCGGCGTGGCGCATCGCCAAGACGCAACGCGAGACCCCGCCCGCGGTGGCAGAGGGCACGCCCGGCGCTCCCGCCCCCGGCGGGGCACCGGCCGAGGAGACCGTCACCGATCTGCTCAAGCTCGACGATCTCAAGCTGGAGATGGGCTACGCGCTCCTCGCCCTCGTCAACGGCGAGGGCCAGGATCGGCTCACCGACCAGATCAAGGCCTTGCGCCGCCAGCTCGCGGCGGAGCTCGGCATCGTCATGCCCTCGGTGCGCATCCTCGACAACGTGAGCCTGGAGGCCAACACCTACGTGGTGCGGGTGAAAGAGATCGAGGCCGGCACGGGCCAAGTCTTCCCCGGCCAGTTCATGGCGATGGACCCGATGGGCGGCCAGGTGCAGTTGCCCGGCCAGCACCTGCTGGAGCCGACCTTCGGCCTGCCCGCGACCTGGGTCGATGCCGGCTTGCGGGATCAGGCCCAGCTCAAGGGCTACACCGTGGTCGATGCGGCCACCGTGATCTCAACGCACCTGACCGAACTGATCAAGGCCCACGTCTCGGAACTCCTGAACCACGTCGAGGTGCAGAAGCTGCTGCGCGAACTGCCCAAGGAGCACACCGAACTCCTCAAGGAAGTGGTGCCCTCGCAGATCGCCACCACCGGCATCCAGCGCGTGCTGCAACTGCTGCTCACCGAGCGAGTCTCGGTGCGCGACCTCGGCTCCATCGTTGAGGGCATCGCCGAAGTGGCCGGCCACGTGAAGAACCCGCGCGACATCGTCGAGCATGTCCGCGCCCGCCTCGGCCGGCAGATCTGCGCGCAATACCAGGGCCCGGACGGAACGCTGCCGATCATCACCCTGTCGCCGGCCTGGGAGCAGGCCTTCCTCGAATCGATCGTCGGCGAGCGCGAGGAGCGCTACCTCGCGATGCAGCCGTCGAAGCTCACGGAGTTCGTCAATACGGTGCGCGACCGCTTCGAGCAGGCCGCGCGCATGGGCGAGATGCCGGTGCTCGTCACCTCGGTCCAGGCCCGGCCCTTCGTGCGCTCGATCATCGAGCGCTTCCGCCGCGAGACCCCGGTGATGAGCCAGGCGGAGATCCATTCCCGCGCGCGGCTGCGGACGGTCGGATCGGTGTAGACGAGCAATCGAACCCTTTCGCGGTGATCGTATCCAATCACCGATCACCCTTAGTACGGCCGGGCAGAAAGCATCCGCCGATCACCCGTAGCGTCATGAGCGGCTGTGTTCGATGCACATCGATCGCGGCCAGACGGCAACTTGTATAAATTCCGACAGGGACTGCAATTTTTAGCTTTTGTTAATAGCCAAAAATCTACTTTCGTCGCTGTCCTGCGGCAAGAATCGGACCGTGGGGCATCGAGGGATCTAGCCGTGCTGCGTTTCGATATCCCGAGGAAGCTCTACACGCTCGTTGGCCTGTCGGCGCTGAGCCTCCTGGCGATCTGCACCGTCGCGCTGACCTACCAGTACAACGCGATGTACGCGCAGCGCCTCAGCCAGCTCGAGCTGATGACGGAATCGGCCATCAACCTGGTCGACCACCATTACCGGCTCGCCCAGAAGGGGGAGATGCCGGAGGCGACAGCCCGTGCGTCCGCCTATGCCGGCGTCTCGGCGATGCGGCACGGTGCGGACGGCTACTTCTTCATCTGGGACCGCGACGTGACCGTGGTCGCACACGCGGACAAGACCCTGCTCGGCCGCAACTTCAGCAATCTCAAGGACACAACGGGCTTCGCCTTCGTCGCGGACGTGCTGCCACGGGCCGTGCGGGATGGGGTGGCATCGGTCGTCTACACCTGGAAGCGCGCACCGGATTCTGCGGCGACGGCGAAGGTCGCCACGTTTCGCTACCATGCGCCCTGGGGGCTGTATGTCGCCACCGGCGTCCATATCGACGATCTAAAGGCGACGCTGTGGGAGCAGATCCTGCGCCTCGGCGCGATCGCGCTCGGCATTCTCCTTCTTCTCGGCGCCGCCTCCTGGGCGATCATCCGCTCCATCGTGCGCCCGATGAACGCCCTGCGGGCGACGATGGGCCGGCTCGCGCAGGGACGCACCGACATCGCCCTGCCGGAGGCTGAGCGCAGCGACGAGGTCGGCGCGATGGCGCGCGCCGTGGCGGTCTTCCGCGACAACGCCGTCGAGCGCGAGCGGCTGCAAGGGGCGCAGGATGCCGACCAGGCGCTGAAGATGGAGCGGGCCGAGCGGCTCAACGCCCTGATTCAGGGGTTCGAGGGCACGATCACCGGCATCGTCACCACCATCGGCGGGGCCGCTTCGCAACTGCAATCGACGGCCCAGGGCCTCGCCGGTACGGCGAACCAGACCGCCGGGCAATCGACCGCCGTCGCCGCGGCCGCCGAGGAGGCGACCACGAACGTCAACACCGTGGCCGCCGCCGCCGAGGAACTGGGCAGCTCCGTCCAGGAGATCGGCCGACAGGTGGACGGGTCGGCCGCCCTATCCCGCACGGCGGTGGAGGAGGCCGGCCAGACCGGACAGCTCGTCCAGGATTTGAGCGAAGCCGCCGCCCGCATCGGCGATGTCGTGGCGATGATCTCGGACATCGCCGGCCAAACCAATCTGCTGGCCCTCAACGCGACGATCGAGGCGGCACGCGCGGGCGAAGCGGGCCGGGGCTTCGCCGTGGTGGCGGCGGAGGTGAAGGAGTTGGCGAGCCAGACCGCGCGGGCGACGACGGACATCTCGGAGCAGATCGCCCGCATCCAGCGCTCGACCGATACGGCCGTCAGCGCGATCGGCGACATCACCGGGCGGATCCAGGAGATCAGCAGCGTCTCCACCTCGATCGCGGCGGCGGTCGAGGAGCAGAGCGCGGCGACCCAGGAGATCGTCCGCAACGTGGCCCAGGCCGCGACCGGCACCAGCGAGGTGACGCACAACATCTCCGGTGTCGCCCGCGCCTCGGAGGAGACCGGGACGGCCGCCGCACAGGTGCTCGGTGCCGCCTCGGAGCTGTCTCAGCAATCCGATCACCTGCGGGCCGAAGTTCGACGCTTTCTGGCCACGGTGCGCGCGGCCTGAGGCCTGAGGCGATCGCCGACGGCCTTAGGCAAAGAGCCGAGCCGACCTCAAAGGGTCGGCTCGGCTCCGCATTTCGCGCACTTTGTTGTTTCAGAGAGCCAGCGTCGCCGAGAGATAGGGAAGCGGCTCGGCGCTTAGGTCAGGCGCCGGTCAGGCGTGTCCCTCGATCGCGCGCAGGACGGCGACCATTTGGTCGGCCTGCGAACGGGTGAGCCCGCGGCTGATGATCGTGCCGTCCCGGCAGATCGAACAGGTGCCGTCTTCGGCGACCCGAATTTTGATCGAAGCCATAATGTCCATCCAGGAGCCAGAGCGGCTCCCCATTCCGTCGAAGCTTAACCGTTCCTGAAGGGCTCGCAACCCTGCGCGTCCCATTCATCCACGGAAGCGGTGTGAGGTAAGGATCGCTGATCCCGCCGTCACTGCGACGAAATGGACGCGGAATTCAAGGCTCGTGACCCGAAACACAACCGGGGGCGCGCTCGGGAGAGCGGCCGCCGGTAAGGGCTTGAACGAGGGTGGCTCAGACCGCCTTCTTCTCCAGCCGCCGCTCGATCACGTGCTTGTCGAGGCCCGGAGCGACGAGCGGCGGCTCCGGCGCGGCCTTGCCGTCCTTGCCGAGCGCGTTCGTGAGGCGGGAGCGCTCGAACAGCAGCACCACGACGATGGCCACGGCGAACGGAATGATCAGGTAGAACAGGCGGAAGATCAGCACCGCGGCGAGAACCGGCGCCTTCTCAGCATCGGTCTGAAGCTGCATGGCGGTGAAGAACACGAGTTCGAACACGCCGAGGCCGCCCGGCGCGTGCGAGGCGAGCGCGACGGAGAACGAGGCGAGGAAGATGCCGAGCACCGGAATGAAGCCGGGGTTCAGGGCATCCGGCAGGGCGAAGTAGATGATGCCGGCAGCACCCAGCAGCTCCAGCGGCGCCGCGATGAGCTGGCGCACCATGATACCGGGCCGCGGATACTCGATCTTGAAGTTGCGGATCGTCAGCGGGCGGAAGCGCAGCACCGAGCCGAGGACGTAGAGCGCGACGAACCCGAGCAGTCCGAAGCCGACCAGCCGCGAGGTCGCGGGATTGGTGAGTACCGCCGGCAGCAGGTTGTCGAGCCGTGCGAGGAGGTTCGGATCATATACCAGAACGAAGCCGCCGAGCAGGATCGTGCCAAGGCCGAAGGTGAAGGAGCACAGGGCCACCAGCACCGCGACCTGCGCCGCCGAAAGTCCCTTCGAGGTGTAGGCCCGGTAGCGCACCAGGGCGCCGGAGAAGACCGAAGCGCCGATATTGTGCGAGAGGGCGTAGGTCGTGAACGAGCACAGCGACACGAACAGCCACGAGATGTGGCGCACGCCCAGATGCAGCAGCGCGATCCGGTCGTACCAAGCGAGTGCGGCGTAGGCGACGAGGGTAGAGACGGCCGCGAACAGGAAGTGGTGGAGCGGAATGGCGGCAAACGCCGCCTCGATGCTCGCCCAGGATAGGGTCTTCAACTGCCCCCAGAGCAGGTAGCAGGACACCGCCACCGCGGCGAGGCCGATCAGGCCCCAGAAGACTTCACTGAGTTTTTTCATGGATGTCCGCCGCCTCTCTCGGGAGCGGTCTCTCCTGCGCCACGACCGCGCGCATCGCAAGCGGGACTGGGCAACCGTCTCGATGGGGCCGGCTCTTGCCGTTAGATCATGACGGTTTCATGCCGAAACACGCGGCTCTGCCCGACTCAGCGAGTGTAACAGGCAACGCATTCAGTGCGGCTTGAGCGGTCGGGAATGGCCCTCGATGAACGCGACACCGGCACGGCCACTCATACGCCCCCGCAGGATCGAGCTGCGCGATTTCTACGGGGTGGTACCAGGGAATCGTCGTCTGGCCCGCGTCGCCGGCCCCGTGCCGCCGACGCGCTCGACGATCCTGCCTAGAATCTGGCCTCTCAGGCCCGCGCCCGAAGTCCGATCGCGTCCATCTCGGCCTGCTCGCGGGCGGCTTCGGCCGCACGCTCGGCGGAGCGCTCGCGATCCTCCAGGATCTCGACCTTCTTCAGTTCCTCGAACGCCTCGCCCAGTTCGGCCTTGGCCTCGGCGAGCTGCCCCTCAAGGGCGGCGGCCGACTGGCGCATGTTGTCCCGGCGGCCGGTGGCAGCGCGGGCATAGGTCGGGTAGGCGAAATGGGCCGGATCGGAGATCCCGGCACGGGCCTCCTCCTGCGAGACTTCCCGGTCGAGTTCGGCCGCCATGCGGTTGAAGTCGGCCATCATCATCTCGATCTGCGCCACCCTGCGGCGCTTCTCATCCACCTGGAACCGACGCAACCGGATCAGCGTGTCACGCGATTTCATGTCGGGCCATCCACTCCACGCTACGCCGGGACGCGACACGATCGGCGCGGGCGATCCACACGGACCGTTACCCCGACGCGCTTCTCGAAGCCGCCTCACGCACCGCCGACAATGGCGGCCAACCGGTCATAACCCTCGCTGATGGAGGTTGCTTCTTCCTTACCCTGCCCCAGAAAAGCCGTCAGATCGGGCATGAGAGCCACCGCTTCGTCCACCTCCGGCGAGGAACCGGCACGGTAGGCCCCGAGCCGGATCAGCTCTTCCATGTCGGCATAGGTCGCCAGCACCTTTCGCGCACGGCGGACGGTGGGGAGGTGGGCCGGGTCGCAGGCCCGCGGCATGGTGCGCGAGACCGAGCGCAGCACGTTGATCGCCGGGTAGCGCCCCTGCTCGGCAATGCGCCGCTCCATGACGATGTGCCCGTCGAGGATGCCGCGCACCGCATCCGCCACCGGCTCGTTGTGGTCGTCGCCCTCCACCAGCACGGTGAACAGGCCGGAGATCGCCCCCTCCCCCACCCCCGGCCCGGCCCGTTCGAGCAGGCGCGGCAATTCGGAGAAGACGGTGGGGGTGTAGCCCTTGGCGGTCGGGGGCTCGCCGCCGGCCAGCCCGATGTCGCGTTGGGCCATGGCGAAGCGGGTGATCGAATCGATCATGCACAAGACCTGCGCGCCCTGATCGCGAAAGTACTCGGCCACCGCCAGGGTCACGTAGGCGGCGTTGCGGCGCATCAGCACCGGCTCGTCGGAGGTCGCCACCACCACGACCGAGTGGGCGAGCCCCGCCGCGCCGAGGTCGTCCTGGAGAAACTCCTGAACCTCGCGGCCGCGCTCGCCGACGAGGCCGATCACCGCCACGTCGGCGGCGGTGTAGCGGGCCAGCATCGAGAGCAGCACCGACTTGCCGACGCCGGAGCCGGCGAAGATGCCCATGCGCTGCCCGCGGCACATAGTGAGAAAGGTGTTGATACAGCGAACCCCGAGATCGAGCGGCGGCCCGACGCGCCGTCGTCCGTGCGCGGGGGGCGGGTCGGCCCGCAGGGGATAAATCGCGGGCCCCTGCGCGAGGGGGCCGAGGCCGTCGATCGGGCGCCCGAGGGCATCGACGGTACGACCGAGCCAAGCGGCGGAGGGGCGGATCGCGCCCGCCGCCTCGTCGCGTACCAGAGCCGGACAGCCGCGGCGCACCCCCTCCAGCGAGCCGAACGGCATGGCGAGCGCGCGGTCGCCGGCAAAGCCGATCACCTCGCACGGCACCGTCGAGGCCGCGACGCCGGCGCCCTCCACCACCACGTCGATGCGACCGCCGAGCCGCATCGCGGAAACCGGCCCGGCGACCTCGACCAGAAGGCCGCGGATCGCCGTCACCCGGCCGAAGGTCTCGAGGGTCTCGACGGTCGAGAGCGCGGCGAGTGCCGCCGCCAGCCCTCCGGAGCCGCGCTCCTGCGTCATGTGCCCCGACCCCGTTAACCGCGTCCCGCCACCGAACCGGCCGATGTCTTAACACCGCCGGACCGCTCGCCAAGGCTTCGAGGCACCCATCCGGATGGGGATGCCGCCGCTCGCGGGAATGAGAACGGCGACGAATGGCCTCCGTCACCTTTCCGCAACAGAGAGACCAACCTGAGACAACAGAAGGGGTTAGCCGGGGAGGCTCATCCGCAGTTTCGGGAGCGCGCGCAGCACAAGGGAACAGATCGCCAACGATCGGGAGAATCGCTCCCGGACTCGAAAGAGACAGTGCTTGCAAGCGGGATTCGGGTTTTGTTAACGGTTAAGGAATAGCGTTTCGAAAGTGGGAATGAGGGAGCGTCCGCCGGGGCCGTCGGCGGACGACCGGCGGCAGCTTGTCTCAAGCGCCCCGAAACGGCCTGTCCGGTGGGGATCACGATGCGCGTACTTCTGATCGAGGACGACAGCGCCACGGCGCAGAGCATCGAATTGATGCTCAAGTCCGAGAACTTCAACACCTACACGACTGACCTTGGCGAAGAGGGTGTCGATCTCGGCAAACTCTACGATTACGACATCATCCTTCTGGATCTGAACTTGCCCGACATGTCGGGCTACGAGGTGCTGCGTAGCTTGCGCGTCGCCAAGGTGAAGACCCCGATCCTGATCCTGTCCGGCATGGCCGGCATCGAGGACAAGGTGAAGGGCCTCGGCTTCGGCGCCGACGACTACCTGACCAAACCCTTCCACAAGGACGAACTGGTGGCGCGGATCCACGCCATCGTCCGCCGCTCGAAGGGTCACGCTCAGTCGGTCATCACCACCGGCGACCTGATCGTGAACCTCGATCAGAAGACCGTCGAGGTCTCGGGCTCGCGCGTCCACCTCACCGGCAAGGAGTACCAGATGCTGGAACTCCTCTCGCTGCGGAAGGGCACCACGCTCACCAAGGAGATGTTCCTCAACCATCTCTACGGCGGCATGGACGAGCCGGAGCTGAAGATCATCGACGTGTTCATCTGCAAGCTGCGCAAGAAGCTCGCGAACGCGTCTGCGGGCAAGAACTACATCGAGACCGTGTGGGGCCGTGGCTACGTGCTGCGCGAGCCGGTCGAGGGCGAAGACCGCATGGCGGTCTGAGCACAGCCACGCACCAAACAGACATCCAAAGCCCCGCTTCGGCGGGGCTTCAGCGTTTCAGGGTCCAGATCGAGAGCCCAGACCGGACCGGGACGCACCTCGATGAGCGGATCAGCGGCCGACGAGGCGAGGTGCGAGCGCTTGCACCAACGTGTGAGCGTTCCGTTCGGCGGTCGCGCCATCCTCGGCAAGCGACCGGATGGTCAGGAGGTCGCTGCCGCGTAGGACGAACGCCGTGGCCGATGTCGTCAGAGGGCCGGCCGGATGGGTGAGGACCCAGCCGACGGCCGGGCCAACGGACAACTCGGTTATGTTGCAAGCCGGATTGCGCGAGCGGCATGCCGATCGGAACGATGCGAGCGAGGTCCGGCCGGACTGAAGACGCGCGACCGCATCATCCATATGCCCGCCGATCGATAGGTCGATCGTCGGTGCTCCCTTGCAGCCTGGGCAGGTGAGTGTCAGCCGCCTCACGTGGCTCGTCATCGCGAAGGAGTCATCCAGGGCGGCACGAGCCTCCGAAGCGATCTCGGTCAGGTCGTGCCGGACAAAACCTTCGGCGTGCGCCAAAGCTGATGAGAGACAAGCGAAAGCCGCGATCACCGTCCTGCGCATGAACGGTCTCCTCATGATTCGAACACGCGCAGGTTGAAGCATGTGCCCGGAGGGTCCACTTCCGGAGGCCCCCCCGGTCGCCAGACGCCTACGCTTCGGCCGGCTCCTCGCGGAAATACGGCTCGACGGCGCCCTTGAGCTTCACCGTCATCGGGTTGCCGGCCCGGTCGAGCGCCTTGCCGGCCGAGAGCCGCACCCAGCCCTCGCTGACGCAGTACTCCTCGACATTGGTCTTCTCGGCACCCTTGAAGCGGATGCCGACGCCGCGGGCGAGGACCGCCTCGTCGTAATAGGGGCTGTTCGGATTGACCGAGAGGCGGTCGGGGGGGGGTTCGGACATGGGTCGTGCGTTCCTGGAAATCGTGCCGGCCGGTTACGGCAATCGCGGCGCGCCCGCAACGGCACGCTCGGTTCGCACCGCGTCGATCAGCTCCGCCACCCGTCCGCTCTGGAGGAGCGGGATCCACCGCATCACCGTCTCATGCGGGAAATCCCACCACGCCGCCTCGACGAGCGCGGCCGTCGTCGCCTCGTCGAAGCGGCGGCGCACGATCCGGGCCGGGTTGCCGGCGACGACCGCGTAGGGCGGCACGTCCCGCGTCACGACGGCATGGGCCGCCACCACCGCGCCATGGCCCACGGTGATGCCCGACAGAATCATACAGCCCGATCCGAGCCAGACGTCATGGCCGATGATCACGTCGCCGCGTGAGGCGTGATAATCCTGGGGTGCGTCCGCCCCCGGCCAGAGGCCGGTCATCGCGGCGAACGGATAGGTCGAAACCCAGTCGAGCCGGTGGTCGCCGCCGAGCAGGATCTCGACCCGATCCGCGATGGAACAATACCGGCCGATCGTCAGCTGCCGGCCGGATTCGGGGAAGCGCACCTTCGGCCGGCCGTAAGAGTATGCACCAATTGTGAAATTCCAGCGCTGAGCCAGCTTTTCCAGATGCAGCCGGGTCTCGTTGTGCGGGTTGCGCCCCCGCCTCAGCCGTTGCAACAGATGCCTCAACAGTGCCCCCCGCAAGAAGAGGGTGCGGGCGCGCAAAAACGAGCGGAAGAGGACGGCATCGCCATGGCCGACAATATGTCCGAGGATCTGAAGTCCGGGGCGCTCGTCTACCACCGACTGCCGAAACCCGGAAAGCTCGAGATCCAGGCCACCAAGCCGCTCGGCAACCAGCGCGATCTGGCGCTGGCCTACTCTCCCGGCGTCGCCGCCGCCTGCATGGCGATCTACGACGACCCGCAGGAGGCCGCCACCCTCACCATCCGCCAGAACCTCGTCGCCGTGCTCTCGAACGGCACCGCCGTGCTCGGCCTCGGTGATATCGGCCCGCTGGCCTCCAAGCCGGTGATGGAGGGCAAGGCGGTCCTGTTCAAGAAGTTCGCCGGCATCGACGTGTTCGACATTGAGGTGGACCAGAAGGACGTCGACAAGCTGGTGGACGTGGTCTGCGCCCTGGAGCCGACCTTCGGCGGCATCAACCTTGAGGACATCAAGGCGCCGGAATGCTTCGAGGTCGAGGAGCGGTGCCGGGAGCGGATGAACATCCCGGTCTTCCACGACGACCAGCACGGCACGGCGATCATCGTCGCGGCGGCGGTCCTCAACGCACTCGAACTCGCGGGCAAGCGGCTCTCGGACGCCAAGATCGTCACCTCGGGTGCCGGCGCGGCGGCTCTGGCCTGCCTCAACCTCCTGGTCTCGCTCGGCGCGACCCGTGAGAACATCACCGTCACCGACATCAAGGGCGTGGTCTACAAGGGCCGCGCCGAGCTGATGGACCGCTGGAAAGACGTCTACGCGCAGGAGACCGACGCGCGGACCCTGGCCGAAGTGATCCCCGGCGCCGACGTGTTCATCGGCCTCTCGGCGGGCGGGGTGCTCAAGCCCGAATATCTCGAGAAGATGGCCGAGAAGCCGCTGATCATGGCGCTGGCCAACCCCTACCCCGAGATCATGCCGGATCTCGCCGAGCAGGCGCGGCCCGACGCGATGATCTGCACCGGGCGCTCGGACTTCCCCAACCAGGTCAACAACGTCCTCTGCTTCCCCTACATCTTCCGCGGCGCGCTCGATGTCGGCGCCCACAAGATCAACGAGGAGATGAAAAAGGCGGCCGTGAAGGCGATCGCGGCGCTCGCCCGCGAGACGCCGTCCGACGTGGTCGCCCGCGCCTATGGCGGCGAGGCCCGGCCGTTCGGGCCGCGCTCGCTGATTCCGAGCCCGTTCGATCCGCGCCTGATCGTGCGCATCGCGCCCGCGGTGGCGAAGGCGGCAATGGATTCGGGCGTCGCCGGCCGTCCGGTGGAGAACATCGACGCCTACGCGGAATCACTCGACCGCTTCGTGCACCGCTCCGGCTTCATCATGAAGCCGCTCTTCTCCAAGGCGAAGAGCGATCCGAAGCGCGTCATCTACGCCGAGGGCGAGGACGAGCGCGTGCTGCGCGCCGCACAGGCTGTGGTCGAGGACGGTGTCGCCCGGCCGATCCTGGTCGGTCGCCCGCGAGTGATCGAGACCCGCATCAAGCGCTTCGGCCTCGACCTCAAGCACGGCGAACATTTCGACCTGATCGATCCCGAGGACGATCCGCGTTACCGGGATTATGTCGCCACCTATCTCGAAATCGCCGGCCGGCGCGGCATCACCCCCGATCTCGCCCGGACGCTGGTGCGCACCAACTCCACCGTGATCGCGGCGCTCGCGGTGCGCCGCGGCGAGGCGGACGCGCTGATCTGCGGCTTGGAAGGCCGGTTCGAGACGCGCCTGCGGGTGATCCGCGACGTGATCGGGCTCTCGCCCGACTCGATCGACTTCGCCGGCATGAGCCTGATCGTGACGAAGAAGGGCGCCTTCTTCCTCGCCGACACCCATGTCCGCCAGGATCCGAGCGCGGAGGAGATCGCCGACGTCGCCATCGCCTGCGCGAACCATGTCGGCCGTTTCGGTCTGACGCCGAAGATCGCGCTCCTGAGCCACTCCGATTTCGGCCAGTCGGACTCCGCTTCCGCGAAGAAGATGCGGCGCGCGCTAGAACTGATCCAGGCGCGCGCGCCCGATCTTCAGGCCGACGGCGAGATGCAGGCGGATTCGGCCCTGTCCGAACTCATTCGCGACCGGGTGCTGCCGAGTTCCAACTGGAAGGGCGCGGCCAACATCCTCGTCTTCCCGAACCTGGATGCCGCCAACATCGCCTTCCAGTTCGCCAAGGTGCTCGCCGACGCGCTGCCGGTCGGTCCGCTGCTGATCGGCCCGGCCAAGCCGGCGCACATCCTCACGCCCTCCGTCACCGCCCGTGGCATCGTCAACGTCACCGCCGCGGCGGTGGTGGAGGCGCAGGCCGCGGTGCCGCTGCAAGTTGCGCCGGAGGCCGAACCCGGCGTGGGGCCGCTCTCGGAGTAACGCACCGAGCCTTGGGGCCCCCCTGCTTCACGCAAGGACGGGGCCCGAGCTTGGCTGTAATTTTGCATTCAGTTCCGGGCGTTGAACGCGTCTGGAGTCTGCAATGTGCCGTGGTGACGATCCGACCTGTGCCGCCTTCGCCGAACATCGGCTGCGCTACCGGCGCGACATGGAGCCCGAGCGACGGTCCTTCCTGAAGAGCAGCTTCGTCGCCACCGGAGGGGCCGCGGCGCTGGCGGCGGGCGGCCTTTCCCTGGTGAACCCGGCCCTGGCGCAGAGCAGCGCACGCCGGCTGAAGCAGACCGCCCACTACCACCTGCCGGCTAATGCCGAGACCATCCACTGGGGCTACTTCTCGAAGACCCTCAAACCCCAGGTCGAGATCGAGTCGGGCGACTTCGTCACCATCGAGACCCTGACTCACCACGCCAACGACGACGCCGAGCGGATGGTGACGGGCGATCCCGGCGCCGAGAGCGTGTTCCTCTGGACCAAGGAGAAGAAGGGCGTGCCGCGCCGCGGCGCCGGACCCGAGGATTCCAAGCTCGGTCCCGGCGGCGGGCTCGGCGTCCATATCTGCACCGGCCCGGTGGCGATCCGCGGCGCGGAGCCCGGCGACGTGCTGGAGGTGCGCATCCTCGACGTGGCGCCGCGCCCCTCGGCCAACCCGAAATTCAAGGGCCGGACCTTCGGCAGCAACGCAGCGGCATGGTGGGGCTACCACTACAACGACATGCTGGGGGCCAAGAAGCGCGAGGTTCTCACCATCTACGAGGTCGATGCGACCGGCGAGCGCGATTGGGCCAAGGCCGTCTACAGCTTCCCCTGGCCGGGCGTGACCGATCCGGACGGCCACGAGCATCCGACGATCGACTATCCCGGCCTGCCGGTCGATCACACCAAGACGAAGCGCAGCTTCGACGTGCTGAAGGGCATCCGCGTGCCGATCCGCCCGCATTTCGGCACAATGGGCCTCGCCCCGTCCGAAGCGGACATGGTGAACTCGATTCCACCGAGCTACACCGGCGGCAACATCGACAACTGGCGCATCGGCAAGGGCGCGACGATGTATTACCCCGTCGCCGTGCCGGGCGCGCTGTTCTCGGTGGGCGACCCCCATGCGAGCCAGGGCGATTCCGAACTCTGCGGCACGGCGATCGAGTGTTCGCTCACCGGCACTTTCCAGTTCATCCTGCACAAGCGAGCCGATCTCGCGGGCACGTCGCTGGAGTCCCTGGACTTCCCGATGATCGAAACCGCCGACGATTGGGTGCTCTCGGGCTTCAGCTACCCGAACTACCTGAAGGATCTCGGCCCGGACGCGCAGAACGCGATCTTCCAGAAATCCTCCCTCGACCTCGCCATGCGCGACGCCTTCCGCAAGATGCGCCAATTCCTGATGCAGGCGAAGGGACTGACCGAGGACGAGGCGATCTCGTTGATGTCGGTCGCGGTCGATTTCGGCATCACCCAGGTGGTCGACGGCAACTGGGGCGTCCACGCCATCGTCAAGAAGGCGATCTTTTCGGAGCGGCCGGCCTGACGGCTCCGAGCGGCCGATCCTCCAACCCGACGCCCTCATCCTGAGGTGCCGCGAAAGCGGCCTCGAAGGATCCTCCAGATCCCGCGCGACCCCTGGAAGATCCTTCGAGGCTCCGCTTCGCTGCGCACCGCAGGATGAGGCCACGGATGGGAAGGCCGGGAGCTGAGCTTGGATCACAGCGCGCGGATCTTCTCCTCGATCCGCTTGGCCTCCGCCTCGTCGACCTGCACGGGCCGCCCGCTATCGTCGGGAATCCCCTCGCCGGTCTGGGCGATGGTGGTGTCACGGGGCCGGGCATTCGGACCGGTGGAGTCGGGGCGCTCCTCGCGCGTCTGACGGTCGTCGTCGTTCATGGTGGCCATCCTGCTCGGGTTCTTCACCCGGGGAACGCCCGTCGCCGCCTCGGTTTCCCCGAAGGGCCCGGGCGGGGATTCAGGCCGCCGGCCACCCCTCCCCTTTCGCCAGCAGCCGCGCCGAGAAATGGCCGCCGGGAAACACGGCCGCCACGCCGGGCCGCTTGAGGCGCAGGTCCCAGGCTCGCAACTCGGCGTAGCGCAGATGCAGCACCCGGCCGTTGCCGGAGCGGGAGACGAAGCAGCGCTCGAAGGCGAGGAGCTGCGTCGGCATCGGCGGGTGCGGGCCGGCGCCCGTGTCGATCTCCAGGGCAAGCGAGGCCTGCGCCCCCGCCTCGAAGGCGCGGAACGCATTGAGCAGGGCGTCGTATTCGACACCATCGACGCAGAGCTGCAGGCAGAAGCGCGGCGCGAAATCCGCCGTGCGGTCGAGCGGGCTGTCGCGCAGCAGCGTCAGGGCGAAGCGCCCGCCCTCGGCCTCCGGCAGGGTGAGGCGGTGATCCTCCGCCACGCCGTCGAGCGCCCGCAGGCGGTCGGGCTCGATCGGCGAGGGCGCCGCCTCGCGCCCCTCCGCCCGACCGTCGGTGCGGAAGTGCTGGAGAGGGTTGACCCCCGCCGCGACTACGTCGGGATAGCGGGCGAGATAGAGGCTGGTGCTGAAGCCGGGGCTCGGGTCGAGACCCTGCGCCGCGCCGATCTGCCCGTAGTGGCGCAGGGGGTCGAGCCGGGTCCGGCCGCTCTGCCGGCGGTAGAAGGCGGTGTCGAAATCCGCGTTCGGGTTCCGGTCCCGACGGGCGCCGAACCACGCGTAGTGCAGGAAGGGGTCGAGGCCGCTGCGCGCCACGCCCGGATTGCGCTCGCGATAATAGGCGGCATCGAACAGCTTCGGGACGCGGCCGATCACGACGCGGCGCAGGAGCCCGCTGGCAAGGCCGACGAGGCGGGCGACGGGGGATGCGCTCATGCGACGACCTGCGCCTCGCACAGGGCCCGGATCGCGGCCGCGAAGGCCTCGGTGTCGCAATCCTCGGCGATGTGCCGGCTCCCCTCCTCCCGAACCGCGTCCCACAGGGCCGCGTCCTCGTGGAGCGCCACCAGCGCCTCGGCGAAGGGTCTTGGGTCGCGCCAGTCGCGCACGAGGAAGCCGGCGCCGTCCGCCCAGCCGACCTGATCGGCGAGGATCGGCGTGACGACGCAGGGCAGGCCGCGCGCCACCGCCTCATGGACCTTGTGCGGAATGCCGGCGGCGAAGCGCGTCGGCGCCAGGAACACGCGGGCCGCATCGAGATAGGGCTCGGTCTGCGGCACCCGGCCGGTGACCTGCACACCCGGCTCGCGCGCATAGCGCTCCCGGATCTCCGGCGCGATCCCACCGACGATGGTGAGCTGCGCCGCCGGCAACCGCGCCCGCACGAGCGGCCAGACGCTCCCGAAAAACCAGTCGAGGGAATCGACGTTGGGCTGCCCTTCGCGGGCGAGCGCGCCGACGAAGACGAAGCCCGCGCGGCCGGCAAAACCCGGCGTCGGCGCTTCGGGCCGGGTCAGGGCGTGGCCGAGCACGGTGGCGTTGCAGGCGCTGTAGCGGGCGAGCACCCGCGCCTCGGCCGGGGAGACGCAGACCACCGCGTCGGCAAGCCCGAACAGGCGCGTCTCGCGCTCCGCCTGCCACGCCAGATCGGCGGCCACCGCGCTGCCCGCGGTCGCGGCCTCCGTCACGAAGTCACGCAGCGCAAACAGGGCCTCGGAATCGAAGATCACCTTCGAGCGCACGAAGCTGCGCGGATCGAGCCCGGCGGCGTGCAGCGCCTGCGTGACGAACAGGATGTTGTGCGGGCGGCTGACCCAGAGCACGTCGTAATGGTCGCGCCGCTCGGCGATCAGGCGGGCAAACCCCTCGTCGCCGCTGGCGTAAGAAATCTCGATGCGCTCATCGAGGTCGCGGTAGCGCCGCGCCTCCTCCGCATCCGCCTCGTAGTTCGGAAAGAACGTCACCGCGTAGCCGAGACCCGCCATGGCGTTGAGGATGGCGTTGGCCCGCGGCAGGCCGGCGCCGAGATCGAGATGCGGCACCCGGTCATCGACGTAGAGCACCCGCAGACGCCAGGGATCATGGTCGAGGAGGCCGGTGCCGCGCGGCTGCGGCCCCTGCGCGAACAGGCTCTGCCGGTGCCGGTCGAGGAAGCGGGCGCGGTTGCGGTCGAGCAGCGCCTCCACATCCTCGCGGCGGGCGCTGGTGGCGTTCTCGTAATGGATCGCCGTGGCGCGCGGCTGCACGATGACGCGACGCCCGGCCTGGTGGCAGCGCAGGCAGAGGTCGGTGTCCTCGAAATAGGCCGGGGCGAAGAGCGGATCGAAGCCGCCGAGCGCCTCGAACAGCGCCCGCTCGATCATCAGCACGGCGCCCGAGACGTAGCCGACATCGCGGGTCGCGGCATGCTTGGGGGCGAAGGGGTCGGCGTTGCCGCGCCCGTGCGGATGGGTGAGTTGCGCGTCGTCGCGAAAGCCTGCGCCGGATTCCTGCAGCACGCCGCCGGGGAAGACGAGGCGGGCGCCGACAATGCCGGTGCCCTCATGATCGCGGAAGGTCGCGACCATCGCCGCCAGCGCGCCGGGCAGGAGATCGACATCCGGGTTGAGGAACAGGATGAAGCGCCCCCGCGCCCTTGCCGCGCCCGCGTTGCAGGCGGGCCCGAAGCCGGTGTTGGTGGCGTTCTCGATCAGCGTCACCCCGTCGAGATGCGGGTAGAGGGCGCGGGTCTCCGGGGCGGAGGCGTTGTCGACCAGCACGACCTCGAAGCGGACGCCCGCCAGCCCCTGGCTCGCGCAGAGGCGATAGAGGGTGAGCGCCAGCAGGTGGCGGGCATCGCGGGCGACGATGACGATGGAGACATCCGGATCGGGCTGCGGCGCGAAGGCGAGGCGCACGCCGTTGCGCTGGATCGCCTCGACAATCAGCGCGGCCTCGGCCAGCGCCGCGCGGCGACCGGGGCCGGGATCGATCGTGTCGAGCAGGGGGACGGCGGGGGTTTCGCTCATAGGCTAAGCCGCGCCCTCCGGCAGAATGATCCGGCCGATCCCGTCATCGGTGAGGAACAGGAGGCACCCGCTCGCCGGGCCTGTGGCCGCCCCGCGGAACGACAGGCTCACGGGCAGCGGTGCCGGCAGGCGGCCGGTGAGGTTGGCATAGGTGTCGATCCGGCGCCGGTGGAGCGGCGTGACCCGCTCCAGACGCCATTCGGAAGCGCCCTCCCCCGCGACTAGGAAGGCGGCTGCCGGATGCGTACCGTTGACGAGCACGCCGGGCAGCAGGGTTTCGATTTCAAGCCGATCCCCTGCGCAGCCGACGATCCGGCCCTCCGTCTCCCAATCCGCCTGCATCCGGGCGAAGGCGCGGGCCAGCGCCGCGCGGGTTGCGGGCGGCAGCGTTCTATCGCGCACCCATTCGGGCGATAGGGCGACATCGAGCGGACCGAGATCGGGCGCCGCGCCGTCGGCTGACGCCTCCGCACGGGCGAACCAGCGCTGCCGCTGCGGTGCATAGACCGCCGCCGTTCCGTGGCCGGGTCGCCGCTCGGTGGCGACGAGAACGCCCAGATCGGGATCGGCAGCGGGCCGGGAGCGGGCGGAGGTTTCACAGGTCAGAACGAGGCCGCCGCCGCGGACAACAAACGACTCCGCATCCGGATTGGCATTCCCTCTCCCCGCACGCGGGGAGAGGGCTCTGCCGACCTCGTCGTCGGCAGAGCGAGGCGGCAGCCGATGGTGAGGGGGCGCAGACGAAGGAGTCTCCAGCTGATCCGCCCCCTCACCCTCGCTACCGCTTGTCGCGCCGACGACAAGGTCGTCGCGACCCTCTCCCCGCGTGCGGGGAGAGAGGATGCCATGCTTGATCCGCCGTGCCCTAAGAAGCTCAATCAGCTCCGCCTCTGCCGCCAGCGCGGTCGCGGCGTAGCGCGTGAACAGCGCCTCGCTCGCCCGTGTCAGCCGCGCCAGGGCCTCGGAATCGGCCGCCACCGCCAGCACCCCCGCCTTCACCGCCTCGAAGTCGCGGCAGCGATGGGCCGGCTCCACCGGCTCGAAACCTTCGAGGCCGATCTCGGTCCCGATCACCGGGCGGCCGAAGGAGAGCGCCTCTCCGACCTTCATCTTGAGCCCGGAGCCCATCAGCATCGGTGCCACGACGAGGTCGGCCTGGGCGTAGAAATCCTCCAGCCGGTCGAGATAGCCGAGCAGCCGAACACCGGGGCCTTCGACGCCGGGCAGGCTGCGGCAGATTTCGCCGGCGATGACGAGTTCCGGCCGATCCGGAGTCCAGCCGTCGCGCCAAGCCCGGATGAAGCGGCCGATGGAGAACAGGTTCGGGTCGTTGCCGTGGCCGAGAAAGCCGATGCGGGCGACCCGCTCCGGCACGGCGAACGGCCTCTGGGCTGGAAAGTGCGGCGGGAGCAGCAGGACGCGGCTGTCGGTCAGGCTCGCGAAATAGCCGGCTTCCGCCGCCTGGATCGCCAGGACGACGTCGGCGCGGGCGAGACCCGCCGCCTCGCCGGCCGTGTCGGTGTAGAAGAAGTTCGGCTCGGCGCGGAACGGCCGGTACTGGGTCTGGCGGCCGGCGAAGCGGTCGTGGGTGTCGATCAGCGTCAGGACGCCCGGCGGGACCCGTTCCAGGGCGCGCGACAGGAAGACGTAGTTCACCAGCACCGCGCCGGTCTCGGGGTAGGCGGAGCCGTACCACGCGACGAAGTCGCCGACCTCATCGGGGCACCATTCGTCGATTCCGAAGGCGGTCGAGCGCGTCTTGAGCGGGATCACGGCCCGCGCCTCGATCAGGAAGACGTTGCGGAACGTCCGCTCCATTTCCTCGAGATCGGTCGGCGGGTGCTGGCCGAAGCGGCGGTAGATCTGATCCTCGTGGGCGTAATAGGCGAGATCGATGGCAAAGCCGCCGCGGGTCAGCGCCTCGCAGGTGGCCGCCAACCGGCGCCGGTTGCCGGCGCTCACGGGCGCGGCCGGCATCGGTGCGAGCACGAGGATCGCGGGCTTCTCCGCTTGGTCGAGCGGCATCACGAGGCCCCTATCGTCAGCGCCGTGAAGCCGTGGGCATGGAGCGCGAGGCAGCGCTCGGGCCGACCCTCGGGAGCCGCGCCCCAGACGGGTTCCAGGGTCAGATGCTGGCGTGGGTGCCGGCCAAAGCGCAGCCGTGCCCCGGCAACCCGCGCACAGCCCCAGCCCGCACGGGCGCGAAACAGCAGGGCGTGCGGGATCGCGGTGCCGCCCAGCGACCAACCGTGATCCCCGTCGGCAAGGTCCGGCGCATCCTCGGCGACCGGCAGCGCGATGACTGCCGCCTCGACGAGGCCGAACAGGCGCCCGAGCGGCGCGAGCCCGGCCGTGCCCGACGAGAGCAGCGCGCGCGCGAGCAGGGTTCGCTCGTCCGAGGACAGGACATCGCTCGCGGCCGGCTCGGGCCGCACCACGAGGTCGCGGAAATGCGTGGCGAGGCTGACGCCCTCGCGCAGCGCAGCACCCTCCGCTTCGAGCGCCAGCAGGCAGACGGGACCGTCCGGTGCGCCCGCTTCGAGGCCGGAGAAGACCCAGGTCACCAGCTGCACCGTCTCGGGCGCCGCGACATGCAACGGAATCGGCAGAGACGGCGGCAGAGGAAAGCGCAGCACGCAGGCGCCGGGCGCGGCCTCCACGAGTTGCCCAGGTACGGGCACAGTCCCGTCCCCCGTCGGCCGCACAACCGCAGTGGCGCTCATGCCGTCACGCCATCTGCCGGGGCGTTCGTTGGGCCTCCCACCCACAGCCTCATCCTGAGGTGCCGCGCAGCGGCCACGAAGGATCGTCCAGATCCCGCGCGATCCCTGGAGGATCCTTCGAGGCCCGCTGACGCGGGCACCTCAGGATGAGGAATGTGGCCTGGAAGATCCATTCGCATCGCCGCCGCGCCGCTTACGCCTGCGCCAGCGCCAGCGCCGAGAGGATCCGCGCCCAGGAGCGCGTGCCCTTGTGGAAACTCGTCAGCTCGTACTTCTCGTTGGGCGAATGGATGCGGTCGTCGTCAAGGCCGAAGCCGATCAGCAGGGTGTCGAGGCCGAGGATGCGCTTGAAGTCGCCGACGATCGGGATCGAACCGCCGGCCCCCACCGCCACCGCCGGGCGGCCCCACTCGGCCGCGAGCGCGGCCTGGGCGGCGGCGAGCTGCGGCATGTCGTAGGGCAAGGCCACCGCCCGCGAGCCCTTGTAGCAGATCACCTCGACCGAGCAGTCGGCGGGGATGCGCTCGCGCACGAAGGCTTCGAAGGTCTTGGAGAGCTGCTCCGGGTCCTGGTCGTCCACGAGGCGGAACGAGACTTTCGCGGAGGCCTGGGAGGCGATGACGGTCTTCGTCCCCTCGCCCGTGTAGCCGCCGATGATGCCGTTGACGTCGCAGGCCGGGCGCGACTGGATCAGCTCGATCGGAAGGCGCCCGCGCTCGCCCGCCGGCTCCTTCAGGCCGATGGGTCCCAGGAACTTCTCAGGGGTCAGGCCGAGACCGCGCCACTGCTCCAGCAGCTCGGGCAGGGGCTCGCGCACGCCGTCATAGAAGCCCGGCAGGGTCACACGGCCATCGGCATCGTGCAGGTCGGCGATGATCCGGGACAGGACGTGGATCGGGTTGGCCGCCGCGCCGCCGAAGAAGCCGGAATGCAGGTCGCGGTCGGCGCAGGTCACCTTCACTTCGTAATAGGCGAGCCCGCGCAGCGAGGTGGTGATCTGCGGCGTCTGCCGATCCCACATGCCGGTGTCGCAGACGAGCACCACGTCGGCCTTCAGCCGCTCGCGGTTGGCCTCGACCCATTCGGGCAACCCCTGCGAGCCGTTCTCCTCGGCGCCCTCGATCAGGATGGTGACGCCGACGGGCAGGTCGCCGTTCATCGCGAGATGCGCGCGGCACGCCTCGACGAAGGTCATGACCTGACCCTTGTCGTCGGACGCACCGCGGGCGACGATTTTTTTCGAGTCTCCCGTCTCGTCGATGCGCGGCTCGAAGGGCGGCGTCTTCCAGAGGTTTTCCGGATCGACCGGCTGCACGTCGTAATGGCCGTAGAACAGCACGTGCGGCGCCCCCGGCTTCGGGCGGTGCGCCAGCACGACGGGATGCAGCGAGGTCTCCTCGACGCTGGTCTCGAAGCCGAGCGCCGTCAGGTTTCCTTCAAGCCAGTGCGCCGCTTCGCGGCAATGGCCGGCATAGGCGGAATCCGTCGAGATCGAGGGGATGCGCAGCCACGCAAACAGCCGCTCCAGGCTGTTATCCAGATCGCGGTCGATGTCGTTGAGGACGGGGTCGAGTGCATCGGCCATGGCGGCTCCTCGAAGTCGGCGTGCGGGGCAAGCGTTAGCCGAGCTTCTCGCCCTGCGTAACCCCGGCCCGCCGGGAAGCGCGCCTGAGCCTCGCTGGTCCGTGATCGCGCCGTGCCGTCCCTCCCCAGGGCGAGCGGAACAGGGCCACCTTGGAATCGTTATCGCCACGACCCGGTGCGGGCCCTGAGCCCACGCCCTTCCAAGACGCGCTCCCCGTCCGGCCCCTCGCGAAGCCTTATGCCTCGCGTTCCGTCCGTGCGGAGCCCGAGCCTCATCACGGATGTAACCATGCTCATCGACAGCGGTTCGCCCGGCGCCGTCGGGACAATCGGCATCACGCTCACCATCAATGGCGAGCGGCGCGCGCTTCAGGTGGCGCCCTGGACCACGCTGCTCGATCTCCTGCGCGAGCGCCTCGACCTCACCGGCACCAAGAAGGGCTGCGACCACGGCCAGTGCGGCGCCTGCACCGTTCTCGTGAACGGCACCCGCATCAATTCCTGCCTCACCCTCGCGGTGATGAAGGACGGCGCGGAGATCACCACCGTCGAGGGGCTCGCCGGCCTCGCCCATCGCGAGGGCAAGAACAGCCTTCACCCGATCCAGGAAGCCTTCGTCGAGCACGACGCCTTCCAGTGCGGCTACTGCACGCCGGGCCAGCTCTGCTCCTCGGTCGGCCTGATGAACGAGGGCCACGCCAAGACCCGCGACGAGATCCGTGAGGCGATGAGCGGCAACATCTGCCGCTGCGGCGCCTACACCAACATCGTCGATGCCATCGAAGAGGTCATGCACCAGGGAGACGCCCGATGAACCGCTTCGATTACGTTCGCCCCAGCACGGTGGCGGAGGCGGTGCAGGCGCTGGGCAGCGACCCGGCGGCCCGCTTCATCGCCGGCGGCACCAACCTCATCGACCTGATGAAGTACGACGTCGAGCGGCCGGGCAAGCTCATCGACATCACCCGCCTGCCGCTCGGCGAGATCGAGGAGCGCGACGGCGGCTTGCGCATCGGCGCCCTCGTCACCAACGCGACGCTGGCCTACGACGCCCGCATCCGCGAGCGCTACCCGCTGCTGGCGGACGCGATCCTGGCCGGCGCATCGGCACAGCTCCGCAACGCGGCCTCGACCGGCGGCAACCTGCTGCAGCGCACCCGCTGTTACTACTTCTACGATACGGCCACGCCCTGCAACAAACGCGAGCCGGGCTCCGGCTGCTCGGCCATCGGCGGCGTCGATCGCATCCACGCGATCCTCGGCACCAGCGAGCATTGCATCGCCACCCACCCGTCCGACATGTGTGTGGCGCTCGCCGCACTGGAAGCAACCGTGCAGGTGAGCGGGCCGCAGGGCGAGCGTTCGATCCCGTTCGCCGACTTCCACCGCCTTCCCGGCGACGAGCCCTCGAAAGACACCAACCTCGCGCCCGGCGAGATCATCCTCGCCATCGACCTGCCGGCCAAGGGCTTTGGCGGCAAGCATCATACCTACCTAAAGCTGCGCGATCGGCTGTCCTACGCCTTCGCGCTGGTCTCGGTCGCCGCCGCGCTCGAACTCGACGGCCAGACCATCCGCACCGCACGCCTCGCGCTCGGCGGCGTCGCTCACAAGCCCTGGCGCAACACGGAAGCCGAGGCGCTGCTGCAGGGCAAGCCGGCCACCCGCGAGACCTTCAAGGCCGCGGCGGACCTGATCCTGCGCGAGGCCAAGCCGCAGGCGACCAACGGCTTCAAGATCGAGCTGGCGCGCCGCGCCATCGTCCGCGGCCTGGAGCAGGCCGCCGCCGGCACGCCCCAGTCCCAGTCCGACAAGCGCATCCAGTAAGGAGCAGCCATGACCGTCCAGATCAGCCCGGCGGCCGGCCGCGACCGTTTCGTCGGCAGCGCCGTCAGCCGCGTCGATGGCCCGGCCAAGGTCACGGGCCTTGCCAAATATGCCGGCGAGTTCGCCGCGCCCGACCTCGCCTACGGCGTGGTCGTGTCGAGCGCCATCGCCAAGGGCAGCGTGCGGAGCATCGACGCTTCCGCCGCAGAGGCGGTGCCGGGTGTCATCAAGGTGATCACACACGAGAACCGCCCGGCCACCTCCGACAACCCGGAGGATTACCAAGACGCGGTGGCGCCACCCGGCGCGCCGTTCCAGGCGCTGGCGACGAACCGCATCATCTTTTCCGGCCAGCCGGTGGCGCTCGTCGTCGCCGAGGATTTCGAGACGGCGCGTTATGCCGCCTCCCTGGTGCGGGTCGATTACGGGGTCGTGGCCCCGCGCACCGACCTCTCGGCGCAGGCGCCCGAGGCCTACGATCCGCCGATGAAGCGGGCCGGCATCAAGCCGCCGCCGGAGCCGTGGGGCGACGCCGAAAAGGCGTTCGATGCGGCGGAAATCCGCGTCAACGGCCAGTACCGGATGGCCGACGAGCACCACAACCCGATGGAGCCGCACGCCTCGACCGTCGTCGTGGAGAAGGACGGGACCTACACAGTCTACGACAAGATCCAGGGCGTCTCGAACACCCACGACTACATCGCCAGCGCCTTCGGCCTGAAGCCGGAGCAGGTGCGGGTGCTGAACCCCTATCTCGGCGGTGGCTTCGGCTCGGGCCTGCGCCCGCAATACCAGCTTTTCCTGGCGATGCTGGCCGCGAAAGATCTCGGCCGCTCGGTGCGGGTGACGCTGACCCGCGATCAGATGTGGTCCTTCACCTACCGCTCGGAAGCGCTCCAGACCGTCTCGCTCGGCGCCGACCGCTCGGGCAAGCTCACCGCGCTCAAGCACGACGCGGTGCAGGGCACCTCGTCCTACGAGGATTACCAGGAGGTCGTCGTCAACTGGTCGGGCGTGCTCTACGACTGTGACAACGTCGCGCTCACCTACAGCCTCGCCAAGATCGATACCCCGACGCCGGGCGATATGCGCGCACCTGGTGCCGTAACCGGCGTCTACGCCATCGAGACGGCGATGGACGAACTGGCCTACGCCACCGGCCAGGACCCGATCCAGCTTCGCCTGAAGAACTACACCGAGAGCGACCCGACCGAGGACAAGCCGTTCGGCTCCAAGGCGCTCAAGGACTGCTTCCGCCAGGGCGCCGAGCGCTTCGGCTGGAGCCGGCGCAACCCGCAGCCGCGCTCCATGCGCGAGGGCCGGGAACTCGTCGGCTGGGGCATGGCGACCGGCATCTGGGAATCGATGATGATGCAGTCGAGTGCGCATGCCGTGCTCACCGCGGACGGCCGGCTCGAAGTCGGCAACCAGACGGGCGACATCGGCACCGGCACCTACACGATCCTGACCCAGATCGCCGCCGACACGCTGGGCCTGCCGCTCGAACACGTCACGACCAAGCTCGGCGACACCAAGCTCGCCAAGGCCCCCGTGGCCGGCGGCTCGTGGACGGCGGCCTCCTCCGGCACCGCCGTGATGAAGGCCTGCCGCGACATCGCCGAGCAGGCGTTCAAGCTGGCGCGCGGCATGGAGAACTCACCGCTGGCCAACGCCGATTTCGAGCGCGTCGTCTTCTCGAACGGTCGCATCGAGGTGGCGGGTGATCCGTCCAAGAGCGTGGCACTCACCGACGTCCTGACGGCGACCGGCACGCCAAAGCTGGAGGCGACCGGTGAGGCCGCCCCGGACAAGGATTTTGCGCAAGAATTCGAGGCCTACACCCATTCGGCGATCTTCGTGGAGGTGAAGATCGACGAGGAGCTGGGCCAAGTGCGCTGCACCCGCGTGGTGTCGGCCATCGCGGCAGGCAAGATCATCAATCTCAAGACGGCCCGCAGCCAGATCCTCGGCGGCGTCGTCATGGGTATCGGCTCGGCCCTGCACGAGGAATCGATGCTCGACCACCGCATCGGCCGGTTCATGAACCACAATCTCGGCGAGTACCACGTGCCGGTGCATGCCGACATCCACGACATCGACGTGATCTTCGTGGACGAGGAGGACAAGGCGAACCCCCTCGGCGTGAAGGGCCTCGGCGAGATCGGCATCGTCGGCGTGGCCGCTGCGATCTCCAACGCGGTCTACCACGCCACCGGCAAGCGCATCCGCCACCTGCCGATCACGCCCGATAAGATCCTGGGCGAGGACTGACCCGCACCGTCGCCGCGAAACAGAAGCCCCGTCGGCCCAGTGCCGGCGGGGCTTTTTCTTGGAGGGCCGGCTCCAACGGCCTGTGCCAGACCTGTTGCCGTCGCCTTGTCCGGATCGCCTCACTGACGCTCATGATGAAAGCCAAGCGTAGCTCGAACCGTCGTTGCACAACGCAACGGCTTCGGATGATGCACGCCTCCGTCCGCTCGATGCGCTAGATCTGCACGCGCCTTGCAAGCCCGCGCCGTAACGGCGTTTCATCCCGAGCCTTCAGCCTTGAACACCCTTCTCGTCTTCCTCGGTGCCGGCCTCGGCGGTGTCATGCGCTACGGCGTCAACGCCTGGGCTGTGCGGCTCGGGGCGAGCTTCCCGTGGGGCACGCTCGGCATCAACGTCGCCGGCTCGGTGCTGATGGGGATCGTCACCGGCTGGCTGGCCGCGCGCGGCGGGCCGCCCCAGGCGCGGCTGTTCGTGGCCACCGGAATCCTGGGCGGCTTCACCACCTTCTCGACCTTTTCCCTCGAAGCCTTCACCCTGATGGAGCGTGGCGACGGGCTGGCAGCGCTCGCCTACGTGCTCGTCTCGGTTTTGGCGGGTATCGGCGGGCTGGCCCTAGCCCTGATCGTGATGCGCCACGCCCTGTGAAGGAGGAAGCGGTGAGCGAATGGCTCCTGTCGTGGCGGTTCTGGGCCCTGCTCTCCGCCGGGTTCGCCGCCGCCACGGCGATCCTCGCCAAGGTCGGCATCGACGGCGTCGCGCCGGATGTGGCCACCTTCATTCGAACGCTCGTCGTGGTGGCGCTCGCCGGGGTGATCCTCGCCGCGTCCGGACAGGCGCAGGAGCTGGGCCGCGTCTCCGGCCGAAATCTTGTCTTTCTGATCCTGTCGGGGCTCGCCACCGGGGCGTCCTGGCTCTGCTACTTCCGGGCGCTCGCGCTCGGTGACGCCGGCCGCGTCGCGCCGCTCGACAAGCTGAGCGTCGTGCTCGTGGCCGTGTTCGGCGTCCTCTTCCTCGGCGAGCGCCTCGCACCGCATCACTGGCTCGGCGTCGGGCTGATCGCAGCGGGCGCGGGGCTGCTGGCATGGCGGGCCTGATGCGCGTCGCACTGACGGGCCTCGCCCTCGCCGCGTCCCAGCCGGCCGCGGCGGAGATCGATCCCTTCGTCGATGCCGCCCGGCACGTGCCGGGGCTCGCCCTCGACATGCGCTATGCCGGCTCCGACAACTTCGTCGGCCGGCCCATCGCCGGCTACGAGGCATCGCGCTGCCTGCTCACCCCGCAGGCCGCCCGCGCGCTGGCCCGGGTGCAGGCGTCACTGGCGCCGGACGGCCTCGGCCTGAAAGTGTTCGACTGCTACCGCCCGCGCCAGGCGGTGGCCGACTTCGCCGCCTGGGCGCGCGACCCGGCCGACACACGCATGAAGGCCGCCTATTACCCGCGGACGGACAAGGCGGATCTGTTCCGCCTCGGCTACATCGCCGAGCGCTCGTCGCATTCCCGCGGCTCCACCGTGGACCTGACGCTGGTGCGCAGCGCCGACGGCGCCGAACTCGACATGGGCACGCCGTTCGACCTGTTCGACCCGGCCTCGGCGACGGATTTTCCCGGCGTCAGCCCGATCCAGTCGCGCAACCGTCACCGCCTGCGCGACGCGATGATTCGCGCCGGCTTCGTGCCCTACGCGCAGGAATGGTGGCACTTCACCCTCAAGGGCGAGCCCTACCCCGACACGGCCTTCGACCAGCCCGTCCGCTGATCGACGCCGTCCGGCCCGGCCAAACCGAGATGCTGCCGTGATTTTTTGAGGTGGGTTGAATTGTTCTAAATCAATAGTGCAAAGCTTCGAAACAGAGCTCGATTAAAGCATTTCCAATGTTTTGAAGATCGCTTGCGCAATATCGACAGATGGAGCCATGATGAATGCATGGCGCACATTCTGACATTCCCGAACGCTTCTCACGTCAGCGCGTGGCCCTCGCGGGCCGATACGCTGTCCTCGGCCCGCGACGGCTCCGTCGGCTTGGCTGGTCTGCTCGCGGCCTTCGACGCGGTGCTCGAATCCGTGCGCCTCGCGTGGTGGGACGGGTCCTCCCTCGGCCTGAGCCGGGGTGGCCTCGAATCCCTGGTCGGGTTGGAGCCGGGCGACGCGACACCGCCGCGGCTGATCCCGGTCGAAGCGCGGGCGCAGGTGCAGGCATGAGCGCCGGCCTCGTCACGGCTCCACCCGACGCGGCGGAGCGGCACGCGCAGGGCACGCTGGAGCGGGCGCTCACGACCGCGTTCTGGCAGGCACTTCAGCGCGAGCCGATGCATGTCATGGCCGCTCTTGAAGCCGCAGCGCGTACCGTCGGCACGCTCTACCGGCAGGTGGCCGCCGCGCACGATCCCGACGGGCACTGCCCCTGCGGCTGGGAGCCCGACCCGGAAACCGACCTCATCGTCCTGGAAGCGATGCTGGCCGCCGCCCTCTCCCGCCCGGCCCAGCTGGATCTCGCCGACATGGTGCCCGCCGGGCGGGCCTGACCGGTCAGGCGAGCGCATCGCCCCGGACGCCGAATCTCAAGAATCGGCTGGCCACACGACACTTGGCGAGGCGGCCCCTCTCGATAGGGGCTGCCCGCTGCCGGCTTCGCCTCAGGATCAGACGACCGCGCTCGTCGCGCCCGGAGCCAGCAAGGCCTCCTCCTCGTCGTCGGCCTCGCCGTCGATCTCGGCATCAGACTCTTCGTGGCCGGTTACGCCCGCGGCTCCCGCGAGGCTGCGGGCGACGCGGCGCAGGAGCTTGCGCAGGCGGCGGCGCTCTTTGTTGTCGAAGTCTTCGAGCAGTTCGGCCTCGACTTCGTCCCAGATCCGCTCGATCGCGGCGGCCTTGGCAAAGCCTGTTTCGGTCAGTCGCACGCGCACGATGCGGCCGTCGCCGGCCTCGGCCCGGCGCTCGACGAAGCCGAGGGCGGCGAGCCGCGAGATCGTCTTCGAGGCGGTCGGCGGGCGCACCCGCAGGGTCGCGGCGAGATCGCCCATGGTCATGCTGCCGGCCGCCGCCAGCGCCTGCACCACCTGCTCCTGGCCGGCGAACAGGTCGAGTTCGGCGAGCCGGTCGCCGATCCGGGCGCGGTGCAGCCGCGCTGCCTGAACGAGCGCCCAGCCGACGCTCTTGGCCGCCGGGGGGCGCAGCCGCTTGACGGTCTTGCCCGCCTTGTCCTTTGCCGCGCTTCGGCCACCCGACTGAGCGGGAGCGTCGCCGTGTGCCGCCACGGCGACCACTTCGTTTGCCGCCGACATGATCCGGTTTCCCTTCACGGACGTGCGGGCTCCTGAACGCTGCCCGGAAAGAGTGCCCTCTGGGCGGCCCGCAGGGCAAGCATCTGCCGACCGGCGATGAAACTTCGATGACAGAAACCCTTCGCTTTGCCGACACAGGGCCGACAACACACCGCTTTTGCAAGAAACCGCTTCACGGCGCGGCCGATTTCGTGGATTCCCGCGCCGCATGAGCTTCCACCGGAACCGAGACGACGGGCTGTTTCCATGAAGCGCCGTGAGGCGCTCGGCCTCTATCCCCTGCGCGACCTGCGCCGTTGTGCGGACGACGCCTGGAGCGCGACCGGCCCCGATCCCGTCTTCGCGCTCGGCCCGGCGGACGCGGTGTCGGCCCTGTCGGGCCAGCGCATCCGCATCCGCTGCCGGCCGGATTCGGTGTGGCCGGTGCTCGCGGTCGAGGCGCGGGGCGAGGCCGAGCCGCGCCGCTACCGGCTCACGGTTCGGGCAGACGGCACCGACGACCTGATCCGCCTGCCGCGCGGCACACGCGCGCTGCGCCTGGAAGCCGCCGAGGCAGGCCCGCGCTTCCGCCTCGATGCGGTGCGGATCGAGGCGGCGGGCCGGATCGAGGCGGCTCTCCTGTCCGCCGAAAAGATCATCGAACGGTTGCCGCCGCAGGAGCGTCGGCCGCTGCGCCTGCTGCGACGCGCCGTCGGCCTCCTGCGCAGCGTGCCGCCCGGCGAAATCTGGCGCCGCCTCACCCGCGCCGCCCAGACCCACCGTCCGCCCGCCAGCTACGCCGCCTGGATTCAGGCAGTGGAAGCCAAGGCTCTGCCCTCCATCGAGACGATGCGGGCGCAGCTCGGGGCCCTGTCGGAGCGCCCACTGATCTCTCTGCTGGTGGCGGGCGGCGACGATCCGGTCCAGCTCGGGGAGACGGTCGCGAGCCTGCGGGCGCAGGTCTACCCGGATTGGGAATTGTGCCTCGCGGCCGCGCCATCGGCCGCGCTCGAGGCGCTAGCGGCGGAGGACGGCCGCATTCGTCTGCTGCCGCCCGCGAAAAGCAAAGCCGCCTCCCTCGATGCGGCGCTGGCGCAGGCGCGCGGTTCCTATCTCGCCACGATGGGGCCCGGTGCCCGGCTTGCGCCGCAGGCGCTCCTCGCCCTCGTCCGGCGGCTCGCCCGCGAGCCCGATCTCGACCTGCTCTACACGGATGAGGATCGGATCGGGCCGGAGGGCGAGCGCTGCGATCCCTATTTCAAGCCGGACTGGTCGCCCGAGACACTCGAGAGCAGCTTCTACATCGGCGGGCTTGCCCTCTACCGCACTGCCTTGGTTCGGGCGGCCGGCGGCTTTCCAGGCGAGAGCGAAGGCGCGACTGACTACGACCTCGCGCTCCGCGTGACGGAGCGGAGCGAGCGCGTCGGCCACGTCGCGCAGGTGCTCTGCCATCGTCGCGCCGCCGCGTCCGACCCGGGGGCCGCCGCCCGCGCGTTGGCCGGACGCGCCCGGCGCACCGGCGGGCTCGATGCCGTCCGCGCGCTCGGCCCCGTGCATTTCGCCCTCCGGCGCGTGCTCGCGGCCCGCCCACTCGTCTCCCTGGTGATCCCGACCGCCGGGCGCGACAGCCTCATCGGCGGGCGCAACATCGATCTGCTCGCCGCCTGCCTCGCCAGCATCCGCGAGACCGGCACTTACGACAACATCGAGATCGTGGCGGTGGATAACGGCGACCTGCGCCCGCAGACGCGTGCGGCGGTCGAGCGGTTCGGGGCGCGCACCCTCACCTGGGACAAGCCGGTCTTCAACGTCGCCGCCAAGATGAATCTCGGCGCAAGGGCGGCGAGCGGCGAGGTGCTGGTCTTTCTCAACGACGACATCAGCGTCGTCACGCCGGACTGGATCGAGGCGATGCTGGCGCAGCTCGCCATTCCCGGCGTCGGTGCGGTCGGCCCCAAGCTCTTGTTCGAGGATGGCAGCCTTCAGCATGCCGGCGTGGTCTTCGGCGAGGGCCTGCCGGACCATGTCCGCCGTGGCTTCCCCGGTGACGACGCCGGGTATCACGGCTCGAGTCTGGCCAACCGCAACACTCTCGCCGTGACCGGCGCCTGCGTGATGGTGCGGCGGTCCGATTTCGAAGCCATTCAGGGCTTCGACGAGGGATACGCCATCAATTACAACGACATCGACCTCTGCCTGCGGCTCGGCGAGCGAGGCCTGCGCACGGTCTATTGCGCCGAGGCGAGCCTGCACCATTACGAGAGCCGCAACCGCATCCCCACCGTCGATCCCGCCGAGCAGGCGCGCTTCCGCAAGCGCTGGGGCGCGCGGCTCGCCCGTGACCCGTACTACCCGGACCCGTTCGGCATCCGCCCGCCCGCCTTCACCCTCGACGCCGAGCGGTTTCCGGCAGCACAGCAGCGCATGGTAGAGGCGTGGCGATGATGACGACGACACACAGACCCGGAGATGACCTGTGAAGGCCGTGATCCTCGCGGGCGGGCTCGGCACGCGGCTCTCGGAGGAGACCGTGGTGCGCCCCAAGCCGATGCTGGAGATCGGCGGACGGCCGATCCTCTGGCACATCATGCAGATCTTCGCCGCCCACGGCGTGACCGAGTTCGTGATCTGCCTCGGCTACAAGGGCTACGTCATCAAGGAGTTTTTCCTCAATTACCGCTTGCACTTGAGCGACGTGACGCTCGATCTCGGACGGGGCGACGTGCAGTTTCACCGCTCGGCGGCCGAGGACTGGAAGGTTTCGCTGATCGAAACCGGCGACGCCACCATGACCGGCGGGCGGCTCAAACGGGTGCGCGACTATCTCGGCGACGACGATTTCTTCATGACCTACGGCGACGGCGTCGCCGATATCGACCTCACGGCGCTGGCAGCCTTCCACCGTGCGCACGGCCGGCTCGCGACGCTGACGGCGGTGGTGCCGCCGGGCCGCTTCGGCGCGCTCGACCTCGCGGGCGACGCGGTGCGCAGCTTCCGCGAGAAGCCGGCGGGCGACGGCGCGACCATCAATGGCGGCTTCTTCGTGCTCTCGCCAAAAGTGCTCGACCGGATCGAGGGCGACGCCACCGTGTGGGAGAGCGGCCCGCTGGAGAGCCTTGCCCGCGACGGCCAGCTCCACGCCTATCATCATCACGGCTTCTGGCAGGCGATGGACACCCTGCGCGACAAGAAGCACCTCGAAGAGCTCTGGGCCCGCGGCGACGCGCCCTGGAAGGTATGGTGATGGCTGCGCTCAACCCCGATCCTGCCTTCTGGGCGGGCAAGCGCGTGCTGCTCACCGGGCATACCGGCTTCAAGGGCGCGTGGTTGAGCCTGTGGCTCGCGCGCCTCGGCGCCCGCGTCACCGGCTTTGCCCTCGCCCCTGAGACGCGGCCGAACCTGTTCGAGGCGATCGCATTCCCGTCCGAGGCCTCGCGCATTGGCGACATCCGCGACCTGCCGGCGCTCGCCGCGGCCGTGGCGGCTGCCGAGCCGGAGATCGTGATCCACATGGCGGCGCAGGCCCTGGTGCGGCCCTCCTATACCGATCCGGTGGGGACGTTCGCGGTCAACACCATGGGCAGTGTTCACCTACTCGAGGCGGTGCGGTCGGCCCCGAGCGTACGCGCCGTCGTCGTCGTGACGAGCGACAAGGCCTACGAGAACCGCGAATGGCCCTATGCCTATCGCGAGACCGAGGCGATGGGCGGGCGCGATCCCTACAGCGCCTCGAAGGGCTGCGCCGAACTCGTGACGAGCGCCTACCGCGCCTCGTTCTTCGGCGCGGGCGGCCATCCCGCGCGGATCGCCAGCGCGCGGGCCGGCAACGTCATCGGCGGCGGCGATTGGTCCCTCGACCGGCTGATCCCCGATATCGTGCGCGCCTTCGAGGCCGGGGACTCGGTCGAGATCCGGGCGCCGCACGCGATCCGCCCCTGGCAGCACGTGCTGGAACCGCTGGCCGGCTACCTCAGGCTTGCCGAATGCCTCGCGGGCGCCGACGGCGCCGCCTTCGCGGAGGGCTGGAATCTCGGGCCAGCGGACGAGGATTGCCGGCCGGTCTCTTACCTCGTGGAGCGGCTGGCGCAGGGCTGGGGCGGGGGAGCCGGCTGGCACCTCTCGCAGAAGACCCATCCGCACGAGGCGACCTATCTCAAGGTCGATGCCTCCAAGGCCCGCGCCCGCCTCGGCTGGGACCGGCGGCTGACCCTCGACACGGCGCTCGACTGGACTGCCGCGTGGTACCGCGCGGCCGCTTCCGGCGCCGATCCCCGCGCTCTGGCCGAGGCCGAGATCGCGCGCTACGAGGCGCTGGGCCAGCCTGGAGCAAAAGCCGGAGTCCAAGCGTGACCGCCCCGACCTGCCGCGCCTGCGGCGCCGCCCTCACCCGGACCTTCTGCGATCTCGGCCTGTCGCCGCTCGCCAATTCCTACGTCACGCCGGAACGGCGCCACCGGGGCGAGACCTTCCACCCGCTCCACGCCTATGTCTGCGATGCCTGCTGGCTGGTGCAACTCGAAGCCTTCGAGAGCCCCGAGGCGATCTTTTCGGATTACGCCTACTTCTCCGGCTTCTCCGCCGGCTGGCTGCGCCACGCCGAAAGCTACGTCGCCGCGATGATCGCGCGCTTCGGCTTGAGCGCCGAGAGCAAGGTCGTGGAGGTCGCGAGCAACGACGGCTACCTGCTGCAATACTTCGTCGCCCGGAGCGTGCCGGTGCTCGGCGTCGAGCCGGCAGCCAACGTCGCTCGCGTCGCCGTCGAGCGCGGCGTGCCCACCGAGATCGCCTTTTTCGGTCGCGAGACCGCCCGGCGGCTCGCGGCGGCGGGCCACAAGGCGGATCTGACGGCGGCCAACAACGTGCTCGCCCACGTGCCCGACATCCACGATTTCGCAGCGGGCTTTGCCGAGATCCTGAAGCCGGAGGGCGTGGCGACCTTCGAGTTCCCGCACCTCCTGCGGATGATCGAGCAACGGCAGTTCGACACGATCTACCACGAGCACTTCTCCTACCTCTCGCTCGGCGTGGTCATCGGCATCCTGCGCCAGCACGGCTTGCGGGTGTTCGATGTCGAGGAATGGCCGACCCATGGCGGATCGCTGCGCGTCTTCGCCTGCCACGAGGCCGCCGCGCACGCGCCGACGCCGGAGTTGGAGCGCGTGGTGCTCAGCGAATGGGGGGCGCACCTGTTCGACCCCTCCGGCTATGCCGGGTTCGGGCGGGCGGTGGCCGACATCAAATGTGCGGCGCTCCGCTTCCTGATCGAGGAGCGGGCGGCGGGCCGCACGGTCTGCGCCTACGGCGCGGCGGCCAAGGGCAACACCTTCCTCAACTATTGCGGCATCAAGCCGGAGCTGGTCCGCGCGGTGGCCGACCGCTCGCCGCACAAGCAGGGCACGTGGCTGCCCGGCAGCCGCATCCCCGTGGTCTCGCCGGACGAACTCCTGGCAATGCGCCCCGACACGGTGCTGATCCTGCCCTGGAACCTCGAGGACGAGATCGCCGGCGAGATGGCCGCGATCCGCGAATGGGGCGGACGCTTCGCCGTGGCGATCCCCGAACTGACGGTGTTCTGATGTCGCGGCCCGCCCCTCCCAGCCTCATCCTGAGGTGCCGCGCAGCGGCCTCGAAGGATCGTCCAGGGATCGCGCGGCCGGCGGGAAGATCCTTCGAGGGGGCCGCTTCGCGCCGCCATCTCAGGATGAGAGCGAGGGTGGGAGCGGCCATGCCTTCGCAGCCGGGCGCACGCATCTCATGATCTTCGAGGAACTCGCGCTGCCCGGCCTGTTCCGCGTCGTGCCCGAGCCGCACGCGGACGAGCGCGGCTTCTTCGCCCGCACCCAGTGCGAGAGCGAATTCGCGGAGCGCGGGCTGGTCGGGCGCTTCACGCAGTCGAGCGTGTCGTTCAATCATCGCCGCGGCACTGTGCGCGGGATGCATTTTTCGAAGTTGCCCCACGCCGAGACGAAGCTCGTGCGCTGCACCGGCGGCGCAATCCACGACGCGGTGATCGACCTGCGGCCCGATTCGCCGACCTATCTCCGCACGGCATCCGTGACGCTCTCGGCCACGAACCGCCACGCCCTCTACATCCCGGCGGGCCTCGCCCACGGCTTCCAGACCCTGAGCGACGACACCGAGATTCTCTACATGATCGACCGACCGTTCGTGGCCTCCGCCGCGGACGGCGTACGCTGGGACGATCCCGCCTTCGGGCTCGCGTGGCTCGAGCCGGTAACCGTCATCGCACCGCGTGACCTCGCCTTCCCCGATTGGGCGGGGCGGTGAAGCGGGTTGTCGTCACCGGCGGGGCCGGCTTCGTTGGCCGCCACGCGATCGCCGCTTTGGCCGCTCGCGGCTTCGAGGTTCACGCCATCGGCCGAACCGCGCCGGAAGGGGTCCACGCCTTCCACGCGGCCGACCTGCTCGATCCGGTGCAGCGCCGGGCTGCCGTGCAGGCGGCCTCGGCGAGCCACCTGCTCCACCTCGCCTGGGTCACCACACCCGGCCGCTACTGGCAGGCACCGGACAACCTCGATTGGACGGCCGCGAGCCTCGACCTCGTGCGGACGTTCCGCGAGGCGGGCGGCACCCGCGCGGTCGTGGCCGGGACGTGTGCCGAGTACGATTGGACGGGGATCAACCTCCTGCCGCGTGCAGAATTGGAATCCCCCTCGCCCCGCACGCGGGGAGAGGGCTTCGGCGAGCCTGTCGTCGCGACCCTCTCCCCGCACGCGGAGATAGGGGATGCAGCGGCGATCCGAGAGGGTCATTTGGCGGAAGCGGCCCCCTGCCGCCCGGCGACGCTCTACGGGGCTGCCAAGGACGGTCTTCGCCGCATCCTGCAAGCCTACGCGGCGACCGCCGGACTCTCCCTCGGCTGGGGGCGATTGTTCTACCTCTACGGTCCCGGCGAGACGCCGGGCCGGCTGGTCAGCGATGCGGCGCGGGCGCTGCTCACGGGTCAGCGTCTCGCCACCAGCGAGGGCCGGCAGCGGCGCGATTTCCTGCATGTCGCCGATGTCGGCGCGGCCTTCGCGGCCCTGCTCGACTCGGGGGTGGAGGGGCCCGTCAATATCGGCTCGGGCGAAGCGGTGCCGGTGCGCAGAATTCTGGAGACGATCGGTGCGCTGACCGGACGCCCCGATCTGATCGATTTCGGCGCCCGCCCCCTCGGCCCGACGGAGCCGGCCTGCATCGAGGCCGACATCCGGCGCCTGACGGACGAGGTTGGGTTTTCCCCGCGCTACGGCCTGGAACAGGGCCTAGAGCAAACCGTCGCGGCGTGGCGCGCCGCGCTCAGCAATGCGGCATCAATCCCTTGAGCCGAGCCAGGATATCCTCGCCCGCGCAGGGGCGGGCGATGAACTGCGCGCCCTCCGGCATCCGCTCGGGATCGGGCGAGGCGCGGCCGGACACGATCAGGATCGGCAGGTTCGGCCGTGCCTGGGCGACGGAAGCAGCCAGATCGAAGCCATCGACCCGGCCCGAGAGCTGCACGTCGGTCACGAGGCCGCAGATGTCGGGCCGCGCTTGAAGGATGGACAGCGCGCGCTCGGCGGAGGCGCATTGCACGGTGTCGTAGCCGCCCCCCTCCAGCACGTCGCCGAGGTCCATGATGGTCAGGGCCTCGTCCTCGACGATGAGGATGACGGGACGGTCGGCTTCCGGATTCGTCGTCTCGGTCTGGCTCGCCACCTTACGCTCTCCCCGATTTGCTCCAGCGGCCCAAGGTGTTCGCAGACTTGTCGTTGACAGACTCGGCCTGCCCACAGACCTGGCCCGCTCACAGACTGAGCCTGCTCACAGGCTTGGCCGTTTCCCGCGACGGGAACCGCTGCGCTGCGATCATCCAACGGGTAACCCCGCTGCGGGTTGCAGGGTCCCGTGGTTCTCTGCGGCCAAGCTCGCAAGCTTCGCGCCGTAGGGCCGATCGCGGCCTGCCGGCCTTAGGCCACCGCCTCGGTCACCGCCGTCACTGCCGCGATCAGACGGTCGAGATCGCCCGCATCGATGGTGAGCGCCGGGGTGAGGTAGACGATGTCGCCGAACGGGCGCACCCAGACGCCGCGCTCGACGAAACGCCGCTTGAGATCCGCGAGCTCGGGCGTGCCTGCGAATTGCACCGCGCCGATGGCGCCGAGCACCCGAACCTCCCGCACACCGGGCAACCGGCTCAGAGGGGCGAGCCCCTCTTGCAGGCGTGCGGCGATGGCTTGGGCCTGCGCGAGGCGCGGCTCGGCCTCGAACAAATCGAGGCTGGCATTCGCCGCCGCGCAGGCGAGCGGGTTCGCCATGAAGGTCGGCCCGTGCATCAGCGCGGCCGATGCCTCGTCCGACCAGAAGGCGGAAAAGATCTCGGTGGTGGCGACCGTGGCGGCCAGCGCCATCGTGCCGCCGGTGAGCGCCTTCGACAGGCAGAGGATGTCGGGCACGATGCCGGCCTGCTCGCAGGCGAACAGCGTCCCCGTGCGGCCGAACCCGGTGAAAATCTCGTCGGCGATGAGCGGCAGGCCGTGGCGGCGCGCGAGCCGCGCGATGGTGGCCAGCACTTCCGGCGGATGGGTCAGCATCCCGCCCGCTCCCTGCACCAGCGGCTCGACGATCACTGCCGCCAGTTCGTGGCGGTGGCGGGCCAGCGCCGCATCGAGGGCCGCCTCGTCCTCGGCCGTGCGCGGCAGCGCGCAAAACACCTGAGTGGGAAGGTAGGCGCCGAAGCGGCGGTGCATCCCCTCCTCGGGGTCGCAGGCCGACATCGCGCCCATCGTGTCGCCGTGATAGCCGCCACGGAAGGCGAGCACGCGGGTACGGCCGGTCTCGCCGCGGTTGAGCCAGAGCTGAACCGCCATCTTCAGCGCGACCTCGACGGCGACCGAGCCGGAATCGGTGAAGAAGACGTGGTTGAGATCGCCCGGCAGCAGCGCGGCGAGGCGCGCGCCCAGCCGCTCGGCTGGGGCGTGGGTGAGCCCGCCGAACATCACGTGCGGCATGCGCATGAGCTGGTCGGCCATCGCCGCGGCGATGTGCGGGTGATTGTAGCCGTGCACCGCCGTCCACCACGAGGCGATGCCGTCGATGAGTTCGCGCCCGCCTTTCAGCGTGATGCGCGAACCCCGCGTCGCGATCGCCTCCAGCGGCGGCGCCGCGGTCTTCATCTGGGTGTAGGGGCGCCAAAGGTGGTGGTGTTCGAGCGCGGTCATGGGCGCCGGATTGAGGGGTGGCGCTGACGGAGTCAAACGCGTCAGCCCTTCCCTCTCCCCCCTGCGGGAGAGGGTGGCCCCGAAGGGGTCGGGTGAGGGGCTAACTCCGCACTCTTCGGAAGCGTCGCTCCCCTCTCCCGCCTGCTCCGCAGGCACCCTCCCCGCAAAGGGGGGAGGGTGTCGCATGCGGCGGCCCTACTCCGCCGCCTCGCCATAGGCTTCCGTCGGCGGGCAGGAGCAGACGAGGTTGCGGTCGCCGTAGGCGTTGTCGACGCGGTTCACCGGCGGCCAGTACTTGTCCATGCGCAAGCTGCCCGACGGGAAGCAGGCGGCCTCCCGCGAGTAGGGCCGCTCCCAGGCGCCGATTAGGTCCTGAACCGTGTGCGGCGCGTTCTTGAGCGGGTTGTTGGCCCGGTCCATCTGCCCCTCCTCGATCGCCCGGATTTCCTCGCGGATCGCCAGCATGGCGTCGCAGAAGCGGTCGATTTCGGCCTTGGTCTCGGATTCGGTCGGCTCGATCATCAGCGTGCCGGCCACCGGCCAGCTCATCGTCGGCGGGTGGAAGCCGCAATCGATCAGGCGCTTGGCGATGTCCTCGACGGTGACGCCCGCGCTCTTCTGGAACGGGCGGACATCGACGATGCATTCATGCGCGACCCGTCCGTTCCGGCCGGCATAGAGGATGGAATAGGCCCCATCGAGCCGCCGGGCGATGTAGTTGGCGTTGAGGATCGCCACCCGTGTCGCCTGGGTCAGGCCGCGCCCGCCCATCATCAGGCAGTAGCTCCACGAGATCGGCAGGATCGAGGCCGAGCCGAAGGCGGCGGCCGAGACCGCGCCCTCCTCGCCCGAACGCGGATCGGAGGGCAGGAACGGGATCAGGTGCGTCTTCACGCCGATCGGCCCCATGCCTGGCCCGCCGCCGCCATGCGGGATGCAGAAGGTCTTGTGCAGGTTGAGGTGGCTGACATCGGCGCCGATATCGCCGGGCCGCGCCAGCCCCACCATCGCGTTGAGGTTGGCCCCGTCGAGATAGACCTGACCGCCATGGGCGTGGACGATGTCGCAGAGTTCGCGCACCCGCGCCTCGAACACGCCGTGGGTGGACGGGTAGGTGATCATGCAGGCCGCGAGCTTTCCGGAATGCTGCTCGGCCTTCTTCCTAAAATCCTCGACGTCGATGTTGCCGTGGGCGTCGGCCCCGACCACGACGACGCTCATGCCGCACATCTGCGCCGAGGCCGGGTTGGTGCCGTGGGCCGAGGACGGGATCAGGCAGACCGTGCGGTGCCCCTCGCCACGCGAGAGGTGATAGCGGCGGATGGCCAGCAGCCCCGCATACTCGCCCTGCGCGCCCGAGTTCGGCTGCATCGAGATCGCGTCGTAGCCGGTGATGGCGCAGAGCTTTTGGCTGAGATCGTCGATCAGCTCGCGATAGCCCAGCGCCTGGTCCTCCGGCACGAACGGGTGCAGCTCCGAGAATTCCGGCCAGGAGACCGGCAGCATCTCGGCGGTGGCGTTGAGCTTCATCGTGCAGGAGCCGAGCGGGATCATCGCCCGGTCGAGCGCGAGGTCGCGGTCGGCGAGCCGGCGCATGTAGCGCGTCATCTCGCTCTCGGCCCGGTTCATGTGGAAGATCGGGTGGGTCAGGTAGTCCGAGGTGCGCTCCAGCTCGGCCGGCAGGCGCGGCTCGGGATAGCCCTCATCGTAGGGGAGATCGCCGCCCCCGAATGCGCGCCACACCGCCTGGACGATGTCGGGCCGGGTGCGCTGATCGACGCTAATGCCGATGCGGTCCGTGCCGATCCGGCGCAGGTTCACCCCGTTCTCGACCGCGCTCTTCAGGATCACGCCCTGGAACGCGCCGACGCGCACGGTGATCGTGTCGAAGAAGTGCCGGGGCTCGACGGTGAAGCCGAGGGCTTCCAGCCCCTCGGCGAGGCGCACGGCGTCACGGTGGACGCGCCGGGCGATCGCCTTGAGGCCCGCCGGCCCATGATAGACCGCGAACATCGAGGCGATGACCGCGAGCAGCACCTGACTGGTGCAGATGTTCGAGGTCGCCTTCTCGCGGCGGATATGCTGCTCGCGGGTCTGGAGCGCGAGGCGGTAGGAGCGGTTGCCGCGGGCATCGACCGAGACGCCGACGATGCGGCCGGGCAGCGCCCGCTTGTGCGCGTCGCGGGTCGCGAGATAGGCGGCGTGCGGACCGCCATAGCCCATCGGCACGCCGTAGCGCTGCATCGAGCCCACCGCGATGTCGGCGCCCATCTCGCCTGGCGCCTTCAGCAGCGTCAGCGCCAGCGGGTCGGCGGCGACCGCGGCGAGCGCACCGGCCTCATGAAGCGCGGCGATCACGCCGGAGAAATCGTGAACCGCGCCGTTCACGCCGGGATACTGGAACAGCGCCCCGAAGACCGTGGACGGGTCCAAATCCGAAAAGGGATCGCCGACGACGACCTCCCAGCCGAGCGGCGCCGCGCGGGTCTTCAGCACGGCGATGGTCTGGGGCAGGCAGTCCCTGTCGACGAAGAAGGCGTTCCGGTCCGACTTCGCCACGCGCTTGGCCATGCCCATGGCCTCGGCCGCCGCGGTCGCCTCATCGAGCAGCGAGGCGTTGGCCACATCGAGCGCGGTGAGATCGCAGACCAGGGTCTGGAAGTTGAGCAGAGCCTCGAGCCGGCCCTGGCTGATCTCCGGCTGGTAGGGCGAGTAGGCGGTGTACCAGGCCGGGTTCTCGAAGATGTTGCGCTGGATCGCCGGCGGCATCGTCGTGCCGTGATAGCCCTGGCCGATCAGCGAGACGAGCAGGCGGTTCTTGTTGGCGGTGGCGCGCAGCTTCTCGAGCGAGCGGCGCTCGGTCAGGGAGGCGCCGAAATCGATGTACTCGGCCTGCCGGATGTCGGGGGCAGCGTCTCGTCGATCAGCGCGTGCAGCGACTTCGCGCCGACCGTCTCCAGCATCTGGTCGATCTCGGAGAGCTTCGGGCCGATATGGCGGCGGGCTGCGAAATCGAAGGGATCGTGGCGATCGTATTTCATGGGGAGGCCTTTCGAAGGCGGATGCCGTGACATCCCTCCCCCTCTGCGGGGAGGGTGGCCCCCGAAGGGGGTCGAGAGGGGAGCGACCTTTCCGGAGAGACCTGAGCCGGCCCCTCACCCGCCTGCTCCGCAGGCACCCTCTCCCGCAGAGGGGAGAGGGAAAGCGGGCGCGCTACTTCGCGAACGCCGCGTAGGCCGCCTCGTCCATCAGCTCGTCCATGGCGGAGGGATCCTCGAGCTTGAGCCGGTAGAGCCAGCCGCCGCCCTGCGGGTCGGTGCCGACCGAGGCCGGGTCGGCGACCGCCGCCTCGTTGACCTCGGTGACTTCGCCGGAGAGCGGCGCGTAGACGTCGGAGGCCGCCTTGACGGACTCGACGACCGCGGCCGCCTCACCCTTGGTCAGCTTCGCGCCGACCTTTGGCAGCTCGACGAAGACGAGGTCGCCGAGCTGTTCGGCGGCGTGCGCGGTGATGCCGACCGTGGCGACGTCGCCGTCGAGGCGCAGCCATTCGTGCTCGTCGGTGAAACGCAGCATGGTCAAAACTCCTGACACGAGAGAGATCAGCCGCGCTTGAAGCCGGCCGGGACGAAGGGAAGCGGGGAGACGACGAGGGGGAGCCGCTGGCCGCGGACCTCGGCGAAGACGCGGGTGCCGGGGCGGTCAGCGCGGCCGGTAGGAAGCCCATGGCGACAGGCGCCCCGACGCTCGGTCCGAAGCCGCCGGAGGTGACGCGGCCGACCGGATCGCCGCCGGCCTCGGCGGCGAAGAGCGGGGCCTCCGCCCGCACCGGCGCCCTGCCCTCGGGGCGCAGGCCGCCGCGCCGCCGCGACGGCCCGGCCTCCATCGCGGAGAGGATTTTTTCGGCGCCCGGAAACCCGCCTTCGCGGGCGCCGCCCCGGCGGCGGGCGGGGGAAATCGCCCAGGCAAGGCTGGCCTCGACGGGGTTGGTGCCGGGATCGATGTCCGCCCCGTGGAGCGGCAGGCCGGCTTCGAGGCGCAGGGAATCGCGAGCACCGAGGCCGACCGGCAGCACCTCGGCCTCCGCGAGCAAGGCTTCGGCCACAGCCTCCGCGCGCGCGGCCGGCACGGAAATCTCGAAGCCGTCCTCACCGGTATAGCCGGAGCGGCTGACGAGGCAGGGCGCGCCGAGGATCGCGACGGCGCGCACATCCATGAAGCGCATCGCCTCGGTCTCGGGTGCCAGCCGCGCCAGCACCTCGGCCGCCTTCGGGCCCTGAAGCGCGATCAGCGCATCCGGCACCAGCGCCATGTCGAGATCGTCCGGGAGATGCGCCCGGAGATGCGCGAAACCGGCGGCCTTGTTGGCGGCGTTGACGACGACGTGGAGCCGACCGGGCAGGCGCGCGACCATGAGGTCGTCGAGGATGCCGCCGGCCTCGTCCGTCAGGAAGCCGTAGCGCTGGCGGCCCTCGGGAAGCCCGAGGATATCGATGGGGATCAACGCCTCAAGGGCGCGGGCCGCCTCCGCACCATCGCCGGAGCGAGGCGTCAGCGCGATCTGGCCCATATGCGACACGTCGAAGAGGCCGGCCGCTGCCCGCGTGTGCAGATGCTCCTTGAGCAGCCCGGCGGGGTATTGCAGCGGCATCGCGTAGCCCGCGAACGGCACCATCTTGGCGCCGAGGCGCAGGTGGAGCGCGTGCAGCGGCGTCTGTGCCAGCGGATCAGCGGAAACGGGGGCGGCGGGGCTCACGGCACCGGCAGCTTGCAGACTCATCGGGCACTCCACGACAGACGGATCTTGCCCGCCGGCCGGCTGGCAAGTTGCCCCCATCTGTCGCGCTTACCTGAGAGCTTCCCTCACTCGGCATTCGAGCGAGGTTTCTCCTTCGGTGGACGCCGGACGGCGCCTCTCTCCAGATTGTCCAACGATACGGTGATTGTGCCTGAGAGTTTCCGGGGGTGGTTGCTCCGTCGGCGCCATGATTCATCTTTCGATGAGCCTGGGCTCTCCCGTATCGTCTGTAACGAACCCCGGAAGGCTCGCACTTTGCGCCCGCCTATGCAAGTCAAGTTCGGTGACGATCAGCGCATCATGTTGCGCTGCCGACAATAGCCACGGAAGCTCTCAAAGCCGGCCGGGCAGCGGCGCACACAGGCCCCGGCCGCGTATTTCAGCGGCGGACGGCAGGCGTTGCGGAAGCGCGTCTCGCCGAACAGGTAGGACTGCGCCGGGCCGGCCGAGGCCGGCAGCGGGCTGACGAGGGGACCAGCAAAGGCGATCAGCAGAAGGACGACGAGGCGGCGGCGCAGCATGGCAGGGGTTCCGGCAGAGCCTAGGCAACGCGGCGCCCCGCAACGGGTTCGCCACGCTCATCACCATCGTCTTGACATCGCCTGAGCGCCGTCGCCTTCAAGCGCCATGTCGCCGAACCCATCGAACAGCCTCGACGCCTTCGCCGGAGAAAAGCTCGCCGGCCTGGAAGCCAGCGCCCTGCGCCGCCGGCTGGCCGTGACCGCCCGCGGCCCCGAGGCGGCGGCCGAGCGGGGGGGCCGCAGCCTCGTCTCGTTCTCCTGCAACGATTATCTCGGCCTCGCCCACGATCCGCGGGTGATCGCGGCGGCCACCGAAGCGCTGGCGCGCTACGGCGCCGGCGCGGGCGCCTCGCGGCTGGTGACCGGCAATTCCCCCCGCTCGCGGCGCTGGAGGAGCGGCTTGCTCGGCACAAGGGCAAGGAGGCCGCCCTCGTCTTCGGCTCGGGCTATCTCGCCAATCTCGGCATCGCCCCGGCCCTCGTCGGCGCGGGCGACCTGATCCTGATCGACGAACTCGGCCATTCCTGCCTGTTTGCGGGAGCGGCGATGTCGAGGGCGCAGACCGTGCGCTTTGCCCATAACGACGTCGCGCAGTTGCGCGTGCTGCTCGCCGAGCATCGCGGCGCGGCGCGGCGGGCGCTGATCCTGACCGAGCGGGTGTTCAGCATGGATGGCGATCGGGCGCCGCTCCCCGAGATCCTGGCGCTCGCCGGCGAATACGACGCCTGGACGCTGGTGGACGATGCCCACGGTCTCGGCGTGGTCGAGCCCGGCCAGCGGGCGCCGCTCGAAATGGGCACGCTCTCGAAGACGCTGGGCTCCTATGGCGGCTATCTCTGCGCCTCGCAGCCCGTGATCGACCTGCTGACCAGCCGGGCGCGCAGCCTCGTCTACACCACCGGCCTGCCGCCGGCCTCCGCCGCCGCGGCGCTCAAAGCCCTCGACATCGTCGAGACGGAACCGGAGCGCGCTGCCCGGCCGCTGGCGCTCGCGCGCCGCTTCACCGCGGGTCTCGGCCTGCCCGAGGCGATGAGCCCGATCGTGCCGGTGCTCATCGGCGCGGCGGAGGCAGCGCTTGCTCTCTCGACGGCGTTGGAGGCGCGCGGCTTCCTCGTGGTGGCGATCCGTCCGCCGACGGTCGCCCCCGGCACTGCCCGTCTGCGGGTCGCCTTCTCGGCAGCGCATGACGAGGGGCAGGTCGATGCCCTCGCCGAGGCGCTGATAGAATTGGTGCCGGAGAGCGTCCGCGCCGGCTGAACGCCGTCACGCGATCGGATCGAGCCGGCGGATCGAGGTGACGGCGCCGAAACTCTTGACGGCGATGCGCTCGACTGCCTCGCGCAAAGGCTCGACTGCCACCGCCATGTGGTGGCCGTTGGCGTGGATCAGCCGGTCGGCGTCGAGCATCAGCCCGACATGGCCCTTCCAGAACACGAGGTCGCCGCGCCGCAGGCCGTCGAGCCCTGGCGGCAAGGCGTTGCCGAGGGCCCGTTCCTGCTGGTCCGCATCGCGCGGGCAGGCCAAGCCCGCGGTCTCCAGGCAGAGCTGGACGAGGCCCGAGCAATCGAGGCCGAGACTGGTACGCCCGCCCCAGAGATAGGGCGTGGCGACGAGCCGCTCGGCGGTGGCCGGAAAATCGGGCTCGGCGGTCCCGAGCGGCACGGCATGGCCGGCAAAGACATAGCCGCCGCCGGCGAGCCGCCAGTACTCGCCCTCCTGCGCCTCCGCCGCGAAGGCGGCGCCGAGGCTGAGATGGGCGATGTGCGGACGCTTCAGGTCGGGCGCGGGGTAGACGAAGGTGCGCAAAGCGGCGACCCGATGGGTCGGCGCCGGATCGATCGCCCCAAGCGCCGTCTCCGGCAGGTAGCCGACATAGCCGTCGCGGGCGATCTGGCCCCAGGCGAATCCATCCCGGATCTCGAACACCGTCACGGCGTCGCCCATCACCGCCTCGGTCTCGAGCCCGGCCTCGAGGCGCGGCGCGCGGCGAAGGGGCGTGGAGGGCACGGCGACCCGCGCCGGCTCGCCCGCGACGTAGCGCTCGGCTGTAACGACGCCCTTCAGGCGGATATCGGCAAGGTCGGGCCGGGCCGGGGTGAGGCGGGGATCGCGAGTGTCTGGCATCGTGGAGCCTGCGTGGCGCAGGATCGGGGCGGGATTCGGGATGACGTGTCGCCACAGCCCCGATTTTCGTGTGCCCCGCAGGCCCGTGGATTCGCCAAACCTTTTGCAGCGCGACCGCGACACTCTGACCGGCGCGGGCCTTGTTCGCCGGATGGTGCCGTCAACGAATGTGCTGGCGCCCGCGCGGATCGGCGCGCATCCTGCATGCTCGACGAGCGGGGCGTCCGCCCGGCAAGCCATGCGGCCGGCGGTCCGTCACGTCCGATTTAGGTGCAGTGCACAAACCGGACGGACCGTCCTATGATCGGTGCATGAAGACCGCGAGTCGTGCCGTGAAAAAAACTCCGAAGAGCTTTCAGGATCTGCCTCCGATCCGGGTGCGGCGCGAGCCGCCCACGGTCGACGAGGCGGTCGCCGCCGCCCAGGATCTGGCCGACGACGTCGAGCAGCAGGTGGAGATCGCCTGCGGGCTGATCGGCCTCGGCCCGGATGAGGTGCGCCCCCACGTGGTCGCCGCCGCCAAGGCCGCGGCGGCGCGTCCGGCGCACCGGCCGTTGGAGCAACGCATCCTCGCGCCGACGAGCCCGAACCGCGCCCCGCCGCGGGCGGTGATCGTCGAGCGCCGCAGCCGCCCGACCGTGGTGGTCGAGCGCCGCAGCCGGCCCCTCGATCAGCGCCGGTAAGCCCAAGGCATCGACTTTTTGAAAAAGCCGGCCGCCGGCTTTCGGGACGATGCCCGGGCCTACCAGGGCAGCGCCTCACCCCGGTGGTCGAGAAAGGCGAGATCCGTCCGGCCGGCTCTCGCCTCGATCACGTCCGCCAATCCGGCCGCGCTCGTCGCCACGTCGAGGTCGGCCCCCTCGCCGCCCATATCGGTGGCGACCCAGCCCGGATGCAGCAGCAGCACGCCGAACGCGCGGTCGGCGTGGCGCGCCGCGAAGCTGCGGGCGTTGGTGTTGAGCGCCGCCTTGCTCGCCCGGTAGTTCTCCCAGCCGCCCTCGGTGTTGAGGCCGACGCTGCCGAGCACCGAGGACATGAAGGCGAGCGTGCCGCCCGGTGCAAGGGTCTCAGCAAAAGCGTCCGCGAACAGGATCGGGCTCACCGCATTGATCAGGTAGACCTGTGCGTGGATCGCCCGCGCCACCGCGTTGAGCGGCTTCTCCGCCTCGATCAGCACGCCGGCCACCACGAAGACGAGATCGAATTGTTCGCGCCGCGTCCGTTCGTGCAGGGCGGCAACCGACGCATCGTCGTCGATATCGACCGTTTCGACCCGCACACCCTCCGCCGCGAGCCGTTCGAGACCGGGCGCGGCCCCGCGCCGGGTCGCGGTGACCTGCCAGCCGCGCCGCAGGAAGGTCTCGGCCAGCCCGAGCCCGAGGCCGCGGGAGGCGCCGACGATCAGGGCGTGTTTTTGGGTGTGGCTCATGGTGGTTCGTCCACACTCGCACCGATGGATGTGTAGGCCGTAGGCTTCACGGCAAGGCGTGATCAATCCCCCGTCTGCACCGACCACGTCGCGTGGCGCACCTCCGGCCGCTTTTCCAGATCGGCCACCACGGCGTCGAGATCCTTGGCGTGGACCGTCGTGGCGGTGAGCGTGGCGATGACGTCGACGGTGGTCTCGCCGCGTTCCTCCACCTCCGTCGTGCCGACGGGGTAATCCGCCGCCTCCAGGCGCTCGACCAGCAGGTCGCGGGCGAGGCCGGCGGTCTCGGCCGGTACCGTCACCTGCACCGCGTAGGTCGCCTCCGTCGCGCTCTCGTCGATGGGGATGCGGTCGATGAGATTCACCAGCGGGCGCAGCAGCGTGTTGCCGGCAAGGACCGCGATGGTGACGAAGCAGGCTTCCAGCGGAAGGTCGGCCCCGGAGAAGGCGCCCGCGGCCGCCGCGCACCAGAGGGTCGCGGCGGTGTTGAGGCCGCGCACGTTCATCCCCTCCTTCATGATGACGCCCGCGCCGAGAAAGCCGATGCCGGAGACGACATAGGCGACGACACGGGTCGCCCCCTCCGCGCCGGTCAGCCGCATGCCGAGATCGACGAAGGCGGCGGCGCCCAGCGCCACCAGCACGGCGGTGCGCAAGCCCGCACTGCGCTGCCGGTACTGCCGCTCGACCCCGATCAGGGTGCCGAGGCCGAAGGCGACCGCGAGGCTGATGCCGGAATTCACGGCTTCGGGCGTGGGGAAGGGAAAGGGGCCGGGCATGGACCGTTCGGGGACCTTTTCGGTGTCGCGCGGTTTCCCCGCTGTCGCACGAGCGTGACGGTTGCGTGACGAAACGTCAGCGATCCGCGCGCAGCCGGTCGCGTGCGGTCAATTTGCCCGTGGCCAGGGGCACGGCGCGGGATTGACGCGGCGACCGGGCAGCGGGCACACCGGCAGGATTGTGGGAGCCTTAAGAAAAACCCACGCTGAGGAGACGCGCATGCTGCAGGATCTTTCTCCTGCGACGAGGGCCGAGGCTCGACCGGCGACGGCGCTGGCAGAGGCGCTCGTATGAGCGTCGAGGCACTCGCCCGGCCCGCGGCGGCAGCGCCCGTCCGCGACCGCATCCTCCAGCTTCGCGACGGGCTGAGCCACGGGCTGATCGGCGCCGACAAGCTGGTTGAGCGCCTGTTGATCGGGCTCCTGACCGGCGGCCACCTGCTGATCGAGGGCGCGCCGGGGCTCGCCAAGACCCGCGCGGTCAAGCGTCTGTCGGACGGGCTCGACGGCTCCTTCGCCCGCGTGCAGTGCACGCCCGACCTGATGCCCGCCGACCTCACCGGCACCACCGTCTGGCGCCAGGATGCGGGCACCTTCGAGTTCCTGCCGGGACCGCTGTTCCACTCGCTGATCCTCGTGGACGAGGTGAACCGCGCGCCGCCCAAAGTGCAGTCGGCGCTGCTGGAATCCATGGCCGAGGGACAGATCACGGTGTCGGGCCACACCCACCGCCTGCCTGACCCGTTCATGGTGGTCGCGACGCAGAACCCGATCGAGCATGCCGGCACCTTCCCGCTGCCCGAGGCGCAGCTCGACCGCTTCCTGCTCCACGTCGTCGTCGAGATGCCGGACGAGGCCTCCGAGCGCCGCATCCTCGATCTCGTCGAGGGCGAATTGAACCACCACGCCGAAGCGATGCCGGTGAAGCTCTCGGTCGCCGAGGTGATCGCCGCCCGCGAGGCCGCGCTCGCCACCTACGTCTCGCCGGCCCTCAAGGACTATCTCGTGCGGCTCGTGGCCGGCACCCGCGGCGACAGCGTCGCGCCGGAGCTGCGCGCGGCGATCGAGCACCCGGCCTCGCCCCGCGGGACGCTGGCGCTGATGGTCGCCGGCAAGGCCCGCGCCTACCTGCATGGTCGCGACCACGTCGTGCCCGAAGACATTTCGGAGTTGGCCGCAGACGCCCTCGCGCACCGCATCGGCCTGACCTGGCGCGCGGCGGCCGAGGGGCGCACCACGCGGGGCATCATCGGCGGGCTGGTCGAGCGGACGCGGGCGCTGTAGCCGTCATGACCGCGACGGCGGCCCCCGCAAGTGACCCGACCGACGCCCCCGGCATCCACCTGTCCGGGGCCGGGCTGATGAGCCTGCGCCATCTCGCGCGGCGCGGCGTCTCGCCCGCGACCCGCACCATCGCCGGGTTGCCCGGCGGCATCGTCACGCGAAAGCGCGGGCGCGGCTCGGAGCCGGACGACGTGCGGCCCTGGTCCGAGGGCGACGACCGCCGCTTCATCGACCGCAACGCCACCGCCCGCACCGGCCAAGTGCACGTGCGCACCCATCACGACGAGCGCGACCGCGCCGTGGTGCTGCTCGCCGATTTCCGGCCCTCGATGCTGTTTGGCACCCGCCGGGCGCTGCGTTCGGTGGCAGCGGCGGAGGCGCTGACGCTGCTCGGCTGGCGCATCGTCGGCGATGGCGGGCGCATCGGCCTGATCGCAGCGGGCGCGGGCGAGCCCGCGGTGATCCGCCCGGCCGGCGGCGAGCGGGCGATGACCGCCGTCACCGGCGCGCTGGCCCATGCCCACGCCGAAGCCCTCGCCGGCCCGGCGGTGGACGACCCGCCGCTCACCGATACGCTGGCCCTCGCCCGCTCGCTCCTGCCCTCGGGCGGACACCTCGTCGTGGCGAGCGCGCTGGACGCGCCGGGGCCGGATTTCGAGAGCCTGATCACGGCGCTCGCTGAGCGGCTCTCGATTCGGTTGCTGCTGGTGAGCGACGCCTTCGAGCGAGCGCGCCCGGCCGGCCTCTATCCCTACGCCCTGCCGGGCGGACAGCGCGGTACCGTCCAGGCCGACCGCAGGGCCCAGCCCGCCGACGCGATCGACCCGCGCCTCGCCCGCCTCCATGCCTGCGGCGTCGAGGGCCTGCGCATCGACGTCGAGGCCGGGCCGGAGAGCTACGCCCCGCTGATGGAGCGGCTCGATGCGGTGTTGTGAGATCGGGAGTGAATCCCCCGCTCTCCGCATCCGGGGAGCAGGGGCGGTTCAGGAAGAGACTCTTTCGGTGGCGCCCCCTCGCCTGCTGGCTCGCTCTGCCGACGACAAGGTCGGAAGAGCCCTCTCCCCGCACGCGGGGCGAGGAGATGCGCGGCGGAGGGTACAGGAATGACCACCCCCGCTCCCGACCTCTCGACCCTGCGCGGGCTCCATCTCCCCACCGGCGGCAACAGCGCGGTGCAGCCGGAGATGGTGGCCGCCCTGGTCCTCGGCTTCAGCCTCGCGCTGCTCGTCGGCCTGATCCGCCTCGTCCGGGCGCGGCGCGGCGCGTCGGTCCGCCGGGCGGCTCTGCGCGAGTTGGCGTTGGCCCAAAACCTCGAGCCGGAGGCCCGGCGCGTCGCGCAGGCCCGTTTGCTGCGGCGCGTGGTGCGCACGCTGAAGGGCGAGGCGGCGGCCGGCACAAGTGGCACGGCCTGGGCCGCGACGCTCGACACCACCTTCGCCACGGACTTCTTCCGCTCCGGGCCGGGCCGCGTCTTCGCCGACGATCTCTACCGGCGCCCGAAGACCATCGATCCCGCCGCCATCGATGCCGGCCTCGGCCGCCTGCTCTCACAGATCCGGGCCTGATCCGAATGCCCACCTGGATCACAGCCCTCGCCTCCGCCTTCGACTTCGCGGCGCCGCTCGCCCTGCTGCTCCTGCCCCTGCCGCTCGCCGCCCGGCTGATCCCGCCGGAGCGCCAGGGCGGCAGCGGCGCCTTGCGCGTTCCCCCCTCCCTCGTCGGGGGCGCCGAGCACGCTGAGAGCATCGCCGCCCGCGGCCGGCGCCGTCTCTGGCTCGTCGGAACGTTGTGGGCGGCTCTCGTCGTCGCGCTGGCCGGTCCCCGCCTCGTCCTGCCCGCGACCGCGCTGCCGGCCTCGGCCCGTGAGATCGTGCTCGCCCTCGACCTCTCGGGCAGCATGGAGCGCAAGGACTTCTCGCTGGACGGCGAAACGGTCAGCCGGCTCGCGGCGGTGAAGCGCGTCGGCGCCGAGTTCATCCGCCGCCGGGCCGGCGACCGCATCGGCCTCGTCGAGTTCGCCGATCAGGCCTACGTCGCCGCAGCCCCCACCTTCGACACCGCCACCGTCGCCCGCACCCTGGAGGAGGCGACGATCGGCCTCGTTGGGCGCTCCACCGGCATCGGCGACGGGCTTGGCCTCGCGCTCAAGCGCCTCGCCCCGGCTCAAGTCGCGGCGGCCGACGGCGCAGGGCCGCCCCCCTCCCGCGACAAGGTCGTGGTGCTGCTCTCGGACGGGGCCAACAATGCCGGCCAGACCGCACCCAAGGACGTGGCCGCATTGGCAAAGGATCTCGGCGTGCGCGTCTACACCATCGCGCTCGGGCCGATCGACATGGCCGACAACCCCAACAACGAGCAGGACGTGGTCGATGTCGAGACCCTGCGCGCCATGGCCGAGACCAGCGGCGGCCGGGCGTTCCGCGTGAAGACCACTGACGACCTGGAGAATGTCGCCAACGCCATCGACGAATTGGAGGGCGGGCGTGCCAAGGCACCGCCGCTGCCCCTGCGGCGCGACCTCTGGCCCTGGCCGGCGGCGCTCGCCTTCCTCTGCGCCTGCGGTCTCCTGGCGACGCGGCGCCGGATCTGAGCGGGAATCGCATGATCGAATCCCTCACCCTGCTGCGCCCGCTCTGGTTCCTGGCGATTCCCGTCGTGGCTCTGCTCGCCTTGCGGGCGGCGTGGCGCTCGGCGCCGCTCGGCGACTGGAACAAGGCGGTCGATCCGCACCTGATGGCGCTGGCCGCCCGCCGCGGCGCGGTGCTGGGCGGCCGGCGGCAGGCTAACATCGCCGCCGCTCTGGCCGCCGGCATCCTGGCGCTGGCGCTCACCGGCCCGGCGGTCGAGCGCCCGGAGGCCTCGACCTTCCGCAACCTCGACGCCACGGTGATCGTGCTCGACCTCTCCCGCTCGGTCACCGAGGGTGGGCGCTTCAAGGAGGCGCGGCAGGCCGCGGAAGCGGTGGCGGAGGCCGCGGGCACCCGCTCGCTGGCGCTGATCGTCTACGCGGGCGACGCCTACACCGCGCTCTCGCCGACCAACGACCGCGAGAGCCTCGCCACCACCCTGTTCGCGCTCGATGCCGACACCGTGCCCGACCGGGGCAGCCACCCGGAGCGCGGGCTGGCGCTGGCCCGCCGGACGCTGGCCGAGGCCAACGTCGTCGCCGCCGACGTCGTGCTGATCTCCGATGGCGACGGGATCGGGCAGGCCGCCGAGCGCGAGGCCGCCGCGATCCGGGACAAGGGCTGGCAGCTCCACGCCCTGTTCGTGCCCGCGGGCAAGGCGCTGCCACCCGGCGCGCCGCGCCCCGACCGAACCGCCCTCGACCGGCTCGCCGGCACGGGCGGCGGCCGGGCCGCCGACATCGATGCCTCCGAGGCGGTGCTCGACCGCGTCGGCGCCTCGACCGCCCAGCACCTCGCCGCGAACGGCTACGGCGTGCTCGCCTTCGCCGATCTCGGCCGCTGGCTGCTGCTGCTGGCGCTTCTGCCCGCCCTCCTCCTGTTCCGACGGAGCGCGTGATGCTGGCGTCCTTTTCGCCCCGCCCCTTCACCCAGTCGGCGCCGCTGCGGCGGATGCTGCCCGTCGCCTTCCCGCGTAACTGGCGGCGGCTGGCGCGCATCGCGGGGCTTGCCCTCGCGGGCGGCGGCCTCCTCGGATTGCTGCTCGTGTCGGAGCCGCGCACGACGCTGGGCCGCTTCCTGATGGCGGCCGGTCTGCCCGGCGCGGCCCTTCACGTGTTCGACACCCCCGCATGGCGCGCCGCCGCCCTCTACGAGGCCGGGCGCTACGGTGAGGCGATTCCGCTGTTCCGGGCGCAGGGCAAGCGCGGCGCCTACAACCTCGGCAACGCGCTCGCCCGTTCCGGCGATCTGCAAGGCGCGCTCGAGGCCTACGACGAAGCGCTGACCTATAACCCGCGCGACGCCGACGCGCAGGCCAACCGCTCGCTGATCGCCAAGGCCCTGGAAGAGGAGATCGACCGCGGCAAGGGCGGCGGCATCGCCAACGCCTCGGCGCAGTACGGTGCCCGCTACAACAACACCGCCAACCAGGACCAGAACGACGACATCCGCGCCACCGCCAGCGGCGAGGGTCTGGCCGGCAACAAGGAGGGCGGCTCCTCCGCCTCGCTGCCGGGCACGAGCCCGGTGGCCCGCCGCGGCAAGGCTGAGCAGCAGGCGGTCGATTCCGGCAAGGGGCAGGCCCGCGGCTCGGCAAGCGACGCCGCCGGCCGCGGACGCCAGGGCGCCGGCTCGGCCATGGTCGCCGCCGCGCCCGAGCGCGAGGCGCGCCGTGTGACGAAGAGCTTCGAGGCGCACGAGATCCACCCCGACCGGCTCTGGCTCCAGACCCTGCCGGACGAGCCCGGCCGCTACCTCAAGCTGCGCCTCAAGGCCGAGCAGGCCCGCCGCATCGAGGCCGGCACCGCCATCCCGGGAGGCAGCAACCCGTGGTAATGTTTTTCGACTCGTTCAGGCGGGCCATCCTCGCCCGCAGAGGGACGAGGGGAACGCTAGCGGCCCTCCTCGTGCTGCTAGCCTTCGCCGCCCCGGCCCACGCCATCGAGCCCGGCGACCTCACCCTCACCGTGACGCCCGATCTCCCCGGCGGCGCGCAGCCCTATGCCCGCGAGATGGTGCTGCTGCGCCTGCGCGGGGTCTATCGCACGCAGATTCTGCTGGAGGAGGTGCGCCAGCCGGCGCTGGTCAACTTCTCCTGGACCCAGCTCGGCCGCGACAACTGGGGCCGCACGCGCATGCCTGATGGGCAGATGGCGCTGGAATTCGAGCGCACGATCGCGGTCTTCCCCCAGCATACGGGGACCTTCACCATTGAGCCGTTCATCCACCGCCTGACGATCAATGACGGCGGCGAGCGCAAGCAGATCGACGTGCGCTCCGAGCCCGTCCCCTTCCCCGTGGCAGCCTGGACCGGCGCGAGCGGCGGCCCCGACACGGCGGAACCGTGGTGGCTGCCGGCGCGGGACGTGGCGATCACCGATTCCTGGGACCCCGATCCCGAGACGCTGAACCAGGGCGAGACCGCGCGCCGGATCGTGACGCTGGAGGCGCAAGGCATGCTCGCCGAGGGGCTGCCGCCGCGCCCCGTCATGCGCACCCGCGGCATCATCACCTTCGCTGGCCCGGTGAAGCGCGAGACGATCATCACGCCCTCCGGCCCGGTGGCGCGAGCGACCTACCAGTGGGACATCAAGAAGGGCGTGGCCGAGGTGATCCCGCTCGACGCAATCAAGATCCCCTGGTTCGACACGCTCACGCGCACCCTGCGCGAGACCGAGATTCCCGCCCGCCAGATCGGCGGCGGTCTCGCCGACCGGGCGGAGGATCTCAAGGAAGCGGGCCCCGCCGCGTGGTCGGCGCTGGCCGCGGCGGCGCTCGCCGCCTTCGGTCTCGGGCTGGCCTTGATCGGCTTCCGCACCGGCCCGGGCTGGCTGCAGCTCGACCGCGGTCAGGCTCGTGCCCTGCGGCTGGCGGCGGCCTCAGGCGACGCGTCGGCGTTCCGGACAGTGCTCGGCCGTGCCGCGCAGGCGCAGCCGGATCTTGCCGCGCTCTGGCAGGCGGAGCCGGATCTAGCGCGCGACCTCGCCGCCCTCGACCGGCAGGTCTTCGGCCCTGCCGCGTCCGGCGTGGGTTCCGTGGATCTGCCCGGCCTCGCCCGGCGGCTCGGCCGGCGCCGGAGACGCGGCACCTCCGCAGCACTCGCGCCCGCCCCCCGGTTGGCTCCCCTCGACGGTCCGGTCGCGCAAGCGTGACCGGGCGGCGCTGAACAGCCGGCACCACCCTTCGTTTGGATTTAGACCGGCTCTGTCAGGACCGGCAGATCCACCACGAGGCCGGACGTGAGCCCTGCGAGCCCGATTCCCTATCATCCCTCCGTCGAGCAGCCGCGCACCGACGAGGCCGACATCCACGCGCAGATGCTCGCGACCTTCGCGAAGATCCAAGAGACCACGTTCAAGGATTACGGCCGGGCGGTGCGAGGCGTTCACGCCAAGGCGCACGGCCTGCTCACCGGCCGCCTCGAAATCCTCGACGGTCTGCCGCCCGAACTGGCGCAAGGGCTATTCGAGACGCCCGGCACCTACGAGGCTGTGCTGCGCTTCTCCACCAATCCCGGCGACATCCTCGACGACAGCGTCTCGACCCCGCGCGGCCTGGCGCTGAAGATCATCGGCGTCGAGGGCGAGCGTCTGGAGGGGGACGAGGGCACGAGCCAGGATTTCGTGATGGCCAACGCCCCCGCCTTCACGGCGCCGGACGACGCGGCCTTCCTCAAGAGCCTCAAGCTTCTCGCCGCCACCACCGACACGCCGCAGGTGTTCAAGAAGGCGTTCTCGGCGGTTCTACGCGGCGTCGAAACGGTGCTCGAAGGCCTCGGCACCCAGAGCCCGACCCTGATCTCGATGGGCGGCCATCCGGAGACGCACATCCTCGGCGAGACGTTCTACAGCCAGGTTCCCCTGCGCTGGGGCGCCTACATCGCCAAGGTCGCGGTGGCACCGGTTTCGCCCGAACTGACGGCGCTGACCGGCGCCAGCCTCAACGTCAACGGCCGGCCCGACGGCCTGCGGGAGGCGGTGACCGCGTTCTTCGCCGAGAACGAGGGCGTGTGGGAGTTGCGGGCGCAATTGCGCACCGACGAGGAGACGATGCCGGTCGAGGATGCCTCGAAGCCCTGGCCCGAGGAGGCGAGCCCCTATCTCGCCGTAGCCCGCCTCACCGTGCCGCGGCAGGATGCGTGGAGCGAGGAGAAGGTCCGGCAGATCGACGACGGGCTCGCCTTCAATCCCTGGCACGCGCTCGCCGCGCACCGGCCGCTCGGCGCGATCATGCGCGCCCGCCGGGCCGCCTACCCCGCCTCCGCCGGCTTCCGGGCCGAGCATAACGGCTGCCCGATCCACGAACCGCGCGCAGGCTCCGGCGCGGGTGCATGACGCGGCCGGCGGGCCGTCGCTGCCGATTGGGCGCGGGCCGAAGGATGAAACTCTAAGCCGCTTGCGGGACGCGGCCCCGCGCGGAGCCGGGATGCGCTGGACTCCGGCTTGCTCTACGGCCTCGATCGAGGCCGGAGACCGGGAGAGAGTCGTGTCCGCCAAACAGGTCGGCGAGACGGAACGCGCGATCGCACGCGATCCGCGTCGCCTCGTCGGCATCGCCCTGATGTGCGTCGCACCGGTGTTCTTCGCCAGCCTCGACGCCACGGGCAAGGTGCTGGCGGGTGCGGGCGTCGATCCGTTGCTCACCACCTTCATGCGCTACGCGGTCAACGTTGCGCTGGTGACCGCCTTGATCAACCCGGTGACACGGCCGGGCGTCGCCCATTCGCGGCGGCTGCCGCTCCAGATCCTGCGCTCGCTGCTGCTGTTCGGCTCGACCGCCTGCAACTTCCTGGCCCTGCGCTCGCTCCAGCTCGCGGAAACGATCTCGATCCAGTTCGCCGCGCCGCTCACCGTGGCGCTGCTCGCCGGGCCGCTGCTCGGCGAATGGTCGTCGCGGATGCGGCTCGCGGCGGTGGCGGCGGGCTTCGTCGGCGTCCTCGTCATCGTGCGGCCCGACGCGCTGGCGGCCAAGCCGGCGATCCTGTTCAGCCTCGGCGCGATGCTCTGTTACGCGGTCTACGTGATCGTGACGCGCAAGCTCGCGGCCCACGATTCGACGGCCACGACGGTGTTCTACACCGGGCTCGGCGGGCTCGCGGTGATGAGCCCGCTCCTGCCGTGGATCTGGACGGCACCGGCCTCGGGCACGGTCTGGGCGCTGCTGATCGCAGTCGGGCTGTTCGGCACGATCGGGCATTGGCTGCTGGTGCTGGCCCATGCGCGGGCGCCGGCAAGCCTGCTCGCGCCCTTTATCTACACGCAGATCCTGTGGTCGGTCCTGCTCGGCTACCTGCTGTTCGGCGACGTGCCGAGCGCCTGGACGATGCTCGGCGCCGGCATCATCGTCGCCTCGGGCCTCGCTGTGCTGAGCGAAGATGCCCTGATGCGCCGACATGCGCGGCGGAGGGGGCCCCCTCCCCGCGCATGACCACACGCACTCAGCGGTGGCGGTGGTGGCGCGGATGGTGACGGCGGTGATGGTAGGGCCGGTTCGAGCGCATCCGGGTGCGGTAGGCGCGCCGGCCGGGATCGATGCCGAGCACGCCGTTCACGCCGCCCACTGCACCGCCGACGGCGCCGCCCACGATGCCGCCGATCGGTCCGGCGACGCGATCGCCCTCGGCCGCGCCGCGGCGCATTCCGCCCGGAATACCCTGGGCCTGAGCCTCACCGGCGATCGGCATGAGGCAGAGCATGAGCCCTGCGGCAGCAATGGCGAAACGTCTCATGGCGGCGATTCCTCGTTGGGAATGGACACGTACCGGTGCTTCACCCGGCAGGTTGCAACCGGATGCCAGCCAACGAAGCCTTCCCCTTGCCGGTTCCAGCCAACCGCCTCGCCATCCCCAGGATCCGTGCCCCACGGTCGGTGACGAACGGGGGCGTTCCCCTCCGCCTCGCAGACAAGCGGCGGTCATGTGAGACCCTGCAACGAAGAACGCCGGCCCCTTGCAGGAGCCGGCGTTCCTAGAAATCCTTCGACGCAGCCGGTTAGGTCTGCTGCGTGCGGCGGGGCCGGACCTGCCAGCGCTCGAACGCCTCGGTCACCTCTTCGTCGCGGCCCGGCTCCTGCGGGTTGCGGATCGCGGCGCCGAGCGCCTTCGAGAGGCTCTCGATCACGTCGTCGATGCGCGCATCCGGCGGCAACCGCTCGCCGGACTCGGCCGCCGGCTTCTGAGTCTCGGCGGTCTCGGCCGCGGGCTGCGCCTCCTCGGGCTTGGCGGCCTCCGTCGGTGCAGGCTCTTCGGCAACGGCCGGCTCGGGCGCCGGTGCTTCGGCGGGCGCAGGCTCCTCGGCCTTGGGGGCTTCGGGCGTCGGTTCCGCCGCGGCCGGGAGAGGCTCTTCGGAGGCCTGAGGCTGCTCCTCAGACTTGGTCTCGGGCGGCGTGGCCGGCTCCGCCACCGCTGCCGCGAGGAGCGCATCCGGAACCGGCGCAGGCTTCGGCGGCTCGGGCGGACGCGCTGGAGTGTCGCGCGGGGGCGACACCGGCTTCGACGGGGTGAAGGGCGGACGATTGGAGCCGAAGCGCGGCTCGATCAGGTCGAGCACCGCGTCAAGGGCGGCGTTGCTCAGAGGGATGTCGCCCGGCGTCGGAACGCCGGTGATTGCAATCGACTGGCCGTCATAGGCCTTGTCCGTCGTCACCTCGGCGCCGAACCAGACCGGCGGCGTGAAGCCCTGCGCGGCGGACGCGTCGGAGAAGACGAGGCTGACGATGTCGAGGCCCGACGGACGCACGTAGCGATCGACCAGCGCCTCGACCGAACCACCGAGCGAGACCGTGGTGCGCTCGTAGACGGCCCGGCCCTGGCAGACGTCGAGCAGGGCGTCGCCGTGGGCGCGCGGCACCTCGGTGCGCTCCTCGGCCATCGCCCCCTCGGAGCCGGTCATCAGCACGAGGAAGCAGTTGGTACCCTGCAGCCGCACGAACGAGGTCCGCCCGGCCTGCGGCGCGAAGTAACCTTCGGTGACGCGGGACCCGCCCCGCTCCTTCCGCAGAAGACGGACCAGAGAGGGCGCCACGAGAAACCGGCGAACGACACTCATTCACTTCCCTCCGCGGGTCGGCACGCACCGGTCCGGGACCGCGCCCGGACACTCGGCCTTCGGGGCGCCGATCCCGAGGGGGATCGGCTGCCGCCCACCGTATTGGACATGGGCGGTCCGCGAAGACCGGGGCGTTAACCTGTTCTTCACATGGACCTTCATGGCGAAGTGATGGGCCCGAAACAACCACGCGGCAAGCCTGGAGGCCGAAAAGGCGTGGAATTCATCGGGCCGATCCCATGAATTCAGCCCTCGGGTTCGAAGTCGAGAGCGACGCCGTTCATGCAGTAGCGCAGCCCCGTCGGGGCCGGACCATCCTCGAAGACGTGGCCGAGATGGCCCTTGCAGCGGGCGCAATGCACCTCGGTGCGGGTCATCCAGTGGCTGCGGTCGACCGTCGTCTCCACCGCATCGTCGAGCGGCGCGAAGAAGCTCGGCCAACCGCTGCCCGACTCGTATTTGGTGTCGCTCTCGAACAGCGGGGCGCCGCAGCCGGCGCAGACGAACGTGCCGGGGCGCTTCTCGGCGTTGAGGCCGCTCGTGCCGGCCCGCTCGGTGCCATGCTCGCGCAGCACGCGGTACTGCTCCGGCGTCAGCGCCGCGCGCCATTCCTCTTCGGTGCGAATCTCGGGATCTGTGCCGATGACGTCGGATCCGGCCATGTCGCGTTCCTCCGGTGCTTTTCTCGTTTGGCAAGATGGTGCCGGGCACCGCTTGTCACGAGTGCGACCCTCCCGCGCAAGAACGGATGATGCGTTGCTCGCCTCAGGCCGCCGCGCCCACGGTGTCGGCCATGCGCGCGCCGCGCTGCCCCAGCGGCTTCTGCGGGCTCGTGGTCGAATCGCGGGCGGTCTGGTGCTCGATCTCGGCGTTGATCTCACCGCCGAGCAGCACGATCGTCGCCGAGATCCAGATCCAGGTCATGAAGCCGATCACGGCGCCGAGCGAGCCGTAGGTCTCGTTGTAGTTGCCGAAATTGGCGACGTACCAGGAGAACAGGATCGAGGCGATGAGCCAGAGCACGCCCGCCACGACGCTGCCGGCGCCGACCCAGCGCCAGCGCGCCCGCTCCCGGCTCGGGCCGTAGCGATAGAGCACGGCCAGCCCGCCGAGCAGGACGAGGAGCAGCACCGGCCAGCGCGCCATGGCGATGAGGCGCGCGCCGTCGCCCAGACCCAGGAAGTTGAACACCACCGGCAGCACGACGATCGAGATCAGCGCCAGGATAATGAAGAGCAGGGCGCCCGCGGTGAAGGTGAGCGAGCGGACATTGAGCCAGAAGAAGTTTCGCTTCTCCTCCTCCTCGTAGACGACGTTGAGCGCGTCGAACATCGCCTTCATCGCGGCGTTGGCGCTCCACAGCGACAGCGTCAGGCTGGTGAAGAAGGTGAAGCCGAGCGCGCCGCTTCCCTTAGTGGCGATGCGCTTGACCTGCTCGCCGATGATCTCGATGGCGCTTTCCGGCAGCACGCCGTGCAGGGTGGAGAGGTGAACGTTGATCGTGTTCACGTCGGCCACGAGCCCGTAGCAGGTGACGAGCGCGGCAATCGCCGGGAACAGCGAGAGCAGGGTGTAGAAGGTCACGCCCGCCGCGACCGAGAGCACCCGGTCCTTGTTGAATTCGAGGTAGACCCGCGTGGCGATGTCCCACCAGCCGGGCGACGGGATCTCGCCGGGATGGTCAGCGGCGCGGCCGCGATTGGCTTGCGTCGCCGCCACCCAGCGGGCGGAGCGCCCCTCGTGGGAATGGGCGCCGCCGTTGCGCTCCTTCGCCGCCTCAGCCGCAGGCTCGTCATCCGCGTCGTCCGCGTCGGGCGGGCGTCGGGACGCGGCGGCGAGCGCGACCAGCGCCGCCCCCATCATCAGGGTCCAGAGCACGGAGGCCGTGCCTTCCGCGGGCAGGCGGGGCGGGGTCTGGGGGGAGGACGGCATGATTCGCGGGGTCGGGCGCAAGCGCCTGGATGAGACGCCGTTCAACCCCGGATCAGGCTTGGCCGTTCCCTCGAAGCGCGGCGCATCCACCGGAAACGTCGGGACGGGCGACGGCTTCGGCGCGCGTGCCCCTCAGGCGACCTCGCGCTCGGGCAGCGGCGCCTCGAGCGTGAGGACGAGGCCGCGGCTGCGGTAGTCGATTTTGGCCTCGCCGCCGAACTCGGCCGCCAGCACCCGCTCGATCATGCGCGTGCCGAAACCGACCCGCGACGGCCTCTCGACCGGCGGACCGTCGAACTCCTCCCAGCGCATCAGCAGGCGTTTGGACGCACGACCCTCGACGTCCCAGTTGAGGATGATGCGGCCCGAATTGTTCGAGAGGCCGCCATACTTCACGGCGTTGGTGGCAAGCTCGTGCAGCGCCATCACCACGGCCAGCGTCAGGCGGGAGGTGAGGCGCACCTCCGGCCCGCCGAAGCGGATGCGGTTGCGCGGACTGACGCGGAACGGCTGCAGGGCGCTCTCCACCGCCTCGGCGAGCGTCACCCCGGCGGTGGCTTCCGTGGTGAGGATGTCGTGGGCGGCGGCGAGCGAGTTGAGACGCGCGTCCAGCGTTCGGCGGGCATCGTCGAGCGAAGCGGCGTTGCGCAGGGTCTGGTGGGCGATGGATTGGACCGTGGCGATCGTGTTCTTCACCCGGTGCTTCATCTCGGCGGCGAGCAGGGTGCGCTGCTCGTCGGCCCGCTTGCGGTCGGTCACGTCCAGCGAGATGCCGGCCATGGAATGCGGCGCCCCGTCGGCCCGGTAATAGGCCCGGCCGCGCAACTGCACCCAGCGCACCTCGCCCCCGGGGGCCGCGACGCGGTACTCGACGTCGTAATCGCTCCGGCGGTCGATGGCCGCCTGCATCGCGGCCTGCATCCGTTCGCGATCCTCGGGCACCACCGCCTCGACGAGGTCGTCGTAGCTGAAGGGCTCGCTGAGCGGGCGCCCGAAATTCTGCTTGCACAGGGTCGAGGCGACGAGCCGGCGCTCGGCGAGGTCGAGGGACCAGGCACCGAGCCGGCCGGCGGCCAACATGAATTCGAGGCGGTGCTCGCTGCGGGTGAGGTCGTCGTTGCGGCGCTCGACCTCCTGTTCCAGGGCGTCGCGGTCGCGCTGGAGCCGGACCATCCGGTCGCGTTCCAGGGTCACGTCGAACTGCGAGGCGAAGAAGTAGGTGAGCTGCCCCTCGTCGTCGAAGACGGGCGAGATCAGCAGGCGGTTCCAGAAGACCTCGCCGCTCTTCTTGTGGTTGAGGAGGTCGATCTCGACGGGCACGCGCCGCTCGACGGCGTCACGGATCCGGGCGACGTCGCGCGGGTCGGTCTCCGGTCCCTGCAGGAAGCGGCAATTGCGCCGAGGATCTCCTCGCGGCTGTAGCCGGTGAGCTTGCTGAAGGCGCCGTTGACGAAGACGATCGGGTTGTCGGGCCGGTGCGGGTCGGTGATCAGCATCGGCATCCGCGTCGCCTTGACGGCGGCCGCGAACGGGTCGGTGCTTTTGGAAACGCGGACCAGTTCGGCTTCGATCCGGTCGTGTTCGGCACTCTTAGTCACGTTCGGACGAAACTCCGAGGATTCCAGACGGAGAAAACATGGACCGCCATCGGGTCCACGCCACCGGGACGCAGAGTTCCCGGAGCATGAGCAGGCTCATAACACCGGTCACCGCCAGCATCGCATCACAGGCTTGAGAGCGCCAGCGCAGCCCTCTCGGCCGGTCCGACAGGGGAACCCGCCAGCGCGAGCGGGCGACCGCGTCAGCTGCGGTAGAGGTCGGCGTGGGTCTCGCGCAGAAGGTTCTTCTGCACCTTGCCCATGGCGTTGCGCGGCAGTTCGGCCGCGAACAGCACGCGCTTGGGGCATTTGTACTTGGCCAGCCGCCCTTCCAGCGCCGCGAGAACCGCCGCCTCGTCGGGCGCGCCCTCGCCCGGCACCACCACCGCCGTGACGCCTTCGCCGAAATCGGGATGGGCCAGGCCGATCACCGCGGATTCGACCACGCCGGGCAGCGCGTCGATCTCGACCTCGATCTCCTTCGGATAGACGTTGTAGCCGCCGGTGATGATCAGGTCCTTGCCGCGGCCGACGATGTGGACGTAGCCGTCGCGGTCGATCTTTCCGAGATCGCCGGTGATGAAGAAGCCGTCCACCTTCAGCTCGGCGGCGGTCTTCTCCGGCATGCGCCAGTAGCCCTGGAACACGTTGGGGCCCTTCACCTCGATCATCCCGACCTCCTCGGGCCCGAGCGGCGCGCCGGTCTCGGGATCGACCACGCGCAGGGTCACCCCCGGCAGCGGGAATCCGACCGTGCCGGCCCGCCGCGCCCCTCGTAGGGGTTCGAGGTGTTCATGTTGGTCTCGGTCATGCCGTAGCGTTCGAGGATGGCGTGGCCGGTGCGCTGCGCCCATTCCCGATGGGTCTCGGCGAGCAGCGGTGCGGAGCCCGACACGAACAGGCGCATATGGGCCGCCGCCTCGCGGGTGAGGCCGGGCTCCTTGAGCAGCCGCGTGTAGAAGGTCGGCACGCCCATCATCGCGGTGGCCCGCGGCATCAGTTCGAGGATCTTCTTCGCATCGAGCCGGGGCAGGAACAGCATCGTGCCGCCCGTGGCCAGGACGATGTTGGTGGCCACGAACAGCCCGTGGGTGTGGAACACCGGCAGGGCGTGGATCAGCACGTCGCGCTCGGTGAAGTGCCAATACTGCGCCAGGGTGAGCGCGTTGGAGGCGAGGTTGTCGTGGCTCAGCATGGCGCCCTTGGAGCGCCCGGTCGTGCCCGAGGTGTAGAGGATCGCGGCAAGGTCGTCGGCCCCGCGGGGCACATCCGCGAAGTCCGGGCTCGCCGAGTCGGCGGCCTGCGCCATGCTGCCGTGCCCGGCGGCGTCGAGGGTGCGGGTCTGCGGCACGCCGGCCTGGCCCGCGACCGCCGACAGGTCCGCTTCGCGGGCGGGATCGCAGACGAACAGGGCCGGTTCGGCATCGCCGAGGAAGTAGGCGATCTCGGGTCCCGTGTAGGCGGTGTTCAGCGGCAGGAAGACCGCGCCGGCCCGCACCGCGCCGAGATAGAGGAAGATCACCTCAGCGCTCTTCTCGACCTGCACCGCGACCCGGTCGCCGGGCTTCACGCCGAGGGCCCGGAGCGCGCTGGCATAGGCGCCGGAGCGGGCCAGGAGGTCGGCATAGGTGTAGCGCGCGCCGTCCGAGGTCTCGATGAAGACCTTGGCGCCCGGATCGGCCGGGCAATGGGTGCGCACGAGGCTGAACAGGTGATTGACGATCGGTTCGGCCATCGCGCGCTTCCTCACCAAATGCCCTGTGATCGATGTTCTTGCGACGGATCCCTGCGGCGGACCCTTGCCCTCCGCATTGGCGCGGGCGCGCGCTTCGTTCAAGCGGGAACGATCGGGAAGACGGCCGTGCCGTCTGTCAGCCCTTACTCCGTCGGGATGCGCCCGACCGAGCAGAGGGTCCGGAGCGCCCCGGCGCTGTCGGTGTAGCAGCTCGCCGACCAGCCGTTCTGCTGGATGAAGGATTTGCGCCCCTCGCGCAAAGCCGTCTGGTAGGCCCGCGCCAGGATCGGCTGCACGGTCGCGGCCGGCTCGCCGACCACGAGTTCGGACGCGATCGTCAGCTCGTGGAAGAATTCGGCGGAGGGCGAGGGATCGCCCGAGGATGCCTGCACGATGGGCTGGGCACGGCAGGTGAGATCGAGCCGGACCCCGCTCGCAGCCCGGACGTCGATGCTCGGACCGACCCGGCGGCCGGCCTTCTTCGCCCCCGTCGCCTGCGCGATGCGGGCGGCGAGCGCGTCGCACTCGTCGGCCTGCGCGGCGGTGGACAAGAGGAACAGGACGGCGAGAAGCGGGCGAAGCATGGCGGTGGTTCGGTCTCGAAGGTCGCAAGCCTAGGCCGGCCGCGCCCGTGCGGGCTGTCGGCGGACCGGGCACTCTGCCGGCCTTCTTAACGGATCGACCCGCCGATGGCTTTACGGTTTTGCCGGTGGTTCTCCGCACGGCGCGCATCGGCTTCACTTCCGGCGGCCCGGAGCTGTGGACACAATCTAAAAACAGCCTTCCACCTCAGCCGCTTGGCCTGTGGATGGGCGGTGTGGACGGGTGTGGACGACGCCGCGGGCTTGACCCTGGCCGGCCGGCAACCGAAACCTTTCCTCCGCCGCGCCGGGAGATGCGCGGGACAAGATCGGAGGAGCGAGCATGCCGACGACGCGCGACCTGGGAGCACGAAAGCCGTCCACTTCGCGAGCCGTTTGGCCGACCCTCTCGCCGATCCTGATCGCGCTGGGCCTCGTCCTTGCCGGACCGGCGGCGGCGCAGAGCCAGGGCGAGACGCAGTCGCGGGCGGCCCGTGCCAAGGCACCGAGCCCGCCGGTCCAGCCGATCCAGATCTGGGACGCGCGCATCGAGGGCGGCGACCTGCGCATGAGCGGCAGCGTGGGCAAGAGCGGCGTCACCGTGATCCTCGACGACGACATCTCCGTCCTGTCGGACCGGCGCGGACGCTTCGAGTTCCGGCTGCCCTACCGGCCGGCGACCTGCGTCGCGATGGTCAAGGCCGGCGAGAACGAGCGCGAGGCGGTGGTCGCCAATTGCGCGCCGGAGGGGCCGGCCGGCAAGGCGGGCGAACAGGGCCCCGCCGGCCCGCAGGGTAGCGCCGGCCTCCAGGGACCGCCCGGTGCCGCCGGGCCGAAGGGCGATCCGGGCCCGAAGGGTGAGCAGGGGGCCAAGGGCGAGCAGGGCCTCAAGGGCGAGACCGGACCAAAGGGCGAGACCGGACCAAAGGGCGAAGCGGGTCTGGCCGGGCCTCCGGGCGCGCCGGGACCGAAGGGGGATCAGGGCCTCAAGGGTGAGCCTGGACAGAAGGGGGAGCCGGGCTCGAAGGGCGAGCGCGGCCCCAAGGGCGATCCGGGATCGAAAGGTGAGACTGCGACAACGGTATCGGCCCCGTTCCGTGTCGTGCGGGCGCGCGCCTGCACCGATTCGGGCTGTACGCTCTCCTGCGATGCGGGCGAGGTCCTGGCCTCGGCCACCTGCCAGACGGGCGGCGCGGCGACCCTGGACGGCGACACGAAAGCCTCCTGCGCGGCCGGCAGCAGCGGCATGGTCGGGATCTGCGCCCGGCCCTGAGCCAGACCGGGTTCACCCCTGCCCGTCGAGCCAGGCGAGCATCCCCTTCGCCGCGGCTCGGCCGCTGGCGAAGGCCGCCTGAAGCAGGTAGCCGCCGGTCGGGGCTTCCCAGTCGAGCATCTCGCCGGCCAGGAAAGTGCCGGGCCGCGCCCGCAGCATGAAATGCGCGTCGAGCTCAGCGAAGGTGACACCGCCCGCCGTCGAGATCGCCCGCGCGATCGGGGCTGGCCCGAGGAGCCGGAGCGGCGCCGCCTTGATCGCCGCCGCCAGCGGCTCCGCTTCGGTCGGCAGGGCGTTGGCATGCGCCTCGCGTAGCAGGCCGATGGCGGCGGGGCTCAGCGCGGCCGCCTTGCGCAAGCGGGTGGAGAGGCTTTCGCCGGAGCGGCTTCGGGCAAGGCGCGCCTGGAGCACGCCCGCATCGAGATCCGGGCGCAGGTCGAGGGTGAGTTCGGCGACGCCGTCGCGCTCCACTGCCTCGCGGATCGGCCGCGAGAGCGCGTAGATCACCCCGCCCTCGATGCCGTCCGCTGTGGCGACCGCCTCGCCGCGGGCGCTCGCCCCGCCGATGCGCGCGGCGAGGCGCTTGAGCGGCTCGCCCGCGAAGCGTCCCGAGAAATGCGCCGACCACGCAACGTGGAAGCCGACATTGGCGGGCTTGAGCGGTGCGACCGCGACGCCGTTCCCCTCCAGCAGCGGCACCCAGGCCCCGTCCGATCCGAGCCGCGGCCAGCTCGCCCCACCGAGCGCCAGCAGCGTCGCCCGCGGCCGGACGCGGTGCGGGCCCTCCGGCGTGTCGAAGGCCAGCGCGCCGTCTTCTAGGCCGACGAGCCGGTGCCGAGTGCGGATCGTGACGCCCAAGGCGTCGAGGCGGGTGAGCCAAGCGCGCAGCAGCGGCGAGGCCTTGAAGCTTTCCGGAAATACCCGGCCGCTCGACCCGACGAAGGTGTTTTGCCCCAGCCTCTCGCACCATGCCCGCAGCGCGTCCGGCGGATAGGCCTCGACCGCCGCCGGCAGGCGCGGATCGACGGGGGCGTAACGCCCCAGGAAATCCGGCAGCGGCTCGGAATGGGTCAGATTGAGGCCGCCGCGCCCGGCGATGAGCAGCTTGCGGCCGACGGACGGCATGCGCTCGTAGACGGTGACGGGCTGCCCCGCCCCGGCCAGCACCTCCGCCGCCATGAGCCCGGCCGGCCCGCCCCCGACGATGGCGATTCCATGCTCTCGATCCGCGTCCATGATCCGCGGCAGGGCCCGGAGACCCCGCTCCTGTCAAGCGCGGCCGGGCTGAAAATCAGCACATGCGCTTTGTGGGTGAGGATCAGGGATGAAAATCGCCCTGCCCTTGATTCGACGCGATCGCGCGTCTAACTGCCCGACATCGGCTGCGGGCCCCTCTGGCGGAACGCGCACCGTCCCCCTCGCGATGCTCCCGGTACTCCGGTGAGATCATCCGTCCGCCGGATCGGCGGCCCGTTCGGGAGGGAGACGGCAGACGCTTCCGCGATGTCGGAGTCGATGCTCTCCCAATGTGAAGCATCCGGTCCCGCGCGATGATGATGGAATTTTTGAACCACGAGTGGCTCGGCAAGCCCGTCTGGATGTGGCTGGGCTTTCACGCCTTGGTGGCCGGCCTGCTGGCCTTCGATCTCGGCCTGCTCCACCGCGACAAGAACCACGAGATTGGGGTGAAGGAGAGCCTTCTCCTCACCGCCTTCTACTTCACCCTCGGCCTCGCCTTCGGCGGCTGGATCTGGTGGATGCTCGGGTTCGACCCGGCCCAGGAATACGTGACCGGCCTCGTGATCGAGAAGTCGTTGTCGATGGACAACGTCTTCGTGATCGCGGTGATCCTCACTTCGCTCGGCGTGCCGCGGGCGGCGCAGCACCGGGTGCTGGTCTGGGGCATCCTCGCGGCGGTGCTGCTGCGCGGCCTGATGATCGGGCTCGGCTCGGCTCTCGTCCAGCAGGCGCACTGGGTGCTCTCGGTCTTCGCCGCGTTCCTGATCTATGTCGGCATCAAGATGCTCGTCTCGAAGGAAGAGGACGAGCATGACATCCAGAACAGCGCCTCCATGCGCCTGCTCAAGAAGTGGGTGCGCGTCACCGACAAGCCGGAGGGCCAGCACTTCATCGTCCGCAGGCCCGATCCGAAGACGGGCAAGATGGTGCGCTGGCTGACGCCGCTCGCCGTGGCTTTGGTGCTCGTGAACATCGCGGACGTGATCTTCGCCGTCGACAGCGTGCCAGCGATCTTCGCCATCACCACCGACCCGTTCATCGTCTACACCTCGAACATCTTCGCGATCCTGGGCCTGCGCGCGCTGTACTTCGCGCTGGCCGCGATGGTGGACCGCTTCGCCTACCTGAAGACGGCGCTCGCCCTCATCCTGCTGTTCATCGGCGCGAAGATCGTCGTCGCCGACACGCTGGAACTCGTCCACCTGCCGCCGTGGGTCTCACTCGTCGTCACCCTGGTCCTGCTCACCCTCGGCGTCGTCTACAGCCTGTGGCGCACCCGCGGCGCGGCGGAGACGGAGGCCCAGAAGACCCGCGCGGAAGTCGCGCACCGGATCTGACGCAGGCAGGATCCGCGAGGCGCGCCTTCCCGATCCGGCACGTTTCGTCGGCGTCACCTCGGAGGGTTCGTTCACGATCTTGCGCGATGCTGGGGACAGGCCGGGGAACCGGCTGCGTTCCCAGCGTTTTCGGGCCTCACCATGCGGCGTTTCCTGACCGGCGGCATCAAGGCGATCCTGGCCATCGCCGTCCTTTCCACCGCCGCCCATTGGGCGATGCGCGTCCAGCGGGAGCCCGCATCAGCGGCCCTGCCGGTGGCGGCGCTCGCCGACCCCGTCACCACCGGCTCCATCGCCGCGCGCAAGACTGAGCGCTCGGCACCGGAGGCGGCCGTGATGCCGGCGAGCCTCGGCAGCGGCGTCGACAAGGATCACCTCGCCAAGCTGATGGCCGGTGCCGCCTCGGAGCGGCCGAAGATTCAGAAGGCCGTCGCCAAGCGCTGACGGCGGCACGTCATCGGGCATAAAAACAGTCGCCGATCCGAGGATCGGCGACTTTGTCGTGCCGGTGAGGCGAGGTTCAGGCGGCGAGCTGACGCGGCTCGTGGCGGCCTTCCTTCACCTCCTCGACGATCTTGGCGCAGAAGGCATCGAGGTCGCCGGGGTTGCGGCTGGTGATGATGCCGCCATCGGTGACGACCTCCTTGTCCTGCCAGTCGCCGCCCGCGTTGATCACGTCGGTCTTGATCGAGGCGAACGAAGTGAGCGTGCGCCCCTTCACCGCGCCGGCTTCGATCAGCAGCCAGGGGCCGTGACAGATCGCGGCCACGACCTTGCCGGAGGTGAAGAAGTTGCGGACCACTTCCAGCGCCTTCGGCTCGAGACGCAGCTTGTCCGGATTGATCTGCCCGCCCGGCAGAACCAGTGCATCGTAATCGGCGGGGTTCACGCTCTCGAGATCGAGATCGACCGGCACGTCCTTGCCCCAATCGGTGTTGTCCCAGCCGCGGATGGTCCCCTTGGACTGGCGTGATTGCGGGCTCGCGACCGTCACCGTGGCGCCGGCCTCCCTCAGCTTGGCCTGCGGTACCGTCAGCTCGCTTTCCTCGAACCCGTCGGTGGCGACGATGAGGATCTTGACCTCGCGGATATCGGGCATGGCTTCGCTCCGTTGATGTTAGGGATTGCCGGGCCAACGGACCGCTCCCGGCGCGGTTCCAGAAACCATGACCGCACCGTCACGGCGCCGCACCTGCACGGCCCACGAGACGAACGAGGAACGGAACTGGACCGAAGGGGATGTGTTGGACCGCCATACCCGAAGCCAGACAGGAGGCGGTCCATGGCCAATCCCGGCGCCCCGACCCCCGAGCCCATCCCCGGCGGACAGATCCCCGGCGATCTTCCCCCGCCGCCGCAGCCCGACGATCTGCCCGATATCGGGCCGACCGGTCCGCGCACGCCCTACCCGGTCGATGACCCGAACATCGACGAACCGCGCGGACCCGGCTCCGAGCCGGACTATCTGCCCGGCGGACCAACCGATCCCGGCATCCGGCTCTGATCTGAGGCCGCGCCCCCGCCGAGCGGGGCGCGGCCAACCGACGTCACATTTTCATCACACGCTAACGACCGTGCGGACTGTCCCCGATCTCTCGTCGCCTGCACGCTTGCGTTGAGACGAAGCCGCCTAAACAATCGCCCCACCGTCCGCAGAGGCGGTTGGGGGACAGTACATCATGTTCAAGCAATCTCTGGCCGCCGCGCTCGTCGCGGTGAGCCTTGCCGCGTGCGGAAGCGTCACGCGCGGCACGACGGAGCTGATCGCCTTCACCTCCGAGCCGCCGGGTGCCGCCGTCGCCACTACGACGAACAGGTACTGCGCGACCACGCCCTGCTCGCTCGACGTGCCGCGCTCGGAGGAGTTCGACGTCACCTTCACGAAGCCCGGATTCCAGCCGCAAACCGTGCCGGTGCGTACGAAGCTCGCCGGCGCAGGGGCGGCGGGCTTTGCCGGAAACGTCCTGGCTGGCGGCGTCATCGGCATGGGTGTCGATGCCTATACCGGTGCGGCCATGGACCACACGCCCAATCCCGTCGCCGTCACCCTGGTGCCGGATGCCTTGCCAAGCGCGGAGCGCACGCGTCGTCGCCGCGGCAGGCCGGGCGTCTGACCGTAATAGGGCGGGTCGCCGCTCCGCCGAAGCGTCACCCTTCAGCGGAGCGTGCCTTCAATGCCCGCCGTGGGAGGTGCGGACGTCCCGCGGCGCGGCCAGGATCTCGCTGAGGCTGGAGGCGACGTGGCGTGCTTCCTCGTCGGTCAGCCGCAGCTGGAACGGCGGCAGCGCGCCGGCCTGGAGGGCCACCACCGCCTGACCCTGCTCATCGGTGCCCACCTCGATGGCCGACGACGTCACGTCGAGCATGGCGACCTCCTCGTCGCCGTTCTCATCGGGCAGGTCAACCTCGCCGTCGTCATCGATCGCGGTGAGGAGCTGGCCGACGGCGCGCACGAGCGCGCGGGCGGCGCGGGCATCCATGACCACCGCCGTCGATTGGTCGTCCTTCTGGAACGAGAGCTGGATGTTCGCGCCTTCGAGGGAAACCGAGATGCCCGCCATGAACCGCCTGACTGCACTGCCTTGGAGCGGTGCGTAACCGCCTGGATTGACGTTCATATATGCACCGGCCCCGTGCTTTGTCACAGGGTGGCGGAGGCAGTACTCTAGGCTCGATTGACCCACTGGGCTCCCGCCTCGCGCGCGCGGCTCCGGGGCGGCAGCGTTCCATCCCGCCTTGTTAAGGCCGCATCGTCAGCCTACATGTTGTCGTGACGGGCGCGGCGGAGCGAATGGCTTCGGTCCATTTGCAACCCGCTTGTCATCCCGCAAAATCGGCGGACGCTGCCAGGTGCTCGCTTCGAGCAGATGCTTGCGCTTGGCGTGTGAAGAACGAAGGAACTATTCGTGGATACTGGGACTGTTAAGTGGTTCAACGAGACCAAGGGCTACGGCTTCATTCAGCCGGATGACGGCGGCAAGGACGTGTTTGTCCATATCTCCGCTGTCGAGCGTGCTGGCCTGCGCAACCTCGTCGAGGGCCAGAAGGTGTCCTATGAGGTCCTGACCGACAAGCGTAGCGGCAAGGACGCGGCCGGCAATCTGCAGGCCGTCTAAGTCGCTTCGGGACCGGGGTTAAACCGGCCCGACGGCGCGTTCTCAACCAACGAAGCGGCACCCACCGGAGGAAGGCTCCCGGAACGCGTTTCCAGGGATGTCTCACGGCGGGCGCCGCCGACGCCGAAATCACCAAACCAAAACAACCAGAAACGACACCGGCCACGCCGAGAGGGCGCGGGATCCGGTGCGAGAAGAAGAAAAACAATGAAATTCGAGTTCCGGCGCCAGGACGGCGCCATTTCGCCCGTCACCAACGCGGCGACATTCCGGGTGGGCAGCTTGGTCGATACGCAGGCACGCAGCCCGCAGGCCGACCTCAGCCACCTCATCGACGCTTCCTACGAGTATCACTCCCCGCGCGAACTGCGCTGGCACCTTGCCGACCGCCTCGGGGTTACCCCGGCCGTCGTCGGGTTGCAGGAAGCCGCCTGACCGACCCGGCCTCGCACCCATCCGGAGCGAGGCCAAATCGGCCGCCGCCACAAGGCAGGCGGCCTCACTTCGATCGATCCCCTTGGGATAACGGATTGGGCCTCGGCGCAAGCGCCGCTCGGGCCGAGCAAGACGCGCCCCGCTTGGATCAAGCGGCAACCGCCTCAGATCAAACCCAACGCCACCAATTCCCGCCGCAAGCTCTCGGGCATCTCGGCGACCTCCCCGGCACTGGCCCGGTCGAGGTCGGCGGGCGCGTCACGCGCTTCGAGATAGCGCCAGCCCTGGAACGGGCGGCAGGGGCGCGGCGAGACCGGCGTCACCGCCGGATCGAGCACGAGGCGGCAGCGGTCGATCCCATCGCTTCCCGTGACCGGCTCGATGGCGCGGATCGACTGACGGCAGCTCAGCGTCCCCTTCATCACCCAATAGATCGAACCGCCGCCGGCGATGGCCCCGGCGCGCTTGGGGAACATGCGGGTGACATGGACCGTCTCCGGCGCTTGGCCGAGGCGCAGGGCCTCCGCCCGGTAATGTGCGATCCGCGCCTCCAACTCCTCGATGGAGGAGGGACCGACGCACAGCTTCAGAAGATGCAGGGCCATGACCGGGCCCGTATAAGCCATCCGCCGAAAAAGGGGCCGCCGGTTTTCAGGCGGAAAGATGCGGCATGACGAACCGCAACGCCCGCCCCCGGGGCCCGCTCCCTCACGCGAAGAGCGCGATCTTTTCCTCGATGCTCAGGGTATCGAGATCGAGGAAGGCCGCGGCGAGATCGTCGGCCGCCATCGGCTCGACCGCCGCCACGATCAGCGGCTCGGCCAGCGGCATGACCGCTTCGGGGGTGGCCGGGATGGTGAGTTCGGCGGCCGGTTCGGCCTCCTCCACCACATCGACCCCTTCGACCGCTTCGATGTCTGCCACGACCTCGAACGCGGACTCGTCCTCTGCCCCGAACGCCTCCGCCAATTCCAGCTCGGCCGGAGCCGGAACGAGCACGGCCGAGACGGTCTCCGCTTCGGCTGCGGCTTCGATCTCCGGCATCTCCATCGCGAAGAGATCCGCCGGGATTTCATCGGCCAGAACCGCGACGGGCGCCGCCATCTCGGTCGTGATCGGCTCCGCCGGCTCCTCTTCGTGGGCCGGTTCCGACGTCTCGGGGCTGGCCGGCAGGAAGGCGAGGTCGTCGTCGAGCACCATGGTCGGCAACGGCCGCAGGGTCGATACGGCCGGCGCGGGCGCCGGCCCTTCCATGTCGAGGAAGCGATCGACATCGCTCTGATCGAGGGCGGTGGCCGGTACAGGTGCGTCCTCGCCGAGCGGGGGCACCGCGTCCTCGGGACTGCCCCAGATCCCGATCATCGAAGCGATGCGGTTCTCGAGGTAGCGCAGGGTGTGCACCACACGGCTCGTGCGCTGGGCGGTGAGATCCTGGAACGAGCAGGCCGTGTAGATCTGCGTGGCGTGCCGATCGAGGGCGTCGCACAGCTCGGAATCGATTCCGGTCTCGCGCAGGGTCCAGGCGGCCTCCTGCACCTCCTCGGCGGCGCTGAGGATGTCGGAGGTCGCCCGCTCGGTGGCGCGTACGATGGCGTCGAGGGCTTCCGAGGCGACCGTGAGACGGCTCTCGCCCTGCTCGGCGGTCGAGAGGGCGGCCACCTCCGCGCGGGTGCGGGCGATGGCGTCGGCCATCTCCATCAGGTCGCCGCGGAAGCGCCCGACATCGTCCGGCCGGTCCGTCGTGACGACGTTCTCGATGCGCCGGATCGCGTCCAGCAGCACCTCGGTGTCGGCGTTGCGGTTGCGGCGAGCGTATTCGGTCAGAAACCACCGGCCGCGCTCGGTCTCCCGGACGGCGTCCTCGATGGCATCGTATTGCGACGCGTCCAGAGGCGTCAGGGAACGGGAACTCGACATCACACCCCGCAAAGACTCGGGCCCCACCGCGAGGAGTGCCGCGACGATTGACGGTCGGCGGCAGATTGACAGGCGTGCTTTAACAGCGGCTTACGCTTTCCTTCGCTTCGCCCCGCCGCGCGACGTTTTTGACCGATCGAAAGGGGCGGCCCGCTTCGCCGCGATTCCGTGACACGCACAGCCCCGACCGGCGAGCCCGATCCCGTCCGCCTCGGTCTCCTCTACGCCGTGGTCTTCGTCGAGATCGGCATCGCCATGCCGTTCATGCCCATGTGGCTCGGCGCGCTCGGCCTCGATGCCGGGTTGATCGGCCTGCTGCTCGCCCTGCCGATCGCCACCAAGGTCGTCGCGACGCGGCCGCTGATGGGACGGATCGATCGCGGCGTGCGCCCGCGCACCCTGCTCGTGGCCGGAAGCCTCACCCTGGCGCTGAGCTATGCCCTGATGCCGGCCGCCGCCGCCATCGCTGCGGCCCTGCTCGTCCCTCTGATCGTCGTGAACGCCGTGGCGCAGGCTCCCTTGGTGCCGAGCATCGACTACCTGACGCTTGCCGCCGCCCGCCGCTCGAAGCGGATTGACTATGCCCGCATCCGGCTGTGCGGCTCGGTCGCCTTCCTCGCCGCGAACCTCGCGGGCGGCGCGCTGCTCGGAATGCTCGGCGACCGGGTGGCGGTGCCGCTGCTGCTCACCGGGCTCGCGCTTGCCGCAACCCTGGTCGCAGCCTCGGGCCAGGAGGTCGCCCCGCCCGCCGAGCCGCATTCGAAGAGCGGAGCCTCTCCGCCTCTGCCGCGGGTGCTGCGGCTCTCCATCGCCGCAGCGGCGCTGATCCAGGCGAGTCATGCGGCGATCTACGCCTTTGGCAGCCTCGATTGGGCCCGCCACGGCGTCTCGCCGCCCTGGATCGGCGCGCTCTGGGCGGTCGGCGTCGCGGCTGAGATCACGCTGTTCGCCCTCGTCGGCCGCTTTCCCGCGCGGTGGCGCAGCCCGTTCCGCCTGCTCGGCCTCGGGGCGGCGGCGGCTCTGCTGCGGGCCCTGGGCCTCAGCCTCGCGGACGGGGAGCTGGCCCTGCTCCTGCCGCTTCAGATGCTGCACGGCCTCACCTTCGGCGCGACCCATCTCGGCATCATGGCGGCGGTCTCCGGCTTCGCGCCGGACGGCGCCCGCGGCCGGGCGCAGGGGACGATCGGCGCCTCGACCGCGCTCGTCTCGGCGCTGGCGACGCTGGCCTGCGGCGCGGTCTACCGCTCGTTCGGCGGGCCTTCGACCTTCCTGATGATGGCACCGCTGGCGCTCGCCGGCCTCGTCCTCGTGGCGCTGGCGCAACGCATCCATGATCCCCACCGATTTGGCGGCGGCTCTTTCCATAAGGTATAGCCAGCGCCCGGTATCGGGATCCCAACGGGATCATCCCTTTGGCGGGGCGAAAAGCTGTCGCTCTTGGCAGAGCCCCGAAAGGCGGCTTGAGCCCGCCGGAGCATCGAGCCCGAAGGTTCGGATTCGACGGTTCTTGGTAAGGAATTCGTTTCAAGATCCCGAGAGCATCGTCCCGAAAGGTGGCCTCCGGCGTTCGGAAAAAGATGATGCAAAAACGATAGGCTAGAGCGGAAGCGGGAGCGGCGCGTGCGGATCGCAGACGGCTCGGGCATCTCGGAAGCCGCGGGCGCCGACCTCGATGCGGGCGGCGGCCGCGTGATCCTGCATGGCCGCTGGACCGCGGACCAGGGTCCGGCGGTCGAGAGCGCCTCGGCGCGCATCGCCGCCCAGGGCCGGACTCAGCCCGTGCTGGTGGACCTCAGCGGCTTGGCCCGGCTCGACACCCTCGGCGCCTGGGTCTTGGAGCGGACCCGCGCCGAGATCGAGGCGGCGGGCGGGCGGCTGGCCTATGCCGGGGCGCGGCCCGAGCACCGCATCCTGCTCGGCGAGATGGGCCTGCGCGAGCCCGAACCGGTGCCGCAGGATACCCGCAACCCGGCCCTGCGCTTCCTCGACACCACCGGTCAGCGCGTGGCGCGCGGCGGCAACGAGATCCTGTCCGGCATCGCCTTCCTCGGCGAGGTGGTCGCCGCCGGCGGCCGGGTCGCGCGCCGGCCGCAGACCTTCCGCATGGCCGCGCTCGTCAACCAGCTCGAACAGGTGGCGCTCCGCGGCGTGCCGATCATCGTGCTGATCTCGTTCCTCGTCGGCGGCATCGTCGCGCAGCAGGGCATCTTCCAGCTCCAGCGCTTCGGGGCGCAGAGCTTCGTCGTGAACCTGATCGGCCTGCTGATCCTGCGCGAACTCGGGGTGCTCCTCACCTCGATCATGGTGGCGGGCCGCTCCGGCTCGGCGTTCACCGCCGAGATCGGCTCGATGCGGATGCGCGAGGAGGTCGATGCCCTGCGTGTGATGGGCCTCGACCCGATCGAAATCCTGATCCTGCCGCGCATTCTCGCACTTGTGATCGGCCTGCCGATCCTGGCCTTCCTCGGCTCGCTCGCCGCGCTCGCGGGCGGCGGCCTCACCGCCGCGATCTATGGCGGCATGACCACCGACGCCTTCCTGGCGCGGCTCCAGGCGGCGGTGTCGTTCCACCATTTCGCGGTCGGGCTCATCAAGGCGCCGTTCATGGCGCTGACCATCGGCATCATCGCGACGATCGAGGGGTTCGCGGTCGAGGGCTCGGCGGAGTCGCTCGGGCGCCACGTCACCGCCTCAGTCGTCAAGTCAATCTTCATGGTGATCGTGCTGGATGGCCTGTTCGCGGTCTTCTTCGCCGCGATCGATTTCTAGCCTTTTCAGGCAAACGACGTTCGGACGGACCCTTTGACCACCCCTCATCTTTCCCCGGCCGGGCCAACCGCCGCCCAGAGCGATGCGATTATTCGCGTGCGTGATCTCGTGGTCGGCTTCGGCCAGCGCACGGTGATGAAGGGGCTCGACCTCGACATCCGCCGCGGCGAGATTCTGGGATTCGTCGGTCCCTCGGGTCAGGGCAAGTCGGTGCTGACACGCACCATCCTCGGGCTGGTGCCGAAACGCTCGGGCACGATCGAGATCTTCGGCGAGAACGTGGACGGGCTCACCGTGGCCCGGCGCCGTCAATTGGAGCAGCGCTGGGGCGTGTTGTTCCAGCAGGGGGCGCTGTTCTCGGGTCTCACCGTCAAGCAGAACATCCAGATGCCGATGCGCGAGCATCTGAAGCTCTCGGAGCGCCTGCTCGACGAGTTCGCCCGCCTCAAGATCGAGATGGTCGGCCTCAAGCCGGATGCCGCCGACAAGTACCCCTCGGAACTCTCGGGCGGCATGATCAAGCGTGCCGCGCTCGCCCGTTCGCTGGCGCTGGACCCGGAAATCCTGTTCCTCGACGAGCCGACCTCGGGCCTCGACCCGATCGGCGCAGGCGAGTTCGACGACCTCGTCTCGACCCTGAAGAAGACGCTCGGCCTGACGGTCTTCATGGTGACGCACGATCTCGACAGCCTCTACACCGCCTGCGACCGCATCGCGGCGCTGGGCGACGGCCGGATCATCGCGCAGGGGACGATCGAGGAGATGCTGGCGAGCGACCATCCCTGGCTGCGCTCCTACTTCCACGGCAAGCGCGCCCGCGCCATCGCCACGCCGAGCCAACTCGCGCAGCCCGGCTACGCCCATGCGTAAGGCCCGGATGATCGCCCCCGGTGCGGTTTCGCACCGCTTCGCCCCCTCCGATCGGGATTAGAGCTGAGCCGATGGAGACTCGCGCAAACTACGTCCTGATCGGCGCCTTCACCATCGGCGTCGTGCTGGCCGCCTTCGGCTTCGTGTTCTGGCTCCAGGGCGGCTCCCGGGGACAGGCGACCCAGGCGCTCCGCATCGTGTTCTCCGGCTCGGTCGGGGGGCTGGCCAAGGGCTCGACCGTCTCGTTCAACGGCATCAAGGTCGGCGAGGCGCTCGACGTGCGCCTGCTGCCGCAGGACCCGCGCCGGGTCGTAGCGATCGTGCAGGTCGATCCCTCGACGCCGCTGCGCGCCGACACCCGCGCGCGGCTCGATTCCGCGATGCTGACCGGCGTCTCCCAGATCGCGCTTTCCGGCGGCAGCGCCGACGCACCCGCCCTCACGCCCGGCTCGGGCGACAAGATGCCGACGATCTTCGCCGATTCGAGCGACATCCAAGACATGATGGCGGCGGCCAAGCAGATCGCGCAGCGAGCCGACGACGTGCTCCAGCGCCTCGACAAGGTCGTGGCCGGCAATGAGGGCGCGATCAACCGCACCCTCGCCAATGTCGAGTCCTTCTCGAAGACGCTGGCCGAGGCCGGGCCCTCCATCGCCGGCCTCGTCAAATCGGTGGACGGGCAGCGCCTCAACCGGGTGATCGAGAACGCCGAGACCTTCTCGACCGCGCTGGCGAATTCGAGTGGGGATATCCAGGCCGGGTTGCACGACGCCCGCAGCCTCGCGGCCAAGCTCAACGCCTCCGCCGACAAGATCGACGGCGTGCTCAAGGGCGCGGAGGGCTTCCTTGGCTCGGCCTCGGGCCAGCAGGGTGCGGGCACCTTCGCCGAGATCCGCGAGGCGGCGATCTCCGTGCGCGACGCCGGCCGGGCGTTCCGGGCACTGTCGGAGAACCTCGACAAGCGCACCGCCAACATCTCGACGAGCTTCAACCGCCTGTCGGGTACGAGCCGGCGCGAGGTCGAGGCGCTGTCGAGCGACGGCCAGCGCACGCTCAACACCCTGAGCCGGGCGGCCCGCAGCCTGGAGCGAGACCCATCACAGGTTATTTTCGGTGGCAAGCCGTCGTTGCCGGAATACAACGGTGGCCGCTGAGCGGTTCGGTTTCCGGACGATGTGTCGGCACGCACGGCGCAGCTTGAGCGTTGGCGTATGCTCCCGCGTGCTAGAGGGGGTGTCAGTCTCCCCGACAGCGAACGGACGGTGCCCGAGCGTATGACGCGTCTTCCTCTCTCGCCTGCTCTTCCCGGTCGCCACCTGTCCGGCCGCATCCTGAGGGCGGGCGCCCTTCTCGCGCCGCTCGCGCTCCTCGGCGGCTGCGGCGGCGGCACGCCGCTCACCTTCGACCTCGCCGCCCTGCCGGGTCAGGCGCGGGCGGGCGGCGCAGCACGTTCGATCGTCGTGTCCGAGCCCGTCGGCCTGCAGCCGATGGAGGCCGACCGCATCATCGTGCGCGAGCCCGGCGGCTCCCTGTCCTTCCTCGGCGGCGGCCAGTGGGCCGACCGCCTGCCGCGGCTGATCCAGACGCGGGTGATCCAGAGCCTGGAGAATACCGGCCGCCTGCGCTCGGTCTCGCGGCCCAGCGACAAGGTGCCGTCGGACTACCAGCTCGTCAGCGAGATCCGCGAGTTCGACGTCAATTCCGGCACCGGCGAAGCAGTGGTGGACCTCTCGGCCAAGCTGATCGCCGAGGGAACCGGACGGGTCGTCAACGCCCGCGTCTTCACCGCCCGCGTGCCGGTGAAGAAGGTCGATCCGCAAAGCGCCGCCGCCGGCCTCGATGCGGCATTGGGCCAAGTGCTCGCCGACCTCGTGCGCTGGGTGAATACCGCGCGGTAGAGCCGCAGCTCTCTCACCCTTTACCCGAGCGAGTTCGCCCGGCTCCGGCGCTCACGCCTCCAGCGCGGCCAGAGCAGGATCGCGCAGCGGCAGCGGCACGGCGATCAACTCGCCGTGGCGCGGCTCCGGGCGGTTGTAGACCGCCGGCCGGCCCTGAAGATCGCAGACCACGCCGCCCGCCTCGCGGACGATGAGGTCCGCGCCGGCGAGATCCCAATCCCGCGCATCCCGGGAGACGAGGCCGAGATCGATCCGGCCCTCGGCCACCCGTGCGAGCCTCAGCGCCAACGAGGGCACCCGATCGACCACCGTGACCGAGGGGCGCGGCCCGAGCCGCGCCGCGCCGTCAAGCAGGCGGTCCTGCATTGGCTTCGGACCGGTGATGCGTGCGCCCTCCAGCGTGGCCTGCGGCGCGACGCGAATGGGCGCTCCGTTGAGGGTCGCGCCCTCGCCGGCCACCGCCTCGTAGAACTGCTCGGTCGCGGGGGCGAAGACGCCGCCGAGCACCGGCTCGCCCCGGGCCAGCAAAGCGACGGCGATCGACCAATCGGGATGCCCGGACAGGAAGGCGCGGGTGCCGTCGATCGGATCGACGATCCAAACGAAGTCGTGGCCGAGCCGCACCGGATCGTCGCTGGTCTCCTCCGAGAGCCAAGCCGCCCGCGGCTCGATCTGCGAGAGCCGGATCTTGAGGAAGGTGTCCACGGCGACGTCCGCCTCGGTGACGGGCGAGCCGCCGGCCTTCGACCAGACCCGGGCGCTGGTCTGATCCCCCTGGCGGAAGAAGGGCAGCGCGAGCGCGGCGGCCTCCCGGATCGCGTCGTGCAGCACGGGCCGCAGCGCCGCGAGAGAGGATGTCGTCTGAGTCATGGATCCGGTCGGAGCCGTTCGTTCAAAGCCGGCCTCATGCCGCTTGAACGGCGCCGACACCCTTTCGTTCTAGAGCATCGGCGGAAAAAGTAGCCATCGGATTTCGGAACGCAGTGATGCAGGGCGGGCCGCCCCGGCCGCGCGCACGCTCAGCGGCAGCGCCGAGCCGGCGCCGCGGCGCCCACACGGTTACCGACATTTGCACCAATCCCGGCAAGGGTCCGTTGAGCATCCGGCAGACTTCGGCTCGATCCACGAACGCTTAACGCTCACTCTTAAGGCGCCTTGGGGGAGACGACCGGCACTGTGCTTGTCAGATCAGCGCGTCCGAAAGAGACCGCGACACGGGATAGGGCGTCGAACCGATGATGACTTTCGAGATCATGAATCAGAACTGTCGGCCCGGCGGCGAGGACGAGATGAGCGCGCCCTGCATCACGGTTCAGGCGACGCCGCTGCCGGTTCTCGGGGCGGCCCATGGCCTCGCGCCCGTCGGTGTGGCGCTGGCTTTCGCCGACGATGCGGCCGATGCCTGCGGCGAGGACCGCTTCTCCCTGCTTCTCGTCGACGGCGAGGGCGAGGTGACGATGCGGCTCGGGCCGTTCCCGGAGGAGGATGTCGTGGCGGTGTGGCGCGACATCTCGACCACGGGCGGTCTTGCCCGGATGCTGCTGCGCGAGGACGGCGCCATCGTCCCGGTCTCGCAGCAGCTCGGCCCGGTCGTGCTCGGCAAGGGCCGCCAGCGCCGCCGTCACGCCGCGCTCAGCGGACGCCGCCCGCGCTTCCTCGTGCGGCGCAAGCCCGCCCGTCTCCCGGCCCGGCCCTGCATCCACCGGGGCGAGAGCGAAATCATCTCCCGCGGCTGAGACGGTCTCCGCTTGATGAAAGCGGGGACCGTATCAGCAAGTCCGCGCGGCGCCTGAGCGAAGCCCAAATCCGCCATCCCGAAGGGATCAAACGGATTTGGTATGAGACGGTGTCCCGCCTCAGCCGTTGTCGAGCGGCCTGTCCGGCGAACGGTCGGCCGGAGAGCCGTCATAGCCCTCGAGCCACGCCGTGCGCTCGGGCGAATTCACCGGATAGGGGCAGGCGTCGCGCGGACGCCCCTGGATCCGGGCACGGGCGCCCTGGGTAATCGGGTCGTCGGGTGGTCGGTGCGGATCTGTCTCACTCATAGAATCGAATATGGCGCGGGGACAAGCCCTCGCCACGGCCGATTCAGTGCAGACCCTGCCACAGCGCGTCGGCGGCGAGCCCCGCGAACAGGATGAGGCCCGCATCGCGATTCGAGCGGAACAGCGCCAGGGCTCGCAGTCCGTCGCGCTCGGAAAGATGCATGACCTGCCGGGCGAGATGGGCGGCGAACAGCCCGAGACCTAGCCAGCTCAACAGGCCGGCCCCGGCGCCGATCAGCGCCGGCACGAACAGGGCGATGGTGCCCGCGTAACACAGCCCCACCGCGAGCCGCAGGCGCGCCCCGAACAGCCGGGCCGAGGAGTGGATGCCGACGATCTCGTCATCCTCGATGTCCTGCACCGCGTAGATCGTGTCGTAGCCGACGATCCAGCAGATCGTGCCCGCGTAGAGCCACAGGGCCGGCGGATCGAGGCGGCCGAACACGGCGACCCAGCCCATTAAGGCGCCCCAGCCGAAGGCGAGGCCGAGCACCGCCTGCGGCATCGGCATCACCCGTTTCATGAACGGGTAGATCGCCACCGGCGCCAGCGAGAGCATGCCGACGAGGATCGCGGTCGCGTTGAATTGCAGCAGCACCGCGAGGCCGACCAGCGCCTGGGCCACGAGGAAGGCGGCGGCCTGTTTCGTCGTCACCTGTCCCGAAGGGAGCGGGCGCGAGCGGGTGCGCTCGACCTGCGCGTCGAGCTTCCGGTCGGCGATGTCGTTGTAGGTCGAGCCGGCGCCGCGCATCGCCACCGCGCCGATCAGGAACAGCACGAGATGGCCGAGATGGGGGCCGGGATTGCCGGCGGCAGTCGCCGCGAGGGCCGCCGACCACCAGCACGGCAGCAGCAGCAGCCACCAGCCGATCGGCCGCTCGATCCGGGCGAGGCGCAGATAGGGCCGCGCCCCGGCCGGCGCGAGCCGGTCGGCCCAATGGCCGGCGACCGCGTCGGCGACACGGCCGGAGCCGGGCTCGGACGGAGAGGGCAACTGTGACGCGGCGCTGAAGACCTTAGAACGCGTCTTTTAAAGCGCACCCTGCGGCATGCGGAAGGCGCCCGACAGGCCGGGACCGCCGAGCAGACCGCCGCCACCGCCGCCGTTCTGCGCCTGGGTCTTGGCCTGGGCTTCCATCTTCGTGGCTTGGGCGGCGATGCCGCAGACCTTGGTGCGGATCGCCGCCACCTTGTTGTGGTCGGCCTTGAAGCCTTCCGAGAACGAATCCGGGATCGAGCACCACTCCTTGTTGGCGGTGATCCACTTGATGCCGGTGGCGCCGTTGGCCTGGAGCTGGCCGAACAGCGAGCACGCCTCCTGCGGCGTCATCTTCTTCTTCGAGTTCGAGGCGGAGTTGGCCTTGGCCACGAGGTTCTTGCGCTCGATCAGCGTCTTCTGGATCGAGCTGCAATCCGTGCCCGCCTGCTGCGGCACGGATTGGGCGGGCGCAGCCGGAGCCATCGGCGCGGGAACGCTCATCGGCGCGCCGGCCGAGGGCGCGGGCTCCGCCGGCGTATCCATCGACGGCAGCGGCATCCCGCCCATGCTCTGGGCCAGAGCCGGCCCAGCCAGCAGGACAAGGCCGACAAGAGCGGCGGCGGTCTTCGTCGGTGCAACAATCCTGGCAGACATTCGGCCCGGTCCTTCTCCCCGCATGCCGCGACGGGTGTACCCCCGATCCCGCAGCGCCCATCCGGCCTGAATCCCTGGCGGCTCGCGCCATGGGCCCGGCAGAGGGGCTTGAAGTGTTTCGATGCGGAAGTCTTCTGCGCACGGGATTGTGGCGCCAATGGTGCCTTCCGCCGCACGAATGCCAGGAGCGTGGGAAACGCCTTGAAACATTCGGGGCGTGCTGTTTTTGCACCAGTGAGCGTCGGGCCGCTGCCGATTGACAGGCCGGGGCCGCCACGCGACGAGACCGGCTTGCCTGCGAGAGACCATGGCTGCTTACGACTTCACCGCTCCACGCCTCTTCGTCGAAGCGGATCTGGCGGAGGGGCGCGTCCTGCCGCTGGAGCGGGCGCAGGCGAACTACCTGCTCACGGTTTTGCGCCGCGCGGAGGGCGAGCCCGTCCTGCTGTTCAACGGGCGCGACGGTGAGTGGCGCGCCGAGATCGTGCCGCAGGGCCGCAAGAGCGCGGACCTGCGCGTGGTGGCGCAGACCCGGCCGCAGCCGGCGCCGGCCGATCTGCATTACCTGTTCGCGCCGCTGAAGACCGGCCGGATCGACTACATGGCGCAGAAGGCGGTGGAGATGGGCGCGGGGCGCCTCCAGCCGGTCTTCACCCGCTTCACCCAAGGCGAGCGGATCAAGCTCGATCGTCTCCAGGCCAACGCGATCGAGGCGGCCGAGCAATGCGGCATCCTCTCCGTGCCGGAGATCGGCGAGCCGGCCCGGCTGCCCGCCTGCCTCGATGCCCTCGAAGCGAATCGCCTGCTCGTATTCTGCGACGAGGACGCATCGGTCACCGATCCGGTGGCGGCCCTGCGCGGCGCGGCTGATCCGGCGAACCCGCCGCCGCTCGCCGTGCTGGTCGGGCCCGAGGGCGGATTCCACGCCGAAGAGCGCGCGCTGATCGCCGCCCGCCCCAACACGGTCGCGCTGTCGCTGGGCCCGCGCATCCTGCGGGCGGATACGGCCGCCGTGGCGGTGCTGGCGCTGGTACAGGCCGTGCTGGGGGATGCGCGGTGAGCCGGGCCGAATCGAGGATATCTTAAAGAATGACGCTGCCCCGCATCCTCCTCCTGTCTCTGGGCGGGACGATCACCATGACCCGGAGCCTTGAGGGCGGGATCGTGCCGACGCTGACGGCCGCCGACCTCGCGGACTCGGTGCCGGGCCTGGCCGCGGTGGCATCCATTGAGACGCTCTCGCCCCTGCGCCGGCCGAGCGCCGGACTCACCCTCGACGACCTCATCGGCGTGGCGTGCACGCTGAACGAGCGTCTCGCGGGCGACCTCGACGGCGCGGTGGTGATCCAGGGCACCGACACGATCGAGGAAACGGCCTTCGTCCTCGAAAGCTTGGTCGCCGGCGACAAGCCCGTCGTCGTCACCGGCGCGATGCGCGGGCCGGAAAGCGCCGGCGCCGACGGGCCCGGCAACCTGCTGGCCGCGACCATCGTCGCCGGCAGCGGGGCGGCGCGTGGAATGGGCGTGCTCGCCGTCCTCAACGACGAGATCCACGCCGCCCGCCTCGTGCAGAAGGCTCACACCGCCCTGCCCTCGGCCTTCCGCTCACCGCTCGCCGGCCCGGTCGGCCTCGTGATCGAGGGCGAGGCCCGGATTTTCCTGCGATCCCACCGCAGCCTCACGCTGACCGGTCCTTTCACGGACGAGCCGACCCCGGTGGCGCTCCTGAAGATGGGGATCGGCGACGACGGGCGGCTGCTCGCCGCCCTGCCCGATCTCGGCTTCGCGGGCGTCGTGATCGAGGGAATGGGCGCGGGCCACGTGCCGGAGGCGCTGGCGGAGATCGTCTCCACCCTGATCGCGCGACTTCCGGTGGTGCTCGCCTCCCGCACCGAGACCGGTCCTGTGTTCTCGCGCACATACGGGTATCCCGGCGGTGAGATCGATCTGCTGGGTCGCGGCGCGCTCTCGGCCGGCATCCTGTCGGGCGTGAAAGCGCGGCTGATGCTCCAGCTTCTCCTTCGGGCGGGGGTGGATCGGGCCGCCTACGGCGCCTATTTCGCGGATCGGTGATCGGCGGGGCAGACGCCGCAAATATTAGCTTATGTCATGTCTGCCATGCGGTCGGCGGGCGCGTTGTTCACTCTTGCAGCGTCCTCTAAGGACACGACATCCGGTGCGGCTGCTGACGGCCCCTCCGGTGGCGGATTCTCGGCGCGCCGCTGACCCCTTCGACCGACGTTACCTTCGAGGCAGCGCATGGCGCGCGACACGTCCGACACCACCCCGCTCACGACGCGGGACGAACTGATCGCGTGGTTCGCCGCGGGCGAGAAACCGCGCGCACGGTTCGCGATCGGCACCGAGCACGAGAAGATCCCGTTCTACACCGCCGACCACATGCCCGTTCCATATGAGGGCGAGCGCGGCATCCGGGCGCTTCTGGAAAATCTCGGCCGGGAGACCGGCTGGGAGCCGATCCTGGATGCCGGCAACATCATCGGTCTGGCGGGACCCGAGGGCGGTGGTGCGATCTCGATCGAGCCCGGCGGCCAGTTCGAACTCTCCGGTGCGCCGCTGCCCGACATCCACGCGACCGCGACCGAACTCGACGAGCATCTCGCTGCCACGAAGCGCGCGGCCGAGCCTCTCGGCATCGGCTTCCTCGACCTTGGCATGAGTCCGAAATGGACCCGCGAGGCGACGCCGCAGATGCCGAAGAGCCGCTACCGCATCATGCGCAACTACATGCCGAAGGTGGGCAAGCTCGGCCTCGACATGATGCTGCGCACCGCGACCGTGCAGGTGAACGTCGACTTCGCCTCCGAGGCCGACATGGTGCGCAAGATGCGCGTCAGCCTCGCGCTTCAGCCCATCGCCACGGCGCTGTTCGCCAACTCGCCCTTCACCGACGGGCGGCCCAACGGCTTCCTGTCGCGCCGCTCCGAGATCTGGCGCGACACCGACCCCGACCGCACCGGCATGCTGGCCTTCGCCTTCGATGAGGGCTTCGGCTACGAGGCTTACGCCGATTGGCTGCTCGACGTGCCGATGTATTTCGTCAAGCGCGGCGAGACCTACCACGACGTCGCCGGGGCCTCGTTCCGCGACCTGATGGCTGGGCGCCTCGCGCAACTGCCGGGCGAGCGGGCCACCGTCTCGGATTGGGCGAACCACGCCTCCACCGTCTTCCCGGAAGTGCGGCTCAAGCGCTTCCTCGAGATGCGCGGCGCCGATGTCGGCGGGCCGGCGATGATCGCCGCGCAATCGGCTTTCTGGGTCGGGCTCCTCTACGACGAGACCGCCCTCTCCGCCGCCTGGGATCTGGTGCGCGGCTGGTCCGCCAGCGAGCGGGAATCGATGCGCGCGGCCGTGCCGCGGCTCGGGCTCCATGCCAGCATCGGCGGGCGCTGTCTCGGCGCGGTCGCGGCGGAAGCACTCGCCATCGCCCGCACCGGGCTTCAGGCGCGGGCGCGCCGCGACGGCAACGGCCGCGACGAGGCGGTCTATCTCCAGCCGCTGGAGGCGATCGTGGCCGCCGGCCGCAGCCACGCGCAGGAGCGGCTCGCCGACTACGAAGGCCCCTGGGAGAAGTCGGTCGATCCGGCCTTCACCACCTGCACGTTCTGATCGTGCGGGTACCACCCTAGATTTTCTTCCCCAGCAAGCGGGGCAGTCGGAACGCGTTCTGTGCGGCGTTGTTCCTCTGCGTGTTCCTTATCGCGTAAGGAGTTCGCATCCATGTCCCGCATCACGACCCTGACGCTGGCCGGCCTCACCGCGGCGAGCCTGACGGTGACGGCCGTTTCGCCCGTCCAGGCCGCGCCCCTGCCGGCGATGAGCGCTGCGCAGGTCGCCGGCGGCCCCGCCGTCGAGACCGTCGGCTGGCGCCGCGGATACTACGGCGGCTATTACGGCCCCCGTTACGGCTACGGTTATCGCCGCCGCAACGTCGCGGGTGCGCTGTTCGCGGGTGCGGCGCTCGGCCTGATCGGCGGCGCGATCGCGGCCAGCGCGGCCCCCCGCTACTACGGCTATCCGGCCTATGGCGGTTATTACGGCTACGGCGTCCCCGTCGGCTATTACGGCGGCTACGGCTACCCGGTTTATGGCGGCTATTACGGCTACGGCCCCTACGGCTGGTAGCCGTCTCCTCCACCGCTGAAGACAACGCCCTGCGGCTGGGTTCAGCCGGCAGGGCGTTTTCGTGTTATGCGCCGCTCCCATGTCCGAGATCTCGCAGGACGGCACGGTCGAACTCGACCTCAGCGGCCTCAAATGCCCCCTCCCCGCGCTCCGCACGCGCAAGGCCCTGCGGGCCCTCGCGCCCGGCGCGCGCCTGGCCGTGACCGCAACCGATCCGCTGGCCGGGATCGACATCCCCAACGTCGTCCGCGAGGAAGGGGCCGCGCTGGAGGCGCTGGAGCGCCACGGCCCGGCCGCGCGCTTCCTGATCCGCCGCGGCGTCGACCGCCCGCCTGCGCAAGCCTGACCCCGAGATTCCGACCTGAAGCCCCGAACCGGAGACGCCATGCCCCCGAGATCCGCGGCACCCGCACCGTCCACGATGGCTGGGCAACCTTCCTCGTCGCCGAAGTGACGACTCCCGAGGGCGCTGCGGTGACCCGCGAGATCGAGGATCACGGCGAGGCGGTCTGCGTGCTGCCCTACGATCCCGAGCGCAAGGTGGCCCTGCTGATCCGGCAGTTCCGCGCTCCACCCTTCTTCACCGCGGGCGTGACCGACCTGCTGGAAGTGCCCGCCGGCCTGCTCGACGAGGCCGATCCGGCGGAGGGCGTGCGCCGGGAGGCCTTCGAGGAGACCGGCCTGCGGCTGTCGCATCTCGAGCCGGTCTCCACGGTGTGGAGCGTGCCGGGGATCTCCACCGAGCGGATGCACCTGTACCTCGCCCCCTACGCGGAGAGCGACCGGGAAGGGCCGGGCGGCGGCTTGGCCGAGGAGCACGAGGCGATCACCGTGGTCGAGATGCCGCTCTCCACCCTCGCCGCCATGAGCGAGGCCGGCGAGATCGTCGATATGAAGACGCTGGTGCTCCTGCTCTCGCTCCGCCTGCGCCGCCCCGAATTGTTCGCCTGACGCGCCGCTTGCGGACCGGTCGGCAGCCCCTATCATCCTCTCTCACGCGGACCGGATTTTCTCGAAACAGCAGACGCCGCCGCGGGGAGATGCGCTCATGTCCTTCTTCATCGGGATCGCCGGTCCCTGGCTCGTGATCTCCGCCCTGCTGCTGATGTGGCACCGACGGGAGGAGGAACGCCCGGCGCGGACCGCGGACGCCGAGCCGGGCGGATACCCGCCGCGGGCCTGAGGCTGTCCGGGCCACCGCGCCCGCCGCTTCCACCCCTTTCCTCTCCCGATTCCGCATGGTGCTCCGGCACGGCCGAACCAACGGCCACGCCATGGGTTGTCGAGGCTCTGCGCCCTGTCGCAGCCCGACGTCACCGGCCGGCCCGGGCGATCGCGGCGGACACGGCGCGTTCCGTTCGAACCCGACGCGCCGCGTATCGTGGGCCGTCGATGCTGGAGCCACGTATGGACATTGCCCTCGACAAGATCACCGAGATCATCCTGCGGCTGCGGGCGGTCGAGGTGAAGGAAGGCGCGACCGATCCGGATTCGGGCTCCAACCCGACCGATGACGGCTCGATCGACATGCTGGTCGGTGGCACCGACGACGCCACCGAGCAGGAGATCCGCAGCATGATCGCCGGGCTCAACGAGGATGAGCGCGCCGATCTCGGGGCCCTGCTCTATATCGGCCGCGGCGACTACGAGGCGGCCGAATGGCACACGGCGGTCAACTTCGCCAAGGAGCGTGAGGCGGCGGGCGATACCGTGATCCGCGAGTTGCTCGGCACGCCGGATGCGGCGCCGCTCCTCGAAGAAGGTCTCGATGCGCTGGGAATTCCCATGGAGCCGCCCGAGGCCTAGGGCGCCCCACCCGGCGTGAGGTCGCGGACACGCCCGTTGAAAGCCGGACGAGTCGCGGCCCGCCGCGCTTTGAACGAGACCTGCATCGCGCAAAATGACATCGGCCCGGAACGAGCGCTCCGGGCCGATGCCGTGTCAGAGTTAGATTTTAGGGTTCGCAGGCCAGCGCCTTCGCGCCGACGGCGACGAACTCCGCCGCTGTCCGCAATTCGTCGTCGATCCGCGGCGTCCGGGCCACTTGCCTGGCCTCGCGCGCCAGCTGGTCGTTGCAGGAGCAGGTCGGCAGCCCCTGGCCCACCGGCGGCGAGCAGGCATCGTGGTGCATGCAGGCCCGGTCGAGGGCATCGATCGGGGGAAGGCCGGCGCCGCGGCTGCCCGGGCCGCAATAATTACCGTGAAAGACCAAGGCGCCCTGGGGAAGCCCGTTGCCGAGATCGGGCGCGGTCGGCGCCTCGACGGGGGGTGCCTCGACGTCCGGTGTGACCACGGACTGAGCCGAGACGGCGAGCGGCGCGAGGCCGAGCAGGACGGCCGAGAGTCCGGCAACGAGGGGAAGACGCCGGGCGGCGCGGTAAGGAAGTATAGCCAAGGTCGGAAAACTCCGTTCGAAACGCTCCCCTCACAGCTTTGCACCGTCGCGGATCGTTACCCGCGCCGGGAAGGCTGAGCCGTTCAAACGATTTGTCCGTGGACGTGGTTCACTCTTGCCATCGCGGTGACGAGCAAGGTCGTCGGCCCCGTCGAGGCCGTCTGATGGTGCTCGGACAGAGCACCGACCGCGAGCCTGAAAACGTCCCGGGCGGCTTCGGAAGCGGCGGGCGGCGCGGACGCCCGTCAGCGGCTGCGCAGGATCAGCCGGTCGCCGCGCACCTCGTAGGAGGGCAACCGATCGAGGAAGCTCTGGCCGAGCAGGTTGGTGGTCAGCATGCCGGGCCGGCTCACCATCGCGTTGACGTTGCGCTCGGTGATTGGCCCGACGGTGATCGAGTCGAGCCGGATCGGTGCCGTGAGTGCGGTGCCGTTGGCGGTGGAGACGCGCTGGGTGAAGGCGCTCTCCGGCGGACGGATGCCGAGGCGCTCGGCGGTCTCGGCGGTGAGCACGACGCTGCTCGCGCCCGTGTCGAAGACGAAGCGCTGCTCGGCCCCGCCGTTCACCGCCGCCAGCACCGCGAAATCGCCGTCGGAGCGGCGGGTGATCGTCACCTCGCCACCGGGGCCGACGACCGCGGTGCCGGGGCGCAGCGCCCCGACGACGTTGGCGCCGACCCGCTGCGCGTCGTCGCGATAGGTGTAGCCAACGACGATCACCGCGCCGATGGCGAGCCAGATCAGGATCGAAGCCAGGGTCTTGCCCGGCATGACGAGCGCCTGCCGCCAGCGGCCGGCGACGAGCAGCAGCAGCAGCGCGGTCATCGACACGACGCCGGCGAGTTGGTCGGAATCGAGCCCCATCACCGGGCCGCCGTCGTGGTTGGCGATCAGGACGGCGAGGCCGACCCCGAGAATGGCGAGCGCGGCCCACATCATGGCGCGCATGCCTCCCGGCCGGGATAGGCCCGGCGCAGCCGCTCGGGCAGCGCAGCCATGACGGCCAGCCGCTGCGCCTCGGAGAGCGAGCCCCATAGCCCGATCTCGTCACGCGTGCGCCCGCAGCCCTCGCACAGGCCGGTCACGGCATCGAGCACGCAGAGCTTGGTGCAGGGTGAGGAGGGTTTTTTCGAAGGGGTCGCCAGCATCGCCCGTGCAAATGGGACGGAGCGGGGCCGTGAATCAAGGTCTCACCGAAAACCTTACGCCGCCCGCGGGTCGTCGGACGGGCTGCGCTTCAACCAGTGGATCGGGTGGACGAGGATGCGCGTCCCCACATCCCCCTCCCAATGCGTCCGCAAGCCTTGCGCCTCCACGGCCGCCACGATCTCGGCGGCGATGGCGGCCATGGTCGCGTCGCGGTCGTCGAACGCGCCGAAGGCGAGGTAGAGCCCCTGGTCGCAGACGACCGCTTCGACATCCTGCCCGTGGTAGAAGACGAACCCCCGCGAGGCACGCCCGCGCTCCCGGCGCTGGTGATAGATTTCGGCCGCATCCGAGATGCCGTCCGAGCGGGTGTAGCCGGCATCGTGCAGTGCGATGATCCCGCTCGCGTCGAGTGTGTCGAAGGCGATGGCGAGGCGGTCGAAATCCGTTTCCAGCGGCCACGTCGCCTCGTCGGCCCGCTTGCGTGCGAAGGCGCGCGCCACCTCCGCCTCGACCCAGCGGCGATCCTCGGGGTCGATCTCGTCGGGGTTCAGGTACTCGTCCAGGATCGTCTCGAGCGTCGAAGCTTCGGTTTCGAAGCCGCCGCGGGCCAGGATCTCGATCCGCTCGGCGGTGTCGGCCCGGTCGATCGCCTCCAGGGGCGAGTCGGACGGGGCTTGGCTCGGCGCCATCACCCTCCGGCTCTGGAAGAGTCGGCGGAGGATCTCCAGCATCATGCGGATCTCGCCTAGGCCGTCGCCGCCACCAGGGCCAGCAGCACCGCGATCTCGCCGACTTGCTGGCAGGCGCCGACCACGTCGCCGGTCTGTCCGCCGATCTTTCGTTCGGCGAGCGCGCTCAGGCCGAAGGCCGCGAGCGGCGCCAGGATCAGCGCGAGGCCGAGACCCAGCGGCGGCAGGCCGAGGGCGGCGGCGATCCCGGCAAGGATCAGGCAGATCGATCCCGCGATTCCCAGCGTCGCCCGGGTCGGCCGGCCGACGGCGGCGCCCGCGCCGCCGGGACGGGCGGGGTCGAGGATCGCAAGCGGGAGCAGCGCCACCGTCCGCGACAGGGCCGCGGCGAACAGCAGCGACACGGCGGCGAGCCCGCCGGAGCGGTCGAGCAGGGTGGCGAGCATCGCCGCCCGCAGCGCCAGCCCGAGGAACAAAGCGGTGCCGCCATAGGCGCCGATGCGGCTGTCGCGCATGATCTCCAGGCTGCGCTCGCGGCTCTGCCCGCCGCCGAACCCGTCGGCGACGTCGGCCAAGCCGTCCTCGTGCATGGCGCCCGTGATCAGCGCGAGCGCCACGAGGGCGAGTGCCGCGGCGACGAACGGCCCAAGCCGGATCTCCCAGGCCAGCACCAGCACCAGGGCGGCGGGCGCGGCGATCAGCAGCCCGGCCAGCGGCAGCATCCGCGGCACGGTGCGAAAATCCGGCGCGGCGTAGGGCGCCGGCTCGTCGGGCAGCGGCGGAACCGGCAGGCGGGTGAAGAAGCGAAGGCAGGCGGCGAGATCGTAGACCAGCTCCGCCCCGGGAAAGGGCGGTCCGAGATCGCGGCCACTGCGCTCGATCATTCCGCTGCCCTTCCCTTCGGCCGCCTGTACCGCGGGCCCGTCCGCTTCTATAGCGCCGGGAGCCGGCTGCCTGCTACGCGGCGCCGCTGGCTATCCGGTGGCAATTCCCGCACCGATCGGGCGACCTCCTTCGTTTTTCCCGCATCCGACGCGCACGAGCCCTGCCGATGACCTCCAGCCCGACCCCCGACACCTCGCCCTTCGCCGACATCCGCCGCCTGCTTACGGAGATGCCCGGCCCCGACGGGGACGCGGTCGCCGCGATCCGGGCGCGGGATGCCAGCCTCACCAAGCCGCCGGGCGCGCTCGGGCGGCTCGAAGGTCTCGTGGAATGGCTCGGCGCTTGGCAGGGCAAGGCCAAGCCCACGCTCGACCGGCCGATGGTCTGCGTGTTCGCCGGCAGCCACGGCGTGGTGGAGCGCGGCGTCTCGGCCTTCCCGGCCGCGGTCAACCGGCAGATGCTGGACAACTTCGCCGCCGGGGGGGCGGCGATCAACCAGCTCTGCGCCGCCTACGGCCTCGGCTTCCGGGTGTTCGACCTCGCCGTGGATCTGCCGACCGGCGACATCTGCTCCGGCCCGGCCCTCGACGAGAAGGGGTGCGTCGCCACCATGGCCTTCGGCATGGAGGCGGTGGCGGCGGGCACCGATTGCCTCGCGGTCGGCGAGATGGGCATCGGCAACACCACGGTCGCGGCGGCGATCTACGCCGCGCTCTACGGCGGCGAGGCCGAGCACTGGGTCGGGCGCGGCACCGGCCTCGATGCGGCCGGCCTCGACCGCAAGGCGCAGGCCGTGCGGCTGGCGCTCGAAACCCACAAGGATCATCTCGGCGACCCGCTGACGATCCTGGCGCGCCTCGGTGGCCGGGAGATCGCGGCGATGGCCGGGGCCATCCTCGCCGCGCGACTGCAGAGGGTGCCGGTGGTGCTCGACGGCTATGTCGCGACCGCCGCGGCGGCCATTCTGCACGCCGCCGACCCTCACGCCCTCGACCACTGCATCGCCGGGCATCTTTCGGCCGAGGGCGCGCATGGCGAGGTGCTGGAACGGCTCGGCCTCAAGCCCGTCCTGTCGCTCGACATGCGCCTCGGCGAAGCCTCGGGCGCGGCCCTGGCGCTCGGCCTGCTGAAGGGCGCGCTCGCCTGCCACCGCGACATGGCGACGTTCGAGCAGGCGGGGGTCTCGGGCAAGAGCGCGGACTGACGTCCGTCAGGCCGCCCGCGCACGCCGGGCGGACGCCGCCTCGGCCGGAGCCTTCTCGGCAGCGAGCGTCATCGCGGGCAGGGTGTCCATGCCGCGGCTCGCGGGGAAGGTGACGATCACCTCGGTGCCCTCGCGCGGCTTCGACTTGAGCTGGAAGCCGCCGCCATGGAGATCGATCAGACCCTTCACGATCGGCAGGCCGAGGCCGGAGCCCTGCTCGGCGGTCTTGATCGCCAGCGAGCCGCGCCCGAACGACGACATCACCGTGCCGAGTTCGTCCTCGGGGATGCCGGGTCCGGAATCCTTGACGCTGAGATATTGCCCGCCCGACGAGGTCCAGCCGACCTTGATCGTGATCTCGCCGCCCGGCGGCGTGAACTTCACCGCGTTCGAGAGCAGGTTGAGCACGATCTGGCGCAGCGCCCGCTCGTCGGCCCAGAGGCGCGGCAGGGAATCGTCGATCAGGCTGGCGAAGGTCTGGCCCTTGCTGCGGGCGCGCAGGGTCATCATGTGGCGGCACTCCTCGACCGTATGGGCGAGCTGCACCGCCTCCTCGGTGAGGTCGTAGCGCCCGGCCTCGATGCGTGAGAGGTCGAGGATCTCGTTGATAAGATTGAGCAGGTGCATCCCGCTGTCGTGGATGTCGGTGGCGTATTCCCGGTAGGCCGGGGCAACGTGGGCGCCGAACACCTCGTTCTTCATCACCTCCGAGAAGCCGAGGATGGCGTTGAGCGGCGTGCGCAGCTCGTGGCTCATGGTGGCGAGGAAGCGGGACTTGGCGAGGTTCGCCTCCTCCGCCCGCCGCCGGGCCTCGTCGGAATTGGCCTTGGCCTGTTCGAGTTCGGCGAAGATCGCGTCTTTCTCCGCCCGCGATTGCAGGGTGCCGACCGCGGAGGCGTAGAGGCGGCGGGCCAGCCCGGCGAAGAAGAGCTGGCTCGCCACGGTCATTGCGACGAGGAGCATCGTGTCCATGTCGCTGGAAAAGATCAGCAGCGACAAAGCCGCCAGCATCAGCGGCACGAGGCCGGCCAGGGCGGCGACCGGCACCGTCGCGGCGAGCATCGTCGTCACCGCCGCGACGATGACGAGGCCGAACAGCGCGAAGGTGCGCGCCTCGGGAACGCCCACGAGCAGCAGCATCGCCCAGGCAGCGCTCTGGCCGAACTCGGCGGCGACGAAGGCGCGCCCCCAGTGCTTCAGCGACAGGCTTTCCGGCGCCTGCCGCAGGAAGCGGCGGCTGAGCAGCAGCATCAGGGTGGTGGCGGCGATCGCCCCGGCCGCCCAGATCGCCGCGGTCACGGCCGGCACCCAGATCGAGGAAGCACCCGCGACCATGAGCGCCAGGATCAGGAGCGGAATGCCCGCCCCGACCCGGTACTGAGCGTAGAGGCGCAGGAGTTCGGTGTCGAAGGCCCGCTCCAGGCCGCTCGTGGAGGTCAGCCGCTCCCGGGCCGAGCGCATTTCGCGCGCGATGCCGCGCCGCTTGGCCACCTCTTGCGAGGAGGGCCCGCGCCCGCGCTGAACCATCTCCGCTGTGAGGTCGGCCATAACAGTCGAGATCGCCAATCGGGATCGGAACGCCGGGCGCCCGGTCGTGGTCTAACGGCGCACGGGGTGAGGTGGAGAGCCCGCAGGGTGCCGTGCGAACCGTTAAGAAGCGGCTTCGACGATCCGGCGAATTGCGCAGATCCAGAGGCGGAAACGTCTCATCCTTATCGGAGTGCGCTCGCGCACATCGGGAACGAGCGGACAGGATCAAACTCGGAACGATTCCAAGTGCCGACACTCCAGGTGCCGACACCAAGTGACGGTGCCGAAGCGCATCTCGCGGCCCGTTGGCGGCCCTGAGCCTGGGCGCTTCGTGCGACAGCTTCCTCTCGGAGAGCGCCCATGCTGACCCTCAACCTGAACGGCGTGGCCCGGGAGGTCGATGCCGACCCCGACATGCCCCTGCTCTGGGTGATCCGCGACCGCCTCGACATGACCGGGACCAAGTATGGCTGCGGCATCGCCCAGTGCGGCGCCTGCACCGTGCACATGGACGGCCAGCCGGTGCGCGCCTGCCAGACCCGCATCGGCGATGTCGGCGAGGCCAAGATCACCACGATCGAGGGCGTCGAGGGCAAGGTGGCCGATGCCGTCAAGGCGGCGTGGCGCGGCCTCGACGTGGTGCAGTGCGGCTACTGCCAGTCCGGCCAGATCATGTCGGCCATCGGCCTGCTCACCGAGAACCCGAAGCCCAGCGACACGGATATCGACGGCGCCATGGACGGCAATGTCTGCCGCTGCGGCACCTACCAGCGCATCCGCGCCGCCATCCACGAAGCCGCCCGCACGCTCGCTTGAGCCGCCCCGCAGCCTATCAAGATTTGGAGCCCGGCATGCTCAAGCTAGATCTGACTGATGCGCCCATCCCCTCGCGGCGCGCCTTCCTCGGCGGCGCGGCGGCGGGTGCCATGCTGCTCGCCTTCCGCCTCGACCTGAAGGGTGCCCGCGCCGCGGAAGCCTCGGACGCGCTGTCGAAGGCACCCGCTCAGCCGAACGCCTTCGTGCGGATCGCCGCCGACGACACCGTCACGGTGATGATCAAGCATCTCGATATGGGCCAGGGCAACACGACCGGGCTCACCACCATCCTCGCCGACGAACTCGACGCGGATTGGGGGCAGATGCGCGTCGCCTTCGCCCCCGCCGACGCCAAGCTCTACGCCAACCTGCTGATGGGTCCTGTCCAAGGCACCGGCGGCTCGACGGCGATCGCCAATTCCTGGTTCCAGCTCCGCAAGGCGGGTGCGGCCGCCCGCGCCATGCTGGTCGCCGCCGCGGCCGACAAGTGGGGCGTACCGGCGGGTGAGATCACCGTCGCCAAGGGCGTTATCAGCCACAAGTCGGGCAAGCAGGCCCGCTTCGGCGAGTTCGCGGAGGCCGCCGCCGCCAAGCCGGTGCCGCAGGAGCCCCGCCTCAAGACGCCGGCCGAGTGGACGCTGATCGGCGGGCGCGTGCCGCGCATCGATTCCGCGGCGAAGACCGACGGCACCGCGATCTACTCCCTCGACATCCGCCGCCCCGGTCAGGTCACGGCGCTCGTCGCCCACCCGCCGCGCTTCGGCGCCACGGTGAAGTCGGTGGATGCGGAGGCCGCGCAAGGCATGCCCGGCGTCGTCGGCATCGTCACGATCCCGACCGGCGTGGCGGTGATCGCCCGCGACACCTGGACCGCGATGAAGGCCCGCGAGGCCCTGAAGATTACCTGGGACGATTCCGCCGCCGAGACCCGCTCCTCGGACGCGATCCTCGCCGAGTACCGCGAGACGGCCAAGACCTCCGGTCTCGTCGCCTCGCAGGCGGGCGACGCCGATGGCGCCATCAAGGGCTCGGCCAAAGTGCTGGAGGCGGAATTCTCCTTCCCCTACCTGGCCCATGCCGCGATGGAGCCCCTGAACGCCACGATCGAGCGCGCGGCGGACGGCAGCTTCGACGTCTATGCCGGCTGCCAGATCCAGACGATCGAGCAGGCGGTGGTGGCGGCGACGCTGGGCGTCACGACCGACCGGGTCCGGCTGCACACCCAATGGGCCGGCGGTTCGTTCGGCCGGCGGGCGACGCCGGGCGCCGACTACTTCGCCGAAGCCGCCGCGATCGTGAAGGCCTGGGACGGCAAGGCGCCGGTCCACCTTGTCTGGACCCGCGAGGACGACATGGCGGCCGGCTATTACCGCCCGCAGGTCCACCACACGGTCAAGGCAGGCCTGAACGAGAAGGGCCAGATCACCGGCTGGCGCCACACCATGGTCGGCAAGTCGATCATGATCGGCTCGCCCTTCGAGGCGATGCTCGTCAAGAACGGGATCGACTCCACCACCGTCGAGGGCGCCTCCGACACGCCCTACGCGCTCCCGGCCTACCGCTTCGAGGTGCACAACGCCCGCGAGGGCGTGCCGGTCCTGTGGTGGCGCTCGGTCGGCCACACCCACACCGCCCACGTCATGGAGGTGTTCATCGACGAGCTGGCCCATGCCGCGGGGTCCGATCCGGTCGCCTACCGGCTGTCGCTGCTGACCCGCGCGCCGCGCCTGTCGGGCGTGCTGAAGCTCGCCGCCGAGCAGGCCGGCTGGGGCGGAAAACCCTCCGAAAAGGGCCGCGGCCTCGGCGTAGCGGTGCACGAATCCTTCGGCTCCTACGTCGCGATGGTGGCCGACGTCACGGCGGGCGAGTCCGGCGTGAAGGTCAACCGGATCGTGGCGGCGGTCGATGTCGGCATCGCCGTGAACCCGGACGTGGTGCGCGCCCAGGTCGAGGGTGCGGTGGGCTTCGCCCTGTCGGCGGTGCTGCGCAACCGCATCACCCTCAAGGACGGCGTGGTGCAGGAGAGGAACTTCGACAGCTACCAGCCGACGCGCATCTCCGAGATGCCGCGGGTCGATGTCCACATCGTGCCCTCCGAGGTCGCTCCCACCGGGATCGGCGAGCCCGGCGTGCCGGTGCTGGCGCCGGCCATCGCCAACGCGGTCTTCGCCGCGACGGGCCAACGCCTGCGCTCGCTCCCGCTCGACCTGTCGAGCCTGCGCGGCGCGTAAGCCGCGGGGCCTCCGCTCCACCGGTTCCGGACCGGGACCGACGGAGCGGCGGGCCGGGCCCCGTACATATCGCGCACCGTACACATCTCGGCGAGGTAGGCCTCCACAACGCAAGCGTGCTTTACAAAATCGACAACCTGTCGATTAGGTGATGCCCATCGGGCCGCAGCAGGGCGCAGGATGGGCCAAAGAACAGACCCGCCCGGGTGGCCGTCGAATCGCGACGCAACGGCGCAACGGATCCTTGAATTCGATTGGGCCGAAGCGGCGCTTCGGGCGAGCGAAGAGAAGTACCGCACCCTGTTCCAGACCATGGGGCAGGGTTTCTGCGAACTCGAATTCGTGCGCGACGAGCAGGGCCGGGCCGTCGATTTCCGCTACATCGAGCTGAATCCCTCCTTCGAGCGGCTGGTCGGTCTGCCGGCCGCGGAAGCACGCGGGCGGACGGGACGCGAAGTGGTGCCCGACCTCGATCTCTGGTGGGTCGAGACCTACGACCGCATCGCCGCGACGGGCCTGCCGGCGCGGCTGGAGCACACGGACACGCCGATGGGGCGCTGGTTCGAGGTCTCCGTCTACCCGCAGGCGAACGACCGCCTGCTGATCCTCTACGACGACGTCACCGAGCGCAAAGTCGCCGAGACGGCCCTGCGCGATCGCGAGGAGCGGCAGGCCTTCCTCCTGGCACTGAGCGATGCGGTGCGCTCACTGACCGATCCGGAGGCGATCCAGAGCGCGGCATGCCGGCTGGTGGGCGAGCGGCTGGATGTGGACCGTTGCTACTACGCGACCGCCGACGAAGCCGCCGGGATCATCCGGATCGCGTGGGACCACGTTCGCGGCGATGCGCCCTCGATCGCCGGCGAGCACAGGCTCGCGGACTTCGCATGGTCCGCCGAGATCCTCGGCCGCGGGGAGTGCCACGTCCTGGCCGACACACAGGCCTCGGTTCCGGAGGCGAGCCGTCCCGCCTTCGCCGCCCTGCAGATCGCCGCCTGCATGGGCGCACCGCTCGTCAAGAACGGCAGCCTGGTCGGCGCGCTCTGCGTCACCCACTCGACTCCACGCGATTGGACGGGGGCCGACCTGGGATTGCTGCGGGAGGTGGCGGAGCGGATCTGGTCGGCGGTCGAGCGCGGCCGGGCGGAGGCGGACATCCGGCGCAAGAACGCGGTGCTCGAAGGGATCAACCGCATCTTCCGTGAGGCGTTGACCGCTCCCACAGAAGAGGAGCTCGGCCGCGTCTGCCTCGCGGTCGCGGAGGATGTGACGCAGAGCGCCTTCAGCTTCATGGGGGAGGTCGATCACGAGAACGACCGGTTCGACGAACTCTCCATCAGCGATCGCGGCTGGCAGCACTTCGCGATGGAGAACTCCGCTTTTTCCAAGGGCGTCGGCCCGAAAGGGCTCAAGATCCACGGTCTCTACGGCCGCGTGCTGCGCGACGGGAAAAGCCTCATCGCCAACGATCCCGGCTCGCACCCGGACCGGATCGGGACTCCGGCGGGCCACCCGAGCCTGCAGGCCTTTCTCGGCGTCCCGCTGAAGCGGAACGGACAGACCATCGGCATGATCGGGCTCGGCAACCGCGCGGGCGGATACCGGTCGGAGGATCTCGAGGCCGCCGAGGCTCTCGCTCCGGCCATCCTCCAGGCCCTGCTGAGCAAGCGCACGGCCGACACCCTGCGCGAGAGCGAGGAGCGCTTCCGGACCCTCGCCGAACTCGTGCCGAGCCTGCTCTGGAACTGCGATCCCGAGGGCAAGGTCATCGTCGTGAACCAGCAATGGGGCGCCTATACCGGCCAGACGCAAGACGAGGTCCAGAACGGCGGTTGGCTGGCCACCATCCCGACCGACGAGCGGGAGGAGACGAAGCGCATCTTCACCGAAGCCTTCACCACCGGCCGGCCGGTGGAGCGGCAGCAGCGCATCCGCCGCCGCGACGGCCCCTTTCGGTGGTTCCTGATCCGCCACGCCCCGGCACGGGACGCGGAAGGGCGGATCACGCGCTGGATCGGCGCCGCCACGGACATCCACGACCAGCACATCGCCGCCCAGAGCCTGCGGGCGGAGGAGGCACGACAGGCCTTCCTTCTCGACCTCGCCGACCGGCTTCAGGACCAGACCGACCCGCAGGCCGCCCTTCAGACCGTGGTCGAGGCGCTGGGGCGCCATCTGGGCGCCGGACGGGTCGGCTACGCGCGCCTCTCCGCGGACGGGAAGCAGATCGAGCGTCAGGTCGGCTATCACGCCGAGTCCGAGGCTCGGCTCGGCCCCCTGCCCATCACGGCCTTCGGCCGGGCGGTTCTCGATCGGCTGCGGAACGGCGAGACGATCATCGTGGACGATGCCGCGGCCGTGGCAGCCCCCGGCGTCTGGCGACAGGGCGCCGTGGGCAGCTTCGTGGCGGTGCCGCTGGTCCGCGACGGCCGGGTCCGCACCGTCCTCTACCTGACCCATCGCGAGCCCCGGACGTGGACGCGCTCCGAGACGACCCTGATCGAGGAGGTGGCCGCGCGGACCTGGGAGGCGGCCGAGCGGGCGCAGGCCGAAACGGAGCTGCGCACGAGCGAAGCCCGGCAGCGCGCCCTGGTCGAAGGCATCCCCCAGCTCGTCTGGCGGGCGGGCGATGGCGGCGCGTGGAGCTGGGCGAGCCCGCAATGGTGCCGCTACACCGGCCAGACCGAGGCCGAGAGCCGCGGCTTCGGCTGGCTCGACGCGGTTCACCCCGAGGATCGTGACCGGGCTCAGAATGCCTGGAGCGGCGCCGCCGCGGCCGAGGTGCTGGCCGTCGATTACCGAATCCGTCACGCCCCCGAGGGCCGGTATCGCTGGTTCCAGTCGCGCGCCCTGCCGCTGCGCGAGGGCAGCGACATCGTCGAATGGCTGGGCACCTCGACCGACATCGACGACCTGCGGCAGCTGCAGGAGCAGCAGGGCGTGATGGTGGCCGAGTTGCAGCACCGCACGCGCAACCTCATCACGGTGGTGCGCTCGCTGGCCGAGCAGACCATGGCCCGAAGCGATTCCATGCCGATGTTCCGCGCGCGGTTCTACGACCGGCTCGCGGTGCTCTCGCGGGTGCAAGGCCTGCTCTCCCGCTCGACCATCGAGCCGATCACCCTGCACGCGCTCATCGCCACGGAACTCGACGCCCTCGGCGCCTGGGAGGCGTCCCACCGCATCTATCTCGACGGCCCGTCCGTGCGGCTGCGCAAGGCGACGGTGCAGACCTTCGCGCTGGCCCTGCACGAACTCGCCACTAACGCCCGCAAATACGGCGCGCTCTCCGGAGACACGGGGCGGCTGAGCGTGACGTGGCGCACCTATACCGAGGACGACCGGATGCGGCTCGCCCTGCATTGGAGCGAGACGGAGATCGAGCGCCCGCGCGAGGAGGGCGCCGCGCAACGGCGCGGCTACGGGCGCGAGTTGATCGAGAAGGCGCTGCCCTACGCCCTCGACGCGCGCACGCGCTACGAGCTGAGCGAGACCGCTCTGCACTGCTCCATCGACCTGCCGCTCACGGAACGGCGCAAGGCGGCGCGTCAAACCAAGGACCGAGAGACGCCGGCCTGACGCACGGGGGTCGGCTACGGCTCTGGCGAGGCCCCATTTTCCGTTCGGCCCTGAGCGCCGCAGGACAAAGCCGCTCGGGACGAGGCTCTATGCCCGCGCCAGCGCCCCCTCGATCATCCGCGCGACGGCGAGCGCCCGTCCGTCGTCGCCGAACCGGGCGATCACCTGCACGCCGAGCGGCAGCCCGTCGCCCGGCACCGGAACGGTGACGCAGGGTACGCCCATCAGGGTCCAGAGGCGGTTGAAGCGCGCATCCCCGGTCGAGCCGAGCCCCTTAGGCGCGCGACCGACGCTGGACACCGTCAGGATCGCATCGACATCCGCGAACAGCTCCTTGAGCAGGCGACGCGCCCGGTGCGCCTCGCGGCGGGCGGCGTCGTAATCGGCGGCGCTGAGATCCTGCGCCCGGTCGAGCTGGCCGCGCAGAACCGGCGGCAAGGCCTCCCGGTGTTCGGCATATTCCCAGGCGAGCGCTTGGCGCGCCTCAAAATCCTGCACGGTCGGGTGCGCGGCCCAGGCGCGTGCGAAGGGTTCCGGCGGGACGAGATCGCGCAGAACCGCTCCGGCCCGCTCGGCGGCACGGGCCGCGTGATCGAGCGCCGCGAGCGCGTCCGCATCGGCGCTCCCCGCGAAATCCTGAAGGCAGAGGGCGAGGCGCGGGTGCTCCGGGGCGGGCGCCTCGATGCCGGGCCGGTCCGCGATCAGCGCGAGCGCGTGGGCGATGTCGGCGACGGAAGCGCCGAACAGGCCGACCGTGTCGAGCGCCCAGGAGAAGGTCTTGACCCCGACCGTCGGCAGCAGCCGGAACGACGGCTTGATCGCCGCGATCCCGCAGAAGGCGGCCGGGCGGATCACCGAGCCGCCGGTCTGGGTGCCGAGCGCCAGGGGCAGCATCCCGGCGGCGATTGCCGCGGCCGAGCCCGAGGAGGAGCCGCCCGGCGTATGGCCGGGATCGTGCGGGTTCACGGTGGCGGCGGGGTCGAGGCCGGCAAAGGCCGTGGTCGCGGTCTTGGCGAGGGGCACGGCGCCGAGCGCGCGCAGCCGCGACACGATCGCCGCGTCGGCCCTCGGTCGCCAGCCGGAATAGATCTCCGAGCCGGACTCGGTCGCCATGTCGGCGGTGTCGATGATGTCCTTGATCCCCACCGCGATGCCGGCGAGCGGCCCGCTCTCGGGCGCTGGGGCCTCGGGCGCGGTGCGCAGCACGGCGCCGATGGCGGGGTCGCGCGCGGCGATCCGCTCGCGCGCCGTCTGAATCGCGTCCGCGGCCGAGAGGGTACCGTCCGCGACACGGGCGCGGATGTCGAGAAGCGAGATCATGCCCATCCGAGTCACGGTCCGTGTCGAATCTGTCAACAGCGCTCCACATGGGGGCGGATCCGATCGCGCATCGTTAGCGGCTCGTTTACGGGACGGTGCGCATCGTCGCGTCCATGTGGCGTAAAGCGTTAGCGTTCTCGGCTCTGGTGCTGTTCGGCGCGGGGCTCACGGGCTGTGCGATCAACCGGTTCGAGCGCCGGGAAGCATGGCGCGACCAGGCCGAACAGATGTGCATCGCGCGCAAGCTCGTGCAGCCGACGGCCTATGTCTCGCTCGCCAAGGAGATCGACGGCCCCGGCCCCTGCGGTATGCAGCAGCCGTTCAAGGTGACCCGGCTCGGTGGCGGCACGGTGGCGCTCAAGCAGCGCATGACGCTGGCCTGCCCGGCGCTCGCCGAGGCCGAGGCGTGGCTCGCCGACACGATCCAGCCCGCCGCCAACCTCTATTTCGGCGTGCCGGTGGCCGAGATCAACGCGGGCACCTATTCCTGCCGCGGCCGCAACAACCAAGCCGGTGCCAAGCTCTCCGAGCATTCGTTCGGCAACGCGCTCGACATCATGTCCTTCACGCTCGCCGACGGGCACGTCATCACCGTCAAGGGTGGCTGGCGCGGCACCGAGGCCGAGCAGGCCTTCCTGCGCGAGGTGTTCGTGGGCGCCTGCGCTCGGTTCTCGACCGTGCTGGCGCCGGGTTCCAACGTGTTCCACTACGACCACATCCACGTCGATCTGGCGATGCACGACCCGCGCGGCCTGAAGCGCATCTGCAAGCCGCTGCTGAAGTTCGAGTCGCAGCTCAACCTCGCCGACGGCTCGCCGCGGCCGCTGGCCTCGCCCCGCCCGCCCACGCGTCAGACCGTTCCGACCCAGGCCCCGATCGACGTCGAAGAGGACGATCCCTACGGTGTCGCGCCGACCTCCTCGCGCACGACCGGCACGCGCGTCGCTCGCGCGCCGGCCGCCCCGGCGCCGACGGCCTATGCCGCCGCTCCGGCCCCGAGCCGGCCCCGCTCCCCGGTTCCGGCGCATGACGCGGCCTACGCGCCGCTCTCGCTGGCCGCGCCCCATGCCTCGGATCACGGTTCGGACGAGCCAATCTATTAATCCTTCAGGGGTGTGCCCGGCGCACCCCAGCCCGGACCAAAAGCAGCGCGTGCGCCCGGTCGAAGCTTGACTTGAGCCAAGCGCAGCGCATCGTCTTTCGCCCATCCGGTGCCCGCTGCGCCAAGCCCTGAACGGGCCTGCGTCGTGCGACGGCACCCTCAACTGGCGGATCTGAGCGGCATGCGCCCGAACCTTCCCCTCGCCGTCCTGGCGCTCGGCCTCGTCACGGCCTCGTCCGTGCTGCCGGCGCACGCTCGCTCCGGCCGCGAGGAAATCTCGCCGGCCGAGGAGCAGACCTTCCCCTACGACGCCGACATTCCCGGCTGCCAGGACGCCGACGTTCTGGAGAAGGTCTCGACCCAGTTCGCCGAGAAGGAGGCGAAGTTCTGGAACTCGTCGCTGACGATCGTCTCCTACGAGCGGATCGAGCGCACGGCGTGGCGCCCCTACGGCGTCGACTTCATCCCGCGCCGCTTCTGCTCGGCCCTCGCCACCACGTCGGACGGGGTGCGGCGCAAGGTCGATTACTCGGTGCGCGAGAGCCTCGGCATCATCGGCTCGACCTGGGGCGTTGATTTCTGCGTCCACGGCCTCGACCGCAACAACGCCTACGCCTACGCCACCGCCTGCCGGATGGCGCGGCCCTGATCGGGGCGGGAAACTGGCAGCAGGGCGCGGATGCAAGCTTGACTTGCAGGCCGCGCCCGGCATCGTCCTGAGGCGTCCTGCCGCCCCCGAGTCCCGTCCATGCCCCGCCTCCGCCCCCTCGTCGCCCTGGCCCTCGGGCTGACCCTGGCCTCCGGTGCGGGCGCGCAGGATTTCGGCGGGTTCCGCCGCGGCGGAGAGCCCGGCAGTTTCGACTTCTACGTGCTGTCGCTGTCGTGGTCGCCGACCTACTGCGATGGCGAGGGTGCGCGCCGCGACCGGAACGGGCAATGCGCCCCGGGCCGCGGACTCGGCTTCGTGGTGCACGGGCTGTGGCCGCAATACGAGCGCGGCTTTCCCTCGAACTGCTCGGCGGTGGAGCGCCCGTTAACCCGCAACGCGGTCGAGGCTGCGGGCGAGATCATGCCGAGCGAGGGGCTGGCCCGCCACGAGTGGCGCACCCACGGCACCTGCTCCGGCCTCGATCCCCTCGCCTACTTCAAGGCGGTGAAGACGGCGCGCGAGGCGGTGACGATCCCCGAAGCCTTCGCGAAGCCGGATGCGAGCCTGCGCGCCGCCCCGATCGAGATCGCCCGCCAGTTCGTGATGGCCAACAAGGGCCTGCGCCCGGACATGATGTCGGTGACCTGCCGCCGCGGACAGTTGCAGGAGGTGCGGATCTGCTTCTCGAAGGATCTGCGCGGCTTCACCCCCTGCCCCGAGGTGGCGCGCCAGAACTGCCGGGCCGGCGAGGTGTCGGTCGACGCGGCGCGGTGACGCGAGCACGGCTTTCCTGATAAGCGCAGGCCTCACTCAGTGGGGACCATACCCTGAACTACCGTCACGCCTTCCACGCCGGCAATTTCGCGGATGTGCTCAAGCACCTCGTGCTGACCCGCGTGCTCGTCCATCTCCGGGCCAAGGACAAACCGTTCCGCGCCATCGACACCCATGCGGGCCTCGGCGTCTACGACCTTGAGGCGGACGAGGCCGGGCGCACGGGCGAGTGGCACGATGGCTTCGGCCGGCTCGACGTGCCGTTCGCGCCCGAGGTCGAGGCCCTGCTCGCGCCCTACCGCGAGGCGGTTGCGGCGGTGCGGGCGCGGTTTGGTGCCACCACCTATCCCGGTTCGCCCGCGATCATCCGCGAAGCCCTGCGGGCCGGCGACAAGGGCGTCTTCGTGGAGTTGCATCCGGCCGACGCGCAGACGCTGGCCCAGCGCTACGCCAGCGATTCCCGCACGAAGGTGATGCATCTCGACGGCTGGACCGCGCTCAACGCCCTGATCCCGCCGCCGGAGCGCCGCGGCCTCGTGCTGATCGATCCGCCCTACGAGGAGCGCGGCGAGATCGACCGTTTGGGCGCTCACTTGCTGAAGGCCGTGCGGAAATGGCCGACCGGGATCTATCTCGGCTGGTATCCGATCAAGGACGTGTCCGGGGTCGATCGCATGGCGGCGGCACTCGATGCGGGTCTGGAGCGGCCCGCATTGCGCCTCGATCTGATGATCGAACGGCCCGACGATCCGACACGCCTGACCGGCACCGGCCTCGTGGTCATCAACCCGCCCTGGACCCTGGCGGCGGAAGCGGAATTGTTCATGCCAGCTCTGGCCGAGCGGCTGGCCCGCAGCGGCTACGGTGCCTTCCGCAGCGAGCGGCTCGGGCCGGCGGAGTAGAACACCCGCCCCGCCCTCAATGCAGTGTCCCCTCCCCCGGCTCGGGCTCGGCACCCGGTTCGGGGATCGCCTCGGCAAAGGGGAATTCCAGGACGACCTCCCCGGCCTCGTCGGTGACGACGAGGATTGCTGTGACCAGACGCGGATCGCTGCCCTCTTCCTCCAGGCTGGCGCGGATCGTCGCCCGCGCCACACGCCAGGCCTGATCGGGATCGCGCAGCTCCACGCCCTCGTCGTCGGTGAGGGCGTCGGCGCCGATGCGGGTGTGGAAGAAGTAGCGTGGCACCGGGGAGGACAGCCTTACTTTGCGGAGCCCTGCTGTGGGCTCTGACCGCCGGACTTGTCCTTTTTGTTAGCCTCGTGGTGGCCGATGGCGCAACCGGCAGCGGCACCGGCCTTGCCGTGGCCGGCCATGCTGCCCGCCGCGCCGCCGACGACGGCGCCCTTGAGGCAGCCCTTGGCCTCGACCGGGCCGGCCAGAGCGGCCGCGCCGAGAGCGAGGGCGGCAGCGGTCAGAATCGGATGTTTCATCACGTGAGCCTCTGGTTGGCGCATCGTCCCGGCGCGATCATCGCAGGCCGATGCGAAGCGGGTGAGACGCCAACCGGCCGCGACCGCATCCGTTCCGCGGGCCGGTCAGGCCGCGATCCGGCCCTCGAGCGGGAACACCTTAGCCGGGTTCATCAGCCAGGCCGGATCGAACACGTTGCGCACGCGCATCTGCTGTTCGAGGTCGTCCTGCGTGTACTGGAAGCGCATCAGCTCGCGCTTCTCGATCCCGACGCCGTGCTCGCCGGTGAGGCAGCCGCCAACCTCGACGCAGAGCTTGAGGATCGCGTCGCCCGCGGCCTCGGCCTTCTGCAACTCGCCGGGCTTGTTGATGTCGAACAGGATCAGCGGGTGCAGGTTGCCGTCGCCGGCATGGAACACGTTGGCGACGCGAAGCCCCTGCTCGGCGCAGATCGCCTCGATCCGCTCCAGCACATGGCCGAGCTGGCCGGTTGGGATCGTGCCATCCATGCAGATGTAGTCGGAGATGCGCCCGGTGGCGCCGAAGGCGGATTTCCGGCCCTTCCAGATCGCGGCGGATTCGGCTTCCGATTTCGAGACGCGGATGCTGGTCGGGTTGAACCCGGCGGCGATCGCCTCGATGCGCGCCAGCATGTCCGTGCATTCCTCGTCCGAGCCTTCGACCTCGATGATCAGCATCGCGGCGGCGTCGCGCGGGTAGCCGGCCTTAGCGAAGTCGTCGGTGATCAGGATCGCCTCGCGGTCCATGTACTCGATGGCGACGGGGATGATGCCCGCCGCGATGATCGCCGCGGTGCAGGCGCCGGCATCCTCGACCGAGGAGAAGCCGACCAGGGCCGGGCGCGCGCCTTCCGCGGCGCGCAGGATGCGAACGGTGGCCTCGGTGACGATGCCGAGCTGGCCTTCCGAGCCGCAGATCAGGCCGAGCAGGTCGTAGCCGCCGGAATCGAGATGCTCGCCGCCGAGCTCGACCACGGTGCCGTCGTTGGTCACGAGCGTCACGCCCATGAGGTTGTTGGTGGTCACGCCGTATTTCAGGCAATGCGCGCCGCCGGAATTCATGGCGATGTTGCCGGCGATGGTGCAGGCGAGCTGGCTCGACGGGTCGGGGGCGTAGAAGAAGCCCTCATGCGCCACCGCCCCGGAGATCGCGAGGTTGGTGATGCCGGCCTCGACCCAGGCGATACGATTGGCGAAATCGAGATCGAGGATGCGCGTCATCTTGCCCACCCCGAGGATGATCGCATCCTCCTGGGCGATGGCACCGCCGGCCAGCGACGTGCCGGCGCCGCGCGGCACCACCCGTACGCCGTTGGCGTGGCAGAAGGCCATCACCGCCGAGACCTCGCGGGTCGTGGAGGGCAGCACCACGGCGAGCGGCATTTTGCGGTAGGCGGTGAGCCCGTCGGTCTCGAAGGCGCGGCGCTCGTCCTCCGTCGTCACCAGAGACTCCGGCGCCACCAGCGCGGACAGCCCCTCGATGATCGCCTCGCGGCGGGCGACGACATCTGCATCCGGCGCGGGGAAGGCGATCGACATGGCCGGCATCTCCTCCAGAGATTTGTTTTTTACGTCTTCGTTCCGGCGATCCACAGCGCCGTGCAGGGCCTTCAGCCCCGCTTCAGCCGCCGCAGTTCAGGTTCAGCCCGGACGACGTCGGACGCGCATTCTAACGGAAAGTCTCCCGAGACGCACGGCGGTTCCCACCGACCCATGCAGCCACCGAAAGGACCGGAAGCGTCTTCGTGAAGTCACCTCGGCTGGACGCGTGCCCGGCATAGTCTATATCTGTTCTAAGGCTAAAAGCTCTGCCATAAGCAGGCCGGCTTCGGCCGTTCAAGGAGGAAAACAACGATGCGTCATCTCATCCTCGGCGCCGCCCTCGCGCTGCTTCTGCCTGTCGCCGCCCATGCCGAGGGCGATGCCGCCGCCGGCGAGAAGGCGTTCGCGCCCTGCAAGGCCTGCCACAATTTCGAGAAGAACGGCGTCGGCCCGACCCTGAAGGGTGTCGTCGGCGCGAAGGCCGGTGAGGGTGCCGACGGCTACGCCTTCTCCGACGCGCTGAAGAAGTCCGGCCTCACCTGGGACGAAGCCAACCTCAAGGAGTGGCTTGCCGATCCGAAGAAGAAGGTGCCCGGCACCAAGATGGTCTTCCCCGGCATCAAGGACCCGAAGAAGGTCGACGACATCATCGCCTACCTCAAGACGAAGTCCTGAGGCTCCGCGCCTCCGAAATTCGATCGGACCAAACAGGAAAGCCGCCCCTCGGGGCGGCTTTCTTCGTTTCAAATCCCTGAGTGACCGGCGGGTGCGTCAGCGAGACGCGTTCGCCGCCGGCAATTCGGTGCTGCCGGCACGAGCATGCAGCTCGTCGCGCATGGAAGCGAGGTTGTCGAGGAGCGCGCGCCGCTCATCGAGGGTCATCCCGGTCATGCCGCCCACCGTGTGCGGCAGGCAGTCCATCTTGCCCTTGAGCCCACGCCCCTTGTCCGTGAGGAAGATGCTGACCTGGCGCTCGTCCGGCCGGTCGCGGGCGCGGCGGACATGGCCCGAGGCCTCCAGGCGCTTGAGCAGCGGCGTGAGCGTGCCGGAATCGAGGAAAAGGCGGCTGCCGATCTCCTTGACCGAGAGCCCCTCCTCCTCCCACAGCACCAGCAGCACGAGATATTGCGGGTAAGTCAGCTCGTGATGGGCCAAGAGGCTGCGATAGGCGCGACCGAAGGCATGCGCCGCCGCGTAGACGGCAAAGCAGAGTTGGCTGTCCAGGGATTGCGGGTCATCGCGGCCCGTTTGACTCATGACACTCTTCCTCGGTGCGCCCACGGCGCACTGGCGTTTCAAACCCGCAGACAGGTTCGGCACCGACGGATATGGGGACGGCGAGCCGCCTCCGCGAATCATTGGGCCGCCCCGCGATCCGCCGCCGCCATCGGATGAGAGGCCTGCGTGAAAAGGCAGCAGCCCCTTGGGCCCCTGCGCTCTCGCGCGATCCGCGTCCCGGCCAATGGCAGCCGCGCGGTGGAATCCCTGCGACAGACCTAAGACTCAGACCCTAAAGAAAAATCGTCGTGGGTACAATCGAACCACGCGCATGGCTTTCACGGTCACCCGCATGGACGCGGCGCTCGCGAAAGCCGCTGCGGCGGAAATAATCCGCCCGTTCCTCGAAGAACGACCCACGCGTCCGTGGGCCGAAGCGGGATCGGGTGAACCGGCGGCCAGGGGCGGCGATCCTTCGGGCGGTCGGCCCCACGCGCCTGCAATCGCTGTGGACGGCCAAGACGGCACCGGCGCTCGGGGCAGCGGAGCGGAGGCGTTCAGCCCCTGCCTCTTCAGTTCTGCCCTTAGCTCTTGCCCTTCCCCGGCTCCTCTCCCGTCGGCTCGGCCGGGCTGTCGATGGTGCAGGACACTGCCTGCACCGCCGCATCGGCTACCGCGCGCTCGCTCGGCAGCGCGGCGATCACGCGGACCACCGCGAAGCCGCGCCGGGCGGGGGCAACGATGCGCACGTCGCGCGTCACCTCGCCGGCCACGTCGTTGGCCAGTGCCTCGTCGAACTGGGCGCGGGTCATCACCACGAGATCGAGCCCGCCGCGCACCGCCGCCTGATCGGTCACCGCGTAGAAGGCGCCCCGGCGGCTGTGCATCGAGACCGACAGCATCAGCGAGCCGGCCTGGGCCGAGACCCGCATCGGCCCGTCGTCGAGGTCGTAGGAGCACACGCCGACCGAGACCGCCGGATCGGGATTGGGCAGCCATTCGCCGTTCGCCGCGGGCGCGCCCGCAAGGCCGTGGATGCGCAAGGGGTGGTCGAGCGTCTCGCTCGCCCGGGCGCGCGTGAAGGCATCGCCCTCCGAGAAACGCGGAATCGCCAGAACCGTGGCGATGTGGACGATGCCGGCGATGACGAGGCCGCAGGCAGTGGCGAGCCAGAAGGCGCTGCGGCTCATGACCCGCACCCCGTGCGCTCGATCACCGGCAGGGTATCCCGGTCGAGCGAGCCGACGCTCGCGGCCACCGGCGTGTCGTAGAGGCGCAGCGCCAGCCGCACCGGCCCCCTCGGCCGCGGCATCGGCAGCCAGTTTCCGGGCTGGACCTCGGGGCTCAGCAGGATCGCGAAGCGGCCGTCGGTCTCGCGCAGGATCTCGGTCGAGGTAAAGCCCGTCCGCACCGGCTCCTGACCCGGCGCCAGCGCGCCACGGCCGGTCACGGTGAGGGTCCAGGCGCGGGCCGGAGGCGTCACGCCCGCAAGGCGATAGCTGCAGGCGGCGTCCAGCGTCCGCCCGTCATCGTCGCTGGCAGCGGTCAGCAGCATGCCCTCCCCGACCGCGAGGGGAATGTCGCTGCGCCGGGCGTTGACGGCGCGCGCATAGGGGTCGGAATCGAGCGAGCCCGCCCGCGGCCACGCCGTCCAGCTTCCGATCGCCGTCCCGCCGAAGGGATAGCCGCCGCTGGTGGCGTAATCGGCACTGGCGAGGCCCAGGAGACCGCCGAGGGTGAGCGCGTAGACGAACAGCCCGACGCGCGAGCTGCGCGAGGCGGCGCCCCGCGCGAGGCGACCCAGGTGCTTGGGTAGCCGCTTGGGCCGCCGCGTGGATAGTTGTTTGGGCAAGCGCCCGGACGGCTCGGCGCCCGCATCCTCACGCAGAGATGTTCCGGCCGCCGGGCCGACTCCACTCGACAGGGCCATGGGGTCGGCCTCAGGGCGTCCCGAAGCCGCCGGAGGCGCGCGCGCCCTCGGCGACATCGACGGGCACGAGGCCGGGCGCCCGCATCCGATCGGGGGCGACGGCGCCGGAGCGCGCCGGATCGCTCTTGCCGGGCTCGCTTTTGGCGGCGGAGCGGTTGGTCTCGACGTTGCGGAACAGGCCGTTGAGGCCTGACAATACCTCGAAGGAACGGCGCGAGAGCCGGCCGCCGGTGCTGGCGGCGGCCGCCGCGCCGTCGGCCTGCGCCTGGGCGGCCTGCGGCGCGCTCCGGCGATCGTTCAGGCCGGGCATCGGCTTCAATTCGATGCCCTGATGGGCAGGGGCCATGATCTCGTGCCACGTCATCGCGGGGAGCGAACCGCCGGTCATCTTGTTGGTCGGGCTGTGGTCGTCGTTACCGTACCAGACGGCGCCGACATAGTTGCCGGTGTAGCCGACGAACCACGCGTCGCGGTAGCCATTGGTCGTGCCGGTCTTGCCCGCGACCTTCACGCCCTCGATCTGGGCCTTTCGCGCGGTGCCCTCCTCGACGACCTTGTTGAGCATGTAGTTCATGTCGGCCGTCACCTGGGACGACAGCACCTGCACCGGCTTCTCGTCGGCGTGGCGGTAGATCACCTCGCCGCTGGAATTGCGCACCTCGCTGGCGACGTAGGGCTTGGCGACCTTGCCCCCGTTGGCGAACACGGCAAAGCCGGCCGCTTGATCCATTACCGTCACCTCGGTAGCGCCGATCGGCAGCGAGGGCGTATCGGTCAGCGGCGTCGTCACGCCCATCGCTTTCGCGAGCTGAATGATCTTCTCGCGGCCGGCCTTCGCCGCCTTCCAGTCGTGGGTGATGCCGAGCCCCTTGCCGATGGCCGTGGTGACCTTGATCGGGATCGTGTTGACCGATTTGGCCACCGCGAGCCACATCGGCTGGCGCCCGGAATAGGAGCGGCCGTAATTCTGCGGGCACCAATTGCCGACGCAGACCGGCGAATCCACCACCTGCGTGTCCGGCTTGAACAGGCCCGAAGCGAGTGCTGCAGCGTAGACATAGGGCTTGAACGAGGAGCCCGGCTGGCGCAGCGCATCGGTGGCGCGGTTGAACTGGCTCTCGCCGTAATCGGCACCGCCAACCATGGCACGCAGCGCCCCGTCGGGATCGAGGATCACCACGCCGGCCTCGTCCACGTCGTACTGGTCGCCCAGCCGCCGCAGCATGTTCTCGACCGCTTGGTCGGCGGAGCGCTGGATCGAGAGGTCGAGCGGCGTCTTCACCGTGAGCACGCGGTCGTTGCGGAGCTTGCCCGCATCGGCCATCCGCTTCACCTCGTTGAAGGCCCAATCGAGGTAGTAGTCGGCGGTGATGTCCTTGGTGCGGGTCACCGGGGTCGCGGGGTTGCGCAACGCCGTCTGGATCTGGCCTTCCGTGACGAAGCCTGCCTCGACCATGTTGTGCAGCACGTCCACCGCCCGGCCGCGGGCGGCGGGCAGGTTGACGTTGGGCGAGTATTTGGTCGGCGCCTTGAACAGGCCGGCGAGCATCGCGGCTTCCGCCAGCGTGATGTCCTGCAGCCGCTTGCCGAAATAGTAATCCGCCGCCGCTACCGCGCCGAAGGTGCCGCCGCCCATATAGGCACGGTCGAGATAGAGCTTGAGAATCTGGTTCTTGGTCAGGTGCGCTTCGAGCCAGAAGGCGAGGAACGCCTCGTTGACCTTGCGCTCAAGCGAGCGCTCGTTGGTCAAGAACAGGTTCTTGGCGAGCTGCTGCGTCAGGGTGGAGCCACCCTGCACGTTGCCCTTGCCGGAGGAATTCGAGACGAGCGCGCGGGAGGTGCCGATCGGATCGATGCCCCAATGCTCGTAGAAGCGCCGGTCCTCGGTCGAGAGCAGCGCCTTGATCATCAGTTCGGGAAAGTCGTCGAACTTCAGCGAGTCGTCGTGCTTGATGCCGCGGCGTCCGACCTCGGTGCCGTAGCGGTCGAGGAAGGTGACGGCGAGATCCTGGGCCTTCAGCCAGTTGTCGCTGGTGAGGTTGAAGGCGGGCTGAGCCAGGAACAGCAGCAGCAGGGCGCCCGCCGTGCCGATGGTCACACCCTCGCTGGTGAGGTCGAGGGCGTAGCGCTTCCAGCCGCGGACCGAGAAGACCTGCATCCGCGCCTGGAAGCGCTCGTAGGCTTCTGTCGTGGAATGGCCGCCCTCGTACAGGCTCGCATTGACCCAGGCATCGAAGGCCAGGGCCGCGCGGCTGATCCGCGTCGTCAGCGTCTTGAGGCGGGGCAGGCGCAAGGCGGCTTCCGGTTTCTTTCGACGTTGTCCGGGTCGGCGTAGAGAAAGCCCGGGCAACGATTATCCGATACGTTCTGTATCAGGACACGCGCCGGCCCGCGAGCTTTCGCTTCCGTTAAGGAACGCGAACGGCGGGCCACCGTCCCCCGGCGGACCACTTACCGCGCATTAACCTTAAGAAGCCTGTGGCAGCCGAATCCGGCGGGCGGATGGCGGATCGTCCGGTCCCGCTTGCTCCTGGCGGCGGCATGCGGCAGGAGGGGCACCTTGTCCCGAAACGATACGATGGAAAGCGAGCGAGGCGCCAGATATGGCCGAGCGCAGCGAAGGGCCGTTCTGGCGCGTGAAGACGCTCGAAGCGATGAGCCCGGCGGAGTGGGAGAGCCTGTGCGACGGCTGTGGCCGCTGCTGCCTGCTCAAGCTCGAGGACGACGACACCGGCGAGATCCACCACACCGATGTCGGCTGCACGCTGCTCGACACCCATACCTGCCGCTGCCGCGACTACCGCAACCGTGCCAAGCGCGTGCCGGATTGCGTGCAGCTGACGCCGGAGGCGGTGCGCACGATCCCCTGGCTGCCGCCGACCTGCGCCTACCGCCTCGTGCGGGAGGGCCGCGACCTGCCGGCGTGGCACCCGCTGAAGACCGGCCGCCGGGCCAGCGTCCACGATGCCGGCATCTCCGTGCGCGGGCGCGTCGCCGGCAACGAGGAGGAGTTTGCCGAGGACGAATTGGTCGAGCGCATCGTCGCATGGCCGGACGAAGCCGCCTGAGCGGGCATTTCAGGCTGCACGCGCGAGAAACGGCGGCAGGCACGGCAAGGGTAGCGACCGAGATCGCGGCAGGGTCACCACGGCGAGGTTGAAATCGAGGGCCGCCTCGATCCCCTCCCGCCACAAGGAAAGCGGCGTCGGCTGCGGGAGACGGATCGCTCCCTCGCTCTCGCCCTCACTCAGGCGCAGCTCGGCGCCGAGTCCCGCGACCAGCCGCCGCATCGCGACGTTGTGGGGCAGGCAGCGCAGGCGAAGCTCGACGAGGCCGCGATTGCGGGCGGCCTCGGCCAGACGCCGCAGCAGTTTCAACCCGAGGCCGGCCCGCCGAAACCCCCGCTCCACCGTCAGTGCGGCCTCTGCCCGCCGGGCGTCCGCCTGCCCAGGGCCGAACGGGCGCAATTCGCCGATCGCCCGCAGGGTGCCATCCACGAAGACGCCGACGATCAGGCCGGGCGCGACCATCGCCTGCGCCGCATAGGCCGCGGCCGTCCGGTCACCGACCGCGGCCATGAAGCGACTCGCACGGGTTTCCGGATCGAGGCGCAGGAAGAAGGCGTGCACCGCTGGCCCATCGCTCGGCCAGAGGCGGCGCAGACTCGGTCGGCCCCGTATCGCGCCGAGGGGGCGGCCTGAGGGACGATCGTCGGAAAAGGTTGAGAGGGACATCGGGGAGGTGAAGAACTCTTGCGGCGCACCGGGTCGGCGATTTGCCCGCGCGGCCTCCCTCTCCGGCACGGACAGAGCCAATTTGGCGCGGCTTTCGGCTTACCGCAATGCAGCAAAGTGCTGAATCTCCGCGTGAGCCCGCATGGCTGGTCTGTCCGCTTCTTCCAGGCCTGCAACCGGAGGTGACAGAAGGATCGCATCGATCTTCGCCGGCAAAGGCCCGGATTTCTGATATCCTGTTACCTTTTATTTAAATGCTGACGGATACCCTGAATCCATGCGGCGAGAATCGAATTACATCAGCAACGAGGAAGGATCGGTGGCCGTCGAGTTCGCCCTCGTCGGAGCAGCGTTTATCCTTACACTGCTTTTCGTGATGGCGTCCGCACTGGTCGGGTATATCAATCAGACCCTCGACAACGCGACGATACGGGCCTCACGCCAGATCCTGACGGGGGGCCTTCAGTCTCAATCGAGTGCGGCAACGCTGGAGGGTTTCAAGCAAACCCTCTGCGGATACCTGCCCGCGACGCTTTCTTGCGACAACCTTATCGTCAATCTCTACGTCGTGCCCAAGGCAGGCCAACCCAGCGGGTACTACGCCTACGTCTCCTCCGACTTGAGCGGCGTGACCGTCGCCAATCTGGCCACCGGGTCAGGGCAATTCAATCTCGGAAGCCGGGGAGACTACCAGTATCTGCAGGTCATCTACCCGATCACGTTCCTACCTCCGCAGATTTCATACTGGTTGAGCGGCGGCGCGACCTACAAGGGCAAGCCGGCTTATCTCGCGGTCTCGGCTGCGGCTTTTCGCAACGAGCAGTACTGATGGCGGACGGCTCCCCCCGCACGCCCCTTCCCGCCGCGCGGCGCGGCGCGGCACCGGAGAGCACCCCCGCCCTCCGGGCGCTGGCGGCGCTCCGACACGTCCGCGCCGGCCTCGGGGCGCAGGCGGAACGCTTCCGTGCCGCGGAGGGCGCGGTGGCCGCGATCGAGTTCGCCCTGATCCTGCCCACGCTGCTGCTGATCCTGTTCGCGGGCACCCAAGTGGTCGCCTACGTCAACGCGACTCGCAAGGTTGAACTCGTCGCGCACTCGATCAGCCAGATGATCTCGCAATCGGTGCCGCCGGACACCTCGACCGTCGCCCGGGTCAACGCCACCGACCTGCATTTCAGCTACGACGCCACCCTCGTGCTGTTTCCCTACGTGATGAAGGATGCCAAGCGGCAGGGCCGGTCGTGGTGGGAGAACATCTCGATCAATTATGCCAGCATCCAGTTCAAGGCGAAGAACACCGCCTGCCAGAACAATTCCGACACCAGCACCGACCTGAGCCCCTGCTACAATGCCAACGTGGTCTGGACGACCACCGGCACAGCTCAGCCCGGCGGCGCCAATTACCGTCCTTGCGATACGCCGCAACTGCCGGCCGATGACGACGCAACGCCGAGCCGGGTCACCCTGCCGCGATCCACCTACGGGCCCGGATCGCTGGTGGTGATCGATGTGGCATTCGACTTCACGCCGACTTTCGGGTCGGGCTTCGTCCCCGCCGTGCGGATCGCGCGATCGGCCTATGTGCAGCCGCGCTACGCGTCGCTGGTGAACTTCGACACAACCAACAACGACGGGATCGCGACCAAATGCACCGGCTATTGACCCGCGCAGGCCGGCTCAAGGGCCGGGCGACGGCACTGGCCTCGAACGCCGAGGGCAGCATCAACGTCCTCTTCGCGCTCGCCGTGCTTCCGACCATCGGCCTCGTCGGCCTCGGCGTCGATTACGGCATGGCGATCAGCAGCAAGACGCGGCTCGACAACGCAGCGGACGCCGCCGCGCTCGCGGGCGTCGTGACAGCCAAGGAGTTCATCGCCGCCAACGCGCAGCAGAGCGACGTGACGGCGTCCGGCATCAAGGCGGGCGAGTCCCAGGCCCTCAAGGCCTTCAACGCCAATGCCAGCAAAGTCCCGTTCGCAACGGTCTCTCTTTCTCAACTCGAGATCGTACGAACCGGACAAACCCTCGATGCGACGGTCAGCTATACGGCCACCGTTCAAAGCACGTTCGGCAGGATCTTCGGGCTTTCGGCGACGACCCTGACCAACCGGGTCAATGCCTCAGTCGACCTCGCAAGCTACCTCGATTTCTACCTGATGGTGGACGTATCGGGCTCGATGGGTCTGCCGACGAAAGATTCCGACGCTGAAGTGCTCGCCATGCAAAGCAAGGAGAAGCAGGGAAACTGCCAATTCGCGTGCCACTTCCCAGACAGTGTCGGCTGGACCAAGGCGGCGGGAAAAATCCAGTTGCGGTCCGACGCGGTGAACAACGCGGTCTGCGAACTTCTGAAACGGGCCTCGACGCCGGTCGTGCCGAACCAGTATCGAATCGGCATCTATCCGTTCATCAATCAATTGGCGACACTCGCGCCCCTCACCGATACCACCACGTCTCTTGCCGCGCTGAGAACGGCGGCTCAGTGCGACAAGGTTTGGCCGCTCGCTTTCACCAATCTGCTCGATACGGGCAGCACGCAACTCTTCACGAACAACGATCCGAAGACCGGCACCGGCAGCGGTGGGACTCATTTCGAGGCGGCCCTGCCGAAGATGAAGTCGACCATCAAGCCCTACGGCAACGGCTCCGCCTCAACGAACTCGAGGCCGTTCGTGTTTCTGATCACTGACGGCATGCAGAACAGCCAGTCGTACTCAGCGTGGAAGGATACGAAGACATTTTCTGGAAATCCTTCGAAATTTGCAGGCTATCCCAACGCCGACTGGAACGGCTCGCAACCCGCTCAGATCGATCCGTCGAAGTGCACGGATCTCAAAAACGCCGGTGCGACCATCTCAGTTCTGTACATACCCTACAACATTGTAAAAAATTACAACAATGACAGCTATATTGTTTGGGAGAATGGCCGCGTCAATCAATTCAGTCCGACCCTCGCAGATCCTCTTCGGAAATGCGCATCGCCGGGATTTTTCTACACGGCCAATACCCAGGATGATATCACCGCTTCACTCGGCGCAATGTTCAAACAGGCACTGAGAGTCGCTCGCATCACTCAATAAAACACAGCTGCGCCGAACCGCATGGTGGTGCGGAACGAGAGAATGGAAGAATGAGCGGCCTGGAGCCGCTTCCCGCGGTAAAGTCATGGGGAGCGGCTCCGGCGTGTTGAGGTCCGAGCATGGTCGCGCTCGATCGACCCTGTCAGGAAGCCTCCGCTTCGGATCGCGGCGGATGTTTGCAGGGTTGCCCAGCACCGGCTTGATCGCGCCGCCGCCGCGCGGCAGAGCGGGACGAGCCACACCGCCCGCCTCCTCCGCAGGTTCACTTGCCGGAGGAGCCGCTCCCTCACGTGAACGATCGGCCGGGATGCCCGAGACCCATACGCCCTCCGACCATGCCCGCGCCGGCGCGGCGCCGCACGGCCGGGTCCGCGAACGCTACGACGCCCTCGTGGCCTCGGGTGCGATCGAGCGGGATTCGTCCCAGATCCGCCTCGTCCAGGCCCTCGACCGGCTGGTGCAGAACTTGGAGCGCCGCCGCCGGGCGAAGAAGGGCAGCGCGCTGGGCTGGCTGTTCGGCCGCAAGGACGACGATGTCGGGCCGCCCAGGGGGCTCTACATCTGGGGCTCGGTCGGACGCGGCAAGACCATGCTGATGGACCTCTTCCACGAAGTCGCGCCGGGCCCGAAGCGTCGAGTCCATTTCCACGGCTTCCTCGCCGACGCGCACGAGCGAATCCACGCCCACCGCCAGGCCCTGAAACGGGGCGAGGTGAAGGGCGACGACCCGATCCCGCCGGTGGCCGAAGCGCTGGCAGCGGAAGCGACGCTGCTCTGCTTCGATGAGTTCACGGTCACCGACATCGCCGACGCGATGATCCTGGGGCGCCTGTTCGGAGCCCTGTTCAAGCGCGGCGTGACGGTGGTGGCGACCTCGAACGTCGAGCCCGACCGGCTCTACGAGGGCGGCCTCAACCGCGCGCTGTTCCTCCCCTTCGTGGCGGAGCTGCAGCAGCGGGTCGAGGTGCTGCGCCTCGATTCCCGCACCGATTTCCGCCTGGAGAAGCTCGGCGGCAGCTCGGTCTACCATGTGCCGGCCGACGCGGCGGCCGAGGCCGCGCTCGACGCCGCCTTCAAGGCGCTCTCAGGGCGCGCGAAGGGCCAGCCGAGTACGGTGAAGGTGAAGGGCCGCGCGGTTCCGGTGCCGGAAGAAGCCGGCGGCGTCGCCCGCTTCGGCTTCGACGACCTGTGCCGCAAGCCGCTCGGCGCCTCCGACTACATGGCGCTCGCCGACAGCTTCCACACGCTGATCGTCTCGGGGATTCCGGTGATGGGCGAGGCGGAGCGCAACGAGGCCAAGCGCTTCATCACGCTTATCGACACGCTCTACGACGCGCACGTCAAGCTCGTCGCCTCGGCCGCGGCGGAGCCGACCGAACTCTATACCGCGGCGCAGGGCCGCGAGGCGTTCGAGTTCGAGCGCACCGCCTCCCGCCTGATCGAGATGCGCTCGGAGGAATATCTCGGCACGCCGCATGGGCGGGCGCCCTCCGAGTCGAGCGCCGGCTTGGCCGAGACCTAAGCCCCCTCCCCCGCGGCACCGGGTTTCGTGCGCGGCAACGGCCGGCTGAGATAGGGTGAGCCAGGCACCAGGAAGCGCCAGGGCGCCTCGACCCCGCGGCTGATGCCGATGCGGGTCGTCGCCGCGACCGGCATCGGCCGCTCCGGCGCCGCCCAGGCGAAGGGCGCCAGGTCGAGCGGCAGGCCATCATGCAAGAGGTCGATGCCGAGCGCCTGGGCGAGCCGGCCCGGCCCGGCACAGAGGAGGCGCGGCGCGTCGAGCCCGCGGCGGGTGCGCATCGTCTCCAGACCCGCATTCGGTTCGAGCGCCCGCAGCAGCACGGCGCTGCCGGTCTCGCAGACGAGGTTGAGGCACCAGTGCAGGCCGTAGGAGCGGTAGACGTAGGCGCGGCCCGGCGGCCCGAACATGCTGGCGTTGCGCCGCGTCGGCCCTGCGAAGCTGTGCGAGGCCGGATCGCTCCGGTCGTAGGCCTCGGTCTCGACGATGAGGCCGCCGACGCCGTCGACGAACAGCCCGTGGCCGATCAGTTCGGCGGCAACGGTCGCGGCGGGGCGGTCGAAGAAGGCGAGAGCATCGTCCTGGATACCGGATCCAGGGCGCCGCTCTCGTCTTTTGTTTTGCATCGTCTTTCTCCGAAAGCCGGCGTCCACCTTTCGGGACGATGCCCCAGGTTCATCGCGCCCGCCTCCGCCCGATCAGGACGCCTTCTGCAATTCGGCCCGAACACGGGCGACGCCCGGCGGCTTGAGTTCGAGCGCCAGCCGCACCGCGTCCTCGAGATACGCCTGGGGGGTGATCCCGGCACGACCCGCCGCCCGCGACAGAGCGTTGGCGAGATCCGCGCTCAACGCCACCTGCACCGTCTTGGATTGCACCGGCTGCGCCGGCGCCAGGGCGGGCGAGGCATCGGCCGGCGGGGGCACCGCTTCACCGGACGTCTTGCCGCTCAGGGCCTCGCGGCGGCCGAGGGTGGCGAGACGGTCGGCGCGCTCGTTGCCGGCCTCGCCGGCATGGCCGCGCACCCAGGTCCAGCGCACGTCGCGGGCTGCGGCCAGTGCGTCGAGGCGCTGCATCAGGTCGATGTTCTTCACCGGCCCCGTGGCGGTGCGCCAGCCCCGCGCCTTCCAGCCGCGCATCCACTCGGTGACGGACTTGACCACGTACTGGCTGTCGCAGCGCATCTCGATCGCGGCGCCCTCGGGAAAATGCTCCAGGGCGCGGATCGCGGCGGTCAGCTCCATGCGGTTGTTGGTGGTGGCGAGCTCGCCGCCGTACAGCTCGATCGTCCCGGTGGGGGCCTGGATCACCGCCGCCCAGCCGCCGGGGCCGGGATTGGGGTCACAACCGCCATCCGCGTAGACGATGGTTCGCATCGGTCCCATTCGCTTTCAGCCCTGTCCCTGCCGTGTCCGGACCGGGGCTAATACACGCCCGCTAATATTTGGCCACGACCGGCGCGGCCAAGACCGCCTGAACCGGCAGCTCGACGAGGCCGCAGCGGGCGGCCGCGTCCGGTGGCAGCAGCGGGTCGAGGAGCCCGCGGCGCCCTTCGAGGAAGGCGAGCGCCTGCTCGGCCGACGCCGCCTCGCGGCCGGGCATCTCGATCAGGAAATGCTCGAGCGCGTAGCGATAGCGGGCGATGCGCAGGGATGTTTCCAGGCGCACCCACGCCACGAGGCAGCGGTTCTCGGCGACCCGCATCGCGGCCTGCCGCACATCCCGATCGTCGAGGCTCTTCGAGAACGGCAGCGCGCGCAGGCGCACACCGTCCGCCTCGAAGACACGCCCGGCGACGGCCGCGAAGATCGGGATCAGCCGACCGTCGGCCACGGCGTCGTCCGACAACCTGCGGTAGCGGGAATAGGGAGAGTGAAACGACTCGGCGATCAAATCGTTGTGATAGACGGGAATATCGTCACGCCGCCAACGCGACGGCAGCACGCGGGCTCGGGTCAGGTTGGCGAGCGCGTCCGAGAAGGCGGCGTGGTCGTCGGCGGGCATCAGGAACCGCCAGGCCCGATCGCGCAGGACCGTCTCGTCATCGGTCAGTGGAAAGGCTGAAGCCGGCGCACCGCGTTCGTAGGCGGCCACCGTCCCCGTGGTCTCGATCAGGCTGTTCCAGGCGCTCGGGGCCGGGCGGCCGAAATCACCCTCCTGTGCGCAAGCGCCCAGCAGCAGGGCCAAAAGCAGGCCGGCGGATCGAGAACCGGCGCGCGTCACGAGCGGCGGCGGCGCGGAACCGGCAGAGCCTCCGCCTCCGGCATCCTCTCGTAGCGCACGCCCATGAACAGCAGGATCTGACCGCGCGGCGCATCGTCCGCCTCGCGGCGGAAGCGGCGGGTCGTCGCGGGGGCGAAGGGCACGACGGAGCCGGTCGCGCCGCCCTCGCCGTGGCCCGGCTTCGCCGTGGGGGCGGGAGGGGACGCTGAGGAAGGCGTCTTGGAGGGGGCGGTCGTTGAAGGCGTCATGGGCCTGTCCCGTCGATGTGTGTGGCGGCCGGCTCCCGCCCTGCGGCCTCCCGGAGCGGGCGAGCAGCATGGGGCGAGTGCTCGTCGTGAGCGGGACGGGCCCGCCCCGGCCGGGCGATCTCAGGCCAAGCTCAGCACGACGTGGTTAACGGAGTGTTTCAACGCACGCCGCGTTCCGCCTGCCTCCGGCGAGATACGTGACGTCGGCACGACCTGTTTCGCGGACGGCACGGTCCTTGCGAAGTTGAGTTTGCCCATGGCGGGCGTTTCCTCCCTTGACTTCGGCCCCGCGCGATTGCGCTGCGGGGCCGTTTCTTTGTCGGGCGGGTTTTCTCAGGTCACGCCGGAGGCCCGGACGGGCGCGAGAGAGCGGGTGCAACGGAGGCGTGCTGCGCTTGCTAACGAGGGGGGATGCCCGATATGCGGACCCAACCCAACTTTGATCGAGCGAAGGACAAGGCAGGATGCGTCCGGACTTCACACGATTCGGCAGCCTAGCGCGCGGAGTGTCCGCGGCCCTGAGACTGGCGCCTCTCGCTCTGCTGGCTCTGGTGGCGGCAAGCCCGGCCCAGGCCCAGCGCGAGGACCAGGGGCTGCAACTCGGCTGCGCCAACGACTATTTCCGGCTCTGTGCCGGCGTCGATCCGAACAGCCAGGATGCCGATGCCTGCATGACCCGCAACCGCTCCCGCCTCTCGCCGGAGTGCAAGTCCGCCATCAGCGATTACGACCGGCGCAGCGGGGGCGGCTCGCAGTCCCGCGGCCAGCGCTAGCGCGCGTTCCGACGGAGCGGCCACCGGTTCGTCGGAAGAATGCGCCTTACACGATGACTGAGAGACGCCGACCTGATGCCATCAGGTCGGTTACGGTCCTGAAGGGGGGCTCCCGGAGTGCCTCACACAACGCCCGGGCGCTGAGCATCGCCCCACCGGCCGTGGCGGCGCAGCGGGCACGATGTGAGAGACCCTCGGGCTCCGGTCCCCTCAGAGGATCGATCGGAACGGAGCAGGCTCGCCAAGAGCCCGCAGTTTCGCCCGCTGTTTCGGCGGAACGCGCAGCAATTCGGGGACGAGCATGGCGTTGACCGTCGCGGTCCAGATGGACCCGATCCAGTCGATCCGCATCGCGGGCGACACCACCTTCGGCCTGATGCTGGAAGCGCAGGCGCGCGGTCACAGCCTCTACACCTACACGCCGGACCGGCTCTCGATGCAGGGCCGGCTGGTCACGGCCTACGCCCAGCCCGTGACGGTGCAGGATGTCGAGGGCGCGCACGCGACCCTCGGGGCCCCGGAGCGCATCGACCTCGCCGAAGTCGACGTGGTGCTGATGCGCCAGGATCCGCCCTTCGACATGGCCTATGTCACGGCCACCCACATGCTGGAGAAGGTTGCCGGGCGCACTCTGGTGGTCAACGATCCGGCCGAGGTCCGGAACGCGCCGGAGAAGCTGTTCGTCCTCGACTTCCCCGAATTGATGCCGCCGACCCTGATCTCTCGCGACAGCGCCGAGATCGAGGCGTTCCGCAAGGAGCACGGCACGGTGGCGATGAAGCCGCTGCACGGGCATGGCGGCGCGGCGGTGTTCCGGGTCACGGAGGAGGATCCGAACTTCGGCTCGATGTTCGACCTGTTCTCCGCCACCTTCCGCGAGCAATGGGTGGTGCAGCGCTTCCTGGAAAAGATCACCGAGGGCGACAAGCGCATCATCCTCGTGGACGGCGAGCCGATGGGCGCGATCAACCGCGTGCCGGCTAAGGGCGACATCCGCTCCAACATGGTCCGCGGCGGCGCGGCCGGCGCCTCCGATCTGACCGAGCGTGAGCGCGAGATCTGCGCCACCATCGGGCCGGAGTTGAGACGCCGCGGCTTGATCCTGGTCGGCATCGACGTGATCGACGGTCATCTCACCGAGATCAATGTCACCTCCCCCACGGGCATCCGCACCATCAAGCGGCTCGGCGGCCCCGATCTCGCCGTCTCGGTCTGGGACGCGATCGAGGTGCGGCTCGCCGCCCGCCGCAGCCTCGGCGCCTGACCGCCGCCTTAGACGGGGTCGTCTCGGACGATCAGCCCTTTCCCATCGCGATCGGGGCCTACCGAAACACCGGGAGCCCGAGCCCGATCAGGCCGAGGCCGAGGATCAGCAGGAGGCCGGACAGGGTTTCGGCCAGCGCCGCGCGCGCGCCGAAGCGGTGCGCCTGAGCCGCCAGCCCGACACCCGCGACAAGACAAGCGACGCTCGCGACCATCAGCACGGGCGATCCAGCAGGCGGACGACACCCCGGCCCGCGAGACAGGCGCGGCCTGGCCCCATCCCGAGACCATGGACGGGAATGCAGTTAGACTCCGCTGGGGGCGACGCAGGCGGCCGTGCAGTCGGGCTTAAGGCTGACGGTTCGAACATCGATCTCGGCATCGGACCTGTTTCCGCCGCGTCCGCGGAAGCGGATGGCAGCGCGAAGACATGAGGGATCGGCGGGCACGCCGCGTGGCGCAGGCCATTACGTGTCACGGGGGCAAAAGGTTTTCCCGGCGCGCTTCCGACGGCCGTCCCCGTCACCGCCGCCTCGGGCCCGCGAGCTTTACCGCATGGGACCTTTATTCGCCCAGGATTTCTGGATGAGTCCAGGGGCGATACACAATTCCTTGCAACAGATTGCGGAGCATGACCTGGACGGCAATACCGGAAACAAATCTCATGAAATGACCCATCGATCGGAAGCGTGCATCAAGATTGTATCCACTCGAACGCGCAGCATCTGAGATGGCGATAAAACGAGGCTTTTCGGCAAATCGAAGGCCCATCTAGATGATTTCTCTAAACTCTAATCCAAAAATCAGAATATGAATTCATTTTCTGCAATTTAAAAGTGAATTCGCTCGAAAAATTAGCCTTCTGGAAGCACATCAGGCCTCCCCGCGCGGCGTCGCATTGAGTTCGGCCCAATCGAGTTCTTCTTCCAGCACGAGATAAGCGTCGTCGCCGATCCGGCCGTTCCGGCGCAGGGTCAGGAGACGGTCGCGGGCGGCGTGGATCGCGCGGCGGCGGGGCTCGTCGGTCGGCAGCCCTTCCGGGGCGAGGCCCTCCTCATGCGCCTCGGCTTGGGCCAGCGCGGCATGGAACTCCCGGCGCAGAGCATCCGCCGCCTCCGAGCGGTCGTTCTTCAGAGCCTCGACCGCGGCGCCATAGGCCTCGGCCCGCGCCCGGCCGACCTCGCGGCCGACAGGATCGCTATCCTCCAGCCCGAGCCATCCCAGGATCGGGCGCAGGCTCAAGCCCTGGAGCACCAACGTACCGATCACCACGCAGAAGGCGGTGAGCACGATCAGGTCGCGATAGGGAAACGCGCCGCCCTCAGGCCCGCCCTCGGGCAGGGCCAAAGCCGTGGCGATGGTGACGAGGCCGCGCATCCCCGACCACGAGACGGCAAAGCCGGCGCCGAGACCGAGATCGCGGGCCGGGCCAAGGTCATCCGGCTGATCGGAGGCGATGCCGAAGCCGACACGGCGGATGGCGCTCGCCGGCAAAACCCACGCGATGCGAACGAGGATCACGGTGACGACCACGGCGCCGCCGACGGAGGCATACGCGAATTCCTGCTCGGGCGTCATCCGCGCCAGGATCGGCCCGATCTGCTCGCCGATCAGCACGAAGGCGAGGACGTTGAGCACGAAGATCGCCGTTTCCCAGACCGCGTTCGAGATCACCCTCGGGCGCGGCGACGTCTGGCCGGGGGCGTAGCGGGCGACGGTGATCGCGAAGCTGACTACGGTGAGCACCCCGGACAGCTCCATCGCCTCGGCGGCGATCCAGAGGCCGAAGGCGGCCGCGAATTGCAGCACGATGACGCTGGCCGGCTCATCGACGCGGCGCAGGATCCGCAGGTAGACGAGTGCGGCGAGCGGCCCCGCCACGAGGCTGCCGACGACACCGATCAGGAAGGCCGGCGCCACCTCGGCAAAGGCGAAATGGCCGGTCATCGCTGCCGCCACGCCGAGCCGGTAGATCAGCAGCGAGGCGGCGTCGTTCAGAAGGCTCTCGCCGCGCAGGATCGTGGCGAGGCGGTGCGGCAGGGAGACGTGGTTGAGCACCGACAGCGCCGCCACGGCGTCCGGCGGAGCGACAATCGCCCCGAGCACGATGGCGGCCGCGAGCGGCATGTCCGGCACGAGCCACAAAGCGACCGCCGCGACCGCCGCGGTCGTCGCCGCCACCGCGCCGACGGCGAGCCCGGCGATGGGGCGGGCATTGCGCACGAGGTCGCGCAGCGATGTGCTGTAGCCGGCATCCATCAGAACGGGTGCGAGGAACAGCGCGAGCGCCAGCTCCGGATCGAGCGTGAGGCTCGGCACGCCGGGCACGAAGGCGAGCCCGACACCACCCAGGGCCAGGAAGGCGGGATAGGGCGCGCGCAGGCGCCGCGCCAGGGCAGCGAGCAGAACCGCGCCGACCAAGACGCCGACGATCCAGTGGAACACGAACATGAAGGAAAACGGGTCCGAGGCGCCCCCGTGCCGATGACGGTGGCAACGGAACGCCGGGCGAACGGGTTTCTTTCCGAATTCTTCGGCCCGGCTGCAGTTAGGCCGGCCGAGAGGCGATCAGATCGCGCAGGGTCGTGATCGTGGAGGAATCCGCGACGCCGTCAATGCGGGCCGGCCGGAAATGGCGTTGGAAGGCGGTGACGACCGCGCGCATCGCCGCGTCGAAGTGGCCGGTGACCGGCTGCTCGTAGCCGTAGAGCGCCAACATCGCCTGCAGGGCCTCGACCGGCTGGCCGGTGTCGCCCATGGCGAAGAAGCGGCCATCCCGCACCGGCGCCGGCGGCACCCAGTGCCCGACGCCTTCGCGCGCCAGCCGCTCCCAGGGAAAGTCTTCGCCCGGATCCTCCTTGCGTGCCGGCGCCACGTCGGAATGGGCGAGCACACGGGGTCCGGGGATCGCGCGCCGGACGACGATGTCGCGGGCCAGCGCGATGACCGCGGCAATCTGCGCTTCCGGATAGGGCGGCAGCCCGCCGGCATGGCCGGGATGAGCGATCTCGATGCCGATGGAGCGGGAGTTGATGTCGCGCACGCCCGCCCAGGCTCCGGCGCCCGCGTGCCAGGCCCGGTCGGCCTCCGGCACCATCTGCATGACGCGTCCGTCCTCGAACACGAAGTAATGGGCCGAGACCTCGGCGGACGGGTCGCACAGGCGCTCCAGCGCACCCTGCGCCGTCGGCATGCCCGTGTAGTGCAGGATCAGCATGTCGAGGCTGTCCCCGACCCGCGCGCCGCGGTTCGGCGAGGCGACGACAGCCTCAGCCAGGGGGCTGTCCGGGGAAAAACTCACGTCAGCCCCCGCTCGGCCGCGATCCGGTCCCAGGCGGCGTTGATGGCGGCGAGCCGGTGCGTCGCGATCGCCACCGCCTCCGGCGGCAATCCGCGGGCCAGCGACCGGTCGGGATGGTTCTCGGCCACGAGCCGCCGGTACTGCGCCTTGAGGTCGGCGGGGTCGGCGGAGCGTTCGAGGCCGAGCACGAGGTAGGGGTCGTCGGCGAGCCGCACATGCCGGGCGGCGATCCGGCGAAAAGCCGCCTCGTCGAGGCCGAAGATCCCGGCAACGGAGCGCAGGTAGCGCTCCTCGCCCTCGTGGATCGCCCCATCGGCGGTGGCGATATGGAACAAGCCGTCGAGCACGTCCTCAAGCAGAGCCGGCTCCTCGCCGAAGGTCGCGGCGAGCTGCCCGGCATAGGCCTCGAAGCCGTCGGTCGTCGCCTTGGCGAGGTCGAACAGGCGCTGGACACCCGCGCGCGCCTCGGGCTCGACCTGCACCACCCGCCCGAAGGCCTGGACCTCGGACTCGGTCACCACGCCGTCGGACTTCGCCATCTTGGCCGCGAGCGCCACGAGCCCCGTCGTGAACAGGACGTCCCGGGGCGTCGGGCCGAAGGGCGCGCCCTCGCGATCGACCAGGAAGTGGCCGGCGACCGATCCGACCAGCGCCCCGATCGGCCCGCCGACCAGCACGCCGATCCCGGCCCCGCCGATCTTGCCCCACAGGCCGGTGCTCATCGGGCGCCGCCCGCAACGGGGGAGCGGAAGCGTGAGGGATCCAGGGGGACAAGGGCGGTTCCGAAGACATTCAGCAGGAGCGGTCGTCACGGCTTAACGCCGCAAAGCGTACCGCAGCGCAAGCCCGGTGCTTTAATCGACCGCAAAAGAAAAGGGCCGGAGCTTGCCGCTCCGGCCCTCCCCATGAACCGCTTCGCGATCAGCGGCAGTAGACGTTGCCGTACTCGTCGCGGAACGTGCCGTAGGGGCAGCGCGGCGCCGTCGCGGCACCGGCAATGGCACCACCCGCGCCGCCGATCGCGGCACCGGCCAGCGCACCGCCCGCACGACCGGTGGCGAGGCCGCCGACCGCCGCGCCGAGGCCCGCACCGAGGGCAGCACCGCCCAGCGCCCGATCCTGGGGCGTGTTGCAGGCACCGAGCGAGAGCGCGAGGCTGCCCGCGAGGGCGGCGGCAATGAGTCTCTTCATGGTGGTCCGAACTCCCTTGTGCATCGGCGATCGGGCCATTTGCCGGCGCGGGGCACCGTTTTGGCCTTGGTTTGTCACCGGCCGCCATCGACGGCACATGAAACGGCCAAGATTGGGGCAGGTTGCATCGGCGCATGACTTTTCGCCCTGCGCCTGCCATCTGAAGGCGCGCCTGTTGCAAAATCGCCCGGTTTCGGCCCGCTGCCGACGGGCCCCTATCCGAGGATCACCATGCCCAAAGCCAGCCTGATCGTCCGCAAGGCCGCCGTTCGGCCCGATCTCGTCGTCGACACGGTGACCCTCGATCATGCCGCCCGGGGCCAGGCGCATGCGCACCTGACCACAGCGGGAGGCTTGTCCGTCGATCTCCACCTGGATCGTGCCGCGGGCCTTGAGGACGGCGATGCGCTGAAGCTCGAGGACGGGCGCCTCGTGGCCGTGCGTGCCGCCGAAGAAGCGCTTCTGGAAGTCCGCGCCGGCAATCCGGCCCGCCTGCTGCGGCTCGCCTGGCAGCTCGGCGGTGAGCATGTCCCCGCGGAGGTCGGCGCGGAGGTTCTCTATGTGCCGGCCAGCGCCGCCGAGCTGATCCGCGGCGCCGGCTGCTCGGCCGAGCCCGTGAACCGCCCGTTCAAGCCGGAAAAGGCTGCGCACGATCACAGCCAGTGCGGCCACGACCATCATCATCACGGCCACGAAGCCCATACGCATGACGCTCATGGCCATGACGCTCATGCTCATCATGACCATGGTCACGGGCACAGCCACGCCCACGGAGGCTGCGGGCACGACCACAGCCATGAGCACAGCCATGAGCACGGCCATAGCCACCGCCACGAACACTGAGCGGCGTTAGAGGATCGCGTGCGCGGCGTGGGCATGCCCCGCCGCGCGCCCCCGGAACGCGTTGCGGCGCGCGAGGGTTAACCGGAAAGTTGAATTCCGGGAGAGAGCCGTGGCGGAAATCAGCGTCCTCCAGAACGGCGACGGACTCTGGGCGGTCACCGCACAAGGCCTCGTGGTCACCGGCTTGACCAAGGAGGGCGCGGAAGCCTTCGCAGCAAGCTTTCTCAGGCTCGGCGATCAGCAGCCCACGCAGAAATCGTAGCCGCTTGCGGGATAGGCATTCTGTCATCACGCCCCGGATCGAACGTGCACGGATTGTGTGCACGGCCCGCGTAAGGGCGCCGCAGACACACGCAATCAGCCCGCAACTTGTGCAGATCTCCGGCGATCACGACGACAGAAAAAGCCAGTTCCGGTATCGAAGAAGCGGACAGTGCGCGATGCGCCTTAGCTTGGTGTCTCTCCTGAAACGCCCCTTCGTCGCGGCAAGGGGAAAACGCTCGGTGACCGAGAGTTTTGTGAGGCACTCTCGTCGGCGTTGCACAGGCGGAATCCCGTTCGGATCGATGCCGCACCAGGAGAGATGACGTGCAACAGGCGCAAGCAAGCCGCGAAGATCGAATCAGGGCCGTGGCCGCCGTCATCGCGCAGTATGACGTCACCAGCAGACAATTGCCCAGCAGCGGCCGACTGCCCCATGATCTCGCCCGCGCGCTCGCCGAACGTGCGGTGGATGCCGTGATGGCCGCCGACAGCACCATGCGTCAGCCATTCTCGAAAGGTGCGTGACAGCCGAGAGCCATATCCGACCCGATGGCAGCAGGTCGGCGTCTCGCGGTATTTGGTTTGACGCGCATGTTGCGGACGCCGGTTCGAGCGGTGCGCCCGCCTCCCGCCGAACGCTCCGATCTCGCGACGGCGGTGCTCTTCGCTTTTGAGGCTGGCCGATGCGTGGTATCCGGGCGCGCATTGCGTACATCGTCCTGAACGATGGCTTGCGGCCTGCAGGATCAAGCCAATCGGACGCCTGCGGCATCGGCTTTTCGGCGGCCGATCGCCCGCAGCTCAGGCCGAGGCTCGTACGCCTTCGATCGAGCCGCCCATGCGACGATCCTCGCGGATGGCTCGAAGCGGACCAGCATCGAAACGGAACAGGGCGCACGTGTCGACCCCGGCTGAAAAACTGAACGAACTCAGCGGGTGGCGCTTCAGCGTCGCACCGATGATGGATTGGACCGACCGGCAGTGCCGCGCGTTTCACCGAACCTTGTCGCGCCGGGCGCGGCTCTATACCGAGATGGTGACGACCGGGGCCGTGCTGCACGGGGACCGGGAGCGGCTGCTCGGTTTCGACGCCTACGAGCAGCCGTTGGCGGTGCAGCTCGGCGGCTCCAACCCGGACGACCTCGCGGCGGCGGCCCGGATCGCCGCCGATTTCAGTTACGCCGAGATCAACCTCAATGTCGGCTGCCCTTCAGACCGGGTGCAGGATGGACGCTTCGGTGCCTGCTTGATGCGCGAGCCGGGCCTCGTGGGTGCCTGCGTGGCGGCCATGAAGGCGGCCGTCCCGGTGCCGGTGACCGTGAAGTGCCGCCTCGGCGTCGATGATCAGGATATCGAGGAAGCCCTCGACGCCGTCGCCGACGCCGTGGTCGCGGCGGGAGTCGACGGACTCGTCGTGCATGCCCGCAAGGCTTGGCTCAAAGGTCTCTCGCCGCGCGAGAACCGGGACGTACCGCCGCTCGATTACGACCGCGTCGCCCGGCTGAAGCGGGCGCATCCGGATCTGCCGATCGCGGTCAATGGCGGGATCGCCGACATCGCTGCCGCCAAGGCGAGGCTCGGCGAGGTCGATGGCGTGATGATCGGCCGGGCCGCCTATACCGAGCCGGCGCTGCTGCTCGATGTCGATGCCGAGCTGTTCGGCGAACCCGCCCCCGTCGCCGATGCCTTCGCTGCGATCGAGGCCTTCGAGCCCATCGTCGCGGCAGGGCTCGAACGGGGCCTGCGGCTTCATGCCTATACCCGGCACATGCTCGGCCTGTTCAACGGGCGGCCTGGAGCGCGGGCCTATCGCCGGCATCTCGCCACCGCCGGGATGGGCCCGGAGGCGGGCCTCGCCACCCTGCGCGAGGCGGTGGCCAAGGTGTCTCGGGAACGTGCGCCGGCTTCCGAAGCGGCTTGATTCCCGGCGATCGACGGCAAGCGTGATCGGATCACGGCGTCACGCGGCGCGGCGTTTGTGGCCGTTCCAGATCGCGAGCAGGGCCGGGAGTTCGCTCGCCGGCACCGGTGGGCTGAACAGGTAGCCTTGCACCTCGTCGCAGCCCTCCTCGCGCAGCCAAGCGAGTTGCTCCGGGGTCTCGACACCTTCCGCGGTCGTCGTCATCCCGAGGCTGGAAGCGAGGCTGACCACCGCCCGCACGATGAAACCGGAGCCCTGCTCCACCGTCAGGTCGCGGGTGAAGGACTGATCCACCTTCATCTTGTCGAAGGGGAAGCTGCGCAGGTAGCTCAAGCTGGAATAGCCGGTGCCGAAATCGTCCATGGCGATCCGGGCGCCGAGGTCCCGCAGCCCGTGCAGGATCGCCACCGTGGCGCTGCCGTTCACCAGCAGCACGCTCTCGGTGATCTCCAGTTCGAGGCGGCGGGCGGAGAGGCCGCTCTCGGCGAGCGCCGCCTGTACCGTTCCGATCAGCGCGATCGAGGTGAACTGCGCCGCCGAGACGTTGACCGCGACCTTGAGGCCGTCCGGCCAGCCCGAGGCTTCACGGCAGGCGCGGCGGAGCACCCACTCGCCCAGGGGCACGATGAGGCCGATCTCCTCGGCGAGCGGCACGAACTCGGCCGGCGAGACCCGGCCGCGGGTCGGGTGGGTCCAGCGCAGCAGCGCCTCGAAGCCGCTGATGCGCTCCTCGGCGAGGTCGTAGATCGGCTGATAATGCAGGTCGAACGCTTCCGCCTCGAAGGCGGCGCGCAGGTCGAGTTCGAGGGCGCGCCGGGCCTGGAGGCGCGCATCCATCTGCGCCTCGAAGAACCGGAACACACCGCGCCCGTCGTCCTTGGCGCGGTAGAGGGCGACGTCGGCGCATTGCATCAGCCGCTCGGGTTCCAGCCCGTCTCCGGGCGCGAGCGCGATGCCGATACTGACGCCGACGATGACGGAGTGATGGGTCAGCGCGTAGGGAGCGCTGACCACGTTGAGGATGCGCTGGGCCAGGGTGGCGGCATCGGCCGGCGCCGCGACGCTCGCCTGGATGATCGCGAACTCGTCGCCGCCGAGACGGGCGACGGTGTCGACCTCGCGCAGGCAGGCCCTGAGGCGGTGCGCCACCGCCCGCAGCAACTCGTCGCCGACAGCGTGGCCGAGGGTGTCGTTGACCTGTTTGAAATTGTCGAGGTCGAGGCAGAGCACGGCGAAACCGGTCTCGCGCCGTGCCCGGGTGATCGCCCCCTCGATCCGCTCGCGCAGCAGCACGCGGTTGGGCAGGTCGGTGACGGCATCGTGCCGGGCCATGTGGGCGATGCGGTTCTCGGCGTTCCAGCGTTCGGTCGCCTCCTCGTAGATCGCCACGAAGCCGCCGCCGGCAATCGGCTGGATCTCGACGGCGACGACGCGTCCGTCGGCGAGATGCTGGATCTGGGTCGGCACGGCATCGGCCCCCATCATCACGCCGATCTCGGCAATGCACTCGTCCTCGCTCCGGTCAGGCTGATCGCCGACTCCGACATTGCTGCGCAGCACCTCCAGCGCCGACATGCCGGGGGTCACGGCCCCCGGCGGCAGCCGGTAGATCTCGTGGTAGCGGCGGTTGACCACCAGCAGCCGGTGATCGCGATCGTAGAGAAGGAATCCGAGGGAGAGGGTATCGAGCGCCGCGTTCAACCGGGCGATGCGATCGCTCAACGCGTCCTCGCGGAGCTTCAGGGCCGCAATGTCGGTGAGGATGGCCGGGTCGGCCCCGTCACCCAGCCGAGGGCGGTCGGCGATCAGGCGGAGTCCGTTCGAAGGTGGGGCTTCGCCGGAGGCGCATGCCGGAAGAGTCCGGAGCGCGACGGCGGGAGCAGTCGCCGGGGCGATGCTTTCGGCGGCCTGCATCGCGCGGGTGAGGCTGCGGGTGAGCCGGCGCAGGATCAGGCAGACGAGAACGAGGGCGAGGATGGCCGCGCCCCCGACGACCGCGAGCCTCAGGGTCGGCTCGGCGGAGAGCGAGGCTATCAGCGCGGTGGCAGCAAAGCCGGCGACGGTCAGGCAGAGTCCCGAGCCTGTCCGCAGCAGGTGCCCGCCAACCGTCTCGCGGCCGTCCTGCCCGTTCCCTAGACCCATCCGCCGACCGGCGACTTCCTGACCTTCGGCCTGCGCCTGCATCGGTCGTCCACCCCCTTCTTCGTTCCCGGCAACATGCCCGGATCCGGTTAAGAGTGCCTCACGAAGCGCCAACCACAGGTCGGTTTTCTTCGGAAACGGCGATCAGACCGAGTGCTCCGCGAAGGATCCTGGCGTGCCACTCGGCGTATCGCGCCCGCGAGAAGCGACGGGCGTGGAGGGGCCATGGGTGTCTTGCCGCCGACGGCTTCCGCTTGAAGGCACGGCCACAGCGAAGACGTCGTTGGAAATGCGTAACGCCGGACAGCGCGGCGCGGCGTCCGCGATGGACTACCGAACAGGCGAAAACGCCGCCGGTCAGAACTCGACGATCAGAATTTGCCGAGCAGCGGGAATTCCTGGCTCAGCGTCGATTCAGCGGGCAGCGGCGCCTCGCGACGGCGCGGCTTGCGGTTGAGCACCTGCTTCAGCTTCGTCTTCAGGAGGTTGATGTCGAACGGCTTGAGGATGAAGGCGTCGGCGCCCGCGACGTGGGCGTGGTTGATGTCCTCGAAGTCGAACGAGGTCTCGGTGAGGATGAAGGGCGTGTTCATCAGGCTGTCGTCGGCCCGGATCTCGCGCAGGAGCTGAAGCCCGTCCATTGGCTCCATGGCGAGATCGGAGATGACGAGGGCGTAGCGGCGCTCCCGCATCCGGATGAGCGCCTCGGCTCCGTCCGACACGCCCTCGACGTCCGGGAAACCGAGGCGGGTCATCAGCTCGATGATCAGCCGCAGAAGCTTGGGCTGGTCATCGACGATGAGGATGGGAAGCGTGTCGCTCATGGCGTCCGGGGTCGCGTCTCAACGGGATCTCTGAAAGGCGGGCTGGAGGCAGCCCACCCACTCAAACGAACAGATGGTCGATGCCCTGCTTGGCCATCGATTCGGCTTGGAGCGTGACGGCCAGGCCGTGGATCGCGCTGCTCTTGGGCGTGCCCCGTTGCAGCATCGGCAGAAGGCCGGATTTGGCGAAATGCGGCTCGTTGGCCGCCGTGCGGCTCACGGTGGTGAAGGAGCTGACGAACTCCCGCTTGGCGATTTCGCGCCACTCGACGATCTGCACGTCGCGGTGGCGCGAATCGGCGGCAATCCGCTGGAAGGTCTCGTTGACCGACTGGCGTTCGCCCTCGACGACCTGGATCGCGAAATTCTGGTCGATGATCAGAAAGCTCGTGATCACGGCGAACTCGTTCTTCTTCTGAGCCTGACGGGTGATGTCGCCGATCTGCTTCGCGCGCAGAGCCGGCTCGTTCGAGATGGTCAGGCGTGAGAAGTAGATCAGGTGGACGAGGCTCGTCCTCTTGTTCTTCATGAATCCCGTCCGACGCGACAACTCGCAGCTACATTAGCGGGCATGGCGATAACGGGCCGTAAACACGGCCGGACCCGGCAGAATCTGCCGAACGGTCCGTACCCGCCCGTCCGAAACTGCCGACCCCCGGCAAGTCCATTCTAATGATATCAATGACTTAGCTTTGGCATGCGCGTTGCGCTCTCGATCTTCAGATCCGCCGCTTCTTGCGGTCTTTTGGAGCGAGCGAACGCCATGGACGTCTTTTCCGCGCTTCAGACCGCGGTTTCGGGCCTGAAGGCGCAGTCCTTCTCGTTGAGCAACATTTCGGGCAACATCGCGAACTCGCAGACGACCGGCTACAAGCGCATCGACACGAGCTTCGTCGACATGCTCGTCGACGGCGACGCGAAGAGCCAGACCGCGGGTTCGGTCGGCGCCTTCTCGGAGCTCACCAACTCGATCCAGGGCAACAAGGTCTCGACCGGCGTCTCCACCAATATGGCGATCGACGGCCAGGGCTTCTTCGCCGTGCGCAAGAAGACCACCGATGCGGGCGGCGGCGAGGGCTTCACCGCCGGAAACCTCTATACCCGCCGCGGCGATTTCGCCCCGGACAAGGACGGTTACCTCGTCAACACCGCGGGCGCCTACCTCGTCGGCGCGAGCCTCGACCCGGTCACCGGTCAGACCAACGGAACGGGGCCGATCAAGATCTCGAACGCGGTCATCCCGGCCAAGCCGACGACGACGATCACCTACTCGGCCAACCTGCCCAAATCCCCCGCCACGACCAACGCCGCCTCGACGCAGGGCCTGCTCTCCGCCTTCAGCGACGGGACCGACGCGCGGGTGACGCCGGCCAACGGCGCCACCACCGGCAGCGTCTCCCAGACCAATGCGCAGAGCTTCATCGACAACAGCATCGCCGGCCCGGCCCTGACCGTCTACACCGCCTCCGGCGCCCCCGTGAGCGTTCAGAGCCGGTGGGCGAAGGTGGCCGCCGCCGACACCGCGACCGGCACGAGCGACACCTGGAACCTCTTCACCGCCGACAAGACCAGCGTCAACGGCAACCAGGCGAGCTGGACCAATATCGGCCAGGCCTTCACCTTCAGCCCCAGCGGGCAGATGACCGCCCCGACCGGGAAAACGGTTCCGATCAGCAATCTGACCGTCGACGGTGTCAATGTCGGCGAGGTCACCCTCGATCTCAGCGGGGGCCTCACGCAGTACGCCGCCGCCTCCGGCACCGTGACGACCAACGACCTCAAGCAGAACGGCTACGCCTCCGGCACGCTGAACTCCGTCGAAGTCGGCGAGAACGGCATCATCAGCGGCAAGTATTCCAACGGCTCGGTGATCGGGCTGGCCCGGGTCGAGGTGGCGCAGTTCGTCAATCCCGACGGGCTGAAGCCGGATTCGCTGGGCAATTACCAGCAGACCGTCGCCTCGGGCGAGCCGATCGTCGGGCTCAAGGATTCGACCGTCGTCGGGGCGAATGTCGAGCAGTCGAATACGGACATTGCCGCGGAATTTTCGAAGATGATCGTTACCCAACAGGCCTACTCTGCCAACACCCGGGTGATGTCGACGGCGCAGACGATGATCTCCGATCTGCTGAACGTCATCCGCTGACGAACCCCTGAGGGAGGAGAAGCGCCTTGGCCCTCGACGCGTTCAGCACGGCCACCGCCGGCCTGCGGGTCACGCAGGCTCAGATCGGGGTCGTCTCGCAGAACATCGCCAATGTCGGCACGGCCGGCTATGTCCGACGCACGCTCGCGCCCATCACCTCGGGCTCGGGGAATGCCGGCGTGGCGACCGGCACGGTCGCACGGGCGCTCGACGCGGCCGCGCTCAAGCAGCTGCGCGCCGAGAGCTCGGGGGCGGCCTACACCTCGCTGATGTCCAAGACCCGCACGCAGCTCGACACGCTGTACGGGCGGCCCGGAGACGCCTCGGCGCTCGACGGGGTGTTCAACAACTTCACGCTCTCTCTTCAGACCCTGGCCGCCAACCCGACATCGACGGCCGCACGGGCCACGGTGCTCAGCGCGGCCAACGACCTCGCCACGCGCATCGGCAGCGCCGCCAACGGGGTTCAGGCCCTGCGCTCGGGGCTGGAATCGCAACTCGCCACCGATACCGAGAAGGCCAGTGGCCTGCTCGCGCAACTGGCCAAGCTCAACACCCGCATCGTCGCGACCGCGTCCGGCGATGCGAGCCGGCCCGAACTCGAGGATCAGCGCGACCAGGCACTCACCAGCCTGTCGGGCCTCATCGACATCAACGCCGTTCCTCAGAGCGACGGCAGCGTGAGCGTGCTGACCAGCTCCGGCGTCACCCTGCTCGACCGCTCCAACGCCGCCTCGCTCCGCTTCGATGCCCGCGGCACGCTCTCGGCCAACGCGCTCTACGCCACCGACCCATCGCAGAGCGGCGTCGGCACCATCGTCGCGTCGACGCCCGGCGGCGGCAAGATCGACCTGCTCGGCTCCGGGGCGATCCGCTCCGGCTCGATCGCCGCCGCGATCGAACTGCGCGATACGATGCTGCCTCAGGCCCAGCGCCAGCTCGACGACCTCGCGGCGGGGCTGTCGCGCGCGATGTCCGACCGACTGGCCACCGGCACGGTCCCCACCGACGGCACCACGGGGGGCTTCGACATCGACCTGACCGGTCTCTCGGCCGGCAACGCCATCACCCTGACGGTTCAGGACGGGAGCGGCACGCAGCGCAACCTCATCCTGATGCCGTCCTACCAGAATCCGCCCCCCGCCATTCCCGCCGGCGCGACCGACGACGCGAACGCCACGGTGATCCCGTTCACGATCCGGCGGCCGGATGCGGTCCCCGCCCGCACCGCGGACGAGGTCCGCAACGCGATCACCGCGGCTCTGGGCGGCGGGTACACGGTGTCGAGCGTGCCCGGCGGCGAGGCCGGCGCGATGCGCATCCTCTCGAGCGGCGGGGCCACCCTGGTCGCGGCGAGCGCCAGCGTGACCCAGGTCACCGCGGCGGGCGACATCAAGGGCTCCGCCACGCAGATCCCGCTCTTCGTCGACGGCGCGTCGGCCGCGCTCTACACCGGCTCCTTCGACGGCGGCTCGCAGCTCACCGGCTTTGCCCAGCGCATCGCCGTGAACCCAGCGGTGGTCGGCAGCGCCGCGAGCCTCGTCGGCGTCACCGGGACAGGCGCGGCGAGCGGCATCGGCGACGGAACCCGGCCGCAGGCACTCTTCACCGCGCTGACGAGCACCCAGCGCCTCTTCTCGTCGTCGAGCGGCATCAGCGGCATCGACGCCCCGACCCGGTCGAGCGTCGCCGACTTCGTCCAGGGCGTCATCTCGGTGCAGGGCGCGGCGGCGGCGGCGGCGCAGGATCTCGACGAGGGACAGAGCATCGCCCTCTCGACGGCGCAGGGGCGCTTCGCCTCCGCCTCGGGTGTGAACATCGACGAGGAGATGTCGAACCTGATCGCGCTCCAGCAGGCCTACGCGGCCAACGCCCGCGTGCTCACCGCCGCCCGCGACATGATCGACACCCTGCTCAGGATTTAGGTGCGGAGCCGCCGATGACCATCACCGCTTTCGCCGCCGGCACCTACCGCTTCGACCGCCAGTCGGCGAGCCTCGTCAGCATGAAGAACCAGCTCGACGGGCTGGCTCAGCAGCTCTCGACCGGGCGCACCGCCGAAACCTATGGCGGCCTGGGCGTGGCGCGCACGACCAGTCTCAGCGCGCACGCGGCGATCAGCGCCCAGGACGGCTACCTCGCGGCGATCGGCTCGGCCGAGACCCGGGTGAAGCTCACGAGCGCCAGCCTCACCCAGCTCAAGGCGCTCTCCGACAGCACCCGCTCGAACCTCACCGGCATCGTCGCCACCCGTAACGAGAAGCTGCCATCGGCCACCGTGCAGCTTGCCGCCAACAACCTCTCGGCGGCCGTCGATGCCCTGAACCAGCAGGCGGCCGGGGTCTACGTCTTCTCGGGGCGGGCGACCGAGACGGCGCCGGTCGTCTCCGACCAAGCCATCCTGGATGGTATCCCGGCCGAGGGCCTCGACGGTCTCAGAGCCCTAATCGCCGAGCAGAAGAAGGCCGATCTCGGCCCCTCGGGCAATGGCCGCCTGACCCAGAGCGTCGGCACGCGGACGATCGGCCTGTCGGAGGATTCCAGCGCCGAGGCACGAGCGAATTTCGGCTTCACCCTCATGGCCGCGTCGAGTTCGAACAGCGCCACGCTCGGTGCGAACGTCGTCGCCGGGTCGAAGCCGGACGTCGCCTTGCGCTTTGCCGAGCAGCCTGCCGAAGGCGCTCAGGTGCGGGTGGCGGTGCAACTCGCCGACGGCAGCCAGACGACCCTCGACCTCACGGCCCGCGCGGGCGAGGCCGGCAATGCGGCCGGAGCCTTCTCCATCGGAGCCACCAAGGAAGAGACCGCCGCGAACCTGAAGCGGGCGCTCGGCGGGGCCGACATCGCCAGCGTGCAGAGCGCGAGCCCGCCCGGCGTGGCGGCGGACTTCAGCAACGGCCAGGCGGCCACGGCGACCCTGACCGTCGGCAGCAATCCCGCACCCGGCGATACGATCACGCTCAAGCTCGGCATGCATGACGGCACAACCAAGTCGATCACCCTGACCGCCGCTGCCACGGCCGGGGCCGACTCCGCGACGGCCTTCGCCATCGGCGCGACGCCGGAGGAGACGACCGCGAACCTCTCCCGCACGCTCCAGAACGCCCTGACGACGGCGGCCAACACCGAACTCTCGGCGAGTTCGGCCGGCCGCGCCTCGCTGAACTTCTTCGAGGGCTCGCCCGCCGCCGGCCTGAGCCCGCGGCGCGTCGCGGCGGACGGCAACGGCTACGCCGAGACCGCGAGCGCCAAGACCGTGATCTGGTACAAGGGCGACACCGCTTCCGACCCGCGGGCGACGGCGACGGTGCAGGCCGGCACCAGCCGGACGGTCGAGATCGGCGCGCAGGCCAACGAGGAGGCGATCCGCCGGATGCTTGCCGGGATCGCCGCGATGGCGGCGGAAAACTTCACCACCGGGACCGGAACGGTCGACACGGCACGGTTCGAGGCGGTCTCCAGCCGGGCGGCGAACCTGCTCACCGCGGGCACCAGCCAGCAGAGCCTGGAGCAGATCGGCACCGATTTCGGCCTGGCCGCCAGCAGCATGGCCAATGCGAAGTCGGTGGCCAACACCACCAAGGCGACCCTGCAGGACTCCCTCGATGGGGTCGATACGGTCTCGACGGAAGAGGTCGCGGCCAAGCTCTTGAGCCTGCAGACGCAGTTGCAGGCGAGCTACAAGGTCACCTCGATCCTCTCCGAGATGAGCCTCGTCAACTATCTCCGTTGATCCAAGCGGGACGCGTATCGCTCAGCCCGCGCGCAGGCGCCAAACGAAAGCGGCCCGAGGAAATCCTCGGGCCGCTTTCGTTTGGTTCGCTTACTCGGCCGCGTCCGGCGTGTCGGTCTTCTCGGGAGCTGCCTCGTCCTCGGGCCCTTGTAGCGGGTCCGGCGGCGCCGCGGCTTGGGCGCGGGCGCGTCCTCGGCCGATGACGGCGCTTCGGAGGCGGGGGCTGCCTCGCGCGGCTCCGGCGCGGCGCGCGCAACCGGTGCCTCGGGGGACGGCGGGGCGTGGGGTTACGGGTCGCCGTCATCAGGAAGGCGGGCAGCGCCGACGGATCGGCGGCCTCGGCCGCGGCGGCGCGGCTGGCTTCGCTCGCACGTCCGCGTCCACGCCGCGGCGCCGGGCTGTCGGGGCGCTGGGGCGTCTCGGGCCGTGCCGCAGGCTCGGCGCGGGTGTCCTGACGCGGCTCTTGCCGGGGTTCCTGCCGAGGCTCTTGGCGCGATTCCTGGCGAGGCTCCTGACGCGGCGCCTCGGGCGACTCGTTGCGACCGTTCTCGAAGCGGCCGGCGTCGCGACGGTTCTCGCGACCCTGCGGCTCACGGCCCTGGAATTCACGACCTTGATTGTCCCGGCCCTGATTCTCACGGCCGTCTTGGGGCTGCTGCCCGAAATCCTGCCGGTAATCCTGACGCCGGTCCTGGCGGTAATCCTGCCGCGGGCCGTCCTGACGGGGATAGTCCTGACGATCCTGACGCTCGGGCCGATCCTGCCGATCTTGGCGCTCGGGCCGGTCTTGGCGGTCAGGCCGGTCCTGCCGGAAGTCCTGCCGCGGCTCGCCGCGGTTGTAATCCGGCCGGTTGCCCTCGAAGCGCTGACCCCGGTCGTTGCGATCGTTGCGGTCCCGGCCCTGTTCGCGGGGCTGGAAGCGCTGGTTCCGGTCGCTGCGATCGTTGCGATCGTTGCGCTGGGGACGGCCGTCGAAGTCGTGGCGCTCGAACGGCTGCGGCTGCTGCGTCGGGTCACCGTACTCGTCGGTGCCGTAGCCGAGCCCCTGGCGACCGCCCTCGGCGCCCTGGCCCTGCACGGTCTCGTCGTCGCCTTCCTCGTCCTCGTCGAAGCCGTTGCGGGCATAGCCCTGCGTGACCTGCGGACGACCGGGCTCCTGAGCGCCGGTGATGATCCGGAAATAGTGCTCGCCGTGCTGAAAGTAGTTCTCGGCAGCCACCGGATCACCGCTCGCAAGGGCGTCGCGCGCCAACTGTGCGTACTTGTCGGCGATATGCTGAGCGGTGCCGCGGATTTTGACGTCGGGACCGTTCGACTCGTAAGAGCGCGTCAGCGGATTCGGACCCTTGGGCCGATTGCGACCCCGCATCCGTCGATTCTGGTTTGGTCTCATCGGCCTCGATTGACCCTCGTTACCTGTCGCTCAGCGTGACTGACAGTGCTGGAGCTTGGCTCGCGGACAGGGCGAGCCGGGCGCAAGGCGCCCGACCGCGCTTCATTCCGCGATGTTTGCCGCTCGTCTGGTGGCTGCGCTCGGTTTTGGCGCGCCGCGAGACATCCCTCGACTGTCAGGTTCGATATCACCGAGCCTAGCCGCGACTGCCGGAGCGCGTCCGCTCGATGATGGGAAGACCGTCCGAAGCCGGAGGACACGGTCAAAACCGATCCTGCCGATACCGTTTAAAAGAGTGCCTCACAAAACTCCCGGTTCTCGGGAGCTCCCTTTGGCCTGTGGGGCGCAGCGGGAGTTTTGTGAGAGACGCTCAACGGACCATTGGCGGCCTGCATCTCTAAGCTAGTGACTGACGCCCTCGACAACAAGCATTTTTTCGTGGCCAAGGCGGCTTATGCCGGAATTGTGCAGGTTTATCGGCCATTCGCGTCGCGGCCCGGCGCGAAATCCGCTTCCTCGATCCGTCACCTGCCCGCCAAGGATGGCCGAAGCGTGACGACCCGGTCGTTGCCCGCGAGATCCCGGCCGAAACCGATATCCTCGAATCCCGCCTCCTGCGCGAGACGGGTCAGGGCATTTGCCTGATCGTAGCCGATCTCGAGTACGAGCGCGCCCTGCGCCGAGAGCAGGCCCGGCCGCCGGGCGACATCCGCGAGAATCGCCCGGTAAGCGTCGAGTCCGTCGGCTCCGCCGTCGAGGGCCGCCTGCGGATCGTGCAGGCGAACCTCCGGTTCGAGCGTCGCGATGACGGGGGCGGCAATGTAGGGCGGGTTCGAAACGATGAGGTCGAACGGCCCCTCCAGCGCATCGAGCCAGGAGCCGCATAGGAAGGCGGCCCGATCGGCGACACCGTTCGCCGCCGCGTTCCGCCGGGCGATCGCCAGCGCTGCCGCCGACCGGTCGAGGCCGATGCCGACCGCGCCCGGCCGCTCGTGCAGCAGAGCCACGAGGATGCAGCCGGTGCCGGTGCCGAGATCGATCAGGCGCAGCGGCCGCTCGCGCTCGGGCAACAGGCGGAGCGCCGTCTCGACGACGCTCTCCGTGTCGGGCCGCGGCACCAGCGTCTCCGGGCCGAGGGCGAAGGGCAGCCCCCAGAACTCCCAGGCGCCGAGGATCCGCGCCACCGGCTCGCCCGCGAGCCGCCGCTCGGCCGCCTGCCGGAGCGCCTCCGCCCCGGCCGCACCGAGCGGTTCGCGCCCGCGCAAGCTCAGGTCGAGGGGGGTGAGCGAGAGGGTGTGTTGCAGGAGGAAGCGCGCATCCGAGCGCGCGTTCGGGAGGCCGGCCCCTTCGAAGGTCCGGACGAGATGCCGCAGGGCGGCTTCGCGGGGAAGCGTCGGTGCAAAGCTGGGGCTCATGCCGGCCCCAACCGTCACGCCATTCCCTCGGCGGCCAGCAGCTCGGCCTGATGCTCGGTCACCAGGGCGTCGATCACCTCGTCGAGCGCCTGGCCGGCCATGACCTCCTCCAGCTTGTAGAGGGTCAGGTTGATGCGGTGGTCGGTGACGCGGCCTTGCGGGAAATTATAGGTGCGGATGCGCTCCGAACGGTCGCCGGAGCCGACCTGCGCCTTGCGGTCGGCGGCCCGTGCCGAATCCTTGGCAGTGCGCTCGGCGTCGAACAGCTTCGAGCGCAGGAGGGACATCGCCCGGGCGCGGTTCTTGTGCTGTGAGCGCTCCTCCTGGACGAACACCACCACGCCGGTCGGAATATGCGTGATGCGGATCGCCGATTCCGTCTTGTTGACGTGCTGGCCGCCCGCGCCCTGCGCCCGCATGGTGTCGATCTTCAGGTCGGCCTCGTTGACGACGATGTCGACCTCTTCCGCCTCGGGCAGCACCGCGACCGTGGCGGCGGAGGTGTGGATGCGCCCCTGCGTCTCGGTGTCGGGCACGCGCTGGACGCGGTGGGCCCCGCTCTCGAACTTGAGGCGCGAGAACACGCTGCGGCCCTTCACCTCGGCCACGACTTCGCGATAGCCGCCGGCCGTGCCCTCGCTCTCCGAGATCACCTCGACGCGCCAGCCCTTCGACTCGGCGTAGCGCGCGTACATGCGGAACAGGTCGCCCGCGAACAGGGCCGCCTCGTCACCGCCGGTGCCGGCGCGGATTTCGAGGATCGCACTCTTCTCGTCGGCGGCATCCTTGGGCAGCAGGATCAATTGCAGCGCGCGGTGGGCCTGTTCGAGCGCCTCCTCGGCCTCCGGCTTCTCCTCGGCGGCGAGCGCGCGCATCTCCGGATCGCCGCCCGGCTCGTCGATCATCGCCCGGATGCCAGCGAGGTTGGCCTCTGCCAGCCGGTAGTGATGGATCGCGGCCACGACGCCGTCGAGTTCGGACAATTCGCGGGAGAGTTGCACGATGCTCCCGGCATCGGCCGAACCGTCGGCGAGCTGCGCCGTGACGATGTCGTGCCGCGCCAGGATGGCGTCGAGGCGATCGGAAGGAATGGGGGTCATCGCCTGTAAGGATACTCGTCGATGGTGCGCGTCAAATCGGAAGGGGACGGGGCGGATCGCACGGCCGCTTCGGCGGGCTCGCCGGAACGACAACGTTCATGGCGGTCCGACCGGCACCCGTTACCCGTGCGGCGACCGGGAGGGAAGATGCGCCGGGTCTGGCTGGCTGCGCATCCGGGTCGTTCGAAGGCCGCTCACGCCGCGGCGGACCACGGAGAAGCCGCCAGCACGGCCTCCGCCGGTACGTTGACCCAGGTGTCGCCATCGGGCTCGGGGTTGGCGGCGAGCCAGTCACCGACGATCCGGTAGCCGAGGGTGTATCCGAGCCAGCGGGGATGACGGCCGCCGGCTCCGAAGAACCAGCCGGCGTGATCGTGATTGGGCGCCCGGAGCTCCGCCGCACTCGGGAGATGGGTCCGCAGGGCCGTGTCGTCCAGGGCGCATTCCCAGGGCTCGGTGGGCGCCTTGAAGAGCGTCCCGGCGAACTGTCCGGCCAATCCTTCGCTGACGATCGCCTCACCCAGCGTTCGGCCGTATCCGGGCCCGGCAAAGCGACGGCAGTGATGCACCTCATGCGCGATCGTCCGCCGGATGTCGCCGGTGTCGAGGCTCGCCGCGAAGTTCGGGTTGAGCGGATCGACGGTGAGCCCGCACAGGCTCGGCCTGTAGGCGCGGCCCGTCGTGCCGACCTCCGGGATGACCGCGCCGGTCACACGCTCCACGAGGATGTCCAGCCGGAACGGCGGCAGGACGCCCGCCACGGCGGTCCGGGCGACCTCGATCTCCGCTGCGATCCGCTCGCGCCAGGGCGCGAGGTCGCCCTCGGCCTCCAGCCAGTGCACCTGCCAATCCACCCGTTTTCCTCTCGCAGGCTGGGGCCGATGTCGGTCGCCGCGAACCTAAATCGGCACGCCGTTCGCCTTGGCATAGGCGGCCAGGGCGGGCCGGACCGAGGCGCCGTCGGTCACTCGGGTCAGCTCGGACTGGATCAACGCCGCGACCTCGGCGGCATCGGCGGAGAGCACCATCGCCTTGACCGGGCCGATCGAGGCCGGCGACATCGAGAAATCGCGAAACCCTAAGCCGATCAGCGCCAGCGCCTCCAAAGGCCGGCCGCCGATCTCGCCGCAGACGGTCGCCGGGCAGCCCTGCGCCGCGGAGCGCTCGGCGATGAGGCGGAAGGCGCGCATCGCCGCCCCGCACAGGGGATCGAAGCGGTTGGCCACGCGCCGGTTCTCGCGATCGACGGCGAACAGGAACTGCATCAGGTCGTTCGACCCGACCGACAAAAAATCCGCCTCGCGGGCGATCTCGTCGATCTGGAACAGCAGCGAGGGCACCTCGACCATCGCGCCGAGGCGGCAATCGCTCGGCAAGGCGTAGCCGTGGCGGCGCAGATGCGCCTTCTCGCGATCGACGATGTCGCGGGCGCGGATGAACTCCTCGACGGTGGCGACCATCGGGAACATGATCTTGATCGGTCGCCCCGCCGCCGCCTTGAGCAGCGCCCGCAACTGCACCCGCAGCAAGGCCGGCCGGTCGAGGCCGATGCGGATCGCCCGCCAGCCGAGCGCCGGGTTCTCCTCCTCCAGCGCCGGCATGTAGGGGAGGATCTTGTCGCCGCCGATGTCGAGGGTGCGGATCGTGACCGGCAGGTCGCCGGTGGCCGAATAGACCGCTTCGTAGAGCGTCTGCTGTTCGGCGGCCGAGGGCATCCGCTCGGCGATCATGAATTGCAGCTCGGTGCGGAACAGGCCGACGCCCTCCGCTCCGGTCTCGTGCAGATGCGTCAGATCGACGAGCAGGCCGGCATTGAGGTGCAGGCCGATCTTCACGCCGTCGCGGGTGACGGCGGGCACGTCGCGCAGGGCCCGGTACTGCTCCTGCCGCCGGGCGCGCAGGCGCACCATCTCGGCATAGGACGCCTCGACCTCGGGGGTCGGCCGGATCTGCACCTCGCCCGACAGGCCATCGACGATGATCGCGTCGCCCGAATCGCACAGGCTCGTGGCGTTGGCGATCTCGCCGACCGCCGGGATGCCGAGCGCGCGGGCGACGATGGCGATGTGGCTGGTCGGCCCGCCCTCCTCCAGCACCACGCCGCGTAAGCGAGCCCGATCGTAGTCGAGGAGTGCCGCCGGGCCCATGGAGCGGGCGACCAGGATCGCGTTCTCCGGCAGGCCGTCGCCGTTCTGGCTTTCCTGGCCGACGAGGCGGCGCAGCAGGCGGTTGGCGAGATCGTCGAGATCGTGCAGGCGGTCGCGCAGGTAGGGGTCGCTCTGGCGCAGCATCCGGGCGCGGTTGTCCGACTGCACCCGCTCGACCGCGGCCTCCGCGGTGAGACCGGACTGCACCGCCTCGCGCATCCGCCGCAGCCAGCCCTTGTCATGGGCGAACATCCGCACGGTCTCGAGGATCTCGCGGGATTCGCCCGAGCCGATGCCGTCGCCGCGCTCGACCAGTTCGTCGATGGCCGAGCGCACGTCCTCGATCGCCGCCTCCAGCCGCTCCATCTCGCGCTCGACGTTCTCGGCGATCAGCGTCTTCACGACGATGCGCGGCTCGTGCAGCACGACGTGTCCGAGGCCGATCCCGTCGGCGAGCGCGACGCCGCGCTGGCTCACCGGACGGCGGGCGGCGGTGCCGGCGCCGGGCGACAGCGCCTGGAGTTCCCCCGAAGCGATCAGCTCGGCCAGCACCATGGCGGTGGTCTGGAGCGCCTCGATCTCCTCCTCGGAATAAACGCGGTAGGTCTTGTTCTGGACCACCAGCACGCCGAGCGTATTCCCGGCCCGCAGCAGCGGCACACCGAGGAAGGCGTGGTAGATCTCCTCGCCCGTTTCCGGCCGATACGAGAACGAGGGGTGCGACTGCGCGTCGGACAGCGCCAGCGGCTCGGCGGTCTTGGCGATCAGGCCGACGAGGCCCTCGTCGGCGCGCATGCGGGTGATGTGAACCGCGTCGCGGTTCAGACCCTCGGTTGCAAACAGTTCGAGGGTGTTGTCATCGCGCACCACATAGACCGAGCACACCTCGGCGATCACGTTCGCCGCAATGAGGACGACGATCCGGTCGAGACGCTGCTGCGGACTGACCGGCTCCGCCATGGCTTCGCGGAGCCGGCGCAGCAGCAGGCGCGGGCCTCCGGGCGCAGCGGGCATCGTGTCGTCAATCCGGGTCGGCCGGCGCAACCCTGGCTTGAGAGCCGTGGGGCCGACGCCGACGGGAACGGTCAGGCCTGGTCGAGGCCGTATAGCGAGTGGAGCGTACGGACGGCAAGCTCCGTGTAGGCGGCGTCGATCAGGACCGAGAACTTGATCTCGGAGGTGGTGATCGCGCGAATGTTGATACCCTTCTGCGCCAGCGCCCGGAAGGCCTTGGCTGCAACGCCCGCATGCGAGCGCATGCCGACGCCGATCGCCGAGACCTTGACCACGTCGGTGGCGCCCTCGATCTGGCCGAACTGGATCGTGTCGCGCTGGGCGTCGAGGATGGCGCGGGAGCGCTCGTAATCGGCCGCCGGCACGGTGAAGGTCATGTCGGTGGTCGATTGATCGCCGGACACGGTCTGGATGATCATGTCGACATTGATGTTGGCATCCGCCAGCGGTCCGAAGATCGCTGCGGCGATGCCGGGGCTGTCCTTCACGGCGCGCAGGGTGATCTGCGCCTCGTCCTTCGAGAAGGCGATGCCGGTGATGATCTGCTGTTCCACGATTTGGTCCTCGTCGCAGATGAGGGTGCCCGGCCGCGCGGCATCGGGGGGATCGAAGGAGGAGCGCACCGTGGTCGGCACCCGGTGCACCATGGCGAGCTCGACGGAGCGCACCTGGAGCACCTTGGCGCCCAAGGACGCCATCTCCAGCATCTCCTCGAAGGTCACGCGCTCCATGCGCTGGGCCTTGGGCACCACGCGGGGATCGGTGGTGTAGACCCCGTCCACGTCGGTGTAGATGTCGCAGCGCTCCGCGCCGATGGCGGCAGCGATGGCCACCGCGGACGTGTCCGAGCCGCCGCGTCCCAGCGTCGCGATCCGGCCGGTCTGCGGATTCACGCCCTGGAAGCCGGAGATGACGGCGACCTCGCCGCGCTTGAAGCTCTCGTCGAGATTCGTCGGGTCGATGCCCTCGATCCGGGCCGAGCCATGCGCGTCGGAGGTGTGGATCGGGATCTGCCAGCCCTGCCAGGAGCGGGCCTTGATCCCGTCCTTGTTGAGCGCGATGGCGAGAAGCCCCGAGGTGACCTGCTCGCCCGAGGCCACGACCGTGTCGTACTCCGCCGCGCCGTAGAGCGGGTCGGCGTCCTTGACCCAGCCGACCAGCTCGTTGGTCTTGCCCGACATCGCCGAGACCACGACCGCGACCTCGTAGCCGGCCGCGACCTCGCGGGCGACGTGGCGCGCCACGTTGCGGATGCGGTCGACATTGGCGACAGAGGTGCCGCCGAATTTCATCACCAAACGGGGCATGTCGCGTCCGGTCTGCTCATCTTGTCCCTACGGTGCCGGCCGTGAGGCCGGCGCGCCGCGTCACACGGAAAACAACACGGCGCGGCTGTACCGGGGATGCGACCGGCGGGTACAAGGGCCCCCGGCCGTGTCAATCGGACGGCAGGACCAGGGCCATCGCTCGAAGCGTGATGGCGCTTCATTCCGGGCGCGAAGAGCGCCCCGCGGAGCGGGTTCGAGGACCGGAACGGTCGCTCGAACACAAAAGCGGAGCGAGAGCCGAGGCCGCGGAGGCGGCCGCCGGCGCTTGAGGCCAGTTGGAAAACAGCGCAATCGCGTTCAAGCGATTGCGCTGCCATAGGTTCAAACGATGCGAAAGTGAGCCGGATGACGGGTGCCTCGATCGATCGGGACGAAGTGGCGCGCTTCGACGCCCTGGCCGCGCGCTGGTGGGACGAGCGCGGGCCGATGGCGGTTCTGCACAAGTTCAATCCCGTCCGGGTCGGCTACATCCGCGACGAGGCCTGCCGCATCTTCGACCGCGACCCGGCCGCTCCGTTTCCCCTCGAAGGGCTCAGCGTCATCGATATCGGCTGCGGCGGCGGCGTTCTGTCGGAGCCCCTGGCCCGGCTCGGCGCGACGGTGACGGGCCTCGACCCGGCGACCGGCAACATCGCGGCCGCGCGCGCCCATGCGGAAGCGGAAGGCCTCACCATCGATTACCGCGACGAGACCATCGAGGCGGTGGCCGCCCGCGGCGAACGCTTCGACATCGTGCTCGCCATGGAGGTGGTCGAGCACGTCTCCGACCGCGCAGGTTTTCTGCGCGCGTGCTGCACGACCGTGAAGCCCGGCGGCCTGCTGTTTGCCGCCACCATCAACCGGACGATGCGCTCCTTCGCGCTCGCCATCGTCGGCGCCGAATACGTCCTGCGCTGGCTGCCGCGGGGCACTCACGATTGGGAGAAGTTCGTGACGCCGCGGGAGCTGTCCGCCGACATCACGGCGGGCGGCCTCACCGTCACCGACACGACCGGCGTGGTCTACAATCCGCTCAACGATTCCTGGCGCGCGAGCCGCGACACGGGGGTGAACTACATGGTGGCGGCGCACCGCCCCGCCTGAATGAAGCGCCCGCCTGAACGAAGCGAGCGGGTGTTCGTTGAGGGTTTTTCGCAGGACAAGCGGAGACCCTCCCCGATGCTCGAAAAGCTGCCGCACGCCGTCGGTCAGGCGCTCTCCGGCCTCAGGGCCGGCGCGGAGAAGGCCGCGTTCCACACGGTCGCGGCGGAGGCCCCCGCCACGCTCCGCGTGACGAGCGACGCCTTCGCCGACACCGCGCCGATCCCCGCCCGCTACACCGCGGACGCCGATGGGCTCTCGCCGCCGATTGCCATCGCCGGCGTGCCGGACGGGGCCGCGGCGCTCGTCCTGTTCGTGGAAGATCCGGACGCACCCTCCTCGCACCCCTTCGTCCACCTCATCGCCTGGAACCTGCGCCCGGAAGCGCAAAACATCCCCGAGGGGGCGTTCGCGAGCCCGGCGAGCGAGGGTAGCCCGCACGATCTGGGCCGCAACTCGTTCCAGAAGGACGGCTGGCTGCCGCCGGACCCGCCGACCGGCCACGGCCCGCACCACTACCTGTTCCAGGTCTTCGCGCTGGCCCGTCCCGCCGAACTGCCCGCCTCGCCGGGCCGCGGCGCCCTGCTCGACGCGCTCCGGGGCAACGTGATCGCCAAGGGCATGCTGACGGGGACCTACGAGCGGGCCTGAACGTCTTGCGCTCGATATCTTGCGCTTACGGCGTGCGAGCGGGCATGACCGTGGCTGAACGCGGCACCGATCCTGCGCCCGCCTGCCGGGCGCGGGGATTTGGCACGACCGGCGATGTGAGGGAGACGGCGCTGATATGAAGGCCCTGGTGTGCAGCCGGCTCGGTGGGCCGGAGGATCTCGGCATCGAGGACCTGCCCGATCCGGTGGCGGGCCCCGGCGAGGCGCTGGTGCGGGTGCGGGTCGCAGCGCTGAACTTCTTCGACACGCTCATCATCGCCGGGCGCTATCAGGTGAAGCCCGAACTGCCGTTCTCCCCCGGCGGCGAGGCCTGCGGCGTGATCGAGGCTTTGGGCCCCGGTGCCGAGGGTTTCACCATCGGCGACCGGGTGATGGTCCATCTCAGCCACGGCACCGCCCGCGAGCGGATCGCGGTTCCGGTGAAGCGCCTCGCACGGGTGCCGGAGGCCGTCTCCGACGAGGTCGCCGCCGGGCTCTCGATCACCTATGGCACCACGCTTCACGCGCTCCGGGATCGCGCCGGCATCCGGCCGGGCGAAACCCTCGTCGTGCTCGGCGCGTCGGGCGGCGTCGGGCTCGCGGCGGTCGAGCTCGGCAAGCTGCTCGGGGCCCGCGTCATCGCCTGCGCCTCCTCGCCCGAAAAGCTCGAGACCGCCCGCGCCCACGGCGCCGACGACCTGATCGACTACAAGGCGGACAACCTGCGCGAGGCCTTGCGGCGCCTCACCGGCGAGCGCGGCGTCGATGTGGTCTACGACGCGGTCGGCGGGGATCTGGCCGAGCCGGCCATGCGCGCGCTCGGCTGGAAGGGGCGCTTCCTCGTGATCGGCTTTGCCGCGGGCGAGATCCCGAAATTTCCCCTCAACGTCATCATGCTCAAGGGCATCGACGTCCAGGGCGTTCATTGGGGCGCCTTCGTCGAGCGCGAGCCGGAGGCGCATGCGGCCAACCAAGCCCAACTGCTCGCCTGGGCGGCGGAGGGCAAACTCACTGTGAAGGTGCACGGCGTCTATGCGCTCGACGCCTACGCGGAGGCGCTCGGCGTGCTCGTCCGCCGCGAGGCGGTCGGCAAGGTGTTGCTCGACCTCAGAGGCTAGAGACGGGCCAGGCCGGAGAGATTCGGTTCAGGACGGCTTCGCGGCGTCGGTCGGCCGCATCGTCGGCACGGTCGGCACCTCCGCCGCCGAGCTTCGGGAGACCACCCGGACGATGAGCGTCACCGCGGGGCAGACCGCCGAGCGGTCCGTCAAGCCGAGCCGTTGGCCAGGAGGTCGCCCGATCCTCGTCAACGTCCGCCCCGCGTAGGCGGTCCGACGGTATCGCGGCCGATCGACTTTACCGGTCGAGCCGCGCCAGCGCCGCGGCGATTCGGGCCGCGCCCGGTCCCCCGCCTGCGGCCACGGCGTGGCGGCGGTCGAGGGCGATGGCCCCGCGGTGGCTGGCATGAGTGATCGCGATGGCGAGCGCGTCGGCTGCGTCGGCGAGCTTGAACTCCGCCTTCGGCAGCAGGAACTTCACCATCGCCTGGATCTGAACCTTCTCCGCGTGGCCGTTCCCGGCCACGGTCTTCTTCACGAGGTTGGCGGCATATTCCGCCACCGGCAGACCGGCGAGCGCCGGCACCAGCAGCGCCACGGCGCGGGCATGGCCGAGCTTGAGCGTGGCCTGCGCGTCCTTGTTGACGAAGGTCTCCTCCACCGAGACCTCGTCGGGCGTGTAGGTCGTGACGATGCGGGTCAGGCCCTCGTGCAGCTCGCGCAGGCGCAACGCCAGCGGCAGGTCGCCGTCCGAGGTGACGACGCCGCAGGCGAGGTAGGACAGCTTGCTGCCCCGCGCCGTGATCAGACCCCAGCCGGTGCGGCGCAGGCCGGGATCGATGCCGAGGATGCGGACGTCCGTGGTCATGGCCTCGGCCTCCTTCAGAGCATCGATCCGGTACGGCACATATCGTGAACGAAGCGTTGCCGCAAACTCGGCTGGCCCGCTTCGCCGCTTCCTACTGAAGCTTGAACTCGCCCTCCAACCGGAGGGACACCTCGTCGCCCAGCAGGGGCAGGAAGGCGTTCACGCCGAACTCGGAGCGCTTGATCACCGTCCAGCCGTCGAAGCCGACCGAATAGATCTTATCGACCGGATTGACGCCCGCTTGGTTGAAGGTGGCGTCGAACGAGACCGACTTCGCGACGCCGCGCAGGGTCAGGGTGCCGTTGACGCGCGCCGTCGTCGGGCTCGTCGGCTCGACCGACGTGCTGACGAAGGTCGCCTCGGGAAACTTCCCGACGTCGAGGAAATCCGGCTGCTTGAGATGCGCGTTGAGCTTGTCGTTGAGCCCGTTGGCGCTGCCGGTGCCAATCTTGACGGAGAGGCTGCTCTTGGCCGGCGCGGCGGGATCGAGAACGAGGTCGCCCGACACCTCGGTGAACTGGCCGTAATAGGTCGAGAAGCCGAGATGGCTGATCGACCACGTGATCTTGCCATGCGCCGGATCGAGCCGGTAGCGCCCGGCCTTCACCTGCCCCGGATCCTTGGTCAGAGCGGGTGGCGTTCCCTGGGCGGCCTCCTGTGCGTGTAGACCGCCGGGCGCGGCGAATGCGAAACCCGCCAGCAGGAGGGCGGCGAGGGCGTGCGTGCGCTTCATGCGGTCACCTTGTCGGTTGTGCCGCCACGACGGATATGGCCTTAGGCCAAGCGCGGCAACGGACCCTTCGAGGATCGACGGTTCACATGATCGGCAAGCTCAAGGGAATCGTCGATTCCTACGGAGAGGATTTCGTCATCCTCGACGTGAACGGCGTCGGCTACGTCGTCCACTGCTCCGCCCGCACCCTCCAGCGGCTGCCGAAACCCGGCGAGGCGACGGATCTGGCCATCGAGACGCATGTGCGCGAGGACATGATCCGCCTCTACGGCTTCCGCGTCGATGCCGAGCGGGAGTGGTTCCGCCTGCTCCAGACGGTGCAGGGGGTCGGCACCCGCGTGGCGCTCGGCGTGCTCTCGGTGCTGGAGCCGGCACAGCTCGCCACCGCCATCGCCACCGGCGACAAGGGCGCCGTCGCCCGCGCCCCCGGCGTCGGCCCGCGCCTCGCGGCCCGCCTCGTCGCCGAGTTGAAGGACAAGGCGCCCGCCTTCGCCCCCATCGACCCGGCGCTCATCGCCCTGACCGGCGCCGTCGAGGACAGGACCGCACCGCAGCCGGTCGCGGACGCGATCTCGGCCCTGGTCAATCTCGGCTACGCCCAGATTCAGGCCTCGGCCGCCATCGCCGCCGCCTTGAAGGGCCTCGGCGAGGAGGCCGGGACGGTGGAGGCCAAGACCCTGATCCGGCTCGGGCTACGGGAGCTGGCGCGATAGCGCGGACCAGAACGCCTCAACCGCCCTCGTCGAAAGGCGGCGGCTGCAGGCGCTGCCAGGCGGAGGCGATCCGCTCCGGTTTCACCTCCAGCGCCTCGGCACAGGCGAGGAGCGACGGTTCGTCGCTCATGACGTGGTCGAGCACGGCACCAAGAAAGCCGGGATCGTGCATGCTCTCACGCAGCGTTCCGGGCTCCAGGCCGCTCGCAGCGATGAACCGGAACAGCCGGTCCTCATCGGCGGCGAGCCATCCGAGCACCTCGACCGCGAGACGCTCGCTCGGGCCATCACTATGATCAAGTTTGCGTTTCATCAACGAGTAGCAGTTTAAGAGAGTAAGAGGGCCGGGCCACGGGTTGGAACGCCATCGCGACCGCGCCGGAGCAGGTCATGAAGAAAACCGTTCTTATCGTTGAAGACAACGAGCTGAACATGAAGCTCTTCAACGATCTGCTGGAGGCGCACGGCTACGCGACCCTCAAGACCGCCAACGGTATCGAGGCGATTGAACTCGCGCGCGCGCACCACCCAGACTTGATTCTCATGGACATCCAGCTTCCCGAAGTCTCGGGCCTGGAGGTGACAAAGTGGCTCAAGGACGACGACGACCTTCGTAACATTCCTGTGATCGCTATCACCGCTTTTGCAATGAAAGGCGATGAGGAACGCATTCGTGAAGGCGGATGCGAGGCATATTTGTCCAAACCGATCTCGGTTGCGAAGTTTTTGGCAACGGTCCGTCGTTACATTGGTGATGACGGCGCTCCTTGAGACCTCTTCGGACTGAATGCCGTCGCGGTCGTGAAGGCCGCGCCTCGGAGGAACGATGTCCGCTCGCGTCCTGATCGTGGATGATCTCTACCCCAACGTCCGGCTGCTCGAGACAAAACTGTCTCTCGAGTATTTCGACGTGGTCGTGGCGATGAATGGGCCAGACGCCCTGGCCATTTGCGAGAAGGGCGAATGCGACGTCGTTCTCCTCGACGTGATGATGCCGGGCATGGACGGCTTCGAGGTCTGCCGCCGGCTCAAGGCTAATCCCGCCACCGCCCACCTGCCGGTGGTGATCGTCACCGCCCTCGATCAGCCCGCTGACCGGCTGCGGGGCCTGGATGCGGGCGCCGACGACTTCCTGACCAAGCCCATCGACGACACCGCGCTGATGACGCGGGTGCGCAGCCTCGTGCGGCTGAAGGCGGTGACGGACGAGCTGCGCTCCCGCGCCCTGGAGACGCGTGAGATCGGCGGCCCCGACCCCCTCGTTCTCGCCGCCGCCGATACCGGCGAAGGTGCGCGCATTCTCCTCGTGGAAGACCGGGCAAGCGCCATCGACCGCATCAGCACGGCGCTCTCCCAGCACCATCAGGTCACGGTGGAGACCGACCCGCACCGCGCCCTGGTGCGGGCGCCCGAGGAAGGCTTCGACCTCGCCCTGGTGAGCCTCGATCTCGAAGGCTTCGACGGGCTGCGCCTGTGCAGCCAGCTCCGATCGCTGGAGCGGACCCGCAGCATGGCGCTGATCATGCTCGGCGAGATGCACGAGAAAACGCGCATCACCCGCGGCCTCGAATTCGGCGTCAACGACTACCTGCTGCGCCCGGTCGACCGCAACGAACTGATCGCGCGGGTGCGCACGCAGGTGCGGCGGCGGCGCTTCTCCGAGACCCTGCGCGGGGCGCTCCATGCCTCGATGGAACTCGCGATCACCGACGACCTGACCGGCCTGCACAACCGGCGCTACCTCGACCGCCATCTCGGGCCGGTCTTCGGTGAGGCGGCCCTGCAGGAGAAGGGACTCGCCTGCCTGCTCCTCGACATCGACCGCTTCAAGCTGATCAACGACACCTATGGCCACGAGGCCGGCGACGAGGTGCTGCGCGCCTTCGCCGAGCGCATCCGCCAGTATGTGCGGCCGATGGACATCCTCGCCCGCTACGGCGGCGAGGAGATCGTGATGGTAGTGCCCGGCGCCGAACTGCCCGATGCCCGCGCCATCGCCGAGCGCATCCGCCACCGGATCGAGGCGACGCCCTTCGCCATCGACGGCGGGACGCGCGACATCGGCGTGACCGTCTCGGTCGGCGTATCCGTGCGGCGCGCGACCGATACGGGTCCGTCCGACCTGCTCAAGCGCGCCGATACCGCGCTCTACCGCGCCAAGTCCTTCGGCCGGAACCGGGTCGAGGCCGCAGCCGCGTAGGGGATCTCGGCACCGCCTCACTCGGGAGCCGGCGCTTCCGCCGGGATGGCGGCGGGTGGGGACAGGCCGAGCAGCCGCGCGATCTCGTCGCCCTCCGCTCCGCCCAACAGGTCGGCGAGGGTGTAGCGGTCGAGAACCGCCAGGAAGGCCGCCAGCGCCTCACCAAGTGCCCGCCGCAGGCGACAGGGCGCGGTGATCGCGCAAGACCCTGCGGAAAAGCACTCGACCAGCGCGAGATCGTCCTCCGTCTCGCGGACGACGGCGCCGACAACGATCTCAGCCGGCGGCTTGGCGAGGCGCAACCCGCCGCCCCGTCCCCGGATCGTCTGAATCAGCCCGAGCCGGCCGAGTTGATGCACCACCTTGGTGAGGTGGCTCTCCGAGATCCCATAGGCGCGCGCGATCTCCGCGATCGAACTCTGCTTCGGCTCGCGCAGGCCGACATAGATCAGGGTCCGAAGAGCGTAGTCGGTGTAGCGGGTCAGGCGCATGGCGGATCCGAGCGACCTATAAGGTACATTTCACTTGCATCTTTTCGAGAGCTGCGACAAAAGATTCATGCCGAATGAACCTTTGGATCCGACGATGCCCGCACCGCTCTCGCCCCAAACCATCGCCACCGTCAAAGCCACCGTCCCGGCTCTCGAAACGCACGGGCTCGCCATCACCCGGCGCATGTACGAGCGCCTGTTCGAGAACGTGGAGATCCGCGACCTCTTCAACCAGTCGCATCACGGCGAAACCGGCTCGCAGCCCAAGGCCCTCGCCCTCGCCGTTCTGGCCTATGCCCGCAACATCGACAACCTCGGCGTGCTGACGAGCGCGGTGGAGCGCATCGCCCAAAAGCATGTCGCGCTCAACATTCTGCCGGAGCACTATCCTCACGTCGCCGACGCCCTGCTCGCGGCGATCCGCGATGTGCTCGGCGAGGCAGCAACCCCTGAGATCATCACGGCCTGGGGCGAGGCGTACTGGTTCCTGGCGGAGCTGCTGATCGGCCGCGAGGCGACGATCTACCGGGATCAGGCGACCAAGACCGGTGGATGGAACGGCTGGCGCGACTTCGTGGTCGAGAGCGTCACCCCGGAAAGCGAGACGATCCGCTCGTTCGTGCTGGTCCCAGCTGACGGCGGCCCAGTGCTGCGTCACGAGCCGGGGCAGTATCTCGGCTTCCTCGTCGACCTGCCGGGCCGGGGCGTGATGAAGCGGAACTACTCGATCTCCTGCGCTCCGAACGATCGCGCCTACCGCATCACCGTCAAGCGCGAGGCCGCAACGGCCCATCCGGCCGGCCTCGTCTCAAACTGGCTGCACGCGGAAGCGAAGGCCGGAACCGTGCTGAAGGTCGCCGCGCCCGCGGGCGACTTCTTCCTCGACCGGGAGAGCGCCGAGCCGGTGGTTCTGGTCAGCGGCGGCGTCGGCCTGACCCCGATGGTCAGCATGCTGGAGAGTATCGCGGCGGAGACGCCCGAGCGCTCGGCTTGGTTTGTCCACGGTGCCCTGAACGGGCGGGTTCACGCCATGCGCGAGCATGTGCGCGGCCTTGTTGCGAACCAAGCGTCCCTGTCGGCCCACATCGTCTACGCGGAGCCGGAGCCGCAGGACCGGCCGGGCGAAGATTTCGACCGCGAGGGGCTGATCACGGCCGAGTGGCTCGTTGCGAACACCCCCTCGGAGCGTGCGACCTACTACCTGTGCGGACCCAAGCCCTTCCTGGCCGCCCTGGCGAACGGGCTGGCCCGTGCCGGTGTCCCGGCGGAGCGGGTCCGGTTCGAGTTCTTCGGCCCCGCCGACGAACTGTTGGACGAGGCACCCCGGCAGGCCGCCTGAATCGGGAAGGCCGCACCGGGGACGGGGTCAACCCGCTCCCGGATCGGTCTCGTCGCCCTGTGCCGGCACACCGGGCTTGCCGTCGGTCTTCTCGTTGGGATCTTTGACCGCGTCGGGGGCGCTGTTGGCGGGCTTGTGCCCATCCTGGCGCTCCCGATCCGTCTCCCGGTCGTCGCCGTTCTGCTTGTCCATCGTCGAGCTCCCTCTAGGGATTGGGGACCGAGAGGCGCCGACCTGATTGCATCAGACCGGCGCCTCGCAGTCATTGTTTCGACGCACATTCTTTCGACGAACCGGCGACCACTTCGTCGGAATGCGCTTGAGGCCGGCGCGGCTCAGGAATGCTTGGCCCGGTCGGGCTCGCCCGCGATGGGCTCCCCCTCACGCGGGCCGGCCGAGGCCTTGCGGTCGGAATGGCCGCCGGACGAACCGCCGATCGCGGGCGGCGTGCGTCCGGCCGCACCCCCTTCCGCACCTTCGCCCCATTCACCGTGCCGCTCGGCATCGGAGCGCCCGCCGGACCCCTGCCCGGTGATCGCTGCCTGCTCGGAAGTCTGGTGGCCGCCGCCCGCCGGATGGGGGCCGGGTGAGCCGACCGCCTCGTCGGGCTTGCGGGTGCCGGTGTTGCTCAAGTCTTCGTCAGGCCGGTTTTCATTTCCCATCACGGCCTCCCCCATCACGCTCGCCAAGATCCTCGCCGTGACGCGGCGGCTCTTCCTGGCCGACGGCGGCGGTGGCGCGCTCGATCGCCTCCTGCGCCGTCGCGTCGGGCTCGGCGCGGGACGAGGGATCGGAGATCCGACGCAGATTCTCCGCGAGCGTCTCGGCCTCGGTCTGGTCCACAGCGTCATGGCCCTGGCGCTCGGTGCCGGAGGCGATGCGCGCGGTCTCGGCCGTGCCGTCGGGATTGCTCTTCAGGTCCGCCTGGGTCCGCGAGGGGATGCCCGCGTCGAGGGGCGAATCGGTGCCGAAATCCTGGCCGTTGCGATCCGCATAGGCGTCGAACGCCTTCAGCGACGGCCGGTCGGGGGAAGTCTCCGTCATTCTTCGTCCTCCTGATCTGACCGGGACAACAATCCGGGACCGGAGGAGTTGCGGTGCGGGCCCGTCGCAGACCCGCACCGCGCGACGCGTGTTAGCCGATGCCTTCGAAGAGCACCGAAGAGATGTAGCGCTCGGCGAACGAGCAGGCGATGGTGACGATGCGCTTACCCTGGAACTCGGGGCGGCCCGCCAGTTCCAGCGCCGCCGCGACGTTGCCGCCGGTCGAGATGCCGCCGGGGATGCCCTCGAACTTGGCGAGGTCGCGGGCGGTGTCGATCGCCTGCTGGTTCGACACCTTGAGCACGCCGTCGAGGATGTCGGTATGCAGGTTGTCGGGGATGAAGCCCGCGCCGATACCCTGGATCTTGTGCGGGCCGGGCTGGCCGCCGGAGATCACGGGGCTGTCCACCGGCTCCACCGCGAACACCTTGAGGTTGGGCAGACGCGGCTTGAGCACCTCGCCGACGCCGGTCACCGTACCGCCGGTGCCGACACCCGCCACGAAGGCGTCGAGCTGGCCCTGCGTGTCGTTCCAGATTTCTTCCGCCGTCGTCTTGCGGTGGATCTCCGGGTTGGCCGGGTTCGAGAATTGCTGCGGCATCACTGCGCCGTCGATCTCGCGCAGGAGCTCCTCGGCGCGACCGATCGCGCCCTTCATGCCCTGCGCGCCCGGCGTCAGTTCGAGCTGCGCGCCGAGGAAGGCGAGCATCTTGCGCCGCTCCACCGACATCGTCTCCGGCATGACCAGGATCAGGCGGTAGCCGCGGGCGGCGGCGACGAAGGCCAGCGCGATGCCGGTATTGCCCGAAGTCGGCTCGACCAGCGTACCGCCGGGCTTGAGCCGGCCGGAGGCTTCCAGCGCGTCGATCATGTTGACGCCGATACGGTCCTTCACGCTCGAGATCGGGTTGAAGAATTCGAGCTTGAGCAGGATTTCGGCATCGACGCCCCGCTCCTTGGTGAGCCGGTTGAGGCGCACGAGCGGCGTGTTGCCGATGGTCTCGGTGATCGAGCCGTAGACGCGGCCGTGTCCGGGCTTGCGCACGGTGTCCGGGGTCGAGGTGTCTGTCATCGTCTGTCCGCTCCCTGAGCGCTCCCGTGCCGCAACGGCCACCGGCCCGGTGCAGGAGCGCGCGCCAACACGAAAAGGCTTTCACATCGGCCCGAAGGAAGACGACCGCCAGAGGACAAAGCCGACGCGAAACCAGAAACTTAGCGCTCCCGCCGAAGCGAGGTCCGCTGCGGCGACGCGTAGCCGATTTCGCAAGCTCCGTCGAGCTTCACGCTGTGCGGATACCAGTCTTTACACGGACTGCGCACGGCTGAGCTTCAGCGGAGAATTTTATTTTCCTTTTTCGCCACCGGACGACAGTATTGTCATCCTCGTCACTCCGAATCGAAGGGCCGGTTACGGTCCGCGATCGCGGTTCAGGCGACGAGAAAGCGGGTGGCGAGGATCAGGATGCCGATTCCCGAACTGGTGGCGAGGGCGACCAGCGTCGCTGCACCCTCGTGGTGGGCGCGGACGAAGTCGTAACGCGCCGCGTGGGAGGCCGCCGGCCGCACCTTCGGGACGACGCGCTGATGAACCCGGCCGATCCGCATTCCGTCTCTCCGCCTGAGCGGCCGCGCGGAGCGCGACCGAGGGGCACGAGGAAACGGCGCGGGAGCCTGACGGAGGATGAATCCGGGCTCCCGTCCACGAATCGTCGTCAACGGGGACTTAAAGCGATCGCGCGCCGGCTCGTCCGAGAAACCGGCGGGCTGTGCGAGAATGGGGCGTCTACAGGGCCCGATCAAACCGCAGCTCGCCGTTCTGGCTGCGGATCACGAGTTGCGAACCGTCGAGGTCCCACTTGCCCGCCGTGCGCAGGGCGACGAGGAAGGCCTGCTCGGTGGCCGCGAGCGCCTTGTCGCAGGTCTTCTTGGTGAGCGCCAAAGGACCGACGGCGAGATGCTGTTCGCGCAGGGGGAAAGCGGTAGCGGTGAAGGTGTTGCAGCCGCCATAGCCGCGGGCGCGGTACTGCGCGTCGATAATGAAGCTCGGGCGGTCGGCACCGGTGAACGGCTTGCCGTTCATGCTGACGGCGGTCCACATCGAGCCGAGCGGAAACATCTTCTCCGTCGGCTTCGCGCCAGGAACGTATTGCGGCTTCTTATCGGGCTGCTTGCCCGCGCCGAAACCGGACGTATTGCCGCCCATGCCCATTTGCGCCGCAGCCGGCACGGCCGCGAGCGCGCCCGCGGCAACCGCGCAGGCCAGCGCGGCGGTCAGCATCCTGTTCATCGTTCAGCCCCCTGTCTGCTCGACTGCTTCACCCCGGAGCCCCACTTGGCCAGCGGCTCGGCTCTTCGCCCGATGATTGGGCCGAGCCGGCGCATGCTCCGTATCTTTCGGGCCGCGCTCCCTCTCGGCAGCCGGTCCTGGGCGCTAGGGGGAATCGGCACAGATTCAAGCACAATTATGGTCAAGACCGGCCCGAGACCCGGTTCAGCGGCGATCCCGTCCGTTTCGACGCGCCGCGAACCTTGTGCGGCAGGAATTCTCGCCCGGCGAGTCTTCGAGCCAGGCGAAACGCCGTTTCTCACAAGCTTCACCGAAACGAACCGGCCCGTCGGACCGTTGAACGATCCCGTGCCCCGTGGCGCGGGGTGGTATCTGCCAAGGATCGAGGAGAGCGCTTTGACGGGATCGGATGAAGGTGCGTCGAGCGGAGCTTCGCCCAACACGATGAATGCGGCCCAGTGCCGGGGTGCCCGCGGCCTGCTCGGCTGGTCCGAGGCGGATCTCGCCCGCCGCTCGGGGCTGGACGAAGGCTTCATCAAGGGGTTCGAGGCCGGCACAGGCGATTCCGCCTCCGGCCAGGTCGAGGCTTTGCGCAGCGCCCTGATGCAGGGCGGCGTCGTCTTCACCGACGGTGCGACGCCGGGCGTCCGGCTGTCCGAGCAGCAGCGCGGCGGCGACGAGGGCACGCGCCTCGATCAGCTCACCACCGAGAACGACCGCTGAGGTAAAACCTCAGCCCGTCGCCAGGGCCTTGAGGTCGAAGCCCGGATCGCCGGCCTGCTCCGGCGTCAGCCTCTTGCCCGCGGCCAGAAGGCGGCGGGCCGCCATGTGGTCGGCGGGGCGATCCACCGATTCGACCGCAGTGAGCGCGCCATCGCGGAAGCGGAACACCGAGAAGCCGGCACCGGCGCGGCGCAGGACGCTCGCGTCAGACGGCGCGGCGAGTCCGGCGATCTGGAGCTTGCGCGGGCCCTGATCGCTCCAGAACCACGGCACCGCGTCGTAGGCCGCGGGCCGGCCGGTGAGCCGCGCGGCGAGGCAGCGGCCCTGATCGACCGCGTTCTGGACCGATTCGATCCGCACCCGATCGCCGCCGGGCATTCCGGACGCGAAACGGCTCGGGAAGCGCACGCAATCGCCGATGGCCGAGATCGCCGGGTCGCTGGTTGCCAGGAAGGCATCGATCTCGATGCCGTCGCGCACGGCGAGGCCGACTTCCTCCGCGAGTTCTTGGTTCGGCACCACGCCGATGCCGACGAGCACGAGGTCGGCGGGCAGGCTCTGCCCGTCGGCGGTGCGGACGGCCACGGCCCGTCCCCCCTCCCCCTCGATGGCGGTGACGCCCGCCCCGAACAGGAAGGTGACGCCGGCCTCCTCGTGGAAGGCGCGGAAGGCCTCCGAGGTCTCGGGCGAGACCGCCCGCGCCATGACGCGCTCGGCCGCCTCAATCACCGTGACGGAGAGACCGCGGGCGGCGCAGACCGCCGCGAATTCGAGGCCGATGAAGCCCGCGCCGACCACGACGATCCGGTGGATGCCCTCGATCGCCGCGCGAAGCGCATCGGCATCGTCGAGGGAGCGAAGCTGGCGCACGCCGTCGAGATCGGCCCCCGGCACCGGCAGCGCCCGGTTACGGGTGCCCGTCGCCAGGATGAGATGGTCGTAAGACAGATCCTCGCCGTCCGAGAGTCGGACGCTGCGCCCGGCGCGATCGATCGCCGTCACCCGTGTCCCGGGCCGGTGCTCGATGCGGTGCTCGGCGAAAAAGCTCTCCTGCCGAAGCAGCAAACCGCGGGCATCGGTCTTACCGGCGAGATAGGCCTTCGACAGCGGCGGGCGCTGGTAGGGCAGCGCGGCCTCCTCGCCGACTAGGGTCAGGCGGCCGGAAAACCCCGCCTCCCGCAGCGAGGCGGCGGCCTGGAAGCCGGCCTGCCCTGCCCCGACGATGACGATCGTCTCCATCGGCCCGCTCATTCGCCCGCCTCGGCCGGGCTGCGGACCGCCTTGGGCGGTGCTGCTGCGGCCGAGTCCTCCGGGAAGAAATCGCCGGGAATGCTCGGCAGGAAGCGGCGCCCCTCCTGCGCGAGATAGTCCCAGAACGCGTCGGAGGCCGGACCGAGCACCTTGTCGGCGCGGCGCACGACGTACCAGTCGCGCCGGATCGGCAGGCCCTCCACGTCGAGGAGGACGAGGCGCCCGCTCGCCACCTCCGCCGCCACCGAGTGGCCGGACAGGAGCGCGATGCCGAGGCCCGCCATCACCGCCTGCTTCAGCGTCTCGTTCGAGCCGGAATCAATCCCGAGCTTGGCCCGGCGGATCATCACGCCGTTCATGAATTCCTCGAACACCGAGCGGGTGCCCGAGCCCTCCTCGCGCACGAGGAAGGACTCTTCGGCCAGATCCGCCCGCGTCAGCCCGCGCCGCCCGGCCATCGGGTGGTCGGGGGCGGCGATCAGCACCAGGGGATGGGGCCCGAACGTCTCCGCCTCGATGGCGAAGTCCCGCGGCGGGCGGCCCATGATCGCGAAATCGATGTCGTAGTTGCGCAGCGCCTCGATCGTGTCCTGCCGGTTGCCGACGGTGAGCGAGATCTCGACCTTCGGATGGGTCTCCATGAAGCCGGCGATAACCAGCGGCGCGAAATACTTCGCCGTGGAAACGACCCCGAGGCCGACCCGGCCGCCGCCGCCGCCCTTCAGGGTGCGCAGGCGGTCGGTGCAGGTCTCCAGCACGGTGTTGATGCTGTTGATCGCCCACAGCATCTCGCGGCCCGCATCGGTCGGCTTGAGGCCGGTCGGCGTGCGGTCGAACAGGAGGAGGCCCGCCTCCTCCTCGAGCTGGCGGATGCGTGCGTAGAGCGCGGCGGAGGTGACGTTAAGCTCCTGCGCGGCCCGCGTCATTGTGCCGAGCCGTGCGACTGCGGCGACCGCCTGGAGCTGCTTGAGCGAAAGATTGCGCATGCCCCGGTTTTAGTTTTTTTGCGGGGCACCACAAGTTTTTTTAGAAATCTTTCGACAGCCGTCTCGTGCCGTCTGGCGCTGCCGCCTCGCCACAGCGTATCATAGCGCGAGATAGCCCTGCACGCCTCCGCGCGCGCATGGCCGATAAGAACGCCGCGCAAGACCTTGAGTCACACGCGCGGGTTCGACGGGAGCGAGCCTCAGAACGATGACGAAGCCCTACGGGTCATCCCTCGACGACCATCTCGACGCCGAAGTCGCGCGGGACCCCTCGCTGGCCGACACCGCCGCCACGATCCGGGCGCTCGCCGCCGCCGCGATCGACGTGAGCGAGACCGTGGGTCGTGGGTCGCTCGCGGGCGATCTGGCCGCCCAGGGCGAGCACAACAGCGACGGCGACGTGCAGAAGGCGCTCGACGTGATCGCCCACAAGCGCTTCATGCGGGCGCTCGAAGAGGCCCCCGTGGCGCAGGTCGCCTCTGAGGAAGCCGAGGACGTGGTGACGCTGAAGGCCGGCGCGCCGCTGGCCGTCGCGATCGACCCGCTCGACGGCTCGTCCAATATCGGCGTCGGCATGGTGGTCGGTACCATCTTCGGCATCCGCCCGGTGACGCAGGGCCAAGGGATCGACGATCCCAATGCCTCGTTCCTGACTCCCGGCACGACCCAGACGGCCGCCGGCTTCGTCGTCTACGGCCCGGCCACGACCTTCGTGGTCACGCTCGGCAACGGCACCCGCATCTTCACGCTCGACCGGACGGACAACGTCTTCCGCCTCACCCACGACGCGATGAAGATCGTCCCCAGCGCCAGCGAGTATGCGATCAACGCCTCGAACGTCCGCCACTGGGACGGGCCGGTGAAGTCCTACATCGAGGATTGCCTGCGCGGCTCGGAAGGCCCGCGCGACCGCGACTTCAACATGCGCTGGACCGCCGCGCTGGTGGCGGACGCGCAGCGGGTGCTGATCCGCGGCGGCGTGTTCCTGTATCCGGGCGACAATCGGAAGGGCTACGCCCAGGGCCGCCTGCGCCTGTTGTACGAGACCGCCCCCATTGCCTTCCTGATCGAGCAGGCCGGCGGCGGCGCCACCGACGGCCAGGGCCGCATCCTCGAGCGGGTGGCCGCCAAGATCCACGAGCGCTCCCCCCTGGTGTTCGGCTCCACCGAGGAGGTCGAGTGCGTGGCCAAGTACTATGACGGCCGCCAGCCCAGCGCCGGCCGCTCACCCCTGTTCGGCCAGCGTGGCCTGATGCGGAGTTGATCAATGGGTGCATAGTCCCCGACCTACGGTCGCAGACTCAGCGTCCGGCGGAAGACCGCCGCCGCGCATTTGCGCGGCCAGAAGGCGATGATTCGGGATCATCGCCTTCTGGAACCAAGCACTCGGCCCGATTTATCTGAAAAGCCCATGTCGGCGCGTCATCCCATCATCTCGGTCACCGGCTCCTCGGGCGCCGGGACCACCTCGGTCCGCAACACCTTCGAGCAGATCTTCCGAAGGGAGGATGTCAGCGCCGTCTACATCGAGGGCGACGGCTTCCACGCGCACGACCGCGACACCATGCGGGCGATGATGGCGCGCGAGCCGACGCTGAGCCACTTCGCGCCGCGCGCCAACCTCCTGCCCGAGCTGGAGGAGGTGTTTCGCAGCTACAGCGAATCCGGCACCGGCCGCACCCGGCACTACGCCCACGACGAGGCGGATGCGGCCCGCTACGGCGTGCCCATCGGCGCCTTCACGCCCTGGGAGCCGTTTCAGCCCGGCTCGGACCTGCTGTTCTACGAAGGCCTGCACGGCTGCGTGGTCGATCAGAACGTCGACCTCGCCCGCTATCCCGACCTCAAGATCGGGGTGGTGCCGGTCATCAACCTCGAATGGATTCAGAAGCTGCACCGGGACCGCTCGACGCGGGGCTACTCGACCGAGGCCGTCACCGACGTGATCCTGCGCCGGATGCCGGACTACGTGCAGACGATCTGCCCGCAATTCTCGTGGACTGACATCAACTTCCAGCGGGTGCCGACGGTAGACACCTCGAACCCCTTCATCGCCCGGTGGATTCCGACCGCCGACGAATCGATGGTGGTGATCCGCTTCAAGGACCCGAAGGGGATCGACTTCTCCTATCTCGTCTCGATGATCCACGACAGCTTCATGAGCCGGGCCAATTCCATCGTCATCCCCGGCGGCAAGCTCGATTTGGCGATGCAGCTCATCCTGACGCCGATCATCATGCAGCTGGTGGAACGGCGGCGGCGGCTGGCGTGAGCCTCGTCCGGCACCCTCGGGGCGCCGACCGCTCGCGATAACGGCGAGGATCGGGTCGCGTCGCCCGGCCCTCAGGCGCTTCTGGCATCCGACATCTCGACGGAGGCAACCGCCTCTTCTCTGTCGAGAAACGCCGCGACAGCTTCAGAGAATTCCGGCGTGCGCAGGTAGCCGTAGGATTTGTGGTGGTTCACGCTGCCGCGCGGGCGCCGATAGGTGTTGAGGACGGGACGATCGATCACGCCCACACCCGTCGCGTTCGGGGCATAGGCCTCGGCCAGCGTCGTGCCCACGGTCGCCACGTCCTCGCGGTCGCCGAGATTGCTCCAGCGGGCCACGGCGTAGGGCACGCGCAAGGCCCCGTGCTCCTCGGCGAGGCGATGCTTGATCTCGGCGAGACCGAGGGGTGCGCCCAGGGTGACGAAGTGCTCGATCCGCGGACAGCGCCCGTCGCGCTCGAGCTGGCGCAGCACGTCGTAGGCGATCAGCGAGCCCATCGAATGGGCGGCGAGCAGCAGGGGCCGGCCGGCATGTTGCTCCAGCGCCTCCCGCAAGCGGTTGCGGGCGGACTCGCGGAACGCGGCGTCCTCGTAGTAGCCCCAGAGGTCGTCGAGCCGGTGCTCAATGATGAAATCATCGAGGACGAGACGCCCGGTCTTCTCCTGCGCCCATTCGACGATGCGGTAGAGCCGGTCGGTCAGGGTTGGGGCGCACACGCCGTCGGCGCTCGGAAACGGTCCCCTCCCCCGCGCGGGGTAGTAGGGTTCCCGGTTGCTGTCCTCGGAGAGCGGCGCGTCGTAGCGCAGGTCGGCCCAGTAGACGAAGTCGAAGGACAGATCCCGCGGATCCTCGCCGAGGTTGCGCCGAAGTCCCTCGCGGATCGCCTCGGCCCACCACGCCTGCTTCTCTTCTTTCGGCGGCTTGTTGGCGAGGCCGTGGATGCCGAGGATGAGCGGGCGGTCGTGCATCGGTCGAAGAGAGGGGCCTTGCGCGTCGTCGATGGCCGGCTCAGCGCCGGCCTCGCAGGGCATATAGCGCACGGATCCCAGCGGTTCCGCGTGACAAATCGGCAGCATGGTTCAGCGGCCGAACCTCTCCTCGCCGTCAACGGGGCGGTGCGAGCATCCGCGAAGTGCGGGCGTCGGCTTACGCGCCCATCTTCTCCACCAACGCCTCGGACAGCGCAAAGTTGACGTAGACGTTCTGCACGTCGTCCTGATCCTCGATCACCTCGACGAGGCGGATCAGCTTCTCACCGGTCTCGTCATCGACGTCGATGGTGTTCTGCGCCTTCCAAATCAGGCCGGTCCGGCGCGGCTCGCCGAAGCGGCCTTCCAGCGCCTTCGAGACGTCGCCGTAGGCGTCCTGGGCGCAGATGACCTCGTGGCCCTCCGTATCCGAGCGCACGTCGTCGGCGCCGGCCTCGATGGCGGCCTCCAGCATCGTGTCCGCATCGGCCACGTCAGGCGCAAAGGCGATGACGCCGACACGGTCGAACATGAAGGCGACGGCGCCGGTCTCGGCGAGGCTGCCGCCGGACTTGGTGAAGGCCGAGCGCACGTCGGAGGCGGTGCGGTTGCGGTTGTCGGTCTGCGCCTCGACGATCAGCGCGGCGCCGCCGGGGCCGTAGCCCTCGTAGCGGATCTCCTCGTAGTTCTCGCCATCCCCACCCACGGCCTTCTTGATGGCGCGCTCGATGTTGTCCTTGGGCATGTTCTCGGCCCGGGCCGCGAGGATGGCGGCGCGCAGGCGCGGGTTCATCGAGGGATCGGGCGTGCCGAGCTTGGCCGCCACCGTGATTTCGCGGGCGAGCTTGCTGAACACCTTCGAGCGGACCGCATCGACGCGGCCTTTGCGGTGCATGATGTTCTTGAACTGGGAATGCCCGGCCATGGCGGGATCGTCTTCTCGTTCGTGCGGGCGGAGGGCTCCTTCACGCAAGAAGGATCCTCGACGCCGCGCGGGATGTGTCGGGGGCTCCGCTTATAGGCCGCCCGACCACTCCGAGGCAACGCGGGGCGGTGACGGCTCGGGTTCGATCGTCTCCGCGGCTTGCCGCCCGATCCGCCACGCCCCCTCCCCGCCGCGAGCGCGAGGATGCCGCCGAGCCACAGCGCGGTTAGATGCGGCCCAAGCGTGTCCTTGAAGGCAAATCTTTCGCGGTGGCGTCGGTGGCCGGGTTCGCGGTCGGGATGATAGACGTCGGGAGCGAGGACGCGATCCCTCCTCACGGTCTTGCACGAGGCGATCCGATGCCGACGACCGAAACGGGTACGGCCGGCGCACGGGGCAAGCGATGGCGCTTCGGCCTCGCCGCACTCATCGGCGCGCTGGCCGGCGCGACGCTGTTCCCGAGACCCGCCAGGGGCCGTACCGGGGAAGACGTTAGGGCTGCTCCTGCGCCAGGAGATCCCGGTAGCGCGCCGCCGAACGGCTGACGACGGCGCCTGCATCCTCCGTAATATGCAGGCCGAAGGCGCCGTAAAGGCGGGCGAACGCCTTCGTTTCCAGCCGGGCCGCGATGCGTGCGACGGTGCCGCCGGAGAGCGGCAGCCAGTTCGGGTAGCTCCACAGGAAGGAGACGCTCTTCCGGTCCGCGCCGGCCTGCACGATGTCGCCCGCGAGCAGCGCGCCGCGCCCGTCCGCCCCGTCCTGCCAGTGCAGCACGGAACCGCCGGGGAAGTGGCCGCCGAGGCGCAGCAGGGTCACGCCGGGGGCGAGTGCACGCTCGTCCTCCTCCCAGAACACCACGCGATCGTCGGGGCGCATCACCCATTCGCGATCACGGGCGTGGAGGTAGACCGGCGCATCGAAGGCCGCCGCCCAATCGGGCATGGTCGTGTAGTAGTGCGGATGCGAGATCGCGATGCCGGCCAAGCCGCCGAGCGAACGCACCAGCGCGACGGTGGCCGGATCGAGCAAAGCGATGCAATCCCACAGCACATTGCCCCGTGGCGTGCGCAGCAGGAAGGCGCGCTGGCCGATGGCGAAACGGGGATGGGTCTCGATCTCGAACAGCCCCGGCTCGACCTGCCGCCACGCGTTGGCGTGAGCGGATGCGAGTGCGCCGGGCGTCGTCCAGCTTTGGCCGGAGGCGGGCACGTATTGCCGCTCCTCGTCGCAGATCGGGCATCGCTCGGGCGGGCTCGGCGCGTCGGGGAAGCTGGTTCCGCAGGTGACGCAGATGTGGATCGTCACGGGCCTTCCTCCCGCCTGCGCATGAGGTTGGATCAACCGCCGCGGTAACCGGGGCCATCACCGGAGCGCGGCTCTTCGCGCCGCGGCTTCTCCTTGTCCCACCCGGAACCGATATCGCCGGGCTCGCTCGGCGCGGGAGAACGATGCTCCGGAACCGGTTTGGAAACCGGACGCTGCTCGTAGCTCCGGGCACCCGGGCTCTCCACGGGATCGTCGGGTCTGGTCGCGTCGGTCGGGGTCAAAGGCGCCTCCGGAGTTATTTCCGGTGAAGGGTCTCAGGGGGAGAACGGTTCCCGCTGGCCAAACGCCCCCGGCATCACCGCCGCCGGCTCACAGGGGCCGAGAACCGGTATGGCGCGAGCACGGTTCAGGGTGCAGAACCCGGGATCGTCCCGAGGCTCCTCCCTCCGGCTCGGGCAGGTCCCACGACGATGCAGCGCACGCTCTCTCTCCTCCACGCCCTCTGTCTCGGCGTCGGCGGCCTCGCCGGCACGGCGGCCTCGGCCCAGGAACGGCCCTTCACCCCGTCTCTCACCTGCGGGGCGGTGCAGGCCCTGGTGGCGCGGCAGCGCCGTGTCGTGCTCGCCACGAGCCCGAACGCCTACGAGGCGGTGCATCTCGACAGCGGCGATTGCCGCAACGAGGTGACCGCCCGCCCCGCCTTCGAGCCGACCCTGGACAATCCGTACTGCTTCGCCGGCTATCGCTGCGTCCAGCGCAACAACGGCGAGAACTCGACGCGCTAATTCAGCGCTTCGACGCGGCGTCAGCCCCGCCGCAGCAGGCGCTTGGCCTCGGCCCGTGCGCGATGCTCGAACCGGGCGAGGCGGAGGCGCCGTTCCAGGGAGATCAGGCCGGCGCCCGGCGGCTGGGCGATGATCTCGGCGATGCTTTCGCGCTCGGGGTAAAGGCTTTCCAGCGCCGATCCCGGCATCGTCGCCGAGTCGAGCCGCGCGGCAAAGCCCTCGGCATGGAGGGCGCGCACGATGGCGTCCTCCAGCACGAGACCGGGGGCCATGGCCCGCAAGCTCTCGTCATAGGCGGTCTTGAGCAGATGGGCGGTGCCGCCGGAGATCAGGGCGAGGCTCGCCGCGATCGTGCGCCCGTCGAGGCGCAGCCAGTCGGCCCGAACGGTGACGGGACCACCGTCTGGCCGGAACAGGGCGCGGGCGAAAGCTTCCGTCCGCGGACGGCTGCGCAAGGCCGTGCCGGCCTCGCCCTTCCAGCCGGCCGCTTCGAGGGTGAGAAAGTCCTCCAGCGCCTGTTCCAGCGCGGCCCCCTCCGTGGCGGTCTCGACGGTGAGCGTCCCGGCCTCTTCGAGACGGCGGCGGCGGCGGCGTAGGTCCTTGAGGCGGCTCTTGTGCGGGTGGCCGGCGAGGAAGGCGTCGTAATCGGCCCGCCGGTCGAGAACCGGGCGCTCGAAACGCGCGACGGTGCCGGTCTGCCATCCGGCCCGCTCCATGGCGGCGAGCAGCCCGAGGCCGAGACGGGTTTCGGTCGCGAGCAGCGGCCAGCGCCAGGGCCGGCCGCCGGAGGCGAGTGCCAGGCCGTCCACCAGGGCGTCGAGCCGCTCCTCCAGGCCGGGACCGTCGGCGACGAGGGGGGCGCTCGCCGTCATGTAGGGCGAGAGGAAGGGCTGCGCGATCGCCGCGCCGAGCCCGGCGATGTCGGGGCGCAGGGTGAAGGGCAGAAGGGCGGTGATCGCCGCCCCGTCACGGACGACCACCGCCGAAAGGCGGGGATGGCACAGGCCATGATCACAATGGGCCGCAACGACCGCCCGCGCGTAGAACGGATGCGCGGAGACGGCTCGGACCGCCAGCGCGTCCCAGGCCGAGGCCTCGGCAACGGGCTCGACCGCCGCCCGCGACGATCCGGAGAGGGAAAGGGCGCGCATCACCGGGCGGCACTCCGCTGGGGAAATCCGACGACCGGCGTCGAGAGACCGTGAAGGGACCGGGCGCCGAGCGCCAGAATGAGCCCGCGCAGTGTCTGAGCCAGCCCCACCGCCAGGGCCGCGCCGACGACCCCGAGCCAAGGCACCAGGGCAAGGCAGAGCCCCGCGGCGAGGACCAGCATCGCCAGGGTGACTCCGGCGCAGAGCCGCTCGCCGCCGAGCATGGTCAGCACATCCTCAGCCGGGCCGAACAGGCTCGCCGCGACGCTGCCGGCAACGAGGATCACCAGAACCGGAAGGCTGGCGCGAAACCCTTCGCCGAACAGGCCGAGCAGCAGGGGCGACACCGCGACGATGCCGAGGCCAACACCCGCCGTCACCAGGAAGGTCCAGCGCGCCTGCATGCGCACGAGATGCGCGAGCCCCGCCTCGTCGCCGCGGGCGCGGGCGGCGGCGAGGCGCTGGGCGGTCGTGGCCGAGGCCGCGTAATGCACGAAGGCCACGAATTGCTGGATGCGGGTGGCGGCAAAGTAGAGGCCGACGGCCTCCGGGGCTGCGAGGAAGCCGAGGATCACGACGTCGACGAAGCCGAAGGCGCTCGCGGCGAGGTCGCCCGCCGCGATCGGCAGGCAGGCGGTCAGCCACAGCCGCCAGCGGTAGTGGCGCGGGCCGGCCGGCAGGTGGCGGCGCAGGCGCGCCAGCAGCAGCCCGGCCTGAACCGCCGCCGCGAGGCCGGTCGCGGCCAGCGTACAGGCGATGGCGACCCAGGCCTCGGCCGGCGCGCCCGCAAGCACGGCGCCGATCATCGCGATCATGATCAGAGCTTGCCGCAGCAGGTAGGGCGGCGCGATGGCGAGCAGCGGCCAGCCCTGGCTGCGGGCCACGCCCTCGAGATAGTCCTGAAAGGCGAAGAGCGGCACGACGACGGCCGCGACCAGGATCGGCGTTCCGTAGGGGCCGGCGAGCAGGCCGCCTTGCAGGAAGGCCACGGCGAGTCCGCCGAGCGACAGGGCGAGCCCCCCGCCGAAGCTCACGAGTGCCCCGCCGAGCAGGAAGCCGCGCACATCGTCGAGCCGGCCCGTCGCCTGATCGGCGGGCAGGAAGCGGCAGGCGCCCTGGGACAGGCCGAAGGTCGCGGTGTGGCCGAGGATGGCGATCCACACCCAGATCGTGGCGAAGATCCCGTATTCCGCACCGCCCATCATGCGCGCCATCAGGACCTGCGCCCCGTAGGCGAACCCGGCCGCGCCGATGCGGACCGCGAACACGCCGAGCGCCGAGACGGCGGCTGTGGCACGCACGGCCTGAGCCCGGACGAGGAGGGTCTCGAGAAAGGATGCTGGGAGGTCGCCCGCGATCACCTTGTCCGCTGCCATGGGCGCGCCATCCGAAAGGCGCCGGGCGCGGATGTGGCCGGCACGCTCGGCGATCAGCCTAGGAAGCGCGGCATTTCGAGCGGGTTAAGAGGGTGTCACAAAACGTCCGCTGCCGGCCCTACGGCTGCTTGAGCGTCGGGGTCGGTCCGGAGCCCGGCGTTCCGGTCTGGGCCGGGTCGGACTTCGTTGTTTCGGACGTGGCGTGGTCCGTCTTCACTGCATCGGTCTTATTCGGATCGATTTTGCTCGGGTCGATCTTGCCTGCATCCTTGGCCGCATCCGGCTGGAGCAGCGACAGGGTGATCGCCCGCGTAGCGTGCTCGGCCATGCAGCGCAGGCCGAGATCGTTGAGCCGGAAATGGCGGCCCAGCATGTGCGCCTCGGTGGTGCGCTGGGTCGAGAGGAAGCGCATCGCCGCGTAGCGGTGGACCAGCGGCACCGCCTCGCGGCGGGCGACGTCCTGCACGGTGCGCACCATCTGCGTGTAATAGGCGTCGTCGGCCAGACTCTCGGTGAAGACGGGGTCGATGAGCACGATGTCGATGCCGTGGGATTTGACCCACTGCACCGATTCATCGAGCGCCTCGCCGAAGGCTTCGATATCGACGCGGGCGAGGGCATCGTTGGTGCCGACCTGCCAGACGACGAGGTCCGGCTCCATTTCGGCGACCATGGAGCGTAGCCGCTCGCCCGCCCCGCTCGCCACCTCGCCGGGCAGCCCGCGGGCCTCGACCTCGATCTGAACGTCGGGCAGCGCCTGTTCCAGGGCGTTTTCCAGCTTCACCGGATAGCTCGCGGAGGCGCCGAGCCCCGCCGAGGAGGAGCCGATGGAGAGGACGTGGATCGGCCGCTTCTCCTTGAGCGCGGCCTTGACCGCCTTGAGCCGCGCCAGGGTGTAGAGCTTCGAGCCCGGCACCCGGCATTCGGGCGACAGGCTCAGGTCGAGCGCCTCGACCGTCGCGGTCGCTGGCGGCATCGGCGCGGCGCCCAAGGTCTCGCCAAGGGCAGGCGAGGCGAGACTCAGGCCGAGGAGGACGGCGAGTCGGCGGGCGAGGCGGTGTCGGGAGCCTTGCGCGTCGGCCGCGGTCTGCGGGAACGCCATTCGACGAACCATGCGGTGAAACCCAGTGCGATCAGGCCGGAGCCTACGACCGAAATGTCAACGAAGATACCGCCGCCGGTTTGGAAGCGCACGAACTGTCCGGCGAGGCTCAACAGCGATCCCATCGAGAAGACCGCAAGCGAGTTGCGCCCCAAACCCGACAGAAAGCGGGCAAGGCGCCCGACGCGCGGGGCGATGAGGGCGTAGACACCCTGGAAGGCCAGCACCATCCCGCAGAAATGGATCAGCCGGGCGGGCGAAAGGTAGGTCTTGTCGAAGGTGAAGACGAGGCGCGGCTCCGGCGCCAGCATCGGATCGGGCCGCAGCTCCAGCACCGCGAGCACGACGCCGACCGCGACGATGACGACGCCGAGCGGCATCAGCCGCGGCCAGAGGCGCCGCAGCCGCTCCGATCCCCGCGTCGCCTCGTTCGACAGGAAGCCGAGCACCAGCAGCAATTGCCAGCAGAACGGATCGAAGAACCAATCGCCCTCGCCGGGCCAGGAGGGGAAGTTCCACTCGAAGACGAGGCTCGCCCCGTAGAGCGACAGCGAGAGCGCCAGCAGCAGGAGCCGGCTCACCCGGCCGATCAGCACGACGGCGGGGGCGATGGCGATGAGCACCACGTAGAGCGGAAGGATGTTGAAGAAGCCGAGTTGGTGCGTGAGCAGCACGACGCCGACCATGGTCTGGATCGGGTCGGCGAAGAAGCCGCCGGCATTGTGCCATTCGAGGATGAGCGGGTTGTCGAGATAGAGTGCGCAGCCCGCGATCATCGCCAAAGCCAGTGCCATGATCGTGATCTGCGCGCGGTAGACCTCTACGGTGCGCGCCAGAAGGCGCAGCACGGTGGTTAGGCGCGGCTCCGGCTGGCCGTCGCGACCGCGGGTGGCAAGGCCGATCGACCAGCCGGCGAGGAACACGAACAGCTCGGCGGCATCCGAGATGCCGTATTGCGAGAAGGTGTAGCGCTCGAAGAAATTACCCGGGATGTGGTTGATGAAAATCGTGATGAGCGCGAAGCCGCGCCAAAAATCGATCGCGTTCGGCTCGCGCATCAGGCTCCACGGTCCGGCGGTGTGACGTCGCAGCGGCAGGGTCCCGGCCTCCCGCGCGGCGCGCGAGGCGGCCGGTACGGCGCCGTTCCGGGACCCGCGACCCGGAGCGGAAGGCGGTCGTCCTGATAGACCGCGCCGTGGTGAATTGGGAAGCGGTGGTTCGGTGACGAGGGCGCGATAACGGCCGATCAGGCCGCGCCGTGCAGGTGCCCCGCATGCCACCGGCGCAGGGCGTCGAGGGTGACGACACCGTCGGGCCAGGCATGGCCCTGGAGATGCTGATGCGGCGCGTCCGGCTCGCCGAGATCGGAGACGGCGGAGAAGGCGCCGTCGAGCCGGTGGCTCTGCGTGTAGCGGCTGCGGGTGGCGAGCACCGGCAGGCCAGCGGCGAGCGCCGAGCGGATGCCGGCCGCCGAATCCTCGAAAGCGATCGCCTCGGACGGATCGATACCGAGACGGTGGACGGCAAGCGCGAAGATATCCGGGGCAGGCTTCTTCTGCGCCGCCTCGTCGCCGGCGGCGATCACGTCGAAGGGCTGCGCGTCGCCCGGGAAATTGAGCCGGAGCAGGAGGTCGATGTTCGGCCGGCTGGTGGTGGTCGCCACCGCCAGCCGCACATTGTCCGCGCGCGCCTCTTCCACGAGACGCCGCACGCCGGGACGGAGCGAAAGTCCACCGCTCTCGGCCAACGCGCCGTAATGGCGCGTCTTGAGATCGTGGATCTCCGGCATCCGGCGCTTGAGCGCGTGCGCCTCCTCGGGGTGGTAACGCTCGATGTAGTGGACGAGCCGCTCCTTGCCGCCCATCACCTTGAGCAGTTCGGCGTAGAATTCCGGCGACCAGTGCCAGGGCAGGCCGAGCGCGCGAAACGCCCGGTTGAAGCCCTGGCGGTGGAGGTCTTCGGTCTCGGCGAGCGTCCCGTCGACGTCGAAGATCAGCGCCTTCAGCATCGCACGCCGTCCCGCCCGGTGGCCGATTGGGCCGCCTCGCGGATCGCCGCGACGTTCTTCTCGTACTGAGTTGCTCCGCCCTTGAAGGCGGCCGAGCCGGCGACGAGGATGTTGGCACCGGCCTGCGCGGCGGGCCCGGCGGTCTCCGGGGTGATGCCGCCATCGACCGAGATGTCGATGGAGCGGCCCGCCGTCATCGCCTTGACGCGCGCAACGGTCTCCAGGGACGAGTGAATGAAGCTCTGGCCGCCGAAGCCGGGATTGACCGTCATCACCAGCACGAGATCGACCATGTCGAGCAGCGGCTCGATGGCGGAGGCCGGCGTGCCGGGGTTGAGCGCCACGCCCGCGCGCTTGCCGAGACCCCGGATCGTCTGGAGCGAGCGGTGGATGTGCGGACCCGCCTCGACATGGACCGTGATCGCGTCCGCGCCGGCCTCGGCGAAGGCAGCGAGGTAGGGGTCGGCCGGCGCGATCATCAGGTGGACGTCGAAGACCTTGTCGGTCCAGGGCCGCAGCGCCTTCACCACCGCCGGGCCGAAGCTGATATTGGGCACGAAATGCCCGTCCATCACGTCGAGATGGATCCAGTCGGCGCCGGCTTGCGCGATCGCCCGCGTCTCCTCACCGAGCCTGGAGAAGTCGGCCGCAAGGATCGAGGGTGCGAGAAGGGTCATGGAACGGCTCGAAGCGAACACGGTGCCGCCCTGCGAAAACCGCGGGCGGCCCTGGGAGGGAGAAGCGTCCTGCAACCGATCTAGTGCATCGGATGGAAAGTTGCGCGTTGGCTTCACGCAAAAAAGCCGGCGCTGTTTGGGCAGGCCGGCCTTCGTCACCGATTTCGCCGAGCCGGCCCGGCCACAAAGTCAGGACGTCGACGACAACCGGAAGGCGCGCGTCCGCTCGGGACGGTGCCAGGCGGAGGGCTGGTCGTCCGCCCCGGTCCCCAGCGGACACTGCACGATGACGCTGTCGCTCCAGCGCCCGTACTTGTAGCCGATCGCCGGAAGGTAGCCGACGCGGGCGAACCCGCAGGCCTCGTGCAGGCGCAGGGAGGCCTCGTTGCTCGCGTCGATGTAGCCGATCATCTGCCGGTAGCCGCCCGCGGCGCAGGCCTCGATCAGCGCCGGCAGAAGCCGGCGCCCGATGCCCGCGTGCAGGTGGTCCGGGTGAACGTAGATCGAGTGCTTGAGGGCGTAGCGGTAGGCCGGGCGCTTGCGGAACGGCACGGCGTAGGCGTAGCCGGCGATCTGCCCGCCCCGCTCGGCGACGAGATGGGGCAGACGCTTGCTGCGCATGGTCTTGCGCCGCCGCCGCAGCTCGTCGGGCAGCAGGCGCTCCTCCTCGAAGTCGCCGGTATCGCCGACGCCTTTGCGGATGTGACGCTCGTAGATCGCGATCATCGCCGACACGTCGGCATCCGACGAGGGCCGGATCACCACCTCCGCGTGAGTAGGAATCGCCGCCGCGCCCTCCGCCATCAGGCGCCCTCGCGCAGGACGTAGGTGTGGAAGCGGATGCGTCCGTCCGGGTCGCTCTCGCGGTAGACGCCCTGGATCTCGGCCTCGAAGCCGGGGAACAGGTTGGCGGCCGCCTCGAACATCTTGAAATAGTCGAGCATGGGCTTGGCCCGCTCGTCGAGGCGCTCGCCGGGCAGCACGGTGCCGATGCCGGGCGGATAGACCAGCATCAGGGTCGTGGCGACGCGCCCCTCGGCTTCCGCGATCGGCACGTAATCGACCCGGTTGCGGGTCAGCATCTGCGCGGCGGCCTTGGGCGCCATCACCATCTCCGGCAGGTGCTCGGGCATGAACTGCTTGCGCTGGAGCGCCGAGGTGCCCGACTCGCGGTGGAAGGCGTGGTAATCGGCGCAGAGGTCGCGCAGGCGCACGCCGCGGTAGCGCTTGGGCCGGCGTGCCACGAATTCCGGCATCGCCTCTTCGAGCGGCACGTTGTCGTCGTGCAGCCGCTTGAAGGCGACGAGGCCGGAGATGAGCGTGCCCGCCTTCGAGGACTCGACGCCCGGCGTCAGCAGGAAGAGCAGCGAGTTGAGGTCGTTCTTCTCCGGGACGATCCGGTTCTCGCGCAGGTATTGCGCGACGATCGGCGCCGGCACGCCGTGCTCGGCATAGGCCCCCGTCTTCCGGTCGAAGCCGGGGGTGAGCACGGTGAGCTTGTTGGGGTCGGTGATGGCAAAGCCCGGCGCGACATGGGTGAAGCCGTGCCACGCCGCGCCCGGCGTCAGCTCCCAGTAGCGGGCGTCGGCGGCCAGGGCGTCGGTCGGCACGGATTCCCACGGGATTTCCGTGCCCTCGGGCCCCTTCACCACGTCGGGCACGAAGGGGTCGAAGAACCAGCGCCGCTTCGGGTCGGCCTCGCGCTCCTCGAACTCCTTGCGGATGGCGCGGGCCTTCTTGCGCCACTCGATGCCGAGGCGGATCGTGTCGTCCCACAGCACGACGCCGGAGCGCCCCTTCATCATCTGCGCGCCGACGTCGAGCGAGGCGAAGATCGGGTAGAACGGCGAAGTCGAGGCGTGGACGAGGAAGCTCTCGTTCAGGCGCTTGTGCTCGACCCGCCGAGTCTGGCCGCGGATATGCCCGTCGCGGGTGTGGATCTGCGAGGCCTGGGAGAAGCTGGCGAGCTGCTTGTGGGTCGATTGCGTGGCGATGATGCCCGGCGAAGTCTCGTCGAGCCCGGTCAGGCCCATGGCGAAGCGGCGCTGGTAGAGCGGGTGGAACTTCATGAAGCCCGCCCAGGCCTCGTCGAACAGGATGTAGTCGCACAGGTGGCCGATGCGCTCGACGATCGCCTGCGCGTCGTAGATCGTGCCGTCATAGGTGCATTGTTCGATCACGGCGCAGCGGAACGGGCGCTCCTTGCGCCACGCCTCCTTGTCCTTCACGAGCGGGTTGTCGCGGATCTTCTCGCGGATGCGCCCCTCGTCGAGCGCCTCATGGTAGATCGGCCCGATCAGGCCGTAGGCGTTGCGGTCGGTCTCGAGGAAAATCGGGATGCCGCCGGCCAGCAGCAGCGCGCCGTGATGGGCGGCCTTGTGGTTGTTGCGGTCGAACAGGACGAGATCGTCCTCGGCCACCAGCGAGCCCAGCACGACCTTGTTCGAGGCCGAGGTGCCGTTGAGGACGAAATAGGTCTTTTCCGCCCCGAAGATCTTGGCCGCTTCCTTCTGCGCCTTGAGCGCGGGGCCCTCGTGGGTCAGCAGGTCGCCGAGATCGAGCACCGAGTTGTCGAGGTCGTCGCGGAAGATCGCCTCGCCGAGATGCTCGACGAAGATGCGGCCGATCGGCGAGCGGTTGTAGAAGATGCCGCCGTTATGGCCGGGACAGGTCCAGAGCTGGTTGCCCTCCTCGGCGTAATCGACGAGCGCGCCGAAGAACGGCGTCTTCAGCGTGTCGGCATACTGCGTCACGCGGGAAACGAGGCCGCGGGCGATGAATTCGGGCGTCTCCTCGGCGAGGAAGATGTAGCCGTCGATGAAGTCGAGCAGCTCGACCGGGATGTCCTCCAGCCGCTTGCGGCGGACCATGATGACGATCGGCATCTCCAGGCCGCGCTTGCGCATCATGTCGATGAGCGCGGCCGCCTTGCCCTCGAGTCCGCGCTTGCCCCAATCGACCACGAGGCAGCCGACGGCGGAGTCGGTCTGCACCGCAATCGAAGCATCCTCGACGCGCCGCGCCCGCACCACCTCGAAGCCGCGCTTCTCCACCGCCGCGACGATCTGATCGACGCGCGCGCCCTCCAGATCATCCGGATCGAAGGCGGGCGTGCACATCAGCACGGTGAAGCGGCGGTGAAAATCCATGGAGCGCGGCTCTTCTGACGAACGGAAACTCAGCCTTTCCGGCCCATCCGCGACGATTCGATGACACGATGGCGATTGGCGCCGTCACCGCAGCGTGAGGGGAAAGCTGAGTTCGGTGAAACCTTCGAGGGTCAACAGCCCGGCGGGCGGCGGCGGAAAGGGGGCGGCCGCCTGCACGGCGCGGGCGGCGCGCTCGCCGAGGGCTGCGGGGCCCTCTTCGAGCACGATTCCGCCGAGCGCGCCATCGGCCTCGATCCGCACCCGAACCGTAACCTGCCCGCCCCGCCCCGGCGCCGCGGCGCGATCCGCCATCCCGATGCGGTTGACGATTCCGGCGACCCAGGCCTTGGCCCGCGCATCGACCCGCGGCGCGGCGGAGGCCGGCGCGAGCGGCGCGCTCAGCATCAGCGCCGCAAGGAGAAGGGGCCGAACGAGAAGCGGGAGCAAGGACAGCGACTCCGTGAACAAGAAGAGCGCCGCGCGGCGCCGTCTTCGGGGGATACCCGCCCCGGCTCGATGCAATGGCTCGAAGCCCGGCCGTCCCGGATCGTAACGCCACCCGTGATGCGAAGTGCCGCCAAATGACGGTGCCGCCGCAACTTTTTGGATCACGCCGGCGTGGGTTCGCCATGGGGCCGCCAGGCCGATGTGGCTGACGCGTCGCGCCTACGCGACGGGCGGTGCGAGCCCGCATTACGTCGCGGACAGAGGCGGCGCTGGACGGATCAGGTCGTCGCGGCGGCGCCCCGGCGCAGGTGCTCGTCGAGGCGTGGCATGATCTCGACGAAGTTGCAGGGGCGGTGGCGATAGTCGAGCTGGCTCGCGAGGATGCCGTCCCAGGCGTCCTTGCAGGCGCCGGGCGAGCCCGGCAGCACGAAGATATAGGTCGCCCCGGCCACACCGGCGGTCGCCCGCGACTGCAGCGTCGAGGTGCCGATCTTGTCGTAGGAGATCCGGTGGAACACCGCCGAGAAACCGTCCATCCGCTTCTCGAACAGCGGCTCGATCGCCTCCGGCGTCACATCGCGCCCGGTGAAACCGGTGCCGCCGGTGGTGAGGATCACATCAATGCGGGGATCGTGAATCCAGCCCTCGACCTTCTCGCGAATCGACACGATCTCGTCCGGGACGATGTCCCGCTCGGCAAGCCGATGCCCGGCGCCGGTGATCCGGGCAACCAGGGTGTCGCCCGACCGGTCGTCGGCGAGCACACGGGTGTCGGACACCGTCAGCACGGCGATCGCGAGGGGGATGAAAGCGCGGGGCGTCGGCTCGCTGGTCATGCTGTCGATGTTGTCCCGTGGCTGCGGCGGGTCAACCGTCGCCTGACGTCGCGGGGGAGCCATGCACATCCCGGCAGGGCGACGCGTTGAGGCGCCGGGCCGCGCCGTGCTACGCGCGGAGCGATTTCGCGAGATCGCGACACGTCCGAGGCACTGAAAACGATGATCCCCCGCTACTCCCGTCCCGAGATGACCGCAATCTGGTCGCCGGAGAGCCGGTTCCGGATCTGGTTCGAGATCGAGGCCCATGCCACGACGGCTCTGGCCAATATCGGCGTCGTGCCGAAGGAGGCCGCCGAGAAGGTCTGGGAGAAGGGCCGCGATGCGGTCTTCGACGTCGCGCGCATCGACGCGATCGAGGCGGTGACGAAGCACGACGTCATCGCCTTCCTCACGCATCTGGCCGAGATCGTCGGGCCGGAGGCGCGCTTCGTCCACCAGGGCATGACCTCCTCGGACGTGCTCGACACCTGCCTCAACGTGCAGCTCACCAAGGCCGCCGACATCCTGATCAAGGATCTCGACGCTTTGCTCGCCGCGCTGAAGCGGCGCGCCTTCGAGCACAAGCTCACCCCGACCATCGGCCGCTCGCACGGCATCCATGCCGAGCCCGTCACCTTCGGCCTCAAGCTCGCCCAGGCCTATGCCGAGTTCGCGAGAGCGAAGGACCGTCTCATCGCCGCACGCAAAGAGGTCGCGACCTGCGCGATCTCGGGGGCGGTCGGCACCTTCGCCAACATCGACCCGCGGGTGGAGGAATACGTCGCCGAGCAGATGGGGCTCGCACCGGAGCCGGTCTCGACCCAGGTGATCCCGCGCGACCGCCACGCGATGTTCTTCGCCGTGCTCGGCGTGATCGCCAGCTCCATGGAGCGGCTCGCGACGGAAGTGCGCCATCTCCAGCGCACGGAAGTGCTGGAGGCGGAAGAATTCTTCTCCGAGGGGCAGAAGGGCTCCTCGGCGATGCCGCACAAGCGCAACCCGGTTCTCACCGAGAACATCACCGGGCTCGCCCGCATGGTGCGCGGCTACGTGACCCCGGCGCTGGAGAACGTCGCGCTCTGGCACGAGCGGGACATCTCGCATTCCTCGGTCGAGCGGATGATCGGCCCGGATGCCACCGTGACCCTCGACTTCGCGCTCGCCCGGCTGACCGGCGTGATCGACAAGCTGCTGATCTACCCCGAGCAGATGCAGAAGAACCTCGACCGGCTCGGCGGCCTCGTCCACTCGCAGCGGGTGCTGCTGGCGCTGACGCAGGGCGGCGTCTCGCGGGAGGACGCCTACCGGCTGGTGCAGCGCAACGCGATGCCGGTCTGGCGCGGCGAGGGCGATTTCCTCACGCTGCTCAAGGCCGATCCCGAGGTGACCGCCGTGCTGAAGCCGGAACAGATCGAAGAGTGCTTCGACCTCGGCTACCACCTCAAGCACGTCGACACGATTTTTTCGCGGGTGTTCGGCGAAGCCTGATCCGTTCTGCACGGAACCTGCTTCGCGCTCGCTGTCGACGAACGATCGAGTAAAGCCATGAGCCGCACCGCCTACCTGAACGGCGAATTCCTGCCCCTGGACGAAGCCCGCGTGCCGGTGATGGACCGCGGCTTCCTGTTCGCCGACGGGATCTACGAGGTCGCCGCCGTGCTGCACGGCCGCCTCGTGGACAATGCCGGGCATCTCGCCCGGCTCGACCGCTCACTCGCCGAGATCGGCATCCGCAATCCTCATACGGCCGAGGAATGGGAGCGGCTGGAGACGGACCTCGTCGGAAAGAACGGCGTGCGCGAGGGCCTCGTCTATATCCAGGTGACGCGGGGCGTGGCCGAGCGCGACTTCTCGTTTCCGAAGGGGGACGTGGCCCCGACCGTGCTGATGTTCACGCAGGAGAAATCCATCGTGAACAACCCGATGGCCGAGACCGGCGCGCGGGCGATCACCGTGCCGGACCTGCGCTGGAAGCGGCGGGACATCAAGTCGGTGGCGCTTCTGGCCCAGGTTCTCGCCAAGCAGCAGGCCTCGGAGGCCGGCGTCGCCGAGGCTTTCATGGTCGAGGACGGGGTCGTGACGGAGGGCTCGTCCTCCACCGTCTTCATCGTCACCAAGGGCGGCGCCCTCGTGACGCGCCCGCTCTCCCATGCGGTCCTGCCCGGCATCACCCGCAAGGCGGTGCTTGCGCTGGCGGACGAGACCGGCCTCAGCTTCGAGGAGCGACTCATCAACGCCCGCGAGCTGCCCGAGGCGGCGGAAGCCTTCTATACCTCGGCCTCGGCCTTCGTGATGCCGGTGGTGGAAATCGACGGCAAACCCCTCGGCGACGGGCGGCCCGGCCCGGTGGCGCGGCGCCTACGCGAGCTGTATTTCGCCTTCGCCGAACGGTCCGAGGCTTAAGCCGGGCTTGGCCGGAGCAGGAACGCGAAGGCGCGCGTGCCCGTTGGTTCCCGAAGGACCACCGAGGACGCAATGACCCTATCCAAGAATGCGGTACGCGCTGCCGCCCTGTTCGCTGCGCTTGCGAGCGGCGCGGCCTTCGCCCAGGACCCGTCGGTGCCGCTGCGCGGACAGGACAGCGACCCGAAGCTGCCCGCCCCCCAGGAGCAGGTGCCTGAACGGGTCAGGCCCGAAAGCGGCAATTCCGGCGCCACGCTGAGCGAGAAGCTCGAGAAATCCGACGGCGTGATCAAGCCGCCGGCCGGCGTCGATCCCGAGATCAGGACGATCGCGCCCGAGCCGACGCCGAACTCCACCCCCGTGATCAAGCCGCCGGGCAACGCCAAATAACCCGAGACCACACATCAGCCATGCGGAGCGGTCCCCAGTGCTAACGGGCCGCTTCGCTTGACCTGCCTGCCCAGATCGCCGAAGACGCGCCCGGTATGCCCGATCCCCGACCTGATGGCCGGGGTTTTCGCGCGTGGCGCAACCGCTTGGCGCCCGCGCCCGCGAGTTCGAGACAGGTCAGACGCGCATGGCGAACGTCGTCGTCGTAGGCGCCCAGTGGGGCGACGAGGGCAAGGGCAAGATCGTCGATTGGCTCTCGGAGCAGGCCGACGTCGTCGTCCGGTTCCAGGGCGGTCACAATGCCGGCCACACGCTCGTGGTCGGCGAGGCGGTCTACAAGCTGTCCCTGCTGCCCTCCGGCGTGGTCCGCCCGAACACGCTCGGCGTGATCGGCAACGGCGTGGTGCTCGATCCCTACGCGCTCGCCTCCGAGATCGACCGGCTCGCCGGCCAGGGCGTGACGGTGAGCCGCGAAAACCTTCGCGTGGCCGACAACGCCACCCTGATCCTCTCCCTCCACCGCGAACTCGATGCGCTCCGCGAGGACGGGGCGCCGGGCACCAAGATCGGCACGACCAAGCGCGGCATCGGCCCGGCCTACGAGGACAAGGTCGGCCGCCGGGCGATCCGGCTGATGGATCTGGCCGAGCCCGAGACCCTGCCGCCGAAGATCGAGCGGCTGCTCGCCCACCACAACGCCCTGCGCCGCGGCTTCGGCCTAGAAGAAATCTCCGAGCAGACGATCCTCGATGAGCTGACGGGGATCGCCGAGCGGGTGCTGCCGTATCAGGACACCGTCTGGCGCCTGCTCGACGACGCGCGCCGAGGCGGCAAGCGCATCCTGTTCGAGGGCGCGCAGGGTGCACTTCTCGACGTCGATCACGGCACCTACCCGTTCGTCACCTCCTCCAACACGGTTGCGGGACAGGCGGCGACCGGCTCGGGCCTCGGCCCGCGCGCCATCGGCTACGTGCTCGGCATCGCCAAGGCCTACACCACCCGCGTCGGCGAGGGCCCGTTCCCGACCGAGCTGCACGACGAAATCGGCCAGCGCATCGGCGAGCGCGGCCACGAATTCGGCACCGTCACCGGCCGCAAGCGCCGCTGCGGCTGGTTCGACGCCTGCCTCGTGCGCCAGACTGTGAAGACCTCGGGGATCGACGGCATCGCCCTGACCAAGCTCGACGTGCTCGACGGCTTCGACGAGATCCGGGTCTGCACCGCCTACGACATCGACGGCCAGCGCTTCGACCATCTCCCCGCGAGCCAGGCGGCGCAGCAGCGCGCCGTTCCGGTCTACGAGACGATCCCGGGCTGGAGCGGCACCACCGCGGGCGCCCGCTCCTGGGCCGACCTGCCGGCGCAGGCGATCAAGTATGTGCGCCGGATCGAGGAGCTGATCGGCGCGCCGGTGGCGCTGCTCTCCACCTCGCCGGAGCGCGACGACACCATCCTCATGCACAACCCCTTCGAGGATTAAAGTCCCGGAACGACGGGGAGAGACAGGCAGATCCGGGCACGATGGCCGACTATTATCCGTTGCTGGCACGCGCGCTCGACGCCCTGCCCGACCGTTCCCCGGCTCTGCGCCGGGCCGTCTACGACCGTGCACGCAGCGCGCTGATCGCGCAGCTCCGCTCGCTCGACCCGCCGGTGCCGGAAGCGGACATCGACCTCGAGCGCAAAGCGCTCGACACGGCGATCGGCCGCCTGGAGGCGGAATACGAGGCGCCGCCACCCGCGGCCGCGACGATGCCGGCCGAGGAGCCTTCGGCCACCGTACCGGAAGCGCCCCCTCCCCCGCCGCCCGAGCCGACCCGGCCCGAGCCGCTCTCGCCCGGCCCCCTGCCGCCGACGCTGCCGGAGCCGGAGCCGCCGCAGACATCCGACGAGCCGCTGGTTCTGCCGCCGGCCTCGGTGCCAGCCGCAATCGGAACGGACACCGGACCGGCCGAGCCGAAGCCGCCGGCCGAGACGGTGCCGTTCATGCCGCCGACCCGCCGGCCGAAAGCCGACGAGGCCGTGAAGCCTGAGCCGCAAAACGAGAACGGCTTCATCCCACCGGTTACCGAGCCTGAGCCGGCCTCCGTCGCGTCCGAGGCCGAGGCTAGCGCCGATCCAGCCTCGCCCGAGACGAACGGAGCCGGCGAGGCGGGCAACGGCCGCCAGCGCCCGCGCATCGACGTGGTGACGCCGCCCGAGGGGCGTTCGCGCCTGCTACGCAACCTGTTCGTCGGCGGCGTGCTCGCGGCGGTGATCGCGCTGATCGCGGTGGCGGCCTTCTTCCTGCGTGACCAACCCTCCGATCTCCAGCAGAGCGCGGCCGAGCAGGAGACGCCGGCCGAGCAGCCGGATGCGAAGTTCTCGGATCGGGTCGGAGCCGAGCGCAACGAGGCCGAGGCCCGGCCGAAGCCCGCCGCTCCCGGCGCCGCTCCGGCCCAGCCGGAGGTGACCGTCTCGCAGCGGGCGATCCTCTACGAGGAGAACCAGAGCGACACGCGCGCCCAGCCGATCGCCACCAACGGCCATACGGTCTGGCGGCTGGAAGCGGTGAACGGCGAACAGGGCGAGCCGTTGCAGACGGCACTCCGCGTCAACGTGGAGTTCCCGGAGGCGGGGCTGACGCTGGCGATGACCATGCGCAAGAATCTGGATGCGACGCTGCCCGCGTCTCACACCGTCGAACTCGCCTTCACCAACAACGCGGATGCCGGTGCCCAGCGCGCAGTGCAGAATATCGGCCTGCTCCAGCTCAAGGACGAGGAAGCCTCCCGCGGCTCCCCGGTCTCGGGCCTGCCGGTGCGGGTACGCGAGAACCTGTTCCTGATCGGTCTGTCGTCGCTGAAGAGCGACGTCGACCGCAACACCGAGCTGTTGCTGCACAAGAACTGGTTCGATCTGGCCCTGACCTACGCGAACGGCCAGCGGGCGGTCATCAGCTTCGAAAAGGGCAGCGCCGGCGCCCAGGCTCTGCAGAGTGCCTTCGCGCAGTGGCGCGACTAAGGATGGTCTGACCGTGCATCAACCCGACAGGCGCCACCCGCCTTTCGGGATGATGCGTTGGAGCGTCGACGGTCGCTCACACGAAAAACCCGGCCACCATTGGGGGCCGGGTTTTTTCATTCTCGGATCGGAGCAGGCGTGCGGACGACGCCGCGCCGCCTACGAGACCCGCGCCTCGGTCCGGGGCAGTTCGCGGGTTGCGAGGTTGCGCTTGACCGCCTCCTGCACCTTCTCGAAGGCCCGCACCTCGATCTGACGGACGCGCTCGCGCGAGACACCGAACTCGCCCGAGAGATCCTCTAGGGTGATCGGGTCGTCGGCCAGTCGCCGCGCCTCGAAGATGCGCCGCTCGCGCGGGTTCAGCACGCCGAGCGCGTCGCGCAGGGCCGAGAGACGGTTGCGCCCCTCTTCCTCGCGGGCGAGCACGGTCTCCTGGCTCGGGCTGTTGTCCACCAGCCAGTCCTGCCATTCGCCTTCGCCCTCCTCGCGCAGGGGCGCGTTGAGCGAGGTGTCGCCGGACAGGCGGCGGTTCATGTCGATCACGTCCTGCGCGGGCACGCCGAGCGAGGTGGCGATGTGCTGGACCTGATCAGGGCGCAGATCGCCCTCGTCGAGCGCCGAGATGCGGCCCTTCGCCTTGCGCAGGTTGAAGAACAGCTTCTTCTGGTTGGCAGTGGTCCCCATCTTCACGAGGGACCACGAGCGCAGGATGTATTCCTGGATCGCCGCCTTGATCCACCACATCGCGTAGGTGGCCAGCCGAAAGCCCTTGTCCGGATCGAAGCGCTTCACGGCCTGCATCAGGCCGACATTGCCCTCGGACACGACTTCGCTGATCGGCAGGCCGTAGCCGCGATAGCCCATGGCGATCTTGGCCACGAGACGCAGGTGCGAGGTCACGAGGCGGTGCGCGGCTTCGCGGTCACCATCGTCGCGCCAGCTCTTGGCAAGAGTAAACTCTTCCGCCGGCTCCAGCATCGGGAACTTGCGGATCTCATCGAGGTAGCGCGAAAGGCCTCCCTCATTGGCGAGCACGGGCAGAGCGCCGGCCATGTGCACCTCCTTAAACAGCCCCCCTGTCGGGCGGGCTCCAAGCGAATGGCCGCTCTCTTGAGCCGACCACGCCGCTCCCCATCTTAATGGAAATCCGCCATGCCCGGTAGCGACCAACGCTGTTCACGCAGGGTCCAACGCGCGAACCGGAGTCCGGGTTTAACGTGTCACGGGCGCACAGGGGTCGCAGTGCCGAAACGCACCTTTCTTAGCCCCCTCTCGATGCTTCGCATGAACCGGTTCGGTCCGCCTCGATAGGGCGCCTCACGCCTCGCGCAGGCGAAGCGCCTGAACATCCGCGCGGGGGCGCGCATCGAGGAAGCGCAGGATGTCGTCCCGCGGCTGCGGGCGGCCGAGATGGTAGCCCTGCATGAAGGGGCAGCCCATGGCCTGGAGCGTGGCGAGGTCGTCCGCCGTCTCGATGCCCTCGGCCACGACTTCGAGACCGAGCGCCCGGCCGAGACCGAGCACCGCCTGGACGAGGCCGCGCTTGTCCTCGGCCTCCGACAAACCGGTCACGAGGCTGCGGTCGATCTTGACCCGGTCGGCCCGCAACTGGCGCACCGAGGCCAGGGACGAGTAGCCGGTCCCGAAATCATCGAGCGCCATCCGAATGCCGGCCCGCGACAGCGCCAGCAGCTTGCCCTGCACCGCCTCGATGTCGAGTGCCGTCTCCTCGGTGATCTCGATCTCCAGGGCCGTCGCCGGCAGACCGAGCACCCGAAGCCGCCCGAGCACGATCTCATCGACTGCGATCTGCGCCATCTCCCGCGGCGAGACGTTCATCGCCACCGAAAGGTCGTGAAGTCCCCGCGTCCGCAGCGCGCAGAGCATCGCGCAGACCTGCTCCAGGATGAAGCGCAGCAGCGATTCCGTCAGCCCCGCCATGGCGGCGGCGGAGATCAGGTCGGCGGGCGGCACCCAGCCATGCACCGGGTGGTGCCAGCGCACCAGCGCCTCCAAATTGGTCACGCTGCGACCGTCCGGGCCGAAGATCGGCTGGAACCACACCTCCAGCTCTCCCTCGGCCAGGGCCTGCGAGAGATCGCGCTCGCAGTCGCGCCGCATCTCCAGGCGCGTGCTGAGTCCGTCGTCGAACAGGCGGAAGTGATTGCGGCCCGAATGCTTGGCGGCATAGAGCGCCTCGTCGGCGCAACTCAGCAGATGTGTCAGGCTGTCCGACGGACGGTGACAGATGCCGATGCTCATGCCCAGCCGACCCGTATCGAAGCTCTCGAACGGTTGGGCCACGGTCCGGATCAGGCGCTCCGCGAGGGCGGCCGGGCTCTCGATCACCCGGGCACTGTCGTAGACGAGGGCGAACTCGTCTCCCCCGAGACGGGCGGCATCGCAATCCACCGGCACGGCGACGCGGATGCGGCGGGCGACCTCAGCGAGAACGCGGTCCCCGGTGGAGTGGCCGTAGACGTCGTTGACCGACTTGAAGCCGTCGAGGTCGAGCAGCATCAGGCAGACCGATGCCCCCGCCGCCAGTTGCTCCTCGGCCCGCTGGATGAAGCCCGCGCGGTTCAGGAGGCCGGTCAGCCCGTCATGCGTCGCGCGCTCGCGCATTTCCTCCGCCAGGGCGCTCGCGCTCGCATGGGCGGCCTTGCGCGCCTCGGCGAGCGCGGTCGCCTCGTTCTTCAGGCGGCTGGTCTCCCGGAATCCCCGCTCGGTCGCGATCGAGCTGCGGATCAGGGCGGCCAGGTACAGCAGCACGGTGGCCGCGAGGCAGGTCTGGTCGAAACCGCCGACGGCGAGCAGGCATCCCGCGACCGAGACGAGCGGCGGCGTGATGAAGCAGATCGGGATCCGCGCGTAGGCGATGCCGTGGGTCACCGCGCCGGCCGTGATCCCGCAGGTGACGGTGAGATAGAACAGCGTCTGCGCCGAAGTGTAGCCGTCGCACAGGAGCGGCAGGAGGGCCCAGACGGAGCCGGAGAGGAGCGCGGCGAGGCAGGCCAGCCACAGGTGCCGGTCGATCGAGCGGGCCGCTGCCTCTTCGGAGATCGGAGCCCGGCCGGGGGACATCGCCAGCCCCGCACAGGGCGCGCGGCACAACCCAAAGCGCAAGCCGTTGAAGGCGGTGGAAGCGGAAAACCAGAGGGCGCCGAGAGCGCCGTGCCCGGAATGCAGGGCGACCAGGAAGCCGGCCAGACCGAGAAGCACGTTGACGGGCAGGGCCTGCTGCACGCTGGCGCGCACCGCCTCGAGCTGATCGCGGCGGATCAGCCTGTCGAGATGCGGCTCGGTGCTCGGACGTGAGCGCATAAGGACGAGTCCGGGTCGGACGCTTCGGAAATGAAGCACACTGCCTTTACGCGCAAAGACGTAACAGATGGTTGAGAAGAGCTTCATCGTCCGGCGACCCGTCGAGATGACGAGCCGGTGACGTCATGCAAGACCTTACCCTCCGCTCGTCTGGAATGGTCTTTTGACAAGAGGCAGAGCGATCAAGAGATGACCGAGGTCGCCGCGCTTGAATGCCTGGCGTCTCCGCCACGCTGGAAGCTGCGGCGATCGATCGGCATCCAGACCGGATCGGCGACGTGAAGTCCTTCACAAAGCGCGCGCTGCGCCGCCTTGTTCGGAGGCGAGAGGATCGGTGATCGGGCGTCTTGCGCGGCACTCGCAGGCGCGAGGAGGTTCCGGTCGCGCGATGCCACCTTCGGTCGCGTCCCAACCGCGATCCGGAACGCTACTTGTGCGAGTGTCCGGCGCCTCGAGCGCCGAGCTCATCTCGCTCGCAAAGGTCGTCATGCGCGTTCTCCATTCGATCGGTCGGGCTTGCGGCAACGGCCTGCGCTTCAGCGTCGGCGGTTTGATCGCCGCGCTCGATGGCCTGACGCTTCTCGTCGGGCGCGCCTCGGACCGCTTCGACGCCCACTGGGTGCAACGGACGCCGCAGCTCCGGTCGCGCCGCCGACATGACGGCCCGCGGCCGCTCGATTTGCCCTTCCTCCACCTGTAAGCCGCGTCCCTGTGCCCGACCCGTAGGGGCCGCCCGTCACCCCTTCTTGCGCAGGGGGCGCACGAAGCAGCCCGCGCTCGGCACGAAGCCGGTGGCACCGCAGAATTCCGGCAGGCCCGTCTCCTCCGTGGCGGCAAGAAGCTGAATCGTGCCGCAGCCCGCCATCCGCGCGGCTTGCGAGGCGGCCTTCAGCAACTGGCGGCCGACGCCGCGGCGGCGCCCGTCCGGGGCGACGAGCAGCATCGTGATCTGCGCCACCGGCGAGGCCTGCTCGAGCACCGGATACCAGTGCAGCACCACGATCCCGCTCGGCGGCCCCCATTCGAGGGCGAGCAGCGCCGTGCCGTGGCCATACCGGAGCACCTCGAGCTGCTCGGCCAGGACGTGCGAGGGCACGGGATGGCCCGAGGCGCTCAACAGCTCCGCGAGCCCCGCCGCATCGGCCGGCAGCGCCGAGCGGATCTCCAGCCCGTATCGGCTTCCCAACAGCACCTCCGCCCGATCTCGTTTCCAACCTGCGCCACGAAACCGGAGCGCGACCTGCACGCCTCCATGGGGCCGATGGCGCGGGTGTTTCACGGCGGCGGGCCGCGAGGCAAGGCGCCGTGCTTTCCGGATCCGCGCATGGTGCCGCGGATGTGGTTCAGCGGCGCCGTCATCCTGCCGGGCCCCGGCGCTCTGAAGGCCGCGGATCGTCTCAGCCGAGGGCGGCCAGCAGCCGCGAAAAATCTGCAGGCAGCGGGCTCTCGAAGCGCAGGCGCTCGCCGGAGCGCGGGTGGAGAAATCCGAGTTCGACCGCGTGCAGGGCCTGCCGTCCGAGAACGTCCAGGGCGGCGCGAGCGGGCTCGCTGAGCCGGGCCGCCTTGGTCTTGAAGGCGCCGCCATAGACCGCGTCCCCCAGCAGCGGATGGCCGCGATGGCTCAGATGAACCCGGATCTGGTGGGTACGTCCGGTTTCCAGGTGGCAGCGCAGCAGGGCCGTGACACCACCCTCCCCGTGCACGTCCTCGACCCGGTAGTGGGTGATCGCCTCCCGCCCCTCGCCGTCGCGGACCACGGCGATCTTTTCGCGATTGTGGCGCGAGCGCGCGAGGTTTGCGCGAATCGTGCCGGCCCGCGGCTCCGGTACGTTCCAGACCAGGGCGAGATAGGCCCGCTCCAGGGCGCCGCTGCGGCCATGGTCGGCGAACTGGGCGGAGAGGCCCTGATGGGCGAGGTCGTTCTTGGCGACGACGAGCAGGCCGCTCGTGTCCTTGTCGAGGCGGTGGACGATGCCGGGCCGGCGCACGCCGCCGATCCCGGACAGGCTCACCCCGCAATGCGCGATCAGCCGATTGACGAGGGTGCCGTCCTCGTGCCCCGCCGCCGGGTGCACGACGAGCCCTGCCGGCTTGTCGATGACGATGAGATCCTCGTCCTCATGGACGACGGCGAGCGGCAAAGCCTCGCCGAGCGGCTCGGCGGGAAGCGGCGCCGGAACGCTGAGATTGATCCGGCAGCCAGCCCCGACCTTGCGCGCGGGATCGCGCACCACGATCCCGTCGCAGCGCACGAGGCCCTCGCGCACCAAGCCCTGGAGCCGGGCACGGGAGAGATCGTCGAACACGCGGGCAAGGACGCGGTCGAGCCGCTCGGGAACGGTTCCCTCGTCAAGCACGAGGCTGCGCGCCTCGTCCGCGCCGGGGATCATGGAAAGCACCGTGGAGGACACCGTGAGGATTCTCGTCATTTCGCCCCGGAAAGCGCTTGCGGGGTCCGGGATGCCTCGCTATACGAACCCCCGTCGGCCCGGAAGCTCCCATCGTCTAGCGGTCTAGGACGTCGCCCTCTCACGGCGAAAACAGGGGTTCGATTCCCCTTGGGAGCGCCACCGGCCCTCAATCTCGTTGCCAAAATCGTTGCTG
>NZ_AP025942.1:917500-932500 GCF_024347855.1 Methylorubrum sp. GM97
CCGACCCAGTCAAGCGCCACAGCGCCCGGATCCATCGACACTCCGGAACCAGAAGGACAGCGATTGCCCGATCCAGTCACCCGGATCAGCTCCGCTCACCAACAATCCCGAAGACCAACCAGACCCCCGCCCCACCAACCCGTGGACCGCGGCGCCCCGTCGGCGAAACGGGGTATAAGGGCAGCCCCGCAGGGCGTCAATCGGAAAAACGCGGGAAATGCGAGAAGGGCCGTTACGGAGCCTGCCTGCCGCATCCGAGGGGCACTCCGCGAGCGGAGTGCCCTCCCCTCTCAGCCGCGCGTCCCCCAGCGAACGCCCTCACGGTTTTGACCGGCGGCCTGCTGGCCGATCGCCGGGCCACTGGCGCGACCGGGGCGATGCGTCGACTGGGTCGACTCGCTGTGCGGAGCCAGGAGATCGGGCACACCGGCTTGCGCTTCGGTGCCGCGCCCCTGCGCGAACTGCCCCGCCTTGCGGAAGCGCCAGAGATAGCCGGGCACGACCGCCTCGACCGCCGTCGGCACGATGCCGAGCGCCTCGATGGTGCGACCCTCCGCCTTCGCGGCATCCGAGACGACGTTGTCGACCTGAAGCAGGGCGACCTGATCGCGCGTCAGTTTGAGGTTGGCCGGAAGCAGACCGAGGGTCAGCGTGTCGGCGATCTCGATCACCCGCGCCTGCAGGCGCGCCACCGGCTCGGGAAGGTCGAGCACGGCGCGGCGGCGCATCGTCACCTCGAGCATGTAGCGCACGAAGTATTCGAGCGTATTCACCTCCGGCCCGCCGAGCTCGTAGACCCGGCCTCCGGGCGCCAACCCATCGACCGCGCGGGCGATCGCTTCGGCGACATCGCCGACGAAGACCGGCTGGAAGCGGGTCTGCGCACCGGCGAGCGGCAGGGCCGGCAGGAAGGTCGCGAGCGAGGCGAAGCGGTTGAAGAAGCCGTCGCCGGGTCCGAAGACCAGCGAGGGACGGAAGATCACGGCATCGGGGGAGGCGCGCAGCACCTCCGCCTCGCCGAGCGCCTTGGAGCGGGCGTAGAGCGAGGGTGAATCCGGGTCGGCGCCGAGCGCCGAGACATGGACCAGCTTCGCACCCACTGCCGCGGCGGCTCGGGCAATCTCGCCGGCCCCTTCCGTCTGGAGCTTCGAGAAGCGCTGGCTGCCCGATTCCTGCAGGATGCCGACGAGGTTGATGACGATATCGGAATGCTCGACCGCGCGGCGGATGGAGTCGGGATAGCGAAGGTTGGCCTGAACGCCGACGATCTGACCGACCTTGCCGAGTGGTTGCAGGAACAGGGCGAGATCGGGCCGGCGCACGGCGACGCGAATTCGATAACCGCGCTTTGCCAGGGCCCGCACCACGTGGCGCCCGAGGAAGCCGGAACCGCCGAACACGGTCACGAGCTGCGATTGCGGGCGGGTGGTCGCGCCGGGCGCGGTGACGAGGCTGCTCATGGCCGATGGAGGCCCCTTTATCTCGGGTGACACGTCGAGACGGGCGGCATGACCGCACACGGCCGACGAGCCCCGGAGCGCGACCGTCGGCAGCACGCTCCTTAGACCAGTTTGAAGGCGAGAGCAGCCTGCCGGCTTGAGGAAAATGGAACGGATCGCGCATCGTTCCAAGAGGTGGTTGCCGGCTCGTTCTCATGACCGAGTCTTGGGTGATCCTTAGGCGCCCCTTGGGCGACCTGCGGCGCGATCCTTCATCGGCCGCCGAAGCGCCCCTCGCGCAGGAAGTGCAGGGTCTCGGCGGCCAGGCGGCGGTTCCACATCATCGTCGGGTGCGCGGCCGGCAGCACGATGTGGCCGGTCATCCCGTCGAGGCGGGTGCGCGTGACCGTGACGCGTCCGTCGTTCGGCCCCGGCAGCAGCAACAGCGAGGCCAGAGGGTAGAGGCTGCGGCTGCCGGCGATGATGCCGAGCGGGTAATCGACCCGGCCGAAGAGGCGCGCCTGCGCTGCCCCGCGCTCCGTGCCGAGTTCGGCGCCGGCCGGGCCGAAGAAGCGGCGGTAGGCCGCGAAGCGGTGCAGCGCATCGGTGATTTCGCTGCCGCCATTGGGCGGACCCAGCATCACCACGCGCCCGAGGTTGTCCGGCCGGCGCTGGGCCAGGAGCACGCGGGCGACGAGGCCGCCCATGGAATGGGTGACGATGTGAAGGCGCGTCACGTCCTCACCGAAGGCTGCGACCGTCGGTGCAATCACTTCGGCAATGTCGGCGAGTCCGAGCCGCCGTGCCGGATAATCGAGGTTGAGGGTAACGTAGCCGGCGCGTGTCAGCCGGCGCTCCAACGGGCGCAGCGAGGCGGCCCGGCGGGCGATGCCGTGCAGCAGGAGGACGCCTTCGGTCCCGTCGGCGCTCGTTCCGCTCATGGCCGCAGGGCCATCGCGAGCGTCGTGTCGGCGAATGCGGTGCAGAGGAGAGCAGTCATCGTCCCATTTTTTCGACGCATGGATGAAGAGACACGCAATGCTCCCGACGAACTCTGCGTGTTCACGCTTATGGGTCAACGGCGGATCGGCCGTCGATACAGGCAGAATGCGGCTTGCCGCACTTCGATCCGCGGGCATTCCCTGGCATCGTCGCAGCAGGGACTCGTAGCGAGGCGCGCGAAGTGTCGGCGACGGAGGAAGACACGGAGCGAGACGAGCGGACCGGTTCGGGCCGCCTCCTCCTGCTCTTTGCCACGCTCTACGGCGCCTATGGTGCACTCTCACCCTTCCTGCCCGCGTTCCTCGAAACGCGGGGATTGGGACCGAGCGAAATCGGAACGTTGCTCTCCGCCGCGATGCTGGTGCGGCTTGCCGCCGGGCCGCTGGCGGGACGGCTCGCCGACCGGCACGGCGCCGCGCGGGACTTCCTGGCCGGAGGCCTCGCCCTCTCGGCGGTGCTGACCCTGGCTTTCCTCGGTGGCCACGGCTTCATCGTGCTGTTCGCCATCGCCCTCGCCCAGGCGGCGGCGACCGCGCCGCTCGCGCCGCTGGCCGATACGGTGGCGCTCGCCGGCAGTCGTGACGGAGCCGTCTACGGCCGCATCCGCGGCGCCGGCTCGGCCGCCTTCATCGCCACCACCGTCCTTGCCGGCTCCATCATCAGGATCTTCGGCTACGGCGCCGGCCCTCTGGCCTGCGGCGTCCTGTTCGCCGCCGGGGCCGCGCTGACATTGCGCCTCGCGCGGAATGCCGGGCCCGCGATGCCGGCCGAGGACGCGGGCGGCGGGTTCGCGGCGCTTGCCGCGGATGCCCGCTTCCGCCGGCTCGTCCTTGCCGCCGCACTGGTGATCGGCGCGCATGCGATGCACGACGCCTTCGCGGTCATCGTCTGGCAGGCGGCGGGAATCGGGCCGCGGGTGGCAGGCCTGCTCTGGGCGGAAGCGGTCTTGGCCGAGGTCATGGTGTTCCTCTGGCTCGGGCCGCGGCTCTTGGCGCGGATCGGGCCGGATCGGGCGCTCGCGCTCGCGGCGCTTGCCGGAGCGTTGCGCTGGGCGGTGCAGGCGCAGACCTCCTGGCTGCCCGGCCTCGTCCTGATTCAAGCGTTGCACGGGCTGACCTTTGCGCTCCTGCACCTTGCCTGCCTGCGGCTGATCGTGGAGACCGTGCCGGAGCAACGCCGGGCGACGGCGCTGACAGTCTACGGCACCTTCGGGCTCGGGCTCGCCTCCGCACTGATGCTGCTGCTCTCGGGCTCCCTCTACGATGATGCCGGCGAAAAAGGCTTCTGGGTGATGGCCGCGGTGAGCCTGTCGGCCGTTCCCGTTGCGCGGGGGCTCTCGGACATCCGATAAGGGGCGAGCCGCACTCGCCTTCGCGGAGCGGAACATATATAGAACAAATCAGACTGCTTTCGTGATTCCCTTCTCGTGATTCCATGCCTGCCGTCGCCGAAATCCTGATCCCGCTCGCGCTCGACACCGCCTACAGCTACGCGGTGCCGGCCGGGCTGACCCTCGCCGAGGGCGACATCGTGCAGGTGCCGTTGGGTCCGCGCGAGACGATCGGCGTGGTCTGGGGGCTCGACGAGCGGGCCTCGGGGGGAAACCTGCGGCCGGTGACGGGCAAGGTCGAGGCGCCGCCGCTCTCGGAGTCTCTGCGCAAGCTGGTCGATTGGCTGGCGCGCTACACCCTGGCGCCGAAGGGTTCGGCGCTCGCCATGGCCCTGCGCCTGCCCGACGAGGCCGCCCGCAACGAGGCGCCGCGTGTCGGTGTGCGCGCCGCCGGCAAGCCGCCGACCCGGCAGACGGTCGCCCGCGGCAAGGTGATGGCTGTCGCCGCCGACAACGCGGTGCGGGGCAAGAGCGCGCTCGCCAAGGAGGCCGGGGTCTCGCTCAGCGTGGTCGATGGACTGATCGATGACGGCGCGCTGGAGACCGTGGCGCTGATGCCCGAGCCCGTGGCGCTGCCGCCGGACCCGGACCATCCGCGGGTGCCGCTGTCGGATGCGCAGGCGGAGGCGGCGCACGCCTTGATCGCCGACGCCCCATCGCCCGCCGATGCTGCGACCGGTGAGACGATCCTCCTCGAAGGCGTCACCGGCTCGGGCAAGACGGAGGTCTATTTCGAGGCGGTGGCCGAGTGCGTGCGGCAGGGGCGGCAGGCCCTGGTGCTGATGCCGGAAATCGCGCTGACCGCGCAGTTCCTCGACCGCTTCGCCGGGCGCTTCGGGGTGCGGCCGGCGACCTGGCATTCCGGCATCGGCGGCAAGCGCCGCGAGCGGCTGCGGGCAGGGGTGGCCGCGGGCGAGGTCTCGGTGGTGGTCGGCGCCCGCTCGGCCCTGTTCCTGCCGTTCCGGAATCTCGGCCTGATCGTCGTCGATGAGGAGCACGAATCCGCCTACAAGCAGGAGGACGGCGTCCATTATCACGCCCGCGACATGGCGGTGGTGCGCGGCAAGATCGAGGGCTGCCCGGTGGTGCTCGCCTCGGCCACGCCGTCGATCGAGTCGCGGGTCAACGCGCAGAGCGGGCGCTACCGCCACGTCGTGCTCCCCGGCCGCTTCGGTGGGCGGCCGATGCCCGATATCGCGGCCATCGACATGCGCCTCGACAAGCCGGAGCGCGGACGCTTCCTGTCGCCGCCGATGGTGAACGCGGTCAAGAGCACGCTGGCCGCCGGCGATCAGGCGCTGCTGTTCCTCAACCGCCGGGGCTACGCGCCGCTCACCCTGTGCCGGGCCTGCGGCCACCGCTACCAGTGCCGCAACTGCTCGACCTGGCTCGTGGAGCACCGCTTCCGCCGCGCGCTGGTCTGCCACCAATGCGGCTACGCCGAGCGCAAGCCCGAGGCCTGCACCGAGTGCGGCGCCTTCGATCACCTCACGCCCTGCGGGCCGGGCGTCGAGCGGATCGCCGAGGAGGTGACCGAGCTGTTCCCCGAGCAGCGCATCGTCGTGCTGTCGAGCGACTTTCCCGGCGGCGCCGAGCGGCTGCGCCAGGAACTGGAGACGGTGGCGGCGGGCGATTGCGACATCGTCGTCGGCACGCAGCTCGTGGCCAAGGGCCACAACTTCCCGCACCTGACCCTCGTCGGGGTGCTCGACGCCGATATCGGTCTCACCTCCGGCGATCCGCGCGCGGCCGAGCGCACCTTCCAGCTCCTGCAGCAGGTGACGGGGCGTGCGGGGCGCGGCGAGCGGCCGGGACGCGCCCTGGTGCAGACCTACCAGCCCGAGCATCCGGTCATCGCCGCCCTGCTCTCGGGGGATGCCGACCGCTTCTACGAGGAAGAGATCTGGGCCCGCGAGGCCGCGGGGCTTCCGCCGTTCGGACGGCTCGCGGCGCTGATCGTCTCCGGGGAAGAGCGGGAGAAGGCCGAGGCGCACGGGCAGGCGCTTGCACGCGTCGCCGAACCGCCGCCCGGCGTCTCCGTCCTCGGCCCGGCGGAGGCGCCGCTTGCCCTGATCCGCGGGCGCTGGCGATTCCGCCTGCTGGTGAAGACCGAGCGCGGCATCGACGTGCAGAGTTATCTGCGGGATTGGCTGGCGCGCGGACCGAAGCCGCGGGGTAACCTCAAGGTCGCAATCGACGTGGACCCGCAGAGCTTCCTATAATCGCGTCCGTCCGCCGTCGGTCGAGGTCGCTCGCAGTTTCCTGCCGGCGCGCTCGTCCTCGGCTCATTCGAGGAGCGCCCCGCCTTGCTGACCTATGAGAAGAAGCCCGATTCCGCCATCGCCGAGATCGTCGTCGATGGGAAGATCTCCGACGAGGAGATGAACACGGTCATGACCGCGATGAAGGCCGACCTCGACAAGGGCGGCCGCATCAAACTCTTGGAGGACATCCGTAGCTTCGAGGGCATGGAGCCGGCGGCCTTCTTCAAGGACCCGCGCTTCGGCATCTCGATGATGAAGGGCGTGAGCCACGTCGCCCTTGTCACCGACGCGACCTGGCTCAAGGCCGTGGCCGAGACCTTCGGCTTCGTCTCGCCGGTGCAGATCAAGGTGTTCGAGCGCGCCCGCATCGGCGAGGCGCGGACCTGGCTCGAAGCCGCGGCCTGACGCGGTACGGACCGCTCCCGCACGAACGCACGAAAAAGGGGCGAGCCTTACGGGCTCGCCCCACTCTTTTCGAACGACAGACGATCAGGTTACTCGGCGAGCGCGGTTCGGAGCGTGTGGCGCTTGGCGACCCAACGGCCGGTGCACAGGCCGCCGGAGACGCGCCACGTGCCGGAGCCCGAGCGGGCCTGGAGCCGGCCCGAGGCGGTCCCGTTCGCGGCCGAAGCCGCAACGTTCAGGCCGACACCCCCATCCGCCCCGACACGGCCGCTCACCGTGGTGCCGCCGGAAGCCACCGTCGTGACCGGGCGGACCTGTCCGTCCCGTACGGCCAGGGTGTAGCTGTATTGGGCGTCACACATGCCGCTTTCGGTCACGAGTTGAACCGACCACGTCCCATCGAAATCTCCTGCCATCGCCGGCGAGGCGAGCACGGCGGCCAGAGCAGCGGTGAGGGCGAACTTGAGCATGCAGCATCCAACTCAGCGACGCGGGTGAGGCGCACGGTGCGCCGTCGCCTGCGCTGTCCGTACCGTCGATCTGTGAGATGTCTGCACTCTAGCGAAACAAGAGGCGATAATATGACGCCAACGAATGATTGTTCCTGACAGCAAACCATGGCTGTTCGCCGGACGATCGACGCGTCTTCGAAACAGAAGCGTCGCCATTCGCGCCTTTTATGCACCACGGTGTTGCAAGCGCAGCCATAAAGACTGCGGGCACGCGTTCTTGAGATGCAGGGATAGCCAGGGCGATGCACGCGATGGGATCGAACCCCGCCGCTTGATTGGCGCAGTGTGCCTCGCTCCGGCAAAGGGGCGGCACGCCCGATTGAAAGCCGGTGCGAGGGGCCGGCCTCGCAGCTCGCGAAAGCTGTTGCGATAAGGGCTGTCAGGCGGACGGTTCGGCGAGGCGCGCCCGGTGACGATCGAGGGCGTCGCGCAGGCTCGGCATGAAGGTGGAGGTGGCGTCGAGACCGGCCACGCCCTCCACGAGCCGGTCGAGGGCCCGCACCTGCGCATCGAGACCGCCGAACGCAGCGAGATAGGCCCAGATCGCCTCGTCGGCCTCGGCGACCGGAACCGGTTGCTCGGATGCGAGCAGCGCCGAGAAGATATCCAGGGTGGTGTCCAGGTTCGCCACGTCGAATCCGTTTCGGGGGCATCCATCGGGTTGGGCTTGCGGTGCGCTCCGCCGAGATGGATGCCGGTTCGGCGAAGCGCGTGTCGAAACGGGGGCCGGGGCCGTCCGCGGGCCGGAATCAGCGGTGACGGGTGCCGCCGAGCAGGCTTGCCGCCGCGGCGAGCCCGACGCCAGCGACCACCGCCGCCGTCGTGAGCGGATGGAGCGTGCCGCGGGTATAGAGGCTGCGGCGCATGACGTAGCCGGGATGGCTTCCGGCGGTCTGGCCACCGACGCCCGCCTGATAGAGCGATCCCTCCGGGCGGCGGGGTGGCTCCTCGCGCATCTGCAGGCCGGCCATACCGCTTCCGACCGCATCGAAGACGCGCGGCGCCACCGCTTGGGCCGCGCTCATGATCCGGCCGCCGCCGCCGACATAGATGTCGCGGCGGGGATGCACCGCCGCATGGAGGATCGCCTCGGCGACCTCTTCGGTGCGGTAGACCGGCGGCGGCAGCTTCGGCTCGCGGTCGGTGTAGTTGCGGGCATGGGCCGGAAAGGGCGTGTCGATCGCCGCCGGCTTGATGAGGGTGACCGCGACCGGCGCGCCCTCCTCCTTCAGCTCGATGCGCAGGGAATCGGTAAAGCCTTTGATGGCGTGCTTGCTCGCGCTGTACATACCCTGGAGCGGGAAGGCGACGTCGGAGGCAACGCTGCCGAGGTTGATCAGCGTGCCGCCGCTCTCCTTCAGATGCGGCAGCGCCACGAGCGAGCCGTAGACCACGCCCCAGAAGTTGACGTCGAACAGGCGGCGATGGTCACTGTCCTCGATCTCTTCGAGCCGACCGATGATCGAAAGGCCGGCATCGTTCACCCAGGTGTCGATGCGGCCGTAGCGGTCGATCGCCGCCCGGGCCAGGGCCTCGACCTGCGCCCGGTCCGAGACGTCGGTGACGACGTGAATCGCCGCACCGCCATGCCGTTCGATCTCCGCCTGGATCTCGGCCAGCGCCTCCCCGTTGCGGGCAGCGAGCACGACGCGCGCGCCGCGTGCCGCGGCCATGCGGGCGGTCGCCAGTCCGATGCCGCTGGACGCACCGGTGATGACGATGACCTGCTGGTCGAGCGGCTTCTTGGGGGCGCTCGGCATGCGCATCTCCTGGGATCACGTCGGATGAGGGAGGCGGCCGGGCCCTGCAGGGTGCAGCGTAGTCTCGGAGCCTGTCAGGAGTGAACCCGGCCGCCAGCGGCCCAGTTTCGGCCGCTTCGGAACGGCCGGGCGCCTCAATCGGCGATCAGGACCACGCGCCCAGGATCTCGTCGGTCGACGCCGTTTCGATCTGCTCGCCGAAGCGGCTCTGGTAGAGGAACATCATCGCGTCGTAGGTCTGGTCGGCGGACGAGCACACCGCATCGCAAGCGACGATCACCCGATAGCCGCGATCGACCGCGCCGAGGATGGTGGCCAGCACGCAGACGTCGGTCTCGCCGCCCGTCACCACGAGGGTGTCGATCGCCTCCGCCTCCAGCAAACCGGCCAGTTCGGGCTTCAGCCAGGGCGAGTAGACCAACTTGTCGACCACCTTGGCCGGCGGCACGAAACGGGTCACGCTCGGCACCAGATCGACCATCTCGGGTCCGAGCGCCTCCAGCGTCATCTTGGGCCAGTGCTCGTAGTAGCGCCGCCACGCCCCCCTTCCCTCCTCGGGAGAGCGGAGCGGCACGAAGCGGGTGAACACGGTCCGCTCCGGATGGGCGGCGGCGATGCGCTCGATGTTCGGCAGGATGCGGGCGAGCCAGGGCGTGTGCCAGTCCGTCTCCTCGGAGAACATCCGCTGCGCGTCGACGCAGAGATGGGCGGCCCGCGGGCCGAGATCGCCGAATTTCAAACCGTCTTTGCGCGCCATGGCTCGCTCCGAGACCTTTCTTCTCTGTTCTTCTCTGTGCTTTTAGTTCGGGTGGAAGACGACCTTGACGCAGCCGTCCTTCTTGTCGCGGAAGGTCTTGTAGAGGTCGGGCCCGTCCGCGAGGTCGGCAGAGCGGTGGGTGATCAGCGAGGCGGTGTCGAACTTGCCCTGCTGGATCAGCTTGGTCAGCGGTTCGAGGTAGCGCTTCACGTGCGTCTGACCGCTCTTGAGGGTCAGGCCCTTCTGAACGATCGCCCCCATGTTGACGGGGATTGGCCCACCGTAGACGCCGGGCACCGAGACGATGCCGCAGGGCCGCACCGCGCGGATCGCTTCCATCAGGGCGTAGGGCCGCTCGGTCGAGGTCAGCTTCTCCTGCAGCGTCGAGATCACGCTGGAGAGGCCGTGGCCGGCGCTGGCTTCCATGCCGACGCAGTCGATGACGCCGTCAGCGCCCTCACCTCGGCTGATCTCCTTGATGCGCTCGAACACGTCCCCTTTGGCGAAATCGATGATGTCGGTCGCGCCGTATTTCCGGGCGAGCTCGAGACGCTCGGGCACCGTGTCGATGGCGATGATCCGCTCGGCGCCCATGATCTTGGCCGACTGGATCGCGAACAGGCCGACGGGCCCCGCGCCCCACACGGCGATGATCTCGCCGCCCTTGATCTCGCAATGCTCAGCGCCCTGCCAGCCGGTCGGCAGGATGTCGGTGAGGAACAGGACCGATTCGTCGTCCATGCCCTCCGGCACCTTCATTGGCGCCACATCGGCCATGGGCACGCGCACATACTCGGCCTGCCCGCCGGCATAGCCGCCGGTGATGTGCGAGTAGCCGAACAGTCCGGCCGTGGTGAAGCCGAACTGCGCGGCGGCCATCTCGGCGTTGCGGTTCGAGCGCTGGCAGACGGAGTAGTTGCCGAGCTTGCACTGGCGGCACTCGCCGCAATTGATGTTGAAGGGCACGACGATGCGATCGCCCTTCTTGAACTTGGTGAAGCCCGGCGCGGTCTCGACCACCTCACCCATGAATTCGTGGCCGAGCACATCGCCCGACTTCATCGTCGGCATCTGCCCGTCCATCAGGTGGAGGTCGGAGCCGCAGATCGCGCAGGAGGTCACTTTGATGATGACGTCGCGGGAATCCTCGATCGAGGGATCCGGCACCGTGTCACAGCGAATGTCACCCTTGCCGTGCCAGCACAGTGCTTTCATCAAACGTCCTCGAAGCGTGGAAGGCGGTGCCACTCAGGGCATCCGCTCAGGAACCCCCGCTGCGTACGGCCAAGTTCCCTCCTGACTTTCCTGCGGACGCCGTTCAGACGCTCTGGCAGCCGGCCGGCGTCAGAGCTTGATCCCGAACCTCCGGTTCAGACGGGTCACGAGCCAGACCGTGCCGATCGCCACGCACACGCCCCAGCCGACTTCCAGCACCCGCGATCCCGCCATCCGCTCCACCGGCCCGAGATGCGGCACCAGCAGGATGATGGTGGCGGTGATCCCGGCCAGCCGGCAGGCACTCGCCACGTTGACGAGCCAGCAGGCGAGGATCGCGAGCACGACCGTGGCCGCGTAGGTCGGCAGGGACGGTCCCAGGGTCAGGTAGGCGGCAAGCCCGATCAGGCCGCCGATCGCGGCACCGCTGAACTGGTCGCGGGCCGTGGAGCGGGTCGCGCCGAACTCGGTCTGCGCAACGGCGACCGCCGTGATCGCCGCCCAGAATCCCTCGCGCAGGCCGAGCACCTGCGTCGGCAGATAAGCGACGATGGCAGCGACCGCCGACATCACACCATGCGCGAGCCCGCCGGAGAAGCGGCGCCGCAGCGGCAGGCGCTTGCGCAGCCGCGTGACTTGATCCCGCAGCCAGCGGATGCGGCTGGTATCGCGGTCGGCCCGGCGCGTCTCCTCGACTGCGGCCTCCGCCCGCACGGCATCCGCAGCGGCGCGCTCCACCGCATCCTCTCCCTGTTCACGGCGTAAAGCCCGCTCAGCCCGCATCCGTTCTCCCTTCAAGCCTGACGATCCTCGCCCGGCCTAGAGGACGAGCGAACACACCAACGCGCACGGACGCCCGCGGAACACCGGTGCAGCGCGCGACGATTCGGCCGAACTCGACTCGCGCGGCGGGGTTGTCCGGGCATCCCTCACAGCCGACAGCACCGGAGCAAGGTCGATGGAATCATTTCCGAAGCCGCCTTTTCCCGACCAACCGCAGCCGATGCCCGGCGCGACCAACGCCATGAATCCGAAGCCCGACCACGGCGAGACGAGCTACAAGGGTTCCGGCCGCCTCGAGGGCAAGAAGGCGATCATCACCGGTGGTGATTCCGGGATCGGCCGTGCCGTCGCGCTGGCCTATGCCCGCGAAGGCGCCGACGTGCTCATCTCCTATCTCGATGAGGAGGAGGACGCCGCCGAGACACGCCGGCTGATCGAGGAAGCGGGCCGCAAGGCGGTGCTGGTGCCGGGCAATATCGGCGATGCCGCCCATTGCAAGCGCATCGTCGATCAAGCGGTCGAAGCTTTCGGGCGCGTCGATATCCTCGTCAACAATGCCGCGCATCAGGCGACCTTCAACGATCCGGAGGAGATCTCGGACGAGGAGTGGGAGAAGACGTTCCAGGTCAACATCCACGCGATGTTCTACCTGACCAAGGCCGTGCTGCCGCATATGCGCGAGGGTTCGGCCATCATCAACACGACCTCCGTCAACGCCGACACGCCGAGCCCGCAGCTGCTGGCCTACGCCACCACCAAGGGTGCGATTCAGAACTACACCGGCGGCCTCGCGCAGATGCTGGCCGAGAGGGGGATTCGCGTGAACTGCGTCGCCCCGGGCCCGATCTGGACGCCGCTGATCCCCTCGACCATGCCGGCCGAGAAGGTGAAGCAGTTCGGCTCGCAGGTGCCGATGAAGCGGCCGGGTCAGCCGAAGGAGCTCGCGCCGGTCTACGTGATGCTGGCCTCCGACGAGTCGAGCTACGTCTCCGGTGCCACGGTGGCGGTGACGGGCGGCAAGCCGATTATCTGATTTCGCTCAAATGCCGAACGGATGCGTCCGGCCCTCCGGGGCGGGACGCCTTGGCTGGGAGTTCTGCCTTGAAAAACCTTCACGGGGCCGTCGTCGTCATCACCGGCGCTTCGAGCGGCATCGGGCGTGCCGGGGCCCTCGCCTTCGCGCGAGCCGGTGCCCATGTCGTCGTCGCGGCACGGCGGCAGGCATTGCTCGAACGGCTCGCCGAGGAATGCAGCCGATACTTCTCCGCGGCGCTTGCGGTGCCCACCGACGTGACCGATCCGCAGGCGGTCGAGGCCCTGGCGCGGGCGGCGGAGGATCGGTTCGGCCGCATCGACGTCTGGATCAACAATGCCGGCACCGGCGTGTTCGGCCCGTTCCAGGATGCGCCGCTCGACCTGCATCGTCGCACCGTCGAGGTGAACCTGTTCGGAGCGATGCACGGTGCTTACGCCGTGCTGCCCCGCTTTCTCGAGCAGCAGCGCGGCGTTCTCGTCAACATGGTCTCGCTCGGCGGCTGGGCGCCGGCGCCGTTCGCCGCGGCCTACACCGCGAGCAAGTTCGGCCTACGCGGCTTCTCCGCGAGTCTGCGCCAGGAATTGCGGCGCTCGCCTCATATCCACGTCTGTGCGGTGTTTCCGGCGATGGTCGATACGCCGGGCTTCGTGCATGGCGCCAACGTTTCCGGCCGCACCCTCGACCCCGGCCCGATGCTCTACGCCCCCGAGGAGGTGGCTGAGACCCTCGTCCACGTCGTACGCCACCCCCGTGACGAGATCGCGGTGGGCTGGCCCGCCCGTGCCGCCCAGGCGGCCTACGCCCTGGCACCGGGCCCGACCGAGCACCTGATGGGCCTTGCCCTCAACCGGGCCCTGGACCGGGCCAACCCCGCCCCGGTGACGCACGGGGCGCTCCGCGCACCGGTCCGCGAAGGCACCGCATCGGATGGAGGCTGGCTTGCGCGCAAACGGCTTCCGTCAGCCTCGACCTTGAGCGGCGTCGGCATCTCCGTCGTTGGCATCGGCGCTGCTCTGGCCCTCGGTCGCCTGATCGGTGGCCGGCGATCGAAACGGTGAACGCGAAAGCCCCGGAGAAAACCCCCGGTTAAGCCTAAGCCCCTATCACCGGCCCATCGAGCCTGGTGACGAAAGGAGCGCCGATGACCAGGGACCAACTCGCGATTGAATTGAAGCGCATGGCCTCCTCGCAGGTCAGCGACATCGAGCGCGCGGTGAAAGCGGGGCACAAGACCATCGCCCTGAACGAACTGGCCGATCTCGACCGCCAGCTCAAGGCGCTGGCCGCCGCCCTCAAGGCCAAGCCCGTCATCCGCGCCTGAGCTTAGACTTCACCCCGCGACAGCACCGGCCCCGCCCTCCCGGGCGGCGGCCGCGCGCCCATCCGTCTCGGAATTTACGGCGCCCTCCGCGTCGAGGCGGGCCTTCAGAGAACCCGGCCCCGTCCGATCGACCTCAGCGATCGCGGCTCAGCAACACCAGCCAGCCGATACCCAGCACCGCCACCGTCATCCCGATGATGACGAAGGCCGGCGTGCCGAGATCGATGAGCCGCGGCGCGAGCTGCGTCGCGAAGGCCGCCACGACGAGGCCGACGGCGACCCGCGCGGCCCCCCGCTCGATGCCGCGGACGAGCTTGTCCATCCCCTTCAGCTCGATCTCGACGGTGACGCGCCCCTGCTTGAGGCGCACCAGCATGAGATGGATCAGCGTCGGCAGTTCGGAGGCCGCGCCGTAGAGGCCGGTCCCGAGCGATTCCGCCTTACGCATCAGGCCGCGCAGCGAGAATTGCGAGCGCATGCTCGCTCGCACGGTCGGGCCTGCGGCGGCGAACAGGTCGAAAGCGGGATCGAGCTGGCGCATGACGCCGTCGGCGGTCACGAGCCCCTTGAACAGGATCGCCAGATCGGTCGGCATCGCGAGATCGTTCTCGCGGGCCATGGTCATGAAGTCGGTGAGCACGAGCCCGAGATTGAGCGGGATCGAGGAATGAGCCTGCACGAAGTTCTGGGCGGACTGTTCCAGCTTGCTCAGGTCTGGATTCGAGGTGCCGGTCCAATCGAGGAGCGTGGCCATCAGGCCATCGACATCCTGCTTGAGCATGGCGCCGATCAGAACGAGGAGCTGCTGGCGCCGCTTCTGCGACAGACGCCCGACGATGCCGAAATCGATGAAGCCGATCCGGTTGCCGGGAAGGATCAGCAGGTTGCCGGGATGCGGGTCGGCGTGAAACACGCCTTCGATCAGCGCCATGCGCAGGAAAGCGTCGCAGCCCTTCTGCGCCAGCGCCTTCTTGTCCGCTCCCATCGTCCGTAGCGCGGCGGCATCGTTCGGCGAGATGCCGTGGATGAACTCCTGGACGAGCACCCGCTCGGAGCACCACTCCCAGAAAATCTTCGGGATGACGATGTCGTCCCGTCCGGCGAAGATCTCGGCGA
>NZ_AP025942.1:940000-1420000 GCF_024347855.1 Methylorubrum sp. GM97
CCAACCGGTGGACCGCGGCGCCCCTTCGGTGAGGCAGCTTCTATGGGGTGACCGATCCGGCGTCAACGGCCAAATTGAGAAAAGTTCCGCATCCCATCACGCGGGCATTACAGCCGTACGACAGCATCCTCGGGACGCATCTGCGGCGAGGGTCCGGCCGCCTCAATCTGGACATGCTGGCCCCGGACATCGGTCGCGTCGGCTAAGCGTCGTACCGCGAAGTCCCATGTCGCTCGCCCAGTGCGAGTCTGGTAGGACAGAGCGGGAGAACCGGTCCGAAGCGCCGACGCAGAGGAAGTCCGTGACGCGCGAGCGACTGAAGATCGGGGGAACGGCGGCGACGGCGAAGCCACGCCCGCCGACTCTGCCGCGCGGTGTCGAGCCGCCGCTCAACCTCCTGGGTGCGGATGCCCGGCAGATCGACCGGCGCGACGTCAACCTGCGCTGGCTCTGCGCCAGCGCGCTCACCGGCATTACCGGCGCGCTGCTAATGGGCGCGGCCATCCATGTCTCTCTTCAGGGGGATGCCTCGCTCGCGGCTGTCTCGGATCGGCCGAACCTCGGACCCCGTCCGCAGACGCAGGCCCCCGCCATCGAGGAGCCCGGCATCGCCTCCGCGCATAAGGGCGACCGCCTCGTCCGCAATCTGATGATCGCTTCGGCCAAGCAGAGCTATCGCACCCCGGTTACGGTGCGTCTCGGCGACCGTGAGATCATCAAGGTCCGGCCCTTCGTCCGGATTTCGTCCAACCTGTCGATGTCGACAGGCGTGTTCGCCAGCGACATTCCGCGCTTCGATCCGATGAAGTTCGTCTCCGACGAGCCGCAGGAGCGCGCGCCTGATCCCGGCGCGGCGGACGCGCCGGGCGCCGAGGTCACGGTGGTGAAACGCGATCTTGCCGAGATCGCCGTCGATCCCGGCGCACCAGCGCTCTCGGACGAGGACGTGACGGCGCAGATCGAGGAGGAGCGGCGCCTCGCGGCGGAAGCCGGGCGCCGCACCGCCCTACCGCTGGCGCCCCAGATCCTGCTCTCGCGCACCCTGCAGCAGGGCTCGGCCTTCGCCGGGTTCGGCGAGGGTGCCGGCCAGGGGAAGGGCAAGCTCGGCGAGGACACCAGCCCGTTCAAGTCGATCGAGGTGCTCGTCGTCCCCGAGAACGTGACGAAGCTCGCCAAGGTGGAGCTGCGCCCCGGCGAGGCACCGCTGGTCGAGGAACGCGACCTTGCGCTCAAGCGCGGCGAAACCCTCGACGGCGCCCTCAAGGCGACCGGGCAGGCCTCCGATCCGGCGATCGCGGGCATCGTCGCAGCGCTCGGCGGGAAGGCCAAGGTCGCGGCCCTGTCGGAGGGTCAGCAGTTCCGCGTGCAGTTCGCGCCCGGCCCGAAACCCGGCGACGGGCGGCAGGTGACCCGCGTGGTGCTGTTCGGCGAGACCGGCGTCCAGGCGATCGCGGCGATCAACGATCACGGGGCGTTCGTGCCCGTGGCGCCGCCGGTGGACGAGACGCGGGGGCGCAACCGGGAGCAGGCCCAGGCCGAGACGCCGGACGATGATGAGGAGGACGAGGGCAGCGGTCCGCGGCTCTACCAGAGCCTCTACGAGACCGGAGCGCGCCACGACGTGCCGCGCCCGACGATCGAGGATATCATCCGGATCTTCAGCTACGACATCGACTTCCAACGCCGGATCTCTTCGGGCGACGGGATCGATCTGTTCTACACCTACGACGAGGAAGCCGGCCCCGCCGCCGCCGAGCGGCCGGAACTGCTCTACGCCGCGCTCAATCTCGGCGGCGAGTCGCGCAAGGTCTACCGCTTCCAGTCACCGGATGACGGCTCGATCGATTATCTCGACGAGCAGGGCCGCTCGCTGAAGAAGTTCCTGATCCGCAAACCTATCGCCGACGGCATCATGCGTTCGGGCTTCGGCTACCGGCGTCACCCGATCCTCGGCTATGCCAAGCTCCATACCGGCGTCGATTGGGCCAACCCGATCGGTACGCCGATCGTGGCCGCCGGCAACGGCACGGTGATCAAGGCCGAGTGGGATTCGGGCTATGGCCGCCGCGTCGAGGTCCAGCACATCAACGGCTACGTCACGACCTACAACCACATGTCCCGCTTCGCCCGCGGGGTCAGCGCGGGCAGCCGCGTCCGGCAGGGGCAGGTGATCGGCTATGTCGGCTCGACCGGCCTCTCCACCGGCGCGCACCTGCACTACGAGGTGATCATCAACGGGCACTTCGTCGATCCGATGAAGATCCGCGTACCGCGCGGTCGCGAGCTCGACGGCCGGCTGCTCGCCGAGTTCAAGCGCCAGCGCGACCAGACCGAGGCGACGATGCAGAAATCGAAGACTGCCACGGCGATGGCGCAGCGCGACGCGATGCGGTGAGGCCGGACAACGGCCCGCATCCTTACCTCTGCTCGAGCGAATCCCGGATCGTCATGAGATCGAGCGCCCGCAGAGCCGTCTGATCCATGATGCACTCAGCCGAAAGCGGACCGCCGATGGTGCCGCCTGGGTAGACCCGCCCCGGCCATTCGCAGGCCTGCGCGCGAAACTTCAGCCAGGTCTGCTGGACGCCCTTGAGGTCAGTTTTGCCGGCCTCGTCGAAGCCGGCCATGGCCTCGCGGTAGGCGCGGTTCAGGAGCGTATCCCAAACCGTGTGCTCCCGGTCGAAGCAGGTCATCATCCCCACCGTACTGGAGCCGTCGGGCGTCTCCTGGCAGGGCCCCGACACCCGGCCGATGCAGGTGCGCCGTTGGGCGGACGTCTCCTTGCCCGTGAGGCACGCCTCGATCACCGCCGCATCCTTCGCAGGCGAGGCGGGGCGATCCGTTTCCTGCGCGAGGGAGGGTGCGGCGAGCGCCCAGGCCGACAAAATCAGGATCGCGCGAAACGATCGCATCGTGCCCAGCCCCCTCATGGTCGCTCGCCGCTCCTCACGAATTCCCGATGGGTCGCTGCGGCACAAGCCCCGTGAGACGCAGGATCAACACAACCGTGAGAACCCAAGCCGCGCCCGCACATCTTCAGCGGTAACGCCACGGGCGCGCAGATCGGCGAGCGACTCGGAGTCCTTCGACTTAGCAAGCTTCTCGCCGTCCTCCGCCCGGATCAACCCGTGATGGTGATAGGCCGGCATGGGACAGTGGAGGAGGCGCTGGAGCAGGGCGTGCAGGTCGGTCGCCGCCTCCAGATCCTGCCCGCGCACGACATGCGTGATCCCCTGCACCGCGTCGTCGCAGACCACGGAGAGGTGGTAGCTCGTCGGCACGTCGCGTCGCACGATCACCGCATCGCCCCAGCGGGCCGGATCGGCACTGACCGTCTCCTCGGCGCCGTCATCGGGCGAGAAGCGGCGGATGAGGAGGGGATCGGCCAGCGTTCGGAGCGCGGCGGGCATGTCGAGGCGCCAGCTATGCGGCTCGCCTTGCCCGATGCGGGCGCGTCGCGCGTCGGCGGATAGAGCGCGACAGGTGCCGGGATAGAGCGGAGCGCCGTCGGGATCGCGCGAAACCGGTGCGCCGCGCGCCTGACGGGCCGCGACCTCGGCCGCGATCTGCCCCCGTGAGCAGAAGCAGGGATAGATCAGGTCCCTCGCCGCCAACGCATCGCGCGCCGCGGCGTAATCCGCAAAATGCTCGGATTGGCGGCGGACCGGTCCATCGAAGCGGAGACCGAGCCAATCGAGGTCGGCCAGGATGCCCGCCACGAATTCGGGCCGGGCGCGGCCGAGATCGATATCCTCGATCCGCAAGAGCAGCTGTCCGCCGAGGGTCCGGGCGATGCGGGCGTTCAGCAGGGTGGAGTAGGCGTGACCGAGATGCAGGCGGCCGTTCGGGCTCGGGGCGAAGCGGAACCTCGGTTCTGGAGCTTGCATCATGTGTCCAGACACGTCAGGCGCGCCTTCGCCTAAGGCTCTCCGGCGCCGCGCAGGCAGGTCACGGGTCCGGGCGTGCAGGCGATGCCCGGCAGCGAACAGGCGGTCTCCTCGCCGATCCGGCGGCAGACCTTGCAGCCGTCGCCCCACTCGCCGCAGCTCTGATTCTGGGCCGGGTCCGATGCCGGAACGGCGGTCGGCGCGGGTTGATGGGCCGCACGCGGCGCCAGGGCTCCGATCAGCACGGTTGCCGCCACGAGAGCGATCACGCTCCATGTCACCGTGCGGTCGAGACGGGCGGATTGCGGATCGGTCGAGAGTTCTGCGGCCATGGCCCGGTGTTGGCGCGGATGCGGCGGGACTGTCAACGCCGCGGCGTCAGACGGGTGAGCGGTCCGGTTTCAGGAGCCCGGCCAAGCTTGAAACGCAGGGGTGGCCGACGCTCCGTGCAACTAGAGTGGGAACATTCGGCACGCTCATTGCGATGCCGCTGGCAGGAACATGAAGAAGCGGCCCTGGGGAGGAGAGATCGACGCCAGCACGGAGCCTCCACGCATGCTCTACGGCCTCTACTTCCTGACCTGCATGGTTGCGAACCCGACCCATTGCGTCATGCGGGTTCACCGCTTCAACGAAGACATCGTCACCCCGCAGCAATGCCTGTCGGTCGCCCAGCCGCAGATGGCGGCGTGGCAGAACGCCCACGGCGACCGCTGGCGCGTCGCCCGCTTCCGCTGCGGCTCGCCCCCGCGGGATGACGGGACGCGGATCTGATCACCCGCATCCCGCCCTTTCCTCAGGCAGACTCGGTCGGCTTTGCGGCGGTGCCCGCCAGCGCCGCCGCGACGGCACGGGCGAAGGCCACGGGATCGCGCGGCGTGTCGCCGTCCTGAACCCGGGCGAGGTCGAGCAGTGTGCCGGCCTCGGCCTTTAGATCCTCGCCGGCCTCGGCTCGCTCGTTGAGCGACCGGATCAGGGCATGGCGCGGGTTGATCTCCAGGATGGGCGCGGAACCACCGAAGCCGCGGCCGGCCCGGCGCAGCAGGCGCTGCATCTGGAGGCCCGGCCCCATGCCGGAGGTGGCGAGCACCACGGCGCTGTCCACGAGGCGGTCGGTGGTCCGCACGTCGGACACGTCTGGCTCCAGCGCGAGCTTGAGGGCGGCGACGAGCGTGTCGAGCGCGGGCGCCGCCTCGGCCGTCTCACCCTCGGGCTTGAGCTTGGCGAGGTCGGCCGAGCCCTGCGTGACCGAGCGCAGGGGCTTGTCCTCGAACTTGCCCAACTGCTCCGGCCAGAACGCATCGACGTGGTCGGACAGCAGCAGAACCTCGACGCCGCGGGCGCGGAAACCTTCGAGCTGGGCGGAGTTCTTCAGCGCCTCCACGTCGTCGGCGACGAGATAGTAGATCGCCTCCTGCTCGGGCTTCATCCGCGCCACGTATTCCGGCAGCGAGGTCCAGCCACCTTCCGTCGAGGAACGGAAGCGCAGGAGCGGCGCGATCTCGGCGCGGCGCTCGAAATCCTCGTAGATGCCTTCCTTCAGCACCGGCCCGAAATTCTCGAAGAATTTTTGATATTCCTCGGCCTTCTCGGTGTTCTTCGAGCGGTTCGACAGCTCGTTGATGACGCGGGTGGTCACGGCGCGGCGGATCTTCTGCAGCGTCGGCGTCGATTGCAGCATCTCGCGGGAGACGTTGAGCGGCAGGTCGTCGGTATCGACCACACCGTGGACGAAGCGCAGCCAGTTCGGCAGCAGCTCGGCCTCGTCGGTGATGAACATGCGCCGCACGTGCAGCCGCACCTTGGAGCGGCGGTCATCTTCCATCGGCATGAACGGCTTCATGCTCGGCACGAACAGGAGGCCGGTAAATTCGAGCGCGCCCTCTGCCCGCCAATGCAGGGTCGCCCAGGGCTCGTCGAAGCCGTGGCTGACGGTGCGGTAGAACTCCTTGTACTGCTCTTCCGTGATCTCGGATTTGGGCTTGCGCCAGAGCGCGGTGCCGCGATTGGCGGCTTCCTCCTTGCCCTCCGCATCGCGGATGGCGATCGGCACGGCGATGTTGTCGGCCCATTTGCGCACGACGTGATCGAGCCGGTAGCTCTCCAGATACTCGTCGGCGTCCTCTTTCATGTGCAGCACGATGTCGGTGCCGGGCTGCTCCCGGCTCGCCGGCTCCAGGGTGTAGCTGCCCTTGCCGTCGGAGGCCCAGGTCCAGGCCTCCTCGCTGCCCGCCCGGCGCGAGGTGACGGTGACGCGGTCGGCGACCATGAAGGCGGAGTAGAAGCCGACGCCGAACTGGCCGATCAGGCTCGGGCGCTGGTCCTCACCGCCCTCCGCCGCCCGCTCGCCGAGCGCCTGCGAGAAGGCACGGGTGCCCGAACGGGCGATGGTGCCGAGGTTCTGCGCCAGATCCTCCTTGCTCATGCCGATCCCGGCATCGGAGATCGTGAGCGTGCGCGCCGCCTTGTCGGGGGCGATCAGCACCCGGGCGTCGGAGGGGAGCGCCAGGGCCTCGTTGGTCAGCGCCTCGAAGCGGCGCCGGTCGGTCGCGTCGGCGGCGTTGGCCACCAATTCGCGCAGGAAGATTTCGCGGTCGGAATAGAGCGCGTGGACAACGAGGTCCAAAAGGCGCCCGACCTCGGCACCGAATTCGTGCCGCTCTACCGTCTCGCTCAAAGGCCACTCTCCCCGTCTGGCGTGCCGCACCGGAACACCCGCGCCGATGCGGCGGGTGTTCGGAGGAACACGCGAAAAAGCGGGGGCGATATGCCCATGGCGCGACGGCAATTCAATCGCCGCGGGCGTGTGCCAGCGACGAAATTGTCGCGTTTCAGGCTGCCAAAGCCGTCGGCGATACCGCGCTCACGACCGGCGCGGCCTCGATGCGTTGGTGCACGGTGTCGAACGCGGTGCGGATGGCCACCACCGCATCCTCGACGGCGACCAGGGCAGCGAGTTGCATATTGCCCGGCACCTCGCCGACGCGGCGCGTCGCGACGACAAGGGAATGCTCGAGCCTCAACAGTTCTTCCTCGGCACTCGCACCGGAAAGATGAGCCAACCGCTGTAGCGCGGCCTCCAAAGCATGGCGCAAGACAAGTGTTCTCACGCGATCCTGAAGGATCGCCCGTTCGTTTTGCTTCATGTGCGGAGATACCTGCCGATTCGCCAAGACGATCATGTCATCCCGCCCGCACCGGCGCAGTTCCTTTTCTGCAACATTTGCAAAAAGGCAGAGGCGCCACCCGGAACCATTTCGGCTTGTGGGAAATCCGCACGTCTCCGACGCATCCTGAGCGCGCATCCAGGCCCCTCTGCGATCCTGCGGGAGCCGGTCGCGCGATCGCGGAATGCCGGGGGTGCGTGGTGGCGGGGAGCACGGCAGTTGCCCTTCGCGTCGACGCGTGGTCCTGATCCTGCCTCTCGGCCCGTCCGATCTCAGGTTTCGTCAGAGTCCGTCATGCCCGACACGCCCGTCTTCGCCCATGCGGCCGTTGCCGCCCCCCACGCGCTGGCGGCTTCGGCCGGGCAGAACGTACTGGCGCAGGGCGGCAACGCCATCGAGGCGATGGTCGCGATGGCCGCCGCCATCGCGGTGGTCTACCCGCATATGAACAGCATCGGCGGCGACGGCTTCTGGCTGATCCGCGAGCGGAACGGCCGCGTGCGCGGCATCGAAGCCTGCGGACCGGCCGGGCAGCTCGCGACCCGCGCCCGCTACCGGGAGAAGGAGCTCGACGCGATCCCCTCGCGCGGCCCCGACGCGGCAGTGACGGTGGCGGGCACCGTCGGCGGCTGGCGCCTCGCGCTGGACATGGCGCGCGCCTTCGGCGGCCGGCTCCCCCTCGATGCAATTCTGGCCGACGCCATCCGCCACGCCCGCGCCGGCTGCCCGGTCTCGGCCTCGGAGGCGCGCTACGTGCCGAAGGAACTCGACACGCTGCACGACGCGCCGAATTTCTCCGCGACCTATCTCGATGACGGCAAGCCCTACGCGGTGGGCGCGATCCGAGCGCAGCCCAAGCTCGCCGACACCCTGGCCCAGCTCGCCCATGCCGGGCTCGACGACTTCTACCGCGGCGATATCGGCCGCGAGATCGCCAGCGACCTGGAACGTCTCGGCGCCCCCGTGACCCGCGCCGACCTCACCGCCTACGCGGCCAAGGAGCGGGCACCGCTGACCCTGCGGCGGCGCGACGCCACGCTCTACAACTTCCCGCCGCCGACCCAGGGCCTCGCGGCGCTGATCATCCTCGGGATCTTCGACCGGCTGCACATCGCCGAGCCGGAGAGCACCGCGCATTATCACGGGCTGATCGAGGCGACGAAGCGTGCCTTCGCCATCCGCGACCGCTTCGTCACCGACTTCGACCGCCTGAAGGGCGACCCCGCCGCCTTCCTCGATCCGAAGCGCCTCGACCGTGAGGCGGCGCTGATCGACATGCGGCGTGCCGCGAGCATCCCGGTCCGCTCGGGCGAGGGTGACACCGTGTGGATGGGCGCGATCGACAACGACGGCATGGCCGTCTCCTTCATCCAGTCGGTCTACTGGGAGTACGGCTCCGGCACGGTGCTGCCGGGAACCGGTATCTGCTGGCAGAACCGCGGCATGTCGTTCTCGCTCGACGCGAACGCGGTGAACCCGCTGGAGCCGGGCCGGCGCCCGTTCCACACCCTGATCCCGGCGCTGGCCGCCTTCGATGACGGCCGGGTGATGTCCTACGGCTCCATGGGCGGTGACGGGCAGCCGCAGTTCCAGGCGCAGATCTTCACCCGCTACGCCGATTACGGGATGTCGGTGGCCGATGCCGTGGACGCGCCGCGCCTGCTCTACGGCCGCACCTGGGGCGCCGAGTCGCTGAGCGTAAAGGTCGAGGACCGCTTCGATCCGGCCTGCATCGCGGCGCTCCGGCGCCTGGGCCACGAAATCGAGGAGCTGGGCGGCGCCTATATCGACTCTCTGGGCCATGCCGGCATGCTGGTGCGCCATGTCAAAGACGGGCGGATCGAAGCGACGCACGATCCGCGCTCCGATGGCGGCGCGGCGGGGCTTTGAACTGAAACGCGGCTTGCCCCGCGCCGAGTGGGCGGTACCCTTCGCGCAAAACTCGTCCGATCGGCGGGCGCGACCGGAGGAGTGATACGGGAGGAGATATCCTTGGCTCACTTCATCAACGACCGCGCCAGCCTCGTCACCGACGCCATCGACGGGCTCGTCGCGGGCAGCGGCGGGGCGCTGGCACGGCTCGACGGCTACCCCGAGATCCGCGTCGTGCTGCGGGCCGAGCTCGAGCCGGACAAGGTCGCCGTCGTCTCCGGCGGCGGCTCTGGGCACGAGCCGGCCCATGCCGGTTTCGTCGGGCCGGGGCTGCTCACGGCGGCGGTGTGCGGCGACGTGTTCGCCTCGCCCTCCGTCGATGCCGTGCTCGCCGGCATCCTGGCGGTGACGGGCGAGGCCGGCTGCGTCCTCATCGTGAAGAACTATGCCGGCGACCGCCTGAATTTCGGCCTCGCCGCCGAGCGCGCCCGGGCGCTCGGCCGCCGGGTCGAGACCGTGCTGGTCGCCGACGACATCGCCCTGCCCGACGCGGCCCGGCCGCGCGGGCTCGCCGGCACGCTCTTCGTCCATAAGGCCGCGGGCCACGCCGCCGCCGCCGGCGCGCCGCTCGCCGAGGTGGCGGCACTGGCCCGGCGCACGGCCGCCGCGGTGCGCACCCTCGGCATCGCCGTCTCCACCGCGACGATCCCCGGCTCGAAACCGGAGCCGCGCCTGCACGAAGGCGAGGCGGAACTCGGCCTCGGCATCCACGGCGAGCCTGGCATCGAACGCATTGACCTGCCCCGCGCCGACGCGCTCGCCGAGCGCATGGCCGCGCGCTTCCCGGCGCCCATCGCAGGCGCCGACAGGCTCGCGCTCCTCGTCAACAATCTCGGCTCGACCACGGCCCTGGAGATGGCGGTGCTGACGAAGGCCGTGCTCGCGACCGACCTCGGGCGGCGGGTGCGGCTTCTGCTCGGCCCCTCCCCGGTCATGACCGCGCTGGACATGCACGGCGCCTCCCTCAGCTTCCTGGCACTGGACGATGTCCTCGAGGCAGCACTTCTCTCCGAGACACCAGTCACCGCCTGGCCGCGCGCGCGGATCCTGCGCGAATCGATCGTCCGACCGCTGCCGGAGGGGGTCGCCGGCGGGCCGGCACCGGCGCCCTCGCGGGATGCGGTCGTCGCCGCACGGATCGAGGCCGTGGGCCGGGCGCTGATCGCAGCGGAAGCCTCGCTCAACGCCCTCGACGCACGGGTCGGCGACGGCGACACCGGCTCGACCTTCGCCGAAGGTGCTCGCGCCGTACTGGCCGATCTCGACCGGCTGCCCCAGGCCGATCCCGCCGCCCTGTGCCGGGCACTGGGCGAGCGCCTCGAACGCGCGACGGGCGGATCGAGCGGCGTGCTGCTCTCGATCTTCTTCGCCGCCACTGGCGCGGCACTCGCCGGGGGTGCGGACTGGCCGGCCGCCTGCGCCGCCGGCGTCGCTCGGGTGCGCGAAATCGGCGGCGCGGGCCCCGGCGACCGCACCATGCTCGACGCGGCGATTCCGGCGGTCGAGGCGCTGGCGACATCCGGCCTCGGCGCGGCGGCGCAGGCTGCCCGCGCGGGCGCCGAGGCAACCGCCGGGATGGAGCGGGCCGGGACCGGCCGCTCCAGCTATCTCGCCGGCAAAGACCTGAAGGGCCATCCCGATCCCGGCGCGGTTGCGGTGGCGACCGCCTTTGAGGCACTGGCCTTGGGATCGAAGTGAGTGGATCGATGACGAGCACCCTGAACCAGGACCAGAGCGACTACTGGAACGGCGAAGTCGGGCAGCGCTGGGCCCTCTACCACGAAGCCCTCGACACGGCCTTCGCGCCCTTCACCGAAGCCCTGTTCGCCCGCGCCGCGCTCCCACCCGGCGCCCGCGTGCTCGATATCGGCTGCGGGGCGGGCGACACGGCGCTCCGCGCCGCGCGGCAGGTCGGGAGCGGCGGCCACGTCACCGCCGCCGACCTGTCGGAACCGCTGCTGGCCGTCGGCCGCGAGCGGGCGGCGCGGGAGGCGCCGGGTGCCGCCCCGATCGAGTGGCTTCGGGCCGACGCCCAGGATCACGCCTTCGGCGCCCGCTTCGATCACGCTCTCTCCCGCTTCGGCGTGATGTTCTTCGAGGATTCCACCGCGGCCTTCGCCAACATCCGCCGCTCCCTCGTGGCGGGCGGGCGGATGAGCTTCCTGTGCTGGCGGAACATGGCGGAAAACGCCTGGGTCACGCTGGCGCGGGACGCGGTGCTGCCGATCCTGCCCGAGGCTGAAGCACCGCAGCCGGGCGCGCCGGGACCCTTCCGTTTTGCTGCGCCGGAGACGCTCCTGCCTATTCTTGAGGCAGCCGGTTTTCACGCCATCGAATGTGAGCCCGTGGATCGGATGATGCGGGTGGGCGATACGCCCGAGGCGGCGGCCGACTTCGTAGCGACCCGCGGCCCCATCGCCCGCCTGCTGCGCGAGCGAGAGCCGGACGTGAAGGACGCTGCCTTAAAAATCATCACGGCGTTGTTCCGAGACCGCTTCGGGTCCGGCCCGGTGGAACTCGGCGCCGCCTGCTGGCTCGTCACCGCTCGAACCTGAGGCTTCACCCCTGGCACGCCCCTTGCTCAGGCCCGACGCCGCAAGGGAGTGAATGATGCATACAATTTCTGATCGGACGCGGTGGATCCAGCTCGGCCTTGGTCTCCTCGTCATGATGACGATCTCCAGTCCGCAATACGTCTGGACCCTGTTCGTGAAGCCGTTCCAGGCGACCACCGGCGCGAGTCTCGCTGCCGTGCAGGTCGCCTTCACGATGCTGATCGTGCTCCAGACCTTCTTCTCGCCGGTGCAGGGCTGGCTGATCGAGCGCTTCAGCGCCAAGGCGATGATCGCCCTCGGCGCCGCCCTGTCGGGGCTGGGCTGGGTCGCGGCCTCCTACACCGACACCCTCTGGGGCCTCTACGCGACCTACGGTCTGCTCTGCGGCCTCGGCACCGGCATCGTCTATGTCGGCGTGGTCGGGCTGATGGTGCGCTGGTTCCCCGAGCGGCGCGGCTTCGCGGCCGGCGTCGTGGCGGCGGGCTACGGCATGGGCGCCATCGCCACCACCTTCCCCATCACCGACATGATCGCGGCCTCGGGCTACCGCCACACGCTGTTCGTGTTCGGTGCGGTCATGGCCGTGATCGGCGTCGCCGCAGCGCTCGGCCTGCGCACGCCGAAGGCCGGTGAAACCCCCGCCATCCCCGCCGACAAGGTGGCGAGCGCCGCCCGCGACGTGGCCCCGGCTCAGATGCTGAAGACCCCGCTGTTCTGGCTGATGTTCGCGATGATGGCGATGATGTCGACCGGCGGCCTGATGGTGGTTGCGCAGTTCTCCGCCTTCGCCAAGGAGTTCGGCGTCGCCGACGCCATGGTGTTCGGCTTTGTCGCACTCCCCTTCGCGCTCACCTTCGACCGCATCACCAACGGCCTGACGCGCCCCTTCTTCGGCTGGGTCTCGGACCATGTCGGCCGCGAGAACACCATGGCGGTGGCCTTCGCGCTCGAAGCGGTGGCCATCGGCCTGCTGCTGATGTTCCGTGAGAACGCCTACGCCTTCGCCCTGCTCTCGGGCGTCGTGTTCTTCGCCTGGGGCGAGATCTTCTCGCTGTTCCCCTCGACGCTCACGGACACCTTCGGCACCAAGCACGCCACCACCAACTACGGCTTCCTCTACATGGCTCAGGGCGTGGGCTCGCTGCTCGGCGGCCCCGTCGCCGCGCTGATCCACGACGCGGTCGGAAGTTGGGTGCCGGTCTTCGGCATCGCTATCGGCCTCGACCTCGTGGTGGCAGCGCTCGCGTGGTTCGTGCTCAAGCCCGCCCGCCGCGCCTATCTCGGCGTGCCCGGACCGGCCGTGCCGGAGATGGCCGCGCCTCTGGCCGTCCGCCCGGCGGTCGGCTGAGGCGCAGGCCGAGCCCAGCCCCTGGCCGTTCCGGCCGGGGGCGCGTAACGAAGTCCGCGAGACGGCTCCCGTCATCGCGGACTTTTTTGCATGCAATCGACCCTGCGGCAGCCGCTGCCATGACGGCGCCGTCACTTGTGCCTGATCACGCCCCGTGGCTCGCCATCGTCGGCATCGGCGAGGACGGGCGGGTGGGCCTCTCGCCCGCCGCGGCTGCCGCCCTCGATGCGGCGGAGGTGGTCTATGGCGGGCGCCGCCACCTCGCCCTGGCGGCGCCGCTGGCCACCGAGACCCGGCCCTGGCCGAGCCCGATTGACACGGCCTATCCCGGCATCCTGGCCCGGCGCGGGCGGCCGACCTGCATCCTCGCCACCGGCGACCCGTTCCATTACGGCATCGGCGCCGAACTCGCCCGGCTGGTGCCGGCGCACGAGATCCGCGCCTTCCCGCAGCCCTCCGCTTTCAGCCTCGCCGCGGCCCGGCTCGGCTGGTCGCTGCCCGAGACCGCCTGCCTCACCCTGCACGGGCGCGACCTGTTCGGCATCGTGCCGCATCTCCAGCCCGGCGCCCGCATCCTCGCCCTGTCCTGGGACGGCGCGACGCCCGCGGCCGTCGCCGCGCTGCTTACCGAGCGCGGCTTCAGCGGTTCGCGACTGACCGTGCTCGAAGCCATGGGCGGCCCGAACGAACGGGTTCGCGAGGCGCGCGCGGAAAACTTCGACTTGAGCGAGATCGCCGCTCTCAACACCCTCGCGGTTGCGGTGGAAGCAGCGCCCGGCGCCCGGATCGTCCCGCTGAGCCCCGGCCTCGACGATGCGTGGTTCGAGAACGACGGCCAGCTCACCAAGGCCGAAATCCGCGCGGTGACGCTCGCGGCCCTGCGCCCGCGGGCCGGCGAAACCCTGTGGGATCTCGGGGCCGGCGCCGGCTCGATCTCGATCGAATGGTGCCTGCGCCATCCCGCCAACCGCGCCGTCGCGGTGGAGCGCCGGCCGGACCGGGCGGAGCGGATCGCCCGCAACGCTCGGGCGCTCGGGGTCGCGCCCCGTGTGCAGGTCGTCGTCGGCGGCTCGCTCGCGGCTTTGTCCGCCCTCCCCTCCCCCGGGGCGGTCTTCGTCGGCGGCGGTGTCGCCGAGCCCAGCCTGCTCGCCGCCTGTCGCGACGCGCTCCCGCACGATGGCCGCTGTGTCGCCAACGCCGTCACCTTGGAGGGTGAGGCGGCCCTGCTCGCGGCCTTCAGTGAGGCCGGCGGCGCCCTGCGCCGGCTCTCGGTCGCCCACGCGGTGCCGGTCGGCGGCCTCACCGGCTGGCGCCCGGCCATGCCGATCACGCAATGGGTCTGGACGAAGCCGTGACCCCGCCCTGCGTCTTTGCCGGCATCGGTTTTCGCCGGGCCACGACCGCCGCGGAGATCGTCGCGCTGCTGAACCGGGCGTTGGCCGAGGCCAGGCTCGCATCGGGACAGCTTGCCGCCATCGCCACCGCCGCGGACCGGGCCGGTGAACCGGCGGTCTGCGACGCCGCCGCCGTTTTCGGCCTCGCGCCGACTGCGCTCGATGCGGCGGCCCTGACGGCGGTGGATGCGCGGGTCGTGACCCGGTCGCACCGAATCGAGGCGAGCCGCGGCGTCGGCTCGGTGGCGGAGGCGGCGGCGTTGGCCTGCGCCGGCCCGGCGGCGCGCCTCGTCCTGCCCCGCATCGCCAGCGCGGGCGCCACCTGCGCCCTCGCCGTTGCGGACCGGGCGTCAAGCCTTCCTTAACCGAGACCGCGAAGAGGCAGGCCAGCGAAGGGAACCTTTCACGCGATACGGCGAGGATGGCCGCGTGAAGCAGGGAGGGGCGGGGCGGTGACGGACTTGTCGGTTCCCACCCTGCAATTCACCGATTTCCTGGTGTTCGGCGCCTGCGCCGCGATTTTCCTCTGCGCGTGGCTGCTGCACCGGCAGAAGACCTACTTCCTTTGCTTTGGAGCCAGCTACGCCGTCTGCGCGACCATGGCCGTGTGGTTCGTGGATTTCGGCTATTACGGCAGCATCTGGTCGCCGTTCGGCTGGTCGCTCGCCGGGGCGACCTTCTGGATCGGGCTCCGGCTCTTCGACGGGCGCCCGGCGGTGGCGGGGCCGATGATCGGCCTGTTCCTGCTCCCCACGGCGACGCATCTCGGGCTCACGCTCGCGGGCGGTAACGCCGTCGCGATCAATGCCGGCAGCACGATCGCCTATGCCGTCCACGAGGCTGCGGCGGCCGTTTATGTCTTCCGAACCTCAACGCGGCGTTCCCCGCTGCGGCACCTGATCGCCGGGGCCCTCCTCGCGATCGCGCTGGTGATCTGCCTGCCCCTGCTGCCGGTTTCCGAGGCGTCGGTCCGGCTCTCCGTCATCGCGATTTTCATCGTCGATCACGTCACTTCCATCCTCCTGACCACGGCGATTCTCGCCCTGGAGGCGGAGCGGGGCTATGCCGCCGTCGCGCGGATGGCGCGGACGGACGCGTTGACGGGCGCGTTGAACCGGCAGGGCCTGGCGGCCGAGACCGGCGGCGTGACGGAGGCCGGCATCATCGTCGCGGACCTCGACCATTTCAAAGCGATCAACGACCGGTTCGGGCATGCTGCGGGGGACGCGGTGCTGCGCGACTTCGCCGCGCGGGCGGCCGCGCTCCTGCCCGAGGGCGGCCATCTCGCGCGGCTGGGCGGCGAGGAGTTCGGGATCGTGCTGCCCGGGCGCGATCACAACGCGACGACTTATCTCGCCGAACGCCTGCGCCGCGCGGTCGGCGGCTCGCCGGTCTCCTGGAAAGGATCGGCCGTTCCGATCACGGTGAGCCTCGGCGTCGCGATGCTCCGAGCCGGCGAAGCGCTGAGCGAGAGCCTGGAGCGCGCCGACAAGGCCCTCTACGACGCCAAGACCGACGGCCGGAACCGCGTCCGGGTCGCGTAAGCGCGTCGTTCCGAAAGCAGGGGTGAGTGGCCACCGCGGCGCCGTCCACGGCCAGCTTCCGCGAAGCCCATCCCTCAATCCGCCCGGTCGCCGCCTGACACGCTGCCGATCCGCTCCGCCGCGAAGCGCTCGCGCAGCCATGAAGCGGCGGGGCCGCAGGGCCGCTGCTTGTGCCAGACCAGTTCCAGGGCGATGGGCCAGTCGCCCTTGTCGAACTGCAGGTCCGGCGTGACGAGATCCGGTGCGGTGAGGGACGAGGCGATGACGTGATCGGTGACGAAGGCCCAGCCGATCCCGTGTTTCACCATCTCCAAGATCACCCAGTGGCTCTCCACCCACCACACCTCGGCCGCCACCCGCAGACGGCGCTTCTCCGGCCCGTCGCTGCGCGCGGCGACAAGGATCTGGCGATGGCGTTTCAGTTCCTCCCACTCCACCCGCGCCTTGGCGAGCGGATGGTCGCGTCCGCAGACGAGCTTGAGCGGCACCCAGCCGATGGTCTGGAAGCCGAGTTCCGTCGGTAGGATCTCCTGGCGCCACATCACGCCGAGGTCGGCGGCGCCCGACTGCACCATGCGGCTGACATCCTCCATCAACGGGAAGAGCAGTTCCAGTTCCACGAAGGGGAAGGCCTGAGCGAAATCGGCGAAGAGCGCGCCGAGCGCGTGCTCGGGGTAGAGCTCATCGATGGCGACGACCAGCCGGTTCTCCACCCGCTGCTCCAGGCTGCTCGCCACGCCGATCAGGTGCTCGCGCCGGTCGAGCACCACGCGCGCCTCCGACAGCAGCCGCTCCCCCGCCGGGGTGAGCACCGGGTTCCGGCCCGTTCGGCTGAACAGCGCCAGCCCCAGATCGGCCTCGAGGTTGGCCACCTGCGTGCTGACGGCCGATTGCGCCTTCCGCAGCACGCGGGCGGCGCCCGAGAACGACCCGGCCTCGGCCGCCGCCACGAAGGCTTGGAGTTGGTCGAGCGAAACGGCCATCTATCTGATTTCCGGATACATACCAACTTGGCAGCGTGGGTATCGCAGATAGAAGACGGCGGACCAAGCCCGACCTTTCCGGGCCAATCCCGTTTTTCCGAGCTAGTTCATGCGCACCACACGCGACCGTATCCGTCATGCCCTCTTGTTCGAGATGTTCGGCCTCGCGCTCATCATCCCGTTCGGAACGGTGCTGTTCGGGCTGCACGCCTCCGAGATGGGGGTGATCGGCGTGGGCAGTGCCATCACCGCGGCTGCCTGGAACTACGTCTACAATCTCGGCTTCGATCGCGTGATGCAGCGGTGGACCGGGCACACGCGCAAGAGCCTCGTCCTGCGGGTGGCTCACGCCGTGCTGTTCGAGGCCGGGCTGCTCCTGATCCTGATGCCGCCGATCGCATGGTATCTCGGCATCGGCCTCGTCGAGGCCTTCGTCATGGATCTCGCGATCGCGGCCTTCTACGTGGCCTACGCCTTCGTCTTCAATCTGGCCTACGACCGGGCCTTCCCGCTGCCGGGCTGGGGCGAGGTCGCGGCGGAGCCGTCGCGCTGAGCCGTTCTCCCTCGGTTCCTTGCCGCAACCTCGGCCATCGTCTCTCCCCAACGGGCGTCCCGATGCTGTAAGCGGGCATCATGACCGTCCATTTCATCGGCGCCGGGCCGGGCGCCGCCGACCTCATCACCGTGCGCGGCCGCGACCGGATCGCCGCCTGCCCCGTCTGCCTGTATGCGGGCTCGCTGGTGGCGCCCGAGATCCTGTCGTGGTGCCCCGACGGCGCACGCATCGTCGACACCGCGCCGCTCGATCTCGATGCGATCATGGACGAGATCGAGCGGGCGCACGCCGCCGGCCAGGACGTGGCGCGGCTGCATTCCGGCGACCTCTCGGTCTGGAGCGCGCTGGCCGAGCAGACCCGCCGGCTCGACGCGCTGGGCATTCCCTACACCGTCACGCCGGGCGTCCCCTCCTTCGCCGCCGCCGCCGCCCTGCTGCGGCGCGAGTTGACGGTGCCGGGGCTGACGCAATCGGTGGTGCTCACCCGCACCTCGGGCCGGGCGAGCCCTATGCCGGAGCGCGAACAGCTCTCGGCCTTCGCGGCCACCGGCGCGACCCTGGCGCTGCATCTCTCGATCCACGTGGTCGAGCCGACCTGCGCCGGTCTCGTCCCGTTCTACGGGCCGGATTGTCCCGCCGCGGTGGTGTTCCGCGCGACCTGGCCCGACGAGCGGGTGCTGACCGGGACGCTGACGACCCTCCCTGCCTGCGTCCAAGCCGAGAAGATCGAGCGCACCGCCCTGATCCTGGTGGGGCCGGCGCTCGACCCGTCGGATTTCCGCGAGAGCGCGCTCTACGCCCCCGATTACGACCGCCGCTTCCGCCCCCGCGGCGCTGTCGGTGCCCCTGGCGCACCATCGGACGAGGCCGCATCGTGACCCCCGCCCCCGGCCTCCTCGTCGCGGCGCCGCGCTCCGGCTCCGGCAAGACCACGGTGACGCTCGCGCTGATGCGAGCCTTGCGCCGCCGCGGCGTGGCGATCCGCGGCGCGAAATGCGGGCCGGACTACATCGACCCCGCCTTCCACGAGGCGGCGACGGGCCTGCCCAGCCTCAACCTCGACAGCTTTGCCATGCCCGACGCGCTGCTCGACGCCTGCGCCGGACTGAGTGCGGGCGAGGCCGATCTCGTCATCGCCGAAGGCTCGATGGGCCTGCATGACGGCATCGTCGCGGGCGAGGGCCGCACCGGCGCCAACGCCGACATCGCCGCGCGCTACGGCTGGCCGGTGGTTCTGGTGCTCGACGTGTCGGGTGCCGCGCAATCGGCGGCGGCCGTGGCGCTCGGCTGCGCGGCCTACGATTCGCGGATCCGGATCGCGGGCGTGATTCTGAACAAGGTCGCGAGCCCGCGCCACCGCCGCCTCGTCGAGGCAGGGCTGTCGCGAGTGGGCCTGCCGGTGCTCGGCGCCTTCCCGCGCGAGGCGAGCCTCGTCCTGCCCGAGCGCCATCTCGGCCTCGTCCAGGCCGGCGAGACCGCCGATCTCTACGCCCGCCTCGACCGGCTCGCCGATCTCGCGGAAACCGCCCTCGACCTCGACGCGATTCTTGCCGTGGCCGGCGGGCACGCCCCCGTTGCCACCGACGGCCTGCCGAAGCCGCCGGCGCAGCGGATCGCGGTGGCGCGGGATGCCGCCTTCTCGTTCCTCTATCCGCACATGCTGGCCGGCTGGCGCGCGGCCGGCGCCGAGATCGTGCCGTTCTCGCCGCTGGCCGATGAGGCGCCGGGGGCCGATTGCGACGCTTGCTGGCTGCCCGGCGGCTACCCCGAACTGCATGCGGGCCGGCTCGCAGCAGCGCAAAGCTTCCTCAGCGGCTTACGCGACTTCGCGCAGACGCGGCCGGTCCATGGCGAGTGCGGCGGCTACATGGTTCTGGGCGAGAGCCTGGAGGATGCGGACGGGCTCACCCATCCGATGTGCGGGCTGCTGCCGGTCGCGACCTCGTATCGGCGGCGCAAGCTCCATCTCGGCTACCGTGTCGCGCATCTCCTCGACGACGGGCTGCTCGGCACCGCCGGCACGCGCCTCGTCGGGCACGAGTTCCACTATGCGAGCGAACTCACGCCGGCCCCGGGTGATGAAATTGCGCTGGCGCGGGTGACGGATGCGGAAGGGGTGCCGCTCGGCCTTGCCGGCCATCGCCGGGGCCGCGTCACGGGCAGCTTCTTCCACCTGATCGCCGGGACGGCCGAAGCGTGATGCGCCTCTCGGCCCTCGTTTCGACCCGCATTCTTTCGACGAACCGGTGACCCCGTCGTCGGAAAGCGCTCAAGCGGCGATGCCGGCATCGCCGCCCCGTCGAAGCATGGATCGCACGGAACCCGTATCATCCCGTCCGAACGTCGGCAGAGAGCGCTTGGGGTGATGCGCTCTTCGACGTCGAGGCGATGCCGGTTCGGCGAGGGAGGGCACAGGGCAAGCCATGTCCGCGGCAAACCGTCCGCGACAGGCCGCCCCGATGCCTTCAGGTCGGACGCGTCTCGATGGCGTCGACGACGACTTCCGGGTCTTTCTTACGGCCGAGGCGGGCGGCGCTGCGCACGATCGCCAGAACCTCGCGGCGCATCTGATCGTCCTCGATCGTCGCGAAGGCCCGCAGCAGATCGACGGCCCCGTGCGCGCGCAGGAAGCCGAACACCTCGGTCTGCTCCTGGGCGGCGGCGCCATCGCCTTCCTCGAAGAAGGCGGAGACCGGGACCTCGAGCAGCCGGGCGATCTCGCGCAGGCGCCCGGCGCCAACGCGATTCTGGCCCTTCTCGTATTTCTGAACCTGCTGGAAGGTCACACCCACCGCGGTCCCGAGCGCGGTCTGGCTCAAGCCGCGTGCCTTGCGCAGCGCGGTGATCCGGAGCCCGACGAGGCGGTCGACATCGGTTGTCTGTTTCGGCATCATCTTACGGCACGGTCCCTGTTCGATGTCGCGGACCGACCCAAGGACCTTAGGTCGGCAGCGCTTGAGCCTTTGCCAGCGTCTTCGGTCATCTCGAAACGCTTCTACTACCGGGTCAGGTCAGACAGATGCGTTTTAGAGGCAGCCGTATCGCAGTGGTTTAGCCTAGCTGCAGCATCACCATGAAGTGCATACACAATGCAAGAGCCTACCTGTTGCCAGATGAAAGTTTTCGGTTTTCCGGCAAGTTTCTGTTCACCGAACGTTCCTGCGGCAAAAACGGCAACTCCATCCGGAGTTTGGTGGGATTTCTCACGAATTCGCTGAGGTAGGCCCCTGCAAACCACAGGCGGTGCGGCGGGGCCTGTCTCAGCCTATGAGCGAGACTACGTAGAGTCATCATATTCGAGCGGTCGTGTTGGGCCGGCTCGCTCAGATCGGGAGCGTCACGGCATGTTCATCGCAATGAACCGGTTCAAGGTCGTCAAAGAATCGGCTGAGGATTTCGAGCAGGTCTGGCTCGGACGCGACAGTCATCTCGGCGAGATGGAAGGCTTCGTGGAGTTCCACATGCTCAAGGGGCCGGAGGCCGAGGACCACATCCTCTACGCCTCGCACACGGTCTGGCGCTCGCGTGCCGATTTCGAGGCGTGGACCCGCTCGGAACAGTTCCGCAAGGCGCATGGCCGGGTGCCCGGCACCAAGCCGCTCTATCTCGGCCACCCGCAATTCGAGGGCTTCGAGTCGATCCAGACCCTGGCCCGGCCGCAGAACGAGCAGGCTGCCTGACCGCCTGCCCCGAAAGCCTCGTCCCGGATATCGGATCCCGGGCGAGGCACCCCTGCGTTGCCCTCGTCCGGTGTTCTAACAATCGACCGAGGGCGTCGCGAGGCGATGCCCCGGGCGGATGCGCACGCCCCCAGCCCCGGCCCGGCCCGGCCCGGCTAAGGCGCTACCGCAGCCGCGGCAGGAACACCGCCATCAGCCCGAGCGCGGGGAGGAAGGCGCATAGATCGTAGACCCGCTCGATGCCGACATGATCGGCCATCTCCCCGAGCAGCGCGGCGCCGAGGCCGCCCATGCCGAAGGCGAAGCCGAAGAACAGCCCGCCGACGAGCCCGATCCGGCCCGGCAACAATTCCTGTGCATAGACCAGGATCGCCGGCATGGCGGACGCCAGAATCAGTCCGATCGGCACCGACAGAATCACCGTCCAGAGCAGACTCACGTGCGGCAAGGCGAGCGAGAACGGCAGCACGCCGAGAATCGAGATCCAGATCACGAGCTTGCGCCCGAATCGGTCACCGATGGGGCCGCCGAGAATCGTCCCCGCCGCCACCGCTCCGAGGAAGACGAACAGGTAGACCTGTGCGAGCGCCACCGGCACGCCGAACCGGTGAATCAAGTAGAACGTGTAGTAAGACGAAAAACTCGCCATATAGAAGTATTTGGAGAAGATCAGCCCCAGCAGGATCGCGATCGTCGCCACGATCCGCACCCGGCTGAGGCGGCCGGAGGCGGCGCCCGTGCTTTTCCCTGCGGTTCGCGGCGTCGTGGCGAGCCGCTGCGCGTACCAGCGGCCGACCGTGCCGAGCACGAGGATGCCGGCGAGCGCGGCGAGGCAGAACCACGCGACGCTGCCCTGGCCGCGCGGCACCACGACGAAGGCGGCGAGCAACGGCCCGAGTGCCGTGCCGGCATTGCCGCCGACCTGGAACACCGACTGCGCCAGACCGTAGCGGCCGCCGGAGGCGAGCCGCGCCACCCGGCTCGCCTCAGGATGGAAGATGGCGGAGCCGAGCCCGATCAGCGCCGCGGCGGCGAGCAGGGCCCCGTAGGCCGACGCCACCGACAACAGGGCGAGCCCGGCCAGCGATAGCACCATGCCGATGGCCAGCGAGTAGGGCAGCGGGCGCCGGTCGGTGTAGAGGCCGACCGCCGGCTGGAGCAGCGAAGCCGTGCCCTGGAACACGAAGGTGATGAGGCCGATCTGCCCGAAATCGAGGTGGAAGCCTGCCTTGAGTAGGGGATAGAGCGCCGGCAGAAGCGACTGCACGAGATCGTTGAGGAGATGCGAGAGGCTGAGGCCCAGGAGCACGGCCAGGGCCGGGGAGGCTTGTCCGCGCGTTTGGGACGGTGCCGTCACGGCGACTTCCGGCGGACCGGGCAATCCCGGATTCTCAATCGCTTCGGCTCTCATGCCGCACTCCGTCCGGAGGGCGCTCCGCACCGATGACCGGACGGCCCTCCCGCATTGCTTTGTTCAAGAAATAAGCGCTGATCTTTCAAGGCCTCGCACCGCGATGCCACCGATTCTCTCGTAGAAAACGCGTCTTTCGTTTCACACCGGCCTCCGATCGCATCCAACGGGATCGATCGGGGGCCGGTCTGCGTTCGGCCCGCGCACCGCGACGGGTCCAGCCCGCCGGAGGATCGGTCCAGGGACCGCTCATCCGGAGGGCCGGGCTTTCGTCCGCTGGCTCGTATCTCAGTCCCGTTTGGCCCGAGCAATGGCACCGGCATGCATCCGGTGCGCGGCTTGCGCGGGGAGCCGCAGAACCGGGCGCGGCGGCCGAAAACGTCCCGCGTCGGGACACTTCACCGCCCCAGGGCAGCACAGCGCGGGACATATGTTTCACGAGCGCCCCCCTCAGCAGTACCAGCGGCTGCCCGGCGACGGGGTAAGCCGCTCCGTCTGGGCCTCGCTTCTGCCGAGGCGGCGGCGCATGGCCCTGCGCGTGGGCATCTCGGCCTCGCTGCTGGCGGCCGATCTCGTGGCGATCTTCGCGGTCGGCTTCGCGGCGGACGTGGCCTACCACGCCTATATCGGCGACGGGGAGCTGATCCCGCTCACGAACAGCATGAACCTTCAGACGGCCGGCTTCCTGTCTCTGATCTTCGTGCTGACCAATCTCGCCCGCGGCGAGTACAGCATCGAGCGCTGCCTGTCGCAGACGCCGCATCTGCAGCGCCGGGCGACGCTCTGGCTCATGGCCTGGGCGGTCGCCCTGCTGGTCGGCTTCGCGACGAAGACGACTCAGGACTTCTCCCGCGTCGCCTCGGTCGCCTTCTTCCTCGCCGGCCTGCCCGTGACGATCCTCGTCCGCGCGGGGACGGTGGCCATGGTACGCCGCAGCAGCACCTCCGGCTCGCCCTCCGCCAGCCGCGTCCACCTCGTCGGCTACGAGGAGGACGTGACGAACTTCTACGCCAACAACGATGTCGAGGCGCTGGGATTACGCATCGTCGGGACGAGCTACCTGCGCCGTCCCGAGCCCGCCTCCGGCACCGGGAACGCGGAGACCTTGCTCGCCGAGGATCTCGACCTCGCGGTCTCGGTGGTGCGGTTCCTGCGGCCCGACGACGTGTTCGTGCTGGTGCCGTGGTCGGAGCCCGCCGACATCGAGCGCTGCATCGACGCCTTCCTGCGGGTGCCGGCGGCCCTGCACCTGCGGCCCGGCACGATGATGGACCGCTTCCCCGACCTGCAGGTCGCTCGGGTCGGCCGACTGTCTGGCATCAATATCGGCCGCCGCCCGCTCTCGGTCGGCGAGATCCTGCTCAAGCGCGCCTTCGACGTGACGCTGGCCGGGATCGGGCTGCTGCTGCTCGCGCCGCTCTTCGTCGCGCTCGCCGTGCTGATCAAGCTCGACAGCCCCGGCCCGGTCTTCTTCCGGCAGCGGCGCTACGGCTTCAACCAGGAGGCCTTCGGCGTCTTCAAGTTCCGCAGCATGAAGGCTGCCCCCGACGCCCCCTTCCGGCAGGCCTCGCGCAACGACGAGCGCATCACCCGGATCGGCGCCCTGCTGCGCCGGACCAACCTCGACGAGCTGCCGCAGCTCCTGAACGTGATCCGGGGCGACATGTCGCTCGTCGGCCCCCGCCCGCACGCGCTGGCGCATGACCGCAGCTTCGAGCGCCGCATCGCCCTCTACGCCCGCCGCCACAACGTGAAGCCGGGCATCACCGGCTGGGCGCAGGTGAACGGCTTTCGCGGCGAGACGCTGACCGACGCGGCGATGGAGAGCCGCGTCCAGGCCGATCTGCACTACATCGACAACTGGTCGCTCTGGCTCGACATCACGATCCTGTTCCGGACGATCGCCTCGCCGCGCGCCTACCGCAACGCGTGCTGACCGCTACGCGCGGCTCGCCTCGTCCGGCAGCGCGTCCCCGCGCCCGCGGCAGGCGCCGCACTCCCCCTCGACCTCCAGAATCCGGCTCGTCGGGGTGAAGCCGGCCCCGGCCAGCGTCTGGTCGAGGGCGCTCTCGACCGCCGGGGCGGTCATCTCGTCGATGCCGCCGCAGGTGCGGCAGATCAGGAAGACAAGGCCCACCCCCGCGCCGTGCTCGTGCCCGCACGAGACGAAGGCGTTGCGGCTGGAGATGCGGTGGACGAAGCCCTGCTCGGTGAGGAAATCGAGCGCGCGGTAGACCGACACCGCCGCGACCCGGCGCCCGGGGGCGCTCATCCGCTCGGCGATGTCGTAGGCGCCGAGCGGCTTGTGCTCCGCCGCCACCGCCGCGAGCACGTCCCGCCGCAGCCGCGTGAATTGCAAGGCGCGCGCCTGGCAGAGCCGCTCCGCCCGCTCGATCACGTCCTCGACCGAGACGGCATGCCCACCGCAGGCGGACGCGCCATGACCGTGATGGTCGTGCACGTGCCCGTCGCCGTGGTTGCCGTCGCCTTGGCCCTCGCCTTGGCCGTGCTGCTGCTGCGCGTGACCGCGCATCCCGACCTCCCCGGTCTCGGCGCCCGGTGTCGCCGCTTATCATCGCCGCTTGTATCGACACTCGGCACGGGCCGATTGAACTCGGTCCATGTTACAGTGTATCAGCCCGACCAAGATAGGCGTCCGGCTGCAATCGGGCAACGAGGCGGGCAACGGCGCGGGCCGCGATAGTCCCGGCCTCCGCGACACCGCCCGCGCCGGTCCATCCTCGGAGATCCCATGACCCGTGCCGGCGGGACCGTCCGCCTCCCGCGCCGCTCGCTGTTCCGCAGCGGAGTCGGCCCTCGTCTCGCGGCCGCCCTCATCCTGTCGAGCCTGCTCTGGGCCGTGATCCTGTGGGCCAAATCGTGAGCGGCGAGGCCGCGCGCGCCGGCGCGATCCGATTCCAGGGCCTGACGCTCGGCTACGACCGGCATCCGGCGGTTCACCATCTCGACGGCACCATCGCGCCCGGCGACCTGCTCGCCGTGGTCGGGCCGAACGGCGCGGGCAAGTCGACCCTGCTGAAGGGCATCGTCGGCGAGATCCGCCCGCTCGACGGAAGCGTCGAGGCGGGGCCGCGCTCCGGCGCCATCGCCTACCTGCCGCAGGCCGCCGAGATCGACCGCAGCTTCCCCTTGAGCGTCCTCGACCTCGTGGCGATGGGGCTGTGGCGCCCGCTCGGTGCGTGGCGCAGCCTCATCCGCCAGCGGAGCCGCCTGGTCGAGGCGCTCGCGGCGGTCGGGCTCAATGGCTTCGAGGACCGGCCGATCGGCACCCTTTCCGGCGGCCAGTTCCAACGCGCCCTGTTCGCCCGGCTGATCCTGCAGGATGCACGGATCATCCTGCTCGACGAGCCCTTCACCGGCATCGACGAGCGCACCACCGCCGACCTGCTCACCCTGATCCGCGGCTGGCACCGCGAGGGCCGCACCGTGGTCGCGGCCCTGCACGACCTTGCCCAGGTGCGCGCGCATTTCGCCTCGACCCTCGTTCTCGCCCGCCGGCCCATCGCCTGGGGGCCGACGCGCGAGGTGCTGACGCCGCCGGTGCTGGCCCGTGCGCTGCGCCTGTCGGAGGCCTGGGACGAGGCCGCCGCGATCTGCCGCCATGAGGCGCACGAGCATGACGCGCACGAGGCGCATCACGAGAGCGGCGGCTCCGCGCAGACGCACGGCCATGCCCCGCACGACCACAACCACGATCATCATGAGCCCGGCCATCATGATCACGACCATGGCCGCGCGCATCACGGGGCCGTCTCGTGACGTTTGCCGATTGTCTTGATTTCCTGATCGGCCCCTTCGTCGAGTTCGGCTTCATGCGCCGGGCGCTGGCCGGGTGCCTCGCGCTGTCGCTGTCGGCGCCGCCGCTCGGCGTCTTCCTGATGCTGCGTCGGATGAGCCTGATGAGCGAGGCGATGAGCCACGCCATCCTCCCCGGCGCCGCCGCCGGCTTCCTCGTCGCCGGGCTGTCGCTGCCGGCGATGACGCTGGGCGGGCTGGTGGCCGGGCTCGCGGTGGCGCTGGCCGCCGGGCTCGTCACCCGCTCGACCGTGCTGAAGGAGGATGCGAGTCTGGCCGCCTTCTACCTGATCTCGCTCGCGGGCGGGGTGTTCCTCGTATCGCTGCGCGGTTCGCAGGTCGATCTGCTGCACATTCTGTTCGGCACCGTGCTGGCGCTCGACGACGACGCGCTCACGCTGCTCGGCGGCATTGCGAGCCTGACGCTGGTCGCGCTCGCCCTGCTCTACCGCCCGCTGGTGATCGAGTGCGTCGATCCGCTGTTCCTGCGCACGGTCAGCCGCGCCGGCGGCCCGGTGCACTCGGCCTTCCTCGCGCTCGTGGTGGTCAACCTCGTCGGCGGCTTCCAGGCGCTCGGCACGCTGCTGGCGGTCGGCCTGATGCTGCTGCCGGCGATCACCGCCCGGTTCTGGGCCGCCGACCTGTCGGGCCTGATCCCCGTGGCGATGCTGGTCTCGATGATCTCCAGCGTGACCGGCCTGCTGGTTTCCTACCACGCCGGCATCCGGCTCCCGACGGGACCGGCGATCGTGCTGGCGGCGGGCGCGCTCTACCTCGTCTCGATGCTGATCGGCCCCCGCGGCGGCCTGATCCACCGCCTCGTCCGGCGGCGTCACCTGGAGGCGTGAGGCGAAACGCTTCGGGGTGCCGAGCTGTTCGGCGAGGTCGCGGCCTTGGATCGATTCCGCCTCACCTCGACGGAAGGATGTGCCCCGCAGCGCGAAGCCATCGACGGGATGCGTGACCGGGCTTGAACGGGCTACCGTGGCGCCGGCAACACATCGTTCACCATTCCAACGCGTGGGTCGATCCCGAGGCTTTACACAGAACAAAACAGGAACAAAGATCACTCCATCAACAGGGAGTGGAAGCGATGACCAAGCGTGTGCTCTTCACCAGCCTCGTCGAGTTCACCGCCTTTGGCCTGCTCTTCGGAGCGGTCGCGCTCTGGGCGGTAGCCTTGGCGCCGATCCATTAAAGGTCCGCGCTCGAACGCGGTTTGTTCCGGCGTCGGCTGCGTTGCTCACAGGAAAAGGTGGCGGACAGGCGGTTTCCGCCCGCCTCGCCCATCCGTTCGGCGTCAAACTCGAAGAACGGTGGATATCGCCTGCGGTGCGGCGCCTTGGTGACAGACTCGGAAGGCATGGAGCGGCGATCTTAGCGGGCTCCGAGCAGGGTCCTCCATGGCGCGCACACTCAAAGAGGTCGGCTTCGTCCACCTCCATGTCCACTCGTCCTACTCGCTGCTCGAAGGCGGCGTGAAGGCGGGTGATCTCGTCAAGGCGGCCGCGGCCGACCGGCAGCCCGCGCTCGCGCTCACCGACACCAACAACCTGTTCGGGGCGCTGGAATTCTCCGAATACGCCGCCAAGGCGGGGATCCAGCCGATCGCGGGCCTGCAGCTCACGATCTGCTTCGAGGCGCCGGACCCGATGGCGCGCCTGCCCCAGGCCGGCTGCGCCAACATCGTGCTGCTCGCTCAAGACGAGACCGGCTACGGCAACCTTCTGCGTCTGGGCAGCCGGGCGCATTTCGATGGTCCGCTCGGCGCCGCGCCCAACCTCGCCGTCTCGGCGCTGGAGGGCAACGTCGAGGGGCTGATCGGTCTCACCGGCGGGCTCTCGGGGCCGCTCGATACCAGCCTACGTGCCGGCCGCGTCGATCAGGCCGCGCGCCGCCTGGAGATCCTGAAAGGGGCGTTCGGCGAGGAGCACCTCTACGTCGAGATCCAGCGCCACGGCCTCGACGACGAGCGCGCCGTCGAGCGCGAATTGCTGCGGCTCGCTGATACGAACGGTCTCGGCATCGTCGCCACCAACGAGCCGTTCTTCGCCAAGCCCGGCGATTACGACGCGCACGACGCGCTGCTCGCCATCGCGGAGGGCCGCCTCGTCTCCGACGAGCGCCGCCGCCGGCTCACCCCGCGCCACGCCTTCACCACGCGCGCCGCGATGATGGAGCTGTTCCGCGATCTGCCGGACGCGCTCTCGGCCTCCGTCGAGATCGCCATGCGCTGTTCTTACCGGGCGCGCACCCGCAAACCCATTCTGCCGAACTTCGCCAGCGTCGCCGCGGGCGAGGCGCCGCCCATGGCCGACGCACTGGCCGAGGCCGCCGAGACGCCGGTTCAGGCGGTGGCCGCCGACGAGCCGACCGAGCTGTGCCGGCAGGCCGAGGCCGGGCTGGAGCTGCGCTTGAAGCAGCACGGCACCGCGCCGGGCTTCACGGAGGAGGATTATCGCGCGCGGCTGAAGTTCGAGCTCGACGTCATCGTCAAGATGAAGTTCCCGGGCTACTTCCTGATCGTCTCGGACTTCATCAAGTGGGCCAAGGACCACGACATCCCCGTGGGACCGGGCCGCGGCTCGGGCGCAGGCTCGCTGGTGGCGTGGTCGCTCCTCATCACCGACCTCGACCCGCTGCGCTTCGGTCTGCTGTTCGAGCGCTTCCTCAACCCCGAACGCGTCTCGATGCCGGACTTCGACATCGACTTCTGCGTCGAGGGCCGCGAACGGGTGATCCGCTACGTGCAGCAGCGCTACGGCGAGCGGCAGGTCGGGCAGATCATCACCTTCGGTACGTTGCTCGCCCGCGGCGTGCTGCGCGACGTCGGCCGCGTGCTGGAAATGCCCTACGGGCAGGTCGACAAGCTGACCAAGCTCGTACCGCAGAACCCGGCCAACCCCGTGACGCTGGCGCAAGCCATCGAGGGCGAGCCCAAGCTGCAGCAGGCGATCGAAGAGGAGCCGATCGTCGCCCGCCTCATCGAGATCTCGAAGAAGCTGGAGGGCCTGCACCGCCACGCCTCGACCCACGCCGCCGGCGTGGTGATCGGCGACCGGCCGCTCGAAGAACTGGTGCCGCTCTACCGAGACCCGAAGACGGGCATGCGGGTGACCCAGTTCAATATGAAGTGGGTCGAGCAGGCCGGCCTGGTGAAGTTCGACTTCCTCGGCCTCAAGACCCTGACGATGCTGCGGTGCTGCACGGATCTGCTCAAGCAGCGCGGCATCGAGGTCGATCTCGCTCAGATCCCGCTCGACGACAAGAAGACCTACGAGCCGATGGGCCGCGGCGAGACCGTCGCGGTGTTCCAGGTGGAATCCGCCGGCATGCGCAAGGCGCTCTGCGAGATGCAGGCCGACCGCCTGGAGGACATCATCGCGCTGGTGGCGCTCTACCGGCCGGGCCCGATGGCCAACATCCCGGTCTATTGCGAGCGCAAGCTCGGGCGTGACGCCGGCAACGAGGCGAGCTGGTACTCGCACCCGATGCTGGAGCCGATCCTGAAGGAGACCTTCGGGATCATCGTCTACCAAGAGCAGGTGATGGAGGTCGCCAAGGTTCTCGCCGGCTACACGCTGGGCGAGGCCGACATGCTCCGCCGCGCCATGGGTAAGAAGATTAAGGCGGAGATGGACGCCCAGCGCGACCGCTTCGTGAAGGGCTGCACCGAAAACGGCCTAACCAAGGCCAAGGCCGACGAGATCTTCGACCTGCTCGCCAAGTTCGCGGACTACGGCTTCAACAAGTCCCACGCGGCCGCCTACGCGCTGGTGACCTACCAGACCGCCTATCTGAAGGCGAACCATCCGGTCGAGTTCCTGGCCGCGGCCATGACGCTCGACATCGACAACACCGACAAGCTCGCCGAATTCCGCCAGGACGCGCAGCGCCTGAAGATCACGGTCGAGCCGCCGTCCGTGAACACCTCGGGCGTGGTGTTCGACGTGCGGGAGGGGCGCATCCTCTACGCGCTCGCCGCGATCAAGGGCGTCGGCCGCTCGGCGGTGGAGTCGATCGTCGCCGCGCGCGGCGACAAGCCGTTCAAGGACCTCGCCTGCTTCGCCCGGCGCTTGAACCCGCGCCACGTCAACAAGCGCACGCTGGAAAACCTGATTGCGGCCGGCGCGCTGGACTGCATCGAACCGGACCGGGCACGCGCCTGGGCCGCGGTCGAGCCGATGATGAAGATGGCCCAGGGCGCGGCCGAGGCCGAGACCTCGGGCATCACCGACATGTTCGGCGGCGTCGCCTCGGTGGATGTGGCTCTACGCATCCCGCCGCACGAGTTCTGGACCCACACCGACAAGCTCAAGCGCGAATGCGACGCCATCGGCTTCTTCCTCTCGGGCCATCCGCTCGACGAGTACGGGCCGATCCTCGAAAAGCTGCGAGTCCAGTCCTGGGCCGATTTCTGCCGGGCGGTGCGGGCGGGCACGGCCAGCGTCGGGCGGATCGCCGCCTCGGTGCTCGACCGCTCGGAGCGGCGCACCAAGAGCGGCAACAAGCTCGGCATCGTCATCCTCTCGGACCAGACCGGCCACTTCGAGGCGATCATCTTCTCCGAGGGGCTGAACCAGTACCGCGACATCCTCGAGCCCGGCCGGCCGCTGGTGCTGACGATCCAGGCCAACCTGGAGGGCGAGGACGTGCGCGCCCGCATCACCACCGCCGAGCCCCTCGATCAGGCGGCCGCCCGCCACCAGAAGGGCATGCGCATCTTCCTGCGCGACGACCGCGCCTTGAGTTCGGTGCAGCAGCGCCTGACCCTGCGCGGCGAAGGCGAGGTCTCGCTGATCCTCATCCTCGACGGCGGCGAGCGCGAGGTCGAGGTGCGGCTGAAGGATCGCTACCAGGCGACCCCGCAGGTCGCGGGTGCGCTGCGTGCCGTGCCGGGGGTGGTGCAGGTGGAGGTGAACTGAGTGTCTCTCACAAGACGCCCGCTGCACCGCCCTGCCCCGAGGGAAGACGATCGGTGATCGGGCGTTTCGTGAGGCATTCCGAGCGGGATCGGCTGCAATCTGCCGGTAACCAATCCAATGATGTCCGCCGGATAGTGGCGTTGCAGGGCCTTTCGTGCCTCACCGCCGCCACAGCTCGGTGATTCTGCCAAGGTATGGTTCGTCCGAACTCAAGGTAACGGGCGTGGGCTCCGATGGTTGGGGCTCGCCCGGTGCCGCGCAACGGCCGAAGCCCTGTAATTGCCGCGGCGCCGCGTGAGGCCGCCGCCTGATGGAGTGTGGAATGACCGGACACGGTTTGAGAATGGTCGCCGCCGCCGCCCTGATGGGGCTGGCCGGCACGGCGCAGGCGGCGCAGTGCGGCAACAATGCCGCCGGCTTCGAAGCCTGGAAGGACGAGTTCGCCGCCGAGGCCAAGGGCCGGGCGAGCCCGGCCTCGCTCGCGGCGCTCGCCAACACCTCTTATTCCACCGCGACCATCTCGGCAGATCGCGGCCAGAAGAGCTTCAAGCTCTCGCTCGACCAGTTCCTGGCCAAGCGCGGCGGCAACACCATCGTCTCCCGCGGGCGCGCCCTCAAAGCGCAGAACGCGGCGCTCTTCGCCTCGATCGAGCAGCGCTACGGCGTGCCGCCGGGCCCGCTGCTGGCGATCTGGGGCATGGAGACCGGCTTCGGTGCGGTGAAGGGCAACGTCAACACCCTCTCGGCGGTGGCCACGCTGGCCTACGATTGCCGCCGCTCGGCCTACTTCACCGATCAGCTCTACGCGGCGCTCAAGCTGGTCGATAGCGGCGTCCTGACCCCGGCGACCCGGGGTGCTGCCCATGGCGAAGTCGGCCACACCCAGTTCCTGCCCAAGAACGTCCTGACCTACGGCGTCGGCGGCAGCCTCGACAGCGCGCCGGTCGCGCTGAACTCCACCGCCAACTTCCTGAAGGGCCACGGTTGGCAGCGCGGTGCGGGCTACCAGCCCGGCGAGCCGAACTTCGCCGCGATCCAGGGCTGGAACGCGGCCGGCGTCTACCAGCGCGCCATCGCGCTCCTCGGCGCGCGGATCGACGGGCAGTAGTCCGCTTCGCAGTTCCGTCAGGGCGAGCGGAGCGAAGCCGTCCAGCCGCGGCGTGCCCGATCCGGCACGCTCGCGCCATGGATTGCTTACACCTCGCCTCGCAATGACGGAGGAGAGACTACGCGCAGGCCGCGCGCCGCTCCCGCAGGCGCTCGGCCACGAGCGCCTGGAGCGACCACAGGTGCCGGTCGTGGATGCCGAGCCGGGCGCAGGCCTCCACGGTGCGCAACAGATACTCGGCGCTCGGGCCGAGATGCCCGCAGGCCGTTGCGATCTTGTCCGCGATCTCCGCATCCGAGAGGCGGCCGGTGTAGCGGTCGCTCTGCCGGTTCACCATGAAGGTCAGCGCCGTGACCGGCCCGGCTTCCGTCTCCACCGTGACCCAGCGGCCCTCGTAGCCCTTGCCCTTCATCTCCCGCCGCCAGACCGGCATCAGGATGGCGTGCGGGTCGGCATCGTCCAGGCGGAAGGCGACGCCGCGGCAGATCCCGCCCCGGTCGAGCCCCAGCACGAAGCCAGGATTCTCCGGCGTGCCGCGAAAGCGCCGCTGCAACAGGCAGAACCGGCGGTGCCAGCCCCGCAGCGTGCCGAGCCGCTGCTCGGTGAAGGCGAATTCCGGGTTCCACAGCAGCGAGCCGTAGGCGAACACCCACAGCCCGCCCTCGGGGGAAGCGCGGCGCGCCAGCATCGCCGCGAGTTCGGGCGCAAGGTCAGCGTCCGAGAGCAGCGTCAGTGCGGTCTCATCATCGGGGACGGTGTCGGGATGGGCACGGGCGATGAGGTCGCGGGAAAGCGACAGGGGACGGGAAGCCATTGCGCTTGAGCGGATCACTTTTGGGGGCGTGAGCGCAACCCCGGTGCCACCGCCTGTTCGGTCGTCTCCCAACGGCCCTCATGCTGAGGTGCCGCGCCAGCAGCCTCGAAGCACGCCGCGACGCTTCAGCTGAACCGGCTCCGTGGGATCGGCCGTTCCGGCATGCTTTGAGGCCGAGCTGTCGCTCGGCACCTCGGCAGGAGGCGCGATGAGTTCGCCCATGCGGCACAGGTTGACAATCGTCTCAGCTGACGGGCGAATCCAGCTCCGCAAACGGCTCGCTACGGTGCCCCTCGCAGGTCTCCTCCTCGTCGCGCAGGACGGTGAGCGCCCCGGCCTCCTCCCGCAGCACGAGCTTGGGCCGCTCCGGCTTGCCGAAGGTGCGTCCGCTCATCCGGGTCGAGACGCAGTAGAGCCGACGGCTGCCATCCTCGAACGGGCCGGCGATCCGGCTATGCGCGAACCGCACCGGGATCAGCGAGACCGAGCCGAAGGCGACCTGACGCAGGACCAGCGCGGCGATCCGCTCGCGGACCGTGCCGGTTGAGGCGGCGGGCGAAGGCGGGGCGGCGGTCGCGGTGCAGCCGCCGACCGCGAGGACCATCGCCAGCACCACCCCGCCGCGCCGCCCGACCATCGCCGAATCTCCCTTTGCGGGAAAAGCGTAGCGGTTTCGATCAGGGCGGGAAATGGATTCGCGATCGCCACCCGATTTCGGCGTGCAAAGCAGTCCCGCTCCGGCATCGGAATGATTATCTCTCTCCCATGCAATGGATCGACGATGGCCTGGTGATCGGCCTGCGCAAGCACGGCGAGACTGGGGTCGTGCTCGAACTGATGACGCCGGAGCACGGGCGCCATCTCGGGCTCGTCCATGGCGGGCGCTCGCGGCGGATGCAGCCGATGCTCCAGCCCGGCAACACGCTTCGCGCGACGTGGCGGGCGCGGCTCGACGGGGCGCTCGGGGCCTACGCGGTCGAGCCGCTGACCCTGAACGCCTCGCGCCTGATGGATTCGGGTCTCGCGCTCTACGGTGTCGCGCATCTCTCGGCGCTGCTGCGGCTCCTGCCCGAGCGCGATCCGCATCCGGCGCTCTACGAGGCGGCGCAGATCCTGATCGCCCATCTCGACGATCCCGAGATCGCCCCCGCGCTGATGGTGCGGTTCGAACTGGCGCTGCTCGCCGGGCTCGGCTTCGGCCTCGATCTCTCACATTGCGCCGCGACGGGCGCCAACGACGCCCTGGTCTACGTCTCGCCCAAAAGCGGGCGCGCGGTCAGCGCCTCGGCGGGCGAGCCTTTCCGCGATCGCCTGCTGCCGCTTCCACCCTTCCTGCGCGACCGCGACCAGCCCGGCAGCGGCTGGCGCACGCCTGACACCCACGACGTTCGGGAGGGGTTTACCTTGACGGGGTATTTCCTCGATCAGCATGTCTGGCGCCCGCGGGCGCAAGACACGCCGGAGGAACGCGCACGATTCGTCGCACTCGGCACTGGCCAGAGTTGACCGTGTTCGTGTTATGTTCCGGTGGGTTTCGAGAGGCGCCGTGACCCGTCGGGACGGGGAGCGGTGGCGGACGCCGACGCAGGGTCGGCGCCCGGACTGAACTGACGATGTGGAGTGAGTGATGGGCCAGCCCGTCCTGCCGCCGCCGAGCGACGGCATCGAGAGCGTCGAGCTGAAGACGGCGCTGGAGGAGCGCTACTATGCCTATGCGCTCTCCACGATCATGCAGCGCGCGCTGCCCGATGCCCGCGACGGGCTGAAACCTGTGCACCGGCGCATCCTCTACGGCATGCGCCTGCTGCGGCTCGACCCGACCTCGGCCTTCAAGAAGTGCGCGAAGATCGTCGGCGACGTGATGGGTGACTTCCACCCGCACGGCGACCAAGCGATCTACGACGCGCTGGTGCGCCTCTCCCAGGATTTCGCCCAGCGCTACCCTCTGGTCGATGGCCAGGGCAATTTCGGTAACATCGACGGCGACGGTCCGGCGGCCTACCGCTACACCGAGGCGCGGCTGACGGAAGTCGCCCGCCTGCTGCTCGACGGGATCGACGAGGACACGGTCGATTTCCGCGCCTCCTATAACGGCGAGAAGGAGGAGCCGATCGTCCTGCCGGCGGCCTTCCCGAACCTGCTCGCCAATGGCAGCCAGGGCATCGCGGTCGGCATGGCGACCTCGATCCCGCCGCACAACGCCGCCGAACTCTGCGACGCGGCGCTCTACCTGATCCAGAACCGCGAGGCGACGTCCGAGCAGCTCTGCACCTTCGTGCAAGGGCCGGACTTTCCCACCGGCGGCATCCTGATCGACTCAGCCGAGTCCATCCGAGAGGCCTACCGCACCGGACGCGGCGGGTTCCGCGTGCGGGCGCGCTGGGCCAAGGAGGATCTCGGCCGCGGCACCTGGAACATCGTCGTCACCGAGATTCCCTACGGCGTGCCGAAGGCCCGCCTCATCGAGAAGCTCGCCGACCTGCTCCAAGAGAAGAAGCTGCCGCTGCTCGCCGACGTGCGCGACGAATCGGCGGAGGATGTGCGTGTCGTGCTGGAGCCGCGCTCGCGCTCGGTCGATCCGGTGATGCTGATGGAGTCGCTGTTCCGGCTCTCCGAGCTGGAATCGCGGATTCCGCTGAATCTCAACGTGCTCGTCGGCGGCGTCGTGCCCCGGGTCATCGGTCTCGCCGAGTGCCTGCGCGAGTGGGTCGATCACCGCCGCGTCGTGCTCCAGCGACGCTCGAGCTACCGCCTCGGCCAGATCGAGCGCCGCCTCGAAATCCTCGGCGGCCTGCTCATCGTCTATCTCGACCTCGACGAGGTGATCCGCATCATCCGTGAGGAGGACGAGCCGAAGGCCGCCCTGATGGCGCGGTTCGAACTCACCGAGGTCCAGGCCAACGCGATCCTCGACACCCGCCTGCGCTCCCTGCGCAAGCTCGAAGAGATGGAGCTGAAGCGCGAGTTCGAGGCGCTGACCGCGGAGAAGGAGGGGATCGAGGGATTGCTCGCCTCCGAGAAGCTCCAGTGGACCGAGATCACCAAGCAGATCCGCGCGGTGAAGAAGACCTTCGGGCCCGAGACCAAGCTGGGCCGCCGCCGCACCACCCTTGAGAACCCGCCCGACACCGCCGGCATCGACTTCACCGCCGCCATGGTCGAGCGCGAGCCGATCACGGTGATCCTGTCCGAGAAGGGCTGGATCCGCGCCTTAAAGGGGCACGTCGCCGATCTCTCGGGCGTCACCTTCAAGGGTGACGACACCCTCAAGGTCGCCTTCCTCAGCGAGACCACAGCAAAAATCCTGCTGCTCGCCTCGAACGGCAAGGTCTTCACCATCGAGGCCTCGAAGCTGCCCGGCGGGCGCGGCTTCGGCGATCCGGTGCGGCTGATGGTCGATCTCGACGACGGCACCGAGATCGTCGCGGCGTTGCCCTACAAGCCGGAGAGCAAGCTGCTCGTCGGCGGCTCGGACGGGCGCGGCTTCATCGCGCCCTCCGACGCGCTGGTCGCCAACACCCGGAAGGGCAAGGCGATCCTCGGCCTCGACGAGGGGACGCGCGCGGTGCTGCTGGTGCCGGCCGAGGGCGACCACGTCGCCGTCTGCTCATCCGACAAGCTGATGCTGGTCTTCCCGGCTTCCGAAGTCACAGAACTCGGCCGCGGCAAGGGCGTGCGCCTGCAGCGCTGCCGCCAGAGCCAGCTTGCGGATGCCTGCGTCTTCACGCTGGCGGAAGGTCTGCCCTGGCGCGACGGCTCGGGTCAGGCGCGGCTGGCCAATGCGGGCATGCTGGAGAAGTGGATGGGCCACCGGTCCGATGCCGGCACGCTGATGACCCGTAGCTTCCCGAAGTTCGAGCGGTTCGGGAAGTAGTTTTTGGGACTTTCGGGCGGTGCCCTATGGGGCGCCGCTCGGCAAGCTCGATCGAACCGAAAGTGGTTCGACGCCGTTAGCGGCGACGGAACTGCTGGCCGCCGCGCTGGGGCGGACGCGGACCGGAACGCTCGTCCTTGTGACGGAACACGAGGCGGCCCTTCTCTAGATCGTAGGGCGACATCTCGACGGTGACGCGGTCGCCGGCCAGGGTCTTGATGCGGTTCTTCTTCATCTTGCCGGCCGTGTAGGCGACGATCTCGTGACCCTGGTCGAGCTGCACGCGGTAGCGCGCGTCCGGCAGGATCTCGACGACCAAGCCGTCGAACTGCATCAATTCCTCTTTTGCCATACATCTATCTCCGGCCGGGCTGCCTGCACGGGGCGCTCCGGCAAAATCAAAAAATCGGTCTATCGTGCGAAACGCGCGGCGCTGCGGGTCCGATCCGCTCGGGACGAGAGGCGTCAGCGATGCCGGGCGTCGGGTGCCTTTCGCGAAACTCCCGGATCGGGGAGTCCTCCCTCCGGCCGGACAAGCGGCACGACGGGTGTTTCGCGAAGGGCACCAATCCTGCGACTTAAGCGTCGGACGCGGTTTGTGCAAGAATATCCGCCACGCAAGGTCCGCTTAACCTCAACGCCGGGTGGAATTTTGCGGCCTCCGCCGGCTCATGGCGTGACGTCGTTGCCGGCAAAGTCGAGCCGTCCGTCGGGAAGCCGGCGCCATGCGCTGACCGAGAACGGCGGCTTCACGAGATCGCCGCCTGCGTCGAACGCCACCTCGCCGAGCACCGTACGCACGGTGGCGCCGCCATGCAGGAAGGCCGCGACCTTGGCCGGCTTGTCCGAGCGCGCGCCCTCGATCCCCTGCCGCACGACCTCGACCGCCGCGTAGGCCGCGCCTGCGAACATCTCGGCCTCCGCACTCCGCGGCGTCTTGGCGCCCCTCGGCTCGGGCAGGCGGGGCGGCGCGGGCGCCACCGTCATCAGCGTGCCCTCGGCGCCGGGAACCTGCGAAAAGTCCCTGTCGAGCAGCCCGTCGCTGCCGATCACCTGCGTCGACAGGCCAGCCTCGCGCATCGCCCGGATCAGCGCTCCGGCCGGGGCCGACAGACCGCCGAAATAGATCGCCTCGATCTCGAGCGCCCGCAGCTTGGCGACGAGCGCCGCGACCTCGCGGTCGTCGCGCGAGACGCCCTCGAACAGGCGCTCCTGCCCGCCGCGGGCCTTGAGGGCGCGGGCGGCCTCGTCGGCGAGCCCGCGACCAAAGCTGGTCTTGTCGTGGACGATGGCGACCGGCTTGCCGCGGAACCGCTCGGCGAGCAGCGTGCCGCCGAGCACGCCCTGCTGCGCGTCGCTGCCCGCGAGGCGGAACAGCAGGCCGGCGCCGCGGCGGGTCAGCGGGGCCCAAGTCGCACCAGGGGTGATCGAGACGACGCCGGCCTCCTCGTAGACCGAACTGGCCGCGGCGGCGGCGCCCGAGGTCAGCGGGCCGATGACGAAGCGCACGCCGCTGCCGGCGAACTTGCGCGCGACCGCCACCGCCTGTTTCGGGTCGGCGGCATCGTCCTGCACCACGAGCTGGAGCTTGCGCCCCATCACCCCGCCGGCGCGATTGATCTCGGCGACCGCCTGCTCGGCGCCGAGCCGCGCGCCCTGGCCGAACCCGGCATCCGGCCCGCTCAACGGCGCGGCGAGCCCGATTTTCAGCGGCTCGGCAGCGCCGACGGGGCCTGCGAGCGTCAGGGCGAGAAAGGTTGCCAACGCGCTCCGCTTCGACACACCAAGCTCCCATCCGGCCGCTGGAAAATCCTCGGACCTTGATGAAGTCCGCCCGATGGCGTTGCAAGCGCCACGGTTGGCCGCATTGCGGAACGCGCTGACAGGCCTACCTCTCCCATGACGGAACGGTCGGGGGCGGCGGAACCGGTATTTTCAGGACGTGAACCCCATGCTCTCCACCGAGGACAACATCCTGCGCGCCGCCGAGGGCTGGCGACGTGAGGGCCGCGCGGTCGTGCTCGCCACCGTGATCGAGACCTGGGGCTCGGCGCCGCGCCCGGTCGGCAGCCATCTCGTCATCGACGGTGACAGCCGCTTCCTCGGCTCGGTCTCCGGCGGCTGCGTAGAGGGCGAGGTCATCACCGAAGCGCTCGACGTGATCGAGGACGGGCGCCCGCGCACCCTGGAATTCGGCGTCGCCGATGAGACCGCGTGGCGGGCCGGCCTCTCCTGCGGCGGCCGCATCCGCGTCTTCGTCGAACGCATCGACTGATTTTCTTCAAACCTCCGCCGCTCCCATCAAGAGCGGCGGCCCGTTTCGCATCGAGCGACCAATTCCATGCGCCTCGACACCCTGTCGGCCCTCAACGCGGAGCGCGCGGCGCGCCGCCCGGCCCTGATCGTCACCAATCCCGCGGATGGAGGCCAGCGCCTCGTGCGCGCGGCCGAGATCGACGCCGACCCGCTTGCCCCCCTGCTGCGCGAGCGCCTGCGCAGCGGCCGCAGCGGCCTCGATGAGGGGCCGGACGGGCGCCCGGTCTTCGTCGCCGTCCACGCCCCGCCGGTGCGCTTCGTCGTCATCGGCGCCGTGCACATTTCTCAGGCGCTGGTGCCGCTCGCGAGCCAGCTCGGTCTCGACCTCACGGTGATCGATCCACGCACGGCCTTCGCCAGCCCGGAGCGGTTCCCCGGCGTGCGCCTGATCGCCGAATGGCCGGACAAGGCGCTCGACGAGATCGGTCCCCTCGACGCCTATACGGCTTTGGCCGCGCTCACCCACGATCCGAAGATCGACGATCCCGCCCTCGTCGCGGCCCTGCGGGCGGACTGCGCCTATATCGGCGCGCTGGGCTCGCGAAAGACCCATGCCCGTCGCGTCGAGCGGCTGCAGGCGGCGGGGTTCGACGCGGCGGCGATCGGCCGGATCCACGCGCCGATCGGGCTCGACATCGGCGCAGTCTCGCCCGCCGAGATCGCGCTGTCGATCCTCGCCCAGGTCGTCGCGACACTGCGCCAGGATCGCATCAAAGACCCCATCAAGGGCCCCGACGCGGCGGCGGGACGCTGAGCCCATGCAGTTCGGACCTGTAGCGACCCGCGACAGCGCGGGGCTCATCGCCGCCCATACCGTGCGCGCCGAGGGCGCGAGCCTGAAGAAGGGCCGGCCGATCCCCGCCGAGGAGGCCCTGCGGCTCGCTGAATCCGGCATCCCCGAGATTCTGGCCGTCCGGCTCGATCCCGGCGATGTCGGCGAGGATGCGGCAGCAGCTCGCCTCGCCCAGCATCTCGCCGGGGCGGGCCTGCGCGCTGAGGCTCCGTTCACCGGGCGCTGCAATTTGTTCGCGCAAGCCGCGGGCCTGTTCGTGGTCGAGCCGGCCGGAATCGACGCCGTCAACGCCGTAGACGAGGCGATCACGGTGGCGACCCTGCCGGCCTTCCGGCCGGTGGCGGCGGGCGAGATGGTCGCGACGGTGAAGATCATCCCCTACGCGGTCGCCGCCGCGCCGCTGGAGCGGGCCCTCGCCGCCGCCGACGCGCCGCCGATGCGGCTCGCGCCCTATCGTCTTGAGCGGGTCGGCGTCGTCTCGACCCTGCTGCCCGGCCTGAAGCCGGCAACCGTCGCCAAGACCCTGCGCGTTCTCGCCGACCGGCTCGCACCGACGGGGGCGCGGATCGTCGCCGAGACCCGCGTGCGGCACGAGGCCGGCGCGGTCGCGGGCGCCATCGCCGGGGCGGCGGCGGAGGGGGCGGAGCTGGTCGTGGTGTTCGGCGCCTCGGCCATCGCCGATCGGCGCGATGTGATCCCCGCCGGGCTGGAGGCGGCGGGCGGCCGGGTCGAGCAGTTCGGCATGCCGGTCGATCCCGGCAACCTGCTGCTGCTCGGCGCCCTTGGCGCCGTGCCGGTGATCGGCGCGCCGGGCTGTGCCCGCTCGCCCAAGGAGAACGGCTTCGACTTCGTCCTACACCGCCTGCTCGCGGGCCTCCCCGTGACCCGGGCCGATATCGTGCGCCTCGGCGTCGGCGGCCTGCTCACCGAGATCCCCCTGCGCGGCCAACCGAGATCGGGCGGTGACGGGGTCTGAGCCGCGCATCGGCGCGGTGATCCTCGCCGCCGGCCTCGGCTCCCGCTTCGGGCAGGCCGCGAAGATGCTCGCGCCCTATGCAGGCCGGCCGATGGTGCGCCGTGCTGCCGAAGCCGCCCTGGCCTCGCGCGCCGGGCCGGTCGTCGCGGTGCTCGGCGCCCATGCCGAGGCGGTGCGGGCCGCCCTGGCCAGGCTCGAATTGAGGCTGGTCGAGAACCCCGACCCCGCCGCCGGCCTCTCGACCTCGCTGCGTCTCGGCCTCGCCGCCCTGCCGCCGAAGACCGAGGCGGCGGTGGTGCTGCTCGGCGACATGCCGCGGATCGGGCCGGCGCATATCGATGCGCTGATCGCAGCCTATACCGAAGCGACGCCACGCCCCTCGGCCGTGGTGCCGGTGAGCGATGGGCGCCGCGGCAACCCGGTGCTGCTCGACCTTGCCCGCCTCGGTGCCGACCTCGCCGCGCTGACCGGCGACCACGGCGCGGGGCCGATCCTGAAGCGGCGCGGCGACGTACTGGAGCTGCCGGCCGATCCGGCGGTGATCTTCGACGTCGACACCCCGGAGGCATTGGGAGGCTGAGGCCTCAGCTCTTCTCTCATCTCAGCTCTTGCGCGCCTCGCGCTTCGCCTCCGTCCGGCAGCGGTCGGAGCAGTAGCGCACCTCGTCCCAGACCCGCTCCCACTTCTTGCGCCACGCGAAGGGACGGCCGCACTGGACGCACATCTTCTGAGGGAGATCGCCCTTACGGCGCATCGGCGGCATCGAGTCAGCGCCCGATCTGCCCGGCCTCGTTGAGCGGCACCTGGCTCCAGCGGGTGAACTGCACGTAGCCGTCGCGGGCGGCCACCACGACCTGGCGGCGGTAGCGGTGCACCACGGTACCGGGGGCGTGGCGGTGGGCCTCCTGCCAGCCGTCGGCGGCGGCGACGAAGATGCGGGCGTTGCCGAGCCGGGCGATGGTCTCGATCGTGCCGAAGGCGCGCACGCGGCGCAGCACCGCGGCGACGTCCTTGTGGAAGTCGAGGGTGCGGTCGGCGTCGTTCACCCGCGGCCAATAGGAACCGTCGCCCTGCGGTTCCGCCTTGCGCCAGCGCTCGGCCAGATCCTTCCCGATCGGCCCGAGGGCGAGGCGGCGGGCCGCCATCTGGCACTTGGTGAGCAGCGTCTCGTGGGTCTCGTCACCGTCGAGGGGGAAGACGTCCTGGGCAAGGATGTCGCCGGTGTCGAAGCCCTGCTCGGCGAGCACGTGGGCGGTGACGCCCCAGTTCTCGTAGCCATCGAGAACCGCCTTGAAGAGCGGATAGGGGCCCCGTCCCGTCGGCAGCGGCGAGGGGTGGAGGTTCAGGGCATAGCGCACGCGCCCGTGCCAGCCCCGCACGAGCCAGGGATAACCGGAGACGACGAGGACCACGTCGCGGCCGTGCTCGTGCGCGAGCCGCTCGATGTCGTCGGGCAGCATTCGCGAGAGCTGGATCGGGATGCGGTGGCGCCGGGCCTGGGCCACCACGAGCTCGTTGTGATCGTAGATGCCGTCGCAGGGCCGGGTGAACAGCTTCACCGGCGTCCAGCCGGCTTCGATCAGCCCGTCGAACACGCCGCCGAGGAAGTCGATGCCGGCAAAGGCGAATTTCATGGGCAGAGGCGTCCCGTGGCTGGCCGCCCTGCGACGTTCGGCGCAAGGCGCGGCGGCTTTGATCGGCTCCACGCCGACCGGCTCCGCCTTAGCTAGTGGATTTCAGGCACCGGCGAAATCTTTGGGCGAAATCGTCGGGTGGACGCCGCCCGACAGGGGGCTTCATGGAACGGGTCGTGATCTACGGCGGAACCGGCGGCATCGGCCTTGCCACGGCGCGGGCCCTGCGCGGACGGGGGGCGGCCCTCCACCTCGTCGGCCGCGATCCGGAGCGCCTGGAGCGGGCGGCCTCCGAACTCGGCGAGACCGGTTTCCGCGCGTCGCCTCGGAGGCGGGCCCGCGCCTCGGCGGCCTCGTCTACGCGGTCGGCACGATCCAGCTCGCGCCTTTGGCCAAGCTCGACCCAGCGCGCATCGAGTCTGATTTCCGCATCAACGCGCTCGGTGCCTTTCTGGCGGTGCAGGCAGCGGCCCCCGCGCTCAAGGCCGGAGCGGGAGAGGCAAGCGCGGGCGTGGTGCTGTTCTCCACCGTCGCCGTCGCGCAGGGCTTCTCGCACCATGCCTCGGTCGCCATGGCCAAGGGGGCGGTCGAGGGGCTCGCCCTCTCGCTGGCGGCGGAACTCGCGCCCGCGATCCGGGTGAACGTCGTCGCCCCCTCGCTGACCCGTACGCCGCTCGCCGAGGCCATCACCCGCAACGCGACGCTGGCCTCCGGCATCGCGTCGATGCACGCGCTCCAGCGCCTCGGCGAGCCCGAGGATGTCGCCGCACTCGCCGCCTTCCTCGTCGGCCCGGAGGCGGGCTACGTCACGGGGCAGGTGATCGGCGTCGATGGCGGGCGCTCCTCACTGCGGACCAAGGGGTAAGCCGGCCTCAAGCATCGTCCCGAACCGTGGCGGCGGCTTTCGGTATGATGCCTCAAAGCGCGCTCCAGACGGCGAGGGAGACGTAGGGGTTCCACTGGTTGAGCCGCGTCTCGAGTTGGCCTCCGGCGGAGAGGCGGAAGCGGTAGCCGCCCATCGCGTAGTCGGTGACATGCAGCCCGACGCTCCATTTCCGGTAATCGGTCTGGTCGCCGTAGAAGGCCGCCTCCGGGCCGAGATACGCGCCGAACAGCGCGGTGCCCCAGGACAGCCGGGCATAGGCGTCGCCGCGGGCGGAGCCGAGGATCACCGTCGCGGTCATCAGGGTCGTCTCGGTCGGTCGTGCCCAGACCTCGCCGTGCAGGCGAAAACCCGCCCGCAGGGGCAGCGCCTGCACGAAGCCGGGGCCGGACAGCGCCTCCCAGGAGGCTTCCGGGCCGGCGAACACCGTCACCGCCCCCCATTCCCGGATGAACTGGTAGCCGCCGAGCGCTGCCCCGAGCGCGGTGAAGCGCGTCAGGACCGGCATGCCGCCTCCGCCCTCCAGCCGCACGCCGCCCCCGGCCGTCACCAGGGCGACGGGGCCATCGCGGTCGAACCGATCGAAGACGAGCTTCGCTCCGGCTGCGGAAAACGCGGAAGCGCCGGCATCCATGCTGCCGAACAGGACCGTCCGAAGGGTCGCATCGTCAGCGCGGGCCGGGTCACAAGCGAGGGTGACGAACGGGGCGAGGACAGCGAGGGCGAGACGGCTTGCGGCCCGCCGGGACGGAGCCGGGTGGCGCAGGCCATCACGGGAGGATGCGCGTTTCGACATTGGAGGTCGCGCAGTCGTCGGCGGAACGACCAATGGTTGTCACAGCAACCGGCTATAGTTAAGAGAAATTTACAACTTAAGATAAGTTAACGGTGTGGATTTACTTGAAATAACTACACCGGCGATTTCAACAACCTGAGCGTGGAAAGGCCCCGTGTGGCACGGCACGCGCGCGCCGGTCGGAGCGCTTGGCGGATGGGCTGGGTTGGGCTAGAGCCGCGCTTACCGAAAAATCGAACGGCCGAGCCGGTTTGTCCTCCGCTGCGCGCACTTCCGACGTTCTCACGATGCTTGCGAGCCAGGAGAGCGAGCGTCTGACCGTCGGCGACATCATCGCCGTGCTGCGGGACCGCGCTTTCGCGCTGCTCGTGGTTCTGCTCGGCCTGCCCAACTGCCTGCCGATGCCGCCGCCGATCCCGCTGGTCTGCGGTCTGGTCCTGCTCGTCATCGCCATTCAGATCGTGGCCGGCATGTCCGCCCCATGGCTGCCGCGTCGGCTGCTCGATCAATCGATCGCCCGCGAAACGGTGGCGAAGGCGGTGAAGCGGGCGGTGCCCCTGCTGCGCCGGCTGGAGCGCTGGTCGCGCCCGCGCCTGAGCGTGTTCGACGGCGCCGTCGGCATGCGCGGCATGGGCGTGCTGATCCTGGCGCTGGCGCTGGCGCTCATCGTGGCCCCGCCCTTCTTCGGCCAGATCCCGCTCGGACTCGCGGTCTCGCTGATCGGCCTCGGACTGGTGGAGCGCGACGGGTTCGTGGTGCTGATCGGCCTGTTGATCGGCGGCGTCGGCGTCGGGATCTCGATCGGCTTCGTCTACACTCTGTTCGCCAGCATCATGGGCGCCTTCGCCTGGCTCTCGCAGGCGATCCCCGGCCTCGGGCTGTAGCGCCTCTCCAAGCCGCCGAACGACCCCTCTCCTGAACGGGACCGCTTTGCCGGCAGGGGCCGCGTGCCCTCGATCGGGGCGGCGCCGCTCGGCGTGATCCGCGAGTGTCGGCGAAGCGATGAATGCGGTCGCCCAGGGCGGATCGCCGGAAACGGGATCGCCCCCGCCGATGGGTCCGCTGCGCTGACGCTTTCGACGATCCCCTATGCCAACTGCTCGATCATCCCGTCGCGGATCGTCACGCGGCGGTCCATGCGGGCGGCAAGATCCATGTTGTGGGTCGCGATCAGCGCCGCGAGGCCGGAGGCGCGCACGAGCTGGAGCAGGATGCTGAAGACCCGGCCTGCGGTCTGGGGATCGAGGTTGCCGGTCGGCTCGTCGGCAAGCAGCAGGCGGGGCCCGTTGGCGACCGCGCGGGCAATGGCGACGCGCTGCTGCTCGCCGCCCGACAGTTCGGCCGGGCGATGCGGCAGCCGCTCCTTCAGGCCGAGGAAGCCGAGCAGTTCGGCAGCGCGCGCCTCCGCCTCCTTGCGGGCCAGCCCGCGGATGAGCTGCGGCAGCACCACGTTCTCCAGCGCCGAGAACTCCGGCAGTAGATGGTGGAACTGGTAGACAAAGCCCATCTCCTCGCGCCGCAGGCGGGTGCGCTCGCCATCCGACATGCCGGCCGTGGGCTGGCCGCCGATATAGACCTCGCCGCCGTCCGGACGCTCCAACAGGCCGGCCACGTGGAGCAGGGTCGATTTGCCCGCGCCCGAGGGCGCGACCAGGGCGACGAGTTCGCCCGGCCAGATCGCGAGATCGGTGCCGCGCAGGATTTCGAGCGTCCCCTCGCCCTGGTGGTAGCGGCGCTGGACGCCGGCGAAGAACAGGGCCGGCACGGGCTGGGCGCCGCCGGCATTCGTCTGAGCCATATCGGGGGCGTTCCGTCAGCCGTAGCGCAGGGCCTGCACCGGATCGAGCCGGGCGGCGCGCCAGGAGGGATAGAGGGTCGCCGCCAGCGACAGCAGCACCGAGGTGATCACAATGATGACGACCTCGCTCGTGTTCATCTCGGCCGGGATCTCGGCGAGGAAGCGCACGGTCGGGTCCCAGGCGGTGGGAAACAGAGTGCGCTGGATCGGCTTGATGTTGAGGGTGAACAGCACCCCGCCGATCAGCCCGATCGCCGTGCCGACGAGGCCGATCAGCGCCCCGTTGATGAGGAAGACCCGCATGATCGTGCCCGGCGTCGCCCCCATGGTGCGCAGGATCGCGATGTCCGAGGACTTGTCCCGCACGAGCAGGATGAGCCCCGAGATGATGTTGAGGGTCGCCACGATCACGATGAGGTTGAGGATCAGGAACATCACGTTCCGCTCCACCTCCAGCGCGCCGAAGAAGGTGCGGTTGGTCTGGCGCCAGTCGGTCAGCAGCACCGGGCGCTCGGCCGCCATCTCCAGGGGCTCGCGCATCTCGCCCACCGCGTCGGCATTGTCGAGATAGATCTCGATCACGCTGACATCGCCGTCGCGGTTGAAGAAGGCCTGCGCCTCGGCCAGCGGCATGAAGGCCATGGTGGTGTCGAAATCGGTCACGCCGATCTCGAAGATCGCCTTGACGGCGTAGGTCTTGGTGCGCGGGGCGGTGCCGAACGGCGTGCTTGCGCCCTTCGGCGTCGAGAGCGTCACCTGATCGCCTGCCTGGAGGCCGAGGGCGTCGGCGAGCCGCTTGCCGAGCGCCACCCCCTGGCCGTCGTCGAAGCCTTCGAGCGTCCCGCCTTTGATCGCACCGGAGACGGCGGGGATCTTCGGCAGGTCGGCCTCGCGCACGCCGCGGACCAGCACGCCGGAGCCGCCATAGGGCGAGGAGGCGAAGGCCTGCCCCTGCACCATCGGCACCACGGCGCGCACGCCCGCGACCTTTTCCAGCCGGTCGGACAGATCGACGTAGTCGGTGAACAGCCGGTCGATCGGCGCGGCGAAGACGTGGCCGTTGAGCCCGATGATCTTGGAGCGCAGTTCCGAGCGGAAGCCGTTCATCACCGAGAGCACGATGATGAGGGTGGCCACCCCCACCGCGATGCCGAGCACGGAGAACAGGGCCACCACCGAGACGCCGCCGCCCCGGCGGCGCGCCCGCAGGTAGCGCCCGGCGATGATCCACTCGAACCCCGCGAAGGGCGGCGTGGAGGCGCTCGCGCGGGCGTTCTTCAGCCGCGCGAGAATGCCCTTCAAGGAGACACCGGCCTTACCCAACGCAAGCGCCATCGCGGCCGGTCCTCAGAGGCGCCGGATGCGAGCGGGGAGATCGACGGGATCGAGGGTCTCGCGCTCCCCGCTGGCGCGGCGCTTCAGCTCGATCTTCCCCTCGGCCAGACCCTTCGGGCCGACGATCACCTGCCAGGGCAGGCCGATCAGGTCCGCGGTGGCGAACTTGGCGCCCGGCCGCTCGTCGCGGTCGTCGTAGAGAACCGACAGGCCCGCCGTCTCTAGGGCCGCCTGGATCTCGGCGCAGGCCGTGTCGCAGGCGCCATCCCCGACCTTGAGGTTGATCAGCGCCACGTCGAAGGGGGCGATCGCGTCCGGCCAGATGATGCCGGCCTCGTCGTGGCTCGCCTCGATGGTCGCCGCCACGAGCCGGCTCGGGCCGATGCCGTAGGAGCCCATATGGACCGGCCGCTCGCTTCCGTCGGGGCCGGTGACGACCGCCTTCATCGGGGTCGAGTACTTGGTGCCGAAATAGAAGATATGGCCGACCTCGATGCCGCGGGCGGAGAGACGCGAGGCCTCCGGCACCTCGGCGAAGACCGCCTCGTCGTGCATCTCGTCGGTGGCGGCGTAGTGCGAGGTCCAGGCATCGACCACGCCCTGCAGCCCGGCCACGTCGTCGAAATCGACGGACGGGGGCGGCACCGGCATGTCGAGATAGGCCTGATCGCAGAAGACTTCGCTCTCACCGGTCTTGGCCAGGATGATGAACTCGTGGCTGAGATCGCCGCCGATGGGGCCGGTATCGGCGCGCATCGGGATCGCCCGCAGGCCGAGCCTCTCGAAGGTCCGGAGGTAGGAAACGAAGACCTTGTTGTAGGAGTGGCGCGCCGCGGCCTGATCGATGTCGAAGGAGTAGCCGTCCTTCATTAGGAATTCGCGCGAGCGCATAGTGCCGAAACGCGGGCGCACCTCGTCGCGGAACTTCCACGAGATCTGGTAGAGGTTCTTCGGCAGATCCTTGTAGGAGCGGGTGCTGGCCCGGAAGATCTCGGTGACGACCTCCTCAGCGGTCGGCCCGTAGAGCAGTTCGCGCTCGTGGCGGTCCTTCAGGCGCAGCATCTCCTTGCCGTAGGCCTCGTACCGGCCGGATTCGCGCCAGAGGTCAGCGGCCTGGATCGTCGGCATCAGGATCTCGATGGCGCCCGCGCGGTCTTGCTCGGCGCGGACGACGTCGCAGACCTTATTCAGAACGCGCAGACCCAGCGGCAACCACGCATAGATGCCGGCTGCCTCCTGGCGGATCATGCCGGCGCGCAGCATCAGGCGGTGCGAAACGATCTCCGCTTCCTTCGGCGTCTCGCGCAGGATCGGCAGGAAGTAGCGGGAGAGACGCATCATTCGACCTTGGAAGCGGGCGGGCGCAGCCGGAGAGGAGCTAGGCCAGCGTGCGGAGGCACACAACACATTGCCCCCGCAAAACACAAGCGCCCTGCGAACACAGGGTCGGCCGGCAATGCGGCGGAACGAAGCCGGCGAAGCAGCCGGGCGCAGCGTTCGCGAGGGCCGGTGAAGGCGGTTTGACGCGTCGTTTGCAAAAAAGCGCCGCGAACCGTCTCTACCCTGATGACAAAGGGAAATGTTCTTCCTATAAGCAGCGCCGTGATGGTCGCAGCCCACAAGGCAGCGCACGGTCCGGGTCTTGGGAGGAACAATCAGCCAACGCGCCGCAAGCAATGCGCGACATAAATCAGGCTGAAAAATACTTCGGTTATCCAAAGCAAGGCCTCGTGCCTTGCTTTTTGTTTTTGGACCGAGCCTCTTCTTCGGCGCAGTGGACGTCTACTCGGGAGGCGGAGCGCCCCGTCGCCCTTTACAGGCGGGCGAGCGGGAAGATCAGCAACGCCGCGAAGAACGCGATGGCGGCCAGGAGCGTCGTCAGCAAAGCCTTCTCACGCAGGCGCGGGCTCGCGGGCGCTCCCGGATCCTGGCCGGGCACCAGCCGCTGCGGATCGGCCTCGGCAGCATTCCCCAGCGGCAGGATCGCGAACAGGAAGGTCCACCACAGCACGAAGTAGAGCGCCAGCGCGCCGAACACCGTCAGCTCGAACCCCTTCACGGCCACCGTCGCGAACAAAGCGGTCAGCGCCAGCACGGTCAGAAGGGTCAGCGGGGTCGAGGCGGTCAGGGTGCGAAGGGACAAGCGGGTCATCATTTTCAAACGATATGAAACGGCCGGGCCCGTGCCCGACCGATCGAGTGGGACTGAAGAACGGTCCCTCAGACCTGCTCCAGCTCCACCAGCGTTCCCAGGAAGTCCTTGGGGTGGAGGAAGATCACCGGCTTGCCATGGGCGCCGATCCTCGGCTCGCCGGTGCCGAGCACGCGGGCTCCGGCCGCCTTCATCTGGTCGCGGGCGGCGATGATGTCCTCGACCTCGTAGCAGACATGGTGGATGCCGCCGGCCGGGTTCTTGTCGACGAAGCCCTGGATGGTCGAGTTCTCGCCGAGCGGCGACATCAGCTCGACCTTGCTGTTGGGCAGTTCCACGAACACCACCGTCACGCCGTGCTCCGGCTGCGGCAGCGGCTCGGTCACCTTGGCGCCGAGCGTGTCGCGGTAGACCGCCGTCGCCGCATCGAGATCCTTCACCGCGATGGCGACGTGATTGAGCCGTCCGATCATTGCTGCCTCCCTCCCTTGTTGTCTCGAACGTCGTGCCCAGCCATCCGCGCCGGGCTTGATGGATGCGATCCCGCGCGCCTCTCTCTCCGGAAAGGTCGCGCATTCACGCGGCGCGCGCCCGCTTGCCGTGGCGAAGCGGGCGCGACGCCATCACACCTCCACCACCTGCACGTGGCAGGCGGGCTTCTTGCCCCAGGCCTCATTGACGGCGGAGCGCACGGCGCGATCGACCGCGTTCTCGACGGCCTCCGAATCCTTCATCTTGCCGCGCGGCAGACCGTTGAGGGTGCGGTTGACCGTATCGACCACAGTGTCGAGCAGCGGTTCGCCGGTCCGGCCGCGATTGGGCAGGCCCATGATGTCGACCGCCGGATCGCCGATCACCTCACCGCGCTCGTCGATGGCGATGGCCACCGAGACGATGCCGGTCTGCGAGAGCTTGCGCCGCTCGGGGATCGCCCGGTCCTTGGAGTCGATGAGGACGTTGCCGTCCTTGTAGAGCCGCCCGGCGCGGACGTGCTCGACCACCTCCGGCTTGCCCGGCGCGAGGCGGACCACCGCGCCGTTGCGGGCCTTCACTACCGACTCGACGCCCTGCGAACGGGCAAAGCGCGCATGCTCGTCGAGATGCAGCGCCTCGCCGTGCACCGGAACGACCGCCTTCGGCCGTGTCCAGGAATACATCGTCACCATCTCCTCGCGGCGGGGATGGCCGGAGACGTGGACGAGTTCGGTACGGTCGGTGATGACCTCGATGCCGTCCTCGATCAGGTCGTTGATGATGGAGCCGACATCGCGCTCGTTGCCGGGGATGGCGCGCGACGAGAAGATCACCCGGTCGCCGGCCGTGAGCGAGATCGCCGGATGGTCGTGGCGCGAGACCCGCGACATCGCCGCCCGCGGCTCGCCCTGCGAGCCGGTGAGCAGGCAGACCACCTTGTCGCGCGGGATGTGGGAGTAGGACTCGGCCGCGAGGAAATCCGGCAGCCCGTCGAGGTAGCCGCACTCGCGGGCGACATCGATCACCCGATCCATGGCGCGGCCGACGGCAATCACCTGACGCCCGCAGGCCTGCGCGGCTTCCGCCACGGCACGGATACGCGCGACGTTGCTGGCGAAGGTCGTCACCGCCACGCGGTGGGGCGCGTTCTCGATCAGCTTGTGCAGGGTCGCGGAGACCTCGGACTCGCTCGGCGAGCGGCCCTCGCGCAGCACGTTGGTGGAGTCACAGATGAGCGCGAGGATGCCCTCGTCGCCCAAAGCCGTGAACGCCTCGGGGGACGTCGAGTCGCCGGCCACCGGGGTGTCGTCGAGCTTCCAGTCGCCGGTGTGGAGCACAAGGCCGTGCTCGGTGCGGATCGCCACCGCGTTCGATTCCGGGATCGAGTGGGCCACGGGCACGAACTCGATCTCGAACGGCCCGACGGTCACCCGACGGCCCGGCTTGATCTCGCGGAGATCCACCTTCGGCGCGCCGGGCTCGGAGAGACGGCGGGTCTCGAGCAAGTTCTTGGCGAACCGCGTGGCGTAGACCGGCGCCTTGATGCGCGGCCACAGCTCGGAGATCGCGCCGATATGGTCCTCGTGCGCGTGGGTGATGAAGATGGCGAGAAGGTCCTTCTTGCGCTCCTCGATGAAGGTGAGATCGGGGAACATCAGGTCGATGCCGGGCAATCCCTCTTCGCCGGCAAAGCCCATTCCGCAATCGACCATGATCCATTTGCGCTGCTTCTCGGGTCCGATCCCGTAGAGGCCCGCATTCATGCCGATCTCGCCCACGCCGCCGAGCGGCACGAAGACGAGTTCGTCCTGCCGTGTCGTCATCTTGTTCGTCTATCCAGTCTCAGGCCGCCGTCGCGGCACTTCCGAAATGCACCTCGCCCGCCGTCACGGTTCGTCGGGTTCCGTCCGGGGCGAGGATCACGAGCCGCCCCCCCTCGTCGATCGTTTCAAAGATGCCCGTCAGCGTGACTTCGGCCATGCGAACCGACACGGGGGCCCCTACCCCCGCCGCGCGCTCCAGCCACCGCCGCCGGATATTCGAGAATCCGCGCCCCTTGTTCCAGATCCGGACGGCTTCGACAAACCGTTCCGACAGGAATTCGAGCAGCATCGGCGCATCCGCCGCGGAAAAAGCCGCAAGCGCCGCCGCCGGATAGGGCAAACCGTCCGGCGCCGCCGCGACGTTGACGCCGAAACCGACCACCACCGCCCGCCGCCCGCCCGGCAGCGTCTCGGCCTCCAGCAGGATGCCGGCGAGTTTTTGGCCGTCGGCGAGGACGTCGTTGGGCCATTTCAGATGGATGGCGGCAGCGCTAGGAGCAATGCCCTGCGGCAGCGGTGCATCCCCCATCTCCGCACGCGGGGAGAGGGCTAAACGGCACGCATCGCGCAGAGCGTCCACCAACGCCACGCCCGCCACGAAGCCCAGCGTGGCCACCATCTCCGGCGCCACGCCGGCCACCGGCATCAGCAGGCTCGCGGCGAGGTTGCCCTCCGGCGAGGTCCAGGCGTTGCCGCGTCGGCCGCGGCCCGCCTCCTGGCGTTGGGTCGTGACCCAGAGCGGGCCCGTCTCGCCGCCCTGGGCGAGGCGCATGGCCTCGCTGTTGGTCGAGTCGAGCCGGTCGTGGCTGTGGAGCCGATGCCCCTCGGACCGGGCCGCCTGACTTAGCCGGAACTGCATCCGCCTCAGGACAGCGACCTCAGAACAGCGACTTGGCAGCGTCGCCCGCCGCCGCGACCAGCGGGGCCGGAACGAGGAAGAACAGCACCACGACCGCGCTCGACACGCCGAGCACGATGGCCGAGCCCGGCGGGATCCGCTCGTAGGGGGCCTTGGCCTCGTCGAAGTACATCACTTTGACGAGGCGCAGGTAGTAGAAGGCGCCGACGACCGAGGTCACCACGCCGACGACGGCGAGCGTCACGAGGCCCGCCTTGATGGCGGCGGCGAAGACGTAGAACTTGGCGAAGAACCCGGCGAGCGGCGGGATGCCGGCGAGCGAGAACATCATCGCGGCAAGGCAGAAGGCCAGCCACGGATGGGTGCGCGAGAGGCCCGAGAGATCGTCGATCGTCTCGAACATCTGGTCCTTGCGGCGCATGGAGAGCAGCACCGCGAAAGCGCCGAGCGTCATCGCGAGATAGATGATCATGTAGATCACCACGCCGCGGATGCCCTCCTCCGAGCCCGCGGCGAGGCCGATCAGGGCGTAGCCGACATTGCCGATGGAGGAATAGGCCATCAGGCGCTTGATGTTGCGCTGGCCGATCGCGGCAAACGAGCCGAGCGCCATCGAGGCGATCGAGACGAAGATGATGATCTGCTGCCAGACCGCCGTGACGTCGGGGAAGGCGCCGATGAAGACGCGCACCGTCATCGCCATGGCCGCGATCTTCGGCGCGGAGCCGAAGAAGGCGGTGACCGGGGTCGGCGAGCCCTCGTAGACGTCCGGCGTCCACATGTGGAACGGCACGGCGGCGAGCTTGAAGGCGACGCCGGCGGCCACGAACACGATGCCGAGCACGATGCCGAAGCTCGACGGACCGTCGAGCGCGGTGACGATGCCGGGGAAAGAAACCGTGCCGGTGAAGCCGTAGACCAGCGAGGCGCCGTAGAGCAGCATGCCCGACGAGAGCGCGCCGAGCACGAAGTACTTCAGGCCGGCTTCCGTGGACTTCACGTCGTCGCGGTGGAAGGCGGCGATGACGTAAGCCGCGAGCGATTGCAGCTCGAGACCGAGATAGAGCGAGATCAAGTCGTTGGCCGAGGCCATCACCAGCATGCCGACGGTGCAGAGCACGATCAGGATCGGGTACTCGAACCGGTCGATGCGCTCGCGCTGAAAATAGTCTCGCGACAGCAGGATGGTCGCCGCCGAGCCGATCAGGATCAGCGCCTTCATGATCCGCGCGAATGGATCGGCGATGAAAGCGCCGTTCAGCGTCGTCACGCTGCCCGACTGGGAGACGACGAGGAAGAAGGTGAAGATCAGCAGAATCAGCGCGCCGACATTGACGCCCTCGGACGAGCGCTCGCCGCGCCACGCCCCGTAGAGCACGAGCAGCAGAGCGCCGACGCTCAGGATGATCTCCGGCAGGACCGGCGTGATCGCCGGCAGGACGGACTGGATCGGGGTCATCGCGCGGCGGCCTCGACGGTTTTCTGGGACTCGAGGGCGGCCGTCTTCTCCGCGGCGGCGGATTTCGCGGCTTTGGCAGCGGCCTCGGCGGTCTGCGTGTTGGCAAGCGCCCCGCGCATGTTCTGCACCAGCGCTTCGGTGGACGGCGCGAAGGTGTCGAGCACGGGCGCCGGGTGGACGCCGTACCAGATCGTCAGCGCGACGAGCGGCGCGATAATGATCTTCTCACGGGTGTCGAGGTCCAGGATGCCCTGGAGGTTGGGCTTGTCGAGCTTCCCGTAGATCACCCGGGCGTAGAGCCACAGCGCGTAGCCCGCCGAGAGGATGATGCCGAAGACCGAGAAGAAGGCGACCGTGGGGTTGGCCTTGAAGGCCCCCATCATCGCCAGGAACTCGCCGACGAAGCCCGAGGTGCCGGGAAGGCCGACATTGGCCATGGTGAAGACCATCATCGCCGCCGCGTAGAGCGGCATCCGCTTCACGAGGCCGCCATAGGCCGCGATCTCGCGGGTATGCATCCGGTCGTAGACGACGCCAACGCAGAGGAAGAGCGCGCCCGAGACGATGCCGTGCGAGATCATCAGGAACAGCGCGCCCTGGATGCCCTGCTCGTTCAGCGTGAACAGGCCGAGCGTCACAAAGCCCATATGCGCCACCGACGAGTAGGCGATCAGCTTCTTGATATCGGTCTGCATCATCGCGGTGAGCGAGGTGAAGATGATCGCGATCACCGACAGCGCGAAGACCAGCGGCGCGAACTGGGCGCTCGCATCCGGCAGCATCGGCAGCGAGATCCGGATGAAGCCGTAGCCACCCATCTTCAGCAGGATGCCCGCCAGTATCACCGAGCCCGCGGTCGGCGCCTCGACGTGGGCGTCGGGGAGCCAGGTATGGACCGGCCACATCGGCATCTTCACCGCGAAGGAGGCGAAGAAGGCGAGCCAGAGCCAGGTCTGCATATGCACGGGGAAGCGGTGCGCCAGCAGCGTCGGGATGTCGGTGGTGCCGGCCTCCCAGTACATCGCCATGATGGCGAGCAGCATCAGCACCGAGCCGAGCAAGGTGTAGAGGAAGAACTTGAAGCTGGCGTAGATGCGCCGCTTGCCGCCCCAGATGCCGATGATGAGGAACATCGGGATCAGGCCGGCCTCGAAGAACAGGTAGAACAGCACCAGATCGAGGGCGCAGAACACGCCGATCATCGTCGTCTCGAGGACGAGGAAGGCGACGAAGTACTCCTTCACCCGGTTCTCGACGGACAGCCACGACGCCCCGATGCAGAACGGCATCAGGAAGGTCGTGAGCAGGATCAGCGGCATCGAGAAGCCGTCGACGCCAAGCTTGAACCGGATCGTCTCGGCGAGCCACGCATGGCTCTCGACCAGCTGGAAGCTCGGGGACGCGATGTCGTAGCGGGCCCAGGCGGCCAGCGAGAGCAGGAAGGTGACGATCGTCGTGATCAGCGCCGCCCAGCGGGCGTTGCGCTTCACCGCCGCCGTCTCCTCACCCAGCGTCAGGATGAAGGCGGCGCCCGCGAGCGGGACGATCAGAAGCCCGGAGAGAATGCCGAGGCCGAGCATCAGTGGGTCCCCCAGGCACGCCGGAGACGAGGTACCACGTGATCAGGCCGGCGACCCCGACGAGCATCACGAAGGCGTAGTGGTAGACGTAGCCGGTCTGGAGGCGGACCACGCCGCGGGTGATGTCCACCACCCGGGCCGAGATGCCGTCGGGGCCGAGGCCGTCGATGACGCGCCCGTCACCCTCCTTCCAGAGGAACAGGCCGAAGTTCTTGGCCGGCCGGACGAAGATCCGGTCGTAGATCTCGTCGAAGTACCACTTGTTGAGCAGAAAGCGGTACAGGATCGGCTGCGACTCCGCGAGGCGATGCGGCAGGTCGGGCCGGCGCAGGTACATCCAGAAGGCCAGCAGGAAGCCGAGCACCAGCATCACGAAGGGCGAGGCGGCGACCCAGCCCGGCGCATCGTGGATCTTGTGCATGATGTCGTTGCCGGACCCGTGCGGGAGCGCGTTGCCCCAGAACTTGTCCATGTCGTGCCCGATGAAGCGCTCCTTGAAGATCAGGCCGGCGAAAAGGGCGCCGAAGGCCAGGATCGCCAGCGGAATCGTCATCACGAGCGGGCTCTCGTGCGGCGTGAGGGGCGCGTGATCGTGATGCTCGACCGCGCTGTGCGAAGCGGGTTCGACGTCGTGACCGTGATCGTCGTGGGCGACACCCTCGTGGTGCCCCGGCGCGCCGTCGGCTTCATGCGCGGTGGCCGCGTGGACGTGGTCGTGCGCCGCATGCGCGTGATCGTCATGCCCGTGTGCGCCGTGCGCGACCCAGCGCTGCGGTCCCTCGAAGGTGAGGAAGAACAGGCGCCAGGAGTAGAACGAGGTCATCAGCGCGGCGATCACGGTGGCGAGGAACGCCAGCACGTGGCCCGGGCGGTCCGACATGTAGGCCGCCTCGATGATCGCGTCCTTCGAGTAGTAGCCGGAGGTGAAGGGGAAGCCGATCAGCGCGATCGTGCCGATCGTCATCATCGCCGTGGTGAAGGGGATGTAGCGGCGCAGGCCGCCCATGTTCCGCATGTCCTGCTCGTGGTGCATCGCGTGGATGACCGAGCCGGCCCCGAGGAACAGCAGCGCCTTGAAGAAGGCGTGGGTGAAGAGGTGGAACACGCCCGTGGCGTAGGCGCCGACGCCGAGGCCGACGAACATGTAGCCGAGCTGCGAGCAGGTCGAGTAGGCGATGACCCGCTTGATGTCGTTCTGCACGAGGCCGACGGTGGCCGCGAAGAAGGCGGTGATGCCGCCGATGACCGTGACGACGGTGAGCGCGGTCGGGGCCAGCTCGAACAGCGGCGACAGGCGCGCGACCATGAATACGCCGGCCGTCACCATGGTGGCGGCGTGGATGAGGGCCGAAACCGGGGTCGGGCCCTCCATCGCGTCGGGGAGCCACGTATGCAGCAGGAACTGCGCCGACTTGCCCATCGCGCCCATGAACAGGAGCAGGCAGGCGAGCGTCAGGGCGTGCCAGTCATGGCCGAGGAAGTGGAAGGTCGCGTCCTTCAGCTCCGGGGCCTTGGCGAAGATCGCGTCGAAACCGACCGAACCCGTCAGGACGAAGACGAGGAAGATGCCGAGCGAGAAGCCGAAATCGCCGACGCGGTTGACGATGAAGGCCTTCATCGCCGCGGCGTTGGCGGAGGGCTTCTCGTACCAGAAACCGATCAGCAGGTAGGAGGCGAGGCCGACGCCCTCCCAACCGAAGAACATCTGCACGAGGTTATCGGCCGTCACCAGCATCAGCATGGCGAAGGTGAACAGCGACAGGTAGGCGAAGAAGCGCGGCCGGTGCGGATCCTCGTGCATGTAGCCGATGGAGTAGAGGTGCACGAGGGTCGAGACCGAGGTCACGACCACCAGCATCACCGCGGTCAGCGTGTCGACCTTGAAGGCCCAATCGACCACGAGGTCGCCGGCGGTGAACCACTGGGCGACGGGCACGGTCTCGGCGCGGCCGTCGCCGGTCACGAGGAAGAAGGCGCCCCAGGACAGCAAAGCTGCGAAGGCGAGGCAGCCCGTCGTCACGAGCTCGCTCATCCGCGCGCCGATGAACCGGCCGAACAGGCCGGCGATCAGAGCGCCGATGAGCGGGAAGAAGACGATCGCGTGATACATGGGTCGGTCGTGCCTCGCAGCAGGCGGACGAAGGGTCGGGGCTCTCTTGGAGGGAGCGTCAGCCCTTCATCATGCTCACGTCCTCGACGGCGATGGAGCCGCGGTTGCGGAAGAACACCACCAGGATCGCGAGCCCGATCGCGGCCTCGGCCGCGGCGACCGTCAGCACGAACAGGGCGAAGACCTGTCCGGTGATGTCGTTGAGGTGGGTCGAGAAGGCGACGAGGTTGATGTTCACGGCGAGCAGGATCAGCTCGACCGACATCAGGATGACAATGACGTTCTTGCGGTTGATGAAGATGCCGAGCACGCCGAGCGTGAACAGGATCGCGGCAACCGTCAGGTAGTGGCTCAATCCGATCATCGGCCTCAGACCTCCACGCCCTGCCGCGAGGGCACCTTGATGGTATCGACCGCCATGCCTTGCGTGCGGGCGTTCTGCACGGCGATGTTCTGGCGCTTCACGCCGGTGCGCTCGCGCAGGGTGAGCACGATGGCGCCGATCATCGCCACCAGCAGGATCAGGCCGGCGATCTGGAAGGCGTAGACGTAGTCCGTGTAGAGCACCCGCCCGAGCGCCTCGGTGTTGGTCGCGGTCTCGCCGTGGGCGGCGCGGCCGAGCGGCGCCTGCACCAGGCCCGGATCGATGGTCCAAGTGCCGACGACGAGGACCAGCTCGATCAGGAAGATCGCGCCGATCAACCCGCCGATCGGCAGGTAGCGCTGGAAGCCCTGGCGGAGGGCGGCGAAGTCCACGTCGAGCATCATCACGACGAAGAGGAACAGCACCGCGACGGCGCCGACATAGACGACGACGAGGATCATCGCCAGGAACTCGGCGCCCATCAGCACGAACAGCCCGGCGGCGTTCACGAAGGCGAGGATCAGGAACAACACCGAGGTGACGGGGTTCCTGGCTGCGATCACCATGAAGCCCGAGGCCACGGCGAAGCCCGCGAAGAGATAGAAGAAGGCGGCGGCTGCGGTCATGCGATTTTCAGCATCGGCCGCCCAAGCGAGCGGCTCCCTTCTGCCTCGGTGGACCCTCGGCCGCAGGCGGCGGCCCGTCTAGCGCATCGAGAGCGAGGCGCTAGGTTCCTGTTTCCGCATCGTCTTTTTCCGAGGGCCGGAAGCCGCCGTTCGGGACGATGCTCTATAGAACTGGGCTGTGCGACGCACAACCGATGTCGGCGGCCGAACTAGCGGTAGGGCGCGTCGACCGCGATGTTGCGGGCGATCTCGCGCTCCCAGCGATCGCCGTTCTCGAGGAGCTTCTGCTTGTCGTAGAGCAGCTCCTCGCGGGTCTCGACCGAGAACTCGAAGTTCGGCCCCTCGACGATGGCATCGACCGGGCAGGCTTCCTGGCACATGCCGCAATAGATGCACTTCACCATGTCGATGTCGTAGCGCGTGGTGCGCCGCGTGCCGTCGTTGCGGCGCGGCCCCGCCTCGATGGTGATGGCCTGGGCCGGGCAGATCGCCTCGCAGAGCTTGCAGGCAATGCAGCGCTCCTCGCCGTTGGGATAACGGCGCAGGGCGTGCTCACCGCGGAAGCGCGGCCCGCGATGGCCCATCTCGAAGGGGTAGTTGATCGTGGCCTTCGGCTTGAAGAAGTATTTCATGGCGAGGACAAACCCCGACACGAACTCCTTCAGGAGAAGGCTTCTGGCGACCTGATCGAGCTTCACGGCGCGATCTCCAATTCTGGTCGCCTTCCTTAGCGAGCGGGTGACCGGCTCGCGTGAAGGAAATGCGACCTCACAAGGGACGGGTCAGGCTCCCGGCGCGAGGCCGGTGAGCTTGAGGACGAAGGCGACGACGATGACCGAGATCAGGGACAGCGGAAGGAAGACCTTCCAGCCGAGCCGCATGAGCTGGTCGTAGCGGTAGCGGGGCACCATGGCCTTCACCATGGCGATCATGAAGAACAGGAAGCTGGCTTTGAGCGTGAACCAGATCACGCCGGGCACCCAGGTGAAGGGCACGAACGGGATCGGCGAGAGCCAGCCGCCGAGGAACAGGACCGTGCCGAGCGCGCACATGGTCATGATCGCCACGTACTCGCCGAGCATGAACAGCAGGTACGGCGTCGAGGAATACTCGACCATGTAGCCCGCCACGAGTTCCGATTCGGCTTCCGGCAGGTCGAAGGGCGGGCGGTTGGTCTCGGCCAAAGCCGAGACGAAGAACACGCCGAACATCGGGAACAGCCAGAGCCAGTACCAGCCGAACAGGCCGAGCGCCGTGTCCTGCGCCATGACGATGCGCGAGAGGTTGAGCGAGCCGGCGCAGAGCAGCACGCAGATGATGACGAAGCCGAGCGAGACCTCGTAGGAGATCATCTGCGCCGCCGAGCGAAGCGCGCCGAGGAAGGCGTATTTCGAGTTCGAGGCCCAGCCGCCCATGATGACGCCGTAGACGCCGAGCGAGGAGATCGCGAAGATGTAGGTGATGCCGACATTGATGTCGGCGATCGCCCAGCCGTCGGCGAGCGGGATCACCGCCCAGGACGCCAGCGCCAGCATCGCGAAGACCAGCGGCGCCAGCAGGAAGATCGCCTTGTTGGCGCCCGCCGGGATCACCGGCTCCTTCAGCACGAACTTCAGCAGGTCGGCAAAGGACTGGAACAGGCCCCAGGGCCCGACCACGTTCGGGCCGCGGCGCAACTGCACCGCCGCCCAGATCTTGCGGTCGGCCAGCAGCGCGTAGGCGATGAAGACGAGGAGCGCGGCGAGGAGCACGAAGCTCTTCAACGCGATCAGGAGGACGGTGCCGAGCACTTCCCAGAAGGTCATCGGTGGCGTCCCCTATTCCGCCGCTTCGAGGGCGCGACCTCGGGCGAGGCCGGAACACTCGGCGAGCACCCGCGAAGCGCGGGCGATCGGGTTGGTGAGGTAGAAGTCGGCGACCGGCGAGGAGAAGGTCGCCTTCTCCGTCGCGGCCGGCAGTGCGGCAAGCCGATCGAGCATGGCCGCCGCATCGGACGGCTCGACCTGTCCGACCGCCGCGAGATGCGGATGGGCGGCATACATCGCCTTACGCAACGCAGCGAGAGAATCGTAGGGCAGGCGCTTGCCGAGCACGTCGGACAGGGCGCGCAGGATCGCCCAATCCTCGCGGGCGTCGCCCGGCGGGAAGCCGGCGCGGTTGGCCATCTGCACCCGGCCTTCGAGGTTGACGTAGGTCGCGCTCTTCTCGGCGTAGGCAGCGCCCGGCAGGATCACATCGGCGCGGCTCGCGCCGGCATCGCCGTGGGTGCCCTGATAGATCACGAAGGCGCCCGGCCCGATCACCCGCTCGTCGGCACCGAGGTTGAACACCACGTCCAGCGCGCCCGGCTCCAGCATTTGCGAGAAGCTCAAGCCCCCCTCCCCCGGCACGAAGCCGAGATCGAGGGCGCCGACGCGGGCAGCGGCGGTGTTGAGCACGCCGAAGCCGTTCCAGCCGTCGGTCACCGCGCCGACATCCTTCGCCAAAGCGGCGGCGGCGGCGAGCGAACCGAGCCCGCCCTCGCCGACGATGACGAGCGGACGCTCGGCTTGTCTCAGCACATCGAGGAAGCTGTGCTCCCCCTTGGCGATCGAGGCCAGCGTGTCGGTGCCGGCGCCGAGATAGGTGTAGGGGTAGGTCAGGTCCGGCTGCTCGTCGAGGATCAGCCCGATCGAGACCGGAGCCATGCGCCAGCGCTTGCGGATGCGCACGTTGAGCAGCGAAGCCTCGGTGCGCGGGTTGGCGCCGACGATCAGGATCGCGTCCGCCTGCTCGATACCGGGGATCGTCGCGCCCAGCGTGTAGGCGGCCCGACCCCAGGCCGGATCGATCGCCTCGCCGGTCTGGCGCGCGTCGAGATTGGTGACGCCGAGCGAACCCATCAGCGCCTTGAGAGCGAAGATTTCCTCCGCACCCGCGAGGTCGCCGACGAGCGCGCCGACGCGCTTGGGATCGGCGCCCTTCACCTTGGCGGCAATGGCCGAGAACGCCTCCCCCCAGGAAGCGGGACGCAGGCGGCCGTTCTCGCGCAGGAATGGGCGGTCGAGGCGCTGCAGCCGCAGGCCGTCGACGACGTGGCGGGTCTTGTCGGAGATCCACTCCTCGTTGATCTCTTCGCTGATCCGCGGTTCGATCTGCATCACCTCGCGGCCGCGGGCATCGATGCGAATCGCCGAGCCGACCGCATCCATCACATCGACGGACTCGGTCTTGTGCAGCTCCCACGGACGCACGTTGTAGCTCTGCGGCTTGTGCACCAGCGCGCCGACGGGGCAGAGGTCGGCGACGTTGCCCTGAAGCTCCGAGCCCATCGCCTCTTCGAGGTAGCTGGTGATCTCCATGTCCTCGCCGCGGCCGATGGCGCCGAGATCCGGCACGCCGGCCACCTCCGCGAGGAAGCGGACGCAGCGGGTGCAGTGGATGCAGCGGTTCATCGCCGTGCGCACCAGCGGGCCGATATACTTCTCCTCGACCGCCCGCTTGTTCTCGCTGTAGCGGGTCGAGTCGACACCGTAGGCCATCGCCTGATCCTGCAGGTCGCAATGGCCGCCCTGGTCGCAGATCGGGCAATCGAGCGGGTGGTTGATGAGGAGGAACTCCATCACCCCCTCACGCGCCTTCTTCGTCGTTCCCGAACGGGTGAGAACCTCCGGCGGCTCGCCGTTCGGTCCCGGTCGGCAATCCTTCACTGCGTAGGCGCAGGAGGCCACGGGCTTGGGCGCGCCCTTCAGCTCGACCAGACACATGCGGCAATTGCCGGCGATCGACAGCCGCTCGTGGAAGCAGAAGCGCGGGATCTCCGCGCCCGCGATCTCGCAGGCCTGAAGCAGGGTGTAGTCGGCCGGAACATCGACCTCGGTGCCGTCGATGAGGATTTTGGTCATCGGGTCATCTCGAAGGTGAGCATCGGGGCGGCACTCACTCCGCCGCCATCGGCACCGCATCCATGTGCGGGTTGGCGCTGTACTGGTCGATCCGCTTCTCGATCTCGGGGCGGAAGTGCCGGATCAGGCCCTGGATCGGCCATGCCGCGGCGTCGCCCAGTGCGCAGATCGTGTGGCCCTCGACCTGCTTGGTGACTTCCAGGAGCATGTCGATCTCGCGCTTCTGCGCCCGGCCGGCGGCCATGCGGGTCAGCACGCGCCACATCCAGCCGGTGCCCTCGCGGCAAGGCGTGCACTGACCGCAGCTCTCGTGCTTGTAGAAGTACGAGATGCGGGCGATCGCGCCGACGATGTCGGTCGATTTGTCGAGCACGATCACCGCTGCGGTGCCCAGCCCCGAGCCGAGGTTGCGCAGGGTGTCGAAGTCCATCTTGGCGTCGATGATCTGCTCGGCCGGCACCAGCGGCACCGAGGAGCCGCCGGGGATGGAGCACAGCAGGTTGTCCCAGCCGCCGCGCATGCCGCCGCAATGCTTATCGATCAGCTCGCGGAAGGTGATGCCGAGCTCTTCCTCGACGTTGCAGGGCTTGTTGACGTGGCCCGACACGCAGAACAGCTTGGTGCCGGTGTTGTTCTTGCCGCCGAGGCCGGCGAACCACGCGCCGCCGCGGCGCAGGATGGTGCCGGCCACCGCGATCGATTCGACGTTGTTGACGGTCGTGGGGCAGCCATAGAGGCCCATATTGGCCGGGAATGGCGGCTTCAGCCGCGGCATCCCCTTCTTGCCTTCCAGGCTCTCGATGAGGGCTGTTTCCTCGCCGCAGATGTAAGCGCCCGCGCCGTGGTGGACGTAGATGTCGAACGGGTAGTCGTGGATGTTCGACGGCCCGACGAGGCGCGCCTCGTAGGCCTCGTCCACCGCGCGCTGGAGGGCGAACTTCTCCGCCACGTACTCGCCGCGGATGTAGATGTAGCAGGCATGCGCGCCCATGGCGAAGGAGGCCAGCAGGCAGCCCTCGATCAGAAGATGCGGATCGTGCCGCATGATCTCCCGGTCCTTGCAGGTGCCCGGCTCCGATTCGTCGGCGTTGACGACGAGGTAGTGCGGGCGCCCATCCGACTTCTTGGGCATGAACGACCATTTGAGGCCGGTGGGGAAGCCTGCGCCGCCGCGGCCGCGCAGGCCGGAGCCCTTCATCTCGTCGATGATCCAGTCGCGGCCCATGTCGAGGAGGAACTTGGTTCCGTCCCAGGCGCCGCGCTTCTTCGCGGCCTCAAGCCCCGGCGAGTGCAGGCCGTAGAGATTGGTGAAGATGCGATCCTGATCGGCGAGCATGATCCGCTCCTCAGCCCCTGCTGCCGGCGAGATCGGACGCCTGTCCGACCCAGTTTTCCCGGTCGATCCGTCCCGGGAAGGCGAGGTAGGCGCTCACCCAGGCAACTTCCGGCGGCGACCAGGCGGCGACCTGATCGTAGTGCCAGACGCCGAGATCGTTGAGACGGCGCTGGTTGATCGGGCCGATGCCCTTGATCTTGGTCAGGTCGTCCGGACGATCGTCTCGCGGGGTATCAAGCCCCTTCGGCCGGGTGCCTGCGGCGTCGGCGCGAGCCTCCGGGTTCTCGCCCTCGGGGACGTCGTCGCCGGCACCGACCGTCGCCGGATGCTGAGGCGGCTCGGTGCGAAGGACCTTGTCCTCCACGACGGCCGGATCCTGGCTGGGGGCCGCCTTCGCGTCGCGGGCCTGCGCCTCGTCCTCGGGCTTCACCGGAGTCTGACCGGCGCTGGCCCGCTCGGCGGGCGCATCGACGGCGTTCGACTCGTTGGCGCGCCCGGCCGAGGGACGGGCCGGCTTGGTCTCGTCCTTGACGCGGGCCTCGGTCGAGGCGGCCTCGTCCTTCTTGACGCTTTCCCCGCCCTGGTCCGCGCCCTCGGTCTGCTCGAAGCGCTTGCGCCAGGCACCGACGCGGGAGCCGTCGAACAGGCTCTCGTCGGTCAGGGTGTTGACCGCATCCTTCGGCTCGGAGGACACTCGGCCGATCTGCGAACCGACCTTCACGGGGCGGCCGGCGGCGAGGTCGTCCATGAGCTTGTTCAGGCTCTCGGGCGTCAGATCCTCGTAATAGTCCTGGTTGATCTGCACCATCGGCGCGTTGCAGCAGGCGCCGAGGCACTCCACTTCGAGCCAGGAGAAGTTGCCGTCCGCCGTCACTTTGCCGGAGGGGCCGAGGCGCTCGTGGAGCGAGGCCTTCAGCTCCTTCGCCCCGCAGCAATCGCAGGGCACGGTGCCGCAGACCTGGATCCAGAACCGGCCGACCGGCTCCAGCGCGAACATCGTGTAGAAGGTCGCGACTTCGAGCACGCGGATATGCGGCATGCCGAGTTCGTCGGCGACCGCCTCGATCGCCTTCTGCGGCAGCCAGCCGCCGTTCTGCTCCTGCGCCTTCCACAGCAGCGGGATGACGGCGGAGGCCTGCCGGCCCTCCGGATATTTCGCGATCTGGCCGCGCGCCCAGTCAGCGTTCTCGGGCGTGAACGCAAAGTCCTGGGGCTGCTCGGCGGCGGGGGCTAGCCTGCGGTTGGCCATGACGTTCGACCCGTCTCCTCAGCGGTCCACTTCGCCGAACACGATGTCGAGCGTGCCGAGCACGCAGGACACGTCGGCGAGCAGGTGGCCGCGGCACATCCAATCCATCGCTTGAAGGTGGGCGAAGCCCGGAGCGCGGATCTTGCAGCGGTAGGGTTTGTTGGTGCCGTCGGATACGAGGTAGACGCCGAACTCGCCCTTGGGGGCTTCGACCGCGGCGTAGACTTCGCCCTCGGGCACGTGGAAGCCCTCGGTGTAGAGCTTGAAGTGGTGGATGAGCGCTTCCATCGAGCGCTTCATCTCCCGGCGCGGCGGGGGCGCGAACTTGCCGTCGATCGAGGCGATCGGGCCCTGACCGGCGGGCTCGCGCAGCTTGGCCACGCATTGCCGCATGATCTTCACGGATTCCCGCATCTCTTCCATGCGGATCACCTGGCGATCGTAGGTGTCGCCGTTCTTCCCCACGGGGATGTCGAACTCCATCTCCTCGTAGAGTTCGTAGGGCTGCGACTTGCGCAGATCCCACGGGATGCCGGAGCCGCGCACCATCACGCCGGAGAAGCCCCAGGCCATGGCCTCGTCCACCGAGACGATGCCGATATCGACGTTGCGCTGCTTGAAGATGCGGTTGGCCATGACGAGGTTGTCGAGATCGTCGACCACCTTCAGGAACGGGTCGCAGAACGCCTCGATGTCGTCGATCAGCGCGGGCGGCAGATCCTGATGCACGCCGCCGGGCCGGAAGTAGTTGGCGTGGAGCCGAGCGCCCGATGCGCGCTCGTAGAAGATCATCAGCTTCTCGCGCTCCTCGAAGCCCCACAGGGGCGGCGTCAGCGCGCCGACGTCCATCGCCTGCGTGGTGACATTGAGGAGGTGGGAGAGCAGCCGCCCGATCTCGCAGAACAGGGTGCGGATGAGCTGAGCCCGGCGCGGCACCTCGATGCCCGCGAGCCGCTCGATCGCGAGGCAGAAGGCGTGCTCCTGATTCATCGGCGCGACGTAGTCGAGCCGGTCGAAATAGGGCGTCGCCTGGAGGTAGGTCTTGTGCTCGATCAGCTTCTCGGTGCCCCGGTGAAGGAGCCCGATATGCGGATCGACCCGCTCGACCACCTCACCGTCGAGTTCGAGCACGAGGCGCAGCACGCCGTGCGCCGCCGGGTGTTGCGGCCCGAAATTGATCGAGAAGTTGCGGATGTTGTGTTCGGTCATCGCCGCAGCCTTCAGCTCGACGTCTTCTCGTCGCCGGGGAGCACGTAGTCCGTGCCCTCCCACGGCGACAGGAAGTCGAAGTTGCGGAACTCCTGGGTCAGCTTGACCGGCTCGTAGACGACGCGCGCCTCGTCCTGATCGTAGCGGACCTCGACGAAGCCGGTCAGCGGGAAGTCCTTGCGCAGCGGATGGCCCTCGAAGCCGTAATCGGTGAGCAGCCGGCGCAGGTCGGGATGGCCCGAGAATAGGATGCCGTAGAGGTCGTAGGTCTCGCGCTCGTACCAGTTGGCCGCCGGGAAGACCGGAATTGCCGAGGGCACCGGGGTCGCGGCGTCGGTCTGCACCTTCACGCGCACCCGCATATTATGACGCAAGGAGAGCAGGTGGTAGACGACGTCGAAGCGGCGCGCCCGCTGCGGGTAATCGACGCCGCAGATGTCGATGAAGCAGCGGAAGGCGCAAGCCGGCTCGTCGCGCAGATAGGTCAGCGCGTAGACGATGTCGCTGCCCTGGACGACGAGCGTCAGCTCGCCGCGGGAGATGGCCCATTCGGTGACCGCCGGGCCGAGCGCTCCGGCGATCCGCTCGCCCATGGCCCGCAGGGCGTCCTCGCCTTGAGGGGCCGCGACGGTGCGGCGAAGCGTGATGCCATTGGTGGTGATGGCTTCCATCGCGCCCTCCCTCACCGCTCGATCGTGCCGATGCGGCGGATCTTCCGCTGCAGCAGCAGGACGCCGTAGAGCAGGGCCTCGGCGCTCGGCGGGCAGCCCGGCACGTAGATATCCACCGGCACTACCCGGTCGCAGCCACGCACCACCGAGTAGGAGTAGTGGTAGTAGCCGCCGCCGTTGGCGCAGGAGCCCATGGAGATGACGTAGCGCGGCTCCGGCATCTGGTCGTAGACCTTGCGCAGGGCCGGGGCCATCTTGTTGGTCAGCGTGCCGGCGACGATCATCACGTCGGATTGCCGCGGCGAACCGCGCGGCGCGAAGCCGAAGCGCTCGCAATCGTAGCGCGGCATCGACATCTGCATCATCTCGACCGCGCAGCAGGCGAGACCGAAGGTCATCCACATCAGCGAGCCGGTACGGGCCCAGTTGATGAGCTCGTCGGCGCTGGTGACGAGGAAGCCGCGATCCGCCAACTCGTCGTTGATCGACAGGAAGGTCGGATCGTTCGCGCCGATCGGACGCCCCGTCGCGGGATCGATGATCCCTTTGGGCGCCGGCGCGATGTCGGGCGCGCGGGAGAAGGTCGGAGTCAGGGCCATCTCTGCCTCTGAGCGAGAGCGGGAGGGAAACGACGCGGGAAGAACCGTGCCGCTAGTCCCATTCGAGGGCGCCCTTGCGCCACTCGTAGACGAAGCCGACGGTGAGAACGCCGAGGAAGATCATCATCGACCAGAAGCCGAACCAGCCGAGTTCCCCGAAGGTGATCGCCCAGGGGAACAGGAAGGCGACCTCGAGGTCGAAGATGATGAACAGGATCGCCACGAGATAGAAGCGCACGTCGAACTTCATGCGCGCGTCATCAAAGGCGTTGAAACCACACTCGTAGGCTGAGAGCTTTTCCGGATCGGGGCTCGAATAGGCCACGATGAAGGGAGCAATCAGCAGCGCCACTGCAATGAACAGCGACACGCCGAGGAAAATGATGAGCGGCAGGTAATCCGCCAATAGGCCGGTCATGCCGCACCTCTCATGTGGTTGCGCGTGAGGATCATGAACGACGGCCCTCGCGACGGCTTCCGGCCCGTGGAATCCCTCGGATGGAATTCCTCCAATGCCAGACTGAGCGCGGGCGAGGCTTAGACGAGCCCCCCCGCGAAACAAGGGCATTGCGCGTCGCACAATCACCTCATTGGCTGACAGATGGGGGTATCCGTGCACCGGACCACAGGACGGATCGGCGCATGCCCCTGCACGGTTGAGCATCGCCATCTCATCCCCGTCGCTTCCTCGACCACCAATCCTGGCATTTGGCATACCAGAGCCATGGGTCGCAAGCACGGCGCGCGGCTGTGAAGAAGTGCCCACACCGTACTCCACGGACGCTCTGGCGCGATGCGCCTGTCCTCCTTCAACGTTTCGGGCCGTGTTTTCGCGAACCGTCGCCGGATCGTCGTATTTCCCCAAACCGTCGCTTGACAGCTCGGGGCGCCCCACATAAACCCCGCCTCGTCGCCGACACGAGCCCAGCCGGCCGGCGACGCAGAACGCGGGCGTAGCTCAGTTGGTTAGAGTGCCGGCCTGTCACGCCGGAGGTCGCGGGTTCGAGCCCCGTCGCCCGCGCCATGTTCCCGATGTCGATCCGACCGGGAAACCTGAACTCCACAATCCTCAGACAACCGACACGCTTCTTTGAGCGGTGAACGCGCGATTTCGCCTGCCTTGTCCGGCGTGACCGATGCGCCACAAGCCGCGCGATGTGGCGGGTCCGAGCTGCGGGCGCCCCGGTTTCGCCGCAACGGCCAGGGAAGCGGGCGCATCCGACTCACGCTGCAGCCCTCACCCCTCCGATGCCGAATCTGCGCCTGTCCGCCGCCGCGGCCCTCGTCACCCTGACACTGGCCGGCTGCGGAGGATCACCCGTTCTCGATGCGGGCGTACCGGCCCTGCCGGTGATCCTCGACGAACAGGCCGCCGCCGCTGCGATCTCCCGCTATAGGGCGCAGCATGGGCTGAGCGCCGTCGTCATCGATTCCCGTCTGATCACCGCGGCCTCGTTCCAGGCACAAGCCAATGCCCGGGCCGGGCGGCTCAGCCACGAGATCGCCGGAAGCTTCGACAGCCGCATGGCGGGCGTCGGTTTCGGCCGGCGCTACGCCTCGGAGAACCTGAGCGCGGGGTCCGAGACCTTCGATCAGGTGCTCGCCCGCTGGAAGGCGTCGCCCGAGCACAACCGCAACATGCTGATGCCGCAGCTCCGGCGCGTCGGCATCGCCCGGTTCGATGCTCCAGGAACGCGTTACAAGCGCTTCTGGGCGCTGGTGATGGCCGGCGATTGAGGTGAAGCGGCCCGAGCCCCGACGCGGCCGGGCCGCCCATCACCGCTACTGAATCTGCGCGAAGAGCGGATCCAGGCGCTTCTGCGTCAGCTTGTTGTGCTGAACACTCTTGGCGGCTTCTAGGTTGTCGCGCTTGTCGCCGACGACCACGAGGGCGACCATCCCCATCATGTAATGCGGCGCGCATTTGAAGCCGTAGACGCCTTCCTTGTCGAACTTGACCACGGCTTCCTGACCGACGGTCGTTTTGACATAGTCGGCGCCGTCCGGCGCCATGCCCTTGATCGTCTCGACGTTGTGCCCCTTGTCGGTCGGCAGGAACTTGATGCTGTCGCCGGGCTTCAGCCGCACGAGCGCGGGATCGAACACCATCATCCCGCCTGGCCCGCTATTGAGCATCTTGACCGCCACTTCGTCGGCCGCCGCCGGCAAGGTCGTGGCGATGGCGATGGCGAGCGTGGCGGCAGCGATCAGGGCCCTGAAGATCATCATTCATTTCCTCGTAATAATTCTTAAGATAATCGACGATCATCATCGACATTTACGGAATACCGAGTCTTTTACCGAGTATCAAAGCGATAATTACTTGAGAAATTGAATTATTACACTTTGAAATAGGCTCCCCGAGAAGCAGGGCGGGACTGGATGGGCCGGGCCTTTCAAACCTGCGCGGCTGCGTGTAAACGCAGGGCTTGACGATCATCCCAGCGCCTGCGCCCCCTTGGCGCCGCCTTCGAAATGGCGGTGCGCGAGGGCGAGCGCGCGCGAACTCGCTTCAAGGCGCTCAATGCCGAAACGCACCGACATCTCCTCCATTCTCATCATCGGTGCGGGCCCCATCATCATCGGGCAGGCCTGCGAATTCGATTATTCCGGCACTCAGGCCTGCAAGGCCCTGCGGGAAGAAGGCTACCGGATCGTTCTGGTGAACTCGAACCCGGCGACGATCATGACCGACCCGGACATGGCCGACGCGACCTATGTCGAGCCAATCACGCCGGAGATCGTCGCCAAGATCATCGAGAAGGAGCGGCCCGACGCGCTGCTGCCCACCATGGGCGGACAGACGGCGCTCAACTGCGCGCTCTCGCTCAAGCGCATGGGCGTGCTCGAAAAGTTCGGCGTGCAGATGATCGGCGCGACGGCCGAGGCCATCGACAAGGCGGAGGACCGCAACCTCTTCCGCGACGCGATGACCAAGATCGGCCTGGAGACGCCGAAATCGGCGCTCGCCAACGCCTCGGCTGCCAAGAAGGCCGACCGCGACCGCTATCTCGCCGAGAAGGCGCGCATCGAGGCGGCGCAGTCGGATCCGGCCGTCCGCGCGACGGCGCTCGCCGAATTCGATCGGCAGTGGAGCGGCGGCGAGGGTGACCGGCGGCGGCGCTACATCGAGCACGCGCTGGGCCAGGCGCTGATCGCGCTCGCCGAAGTCGGCCTCCCGGCGATCATCCGCCCCTCCTTCACCATGGGCGGCACCGGCGGCGGCATCGCCTACAACCGGGAGGAATTCCTCGAGATCGTCGAGCGCGGCATCGACGCCTCGCCGACCAACGAGGTGCTGATCGAGGAGAGCGTGCTCGGCTGGAAGGAGTACGAGATGGAGGTCGTCCGCGATAAGGCGGATAACTGCATCATCGTCTGCTCCATCGAGAACGTCGATCCGATGGGCGTGCATACGGGCGACTCGATCACCGTCGCGCCGGCGCTGACGCTCACCGACAAAGAATACCAGGTGATGCGCGATGCCTCGCTCGCGGTCCTGCGTGAGATCGGCGTCGAGACCGGCGGCTCGAATGTGCAGTTCGCGATCGACCCGAAGACGGGCCGGATGATCGTGATCGAGATGAACCCGCGCGTGTCGCGTTCCTCGGCGTTGGCCTCGAAGGCCACCGGCTTCCCGATCGCCAAGGTCGCGGCCAAGCTCGCCGTCGGCTACACGCTGGACGAGATCGCCAACGACATCACCGGCGGCGCGACCCCGGCCTCGTTCGAGCCGACGATCGACTACGTCGTCACCAAGATCCCGCGCTTCGCCTTCGAAAAATTCCCCGGCGCCGAGCCGACGCTCACCACCGCGATGAAGTCGGTGGGTGAGGCCATGGCGATCGGCCGCTGCTTCGCGGAATCCCTGCAGAAGGCCCTGCGCTCGCTCGAGACGGGGCTGACCGGCCTCGACGAAATCGAGATCGAGGGTCTCGGCAAGGGCGACGACCACAACGCGATCAAGGCCGCGCTCGGCACGCCGACGCCGGACCGGCTGCTCAAGGTCGCGCAGGCCATGCGCCTCGGGATCAGCCACGAGGAGATCTACGCCTCCTGCGCGATCGATCCGTGGTTCCTGGAGCAGCTCCAGGCCATCGTCGATCTGGAGAACCGGGTGAAGGCACATGGCCTGCCCAAGACCCCGGGCGCCTTCCGCCAGCTCAAGGCCGCCGGCTTCTCCGACGCGCGGCTGGCCGTACTGACCGACACCGACGAGGACGCCGTGCGCGCCGCCCGCCGAGGCCTGGGCGTGCGCCCGGTCTTCAAGCGGATCGACACCTGCGCCGCCGAGTTCAAGGCGCCAACCGCCTACATGTACTCGACCTACGTCGCCCCCTTCGCTGGCCAGACCTCGGACGAGGCGTACCCTTCGGACAAAAAGAAGGTCATCATCCTCGGCGGCGGCCCGAACCGGATCGGCCAGGGCATCGAGTTCGACTATTGCTGCTGCCACGCCTGCTTCGCGCTGACCGAGGCCGGCTACGAGACCATCATGGTCAACTGCAACCCGGAGACGGTCTCGACCGACTACGACACCTCCGACCGGCTCTATTTCGAGCCGCTCACCGAAGAGGATGTCCTGGAGATCGTCGAGACCGAGCGGCAGGCGGGCACGCTCCACGGCGTGATCGTACAGTTCGGCGGCCAGACCCCGCTCAAGCTCGCGCGCGCCCTGGAGGCCGCCGGCGTCCCGATCCTCGGCACCTCGCCCGACGCCATCGACCTCGCCGAGGACCGCGACCAGTTCAAGCGCCTGCTGGACAAGCTCGGCCTCAAGCAGCCCAAGAACGGCATCGCCTACTCGGTGGAGCAGAGCCGGCTCGTCGCCGCCGAACTCGGCCTGCCCTTCGTGGTGCGCCCGAGCTACGTCCTCGGCGGGCGGGCCATGGCGATCATCCATGACGAGGCGCAGTTCGCCGAGTACCTGCTCGGCACGCTGCCGAGCCTGATCCCCTCCGATATCAAGGCGCGCTACCCCAACGACAAGACGGGGCAGATCAACACGGTGCTGGGCAAGAACCCGCTCCTGTTCGACCGCTACCTGTCGGACGCGACCGAGGTCGATGTCGATGCGGTCTGCGACGGGCAGAGCGTGTTCATCGCCGGCATCATGGAGCACATCGAGGAGGCGGGCATCCATTCCGGGGACAGCGCCTGCTCGCTGCCGCCGCGCACGCTCTCGCCCGAGATCCTCGCCGAGTTGGAGCGGCAGACGAAGGCGATGGCGCTGGCCCTCAAGGTCGGCGGCCTGATGAACGTGCAATACGCGATCAAGGACGGCGCGATCTACGTGCTGGAAGTGAACCCGCGCGCCTCACGCACGGTACCCTTCGTCGCCAAGGTGATCGGCGAGCCGATCGCCAAGATCGCCGCGCGGATCATGGCCGGCGAGCGCCTCGACAGCTTCGGCCTCAAGCCGAAGCGGCTCGACCACATCGCCGTGAAAGAGGCGGTGTTCCCCTTCGCCCGCTTCCCCGGCGTCGACGTGCTGCTCGGACCGGAGATGCGCTCGACCGGCGAGGTGATCGGGCTGGATGCGGGCTTCGGCGTGGCCTTCGCCAAGAGCCAGCTCGGATCGGGCACGGCGGTGCCGCGCACCGGCACGGTGTTCGTCTCCGTGCGCGACGACGACAAGCCCCGCGTGTTGCCGGCGATCCGGCAGCTCGCCGGCCTCGGCTTCACCATCCTCGCGACCGGCGGCACGCAGCGCTACCTGGCGGACGAGGGCATCCCGACCCAGCGCATCAACAAGGTGCTGGAGGGCCGTCCCCACATCGTCGATTCGATCAAGAACGGCGATATCGCGCTGGTCATCAACACGACCGAGGGCGCCGGTGCGCTGTCCGACTCACGCTCCCTGAGGCGGGCGGCCCTCTTGCATAAAGTGCCGTACTACACCACTCTCGCTGGCGCGATGGCGGCGGCCGAGGGGATCAAGGCCTATCTTGAAGGCGATCTTCAGGTTCGCGCCTTGCAGGAATACTTCGCGGCCTAATTAGACGTTCGTGTGCCGGGCGGCCCGCCGACGGAAGCGGGCGGCCCGAGAGCACACAATCGAGAGCCGTTATCCCGGCCCGGAAGGAGCATTTTGCTCCGGCCGGGCCTCTTCATTGTGGCGCGAGACCATGAGCATCGACAAGCTTCCCATCACGGCACGCGGCTACGCAGCCCTCGAGGAGGAGCTGAAGCGTCGCCAGCAGGTGGAACGCCCCCGGATCATCCAGGCGATCTCCGAAGCCCGCGCGCTGGGCGACCTCTCCGAGAACGCCGAGTATCATGCGGCCAAGGAGGCCCAGTCCCACAACGAGGGGCGGGTGCTCGAACTGGAGAGCATGATCGCGCGCGCCGAGATCATCGACACCTCGAAGCTGTCCGGCTCCAAGATCAAGTTCGGTGCCCGCGTGAAGCTGCTGGACGAGGATACCGAGGAAGAGAAGACCTACCAGCTCGTCGGCGAGCCGGAGGCGGATGTGCGCGAGGGCCGCGTCTCGATCTCCTCGCCCATCGCCCGCGCTCTGATCGGCAAGGCCGTCGGCGACACGGTCGAGGTCACGACGCCCGGCGGTGGCAAGTCCTACGAGGTTGTCGCCGTCGAGTGGGGAGCCTGACCCCATGCGCGTCCCCAGCCTCGCGGCCGCGTTCGGCCTCCTGGCCGGGGTCGTGCTCGGCCTCCCGGCCGCGGCGCAGGAATTTGACCGGGTCGGCGGCATCGCCGTCGATGTGCGCCCCCTGCAAGTCTATGCCCGCGGTCCGCAGACGGAGCTTCTGCGCGCGGTTCTGACCGAGGCGATGCAGCGCAGCTTCGGTGACCGCATCGTCCGTGGCGCGCCGACCCTGGTGGTGCGCGTGAGCGGCCTGTCGCTGGCCGCCTATGGCGGTGCGCAGGGCGGCGATCGCAGCAGCCTCGGCGGCAGCGGCACGACGGACTATCTCGACGGCGAGGCTGTGCTGGTCGGCCGTGGGGGCGAGATCCTCGCGCGCCATCCCCAGCTTTCGGCCCTGCCCGCGAGTTCCGGCGGCGCGTGGTACGATCCGGCCTCCGAGCGGCGGCGGGTCGCGGCCCTTGCCGAGCACTACGCGCAGTGGCTGCGGCGCAGGCTCCCGGCCCAGTAGGCCGGGTTTGGTGGGATCGAAGGTTTTGCGTCGCGTGAACGAACAGGGGCCGGTGCAAGGGCGGGCGCAAGCGCCGGTGAAGCCCGACGATAGCGTACCGCCGGAGCTCGCGCGGGCCCGCGTCTGGATCCTCACCGACGGCAAGGCCGGCGACGAGAACCAGTGCATCGGCATCGCCGAGGCGCTCGGCCTCGCCTATGAGACGCGGCGGATTCCGGACGGACGCCCCCTGACCTGGATGGCCCCGTGGGGGCCGATCGACCCGCGGGACGCGCCGGGCCGGGCCGGCGGCCTGCTGCAAGGCCCGCTTCCCCATCTCCTGATCGCGTCGGGGCGGCGTGCCGTGCCCTATCTGCGCGCCGTGCGCCGCGCCTCGGACGAGAAGACCTTCACGGCCTTTCTCAAGGACCCGCGCACTGGCCACGATACGGCGGACTTCATCTGGGTTCCCGACTACGACGATCTGCGCGGCCCCAACGTCTTCACCACGCTCACCGCGCCGCACCCCGTCTCCCGCGCCCGGCTCGACGCCGCCCGCACGACGCCTGACCCACGTCTCGCGCGCCTGCCCTGGCCACGCATCGCCGTGCTCATCGGCGGGGACAGCCGGCATCTGCGTTACCGCAAAGCCGACATGCAGCGGCTCGTGCGCGATCTCACCAAGCTCGCCGAGGGCGGCTGCTCGCTAATGCTGACGGTGTCCCGGCGCACGCCGCCGGACCTGCGCAAAGCCCTCGAGGACTTGGTGAAGGACAAGGGCGGCTTCTTCTGGGACGGCAGCGGCGAGAACCCGTACGTCGGCATGCTGGCGATCGCCGACCACATCGTCGTCACCTCCGATTCCGCCAACATGGTGGGCGAGGCCGCGAGCACCGGCGTGCCCCTCCTGCTGTTCGACCTGCCGCGTACCTATATCCGCCACCGGCGGATGTTCGCGGGTCTCGCCATGGCCGGCGCGCTGAAGCCGTTCATCGGGCGCCTGGAGGCGCTGCGCTACGCCCCGATCGACGCGACGCCGGAGATCGCGGCGGCGCTGGCGGAGGGTTACCAGCGGCATCGCGCGCGCTTGGCCGGGGAGGTAGCGGCGGTGCCGCGCCCGGCCGAACCGACGCCTGCCCCGCGCGGACCGTTCTGAGACGGCACCGGGACGGGCTGTTTTCCCCGCGTCCTCCGCTTTGGGAAGAAATTTTTGGCTTCCTCGTGCCAGACTGGGCGCGAGGCTACACAAAGCAACGGACAGCCGGCGCCCAAGGATCGGGACGCCCGCTGATAGGAGACGGCACAGATGGCCCACACCCATGCGAGGCTCGTCATCATCGGCTCGGGGCCGGCGGGCTACACCGCCGCGATCTACGCCGCCCGCGCCATGGTCGAGCCCCTGCTGATCTCGGGCTTCCAGCCCGGCGGCCAACTGATGATCACGACCGATGTCGAGAATTATCCGGGCTTCGCCGACGCGATCCAGGGCCCCTGGCTGATGGAGCAGATGCGGCTCCAGGCCGAGCATGTCGGCACGAAGATCGTCTCGGAATACATCACGAGCGTGGACCTGAACGTGCGCCCGTTCCGGCTGGAGGCCGATTCCGGCGAGACCTACACCTGCGACTCGCTCATCATTGCCACTGGCGCCCAGGCGAAGTGGCTTGGCCTGCCCTCGGAGGCGAAGTTCCAGGGCTTCGGCGTCTCGGCCTGCGCCACCTGCGACGGCTTCTTCTTCCGCGGCAAGGACGTGACCGTGGTCGGCGGCGGTAACACCGCGGTCGAGGAGGCCCTGTATCTGGCCAACCTCGCCAAGTCGGTCACCGTGATCCACCGCCGCGGCGAGTTCCGGGCCGAGCGCATCCTGCAGGAGCGCCTGTTCAAGCACGCCAACGTCACGGTGAAGTGGCATCACGCGGTGGAGGAGATCTGCGGCTCCGACACGCCGCCCTCCGTCACGCATCTGCGTCTCAAGGATCTGCGCACCGGCGCGATCGTCGAGCAGCCCACCGACGGCCTGTTCGTGGCGATCGGCCACCAGCCCGCCACGGGGATCTTCGAGGGCCAACTGCCGATGCGGCACGGCGGCTACATCACGGTGACGCCGGGCACTACCGCGACCGACATACCGGGCGTGTTCGCAGCGGGCGACGTCACCGACGACGTCTACCGTCAGGCGATCACCGCGGCCGGCATGGGCTGCATGGCCGCGCTGGAGGCGGAGAAGTTCCTGGCCAATCTCGATGTTGGCGAGAGCCCGGCCAAGGCTGCCGCCGAGTAGGCGCCCGGGCTTCGGGCGTTTCGCGGGCGTTTCAAGTACTGTTCAAAAGAACGCCCGCTTCGCCATCGTGTCGGACCCGGAGACCGACCGGGGACAGGCGCTGTCGAAGCATTCAAGACGTTGTTCGACACGCATTTCCCTGTTGATGGCGGAAATGACGCAACCAAATTGCAAGCTTGTCGTCCTAACCTGAAAGCTGCGGGAGCCGGCAGGTTTCGCGAAGAAGCCTTTCGCCGGGTATGGCAGGGCAACAGACTGGCGTCGTGCAACGCCCGAAGGTCGTGGCCCCCCGTGCGGGCTGACTGCGACGGGCCGACCTCGACGGGCGGGAGTGACGGCCTTGGATTGGGACAAGATCCGGATTTTCCTCAACGTCGCGGAGGCCGGCAGCTTCACGCGGGCGGGCGATGATATCGGCCTCAGCCAGTCGGCGGTGAGCCGGCAGATCAGCGCGCTGGAGCGGGAGCTGAAGGCGCCCCTGTTCCACCGGCACGCCCGGGGCCTGATCCTGACCGAGCAGGGCGACCTGCTGTTTCGCGCCGCGCGCGACATGAAGCTCAGGCTGGAGAACACCCGCGCCCGCCTCGTCGAGACCAGCGAGCGCCCCTCCGGTGACCTGCGGGTGACGACGACGGTGGGCTTAGGCACATCCTGGCTGTCGCAGCGCGTCTCGGAATTCCTCGATCTCTATCCGGATGTACGGATCGAGCTGGTGCTCACCAACGAGGAGTTGGACCTCGCCATGCGCGAGGCCGACATCGCGATCCGCATGCGCCGTCCGGCCCAGCCGGACCTGATCCAGCGGCGGCTGTTCACGGTGCATTATCACGCCTTCGCGAGCCCCGATTACGTCAAGCGCTTCGGTGAGCCCAAAACCATCAGCGACCTCGACGAGCACCGCCTCGTCTCGTTCGGCGGCAACGAACCGTCCTATCTGCTCGCGACCCACTACCTCGCCAGCATCGGCCGCGAGGGGGATGAGCGCCGTCCGGTCCACTTTACGGTCAACAACATCACCGCTCTCCACAAGGCGATGGAGGCGGGGGTCGGCGTCGGCATCCTGCCGGACTACGCCGTCGATGGGAACGAGAGCCTCGTCCAGGTGCTGCGCGAGAGCGAGATGCCGACGATGGAGAGCTATCTCGTCTATGCCGAGGAGATGCGCTCGGTCGCCCGCGTCCAGGCCTTCCGCGATTTCCTCGTGAACAAGGCACAACGCTGGACTTATTGAAAGCTTGGCCGGGCAACCGGCCGGCAACCGCCCTTGTCGCGCACCGACGCACTCGTCTAAGACCGGCCCTCCTGCCGGGCGGTTCGCGAAGCCTCCGGCCGACGCAGCCGGACGGCATGATCGCGATTCACTGCCTCAACGGGCCGAACCTCAATCTCCTGGGCCAGCGCGAGCCGGGCATCTACGGCGCCGCGACGCTCGCCGACATCGAGCAAAACCTGCGGGAGCAGGCGGCTCGCCTCGATATCGCCCTGACCTTCCGTCAGACGAATCACGAGGGCGAACTCGTGACGTTCGTGCAGGAGGCCGGCGCCGCCGGGGCTGGGGTGCTCATCAACGCCGCCGCCTACACGCACACCTCGATCGCGCTGCGCGACGCGATCAAGGGAGCGGGGGTGACAGCGGTGGAGATCCACCTCTCCAACGTCCATGCCCGCGAAGACTTCCGCCACGTCTCGCGGATCGCGCCGGTCTGCGCCGGTTTGATTTCGGGCTTCGGTGCCCACAGTTACGTCCTGGGGCTCGACGCCCTCGCCCATCTCCTGCGTGGACGCACCCCGTCCGCCTCCTGACCTCAGAACTACGAGCCGATGGCCAAGAACGAACCCTTCGATCCCGAACTGGTGCGCGAACTCGCCCGGATGGTCGCCGAGACCGATCTGACCGAGATCGAGGTCGAGAAGGGCGATCTGCGCATCCGCGTCGCCCGAAAGATCGAGACGGTCTCGGTTCAGGTCGCGCCTTCCGCCCCGGCCGCTGCGGCGGCACCGGTCGCGGCGGCGCCTGCCGCTCTGGCGCCGGCACCCGCCAAATCCGGTGCGGGCCATCCCGGCGCCGTGCCGTCGCCCATGGTCGGCACCGCCTATCTGCGCCCCTCGCCGGACGCGAAGCCGTTCATCGAGATCGGCACGAAGGTCCAGGCGGGCGACAAGCTGCTGCTGGTCGAGGCCATGAAGACCTTCAACGAAATCGTCGCGCCCCGCGCCGGTACGGTGACCGCCATCTTCATCGAGGATGGGATGCCGGTCGAGTACGGCGAAGCCCTCCTCGTTCTCGAGTAGCCGCCCCGCGATGTTCGACAAGATCCTGATCGCCAACCGCGGCGAGATCGCACTCCGCATCCTGCGGGCTGCGAAGGAGCTCGGTATCGCCACCGTTGCGGTCCACTCCACGGCCGACGCCGACGCCATGCATGTGCGGCTGGCCGACGAGAGCGTCTGCATCGGCCCGCCGGCCGCCCGCGACAGCTACCTCAACATCCCCTCGATCATTGCCGCCTGCGAGATCACCGGGGCGGACGCCGTGCATCCCGGCTACGGCTTCCTGTCGGAGAACGCCCGGTTCGCCGAGGTTCTGGCGCACCACAACATCGGCTTCATCGGCCCCAAGGCCGAGCATATCCGCATCATGGGCGACAAGATCGAGGCCAAGCGCACCGCCAAGCGCCTCGGCATTCCCTGCGTGCCGGGCTCCGAGGGCGGCGTCACCGATCCGGACGAAGCCAAGCGCGTGGCCGCCGAGATCGGCTATCCCGTGCTGGTGAAGGCCGCTTCGGGCGGCGGCGGGCGCGGCATGAAGGTCGCCCGCTCGGAGAGCGAGCTGGAGCAGGCCCTCGACATGGCCCGCACCGAGGCCAAGGCCGCCTTCGGCGACGATGCGGTCTACCTCGAGAAGTACCTCACCAAGCCCCGCCACATCGAGGTGCAGATCCTCGGCGACGGGAAGGGCCACGCGGTTCACCTGGCCGAGCGCGACTGCTCGCTGCAGCGCCGCCACCAGAAGGTCTGGGAGGAAGGCGGATCGCCGGCCCTCAACGAGGCGATGCGCGCCGAGATCGGCGGCATCTGCGCCAACGCCATGCGCGAACTCGGCTATCTCGGCGCCGGCACCATCGAGTTCCTCTACGAGGACGGGCGGTTCTACTTCATCGAGATGAACACCCGCATCCAGGTGGAGCACCCCGTCACCGAGATGATCACCGGGATCGATCTCGTGAACGAGCAGATCCGGGTCGCGGCCGGCGGCGGCCTGTCGGTGGCTCAAGAGGATATCAAGGTCGAGGGCCACGCCATCGAGTGCCGGATCAACGCCGAGCACCCTTCGACCTTCCGGCCCTCGCCGGGGCTGATCACCTATTTCCACCCGCCGGGCGGCCTCGGCGTCCGGGTCGATTCGGCCGCCTTCCAGGGCTACCGGATTCCTTCGAACTACGACTCGCTGATCGGCAAGCTGATCGTGCACGGGCGCACCCGCAACGAGTGTCTGATGCGCCTGCGACGGGCCCTCGACGAGTTTGTGGTCGACGGCATCGACACCACGCTGCCGCTGTTCCGCACGCTGGTGCGCAATGCCGACGTGCAGAACGGCCTCTACGACATTCACTGGCTCGAAGGCTTCCTGGCCCGCGAGGAACTGAACGGCGTCGAGACCCGGCGCTGAGAAAGCGGGGCGGCAGGCCGACACGGCACGCCTGCTGCCTTCTGACGGCTGGTGTTCGCGCCCGGAGCGCGCGACAACGCTTCGATGCACGACAGGCCGCCCGTGGACATCACGCCCGACATCCTGCTCAAGGCCTATGCCGCCGGGATCTTCCCGATGGCCGAGGATGCGGATGATCCGACGATCTACTGGGTCGAGCCCCGCGCCCGCGGGGTGCTGCCCCTCGACCGTTTCCACGTGCCCAAGCGGCTCGCCCGCACCGTGCGCTCCGACGGGTTCGAGGTCGTCAGCGACCGGGATTTCGATGCGGTGATCGAGGGCTGCGCCGCCCCGCGCCGGGATACCGCCCGCACCTGGATCAACGCCCGCATCCGCGACCTCTACGGCGCGCTGTTCGATCTCGGCCATTGCCACACGATCGAGGTCTACCACGAGGGGCGCCTCGCGGGCGGGCTCTACGGCGTCTCGCTCGGGGCGGCCTTCTTCGGCGAGAGCATGTTCCACGAGGTGCGTGACGCCTCGAAGGTCGCCCTGGTCCACCTCGTGGCTCGGCTGCGCTCCGGAGGTTACCGGCTCGCCGACACGCAGTTCCTCACTGAGCATCTGAGCCAGTTCGGCGTCGAGGAAATGCCGCGCCACATCTACAAGCGCCACCTCGCAGCCGCGATCACCGAGCGGGCCGAATGGGGTCCGCCGGACCGGGTCTTTCGCGGCGCCGAAGCCCTGGCCGCCCTCGGGATCGGCCGCGCCGAGACGTAGGGGCGACATCGGGGCGCTGCCCCGATTCCCCGCCAAAGGAATGATCCCTTTGGGATCCCATTCTTTCAGCCGGGTATCGGTTCGAGCCGCAGCAGGCGGCCGGCGAGCGCCGCGGCCACGTGCGGGTCGGTCCGTACGGCCTCACCGAGCAGGCCGTCGATGACGAGCGCGGCGATGCCGTGGACGAGCGCCCAGGACCGCAAGGCTTCGTCGGCGGCGGCCTCCCCCGGCAGCAGCGTCGCAACCCGTTCAGCCAGCACCGCGTAGGCGGCGGCGGAGGCTTCGCACAGTGCCTGGGGCCGTGAGCCGCCCGAGCGCGCGCCGCCGAACATCAGACGAAACAATCCGGGCTGCGCACAGGCAAAGGCGACGTAGGCCGCCCCTTGCGCGTAGAGGGCCTCGCGTCCCGCCCCCTCCCCTCCCCGGTCCGCCACCTCCAGCGCCGCGCGCAGTCGCTCGAAGCCGACGATGGCCACCGCCGCGAGTAGGGCGTCCTTGTCGGGAAAGTGCCGGTAGGGCGCCATCGCCGACACACCCGCCCGGCGCGCGGTCTCGCGCAGGCCGAGCGAGGCCGGATCGCCCCCCTCCTCCAGGATCGACAGGCCCGCCGCGACCAGCGCCCCGCGCAGATCGCCGTGATGGTAGCCGCCCTTGGCCGGATTCGACTCAGCCTTCGATGTTGACACTGTAAGCAACGCGCCTATGATTACACCGTAAACATGGGATTGATGCCATGCAGACATCGGATAAGCAAGCTGCCGCAAACGGCCGCCCCACGCGGGACTCGGTCGATCTCTCGGCCTATCCGGGGCTTGTCGTGGTCTATCTCGGCTTTCGCGTCGGGCGGATGCGGGGCCTCAAGGCGCTGCTCGGCATCGGGCGCGGGCTGGCCCAGATGCAGCGCGAGCGGCCGGACGGGCTGCTGGCGCACGAGAACCTCGTCTATGGCCTCAACCATATCGGCATGCGGCAGTACTGGCGCGATCTGGAAAGCTTGGAGGCCTTCACCCGCTCGGACCCGCACAAGACATGGTGGCGGGATTTCGGCCGCGATCCGGCCGGCAACGGCTTCTGGCACGAGGCCTACCGGCTCTCGGGCGGGATGGAGGCGATCTATGTCGGCATGCCGCGCCCGATCGGGCTCGCGTCCTTCGCCGCCGCCCGCCAGCCGCTCGGGCCCTTCATGACCTCGCGGCAGCGGCTGGCTTCTTAGAGCGCATTCCGACGAAGTGGTGGCCGGTTCGTCGAAAGAATCCGCGTCAAAACAAGGATCGGGAGCCGCCGGCCTGATGCAATCAGGTCGGATGGGCGCTTAACGAAAAATCGCGTCGAAGATCGATTGCGGCTCGCGCGGAGGCGGCGGAGCGGCTGCAGGCCCCTCGTTGTTCGGGAAGAACTTGCGCGAGGGCTTCTGTTTGGGCTGGACCGGCACGCCGCGCGGCCCCTCGACGTCGACCTGACCGTTCTGGTTGACCTGGGCGGACGTCTTGGTCGGGTCCGCGCCCTTCTTCCTCGGCTTGTCCTGGCGCGAGGCGAGCGCGGGCACGTCCTCCTGCTCCTTCGCCTCGGCGATCACGTCGGAGCCGCCCTTACAATCGGTCAGCCACACATCGTAGATCGGGTGCTCGATGGCGTGCAGGCCGGGGCTCGCCGCGAACATCCAGCCGGTGAAGATGCGCCGGTACTTGCTGTCCAGCGTCACCTCGTCGACCTCGAGGAAGGCCGTGGTCTTCGGCGTCTCGGTGGGCGGGCGCGAGTAGCAGACCCGCGGCGTCATCTGCAGCGCGCCGAACTGCACCGTCTCGTCGATAGCGACCTCGAAGGTCACGATCCGGCCGGTGATCTTGTCGAGGCCGGAGAACACCGCGGTCGGGTTCTTGATCTTGTCGGCGGAGGCCGGCAGCGCGCAGAGCGCCAGGGCGAGCGTGCCGAGTGCGGTCCGGCGCAGGATCGTTGCGGGGATGCGGCTCAAGGCGCCCTCTTGAGTCTGGAGCCGGCCATCGCGGCCGGCAAACGGTGCGGCCGTTCCAACACCCCAAGGGTGGTGGAAAAAGGGCGGCCGGGCCGTGATGCTCTGAAGTTCCGCCCGGGCTGCGCACCGACCGCCCTATGGCAGATCGCGGTGCCCCCCGGCTCGCGGCATGGCTTCGTCTACTCGGCGGGCGTCCACGGCACGTAGTCGCCGGTCGCGGCCGGGCGCTGGCCCCAGGAGAGCTGCGAGCCCTTCGGCCGGTAGGCCGCTGCCGTGCCGGTGAGGTTCTCCTCGTGGGCCTTCTGCCACTCGCGAGGCTGATAATCCTCCTCGCTCGGAGCGACGTCGCCGTTGTGGCACAGCCAGGCCCGCCAGCCCGGCGGCACGCGGGAAGCGTCGGCATAGCCGTTATAGACGACCCAGCGCCGCTCCGGGCCGACTGAGCGGTCGATCAGCGGACCCAGCGCCTTGTAGTATTTGTTGCCGAGCTCGTCCGAACCGACGAACTGGCCGCTGCGCGCGGTGTAGAGCGCAAGCGACATCGTCTGCCCGTTCCACCAGGTGAAGATGCGCAGCAGCGTGTCCTTGAGGGCCATGATTCCTCCGGCGAGCGACGGACCCGCGGTGCCGTCGCCGCGGTCGTTATGGTCGTCACGCGCGTGTGAGTCCAGCACCCCGGACCGCTGTCGCATTTACGGCACGCTCCCCCTGTCTCGCGCACCCGTTAACCCTGTCCGACCCTCTCGAGGGCGGCCAAACCCATCGCCTTCCCTGTGGACCGAAAAATTTTCCCGGCGGATTCGATCAAGCCGAAAGGCCACTTAGCGAACCGCCTCGAATATCCACAGATTTATGATGCAGGACACAACATCTAGCGCGGAACACGGGTAGCCGGCACTAGTTATTGACGCAGATGGCCGCTCGGACGTAAGGTCCGGGCATCGCTTCGAACGGTTCGGCGGGGTTTGGGAAAAACCCCGTTTCCGCATGACGGACAGGCTCCCACGTCGTCTGCTGCGGGGCCCCGAACCGGCCGAGGCACATCCGGCTTTTCATCCATGATCCGCGGCTTGCGCCGCGGCACGGGGTCGCTTGGCTCCGAGGGAGAGGGATTCATGCGGTTCGAGCGGCGCTACACGACGGCAGGCCAGTCGCCCTACGCTGCCATCGCCTTCCGCAAGGCGGTGAGCGAGATTCGCAACCCGGACGGCTCGATCGTCTTCCGGCTCGACGGCATTTCCGTGCCGGAGAGCTGGAGCCAGGTCGCCGCCGACGTGCTGGCGCAGAAGTATTTCCGCAAGGCCGGCGTCCCGGCCCGCCTGAAGAAGGTCGAGGAGAACAGCGTTCCCTCCTTCCTCTGGCGCGCCGTGCCGGATGAGGCCGCGCTCGCCGAACTGCCGGAGGAGGAGCGCTTCGTCTCCGAAATCTCGGCGACCCAGGTGTTCGACCGGCTCGCCGGCTGCTGGACGTATTGGGGCTGGAAGGGCGGCTACTTCTCGTCCGAGGAAGACGCCGCCGCCTTCATGGACGAGCTGCGCTTCATGCTCGCCCGCCAGATGGTGGCGCCGAACTCGCCGCAATGGTTCAACACCGGCCTGCATTGGGCCTACGGCATCGACGGGCCGAGCCAGGGCCACTTCTACTGCGACCCGAAGACCGGCGTGCTGACGAAGTCGGCCACCGCCTACGAGCACCCGCAGCCGCATGCCTGCTTCATCCAGTCCGTGCAGGACGACCTCGTCAACGAGGGCGGCATCATGGACCTGTGGGTGCGCGAGGCGCGCCTGTTCAAGTACGGCTCGGGCACCGGCTCGAACTTCTCGATGCTGCGCGGCGAGAACGAGCGCCTCGGCGGCGGCGGCAAGTCGTCCGGCCTGATGTCCTTCCTCAAGATCGGCGACCGGGCCGCGGGCGCGATCAAGTCCGGCGGCACCACCCGGCGCGCCGCCAAGATGGTGATCGTCGACATCGACCATCCCGACGTCGAGAACTTCATCGACTGGAAGGTGAAGGAGGAGCAGAAGGTCGCCGCGCTGGTGACCGGCTCCAAGGTCGTCTCCAAGCACCTCACCGCGGTGATGAAGGCCTGCACCCAGTGCGAGGCCGAGGGCGACGCCTGCTTCGACCCCGAGCGCAACCCGGCGCTCAAGCGCGAGATCAAGGCCGCCCGCAAGGCGATGGTGCCGGACGCCTACATCAAGCGCGTCGTGCAGTTCGCCCGCCAGGGCTTCACCAAGATCGACTTCCCCGTCTACGACACCGATTGGGATTCGGAGGCCTACCTCACGGTCGCCGGCCAGAACTCCAACAACTCGGTCTCGCTGACCGACGAGTTCCTGCGCGCGGTGGAAGCGGACGGGCCGTGGAGCCTGACCTCGCGCACCACGGGCAAGGTCGTGAAGACGCCTCAGGCGCGCGACCTGTGGGAGAAGATCGGTGAGGCCGCCTGGGCCTCGGCCGATCCGGGCCTGCACTTCAACACCACGATGAACGACTGGCACACCTGCCCGGAGGGCGGGCGGATCCGGGCCTCGAACCCGTGCTCCGAGTACATGTTCCTCGACGACACGGCCTGTAACCTCGCCAGCGCCAACCTGCTGACGATGTACGATCGTCAGTCGAAGCACTTCGACGTCGAGGCGTTCGAGCACCTCAACCGGCTCTGGACCGTGGTGCTCGAAATCTCGGTGATGATGGCGCAGTTTCCGTCCAAGGAGATCGCCGAGCTTTCCTACAAGTACCGCACGCTGGGCCTCGGCTACGCCAATATCGGCGGCCTGCTGATGACCATGGGCCTGCCCTACGACTCCGATAAAGGCCGGGCGCTGGCCGGCGCGCTCACCGCGATCATGACGGGCGTGGCCTACGCCACCTCCGCCGAGATGGCGGCCGAACTCGGCACCTTCGAGGCCTACCCGGACAACGCCGCGCACATGCTGCGGGTGATCCGCAACCATCGCCGTGCGGCGCATGGCGAGGTCGCGGGCTACGAGGGCCTGAACGTCAGCCCCGTGCCGCTCGACCACGCCAACATCCCGCAGGCCGATATCGGCGCCCATGCCCGCGCGGCCTGGGACCGGGCGCTGTCGCTCGGCGAGCAGCACGGCTACCGCAACGCGCAGGCCACCGTGATCGCGCCGACCGGCACGATCGGCCTCGTGATGGATTGCGACACCACCGGCATCGAGCCCGACTTCGCCCTGGTGAAGTTCAAGAAGCTCGCCGGCGGCGGCTACTTCAAGATCATTAACCGCGCCGTGCCGGACGCCCTGCGGGCGCTGGGCTACCGCGAATCCGAGATCGCCGAGATTGAGGCTTACGCCGTCGGCCACGGCTCGATGGGCCAGGCTCCCGCGGTGAATCCGGGGTCGCTGCGCGCCAAGGGCTTCACCGACGACAAGATCGCGGCGGTGGAAGCGGGGTTGAAGTCGGCCTTCGACATCAAGTTCGTGTTCAACCGCTGGAACCTCGGCGACGACTTCCTCAAGGACACCCTCAAGGTGCCGGCGGAAAAACTCGCTGACCCGACCTTCGAGCTCCTGCCCTTCCTCGGCTTCTCGAAGCGCGAGATCGAGGCCGCCAACACCCATGTCTGCGGAGCGATGACGCTGGAGGGCGCGCCCTTCCTCAAGCCCGAGCACTACGCGGTGTTCGATTGCGCCAACCCGTGTGGGCGCACCGGCAAGCGCTACCTCTCGGTCGAGAGCCACATCCACATGATGGCCGCGGCGCAGCCCTTCATCTCGGGGGCGATCTCCAAGACCATCAACATGCCCAACGACGCCACGGTGGAGGATTGCAAGGCGGCCTACCTGCTGTCCTGGCGCCTCGCGCTTAAGGCGAACGCCCTCTACCGCGACGGCTCCAAGCTCTCGCAGCCGCTCAACTCGGCGCTGATCGCCGACGACGAGGAGGACGCCGACGAGGCTCTGGAGGCGATCATCCAGGCCCCGGCCGCCGCCAAGGCGACGGCGGCGGCGGAGAAGATTGTCGAGCGGGTGATCGAGCGCATCGAGCGCATCCGCTCGCGCGAAAAGATGCCTGACCGGCGCAAGGGCTACACCCAGAAGGCGGTCGTCGGCGGCCACAAGGTCTACCTGCGCACCGGCGAATACGATGATGGCCGCCTCGGTGAGATCTTCATCGACATGCACAAGGAAGGCGCAACCTTCCGAAGCCTGATGAACAACTTCGCCATCGCGATCTCGCTCGGCCTCCAATACGGCGTGCCGCTGGAGGAATACGTCGAGGCCTTCACCTTCACCCGCTTCGAGCCAGCGGGCTTCGTGCAGGGCAACGACGCGATCAAGAACGCGACCTCGCTGCTCGACTACGTGTTCCGCGAACTGGCGGTCTCGTATCTCGGCCGCACCGACCTCGCCCACGTCAATCCGGCCGAAATCGGCGGCACGGTGCTCGGCGGCGGCGAGGGCGACACCACCCGCGAATCGGCCAAGCCGGCGCCGGCCGCCTCGGCAGTCGTCTCCCGCGGCCTGCTGCGCGGCTCGGCCGACCGGCTCACCCTGATCCAGGGCGGTCCGGCCGGCGCCACGACGGGGGTGGCCGCAGCCGCCACGGGCCAGTCGGCCCCGGCCGGCGGTACGGTCCACGCGGTGCGGGGCGCGACCGCCCTGAAGGCGGAGCCGCAGAGCGTCGGCAGCATCGAGGCGCTGCCCTTCGCCAAGCCGGAGCCGAAGGCGGAGCGCACTGTCGCCGACCGCCGGGCCGAAGCGAAGATGAAGGGCTATGTCGGCGAGGCCTGCCCCGAATGCGCGAACTTCACGCTGGTCCGCAACGGTACCTGCCTGAAGTGCGACACCTGCGGTTCGACGACAGGGTGCTCATAGTTATGCCGTGCTACTGTGGATGAGAGCATAAGTTGAGCATCGCGCGAGGCGAAAGTTGCCATGTGATGCGCTCAGTTCTCGGTCTTCAACCTACCGAGTCCTGAATCGCTAGCGAGCTGGCGGACATTTGGGACGGTACTGGCAAGGAGGGCGCCTGATCGGCGTCCTCCCCATGCTGCGGAGAACAAAACAGATACGACCTCGCTTAGGGCGGAGCGGCTTCGGACCGCCCTGTAGCCTGAGGCAAAAGATGAGCACTGTGGGGAGACCCATGAGGACGCCGATGAACGCACCGGTTCGACCTAGTCACGGCCTGCAGGGCTTCCTGGCCCGCTATTGCCCGGAACCAGAAGTTTGATCCGCCCCCACTGAAGTGGTCCGCCCTGAGGTATGGCTTTTGAGCCAGATGAGGACGGACAGATGGGAACGAAGCGGCACAAGCCGGAAGACGTGGTCGCCAAGCTGCGGCAGGTGGATGTTCTGGTCTCGCAGGGCCAGAGCGTGGCGGAGGCGATCCGGGCCATCGGCGTGACGGAAGTGACCTACTACCGCTGGCGCAAGGAGTACGGCGGCCTGAAGAGCGATCAGGTTCGACGGATGAAGGACCTGGAGGTTGAGAACCAGCGGCTGCGCAAGGCGATTGCGGATCTCACCCTCGACAAGCTGATCCTGCAGGAGGCCGCTCGGGGAAACTGACCAGCCCCGCGCGCCGACGCGCCTGCATCGCGCATGTCATGAACGTCCTAGACGTCTCCGAGCGCCGCGCCTGTCGGGCGCTCGGGCAGCATCGCTCGACGCAGCGCAAGGTGCCGCGGGGAAGAGAGGATGAGGCCGCGCTGACAGCCGACCTCGTGGAACTGGCTCGCCAGTACGGGCGCTACGGCTACCGGAAGATCGGTGCATTGCTGAAGGCGGCGGGCTGGTTCGTCAACGACAAGCGGGTCGAACGGATCTGGCGGCGCGAGGGGCTGAAGGTCCCGTCTCGGCAGCCCAAGCGCGGCCGCATCTGGGACGGGGATGGTTCCTGCCTGCGATTGCGGGCGGAGCGTCGCGATCACGTCTGGTCCTACGACTTTGTCGAAGCCCGCACGCACGAGGGCCGCAAGTTCCGGATGCTGAACGTGGTCGATGAGTTCACGCGGGAGTGCCTAGCGATCCGCGTCGCACGCAAGCTGAAGGCGGCGGACGTGATCGACGTGCTGTCCGACCTGTTCATCCTGCGCGGCGTGCCCAGCCATATCCGCTCGGACAACGGTCCGGAGTTCATCGCCAAGTCCGTGCAGGCCTGGATCACCGGTGTCGGCGCCAGAACAGCCTACATCGCACCCGGCTCGCCATGGGAGAACGGTTACGTCGAGAGCTTCAACGCACGACTACGGGACGAGCTTTTGAACGGTGAGATCTTCTACACGCTCAAGGAGGCGCAGATCGTGATCGAGAGTTGGCGTCTACACTACAACAGCGTGCGCCCGCACGCCTCGCTCGGCTACCGACCACCGGCCCCGGAGGTGTTCGTGCCGGCCTTCACCGCTTGGCCGGCTGCGCTCACTCGGTCGGCTCCGCCGGCCAAGCGACCCGTGGAGCAAAGGCCGACCCTGCACTAACTTAGAACTTGGACCACCGCGTGGGGGCCGATCAGTCGTTAGATGAATTCCGGAGCGAATACGCGACCCTGTTCCAAGAGATGACAACCACAGGCATTCATTTTCGCGAGATCAAAAGGCGCCTGACTGCGCTCGGTCTCGGGCCGTCGATCGAACGGGAGGTCGTTGGAGCGGCATTCTATCGACGATCGGATCTTCGGCGCATCTAAAATATCAAGACCAATAGTACGTACTCCAGGCCCTCGCGGATAAGACCGCGGGGGCCTTTGCTATGTCTCGATCGAGCTGCTCTGCGGGCGCGAGCGACCATGGATTTCTCCTTCGTCGCTCGAACAACTTATCCGCTTGGAGTGAGCAACTTATACCTGATTACGTTGGAGGGTGCGAAAAATCTTCAATCAAATCAGTTACATAGACCTGGGCACTTATCAACTTATGCCTAACTCCACAGCTACTGTGGATGAGAGCATAAGTTGAGCATCGCGCGAGGCGAAGGTTGCCATGTGATGCGCTCAGTTATCGGTCTTCAACCTAGCGAGTCCTGAATCGCTAGCGAGTTGGCGGACATTTGGGACGGTACTGGCAAGGAGGGCGCCTGATCGGCGTCCTCCCCATGCTGCGGAGAACAAAACAGATACGGACCAGCTTAGGGCGGAGCGGCTTCGGACCGCACTTCGCCAAAGCTGGATCCAACCAGCAGCACCCGCGGCGTAATGATCAGGCCGACCTTCATGTACTGGTCCCAGGTGATGCGCTGGCCCTTGCTCGCCAGCACGTGCAGCCAGAGCAGGGTGGCGAGGTTGCCGCTGGGCGTGAAATTCGGCCCAAGATCGCAGCCGATCACGTCGGCGTAGACCATCAGCTCGCGGGTCAGCGGCGACAGGTCCGGGGCTTGCTGGATCGAGAGCGCCCCGACCAGCACGCTCGGTATCCGGCGGCTCGCAGAGCTTCAACGCCGTGAACAGCCTGCGCATGCTCGGGCGCTGGATGCGGATGATCATCGACCCGAATCAGTCTTCGGTGACGATGGCCTACAAGGAGTTCGACGAAGCCGGCTGCATGAGGCCGGGACCGCTCTACGACCGGGTGGTGGATGTCTGCGAGGCACTCATAAAGTTCACGCTGCTGACCCGCGAGCGAACGGACTACCGAGCGGATCGCTACAGCGAGCGGAAAGAGCGGGAGCCGGAGAGCCTGAAGGCGGTGGCGGCCGACATCGGTTTTGTGAAGCGGTAGGCAAGCGCTTGACCTTCCCCCTATGGGAAGGATCACAATCAGGTCGCATCCTGCGGAGGACACCAAGCCATGAAGAACCTGATTGCGAGCGCGACAGCCTTGCTACTGCTAAGCGCTGCCCCTGCTCTCGCCATGAGCTGCTGCGGTGGCAGCAAGGGCAAGGGCGCGATGATGTGCGGGAAAGGCAGCATGGCGATGAACCACGCCCAGAAGGGCAAGAAGGGTGGTTGCTGCTGCGAGGGTATGAGCGGCGGCAACATGAGCAAGCGTACCTGAGCTGCGCCAGGTCGTGCCGCAATCAGGCCGGGCCGACTGCCCGGCCTTTTTTGCGCGTGCCATTGGTCAAAACTCGTCCCAACGCGCACGCAGCACTCACACCTGACCGACAAAGCTGATGCACCAGCGGCGCGGCGCAGCTAGGCGAAACTTCATAATTCAAGATTTCCGGATGGCTCGGGGTAGGCGTTGCCAATCAGGCACTCGGAAGGCGCGAAAGTCTCGACCGAAACTCAACTCATTGGTTCCGATTTCCACACGCTCTAGACATTGGGATGTGGCTACTCAAAAGTCCGACTGGGGTCGAAAGCGGCCCCGGGTCAGTGTTCGATCGATGAGTTGACGGCCTGCTCCTTTCCGCGCACGGCGCCCGCATCAACTTTGGGGGCTCCCCAGCGAACGTTGTGATCGGTCCGATGGATATCCTGCGCTCGATAGGTCGGTCGGCGCGAGGCTCAGGCGGTTCGCGGGTGTGCCGGGCTGCGCGAACGAGGGAACGGTCGCGCCGGCCGTAGACCGAGCGGAAAGCGTCGGGCTCATGATGGGCCTGCCTGCCGCCCGCCTTGGCTCGATGAGACAGCTTTCAGGCGGGTGGCAGACCCGATGCAGGGTAGCTCACGATGAGGTTGTCGAACTGCGAGATGCCCGAGCGGCTCCTCGCGTATACAGGGACGGCAAGTGCAACCACTACAAGGGTCCTGCATAATATTCAGCAAGCAGTTCCCACTCCTGCCCGGAAATTAGATGATCATCGCGCCTTGAGAACTCAGGCGCGTTATGCAGCTGCTCCTCCGTGATGTTTGTGCGATAGCCTTGTAGGCCCAAATCGTAGTGCAGATAATTCCACGGAATTGTGTGACTGTCTGAACTTCCGCCAATAAATTTTCTGAACGAGGTGACTGCATAAGCGACATTGCCATTTACCTTCTCAATCACAAGGCGCTTGATTATCCCAATTTGTTTTCCGCTTGCGTCGTACACAGCAGTGCCTTCGACACGACTGCTCTCGATGAACGGGTGGCTCGGAGCTGACGTCGTATGCGCGTCTGACATAGTTCATCTCCCTTAGTTCTGCGCCAACACAGACAGTAAACGCGCACTGCCACTTTGTTGTGCCGTCTCAAGGAGCATCAGGGCCATCGGTCCGAGAATCGTGAGCCCGCCGACGAGGCACCTCGATGAGTTGGTCTCCCTCGTGTCAGGGGGCTGAGGATGCGATCCGCCGCACTCAGTTCCGAAGCACTTTGTCCGTCGCGATAATTTCGGCCTGTTGGCCGTAGCGACCGTGTCAGCGTATGAGCACAGCGCCGGAATTTAATCCCATTGCCATATCCCCGAACCTGCTTTGACGTAGCCGCCGCTGACGGACCGCTTCTGCCTCGGTAGCGGACGCTCGAAGCGATCGCGGGGGAAGTCCGCAAGGGGCCATAAGTTCGCGTGAGGCGAGGACAAGCTAAAGGTCCGAGTGGAGCCGGAAGCGGCCATGAATGGCGATCCGTTAAAAGTGCACCTATCGCGAACCCGTGGTGCTGGTCTTCGGCCGCATACCGAAATCGAACCGACGCCAGCGCACGGATATCAAAGCGTCAGCCCACGCAACCGCAACTCAATTGGGTCGTTACGATATCTCGGGGGCGTTCTCCAGTAAAGGAGCGTGCCGTGACGAGATCAGAAGCAAAGTTCCTGGATTACATCAAGAAAAAACCTGGGATGCCAGATGCCAGTGAGCTTGAGCGTCTCCGGGATATATTGGATCGGATGGAATGGCAGCACATCTTTAGCTGGGTGGAGCCGAAGAAGTCTGCACGCTCTGATTGAGAATGATGGGAGGGGCAAATGCCTTTTGGTAGGTTCCCTCCCATACCCAAACAGAACCATGCGGCACGGCTGCCTCAGGTAGCGAGCGGCCGCCCTGGGCCGAAGGACCGCTGAAGTCGCACAGCCGAATAAGTGGCAAGCGAACTTCTGCCCCCCTTCCGGATAAGGGAGGCTGCTCGAGAAAGCCCGTTCAGGTCGCGGGACCTGACATCCATCCCGCTGAACGTGTCCACCAAGGGGATCGCTCCCTCGTTCTGCCAAACAGCCAAACGAACGTGAACATGAGCTCGATCAACGAGGAGGCGACGGTCGCATCCCGGATCGAGCTACGTGCGAGGAACGTTTATTTCCCCGGAGCGAAGCGGCGGACGTGTCTCTACACATGGTAACCTGGAAGCGGAGGATGTGGGAGCTTTACGAGGGCGATAGCGACCGCGCGCATCGGTTTCGTTACGGCCTGCTCGCCTTTGACTTGACCACCCTCCTGTTCATCGTCGTGTCCTCGTTCATGCCCCGCCCCCCATGGGTCGAGGTGGTCGATATTCTCATCGGTGCCGCGGTGGCTGCCGACTTCCTCTCGCGACTGTCGATCTGTCCACGACCGGCCCGAGAGTTCCTGCGGCCGACGACCTGGGCGGACGTCGCCGCTATCGCCTCCTTCCTGGCGCCCATCGTCGGCGAGGGCGCCGGATTCCTGCGCATCCTTCGCACGCTGAGGCTGCTGCGGACCTACCAACTGCTGGATCGGCTGCGAGCAGACTTTCCGTTCTTCCGCCGCAACGAGGAGGCGATCATCGCGGTGCTGAACCTCGCGGTGTTCATCTTCATCATGACCAGCATCGTCTATGCGACGCAGCATCGCACGAATCCAAATATCGCCAACTACGTTGACGCGCTGTATTTCACGGTGACTTCGCTGACGACGACGGGCTACGGCGACGTCACTCTACAGGGGACCAGCGGGCGGCTGATCTCCGTCGTCGTGATGATCTGCGGCGTGACCCTGTTCCTGCGCCTCGCCCAGGTTCTGTTCCGGCCCAACAAGGTGCGCTTTGCCTGCCCGACCTGCGGCTTGCAGCGCCACGAACCGGATGCGGTTCACTGCAAGGCTTGCGGCACGACCCTGAACATTCCCGATGAGGGCGCCGATTGAAGGTCGGAGCGGCCGCGGTGCTGTCTTGGAGATCAACGTTCGATGCCGCGAGCCTGACCACCCTGAGCATCATGCACCTGCCTTACTTCGAGGCGCCAAGCTCCCATTGAACGGCGAGCGCGACTTGGAACTGCGGTGTGTTCCGGTTGAGTCCGAAGCCCACGGCTGCACCAAGGATCGCACGCTGGTCTCTCAGGCGGTGTCGCACACCCGCCTGCGCCAAGCTGTAATCTGGCTGCCCCTTCTCCTGCTGCTCGCGTGCGTAGGTGATGACCAGAGCCGTGTCGCGGGTGAGTGCCTGTCCGGCTGAGGCGTTGACGAGATAGCGGGTCATCCGTTCCCCAGGGGCTGGATCGAAGCGGTGGACGGTACCTATGTTCAGGCTCACGCCGAGCGGACGCTCGCCAGCAATGAGCGTCTTGCCGAAGAGGGCTGTCGCTTCGGTTTCGTACGCCGTGCCACCCGGTCCGTAGAGGGAGCGCACGCGGCCGAGCAAGCCGACAATCGGCCAGGAACCGCTCTCCTCCGTCAACTGGTAGAGCGCACCCAGCCGGGTCGTTCCGCCGAGAGCTGCACGCTCCTGCTCCGAGCCGGGTCCACCCACTTCGGTCGACACTGTTCCGAGGCGACGGCGCACGTCCAGGTTACCGTAAGCACCTGTTTGGCCGATGCGGAGGTCGAGATTGGGTGACACGCCGTAGCTCAGTTCGGTCTCGGCGCCCCAGGTGCTTCGCACGCGGCCTGTCGCGGCTCGTTCATAGGATCCGACGATGGAGTAGGCCGCTTCTCCGGGCGGCGTGGCGTGCGGGTCGGTGACCTCGAAGGGATCATCCGCCAGGGTGATCGGCTCGTCCTGTGCCGCAGTTGCGCTCGGAAACGCCAGTGCGGCCGCCAAGGCAAGCCCCCAGGCAGCCGTGACGGACGGAGCCCGGCATCGCACTCTGCCGCCTCGTGGTGCGTTCTTCATCGGGTCGGAGCTTACGCTTAAGCACCCAGTTGCGCGATGGCAGCATCCGACGGCCCGAGGCGGTTGAGCGTTGCGGAGGTCTCGATGCCCGATTGGCAGGCTCTGTTCGTGCCGGAGCACTCCCTGCTGGAGATCGCCCTGCGCGGCACGATCATGTACTTGGCCCTGTTCCTCGTCATGCGGTTTGTCATGCAGCGCCAGGCGGGCGCCGTGAGCCTAGCCGACCTCTTGGTCATCGTGCTGATCGCCGACGTCTCGCAGAACGCCTTCTCGAACGAGTACAAGTCGCTGACGGAGGGGCTCCTGCTCGTCCTGACCATCGTTGGCTGGAACTACGCCATCGACTGGCTGGCCTTCCGCGTTCCGGCCTTTGAGCGCTTCATCACGCCCAAGCGCCTGCCGCTTGTCGTCGATGGCCGCATCTGCTGGCGGAACATGCGCCGGGAGATGATCACGCACGCCGAGTTGATGAGCCAGCTTCGCCAACAAGGCATCGACGATCCCGTCCTCGTTCGGCTCGCCTCGCTGGAAGGCGACGGTTCCATCAGCGTGATCCGCAAAGATGATGAGGAGCCGAACGGCAAGCCGGAGGATCGACGTGCTGTAACGTGAGGCGGCGTGCAATTCGGAAAGGCTGTCGTCGACTGATAGACTGCTACGCGTATATCGAGCCTCATTGACGTATCAACTCGGCCGAGCGCCTGCGAAGCGCGCTCTCGTACAGCAAGCGTTGCATCCGGTTGGGATCGCGTTCAGTCGTTGGGCCAGAGTGCGCAACGAGAAGAATGCCCGCAATGGGTCGCAAGCAGCGGTTCAGCACTTCACGATCCAAAGTCGGCTTTTGGTGCAGAGGCGATCGAGAGATGTGTGAAATGCGCTTCGGCAGACGTCATGGCCTACATAATGGTCTGCCGAAGTCGTGTTTCATTGGAGTTGCGGCCGCAACACACAGTCCGGATCGGTGACATCAGGGGGTGTGGACTGCCGCGATAGCCTCGATCTCGATCATCGCCGCAGGATCGTAGAGCGCCTTAACCTCCGCAATCGTGTCGGCTGGATAGGGTTCGGAGAAGAACTGTCGCCGCAACTCGACCACATCCTTGAAGTGGCTCATGTCGGTGACGAAGATCGTCACTTTGACGACATCCTTCAGGCTCGATCCACCGGCCTCAAGGGCGCGGCGCAGGTTGGCGAAGGCCTGTTCGCCCTGTGCCCGGAAGCCGCCCTCGACGATCCTGCCGTCATCCGCGGCGCCCGCTTGGCCAGAGATGAAGAGCAGGTTCCCGTAGCGGATGCCCTGCGAGAGCAGGAACGGCGCATAGTTGTCCGGTTCGGTGACCACACGTTCCAACATCGTCTATCTCCTGTCGCTGCGTTATCGCTGCGGGCCGTGCTGGAAATCTCCGCGGTCCGGCGACGGCACACGCATGCGCCGATCCGCGGATGCGCGTGTCAGGCCGCCAGCTCGCTCGACTTGATGTTGGCGATGGGCCCGAGGATGGCGGGGTCGAACGCGGTCACCTCCCGCTCGGCCCGGACGCGGTTCGGGAAGTCCGGGTTCGCGAGCGCGGCCTTGCCGAGCGCCACGATGTCGGCCCCCGCGGCCATCACCTCCTGCGCCCGCGCCACATCCTGCACGCCGCCGTTGGCGATCAGCGTGACATGCGGCGCGTAGCGGCGAGCCAGGGCAACGAGGCTGTCACGACCTCCCTCGAAGGCAGGCTCCCACACCTTGTGCTCGGTGACGTGGAGGTAGCTGGCTCCGGCCTCGGCGAGTGTGCCGAAGATGGCCTCGGCGTCCTGCTCGCGACCCGCCCACTTGTGACCGAAGTCGTTGACCTTGCCCTGCGAGATGCGCACGCCAACCGGGACGCCGGCCGGGACCGTGGCCCGAACCGCATCGAACACGGCGCGCACGAGCGTGGTGCGCCGGCGCATGTCGCCGCCCCACCGGTCGTCGCGCCGGTTGGCGTAGTCGGTCAGGAACTGGTCGATGAGGTAGCCGTTCGCGCCGTGGATCTCGATGCCGTCGAAGCCGGCCGACACGGCCCGTGCCGCCGACGTGGCGAAGCCTTCGATGGTGTCCGCGATCTGCTCTTCGGTCATGGCGGTGGGCATCGGATAGGCGCCCTTGCCGTAGTAGAACTCCATCTGGTGACCCTTAGGCTGCACGGCCGAGGGTCCGACGGTGGTGTCGCGAAAGCGGTTGCCCTGGCTGATCGCACCCGCATGCATGAGCTGCGCGAAAATGCGCGCGCCATGCCGATGCACGGCGTCCACCACCGGTCGCCAAGCCTCAGACTGAGCCTCGTTGGTAATGCCGGGCTGGCGAAGGTAGCCCTGGGCAAACGCCTGGTCCGTATAGATGCCTTCGGTGACCAGGAGCCCGAAGCCGCCACGGGCGAAGCGCTCGTAATAGCGGGCCATCGTCTCCGTGGCGGTGCCGTCCTCGGAAGCGCTCACGCGTGTCATCGGAGCGACCGCCAAGCGGTTACGAAGCGTCAACCCGGTTATATCGGTGGCGGTGAAAAGGCCGTTTGCGTCCTTACTCATGTTCGTCTTCCGACCTGCTCTCGCTGCTCGTTTGACAGCAAGATAGCTGCAGGGTCGGCCATTCAGTAGCCGTGATGGACGATAAGCATTTTATCAGTCAGTGATATGCTGATGAATCTCTTGGATGTGGCCTTGTTCTGCGCCATCGTCTCGACCGGCAGCCTCTCGGCCGCCGGGCGGCAGGCGGGACTGTCTCCGATGGCGGTCAGCCGGCGCCTTGCGGCGCTGGAACACGAGCTCGGGGTGCGCTTGATCCACCGCACCACGCGCTCCGTCGCGCTGACAGCGGACGGCGAGACGTTCCTGCCGCTCGCTCAGACGATGCTGGAGGCGCAGGAGGCGGCGACGGCGGCCTTCTCCGAACAGCACGAGGGCTTGAGCGGGGTCCTGCGCGTGACCGCGCCCCACCGCATCGGCCGGGCTCTCGTCGTACCCCTGGTCGTCCGGCTGATGGCCGAAAACCCGCGCCTCAAGGTCGACTTGACCTTCTCGGACGGGATCGTGGACATCGTGGCCGGCGGTATCGACGTGGCGATCAGGGTGGCAACCCTGCAAGCGTCCGAGCTGGTAGCCGTTCGAGTGGCGGACAACCCACGCATCCTGTGTGCCGCGACAGCCTATCTCGCTGCGCACGGATGCCCCGAGCGTCTCGCCGACCTCGACGCACACGCCTGCCTGACACTGCACGCGATGGACGCCTGGACGTTCCGCCAAGCCGGGCACCCCATTGCCAAGCGCATCAAGGGCAGACTGGCCGCCAGCAGCATCGATACGGTGCACGCCGCCTGCGTCGCCGGAGCTGGACTCGCGTTGCTGACCTATTGGGATGTGGCACAGGACTTGGCCAATGGCACCCTCAAGGCCCTAACCCTCAACGATGCCGAGCCGGAGCAGTTGGCCATCTGGGCCGTGCTCCCAACCCGGCAACACATGCCGGCACGCGTGCGTCGGTTCATTGACGGGCTCAAGTCCGCGTTGATGGTGTCTCTTCCAAACGTACCGACATCAGGAAGCCTCTTCTCATCCTAATGGACGGGTCAGAATGCCTGAGGGGCGGGAACCGTTGCACGCACTGATCTCGGCGGCGTCCCAGCATGGGATACCTTCCGCCCGGACGCGGTCGGCGGAACGATTTGGCCCTGTTCCCCGTCTCTGGTTGACGCTCGTCTTCCTGCCGTTTCGCCTCCTGCGAGGGCTCATACGGCGTCGCCCCATGGTCGCCGCCTCTCCATGACCGCGGCGGGACGTTCCCCGGAACGGTAAGGTTGAGCTTCGAGTTTAGGCGGCGCCAATCCGGGGGGCTTCCTTGAGACCATCTCTTCTCGCAATGTTGGGGCTGCTGCTTGTGGCCGACCCGAACACTTCCGTCGCACAAGGCGTTCAGGAAGTACCCGCCGCGTCCGTCGAGGCGGACGAACCGCGCCCTGGGCCGCCTCCTCCGTTACCGGACATTTCGGACCCGAACGGCCGGGCCGGCGAGGCCCTGAACGAACCAGGCGCGCGCTCCGGCATCCCGAAGGCCCTACGCGCCTCGGGCTCCAAGGCGGGCGGGCCAGCCAACGACCTCAACTCGAGCGGCCGGGCCGAGGCGCCGGCACCGCCGAAAGGAAACCTTAGCCAAGTCGTCGCCGGGAAGGAGCTGTTCCACGGGAACTACTGCGGAAAGGGCCAGCGGGGCGAGGGTCTGCCGCCGACGGACGACCTCGACGCCGCGTGCATGCGCCACGACGCCTGCTACGACACCGCGGGGTACAGCTCATGCGCCTGCGACGCGACACTGAAGCGGGACGCAGCCATCGTCTCGGATAGCCCGAGCGTATCGCTCGAGGTCCGGCGAAGGGCTCTTAGCGTCATCGAGGCGGCAACCGCGATGGACTGCCGCGCGCCGTGACCCCGGCTGGGTGATTGGAGCTGCGAACCAATACTGCTCAACTTTAGACGCCTGCCATCCGCCGTCGCCGGAACCGAAATTCTTCGTCAGGTGTTGAATCCCGAACCCTCATTCACTTGTAGCATAAAGACTGCAGATGCCTGCTTTCTCAAAGCCACGCCTTATGATTGCATTAGCATTTGCGGCTGGAGCAGCTTCCACTGCAGCCTTTATTGCAATCGGGGCCGACAGAACTGTGACTCCACAGGAGGGAACGGAAGCAAAATTGCCTGCCTCGGCCGTTGCCTCTCCAGCCGAGTCCGGCTTGGGTAGCTGGGTAGATCCTAATCAACCCGCTACAACGAAGCATGCCGCCGGTGTTGTCTCGCCGAATCTGGTATTCCAAGCTGAGGCTCCAACAGAGGAGCCTCGAGATATTCCTGATCAAGCGAACAAGCTGGCATCTGGGCTTGCTGTACCCGTGCCCCCCCGCAGACCAGAGCATTTCCGCATTATCGCGAACTCAGGCGATCGAAATGCCCGTACGCTTGCAACCGAAGATCGCGTCAGAAAGATTGTTGTTCCCAATCAAGCTGATAGCACTCCTCGAAACAAGAAAGCGGTACAGTTCAGCGTACAGCGCCATGCTGGAACTAAGGAGGATACGGCCAAAAGAGAGATACCTGAGCCCAGGCAGCACGTCACCTCGACTCAGCCTAATGGGGTGATGCAGTGGCTCATTGAGCCTTCTCGCTTCTAAACCGGCAATTCCCCCGAGAGATGCTGCTGGAGCGAGACATATAAGGACGGCTTGGCGCCTCAACGGCGTCCATCAATAAATGCAGTCCTATGGATTTTTCTTCAGATGCTCGGCGGAACAGCGGATGAAAACTTATAAATTGATAGCGCTTCTGGCTCCGCTTGCTGCATGTTCGTCCTCCGTTCAAGCCATCAGTCTGGCTGAGATGCGGGAACGCACGGCAGTCATTGCCAGTCGCTATCTCGAAATTTGGTCTGCCAATAATGCGAGTCCGATTTCAGGCGTGCCGTACATGTACGGACCAACAGTGATTTTCTACGGCAAACGGTATACTCAGGCCAATTTGGTTGACGAAAAACGGCGAGCGATACGTCAGTGGCCGGTGCGGAAATACGTTCATCGACCTGGAACACTCAAGATCGACTGCAATGCATCCACACTGAAGTGCGCCGCGCGTTCGACGATTGATTTCGACGTGGGCAATCCTAGCAATGGCACGTCCAAATCTGGATCAGCCAAGTTCGATTTGGGCGTCTCCTTCGCTGACCGTCATCCTGTTATTCTCTACGAGGGTGGAAGCCTAAACAGCCGACGTGCCGGCAGATAGGCGTTCACGGCTCGAAGAAGCAATGGGCCTCAGACCCCCCGGAAGATCCCGATCAGGATGACCGTGAGCAGCACGGAAATCAGGATCGAGCCGAGACAACCCAACCGGTTGGAGAAGAAAAAGAACATGCCCGGAATACCGCTGCGGACAGCAGGTGGTTCCGTGACGATCAGCAACAGTGGCAATCAGGCTAAGGCCGGGGTCGCTCGAGTCTGCTCCGTTCGCCTAAGCAACAGCTGCCGGCCCTCAGGTTACGGTTCTTTCGTCCGAAAATCGCCACTTCTAGACCTTCAAACATGGCTTCTGGAATGGGCGCTCTTGTCCCGCACGCTGCCACTGCCCGGGATGTTCAAGCCGGGAGACACAAGATCCTGATGTCGTGACCGCTGCTCAAAGGTCCGCTTCTTCCGACCAAGCGGACGTCTCGGCCGGCAGGCTTGAGGGTCTGCAAGGGGTGAGGAGTTCGCCTCCACCTTGTTCGGCTTTGCGCCGTTCGCAGACCCTCGGCCTTGTCCTCTAAAGATCCGCTCATGATCCAAGTCCGGACCTTAATCCTACTCTGGGGAGCTGTATCTTCAGCTGATCAGACAGAGGCTCGCGGCTCGACACAGACCAGGCCGGGGCGCAGCGAGTCTCCGGCGCAGTCCAAGCAGCAGGCGCGCTGCTCGGGAGCCTGTCAGCCGGGTTTGATGCAGGGGCCGTCACGGTCAGCAGCAACGTGGCCGCGGGCGTCCGCACGGGCGGAGACCCGCTAAACCTCTACCGCCTCGCCGGTGCGGCGCTCCACGGGGCCGAGGCCTGCCGGCGCAACCAAACCCGCTACGCATGTCGGCCCCGTGCCGAGGAGGGCAGCAAGTCCGCGACATTCCGTTCCGAGCCGGTTCACCGCCTCGGCAATCCAACAATCACGCCGTCCTTACCCACCTGGCTTTGACATCTCTCGACGATCGTTCAGGCCGCGGCAATCTGACGGTTCAGGCGTGCGGCGAGTTGGTCGGCGAATTTGCTCGCCGCGACCGGGAGCAGACGTCCGCGCAGTTGCGCCAGCACGACGCTCATCGGTTCGAGATCGCGGGCGTCGATCAGACGGCTGCGCAGGCGCGGGTCGTCGGGAATGCCGCTCGGCACCTGGAAGCTGACGACATCCTCCCGCAGGACGACGTTGCGCAGAAATTCCAGCGATCCCGATTCCACGGTCGCGCGCATCTCGATCCCGCGCCGGGCGAGGGCCTGCTCGATATGGTGGCGGATGGCGAGGGAGCGGTCGGGCAGCGCCAGGGCGTGGGCGAGACAGTCGCGCAGCCGGATCGGCCCGTCTTCGGAGGCCAGGGGATGGCTCGCCCGCATGAGGGCGCACAGGGACTGACGGCCGGCATAGAGCGCATGCAGCTCCGCCGAGGGCGGCGGCTGGAGGATGAGCGCGAGGTCGGCCTCGAACGAGACGAGGGCGGCCACCGCCTGGACGTGATCGCGCACCTGCACGGTGAAGGCGACCTGGGGAAACTGTGCCCGGTAGGTCTCGACCTCCTCCGGGATCATCCGGGTGACGAAGGCTTGACTGCAGGCAAGCGCCACTTGGCCTCGGCGCACGCCGGAGAGGTCGGCGATCTGCGAGCGCACCCGGTCGAGGTCCGCGGCCTGGTCGCGGATGTGCCGCGCCAACAATTCCCCCGCCGCGTTCAGCCGCATCCCTTGGGCAAGGCGCTCGAAGATCGGCGTTCCGAGCTCGTACTCGATGTCTTGGATCTGGCGGGTCAACGCCGAGGGCGTGATGTTGAGGCGCTCGGCTGCCCGCCGGATCGATCCGCTGCGAGCGACCTCGGCCACCGCGGTCAGGCTGCGCAGATGCTTCATCCCGGTCCTCCCGCACGGTGTTGCCAAAAATTCAACAGCGCCGTCAAGAATTAGCACTTCCCGGCAACAGCCCTGCTTCCTAGGCTCACGGCCTCGGTACATGCAGGAGCCGCCCGATGATCGACCGCCGCAGCCTCCTCGCCGGTCTCGGAGCCGGCCTCGTCGCGAGCTCACTCCCCGGCCGCGTTGCGCGGGCACAGTCCGCTCCGACCGTCATCCGGATGGGCTCGCTCAAGCTCATTCACTCGATCGCGCCCCACTTCTACGAGCGCTTCACGCCCGAAGGCGTGCGGGTCGAGGTCATCCCGTTCGAGAGCCCGACCGAGGGCAAGAACGCCGTCGTCACCAAGTCGGTGGATTTCGGCACTTTCGGGCTCGCGGCAGCGACGCTCGGGGCCGCGGCGGGCGAGCCGATCGTCGTGATCGCCTCCACCTGCAACCGCGGCATGGGGGTGATCGCTCGCAAGGATTCCGACATCCGGACGATCAAGGACCTGCGCGGCAAGCGCGTGGCGATCTGGCCCGGCAGCACGCAGGAGGTGTTCGCCCTGGAGCGGATGCGCATGGAGGGACTGTCCGTGAAGGACATCACCCCGGTGCGCATCTCCTTCTCGGAGATGCACCTCGCGCTCGCCCGCGGCGACGTCGATGCCTATGTCGGCGCCGAGCCCGCCCCCGGCGTCAGCCTCGCCTCGGGCATTGGCCAGCTCGTCGAGTACCCCTACGGCACCGAGATGGGCTCGCTCAACATGGTGTTCGGCGCCCATCGGGACACGCTGGCCGAGCGGCCCGACCTCGTGCGCACCATGCTGCAGATCCACCGCAAAGCCACCGAGTTCGCCGCCAAGGACCGGGAGGCGATGATCGCCATGGCGGTGTCCAAGCTGGGCCAGAAGCGCGAGGCGCTGGCGATCTCGGCCCCGAACGTCGAACTCACCTGGAAGCTCGGGCCCGACGAGGTGCGGCAGGCCAAGATCTATGCCGATCGCATGCTGGCACTGAAGCAGATCAAGCGCCTTCCCGAAGACGGTTTCATCGACACCCGCTTCGTCGATGCCATGAGGGACGCGTGAGCGCCGCGATCGAGGGCGCCGCCCTCCCCGCCGCCTTGCCGACCGCCATGCCGGCTCAGGGACAGAGCCCGAAGCCGGACGCCCCGCTCCGCAACCTCCTCGACCGCTTGCGCGGCCCTGTCCTCGCGCTGGTAGTGCCGCTGGCGGCCCTTGCGCTCTGGCACTTCGCCACCGCGAACCGGCCCTACAGCCTCGTCCCGCCTCCCGCGGAAGTGTGGCTGGCCCTGCGCGACATGGCGTTCGGCGGGATCAACGACGACGCCTTCAGCGCCACTCTCTGGGCTCATCTCTGGGCCTCGCTGTCGCGGGTCTATGGCGGCTTCGCATTGGCCGCCGCGGCGGCCCTGCCGCTCGGGCTGATGATCGGGCGGGTGCCCCTGGTCCGGGCTCTCCTCGATCCCGTGCTGCAGATCCTGCGCCCGATCCCTGTCACCGCGTGGCTGCCGCTGGCCATGATCCTGTTCGGGCTCGGGGCCACCTCGGCCTTCTTTCTCGTGTTCCTGGGTGCCTTCTACCCGATCCTCGTCAACACCGTGTTCGGCGTGCGTTCGGTGGAGCCGCGCCTGTTCGAGGCGGCGGCGATGCTGGGCTGCACGGGTCCCGCCCAGTTCCTCCGGGTGGTGCTGCCCGCCGCCCTCCCCTCGATCTTCACCGGTCTGCGGCTCGGCCTAGGCTTCGCCTGGGTGGTGATCGTGGTCGGCGAGATGACGGGCGTCCAGACCGGCCTCGGCGCCGTCATCATGGAGGCACGCCAGCTCTCGCGCACCGAGATCGTGATTTGCGGCATGGGCGTGATCGGCGTCGCCGGCTTCGTCTCGGACTGGATCGTCATGCGCGTTGGTCGCCGCCTCCTCTCGTGGAGCCCCTCCCATGGCTGAGCCCACCGTTCCCATCCTGACGATCCGGGACGTCTCGAAGACCTACACGGCGCAAGGCCGACGGACGGAGGCCCTGCGCGGCGCCGGCCTCACCGTCCAGCGGGGGGAGTTCGTCTGCCTGCTCGGCGCCTCCGGCTGCGGGAAGTCGACCCTGCTGCGCATCGCCGCCGGCTTCGAGGCGCCGAGTTCGGGCCAGGCCCTGATGTGGGACAAGCCGATCGCCGGTCCTGCGCCGAGCCGCGGCATGGTGTTCCAGGATTACTGCCTGTTCCCTTGGCTCTCCGTGCGCGACAATATCGGCTTCGGCCCCAAATCGCGGGGCCGCCCCGCGGCGGAGGTCCGCGACACCGCGCGCCGCTACATCGATCTGGTCGGTCTCGGCCGCTTCGCCGACGCCTATCCACACCAGCTCTCGGGCGGCATGAAGCAGCGCGTGGCCATTGCCCGGGTGCTCGCCAACGAGGCCGAGATGGTCCTCATGGACGAACCGTTCGGTGCCCTCGACGCCATGACCCGCGAGCGCCTCCAGGACGAACTCCTCGACCTCTGGGCCCGGACCGGCCTCACCGTGCTGTTCGTCACCCACGCCATCGAGGAGGCGATCTTCCTCGCCGACCGGATCGTGATGATGTCGCCGGGGCCGGGCCGGATCGAGGCCGTCCACACCGTCGACCTGCCGCGGCGCCGGGACGTGTCGAGCCCCGCCTTCAACGATCTGCGCCGCATGCTGTCGGCCCAGCTCCACAGCCACCACGCACCGAAGGCCGCCTGATGGCCGCGGCCGATGCCGTGCACTGGCGCGACCTCGACCGCGCCGCGCTCACCCGGGCCTACGACAATTCGGGGGCGGTCCGGGACAGCGCTGCCCTCGTGGCGGGCTGGCGCTCCCGCAGCGCTACCTTCCGGGAGAGCAAGGCCGGCCACATCCTTGCCTACGGCCCCGGCCCGCGGCAGGCGCTCGATCTCTACCGCTGCGGGGCGGCGGGGGCGCCCTGCCTCGCCTTCATCCACGGCGGCTACTGGCAACGCAACGCCCGCGAAGACTTCACCTGCATGGCCGAGGGGCCTCTCGCCCTCGGCTTCGACGTGGCGCTTATCGGCTACACCCTGGCCCCGGAGGCAAGCCTCACCCGGATCTCCGAGGAAGTCGGGGCGGCTTTGCGCCTGCTGCGGCAGAAGATCGGACCCTCGCGCCTCGTTGTCGCGGGCTGGTCGGCCGGCGGCCATCTCGCGGCGCTGATGGCGACCCTTGCGGCCGACACGGTCGATGCCGCCCTGGCCGTGAGCGGGATCTTCGATCTCGAACCGATCGCCGGGACCGCACTCAACGACGCGCTGCGCCTCACCGATGGGGAGGTCGCCGAGCTCTCGCCCATCCACCGCCTCGCCCCGGACGGGCCGCCCGTCTCGGTGATCTATGGCGGGGCCGAGCTGCCCGAGCTGTGCCGCCAATCCGAGGACTACCACGCCGCCCGCAGGGCGCTGGGCCTCGCTGGCGACCTGCACGTCGTGCCGGGAGCCGACCATTTCCGGGTGCTCGACGCCCTGATCGCGCCGGACGGCTCAATCGCCCGAGAAGGCGCCCGCCTCGCGGGCCTGTGACATTTAACGACGAGGACGGACCCGTGCCTCCCTTCCCGACAATCTCCGCCCTGCACGCGGCCTACGCCAGCGGCCTCGGCCCGCGAGAAGTCCTGGCCGAGACCTACCGGCGCCTCGCCGCCATCGACGATCCGGGCATCTTCCTCACCTTGCTGCCCGAGGCAGAGACTTTCGCAGCCGCGGCGGCGCTCGGGCCCTTCGACCCGACCGAAAAACCGCTCTGGGGCGTGCCCTTCGCGGTCAAGGACAATCTCGACGTCGCCGGCCTGCCCACTACAGCGGCCTGTCCGGACTTCGCCTTCGTGCCGTCCGAGACCGCCCCTTGCGTCGCGCGCCTGCTGGCCGCGGGTGCGATCCTGATCGGCAAGACCAATCTCGACCAGTTCGCCACTGGCCTCGTCGGCCTTCGCACGCCCCATCCGGCCCCGCGCAATGCCCTGAACGCCGATCTCGTGCCCGGCGGGTCGAGCAGCGGCTCGGCGGTAGCGGTGGCGCACGGGCTCGTCGCCTTCGCGCTCGGCACCGACACGGCGGGCTCCGGGCGGGTGCCGGCCGGCCTCAACAACGTGGTCGGGCTGAAACCCTCGCTCGGGTCCGTCTCGAGCCGGGGCCTGCTGCCGGCCTGCCGGACGCTCGACACCGTCTCAGTCTTCGCTGGCACGGTCGCGGATGCCGACCGGGTGTTTCGGATCATGGCAGGCTACGACGCGGCCGATCCCTACTCCCGCGACCTACCCGTGCCGACCCAGCCACTCGGGCTGCCGCCGGGCCTGCGCGTCGGCATGCCGGATGCCGCAAGCCTCCGCTTCGGTGGCGATCCCCTGTCGGAGGCCGCCTTCGTGGCGGGACTCGACGACCTCGCTACCCTCACCGGACGGCCCGATGCAGTCGATCTCGCGCCGATGTTCGCCATCGCCGCGCTCCTCTACGACGGCCCCTGGGTCGCTGAGCGCTATCAGGCGATCCGTCCGCTCATCGAGAGGTCACCGCAAGCGCTGCACCCGACCACCCGCGCGGTGATCGGCCGGGCCACGGCCTTTACTGCCGCCGACGCCTTCGCTGGCCTCTACCGGTTGGCCGAGCTGCGCCGAGCCGCCGACGCCCTGTGGGAGCACATCGACGTACTGGTGGTGCCGACCTACCCGCGGCCGGTCGCCTGCGCCGAACTTGAAGTCGACCCGATCGGCCCCAACAGCGAACTCGGGACCTACACGAACTTCGTCAATCTGCTCGACCTCTGCGCGCTCGCGGTACCGGGCCGCTTCCGGACCGACGGCCTGCCGGCGAGCCTCACGCTGATCGCGCCGCGCGGCCGGGACGGGCTCCTCGCCGCCTTGGGCGCCCGCCTTCACGCGGCGGCCGGCGTCCCGATCGGCACGAGCGGGGAGTCGGTGCCGGTGCCGGAGGCCGGGCCGGCGAGCGCGGGCCCAGACGAAATCGAGCTCGCGGTGATCGGCGCGCATCTCTCGGGACTTCCGCTCAACCGCGAGCTGACCGGCCTCGGGGCACGCTTCCTCCGGATGGGCGCCACGCGGCCGGATTATCGGCTCTACGCGCTGCCCGGCGGTCCGCCCCGGCGGCCGGGCCTGTTGCGAGTCGCGGCCGGCGCGGGCACGAACATCGCAGCCGAAGTCTGGGCCCTGTCGCCGGCCGCCTTCGGCCGCTTCGTGGCCGCCATCCCGGCCCCACTCGGCATCGGCACCCTTCACCTCGCTGACGGCACCAATCCCAAGGGGTTTCTGGTCGAGGCTGAGGGGATCGCCTCTGGTACGGACATCACCCGATACGGCGGCTGGCGGCGTTACCTCGCCGTACAGAGCGACGGAGCGGACCGCCCCACCGCGGTCGAACGCCAGTCCCTCCACGTTGCCTAGCGTTCGCGCGCTTTCTGCAAACCGGTGCGCTTGCGTTGGACCTCGTTGAAAGGCCCAGCCCATCTGCTCACGACTTGAGAGTTCCGCACTCACCCACGAACGACTGAGAGACCGCTTTCGCGGCTCAACCGGACCTCAACCGGCACCGGCGCAAATGGCTGCTCGGGGTCAGGAATTCGCATTCGGTGTATTTGGCGTTCAGCAGGAGGTCCGCGCGACCCAACTCATCCCTGTGAACGGAACCGCCCGGCACGTGCTTCAATCCTGGGCCGGACCCACGGTGTCGGCCGTGAAGGCTTGGCGTGATCCGAGGGGCTTGGGTCGCCCCGCGGTGCTATCACGGGCAGTCTGGCGCTCCATCTCGGCGTTCAGTTCCGCCCCAAGCAGCACGATGACGACGGATAGCCAGATCCAAGTCATGAATCCGACGCCGGCACCGAGCGATCCGTAGACACGGTTGTAGCTGTCGAAACTGGCCACGTACCAAGAGAACAGAACAGAGGTGCAGACCCAGGAGAGAGAGGCGGCGACGCTGCCCCAGCTGACCCAGCGCCATTTCGCCTCTCGTCGGCTCGGGCCATAGCGATAGGTCAGTGACAGGCTCATGCTAACGAGCAGCAGGAGGGCAGGCCAGCGCAGGATGCGAAGCGCTGTATCGGCAAGTCCGCCCAAGCCTATGCGGCTCAGTACGATCGGCAGGATCACCACCATGCCGGTCGACGCGAGAACGAAGACGATGCCGGTCAGGGTGAACAGGAAGGTGGTTACGTAGAAGCCCACCAGCGATCGCTTCTCGCGCTCTCGGTAGATCACGTTGAGCGCATCGAACAGCGCGCTCACCCCCGAGTTCGCGCTCCAGAATGCGATGATCATGCTGAGCAGCGAGGCGGTGCTGAGAGCACCCGTACTCTGCCGGGCGATGCGGACGAGTTGCTCCGACAGCAGATCGAGCACGCCGTTCGGCAGAACGCCTGCAAGTAGGCTCAGGTGCTGTCCGATCGCTGTCGGGTCCGAGAACAGGCCGTAGAGCGAAACGATCGTGGCGAGCGCGGGAAAGACTGCGAGCAGGGCGAAGAACGCGACACCGCCCGCCGTCGCCAGAACCCGATCGCGCTGTAGGGAGAAGACGACCCGCCAGAGGATGTCCCGCCAGCCAAGAGCCGGAATGTCGGAGGGCTGATCAGCCGTGCGGCCACGGTTGGGCTCGCGTGATCTGGTGAGCGCGACGCCGATGCTCCGCTCGTCAGGCCCTCGCGTGCTGACGGATCGCCAATCCTCGCCTTCCGCCTCGTCCTGCTGCATGAGGCGCCTCTTCGAGCCTGCAACGGCCCAAGTTCATCAAGACCGAGCCGTAGGCAAGCGCTGCCTATGCGGAGTGCGGTCGAGCACGCGAAGACTCCGGTTCTCGAACGGATCTTGCTCCGGTGGGTTGACCGCCTGTTGGCTGCGCGTCCTTCGCCCCACAGCGGCACAGCAGAGCGCACCGGTCCCCCGGCACCCACGCGAGCGATGATGGCAGAGATCCGAAGGGCCCTGGTTGCGGGCGCGAATGGCATCATCGGCAAGGCGCTGATGCAGGAACTCGCGGCAGCGGACGGTTGGCATGCGCGCGCCCTCTCGCGTCGACCGCACGGATCGAGCGGTGACATCGCGGCGGATCTCACCGATCCCCACACGACCCGCGCCGCCCTCGCGCAGGCCCGAGATACGACGCACCTGTTCTACGCCGCGCTCGCGCCGCATCCGAGCCTCGCCGAAGAGGATCGGCTGAACGGCGCGATGCTGCGCAACCTCCTCGACGGGCTGGACGCCGTCGGCGCGCCGCTGGAGCGCGTGGTCCTGTATCAGGGCGCGAAGGTCTATGGCGTCCATCTCGGGTCGGTTCCTGCACCGTTCTACGAGGACGAGAACCCGCGCCACATCGGGCCGAACTTCTACTTCACGCAGGAGGACGTGTTGCGGCGTCGGGCGGAGCGCGGCGGTGCGGCGTGGTCGATCCTGCGCCCCGACGTGGTGGTCGGCGACGCGGCCGGTAACGCCATGAACATCGCCATGGTGATCGGCGCCTACGCCGCCCTGTGCCGTATGGAAGGGGCAGCGTTCCGTTTCCCTGGTCCCACGCACGTCTACGAGGGCGTGTTCGCCCAGGTGACAGATGCCCGCGCCCTTGGCCGGGCAAGCCTTTGGGCTGCGACAGCGGACGCCGCGCGCGGCGAGGCCTTCAACTACGTACACGAGCCTTTCCGGTGGCGGCGGGTCTGGGAGAAGCTCGCCACCGCGCTCGATCTGCCGCTCGGGCCACCGGTCCCCATGCGCCTCGCCACCCACATGGCGGACAAGAAGCCGGCCTGGGAGAAGCTGGTGGCCGAACAGGGCTTGAGCGACATGCCCTACGAGCGTGCGGTCGGCTGGGGCTTCGGCGACTTCGTGTTTCACAGCGACTTCGACCTCGTCTCCGACATGGGCAAGATCCGGCGCGCCGGGTTCGGCGAGAGTGTCGACAGCGTCGAAGCTCTGGTGTCCGCCATTCGCAGCCTGCAGGAGGCAAAGGTGCTGCCGCGCTAGTTGCCTGCCCCCAGTTCGTTGTCGCTACGGCGCTTCTAGCGCTCGCCGCACTCAGAAAGAAAAGTCTACCCGCGCCGGAAACTTGAGATGTTCGCAGTGGATCGGAGGCGGAAGCTCAATGCGCTCGCGATGAACGTCCAAAGCTGACGTGCCGGCAAGCTTGCCGTAGAGATCTTCAAGGCCGTTTCTTCGCGCCATCGGTGAGCGGTAGGTCGATGACACAGCGCAGTTGAGCCTCACTGAGTTCGTAGCTGGTGCGGGCCTTCAGTGCGTAGGGCAGCGCCTTCTCGATCAGGTCACGTCCGTAGCCCCGCCGGATCGGACTGCCTTCCTGGGGCCGGCGGATACCCTCTTCCTGCCAAACCAGCGATAGCCGCCGCTCTTCGTCCTCTCCCCTGTAGGTATCCCAGCTCACCCAGAGCCTCCCCTGCTCGTTGGCGAGAGAGCCGTACTTGCGCGCATTGGTGGCCAACTCGTGCAGGGCGAGAGCGAGTGTCTGCACGCTGACCTTGCGCAAGCGGACCGGCGGGCCCTTCAGCGCCACTCGAGCCTGCATCGCGGCAACCCCGAACGCGTCGAGCTCGATCTGGATCAACGCCTGGATGGTGATCGGCTCCTTGTCGGAACGTGAGAGCAGACCCTGCACGCGTGAGAGAGCCGCGAGACGGTCGTTGAACCGGTCGCAAAACTGATCGGTCGGACCAGTCTGGGTCATCGTTTGCTGCGCGATCGAGCGCACCACGGCGAGCAGATTGCGGGTGCGGTGCTGCAGCTCATCCACCAACACCGCTTGACGCTGCTGCAGCTCATGCAGATCGTGGATGTCTGTGACAGCTCCGTAGCAGCGATCGATCTGCCCAGCAGCATCCCGTATCGGCTCAGCACGGACCATGAACCAGCGGTAGATGCCATCCTTCCCGCGAATGCGGTATTCACGGTTGTACGGCCGTTCCTGATCCATGGCGGCCCGGAAGCCCGTGATTGTGTACTCGCGCTCGTCTGGGTGGATCACCTTCTGCCAGCCATAGCCGAGAGCCTCCGGTTCAGATTGGCCGGAGTACTCGTACCAGCGCTCGCTGAACCACGTTGCTCGACCGACAAGATCACTGCTCCAGAGAAAGCCGGGAACAAGGTTGGCCAAAGCCTGGAACCGTTCCTCGCTCCTGCGCAGCGCCGTCTCAGCGCGCTCGGCGATCACGCGACGGAGCTCCATCTGTGACATGGCCTGCCGGGCGAGTGCCTCAAGGCTGCTGGCCTGGTTATCCGTGAGGCCTTCCGGCCGCGGCTTGGTGTCGATGACACAGATCGTGCCGAAAGCGACACCGTCCGAGGTCACCAGTTGTGCTCCGGCGTAGAACCGAATGTGAGGTTCGCCCGTGACGAGAGGATTGCCGGAGGTCCGCGGATCGAGCGTCAGGTCCGGGATCACAAAGAGTCCGGCCTGTTTCAAAGCATGACGACAGACCGATTGCTCGATGGGCATTTCGGAAGGGGCAAGGCCGATGCGTGCCTTGAACCACTGCCGATCTGACCCAACAAGGCTGATGAGTGCGACAGGCGCCTCGCAGATCCGCGAGGCGAGGAGCACAAGGTCGTCGAAGGCCGGCTCTGGAGCCGTGTCTAAGATCGCGTAGCGGCCCAGTGCGATAGAACGCGCTGTTTCCTCCAGATCAGGCATGATCGCGTCCGCCAAGGCCGCCTCTCCCAATGAACATACAAGGACGGCGGGGCGCGATTTGTTTCGCCTTCAGCGAGCGCAACCGCTTCCCGCAGTATCGGCGGCGTACGTCGTGCGCCGAGCAAAGAGGCGCATCGCTGAAGCGCCTCGCGATCAACACGTTTTACGCTCGTTCACGCGTCAGCAGCGGACGGACTGCCGTGCGAGAGCGAAGGTCCGGAACTGTCGCATGTCGTGAGCGAGCCCAGCTCCCGACGATCGTACGGCGTTGCCCCAGCGTATCCGTTCGCGCCAAGACCGCGCTCAGGCGGGGATCGGCGAGCCGTCCCATCCGAAGACGCCGCCGGTGTCGTCTGCGCTGAGGCCGTTCAGTACGCGCAGGAGATGCGACGCGCTCTCCTCGGGAGAGAAGACGCCGTCGGCCGTCGGGTCCGGCCGGAAGGGCCGCGACAGGCCGGAGGCGACCGTGCCCGGATGCAGGCCCACGACGATCGCCTCCGGTCGGCTGCGGGCCACCTCGATCGCAAGCGTTCGCAGAATCTGGTTCAGCGCCGACTTCGAGGCGCGGTAGGCGTACCAGCCGCCAAGTCGGTTATCGCCGATCGATCCGACACGCGCCGACAAGGCCGCAAACACGCATCGCTCCCGTTGCGCCAGCAGAGGCACGAAATGCTTGGCGACGAGCGCTGGGCCGATCGTGTTGACGGAGAAGATGGTGGCCATCGCGGTGGGATCGAGCGCCTTGACCGTCTTCTCGGGCGAGACGCCTGTCCGGTGAAGAAGGCCGGTGGCGACGATGACCAGGCCGACCGGTCCGGCTTCGCCGACCCTGACCGCCGCCGCCGCAACCGTCGCCTCGTCGGTTAGGTCGATCGGGAGGGTTCGGACGCCCTGCGGGACAGACGATTCCGAGCGCGAGAGCGCGAAGATGGGCGCGTAGGCAGCAGACTCGGCGAGCGCGCGGATCAAGGCCCCGCCTATGCCGCCGGACGCACCGACGATGACCGCGCTGGTCTGGCGCGAGGCGGTCAAGGCGTGAACTCCCTGTCAACAGCGGAGCCTCGGTACCCTCGGTGAAAAATCAGACTGAGGTTGTTGGCCGGCATCGGGACGCGTTCGACCAAATGCAGATCGTGCGCTCGGCCGGCCGCCGCGACCGCCTCGATATCGCGGACGCCCCAGGAGGCATTCCTCGCGCGCAAGCTGTCGTCGAACGCGGCGTTGCTCGGCGCGGTGTGCTGACCATCCTCCCGAAAAGGACCGTAGAGGTAGAGTATACCCCCCTCCGGGAGCGTCGCTTCCGCGCCAGCCATCAGCCCGATGGTCGCGTCCCAGGGGGCGATGTGGATCATGTTGATCGCGACAACCGCGTCCACCCGTGTCACCGGCCACGGCTGACGGGTCGCGTCGATCGCCAGTGGCAATCGGATGTTCGCCAGCCCAGCGGCGCGGGCGTGGGCGATGATACTGCGACGGGCTGCCTCATCCGGATCGCTGGGCTGCCAGACGAGCGCGGGTAGCGCACGAGCGAAGTGAGCGGCGTGCTCGCCCGACCCGCTCGCGATCTCGAGGACAAGGCCGCTGGGCGGGAGAACGCGCTTGAGGACCTCGACGATCGGAGCGGCGTTGCGGGCGGCGGCCGGCGAAAACAGGGCATCGGGCATCGGGCTCTTTTAAGGGCAGCCGCTGCCGACCGCATGCCCTTTCGTCGCGGCACGCCTGCTCGGAGGCAACGACACGACTTCAGCTCGAAGCGCACAGCTGCGGCGCGGGCGGATGCGGGTGCGATGCTGATGGCTTCCAAAACGGAGTTCCATCATGCCTTCAGCGACACCACCCGCCGACCGTGCAACCTCGGCCGCCTCATCGGCTCCAAGCCGCCGTTTAAGCCCAAGTGATGCTTGTTTTACCGTTTCCGAGCCGAATGACCCGTCATTCCGGTGCGAACCAGCCGACTGCAGCCGTCATCGGATCGCTCGGGCCACCATCCGGGATCAGGACCCGTGTTTCAGTTCGCGCAAAACCTGCGCGTCGCAGATACAGATCGACGAGCTGCGCGTGCCCCATCGCATCGAGAGCAGTCCAGATCGCGACAGCCTTGGTCGGGAAACAGCGGTTCGAGAAGCTGACGATGACCGGCGATCCTGGGCGGAGCACACGCGCAACCTCCGACAGCACCGTCACCGGTTGCTGGAGGTACTGCACCGACACGCAGATCAGCGCCGCGTCGACGCTCGCGCTCTCGATGGGGAGATGCGGGTCGGCATTCAGATCTTGCACGAAGCGTCGTGTCAGCCGTGGGTTGGCGTCGAGTTCGCGCTGGTTCAAGCCATGGCCGATCACCGCCGCGAAGGCTTTGTCCGGGGGAAGGTGGCTGACCCAGCTCGACATCATGTCGAGGATGATGCCGCCCGAGGGGAGTAGTTCGGCGTACAGGCGCGTCACCGCGGCGATGGCCGACTCATCAATATGCGTGACGAAGCGCGGCTCCCTGTAGAAGCGGGAATCGGGCGAGGGGTCATGTTTCGTGAAGGCCTCGGCTGGCAGCTCGGGCAGTTCGGGCGAGGCGATCCGGGTTGCAGACACGGTCAGAGCTTACCGTTGAAGCTGCCGATGATGGTGCGCCAACAGATGCGCAGCCGACTTGGTTCGAGGTGGTGCGCAGCGCCTGATGCCGCAGCTTCAATGCCGACTCAGTGAGACCGCGAAGACCGACCCGCACATAGACGGTAGACTCCGTTGTGGGGGGCAGCCGCCGGATCGCCGGCGCTATCGTGTCGCGTGTCGTCACCGCCCCGGAACGCGTGGCAATCCCGTACGGGACGTGCTCGTTGTCCTTCGACACAGCAGGGAACGCCCGAGCGGCGCGCAGTGCGTTTGTTTCCGTCAGCCACCGCCCGGCTTCGCCGCGCCGCCGCGGCACGGATCGGTCCGTTCCGGCACCTCCCGGCCCTGTTCCACCTCGCTTGGGCAACGAGCCGCACCCTGACGCGCGCCAGTATCGGTTTGCGCCTTGCCCGCGCGGCCATCCCTGCCTTGATTCTCTATGCCGCCAAGCTCGTCGTCGATACGATCGTGGCCAGGCAGGCCGGTGCTCCCGCGCCGGCGAGCGTGTCGGATTGGCTTGCCGATCACCGAAACTTTCCCTGGGATCCGGGCAGTCGGCCGGGCGCGGGGAGCGAAGGTCCGCGGCCGTAGCGATGGTTCCTCGGATGTCCGAGCTAGCCCTCGGGTAGCATGTGGGAATGGTGAGGCTTGCCCGAGCAAGATGCTTTTGCCGCGAACGAACCGAGCCGTTTGGCCGTTGAAGGCCGATCCTGGCGGGAACGGCCCGCGTTCGGAGGAAGCGTCGGATGTCGGGTTCTACAACTGAACTCTCGGCCTTGCAGACGCCGCCGTCGGCCGATGCGGGCCACGGCTCCAAGACGAGCTTTTGGGCGCTGACCCTCGGATCCGTCGGCATCGTCTACGGCGACATCGGGACCAGCCCCCTCTACGCGCTGAAGGAATCCCTGCACGCTGCCGCAGGCGGGGGCACGCCCCGACGCGCGACATGGTGTTTGGCGTCGTCTCGCTGATCCTGTGGGCCCTCATCCTCATCGTGACGCTGAAGTACGTGCTGCTCGTCATGCGCGCCGACAACGAGGGTGAAGGCGGCACGCCCTCCCTGGTGGCGCTCGCCCAGCGGGTGCTCGGCCAGTCCGGAAGCTTCGTCATCGTGCTCGGCATGGTCGGCATCGCCCTGTTCTACGGCGACGCCATCATCACCCCGGCCATCTCGGTGCTGTCCGCCGTCGAAGGGTTGAAGCTCGTCACCCCGGCCTTCGAGCCGTACGTGCTACCCCTCAGCCTCGCCATCCTGATCGGCCTGTTCGCGGTCCAGAGCCATGGCACGGCGCGGGTGGCGACCTTCTTCGGGCCGATCACGGCGTTCTGGTTCGTCGTCATGGCGCTCGGCGGCCTCAGCCATCTCGCCGACGACCTGAGCATCCTGGCGGCCTTCAACCCGGCCTACGGCGTCAGTTTCCTGCTCAACCATGGCACGGCCGGCTTGCTAGCGCTCGGCGCCGTCTTCCTGGCCGTGACCGGTGCGGAAGCGCTCTACGCCGACATGGGCCATTTCGGCCGTTCGCCGATCCGTGCGGCATGGTTCGGCCTGATCCTGCCGGCGCTCGCCCTGAATTACCTGGGACAGGGCGCCATGCTGCTCGCCCATCCCGAGCGCATCGAGAACCCCTTCTTCCTGCTCTACCCGTCCTGGGCCCTGCTGCCGATGGTGCTGCTCGCCACCGTAGCGACCGTCATCGCGAGCCAGGCCGTCATCACCGGCACCTTTTCGATCACCCAGCAGGCCATGCAGCTCGGGTTGCTGCCGCGCATGCGCGTGCAGCGCACCTCCGAGACGGAGAAGGGGCAGATCTACATTCCGCGGGTGAACTGGTGGCTGCTCGTGGCCGTCGTGTTCCTGGTGGTGCTGTTCAAGTCGTCGAGCGCGCTGGCGGCGGCCTACGGCATCGCGGTAACCGGCGACATGGTCATCACGGCGAGCCTGCTTTTCATCGTTGCCTGGAAGGCATGGCGCTGGTCACCCGTGCTGGCGGCCGTGGTCATCGCTCCGTTCCTGCTCATCGAGTTGGTGTTCCTGTCCGCCAACGCGCTCAAGCTGCTCCACGGCGGCTGGGTGCCGCTGACCATCGGGGCGGCCCTTGTCACCGCCATGTGGACCTGGCGGCGCGGTTCGGCCCTGGTTGCGGAGGAGATCCACCGGCGCCGCGTTCCCCTGTCGAACTTCACGCGCATGGCCGAGACCGGCTCGGTCCTGCGGGCACCGGGCACGGCCGTGTTCCTGACCGGCTCGCCGGGCGACACGCCCGGGGCCTTGATGCACAACGTGAAGCACAACCACGTGCTGCATGCCCGCAACGTCATCCTGCACGTGGTCACCGAGGACCTGCCGCGGGTGCCTCAGGCGGACCGCGTGACGGTCAAGCCGCTCTCGGACGTCTTCACCTGCGTGACGGTGCGCTTCGGGTTCATGGAGCTGCCGGACCTGCCCCGTGCCTTGGCCGCAGCCGGCTTCGACGCGAGCCACCTGTCCTACTTCCTGACCCGGCGGGTCCTGGTGCCCTCGCCGGAGACCGGCATGCCGGTCTGGCAGGACCGGCTCTACATCGCCATGGCGCGCGCGGCGACGGACGCGTCCCGCTACTTCCGCATCCCGGTCGACAGGGCCGTCGAGATCGGCGCCCGAATCGACATCTGAGGACACGATTCCCTGCCAGGGCGGGTCAAAGTGCCGTTCGGGACGTGCGGCGGCGCATTCAGCGCATCCCGGCCCTTGCCAGGGCGGAGCGGACGACGCGTACATGCCCGGGGTGGATGGCGGCGAGGTAAGCGCGCCCGAACAGGTTATGGCAGCGGACCACGCTGGTGGCCGTAAGGTCTTCCCGTCCATCGTCGCGCGTGACCAGAAGCAGCGACAGGCGGAAATCGAGGTGGCGGTCGTCCTCGCCGAGCACGATCTCCCGGTCCGAGCGCGAGAGCACGGGGAAGAAACCGATCCGGTCCCGTCCGCCGGTCTCCAGCCGGGTACGGATTTGGCCCGACGTCCGCACCCCGAAGGGGCGCACAGCCCCGTCGCGCAACCACATGGCCATGGTGACCCAGGCTGCCGGGTTCGACAGCGCAGCCTCGGCAAGCCTGGACAAGTCATGCGGCCCCGGCCCTGGCAGCCTCACCGCGAAGGCATCGGCGAGGTCGGCGCCGGCGTACCAGGAGGTCACGGCGCAGTCGGAGGGCAGCGGGACGGGCCTGACGTCGGTTCGCTTTCGCGATGCCGGGGAAATAGAGGGCATCATGCGAGGCTACCGCGATCTGCTCAGAGCGTCGACACCGACCCGCCATCGACGCGCAGATTCGTCCCGGTGACGAAGCCCGCCCGGCCGGATGCGAGGAACACGACGGCGGCGACGACTTCCGGCCTGCACGGGCGACCGAGGCCGATGTTCAGGCGGAACGCGGCGAGGGCGTGGGTCAGGCTGTTGATGGCCGCCTTGGCCATGGAATAGATCGGCACCGCTACCAATCAGACGCAGACGGTGGCCGCCAATTCGAAAGTCAACCTCGGTGCCGAGGCGAACCCGAGTTAGAATTCCATGCCAAACTTGACCCGGACGTTGTGCCGCTCGAACTGGTTGAGCCCAAGGGCACGGCCAGCGAGGGTCGGATCTGCATCCCGACCCCAAACCTGCCCCGCATACGCTGCTGTCAGCCAGATCTTCTCAGTAAACCTATGATGCAGGGCGGGTCCCACAGTGAGCGCTTCGCTCTCCAGCTGGTTTAGGAAAATTCCCTCATAGCCGCGTAGGTAGCGTACTTCCGGACCGAAATACGTGTTCTCCCCAATCCGTCCCACCAGGACGTTCGACCACAGGAATGTCGAGGAGCGGTAGCCAGGACCACCACCCCGTTGGCGGCCAGCGGCGGGCTCGAAGCTGATGTTGCTGCCGTACCAGAGCTTGTCCGGCACCACCTGAACGTCGAGCTGGAGCAGGCTCTCAAGGTCGAAGATGTTGGCGCCATTGCCTTCAACGGGCAGGATACGCGTGAATCGGGGACGCACCTCGAGGGCGAGCCCCAATGGCTGCTCCTTCGTACCTTTCAGAAACTGGTACTTCACCTCCATGGAGACACCGTCGAAGGTGCCGTAGGATTTGTCGTCCAGATCCACGATGTTGCGTTGCCGACGCAGCGTGCCGAAAGCGCTGAATTCGATGCTCAGCTTGTCGATGGGGTTGAACTGGTAGGCGAACCGCGTCTCGAGCACACGATAAGTCGATGGGCCAGGACCGTCTCTGCGCTTGCTGACGCGTGTGACGGTATCGATTACGACTTCCTGTTCACCCTTCTCTCCGGCATCAGCGCCCTCCGTGAAGCCGAACAGGTGCTCGGTATCGACGTCCTTCTTGTCGGACTTCTCTGCCTTCTGATCCTTGTCTGCGCTGCTTCCCGGCGAACCATTCTGTTCCGTCTGAGGCTTGTCACTTGGTTTGGCCTGAGCAGAGGACGGAATGGCGAGAGTGAGCAGTACGCCCGCCACTACCGAGACGTGTCGAATTGGCCAGTTGCTTCCGGTCATGATCCTGCGAGGGCCTTGGGTGGGCAGTGCTCCAGCACGTCCGCTTAGAGCCGATGCTGGCCGATCTGCCTGCTGCTAAAATGCCACTCGCACAAAAACTCATGGTGTCAGGGGATTATGTGGTCGGGGATGATCGTACCAAACGTCCGCAGAGCGTCGAGAGCGGCAATTCCGGCCTAACGAGTTGAATGTCGGCTGCTGGCGCAGAGCCGACGTTCAGCATCCGCGCGCTGAACAGCAGCTTTCCACCCTAAGCGGCCCCCAACGTTCGCCGCGGGAGCGTGATGAGCGTGCGGTGGTGCTCGTTCTCATCGTCGCCATGCGGGATATGGTCCTGGCCCGCCAACAGATGCACCTCCGGGGTGTGCGTTGCCCGCAGCAAGGCGTGTTCGGCTCCGTGGGAAACACCGTAGCGGCAGACTGTGAAGCACAGCCAAAGTCTCGGCTGTTCGGTCCGGGGCGACATCTCGAATGTCGCCCGCGTTCCACACGTCACCGCCGACCGAATAGCCGAACGGGACGCCCAGGAACCCGTGAGCCGCCAGGATAGCGGCCGTCAGAGAGCTGTACCTCCGCCAGCCGCGGCCCAGGAGACCGCTCGGGTTCAAATTCGTACGCCGCTTGTTCGGACTATGCGCCGCTATTGGCACTTAGGCCCATGCGGTCATAGGGGGCGTTTTCCGCTGGCGATTATTATCGGTGAAATGGCGGCGACGACGGCCGCCCGCGGTGTGCGCCTCCTCACCGCGTTCAGGACGGCAAGTGCCCTAGCCAGCGACTTGTATCGATGTCGCCACCGTCTCAAAGAGGCAGGCCCCTGTGAGGGAAGACGCAATCCCGCGCCTCGGCTACAGCCGGCGTCGCTTCACGGCCATGATCGTCGGCGGCTTCGCGACAGGCGTGGTCACCCGCGCGATCCGTCCGGCCGAGGCGGCGCCCGAGGACGTCCGTATCGCAGATCTGGACTGGGTTGATGCCCGTCGCGACCGCCGCGTGCCGGCGCGCTTGTACTGGCCGTCGCCGGGGGTACCGGCGGGGCCTGTTTCCCTGATCGTCTTCTCGCACGGCCTCGGTCAGTCGCGGACCGGCTACAGCTATCTTGGGCGCCACTGGGCGGCCAGCGGCTACGCGAGCCTTCACGTGCAGCATGTCGGGAGCGACGGCAGCGTCTGGGCCGGCAATCCGTTCGAGGTTCTCGATCGCGTGAACGTGGCAGCGGACGAACGCGAGGCAATGGCTCGGGCCGCCGACATGAGCTTCGCTCTCGACCGCCTCCTCGACAAGGACAGCGCCTTTGCCGCGTTCATCGACCGGGCGCGTATCGTCGCCGCCGGCCATTCCTATGGTGCGAACACGACCTTGATCGTCGGCGGGGCGCGCGTTGTTCGCGAAGGGCGGACAATCGATCGTAGGGACATGCGCTTCAAGGCCGGCATCGTCATCTCGGCGCCGCCCTTCTACGGCGAGCGCGACCTGCACGCCGTGCTCGCGGCCATCACCATCCCAACTTTCCACGTGACCGCGACGGCGGACGTCATCGCGTTGCCCGGTCGACGGTCGCCCGTGCAGGATCGTCTTGAGGTCTACGAGGCGGTCGGGACGACAAGGAAGGCGCTGGTGGTCTTCCAGGGCGGGTCGCACAGCATCTTCACCGACCGGCTGCTGACAGGCGGAGTAACGCTCAATCCGCAGGTCAAACAGGCGACCGCGGAAGGCGCGCTGGCCTTCCTCGACCTGGCATTCCGAGGCGACCCCTCACCGTTGTCGTCATGGAGCGAGGCCTGGAGCCCGCTCCTCGCCGTGGCGCCCACAGCTTACCTCGTCCCGGAATCGTCGCGGCACCCATCACGCCGATATCGTCCCCGCTCGTAGCGGTTGCGCCAACCCTCGCCCCGCTCGGACGGTCCATGTTCCACCTGATCTTCGGTCTGCCCTGCCTGTACGTCATCGCCAGGGTGCTGTGGCCTCTGCCTTGGCCCTTCGCTTTGAAGGCCTGCGTTGCGGTCCTCCTGCTCGTTGCATCCCAGTACCACCTATGGAGCCGCCTCTCCTCAGGCTCGGTGTTCTCACCCGAGTTTCCGCGCGCGTTGGTCATCCTGTTCAACTGGGCCTTCGGCGCCATTTTCCTGTTGGCGGCGATGCAGTTGGCGCTCGATGTCGTGACGCTGGTCAGCAAGCTCGTGCCCGGAGGCAGCTGGCCGCTGCCGATGGCGTGGCGCTACGCCGAGGCGGGTCTAGCCATGCTTCTGTCAGCGGTCGCAGTACAGCAGGCCGTGCGGGTGCCCCCGCTGAAGGATGTCACCGTCGAGATCGAGAACCTCCCGGCCGGCTTCGACGGCTATACCCTTCTCCAGCTGACGGACCTGCATATCAGCCGCCTGTTCCTGGCGAGTTGGACGCGCGAGGTCGTGGCGCGATCCAACGCGCTCGGTGTCGATCTTATCGTGGTCACCGGTGACCTGATCGACGGGTCCCTCGCCAGCCGTCGTGCCGACGTCGAACCGCTGCGTGATCTCCGGGCCCCCGATGGGGTCTGGCTGATCCCCGGCAACCACGAATACTTCTTCGAGTACGCGGCGTGGATGCGCCACTATGCCGAGTTGGGCATGGCCGTGCTTGCCAACCGGCACACGGTCCTGAGGCGCGGTGATGATGCCGTCGTCCTGGCTGGTGTGACCGACCTTTCGGCCTCGCATTCCGGCCAGCCGGCTCACGACCTTGATGCGGCGTTGGCCGGTGCTCCGGTCGGCGCCCCGATCATCCTCCTCGACCATCAGCCGAGGGATGCGGCCAGGGCGGCCTCGAAGGGTGTGGCCCTGCAACTGTCGGGTCACACGCACGGCGGGATGATCGTGGGTCTCGATAGGCTGGTCGCGCGGGCGAATGGCGGCTTCGTCTCGGGCGCATACGCGGTCGGCGGTATGACGCTTTACGTCAACAACGGCACGGCGCTGTGGCCGGGCTTCGCCCTCCGATTAGGCCCTCCGTCCGAGCTGACGCGTATCACGCTCCGGGCCAGAGTTCGGCCTCGCACGAACTGACGGAAACCAGGTCCGGCTCCGCCTTCAGGGTTCGAAGAAGCGACTCGCCCTCGAAACACGGCCATCGCGTCAGACCACCAGACCGGTCTGAGTCGCACCTCGCACCCATCATCTGGGGAAGATCGCTGCGACGGCCCCAGCCCGACGCCGAGGGCATCGAAGGGGAAAACTCATGTCTAGCAAAAGGGTAGATCGCGCGCCCGAAAGGATTCGGCACGGCACAGCTTCGGCAAGAACGCTTGCGTGCCTTGGTCGGACATCACAAAGACATCCTCCGAGGCACGCGCTTACGGGGCTTGTGCGGAAGAGGCGGAGAATGTCTTCCTCATAGCCGCTGACGAGCTCCGGCTGAGACCGTCTTCGTCTGGCTCGGCAGCGGCTGCGATCTCTATCGTTATTGCGCTACAAACGTGAAGAGCTGCGGACTGGCGAGCGTGGTGTCACGACCGGCCTGGATCTGAGAGCAGGATCGCTGCCGCCCAACATCACGGCTCTCAGTTCTTCGAGGCTGAAGTCTGCGAGGTTGGCTGCCAGATCGGCGCGCACCCGTTCGAGCAAGGCCTCGTTGCTGGCGCCATGGATCATTGCATCGATCAGCACGTCAGCGTAGGCGCGGCTCGTCCGAGCATCACAGCCAAGTTTCCGGATCGCGAAATCAGCCAATGCTTGGGCGCCAGCGCGGCGGCTCAGAAAGCGTCGTTCCTCGCCGATCACAAATAAAAGCTCTTCGGCGCGTTCTCTTTCCTCGAACGATCTAAGCATCTTCTCCCTCCACAACAGGTCGGCGGATGCGAGCGTGCGAAGATCGCAACATGCGACCAATCACGGCGAAAGCCAAGAGAAATCGCCTTTACTGCCAGGGGGCCTCCGAGGCGTTGGCGAAACTCAAATCACATCCGTGCCACGATGGCGTGAGTAGCCAGACTCCGTTCGCGGTCGGAAGTCGTGAGCGCGGGCGTTCTGTCACAGCGCGGAAGCAGCCATCGCCGACCATGTTGAGGCGATGCGACCTGCACCCTTTACCATCGTCATATCCGGCAAGCGGTACGAGTGCCGTGTTGCTGGGAACACTGAAGCCGAGGCCGCCGATACGGCCGAGCACATCCTGCATCAGCTCCGACAGGAGGAGCGGGTTTGGCCCGGGCAGGTCAACATCGAGTGCGAGGATTTCGAAGCGGCAAAGCGCCTTGCCGCGTACTTCGCCACCATCACCGTCGAACCCGACCTCAAGTGAGTTCTGCCGCGATGCGGTGTGTCTGGCCCGCAACCTGGTGCGAAAACGGTGAGGCTGCCCTCACGGTCTGGTCGGGTTCGGGGCGCCTCATCGCCCGGTGGACAGCCCGTTGTCATCGATGGATCCACAAAGGGCACGCGCGTTGATCAATTTCCCAATCGCGATCTTGACCGTCTGGCCTTGCAGTTCGAGCGCCTTCACCCGCTAACCGCGCACGATGGCGCGCAACGCTTCAACGTCGGAGTCGTCGGGGATCTCTGAGGCCAGTTGCGCAGTCTCATCCGCCGCCACCCAGGGCGAGCGAGGTGCAGGCAAGTTCCGCACGGTGAAAGCGCTGCCGCTTAGGCGGCAGCGCTTTCAACTACTTCGTGGCAACCTGCTGCAGGCTCTCAGCCAACTGGCTGGCGAACTCATCGCCCTTGTAGATCTCCGAGACAGCCTGCTTGAGCTTCTGCTCGTCCTCCGACTTGCCCAGAGCCTTGGCGTAAGCGGCCGCTGATCCGAACCCAGCTAAGCCGTAGTGCGCCATGCGCTGGTACTGGGCGATGATCACCACGTCCCGAAGCTGGCCATCCTGCGGGGCCTCTTCGGACGCGTGCTTACGCGCCTCGGTGACCAGCCCTTCCATGCCCTTGCAGTGCTCCGGCTCAGCCTTTCCTCCGGCTTGCTCGATCAAGCTCTTGAGGATGCCAGTGTGCTTGTTGATACCCTCGACCGATTTCTCAAGCATTTGCTTCAGCTTGGCGTCGCTAGCCTTCTGACTGAGCTGTTGAACGGTACGGGCCATCTGGTCGTTAGCAGACCAATTATCTTTCAGTTCATCGAGGTATACATCTTGCAGGCTGCGGGGTGCTGACATGAGGAACCTCCTTGAGCTCCTCCGGCCAACCTCCAACTTCTGCCGACGTTCCTGACAGAGTTAGCGTCGTTCGTGCCGCAAATGCCTGAAACCACCTTTTCCGCCCGTTCCGGCTACGTGCAGGGTTAGGGGCTGGCAGGCGGTCACCGTCCTGGCAGACGATATGATGGGACACCGGCTTCTGGAGAAACCAGCCTCAAGCCGCGGCTCGGGTACATCAACCCGCGGGCTTGGCACTCCAGTTGCCAGCGCATTCCACAAATCCGCCGGACGTGCGCCATGTCCCAACGCCGTTACCTTTGATGTTAAGGCGGGCAGAAGCCCGGTTCAGCACACTGGGCGATGGAAATGTCGGCCGCTCTCTTCCTCCATCACAAGTGCGGGTCATCCGCTGCCGTGAGGCGACCTTCAGCTATCGCGGCGCGAAACATCTCGTAGTCGGCCGCATTTCGATCCCCATAGGCCTGCGCCCAATCAGCAAGGGCTTCACGCAGGTCGGCACGCCCATCGTGACCGAAGTAGCCCGCGATCGCCGCTGCATCTCCGGTGCGAGCATGCGCCTTCGCCAGCAGCGCACCGTAGGCGTGCGAGAAGTACATCAGCGAGCGGCCCGCCATACGACTGAGCGGGATCTCGCCCTTCATGTTCTTCATCTGACGCACGTAGAATGGGCGGCCATCGATGCTGGTCCAGCCGAGCAGCGGGTCTCCCACTGCCTGCAGCAGGCGCTGTCCGTAGATGACGCGTTCGCCCTCGTGGCTCGCATAGGGCTCGGGCATGCCGCGCAGATACGGTGCGCTTGCCGGTCGCACGGCTTCCTTGACCTGGAGGAACAGCGCATCCTGGTCCGAATTTCCGCACAACAAGGCGACATAGGCCCGCGTGCCGACGCTACCGACGCCAACCACTCGGTGCGCGACATCGACGACGTGGTAGCGGCTCAGCATGAACCGGCGCTCGCGCGGCAGCGTCTCGGCGTAGCGTTCCAGTCCGGCCGTGACGCTCTGGCGTGTCGCTTCATCGACGCGGGTGAGAATCGGAGGCTCCTCGCGGAAGCGCCAGCCACCATCCGTGCGCCGCTCGCCGACCCGATCGAGCAGGCTCTGATTATTCTTGCGTCTGGCCTTCTCGACGGCTCGGAGCACCACGGCCTGCGACTGGGCATCGATTTCAATGCCGATGAAGTCGAGATCATCAGCGCGCGCGGCCTGCTGCCAGACGTCCAACGATCCGCGCGGAGCGAGATCGTCCATGGCGTGCTGGTAGCCCGCGGCGGCGCTTTGGACCGCCTGACGCCGTTCGGTTACGGGCACGGCGGCGTCTCGCGCCGCGACCTCGATACTCGCGCACAGCCGTTTGAGATCCCATTCCCACGGTCCGACCGTGACCTCATCGAAATCGTTGAGATCCAGAACGACGTCGCCCTGCGGAGAGCCGAACAGGCCGAAGTTCGATAGATGGGCGTCACCGTTCATCACGACGTCGATCGCACCGCGCGGTCCCTGAGCCAGATCCCAGGCCATGACCTGCGCTGCCCCGCGCAAGAACGCGAACGGCGAGGAAGCCATGCGGGCGACCCGCAGCGGGATGAGGTGTTCCTGCCGGCCAGCATGCGCCCCTTCGATGAGCGAGACCGGGTCGGGTCGATCCGCGTCGGCGCCTAGGATGGCATGATCGGCATGGGGAAGGTCGCGTCGCAGCGTCTTGCCCGCGGCTCGACGCTTATCCCACGGCTCGACTCCGGTGCGCAGGTCAATGTGCGGGAAGTCGGCCAGCGGCTCCAGCACGACCTCTTCAGCAGCCTCGATGATCGCGGCCTGCTCGCCCGATCCTGGTGCTGTGACGTCGTGATCCATCGTGCGTTCCGTCGTCAGGTCCGTCCGCGATGAGCCGCGGTCACTCCGCTTACGGCTTGAAGCGGTTGTCCCGCAACGCGACCGAACAGACCTCTTTCCCCGATATCCGCCTCTAAAAATCAAGCAGCCCTCGGCTCGGCGATCGAGCGCGTGCGCCCCTCCTCAGGGATTGATGGCGGACGGGTGAGCTTCGGCGCGGCGGACCGGCGCCGAGCGGCAGGACGCCCGGTCCTGAACGGCGGAACCGCGGCCTTCGGCGGAGAGCCGCCCGAACCGTGGCGTCGGCAAGGGCGTCGCACGGCACGCTGTGCTGCTCAAACGGGCGTGGATCTTGCTGAGGCGCGACCGACCGGTGCGGGCAAGGCTCGCCCCGGCGGGTCAGACACCACGTCGGACCGGAGGCGCCCGGAGATCCGGGCGGGGACTCGTCGAACCCAGCATCTTCCGGCCGCCACAAGGAAACCAGTATGGCTTACCTCGCGCCCTCCGAATTCGTGACCAAGATGGTCGATGCCGGAGAATCCAAGATTTTCATGGCGACCCGCGACACCGTGATCCGCGCCTACATGGCGGGCGCGATCCTGGCGCTTGCCGCGGTCTTCGCCGTCACCATCACTCAGCAGACCGGGATCCCGATCCTCGGCGCCGCCCTGTTCCCGGTCGGGTTCTGCATGCTCTACCTGCTGGGCTTCGATCTTCTGACCGGCGTTTTCGTGCTGGCCCCGCTGGCGCTCCTCGATCGACGCCCGGGCGTGACCTGGGGCGGGGTGCTGCGCAACTGGGGCCTCGTCTTCCTCGGCAACTTCCTGGGGGCGCTCACGGTGGCCTTCATGATGGCCTTCGTCTTCACCTTCGGCTTCACCGCGCCGGCCGACAAAGTCGGCGAGTTCATCGCCCATGTCGGCGAGCGCCGCACCCTCGGCTATGCCGCCCACGGCGTTGGCGGCTGGTTCACGATCTTCATGCGCGGCATGCTCTGCAACTGGATGGTCTCGACCGGCGTCGTCGGCGCGATGATCTCGACCACGGTGAGCGGCAAGGTCATCGCCATGTGGATGCCCATCATGGTGTTCTTCTACATGACCTTCGAGCACTCGGTGGTGAACATGTTCCTGTTCCCCTTCGGCCTGATGATGGGCGGCAACTTCTCGATCGGGGATTACTTCTTCTGGAACGAGATCCCGACCGTGCTGGGCAACCTCGTCGGCGGCTTGGCCTTCACGGGGCTCACCCTCTACACCACCCACGTCCGCACCGCGCCGAAGCGCACAGCCGTGCAGGGCGAGGCGCGCCGCCTCGCCGCCTGATCCGTGCTTGACCGGACGGGGACCCGCGCCGCAAGGGCACGGGTCCCTGTCCCTTAAGTCCTCCCCGATGCCGAACGACCTCAGGCTCACGCTCGGCCAGCACAGCGCGGCGGGTCGCAAGCCCAACAACCAGGATTTTCACGGGGCGCTCATCCCCGGGCAGCCGGCTCTGGGGCTCAAGGGCGCGGCCATCGCCATCGCGGACGGGATCGGCAGCAGTGCGGTCAGCCACGTCGCGAGTGAGACCGCGGTCAAGAGCTTCCTTACCGACTACTATGACACCCCCGACACATGGTCGGTGAAGAGCGCGGCGCAGCGCGTGATCGCGGCAGCCAATTCCTGGCTCCACGCCGAGACGCGGCGCAGCCGGCACGAGCCCGACCGCGGCTACGTCACCACCTTCAGCGCCCTCATCCTCAAGGGCCGCACAGCCCATCTCTTCCACGTCGGCGACGGGCGGATCTGCCGGGTTGCGGGCCGCTCCTTGGAGCAGCTGACCGAGGATCACCGCCTCGTTCTGTCGGCGGAGGAATCCTATCTCGGCCGGGCACTCGGCGCGGGCGGACGCGTGGAGATCGACCATGCCAGCGTGCGGACCGAGCCCGGCGACGTCTTCGTCCTGACCACCGACGGCGTACACGAGCACGTCGATCCAGAGACGATCGCTGGCCTGATCGCGCGCCATGCTGCCGATCTGGACACGGCTGCCCGCGAAATCATCAGACATGCCTACGAAGCCGGCAGCACCGACAATCTCACCGCACAGATCGTGCGCATTGAGGCAGCACCCGAGGACGGGCCGGCCGATCTAGCGGGCCGCGTCGCGGATCTGGCGCCCGCGCCCCTGCTCGATCCACCGACCGATTTCGACGGCTACCGGGTGCTGCGCACGCTTCACGCGAGCCACCGCAGCCACGTCTATCTCGCGCTGGATTCCGAGACCGGCGCGACCGTCGCCCTCAAGGTGCCCTCGACGGAAGCACGCGACGACCCCGCGCAGCTGCGCCGGCTGGTGATGGAGGAGTGGATCGCCCGGCGCATCGACAGCCCGCACGTGTTGAAGGCCCAGCCGCAGGCGCGGCGGCGCAGCCACCTCTACACGGCGATGGAGTATGTTGAGGGACGCACGCTGGCGCAGTGGATGCGGGACAATCCCGCGCCGGACCTCGAGACCGTGCGCAGCCTTGTCGAGCAGATCGCGCGGGGCCTGCAGGCCTTTCACCGGCGCGAGATGGTGCACCAAGACCTGCGGCCTCAGAACGTCCTGATCGACGCCGCTGGCACCGTACGGATCATCGATTTCGGCGCGACGCGCGTGGCGGGCGTGGCCGAGCTCGCCCCGAGGAACCGGTGCTCGGCACCCAGCAGTACAGCGCGCCCGAATACCTCGCCGGCCATGCCGGTACATCCGCGGCAGACGTGTTCTCCCTCGGGATCATCGCCTACCAGATGCTGACCGGACAGTTGCCCTATGGCGCGGCGGCCGCCCGGGCCTTGACCGAGGCGCGGGCGCGGCGCCTGCGTTACGTCCCGCTCTCGGCCGTGCGGCCGGGCCTGCCGGTCTGGGTCGACGGCGCCCTGCGCAAGGCCGTCCACCCGAACCCAGCTCTGCGCTATGAGGCGCTGTCGGCCTTCACCTACGACCTGCGCCACCCGAACCCTTCGCTCGCCGGAATGCGCCGGGCGGCTTTGCTGGAGCGCAATCCGATCCTGTTCTGGAAGCTGGTCTCGCTGGGGCTTGGGCTCGCGCTCCTCGCCCTGCTGGTGAGCCGAGCGGTCTGAGCACGCTGGCCGACGCTTCTCTCCGCTTTGAACCGCGCGTTCCACTTCGCAGCCGGTGGATCGTCAATCGCAACGTGCATTGGAGCGAGTGAAGGCACGGCAACGAGCACGAAGTTGTGGGGCTTCGTTGTCTGAACCCAGTCGGACATTGAGCGGCGATCGAGCAGACGCGGCGCTACATCGGAGATTGGTGGCGGACGGGGGCGCTAGGGACGGGCGGAGCGGCGCCGGGGTGATCGTGCGACCCGACCTCCACCCCACAATCGTCCTGCAGAATGGGCGCCGAAGGCTGGACATCAGGGGCGGAGGCCCGTCTACCTAAGGCCTACCCTCCAGTAGGCCTCGATACCGGACTTGCCCCATCTCGGTTCGCCGCGGTGGGGTTTTTCACGTGCCTACCCATGCAGGGGCGCTACGCAGCACATGAAGGGCCAAGCCTCCTAGAACGACGCCGGCACCGATCAGCACGAGGATATCGCCGAGTGTCATAGGTTGTTTCATGGCTGTCGTTTGCAGCCAAATGCACCTATCGATCTATACAGGCAGCCGCACGGGGCACTCTCACGCTCTGCCGACAGCACATGGCCCCGCGTGGATTAAATCGTAGAGCCGATACCTTGCCCGATCGCAGATTGCCCGTTTAAGGCCTCCGGCACCCGTCGCGCGGGGCTTTTCGTATCTGGGGCTACTGGCTTGGCTCGACCGATGCTCGCCCCGCCGCATCGTCACGGATCATCTGGAGCACCTTCTCAAGCTCAGCGAACGATGTCTTCGTGTGCGCGATAGAAGCCTCGGAGATCGGCTCAGGCCGGACCATAGGTGCCACCTCGTCCGAACAGGCGGCTCCAGAGGCCCCCGACGACGGCCGACTTGTCGATGTCACGGATGTCCTGCGAGTACTGGCCGGTGTAGAGTCGGACAATCATCACGTCGCGGCAGGCGCCCTCGAGATTGTAGGAAAATCGGACGCATGCGGGGCTCCGACGCCTGCCCGGCGTCACGCCATCGACCGTGGCTTCAAGGTGCGGGAAGCGCTCCATCTCGATCCAGATCTGGTCGCCGGGGCGTAGCTCGGGATCGGCCGGGAATGATGCGATCCCTCGATCGAGCGACAGATTGACGATCCGCGCGTCCAAGGTGCGGTCCGCTGCGACGATGCGGGCCGGCTCGTCTGTTGCGAAACTGTCAAGGAGCGGACGCGATTTCTCGAAGCAGATCAGGGCCGCGACCAAGAGGACGAGGATGTTGAGGGCGGCCCAGTAGGCCGAGACGAGCGAGAACTCACCCTCGCCGATGCGCGACCATTCCGGCACGATGTTGATGACGAGGCCGAGCGCGGTGACGGCGATCCAGAAGGCGATCGAGAAGAAGGTGTAGGCGTCGAAGGCGTTCTCCTCGTTGCCGCTGCCCTTCGGCGTCACGCGAAACGGCACGCCGAACGGCTTGATCACGCTGGAGACCACAACGGGCAGCATGCGGAACGTCGCGAAGGTGCCCACCGCGCTCGACACCAGTGGCAAGTAGCGGGTCGGCGTCAACCAGCCCATCAGCAGGAAGTAGGCCGTGAGCACGGGCAACTGGTAATAGACGATGTCCTGCGAGCCGGTGAAGTACAGCGGTGCCGCGCCGGTCCAGAGGTAGACGGCCGGTACCACGAGGATCACGAACCGCGTCGTGTACTGCATCAGCCACGACAGGGGCAGGAACATCACCCGCTGGAACAGGTTCAAGCCCGGCCCCCGCAGCGGGCCGTTATGCAGGTAGATCGTCTGGATGCCGCCGCGGCACCAGCGGCCCCGCTGAACGAAGTATCCCTTCAGGTTCTCCGCCGCGAGACCCATCGACAGGCGCTCGTTCAGGTAGCGGGTCTTGTATCCCTTATTGAGCATCGCGAGGGTCGTGAGGAGATCCTCGGTGATCGAGTCGTGCGGGAAGCCGCCGATTACATCGAGGGCCGCGCGGCGGGCGATCGAGCAGGAACCGCAGCAGAAGCTCATGTCCCAGGCATCGCGGCTCGCGGCCATCTCATCGAAGAACAATCTCTGCTCGTCGGGCCAGACCTTTTCGAGCGAGAGGTTCGACTGGACCGGATCCTTGTTGAAGAAATGTTGCGGGGTCTGAACGATGCCAATCGACGGGTCCGCGAAAAAGGGCAGCGTGCGGCGCAGAAAATTGCGGTAGGGCACGAAATCGGCGTCGAAGATCGCGATGAAGTCGCCTGAGGATACCTTGAGTCCGTTGTTCATGTTGCCGGCCTTGGCGTGGGAATTGTCCGGCCGGGTGACGTGGATCGCGCCCTTCTCCTCACAATACGCTTTCAACCAGTCCCGCTTCTTGTCGTCGAGGACATAGACCTTGAACTTGTCCCGCGGGTAATCGAGCGCGAGAGCCCCGACGATGGTCCGCTCCAGCACGTCGAGCGGCTCGTTGTAGGTTGGGATGAAGACATCGACTCTCGGCAACTCCGCCTCCGGCCGTACGAAGAAGGCTCGTTCCAACCGGCTCGCCTCGGCGCTTCGGTCGACCGAGCGGCTCATCACCACGAGGAAGAGCAGGATGTCGGCGAAGGCGCCGAGTTCCACGAAGAAGACGGCCCAGGTCCAGATGAGGGCAAAGCTGCCGTCCACAGGATGCGGCAACACGGTGTGAAAGAAGCGCCAGAGGAGGTAGCGCACGGCCACCGCGAGAACGAAGGCGCAGGCGATGCTCCGCGCCCAGGTCTTCTGCCGCGGCCAGTTCGTCACGAAAAGATAAAAGAAAGCCCCGACGAGGCAGGTCGGCGCGAGAGGAGCGAGGTTGAGCTCTAGGAGATGCTGAACCACAGGCTCTTCACCCAGTTGACGAACGGCAGAGTCGCTGCGGATCGTGCAAACCGGACTTGCACGGTGCGGCCCACATGGCAGAAGTTCTCGTAGTCGGTTTGCATCGCATTCTGATCGAGGATCAGCCGAATGCGGGCATTCTTGCCTCTGCTCTTGGGCGGAATGGCCGCAAGCGTCACCTCCTCGACGGCCGCGCTTGACCCACGGACGGAGTTCACGCGTCCGGCAATGACGTCGGAGGTTCCGAGCAGCCGCACTTCTGCGGGATCGCCAGGCTTGATTTGATCATAATCGACTTCGTCGAGCAGGATGTCGACGAAGAGATCCCGGCAGTCGAGCAGGCGGGTCAGCTCATTGCCGACAATCACGTTCGAGCCGCCGACGACGTTGTTGCGCCAGATCACACCGCGAAAGGGGAGCCTTATGGAGGCACTCGACAGCCTGTCGTTGCGGTTGCGTTCGATAAAAAGCTGTTTCTCCAGGAGCTTAACACGTGCGCGTTCGATCTTAGCCTGGGCCTCGACGTTGGCGAGCTGAATCGTGACTTCGTCTCCACGTTGTTGCGAGTACGGCACATCGTTTCGCCCCTCGCCCACGAAGGTGCCACGCTTCAAAGCGTCGAGCTGCTGGTTCAGCCGATCAAGTTCAGCTTTGGCGATCGTGCCCTCGTTGCCGGAGGCGACGGCTGCAGCCCTCGCCGCTTCGACTGAACTGTTCGCGACCACACCGGTCGCACCGAGGGTCTGCTTGCGGCTGAGGTCGGCCTCTGCCGAGACACGGTTGGCCTGGGCTGTGCTGATCCGTTGCTGGCGGATAATGATCTCCTGCTGGATGCTTTGCAGGCTCGCCTTCTGGTAGTCGCCGAGCCGCGCAGCGAGTTCCTTCTTGAGAGCCGCGAGCTGACCGATCTGCGCGTCGAGCGCCTTCAGGCGCTCGAGCGCGGCGCCGAGGTCAGCATCGAGTTGCGCTTCCGCCGTGCGGGCGATGCGATCGTTCGTGATTTGGAAGATCTCGGCTTCCTCCGGCAGCGCGGTCCCGACCTTGGGAGGAGTCTCGGAAACGACGCCCTCGATCGGCGCCGACACCACGGCGAAGCGCGCATTTACGGTGCCATCGAGGCTCGTATATCCGGTCAGGCCTGGCAGCATTACAACGACTGCGGTGGCTAGAAGCGCCAATCCGACAAGGATGCGAACAGCACGAGTGTTCCAAAACATGCCCCATCATCCTGATACGGCGTCTCGGCGCCTTGTTTTTTCAGGCGGTTAGCTCAAGCGAGTGGAATGATTTGCTTGCTGCTCAGACACGAAAACGCTCACTTCTCCGGCATGGATCCTTGGGATCGCACGATAGTTGCATTTTCCTTAGCGAGATTGGTGCGCTTTTATTCGCGCGGGGGCTGCGCCTGGGCCAGTCCGCTGAGTGGCGCAGTCCAATCCTCAACGACCTACTCTGGTTTCTACGGACGAGCGCATTGTGGAAGGATCTGCCAACGTGTTCCGATTCCGTCGGAGCCGTGGTGAGCCAATTGCATCGCTGGCGCCAAGCGGGCGTGTTCGAGCGGGCTCCGCAGCACCGGCAGGCACAGGCGGGTGCCTGCCGTGATTTCGACTGCGATCTTGCGAAAGTCCGTCCAGGTACTTCCTAGACTTAAAAGCGAACGGGCAACTTCCTGCCGGATACGGTTGTGTCGAGCTCATTAGCCTGTCGGGAAGCGGGCATTCTGAAGGCCTGAGAAGGGTCGCAAGCAGCGGTCCGGGTCCGGTGAAGCCAATGTCGGCTTTTGTTGCAGAGGGCCGTCATCCGAGGCTGGGCTTATCGGCAGCAGCGGGTTCCTTCTGAAGAGCTCCTCAACCCAAGGGCCTGTCATGCCCGAAGTCGCTACCTCCCAAACCAGGGCCCGCGTTCCTTGGAACCGTGGCCGCAGTGTTGGCCCCAAGCCGCTGCGCGTAACTGCGCCCGGTCTTGGGCAGTCGATCGAACGGGAGGTCGTTAGAGCGGCATTCTATCGACGGTCGGATCTTCGGCGCATCTAAAAAAAAGATTGATAGTACACACTCCAGGCCCTCGCGGATAAGACCGCGGTGGCTTTGCTATGTCTCGATCGAGCTTCTCTGCGGGCACGAGCGAACATGGATTCCTTCTCGTCACTCGAACAACTTATCCGCGCGGAGCGCGCAATTTATACTTTATTACCCAGAAGGTGCGCACAATCTTCAATCAAGTCAGCGCCATAGAACCAGGCTCCTATCAGCTTATGCCTAACGCTAAAATGTTGGGCTACCCAAAGATACGCATTCTGACCTCTAGGATACACATCAGCAGAGCCTAAAATAAACTAACGAGATTGGGGCGACCGTGGATCGGTCGCCCCAGTCGCGAAGGGAACAAAGGGGCACGGCAATTTCCACCCCGGCGAGGACGGACTTGCAAGCGCAGCGATGGGCTGCGGATGCTATCGTTGTATCGGCCCGATACGGATCGCGCGGCTGGGTCGGTAGCGGCGGCAGTAGTTCGACGCACACAAGTGCGAGCCGCTCTTGATGGCACATAGAATGAAGAAACCGCTCGCGGGCAAGGTACTCCGGTAGTCCCATAAGCGTGACCACGATCGAGGTGTCGGAACCCGTGTGCAGCCAAGGACGGATCACTAGGGCCGACGCAATTTTTACGTGCAAGTGCACCAAAAGACGAAGCGCAACTGCGGACGAAGTACAGCCCGGTTCAGCGCCTGGTAGGCACCTCTTGGTGTCCCGTCCGATCAAGCAAAAATATATACAACGAGCCATTTGACGGCTGGAGGATGCCGCCATGCCCGGTTCCGTCAGGCTGCGCGCCGACATCTGCTCGAATCGGGCAGCTTCAACCATGTATTCTGGTGCCCTTCGCCGCTGGGTGGGCATGACGCCCAGCGCATGGCGGAAGGTTCAACGAACGGGGTGAAGCGCGACGAGAACCACGAAGAAGCTCGCTTGCGACGGAAGAGGGAGAGCGGATGCAGCAGCACCTTCCTGCCTGGGCCTGCGTCCTCGTGATGCTCGCTGGCGAGGCGAGCGCGCAGGAAGCCCGATCGCCCCTGCTCGACGCGGCGGACTCGCGCATGCAGATCGGCGCCGCCTCGCTCGTGCCGACGCTCCGCCGCCGCTGGCTCTATGCTGATCACAAGCTCGTCGTCGGGCGCGTAAAGGATGTGCGGGTCTCGGCCGACGGGACGACGCTGATCGCAGTGGTGGCCCGCCGTCGCTGGCTCGGCGGCGGGGAGGTTGGCATCCCGGTTCCTCTCCTGCGGCAGGCGGACAACGACCTGACCGTCAGCGCCACACGCGAGACCATCGGGCAGCTTCCACTCTTCAAGCCGTGAGAGACGAGCCTTGATGACTCGCTGCTCGCGGCGCTGGAGGCGTACCGCAACCAGCCACACCGGCTTCCGCTGCGTTGTCAGGAGGGAGCCATTGCCCGATGATCCAAACGCCATGCAGGGCTTCCCACGATGAGTCCGGCCAACTTGGAACGGCTGACGGGGACGCGGATGCCGGTCCGTGCCTGGCACATTGGCATCCTCTTGGCAGCAACCGTGCTTCCGGGGAGCGCGTCGGCCGGTCCGAGCGGACGCGACGGCGAACGCATTCGGGTCGTCTATGTGGCACCCAAGACGGCCGCCTACCGTGAGATCTACGACACCATGCGCGAGCACAAAGTGCTGGAGCGGGTCGGCGCCATCATCGGTCTCGTCAGGCTGCCCAATCGACTGACTTACCGGCTGACCGAATGCTCCGGCGAGCGCAACGCTTGGTACGCGCCCGAGAACTGGAGCGTGACCGTCTGCTACGAGCTCCTCGACAGCATCGTCCAGGCCGCACCGCGAACGAAGTCGCCGGCCGGGGTGACCCGGCAGGATGCGATCCACGGCCCGGTCTTCCAGATCCTGCTGCACGAGAGCAGCCACCTCCGTTCCCTCGCGGCGACCGATCCTGATGCGCAGCGGGCCATCGACCTCTTCGTCTACCGGATCGAGCGGGAGCTCGGCTCGCTGGTGGCGGCACTCGGCGGCCTGGACGCCCTCATTTTCACCGGCGGCATCGGTGAGAACGACGTCGCCACACGGGCCGAAGTTCTGCGGGGAGCCGCCTGGGCCGGTTTCGAACTCGACGCGGTGGCCAATGCTTCCGGCGGCCCGCAGGTGACCCGAGGGCCCGGTCCCGCTGCCTGGGTCATTCCGGCGGACGAGGAGATGACGATCGCGCGCGGAACGTGCGAAGCGCTGGCCCAGGTCCAGCGCGAACCGGCCTCATGAACAACAGGAGTTCGCCATGGAAGCGCTGAAGACGAATCCACAGACCGAACACGAGCTTGGCGACGAGAGCTTCATGTCCGCCGCCGAACTCGGCGCTTATACGGCCAAACTGAAGGCCGCGAAGGCCCTGCAGACCGAGGATCGAGCCGAAGAGGCGCGGGCCGAGCTCATCAAGACTCTGTCCGAGACCATCGAGGTCACGCCTAAGAAGGTGCACGAGATCATGACGTCGCTCTTGTACAAGCTCCGGATCGCGGCCGAGCAGGGCAAGAACGAACTTCTCGTGATGCGTTTCCCGAACGTGATGTGCAGTGACGGCGGACGGGCCATCAACAATTTCGAGAAAGGTTGGCCCGAGACCCTGACCGGACGCCCGCGCCAAGCTTTCGAGTTCTGGCGGGACCGCCTGCAGCCGGCCGGCTACGGCCTGAAGGCCGTGATCGTCAACTTCCCCGACGGCATGCCGGGTGACGTGGGCTTCTTGCTCACCTGGGAGACACGCAGCGCATAGGTTCCACCGACCTTCAGGATGGCAGCCATGGCCGCGCGATCACGACGGGCTTGAGTCCGACAAGGTGGGCAGGCCGTTGCGCCTCGTCGTCGACGGGAGATGGTTGTCGACGTGCAGGTTCCAGCGGCTGGTCAACCCCGCGCTGGTGCGCCGGGAAGCTCTCCTGGGCGTCGGTACCGAGCTGACCGGCATGACCATCGACGTCGACGATGGCCAAGAGTGCCTCGCGAGACGCCCAGTCACAGGCGCCCTCCCTCTCGGGCTGGCGGCGCAGCAGGCGTTTCTTAGGAGAAACGCAGCATCATGCCCTGCCGGCGCTCGGCCGCGCCTCGACCGCGGGGTTGCCCTGGAGCTTGCCGGCGCGATCCCAACCTCAGTACCTTTCGGTGACGAAGCGCCTATTCCTGAGGGTATCGTCGTACGCATCCTCCTTGCTGCGCTTCGGCAGCGTCACCGCGTCGTGCTTCTGTTCCCTGTAGGGGATCAGACGGAGGAGGTGAGTGATGCAGTTGAGGCGCGCCCGCCGCTTGTCGTCGGAGCGGACGATGTGCCAGGGAGCGTCGTCAGTGTCGGTGGCCGCCAGCATCGCATCGCGCGCCTTCGAGAACGCGTACCAGCGCTCGTAGGATTCGAGGTCCATCGAGCTCAGCTTCCACTGCCGGAGGGGATCCTCGATCCGTGCCAGGAAGCGCCGCTTCTGCTCCTGCTTTCCAACCTCCAGCCAGAATTTGATGAGTTGGGTCCCGCCATCGACGATGAAGCGCTCGATCCGCGGGCAGAGGTCGAGGAACCGGCGATACTCCGCGTCGTTGCAGAAGCCCATGACGCGCTCGACGCCCGCCCGGTTGTACCAGCTACGGTCGAAGATCACGATCTCGCCGGCCGCCGGGAAATGCTCGATGTAGCGCTGGATGAACATCTGGGACTTCTGCCGGTCCGTTGGTGCCGGCAGCGCGACGACGCGGAACACGCGCGGGCTGACCCGCTCGGTGATGGCCTTAATCGTCCCTCCTTTGCCTGCCGCATCGCGGCCCTCGAACACGATGATGATGCGGGCGCCGGTTCGCTTGACCCAGTCCTGCAGATGGCACAGCTTGACCTGTAGGGTGTGCAATTCCCTCTCGTAGTCCTTTTTCTTGAGCTTCTTGGCGGTCCCGGCCTGGGGCCGACCCGCATCGGGCTTCGTGGTCGGTATGACCTGCTCGATATCGTGCATCGTCATGCTCCCACCTGCCCGCATCGAAGGGGTCGATCGAGTCACTCGGCCGGCAAGTGCTTCGGGGCGCCGCTTGCGCCTTCGACCGACGGCTCGACCTGCTGTTTCGCTCCCTTGCGCCTCATGAGGCTCCAGGCCCGCTCGCGCAGGCCCTGAAACAGGACGTAGAGGGGCGGAATCACGAAGATGCCGAGGAATGACGCGGCGATCATGCCGCCGAAGACCGGCGTCCCGACATTGCGTCGGGCGAGCTGCGAGGCTCCGACAGCGATGACCAGGGGGAGCAGGCCCAGGATGAAGGCGAAGGACGTCATCATCACCGGGCGGAAGCGCAGGCGCGCGCCTTCGGTGGCAGCCTTCTGAAGCGGAACGCCCTTCTCCCGCTGCTCCTTGGCGAACTCGACGATCAGGATGCCATTCTTGGCAGCCAGCCCGATGAGCACGATCATGCCGATCTGCGCATAGAGATCGAGGGTGAGCTTGCCCCACACCATGGACGCGTAGGCCCCGGCGATCCCGACCGTAACCGACAGCAGCACCGGGACGGGGATGGTCCAGCTCTCGTAGAGCGCGACCAGAAACAGGAACGCGAACAGGACCGCGAAGCCCAGGATGATGGCGGTCTTGCCCTCGGCCCGCTTCTCTTGGAACGCCGTGTCCGTCCACTCGCCGCCGAAGCCCGCAGGCAGGGTCCGGGCCGCGACGCCGTCCATGGCGGCGAGCGCCTGACCGGACGAGACGCCCGGCGCGGGCGAGCCCTGGATCGTGACGGCGCGAAGGTTGTTGTAGCGGATCAGCGCCGGCGGCCCCACCACGATCCGGACCTCCGCGAGCGAGCGCAGCGGCACCATCTCGCCGTCCTTGTTCCGCACGTTGATCCGATAGATGTCGTCGATCTTGGTCCGGTCTGCGGCCTCCGCCTGAACCTGCACCTGCCAGGTACGGCCGAACAGGTTGATGTCGTTGACGTAGTAGCCGCCGAGCGAAGCCTGTAGCGCTTGAAACACGGCGCTCAGGGGCACTCCGAGAACCTGCGCCTTGTCGCGATCGATATCGAGATAGACCGATGGGTTCGTCGCCGAGAAGGTGCTGAACACACGGTTGAGCTGCGGATCCTGGTTCGCTGCTACGACTAAGCCGCGCAGGACTTGGGCGAGCTCCTTCGGATCGCCACCGCGCAGATCCTGCAGCACGTAGCTGAAGCCACCGCCGGTGCCGAGGCCGATGATGGGTGGAGGAGCGAGCGGTACGACGGTGCCTCCGGGGATCTCCCGGAATTGCTGGCCGAGGCGCGCAATCATGGCCGCCGCTCCGTCCGCGGCAGCCTTGCGCTCCTCGAACGGCTTGAGGGTCACGACCAGGAAGGCCGCGTTGCCCTGGGAGTAGTTGTCGATGAAGTTGAGGCCGATCACCGAGGTGGTGTCAGCGACCGCATGCTCCTGCCGCAGGATCTGCTCGGCCCGGGCCACGACCTCGGAGGTCCTCCCGACCGATGCGCCTTCCGGCAACTGCACCACGACGAAGAAGGCGCCTTGATCGTCTTCGGGCAGGAAGCCGGTCGGGGTTCGCTTCGCGAGTTCGGTCGCGCCGTAGGCCGCGGCGCCGGCGAGCACGAGACCGAGGATCGAGAAGCGCACGATGCGCGCCACGGCGGCACCATAGCCGTTGCTGACCCGGTCGATGGAGCGCATCACCATGCCCATGATACCCCGGCGAGGGCCGTGGTGCGGGCGCAGCAGCACGCCACAGAGAGCCGGCGACAGGGTCAGCGCGTTGACCGCCGAGATGAACATCGAGACCGCGACCGCGACGGCGAACTGGCGGAAGAGCTCGCCCGAGATGCCGGGCACGAAGGCGACCGGCACGAAGACCGACAGCAAGACCAGCGTGATGGCGATGATCGGGGCCGTGATCTCGGCCATGGCCCGCTTCGTCGCGTCCCGGGGTGACAGCTCCGGGTGCTCCTCCATCACACGCTCGACGTTCTCGACCACGACGATGGCGTCATCGACGACGATCCCGATGGCGAGCACCAGGGCGAGTAGCGAGACCGAGTTCGCCGAGTAGCCGACCGCCTTGAGGACGATGAAGGTGCCGATCAAGCTGACAGGCACGGCCAGCGTCGGGATCAGCGTGGCGCGCAGGCTACCGAGGAACAGGAACACCACGATCACAACGAGCACGAAGGCCTCGACCAGGGTCTTCTGCACCTCGTGCACCGTTTCGGTGATGAAGGCGGTCGGATCGTAGGTGACCTTCCAGGCCAACCCCTCGGGGAAGGTCTTCGCCAGCTCTCCGACCCGCCTCTCGACCTCTTTCAGGGTCGAGAGGGCGTTGGCGCCGGGTGACTGGTAGATCGCGATCACCGTCGCCGGGCTGCCGTTGAGCCGCGTCTCACGGTCGAGATTGGCCGCGCCGAGATCGACTCTCGCCACGTCGCCGAGGCGCAGCACCGACCCGTCCGGGTTGGTGCGCAACACGATGTTGCGGAACTGCTCCGCGGAGGTCAGGCGCCCTTGCGTCTGGATGCTGAGCTGAAGCTGCTGCTCGTCCGAGATCGGCCGGGCACCGATCCGCCCGACCGGCGCCTGCACGTTCTGGGCCTGGATCGCTCCGATGACGTCGCCCGTGGTCAGGCTGAGCCCGGTGAGCTGGTCGGTGCGCACCCAGGCTCGCATCGCGTAATCCTGCGGGCCCCACAGCGTCGCATCGCCGACGCCGGGCGTGCTCTTGATGCGGTCGAGCAGGTTGATCGTGACGTAGTTGGAGATGAAAAGCGGGTCTTGGGTCGATTTTGGCGAGTAGACCGCCAGGACGCCGAGAAGGGCCGAGGATTTTTTCTTGACGGTGACGCCCTGCTTGCGAACGTCCTCGGGCAGCTTGGCGAGGGCGATCTGCACGCGGTTGTTGACGTTGACCGCATTGATGTCGGGATCGGTGCCGAGCTCGAACGAGCCGGTGAGCGTGTAGCTGCCGTCGTTGCCGCTGACGCTCTTCATGTAGATCATCTTGTCGACGCCGACGACCTGGGACTCGATTGGCTGCGCGACCGTCGATTCCACCACGTCGGCGGATGCGCCCGGATAGGTCGTGGTCACCGAGACCTGCGGCGGCACGATATCGGGGTACTGCGCCACCGGGATCGTCAGGAGCGCCAGCGCGCCCGCGATCGAGATCACGATGGCGATCACCACCGCAAGGCGCGGCCGGTCGACGAAGATGGCGGAGAACATGGACGTCAGATCCTGCTGGCCGTCTCGCTGACCGGGGTCGCCTGAACGAGGATCCCGGGCCGCACCCGCTGCAGCCCATCGACGATGACGACTTCGCCGCCCGAGAGGCCCTCCGCGATGACCGCGTCCGTTCCGGTGCCGCCAGGCTCCGGTTTGACGCGCCGTATCTTGGCCCGGCTTTCCTCGACGACGAACACGTAGACGCCGCCCTGGTCGGCGATGAGGGCGGATTGCGGCACGACGACCTTCTGCTCCGGCTGCCCGGCCTGAAGGTTGACGCGCACGAGTTGCCCGTCGCGAAGCGCACCGGCCGGGTTCGGCATCGTGGCGCGCACGACGACCGTGTCGGTCGCGCGGTCGACGCTGATGTTGACGAAGTCGACCCGTCCGATCTGACCGTATTCCGAGCCGTCCTGAAAACGGATCCGGACTCCGATCTTGCTCCGGTCTGGGCGCGCCTCGCCCTGCTGGTAGCGCAGGAACTCGCGCTGGCTCACCGGGAAGGTGACGTAGATCGGGTCCTGGCTGACGATCGTGGTGAGAGCGCCGCTGTCGGGCCCAACCACGTTGCCCTTGGTGACGCTGGTGCGGCCGATCTGGCCGGAAATGGGCGCGAAGATCTGCGTGTAGCCGAGATTGATCCGCGCCGTCTGGAGGCTCGCCTCGTCACCCATGACGGCGCCCTTCGCCTGGTCCCGCGCGGCGCGGGCCTGGTCCCGGGCTACGACGGTGCCGGAGCTTTTATCGAGTAGGTCTTGCGCCCGCTGCAACTGGATGGCTGCCAGAAGTTCGGCGGCCCTGGTGCGCTCGAGCGCGCCCTCGGCCTGCTTGACCGCGGCCTCGAACAGGTCCGGCTCGATCCGGTAGAGCGGCGCCCCCTCCTTGATCGGCTCTCCCTCCTTGAATTGGACGGCATCCAGAAAGCCGACAACGCGCGCGCGCACCTCGACACGACCGACCGCCTCGACGCGGCCGACGAAGTCGAGCGCCTGATCGATGGCCTTGCGTTGAGCGAAGGCCGTCCCGACCGGGACTGCAGCGGGCGCGGCCGGCTGCGCCTGCGCCTGCAAGCCGAGCCCAGAGACGAGGAGCAGGGCACACAACCGAGGGAGAAGGCGGAACATGGTCATCCCTCTCGTCGCCACCGTCACCCGATCAGGGCAGCTTCAGCCTCTTCTCGCAGAGTACGAGCACTCCGGCTTGATCAAACGGGACTGAACCGCTCCGGATTCCCTGGAGGCTCCAACTTTTGAGAGGATGGAGCCCGGACGAATAGAAGCACACCTTTTCCGCCTGAGGTGTCAGTCCGCTCCATCCTCCGTAGCGGACACTTGCAAGCGAGAACGCGGTCGCGCATCGCCACTTCACATTCCCGGCCCGCTATTGCGAAACGAGATTGCCCGCCGCGCCGACCGAGGCCGCTAGGTCGCTGGTGCCGATGGCGACGTGCGGCGAGCTCACGCCGTCTACGTAGATCAGGCGAGGACCGTCAGGATCGAGCCGCCCCCGCCGACGAGGCCGAGGATCGCCCCAACGACCCCGCCCGGGCCGGTGGCGAGACCGGATGTGAGCAAGCCGGACATCACGCGTCAGCCACTTGAACGGCCGTCGGCTTCAAGGCCGCCGAGGGCACAAGGCGGAACAGCAGCATGCCGATGACCATGGCCGCCACGAAGGTCGCGGCGGGGGCCGGCGCGACCGTCAGGAGGGTCAGCGCCGGTCCGGGGCACAAGCCGATCAGGCCCCAGCCGACGCCGAAGACCGCGGCACCGGCGAGCAGGCGCGGGTCGAGGTCACGCCGGGTCGGGATCTCGAGCCGGGGCGCGAGCAGCGGCCGGCCGCGCCGCCGCGCGATGAGGGTGCCGGCGGCCGAGACCGCGACGGCGCCCGCCATGACGAAGGCAAGGCTCGGATCCCAGCGTCCCGTCACGTCGAGGAAGGCGAGGACCTTGGCCGGATTGGCCATGCCGGAGACGAGCAGGCCGAGCCCGAACAGCAGGCCTACGGCAAAGGCGGAAACGGCTCTGGCCATGGCTCAGGCTCCGAGCAGGTGACGCGTGACGAAGACGGTGAGGATGGCGACGGCCATGAAGGTGCCGGTGGCGGCGAGGGAGCGGGACGAGCCGCGACCGATGCCGCAGACGCCGTGGCCGCTGGTGCAGCCGGCCCCGAGGCGCGCGCCGAACCCGACCAGCAGGCCCGCGACCACCAGGAGCGGGAACGAGGCATCGACCGTCACCGGCGGCAGGCTTCCTCCGAAGCCGGCATAGACCAGCGGCGCCAGGACCAGACCGGCCAGGAAGGCGGCCCGCCATCCCGTCTGGCCTGAGGGAGGGGCGAGCAGACCGCCAAGGATGCCGCTGATGCCAGCGATCCGTCCGTTCAGAAGCAGGAACAGGGCAGCGGCGGCGCCGATCATGACGCCGCCGAGGGTGGCGCTGAGTGGCGTGAAGCCGTCCATGGTGATCTCTCCCGAACTGCCACAGGGACAAACCTGCGGGCGCTATGGGCTCCGTATGCAGGCTGCGGGGTCGCTTGGGCCGAATGCCCCCGCATCCAACCGAGCTATAATTAGATGACACTTAATTAGCAACATCTAATCTAACGTGAAGAGGGAGACGCCTGACGATCCCCGGGACGGCGGAGCGGGTTTTGCTTCACACAGGTGCGCGACAACCAGCGCATCGCTGCCGAGTCCGATGCGAGCGTCCGCTGGCATGCTCAACTCCCGTAGGCCAGCGGCAGCCTGCTGCGCGAGCTCGATGCGACGTCAGACATCGAGCGGAAGCCCGAGGCCAAGGCCGCAACGCTGGCGCTCTCCGGAACGGGGGCATGCCCCCATCTTGCCTCGGCCGAGCTGGTCGCGTTTGATCGAGTCGCATGCCTGTTCCAGCGCTCATCGACGCGACCCGCCCAGGATCTACGACCGCAAGAGGCGAGCCGGCTGCGGATGGCGGCTGGTGGCGACAAGCGCTGCATCGGTGGCAGGCGGCACTTCCGCTCGCGGGGCTCTGCGCCGGGTTGGCCGCACAGGCGCTCGGCGCGCCGGACTTTGCCTTTTGGGCCTGGACCGTCCCGACCCTGGTCGTGCTCGCCAGTCTTGTCCGTGAGGTCGTCACGAGCCTCCTGAAGGGCGATGTCGGCCTCGACCTCGTCGCGCTCCTTTCGATGAGCGGCGCCATCGCACTCGCGCAGCCCCTTGCCGGCGTCGTCATCGCCCTGATGTACGCGGGCGGCCAGGCGCTCGAAGCCTTCGCCGCGGGACGCGCGGCCCGGGAGATGACCGCGCTGCTGTCACGGCAGCCGCACACCGCGCATCGCGAGGACAGCGCAGGCGTGCACGAGGTGCCCATCGACGCGGTCGTCCCAGGCGACCGCGTGCTGGTCCGGGTCGGCGATGTCGTCCCCGTCGATGGGCGCGTCGTAGCCAGTCGCGCCGTGCTCGACCAAGCGAGTCTCACCGGCGAGGCGCTGCCCGTCATCCACGAAGCGGGAGGCGCGGTGCTCAGCGGCTCCGTCAATGTCGGGACACCCTTCTCGCTGTTGGCCGAGCGCCGGGCAGCGGAGAGCACCTATGCGGGTATCGTTCGCCTGGTCGAGGCCGCACGCGAACAGAAGGCGCCGATGGTGCGCTTGGCCGATCGCTACGGCCTCGCCTTCCTCGCCGTCACCCTTGCCCTCGCCGGCGGCGCCTGGGCGGTCACGCAAGATCCGCTGCGCGCCCTCGCCGTCCTCGTGGTCGCGACGCCATGTCCGCTCATCCTCGCGGTTCCGGTCGCCCTCGTCTCCGGCCTGTCGCGGGCGGCCGCGAGCGGGGTGCTGATCAAGGGCGGGGGCGCCCTGGAGACGCTGGCCGAGGTCAGCGTCCTCGTGGTCGACAAGACCGGTACGCTGACTCATGGCACGGCCCATCTCTCGGCCACCGAGGCCTTCCCGCCGTTCGGCGAGGCAGAGGTGCTTCGGCTCGCCGCCTCCCTCGATCAAGTCTCCGCGCATCCGACGGCGCGGGCTCTTGTCGACGAGGCCCTGGATCGGCGGCTCGACCTCGCGCAGCCGGAACGTGCGGAGGAGATTCCGGGGGAAGGGGTGACGGGCTCGGTCGAGGGCGCCTCGGTCACGGTCGGGGGGCCGCGCCTGATGCACAGGATGGGGCTGACCTTCCCGGCCGAGGAGCCGCCGGTCGCGACGAGCGGTGCGGCGGCGACGGTGCTCGTGGCCGTCGATGGCCGCCCGGCGGGCAGGCTGCACCTGACGGACCCGCTGCGGGCGGACGGCGCCGCCACGCTCACGGCCCTGCGGGCCTGCGGCATCCGGCGCATCGTGCTCGCGACGGGCGACCGGCGCCCGATCGCGGAGGCGCTTGTGGCCAAAGCGCCCGTCGATGCCATCGCCGCCGACCTCGATCCGGCGGACAAGACCGCGGTGGTGGCGGCCGAGCGGGCGCGAGGTCCCGTGATGATGGTCGGGGATGGCGTGAACGACGCCCCCGCGCTGGCCGCGGCGGATCTCGGTGTGGCGCTCGGCGTGCGAGGCGCGGCCGCAGCGGCTGAGGCCGCCGACGTGGTCCTGCTCGTCGATAGCCTCGCCCCGCTTCCGGGCGCGATCCGCATTGCCCGTCGAGCCAAGTTCATCGCCCTTCAGAGCGTGTGGGTCGGCCTCGGATTGTCGCTTGCCGGAATGGTCGCCGCAGCCTTCGGCTACCTGACGCCGCTTCAGGGCGCGCTGCTGCAGGAAGCCATCGACGTCGCGGTCATCCTCAACGCCATGCGGGTGCTGGCTCCAGGGCCGGCTGACGCAGAGCCCGAAACAGCGGCGGCTTGATACTGTTCGCGTCCAACCCGTACGGCTCCGGCGACCCGCGGGTGCGCCAGGAGCCCGTATGCGTCAGCGGCGGCGCTGGGAGCGGAGGGGTGCGGTGCCCGACACGCTCAGCCGATCTCCGGGCAGAAGATGTCCTTCAAGGTCGCGAGCAGCCGGGCGACCCTGGGGTCCTCCACTCGATAGTACAGGGTCTGGCTCTCGCGCCGAAACGCGACGAGACCGTCCTCACGCAACTTGGCGAGGTGCTGCGACAGGGCCGATTGGCTGAGATCGACCGCCTCGCTGAGGCTCGTCACGTCCATCTCACCGCGGGCGAGCAGCAGGCACAGGATGAGCAGGCGCTTCTCGTTGGCAAGGAGACGCAACAGGCGCGCGGCGTCGGCCGCCTTGTCCTGGAGGCGCAGCAGATCGGTCGGCGTAACGGCATCCACAGGCTAGCAGTCCATAACGTTAGATCCACCTTGTTTAGGTAGTTCTAATATACTTTCAGCGAGCCGTCTCAATGCGCTCCGATCCCGATGTGAATTTCGGTCCAGGCGAATGACCACAGCATCCGGCCGTGTGCCTCAGCGCTTCCGAACCACGGTTTCACATCCGGTTCGCCTCAAACTTCAACAGCGGACCTGAGCGCCAGCCGTGGATCGGACCGACAACTGCAGTGCCGCCGCTGGCGGCGGGCTAGAACCCGCATCAGAGCCTCGAACAACTCCTTCGCAATCCAGCGCCGGAACCGGCCGTCGATTGTGCGCCAGGACTTGGCACGCAGGCGTCGCATCCAGACGATCCGGTGGATCGGCTCGCTCCGGGAAGCGGGCTCGCTGATGCCAGGGAGCCGACCCGCGAGGGGCCGGCGCCGGGATCAGGCTCGCCGGGCCGGCGGCTCGGCGGCGATTGCGGCGGCGTCCGCCTCGCTGAGCGAGGGGCGCACCACCGGTGGATGGCGGGGGTCGTAGCCCTCGGGCATGGCGTCCCGCAGGGTGCGGGAGCGGGTCACGAGGAAATCGATCAGGTGGTTGCGCAAGGCGTAGTAGCCCGGCGCGTGGTGAAGCTGGGTGCGGTCGCGGTTCTTGGGCAGCGGGTTCTCGACGATCTCGGCGACCTTCGCCTCCGGACCGTTCGTCATCAGCACGATCCGGTCGGCGAGATAGATCGCCTCGTCGACGTCGTGGGTGATCATGAAGACCGTCTGCCCGGTCTCGACGCAGATCCGGCGCACCTCGTCCTGCAGCGTGCCGCGGGTGAGCGCGTCGAGCGCCGAGAACGGCTCGTCCATCAGCAGGATCTTCGGTTCGATCGCCAACGCCCGGGCGATGCCGACGCGCTGCTTCATGCCGCCCGACAATTCCGACGGACGCTTGTGCTCGGAGCCGGCCAGTCCCACCGTGGCAATCGCCTTGCGGGCGCGTGCCTCGATCTCGGCGCGCTTCGCCTTCCGCCAGCGCGAGGACACCGCGTAGGCAACGTTGCCGAGCACGCTGCGCCAGGGCAGCAGGGCGTGACCCTGGAAGATGACGGCGCGGTCGAGGCTCGTGCCGGTAATGGCCTGCCCGTCGACGATGACGACGCCCTCGCTCGGTGCATCGAGCCCGGCGAGGATGTTGAGCACCGTGGTCTTGCCGCAGCCGGAATGGCCGATCATGCACACGAACTCGCCGCGGCGCATCGGCAGCCACAGGTTCTCGAAGATCGTTGTGGCCTTGCCGCCCGGCGCCGGGTAGCGCCGAGCGATCCCCTCGATGGAGATGAATTTTTCAGACGTCGACATGCGGCTGGTCCCGGCATCAGCCGTTTGGGAAGCGGAGCGGCGGGCGCGCCGCGCGAACGGAAGGAGCGTGCTCATGGGTCGCTTCACTCCGGGAAGGTGACGAGGCGCTGCGCACGCGCCAGGAGCTGGTCGAGGACCATGCCGACAAGGCCGATCACTAGGATCGAGGTGATCACATTGGTGATCGAGAGGTTGTTCCACTCGTTCCAGACGAAGTAGCCGATGCCGGTGCCCCCCACGAGCATCTCGGCGGCCACGATCACGAGCCAGGCGATGCCGATCGAGATGCGCATGCCGGTGAGGATCGTCGGGGCCGCCGCCGGCAGGATCACCGTGAAGGCGCGCCGGACCGGGCTCACCTCCAGGGTTCTGGCGACGTTGAGCCATTCCTTGCGCGTGCCCGCGACGCCGAAGACTGTGTTGATCAGCATCGGCCAGATCGAGCAGATGAAGATCACGAAGATCGCCGACAGGCTCGAATCCTTGATCGTGTAGAGGGCGAGCGGCATCCAGGCGAGAGGTGAGACGGGTTTCAGGATCTGGATGTACGGATCGAGCGCCCGGCTCATCAGCGGCGACATGCCGATGAGGAAGCCGACCGGAATTGCCACCAGCACCGCGAGGCCGTAGCCGAGCGCCACGCGGCCGATCGAGTAGGCGAGCTGGATCCCGATGCCCTTGTCGTTGGGCCCCCGGTCGTAAAACGGATCCTTCAGGTGTTTCCAGATCGTCGCCCCGACATCCAGCGGGCCGGGCATGGCCGACTTGCCCGTGGTGGCCGCCTGCCCCATCAGGGCGGCGTATTCCGGGTCCATGGCCTCGGTGCGGGCGGTACCGCTGACCGCGATCTGCCAGCCGAGCAGGATCAGCGCGAGAAGCGCGAGGGAGAGGACGCCGGCGCGCAGCGAGAGCGTGCGTTGCATGGCTCTAGCTCGCACGCTTGATCTTGAAGGAGTCGAGGTATTCCTCGGGCTTGGCCGGATCGAAGGTCTTGCCCATCACCACGAAGGTCTTGGTGGTGGCCTCCGGCGGGGTCAGTCCGTCCTGCTGCATCAGCTTGGCGGCGTCGGTGGCGCGGTAGACCTGTTTTGCGACCGCCGCGTAATCGACATCGCCCTTGATCTGGCCCCAGCGCTTCATCTGGGTCAGCGTCCAGATCGCGAAGCTCTCGTAGGGGAAGGGGTCGAAGGCGACCCTCTTGGGGTCCTTCTTCACGCTGCCGAGACCGTCGGCATAGGTGCCGGTGAGGACCTGCTCCACCACAGTGAGCGGCTGGTTGAGGTAGTTCGCGGGCGCGATGGCGGCGGCGATCTCCTTGCGGTTCTCCGCTTTCGAGGCATAGGCGGTCGCCTGGAGGATGGCGCGCAGCATCGCGGCCGTCGCGTTCGGCATGTCGCGGATCGTGTCCTGTGCCACCGAGAAGGAGCAGCAGGGATGCCCGTCCCAGATCTCCTTCGACAGGATGTGGATGAAGCCGACACCGTCATAGACCGCGCGCTGGACGACGTTGTCGGGCGCGAGGAAGCCGTCGATGTTGTCGGCGCGCAGGTTCGCGACCATCTCGGGGGGCGGCACCGAGCGGAGCTGCACGTCGGTGTCGGGGTCGATCCCGTGCTCGGCGAGGTAGTAGCGCAACAAGTAGTTGTGGTTCGAGTAATCGAACGGAATCGCGAGCTTGAATCCTTTCCAATTCTTCGGGTCGCGATTGTCTTTGTGCTTATTCGCGAGGCAGATTGCCTGCCCGTTGACGTTCTCGATCGCCGGCACGGCGAACGGAACGGGGTTCGATCCGAGCCCCATCGTGATGGCGAGCGGCATCGGTGCCAGCATGTGGGCGGCGTCGTATTCCTTGTTCAGGGTCTTGTCGCGCACGACCGCCCAGCCGGCGGTCTTCACGACATCGACGTTGAGGCCCTGCTTTTCATAGAAGCCCATGGGCTTGGCCATGATGATCGGCGTGGCGCAGGTGATCGGAATGAATCCGATCTTGAGGTCGGTCTTCTCCGGCTTGCCCGCTTCGGCGAAGGCCTCGGCCACGAATTTCGTCGGTAGGAACTGGCTGACGGCCGCCGCCGCCGTCGCGAGGCCGACGCTGCGCAGGAAGGCGCGGCGCTCGGCCTGATGCGGAAACAGGGCCCGCATCATCGTCGCCTCGACGGCCCGCTCGATCGCGGCGTCCCCGCTCGGCAGGGCCGCCTCGTGCGCGGCCTGGGACGCGTGCGAACCGCAGGAGCAGCCGCCGCGTGCGAAGCGGCGTTTGGCATCGAAGGGTTTGTCGAACGGGGCCATCGCGGTCTCCGGCAGGGCAAGTAAGAATTTCTCAGCAACAGTCGCGCCAACCGCTGGAATTTTTTATTCCTGCTTTTGGGCCAGCGACTTGCCGCCTATGCGGGCGGCTCGGTCGGTTCTCGCGCCTTCGACAATGTCGATCCTTTGTCGACATTGTCGGCAGGCTCAGGCCGCGAGCCAGGCGGTGACTTCGCCGCCCTGCCGCTGCTCCATCGCGAGCCGGTGCTCGCTCTCTTCGACGACGTGCCAGGGGCGGTCGGCGACGGGGGTGCCGTGCAGCGCGATCGGCGCCGAGCGGGTCTTCAAGCGGATGACCGGGGCGGCGTGCGCGTAGCCCGGATGAGCCCGGCCGAGGATCGCGTGCGCGATGACCGCGGCTTGGCGGGCGATGGGCTCGATGAAGCGGCAGGGCCGCCCCGCGATGCTGATGCAGTCGCCCAATGCGAAGATGTCGGGCCCGCTCGTGCGCAGGGTCGCCGGATCGACGACGATGCCGCGGTCGAAGGCGAGGCCCGCTCCCCGGACGAGGCGCGAGGGCGTGGCGAGGCCGGTCGCAGCGATCACGGTCGCGGCGGCCAGGCTCGTCCCGTCCGAGAGGGCAAGCGCGACGGTGCCGTCCGGCCGGCGGCTCAGACCACTCACGAGGCTCTCGCCCCGGTAGCGGACACCCACGCCTTCGAGGCCCGCCAGCAGGCGCCGTCCGGCCTGCTCCGGCAGGAGTTCGGGCAGCGGCAGCGCCTTGGCCCCGAGAAGCGTGACGGCATGTCCGGCGCGGGCCAGGTCCTCGGCCAGTTCGCAGCCGACCATGCCGGCACCGATCACCGCGACCGTGCGGGGGCCGCGGGCGAGCTCGGCATGGAGCGACGACCACGCGGCAAGGTCGTTGATCCGCCAGCACAGGGCGAGGTCGAGGCCGTCCAGCAACGCTGGCCGCGCCCCGTGGGCGAGGACGAGATGGGTGTAGGGAAGCGTGCCGCGCGTCGTGCGTAAGGTGTGGCGCTCGGGCGAGAGGCCGACCGCGACCGTGTCGGCCATCAGGCGCAGGGACAAGCGTGCCGCCGCCGCTTCGCCCGTCTCACGGCGGAGCGCGTCGGGTGTCAGGCCGCGTCCGAGGGCCACCGAGAGTTCCGGCTTGTGGTAGAGGCTGCCGTCGCACGCGCTCACCAAAGTGATCGGCAACTCCGCATCCTCGGCCCGGATCGCCTCGGCGACGCTCCAACCGCCGATTCCGCCGCCGACGATCACCACGCCGGGCCGGCGCTGCGGCACCGTCGGGGCCGGCACCGGCGCGACAGGCGCACGCCGCTGATAGGGCTCGAAATCCAACTTGGTGACGCCGCAGATCGGGCAGGCCCAGTCATCGGGAATGTCGGCGAAGCGGGTGCCGGGCGGCAGGCCGCTATCGGGGTCGCCCTCGCCCTCGTCGTAGATCAGGCCGCAGGCCCGGCAGAGGAAAAGCTGCCAGGGGCCGAGGCCGTCGGTGGGCTCAGGGAGGCTCATGCCCGGCTCCCTTCCGTCACGGTGGGCAGAGTCTCCCGCGACAGCCGGGCCATCTCCCAGCGCAGATGCTTGATCGCGGGGGTAACGATGGCGACGAAATGCGCCTCGCGGATCCGGCGCTGGGGCGCGGCCGACATCAAGTAGCCCCGGGCGCCCTGGTGCAGCAGCGACGATTGCGAGGCGCGCAAGGCGAGTTCGGAGACCTGGGTGCGGGCGTCGAGAACGTCGATCAGGTAGTCGGTGGAACCGTCGAAGGGCGTCTCGGCGAGCCGCATCACGCGGGCGCGCAGCTCGGTGAGTTCGGCCGCGATGGCGTCGGGCCGATCGTCGAGGAACTGATTGACGTGGCCCAGCGTCTCCTCGACCGCCAGCATGGCATCGAGGCTCCCTTCGGCCACGCCGAGGCCCATGCCGCATTGAAGCAGGATGAAGGCGCCGCGGATGCGTCCGATGAAGGGGCGTGCCGGATCGGCGATGAGGTCGTCATGCCCGACGAAGAGATCGTCGAGCCGAACACCCCAGGTGCTGGTGCCCTCCATGCCGGAGAAGTGCGGGCAGGGCCGCAGCTCGGCACGGTCGCAAGCCAGCACGAACATGATCTCGTGGCTGATCGTGTCGTTGGCGCCGACGACACCCGCGATGGCGCCGCAATACTGGCCCGGCCCGATATGGCTGACCCAGGGCAGCATGCCGCTGACCCGGTAGCCGCCGGGGACGCGGCGGGCGCGCAGCAGGATCGGCTCGATCCCGGCGAAGGCCTTCATCGGGTTGGAGAGCGCCGTGCCTCCGAAGCTGCGGCCCGCGGCGTGATCGTCGAGCACCGCGCCGGTCAGGGCCGCATTGCCCGACTGCTCCAGGTACAGGCCGCACACGTCGTGGCACCACATCAGGAAGCCGGTGGCGCCGCAGGCCCGGCTCGCCGCCTGCATGGCCGCCACCGAGAGGCCGAAGCGCCCCCCGTGCCGGTCGAGATGCACGGCGAGCGCGCCCACGCCGCCGAGCCGGCCCAGGATCTCGAGCGGGTAGGCGCCGCGGTCGATCTCCGCCGCCGCGGCGCTTAACGGACCATCGGCGATGGCCTTCGTTCCGGCGAGGACGGCCTCGTCGGTCCAATCGGGGCGGTTCGGCGTGGCAGGCGGCACCGGCCCGACGGAATCATCCGCCGGCCGCAGAGCGAGGGCGCTCGACATCGTGCAGTCTCCTCAAGGATCGGGGAAGGCGGCGGGACCGTTCGGTCCCGCCCTGCGGGTCAGCCAGCCAAGCCGATCTTGAAGGCGATCGGGTTTCGCATGGAGTTGGCCACCGGCGAGTAGACATTCGCGTGGCGCACGATCTCGTCGAGTTCCTCACGGCTCGCATCGCCCTCGATGGTCACGGCCACGCGGATTTCCTGGAATCCCATATCCTCCGGCCGCTTCTCGGCGCCGCCCGCGCCCCAGGCGGCGGGGTTGCCGATATCGCCCTCGAGATGCAGTTCGAGGCGTGAGAGGCGCACCTGTTTCCAAGTCGCGACGGCGGTGATGCCGACCGCGAGGCAGCCACCGAGGGCCGAGAGCACGATCTCACCCGGCGCCGGCGCCGTGTTCTCGCCGAACAGGTGCAGGGGCTCGTCCACCACGACCGGCTGGTGGTCGCCGACATAGCTGAGGGTGCGGTACTGCCCGTCGACGACGGTGTGCACCTTGTTGGTGCCACGCGAGCCGGGATTGCAGCGGCCCTTCTCGGCGAACTGCATCAGGCCGTCCCGGTCGATCGGACGCAAGTAAGTGGTGACGGTGGTGGGGGCGGCGCTCGCGCTCATCGGCAACTCCTGTTCGTGCCCTGCCCCCGTCTTCGTCGGGGCCGGCTCGGAGGGACTTGCGCAAAGCGGGTGCCAAATCGGACGCCCATGCGACTATTTCATATTGCTGATATTTTACAGTGCTTTATCGCAAATCTGTGAACGTCCCCTCCGGACGAAACGTCGATGAATGTCGACACTTTGTCGACATTGTCGGGTTTGGCGGAGGCAGGTCAGGGTGCCGGCTGGAGCTTGCGCCAGCGATAGGAAAATTGGCGTTCGGTGAGCCCGAGGCGCTGGGCCGCCCGCGTTTTATTGCCGCCGGCCTGGGCCAGGGCCATGCGCAACTGTTCGTGGCCGTGCGAGTCGGCCGGCAGATAGGGGCGCACGGTGCCCATCGCGCGCAACGCCGCTTCCCGTTCGGGCGAGAAGAACGGGGCCGAGGCGGGAGCGAGCAGCGGGGGCGCCGTGACGACGGCACCTTCGAGCATCGGACGCACGTCCTCGGCGTCCAAGACACCTTCGCTTGCCAGCAGCACGAGCCGCTCGATGAAGTTGGCGAGCTGGCGGATGTTGCCCGGCCAGGACTGGCGGGCGAGATGCGTGACCGCGCCCTGGGTCAGGTTGACGTTGCGCTGGTTGTTCTGGTTCGCCTGGGTGAGGAAGTGCAGCACCAGATCGGGGATGTCGCTGCGCCGCTCCGCCAGCGGAGGCAGGGTGATCGGCACGACGTTGAGGCGGTAGAATAAGTCCTCTCGGAAGCGGCCATGGGCGACCTCGGTGGCGAGATCCCGGTTCGTCGCGGCGACGAGGCGCATATCGACCCGGATCTCGCGCTTGCCGCCGAGGCGTACGACCGTCCCCTCCTGAAGTGTGCGCAGCAGCTTGGTCTGGAGGACCGCCGGCATCTCGCCGATCTCGTCGAGGAAGATCGTGCCGCCGCTCGCCTGCTCGAACCAGCCGGCCCGCGCATCGACGGCCCCGGTGAAGGCGCCGCGCTCGTGCCCGAACAGCTCGGATTCGAACAGGCTGTCGGGGATCGCCGCGCAATTGACCTTGATGAAGGGCCGGTCTCGGCGCGGACTCGCAAGGTGGAGCGCCCGGGCGAAGAGTTCCTTGCCGGTTCCGGACTCGCCGAGCAGCAGCACGCTCGCGGTCGCGCTCGCGACCTTCTCCACTTGGGCGAGGGCGCGCAGCAGCGCGGGCGAGGTTCCGATGATGCCGTAACGGGCGCGCTTGATGCGCAGCTCGCGCGCCAGCATGTCGTTGTGTTCCTCGAGCGCCCGCGTCTTCTGCTCCACCCGCTCGTTCAGGGTCAGCAACTGGCTGACCATCGTGGCGATGATGCGCAGGATGGTGAGATCGTCCGAGAGCGCCCGCTCCCGGTGGCGGATGCGGTGGCAGGCAATGGCGCCGACCGTCCTGTGATCAACGCGGATCGGCAGTGCCAGGAACGACACGGCGCCGCGGGGAAGCTGCGCCCGCGCCACCGCCCGCCCGAGGAAGGTCGGGTCCTTGTCGATGTCCTGCACGATGATGAGGTGACCGTCCTGGATGACGCGTCCGGTGATGCCCTCGCCCGGCGCGTAGCGGCCCCGAGCGACCTCCTCGCGGGTCAGCCCATAGGCGTAGGCAATGCGGTGTCCCTTGCCGTCGGGGTCTTTCAGGACGATCCGTCCCCGGTTCAGTCCGACGATCTCGGACAGGAGATGAAGCATCTCTCGCGCGACCTGATCCAGGCGCAGGCCCTTGCCGATCAGGTTCATGACCTCCTGGACGAGGAACATCTCCTGCGTACGCCAGTGTGTGCTCGACGCGCCCTTGAGGCTTCCATCCATTCCGCGGCGCACCCCAGGTTCCTGATTGGCGCCTCAGCAACCTGCAAGCTTCGTGCAAAGGTCGGCGCACATCCGAACCAGCTTGTCCCCGGAGACGCGCCGATCAGGCATAAGCAGCCGAAATTGCATGCCCGAAGTTGTATGCCTCTGAGCCCATCTCGATAGGGCAATGCGCTCGGATCCGAGGCCGCTTCGGAATTTAAACGTGGATCGACTGCGCGGAAACGAGGAGTGCACGGTCGATCAAGAAGAATGCGAACGGTTGATCCATTCCTGACCTTGCACCGCCAGCTCCAAGGAACCGCTGGGCGCCAGGGCCGCCCGTCCGCTACGAGGCTCGGGCTCAGGTGAGAGGACGCTCGGCGCGGTTCACGCGAAGGCCTTCATCTGCGGATCGATGCCAAAGCGGGAGCGATAGTCCTGTGGCGTGCTCGCGAGCAGACGCAGGAAGCTTCGGCGCATCGTCTCCTCGGACGCAAAGCCGCAATGGTGCGCGATCCGCTTGATCGGCCGATGGGTCTCCGCCAGCATCTGGCGGGCGGCCTCGACCCTCAGCCGTTCGACGGCTCTGGCCGGCGTAAGCCCGGTCTCCTTGAGGTAATGCCGGCTGAAGCTGCGCTCACTCATCCCCGCCTCCGCAGCCAAGGCCGAGAGCGACAGGTCTGCGCCGAGATTCACCCGCATCCAGCGATGCAGCGCGTCGAAGCGGTCCCCCTCCGTCTGCAGCGACAAGGCCGCGCTGAATTGCGCCTGACCGCCCGGACGCTTGAGGAAGACGACGAGGTAGCGTGCCACGGCCAGCGCCGTCTCACGGCCGAGATCCGCCTCGACGAGCGCCAGCGCAAGGTCGATCCCGGCCGTCACGCCCGCGGAGGTCCAGACGGGGCCGTCGCGTACGAAGATCGGATCGGCCTCCACGCGCACGGCCGGGAAGCGCCGGGCGAAGGCGTCGCAGTACGACCAGTGGGTCACGGCCCGCCGGCCGTCGAGGATGCCCGAAGCCGCCAGGATGAAGGCGCCGGTGCAGACGGAGGCGACCCGTCGCGCCTGCGCGGTGCGCCGACGCAGCCATTCGATCAGTTCGGGATCGCCGGCCGCCGCATCGACGCCGGGGCCGCCGGCAACGATCAGGGTATCGACCGCCTCCGGCATCGGCGTCAGCGGCTCCGCCGCGAGCGTGAGGCCGGCGGAGGACGCGACGGCATCGCCGCTCTTCGCGACCACCCGGAGCCGATAGGGCGGCCCGTCTCCGTCGCGGGCGACATGCTCGTTGGCGGAGGCGAAGACCTGAAGCGGACCGGTGACGTCGAGCACCTGCACGCCCGGAAAGGCGAGCACCTCCACGGACCGCACCGGTTTTGGCGGGAAACGAGGGTTCTTTGGCATCCGCGCCAGAGCCTGCCCGAGTACCCTTCGGCTGTCCACCGGAGGCAGACATGATCCCGCCCGACACTCACCTGGAAATCGGCTCCCTCCTGTTCGAGGGCGTCGACCAGATCGATCTCACCGGCCCGTTCGAGGTCTTGTCGCGCATCCCGAACGCGACCTACCGCGTCTACGGCAAGACGGCCGAGACGGTCCGGGACATTCGCGGCCTGAAGCTGACGCCGGACGCGGCGATCGAGGACGCGCCGCAACTCGATGTGCTGCACGTCCCCGGCGGTTTCGGCCAGGAGGATCTGATGGAGGACGAGGCCGTCCTCGCCTGGCTCCGCCGCCAGGCGGGCGGCGCGCGGAGCGTCTTCTCGGTCTGCACCGGCGCTCTGCTCTGCGGGGCCGCGGGCCTCCTGAGAGGCCGCCGCGCCACGACCCACTGGGCCTCGTTCGATCTGCTGCCCTACTTCGGCGCGATCCCCGTCGACCAGCGGGTGGTCGTCGACGGCACATGGGTGTTTGCGGCGGGCGTTACGGCCGGGATCGACGGCGCCCTGCGGTTGGCCGCGGAGCTGCGCGGCGAGGACGCCGCGAAGGCGATCCAGCTCTACATGGCCTACGCGCCCGAGCCGCCCTTCGACAGCGGCACCCCGGAGAGGGCGCCGCCGGCCATCCTCGAACAGGCCCGCGCCGCGGTGGCGGCGATCACGGAACGCCGCACGGCCACCGCCCGGCGCGTCGCCGCCCGGCTCGGCGTGCAGCCTTGAGCGGCCGACGACCGAACACCTATGGACGGGGCGTCCTTCGACGCCCCGTCCATAGGTAGTCCAGGGCCGAGGGTTCAGCGGCCGGCGTAGGCCGTCCGCGACGCACCGAACATGATCCTCCGGCGCATCTCCTGGAAGGTGCTGTCGGCCGCATCCTCCTTGGTCACGAGCGAGACGCCAATCGCCACCAGGAAGGACAGCGGCATGCTGATGAGGGCCGGGTTCTTCATCGGGACGAACCACCAAGCCTGCGAGACCTCCGCGAGGCTCCGCCCCAGCACATCGACCTGGATCGTGGGGGAGAGGCTGATCAGCAGCAGCGAGGCGAACGTGCCGATCAGGATGCTGGCGACAGCGCCTGCCGTCGTGAATCGCTTCCACGTGATCGACAGCAGCAGGGCCGGGAAGTTGGCGGCTGCGGCGACGGCGAAGGCCAGCCCTGCCATGAAGGCGACGTTCTGGCCCTCGAAGACGATCCCGAGCACCACCGCCAGGACCGCGATGGCGACCGTCGCGATCCGGGCGACGGTGAGCTGCTCGCGCTCCGGGGCATGGCCGTTGCGGACGACGTTGACCCAGAGATCGTGGCAGACCGTGGCCACGCCGGAGAGCGTCAGGCCCGCGACGACCGCCAGCATGGTCGCGAAGGCGACCGCGCAGATGAAGCCGAAGAACCCGTTGCCGCCGACCGTGAGGGCGAGCAACGGTGCCGCCATGTTGCCGCCGCCGCCCGCCTTCGTGACGGCCTCGGGCCCGACGAGGACCATCGCCCCGAAGCCGATGACGAAGACGAGGAGGTGGAACGAGCCGATGATGCCGGTGGCGTAGAGGATCGACATCCGCGCCTCCTTCACATCCGGCACCGTGAAGGCGCGCATCAGGATGTGCGGCAGCGCGGCCGTGCCGAACATCAGCCCGACGCCGAGCGAGATCGCGTCCCACCCGCTTCCCGCGACCTTGGAGCCCGGCTGGAGCACACGCTCGCCGTACTTGTCGGCCGCTGCCGAGAACAGGCGCAGCGGGTTCATCTCGAAATGGGCGAGCACGAGGAGCGCCAGAACGAGACCGCCCAGCGAAAGGAGCACCGCCTTGATCACCTGAACCCAGGTGGTCGCCAGCATGCCGCCGAAGATCACGTAAATGAGCATGGCGGTGCCGACCACGATGACCGAGGCGGTGTAGGGCAGGCCGAACAGAAGTTTGATCAGCGAGCCCGTCGCGACCATCTGGGCGATCAGGTAGAGCAGGATCACGGTCAGGGTGCCGATGGCGGCGGCCATCCGCACCGGGCGCTGCCGCAAGCGGTAGGCGACGACGTCGGCGAAGGTGAACTTGCCCAGGTTGCGCAGCGGTTCGACGATCAGGAACGAGATGATCGGCCAGCCGACCAGGAAGCCGATGGAGTAGATCAAGCCGTCGAAGCCATGCGACGTGATGATGCCGGCAATGCCCAGCAGCGCGGCCGCGCTGAGGAAGTCGCCCGCGAGCGCCCATCCGTTCTGCCAGGCTGTGATCTGTCCTCCGGCGGCGAAGAACTGCTCCGTGGTGCGCGTGCGCCGGGCGGCCCAATAGGTGATGCCGAGCGTCAGCGCCATGAAGATGAAGAAGAACGTGACGGCGAGGGGATTGTTGGCGGCCTGCATGGTTCGCTCCTCAGCTCATGATGCGGCGCACGGCCGGGTCGTAGAACCGGTTCGCCCAGACGACGTAGACCAGACAAAGGACAAACGATCCGACGATCACCCCCGCACCGAGCAGGATGCAGAGCGACAAACCGGGCATGAGGATCGTACCCATCGCAGTCTTGGCGAAGGCGAACATCGTCATGAACCCGAAATACATCGTGATCATCACGAGGCTCAGCACGATCGCCACGCGCGATCGTGTTCGCGACAGTCGTGCGATCGCCTCGGCCTCCTCGCGAGGGGCCACTCTATCAGGTGAAAGCATGCTGCACCTCCGTCCATGCGTGCGGGATCTTGCGAACACTTCCGGGAGGCCGAAGCCTCCGGAGCCAGCGCGGCGTCGCCTTCGAGGCCCGGCCGCGCCCGAACCGTCTCAGTGGCCTGCGCGGCGAAGCGGCGGGGCCGGCGCCGGCTCGCCAAGACCGGGCTGTGTCCGAGCGCCATCCGGATCGAGGGCCTCGAGCCCATCGAAGCCGTCGGCGGCGGCTCCCGACGGCCGGGCGGCCGCGTCGAAGCTGATCGGCTCGCGCGGCGTGCGGTCGACATGGAGGCGGAAGATGTCGAAGCGGTTGTAGTAGCCGACGACGTCGTGGAACTGCTTGGGCTCGACGCAGGCCTCGACGTCGATGTCGGCGTAGACGATCGTCTCGTCCCCCTGGTGCGGCTCGACGACATGGGAGCCGGTGGGGTCGAGGACCATGGACACGCCCGCGGGGGTCCGCTCGACGAGTTCGGCGAGGGCAGCGTCCCCGTCGCAGAGGGTGGCCCTGGCGGCCGCGTCGAGGACGGCGGAGCAGACGATGTTGAACACCTTGGCCTCGAAGGCATGCGCCCCGGCGCGGATCTCGATGGCCCGTTTCAGGTCATAGGCGGCGCTCTCTCCCGGCGGGCGGGTCGGCCAGGCCGGCGGGTAAGTCGAGATATGGACCTGCTCGCCCTGCGCCATCAGCGTGTACCGGGCCAGCGGATTGGTGTTCTCACCGCAGATCAGCATGCCGACGCGGCCGATCTCGGTGCGCGTCACGCGCAAGCCCCGGGCGTCGCCGTTCGCCCAGATGAGCTTTTCGTAGAAGGTCGGCACGAGCTTGCGATGGTGGTTGAGGATCGCCCCGTCGCGGCCGATCAGCACGTTCGCGTTCCACAGGCAGCCGACGCTGGCCTCTGTGCTCTCGCTGAACCCGAGCGAGACGAGCACGCCGTGGCGCCGGGCGGCGGCGCGGACCGCGCCGATCTCCGGGCCGTCCCAACGCACGGACTGGGCCGCGAGGCGCTTGAACAGATCGTGGTTGTGGATCGGCGCCCGTAGGGCCGCCCAAAGTGGGAAGCCCGGCATGTAGCCCTCGGGAAAGACCACGAGGTCGGCGCCCGCGCGGGCGGCCTCGCCGATCAGCGCAACGGCCTTCTCGGCGGAGGCGGTGCTGTCGAGGAAGACCGAGGCGACGTGGCAGGCGGCCGCCTTGAACTTCGGGTATTGGAGGGACATCGGCACGGCTCCTGGAACGGGATGCCGCATTTGCAACAGAGGCCGTCCGCGTCGCGAAGGTGGAAAATCCGCAACGCCCGCTGCATTCTTGCCGTGACCTGCCTAAAACCGGTTCAAGTACGCTGCCTCCTTTGAGAACAGGTCGGCCAGGAAGCGTGTCACGGCGCGGATCCGGCCGGCATACTCGATGTCTTCGTGAACACCGAGATAGAGTTCACGCTGCACCACCACATCGTCCGCCAGGACGGGGATGAGCGCCGGGTTGGTTTTTGCTGAAAAAAGCGGCAGCAGGCCGAGCCCCGCCCCGGCGGCGACGGCCGTCTGCTGGGCGGCCATACTGGTGGAGCGGAAGACCACGTTCGTCGGTTTCAGGACTTCGAGCAGCCAGTGCACCGGCTCGATCGCCACGAGATCATCGACGTAGTCCACGAAATCGTGGTCCTGAAGGTCGGCGCGCGTCGTCGGGCGGCCATGCGTGGCGAAGTAGCGTTCCGCCCCGAACAGGGCCAAGCGGAACTCGCCGACCCGCCGCACCTGGAGGCGCGGGCCCTGGGGCGGCACGAAGGACACTGAGATGTCGGCCTCGCGCTTGGTCAGGTTGATGAGGTGCCGCTCGGTGACGAGTTCGACCACGATGCCGGGCATGGCGGCGGCGAACTCGGCGAACTTGGCCGACAGGTAGAAGGCGGCGATGCCTTCCATGCTGGCCACACGCACGCGTCCCGCGGGCTCGGCTCCATCGGAGAGGCCGAGTTCGTCCGGCACGGACAGCATCTTCTGTTCGATCGCCTCCGCGATCACGAAGAGCTTGTGGCCGGCCTCGGTCAGCAGGAAGCCGTCGGAGCAGCGCTGGAACAGTTTCGTGTCGAGCCCCCGCTCCAACTCCGCAATGCGACGGCTGACCGTCGTGTTATCGACCTTGAGCCGACGCGCGGCCGGCATCAGCCGGCCATGCCGGGCCAACTCCAGGAAGAAGGTGAGGTCGTTCCAATCGAACATGCGGTGATCTGAGGTGAGGCACGGTCCGGGCCAAAGTTCTCCGCCAAGTTTCTCCATCGCGGCAGGGGAAGCAACCGGCTGAAACCTGGCCCGGCGTCGGAGAGCTGCGTGGCCTACTTCGGCCGAAGGAGACCTGATGCCACCTCAATCCGCTTCAGCTCCATGTGAAGAATGGGCTCTTCCTGCTGCCGCGCGGCTGTCCACGGCGGCAGCAGGCCACTCAGCGCACTTACGAGGAAATTACAGCCCCAGCGCAGGCCACCTACCTCAGCGAGCGCGGCCAGCGCTCCGTTTGAATGTCTTGCGTATTGTCGTAGCACGCGAGCGCCGCGCCGCAGTGCACCAGGATGGCGCGGAGATCCTCGACGCAAGCCTCTGCCTCTGCGAGCGTGAGCAATCCGTTGCGCCAGTACGCAGCACCCGATGCAGCCACGACGACGACCGCGAACCGACCATCCGGACAGTCAACGACTCGATACGTCACCGGGCATGTCATCACTTCGACCGTGCAAGCTCTCAACGCTACTCCGAGCGCAACCCCGAACGCGCCGACGGAATGGATCGATCCCCGAGGTTCGCGAGTTAGATGTTCACTGTACGGCGGAAGGAGCTGGCTCAGGCATCTCTCTGCCGCTCGCTCCGAGAAGGAACGTGGGTTGATCGACATGCTGATTGCAAGCGGACTCGGTCCGGTTTGCTCGGATCCGGAAGGGAAAGCGGGAGCTGCCAGGCTGCCCTTCGCGGTGCAGAAGCACATCGGAGCTCAGTTGCAGGCGACTTATCTCGAAATCGTCGTTTCAGGTGCGCCGCAGCATTTGCTTGATCTCACGCGGGTTCTGGAGAGTGCTCTTGCGCCCCTGGCGAGTGAGCGCGACGCAGCCTTTCGCGCGGGGCTCACGGCAGCACTCCCGGCGCTGCAGGTGTTCGCGCAGTCGCTCGCCGGAAGTGCTGCACGGGCCGACGATCTCGTGCAGGAGGCCGTGCTGAAAGCGTGGGCCAATCAGGATCGGTTCGTGCCGGGCACGAATCTGAAAGCGTGGCTGTTCACCATCCTCCGCAATCACTTTTACACCGAGCGACGCAAGCACAGGCGTGAGGTGGAGGACGTGGATGGTGTCATGGCGGGCCAACTGGTTGCGCTGGCGGCACAGGAGCATGGCTCGGACCTTCAGGTCGTCCTGTCCTACATCGCGCGGCTACCTGCCCCCCAACGCGAAGCGCTGCTTCTCGTCGGTGCGCAGGGCCTGACTTACGAAGCGGCCGCGGAGGTCATGGGCTGCCAGACCGGCACGGTGAAGAGCCGGGTAAGCCGTGCTCGCTCCTACTTGATGGAGCGGCTGAGCATGCCTTCCACCAAGGTGCCGGCCTGAACTTCATCTTTCTCCGATTGGCCCAAATCTGCTTCGAACGCCGGATGACGTCGTCCGCGATCAGTGCGGATTCGGGCCGTGTTTCACATTGCGGCTGTCCACGCCTCTTTTAGAGCGGCTGGATACAGCGAAGTCCATAGCTTGAACTGCACGAACGGGCGACGCATGACAGGGCTGGTCTTCACGCTTCCAGCCATCGCTCTCCCTCGTGCCCATGTCTCGCCGCGCGTCGTATCGGATCCTCGAACGCCCTGACGGACGGTTCGACATCGCAGTGACGTTGGCCGGTGGTGGCACGCATTTCCGAGAAGGCTTGTCGACGCCGGCGGAGGTGCAAACCGCTCTGGCGATGCTGCGCGACCTGATGACAGCCTGTGGCGCCGTCCTTGTCGAAGCGGAGACGCTCAGCCTCGCGGCGGAATAGGCGCAGACAGCCAGCTTCCCGCGCGTTTCACGGCAAGATTCGAGCTTGTCTCGACGACGGGTCAGTCGCCGAAGAGGATCTCGAACGTCAGCGGATCGTAGAAGCGCATCAGGCTCTTCACAAAGTCTTTCGCATCCACTCCCAGGGCATCGGCCCAGAGCCGGTACCGGTCCGGGGGCACACGGCCGCGTCCCGTCTCAAGCTGTGAGATGAAGGTGTAGTACTCGGCGCCGACCAGCGCAGCCAACTGTCTCTGTGAGAGACCCTGCTTCTCGCGAAGGTCCTTCAGGAAGCGGCCACCTTCGCGGCGCAATTCCTGCACCTCCTCAGAGCCGAGACGTTGCTGATGGACATACAAATGTGCGGCTCCCGCCAGCGCTCAATTGCGAGAGCGCCGAATGGTACAGTGATTTCCATATGGCGCTCAGACAGCCGATGTCCAGTTGGCATTGCGTCCGATTTTCGACGGTCTCGGCGGCGCTCCTTGGAATACAATAAGCCTGCGCTAAGATTCATAAGCCGGCACGCGATGACGCGAGCCGGGGAAGCGGACGCGATGCGGCGGCACAAGTCACATTTTTCCGGGAATGAATCCCGGCCGACGGCCTCGAAGCTCCCCTTCCTGTTCCGAGGGATGGCGCTCTGTGGCCGGCATTCGCAGGCGGACTGCTTGGCCGCGCGATCCGGGCCACGTGAACCGGCGCGCCGGGAGGTGCCATGAGCGATCGTGTGGCCGAGTCCGTCTTGAAGGATGGGCTGCGGGCGATCCGCCCCGTTCTGATGACGGTGTTCGTCTTCGCCTTCTTCACGAACCTGCTTCTGTTCGCCGGTCCCCTGTATATGCTGCAGGTCTACGATCGCGTCCTCTCGAGCCGGAACGAGGCGACGCTCCTCGGCATCACGGGCATCGCGGCCTTCGCGCTCGCCGTCTATGCCGTCCTCGAAATGCTTCGTTCGCGCCTGTTGGTGCGGGGCGGGATGATCTTCGATCGAAAGGTTGCCGGACCAGTCTTCGAGATCGTTCACAGGGCCGCATTGCTCAAGCCGCGCGCCGGGCACGAAACGATCCTTCGCGATGTCGATGTCCTGCGTGAGTTCCTCACGGGCGGCGCGATCCTGGCGCTCTGCGACCTGCCCTGGGCCTCGCTGTTCCTGATGGCCTGCTTCATCCTCCATCCGTGGTTCGGCTGGATGGCGTTGCTCGGGGGCGGCACGCTCCTGGGGCTCACGCTCCTGACCGATCTCACGACCCGGCGGCCCCTCGACGTGGCGAGCCAAGCGGCCCGAGAAGCGGGCGAGCAGGCCCGCGCGACCATGCGAGGGGGCGAGGTTCTGCGCGCCATGGGCATGCTCGGCGCCTTGCGGTCCCGGTGGCGTCGGCGTCACGACGAGGCGATTCGGCTGCAGGCCCGGGCGAGCGATCGCGCCGGCCTCATCACCGCGGCGACGAAGTTCACGCGCATGTTCCTGCAGACGATGGTCCTCGGTGTCGGCGCCTACCTCGCCATCCATGGCGAGATCTCTGCCGGCTCGATGATCGCGGCTTCCATCATCATGGGCCGGACGCTCGCGCCCATCGAGGCGGTCGTCGGGCATTGGAAGAGCTTCACGGCGGCCCGGCGCAGCTATGCCCGGCTGGCGGACATCGTGGGGCGCATCGGCCTCGAACCGCAGCGCGTGATGCTGCCGCGTCCGCGCGGTCTGATCGAGACCGAGAATTTGGTCGTGGCGGCGCCGGGCTCGCCGACGGCCATTCTCCACGATGTCAGCGTGCGGCTGGAGCCCGGCAGCGTCGTCGGCATCATCGGTCCGAGTGCGGCCGGGAAATCGACCCTGGTCCGCGCGATCACCGGCGTCTGGCCCATCACCTCCGGCGCGGTGCGCATCGACGGAGCCGACCTCCGGCACTGGGACCCGCAGGCGCTCGGCCGGCATCTCGGATACCTGCCGCAGGACGTTGAATTGTTCGACGGCACGGTGGCGCAGAACATCGCGCGCTTCGACACCCAGGACGACGCCGCCATCGTCTCGGTGGCGCAACGCGCGGGCTGCCACGACCTGATCCAGGCTCTGCCGGACGGCTACAACACCCGGATCGGATCGGGCGGGCACGGCCTCTCCGGCGGCCAGCGTCAGCGCATCGCCCTGGCGCGGGCGATGTACGGGGACCCGAGCTTGGTCGTCCTCGACGAGCCGAATGCCAGCCTCGACCAAGCCGGCGAGGCCGCGCTGATGCGGGCGGTGGCGGACCTTCGAGAGCGGGGGACGACGGTTGTGATCGTCACGCACAAGGTGAGCCTGCTGGCGGGCGCCGATCAGATCCTGATGCTGGAGGGCGGAACGCTCCGCGCTTCGGGCCCGGCGGATCAGATCCTCACCCAGGTTTCCGGGCCGCGCCCGGTTCCGGCGCTGGTCGCGACCGGCGGTCGCGCGATGCCCGAGAACGAGAGGCTGTCCGAAATCCAACGTAGCGCGGGCTGAGCCATGACAATGCCTCCTGCCCCGATCCCGATCACGTCTTCCGCCGCTTCCTCGTCGTCGCTGGGCCGAGGCGGAACGGGTGCCGAGGACAGCGCCGTCCCGTCGATCGCGTGGCAGCGTTACGCGATCGGCGGCTATGCGCTCATCGCCGCGGCCTTCGGCGTCGCCGGTGCCTGGGCGGCCACCGTCCGCCTGGATCGCGCCGTCATCAGCACCGGCGTCATCGTCGCGGAAACCAGCCGCAAGGTCGTCCAACACTTCGAGGGCGGCATGGTCCAGGCGGTGCTGGTGAAGGACGGGCAGACGGTTCGCTCCGGCGACGTCCTTCTGCGCATCGATCCCCTACAGTCCCAGGCGAGTGCGGACCTGTTCCGAAACCAGCTCGACGCCGCTCTTGTCCTGGAGGCGCGGCTGCGGGCGGAGCAGGCGCAGTCCGACGACCTGCAACTGCCCGCCGACATCGCCGCACGGCGCAACGAGCCCGTCCTCGCACGCATGATCGGCGACCAGGCGGGTCAGTTGGCCGAACGGAGGACGACGCTGAAGGGCCAACTCGCCCTCATCGAGGCCAAAGTCACCCAGCTGCGGACGGAGATCTCCGGCCTTGCGGTCGAGAAGTCCTCGGTCGAGCAGCAGGTCGGCTTCATCCGACAGGAACTGGAGGGCCTGCGCAGCCTGCACGAGCGAAATCTGATCCCGCTGTCGCGCCTCCTCGTGATGGAGCGGGAGCGCACGCGACTGGAGGGTGTGATCGGGCGCTCCGTCGCGGAAAGAGCAAAAGCCGAGAACGCCATCAGCGAGGCCGGGCTGCAGGTCACCCAGTTGAAGCAGAAGCTTCAGGAGGCGGTCACCGGCCAACTTCTCGAGACGCGGCAGAGGATCGGCGAACTCCGGGAAAAGCTCGTCGTCGCGCAGGACGTGTTCCGGCGGCACGAGATCCGCGCCTCCCACGACGGCGTCATCCAGGGGCTCAAGGTTTTCGCGATCGGGCAGGTCGTCCGCTCGGGCGAGCCGCTGATGGAGATCGTCCCGACGGCGGACAGGCTCGTGGTCAACGTGCAATTCTCGCCCAACGACCTTGAGGCCGTCCATGCCGGCATGCGGGCGGAGATCAAGTTTCCGACCTTTCAGGCTCGCCGGACGCCCGCAGTCTTCGGAACGCTCACGGTGGTGTCGCGGGACCGTCTGGTCGACGAGGGGTCGAAGCAGGCCTATTTCGCCGGCACCGTGGAGATCGACGAACACCAGCTTCCCGCCGAGGTCCGACATCGCCTTCTCGCGGGCTTGCCAGCCGAGGTGGTGGTCTCGGCCGGGGAGCGCACGGCCCTGGAATATCTGTTCGCGCCCTTCTTCGACGCGATGGGACGCGCCTTCCATGAACGCTAGCGCTGCACCCGGTCGCTCCGCCATGGGGTGCGGCGCTCTCCGCCAAGGGTCGCCACGAGCCGACACGGTGAGATGACGATGAGCACGGTCATTCCCTTCTTCCGTCCGGCATCGGCGCGGCAAGGCAACTGGTCGCAGCAGGAGCTGGCCGAGTTCTATCGCGTCGAGGCGGCTCTCCTCCGTGCCGGGTTCAGCATCGCGAGCGAGCACGGCCTCAGCGACGAGGGTGAGCCGTGGTTCGTCTTCTGCCAACCGGACGGCGACGCGATCATTCATTTCGCCAAAATCGACGGCAGCTATCTCATCGCCTCGGACGCTCTGGATCGGCCCGTGCGTGGCACGGATTTCCGGACCCTGATCGACCAGATCGCCCAACTGCATCCGCACCTGCTTCCGATCCCGGCGACAGCGACGGGGACGACGCTCGTGGTTCATCCGGCCGCGCTGCTCGCGGCCCTGGTGGCGGCGGCAGCCTTGAGCCTGTCCTCAGAGGATGCCCATGCCGGTTCGCTCGTGGCGGACGGCGAAGGCGTATCTCCGCCGCCCGCCTCCCAGGGTGGCGGGCCCGCGCCGGGCCATCCGCAGCCGAAGGCCAATGGCGGGTCCGGTGATCGGGACACCGATCGCAAGCAGCTCGAGGCCATCATCCTCTCCGCGATGATCTTCGCAGCCGAGGCCATGGCGATCGATCACCGCGCCGTGAGCGCGGAGCTGAATCTCGACTTCGCGGACGGGGCGAGCAACGCCTCGATCCTAACCGCGCAGGGTGAAGCGGCGCCGGCGTCGGGCACCGCGTTCGGCTCCGGCCGCGGGAGCGTGTCGGCTCAGCCGGCCGTTCTGACGGCGCAGGGCAGCGGCGCGAATCCCGATGCTCGTCCTCACCCGGCTTCCGACACGATTACAGCGGCGAGCCGGGTCGATCCGGCTCCTGTGGCGCGGACCGAATCCCCGGCTGAAGCGCCGAAGTCACCAGCCTCGCAGAACCAGCCGCTGGCGCCGAGATTTGGCAGCGACGTCGCGCTAGCCAGCACATCGGCCGAGGCGTCCGCCGCCAAATCCAGCGGCCAACAGGCGTCGACGTCGGGTCGCAGCGAGAGTGCGGCGCCCACATCGGACGAGCCGGGGTCAAACTCAACTGATCAGCATGCCGGTTCGGCATTGGCCTCGATCGCCGAACCCGGCTCCCGCGCCCGTCCTGCACCTGCCCCATCGTCTGACTCGGCTGACGCCGGAAGCGGACCTGCCCGACCGGCCTGGGGCAATGCCGTAACCCAGACTGCGACGAACCGGATACCGGCCCCCGAAGCCTCGCGGGATGCCGACGATCGGGGCGGCGGCCGACCCGCAAAGGCTGCGCTCGAGGACAGTGCGAAGGTCGATCCGGCGGGGCTTGCCAACGGTCACGTCGAGGGCGTGGGCCGGGATCGAGAATCCCCGGCCAAGGCTGGAGCCGAGACCCATCCGACAGGAGAACAGGCCGCCCCCGGTCACAGCCAGCCCGAGGGCATCGGTCGAGGCCGAGGCGTTCAGACGGATACAGCGACCGGGAATAGTCCGCAGGCCGAGCGTGGCGCCGACAGTGACAGGCACCCCACCAGCGTTGCGGCGGCCCAGAGCGCGCAGGTTGAAACCGCGACCGGGAACACTTCGCAGGCCGGGCAGGCCCGCCCCGGTCAAAGTTTCATCGAAAGCACCGGTCAGGATCGCGGCTCGCCGGCGATGGCGGCCGTCGGACACAGCCCGAAGGCCGAGCAGGTTGGACCCGGCCAGGGCCAAGCCAGCGCCCAAGGCCAGGATCAGGGCGCGCCGGCTGCGGCCTCTCATGAAATGCGGGCCGAGCCAACGAGCCCCACGAACGGCCACGTGAACACCGTCGGTCCGGACCGCGCTTCATCGCCTGAGGGGGCGAGCGGGAACAACCCGCAGACCGTGCCGGCCGGCGGTGGCAATGGCCACGCCAGCGGCGGCGCTCGGGAAAACGCCGCGCCGGCTCAGGCTGAAGCTGCGAATAGCCCACCGGTCGAGTCGAGCAGCCGTGGCAATGCCGGTGCCGTTGCTCAGGAGCGGGGCCCGCAGGCTGAGCCTGCGACGGGAAGTAATCCGCCGAGCGCGCAGACCGGCCGCGGCCAGGACCAATCCAGCGTTGTCGCTGGGCAAGACGCCGTGCCGGCTCAGGCCGAAGCTGCGAATAGCCCACAGGTCGAGCAGACCGGCCGTGACAACGGCAACACGAGCGCCGTTGCTCAGGACCGGGGCCCGCAGGCTGAGCCTGTGACGGGAAGTAATCCGCAGACCGCGCAGCCCGGCCGCGGCCATGACCAATCCAGTGTTGTCGCTCGGGAACACGCCTCGCCGGCTCAGGCTGAAGCGGCGAATAGCCCACCGGTCGAGTCGAGCAGCCGTGGCAATGCCGGTGTCGCTGCTCAGGAGCGGGGCCCGCACGCTGAGCCTGCGACGGGAAGTAATCCGCCAAGCGCGCAGACCGGCCGCGGCCATGACCAATCCAGCGTTTTCGCTCGGGAAGAAACCGTGCCGGCTCAGGCCGAGACGAGGAACGGCCCACCGGTCGAGCAGACCGGCCGTGGCAACGGCAACGCGAGCGCCGTTGCTCAGGACCGGGGCCCGCAGGCCGAGACTGCGGTGGCACAGAACCCGCCGATCGTGCAGACCGGCCCGAGTGAAGGCCATGCCGGCGTCTCTGGCCCGGGAAGCGCACGGGCCGAGGCCGTGATCGGCGATCCTCCCGCGGGTCAACAGGTTGGTCGCGCCAGCGGCCAGGAGAATGCCAACGATCAAGGTTCGCAGCGGCCGACCGAGGCGGCGTCTGGAAACGATCCGCAGATCGAGCCGACGGGCAGCAACAACGGCCAGGGTCATGGCAGCAACTCGAAGGCCGAGGTTGTCGCGCACCGTGAGCCGGGTTCAGACGCGCCGACCGCCGGCCACGGCCGGGCCCCAAGCGATGCCAACGAGCGGGGATCGGCCGCGCAGGCCGAAGCCGTTCTTCCCGCGACTGAGCAGCAGGCCGATCGCGGCCAGAGTCAAAACTCGGTTCCGGCCGAGCGGAACGACCAGCAAGCGCCCGAAGCGCATGGTCCCGGCGCGAGCGACACGGCTTCAAGTCACGGTAAGCCAGAAACTCCCGGCGAAACGCGATCCGACGCGGCACCGACCCCGAAGGCTCATGCGTTGCTCGACCCCGATCCCGCTCTCCACGGATCGAAAACGCTCAGCGCGACCGAGCTGCCGGGCGGCGCGCACGATCCGACCGACGGAGCGGCTCCCGGGCCTGCAGCCAAGGCCGATCGGGCGCCCGCGGCGGCGGATGGACCTGGTCAGGATCTGACATCGTCGCCCTCCGAACCCGCACGGGGTCATTCGATCGAGCATGGCTCCGATCAGGCCGCGAACGCGGCAGCCTCGGAGCAGACGAACGGGGACGTGTTCGGCACGAAGGAGCACGGATCCACGCCAAGCGACGTCGCCGTGACGTCGCCATCGAACGTCCATGCCGGCGGCGCCGGGCCCCAGGCATGGCCTGCGCAGGAAGAGTCGGCGCCGCACGGGCAAAGTGCCGATGCGGAGCCTGCCGTTCCCGCGTCGGCTGCCCACGATCCAGTCTTGCAGGATCGGGGAAGCGATCGGGCGGAGGCGGAAAACCCCCTCGGACACGGCGCTTCACCGGCGTCGGACGCTCAGATTGCGTCGCCGAAGGGTGAGCACGCCCAAGCCGATCCTGACGGACCGCATGACAGCGCGGGACCCGTCGTCGTTCGCGCGATCCCAGTGGCGGACCCGCAGGCGACAGTTCACGGCGTGGACGAGAATGACCTGTCCGGCCCGTCCGGTGGTCCTGACCTGACGTCGCCGTCTGCACCGGCTGCGCAGGAGGCGATCGCACCGGCCCATCCCGATCGAGGACAGGTCGATGACGTCCTTTCGGTCAGCGGCCGCACCGACCGGGAGGCGCCCGGACAGGCGGCCCCTCCGGTCAAGGCCAACGAGCCGACCCAGCCGCCTGTACAGGTCGAAGCCGATCTGGCGGGCGGGCCTTTGCCAAACGGCCAATCCGGCTCCGCGGCGTCCCAGGGGGCGTCCGGTCAAGCGAAGCCGGGCCGGCCAAGCCCGCCGCCCGCGGTGATCGACGCGGACGGCAATCTCGTGTTCCACGCGGACGCCCCTCAGGATCCGGCGCCATCGGCCCTTCCACACGGGCCGGACGAGGCAACGACCCATCACACGGTCGGCCTGATCGGGGTCACGGATCAGACGCATCCGGTGCACGACATGTATCACCACACCTAGAGCCGTATCCGGCCGGATTGCCTCAGGCCGGCGTCTCCGGATGCTTGTCTTGCCGCGGGTTCTTGCGGCCGCACCGGCCGCCACTCGGTCGGAATGCGTTCAAGAGTATCCGCCGATGCGCTTCGCCCGCGGCGCCGCTCAGCCGAGGCCCAGGCTCCGGCGGAGCAGGCCACCAACGGCCGGTGTGAACCGGGCGGCCCGGGCGATGGTATCGCGCGGGGTGGAGTAGAGGGCCACGACCAGAGCCCGGTACTGCTCCGGGGTCGGATCGAGTGAAAGGCCGGCGGAGTCCGCAACCGCGTCGATCGCGCCGATGCCCGGAAGGTGCAGGATGAGCGGCGCACCCACCGCGGAGACCGGCTCCCCCGCCTCGGCGAGGGTCGCCCGGCCGGGCGAAAGGGTCGCGATGCGGCAGGCGTGGCTGGTCCCGCCGGCTTCGATCCGGGCGTCGGCGTCGTAGCGGAATGCGAGATCGACGCGCGGGTATTCGAAACAGACGAGGAAGCAGATGAAGGTCAGCACCATCGCCACTCCGGCCCAGACGAGGTTGAAGTAGTCGATATCCGAGATCTCGGCCGGAGCGGTCGGGGCGATGAAGGCCCAGACGATGCTGAAGGCCGAAAGCAGGGAGAGGCCGCCGAAGGCCGAGGCCATGCGCCAGCGGACGCGCATCTGGGAGCGATCACCCCCCTTTTCCGTGACTTTGAACGGACGGCCGAAGGGTCGGACGGCGGCTTGGATGAGCGTCATGGTGACGGCGAGCGCACTGATCGCGTGGGTCACCTCCATGAAGATCGGCAGCGTGCGCAAGCGCGAAACCCAGCCGCTATAGGCCCACAGAGCGAAGAGCGGGGGCGCACCGTATCGCAGGAAGGACAGCACGTCGGCCTCGAAGGCCGGCAGCCCGGCGATCCAGTAGACCGCCGGGGCCAGCAGCATCAGCACGATGTAAGGTTTGCAGGCCCAGTTCAGCACACCATGCAGGAAGTGGATCCGCTGGACCAGGGTATAGCCCGGCCCGCGAAGCGGCCCGTCGGCGAGCAACGCGATCTGAATCGTTCCGAGACACCAGCGGGTACGCTGCGTGATGTATTCCGGGAGGCCTTCAGCCGAGAGGCCCATGCTTAGCCGCTCGTTCAGCCAGTGAGTCTCGTAGCCTCGGCGTGACATGCCGAGCGACAGATTGAGATCCTCGCAGATCGCGGCATCCGGGAAGCCACCGATCTCGCCGAGCCGGTCGCGGCGCACGATGAACGAGGTGCCGACACAGAAGGCCGCGTTCCAGGCGTCCTTTGCCGGCTGGAACACGTCGAAGAAGATGCGCTGGTCATCGACCCAGCTATCGGAGGCGGCGAGATTGTGCTGGATCGGATCGGCATTGAAGAAGAATTGCGGCGACTGCACCACGCCCGTCTTCGGATCATCGAACAGGCCGACCATGCGCTTGAGGATGTTCGGCTGCGGCGCGAAATCCGCATCGAGCACGAGAATAAGGGGGGCGTCGGTCCGCTCAGCGGTGTGACGCAGGGCGTTGTTGAGGTTGCCGGCCTTGGCCCCCTTGTTGTCCGGGCGCGTGATGTAGCGGGCGCCGACCTCCTCGCAATAGTCGCGCAGCCAATCGCGACGGGTGTCGTCGCAGACCCAGACGGTCTTGGGTTCGTAATCGATGGCGAGCGATGGCAGGATCGACTTCTCCACAACCTCGCGCGGCTCGTTGTAGGTGCAGATGAAGATGTCGACGGCCGGCCATTCGCCACTCGCCTCGCGGCGAGCCTGGGCCGCGTCGGCCTCCGTTGACCGGTCCTTGAAGCGCAGCAGGATGATCACCGAGAGCAGGGTATAGACCACCGCCACCATCTCGGCGGCGAAGAACAGGTAGGACCAGAGGGCACCGGCCTCGGGGGTCAGCGGCGGCAGCGTGTCGCTCCAGCGCCAGCGCGCGTAGGTAGCGATGAGCGCGGCCGTCAGCGCTCCGAACAGAAGGCGATCGAAGGCGCGCTCCGGCCGCAACAGGCCCGCGAGAGCGAAAAGCCCGAGCGCGATGCCGAACGAGAGCGCGAGCACGGAGGCCGCGTCGCCGGGCGAGGGAAACATCATTGGACGCGGCCTCCTGTGAAGGGATTGTGGCCCAAAGCTGCCAGCGCGGCCCAAGCCGTCGCGCCAAGATGCGGACGGCGGAAGTAGAAGAAATCGTCCTGCGTGCTCGCCGGCCCGATTCGCAGACCGGTGGTCAGCCGTGCTTCGCGGCTCGCATAGAGCCAGCCCGAGGGCGCGCGCTGACCGGCCAGAGTCTGCAGAAGTTCGCCTGCCGTGGCCTCGTTCTGGACGGAGCGATAAGCGAGCGCCGCCTGTGCGGTCCCCTCGACCCAAAGGCCGTCGCGGTCGTCGTTGAAATCGAACCCGCCGGGCACGCCCAACCGTGTGGTCGCGCAAGACAGGGCGCGCCGCCAAGCCTCCGGTGGATTGGCGACCCCGAGCAGCGGCCAGAGCTGCGTATCGAGGGCGACGGCCTCGATACCGCGCATATGGCCCTCGGTATCGGTGCCCATCCGGAAGCAGCCGGCCCGCTCGTCGAAGGCGGCGTCGAGGAATGTCCGCGCCGAGGCAGCCATGGCCCGGTCGTCGGGCTTGCCGAGCCGCATCCCGAGGGCAACGATGTCGAGGTTGTGCTCGGTGGAGGCCCAGCTCAGCGACGCTTGGTCGGGATCGTAGCCGTCGAGCCCTCCGGTGAAGCCGGGCCCGTTGTGGCGGGCCGTCCGCGCTCGGATCCAGGCCGCGAGACGGGTGGCCCCTTTCTCGAAACGCGGGTCCTGCGTCGCGTCGCGCAGATTGAGCAGTGCCAGCCCGACCCACGCGACGTTGCCGGTCGCCGTGCCGTCCTGATAGCGGTCCTCAGACCAGCGCTTGTTCGCGGCGTCCCACCAGCCCGGGAGGAGGACGGGACGCGCGCGCACCGGGCCGGCGCGATAGGCATTGCGGATGCGACCGTCCTCGAAGGTGCGGTCGCTCTCGATCGCCACGAGGAAAGCCTCGCCGATCTGACGGGCGCGCCGCAGGTCGCCGCAGGCCGCGAGCGCCGTGGCCGCCAGGGCGTTGTCGTAGGAGAAGGCGGTGCTGCGCAGCGGCGGCGGAACCTCCTTCTCGTCCGGCCCGGGCTCGTAGCTCGCGAGGAACACGGGGTCCCCATCGGGCGCCGTCCTCTCGACGGCGCCGGACAGGGCGCGGCACAGCTCCCGGCCGAGATCATCCGCCCAGGCAGGGGCCGACATTCCCAACGTGAGAGCGAGCGCGGCGGCGACCGCCCTCAGCTGCGTGCCTCCTGTGCGATGGAACCTGTCCGTTTCGGAGCCTCGCTTTGGAAAGAATTCGGCCGTGCCGGCGGGAGCGGCGGCATCGAAATGCGGCGCGCAGGGGCGATCTCGGCAGGCTGCTGCCCCGTGCTCGAAGGCTGGGTCAGGATCGGGGCCATGCGATCGGCCACAGGCTTCTCCCCGGACTCCGTGGACGCGATGGTCGGCGCGTCTCTCTGGATAGCGGGCGCGATCGCCTCCGATTGCGTCTCGGAACGGCCCTCACCAACGGCTGAGCTCGCCCGAGGCGTTCCGGGTTCCGGCCGCACGGGGACGTCGTGGCCGGCCCGGGCCGGGCCAGCGACATCCGCACCCGTGGAGACGACGTGTTTCAGGACGTCGCTGGCGGAGGAGACCATGGCCCGGGCGTGATCGGACACGGTTTGCACGACATCGGGTGCGGCGGCCGCGACCTTCGTCACGAGCCCGCTCGCGCCGTCACCGAGATCGCGCCAGACGACGGAGTTCGACGGCACCCAGCCCGATTCCCGTGTGACCGTCACCCAGCGCCCGACGCCACAAGCCGCCTCCACCGGGGTTTCGGACGCCGCACCGCTGGCCGGGAGCGGCTCGGGCCTGACCAAGACGTAGAGCTCGCGCCGCTCCGTCTGCGGGAACGGCACCGCGTAGGTCGCGTCGACGGTGTCGCTGGTCTTGGGCAGAATTTCGGTCACGATGCCTTTGCGAGGCCCGACGGATCCGCCCGAAATCGTGACCGCGCTTCCCACCTGCAGGTTCTGGCCCTGGCGGTAGGAGAAGATGGCGACAACGAAGCTGCGCTCGCAATCCACGACGGAGGCGAGGCTGTCGCCGGCTCCGACGTGACGTCCGGTCGTGGCGTTGACGTTGTAGACGACGCCCTTGGCCGAGGCCTTGATTTCGGAGGTCGTCAACCTGTCGAGGCGCTGGTCCTCCCGCTTCAGCAGCGCCTGCTGATCGACCATCGCGGCCTTCAGCTCCTTCTCCTCGATTGCAAGGCGCTGCGTATCGTAGGTGATGGAGAGCTGCTTCTCCGACAGGTCGGCAAGGCTGCGCAGTTCGTCGCCCAGGAACAGCCCACGAGCCAGTCCCTCGAGCTGAACCGTCTTCTGATTGAGCTTGGCCTCCGCCGCCTTCTTCTCCTGAATCGCGGCGTTGAAGGCTTGCGTCGTCGACTTCACCATATCGGGGCTCGCCACGTCGCGCGCGACCATGCCGACCTGACGCTCCATCAGCACCCGCTTCTCCTCGCCCGACGCGTTGGCTGAGGCGATTTTGGCTTTGAGCTCCTCGACCTGTGAGCGGAGGACCTGCATCATCTGTGCGGACTGATCCCGGATCGCCCGATCGATGGCCGAAAGATAGGCCTCGTTCGAGGTTCTCTTGTTCTCGGCGGCAAGCGCGCGCTCCCGCAATTCGGAGACCCGCCCAGCTAGCTGGATCGCCGTGGCGCGATCCAGGCGGTCATTGGTGATCTGGGCCACCAGCGAACCGCGTTCGACCTTGTCCCCCGCAGTGACCGGGATCGCCCCGATATCGCCCGCGATCGGGGCCGTCAGCAGGGTGACCGGGGCGTTGACCACCGCGCGATCGGATTGGTCCGCCACGAGGGGCGGAAGCACCGAGGTGCCGATCAAGATCGCCAGAACCGAGGCAAGACCGACGCTCGACACGCGGACGAGCCGGCCATGGCGGTGCTCCGGCGCGGACGTGAGGGTAGGCTGGGACACGAGGCCAACTCCAGGCGCGTGGAATGGGTCGCTCTGCGGACGGCAACCGTTCGGGTCATCGGCCGTGCGACGCCCTCTGAATTGCTGCGGCGCCGAAAGGGTTGCGAAAATTTTTCGTTAAATTCGAATTAAAAGCGAGCATGTAAGAATATAGTCGGAGCCGGACAGCGCCTAAGAGCGTACGCATAAGTCCAATTTACGATTGCGGTGCACGCGATTCGCCGAATTGTGGCGCAAATGCAGTCATCTTTGTTCAAAATATTGTCATTCGAAGCGCGGGGTGCGTCGATTGTTTGCAGGCTGTCGCCGCTCCCGCGCGCTGCACCCTTGCCCCTCTGCGGGCATGGGTGTGCTTACGTGCATGCTGCCGCAATGCGTGGCGATACATCCGGCGCCCAAGTTCAGGTCCGCCGGCCAAACTCAGGGCTAAGAGTGCCTCACGAAATTCCGGTTTCCGACCGGTTCTCGCTCCTGCGATGACAGCGCAGCGGGAGTTTCGTGAGAGTCACTAAGCCGAGTACGCCCCAAGTCGGCCTGCCCATCGTCCGTTGTCATTCGCACTGCACTCGGGTCGGCATCAACTCGCGTGAACACCCGTAGCTCTGGCCTGGTCCAACGTTAGACATCTCGGTCATGCCGGCCGCCGAATGTCATGCAAGGCAACGGCATGCACTTTTGGGCGGCACCAAGCCTCAAGCGGGCGATTGGACCGTGACCGCTGCACTAAGAGTGACCGCGGAATCCTGGAGGCTCCCGCTCTCATATATTCGAGACGCAGAATTCGTAGCCTCTGTCCTCAGGCTTGAATGCCTCAGCACAGACAAAAACCGCGGCAATCTTACACTCGCTGCGCTTGTCCTGTTCGGTGTGTCGTTCGCGATTCACGTTGTCGGCGACAATGGATCGGAACCTCGAGCTTAGCTCCCCACGAACGCTCTCAGCGCGTCATCGAGGTCTGGAGTTTGCATTGATCCACACCGGGAATGCCTGCTTCGCGCCAGCAGCAGACCTTTGGCACGCATATCACGACGATCCGACATTGTTCGCTTAGCCAACCGACGCCACCGGCTTCGGTTGGCGCGGTGGTTACGGATGGGCCGGTCGAACGGAGGATGAAAGCACGACCCCGAGCGGCAGCCGATCAGATCGATTGACCGAGGATGCCGAGGATTTTTCGGCGCAGACGCACCAATTCAGGATCGTCGCGGTGGCGCGGATAGGGACGCTCGACGAGGATGTCCGCGCGGATCGCGGCCGGGCGGTCGGAGAGCACGATGACACGCTCGGCCAGCACCAGCGCCTCCTCCACGTCGTGGGTGACGAGGAGCGCGGTGAAGCGCGTCTCCTGCCACAGCCGCAGGATCTCGGCTTGCAGGCTGAGTCGGGTCAGAGCGTCGAGCTTGCCGAGCGGTTCGTCGAGCAGGAGAAGGCGCGGCGCGTTCACCAGGGCGCGGGCCAGCGCCGCGCGCTGGGCCATGCCGCCGGAGAGTTGGTGCGGAAAGACCTCGCTGAAGCCGTCGAGCCCGACGAGGCGCAGGGCCGCCTCGACCCGGGCCGCGCGTTCGCGCCTGGCGACACCGCGGGCCTCCAGCCCTAGCATCACGTTCCCCTGCACCGTGCGCCAGGGATAGAGCGTCGGGTCCTGGAACACGAGCAGGCGCGACGGATCGGGGCCCGTGACCCCAGCCCCGTCGATCGAGATGCGGCCGGCGCCGGGCGGCTCCAGCCCGGCGACGAGACGCAGTAGGGTGGACTTGCCGCAGCCGGAGGGACCGAGCAGCGCCACGAAGCCGCCCGGCGCCACGTCGAGGGAGATGCGGTCGAGCACCGGTAGCGCGGCGCCGCGGATGTCGAAGGCGTGCGAGACGGCCTCGACGGTGAGCCGCGATCCGGCCGCCGCAAGGGGCGCCGGGGCGGAGCGTTCGAGTGGACCGGCTACCATTGCACCAGCCCCTTCTGCCAGGAGAGCACCCGGTCGCGCAGGCGGAACAGCAGGGTGATGAGCCCGGAGCACATCAGCGCCATCACGATCAGCGCGGCGTACATGTTGGCGTAGGCGGCCCAGCCCTGAGCCCATTGCAGGTACCAGCCCAGGCCGGACTTCACGCCGAGCATCTCGGCGACCACCAGCACGGCGAAGGCGCCGCCGAGCCCCATGAACAGCCCGACGAAGACGTGCGGCAGCGCCGCCGGGACCGCGACCCGCAACACGAGGAAGGCGGGCGAGGCCCCCAGCGTGCGCGCCACGTCGAAATAGGCCTTGTTGACCCCGGCGACCCCCGACCACGTCAGCACCGTGACCGGGAAGCCGGTGGCGAGCGCGATCAGGAAGGTGCTGGCCGACCAGGACGAGGGAAACACGAAGAAGGCCATCGGCAGCCACGCGGTCGCCGGCAGCGGCCCGACGAACCGCAAAATCGGATGCGCCCAGTAGCCCACGGCCTTCGACCAACCGATGGCGACGCCGAGCACGAAGCCGAGACCGGCGCCGATCAGGTAGCCTCCGGCGAGCAGCTTCAGCGAGGCCAGGATGCTGCCGCCGAGCCTCGGCCAGTCTTCCACGAAGACTTCTAGGATCGCCTGCGGCGGCGGGAAGAAGGGCATCGGCAGGAGCGCGAACTTCGCCGTGATGAGTTCCCAGGCGGTGAGGGCCAGCGCCAGAAGCGTCAGCCAGGGCGTCCAGTGCGCCAGGGAGGCTCCGGCCCGGCCGAGATGCGCCGACCGGGCGACCAGCAGCGGCAGGACGAGGCCGAGGCCGAGGGCCCCGGCCGCGAAGGCGGCGGTGGTGGGGAAGTCGCCGTCCTCCGGCAGGGCGTAGGTCGCCCCCGCGAGCGCGAGCCAGGCTGCGCCGAGAGCGAGCGCCCGCAGCGGTAGCCCCGGGGAGCGCCCATGGGCATCGGGCAAGGCGCCGGCGAATCCGGTGAGGCTGGTCATGAGCGCCCCTCAGCTCAGCACGTCGGCATAGACGCGCTCGGCGAACTTAGCCGTGTCGGTGGTGCGCTTGAGGACGTTCACCTGTTTGAGCTCGTCGCCGTAGAGTACGAGCTGGCGCTTCAGGTCGGTGCCGACCGGGCGGTCGCCGTGGTGCTGGCTGCGCAGCATCGCGGCGAGATCCTCGACCGACCCCTTGCCGCCGTAGCCCGAAAAGATGCGCGCGGCGTCCTCCGGGTTCTCGTGGACGCGGTGACCGGCCTCCAGCACGGCGCGGGTGAGCGCGGCGGCGGCAGCGCGGTCGTTACGGATCAGGCTGCCGCGCACGGCGACCACGCAGCAGGTGCGGTCGGCGTAAGCCCCCGAGAGGTTGGTTGCGATTTCCGTGAATTTCGGGTCCTTCAGCCAGATCCACGTGCGCGGATCGGAATCGGCCAGCGCCTGCGCCTCGCCCTTCTCGACCGCGAGGTTGAGGAGGTCGGCCGGGTATTGCCGCCACTCGACACCAGTCTCCGGATCGATGCCGGCCTGCGCGAGCAGCAGGGCGAAGAAGTTCTTGGCCGGGCTCGCGTGATCGCTGATCGCGATCGTTTTGCCCTTCAGCGCCGCGATGTCGGTGATACCGGCGGATTTCGCGCCGAGCAGCCGGAGGCAGCCGCCATGCAGGCCGGCGGTGATCTTCACGTCGAAGCCCTGTTCCAGCGGCTTGAGCCAGCGCAACGCCATGCCGATACCGGCATCCGCCTTGCCCGTGGCAATGGCCTCCAACAGAGCCTCGGTCGAGCCGCCGAAATTGACGAACTCCACGTCGAGGCCGTGGGCGGCGAAGATGCCGCGCTCCTTGGCCAGCGGCGCCGCGGCGGTGCAGATCGCGGTGGCGTTCCAGGCGAGCTTGATCGGCTTCAGGGGACCGGCGGGCCCCTCTGCGGCGGCGGGGCGGCAGATCGGGCCGGGATCGAACGGCACGGCCGGACCGGGCCCCCAGGCCCGCACGCCGCCCACCCCGAAGCCGAGCGGGAGAGCCGCTGCGGCAGCGCCCGCGCGCAACAGGAACCGGCGCGACGGCAGGAGGCCGGGGCGCGGGGGCTCGTCGGTCATGGTCGTCTCCGCAGGGTCGCAAGGCGGGACGCACCGGAGGATCGCCCGGTCAACCGGGACGATGCGGCGCGTCGATATCGGGAACAGCTTCTCGGGAGGGGGCTGGTTTATTCAGTTTTCAATTGCTTGGCAGTGAAGTCAATCGAAGCATCTTTCCAAAATACGTCATGTCCGGCGATAGACTTTCTCAGTTTTGACGTCCGCGAGAAGATTTTTCGCCCAGCGATCCGGGTTTAGGGTGATCAGCGCTGGATCATGGGGAAGCGGCGACAGGACGGTCCGTTCGCGGGCGAGACACCGCGGACACGGCCTCCGAAGCAGAGGTCCTACGCGTCGTCGACAGAGCAGAGCGCGATCTTCCGGTATTCGGAAGCGTGCGGGCAGAACCTCCTTCCAGAGGTCCCATCTTTGGAAACACGTTTCGTTGACCGCCCGCTCCTCCGCGCCGAGCATAGCGAGACCTTGCGAAAAGCCTCCCGCCAATCGCCACGGCACTTGGCTCCGCCCCTCCCCCCTCGCTCTTTCCTCATGCCCTCTCGATGACCATGGCCGCCGCGTCCCTCGATACCGTCCGGCGTCTGGCCGAGAACTTTGCCGCGGAAGCCGGTGAGCGCGATCGCGCCGGCGCCTTTCCGCACGGGCCGATCGCATCTCTGCGCGAAGCAGGTCTGATCGGGCTCACCGTGCCGGAACGGCTCGGAGGCGGCGGGGCCGGGCTGGCGCGGGCGGCGCAGGTCGTCGGTACGCTCGGTGCCGGCGATCCGGCGGTCGCCCTGGTGCTGGCGATGACGCTGCTCCAGCACGGGCTGATCCACCGCGCCGGCACGCCCTGGCCGCGTGCGCTCGCGGACACGGTCGGGCGCGACGCGGTGACGAAGGGCGCCCTCATCAATGCGCTCAGGGTCGAGCCCGATCTCGGCACACCTGCCCGCGGCGGCCTGCCCGGCACGCTCGCCCGGCGCGATGGTGACGACTGGCGGGTATCGGGCCGAAAGATCTACTCCACCGGCGCGCCGGGCCTCGCCTACGGCGTCGTCTTCGTGCGCACCGACGAGCCGGAGCCGCGGGTCGGCAACCTGCTGGTGCCGATGTCGTCCCCGGGCATCCGCATCGAGGAGACCTGGGACCATCTCGGCCTGCGCGCGTCGGGAAGCCACGACGTGGTGTTCGAGGACGTGCGGGTGCCGGGCGACCACGCGGTCGACCTGCGCCGCCCGGAGGAATGGCGCCGGCCCGATCCGCTGCAGCAGGCCTGGAGCTGCACCCTGCTCGCCGCCCTCTACGACGGGGTCGCGCAGGCGGCGCAGGCGTGGTTCCGGGACTTCCTGCACGAGCGCGTGCCCGGCAGCCTCGGGGCGCCGCTCGCCAGCCTGCCGCGCTTCCACGAGGCCTTGGGCGAGAACGAGCGGCTCCTCTCCGTCAACGCCCGGCTCGTGGCCAGCCTCGCCGCCGAGACCGATGCGGGCGCGCTGCCGGCCCCGCAGGAGGCGGGCTTCGTCAAGCTGACCGTGACCGAGAACGCGATCCAGGCGGTGCAGCGGGTGGCCGAGTTCTGCGGCAACGCCGCGCTCTCGCGAAAAGCGCCACTGGAGCGGCACCTGCGCGACGTCCTGTGCGCGCGCATCCACTGGCCGCAGGGCGACGCGGTGCGGGTTGCCGCCGGCCGCACCGCGCTCGGTGTCTGACAGTCGAGGAAAATCCGGATGAGCCTGCTGCCGCCCGAGACGACCGAGTTCATCGGCTTCGTCGCCCCGCACGAGGTCTCCGAGACGCGCGCGGCGCGCGGGCCGGCGATCGAGCCCGACTATCTGCGGCTCCTGGCCAAGGCGCACGAGCGGGGCGGGTTCGATCGGGTTCTGGTGGCGGCCTATTCCACCTCCCCCGATCCCCTGCTGATCGCCGCGGAGATCGCGGCCGCGACGCGGCGCATCGGGCTGATGATCGCCCATCGCACCGGCTTCACCGCGCCCACAATCGCGGCGCGCCAGTTCGCGACGCTCGACCAGCTCAGCGGTGGGCGCGTAGCGATCCACGCGATCAGCGGTGGCGACGACCGCGATCTCGCCCGCGACGGCGACCATCTCACCAAGGACGAGCGCTACGCCCGTACCGCCGAATTCCTCGACATCCTGCGTCTCTCTTGGACGTCGGACGCGCCCTTCGATTACGCGGGTCGCCATTACCGGATCGAGGCCGGATTCTCCGAGGTGAAGCCAGTCGGGGCGATCCCCGTCTATTTCGGCGGCGCCTCGCCGGCGGCTCTGGCGGTGGCCGGCCGACACGCCGACACCTACGCCCTGTGGGGCGAGACCTACGCCCAGGTGCGCGAGCTGATCGGCAGGGTGCGGGCGGCGGCCGCCCCGCATGGGCGCTCACCCCGGTTCAGCCTCTCGCTGCGGCCGATCCTGGCGGAGACTGAGGAGCGGGCCTGGGCGCGGGCGGAGGCCATCCTTGCCGAGACCCGGCGGCTGCGGACCGCCCGCGGCCTCGCGTCTGCAGCGCCCCCGCAGAACGAGGGCTCGCGCCGGCTGCTTGCCGCGGCGGCCGAAGGCCAGCGCCTCGACAAGCGCCTCTACACCGCGATCGCCGCCGAGACCGGCGCCTCCGGCAACTCCACGGCGCTCGTCGGGACACCCGAGCAGGTCGCCGACGCGCTCCTCGACTATCACGACCTCGGCGTGCGCACCTTCCTGATCCGCGGTTTCGACCCGCTGGAGGACGCGATCCAGTACGGGCGCGAATTGCTGCCAGCCTTCAAGGATCTGCTCGCCCGGCGCCGCGGCACGGCGGAGGCCGCGTGATGGCCCGCTGGCTCGTCCTGATCGCGCTGGCGCTCGCCAGCCTCGCGCCCGCCCACGCGGAGGAGGTCTTGCGCGTCGGCGACCAGCGCGGCAACGCCCGCGCCCTGATGGAGGCCACGGGCGTGCTCGACGGACTCCCCTACCGGCTTGAATGGAGCGAGTTTCCGGCGGCCGCCCCGCTGCTGGAAGCGTTGAATGCCGGCGTCATCGACGCGGGCGGCGTGGGCGACGCCCCCTTCACCTTCGCCGCCGCCGCGGGGGTTCCGGTCAAGGCCTTTCTGGCCTTCCGCAACCGGCAGGACGGGCTCGCCATCCTCGTGCCGCCCGACTCCGCCATCCGTAGCGTGGCGGATCTCCAGGGCAAGCGGATCGCCACCAACCGCGGCTCGATCGGCCACCAGGTCGTCCTCGCCGCCCTCGAAGAAGCGGGGCTGCCGGCCGACAACGTGCAGTTTCGCTTCCTGCCGCCTGCCGACGCCAAGTTGGCGCTGACCTCCGGCGCGGTCGATGCGTGGTCGACCTGGGAGCCCTACACCTCCGCGGCCGAACTCGCCGGCCTCGTGCGGGTGCTCCGCGACGGCAACGGCATCACCCCGGGCCTGAGCTACGCGGTGGCGAGTGATGCCGCGCTGAAATCCAAGCGCGCCCTGCTCGCCGACTACGCCGCCCGCCTCGCCAGGGCCCGAGCCCGGGCGCTGACCGATCCGGCGCCCTATGCTGCCGCATGGTCGCGGCTGATCGGCCTGCCCGAGGCGGTGCCGCTGCGCTGGTTCGGGCGCGCGCGCTATCGCACCGTGCCGATCGATGACACCGTGATCGCCGACGAGCAGCGCATCATCGACCTCTACGTGCGGGCCGGACTGATCCAGGCGGCGCGAGCCCCGCGCGCCGAGGCGATCCTCGATACCGGGTTTTCGGACGCGCTTGCCGCCGTGCGATAATCGCGGCGACGAAGGATTTTGTGAACATGCACGACCTCGGCGACGGCCACACCCATGACCATGAGCCTCACGACCATGAGCCTCACAATCATGACCACGACGAAGGCGCCGCGCGTTGGAAGCATGACGGCGTGCGGGTGATCCCCGGCGACCGGCTCGATCCCAACACGGCGCAGACGCCCGGCATGTTCCGGCAGGCGGCGGTCAACGCCGCACGGGTCGGCGCCCAGAAAATCTGGGCCGGCACCGTGGCGATCGAGCCCGACGCCAAGACCGGCGTGCACCACCACGGCGCGCTGGAGAGCGTGATCTACATCGTCTCCGGCCAGGCCCGGATGCGCTGGGGCGAGCGCCTCGAATACGTGGCGGAAGCCGGGCCCGGCGACTTCATCTTCGTGCCGCCCTACGTGCCGCACCAGGAGATCAACGCCTCGACCAACGAGCCCCTGCACTGCGTGCTGGTGCGCTCCGACAACGAGGCGGTGGTGGTCAACCTGCCCGATGTCGAGGCGGCCGAGCGGCCCGAGACGGTCTACTGGGTCGATCCGATCCACAAGCACCCGTGAGGCAATCGGCCGAGCGTTCGGCCGGCCGTTGTCGCAGGCGGATGCGAAAACCTGTTTGCGCTCGAGGCCCTCGGCACCATCGACATCCCGGTCACCGGTCCCACCGTCGACGTGCTGGAGCGGCGTCCTTGCCGCACTGAAGGGCGGTGCGGCCGCACGCGCCCCCGCCTCGGATCAGGCGGCCTCCGCGCTGAAGCGTCCAAGCTGTTCTATGGCGTCGCCCATATCGACATGCCCGCAGCCGCGCGATCCAACCAGCTTCGACCCGCCACTCGCACTTGACGCCGGATGAGCCGCGCGCCGTCGGCGCCACCGACGGCTACGTGCGCCTCGCCGTCGGGCTGGCGAACATCGACGAGATCCGGACCGACCTCGATCGAGCGCTCGCTGCCGCCGGCAGCGGCTGGATCGCCGTCCCGTTCCGGGGGCGCGCGGCGAGAAGTGCGGAACAAGGCTTGCCAAACGGCGTTCTCTCGATAATTATCGAATTGAAACAATGACTTACCGAAAATAATGCTCTTGATCCGCCCTCCCGCGCAGCAAATCTTCTCCCGTATCCCGGCGCGGTTGGCAGGCTCTTCCTACCCCTCCCGCGGCGCGCGATTTGAGACGCTGCGTGCGGGCCGGTGGATCGGAAGCCGTGACGGGATTCCCGCTTCAAGGACACCATCATGCTGAGTGCGACGATGCTTCCCGGCGATCAGGTCGTGTTCGATCGGCTCGACCTCGCCGAAGCCCTCGGGATCTGGCGCCATGCGCGGGGCCGGGTGATCGGCATCCACGGTCAGGCCGGCCGCGCCACGATCGATGTCCAGTTCGACGGCCACGAGACCCTGCAGAGCTACCTGCCGGACCTGTTCCGGCGCATCCCGTGAAGCGATTGGACGACCCGACGATGCGTGCGCGCGATCACCGCTGCGGCCTCCGCCCGCTCCCCCCGTCCAATCCGGAGACCCGGTCGTGACCGCAGCCCTGGCGATCGTCCCGCCCCTGCGGGCGACGAGCCGCAGCATGGCGGAGGGGGATGTCTGGGCGGCGATGCGGAGCGAGGCCGAGGCTGCGCTGATCGAGGAGCCGCTCTATGCGGGTCTGATCCAGGCGACGGTGCTCGACCAGCGCAGCCTGTCGGAAGCGCTGGCCTACCGCCTCGCCCACCGGCTCGGCGACGGCGACCTGTCGCGGCTCACCATGCGCGATCTCTGCTTCTCCGCCTTCGAGGCCGACCCGCATACGGGGCTGCACGCCGTGCGCGATCTCATCGCCATCCGCGAGCGCGACCCGACCTGCCGGCGCTATCTCGATCCATTCCTGTTCTACAAGGGCTTCGCCGCGCTCGAAGGCTACCGGGTGGCGCACTGGCTCTGGCATCAGGGCCGGGCGACGCTCGCCCTGCACGTGCAGAGCCGCATCTCCGAGGTGTTCGGCTGCGACATTCACCCGGCGGCGCGGATCGGCTCGGGGGTTTTCATCGATCACGCCACCGGCGTCGTCATTGGCGAGACCACGGTCGTGGCCGATGACGTCTCGATCCTCCAGTCGGTGACGCTCGGCGGCAACGGCAAGGAGAGTGGCGACCGGCATCCGAAGATCGCCCGCGGGGTGCTGCTCAGCGTCGGCGCCAAGGTGCTCGGCAACATCCGGGTCGGGGAAGGCGCCAAGGTCGCCGCTGCCGCGGTGGTGCTGCACGAGGTGCCCGCCCACACCACCGTCGCGGGCGTGCCGGCGCGGGTCGTCTCGCGCCTGCGGAGCGACGAGGAGCCCGCCCAGACCATGGATCAGTCCTTCGGTTTCGGCGACGGGATCTGAGCCGGCTGCCAAAAAAATCTTTCGGCGACGAGTTGCTTCAAGACATTCTCCAAGAGAACATCTTGTAGAACATTTTTCCAGTAAAAGGCTGGTTTATAAAACGTTCAACTCATTTAGACAGCTTCAGAAGATCCATCTCCTGCGGCGTCCACAAAAATTGGAAAATCATTCCGTTGACCGCCGGCTGCCGCCGCGCCTAGTACATCAACTGTCCCGGGCGAACGTCTCAATAGGCCCGGCTCGGGCAAGTCGCAATCAATAGAGCGATGGTGTTGGCAAGTTCAGTGCGGCGCCGGCGTGGCCTTTGTGCCTGCGCCGTGCCGGCGGCTGCCTGTCATCCGCACCCGATGTGCTGCCGGCGCCGGGCCCCCGCGTCCACACCGGCCGAATTTCCGAAACACCGTAAGGAGACGACGACAGATGAGTGGACCGGGTCTGAGCGTGAGCGCATCCGCCGCGCGCAATCTAGCGACCGCGACCGTCACCTCGGTCCAGAACGTCGCCAACACCCCCCGCTTCCTCCTGCGCCTGCTGCCCTTCGTCGACGTCGCGGGCGGCGTCTACCGGGTCAACCGCCGCGCCGTGGTGCTGGCCAAGCCCGGCCGCATCGATCTCAGCCTTGAGGACAAGGGTCGCACGGTCCGTCCCGGCTCGCTGCGCGCCGTTCCGCTGTTCAGCCGCCTCGGCGATGCCGAACTGGCCACGCTCGCGGACAAGTTCACGCAGAGCCGGCACAAGGCCGGCGAGGTCATCGCCGAGGAGGGCTCGTCCGGCCGCAGCCTCGTGATCGTGGCCGACGGCACCGTCGAGCTGACCCTGTCGGGCCCCTACAAGGGCCGGCTACGCCAGGGACTTGCCACGCGCGGCGACTATTTCGGCGACGACGCCCTCGTCGGCGAGGCCGGCCCGGCGCCGGCGGTGAAGGCGCTCTCGGCGGTGACGCTGCTCACCCTCGACCGCGCCGCGATCGAGGACGAGGCCGTCCGCTCGCGCATCGACCAGTACCAGGAGGAGCGTGATCGCCTCAAAGGGCACACCAACTCCTACGGCGAGCAGGGCATCGAACTCCTGGCGGTCCATGCCGGCGAGCCGCGCCTGCCGACCACCTTCGTCGATTACGAGATCGATCCGCGCGAGTATCACCTCTCCACGATCCAGACGATCCTCAACACCCACACCCGCGTCACCGATCTCTATTCCAACGAGATCGATCAGCTGCGCGAGCAGATCCGCCTCACGGTCGATGCCGTGAAGGAACGCGAGGAGTGGGAGCTGCTCAACAACTCGCAGTTCGGCCTGCTCGGCGAAGTCGCCGGCCGCCAGCGCATCCCGACCCGCTCAGGCCCGCCGACCCCGGACGACCTGGACGAGTTGCTGACCCTGGTGTGGAAGAAGCCGGCCTTCTTCGTGGCCCATCCGCGCGCCATCGCCGCCTTCGGCCGCGAGGCCACCCGCCGCGGCGTGCCGCCGGTCGTCGTCCACCTGTTCGGCGCGCCCTTCATCACCTGGCGCGGTGTGCCGCTGGTGCCGAGCGACAAGCTGCCGATCGACACCGATCCGGTGACGGGTGCCCAGACCACTTCGATCCTGCTGCTGCGCGTCGGCGAGGGTGAGCAGGGCGTGGTCGGCCTGCAGAAGTCGGGTGTGACCGGCGAGATCGAGCCCGGCCTGTCGGTGCGCTACATGGGCACCAACGATCACTCCATCGCCTCGCACCTCGTGACCCGCTACTTCTCGGCCGCCGTGCTGGTCGAGGACGCGATCGCCCGCCTCGATAACGTGCTGCTGGGAAACTACCATGACTACGCCTAACGCCCCCGCTCTCGGTCTTCCGACCGGCAACGCGGGCGATCTGGCGCATGCCGATCTCGTCGGGCGCCTCGCCCGCGAGATCACCGGCCAGGGACAGGCGGGTAGCGCACCGTTCCAGCCCCAACTGCCGCAGACGCCTCAAGTCCCCCAGGGGCTTGAGACCCTTCCCACCGGTTCCGGGCAGCCCGCGCTGCCCGGCGCCAATCTGGGTACGCCCTCTCTGCCCTCGGGCGCGCTGCCGTCGGGCTTCCAGCCCGACCTGTCGGCGCAGGCCGCGCGCTCCTTCGGCGCGCCGCCGGTCGGCCTGCCGGGCCTGACCGGTCCGTCCCATGCCAACCCGGTCGGCGCGACGCCCGCGCCGGCGAGCGCAAACCTGTTCGACGTGGCGGCGATCCCCTCGGTGCATCCGTTCACGAACTCGAACCGGTTGCCCGAATTCTTCGTGCCGAGCCTGCCCGACGTGGCCGCAGCGATCCCCGGTGGCCCCGACCTGCACCGGCAGACCGCGGCCGACCATCCCCGCGCCAACGGCTTCGCCCACGCGCTGGCACCCCACCTCGTGCCGCGCGATCCCGGCAAGCCCGGCGGCGACGCCGCGCAGGAGCATTTCTCGCGCACCGGCCAGCTCCCGCATCCGAGCGTGCCCGCCCCCGACAACACGGGCGATTACTACTTCCTGAGCCCGGCCCCGCCGCCAGCGAGGGGCAAGAAGGCGGCCGCCCAGCCACGGGTCGAGCCCTCGCGCCACGCGGGGCCCGCCCCGCGGGTGACCTCGCACGGGTCGGTTCCGGCCGGCGCGCCGTTCGATGTCGAGCACGTTCGCAAGGACTTCCCGGCGCTGCACCAGAGCGTGAACGGGCATCGCCTCGTCTGGCTCGACAACGCGGCCACCACCCACAAGCCCCAGAGCGTGATCGACGCCACGAGCGAATTCTACGGCCGTCACAACTCGAACATCCACCGAGCCGCGCACACGCTCGCCGCGCGCTCCACCGACCTGTTCGAGGGCGGTCGCGAGAAGACGCGCCGCTTCCTCAACGCGCCGAGCAAGGACGATATCGTCTTCCTGCGCGGCACCACGGAAGCGATCAACCTCGTCGCCAACTCCTACGGCCGGGCCAATATCGGCCCCGGCGACGAGATCATCGTCTCGACCATCGAGCACCACGCCAACATCGTGCCCTGGCAACTTCTGGCACAGGCGACCGGCGCGACGATCCGGGTGATCCCGGTCAACGATCGTGGCGAGATCATCTTCGAACAGTACGCGGCTTTGCTCTCGGGCCGCACCAAGATCGTCTCGGTGACGCATGTCGCCAACGCGCTCGGCACCGTGAACCCGATCCGGGAGATCATCGCTCTGGCGCATGCCTACGGCGTGCCGGTGCTGGTCGATGCCGCGCAATCGACGCCGCACATCCCCATCGACGTGCAGGCGCTCGACGCCGATTTCCTGGTCTTCTCCGGCCACAAAGTGTTCGGGCCGACCGGCATCGGCGCCCTGTACGGGAAGCGGCACCTCTTGGAGGCGATGCCGCCGTGGCAGGGCGGCGGCCACATGATCGAGGACGTCACCTTCGCCAAGACCGTCTACAAGGGCGCACCGGAAAAGTTCGAGGCGGGCACGCCCGACATCGCCGGCGCGGTGGGTCTCGGTGCGGCGCTCGATTACCTGGAGAGCGTTGGCCTGCCGGCGATCGCAGCCTACGAGCACGACCTGCTCGAATACGCGCAGGAAGGCTTGGCTGATGTGAAGGGCCTGCGCCTGATCGGTACCGCGCTCAACAAGGCGAGCGTCATGTCCTTCACGGTCGATGGCCTCACCAACGAGGCCGTCGCCCACCACCTCGATTCCCTCGGGATCGCGGTGCGCTCGGGCCACCACTGCGCCCTGCCGGCGCTGCGCCGCTTCGGCGTCGATCAGTCGGTGCGCGCCTCGCTGGCCTTCTACAACACGCGGGAGGACGTCGACCTCTTCCTGCGCGGGCTGCACACCTTACCGCGGCACTGACCTACGCGCCCAAGGACATGCCGGCCCGCTGCAGCGGGCCGGACACCGTTCCGGGACGGGGCCGCTGGCTCCTCGACCGGCTCGGACCATCCGATGCCGTGTCGATCCCGATACCCGTCGTTCACGGGCGGTGGCCCCTCGATCGAACGATATTCGGGTGCCCGACAACTCCATCGAATGATCCGAAGCTCTCGATCGAGACTGTCCCGATTTCTCGGGCCGTCCAGGGCGGGCAAAGCTGGGCATGTCGCATCCGCCCATGCAAGGGATTCCCATGTCCGCCCTCGACGCCGCCCTCCCGTCCGACGCCCCGCAAACGGGGGGTTAAGCTCCTGCGCATCGCCCTCTGGACGGCGCAGGCTCTGGTGGCCGCACCAAGGCCCCGATCCGTCCGCGGGCCTGACGGAGCCCGCTCGGCCGGCTTGGCCGCTCCAACAGGATTACGCCTCCCGACGGTCCGAAGCTTCGGCCGGTGGCGGAACCGATGAAGGCCGAAGGTGGTCTCGGCAAGGGTGGCCCTCATAAACGGATGAGCGAATGGCTCGGCTTCTGTCCGCTGATCTCTCAGAGCCGATCGACTGCCTGATTGTCGGCGGCGGCCCGGCCGGGCTGACAGCCGCACTCTACTTGGCCCGCTTCGAGCGCCGCTTCCTCGTGGTGGATGCGGGCGATTCCCGCGCGTCTTGGATACCCACCAGCCACAACATCCCGGTCTTCGCCGACGGCATCTCCGGACAGGAGATCCTCCTCCGTCAACGCGAGCACCTCGCTCGGTATGGATCCGAGGTCACCCATGGCACCGTCACGACCCTGCGCAGGGTCGAGGGAGGCTTCGCGGCCAGCGTCGAAGAGGCGGGCGGCATCTCACGCGAGGTGCGGGCGCGCCGGGTGCTTCTCGCCACGGGCGCGGACGACGTGGAGCCCGACCTGCCGGACCTTCCCGACGCCGTCAGACGCGGCCTCGTGCGCTACTGCCCGATCTGCGATGGCTACGAAGCGAGAGGCAAGCGCATCGCGGTGATCGGCCACGGCGACAGGGGCCTGGGAGAGGCGGTGTTCGTGGCCCGCACCTACTCGCGCGACGTGACGCTTCTGACGCTGGGGCAAGGCATGCACCTCGACGCGGGCGAGCGCGAGCGCGTCGAGAAGCACGGCATCAAGGTCGTCCACGAGCCGGTAACAGGCCTCGATGTCGAGGATGCCCGGATCACCCGGCTACGCACGGCGAGCGGTGATGAACACCGGTTCGAGGTGCTCTACTCGGCTCTCGGATTGAAGCTTCGCTCCGAGCTCGCATTGGAATTGGGAGCCGAGCACGATGAAACGGGAGCTCTCCTCGTCGACGAGCACAACCGCACCACGGTACCGGGTCTCTACGCCGCCGGCGGAGTCGTGCGCGGTCTCGACCAAGTCGTGGTTGCGATGGGACATGGCGCGATGGCGGCCACTGACATTCACAACCGCTGCGAGCTGCCGACCGAGGAGGAAGTCGATGGAGCCGACAGCTCCGCCTGATCTCGACAGCGGGCGCGTCGCCCTCGGAACATCGCGGCCGGCGCTGGCCAATGGCTCATCGTTTGGGCCGAACGGAACCAAAGGGCCGACAGGGCGGTGACGCGAGGGATCGGCACGATCACGGCGATGTCATCGATGGGCTGTGGCTAATATATCATATGACCTGAGCTGGGCCGCTGCTAACAGGGCGCACGTTTAACAAACCCCTGGTTCAAACCTTGCGCAATTCCCTGATCCTTGCCGGCCTCACGGGCATTCTCCTGTCGGGCACGGCGCTCGCCGCCGACCTCCCGCGCCGCGCGGCTCCGCCGCCGGTGTTCCAGCCGGTGCCGGTGTTCACCTGGACGGGCTTCTACGCCGGTTTCAACGCCGGTTACGGCTTCGGCACCCAGGATGACCGCGTCCCGACCGTGATCGGCGTCGGCCCGGCCTCCCTGCTCGTGCCCCCGGGCACCACCGCCGTGGTCGCCTTCAGCAACCGCGAGTCCAACGAAGGCTTCGTCGGCGGCGGTCAGATCGGCTACAACTACCAGTTCACCCCGGGCTCCGGTGTCGTGATCGGTGTCGAGGCCGACGCCCAGTACGCCGATTTCGGCCGTGACCGGAACCGCTTCCTCTCGACCAGCCCGCTGGCCGCTCAGCAGGTGTTCAACCCGGGTGGTCTGTCCGGCCTCGACTTCTTCGGCACCGTCCGCGGTCGCCTCGGCTACGCCTTCGACCGCACCCTCGTGTACGGCACCGGCGGCTTCGCCTACGGCTCCGGCGGCGGTCGTGAGTTCGGCACCGGCGTGTCGAGCAACGACTTCCAGACCGGCTGGGCCGCCGGTGGTGGTATCGAGTACGCTCTCCCGACCGACTCGTTCCTGAACTTCTTCAAGTCGTCGGCCGTGACGCTGAAGGTCGAAGGTCTGTACGTGAACCTCGATCGCGGCACCGGTGGCCGTGGCGCCTTCGCGACGGACAACCAGGGCCGCACGGTCTCCATCGGCAGCCCGGGCACCGTGCTCGTCAGCGGTGGCCAGCAGGTCCGCGACACCGAGTTCGCCGTCGTCCGCGCCGGCCTGAACTACAAGTTCGGCTCGTACTAGGACCCGGATCTCCGGCGGCCCCTCACCGGACCGCCGGGTGGTCTGACGCTTCCTCGTGAACAGTGAAACAGGCGCTCCTTGGGAGCGCCTGTTTTCGTTTGAGCGCTCGGACCCTGACCGGGCGGCAGAGTTGCACGTGCGCATGATCTGGGGCGGACGGCGCCGTGTCCTGCAGGGATGGGACAGGCTGCCGATGACGCGGTTGGTGCGAGGCTGACGGCCTTCGGTCAGCCTGAGAGGGAGCCGCGTCGCGTACGGGCGCTTCGTCGGGTGGAGACGACAGGCCCCGCCAACCGTTGAGCAGATTGGGCCGCGGGGCCCTCTTTCGAGGAACGATCCCATCCTCTCGATCATTCCTGCCCGCCCATATCGGGCTCAGGAAGCATTCGATGCCACGCCTCGCTACCCTCGGTCTGCTGCTTGCCGCACCGTTCGTCGTCGCCTCGGCCTCTGCCGCACCGGAGAGCAAGCGCGGCAACCCGGATCTCAAGAAGTACTGCACGGGCGATGCCTTGCAGTTTTGCGGAGGCATCGACTCCGATAGCCCGGAGATGGATGCCTGCTTCAAGAAGCACCGCGCCGAGCTGTCCGAGAATTGCCGCCGCGCGATCACCGCCTATGAAGCGTCGGGCGGCAAGTGAGGTATCCTTCGATGCGCGCCAAACTCGCTACGATCCTCATCCCGGTCGGGATCGGTATGGCCGCCTCCGCTCACGCGCAGGGGCTTCAGCGCGGCGCGCAGGAGGGGGCCGCGCGTGGGGAGGAGATGGCCGGTCCCCTGGGAGCCGTGGTCGGCGGAGCGATCGGTGCGGCCGTCGGGACGGCCAATGGCATTCTTGGCATCGACCGCCGCGAGCGATTTCGCATCTACGCTCGGGCGGAACGTCGTCCCTCCTTCGTCTCCCGTCTGCCGGTTCGCGTCGGCACCGTCCTGCCGGACGAAGGCCCGGTCTACTACGACGTTCCGCGCGAGTTCGAGCTCAAGGGCTACAACTACACCATCGTGAACGATCACCCCGTGCTCGTCGAACCGGGCACGCGTCGCATCGTCGAGGTGATCGACTGAGGAGTGATCGACTGAAGAGGTCGCAGCCTGGATCGGCATGCAAAGCCGCGGGCTTGGCTCAACCCGTTCTACGGGCTTAACGCGGCATGCCGCCGGCTCGAAAGTGATTGGGCCGTCGGACTCGTCATTGATTGTTAACCATGATGCCCCCATCTGAGGGACATGCCGATCGCGACCCTGTCGCTTGATCGGTCGCGGCCACGATGCCGGGATGGGGGTGACGCCGGATGTACGCGCACCTTCGTTCCAGCTTCCGTGGCCGTTCCTTTTCAGCGCCGGTCCGGATGACTTTGAGGCGCGTTCAAAGCCTGCTCATCGAAGCGAAACGGAGCGGGTTCCGTACTGTCCACCAGCAGGCGGATCATCTCTGACCGGCTCTCCAGCATGATGGCAGGAGGTTCGCCGACCAGAGACCGCCAGCGGGCCACGAAATCCGCTTGAGGCAGATCGGCGAGAACGTCCAAGGTCGGCAACCTTGTCTCATCCGGCATACCGGCTCTCCTGTCTGGTGCGCCTATACGGCGTTGCTCGCGATTCCGTTTCGCCCCCCATGCCGGGAGGGTTAACAACCCCTTGCGAGAAAGGGACATCCGACCGGGCAGCCACAGGCGCCGGGTCTGAGGACGGCCCGGCTTTCTCCGCCGATCGATCATCCCCGGCAGGCCGAGGAGAACGTCTCTCGTAAAGAGAGGCGGGCGACCTGCAGCACGGCCTCAGATTGGAAGTTCGGAAGCCTTGCACGTTCTCGTTCCCGGCCGAACCTGTGGCACCTGCGCGGAGTGCTGCCGAGTTCTTGAAGTCAAGGCGCTTGCCAAGCCTGCCGGAACCTTATGCGCGCATCAGACAGGTGGGGCATGCAGCATCTACAGGGATCGCCCGGCCGCCTGCGCCACGTGGCACTGCCTCTGGCGCAAGATCGGGGCTCTCCCGGATGAGCTGCAGCCCGACCGTTCAGGGGTGATGTTCTCGCTGGAAACGGCTCCCACGGCGGAAGACCCATTCCTGCGCGCCCGCATTGTCTGCCGGGCCGTGCATGGGCCTGACGCCTTCGAGCGGTGGGAGGCTGTCGAGGCGATCGACATGTTCGTTCAAGAGGGCTCGCTTCCGGTATGGACGGCCTTCGACTCCGTGACGTCTCTGGTGTACCCAGAGCCTGCCCATGCGGATCGGCTGCGGGACGCCATCAGGCATCCGCACCTGGCGATAAGCCAAGTCTGCGGGCAAGAGGCTGCGACCTGGAGGCTGAGGCTCGGCTACGGCGAGACGCCTCAAGAAGCCAACGGTTTGGAACAAAAGCCGCTCGGCGCGTTAAAGCCTCTGTTCGCCACAGGAGGAGCACACATGGCAACCGGTACGGTAAAGTGGTTCAACGAGACGAAGGGCTATGGCTTCATCCAGCCCGACAACGGCGGCAAGGACGTGTTCGTGCACATCTCGGCGGTCGAGCGCGCCGGCCTGCGCGATCTCGCTGAAGGGCAGAAGGTGACCTACGAGGTCGAGATCGACCGGAAGAGCGGCAAAGAGTCGGCCGGACAGCTCCAGGTTGCCTGATCGTCGGGCGCCTTAGGGTCGCCAATAAGGAAAGCGGTGGGCTGGCTTAGCGTCAGCCTACCGGCCTGGAGGGCGTTTGCCTTCTTCGATTTCCGGGCGCTCTTGCGCTCGTGAAAGGGCTGTCCCTGCGACCAACTGCCCAGCTTGGGATCACCCGCCGATGAAGCGCGGTTGCCACCTCGCCTTCATACGGACCGGAGCCCCTGCTTGTTCAATCCCTTCATGACGTCCCTTCTGCTCGCGTTCGAGGCGCAGCGGGTCATCGAACTCCGTCTGGTACGGCTTGCCTGGGGCGGTCAGGAAGGGTGGGCCGAGATGAACTCGATGGTGTTGGAGAAGATCGCGGCGGCCACTGAAGCGACCACGACGTTGCTGACCGGCGGTTCACACGAGGACGTGGTTGCCCGCTACCGCGAACACGTGGCTGCGAACACGGAGCGGCTGAGGGCGTAGCGTCCGCCCCGGCGAGCCGGGAGATGGGCCGTCTGGGCCAGACCGGGAGTCCAGCTCTCCCCTGCGTGGCGGTGCTGCACCCGACGTCGTCGTGAACTGGCTCGCCGTGTATGGCGGGCCCCTCAGGTACGATCCTCGCTGGTGAAGCCCGTTTTCCATCGCGGCGGCGGAGCCATGGGGCCCCTATCCTCGAACGCCCCGGATGCCGCTGTCGCCCGTTCGCCTACCGGCCTTCGAGGCGGCAAGAGGGGGCTGTTTCGACAGGGCACGAGGCGGGTGGCTCTCGGTAAATCCGCACTCCGGGCGGCTCATCGCCGTTTTCCAGCGCAATGCGACGCTCTTCCTCGGCGTAGTCCCAGCTCCACTCGTCGGAGTGCTCCCCATCCAAGACGACGCCGGCCCGGCAGCCCCAGCCATGCTTGCGGGCGACCTGGGCCTGCTCGTAGGTGACGGTGAAATAGCCGTACTCGTGAAGCTCTCGGTCACGGCAGAGGATCTTACCGTCAGCCGTCACGATATCGCCCGGCTTCGCACCTTCCGGCAGTGTCGATGTCATATTTGGTTCCTACGCGTCGTGCCTCAGCACGATCATACCGATCCAACGGGTGCGTGGAACAGGCCACCGAGCAGATTCCTGCAAAATAACTACAATCAGCATCGGCGCCGATGCGCTGCCTCGTGGTCGAGCCCCGGGGCCTTGGTTGCGGCACCGACGACCCGTGGAATGCCTCCGTGAGCTCGAAGTCCTCACTCGGCCATCGAACGCGCCGCTCGAACTGAATAGCGTACAAAGCAGCGCGCAGAGCCAACACAGAGAGAAAACGAGGCGCAGCCCGGCATTCCTCTCGACGTCTTTCCCCTGACATGCTTGCTGAGAACACCGGCCAGCACGAGCCGGACAGGGAGCGAACATGCGCAACGGTTGGGTTGTGGTCGGCGCACTTGGCTGCGCCCTCGGCGCTGCGCCGGCTCGTGCGGGCATCACCGGCATCGAGATCGCCAGCGTCGAGCCTTTTGCCGATGGCGCGGAGTTCGGATCAGCCGGAAGCTACGAGCGTGTCGTCGGCACGGCCCGTGGCGAGTTGGACCCCGCCGATCCTGCGAATGCCGGCATCGTCGACATCGCCCTGGCGCCCCGCAACGCCCGCGGCATGGTCGAGTACAAGACAGACCTGTTCATCCTGCGGCCCAAGGATCCGGCCCGAGGCAGCGGAACGCTCCTGTTCGAGGTGCTGAACCGGGGCCGCAAGTTCCTCTTTAACTGGGTCCTCGACGCGCCGGCTCAGGCGGCGCAGGCGGTCAACGATCCGAAGACCGCCACTGATGCCGGGACCGGGCTCGTGCTGCGCCGGGGCTACACCATCGTCTGGTCGGGCTGGGAGGCGGACGCACTGCGCCAGCAGGGCGGTATGGCGATCGACGTGCCCGTGGCCACGCGCGGCGGCAAGCCGATCGTCGAGGTCGTACGCGATGAACTCGTCAGCGCGACCCGAGGCCCGCCGGAGGCTCCGTTCTACCTTTCCTTCAAGACAGCCAGCCCGGACAAGGCCGAGGCGCGCCTCACCGTTCGGCGCCGAGAGGCCGACCCGCCGCGGCCGGTACCGCCGGACGCCTGGCACTACGCGACGCCGCGTCAGATCGAGCTTCTGCCGAAGGGCACCAAGCCGCTGCCCGGCTCGCTCTACGAATTCACGTACCAAGCCACCGAGCCGAAGGTGCTCGGAATCGGCTTCGCCGCCACGCGGGACGTGGTGGCCTATCTCCGCGGCGAGGGCGGCGCGGCCAATCCGGCGGGTGGCGCGATCCGGCACGCCCTCGCGCTCGGCATCTCGCAGAGCGGGCGCTATCTGCGCGACTTCATCCAACAGGGCTTCAACCGGGACGAGACCGGCAAGCGGGTGTTCGACGGCGTCCTGTCTCACATCGCGGGCGTGGGCGGGGTGTTCCTCAACGCCCGCTTCGGTCAACCCTCACGAACCAACACGCAGCACGAAGACCACCTCTACCCGGAGAACACCTTCCCGTTCTCGGCCGCCACCCAGCACGATCCCGTCACCGGTCGGACGGGCAAGCTGCTGCGGGATGATGGATTCGACCCTCTGTTGATCGAGGCCAATACCGGCACCGAGTATTGGCAGAAGGGTGCCTCTCTCCTCACGACCGATCCGGTTGGCCGCACCGATGTGCCCCTGCCCGACACCGCGCGCGCCTACTTGGTCTCGAGCGGCTTCCATTATGGGCGTGCCGGCCTGGGCTCGACCAAGGGACCCTGCACGAACCCACGCAGCAGCCTGAACCCGGCCCCGGCGGTCCGGGCGCTGCTGGTCGCGCTCGAAGAGTGGGTGAAGGACGGTAAGGCACCACCGGAGAGCCGTGTGCCGCGCCTCTCCGATCAAACCCTGGTCGAGGCGGCTGACATCGGCTTCCCGTTCATGGTCGGGGTCCCCGTTCCGACAGCACCGAATGCGATCGCGCGCTTCAGCACCTACGTGGATCCGCACCCGGAAAGCGGCCCGCAATATCGCCCGCTGGTCCCGCGCGTCGATGCCGACGGCAACGAGGTGGCTGGCATTCGCCTGCCGGCCGTTGCGGCCCCGCGTGCCACCTTCACCGGCTGGAACCTGTATGCCGATCCGTTCCCCGCCGGTGCGCTGTGCGATCGCGAGGGTAGCCAGATCCCGTTCGCGCGCACCCGTGCCGAACGGGACACGGCCGGCGACCCCCGCTTGTCCCTTGAGGAGCGATATCAGGACGCGGATGCCTACGTCGCGGCCGTGACGAAATCGGTCGATGCGCTCGTGTCGGATCGCCTGCTGCTGCAGGAGGACGGCGATCGCATGATCGCGGCGGCGCGACAGGAAACGCCGTAGCGGACGGCCTTTCGCGGATGCCGGAGCCATTCGCCGGCCTCCGCGCCCGGCCTCACCCCGATCGAACGGGCTTTCGCCAAGCTTCAAGGCGCTACGGCGCCAGAGGGCACCCGAGCAGGACCCCGAACCGGTGACGCGGGCCATCGAGGCCGGCGCCACCGGATGCCGTTCCTGCACTCAGTTGGTCTTCGGGTCGGTTACGGTGAAGGCGAGCGTCGCGCCGTAGCTGTCCGCATCGGCCAACGCCGGCGTCTGCGAGGGGCTGACGCGGTGGCTGACGCCGAGCACCTGCGGTCCGGCACTGCGCAGCGAGACGACCGCGACGCCGTCCGCATCCGTCGTGGCGCGGGCCTGATCCGCCTCGCTCTTGAAGTTCACGCCGTCGGTGGCGACCACGCTGGCGCCGTCGAGCGGGCGGCCCTCGAACAGCACCCGCACCCGGATCTGGCCCGAAGCCGCGGCGGGCTCCTCCAGCGGGACGATCTCCAGCGGCTGGCCGACGACCTTGTCCCACGGAGCTGTCGGGCCGGATACGGCCTTGGCGAACTTCACCGACCAGAGGCTCTTGTCGGCCTGCGGCAGCATCCGCTTGCTGGCATTGCGGTAGCTGCCGTCTGACAAGCGGACCCAGTAGCCGTTGTCGTAGGACGCCACGACCAGCGCATCGCCGTCATAGGCGGCCTTGAGCACAGGTGCCGCGCCGGTCTGCAGCTTGGCGTTCAGGGTCACCGCGCCCGAAGGCTCGTAGGCGGTCAGGCTCATCAGCTTGGCCACGTTTGGAAGCTCCGGCTCGTGGGGATGCCCGTAGAGGATCTGCACCCCGCCACCGACCGGATTGATCCAGAGGTCGTGGGCGGCGGCCGGTGCGGCAAGGGCGAGGAACGCGGCGAGGAGGGCGGTATGTCTCATCGTGGAGATGCTTCCCGTTACGGAATTTCGGGCGATGCCGGCCGGCCGCAGCGGACCGGTGAAGATCGCGGCCGCCACAGCCGGTGGCGAGACCGTAGCCTGCGGGTTCGGCGTCGGCCCCGAGACGGTCGTCGCCGACGTCATAGAACCGCACAGCGCGATGACCCGGATCTCCAACGATTCCGCGGCCGCCGGATGGATGGCGTCGCCTGCAAGAGGTGTTCACCCCGAACGGCACCGGCCGATGCGCGCCGGTGCGTCAGGAGTGGCGACGTCGTGTGCGCCGGGGCTCAGCGCCTCGGATCGACACGGGATCGCAGCGGCCCAGTATGCACAAGCTAGGCCATTTTACACCCATGCACGGCCCGCGCAGATCCCGGCGTCTTGCCGTGAAGCGGGCACCTAGTCCCTTAGGCGGCGACCTCGGCGCGCGGCTCCTGCATCGATGCGAGGGGGGCTTCCAGGCGGCAGACGAGGCCGGTCGGCGCGTAGGTGAGCTTGACCTCTCCGCCGACCTCGGCGGCGAAGCTGCGCTCGATCAGGCGCGAGCCGAAGCCGCGGCGCGAGGGCTGGCTCAGGATGGGCGGACCGCCCTGCTCGGACCATGTCAGGCAGAAGCGGGGTGCCTCGTCCTCGTGCACCACGTGCCAGCGCAACTCGACGCATCCCACCTCGTTGGCGAGGGCGCCGTACTTGGTCGCGTTGGTGGCAAGCTCGTGCAGGGCCAGCGCGAGCGAGAGCGCCGCCTTGGCGCCGAGCAGCACGCTCGGCCCGCTCGCGCGGATGCGCGCCATGGCAGCGCCGCGATGGACCGCCAGAGCCCCCTCCACGACTTCCGCGATGGGCGCCTCGGTCCAGCTCGACCGGGTCAGGATGTCGTGCGCGCGGCCGAGCGAGATCAGGCGCGCGGCAAAAGCCTCGCGGGCCGCATCGAGATCCGGGGCGTTGCGGAGGGTCTGGCTGGCGATCGCCTGAACGAGGGTGAGCGTGTTCTTGACCCGGTGCTGCAACTCGCCGGTGAGCAGGCGCTGGTGCTCCTCGGCCCGCTTGCGCTCGCTGATGTCGAGCATCGCCCCGATCATCCGCACCGCCGCCCCGTGCCCGTCACGGATGACGTAGCCCCGGTCGAGGATGTCGGCATAGGTGCCGTTCGCGCGCAGGAAACGGTACTCCTCGCTCCAGGCGGTACCGGTCCCGTCGATGACCGCGTGGATGGAGGCGTCGATCCGCGCCCGGTCGTCGAAATGGATATGGGTGATCCACCAATCGCCGGTCGGGTCGACCGCCTCCGGCGGATAGCCGTAGGCGACCGTGAGGGCCTCGTTCCAGAGGACTTGGTTGGTCGCGAGGTTCCAGTCCCAGATCGCATCGTTGGTGGCGCGCGCCGCGAGGCGGTAACGCTCCTCGGTCTCGCGCAGGGTCTGCTCGGCCCGCCGGCTCTGCGTGACGTCGCGCACGGTGCCGATGAAGCGCACGGTGCGGCTGCCGGCGACGAAGGCCTGTCCCTTGGCGGCGACCCAGCGCTCGATGCCGTCCTCCAGCCCGATGGTCCGGTACGCGATGTCGTAGGTGCCGCTGCCGGCCGGATCGAGCGCGGCCTCGACCGCCCGATCGACCCAGGCCCGGTCATCCGGATGCAGGCCGGCCAGGAACACGTCGTAGGCGACCGGCGCCTCCGGTCCCAGGCCGAACAGCGCGCGGGTGCGCGCGTCCCATTCCAGCGTGTCCGTGACGAGGTCGTAGTCGAAGATGCCGGTTCCGGTCGCCTCGACGGCGAGGTGCAACTGCTCCCGCGCCCGGCGCAGATCCTCGTCCGCCTGCCGACGGTCGTGGATGTCGCTGTTGCTGCCGAGCCAGCCGACTACCGCGCCGCTCGCGTCCCGGCGCGGCTCAGCACGGATCAGGAACCAGCGGTAGGTTCCGTCGCGCGCCCGCAGGCGTGCCTCGGTGTCGTAGACGGTCTCGTGGGTGCGGGCCGCCTCCCAGACCTTGAGCAGGCCGTCAACGTCGTCCGGGTGGATCGCCTCGCCCCAGCCGAGCGGCAGTGCCTGTTCCGGGGTCTGGCCGGTATAGGCGTACCAGCGGTCGTTGAGGTAGCTGAGGCTGCCGTCCGGATTTCCGAACCAGATGATGGCCGGGGCCAGTTCGGTGAGCGCCGCGAAGCGCTCCTCGGCCACCTTGCGCTCGTGGATGTCGAGGGTGGTGCCGATCCAGCTCTTGAGATGCCCGGCCTCGTCGCGCACGGGCCGCGCCCGCGACAGGAACCAGCGGTACTGCCCGTCGGCGCGGCGAAGGGGGAACTCGACCTCGTAGCCCCCCCGGCTTCGCGCCGCGGCAAGCCACGCATCGCGAACGCGCTCGCGGTGATCGGGATGGATCACACCCATCCAGCTCGCCTCGCCGGTCTCGCCGGGGGCAGCCCCGTATAGTCGTACCAATAGGTGTTGCAGTAGGTGACGCGGCCGGCCTCGTCGCCGAACCAGACGACCTGCGGGCTGACCTCGACGAGAGAGCGGTAGCGCAACTCGCTTGCCTGCAACGCCGCTTCCGAGGCACGCTGCCCGGTGCGGTCGCGCAGGATCTTGAGGAAGCCGATGAGCCCGCCGTCCTCGGCCGTCAGCGGCATCATCTCGCCCGAGGCCCAGAAGCGGGTTCCGTCCTTGCGCATGTGCCAGCGCTCGTCCGGGGCGCTGCCGGTCTGCGCCGCCAGGCGCTTCTCGACATCGGGCCGGTCGCCCGCCCGATCCTCCGGCGTGAAGAACGCATCGACCGTCCGGCCCAGCATCTCGGCCTCGGTCCAGCCGAGGATGCGCTCGGCGCCGGTGTTCCAGCGCGTGACGCGGCCCTGGGGGTCCATGGCCACGATCGCGTAGTCAGTAGCGCTGTCGAGGATGCGCTCGTGCAGCAGGCGCTGCTCCGCCTGCTCACGCAGCGAGCGGCGCAGTTCCATCTGCGTCATGGCCTGGCGGGCGAGCCGCATCAGGCCGCGGCGCTGCCGCTCCGAGAGTTCGCGCGGGCGGGTATCGAGGACGCAGACAGTCCCGATCGGCTGCCCCTCGTCGGTCCTCAGCAGGGCGCCGGCGTAGAAGCGCAGGCCGGGATCGCCGCTGACGAGCGGGTTGCCTTCGAAGCGCGGGTCGCGCGCGGTGTCGGGCACGTAGAGGAAGTCGTCGTGCAGGATCGCCTGCCGACAGAAGGAGGTTTCGAGCGGCGTCTCGCGCACACCGAGGCCGACCTCCGCCTTGAAGAACTGCCGCCCGTCGCCGACGAGATTGACCACCGCGATCGGCGCCTCGCACAGCTCGGCGGCGGCCTCGGCGATCTCGTCGAAATCCTGCTCGCGCGGGGTGTCGAGCAACCGATAGCGGTCCAAGGCACGAAGGCGCGCAGCCTCTTGCTCGCTCATCGGGGCGGGATTCATTGTTCGGACAGGCTGGGGCTCGACGCAGTGTTCCACCATGGAGGTCCGGCGGAGGCGAAAGTGAGGCCGGACCTTGTTTCGACCGGAAGGCGGCGCCTCACCGGGCGGCCGCGTGAGAAACCGCCGTGACGCCCATCCCGGCCGGGCCGCTGCCGACGGCCGGATGCGACGGCTTACGCACCTTCGAGACAGGGCCCGCCGGTTGCGCAAGCGCCGCGATCAAGAGCCGTCGGCGGTGCCGGAGCCCCCGGGAGGCGGCGCGCCCGTGCTGCCCGCGGACGGTTCGGCCGACGCGCCGTCACTTCCGGGCATCGACACGTCAGGCTGCGACAGGGCGGCCTGCAGGCGGCTCTCCTGCTCCGGTGAGAGCGAGGAGCGGATGACGCGCCCTCGGAACTGCGACATCTCCGCGAGCACCTTTTCCGGCTGTGCCTTGCGCACGAGGATGAACAGAGCCGAGGTGTTCGGCTGCACCGCCTCGGCGACGGAGCGGATGAAGTCATCGTTGATGCCGTAATCGGCAAGCTTGCCCGACAGGGCGCCCGCGCCCAGTCCGAGGGCGGCTCCCGTTGCGAGGCCGAGCAGCGGGTTGAGGAAGACGAGGCCGACCAGCGAGCCCCACATCGCGCCCCAGATCCCGCCGGAGGCGGCCCCGGCGCCGACCAGATCAACGCTCTGTTTGAGCCGCAGCTTGCCGTCAGGGCTCCGGATGGCGACGACCGCATCCTCGAGATCGATCAGATATTCCGTCTGCAGGCGGGCCAATTCGTTCAGAGCGCGATCCGCCTCCTGCGGATCCTCGAAGCCGATCACCACGAGTTCTGCCATCCAATCCTCCTCGATGAACACGTGTTGGCGGGGATTCCCGAGGGCAGCGGACCCGGACCGTCCCATCGCCTGAACAGCCCCGCAGCGCATCGATGCCGCGGCAGCGGACGACGCGATCCAGACTTGTTGAATGAGAGGAAGCTTGGCAGCTCGTCTCTCTGCACATCCTTTCGCCGGGATACTTGCTGCGCGATCCCCTCAGGGAACCATCGCTCACCGCGAAGCCAGCGCTAACACAGGGGATGCAGGGCCCGATTGCGACACATCAATGCCGACGCATCGGACTCATGGCCAAACAGGCCGGCTTTCGAGGCTCAAACCCGCTTTTGCAGCAGGCCCTACGCCGGCGATCACGAGCCGATCACCCGCCTGACTGTCTCTCACGCAACGCCCGCTGCGCCGCCGTGCCCGGAGGGGGACGATTGGTGATCGCGCGTTTCGTGAGGCCCTCTTAGTCCGTCACGCCGGCCCTCTGACGCCGGCCGTCCTCTCGGGAGACGCGCAATGGCCGGAGCCATTCCAGGCAAAGAAGGTCACGATTTCGTCGTCGAAACCGATGCATCGGCCGCCTATTGGCATAATCGCCCTGCCAATACGCTCCCGCCCCCCGACATGATGGGCGCCTACATGCGCAACCGCCCGGTGCCGGGGCCGCGGGTGGAGGGGCGCAAGGCCTGGATCATCGGCGGTGGCATCGCCGGGCTGGCCGCCGCATTCTACATGATCCGCGACGGCGGCATGAACGGCCAGGACATCACGATCCTCGACGCGCTGGACGTCGAAGGCGGCTCGCTCGATGGCGCCGGCAACCCGGAGGACGGGTACATCATCCGCGGCGGTCGCGAGATGAACTGGAACTACGACAATCTCTGGGACATGTTCCAGGATGTTCAGGCGCTCGAACTCCCGGAAGGCTACAGCGTCCTCGACGAGTACCGGCTCGTCAACGATCACGACCCCAATTACTCCAAAGCCCGCCTCATGCATGAGCAGGGGCAGATTCGCGATTTCTCGAATTTCGGCCTCACGAAACCCCAGCAATGGGAACTGATCCGCCTCCTGCTCAAGCGCAAGGAGGATCTCGACGACATCACGATCGAGCAATATTTCAGCCCGGAATTCCTGGAGACCAATTTCTGGTTCTTCTGGCGATCGATGTTCGCCTTCGAGAACTGGCAGAGCCTGCTCGAGATGAAGCTCTACATGCACCGCTTCCTCGACGCGATCGACGGTCTGGCGGATATGTCGGCGCTCGTCTTTCCGAAATACAATCAGTACGACAGTTTCGTCCGGCCGCTGGTCAACCACCTCATGGCGCGCGGCGTGACCGTGCGGTTCGGCGTGCGGGCGTATGATCTGGCCATGAGCGTCGATGGTGACGCCCGCACCGTCACGGGCATCCACGTCAAAACGAAGGGCAAGGAGGACGTCATCCCCGTTGAGAGCCGGGACGTGGTCTTTGCTCTGACCGGCTCGATGACCGAGGGCACGGCCTATGGCGACATGGATCAGGCGCCGATTCTCGAACGCGGCCGACACGATCCGGGCCAGGACAGCGACTGGGCGTTGTGGAAGAATTTGGCTGAGAAATCACCGGTCTTCGGCAATCCCGCGAAGTTCTACGGCGACATCGACAAGTCGATGTGGGAATCGGTGACGCTGACCTGCAAACCCTCGCCCCTGGTCGAGCGGCTGAAGGAGCTGGCGGTCAACGATCCCTATTCAGGCAAGACGGTGACGGGTGGCATCATCACCTTCACGGATTCAAACTGGGTGCTGAGCGTGACCTGCAACCGTCAGCCGCACTTCCCGGAACAGCCAAAGGACGTGCTGGTGCTCTGGGCCTATGCGCTCCTGATGGACAAGGACGGGAACCACGTCCGGAAGCCGATGCCGGCCTGTACCGGCCGGGAGATCTTGAGCGAACTTTGCTATCATCTCGGCATCGCCGACCAATGCGAAGCCGTCGCGGCCAACACCAAGGTGCGGTTGGCGCTGATGCCCTACATCACGGCGATGTTCATGCCGCGCGCGGCAGGCGACCGGCCGCATGTCGTGCCGAAGGGCTGCACGAATCTGGGCCTGATGGGCCAGTTCGTCGAAACCTCGAACGACATCATCTTCACGATGGACAGCTCGATCCGCACCGCGCGTGTAGCCGTCTATACGTTGCTCGGCCTGCACAAACAGGTGCCCGATATCAGCCCCGTACAGTACGATATCCGAAACCTTCTCAAAGCGGCGCGCACCCTGAACAACAATCTCCCGTTCCCCGGCGAACGTCTGCTGCATCGATTGCTGAGCAAGACCTATTACGCCCATATCCTGCCGCCCCTGCCGGCCTTGGAGGGTCCGAGCCGCGAAGCGGCCCAGTTGGATCTGCGGCATCTGCTAGGGAGGCGTCGTCACGCCTTGAGCGCGATCGGCGAATCTTTCGAACACATTCGAGGCTATCTCAAATCGCAGAAATGAGTGCAGCGCTCGGGCTCGCAATTCGGCGCCGAATCGACCTCGGGATCGGTCCCGCGCTGCCGGACCGTCCCGTCCCTCAGCATCATCCCTCCGCCTCTCCCGCGATCATCCGGCCCAAAGTCCGCTCCGGTTTTACCCCCGCCCGACCATGATCTCGCCCCAGAATCGCCGAGCGCGACGGCGCACTTGGTTAACGAGACATTGACCGGCCGAGGGATGCGCGTCGCAGGGCGCGTGCGTCGGCGGGGCGGTTCAGGACCGGGGCGGAGGCCGCTCCCGGACGGGAATTCGGGCGGCGCATGGCACATCCTCTCCTCTCGTGGGCTCTCCCCTCGGCCGCCTATCTGAGCGCGGCCCTGATCCTGGCCTCCTCCGCGCCGTTTGGACGGATCGATCTGCCACCGCTTCAAACGGTGGCGGTCCCCATTGCGGCAGACCCGGTGCCGGATACCCCCGTAGAGACGGTGGCCTCGATCCCGGACCAAGCGCCGGAGGCCGCACCGGACGCCGCGGAGCCGCCGGCCGAAGCTATGGCCGAATCCTTGGCCGAGTGGATGCCCCAGGCGTTGCCCGCCCCCACCGAGGCGCGCTTCGGGACGGCTTCCCTGTTCTGGCTTCCGAACGAGGCACCGGCGACGGCCCTCGCGCAGGTCGTGCCCCTGCCCGTGCGCCGCCCGGCCGAGCTGACGCGCCTCGGGGCGGCGGACGCCCTGCGCCGGGCTGAGCGGATGGTCGCGCGCCGGTCCACGGTCGCGGTGGCGCCGGCCCAGGTCGAGGACACCCGCACCTTCTTCGAAAAGCTGCTCGGCGTCGAGAAACCCGCCACGCCGGCCCCCGCCCTCGCCTATGCGGCCCTGGAGAACGGCGCTGCCGAGTCCGCCGCCCGCCGGGTCCTGACCACGCCCCTGCCCGCCGCGCCGCCCGTCGGCGAAGGCGGCATCGCGGTCTACGACATCAGCGCCCAGAGCGTGGTTCTGCCGAGCGGCGAACGGCTGGAAGCGCATTCCGGCCTCGGCGAGAGCATGGATGATCCGCGCTACGTCCATCTCAAGATGCGCGGCGCCACCCCGCCGGGCACCTACGACCTGACCGAGCGCGAGGCGCCGTTCCACGGCGTGCGAGCCCTGCGCCTCACGCCCGTCGGCGGAAGCGAGGCGATCCACGGCCGCGTCGGACTGCTCACCCACACCTACCTGCTCGGGCCCAACGGCGCCTCGAACGGCTGCATCTCGTTCAAGAATTACGACCGGTTCCTGCAGGCCTATCTGCGCGGCGAGATCCGCCGCGTCGTGGTCGTTCCGGGTCGCGGCCGGGACGCGAACCCTCTGGTTGCATCGCGCTAGAGCCACCGACCTGATTGCATCAGGCCGGCGACTCTCGGTCCTTGTGCTGACGCGCATTCTTGCGACGAACCGGTAACCACTTCGTCGGAATGCGCGCTGGGCGCGCGCCACACCGCCTGCTGCTTTCTTTCAGAGAAAATTTAATTCTCAATACGCTCGATTCTGGCGCGATCCTCGCTTAGGATCTTGGGAGTTGCCGGGAACCGCCCCGCGGTTTCGGCACCCCGAGGACAGCTCCGCCCCCGCACCGGGCGGGGCGGCGTGTGTATCGGAGTCGTGGCGTATGCGTGTGATCCAACGCGTTCTGGGCAGCCGGTCGGAGGCTGATCTCGCGGAGCGCCTGCATCACCTCGAACATCACGGTGCGGTGGACATCCTGCGGGTGCCGAGCGCCGACGTGGCCCGGCGGCGCCTGCGGGCGACGACAGTGGCCGGCGAGGAGATCGCGCTCGCCCTACCGAGGGATCAGGCCCTGTTCGACGGCGCGGTGCTCGTCCTCGAAGATGGTCACGCGCTTGTCGCCCGCGTCGGCACCGAAAGCTGGCTGCGGCTCGTGCCGCGTTCCACCGCCGATGCGCTCGAACTCGGCTACCATGCCGGCAACCTTCACTGGCGGGTCCGCTTCGACGGCGCGGCGATCCTCGTCGCGCTGGAAGGGCCGGCCGAGGATTACCTCGTGCGTCTCGGCGCCCTGGTCGAGGAGGGCCGCGTCGCCCATTCCATCGACGCGGCGGCCGAAGGGGCCTGAGGCCTTGCTCGCCGCCCTCACCGCGCTCCAGCAGGCAGACACGGCCTTTCCGAGCGGCAGCTTCGCCTTCTCCAACGGCCTCGAAGGTTTGGTGGCCGAGAACCCGGCCTTCGACGAGGCGGCGCTCGCCCGCACCGTCGCGGCGGCCCTGCGCTTCCGCTGGGCCGAAACCGACCGGGTCGCGCTGATCCTGGCCCACCGCGCCGGCGGCGCCATCGAACGCCTCGCGGCCATCGACGCAGCGGTCGAGGCGGCCTCACTGGCCGAGCCGATGCGGGTCGGCAGCCGCCGCAACGGTGCCTCGCTGCTGGCCTCGCATGCCCGCCTCGGCACGCCGGGCGCCACCGACCTGCGCGCGGCCGTGCGGGCGGGCGGGCTGCTCGGTCATCTGCCCACCGTGCAGGGCGCGCTGTGGCCGGCGCTCGGCCTCGACGAGCGCGCGGCCGCATCCGTCTCCGGCTATCTCTTCGTCAGCGGGCTCACCTCGGCCGCGGTGCGGCTCGGCGCCATCGGGGCGATCGAGGCACAGCGGGTCTTGGGGGGCGCGCTGCCGCTGATCGCCGAACTACTGGAGCAGCCCGTGCCCGAGCCGGCGGGCGCCGTCGAACTCACCGGCTTCACCCCTCTGATCGAGATCGCCGCCATGCGCCAAGCCCAGGCCGAACTCCGCCTGTTCGCGAATTGAAGGAGCCGCGCCGATGCTGCTGACGCCGACCGAACTCGAACGGCTCACGATCTTCACCGCCGCCGAACTCGCCCGTAAGCGGCGGGCGCGGGGGCTCAAGCTGAACTACCCGGAAGCCGTGGCGATCATCACCGACGAGATCCTGGAGGGGGCTCGCGACGGGCGCACGGTCGCCGACCTGATCGGCTGGGGCTCGACCATCCTGACCACCGGTGACGTGATGCCGGGCGTCGCCTCGATGATGCCGATCTTGCAGGTCGAGTGCGTCTTCCCCGACGGCACCAAGCTCGTCACCGTGCACGAGCCGATCCGGCCTGCGGAAGGGGCGGAGCCCGACACGCTGGAGCCCGGCGCGATTCTGCCGACGGAGGGCGAGATCGAGCTTGGTGCCGGGCGCCCGCGGGTCACGATCGAGGTCGTCAACACCGGCGACCGGCCGGTGCAGATCGGCTCGCACTACCACTTCTTCGAGGTCAACCGGGCGCTCGATTTCGACCGCGCCAAGGCGCTGGGCTTTCGCCTCGACATCCCGGCGGGCACGGCGGTCCGGTTCGAGCCGGGCCAGCGCAAGAGCGTGACGCTGGTGGGGTTCGGCGGCGAGCGCGAGCTCACCGGACTCAACAACCTGACGCAAGGCAAGCTCGATACCGACGCGGCCCGCGCCGACGCGCTGGCGCGCGCCAAGGCCTGTGGCTTCAAGGGCGCCTGAGGGAGACGCGGAAACATGGTCACGATCCCAAGGCGCGATTACGCCGCCCTCTACGGCCCCACCACCGGCGACGGCGTGCGGCTCGCCGACACCTCTCTCATCGCGGTGGTCGAGCACGACCACGCAGTCTACGGCGACGAGTGCCTGCATGGCGGCGGCAAGACTCTTCGGGATGGCATCGGGCTCGCGCCCGGCGTCACGGCGGCGCAGGGCGCGCTCGATTTCCTGCTGTGCAATGTCCTCGTGATCGATCCCGTCCTCGGCATCGTGAAGGGCGATCTCGGCATCAAGGACGGGCGCATCGTCGGCCTCGGCAAAGCTGGCAACCCGGCGATCATGGACGGCGTCGATCCGCGCCTGATCGTGTCGGCCGGCACCACGGTGCGCGACTGCGAGGGGCTGATCGCGACGCCCGGCGCCATCGACGTTCACGTGCACTTCGATTCCGCCGGCCTGCCCGACCACGCCATCGCCTCAGGGATCACCACCCTGCTCGGCGGCTCGCTCGGGCCGATCACCGTCGGCATCGATTCCGGCGGGCCGTTCAACACGGGGAAAATGCTCCAGGCGGCGGAAGCCTGGCCCGTCAATTTCGGCTTTTTGGGAAGGGGCAACACCCACAAGCCGGCAGCCTTGAAGGAACAGCTAGAAACCGGCGTCCTTGGCCTCAAGATCCACGAGGATTGGGGGGCGATGCCGGCGGCGATCGATGCCTGCCTCGGCTTTGCCGACGAATACGACTTCCAGGTCCAGCTGCACACCGACACGCTCAACGAGTCGGGCTTCGTGGAGGACACGCTGGCCGCGATCGGCGGCCGCACGATCCACATGTACCACACCGAGGGCGCGGGCGGCGGGCACGCGCCCGACATCATCCGCGTGGCGGGGCTGCCCCACTGCCTGCCCTCCTCGACGAACCCGACCAATCCCTACACGGTCAACACGTTCGACGAGCACCTCGACATGACGATGGTGTGCCACCACCTCAACCCGGCTTTGCCGGAGGATGTAGCGTTTGCCGAGAGCCGCATCCGGGCGCAGACCATCGCGGCCGAGGACGTGCTGCACGATATCGGCGCGATCTCGATGCTCGGCTCCGACAGCCAGGGCATGGGCCGCATCCACGAGGTGATCTGTCGGACATGGCAGCTCGCCTCCAAGATGAAGGACCAGCGCGGCGCCCTGCCGGAGGAGCGGCCGGGCTTCGGCGACAATGCCCGGATCAAGCGCTACATCGCCAAATACACGATCAACGCCGCGCGCACTTTCGGCATCCAAGAGCATATCGGCTCGCTGGAGCCCGGCAAGATGGCCGACATCGTGATCTGGCGCCCGGCCTTCTTCGGCATCAAGCCGGAACTCGTGATCAAGGGCGGCTTCATCGCCTGGGGCGCCATGGGCGATTCCGCGGCCTCCCTGATGACCTGTGAGCCGATGCTGATGCGCCCGCAATGGGGCGCGTTCGGGCTGGCCAAGCAGGGCCTGTCGGCCTGCTTCGTCCACCCGCTCGCCATCGAAGGGGGACTGCGCGAGAGCCTTGGCCTTCGCAAAGGCCTGCTGCCGGCCCGCGGCACCCGCACGCTGACCAAAGCCGACATGCTCTGGAACGACGCCTGCCCGGATATCCGGGTCGATCCGCAGACCTTCGAGGTCTTCGTGGACGGGGAACTCGCCACCTGCGAGCCCGCCACCGTCCTCCCGCTCGCCCAACGCTACATGCTGCGATGACCACTTCCCCCTCCCCTGCCCTCCCTGAATCCGTCACCGCCGCCCGCATCGGCATCGGCGGCCCGGTCGGTTCGGGAAAGACTGCGCTGATCGAGCGGCTGATCCCGGCGCTTCAGGCCCGCGGCGTCGATCTCGCGGTCGTCACCAACGACCTCGTCACCAAGGAGGATGCCGAGCGCCTGCGCCGCTCCGGGCTGATCGACCCGGCCCGGGTCGAGGCGGTGGAGGCCGGCGCCTGCCCGCACACCGTCATCCGCGAGGACCCGACCCTCAACATCGCCGCCGGCGACGATCTCGAGGCGAAGTTTCCGGGACTCCAGCTCCTGATCTTCGAGTCGGGGGGCGACAACCTCGCCTCGACCTTCTCCCTCGATCTGGTCGATTGGTGGATCTTCGTGCTCGACGTGGCGGGTGGCGACGACATCCCGCGAAAGCGCGGCCCCGGCGTGCTGCGCTGCGACCTCCTCGTCATCAACAAGACCGATCTCGCACCCCATGTCGGCGTCGATCTGCCCGGCATGCTGGCGGAGGCCGCCCGAGTCCGGGGCGCGAAGCCCGTGGCCGCCACCAATGCCCGCTCCGGCGAGGGCGTCGAGGCGGTGGCCGACGCGATCTGCCGCGCCGTGCTGTTCGCGCCCTGATGGCCCTGTCGCTGGATGGCCTTCCCGAAAAGCCCGCCCCGGCCGAGGCACCCTCCCCTCCGGTCGGGCGCCGGGTGCAGGCGTCCCTCGTCTTCGCCCGCGGCGGGGGCACCACCGTGCTGTCGCGGCAGGTCGTGCCCTACCCGTTCCACATCACCCGCGCGTTCCGGATGCATCCGGAGAGCCCCGACCTCGCAACCCTCTACCTGCAATCGGCCTCGGGCGGCCTCTACGCCGCCGACCACCTCACCCTCGCGGTCCAGGCCCGGTCCGGCGCGCGGGTCCATGTCACGACCCAGGCCGGCACGGTCGTGCATCGCGGCGGCCCCGAACCCTCGCGCCAGGAGACGCGGCTCACCATCGCCGCGGATGCCTTCCTGGCGCTCAATCCCGATCCGCTGATCCTGTTTCCGGGTGCCCATCTCGCTGTCTTCACCGAGATCACCGCCGAGCCCGGCGCCCGCGCCATCGTCACCGAGAGCGTCGCCTGTCACGACCCCACGGGCGAAGACCGGCCGTTCGACCGGCTCGATCTCGGCCTGACGATCCGTGACCCCGAGGGCCACGCGCTGGTGCGGGAGCGCAGCCGCATCGACGGGAGGGCGTTCACGGCGCCGGATTCACCGATGGGGCCTCACCGCGCCTACGGCACGATGGTCGTGCTCGGCGCCCCCGACGACGCGCGCCTGGCCGGCCTCCATCTGAGACAGGCGGCCGACGCGGCGGGCTGCCTGACCGGCGTGAGCCCGCTGCCCAACGGCGCGGGACTCGGCCTGCGCCTGCTTGCCCCGGACGGCGGTGCGCTGTCGGCGGGCATGGATGCGGTGTTCCGGATCGTGTTCGAGACCTTGAGCGGGTGCGCCCCCGGCCGGCGCCGAAAGTAGAGATTATCCCGAAACGACCAGCCGGACGGCACATCGCGAGAAATATGGGCAGGCCGCCCAGCAATTCCCCTTGATACAAATCGGTTTCCTGAGAAGAAATACGCACGGGGGCATCGGCCTCGTCTGGCGGCCACAGGGCCGTCATTCGGACCGATTGGCCGAATGACGTTCGAAGGAATTCGAAGAGACATGCGCTCGCGTGACCGAAACGACGCCCACTTCCATCTCCGCCGCCGGCTTCTGCTCGGCCTTGCCGCCTCTCCGCTCCTAAGTGCCCTGCCCGGACGTGCTCTTGCGCAGACCGGCGCGGGCGCGCTCGCCGTCACCGACAAGGAGGTGACCATCGGCATCCTGCACTCGATCAGCGGCACCATGGCGATGTCCGAGACCGGGGCGACGCAAGGGGAAAGGCTCGCCATCGAACAGATCAATGCGAGCGGCGGCATCCTCGGCCGCACGGTGAAGGTGATCCAGGAGGACGGCGCCTCCGACTGGCCGACCTTTGCCGAGAAGGCGCGCAAGCTCGTCGTCAACGACCATTGCGCGGCGGTGTTCGGCTGCGTGACCTCGGCCTCGCGCAAGGCGGTGCTGCCGGTCTTCGAGCAGTACAACGGGCTTCTGTACTATCCGACCTATTACGAGGGCCTGGAGCAGTCGAAGAACGTGATCTACACCGGCCAGGAGGCGACCCAGCAGACGCTCGTCGCCCTCGACTGGGTGACGAAGGAGAAGGGCGCCAAATCCTTCTTCATGGTCGGCTCGGACTATATCTGGCCGCGCACCACCAACAAGATTGCGACCAAGCACATCACCAACGTGACCAAGGGCACGATCGTCGGCGAGGAATACTTCCCGCTCGGGCACACGCAGTTCAACTCGGTCATCAACAAGATCAAGCTCAAGAAGCCGGACGTCATCTTCGCCACCGTCGTCGGCGGCTCGAACGTCGCCTTCTACAAGCAGCTCAAGGCGGCCGGCATCGACCTCAAGAAGCAGACGCTGGTGACGGTGTCCGTGACCGAGGACGACGTCGATGGCATCGGCGGCGAGAACATCGCCGACGCCTATAGCTGCATGAAGTACTTCCAGTCGGTCAAGACCCCGGCCAACGAGGCCTTCGTCGCCGCCTTCAAGAAGCGCTGGGGCGACAAGACCGTCATCGGCGACATCACCCAGGCCGCCTATCTCAGCCCCTTCCTGTGGAAGGCGGCGGTGGAGAAGGCCGGTTCCTTCGAGGTCGATAAGGTGATCGCCGTTTCACCGGGCCTCGAGATCAAGGACGCACCGGAAGGCGCCGTGAAGATCCACGAGAACCATCACCTCTGGGCCAAGACCCGCGTCGCCCGCGCCCGGCCGGACGGGCAGTTCGACGTGGTCTACGAGAGCCCGGAGCTGATCGAGCCGAACCCGTTCCCGAAGGGGTATCAGTAGGCGGCTCGGGCGGGGTCAGAGGTAGCTCAGACCCCGCCACCGGCTGCGCCGCTTCAGCCGCACCATCCAGAGGCAGGCCGGGTAGAGGGCCAGCGCGAACAGTGCCGCGATCAGCCAGATCTGAAACGGGGCGCTGACTTCGATCCGGCCGGAGGGACCCGCAAGGCCGAAGGCGGCCAGGCCGTCATAGGTCAGGCGCAGGGCCCATAAGTGCAGCAGGTAGAAGAACAGCGGCACCCCGCCAAAGACGGTAAGCCAGCCTAGACGCCGTTCCGGCAGGCGCTCGAACAGCGCGAGCAGCAGCAGGCCGGGACCGAGGGTCGCGAGCAGGAAGTCGGCCGAGGGCGGATATTTGGTGAGGTTGACGAAGGACAGGGCGTCCGCGCCCCAATCCTTGCCCGCCAGCCACGGATGCGGATCACCGTAGCCGTTGAGGCCGCGCAGGATCAGGAAGGCGACAAGGCTGGCGAGCCCGAGGGCGACGAGGCCTCGGCGGCGCGCGGCCGGGTCGACGCCCGCGCCGTAGAGCGGCCCCAGCGCGTAGCCCGCGGCGATCACGCCGATCCAGGGCAGCACCGGATAGGAGGTGCGCGCCGCGCCCCAGGGCAGCGGGATCAGGCCGCGCTGATGCAGCACCGCCCAGAGGGCGTAGCCCGGCTGATCGGGCGTGAGCACAAGGCCGTCGAGCGCGTTGTGCCCGAGCATGATCGCCAGGCCTACGCCGATCAGCGCCGGACGCGGCAGCCAGAGCAGGGCGGCGAGCGCCATCATGCTGAGACCGATCGCCCAGATGACCTGCAGGTAGAGGATCGGCGGCAGCAGGGCACGGGTCCAGGCGAGGTTCACCAGGGTCACTTCGAGAGCGACCAGGAAGAGTCCGCGCTTGATGAGGAAGGCGGAGGTCGCGGCACGGCTGCCGTGCTTCTGCCCGTAGAGGCTCGCCGAGAGCCCCGTCAGCAGCAGGAAGACTGGGGCGCAAAAATGCGAGGCGGCCCGCGTCAGGAACAGGCCGGGCGGGGTCGCCGTGAGGTTCACCGGGTCGCTCACCTGGGCGTGCAGGTAGAAGAACTCCCGCGCGTGATCGACCAGCATCAGCAGCATCACGAGCCCGCGCAGGGCATCGATGGCGCCGATGCGGGTGCGTGGCGCGACCCCCGCGGCGATGGGAGCCGGTGCGGACGCATCCATGGCCGCCCCTTGGTGGGCGCTCATCAGAACCGCACCGTCATCGTTCCGGTGAAGCGCCGGGGGGCGCCGGGATAGACCCGGAAGCGGTTGAGGGAGCTCTCGTAATACTCGGTGTCGAACACGTTCTCGATGTTCAGCCCGAAGCGGAAGTTTTCGTAGCGGTAATAGGCGAGCGCATCGACCGCGATATAGGCCGGCAGGGAGAAGCTGTTGACCGCGTCCGCCGCGCGCTCGCCGACGCCGCGCACGCCGCCGCCGAGCCCGAGCCCCTTCCACGGGCCGGCCTGCACCTCGTGGACGGCGAGCAGGCTGCCAGAATGGCGCGGCACGTTGATGAGCGGCGTGCCGGCCGGCAAGGTCGGATCTTCGGTGACCACGGCCTCCGCGTAGACGTATCCCGCCAGCAGCTTGATCTCCGGCGTGATCTGGCCGGCGGCGGTCAGCTCGAAGCCTTGGCTGCGCACCCCGCCGACCGCCACCGAGAAACCGCTGCCGTTGGCCTCCGGCGTCAGCACGTTCTCCCGGTCGATGCGGAAGGCGGTGCCGGTCAGCGCCAGCGCGCCGCCATAGAGGTCGAGCTTGGCCCCGACCTCGTAGCCGATGCCGGTTTCCGGCGCGAACGGCCCGGAGGCGGAGGCGGCGGCAGCATCGGGACCGATATTGGGGCGGAAACTCGTGCCGACATTGGCGTAGAGGGAGAGTTCGGGCAGCGGCTGGTAGACGAGGCCGGCGCGGGGCGTCGCGGCAAAGTAGGCCTGATCGACCTGGGACCGCGGGATGCGCTCGCGGAACGACTGTTCGAAGAAGTCGAAGCGCACGCCGAGCAGCGCCTTCCATTCGGGCGTGAGGACGATCTGGTCCTGCGCATAGAGCGCGGTGTTGGTGATCCGCTCGAGGTTGTTGCGGAAGCGGTCGATCGGCGGCAGCGGCTGGCCGTAGCGCGGATCATAGATGTCGATGGCGAAGGTCGAACCCGGTCGGATCGTCGAGCGGTTGTAGACGACTCGGCTGTCGGTGCTCTCGCGCTCGAAGCCGAGCAGCATGGTGTGGCCGATCCCGGCGGTGTCGAAGCGCCCGACCACCTCCGCCTGGCCGATCGCCACGTCCCAGCGGTAGTCGCGGATATTGCGGTCGCGCGAGACGGTGCGGTTGTCGGCGGCGATGGCGCGGATCTCGGCGGATTCACCCTCCAGCGTGCCGGTGTTGAAGTGGGTGGCGAGCCGCATCTGCCAATCGGCGTTGAAGCGGTGATCGACGCGGACCTGCATCGTGTTGTTGGTCTGATAGGTGCTCTGGCCCGGCTCGCCGAGGAAGCGCGAGATCGGCAAGAGCCCGAGCCGCCCGTTGAGGGCGATGACGCCGCGGTCGAAGACGATGCGGTTGCGCAGGAACTCGGTCTCGACGGTGATGCGCGTGTCCGGCGTGATCTGCCAGCTCAGGACGGGCGCCACGAGCAGCCGGTCGCTGTCGACGAAATCGCGAAAGCTGCCCTGGCGGCCGGCGGCGAGATTGAAGCGGTAGGCGAGCGTGCCCTCCTCGTTCAGCGCGCCGCCGGAATCGACCGTGCCGCGGAACTGCCCGAACGAGTCCCACAACCCGCCCATCTCGACGAAGCGCTCGACGGTCGGCTGCTTGGTGATGATGTTGACGAGCCCGCCCGGATCGCTGCGCCCGAACAGCCCGCCGCCGGGACCTTTGAGCACCTCGACGCGCTCGACGTTCTGGGCGTCGGGCGGGGGCGGCGTGCCGCGGTTGAGCGGAAAGCCGTTCTTGTAGATCTCGGACGTGGTCACGCCGCGAATGGCGTAGCTGAACACCGACAGGCCGCCGAAATTGTTCTGCTGCGCCACGCCCGGCGTGTAGTTGAAGACGCGATCGACGCGGGTGGCGGCGAGATCCGTGATGACCTCGCGCGGGGCGACCGTGACGATCTGGGGCACGTCGCGCTGGGGCGTGTCGGTCTTGGTGCTGCTCACCGCGCGGTCGGCACGGTAGCCCGGCGTCGGCCCGATCAGGCCGATCGTGCCGGCGGCGCTGGTCCGGCCGTCCGATGCGCCGTTGCCGACGCCGCGGCCTTCGCCCTCGACCGCCAGTTCCTCCAGGGTGACCGATTCCTGCGCCCGCGCCTCCGGGCCGTGCAGGCCGGCGCAGAGCAGCGCGGCGAGCACCCAAGGCGGGCGCCGGGCCGGGACGTCGATGGCGTTCAGGATCGTCCGAACTGTCACAAGGCGCGCTCTGGCTGTTCGGGTGCGGGCCCGAGCGGGTGCCCCGCCGGGAGCGCAGGGGAACGCTCTCGCCGATCAGGCACGCCGCCGGAGCACCCCGCCCGGGGGACATCGTCGCGCCAAGGCAGGTCTCCTGGCTCACGGGTCAGCGCCTCCGTCTCGGCCTTCCCGGTGCAGGGCACCAGTGACCTTCGACGACGGTGGCTCGCCGCTCACAGTTGCGGGGGCAGCTTCGGCCTCGCCCGGACGGGCTTACCGAATTCCCTCTTAGCCCTCGGACATGCGTCCGGGGGAACCTTGGCCGCAGCAATTTCGCTGCGATGCGGCGCAGGGTCAACAGACCGGCCAATGAAATGTAACAACATCACACAACCTGTGGCCCGTAGAGCACAAGGGCTCGGCGAGAAGCCCCGTGGCGGCTGCGCTTCTCGCGGCGGCCTGAAGGCGGGCACGCGAGACGATGGCGATCATCCGATTGGCCTCGTCATTGAGTGCACACCGCGCCGCAGCGGTGGAGAGAGGCCGCCCCCTCATGGCGCGGCGGAGCCACTGAGAATCCGCATCGAACGTTTTTCGAAGGACGTGACCGAGCTTTAGGCAAGATTAACCAAGATCCCGTTGAATGACGAAGGCTTAAGGTTGATCCTTCCCTAATCGGCGAAGCCATCTCGTTTTGTCATTCTGGCACAGATAGCCGGGGATGACGGCGGGAGGCCGTGTGGGATCCGCGTTGTCGAGTACCGCCCGCAATGGACATCGCCGAGCTCGTCCAGAGTCGCTCCGCCCGGCCCGTCATCCGCCGTCGGCGCCGCCCGCCTGTCGCGGCGCTCGCGCTGACCGCCCTCGGGGGTCTCGCGGTCGCCGGGATCCTGCAACCGCAGGATCGCGCTGCGCCCGCCCCCGTGGAAACCGCGCAGGTCTCGGCCGAGGCCGAAGGGGCGGAGACCGTGCAGGCCGCGCCCGGCGCGCTGGCCTGGATGCTCGACCCCACTCCCGTGCTCGACACCGCGTCCGGCGGCTTCGTCCCGCGGACCGCGCAGGTGTCCGCCTTCCGGGCGCCGCCCGTGGCGGAGCCTTCCAAGTCGCAGCCTGCCCCATCGGAGCCGGTCACGACCCTGGCCGCCCTCCCCGCGGAACAGGCCGCCGACGCCGCGCCCGCCGTCACGCCGCGCCCGGCCGCGCCGACGGCCCGCCTCGCCCTTACGGTGCCGCTGCCAGTGCGGCGGCCCGACGAATTCCGCTACGAGCCGCGCACGCAGACCGCCCGGGCGGCGACGCCTCGGATCGCCACCGCATCCACGGCGCGCGCCTCCACCGAGCCGACCCGCAGCGTGTTCAGCGCCGCGGTGACCGACAACCGCAACTTCCTCGAGAAGATGTTCGATCTGCCGGGTTCGACGCCCACGCCGTCCTCGGACAAGGCGATGGCCTATGCCGGACTCGACAGCGGGGCGGTCGATTCGGCCGCGCGGCGCCGCGTCGTGCCCGGCCCGGTCTCCGAGCCGGGGGTCGCCGTCTACGACATCAGCGCCGCCACCGTGACGCTGCCGAGCGGCGAGGTGCTGGAGGCCCATTCCGGCCTCGGCGTCGCCCAGGACAACCCCGACCACGTCCATATCCGGATGCGCGGCGCCACCCCGCCCGGAGTCTACGACCTGCGGGAGCGCGAGGCGCTGTTCCATGGGGTGCGGGCGATCCGCCTCAATCCGGTCGGCGGCTCGGCCGCCATCCACGGGCGCGACGGCATCCTCGCCCATACCTACATGCTGGGCCCGAGCGGCGCCTCGAACGGCTGCGTCGTGTTCCGGAACTACACCCGCTTCCTCCAGGCCTATCTGAGCGGCGAGGTCCGGCGCCTGGTCGTGGTGCCCGGCACCGCCCCCGGCGTCTTCGCCAGCCGGCGCAACGCCACGCCGCGCCGCTCGGCCTCGGCGGATTAACAGGTTTCCAAAGGAATCATTCCTTTGGCCGGGACATCGGGGCAGCGCCCCGACGTCCCTTCACCAGGGCTCTGCCCTGGACCCGCGAAAGGACTTGTCCTTTCGAAACCCGCTTTGGAGCCCGTCAGGATTTGGCGACGGGCTTGAGCTTGAGCTGGTCGATGGCCCAGCGCCACGTCCCGTCCGATTGCCGGCGGGCCGACTCAACCGAGAGCGCGCCGTTCGGCAGCCGCGCGAAGGTCAGCGCGAGGTCGCCGTTGCGGATCGCCGGCAGGGTCTCGGGTTCGGGGAAGTCCGACTTGCGCGCGAGCAGATCGGTATAGAAGCGGCGGATCTCGTCGTGGCCGGTCGCCACGATATCGCCCGCGGCCACCACCGCCTGCGGCTCGTACAGGGCGACCAGCCCTTCGGCATCGCCGGCATTGGCCCGTTCGTTGAAGAGGCGGGCCAGATCCTCCGGCTCACGTGCCACGTCCCGCTGCGTCTCGCTCATCGCTCGTTCCTCCCTGTCTGTTTCAGGCCTGTCTATTTCAGGCGGTTGCCCTGGCCGTCCCGCACCGCGACCGCTACCGGAACGCCGGCCTTGACGCTCTCGGACACGGTGCAGAACTGCTCGAACTGAGCGAGCACGCGGTCGAGCCGGTCCATCGACTCGGCGGGCGCGCCGAGCGCGATATCGACCTCGATCCCGACGAGGCGCAGGCGGCCTTCCGCGTTGCGGGCCACGCGCCCGATCGCCTCGGCGCTCACGCCCCCACCCTCCTGCCGGTACTTGCCGAGCGCGAAGGCGAGGCTCGCGCACAGACAGTTGCTCACGGCGGCGATCAGCACCTGCTCAGGCGAGGGACCGGTGCCGCCACCGATCGGCTCGGGCTCGTCCGTCAGCAACGGCACGAAGCTCTCGCCGAAATCGATTCGGAAGGCATAGGCCTCGATCTGCCGGATCCGAATGCTGTGCTTGTCCGACATCGTGGCCTCCTCGCCTCCCTATCAACCCACCGCTGCGCGATCTCGTTCGAGCCCCGCACTGTGCCTTGACCTGCCATTCGTATCTGGTATACCAGATGCCAATGACGAGCCACCGGAAAGAGCGATCTCGATCCGGAAGGCCCGAGACCCGGGAAGCCAAGGAGGCAACGCCTGCCATGACCGAACGCGGCATCCTCGACAGACATCGCATCTCTCCGCTCACAGCGCGGCCTCAGGGCTAGCAACCGGCGGAAGGGGGGCAACCGATGGCCCAATCGCAGACCTTCGACACGTCCGGCCTTGTCGCGGCGATCGGTGACGCGGTGGTGATCTCCGACGCGGACGGACGGATCGTCGTCTGGAATCCGGCCGCGGAGCGGATCTTCGGCTTCTCGGAAGCCGAGGCGCTCGGGGAGAGCCTCGACCTCATCACCCCGGAGCGTCACCGCCGACGCCACTGGGACGGCTACGCCAAGACGATGCGTACCGGTGAGACCCGCTACGGCACGTCGCTGCTCAAGGTTCCGGCCCTGCACAAGGATGGCCGGGCCCTGTCGATCGCCTTCACCGTCGCGCTGCTGCACGGCGCGGCGGGCGAGGTCACCGGCATCGCCGCGGTCATCCGCGACGAGACCGAGCGCTTTCAGGAAGAGCGCTCCCTGCGCCGCCGCGTGGCGGAGCTGGAACAGGCTTTGGGCACCCTCGTCTGCGCCTGAAGGCGGGGGGCCTGAGCCATTCAGCAATATTACCGACCTTAATATTTTTCGATTTTCCAACAAAGACCCACAACGAAGTCGAAATAGGGAGAAGACCGAAATGACCCAGCCGCTCGACGGGATCAGAATCATCGATTTCACCCACGTCCAGGCGGGCCCCGCCTGCACCCAGCTCCTCGCGTGGTTCGGGGCGGACGTGATCAAGGTCGAGCGTCCGGGCTCGGGCGACGTGACGCGCAACCAGCTTCGCCACGTCGAGGACGCGGATGCGCTCTACTTCACGATGCTCAACTCCAACAAGCGTTCGCTGACGCTGGACACCAAGAACCCGCAGGGCAAGGAAGTCCTGGAAAAGCTGATCCAAGAATCCGACGTGATGGTCGAGAATTTCGGCCCCGGCGCGCTCGATCGCATGGGCTTCACCTGGGCCCGCATCCAGGAGCTCAACCCGGGCATGATCCTCGCCTCGGTGAAGGGCTTCTCCGACGGGCACCACTACGAGGATCTGAAGGTCTACGAGAACGTGGCCCAGTGCGCGGGCGGTGCCGCCTCGACCACCGGCTTCTGGGACGGCCCGCCCACCGTGTCGGCCGCCGCACTCGGTGACTCGAACACCGGCATGCATCTGGCCATCGGCATCCTCACGGCGCTGCACCAGAAGACCAAGACCGGCAAGGGCCAGAAGGTCGCCGTGTCGATGCAGGATTCGGTGATCAACCTCTGCCGGGTGAAGCTGCGCGACCAGCAGCGTCTCGATGCCATCGGCTACCTCGAGGAATACCCGCAATACCCGCACGGCGAGTTCACGGACGTGGTTCCGCGCGGCGGCAACGCGGGCGGCGGCGGCCAGCCGGGCTGGGTGCTCAAGTGCAAGGGCTGGCAGACGGACCCGAACGCCTACATCTACTTCACGATCCAGGGCCACGCCTGGGCCCCGATCTGCAAGGCGCTCGGCCGTGAGGAGTGGATCGACGATCCGGCCTACAACACGCCCCGCGCCCGCCAGGACAAGATCTTCGAGATCTTCGCCATCATCGAGGATTGGCTGGCCGACAAGACCAAGTTCGAGGCCGTCGATATCCTGCGCAAGTTCGACATCCCGTGCTCGCCGGTGCTGTCGATGAAGGAGATCGCCGCCGATCCGTCGCTGCGCGCCAGCGGCACCATCGTCGAGGTGCCGCACCCCAAGCTCGGCTCGTATCTGACCGTCGGCTCCCCGATCAAGTTCTCGGACCTGAAGGTCGACATCAAGGCTTCGCCGCTTCTGGGCGAGCACACCGACGAGGTCCTCGCCGGCCTCGGCTACTCGCCCGAGCAGATCGCCGCAATGCACGAGTCGCGCGCGGTCTAAAGGGGAAGCGGCAGCGCGGATCTCCGCGCTGCCCGTACAGGATGGCCAGTCTCTTTCGGCCATGATCCTCCCGGGACGGGGCATCGCCCCGGGAGCGCATGACCGGGCATGACGCCCGGGTTTCTTCCTCCTCCGATGACTTTCCCGGGCCGACTCCGTCGGTCCGGTTTTTCGTTGTTTGGGTCTTTGATACAGTATTCGTTTGATCAAACCTGATCACAGCGAAAGCCGAGCGTTCCCCCCTCCCCGCACGCGCGGGGGAGAGGGCCACGTCTCCCCCTTGTCGGGGAGCGTGGCGAGGCGGCAGCCGACGGTGAGGGGGCTTGGCCGGAAGAGCCTCTTCCAGAGTCGCCCCCTCACCGCCGCTCCGGCTTCGCCTGCGCTTCCTGTCTGCGCGACAGGGTGCAGACAGGCCTCTCCCCGCACGCGGGGAGAGGGGAAATCCGCCGTCCCGTCGAGATCAACCGGATTTGGGGTAGAGGCGCGTTCGCCCGCGCCGCCTAACCGAAGAAATCGCCCAGGAAGAAGTCCACGGCCTGGCTCACCACGTCCGGATTGTAGGCGTGCGGGCCGTCATACTCGACATAGGTGAGGTCGTACCCCGCCGCCCGAAGCAGCCGGGCATGGTTGTGGGCGCTCCGGTCGATCGGGATCTGCTCGTCGCGGGTGCCATGCGACAGGAAGATTTTGGGCGCACCGGCCTGAACCTGCACCGACATGAACCCGGCGGACGACACGATCAGGTGGCTGACCCGGTCACCGTTGGTGAGCCCGAGGGACAGCGCGTAACTGCCGCCGTCCGAATGGCCCGCGAAAGCGAGATGGCCTGGGTCGAGTAGGAAGCGGTCGGCGACCTCGGCGAGCGCCCGGTCGAGCCGCTCGCGGTCCGGCCCGTTGCCGGCGATCACGAGATCCCAGGTCGGGTGCAGCGATTGCGGCGCGAGCAGCAGGAAGCCGCGCTTGTCGGCATGGGCCTCCAGCATCGGCAGGATCTTTTCGGCGCTGCCACCGCCGCCATGGAACAGGACGACGAGCGGCGTCGGCAGGCGGGCGTCGATATGCTCGGGCACGCGGAGCATCGCGTCGCGGGTCTCGAACAGGCAAAGCGCGTGGCGGCCCGGCGGCAGCGGCGGCTTGCCCGGTAGCCGTGGCAGGAAGGCGAGCCGGCCGGCCAGCCGGGGATCGAGAGCAACCGTCGGATCGAAGGCGGAGGAGGACATGGGGCGTCTCTCGCGGGTGCAGCCCGACGCCGCCCCTCATGCTGAGGTGCCGGCGACGGCGGGCCTCGAAGCAACCCGAAACGCTGACCCTCCCCGGTGTCTGGAAAGGCCGTCTCGGGTCTTTCGCCGCGCGTGCTTCGAGGCGTTCGCTTCGCTCCGCACCTCAGCATGAGGGACGGAAGGGCTTGCCGGACAAAAAAGGACCGCGGCGCCCAGTTCGGGCACCGCGGTCCGGCTCAGTCGAAGCGGTGGGAGGGCAGTGCCCGCCTCACTTCTTCTTCAAGGTGCTCTGCGGGTTGAGGCTGCCGATATTGCCGCTCTCGCTGCCGGCGGCCGGGTCGATCTCCGCATTGATCAGAGTCGGCTTGCCGGAATTCATCGCCTCGTCCACGGCCCGCTTCAGCTCGTCCGGCGTAGTGACGTTCACGCCGACGCCGCCGAAGGCCTCCATCATCTTGTCGTAGCGGGAGTTCTTGACGAAGACGGTGGTGCCCGGATCGCGGCCGGTCGGATCGGTGTCGGTGCCGCGATAGATGCCGTTGTTGTTGAAGATGACGATGCAGACCGGCAGCTCGTAGCGGCAGATGGTCTCCACCTCCATGCCGGAGAAGCCGAAGGCCGAGTCGCCCTCGACCGCCAGCACCGGCTTGCCGGTCTCGACGGCGGCCGCGACGGCGAAGCCCATGCCGATGCCCATCACGCCCCAGGTGCCGACGTCCAGGCGCTTGCGCGGCTGGTACATGTCGATGATGCCGCGAGCCAGATCGAGGGTGTTGGCACCCTCGTTGACGAGGATCGCGTCGGGCCGCTCCTTGATGACCGTCCGGAGCGCCCCGAGCGCCGAGTGGAAGCACATCGGCGAGGAGTTCTTCATCAGCTTCGGGGCCATCTTGGCGATGTTGGCCTCGCGCTTGCCCCGCAGCGTCTCCAGCCAGTTGGAGGGCGCGCCCTTCCAGTCCTTGCGGATGCCGTCGAGCAGTGCCTCGACGCAGGAGCCGATATCGCCCACCACCGGCGCGACGATCTCGACGTTCGAGTCCATCTCGCGCGGCTCGATGTCGATCTGGATGAAGCGCTTCGAGCCAGGCTCGCCCCAGGTCTTGCCCTTGCCGTGGGAGAGCAGCCAGTTCAGGCGGGCGCCCACCAGCAGCACCACGTCGGAATCCTTGAGCGCGGTGGAGCGGGCCGCACCGGCCGAGAGCGGGTGGGTGTCGGGCAGGAGGCCCTTGGCCATGCTCATCGGCACGTAGGGGATGCCGCTTTCCTCGACGAGCGCACGCACCGCCTCGTCGGCCTGGGCGTAGGCCGCGCCCTTGCCGAGGATGATGAGCGGACGCTCGGCCGACTTCAGCACGTCGAGCGCCCGGGCGATGGCGGCCGGGGCCGGGAGCTGGGCCGGGGCCGCATCGATCACCTTGACCAGCGAGCGCGCGCCGAGATCGGCATCGATGACTTGCGAAAAGAGCTTGGCGGGCAGATCGAGATAGACGCCGCCGGGCCGGCCGGAGACGGCAGCGCGGATCGCGCGGGCCACGCCGATGCCGATATCGGCGGCGTGCAGCACGCGGAAGGCGGCCTTGCACAGCGGCTTGGCGATGGCGAGCTGGTCCATCTCCTCGTAGTCGCCCTGCTGCAGATCGACGATCTCGCGCTCGGAGGAGCCGGAGATCAGGATCATCGGGAAGCAGTTGGTGGTGGCGTTGGCCAGCGCGGTCAGGCCGTTGAGGAAGCCCGGCGCTGAGACGGTGAGGCAGATGCCCGGCTTCTTGGTGAGGAAGCCGGCGATCGCGGCGGCGTTGCCCGCATTCTGCTCGTGGCGGAAGGAGATGACCCGCAGACCCTCGGCCTGGGCCAGACGGCCGAGATCGGTGATCGGGATGCCGGGCACGTTGTAGATCGTCTCGATGCCGTTGAGCTTGAGCGCGTCGATGACGAGGTGGAAGCCATCCGTCAGCTCCGGCTCCTCGTGGGGCATCGCGCCCGCGGTGATCGCGTCGATGTTCTGGGCCTGGACGGTCATGCGGCGTTCTCCCTTGTGGTGCGGATGCTCTTGTCCGGCGCGGGGCCCGATGGCGTCGGGCCAAGCTCGTTTCGCGCCTGCTGCTGCGCCGCGCGCAGCGTGCGGACCGGTCTTGGGCGGCCGGCCTTGTTGCGACACAGCTGGCATACCAAATACCAACAGGCCGGTCAAACGAAACGCATGGCGTTGCATCCGCACGCGGGAAGCGTCGGGGGAGCGGTCGAAAAAGGGGTCGCAGGATCCAGGGTGTCAGAGACGACGCGTCGGGAGACGGACCTCCCGACGTCCGGCGGCCATGGTCGCCGAACGGAGGGCCAACGGCGGGCTTGTCGTCAGCGGCTTCTGATCACACTCGGCATGGTGCTGAAGCGTGCCCGGCCTCGTCGTAAGCAGCCGGCCAGAGCGGCTGCGGGCTGAGACACCGGCCCGCGTGACACCACGAAAGCGTTGAAGGTCTGGTCGGCGAAGGGCGGGGCTACTCTCGATAGACGTTGCCGTCCGGGCCGACCGTGATGAGGCTTCCCCCTCTCGCGACCGCCAAGCTGATGGCCTTCGTCGGATTGTGCTGCCAGTTCCGGGTGACGTCGTCGCCAGCCTTCGTCCAGATCTCGTTGGTGAACTTGTTGGTGACGGCGATGCGGCCATCTCCGGCTGTCGCGAGGTCGCCGACGCTCTCCCCGACCTGCGTCCATTTTCCGCCTTTCTCGATCCGGTGGACGTTGCCGTCCATCCCGATCGCCCAGTAGGCAAGGCGGCTCATCGGCACGACCCGGAGCGCGGCGCCGGGCATGTAGCTCCAGGCCTCCACGTCGTCGTCGGCGTTCTTGACGTAGATGTTGTCCTCGATGTTCGTGATGGCGACCGTCCCGTCCTCCGAGGCCGAGATCGTCCGGCCGCCATGCCCGACCTGCTTCCACGCATTGCCATTGTAGCGCAGGATGCTTCCATCGGTGGCCAAGCCGTAGATGCTGTTGGCCGTCACGACGGCCACGTCCACCATCGGCTTCGGAGCGGGGATCGGCGCGGCGCTCTGGCCGCCCGTCAGCCGCCAGAGCGTCCCGGCCTGGGCGTTTACGACGACGGTCGTGCCGTCGCGGCCGCGCGAGACGCGCTTCGAAAGCTCGCCGATCTGCGCCTTGATCGGCCCCTTCCCGGCCGGCCCCGCGACGGGCGCGGCCATCCCGCCGATCGAGACGATGATGCCGTTCGAGGGAACGCCGGCCGCGTCGAGAAGGAAGGCCATGTAGTAGCCCGGAGGAGCGATGTTGGGGCTGCCGGGCATCACCACCGACACCGTCCGGCCGGTCTGGGAGAAGGCCGCCGGGATGTAGCGCTGGCTGCTGTCGAAGCTGTGCGTCGCCGTCCCGAGGGCGACGAGGGCGACCCTGGAAATGCTGTCGTCGCCCGCGAGCGAGACCGTCAGCCGCGCGCCGTAGTCGAAGGTCTTGGCATTGACGCTGGCGACACGCGGACGCGGCGCAAGCACCTGCCGGCCCTGGTCCGTCCTGAACAGGTAGGGCGGATAGTAGATCTCGGCGTTGAAGTTCGTGACCGGTCCGGGAACGCCCCCGCCGGTCACCAGAACGGTGGCGTTGGGCAGGAGCACCGCCGCCGAGTGGTAGCCGCGATAGGTGGCCGCGCTCGCGCCCGTCTTCCAGCGGCCGGTGCGGGGATCCCAGAGTTCAGCCGGGTAGACGGCGTCGGCGCCCGCGTTGTCGGCGAAACGGGTGCCGCCGGTGACGGCGACGGTGCCGTCGGGGAGGATTGTCGAGTTCGCCCATTGCCGCGGGTTGGCCATCGGCGCCACCTCGGTGAGGACGGGTGCCGCGCCGCGGATATCGATCACTGTCGCGGCCGCGCTCGAGGGCGTGGCATGCTCGTTCGAGGCTCCGTTGCCGCCCACCTGCAGGATCCGCCCGACATCGAACATCGCCGCCGTCGAGGTCGGGCCGGTATTCGGTCGCCGGAAGGCATTGAAGCCGGTCTTGAAGTTGCCGAGCGTCCTGGTGGCGCCGCGGCCGTTCGGATCGAGCGACCACATCTTGTCGGCCGAGATCCCGAAGACCCGGCCGTTCGGCGCAACCCACATCCGCGGATACCACCACCGATTGAAGTCGGGACCGAACGCGTCGCGACTGGTCGCACCGGGCAGCGTGCTCCAGCCGGCGCCGGGCGTGTAGATTTCCGGCGTCATCGAGACGTCGCCCTGGGCGATCGCGGTGGCAGGCCCTCTGAAGGCGTTCACGACGTAGGGGGCGCCGCCGCCCGTGATGAGGATGCGGCCATCCGTCAGAGTCAGCATCGAGGCGTACCAGCGCTGATACGCGAGCTGCGAGGCGGCGGCCGTCGGCGTCGCGGTCTTCGGGTCGAACAGGGTGCTGGCCCGCGACGAGTAATTGTTGCTCACGGCACTGCCGCCGGAGATCAGCATCGCGCCCGACTTGAGGAAGGCGGCCGCGCTGCAGAAGCTGTCGATGAACTGCGCGTTCGGCAGGGTGTAGTGTGCGGCAGGATCGTCGAGGCCCCGGGCCGGGTCCCACAGGTCGAAGGTGCGCCCGTCATGCACGTCCCCGCCGAGGGCGGTGCCGTATGTCATGACGGTGCCGGAGGGCATCAGCGTCGCGTGGATGCCGACCAGCGGCCAGCCCCTCACCGGCGACCACATTCCCACCACGGAGGCGTTGGGCCCGACCCGGAGGTTGTCCACGAGCGGGTCCGGTTCGTTGCCGATGGCGACCTGCGCGAACGACGAACCGGGCACCGCCATCAAGACCAGGGCCGTCACAAGCCGGCCGACACGGTGGAAAGTGAAGTCCGACACCCTGCGAATCTCCCGATGACGATGGGAGACTTCCTTCTCACAATGACTAGAAATGAAACATAGGTTTAGATCGAAACTCAGTAATCTGCCGCGCTGGTTGCGCCGATTTGTGCACGCCAACCAGCAGCTTTGCTTCTTCCCGCCCGGGGATCAGTCCCGGCAGACGGCCAGACGTCATTTCGTCGGCCGTCACGTCGGGGCAGGAAATTCAATGGCCGGGAATTCGGCTGGGCGGCCGCCTCGACGCGAGCCGTCGAGGCGGCGGACCATCGTTCGAGGCCCTCAGGCCAACTTCACCGCGCGAGCCTCCGCCGCGTCGGCGATCTCGGCCTCCGCCGCGAGGTAGCGCCGCCGCATCGGCTTCAGCACGAAGACCGCCAGCGCCGCGGCTAGGATGTTCAGCCCGATGATGAGGCCGAACACAGCCGACCAGCCGTAGGAGGCCGACAGCACGCTGGCCAAGGGGACGAGGAAGGCCGCCGTCCCCTTGGCCGTATAGAGGAGGCCGGCGTTGCTGGCGGCGTATTTCGAGCCGAACGTGTCGCCGCAAGTGGCCGGGAACAGCGAGTAGATCTCTCCGAACACGCCGAAATACATCGCCGTGCACAGAACGAAGACGACCGGATTACGCCCGTAGCCGAGGAGCAGAATGCAGGCCGTCGCAGCGATCACGAAGGCGATGAACATCGTGTTCTCGCGGCCGATGTTGTCGGACACCCAGCCGAAGAAGGGCCGGCCGAACCCGTCGAAGATGCGGTCGAGCGAGATCGCCAGGGTGAGCGCGGCCATCTGCAGGCCGAACAGGTTCATCGTCACGTCGGCGACCTTGAAGTCGTGGGCGATCGGCGCGATCTGCGCCGCCGCCATCAGGCCGCCGGAGGCGACCATCACGAACATCGCGTACATCGTCCAGAACACGGGGGTGCGCACCGCTTCCTTCGGACTACGGTCGATCTTGGTCTGGGGAAGGCGCAGGTTCTTGCGCCGGATCGGCACGGCGACCGACGGCTTGCGCAGCAGGAAGGACAGCAGGACGACGACCAATCCCTGGCCGAGCCCGAAGACGAGGAAGGCCCTCTGGTAGCCGCTCGCGGCGATCATGTGGGCGATCGGCACCACGGTGGCCGCCGCTCCCGCGCCGAAGCCCGCCGCCGTCGCACCCGCCGCCAGGCCGCGGCGATCCGGGAACCATTTCAGGGCGTTGCCGACACAGGTGCCGTAGACCGAACCGGCGCCGATCCCGCCGATCACCGCCGCGGCGTAGAGCAGGGAAAGCGAGTCGGCGTAGGCGTTCAAGGTCCAGGACAAGGCGATCATGACGCCGCCGAATCCGACCACGATGCTCGGCCCGTAGCGATCGACGAACCACGTCTCGATCGGCACCAGCCAGGTTTCGGTGGCGACGAAGATCGTGAAGGCGAACTGGATCGCCGTGCGCCCCCATTGGTGCTGCGCGTCGATCGGATCGACGAAGAGCGTCCAGCCGTACTGAAGGTTGGCGATCATGGCCATGCAGAGCACGCCGAAGGCGAGTTGCCACCACTTGGCGGAAGGCGCATCCGGAGGCGCCTGGAGCGGCACGTGTTGCTCGGCCGGTTGGTGTACCATCCGGTTCTCTCCCTGAACGTTTCTCGTGCTCCCCTAGCGCCACATCATGCACAATGATGCTAGGCATACAATATACCAGAGCAGCAAAGTCCAAGCGTGGCGGTGCGGCAACCCGGCACACCGGAGCGACCGCGTCGGCGGGAGCACGTCAAAGAATGCGCGGCGTCGGGAGCGGAAAACGCGTCGGCGCGCACCGGGCGTCTGAGCCCGGCGCGCGCCGACATCTTCGAAAGGCCGGGCGGCGGCCCGGCCCGTGCGCGGCCTCAGTGGGCGGAGACCGTGTCCGGCTTGGCTTCCAAGACGGTCGACTCCTGCCGCGTGTAGGCCTGCCGCATCGGCTTGAGGACGAAGATCGCCATCAGCGCCGCCAGGATGTTGAGCGCAGCGGCCGCCAGGAACACCGCGTGCCAGCTCCCCGTCATCGTCGTGAGGATGCTGGTATAGGGCACGATCAGCGCCGCCGTGCCCTTGGCCGTGTAGAGCAGGCCGGCATTAGTGGCGGCGTATTTCGAGCCGAAGGTGTCGCCGCAGGTCGCCGGGAACAGCGAGTAGATCTCGCCCCAGGCGAAGAACACCAGACCGGTCAGGATCACGAACAGGATCGGGTCCTGGCCGAACTGGCTCAGCAGGTAGATGCCCACGCCCTCGATGCCGAAGGAGAGGAACATCGTGTTCTCACGGCCGATATGGTCGGAGATCCAGCCGAAGAGCGGGCGCGTCACGCCGTTGAGCACCCGGTCGATCGTGGCGGCGAAGGTCAGCGCCGGCAGGGTGATCCCCAGCAGGCTCACCGGCACGTCGGCGATATGGAAGTCCTTGGCGATGGGGCCGAGCTGGGCGGTGGCCATCAGGCCGCCGGCCGCCATCATCACGAACATCGCGTACATCACCCAGAAGATCGGGGTGCGCACCATCTCGCCGGGCGTGAAGTCACGCCGGCTCTGGCTGACGCGGGCGATCTCGGGCACCTGTCCTTTCTTCGGCGCGACGAGGAACAGGGCGATCAACATCACGATCAGGCCCTGGCCGATCCCGAACCAGAAGAAGGCAGCCTCGTAGCCGTAATGGTGAATCACCGCCTGGATCGGCACGACGGTGAGTGCCGAGCCCGCGCCGAAGCCCATGGCGGTGAGGCCGGCGGCCAGACCGCGCCGGTCGGGGAACCACTTCAGCGAGTTGCCGACGCAGGTACCGTAGACCGCGCCCGCACCGGTGCCGCCAACGGCCGCACCGACATAGAGCAGCCACAACGTATCGGCGTAGGCGTTGATCACCCAGGCCAGCCCGCACAACAGGCCGCCGACGAGCGTCACGGCCCGCGGGCCGTACTTGTCGACGAACCAGCCCTCGATCGGCACCAGCCAGGTCTCGGTGAGAACGAACAGGGTGAAGGCGACTTGGATCGCGGCGCGGTCCCAGCCGTGCCGTTCCTGCATCGGGTTGACGAAGAACGTCCAGCCGTACTGCATGTTGGCGATCATGCACATGCAGACGATGCCGAACACCAATTGCAGCCATCGGCTCGTCGGTGGTGGAACGTATGTTGTCGTAGGTTGGGTCATGGACGTATCTCCAGTGTACGCTCGATTTTTCCGAGCTTTTTGGCAGCTCAATTTCTCGATTATTTTTTGAATATGACTTTAAATATTCGCTGACGCGGAATGACTGCGTGAGCAGACCATCGCGTTCGTCCGGTAAATTCCTGGAGTCGCATCCAACTCGATCACATCGGATCGGCGGATCAGGACCCTCGTTTCAACGCGCCGAGTTTCGACGAACCGGCTGCCACCTCGTCGGAATGCGCTGACGAAGCCGACAGGCACCGCCGCGGATGAGCTCTGCCGGTTCCCGGGGACACCCTGCGAGGACGAGCGCGAGGCTTTCGTGCAGCCCTGGATCAGGGGCAGGACATGCCTCGGATCATGCCGCACCGGCCGAACGGAGGACGCCTAGGCGGATCGATGTTTGCGGCTCAATCTTGCCAATCCCGCCCGGACGGCGGCACCATAATTCAAAACGCAGGATTGACAATAGGTATGCTGTATACCAGCCTGCAGTCCAAGGCGGCCCCGTCCGAGAGGCATGCCGATGGAGGAGCGCCGTGTTTGGAACGATGCGCCGTGAGCCGGATGCCGGTGGCGTCCGCACCATCCACCGGGACCGATCCGTGGCCGAAGCGGCCCAACTCCTCGCCGAGCCGGGAACGGGCGCGCTCGTCGTCGTCGAGGGCGATGCCGACGCCACGGTGACGGGTCTGCTGACCCAGCGCGACATCTTCCGCGCGGTGGCGACCGAGGGCCCCGAGATCTACAACCGCAGCGTCTGGCTCATCACCGATCACGACTTTCCCGCGGTCGATGTCGGCGCCTCGGCACAGGAGCGGCTGAAGACCTTCTGCGAGCGGAAGGTCGATCACATCGCCCTGATGGAATCCTGCCGCATCAGCGCGATCCTGAGTATCTGGGACTGCGCCGGCCAAGGAGTCGGCCAGGATATGGGCCAAGCACGGGCGACGAACCCGCCGGCATTGCCGCATACGTGAAGGCGCACGGCTCACAGTGAGCGCAAATGGAGCGCCGGACACGACGCATCTCGTTACGGATTCATGCCTGCCGGGAGCAGGCACCGTTCACCGAGCGTTGTGCGAGAACGATCCGGAACAGGTCGGAAGACGAGTCCGAGAAAAGGCGTCCGCCATGGAAAACCCGATGAAACATCTGACCGTCATCGAATGCCCGATCGTCTTCCCGGGCGAGAACGAATTCGGTGCGTCGAGCATCGACATGTTGCCCCGTCTTGGCATCGCCGGCGGGCTGGAGAGCCGCCACATCCGCGTTCTGGACGAGCGCATCATCGCGGTGTGCATCTGGCGCAGCTCGTTCTGCGCCAAGCTGTTCTTCGACACCGCGTGGCACGAGCGGGCGGCGAGCCTGTGGGGCGAGGCCTACCAGATCCGGTTCGAGGCGATCGAGAACGCCTCCGCCGCCTGATCGAGACCGGGAGGGGCGAGCGATGACCGACGCCGCGCCGCCCCTCTCTGACAGGTTTCCGGCCGAGGCCGCCGGCACGGCCCGCGCGGACGAGCCGGCCTTCCACGCGTGGAATCCCGGCCTCGAACCCGGCCTGCCGCGGGCGATGCGCCCGCTCGCGACGGTGTTCCGGCCCGAGAACGTCCGCCTGCCCTTTTCCGAAATCCTCGAACTGTCCGATGTCAGCGGCCTGCCCGCGACGCAGCTCGCCCCCTTCCGGCCCGAGCGCCTCGCGGTCCACGAGGTGCTGATCCGGGTCATGGCCGACATCTCAGTCCCCGTCGGCGAAGTCTATGCCGATCTCGGACTGAACTTCCGGCGCATCGTCGGCACGCTGCTGCGCGAGGGCGTGATGCACCGCCTCGACGCGGTCGCGGCGACCCTCGACGCGGTCCGCGCCGAGGCCGACGCGGCGCTGGAATGCGAGCTGTCGGCCCTGTTCGACGAGGCGCCCGCGCCGCCGCCCGAACCGGTCTCCGGCTGGGCCGGATGGCTCCGCCGCCTCGGCCCGCGCGAGCCGCCCCCCCCTTCCCCTTCTCCAGCCGGCGACGGGCAGGCTCGCATCCTTGCCCGCCTCGACGAACGATGCGCGTCCGCGAGCGAGCCCGAGAGCATGGAGAGCGCCGCCCGCGAGGCCCTGCGCACGGTGTTCGGGCACGTCATCGCCCGCCAGGGCATGCTGATCCGCGACCGCACGCTGCTGCGGCGGCTCGCCGGCATCCTCGTCACCAACCGCTGCGGCAGCGACCGGATCGGCGCACTGATCGCGCCCTGGATCGAGGCGGTCGCCGCGGCGCAGGGCTACCATCGGCCCGCGCCGCAAGCGCAGCCGGTGGTGATGACCGTCAAGGGCGCCTCGGCCTCGGGCAAGAGCACGATCCGGCCCTATCAGCGCGACCTCGCCGGGCGGATCGGCGCGCAATGGCAGGACTTCGCCGTCATCACGCCCGACGTCTGGCGCAAGTTCCTGCTGGACTATGACAGCCTGGGCGAAGCGCGCCGCTATGCCGGGCCGCTGACCGGGCACGAGGTCGAGATCATCGATGCCAAGCTCGACCGCTACATCACCCGCAAGGCGGCCGGCGGCCGCCTCTCGCACCTGCTGATCGATCGCTTCCGCTTCGACAGCTTCTCGACGGAGGCCGGCAGCGACGGTGCGGGCCAGCTCCTCACCCGGTTCGGCCAGCGCGTCTACCTGCAATTCATGATCACCCCGCCCGAGGAAACGGTGGAGCGGGCCTGGAAACGGGGTGAGGAGTTCGGGCGCTACAAGGCGGTCGAGGATCTGCTCGCGCACAACGTCGAGGCCTTCACCGGCATGCCGCGGCTGTTCTTCACCTGGGCGCTGCGCCGAGACCGGCCGGTCACCTACGAGTTTCTCGACAACAGCGTGCCCAAGGGCGCGCGCCCACTTACCATCGCCTTCGGCACAAACGACGCGATGACGATCCTCGATGCCAAAGCCCTGCTGGCGATCGAGCGCTACCGGCGGATCGATATCCGCGCCCGCGCGGCGGCCGATGTCTATCGCGGCGTCGCCGACGAACCGGAGGCCGAGGCGCGCTTTCTGCGGGAGGCGTTGCGGCAAGTCTCCGTCGTGCGCTTCGCCGACCGGGCATCGGGGCGGGTCTTCGCGCGCTTCGAGAGCGGTCGTCTCGTCGGCCTCGACCCGGCGGGTCTCGCCGCCGCACGCCGCGACGTCGGGACCGCGCGGGCGCTCGCAGCGACGGGCCTGACGGAGCAGACCGAGGGTGTCGCGCCGCTCGACGAGGTTCTCTGCCCGGACGAAACCTCGACCCTCGGCGCATGGGGTCCAGAGGTGGATCGGGCGATCTCCTGAACCGCGGCCATGCTGCGGTGCGACATCGAATTGCGTCTGTCACACCGTCATCGGCCGCAGGGATTGCAGCCGGATTCGCGCATGGTCAGATCATAGCACGCCGTTCACATGCACGTGACGCATGCGCGTATCTGGTATTTTGTACTTCATATCCCAAAACGCGCGGCTTATTTCGGATTCGTTCGCACCGCACCATAGTCCGCACCGACGGAGACTATCATGCTCGCCACTTGGCTCGCCGCGCTCGTTTTCCTCGTCGCCGTGCAGGCTCTGCTCGTCGTCAAGCTGGCCGACCGGCTGACCGTCTCGAGCGCCGCCCAGGATTCCCCGACGGGCCGCGGCACCGAGGCGCTGGATACCGCCGACCGCTACGCCCGCGCCGCCTGAATCGCGATCTCGCCGGCAGCAAATCCCGCAGCAGCCAGCCATTCGGGTCCGGCCGGTTTGGCGGGCGAAATTTCGCAGCGCATCTCGGCTGCGAACGGCGTCGCATCGAGAAAAGCCTGCATCTCGGCGTCGGAGTAGTGACCGAACGCGTCCACGAGATCCGCCAGAGCGCGATCCGCGGCGTGATCAGAGACGTTTTCGGCCATCACCGTATCCTCCGGTCACCGGCCCGAACGGTGCGCTACGCCGCCGTATCGGGTCTCGCCTGCCTCACACTGGTATCTGGCATACCAGAAGGAGGAAATCAAGTTCCGAACCCTCTGTCGTTCGGCAGGATAGTTCCGTGACCTACTCCGCGGCGATGCGGTGGACGCCGCCCACCGCACCCGAACCGAGGATGTCGCTGATTTCCGTATCGGTGCAGCCCAGCACCTCGCGAAGGATCTCGTCGGTATGCTCGCCGAGCAGCGGCGCGCGGGTGATCTCGGTGGGGCTCGCCGACAGCTTGATCGGGTTGCCGACCGTCAGATAGGCCCCGCGGGTCGGGTGCTCGACCTCGACCACCGTGCCGTTCGCCCGCAGCATCGGATCCTCGGCGATCTCCCGCATCGACAGGATCGGTCCGCACGGGATCTCGTAGGCGTTGAGGATCTCCATCGCCTCGAGCTTGTCGTGCTTCATCGTCCACGCTTCGATGCGCGTGAAGATCTCGTTGAGATGCGGCAAGCGAGCTTTCGGCGTCGCGTAGGCCGGATCGGTCTTCCAGTCCGGCTCGCCGATGATGTCGCAGATCGGTCCCCAGACCGCGCCCTGCGTGATGAAGTAGATGTAGGCGTTGGGATCCTGCTCCCAGCCCTTGCACTTGAGGATGCGGCCGGGCTGCCCACCGCCGGAATCGTTGCCGGCCCGCGGCACCGCTTCGCCGAAGGGTACGCCTTCGCCGTACTGGCTGTATTCCATCAGCGGGCCGTGGGCGAGGCGCTGCTGGTCGCGCAGCTTCACCCGGCAGAGGTTGAGCACCCCGTCCTGCATGGCACAATCGACGCGCTGGCCCTGCCCCGTCTGGGTGCGCTGGTAGAGGGCCGTGACGATGCCGAGCGCCAGATGCAGGCCGGTACCGGAATCGCCGATCTGCGCCCCCGACACCATCGGCACGCCGTCGCGCCAGCCGGTGGTGGAAGCCGCGCCGCCGACGCATTGGGCGACGTTCTCGTAGACCTTGCAATCCTGGTAGCGGCCGGGCCCGAAGCCCTTCACCGAGGCCAGGATCAGGCCCGGATTGGCGGCCTGCAGTTTCTCCCAGGTCAGCCCCATGCGGTCGAGCGCACCGGGGGCGAAGTTCTCGACCAGCACATCGCACTCGGCGATGAGCCGCCAGAGGATCGCGTTGCCCTTGGGGTTCTTGCCGTCGAGCGTGATCGAACGCTTGTTGTGGTTCAGCATCGTGAAATAGAGGCTGTCCACGCCGGGAAGGTCCTGAAGCTGCTGGCGCGTCGCGTCGCCCGCGCCCGGCCGCTCGACCTTAATGACGTCGGCCCCGAACCACGCGAGCAATTGCGTGCAGGTCGGCCCCGATTGAACATGGGTGAAATCGAGGATGCGAACGCCCTCGAGGGCCTTGCCCGGTGCCTTGCTCATCGCAGGTCTCCTCCCCAGGAGAGTGGCATGTTGCCGGGCGCTGATCGGCCGATGGCGTCGGCCGTGTGCGCCCGTGGGGTTCCGTGCCGGTCTGGTTCCGTGCCGGTCTTGGAGCGTCCGGTACGGCTGGCATGCGCGACGTGAGCGCAGCTCAGAGCACCATCCGCGAGGCTGCCCTGCACCCGGCGAATGCCGCCGGCATCGACTCCCCGGTTTTCTTCTGGCATACCAGATGCCAGAGGTCAACATTTCGGGCCGGAAACCGAAGATCCGCACGTTCTCGTGCGGATTCCGCGGGGAGAGCCGGGACGCCGGAGTGCGGGCTGCCTTGTCTTCCGAAGGATGAGACGCCATGCTCTCGCGGCTCGATGCTTCCACTCCGGACCCGCAACCCCATCGGCATCAAGGTCGATCCGAAGTGATGGAAAATCTCTCGATCAAGCCAATCGTTCCGGCGACGAGCCTGCGGACGCTGGCCTACGAGGCGCTGAAATCCGCCATCACCAACATGGACATCTACGGCCAGACCGGGGATGTGCGGCTCGATGAGCGCGGCCTGTCGCAGACGCTCGGCGTGAGCCGCACGCCGATCCGCGAGGCGCTGACGGTGCTGGAGCAGGAAGGCTTCGTGCGCAACGAGCCCAGGCGCGGCGTATTCGTCGTCAAGAAGACGAAGCGCGAGATCGTCGGCATGATCCAGGCCTGGGCGGCGCTGGAGAGCATGGCGGCGCGGCTCGCCTGCACCGCCGCCTCGGACGAGGATCTGGCCTGCCTGCGCCGCTCCTTCCCGGAATTCTTCGACGGCCAGCCCTACGAGCATCTCGACGAGTACTCGGAAGCCAATATCCGCTTCCACCAGAAGATCATTGCGCTTGGCCACAGCGCGGTGATCACGGACCTGACCAGCAACCTGCTGATGCATGTGCGCGGCATCCGCAACACGGCGCTCCGCCAGGGCGACCGCGCCTCGAAGTCGATCGAGGAGCACGTGCAGATCATCGAGGCGCTGGAAGCCCGCGACGCGGATCGCGCCGAGCGCCTCGTGCGCGACCACGGACTCGGCCTCGCCGACCACGTCCAGCGTTACGGCGACCACCTCGACTGATCGGCCCCGGACGAGACGGCGCCGACGACCGTCTCCGCTCCCGGCTTGCTGCGTCTCAGGGCGTGCCACGAGGGCGCTGCGTGTCCTCGCGCGACGTGAACACGCCCGAGACCTCGCCGGGACGACGCCCTACCCCCCCGGGATCGCCAGCGGATTGTCGGTGAGCGCTGCCCGGTCCGGTGTGTCCAGGGCGGGCTTGCCGAGAAAGGCGTCCCAGATTCGGCGGACGAAGGCCGGGTCGAGGTCGCGCACGATCAGCACGAGCCGCGAACGGCGATCCGCGTCGGGCCAGGCCGGCAGCGTCACCGGCGTGTGGACGACGTGCTGCACCCCGTGCACCACGACTGGTCGCTCGGGATCGTCGGCGAGCGCCACGAGCCCCTTGAGGCGCAGGAGCTTCGGCCCGTGTGCCGAACGCAGAAGATCCAGGAACATCTCGAAGGTCGGGCGCGGCACCGGTTCGTCGCTGGTGAGGTGAAAGGCGCGGATCGCCGCGTCGTGCCGGTTCACGTCGTGATGATGGTGACCGTGGTCGTGGTGATGGCCGTGCGCGTGCTCCTCCGCGCCGAGCCAGGCGCGCACGTCGTCCCCTTTGCCGTCGAGGCCGAACAGGCCGCCGAGCAGGCGCTCGGCCGGCACGTCGGGCCTGTGGATCCGGCCCCCCGGATTGAGGGCGGCGAGCCGTTGGGTCAACGCCTCCGCCTCGGCGCCGGGCAGGTCGCCCTTGGTCACCACGAGATGATCGGCGACCGCTGCCTGCCGCAAGGCCTCGCCGTGCGCGTCGAGGGTGTCGGCGCCGTTGACCGCATCGATCACCGTCACCACGCCCTGCAACTGGAACCGGATTGCGAGATAGGGGTGGTAGATCAGCGCGTGGAGAATCGGCGCCGGGTCGGCGAGCCCCGTGGTCTCGATCACCACCCGGCGGAACGGGTTGATGCGGCCGTTGTCGCGGCGGCGCAGAAGGTCTTCCAGCGTCGAGATCAGGTCGCCGCGCACGGTGCAGCACAGGCAGCCGGCGCCGAGCAGGATCATCCCCTCATCGACCGTCTCGATCAGCAGGTGGTCGAGCCCGATCTCGCCGAACTCGTTGACGATCACCACCGTATCGGCGAGCGCCGGATCGCCGAGGAGGCGGTTCAGCAGCGTGGTCTTGCCCGCGCCGAGGAAGCCCGTGAGCACGGTGAGCGGGATCGGCGCGGGGCGGCCGGGTTGTTCGGTCTGAGGCATCGTGGAACGGCTTTCGAAGTCTGAGCCGCTCGCGGTTCCCCCCCTCTCCCCGGCAGGGGCGAGGGGATCAGCCGTCACCGCAGCGTGCGTCTCGGCAACGATATGACGATGCCGAGGGCCTTCGAAAACCCCTTACGACTCGTCGTTCTTGGCCTTGGCAGGCTTCTTGTCCGCCTTCTTGGCGGCGGGCTTGGCCGCCTCGGGCTTTGTCGCTTCGGGCTTCTTGGCGGCCGGCTTGTGCGCCGGCTTCGCGGCGGCCTTCGGAGCGGACTCCACCGCCGTGTAGGCGCTGGTCGTGGCCGGCACGCTCTTGTCCCGGCCGGCGGCGGTCTTCGTGGCGGGCTTGGGCGCGGTCACGGCGGCGGCGCGGGCCTTGGCGGCTTTCTCCGAGGCGGCCTGCTTGGCGGCCTCTCGGGCCGCGTCCTTGGTGGCCTTGGCTTCCGCGCGCTTGCGCTGGGCAGCCTCCAGCGCGGCCTGACGGGCCGCCTGCTTGGAAGCCTGCGCCTCCTGTTCCTCGCGAGCCAGCGCCATCGCGCCTTCCGTGGGGCTGCTGCCGATCCAGACCGGGATCGGCTGGAGCGGCGCCCGCGGCGGCAGGGTGCGGCCACGGACGTTGGCGCTGCTGAGCGCGGCAAAGGCAAGGTTGGTGGCGTCCGGAGTCGCCGAGCCGAGGAGCTGCGTCGTCGCGCTGCTGGCGCCGGGGCCGCTCGCGGTCAGCGCGCCGGGACCTTCGTCCACCGGCATCGGCTTGCGCTTGTCGCAGATGTAGGGCCGCAGGTCCGGCGGGGCGGCGACGTTGGAGGGCGGCAGCGATTCGAGCGTCGGCGCGGTCCAGCCCGCCGACTGGCCGAAGCCATAATCGAACAGGTCGGCAGCCTTGATGTCGCGCTCGCGTGCGCTCGGCTGGCCCATCACCACGGTGATGATGCGCCGGCCGCCGCGGGTCGCGGTCGCCACCACGTTGAAGCCGCCCGAGCAGATGAAGCCGGTCTTCATGCCGTCGGCCCCGGGATAGCGCCCGAGCAGGCCGTTATGGTTGGCCATCACCGACTTGCCGAACTGGATCGCCGAGATCGAGAACAGGTTCTGCTGGTTGGGAAAGTCGCGCATCAGCGCGCGGGCCAGGACCGCCATGTCGCGGGCGCTCGTCCATTGCCGCGGCTCGGGCAGGCCGTTGGGATTGTACCAGCGGCTCTCGCGCATGCCGATCCGGTGCGCGGTCTCGTTCATCATGTCGGCGAAGCCCTCGACGGAGCCGCCGAGCCCCTCGCCGATCGCCCAGGACACGTCGTTGGCCGACTTGACCATGATGATCTTGAGGGCGTTGTCGAGGGTGATCTGCGTGCCCGGCTTGAAGCCCATCTTCGAGGGCGGCTCGGCGGCAGCGGCCGGCGACACCGTCAGCAGCGTGTCGAGAGAGACCTTGCCCTGGCGCACCATGTCGAGGGCGACATAGGTGGTCATCAGCTTGGTGATCGAGGCCGGATACCAGGGGTCGGTCGCGCCCTGGCTGTAGAGCACCTTGCCGGACTCGGCATCGACGACGAGGATCGGTGCCGTCACCGCCGAGGCCGCCCCCGCCATCAGGCCGAGGGCGGTGAGCGAGCCGATCAGCCGTCCCCAAACACGGTTCACCATCGGGCCAATCTCGAAAGGGTGGGAGGGCGCGGGACGCCGCGGAGCAGGAATTCCGTTGCCGGCTCCGGGCCTTCGTGAAGAAAGCGCCCGGACAGGGTCGGATCGAGGATACCCGTTCATCAACGTGCCCTCCGTGGCGAGAGCATGGCAGAGCCCGGCGTTTTGCCTAACGGTACACGGCCGATCAGGGTTGCGTTCCGCGAAATCGTGCCCCGCTTGGTCTTCCGCGCCTCCCGGAGGTATGGGCAAGCCCTGGCAGAAAAGCGCAACGATGTCCTACGCGGTCAAGGAACTCTTCCACACACTTCAGGGCGAGGGCGCACAGGCCGGGCGCGCGGCGGTGTTCTGCCGGTTTTCCGGCTGCAATCTCTGGTCCGGCCGCGAGGAGGACCGGGCGGGCGCCGCCTGCCGCTTCTGCGACACCGATTTCGTCGGGATGGACGGAGAGGGCGGCGGGCGCTTCGCCTCCGCCGAGATCCTGGCGGACGCGATCGCCGCGACCTGGGCCGGGGGGACGGCCAACCGCTACGTCGTGTTCACCGGCGGCGAGCCGCTGCTGCAACTCGACGAGGCGTTGATTGCCGCCGTCCATGCCCGCGGCTTCGAGGTCGCGGTGGAGACCAACGGGACGCTTCCCGCCCCGCCCGGCATCGACTGGATCTGCGTGAGCCCCAAGGCCGGCAACCCGCTGGTCCAGACCTCGGGCGACGAGTTGAAGCTCGTCTTCCCGCAGGCGGAGGCCGAGGCCGCGCCGGAGCGTTTCTCGGATTTGCCCTTCCGACATCATTTCTTGCAGCCGATGGACGGTCCGGACGCCGCCGCCCACACCGCGGCGGCGGTGGCCTATTGCCGGTCGAACGCCCGCTGGCGGCTCTCGCTCCAGACGCACAAGATCATCGGGATTCCGTGAGGGCATCGCCCTGAAGGGCGGCTTCCGGCTTTGGCTGACAGCGATGCGTGGGCAGGTGGGTGGGCAGGCGGGACAGGTGCGGCCGGCGGTTGCATCCGCCGCCGACCTCGACCACCTTCGCGCGCAACCGCGGCCGGCCGCCCTATGGCCAGAAGGATGCCCGATGACGCCTGATTCCACGACGCCGGACGCCGCGGCGCTCAGGCTCGATCACTCCTCCGTCGAGGAACTCAACCTTGCCCTGCGCCACTTCCGGCGCCTGATGATCCGCCTGCCCCTGATCCTCGTCCTCGGCTTCGCGGCAGCGATCGGCCTGTCGTATCTCGGGACCGCGCTGTCGCCACCCTACGGCGTGTACATCCTCGGGTGGGATCTCATGACCTGGGGGCTGCTCGGGGTCCTTGCCGTTCTCTTCGCCGAATTCTGGTGGGAGGGGCGGCAGATCGGGCGGGCCCTCAACAGTGTCGAGATGCAATCCGCGCCGATCGCCTCCTTGCTGGGCGGACAGGCTCTGATCGGGGAGCGCGCCCGCGAACACGGCATGAAGCCGGGCCTCTTCAACGGTCCGCTCCGGCCGATCACGAAACGCCAGCCGGGCTAACGAGCGACGGACGATTTGAGTTGAGCAGACCGAACGGTCTGACCTGATCCAGCGTTTAGGGTCCCCAGGTCTGAGGATCCGAGGATTGATCGATGTGGAGCTGGCGGATCATGGATCGGGCGCCCCGCGACGGCCGCTGGATCATCGCCATCAACCGGCGCGAGCCGGACCGCCGCGCCGTCATTCGCTGGGATCCGCGCAATTCCAGTGACAGCGAGCCCTGGCGGGTCGCTTCGTGCGACCATGGCTACGCGTCGGACGCGTTCACGGATTGGATGCCCTTTCCACCTTGGCCAGCTCAGGGCGAGCACGCAGATGCGGGCCAGAGCGAGATTCAGGCGGCGCTCGGCGGTGAGACGGTGCCGACCGGGTTGTGAGGCCGCGAAGGCTCAGCACGACGCTGGCACCCTCGCGGACTTCGATGTCGATCCGGATCCCGCGGCTCTCAGCCCGCTCCGGCGCTGACAGCGTCAATGGCGGGGCGTTCCCGGTTCGGCTCCGGCGATGCCGCATTTGGCTCTTGATCCGAACGGGTGCGCTGGTCCGCCGATTCGCCCGAGAGGTGCGGCCGCGCGACCCGTCAGTTTGGTATATTGACCACGCAAATACAGGTATGTTCTCGCAGGTATCCGCTTCAGCAGCCGAGAGCGCCTCGCGAGCAGGAGCGTGAAGAAGGCGGGTGTGTTGTAGCGGATGTAGCGCGGAAGGTTCTCGAACCATTCCGCACTTAGGCGCGCATCCCGTTGCACGCGAGCGAGTGCGCGTTGGCGTCGACGGTCGAACGCGTCGAGGGCGCGGGGAAGGCTGTCGTGCTCGCTCAAGGCCGAGGCGAGCGCGATCGCGTCGTCGATGGCCAGACGCGTTCCCGAACCGATCGTGAAATGTGTCGTATGCGCGGCGTCACCGATCAGCACCAAGTTGTCCGCGCGCCACCTTCGGTTGACCAACCTGCGGAAGCTCGACCATGGCAGTGTGTGGCCCTGGCCATCGCGGCTGATCAGTTCGTGCCCGTCGAGATGCTTGGCGAATATGCTTTCCAGTAGCCGCAACTCGGCATCCGCGCGCATCGTGCCAAGACCGAGCCCCTTCCACGTCTCCGGTGCGCATTCCACGATGAACGTACTCATTCCCTCCTTGAAGGAGTAGGCGTGAAACCAGACCCATCCGGCGCTGGTCGGAACGAATCCGAACGTGAAGGACGGGAAACGCTGTGTCGTTGCGAGCCAGAGGTATTTGTTGCGGCCGGCTTCGATCTGCGGCCGGAACTGATCCGCGCGGTGCCGACGCAACGGACTCGCGACACCGTCGGCCGCCACGATGAGGTCGGCATCGGCGACCTGACTCAGCTCGCTGATCTCGCTCTCGAACCGCACGTCGACGCCGAGCGCAAGCGCCCGCTCGATGAGGATCTGCAGGAGGCGACGACGGCATAGGCCGTAGCCCCCGCCTCCGTGGTGAAGCGGCGGTTGCCCCTCGACGTCGACCACTTGCCCGGACCAGGGCACCGCCTGATCCGCGATCGCCTGCGCGCTGTCCGGATCGTTGGTCCGCAGGGTGGCAAGAAGATCCTCCCAGAAGACGACGCCCCACCCATGTGTCGTTCCCGCTGGGTTTCGCTCGTGGACGACAATCTCATGGTTCGGGTTGCGCCGCTTCATCACGATCGCGAAATACAGTCCGGCAGGCCCCGCACCGACGCATGAGATCTTCATCAAGACTCTCCATCTCGTCTGACGCTTCCTGCATCATGACATGCGACAACTCGGCTAGAGCGCATTCCGAAGAAGCGGCCACCGGTTCGTCGAAAGACTACGCATCAAAACAACGACCGAGAGCCGCCAGCCTGATGCAATCAGGTCGGATACGGCTCCAGGCCATGATTTTATGTGTAATTTTGCTGCCGCACTCGCGACGACAGGAGTTCTTTCTGCATGCAGCGCGAGCACCGGCGGTTTTTGAAGGATGCAGGAATGCTGACGAGCATCCTGCGCGACAGTTCAGTCGTGGCAGCGCGACGAAAGCCGGCGACGAGAGCTTGAGATGAACAACCAACGCGCGCAACGTCGATTATGGATGGTAGCCGTAACCCCAACGGGCCACGCCCGCCGCTTCGTGTGCCTGGATGGGCGTGACATCTCTCCCCGGCCAACTTGGGCGTCGGAGCCGCCTCCGGCCCGCCGTCGCACGCGCGTTCGTTGATCGATGCTCGCCCCTGGGCCGGGCCGCCAGCGCTGCGTGCGTCGGCGGGTGACGATCGTGCGTCCACGTCGCGATCGGGTCCGAACGCCCTCTGCAGTCTCCCCTTGAACCCGAGCCTGATCTCGAACGAAGCGTTCGAGCGGCCCCAGGCGATGAGGTCGGTCTGGTTCGAGGGGCCGCGCCGGCACGATCACCACACGCGGGCTCGCGGCCGCAAAGACCGGATAGAGGGTGCATTTCGGCCGATGTGGTGACATATCCACGATCTCGGTGCGCCCGCCGGCCGCCGACAACCCGCTGCGCTGTCCGCGGCGGGACCGTTCCGGACCTCGTGAAGATCCCGCGATGAAGATCACTCAGGCCTTCACCTTCGAGGCGGCTCACCGCCTGCCGAACGTGCCCCAGACCCACCGCTGCCACCGCATGCACGGGCATTCCTACCGCGTGGAGCTGACGGTCTCCGGCGCGGTCGATCCGACGAGCGGCTGGGTGGTCGATTTCTACGACATCGAGAGCGCCTTTGCGCCGCTCCTGGAGCGGCTCGACCACCATTGCCTCAACGAGATCGAGGGGCTGGAGAATCCCACCGCGGAGCATATAGCGGCCTGGATCTGGCATCGGGCCAAGCCGGCGATTCCGGGGCTTTCCAGCGTGCGGATCTTCGAGACGCCTTATTCCTGGGCCGAGTACGAGGGCGACTGACCATGCCGGAGGACGCGGCCGTGGCGGGCGGTGAGGCCGGTGCGCTGGTGCTGTTCTCCGGCGGCCAGGATTCGGCGACCTGCCTCGCCTGGGCGCTCGATCGCTTCCCGCATGTGGAGACGCTCGGCTTCGATTACGGCCAGCGCCACCGGGTCGAACTCGATCGGCGCGCGGCCCTGCGGCAGGGCCTGACCGCCCTCGATCCGGCCTGGGGACGCCGGCTCGGGCCGGATCACACGCTGGCGCTCGCCGCGCTCGGCGAGATCTCCGACACGGCGCTGACCCGCGACAGCGCGATCGCGTTCGCCCGCGACGGCCTGCCCAACACCTTCGTGCCCGGCCGCAACCTGGCCTTCCTCACCTTCGCCGCCGCGCTCGCCTACCGCCGCGGCCTGCGCCACATCGTCGGCGGCATGTGCGAAACCGACTATTCCGGCTATCCCGATTGCCGCGACGACACGATCAAGGCGCTGCAGGTCGCGCTCAACCTCGGCATGGAGCGCCGCTTCGTGCTGCACACGCCCCTGATGTGGATCGACAAGGCGCAGACCTGGGCGCTGGCCGAGACTCTGGGCGGGCGGGCGCTCGTGGATCTCGTCGTCGAGGAGAGCCATACCTGCTATCTCGGCGAGCGCGGGGCGCGCCACGAATGGGGCTATGGCTGCGGCACTTGCCCAGCCTGCGACCTGCGCGCCAAGGGATTTTCGCGTTATCTCGCCGCGCGAGCGGAATAGGAGGCTTCTTATGCGTGCCGACGCCTTCCTCGAGGCCGTGAAGGCCATGCCCGTCGCCCCTCTCGCGACCCTGGTGCCGGGCGGGGGCGGCCTCGTCGTGGTCGCGCCCCACCCCGACGACGAAAGCCTCGGCTGCGGCGGGCTGATCGCGCAGGCCGTGCGAGAGGGCCGAACTGTCCGCGTCGTCGTCGTCAGCAACGGCTGCGGCTCGCACCCGAATTCCAAGGCCTATCCGCATGACCGCCTGCGGGACTTGCGCGAGGCGGAGACCGTGGCGGCGATGGCCGAACTCGGGCTGAGCTCCGAGCATGTTCATTTCCTGCGCCTGCCCGATGGCGGCGTGCCGAGCGAGGGCGCAGACGCCGAGGCGGCGGCGGAGCGGATCGCCGACATCGCCCGAGAGGCCGGGGCGAGCGCCCTGTTCGTGACCTGGCGGCACGATCCGCATTGCGACCACACCGCCTCGGCCGCCATCGCCGGTCTCGCCCAGGCCCGGCTTCCCGGTATCGCGGCCTATGCCTACCCGGTCTGGGGCTGGACCCTGCCGCCGGAGCGCGAGGTCGGGCCGGCCCCCGAAGGCTACCGCCTCGCGGTGGAGGACGAGCGTACGGCCAAGCGCCGGGCGGTCGAGGCGCATGCCTCGCAGGTCTCCGGGCTGATCACGGACGATCCGTCCGGCTTCCAGTTGCAGACGGCGATGATCGACCGGCTCTGCGGCCCGTACGAGTGGTACATCGCGCTGCGCTGATCGCCTCTTCATCCGCGTTTCAGGTTGGGGCTGGCAGGACGGGTACGACCGTAAAGCTTGGCCCGGACCGGAATCCCCGTGAGCACCATCAGCGTCGTCACGCTCAACAAGGGGCGTGACGCCCATCTCGCCCGACTGATCGAGGGGCTCGCCCGCGGGCCGGCTCCCACCGAATGCGTCGTGGTCCAGATGGGCCCGGCCCCCGAGCCGCTGCCGGCGACGCCGTTCCCGCTGCGGCCGATCGCTTTCCCGAGCGCCGGCCTCCCGCTCGCCGCCGCGCGCAATGCCGGCCGGGCGGCGGCCTCCGGCGACATCCTCGTCTTCCTCGACGTCGATTGCATTCCCTCCGCCGGCCTCGTTCCGGCCCTGGCTGCGGCGGCGGCCGCGCATGACGGCCTCGTCTGCGGGCCGATCCGCTACCTGCCCGCGGGCGCGGTGCAGGACGACTGGCAGGAGGCCGATCTTCTGCAGGCCGGCCTCCTCCACCCGGCCCGGACGTTCCCATCCAGCGGCGTGGCGGAGACGCAGAATCCCGGCCTGTTCTGGTCGCTCGCCTTCGCGGTGCGCGCCTCGACCTACGACCGGCTCGGCGGCTTCGACGAGGGCTATGACGGCTACGGCGCCGAGGATACCGATCTCGCCTTTCGCGCCGCCGAGATCGGCGTGCCGGCGCTGCTGGCTGGCGCCCCGCCCGCCTTCCACCAGCATCACCTCTCCTGCGACCCGCCGCTCCAGCACTTCGCCGACATCGTCCGCAACGCCCGCCGCTTCCGCGCCCGGCACGGGCTCTGGCCGATGGACGGCTGGCTCGATGCCTTCGCCCGGCTCGGCCTGATCGGCGAGAGCCGCGAGCCCGACATCACCCTCCTGCGCGGCCCGAGCCCGGAGGAGATCGCCGCCGCGCGCGTGCCGCCCGAGCGGCCGTTCTGAGCGGTTTTTGGGAGCGCGGATGCCGTCGATCCCCTCCACGCCCTTACCTTGAGAGGCACAAGCGAAGCGGCGGCCTCGAAGATGCTCCGGACTTCACGCGGGATTTTTGCCGCCGGACGGTGGATCGGCCTCCCGTCACGGATGACGCGCCGTCACAGTTTTGGTCGCGTGGGCCCAGCCCACCCCATGATCCTGCCAAGCAACATCCGTGGCGCAGCGTAGCATTGACGGCTCGCAGGCACGTGTAGCGCCGATCATTCCGGCCCTATCTCTTGCGCTATGGCGCGATGATCCGCCGCATCGCGTAAAAAGTTTTCGGCATTCGGCGCGAACTCTTCGAGATGCGGCTGGTTCTCCGGGGATCACATCTCTCCTATGAACCCAGGAGCCTCGATGACCGCCAAGCCCCCGCCCGTTCCGCCGGCCAACCGCTCCGACAAGGGGCCGGGAAGCGCCCCCGAGACCGCGACCACCCAGGGCCGAGCCTCGTCGCAGACGAAGGACCCGGACAAGATCGGCCAAGCGGGCAATTCGAAGATCAACACCACCCATCAGGGTCATCAGCAGGATCGCTGAATGAGCACCTCCAGCAAACATCCCAACGCCGACCGTCACCATGGCGGGCCGGGCAGCAGCCATCAGGACCGGTCGAAGCCCGCCGCCGAGCCGGATCACGGGCCAACACCAGGTAGCCCGACGAACAGCTCCAAGTCCGGCGTGTCCGGAGGCGGTGGCGAGCGCGACGCGCACCACGCCCATAGCGGCCCGGGCCATGCCCCCGACCGCACCGACCGCTCCCATTAACGGCGGCGCGCCGCATCGACATCGAGCGGAACGATCCGCTCCGCATCAGGAGAAGAACCGCCATGGACGAGAGCCGCAAGCACGATTCCCTGCGCGACTTCAACGCGAATGCCGACCGTAACGGGCAGGATTTCGGGCAGGACAGTCCCCTCGACGTCGCCCGCCCCGCCGATCTCCAGCGCGCCCTTCAGGAAGATCCGAGCTGGCAGGCGCAGGTAGCGCGCACGGCCTCCGACTTCGATCGGCGTGATTCGGTCGCGGGCGGCAGCATCGAGTCGGTCGAGGCCACCGAGGCGGAGACGCCGCCGGAGAACCTGCGCCGCATCAGCGACCCGAGCTACACGCCCAAGCGCTGATCGGCTCGACCCGAAAAGATGAAGGCGCGGCGGTTGGGCGATTGCCCACCGCCGCGATTCTGTGTCTCGCGGCCGTCGCGCCCGCGCCGGAGATGGCTCGTGAAACGCGCCGACGGCGGCCCGGAGGGTCAATGGGCCTGAGCGCTCGTCAGCCCGCATCCCGGCACAGGGTCTCGATCGCCGCTGCCGTCCGCGCCAGCGCGTCGGGTTCGGCGAGGCGCCGAACCACGTCCGGATCGAGGGCGAGGCCGCGGGCGACGAGGAGGGCCCAGGCCGCGGGGTCCGGCCAGCCGAGTTGGACGACGGCCGCGCCGAGCCGCTCCAGCGCCGCCGCCTTGGCCTCCTGCTCGTCATAGGCGCGCGGCTCCGGCAGGCACAGGAAGCGCTTGCCGAGACCCGCCACGGCGGTGACGAGCCCGTCGCCGGCGCCCCCAATCACGAGGGAGGCCGGGGCGAGATGCGGGCGCACATCTGTGACCCAGCCGTGGAGATGCAGGTTTTTCGGAGCCGCGCCCGCGCCGGTCACCGGCCCGAGGACGTGCCAAGTCCGGTCCGGGACGGCGTCGGCCGCCTGAGCAAGCCTCTCCAGACGCCCGCCCTCGCCGCCACGCCCGAACACCACGACGATGCGCCCATCCTCCTCGGAGACCGCCCCCGCCGGAGCCCCCCCGAGGAAGCCGCCATAGACGGTCTTTTCACGCACCCAGGCCGGCACGTCCCCGCCGTCGAGGGCTTCGGGAAAGGGAGCCAGCAGCCGCGAGGCGGCGCGGAATGCTTCCAGATGCGGCGGGTCCGTGCGGGTGCCGGACAGACGCACCACGAGACTCGGCACCGACAGGAGCCGGGCCAGCAGCGCCACTTCGGCCGAGACATCGACGACGATCAGCGCCGGGTCGTTCTCCGCCGCCCAGGCGGCGATCCGGCCCATCCGCGCGCGGATGCCCGGATGGTTCAGCGGCACGTAATGGAAGCATTCGGGCCGCTGCCCCGCGCCGTCCTGACCGTCGAAGCTCCGGTCGAGGCGGTCGTCGGGCAGGTCGAGGACGGGGCCCGGCGCGCCCGAGATGTCGAGGCCGGCAAAGCTGCCCATCAGCGTGCAGGGCCGCCCGAACGCGGCGAGCGCCCGCGCAAGCGCGATCGCCCGCTGCAGGTGACCGGCGCCCTGATGGTGGACGTAGTAGCCGACCGGACGCGTCATGCGAGCTCCGAGAAACGTGCGGCGCGAGGCGGCAAGACCGCCGGGACGACAGACCAGCTCTCAGGCCGCCTGATCGCGCCCCAAGGCCGCGGCGAGGTTTTCGAGGGCCGCCAGCGCCTCGTCGAGGCCGCATTCCGGCGCGGGACCGTCCCGCGCGTCCAGGCGGGCATGGGCCCGCTCGACGAAGGCGATGTCGTTGGGGCAGGCCGCCGAGTCGATGGCGGCGAGGTCGTCCGCATCGAGCCCGAGCGCGTGCAGGGCGGCTGGCGCGGCGCCCTCGCGATAGGCGCGGCGCAAAGCGGCCCGGCGCAGGATGATCCGCTGCCAGTGGGCGGCCACCGGCAGCCGGTAGGCCTCGCCCTCGCGCACGACGCGGGCACGGCGCAGCATCTCGGTCGCCATGCCGCCCTCGGCCCGTCCGGCGGTGCGAGCCGAGACGAGCACTGACACGGCGGGGCAGTGGCGCAGGCGCCCGCCCGCCCGCTGCACGGCAGCGACCAGGGCGTTGTCCTCGCCGCGCGGCAGAGCCGGCAGACCGCCGACGGCGCGGTAGAGTGAGGCCCGGAGCGCGAGACTTCCGCCGGTATGGTCGCCGTGGCGCGGCGCCGGGTCGTGGGGCGGCGGATCGAGGGCGTCTTCGAGCGCACGCACACCCGACCAGTAGCGCTCGACCCGCGCGTGGAAGGCGGCGAGCGCAGGGTCGGCCCCGTCTTCCTCGTCGATTACGAGCCGGCCGCCGACGATCTCGGCGTTCTCCAGGGCGCGCAGGTTCGCCGCGACCCAACCGGGGGCGAGCCGCGCATCGGCATCGGTGGTGAGCAGCACGCCGTCCGGCGCGCCTTCGCTCTCCAACCAGTCGGCGCCCGCATCGAGGGCGCGGCGGCGGGCGGTGCCGACATGGGCCTCGGACGGGGCGAAGGTCGCCTCGATCAGGCGCAGCGCCAGGGTGTCGAGCGCACCCGAGCTTTCGAGGGCACGCACCGCCTCGACCGTGCCGTCGGTGCAGTTGTTGCTGACGATCACGACCTTCAGAGGGGCAGCCGTCGAGAACCCCTCCTGCGCGGCGAGCGCCCGCAGCAGGCGCGGCAGGCGCTCGGCCTCGTTACGGGCCGGGATGCAGACGACGGCCGGGCTGGAGGGCGCGGGCATCGTATCAGGCCGCCGGGCGTTCGAAGAGGGCGACGCGGGAGCTCTGGGCCGGGGCACCGGCCAGCACCTCGCGGTAGAGTTCCTCGTAGCCGTCGGTCATCACCTGGGCGTCGTAGAGCGTCTCGGCCCGGCGGCGGCAGGCGCGGCGGTCGAGGCCGACGGCGCGCTGGATCGCGCGGGCCAGGGCCGCCACGTCGTCGGCGGGTGCGAGCGCGCCGGAGAAGCGATCGACGATGTCGGGGATCGCGCCGCGGCCGAAGGCGGCGACCGGGGTGCCGCAGGCCAGCGCCTCGGCGACGACGAGGCCGAACGGCTCTTCCCAGCGCGGCGAGACGATGGCCGCCCGCGCGCCGCCGAGCTGGTGGGCCAGCTCTCGGTGGGAGAGGTGGCCGACATAGGCCGCATCCGCTCCGAGACGCGGGGCGATCCACTCGTTCCAGTAGCGCGGGTTCGGCTGCGGGCCGGCAAAGCGCAGGGGGATCCCGGCGCGGCGCGCCGCGTCGATGGCCAGATGCGTGCCTTTCTCCGGCACGATCCGCCCGCTCCAGAACACGTAGCCCGCCGGGTCGGCCTTGGGGCTGAAGGCGAAGGTCGAGAGGTCGATGCCGTTGCCGATGACGCGGGCATCCGGCACCAGCGGCTGCCATTCCTGCGCCAGCGACGGCGAGACAGCGGCGAAGATCATGCCGGGCTTGGCCGCCCGCACGCCCTCGGCCAGCGATTCGAAGGGCGGCGTGTGCAGCGCCGTCGTCATCGGCACGGGGAGCGTGTGGCTCGCCCGCAGCGGCAGGTCGTGCAGGCTGTTGTTGTGCACGATGTCGAAACCGCCGCGCGCGACCGCTTCCATGATCCGCTCGTAGGCCGCGAGTTCGGCGCGCTCGATCCGCTCGCAGGCCACGGGATCGCCCAGGGCGTCGCCGGTCGGCGGGCAGACGGGGTTCGGCACCAGCGCCGGATCGGAGCCCTCCGAGGCGAAAAGCGTGACCCGATGGCCCCTGGCGCGCAGCGCGCCGGCCAAGTGATGCGTGTGCATCTCGAGGCCGCCCAGATAGGGCTGTCCAATCGGGAACTTGAGATGGGCGATGACGGCGATCTTCAAGGGCATTGTCCGACGTCGGTGGCGTAAGGGACCCTGGGATGAGTCCAACGGCCAGGCTTCCGGCCACACCATCGCCGTTCGTCTAGGAACGCCCGATGAACGAACCCTTCAGAAAATGGAGAGCTTGGGGAATAAAAGTGACGCATGCCGCCAACCGGTCTCGGATGCGTGTGGGACGCCGCGAAGCGCCGCGACAGCCTCGTTCACGCAGCAACGTGCGCGTGAATTGTGCGCGGGAACGGTCTGACCCGCGGCACGATCGATCCCGGGACCTGCCGTTGACATCATGGCCAGTGCCGCGACGGGAGGCTCTACATGGATGTCAGCTCAAACCTTCGGCGCCGTGCCTCAGCGCATCGGGACAGATTGATGGAGGACTTCACGACCGGCGGCAGCGCGAGTTGCTGGTCTGGCACGAACCATACGAGGCGATGAGCAACGCCGTCGCGCGCGAGCACGACCGCCGCCGTCGCGCTTAAAATCGCCCTGCCGCGCGAGACGGAACGGCCGAGGACTACTCGTCCTCGCCGAATTTGTCGGCGAGCAGCGCCTCGATCGCGTCGAGGGCGGCGTCCGCGTCGCCGCCGACGGCGACCACGGCGATGGAGGTGCCCTTGGCCGCCCCCAGCGTCAGCAGGCCCATGATCGAGCGCCCACCGACGGTCTCGCCGCCGCGGGTCACCGTCACGGCGGCGGAGAAGCGCTCCACCGTCTGCACGAACTTGGCCGAGGCGCGGGCATGCAGGCCGCGGCGGTTGATGATCGGCAAGATCCGGACGAGGCCACCCTCGGGCACCTCCGGCTGCGGCTCGACCTCGCCGTCCACACTCTCTCCCATCGCCCCTGGCACTCCCTCCCCCGCCGCTTCGGTGCGAACCGGCGACGCGTCGGCGCGCCGTTCCGGATGCGGGACGACGTGGTTAAGCCGGGAGCGGGGCGAAGAAAAGGCCGTGCGGGGTGTGAGACCGGGCTACTTGCCCGCAAGAAGCTACTTGCCCGCAAGAACCCGCGACGCGACGTTGATGTACTTGCGGCCCGCCTCCTGCGCATGGAGCACGGCGTCGCCCAGGCTCTCGGCCTCGCGCACGCTGGCGAGCTTGATCAGCATCGGCAGATTGATCCCGGCGACCACCTCGACTTGGCCGCCGTTCATACATGACAAAGCGAGGTTCGACGGCGTGCCGCCGAACATGTCCGTGAGAACCACGACGCCCTGACCGGAGTTGACCCGACCGACGGCGGACATGATGTCGCCGCGGCGCAGCTCCATGTCGTCCTCCGGGCCGATCGTAATCGTCTCGACCTGCTTTTGAGGGCCGACGACATGCTCCAGGGCGGCCTTGAACTCGGTCGCTAACAGCCCGTGTGTGACGAGCACCATTCCAATCATCGAAGCGTGTTCCAACGCCCTGTGAGCGGAGACGCCATCTTGTGCAGCGCAAGGTGAAGCGCAAGCGGGTCGCGTCGTTTTGCGCGACACAACGGGCTCACCATGACACGGCCGCGGCAGCCGCGCTACACATCGCGGGCACCGCCGGGCACAAGAGCCGCCGGGTGCGTCCGCATTGCCACGCCGGCTCGAAGCGCCTCACGGATCAGGTATTCGTGGGGATGGCGCGGTTCAAGGGCGAGGCGGGGCAGCGCGACACCGAGGAGCATGGCGGTCGCGGCGGTTTCGGGAAGGCGCTCGGCCTCCGCCACGAGATCGACCACGAGGCGCAGCACCGCGGCCGGTGCATGTGCCGCCAGACGACGGAGACCGAGGCCGCGGATCTCGATCAGGCCGGCGAGCGCCGGGTGGGGCCGGGCGACGAGGCGGCCGTGATGCGCCTCCAGCCGGATGCGGTCGTCGCCGACGAGGCGGGCATGGCGACCTTCCAGGAAGAAGCGGTCGAGAAGCGCGAGGCACAGTGCGGACTTGCCCGCCCCGGACGGCCCCCGGATCAGCACGCCGGCCTCGTCGAGGAGCACGCAGCTCGCGTAAACCGTTTCCTGTTGCGGCTCGCTTTCCGGCGCAGCCTCCCCGCTCATGCGGCGAGGTCGTCGTCGCGGTAGCGGTCGGCCCGAGGGGCCACGGGCAGGCGCACGATGAAGCGGGCGCCGCGCACCGTCGGGTGCCCCTCCTCGTCGGCCGGGCCCGGGCGGTTCTCGGCGCGGATCGAGCCGTGATGGGCCTGGATGATCTGCCGCGAGATCGACAGGCCGAGCCCGGAATTCTGGCCGAAGCCCTGTTCCGGCCGGTCGGTGTAGAAGCGCTCGAAGATCCGCTCCAGCGCGTGCTCGGGGATGCCGGGCCCCTCGTCCTCGACCACGAACTCGACCTCGTTCTTGAGGCGGCGCAAAGCCACCCGCACCTTGGCGCCGGGCGGGGAGAACGAGCGGGCGTTGTCGAGCAGGTTGTTGACGACCTGTCCGAGGCGGCTGTCGTGGCCGATGATGCGGAACGGGTCCTCGATCTCGCCGCTCGGCCGCTCGATGTCGAACTGGATCACCGCCGCCTTGGCGCGGCGCCGCTCGTTGGCCACCGAGGTCACGGTGGTGAGGAGCTTGCCGAGATCGACCCGGCGCGCCTCGGCGCGGGCGAGTTCCGCGTCGAGGCGGGAGGCGTCGGAGATGTCGGAGATCAGCCGGTCGAGGCGCTTCACGTCGTGCTGGATGATCTGCATCAGCCGGCCGCGTGATTCGTCGGTCTTGGCCAGTGGCAGGGTCTCGACCGCGCTGCGGAGCGAAGTCAGCGGGTTCTTCAACTCGTGGCTGACATCGGCCGCGAAGCTCTCGATGGCGTCGAGCCGCCGGTAGAGCGCCTGGGTCATGTCGCGCAACGCGCCCGAGAGATGGCCGATCTCGTCGGTGCGGCTGGTGAAATCCGGGATCTCCTGGCGCGACTTGATGCCCCGGCGCACCCGCTCGGCGGCATCGGCCAAGCGCCGCACCGGCCCGGCGATGGCGCCGGCGAGCAGGATCGACAGCACCAGCATCACGGCGGCCGCGACGAGGAACACCTGAAGCAGGCCGAAGCGCTCGGAGGCGATCACCCGGTCGATGTCGCCGCCTTGCGTCGAGACCATCAGCACGCCGCGCACGGAGCCCGCCCGCTGGATCGGCACCGCCACCGAGACGATGGTCTCGCCGCGCTCGTTGCGTCGGGAGATCGTGCCGCGCGAGCCCTTGAGCGCCGCCTGAACCTCGCGGAAGGCACGCCCGTCCTGCGGGCCCGCCTCCTCCTGGGCCGAGCGCTCGCTGACGACGAGGCCGAGAATGCGAGTGCCGACGAAGTCCCAGATCCGCTCCAGCACGTTGGGCTTGGGCGGCTTCACCACGGTCTCGCTGCGGCCGATATCGCCGCGGGCGTAGAGCGTGCGGGTGTCGAACAGCAGGCTCCCCTCGCTGTCATAGACCCGTGCGCGGTTGCCCGTCGGGGTCACGAGGCGGCGCAGCAGCGGCGCGACCTTCTCGGGGTTGAGCGAGAAGGCGAGCGAGGCGGGGTCGTCGTCAAACTCGCGGCCCTCACCGGCCTGCTGCTGCAGGAGCTTGTCCGGATCGACGCGAATGGTGTCGGTGTCGACGGAGGCCTGGGCGGCGATGGCGCCGGCGATGATGTCGCCCTGGATCAGCAGGCTCTGCACCCGCGCCTGGATCAGCCCCTGGCGGAACTGGTTCAGGTAGAGGAAGCCGAACAGCAGGACGATCAACCCGACGAGGTTGAGCACCACGATGCGGCGCGTCAGGCTCGACGAGGCGCGCTGGCCGACCGCGTTCCAGAGGGCGCGCGGCCAGGTCAGCGGCGGGCGGGTGAGGGAGCCGACGAGCCGCGCGAAGACGCCGCGGCGGGCGTGGACCTCATCGGAATCGGGCTGGCGGGACAGGGGGGCGAGCATCGACGGACGGGACCGCGGGGGAATCGCCTCAACCCTCCTTGAACCGGTAGCCGACGCCGTAGAGCGTCTCGATCATGTCGAAGCTCTGGTCCGTCACCTTGAACTTCTTGCGCAGCCGCTTGATGTGGCTGTCGATGGTGCGGTCATCGACGTAGACCTGATCGTCGTAGGCCGCGTCCATCAGGGCGTTGCGGCTCTTCACGACGCCGGGGCGCTGGGCCAGCGCCTGGAGGATCAGGAACTCGGTGACCGTGAGGGTCACCGGCTCGCCCTTCCAGGTGCAGGTATGGCGCTCGGGGTCCATCATCAGTTGGCCGCGCTCGAGCGAGCGGGCGGCGGCGTCGGCCTCGCGGGCGGCGGCCCCCGGCGTGGCATCCTTCGGGGCGAAGCGGCGCAGCACCGCCTTCACCCGCTCGACCAGCAGGCGCTGTGAGAACGGCTTATGGATGAAGTCGTCCGCGCCCATCTTGAGCCCGAACAGCTCGTCGATCTCCTCGTCCTTCGAGGTGAGAAAGATCACGGGAAGGTCCGATTTCTGCCGCAGGCGTCTGAGAAGCTCCATTCCGTCCATGCGCGGCATCTTGATGTCGAAGATGGCGAGATCGGGCGGGGAGTGACGCAGACCGTCCAGCGCCGAGGCGCCGTCGGTGTAGGTCTGGATGCGGTAACCCTCGGTCTCCAGCGCGATCGAGACGGAGGTCAGGATGTTGCGGTCGTCGTCGACGAGGGCGATCGTGGGCATGCAGTTTCCCTGACTTGACGGCGCGCGCGCCGCCCCTGGCGCGTCCTTGGCGGGGCCCGCAACGGCGAGGCTCGGTACCCGCAAATCGGGGACCGCCAGCCGTGCGGAGGGTCTCGTCCTTTACGACCATCGTTCGAAAAAAGCGAGCGGCAGTCTAAGCTTGGCCGTGTCGGACGGCTTGGACAAGGGGTCTGCACGAGCGTTTTCGCGTGGATGGCTTCGGCATTCGCCTCGCTCCTCAGCATGAGGAGCGTCGTGGACATCCGCGCCCGCCGGCCAAAACAGCTTTGGCGGACGGCAGGGCGGACAACGCGCCGCGCCCGTCCGTGCCGCGGACCCTTCTGCACCGGCCGCGTGCCGCGCTATGCTCCGACCCGAAACCGGGGAGGAATGCTTTCATGGCCAACGACGCGATGCCGCCCGCGGGGGAACGGCGCCGGCCGGCCGAACCGTTGCCCGCCTCGGAAGCCCCGTTCGACGCGATCGGGCTCGCCCGGCATCTTCTGCGCAGCGTACGATCAGGCGCGCTCGCCACGATCGACGCGGCCGACGGCACCCCCTTCGCCTCCCTCGTCACCTTCGCCACCGACAGCGACGGCACGCCGGTGATGCTGCTCTCGCGCCTCTCGGCGCATACGCGCAACCTCGATCACGACCCGCGCGCCTCGCTGCTGTTCTCGGTGGGCGGCAAGGGCGATCCGCTGGCCCATCCGCGCCTGACGGTGACGGGCCGCGCCGCGCGCTGCGACGAGCCGCGGATCCGCGAGCGCTTCCTGGCCCGCCACCCGAAGGCGAAGCTCTACGCCGACTTCCCCGATTTCGGCTTCTTCACCCTCGCCCCACGGCCGGCCACCTGAACGGCGGCTTTGCCAAGGCGGCGACCCTGACGCCGCAGGAACTGCTCCTCGACCTGGCCGGCGCCGAGGCCATCGTCGCGGGCGAGCGCGGCGCCGTCGAGCACATGAACGCGGATCACGCCGACGCCCTTGCCCTCTACGCCGCAGGCGCCGGCGAGCCCGGCAGCGGCTGGCGGCTCACCGGGCTCGACCCGGAGGGGCTCGACCTGATGGCCGGCGAGCGCACGGCGCGGGTGCCCTACCCCGAGCCGGTGCGCGACATGGGCGCCTTGCGCAAGAGCCTTGTGGCGATGGCGGCCGCAGCGCGGGCGGGCTCCGCGGCCGAGGCCGCACCCGGTCCCGACGGGCCGACCTGAACCCGTTCGGCAGGCACGCGGCGCCAACAACGGTAAGCGCGCGGCGCACCCCCGCCTTGGCGTGCGTGCCCGCCGCTGCTATCTCCGCCCGGACAATCCCGACAAACCTGCCGTGCGCCGCGTCAGCCCCGCGACGGGACCGCCGTGCCGGAGACCCCGATGACCACCCGCACCATCGACAACATCCGCAACTTCTCGATCGTCGCGCATATCGACCACGGCAAGTCGACGCTCGCCGACCGGCTGATTCAGACGACCGGCACCGTGGCGCTGCGCGACATGAGCGAGCAGATGCTCGACTCGATGGATATCGAGAAAGAGCGCGGCATCACCATCAAGGCCCAGACCGTGCGGCTGGAATACCGCGCGGAGGATGGCAAGGATTACATCCTCAACCTGATGGACACGCCCGGCCACGTCGATTTCGCCTACGAGGTGTCGCGCTCGCTCGCCGCCTGCGAGGGCTCGCTGCTGGTGGTCGATGCCTCCCAGGGCGTCGAGGCGCAGACGCTCGCCAACGTCTACCAAGCGCTCGACGCCAACCACGAGATCGTGCCCGTCCTCAACAAGGTCGATCTGCCGGCCGCCGAGCCGGACCGGGTCAAGGAGCAGATCGAGGAGGTGATCGGCCTCGATGCCTCCGAGGCCGTGCCGATCTCGGCCAAGACCGGCCTGAACATCGAGGCGGTGCTGGAAGCCATCGTCAAGCGCCTGCCGGCACCGAAGGGCGACCGCGAGGCGCCGCTCAAGGCCCTGTTGGTCGATAGCTGGTACGACGTCTATCTCGGCGTCGTCGTGCTCGTGCGCATCATCGACGGCGTGCTCAAGAAGGGCATGACCATCCGCATGATGGGCGCGGACGCCGCCTACGGCGTCGATCGCATCGGCGTGTTCCGCCCGAAGATGGCCGATATCGGCGAGCTCGGCCCCGGCGAGGTCGGCTTCTTCACCGGCTCGATCAAGGAGGTGGCCGACACCCGCGTCGGCGACACGATCACCGAGGACAAGCGCCAGACCACGCAGATGCTCGCGGGCTTCAAGGAGGTTCAGGCGGTCGTGTTCTGCGGCCTGTTCCCCGTGGACGCCGCCGATTTCGAGTCGCTCCGTGGCGCCATGGGCAAGCTGCGCCTGAACGACGCCTCGTTCTCCTACGAGATGGAAACCTCGGCCGCGCTCGGCTTCGGCTTCCGCTGCGGCTTCCTCGGGCTGCTCCACCTCGAGATCATCCAGGAGCGCCTGGAGCGCGAGTTCAACCTCGACCTGATCTCGACCGCGCCGTCGGTCGTCTACCGCCTGCTGATGCGCGACGGCGAGCTCAAGGAGCTGCACAACCCGGCCGACATGCCCGATCCGATGAAGATCGAGACGGTCGAGGAGCCGTGGATCCGCGCCACCATCCTCACGCCCGACGAGTATCTCGGCGGCGTGCTGAAGCTGTGCCAGGACCGGCGCGGCATCCAGATCGACCTGAACTACGTCGGCAAGCGCGCCATGGTGGTCTACGACCTGCCGCTCAACGAGGTGGTGTTCGATTTCTACGACCGCCTGAAGTCGATCTCGAAGGGCTACGCCTCGTTCGACTACCACGTCTCGGATTACCGCGAGGGCGACCTCGTGAAGATGTCGATCCTGGTGAACGCCGAGCCGGTCGATGCGCTCTCGATGCTCGTCCACCGCACCCGCGCCGAGTCGCGCGGCCGGGCGATGTGCGAGAAGCTGAAGGACCTGATCCCGCGCCACCTGTTCCAGATCCCGGTCCAGGCGGCGATCGGCGGCAAGATCATCGCCCGCGAAACCATCCGCGCGCTGTCGAAGGACGTGACCGCCAAGTGCTACGGCGGCGACATCTCGCGCAAGCGCAAGCTTCTGGACAAGCAGAAGGAAGGCAAGAAGCGCATGCGCCAGTTCGGCCGCGTGGAGATCCCGCAGGAGGCCTTCATCGCCGCGCTGAAGATGGACGATTGAGACGGTCGCCGCTTGATCAAAGCGGGGACCGTATCAGCAAGCCCGCGCGGCGCTTGAGCGAAGCCCAAATCCGCCATCCCGAAGGGATCAACCGGATTTGGTATGACGGGCTCGTCCCCTTTCCTCGCCGTCGCAAGGCGGGGCCGAAACGATCCGGGCTCCTCTCTCCGGAGACGTCGCGCGATGGTTCGCTTCGCCGCCTCGCGGCCACGGCGAGGCACCATACGAGCAACAATCGAAAAAAATCCCGCCTGCGCGTAAAATCAGCGCCGTTGTTTCATTTGTAAGAAACCGATCCCGTCATACCCCGGTCAAGCCGCCACGGTAACGGCGTAATTCGGGAGCTTCGGTTGCGCGCAAGCGAAAGCCGAATCAACCGGCGCGCAGCGCGCCCGTCGTGACATCGAGGCGCTGGGTCGAAGCGGAACGGGACGACGATGGGCGGGGCGCACGACGACAACCTGACGCCGCATAGGATGCGGCTGCGCACGCAACTTCTCGTTGCGTGCGTACTGGGGGCAGGCGCGGCCGCCGCCCTCTGGTACGGCCGCCCGAAGGAAGTCGATGCCGCCGTCCCGATGCCGGCCGCCGTGACGGCCGCCGCACCGGGGCGCTTCGTGCTCACCGAGAGCCAGCTTGCCACCGTCACCACCGTGGCGGTCGAGCAGCGGCTGTTCTACGAGGACATCGCCACCGAGGGGAAGATCAGCGTCGACGAGTACCGCGCGACGCCCGTCTTCTCGCCCTATGCCGGCCGGGTCATCACCATCTTCGCCCGCTCCGGCGAGCGGGTGAAGCAGGGCGACAAGTTGTTCTCGCTCCAGGCCAACGAGATGGTCCAGGCGCAGAACGACTTCCTCGCGGCGCTGAACGTGCTCAACAAGACGCGCTCGCAGCTCTCCTACGCCACCAACACCGAGAAGCGCCTGCACGACCTCTATGATTCCCGCGTGACCACGCTGAAGGAATTGCAGACCGCGCAGAACGACCTCACGACGGCGCAGAACGACGCCAAGACCGCCGAGGTCGGCCTGGAGGCGGTGCGCAACCGCCTGCGCATCCTCGGGCTCGCCGACGACGACATGAAGGCGCTCCAGACCAAGGGCGCGATCAACCCCGAGACGACGATCAACGCGCCGCTCTCCGGCACCGTGATCCAGCGCAAGATCGGCCCGGGCCAGTACATCAACACCGGCGGCTCCGACCCCTCCTACCTCATCGGCGATCTCGGCCGGGTCTGGATCGTCGCGCAGTTGCGCGAGACCGACGCGGCCAAGGTCGATCTCGGCGAGCGCATTCGCTTCCGGGTGCTCGCCTACCCGAACCAGACCTTCGAGAGCCGCATCAACTACATCGGCGCCTCGGTCGATCCCGCCACGCGCCGCATCGTCGTGCGCGCCGAGGTCGACAACCCGAAGGGGCTCTTGAAGCCCGAGATGTATGCCAGCGTCCACATCATCAACGAGCGCGAGACCGTCTCCCGCGCCGTGCCGCGCCAATCGGTGATCTTCGAGGGCGACAAGGCGCGGGTCTGGGTGCTCGGCGCCGGCAACGCCGTCGAGAGCCGCGCGGTCAAGACCGGCTTCCTCGACGGCAACGACATCGAGGTCACGGAAGGGCTCGCGCTCGGCGAGCGGGTGATCTCGAAGGGCGCCCTGTTCATCGACGGCATGACCGACCAGCCCGGCTGAGAGCCCGGCCCACCGCTTCCCGCGAAAACAAGCATTCCGAGCCGGGGCCGTCCCCGGCCGCGCCCGACGGCGCGAGGTTGGAACCGCCCCCATGAACGGCATCGTCGCGCTCGCGCTCCGGCAACGGCCCCTCGTCATCCTCGCTTTCGTGCTGTTCGTGGTCGGCGGCTTGGCCGCCTTCCAGAACCTCAACATCGAGGCCTATCCCGACCCGACCCCGCCGATGGTCGATGTCGTGACCCAGACCGACGGCCTCTCGGCCGAGGAGATCGAGCGCTACGTCACGATCCCGATCGAGCGGATCACCTCGGGCATGCCGAACCTCAAACAGGTTCGCACCATCTCGCTCTACGGCCTGTCCGACGTGAAGCTGCAGTTCGGCTTCGAGTTCGACTACCTCCAGGCCGAGCAGCAGGTCTTGAACCGCCTGCAGCAGCTCGATCCGCTGCCGGCCGGCGCCAAGCCCACCATCTCGCCGATCAGCCCGATCGGCGAGATCTTCCGCTACAAGCTCACGGCGCCGCCGGGCTACAGCGTGCTCGACCTGCGCACGCTCCAGGAATGGGTGCTGAAGAAGCGCTTCCGCGCGGTGCCCGGCGTGATCGACGCCATCGGCTGGGGCGGCAAGACCAAGACCATTGAGCTCTCGGTCGATCTCGACCGGCTGATGGCCTACGGCCTCTCCCTCGCCAACGTCGTCAAGACCCTCAACGACAGCAACCTCAATGTCGGCGGCAACCGCGTCGCCATCGGCGGCCAGTCGGCGGTGGTGCGCGCGGTCGGCCTGATCCGCGACATCGACGATATCAACGGCACGGTGCTGACTCAGGTCGGCGGCGCGCCGGTTCTGGTCAAGGACGTGGCCACCGTCACCATCGGCCACCAGCCGCGGCTCGGCATCGCCGGGATGAACGACGAGGACGACATCGTCCAGGGCATCGTCCTGATGCGCCGTGGCGAGAAGTCGACGCCCTCGATCGAAGCCGTGAAAGTGGAGGTCGCCAAGATCGAGGCCGCCGGCATCCTGCCGCCGGGCGTGAAGATCGAGCGCATCTACGACCGCGCCGACCTGATCGCGGTCACCACCCACACCGTGCTGCACAACATGGTGGTGGGCATCCTGCTGATCCTCGCGATCCAGTGGCTGTTCCTCGGCAATCTGCGCTCGGCGCTCATCGTCGTGGCGACGATCCCGTTCGCCCTGTTCTTCGCCGTCGTCATCCTCGTGGCGCGCGATGAATCCGCCAACCTGCTCTCGGTCGGCGCGCTCGATTTCGGCCTCATCGTCGACGGCACCGTCATCATGGTCGAGGCGATCTTCCGGCGCCTGTCGGGCCACGGCATCCCCGGCTACCCGCCGCCGGGGCTCGACGCGAAATCGGGGCGCATCGCGCTCGCGGCCAGCGATGTCAGCCGCTCGATCTTCTTTGCCGCGGCGATCATCGTGACGGGCTTCCTGCCGCTCTTCACGCTCACCGGCGTCGAGGGCCACATCTTCGGGCCGATGGCGACGACCTATGCCTACGCCCTGCTCGGCGGCCTCATCGCCACCTTCACCGTCACGCCCGCGCTCGCCGCCTACCTTCTCCCCGCGCATATCGAGGAGAAGGAGACGATCCTCGTGCGCGCCCTCGACTGGATGTACCGCCCGGCGGTGCGCGCGGCGCTCGGCGCCCGGCTCGTCACGGTGGCCTGCGTCGCGCTGATCGCGGTCGGCGTCGGGCTGGCTGCGCGCAATCTCGGCTCGGAGTTCCTGCCGAAGCTCGAAGAGGGCAATCTCTGGGTCCGCGCCACCATGCCGGCGACGATCTCGCTGCGAGAGAGCAACGGCTACGTCAACGAGATGCGCAAGATCATCGCCTCGCTGCCCGAGGTCGAGCGCGTGGTCTCGCAGCACGGGCGCCCAGACGACGGCACCGATGCGGCCGGCTTCTTCAACGCCGAGTTCTTCGCGCCGATGAAGCCGCTCGAACAGTGGCGCCCCGGCGTGGACAAGGAGAAGCTCACCGAGGAGATGCTGCACAAGCTCCAGGCGGCCTTCCCCGGCGTCGATTTCAACCTGTCGCAATACCTGCAGGACAACGTCGCCGAGGCGGTGTCCGGCATCAAGGGCGAGAACTCGTTCAAGATCTTCGGTAACGACCTGCAGAAGCTCACCGACAGCGCGAAAAGCGTGATGAAGGTGCTCTCCACGGTCCGCGGCGTCGAGGATCTGGCGGTGTTCCAGTCGCTCGGCCAGCCGACCATCGAGATCGACGTGGACCGGGTGCGCGCCGCCCGCTACGGCCTGACGCCGGGCGACATCAACACCACGGTGCGCACCGCCATCGGCGGCGACTCGGCCGGCGACCTCTACGATCCCGGCTCCGAGCGGCACTACCCGATCATGGTGCGCCTCCAGCCCCAGTTCCGCCAGAGCATCGAGGCGATCGCCAACCTGCGCATCGCCGGCCAGAGCCCGGCCAACGGCGCGCCGGTGCAGTTCCCCCTGAGCGCGGTGGCGCGGGTCGAGCTCGTCTCCGGCCCCGCCTACATCTACCGCGAGGCGCAGGAGCGCTACCTGCCGGTGAAGTTCTCCGTGCGCGGACGCGACCTCGGCAGCACCATCGAGGAGGCGCGCGCCCGCGTCGCCAACGAGGTGACGCTGCCGCCGGGCTATCGGCTGGAGTTGGTCGGCGAGTTCAACAACATGAAGGGCGCGATCGCCCGCCTCTCCGTGACCGTGCCGATCGCGGTCGGCATCATCGCGATCCTGCTGTTCATGAACTTCTCGTCCGTGGTGGATTCGCTCCTCGCGCTCAGCGTGATCCCGATGGCGATGGCCGGTGGCATCCTGGCGCTCTCGCTGACCGGCACCTCGTTCAGCGTCTCGGCAGCGATCGGCTTCATCGCGCTGCTCGGCATCGCGGTGATGGACGGCATCATCGTGCTGTCCTTCTACAACGACCTCCTGGCTGCGGGTGTGCAGCGCGTGCCGGCGATGCTGCGCACCTGCTACACCCAGATGCGCCCCGTGGTGATGACCTGCGTCGTGGCCGGCGTCGGCCTGCTGCCCGCAGCCTTCTCCACCGGCGTCGGCTCGCAGGTGCAGAAGCCGCTGGCACTGGTGGTGGTGGGCGGCATGGCGCTGGCCCCCTGCTGATCCTGCTCGTGCTGCCGGTGCTGATCCTCACCTTCTCGCGCCGCAAGCCCGCCGCGCATTCCGAGGCGTCGGACCGGGTCGCAGCCGCGCAGGCGCATTCGCCCGCAGGGGCGCATTGAGGGGCGTCAGAGCCCCTCGTGCGAAATCCGACGGATTGCTTCGCATAAGCGGATTTCGCACGCCGCTCGGGCGCCGCGCGGGCTTGCTGAGACGGCTGACCGCTTTGTTCGAGCGGTAAGCCGTCTCACCGCACTACGACGAGCCCCGCCGCACAGCCCGACCGCTCAGCGTCACCTTGCGCACCGGCTGGCCCGGATGCGCGATCCGCTCGTACAGGGGGCGCATCGCCTGGGCACCGATTGCGGCCACCGGCTGCTCGATCACGGTGGGGCCGGGCTCGAAGCCCAACAAAAAGCGGCGCGCCTAGGGGGCGCGCCGGCTGAGGTAACTCGCGGTCTCAGGAACGAGTCGTTGTACTTTATCCAATATACCAGAGCGTGTCTGTGCTCTTCCGGTGACAGATCCCTTCCTGCTCACACTTTTGTGAGAAACAGGTGACACCGGCGGATGCGCATCAACGCTTCGCCAGGGCGTCGGCGAAGGCGACGATGCGGTTGCGGGCGTAGGTCGGCACGCCGGCGCTGATCGAGGTGCCGGTGTTGAACGAGGAATTGCCCATCAGCACCTGCACCGGCAGCAAATTCTTCAGCACCGGCACGCGGGCATATTCCTGCTTGCGCTCCAGCACGTCGGCCTTGATGGCCAGCGCCATGTAGGTCGTCACCACGGTCCGGTTCGGATCGTCGGGGGCCGGCTGCATCACCGCCAGGAACTTGCCGAAGCGCAGGATCTGATTGACCCAGAAGATCGTCTGTTCGAGCCCACCCGCCACGGGCGTGTCGATCTTCGTGAGCGCCGCAAGACCCGCCGCCTCGGCCGGCGGCAGCACGCGCAGCTCGCTCTGGAACGAGACGAACTCCGCGACCTTCTTCGAGCTGCCGAGTTCGAGCTTGTTGGCGAGCTTCACGCCGAGCGGCAGCTTGCCCTCGAGATCGTAGCGCGACTCGATGCACACGCCGCCCGCCCCGCACCAGGGCCGGTCGGGGCGCTTGGCAAAGGCAGCGGCCGGGTCCTTGGTCGGCGTCACCTCCGCCGGTTCGAGCCGCTTGTGGCGAATCACCGGGTCCATCTTGGCCAGGAAGTCGAGATTGGCGAAGGCCGACAGGTCGATGGCGGAGGGCGGCTTGGCCACGACGAAGCGGCCTTCCGCGACGTAGACCTTCAGGGTCTCGTGGCGCGGCTTGGCGACGCCGTTCACCGTCTGGGTGTAGTCGGGCTCTGTATAGCCGGGCCAGGGGCTCAGCGCCGCGGCCTCGGCGGCCCGTGCCTTGCGCCAGGCGTCGAAAGCGATCAGCCCGCTCTCCGGATTGGCCGAAGCCGCCTCGCGGTGGTCGCTGAACAGCACCGTGCCGGGCTTGAGGCTCGCGGCGTCGCCGGGCGTCAGGGCCGGCACGTCCTTGACCCGGTCGGAGACCAGGGCCGCGGGCTTCGGGAGATCCTTGGGGGGATCTTTCGCCACCTCCTGCGCCTGGGCCGGCACGGCCAGCGCGAGCGCGACGACAAGGGCGGCCGGAAACTGCCTGGGCAAAGCGGACCTCGAAGGAGTCGATGAAGGAAGGCGTCGAAGGGCGCGGCTTCAGTAGCCCGGGTCGTCGCCGAACAGGTAATCGGGATCGCGGCGGCGCTGGCGCGTGCGGGTGTCGCCTTCGTCGTCGAAGGGCGAGCCGAATGGCACCGGGTTGACCTGCCCGTAGCGGTCGCGGCCGGGCCAAGCCTGCGGCTCCTCCCGGCGGTCGCGGCGCAGGCCCCAAGGGTCGGCTGTCCGGCCGGAATCGGTCTCGGCGCTGCGCCGCTGCGCGAACGGGTCTTCGGTGGTCCGGCGCCCGCCCGGCAGGTTGCCGAAGAGGTCGCCGGCCACGTCCGCCCCGTCCTCGGCGTTGGCGTAATCGCCGTCCTCCGCATCGGGACGCATGGCGTAGAGCGTGTCGCGGGGCACCAGCGCGTATTGCGTGTCGGCGACCTGCCCCCCCTTGAGGCGGAAATGCTCGATGAAGCCGCCGCCCGCGACGCGCTGGCCGCTCCTCGGCTCGATCGGCAGGTCGGCGATCAGCGCCTTCGCCTCCGGAGAGGGCGGCGCCAGCGGCGTGCGGGCCACGCCGTTGGCCCAGGCCGCCTGGAAGATGGCCCGCGCGATCGGCACCGAGACGTGGCCGCCGGTCTGGCCGCGGCCGAGCGTGCGGCGCACGCCGTCGGCGTTGTCGTAGCCGGCCCAGACCACCACGGTGATCTCGTTCGAGAAGCCGGCAAACCACGCGTCGTTCTCGTTCTCCGACGTACCGGTCTTGCCGGCCACATAAGCCGAGATGCCGGAGAGCGCGGCCGCGGTGCCGTGCTGGGTCACGCCCTGGAGCATGGTCTTGAGCTGGTAGAACGCGACCCGGTCGGCCGAGCCGATCCGCACCGGCGCCTTGTCGGGATGGCGGTAGAGCGGTTTGCCGTCGCGCTCGACCGCTTCCAGGGCGTAGGCGCTCGGGCGCGCGCCCTCATTGGCGATGGCCGCGTAGAAGCTCGCCAGATCGATCATCCGCACCGGCTGGGCGCCGAGCACGAAGGGATAGTAGCGCTCGCACTCGGCGTAGAGCTGGGCCTCCAGCGCGATGTCGCAGACCCGCTGGAGGCTGTCGGGCGCCTTGGCCGCGATGCCGCCCTGAAGCAGGCGCGCGGTGACGAGATTCTTGGAGAATTCGAGCCCGCGCCGGATCGTCGTCGCGCCGGAGCCGCCGCCGTCGTAGTTCTTCGGCGACCATGAATCGCCGACCCCGCCGATCGGCGGCAGGGTCACGGCGGAATCCATCACCAGGGTGTTGGGCTGGAGCCCGGCATTCAGCGCGGCGAGGTAGGTCAACGGCTTCAGGGTCGAGCCCGGCTGGCGCACGGCCTGCGTCACCCGGTTGAGCTGGCTCAGCGGATAGGAGAAGCCCCCGCTCATCGCCAGGATCTTGCCCGTGCGGTTCTCCAAGACGATGGCCGCGCCCTGGACGGTGGGGCGCACGCGCAGCTCGGCGCGGAGGCTGCCTTTGCCCTCGCGCAGGCGCACCCGGACGGCATCGTAGAGCTGAAGCTTTCCGCGCGCGGGGCCGGGCTCCAGGCTCGCGACTCGGCCGTCGGGCAGGCCGACCTTAGTGCCGTTCTTGCCCGTCTGGAGCACCACCGCGAGCGGCCAGCGCACGTCGTAGAGCGGCGGCCGGGCGGAGACGAGCGCGCGCTGCCAAGCGGGCTGGAGAGTGGGCTTGGCCGGCGCCTTTGCGGCCCCCTTGTCCGCCCCCTTGGCTGTCTTGGCACCCTTCTTCGCCTCGGGCGCGGGCGCTGGCTCGGCGGCGGGCTCCGGTGCGGGCGCAGCGGCCTCAATGCGCTTGATCGCCTCGGACAGGTTCAGTTCCGGCCCCTCGTAGCGGGCGCGGCCGGTGCCGCGCTCGTAGGCCGCCAGACCTTCCTGCAGTGCCGCTTCGAGCGCGCTTTGCAGGCCGGCATTCACCGTGGCGCGCACGGTGTAGCTCGCGTTGGTGAGCGTTTCGAGCCCGGCGAAGGTGCGCGTCTCGCGGGCCACGTGATCGACGAGGTAGAAGCCAGAATCCTGGCGCGCGGCATCCGGCGGCTTGATGCCGAGATCGGAGGCCAGCGCCGCATTCATCTGCGCTTCTGTGATCGTGCCCTCTTCCTTCATCCGGCTCAGCACGTAGGCGCGCCGCTCCCGCGCCCGCTCCGGGTACTTGTCGGGGCTGTAATAGTTCGGGCCCTTCGGCAGGCCGGCGAGCAGGGCGGCCTCCGGCAGCGTCAGCGCGCCGACCGACTTCCCGAACCACGAGCGCGCCGCCATTTCGATGCCGTAGGCGCCGCGGCCGAGATAGATCCCGTTGAGGTAGAGCCCGAGGATCTGCGGCTTGGTCTGGAGCCGCTCCAGCCGCGAGGCCACGATCATCTCGCGGATCTTGCGCTCGTAGGTGACGTCGTCGCCGACCGAGAGGTTCTTCACCACCTGCTGCGTGATGGTCGAGCCGCCGGCCGGGCGCCCCGGCGAGGCGAGGTTGCCGACGAAGGCGCGGATCACCCCGCGCTCGTCGATGCCGTGGTGCTGGTAGAAGCGCTTGTCCTCGGCCGCGACGAAGGCCTTTTGCACGAGGTCGGGCACGCCCTCGATCGGCACGACGAGGCGACGCCCATGCGTCTCGAAGGTCTCGGAATAGGGTTTGCCCGCCGCATCCAGGATCACGCTGGCGCTGGGAAGCTTGATGTCGCGCAGGGCCTCGGCCGAAGGCAGATCCTTCACGGCGTTGTTGTAGAAAGCGATCACCGCCGCCGCCTCGAAAGGCGAATTGGCCGGGTTCTCGCCCTTGCAGAATTGCTTGTAGCTCGTGTTCAGCTCGGCGATGTCGAGGCCGTGCAGGATCTTGGGCGCGTTGTCGCCCGCCACCGCGCTCGGATCCTCCATGGCGGTGGAGATCAGCTCGTCGAGGTTGATATCCTCGATGTCGAAGGACTTGCGCATGTGGGCGCAGCCGTCGCGCAGGATCGCCACGACCTGCCCGCCATCCTTGGCCGGGTCGAACTGGGTCCGCACCGCGTCGGGCCGCGTCGTGACCTGGGACAGGGTCAGCGCGGTCGCGAACAGCTTGATCAGGATGGCGTTCATCGAGCGGTTGAGGCCCCCGGCCGGCACGCGACGAAGAGCGTACCAGGACCGATCAAGCGGCGCACAACGCGGCTGATTTATGGACAGGCTCGCCCGGACGCCACGGGGCGGGGATGCGCCGCCGTCGGGTGTGGACGCCAGCCCCTCCAACGAAAACGTATGGCCCGCCCCGTCCGCAAGTGGCTCGGATCCGCTGGTCTGTGCAGTCTGCATAAACGTATCCGGCCTTCCGGCAGCGCCGTTGGCCAAGATGGAGATCCGCGCGTCCTGGGCCTCATAAAGGGGTCGGCGTCGAGCGCCATTTTTGCGGAGAGGCTTCCAAAACACCGGTCGACTGTCAGGCCATCTTCCTCTCACCGCCCGCAGACATCGAAAGGCCGGCGCGTCCGCGCCGGCCGAACTCGGATCAGGCGGCCACGGCCGCCGGCTCGTAGACCCGCCCGTGGCGCAGCAGCGCCCAGACGATGCGCGCCATCTTGGCCGCCAGGGCGACCACCGCCGTGTTGACGTGCGACCGCGCCAGCAGCCCGCGCAGCCACTGCCCGAGATGGGTGTCGCTCTGGCGCAGCGAGGGCAGCGCGGCGCGGGCACCCTGGACCAGCGTCTTGCGCAGGTACTTGCTGCCGCGCTTGGTGATGCCGACGAGCCGAGGCTTCCCGCCGGTCGTCACCTGCCGCGGTACGAGACCAAGCCAAGCCGCTAGATCGCGCCCGCGGGCGAAGCTGGCCACGTCGCCGATGGCCGCCACCAGCGCGGTCGCGTTAAGTGCGCCGATGCCCGGGATCGTGGTCAGCCGACGAGCGTCCTCGTTGATGCGGGCCTGCTCAGCGAACTCGGCGTCGAGCGCGGCGATGCGCTGGTCGAGCTCCTGCCAGCGTTCGCGCACCTCGGCCATGAGGGTGCGCATGCGCGGTGTGAGCGACGCGCCCGCGTCTGTGTCCAGCAACGCGGCCAGGCAAGCGGTGAGCTTGGCGCGCCCCTGCGCCACGACGTGGCCACGCTCCAGCAGGACGGAACGGATCTGGTTGGTCAGCGCCGTGCGCTCGCCCACGAGCTGGTCGCGGACCCGGTGCAGGGTCTGCACGTCGAGCTGCGCCTCGGACTTGAGTGCCACGAAGCGCATCGTCGGGCGTGTGGCCGCCTCGGCGATGGCCTCGGCGTCGCGGTCGTCGTTCTTCTGCGCCTTGACGTAGGGGCGCACGTACTCCGGCGACATCAGCCGGACGGTGTGGCCTTGCTCGGCCAGGGCGCGGCCCATGTGATGGGCGCCGCAGCAGGCCTCCATCGCAACGACACACCCCGGCAGCTTCGCGCCGAAGGCGATCACCCCCTCGCGCCGCATGCGTCGGCGCAGCACGACCCGCCCCGCCGCGTCCAGCCCGACGAGGCTGCAGCTGTTCTTGCCCAGGTCGATCCCAAGAACCGCAATCGTCATCGTCCCGCTCCCTTCCTCATCTCGGCTACCCTGCAAGCCTAGCAGCGCAGTCCGGTGAGGGGCGGGCCATCCATAAAGGGGCGACCGCTTCGCGCGATCGCCCTCGAAACCCACCCGCCTGCGACGACCGATGCCGATCAGCGCAGGAGCTGGAGGATGCCCTGCTGCGCCTGGTTGGCGAGCGACAGCGCAGAGATGCCCAGCGACTGACGGGTCGAAAGCGCCTGGGAGTTCGCCGCCTCCTCGTTGAGGTCGGCGTTGGTCAGGTTCGACGCGCCGGTATCGAGGATGTTGACGAGCCGCTTGGTGAAGTCCTGCCGGTTCTGCACCACGGAGAGGTTCGAGCCGAAGGTCGAGCTCGCCGAGCGCAGGGTGTCGGAGCCTGCCGTCAGCTTGGTCAGCGTGCCCTTGATGTCGGTGTCGAGCAGGAAGTTGCCCTGGCCGTTCGCCGTCGCACCCGAGTTGCCGGTGATCGAGGTCAGGAGCAGGCCGTCGGCCGTCAGATCCTTGCCCTGGACGTCGAGATTGGCGGTGTCGCGCTCGTTGAAGGTAATGTGCAGCTTGTTCGAGGGGTCACTGTTACTGATCAGATTCACACCGTTGAAGCTCGAATCCTTGGCCAGCTGCGTAATCTGGATCAACAGGCTGTTGTACTGTTCGGCCAGCTTCGCACGCGTCTCCACGCCTGAGATGGTCAGGTTGGCGCTGTTGCTCGCGACCGTGTTGCCGGTGCCGTACTTGTCGGCCGTGGCGCTACCCGTGCCAGCGGCAAAGCCTAGAGCCGTCTGGCCGGTCGTGGTCGCGAACTCGACCGCCGAACTGGCGTTCAGCACGATTTTTTTGCCGGTCGTGTCCTTGGAGAACATCGTCGAGCCGGCCGCCGTGTTGAGCGCGGTGATGGCCGCATCGATCGTCGAGCTGGTCGCGATGGACGCCGTCTTAGTTGCGCCGTTGACGAAGAAGTTGACGGTCGTCGCCGACGTGGTGCTGGCGGCAAAGTCGCTGGCTGCGGTGCCGGTCGTCGTGATCTGCGTCGATAGCGCCTGGTTGGCGGTGGACTTGGCCGAGTCGATCAGCTTCTGGATCGAGGTGATGCCCTGGTTGGCGGCCTGGATCGTCTGGATGCCGTTCGAAATCGAGTCGAGCAGCGAATTGAGATCGCCCGATCGACTGTTGAAAGATTGCGCGGTGAAGAAGTTCACCGGGTTATCGAGGGCCGACGAGACCTTCAATCCCGTTGCCAGCCGATTCTGGGTCGTGGCCGTCAGAGCCGAGGTGTCCTGCAGCGAGAGCAGGTTCTGACGAGTGGCGGCGGAAAGCGTGACGCTGGAAGACATGGGTAACAACCCCGTTCAGATCGATACCGATCCGGCATTAGGGTTAATTCACCACGCCCAGGGTTTCTTTAGCGTTAACGATCTCTTCTCGGCCAAATAATTTTCGATTTTGGAATGAGGAGACGGTCGGAACAAGGTCCCGACCGTCTCTTTTGCTGGTGTGGTACGTCTCAGAGAACGTGATCAGCGCAGGAGCTGAAGGATGCTCTGCTGCGCCTGGTTGGCGAGCGACAGCGCCGAGATGCCCAGGGACTGACGGGTCGAGAGCGCCTGGGAGTTCGCCGCTTCCAGGTTGAGGTCGGCGTTGGTCAGGTTCGCCGCACCGGTATCGAGCACGTTGATCAGGTTCTTCGAGAAGCTCTGACGGTTCTGCACCACGGAGAGGTTCGAGCCGAAGGTCGAGCTCGCCGTACGCAGGGTATCGGAGCCTGAAGTCAGCTTGGTCAGCGTGCCCTTGATGTCCGTGTCGAGCAGGAAGTTGCCCTGGCCGTTCGCCGTCGCACCCGAGTTGCCGGTGATCGAGGTCAGCTTAAGACCGTCGGCCGTCAGATCCTTGCCCTGGACGTCGAGGTTCGAGGTGTCCTTCTCGTTGAAGGCGATGTGCAGCTTGTTCGAGGGGTCACCGTTGCTGATCAGATTCGTGCCGTTGAAGCTCGAATCCTTGGCCAGCTGCGTGATCTGGGTCAGCAGGCTGTTGTACTGCTCGGCAAGCTTGGCGCGCGTCTCCACGCCTGAGATGGTCAGGTTGGCGCTGTTGCCCGCGACCGTGTTGCCGGTGCCGTACTTGTCGGCCGTGGCGGTGCCCGTGCCGGCGTCAAAGCCCAGAGCCGTCTGACTGCCCGTCGTCGCGAATTCGACCGCCGAGCTGGCGTTCAGCACGATCTTCTTGCCGGTCGTGTCCTTGGAGAACATCGTCGAGCCGGCCGCCGTGTTGAGCGAAGTGATGGCCGCGTCGATCGTCGAGCTGGTGGCGATGGTCGCCGTCTTGCTTGTGCCGTTGACGAAGAAGCTGACGGTCGTCGCCGACGTGGTGCTGGCGGCAAAGTCGGTGGCTGCGGTGCCGGTCGTCGTGATCTGCGTCGACAGCGCCTGGTTGGCGGTGGATTTCGCCGAGTCGATCAGCTTCTGGATCGAGGTGATGCCCTGGTTGGCCGCCTGGATCGCCTGGACGCCGTTCGAGATGCCGTCGAGCAGGCCACCCAGATCGGTCGAGCGGTTCGACAGGTTCTGCGCGGTGAAGAAGTTGACGGGGCTATCGAGGGCGGAGGAAACCTTGAGGCCGGTGGCAAGGCGGTTCTGGGTGGTGGCCGTCAGGGCCGAGGTGTCCTGCAGCGAGAGCAGGTTCTGACGGGTGGCGGACGAAAGCGTGATGCCGGAGGACATGGGGGCGATCCTTGTGGGTCTTGATACCGCCTTTTTGGCGACACCCTGACACTCCACCCCGCGCCTTGCCGAGACCTTAATCCAACCGTCCGATTCCGCCGCTTTCGCCCGTCAAACGCAAGCATCGCGCAAAGCCTTGCCTTCGTGGTTAAGAGAACATCACGACCTTTGCTTCGTTTCGTCCCACCAAGGAACTGTCCACCATGGCCCTGCGCATCGAGCTCAAGCCCCAGGAGCGGCTAATCATCAACGGCGCGCTGATCCGCAACGGCGACCGCCGCTCGACCTTCGTGATCGAGAACCAGTGCAAATTCCTGCGCGAGAGCGAGATCATCACCGAGACCGAGGCCGACACCGCGGCCAAGCGGCTCTGCGTGACGCTCCAGTTCATTTATCTCGCCGACAACCCGCCGGAGGCCGAGGATCTGTTCGTGCGCCAAGCCACGGAAATCATGAAGGCGTCGCCGAGCATGGCGCCCTACATCCTCGCGATTCAGGACGAACTTTCGGCGCGCCAGTATCACCGCGCGATCAAGCGCGGGCGCGAATTGATCGCCTACGAGCGCCAGCTCCTCGACCATCTCGAGGCGAGCCGGGATGCGGATGCGCATCAGGGCTGAGCGGCCGAGGCGGGCGCGGGAGCCCGAAGCCTCGTCCTGAAACGAGCATCCAGGACGAGGCTTTCACTGGGCCGGGGATCGCCCCGCCCTTTGCGGTCTCACACGATGCCGCTCTTCTCGTAGGGCCAGGGCTTGCCGAGATGGGCGGCGACCCGGGCGGCATCGGAGCCCACCGCCTCGACCGCCGCCTGCACCTGCTCCGCCGGCACCTCGAACCGGCGCGCCCAGTAGGCGCGGTCCCGCGGGGCGTCGAGAACCACCTGGGCGGGATCGCCGCTCACCGCATGTCCGACGTCGGACCCTTCCTGCACCATGCCCCTGTCCTCCCGATCGCGCCCGCACGAAGAAGCGGGCCAAAGGGGGCAAACCGGCGAGCGGGGCAGGATGGTTCCGCCGACGGTCGTCCGCTCATGCCTCGCGCGGGGCCGCCGCCGGCCGCAGGCGTGCCGGCGCAGCCGGTGCCGGTGCGATGTGGAAGGCGGCCGGGCGCCGGAACAGGAAATCCAGGCGGGTGCCGCGTACCAGCCGCTCGAAGGCGAGCGGCACCGTCACCGCCGCCACAGTGACGACGAGGCTCGCGAGCCCGACATCGAGGGCGAGATCGGGCTGGGCTTCATTGAACCGGGCGATCAGGGTGCGGGTGAGCGCCATCGGCAGGAAGAAGCCGAGATAGATCACGATCGAACGCTCGCCGCAGGCGCGCAGCGCCGCGGTGACGGGGCCGCCCGCACGGGTCATCAGCCCGGCAAAGGCGACGATGGCGAGCGCGCCGACCGTGCCGAGCCCGAGGCTGACCACCGGCAGGCGCGCGAGCGTCGGCAACGCCTCGATTCCCGTCGGCGTGAACACGAACACGGCCTCCAGCACGGCCCAGAGGGCGAGACCCGCGAGCGCGAGGCCGGCCCGCTCGCGCACCCGATCGGCGAAGCGGAAGATCCACTCGGCGAAGAGGTAGCCGCCCAGGAAGTAGACGTAGCGCTCGCAGAACTCGTCCAAGAGCTCCGGCAGGCCGCTCGTCGGCAGGATCTGCAGCACAGCCGCCGCGACCAGCAGCACGGCCGGCGGCACCCGGCGGTGGAGCAGCTTCGTCACCACCGAGAACACCGCGAGCAGGTAGACGAACCACAGCGTCGAGTAGGGCACCACCAGCGCCTCCGCGAGGTGCAGGCCGAAGGCAGCGAGTTTCTCCGCGCTCCCGTCCGCTCCGCCGACGATCGAGCCGGCCTTGAACAGCGACTGGATCACCACCCACAGCCCGTAGAAATAGGCGAAGTGGACCACGCGCCGGTCCGCGAACAACCGCCAGTCGCGGTCGATCACCCGGCCGAGGAAGAGCCCCGAGAGCAGGAAGAAGTCGGGGATCCGGAACGGTTTGGCGAATTCGACGACCGTATGCAGGAAGCCCTCGCCGCCCAGGGCCTCGCCGGTGCCGAGCGTCGAGTGCATCATCACGACGAGAATGATGCAAAGGCCCTTGGCGACATCGACCCAGGCGAGCCGGGCGGCCTCTTCGGGAAGCGGGCGGAGGGGGCGGGTGGCCGCGGTGGACGCTATGGAGGGCGCTGCGGTCATGGCGGACGGACCTGGTGCGGGCGGGATCGAGCCGCAATGGTGGCGCCGAAGCGTTAAGCGCCCGCGATCACGGCCCGGCGATCTCGCCATGCGGTTAATACCGCAGCAACACGGCCGGACATTTCCCACAGGTTGCCACGCCCTCGGCTGAAACGCCGTATTCGCCCCCGGCAAACCTGCGGATGCAGTAACACGCAGAGTCCGTTCACCATCCGGCCGGGTCGCCGTCGCGGCGCAACGCTTTCATCAGGCTCTGCAAGCAGTGTTCGGGCCGAAGAGCAAGAGGACGGGTGGGGGGAAGTCATGCACATCGTGTCGGGCAGCGAGGGGGAGCAGACCGTCCAACTTTCGGAGATTCTCGGCGCCCTGAGCCACGCCCTCGATCTGACGGAGGGCCAACCCGTCGGGCATTGCGTGCGCGCGACCTGGATCGGCTTCCATATCGGCCGGCAGATGGGCCTGCCCGAGCTGCAGCTCTGGGAACTCTACCACACCGTGATGCTGAAGGATCTCGGCTGCTCCAGCAATGCCGCGCGCATCTGTGAACTCTACCTGTCGGACGATCTGAGCTTCAAACGCGACTTCAAGACGGTCAGCGACAGCCTGCCGAAGGTTCTGGGCTTCGTCTTCTCGCATACGGGCCTCAAGGCCGGCTTAGCCGACCGTTTCCGGGCGGTGCTCAACATCCTGCAGAACGGGGGTACGATCGTCGACGAACTGATCCAGACCCGGTGTCAGCGCGGCGCCGAGATCGCCCGGCAGTTACGCTTCCCGGCCAGCGTCTGCGAAGCCATCCACGCCCTCGACGAGCACTGGAACGGCGGCGGCCGGCCTGATCGGCTCTCCGGCCCCGCGATCCCGCTCTATGCCCGCGTGGCGCTGCTCGCCCAAGTGGTCGATGTCTTCCACGCCTCCGCCGGCCGCGCGGCGGCCCTGGCCGAGGTGCGAGCCCGCGCCGGCACGTGGTTCGATCCGCAGATCGTGGCTTGCTTCGAGGCGGCCGCGGCCGCCCCCGGCTTCTGGGAGACCCTGGCCTCCGACGGAGTCGAGGCGGCGGTGTTCGCGCTGGCGCCCCGCAGCCCGATCGTGGTGGACGAAGACTACCTCGATGACATCGCCCGCGCCTTCGCGCAGATCATCGATGCCAAGAGCCCGTTCACCTCGGGCCATTCGGAGCGCGTCGCGGTCTATGCCGACATGGTCGCGGCCGAACTCGGCTACACGCCGGAGCGCCGACGCTGGCTGAAGCGGGCCGCGCTGCTGCACGATGTCGGCAAGCTCGGGGTCTCGAACGCGATCCTCGACAAGAACGGCAAGCTGGACGAGGCCGAGTGGCAGGACATGCGCAACCACGCCTCGATGTCGGAGACGATCCTGACACGGGTGGCCGCCTTCCACGAGATCGCCCGGATCGGGGGCGGCCATCACGAGCGGCTCGACGGAAGGGGCTATCCCCGCGGGCTGAAGGGCGAGGCGATCGCGCCCGAGACACGGATCGTCTCGGTCGCCGACGTGTTCGACGCCCTGACCGCCGACCGGCCTTACCGGAAGGCCATGCCCGTGGAGAAGGCGCTGGCGATCATGCGCGGCGATGTCGGCACCGCCTTCGATCCGGACTGCTTCGCGGCGCTGGAACGCGCCATCGCCGGGCTCGACACGGAATTGGCGCAGGCGCACGAGGCGGCATAGGGCGACACGCACGGCTCATCCGAGATTACTCGCGAGATCACTCGGGCACCCCGCCGGAGCGTCGGAGCCCGCGATGCCCGCTCGGCCGACCGGGTCTCGCCCTACCGCCGCACGCCCCCGTCGCCGCGCCGGTCGCGGGTCTTGCGCGTGGGGGCGTGGAAATCGTCGGGCTTGCCGCGCACCCAGTCGAGGAAGCGGGCGATCTCGGGATCGGCGCGCAGCGCCTCGACCTCGGCGAGCCGCCGGGCGATCTCGGCCTCGCTGTAGCGGGCATGGATCGCCGAGTGGCAGATCTGATGGAGCCGAACGGTCGCGCCGTGGGCGCCGCCCTTCATCTTCGGCGTGAGGTGATGCAGGCTCTGGCGCGCATGGGCCGGAATCGGCCGCTCGCAGAGCGGGCAGACCGGCGTGGCCGCCGGCTTCGGTCCGTGCGTCTCGGGATCCGCGTCGCGCCAGCGACGGGCGCGCCGCCCCACCACCGCGTGTCTCCGTTCAATGGCCCGGTCGTGCCGGGCGCCAGGGAAACGGACGGGAAGCCGCACGGCTCCCGCCGGGGCCCGCGTCACGTGCGCCGCCTTGATCGCGCGCAGCGCCTTGTTGCGGCAAACGGTGCAGGCTACGCCCGGAGCTCAGACGGCGATACGGGTGGGCGGCATGAAGCGGACAACCATCGATTCCAAGCTCTCCGTGGCCGGCCAGCCGAGCCTCGGGGAGATCGAGGCGCTCGGGGCCGAGGGCGTGCATCTTCTCATCAACAACCGTCCCGATGGCGAGGAGCCGAGTCAGCCCGGCGCGTCGGCCGAGCGCGCGGCGGCGGAGGCGGCGGGCCTGCGCTACCTCGATCTGCCGGTGACCGGCCCCACCCTCACCCGCGAGGCGGTGGAGCGCTTCCACGCGGCGGTCGAGGCGGCGCCGGGCCCGGTCGTCGCCCATTGCCGCAGCGGCACGCGCTCGCTGACGCTCTGGGTGATCGGCGAAGTGCTCGCCGGACGCCTGGGCCGGGATGAGGTGGCAGCCTACGGCGCCCGCCACGGCTACGACCTCTCGGGCGCTGAGCGCTGGCTCGACGCGAATGCGGGCTGAGTGACGAGCCTCGTCCCGAAAGGTGGCTGCCGGCTTTCGGGACGATGCGGAATCAAAAACGGAGAGCGGCGTCCTCGACCTGACATCCAGGTCGACGCTCTGGCGACGCTCTCTTGCGCTACGCCCCCGGCATGGTGAGGATCAGCGGACCGTTGCGCGTGGCGACGGCGGTGTGCTCGTACTGGACTGTGAGGGCGCGCGGCCGGCTGTAGAGGGTCCAGGGATCGTCGCCGTCCTCGGCGAAATCCGCGCCCAGCGATAGGAACGGCTCGACGGTCAAGACCATGCCGTCGCGCATGATCCGGCGCTCGGACGGATCGGGCCAAGTCGCGATCTCGGTCGGCTCCTCGTGCAGCGACAGGCCCACGCCGTGGCTCGCGAGGTTGCGCACCAGCGTGTAGCCGTTCTTGTGCGCGAAGGTGCCCACCGCCCGGCCTATCCCCGAGAGCGGCTTGCCGGCGCCGACCTGACGCAGGCCCGCCCACATCGCCCGGCGTCCGTCCTTGCACAGCCGTTCGACCGCGCGCGTCACCGGCGGCACGGCGAAGGACGCGCCCGTATCGGCAAAGTAGCCGTCCCGCTCCGCCGAGACGTCGATATTGACCAAGTCCCCCGGCGCGATCCGGCGCTCGCCGGGGATGCCGTGGGCGATTTCCTCGTTGACGCTGATGCAGGTCGCGCCGGGAAAGGCATAGACCGCCTCCGGTGCCGAGCGCGCGCCAGCCGCCTCCAAGAAGGCCCGCCCGACGTCATCGAGCTCGCGCGTGGTCATGCCCGGTTCGATCGCCCGGCCCATCGCGGCCAGCGTATCGGCCACGATGCGACCGATCTGCTTCAGCCCCGCCAACTCGTCGTCGTTCGACACCGTCATGTCGCGTCCTTTCGCACCGTCGGGGTCCGGCATCCCCGTCCCGGCCTTCGCAGAGAAGCCTAAGCTTCCGCCGGACGGTTCTGCCATCTTCGGGCGATTCCGCGAAGCCATCGGTGTGGCTCGGACCGTCGCCATGCCTGCATGAGAGCGGGCGGTTCCCGCGGGGGCATTCAGGGGGGCACGCCGCGTCGCTCGAACCGAGACACGGCAGCCCCTTCGATTGCGCAAGGGATCACTGGAAACGCCATGAAAGGTTCCTGGCGCAGAATCCGAGACACCCGCAGATGTCGCTTCCCGCATCCAATCTTGATGCCGGGGCCCGCGAATTCAGGATCGACCAAGCGGCGGCTCGAGCGGCAAGATCGCCGCTATCGCCTCCACCGAAGCGGCTCGGATACGCACATCGGCCGCAAACGATCCGATGGCCCTGAGTACGGACACTTGCGAATTGGCTTCATGCTCCGTCCCTCTATCACGAAGCGGGGAACAGGCAGCTCTAAGTTGCGTTGCACAACCGATGGGACGCGTGTGCCCGGCCCGATCCGGCCGCTGCGCCGCCATCGCCGACCTTGCCCGACTGTGCCCAACCTTGCCGGAGGAGCGTGAGATGGCTGGAACGTCCGAGACATCCGGTGCAACCCATCCGCCCGGCTTGCCGCCGACCGGATCGGACCGCCTCGACGCGATGAGCGCCGTCCTGGCCCGTAACTGGTGGCTCGTGGCCCTGCGCGGGGCGCTGGCCATCCTGTTCGGAGCGATCGCCTTCGTGGCGCCGGGGGCCTTCGTGCTCTCGCTGGTGCTGTTCTTCGCGGCCTACATGCTGGTCGACGGCTTCTTCGGCATCGCCGCGGCGGTGCGAGCGGCACGGCAACACGAACGCTGGGGCTTCCTGCTGCTCGAGGGTCTGCTCGACATCGTGGTCGGCGTCGCGGCGTTTCTGGTGCCGGCCGCCGCCGTCTGGGCCTTCGTGCTTCTCGTGGCCGCCTGGGCACTGCTCTCGGGCGGGCTGATGATCGCGGCGGCCTTCCGCCTCCATCCGCATTACGGGCGCTGGTGGCTCGGCCTCGGCGGCGCCGTCTCGGTGCTGTTCGGGATCGCGCTCCTGATCAATCCCGGCATGTCGGCTTTGGTGCTGACGTGGTGGCTCGGCGCCTACGCGGTGGCCTTCGGCGTGATGCTGCTGATCCTCGGCTTCCGCCTGCGCTCCCATCACACGGCGCCGGCGCGGCCGCTCTCGGAAAGCGGCCACGCCAGAACCTCAAGCTGAATGGTGTCCGGCCCGCCTGAGGCGGGCCGGATCGTCACTGGCCGGCAATCGCCGGCCCCGCGGCGCTGTTGCGCCGAACGAGGACGCGGTTCGGAACCTGTTCCCCCTTATCCGGCCGCCAGAGCGGCACGAGGAAGCGCAGCCAGGCGCGCGTCTCCTCGCCGCCGAGGTTACGCTGGGCGATGTCGCGGGTGACGAAGGATTGGACCGTGAACTTGTCGAACGCGTAGGCGACGAGCGGGCCCATGGCGACCTGCCCGCCGGGCCGGTAGCCCCGCCGGTTCGTCGGCAGGTCGGTCGAGCCGAAGGCGACGGCGCCGAACGACCATTTGCCGAACCGCTTGGTCGCGGTCAGGTCGAGGTTGAGGTAGTCGGAATAGTGCACGTTGGTCGGCGAATTCTCTGCCAGCATCGTGCCGTAATGGAGGTTGGCCGTCACGTTCCAGCCATCGCCGACATAGCTGATCGCGAAGCGCTGCGCGATCGAGGCCGACCGGAGTGCCAGGAGCGTGTCGCTGGGCCAGAAGCCACCGAGGAAGTAGCTGACGCCGAGGTTGTCGTTGATCTTCCAGGCGATCTGGGCGGTCGTCAGCGGTTGATAGAGGCCTGCCTGCCACGGACCGCCTTGCGGGCTGGCCGCGTTGAACGGAAACGACTGAAGAAACCGCAACTGTCCGCCCAGCACCTTCCAGGGCGTCGCCCAGAGGAAGACGACGAGGTTGTTGTTGCCCTGGTTGTCCCGCGGCTGCGTGCTGCGCTCGGCGAAGCTCGTCGTGAGGGCCATCTGGACGCCCTCCGGAACCTGCCAGCCCGTCGGAAGGCCGACGGTGATGCCGGGCAAGGCGGCGGAGCGGGCCAGGGCCGAGGAAGACGCCCCAGCCAGGCATGCGCCCGCTACGCAAACAGACGTGACGACCTGTGCGGCGCGGCGCACTTTCTGTCCGAATTTCAAGTCGATTCCCCCGGAACTCGCGCCTGAACCGCCGTCCTCGACTCGGCACGCTTTGCTCGTTGAGCCACCTTCATGGAGGGCCGACCCAGGGGGGAGAAGCCGAGCTTCAGCTGATCAATTGATAAACATCGAGACTTGTTACAAGTTTAATTCAAAAACAACAGACTAAAAATATCTGCATGCCATCAAAAAAAGAGGGATTAAAAATCGTCTCCGCACAAATCCACATTTGAAGCCGGTTGGGAGCGCCACCGCCGAAGTAGATGCCGGCCCGGTATCAAGCACAGCCTCACGAACCGGGCCGCAAAATGTCGCCGATGCGAACCGGCCCGGCGTCAGCGCCGGATCGGGCCTCCGGAGAGGCCCGGTGCGGGTCAGGCCATCAGCGCCCGCGCGGTGTCGGCATCGGCCAGCGGGCGCCCGAGCAGGCGGGTACCCTCCGCAGCGCGGCGGATCTGGGCGGCATTGCTCTCGGCCGGGTGGCCGTCGGGCGCGAGCAGGCTGTTCTCGAAGCCGACGCGCACATGCCCGCCGAGGCCCGCCGCGACGAGGGCGCAGGCATTCTCTCGCGGGCCGAAGGCGCAGATCGACCAGAGCGGCACCCCCTTCCCCGAAGCGGCGAGGAAGGGCAGCAGGTCGGCAGGTCGCGAGACCTGTCCGGGCGTGTAGCGGCCCAGCACGAAGAGCGGGAAATCCCCGCCCTCGCCGAGCACGCCGCGGCTTTTGAGATCGGCGTAGCGGGCGACCTCGGCCGGTTCGTAGAGAATGATCTGGAGGAGGACGCGCTCGCGCCGCGCCCAGGTGAAGAACGCGGCCGCCGCCGTCTCGGCCCCGGCATCGGGCACGATCTCGCGCAAAGCCAGCGACACCGCCTCGGGGCGGGTCGCGCGCACCACCGCCATCTGCTCCGGGGCTTCGTAGCGCCCGGCAGCCTCCGAGGTGATCTGGACGACGAGGCGATCCCCGACCTCGGCGCGGATCGCGGCGGTGACCGCGCGATAGGCCTGCGCGTCGAGGAGGTGGCGGCCTTGCGCGTCGCGGACATGGACGTGGATCAGGGCGGCACCCGCTTCCGCGATCTCGGCAGCGGTGCGGGCGATCTCGCTTTCCGTGATCGGCAGGGCCGGATGGTCGGCCTTGCTGCGGGTGGCGCCGTTGGGGGCGTTGGCGAGGATGAGCGGCGGCCAGCCGGTGTCGTGCGTCATGGGCTCGTTCTCGTATTCGAAGGACATCAGTCGCCCGCGCTCAAGCCGAGACGCCGCATGCGGTCGGAGAGCGTCTTGCGCGGCAGGCCGAGCGTCCGCGCGGCCTCGGCGATGCGCTGGCCGGAGGCCTTGAGCGCGTCCTCGATCACGAGTCGCTCCACCCGATCGAGCAGGGCGTCGAGGCTCGGCGCCGCGCCGGGGCCGCCGGCGAGGTCCGGGCTGAGGAAGCCGAGGACGTAGCGCTCGGCGGCGTTCTTGAGTTCGCGCACGTTGCCCGGCCAGTCGGCGAGCATCAGCGAGCGGCGCAAGGACGGCGGCACCTCGATCACCGGGCGCTGGTACTTCACCGCCGCCTGGACGAGAAAGCGCTCGAACAGGAGCGGGATGTCCTCGCGACGCTCGCGCAAGGGGGGCAGGGTCAGCGTCACCACGTTGAGGCGGAAGAACAGGTCGCGGCGGAAGCGGCCCGCCTCTGAGAGCGCGTCGAGATCCTCCTTCGTGGCCGCCACCACCCGCAGATCCACCGGCACGCTGGTATTGGAGCCGAGCCGTTCCACGCGCCGCTCCTGCAGCACGCGCAGCAGCTTCACTTGGAGCGCCAGCGGCATGCTCTCGACCTCGTCGAGGAACAGCGTGCCGCCGCTCGCGTGCTCGACCTTGCCGATGCGGCGCTTGCCCGCCCCGGTGAAGGCGCCGGCCTCGTGGCCGAACATCTCGCTCTCGAACATGCTCTCGGGGATGGCGCCGCAATTGATCGCCACGAAGGGTTTCGCCGCGCGCGCGCCGCCCTCGTGCAGGGCGCGAGCGACCTGCTCCTTGCCCGCCCCGGTCTCGCCGAGCACCAGCACGTCGGCGGCGGCCGAACTGAGCGAGGCGATGTCGTCGCGCAGCCGCCGCAGGGCCGGCGACTGGCCGACGAGGCAACGCTCCACCGCACTGCCCGGCGCGTCGCCGCGATCGAGGGCATCGCGCAGGCGGCGATTCTCCATCACCAGCGCCCGCTTCTCCAGGGCGCGGCGGACCACCTCGACGAAGGCATCGTTGACGAACGGCTTCTCGATGAAGTGGTAGGCGCCCTCACGCATGGCGGCGACCGCCATGGCGATGTCGCCGTGGCCGGTGACGAGCACCACCGGCAATTCGGGGTCGCGGCGGCGGATGTCGGCGAGGAGTTCGAGCCCGTCGCGGCCCGGAAGACGCACGTCGCTCACGACGATGCCGGAAAAGCCGCGCCCGATGGCCGGCAGCGCCGCCTCGGCGCTGGAAAAAGCCTCGACCGCGATGCCGGCGAGCTGCAGCGCCTGCTCCATGGCGAGCCGAACCATCTCCTCGTCGTCGATCAGCACGACCCGCGCCGCGGCTGGCTCGGCCTCAGGAAACATGGCGCATCCTCTCCGGCGGGGGCATGTCCGCGGCCTCCTTGATTGCGTCCTGCTTGATCGCTTCCTTGGCCACCTCCATCACGAGGTCGAAGGCGAGACCGCCGCCGGGCATCGGCCGGGGCTGGAGGTTCGCCCCGAATTCGCGGGCGATGGCGAGCGAGATCGGCAGGCCGAGGCCGAGCCCCTCCCCTGCCGGCTTGGTGGTGAAGAACGGCTCGAAGAGGCGCGCCAGCGCCGCCGCGTCGAGGCCCGGCCCGTTATCCTCGACGCTCAGCACGACCTGCCCCTCCCCGGCCCAGGCGCGCACCGCGACCTCCGCACCGGGGCGCCCCTTCACGGCATCGAGGGCGTTGCCGACGAGGTTGACCAGCACCTGCGACAGGCGGATCGGCTCGAACACCACCCATCGCGCCGCTGGGTCGAGATCGGTCGTCACCCGTGCCCCCGCGTCGCGGATGCGGGAGGACAGGATGGCGAGGCTTTCCGAGACCGCCACGCCGACATCGACCGCGACCCGCTCCGTCCCCGAGCGTCGGGAGAAGCTGCGCAACTGTCCGGTGATCTTGCCGAGCCGGTCCACCAGGGAGACGATCCGGGTCAGGTTGGCGGCGGCCTCCGCCTCCCGGCCCTGGCGCAGGAAGGCGGAGGCGTTGTCGGCCAAGCCCCGCATGGCGGCGAGCGGCTGGTTGAGTTCGTGGGTGATGCCTGCCGCCATCTGGCCGAGGGTCGCCATCTTCGCCGCCTGGACCAGCTCCCCTTGCGCCTCGCGCAGGTCGCCCTCGGCGCGGGTCCGCTCCTCGATCTCACCCGCGAGCTTGAGGTTGGCCGCGCTGAGATCGGCGGTCCGGGCCGCGACCGCAGCCTCCAGCGCCCGCTGCGCCGCGCGGTTCTCGCGCACCCGCCGCAGGTGCTGGCGCCCGTAGAGGCCGATCAGGCCGAGCACGACCAGCGCCAGGATCGCGCCGACCCGGGCGCTGCGCCCGGCGATGGCCACCGGCGCGGCGTCGGCGAAGAGCAGCAGCGTCCAGCCATAGGCCGGCAGGCTGGCCTCCTCGAACAGCGCGGGGGTCTGCGGCGCGGCCTCCGACCGGCTGACCAGGGGCACGCCGCCGACGGTCTCCGTCCGGCCGAGATCGATCGGGGCATAATCGTCGCGCCCGTACTGGCGCGTCCGCTCCATGCCGGCGCGGGCGGCGGCGTCGAGCGGCTTCGTCGCCCGGAACTTGAGAGCCGGATCGGAGGCGAGGAAGACGATGCCGTTCTCGTCGGCCACCAGCACGCGGTCAGTGCCTTCGCGCCAGATCGTCTCCAGCGGGTCGAGGCTGACCTTGGTCGCGACCACGCCGCGCACCGTGCCGTCGATGACGACGGGGGCGCTGATGAAATAGCCGGGCACGCCGGTCAGCGTCCCGATCGCGTAGAAACGTCCGGTGCGCCCGCCGCGCGCTTCCGTGAAGTAGGGACGATAGGAGAAGTCCTGGCCGACATAGGTCTGGGGCGTATCCCAGTTCGAGGCGGCGATGGTCAGGCCGGACGGGATCAGCAGGTAGACGACACCCGCCCCCGCCTCGCGGCTCAGCCGTTGGAGATAGGCGTTGACGGTGGCGACCTGCGCCGGATCGTCGGGGGCGGCGAGCAACGATTGCACCCGCGGATCGAGGGCGGCGGCGGCCGGCAGAAACCCGAACCGCTCGATGGCGCCCTCCAGGCTCTGGGCGTAGATCTCCGCCCGCTGGCGCGCGTCACCCGCGAGGCTTTCCGCCACGCGGGCCTCCGTCACCTCCCCCGCCTTGAGCACGGCGAAGACGGCCGCGACCGCGAGGGCGGCGAGGATGAGGACACGCGCGGCAGTGGCGCGGGGGATGGGCATCACTCTCATGGTCCGGAGGAGGCTTTCGTCACCGCCATCGTATCCGGTGAGCGATCAGATGCGATGTCCGGTTGATCGGACGGGCGCCGCAGCTCCCCCCTCTCCCTGCTGTGCGGGGAGAGGCCCGCAGGCACCCTGCCGTGCCTGCGGGAAGCGGAGGCGAGAGCCGGAGCGGTGGTGAGGGGCTTGTACGGAAGGGGCTCATCCGTCGAAGCCCCCTCACCCTCGCCTACCGGCTCGCTCAGCCGACGACAGGGTCGGCCGAGCCCTCTCCCGCGCGGCGGGGAGAGGGGATCCGCGATCTCCGAAGTGATGATCCGGAAACGATATGAGAACCTAGCATGGGAGCGCCGCGGGCCGAAGAAAGCCGTGGCGGCGATCCTCAATCCGTCGTCAGCCCCTTCAACTCCACCTGCTCGAACCGGTGCTGCTCGGCGGTGACGAGGGCGGAGAGGTCGCGCTTCAGGGCGTTGAAGGCGGCCGAGGCGCTGTCGCGCGGGCGCGGCAGCTCGACCCGCAGGTCGCGCTTGATCGTGCCGGGACGGTAGGTCAGCACGACGATGCGGTCGGCGAGATAGATCGATTCTTCGATCGAGTGCGTGACGAACACGATGGTCTTGCCCGTCGCCGCCCAGATCCGCAGCAGCTCGTCTTGCAGCGAGCGGCGGGTCAAGGCGTCGAGTGCGCCGAACGGCTCGTCCATGAGCATCACCGGGCTGTCCAGCGCCAGCACGCGGGCGATCGCCACGCGCTGGCGCATGCCGCCGGACAGGTCCTTGGGGAAGCGGTCGCGGAACTCGGCGAGCTTGAGCATGTCGAGGAGTTCGGCCACCCGCGCCTGGATCGCGCCGCGGGACATGCCCTTGATCTCCAGACCGAAGGCGATGTTCTGCGCCACCGTCATCCAGGGGAACAGGGCGTATTCCTGGAACACCATGCCCCGGTCGGGACCGGGCGCGGCGACCGTGCGGCCCTCGACGTCGATGCCGCCGCGGGTCGGGTGCGAGAAGCCGGCGATGGCGTTGAGCAGCGTCGACTTCCCGCAGCCGGACGGACCGAGCAGGCAGACGAACTCACCGCGGTTGATGGTGAAATCGATGTCCTTGAGGGCGACGACCTCGCCGCCGGGGACGGGGAAGATCTTGTCCACGCCCGAGACCACGATGTGCGGCGAGGCCTGGGATGGGGCGGCGGAGGTCACCGGAGGTGCGACCGGGACGGCGTCCTGAGTGACGGATTCGATAGGATGCAGTTGCGCGGACATGGGAGACCTCACGATTCCAGGCCGCGATGCCAGCGGAGCAGGTGATTGTTCAGGCGGCTCACCGCCATGTCGATGACGAGGCCGAGCGCGCCGATGGTCAGCATTCCGGCGATGATCTTGTCGGACCAGAAATATTCGCGCGCCTCCAAGATGCGGAAGCCGAGGCCGTTATTGACCGCGATCATCTCGGCCACGATCACCACGATGAAGGCGGTGCCGATGCCGATCCGCGCCCCCGACAGGATGTAAGGGGTGGCGGCCGGCAGGATGACCCGCCGGAAGATCGTCATCCGGCTGGCGCCGAGGCTGCGGGCGGCGCGGATATAGATCCCGTCCACATGCCGCACGCCCGCGATGGTGTTCATCAGCACGGGGAAGAAGGCGCCGATGGCGATCAGGAACACGGCGGGCGCGTTGCCGAGGCCGAACCACAGGATCGAGAGCGGAATGTAGGCGATCGGCGGGATTGGCCGCAGCACCTGCATCAACGGATTGATGTGGCGGTAGATCAGGTCGCTGGAGCCCATGAACAGGCCGAGCGGCAGGGCAAGCCCTGCGCCGACGGCGAAGCCGACGACGACGCGGTAGAGCGAGGCCATCGCGTCGTGCAGCATCTCGCCGGAGAAGAGCCACGCAAACCACGACCCGTGCTCGGGATCATAGGCTTCGAGCGGCGCGAGATAGGCCCACCAACGCACCGCCACCGCGGCGGGCGAGGGCAGCACCATCGGGTTGACGAGCCCGGCCGTGCAGGCGAGCTGCCAGATCACGAGGATGGCGACGGGAACCGCCATCCCCTCGGCCAGGGGTTTGAGACGTAAGGCGTTCACGGGAAGCCCTCCTCAGTTCGTGCCGGCGGAGGCTTTGGCGGCCTCCAGCAGGTCGAGCTTCACCCAGTCGACCGCCTTGGCGGGCTTCGACATCTTGCCGATGCCGTGCTCGGCCATGACGTCGGTGGTCCGCTGGATGTGGTCGGCGCTCATCTCCAGGGTGTAGGGCGAGTTGGCGAGCGCCTCCTGGAACTCCGCCGCGGTGACCTGACCCTTGAACACGTCCTGCGTGACGAAGGTCTCGGCGGCCTTCGGATCGTCCATGAAGGTCTTTTGCGCCTTCACGAAGCACTCCATGAACTTGGCTGCGACCGGCTTCTTCTCGCCGTAGAACTTCTCCGTCATCACCAGCGTGCGGATCGGCGAGCCGACCGGAGTGTCGTAGGGCTTGATCACCTCGACGCCGAAGCCGCGGGCGATGGCCTGGGCCGATTGCGGCTCGGTCTGCATGATCGCATCGACCTGCTTCTGCAGCAGCGCCTGGTTGAGATCCGGATAGCCGAGATAGATCAGGTTGACGTCACGCGCCTTGAGGCCGTGCTTGGCCATCTCGGCGCCGAGCAGCACCTCCTGGATCGAGCCGCGGGTGACGCCGACCTTCTTCCCCTTGAGATCGGCCGCCGACTTGATGCCGGATTCCGGCGTCGCCAGCAGGCGGGCGCCGCCCTTGGCGAAGCCGCCAACGATGAAGACTTGTGCGCCGTTGCCGCGGGCCGAGATCGCGGCTTCCGAGGCGGTGGCGCCGACATCGAGTTCGCCGGCGAGCATCGCCTGCATGATGTCGGGCCCCTTGGCGAAGATCTTGAGATCGACGGTCAGGCCGCAGGTCTTGGCGATCTCCTTGACGTAGGAGACGCCGGCGAAGTGGGCGAGCTTGAGGTTGCCGACGCGCACCACTTCCTGGGCGGAGAGCGGAAGCGGGGCGAGCGATGCGGCGGTCGCGGCGGCGAGCATGGCAAGGCCGCGACGCGTGAGACGGAGGCGTTCGAGCAAGGGGCTTCTCCCGGATGGCCCGGCTCTGCGGCCGGTGCGAATGGTCCGGTCCTCTTTGCAGAGTGCATGCCAGCCATGCAGAAAGCGCTAACCTTCGTGTAATCCCTTGTTCGAAAAAGGCTTCCTTGGGATCTCCCCGATCACGACCGAACGACGGGCGGCGGATTTCCGCCACCTAGGCCGTCGAGGCGGCGGATGCCCGCCATCCGCACGCCTTTGTGATGGACGGCCGCAGCCGGCGGGCGCGTGCCGAAAACGGGGCGTCAGTCGAGCGGCACGAGGACGATGGCGTCGCCTTCCAGCCGCGCCTGGACCGACTGGCCCCAGCGGGCGCCGCCGAGATCGTCGGCGGTCTTGTAAAGACCGTCGATGGCGACGAGTTCCGGCTCGAACTTACGGGTGAGGATGCGGGCGCCCGGATCACCCACCGCCCCCGCGATCGCCCGGCCGCGCAGGGCGCCGTAGATGTGGATCGAGCCCCCCGCGATCACCTCCGCCCCCGAGGCGACCGAACCCATCACGGTCACGTCGCCGTCGAGATGCTGGATCACCTGCCCCGAGCGCACCGGCGCGTCGAGCACGAAGGAGCGTGTCCGGGTCGGAGCCGCGGACGCCACCAAAGCCGGGGCGGACGGGTGGTCCGCCGTAGGCGCCTCGGCGGCGCCGGGTTCGGGGGGGCGATGTCCTCGACCGGCTTGCCCCCCACCAGCGGCGGCGGGAAGCCGGGCCCGAGCGAGGTCGGCCCGATCCCCTCGATGCCGAGGATGGTGATGGAGCGCTGGTTCAATTCCTCGCAGAGATGGGCGAGGTCCGAGCGCTCGAAGCGCAGCCCGGTCACGTCGAGGATGATCGCCCGCACCGAGAAGAAGGCGGGCGCGCGCCGCTTGAGCGCGTCGAGTTCGGCGAGCCACTGATCGATCGGCGGCACGGGGGCCAGCACCATCGCCAGGAAGGAGCGGCCGCGGAAGCGGATCGGGGGACGGTCGGTCACGGGCAACGTCGCAGCGTGTGGATCATGCCCGACAGCTTATGGCAGATCGCGCGCCGCGCCGCGCGGGGGTGCGGCGTCCTCAACAGCAAACGCCTCGACGGCGCCAGGCCGGGGCGAGCGCCGCCCTCAGGCCGGGCTCGCATCGGCGGCCTCGACGGCGCCGGCCGCCATGCGCAGCCGGATCTTGTCGGCCTCGAGCGTGAGCGCGAGCTCGGCGCGTTCCAGGGCCATGCGCGACTGATGCAGCGCGGCAGCCCGGGATGCCTCCCCACCGATGCGGCTCAGGGCCAGCAGCGCCTTCTGGATGCGCAGTTGGACCTCGATCAGCCCCGCGCCGTCGCGGGCCATCAGCATGAAGGCGTCCTCGAACATGTCGGCGGTGTCGAGCGGCGGGACATGGATGCGCGGATGTTTCGGCTGGCCCTCGTCCGGAGCGGTCGTGCCGCGCACCCAGAGGCTGACGAGGCGGGTCGAGCGGCCGATCACGTCGATCGCGGTGCCGGGATCATTGGTCGCGGGCGACAGGGCGCGCGAACCGATCTCGCTCATCACCGCGAGGCCGAAACGCGGGTCCTGGTCGAAGGCACGCTCGTTCCCGACCAAGAACGCCTCGCCGACGGTCCGGCGCAGCGTGTCCCGGTCCTCCCCGGCCTTCGGCCGGCCGATCCAGGCCACCGGCGTCTCCGGGTGGACGAACCGTCCGGGCGTCGCCGCGACGAAGATCTCGATGTCGTGCGCCTCGCCGATCTTGGACAGGGCCGCCATGTCGATGTGCTGAACGTAGCCGATCGCATCCACCGTCACCGCCGCGGCGCCCGCCGGAATCCGACGGTCGGAATCGCGCAGCGGCCTGCCCCCGAGATAGGGGTCGCGCAGCCGCGCTTCGATCGCGGTGCGCGCCGCCGTCTCGACCCGGTCGGTCGTCTCCCCCACGCGGCCGAGGCGCGTCAGATGATCGATCCAGCGCAGCAGCGCGACGACGATCAGAACGATCACCGCGATGGTGACGACGAAGAGGATGGTGCGCCCGCTCTCGCCGTAGGCCCCAGTCTTCGAGACGACGAGGCCGACGATGCCGAAGAGGAAGGACCCCAGAAAGGTCGAGAGGACGGTCTGAGTCACCCGGTCCTCGATGAGGAGCTTGGTCGCACGGGGCGTGACGTTGCTCGTGGCCGAGCCGTAGGACGACACCATGACGTTCAGCGAGAAGGTGGTGACGGACAGCATGCTGGAGGCGATGACGGTCAGGATGCTGTCGAGCGCATCGGTGCTGATCGCGCCCGGCACCGTCCAGGGCAGATAGCGCTCGGCCACCGCCGCCAGCAGCGCCGCCAGCACCCCCGCCGCGCCGATCAGCGTGGCGCGCACCCAGAGGCGCCGCACGACCTGCGCCATCAACCATCGCCAACGCGGCATCTTCGATCACCGTCCCGCAAGGCCTACCGGGGTGGAAACGCCGGCACGCCGTCATCCAGGCCGACCACGCCCACAGAGGTCCGACATCAAGGCACGATCGAACACGCGTCATGCCTCGGTCGGCCTTGCCACGGAGTGAAGGCATGGCTCCCGCGACCGCCCGGCGCCGCGCGCACTTGCCGGATCGGGCGACACCTTATATTGCGACGCGATACCGCCCGAATCCGTACCCTGGCGTCACGACCGTCGAAACACGGCCCGCGACACGGCGCTTTATGGCCGGGCTCCAAGTTTCCGAACGGCTCGAGATCTCCGATGAAGCTGCGCAACATCGCCATCATCGCCCACGTCGACCATGGCAAGACGACGCTGGTCGACAAGCTGCTTCAGCAGTCTGGCACCTTCCGCGAAAACCAGCGGGTCGAGGAGCGGGCGATGGACTCCAACGACCTCGAGAAGGAGCGTGGCATCACGATCCTGGCCAAGGCGACCTCGGTCGTCTGGCAGGATACCCGCGTCAACATCGTCGACACCCCCGGCCACGCCGATTTCGGCGGTGAGGTCGAGCGTATCCTCTCGATGGTCGACGGCGTGATCGTGCTGGTCGACGCCGCCGAGGGCCCGATGCCGCAGACCAAGTTCGTGGTCGGCAAGGCGCTCAAGATCGGCCTTCGCCCGATCGTGGCCATCAACAAGGTCGATCGTCCGGATGCGCGCATCAACGAGGTCGTGAACGAGGTGTTCGACCTGTTCGCGGCGCTCGACGCCACCGACGAGCAGCTCGACTTCCCGATCCTCTACGGTTCGGGCCGCAACGGCTGGATGGCCGATTCGCCGGACGCCTCGCCGGATGTCGGCCTCGCGCCGCTGTTCGATCTCGTGCTCAAGCACGTGCCGCAGGCCCGCGTCGAGGACGGTCCGTTCCGGATGCTCGGCACCCTGCTCGAAGCCAACCCCTTCCTCGGCCGCATCATCACCGGGCGCATCGCCTCGGGCACGGTGAAGCCGAACCAGTCGATCAAGGTGCTCTCGCGCGACGGCAAGGTCGTGGAGACCGGTCGCGTCTCGAAGATCCTGGCCTTCCGCGGCCTGGAGCGCGCGCCGATCGATATCGGCGAGGCGGGCGACATCGTCTCCATCGCCGGTCTGCTCAAGGGCACCGTGGCGGATACCTTCTGCGATCCGGCCGTCAACGAGCCGATCCAGGCCCAGCCGATCGACCCGCCGACCGTCACCATGTCCTTCATCGTCAACGATTCGCCGCTGGCCGGCACCGAGGGCGACAAGGTCACGAGCCGCATGATCCGCGACCGCCTGTTCAAGGAGGCCGAGGGCAACGTCACGCTCAAGATCGAGGAAGCCGCCGACAAGGACTCGTTCTACGTCTCCGGCCGCGGCGAGCTGCAACTCTCGATCCTGATCGAGACCATGCGCCGCGAGGGCTTTGAGATTGCCGTGTCGCGTCCGCGCGTCGTGTTGGAGAAGGACGAGGCCGGCGAGATCCTGGAGCCGGTCGAAGAGGTCGTGATCGACGTCGACGAGGAGTATTCGGGCGTCGTCGTGCAGAAGATGTCCGAGCGCAAGGCCGAGATGATCGAGATGCGGCCCTCGGGCGGCAACCGTCTCCGGCTCGTCTTTCACGCTCCGACCCGCGGCCTCATCGGCTACCAGGGCGAGCTGATGACCGACACCCGCGGCACCGCGATCATGAACCGCCTGTTCAAGGCCTACGAGGCCTACAAGGGCGAGATCGCCGGCCGCCGCAACGGCGTGCTGATCTCGAACGACAAGGGTGAGGCCGTGGCCTACGCCATGTGGAACCTCGAAGACCGCGGCCCGATGATGATCGAGCCCGGCGCCAAGGTCTATCAGGGCATGATCGTCGGCGAGCACAACCGCGAGAACGACCTCGAGGTGAACGTGCTCAAGGGCAAGAAGCTCACCAACATCCGCACCACCTCGAAGGACGAGGCCGTGCGCCTGACGCCGCCGATCCGGATGACGCTGGAGAAGTCGCTGGCCTGGATTCAGGACGACGAGCTGATGGAAGTCACGCCGAAGTCGATCCGCCTGCGCAAGATCCACCTCGACCCGAACGAGCGCAAGCGCTTCGAGCGCTCGAAGGAAGCGCTGACGGGCTAACAGCCCCGCTTCATCCTCCAAAACGAAAAGGCCCCGATGCGGCGAACGCATCGGGGCCTTTTTCATGCGGCGTCCCTCACGAACGGGGACCTTGGCACCCCATCACTCCGGTCAGCCGGGGCGATGGGGTTCCCGGCTCGCCTCAGGCGGCCCGCACCGTCTCGAGGAAGTGGCGGACCTGGCCGTCAAGCCGCTCGGATTGCTGCGACAGCTCGGAGGCGGACGTCAGGACTTTGTTCGCGGCCGCCCCGGTCTCCTCGGCCGCCACCGCGACGCTCGCGACGTTGCCCGTCACCGCACCGGTGCCGGCGGACGCCTCGGAGACGTTGCGCACGATCTCCTGGGTCGCCGCGCCCTGCTCCTCCACCGCCGCGGCGATTGAGCCGGCCAGCCCGTCGATCTCGCGGATGCGGGCCGCGATATCGCTGATGGCCGTGACCGCCTGCCCTGTGATGGACTGGACCTGCCCGATCTGCCCCGAAATCTCGTCGGTGGCGCGCGCAGTCTGGTTGGCGAGTTCCTTGACCTCGGCGGCAACCACGGCGAAGCCACGGCCCGCTTCGCCCGCGCGCGCCGCCTCGATGGTGGCGTTGAGCGCGAGCAGGTTGGTCTGGCCGGCGATGGTGGAGATCAGGCCCACCACGTCGCCGATCCGCGCGGCGGCGACGCTGAGATCCTGCACGAGCTGCGCGGTGCCCTCGGCCTCGACAACGGCCTTCTGCGCCAGCGTGGTCGAGCCGGTAACCTGCCGGGCGATCTCCTGCACCGAGGCGCCAAGCTCCTCGGCCGCCGCGGCGACCGTGCCGACATTGGTGGCGGCCTCTTCCGCGGCGGCAGCGGCGGCGTTCGATTGGTCGGCCGTCTGCGAGGCGGTGCCGGCCATGCTCCGCGCGGTCGCCTGCAACTCGATGGCGGCCGCGGAGACGGTGCCGACGATGCCGCTCACCGCGCGCTCGAAGTTGTCGGCCATGTCGCGCATCGCCGCCTTGCGCTGCGCCTCGGCACCGGCCCGCGCCAGGGCGGTTTCCTCCTCCAGGGCGCGGGTGCGGATCAGGTTGTCCTTGAACACCTGAACCGCGTTCGCCATCGCGCCAACCTCCTCACGGCGCTCACGGAAGGGAATCTCGACGCTCGCATCACCCTCCGCGAGGCGGCTCATCAGCCCGGTCATGCGGCGAATGGGGCGGGCGACGAAGCCGTTGAGCAGCAGGATGCCGAGGCCGGCGACGATCAGCAGCGCCGCGAGGCCCGCGCCGACGGCGAAGCGAGACGCCGTCGCGGCCTCCTCCGCGATCCGGGTGCGCGTTTCCAGCAGGGCCCGCTCGGTGTCGGCGATCGTGCCGGCGACCTTGCGCACCGTGTCCATGGCGCTCTTGCCGGCACCGGATGCCTCGATCCGGCGCGCCTGCTCCCGGGTCGCCTCGTCGCGCATCAGCGCGATCTCGCGCTCGGCGACATCGCGGCTCCACTGGCCCGCGGCCGTATCGAGGGCGTCGAGCCGGCGAAGCTGCTCGGCGTTGTCGGAGACGAGCCTGCGCAGACGCCCCAGCGCCTCGGCATAGTGCTGGGTTCCGGCGTGGAACGGTTCGAGGAAGGCGGGGTCGGCCGAGACGAGGTAGCCGCGCAGGCCCGTCTCCCGATCCACCATGCTGGCCGTCAGCCGGTCGAGATCCAGGAGGACTTGGTAGGTGTGGTCGCGCCAGCGGTTGGTTTCCTCGATCGTGCCGAGGCTACGCCAACTGACAAAGGTGGAGCCGCAAACGGCGAGGATGACGAGCGCGAAGACGACGACGAGCTTGGCGATAATGGAGAGGTTGGCGATGGCACGCATTGCGCTGATCCGCGGGGTCAAATGCGCTGCACGGGGGCGGCGCTTAAACAAATGATGGTCACGGCGCGCCTAAGGCCCCGTTAATCCGGGGTTGCACCAAAAATCGCGTGCCATCGTAGCGAAGCTGGGACCGTCGGCTTGATTCGCGCCGATCACAGGATCCGGCGATCCCACGGGCACAGGCCGGCTTAAGGATTGTTTCCACCCGGTATATTTCGGCCAAACCACTGGCCCGACGATGCTATTCCGGGCGGCGGGGGAGGACCGGAAAAATCCTGCCCGGCAATTCTTGCCCGGTGCGGGTAAAAATTAACTCCCCGGTAACCATCCCGGCGGTCAATGGGCGTGTCGGTAAGGAAACGTCAACGCCCGTGACCAGCCCCGCTCCCACCCGCCCCTCTCTGCCCCTGCGAGGCCGCGTGTTCCGCGCCGTCTCATTGGCGCCGGAAGCCCCCCTCGCCGAATGGCTCGTCCTCCTGGACGCAGCCCTGAAGCGATCGGCCAAGCTGTTCGACGACAGGGCCGTGATCCTCGACGTCGCCGGCCTCAAAGCCGCGCCGTCCGAGTTGGAGTCCCTGATCGCCGAGCTGTCGGCCCGGAAGCTCCGTATCCTCGGCATCGAGGGTGCGGAGGCCCCGCTGCCCTCGCTCTTGCCGCCGCGGCTCGTCGGCGGCCGCCCCGCCGGCGACGTCTTCGAGGCGCCGGCGTTCGAGGAAGAGAAGCCGGGCGTGTCGTCCCTCACCATCGAGGGCTCGGTGCGTTCGGGCCAAAGCATCGTCCACCGCGAGGGGGACGTGACCGTGATGGGCTCGGTGTCCTCGGGCGCCGAGATCCTCGCGGGCGGCTCCATCCACGTCTACGGCGCCCTGCGCGGGCGGGCCATCGCGGGCGCCGCCCGCAACCCTCGCGCACGCATCTACTGCCGCAAGTTCGAGCCCGAGCTTCTCGGCATCGACCGCCTCGTCCGCACGGCCGAGGACATGGGCACTCACCTGCGCGGTCAAGCGGTCCAGATCTGGTCCGACGGCGGCGCGATCAAAATTGCAGCCTTGGGTTAAGGGGAAACGAGAATGGCCAAGGTTCTTTGTGTCACGTCCGGTAAGGGCGGCGTCGGCAAGACGACCACGACGGCAGCGCTCGGTGCGGCGCTGGCGCAGGCCGGCGAGAAGGTCTGCGTGGTCGATTTCGACGTCGGCCTGCGCAACCTCGACCTGATCATGGGCGCCGAGCGCCGCGTGGTCTACGACCTGATCAACGTCACCAACGGCGACGCCAAGCTGCCGCAGGCGCTGATCCGCGACAAGCGCCTCGAGAACCTCTCCCTGCTGCCGGCCTCGCAGACCCGCGACAAGGACGCGCTCACCGACGAAGGCGTCGAGCGGGTGATGGGCGAGCTTCGCGAGAAGTTCGACTGGATCGTCTGCGACAGCCCCGCCGGCATCGAGCGCGGCGCCCAGCTCGCCATGCGCCACGCCGATGTGGCCGTGGTGGTGACGAACCCCGAGGTCTCCTCGGTGCGCGACTCGGACCGGATCATCGGCCTGCTCGACTCCAAGACCGTCCGCGCCGAGCGCGGCGACACGATCGAGAAGCACCTGATCCTGACCCGCTTCGACCCGGCCCGCGCCGACCGTGGCGACATGCTCAAGGTCGACGACGTGCTCGAGATCCTCTCGATCCCGCTGCTGGCCATCATCCCGGAGAGCCTCGAAGTGCTGCGCGCCTCGAATGTCGGCTGCCCGGTGACGCTCAACAACCCGCTCTGCGCGCCCTCGCGCGCCTACATCGATGCCGTGCGTCGCCTGAAGGGCGAGACCGTGCCGATGGCGATCCCTTCCGACCGTAAATCCCTGATCAACAAGCTGTTCACACGGAGGGCCGCATGAGTGTCCTGACCTTCCTCAAGCCGCGCGGCTCCGGTTCGGTCGCCCGCGAACGCCTTCAGCTCATCCTCGCGCACGAGCGCGTGGAGAACGGGCGGCCCGACCTGATCATCACGTTGCGCGAAGAGATCCTGAACGTGATCGCCAAGCACGTCACGGTCGAGCGCGACAAGGTGCAGATCAAGCTGGAGCGGGGCGAAGGCGTCTCGACGCTCGGCGTCGATATCGAATTCCCCGTCGATGCGGTCATCAAGCCGAAGGCGAAGGCCAAGCGCGCCATCGCCTGACCCGCCGGTCCTCCGGACGAACCACGACCTGCGGCCCCGAACGGGTGCCGCAGGTCTTTTTGTTGGCGGACGGACAGGCGCCCATTCGCGCAAGGACGCCTTGGACGAAGCGCTCGGCCTTGCCGTGCTACCCTGTTCCGGGACAGGCCGCTGACGCTGCGGGCGAACGTCGTCAACGTGACGGGCGACGACCGGGCGCGGCATCCTCGCTCAGGGGACGCCGCGGACGGTGCTGCTCTCCGCCTCGTTGGATTTTTAGAACGCGGGGGCGCTCACACCCGCCGCGTCAGCCGGAAGGCGGGGGCGTGGTCGGGCTGGGTCGTCACCACGGCCGCCGGCAGCACCGGGCGGGCATCGGCTCGCTCGATCCGGAAATGCCCGACGATCCGGCTCAACGCGAGCGTCGCCTCGGTGAGCGCGAAGGCCGCGCCGATGCAGACCCGCGGCCCCGCCCCGAAGGGCAGGTAAGCGAAGCGCGGCACCGGCGGCGCGCCGGGCAGGAAGCGGCTCGGATCGAAGGCGTCGGGGTCGTGCCACAGCTTGCGGTGCCGGTGCAGCAGCCAGGGCGAGATCGTCACGCTGTCGCCGGGCCGGACCGCCTCGCCGGCCAGTTCGTCCGGACCGAGCGCGCGGCGGGCCAGCACGAAGGCGGGGGGGTAGAGCCGCATTGTCTCCTCGATCACCGCGCGGGTGAACGGTTTGTCCGCGCTCGCCGATTCCGCCGCCACGGCTCCTTGCGTTTCCGGCGCGAGCGCGAGGAGGGTGCAGGCCCAGAGCAGGGTCACCGCCGTGGTCTCGTGCCCGGCCAGGATCATGGTGGCGACCTGATCGCGCAGCTCCTCGTGCGAGAAGCCCCGGCCGGTCTCGGGATCGCGGGCGGCCCGCAGCAGGTCGAGCAGGTCGCGCGCCTCGCCCCCGCCATGGCCTCCGACTTGGCGCCCACTTTGCCCCTCGTCGCGGTCGGCGATGACCTCATCGAGGAAGGTGACCCAATCGCGGCGGAAGCGGGCGCGGGCCCGGTCGAGCGGCGTGGCGAAGCGCAAGGGCACGACCAGATCGGTCAGGTGCGGGCGCCCGAGCCGCGCGGCGTAGGCTTCGAGGAAGCCGCGCAGGCGGTCGCCGTGGCGGGCCATGCCGACGGAGAACATGGTGCGCCCGGCGATCTCCAGGGCGAGCCGCTGGAGCGCGGCGAACAGATCGACCGGTCCCCGGGCCGCCGGGCCTTCGAGGGCCGCGACCGCCTCGTCGCTCGCCGACAGGATGTGGGGCACCAACGTCTCGACCGCCCGCGGGGTAAAGGCGGGCGCCAGCGCGCGCCGCTGGTGACGCCACGCCGTCCCCTCGCTGATGAGCAGCCCGTCGCCGAGCATCGGCCGCAGCATGCGGATGGTGATCGGGGTGCGGGCATAATTGGCGGCGTTGTCCACCAGCACGTGCCGCACCAGGTCCGGATCGCTGACGGTGAAGCGCGTGCGCCCGAGCAGCCGTCGGCGGCGCAGGGGCGCCTCGTAGGCGGAGGCCGGCCAGCACGCGATGCCGTTGACCCGCATCGCCGCGATGAAGCGCAGGGTCGGCAACTCCTTTTCCGGCGGCACCGGCACAGGCGGCACCAAGCGCGGCGCCGCGTGGCCGGGCGGAGCCTGCATGTCCATTGCGTCAGTCCTCTCGCGCCCGTGAGCGGGCGCTCGCGAAGCGTTCTAGGCGCTGAAACCCGCCGGGGCGAGTGCGACGGCGGAACGGCCCGGCGATGGGCTGCAAAGCCCCAGCGGAACGACGTGGGCGGATGAAAATTCCGCCCCAGACGTAGCACAGGCAAGCTCAGATCATGGGCTAAGTCTTCGCAAAACCCGCGGAACTTCTCTTTTCGACAGACGTCAACGGTCGTTGATTTCAGAGGAATGTCCTGATTTGGCCGCATCTCCGTCGATCCGCGTCCTCGATCCGTCCCGCTGCCATCTCGGCGAGGGGCCCAGCTACGATCCGGCGACCGACACGGCGTGGTGGGTCGATATCCTGGAGAACCGCCTGTTCGAATTGCCCCTGAGCGAGGGCGCCGGCCCGGCGAAGATGCACGCCCTGCCGTTCATGGCGAGCGACGTCGCCGCCATCGACGCCGACCGGCAACTCCTCTCGGCGGAGGACGGGCTCTACATCCGTACGATCCGCGACGGGCAACTGAGCCTGTTCTGCCCGCTGGAAGCGGAGGATGCCGGCACCCGCTCCAATGACGGCCGGGTCCATCCGAGCGGCGCGCTCTGGATCAGCACCATGGGCCGAGACGCCGAGACCGGACGCGGCGCGATCTACCACGTTGCCGGCACGCGGGTGACGCGGCTGTTCTCCGGCCTGTCGATCCCAAACGGGATCGCCTTCTCGCCGGACGGCGCGACCGGCTACTTCGTCGATACCGACGAGGGCATCCTGCGCCGCGTCGCGCTCGACCCCGCCACCGGCCTGCCCGCGAGCGCGCCTGAGACCCATTACGATCACAGCGACGGACAGGGCGGAATCGACGGCGCGGCGGTGGACGCCGAGGGGCTGATCTGGACCGCGCGCTTCGGCGGCGCCTGCCTCGATGCCTACAGCCCGGCGGGCGAGCGGGTGCGCACCGTGTCCGTCCCGGCGCGCCAGCCCACCTGCCCGACCTTCGCCGGCCGCGACCTCGACCGGCTCCTCCTGACCACGGCCTACGAGGGCATGGACGAGGCCGCCCGGGCGGAGGACCCCGAGCACGGGCGCACCCTGCTCGTGGATATCGGCGTTCGCGGCCTGCTGGAGCCGGCCTTCCGCCTCGGCGCCTGACCTCATCCTAGGGCCGTCTCCGACCTGATGACATCAGGCCGGTGCCTCTCGCTCTTTGTTTTGACGCGCATTCTTCCGACGAACCGGCCACCACGTCGTCGGAATGCGCTCGAGCCCCGAAACCGGGCGGCCGGCCTGCGGCGCCCCAGGAACGACCATGTCCGAGACGATGTCCGATCCGCAGACCCGCCCCTATCAGCCGATCGAGGCCTATGCGCTCCTCAGCAATTGCGAGGGCTGCGCGCTGGTGGCGCGCGACGGGGGCATCGACTGGGCCTGCCTCGAGCGCTTCGACGCCGACCCCTCCTTCTCGCGCCTGCTCGATAAGACGCGCGGCGGTCATTTCACGATCCGGCCGACCGAGCGCTTCGAGACCGTGCGGCAATACTTGAGCCGCAGCAACATCCTCGAGACCACCTTCACCACGCAGACCGGCTTCGTGACGCTCCACGACTTCATGGTCGGGCCGGAGGGCGGCGCGGGCCGGCCGCTTCTGGTGCGCCTCGTTACCGGCGTGTCGGGCTGCGTCTCGATGATCGCCGAGTACCGCCCGCTCGCAGGCTTCGCCGAGGACTTCGCGCCGCTCGCCGTCGAGGGCCACCGCGTCACAGCGCCGGGCTGCCCCGGCCTCGTCGCGGATGCTGACTTCGCCGCGGAGGGCGAGCTGGCCGCCGCGCGCTTCACCCTGGAGGGCGGGCAGGCCTGCGGCTTCGCGCTCTACCTCGACACGCCCCCCGAGACTTGCCCGGACGCCCGCATCCTGATGGAGGAGACGCGCCGCGCCTGGGTGCTGTGGACGGAGGACGCGGCCTATGTTGGGCCGCTGGCGGACGAACTGATGCGCTCGGCGCTGGTGCTGAAGGCCCTGACCTACGAGCCCACCGGCGCGATCATCGCCGCGGCCACCACCTCCCTGCCGGAGGAGATCGGCGGTATCCGCAACTGGGACTATCGCTTCTGCTGGATCCGCGACGCCTGCCTGTCCTTCTACGTGCTGAAGAAATTCGGGATGAGCCGCGAGGCCGAGTCCTTCTTCGGCTTCGTCACCGAGCTGTGCGAGCGGGAAGAGAGCCGCCTGAAGCCGCTCTACAGCATCTCGGGCGAGGCGGAGCTCGAGGAAATCAAGATCGATCACTTCGAGGGCTGGCGCGGCAGCACCCCGGTGCGCCACGGCAACGAGGCGGCCGAGCAGCATCAGGCCGATGCCTACGGCCAAGTGCTCGACCTGCTCTACCTCTACGAGCGCTTGGGCGGGACGATGCCGGAGGCGATGCGCAAGCACGGGGCGCGGCTCGCCGACGTCTCGGCAGCACATTGGCACGAGCCCGATGCCGGATTGTGGGAGCCGCGCAAGCCCGAGGAGCGCTACCTGCACGCGGCGATCATGAACTGGGTCGCCCTCGACCGGGCGATCCACTTGTTCGGCGAGCGTGAGGAATGGTGCCGCGAGCGCGACCGGATCGTCGCCTGCGTCAACGGCGAGGCGATCCACCGCGATGGATACTATCCGCAATATATCGGCGGCGACGACGTCGATGCCGCGCTTCTGATCGCGCCGATGGTCGGCTTCCCCGTAGACGAAGCGGCCTTCGCCCGCACCGTCGATGTGGTGATCGAGCGCCTCGGCCACGGCCCCCTCGTCTACCGCTACAAGAACGACGACGGGCTGCCCGGCCACGAGGGCACCTTCCTGCTCTGCGCCTTCTGGCTCGTGGACGCCCTGCTCTGGCTCGGACGGGACGAGGAGGCGCGCACCCGCTTCCAGGCTTTGCGCGCGCTGCAGAACGATGTCGGCCTCTACGCCGAGGAAATCGCGGAGGACGACACCTTCCTCGGGAACTTTCCGCAGGCTTTCAGCCATCTCGGCTTCATCCACAGCGCGCTGATGCTCGACCTCTACGAGCATGGCGGGCGCGAAGCGGTGCAGGGCACCTACGCCGACCGCTCCCTGCGTGAGACGGATTCGCGCCGGGCGCCCCGTATCGACGGGGCCGAGGCGGCAGAGTGAGAACCGGAATGACGCGTATCGGCTACCACGCCTCACACGAGCAGCACGCCCCCTCCGCCCTCATGCGCCACGTGCGGGCAGCGGACGAAGCGGGGTTCGCCTGCGCCATGTCGTCGGAGCACTTCAAGCCGTGGAGCCGCGCGCAGGGGCATTCCGGCCATGCGTGGTCCTGGCTCGGGGCGGCCCTCGCGACGACGCGGCTTCCGTTCGGCATCATCACCGCGCCGGGCTACCGCCACCATCCGGCCGTGCTCGCGCAATCGGCCGCGACCCTGTCCGAAATGTTTCCCGAGCGCCTGTGGCTGGCGCTCGGCAGCGGCCAGCGCCTCAACGAGGACATCACCGGCCTGCCCTGGCCGGAGAAGGCCGAGCGCAACGCACGGCTCGCCGAATGCGCCGCGGTCATCCGGGCGCTGCTGGCCGGGCAGACCGTGACGCATCGCGGCCGCGTCACGGTGATCGACGCGCAGCTCTACTCGCGGCCCAAGACCCCGCCGCTCCTGATCGGCGGGGCCGCCACCGCGGCGACCGCCCGCGCCCTCGGCGCCTGGGCCGACGGCCTCGTCACCGTGGGGATCGAGCCGGACAAGCTGCGCCCGGTGGTCGAGGCCTTCCGCGAGGGCGGCGGTGTGGGCAAGCCGGTCTTCCTCCAGACCAAGGTCTGCTGGGACCCCGACCCGGCCCGTGCGCTCGCCGAGGCGCATGCGCAATGGTCGAGCAACGCCATCGAGGGCGAGGTGAACTGGGAGATGCGCCGCCCGGAAGATTTCGAGACCGCCGCCCGCTTCGTCCGCCCCGAGGACATGCATGCCTGCGTGCGGATCTCGGACGATCTCGGGCAGCATGCCGCCTGGCTCGGGGAACTGGCCGAGATGGGATTTGCCGAGATCATCGTCCATCAGGTCGGCACCCGTCAGGACGCCTTCATCGATGCCTTCGGCCGCCGCGTGCTGCCCCAGTTCGGCGCCTGACGCCGCCCGGGATCAGAACCGCGCGCGGGAAAAGCGCCCGCGGCCGCCGGCTCCGAACACGCTCTCGATCACAGCCCAGTTGGAGGGGCTGAGGCCGTGCTCGCTCCTTGAGCCGGCGCGGGTCCGCCCGTTCGAGCCGGTCCCTCTCGTCGGCACATTTCCGAAGCGCGAGTCTTGGCGTGCCGGTCATCGGCACGGAGCGCGGCCCCTCGTGACGCCAGATGCGCTGAACCCGGTCCTTGCCCCCGGCCAGCCGGCCGCGTCCAGCAACGCGTTGACACGGCGGTCGCCATCGCGCCCGTACTCGGACGCCAGGGCGACGATGGCTCGGGTTAGCCCATCCGCATCGGCCGGCCCGGGTGGGCACGTAGCGCTGCGGACCCCGGTGCTGCCGCCGATCCGGCAGGCGTAATGGTCGTAAGAGGCCGTACTTCCCTCGGACACCATCGACCGCCTGCCTGCGTCGCTCGGGGGCTACCAGTGTCCCGAGGCGACGTCCGCCAGCACCTGCTTCTTCAGAGATAGAGCGGCTACTCGCCGACGAAGCCGAGCGTTCTGGCGTTCCAGACCTTTCATCGTCTGAGCTTGATCATCCCAGTCCAGAGCCAGCCGGTCAGGTCACCCCTGCGCCGCGTCCGTGGCCTCATTGCAAGCCCGATGCCGCAAAATCCAAAAAGACCAAATTGGGAGTTGACCGTGTGCGTTCGCGAGTGTCAGCCTAGTAGAGCAAGAGGGTTATGATCAAAAAATACGCAAAAGCGTGAGGTTTGATCATACTGCAACGGAATCAGACGAGTCGGGAGCCAATACCAATGGCAACCGATCATCCGATCAAATCCATAAACCGGTCATCGGCTGTGGAACGGCTTTTGCGGAGCGTTCGGCAGCCATGCGGATCCTGGGGCGGTACGGTTGTGCATTGCACAGCACGACAACTCCAAAGATCAGTGAAGTCTTGGTCACAAGAAGTCTTGGCCGCAACCGGCAATGCAAGGGGAATGTAAGATGCGACGCGGCGGACACGGAACGGAACGGGGATCGGCTCGGCCCGGACGAATGGCATGGGCGGCCGGCACGCTCCTCGGCGCCCTGGCCTTCGGCCTGCCCGTGAGCGTCTCCGCGCAGCAGCCCTCGCCGGTGGGCCAGTTCAACGATCAAACCCAGCCGCGCACCGATCCGCGCATCGCCGAGAAACCCAGCGATCCCGTCCGCGTCGGCCCGCTGGCGCCCTGGGCCACCCACATGGCCGAGCGCGGGCTCACCTTCGACATCAACATCTACAACTTCTACCAGGCCAACCCTTCGGCCGGCCTGCGCACCGGAGAGCAGTCGAACTCGACCTACTTCGTCCTCTCCATGACCGCCGACATGCAGCGCATCGCCAACATCAGTGGCGGTACCATCAAGTTCACGCAGACTTTCTTCGGTAACGTCCGCAACCTCAACATGGCCGCCGATATCGGCGACACCACGGTCGGCTATCAGCCGCCGTTCAACCCCAACAACAACCGCCTCTCGCTGCTCACCTACCAGCAGAAGCTCCTCGACGACCGCCTCGTCATCGAGGTCGGCCGCACCCACCCCGATCGCTACTACGGCCTGCCGCCGTGCAACTCGATCAATTCCTGCTTCCAGGACCTGTTCTACATCAACGCCGGCTTCACCTCGCCGCTCTACGCGGTCTGGGGCGCGAACGCCGCCTACCAGCTCTCGCCCACCAGCTACGTCCAGGCCGGCGCCTTCTCGGTGAACCCCGGCACCAACGCACTGTCGGGCTACGATTTCGGCTACGAGCGGCTCTCGGGCGCGCTGGTGATGACCGAGATCGGCACCAAGACCGACTACACCATGACCGCCTATCCCGGCCGCGCCTCGCTCACCGGCTTCTTCAACACGGCGGATCACGACGACAACTTCAAGACGGTGTTCGGCACCTCGAAGGGCCTGAACCCCGGCGCCCCGGTGCTGCAGAAGTCGGGCACGTCCGGCATCGTGCTCACCGGCACGCAGACGGTCTGGCGCGCCGACGGTGGCCTCGTCGCCAACCCGCACCCGACGGCGATCTCGCTCTACACCGGCACGGGCTACTCGTTCGACCCGACGGTGCCGATCCGCTTCAACTCGTTCGTCGGCGTACGCCTCGACGCGCCCGACCAGAGCCGGCCCAACGACAGCTACGGCCTGAAGATGAACTGGCAGCGCTTGTCGGAGAACTACACGCAGTTCCTCTCTGACGCGAACTTCATCTCGGGCGGCTCGGGCGCCCCGTATTCGCGCGACAAGTTCGTGTTCGAGGCCAATGCGCATTTCGACGTCGGCGCGGGCGTGATCATCGAGCCGGTGGTCCAGTACGTGGTCAACCCGAACTCGTTCTGGAACCCCTTCACCGCGCGGCGCGCCAAGGACGGCTTCTACGCCGGCGCCACCCTCGTCGTCCCGCTCGGCACCCTGCTCGGCCTCGCTCCGGGCTAGCCCTCGTCCCGAACACACGGCCTTCCCCCGCCCTGTGCCCTCCCGGTTTCGGCAACCGGGAGGGCTTCCATTCCTGCGATTACCGATCAGCCACGCCGGTCTCGGGCGTCCTGCAGACGGCGCAGGAAAACGGCGGCGCGTGCGCCGCGCTCGACCGCGTCGTCGCAGCCCCCGCGGATGACGATGCGCCGATCCCGAACCGTGATCTCGTCGGAGACCGGGATCACCGGTGCCTGCCGGTCCGGATGGAAATCGGCCGCGATCCCCTGCGGGCCGCCGCTGAGGCGGATGATGCCGAGAGCGAGGCAGCCGATCCGCAGGCGCGCCAGGGTGAACAGCGCGTCCACCGATTCCGGCAGGGGGCCGAAGCGGTCCTCGATCTCGTCGCGCAGCGCGTCGATCTCGGCCTCCGCGCGCAGGCGCAGGAGACGCGTGTAGAGGCTCAGGCGGATTTCGGGTTCGGGGATGTAGTCGGCAGGCACACGGCCGTTCAGGCCGATCCGCACTTCCGGGCTCCAATCCTCGGCCGCCTCGCCCTTGGCCGCGCGCAGCGCCAGTTGCAGCAGATGCTGGTAGAGACCGAGCCCCACGAGCTTGACGTGGCCGGACTGGTCGTCGCCGACGAGGTCGCCTGCCCCGCGCAGGTCGAGGTCACGGGCGGAGATGGCAAAGCCCGCCCCGAGCCGGTCGAGCGCCTCCAGCGTGCGCAGGCGCTTCTCTGTCGAGGGGCTGAGCGGCTTGTCGGGATGCCCGAACAGGTACACCACCCCGCGCCGCTGTCCGCGCCCGACGCGGCCGCGCAACTGGTGCAGTTGCGCGAGGCCGAACCGCTCCGCGTCCCAGACCAGCATGGTGTTGGCCCGCGGCACGTCGAGCCCGCTCTCGATGATGCTGGTGGCGAGCAGCACATCGCCGTTGCCGTCGGCGAAGCGCACCATCGCGTCGTCCATCTCGGCGGGCTTCATCTCGCCATGCGCCGTCACCACGTCGAGCCCCGGCACGAGCGCGCGCAGGCGCTTGGCCATCGGGGCGATGTCCTCGATGCGCGGGCAGACCACGAAGCTCTGTCCGCCGCGGCGGTGCTCGCGCCGCAAAGCCGCGGCCAGCGTCGTCTCCTCGAAGGGGGCGATCACCGTGCGGATCGGCTGGCGCACCGCCGGGGGCGTGGCGATCACGCTGAGGCTCTGCAGGCCGACCATCGCCGCCTGGAGCGTGCGCGGGATCGGTGTCGCGCTTAGCGTGAGGATGTGGGCGTCGCCCGCCGCCTTGCGCAGGCTCGCCTTGGTCTTGGCCCCGAAGCGCTGCTCCTCGTCGATGATGGCAAGGCCGAGATCGTGGAACGACACGCCGCGCCCGGCGAGCGCCTGGGTGCCGACGACGAGGCGGACGCTGCCATCGGCCAAGCCTTGCTTCACCCGCTTTGCCTCGGCGGGGGAGACGAGGCGCGAGAGATGCGCCACCTCGATGCCGAACCGGGCAAACCGGCGCCGGAACGTCTCGACATGCTGGCGCACCAGCACCGTGGTCGGCGCCATGACGGCGACCTGCCGCCCGGCAAAGATCGCCGCCGCCGCGGCGCGCAGGGCCACCTCGGTCTTGCCGAAGCCGACATCGCCGCAGACGAGCCGGTCCATCGGCATCTCGCGGGCGAGGTCGGCCAGCGTCTCCTCTACCGCCCCGGCCTGATCGCCGGTCAGCGGATAGCCAAAACCGGCCGCGAAGCGCTCCATCTCGCGCTCGGGCGGCACGATCTGCGGGGCGTGGGCCTCCCGACGCTCCTGCGCGGCCTTCAGCATCGCCCGCGCCGCCTTGGCGAGCGTCGCCTCCGCCTCCAGGCGCCGCCGAGCCCAGGTGCCGCCGTCGAGCCGGTCGAGGGTCACGGCTTCGGCCTCCGAGCCGTAGCGCCAGATCCGGTCCGCTTGGCTCACGGGCACCATGAGGATGGCATCATCGGCAAAACGCAGGCGCAGGGCGTCTTCCTCGTCCTCTTCGCTAGCGCGGATCGCCTCCAGCCCCTCGAAGAGGCACAGGCCGTGATCGCGGTCGATCGCCACATCGCCGACCCGCAGCTCGACCTCGCCGATCGGCAGCACGGCGGCCCGTCGCCCCGCACCCGCCGCCAGAGGGCCGAACAGATCGGCCGCAGCGATCACCGTCGCCCCGGCCTGCGGCACGTGAAACCCCGCTTCGACCGGCATCTCGATCGCCAGCATCGCGCCGGGCTCCGCCGCCTCGACCTCGGCCCAGCCATCGATCAGGCGCACGGTTCGCTCGTCGGCCGCGGCGGCCGCCCGCACGAGGCGGCGCAGCGGCGCCTTGGGGCCGGCAAGCACGACGCGCTCGCCCGCTTTCAGCGCGGCGCGCAGGGCTTTGGCAAAGGCGGCCTCGGGGCGGCGCTCGCGGACGAAAACCGGTCCTGCGATCCGCTCCGCCTCGGCGCTCGTCGCCGCCGCAAGGCTGCGTGCCTCGGCCAATTTCGCCCATTCCTTGGGCGCGAGATAGAGATCCGGCGCGGGCGTCTGTTGGGATCGGTCGTCCTGCCGGCTGCCGGAAGCTGACATCGCCCCTTCCGCCTCGCGGCCCTCGGCGATCTGCTCGAAGAACGCGGCGGCCCGCTCCTCCACCCCGGCCTCGACGACGAGGCGCGCCTCGGGCACGTAATCGAGCATGGTCACGAGCGCGGGATAGAATCGGGCGAGCCGGTGCTCCTGCCCGGTGAAGGGCTCCAGGGCGAGACTCGAATTCGGGTCCAGGATGATTTCGGTGGCCGGGTCGATCACCAGCCGCTCGGTCTCGACGCGCGAGCGCTGCGACACCGGATCGTAGGAGCGGATCGCGGTGATGCGCGCCCCGTCATGCTCGACCCGACAGGGAAGCGGTGCGGCGGCCGGGAACACGTCGATGGTCCGTCCCCGGACCGCCACCTCGCCGGGCTCATCGACGCGATCGTCGAGGATGTAGCCGAGCCGTGCCAGTTGCGCCGTCAGTTGCTCCGCATCGAGCGGCTCGCCGACGCGCAGCTCGATATGGGCCGATTCCCACGTTTCCGGCGGGGGCACGCGCTGCAGCAGCGCCGGGGCGGTGGTCAGGACGATGTCCGGATGTGCGCGGTCGTCGGTCAGCCAGCGCAGCACGCCCGTGCGCGCGCCCATGACCCCGCGCGAGGGCGAAGCGCGGTCGAAGGGCAGGCAATCCCATTCGGGATAAACAGCCACCGTCCGCTCCGGCGCCAGCGCCCGCAGGACCGCGGCGATTTCATCGAGGCGGCGCCCGTCGCGGGCCACGTGGATCAACGGCCGCGCGGCTTGCGCGAAACCGAGCAGAGCCACCGCCAGGGCTCCCGTCGGAACGAGCGGGGCAACGCCCCCATCCGGGCTCGCATCCTGATCGTCTCGGGGCTTGGCGGTCCTGGATTGTGCCATTTTTATTCCGTCGAACGACTTCCGGGGTCGGCTCCCAGGAACGCCGCACGGCCTGCCCGCGGTTCCTGTTCTGCGTCACCATCCCCGGTTTCCACCGCACTTCCCTGGGGACCGCTGGGCCAGCCGGTGCGGGAGGGCCCGGCCGCAGGTTCGGCCGTCCCGTGGCTCGACACCGCTGCGCAGCTGGGCGACTCACAGGCCACGGCCAGCACCCGTCGCTCAGACACAGACGCCCCCGATGTTCGGTCCCGCGTTGGGGAGCGCTCGTCGCAGCGAGGCTACTTCGGGAGGGTGCGATCCATGTTCCACAGGTTGAAGGCGCGCTCGCCGAGCATCGTGTCGAGGCCTTCTTCCTGGATCTCTTCCGGCACCCGCAGCGTGCCGAAGCGATCCAGGCCCGTCAGGATCATGAAGGTGACGAAGGAAGCATAAGCACCGACGACGAGGACGGCGAGAAGCTGAACCCCGAACTGCTGCAGGCTCGCCGAGACTTGGTTGATATGCGAACTGGCCATGATGCCGATGAGCAGGGCACCGGTCAGGCCGCCGACGCCGTGGGCGCGCCAGACTTCCAGCGTGTCGTCGATCTTCAGCCATTTCTGGACGTACTTCGCAAAGTAGCAGGCCGTCGCGCCGATGGCGCCGATCGCCAGGGCGGCGATGGGCTCGACATAGCCGGAGGCCGGCGTGATCGTCGCGAGCCCCGCCACCGCGCCGACGAGCACGCCGGAGAAGGACGGGTGCTTGGTCTCGCGCCATTCCCAGAACATCCACACCAGCATGGCGATGGAACCGGCGAGCATGGTGTTGGTGAAGGCGTAGGCCGCCAGCGCATCCGCCGCATAGGCGCCGCCGGCATTGAAGCCGAACCAGCCGAACCACAGCAGACCGGCGCCGAGAGCGACCAGGGGCAGGCTGGCCGGCGCGGATTCGGATTCGCCCGCCGCCACCCTGCGTTTGCCGAGAAACTTCGCCGTCGCCAGCGCGGAAAATCCCGCGGAGGTGTGAATGACGATCCCGCCGGCGAAATCGACGACGCCCAGCTTGGCCAGGAAGCCGCCGCCCCAGACCCAGTGCGCGGCCGGCACATAGACGAGGATGGTCCAGGCCGTGATGAAGAACAGGTAGGCGCCGAACTGGAAGCGCCCGACGAAGGCGCCGGTCATCAGGGCCGGCGTGATGATGGCGAACATCATCTGGTAGGCAAAGACCATGATGAAGGGGATGTTCGGAGCGTAGACCGGATTTGGCTCGATGCCGACCTCGTACATGCCGAAGTAATACGCGAAATTACCGATCGTGCCGCCGATATCAGGCCCGAAGGCGAGGCTGAAACCTCCGAACACCCAGATCACGCCGACCACACCGATGCAGACGAAATTCTGGATCATGACGGACAGGACATCGCGCTGTCTGACGAGGCCGCCGTAGAAGAGGGCCAGAGCCGGCGTCATCATGAGGACCAGAGCGGTGCAGATGAGGATGAAGGCCGTGTCGCCGGCATTGATGCCTTGCATCGCGTGCTCCTAGATCTGTGCTTCTCGGAAGAGGGGCGTGTCGGCGCTTGCGATGCGCGGTATCGTCGTTCCGGATCAGGACGCTCCGGGGCGTCACCGTGCGGTTCCGGCTGCGTGGACCGGAACCTTGCCCGGCGCATTGCCTTGATCGTCGATCATGGGATCGGCGACGGGCCCGTGCGGATGGGGCGCCATCAGCTTCTTCGGCGCGATGAACAGGTACATCGTCAGCACGTAGGGGGCGGTGAAGGACGGGATGCCCGCCGGCGCGACCATGACGTCGAGGGCACCCTGGACGAAGACGGTCATCACGGTCGCGAGACCGGCATAGACGGCCACCCGCGGCGAGGGCGTCAGGAAGACGACGCCGACGGCCATCGCCGTCAGAACCGGGCTGAAGCCGTAGAGGCCCTGGCTCACGGCCTTGGGATCGGCACCCATCGCGATCGCGACGATCATGCTGATCAGCGATCCGGCGGCGGCGGCGATTCCGGCCGGGACCGAGGCGATCAGGATGCCGGCCAGGATGATGACGCCGCTGACGGCGCTACCCAGCAGGTAGACCTGCGCGATGTTGCGGAAAAAGATCGCGACGAGGTCCATCGGCGCCGGAATGCCGGTGAGGTTAGGCACGACATCGCCCGCGAGCTTGGGGGCATCGCCCGTCACGTGCAGGCCGCCGAAGGAATAGGCTGCGGCGACCATCAGCCAGCCCGTCAGCACGAAGGGGCCGGTCGAGCCGGGAATGCCCCATTTGCCGGTGAGCGTCGCGCTGAAGGCGGCGGTGAAGACCGTGCTCGCAGCCGCGCCGATCACGATCGAGGCCCAGAGTTGGGGCGAAGCTGCAATGAAGGTCGGAAGCGCGGCGCCGACGAGAACGCCGTTGAATCCGTAGAGACCGGAGGAGACGGAGGGGTCGTCGCATTCCAGAAGTCGTGCGGTCAGCGTTGCGACGAGGACGCCGATCGCCGCCCCGATCGTGGTGGCCCAATTGCCCGTCACCGACGAAGCGTAGGCCATCGCGGCGAAGAACAGCACGCCCGTCAGGGCATTCTCAATGAAGAAGACTTGGCTCGTCCCGCGCAGCGACTGGACGAGGAGGTTGCTGTTCGCTCGCGGCATGGATCCGGTCCTCGCTCAGCGCCAGTAGGGTTCGGCGGGAAGAGACCGGTCGCGCGCCTCCTCGCGCACGATGCGCCAGAACCGGCGAACCTCGTGACGCACGTCGTAGGTCTCCACGCCGACGGCGCGCAGCATCAGCCCGGCGGCGTTGGGCAGGCGGCTCACGCCGGACAGCGCCCGCGGCGCCTCGATCGGGAAATGGGGCTCGAACCGTTCCTTGATGCGCGCGGCCGTCTCGGGAGGGGTGACGCAGAGGATGTTGGCGAAGGCGTCGAAGCCGCGCATCGCCGCCGCGAAGGCGATCGTCGGATCGCCCTTCTCGATCAGGATCTTTTCCGCGAACAGCTTATGCCCGCCGGGTCGGCGCAGGTTCACATCCATCGACAGCAGGTCGAAGCCGAACCGCTCCTCGACATGATGATGCTTGCGGCCGGCGAGCACCATCTCGCCGTAGAGCAGGGTGGCGTCCGCTGCGACGACGAGGTCCGTGCGCGAGAGGAAGCGCGAGCCGCGATAGGGTATGGTGAAGTCCGGCAAGTACTCGAGGTAGCCGCCGGCCGCGACGGTCACGGTCTGGTGCTGCGAGGCGTAGTTCGCGTCCATGCAGTGAATGCGGTTGGCGCCTTGGGTCGAGACGTGCGCGCAGGCGCCCTCCCCTACCGCGATGTCGATCGTGTAGCGGTCGCCCTGCAGGATGCCGCCGCCGACCGAGATAATCGGGCAAACCGGCAGTTCCGGCATCGCCTCGTCCCAGTAGAGCGCCTGCTGCACCAGCAGCGGGGCGACCCGGTAGAGGTCGTGGAGCACGGAGCGCCCGTCGCGCAGCGAGAACCCGAGGCGCAAGCGGCCGACCTTGCCGGGCGCGCCCGCCCGCATCTGCGCCGGCTCGGTCTGGAAACCGCGCAGTTCGCGCGCCGCGTCGATGAGGCCGAGGGGCTCGTGCAGGGTCATGGTCTCACGCGCTCGCCGCGAGCGGAGGACGCGTCCTCACATCGAACAGCGCCATGTCGAGAATGAGCTGGAGGAGGTCGTCGACACCCTCGCCGGTCTTGCAGTTGGTGAAGAGGAACGGCTTCTTGCCGCGCATGAGCTTGGAGTCGCGCGCCATGACTTCGAGGCTCGCGCCGACATAGGGGGCGAGGTCCTTCTTGTTGATGACGAGGATGTCCGACTGGCAGACACCGGCGCCGTTCTTGCGCGGGATCTTGTCGCCGGCGGCGACATCGATCACGTAGATGTAGAAGTCCGCCAGCGCCGGGCTGAAGGTGAGCGTGAGGTTATCACCGCCGGATTCGATCAAGATCACGTCGCTGTCGGGATACTTGTCTTCGAGCTCCTCGACCGCGGCGATGTTCATCGACGGATCTTCGCGGACCGCCGTGTGCGGGCAGGCCCCGGTCTCGACGCCGACGATCTTCTCCTCGATCAGCACGCCGTGGAGGGTCCGGCGCACCTGCTTGGCATCCTCCGTCGTCACGACGTCATTGGTGATGATCAGCGGCTTGATCCCCAGCGCGATCAGGCGCGGCGTGATGGTCTCGATGACGGCCGTCTTGCCCGAGCCGACCGGGCCGCCGATGCCGATACGGGTGATCTTCTTCATCTCGATTTCCTTTGCCGCACTCAATTCATGAACAGGCGGACATGGACCGTGGTGTGATGAGCAACGAGCACGTCGAAGACCGGCGCGAAGGCGGCCATCTCGTTGAGGGCGAGATCGCGCACGGCGAGGTAGTCGTCCTCGGCGCGGCCCTGGGCGGCGAACAGGATGCGCTGGGTCTCGAAATGGTCGATCCGCATCAGCCGGAGCGCGGCGCTCAGGATCATTGAGGCCATGCCGTATTGGTGGACGACGAAGGCTTCCGTCTCGTCCGCGCCGAGATGTGCGAGGGTGATCGCCTGACCGATCGGCAGGCAGCCGGGGGTGGCGTCCGACCGGATATCCGCGAGCCAGCGCTCCAGCACCGGCGAGGGGCTGATCTTGAGCGCCAGCTCCGCGAGCTTCTTGCCCATCCGCGTCAGCATCAGCTGCTGCTCTTCCCCGACGCGGCGGCAGAGCAATTCCCGGTCGGCCGTGACGATGCCGGGATAATCCTCCGCCAGGGTGGCGCGATGGGCGTGCAGCAGCGCGACGCCATCCACCCGGGCGTTCTGGTGCAGGACGAGTTCGACGAAATGCAGCAGGCTGCTCGCGTCGGTGACGATCCCCGTCTGCAGCGCGGATTCGAGGCCGTTCGAGAAGGCGAAGGAGCCGATCGGCAGCGTCGAATCCGAGAATTGCAGCAGGCGCGTGAGATGAGCCATGCCGCGCGGTGCGAGACGGGCCCTCGGCTCACCGTGCCGCATCACGCCACCGGATCGTGGTGATGATGCGCGTGCGGATGGCCATGATCGTGCGCGTGATCATGCTGGACATGCTGGTCATGAGCCTGTGCAGCGTCGTGACCGTCATGATGGTGGTGTGGGGTGGCGTCGGCGCCGGCGAAGAGCAGCCGCACCTCCTTCGCGTCGAGCTTGGCCGCCACCTCCTCGCCCGGGGCGAAGCGGGTCTTCACATGGGCGAAGGCGTGCTGATCCGCCCCCACTGAAGTGGTCCGCCCTGAGGTATGGCTTTTGAGCCAGATGAGGACGGACAGATGGGAACGAAGCGGCACAAGCCGGAAGACGTGGTCGCCAAGCTGCGGCAGGTGGATGTTCTGGTCTCGCAGGGCCAGAGCGTGGCGGAGGCGATCCGGGCCATCGGCGTGACGGAAGTGACCTACTACCGCTGGCGCAAGGAGTACGGCGGCCTGAAGAGCGATCAGGTTCGACGGATGAAGGACCTGGAGGTTGAGAACCAGCGGCTGCGCAAGGCGATTGCGGATCTCACCCTCGACAAGCTGATCCTGCAGGAGGCCGCTCGGGGAAACTGACCAGCCCCGCGCGCCGACGCGCCTGCATCGCGCATGTCATGAACGTCCTAGACGTCTCCGAGCGCCGCGCCTGTCGGGCGCTCGGGCAGCATCGCTCGACGCAGCGCAAGGTGCCGCGGGGAAGAGAGGATGAGGCCGCGCTGACAGCCGACCTCGTGGAACTGGCTCGCCAGTACGGGCGCTACGGCTACCGGAAGATCGGTGCATTGCTGAAGGCGGCGGGCTGGTTCGTCAACGACAAGCGGGTCGAACGGATCTGGCGGCGCGAGGGGCTGAAGGTCCCGTCTCGGCAGCCCAAGCGCGGCCGCATCTGGGACGGGGATGGTTCCTGCCTGCGATTGCGGGCGGAGCGTCGCGATCACGTCTGGTCCTACGACTTTGTCGAAGCCCGCACGCACGAGGGCCGCAAGTTCCGGATGCTGAACGTGGTCGATGAGTTCACGCGGGAGTGCCTAGCGATCCGCGTCGCACGCAAGCTGAAGGCGGCGGACGTGATCGACGTGCTGTCCGACCTGTTCATCCTGCGCGGCGTGCCCAGCCATATCCGCTCGGACAACGGTCCGGAGTTCATCGCCAAGTCCGTGCAGGCCTGGATCACCGGTGTCGGCGCCAGAACAGCCTACATCGCACCCGGCTCGCCATGGGAGAACGGTTACGTCGAGAGCTTCAACGCACGACTACGGGACGAGCTTTTGAACGGTGAGATCTTCTACACGCTCAAGGAGGCGCAGATCGTGATCGAGAGTTGGCGTCTACACTACAACAGCGTGCGCCCGCACGCCTCGCTCGGCTACCGACCACCGGCCCCGGAGGTGTTCGTGCCGGCCTTCACCGCTTGGCCGGCTGCGCTCACTCGGTCGGCTCCGCCGGCCAAGCGACCCGTGGAGCAAAGGCCGACCCTGCACTAACTTAGAACTTGGACCACCGCGTGGGGGCCGATCAGGGGCGCCGAGTTGCGACGCAAGAGTTGCAAGGATCGCTCCGCCCCGCATTGGAATGCTCGATTTTAGGGCTGCTGCTCCGGCTGCGATGGCCTCCGGCCATCGTACGATGTGAAGCTCAGAAGCCACTGGCCTCGAAGACGTTTCGCGCCTGATGGACCGAAGACTTGGTGGCCGGCAGGACATGCCACGCCGTATCAGCACCGATGCTCTAAGGGAGGCAATTTTACCGAGACGGTTATCGTCAAAAGATGCTGCGACCGAGATTGCGGGGGCTGCTAAAGGCTGCAACATCTCGATGAGACGTACGAATACGAAAAATTCCTATCTTGTGCCTGCCCACAATTTGCAGTTTAGTAGCGCCCGGATCACTGAGTGCCTAGGTTGCAAGATGTCGCCGCTTCTGACGCGCCTGCTCGCATCGGCCAGCGCACTCGGCGTGAGTACGCTTCCGAGCCATGCGCTCGATCCGACCGCAGTTGAGCTGGAGGAACTACAGGTCACCGCGCAGGGCGGTTCCGCAAATTCCGTTGCGGCGGTTGCGGGACCGGCCGCGAACCTGAAGACCCAGATCTCACCATCGGTCCTGGCCCTGCCGGGCAACAGCACGGTGATCGATGCCGCGGAGATCGCGCGCCTGCCGGTGCAAAGCTACGGCGACCTCTTCCGTCCCGTGGCAGGCTTCGATGTCTCGAATTACGGGCAGGGCGGGGTCGGATACGGCATCGCCCTGCGCGGCTTCAGCGATGCCGAGCACGGTCGCGACGTCGCCGTTTTCATCGACGGGGTGCCGATCAACGAGGTCTCCTCGATCCACACCCCGAACTACGTCGATCTCAATCCGCTGATCCCGGAGACCATCCGCTCCATCAGCATCGTGCGCGGCCCGTTCTCGGTCGAAGCGGGCGACGCCAATCTCGGCGGCTCGATCTTCATCGAGACCAAGCGGGCCGAGCCCTTCTCGACCGTCGGCGCATCGGGCGGCTCGTTCGGTACGTGGCGGGGGCTTGCCACCTTCAGCCAGATCGGCCCGGGGATCCAGCCCTTCCTCGCCTACGAGGGCTACGGCACCGGGGGCTATCGCGAGAACGGCGATCTCGGGCGCTACAACGCCTTCAACAAGGTCACCATCCCCCTCGATCTCGGCTCCAGCCTGTCGCTGCGGGTGCAGATGTACGGCACGGGGTTCGGGCAGCCGGGCTACCTGGAGCGCGACCGCGTGCGCGCCGGTCTCGTCTCACCGCGGGCCGCGACCAACATCACCGATGGCGGCGGCAAGACCCTGCAGACCTTCGTGGCCAACTACGTCAACGGGCTTCCAGACGACGAGCTGTCGACGCTTCTCTACGCCAGCCACGACGTGTTCAGCCGCTTCTCGGATTTCGGCGCCGGCCAGCGCGGACAGGTCGAGGAACGGGAGACCGTGGGTGGCCGCATCCGCAAGGTCTGGACGACGAGCCTGTTCGACGTGCTGCCGACCCAAGTCCTCGTCGGCGGCGATTGGCGGAGCGACGCGCTCGACGTGAACACCGGCCCCTCGGTCGCGCGCACGTTCACCGCACGCACCCTCGATCTCGATCTCTCGCAGCACAACCTCGCGGCCTACGCGCAGGTGCAGGTCAAGCCGGCGCCCTGGCTGAAGCTGACCGGCGGCGCCCGCTTCGACCAGTTCTTCTACGACGTGCGCAACAATCTCGACCCGGCCCTGTCGCCCAAGGTCAGCCCCAACGTGGTCTCCCCCAAGGGCGGGGCGGCGCTCACGCCCTTCGACTGGCTGGAGCTGTTCGCCAATTACGGCCAGGGCTTCCGCAGCCCTTCCGCTTCGAGCGAATTGACGAACAATCCCCGCCTCACTCCGCTGACCATCGAGAGTACGGAGGGCGGCGGCCGCCTCGTATTCGACCGGTTCAGTCTCCTCGGCACGGTGTTCTTCACCGACATCGCCAACGAGGTCTTCCAGCCCGCACCCGGCCTGCCCGTGCAGAACCTGGGCAAGTCCCGCCGCGACGGCTTCGAAATCGAGGCGAAGGTGCTGGCCTATCGTGAAGGCCTCGACCGCGTGGCGTTGTTCGCCAACTATTCGGGCGTCTCGGCCCGACTGCTCAACGGCGCGCCATCCATCTTCATCCCCAACGTGCCGGCGTATCTTGCCACCGTCGGCGCCGAATTCGACGTCGCCGCGCCGGCCGCCCTGTTGCCCGGCGGGCGCCTGACCGGTGCGGCCTACCTGTCCTACATCGGTGCCAAGCCGTTGACCGAGGACGGCGTATTGCATTCCTCGCCCTATCCGCGCGTCAGCGGCCGGATCGCCTACGTCCACCAGAGCGGCTGGACGACCTACGGGCAGGCCACCTGGTATCCCGGCGACCGCACGAGCGAGAGCATCTTCAACTTCGGCTCGTCGGTCTCTGCCTCGGCCGCCGAGATCGTCACCAGCCCGCAGCCGCGCCTGACGCTGCTGGCCGGCATCACCTCCAGCTTTGCAACAGGAGCACCTCTTCGATGAGACGAACCGTCATCCTCACCGCGCTGCTCGCCTTCACCGCACCGGCCGCCGCCCACGACCTCTGGCTCGACCCGGCCGGCAACGGCGTGCAGATCCTCTACGGGCATCCCCACGAGCCGGAACTGCCGAGTGCTGGCAAGCTGATGAGCCTGACCGCCTACGAGCCGTCCGGCGCGGTGGCCCTGAATGCCAAGCTGCAGACCGGCGCAATGCCCGCGCTCAAAGCCGCGCATCAGGGCGACGCGCTGTTCGCCGCGGCCTACGACAACGGCTACTGGGTGCGCTTGTCCGACGGCGGCTACCGCAACGCCAGCAAGCGGATGCTGCCGCAGGCCGACAAGAGCCTCTGGTCGGTGAAGTTCGCCAAGGCCGTATCCGGCCCGACGGCCCCGTGGGACAAGATCGTCGGCCAACCGCTGGAGATCGTCCCGCTGGAGGAGCCGGCCGCGGCTTCGGGCCAGATCCGGGTGCGGGTGCTGTTCGAGGGCCGTCCGCTCGACGGCGCCAGCGTGGTCGCCACCGACGGCGTGAACTTCAAGAGCGAGGCGGATCAGGCCCGCGCCACGACGGATGCGGACGGCGTGGCGGTCGTCTCGCTGCGCAGTGCCGGTCCCCAGGTGCTCGGCGTGGCGCACCGCGTGAGCCCCTCGCAGACGCCGGCGCTGGCCGATGCGGACAGCTACGGCGCGACGCTCGCCTTCACCGTGACCGACCCGAAGTCCAACTGAGCGCGAGGCTCCCTTGAGATCAGGCGGCATCGGCTCTCAAAGCCTTCGCCGCCTCGATCAAGGTCCACGACGCCGAACGGCATCGCTTGCTCGCCCAGACAGAGCGAGGCCTTACGTCTTCAAGACTGGTGAGGGCTCACAGGCCGCAACGAGAGGCGAGGCGCTTTACGGCGTCCGCCAAGAGAGCGGATGAACTCATGGCGTCGCAGCGCGGTGAGCGTTCATCGCCCTGAGGCACGGGGATGTGGCGGGTGCGTTCGGAGAGCACCGCCACGCGAGCGGAGTTCGCCTGAATTCAGGCGAACTCCGTCGATCCGCTGCGCTCCCGGATTGATGCTGCCGTGCTCGCATCACGGGGCGGTTCCAGGCGAGGACTTTCGGATCGGCTGCAAAGGAAGAAGCGGATGCAGGCCGAAGACTCGGCATGCCGTGCCGAGGACGAGACCGCGGCGACGCAGGTGCGCCGGGTCGACCGCGACGAACAACACGCAGGCTGGTGGGCTTCTCGCACGTGCGGTCGTTCCGGGCGGTCTGAGGGCGGCCGCGATACGCTCTCACGGCCTCCCAACGCGGAAGCTCTCGCCCAGCGATGCAGCGCGAAGCGGATGCCCGGCGGAGTGGGTCACGACCCGCACTCGGCCGTCCGCAGATAGTATGGCCGAACTCAAAAACGCGGGCCTGACCCGCGTTCCATGTTGCGGCGCAACATAAGGAGTTAAGGCTCGTTGTATGGAAGCTACCCTCGCATCGTTCGGTGAGGGACGGCACCGGGTTATTCGCTCGCTGGGCGAAGCTGCGGTGTTGCCACCTCTCTGAAAGCTCCTTCCAGATGCGCTTCGCAGCCACTCTCACGACCGTAGCCCTAGCCCTCGCGCCGCTTCCGGCACTGGCTTCCTCCTGCGCTCAGCAGATCGGAACCATCGAGCGCCGCCTCGACAGCGCGGGTGCCGTCGAAATCTCTGGTCTGCAGGCGGGGCATGCTCTCCAGGCCGGTTCACCCCGGGCCGTGCTGGCTGCGCGTTCCGATGCCCCGAGCGACCCTGAGATGATCCCGACCGCAAGCCGCGTGGCAGGGGCTCGGATCCTGATCATCCGCGCGAGCGACGAGGACCATCGGGGCGATCAGCGCGCCTGCGAGAACACCATGACCGAGGCCAAGGGCATGATCGGCGCCCTGCCGTAGTCAATCCCGTCGCCGTCGGCCGATCCCTTCTCGAAAGCACCGCGATGACACTCCTCGCAGACGCGTCGACGACGAGGTCGGGGCTGGCCATCGACCGGCCGCGCGCGCTCGCACGCCGGTTCGGCAACGCTGCCGGGAGCCGAGCTTACGACTTGCTCGTTCCGTCCGGGTATAAGGGAGCTCCCCTGCCGCTAGTGGTGATGCTGCATGGCAGCTCTCAATCGTCGCGCGACTTCGCCATTGGCACGGGGATGGATCGGCTGGCGGAGGAGCAGAGCTTCCTCGTTGCCTACCCCGACCAACCGAGGTCGGCCAATCTCGGCAAGAGCTGGAACTGGTTCAGGAATGAGGACCAGAAGCGCGACGAGGGCGAGCCGTCCATTCTCGCCGGCCTGACGCGCGAGATCATGGCCGCGTTCAATGTCGATCCCGCGAGGGTCTACGTCGCTGGCCTGTCCTCAGGTGGGGCTGCCGCGGCGGTCATGGCGCTGGCCTACCCGGACATCTATGCTGCCGTGGGCATACACTCTGGGTTGGCGGGTGGTTCGGCAGGCTCGATGTCCGTGGCCTTCTCCACGATGCGCCGAGGCGCCTTGCTCCGTCCGCATCAAGCAACGCATCCGCTACCGACTATCGTCTTCCACGGAGACCGCGACACGACCGTCTCACCGGTCAACGGCGATCAGGCCATCGCCCAGGCGCAGCCCGATGGAGACCTGAACATCACCACCGTCGATGGGCGTTCCGATGGCGGAATGGCGTACACGCGAACGATCCTGACTGAACCGGATGGCAAGTGGTCGTCGGAACAGTGGGTCCTGCACGGCGGTGGTCATGCCTGGGCCGGCGGCCACCCGTCCGGCTCTCACACTGATCCGACCGGTCCTGATGCCAGCCGCGAGATGCTGCGGTTCTTCATGACACACGCGAAGGACGACGGAGCGTACTGACACTGACTGCCCGTCCGGATGAAACAGCCCGAAGCGGTTCCTGAGGAGCGTCCCTTGGTTGATCTACGCATCCACCATCGGACGACCTACCGTTACAGGCAGCCTGTCGAACTTGGACCGCATCGGCTGATGTTGCGCCCGCGAGAGGCCCGGGACCTCAGGCTGCGTTCGAGCGACATCACGGTAACGCCGGATGCAGCCGTGCGCTGGGCCGACGACATCGCCGGGAACGCGGTCGCGACCGCCATCTTTGCAGCACCGTCCAGCACACTCGTCATCGATAGCGCAGCTCAGGTCGAGCTTTCCGCGGTTGCCTATCCAGTCTTCGACATCGCCGCCTCGGCCATCTCGTTTCCCTTCCGGTACTCTGACGACGAGTGGACGGACCTCGGAGCACTGACGGTTCGGCAATACCCCGATGGGGATCGCCTGCAGAACTGGGCGCAGGGGTTCGTTGCGGGCTACCCCACCGATACTCTATCGCTCCTCAAGGACATCAATGCCGGAGTGAGTGTCGCGATCACCTACCGGGCTCGGGAGGACGAGGGCACACAGTCGCCGAGCCAAACCTTGTCATCAGGTCTGGGCTCATGCCGGGATCTGGCCACGCTCTTCGTTGAGGCGGTTCGTAGCCTCGGCTTCGGTGCAAGGGCTGTCTCGGGCTATCTGTACGACCCCACACGTCGCCTGCTTGGGTCGGCCGATGCCGGCTCCACTCATGCCTGGAGCGAGGTGTACCTACCCGGCGCAGGGTGGGTCACCTTCGACCCGACGAACGGCAGCTTGGGCGGGGCGAACCTGATCCTGGTCGCTGTGGCACGTGACATTCGCCAGGCCATGCCAGTGACGGGCAGCTTCATCGGGCCTGCTGATGCCCTCCTGGATATGTCCGTGGCCGTCGAAGTTTCGATTAGCGTGCCGCTGAACCCGCAAAAGGCAGGTCGCAAGCTCTATCTTCAGCGGGTTTGAGGCAGGCAATCTCTTCGATGCCTAGCTCGTCGCCTCGCGCGGCGGCAAATCCGGGAAGGAGATTGTCACGGTCACCCCGGCATCGTTGCGGATGTCGATGTCGCCCGCGATCTGCTGCACCAGCGAGCGCACCAGCCCGTAGCCGAGGGACCCCTCTCGCACGCCCGCCATGCCGACTCCGTTGTCCTGGATCACCAGTTCGATCCGACCGGGCTGCGTTCGGCGCACCTGTGCGCGGATCGTGCCGGAACGCGGAGACGGGAAGGCGTACTTGACCGCGTTGGTCACCAGCTCGGTCAGGGCCAAGCCCAGCGGGATAGCCCGATCAGCACTGACAAAGATCCCGTCCTCCGCCTGGGCCTCCAGCCGGATGCGATCATCGCCTTCGGTCAATGCCTCCAAGGCAGCACAGAGGTCGGCTACGTAGCTGCCGGCATTAACCTGCTGCACATAATCCGATCTGCTCAGCAGGTCGTGTGCTCGTGCCATGGCGTTGAGCCGCTCCTGGGTCTCGGCGAACAGCGCTTTGACAGCCGGATCGGACTGGCGGCGCCCCTGCAGGCTTAAGAGCGCTCCAGCGATCGACAGGCTGTTCTTGGCCCGGTGGTTGACCTCAATCAGCAACATCTCGCGCTCGGCCCCAAGCGCCTTCAGCCGCGCATTCGCCGCCTCTAATTCGCGGGTGCGGTCAGCCACGCGTTGCTCCAGCTCGGCGGCCAGCGCCTGCAGCTCTGTCTCGGCCTTAACGCGACGGGTGATATCGAGGTACGACAGGAAGTGGTTGGTGACTGTGCCCTGGCCGTCATCCAGCGCGGCGGCGAACAGCATCGCCCGAATCACGCTACCGTCCTTGCTGTACTGCAGGATCTCCAACGTTGCGTTGCGGCTCTCGCGGATTGCCGCCTCGTACTCTTGGACCGTCGCCGGACTAGTCTCCGGGCCGTTCATGAAGTGCGGATCCTGCCCGAGCAGCTCCTCCAGGCTGTAGCCTGACAGCTCCATAAACGCCTGATTGGCAAAGATGATCGGGTTGCCCGGCAGGGTGGCATCGGTGACGATCATCGGCATCCGGGTAAGCCGCACCGCATCGACAAAGATGCCCCCGTGCTGGCGGATCGCCTCGATATGCCGCTCAGCCAAGGTGCGTGCTGGGGTCCCAGATAGGTCGGGCTGAAATTCGTTCATAGCGGACCCTAGGTGATCCTGCGCGCAGAGGATACTTTTCCGACCTGCCCATGCAGGCGGCGTGCAGCCGCATTCTAGCGGGGTACGTTGACCTGACCGGCTTGCTTTGGACCGGGCTGATCGAGAGGATCAGCCAGGACCGGAGGAGTTGGGGATGAAGCGAGGTCAGAAGACGAGCGCGGAGCAGGTTGTGCTAAAGCTGTGGCAGATCGAAGTGCAGACAGCGCAGAGCAAGAGTTTGGCTTTGGTCTGCAAGGAGGCGGAGATCTCCGAGTAGAGCTATTATTGGAGAGGCGGCGCTGAGTTAATTGAGCGGACCATCTACCGACCGCCGCCCGTCTACATCATACCCGCCCTCCCGCAGACTCTTCCAATCACAATACTTGACTTGCCCGGCCCGGTCAGCCGGCGCTGGAATTTTTTTGCACTGTGTAGGCTTCAGCTCGCCAGCCTGAGACGCTTGGGCTACGATTTGAGACGCACGGTTGATCAAATGACGGCACAACTCCGCGCCGACGGCATCACGGTCTAGGTCTGCTACCCCGACACGTAAGTGGCGGACTTCATGAGCCTAGATCAAAGAAATCAAGTGCGGGTGCTGCGACGCCGTCACGAAGCCTGAATTGAGAGACGCTCATTCCACACAGCCGAGGTGATCCGGCGATCGAAGCGCGTGGAGAGTCGAGCGCAGATTGACATGGCCTGCCCCATCCGGTGGCCCAGGTTCGAAGTTAATGCATCGTCGGTATGGAGTTGACCCAGTTTGTGGTCCACGGCCTATGCAAGTTTTCGGGCCGTGACAGCTTGGTTGGCGAAGGCTCGGGGCGTCAAGCCACCCAGGGCCGTGTGGGGTCGATCTTCGTTGTAGTGGCACCTCCATTCCTCAATGCGCTCACGGGCATCCGCTAGCGACAGGAACCACGAGGCGTTCAGGCACTCGGCCTGCAGGCGGCCGTTGAACGACTCGATATAGGCGTTGTCGGTCGGCTTACCCGGTCGAGAGAAGTCGATCTCGACCCCATTCAGTTAGGCCCATTGGTCGAGCATGCGCCCAGCGAGCTCCGGCCCGTTATCGACCCGCTGACTCTTGGGCCGCCCCCGCAGCCGGCCCAAGGCGTCCAGGGCCTCAGTCACTTGGTACGCGCGGAAGTTGGCTCTCTGTGTGAGCGAGAGCGCCTCTGGCGTATGGCAGCCCACCACCGTCAGAATCCGGAACGGGCGTCCGTCGAACAGACGGTCGGGCATGAAGTCCATCGCCCAAACCTCATTCGGCTCACCGATGGCCGGCCGTCCCTGCCGGTAGCGCCAGGCACGCTTGCGCCTGGGCAGCTTGGGGCGGATCGACAGGCCCTCGTCCCGGTAGATCCGGTAGGCGCGCTTGAAATTCACCTTCCAACCCTCCCGCCGCAACAGGATGTGCAGCCGCCGGTAGCCGTAGACCACCAAGTACATGCCGAGGCTGAACAGCACGATCTGCCAGGGGGCACCGATCAGCACTTTGCAGATTGGAATGACCCGGCTCCGGCCCGCGAGCAGCACCAGCACCGCCGCGCCGGCACAGGTCACGACGGAGACCGGCACGCCTAACGGTTCGGTGATGAAGTAGGCGAGCAGCGGCAAGCCGAGCAACCGGCGCAACCGGTCGGCCTCAACGTCGGCGACTGCCTTGCCTATGCCTGTGCCCGCTACCACCGGCTTCCGCTGCTTTACAAGGGGGACCACTTCCCGCGGACCGACATCGAAGCAGCATGACCCTGGCCAGGAGTCGAAACCGTCATCGATTCGAGCGCGTCTCAGGCCGATCCGGGGGCGTGCAGCCGTTCGACCCCTGATCGCATCGACGTTTGACGTCGATCAAAGAGCCACGCTCGCCTCGACCGCGCAGAGATCTCCCCTCTACCGAAAAAGTTCGGGCCGGCAGGAGCCACCATCAAGCTCATGCAGCCGCTGGACAGAGTCCGAGATCGCGGCGCCCCGCTGCGATCTCCGGGCGGGGAAGTTCAGACGTCGACCGCCACTGGTTTGCCTTGAAAGCGTTGAATGGGGGAACGCATGCCGAACCGAGCGTCGGTTCACGCGACCAAAGCTGCCCGTTACATGATCCGTCAGAACTCCGGCCAACTACCGACATCCATCGACCTGTCCTCGTGCGACCGCGAGCCCATCCACATCCTCGGGGCGGTCCAGCCCTTCGGCTTCCTCCTCGCCGTCTCGCCCGACTGGATCGTCGCCCGGGCCAGCGCGAACGCGTCGGACTGGCTCGGACGTCCGGTCGATGCGATTCTCGGGCTGCCTCTAAGCGACATCCTGGATGGCGAGGCGATCCACGTCCTGCGCGGCCATCTCCAGACCCTGCGCGGACCGGACGCCGTCGACCGGGTCTTTGGGGTTCGCCTGTTGCAGGATCAAGGCCCTTTCGACGTTGCCCTCCACCTGTCAGTCGGTGCCATAGTTATTGAGGCCGAGCCGAGCGTTCCCGAGCACCTCAGCGCCGGCAACCTCGTGCGCAGCATGGTCTCGCGCCTCCAGCAGACTGCGGGCTTCGAGCTGCTCTGCCGCGAAGCCGTGCGCCAGATGCGGGCGCTGACCGGCTTCGACCGCGTGATGGTCTACCGCTTCGCCCCCGACGGCTCGGGTGAGGTCATCGCCGAGGCGGTGCGCTCCGGCCTCGACCGCTACCTCGGCCTGCACTACCCGGCCTCAGACATCCCGAAGCAGGCCCGTGCCCTGTACGAGCGCAACTGGCTGCGCATCATCGCCGACGTCGATGCCCCGGGCGCAGCCGTGCTGCCGCCGCGCGATCCCGAGGGCGAACCGCTCGACCTCTCGCTTTCGACCCTGCGCACGGTATCGCCGATCCACATCGAGTACCTTCGCAATATGGGCGTGGCGGCCTCGCTCTCCGTCTCCATCCTGCGCAACGGGCGCCTCTGGGGGCTGTTCGCCTGCCACCACATGGAGGCCCGGCACATCTCACTCGAACGCCGAACCGGCTCCGAGCTGTTCGGGCAGATGTTCTCGTACATCCTAGAGAGCCGCGAACGTGAGGCCGAGGTCGCGCAGGAGAGTCGGTCGCGCGAGATCCACACCCGATTGATGAGCGCGCTCGCCTCGGGCGGCACCAGCCTCGAGGACCTCTCCGGCTTCCTCGACGAGCTTTCCGGCATCGTCGCGTGCGACGGGATCGGGCTTTGGGTGAACGGCGAGGTCACGCTCCAGGGCGCAACGCCGACGGCGGAGGAGTTCACTGGCCTCGTGCGCTTCCTCAACCGAACCGCCGCGAGCCGGCCCTACGCCAGCGACGAGATCGGGCGCGTGCACGAACCGGGGCGCGACTTCACCGAACGGGCCGCTGGAATGCTCGCCATCCCGGTCTCGCGCACACCACGCGACTTCCTGGTGTTTTTCCGCTCCGAGGTCTCGCGCACGGTGACCTGGGCGGGCAACCCGAAGAAGCCGGCCACCCCAGGTCCGAATGGCGTCAGGCTCACCCCGCGTAAAAGCTTCGAGGCGTGGCAAGAGGTCGTGCACGGACGCTCGCTGCCGTGGTCCGAGGTCGAGTTGCGGGCCGCGGAGGCGCTGCGCGTGACCCTGCTGGAGGTGATCCTTCGACTGACCGATTCAGCCGTGAAGGAACGCAAGGGCGCCCAGGAGCGCCAGGAGCTCCTCATCGCCGAGCTCAACCACCGGGTCCGCAACATCCTAAACCTGATTCGCGGCGTGGTCACCCAGAGCCGCTCCGAGGAACTCAGCGGCAAGGAGTTCGCCGCGCTCGTCGGCAGCCGCATCCAGGCCCTGGCCCGAGCGCACGATCAGATCACCACCTCGAACTGGGGTCCGGGATCCCTGCGCAACCTCATCCTGCTGGAGGCGGGTGCCTACCTTGGCGCGAAGGCTGACCGCCTCGTCCTGGATGGCATCGACGTGCTCCTGGAGCCGCAGGCGTTCTCGACGGTGGCGTTGGTCATCCACGAGATGATGACGAATTCGGCCAAGTATGGTGCGCTGTGCGACACCCGAGGGCGGGTCGAAATCCGCTGGGAGCGTGACGCCCTCGATTACCTCGTGCTGCACTGGAGTGAGAGCGGCGGCCCGGCCGTCCGGGCACCGACGCGCCGAGGGTTCGGCACCACCATCATCGAACGCTCCATCCCTTACGAGCTCCAGGGTGAGGCCGAGGTCCGCTACGAGCTCACCGGGGTGGAGGCGCGGTTCACCTTGCCGCCCGCCTTCGTCCAGGCTGCCCCGCCGGCAACCTCGGCGCCCGGCCTCCGCGAGGCGGCGGCAGTACCGCTGCGCCTCACCGGAACGGTGCTGCTGGTCGAGGACAACATGATCATTGCGCTGGAAGCCGAGGAGTTGCTCACCGCGTTGGGCGCCGATGCCGTCGACATGGCGGCCTCGACACGGGACGCGCTGCGCCTGATCGAGGCGTCACCACCGGACCGGGCGCTGCTCGACGTGAACCTCGGTTCCGAGACGAGCATCCCCGTCGCCCGTCGCCTGGCCGAACTCGGTATCCCTTACGCCTTCGCTACCGGCTACGGCGAGAGCTTCAGGATACCCACGGACCTCAGCACGGTCCCGGTGGTAAAAAAGCCTTACGATGTGGACGCCCTGCGCCGTGCGTTCGCGTCATGAGGCGTTCAACACCCTTCGAGTGGTTGGGGCCTCGAAGCTCCGGCGTCGGAGGCGGGTGGTTGGCTAGGCGGGAACGGCGATGGCCCGTCTCTGCGAACCGATCCTGAGGGTTCGATGTGACCTATCGGAAGGTGCGGCATTGAGCCGTGACGTTTTCCCGAACCGCACCGTCTATCCGCTCGTAATAGATAATTGGCGTACGCCCCCGCAAACGAAGCCCATGGCCGACGATCCGGCAGGCGTGACGTTCCGAGAGGCCGTACTTGGCTCGGATACCGTCGACCGCCTGTCTACGTCGCTCGGGGGCTAGATGGGGTATTCGGGGTGCCTCGCGCGGCGGAAGCGGCGGCATGATGGCGCTTCGATCCAATCCCGGAGCCCCACCATGAGCGAGCAGCACCACGTCGGCCTCGATGTCTCCGTGAAGGAGACTGCGATCTGCATCGTCGATCCCCATGGTAAGGTCGTGCACCGCGCCACCGTCGAGAGCCATCCCGAGGCGATCGGCCGGCACTTGATCGACCTGGGCCACAGCTATGCGCGTGTCAGCTTGGAGGCGGGGCCGCTCTCGCCATGGCTCTACGCCGGCTTGGTGGAGGCCGGACTGCCGGCCATCTGTGTCGAGACCCGCCACATGCATGCTGCCCTCTCGGCACGCATCAACAAGACCGACCGCAACGACGCGATGGGCATAGCCCAGATGATGCGGGTCAGGCTGTTCAAACCGGTTCACGTCAAAACGCCGGCCAGCCAGCAACGCCGCCTGCTCCTGACCTCCCGCAAGCTGCTTCAGCGCAAGGCTTACGACATCGAGAGCGACCTGCGCGGCCAGTTGCGCAACTTCGGCCTCAAGGTCGGTGTCGTGGGGGCTGCCGGGTTCGAGCAGCGCGTGCGCGACCTCGTGCTCGATCTGCCCTTCGTCGCGGCTGTGGTCCTGCCGCTGCTGGAGGCACGCTCCGCGCTGCGGACCCAACTGGCCAAGCTGCACAAGATGCTGCTGGACCAGGTCCGCACCGACCCGGTCTGCCGGCGATTGATGACCGCGCCCGGCGTTGGGCCGGTCGTGGCGCTGACCTACCGGACCTGCGTCGACAACCCTGCTCGATTCGGACGATCGCAGTGCGTCGGGGCGCATTATGGTCTGACGCCGCGGCTCTACCAGTCCGGCGAGACAATGCGGGTCGGTCGGGTCTCGAAGTGCGGCGACACGATGATGCGCGCTGCGCTGTATGAGGCTGCGCTCGTGCTGCTGACGGGCCCACGGGTTCGATGGTCCTCGCTGAAGGTCTGGGGGCTGGCTGTGGCCAAGCGTCGAGGCATGCAGAAGGCGCTTGTGGCCGTCGCCCGCAAGCTGGCGATCGTGCTGCATCGCATGTGGCGCGACGAGAAGGACTTCCGCTGGTCGACGGGAGCCGCGACGGCAGCCTAAGGCTTACGGACCAGCATCACGCAACACCGAGCTCCTCCGGCGTGGAGGAGGTCCCTGTGGGGACGACGGGAGCGGGTGAGACCGAGGAAACTCGAGCGTCGTCCTGCCGAGCGCGCGGCTTAGATGGCTCCGCCCACTCCCTCTGATCCCATCATGAGGCGGCACTGGCCGACCTCGGAGAGAAGCAAGAGCTCCACAGGACCGATCACCCGTCGAACCAGGATGCGCACGAAAGGGCGTTGACCGATGAGCCCCGAATAGAGAACAAGTTTCCCGAGGCGACGTCCGCCAGCACCTGCTTCTCCAATGACAGATCGGCCACCAGGCGGCGCAACCGAGCGTTCTTGCGCTCAAGATCCTTCATCTTCCTGGCTTGGTCGACCTGAAGGCCGCCGTACTCCTTGCGCCCGCGGTCATAGCTCTGCTCGGAGATCTGCGCTTCCTTGCACGCCAGCGCCAAGCTCTTGCCCTGGACTGATTGCACCTCGATCTGGCGCAGCTTCAGCGCCACCTGCTCCGCGCTCGTCTTCTGACCTCGCCGAATGTCCGACTCCTTCAGTCCTGGCTGATCCTCTCAATCAGCCCGGGCCAAAGCCAGCCGGTCAGGTCAGGTCAGGTCTATTGCCTCAAGCTGCTAAAGCTCCCCATGTGCGGTCGCGCCAAGCTTGACTGCACCATCCCCTCTTCTTGCAGAATTACTTACTGAACTCAGCGATGAACCACTACGCGGCAAAATTAAATTTTGTCGTCAATCCCGCCAAATGTCAGTGTTGGCTTCAGCAGCTCGTGCATGTTGGAGCGGCTGGACGATCGCTCTCATGATCTCAGGGAACTTGCAGTTTTCCTGCCGTGAACACGCTACCGGCAGGATTGGACCATCTAGCCCCGGATCGACCATGAATTACCGGATCGAGATCCAAAAAATCGACGAGAATGGCTTACCACTCAAGCCGTTACATGTTTTTGGCGCCGACACGCCAGCAGAGGCTATCAACCTGGTAAGGAATGAATTCGCTTCTACATCGCCGGAATCATACCCCCGCAGCGCCATCATCTTTGACGAAAATCAGCAAATTATCCTATCATATACAGATGCGGTCCCGCAGAAAGATAATGAAATTTGATATATGTAGTTTATTTTGGCAAAATTTTTAGTAACCAATACAGGCCATGGCTTCGGCGATGGTCCAACGGTGTAGTCCCTCCATTACATCGTTTCGTTTCTCCCAGGACTTCGCCCCGCAACCAGGTTGGTATGCGGGGCGCTTTAAGGGAGCGCGCAATCGTGGGATTGCATCAGTCGCTTATCGGATCTTCAGACCGTCGATGGGTTACGATCATTGTATCCCTACTTCCCGTAGGCGTAGGAATATTCCTTGCCATTGGCATGATGTAGCCTGGACAATCCGGTGCGACAGAATGTGACGTAAGCATCTATAGAACCCGCGCCTCTGCATGCGACTTGATACTATGCCATAGGATTTAACTGCAATATCTTCTGATGACATGATATAATTCAAAAAACCTCAGCATTCTATCATAATAAATTAGACCGACGTTCAATTGTTTCGGTTCTTTCATGGAAGATGGCTATGCGGATCTTAATGCTGATGGCGATCTTGCCGCTGCTTACACCTGTTTGTGCGCACGCCCAGGCCGTCCCGCCTCAGCAGGCAGATGGCCGGGGTCCAGGTACAGGCAAGCCCGCAAATCTCTGCCAGGAGCTTGTCGCTTTTGCGCGTCGACCCGAAACTGTTACGAAGGCTGCCGAGACCCCACCGCAACTGGCAACAGCAGTGACGGCGAGGCGGAGCGACGACGTGTCTGCGAAACCTGTGGCAGATAATACGCCTCAGAGCAGTTCAGGGCAAAGTGGACAAATCACGGCTTCGGGACCGGGTGCCGCCGGGCCACAAGGCACATCTCAGAACATGGCAGCGCCTGCAGGCTCCACCGCAACGGCATCAGGACCGGAACGGAACAGCCTTGCCGCGGATTCGGAGGCACCGAAGCCCTCGGCTGAGAACGTGACGCAGATTGATAGTGCTGCCCAGGCCAACGACCTTCAGGCTTGCCGGGCGCTCGCGCAGAACATGCGCCGGGCCGGCGTCGTCATGCCGGCACCTCTCTTGGCTCTGGCGGCGATGTCGCCGAAGCTACTCGAAGCCGCTCCACCGCCGTGATGGTTAGAAGCTGCGCCACGCAATGCTGCAACCCCAAACAATCCTGAGGCGAAACTCTACAAGTTCAAACCGTAGGCTCGGCGATCATTGTGCGGGCTTGACCGTTCCTTCGATCAGCCGCTCATATTCGGCTTCCGGCACGCCGTAGGCTGCGCCAGCCTCCACCAAGAGCGCGTCACGGTCGCAGATGGTGATGGTGCCACGCCTGGTCGCAATGATGCCTGCACGCTCAAGAGCCGCCACTGCCGTCGTGAGGCCGGGTCGGTTCACCCCCAGCATCAGCGAGAGAAAGCGGTGGGTCGTCGGCAGTGTGTCGCCCTCGGTTCGATCGTGGCACATCAGGAGCCAGCGTGCGAGGCGTTGCCCGACCTTGTATCGGCCGTTCGCGAGCGCGGTACAGGCCACCTGCGTGTTGAGGACCTGAGCGTAGCGCAGGAGGTGTTCGTGCAGCACCGGGCTGCACCGCAGCACATCGCGAAAGGCCTCGACATGCATCGCGTAAGCCAGCCCAGCCGCCTGCACCCGAGCTTCGTTCGGGGTGCTCTCCGCACCCAGCAGAACCGGAATGCCAACCATTCCTTCGCAACCGACGAGACCCGTTTCGATCTGCTCACCGTCACGGGCTACCGCAACAAGCGAGACGATCCCGCGTTCGACGAAGTGCACGTAGGCGATGGGCGTGTCAGCCCTGATCAACACCTCACCCAAGGCGAGCGTCACGAGCTTGAGGTGCGGCTCAAGCGAAGCTAAGCCGGCGAGTGCAAATGCTTGCAGCAGGCGATTCGCGTAGGTTGAGGTAAAAGGCGGAGACATGATCCCGTCCAATGCAGGGCGGGAGTTCTCGAACCCTCGGTCGCCTGCGCCCAGATGCGTCAGCAAGCGATGCCTTCTCCTACGCGCAAGCGAGAAACATCGCAAGAACTCATCATTTGACGGGGTGAGTGTCGCATTCCTAACATACGAATTGGTATCTGTCGGATACGGTACCTTCGATGAAGCAAGCATTGATCCGCAAGCTCGAGGGCTACGAGGAGCTGTCCGATCAGGATCGATGGGCGCTGAGCGGGCTGGTTACCAAGGTCCGTCAGGTAGGGGCCCGCGTCGATCTGATCCACGAGGGGGACCCTCCAGAAAACGTCCACCTCATCCTCGACGGCTTCGCCTGCCGCTACAAGGTGCTGCCCAATGGCCAGCGCCAGATCATGGCCTTCCTGGTGCCGGGCGATTTCTGCGACTTGAACGTCTTCATCCTCGATCAGATGGACCATTCCATCGGAACGATCTCGACGTGTCAGGTAGTCGACATCCCGCGCCAAGCCATTGAGGACATCACCGCGAACCACCCGCGCATCACCCGCGCGCTCTGGTGGTGCAACTTGGTGGACGAGGCGGTGCTGCGCGAGTGGCTGGTCAACCTAGGCGGTCGGCAGGCCGACGAGCGCATCGCTCATCTTCTGTGCGAGTTGCTGGTGCGCTTGGGCGCCGTGGGCTGCGCCACGGACATCAGCTACGAGTTTCCTTTTACGCAGACCGACATCGCCGACACGATGGGCCTGTCCAGCGTACATGTGAACCGGACCTACCGCGAGCTGAGGGGCGCAGGTCTGATCACACTCAAGCATCGCACCTTGACCATCCACGATGTCGAGCAGCTGAAGAGCTATTGCGGTTTCAATCCGAACTACCTTCACCTTATGAACACGCGCTGGAGGGATCGCCGCAACTTAACGTGGCTAAACCAAGCTCGGAGCAGCTAGCCTTGGATGATCAGCGCAACGTCGAGACGTTGGTCGTTCTGCAACCTATCGCTGTCGACACCAGCAGCGCCGACCGGGATGGGCGATTGGTACTAGCCAACGGGATGCTCGTTGGAGTTTTGGTCCACCTTGACAGCCCTGAGCATGAGAGTAATGGCGGCTGGTTCCTAGAAGTTGGCCTCGGCCGCCTGTACGGTCTAAGGCCGCCGCCCTTCAACACCTTGGAGGATGCAACACGTTGGATGCGTCAGCGCCTAAAGCCTAGAGCCTAACCTGCACTATCAGGATCAGATTTGTCGTAAATAGACGAAAAATAGTTATTAGCCTTCAGCGGTTGCTTCAGTCTGCATCAACACATCCCTTGGCATCGAAATGAGCACGCGCAGCCCTTTCGGCTTCCAGCGATAGGTAATCCTGCCGCCGAGCTGGCCTTCGACGTTGCGTTGCACCAAGATTGAACCAAAGCCAGCATGCTCTGGAGTTTGCCTGATCAAGGGCCCACCGTTCTCGCACCAAATCAAGCTAATACTTTTGTCGTAGCGGCGGCAGCTTAAGCTCACGGAGCCATTTTTACTTGACAGCGCACCATACTTGATTGCGTTAGTCGCCAGCTCGTGGGTGACTAGTGCGAGACCTGTCACTGCCGTGTCGCGGATTCGAATATCCGCGCCGTCAAAGAGTTTGAAGCGCCGCTGTGCGCTTTCTTTGCCCTCGTAGGGCACCAGCAGTGTGCGTAGCAGAGCCTGCAAGGTCTGGATGGGAGGTGGCGCCACACTGCTCAGCCGTGATGGATGCAGATATTCCAACGCTCGTGCCAGACTGGTGAAACGATCGCGCAAGGTGCTTGCGTACGGCTGCACCAACGGCTGGCTACGCGCCGAGAGGGTAACGAGGCCGTTGACTAGAGCGAAGAGGTTTTTCTGCCTATGGATCAGCTCCCTGTTGTACAGTTCGTGCTCCGTCTTCGCCTGAACCAGAGCGGTGATATCGCGCGAAGAGGCTAGCAAGCCGATCAACTCGCCATCATCGTCCAGCATGCGCGAGATCGCCACGTCCCAGCAGCGCATCTCCCCTGAGGTACCTGGACGCCACTGACTGAAGCGTGTTGCACCCGTCTCCCGTGCGGCCTGGAGCCCGGCCATGACAGTCTCTTGAGCCTCGTCAGACCAAGAGAGCAACCAAGGTTCACCCTCGTTCTCGGAAGTGCTGCCGCTACGCAGCTGGCGGAGAGCGGTCGGATTGGCGAGCTGGAGGTTACCCTGCGGGTCGAGCACCTCAATGCAATCCGGGCTCGCCTCGACGATGCAGCGGCTCAACTTATCTACAGACCACAGGCTTTGTCTGGCCGCCTCGGTTGTTCCATGAGCGAACAATGAATGCGTTTGAAGCGGGCGATGAGGAGGTAAAGCATACCCTTGCAGCGAAGGGGATGCCGCCAAAGCAAGGCGGCTCCATAACGGTTCTGCGACCATAGCTAGTGCCTGTATTTTGCTGAATTGCACGATGGGAGTGTCGAGGCAGGAGCACCCTAAAAAGGAACAGGAGCATTTCTACAACATTAGATGCCTTTTTGGAAACAATATTCATAAATTAACCTGTGTTTGCATACTCGCCTTCTAAAGGATACGTCGCCATCAAAACTGTATAGTGATAGGTATAAGCCGGCTAGAAAGTTCAAACTATTTCGACTCGCAGATCAAAGAGCTGCGGTCGGGATGAGGCTCGGCTCGCGCCCGCCTCCGCTACACTCACGACGCGAGTGACTGCTTCCCGCGCTGTTTCGGCCAACAAGGCTTAGACCCGTGAGGCTTGCTGGGGCACATCGACACCACTTAAATAGGCCTGCGGTTCCTGCTTCTTCAACGACATGACGCCCTGATCGCCGAGCCGATTTCAGACACTCCAACAACGGGTTCTGAACATGGCGCACCGCCCTGCGCTCCAGCTTGCGGGGGAAGTCTGCATTTTCCCTACCTGGACCATCGTCGTGAGCTTTCGCCGACGCGGCGGCGTTGTCGTTTCAGACGGCGGAGGCCTAGCAGGGCACGTGAGACAGACCCAGATGCGGCAGGTCGTGGCTGGCCCCAGCGAGGGCGTGATCCTGATCGAGCTGGGTCGGACCATCTCTCTACGCCAACGAGGCCGCGCTCACAGTGCACGGTACGGGCGCTGTCGACGACACAGTCGCTGAGCACCGGCGCAATTTCGTGCTGGACTACCGTAGCCACAAGGCAGCCGCGAGGCCGCAAAGCCGGGGCAGAAACATCAAGTTGTGTGTGGGTCAGGCCCACGAGTCGCCTGAGGAGGTCGCGCGTGGAGCGCGGAGCACGGCTGCAGGACTGAGCGGCGCAGTCACCCGTCTACCTTATGCCCGCCCTCCAGCGGGCTCTTCCATCTCGATACTTGACTTGCCCCACCCGGCTCAGCCGAAGCCGGGTTTTTCGTGCGCCGACCTAAACGAGCTATCGCGCGCGATCCGAGATCACCATCGGGCCGGTCACAACGTTTACCGGAGAGACGCCGAAGGAAGTGGTACGCGCAGGTGCGTGGAGCGCGGGCCCCTAAGGTGTTGAGCTGATCCGCCCACCGCTGGTCTGTGCCGTTCACCGAGCCTGCTGCTCCGTGATTGACCCTCCCCATTCCGACGGTTCACCGTCGTGAAAATGCGACCACACGAGATAGACGGTAAGCAGGACGACAGCAGCGCAGAAGAAGACCGAGCAGCGGGGCATTAACTGCGCTCCCGTCGCGACCCGAGCACCATGAAGGCCAGTGAGCCGCCGGCAATCAGCCCGAGGACGAACCCGGCACCAAAGTGGCTATCCTGTTGGTGGGTGCCCAGCCAGAGGCTTCCTACGACCAACGACACGATCAGCGTGAGAACAGCGGGGTCAACGAGACGGCGGTAACGGGACATAATAGGACGGTAGCCCGGGCGAGGCCATCCTCGAAGCGGTCCGATTAAGACGTTCGTGCGAGAGCCGCGGAGGAGGTGGAGCGGAGGGCATGTATTGAGAGAATCGCCGCCCGGAGTGTAGGGCCAAGGGAAAGAAATTGTCGGTCAGCTCGACGCCGGCGCATTTGGCTTCAACTTCGTCCGCTGTCGCCTTCGTCGCATGCCTGGATACGACATCACCTCTGCGGGTTGTTTGCGCACGTAACTTTTAGGATCAAATATGAAAACCGTTCTCACCGCCGCCTGCGGACTAGCGCTGGCGGTCGCAGGCTTTGCCTCTCTCCCCATCTCCGCGGGCGCGCAGACGCGATCCGGATCGGGAGCCATCGTTACGGACGATGGTAGCGTAACCGGCGGACGCGACCGAGGCGTCACGATTTCTCGGGGCGCCACGGGCGCGGACACCATCACCAACAACTCCGCGGCCGGCGGCAACGCCAATCAACCCGAACGAGCCGTGCCCCAGGGCAGTGGCGGCGGCGGCAGTGGGAGCGGCCCCGGCAACTAAGCTCTATCCCACCGAACATTTTCAGCCCCGCCCGGCTCAGCCGCGGTAGGGTTTTTCCGCTACTGCGCAGACCGGCCAGTTATATGGGATTGGCAGCGGGCGGGGGCGCTTCCGTTTGGAGGGGCGGACTATCTACCGACCGCCGCCCGTCTACCTCATGCCCGCCCTCCAGCGGGCTTCGATACCGGACTTGCCCCACCTCGGCGCGCCGCGGTGGGGTTTTTCATGCGCCTACCCATGCAGGGGCGCTACGCAGAATGTGAAGGGCCAAGCCTCCAAGAACGGTGCCAGCGCCGATGAGTACGAGGATATCGCCGAGTGACATAGGTTGTTTCATGGCCACTTTTTGCGGCTCAACGGACCTACAATCCATCGGAGAAAGGGGCTCTAACGCGGTTTTGATTTGGCGCAGGAGAATCGCCACTAAAGGGATGGCTCCGCCCGGTTCGGCCACGGCGGAGTTTTCCGTGCGCGACCCAGCCGGACGTTGACCCAGAGACCGAGCGCACGCGGCCTTACATCGGCGATTGGTGGCGGACGGGGTCGCTTCCGTTTGGAGGGGCTGCGCCGGGATGAGGCAACCCATCCTAACAATTAGTTGCACCAGGGCGGTGTTGCCAACTCAAGCTAGCGGCCGATTTGCGGCACATCCTCTTACGCGGGAATTGCATCGTTGGCCCAAGCATCTGACCCCGGTGGGGCCGGAAACGAAACGGACCCCCTCGTCGCCATCTTCAGGCTCTGCACTGAAGCCGCGCAAATCATTGATCCGGCCGAGACGCCTCACATCCACGAGGCGATGCAGGAGCTTTTGAAGGAGATCGGAATGGAGATGGGGCGGCGCTTGAACGCTCGCCTTCACTGATCGCAGCCCATCATCTGCCGCCTACGTCAGGCCCGTTCTCAAGCAGGTGTCTCCCGAGCCTCGCCTGGTTCAGCCGCGGTGGGGTCATTCGTGTTCGAGGCCGGGCAAGGCCTCGGAGGGGGAGGTGCGGGCGATGTCGTGAAGCGGGTAGGCACCGCCAACGGGAGGTTCTGGATTCTGGCGGTGGGGGACCCGCGCCAGTGCTCCTCCGTGGCGACCGGCCCGGTCATCGAGCTGCTTTGGGAGGCGCTGGGTAAGGAAGCGATCCCCGAGATCCTGACGACTGCTCGTCAGAGAGAGCAGGGCGAGCGTGAGACGACCGGCATGTTCCGGCAGGGGCGGGCGGTAGAAGCGCTGTTGCGCAAGCGACGCGACGGAACTGCGCGGCTCGTGCCCGGCTCGCCCGCAACGGTTGCGGAGGTGGTCGCCGACTTTTGGACCGAGCGACATGCCGAGCACGCCAACGATCCGACCTACAGCCTATCGGTGAGCGCTCCGCCCAACGCCGATGCGCTGATGCTGGCGAGTGCGATCCGCGGCCGGAAGAGGAAGGCGGGCGAACTCATCGGCCCGGATCATCTCGTCCAGGCGACTGACAACGTCGGACGCAAGTTCGGGGTCACCCTGGCTGTGGGCGACAGGGTTCGGCTGTTCGCACAGCTCGAGTGATGGGCTTCTTTCGACCGATTTTGTTCTCTAATGAGTCAATGGGCGGCAGCTCAATCCAGAGCGTTCGACGCTTTCGGGTGCCTGCGTTCTCTACGTGCTCGTGCGGCACTTGATGGGGTCAGCTGGGTGCAAAGCGGCTCGGTTGAAAGCGCAGTCGGCGCAAGGCCGCATGCTACAGAATCGGCGCCATCTTCTGCTCCCTCCCTCGGGCGTCGCTCCCGCTCGGGAGCTCGGTTCGGCCTCCTGTCCGGTGATGTCAGCCGCTACGCAGGTCGGAACTCGGTGCCCTGCCGCAGCATCGCGTGCATGATGATCGCTAGCCGGCGCGCGAGAGCGATGCGGGCCTTGCGCATCGTAGAGCGCTTCGCGATGGCCAGAGCCCAAGCCTTCAGCTTCAGGGGCTGCCTGCAGCGCGTCAGCATCACGTTGGCGGCTTCGTACAGCAGCGTTCTGACCCGCCGGTCGCCGCACTTCGAGATGCTACCGGTGTAGTCGACCTCGCCCGATTGGTAGCGTCGCGGAACAAGGCCAAGATACGGACCGACGTCGCGGGAGCGCCTGAAGCGCTCAGGATCATCGACGGCTGCCGTGAAAGCGAGCGCGGTGAGTTGACCGACGCCCGGGATCGTCATCAACCGCCGGCAGGCATCTGAGGCTCGGACCATCCGCTTGATATCTGCATCGATGGCGGCGACAGCTGCCAGCACGGCAGCTCGTGCTCCGATCAGGCCGCGCATGGCGGCGGACAGTCCAGCGATCCCCTCGCTCGAACGCAGAGCCTGCTCGATGAACGCAGGGCTGAGCGCCCGCGGTAGCCGCACCCCGAACACGACGGCAAGACCGCGGATCTGGTTCTCCAGCGTGACCCGCTGGCCGACCAGCTTCTTGCGCGCGATGATCAACGACCTCACGGCGTGTGCCGGCAGCGACTTCACGTGCACCGGCTTGAAGAAGCCTGTTCGTGCCAGATGAGCCAGACCGCGCGCATCGTTCCGGTCGGTCTTGTGCGTCGTAAGCGACTTCAAGGCTTGGTAAGCCTGCCGGCTCTCGACGCAGACGACCGGCACACCATGGTCGGCCAAGCCGTGGAACAGCATTGGAGCCATCCGGCCTGTCTCGAACACAACCCGACGGCAGGCAGGCGCCTTCGCGAGTTCCTGCGCGATGTCGGCAGGCGTAGAGGCCACCTTCGCCTGATGGGTAACTACTCCGTCGCGGTCGACCACGCAGACGTGCGTCTCCTCCATCGAGACATCTAGGCCAGCGAAATACTCCATAATCAGCCTCCTCTTCCGGCAGCGGAGCCGATCCTATCGACTTCCGCAGAAGAGCTGCCGCCCATTACCCGATGTTGAAAAACTCGGCTGTTGCAGCGGCATTTACGAGGTGATTCACTGCCGTTGTGAGGCGGGTGGCGATCGGCGGGTTTCGACGACGAGCAGCGCAGCGCTGAAGCGGGCCGAGGCGATGGCCGCGCGCATGCCGGGAACGGCCGCCTTGCAGATCGTGGCCGACGACGAGACCGGCGAACTCAAGAGCGCGACGATCCTTGGGCAGTTCGGCGAGGTGCCGGACGATTTCGCCGAGAGTTTGCAGGCGGCCTGACCATGCGCACCATCATCGAGATCGACAACGGCAACGCCGCAGCCATCAGCGGCGGCGGGAAGGATCTGGCCGACCTGCTGGTCCGCGCTGATGACCGGAAGCAATGCGTCTTGGATAAGCTGCGACCCTTCGGGATCCAGCGCATCGTAGAGCGTCACCCGACCGAACCGGCGAAGGTTGTCGTTGGCGAGCGCGAGATCGCGGTCCGGTAGGCCGATGAGCGAGACCACCGATCAATCCGCCGCGGAGCTGCGCGGCTTGCTCCGGTTCGCGCAGGGCCTCGGCCTGGACGAGGAGACCGTACGGGAGATCTACGAGGCCGTCGGACGTGAGGCCATGGCGACAGGCGCTAGCGATGACGACCGCATGGCCGAAGTTCGGAAGCAGATGCTCACGGCGGTCATCTGAGGGGCGCGATCAGACGCCGCAACGGAAAAGCTCTCGTATGAGTTGCTGACGGCGATCGGGTCGCAATCAAGTTGCCCCGCCGCGTCGCAACGCAGAGCATGAACCCATGGACGACCCAAGTGTATCGCCGAAGCGGGTAACCAAGGAGGACGTTATTGTCGGCCTGCGCATCCAGACCATGCGCAAGTCCAGGGGCCTCTCGCAAACTGCGCTCGGCGTCGCCATCGGCGTGACGTTCCAGCAGATCCAGAAATATGAGAACGGCACGAACCGCGTCGGCGCCGGCCGGCTGAGTGTCATCGCTCGGGTACTTGGGGTGCCGGTCTCCGTCTTTTTTGAGGAAGGGGATAACGCCGCCGCACAGGAGAAGACAGAAGCGTTCGGCTTTCTGCGTGTCCCGGGCGCCATCGATCTGCTGAACGCCTTCATCACGATTGAGAATGACCAGCTACGCCGCGAGGTTCTGGCCCTCGTTCGCAGCGCCTCTCGCATGGAGCAGGATCAGGGCGCCTGATCCAGTAGGGCTACGAGTTCACGGCCCCGGCGAACGTCGAGAGGACGGAGATCCCCTCAGCTCGGGTCACGAAGCCATGCGAGGTGAACCGATACGACCGCATGGCCGAGGTGCGGAAGCGGATGCTCACGGCGGCGAAGGGTGCCTGAAACTAAAAACACTGCTGCGGCTGAGCCGGGCGAGGAGGCGCCTGATTGAGAACGGGCTCGACGTAGGCGGTAGATGATGGGCTGCGATCAGTGAAGGCGAGCGTTCAAGCGCCGCCCCATCTCCATTCCGATCTCCTTCAAAAGCTCCTGCATCGCCTCGTGGATGTGAGGCGTCTCGGCCGGATCAATGATTTGCGCGGCTTCAGTGCAGAGCCTGAAGATGGCGACGAGGGGGTCCGTTTCGTTTCCGGCCCCACCGGGGTCAGATGCTTGGGCCAACGATGCAATTCCCGCGTAAGAGGATGTGCCGCAAATCGGCCGCTAGCTTGAGTTGGCAACACCGCCATGGTGCAACTAATTGTTAGGATGGGTTGCCTCATCCCGGCGCAGCCCCTCCAAACGGAAGCGACCCCGTCCGCCACCAATCGCCGATGTAGGGCCGGGTGCGCTCGATCGCCGGGCCAATGTCTGGCCGGGTGGCGATGATGACGCCCAGGACGCGATTAAACCCCCGCGCGCCCTAGATGCGACGGGATGACCAAACAACTCGTCAAACGTCGTGTCATCATGGCTCTGCTGAGCGGCGTGTGCTGTGGGCTCATCGCCCTCGGCACTCTTTGGCTGCTGTGGCCGCAGCAGATTGCGCCAATCCCTCCCGTTGCCGTCGCGCTGGCAGGCGTTCTTGGATCGGCGGGCGGCGCGTTCGGCGCACTAATAGCGCTGAGCCAGACCAGATCGGAGCAAAGCCGGCAGGAGTGAAGTGCACTGGTGAGACACGTTACGGCGAGTCCTGCTCCACGCACGGCGACCGCATCACCTCCTCCGGCGTCTCTCGAGCGAACGTCGTCAGCAGTCCGATGGTGATCTCTGAGCGGGCGTGCGGCCGGTTACCCGGATCGGTAACTACCGGGCTGATGCGCGTGCTCGGCCAGATGAACAGGCAGGCATGTGCATCCTTCAGCCAGAGTTCGACGTCGGCGCAGGGCGACGGGACGGTGGAGCGCCGTGGGCCAAGTCCATCCGGCAATGCGAGCATCAGGCTCCGGATGTGGTTCCCACATCAGCCTTCGCCGGCCATTTCCGGCGCCGATGCGGCAGGCCGGAGGAACAGGCGATTCTCGACCGGCGCTCCGAATAGCTCGGCGCCACCATGGGATAGTCTGCCGGCAAGCCATAGCGGGCGCGGTAGCTGTCTGGATCTAGCCCATGCCGACGAAGGTGCCGCTTCAGCATCATGTACGGCGCGCCGTCGATAAACGAGATCAATCCCTTGGGCGAAATCGATCGCCGGATTTGTCTAGCCGTTGGCCCCTGAACCTTCGGCGCCGCATGAGATTCCGGTTTCGCCTTCAATCCAGCAAGCGCCGAGTATATTCCCTGAATAAGGCCAGGCAAATCTGCCGCATCTAACGTATGGTTTCGTACATAGGTCGAAGCAATCATGATCGTTAGATTGACAGGCTCAGCCGAAGCGATGGACGAATATGAGTTTCTAATCAAAGCTGCACTCCAGCTTTATTGTAATCGCCAAATATAACCTTAAATAAATAGGTCATACATTATCTATCCCCCAAACGGGGTAGGGTGTCCTCCGTCGAAAGGAAGCAGGCTCACTTCTCGAACAGCCAGATCGGCACGCAATCCGGCGGAGTGCCTGCGGGCCGGCGATCAACGACGATGGAGCCGCCGATGCGGTCGAGGTGGATTTCGCGCTCGCACAGGGCGATGCAGCGGCGCGGGTACCGGCGGCGGCTCATGAGGGGCCAAACCGTCAAGCGTGACGCTCTTCGGCGCCAGCCGGCCTTACGGCTTCCGCTCGATCTGGAAGTTCACCACGTTCTGCGCCCGCGTGATCGGCCAGTAGTGCCGTTGGAGCGGGTTGCAGGCGTATTTCGGGGCGGTAGACCGTAACGAAAAACCCCGCCGCGGCTGAGCCGGGCGGGGCAAGTCATTTTCTTCAAGCCCGCTGGTGATCAGCCATCAGGTTGGCCGATGCCCGCAGTCGGGTAGTTCTGCAGATATGACTCCGTATCGAGTCGTGCCTAAGCGTGTTTTCACTATCGGCAGCTGGGTATGAGTTGATAGAGGACTCCTATGTCTAGCTGAGCCAAGAGGCGCATTGCCATGAAAGCGATACCCCTTTCCGTAATTTTTCTGCTGGTTCCTGGATCGGTATTTGCTCAGGAAATTGTCGAGAAAGACATAACGTGGAATAAACCAGAAATATACCTTGGGCATAGAGAGTCTTGCTTGAAGTATGCAGCGAGCAAGAATGCAGCGATGATCTCCGCTGAGCTAATTGAAGACTTGGGCGCATCGGTCAAAGTAAGATGCCGGCTGACGCGGTGAGATCGCGGCGCTGTGAAATCGGGCTTGGCTGATGTGAGGCGTCACGATCATGGCGCAGCTAATGCGGCCCACGCTCCACGCACGGCGCCCGAACTACTTCCTCCGGCGTCTCCCGAGCGAACGTCGTCAGCGGCCCGATGGTGATCTCACGACGCGCATGCTGACGCCGGTCCGGCTCGATCACGACACGGAGTTCCGCCGTCGCAGCTGTCGTAATGCGGCAATCGGGAACAGCGGATGGGCGCCGGTGAATACGTCGAGTATCGCAGCAGCACATGAGTGCCACCATGGACCGCTTCCGCCTCATCGCCTTACTCGCGGTAATTCTGTTCGCTGTGACCGCGGTTGGGGCCCTAGTGATCCACATGACCAGTGACACCAGCAGCACCAGCAGGGATACGGCCGGCATACCTGCCTCACCTCCCTGTGATCCCCCTGAAGGCCGCAAAAGCCCACCTCCGCCCGAGTGTCCTCAGGTAGCCCCGCCTACTGCGCGCACACCTTGAAATCGGCCCACGGCTCATCGGGGCCAGCAGCACCCGATGAAAAAGCAGGCGCAGGTGTCCTTGGCCGGCTTTCCGCTCGCGAGCATGCCGGTCAGGGTGATCGCGATGAAGCAGGGGCTCACGACCGATCCCGCTCGTGATGGGCCCGGTTCTCGATCGCCTGCTCGCGCTCGATCAGCCCCAGGATCTCGGTCTGCCGCTTCGTCTCCTCTCGGATGATGCGGAGGCATTCCGCCATCCGGCCGATATCCTCGGTTTGGCGGCGGGCGAGGTCGCGCAGTTCGCGCATCAGGTCGACTGCCTCGCGGGGCCCCTGCAGGAAGGGCGGCGGCACGTCGGCGATGCCGACCGGAGCCGGCGGTGGTAGGTGGTCGCGATCGCCTTTCGCCCGAGTCACCATCCAGCCGATCAGCATCATGGTGCAGCCGCCGACGAAGATCTGGAGAAACTGCTGGGTCGCGATCACGTCTTTGAGAAAGGTGAGCCAATCCATCAGCCCCGAACCTCCTCAAGTGCCGCCAGTGCCTTGCCGATCCGGCTCTTGCGCGACACGCTGTCCAGTACGGCGATGTAGACGGAAATGGCCTCGAACCCGGCCAGCGTGCCGAACACCGGGATGACGAAGCTCGGTGCGTGTGCCACATTGAAGGCATCATAGATTAAGGCCATGGCGAACTGGCCCATGATGAGGCAGCCGACACCCGCGCCGGCGGCCCGCGCATAGGCGCCTTTCGGCCCGACGCGGACGTTGTTGATGTAGCCATTCAGGAAGAGCGCCATCACCCGCACGCTCCCGGCGCAACCGAAAAGCAGCGCCATGTTGGCCTCGCTGAACCCCATCTCTGCGATCGGCTTCAGCGCGTTTCGCTCCATCGTGTCGCCCGGCATGGCGAGGGTGAAGGCGATCAGCACCATCATCGTCGCCAGCACCATTCGAACAGGCGATAGGTGCTGTACGGGCCGGCGGAGTGCATGGGCAGGAGCGGCCGGCGCGCTCCCCCGTTTGAGCCGGGCATGCGCCCCTCCTGCCTATCGCCGGGTCATCTCGTCCATGCGTCGCAGCTCGTCGGCGTCCGCCGTGCCGTCGGCCACCTGCTCCTGCGCCGGGACGAGCACAGCCGCCTCGCTGGCGTGGTCGTCCAGGTCGAGCTTGCGGAAGATCCGGGCCGCGATGCCGTCCGCGCCGCCGGCCGCCTTGATGACCGCAGGCGGGGCCGTGTCGATGACGTACTGCGTGCCCTTGGCGATCACCGGCACTGCCACGTTGACCGAGAGCGTCTTGCCCTTGGCCGCTCCGTTCACGGCGTCGAGGCCGAAGTCGACGGCCGCCTCGAGCATCATCTCGACCCGCCGCTGCGACAGGAACAGGGCCGCCCACGGGTAGACCTTGCGGATGGCCTGGATGATGTAGGCCGCGATGATCGGCAGGAGGATGGTGAGGATCGGCTCGCGCAGAGACACCGCCAGCGCGACGAGCCAATCGCCCCAGGGCAGGATCACGGCCTTGTCGCCGATGGTCCCGAGTTCGGCGGCGATTGACGCGCCGGTCATGGCGACGAAGACGCCGAACGCCGACACGGCCAAACCGAGCCGCGCCCGACGCATGGAGATAGCGGCATCGAACAGGGAGACGGTGCCGCCGACCAGAGAGATCGTTCCACCACTTCGGGATGGGCCTGGCACCAGTTCGAAGGCCAGGGCGGGAGACGCGACACAGGCGAGCGCCAGCGCCGCGAGCAGAAGCACACGGGTCATGGTGATGGTTCTGATGTGGAGATGCGCGGCGGGCCCGGCTGGCTCGGGCAATACTATCGAAGTACCTCTAAGGAGCAGCTTGAGCGCTCCAGGGGCAATCGGCACGAATGACCGCGCCTGCAGATGCTCGCCGCGTCATTGCAGGCGCAGACAGTGGGCTGGTGTTGAAGGGGCGCTCTGATGGGGCAACACCGGCCCACTGATCTTGGGCCTTGCTCAGGCGTGACCACCTTGGTGCCTGATCGAGGTAAGCCGCACGCTCGGCTTGAACGCCTGCTGGTCGCGTTCCATTAATTTCTGTCGTTGCGCCGTGGTCTCCTCCGACACCCGCGGTACACGGCCGGCGGGTCGGTGCCGCCCCCCCCTCTTCAGTACCGGCCCGCTGTTCTACGCCTCGCTAAGCCGAATCAGGGGCGTGACAGCCAGGCAAGGGCACGACCAGCGCGGGGGGATATTGCTCAACCAGATATTGCGGATTGCGCTTATGTGCCGAGTTGTCCGAGCGCATAAGTTGTTCCTGCTGCGCTGACCCTGTCTGGCCAGCAGTTGGCGGGCTGTCATTCCCCCGATCGGTGGTCCGCCATACTCACGCTTCGCTCACACCTGAGCGCGCCCCGGCGATCGTGCTGTTCGCCGTGCGCGAAATCCGCGACGGCGCGCTCACCGGCTGCCCAGGATACGATGGCGTCATGCACAAGCGGGAGGTTGAATCGCTATGTACAGAGCCCTGACGTAACCGGCACCATTCTAAGAACTTGAGAACATGTGCTCTGCTCGCTGAACGGGGTCGAACATGCTCCAGTGGCCCCGCAAGGGCTTCGAAGCTCATTGGAAGCAGAAGCGGGGGAGTGAACTTTTGACCCCTTGCAGACCCTCAAGCCTGCCGGCCGAGACGTCCGCTTGGTAGGAAGAAGCGGACCTTTGAGCGGCGGTCACGACATCAGCATGTTGTGGCCCATTAATGCGGTCGATGCCGAGTGCCCGGGTGCGTTAAACAGAGCGATCTGCGACACTGAAATCAGTAGAGCTTCGATGCCTCCATGCGAGCGGAGGAAACCCGTAATTTCGCGTATGAAGCAGGAATCTCTCAGGCGCCGCTAACGAGTGTTGCCGGAGGGACCTTCAGCTTACGCCTTGTTGCCCACGAAAGCGCCTTGCTAATTTCTTCGGCTGAGTAGGGCTTCCGCACGAGCTCGAAGCCGTGGCCATCGTCCTGGGCTAGGACGTGGCTGTAGCCAGTGGTGAGGATCACCGGCAGCTCCGGATGGAGCTCCCGCAGCCGCTTGGCCAATTCGATTCCGCCCATACCGGGCATGACAACGTCCGAGAACACCGCATCAAATCGGAAGGGCACCGCCTCGATCTCAGCGAGTGCCGCCTCGCCCGATTGCGCGAGCACCGTGCCGTAGCCTAGGTCATGCAGGATCTGCGCGCAGAAACGACCGACTTCGACGTTATCCTCCACTACCAGGACGCACTTGTCGGCCATCTCAATGGCCGGCCCTTCCGGTTCCGGATCGCCCATCGTTCCGTTCCCCTCAGCGTCGGCCTGGGGGAGGTAGAGCGTGAACGTGGTGCCTCGCCCAACCACGCTCGTCACGTCGACGTCGCCCCCGGACTGCTTGGTGAAGCCGATGACCTGGCTTAGGCCGATCCCGGTGCCCTTGCCGACCTCCTTCGTGGTGAAAAAGGGTTCGAAGACTTGCGTGAGGTGCTCCCGCGCAATGCCAGAGCCGGTATCTGTAACCTCAACCGAGACGAAGGGCGTCGCCGAGCCTGCATGCCCGCGGATCGCCGGCATGGCTCGGCCGCAGGCTAGGCGGATCGTCAGTGCGCCCTCACCCTCCATTGCGTCACGTGCATTTACCGCGAGGTTGACCAGGGCCGTCTCAAACTGGCTCGCGTCCGCCCGTACGTAACAAGGGTCGCTAGGCAGGTGCGTAACGATGCGGACGCGCGCGCCGGTGAGGGAATCGAGCATCTCGGCAATCGCGCGGATACGTGCCCCAGCGTCGAATACCTCTGGCCTGAGCGCCTGTCGCCGCGCGAAGGCCAGCAGTTGCCCGGTCAGCTTCGCGGCCCGCGTCACCGTGTCTGAAACCGCATCCATGTAGCGGCGCCTGCGCTCCTCCGGCAGGTCGGGGCGGCGCAGGAACTCGACAGAAGAGCGGATAATGGTCAACAAATTATTGAAGTCATGCGCGACCCCCCCGGTCAACTGGCCGATGGCCTCCATCTTCTGCGACTGCACCAGCGCGTCTTGGGCAGCCGTGAGTTCGCGCGTCCGCTCCGCAACGCGCCGTTCCAGGGCTTCGTTCATGTCCTGGAGGGTGTCACGCAGCTTCCGTTCAGTTGCCGCACGCCGGTCGATGCTGTGCGCCAGACGTATGGTCAGGCCGGCGAGCCAGAGCACCAGGAGGATGACTAGGACGGCCATCCCGGTCTCGGCCTCGATGTAGCCGGCGCGGAACCCCTGGAGCACCAGCCACCCAAGGATAAGGGGTGCGAGCACTACGGATGGGAGGAGGTGTCGCGTCAGGGTCGCGGCATCGCCACCCCCAAGCACCGCTGCTACCCATGGTCGGCTGGGTCGGCTGAGAATGATGCCGGCGGAGAGAATGCCCAGGGTGATGGCGGTAACGAGCGCCATTCGGGAGAAGGGGCCGCTCTGGTGGAGCACGCCTAGACCGTAGCCATAGCCGAGGAGGCCGACGGCGGCGACGACAAAGCCGAACACGGCTGCGAGCCCCCCGAGGCGTCGCAGCCATCTGTTTTCAAGGTCTTGGAGGAGGAGCCCCATGGCGGAGCCCAGGATACCGGCTGCCGAGGCGAGGGCCATGCCGCTGCTCGGCTTGAGCGGACCAAATAGCAGGCGCTGGGCCTGGTTGATCCGCCCCCACTGAAGTGGTCCGCCCTGAGGTATGGCTTTTGAGCCAGATGAGGACGGACAGATGGGAACGAAGCGGCACAAGCCGGAAGACGTGGTCGCCAAGCTGCGGCAGGTGGATGTTCTGGTCTCGCAGGGCCAGAGCGTGGCGGAGGCGATCCGGGCCATCGGCGTGACGGAAGTGACCTACTACCGCTGGCGCAAGGAGTACGGCGGCCTGAAGAGCGATCAGGTTCGACGGATGAAGGACCTGGAGGTTGAGAACCAGCGGCTGCGCAAGGCGATTGCGGATCTCACCCTCGACAAGCTGATCCTGCAGGAGGCCGCTCGGGGAAACTGACCAGCCCCGCGCGCCGACGCGCCTGCATCGCGCATGTCATGAACGTCCTAGACGTCTCCGAGCGCCGCGCCTGTCGGGCGCTCGGGCAGCATCGCTCGACGCAGCGCAAGGTGCCGCGGGGAAGAGAGGATGAGGCCGCGCTGACAGCCGACCTCGTGGAACTGGCTCGCCAGTACGGGCGCTACGGCTACCGGAAGATCGGTGCATTGCTGAAGGCGGCGGGCTGGTTCGTCAACGACAAGCGGGTCGAACGGATCTGGCGGCGCGAGGGGCTGAAGGTCCCGTCTCGGCAGCCCAAGCGCGGCCGCATCTGGGACGGGGATGGTTCCTGCCTGCGATTGCGGGCGGAGCGTCGCGATCACGTCTGGTCCTACGACTTTGTCGAAGCCCGCACGCACGAGGGCCGCAAGTTCCGGATGCTGAACGTGGTCGATGAGTTCACGCGGGAGTGCCTAGCGATCCGCGTCGCACGCAAGCTGAAGGCGGCGGACGTGATCGACGTGCTGTCCGACCTGTTCATCCTGCGCGGCGTGCCCAGCCATATCCGCTCGGACAACGGTCCGGAGTTCATCGCCAAGTCCGTGCAGGCCTGGATCACCGGTGTCGGCGCCAGAACAGCCTACATCGCACCCGGCTCGCCATGGGAGAACGGTTACGTCGAGAGCTTCAACGCACGACTACGGGACGAGCTTTTGAACGGTGAGATCTTCTACACGCTCAAGGAGGCGCAGATCGTGATCGAGAGTTGGCGTCTACACTACAACAGCGTGCGCCCGCACGCCTCGCTCGGCTACCGACCACCGGCCCCGGAGGTGTTCGTGCCGGCCTTCACCGCTTGGCCGGCTGCGCTCACTCGGTCGGCTCCGCCGGCCAAGCGACCCGTGGAGCAAAGGCCGACCCTGCACTAACTTAGAACTTGGACCACCGCGTGGGGGCCGATCACGGCTCAGCGTCGGCTGGCGTGACGAGAAGCAGAACAGGAAGCCAGAACCAGGAACGCATTCCGTCACTCTATCACGCCGTTGCACGTCACCCCAATCATCTTGATCTGCCAGACACGCCTGCAGGTGTCTGCATAGGAGAGCGCACTTCTACGAACGGCTTGAAGTCCAAAGCGTCGGTTCTGCGATGGGCCTGAGCAGGCCGCTAAGCGCCGCCGCGGCCTGCCGCACGACCGGATTCGTCGGGTGGCGCCCTATGAGATCAACCCGCACGCTGCTTGCTCAGCAAAGCGCGCGGCCTTGATGCTGGACCGTCTGCAGGAATTTCAGCCTTAACGCCCCGCTTACCATCAGCCGCGAGACTGCACGCGGCCAGTGAGCACGAGGAAGGCATGACCGACACCACGGACACGGTAGGCGTCGCAGGCGAGCGAATCCGCTCCATCATCGAACGCGTCGAGCGCATCGAAGAGGAGATCAAGGATTTGATGGAGGCCAAGAAGGAGATTTTCGCCGAGGCCAAGGGCGAAGGCCTCGATGTGAAGGTGCTCAAGGAGATCTTGAAGCTTCGCAAGCAGGACAAGGACGAGCGCGACGAGCAGGAGAGCCTGATGGAGGTTTACCTGCGCGCCATGGATGCTCCTGCGCCGGTGGCCCGAGCAGCCTGACGCTTCCAGGTGGGTGGCAGCCCTTCCGCTGCAGCCCGCCGAAATTCTAGCCAGCAGAAGCGACCGCCTCATACAACTATGTTCGCGTCGTAGTGTTGCGCTACGGCGGGTGCCGTGAAAGTGCTGCCTTTGTAAGGAGCAAATCACTATGGAAGACAGCACATCGCCCGATCTGCTGACGATGACGGCAGATATCGTCGCCGCCTTCGTCAGCAACAACTCCGTTCCAGCAAGCGAACTGCCGAACCTGCTCGTTCAGGTGCATGGTGCGTTTGCGAGCCTGTTGGCGACATCCTCTGCCGAAGCCGGTAGTGAGATCGAGAAGCCGACGCCGGCGCAGATCAAGAAATCGATCACGCCGGACGCGCTGATCTCGTTCGTCGATGGCAAGCCGTATCGCACCCTAAAGCGGCATCTCACCGTGCATGGTCTCTCGGTTGACGAGTACCGCACCCGCTATGGATTGCCGAGTGACTATCCCTCAGTGTCCGCGAACTACTCAGCGACTCGCTCGGCATTGGCTAAACAGCTTGGCCTGGGCAATCAGCGCAAGAAAGTCGAGCCGGCGCCTGCGCCCGAGCCTGAGCCAACGCCGGCCTCTAAGTCGAAGCGTGCTGGTCGGCCTCGCAAAGTCGCCGAACCAGCCTAAGACCTAACGTGAGACAGGGCTCGGCGGCTGATGGAATGCCGAGCCCGAGCAGAACGTCAGGGCGGTTGCTGCTCAGTGTCCTTTACCGCCGGGTCGTCCTCTTCCGGCACGTCAGCTTGCGGCTGCGGGGGGGGGGCGGAGCGGGAGCACGCCGAACTGCCGAGGCGGTGAGATCGCGAATGGGACGAGGAGACGCCCGCGACAGGTGCCCGGTAGAATCGGCTTCCCAAGCTGCGACCCTGACGACGCGCTGAAGGTCGCGCTTCCCCCTCAGCTTCGCGTCAGACGGACCCAGCCCGATCAGGGGCGAGGGGGAAAGCATGTTCGGGGCAAAAGTTTTTGTGGTCCTCGCAGACGTCGTCGGTGCCATCGCATTCATGCTGTCGGGGCGACCAGCTTCGGACCGCTTCCTGCCATGGTGAGGCTGCGGCACGACCCGGAGAATCAACATTAACGGATCGCTAGCCACATCCGAACAGGGCGCTGAAGTTGGTACTCTGATAGGCGTTAGGCTGGTCTAGAGGCTCTCGTAAATGAAGCGTTGGCCATTGGCGGTGTGGGATGCCAGCCAGTCTGCCCCATGCATCATGTCGCAACTGCCGGCCGCCCAACGGTCGCAGATCGAGGAGGGCGAGAAGTCAAAGCTCTTGGCCGAAAGTTGGTCGGCGCCCGCTTGGTAGATGAGGTGCAGCAGTGTGACTGCTGGTCCATCCGGATCGAGTTGTTGGCGCAGAGCGTACTCTCGCCGGAGGCCCGCAATGGCACGCCGGCCTGCGCTGGCAAAAATAAGATCGTTCGCCCGCTCCAGCACTGCATCCAGCGAAGCCGGACGGGGTGCGCGTGGGCTGAACAGGTCCGATGCGATGCAGAGGAGATCGCGCTCTGGCTCGGTCACAAACAGTGGATCGAGGGGCAAGTTGTTCGTGAAGCCCGCGTCGCACAGGAGGCGACCCTCCACCTCGACTGGGGCGAACGCAGGAAGAATGGCAGTGCTCGCCAGGATGTGCTCGGGCCGGATGGTCTCACGGGTGGTGTCGAAATAGATTTCCTCGCCGGTCTCAACATCGATGCAGCCCACTGTCAGGCGTGTGTCACCCCGGTTCAGCCGGTCGAAGTCGACGAGCCGCTTCAGGGTGCCTAGCAGGGGGGGGTGGTCGAACAGAGCGACATCGTTCGGCATCCACGGTAGGGTGGACCACATTCCGGGAAAGCGGTGCTGGAAGATATTCGGCCGCCCCTGAGTCAGCGTTAGGAGAGCGTGCAGGGCGTTGTAGTACTGACGCGGCTTCAGCAAGCCTGTGACGCTGGGACCGGTGTGCTGCGTCGCCTCATCCCAGAACTGCCGGAGCTTCGCGACCCGTTCCTCGGCAGCGTTGCCGACTATGATGGCCGCCGTCACGGCACCGATTGAGGCACCAACGACCCAGTCTGGGCGGATGCCCCGTTCGTGCAGAACCTCGTAGGCTCCCGCATGGTAGGCGCCGAGCGCGTTGCCTCCAGCGAGGACGAGCGCGGTATCGCGTGCCCGAAATGGGCCCAGTGCAGACCAAGGGAGTTTGTTCAAGGAAGATGTCAATTGAGGATGTGACCCGATCGGTAGGGTGCGAGTATCTCTGTAACGTCGAAGTCCCGAGCGTTCGAGGGCAACCCATTGGATTGCGTAAGCTTCTATTTCTGCGCAGCGGGATTGGTAAGAGCATCAAGCTTGGCACCTGCGACACACTCAATCATGAATGTAGGCCGCAGATCCGCTCCGAGATTGTCATAGTTCGCTTTGTCTACGCATTGCTTTTGCCAACGAGCCTCACCGGCGGGTGCGTTAGCGGTGGCAGACTTTTCCTGAGCAACCGCCGTTGATGGTGTGCACGCAGCCAGGGCAACGAGAAAAAGAGCACATTTGATATTCATCGTGTCCTACCAGAGAAGATAGCTTTCTCTTTAGGAAGCCTAAGAATGCGCCTCTAGTTCAATTTTGAAGGATTTTATTTGAATCTAATGATTTTAGCAATTGAAAATTAGGCTCAGAGCTTGACCGGAGCCGCGGCAAATATCGGCATTGCCAATCCGATCAGCGGCCAGATGGTCACGATTCGCGTGCCTGCCCCACAGCCGCGCTGATCCAGTCATATTGTCCCCGCCCGAGCCACGGCGATGATCGTTTTCCCCTTTCTATCGCCTGCTGATTGCGGTCGGGCTCGTGCTGTCGAGCGCGGCGGCCACCTGGCGTGCAAGGAGGCAGAGATCTCCGAGCAGAGCTGCGCGATGAGTGCCTACGGCAGGAAATTCTTCTACTCATTGAGGGAAGCGCAGATCGTGATCGGGCTGTGGCAAAACACCTGCAACCGCGTCCGGCCGCATTCGTCGCTGGGCTATCGGCCGCCGGCGCCCGTCACCTTCCCAGATCTGGCCTTCCGGCTACCCATGGCTGCTGCCTTGCAGTAGCCTCTTGTAACTTGATCCCAACCTCGCCGGGTATGCTCCTCGGCGCGGTGGCGGGTGGGAGACCGTTAGCCTCTGGGGCCACCAAGCCCGCAAGTGAGCCAGGGTCCTCGCCCGCCGTTCCATCGAACCCGAAATGTCGCTTGGGCCGCTCAACGCGAAGCCCGCTTGCGCAAGGATGGGATCAGATGGACGCTCCTGTTGTCGGGATCGACGTGGCCCGTGACCGCCTCGATATTCACGTTCATCCCTCTAGAGCGAACTTCGCCGTTGACCGTACGACCGAGGGCGTGGAGCAGCTGTGCGAACGCCTCCGGCCCCTGAAGCCGAAGCTCGTCGTCCTGGAGGCAACCGGCGGTTTGGAAGCCATGGTGGCACGTGCTCTCACCACCTGGAGGCTGCCAGCCGTGATCGTGAACCCAGCACAGGTCCGTGCTTTCGCTCACGCCTTGGGCCAACGCGCCAAGACCGACCGCATCGACGCCACCGTGATCGCCCCGTTCGCGGCGGCCACCAACCCACCCGTTCGCGCTCGGGCCGATGCCGAAACTCAGGCCTTGGCTGATCTCGTCACAAGACACCGTCAGATCGTAGGACTGATCGCGTCCGAGCGGCAGCGAGCGAGCCAAGTGTCCGCGTCGAAGCCGTTCGGCAGAGCGAGGCCGCGCTGCGAGCGCACGAGGTCGGCGAAGGCCCAGACCGCCTCGCGCTCTGCCTGCTCGACCCATGCAACGCCGTCCCAGACCGGGATGATACGGGTGGCATCGACCCAGATCTCGGAAAAGGCGGTGACGGTCAGGCCTTTGCCCGCCCGCACCCGCATGACGATCTCGGTGGTGTTCGGCCGTATCCGGACGTCGTCTTCGATCGCCGCCATCTCGTCCCACGAGGCGGTGTTCTTCTGCTCGAACCCGACCGCCTCGGGATACATGTTCTGCGGCCGCACCTTAAAGGCGCCGCTCTTCGGCAGGCGGAAGTAGGCCGAGCGGCGCAGCGGCGTGGTGGTCAGCGCGGTCGCGCCCTCGCTGGAGCGCCACAGGTCGAAGATTGGCCCGACCGGCTCGCCCGTGGTCGGGTTGATCTCCTGCCCCTGGAACACGACGCCGGCCACGGTCGGCGCCTGCCGTCCCTGCGAGGTCATCCGGTAGATCGCCGGATAGGTCCACGACATCTGTGCCGCATCGGCGGTGACGCCCTGCGGGGTCAGCCGGAACCACGGCGTCCGCTCGTGATTGCCGCCCGGGCGCGGCATCTCCTGCCCGCCGACCGACGGCGAGGAGATGACGTCGCCCGGCGCGATGGCCGAGGGCTGGCCGTACAGGAATTCGACCTGCGTCCCGAACGTGCCATCCGTCGAGTTGAACGGCGCCTGGATGCCGCCACCCTCAAGCCAGAACGCCGCCTCGCCGACATGCACGGCGTGGATCTGGAACCGGCCGATCCCAAGCGTCATGCGGTTGGTCAGCGCCATCGTGTCGCCGTCGTATGTGATGAAATCCTTTTGGCTGAGCGGTGGGGTGGTCCAGCACCGGCCGTAGAGCAGCGGCTTGCGCGCGCCGGGCTTCGGGATATTGCCGCCGCCGGTGACGCTAAAGAAGCTGCGCTCGGTCTTCTTCTTGGCCGCAGCCGAGGCCTGAGCGGCGTCGCAGAGGGCGACACCGCCGATGACGAGGCCCGCCTGCACGGCGCCCGCCGACACCGCGATGCCGGCTCCACCCATCGCAGGTGCGAGTGCGGGCGCGGCGTAGGGTGCCACGGCAATCAGCGCGATCGACGCGATGGCAAGACCGATGGAGGCGATCCCGCCGCGGCCCGGCACGATGGTGACGAGCACCACGCCGTCCGGCCCGACCAGCGTGCGCCGCCGGTCCGCGCGCAGCCGCACCGCCCCGTCCGTCGGTCGCAGGAAGGTCTCGCCCTTCCGGTGCACCGAAATGATGAACCGGCGGCCGGGCGGCGGCTTATGGCGGGCGACGATCGTGGAGAGCCGACGACGGCGCCGATCAGGCAACTGCACGGGCTCGCCGCGGGTCTGCCCGGCGATGTTCGCGGTGACGACGAGGGTCATTAAGACTCGATGACGAAATTTATGCGGGGCGAGGACACTTGTGCTCGTCACGCGGCCCGTTCACCATCTGAGTAAGAAAACTTACTGATGGAAAAGCCGATGCCGCAGATGACTTTGGATGCGCTGACTTTGGATCTGCTGCGGGACAGCGCCGCGGTTGTGCTCTTTAAAACGAGCGACGATTACGTTGCGGGCAAGTTGCGGCACACCGAAATAAGAATACAGGTGCCAATTGGAGCGCCGGGCGATCAAACCGAAGCTGACCTGAGGCAGGTTGGGATCGGCGCTGCGAAGGCCGCACTTCGCGAGGCACTTGAGACACTCGAAAGCATGACCCCAGAGCAGCAGCAAGGGCAGGATTGATCTGCAAGGCGCCCAACTTGCGGACATGCTGTGAGAAGGATGCGGGCCGGGGAGCCTTGTGCGGCTCACCCGGCCCGTTCACCATCGGAGGTACCAACCAACCCGATGGGAACTCTGATTGTATCCATTCATACAAAACGAGTGGTTACTGCATCTATCGATGCAGAAATCTCGAATTATGCGCATTAAATTAGAGTTAGGAGCGCTATATTTAATTGGGCAAACCTGACCTGACCGGTATTTTTGACCGGGCCAGATGGGAGGCTACTGCACGGTAGTTGCCATGGGTAGCCGGTAGGCCAGATCCGGGAAGCTGACAGGCGCGGGCGGCCGGTAGCCCAGCGACGAATGCGGCCGGACACGGTTGTAGGTGTTCTGCCATAGGCCAATCACGACCTGTGCTTCTCTCAGCGAGTAGAAGATCTCCTGGCGTAGGCGCTCGTCACGGTAGCTTTGCTCGGAGACCTCCGCCTCCTTGCACGCGACGGCGATGCTCTTGCCTTGCGCCGTCTGTACCTCGATCTGGCGCAGCATCAGCACGACCTGCTCCGCGCTCGGCCTCCGTCCTCGCTTCATTCCCAACTCCTCTGATCCAGGCTGATCCTCTCAATCAGCCCAGTCCAAAGCCAGCCGGTCAGGTCATCGGTCCAGTTGCTCGGGAATGCGGCCAGAGGAGCCGTGATAGACGGAGCAGCACATGACGAAGATCATCACGGCAGCACTGGCGCTTGCCGTCATGACCGGTTCTGCGATGGCTCAGCAGAACGGTGGAAACGCCGGCAATCCGAACAACGCCGGCGGCGGCAACACAAGCTCTGCTGGCAGTGGCGGATCGGGCCGCTAACCGGCCGGATCGAAAAAGCCCCGCAGCGGGCCGCCCGCTCGGGGCGGGGCGTCGCCGACCCCCGCGGTGAAGTAATGGCGGCGGTCGGCATCAAACCGACGACCTCTGAGCATGAAACTGCCCGACCGCCTTGGCCGACCAACGGGGGCGCTAGTGGCTGGATGACCTGCATGGCATACGGGGGGCATGACCAATTAAGTGCCTCACCCCCCTATTCTATCACTATCGAACCGCTGAAGAAGCCCGACGGCCAGTTCGGATGGGCCCTCAGGAAGCACGGTAAGCCGACCGAGAGGTCCGACCGTTCGTTCCCCACCGAGGCCAAGGCGTTCGAGAACGCGTTGAGAGCCGTTGAGAAAGATCAGGCTGGGTTCGGGAGCCGATAGGCTTCTGAGAGCTGTATAGCGGCACAGACCGCAAGCCCGCAGCCAGCCTCACTTCTGCGGTGAAACTGCCTCAGTCGCGGGGGGCATGTTGTTCTTCACGAGGTACTTCACACCGCGATCGAACGAGGTGTCGTTGTTGCCGCGAATGTCTACACTATAAGCTTGCTCGGGCGTGTCAGCCTTCAGATCCTTCACGTAGACGTTGATATTGAGGATCAAGTTGGAGACCTTCTGGATCTCGCCAGTGATCGCGACGTCCGCCTTGAGTTTGCGCGCAAAATCTTCGGCGCATCCGCCGCACTTGCGCAGGTCGGAACTCTTCTCGACCTCAGCCCTCACGGGATCCGTGGACACGATCTGATAGCGACCGCTCTCCTGTAGCTGCTGACGTAGCAGATCGGTGAGGGGGCCGAGGCGGGCTTGGTCCTCATCAGTTGGAGTTTGGGCGCCGAGGTTCGCAAGCTGGAAGTCGAAAACGGCAGCTTTGGGTGGCTCGGCATGTGCAGCCGTGGACACGATCAGTACTGCCGAGACTGCCACCAAAAATTGATGTGGGTTCATGTATATTCCTCCTAAGATTTCTTGTCTCATGAAGGAACGCGTGAACAGGAGATAGGTCGCAGCGAGGGTGCCGAGGCGTGGCGCGAGCGTGGTGAGGCGGGGCATGCCGATGCTCAGTCCCCACCCCCTCCGCCGCCACCGCTATCCCCGCCGGAGCAGGATGACCCGCTGTCCGAGTAGGACGAGGAGCCGGAGCAGTGCGACGAGGTCGAGTGATCCGACGCGCCATAGCTTGGCGAGATCGGGCTGAGCGGGCTCAGGATCATGCCGGATGGCGAGGCGGGGTTCATCTGGCTGTCGTTCGCTGCCGACCGGGGCGCGCCAGGCGCGTCGAGAAGACGGGCGCGGCGCAGGCGGTTCTCCCGCTCCTCTCTGCGACGGCGCTCTTCCTCGCGGCGCTTGCGGCCGAAGATGTCGAACAACGGCTGGTCTCCGTAAAACCGATCAGCGCCCTATATCCCCTAGCTCTGCGCCTTCTCATGAACGCGCAGAATAGGAGTACTCCGTTGCGCAAAGCCATTTTCGTCATTGCTGGCCTGTTGCTGGCACCTGCAGCCTCAGCAGCACCGTTTGCCGTCCCATCAGCACCTGAAGCCGTCTCTCCTGTCGAGAACGTCCAATACGGATATGGCGGTGGTTATGGCCGTCCTCACGGCTACCGCGGTGGAGGCTATGGTCGTGGGTTCGGAGGATACGGTCCGCGTCCGAGGTTCTACGGTCGGGGCGGATATGGGGGTCGGCACTTCGGCGGTCCTGGCCGCGGCTTCCGCGGCGGGTATGGACGTCAATTCCGCTGAGGCGGTCGCAGACTGCGTCTTAATACCGGCACGACGAGTCGGGGGCTACGGTCCCCGACCAGCCGTATAGGTTTGGGGGCGCCAGGCCCCCGGGGTTCGAGGTAGGGCCGGCCCTCTTCACCCGAGGCATGAACCGCAGTGTAGCGGCTCCCAGACCACTTGGAGCTCGACGCCCCATCAAAGAGGGGACTGTTCGCCTGCTAGAGGGAACTTGGCAGCCCAGGATCACCTTGCTCCGACACCTACCAACCTCACCAAGGAGATCGCAGATGCTGCGGCATGCCCCGCTTGGGCTCGGTTTGATGACGATCCTGTTCGCCCAGGCAGCGGCTGCTCAGGGCAAGCCCGATACCCCGCCCAAGAGCGCGTCGATGCCGTCTGTGGAATTGAAGATCACCAAGCAGGACGGGAAGGCCGTCTGCTCTCCCACCGAACTCCGCCTTGCAGCGAACTCGAACGTGACGATCAACATCATCAGTCAGTCCGACTCGCCGGTGATGCTCACGTCACTGAACCAGTTCAAGAACGATCAGATCCTGCACCATGATGGCGATCTGGCCCATGCCGCCAGCGGCGACGGATACACGGTCAAGCAGAACGGCAAGGGCGTACTGAAACTGAGGACGCTTGCGGCAGGCGAGCAGGAGTACGGGTGCGCCAGCATCAACAATCAGAAGGAAGTCTTCCGTGGCAAGTTGATCCTGAGCCCGCCGTCCGAGTGAGGTTGATTTCGGTGGCTGCGGTCCGATGATTGAGGGCCGCGGCCCCTTCTCCTGCTCAATGAATAACTCCGCAACGGGGGTCATCCGCTCGGGCACATCTTTCCAATCGTAAGAAGCGGCAGGGCCTATGGCGGCCTCACATCCGTTCTCGCGCTAGACCCGTCCATATTGTTCTGCAGTCAGCGCGAGTTGAATAAAGGTTTTTGAATGTCAGGTGTCAAGCCATCGCACCGGTGCGTCCACGATAAACTTGCTAAATCAGCCAGGATCGCTCGATGATGGTCAGGTCGCGCTGTCGTCACCCGTCGCAACAGTAACGCCATCACGATCCATCACGGTGAACATGACGGTCGAGGGAGGTCGTCCCAACTTGGCGATATGATCAGCAGCGGCTTCCTTGGCGTCTGCACACGTGTCGAAACTCTCGGGCAGCGCATAGATCGGCAGACCATCCTCGGACGATGGTGGATCGGCCAGCGTGATTTCCACTGTGTAAGGCATCGCTCACCATGGCAGGCGCAGTTGCTGGCCCCAAGGCTGGGCCAGCCTGCGAAGACTTCAACATGACCCGCTGCCTCTTGGTAAAGTGGGTGAGGCACACATGCGAATAAGGGGAGCCGAAGCTCCCCCGATCTTTAGCGGTGGATAGTCGAACCGGGCGTCGTAGACGTCGTGTTGACGTGATCATGCCTGCGACGGCCGAGCAAACCAGCAAGGCCCAGAAGTCCAATCAGCCCGAGCCAGCCCATATCGAAGTCGTTATCGCGATCAGCCGCTCGCGGGGTATTCTGCTGCGTGGCTGTAGGATTGGTGTTATTCTGCTGAGCAAGCGCCGGGGTAGCTACGAGAGCAACCGCAAGCAGGGACGCGGAAAGTATTTTCATTGGTGAACTTCCTAAGCCGGGAGAGGTGACGAGGAACGCCTCTGGGTGGAAAAGGGTTCACAGCTCCGTGAATGATCGGAGCTCCCCAAGTGGGTCAGTTAGAAATTTGTCGGGGTTGACCCAACCTTGGTCCCGGCTCGCGGGCCATGTAGGCTAAGGACATGATCGAGCCCAACCAGACCGCCTTTATCGTCAAGGTGACGTGGCCTGATGCCGACACGCCGAACGGCCGGCTGACGATGCTCTATGCTGTCCTAGCAGATGACCCGGAGACGGGCGTTCAGATCGTGAAGAACGCCGTGAAGGCCGACGCCGAGGTTGAGTTGAGCGAGGCCCGCCTCTCTCAGGATACGGCGCAGGCGATCGGCCTGCTGCCCGGTTATGCGAGGGCTCTATGACCACCCCCAAGCGCCCCCGCGATCCCAATCGGCTCGCTAAGTTCATTGTAGCTGCGGCGACGGGGGAAGGAGAGTCGTCGCAGGCCGCCGCGCCAATGCCGTCATAGGCGGGAAGCTGCCACGGTCGGCGCAGGTGATGGCGTCCGCATGGCCGAGGTGTGGAAGCGGATGCTCGCGACGGTCATCTGACAGGTGCTGCTATTCGCGGGAACAGTAATGCTCGCGTTAAAGTTGCTCCTGGCCGATCGGCTGCAATAGCGCTTTAGCTCTCGGACTCAGGGCATGTTCCTATGGACACTCCAAACGCACTACCAAAGCGTGTGACCGAGCAGGACCGTCTTGTTGGACAGCGCATCAAGATGCTGCGCAAGTCCAAGGGAATTTCGCAGTCTGCGCTCGGCAGGGCCCTCAGCGTGACGTTCCAGCAGATCCAGAAGTACGAGAATGGCGTGAACCGTGTCGGCGCCAGCCGCCTGAGCGAGGTTGCGCGGGTACTTGAGGTACCGGTCTCGACCTTCTTCGAGGAAGGGGCCGGCTTGGTCGAGCAGGGCCAGAAAGAAGCGTTCGAGTTCCTACGCGTCCCGGGGGCCGTCGATCTGCTGAACGCCTTCATCACGATCGAGGATGACCGGCTACGCCGTGAGGTGCTGGCCCTCGTTCGCAGCGCGGCTCGCACCGTTGCGTCCGCCGCTCAGTTGGGCTACTCACGAGCCACGGTCAGCACCCGTAGCTCAGCTGGATAGAGCGTTGCCCTCCGAAGGCGGAGGACCCAGCTCTCTGATGAGCATGCTACCTCCAGTCCTTACAACAGGTTAGCAGATCCGTTCGTAGCGTGGGCGATGCGGTCGCGTTTTGCCGGCGCAAAAGGGCCACATCGCCGTGGGTATGCAGACTCAACGGTGTCGATCAGCAGGAGGCCGCCGCGGCAGCAAGTTCGCCCCGGCAGGCGCCGGCCCCCTGATAGCTTGGCCCTGCTGCTTTGCCGGCATCACCTGGCGCGCGAAGCTCCCCCGGCCGTGGATCAAAACCCGATCAAGAGAAAAGCCCATTCCAGCGCCGGTAAAAGGATTGCAACAACAGTGGGGTGGCTTTTCCCACCGGATCCCGATCAAAACCCGATCAAGAACTAGGCCCAGTGCGGGACATAGCCGGCCCGGGGCGCCTCCGGATCCGCAGGACGGATCAGGCCGGCGGCCAAGGCATCCTTGATAATCCGGGATGCTTGCGCGGCATTCTGCTTAGCAATTCCGAGGCGTTCGCACAGGGAGCTGTTCGTCATTCTTGAGTTTGCCAGCACCTTGAGGACCGCATGCTGGTAGGCCGCTCGGACGCGCTCGACCTGTGTCATTTCTCCGAACTGCCGGGGTGCCAGCAGCACGGCTTTCATGTTGTCACCCTCGGTTCGAAAATCTGGAGGGGGAAGCTGGAAAATCTCAGCCGCGTTGACGGCCTTGTCGATGCCGGTGCCCTGCTCCTCGCAGATTTTCATTCGCCGCATCAGGGTGTGTTCAGGCTCGGCCTACATATCAGCCGCGGACGGGGCGGCGAACTGTCGGGCTGCCGGCGTTTTCCTAGCAAATCGCGCATCCAGCACCGGATTGGAACTCGGTAACTTTCCGGAGGCTTCTGTCCTGACCGTAGGGCATCCGAGCGCATGACAGACAGCCCAATTTTGCTGGATGGCGATGACGCTGCAAAGCGGCTCAGGAGCCTCCTGGCTCGCAGGGATGATGCGAGCCTCGGTATCGCATTTTGGGGAGCTGGCGCGCTCAAGGGACTTGGCCTCGATCGGCGACCAGCTGGCGTGGGGACGCGCATCCTCTGCGACCTGTTCAGCGGTGTCTGCAATCCAGGAGAGATCAAGAAGCTGCTCGATGCTGGCTGCGAGATCCGGACCCTAGATGACTTCCACTCCAAGCTGTCGGTTGTTGGCGACGTTGCGATCGTCGGATCGAGCAACGCATCCAGCAATGGGCTCGGCTTTGAGGGTGCGAGAGCAGCCGGCAACGTCGAGGCAAACGCGCTGCTCACGGAGCCGACGTTCGTTGCAGAGGCGCTTCAACGCTTCAACCTGAGCTGGGAGCGTGCCCCCCCGTCACCGCGACTTTGGCCGATGAGGTAAAACCGCTCTGGCAGCAGAACCACGGTCGAGCCCAGCGCCAGTACGTCCGCACGTTGCTGCAGGTGGCGCGGGCAGAGCCGAGACGCATTTCGAAGATGGTGTACGTGCTCGGCTTTGTCGTCGCGGACGTGGATCAAGATGCGATCGATGCGTTCCAGGCAGGGCCAGCCGCGACTTATGCAATCTCAAGGTTGACCGCGCTTGAGGGAGAGTATCCCTTCTACGTGAACGACTCAGACTGGAGGCCGGAGGCAGGAACGATCTTCGTCGAACTCACCGCGTCGAAAAAGCGATCGAAGCTGAGATACGGTGGCATTTGGCGTGTGCGGGAGGACGGGAGCGTCCCGATCAAGCCGGGCGCGGACGGCAAGCCTCGTAATCTCATCCTTTGTGACGAGCTTCTGGATATCGACGGCTGGCGCTTGCCCAAGCAGGAGCAGAGCGAGCTTTCCAGGCTGGCAGGAGCCTACCTGACGAAGCACGGTTTGTGGGACGCGACGAAGGTAGAGGACGACGGCAGCCTCATCGAGATGCCTCTCGTCGAGTTCCTCATAAAGGCCGCGGTGTGATCGCCCGGCTTGTGTGCTCCGGCTACGGTCGAGATACGTGTGTCGCCGTCGGCGTGGACCCGGATCGAGCCCTGAACCAGCAGGGCATCGGCTGCGCCGAGGCTGCGGTGCGGATTGTCTGCGCCGCCCGACAGCAGCGCATCCCGATCGGCGGCGACCCGGCCAACGGCACCTGCCAAGTCGGCGGCTTCGTGCAACTCGCCCAGATCAACCGGGGCGCTGCTTCGAGCGTCATTGCCCATCGGTGGCCCGACGCCGTTGGGGTTCGCCTCGACCCCGCGAATGGGCCGGTGTGCCCGGCACCCACCTCCGAGCAGCGCACCAAAGGTTACATTTAGCATCGTTAAATCGGCCTGATCCTAAGTCTTTGTGTGCAACGACGATGCTACGTCGGCTCCAGAAACAACAAAATCGACGGCTGCACGCACACGACATGGTGAATGGACCGTTAATTTAACGCGACATCAACCATATCTGCGGTTGCTTGTGTCGAACACGAAAACCATAAGCACAGAAGATGTCCAGCATCTCGCTGACTGATCCGCCCCCACTGAAGTGGTCCGCCCTGAGGTATGGCTTTTGAGCCAGATGAGGACGGACAGATGGGAACGAAGCGGCACAAGCCGGAAGACGTGGTCGCCAAGCTGCGGCAGGTGGATGTTCTGGTCTCGCAGGGCCAGAGCGTGGCGGAGGCGATCCGGGCCATCGGCGTGACGGAAGTGACCTACTACCGCTGGCGCAAGGAGTACGGCGGCCTGAAGAGCGATCAGGTTCGACGGATGAAGGACCTGGAGGTTGAGAACCAGCGGCTGCGCAAGGCGATTGCGGATCTCACCCTCGACAAGCTGATCCTGCAGGAGGCCGCTCGGGGAAACTGACCAGCCCCGCGCGCCGACGCGCCTGCATCGCGCATGTCATGAACGTCCTAGACGTCTCCGAGCGCCGCGCCTGTCGGGCGCTCGGGCAGCATCGCTCGACGCAGCGCAAGGTGCCGCGGGGAAGAGAGGATGAGGCCGCGCTGACAGCCGACCTCGTGGAACTGGCTCGCCAGTACGGGCGCTACGGCTACCGGAAGATCGGTGCATTGCTGAAGGCGGCGGGCTGGTTCGTCAACGACAAGCGGGTCGAACGGATCTGGCGGCGCGAGGGGCTGAAGGTCCCGTCTCGGCAGCCCAAGCGCGGCCGCATCTGGGACGGGGATGGTTCCTGCCTGCGATTGCGGGCGGAGCGTCGCGATCACGTCTGGTCCTACGACTTTGTCGAAGCCCGCACGCACGAGGGCCGCAAGTTCCGGATGCTGAACGTGGTCGATGAGTTCACGCGGGAGTGCCTAGCGATCCGCGTCGCACGCAAGCTGAAGGCGGCGGACGTGATCGACGTGCTGTCCGACCTGTTCATCCTGCGCGGCGTGCCCAGCCATATCCGCTCGGACAACGGTCCGGAGTTCATCGCCAAGTCCGTGCAGGCCTGGATCACCGGTGTCGGCGCCAGAACAGCCTACATCGCACCCGGCTCGCCATGGGAGAACGGTTACGTCGAGAGCTTCAACGCACGACTACGGGACGAGCTTTTGAACGGTGAGATCTTCTACACGCTCAAGGAGGCGCAGATCGTGATCGAGAGTTGGCGTCTACACTACAACAGCGTGCGCCCGCACGCCTCGCTCGGCTACCGACCACCGGCCCCGGAGGTGTTCGTGCCGGCCTTCACCGCTTGGCCGGCTGCGCTCACTCGGTCGGCTCCGCCGGCCAAGCGACCCGTGGAGCAAAGGCCGACCCTGCACTAACTTAGAACTTGGACCACCGCGTGGGGGCCGATCAGAACGTCGCTGATCATCAAGCGCTTACGCAGAATGTCCTGGCGACCGGCAAACGCGTTACGTCTGCGCTCGACAATCCAGTCAACTTCTTCACAGCCGCGGGACTTTCAGACCGCCGAGCCGATTTGAGCGGCCTGCTCGATGGGCTGTCGAACGGCATACAAACATTGCAAGCAGCTAGAGCCGTTCCCGCTTACGTAGCGACGGCCAAATCGTTGTCGTAGCCGGCGGCGGCGAGGCAGTTGCAGCATTCGTCTGGGGTGAAGCGGGTGAAGGCGTTCCGGATGGCGTCCCAGAGGTCAGCCACGGTGCGGGCGGCTGCGGTCCGCAACAGCGCTTTCAGCTTGGCGAAGATCTGTTCGATCGGGTTGAACTCGGGGCTGTAGGGCGGAAGGTAGAGCAGCCGCGCGCCGGCCGCTTCGACCCGCTCGCGGATGCCGCTGACCTTGTGAGCTTGCAGGTTGTCGAGGATCACGGTGTCGCCGGGCCGCAGCACCGGGACGAGGCGGTTGGCGACGTAGTCGCGAAAGCGCTGGCCGTTTGTGGCGCCATCCGCGAGGTCGAGGGCGCACAGGCCGGTGGTGCGCAGAGCGGCGGTGACAGTAGTCGTTTTAGAATGGCCCTGCGGTACGAGGAGCCGGCAGCGCTCGCCGCGCGGGGCGCGGCCGTAGCGGCGGGCCATGTTGGTGGCAGCCGCCGTCTCGTCGAGGAAGACGAGCTTGTCGGGGTCGAGGTCGGGCTGAGCCTCGAACCACGCCTCACGCGCCGCCTTCACGTCGGCCCGCTCCTGCTCAGCCGCGTACTGCGCCCCTTTATGGATGGCCCGCCCCTCACCGGACTGCGCTGCTAGGCTTGCAGGGTAGCCGAGATGAGGAAGGGAGCGGGACGATGACGATTGCGGTTCTTGGGATCGACCTGGGCAAGAACAGCTGCAGCCTCGTCGGGCTGGACGCGGCGGGGCGGGTCGTGCTGCGCCGACGCATGCGGCGCGAGGGGGTGATCGCCTTCGGCGCGAAGCTGCCGGGGTGTGTCGTTGCGATGGAGGCCTGCTGCGGCGCCCATCACATGGGCCGCGCCCTGGCCGAGCAAGGCCACACCGTCCGGCTGATGTCGCCGGAGTACGTGCGCCCCTACGTCAAGGCGCAGAAGAACGACGACCGCGACGCCGAGGCCATCGCCGAGGCGGCCACACGCCCGACGATGCGCTTCGTGGCACTCAAGTCCGAGGCGCAGCTCGACGTGCAGACCCTGCACCGGGTCCGCGACCAGCTCGTGGGCGAGCGCACGGCGCTGACCAACCAGATCCGTTCCGTCCTGCTGGAGCGTGGCCACGTCGTGGCGCAGGGGCGCGCCAAGCTCACCGCTTGCCTGGCCGCGTTGCTGGACACAGACGCGGGCGCGTCGCTCACACCGCGCATGCGCACCCTCATGGCCGAGGTGCGCGAACGCTGGCAGGAGCTCGACCAGCGCATCGCCGCGCTCGACGCCGAGTTCGCTGAGCAGGCCCGCATCAACGAGGACGCTCGTCGGCTGACCACGATCCCGGGCATCGGCGCACTTAACGCGACCGCGCTGGTGGCGGCCATCGGCGACGTGGCCAGCTTCGCCCGCGGGCGCGATCTAGCGGCTTGGCTTGGTCTCGTACCGCGGCAGGTGACGACCGGCGGGAAGCCTCGGCTCGTCGGCATCACCAAGCGCGGCAGCAAGTACCTGCGCAAGACGCTGGTCCAGGGTGCCCGCGCCGCGCTGCCCTCGCTGCGCCAGAGCGACACCCATCTCGGGCAGTGGCTGCGCGGGCTGCTGGCGCGGTCGCACGTCAACACGGCGGTGGTCGCCCTGGCGGCCAAGATGGCGCGCATCGTCTGGGCGCTGCTGCGCCACGGGCGGGTCTACGAGCCGGCGGCCGTGGCCGCCTGATCCGAGTTCGGCCGGCGCGGACGCGCCGGCCTTTCGATGTCTGCGGGCGGTGAGAGGAAGATGGCCTGACAGTCGACCGGTGTTTTGGAAGCCTCTCCGCAAAAATGGCGCTCGACGCCGACCCCTTTATGAGGCCCAGGACGCGCGGATCTCCATCTTGGCCAACGGCGCTGCCGGAAGGCCGGATACGTTTATGCAGACTGCACAGACCAGCGGATCCGAGCCACTTGCGGACGGGGCGGGCCATACGTTTTGCGGGTGATGCCGTGGCGAGCGAAGAAGCGTGACAGCCCGCTCGTGCTGGTCTGCACGCCCTGCTCGGCCAGGGCGTCGCGCAATTCGCGCAGGAAGAGTTCGGGCTGCGCCTCATCGAGGGAGAGGATCAGATCCGCATGCGCCTCGATCGCCGGCAGGCTGTCGTCGGCGTGAGTCGGTTTGGGCGCGACGTGACCCTGCTGCGCAAACCGCTGCGACCAGCGGCTGGCGCTCGACACGCTCACCCCGAACCGCGCCGCCGCCCAATGGAAGGAAGCGCCCCCGGCCACGGCCGCTACGACGCGTTCGCGCAGATCGACAGACAACGGTGAAGGCATCGCTGGCTCCTTCACCGGTCAACGCCCCAACCACCGTCCCGTCGCAACATCGCCGGGAACAGCTCTAAGTCATTGAGGAGTTTGGCGCGCCACCTCGAATAAAACTGCGAACACCTACGTTATTGAAATCGATAGATAATCTCACGCGCAGAGCTCGCGGCTTAGAGCCCGTTTCATAACGGGGCGGAAGGCTTGGCGGTTTTGTGGGCGGCGGGTTTCGTGGGCATTGGGAGAGTATCTGACGCTCACCCAGGACAACCTCCACGACAGCCGCGCTGGTACGCGCCTCGCGCGGGCTCTGGCCCTTCCTAGCACACTGCTTCGCCGACCGCGCCTATCAGGGCGAGCGCATTGGCTCGGCCATTGCCATCGCCGTGGATATCATTCGGCCGGAGGAAGGCCAGAAGGGCTTTGCCGTCCAGCCCAGGCGCTGGGTGATCGAGCGCCCCTTCGGGTGGATCGCTCGTTGCCGCCGAATGACCCGCGACTACGAGGCGACACCGTCCTCAGCCCTCGCCTTCTTGGTCCTCGCCGCCATGATCCTCGTCAGGCGCCTCGCCAAAGCAACGTAAAACGGGGTCTTAGAAAGGGGCGAGCTCGCTTTTAGTGGAAGAGCCTTCTTCGACCAATTCGAGGCTTTTAGCTGCCGTTGCGTACCCTTCGTGCCAACAGGTTAGGGCTTGATAGCCTCCTCCCGCTTTTGTCATTCAGAACCTCTGGATGACGCCAGCCTTGTTGTAGGCATCGGGGACGCACTCGGCGACGGCTCTGCGCACGTTCACCGCCTCCTGCTTGCTGGCGTAAGGCCCATAGTAGACGGCGTAGGCCGGGAAGCGGAAGTAGCCCTGACTAGGCTTGGTCAGGCCAAAGCGGGGGCGCACGCCTGTGCAGTTCGCCACGTCCTCGATGGCGCTCACCTCGACCACGCCGTCCGGGAGCGCGCTGGCGATGAACACGTAGTGGCCGAGCCGGTCACGGGAGTACTCCGTGTCATTGCTCACCAGCTTTTCTGTGATGGCAAGCTCCACCCGGATGCGCTCGTTCTCCATCAGGATTTTACCGCCGGCCATGACCTGCGATGAACCGCCTGCCGCGATGACCAGGGACGAGACGATGGTGGAGAGGAGATGGCGGCGCATGGTGGAACTCCGGTGTGTGAGCCTGCAGGAGGCGGTGGCTTCAGTTCAGGGCAGCAGCTCCGGCCGCCCTCACAGACACACCTTCCCTCACCTTGCGCTGGCCGGTTGTGGCGCAGCCCACAGGGGATGAGCTGAACCGGGGTAGCCGCACCATCGGTCCGCCCATCCTCGGCCGAGCCTCCTTGCAGCGTCTCACAGGCTGCACTGTGTGAGGGTGCGCCCCGCTGGATCGCGCAGTTCGAGCCGGCCCTGCAGCTTGGCGCCTCGGCCCAGGCTGAGGCTGGGACCTTCCAGCTCGGCCCGCTGCCCGGCCCGGATCTGGAAGGCGTCGCCGGTCGAGCTCGACACGCTGTTGCGGCCCGCATCCCGGGCCGCAATGCTGAACTCGTATTCGCCCTCGGCGGCAATTGCAGAATGCACGACCGCCACGAGCACCTGCTCGCCGCCACGCCTCGCCTGGTGCAGCTCGCACCGCAGCGGGGCAGACGGGGACGGTGCCGGCTGCACGTGAGCCGGCGCTGGGTTCGTCTGGGTGAGAGAAGTATCGGGCATGGACATGGACACGGCGGGGTTGGCCAGGCACGAGAGCGAGAAGACACAAAGCCAGCTCATCGGAAATCTCCTGTTGGTTTGAGTTGTATGAGGTCGCAGCCCACACGAGGCTGCAGGCTTCCAGAGTCTTGGGTTAGTCGATGAGGCAGGGCGCCACGCGCACCCCGCGCCGACCCGATCCGGTGATGACGGTCTGGCTGGGACGGCCGCCTGGGCAGGGACCGGCAAAGAGATCGAAGTCGTTGCCGTCGCCATCAACCACGAAGCCAGAGAAGGGGCCGTGGCCGTAGCCAGTGGAACGGACGCTGTTGCCGTCGCCGTAGACCGTTGCGCCGATCTGGGCGGCGGAGGCTCCGGTGACGCTCGTCAGGCTAAGGCTGGCAAGCAGGAGGGTGAAGGACAGGACTTTGGGCATAGTTGAGGCTCCTCGGATGAATGATTGCGGTGGGGATCAGAGAAGGTGGATCTGAGACGAGGCAGGTCATGTCTGGCGGGGTGGTTGGTTCACCCCGCCGAGATCGACCGCCAGATCACCACGCCTCGGCGCGAATGACGTTGCCGGTGCCGAAGACCCGGCCGCCGACGTAGCTGCCGTTGGCCGCGCGCAGGGCCATCTCGTTGCGGTGGCCACGCACGAAGGCATCGATCCGGCCGCCCGAGCGAGCCTGGGTGCCGAGCTGGTTGTCGAGGCCGCGCATGTCGACCCGGGTGCGGGTGCGGATGCCGAAGCTGCCGGTCACGGCCCGGCTGCCGGGGCCGGCGACGGTGCCGGTGACCTCATGGCGGTCGCCGCGGCCGTAGGCACCCCAGTAGGCGCAGTCGCGCGCGCCGGTATCGATGTCGCTGTCGTTACCGTAAAACTCGGTGGCCATGACCGAGCGGCAGCCGGCTATGGCGGGGGCGGAAGCAACGAGGGCCAGGGCGATACCGGCGGCGGCGGTCAGGAGGGTGCGGGTGGTCATGGGAGCCTCGGGATGCTGAGCGGAGAGGTCTTGGCCTCTCCGGCTGGCCGGCCGCTGCGGCCGTCCTCACACCCACACCATCGCTCAGCCCCAACTCACCCGTTGTGGGACAAACCACACCGGAGCCACGCAGCCGCGCCTGGGCCACAGCTCGCCAGCCAGATGCGGATCAGGCAGGCGCCGGCACTTGGCTACCGTTCTGGCTGCACAACCACCTGCCGCCCTGACGCACCACCTTGAGCAGTGCCTGACTGCCGTGCTTAGTTACTGAGACGAGCGACACTCACAGTCTGCCATGTCAAAACTTTTCCTCAGCCACTCCAGCCACGACAATGCTGCCGCCGTCGCGCTCCGCGACTGGATGCAACGCGAGGGCTTCGGCGACGTCTTCCTCGACACCGATCCAAAACGCGGCATCGCCGCCGGTGAACGCTGGGAGCGGGCCCTGCACGAGGCCGCCAGCCGTTGCGAGGCTGTGCTTTTCCTGGTCTCGCGCGCCTGGCTCGCCTCAGGCTGGTGCCTTAAGGAGTTCAACCTCGCCCACAGGCTCAACAAGCGCCTGTTCGGCGTGCTCATCGAGGACATCCCCGTCACCGAGCTGCCGGTCAATCTGACAGGCACCTGGCAGCTCGTGAACCTCGCCTCCGGCCGCGACCATCTCGTCCTCACTGCGACCCTGCCGGTCACGCACGCGGAGGAGCACGTCACCTTCTCGGCCGAGGGACTCGTGCGTCTGCGCACGGGCCTGCGCCGGGCCGGGCTCGATCCGAGCATGTTCGTCTGGCCGCCAGCCGATGATCCTAAGCGCACGCCCTATCCGGGCCTGCGCCCGCTGGAGGCGGAAGACGCCGGCATCTACTTTGGGCGCGAAGCGCAGATCATCGAGGCACTCGACCGGATCCGAGCCCTACGCACGGGGGCAGCACCCCGCCTCCTATGCATCCTGGGCTCATCGGGCGCGGGCAAGTCCTCGTTCCTGCGCGCCGGTCTGTGGCCGCGCCTCGCCCGCGACGACGAACACTTCCTGCCGCTGCCAATCCTGCGGCCGGAGCGCGCCGCCCTCACCGGCAAGAGCGGACTGCTGAGCATCCTCGAGGATGCGGCTGAGGCGAATGGGCTCGGGCTGACACGTGCGGCCATTCGCCAAGCTATCATCAAAGGTGCGGCTCCCCTCCGTCCTGTCCTCACTCAGATCCGTGATGCCGCCGCGCATTCGGTAGCCGAAGAAGAGGCCCATGACAGGACTGAGCGCCCGCTTCTCGTCCTGCCGATTGACCAGGGCGAGGAGCTGTTCCTCGGCGAGGGGGCGCACGAGGGCGGCGCCCTGCTGGCGCTGCTGCGCGACCTTGTTCTGGAAGATGCACCGGCTTTGGCCGTGGTGCTGACGATCCGCTCGGATGCCTTCGAGCGGCTGCAGCTTGCGCCCGCGCTGGAGGGGATCGCACTGCAGACGATGACCTTCGGCCCGATGCCGCGGGGGATCTATAGTACGATCATCGAGGGCCCAGCTGATCGCATGCGTGAAGCGGACCGCCGGCTTGTTGTCGAACCGGCGCTGACGCGTGCACTGCTCGACGACTTGGAGGCGGGCGGCGGGCGCGATGCGTTGCCGCTTCTGGCCTTCACCCTGGAAAGGCTGTGGCGTGAATACGGTGGCTCGGGCCGACTGGCTTTGGCAGACTACGAGCAGCTCGGGCGAGTCCGTGGCTCGATCGAGGCTGGCGTCCAGGAGGTGCTGCGGCAGGCTAGCAATGATCCGCGCCTGCCGCGGGATCGAGAGGCGCAACTCGCCCTGCTGCGACGTGGGTTGATCCCGTGGCTGGCGGGCATCGATCCCGACACGGGCTCGCCGCGCCGTCGCGTTGCACGCCGCTCGGAGATCCCGGCCGAAGCTGTCGTGCTCGTTGATCTACTGGTCGAGGCACGCTTGCTCTCGACCGACACCGATGCGGCAGGCGAGGCGACGGTTGAGCCGGCCCACGAGGCGTTGCTGCGGCAGTGGGGGCTGCTGCAGGGATGGTTGGAGGAGGATTTTGCGGCCCTCACGGCTCTGGAAGGTGTGGGGCGGGCCGCACGAGAGTGGGAGGCGAACGCACGCGGTGAGGCTTGGCTGGCGCATGGCGGCGAGCGTCTGGCCGAGGCCGAGCGACTGCTGGACCGGCCCGACCTCGCGGCGCAGCTCGACGAAGCTGCACGAGAATACCTCGCGGCTTGCAAAAGGCGGGTCGAGCGGGAGCTCGCAAAAGAACAGCAACGCGCACGGCAAAGGCGATGGCTCCAATGGGGGGCAAGTGCGGCAGCGCTGATCTTCGCCGTCCTGAGCCTAATCGCGCTTTGGCAAAGCTGGGAAGCGGGAACCTCACGTCAGGATGCAATCGCACAGAAAGAAGAGGCGCAACGTCTTTTCTCTGTCGCCAAACAAGAAAAGATGGAGGCTCAACGACAAGAGCTACTCACCAGAAAGCAGGAGGGGATCGCAAAAAGCAATCAGTCATCCGCACTGAGCGCACTTTCGGCAGCAAGTTTATCTAAAAATCCAACTGTTTCTGCTAAATTGGCAATTGCCGCATGGCCGCGCTCGAATTCAGATCACTCACCAAAAATGAAAATAGCATTGCAGGCTATAAGCAACGCGCTTGTGCATATGAGAGAACGGCGGGCCCTTCCGCTTCATGCTACCTCTCCAGACATCGCGTCGTTCTCGCCGGATGGGACACGTCTCCTATCTGCTTCAGCGGACCACGTCGCTCGACTTTGGGATATTGAAACCGGCAAGCCGGCTGTCGAATTTAAGGGCCATACCAGCGCCCTCAAATCTGCAACTTTCTCACCTGACGCCAAACGTCTCCTCAGTTCGTCAGAGGATCAAACTGCTAGGCTTTGGGACGTTCAGACTGGCCGCACGCTCGCAATTCTTGCTGGACACTCGGGGCCAATATCGCAAGCTGTGTTTTTTCGTGATGGCACTCGCATTATTACAACTGCACTGGACGATAAGACTGTACGAATTTGGGACGGTGTGAATGGTCGCCTTCTTACGGTTATCGATGATTTTCTCGTCGGCAATGAAGATGTGAGTGGCTCTATTGCATTCTCTCCTGACGGCACCCGAGTTGCAGTAAGTTTAGAGGATAACAGAGCGCTTCTTTGGGATGCGGAGGCCTTAAAACCCGTTTCGTTACTAATAGGACATGACAATTGGCTGACCGATATTGCATTTTCTCCAGATAGTAATCGTATTGTCACAACTTCTTTGGACAAGACTGCTCGTATTTGGGAGACAAAGAGTGGTCAGCCTGTGGCTATACTAAAAGGGCATACTGGCACGTTAGAGTGCGCGGCCTTTTCGTCCGACAATAATCGTATCTTTACCATCGCATCTGCGGACGATTCGGCTAAACTTTGGAACGCTAAAACTGGTCAACACATCGCCAATCTCGATAGAGATTCAGCTGGATACCCTGAAGACAAAAGGACACGCTCCGACATTGCATTTTCGCCAAACGGCAAGTTTATCGCCACGCTCTCGAAAAACAACCTCGTTAAGGTTTGGGACTCCGAAAATGGCAGAGTCACTCAAGTTCTTCAGGGGCATTCAGCAGGCGTCACCAGTGTAGCGTTTTCGCCGGAAGGCAGTCGCATTCTTACTACTTCAGAGGATGGCACTGCCCGACTGTGGTTAACACATACCGGTCATAATTTAGCGGTCCTAAATGGACACATCAACACTTCAGAAAGCGCTGTTTTTTCTCCCGATGGCTATTTTGTGCTTACTACTTCTTTTAGTGATGACAAAGCCCAGCTCTGGGACGCAATAACTGGTCAAAATCTCGCTTCATTCCAGGGCTACCAAGGAAATATCCGAATATCAATTTTTTCTCCAAATAGTAAATACGTACTAACCACAGCTTCGAAGGATAAATTTGTTCGGATATGGGATACGGGACTTGTACAGACTTCGGCTTTCTTTGCGGGGCATAAAAAGAGAGTGCGCAGGGCTACGTTCTCATTTGACGGCAAGCGCATTCTATCTATGTCAGACGACGGAACAGCTCGACTGTGGAACGCCACAAATGGACAAGCCCTCGCCGTCATGAATGTGAGTAGCAGATATCCCGTTCGGAGCGCTATATTTTCTCCTGACGGCAGTAAAATTGTTACCGTGCCGGAACGAGGATCGCTTACATTCATACCTCCTATACCAGACGATAATACAGCTCGAGTTTGGGATGCGAAGACGGGTCAATTGCTAACAGTGCTGGAGGGGCATGAAGGGGGAGTAAACAGTGCAGAGTTTTCACCTGACAGTCGGCGGGTAGTGACGGCCTCGGTGGACGGCACCGTTCGCATTTGGGACCCGGCAACCGGGCAGCCTCTTTTTGTTCTGAGGGGACATCAAGGTAATGTATTTAGCGCCTCTTATTCATCAAATGGAAGTCGCATACTTACTGCAAGCGCTGGTGACAGTGCCGCTCGGATCTGGGATGCCGTAACAGGGCAAATTCTTACGGAATTCACGGAGTACGGGCGCGGCGTAGACATCGCCATGTTCTCGGACGACTTAACGAGGCGAATCCTTACGGAATTCAGGGAGTACGGGCGCGGCTTAAACATCGCCGTGTTCTCACCAGATAGCGGAAGAGCTCTGACAGTCGCCAGTGAAAGCAATTTCGCTCGAGTTTGGGATGTATCAACTGGCAAAGTTCTCATCGAGCTCAGGGGACATGAGAATAGCCTAAATAGTGCCACTTTCTCAGCGGACGGTAGGCGTATTTTAACCACTGCTTATGGTGACAATGACGCTAAGATTTGGGATGCTGCGAGCGGCCAAATTCTTGCAGAAATCAAAGGCGGCGAAACCGGATTGAATAGTGCTGCGTTCTCGCCAGATGGTAGTCGTATTATCACTACCGGAAGCGGAAGCAATGTGGCTCGAATTTGGGACGCCACGTCAGGTCAAGCTCTTATCGAGCTTAGTGGGCACAAGTTTGACGTGGAAAGTGCAATGTTCTCGGCCAGTGGCGATAGAGTTGTCACCACCTCAGCGGACACTACTGCTCGGCTCTGGAATGTCGCACCAATTCCGAATGGTAATTTGCTTAAAGTTGCATGTGCTTTGCTTCCTGATTATGACCTATCCGACTTGGCGATTGAATATGGATTCACGGCGCTTGAGCCAATATGCAAAGATGTGGCGCGAGCACCTATGTCACTCAAGTAAATTTCGATGATGCTCGGATGTGCTGCGGCCATAAAACTGGTTTCAACCTAGCGGATATGTAAGATCATATAGGGCTATGGAAGTAGGACGTGCGGTGAAGTCAGATGACGAGCGCGGAGCCGGTGATGCTAAAGCTGTGGCGCAGCCCACAGGGGATGAGCTGAACCGGGGTAGCCGCACCATCGGTCCGCCCATCCTCGGCCGAGCCTCCTTGCAGCGTCTCACAGGCTGCACTGTGTGAGGGTGCGCCCCGCTGGATCGCGCAGTTCGAGCCGGCCCTGCAGCTTGGCGCCTCGGCCCAGGCTGAGGCTGGGACCTTCCAGCTCGGCCCGCTGCCCGGCCCGGATCTGGAAGGCGTCGCCGGTCGAGCTCGACACGCTGTTGCGGCCCGCATCCCGGGCCGCAATGCTGAACTCGTATTCGCCCTCGGCGGCAATTGCAGAATGCACGACCGCCACGAGCACCTGCTCGCCGCCACGCCTCGCCTGGTGCAGCTCGCACCGCAGCGGGGCAGACGGGGACGGTGCCGGCTGCACGTGAGCCGGCGCTGGGTTCGTCTGGGTGAGAGAAGTATCGGGCATGGACATGGACACGGCGGGGTTGGCCAGGCACGAGAGCGAGAAGACACAAAGCCAGCTCATCGGAAATCTCCTGTTGGTTTGAGTTGTATGAGGTCGCAGCCCACACGAGGCTGCAGGTTGCGGGGGCCAGTCGTTCAGGCAAGGGGGCGATCAGAGCACAGCGCTGGCCTGAATCGGCATCGGGAAGAGGTAGACTGCCTCTGGCGGGGTGGTTGGTTCACCCCGCCGAGATCGACCGCCAGATCAGCGGGTCTCAGCGCGGATCACGTTACCGGAGCCGAAGACCCGGCCGCTGACGTAGCTGCCGTTGGCCGCGCGCAGGGCCATCTCGTTGCGGTGGCCACGCACGAAGGCGTCGACCTCGCCGCCCGAGCGAGCCTGGGTGCCGATCTGGTTATCGACGCCATGCACATCGACGTGGGTAGTGGTGCCGCGGTCGAGGCTGCCGGTCACGATCTGGTTGCCATCGACATCGACGCAACCAGTGACTGCATGGTCGTTGCCGAGGCTGTAGACGCCCCAGTAGGCGCCGTTCCGAGCGCAGACGTCGATGTCGTTGTCATCACCGTAGACCTCGGTGGCGATGACCGAGCGGCCGCCGGCTATGGCGGGGGCGGAAGCAACGAGCGCCAGGGCGATACCGGCGGCGGTGGTCAGGAGGGTGCGGGTGGTCATGGGAACCTCGGGATGCTGAGCGGAGAGGTCTCGGCCTCTCCGGCTGGCCGGCCGCTGCGGCCGTCCTCACACCCACACCATTGCTCAGCCCCAACTCACCCGTTGTGGGACAAACCACACCGGAGCCACGCAGCCGAACCAGAGCCGCAGCTCGCCACACAGTCACACCTAGATGATCAGTCCCTTTGTGTGGTGGTACGCCTGAGACCGCCTGGAGGGACGCGCTATGGGACAGATTCTCCACGGCAGCGCCACGGCGACTGAGGCTATCCGTCGGGCAATCCAAGCTCATCATGTGGCGGGCGGGGACGCCGTTCCAGCCGTGGCCGGTAGCCACCGCATGAGGTAAGGGCGGCCAGCGCGCACGCGAGCCGTTCATCGAGATCCGCCGGTGTAAGACGGGCAGAGGCGTCCCCGCCGGGACGCGAGCAGGGTCAGTCCGGGTTGGGTCTTGCGGCCGGTGTCGAATTGGACCGCGCACTCGACATGGTGAGTCCCGCTTCGAGACGCATGGTACGGCGGTCAGAGGGACCGACCGCGGAAACAACCACGATCCGGCGGTGACCGCTCTCGTCCGACTTGACGCCTGCAACGCGATCGAACAACAGCACGGGACCAGTGCGCCTTCTCGCGACGAACCCCTACGCCTCTGCTGACCTTACTTCCATAGAAGTTTCGCCTGATGGGAGACAAATGATGGTCTTTGCACGAGGCGGTTCGACGCGGCTGATCGATCTCGCCACAGGCGCCGAGGCCGCACGCTTCGACGCTATCCACTGCTTCGCGTTTGCGCCCGTCAGCAATCAATTGGCAATCTGCCGCGACAAGGCCGTCGAAATATGGGACCGGGCCGCCGGCAAGTCCCTCGGCGGCCAAAATTTCGACAGCGGCATTAAGCAGACCGACTACCACAAGTCCGCTGATAAGCTCCTTATAGCGACGGCCGATGGCTCGGTGTTCGTCGCTAAAGTGGGTGAAGCTGCTTCAAGCAGGGTGGCCAAGCTGCGTATGGTACCGCCTTGGATCGGGTTCGGCGCAGATCCTGTGCTTGTGCGGCTGCCGCTTGGGCCGGACGCCGCCCGTGCCGCGGCGCAAACACGGAACGGCGTGCGGAAGGAGCGACGGCCGCTTGCGATCCAAGGAACAGCTCGGTTAGGCGTCGCGATTAGCCCCGTCGCTGCGAACGAATCCTCATCCGGGGGCATCTTGTTGCGGGAGGTGCAGCCGGATGGTGCCGGCTTTCAGGCAGGCTTACGCGTCGGCGACATCATCGAGCGATTTGACGGACAAGCGGTTCGCACGAACGATGAGTTGCGTGTAGCAGTGGTCAGGCGTAGCGGCGACACCGCAGTGCTGTCGGTTGTTCGCGAGGGGAAACGCTTGAAACTGACCGTCTTCTTCGACTCCTGATGTCTCCGATGCGTACGTCGCGACGGGCCTCATCGAACGCTATTGCTGCTCTCGATGCCTACTCGAAGGCCTGTCCTCGATAACAAGTGCGGGTACGCCGCCTTCCCGGCTTAGGAGAACGATGTGGCGAGCAATGAATTCGATCTCGATAAGATCATGGTCTTGTTCGGTGCCCTGCCTCCAGAAACGGCGCGAGCACTCCTGAGACGGCAAAGGCTCAGCATGGTGGAGCCTGGCGAGTTCATCTACCGACAGGGGGATCCTGCCGACGGTCTCTACGTCCTGCTGCCAGGCGAGGTCGCAGCCCTTCCTCAGTTCGCCGATGTTTCCTGGACCAACCTGAAGACCGGGCGGATCCTGAGGCTTGAACGGGTCCGAGCACCGGCCCTGTTAGGACAAGCCGAGATTGTTCAATCCGGCCTGCTATTGCGTCACCAGGCAGGTGCGCGGCGCCCTGGTGCAACGCGTGTCTTTTTGACAGGCGCGCGCGCTGCGACAGCACTCAAGGTCATGCGCATCTCGTTTCAGATCTTCGAACTCCTGACGCCGGAGGAGGCGGTGAGCTTGTCGGCGGCCCTGGGGCGGAACGTCGCCGACGCATTTGCCGGCGTTTTGAACGTCCTGGACGATGCCCTAGTTGACGACGGCACCTATCGCCTCGCCGCTTGGTTGCGGGAGGAAACCGCCATCTCGTTCACCGAGGGAGCGGGCGGAACTACAGGCCGGACGGCGCCACTGAGTCAAGAGGAGATCGCGAAGCAGATCGGCCTGCGCCGTGATACCCTCAACCAGAAGCTCAGTGCTCTGAGATCTGCGGGTGTTCTCTCCGTGCTTCCAGGCGGCGAAATTTTGATCCATGACCTTGAACGTCTCGACCAACTCGCCGACCTTGCGGTCCGGTTAGACTTCGAGACCTTCGCGATCGCGCGTGACACCATCGCCGATGCTCTGAAGGCTGGGAACGCGTATCGGGCGCGCAATCTTGCCCTCGACGCTCTGGGCCGCTTCCCCAACCATCCCGAGATCCGGCATCAAGCAGTGCTCGCGATGCTGCGCTGCGGCTCCTTCGATGAGGCGGGCGGTTTGCTCAAGGTATTCGGCTGGAATGGTGCACTTAGCACCATCCTGGCGAGTATCGACGAAGGCTACAGATCGCCTGGTGGGGGCAAGGGACGTGACAACGCAGATGAGGGCGGGACGGAGGACGCCGACGAGCAAGAGCGTTGGGAGAGCGACCGCATCCGGACCTCAGGTCGTCTGCGGGTGGATATTCCGGCTTTGTCGGCCCGCATGGCCAAGGACATTGCGTTTGCGGCGTCAGCAATGAGAAATCAACGTTTCAAGTCGATGGCCGTTGAAGCTGCGGGGCGCTACAGGGCTGTTTCCGATCGATTTCAGAGTGATGCCTACAGTGCTATCAACGCGGCAGCCATGGCACAGGTGTCCGGTGATGGAGTTGGAGCGAAGAACTACGCGCAACGTGCGCTGGATAAAGGGGCACCGCAGACTCGGTACTGGGACCATGCCACCGCTATGGAGAGCCACCTGATCCTGGGTCAGCGTGAGCCGGCGCTGGCCGCCGCACGCGCTGCTGCAAGCGTGGGGATCTCGCAAGCCGGGGATGTGGCCTCGACGCGGCTGCAGCTGCGCCGGCTCGCGCCGTTCTGCGGGCCGCTAACAAATGAGCTGCGCGACTTGTTGCGTCAGAAACGCGTCGTCTACGCCACCGGGCATCTGCCACCACAACCCGATCCTGAGCTCGCGCGCTGGCGCCACGCCGCGGCAGAACTGGAGGCGGCAGTCGATCAAATCTACGCCGAGAACGAGATCGGTGCCGTCTTCTGCGCCTTGGCCGCTGGATCCGATCTCCTACTTGCTGAGCGTGCTCTCAAGGCAAAAGTGTCCGTACATGTCGTGCTGCCTGTTCCGACGGACGAGTTCCTAGATCGCTCCGTCCGAGTAGGGGATGCGGATGCCAACCGCTACTGGCGGCAGTGCTTCGACCGGGTTATCGGTCAAGCGCGCACGGTAACGATTCTGGAGGAGGACAAGCCGGTCAAAGTGCGGCTGCCGTTCGACGAGGCCGTTTACGTTGGGAACCGTCATGCAGTGGGGCTAGCGCTGATCCAGGCGGATGAATGGGAGAGCGAGGCCGTGATGGTCTGCATCCATGACGGCTCGGGTCCGGGCTCGATTGCTGGAACGTCTCGCATTCGGGCTGATTGGCAGGCCCAGGGGCACCGTGCGATCTCAATTGCCGCGCGCTGGCGTGATGGGCGTGTGGCTGCTCCGCAGGAAGCGGTTCCAAACAGCTTTGGCGCAGTTCTGTTCGTATGGCTGGCAGTACCGGGCGACTACGACCGTCATCGCGCTAAACAAGCCTCCCTGGTCAAGGAGTACACTGACCGAGCGGCCAGCATCCTGGAGTTGCTCGCAACACGCCAGCTTCGACCCGAAGAGCAGCTGAAGCCGCGGGTTTTGGCTGACAAGATGGTGGGATTCTATGTCGGCCTGCGCGATGTCGCCCGTGCGCAAGACCTGGCCGCGGTTCTGTGCCAGGCAATCATCCCAGGCCTTGACGGGCTGCGGGTCGTCCTTGACTACGGGAGTGTGTTCACTGGCACTGGTCTTTCGGAGCCACGCGTGGCCGCTCTGCAGGGCGCGCGCGATAACATCGAGCTGCCCCTCGGTACGGTGGTGCTGACCGAAGCGTTTGCCGCAGCTGCGCGTCTGCATATCCGCGAGCCGGCACCGTTCGCGCAGATCGGGCTGCAGACCCGTAAAGCTGACGGAAGCCGGGCGCCAAGGGCGGCCATGCGGTACTTCCGCAGTATGTCTGCCGGTATGGCCAGCGACGCGTAGGAGTTAGCCTTGAGAGCCTCGGTGGCTGCACGGCTTTTACGGCGCTGCCCGAAAAACCTGTCCATGCGGGGCGGTCTCAGTCCTTAGCCGCTTCGTCCACTCCAGGGCTCGACGACGCCCACGCTTACGGCAGCCTCGTCCCGCCGGAGCTCATTGACGAGGCCGCCGAGATCGGTCTTGGCGGCGGTCTCAAGCCATGGCGTCAGCCCTGCTTCTGTGTGGCGAGCTGCGGTTCAGGTTCTGTTGCGAGGCTCGGGTGTTGGTTGTCCCACAACGAGTGAGTTTGGCCTGAGCGATGGTGTGGGTGTGAGGACGGCCGCAGCGGCCGGCCAGCCGGAGGGGCCGAAGCCTCTCAGCCCAACCACCGAGGTTCCTATGACCACTCGTACCCTCCTGACCGCCGCCGCTGGTATTGCCCTAGCGCTGGTCGCTTCCGCCCCCGCCATGGCCGACGGCCGCTCGGTCATGGCCACCGAGTTCCATGGCGACGGCAACGACATCGACGTTTGCGCTCGCGACGGCGCCTACTTGGGTGTCTACGGCCGAGGCAACGACCATGAGGTCACCGGCTGCGTCACTGGTGACGGCAACCGGGCCGTGACCGGCAGCTTCGGCACCCGCACCCGCAGCCACCTCGACGTGCGCGGCGTCGACAACCTGCTCGGGACCGAGACTCGTTCGGGTGGCGAGGTCGACGCCTTCGTGCGCGGCGACGACAACGAGATGGCGCTGCGCTCGGCCGAAGGCAGCTACGTCGGCAGCCGGATTGTCGGTTCCGGCAACGTCATCCGCGCTGAGGCTTGGTGATCTGCCAGCCCAATTCCGCAGGGTGAGGCCAACCACTCCGCCAGAGACAACACGCCTCCGCAAGATACCGGCTTAGGAAAGCGTGGGATGCACGTGGCCTCCTGCCTCATCAACTGACCGCAGACACTGCAAGCCTGCAGCCTCGTGTTGGCTGCGCCTTCACACAACTCAGACCAACAGGAGACCTCTATGAACTGGCTGTGCATCTTCTCGCTCTCGTGCCTGGCAAACCCCGCCGTGCCCATGACTATGCCCGACACCTCTCTCCTTGGGGCGAACTCGGCCCCGGCTCACGTGCAGCCCGCACCGTCCCCGTCTGCCCCGCTGCGGTGCGAGCTGCACCAGGCCAGGCGTGGCGGCGAGCAGGTGCTCGTGGCGGTCGTGTATGCTGCAGCTGCCGCCGAGGGCGAGTACGAGTTCAGCGTCGCGGCGCGGGACGCGGGCCGCAACAGCGTGTCGAGCTCGACGGGTGACGCCTTCCAGATCCGGGCCGGGCAGCGGGCCGAGCTGGAAGGCCCCAGCCTCAACCTGGGTCGAGGCGCCAAGCTGCAGGGCCGGCTCGAACTGCGTGATCCTGAAGGCCGCACCGTCACCCAGTGCAGCCTGTGAGATACGGCAGTGACGCTCAGCCGAGGGTGTGCGGACCGATGGTCCGCCTCATCCGGCTCGACTCTCCTCCTGTGGCCTAGACCACAACGGCCGGCCAGTCGGAAAGGCTGAGGCTTCTCCGCCTCGCGCCCGAGTTTCCCTCGACCACCGTCACCCCACCCTGACCGCCGCCGCTGGCTCAGCCTCCGAGACGAGGTGTTGTTCCATCCACAAGAGGTCGAGCACATTAGCGTGAAAGCCTCTCTGTTGCGGCGGCAGTAAAAACCTATCTTTATAGAGTGAACGCGTCATGTCTAAGGATTCAATGTGCGAGATAGCAGCCTGTATTCTGTTGGGAATAGCGGCTGCAAAGTTAATAGAAATAATAATTAGTGTAATTTTTTTCGTAGTTGTTGTCATTGTGTATTTTAGCGTCGAACTGTTTATTTGGGTATCTAAATTATTTGCAACCTGACGGGTTGGCTTGGGGTCGGGCTGATTAAGAGGATCAGCCAGGACTAGAGGAGCCGAGAACGAAGCGAGGTAAGACGACGAGCGCGGAGCAGGTGATGCTCAAGCTGCGCCAAATTGAGGTGCAGACGGCGCAGGGCAAAAGCTTGGCTCTGGCCAGCAGGGAGGCGGAGATCTCCGAGCAGAGCGACTCACGCTGCGGCAAGAAATATGGCGGCCTGTAGGTCGATCAGGCGGTTCGGATGAAGGACTTGAAGCGCGAGAACGCTCGGTTGCGCCGCCTCGGGGCCGATCTGTCGCTGATGGGGCAGGTACTGGCGGTTGTCGTGGCGGTCAGCGCGTCGCTCGTAGCGGATGGTAAGCCGTCAGAAGCGAGCCAGCCACGTCAAGGTGCGCTCCGCGATCCAGCGGTAGCGTCTCAGATGTCCGCGGCTCTCGATGCCGCGTCGGGCGATGCGCGGTGCGATGCTGCGCGCCCGACGCTCGCGCTGCCGGTCGGCCGCGCCTGTCACCATCCCGGATCTAGCCTATCGGGGCTACCCATGGCCGCTACCATGCAGTAGCCTTTTGTCACTTGATCCCGCCCGCATCGAGTATGCTGCTCGGCGCGGCGGCGGGTGAGAGACCGTTAGCCTCTGGGGACATCAAGCTCGCAATTGAGCCGGGTCCTCACCTGCCGTTCCATCGAACCCGAACAGTCGCTTGGGCCGCTCATCGCGAAGCCCGCTTGCGCAAAGATGGGATCAGATGGACGCTCCTGTTGTCGGGATCGACGTGGCCCCAGGGCGGCAGGTGGCTGTGCAGCTAGAACCGTGACTTCATGCCGGAGCCTACCTGATCCGCATCCACGCGGCGAGCTGCGGCTCTGGTTCTGCTGGGTGGCTCGGGTGTTGGTTGTCCCACAACGGGTGAGTTTGGGCTGAGCAATGGTCTGGGTGTGAGGACGGCCGCAGCGGCCGGCCAGCCGGAGGGGCCGAAGCCTCTCAGCCCAACCATCGAGGTTCCCATGACCACCCGCACCCTCCTGACCGCCGCCACCGGCATCGCCCTGGCGCTCGCGGCCTCCGCCCCCGCCATGGCCAGCTGCCGCTCGATCATGGCCACTGAGTTCTACGGCAACGACAGCAGCATCGACACCCGCGCGCGCGACTGCGCCTACTGGGGCGTCTACGGCCGCGGCGATCGTCACGGTGTCTTTGGCACCGTCACCGGCCCGGGCAGCCGGGTCGTGACCGGCAGCTTCGGCAGCCGCACTCGCACCCACCTCGACTCGCGCGGCTTCGGCAACCAGCTCGGAACCCAGGCTCGCTCGGGTGGGCGGATCGACGCCTTCGTTCGCGGCCACCACAACGAGATGGCCCTGCGTGCGACCAACGGCAGCTACGTCGGCGGCCGGGTTGTTGGCTCCGGCAACCGCGTCCGCGCGGAGGCGTGGTGATCTGCCAGTTCAGCTCGGCGGGGCGAGCCAAACCACCCCGCCAGACACAACACGCACCTTCCTAGATCCACCTGCTTCAATCCCCACCGCAATCCCTCATCTGAGGAGCCCTCAGCCATGTCCCGAGCTCTGCCACAGGAGGTAGGTTGGGACAGGGTGATAAGAGGGGGCGATGGTGGCTGCGGTAGGCGAACCGCCGGAGGGCATTGGTACTCGATTTTTTGGTGCAGCTCCATGCAACATCTCATGCACGCCCGGGAAGACCATGCGCGCTATCTTCGGCTTGCCGCTTCATATCGGGTCCGGCTGTCCCGAGGCGAGCGCGGCATGCGCGAACTTCATAATTGGGCAATAGGCCACGCCCGCGGGCTGCGTTTACGCTTTCCCGGCCAGTTCTCCGCCCTCGAATTACAGGTCGCAACACAACTTAAGAGTCCTGCGGTCAATGCGACTTCGAAACAACTGATTGGCGAGGAAAAGACCACTCCGACAATCTGCCGCATTAAATCGTGCGCTGCTTGACGATTGATGCTATCACCGTGCAGCAGCTAATTGTCTGCAGCGCGACAATCAGGATGAGACCACGTATTGCCTCATTCAGGACTGCTCCCGAAGGCGAAGGCGGTTGCCGCACGCAAAGATTACGGAAGCGGTTGCCCCCAGCCGTTGACCCGGCTGGCCGAAATCTACACCCCTGACAGGGTAGACTTGGCCACCTCGACGCTCTCCGGCTGGCTGGGTGCGACTGCGGCCCCCCTGACGCTATTAGACGATTTCCTGCGCCGGGAGGTGATGGCAGGCTCGGATGCCTTCGACGACGGGCGCAAAAACTACCTGTTCGCCGGCTCCGCCTCCCTGGGTTGAGCGCGCGGCCGCGCTCTACATGCCGATCGAGACGGCCAAGCTGAACCGGCACGATCTCGAATCCTACCAGCGTGATGTCCTTACGCGCATCGCCGATCACCCCGCCAACCGGCTGGCCGACCTGCTACCCTGGAACTATACGCCCGCCCAGCCGGCTGCGCACGCCGCCTAATCAATCGCCCCCCCTTACCGAGCGCTTACCACCATGCAAGTGGTCTCGAAAAAGCAAACGTTTTGTGCGCTGATATTCAAAAATCGAATACTATTTGGCCATATTGTATTTCTGAAAATCAACGATAGCGGCAGAAAGCTCTGTCTGCAGGTTTCTATCATTTGGATTTGCTTGAGTAAGTTTTTTTCGTATTTCAACTATCTCTCGATAGGCCTCCGATGATTTTTCTAGATAATTTAGCTTGTGTTCTATTTGAGCGCGTCTTTTTAAGTAGAGGCATTTCAATTCCATCATCCGAAAATTGCTACTATTAGATTGTAGATGACTCGATACGGTTTCTATCGCCCTATAGATGCTCCCTAATGCTTCTTGCTCAAGCCCTGAATCCAATTCTGCCGCCGACTTTATGTAGTAGGCACTTGAGAGGGCTGATATAATATCCGGGTTTTCTTTGTTCGTTATCATTAGGTCTGACGCAATGCCAATCTGCTTATTGATCGCGAAAATAGCGCTCGCATAATCATGTCTAGCACTTTCAATTCTTGCTAGCATTCCAAAGGATTCGGCATATGATGATAAAAAAGTTAAATTATCGGGCTCTATCTCTGTCAAATGCTTGAGAATATTGCTTTGTTCCTGAGCTACTTGGTAAGCTTCGTTATAATTGCGGTTTAGCAGCCTTCCCCATGCCGCCCTCCCTAATACTAACGAAAAATTGTATTTCTCTGTCGGATTGAGCTGCTTCTCTACTGATGCATCCCGCTGAATTTTGAGTATTTCTTCGTAATCAGATGCTGCGCCCTTGTAGTCGCCTTTCTCTCTTCTTATATTTGCAGATCTACTTAGAACCTCAGCAAAAAGCATTTTGTCAGCATCAATGTCTTTAAATTCTTTCTCAAGATCTAGCAGATTTTTCTTGGAGCGTTCTATCAGGTCTGATGCCTCGTCTAAACTTCCTGACATCTCCTTACACCATCCAAGTTGCACCAGAGATTCAACGTAATCACGCTGAGGGGCACTGACCTGCGTATATCGCTTGCGAAGCAATTCCGCGATATTAGAATATCTGCTAAAATAGTCGCATGCTAATTCGAATTTTCCTAAGTCTGCATATAATTCACCGAACGATCTTAGCATTTTTCCTTTGCTGATTTTTACGTTAAGGTCTTCTGGAGAGGATTTCTCAAGGTCGCTAGCTGAATGCTCAACGCTTTCTAATATATTTCTAAGAGTATTTAAATTTATATCTCTTTTGCCTTTCATATTAAACACGACGTTATCGATCACGTTTTCTATGACTTTTCTAGATGATTGCAATCTATATTCTGCTTCATCCTTGCGAATTTTTGCCTGTAATTCAGCTTCTTGCGCGCGAATTTTCTGCTTATTGGCCAGATCTGTTTGCTGCTCTGCCTCAGCCTTCGCCTCACTAGCATTTTTCCATTGTATTGCGGAAAATACTGTCACGATCGCAAATACAGCGGCGAGGCTGGCGAATAGTGTCACGGCCCGGTTGGCGCGACGTCTTGAGGCGCGCACGAAGGCTATGTCTTCTCCCAGGCACTCGTCGGGATGAGCCTCCGTGAGCTGTTCAGCCTCCGCCAATGACACACCTCGCGGGATCAGCAGCTCACCGCGCCGCTTGCCGCTCTCCCAACGGCTGCGCTGAGCTGTAATATCGCCTTGCACGCGATAGAAGCCGGCGCTAGCCGCAATGATCGTACGGGCCTGCTCCCAGGCCTCGATCACTCGCTGATGCGCTAAGCTAATCAGCGGTTCACCCTGCTCGTTGACGTTCGTCACCAGGATGCGGGCGTCTACCAGCGCGCCAGCCAAGCGCCGGCTCTCCTCATCGGGGGCAGCTCGCGCGAGAGGAACGGATTGCAGCGCAAGAGTCGTCGCGCCGCCGGTCGCTGCTGGCGTAACCAGCGCTCGCAGCAGACGTGGCAAACGGGCCTGCTCGTCCACGCTTAGCGTATCCAAGGCTTGCCGGCCGACCGTGTCGAGGGCCCCGTCGAGGGTGTCGAGGGCGCGGTAGGCTGCGAAGGTTAGGCGCAGCGGCTGACCTTCGAACCCGCCTTCGCGCTTCTCGTACAACCGGTCGAGCACGAATTGTAGTAGCGGCAGCAGGTCTGGGCGGTCGACATCGATCAAGAGTCGCTCGTCGAGCCGCTCGCCCGTCTGCGGGTCACTTTCCCAGGTAAGATGTGCCACCCGCGCCGGCTCGCGCACGATCTCGGCTATCTCTGCCAAGCCCGGCGGCTTCAGGGTGAAGGTGCGCTCGTCGCCCGCTAGCACCGCCAGCGAACTCTTGAGGAACGTCTCGTAAAACTCTGCCCGCAGCGTAGCTACAACCCACACCGCGCCCGTGCGTTCGAGCACCTCCAGAAGCCGACCGAACTGTACCCGCTGCGCGTCTGTGATCGCCGTGGCAAAGATCTCGTCGAGTTGGTCGACTACAAGGAGCAGGCGTGCCGGCAGCGACCGCTCTGCACCCCATTTTTTTTGCTCGGCTCCGGCGATCTTGGCGAGGGAAGTGAGGATTGGTGCCGAGCTGGTCTCGTCAGCATGGGCGAGAAGGAGGGCGAGCGCCTCTGGTGTGGCGAAGGCGCCCATACTTAGTTCGGGTAAGGCCGCTGGACGGCCAGCCTCAGCCGGATGAATCTCAGCGGAGCTCTCGAACAATCGCCGGGCCAGGGCTGCTATCGGCCCATCTGGGCTCTCGCCCGGACGCATCAGAGCCACCCGCCAGACACTGACACCCTCTACCTCACCCGGTGCGATCAGCTTAGGCACCAGCCCGGCGCGGACGAATGAGGACTTACCTGCCCCACTTGGGCCGACCACGAGCTGGAACGGTGTCCCTTGCCCGGCGACCAGTTTCAGCTTGTCCACCGCGCGGGAAACCTCTCGCGTCCGACCGAAGAACACCTCGGAGTGGCGCATTCCGAAGGGTTCGAGACCGCGGAACGGGCTGCCCCTTTCTGCTGGCCACAGCACCGTGTGCTCGCCGAGGACATGGGCCTTCAGCCAGTCGCGCAGCAGCGCCTCGACCTGTGCCTCGAAATCGTCCAGGCTTCTATAGCTCTGGTAGGCGCCCTTGAATTGGCCCTCGGGCGTGAGGAACACCGCCTCGGCAAAGCGCTTCAGCGCCTGCCACTGTGCCTCGATCTCGGCCCGTTCAGGTGCGTCTAGGCTGATTTGGGGCGGTTCCGGCCAGCGAAACACGTAGATGTCGGGCAACTCGCCGCCATGCTGACGCTGTCTGATCGCCGAGAGGATCTCGTAGGCGGTGCCGCTCGGGTAGGATGCGCCGTCGGGTAGCCGCTCCTGGGGCGGCAGAGCTGTGTGAAAGGCTTCCGACAATGGGCTGCCGAGGCGTCCACGCAGGATCGCCACGACGAGGTCGCATTCGATGGAGCGCAGGATCTGCGGCTGGAAGCTGTCATGAGCGGAGTAGAACCGCTCCTCCCAGCGCACTGCCTCCAAATGCACGTTGTCTCGGAAAGTGCCGTTCAGTCGCTCGACGACGCGGCTGACGCGACGGCGCTCGTCTAGAGCATCGTTTGGAGACGAAATGAAGACACGAACAACGCGCATTCAACCACTTCGGAAACCGCTTTTTGTTTCGGCACCATATCACATTGGAATTTGAGTGCAAAATTCGGCGAATGTAAAATATTAGGAGATATAAATTATGATATTTACTTGACATCAGCAGTTCCATCATAGTAGTGTAGCGCCAACCATTGTCGCTCCTGCTCGGCTCACAGGGAGCGTCTGTGAGTGAGGCACCTGGATCACCGCTCCGGCGATAGACGAGGAGATCAGGCGTGTGCCAGGCCTGGAGGGCGGCCAGCGCGTTCTCGAATTCTTACTCAGTGCTGGTAACTGGCGGGTGCCCGTCTATGCCGCAGTACGTGCGGAGCGCAGTCTGCACGGGCAAGGGCGTGCCCAGCCGAGACCATAGGACGAGCACAACAATGTCGTGCTGCAGCGGCGAATCAATCTCGTCCTGGAAGTGCCCGCCGGCTCGCCATGGCTCGCTCTCCCAAAAGTACGGGGTGAGCTCAACTAAGCTCGCGTAGTTGCCGAACAACTTGGCGATTATCGACTGCGCGCGCAGCCGCTCCTCGCGCCGTCGCTGGGGGAAGAAACAAAGACGCGGAGGGGGAGCATACTGGCTGACGGCGAGGCGGCTGTGGCATGTCTCCATCAAAGGCCATCGACATTTGACTGTCGAAGCGCTGCCCGGTCCTGATAGACGCGATCTGGCCGCCGTAATCCGTCCCGCTGTGAGCGGTCTGCCCTAAGGTATGGCCTGCGATCCAGGTCGGGGATGGCTCGTGCCTGCGACCACGTTTGATCTTACGACTTCGTTGAGGCCCGCACCTACGATGGGCGCATGCTTCAGATACTCACATGGAAATCTAGGCGATTATGCACTTCCCATAATATGCACAGGTAGGGCTGAGCCGTGAAGCCCTTTAAGTGTATGGTCCCGGGATGTGGTGTGACGGATCGAGCCTGAAGCGTTCGAACGCTTTCGTCCAGACCTAGATGACGTGTTCGTAGGGTGTGAGGCCTCGCAGGGTCTTCAGACGACGGGTGTGGTTGTAGGCATCGACGAACAGCTGGAGGTATGCCTGGAGTTGGTCGTGGGTCTCGTAATGGTCGCGTTTGACCGTCGCGTCCTTGATGGTGCGGTTCACCCGCTCGACTTGACTATTGGTCCACGGATGGTTGGGCTTTGTAAGGCGATGCTTGATGCCGTGCTCGTGGCAAACGCGATCGAACATGTGACGGCTGTAGAAGCCTGTCGGGCCTGAGCTGTTGCGCGGCGCATAGCAGAACTGCACACCGTTGTCGGTCAGCACGGTGTGAGTCTTGTACGGAACGAACGCGATCAGCGCGCGGAGGAAGTCCGATGGTGTGTAGCGATTGGCTTCTGCTTCCAGCTTGGCAAAGGCCAGCTTCGAGGTTCGGTCGATGGTCACAGACAGGTAGAACTTGCCATGTTCTGTCCTGACCTCGGCAATATCGATGTGCATGTAGACGATGGGGTGATCGGCAGAGCGCTTCTTCTTGGTCTTGTGCCTTTCGTCTCGGGCTGGTGATCTGCCCCCACCGGGTGGTCCAGGCATAGAGTTAGTGCACGGTTGGCCTTTGCTCCACGGGTCGCTTGGCCGGCGGAGCCGGTGGGGTGAGCGCAGCCGGCCAAGCGGTGAAGGCGGGTAAGAAGACCTCTGGCGCGGGCGGCCGATAGCCAAGTGCGCCATGCGGGCGGACTGTGTTGTAGTGCCGCCGCCAGCTCTCGATCAGGATCTGCGCCTCCCGCAAGCTATAGAAGATCTCTCCGTCCAGCAGTTCGTCGTAGGTCACCTCGCTCACGCCGATCGCCCGGATTGCCTCCGCCACGCTCATACCTTGACCGATCAGCACGTCGGCTTGGCGCAGCTTCGCGACAATCTCCTCAGGCTTGGGTCGCTTCCTCGACATCGATCCGTCCTCCTGGCTCGAAAGCCATACTAAAGGGCGGACCACTCCGCTGGGGGCGGATCACTGACGGCTGATGCCATGCCGCTCCGGGCAACGGTGCAGCGACGAGCGGGGCAGGTACGTGGCTCGGGTGTTGGTTGTCCCACAACGGGTGAGTTTGGGCTGAGCAATGGTCTGGGTGTGAGGACGGCCGCAGCGGCCGGCCAGCCGGAGGGGCCGAAGCCTCTCAGCCCAACCATCGAGGTTCCCATGACCACCCGCACCCTCCTGACCGCCGCCACCGGCATCGCCCTGGCGCTCGCGGCCTCCGCCCCCGCCATGGCCAGCTGCCGCTCGGTCATGGCCACTGAGTTCTACGGCAACGACAGCAGCATCGACACCCGCGCGCGCGACTGCGCCTACTGGGGCGTCTACGGCCGCGGCGATCGTCACGGTGTCTTTGGCACCGTCACCGGCCCGGGCAGCCGGGTCGTGACCGGCAGCTTCGGCAGCCGCACTCGCACCCACCTCGACTCGCGCGGCTTCGGCAACCAGCTCGGAACCCAGGCTCGCTCGGGCGGGCGGATCGACGCCTTCGTTCGCGGCCACCACAACGAGATGGCCCTGCGTGCGACCAACGGCAGCTACGTCGGCGGCCGGGTTGTCGGCTCCGGCAACCGCGTCCGCGCGGAGGCGTGGTGATCTGCCAGTTCAGCTCGGCGGGGCGAGCCAAACCACCCCGCCAGACACAACACGCACCTTCCCAGATCCACCTGCTTCAACTCGTACCGCAGGGCAGCTCCTATGCCGAAAAGAAAGACACGTGATCTAGCCGAGTTGGTTAGCTCAGCGTCCGAAATGATTCGCGCCGCAAAGCACGCACGCGAGGGTGACAGCCCCTTATCGGGCGGTACTACGACGCACGGCATGTTCCGCCTTGACAGCAAAAAATCTCATCATCGCGTAGCCCTACTAAGCTTTCTGTTTCTTCTTACGTTTGGCATTATTGGGATTGCTTCGATCTATCTCAAGGCATTTACGAGCCGGGCCTCTGTCGCGCTTCGAGAAGCAATGCGTACTGCGAGCGTCGCTCGCCCGGATATTGTAGATAGGAATGGAGAGATCCTCGCGACCGACATTCCGACCGTTTCAGTCTTTGCTGAGCCTGGCAATATCTCCGACATCGACGAGGCGGCCGAATTGCTAACCGCGGCACTACCGGAACTGAATGCCGCGGAGCTGCGCAAGACCCTCGCGGATAAGAAAGGAGCTCTCAGGCAGGAGGCACTTAGGAGACGAGCTAAGAGGAGTGACCCAGGCTTCATCTGGGTCAAGCGCGAGCTGACGCCCAAGCAGCAGGCCGAGGTCCATAGGCGCGGCATCCCGGGCATCGGCTTCCTGCCCGACCACAAGCGGGTCTACCCGAACGGCACCGCCGCCGCCCACATCCTGGGCGCGACCAACCTCGACGGCGTCGGCATCGCCGGGATGGAGAAGTACATCGACTCCACCGGCCTGCAGGCCCTCAACAGCTTCGGGCTGATCAACAAGCAGACCGATCTGAAGCCGGTGCAGCTCTCAATCGATCTGCGCGCGCAGTTCGCCGTGCGCGACGAGCTGGCCTGGGGCATCGACCACTTCAAGGCCAAGGCCGGCGCCTCGATGATCCTCGACGTGAAGACCGGGGAAGTCATCGCCCTCGTCTCCATGCCGGACTTCGACCCGAACGACCCGAAGGACGCGCTCTTGGACGACCGCATCAACCGGATGAATGTCGGCGTCTACGAGATGGGCTCGACCTTCAAGGCGATGACGCTCGCCATGGCGCTCGATTCCGGCAAGTACAACGTCAATTCCACCTTCGACACCCGCGGCGGCGTGCTGAACTGGGGCCGCCAGAAGATCCACGAGTATCACGGCACCAACCGCGTCATCACCATGCCCGAGGTGTTCACGCACTCCTCCAACATCGGCTCGGCCAAGATGGCGCTCGGCGTCGGCGTGCCCGGCCACAAGGCCTTCCTGGAGAAGATGGGTCTGCTCGACCGGATGCGCACCGAGCTGCCCGAGAGCGCGGCACCGATCGTCCCGGCCCGCTGGACCGAGATCAACACCATCACCATCGCGTTCGGCCACGGCCTCGCGGTAGCGCCGATCCAGGCGGCGGCGGCGGTGGCGGCCATCGCCAATGGCGGCTTCCTGATGACGCCCACCTTCCTCATGACGACGCCGGAGGACGCCATGGCTCGGGCCACCCGCGTGCTCAAGCCCGAGACCAGCGAGGCGATGCGCTTCATCATGCGCCTCAACGCGGTCGAAGGCTCGGCCAAGAAGGCGTCGGTCCCGCTCTACTACGTCGGCGGCAAGACCGGCACGGCCGAGAAAGTCATCAACGGGCGCTACGCCAAGAACCGCCTGTTCACGACCTTCATGGCGGCGGCGCCCATGAACAATCCGAAATACCTCTTCGTCACCCTGATGGACGAGCCCCAGGGCCTGCCGGAATCCGGCGGCTACGCCACCGCCGCTTGGAACTCGGGCATCGTCACCGGGCGCCTCATCGAGCGGGTCGCCCCCGTTCTGGGCCTGCCGCCGCAATTCGACCCGCCGGCCAAGCCCTTCCCGCTGATGGAGAAGCTCGGTGCCTACCATGTGGATAGGCTCAATGACCCTAAATGATCTGAGGCGCTGGCTGTGACGGCCGCCATCCACGTTCAAAACCCGCGCCGATCCGCAATCTTCCTGGCTTGATCGACCTGCAGGCCGCCGAACTCCTTGCGCCAGCGGTAATAGCTCTGCTCGGAGATCTCCGCCTCCTTGCACGCCAACGCCAAACTCTTGCCCTGAGCTGTCTGCACCTCGATCTGGCGCAGCTTCAAAACGACCTGCTCCGCGCTCGTCTTCTGTCCTCGCCGCATGTCCAACTCCTTCGGTCCTGGCTGATCCTCTCAATCAGCCCGGTCCAAAGCCAGCCAGTCAGGTCAGTGCGATCACGCTCGAAGAAGGAGACTTCCAAGTCGACAATGAATTCGGGTGCAGAAACGGGAACGGTACAGGTCCGGAAGCTGAAGGATCCTGCCACGCTAAAGCCCTCCGGCGGCGTTATCGTGAACCTCGGCGCATCACCGACCGGCAACCCAGTCGTCAACAAGCGTCGGGCGAAGCAGAAGCAGCGCACCTTCACAACCGGCCGAAACGGCGGCGGTAGCTCCGGATCTCCCCGGACCGTTCTACCGCCATCGAGCGACCGCGAGAAGGTGGCGCTAGACGCGGTGCGCAGCGCCTTGGCGCTCGACGTCGAACAGTTCAACGACCTTCGCTCCACGCGAGGGGTGGGAGTCGACGCGATCGACGAGCTCCGGCAGTGCTACGAGATCAAGATGTGCTCCGGGGAAGCGATCCCGACCGATGTGACGCTCACCGCCTCCGAAATCGAGGCGGCACGTGACGACCCGGACTTTTTTCTCGCCATCGTAACGGGTCTTGAGGAGGGCGCAGGCAAGCTGATGGTCCGCTTCATCTTCGATCCGCTCGGCCAGCTCGACGTACGCGTCCGGAGCGACCTCACGCTCACCGGAGTCGACAAAGCCGAAGCCCTTGCGTTCGAGTTTGATACCGTCGCCGAAGATCAGGCCAATTCGGGCGATGCAGACTCAGAGATTGAATAGCCTGCTTCGCTTGCGCCTCAGCTAGGTCAAGCCTCTTTGCCTCACCGATCGTCAACCCGGTGCAACCAGAAACTTACCGACCGCCATGGTCTTACCCCCGTTTTAACGGACAGGTGGTTGCGGATTGGACTTGTTGGAACTAGCGGGGCGAGTACCATTTCAGCCCGGAATGAGGATGGTTGTCGTTGCAGTCCTCAAACTATTCGGTGATGTCTTTTTGGCCGCCCCAGCATCCGAAATTGTTGATCGGCAATGTGATCGGCCCCCACGCGGTGGTCCAAGTTCTAAGTTAGTGCAGGGTCGGCCTTTGCTCCACGGGTCGCTTGGCCGGCGGAGCCGACCGAGTGAGCGCAGCCGGCCAAGCGGTGAAGGCCGGCACGAACACCTCCGGGGCCGGTGGTCGGTAGCCGAGCGAGGCGTGCGGGCGCACGCTGTTGTAGTGTAGACGCCAACTCTCGATCACGATCTGCGCCTCCTTGAGCGTGTAGAAGATCTCACCGTTCAAAAGCTCGTCCCGTAGTCGTGCGTTGAAGCTCTCGACGTAACCGTTCTCCCATGGCGAGCCGGGTGCGATGTAGGCTGTTCTGGCGCCGACACCGGTGATCCAGGCCTGCACGGACTTGGCGATGAACTCCGGACCGTTGTCCGAGCGGATATGGCTGGGCACGCCGCGCAGGATGAACAGGTCGGACAGCACGTCGATCACGTCCGCCGCCTTCAGCTTGCGTGCGACGCGGATCGCTAGGCACTCCCGCGTGAACTCATCGACCACGTTCAGCATCCGGAACTTGCGGCCCTCGTGCGTGCGGGCTTCGACAAAGTCGTAGGACCAGACGTGATCGCGACGCTCCGCCCGCAATCGCAGGCAGGAACCATCCCCGTCCCAGATGCGGCCGCGCTTGGGCTGCCGAGACGGGACCTTCAGCCCCTCGCGCCGCCAGATCCGTTCGACCCGCTTGTCGTTGACGAACCAGCCCGCCGCCTTCAGCAATGCACCGATCTTCCGGTAGCCGTAGCGCCCGTACTGGCGAGCCAGTTCCACGAGGTCGGCTGTCAGCGCGGCCTCATCCTCTCTTCCCCGCGGCACCTTGCGCTGCGTCGAGCGATGCTGCCCGAGCGCCCGACAGGCGCGGCGCTCGGAGACGTCTAGGACGTTCATGACATGCGCGATGCAGGCGCGTCGGCGCGCGGGGCTGGTCAGTTTCCCCGAGCGGCCTCCTGCAGGATCAGCTTGTCGAGGGTGAGATCCGCAATCGCCTTGCGCAGCCGCTGGTTCTCAACCTCCAGGTCCTTCATCCGTCGAACCTGATCGCTCTTCAGGCCGCCGTACTCCTTGCGCCAGCGGTAGTAGGTCACTTCCGTCACGCCGATGGCCCGGATCGCCTCCGCCACGCTCTGGCCCTGCGAGACCAGAACATCCACCTGCCGCAGCTTGGCGACCACGTCTTCCGGCTTGTGCCGCTTCGTTCCCATCTGTCCGTCCTCATCTGGCTCAAAAGCCATACCTCAGGGCGGACCACTTCAGTGGGGGCGGATCACTGCAACCCATCGACCGGCCGTTTGCAGTCGGTACTGAGGATGTCGTCTACCTCAACGCCGACTGCCACTACGGGGAGGATGTGCTCGCCGCGATCTGGCGGGAGGCTGCGCGCGATGACCTCAGCATCCGCTTCGTCCAGGCTCTTCCGGATCAGCTCGACGGACTGGACCTCGGATTGAGCGGTGTACAGCGGAAGGGTTTCCGGTTCGGTCACCCGATCTGGCAGCGAGGTGCACGCTCATCCTCGGCGAGCAAGGGGCAGAGGGCGTACTCGCCGGCGACCCTCGCGTTGCGCGACGCGATCCAGGCCTGGACAGTGATCGGCGAACAGATCATTCGCTTCGCCTTCGAACGCGCCCAACGTGATGGCCTCGCCTTCCAGAACCGCCATCGCAATGTCTCGGCCTCTGCGAAGGGACTGATCGGTGTTGCTCTGGGCTACTACCCATCCGGCGGCCAGTCTTGGGTAAAGGTTCCCGACAGGAGCGACCTACGTTTGGTGCTCGAGCGCTATGAATTCCAGAGCACGCATCGTGACGGCCGCAAGACGCAGTTCGTCCGTCCTGGGGCTGGACGGATCGGACGCCTTGGTCCCTCAGCCCCGAGCCAGGCGCCGCGCTATGCCGCGATGCCTGGCCAGGTTGCCAATCAGATCTCTCACGACATCGCAGCCTTCACTGATCGCCATCCAGGCTGCGACTTCGATCCGCTGGCGATAGCCGAGTGGGCCGCCAAAATCCTGATCCAACTGCGCATTGCCCATTCCGCCGCGCTGTCGGTGGACCGCACGCGTTCGAACGCGGGCAAGGCACTGCGCGCGGCCCGGACTCCGGAGGATATGCGGCGCGTCGCTAACGGATTCAGCTTATTGCCATCGGTCGCTATTAGAGTCTTGCCACCGTTTCAAACGTGCAGCGGTGAGCGCATTCCCCGCAGCGTCGGATTGGATGATCTGTTCGGCCTGCGAGAGGCCGTCATGCTGGCGCTGCTTGCAGACATCGAACCGCGGGTCATCAATCCCAAACTCATAGCACTTGAGCGTCGGTATGCCGACGCCTTGCTGGAGACAGCACGCTGGCTCGGGCGGCTTTACCGTGAAAGGCACGGTGTCATGAGTTTGCCGCAGGCCGTGCGACTTTGCTCTCTGGCTGGACCAAACCAGCTTGAGGAGGATCAAGTGACTGAGTTGGACGAGGAGATTAAGACAATGATGTCCTTCCTCGCCCCAGAAGGCCGTGTGCGCCTGTGGGAGTGCGCCGCGGCAGTGGTACGCGACGGCTTGGCACGATCGGTGTTTGTGGTCAGCCCTGAGCCTACAGCGCCGACCGCCCGCACGTCCACGTTGGCCCGCTTTGCCAGCAAACTCCCCGATGCGACGTTGTCGCCCCTGCCAGATCCGATCTTTCTGCCGGGCGGCTACCTGCTCGTGCCGGGCGATTTCGCCCAAGCCTGGCAGGGGTGCTGCGGGGACCTGATGACCTCCCTTGAGGAGCCTGACGAGCCTTTCTAGACGGGCACGATTTGCCCCCCGGCCACGGTACATGCCGTTCGAGCATGGTCTGCCTCGTGCAATCAGCATGAGGACAGACCACGTGAGCATCCGACAGCTTCTCTCTTCCGTCAGCGGCGCGGCGATCACCGCCGAATTGCAAGCCTACGGTTTTGACGTCATCCAGGACGACCCGATGCGCGACGGGACCGTCCGCATCAAGGCGGTCCAAGCCTTCGTCGACCAGCACCGGATCGTAGAGGGGACGCCAATCGTACGAACCGCTCCCGGTACCTTAACGCCTCATCCTGCTCGTGAGGACTACACCGACGTCCAGTTTAACAGCTTCGCTCCAACTGGCTGGGCGTTCGCGCCCCGTGAAGCCGTGACCGCCGAGATGGCGGTCACACGCCTTGCCGAGCGCCTGCGCGGCGGCCATGCGGTGACGGTGACACCGGAGAGCGCGACGCTGCTCGACCGTGCCATCGCCTCGACCGAGCTGGCGACACTGAGCGGGGGGCAGCGGCTCGTGCTGGGTGTCCTGGCGTGGTTCACGACCCGCACGGGCAGGCCCGTCCTCGTGGCGATCCGGCCGCGGCGCGGAGTTCGCACGACGATCGGCTGGCGCTTGGCCGGGCACCTGTTCGCGCGGTTCCCGCGCCAGCGCGTGCGGTGGTCTTCGCACCGGTAAGCCCGCGCAGATCGGTATGACGATGAGACGGGCGGCGTCGCAGGACGCCGCCCGTTTTTGCATCGGTGATCATGCCACCACCCGCGCGGCTCGTTCACGCGCCACCTCGACCGCTCCCTCGTACTGAACGTCGGTTGACGGCGCTGTCGATTTGCACCCCGGCAACCGCGGCGATGCCGTCGATAGGGTCCGAACCGTCGCCATAAGGACAGGGGACGGACCGCTATATGCCCGCACGAATTCATCAAATCCACCGCGGACCGGCCGTGGCGAATGAGCTGACCTGCCTCGGCTTCACGACGGTCAGCGTCGATCCCGCGGTGACTGGGTACGGGGCGCCGTGGCTCTCCCACCAGTGGCTCGTGCGCGAGCACGCCCTGCCGGTCGCGATGCCGTTCGTGGCAATTCTGCCCGGAAGCCTGCGTTTCCGGGTCGAGGCCAAGCTCTCGCCGATTAACCGGCTCAGCCGAATTCGGGAGACGGGGTGGGGCATGTATCGCGGCTCGGCCACACTGCCGTCAGTGATGGGCAAGCTCCTGCTCACGCGGTTCCGCGCGGGTCGGCCGGTCACGCTGATCCGGGGCCTGACGGCCGAAGCCGTTCTCGCCTGGGGTGAGGACGACCTGGAGCCGCTGTCGGCGCACCAGCGTCAGGCCATCCGCTGCGCGGCGATGGCAGCCTGCGAAGGGTACGGCCCCTTCATCGTCGCCATCGATATAGACGATGAGAGATCGTTCCTCAGGGTCGAGGCCGAGAGCCAATTCTTCCCGCTCGATCGCAGCTACTTCGTCTGGGCCGCCACACCGCCTGAGCAGCACGACCGGTAGGTCTCGCGATGAAGGGAGCCACCTCAGCTCCCGGGGATGGGGCGCGCCACCCGGCGAGCCGGCGGATCCCAACCCGGATCCGCCGAGGCATCCCCTACGCGATCCACACGCCCGAGGCGGATCCCCTTCCGAACAGACGGGCTGCGATTTGCCCCCCGGCGACCGCCTCAATTCATCCCCCACAATACTCTCACTGAGCCGGACGAGCCGGCTCGGACACCTGCCTCAGGAGGTCATCATGACCCTCAAGTCCAAGCTCAGGGCGGCGACGTCTCTGCTCCCGGTTCACGCACCCTGCCTCATCATCGTAGCCAACAAGCGCGGCGGTTGCGGCAAGACCACGACCACCACCACGGCGATCGATCTTCTGGCTCTGAACGGCATCGAAGCGGTCGCCTTCCAGGTCGACGATCAGCCCCAGCTCGCCAAGCTCCTCGGACGGCGCGTGATCAGCCTCATGCCGCGGCTCGGCGACGCCAGCCTGGCTCGGGCGCTGAGCTCACCCTTCTCCCCCCTATACGCCGCCTGCCAAGCGGCCGCCGCGAGCGGCGGCGTGGTGGTGGTCGATGTTGGCGCGAACATGGTCGAGCTGTTCGTGCGCTGGCTGCGCGATGTCACCCTGCAGGAGGATCTCGACGCTTGGAAGATGGCGGCCGTGCTATTGGTCCCGGCAGTGCGTGAGATCGCCGCCGTCGAGGGCGCGATCGAGACCCTGACCGACCTGCGCAAGGTCCTGCCGGGTGCGGTGCCCGTCTTCGTCGAGAACCAGCGCGACGAGACCTTCGCCACCGTCAAGCCGGCCTCCGACCTCGGCGCGCTCCTGCGCGAGCGCCTTCAGCCTGCACTCGACGGCTGCGTGCGGCTGACCATGCCAGTGATCGAAGGCGAGGCCTGGCAGGTGTTCGAGGCCGTGGGCCTGCGCTTCCTCAAGGTGCTGGCGCTGAGCCCGCCCGAAGTTGCCGCCCGCATCGAGGAGGACGTTGCCGACGCCAAGATCATGCGCAGCTACGTCGTGCGCTACCTCCGGGCGATGCATGCCGAATGCGCCAAGGTGCTCCACCTGCCGGAGGGCGGGGCATGAGCACCGACCGGGACGCCAATTCCGTGGCGCCCGAGGCCGGGGCTGATGGCGCAGCCGCGCCGTCGGCCCCGGTCGAAGCGCGGGTCGATCCCACGAGCTTCGCGGCCATCGAGGCCGAGGGCGCGCGGGAACGCTGGCTCCTGGCGCGGAGCACGGCCCGGTCGGTATTCACCGATCCGGCCCTGGTGACGCCGCGGCGCATGGCGCTGCTGGGCGAGCAGGGCCTCGCCACCTTCGTCGACGAGGTCAGGGCGGCGGCGCGGTACCTGATCCGGCGGGAACGGGAGAAGCGGGCGGCCGACGCGTATCCTGAGGAGCCCGCGTCAGACGAGGCCACCGGCGACCACAGCACCGAGCCCAAGCTGGGGACGACGGCCACTCGCCGACGCAGGCCGGCTGCCTTCCAGGCGCCCAAGCCGGGACCGCAAGTTGCGATCTTGCGAACGCTGGTCGCGCGCCTCCGTCCGGGCGCCGGCCTGCAGCGCTTCCTCGGCGACGCCCTGTTCTGGAGCGTGCTGCCCGCGGTGATCCTGGTCGGCGTCGTCATGGCCTACCGCTTCGCCTTCATTCTCCTCCGCTGAGGTTCATCCCGATGTCGATCCGCAACCAACCCCTGCTTCGTGCGAACCCGGTTCGTGCTTGGATCTGGGCGCTCCTCGTCGGGCTCTCCACCAGCCTCGCCCTGGCCGTCGCCCTGTTCGATCTCCTGCCGATGACGGGAGGGGTACCGCTGCAGGGCAGCGGACTCGTCGCGGCCGTGCATGCGCTGCCGAACCTGCTCGCGATCCTGCTCGGGTTCGAGTCGGCACCGACCGCTTTGGGGGCCGCTCGACCGGGCGTCGACCTCGCGACCCTGCTCGTGTCCGCCCGCTACCTCGCCGTGCTCTGCCTGCCGCTGGGCCTCGGTCTGGCCACGCATCGGCACGTCCTGTCGCGGCAGCCGCGGCGACTGAACGCGACCCTCATCGGCGGCGCGACCTACGCCGAAAAGCGGGACGCGCCGCGGCTGGCCGCCAGCCTTCTCGCCGCCGACATGCGCGCGACCGGGCCCGGCATCGAGCTCTGTCCCGACCTGCGCCTGCCGCGCAATCGCGAGATCCAGAGCATCCTGGTGGTCGGCCGTCCGCGCTACGGCAAGAGCACCGCCCTCCAGTTCATGCTCGACGGCATCCTGGCACGGCCCCGCGACAAGCTCGTCGTCTTCGACAGCAAGGGCGATGTCGCGGCCGGATGGCCGAGCGCCGACGTCATCTTCCTCGCCCCGCACGATACCCGCTCGTGGGCCTGGGCGGTAGGGCGGGACGTGCTCGGCGAGACCGGCGCGCGCGAGCTCGCCGCCGCCCTGATCTCGGTCTCGGACCGCGAGCCGAACTGGACGCTCGGCGGCCAAGAGATCCTGGTCGCCGCGATCCGGAAGCTTCAGGCCGAGCACGGCACCGGTTGGTCCTGGGCCGACCTCGACGAGGTGCTCGACCTGCCCGACGCGGCACTGCGGCAGGTCGCCCTCGATCACCATCGTCCGGCCCTGCGCTACCTGACGCTCGATCCGGACACCGAATGTTTCGACCGCACCGCGGCGAGCTACATCTCGACCGCGATGGCGCCGATCAACCGCTTGGTCCGCCCGCTCGCCCAGGCCTGGTCAGAGATCGGACCGCAGCATCAGATCTCCCTGCGGTCGTGGCTGCTCGACGAGGCCCCGCAGCGCCGGACCATCATCCTTCAAGCCGCTTCGCATCTTCCGTCGATCTCGGCGACCTGGATCACCGCGGCCCTGGAGATGATGGCCCGGCTCTGCGTCGGCCCGGCTCTGGCCGACAGCACCGAGCGCAGGCTGTGGTACATCCTCGACGAGTTCTCGACCGTCCCAAAGATTTCGGCGCTACCGGCCCTGCTGGCACAGGCTCCCTCCAAGGGCGTATGCGTCCTCCTCGCGTGCCAAAATCTCGAGCTGGTCGAGGAAAACTATGGGCCGACACTGACGCAGGCCATCATCCAGAACATGGATATCCAAGTCCTGTTCCGCCTCAACGCCGGACCGACTGCGCAGTACCTGACGGAGACCGGCATCCAGATGACGGATCTGCGGCGCTACGGTCAGCCAGGGGCGCAGGGCGAGTCGGATACGGGCGTGGACAAGCCCGAGACCGTCTGCCTCGTCACACCCCACGATCTGGCGACGCTGCCGCGCGGAGAGGCCTTCGTCACGGTCGAGGGCAGCATCCTGCGTCTGCGCTGGCCGAAGTCGACCTGGATCGAGCACCGTCCTGGCATGATCCAGGCGCCGTGGGTCACCGCGCAGGTCGCGAGCACACCCTGACGTCGCCGAAGCGGCGGACCGACTTGTCGCTCACCCTCGTCAAGACCCGCTCTTCGGTAGACCCGGCGCGGTGATCGTTCCGTGCTGGGTTCGCTCTCGCGTGCGAACCCGAGAGGGCTTGGCCGAATAGCCAGTCTGCCTGATTTGCCCCCGCCGCCGGCCGCGAGCCACGTGATCCCTAGGGAGCCTCTCTTCGGGAGGCTTCCGTGGTCGCAACCGTCGCCGCCGGCACATCGGCGTCATACTACCTCGCTCAGGTCGAGTACTACGCTGGCGGTCGCGAGCCCGAGGGCCGCTGGCTCCTGGCCGGGCCGGGCCTCGGAGTCGCCGCCGGCGCTCCGGTCCTTCGCGCAGATTTCGAGCGCCTGCATGCCGCCAAGGATCTGCACGGCCGACCGCTCCTCGGCAACGACGGCGGCCGGGCGGAGCGCGTCCGCGCCTACGACATCGCCTTCTCGGCCCCCAAGGAGGTCTCGATCCTCTGGGGGCTCGCTGATCCCGACCTGCGGCTCGCGATCGAGCGGGCCCAGGAGGAGGCGGTCGCGGCAGCCTTTCGGCTGCTCGACACGCAGGCCGCGTTCTGCCGCCGCGGCAAGGGCGGTCGCGTGCGCGAAGCGGTCCGGCTCACGGTCGCGCTGTTCCGGCACGGCGAGTCGCGCCCAGCCGAGCACGCGGACGGCCTCACCTTCGGTGACGCCAACCTACATCACCACGGATGCGTGATCGCACTCGCGCAGCGGGCCGACGGCAGTTTTGGGACACCGGACGGTAAGGCGTTCTTCGCCTGGAAGATGGCGGCCGGGGCCCAGTATCACCTCGAACTCTCGGCCCGGCTGCAGCGCCTCGGTTTCGCGATCGAGCCGGCCGGGTCTAATGGCGTGTTCCGGATCGTCGGCGTCGATCCCGCCCTATGCCGGTATTTCTCCGCCCGCCGCCACGAGGTCGAGGAGGAACTCGCCACCCTCGGCATCGCTCGCAGCGCCGACGCGCCGGCGCTGGCCGCGGCCAAGGCGCGGGCCACGCGAGCGGCCAAGCCCGCATCTGGCATGGGGGGCGACGCGGAGGATCGGCACGCCCTCTGGCGGGACCGGGCCACGGCGCGCGGCTTCGAGCCCGAGCGTATGATCGAGGCCGCGCTTCAGGCCGGTCTGGAGCCCGAGCGCGCGCTCACTCCGGAACAGTCCGAGGCCATGGTCCGCGCCCGCGTCGATGCGGTGCCGCGCGCGCTCACGGAAGCGCAGAGCCTGTTCGAGCACCGGCATCTCGTGGCCGGTGTCGCCGCAGCCCTGGTCGGGACCGGCGTCGACGCCGTCCGCGCCGAGGCGGAGGTCGCGCGGCTCGTGGCCGAGGGCGCGGTGGTCGAGCTCGGTCGCGACCGGCGCTGGCCCCACCCGATCTACTCCACGCCAGAAGTGATCGCCCTGGAGCGCGAGCTCCAGCGTATGGCGCGCGACCTGTCCGCGGTGTCGCTGCCGAACGTCCCCGATCCGACCCACGTCGCCGAACTCGTCCGGCAGTGTTGCCTCAACCCGGAACAGGCCAAGGCAGCGAGCCTGGCCACTGGCACTTCCGCCATCACCATCGCGGAAGGATCGCCGGGAAGCGGCAAGACCACGCTGCTGCGACCGGTCGCCGCCGCTTGGTCGGGGGCGGGCTGGCGGGTGATCGGCGCCGCCACGGCATGGAAGGTCGCGCACGCCCTGCGCGACGACCTCGGCATCGAGGCGCGAGCGGTCGATTCCTGGCTCGCGGGCGCCGAGCACGGCCGCCCGTTCCTCACCGACCGGACCTGCCTGATCGTCGACGAGGCCGGGCTGCTGTCGAGCCGGCAGCTCCACCGCATCCTCGCCGAGGTCGAGCGCGCCCGTGCCGCCGGTCTCGCCGTCGCCGTGCGGCTCGTCGGCGACCGCAAGCAGCTCCAGCCGATCGGCGGCCCCGGCCTGCGCATCGTCGCCGACGCGGTCGGCACCGCCCGCGTCGACACCATCGTGCGCCAGCGCGCGGCATGGGTGCGGGAGACGGTGACTTACCTCGGGCAGGGCCGCGCCGCGGAGGCGCTGGCGCTCCTCGACGCGCATGGCGCCGTCGCCGAATGCGCGCGGTCGCAGGATGTCGCCGCCGCGATGGTCGCGGCCTGGGGCGCGGCGCGGGCAGCCGATCCCGAAGCACCCGCACCGCTGCTGATCGCGCGCAGCAACGCGCAGGTGCTGGCGCTGAATGCCGGGGTCCGCGAGATCCTGCGTCGAGAGGGCGTTCTGGCGCCCGAGGATGCCGCGACGCTCACCGCGGTCACACCCTCCGGCCGGACCTACCGCCTCGGCCTCTCGGTCGGCGACCGCGTGCGCTTCCTGGCGCGCCTCGACGCGCTCGGCGTCGTCAACGGCACCGAGGCGGTTCTGACCCGGATCGACGCTGTCGGTGCCCCCGATCCGGACGCGGGCCTACGCCTGACTGCGCGGATCGGCGCGAGGGAGGTCACGTTCTCGCCGCGCGATCTCGCCGACGCGCGCGGATGCGTGCGGCTGGCCAGCGCGCATGCCACGACGATCTACGGCAGTCAGGGGGTGACGATCGAGTCGGCGCTGGTCTGGGTCGATGCCGGTCTCGACCGGCACGACGCTTTCGTGGCGATGAGCCGCGCCCGCGGCGCCACGCGGCTGTTCGTCGATCGCGCGGCCATCGACGCCCGGGTGCGCGACGAGCGCACCTTTTCCGATCGCGCGCGGCCGGTCGAGGCGGACGAGCGGCGCGCGACGCTCGCCCGACTGCTGGCGCGCTCGGGCGAGAAAGCCTCGACCCTCGACCTCTCAGACGGCGTGGCGAGCGAGGCCGAACCGGCATTCGAGGCCGGGCCGGTCGGCCGTCCGCCGGAGCCCGCAACCACTCCGAACGCCGGTGATGCGCGCAGAGCGCGGTCTCTGCGACTTGCGCGGGGGCTCGCGCGCGATGGCTGAGCGTGTCCCATCCTCGCGTCGATGGCGGCACGCGCCCCGGCCGCGTGCCGCCGTGACCGGGCCGCATCGCGGCGTACAGAAGCCCGAAGAGTGGACGGTCGTCGACGACCTGCCGCGGCCCGTGCCGGTCGGCCGCGCCGAACTGGAGGTGCTGGAGATGTATCTCGGCCCCGCCCTCGACGATCTCCTGCGCGCTCTGAAGCCATGACGGCACGGGAGACGATCCGGCAGGCGACGGGCGTGCGGATACCTGTGGAGGAGGGCCGGGCGCACTCTTGCTGCCGAGTCCCGCCCTCCTCAGCCTCCCTCCGTTCGATGACATCTGTTCCAGCAGCGCCGAGGCCCGCGCAATGACCCATCAGACCCGCAAGGCGCGCTTCGTGCCGGTGATCGAGGGGCCGCAGCGCGTCTGCTGCTACCTGCGCGTGTCCACCGGGCGGCAGGCCGAGGGCGACCTCTCGATCCCGGACCAGCGCAAGCAGGTGCACGCCTTCTGCATGGCCAAGGGCTGGCCGGTCGTCGGCGAGTACGTCGAGCCGGGCGCCTCGGCCACCGACGACAACCGCCCCGAGTTCCAGAGGATGATCGAGCGCGCGGGCGACGACGACCATCCCTTCGACGTCATCGTCGTGCACTCCTACTCGCGCTTCTTCCGCGACAGTTTCGGCCTGGAGATGTACGTGCGCCGCCTGGCCAGGGCCGGCGTGCGGCTGATCTCGATTACCCAGGAGCTGGGCGATGACCCCGCACAGGTGATGATGCGCCAGGTCATCGCCCTGTTCGACGAGTACCAGTCGAAGGAGAACGCCAAGCACGTGCTGCGGGCGATGAAGGAGAACGCGCGGCAGGGGTTCTACAATGGCTCGCCGGTCCCGCTCGGCTACACGGTCGCGGAGGTCGAGAAGCGCGGCACCCGGGTCAAGAAGCGCCTCGCCGTCGATCCGGTAGAGGCCGAGACGGTCAGGCTGATCTTCCGGCTGTACCGATTCGGCGACGGCGCCACCGGTCCGCTCGGTGTCAAGGCGATCACCTGCCACCTGAACGAGCGCGGCTTTCGTACCCGCGCCGGGGCGCGGTTCGGGGTCGCCACCGTGCACGGGATCTTGACCAACCGGGCCTACGTCGGCGAGGCTGTGTTCAACCGACGCTGCTCGAAGACGCTGGCCGAGAAGCCTGCGGCCGAACACATCCCGATCACCGTGCCGGCGCTGATCGAGCTACCCGAGTTCGAAGCAGTGCAGGCGACGCTGAAGGCGCATAACCCGCGCTCGACGCCGGCCCGCGTGGTCACCGGCCCGATCCTGCTGACGGGCCTGGCGACCTGCACGACCTGCAACGGACCGATGACGTTGCGCACCGGCACGTCGAAGTCCGGTAAGGTCCATCGCTACTACAGCTGTTCGAAGCATGGCCGGATGGGCAGGACCGGCTGCACCGGCCGTAGCATCCCGATGGACACGCTCGACACGCTGGTGACCGACCACCTCGTCACCGAGCTGCTGCAACCGGACCGGCTGCGGGCGACGCTGGCCTCACTGTGGGCGCTACGGGCCGAGAAGACGGCGCAGGTCGACGGCCGCGTGGCGGCTCTGCGCGGCGAGGTGAGCGAAGCGGAGGAGAAGTTGAAGCGGCTCTATCGAATGGTCGAAGAGGGGATGACCGATCTCGACGACATCCTGAAGGCGCGGCTGTTGGCGCTGAAGGAGGAGCGGGACCGGGCCCGGACCGCCCTCGACCGGATCTACGTTGCCGAGCGTGCGCCGGCCGAGATCGCGCCCGAACTCGTCGAGAAGTTCGGGCGGCTGATGCGCGCGAACGTGACGAGCGGTGAAATTCCCTTCCGGAAGGCGTGGCTGCAAGCGATCGTCGACAGGGTCGAGGTGGACGTAAACGTCATTCGCATCGTCGGCGACAAGGCGAGCCTGGAGGCCGCCGTCATCGGCGCGGCCTCATCAGCAGCGCCCGGTGTTCGCAGTTCTGTACGGAAGTGGCGCACCCGACACGATTCGAACGTGTGACCTTTGCCTTCGGAGGGCAACGCTCTATCCAGCTGAGCTACGGGTGCTGACCGTGGCTCGTGAGTAGCCCAACTGAGCGGCGGACGCAACGGTGCTGCGCGGGCGGAGCGAATGCCCTGATCGCTCAAAGTGATGGTAGCGTGGCCCTCCTCAGGCAAAGGTCACACGTTCGAATCGTGTCGGATGTGCCAGTAAGCGGTGGAGGGGCCGCTCAAGCGCCGGCAATGTGTCCGCGGTTGCGGACGCGGCGCCGATGGTGTGCCGTGGGTGCACCGCTCTATCCTGTCTGCTGTCGGCACAGCAGCGGCGTAGGGGCTGGGATGATGGGCGCAATCGATCGCGGGACGCTCGACCGGCTGATTGCTCTGGGCCGACCTCGCGGGGAGCTGACCGCCGAGGAACTCCGCGCGGTGCTGCCAGTCGACAGCATGGACGTGGATGCCCTCGTCCTGGTGATGCTGGAACTGGAGGAAGCCGGTGTGAGCGTCGAGCCGGAGGCGTTCGGGCCTCGGGCTGACCGGCCTGTGCCTCTCGCGCCGGACTTGCCCTCGTCCGCCGGCGGTGCTCGGCCACTGTCCATGAGCACCGTAAGCGTTGGGTCGGCAGCGATGACGGCTCAGCCCACGGGCGAAGTCACCGAGGCTCCGGAGCCGGCAGGCGATTCCGGCGAGAGGATTCAGGTAGACCGGATTGTCCTTCTCTCTGGCCTGGCGGCCTTCCTCGTCCTGGTGATGGTGCTGATTCTGCTGTGATCCGCGGCTCTCTGCTGCGGCCTGCATCGCGGAAGGAGGCATTCAGCCGTTCGCCGCCGACACAATGCGGTTGTGCGGTCAGCTCCCCGACGCGCATGGCTGGCAGCCGCACACGAGCTTCACATCCGTCGCCCGGCATCTCGGCTCAAGCGTTCCAGCGTCGAAAGCGCGTCACTCGTGGCCGCAAACTCCGCCGTGTTGTCGAAGATGCACCAGTTCGGCAGCCCGTCCTTCGCCTCAGCCGCGAGACGCTCCGCTAGTGCGTCGAGCACATCCGGCCTGTAGGCCGAGTAGTAGATCCGAGGAGACCCGTGCAGCCGATGGTAGGTCAGGCCTCGCCAGCCGCCTGGCTCGCCCGCTTGAGGCACCGGTGCCGGATCAACTGCAACGCGAGCAATCAGCAGGTCTGCTAAGAGCGTGTTGACGCTGGGCGTAAACCAACTCGGATGCCGCGGTTCGCAGACGATGCTTCCCGAGAATGTCCGCCTGAAGCGCTGCAGGAACTCACCACTCGTCCCGCTCTGAAAGGGAAGGCTCGGCGGCAGTTGCAGCAAGAGTGGGCCCAGCTTGAGGCCGAGCCCGGCGATCTCATCGAAGAATCGCGCGAGCGGTTCGTCCACGTTCTCGAGGCGCCGCTCGTGCGTGATTGTGCGTGGGACCTTCACAGCAAAGCGGAATCGTTCGGGCACCGCCGCGGCCCACCGCTCGTAGGTCGCGACGCGATGCGGCCGATAGAAGGAGGTGTTGATCTCCACCGCATTGAAGCGCTGTGCGTAGCGTTCGAGATGACTCCCGGTTTGTGGAAACCGATCGGCGTAAGCCCTCGGCACGTTCCAGCCCGCTGTCCCAACGGCAGTGACGCTCAGCAATTCCATCCCTTATCAGCCAGCTGTGCTGTCTTGGCGTTCCCCATCGGGTTCCAGTCGACATCGGTTGATACGCCGCATGCAGCAGCGGCCGCCATGAGACGTTGACGGACGTCCAAGCTCGCCGGAGCAACCACGTATCCCGCCTCACGATCGCCGATCATGATCGAGGCGACGCGTGGGGCCAAGTGCCAGTGCAGGCCGATCAGCGCACACAGCACGGCATCGAGTCTGTCCTGATCAGCCTTCCGCGGGGCTGCGATGCTGGCGAGGTCGTCAGCCCATGCTGAGAGCCCCGCGATCTGGTGCTCCTCGCTCAATCGCCGCATGGTAGCGACCACGTTGTGCCAATGAGCCAGCGCGAAGGTCTTCCGTCAGACTGGGTTTTAGCCCGGCGCGGTGAGCCGCCCGCAGAAGGCCAGATCGAGTGGCGGAATTGTTAGCGCCAGGTGGTCGAATGTCCTGACCGCCCAAGTGGATGGTAGCGCGGCCCTCCTCAGGCAAAGGTTACACGTTCGAATCGTGTCGGGTGCGCCAGGGAGCGGCGAAGGGCCCGCTCAAGCGCCCGGCAATGTGTTCGCGGATGCGGACGGCGGCGCCAATGGTGTGCCGTGGGCGCGCCACTGCTAGGCCAGCCGCTGCTACGCATCCGCCGTCGGACCGAGGCAACTCCCAATCGGTGATCCTTACCGATCAGCGCTCGAGTTGACTGATGGTATGCTCGATCCGCGGTTGCCGAGGAAGCGCCAGATCCGGATCACGTCGACGAACATGGACAGGTCGATGACATGCCCGAGCCCGCTACACGCTGGGCATGAAGCGCCAGACGCTTTCGGCCGGACCTGCCACCAAGTTCCCGTAAGCGATAGTGTTTAGCTGTCTGCACCCTCACCAAGCGAGATCGTCCGCTCGACGACGTGCTCGAGCGGCGCATTCTCGGCCGTGAGTGTCATACGCAGCTTCAACGTGCCGCCCTGCGCGAGGCCCTCGCGGGCGACACGTTCGATCTCACGCTGTGAGGTGACGCCGACTTCCTTCAAAAACTTGCGCAACTCGATGTTAAAACGATCTTCGTCCATGGCATTTCTCCCAGTGTGATGTGCTCAGTCGTCAACTCGCTGAGCCGACGATCGATGCCACGCCTGCGGCACACAGCTCCCCATCCTTCCGGCGCGGCATAACGAGCGCATAATGAGGGAGCTACGCGGCCAAGACCGATGGCGCAGGATGCGCCAACCATGAGAATTCGCAGAGGGCTCGACCCGCGGCAAACCTTTCGCTCCTAAGCCGGCGCGCACACGCATCTTCGGCATCGACCCGTCAACGCTGCCTCGAATGCTGATGTTGAAAGGAGCCGCGATAGCGCGTCCCCCGCCGGCCCTGTTGTCGATAACAGAAGGCTTGGGAGATAAGCGATTTCGCGGGTGTTATGGTCTTGCCGAAATTTAGCTCCCCAGCCTAAGATCTGGATAAAATTCCTCGTGGGAGGGTCCGGTCGTTTTCTTTGCGCCACGCGCATCGGGAGCACCGGTGCGGGCATGCCCGTTGAGAGGGGACGATGAGCGACCGATCGAGTGGCGCTGGGTCGGGCCATGCGCTTTCGCGCGTGCCGCAGAACGTGGCAGCTGGCCTTGGCCTCGTCCTGCTCGGAATGTCCGGCGTCTGGGCCGCGGGCGATCTATCGCGAGGCACCCTCGGTGCGATGGGGCCCGGCATGCTGCCGCACTGGGTTGCAATCGGCGTGGCCGCCTGCGGGGTCTTGCTTGCCGCGACGGGCTTCGTCCGTGGCGGTGCAGGGCTTCAGACGTTCGGCCTGCGCGGCCCGATCGTCGTCGTCCTGGCGATTCTCGCCTTTGCCGCGACGATCCGGCCGACCGCCCTCGGCCCCATCACGACGCCCGGCCTCGGCCTGATCGTCGCCGGCCCCCTCGCGGTCATTCTCGCGGGCTACGCGTCTCCTGAAGCGCGGTTTCGCGAGCTCGTGATCCTGGCGTTGATCGGCCCCCACGCGGTGGTCCAAGTTCTAAGTTAGTGCAGGGTCGGCCTTTGCTCCACGGGTCGCTTGGCCGGCGGAGCCGACCGAGTGAGCGCAGCCGGCCAAGCGGTGAAGGCCGGCACGAACACCTCCGGGGCCGGTGGTCGGTAGCCGAGCGAGGCGTGCGGGCGCACGCTGTTGTAGTGTAGACGCCAACTCTCGATCACGATCTGCGCCTCCTTGAGCGTGTAGAAGATCTCACCGTTCAAAAGCTCGTCCCGTAGTCGTGCGTTGAAGCTCTCGACGTAACCGTTCTCCCATGGCGAGCCGGGTGCGATGTAGGCTGTTCTGGCGCCGACACCGGTGATCCAGGCCTGCACGGACTTGGCGATGAACTCCGGACCGTTGTCCGAGCGGATATGGCTGGGCACGCCGCGCAGGATGAACAGGTCGGACAGCACGTCGATCACGTCCGCCGCCTTCAGCTTGCGTGCGACGCGGATCGCTAGGCACTCCCGCGTGAACTCATCGACCACGTTCAGCATCCGGAACTTGCGGCCCTCGTGCGTGCGGGCTTCGACAAAGTCGTAGGACCAGACGTGATCGCGACGCTCCGCCCGCAATCGCAGGCAGGAACCATCCCCGTCCCAGATGCGGCCGCGCTTGGGCTGCCGAGACGGGACCTTCAGCCCCTCGCGCCGCCAGATCCGTTCGACCCGCTTGTCGTTGACGAACCAGCCCGCCGCCTTCAGCAATGCACCGATCTTCCGGTAGCCGTAGCGCCCGTACTGGCGAGCCAGTTCCACGAGGTCGGCTGTCAGCGCGGCCTCATCCTCTCTTCCCCGCGGCACCTTGCGCTGCGTCGAGCGATGCTGCCCGAGCGCCCGACAGGCGCGGCGCTCGGAGACGTCTAGGACGTTCATGACATGCGCGATGCAGGCGCGTCGGCGCGCGGGGCTGGTCAGTTTCCCCGAGCGGCCTCCTGCAGGATCAGCTTGTCGAGGGTGAGATCCGCAATCGCCTTGCGCAGCCGCTGGTTCTCAACCTCCAGGTCCTTCATCCGTCGAACCTGATCGCTCTTCAGGCCGCCGTACTCCTTGCGCCAGCGGTAGTAGGTCACTTCCGTCACGCCGATGGCCCGGATCGCCTCCGCCACGCTCTGGCCCTGCGAGACCAGAACATCCACCTGCCGCAGCTTGGCGACCACGTCTTCCGGCTTGTGCCGCTTCGTTCCCATCTGTCCGTCCTCATCTGGCTCAAAAGCCATACCTCAGGGCGGACCACTTCAGTGGGGGCGGATCAGCCGTCGCTGCGGCGAAGCCGCGACGAGGTGTTTACGGAAGCCTGACCGGCTCGGCGCCCGGGGGGCGCAGGGATCTCCGGCGACAGGAAAACAAGAAAGGGATGAGGAACATGAGAAGGGCTTTCGCCATCGGCCTCCTGTCGGCGCTCGCCGCATTTGGCGCTGCGGCCGACACCTATCCCCAGCGCCCGATCACCATGGTGGTGCCCTTCGCGGCCGGCGGCCCGACCGACGTCATCGCGCGGATCGTCGCTGAGCCGATGTCACAGGTTCTCGGTCAGCAGGTCGTCATCGAGAACGTGACCGGCGCCGGCGGCACGACGGGCATCACGCGGGCTTCGCAGGCCTCGCCCGACGGCTACACCATCATGATGGGCCATATGGGCACGCACGGTGCAGCACCGGCTCTGTTCAAGGGCCTGAAATACGATCCCGCCAAAAGCTTCGATCCCATTGGCCTCGCCGCCGGCACGCCGATCGTCATCGTCGCCAAGAAGGCCATGCCGGCGCAGGACCTCAAGGGCTTCATCGAGGGGCTCAAGTCCGGTGGCGCCTCGATCAACCAGGCCCATGCGGGCGTCGACTCCGTCTCGCACTCGACCGGCGTGCTGTTCGACTCGATCGTCGGTGCCAAGCCCACCCTCGTCGTCTATCGTGGCACCGGGCCGGCGCTGAACGACCTGATGGCTGGTCAGGTCGACTTCATGACCGATCAGATCGTCAACGTCGCCCCGCAGATCGCCGGCGGCACAATCAAGGCTTACGCCATCGCGACGCCCGAGCGCTCCCCGAGCCTGCCCGATGTGCCGACCACCAAGGAAGCGGGCCTGCCCGACTACGAGGTCAGCGCCTGGAACGCGGTCTTCGCACCGAAGGGGCTGCCGGTGGATGTCAGGGCCAAGCTCGTCGCTGCCCTCGATGCCGCGCTCAAGGATCCGGGTGCGAAGAGGCGTATCCTCGAGCTCGGCGGCACGGTGCCGAAAGACGCGGAGGCTGGACCCGACGCGCTGCAGAAGCTCGTCGAGCGCGAGGTTGCCCGCTGGACGCCGGTCCTCAGATCAGCCGTCGACGCCAACCCTTGAGGCTTTCCTAAGGGCCGGCTCCGAGCAGAGTGCCATCGGAGCTGGCTCAAGCCGCGCGGACATCTCCCACATGAAATCCTGATTGCGGATTCACCGAACCCGAGCGAAAGGGCGCCCTGAACCAGATCCTATTGCAGGCCGCGCGGCGCATCGCTTTGCCGATGCGAAGAGGTGCCTCACACCCTACGCGTTCATCTGTCAGGCCTGGACGAAAGAGCCCAAACGCTTCAGGCTCGACCCGTCACACCACATCCGGGGACCGTTACACCGAGAGCGCCCAACAGAAATGCCGGCCTGAGAGGAGAACCTCGTGGCACAGCCCGAAACTAGGGTCGCAATCGTAACGGGGGCTGCCTCTGGCATCGGCCTGGAGACCGCCAGAGCCTTAAAGGCCGCGGGCTACCGGGTGTTTGGCACGAGCCGAAAGGTCGACCAAGTCGTGGAGGGCGACATTACGATGCTGCCCTGCGACCTCACCTCAGATGCGGCGGTCGCTGGCGCGGTCGAGACAATCTCCTCGCGGACCGGGCGGATCGACCTGCTGGTCAACAACGCCGGCTTCGGCATCAGCGGCGGCGCCGAGGAGTCCTCCATCGAGCAGGCGCAGGCCCTGTTCGACGTCAACCTGTTCGGGGCCATCCGCATGACCCGCGCCGTCTTGCCCTTGATGCGAGCTGGCGGTGGCGGCCGCATCGTCAACATCAGCTCGCTCTTCGGGCTCGTCCCCGCGCCCTACATGGCGCTCTACGCCGCGAGCAAGCACGCGCTCGAAGGTTATTCCGAATCCCTCGATCATGAGGTCAGGACACAGGGCATCAGGGTCGTCCTCGTCGAACCTGCCTACACGCGCACCGCATTCGACCGGAACCTCGTCTCTCCGGACGCGCCACTCGCCGTCTACGACGCCGCGCGCCGGTCAGGAGCGCCTGATGCGCGACGTCATGGCGGCCGCCGACGCGCCAGCGGCGGTGGCCGAGACGGTCGTGAAGGCGGCGAAAGCGACGCTGCCGAAGGTCCGCTATACAGTCGGCACGATGGCCCGGCGGGTTAGCCTGCTACGTCGTTTCGTGCCGGCAGGCGCCTTCGACAAAGGCATCCGCAAGCAGATGCGGCTTCCGCAATAACCGGAGCGCACTTCCACCGGGCATTCCCCAGGAGCGCTCCACGAGCCGCGACGCCGCAGGTGGACATCCGGACGTGGCGGCTCCTCGAAGCGCCGCTCATATCGACGTTGGCGAGACTCGTCCTTCCCAACGTTCTCGTCATACCGAGAGCACCCGGCGTGTTCCTCTTAAAGTCAAAGCGATCTGAGCCGAACGCACCAAGGTTGATTTCGGCCTCGCGCGAGATTTCCCGCTGGCCTTGAGCAAAAGAAAAGCCCCGCCAGGATCTGGCAGGGCTCATCAATTTGCAGCGTCAGTGCAGCGTGAGGGCTGGCTTATGCAGCGAGCTTAGCAGCCTGGGCCGGAACGTTCTCGTTGCCGGCCCGGACAGCACGGGCCTGGGCAGCAGCAGGAGTGGTCTCAGTGATGGCAACGAACTCGCCAGCGGCGCTACCATTCGGAGATACACGGTCAGCCATAAAGGCGACCAGGGCAACGTTGGCAGCACCAGCAGCGACAGCGGCAGCAGCGAGAAGAGCGATCATGGTAGGCGTCCCGTTTAATTGCTTGCGTTGGTAGGGTTATGCCACCGCCCGAGACTATCTGGTATACCAGATACCAAATGCCGATTATGCGCTCGGCGCATAGGTTGCCGCACCTCTTGGCTGAGACTCAACAATTTTGCATTATGCTGCTACGACGATCGCGATCAGACATTATCTTTCCGGCGGGCTCAGCCTCATCGCTCCACTCGTTCGCCTAATCATCACGAGCTGCGCAGCCCTCCGCTGCGCGTCTCCGTCAGATGCTCGGCTAACTAGATGTTCGGTCCCGGCATGTGGTGTGACGGATCGAGCCTGAAGCGTTCGGGCTCTTTCGTCCAGGTCTGGCAGATGAACTCATAAGGTGTGAGGCCGCGCAGGGTCTTGAGCCGGCGGCCGTAGTTGTAGGCATCCACGAACAGCTGCAGGTGCTGCCGCAACTCGTCATGGCTGGTGTAATGGTAGCGCTTGACCGTGGCGTCCTTGATGGTGCGGTTCATCCGCTCGACTTGGCCATTCGTCCACGGGCAGCGCGGCTTGGTCAGGCGATGCTCGATCTTGGTCTGCTCGCAGGCCCACTCGAACGAGTGCCAGCGGTAGATGCGTGGCTCGTCGCGTTCGGCCCAATAAGCTGCCGCCTTAGCCTCGGCCTCCTCGTCCACCGGATGGATGTCGGTGAACTGGATGCCATTATCCGTCAGCACCGTGTGGATCGTGTACGGCACGGCGGCGACCAGATCGTGTAGAAAGGCTGCCGCGATCCGTTGAGTTGCTCGTCCGTGCAGTTGAACGAATGCGAACTTGCTCGTGCGATCGATGGCCACGAACAGGTGCAGCTTGCCCTGTTCGGTGCTGACCTGTGCGATGTCGATGTGAAAGTAGCCGATCGGGTAGGCCTTGAAGCGCGACCGCTTAGGCTTGTCGCCGTCCACATCCGGCAGGCGGCTGATGCCGTGACGCTGCAGGCAGCGGTGGAGTGACGAGCGGGTCAGATGCGGCAGGCTCGGCTGCAGCGCGTAGAGGCAGTCGTCGAGCGGCAGCAGGGTGTGCCGCCGGAAGGCGACGATGACCGCCTCGTCCTCCAGGCTGAGCACGCTGGAGCGGGGCTCCTTCGGCCCCATCCGTGCATCCGTGCTGGTCTGGCGTGAGCGCCACTTCTGCACCGTCGTGGGGCTGATGCCGTAGCGCTTGGCAGCGGCCCTCACGCTCTCTTGACGAGCTTGGATTGCCCGACGGACCGTCTCAGTCGTCGTGGCGCTGCCGTGGAGAACTTGTCCCATAGCGCGTCCCTCCATGCGGCATCAGTTGTATCACCACACAGCGGGACCGAACATCTAGCTCACTCGCTGGAGGTCCATGAAATTGGCCGAGGCGTGTGAGGGGCTGGCGGTGTCCCTGCTGAGGTCGTGAGAGATCCGTACGCAGGCAGGCATGTCATCGGGTTGCACGAAGCAGGGGGCGGCCTCGAGGTCTCCCGGCCGGCGCAGTTCCCAGCTCATGTCGCCCTCGATGGTGCCAATCGGTGTCCAAAAGGGACTGACCGGCCACTTTGCATGAGCGCCGACACAGGGGCCGATGTCGCGCAGCCGGTCGGGTCGAGCGGAGCGGCATCCGCCTCGACTCGCCCCTACGCGAGACGACCCGATTTCTTAGGCTTCCTCTCTAACTCGAACAAGCGATCGCAGCTGCCCGGACGAGCGTTTGATCATCTGCGTTGCTGCGGTAGATGAGCATCTCCGCTGTGCCGATGTTGACATCTTCGATGTCTGCGGGGGCGACATGATCGAGTCGCATGAGCAGGGATCGTAGCGAGTTTCCGTGAGCAACGACGAGCACGCATTTGCCGCTTCGAACGCGAGGTGCGATGGCACGCTCGAAGAACGGCCACAGGCGCGCTGCCGTCATGGCCAAGCTCTCGCCGCCGGGCGGCACCGCGTCGGAAGATTTCCGCCAGGAGCGGACCTGCTTGACGCCGAACCGGGCACGAGCCTCCGTCTTATTCAAACCGGCAAGCGCGCCGTAGTCTCGTTCATTCAAGGCCGCGTCCGCATGCACGGGTAGGTCGGTTTGGCTCAGTTCCTCAAGGATCAGGGCGAGCGTGTGCTGAGCACGCTGAAGCCGGCTCGTGAACGCGTGGTCGAAGCGATATCCGAGCGTCTTCAGCCTGCGGCCGGCGGCACGCGCTTCGTTGACGCCGCGAGCGGTCAGGGCAGGATCTCGCAAACCCGAAAACAGCTCCCGCTCATTATCCTCGCTCTGGCCGTGCCGCACGAGCACGAGAGTATGTGTGGTGCTGTCCATGTCCGTCCGCCCGCTTGGTGCCGCCGTCGCGTCTCGACGCGAGGTCGCGACGGCACGCGCGGAGGTCCCCTATGGCTCCGCCCCGTCGCTGTCCGGCTGCGACGCCTATGACGTTGGCGGTCCGGCGCTTCAAGTCTCGATCCGAGCGCTGAGCCGAGCGCAGTGTCGCGCTTCATGTTGCCCGTGATCCGAAACCCGCGCCGCCTCGTTACCCATCTGGCCGCGCTCGCGCGACCGCCAAGGCAGGACAATGAGAGGGTGGGGCGCGGGGATGCCGACGGTGTTTCTTGACTGCGACGGAGTCTTGGCCGACTTCAACGGCGGAGCGTCACGCGTACTCGGGATGTCGCCGGAGGATTTTCAGCGCCGGTTCGGGATGAGGCAATTCTGGAGCCGGCTGGCGGCGGAGCCTGACTTCTTCGCGGAGCTTGCAGTGTTGCCGGACGCGCGGGAGCTCTACGAGGCCGTCAGGTCCTGCGAACCCGTCATCCTCACTGGTCTGCCCCGCGGGAACTGGGCCGAGCCGCAGAAGCGGTGCTGGGCCGAGCGCCACTTCCCCGGCACGCCGATGATCACGACGACCGCTGCGCTGAAGCGCGAGCATTGCCGTCCGGGCGACGCGCTGGTCGACGATTGGGACACCCATCGGCACCGCTGGGAAGAGGCCGGTGGCGTCTTCATCCATCATCAGGGCGCGGCCACGTCGATCCGAGCGCTGCGCGCCCACGGCTTCCTCTGATCACCCGGGGCTGAGGCACGCTCAACGAACGTTCGGGCAGCGCGAGAGGGAGCTAGCAGCCGACGACGCGTCTCCCGTGCTCTCGCCGTTCCTCAGAAGCTCACGGAGCGAGAATTGCTGTTTGCCCCGTGGCCGTCCGGAAGCGACCGGATCGGCATCGGAACCTGACTGTTGCGGAAGGTCACGAGCATCCGCGCAATCGCGGCTGCCGTCGCTCTGGCTGCTAACGCTCGGCGCGTAGGCTTTTGAGGAAGCGTCGGGCCACCTCCCGCACCGCCTCGTCGTCTCGATCGTCGCCATGGGCTTTGTCCCACAGGTGGTCGAGGCTACCGTCGAGTTCATCCAGAAGATCGGGATGACGCTTGGCGACGAAGCGGATTGTGCCGAACAGGAGATGCTCGATCGCCATCTCGCGACGGCGCGCGTCGATGGCTTGGTCGGAGGCTGGGGCAGACGATGGGTCGGACATGTGTGCACAACGACGTCTCCCTCTTCTCGGTTCGCGCTCCGCACGTGCTGTAAGTGCCGCATCTCGCCCGGCGCCGATTTTCGGAAAATGAGGGGAAGCGGCCTCTCATGGCACAGGCTCGCCGAGGCGTGCGGGGGAGCGGATCGTATCGGACCGCGTTGAACGGGTATCCCCGATGCTCAGGATAACCGCGATGGACGTGAACCGATTGGACGAGACCGAAGCCGTTCTGGCTCGAACCGATCGCGCGTGGCGATCCGAGATGGTCCGCCTCTACGGTCCCGACGGCGTCCTCCGGTTCGGCTACGGTTGCGAGGGACGGGGGGAAGACGGCACACCCGTTCGGCGGGCCTTCGAGGCGCGACAGCACGCGATTGCGTCCTGGCGGCGGGAACGGCGTGCGCAGGCCTGAGAGCGAAGCGGGGCCGTACCGACCTTGACCAGCGCTGTCTTAAGCCTGTGGTCCGCCTACTGGGCGGCGATCTTCGCGCAGGTCGCCCACCTGCGAGCGCTTGATGATGGCGTGGGCGTCAGCGCGTTTGCCCGACTCTCGAGAAGCCTCCTGGCCGTGGGGTTCGGGTTCTTCCTGATCGCCAAGCTCATGTGAGGGCGCGTGTCCGGCAGATGGCGGATTGGGCGCGTTCCGGCGCATGGAGCAACGCTGCGGCAAGCGTGAACGAGTGGGTGCCATCCGGCATTCAGCCTCTGCGGCGCCAGAAGCCGGAATGAATCACGGGCGGGCTCGGGCAGCCATCCTGTGGACCATCTCGCCGTCGCCGACGGTGCCGCCGCGACCAATCTCGATGCCAGGATCCACGACAAAGGACACCACGACGGACGGTGGGCGAAGCGACCCTGCCGGCGGCGACTGGTCGATGAACTTGCACGGCGAGCGCCGGGTTGGCCCCTCAAGGCGCGGCCGATGACCTGCCGGCCGGCCCGACCAAGGATCTCGCCGATGGCTCGCCCTGATGTCGATCCCGATCGTCCTGGAGCACACAAGCGCAGTGGGTCGTCCGGCGGTGTCCTGGTCCGAGGTCTGTTGGCAGGGGCGGCTGGAGTGGCGGCCATGACCATCGCCGAGAAGATCGAGCAGAGCCTGACCGGCCGGCCGAACTCGTTCGTGCCGGCCCATACGCTGCAACGGCTGCTCGGTCGCTCGCAGCCCGATCGAGACGATATCGTGATGAACTGGGCCATGCACTGGGGCCAGGGCATCGCCCTCGGCCCGCTTCGAGCCCTAATGGCCGAGCACGGCATGCGAGGTTCGGTCGCCTCCTTCTTGTTCCTGAACGCACGGCTGTTCAATGATCAGGCCCTAGAGAACGTCACGGGAGCCGGTGCCCCGCCGTGGACCTGGCCACTCGACGAGCAGCGCATCGATCTCCTGCATAAGGCGATCTATGCCTTCGTGACCGGCTACGTGGCGGACCGGCTCGCGACGGGCGAGGACCGAAACAGGGAGCACGGACGCGCCTTCTACGACGAGGGCGCCCCTTGATGGCCTTGCGATCGAGAACGAATGCCGCCTCGCCCGGTTAGCCTCGCGAGATGACCTCGAACGCCCGCAGGGGCCGCAGCGACCGATGAGCGACGACGTGGGGAGCCCAGCACATGACCCGGTTCAGCGGCAAGGTGGTGATCGTGACGGGATCAGGCTCCGGCATCGGGGCCGCGACGGCGCGGCGCTTCGCGCAGGACGGCGCATCGGTCGTGCTCAACGGCCGCACGCGGGAGAAGCTTGAGCGCGTCACCACCGATCTCGAACCGGATCGCGTCCTGGTGCAGACCGGCGACGTGTCCGATCAGGGTGATGCCGAGGCTCTGATCGCCGCCGCCGTCGAGCGCTTCGGCCGTCTCGACATCCTCGTCAACAATGCCGGCGTCGTTCCGACCGGCCCGCTCCTTGAAGCGTCCGTCGCCGATTGGCGCAAGGTCATGGCCATCGACGTGGACGGCGTGTTTTTCTGCACGCGCGCCGCCCTGCCGCACCTGATCCGGAGCGGCGGCAATATCGTCAACGTCTCGTCCGTATCGGGGCTCGGCGGCGACTGGAACATGAGCTTCTACAACGCGGCCAAGGGTGCGGTGTCGAACTTCACGCGCTCGCTGGCGCTTGAGCTCGGCGAGAGAGGCGTGCGGGTCAACGCGGTCAATCCCGGCCTGACCTTCACCGACCTGACCGAGGACATGAAGGGGGACACGGCCCTGATGAAGCGCTTCGCGGAGCGGATCCCCCTCGGCCGTGGAGCCGAACCCGATGAGGTTGCCGACGTGATCGCCTTCTTGGCGAGCGAGGATGCGCGCTACGTCACCGGCGTGAACCTGCCGGTGGATGGCGGCCTCACGGCATCGAACGGGCAACCGAAACAGGCGTGAGACCTCGCAGGGCGTGTCTCTCAACCTGCGCGACCGCGACGCTTGGACATGCGACGTCGGACGACCCGATATGGAGGATACATCATGGACCTGCAGACCACGATCAGGGACGCCATCGTGACTGAACTTCAGCGTCAAGCGGAGGCGACGGATGCCGCACCGAAGGTCAGCCTCGCGGAGGACGGCTTTGTCGACATCCATGGGCGGATCGATATCGACGCGTTGATCATGGTGATCACGGGCTCCCTCGCCGGAGGACCGTAAATCCGCTCCCAGCTGAGCAACCGCGACGGCCGCAATACTGATCAGGAATGGTAGACAATGAACAAGGCCTACGGTGTGCAGGTGACGGCGCGGGGACCGGACGGAGGCGAACCAAGGACCGTGCCGGTTCTGGTGGTCGCAAGCGACGAGCAGGACGCCCTTCTGGTCGTCTCCGAGGCGGTCGGTGCCGACGCCGAAGCCGAAGTGCTGCGCGAACTTACCGACGCGGAGATCCGAGAGCACGGTCTCGATCTGGAGCAGCGCGGGGCCGCGAAATCGCTCGCGGTGTTGAAACTCTGAGATGTTTGAGCGGTCGGAACGCTCCCGGGCTGAGGGCCGAAGAGACGGCACGCAGTCGAGGGGAGCGGCCTGTCGCGTCCCGGCTGTTCAACGACCGTCGAGACGGCTCTCGATGAAGGTCCCGGCGCTCGCGAGGGAGCGTCGGCCATCCGCGACATCCTGGTAGAAGAGATGCCACGCGTGGATCATGTGAGGCCAGATCTCGAGGTGTACGGCAATATCGGCAGCGCCCGCGAGGGCTGCAAGCCGCACGGAATCGTCCAGGAGCGTCTCGGCGGAGCCGACCTGGATCAGCATCGGCGGAAGCCCCGCGAGATCGGCGTTGATCGGTGAGACGAGAGGCCCCAGCGCATCGGCACCGTTCAAATAGAGGCTCGCGAGCTCGGAGAGATAGGTCCTGCCAAGCAGGGGATCGACGGCAGCCTTGGAATCCATGCTAGCCCCTGTCAGCGCAAGATCGACCCAGGGCGAGCTCAGCCAGAGGCATCCGGGCAGAGGCAAGCCCGCCTCTCGTAAGGACAGGACCGTCGCGAGCGCGAGGCCGCCGCCCGCGCTCTCGCCCGCGAGTGCGATCCGTGCCGGCGCGATGCCCGAAGCCAGGAGAAAGCGGTAGCCGGTGAGCGCGTCGTCGAGCGCGGCCGGGAACGGGTGCTCCGGCGCGAGGCGGTAGCCGAGCGCCAGGGTGCTTGCCAGCGCTTCGCGGCCAGCCTGCGCGACCATGTGGCGGTGGCTCTTCAGGGATCCGGAGACGTAGCCGCCCCCGTGCAGGAATAGAATGACGCGTTCGCCATTGGCCGCGGGCGTGCTCGTCCACTCCGCTGGCACGCCATGAGCATCAATCGGCTCGACCCGAACATCCGGAGGCAAGGCGTAGTCGGCGGCGAGAGCGTCGACTCGAGCGCGCCGCTCAGTCAAGTCGGCAGGTCGCGGATGGGCAGCGAGGCGAATCCGGATCACGTCAATGTCGCTCGGCGCCACGTGTCGCTCCCAGCCTGATGACGGGGTGTCACCTCAACGCCAGATGGGCGACGATGACGCTTGCACCGCCACGATAGTAGACGGGCGCCGGCACGCAACGCACCCCCGCCGGATGATGGCGCCGGGGTTCATGCGGTTTAACTCGGAAGCTGTCTGTTGCTTGATGTGCGAAGGACGCGAGATCAGCCCATTCGTCCCAAGGCTGTTCGCCAAGGATTGGCTCCCGACAAGCGCGGCAACAAAAGGCATAGCCCCTTTAGAGCAATCCAAACTTCTATGACTTCGCATCCCATCCCGTCCGTTGGAGCATGTCAGCGGTAGGGTGGAAGCGTCCGGACCTAGAGCTTGTCTAGGACGCCGTCTTATGTGCGCAGGTGCCGGGGAGGCAAGTAGTCAACGTTACGTCGGAGGATGTGTGACGACGGACGCGCCGTTCGATCCGACATCCATGACGGCGCAAAGACGCCGCGCAGCCGATGCAGCCCGTTTGCGCCGCGGCGAAGCCACCAACGATGACCAGCGAATATAGCGGCAGCTGAGTTATTGAAGGACCTAGAGGCACTTGTCGAGTGCGACTGACCTGCCGCGCTGGGCTTCCGGAAGAGGCGAAATCATCGCTCAAGATCGGACTGACGGCGTGGCGTTCAAGCGGCAGGTCGCACAAGCGTATCTCACGCGGAGCGCTGCGTGGGCTTGCCCAGCGCCACGATCGTTCGCTTAATTCGATGCGAGCCTGGGAGGCGGAAAACTTCGAAGAGGGCGTGCAAGCTTCCGACCTCCTGCTTCGGCCTGTCGCGCTACGTCAAACCGCCGTGCATGCCCGCTTAGAGCGCATTCCGGCGAAGTGGTCACCGGTTCGTCGAAAGAACGCGCGTCAAAACGAAGACAGAGAGACGCCGGCCCGATGCCATCAGGTCGGATACGGCTCTGGGTGCGCGCCGGAAAACGCCGTCGATCAATGTTCGGTCATGAGCTGGGCGAGACTCGAGGCGAGTTCGTCCTTTCGGAACGGCTTGTTCAGCCGCGCCAGGTCTGGGTCCACGCCCTCGCGCTCGGCGTAGCCGGACACCAGCAGGACGGGCATGCCAGGTTTGGCCGTCCGTATCGCGCGGGCCAGGTCGGTTCCGCTCATACCCGGCATCAGGTGATCGGTCACGAGAAGGTCGAAGTGCTCGCCCGTGTAGACAAGATGGAGAGCCTCCTCCGCGGAAGTGGCTTCCACCACCGCGTAGCCCAGATCGGTCAGCATATCCGCCGTGCTGATCCGCACGACTTCCTCGTCATCGACGAGCAGCGCCGTTCCGCGCGTCGCCGGCAGCTCGGACGTCCCAGCCGCGGGCCTAACCGCTTCTTGCCCCGCCGTGCTTTGCGGCAGCCAGAGCTCGATATTGGTGCCGAGCCCGGGTCGGCTCTGGATCACGAGTGCGCCGCCGAGCTGGGACGCAAGCCCATGCACCATCGAAAGTCCGAGACCCGTCCCCTTGCCGACGCCCTTGGTCGAGAAGAACGGCTCGACGGCGCGTGCGATCGTCGCCTCGTCCATGCCCGTGCCCGTGTCAGCGACCGACAAGCAAAGGTACGGGCCGGGCCGTAGCTTGGTACGATGACCCGCTCTTACGTCTTCCACCCGGGTCGAGATGCGGAGCGTGCCGCCGCCCTCCATCATGGCATCCCGCGCATTCACGGCAAGGTTCAAAAGCGCCATCTCAAGCTGGTTCGGGTCGGCCTTGGCCGGCGGCAGGCCGTCCGGGGCCTCCACCACGATCTTGATCTGCGGACCGGTGGTGCTCGCGACCAGTTCGCCCATGCCGGTGACCAGCTTCGCCACATCGACCGGCACCGGCTGCAGCGGCTGACGACGCGCAAACGCGAGCAGCCGCTGGACCAGCGTCTTCGCCCGCTCGGCCGATTGCATCGCACCGGCGATGAGGCGCTGCTCGCGCTCATTTCCGAGCTGCTTTCGTTGCAGCATGTCGAGCGAGCCGATGATCGGCGTCAGCAGATTGTTGAAGTCGTGCGCGACACCGCCGGTCAGCTGACCCATCGCCTCCATCTTCTGCGACTGGCGCAGGGCGTCATGCGCCTCGGCGAGTTGCGCCTCCCGGCGCAAGCGGTCCGTGACGTCGGTCACAAATTGGTAGAAGCCGACCAGCTCGCCGCTTTCGTCGCGTAGGGGCCGGAAGTTCACCTCGTAATAGGGGCGGACACGGGTCGGGTCGCCGTAATCCTCAACGAAGGTGACCGGCTCGCCGCGCATGCCCTGGGCCCAGCCAATCCGAACCTGCTCCTGGTGCTCCGGCTGGTCGGCGAGCAGCGCCAAGATGTTGTCGCCTGCCTTCGGGCGTACGCCGTAGATGCGCTCGAACTCGTCGGCATTCGCGGCATTGATGGCAAGGATGTTGTAGTCGAGATCGATCGCCATGATCATGACGTCGGTCATCTCGACGAGCTTTGCGAGCATGTTACGCTCGGCAAGCGCCTCGGCGACCCGCCGCTCAAGCGTGTCGTTCAGCTCGCGAAGTCGATCCTCGGCGCGCGCGCGTTCGATGGCGGCTTTGACGCGCTCGCCAACCTCACGGAACAGACCCTCTTCGGAGGATGTCCAATTCCGGGGCTTGGCGCTCTGCAAGGCAAGCACGCTCACCCACCGCTCGTGCTCGAACAGCACCACATCGAGGTAGGCCCCGACTTGCCGGGCAAGGAGCCCCGATCGCGCGTCCTCACTGAACCGCAGGTCCGTGCGGACGTCGTCGACTTTGACGATCGGGCTATCGTGATAGGCGCGCAGCAGATCGGGTCCGAACGCCGCCAGGTCGTGCTCACCGACGAGCGAGCCGACCCCCCTCGTATAGTCGCGCTCGACCCGCATCAGGCTGTCGAAGAACTCGGCGTAGAACACCCGGCTCAGGCTGAAACGCTCGGCGAGACGCTCGGCCGCCAGCGAGGCGATGTCCGCCGGCGTCTTGAGCGAGCGCATCGCGTCCGAGAGCGAGAGCAGGAACGCCTGCCTCGCCTCGCTTTCGCGCAGTTTCGCCTGAGCCGACGTCCGCTCGATCGCGTCGGCTGCCTGGCGGGCGAGCACGTCGAAGAGCTTGAGGTCGCGCTCCGGAGGCGTGTACGGGTGCTTCCAGTGCGTCGAGAGCATGCCGATGGGCTTGCCCGAACGGGACAACAGCGGCGTCGTCTGGATCGCGCGCATCCCCGTCCAGCGGTAGGACTGAAGGTCGCCGCTGCCATGGGCCAAGCCGCTATCCTCCACGTCGGGCACGATCACGCGTGCGCCCGTCGTCATCGCAAGGCCGCACGTGCTCTCGGAACGCGCGTCCACCGTCTGCCAGTAGGCCGCCGAGCGCGGATCGTAGCCACGGTGCGCCAGGAGCTTGAGGTCACCGGCTGCATCCAGCATCTGGATGCTTGCGCATTCGGACCCCATCAGGTCGGCGGCGGCGGTCAGGATCGCGTCGTAGAGCGCCTGCGGAGCCTCATCGCCGACCAGCCGGGTGCTCACCTCCTGCAGCCGCCCGAGCGCCGCGACTTCGGCGGCCAGCGCCGCCTCCGCCTCGTGCTCGGCGGTTCGGTCGCGGAACATGTTGAGATAGCTGCCGCCGTCCGCGTCGAGACGCATCATGAGCCCCGAGGCCCAGAACCGGCTGCCGTCCTTGCGCATGTGCCAGCGTTCGTTCAGCGCTCGCCCGTCGCTCCTCGCCCGGTTCAACTCGGCCTCAGTCCGGCCCAGGGCCCGATCTTCGGGGGTGAACAGGATATCTCCAGGCTGCCCGATCGCATCGCGCTCCGTAAAGCCCGTGAGACGCTCCGCGCCCGTGTTCCACGTGGTGATGATCCCGCGATCGTCGAGGCGCACGATCGCGTAGTCTTCGGCACCTTCGACGATCTGTCGGTAGCGAGTTTCGCTCTCGCGCAGCGCCTGTTCGGCGCGGCGCTGGTCTTCCGCGGCCGCCTTGTTGCCGGTCACCTCGCAGAGCGGATGAAAGACACCTTCGACCGTCCCGGTCTCATCATGCAGGGGCTGAAAGCTGCCGGTGAAGAACCGCTGCTCGACACGCCCTGACGGCGTCCTCAGCGGCACCGCATACTCGTCGATCCGGACCGTCTGGCCATCGAACACACGATCGAGGATGGGAGCGAGGAACGCCTCGTAAGCGTCGCTCCAATTCTGGGCCACCGGCTGGCCAAGGGCGTCCGGGTGCCGCTCCGCCGCGATCGGAATGTACGCGTCGTTGTAGATCTGGACGCGCTCAGGCCCCCAGAGGATCGAGACCGGACCCGGCGACGTGAGCATGATGTTGACCGCGGTCTTCAGGGTCGGCGGCCAACCCTCAATCGGCCCGAGCGGAGTCGCGGACCAATCCCGCGAGCGGACAAGTCGGCCCGTCTCGCCGCCGTCGACGACGAAGGCATGCTTGGCAATGGAGGCCAGAACCGAGGCCACGAACGATCCTTTCCGTGGGCGCCCCCGAACAGACGGCGACGGATTGGCTCGACCCTTACCGCAGGAGGATAACGTCGTCATGAGCGAACCTGTCCGGCCGAGCCTGATCGGCGGCACCGAAGCGTGAGCGGACCGTATCGCTTGCCGCGGCGTGAGGAAACGTTCGCTTCCGTGCATCGAGCGATGCTTTCGCCCAACACTGAATTCAGACCTTTAACTTTCCGCCCTAATCTGGCACTGTCCACGATTTGCCACGGCAATCAACAGCACAATCCAAGTTTTCGAGGTGAAATATGCTAAATTATATCCTTGGAGACGCAAGATACCCAAAGCGCACGTCGGGTAAGGTTTCCATCCGGCAGCCGAGCGTAACGTGAGGTTTATTACGGAGCGCAGTGCGTCAATCGAACGTTCATCACATGAATTCGTCGTCGAAATAATGTCTGGTCTGACCGTATCCGCGAGGGACGAACTGCGAAAAACTTAACGATGGTGGCGGAGGGTCGCAACGGAGAGGTTGCCGATATGTCATCCGCAGGAACGTTTCGGATATGTGAGGCGGGCGGTCCGCCGCTTCAGGAGGCGCTCGCCGAGGCGGTCGCGTTGCCGTCCGTGCTTGCCACGATGCTTCGCAGCCTGATCGAGGCGTGGCCCGACGAGGTTTACACGCGACCGCTCGTGACAACGCGCTTCCTCGGCCAGCGGACGACGTATGTCTGCGCGCCCGGGCATATCCGCAGCCTGATCGTCGATCAGGCCGGAGCTCTGGAGCGCGAGCCTTTCATGCTGCGGGCGCTGGCGCCGGCCCTCGGGTCCGGTATCCTGACGGCGGACGGCCCGCACTGGCGGGGGCAGCGCAGAACGGCAGCCCCGATGTTCCGGCCGGACCGGGTCCGGGCCTTCATCCCCGCCATGGCGGAGGCCGCCCACGCCACGCGCCTGCGCTGGCTCGGCCAGATGTCCGCTCACGGATCCGCGGATGCGCGCTTCGACGGCGAACGGGACATCCTGCCGGAGATGATGCGCACCACCTTCGACGTCATCGTTGCGACGATGGTATCGGGCGACAGCCAGTTGAAGGTCGAGCCGTTCGGACGGGCGATCGACGCCTATCTCGGGCAGACTCCCTGGAAGATCGCGCTCTCGATGCTGCGGGCGCCGGCCTGGATGCCGCATCCGGGGGCGCGGGCGGGAGCGAGGGCGGTCCGTTACCTCAGGAGCGAGGTGGCCCGAACGGTCGAACGGCGCCGTTCGCGCGGCGAACCCGGTGCCGACCTCCTCGGCCTGTTGTTGCAGGCGAAGGACCCGGAGACGGGGGAACGCCTGTCCGACGAGAGCCTAATCGACAACCTGCTGACCTTCGTCGCGGCCGGCCACGAGACCACGGCGCTGGCCCTGACATGGACCTTGCGGGTGCTGGCCGACCACCCGGCGGTCGAGGCTCGCATCCTCGATGAGATCGCAGGCCTCGGTGCGGATCCGGCCCCCGAGGCGCTGGACCGGCTCGCCTTCACCCGGCAGGTCGTCCTTGAAGTGATGCGCCTGTACCCGCCGGCACCGCTGATCGTCCGTCGGACGGCGGAGGAGGTCCGCCTCGGCGACACGGTCATCCCGGCCGGGGAATCGGTGCATGTGCCCGTCTATGCCCTACACCGGCACCAATCGCTGTGGGATAGGCCGGATGTCTTCGATCCGGACCGGTTCGCGCCGGAGCTGACGGCCTCGCGCGATCGCTACGCCTACCTGCCGTTCGGCGCCGGGCCGCGCGTCTGCATCGGCATGGGCCTCGCGCTGACGGAGTGTCTCGTCATCCTCGCCACGCTTCTGCCAGCCTTCCGCTTCGTGCCCGCGAAGGCGGAGATGCCGGCGACGCAGTTTCGTGTGACGCTTCGGCCTAAGGGCGGCATGAAGATGAAAGTTGTCCCGCGTCATGCCCACTGATCCCGTCCCCGAGATGCGCCGCGACGGCACGACGACATCGGACGACACCACGACATCGACGCAGAGCTTCAGTGCCTTGATCAATCGGCTTCGGCGCATCGACACGCTCGACGGGCTGCCGGCGCGCTACAGCCTGCAGGTTCGCGCCGGATTGCTCGACGAGACCTTGAAGCTCGCCAACTACTCCGCTGTCACCCACCTGATCATCGCGGTCGCGGTCGCCTACTTCTTCTGGGATTCGGCGCCGCGTGCCTATCTGCTTGGTCTGCTCGCCGTCGTCGCCGTGGTGATCGCGGCGACCATCTACACGACCTGGCTCTACCAGCGCCTCTACGGCGACGCCGTCACCGAGGTCGGCGTCGGGCGCGGCTACCGGATCTCCGCCGGGTTCGCTCTCGCCCTGGGTCTGGCCTGGGCCACCATGCCGGTCGTGCTCTTCTGCTCAGCCAGCAGCGACGAGCGGCTGCTCGTCGTCAGTATCGCCGCCGGCCTGATCTCGGACGCCTATGTCGTCGGGCCGCTCCTGTCGGTCTCCTACCTCTTCGCGATTCCGGTGATCGTCGGCAGCTTCATCGGGCTGGCCCGCAGCGGCGAGCCGATTGCTCTGAGCATCGCCGTCCTGCTCCTCGTCTACGCGACCTTCGTCGGGGTGAGTGTCCACCGGATGAGCCGTCTCTCGCGTCAGCGCATCCTGGACCGCGTCCGCGTCGAGGATCAGAGCGAGACCATCGGCCTTCTCCTCAACGAGTTCGAGGAGAACACGAGCGACTGGCTCTGGGAGACGAACGAAACCGGCCGTTTCCAGCACGTGTCGCCGCGGATGGCCGACGCTCTGGGCTGCCCGATCGAGCGGCTTCAGCGCAGTTCGTTCCGGGATCTGCTCCGCGCCGGGGAGGACCGGGACGAGGATCGGACCCCAGACCTGCTCAGCCATCTTCGGCAGGGCAAAGCCTTCCACGAGTGCCTCGTCGCGATCGAGACCCCGACCGGCCTGCGGTGGCTCGCGTTGAGCGGCAAGCCCTTCACCGATCAGCGCGGGACCTTAGCAGGGTTCCGCGGCGTCGGCTCCGACGTGACGCAACGCCGGGAGGCGGACGCCCACATCGCCTATCTCGCCACGCGCGATCCTCTGACGGGACTGTCGAACCGGGCCGTTTTCCACGATGTGGCGGGGGAGGCCTGCACGGCTTCCATGAGCGGAGGCCCACGCGTCCACCTGCTGTATCTCGACCTCGACGGCTTCAAGAAGGTCAACGACACGGCCGGCCATTGTGCGGGTGACGACCTCCTGCGGCAGGTCGCCGACCGCCTGTGCGCCAGCGTCGATGCGAACGCGCAAGTGTTCCGCCTCGGCGGCGACGAGTTCGCGATCCTGCACCTTAGCCGAGAGAGCGCGGAGGCGGAAATCTTGGCCGAGGCTGTCATCGCGTCCCTGCACCGGCCCTACCTCATCGAGGGCATGCAGGCCGAGATCGGCGTCAGCATCGGGATCGCACGGGCACCGCAGGACGCGACCGAGCTTCAGGACCTGATGCGGAAGGCCGACCTCGCCCTCTATACCGCCAAGGAGGCCGGCAGGGGCCGCTGGCAATGCTTCGAGGCCGATCTCGAACGCCGCGTCCAGCGCTGGCGGGAGCTGGACAGCGCCATGCGGGCCGGCCTGACGAACGGCGAGATGGAGCTGCACTACCAGCCGCTCGTGAGCCTGCAGGACGGCGAGGTCGTGGGATGCGAGGCGTTGCTGCGCTGGACCCGGCCCGGCCTTGGCCCCGTCTCGCCCGCCGAGTTGATCCCGATTGCCGAGAGCACCGGCTTCGTCATCACGATCGGGCGCTGGGCCTTGCGGACGGCCTGTGCGGAAGCCCTGACATGGCCTGTGCCGATGCGGGTTGCCGTGAACATCTCATCGACCCACTTCCGTCTCCCCGACTTCTTCCAGGAGGTCGAGGCGGCCCTCGACGCGACAGGGCTCGCGCCGGAGCGACTCGAGATCGAGATCACGGAGTCGATCTTCCTCGCCAACACACCGCATGTCCTGGAAAACCTTCAGGCGCTGCGTGCGAAGGGGGTGCGGATCGCTCTCGACGATTTCGGGACGGGCTACTCGTCGCTGAGCTACCTGACCCAATACCGTGTCGACAAGATCAAGATCGACCGGGCCTTCGTGCGCGACCTGAGCAGCCGGCCGGAATGCCTGGCCGTGATCAAGGCGATCATGGTCATCGCGGGCGACCTCAGGATCGACGTCACCGTCGAGGGCGTCGAGACGGAGCAGCAGGCGGAACTGCTTCGGCTGCGGCGCTGCAACAGCGCGCAGGGCTTCCTTTACAGCCCGGCCCGCCCCTCCGGCGAGGTCACCGGGCTGATCGAACTCATCCCCCAGGCCGTCAGGCAGGCGCGGCAACCTGTCCGGAACGTCGCCTGACGGGACGGCGCGGGAACGTCGGCCATGGCGGCGGGCTTTTGCCGGCCGCCGACCTTGGTCCCTGGATCGCCCTCGTACCGAGGACCTTTCCTGCTCCGAACGGCAGGGCGTTCCGCCAGATCCCGTTTCGCTTGAACCCGTCGCCTGATTGCGAGCGCCGACGAAACGGGGTCACTCGTCGCGCCGACCCGGCGCGAGGCCGCTGACTTCGATCACGAATTTCCGCCGCAGGGCCCGCGAGAAGTCGCCGTAGCCCGCTGCTTTCAGGAGAAAGGCGCCGGGACCGGCCACGACGTGGGACCTGTACCACTGCGTCAGATCCGTGCGCTCCTGCGGGAGCGGCGTGGCGCGCAGTCCGTAGCCCGGAGCCCGGTAGGCTCCGGCGCCGACGACATCGTTCTCGCCCGGGACCAGGATCGGCAGGCCGTTGATTGTGGCGCCGGCCGCCAGAAGCGCCGTCCGCTCCGTTTCGAGATTCTCGGGATCGGTACAGTTGTCGATGCCGTCGCCCGAGACGTCGACAACGATCCGCTCCGCCGGAACCGGCATTGCCGGAAGGACGCTTGCGGTCACGGTGCGGAACATCTGGCCGAGACAGGTGAACTCGCCCGATTGCCGGGGCGTGACACGGACCTGGGCCGCGGCTGCGAACGCGTCGGCACGGCTGGCGATCCGCCGCCAGCCCACGGCGAGGCCCGCGCGGTCGGCCCAGGTGACCATGGCGAAGAGCGTGCCGCCGGGATGGCCGGTCATCGCCGCGATCACGCCCGGATCCTCCAGAGCCTCGGCGATGCCCTCCATCTGCAGAACGAAGCGGCTGTCATCGACCGATTGCGACACGTCGACGGAGACGACGAGGGCGACCGCGGCGGCGGCCGCCGGTTCGGCCCTGGCGCCGTCGGCGGTCGGGCCGATCAGGAGCGCCGTCGTGGCCGCGAAGCCGGTTCGGACGACACGGCGAAGCGTCCTTGCAAGGTCTCCGCGGAGGCCGGGTCGGATGGGGCGCATCATCGGTGCTCGCGATCAGGCTTTGCCGACGAAGCGGATGGAGCAGCCCGGCCACTGCGCCACGAGCCGCCCGCCTGCCTCGGGTCCGAGCACCATGCAGGCCGTGGACAGGCCGTCCGCGACAAGGCCGGTTTCGGCCGTGACGGTCACGGAGGCAAGGCCGCGCGGCGAGCGTCCGGTGGTGGGATCGAAGATGTGGTGGTCGGCGCGGTCAGGCGAGAAGCTCATGGCGTAATCCCCCGAGGTCGCGGCAAAGCCCGAGAACGGGGTGATCGTCGCCGTCAGTGCCTCAGGCCGGCGCGGATCGGCGATGCCGAGCTGCCACGGCGTGCCGTCGGGATGCGTGCCGATCGCGCCGAACTCGCCGGTATCGACGAAGGCGTCCGTGATGCCCCGCGCCCGCAGAGCCGCCATCACCCGGTCGGCGGCATAGCCCTGGATCAGGGCGTTCAGCGTCAGCGCCGTGCCGGGCTCCAAGACGATACGCTCCGGCCTCAGCACGACGCGGCGCCAGCCGATCCGGGCGAGGGCATCGCGTAGAACCTTCGGATCCGGCTGTTCTCCGCGCGCAGCGGCACCGGCCCAGGCCGGCCAGAGCGGCTGCACGGTGGGATCGAACGCCCCGCCGGTCCGCTGCGCGAGGTCGAGGGCGAAGCCCAGCATCGCCGTGAGATCGGCGGGTGGTGCATCGAGCCGCCCGGCGCGGTTGAGGTGCGAAAGGGCGCTGTCGGCGCGAAACAGGCTCGCGGCGGCCTCGACCGCGCGCATCGCGGCAAACCCGTCGGAGAGGGCGGCGTCGAGCGCGGCCGGGTCGGGACCGGCGGCGGTGAGCGCGACGGTGGTGCCGAAGGCGAGGCCCGCGCGGGTGCGGGTCGCCAATCCTCGCTCTGCGGCCAGCGTGCGGAAAGCGGCCGGGCCGCCGAAACCCGCCAGGGCGGCGAGCCCGGCCATGCCGAGGAGGACGCGGCGGCGGGGCGTGCGTGCAGGCACCGGCATGGCCTCACTCCGCCGCGACCGGCTGCGGCACGATCCGCTTTCCGCGCCGATGCGCCAGCACCTCCGGTACGCATTGACCGGGATCGTGGATGATCGTGACGCAATCCATGCACTGGAAGCACTCGGGATAGTCGATGCGGCCGTCGGGGCGGATCGCCCCGTAGCGGCAGCGCACCTTGCAGAGCTGGCACGGGCTGCCGCATTCGGCCCTGCGCGGAATCCAGTCGAGCAGCCGCAGGCGCCCGAGGACGGCGAGACTCGCGCCGAGCGGGCACAGGTAGCGGCAGAAGCCCTTGTAGACGAACAGGTTGAGGACGAGCAGGCCGAGCGCGTAGGCGACGAATGGCCAAGCCCGCACGAAGTACAGGGTGATCGCCGTCTTGAACGGCTCGGCTTCGGACAGGCTGTCGGCGAGCGGCGAGCCCGTCGCGGCGGCGATGAGGATGCCGGCGAGTAGGACGTATTTCACCTGCCGCAAGGCGCGGTCGAGCCGTGGTGGTACCGCGACCGGCCGTATGCGCAGGGGCTTGGCCAGCCACGCAACAAATTCCTGCAAGGCGCCGAACGGGCAGAGCCAGCCGCAGAACGTGCCGCGCCCCCAGACGACGAGGGTGGCGATGACGAAAGCCCAGAGCAGCAGCGAGGGCGGGTCGTAGAGCAGGAAGGTGAGGTCGTGCGTCACGGTCGCGGCACGCACGAGGCCGACGAGCGTCACGATGGAGAGCTGCGCCTGGGCGTACCAGCCGATGAAGAGCAGCGTGAAGGCGAGGTAGGCGAGCCGGAACACCGGAAAGCGGCGCCGGTCCGCCACGAGGCCGCGCTGGCGCGCCAGCACCGGCACCAGCCCGGCAAGGGCCAGGGTGATCACGCCGAGTTCGACGCCGCGCGCCCGCCACGGATCGGTCCAGCTCGGCCCCGCCTCCGCCGCCTCGCGGATGAACAGCTCGGCCGGGAGCGCGTAATCGGCAGAGAACTCGCGCGCGATTTTTTCCGGAAAGATCTGGCCGCGCTCGCGCACGATCTTCGCGCTCAGCGTCCAGGGCGCGGAGGGGTCGAAGCCTGCCGCTCCGGTGATGCGAAGGATCGTCCAGGGCCCGTCCGGCAGGCCGGGGGCGGCCCCGCGCCGCTCGATCGCCATGTCGCGGGCATTCACCGCGAGGCCGCCTTGCGTCACCGTCAGCCGGTCGGGGATCGAGCCGAGCACGAACTCGTCGCCGAGCGGGTTCTCGGGGCCGTGGCTCACCACCAGCACCGCGTGGTCGCCGGGCCCGAATTCGCGGGTCAGGGCGGCGAAGCGTTCGGCCCCGAGCAGGGCGCGGCCGATCGCCGGCACGTTGAGGTAAGCGAAGGTCAGGTAGACCAACGGCGCCTCGGCCGGGCCGTCACCGGCGCCCGCCACGCCTGCGTCGCGGAAGGCGGCCTCGGCCCCCGCGTTGGTGACGGTCAGCCGCCGGAGCCAGCCCCGCGCGGTCAACTCGGCCACCGTCAGGGCTTCGCCGGTATCGGGCCGCGCCTCGACCTTCAGGCCGAGATTGGCGGCCCCGAACCCGAGCTTCGCCCGCGCGACCGCGAGGGAGGCGGCGAGGATTGATTCGTTGATCACCCGCGTCGAGGCGGTGGCCATCGAGATGCCGTCGACCGTGGTCTGCGGCGCAGCACCCGAGCCGCGGGCGTTCGGCCGCCCGACCCGGATCGGGCGGCGGGCGGACAGGCCGACATACTGCTCCACGAAAGCGAACAGCGGCTCCGAGCCGAGCCCTTCCAGAAACACCGGCTCGTGGTGGGAGATCACCTTCACGTCGCGGAACGTGCCGTCGGGGGCGAGCGCCACGAGGAGATCGGGCGGCGTGCCGCCGAAACCGGGGATCGGCGCGAGGTCGATCGACTCGAAGGCGTAGGCGAAGACTTCGTAGCTGCCGGCCTCCTGCTTCAGGATCGGCCAGACCGGCAGCGTCGTGTCGCGCTCGCCCACGACGAGCGGCGCGGGAAAGTGGCGCTCCACCCCGGCCCGGTCGAGGGTGCCCGCCGTGGCCAACGGGACGGCCAGGAGCAGGGCAAGCAGTGCGAGCAGCGCTGACCGCAGGACGTTCGATGCGATGTCGCCGCGTCCAGATCGTGTCACGGGGCGGCGCCCGCGGCCCGCTCGGGCGTGGCGGCTGGGCGCACGGCGACACCCCAGGGGAAGCGGCCGACCTTGACGCTGCGGATCGGGCGCTGGGTCGCCACGTCGATCACGGTGACGTCGCCCGAGACGCCGTTGGTCGTGAACAGTCGCGACTCGTCCGGCGTCATCGCAAGCTGCCAGACCCGGCGTCCGACGAGGATGTAGTTCAAGACCTTGTAGGTCTTGGCGTCGATCACCGCGACGCGGTCGGAGGGGCCGAGCGCGACGAAGGCGAAGCGCCCGTCCCGGGTCAGGGTGATGCCCACCGGCTGGAGCCGGTCGGCGGCAATGCCCTTCACGGCGAATTCGATGGTCTCGACCACCTTGCGGCTGGCGGTGTCGATCACCGCGACCGTGCCGCCGATCTCGGAGGAGGCCCACAGCATCCGTCCGTCCGCCGAGAAGGCGGCGGCGCGCGGGCGTTGGCCCACGGGGGTCGCGTCGGTGGCCGTGAGCGTCGGCACGTCGATCCAATGGACCATGTTGGTGGTCTCGGAGGTGGTGACGGCGATCTTGCCGTCCGGGCTCACCGCCATGCCCTCGGGCTCGATGCCGACATCGATCTGCGCCAGCACCTTGCGCGTCTGCGCGTCCACGACCGTGGTGGTGGCGTTCTCCTCGTTGGCGATGAACAGGGTGCGGTCGTCGGGCGCCAGCGCGAACTGCTCCGGATCCTCGCCGGAGGGCAGGTTGTGGCGTAGCGCCCCCGTCTCGGGGTCGATCACCTGCACCGCGTCGGAATCGCTGGCGCAGACGTAGAGCGTGCGTCCGTCGCGCGAGAAGGTGAGCCCGCGCGGGCGCCGGCCGACGGGGAAGGTGCGGACCACGTCGAGCGAGGTCCCGTCGATCACCGAGACGGTGTTGTCGCGCTCGTTCGAGACGAAGATTTCCTCCGCCTTCGCCGATCCCGCCGCGAGGCCGAGCAAGCCGGCGCAGAGGAGAAGGCGTGCGGTCCAAGCGCGGCTCATGCGGAACCTTCCGTTCTCGTATGCGGCGTTAGCGGATGGCACGCGCATCAGCCCGGTTTCCGGAAAGCCCGGCACGCGCTCTCCGGCTCGTCGGGGCCGAGCGTGTCGAGTTCGGTGCGGTGGTGCTGGAAGCCCTCGATCGGCGCGGTCGCCGTCACCGCACCCGGCCAGAGCAGGAAGACCGGCTGGCGCAACTGCCCGTCCCAGGCGCGGAAGCTCAAGGGGCGCCCCTTGAAGCCGCCGACCTCGAAGCGTGGCGACAGCATGAGGGCCGCCACCGTGTCGGGATCGGTGCTGCGCGCCTGCACCGCCGCCTCGCCGAGCGCGTGCACCGCCATCCAGCCGGCGTAATCGATCGGGCGCATCGCCCGCCCCGCGAGCCGCCGGAACCGGGTCTGGAGCTGCACCGCCGCCCAGGCCTCGACCGGACGCCCCCAGGCCGCCGGGGTGAGGCCCTGCGTGCCGACCACGGGTCGGGCCGCGGCGGTGTTGTAGACGAGGTTCGCCCCGAACGCCCCCGCCTCGTCGGCCACCGCGACCACGTCGTGCTCCGGGCCGCGGGTGGGCAGCACGAATTCGCGCAAAGCGGTGTCGCGGGTGTCGCCCCCCTGCGGGTCGAAGCGGGATTCGGCCACGATCCGCGCGCCGAACTTCTTGGCGCTCTTCTTCACCGCTTCGGCATAGAGGGCGTCGGCCGGAGCCGGGCCGGAGAGCAGCAGGATGCGGGTCCAGCGCTTGTAGGCGAGGAACTGCACCAGTGCGTCGGCGAGCATCGCCCGCGAGGGCAGGACGTGGAGCAGGCGCGGCCGGCAATCGGCCTCGCGCAGGCGCGCATCCGGCGCGCCGACATTGAGGAACACGGTGCCCTTGGCCTCGGGCATGTCGGCGAGCGCCAGCACGTCCTCGGCCGGCACATTCAGAACGACGAAGCGGGGCGTCTCGCCAAGCGCGCGGAAGGCGGCGCGAAGATCCTCGTCGGGCCCGACGACGCGGCTGTCGAGGGTGAAGGTCAACGAGACGAACCGGCCGGTGGCGTTCGAATCCTTGAGCCCGAGTTCGGCGCCCTTCAGCCCCTCATCATCAGGGATCGGGTCTTCGTTGTTGAGGGGCGTCGCGCGCTCAATGCGCCGCTCGAGGTAGTGGATCGCCAGCGGCTCGGCCTGGGCCGCGACGGGCAGCAGGCCGAGCAGAATCAGCCCGACGCTGCGCGCCCTGCGCCGCGGCTTCGTTGCCCGAAGCGGGCCGCCGTGCCGTTTCCCGAGCCGCGCCAGCATCGCGCTCTGCTCGCCTCCCGATTGTTGTTGGGAGAGTGATACGTGCGAACGGGGCAGTCCCGGTATTGGACCAAGGTGCTACCGACCGCCCCCTACCAAAGCACAATGGGTTCGGCCGGGCGCGCTTGCTAACCCTCCTCTCAAGAATGGGAGGAATGAGAATGAAGGCTGCACCCCTCAAGGGCGGGCTCCTCGCCGTCGGCCTTGTCCTGTCCGTCTCCGCCGCCCTCGGCCATGGCGATGTGCAGCCGCAGCCCGTGGATACCGCCGGCCTTGCGCCTCTGGGCGAGACATGGCGCGAGGAGAATCCTTATCGCGGCGACGCGAAGGCGATCACCATCGGCGATTCCGGGTTCAACCAGAACTGCGCCCGCTGTCACGGCCTTCAGGTGATCTCCGGCGGTCTGGCGCCGGACTTGCGCTACCTGCCGCTCGGCAAGGAGGGCGACGAGTACTTCGTCGAGCGCGTCCGCCACGGCGCAACCACCAACGGCGTGATGAAGATGCCGGCTTTTGAGGGTGTGCTGTCGCAGGAGGCCCTGTGGGCGATCCGCACCTACATCGAAGCCAAGCACGAAGAGTAGAGAGCCCGTCGCCGATGCGCCCCTCGCGCCGCCGCGGCCTTGCCGCCCTCGCATGCCTGATCGCCGCCGGGGCGATCACTGGGATGGCCGCCGCCGCGCGTCCGCTCGACGAAGTGATGGCCTCCGGCGTCCTGCGCGTGGCGATCTACGACGACAACCGGCCCTTCTCGGAAGCGGGGAAGGCCTTGCCCCGCGGCATCGACGCCGACATCGCCCAGGCCATCGCCGAGCGGCTCAAGCTGAAGCTCGACCTGCGGGTGGTCGATGCGGGCGAGAACGTCGACGGCGATTTCCGGCTGAACCTGTGGCGAGGCGACCTCGCCGGCACGCCGCTCGCCGACCTGATGCTGCACGTGCCCCATGACCGCATCCTGGCCACCCGCAACGAGCAGATCTTCCTGACCAATCCCTATTTCGAGCAGCGGCTGGCCTTCGCCTATCACCGCGGCCGGATCGAGGGGTTCGAGGGCGTGCGCGACCTAGAGGGCCACAGCGTCGCGGTCGAGGGCACGAGCGCCTCCGACAGCCTACTGATGAACGCCGAGGGCGGCCGTTTCCGCGGCCAGATCCGGCATTTCCGCAGCTTCGACGAGGCGGCGAAGGCCTACCTCGCGGGCGAGACCCCGATTCTGGCCGGCACCCGCGCGGGAATCGAGGCGGCGCTGGCGGCGGCCGGCGCTGCGGGGGAGGACAATCCCGTGGTCGAGGTGCCGATCCCCGGGCTCGTGCGGACGCGCTGGGATCTCGGCGGCGCGGTGCGCAGCGATTCCCGCGACCTCGCCTACGCGGTCGGCGATGCCCTCGCCGCCCTGGCGCAGGAGGGACGCCTCAAGGCGATCTGCGCGACCTACGGTGTCACCTACACCGCGCCGCAAGGGTACTGATCTCCCCGCCGGCCTTCGCCAGCGCAGGCAACCTCGCCCTGCAAGCCCCGAAGGCTGTCGGCCCTGGCTGTTCGCCAGCGTCTTCGTCCTGCCTCGAAAGCGGGGCGGAAGGCTCTGCTCGCACAGACTACGAGCGGATCAGGACAGCGTTCGACCAAAGGCCAATAAGAGTTTGCTGAGAAGCGCTCTAGGCTTCGTCTCCAAGAGGCAGCCGGCCGAGTCGGTCAGGACAGAGAAGCCTCGCAGCCCCTGAAGAACAGGGGCCCCTATGATCCACGGAGGACACGCCACATGAGAATGCGGAACCATTTCCTGACGGCGGTGGGGCTCGCCGCCCTCAGCGTCGGCCTCGCCCTTCCCGCGATCGCCGAGGTGACCGAGCAGGACATCCTCAACGACGCCAAGACGACGGACGACGTCGTCACCTACGGCCTCGGCCCGCAGGCGCAGCGCTTCAGCCCGATCAAGACGCTCAACCGCGACAACATCAAGGGCCTCGTCCCGGCCTGGTCGTTCTCCTTCGGCGGCGAGAAGCAGCGCGGCCAGGAGAGCCAGGCGCTGGTCAAGGACGGCGTGCTCTACGTCACCGGCTCCTACTCACGCCTCTACGCCGTCGATGCGCGCACCGGCGAGAAGAAGTGGGAGTACAACGCCCGCCTGCCCGAAGGCATCCTGCCCTGCTGCGACGTGGTGAACCGCGGCGCCGCCCTCTACAAGGACAAGGTCTATTTCGGCACGCTCGACGCCAAGCTCGTCGCGCTCGACCAGAAGACCGGCAAGGTCGTCTGGCGCAAGGATATCGACGACTTCAAGTCCGGCTACAGCTACACCGCTGCGCCGATGATCGTGAAGGGCAAGATCATCACCGGCGTGTCGGGCGGCGAGTTCGGCGTGGTCGGCCGCGTCGAGGCGCGCGATGCCGAGACCGGCGAGGTGGTGTGGAAGCGGCCCGTCATCGAGGGCCATATGGGCGAGCTGAACGGCAAGCCCTCGACCATGACCGGCAAGGCCAACGAGTCCTGGCCCGGCGACACCTGGAAGTTCGGCGGCGGCGCCACCTGGCTCGGCGGCACCTACGACCCCGAGCTGAACCTGATCTATTTCGGCACCGGCAACCCGGGTCCGTGGAACTCGGCGCTCCGCCCGGGCGACAACAAGTGGTCGGCCTCGCGGCTCGCCATCAACCCCGACAACGGCGAGATCGTCTGGGGCTTCCAGACCACGCCGCATGACGGCTGGGACTATGACGGCGTCAACGAGTTCGTGCCCTTCGACATGCAGAAGGACGGCAAGACCGTGAAGGCCGGCGCCACCGCCGACCGCAACGGCTTCTTCTATGTCCTCGACCGCACCAACGGGGCGTTCCTGTCGGCCACGCCGTTCGTGTCCAACATCAACTGGGCCAAGGGCATCGACGAGAACGGGCGCCCGATCTACGACGACGCCAACCGCCCCGGCGACCCGGCCAAGTCCGAGGACGGCAAGAAGGGCAAGTCCGTCTACGCGACGCCGGGCTTCCTCGGCGGCAAGAACTGGAACCCGATCGCCTACAGCCCCGACACCCGGCTGTTCTACGTCCCCTCCAACGAGTGGGGCATGGACATCTGGAACGAGCCGGTGAACTACAAGAAGGGCGCCGCCTATCTCGGCGCGGGCTTCACCATCAAGCCGACCTTCGAGGATCATATCGGCTCGCTGAAGGCCATCGACCCGGCGACCAAGAAGGTCGTGTGGGAGTACAAGAACAAGGCCCCGCTCTGGGCCGGCGTGCTCACCACCGCGGGCAACCTCGTCTTCACCGGAACGCCCGAGGGCTTCCTGAAGGCGTTTGACGCCAAGACCGGCGAGGAAGTCTGGAAGTTCCAGGTCGGCACCGGCGTCGTCGCCTCGCCGATCACCTGGGAGCAGGACGGCGAGCAGTGGATCGGCGTCGCGGCCGGCTGGGGTGGCGCGGTGCCGCTCTGGGGCGGCGAAGTCGCCAAGACGACGGCTGGCATCAACCAGGGCGGCAGCTTCTGGGCCTTCCGCCTGCCGAAGGCGCTCGCCTCCCGATAGGTGGGTTTCCAAAGGGATCATCCTTTTGGCGGGGAGCCGGGGCAGAGCCCCGGCTTTCCTTTATCCAGGGCTCTGCCCTGGACCCGCGAAAGGACTTGTCCTTTCGAAACCTGAATTCTCCGTCGCACCGAGACGCGCGACAAAGGGCTCGCGTGACGCGGCGACCCTTGCGACATCACGGACGGGTGACTGGGTCAGGCAGGCGGTGCGCCGCATGAGACTGCTAACGCACGCTTCAGGCTCGACTTGCATCGACACGGACCATGCGCCGGTCGAAGGGCCGGCGGTCGATCCCTCTCGCCCCCGAAGAGGCAGGGTGAGTCAGTCCCTCTGACCGCGCCCGTCGCGCCCATGGCCAACGGTCTCCTGCAACGGGCGCTCCTCGACCAGGCTGAGGCAGCCGAGCGCCAGAACGAGGCCGAAGCAGGCGGCGAGGAAGACGAGGCGGAAGGTCTGCCCGAGCTGGCCGGCATCGGCTCCCCGGATCAGCACGGCCATGTCGTGCACCGCGCTTTCCCCGGCCCCGCCCGCCCCGCCAAGCACGAGCGTGCCGAAGATCGCGACGATCAGGGCCCCACCGAGCGAGCGGAAGAAGTTCATCGAGGCGGTGGCGATGCCGAGCTGCTGCGGCGCGACGGCGTTCTGGACCACGATCGTCGAGAGCGGCAGCACCGTGCCGATCCCCATCGAGAGCAGCACGAACAGGATTTCGGTGAACCAGAGCGGAAGCTCGGGCCCCATTAAGGCGAGCAGCCCGCAGGCGCAGACGCTCAGCGTCAGCAGCGCCAGGGGCAGGCGCTTGTAGTGCCGGAGGTAGGCCATCGAGCGGCCTGAGAGGGTCGCGCCCACGACGGTCCCGACCATCAGCGGCACCATCGCGAGGCCCGAGCGACTGGGATCGAGCCCGATGACGCCCTCGAGGAAGATCGGGACGTAGATGCTGAGGCCGATTAGGGTGCCCATGGCGAAGCAGGCGGCGAGCGTCGCGCTGGTAACGACGCGGTCGCGCAGCACGCTCAAAGGGATCAGCGGTTCACTCGCGGTCGCGAGGCGGACCGCGAAGGCCGCGCCGCTGAGAAGACCGAAGCCAGCGAGCCCGAGCACCGGCGCCGAGCCCCAGGGATAGCGAACGCCGCCCCAGCTCAGGGCCAGCATCAGGCTGGTCGAGCTCACGACGAGGAGCGCCGCGCCCGGATAATCGACGCTGTGCCGCCGCTCGTTGCGGGGTAGGAGCCTGAGCTTGTCGTTGGTGAGGATGAAGGCGGCAAGTCCGATCGGCAGGTTGATCCAGAAAATCGCCGACCAGTGCAGGTGCTGGGCGAAGAAGCCGCCGAGCAGCGGGCCGGCCACCGAGGACAGGGCGAACACGCCCGCGATGTAGACCTGATAGCGCGCCCGCTCCTTGGCCGAGAGGATGTCGGCGAGGATGATCTGGGACAGCGCGATCAGGCCACCGCCGCCGATGCCCTGAAGGCCGCGGGCGAGCGCCAGCGCGATCATCGTCGGGGCGAGCGCGCAGAGCAGGGAGCCGACGCTGAACGTGGTGATCGCGATCAGCAGCATGATCCGCCGGCCGTGGATGTCGGAGAGCTTGCCGTAGAGCGGCGTGACGGCGGTGGAGGCCAGGAGATAGGCCGTGACGATCCAGGGCAGGTTCGCGGCGTCCCCGAGTTCGAGCCCGATCGTCGGCATGGCGGTCGCCACGATGGTCTGGTCGAGGGCCGCGAGCAGCATCGCGGCGACGAGGCCGATGATGATGGAGCGGATCTCGGCCGGGCTGAGGCGCGGCGCTGTGTCGGCGCGATGGGGTGCGTTCAAGACCGGTTTGCCTTGGGTGGGGTTAGACTTGGGTGGGGTAGAAGCGTCGTCGAAGTTCAGGCGCGGGCTCGCGGGTGAGGCGGGGCCGCCCTTTCGGTCGAGCCACACAGGGCTTGATTGGGGCGGGAGGGAGGCGCACGGGCGGATCGCCCTGTCGGGCCGCCGACCGGTCCAGTGTTCGCAAGGAGAGGCATCGTGAACGGCGCGCGTGCCGCTGACGAGGCTCTGTTCGCCCCGGCCGCAGCCCGCAACGGGGCCGTCATTCTCGATGTGCTCCGAGATGCCCTGCCGCGCCGCGGTCGGGTCCGGGAGGTGGCGAGCGGGTCGGGCGAGCACGCGGTGCGACCGGCAAGCGGTCGCGCGCCGATTCGCGCATCCGGGCTGGCTGGCTCCGGCTGCCGAGAGTAGGGCATTCCGACAGGAGCGGCCGGAGCGCGGCTCGCCCCAGCGACAGGAACAGCCACACAATGCCGATCAAGGCTCTGAACGATCGTAAGAAGCTGTCGGGCGACTTCAACGAGGCCAACGACGCCTTCATCGACGCGGTGCTCACGGCGCTCCAAGCGGGCGAAATCCCGCTCGATCTGGCCCGGGCCTACCTCGCGCATCCGGTTGCCATGATGCACGCGGATGGCGCGCAAGCGGTGGCCAACTACTTCGAGCGGATTCTGTCGCAGAAGCCCAAGATCGACTGGACACCTGGCGATTGAGCCTCAGGCTTGCGCCGGTGACCGGACCGGGTCGAGGGAAACGATCTGCCCGGATCAGAGTGCGGTGAAGTCAAAAGGACGGGCGCGGAACCAGCCGTGCTCAGCAACGCCGGATCGCGGTGCAGCTGGCCTGCATAAAGGCGGCGCTCTCCGAGCGGATCGCTCGTCGGTGGCGTCGGGCGCAGGCCGCCGACCGGTTCTCGGTTGCGAGGGCATCCCTCACGCCTCCTCGCCGGTATGACCGGCCCGGAGCGTGTCCGCCTCGGCCGCGAGGTTGGTCCGGGCGGCTGTTTCGAAGCGGTCGCGAAAGGGGCGGGTCTGGTAGAGGTCGGGCCGGGCGAGGAAGCGGTCGAGCACGCCCGCGCGGCCGAACCGCCATGCCGCTTCGGGAACCGCAGCGTATTCCCGCCGGATCGCCGCCGCATAGGCCTCGTAGACCGGGCGGGGCGCGCCCAGCACGGCGAGATCGAGGTCGAGCATCAGCCGTGTGGCCGCGTCGTCGCTCGGCGCGTGCGCGGCGGTCGCCTGGATCATCGCCTCTGCCGCCCGGATCGGGCCAGATTCTGCGGCCGGTGCGGCATGAGTCAGCAGCAAGGCGGCGCTCCGCAGCTCGTTGTCGGTGCGGGCGGTGTCGTAGACCGCATCGTGAAAGAAGATCGCGAGATCGATCGCGTCGTGATCGAGCCCGGCGAAGTCCGGAAGCGCCCGCACCGCGTCGTGCCCTTCGAGCAGGTCCGCGATGTGGCGCCAGCCGTGATAGTGGCGCCCGGCCTCTCCGTACCCGGCATCGAGCGCCTGCCACGCCGCCTCGGCACCGTTCCCCCGCACCGTCCGGCCCCAGAGTTCGTCGAAGCGTGCGCGCCAGGGGGCATTCATGCGGTCGTTCACGGCGGGCCTCAGTTCACACGGTAGCAGGTCGAGGTCGCCTCCGCGTTGCCGCGCAGGCCGCCCGGCGGACGAACCTCGCAGACGATGTATGTGCCCTGCCGTTCCAGGGTGAAGCTCGGGCCAGTGGCCGAGACGATGCGGTGACCGCCGTTCAGGAGCGCGCTCATCGATTGGTCGATCGCCTCCCAGATGGTCGGAAGGCGCGACGGTGCAGCGGGTGGCGGGGTCTGCGCCCGCGCGGACGTGGCAGGAATGCCCGCGAGCACCAGCAGGACGAGGGCGTGAGAGAGGAAGCGTGGCATCGCGAACCTTATGCGGTGGGCGGGTCTCGGCCCGCGGGGGGATCGGCCGCTTGCCCCTCAGGGCGCGGCGGCCAGGGCGAGGTCGGCCTCCGGCAGCCAGCCCGTGACCGGCTTCGCGCCGCCCCGGTAGAGCGCCCGCACCCAGCCGTCCCGCCGCTCCAGGATCGCCACCGGATCGTGGCGCACGAGGTAGGCGCCGCGCTCCGGGGCCGGACCCGGGGCGGCCGGATCACAGGTTCTTTTCCAGCACCTGCACCACCGCCGCCACCCGGTCCTTGAAGTCGGCGACGTTGGAGAAGGGCCGCCAGTTCACGTCGAGGACGCCGCCATCGAACTTCAGACCGTTCGGGTAGTTCGAGGCCGGCGCCGTCTTCTCGTCGAAGCGGATACGGATCGATTTCAGCTTCGCCTGCAGCGCCTCGCGGCCCATCTTGTCCTTGCCGACCTCCTTCAGTCCGGCCGCGATCGGCTCGAAGATGGTCTTCTCGAAATAGCCTTCGTCGGCATAGTATTTCGCGTCGCCCGGCAGGGTGATCTGGTCCCACGCCACCTCGACCGGCACGGGAAAGCCCGCGGCCTCCTGGATCGCCTTCTCCTGCGCGGGGTAGCGGCTCTCGCGGTAGGCGGCGATCGCCCGGCGTTCGGCGAGCCCGAGCGTCGGCTCGGCCCAGGCCGCGGAGGCGCAGAGCAGGGTCGCGGCGGTAGCCAGCGCGTGTCGGCGTGAGATCATGCGGCGGTTTCTCCTCGAAGGGCGGCCCGCATCGCGGGCGCCGGGGGGTAAAGGGCAGGTGCGCCGTCACGGCGTCGGCAGGCATCGCACCGGGCCGTCGGCCTCGATGGCGAGACTGCCGGTCCAGACGAGCCGCACCGGGAAGGAGACGATGCTCGGGGTATCCTTAGGAGCCTTGCCGGCGCGGTAGGCTTGCGCGCAGGCCTTGGCCGGCACCGGCAGGGCCGCGACCGGTGCCGGGAGCTTGTCCTCGCGCACGATCCGCGCCCAGCAGGCCGCGCCCCCTTGCGGGATCGAGCAGGGGGCCTGCACCCCGCGGCGGAAGCCGAGCCGCAGCGTCGCGCCCTCGGCCGCGAAGCTGTCGATGCCGTCGTAGGTGGTCGTGTCGGTGAACAGCCTACGGCCGGCCCCGGCATCGATCACCACGAAGGGCATGGTGCCGTTGGTGCTCGCATCCTCGAACACGAGGAACCCGTCCGCACGCCCGATGAAGCGCTGGCCGCCGGTTTCCAGCCTACGCGCGCTGGGGCCGGGCGCGGCGCGGCAGACCACGGGCGGGCCGCCGCGGATCGGGATGAGCGCCGCATCCCCGGGCTCGGGGGTGCCGGTGTCGCTCTCGCGGATGACGAGATCGGGATAGACGGTGCAGGTGATTTCCCGGCCCTCCGCATCCGTGGCGGTCTCGACCTTGGCGGGCGGATCGAACCGCGCCGCGTTCCAGCCCTCGGCCGCGGCCGGGGCGAGGAGCCCGATCGAGAGCCCGACAAGGGCGGCGCAGGAGGAAAGAGGCTGTGCGCGTCCGGGTGTCATTCTCGGTCTCACGTCGAATCCCGGCCGAGCGGGGCCGCAACCATGAAGGGAAGAGCGTGACGATGACCCGATCGTGGACCGCCGCGCTTTTCACCGCGCTGATGCTCGCGCATCTGCCCGCCCCGACGCGGGCCGATCCGGCCCTCTCGCCCGCGGAGAGAAAGAGCCTGCCCGCCGAGGTCGTGACCTATCTGGATCGGCACATGGGCTGCAACCACTGGTCCGGAGAGGAGGCCTACGATGCGGCCCGCGGCCGGCAGATCGCCGCCGTCAAGACGCTGCGCTGCGACGCCATCGAGGCGGACGAGAAGCGGTTGCGGCAGCGCTACGGCCGCGATCCGGCGGTGCGGAAGGCGCTCGATGCGGCCGCGCATGCGGAGGGCTGATCCGGCTGGGACCGCCCCTCACCCGGCCGCACCGGAGGCGGCGCGCCGGTTGCGCACCAGCGAGAGGAGCGCCCCGACGATCGCCGCCGCGAGTGCGGCCATGATCACCGCGAGGGTGATCGTGCGGTTCCAGAGCCGGTCGAGGCCGAGATCGGTGGTGATGAGATCCGGGCGCGCCGGATCGGCCATCGGCCCGGCGCCGAAATCGCCGACATGCAGGCCGGCGAACACGTAGTTCACCCGACGTGTCACGGTGCCGGTGGGCCGGCGCAGGCTCAAGGTGAGGTCGCAGATATGGATCGCGATCTTGGAGCTGCACTTGCCGTCGCTGATCCGGGCCTCCGCCACCGGCTCGGCCGCCGCGCGGACCTGCCAGTCCGAGACCAGGGCCGGCGCGGTGTAGAGGGCGCAGGCCCCCAGCAGAGCGGCGAGCGCCACGACGCCGAACAGCACCCAGAAGGTGGCCATCCAGCCCTGGCCCTGGGGCGGCAGCCGCAAGGGTTCGGCGCGATCGGGCGATGCGGTCATGGAGCCTCGGCGCGTTGGGGGTCGGAGGAGGATCGCGGCGCACCGGCCGCGGTCTCGGCGAGGAGGCGCCGGGCCTGCGCGGCCATCTGGTAGCGGCCGATCAGCTCGGCGAAGTCCTGCGGCTTCATCCCGCGCGGCAGGCCGATCGGAAGCGTGACGATGCGGCGCTTCGCGTCGAGCTTGATCCCGTGCCGGCCGGGGCTGCGCTGCGGCCAGTCCGCCTCGGGCGGCAGCAGCAGGCGCGTAAGGATGCCCGTCTGGTTGAACGTCATGTCGAGGTCGGCGATGGCATCCCAGGGGATCGTCCGGTCGAGCCCCGGCGCCTTCAGCCCCTCGGGGCTGAGGATCAGCGTCACGGGCTCGCCCCGGCGCAGGATGAGGGCGCCGGCCCCGCCGAGGAGCGCGGCGAAGGCGAGCGCGATTGCGAGGACGACACTGTTATCCTTCGGGGAAATCCCCGGCACGCCGAACACCGTGATCGCGAGGGCGATGACGGCAAAGAGGCCGCCGCCCACCGCGAGCGCGATCCCGCGGGAGCGGTAGTTCGCGCGCAGCACCCGTTCCTCGGTGCCGACCTCCGCCGCCGTCGCTTCGAGATGGGCGCGGTACGCCGCGTCCTGCGCCCGCAGCGCGGCAAGGAAGTCGTCGGTCGCCGCCCGGCTGAGCCCGGCCGGGTCGGCGAAATAGGCGGCAAGCTGCCCGAGCGCCTGGGGCGGCGGCACGGCGCCGGCCGCGGCCAGGAGGTCCGCGTCGATGGTCCGCCCGAGGGCGGCGACGCGCTCGCGGGTCGGCGGGTGGGTATCGGTCGGGTGAGCCTGCTCCTCCTGCCAATGCGCCGCCGGGTCGTCGAGCCCCTGCGCGATCGCGCGGTCGAGGGCGGCGGCCACGAGGTCGGGCGGTGCGGCGTCGGGTGCGTCGGCGGCGGCCTGGAGCGTCTCGAAGATGCGCGGCCCCACCGCGCCGGTGCGCAGCAGCGCGCGGGCCGAGGCATCGATCGAGGTCACGCTCGCTCCCGCCGCGTCGGCCGCGAATTCCCGCGTCCGGCTCCAGTGGCGCACGGCGAGGTGGAAGCGCTCCATCACGAAGACGCCGAGGCGCAGCGACGGCCCGAGCAGCCCGAGCGATCCCTGATGGCCCTCGGCCACCGCATCGAGGGAGCGCTCGACGCCGGCATAGATCGGCAGGAAGCGCTGGCTGTAGGTGGTGTCGCCGCCGGCATAGTGGGCAAGTTCGTGGCCGATGATCGCCGCGACCTCGTCGCCCCGCATCAGGGCGAGATAGGGCAGCGGCAGGTAGAGGATCCGGCCGGTAACCCGCGCCCTGCCGGGCTCCAGCACCGCCGGACCGGCGCTGACGAAGAAGCCTTCGGTGAGCCCGACCACCACGGCCTCGGGCTTCAGGGCTCCAAGCCGCGCGGCAAGCCCTTCGAGGAGGCGCCACAGGCCCGGCGCCTGCTCGGGTGTCACCGTCCGGCCGATGATCGGCAGCGGATCGGGCTCGAAGGCGCCGAGCGCCCGGCGTAGGCCGAGCACCGTGCTGCCGGCCACGAAGACCACGGCCCCGACCGCGACGACGGCGATCGCTAGGAGCTTCAGCGCGCCGCCGTCGAAGCCGCCTTGGAGGAGAGCCGCCGCCTCGAAGGTCACGGCGGCGACGAAGCTCGCCGTCGCCGCCAGGATCTGGAGCGAGAGCGTCGCGGGAAACAGCCGGCGCATCAGCGAGAAGCCGCGCACCAGGGCATCGCGCGAAGCGCGGCCGAGGCGGCCCAGGACGGCGCCGGCGAGCAGCACGAGCAGGGAGAGCGCGGCGGCCAGCGCGCCGCCCGCGACGACGACCGGCGGCAGCACACGGCGCCAGTCCATGAGCCTGGCGAGGAACCCGGCCTCGTCGCGGGCCTCGCGCGCCTTGTCCAGGGCGAGCGGCCCGCCATAGGTCCGGCCCTCGTAGCGGAACTGAAGGCGGGGATCGAAGCGCCCGTCCCGCGGCGCCCGCGCCTCCATCTGCGTCACGAGGCCGGCCAGCCGTTGCTGTTCGGCCTCGAACGCGGCGTGATCGTCGGCGCCGCGCTGCACCTCCCACAGGCCAAGCAGCAGGAGAACGAGCGGCAGCAACACGGTGGCCGCGACGAGGCGTGCCAGGGCACGCGGACGCGAGCGCGCGGGCGAAGTCGTTGCTTCGGGGATGCTCGGCCTCCTGAAGCGCGGGCGGGCGACGGCAAGGCCCGCAGGCGCAAGGCTCGCAGGCGGATGAGCCGGACATGCGAAAAATGCCGGCCGACGACAGCGATGACGACTCCGCAGATGTCGTCAGTTCCAGGCTATTAAAGTTGTGCGCAAGACAGGAGAGGCCCGGATCGCTAGGATTTCTACCCTGCTGAGCCCATAGGTCAACCGAATGTTGTCCTGCCGGCGGAGGAGCCTCGACCCGGTGGGATCTCACGCCGGCCGGCGGGCGGATCAAGCTCGCAAGAGGCGCCGTGGCCGACCGTTACCGGTTGACCGTCAGTCGATCGCCGGGCTAGCCTCGCACCAGCAGAGTATTGCCATGGCGCAGCTCCGTCGAGGCATGGCCTCTTCCGGGCGCGCACCACGATCATAAGCCGGATAAAGAGCGCTGAGCGGCCCTTAAGTCAGCCCTTTCTCTTAGGAAAGGGGCAGAGATGGGCATGTGGCGCCGGGGCAATATCTTCATGCGCGCGATTTCGGCCGTTCCGCGGGAGGCTGCCGGCCGGCCGCTGCCGCATACCGTGCTCGCGCATAGCGCGTTGACCGGCCAGAGCCACCGCGTCGTCGATCCCGCCGCGCGGTTCGCCGGAGACGGCTGTTTCCACCTCGACCTGCGCGCCGACCGGGCGACGGCGAGGTCCGCCGCTGCCACATGGTTCCGGCCCGGATCGGCAACCTCTACGATCCGGATTTCGAGACGGCCCTGACGCCGCGGCCCTGCCCGCTGGCGCAGTGCCGCTGCCATCTCAGCTTCCGCGAGGGTTCGGGGCGGGGCTGCCGGAGTGGGCGCTTCCGCCCCCTTCGACGCCGCGGCGGGCACGCCCGGCCTCGCGGGAGGTCGGACGCGGATCGACACGCACTCTGCGTGACCGGACGAGGAGCCGCTCTCGGCGTCGTCTCGCCGAACGCGGACTTGCGGGTCGAAGTTCACGGCCCAACATACTGCCCTTCGGTGACCGGCTCCATCCATGTCACGGCCTTGCCGTCCAGGCGCTCTTGGATCGCGATGTGCGTCATCGCTGCGGTCGCCGTGGCCCCATGCCAGTGCTTCTCGTTCGGCTCGAACCAAACGACGTCGCCGGGCGCGATCTCCTCGATCGGGCCGCCTTCGCGCTGAACCCACCCACGCCCGAACGTGACGATCAACGTCTGGCCGAGCGGGTGCGTGTGCCACGCCGTCCGCGCGCCCGGCTCGAACGTCACGCTCGCCATCGCGACGCGGGCGGGGTCGGGCGCATTATGGAGTGGGTCGATCCGAACCGTGCCCGTGAACCACTCGGATGGTCCCGGGCCTGAAGCCTGGCTTCCGCTGCGCTTGATCTCCATTCGATCTCTCCTCTGTCGCTTCGGAAACGCCGCTCAGAGCGACCAGCCGCCGTCGACCGAAATCGACGCGCCGGTCACGAAGGCACCGAGATCCGAACACATCCAGAGGACGGCCTCGGCGATCTCCTCGGGTTTGCCCAGCCGCCCGACCGGCTCAAGGTCGATCGCCTTCTGGATGTCGCCGCCCGTGAAGCGCTCCATCATCGGCGTCTCGATGTTCCCGGGCAGAACGGCGTTCACCCGGATGTTCGCCTTCGCGTAGTCGAGGGCGGCCGATTTGGTGAGGCCGATCAGGGCGTGTTTCGAGGCGGCGTAGCTCGCCCCTCCCGCCACGCCCCTGATGCCCGCACCGGAGGAGGTGTTGACCACCACGCCACCGCCTTGGCGCAGCATCTGCGCGATCTCGTGCTTCATGCACACGAACGTGCCGCGCAGGTTGATGTCGAGGATCCGATCCCATTCGTCGAGGACGATCTCGTGGACGGGGGCAGCCTTGTTCTCGACGCCCGCGTTGTTGAAGGCGCAGTCAAGGCGGCCGAACCGTTCGACGGTCCTGGCGACCGCAGCCTCGACGTCCTCCGGCAGCGACACATCGCACCGGATCGCGATCACCTCGCCGCCATTCCCCTCGATCTCGGCGCGAAGGCGTTCCAGAGCCTCCTCCGTGCGGTCCGTGATCGCGACCTGTGCACCCTCCCTTGCGAATGCGATGGCGGCGGCGCGGCCGATGCCGCTGGCCGCGCCCGTGATGAATGCAACCTTCCCGTTGAAACGGCCCATGTCTCGATCTCTCGGCTGATGTTCCTGAGGAGCCTGACGTAGACATCGGGCGAGCCGCCGATCAGGCGTTTGTCCCTCAATGGAACGATGAGCAGAGTTCATCGTCGGACGTGCAGCCGCTACAATCCGAGCGGCTTCACCTCTCGGATCAGATCGGTGAGAAGCCGCAATCCGGTCGGGAGTTGGCGACGTCCGGGATAGTAGATGTGGAAGCCGGGCCCGATTGGCCCCCAATCCGCCAGCACGACGCGAAGCTCGCCGCGGGCGACCGAGGGTTCGACACAGGGCTGGGGAAGATAGGCGAGCCCGCCTCCTGCCAAGGCAAGAGACAGCCCAAACTGCGTGTTGTCGATCGTCACCGCACCGGGAACGTCGAGCGCGATCTGCTCGTCCGCTCTCTCGAACTCCCAGCGGTAGAGACGATCGTCGCCCAAGCGGATGCGCAGGCATCGGTGAGCCGCGAGGTCGCGCGGATGGTCAGGGGTCCCCTGCCGATCGAGATAGGTGGGAGCGCCAACGACCACCCAGCGCAGATCCGCAGACAGGCGCTGCGCCACCATATCCTGAGGGACCGTTCCGCCATATCGGATGCCGGCATCGGCTCCAGCGTCCACGACGTCGAGCAGATCGTTGGACACCCGGACGTCGATCTCGACCTGCGGGTGGCGCGCGTGGAAGAGGGGCAGCACGGGGGCGAGCAGCAACGTGCTTGCATGTTCGAGCACGTTGAGGCGGATCCGCCCGGTCGCCGCCGTCGGGTCTCGGTGCTGGTCGAGCACGTCGAGCGCGGAGCCGATCGCCGCGAATGGGGCGTCGAGCGAAGCGAGCAGATCTTCCCCTGCTGCGGTGAGGGTCACACTGCGGCTGGTGCGGTTGATGAGGCGAACGCCAAGGCGCGCCTCCATCGCCTTGAGCGCGTGGCTGAGCGCGGAGGCGCTGACGCCAAGCTCCAAGCCCGCCCGCCGGAAGCTGCGGTGGCGCGCGATGGCGAGGAAGGTCCCGAGGTCGGCCAATTCGGTTCGATTGATCCGCATCGGGGCAATGGAGTGTCTGCCCGCGGGAAAGCAATCCGTATCGGTCTCATGACCGCTTCCGGCCGGTGGCGGAACGCTCGCTTCGAGGCGGAAGGCCACGTGCTGCCGCCCCACCCTCAGCAGCCCTCAGCCGGATCAAGCCAATGGGGTTTCAGCCCTCGGGATCGCCGCCGTCAGGTGGGGAGGCCGAGGGCGGAACGGGCCTGCGCCGGGGTCGCGACGCGGCGGCCGTGCCGGGTCACCGCCGCGACCGCGAGGCCGACCAGTTCCGCGTTGCTGGACGCCAGCCGCTCCCGCGTGATCCGGATGTTGTCCTCCAGCCCGGTGCGGACCGCATCCGCCCCGCGGGCGAGCGCCCACTCGATCACGCGGGCCTGCTCGCGCCCGATCCCGGCGGCGGTCCAGGTCGCCTGCGGCAGCAGGCGGCGCAGCTCCCCGAGCAGGAGGTCGAGCAGGTGCTCCTGCGCCGGCAGCGCGTTCTGGACGCCCATGACGAACTGCACGTGCGGATGCGCATCCATCAGCCCGGCCTCGACGAGACGCTTGGCCCCGTACAGGTGCGAGAGATCGAAGATCTCGATCTCCGGCCGCACGCCGTAACGCTGCATCTGGCCGGCGAGGTCGGTCACCAGGGTGGTGTGGTTCTCGTAGACGATGGTCGGGAAGTTGACCGAGCCGGTCGAGAGCGAGGCCATGTCGGGCCGGTGCTGCAGTGAGAGGCCGCGGCTCGCCGGGTCGCGGCCGCGCCCGCCGGTCGAGAACTGGACGATCATGCCGGGGCAGTGCTTGCGCAGGCCCGCCTGCACGGCGGCGAACTTTTCCGGATCGGACGAGGGGGTCTCGTCGTCGTTGCGCACGTGGATATGGGCCAGCGCCGCGCCGGCCTCGAAGGCGGCCTGGGTCGATTCGATCTGCTCGGAGACCGTGATCGGCACGGCCGGATTGTCGCGTTTGCGCGGCACCGAGCCGGTGATCGCGACCGCGACGACGACGGGGGGCTGGCCGGTCATGCTGGTCTCAAGCCTCGCAGATGGGCGCGGCCGGCCGCACGTCGGCACGGCGCGGGCCCCCTCGACCCGCCTTGCGCTGGATCAAGGCACCCGTACCGGCCGGCGGCAAGGATGCCCTCACGAAGGATGGCCCCACCGAGCGGAGGGGGACGCCCCGGGAGGCGAGCATGGCTTACGCGAACATCCTGGTCTCGGTCGACCTCGACGAGGCCGCCGCCGACCGCATCCGGCTTGCGGCCTCTCTCGCGCGGCGCTTCGAGGCGACGCTCACGGGGGCGGCCGCCTGCAAGGTGCCGGCGCCGGATTACGTGCGCGATATCGGCGAGATCTACGACGAGGACCCACATTTCGAGGAGAAGGCGCGCGCCCTGCTCGCACAGGCGCACGCCCTGTTCGAGCGATCCACCGAAGCCCCTCTGCGCCGCGACTGGCGCGAGGCCCTGGCGGGTCCGATCTCCCATCTCGTCGAGCAGGCGCGGGCGGCCGACCTCCTCGTGGTGGGACGCCGCGGCTCGGACGACATCCCGCTCGGCACCCTCGGCGTGTCGCCCGGCCCCGTCCTGATGGAGGCCGCCCGTCCGGTCCTCGTGGTGCCCCCGCGCATCGAGCACCTTCGGGGCGCCCGGATCGTCGTGGCCTGGAAGGACGGCTCGGAGGCGCGCCGGGCCGTCTCGTCCGCGCTGCCCTTCATCCGCGAGGCGGATCAGGTCTTCGTCGTCAGCACCGGCGAGGGGGCCCGCAACGAGGGCGCGGAGGATGTCGCCGGCCATCTCGCCCGCCACGGCGCCGCCGTCACGACCCACTTGCTGCGTACCGTCGTGAGCGACGGCGACGAACTCCTGCGCTTCGCCGTCAAACAGCAGGCCGACCTCATCGTGATGGGCGCCTACGGCCATACCCGCCTGCGCGAGTGGCTGTTCGGCGGCGTCACCTACGAGATGCTGCACCGCAGCCCCCTCCCCTGCCTGATGTGTCACTGATGCGTATCGCGACCACCCTCCGGATCCTGACCGTCCTGCTGATCGCCTGGCCGGCCGCCGCCCGAGCGCTCGATCCCAGCGCCCAGCGCGGCGAGACCATCGCGCGCACGAACTGCGCCCGCTGCCACGCGATCGGCCGCGTCGGCGCGAGCCCCTTGGCGGACGCACCGCCGTTCCGCGAGCTGCACCGCCGCTACCCGGTGACGGATCTGGCCGAGGCGTTGGCCGAGGGCATCACCACGGGGCACCCGACGATGCCGGAATTCCGGCTCGATCCCGACCAAGCGCAGGCCCTGATCTCCTACCTTCAGACCCTCGAACGGTGAGGCGCCCAGCCGAAGTCCGGCCGATCCCTTCGGGAGAGCGGCGTTCGGCTTCCGCTTCGATCAGGGCTCCCGCCTCAGCTCGCCGCGATGCGTTCGAGCCGGGCAAGGTCCAGCAGGCGCACGCCGCCGGGCACGATCAGAAGCGCCTTCTCCCGGTCGAGTCGGGTCAGCATCCGGCTCACCGTCTCGATGGTGAGACCGAGATGGTCGGCCATGTCCTGCCGGCCCATCGGCAGCTCGACGGTGATGGAATCGCGCCCGATGCCGGCGTAGCGGGTGCGCAGGCCGAGCAGGAAGCTCGCCACCTTCTCCTCGGCGGTGCGGCGGCCCAGCAGCATCATGTGATCCTGTGCCAGCGTCAGCTCATGGCCGGCCCGCTCGTAGAGGCGTTGCAGCAGGTGCGGCGTCCGCGCGACGAGGCCGGCGAAGGCACGCTTCTCGAACCGGCAGAGCGTCGTCGGTGACAGCGCCTCGGCCGTGACGGTGAAGCGCTCGGGCAGAGCGAGGCCGAGGAAATCGCCGACCATGGCGAAACCCATCACCTGCCGTCGCCCGTCCGGCAGAAGCCGCGACAGGCGCAAGGCCCCCTCGGTGACGTTGTAGACGGCGCCCGCCCGGTCCTCCTGCTGGAACAGGGCTTGGCGCGGATCGAGATGGACGGGCTGGCTCAGCGCCTCCAAGCCGGCGAGTTCCTCGCTCGTGAGCGCCGCGCAGACGCTGACGAGGCGGACCTTGCACGCGGCGCAGCCCCTCTCCGAGCGGTCGTGCGCGCAAGCCGGCTCGACTGGGATCGGCTCGACACCGGCGCTGTCGCCAGAGCTTTGCATCGCAAGCCTCCCGTCCCGCATCCCGCCCCAGATGACTCAATAGCCTGCCTCCGCACGACCTGTGAAGTCGAAACCGGGCAGGGCCGAAGCGAGCGGATAATGGAGGCCGACCGAGGAGGCGCATTACGGCGGTGCGGGCGGTGTCTTCCCACTGAGTGATTTCTTCCGCGGCCGCATCTTTATTCTGATCTTTTCAGAATTCTTGATCGGAACGGATGCCGTGAAGGGATCCAGGCCGATTCTCGCGATGGCGACAGCTTCGAGAGAGGGGCGCATGGCTGCCTCGACGGCGCCTGACCGCGCAAACCGGCCGGCACAGAGCCTCGCCGCGGCCCGACGCTCGGCGACTCGGCGGAGGTCAAGGTGGACCCCGGCGTTCGGCTTGGGCTTGCCTCAATCCAGCCCGAGCGAGACCCGGCGCCCGGGCAGCCTGAGATCCGGGCGGTGGCTCGTCAGCACGACGATGCGGTCATGCCAGTTCGCGAGCAGGCGCCCGAGGATGCGCGCGGCCTGATCGTCGCCGAGATGCTCGGCCGGCTCGTCGAGGAGGAGGACGGGGGCCGGGCTCAGCCAAGCGCGGGCGAGGTTGAGGCGCTGCGCTTCGCCCAGCGAAAGGCCGCCCTCGGCGATCCAGGCGTCGAGGCCGCCGGCCGCGCGGATGCGGGCGTCGAGTTCGACGGCTTCCAGCGCCGCCCACAAAGCCGCGTCGGAGGCGCCGGGCGCGAACAGGTTCTCGCGCACGGTATCGGACAGGATCGCGGCATCGTGCAGGCTCAGATGCGTCAGCGCCCGCCGCTCCGCCGCCGGCCGCACCGTCCCGCCGAGCCGGATCGTCTCGCCGGGCCGCTCCGCGCTCCAGCCGGCGAGCGCCTTCAGCAGGGTGGTCTTGCCGCAGCCGCTAGCGCCGACGAGGGTCAGCGGTGTGCCGGGCACGATGGCCAGCTCCGGCGCCGGGCCGAGATCGCGCCCGTCCGGCGCCCGCAAGCGCAGGCCGTGCAGGGTCAGGGCGCCAAGGGCCGGACCGGGCCGGGGGTCCGGTTCCGCGGCGCTACCATCCTCCACCGCGAGGGATTGGCGGGCGAGACGGGCGCGGACGGAGCCGAGCAGCGCCCGCGGCAGGGACAGGATCGGCTCCGCGAGGGCGAGCCAGGTGAAGGCCAGGAAGGCGGCGGGCAGAAGTCCGGTACTGCGGGCACCCGCGCTCCAGGCCGCGAGCAGCACGGCCAGGGCGAGGGCGGGACCGGCCAGCGCCAGCACGGCCTCGAGCCGGGCGAGCGCCCGCTTTCCGCAGGCGGCCTCGCGTTCGGCATCGCGCAGGGGATCGAGGGCGATCCGCAAGGCCGCGCCGCGCCCCCCCTCGGCGTCGAGGGCACCGCGCCCGCCAAAGCCGCTCCGAGATCGGCCGCGGCGGTGCGCCGTGCGCGGCGGACCCACGCCTCAATGGCCGCGAGCCGCGTCAGCGCCTGGCGGGCCACTAGGCCACCGGCCAGCGCGAGCACTGCGGCGGGAAGGAGCGCGAGCGGTGCCACGAGGGCCGTGGCGAGCACGAGACCGGCAAGCGCCGCGCTCGTCATGGCGAGGGGAAAGCCGACGCGCAGCCGGGCGTAGTCGATGTCGGCCACGTCGTCGATGAAGTCGGCGAGCCGCTCCGGGCGTCCGAGCTGCCAGCCGGCGCCGCGGCTCTCCGGCGCCCGCGCCAGGGCCGCGAACAGGCCGGCGCGGCGGCGGATCTGATCGCTCAGCGCCGCGCGGTGGCCCGCCATGCGCTCGCCGTAGCGGGCGCCCGTACGCAGCAGCGCGAACAGCCGCACGAGCGCGGCGGGATGGTGGAAGTTGAAGGCGAAGGCCGCCGGCCCGGCGCCGGCCAGGGCCACCGCCGCCAGGAAGCTCACGGCGGTGCCGGCGAGCGCGAGGTTTGCCGCGAGCGCCAAAGCCGCGAGGGCGAAGGCGAGGGTCCAAGCTTGGGACGTTTCGGCGCGGCCGGGACCGGGGGGCGTCGTATCGGAGCGGGTGCGCATCACGCGGCCTGCCTCTCGGAAAGGGTGGGCCTCAGGCCGATGCGCCGGTCGGCGAGCGCCGCCAGCGCGGGATCGTGGGTCGCCACGATGACGAGGCGGGTGCGGGCGGCGCAGGCCAGGGCTTGGCGCACCCGCGCGGCGTTGGCGGGATCGAGCTTGGCGGTCGGCTCGTCACAAAAGGCGGTGCCCGGCCGCAACAGCAGGCGCGCGACGGCGACCCGGACCCGCTGGCCGCCGGAGAGGTTTTCGGCGCCCGCCAGTACCGCGGCGTCGAGGCCACCGGGCCAGTGCGGATCGTCGCTCAGGCCGAGCGACGCGGCCGCCGCCGCCACGGCCTCGGGCGTCGCGGTCGTGCCATCCGCGATCGCGGCGGCGAGCGTGCCGGCCGGGATCGGCGTGTCGAGGGAGACCCAGGTCGCCGGAAGGTTCGGCCCGGGCAGGCGAAAAGCCCCGGCAAGCGGCGCTTCGACACTCGCGAGCACCCGCAGCAGGGTCGATTTGCCGGCCCCGCTCGGCCCGGTCACGGCGACGAGCCCCGTCTCCGGCAGATCGAAATCGGCGACGGACCCGGCATGGGGCAGGACGAGGCCGCGGGCGCCCGCCGCCGGAACCACGCCGCGTTCGGGCCTCGTCTCGGCCTCTTCCGAAAACACCCAGGCGAGCGCCTCGGCGGCGGCCTCGCCCTCGGCCTTGGCATGGTAGAGCTCGGCGTAGCGGCGGAACGGCAAAAAATATTCGGGGGCGAGCAGCAGGATCAGCAGGCTCTGCCACAGCGCCAGATGCGCAAAACCCGGAATCTCGGCGAGGCCGAGATGGCCGAGCCCGAGAAACACCGCCAGGATGGCGATGGCGAGCGAGGCGAAGAAGTCGAGCACGCCCGCGTTCAGAAAGGCCACCGCCAGCACGCCCATGGTGCCGTCGGCATAGGCCTGGAGCCGCCGGTCGAGCTTGGCCGTCTCGCGCGGCAGGCCGTAGGCGGCGAGGATCGTCGGCAGCGTCCGCACCCGGTCGGCGAACTGGGTGGCGAGGCGCCCGAGCGCCGCCTCCTGGGCCGTGGCCCGGTCGCGGATCAGGCCGCCGACGAGGGCGAAGAACACGATCATCACCGGTGTGGCGAGGAGCAGCGCCAGAGCCGCCTGCCACGAGACGACGGCGACCGCCCCCGCCGTCAGCACCGGCCCGAGCCCCATCATCCGCCGCGCCGCGGCGTGGCCGACGACGAGGCGGGCGAGCGCGCCGGGATGCCGCTGCAATCCGGCGATCACAGCCCCGCGCGGCAGGTCGGCGGCGGCGCGGGCCGGCATCGCGGCAAGCCGCGCCTCGGCGGCATCGATCAGCGCGACGGCGACCTCCGCCTCCAGGGCGGCGCTTCGCGTCTCGATCAGGCTCCCGAGCCCGGCGCCCGCGAGAAGGCAGGCCCCGGCAAGGCCGAGCGCGAGCCCGTCGAGCCCGCCCGTCTCGATCAGCGCGCCCGCGAGCCGCGCCAGCGCCACGGCCTGCCCGAGCGTCGCGACGCAGCGCAGGACCTGGAGTCCGTGGAGGCGCGACAGGCCGGCCCGCGCCACCCCGCGGGCGAGGGCGAGCGCCGCCGGCTCGAGGGCAGCGCGGCCGGATCGGGCGCGGGGGGATGGTCGGGTCATGCCGCCTTGTGCGGCGGGGGCGGCGAAAGCGGCTTTGATCTGCGTCAAGGATCGCCAAGCGCGGCGGCGCGACAGGCAGCGTCGGACAAGGAGCCTCCCATGACCGATCCGCTGCTCGTCGATCTGTCGCGCCTGCAATTCGCGCTGACGGCGATGTACCACTTTCTGTTCGTGCCGCTGACGCTCGGACTTTCGATCCTCGTCGCCATGATGGAGACGGTCTACGTCATGACGCGCCGCAAGATCTGGCGCGACATGACCAAGTTCTGGGGTCTCCTGTTCGGGATCAACTTCGCGCTGGGCGTCGCCACCGGCCTGACCATGGAGTTCCAGTTCGGAATGAACTGGGCCTACTACTCGCACTATGTCGGCGACGTGTTCGGGGCCCCGCTCGCCATCGAGGGCCTGATGGCCTTCTTCCTCGAGGCGACCTTCGTCGGGCTGTTCTTCTTCGGCTGGGACAAGCTCTCGGCCCTCGCCCACTGCGTCGTCACGTGGCTGATGGCGCTCGGCACCAACTTTTCCGCGCTCTGGATCCTAATCGCCAACGGCTGGATGCAGAACCCGGTCGGCTCCCTGTTCAACCCCGACACGATGCGCATGGAGGTGACCGACTTTGCCGCCGTGATCTTCAATCCGGTGGCGCAGGCGAAGTTCGTCCACACGGTCTCGGCCGGCTATGTCTGCGGCGCGGTGTTCGTGCTCGGCGTCTCGGCATTCTACATCCTGCGCGGGCGGCATCTCGAACTGGCCAAGCGCTCCTTTGCCATCGCGGCGGCCTTTGGCCTCGCCTCGGCGCTGAGCGTCGTCGTGCTCGGCGACGAGAGCGGCTACGCCGTCACCGACCACCAGAAGATGAAGCTCGCCGCCATGGAGGCGATGTGGCACACCGAGCCCGCTCCGGCCGCCTTCACGGCGATCGGCGTCCCGGATCTGGAGAACCGCACCACCCGCTACGCGCTCCACATCCCCTATGCGATGGGCCTGATCGGCACCCGCTCGCTGACGACCGAGATCCCCGGCATCACCGAACTGGTCGGGCACGCCAAGGACCGCATCCGCAACGGGTTCGTCGCCTACGCCGCGCTGGAGCGGATCAAGGCCGACCGCACGGATGAAGCGGCCCGCACCGAGTTCGCCCGGACGCAACAGGATCTCGGCTACGCGCAGCTCCTCAAGCCACTGATCGGCGATCCGCTGAAGGCGACAGACGCGGATATCGACCGGGCGGCGTGGTCCACCGTGCCGCACGTGCCCTCGCTGTTCTTCACCTTCCGGGCAATGGTGGCCTGCGGCTTCCTGCTGATCGCCCTGTTCGGGGCGGCGCTCTGGTACACCGCCCGCGAGGCCGAGGCGCCGCGCTGGCTGTTCCGGGCCGCGCTCTTCGCCCTGCCGCTGCCCTGGATCGCGATCGAGTTCGGCTGGTTCGTCGCCGAGTTCGGCCGCCAGCCCTGGATCATCGAGGGCGTGCTGCCGACCGCGCTCGCCACCTCCGAACTCGGCATCCCCTCGCTCCTCATCACCATCGCCGGCTTCACCCTCGTCTACGGCGTGCTCGCGGTGATCGAGGTGCAGCTGATGCTGCGCGCCATCGCCAAGGGGCCCGAGACCCTGGCCGAGGACCCGGCCGCCCTCTTCCCCGGCGCCGGCGCGAACCGGAACGCCGCCGGCCTCGTCGCCGCCGAATAGCCCCTCCCCCTTCGCCGGCCGACCCCGTCGTCGCGCCGGCCCCTCCCCGAGGAGTTCCCCTCCATGCTCGCCCTTCTCTCGGACTACGAAAGCTTACGCCTGATCTGGTGGGTGCTGCTCGGCGTGCTGCTGATCGGCTTTGCCGTCACCGACGGCTTCGATCTCGGCGTCGGCGCCCTGCTGCCCTTCGTCGGCCGCACCGATGTCGAGCGCCGGGTGGCGATCCACACCGTCTCCGCCACATGGGAAGGCAACCAGGTCTGGCTGGTGCTCGGCGGCGGCGCGATCTTCGCCGCGTGGCCGGCGCTCTACGCGCTGAGCTTCTCCGGCTTCTACCTCGCCATGTTCCTCGTGCTGTTCGCCCTCATCCTGCGGCCGGTGGCGTTCAAGTACCGCTCCAAGCGGGCGAGCGCGGCTTGGCGCTCCCGCTGGGATTGGGCTTTGTTCGTCGGCGGCGCGGTGCCGGCGCTGATCTTCGGCGTCGCCGTCGGCAACGTGCTTCAGGGCGTGCCCTTCCACTTCACGGGCGACCTTCGCCCGATCTACGGGGGCAGCCTGCTGGGCCTGCTCAACCCGCTGGCGCTGCTCTGCGGCCTCGTCTCGCTGGTGATGCTGGTGGCGCACGGCGCCGCGTGGCTCGCCTTCAAGGCCGAGGGGGCGGTGGCCGAGCGCGCCCGCGCCATCGGGCTCAAGGCCGCGCTCGCCACCGCCGCCCTGTTCACCCTCGGCGGCCTCCTGATCTGGGCCGGCGCCTTCGGCGGCTACCGGGTGGTGAGCCCGCTCCCTGGCGACGGCCCGTCCAACCCGCTGACCAAGGCGGTCGTGGCGGATGCCGGCGCGTGGCTCGCCAACTTTCGGGCCCATCCGGCGCTCGCCCTGGTGCCGCTCCTCGGCATCGTCGGCCCGCTGCTGGCGGCTTTGGGCTTCCGCGCTCGGCACGAGGGGCTGACTTTCCTCGCCTCCAGCCTCGGCATCGCCTGCATCATCGCCACCGTCGGCCTGTCGATGTTCCCGGTCATCCTGCCCTCGAACACGCATCCGGGCCACGCGCTGACCGTGTTCGACGCCTCCTCCAGCCGGGCGACCCTGCGCAACATGCTGATCGCGACGGTGATCTTCCTGCCGATCATCCTCGCCTACACCGCCTGGGTCTACCGGGTGCTGTGGGGCAAAGTCTCGGATCGCGACATCACCGCCCCCGGCTCGGCCGCCTACTGACGCTCCCGGCCCCGGCGCCGCCGGGGCCGGCTTTCCTGGCCCCCTGCCCTCGCATCAGGACGCACGACGATGTGGTACTTCGCCTGGATCCTTGGCCTCGGACTGGCCGCCGCGGTCGGCGTGCTCAACGCCCTCTGGTACGAGCTGCGCGCCGTGCGCGAGACGCCGCCCGAGGTCACGCCGCCGCTGCCGACGCCGTGAACCCATGATCGAGGCGCCGTCTTCAAGCCACCGGCCTCACCCGCAGATCAGATCGATGTCGTGCCGGCTGAAGCGCTCGGCGAAGGGCTCGGGCGGCGGCCGGTCGGTCACCACGGTGAGCGGCGCGGCCAGATCGAAGGTCTGGAGGTTGGCCTGGCGCCCGAACTTGCGGGAATCGGCGAGCAGCACCGCCCGCCGAGTCTGGCCCCGCAGCGCCTGACGCAGGACGGATTCGTGGTCTTCGTAGTCCATCCAGCCCTGCGCGAGGTCGCAGGCGGCGATGCCCATGATCGCGAGGTCGAAGAAGTGGCGCCGGGCGTAGTCCACGGTGTCGTAGCCGACCAGCGCGTTGTCGTTCGGGCGTAGCCGGCCCGGCGTCAGGTTTACCCGGGCCGGGCTGTCGGCCAGCAGCAGCGCGAGGTCGATCGAGTTCGTCGTCACCGTGAGCTTGCGGGTGGTGAGCCGCCGGGCCAGGGCCAGCGTGGTGGTGCCGGTGTCGATGAAGATCGACATCCCGTCCTCCACCAGCCCCTCGGCGAGCGCGGCGACGCGGCCCTTCTCGCGGCTGTTGAGCCCGCTGCGCTCGGTGAGCGGGCGCTCCTGATCGAGGCGCGGCCGCACGGCGCCGCCGTGGATGCGCCGCAGCAGCCCGCGCTCCTCCAGCATCTTCAGGTCGCGCCGGATCGTCTCGTCGGAGACCGCGAGGGTGGCGGCGATGCTGGTGACGCCGACGCGCCCCGTCTGCGCGAGCTGCGAGAGAATTTCCTCGTGGCGATGATCGGTCAGCATCCCGGCCCTGTCCCCTTTGAGACCAGGATAGCGCCGCGGACACAGAACGGTCGCGCACAATTTCCACGACGTGCACAGGGCACGATAACCACAGGGTGCAAGCGCAGACAGCAAGCCTGCCCGACCCCGTGGGAGCCGGGCAGGCCTGTGTTCCGATTGCGAAAAATCAGGCGTCGAGGGCCGGAGCGCGGCGGTGATGCGTCGCCTGCTCGTAGGCGTAGGCGTAGGCGAGCAGGTCACCCTCGCTCCACATCCGGCCGACGAAGATCAGGTTGAACGGCGAGCCGGAGGCATAGGCGCCCGCCGGCAGCGTCACCCCCGGCAGGCCGGCGATGTTGATCTCGCAGACCGTGGTTTCGAGCAGCGTGCCCGGGCCGTGCAGCGGCGGCAGCTCGGCCCGCATCTGCGGGAAGACCAGGGCGTCGAGCCCGTGCTCCGCCATCACCCGGTCGAACAAAGCGAGATAGGCCTCGCGGGCGGCGAGGAAGTCGGAGAGGTCGGGCGGGCTCGCCGGGTCGGCGAGGCAGGGAGCGAGCCCGGGCAGGTTGGTGATCGGGTGCAGCACGCCGCCGGGCGCGAAGGCGTCCTCGGCCTTGGTGGCTTCGGCAAAGGCGGCAAAGCTGCGGATCGCCACGTCCGGCCCCATCCGCTCCAGATAGAGCTGGAGGTCGTAGGGCGCGGATTCGAAACCGCGGGCGTCGAAGTAGACGAGGCCCGGCGTCGGCTCGGCGATGGCGGCAAAGCCCGTGCCGGCGAAGGGGTCGGCCACCAGGGTGGCGCCGGCCGCCTCCAATTCCTTCTGCGTACGTGCATAGAGGGCGCTCGCTTCCTCCGAGAGCGGCAGGTCGCGCCAGCCGGGCCCGTAGAGGCCGAGGCGCTTGCCCGCCAGCGCGCCCGTATCGAGCCCCGCCGCGTAGCCCGCTTCCGGGCGCTTGCCGATGCCGGCCACGGTTTTGGGGTCGGCCGAGGAATAGCCGGCGAGCGCGTCGAGGGTGAGCGCGGCGTCGCGCACGCAGCGGGCGATCGGCCCGACCACATCGCGGGTGCTGCCGGCCAGCGGCATCACGCCGGCATTCGGCACGAGACCGAAGCTCGGCTTGATGCCGACCAAGCCCTGCGCCGAGGCCGGGTTCTGGATCGAGCCGCCGGTCTCCTCGGCGAGTCCGAGGATGGCGAGGCTGGCGGCCACCGCCGTGGCGGTGCCGGCGCTGGAGCCGCCGGGGATGCGGTCGGGTGCCGCCGGGTTGAGGGTGGGGCCGGCCCAGGAATCGTTGGCGTGGCTGCCGGTATGGCTGAGCACCGGCACGTTGGTCTTGCCGAGGATGACGCAGCCGGCCTCGCGCATCCGTGCCGTCACCGGCGCGTCGGTGGCCGGGATCAGGTCGACGCCGCCGGCCTCGGCGCTGAGGAAGTGCCAGCCGCCGGTGCTCGGCAGGCCGGCCATGTCCATCGTGTCCTTGATGACGACGGGCACCCCGGCGAGCGGCCCCAGCTCTTCGCCGGCCGCGCGGCGGGCATCGATGGCGCGGGCGTCATCGAGTGCCTGCGGATTCATCACGATGAGCGCCTTGTAGCGCGGGTTGTAGGTCTCGATCCGCGCCAGGAAGGCTTCGGCCAGCGCCTCCGCGGTGACGCTGCCCTCGGCAAAGGCACGCTGGCAATCCTCGACCGTCATCTCGATCAGTCGCTCCGCCAGCGCATCCTCGGTCATCTCGGGGGCGACGGCGACGGAAAGGGCCATTGCGTTCATCTCGATCTCGCGCTCCGCATCCTTGAAGACGGCGAGGCCGATTCCGTCCCGTTGGAATCGCTCACGCGGGCCTTCCGCGTGGGGGCAACGCGGAGGCTCACGTGCTCGCCGTCACCGGCCCTCACGACCGGCGGACACGTCCTAGCAACGCCTATGCCACAAAAACCACAAAACCCTCGAAAGGTGGTCGGGCGACATCGCCTCCGATTCGAGGAGGCTGCCGGTGTGCCGACCCGCGGCAAAGCTTTCGGTGTTTCTTGCGTGCCAGGCGAGGCACTCCCGGACGACACTTCGAGCGCATTCCGACGAAGTGGTCACCGGTTCGTCGAAAGAAGGTCCGTCAAACCAAAGACCTACAGGCGCCGGCCTGATGGCATCCGGTCGGATACGGCTCTCGGCCAGTCGGCGATGCCGCCAGCATTAACCGGCCCTTAAGCGCTTCGCGGCCTCGTCTAGAGGGCAGGACGACCAATCCCGGTTTCCTGCGGCCGGCAAGCTGTGCCGGCGGAGCCCCCGCATGCTGGATTCCGTCCGGATCTCGCTCAAGGTGCTGAACGCGGCCCAGCTCGCCCTGATCGCGGCGGCGGCGCTCGGGCTCGCCTGGATCGGGACCGCTATGCTCGGGGCCGGCCCCGCCGCGGACGGCGCGCAGCGTGCCGCGATGACGGGCGCGCGCGCCTTCGCGGACGCGGTCGATGCGGAGCTGCACGGCAGCGTCGCGGATGCACGCACGGTCGCGCTGCTGCTGCGCCCCGGTGATCCGACGCTGGGTGAGGCCGAGCGCTCGGCCCTGCTGCGGGACTGGCTCGCGCTCAACCCGCGCTACGGGGATGCGGCGCTGATCGGTGCGGATGGCAGCGTGCGCGCCGCCGCCGATCCGCGCCGGCCGGGCAGCAGCGTCGCCCGGCAGCCCTGGTTCGCGCGGGCCCGCAACGCCGAGGTCGTCATCGCGACCCAGGGGGATGAGACGGCGCCCTTCGACGTCGTCCTCTCCCTCGGGATGCCGGGACGCTCCGACCGGATCCAGCTTCGCGCCGGCCCTGCCTTTCTCGAGATCGGCCCCCGCTTGCGCCGAGCGCTCGACCTGCCCGAAACCGTCGCCTTCACCGTGAGCGGCGCCGACGGGCGGCTGCTCGCGGGCACCGCCTCCGCGCCCTGGGGCGAGCACCGCTCGGCCTCCGCGCCGGTCCAGGGCGGGCGTGAACTCAGCTCTCCCGGCTGGGTGGTGACCGCCTATGCGCCGCCGAGCGTAGCGGCGGGTCTGCGGCCCGACGGGCGCCTCCTGGCGCTGGCGCTCGCCGTGGTGGGTGCTGCCGCCGGGCTCGGCTACGCCATGGGGGGCCGCGCCGCGCAGCCGCTGCAGCGCCTCGCCCAGGGCGAGGCCGGCCCGGACGAGGCGGCAGCCTCCCCGGTGCGCGAGATCGCGGCGCTGAGCGAGGCGGTGGCCGGCCGCTCCCAGAGCCGCGAGGCGGCGCTGGCGCTGGCGGGTACCGGCCTCGACCGGATCAAGGGCCGGCTTCAGACCTTCGAGGCGATGTCCGGCTGGACCTGCTGGGAGATCGACCCGGAGACGCGCCAGGTCGTCTGGTCGGATTCCGACCGGACCGGCACGGCGACGGCCTCGGACCACGCCACCGACCTGTCCGATCTCGCCGAATGGTTCGAGCCGGAGGACCACGCCCTCCTCGACCTCACCCTCGACGCGGCGCGCCGGGCAGACGGGCCGCACGACGTGGTGCTGCGCGCCCGCGCCGACGGCGCCGAGCCCGTTCCCGAAGCGGAGCGGCGGGTGCTGGTCCGCTTCCTGCGCGCGGCGGGCGACGGCAGCCGCATCCACGCCCTGAGCCGGGCGATCGAGGGCGGCGTCTCGGAGACGCCCTCGGGCCTGAACGAGCAGCGGCGCAACGCGATCCTGCGCCGCGTGACCGACGGCATCGTCCACGACTTCAACGACGTGCTTACGATCGTGCACGCCAACCTCGCGACCGTGCGCCGGCGCCACGGCCTGAACCCCGAGCCGGCACGCCTCGTCGATGCGGCGCTCGCGGGCGCCACGCGTGGGGCGGCGCTGACCCGGCGGATGCTCGGGCTCGTGCGCGGCGAGAGCGAGGCTTTGGCCGAGTGCGACGTCGGCACGAGCGTCGAGGCCGCCCTCGCCTTCATGGGGGCCAACGTGCTGCGCGACGTGCCAGTGATCAACCGCGTTCCCGGCGACCTGCCGAAGGTGCTGTGCGCCGAGCGGATCCTCGAACTCGTCCTGCTCAACCTCGCCTTCCACTTCCGCGATCACGGGCTGCACGGCTTCGCGGTGGGGGCCGCCGAGGAGGTGACCGAGACCGGGACGGGCTTCGGCCTGCCGCCGGGCGCTTACGTGCGCCTCCTCGTCGCGAGCGGACAGCACGAGCCCGGCCGGATGGCGCGGACACCCTGCCCGGGCTCGCTGGAGACGGTGGCCCGGCTCCTCGAAGAGATCGGCGCCGGCTGGCGCCCCGTCTCCGACGGGACCGGCGAAGACGCCTTCGTCGCCGAGATCTGGCTGCGGGCCGCCGAGCGGCCGCCGGAGCAGCCGGCCCTCTGGTACTCTACCCTGCGCATCCTCCTGGTGGAGAGCGACAGCCTCGTCCGGGCGAGCCTCGCTGAGGCGCTGGCCGATCTCGGCCACGACGTGGTTCAGGCCGCCTCGGGCGAGCACGCCCTCGCGCTGCTCGACGAGAGGGCGGATTACGACGCCATGATCGCCGACCAGTCGATGCCGGTGATGACCGGCCTCCAGCTCGCCGCGACGGTGGTCGAGCGTCATCCCGACATCCGGATCATCCTGGCGAGCCCCCACGGGCATCTGCCGGCCGCGGCGCGGCAGTTCCTGCAGCTGGACAAGCCGTTCCGCCCCGACGACCTCGCGGCGGTGCTGAGCGCGGCGGCCCCGCAGGCCCGAGCGGCCTGAATCCGCCTGGCATCATGAACGCCTGACAAGATCTCGGCCGAGATGAATCAGGCTTTCCTGGATTCGGGGAGGCTCTTGTTAACCCTGGACCCTGATAAATCGGTGCGTAGCGTGTGCGTATCCGAGGATCGAATGGCTGTGGTTTCTCGCAACCATCAACGGGCTCCCGGGAATCTCTGTATTCTTGTCTGCGGGTGTGCGGCCGTGTTCGCCGCCCCGGCCCGAGCCGCCGACCTGCCGGCACCGGCCCCCGCGGCGGCCAGCGTCGATTGGTACACCGGCGCGCAGGCGCAGGCGGTGGACGACAGCTGGGCGGTGGCCGTCGATGGCTCGACCAGCATCACCTCCAATTCCTCGGCCTTCGGCTCCGTCACCGTGACGACGGCACTCGGCAGCCCGCCGACGGTGAGCGGCGCGCGCGTGCGCGTCGAGGCCGTGGCCGGCACCTACTCCTATCCCGGACAAGGCGTCGGCGCCCGCGTCACCGGCTACCAGCAGGAGGGCTCGCTGCTCACCGGCTACGAGTGGATCTGGCGGGAGGCGGCACTCGCCGGCTATGTCGGCTTCAACGTCCGCAGCAACCAGCTCTCGATCCCCGACCCCGGCAACCCGGTCGTCGGAACGGGAGTGGGCCTGAAGGTCGCCGGCAACTTCTACGCAACGCCGACCGACCGGACCATGGTCTCGGCCTACGGCTCCTACTCGACCAAGTTCAACGCCTACTATTCCCGTTTCCGCGTCGGCTACATGGTCGCCGACGGCGTCTATATCGGCCCGGAGGCGCTGTTCCTCGGCGACGACTTCTTCCGCCAGTACCGCGTCGGCGCCCATCTCTCGGGTTTGAGCTTCGGCCCCGTCCAGATGTCGCTCGCGGCGGGCTACGTGCGGGACCGCGTCCAGGGCACGGGCTACTATTCCAGCATCGAGGCGCGCGCGAACTTTTAGAGCGCATTCCGACGGCGAGCAGGCCGCCGCTCGCGGCGGCGGCCGAAGTCAAGCGCTTGGATCAATGCGGACAATCCGCCGCCTTGTCTCCGCGTCTCACGGCAAAGTACTGCTGTTCCAAGCGAAGAATGGCCCTCATATCAGGAAGACATTCCTCGCCATCGCATGTCATTTCCGCGAAATTCCTGCCGAATCTTCGGACATTTTCTACGGATGACGCTACGCTCTGCATCGCAAAATCAACCTTGTTCGCAGAGCGGGACGGCGGCGTCGTGAACGCATCCGGAAATCGTCGTATTTTAATGATGGATCCGTCCACGAGGCAGGGGTGGCGAGTGTGATACGTGCGCTGCGGTGGCTGGCCTGGATGGGGACGACGGTTGCCGGCCTCATCCTGCTGAGCCAACCGGTCGGGACGCAGAACCAGCTCGCCATGAGTCTCGCCGCCATGGCGGCGATGATCGTGCTGTGGCTGTTCCTCGACGGGCCGCGCACCCGCTTCGTGTTCCTGGCGCTCGGGAGCCTCGTGGTGCTCCGCTACATTCTGTGGCGGGTCACCGATACGCTGCCCTCCCCCGGCGATCCGGTCAGCTTCGGCTTCGGCCTGCTGCTGCTCGTGGGCGAATTGTACTGCGTCTTCATCCTGTTCGTGAGCCTGATCATCAACGCCGACCCGCTCAAGCGGGCCCCGCCGCCTGTCGCGCGCGCGGCCGAGCTGCCCACGGTCGACGTGTTCGTGCCGAGCTACAACGAGGACGCCGCCATCCTGGCGATGACGTTGGCGGCCGCGCGCCAGATGAACTACCCGCCCGACAAACTCACGGTCTGGCTTCTCGACGACGGCGGGTCGGACCAGAAATGCGCCGACCCCAACCCGGAGAAGGCCAAGGCCGCCCGCGACCGGCGGCGGGAGCTGACGACGTTGGCTGAGGAACTTGGCTGCCGCTACCTCACCCGCGCCCGCAACGAGCACGCCAAGGCGGGCAACCTCAACAACGGGCTGGCCTTCGCCAGCGGCGAGATCGTCGTCGTGCTCGATGCCGACCACGTTCCGTTCCGCTCGTTCTTGAGCGAGACGGTCGGCTACTTCGCCGAAGACCCGAAGCTGTTCCTCGTCCAGACCCCGCACGCCTTCCTCAACCCCGATCCGATCGAGCGGAACCTGAAGACCTTCGAGCGGATGCCGTCGGAGAACGAGATGTTCTACGCGGTGACGCAGCGCGGGCTCGACAAGTGGAACGGCTCGTTCTTCTGCGGCTCCGCCGCCCTGCTGCGTCGCACCGCCCTCGACGAGGCCGGGGGCTTCTCCGGCATCACCATCACCGAGGATTGCGAGACCGCGTTCGAGCTGCATTCCCGCGGCTGGACCAGCGCCTATGTCGACAAGCCCCTGATCGCCGGCCTCCAACCCGAGACGCTCTCGGCCTTCATCGGCCAGCGCTCGCGCTGGTGCCAGGGCATGTTCCAGATCCTGCTGCTGAAGAACCCCGCTTTGCAGAAGGGGCTCAAGCCGATCCAGAAGATCGCCTACCTCTCGAGCATGACGTTCTGGTTCTTCCCCGTGCCGCGGCTGATCTTCATGTTCGCGCCGCTGCTGCACATCTTCTTCGACCTGAAGATTTTCGTTGCCAGCGTCGATGAATCGATTGCCTATACGGCAACCTACATCGTCATCAACCTGATGATGCAGAACTACGTCTACGGCAAGTTCCGCTGGCCCTTCGTCTCGGAACTCTACGAATACGTCCAGGGCCTCTATCTGTCGAAGGCCATCGTCTCGGTGATCTGGTCGCCGCGAAAGCCGACCTTCAACGTCACCGACAAGGGCATCAGCCTCGACCACGACCATCTCTCGTCGGCCTCGCTCCCGTTCTTCGCCGTCTACGGGCTGCTGGCGGCGGGCTGCGCGGTGGCGACGTGGCGCTACCTGTTCGAGCCGGGCGTGACCAACCTGATGCTGGTGGTCGGGCTGTGGAACTTCTTCAACCTGCTGACCGCGGGCGCGGCGCTCGGGGTCTGTGCCGAGCGCCGGCAGCTGGAGCGGACGCCCTCGCTCGCCATCAACCGGCGCGGCCAGATCACGCTGGGCGGCCGGGCCATCGACGTGTCGATCGAGCGCGTCTCGGCCGAAGCCTGCACGGTTCGCCTGCCCGCCGCCCTGCTGCCGACGGGGGGCGGACACCGCAAGCTGACCGGCGCGCTCACCGTCGTCCCGGTGGCGGGCGCGCGCCCGGCCGGCGCCCTGCCGGTGACCCTGGAGCGGATCGACCGCACCAAGGACGAGGCCTTCGCCCGCCTGAGCTTCGGCCGCCTGCGCCCGCAGGATTACGTGGCGCTCGCCGGCCTGATGTACGGCGACGCGGAGGCGATGCGCCGCTTCCAGATGCGCCGCCGCCGCCACAAGGACATCCTGACCGGCACGCTGCAATTCATCTGGTGGGGTCTGTCCGAGCCGTTCCGCGCCGTGCGCTACGCCTTCGCCGCCGATGCGCGGCCGGCGGTGGCGCCGCTGATCGACGGCACCTCGCCGATCTACGATGCGCCGGAACAGGCGCCGACCGGGGCGAACCTGCCCGAGCCGCTGCTTGCGCCAGCGGTGCCGGCTCACGCGTTCCAGCCCTCCCCGCAGGCGCCGAGGGCGCCTGTGCCGGCCGAGGCGCGGAGCCCAATCCCGGCGGCTCAGTCCCCGGCCAACATCTCTGCCAACCCTCCGGCCAACCCCTCAACCACCCCCCCTGCCCGCGCCTCGAACGATTGGGTGCGCATGATGCTCGATTACGAGAACGAGCGCGCGCTCGCCGGTCGGACCGGCCGCGGCACCGGCACGGCATGAGCGCGATGGCGGTGCGGCCTCTTTCACGAGCCGGCCTCGGACCCGCGCGCCGGGCTGCCCGGGCGCCAGCCCTGGCCGTCGCGCTCGTCTGCGCGCTCATGGGTGGGGTGCCGGCTCACGCGCAGAGCTTCCTCGGGACCGGTCCGGCCGAGCGCCTGACGGTGCCGCCGACCGGAGACGCCCTGCGAAAGCAGAGCCCGGCGCCGGCTCAAGCCCCTGGGCGCGCGCCCACGTCATCCGCCCCCCCGGCGCCGACAGCGCAAGGCCGCCCCTCGGCCCCCGACAGCGCCGACGGCGGACGCCGTCCGCAGATCCAGGCGACCATCGCCCCGGCCCGCCGCCTGCCCGCTGGCACCCGCGGCTTCCGCCTTTCGGGCGAGGAGGACGTGCTGCAATACCCGGTCTACCTCACCGAGGGGCAGGCGCGGGGCGCGGCACGGCTGCGCGTCTCCTACCTCTCGGCGATCTCGGTGGCGCCGGAAGGCTCGGAACTCACGGGCCTCGTCAACGGCACCAAGGTCGGCTGGACCCGGATTCAGGCCCCCGGCGCCGTCAAGGTTGTGGAATTCGCGATTCCCGACGGCGTCCTCAAAGCCGGCTACAACGCCGTGACCCTGACGGCGAGCCAGCGCCACCGGGTCGATTGCGCGATCGAGGCGACCTACGAGCTCTGGACCCAGATCGACCCCTCGCGCTCCGGGCTGGTGATCGCGCCGGCCGCCGACCTCGACTTGAAATCGCTGGCCGCCCTCGAACCCGACGAGAGCGGCGCCCTCCCCATGGGCGTGCTGCTCAACGAGAAGCCGACCCTGCCGCGCCTGGAGCGGATGATCGGCGCCGTGCAGGCGCTTGCCGTCGTGAGCCGGCTCGCCCGGCCCGCGGTCAGCTTCGGGCCGCCGCTCGCCGGCCGCAGCGGCGTCAACCTGCTGGTGGGAACCGCTGCCGAGATCCGCGGCACGGACGGCGTCGAGGATCTCGGGCCGATCACCGGGCCGCGGCTCGCCCTCTTGCCACCACGGGGCAGCCGCGCGCCGACGCTTGTCGTGACCGGCCTTGGCCCCGACGACGTGCGGGCGGCGACCGCCCAACTCGCCGCGGCCGGCGATGCCGGCGGCAGCGGGCCGGGCACGGCGCTCGCACCCCTGATCCGGGGCTACGAAGTGCAGGGCGGCGAGCGGCTTGAATTGCAGCGCCTCGGCGTCACCAGCCGGGAGTTCAATGGGCGCCTGCTGCGCACCCGGATCGAGCTGCGCTTTCCGCCCGATTTCGTGCCCGCCGACTACGGCAAGGCCATGCTGCACCTGGCCGGCGGCTACGCGGCCGGGCTCGATTCGAGCGCCCAGATCGTCGTCGACATCAACGGCCGCAACGCCGCGAGCGTGCCGCTGCCCTACGCCCGCGGCGAGGTGTTCGACGATCAGGCAATCCCTCTCCCCTTGAGCCTGTGGCGGCCGGGCTTGAACAGCGTCGAGATCAGCGCGCAGTTGCCCAACGCGGCGGACAAGGTCTGTGACACCCTCTCGCCCGCGGCGCGGCAGCCGCGCTTCCTCTTCCTCGACCGCACCCGCCTCGAAATCCCGTCCCTGGCCCGGGCCGTGCGCAGCCCCGATCTCGCGGCGGTCAAAGCGGGGGCCGTCCCCTTCACCGCGCCGGGCCCGCGCCCGCGCCTCGTGCTGCCGGTCGCGGACCGCGAGACGGCGGATGCCGCCGCGACGCTGGCCGCCCGCCTCGCCATCGCCGCCAAGCGCGTCATCGATTTCGAACTCGTGCCCGATGCCGGCGGCACCGAGAGCAGCGCCAAGCTGGTGGTGGCGCCCGCCCGCGCCCTCAATCCGGTGACGATCCAGGAGGTCGGGCTCGATCCCGAAGAGATCCGCCGCATCTGGGGCGGGCGCGCCGAGACGGTGGCGACACCGGGTCAGTTCGGCCCCGAGGGCGTGCTGACCCTCGACCGGCTGCGCCGCAACCTGCCCATGCGCTGCGCCCTGCCGCCCGCCGCGGTGCCGGTCAGCGTGGCCGCGGCACCCCCGGCGGCGTCCACGGCCGCCCCCGCTGCAACGCCGCCCGCACCGCGAAGCCCGCCGCGGCCGGCGGCCCCGGAGACCGACGAGGAACTCGTGGCCCGCTGGGACCAGACGATGTCGGGCGCGGCCTTCGTGCCCAGCGTCCTGCGGGAGGGCTGGACCCGGCTCGCGAACGGGGCGCTGCGGCTGCGCAGCGGCGTGACCGGCCTGATCGAGGCGCCGGCGGCAGACGTGCCGGTCAATCCCCGCGCCTCGCTGATCATCGCCGAGGACAGCGGCGGCACCCGCCTCGGCGAGACCACCGTGCTCGTTACCGCGCCGAACCCGTCAATGCTCAAGGCCTCGGTGTCCTGCCTCGTCGATCCCGTGGTCTGGACCCGCCTCGTCGGGCGCGCCGCTTTCCTCGATGCCTCGGACGGCACCCTCACCACCGTCCAGCCCGATCGCGTCGCGCTGATCGAGACCCGCTCGTGGTCGCTCGCGAACTTCCGGCTCGTCTCGGCGGCCTGGCTCTCCCTCAATCCCGGCTACTATGTCGGCATGACCCTGTTCATGGCTCTGTGCCTCGGCCTCGCCACCACGGGCCTCGTGCGCCAACTCGGTCGAAGGAATTCCTGATGCGGCCCCCCCGCACCCCGCGCCGCACGTGCCGCCCTTGCCGCCCTTGCCGCCGCCCCGGCTTAACCGCCCCGCGTATCATCGGATGGGCGGTTGCCTCGGCGCTCGCCCTCGCGGCGGCCGGATCCGCCGCGGCACAGACGACCCCGCAGCCGGCATCCCCACAGCCGGCCTCCCCGGAGACGTCGTCCCAAGTGCCTCAGCCCGCGCCCCAGCCCGCGCCCCAGCAGACGGAGGCCACCACGGTGCCCCCCGCCACGGCCCTGCCGGGCCCGCCGCGCGCCGAGACGTCGGCGCGGACCGATTCCGGACCGCTGCTCGCCAACACCCTGGGCGACGACGCGGCGTGGCGTGCCTACCGGTCGCGGTTCATCACCGAGCAGGGCCGGATCGTCGATACCGCCAACGGCCTGATCAGCCACAGCGAGGGCCAGGGCTACGGCATGCTGCTCGCGGTCGCGGCCGGCGACCGACCCACCTTCGAGCGGATCTGGGGCTGGACCCGCGCCAACCTCATGGTGCGCTCCGACGAATTGCTGGCATGGCGCTGGGCGCCCGACCACCGCCCGGCGGTCTCCGACATGAATAACGCCACCGACGGCGACATCCTGGTCGCCTGGGCGCTCACCGAGGCAGCAGAGGCCTGGGGCGAGCCGTCCTACCGCACCGCCGCGCGCCGCATCGCGGTCGAGTTCGGCCGCAAGACCATCCTGTTCAAGGACCCGCACGGACCCGTCCTGCTGCCGGCCGTCTCCGGCTTCTCGGCCCGCGAGCGCGCCGACGGCCCGCTCATCAACCTGTCCTACTGGGTCTTCCCCGCCTTCCAGCGGCTGCCGATCGTCGCCCCGGAATACGATTGGGCCTCACTGATCCGCAGCGGCGTCGATTTCCTGCGCCAGTCCCGCTTCGGGCCGAGCAGCCTGCCGACCGAGTGGATCTCGGCCAAGGACAGCTTACGCCCCGCCGACGGCTTCCCGCCGCTATTCTCCTACAACGCGGTCCGGGTGCCGCTCTATCTCGCCTGGGCCGGCGTCGGGCGGCCGGAGGATTACGCGCCGTTCAAGACGCTCTGGGGCGGGATCGAGCGCGAGCGCCTGCCGATCGTCGACACCCGCGACGGGCAGCCGGTCGAGTGGCTGAGCGAGCCGGGCTATATGGCGATCTCCGCGATCACCGCCTGCGCCGCGGACGGAACACCCTTTCCGGAAGCCTTAAGGACGGTGCAGGACAATCAGAACTACTATCCCGCCACCCTCCAACTCCTCTCGCTGATCGCCGCCCGGATGCGGTATCCGTCATGCGTGAAATCCTGACGCCCCCGCCGCGGCCTGCGCCGAAAGGCCCGGCGGCCCGGCGGAAGAGACCGCGCCAGGGCCTGACATCCCGGCCGTTCGCGATGGCCGCGCCATCGGGCGCGCTCCTCGGCGCGCTCCTGCTCGCCAGTGCGGCGCCTGCCATGGCCCAGGTCAGCGCGGCACCGGAGTCGTCCACACGCCTCATCTACGGCGACGGCGCCCGTGCGCCCGCGATCGTGGTCGATCCCGAGACCGGGGTCACGCCCGGCATGGTCGATGAGAGCGCGCTACGCTACTACGCCTCGCAGAAGCAGACCGCTCGGATGAAGGCCGAGATCGCGCGGCTGAAGCGGCTCTATCCCGGCTGGACCGAGCCGGGTGATCTCGACACCCTGCAACCGAGCCCGCCCGAAGAAGCGCCGCTGTGGGATCTGTTCACCGCCGGACGCTTCCAGGATCTGCGTGCAGCCATCGCCGCGCGCCGCTCGCTCGAACCGAATTGGCAGCCCTCGGACGAACTCGCGCGCAAGCTCCGCCGGGCGGAGTTCCGCGCCAGCATCAAGGCCACCGCGGAGAAGAGCGGACCGGGCCGGAATGCCGACGAGGTGGTCGCCCTCTACCGCGCCGATTCCAGCGCCCTCGACACGACGGACCTCGAAAGTCTCTGGATCATCGCCGACGCGCTCGCCACGACGGGGGCGGGCGAGGACGCCTTCGATCTCTACAAGTCGGTCCTCGATGGTCCTGCCGATGCGGGCGCGCGGCTCGCCACGATCCAGAAGGCGATGAGCCATCTCAAGATGGATCAGGCCGAGCGGCTCATCGCCATGGGGCGCTCCAACCCGGAGGGCGCTTCGGAATTCGACGCGATCCGCCTCGACATCACCCGCGCCCGCATCGCCGCCTTCCTGCACGACGAGCCGGCCCAGACGCCGACCCTGGCCGACCTCACCGCCTTCCAGACCTATGCCCGCAAGAGCGGAGACCCGAGCCAGACCGGCCTGCTCGGCTGGTACGCCTACAAGCGGCGCCAGTTCCGCGAGGCGCTGGAATGGTTCAAGCTCGCCATCGGCCGCGGCGGCGACGCCATGGTCGCCCACGGCCTCGCCCACACCCTGCGCGAACTGAACATGCTGCGCGAGGCGGAAGAGGTCGCCTATGCCTGGCGCGACCGCTTCGTCGGCAACGAGCTGCTGTTCATCGACGTGCTCGAACGCAAGCTGACGCTGGCCAACCCGCCCTTCATCGAGCCCGCGCGGATCGAGCGCTACGCCAAGGTCGTGATCGCCTCCGCCTCCGGCGAAGGTGCGCAGGGTCTGGCGTGGTACGCCTACAATTCCTGCCAGTTCGACACGGCGCTCGAATGGTTTCAGCGCGCCGTCGCCTGGATGCCGAGCGAGACCACGGTGTTCGGCTACGCCCTGACGCTGCAACGGCTGAAGCGCCAGCGCCCCTATCTCGAAACGGTGAACCGCTACGACGGGCTGTTCCCGAAGGTCGTCGACATGCTGTTCCGCGAGGATACCGGCGGGCCGCCGCTGCCCTGTGCCGCCCCGCAGCCGCCGCGGTCGCCCGCGCGGGCGGAAACGCGACCCGAGCCGAAACCCGACGCTCCCTCCTACGGCCGCGTACCCCGGCCGGACGCGGCCACGATCGGCGCCCAGACCGGAACGGTGCCGGCGGCGGTCCAGCGCAACGAGTTTCCGCTGAGCGTGCCCCTCGACAATCCCCTGCGCTACCCGCCGGCCTCACTGCAGCGAGCGCTCACCGAGCCGGTCGCGCCCGGCAGCTACGCCCGCGAGCCCGTGACCGCGCGGCCGCCCCTGGTGGCGCGGCGCGTCAACGGCGCCGGCGCCATGCCCTACGAGCGCTACGGCTTTGCCCTGTTGCCGGGCTATAACGGCCTCGACAAGCCGGAG
>NZ_AP025942.1:1427500-5472957 GCF_024347855.1 Methylorubrum sp. GM97
GCCACGAGCCTTCCCCGCAGATCCGGTGGGCGTCCGATCCTGGATGGGTTCGTCGGCGTCGACTGCCGTCGTGACGCTCCGAAGTCGTGCTCGGCGACGAGAAGCCAACACCCGCCTTTTTGGTCGGCCCGTCCTTGCGCTGTCGGGCATGAGGGATCCTGCGAAAGTGCTGGGCTTTCCCGATTTTGCGGGGGGGGTGAGACCAGAGTCTCGCTTTCGTTCTCGCAGGGGCGGTTGGCATTTCGGCGTTCGGCTTTGGGCTCAAGGCGTGGATGCCGCAGCCGTTGCTGCTTCCTCGCTTCGAGATGCCAACAATCCAAAACCCGGTGGCCGTCTCGTCGGCGGCACCGCGTTGTTCGACATCAGCTGGCGCGGACTTCTGCCCCGGCAGGGCCCTCAGCGGTCTGGTCCTTGGCCTGCCCCCGTCATCTTGTTCGTCCCCGCCGTGCTTTTCGGCATGCTGCTCCACCGTTTCACGGTCGGGCGCGGGCCGGTGTCGCGCAAAGCCTGACCGTCGCGTGGGCGATGACGCCGGCGCGGCGCAACCGTCGGCGAGGCATCCGGATCATGGGCCGCCCCGTCGGATCGGATTTTGGCGTGTTGGCTTTGGTGCGCTGACAGCCAGTGCCGAGCGAAAGCCCACGCTGTAATCGGGCCGCAGCATCGAGCTGGACGAATTCGACGCTCGCACGCGAGCCGGGGACCTGACCGTCAGACCCTTCTCAGAAGGGGTTAAAGCACAAGCTCGGGAGAGGCTTGACCCGGCCTTGGTCCCGTGCCTTTTGGCCCTCCTGGCACCCAGACTCCGTAGCTCAGCTGGATAGAGCAGCCGCCTTCTAAGCGGCAGGTCGTAGGTTCGAGCCCTACCGGGGTCGCCAGATCAGCCCTTCACCGATGTTCATCGGGGCGTCCTGCCTCGGCGCCCCCCTGGGAATTGTCGGAGGCGCCTTTCCACTCACTTGAGAACACTCGACCGCGTGCCGTCGCGGGCGAAGCGCTGACGTGCCCACGTTGTGCGGCTCTGCCTTTTCATTACTGCAGACATCGCTTCGCAGCCCACGACCGCCCACCATGCCGGCGCCTCCAACCTGCCTGGCCCACAAGCCCGCGAGGACCAGCCGGGTTGGAGGCTCGCCGGTTTCACAGCGTACGCGAGCGGCCATCCCCGGCGTCGGATGCGGAGGCCGCATCACCCGACGGCGCAAGCAGCCTGTCGTAGAGCGCGATCAGATCCTCACCTTGATCCGCGGCCGTTCGGGGCGGATGCGCGGGTTGCGGTGGGCTTGAACGGAACCGCTCGGGATCGGCATCGATCCGCTGGAACACCGCGCGCAGCCCGTCCGGCGATGCGACATCGACCCGGAAGCCGTTGATGCCTTCCTCGATATCCTCGCCGATCGCGCCGAGATTGCTTGCCACGACCCACAGCCCCGCGGCCCGCGCCTCCCGCGTGACCAGCCCGAAACTCTCGGGCCAGAGTGAAGGAGCGAGCAGCATATCCATTTCGGCATAGAGTTCGCCGATCTGCTCCTGCGGCACCTTGCCAACGATCCGGACGGAAGTGGCGCCCCAGGTCTCCTCGCTGACATAGTCGGTCGCCAGGGCATGATCGACGAGGGTTAGGCTGAGGTTCTCGAACCGGCCCGCTCGTAGAATCGCCTCGATCAGGGTCGCGCCTTTATGCGCGGTGCGGCCACCGATATGGCCGAGGCGCACGCGCCCGGTCGGGTTCTCGCGCCGTGGGCTCGGCGTCAAAGGCGGAACGCCGTTCGGGATCGCGATCGTCTGGGGGAAGCCTGCCTTGCGATAGATGTCGGCAAAGGATTCCGACACCGCGGCGATGGCCGCCGCCGAGTCGAGCACCCGCGCCAGTCCGCGGCGGCGCGCGATGGAGCCGGTCGGGGTGACGGAGCGGCTCGTCGCGTCGGCGAGGAGGTCGGGCGACGGCATCTGTGCCACCCCGTCTTCGTCAATGAGGAACTGGAAGTCGGAAATCCACCACGCGTCGTGGACAGTGACGACGTAAGGAATTCCTCTGGCGCGCACCGCCTCAACCACGCTGGCGGTCAATTGCTGCACGCAGTGGACATGGACGAGATCGGGCTCGAAGCGGTCGAGCAAGGCCTCGAATTCCGAGCGGACGCTCGGGTTGAACGGGCGCCAGTCCATATTCCGTTCGCGCGGCGTCGCGATGCGGAAGACGGGGATGCCGCGATAGGCGTCGATGCGGGTCCGATAGGGAGGCTCGGCTTCCACATCGGACGCCGCCACCGCGAGTTCGAACCGGCCTGCGGCATGATCGAGGATGTGGTCGATGTTGTCGCGCACGACTCGGGTGGCGCCCCCGACGGTCTGAGGCGGGAAGTAGACGTTGATCACCAGGATGCGCGGCCGACCCGTGCGCCGCGTCCGCATGACGGATCCCGCGGCGGTGGCCGAAGGACGCGCATCCACGGCAGCGAGTTCGGCCCCAGCCTCGGTGGAGGTCGCGCGGGCATCCGACGTCGTATCGGCCGTCCGCCTGAGCCTCTGGGGCGGAGCAGCGAGGATTCCTCCGAGAACCTCGGCGGCGGCATCCAGCCCGTAGGACGCCAACGCCTTATCCCGCGCCCGATCCCCGATCCTTCGACGCAACGCGGGATCGTCGATCAGGGTGGCGAGCGCCTTCGTCCAGTCCTGAACCGTTTCGGCCAGAAGGACATCCTCCCGATCCTCCAGGATCTCCCGGTAGGTACGCGTCGCGCTGACGATCGAGGGGATGCCGCACATCGCCGCCTCGAGCCACTTGATCTCGCTCTTGGCGTCCGCAAAGGGGCCGGGCGCGAGAACCGCGAGATTGATATCCGCCCCCGAGAGCGCCTCCCAATAGGCTGAAACGTCGTCGGTGAAGCCGAGCTGGCGCACACGATGAGCGAACCGCCGGAAGCCCGGGCCGAGGCGCAGATAGCCGGCAATCACGAGCCGGACATGCGGATGCCGCTCCATGATGGCGAGAAGCGCGGGCGCGGCGAAGTCGTTGAAATCCTTGTTATGTGCCCGCGTGCCCGATCCGTAGAAGACCGTCAGCGCAGCAGCCGAAACGGGTGCGTGGGGGCGCCTCAGGAAAGGAAGATTTCGCGTGTCGAGGCCGTTGCGCAAGACATGACAGACTCCTGAACGGACAAGCGGGCGCATCCGCTCGGCTATCGCCGGCGTGGAGGCGAGGCCGATGTCGCAGGCCTGCATCGCGTAGCGGAACAGCGGGACGCCGTATTGCAGATCGACGTATTGCTTGGGCGTGATCTGCCCCTCGAAGCTCTCCAGGGGATCCGGGAACAAAGCCGCATCGAACACGATGTCGTCGATCTCATAAATCGTCGGCAGGCCAAGGGCGCGCGCGTAGAGGATCGCGTGCAGGACACCGGGAAAGGCTGCCACGCGGTAGAAGATGACCGCCGATGCCCTGTCGATCGCCGGGCGGCAATCGGCTGCTTCGTCTTGCCGGAAGACCTCGACCGTCCAGCCGCCATGCTCGAGCTGCTGGATCTTCTGCACGACGCGGTAATGATCGCATTGCGGAAGGTCGCGGTTGGCGACGATGACGATATGCCCGTTCGCCGGAACGGCAAGCGGTGCCGGCAGCGGATCGACCGCCGCGATCAGGCTTCCGATCTGGTCAAGGCAGGCCGTGAGGCGATCGTCCGCTTCCTTCCGCCGGCCGGCGGCGTAGTGGGTCCGCGCCTCCTCACTTGCGCGAGCGAAGGATGCCACGATGGCGCGGTGTGCGGCCGCGCGCCAATGCGTGTTGGCATGCCAATCCGCGGCCGAGCGCCGGACGCGGTCGAGCGCCTCCGGCACATTGTCCGGCCGCGCGAGCAGGCCATCGATGGCGTGGATGTGGCTCCACACGACCGCTCCCGGCACGTCCGCCGCATTCACGAAGGCGCGCGCCGCATCGTTGGTGCGGTTAAGCCTGACAAGCGCGTCGCCGCTTCGATGATGGAGGCGGCCGGAGACGAGCCCCCCCTGAGCGCCCGGTCGAAAGCCTCCTTGGCCGCGAGGGCGTTGCCACGGAGGAGATGGTACTCGCCGATCCTCTCGAGCAATTGGGCCGAGCAGGCCTGCCGCACGGGCTCCAGTTCCCAGAGCTGAAAGCCCGTATCGATGAAGTGCCGCAGGGCATTCAGCCGCCCGGGCGGCGGCGGAGCGACACCCTCGGTCAACAGAGAGCGGTAAGCCGTCTCGTCGAAGCTCTCGGGATAGCGTTCCTCCCCGAGGAGCCGGACCAGCGCCGCAGCCTCGCTCGCAGGCTCGCCCTTCTGGATGCCCTTGCCGAGCCAATGACGGTACAGATCTGCATCGCTGGCACCGGCCGAAGAATCCGGGTTGTTCGAGCGGTAGAAATGGGGATCGAAGCGCAGGCGCAGCGAAATCGGGGCGAGCCGCTCGACCCCTTCCGTCAGGAAAGCGACTAGCCCTTCCATGCGGGAGGCAGGCGGATGCGTCAGCCACCCCTCATTCAGCAATGCGAATTCGTGGAGCACGAAGAGGTCGAGCCACGCTCCCGGCAAGACCCGCGCGGCGACCAGAAGATGGACGAAGCTTTCGGCGGGGCGGCGCCCGTTCAGCGCCGCGCCGGAAGCGAGCATGCGCTCGTATTCCTGCTCGAAGGCTGACAGATCGGCCCCGTGAGCACGCCCCTCGAATCGTCCGAAGCGCAGATAATGCTCGCTGAGCTGCCACGGTTCGGTCAGGCCAGCCAGATCGTCGTAGAGCGCACGGTAATGCTCGGGGATGAAATCGCTCGGCAGCGCCCCCCCTTCAGCTTCAAGAGCGGCGACCAGAGCAGCCGCATTAGGGAAGCGGCCTTCGGCCCGACCATGATCGAGGTAGTGCCGCTTGAGAACCTTGCTCTCGTCCCCGAGGATCGCGAGGTCGGGATAGTACCGGCGGTAGAAGTCGGGATCGAAGCCGCCGCCCCTCCCCGCCTCGGATATCCGTCGGCCGAACTGCCGGGGAATTGCCCTGGCTCCGACCTGCTTCGAGAGCATTTGCAAGCTACGCTTGAACAATGTCAGAAACCTCGCGCACGGCTCAGTCGGAACGTCTCAGGGTGATCGTGGACGGATCCTCCGTCTCGGGCACGGCCTCTGCATCTGCGGGCCGGCATCGGTTCGATCGCGCTCGACGGAATGGCAATTCGGCTGCGCCGCCGCTCTCCGGCGGGGCGTAGGCGCAGAGTCAGGGACAAAAACCCGACGATCAGGTCGATTGTGGGGTCATTCGGGAATCCAGGCACAGAGGCAGGTCCGCCTACCGGGGAGAGGTTCAGCGCTTCGCCCACACCGCTCTGGATGACGTCCGTGTCGGATTGCCGGGCCCCGCATGCTGCCTCCCGCACTGCACCAAACGCAGCAGTAACCGGAGGGTCGAGCATGAGCAATCCTCATCCCATCACAGGCCTGCCACCCGGTACCGACCGATACGGCAGGGGCCGGCACACCCTTTCCCCACGGATGAGGCGAGCTGTCGAAACTCGCAAGACCTTCACGCTCCTTGGAGCGGCATGTATCGCTCTCCGCCGGACAGGGTGAAACGAGGTTGGGCGTCCAAGCCTGTGGCCTCCTCCATCAGATGATTGCAACGGCGCTGGCGCGGCAGGTAACGTCAAAGCCTGCGATCGACTGAAAGGCGAGGCATCCGCGACATGCATTCCGGTTCTCTGTCGCTGGACGCGTTCCTGAACCGTCGGTCCACGGACCGGCGTCTCGCCCGCCTCACCCACGACGTTCCCTTGCCCGAAGCACGGGGCATCGAGTTCGGACCGGCGAACAACCCGACGGCGCTGCCCCAGGGCATCCGTGTCGCGTATGTCGATCATGCCACTGACGCCGAGGTCGGGCCGCCGGATGCCGTGTCGATCGACTATGCCTGGGCGGGCTCGGGCTCGCTGGCGGCAGCGATCGGGCAAGAGGGGCTCGATTTCGCCATCGCTGCGCAGGTGGCGCAGTACGTGCCGAACCTGCTCGGATGGCTGCGCGGCATTCACGCCGTTCTGAGGCCGGGCGGGGTATTCAACCTTTCGCTGCCCGATCGACGCTTCATGTTCGACGTCGGCCGCGCCAACAGCACCATCGCCGAACTGGTCGAGGCGTCTCTGCTGGACTACACCCGGCCGAGCCTTCGCCAAATCTTCGCCCACACCTACGAGGCACTGGCCATCGAACCAGGCGAGATCTGGGCGGGTGAGGACCCGGCGCGGGCGCCGCGGCTGTGCGGCGACGCCGCGCTGGCTTTGGCCTACAAGCAGGCCGGCGAGACCTTCACGTCAGGCCGCTATCAGTCGTGTCATTGCTGGGTGTTCACGCCCCTCTCCTTCCTCGACGCCGTCGAAGCGGCAGCGCGGCTCGGTCTGTTCCCCTTTGTGCTGAATCAGATCGCCGCGGCGGAACCAGGCGGGTTTGAATTCTACGTCTCGATGCGGCGCGACGCCGAGTCCGATCCGCAGGCGCTGCGCAGCATGCAGGAGGGCGCCATCGCCCATCTGCGCGAAGTCCTGAAACGGCAGCATCGCACGGCAAGGCTGCTCGCAACCAGCTGAGCCCTCTTATCGCCGACCGGTATCGAGCCTTGGGCAGGCATTTTGAGCGCAATCACGAAACCCCGTCGCGTGACAGCCGCGGCGATTGATTGGGTTCACAGGTCGGCAGCAATGCCCGCCCTGAGGCCGCTCGTCGGGCCAACGATGAGCCGGAACGGCCGCGTCTGGATCTACAACCGGCCTGTCACGCGGGGCAGATCTTTCAGGACAGAAACGCGCCCGCCGCGATGCGGCTGCCGGAGCCAAAAGAAAGCCGAGTGTCCCGGCCTGAATCGATCCAAGACGAAATACTCGGCGCTTAATCTAGGCTCCCGCGCCGCCGATGAACTCGGCGTTAGCGCTTGGGAAAGCTCTTACTTCCGGAGCGCGGCAAGGCGGGCGGCGGCGGCGTGCAGGGCCGGATCGTCGCGCGCGCCGCTCAGTGCGTAGGCGGTGCCGCCGGTCCGCCAATAGGCCGTCGTCCCGTCGCTCGAGCGTGCAACCGGCTCCGTCCCTTCGGACAGGGGCGCGCCGCTGCTGTGCTTGGCGAACAGCGCGAGTTCGCCGATCTCGGCCGACTGGATCGAGACCTCGATCCCGGTGCCGCTCCGGCTCGGGAAGATCTGCACGTCCCGGACGATCCACCCCTTCGGCAGAGGCGGCAGATCAACACCGGTCGCAGCTTCGAGGTCGGCCGGATCGTAGGCCGAGGCCATGGGCTGACTGGTCGTGCGGGCGCGGATCTGCACGGCCTCGCGGGCCTGCTTCGCTTCCTCGGCTAGGGACGGATCGATCGGCGAGGCGATGGAGCCGGGAACGCCGAAGCTGCCGCTCTCGGTGTGGGCGAGCCAGCCCGCTCCGACCAGGACCACGACCGCCGCCGCCCGGCGCAGGCGGGAGCGAACCCGCTGCCACGCGAAGGCGCGGTCGATCCGGCGAGCACTGGAGCGCAGCCGCTCCGGCGGCAGGCTCGGCACCGGCAGGAAGGCTTCACGCAGGGCGTCGCGGTCGCGCAGGTCGGCCATGACCTGCAGCGCGTCCTGAGGATTGCGCGCGAGATGCGCCTCGACTTCGACGCGACGCATCGGCTCGAGTTCACCATCGACATACGCGATGAGTTCGGTTTCCGTAACCGGATCGACCATCAGCCCACTCCGACTGCCCTGCTTGCCCACCGTCGAACCTCTTAGTTTTCCGGTGTCTTCGTTGTTAACGGCTCAACAGGGTCATCAATTCCCACCGACGACGCGCAGATGTGCACGGCCACGGTCGGGGCCATCGTCGGAGGATCCGGCGGTGGCCTTGCCCTTGCGGCCGCCTTCCTCGAAGGCGCGTAGGGCCGCACGGCCGCGGCCGAGCCGCGACATCAGGGTTCCGATCGGGATACCGAGCACGGCCGCCGCGTCGGCATAAGCCATGCCTTCGAGCGTCACGAGGTGGAGCGCGGCGCGCTGCTCCTCGGGCAGTCCTTCGAACGCCTTGCGGATCTGCATGAGCCGCACCTGCCCCTCTTGTGCCGGCGGTGCCACGTCGTCCGAGAGCTGCACCAGCACATCGGCGTGGCGTGCCTCGACGCGTTTGCGGCGCTGCTCATCGATGAAGACGTTGTGCAGCACCGTCATCATCCAGGTGCGCAGGTTGGTGTCCGGCCTCAGGTTCGCGCGCGATTCGAGGGCGCGAACCATGGTATCGTGCACGAGGTCATCCGCTTTCAGCGAATCCCGCGTGAGCGACCGGGCGTAGCGCCGCAAGGGCACCAGCAGGTCGACGATTTCGGAGCGTTTCGAGCGCATTCTGTCGGCCACCATAATCCGTTGACGGCTGGCCCACGCCTTTAATCCGGCGCCCCGTTCTTTTTTCGAAAAATTCGTGTGCTCCGAAGACCGGGCGTTCTTCACGGCACGCGGCCTTGCGGCGAGAGGGCCGCGCGGGTTCCAGAGCATCGTCCTGGATATCGGATCCAGGACGATGCTCTGGGATTTTGTCTTGCATCATCTTTTTCCGAAGGCCGGAGACCACCTTTCGGGATGATGCTCTAGCGCCCTGAAACGCGAACAGCCCGGGCCGGATGCGAGATCCGGCCCGGGCTGTTTGGCGTTACCCCAGCAGATGGCTCGAACGAGCCGGCGCTCAGTTTTCCTCGTCGCCCGGCTCGTACACTTCGGGCCGGGTCGAGGCGGCGCTGGCGACCGGCGTCGGCGCCTCGATGGTGGAGGGCACGTTCACGCCGTCGCGCTTGTAGATGTCGTCGCGGAACTGCACCGTGCCGTCCGGGGTCGCCCAGGCGGTGATGTAGGTCCAGTAGACCGGCACGGGCTGGGTCAGCGTCGCATCGATGCGCTGGCCGCTCTCCACCGCCTGCTCGACCCGGGTGCGGTCCCAGCCGGGCGTGTCCTTCAGCAGCCACGTGATGTACTCGCGCACGTTCTGCACGCGCACGCAGCCCGAGGAGATGAAACGGAAGTCGTCGCCGAACACGCCGCGGGAATTGGTGTCGTGCATGAACACGCCATGCGCGTTCGGAATGTTGATGCGCACCACGCCCATGGAGTTGAAGTCGGCGCCGGAATCCTGGCGGTAGGTGTAGCGGGTGCCCTCGTCCGAGTTCCAGTTCACGGAGCGCGGCGAGATCTCCTGTCCCCCCGAGAGGATGCGGATCTTGTTGTCCGTGAGGTAGTTCGGATCCTTCTGCATCTTCGGGATCAGGTCCTTCCTCACGATCGAGGCCGGGACCGTCCAGGTTGGGTTGAAATTGATCTGCGTCGCCTTGGTGTTCATGATCGGCGACTGGCGGTCGATCTTGCCGACGCCCGCGGCGTGCAGCGTCACGACCTGGCCGTTCTCCACCGTCTGCACCAGGGCGGCGGGGATGTTGGTGATGACGAAGCGCCGGCCAAGATCGCCCGAATAGGAGCGCAGGCGGATCACGTTGGTCTCGAGCTGGCGCAGGCGCACCTCGGCGGGCACGTTCATCGCCGCCTGGGTCGCCGGGCTCATCTGGCCGGTCTGTGACAGGCCATGCCGGGCCTGGAAGCGCTTCACGCCGGCCGCGACGTAGGAATCGTAGACACCCGCACCGCCGGCCGTGGCGTCGAGGTCGCCGGTGACGATCAGGCGCTGGCGCACCGCCGCCACCGCCGGTCCGCGGGAGCCGACGCGCAGACCGGCCGCGCCGCTCACGTTCTGCCAGCCGCCGCGAGAGACGATGGCGCGGTACTTCTCGGCCATCGACTCAGTCGCCGCGATGGTGTCGGGCGAGAGGATCGGCGTCGAGGACCGATGCACCTGCATGGTCGTGGGCGAGGAATAGTCCTGCGCCCACTCGGCCTGGGCGAACCCGCCCTCGCGGGCAAGCGCCGGGCCGGCGAGCACCGTCGCCGCCACGAGGGCGGCAGCGAGGGGGCGGAGGTGGAGGTGGCGCGCGCTCTGCAGCATCGATCCGGGCTCTGGAGAAAGGTGCGGTTAGTGGATCCGGCCGGGAGTCATGGCTCAAACGCGAAGCGTCGAAGAACCAAGTCTCGGCCAAGTCATCGTGCCGCGGTTGTCGCGGTCTCGTGGTTAAGAAGCCATGCCGTTCCGGGCTACATTATGGCGTCCGCGTGTGAGGGCGCACGCAGTGCGTTCAGCGATGCGCTCGGGGAGGCCTCGCCGGGGCGCGGCGGCATGGCGCCGGCTCGGCCCCTACCGGAGTGGCACGAAGCGGCGTAAGGCTCGTGTCCATGCCGAGCCCACGCCGCGACCGGACCGGAGGAGCGCCGCGCGTCCTGCGCGGGCTGACCGCCGTGGCCGCCCTCTACGCGCTGGTGCTCCAGGCCCTGCTCGGCGGCATTGCCGCCCTTCCCGTCGCGGGCGCCCCCGCCTTCCTCTGTCAGCCGATCGCGCAACAGGTCGCAGACGGAGCCGTCTCCGCCGGGGCGGCGAAGGACGGGCTTCCGGCCCCGGACTCACACCATGCCGGCTGCTGCACCGCCGCGCATCACGCGCCCGCCGCCACGCTCACCCCTCCCCTCTCCGCCGAGGCCGCGTGGCCCGAGCGGGACGCCGCCCGCGCCGGCTGGTCCGGGGTCCAGCGCCGGGCCGCCCGTCCGCCGCCCTTCACCCTCGCCCACGCCCGAGCCCCGCCGGCTGCCTGACCCGCCCGATCCAAGTGATCCCTCGCCAAGCGATCCTTCGATGTCAGACAACCGGAACCGTCCCATGCCCCGCTTCTGCCTCAGCGCCCCTGTTCGCGCCGCCCTGCCGCTCGTCCTGATCGGCCCGAACGCCGTCTGCCCAAACGCCGTCTTCGGCTTCGTCTCGCCCGCCTCGGCCCATGCCGTGCTGGAGCGCAAGGAGGCTGCGCCCAACGCCGCCTATCGCGGCGTCGTCCAGATCATGCATGGCTGCGATGGCCGGCCGACCACCCGCATCAGCGTCACCATCCCCGAGGGGGTGACCGGGGCCAAACCGATGCCGAAGCCCGGCTGGACGATCGAAACCGTCAAGTCGGCCTATGCCCGGTCCTACCCGTCCTTCCACGGACAGGTCTCGGAGGGCGTCACGAAAATTACCTGGAGTGGCGGCAGCCTGCCGGACGAGCAGATCGACGAGTTCACCTTCTTCGCCCGGATTTCCGACGCCTTCGCGCCGGGCGCGACGATCTACTTCCCCGTCGAGCAGGACTGCACCGAGGGCAGCTACCGCTGGAGCGATGTTCCGGCCGAGAACGGGAATGCGCAGGCCCTGAAGGCGCCGGCCCCGGCGGTGCGGATCATGGCCGCGAAAGGAACGGCGACCCAGGGAACGGCGGCCCAAGCCACGGCGGCGCAAGCTCCGGCTACCCCCGCCGCGAAAGCCGGAGCGATCGCGATCGAGACGCCCTGGCTGCGGGCGACGCCGGGCGGCGCGAAGGTCGCCGGCGGCTACGTGACTTTGCGCAACACCGGCACCGAGCCCGACCGGCTGACGGGCGCCGCCATCCCCCAGGCGGGCCGGGCCGAGATTCACTCGATGACGACGGAGGGCGGCGTGATGAAGATGGCCCCCGTCGAGGGCGGCCTCGCCCTCGCGCCGGGGGCCGGCGTCGCGCTCAAGCCCGGCGGCTACCACCTGATGTTCCTCGACCTGAAGGACGGGCTGAAGGCGGGCGAGACCGTCGCGGGCACGCTGACCTTCGAGCGGGCCGGAACGGTGCCGGTGACCTTCACCGTGGCACCGATCGGCGCGCAAGGACCCGACAGGCAAGGACCCGGCGGGCAAGGCCCCGGCGCCGCGCCCGAGGCCGACGGCCACAAGCATCATCACTGAACGGCGACATCACCGCGCGGGCAGGAGCCTCACGGGAGCATCGCCGCCGCATGCGGCGTTCGAGGCTCGAGGTCCGCGCGCCCTCCCCTTTCCCGCTCCGAACGGAGACACGATCATGCGCCTTCACGCTGTCCCGGCCGCCCTCCTCGCGCTCGGCCTTGCCGCGACGAGCCCCGCCCACGCCCATGACTACAAGGCCGGCCCGCTCAAGATCGGCCATCCCTGGTCACGGGCGACGCCCGGCGGCGCGCGGGTCGCGGCCGGCTACCTCACGGTTACGAATACCGGCACCGAACCCGACCGGCTCACCGGCGGCGCGATCGAGGCGGCCGGGCGCGGGGAGCTGCACACGATGTCGATGGAGGGCGGCGTGATGAAGATGGCGCCGCTCGCCGACGGCCTGGCGATCCCGCCCGGCCAGACGGTGACGCTCGCCCCCAGCGGCCATCACCTGATGTTCCTCGACCTGACAACGCCGCTGAAGAAGGGCGAGCGGGTGAAGGGGACGCTGCGCTTCGAGCGGGCCGGGACCGTTCCGGTCGAGTTCGCCGTGGAGAGCCTCGCCGCCAAGGCCCCCGAGACGCGGTCCGAGAAGGGGCCCGAGGCGCACGACCACGGGGGACACGACCATGGCCACTGAACCCGGGCCCGAGCCCCGGACGGCTTCCCCCGCCTCGCAGCGGGGGAGCACGCTGATCCTCGTCGCCTTCGCGCTCGCCCTCGTCGGCATCGTGGCGGCGACGGTCGCCTTCCTGCCGCGGGGGGACAGGCCCTCCGCCCTGTCGGTGGTCGGTGGCCCGTTCCGGCTCGAATCCTCGAAGGGCGGCACCGTCGATTCGCAGGCGCTGAAGGGCAAACCCTTCCTCGTCTTTTTCGGCTTCACCCAGTGCCCGAACGTCTGCCCGACGACGCTGGCCGACCTCGGCACCCTGCTCGATGAATTCGGCAGCCAGGGCGGCGAGATCCAGGCCTACTACATCACCCTCGACCCCGAGCGGGACACGCAGGCGGTGATGCGCGAATACATGGCCTCGTTCACCGACCGGATCACAGGATTGAGCGGCACGCCGCAGCAGATCGAGCGGGTGGCGCGCGATTACCGCGCCTATGTGAAGCGGGTGCCGCTGCCGGGGGGCGACTACACCCTGGAGCACACGCTGATGGTCTACATGATGGACCGCGACGGCGGCTTTGCCGGACCGCTCGACCTGAATGCGGGTCACGCCCTCGCCCTCAAGCAATTGCGCAAGCTGGTCTCCGACGGCCGCAACACCTGACCGTTTCGGCCCGCGCGGGCCGGTCTTCCGTTCCGCGGCCAGCCGCAGCAGAAAACAGGGTTCTGCCGAACCCGCCTCCGTTGACGTCCCGGCAAGCTTGGCCATAGCTGGCGGCATGCGAGGGCGCTTGCCGGGATGGTCCGTGTGCCGCGCGGTCATCGCCGTGGCCGCGCTCTACGCGCTCGCCCTGCAGGTCGTCCTCGGCGGAGCCTCGCTGGCCGGAAGCCTCGGCCCGCAGAACGGCCTCGTCCACATCCTCTGCGCCCCCGATACCGCGGAGGCCGACGGCCCCCTGAAGTCGCATCCGGGGCACGGGCACCTGCCCTGCTGCCAAGCCGCGCACGCGCTGCCGAGCCTCGACGTTCCGGAGCCCGCCCACGCCATCGTCGCGTGGCCGCGGGAGCAGGCCGCCCCGGTCGCATGGCGGCCCGAGATCGTCGCTCTCCCCCGTGCGCCGCCCGGCACACGCCCGAGCGCACGCGCCCCACCCGTCGCCTGATCGATCGCCTCTCCCGATCCTTCAGACAACGGACGTTTCCTCATGCCTTTCCGTCACCGGGCCGTGCCGCGTGCCGCCCTGCCCTCGACCCTGCTCGCCTCCGGCCTCGTCCTGTCCGCCCCCGTCCTTGCCCAGGCGCCTCCGGAGAGCGCAACGCTTTCGGAAATCAGCGTCTCCGCTTCGCCCGCCACCGGGCGCCCCGCCGGCCCGGCCGAGACCGCCGGCTCGCTCACCGTGCCGAGCGTGGCCGCGCAGCGGGCGGCGGTGAACGCCACCGTCGGCTCGGTCGCCTTCGTCGATGCCGCGACGTTCCAGAACCGCTACGCCAACACCGTGCGCGACGTGCTGAAAGACGTGCCCGGTGTGTTCGTGCAGGAGCGCTACGGCCAGGAGATGCGCCTCTCGATCCGCGGCTCCGGCATCGCCCGCGGCTTCCATGTCCGCGGCATCGAACTCTTGCAGGATGGCATTCCGCTCAACCTCGCCGACGGCAGCGGCGACTTCTACCAGATCGATCCGCTGAGCCTGCGCTCGGTCGAGGTCTACAAGGGCGGCAACGCGCTGACCTTCGGCGCGACGACGCTCGGCGGCGCGGTGAACTTCGTGACGCCGACCGCCTACACGGCGCTCAGCCCGAACATCGTTCGGATCGACGGCGGCAGCTTCAACACCATCCGCGAGCATTTCCAGCTCTCGCGGATCTCGGGGCCGGCCGATGTCCTGATCTCCGGCACCGCAACCAATTCCGACGGATTCCGCGATCACGAGACCCAGCGCACCCGCAACGTGAACGCCAATCTCGGCTACCGCCTCGCGCCGGGCGTCGAGACGCGGTTCTTCCTCGGCTTCTACGACACCGACCAGAAGCTGCCCGGCTCGCTCTCGCTGTTCGACGCGCTGAACAATCCGCGCCTCGCCAACCCGGCAGCCCTTGCCGGCAACCAATCGCGAAAAGTGACGACGGAGCGCATCGCCAACCGCACCTCGTTCGAACTGGAAATCGGGCGCCTCGACATCGATTCCTGGGCGATTCACAAGAACCTCTACCATCCGATCTTCCAGGTGATCGACCAGGACGGCTGGACCTACGGCGTCGCCCCGCGCTGGGCCGGCACCTTCGATCTCGGCGGCTTCCGCAACGACCTGATCCTCGGCCTGCGGGCGTTCGCCGGCATCAACGACGCCCGGCAGTTCGTGAACGTGGCGGGGTTCCGCGGCGCGCAGACGCTCGATGCCCGCCAGAGCGCCTCGAACTACGAGGCCTATGCCGAGAACCGGTTCTGGTTCCAGCCCGACATGGCGCTGATGACCGGCGCCAAGCTGTTCTCCGCGAACCGCACCTTCAGCGACAAGGGCGGCCTGCCGGCGAGCCCCACGGCGCGCTTTGCCAACATCACCTACGAGGGCATCAACCCGAAGCTCGGCCTGCTGTGGCAACCGCTGCCGGAGATTCAGGTGTTTGCCGACGTCACCCGCTCGCGCGACGTGCCGGACTTCTCCGACCTCGTGCAGGCGAACCTGCTCGGCACCACCTTCGTGCCGCTCGAGGCCCAGCGCGCCTGGACCTACGAGGCGGGCTCGCGCGGCCGGATCGACCGCCTCGCCTGGGACGTGACGCTCTACCGGGCGGAAGTCCGCGACGCGCTGATCAACTTCACGCCCAATCCGGGCCTGAACATCCCGGCAGCGACCTTCAACGCCCCGCGTACCCGCCACCAGGGCGTCGAGGCCGCCGTGACCCTCGACCTCGCCACGGATCTGACCGGCGTCGGCGACCGGCTCAGCCTGACGCAGATCTGGACCCATAACGACTTCCGCTTCGTCGGCGACCCGGTCTTCGGCAACAACCGCATCGCCGGCGTGCCGGTGAACGTGCTGCGCACGGTGCTCGGCTACCGGCATCCGAGCGGCTTCCATCTCGCCCCGACCCTCGACTGGGTGCCGCAGGGCGCCTTTGCCGACCACGCCAACACCCTCAAAGTGCCGGGCTATGCCCTGCTCGGCCTCCAGGCCGGCATCGACTTTGCCAACGGCGTCTCGCTGTTCGTGGATGCCCGCAATCTGACGGACGAACGATACGTCTCCGACATCTCGACGGTGACCAACGCCGCGACCGTGGCGGGCGGGCCGGTGGCGTTCTTTCCGGGCAACGGCCGCAGCGTGTTCGGTGGCGTGCGGGCCTCGTTCTGAGGGCTCGGCCCCCTCAACGGAAGCCGGCTCATGGCAGACGTCGGCTGTGAGGGATTGAAAATGAACGGTGCCCGCAGGGCGGCTGGACGTGCGAAGCGGGCGCGGAGTGTTCACACGCCTCTAATCATATTTTGCGCACCCCAAGGGATTGATCTCAGTAAAACCCTGCGCCAGACTTATTGTATTCGTCGGTCGGAAAATCAGAAACTTCAGGCGTCTATCCCCGCGACACGGGAGCATGGCTCATGCCGAGTTCATTGCGAATTCTCTGCGTGCATGGCCTTGGCGATCAACGTCAAAGCAACTGGGACGCAGATTGGTCGAGCGCGATCAAGCGAGCCGTCGGAACGAGTGCTGGCGTTGAATTGGATTTCCGATTTCTGACCTACGATCCCATATTCGAACGCACCGATATCAGTTTTGCGGAGACGCTCGGCGCCTTCTGGAAGCTGGCGCGCAGCGGCCTCGGCGGCTTGTTTCGTCAGCCGCGCAGCCCGGTCAGCAATATTTCGGACCGACTCCGCTGGACCGCCGGCTACGTCGTTGCCTGGGTGGAGGATGAACAGTTCCAGCAAGAGACCCGCGCGCTCGTGCTCGATACGCTGCGCGACTACAAGCCCGACATCGTCCTTGCTCATAGCCTCGGCTCTCTCGTCACTTACAATGCCTTCTCACACGCGGATGCGGGGGAAAGCGAGGCGGCCAAGGCGCTCGCGAGCACACACTACGTGACGTTCGGATCGCAGATCGGAAATCCTTTTGTCCTGGGAAATCTGACATACGGCCGCGTTCAACGTCTTGCCGTCAGGCATTGGCACCATCTCTACAACGAACACGACGATGTTTTCACCGCACCTCTAAAAGTTCAAGGTGTCGACAATTTCAATCAGCTTCTGACGCCGTTCGATCTCCCCGGTTTCGGAGATCATGATGCGGCCGGCTACCTCACGGATGCCGTGACCCAAACCTCCTTCTGGACGCCGATGGTCGACCTCGCGGCCCGTCAATCCAGGGCTGTGGGTCGCAAAGCGGTGGCGGGCGTCAATCGTTGGAATCGCTCGCTTCCGACCGCGGCCCCATCCACGCGGCGCAAAGCAGTCCTGATCGGAATCGACGATTATCCCGATCCCGCCAATCGGCTGTCGGGTTGCGTCAACGATGTTTTCGCGATGAGCGCGACCTTGCAGGATTGCGGGTTCGAGCCGGAGCAGATTCGCGTATGCCTGAACGAGCGCGCCACCGCGGACGGCATCATCTCTCGGCTCGAATGGCTGGTCGATGGTGCGCAACCCGGTGACCAGTTGGTGTTCTTCTACTCCGGGCACGGCGCGCGCGTGCCGGAATACGGCCAACAGGAGGAGCCGGACCGTCTCACTGAGACGCTCGTGCCGTATGACTTCGACTGGACGCCAGAGCACGGCGTGTCCGATGAGCAGATCAACAGCTTCTACGCGCAACTTCCCTATGAGACCCACCTCCTGATGATTTTCGACTGCTGCCATTCCGGCAGCATGCATCGCGATGGCGCCGGTCGCGCACGCGGGATCACGCCCCCGGACGACATTCGGCACCGCCAGCTCCGATGGAACCGCGAAGCGGAGATGTGGGTCGAGCGTGACTTCACCCCGCTCAACAAGGCCTTTTCGAGCCAAGCGGCGAAACGGCAGGCTTTCTTCGGCTCCAACCTCGCCACGGTCCGCCTGGGACGCGCCGCCTTGCTCCGCGTCAACGACCAGAAGAGCTACGACCGGGCCAAGAAAGCACGCGGAGCGCCGATTGGACCGTTCCTCCCCGTCATCATCGAAGCCTGTGGAGAGGAGCAATACTCCTACGAGTATCGTCATGGCGCGACCAGCTACGGCGCCTTCACCTTCTGCCTCACATCCATCCTGCGCAAAGAAAAGAACATTACCTTCCAGAAGCTTGTACAGCTCGCGACTGAGCGTCTGGAACGGCTCGGCTATAACCAGAAGCCACAAATCCTGGGGCCAGCCATCGACCTCGATGCGAAGGTGCCGTTCGAGACAGGGCGAGTCGGTCAGCCGCCCGCCCGCAACCTGCCCGGCTCAGCGACGCCGCGAACCTCCGGGTGATGCCTTAGATGCGCTTCTAACGGCTGCCATGAGCGCATCACCCCGCTCTCCTGTGGGCGCGAGCCGCCGCACCGACGCGCGGAGACGGCGGGCGACAGCCGATCAGCGGGGAGCGCAGGGGAGCCTTTCGAGCCTCGAAGGCCGGTCCCGTCAATACTGAACCGTCGCGCGAAGCCCCAGCACGGCGGCGTTGCGCACCCGGCGGCCTTCCGGGTCGCGCGGGTTGGCGATGCCGCCGCCGGGATGCAGGATCAGTTGCGCGTCCGGTTGGACGGTGAAGCCCGGCACCACCACCGCCTGATAGGTCGCCTCGATCACCGTCTCGGCTCGCCGCCGCGGCATCGGCGTGCCGGTCAGGACGATGGTGTCGATGTCGGAGCGGCGCGCGTCGTCGGAGAGGCGGGCCTGCGCCAGGCTGAGGCCCACCGTGTCGTTGTCGCGGCCCGGCAACAGGCCCTTATAGGCGAGGCCGGTATCGAGATAGGCGGAGACGAGGCTGGAACGGGTCGGCGACCACGCCGCGCGCAGGAAGAAGCCGAGGCCCTCGTCGTCCTTGCCCGATTCTCGGTAGAGCGTCTGATCCCAGATCGCGTAGATTCCGGCATTGCCGCGCAGGCGCCGGCCGATGCCGGTGGAATTCGGGTCGGCGAGCGGCAGACCGGTCTGGTCGAAGCGCAAGCTCTCGAAGCGCCCGAAATGCTGCCAGCCCCCGAGGGTGATGTCGCCGGGCAGTTCCTTCGAACCCTCCTGCGTGTTGAAGGCGTAGGTCGCCTCGGCCACGACGAGAGCGGGATCGCGGGTGCGGAAATTGGTGCCGGTGCGGTCGAGGCGCTGCCCCTCGGGGTCGTCGCCCGGGCGATTGGCCCCGGCCGGATCGCCGTCGTAGAGCCCGGCTTGGAGCGAGAAGCCGTTGCCCGGCACGTATTTGGCCCGGATCGCCGGCGTCGCGAGCGGGTAGGCCGGGCCGCCGCTCGGCAGGTCGAGCGCGGCGATCGCCGGCCAGCCGAAGGTCGAATTTACGAACAGGGTCGCGGTCTGGCTGACAAAGAACTCGGTGTCGGCCGCTTGCTGGCCGATCCGGATGCCGAGTTTGCCGTCGAAGAGCTGCTGGTCGAGCCACAGGGTGTAGAGGCGGGAGGATGGCAGCGCCTCGATCACGCTGGCGGCCAGCAGGTTGCCGACATAGTAGCGCGACAGGCCGGTGCCGTGGATGAAGTAGGCGTTGGCGTGCACCGTGGCGCCGTCCCAGCCGGCGAGCCGTTGCAGGTCGAGATTGAGCCGCAGGTTCAGCCGGTCCTCGACGATCGCCCCCTGGCGAATGCCGCCGACGGGATTGCCGAGCGTCTCGGCGATGTAGGTGAGGCTGTACTCGATGCCCCGCTCCTTCAGCAGGGGCCGCAGGCCGAGCGGGTCACCGAAGGGCCCGAGCGACGGCTCGATCGAGCGCACGTAGCCGCCGGAGGCTTGGCTCGTCGATTCCGGCTGGGCCACCGCGATCCGCGGGTCGCCGCCCGCACCCTCGTAGACCGGCCGTCCGGTGGGCTGCGCCAGGGCGGGCGATCCGGCGAGGGTCGTCAGGGCGAGCGCGACCGGAAGGGCGCCTGGAATGAAGCGGCGGGACACGAAGAACCTCGACGGCGAACCGCGAAGCGTGAGTTTACGGCCTCCGCGCCGGCCCTGCCACAGCACCGGAAGCGACGCTCGCGATTTGCGACCCCTCGGGGTGCTCACGCCGCGCTGTGATCCAGCGCCCGCAGATTCGCCACCAGCTCCGAAAAGCCGTCGCCCTGGATCAGCACATGGCGGCGGAGCTGATCGGCCGCCGCCGCGCCATCGCTGGCAAGGATTGCGGCGACGACCGCCTCGTGCTCGGCCAGCGATTGCGCCACCCGGTGGCGGGTGCGCAGTTGCAGGCGCCGATAGGGCGAGAGGCGGCGGTGCAGCGCCAGCGCCTGCCCGCACAGGAAGTCGTTGCGGCAGGCGCGGTAGATCACCGTGTGGAAGACGTAGTTCTCCCCGTAATAGGCTTCCGGATCGCCCGCGGCGGCGGCCCGTGCGCAGGCTGCGACGGCGCCCGTCAACTCCGCCTCGAGCTCCGGCGTGAGGCGGCGCGCGGCGAGCCGGCCGCAAGCGGCTTCCAGTTCCGCCATCGTCTCGAACATCTCCAAGAGATGGCCCGGCTCGGGCGCGCTCACGACCATACCGCGGCGCGGCTTGGTCTCGACGAGGCCGGTGGCGGCCAACTGCAGCAGCGCCTCGCGGATCGGCGTGCGCGAGACGCCGAAGCGCTCGGCGAGTTGCGTCTCGTCGAGGCGCGCGCCGAGGGCGAGCCGCCCCTCGACGATCTCGTCCTCGATCGTCTGCCTGAGGCGCTGGGTCTGGTTCATCGGTCGAGTCATCGGCGATTTCCTGCCGATCCATATTCAGGGGCGTTGACAAAATATGCAAGATGACGCGATCTTGCATTAAATGCTGCGCTGAAACGTATATTGTGCGCCGCACAAAAGTCCGCACGAACGGACGAGTAGAATTCCGCGAAAGCGGTATTGGGAAGGAAACGCCATGACGCTGAACCGCCGCCACCTTCTCGCGGCCGGGCTCGCTGCGCCCGCGCTGCTGAAGCTCGGAACCGGCCCGGCCCGGGCCGCCACGACCCTGAAGCTCTCGCACCAGTTCCCCGGCGGCTCGATCGACGAGGGCGACTTTCGCGATCGGATGTGCCGGAAGTTCGCGGCCGCCATCAAGGAGCGCTCGAAGGGCGCGATGGAGGTGCAGGTCTATCCCGGCTCCTCGTTGATGAAGACTAACGCCCAGTTCAGCGCCATGCGCAAAGGGGCGCTCGATCTCTCGCTCTACCCCTCGCCCTACGCGGGCGGCGAGGTGCCGGAGATGAATATCGGCCTGATGCCGGCCCTGGTCTCCTCCTACGCCCAGGCGCTCGCCTGGAAGGACGCGCCCGTCGGCCGCAAGCTCACCGAGATCCTGGATTCCAAGGGCATCGTGCTGGTGTCCTGGGTCTGGCAGGCCGGCGGCATCGCCAGCCGCGAGCGCCCGCTGCTGACGCCCGACGACGCCAAGGGGATGAAGGTCCGCGGCGGCTCGCGCGAGATGGACCTAATGATGAAGCAGGCCGGCGCGGCCACGCTCTCGCTGCCGTCGAACGAATCCTACGCCGCGATGCAGACCGGCGCCTGCGACGCGGTGCTGACCTCCTCCACCAGCCTGATCTCGTTCCGCCTGGAGGAGATCTCGAAGGCCCTGACCTCCGGCCGCGAGCGCTCCTACTGGTTCATGCTGGAGCCGATCATGATGTCGAAGATCGTGTTCTCCGGTCTGCCCAAGGATCAGCAGGATCTCATCATGGCGGTCGGCGCCGAGCTCGAGAGCTTCGGCCAGGAGGGCGCCAAGGCCGACGACACCCGCGTCGAGGAAGTCTTCGGCAAGGCCGGCGCCAAGGTGGTGCAGCTCGACGAGGTCAATCTCGGCAAGTGGCGCGACATCGCCCGCGACACCGCCTGGAAGGACTTCGCCAACAAGAACGCGAGCTGCGCCGAGCTGCTCAAGCTGGCGGAGAAGGTCGGATGAGCCACGCCTTCGACGCGGCCTCGGCCGCCTCCGAGACGAAACGCGCCGAGGAGCCGCGGATTCCGGGCCTGCTCGGCGTGATCGAGCGGACCACGCGCCGGCTCAACCACCTCATCCTGGTGTGCGGCGGGGTGGCGCTCGTCGCCGCCTGCCTCGTGCTCAGCTACTCCGTCCTGACCCGCTACGTCTTCCACGAGCCGACCGAGTGGCAGGACGAGACCGCCGTGTTCCTCATCGTCGGCGCGACCTTCCTGTCGGCGGCGGGCGTCCAGGCCAAGCGCGGCCACGTCGCCATCGAGGCCCTCACCGGCCTGCTGTCGCCGGGCGTCAACCGGGTGCGCCTGATCTTCGTCGACATCGTCAGCCTCGCCTTCGTGACCTTCTTCGCCTGGAAGAGCTGGAGCCTGTTCCACGAGGCCTGGGATGACGGCCAGATCTCGCAATCGACCTGGGGGCCGCCGCTCTGGATTCCCTACCTGCTGATGGCCGCGGGCATGAGCCTGCTCGCCGTCCAGTTCGTCCTGCAGATCACTGAAGCCGTCCTCTACGGCCCCCGCGCCGCCGGCTGGGCCAAGCCGAAGATCGGCATTGGGGCGGACGTCAACCGCGACATGCGCGACCGCCCGGATCTGACGCCCGAAGGGCCGGATCCCCTGGAGAGCACGATCACACCGACAGCGGCCCCGGTTCGGCCGATCACGACGAGGGGAGGCAAGGCATGAGCACCGCCGCGATCGGCTTCCTCTATGCCGGGGCGACCCTGGGGGCGATGCTCTCGGGCATCCCCATCGCCTTTGCGCTGGGCTTCGTGGCCCTGGCCTTCATGTACGTGTTCATGCCCGCCGCCTCGCTCGATACGGTGGCGCAGAACGTCTACGAGGAGATGGCCTCGATCACCCTGCTCTCGATCCCGCTCTTCATCCTGAAAGGCGCGGCGATCGGGCGGAGCAAGGCGGGCCAGGATCTCTACTCGGCGATGCATGCCTGGATGCACCGCATCCCCGGCGGCTTGGGCATCGCCAACGTGTTCGCCTGCGCCCTGTTCGCGGCGATGGCCGGCTCCTCGCCCGCCACCTGCTCGGCGATCGGCTCGGCGGGCATTCCGGAAATGCGCCGCCGCGGCTACTCGCCGGGCTTCGCCGCCGGGATCATCGCAGCGGGCGGCACGCTCGGCATCCTGCTGCCGCCCTCGATCACCATGATCCTCTACGCGGTGGCCGCCGAGCAATCGCTCGGGCGCCTGTTCCTGGCCGGCATCGGCCCGGGCTTCCTGCTGGTCGCGCTGTTTGCCAGCTGGTCGGTGTTCCGCTTCCGCTCGGAGTTCGCGGCGGCGAAGCTCGCCTACGAGCGGACGGGCGCGCAGCATCCGATCCTCAAGGAGGACAGCTACAGCATGCGCGAGCGTTTCTCGACGCTGCCGCGGGTGCTGCCCTTCGTGGTGCTGCTCACCGGCGTCATGGTCGCGCTCTACGGCGGCTACGCCACGCCCTCCGAGACGGCCGGCCTCGGCGGCCTGCTGGCGCTGGCGCTGATCGCGGTGATCTACGGCGTGTGGCGCTTCCGCGATCTCGACCCGATCCTCACGGCGACGCTGCGGGAATCGACCATGCTGATGCTGATCATCGGCATGTCGCTCCTCTACGCCTACGTGATGAGCTACCTCCACATCTCACAGGCGGCGGCCCAGGCCATCGTCGCGATGCAGCTCTCGCCCTGGGTCCTGCTCGTCACGATCCTGGCCCTGGTGATCGCGCTCGGCTTCTTCCTGCCGCCGGTCTCGATCATCCTGATGACGGCGCCGATCATCCTGCCGCCGCTCAAGGAAGCCGGGTTCGACCTCGTCTGGTTCGGCGTGGTGATGACGATCACCATGGAGATGGGGCTGATCCACCCGCCGGTGGGCCTCAACATCTTCGTCATCAAGAACATCGCCCCCGACATCCCGCTCAAGGACATCATCTGGGGCACCCTGCCCTTCGTGATCCTGATGGCTGTCGCGATCCTCCTGCTCTGCCTCGTGCCGGGCATCGCCCTCTGGCTGCCGGACCTGCTCCTGCCGACGACCCGGTAAGAACGGCGGCCGCACTCGGACCGATGGTTTCGAGGAAGAAGAGCCCTCCGTGCCCTGGCACGGAGGGTTAATCGTTTCTTGGTCGCCGCAGTAAAACTCGCCTTAACTTTCCAGCGCGCAGGATCGCCGCCTCACAGCCGCTTCCGGCACCGGACGGGAGACGATCCGTGACGAAGCCCATCGCCGACACGAAACGCGCAGAGGATGCCGCGGCCGCGCCGCCGCTGAGCCCGAGCGTGCGCCGCCATCTCGGCAAGAACCTGCGCAGCCACTACGCCGACAGCCTCACCGAGCCGGTCGGCGAGCGTCTCGAAGCGCTCATCGGCCGCCTGGACACGCTGCAGGACCGGGCGACCCGCGACTGAGGCTCCGAAAACGGTCGCGCCAAACGGTTCCGCTAAGCCGAAAACCCCGGCCGCGACGGAGCGACCGGGGTTCTTTATCTGTGCGGTGCGGGTTTGCGCGGGAGCGCGGCGCTCAAAAGCGCCTCACGAAACGCCCGCTCGCCGACCGTGTGCTGTCGCCCACGACGGCATTACGGGTGTCGTCTCGGGAGGCCCTCAGTCGAGGGCGACGGCGACCAGGGAAAACAGGCCCGCCAGCAGCAGGTTGCAGGCGATGAGGGCGACGACCGTCATGGATTGGATTCGCGACTGAGAGAAAACGGGGCAGGCATCGAAGGCGGCGGATGAAGCTGCCGCGAGAGGAGCGTCTAGCGGGAGAAGCTTGACGGAGTGCTCATCCTGCCTGATTGCGGCGCCGAAGCGGCTCGGTTCGCCAAAACCGGTGCAGGAACATCACAGCCCTCAACCTGCGGCCAAACTGCACCGCCGCGCTTGAACCGGAGCTGAACCGAAAGCGCCGGATGGCCGCCGGAAGGGCTCAGGCCGGATGGTCGGGGTTTTCGCTCCGCTCGCCGAACCGCGGAAGCGAAATTCTGAAAAGCAGGCGCCGCGCGGCGGTCTTTTGCACGGCGACGGCGATGAACGCGGCGTCAAGAGCGGCCCGCACCCGCGGCATGATCGTCTTCTACGCTGCCCCCGCCGCTCCGGAGCGACGAGGGCCGATACGCTGTCTTGGGCTCAGCCTCTCAATATTGCTAAGATTTCATTAACCGATTAGGCTGGCGACGTCTCGTTTCGAGACAGGAGCCGGCCATGATCTCCCTGAACGAGACCCTCCTCACCGCGGCCGGCCTGTTCGGGCTCGGCGCATCCGCGGCATCGGCCGGAAACCCGGCGGAGTCGCAGGACTTCCGGGATTTCGACCGGAGCGAGACCGCATCCGATGGCGGGGGAAGAACGCTGTCGCAGGACGACGCCGCGGCAGATGATCCCTTCTTTACTGCCGTCGCCGACGCCTTGCGGGAGGCGGGCTACCTGGATTCCTGAAAATCGGTTGGTTAAGCCTGCCTGATCCGCCGCCCCGCGCGGGCGCTCAGGAAGGCCGCCGCACCGCATGTCCGCATCCTCCGCCGTCTCGCCCGACGTGCTCGCTGCCATCGGCGGCACGCCCCTGATCCGGCTGCGCCGCGCCTCAGAGGAGACCGGCTGCACCATCCTCGGCAAGGCCGAATTCCTCAATCCCGGCCTCTCGGTAAAGGATCGGGCGGCGCTCTCGATCGTGCGGGATGCCGAGGCGCGCGGCCTGATCCGGCCCGGCGGCACCATCGTCGAGGGCACGGCGGGCAATACCGGGATCGGGCTGGCGCTGGTGGCCTCCGTGCGCGGCTACCGCACCGTGATCGTGATCCCGGAGACGCAATCGGCGGAGAAGAAGGAGACGCTGCGGCTCGCCGGCGCCCGGCTGGTCGAGGTGCCCGCCGTCCCCTTCGCCAACCCGAACAACTACGTCCACGCCGCCCGCCGCCTCGCCGAGCGGCTGGCGGAAACGGAAGCGGCCGGCGCCTTCTTCGCCGACCAGTTCGACAACACCGCCAACCGCCGCGCCCATATCGAGGCGACCGGCCCCGAGATCTTCGCGCAGACCGGTGGCGCGGTCGACGGCTTCGTCTGCGCGGCGGGCACCGGCGGCACGCTCGCGGGCGTGGCCGAGGCGCTGCGGGCGGCCAAGCCCGGCGTGAAGATCGCCCTGTCCGATCCCGAGGGCTCGGCGCTGCACGCCTATTACAGCACCGGCACGCTCAAGGCCGAAGGCTCCTCGATCACCGAGGGCATCGGCCAGGGCCGGGTGACGAAGAACCTCGAAGGCTTCACGCCCGACCACTCGTTCCGGATTCCGGACACGGAAGCGCTCGGCATCATCTTCGCCCTGATGCGCGAGGAGGGCCTGTCGCTGGGCGGCTCGTCCGGCATCAACGTGGCGGGCGCGATCCGGCTCGCCCGCGAACTCGGGCCCGGCCATACCATCGTGACGATCCTCTGCGACGGGGCGGCGCGCTACGCCTCGAAGCTGTTCAACCCCGCCTTCCTGCGCGAGCGCAGCCTGCCGATTCCCGCTTGGCTTGCAGAGACCGGGGGCGCTCTGCCGGATTGGCAGGCCTAAGGCCCGACGACCGCGGGATAAGACCCGAGCCGGCTGAACGAAATCGCCGGCAGAAGCGTTGCTGTTGGCGCTCAGGCAAAGGGGTCTGGGCGGACCAAAGAGGCTTCCGCCGATGACCATCACCACCATCCTCCTGATCCTGCTGATCCTGCTCCTGTTCGGCGGCGGCAACTTCTACGGCGGCGGTCGCTTCCGCGGCCCCGGCTTCGGCCTCGGCGGCCTGCTGATCATCATCCTGATCGTGCTGCTGGTGACGAACCGGGTCTAAGAGTGCCTCACAAAACTCCCGGTCTCTGACCGTTCTCGTTCTGGCGATGACAGCGCAGCGGGAGTTTTGTGAGAGACACTAAGGCCCGGCACGGCCCCTCACCGGGCGCAGGTGATGGCAACGACGGCGTCGAGAACGGGCGCCGCCGCCCCGCCCAGCGTGGTTGCCGCGCCCTTCGCGAGATCCTTTCCCGCGTCCTTGCCCGCTCCGGCGGGCAGGCCGCTCTCGCCCAGGAACGCCGCCACGGCCTTTCCCGGTACGACGGCATAGCGCGTCGGCGGCATCACCCCGGCGATCAGGCGAGGTGCGGTGGGAAAGCGGGCGACGAGTCCGACGAGCCGGCCCGACCGGTCGAGCACCGGCGCACCAGCGGCACCGGGCTGGAGCGGGGCATAAACGCCTTCGACGGCAGCGGTGGCAGGGGCGACGCTCGGGCGGCCCTTCGCCTGGGCACCGAGCACGAGCAGGGCCTCGCCCTCGCTCACCGGCTCGGCGCGGAGCGGTGGCGGCGCACCGCCCGCCAGCCCCTCGGCGGACAGAAGCGCAAGACTGCCCGCCGCATCGCGCCGCTCGATCCGGGCCGCCGCACCGCCGATGCGCGGCGCGGCGCAGGATTCGAGGGCGGAGGCCGCCGTCAGCACCCGCCCGCCGCCCAGCAGCAGGCCGGTCGCGGCGGGGCGCGCCTCCGCCTGCACGCCGGGCAGCGGCGGTACTGCGGGCGCGGCCGCCAGGCCGGAGGCAGGCGTGCGAGGGGTCGGGCCGGTGGCCGCCGTCGGAGCGGTGGGAGCCGGCGCGTCCTCGGGAAACGGTGAAAAATTGTTGGCCACTGCGATGACGAGACGATCGACCGTGTCCGCCAGCGCCCTGTCGTAACCGAGGGTGAAGCCGCGGATGCCCTGGGGGCCTTCAGCGTAGCGGAGATAGGAGCGCCCGCCCGCGGTTTCGGCGGTGATGACGATGAAGTCCGGCTTCTTCAGCTTGTAGGTGACCTTGCGGCCGGGCATCGCGGCGATAGCGCGCTCGAACAGGGCGTCGAGGCTGGTCTCCCCTTGCGGAAACGACTTGGTGTCGAGGGTCACCCGGCCGTCGGCGCTCTGCCAGCGAGTGCCGCCGGGGATCGCGCTCTTTTTCGGCAGCAGCGCCTCCGGCACGCCGACCACCACGCCGCTCGCCGAATCGGGCTGGACCTTGAAGCGCGCCGCCCGCCGGGCCTCCTCCGCCTCGCGCTTGAGCGCCGCGCGCTCCGGTGGCGTGAGAAGGCCGGTCGGGGCGGCGCCCGTGCGGGTCTGGTAGGTCTGGATGCCCTCGAAGCTGCGTTTGCCGAAGGCCCCGGTCGTCACGCCGTTATAGTCACCGGTCCAGACCAGGGCATCTTGCAGCCCCCGCCGCTCCGCCTCGGGCAGGGCCTCGAAAGCCACCCGCGCCGCTTCGAAGGCGGGGTCAGGAGCGGGTTGGGGGGCAGCGGCAGGTTTCGGCCGGGCCGGCGCGGCCGGTGGGAGGGTCCCTTGTGCGAGGGCGCCCGTCGCAAGTCCGGCGGCAAGCAGGGCCGGTAGGCCGGTGCGAAAAGCTCTCATCCGTCCCGTCATCACCACCGCTCGATTCGTCGTGCGGGGGATGATGCCAGCCAGAGCGTGCCCCCACAAGCCGCGGCGCAGAGCCGTCCTGCGGGATCGTGATCGCACGCCGGTGGACGGACAGGTCCCGGGCGACAGCTTTGGCGCAGGACTTCAAGGCATTCGGAAGGGCGGGTTGTGCTGCAGATCGGATTGTACGGTGCGGCGGCGCTGGCGGGTGTCGCCTTCGTGGTCCAGCAGGCGGTGAATGCCGGGCTGAGGGGCGACCTCGGCTCCGGTCTCTGGGCGGGATTCGTCAACTTCACCGTCGGCGGTCTCGCCGTCGGCCTCCTGGCGCTGACCTTGCGCGAATCCTTGCCCTCGCTCGACGCGGCCGCCCGCGCCCCCTGGTACGCCTGGACCGGCGGCCTGCTCGGCGCGGTCTACGTCGTCGGGGCGATCTTCCTGATCCCGCGCATCGGCGCCGCCGCGGTCGTCGCCCTCCTCATCGTTGGGCAGATGCTGATGTCGCTCGCCCTCGACCATTTCGGGCTGCTCGGCGTGCCGGTCCACGAAGCGAACCTGCCGCGGCTCGGCGGCGCGCTGCTTCTGCTGGCCGGCGTCGCCCTGATCTGCCTCTTCTGAGGCCCACCTCCACCGATGGCCCGCGGGGCCATCGCCCGAAGCCGCTTGAGCGGCTTCGCGGCGCGAAGAGCGCCGCGCGGAGCGGACTTTTTGGGGCGTTAGCCCCGGAAAGCACTGAGCGGAGCGATAGTCTGAGGCCGCGGAGGCGGCCGCCGGCACTTGAGGCCGAAAGAAAACCAGGGCCATTGCTTCAAGCGATGGCCCTGCGCCAGCGTTGCGGCCGGCGCGGCAAGTGATAGCGTGCCGGCCGCGGGCGCCCCTGCTTCGGGCGCACCGGTCGGAGGAGACGCGCGCATGTCCCAAGGCAAAAGTCTCGGGCACCTCGGTGCGACGTTGATCGGCGCGATGCTGCTCGGTGTTCCGGCCCTGGCCCAGTCTCCGCGTCCGGCCGCGCCCCCCACGGCGCCCCTGAGATCGGCGACTGCACCGGTCGCGAAGACCTTTGTGCGCGAGGCGCTGGCGAGTGCGGGCGTCCGGTTGGAGACCGCGCTCAAGAGCGAAGCGCCTCCCGGCGCCAAGACCGCCGCGCAATGGCGGCGCGAGGCGGAGGTCGCCGCCCAGAGCGAGGGTGGGGAGCCCGACGCCGAGCTCAACGCCCGCGCCGCCGCCGTCGCGGCCGACCCGAATGATGCTCGGAATTGGCTCGACTACGCCAGCGCGGCGAATGCGGCGGGCAACGACGAGGAGCGCGCCGACTATTCCGCCCGGTTCAAGCTGAAGGGCCGCGCGAGCGCCGCCGCCTATCAGGGCTACCTGCGCGCCAAAAACCCTGCGGACGAGGCCCGCGCCCTGGCCCGGCTCGGCGAGATCCAGGCGGCCCAGTCCGAGTGGCGGTCCGCGCTGGAAGCCTACCGCGCGAGCCTCGCGATCCGGGACGAGGCGCAGACCCGCGCGGCCTACGAGAAGCTACGCGAGGAGCACGGCTTCCGCATCCTCGACTACAAGGTCGATTCGGACGCCGCCGCGCCGCGGGTCTGCTTCACCTTCTCGGAAAGTCTCGTCCCGAAGACCGACTACGCGCCCTACATCGCCGTCTCGGGTGCCGCCAACGCCGCCGCCACGGCCGAAGGCTCCCAGGTCTGCGTCGATGGGCTCAGGCATTCCGAGCGCTACGCCTTCGTCGTGCGCCAGGGCCTGCCCTCCTCGGTCGGCGAGAATCTGCTGAAATCGGCCGATTACGAGGTCTACGTTCGCGACCGCTCGCCCCAGGTGCGCTTCACCGGCCGCAACTACGTCCTGCCGCGTACCGGTCAGGCCGGCGTGCCGCTGGTCTCGGTCAACGCCGACAAGCTCGATGTCGAGGTGCTGCGCATCGGCGACCGCGGCCTGCTGCCCGCGCTCCGCTCGGAAGACTTCCTGAGCCAGCTCAGCGGCTCGACGGCCAAAACCATCGCCGACCAAAAGGGCCAGCGGGTCTGGAAGGGCACGCTCGACACCGCCAAGGCCGAGACCAACCGCGAGGCGGTCACCGCCTTCCCCGTACTCCAGGCGGTCGGCAAGCTGGAGCCCGGCCTCTACCTGATGCTGGCCAAGCCCACCGGCACCACCGATTCGTCGGAGGACGAGTACGGCGGCTACGAGACCCAGGCGACGCAGTGGTTCGTCGTCTCCGATCTCGGGCTCACCGCCTTCAAGGGCCGCGACGGCGTCCACGTCTTCGCCCGCTCGCTCGCCAGCGCCAAGACCGTGTCCGGCGCCGAGATCCGGCTCGTCGCCCGCAACAACGACGTGCTCGCGACCGCCAAGACCGACGGCCAGGGCCACGCCGCCTTCCCCGCCGGCCTCGCCCGCGGCGAGGGTGGGCTGGCGCCTGGCCTCGTGGTGGCGCAGGTCGGTGACGATTACGGCTTCCTCGATCTGGCGCTCGGCGCCTTCGATCTCTCCGACCGCGGCGTGAAGGGCCGCCCGGCCCCCGGCGGCGCGGAGGCCTACGTCTTCCCCGAGCGCGGCGTCTACCGCTCGGGCGAGACGGTGCAGCTCACCGCGCTTCTTCGCGATCCCCAGGGGGCGGCGGTGGCCGGCCTGCCGCTGACCCTGGTGGTGAAGCGGCCCGACGGCGTCGAGTATCGCCGCGCGGCCGTCGCCGACGAGGGACTCGGCGGACGCTCGCTCGCCCTGCCGCTGATGGCGGGCGCGATGCACGGCACGTGGCGGGTCTCGGCCTATACCGATCCGAAGGCGCCGCCGGTCGGCGAGGCGAGCTGGCTCGTCGAGGATTACGTCCCCGAGCGGCTGGAGGTGAGCCTCACCCCGAAGACGCCGACGCTGACGCGGGGTGAAGCCGCGACGATCGATGTCGCCGCACGCTACCTCTACGGCGCGCCGGGCTCGGGGCTCGACGTCTCGGGCTCGGTCGCGGTTCAGGCGGCGGCCAATTCCGGCATCAAGGGGTTGGAGGGCTTCTCCATCGGCCTCGACGACGAGGCGGTGGAGGCGACGACCGCCGAGATCGACGCCAAGGCCACCACCGACGCGCTGGGCAAGGCCACCATCACCGTGCCGGTGCAGGAGGTGGCCGCCCCCCGCGCGCTGGAGGCCAAGATCACCCTCGCCGTCGGCGAACCCGGCGGCCGGGCGCTGAGCCGCAGCGTGACCCTGCCGATCCTGCCGGCCCAGCCTGTGCTGGCGATCCGCAAGAATTTTGGCGGCGATCTGGCCGAGAACGCGACCGCCACTTTCGACGTCGCCATGGCCGCGCCCGACGGCCGGCGTCTGACACAGGACGGCGTGACCTGGACGCTGTCGAAGGTGGATCGGACCTACCAATGGTACCGCGCCGACGGGCGCTGGAGCTTCGAGCCGGTCAAATCCAGCCGCCGCATCGCCGACGGGCGCGTGGCGATCGGGGCGGAGGCGCCTGCGCGCATCGCCGTGCCGGTGGGCTTCGGCCAGTACCGGCTGGAGGCGAGCGTGCCGGGCCAGCCGCAGGCGGCGGCGAGCGTGTCCTTCACCGTCGGCTGGGGCGGCTCCGAGAGCGCCGACGTGCCCGATCTCCTCGACCTCACCCTCGACAAGAGCGCCTATGCGGCCGGCGAGCGGCTGCGCGCCCGGCTCACACCGAAATTCGCCGGCACCGCGACGCTCGCCATCGTCAGCGACCGGGTGCACGAGATCCAGGACGTGACGGTCGCGGAGGGCGGCACCAGTGTCGACATTCCGGTCAAGGCGGAATGGGGCGCGGGCGCCTACCTCGTCGCTACCGCCTACCGGCCGCTCGACCAGGCGGCCAAGCGGATGCCGGGCCGGGCGCTCGGCGTCGCTTGGTTCTCCGTCGATAAGGAGAAGCGCGGCCTCTCCGTCGCGATCGAGGCGCCGGAGAAGGTGCGCCCCCGCGGCACGCTCACCGTGCCCGTGAAGCTCGCCGGCCTCGCTCCCGGCGAGGAGGCGCGGGTGACGCTGGCGGCGGTCGATGTCGGCATCCTCAACCTGACCCGCTACGAAGCGCCGAACCCGTTCGGCTACTTCTTCGGCCAGAAGGCGCTCGGCCCCGAGATCCGCGATCTCTGGGGCTACCTGATCGACGGCATGCAGGGCACGCTCGGCGCGATCCGCTCCGGCGGCGACGGCGGCGTGGCGGAACTTGCCGACGCCCCGCCGACCCAGGCGCCGCTCGCGCTTTATTCCGGCGTGGTCACGGTCGGCGCCGACGGCACGGCCAGGATTCCGCTGGAACTGCCCGCCTTCAACGGCACCGCCCGGCTGATGGCGACCGCCTGGACCAAGGCCAGGGTGGGCCAAGCCCAGGCCGATGTGATCGTGCGCGACCCCGTGGTGCTCACCGGCACCCTGCCGCGCTTCCTCAATGTCGGCGACCGCTCGCGCTTCTTCGTCGCCCTCGACAATGTCGAGGGGGCAGCCGGCGACTACACGGTCGATCTCGACCTCACCGGTCCCGTCGTGGTGGCGGGCGAGGCGGTGCGCTCCACGATGCGGCTAGAGGCCGGCGCCAAGGGGCAGCTCGTGATCCCGATCACCGCCGCCGGCCCCGGCACGGCCCGGCTCGACCTGAGCCTCACCGGCCCCGGCATCCAGGGCAGCGCCGGCCAGTCCTTCGCGCTCGGGATCAATCCCGGCACCGGCGCGCTGGTCCGCCGCAATGTGCGCCCGCTGGAGCCCGGCGCCGGCCTCGACCTGACGCCGGATCTGCTCGCCGACATCCTGCCCGGCACCGGGGCGGTCTCCGTCTCGGCCAACCGCCTCGGCGGCATCGACGTCGCCGCCCTGCTGCAATCGCTCGACCGCTACCCCTATGGCTGCTCCGAGCAGATCGTCAGCCGGGCGATGCCGCTGCTCTACGTCAACGCGCTCGCGGCGACGGAAAAGCTCGGCCTCGACGGAAAGCTCGACGAGCGGGTGCGCGGGGCGATCGAACGGGTGCTGGCGCGCCAGGATTCGAGCGGGGCCTTCGGCGCGTGGTCCACGGAGAATGCCGGCGACACGTGGCTGGCCGCCTACGTCACCGACTTCCTCACCCGCGCCCGCGAGCGGGGATTCGCCGTACCGCAGACCGCCTTCAACAGCGCGCTCGACCGCCTGCGCAACACGGTGGCCAACACCACCAATGTCGAGAATGGCGGCATGGATCTGGCCTACGCGGCCTACGTGCTCGCCCGCAACGGCCGGCCGGTGATGGGGGATCTGCGCTACCTCGCCGACACCAAGCTCACCGATTTCGCCACGCCCTTGGGCCGCGGGCAGCTCGCCGCCGCGCTGGCCCTCCTCGGTGATCGCGGCCGGGCGCAAAAAGGCTTCGAGGCGGCGGTGCAGGCGCTCCAGGCCGAGCGCGATCGGGGCACCTATCGCGCCGATTACGGATCGCGCCTGCGCGACGGCGCTGCTCTGCTGGCGCTCTCGGCCGAAGCCGGGTTTGCTCAAGCGACGCTGCAACCGGTCGCCGCCGTGCTCGGCCAAGAGCGGGCGGACGGCCGCTCGACCAGCACCCAGGAGAACGCCTGGATGGTGCTGGCAGCCCAAAGCCTCGCCAAGGAATCCGACAGCCTCGCGCTCACCGTCGACGGAAAGACCGAGACCGGACCGCTCTCGCGGCTCTACCGGGCGCCCGCCTTGGAGGCGCGGCCGGTGCGGATCGTCAATGCCGGCCGCGAGGTAGTGCCGGTTGCGATCGGTGTCCAGGGCAATCCGATCGCCCCGGAGCCGGCGGCCTCGCAGGGCTTCACGGTCGAGCGCAACGTCTACCGGCTCGACGGCAGCCCGGTGGATCTGGCCAAGCCGCTCCGCCAGAACGACCGCCTCGTCGTGGTGCTGAAAGTGACCGAGGCCAAGGCCAGCGCCGGGCGCCTGCTGCTGGTCGATCGCCTGCCCGCCGGCTTGGAGATCGACAACCCGAAGCTCCTCGACGCCGACGCGCTCTCGAGCCTCAGCTTCGCCAAGAGCGAGGTCGCGCCGGTCCATACCGAGTTCCGCGACGACCGGTTCGTGGCCGCCTATGACCGCACGCCGGAGCAATCCGCCTTCTTCTCGGCGGCCTACACCGTGCGCGTGGTCTCGCCCGGCAGCTACGTGCATCCGGGCGCAAGCGTCGAGGATATGTACCGCCCCGAGCGGTTCGGGCGCACCGCGTTCGGATCGGTCGAGGTGACCGCGGCGAAGTAGGGGTATGAGCACCGACGCCGCCTGCCCTCCCCCCTCTGCGGGGGAGGGTGGCCCGCGAAGCGGGTCGGGAGAGGGGAACGCCCTCTCCGGACACGTCGCCCCCTCTCCCGCCTGCTCCGCAGGCACCCTCCCCCGCAGAGGGGGGAGGGTTCTTCTCTCTCTTATCTTCACCCTTGCGCTTCTGCTGGCCGGCGCCCTGTGGCGCTACGCCACGACGCTCCCGCCCCTCGACCTGACCCAGGCCTCGCTCCGCTCCACCGTTATCCTCGACCGCAAAGGCCAGTTGCTGCGCCCCTTCGCCACCGCCGACGGGCGCTGGCGCCTGCCCGTCACCGCGGACGCGATCGATCCGCGATACCTCGCCATGCTCAAGGCCTATGAGGACCGCCGCTTCGACAGCCATCCCGGCCTCGATCCTGCGGCGACGCTCCGCGCCGCGTGGCAATGGCTCGCCCATGGAAAAATCGTGTCGGGCGGCTCGACGCTGTCGATGCAGGTGGCCCGCCTCGTCGAGCCGCGGGCCGAGCGCTCGCTCCCCGCAAAGCTCCGGCAGATGGTCCGTGCGGTCGCGCTGGAGCGGACCCTCGGCAAATCCGGTGTGCTCGACCTCTACCTCGCGCTCGCCCCCTATGGCGGCCCGGTCGAGGGCGTGCGGGCGGCGAGTCTCGCCTATTTCGGCCGCGAGCCGGCCCGGCTGTCGTTTGCCGAGAGCGCGCTCCTCGTCGCCCTGCCGCAATCACCGGAGGCGCGCCGGCCCGACCGCTTCGCCGCCAATGCGCGGCGCGCCCGCGACCGGGTGCTCGACATCGCCGCCGAGCGCGGCGTGCTGACCGCCGCCGAAGCGCAGGCCGCCAAGGCGGAGCCGGTGCCGGTTGCGCGAAAACAATTCCCGATGCTCGCGGCCCATGCCGCCGAGCAGGCCCACGCCGCCGACCCGGACGCGCGGGTGCAGCACCTGACGCTCGACGCGCGCCTCCAGGCGAGCCTCGAGGCGCTGGCAACGGAGCGCGCGACCGCCGCCGGCCCGGCGCTCTCCGCCGCGATCCTCGCCATCGACAACCGAACCGGCGCGGTGCTCGCCCATGTCGGCAGCGCCGGCTATCTCGACGCCGCCCGCGCCGGTGCCGTCGATGCCACGCAGGCGGTGCGCTCGCCGGGCTCGGCGCTCAAGCCCTTCATCTACGCGCTCGCCTTCGAGGACGGGCTCGCCCATCCCGAAACGCTCCTCGACGACCGCCCGGCGCGCTTTTCCGCGAGCTACGCCCCGGAAAACTTCGACATGGGGTTTCGCGGCACGGTCACGGCGCGGGTCGCGCTCCAGCAATCTTTGAACCTGCCCGCGGTCGAGCTTCTGGACGCTGTCGGCGCCGCCCGCTTCGTCGCGCGGCTGCGGGGCGCCGGCGCGACGATCCTGCTGCCGCGCGACACGGCACCGGGCCTGCCCGTGGCGCTCGGCGGGCTCGGCATCACGCTCACCGACCTCGCCCGACTCTATGCGGGGCTCGCGCGATCCGGCACCGTGCCGGCGCTGGCCCGGCGCCTCGATGGAACGCCGGCCGCGCCCGAGCCGGAGCGGCGGGTCGCCGATCCGGTGGCCGCCTGGTACGTCGCCGACATCCTGCGCGGCGCCCCACCGCCGGAGAACGCCCTGCCCGGCCGGATCAGCTTCAAGACCGGCACCTCCTACGGCTACCGCGACGCCTGGGCGGTGGGCTTCGATGCCCGCGTCACGATTGCTGTCTGGATCGGCCGCCCCGACGGCGCCTCGGTGCCGGGGCTCGTCGGGCGCAGCCACGCCGCCCCGATCCTGTTTGACGCCTTCGCCCGGTTCGGCGGCGAGCCGGAAGCCCTGCCCCGGCCCCGCGACGCCCTCGTCGCCACCACCGCCGCCCTGCCCCCACCGCTGCGCCACATCCGCCGCGACGCCCCGAAAACCTTCGCCGCGACGCTCGGCGTGCCGCTCAAGATCGCCTACCCGCCGGACGGTGCCCGGGTCGATCTCGGCCTTGGTGAGGGCGCGCAGGCCCGCCTTGCCCTCAAGGCCCTGGGCGGCCAGCCGCCGCTGACCTGGATGGTCGACGGCCTGCCGGTGGCCGAGGCAATGCGCCGGCAATCGGAGTGGAGCCCGGAGGGCGCCGGTTTCGCCCGGATCTCGGTGATGGATGCGGCAGGCGCGAGCGACAGCGTGGTGGTGCGGCTGGAATAGCCCCTCGCCCGCCGCCGTGCGATGGCACACGTGACTCCGGTGCCTCAGACTTTAGCTCACCCCGCGCGAGGCAACGTCCTCCCCCATCAGGGCCGAAGTCCGGGACGGCCCGGCTCATGAACCGCATGAGGCTGCCGTGGCCTGGATCGTTCTCGTCTTCGCCGGTTTGCTGGAGGTCGTCTGGGCCTTCGCGATGAAGCAGTCGGAGGGGTTCTCTCGCCTCTGGCCCAGCGTCATCACCCTCGTCACCATGGGCCTGAGCTTCGCCTGCCTCGCCTGGGCGATGCGCAGCCTGCCGCTCGGCACCGCCTACACGATCTGGACCGGCATCGGCGCGGTCGGCGCCTTCATTGTCGGCATCGCCTTCCTCGGTGAGGCGATGAACGCCACCCGCATTCTGGCGGCGGTGCTGATCGTCAGCGGCCTCGTGCTGATGAAGCTGTCGAGCACCGCCTGACGGCTCAGGCCGTCCCCTCCCCGCAGCCAGGGAACACCGCGAACACATCCTCGCGCACCCGGTCGAGGAGGCGGCGGTAGGCCGGCTCACAGGCCATGCCGGCGGTGATGCGCCCGTACTGCGCGCCCTCGGCCAGCGCCCCGCGCTCCGGCACCAGGGCGAGCGGGGTCGCCGCCGGAGTGAGCTGCGTGCCGCGGCCGGAGAACAGGGTCGTCAGGATGCCGAACATCTCGCCCTGGATCGTCGGGCGGCCGAGCACGGCGAGCCGGTACTGCCCCTGGAAGTTGGTGACGAGGTAGATCTGGCCCGATTGGTTCGGCACCGAAACGGTGCCGGATTGCGCGAACGGCGCGTCGAGCCGCTCGGCTTCGCGGAAGACGAGCCGGGCGCTGTCCGCGTCCCAGGCAATCTCGGTGCGGTAGGCGAAGATCGCCCCCGCTTGCCCGAAGGAGGGGCGGAGCGTCAGGTAGCGCCCGGTCAGGAAGGCCACCGCCTCGCGGGTATAGGAGCCGAACTCCTCCGGCGCGTGGCGGGCCTTTTCCGGGGCCGCGACCGGCGGCGCGGGGGCCTGTATCCTCAGGGGAAGGCCGAGCGCCTCTTCCAGGCGCAGGGTGGTGGCCAGCGTGAAGGGCCGGCGGCCGGAGAGCGCCTTCTCAAGGGTCGAGATGCTGATGCGGGCGGCGTCCGCGAGCGCCTGCCGGGACATCCGGCGGCGGGCCAGCGCCTCGCGCACGGCGTCCGCGATGGCGCGGCTCTGCCCGGCGGGCAGTTCGGTCTCGGGGTGATCGGCCTCGATCAGCGACATCGCGTGCGGTTCCGGACGGATCCGCACAGAACCGCACAGAGGAGGGAAGCGTCAAGGCTCGGCAGTTTCGTCGAGCACCGCCTCCACCAGCAACCGTTCCGGCCCCGGCGTCACCGCGTCGAGCGGCCAGCAGGTGGCGAGCACGAGGTGGCGGCCCGGCGCCTGCGGATCGAGGCCGGAGGCGTCCCAGCGCGCGACCCGGCGCCCGGTGACGCGGAAGCGGACGGTGACTCGATCGCGGCGCTCCACCGTGATCGCGTCCCCGACCGCAAGGCGGCCGAGGCTGCGGAACTGGGTGTCGCGGTGGGCGGCGTAGACCGCAATTCCCGGTTCGCCCGCCTCCGGCGTGCCCTCGACATGGCCGGGCCCGAAGGCCAGCGCCTGCCCGCTCGAGCCGGCAAGCACCACGTAGCGCTCGCCGAGCCGGGGGAAGCCGATGCGGGCGACCGGAACCGTGTCGGCCCAGGGCCAGGGGCGGGCGGGCACGCCCTCGGCCAGGGTGCGGGTGAAGGCGCGCTCCAGAAGCACCTGTGCCAGAGCCGCCTTGGCCGGAATCCAGGCCGCCTGCGCCAGCAGAACCAAACCGGCCGCGACGAGCAGGAGGGCTGGAAGGGCGGCAAAGCCCTTCCGACCCGAGCGCCGCGATGCGGCGCCCTGTTGTGCGTGCCCGCTCACGCTGCGAGCCGACGGCGGGAGAGGACGAGACCGAGCGCCAGCAGCAGCGCTCCGAGCCATGCGCGGATCTCGAAATCCGTGGCGGTCTGCGGCAGCGCCACGGCTTGCGCGGCCGCGATCTGCGTAGCCGGGGCCGCGGCGCGGCGCGGCGGCGGGGGAAGCTGCGGCGCCTCATCCTGCGTGCCGAACACCGTCTCGAAGTCCCAGCCGGCCGGCAGGTTGAGCGGCAACTCGGTGCTGGCGAGGCGCATCCCGGCCGGCCGGCGCGGGGTGGCGTCCACCGCCACCAGCGAGGTCAGCCGCGTCGTCAGCCCGTAGTCGAGCGCCAGCCGCAGGATCGCCGCGTCGGCCGCCTCCGCCGTGAGCCCGCCTGTCAGCCGCGCGGTCTCGGCCTCTGCGATCTTCGCCCGCGCCCAGAGCTTGCCGATGCCGGTCCCGTCCTGCGCCGCATCGAGGTGCAGCTGCGTCTGCCAGGGTTGTCCGCCGATCCGGCCGGTGAGGGTCAGGGTGCCGCGGGCCTGCCCCATCCGGGCCGAGAGGGTGAGCGGCTCGCCGCGGTAGAGGTCGGGCAGGCGGGCGGGTGTCACATCGATGCCGGGCTCGGAGAAGGTCGCGGTCAGGTCGGTGACGGCGGGGCTTTCCAGCTTCACCAACAGGGCGCGCATCCGCTCGGTCACCTGATCGGGCGTGTCGATCTGGGTGAAGCTACCGCGACCGAGTTCGGCGGCGTGGCGCATCAGGTAACCGTTCGGGGCCGAGCCGATGCCGACCATGAACAGCCGCGAGCGCCCGCGCTCCGTGGCGATGGCCGAGAAGATCTGCGCCTCGTTGCCGATGGCACCGTCGGTGAGGAACACGACTTGGCGCAAACGCCCCGTCTCCTCCGGCGTCGCGTCCCGCAGGGCGGCCTGGAGCGGCGCCAGCATCTCCGTGCCGCCGCTCGCCTGGAGCCCGGCCACGAAGCTTTTGGCCCGCATCAGATGGCCCGCGTCGGCGGGCACCAGATCGGGAAACAGCGTGTCGAAGCTGTGATCGAAGCGGATCACGTTGAAGCGGTCGCCCGCGCCCAGCCGGTCGAGGCCGATCAGCAGGCTCGCCTTGGCCTGCCGCATCGAGGCGCCGCCCATGGAGCCGGAATTATCGATGACGAACACCACGTCGCGGGGCACGGATGCGGCCGGGCTGGCGGTTTCCGGCGGGGTCACCACGGCAAGCACCGCCTCAGCCCCCGCCACCCGCTCGCGAAACAGACCGATCGAGGGCGCCTCGCCGGGGGCCGCATTCCAGGTCAGCTCGAAATCGCGGTCGGCGGCGGTGGCGCCGTCGGCAAGCGTGATGCGGCGCTCGCTCGCGGACCGCTCCTCGATACGGACCGCATGGGTGGCGCTGCGCACCTGGCCCAGGGTGAAGCCGGCCTTGAGATCGATGGTGAGCGTCAGCGGTTTGATCGGCGCGTGGCGGGCCGGGTCGAGCACCGGGGCCGCGATCTTCTCGCGATCCGGGACGGGATCGGCGGCGCCCCGCTCGACGACGGCCTTCACCGCCGGGGGAGCGGGGCTGTAGCGCGGGGCGGCGACGGTCGGCAGGCGCAAGGCATAGGTGCCGGCGGAGGACCGCACGGGCTGCTGGTACGCGATCTGCACCAGCACCGTCTCGCCGGGGCCGATATTGGCGACCGCGTTGGTGAACAGGTTGGGCCGCTGCTGCTCGGTGAGCGCGGCGGCCTTGCCCTCGGCCTTTGCCGCCTCGTAGACGCGCCGCGCCGCCGCGCGCTCGCGGATATCGGCGACGATGACCCGGTCGCCGACCACGAGCTTCATCGTATCGACCGCCGCATCCTCCGGCAGCGGGAACAGGTAGGTGCCCTCGACCCACTCACTCGTCGTGTTGCGGAAGGCCTGGGTGATCGTCGCCCGTGCGGTCGGACCGCTCACGGTGATCGCGGCGTCCGCCTTGAGGCGGGGCGCCTCGACGGGCGCGCCGCCCTCGAAGCGCAGCAGCAGCGTGCCGCTGCCGTCCTGCACCCTCGAATCCTGCGCTCTTGAATCCTGCGCTCTTGCCGGCGTGATGCCGGCAATGAGGGCGAGCAGGAGGGCGATCAGCGGCCCGAGCAGAAGGTTGCGCGGCAGGCCCGGAGCCGGGTGCGCGAGCGGTGAGCGGGAATGCGGGGGCAGAGGAAGCGGGGAGTGGGGAAGCGAGAGCATGGAAGCCTCCATCGGCGGATGCCGGCCCGGTGGCCGGTTCCTGCCAAGGCTCCTTCAGCGGACGCTGCGCCGCCACGGGACGCTTCGCCAACCTTCGGCCCCGCTCCGCACCCGAGCGGCCCGCGATGTCCGGAAAGCGGCGCCATTGCCCGCTTATGGTGACGCTTCGTCCGGATCAGTGCGGAGATCGGGCGCGGCGTCGCGGCCCGCTTCCCGCGGCGCGCGAACCGCCTACATCGGGGCGATGTCCCGCTCGACCCCGCCTGCCACCACCCGCATCGTCTGCATCCGCCACGGCGAATCGACGTTCAACGCGCATCACGAGGCGACGGGGCGCGACCCCGGCCATATCGATGCGCGCCTGTCCGAGCGCGGCCACGCCCAGGTTGCGGCGGCCCGCGCGGCTCTGCGCGCGATTCCCTTCGAACTCGTCGTCACCTCGCCGCTGACCCGGGCGCTCCAGACCACCGCCGGGATCTTCTCCGATCACCCGGCACGGCCCGATGTGCTGGTCGAGGTGCTCCACCGTGAATGCCAGGAGAGCAGTTGCGACATCGGTCGGGCGGCCTCAGTGCTGGCGCAGGAATTTCCGGCCTTCCAAGTCGGCCATCTTCCCGAAACGTGGTGGTACGCGGACGGCGAGGCCGGGCCCGACGGCTGGCATGTCGAGCCGCGGACGCTGTTCGACCAGCGCGTCTCGGGGTTTCGCGACTGGTTGCGGGCGCGGCCGGAGCGGACCATCGGGGTCGTCGGCCACTGCACCTTCTTCTACCATCTGACCGGGCGCTGGCTCGCCAACTGCGAGGCGCTCGACGTCGACCTCACGGCGGAGCCGCGCCCGCGCGCCTATGGCTGAACTTTTGCCCGCGCCGCTTCCAGGCGTTCGCGGGCGGAGGGCAGGTCGATCTCCGGGGCCTGCCGGCCGATCCGAAGCGCCGCGTCGAGGAGGCCGAGCGCGATCGGCCACGCTCCATCTGCGAAGGGGGCCGCCCCCTCGGCCACCTCGGCGGCGCTGCGCGGGTCGTCGAAGGCGCGCAAAGCCGCCGTGGCGGTGCGCGACACGGCGGAGGCGCGGGCGCCCGCGATCCAGGCGTGACGGCCGGCAGCGGCGTGGGACAGCGCGCCGCCCTGCATCTCGGCCGCACGGAGCGCAACCCTGGCCGCGCCTGCGTCGGAGGCCGTCTCGCAGCGTGCGGCGAGCGCCGGCAATCCGGCGGCGTCGAGCAGCGGCGGCAGTATGCGGCGGGCGCTCTCGAGCGCCAGGAAGGCGGTGCGGGCAGCCTCGACCGCGGGCGCATCCGCCGAGCCGGACAGCCGCAGCACGAACGCCATCAGCCCCTGCCGCTCGGCCTCCGGCATGGCATCGTTGAGGCCGAGCGCGTAGGCCGCCAGGGGTCGCGAGAAGCAGGGCGGACAATCCTCACTCGCGGTGATCGCCCGGTAGGGCAGCCCCGCCGCCACCATCGCCGCCTCGTTGATGCAGGTGCCCCCGTCCGGTCCGGGGAAAGCGTGCGAGCCCTTCAAAAGCCGCCAGTTGAGGAGGGGCGCGAAGGCGTCGAGGGCGTGGTGGTCGCTCAAGCAGGGCTCCTCCCGATCCGAGAGAAGCTTGCACAGCTTCGAGGGACTTGGCGAGAGGTCTGTCAGAAGCATCGTCCCGAAAGCCGGCGGCCGCCTTTCGGGACGATGCTCTAGCCACCCAGGCCGTAGGCTAAACCCGACAGCATGGCAAGCCCGAGCACCAGCACGACCGCTCCTGCCAACAATTCGAGCCCGCCGACCGCCAGCGCGCCGGCCTGCCTGCGCCCGCCCGCGAGGCGCAGCGCCAGGGCCTTGGCGAACACCGCGAGGCTCGCGAGCGCCCCGGTGGTGATCGCGGTGCCGAGCGCCATGGCGAAGGTCGCGGCGATGCCGGCGGCGAGCAGGCCTTGCGCGGCGCAGAACACGAGGATCAGCACCGCCCCGGCGCAGGGGCGCGAGCCGGCGGCGAGCACCACGCCCGCCCGCTCGCGCCAGCCGCCGAGCCGGTCGAGGGCGGCGGCATCGGTCAGGTGGGTATGGCCGCAGCCGGGGCCGCACGCCTCCGGCGGCGCGTCGGTGGCAAGGCCGGCAAGCCGCCCGGCCTTGCGCCACGTCACCGCGGCACCGAGCCCCGCCACGAGGGCGAAGCTCACGGTCTCGATCAGGGTGCCGGCCCGCGTCATTCCGGCGGCGGTCGTGTTGAGGACGAGGATACCGACCAGCACGATGGCGATGGCCACGAGAGCCTGGAGCAAGGCCGCCGCCGCGCTCAGGGCGAAGCCGCGCCGCAGCGTGCGCTCCCCCGCCACGATGTAGCCGGCGATCACCGCCTTGCCGTGGCCGGGCCCGGCGGCGTGGAACACGCCGTAGGCGAAGCCCATCACGATCAGCGGCATCCAGGGGCCGCCCGCCTTCAGCGCCGTCACCGCCGCGCGGAGGTGGCTGGAGAAATTGGACTGGACCGCGAGCAGCCAGCCGCCGAGCCCGGTCGTCGCGGGCGCGGCCTCGCGGAAACCGATGCCGAAGGGCGAGCGTGGCGGCGGCGCGGCAACGGGGCCGAGCGCCCAGGCGATGCCGGCGAGGAGGCTGGCGGCCGCCAGCACCGCCCCGGCGGCAAGCGCCAGCCGCAGCGGCCACCGGCTGGCCGCCACGCCCGCGGGGCGCAGGGCGGCGGTCAGGGACATGCGACGATGGCCCGGTTGGCGAATTGCTCGCCGTAATTCGAGGCGGCGGTCAGCGCCTCGAACATCGCCTCGGTCATCGACTGGCCGGCGGAGGCCACCGTGGGTTCGGTGTTCTTCGCCCGCGTCACCGTCATGCTGCAGCCGGGGGCAGCGCCGGCGAGGCGCAGCCCGTCGGCGCCCTCGGCGAGGCTGAAGGCGATGAAGTAGGTCGGGTCGTAGACCTCGACCGCCGCGACGCCCTTGCCCTGGGCGGCGGGGGTCTTCAGCGGCAGCAGGAAGCTCAAGGTGAGCTTGCCGCCCTCCATGGCCATCCGCGCCTCCTGCGGCTCGGCGAAGGCTTGCTCCTTGCCGGCCACCTTGAGCTTCGTGAAGTAGGCGAACTCGGCGAGGTTGCCGGCATGCTCCTTGGCCGAGCCCTGAAGCTCCTCGGGCGAGACCTTGCCGTCACCGTTGGCGTCGAGACCCTGCGTCAGGAAAGCGGTGTATTCGGGGTCGAAGGTCCAGGCATGGCGGATGCCGGTGACGCGGCCCGCCTCGTAGGCGAGTTCGGCCTTGGCTGTGATCCAGACATGGGGGTGTGCCCAGGCCGGGCTCACGATCGCAAGTCCGGCAACGAGGCCGAGCGTGGCGGCCAGGGCGCGATATCTGAGAGAGGCGGCGATCGGCATGGCGCTCGGGGGAGGCTCGCGGCAGGTCGGGGCGGTGACGACGATGCGCCGGACCCTGCCCGTCCGATCGGGCGAAAGCAGGGCGCCGGGGCGCCTCCGCCGATCCCCGTGCGCTTATGGCCGCTTGAGCAGCGCCTCGACCTCGGCTTCCTCCGCCTTGGACAGATCCGCGACCCGTGTCGGCGGGCGACGGCGCGACAGGCGCCAGATGCCGAAGGCGCCGAGACCCACCGCGAGCAGCGGGCTCAGCCAGAGCAGCAGCGTGTGCCAGCCGAAGACCGGGCGCAGCAGCACGAATTCGCCGTAGCGGGCCACGACGTAATCGATGACCTGACCGTTGCTGTCGCCCTCTTTGAGCCGCTCGCGCACCAGCACGCGCAGATCCTTAGCGAGCGGCGCGTCGGAATCGTCGATCGACTGGTTCTGGCAGACGAGGCAGCGCAGGCCTTCCGAGATATGCCGCGCCCGCGCCTCCATGGCGGGGTCCTTCAGCACCTCGTTCGGCTGCACCGCGAGCGCAGGAAGTGCGGCGAGGCTTAAGCCGAGCGCGGCGATCGTGGAGCGAAAGCGGGTCATTCGGCAGGCACCGCGGAGGGCGGCAGCTTGGCGCGCGCCTTGACCGGGGCGCCGACACGCATGCGCCGGTCGGTAAGCGAGAGGCCGCCGCCGGCCGCCATGATGAGCGAACCGATCCAGATCAGCAGCACCAGCGGCTTGTAGTAGAGCCGCATGCCGATCGAGCCGTCGGGCATCACTTCGCCGAGGCTGGCGTAGATCTGGCTGACGCCGACCGTCTTCAGGCCGGACTCCGTCACCGTCATCCGGCGGGAGGGATAGAAGCGCTTGCCGGTCTCGGCGGTGCCGACATAGTCGCCCGCGCGGTTGCGCAGCGTCAGGAAGGCGGTGGTCTCCTCGTAGTTCTCACCCTTGGTCGGGCCGATGCGGTCGAGGGTGGCGACGTAGGGGCCGGAGGCGACCTGACCACCCGGCCGGATCGTCGCGAGCCCTTCCGTCGCCCAGCCCTGCCCGGCGATGCCGAGCACGACGACGCCGACGCCGGCATGGGCCAGAGCCGTGCCCCAGGCCGAGCGCGGCAGGCCGATCGCCCGGCGCCACGTCGTGCCGAGATCGCGCGTCCGGTTGTGGCCGTAGCCGCGGGCGCGCGCCCAGATCTCAAGGACGGAGCCGATGATGAGGTAGGCGCCGAAGCCGAGGCCGACCGGTGCCATCACCGGACCGCCCCAGGCCCAGGCCGCCGCGCCGAGGGCGACGACGAGGGCCACCGCGAAGGCCGCCAGCAGACGCTGCGCGGCGGCTGCGGCATCGCCCCGCTTCCACGCGAGCGCCTGCCCGAACGGCACGATCACGAGGAGCGGCAGCGCCAGGGGGATGAAGGTCCAGTTGAAGAAGGGCGGGCCGACCGAGATCTTTTCGCCCGTCAGCATCTCCAGCAGCAGCGGATAGAGCGTGCCGACGAACACCGTGGCGCAGGCCGCGACCAGGAACAGGTTGTTCATCACCAGCGCGCCCTCGCGGGAGATCGGCGCGAACAGGCCGCCCTGGCGCAGGCTCGGCGCCCGCCACGCGAACAGGCTCAGCGCGCCGCCGATGAACAGCGCGAGGATCGCGAGGATGAACACGCCGCGGCTCGGATCGGAGGCGAAGCTGTGCACCGAGGTGAGCAGGCCGGAGCGGACGATGAAGGTGCCGACCAGCGAGAGCGAGAAGGTGAGGATGGCGAGCAGGACCGTCCAGACCTTGAGCGCGTCGCGCTTCTCCATGACGACGATGGAGTGCAGCAGCGCCGTGCCGGCGATCCAGGGCATCAGCGAGGCATTCTCGACCGGGTCCCAGAACCACCAGCCGCCCCAGCCGAGTTCGTAATAGGCCCAGTACGAGCCCATCGCGATGCCGAGCGTCAGGAAGCTCCAGGCGATCAGGGCCCAGGGCCGCACCGCCCGCGCCCAGACGGCATCGATGCGCCCCTCGATCAGGGCGGCGACGGCGAAGGCGAAGGTGACGGAAAAGCCGACATAGCCGAGGTAGAGCAGCGGCGGATGGATCGCGAGGCCGAAATCCTGCAGCAGCGGGTTGAGGTCGTTGCCCTCCAGGGGCGCCGGGGCGACGCGGGCGAACGGGTTCGAGGTCGTGATGATGAACAGCACGAACACGAAGGTGACGCTCGCCTGCACCATCAGCGTGTTGGTGCGCAGCACCGGCGGCACGGAGGTCTTGGCGGTGGCGACCCAGGCTCCGAACAAAGCGAGGATGAGCACCCAGAGGAGCATCGAGCCCTCATGGTTCCCCCACACGCCGGAGATCTTGTAGATCAAGGGCTTGGCGGTGTGCGAGTTCTCGACGACGTTCTGGACCGAGAAGTCCGACGTCACGTGCGCGTAGGTCAGCGCGCAGAAGGCGAACAGGATGCAGGCGAAGGTGCCGAGCGCGGCGGGCCCCGCCACCTCGCGCAAAGCCGCGTCGCCCGAGCGGGCGGCCCAGGCGGGCATCACAGCTTGCACCAGGGAGAGCGCCAGCGCGAGCGCCAGAGCGTAATGGCCAATCTCGACGATCACCGACAGTCCCCTCGCGCGGTTTCGGTTCGGACGGTCATGGAATCTTTCACCGCTCGCTGCGCTGGCCCAGGGTGGCGTCGGCCGTTTCCGGCTTCGCCCCGTCCTTCGGAGCCGCCTTAGAAGCGTCCTTGGGGGCTTCCTTGCCCCCGCCTTCCTGCCAGCGTCCCTGCGCCTTGAGGGCGTCGGCGACCTCGCGGGGCATGTAGTTCTCGTCGTGCTTGGCCAGCACCGTATCGGCCCGGAACACGCCGCCGACATCGAGCGTGCCCTCGGCGACGATGCCCTGGCCCTCGCGGAACAGGTCGGGCAGCAGGCCGCGATACTGCACCGGCACCGTGGCGTTGGTGTCGGTCACCGCGAACTCGACGTTCTGGTCGGGCCCGCGCTTCACCGAGCCGTCCTTGACGAGGCCACCGAGGCGGAAGCGGGTGCCCGGCGCGACGCCCTGCGCCGCCACCTCCGCGGGGAGCGGAAGAACACGATCGATCCGCTCATCGCCGACAGGATCAGCCCGAGCGCCAGCGCCAGCACGGCGCCGCAGGCGGCGATGAGGATCAGGCGGCGGCTCTTGCGGGTCAAAACGGTTCCGTCCCGGTTCGTCGGCTTCTTCTCGTTCCTTCAGGCTGGCGAAGGCCTGACGGCGGTGCGACGTCTGCTGAGGATCAAGAGACGGGTTTCGGCCCGCCCGCCCCCGGGGTCAAGGTTGAACGGGCGGGACCGATTGTCAGGGGCCGCCTTCCGCTACGGTTGCGCGGGCGTCAGACCGAGTTCCTTGCCGAGCGCGTCGAGGCGTTCGACCGCTTTCGGGTTGGCGGCGAGCGCCATCCTGGCCCGGTCGAGGGCTTGGGCTGCGGCGGCCCGGTCGCCGATCACACCGTAGGAGCGCACGAGCCGCATCCACTCGTCGGCGCTGCCGCCCTTGGCGGCGAGCCGCCGGTCGAGGCTGGCGACCATGCCGCGGATCGCCGCTTCTCGCTCGGCTGGCGGCATCGCCCGGATCGCGTTGGCGGCCGTGTCGGGCTCGGCCGCATTCCGCTCACCGGGCTTTTCGCTGTTCTCTGCCTTCGGCGGGGGCGTCCCGGCCCCGGCGAGGCCGAGTTCATGGGCCTGCGCATCGAAACGCGCCTGGGCTTCCTTATCGTCGGGAAACGCCTTGCGCCCGCGCTCCAGGGCATCGAGCGCCTTGTCGCGCTCGCCGAGGACCGCGTGGGAGCGCACGAGGCGCAGCCACTCGTCGGCGCTGCCGCCCTGCTTGGCCAAGCGCCGTTCCAGCCCCTCGACCATGCCGCGGATCGCGTCGATCCGTTCGGAGGGCGGCAGCGCCTGGATGTTGCTGCCCGGCCCGGCCACCGGCGCCTCGGACATCGCTCCGTCCTTGGCGCCGTCCTTGGCTCGATCCCGAGCGCCCTCCCCGGCCTCCCTTCCGGCCTCCCCTGCGGCCTTCGGCGCGGCCAGGGTCTCGCCCTTCAGCCGGGCGAGGTTGTCGCGCACCGTCGGCAACCAGGGGGCATCCGCGGGGGCGGAGGCCGCCATCGCCTCCAGCCGCCGCACGGCGCCGGCCACATCGCCGGACTGCTCGTCGCCGCGGGCGAGATAGAACTGGGGCTTGGCCGCCTTCGGATCGGCGGTGAGCGCCCGGCCCAGCACCTTGCGCGCCTCCGGCGAGACGGTGCCGTCGGCCGCCGCGACCAGGGCCTCGCCCCAATCCGACAGCGCCTGGGCGTCCTCGCCCTTGAGGCGGACGAGCGCCGCGTAGGCACGGGCCGCGTCGTCGAACCGCCCGAGCCGCATATAGACCGGCCCGAGCACGCTCCAGCCGCGGACGTCGTCCGGGTGGTTGGCGAGCCGCGCCTCGATCTGGCCGATGGCGGTCATCAGATCCTGCGCCCCGGCCCGCGTCGCCTTGCGGTCCGCGTCGGTCTGCGACGGGAGATTCGGAGAGCCGTAGAGGCCGTAGACAACGAGCGCGACCAGCGGGATCGTGGACAGCGCGAAGGCGGAAGCCGCCCGGCGCTGGCGCAGATGCGGCTCGGCGATCGGCGCGGCGCCCGACCCGTCCGCCCGCTCCTCGCGGCTCGCCCGCAGCAGCCGGCGCGCCGCCTCGGCGCGCGCGGCCTCGGCCTCCGCCGGGGCGATGAGGCCACGGCCGAGATCGCGCTCGATCTCGGCGAGTTGGTCTTCGTAGAAGCCGGTCTCGGTGGCGAGCCCGTCGCCGCCCTCCGCCTCCGGACCGACCCCTTGCCGGCGGCGGCGCGACATCGGCCAAAGCAGCGCGAACACGGCTGCGCCGGTCATGGCCGCCAGGATGAACCAGATCGCCGTCATCAGACCCAAAGTTTTTAAGCTCGGCCCCGTGTAGAGCCCGAGCGGGGCCCGCACGACATCGCTTCCGGGTGACACGTCGTCACGCGCGAGGGAAGCATGGCCATAGCACAGGCCTGCCGGTGCGTAACCTTCGCAAGGCCCGCCGCTCAGCGTTGTCCGCCCCCCGCGGGCGCGTCGCCCGGCACCTCGATCACCGCGCGCAAGCCCCCGAGCGCGGCGGCCTCCAAGCGGAAGCGGCCGCGATAGAGCGCGGCCAGATCCGCGACGATCGACAGGCCGAGCCCGGAACCGGGCTTGGTCTCGTCGAGACGCTGGCCTCGCTTGAGCACCGCCGCGCGGTCCTCCTCGGGCAGACCCGGCCCGTCATCCTCCACCGCCACGAGGAGGTGGGGATAATCGTGCTCGGCCGTCGGCGCGGCGGAGATCGAGACCCGGCCCGTCGCCCATTTCGAGGCGTTGTCGACGAGGTTGCCGATCATCTCCTCGAAATCCTGCTTCTCGCCGCGGAAGCGCAGACCCGGCGGGACATGGACCTCGTAGGCGATGTCCTTGTCGCGATAGATCTTGCCGAAGGTGCGCACGAGGCCGGCCAGCGCCGGCTCGACCTCCGTCGAGGTGCCGAGCGTGCCCGCAAGCGCGGCGGCGCGGGCACGGTCGAGGTGGTAGTTCACCTGATCGCGCATCACCGCCGCCTGCTCGCGGATCTTCTCCGACAATTCCGGCGGGGCGTCGCTGCCGCTGGCCTCGTTGACGATGATCGAGAGCGGGGTCTTCAACGCGTGGGCGAGGTTGCCGACCTGGGTGCGGGCCCGCTCCAGGATCTCGCGATTGGTCTCGATGAGCAGATTGATCTCGCCCGCGAGGGGCGCGATGTCGCGCGGATACTCGCCGTCGATCCGGTCGGCCTCGCCGCGGCGGATCGAGCCGAGCGCCGTGCGCAGCTTGCGCAAGGGGGCGAGGCCGAAGCGGATCTGCAGCAGCGCGGTCGCCGCGAGCGAGAAGCCGAGCAGGCCGAAGGTCATGAACAGCGAGAAGCGGAAGCGCTCGACGTCGTTGACGATCTCGTCCGCCGGCCCGGCCACCCGCACGGTGTAGCGCCCGTCGGCTCCGACATCGACGTCGCGCTCGACGATGCGCAGGCTGCGGTCGTCCTGCCCCGGCCGTAGCCCTGGCGGATCTGGCCGACGGTCGCGGTGCCGGCCTGATCGGGCCCTTTCAGCGGCACGCCGACGAGCGAGCGCGAGGTGCGCAGGTCCCGCGGCTTCGCATCGGGTCGCCCGACCTGCCAGTACCAGCCCGACAGTGGCAGGTCGAAGCGTGGATCGCCGAGCGAGAAGGAGCGCGTCTCGGGGTCGCTCGGCGAGACGAGATCGGTGGCGAGGTTGTTGGCGAAGACGAGCAGGCGGCTGTCGAAGGCGCGCTCGGTGTTCTCGCGGTAGAGCGTGGTGAGGATGAAGGCCGCGATGACGAGGATCGCGGTGCTCGACAGGAACGAGGAGACCGCGAGCCGCACCGCGATGGAGCGGCGGCGCAAGGGGAGCCAAGCGAGGCGGTCGGTCATAAATCCTGGCTCGAATCTCGGCTCGCTCGCAACTTTGCGGGCATGTACATCATGCGCACCGGCTTTCTACACTGCCTGCCAGCGAGGCGCTTATGGCCCTGCACATCGGCGCTGCGGAAACGGACCGCATCGTCCGCCTCCTGGCCGAGCGGAAGGGTGTTCCGCTCACGGAAGCCGTCAAGCTCGCTGTCCGCAACGAGTTGGAGCGGGAGGAGCGCCGCCCTGGCTTGTGGGAGCGGCTGAAAACTTTGCACGAGCGCGTGGCCGCGCGGCCCGCCTCACTGTGGGCGACGGCTTCGCCTACGCGGTCGCGCAGAATCACGGCGTGCCGCTCCTCTACAAGGGCGCGGATTTCGCGTTCACCGATCTCGGCGGCCCATAGGGTCTCACGCCCGCCCCGGCGGCTGGTTCGGATCAATCAGGTAGCCCAGCCCCCGTACCGTCTGGATCAGGTCCACGGCGAGCTTCTTCCTCAGACGCCCGACGAACACCTCGATGGTGTTGGAGTCGCGGTCGAAATCCTGGTCGTAGAGGTGCTCGGTCAGCTCGGCGCGGGAGACGACGCGGCCGGTGTGGTGCATCAGGTAGGAGAGCAGCCGGTATTCGTGGCTCGTCAGCTTGATCGGGGCGCCGTCCACGAAGACGCGACCCGAGCGGGTGTCCAGGGTGACGGGGCCGCAGGCGATCTGACTCGACGCGTGGCCCGCCGCGCGGCGCAAGATCGCGCGGACGCGGGCCATCAGCTCCTCCATGTGGAAAGGCTTGGTGACGTAGTCGTCGGCGCCCGCATCGAAGCCGTCCACCTTGTCGGACCAGCGGTCGCGGGCAGTGAGGATGATGACGGGGGTCTTCACCCCGGCCCGGCGCCAGTTCTGGAGCACGGTGACGCCGTCGGCCTTGGGCAGGCCCATGTCGAGAATGATGGCGTCGTAGGGCTCGTTCTCGCCGAGATAGCCGCCCTCCTCGCCATCGAAGGCCTTGTCGGCGACGTAGCCGGCCTCTTCCAACGCGGCCACGACCTGCCGGTTGATGTCACGGTCATCCTCGACCACGAGCAGACGCACGGTCGGTTACTCCTCATCCCGGCGGCGCACCGCCACGCTTACCAATGCCCGCTCACCTGTCCCGATTGGGCATCGACCATGACGTGCATGAAATGCCCATCACGACGCAAGGCCGTCAGCAGGTAGACGAGCCCCGCTTCGTGCCGGCACAGGCTGGCGCGCTGGATTTCGGCCCGCGGAACGATCTGGCGCGCCGCGCGGATCGCGGCGATGGGCGGCACGACACGCTTTTCGGCCACCGCCTCGCGCAGATCGGCCGGCGACAGGCAATCGTCGCCGCGATTCAGCGGCGCTCGCTGCGCCGGGACGGGCGCCAGGGCACCGGTTTCCTCGGCGAGCGGGCCGACCGCCCCCGCCGCGAGGACCGCGGCGGTCGAGACGACGATCAACAGGGCGAAAGCTTGGCGCATCGAGGGTGACTGTCGCGCCAGCGCACTGAATGCGCCCTGAATGTTTGCGAGCGCGGGCGCACTCGGTGGGGAAGCAGCCGGAGATGATGTCTTGCGTTCGAGGGCCATGTCCGGGTCGGCGATGTTGCCGGGGACAAGGCGGGATCGCCGCCGCGGTTCCGTGGGCATGACTGCGCACGCCTCACGCCGCCCCCTCTCCGCCGGCGTGCCGGCGGCGGTCACCGCACACCCGCAGGGTCAGGCTCGCCAGATCACCGCTGTCGATGGCATCGAGGGCGGCCCGGCGCAGCGTGATCAGGGAGCGTTCGAAGCCGTGGCGCGCCGCGTCCAGGCGACCGGCGGCGGCACGGGACCGGCTTCGGCGCGAGGCCTGCGAGCCGGTTCCATCCGCGACGGCGGCAGCAGGAGCGGAAGCGGAATGGGCAGGCATGGAAGACTTCCTTATTACCGGGTCAGAGATTCGGCCGGTGCTGCAACTCGCCGATGCGCCGGAGGAGATCCTCGAACCGCTCCCGCGCGCGCTCGTCGCTGCGCGCGACGGCCCCGGCGGTCTCGCCCGTGAGCCGGACCAGATCCTCCAGCACGCGGGTGCGGCTCTCCAGGGCGGCGGCCACCGCCGCGTTGGTCTGCGAGGCGCGCTCCAGTGCCGCGGCCGTGGCGCCCGTCTCGGTGATGCGGGCTTCCACCACGCGCAGGCCGTCTCGGTAGAGGTGGAGGCAGGCCAGCCCCAGCAGCACCGCGACGATCCAGCCGGCGCCCCCGTCGGCGAAGAGGAGGCGCGCGGCTTCCGCTGCGATCTTGTCCATTGCAACGCCTCCCGGATTCTCGGCTCCGGTCTTGCGCAATACCGGACGATCAGACGGCCTTGCGGGTCTCGCGCGCGGACCCTTGCCCCAGGGCGTGTTGAAGTGCGGGTTCGAGGGTGTTGCCCGCGGTCGCCGCGGCCTCCAGGGGCAGGGACCGGAACACCTTCTCCGCAACCCCCTCGCGGCCGCCCGCCGCCCGGATCAGCCAGGCCGGCGCCTGATCGAGCGCCCGTTGCACGGCCCGCGCGATCACCGCCGAGCCGACGGAGACGGTCAGCCTGCGCCCTTGGACGGCGCCGGCCACGGCGTTCAGGGCGTAGTCGGTGGCGTTGCGCACGAGACGCTCGACCAGCGCGTCGGTGACGAGGAGGCGCAGGGGACCGCCGAACCGCGCAAGCACTGCCGCGAACGCGGCGACGAGCACCGGCGTGAGCAGCGCGGACAAGCCCTGGGCGAGCGCCACGACGGCGTCGCCCCAGGGCAGGACCAGCGCAGCGGCGTCGACGGCGGGGAGCGCGGTTGCGTGCGCGGGCGCGCAGCAGCCGAGCAGGAGGAGCGGCGGCAGGACGGGTCTGAAGAGGAAGACCCTGGCCATGGTTCGGGCAAAACCTCGAACGAAGGCCTTGTTGGGCGTCACCTTGGTCGGCGTCATGGCAGCGATCCTTTTAGGGTGCGGAGGGGAAGCGGTCAGCGGCCGGCGCGCAGCCAGTCCCACAGGCGCGCGCGCCAGCCGGGCCGCGCGCTGGACGGCGAGGACGGGCGCTCGACGGGGGCGGCGACGGGCTGCGCATCGCTGCGCCGGGCGCGCGGCAGGGCGGTTTCGTAGGGCGTGCGGAACTGGTCGAATTCGCCCTGTCGACGGGGGATGATCGCGGCCGGGCGGTTCCACATCAGGATCGCTTCGCCCGCGCCCGCCCGGTCGCCGGCCCGCAGGCGCCGCAGCACCGTGGAGCGCCGGAACGCCGCCGGGCCGATGTTGAAGCAGAGCGAGACCAGCGCGTCGAAGGCATGCTGCGGCAGCGGCTTGGGAACCGTCTCGGCGACGGTGCGGACGAAGGCCGCCACGTCGCGGGTGAAGATCGCGTCCGCCTCCCCGGCCTCGATGCGCAGGCCCGCCCGCGGCACGGGCGGCCCGGCGGCGGCGGTGTGGCCGATGCCGATGGTCCAGACCCCCACGCTGTCGCGGTAGGCCTCCAACCGTCGCCCCTCCCGGGCGATCAGCACGGCGCGGCCGACGGCACTGAGGTCCATCGTCAATCTCCGGTCTTGAGGGGATGGGTCGAGGGGCGGGCTCGGCGGCCGGCGTCTCTAGGTCATTGTTTGCCGCGCATTCTTTCGACGAACCGGTCGCCACTTCGTCGGAATGCGCTCTAATCCAGGCCCTCGAACAGCAGCGAGAACAGGATGCTGGTCGTGGGCTGCGCCCCGCTGCTCGACACGATCTTGAGGCACCAGCGGTCCGCCGCCTCGAAGACGGCGCTGTTGACGAGGTCGGCCGCTTGGTTGGAACCGGCGCCGGCGATCGTGCAGGTCAGGGCCGTGCCGGTGAACAGGTTCTGGAGCGTGACGGTCCAGCTCTGACCGGCGCCCGGCGCGCCCTGCGTCACGACCCGCAAATCGCGGAACCGCCCCCGCCGGCCGGCGGCGGCGTAGACCACGCTGGGGTGGCCGCCGACGAGGGCGTTGGTGAAGTACCGCGTCGCCCCGGCCGGGATGGAGCCCGGCCCGCTGTTGCCGGCGATCACCTGCGCCGTCAGAACCGGCACGTCCGCGACGGTGATCCGACCGGGAAAGGCGACCCGCCCCGTCTCGCGCGCGATCCGCAGCGCATCGAACCAGTCGCCGCCGTTCGGGGAGACCTTCACACGAAGGTCGTCGTCACCGGTCAGGCCGATCTCGGCGCGGGCGGAGAACCCGGTCTGCATCAGCAGGGAAAGGGTGTTGCCGGCCGCCTGCTTGTTCAGGGTGTAGCGCAGATCGCCGCTTCCGCCCTCCGCGACCGTCAGCGCGGTCCAGAGCGCCTTGTTGAGCTTGGCCGCGAAGGGATTGTCCGCATCCGCCCCGGTGCCGAGCCCGAGGCGGGTCAGATTGTCCAGGGCGGTGATCGTCGCGCGGAACGGCATCCAGGCCGAGCCGGTGAAGGTGTAGAGTTCGGCCTCGTCGGCGACGTAGGCTGTCCAGCCCGTAAGCGGCTTGAGGGACAGCCACGCACCGTCCTGGAACCGGGCGATGCGCCCGGCCCAGCCGGTCCAGGCCCCGCTCGGGTTGCCCGACACGATCAGGTAGCGGTCGCCCTCGGCGGGGCTCGCGGGTGGGGCGGCCCGGTCCTTGTCCAGGACGGCGAGCTGCACCAGCGCGTCGAGCAGCGCCAAGGCCTCGTTGTGGGTGACGTGCTTCTGCGCCTGCCCCCCGCGATCAGCGGCAGGGCAAGGCTCGGGGTCGTGTCGGCCATGGGCCACTCCGGAAGTGTCGGGGGTCAGACGGTCCGCAGGCTCACCCGTGTCCGTCGGGCGGGGCCGGGGCCGGCGAGCGGGCCGATTGGCACCAATGCGGCGTCGATCTCGGTGCGGGGCGTGCCGAAATCGGCGATCTCGTCGGCGCGAGCGTAGAGCGCACTCGTCGTGGCGGTGCTCAGGCTGCGCAGAATCCGCCCGTCCTCGGCGAGGATGTCGAGGCGGTAGGCCTCCGCCCCCTCGCCCGGCGGCAGGTCGGCCGGCTCCCAGGCGTCGGCATCGCGCCGCGCCCGCCGGGTCCAATGGAAGCGGATGCCCTCGGCCTCGCGCCGAGCGCGCAGATGGACCGGACTCAAGGGGGTGAAGGCGGTCAGGTCCGCCGTCGCCGCGAAACCGACGAAGGCGGGATCGGCCGGATCGCGCTCCGCCGGGCCGACCCGGTAGAGGAAACGGCGGCCGACCTCGTCGAGCCGATCGACGAGGGGCCGGACGGCGCCGTCGTCGAGGCGCACGATCAGGCTCCCCGTGCCCGCCGAACGGCCGGCGGCGGCCTCGCTGCCGGCCAAGCCCCGCAGCAGGCCCGAGAGCCGCCACGTGCCGGACCCGATCAGCTCGGCTTTCGCCGCAGACAGGAGTTCCACCGCCCCGTCCGCGCCGATCACCGCGAACAGGTTGCCGCCGGCCAGGGCGGCGGCCTCGCCGATGGCGCTCAACCCTTCCGCGTGGCGCAGGGTGACATCGAGGCGGGCGTTGCGGTCGAAGCGCCAGAGTGGTCCCGGCGGCAGCGGGGTCAGCGTGCGGCCGAGGCAGGCCGGATGGTCGAGGGTGCGGTGGAGCGCGAACGGCGCGCCCTCGCCGGCCGAGCGCCAGACCGCGACGGCACCGGGCCAGGGATCGGCCGAGACCGCGAGATAGGCCAGCGGCACCGGGTCGCCGCGTTCCACCGGTAGAACCAGCGGCAGGGCGAAGACCGGCCCCGGCACCGCCGGCGGCCTCCGGCCTGTTCTCGGGGCCAGCGTGGTGGGCGCGGGATCGGGCCGGGCAAGCGGCACGGCCCGGGTCTCGATCCGGCGGCCGGTGGGCGCGTCGTCGATCCGCACGATCCGGTGAAGCGTCCCGCTATCCGCGTCCGGAAGTGCCACCACATCGCCGGGCTCCAGATCGATCCGGCGCGGGCTCACCCCGAAAGCGGCCGTGTCGCGGCCGGCGAGCGCCGCGTCGAGGACGGCCTCCGCCAGCGCCTGCACGGCGTCGCGCCGGGTGACGATGGCCGCCTCAACGCGCACCTCCTGCCGCCGCGCGCCGGCCGGGCGCGCGGCGGATGCGGTGGCGCGGCGGTAATCCGGGCTCTCGCCGTCGGAAAAGCCGATCGCGACAGAGCGCGGCAACTCGCTCTCCTGCGCCCGCACCCGGCGCAGGGGCGCCGCCTCACCCTCGCCGAGAACGAAATCGCCCGCGACCAGCATGGCGGGCGCGCGCGGGCGCCCGTCGCGAATCCGCAAGGTACCCCCAGAGACCGACACGTCGAGGTTGAACAGCCGTGCCAGCGGCTCCAGCGCCTCGCGGGCGGAGAGCGGCCGGTCGAGCACGGCCCCGTCGAGGAATCCGGCGGCGTCGATGTCGAGGGGCGCATCGATACCGAGATCGGCCAGGATCGCCGCGATCAGCCGGTCGAGTTCCAGCCCCTCGATCCGGCCGGTGATCCAGTGGCCGAGCGCCCAGTTGGCAGCATCCGACCACAGGCTCGTGAAATCGGGGAAGGCCGGAAACGGCCGGGCATCCCAGGCCCAGACGTAGATGTCTTCGGCCGGGATCATCCGGCCGCCATAGACCGGCGAGACCGGATTATGAGCCGGCTCAAAACCATCGACCTCAGGATCGAAGCGCGAGAGGATCGCGTCGAGGCCGCGGGCCTGGATCAGGTCGTCGCGGGTGCCGCGGGAGAAGGGCGGTGCCGCGTTCTCGGACGATTTCGGATCGGGGAAGACGTTGGGCCCGTTGGTGCCGCGATCGACCGCCGGGACGCCGATCTCGGTCAGCCAGATCGGCTTGGCGCCCGGCATCCAGGCCGTCGGCCCGGTCTCGACGCCGCGCTCACGCTCGACATGCGGGTTCGACCACCACGCGACGAGATCCTTGGCCCGGTAGATCCACGGCTTCCCGTGGGTGCCGTCGGTGATCGGCGTGCGGCGTTGCGCGGCGCGATCCTCGGGGCTCGCATAGTACCAGTCGAACGCCTCGCCCGCCCCGAGGCGGTTCTTGAGATAGGCGCGGTCGTAGAGGCTCGCGGCCTCCGCCGCGTCGCGATGATCGGGCCCATCGCGCCAATCCGAGATTGGCGGGTAGTAGTCGATGCCGATGGCATCGATGGCCGGATCGGCGAAGAGTGGATCGAGGGGAAAGCGCACGGAGGCGCCGCCGTCGCGGACATGGGCGCCGTACTCGGTCCAGTCGGCGGCGTAGACGAGGCTCACATCGCGGCCGAGGCGGGCGCGAGCCTCCGTGGCGAGGCGCCGGAGTTGCACGACCGCCGGATAGGCGCCGTCCGGTCCGCGCACCCGTGTCAGGCCGACGAACTCGCTGCCAAGGATGAAGCCGGCCAGCGGCGCTCCTGCGGCCGCCCAGCCGGCGGCGAGGCCGGCATAGTGCAGGATCATCGCCCGATAGCCCTGCCGCCCCTCGAAGAAGGCCGCGACCTGATCGGTCGCGCCGCCGGTCGCGTCCGGGCTTCCGGCCCGGTCGGGAGCGGGATCGCAGGTGATGCGCCCGCGCCAAGGGTAAGCCGGCTGCGTTTCACCGGGTCGGTACGGGTCCGGCAGAGCGTTGCCGGCCGGCACGTCCATCATCACGAAGGGATAGAGCACCACCGCGAGGCCGCGGCGGGTCAGCTCTGCGACCAGCCGCCCGAGCCCGGCATCGGACGGCGTACCGCCATAGGCGGCTGTCGCACCGGAGCGGGAAACCGCCTGCGCCGCGGCGCGGTTCAGCCCGGCAACGGACCAGGGCTCGCCCGTCGTCGCCTTCGCCGTCGCGTCGACCCGCGGCGTCACGGTGCAGTGCCCGGCGCGCAGATCGTCGCCGAACCAGCTTGCCACCACCGAGACGCGCTTGAGCCGGGGGCACAAAGCCTGGAGCGCATCGAGCGAGGCGACGACGTCACTCGCGCCCTGAAACTGGAAACGGTTTGCCGGCTTTGTAGCGCCGAATCCCGCGTCCTCGCTGACGGCGAGCGGATCGAGGCCGAACTCGGTGGAGCCCGGTATCAGGCAGACCGCGCGGACCTTGCTCGCCAGCCCGGCGACGGGGCGGATCACCTCGAAGGCGAATTGCGGAATTCGGTTGCCGAAGGCGGCGAGCGGCAGCCGCTCGAACACGATGTAGGCGAGCCCGCGATAGGCCGGCGCGTCGTCCGCACCTTCCTTGGCGACGATCAGCGGATCGGGTGCCTGCGTCCCCGAGCCGGTATGAACGCGCCAATTGAGCGTCGTCAGGTCGAGTTCGCTGCCATCGGCCCAGATCCGGCGAACCAGGGCGATCTCGCCCGCGCAGAGTCCGACGGCGAGATCGATGAAGGTGCTGTAGGCGGTGCGCACGGTTTTCTGGCCGCCCGCCCCACCTTTCGAGCCGGAGGAGGACCGCTCCACGGTGGTGTTGGCAACCTCGAGCGGGCGCGTCGCCCAAATCAGGGTGCCACCAATGCGCGCCCGGCCGTAGACACGGGGCACCGGCGCGCCCTCGGTGGAGGCGAGGCCGCCGAGTTCGGTCAGCCGCGGCCCGTCCACGAAGCGTGGGCTCGTGCCGGCGCCGAACAGCGCGCTGTCGAGCGCCGCGCCCCCGGCCGCGCCGGCCACGCGCCCGATCATCCCACCGATGGGGGCGCCGAGCGCAGTGCCGACTGCCTCGCCGGCGGTTTGCAGGACGAGCGTCGTCATGGCGGTAACTCCGGCGGGCGCAAGGATCAGGCGATTGGGTCAGGGGATCGGTTCAGGGCGGATCGGGAAAGCGGAAGGCGTGAGCAAGGTGGCGCCGCCACCACGGCGTGAGCGCAACCTCGGTCACCGCCGCGCCAGCATGGGCGTGGATCATCGCCGCCGGCCCGGTGGCGATGGCGCAGTGCTTTGCCGGCAAATGTGCACGAAACGCGAAGAGCAGGACATCGCCGGCCCGAGGTTGGTAGGCGTTCAACGGTCCGGTGATCGGCACGAGGTGCCGTCGCGCGGCGGCGACCAGCGGGTCGGCGCCGTCGAGGGCCGATTCGGCCCATGTGGCGGCGTAGGGCGGCGCCTCCTCCGGTTCGGGGCCGAGCACGGCCCGCCAGACCCCGCGCAGCAGGCCGAGACAATCGCAGCCGACGCCCTTCAGCGAGGCTTGGTGCCGGTAGGGCGTTCCGGCCCAGGCACGGGCCTCCGCCACGATCCGTCCGGCGAGCGGCGAGACGTCGTCATCCATGATGGCCTCACCGGAACAGGCTGGAGCCGTCGAGGCGCGCGCCGGCCTCGGGCCCGGAGCGCAGCACGAAATCGTTGCCGGGCATGTGCGGAAAACCCTGGAAGTTGAGGGCGTTGGCGAACTTCCCGCGGCAGGCGGCGAGGCTCTTGTCGCAGCCGGCGACGAGCGTGAAGGTATCGCCGGCTGCGGCTGGACGCGGCGGCGGATCCCACAGATCGAGGATCGTCGCCGTGACGTCGCGACGATGGCCCCGCAAGTCCGCGGCGTGTCCGGCATTGGCGCCGGTGTCCCAGGTCAGGCGACCGCCGGAGAACCAATCGGTCGTGAACGTCCCCGCCAGCGCCACGCTGAGCCGGCCGGGCTCGGAGGCGGCCCGTACGGTGCCGGTCGCGCGGAAGCGCGGGTCCGAGAGATCGACGCGGCAGCGGGCATCGCCGAGTTCCGCGTCACAGCCAGCGCGGAAGCTGCGCCCGACCATGACTTCGAGGCGGTGCATCAGCCCGCGCAGTTCGGCGACGAAGGCGCCCCCCTCCCGGCGGATCTCGCCCAGGGTCGCCACGTCGAGGAGCAGGCGCGCCTCGGGCTCGTCCCAATCGACCAACCAGGTCTCGACCCCGGCCCCGTCATAGAGACCCGCCGCGACGTCGATCTCCGTGATCCCGGCCGAGGTCAGTGCCCCGGCCACCTCGCCACCACCGACGGCAAAGCCGAGTTCCGCGCTCGCCTCGGCCGCCTCCAGCCCGCTGCGCGCGGCGTAGGTCACGCCACTGAGAACGAGATCGCGGTCGTAATCGGTGAAGCCGAGGACGAGTCCGTCGCGGCGGCGCAGGGCCCAGCAGCGGCAGAGCGTGGTCGCGCCGCCCTCCAGGCGCGCGGCGAGACGGGGCGGGACGACGCGCATGGGCTTTCCTCAGGGCAGGATCTCGATCAGCGGGATGCGCGGCACCTCGCCGGCGGTGAAGGCAGCGAGATCGACGGTGAGTTCGTCGGTGTCGAAGCGGACCGGCACATCGAACTCGAAACCGGCCGTGACAGCGGCACCCATGGGCGGCACCGCGTCGGCGGCGAAGGTGACCCGGCCCGTCGCCGGATCGACGGCGAGCTTCGGGGCCGCCACCTCGGCACCATTCACCGCCACGCGCACAGTGCCGGCCACCGGCTTAGCGATCGCCCGGCGGTAGGCCTCCGACCCGCTCCCGTAGGTCTTGGCAAGGGCAAAGATGCGGGTCGCGCCGTCGCCGGTGCCGATCCGTTGGTCGGTCGGCTCAGGCGGCCGCGAGGGCGGGCCGGAACGGTGATCGATCCGATCGCGGTAGCGGAACCCGTAGAGCCGCCCGCGCCGCTCCTCGAAGAAGCCGAGCACCGCGTGCAGGGCGTCGAGGGTACGGATGCCGAGCCCGGCATCGTAGCGGCGGCGCGAATCGGCCCAGCGGCTGTTGCGGTGCTCGCGGCCCGAGGCCAGCGTGACGATCTCGGTGCGCCGCACCGGGCCGCCGCTGCCGCGCAGGGCGACATCGAGGGGAAAGCGGACCTCGTGAAAGTCGGATGCCATGGCGGTGCTCCTTAGAGCGCTCGGCGGCCACGGGCGACCGCGCGGGCGAGGCGAGCGGCGACCTGGGCCTCGGAGCGGCGGAAACCCTCGATGTCCGGCGTGGCGATGTTGACGGTGACCGCGACCGGACGCTCGGTCCCGCCCGCGGCGACGCCGAGGCGGCCGTCGCTGCCGCGCCTGAGCGGCAGGATCGCCTCCGGCCCGGCCTCGCCCATCAGGCCGGCGTCGCCCCCAGGGCCGGCAAGCGGAAAGTAGGTCGGCGCCGCCACGACCCCGCCGGCCGCGAAGGGGCGCACCCGTCCTCCGCCGAGAACCCCACCGAGCCGGAACGGCACGATCCGCCCGTCGGAGACGACGCCGCCCTTGGCGAGCGCCGTCGTGCTGCCGCCCTCCGAGGCCGCGCTCAGCAGGCTGTTGACGAGGCTCGTCACGCCCGCCTTGACCGGCGCCAGCGCCGCCTTGACCGCGACGTTGGAAAGCTTGCTCGCCAGCGAGGCCAGCACGCCGTCGAGCTGGCGCCCGGCATTGAGGTTGCGGTCGAAGGCCGAGGACAGGCTGTGGCCGAAGCGCTGGGCCAGCCGGTCGAGGGTTTCGAGCTGCCTGGCGCGCTCGGCCGTGCTGCGGTCGCTGTCGGTCATCGTGAGGTCCCCGGATCGGGATGGGCGGCGAGCAGCCGTTCGAGATCGGCCCGGCTCGGCGCGGCGAGCGCCGGGCGGGTCAGGCCGGCGGCGGCGGCGAGTTCACGGGGCGTGGCGGCCCAGAGATCGCGCGGGCGCCAGCGCAGGGTCGCGAGACCGAGCGTCAGCACCGCATCCCACGGGAAGGCGGAGACGGGCGTCTCCGGCGCGTTGCTTCCCGTGAGGGTCAAGGGTCCGCGGGCGGAGCCTCGCCGAAGGCCGCGACCAGCGCCTCCCCGAGCGCCGAAGTCACGGTTGCCAATCCACCGGAGAGCGGCAGCCGTGCGACCGCCTCGTCGTCGAGAGCGTGGCCGCCGCCGCGGAGCGCCGCGCCGAGCAGCGCGATCACGTCGCGGGCAGCGAGCCGCCCGCCGGCAAAGCGCTCGGCCAGGCCGGCGAGGTCGCCCGCGCCGAGCGCGTCTTCCAGTTCGGCGAGCGCGCCGAGGGTTAGGCAGAGCGTGTAGCACTCCTGGCCTAAGGTCAGCGGCACCTCGCCGCGTCGGCGGTTGGCCATCGTCATGCCCCCGCGAAGCTCAAGGGGCCGGCGGAATCGAGGGCCATGTCGAAGGTCACCTCGCCCGCATGCTCCCCGCGATATTCGAGGCTCGTGATCTGGAACAGGCCCTCGATCGTGCCGAAATCCGGCACCACGATCTGGAAAACGCCGATCACGCCATCGAAGAACATCTGGCGCAGGCGTGCGTCGGAGGCCTCGTCGCGGAACACGCCCGATCCGGCAACCGCGGCGCGGCGCACGCCCGCCCCGGCCAGCAGCTCACGCCAGCGCCCGGCGGAATCGGCGTTGGTGACGTCCACGGTCTCGGCGTTGAAGGCGAGCTGACGGGCGCGCAGCCCCGCCACCGCGACGAAGCCGGCGCTTCCATTACTGACGCGGACCAGAAGGTCCCTGCCTCTCTGTGCGCTCATGCTCGCGGCTCCGGCGTTTTCGAGGAAATCAGACGGCGACCTCGGTCACCGCCTCGAAGGAAAGGGTCGCGCGCCCCTCACCGGTGCGCTCGTCGCGCAGGCCGGCGAGGCTCTTGAGGCGCAGGAGGATGAGGGCGTGGCCGCTCACCGCGAGGTCGGCCTCGTCGAGGCGGGCGGCGATGCGCTCGGCCACCTCCAGGGCCGAGCGGGCCGAGCCCGGCTTGGCGAAGACCGTCAGCGCGAAGGCGTGGCGGTGGCGCTGCGCACCATCGACGGAATCGTCGCTGACTTCGCTCGGTCCGAACAGCGCATAGACCGGGGCGGCGCCCCGCGGCGGCTCGTCGTAGAGCCGCAGGCGGCCGCCCATCAGCGCAGCGAGCGGCGTATCCGCGGCGAGGTAAGCGAGAAGGCCGGCGCGCAGGGCCAGCAGCGGGCTCGAACGCGTCACGGGGAAGCCTCCTCGATTACCTCTTCCACCTCGCAGACGAGGTCGCGGCGGCGCCCGTCGGGGTCGTCGGCCGCGCGGATCGCGAAGCGGCGGGGTCCGTCGGCGAGGCGCATGGCCGGGGTGACGCCGGAGCGGTAGCGCAGGCCGACGCGGTAGAGGCCGGGCCGGTCGGTGCGCCCGCCACGGGGCGCGGCGGCGCTGCCGAGCGATTCCAGCGAGCCCCACAACATGGGGCCGGCAACGTAGCGGCGGAGCCGGCCGCCGAACCCGTCGGGCTCGTCCACCGGCAGTTCGAGCACGAGGCGACGCCGCCGCGCGCCGAGCGGCCTGTGTGTCATGGTCGGTCTCCGTGGGTGTGGTCAGAGCCGCATCCGGCGGCAGGCGGCGGCGAGCCCCGCCGCCTCGGGCGGCAGCGGACGGGGCGCGCTCTCGCCGCCCGCATCGCCCCGGTTCTCGAACCAGTCGGCGATCGTCAGGCGCAGGGCCTGAACCAGCGGCTCGGGGACCGGGGGCCCCTCGCCGCCGCAGCCCGCGCCGACCTCGACCAGCGCCGAGGCCGTGCCGAGCGGCGGCAGGTCCGGCCCGAACAGGAGGCAGGGCGCCTCCCACGGATCGGGGCCGACCCGGATCGGGCCCGGCTCGATCTCGGTGAGGGTACCGCGCCCATCGACCAGACCGGCGCGGAGCACCGCAACGAGCGGGCTCAGCGGCAGCGGCATCAGCCCGAGCCGGGGCCAAGCCGCCAGCACCACCCGGAAGCGGGCGGGCCGCAGCAGCCGGCGCGCGGTCGCTTCGACCGCCGCCCGCGCCGCTGGGATCAGGCGGGCGATCAGCGCGTCCTCGGCGGTCTCGTCGGAGGACAGCCGGAGATAGCCGCGCATCTCAGCCACGCTCACCGGCTCGACGCCGGTCTCCTCGACGCGTATCGGGGTCATGCCAGCCTCTCCTGAAAGCGTTTTCGCAATCGATGCGCGCGCCGAACCCATCTCTTCCGCGCAGTGCAGGCCTTGGCCTCGGGGCGGCGGCGCTCACGCTCCTGCTCGCAGCCACGCCGGCGACGGCCATCGTCGGCGGCCGGGAGGGCGCCGAGGTGCCGGGCGCGGCCTCGGCGGTGATGGTGCTGACCTCCGGCGGCGGGGTCTGTTCAGGGATCGTCGTCGCGCCGGACGCGGTGCTCACCGCCGGCCATTGCGTGGCGGGCGTGGGCGAGAACCGCGTCCATTACCGCGACGAAACAGGCCGCCCGGTGCTGGCCGAGACGGCCGCCCGCAGCTTGCATCCGGCCTATGACGGCGATGCCATCCGCGGGCGCACCCGCTCTATCGACCTCGCGCTGCTGCGCACCCGCGAGCCCTTGCCCGCCCGGTTCGTGCCGGCCGCGTTGAGCGCCGCGATGCCGCGGGCCGGCCAGAGCCTGACGCTCGCCGGCTACGGCGCCGCGCGGGGCGGCGACCGGCGCTCGATCGGCCGCTATCGCGGCGCAACGCTCAATGTCGTCGAGCCCTACGGCCCGAGCCGCATCCTGGTTTGGCTGAAGGCACCGGGAGCGGGCGGCTGCCAGGGCGATTCCGGCGGGCCGATCCTTGAGGGCGCGGCGGTGGTCGCGGTCGCCGCATGGGTGAAGGATGCCTGCGGCGGCCTGACCCAAGGCATCTTGCTCGGGCCTCAACGGGACTGGATCGACCGGACGCTGTCCGGCTGGGGCGCCTCCGCGCGCTGGTGACGTCCTTGACCGATCGTGATCCGCGCGCCGCGGCCCATGAGGAACCGGACCTTGGCCGCCGAATTGCCTTCGGATACGCTTCAACCGGCCCGGGATTCATTCATGGAATCCGGCGCACCGCGCCAGGGCCCTGGGAGAACAAAAAAGATGGTTGCGAGCCCTCTTCGCGCGTGCGTGCTCGGTGCCTTGCTGGGTCTCGTCCCCCTCTCGGCGCAAGCGGTGGTCGAGGGCCGCACCTCCCGTGATCCCGGCGGGCTTCGCGCCTCGGTGGTGCGCATCGAGAGCACGCAGGGCGAGATCTGCTCGGGCACCCTGATCGCGCAGGACATCGTGCTGACGGCGGCCCACTGCGTGATGCACAAGGCCGGCTACAACGTCGTCGTGGTCGATCCGAATTTCCGCCAGCGCCGCCTGCGGGCGGTCGCAGTCTCGATGCATCCCGAATTCGTCCCCGGCACGACGCCGGAGGAGCAGCCCGGCATCGACCTCGCCCTGATCAAGCTGGAGCAGCCGGTCGGCGCCGGCTTCCGCCCGCTCGATCCCCGCGGCGGTTCGATCACCACGGGCGACAACGTGGACATCGCCGGCTTCGGCGTGCTCGCCGAGAACCGCCGCAACACCGCGCGGACGCTGCGGACGGCGCATCTCGTGTCGATCGGCTCGTTGCAGGTCGCCAACCGCGTGACGGTCGTGACCGACTCGCGGCGCATGGCCGAAACCGCCGGCGCAGGCGCGTGCCTGGGTGACTCCGGCGGCCCGATCCTGCGCGGCGGCCAAATGGTCGGCGTCGTGAGCTGGTCGAGCGGCGCCATGCGCCAGGACCGGCGCGCCCGCACCGCCTGCGGCGGCTTCACCGCCGTCACCCCCACCGGCGAGCACGCGAGCTGGATTTCCTCGCGCACCGCCGAGATGGAAGCGATGACCGCCGACATGGCGGCGGCGCAGGCCGGGCGCACCGAGTGGATGGCCCGGCCCGGCCGGCGGCGGATGTACTGAGAACGATCAGGCGAACCGGAGCAGCTTGATCGCGCTGAAGTCCTGCACCCCGCCGCCGACGCGCTTGGTGGTGTAGAACAGCACGTAGGGCTTGGCGGAGTAGGGATCGCGCAGGGTCCGAAGGCCGGCACGGTCCACGACGAGGTAGCCGCGCTTGAAGTCGCCGAAGGCGATGGCGTGGCTGCCGGCGGCGATGTCGGGCATCGCCTCGGCCTCGACCAGCGGAAAGCCCATCAGCGTCGCGGCCCGGTCGGCGGCGAGCGGCGGCTGCCAGAGGTAGTTGCCGTCCGCGTCCTTGAACTTGCGGATCGCGCTCTGCACCCGCCGGTTCATCACGAAGCTCGCACCCTGGCGATAGCCGGCACGCAGTGCGTAGATGAGATCGAACAGCACGTCGCTCGGGTTGCTGGCGGGGAAGGCGCCGGCCGCCCCCGTCGCGATGAAGCCGAGCCTGCCCGAAGCCCAGTTGGCGTTGGCGACGGTGTCGTAGCTGAGAAAGCCCTTCGGCCTACCGACGCCGTTGCCGGTGACGAAGGCGACGCTCTCCTGCTCGGCGAAGGCCGTCTCGACTTCCTCGGCGAGCCACGCATCGATATCGAGCACCGCGTCGTCGAGCAGCGTCTGGGTCGCGGCCGGCATGGCGTAGAGCTCCATCGCCGGAAAGCTCAGCTCGGACAGGTTCGGCGCGTCGGTCTGCGGCCGGGGCGCGGTCTCGGCGACCCAGCCCGCGGCGGGACCGTTGACCGAGACGGCGCGTTTGTACTGGCCGCCGGAGACGACCCGCACCGTGGCGATGGCGCGGATCGGCGAGATCTCGGCGAGTCGACGCAGCACCTCGCGCTCGATCGTCGGCGGCACGAGGTAGCCGCCATCCGGCCCGGAGCCGGCGGAAAGTGCCTTCTCTTCCAGCCGCTTGAGACCCGCGCTCTCGCCGGCCCGAACATAGAGGTCGAAGGCCGCCTTGTGCTCGGTGGCGGAGGCGTCGCGCGCCGGCTCCGTCCCGCCGAGCGGCGGCCGGGCACGGTCCAGGCTGATCCGGTCGAGACGGCTCTTCGCCTGATCGAGGGCGGCGTCGATGCGGACGAGCTTCTCCTCGGTCACCACATCCGCGGTGAGCCGGGTCTCGATCTCGGAGAGGCGGACGTCGTTGGCCTCCTTGAACGCCTCGAAGGCGCGAGCGAACTCGTCGAGCACCGCTTCGGTGCCGAAGGTCGCCGCCTTGTTCTCGGGCAGGCCGGTGGGGGCCTTGGTCTCGAAACGCATCTCGGTCATGGCATCCTCGTTGGTGAAGGAAGACAGAAAAGCTCAGGCGCGCGCCGCGAGCGGCGGGGCCGCCAGGCGCAGGCGCGGCGGGACGAAGGGGCGGGGTGCTGCGGCGCGGATCACCCGCGCGTCGGGCTGCAGCGGAAAGGTCACCAGCGAGACCTCCCAGAGATCGACGGCGATCAACCGACGCCCGCCGCGCTCAGGCGAAGCCCGCACGACGCGAAAGCCGATGGAGAGCCCATCGAGGGCGCCCTCCTGCATCAGCGCGTCGATCTCGCGGGCTCGCTGAACCGCGAGGTTGAGCCGGCCGGCGACGCGCAGGCCCCGGCCATCCTCCTTGAGGGAAAGCCAGGAGCCGATCGGCTCGGCCGGATCGTGCTGCCACAGCATCCGCACCCCGCGCGCACCCCGCCGGGCGAGGCTCGCGGCAAACGCTCCCGGCGCGACGGTGTCGCGGCCGAGATCGGGCACGCCGAACAGGCTGGCGTAGCCGGTGAAATGGCCATCCATGACAAGACCTCGACAAGAGGAGTGAAGAGCGGACCTCTGCGCGAAACCCGCCGGGGCCTCAGGCCGGAGAGCCCGTGCCTTGCCCCGGACTCTGGGGAGGGTAGCCGACGGCCTCGCGCTTCTCGGCGACCGACAGGAAGTCCGCGCCTTGCACCCGGCGCCAGAGCGACTCGCGCTCGGTCGCCAGCGCTTCGACCGCGTCGAGGTCCGGCTCCAATCGCGCGGGGCCGAAGGCGGGCTCCAGCCAGCGCGCGAGCGAATCGGCAGTGCGGCGCACCAGCGGGATCACCGTCTGGCGGTAGAAGGCGCGGTTGGCCTCGGCGTAGTTCGCGTGGGTGTTGTCGCCGGGAAGGCCGAGCAACAGCGGCGGCACGCCGAAGGCGAGCGCGATCTCGCGGGCCGCGGCCGCCTTCGCCTCGACGAAGTCCATCTCCTTCGGTGAGAGCGAGAGCGGTCGCCAATCGAGCCCGCCATCGAGGAGGAGCGGCCGGCCAGCATTGGCGCTGCCCTGGTAGCTCGTTTCCAGCTCGGCCTTGAGCCGCGTGAACTGCGTGTCGCTCAAGGCGGCGCCGGTCGAGGGCGCGAAGACCAGAGCGCCGGAAGGGCGGGCGGCGTTGTCGAGCAGGGCCTTGTTCCAGGCGCCGGCCGCGTTGTGGATGTCGAGCGGGACCGCCGCTGCCTCCATCGGCGAGAGGCCGTAATGGTCGTCGAGCGGGTTGAACAGCGTCAGGTGCAGGATCGGCGGCACGGCCCCGGTCTGCTGATAGCGGAGCCGACGCCCCCCGACGCTGTACTCATAGGCCGCGGGCCAGCCGTCGGCGCCGGCCACGACCTGCATCCGGTCGGGACGCAGGGAGAACAGTTCTCGGGGCCGGCCATCGATCTCGACCGCTTCGATGTAAGCATTGCCGGACACGAGGAGGTGCCCGTAGATCCCGTCGAGGAAGCGCATCCCGCCTTCGCGCGGATTCGGCCGGGCGAGCAATCCCAGCAAGGGATGGGCATCCTCGGCGCCGGCTAGCGTCAGCGGCAGGGAGGCCGCGGCTTCGGCGACGAGCCGGACCGAGCGGTGGACGACAGCGTTGCGCTGGAATCCCTCGCGGGCCAAAGCCGTGTAGTCGCGCGCGGTCCAGACCGCTCGTCCCTCGCCGTAGAGCGCAAAAGCCGCGCTTGCTTTCGTCTCGGGGACGAGCCCCGCCGCCCTCGCGAGCCGCGCGATGAATCCAGGCATGGCACGCCTCCCGCTTGCAATGTTTCACGTGAAATTAACTGCGCCGTCAGAGTCGGCGGATGCGCGGCTCGACGGACGGCGCAAGCATCAGGTGCGTGAGCGCCCAGACCAGCGCATCGAGCCGATCCGGCGAACCGCCCCCCGGCAGACCGCCGGGACCGAAGGCGCACATCTCGTCCTCCAGCGCCGGTAGCGGGCCGACATGGCGGACGCGCCCCTGGGCGTAGAGCAGCGAGACCGGCTCGGCCCGCAGCAGCTTGCCCCGCGTCGCCCGCACCGTCGCAACAGGCACGCTCGGGTCGGCTTCCGCCAACACCGCGACGACCATCTCGCCACCCTGGTTGACCTCGGCCACCAGCGCGTCGGCCGCCAGGCGGTGGTACAGGGCCAGTGCAGCTCGCGCCCAGACGGCGGGTGCAGCCTGTTCCAAAGTTGCATCGGCCAGCACGTAGGCGGTTCCGTCGGCCGCGAGCCCGGCCGCGACGATGCCGCAGGCATCGGCTCCGACTCCGGAGGAGGCCGGCGGATCGATGGCGACGGCGATGTGTTGCAGCGGCGGCGCCTCGAAGACACGCGCCCGCTCAATGGAATCACGGGTCCAGAGCGCATCCGGCCGGTCCTCGATCAACTCGCCATCGAGCTCCTGCCGCCCGAGCCGGGTCCCGGCGTAGCGACCGACGACCTCCTCCAAAAAGCTCGGCGCGAGGTTCTGGGCATTGTCGGCGGTGCGCGAGCGCGTCACCACCGTGCGCGGATCGGCAAGCAGCCGTTGGATCAGCGGCACCGGACGCGGCGTCGTGGTGACGAGACCGCGCGGATGCGTTCCGAGCCGCAGCCCGAACTGGATCATGTCGTAGGTGGTCTCGGCCTCGCGCCACTTGGCGACCTCGTCGGACCACACAGCACCGAATTGCGGGCCGCGCAGGGAATCCGGCTCCTCGGCGGAGAAGGCGAGCGCCACCGCGCCATTGCCGAACATCACCCGCCGCCGCGACGGTTGCCAGACCGGCGGCGCACCGCCGAGACGCGGCAGAGCGAGAAGCCCGGACGGTCCTTCGATCATGACGTCGCGCACATCGGCGAAGGTCTCGCCGACGAGGGCGATCCGCTCCACCGGCTCCGGCGTGAACACCGGGTCGCCTTGGGCGAGGCCGCGCACCCATTCGGCGCCGGTCCGGGTCTTTCCGGAGCCGCGCCCACCGATCACGGCCCAGGTCGTCCAGTTTCCCGGCGGCGGGAGCTGGTCGTGCCGCGCGAGGTGAAGCCAATCGGCCTCAAGCAGGCGCAGATGGTCCGGCGAGAGATGGGTCAAGAACGCCGTCGTCCGGCTCCGCCGCCGCGAATGCAGCATAGCGGCGCGCGATATCCGTGCGCATCGCCACGAGGTCGGCGGCGTGCAGGGTTGGTCGGCTGGCTGCACCATCCGTCCCTCCCTTCCGCGCGGCCCGGTCGGCTGCTTTCATGTCGTCGAGCATAGTCTTCAGGCCGCCGAGATCGCGCAGCACTTTCGCGGAATCCAACCCGGCCGGTGGTGCCTCGGTATCGAGCGCGGCATCGAAGCGAGCGATCTGCCGTTCGATATGCGTGCGCAACTGCGCCCGCAGCTGCCGGGCATCCGGAACACGCTTGCGGGCTTTCTTGGCGCTTGGCTTCGAAGATGCGCCCGGTTCGGGTTCACCGCGTGGCTCGGAGGGGTCCGGCATCGCGGTGTCTCCATCCACACTTCTTGAGCGTGCCCTTTACCTACACGAAGAGCGTCGCGGTGTCAATCCATAAATTCCTATATAGGCCGCATCAGAGGAATTTGGTCCGAAAAGATGGACCCGCGGCTTGCGATTGGCGGTCGTTGCAAACCCGCCCGATTATGAATTTTTCCATAGATCAGGAACGCCAACCGAGCCTCATTGGTAGATAAGCTAAGGAGTGCGCGTCACCGCCTCCATCACACGGGAGACAGCACGATGCTCAAAGGTGGACTTCTCTGGTTGATCGGCATTCCGCTGCCGATCATTCTTCTGCTGTGGTTCTTCAACGTGTTCTAAAGCTTGGAGAGCGCCGGATTCGGGGATCTGAACCTCGGAACAGCACATCCTTCGATTGTAGGAGTACGCTGCGGAGGTGTCCGCGTCAGAGCGTGACGCTCCGCGGCGTGTAGACGAAGGGCAGACGCCCGTCCCGCTCGATCAGCCGCGTCGTGGCGGCGCCGATGATAACCATGGTCGCCATATCGGCCGGTGCGGTGCGGGCCTCATCGAGGGTCAGCACCCGCAACGCTTCGTCCGGCCGGGTCACGGCGCGGGCGAAGATGACCGGCGTCGTGGCAGGCAGGATCTCGGCGGCAAGCGTGAGCGCTCGGCCGAGCTGCCACGGCCGTGCGGACGAGATCGGATTGTAGAGCGCGACGCTGAGCCCCGCCCGCAGCACCGCTTCGAGCCGGGCGGTCACGACGTCCCAGGGCTTGAGGTTATCCGACAGCGAAATCGCGCAGAAATCGCCGCCGAGCGGTGCGCCGAGGCGGGCGGCGGCGGCGAGCATCGCGGTGATGCCGGGCTCGACCCGGATGTCGAGGCTGCGCCAGTGCGCGGGTCCGTGCTCGACCGCCTCGAACACGGCGGCCGCCATGGCGAACACGCCGGGATCGCCACCCGACACCACCGCAACATGCCGGCCGGCCAGGGCGAGTTCCAGGGCATGCCGGGCGCGGTCCACCTCGACCCGGTTGTCGCTGGCGTGACGGGTCAGCCCCTCGCGTTCCGGCACGCGGGCAACGTAGGGGATGTAACCGATCAGATCCTGCGCCCGGTCGAGGGCGTCGCGCGCCGCTTCGGTGAGCAAGCGCGGATCACCCGGCCCGAGGCCGATGATCGTCACACTCCCTGACGCGCTCACGGGCGCCGGCCCTCACCGGGCACCAGCACCATGGAGAAGTAGGGCGCGACGTCGTCCTCCTTCTCGGCCAGGGGCACCACCCGCTCGCCGGCCATGGTGCCGCGCTCGACATAGACCGCGCGGGCGAGAAAGCCGGTCTCGGCCAGCACGCCACGCACCTTCGGCAGGTGCCGGCCGAGCTTCATGATGACGGCCGCATCCGTGCCCTTCAGCCGCTCCACCAGCGCCTCGCGCGGCAGCGTCGCCGGCAGGATGGTGAGCACGTCGTCGCCCCAGGTGATGGGCGTGCCGGCGCGGGTCCAGCAGCCGGACATGCCGGTGACGCCGGGGATCACCTCGACGGGGAAGCGGTCCTTCAGGCGGCGCCACAGATGCATGAACGAGCCGTAGAAGAAGGGATCGCCCTCCGACAGGATCGCCACGTCGCGGCCCGCACCGAGATGGTCGGCGAGCCGTCCCGCCGCCTCGTCGTAGAAGCCGGCCAACGCCGCGACGTATTCCGGGTGATCGGGGTGAAGCTCGGTGGTGTAGGGATAGGCCAGCGGAAACTCGCGGGTCGGATCGATCATCACCGCGTCGGCGATGGTGCGGGCGTTGCCGCGCTTGCCCCGCTTGCAGAAGTGGACGAGCACGGGGGCGTGCTCCAGCACCCGCATCGCCTTCACGGTGAGGAAATCCGGGTCGCCCGGCCCCATGCCGACGCCGTAGAGCGTACCGGTTTTGGCCGCGGCGGGGGTCTCGCCCGCGCCGTCCGTGGTCTCGGCCGGCGCGTCGATGCGCACGCTCCCCTCCATCACTCGATCTCGTTCGCGAGCGCGTTGACGGCAGCCGCCGTCATCGCGCTGCCGCCGCGGCGGCCATGGACCACGACGAAGGGCACGCGCCCGTCCCGCGCCAGCGCCTCCTTGGATTCCGCCGCGCCAACGAAGCCGACGGGGATGCCGATCACCGCCGCCGGGGGCGCGACGCCCTCGTCCAGCAGTTCGAGCAGGCGGAACAGGGCGGTCGGCGCGTTGCCGACGGCGACAACGCTGCCGGGCAGGTGCTCGCGCCACAATTCCATCGCCGCGGCCGAACGGGTGGTGCCCATCTCGGCCGCCAGCCCCGGCACACGCGGATCGCCGAGCGTGCAGATCACCTCGTTCTTCACCGGCAGCCGGGTGCGGGTCACGCCGTCGGCGACCATGCGCACGTCGCACAGGATCGGCGCGCCGGCCTTCAACGCCGCCTCGCCGGCCGCGGCGAAATCGTCCGACATCTCTACGTCGCGCGGCAGGTCCGTCATGCCGCAGGCATGGATCATCCGCACCACCACGCGCTCGGCCGCGCCGGACCAGCGGGCGAGATCGGATTCGGCGCGGATCATCGCGAAGGAGCGCGCGTAGATCGCGCCGCCGTCGCGGATGTAGTCGTGGCGGGCACTCATCGCACGTTATCCTGGCACGTCGTCTTGAAACACTGGGTCCAGCGCCGGAAGCCCGGCGGCTGCGGCTTTCCTTATCCGGTCCAGCGCCACCTCGAAAGCGAGACGCGTTGCCGGCTCGGCAGAGGGGGGCCCGGCGAGCACCACATCGTAGGCGCCGTCGCGGCCCACCAGGGTCAGATCGGCGGGGCCCGGATGGGCACAGCCCTTGGCGCAGCCCGAGACATGAGCGGTGAGGCCGGCCAGCGGCGCCAGCGCCTGCGCCAACCGGGCGGCGTGGTCGGGCACCGGGGTCGTGCCGGAGCGGCAGGCTGGCGCACCGGGGCAGGCAGCGACCGCCCGGCGCGGATCGTCCGGCGTGACGATGAAGCCGGCCCGCGCCAATTCGGCCTGGAGGGCGGCCGAGCGGCTTGCCGGAACGACGAGGGCGAGGCCGCGCTCCGCGCTCAGCCGCACATCCTGCGCCCCGGCCAGCGCGGCGACCTGTTCCAGCCGATACGCGGTGCAGCGGCCGAACGGCGCCTGGACGAGGAGCGCCGCTCTGTCCGCGCTCAGGGCGGCGAGCCCCGGCGCGGCCGGAGCCGGAGCCGGCGCGAGCGGCGTCGGCTCGAACGGGAAGAAGCCGGCCACCGCCGCAATCACGGCCCGCCCGTGGGCGTCGAGGTCGCGCATCCGGCGTCCACCGATCTCGGCGAAGGCCGCGAGCGCAAGTCCGATGGCGCCCGCCGCCTGACGCTCGGGCAGCACGCCGCAGCGCAAGGGGCCGGTTTCGGTCGCGAAGCCGAAAGCGACCTGCCCCTGCCCCTCGGCGAACAGGAAGAAATCGGCCTCGACCGTGCCGAGGCCGTGGGCGCCGCCACCATCGATCGCCACCAGCGTCTTGGGTGGCAGGCCCGGCACCGCGAGCCCCGCCGCCTCCACCGCGCGGGCGAGCGACGGCACGTCGATCTGTTCCGTGGGATCGAGGCCGGCGAGCGGCGCCGTCAGCGTCAGGCGCTGCGGGCCGCCGTCGTCGCGGGTGTCGCCGAGGCCGGCTTGCGCGAGGGCGCAGGCAAGCGGCGCGGCGCTCGCCTCGCTGACGCCGCGGATCTGGAGGTTGCCGCGGGCGGTCACGTCGATATGGCCGTTGCCGTAGGCCCGCGCGCCGTCCGCCACCGCACGCAACTGCGCCGGCGTCAGGCGCCCGAGCGGCGGGTGGATGCGGGCGAGCAGCCCGTCGCCGGTCGGCATCGGCCGGGCGAGCGAGGGGCACCAGCCGCGGCGGGCGCCCTCGGGCAGGGTGCGGCGGGCGCTCATTCGGCGGCCAGCAAAGCATCGGCCGGGGCGGCGTTGCGCCGGCTCTGCCACAGGCCGCGGGCGCGCAACTCGTCGAAGCGCTCGAGGATGGCGCGGGTCGCCTCGGGGTTCGCCGCCTTCAGGGCGTCGAAGGTTTCCGGGTCGGCGATCCAGGCGCCGTAGAGCCGGTCGAGATCCTGGCTCGACACCGCATCGGTCGCGGCGGCGAGCACGAACACGGCATCGATGCCTTGCGCGAGTTCCTGCGCGCCGCGGTAGCCGTGGCGAAGCTGCGCCGCGATCCAGCGCGGATGGCCGAGCCGGCCGCGGATCAGCCGGGCGACGTCCTCGCGGGCGGTGCGGGTGCGCGGCGCCTCCGGGTTCGAGACGTCGAGGCTGTAGAGCGCAGGCGCCCTCCCCTCGGACGCGGCGGCGGCAAAGAACCCGCCCATGGCGTCGGCGGCCGCATCGCCGTCGAGCAGGTCGCGCTCGGCGACGTCGAAGGCGTGGACATAGGCGTCGGCCGCCGCGACGCGGGCGGCGAAATCCGCGTCCGCGCCTTCCGTGTCGCCGTAGGCGTGGGTGGTGGCAGCGAGATAGGCGGTGCCGAGGTCGGTCCGGCGCTCCCACGCGCCGTCGAGCGCGGTCTCGGCCGCGCCCGCGCCGTAGCGGCCGGGGGCCGCGCCGTAGATCCGGGCGGCGGATTCGCCCCGGCGGCGGGCGGCGGCGAGCGGGTTCTCCTCGTCCTCCTCCTCACGGGCGGCGACGGCGCGGGCGGCGCGGTCGAGCAGCGCCAGGGTCTCGGGAAAGGTATCGCGGAACGCGCCGGAGACGCGGCAGGTCACGTCGATGCGCGGCCGGTCGAGAAGGGCCAGCGGCAGCACCTCGAAGCCTGTGACACGGGTCGAGGCATGGTCCCAGACCGGGCGCACGCCCATCAGCGCGAGCGCATGCGCCACGTCCTCGCCGCCGGTGCGGAGCGTCGGCGAGGCCCAGAGATCCATGACGATGCGGGCTGGGTACTCGCCCCCGTCCTGAAGGTAGCGGCGCACCACCGCGTCCGCCGCCTTGGCGCCGAGCATGGTCGCGGCGCGGGTCGGCAGGGCGCGCGGATCGAGCGTCGTCAGGTTGCGGCCGGTCGGCATCACGTCCTGGCGCCCGCGCGAGGGCGAGCCGGCGGGGCCCGGAGCGACGAAGCGGCCGTCGAGGGCAACGGCCAGGGCAGCCCGCTCCGCCTCCGCGCTCGCCTGTACCGCCTCCGAGGCATCGGCGGGCGCGCGGCCGAAGACGTGCAGGCCATCGCGGAACGGGGTCTCGCCTAGATCGCACAGATGCGCGTCGAGCGCGGTCAGCGCGTCGGCCATCGGCGTGTCGCCATCGACGCCCGCGCCTTCGAGCAGGCCGGCCGAGGCCGCCTCGTCGAGGATCGCCGTGGCGATCAGCCCGGCCCGGCGCGGATCGAGCACGCTCGCGGCGGAGTATTCCTCGACCAGTTCGCGCAGCGCCGCAGCCTCGGGGGTGAGCCCGGCCGCTTCGACGGTGGGGGTAAGGTGGCCGAGCGCAATCCCGCCGAGCCGGCGCTTGAGCGGCGCGGCCTCGCCGGGATCGTCGACGATGAAGGGATAGACCACCGGCAGCGCCCCGACGGCCAATGCCGGCCAGCAATCCGGCGACAGCGCCACCGCCTTGCCCGGCAGCCACTCGGTGGTGCCGTGGGTGCCGAGATGGATCAGCGCGTCGAAGGCCCTCCGAACGCCCAGGTAGAAGGCGAGATAGGCGTGGGTCGGCGGCTCGTCGGGGTCATGGTAGCCGGCCTTGCGATCGGCGGCGCGGCCGCGATCGGGTTGGAGGAAGAGGGTGAGACTCTCATCCCTCTCCCCTCTGCGGGAGAGGGTGGCCCCCGAAGGGGGTCGGGTGAGGGGAGCGCCCGTTCCAGAAAGACCTGAGCTGGCCCCTCTCCCGCCTGCTCCGCAGGCACCCTCCCCCGCAGAGGGGGGAGGGTTTTGCGCCGCGCAGACCATCCGGAACCGAAACGCCCCGTCCCGGGAGAGCGGGTCGTCCTCCGGTGCGCCCCAGCGTTCGGTCAGCTCCGTCCGGCGCTCTTCCGGCAGTTCCTCGAACCACGCCGCGTAATCGGCCAGCGAGACCGAAAAGCTCGGCTCGCCCTCCGTTAGCGACGCCATCAGCGCACCGGCCTCCGGCAGCGCCCCAGCGGCAAAGCCCGATGCCGCGAGGTCGGCCGCGATGGCGCGGGCGCTTTCCGGTGTATCGAGGCCGACCGCGTAGCCGGCGCGGCCGCCGCGGGCGGGATAATCGGAGAGCACCATCGCCAGCCGGCGTTGTTCGCGCGGCGTTCGACGCAGGCGGACCCACGCGGCGGCGCGCTCGGCGAGCGCGGCGATGCCGGCGGGATCGGGCACGGCGCGGCGCTCCGAAAAGCCCTCGACCGCCGCGGCCTCCTCCTTGAACGAGATCGGGAAGCCCGAGAGGCGTCCGTCGAATTCCGGCAAAGCCACCTGCATGGCGAGGTCGGACGCGTTCATGCCCCGACCCGAGGCGGCCCAGGCGTCGCGGGGCGCGCCGATCGTGTAGGCCTGGATCACCGGGCAATCGGCGGCGTCGAGCACGAAGCCGGCATCGTCGCGGGCGGAGAAGGCGGTAGCGGCGAGCACGATGTCCGGCCGGCGCAGGGCGAGCGCCGCGCGCAAGCTCGCCACGGCCTCCGGGTCCTTCAGGCTCGACACGGCGAGCGTGACGCTGCCGATGCCGCGCTCACTCAGCGCGGCGGCCAGCTGCAGGGCCGGCGCCGTCTCGCCGGAGAGCACCGCCGAGCGGTAGACCAGCAGCAGCGCCAGCGGCCCCGGCCCGGCGGCCCGCATCGCCGTCTCGAGCGCGACGGGTCCGCAGCCGGGGCACCACGCGAAGCCGCGCGGCAACGCCTTCGGCGGCTCTGGCTCGAAGGCGGCGCCGGCCTCCGCCGCGAGGCTGCGCAGCAGGTTCTTCAGGTTCTCCGGGCCGCCCGCGCGAAAATAGGCGTCGAGGCGGATGCAGGTCTCGGGCGGCACGGTCGAGAAGGCGTCGAGGCGCGGATCCGGCCGATCGTCGCCGGGCAAAACCGCAAGTTTGACACCCTGCGCCCGTGCCGTCGCCGCAGCCCGCTCGATGCCGTAGCGCCAATAATCGAGCCCGCCGAGGCAGCGGATCACGCAGACCTTGGCGCGGGCGATCACCGCATCGACGTAGAGATCGACCGACATCGGGTGGCGCAGTTGCGCCATCTTGGCGAGCCGCAGCGACGGCAGGCCGGGCTCGGCCGCATGCGCGCGCGCGACAGCCGCAAGGTCGGTATCAGTGAACGACAGGAAGACGATCTCGCCCGGGCTCTGGCCGAGATCGACCGCCGCCTCGCCCTCGTCGAGGGAGACCGTATCGAGGCGGATCAGGTGCATGGCGCGGGCGCCCTCACGGCTCCAACGGGACGCGCGCCGGATGGGCCCGCTTGCGCCGGATGCGCCAGACCAGCCGGAGGAGCAAGGCGGCAAAAAGGACAATCGGCAGCCAGGGCAGGCTCGCGACGGTGAAGCGGAGGGCCGAGGCCGCGCTCTCGCCGAGGATCGGGCCGCTGCGCGCCCAGACCTCCTGCACCGGGGCGAAGGCGCCGGCCCGCGCCCGGCTGGTGCGGAAGTCCACCGTGACGATCTCGGTGTCCACGCGCTCGTCGAGCCCGCGGCGCGTCCCCTCCGCCTCCTCGATCTGGCTCTGAACCTGCGCCAGCTCGCCCGCGATCTTGATCAGATCCTCGGCCCGGTTGTCCGGCTTCTCGGCGAGCGCGGTCAGGCGGGTGCGGTAATCGTTGAGCTGAGCGAGGCGCCGGCCGGTATCGGTAATCGAGGCGGTCAGATCCTCGGCGCGGGTCGCCTGCTCGATCAGCACGACGTCGCCCGCCGCCTCGCCCGGTAAGGGCGCAGTGACGAAGGCGACGTAAGGAGCGACCGCGGCGTGCGGCAGCCGCACCTCGATCTGCGCCTGCGGCGGGCTCGCGCCGTTGCCGTCCCGGATCGAGGAATTCAGCAGCGTGCAGGTCGCAGCCTCGTTGAGGCAGCGGTCACGGGCGGCGGCGAAGTGCGGCGCCACCCGGTCCGGCCCGAGGCCGACGGTGAGGTCGTGGCGATAGGCGAGCTTGGCCGTGCTCCCCTCACGCGCGGCGGATACGAAGGGCGCGGGTGCAGGGGCCTGGGCCATCCGCATCGCCCCGTCCGCCTCGCGCCCGCTGTCGGAACAGCCGGCGAGCAGGGCGAGGACGGGGACCGCGAGCCAGAGCCCGCGCGGCCGCCGGCCTGCGGCCTCGCCCCGGTTCATCCGCGCAGGGCGGCGGCGACCGCGTCCTGATCGAAGCCTTTGAGGCCGATGACGACGAGGCGTCCGTCGCGGGGCTCCGAACCCTTCCACGGGCGGTCGTAATGGGAGGCGACGCGCCGGCCGACACCCTGCACCACGAGGCGCATCGGCTTGCCCTTCACCTCGGCAAAGCCCTTGATCCGCAGCACGCCCTCGGTCTCGGCCGCCTTCTCGACGCGGGCGGACAGATCTTCCGGGCTGCCGGCGATGCCGACGGGGATCGCGACCGATTCGAAATCGTCGTGGTCGTGATCCTCGCCCTCGCCGTGATGCGAGGGGCGCGCGTCGAGGTCGTCCTCGGCCGCCGCCGCGATGCCGAGCAGCACACGCGGGTCGAGCCGGCCGTGCTCGGTCTCGACGATCTCGACCGCGCGGGGCAGGTGCGCCTGGATGTCGGCGCGGACCTTGTCGCGGCCCGCCGCGTCCAGCAGGTCGGCCTTGTTGAGCACCACGAGGTCGGCGCAGAGGATCTGGTCCTCGAACACTTCCTCCAGCGGGTTGTCGTGATCGACCGATTGGTCCGCCGCGCGCTGGTTGGCGAGGGCGTCGGGGTCCTCGGCGAACATCCCCGCGGCGACCGCCGGGCCGTCCACCACGGCGACGACACCGTCCACGGTGACCCGCGAGCGGATCGCCGGCCACTGGAAGGCCTGGACCAGGGGCTTGGGCAGGGCGAGGCCGGAGGTCTCGATCAGGATGTGCTCCGGCGGCTCGGGCCGGTCGAGAAGCTTGGTCAGCGCCGGGACGAAGTCGTCGGCCACGGTGCAGCAGATGCAGCCGTTGGGCAGCTCCACCACCGAATCCTCGTTGCAGCCCTCGATGCCGCAGGCGGCGAGGAACGAGCCGTCGAAGCCGAGATCGCCGAACTCGTTGACGATGATGGCGAGCCGGCGCCCGCGGGCGTTCTCGACGGTGTGGCGCACGAGCGTCGTCTTGCCGGCCCCGAGGAAGCCGGTGACGATGGTGCAGGGGATCTTTTCCACGAGGCTCATGGGTCAGGGCGTCCGGTTCGGGGCCGCCTTGAGCGGCGGGATGCGGGCGACGACGCCCTTGCGAAACGCCTCCGGGCGCTCGCGCCAGGGCACGACGCCGTCGGGGGTCTCGAGGTAGCGGCGCAGGCCCGCCAGGAGGGTGCGGGCGGAGGTGTCGGGGTCTTCGAGCGCGTCGAAGTCGCCGTAGACGTAGGTCCAGCGGTCGGGCGAGACGACCGCGACGGTGCAGGGCCGCTTGCAGACCGAGAGGCACTCGGCGCCCTCGATCGTCAGGCCCGGCACGGGCTCGCGAGCGGCCTCCGCCAACAGCGCGGCCAGCAGCTTGGCCCCGGCGCGCGGCTCGGAGGCATCGCCTGCCGCGCGGCAGGTGGTGCAGACCGACAGGATGGCGGTATCGGGATCAGGCATTCGCACGGGCACCCGCCTCGCGGCCGAACAGGCCCCAGGCCCAGCCATAGGCGAGCCCGATCACCGCCCAGAACACGAAGCCGATGGCGAGCGCGCGCGCGGCGAACTGCGCGGCCGTGGCCGGCGGCACCTGCGAGGAGACGGTGTCGATCGATTGCGGCGCGCCCGCGAGATGCGGCGCGACGATGAGGACGAGGCCACCGAGGATCGTCAGCGGCACCCGCCGCACGGCGATCAGGTAGAGGCCGAGCCCGGTCGCCACCACCGTCATCAGCCACCACGACTGGCGCAGCACAAGCGGCGCTGCACCCATGCCCGGCAGCTCCGGCGGCAGGCCGATGGCGGGGGCGAGGACCACCGCGAGGAAGCCGGCGATACCAACGACGAGTCCGCCCTGCGGGGTCGGCTCACGGCGAAGTGCCAGCATCACCGCCGCGAGCAGCAGCGCGTAGCCGACGCCGCCGACCAGCGTGGCGAGACCGGTGAAGGCCATCCGCTGAAGGCCCGGTGCAGGCTGCCACGCGTCGGCCTTGCCGTGGTCGTGTCCGCCCTCGCCATGCGCATGCGCGTGGGCCGGGACGATCAGGGCGGCGAAAGAGGTCTCATCGCGCGAGGGCGCGAGGGCGGCATGCGCGCCCTCGCCTTCATAGGTCTCCGCCTGGAGGATCAGCGGAGAGGTCAGCGCGAGCTGCAGGCCCGTCGCGACGACGGACGCGAGGAAGCCGGCGACGAGCGCCGCCGACAGCAACCGGATGATCATGGGACTGCTTGAAGCCGCTGGATGCGCGGATCAGTGGCAGGGGAAGTTCTGCGCGTGGCGGAAATCGTGCGCCGCGTTGTGCAGGACGCTCGCCGGAGCAAAGCCCGCCACGAAGACGAGACCAAGGCCGAGGAAGGCGGCGACGAGGAGCGCGCGGGCGCCCTCGGCCGAACGGGTGGTGGCGGCCTGGGTCTGAAGGGTCGCAGTCGTCATCGGGTCACGAGCTCCGGCCGCCCCACCGGCGGCGTTCGAGAACAAAACTTCGCTGGACGGCAGGTCTCCTGGCTCGCGGCTGGTATCGTGCCTGCCGCCTTCCCGGATCACCCGGTGGCTCGTGGCAGGAACTCGCCGCTTACAGTTGCGGGGGCAGCCGCGGAATTGAGGCTTCTGGAAAACCTCTCACCGCATTCCCTTTTCACCCCGTTGCCGGGGCACCGTCACGGAGCGGTCATAGCCTGATGCGGACGGACGCACAACGTGTCCCGCACCGGCCGCAATCACCGCAGCGCCCAGAGGAAGGCCGCCACCGCCGCCAGACCGAGCCCGCTGCGGACTGCGTGCAGGCGGATCCAGCGTTGCATCAGCGGCGCCACGACCGGATCGGTACTCGATGCAGCGAGCAGGGCACGGTTGGTCGGCATGATCGCCAACAGCGTGTAGGGCCAGTTGGCGAGCGCGAGCGCCGCCCCGAGCCCCCATCGCGGATCGCCGGTACGCGCCCAGGCGAGCAGACCGAGGGCGGTGGCGGCCAGCGCCAATCCGCCCTGCATCCGGGTCGCGCGGCGATAGCTCGGGCGCCATTGCTGCAATTGGGAAGCCGGGTCGAGGACCAGCCGGGCCGGATGCTCCACGAAGCCGACATAGAGCGCAGCGCCGGCAAAGGCCGCTGCCGCGACGAGGGCGAGTTCACCGATCAGCATCGTGGTCTCCCGGTTGTTCGCCGCTCCGGCGTTCGCCGGCCCGCTCGCCGATGGTCCGCACGAGGGTGCGGGCCGCCTCGAGCGCCGCCGGGTCGAGATCGCGGGCGAGTGCGGCCGCCCAGGGCGCCTGCCGCACCGCCGCCGCCGCGTAGGCATCCCGGCCCGCGGGCGTGAGGAGAACGAGGCGGGCGCGCAGGTGGTGGGGATTGTCCGCGAAGGTCACGAGGCCCGCTTTCGCCAGCTCATTGACCGTCCGCTGCACGCCCTGGCGCGTCATGCCCATGTCGCGGGCGATGCGGGCGACCGGCAGCGGCTGCGCGGCGAGCGCGACGGCGCCCAGAACCTGCCAGCGGGCGCTGGTGAGGCCGAGATCCCCCACCAGCCGGTCGCCGGCGGCCAGCAGCGCGCCGCTGGACCGGAAGATCTCCAGCACCAGAGCCGTCGCGGCGTCCGCGGCCTCATGATCCGACCGTTTCATGACAATATGCTGCCCATTTGACAACAGATTGTCAACAGACTGGCTTTGACGCGCTGGCGGTGCGTGAGGCAAAGGGTGCGGATGCTTCAGGCCTCCCCTCGGATGACCCTGGTGCTCGGCGGTGCGCGCTCGGGCAAGAGCGCCTATGCCGAGCGGCTGATCGAGGCCTGTCCCGCCCCCTGGCTCTACATCGCCACGGCGCAAGCCTGGGACGAGGAGATGCGGGTCCGCATCGACGAGCACCGGGCGCGGCGCTCCGACTCCTGGCACACCCTCGACGTGCCGATGGCGCTGCCGGAGGCGGTGGCCGCTGCGACCGGGCCGGTGCTGATCGATTGCCTCACGCTCTGGCTCACCAACCTGCTGCTGGCCGAGGCCGATCTCGATGCGGCGACCGAGGCCCTGGCACGGGCCTGCGCCGCGGCGCCGGGTCCGCTGGTGCTCGTCGCCAACGAAGTCGGCCTCGGCATCGTGCCGGACAACGCCCTCGCCCGCCGCTTCCGCGATGCGGCCGGGCGGCTGCACCAGCGGCTGGCGCGCGAGGCCGACCGGGTCGTGCTCACCGTCGCCGGGCTGCCGCTGACGGTCAAACCCTCACGCGAGAATCCCTGATGACCGAAGACGACACGCGCCACCGCGAAAAGATGGCCAAGCGCAAGGCGGTGCAGGACGCCGAGGTCGCCTCGAAGAAGATCGAGAAGGGCCTGCTCATCGTCCATACCGGCCCCGGCAAGGGCAAGACCACGGCCGCCCTCGGCCTCGTGCTGCGCATGCTCGGGCGGGGTCACCGGGTCGGCGTGGTGCAGTTCATCAAGGGCGCCTGGGACACGGGCGAGGCCCGTGCGCTCAAAAGCTTCGGCGACCAGATCGTCTGGCAGGCACTCGGCGAGGGCTTCACCTGGGAGACGCAGGACAAGGCCCGCGACATCGCCGCCTGCCATAACGCCTGGGACACGGCCAAGACGCTGATGGCGGACGAGAGCATCCGCCTGCTCGTCCTCGACGAGCTGAACATCGCCCTGCGCTACGATTACCTCGACCTCGACGCGGTGCTTGCCGACCTCGCCGCCCGGCGCCCCGACCTCCACGTCGTCGTGACCGGCCGCAACGCCAAGCCGGCGCTGATCGAGGCCGCCGACCTCGTCACCGAGATGGGCAGCGTGAAGCACCATTTCTCCGCCGGGGTGAAGGCGCAGGAGGGGATCGAGTTCTGACGCCCGGCCCAAGGGCCAGGGACCGGGACGCCGCTTCCGGTCGCCGGCGCCCTCCCCCGGACTGAGGGCGTCCGAAGTTCGGGCACGACGCGCGTCGATGTCCGCCAAGTCCGATCTGGCCAAGTCCGATCTGGCCAAGTCCGATCTGGCCAAGTCCGATGTGGGCCCGCGTCACGAAATGCCGGATTCCTGGCCGTTTCGGCACCGGGCTCGAGGGCGCAGCGGGCGTATCCTGAGAGACCCGCCCATTCGGCACGATCGATGCCGGCGCGGCGATATTGAATTATATTATCACAAAATCAAACCGAAGCCTAGAAATTCAGCACTCATCTGCCTTTCACTGCCGAAGCATCAGGTGAGAATCCTACAAGGCAGGCCGAGTGTCAGGCCTATCCTGCTATAACAATTGATCACCTGCCTTGCGCCGCGCATGCAGCCCCGGCCTTCGCCCGGCCGGGCTCATCCTGCCCGTGGACGATGGATCATTGATCGCGTGCGTCTCGCCGGAGAATCGCGTGCGGGCCGCGGCCGGACGGGCCGTGATCGCCCGTCCTCCTCGGCACGTCGGTCGCGAGAGCAAGAAAGGGCACGGCTCCATGGAGCGCAGGGACATCCTCAAGACCGGACTGCTCACGTCGATCGGCTTGGCGGCCGGTGCGACAATCCCGAAGGTGGCGGCCGCGGAAACCGGCAAAGCCGGCGTGCAGCCCGCGGGGATTCCTGCGACGGACGGCGGCGAGTGCTTCCGCGTCGAGAAGGACAGCATGGGTGAGGTGAAGATCCCCTGCGACAAGCTGTGGGGCGCCCAGACGCAGAGGTCGATCGAGAATTTCGACATCGGGATCGAGCGGATGCCGCGTGAGCTCGTGTCGAGCTACGCAATCCTGAAAAAGGCCGCTGCCAACGTCAACTTCGCGGATGGCCGCCTCGGCGAGACGCAGCACAAGCTCATCGTTCAGGTCTGCGACGAGATCCTGGCCGGACAGCACGCGGAGATGTTTCCGCTGCACGTCTGGATGACGGGCAGCGGCACCCAGTTCAACATGAACGTCAACGAGGTGATCGCGAACCGGTCCAGCCAGATCGCCGGTCAGCCGCTCGGGAGCAAGAATCCCGTGCATCCCAACGACCACGTCAACATGGCCCAGTCGTCGAACGACACCTTCCCGACGGCGATGTACATGGCCGCCGCGATCGCGGTCCGGCAGCGGCTGGCGCCTTCCATCACCGAGCTGCGGGACAGCATCGCTGCGAAGGCGGAGGCGTGGAAGGACATCATCAAGATCGGGCGCACCCATATGCAGGATGCCGTCCCGATCACGCTCGGGCAGGAATGGTCGGGCTATTCGGGCATGCTGAGCGACAACCTGGAGCGCTTCGACGACGCGCTGAAGGGCGTCTACCGCCTGGCCATCGGCGGCACCGCGGTCGGCACCGGCATCAACGCGCAGCCGGGCTTTGCCGAGGCGAGCGCGAAGGAGATCGCGCGGCTGACCGGCCTGCCCTTCGTCACGGCGCCCAACAAGTTCGTGGTGCAAGGCGCGCACGACGCCATCGTCCACCTGTCCGGCACGCTGCGCACGCTGGCCGGCTCGCTCTACAAGATCGCCAACGACATCCGGCTGCTGTCCTGCGGTCCGCGGGCGGGCCTGGCCGAGCTGATCATTCCGGAGAACGAGCCGGGCTCCTCGATCATGCCGGGCAAGACGAACCCGACCCAGGTCGAGGCGCTGACGATGGTCACCCTTCAGGTGATGGGCAACGACGTCAGCACCGGGTTCGGCGGCGCCAGCGGCTCGCTTGAAATGAACGTCTACAAGCCGGTGATGATCTACGACGTCCTGCAGTCGATCCGGCTGCTGAGCGACGGCAGCCGCAACTTCCGCAAGCACCTCATCGAGGGCACGAAGCCCAATCACAAGCGGATCAAGGACTACGTCGATCGCTCGCTCATGCTGGTGACGGCTTTGGCCCCGACGATCGGCTACGACAAGGCGTCGAAGATCGCTCACCTCGCGCACGAGGAGGATCTCAGCCTGCGGGAGGCGGCGCTCAAGCTCGGCTACGTCTCCGAGGCCGACTACGACCGGATCGTCGATCCGCGCAAGATGATCGCCCCCTACGTCGCCAAGAAGTAGTCTTTTCGCGTGAGGCGGCCCGATCACCCCAAAACCGCGGGATGATCGGGCCGAGCGACCGAAGCCCATCGACCGGGACGCGGCCTAAGCCGCGTCCCGTCGCGTGCGTAAAAATCAATACTCGATGATGTCTTCGAGCGCGTAGTGCTTGACCGTCTTGCGGTTGGCGATCAGCTCGTCGATCGTCGGCTCGCCCTTCATGGCGCGGGCGATGGCGAGCTTCGTCGCCTCGTAATTGGTGCGGTAGAGGTCCTTGCGGTCGAGGTTTTCGTCCGTGCCGCAGCGCTCGTCGAGCCAGATCGTGATGATCATGCAGAGTTCGTCGAGCCCGTCCTTCGGCAGGATGCCCTCGATCACGCAATCGACGATGGCGTCAGCCGTGGCCGCCTGAACCACGCCGCCCAGCAGCTCGGCATATTCGGCGGTGTGGATCGTGACCTTGGTGGTCATGATCGTGGAGGGGCGCACGAGCTGGTTGAGGTCGCGCACCACGAACATGCGGGTATGGCCCTGGACCTGCCCCAGCATGCTCGCGAAACCGTGGCCCACGGGGCCGCGGGTGGAGCCGATCAGCACCTCCGGCATCGCGTCGGTGAACTGCCCTTCAGCCGCGAGCACGGTCGCCTCGCCGGTGCGGAACCAGATCTCGGACATGTCGGTCATCCCTTGCGTTGTCGTGTGGTGTCGCGCCCGGCGGGCGGTCGGCGCGCAGACATCATCCCCGGCCGCGCGCGTCAATCGTCTTCGCCCAGCCGCCCGCCCGCGCAGCGCCCCTGGTCTGAGGCGGAGAAACCCTCCATGTCAGGCTCGGCAAGGACCGGAAGGATCGATTCGATGAGCGAGCCCGGCAAGGGCGTTGGAATGGGCAGTGGATCAGGCGAGGGAACGGGCAACGCACCGAGCGGCGAGCGCGGCTGGAGCTTGTCCGCCACGCCGGAGGGCGAGGGCGTGCGCCTGGAACTGGGACTGCCCGATCTCGGCGGCCGCCCCGTCACCGCGATCCTCAGCCTCGACCGCGCCGAGGCGCGGGCCTTCGCTCGGGCGCTGCTCGCCGCGGCGGGCGATGCGACGGAGCGGACCTTCGTCAGTCCGCAAGAAGCCGACCACGAAACCTGAAGACGAGCCTGACCGCGCCCCCGATCAGCGCTGGTTGCGCCGTCCGGGCAGCCGCGGCACCGCCGTGCCGCGCGGCTCCACCGGCGCGTCGCAGGCATAGGCGAATTCGGTCTGCAGATCGCTGAACACGGTCTCGCCGGTGATCTTGCAATCCTCGCGCACGGTCTCGTCGAGATAGGTGCGCGCCGCCGTGCGGAAGCGCGCGGCCCGTGTCTCGGCCGGCGGACGCCCGTTGCCGACCCGGCCCACATCGCAGCCCGTCACCTCGCGCAGGGCGTTCGAGACCACCAGAACCCGGCGGCGCTGGCGGTTGTCGTAGACCTCGTAGGGCTCGTTACAGCCGATCGTGACGACCTGCGGCACCTGGCTGACATAGGTCTGCGAGATGTAGCCGAAGCCGGTGCAGCCCGAGACGGCGAGGCTGCCGCCCAGCACGAGCGGGAGCGCGAGCCACCGAACCGTCGTCGCCATCTGCCGCCTCATACGGTGCCATCTCTCTCCCGCGACCGGCAGGAATGGACGCATTGAAACGGTCCAGCTTGCCCGGTCAAGCCGGCCCTGTTCCGGATCGGTCCGACGAGGCCTCACGGCACGGGCCTGTGACGGCGCGCTGCGGAACGGACCGGCGGGGCCGCCGCGTTGCCCGCGGAAGGTGCGACAGGAAGAAGGACGGTTGAGCATGGTGGAGATCCGGCACGACACGGTGACGGGCAACGGCGTGCAGCTGCACGTCGCCCGGGCCGGAACCGGCAGCCCCCTGGTGCTGCTGCACGGCTGGCCGGAATTCTGGCTGACCTGGGAGCCGGTGATGGCCCGGCTCGCCGACCGCTTCAGCCTAATCGCGCCGGACCTGCGCGGCTTCGGCGCCAGCGAGAAGCCCGATCACGGCCCCTCGGACAAGGCCGGTCCGGAGGTCCACGCCGCCGACATCGTCGGCCTTCTCGATGCCCTCGGCCTCGCACGCGTCGGGATCGTCGGGCACGATGTCGGCGCCTCTGTCGGGCAAGCCCTCGGGCGCTCGCATCCGGACCGGCTCACCGGCCTGTTCTTCTTCGATTGCCCCTATCCCGGCATCGGCCCGCGTCTGGCCCAACCGGAGATGCTGGCCGAGATCTGGTACCAATCCTTCCACCTCAAGCCGTTCGCCGCAGAGGTGGTCGGCGCCAGCCGCGAGAGCTGCCGCGCGTATATCGGCCATTTCCTGCGCCACTGGGCCGGCGGAAATCCATCCGCCTTCGACGCGGTGCTCGATGCCTTCACCGACAACTTCCTGGTCCCGGGCAACCTGCAGGGCGGCTTCAACTGGTATCTGAGCCGGCAGGCGGGACGGCTCGCCATGGTGCGGGGCGAGGCGCCGGCCCTGCCGCCGATCCGCGTGCCGACCTGTATCCGCTGGGGCACGCAGGATCCGCTCTTCCCCTACGCCTGGACCGACCGGCTCGGCGAGACCTTCTCGAATCTCGATCTCGCCCCGTTCGAGGGCGCCGGGCACTTTCCGCATCGGGAACGCCCCGAAGAGGCCGCGGCGGCGATCGCGGCGTTCTTCGGGCGGCTGGAGGCTTGAGGCGGGCGGCCGGCATCTGGGTCTCGAACGCAACGTCCAAGTCATCACCGCCGAGCCAAGCTTCGACGATCCGACGCCGACGGTAGCGTTCTCGACCGAGCGGGCCGCGAACTGACCCGCGCCGGTCAGCGTCTCCCGAAAGACACGTGAACCCAGACTCCGAAATTCACGCAAACGTGCAACAACAGGCGTTACCCAGTTCGATTCCCGGTCAACCGATCGTTCACAAATATCATAGCGTAATCGCCCCCAGCGCCGACGTGGCGAAAATTTCGAAAAAACAACTGGGGGGCCGATGCGCGTCCGGAATCTCTTCGTTTCGTGCATGGCCACTGTCGGACTCGTGACCGCGGGTTCGAGCTCCTTCATCGCTTGGCAGGAATGGCAGCGCTGGTCGCAGGCCGACGAGGCACGTCAGCTCGTCGGGGTCCTGGGGGAGATCGCCCGCTTTAACGAGCGTCTTGCCCTCGAACGCGGCTCCTACAACCAGCTTCTGCTCTCTGACAGCGCCGAGCAGTCGCCGATCCGGGCCTCGGCGGAAGCGAACCGCAAGGCAACCGAGGCCGTCGCCGGCCGGATCACGGGCGCCGTCGCGGCCCTGCCCGCCGACAAGCGGGCCGTGCTCGATCAAGCCCTGCAGCCGACGATCCGCCAACTCGAGGGCGCGCGTGCGGCGGCGGATAGCGAGATCGCCAAGCCGCTCAAGGAGCGCGACGAGCAGGCCGCCAAGTCGTTCCAGAAAGCGATCATCGCGGTCGTCGCACAGAACGCGAAGACGCTCGGCATGATCGAGATCGACATCACCCGGGAGAATCCCGAGGTCGCCCGCTCGGTGCCGGTCGTCAGCCTCGCGATGGAGCTGCGCGACATCGGCGGCAGCCGCTCGATCTGGTTCAGTCAGTATGCGGGCGCCAAGCAGCGCTTCTCTCCGGCCCTGACCGTGCAGATCCACGAGATGAACGGCCGGATCGAGCAGGCTTGGCAGCGGCTGCAGCGCAGCGTGATGCAGGTCGAGACCCAAGGCCCACTGGTCGATGCCCTCACGATGGTCGAGCGCAACTTCATCGCCGATCCGGGACAGGTGGTGGCGGGGATGTTCGCGGCCGGCCGGGATGGGACCGAGCCGCCGATGACCCTCACGGAATGGCGGCCCCACACCACCAAAATGCTCCAGTCGATCCTCAGCGTCAGGGACGCCGCCCTGCAATCGGCCCTCGCCACCGCCGACGAGACGATCGCCTCGGCGCTGCAGCGCCTCGCCGTGGCGGGTGCGACCCTGCTCCTCGTCATCCTGTTCACCTTCGGCATCGTGGTCTTCTTCACCCGCCGCGTCGTGCAGCCGCTGGCCTCGCTGGCGCGGACCATCACACAGCTCGTGGAGGGCACACGGGACGTCGAGGTGCCCGGAACGGACCGCCGCGACGAGATCGGCGAAATCGCCCGCGCGGTGGATGTCCTGAAGGCGCACGGCGCCGAGGCGGAGCGGCTGAGAGGGGAGCGCGAGGGCCTGCGGCAATCCGCCGAGGTGGAGCGGCGCCAGAGCCTGGAGCGGACCGCGGACCAGTTCGGCAGTTCGGTCGGGGGCATCGTCGGCCAGGTCGCGACGGCGGCGGGCTCGTTCGAGGCCCAGGCCACGAATCTGGCCGGCACGGCCCGGGAAGCCGACCTGCGTTCGGCGGAGGCCGCACGGCTCTCCCGCTCGGCCTCGCAGAACATCGAGGCCGTGGCCGCGGCCGCGGAGGAGCTGTCCGCTTCGATCGATCAGATCCGCCAGCAGGCGCGGGGGTCGTCCGCGGCAGCCTCCGAGGCGGCTCAGGAAGCCGCCTCGACGGAAACCAAGGTCGCCGATCTCGGCGCCGCCGCCGCGCGGATCAGCGAAGTGCTCGGCCTCATCCGCGGCGTGGCGGAGCAGACGAACCTGCTGGCGCTCAACGCCACCATCGAGGCCGCCCGTGCCGGCGCCGCTGGCAAGGGTTTCGCCGTCGTCGCCGCCGAGGTGAAGGCCCTGGCGGGTCAGTCGGCCCGGGCCACCGACGAGATCGCGGCGCATATCGGCTCGGTCCGCGTGGCCACGGAGCAGACGGTGCAGGCCATCGGCAACATCACGCAGGCGATCCAGCGCGCCACCGGCATGGCGGACGCGATCGCCTACGCCATCGACGAGCAATCGACCGCGACCCAGGAGATCGCCCACAACATCTCGGCCGCCTCGCACGGCATGCGCCTGGCCACCGGCGAGATCGAATCCGTCATCGGCGCCTCCAGCGCCACGGGGCGTGCGGCGGATCGGGTGCTGCAGGACGCCATCGCGTTGAACGGGCAGTCCACCGAGCTCCGGAGTTCCGTCCAGCACTTCGTCGGTTCGATCCGGGCCTGACGGGGGACTGGGAGCCCCGGCCGCTCCCCCCAGGGCCCTCCCTCGAAGCCGCATGAGCGGCTTCGCGGCGCGAAGAGCGCCGCGCGGAGCGGGCTTTTCGGGGCGTGAGCCCCGGACAGCATCGAGCGGAGCGGAAGCCCAAGGAACCGAGACTGTCCGCGGAGGCGGGCGCCGGCGACTGAGGCCAGCAAGAAACCAGGGCCATCGCCTTCGAGCAATGGTCCTGCGCTACCCCCGCGCAATGATCTCGCGGATGCGCAAGCCCAGGGTCTCGACCACGAACGGCTTGGTCAGCACCGCCATGCCGGGCTCCAAATGGCCGTTGCCCACCGCCGCGTTCTCGGCATAGCCGGTGATGAACAGCACCTTGAGACCGGGGCGCGAGAGACGGCCCGCATCGGCCATCTGGCGGCCGTTCATGCCGCCGGGGAGCCCGACATCGGAGATGAGCAGGTCGATGCGCACGTCCGATTGCAGCACCTTGAGGCCGCTGGCGCTGTCGGCGGCCTCGATCGCGGTATAGCCGAGGTCCTCCAGCACCTCCGTCACCAGCATCCGCACGGTCGGTTCGTCATCGACCACGAGCACCGTCTCACCCTGCTCGGCGCGTGGCGCATCGACCAGGGGGCCGAGCGAATCGAGATCCTCCGCCTCGCCGTGAAAGCGGGGCAGGTAGATGCAGACCGTCGTGCCCTGGCCGAGTTCGGAATAGATCCGCACCTGCCCGCCCGTCTGCTTGGCGAAGCCGTAGATCATCGACAGGCCGAGGCCCGTGCCCTGGCCGGTCGGCTTGGTCGTGAAGAACGGGTCGAACGCCTTGGCCCGCACGTCCGGGCTCATGCCGGTGCCGGTATCGGTCACGCACAGCGAGAGGTACTGGCCCGGCGGAACGTCGTGCTGGTGCGCGGCATGAACATCGAGCCACTTGTTGGCGGTCTCGATGGTGATGCGCCCGCCCTCGGGCATCGCGTCGCGGGCGTTGATGCAGAGGTTGAGCAGCGCATTCTCGAGCTGCGGCGGATCGACGAGGGAGGGCCAGAGCCCGGCCGCCCCCACCACCTCGATGGTGATGGTGGGACCGACCGTGCGCCGGATCAGATCCTCCATGCCCATCACCAGCCGGTTCACGTCGGTGGGCCTCGGGTCCAGCGTCTGGCGGCGGGAGAAGGCGAGCAGGCGGTGCGTCAGCGCGGCAGCGCGCTTGGCCGCGCCTTGGGCGGCGCCCATGTAGCGGTCGACATCCTTGAGCCGGCCCTGGCTGATGCGGGTCTGCATCAGCTCCAGGCTGCCCGAGATGCCGGCGAGCAGGTTGTTGAAGTCGTGGGCCAGCCCGCCGGTGAGCTGGCCCACCGCCTCCATCTTCTGCGACTGGCGCAGGGCCTCCTCGGCCTCGGCCAGGGCGCGGGCCTGCCCCTTGATCGCGGTGACGTCGCGCACCGAGGCGTAGATGAGCCCCTGGCGCGGCACGGTGTTCCAGGAGAACCAGCGGTAATCCCCGTCGCGGGTCCGGTAGCGGTTCTCGAAGCCGAGCTGCATCTCGCCGCGGGCGAGGCTTGCGGCGGCGGCGCGCGTCAATTCCCGGTCCTCGGGGTGGACGAAGTCGAGGAAGGGGACCGCTTTCAACTCGGCCTCGCTCCAGCCCAGCGTGGCGCTCCAGGCCGGGTTGAGGCTGACGAAGCGGCCCTCGAAATCGGCCACGGCCAGAAGGTCGCTCGACGCCTGCCAGATCTGGTCGCGCTCGGCGGTGCGGGCGGCGACCTGCTCCTCCAGGGTCTCGTTGAGCCGGTGCAGGGCATCCTGGACCGCACGCAGATCGGTGATGTCGGTGTTGGTGCCGAACCAGCGCACGACGGTGCCGGTCTCGTCGCGGATCGGCACGATGCGGGTCAGGAAGGGGCGGAACGTGCCGTCCCGGCCGCGCAGCGGGAAGGTCATGTCGAAGCGCTCGCCGGTGGCGATGGAGTGCTGCCAGCGCTCGGTCACCCCCGGCAGCGCGGCGGGATCGTGCACCGCCTTCCAGCCCCAGCCCTGCATGCTCTCGGCATCGGTGCCGGTGTAATCGTACCAGCGCCGGTTGTACCAGTAGATGTGGCCGTCGGCCCGGGCCATCCAGCACAGGGCCGGAATGTTGTCGGCCAGCGTCTCGAACTCCACCGCCTTCTCGCGCAGGAGCGCGGTGGCCCGGTCGCGCTCGGCCGCGACGGCGCGACGCTCCTCCACGTCGATGAGCACGCCGGGAAAGCTGAGCGGCGTGGCGTCGGGCGCGTGATCGACCCGGCCGTTGGCCTCGATCCAGTAATAGCGACCGTCCGCCCGCCGCACCCGGTACTGGTGGGCGTAGGCGCCGCCGCGGGCGATGGCCTCGCCGATCGCTTTCGCCAGCCCGGCCTTGTCGTCGGGATGGACCGTCTCGACCACCTGAGCGAGGCTCAGGCCCTCGCGGCCGAGCGCCGGATCGAGGCCGAAGGCGCGGGCGAACCCCTCGTCCACGGTGAAGCGGTCGCTGGGCAGATCCCAGAACCACGTGCCGACGATCGCGCCGGCCGAGAGCGCGAGCTGGACCCGCTCGGCGTTGACGCGGGCGAGCGCCTCGCTCTCCCGCAGCCGCCGCTCGACCTCGATCCGCTCGGTCACGTCGAGTTCGGCCACCACGCCGCCGACGATGGCGCCCGCGCGATCGCGGATCGGTGCGGCGTTGTTCAGGAACAGGCGCCGCCCGCCGCCGTCGAAGCGCTCGATCTCGACGAGTTCGCCGCGCACGGTCTCGCCGTGCAGCAGGGCGCGGGCCATGCCCCATTCCTCGGCACGCAGGCGCTCGCCCGTCTCCGGCCAGTAGCCGACCCAGTCGCCGTAGCTTTCCCAATTCACGGTCTGCGGCGGCATGCCCCAGATCTCGCGGTTGGCGGCGTTGTCGTGGACGATCCGCCCTTCCGCGTCGGCGATGATCACGCCGACCGGCAGCCCCTGGAGGGTCGCCGCCAGGAAGGATTCGCTGCGGCGCAGGGCCGCCTCGCTCTCCCGCTGGAGCGCCTCCATGCGGATGCGCTTCGTCGTCTCGTTGGTGAAGACGAACAGGCCGGCGATGCGGCCCTCCCCGTCGAGCACCCGCGAGTAGGAGAAGCTCCACCACGTCTGCGCCTCGCCCCGATCGGTGGCGAGCGTCCAGGGCAGATCCTCGAAGCGGCGGCTCTTACCGGCGAAGGCGTCGTCGATGATCGGCTTGGCCTGATCCCAGGCATCGGCCCAGACCCGGTCGAAGCGCTCGCCCATGGCCCAGGGGAGACGGGGTCCCAGCAGCGGGAAGTAGGTGTCGTTGAAGAAGAAGTGCAGCTCCGGCCCCCAGGCCAGGATCATGCTCTCGGGCGAGTTCAGCACGAGGCTGAGCGCGGTGCGCAGCGATTCCGGCCAGGTTTGCGGCGGCCCGAGGGGATGATCCGACCAGTCGCGCTCGGCGATCATGCGGGCGGCCTCGCCGCCGCCGGCCAGGAACGGGAGTGAGTCGGTCATCGGGCCGGGATTGCACAGGTCGCGCCCGGCCACCAGAGTCCGGGCCGCGTCCCAATTCGAACGTGATCGGGCCCGGCCGGCCGGTTCCGAATGCCCGGCGACGGATGCGGTTCATCCCGACAGCTTGGACCACCAGCCTTGGGAAGGCTGTCTTCTCAGGCTTTCGCCATGGGACGTCGAGCAGCCGGGCGGTGCCATCGTCCGAGAACAAGCCCGTTGCCGAGGAGCACGAACAGGAGGCCCAAGCCGACCAACGGCGTGACCCGGTAACTCTCGGCAAAGACCGAGATCGTCAGGGCGACGACCGGAAAGAGCACGGTCATAGAGGCCGCCCGCTCCGGTCCGAGGCGGTGAACGACGGTGAGGTAGGTGGTGAAGCCGATCACTGAGCCGGGGATGGCGAGATAGAGGAGAGATCCGACATAGGTGGGTGAGGTTTCGAAGGCGAACGGGATGCCCTGCGCGAGAGCGACGAGCGATACGATCCCGGCCCCGTACAGCATCGCCCAGGCGTTCACCGACGCGACCTTCAGGCCATGGCGCTGGTTGCGGGCCGAGACGAGGTTGCCGGCGGAAAAGAACCAGGTGCCGAGCAGCGCCAAACCTAAGCCGTAGGCCGTGTCGGCGCCGAATTGCGTGCGCGTCACCGTTTCCCAGAACAAGCAGGCGATCCCCGCAACGCCGAACATCGCCCCGCCCAGAACCCGGCCCTCCGGCTTGCGGCGATGGATCAGGAAGGCGTTCGCCATGTTGAAGATCGTGGCGGCCGAGAACACCACCGAGACGATGCCGCTCGGGACGTAGATCGTTGCGTTGTAGAAACACAGGAAGTTGCACGAGAAGAGGCAGACGGCCTGAAGCGCGACGAAGGGCTGATGGCGAAGGGCAATGGGTTGGACGCGCCGCATCGCGATCAAAGCCAGGAACAGCACCGATCCGGCCAGCGCGAAGCGGTACGCGATCGAGACCTCGACGGGCACGGCCCCGAGCTGGCTCTTGATGGCGATCCAGGTCGTGCCCCAGATCAGGACGGTCAGCGCGTAGAAGAAGGCGGTCACGGGCGGTCCCTCGAGGCCGGTTGAGGCCAGCGAGAGCACAGCCGATGCCGCCCCACGATGCTTTCTCGGATCGGCAACGGCCTTGCACAATCTTGGGCTTTTCCCGCCGGCGCGTTGCACCGATGCGAGGCGCAGTCCAAGGAACGAGGCGTCCTCTCTCGGCGGTGAGCATGGAACGCCCGTCCCCCAGCGTTGCCCGCACCCTTTCTCGGACCGGCGCGCAGCTGATGCGGTCGGGAACGATCGGGCGCGGACTCTCGCTCGCCGAGTGGAGCAACCGCGACAACCAAGCCCGTTACGATCGGCCCGATCACCACACGCTCAGCATCTATCTCGAAGGGGGCGAGCGCGTCGTGCGCGAAGACCGGCAGTTGTCGGGCGGGGGGCCGGACAAGCTCTGCCTCTTGCCCGCCGGACACGAGAGCCGCTGGCACATCGGCGGATCGCTCCGGATGTTCCACCTCTATGTCGAGCCTGACGTGCTCGCCTATCGGGCGTTGACGGCCTTCGACGTCGATCCGCGCCGGATCAACGTTCAAGACCTGACCTTCTCCGACGATCCCGCGATGGCGATGATCGTTCGCGGTGGCGTGATGCCCCTCGACTGGACGGAGGGAGGCGATGGCCCGGCGCTGGACGCCGCCTGCCACCTCCTCGTTCACCGCCTCCTACGGCAATACGCCAAGACCGCGGGGCAGGCGCCCGTCCGCGGTGGCCTGTCGCCCACAACGCGGCAACGGATTGCAGCGTTGATCGAAGCGCATCTCGACGAGCCGCTGACGCTCGATCGATTGGCCACGGAGGCTCGCCTCAGCACGTTCCACTTCGCCAAGATGTTTCGGGTCAGCTTCGGCATGCCCCCGCATCGCTATCTCGGGGCACGGCGCATCGAGCGGGCAAAACAGCTCTTGAGAGGGGAACCGGCCGGACTGGCCGAAGTGGCGCTGGCCTGCGGCTATGCCTCGCAGAGCCACTTCACGCGCGTCTTCAAGACCGCGACCCAGATGACGCCCGGCGAATGGAAAAAGCGATCGTGACCGCCGATTCCTAAAACGGCCGTGACGACAGCCGCCCTGCCGGTCGTCACTTCCGCTACGCCGCGCGGCCGCGCCGTCCCTCGACCAGCCACATCGCCAGCACGGCGGCGGCAAGCGCCACCAGCGCCCACAGGCCGATGCCGAGGGGATAGACCTCGACGCCGCGTATCGTGGCGCTGTCGCTCGGACGGAAACCGATCCAGTCGGCGCCGCCCAGTCGGCCGCCGCGGGTGATCTGGAGGCGGGGCACCTCGATGCCGCCGCCGGCCGCCGCGACCCGGCGCACCGTACCGCCGGAGCCGTCCGCCACGCCCTTCAGCCGGTCGGTATCGCTGAACACGTCGGCGAGTTCGCGCGGGTTGGCCGGGCCGACACTGACGAAGGCGACGAGGTTGCCCGAGCGGATGGTGTGGAGCCCGAGCCCCTCCGCCTCGAAGGTCGCGGTGAACAGGCCGGTCTCGGCCTTCGACAGGTCGAGACTGCGCTCCTTGCCGGTCGGACCGGTGATCGTGACGGGGCCTGCCTCCTCGGCCATGGTCTGGCGCTCGACGCGGACCTCGCGGCCCCGGCCCGTGGTCTGGGCACGCAGGGCCTCCTCTTCGAGCGCGGGCTCCTTCATCAGCCAGTGGGCGAGACGCCGCAGCAGGTCGAGATAGGGGCCGCCCTGCTGGTAGCCGCGGGCCCAGAGCCAAGCCTGATCGGACAGCATCAGAGCGACGCGGCCCTTGTCTTCGCGGGAAAGGGCCAGGAGCGGCAGGCCGTTGGCGCCCGACAGGATCGGCTGCACGCCCGGCCGGGTCTGGGCCGAGACGATGCGCAGCCAGTCGCCCCAGGCCGGCGGATTCGCCTCCGAGCCCGGCAGCGCCCGGGTGACGGGGTGGCGGTGGCCGGTCTCGGTGAGCGTCGCCTTGAACGGCTGCTCGACCACCTTCATCGAGGGATCGCCCGGCAGGATCGAGGCGAGCCGGGTGCGGGCAAGGCTGGCGGGACCGGCGAATTCCGGCCCGGCGGCGATGAGGAGCGCACCGCCCTCGCGGACGTAGCGGGCGATGTTGTCGAAATAGGCGGACGGCAGCACGCTCTGATTGGCGTAGCGGTCGAAGATGATGAGGTCGAAATCCTTGATCTTCTGGACGAACAGCTCGCGGGTCGGGAAGGCGATCAGCGAGAGCTCGGAGATCGGGGTGCCGTCCTGCTTCTCCGGCGGCCTGAGAATGGTGAAGTGGACGAGATCGACGGAGGCGTCCGACTTCAGCAGGTTGCGCCAGGTGCGCTCGCCCTGATGCGGCTCGCCGGAGACGAGCAGCACCCGCAGTTTTTCGCGAATTCCTTCGATGGGCAGGACGGCGCGGTTGTTGACCGTGGTCAGCTCGCCCGGCAGCGGCTCGACCTCGATCTCGACCACGTTGGGGCCGCCATGCTCGATATGTGTGGTGAGCGAGAACGGCACGCCGGTGGCGATGCTCTGCCGGTCGATCTCCTCGCCGTCGCGGCGCACGGTGACGGTCGCCGTGCCGGTGCCGCCGCGCTCCATCACCTCGCCGCGCAAGGTGACGTCCCGGCCGACGATGCCGAAGCGGGGCGCCTCCAGCATCTTGATTTGACGGTCGCGCTCGTCCGGCCTGCCGGTGACGAGAACGTGCAGCGGTGCTTTCAGCCCGAGCGCTTCGAGCGAGGCGGGGATGTCGTGCACCACGCCGTCGGTGAGCATCACCACGCCGGCGATCCGCTCCGGCGGCACGTCGGCGAGCGACTGGGTCAGCGCCGTGAACAGCTTGGTGCCGTCGTCGCCCTCCCCGCCCTGGGCGTCGCCGACCTCGATGAAGCGGGGCTCGATGTTCGCCAGCGCGCCGAAGCGGCGTTCCAGCTCGGCTTTCACCGCATCGGTCATGGCCGGGCGATCGCCCAAGCTTTGCGAACCGGAGCGATCGACGACGATGGCCGCCACGTCCTTCACCGGGTCGCGGTCCTCGCGCACGAGCGAGGGATTGGCGAGCGCCGCGATGACGAGGCCGAGCGCCACCGCCCGCAACAGGGCCGTGCGCCCACGCGCGAGGACCGCGACGACGGCAAGGATCACGGCGAGCACGCCGAATCCGGCGAGCACCGACCAGGGGACGAGGGGCGTGAAGCTGAGGCTCAGCATCGGGCGGGGCCTTCAGTGGAAACTACGAGAATCCCTCCCCCCTCTGCGGGGGAGGGTGCCTGCGGAGCAGGCGGGAGAGGGGCCGGCTCAGGCCCTTCCGGAAGCGGCGCTCCCCTCACCCGACCCCTTCGGGGGCCACCCTCTCCCGCAGAGGGGAGAGGGCGATGTCGGAACGTCGCGCGGAAAAAATCACTGTCCCAACCGCTCCAGCAACGCCGGCACGTGGACCTGATCGGCCTTGTAGTTCCCGGTCAGGGTGTAGATCACGATGTTGATGCCGCCGCGGAACGCCATCTCGCGCTGGCGCTGGTCGCCGCCGGTGACGGGGTAGAGCGGCTCGCCGTTGCGGCCGACCGCCCAGGCGGCGGCGAGATCGTTGCCGGTGATGATAAGCGGGGTGACGCCGTCGCCGGCCCGAGCCGGACGGCGCTCGCCGCCCTCGCCCGCGGGCGGAATCGTCTCGACCCAGGTCTGGCCGGTACCGAAGCGGCCAGGGAAGGAATCCACCAGGTAGAACGCCTTGGTGAGCACGTGGTCGGCCGGCACCGGCTCCAGCTCCGGCACTTCGAGGGTCGCGAGCATCTTGCGCAGGTAGGCCGCTTCCGGGCTCGGCGGGCCGCCGGGGCGGGCGGTCTGGGCATCGCGGGTGTCGAAGATCACCGTGCCGCCGTTGCGCATGAAGGCGTCGATCTTGCGGATCGCCGCCTCGCTCGGCTGCGGACGGCCGGCGACGATCGGCCAGTAGATCAGCGGGTAGAAGGCGAGTTCGTCCTTCTCCGGATTCAGCCCCGCCGGCTCGCCGGGCTCCAGGGCAGTGCGGGCGGCGAGCATCTGGCTCAGGCCCGACAGGCCCGCCCGGCTCGCCGTATCCGTCGCGGCGTCGCCGGTGACGACGAAGGCGAGGCGGGTGGCCAGCGCCGATTCGATGCCGTTCGGGCGGTTGGCCGGTGATTCCTGCGCCCGTGCCGGAGGCGGGGCGAAGACCAGCGCAAGGCCGAGCAGCGCCGGCAGAAGCAGGGCGGCCGGCGCCGCCTTCCCGTGTGAAACTCGACCGAACTTGCGAAAAAATCCGCCGAGCCAGAGGCCGGCCAGGGTGTCGAGCGCCAGCAGCGCCAGCGCGAGGGTGAACAGCAGCGCGCGCAGATCCAGCGTCTCGGCGCCCGCGAGCGAACCCGTGCGGGCGCCCTTGAGGCCGGTGAGGTCGAGGGGTTGGAGCCGGTCGCCGGGCGCCAGCGCGTTGACGGCGATGCCGCCCTCCGCCGTGCCGTAGAAGCCGGGCGGGTGTTCGGGGCCGGCGCGGTCGGCGAAATCGGCCGGCACGGCCGTGGCGCTCGCCGGCGGCGAGCCGAGCGCACCGAAGCCGTCGAGGGTCAGGCGCGGCGCCAGCAGCGCGGCCTTCGCCGGCCGGCCGTCGCCCTCGCCGAGCTTGGCCGAGGGGCCGGCGAGCCCGACCACCCGGCGCAGCATGTCCACGAACAGGCCCGACAGCGGCAGGTTCGACCACGTCGTGTCGGCGGTCACATGAAACAGCACCACGAGCCCCTGCCCCCGCTTCTGCGCTGTGACGATGGGCGTGCCGTCCTCGAGTGCCGCCCAGGTCTTGCCCGGCAGGTCGCCGTCGGGCTCGGCGAGGATCTGGCGGCGCACGCCGATATCAGCCGGCGGGTTCAGGCCGGCGAAGGGGCTCTCGGGGCAAAGGCCGCGAGCGTGCGCGGCCGGTCCCAGGAGAGGGTGCCACCGAGCGAGCGCCCGCCCCGGCGCAGGCGCACCGGCACGAGCGGGTCGTTGCCGGCGGCAAGCCGGGGACCGGCGAAGCGCAACAACAGCCCGCCCTCGTCCACGAATTGTTCGACCCGCGCGAGGGTGCGCTCGTCCAGCGCGCCGACATCGGCGAGCGCCAGCACCGAGACCTGATTGTCGAGCATCTGGCCGATGGACTCGGCCGTGCCCTGGCCGCCGCGGGGCTGCTGCACGTCGGCGAAGGGGGTGAGCGCCTTGGCGAGGTAGTAGGTCGGCGCGAGCAGCGGCTGGGCCTGATCGAGGGTGCCGCCGAAGACGAGGCCGACCCGGCGGCGCTTGCCGCGCTCGTCCATCAGCACCACGGCGCCGGCCGAACGCTCGCCCTCGATCTCGAGGCGGGCGATGGCGTTGCGCAGCTCCACCGGCAGGTCGAAGCTGACACGGGTCTCACGCGCCTCCGGCTCCAGGGTGAAGCGGCTCTCGGCGAGCGGCAGGCCCTTCTGGTCGAGCGCCCGCACCAGCCCCGCGTCGCGGCCGTTGCCTTCGGCCCGCAACACCTGCGCCGAGAGCTTTTCGCCCGGCTGCACGGGGGAGCCTTCGAGCGCCAGCGCCGGGGATCGCTCGGCCTTCAGCACGGTCACCGCGCTGCCGTGGCGGGCCGCCATCTCGCCGAGGGACGTGGCGAAATCGGCCTCGCCGACGCCGCGCACGCCATCGCTGATCCAGACGATCGAGGCGCCGGGCACCCGCTCCAGGAAGGTGCCGATCGAGGCCAGGTGCGCCCCGCGGTCACCGAGATGCGGGCGCGGCTTGATCGCGCGCAGGCGCTCCAGCGCAGCGGCCGGGGCCTTCGCCTCGAACGGCGCGGCGGGCTCTGCGCTGGCGACCAGCGCCACCGGGCGACCGTCGCGGGCGGCGGCCTCGATCTCGTCGGTCGCCGCGCGCAGGCGGTCGCGCCAGTCGTGGGCGGCGACGACACCGTTGTCGAGGATGAGGAGCAGCGGGTTGCGCCCCGACGCAGCGCCGATGCCGCCGGGATTCCACACCGGCCCGGCCACGGCGAGGATGAGACAGGCGGCAGCGAGCATCCGCAGGATCAGGAGCCAGGGCGGCGTGCGGGCCGGCGTCTCGCGCTTCGGCAGCAGGTCGGCCATCAGCGCCAGCGGCGGGAAGTGGATGCGCTGCGGGCGCGGCGGCGTGACCCGCAGCAGGATCCACAGGGCCGGCAGCGCGACGAGGGCGGCCAGCGCGAGGGGAGCGGCGAAGGTGAGCGGAACTCCGAACAATGCGCTTCGCCTTTCAGCCGAGGCCGCGCGCGGCGGCGACGAGAGTCAGCAGCCGCAGGGCCGCCTCGCTCGCCGGCCGGTCGGTCCGGTGGATCGTCAGCGTCCAGCCCCGCTGCCGGGCGATCTCGGACAGGCCATCGCGATGGGCCGCGATGCGGGTGCGATAGGCCTCGCCCCAGGCCGAGGCCTCACCGATATCGAGGCTGAGGCCGCCCTCGGGATCGTGCAGCACCGCCTGGCCGGTGAAGGGGAAGGTCTCCTCCACCGGATCGGCCACCAGCACGAGATGGCCGTGGGTGCCGCGCGCCGAGATCGTCTGCACGGCACTCCGCACCCGATCCAGCGGCGTGAGGAAATCGCTGATCAGCACCACTTCGTCGAACCGGCCGGGCGTCGCTCCCGGCGGCAGATCCTGGGTCAGGCCGGCCCGGTCGTTGACGAGCGCCTGGGCAAGCCGCTCCACGATGCCGCGCGTCGCGCTGGAACGGGTGAGCCCGAGCAGGCCGACGCGCTCGCCGCCCTCCACGAAGGTGTCGGCCAGCGCCAAGCCCAGCACCAGCGCCCGCTCGATCTTGGAGGTCTGGGCGAGACTTGAGGCGAAGCCCATGGAGGCGGAGCGGTCGATCCAGATCCAGATGTTGTGAGCCGCCTCCCACTCGCGCTCACGCACATAGAGCCGGTCGTCGCGGGCGGAGCGGCGCCAGTCGACGCGCGCCGCCGCCTCACCGGGCACAAAGGGGCGGAACTGCCAGAAGCTCTCGCCCGGCCCCGCGCGGCGGCGTCCGTGCAGGCCGTGCGCCAGGGTGCCGGAGACGCGGCGCGATTCGAGCACGAGCCGCGGCATCACCTCGGCGAGCGCCAGGGCGCCCCCGGTCTCGGGGCCGCCGGGGCGGCGGCTCTCGGCCTCGACGAGCCGGGTGGAGGCCATCCGCGGCGGGCTCAGAGCTTCGCGGCGAGCTGGCCGATCAGGCCGGTCACCGTCTCGCCGTCAGCCCGCGCGGCGAAGGTCACCGCCATGCGGTGCTTGAGCACCGGCTCGGCCAGGGCCTTCACGTCGGCGACGGAGGGGGCGACGCGGCCCTCGATCAGCGCGCGGGCACGCACGGCCAGTGTCAGCGCCTGACTGGCGCGGGGGCCCGGCCCCCAGAGCAGCTTCTTGGCAACCGCCGGATCGCCGCCCTCGGGACGGGCCGAGCGCACGAGGTCGAGGATGGCATCGACCACGGCATCGCCCACCGGCAGGCGCCGCACGAGGCGTTGGGCCGTGAGCAATTGCTCGGTGGTCATCACGGTCTTGGCCCGCGCGTCCTCGACGCCGGTCGTCTCGATCAGGATGCGGCGCTCGGCGGCGCGGTCGGGATAGCCGACATCGATCTCCAGGAGGAAGCGGTCGAGCTGCGCCTCTGGCAGCGGGTAGGTGCCCTCCTGCTCGATCGGGTTCTGCGTCGCCAGCACATGGAAGGGGCGCGGCAGGTCGTGGCGCTCGCCCGCCACCGAGACGAAATGCTCCTGCATCGCCTGGAGCAGCGCCGATTGCGTGCGCGGGCTGGCGCGGTTGATCTCGTCGGCCATCAGGAGCTGGGTGAAGACCGGCCCCTTCACGAAGCGGAAGGAGCGGCGGCGCTCGGCATCCTCGTCGAGGATCTCGGTGCCGAGGATGTCGGAGGGCATCAGGTCCGGCGTGAACTGCACGCGGCGGGCATCCAGCCCGAGCACGGTGCCCAGCGTCTCGACCAGCTTGGTCTTGGCTAGACCCGGCAGGCCGACGAGCAAGCCGTGGCCGCCGGCCAGGATCGTGACCAGCGCCAGATCGACGATCTTTTCCTGCCCGAAGATGACCCCGTGGATCGCCTCCCGCGCCTGCTCGATCGCGGCGAGGCAGGTTTCGGCGGTGGCGACGATCCCGTCGTCGAGGCTCGTCGTGCTGGCCGATCCGGCGCCCTGTGCCATGAAGTGAACCTTGCGATGGCCGGGCGCGGAGGCCCGGAAAGTGCGGAGTCTGGCGCCGAACGCGGGCCGAACGCAAGCGCGGCGCTGCCGCGCGGCAGATCGGCACTATATGGGCGCTCCAGACGCGGCGGGCAGGACGCCCGCGACATCGTGCATCGCGGGCGGCACGCACCCGCCCCGAGGAAGGCGAGACCGGATGACGGACGAGGAGCGCACGGCCTTCCCCGAGGGGTGGGAGGCTTTCACCGATCCGGGCTTCATCGCCCATGTCGGGCCGGTCTATCACCGGACGGTCGAGGGCACGAAAGCGTTCGCCTTCCGCACCGACGAGCGGCACGGCAACCTCGTCGGCATCGTCCATGGCGGCATGCTGCTCACCTTCGCCGACCGGGCGCTCAGCATCGTCGTGCGCGACGCCTGCGACGGGGCCCGCGCCGTGACGATCGAGATGTCGAGCCAGTTCGTCGGCGCGGCCCAGATCGGCGACCTGATCGAGACGGTGCCGGAGATCGTGCGGAAGACCGCGTCCCTCGTCTTCGTGCGCGGCACGCTCACCAGCGGCGGCCGGCCTCTGGCGGCGGTGACGGGAATCTGGAAGGTTTTGCGGGACAAGCCCGGCGACAAGTCATGACCCAGAGCACCCCCGACGATCCGGCGCTCGCCCGCCTCAGCGCCGCCCTCGGCGAGATCGGCAAACGCGGCCTGCCGCCGGTGGAGCGCTGGAATCCGGAGCATTGCGGCACGATCGACATCCGCATCGCCGCCGACGGCACGTGGTTCCACGACGGCTCGGCGATCCGGCGGCCGAAGCTGGTCAAGCTCTTCGCCTCGATCCTGCGCAAGGAGCCCGACGGCTCGACCGTGCTCGTCACACCGGCCGAGAAAGTCCGCATCACCGTCGAGGACGCGGCATTCGCGGCCGTGGAGATGGCGGTGGAGGGCGAGGGCGAAGGCCGCCGCATCGCTTTCCGCACCAATGTGGACGACCTCGTCTCGGCCGATGCCGAGCATCGCTTGCGCTTCGAGAACGGGGCGGAGGGCCTCAAGCCCTACCTCCATGTCCGCCGCGACCTCTGGGCCCTGGTCACCCGCCCCCTCACCTACGATCTCGTGGAGATGGGCGAGGAGTGCGAGATCGACGGACAGAGGTGGTTCGGGCTCTGGGCCGGAGGGCATTTCCACCGCATCGCCCCGGCCGAGGCGGCGTGAGGCTGTCCCAGGCGGCCGGGCCCGTGGCGGACGGGCTCGCGGAGGATTTCGGCCTCGACGCCTTCCTGGCGCGGGCGGAAACCCGCTTGAGCCACGTGCCGCCGGGGCCGGGCGTGCCGCTGTCGAACCCGCGCGGCGACCACGACCTCCAGCCGGAGGGGTTTTCCGTTGCGCCGGCCACGCCGCACCGGCCGGCGGCGGTGCTGGTGCCTGTGATCGACCGTCCCGAGGGGCCGACGCTGCTGTTCACGAAGCGGGCGGCGCATCTGCGCGACCATTCGGGGCAGGTCGCCTTTCCCGGCGGCAAGGTCGATCCCGAGGACACCACGCCGATCGACACGGCTTTGCGCGAGGCCTGGGAGGAGATCGGGCTTGAGAGCGACGCCGTGCGCCCGCTCGGCTATCTCGATCCCTATCTCTCGGGCACCGGCTTCCTCGTGATGCCGGTGGTCGGGCTCGTGGCGCGCGACGCCGTGCTGCGGCCGAACCCGGCGGAGGTGGCCGCCGTGTTCGAGGTGCCGCTCGCCTTCCTCATGGACCCGGCGCGGCATCTCGTCCGTTCGGCGGAATGGAAGGGCCGGACGCGCTATTTCTACGCCATCCCCTTCGCCGAGCACCTGATCTGGGGCGTCACGGCAGGGATCGTGCACAACCTCCAAGAACGCCTTTATCCCTGAACGTCTTGATCCCTGAACGCCTCGACGCTTGACGGGCGCCCCACGGCCCCTCGCAGATTGCGCCATCCATGCTCCGCCTCGTCCTTCAGGAAATCTTCCTGTTCTCCCTGCCCTTCCTGGCCTTCGCGGGCTGGCTGCTGTTCGCCCGGCGCTCGCCGCTCGACCATGCCGAGTGGAAGCCGCACTGGACGCGGCTGATCCTGGCCGGTCTGTTCATCGTCATCGCCTCCCTCGTCGCGGTCGGCCTGCTCGGGCAGCGCACCCACGACGGCTACGAGCTGCCGCGCTTCGAGAACGGCCGGCTGGTGCCGGGCCATTTCCGATGACCACCGACCCGCTGCCCTCATCCGTTGCCCCGCCGCTGGTCGCGGACGGCCCGGCCCGCCTCCTGGCGCGGGCGGGCGTGCAAGCCTGCCTCGCGGCGCTCGATGCGCCGGGCGAGGAAACGCGTCTCGTCGGTGGCTGCGTGCGCGACGCGCTGCTGGGCACCATCGTCGCCGACATCGACCTTGCCACCACGCTGCGGCCCGAGGCCGTGATGGCCTGCGCCCGCACCGCCGGGATCAAGGCGGTGGGCACGGGGATCGAGCACGGGACCGTCACCCTCGTCGTCGGCGGCGAGCCGCACGAGGTGACGACCCTGCGCGAGGACGTGGAGACCGACGGGCGACACGCGGTGGTGCGTTTCGGCCGCGACTTCGCTCGCGATGCCGAGCGGCGCGACTTCACCATCAACGCCCTCTCGCTCGACGCGGAGGGACGCCTGCACGACACGACCGGGGGTGTCGCCGACCTCGCCGCCGGCCGGGTGCGCTTCATCGGCGACGCGGCGACCCGCCTGCGCGAAGATGCCTTGCGGTTGCTGCGTTTCTTCCGCTTCCACGCCCGCTACGGGAGCGGCGCACCGGATGCGGAGGGACTCGCCGCCTCCATCGCCGCCCGCGACAGCCTCGACCGGCTCTCGCGGGAGCGGGTGCGCGCCGAGTTCCTGAAGCTGCTGCTGGCGCCCCGCGCCGTCGATGCGGTGGCGATCCTGAGCGAGACCGGCCTACTGCCGCGCATCCTCGGCGGTGTCGGCGAACTGGGCCGGCTCTCCCGCTGCGCGACGACCGAGCTGGGCGTCGACGCCACGGCGCGCTTCGCCGCGCTCGCGGTGCGGACGAGCGAGGACGCGGACCGGCTGCAGGCGAGCCTTCGTCTGTCGCGGGCCGAGCACGCGCGCCTCACCGGCTACGCCATCGCCCTCGCGGCCCTGCACGACCGGCCGGTGATCGAGGCCGACGCGGTGCCGGCTCTCGTCGCCACCTATGGCGCCGGGCCCCTGCGTGAGTTGCTGATCGCCCTCGACGGCGAGCCGCGCCCGCGCGTGACACCGGCGGCGCGTGCCATGCTCGACCGGATGGAAGCCGCCGGCACGCGCCCCGTCCTCCCGGTCACAGGCGCCGATCTCGTGGCGCGCGGCGTCGCACCGGGTCGGGCGGTCGGTGCAGGGTTGCGGGCGGCCCGGGACCTCTGGCTCGCCAGCGGATGCCCGGACGACGCGGAGGCACGCGAGCGGCTGATCGCGCGGGCGCTGGAAGCCGCGGCAGCGCCATAGCCGGCCCTCCCGGCAGCGTCAGCGCACGACCCGGGCGCAAAAACAAAAAAGGCGCCGGTTTCCCAGCGCCTTCCGAAATCCGAAGCTCTGACGAAAATCAGCGGCTCAGCGTGTTCTTGGCTTCCTGCATCTGAACGATCTGGGCGTTCAGCGCCTCGCGCTTGGCGAGATCCTGGGTCGCGTCGCGGACGAGTTCCACCGCCTCGATCTCCCGGTCGATCATGCCGGGGGTGACCTCCTCGATCGGGGCGGCGCGCTCGGCCAGAACCGTCACGCTCTTCGGTCCGATATCGGCAAAGCCGCCCTGGACGTAGATGCGCATACCGTTGCCGGTCGTCTCCGTGACGGTGATGACGCCGACCTTGAGGGTGGTCAGCACCGGGGCGTGGCCCGGCAGCACGGTCATCTCGCCCTCGGAGCCGGGAAGCTGCACGGCCTCGACTTCGCCGGAATACAGCGTCCGCTCGGGGCCGACGAAATCGAAGTGGAAGGTGGCCATCGTCAATCAGGTCCCGAGGTTGGATGTCAGCGCCGGCTGCGGTCGGCGACGAAGCCTGCTCCGAAGCCGATCACGGCGCCGATCAGGGCGAACAGCCCGACATGCTGGAGCTGGCCGGTGGTCAGCTCTCCGCCGCGTGCGCCCACCGCCGAGTCCTTGTCCTGGATCTCGACGCTGAGCGGGCCGAGCTTGAGCTCGGCGGCCTGCGGCCGGGTCAGGTAGCCGACGAGGCCCCCGACCACGACGCCGACGAGAAGGAGAACGACCTTGGCGTTCACGATCGTTCCCGCGCCCGTGCCTTAGAGCATTGTCCTGGATATCGGATCCAGGACAATGCTCTAACCTTTTGTTCTTGCATCATCTTGTTCCGAAAGCCGGTAACCACCTTTCGGGATGATGCCTTAGGCGGCCGCGAGCTTCTTGGCCTTTTCCTGGGCGTCCTCGATCGTGCCGACCATGTAGAACGCCGCCTCGGGCAGGTCGTCGTACTTGCCTTCGACGAGGCCCTTGAAGCCCTTGATGGTGTCTTCCAGCGGCACCTGGATGCCCGGCGAGCCGGTGAAGATCTCGGCCACCGAGAAGGGCTGCGAGAAGAAGCGCTCGATCTTGCGGGCGCGGGCCACCGTCAGCTTGTCCTCTTCCGACAGCTCGTCCATCCCGAGGATGGCGATGATGTCCTGAAGCGACTTGTAGCGCTGCAGCGTCTGCTGGACCTTACGGGCGACTTCGTAATGCTCTTCGCCGAGGATGGCGGGCGACAGCATGCGCGAGGTCGAGTCGAGCGGATCGACGGCCGGGTAGATGCCCTTCTCGGCGATCGAGCGCGACAGCGTCGTGGTCGCGTCCAAGTGGGCGAAGGAGGCGGCGGGCGCCGGGTCGGTCAGGTCGTCGGCCGGGACGTAGATCGCCTGCACCGAGGTGATCGAGCCCTTGGTCGTCGTGGTGATGCGCTCCTGCAGGGCGCCCATGTCGGTGGAGAGCGTCGGCTGATAGCCCACCGCCGAGGGGATGCGGCCGAGCAGCGCCGAGACCTCGGAGCCGGCCTGGGTGAAGCGGAAGATGTTGTCCACGAAGAACAGCACGTCCTGGCCCTGGTCGCGGAAGTCCTCGGCGATGGTCAGGCCGGTGAGCGCGACGCGCGAGCGGGCGCCGGGGGACTCGTTCATCTGGCCGTAGACCAGCGCGCACTTGGAGCCCTCGGCCGAGCCGCCGTTCTCCTTGGGGTTCTTGTTGACGTTGGACTCGATCATCTCGTGGTAGAGATCGTTCCCCTCGCGGGTGCGCTCGCCCACGCCGGCGAAGACCGAGTAGCCCGAGTGAACCTTGGCGATGTTGTTGATCAGCTCCATGATCAGCACGGTCTTGCCGACGCCGGCGCCGCCGAACAGGCCGATCTTGCCGCCCTTGGCGTAGGGGGCGAGCAGGTCGACGACCTTGATGCCGGTCACCAGGATCTGCGACTCGGTCGACTGATCGGTGTAGGGCGGGGCGGGCTGGTGGATGGCGCGCAGGGTGTCCGACTGGATCGGGCCGGCCTCGTCGATCGGCTCGCCGATGACGTTCATGATGCGGCCGAGCGTGTTGTGGCCGACCGGCACCTTGATCGGCGCGCCGGTGTCGCGGACTTCCTGGCCGCGGACGAGGCCCTCGGAGGTGTCCATCGCGATGCAGCGGACGGTGTTCTCACCGAGCTGCTGGGCGACTTCGAGAACGAGGCGGCTGCCCTGGTTCCGGGTCTCGAGCGCGTTCAGGATTTCCGGCAGGTGGTCGTCGAACTGCACGTCCACGACGGGGCCGATGACCTGGGTGATCTTGCCCTTGGCGCCGGTCGTCTGCAGGGGGGAAGCGGTGTTCGCCATTGCGATGATTCCTTTATGCGGCGGTCAGAGCGCTTCCGCGCCCGAAATGATCTCGATGAGTTCCTTGGTGATCATGGCCTGACGCGTCCGGTTGTAGATCAGCGTCTGCTTCTTGATCATCTCGCCCGCGTTGCGGGTCGCCGAATCCATGGCGCTCATGCGTGCGCCCTGCTCGGAGGCGGCGTTCTCGAGCAGCGCCCGGAAGATCTGGACGGTGAGGTTCTTCGGGAGCAGCGTCTCGAGGATCGTCTCCTCGTTCGGCTCGAATTCCATCGCGGCATCGGAGCCGGCGCCCGTGGCGGAAGCGCCCTCGGCCGTCGGCAGCTCGGCCGGGATGAGCTTCTGCGCCGTCGGGATCTGCGAGATCACCGAACGGAACTCTGAGTAGAACAGCGTCGCGACGTCGAACTCGCCGGCCTCGAAGCGGGCGAGGATGTCGTCGGCGATCTCGGCGGCGAAGGGGTAATCGACCGGCTTGTTGCCGCGGATGTCACGCGAGGCGATGATCTGGTCGCGGAACTGCCGGCGCAGGACGTCGAGGCCCTTCTTGCCGATCGTCATGATCTTGACGGTCTTGCCGTCGGCCATCAGCCGGTTGGCATGGTCGCGGGCGAGACGCGCAATCGAGGAGTTGAACGCGCCGGCCAAGCCGCGGTCGCCGGTGCAGACGACGAGCAGGTGCACCCGGTCCTGACCCGTGCCGGAGAGCAGGCGCGGAGCGCCGACGCCGCCGATCAGGTTGCCGGCGAGATTGCCGAGCACCTGGGCCATTCTCTCGGCGTAGGGACGCCCGTTCTCGGCGGCATTCTGGGCGCGCCGCAGCTTTGCGGCGGCGACCATCTGCATCGCCTTGGTGATCTTCTGCGTCGCCTTCACCGAGGTGATGCGGTTCCGCAGATCCTTCAAGCTGGGCATCGGTGGGCGTCCGGGTCCGTTCGGAAGGGCCTCTCCTCACCCTGCGGGGAGGAGCCGGAGGTCGGGGTGGCTCAAGCGGCGCCGGAAGCTTCGTCCGGCACCGCCCGACCCCTGTCCCCTCCCGCGGGCGGGAAGGGACGTGCGTTCGTCAGGCGAACGGCGTGTTCTCAGGCGAACGCTTGTTCTTAAGCGAACGACTTGGCGGTGGCCTCGACCACGCCCTTGAGCGTGTTGGCGTTGGCGTCCGACAGGTCCTTGGAGTCACGCACCGCGTTCAGCCAATCCTGGTGCTTCGAGCGCAGGGTGCCGAGGAGCTGCTCCTCGAAGGCGCGAACCTTGCCCACCGGAAGCTTGTCGAGGTAGCCGTTGACGCCGGCGTAGATCACCGCGACCTGCTCTTCCATCTTCAGCGGCGAGAATTGCGGCTGCTTCAGGAGCTCGGTGAGGCGCGCGCCGCGGTTGAGCAGACGCTGGGTCGAGACGTCGAGATCCGAGCCGAACTGCGCGAAGGCCGCCATCTCGCGGTACTGCGCCAGCTCACCCTTGATCTTGCCGGCGACCTTTTTCATCGCCTTGGTCTGGGCCGAGGAGCCCACCCGCGAGACCGAGAGGCCGACGTTCACCGCCGGGCGGACGCCCTGGTAGAACAGGTCGGTCTCGAGGAAGATCTGGCCGTCGGTGATCGAGATCACGTTGGTCGGGATGTAGGCCGAGACGTCGTTGGCCTGGGTCTCGATCACCGGAAGCGCGGTGAGCGATCCGTTGCCGGCCGCGTCGCCCATCTTGGCGGCGCGCTCGAGCAGGCGCGAGTGGAGGTAGAACACGTCGCCCGGGTAAGCCTCGCGGCCCGGCGGGCGGCGCAGCAGCAGCGACATCTGGCGGTAGGCGACGGCCTGCTTGGAGAGGTCGTCATACACGATCACGGCGTGCATGCCGTTGTCGCGGAAATACTCGCCCATGGCGCAGCCGGCGAACGGCGCGATGAACTGCATCGGCGCGGCGTCCGAGGCGGTGGCGGCGATGACGATGGAGTATTCCAGGGCGCCCTGGTCCTCCAGCACCTTCACGAACTGGGCCACCGTCGAGCGCTTCTGGCCGATGGCGACGTAGACGCAGTAGAGCTTGGCGTTCTCGTCCGCACCGGCATGGGCCGACTTCTGGTTGAGAATGGTGTCGAGCGCGATGGCGGTCTTGCCGGTCTGGCGGTCGCCGATGATCAGCTCGCGCTGGCCGCGGCCGACCGGGATCAGGGCGTCGATCGCCTTGAGGCCGGTGGACATCGGCTCGTGCACCGACTTGCGCGGGATGATGCCCGGCGCCTTCACGTCGACGCGGCGACGCTCGGTCGACTGGATCGGGCCCTTGCCGTCGATCGGGTTGCCGAGGCCGTCGACCACGCGGCCGAGCAGGCCTTTGCCGACCGGCACGTCCACGATGGAGCCGGTCCGCTTGACGGTCTGGCCTTCCTTGATCTCACGGTCGGAGCCGAAGATCACGACGCCGACATTGTCCTGCTCGAGGTTGAGGGCCATGCCGCGCACGCCCGACTCGAACTCGACCATCTCACCGGCCTGGACGTTGTCGAGGCCGTAGACGCGGGCGATGCCGTCGCCGACCGCGAGCACCTGCCCGACTTCCGTGACCTCGGCCTCCTGGCCAAAATTCTTGATCTGCTCTTTCAGGATCGCGGAGATCTCGGCGGCGCGGATGTCCATCGTCGGGCCTCTTTAAAGGTCTGGGGCTGTCTGTTCGGCTGTCGGGAGGTTCGCGAGGGTCTGATCGAGACCGCTCAGCGGGCTTCCCGCATGGCGAGGCGAATGCTGTTGAGCTTGGTCCGGAGCGAGGCGTCGACCATGCGCGAGCCCATCTTGACGACGATGCCGCCGATCAGGCTCGGGTCGATATGGAGATCGAGATCGATCTCACTCTTGGCGACGTCGCGCAGCGAGGCCTTGATGTCCTCGATCACCGCGTCCGAGGGCTTCTCGGCGACGCGGACCTCGGCGCGGATGATGCCCTTGGACTCACGCACCTTCTCGCGATAGGCGCGGATCATGCCCGGCAGGGCGAAGAGGCGGCGGTTGGCGGCCGTGAGCTTGATGAAGTTGGCGGCCAGGCCCGAGATTCCCGCCCGATCGAGCAGGGCGCCCACGGCAGCCGTCTGCTCCGCGGCCGAGTAGGCCGGGCTCCGCACGAGGCGGCGCAGGTCGTCGCTCTCGCGATAGAGTGCGTCGAACGCGTCGAGGTTCTTCGCGACGTCATCGACCTGACCCTGATCGTGAGCCAGTTCGTACAGGGCCAACGCGTAGCGGCCCGCCACACCGGCCAACAGGGGACCCTCGGAACCGTTCTGCGCCACCCGTCGCTCTCTCTTGTCCTTGCCCGCCGGCCCCTCATGCTCGAACTCGCCTTGCGGCGACGGCGTGAGACCCGTGGGGATTGGAATTGCACCGGGCTCGGAAGGCCTTGATCGGTCTCCCCGCGGCGCGGCTGTCGCCTAGCATGCGTTCCGAGGGGGCGCAAGGCAACGTTAGGGCGATGATGGAGCGCTTTCGCGGCATGGCGAACCGCCGCGCGGGATCACGACGGACCCTGCGCGGCGTTCGTCGAGCCCCGTCCGAGCCCCGTCAGATCCAGCCCTGCAATTCCCGACGCACCACGTTCTCGATCACCCGCATGCCGAGGTCGGAGTCGTTGAGGCAGGGAATGAAGGCGTATTTCTCGCCGCCGTTCTCCTCGAAATAGTGGCGGTTCTCGCCGTCGAGTTCCTCCAACGTCTCCAGGCAGTCGGCGGTGAAGCCCGGGGCCACGATCGCCATGCGCTTGACGCCGGACTTGGCCAGCGCCTGCACGGTCTCGTCGGTATAGGGCTTGAGCCATTCCTCGTTGCCGAAGCGCGACTGGAAGGTCACCCGCATCCGCTCCGGCGTGTAGCCCATCGCCTCGCGGATCAGCCGGCCGGTCTTGAGGCACTGGCAATGGTAGGGGTCGCCCTTGAGCAGGTAGCTCTTGGGCACGCCGTGGAACGAGGTGAGGATCACCTCCGGCTCGAAATCGAGCTTGGCCAGCCCCTCGCGGATCGATTGGGCCATGGCTTCGATGTAAACGGGATCGTCGTGGTAGGGTGGGGAGACCCGCACGGTCGGCTGCCAGCGCATCTGCATCAGGGCCTTGAAGGCCTGATCGCAGGCGGTGGCCGAGGTCGCCGCCGCGTATTGCGGGTAGAGCGGCACCAGCAGGATGCGGTCGCAGCCCTGGTCCAGCAGCGCCTGGATGCGCAAGGACACCTCCGGCTTGCCGTAGCGCATCGCCCAATCGACCACGACGGAATCACCCATCGCCGCCTGGAGCTTCTCGCACTGGCCGCGGGTGATCGTCTTGAGCGGACCCTCGTCGCGCTCGTTGTTCCAGATGCTGGCGTAGTCGCGGCCCTTCGGCCCCGGCCGCTTGGTCAGGATGATGAGATTGAGCAGCGGCCACCAGATCAGCCGCGGCACCTCGATCACCCGGCGGTCGGAGAGGAACTCCTTGAGATAGCGGCGCATCGGCCAGTAGCTCGTGCCCTCGGGGGTGCCGAGATTCATCAGCAGCACGCCGACGCGGCCGGTCCGCACCGCCGGGTGGTCGGGCGGCAGGGTGGTGGGCGCGACCGGCACGGGATCGCGCAGGAGGGTGTGAGGTTCGACGCGTTCGTTCATCGGGTTTCCGGTCACGGGCTCCCCGCCTCCCTCAATGCGGCAAGCGATCCGGTTGTGCGGACCGGCCGTTCGATCTAGAGCAGGCGGCTTTTCAAGGCCAAGGCTCACCCGAGAGAGAACACTCTTGCGGGGAGTCCGGCCCGAATCTCGGCAAACCCTTTGCCCGAAATCGCTCCGGAGGCCAGCGCGACATGCCGTCCCCCCGCTACTTCCTGAAGCACTTCGTGCCGTTCACCGGCTACCCCTACGAGGGGGCGCCGGCCGCGTGCAACCTGTGCGGATGCCGCGACGCCGTCACCGTGGCCGAGACCGACCGGCGGCTCAAGACCCTGCGCTCGATCGCCTGCCTGCAATGCGGCCTGATCCGCACTGACCCGATGCCGACGCCGGACGAGCTGGCCGAATATTATTCGACCGCCTACCGCGCCGATTACCAGCTCGCCTTCGCGGGCGGGCCGCCGCGCCACCACCTCAACCGCTCGGCCCGCGAGGCGACGTTCCGCGCCGACCTGCTGGCGCCGAAACTGAAGGCGGGCGCGCAGCTGCTCGATTTCGGCTCAGGCTCCGGCGAGTTCCTGGCGGAGGCCAAACGGCGCGGCTGCGAGGTGATCGGCGTCGAGCCGGGCCGCGACTACGCGACCTTCGCCCGGACGCATCACGGCGTCGAGGTGCTCGACGAGGCCGAGGACCCGAACCGCTTCCCCGCCGGCCATTTCGACGTGATCTCGACGCACCACGTGCTGGAGCATCTGCGCAACCCGGCCGAGACGATGGAGCGGCTGGCCGGCTGGCTGAAGCCCGACGGCATCCTCTACGCGGCGGTGCCGAACATGGCCGCCACCGGCAAGCCGCCGCACGAGCGCTTCCACTTCGCCCATGTCCACGGCTACGTGCGCGAGACCTTCGACCTGCTGGCCCGCCGCGCCGGCCTCGTGCCGCATACCGAGTACTGGCGCGAGGACACCACGGTGGTCTACCGCAAGACCGATGCGCCCGCCGTGCCGCTGAAAAATCCCGGCCTCGCCGACCGGCTCGCCGTCGATCTGAAGCCGATGTCGGCGGGGCTCTACTTCGCCTCGGGCGCCTGGATCTGGCCGGCGCTGCGGCGCAACGCTAAGGCGGTGCGGGACGGGATAAGCAAGGACGGGCTCACCAAGCGCTGAGCCGGTGATGCGCCCGAGCCGCCGCGAGACCGTCGTCGGCCTCGGCGCGGGTCTCCTCGCAGCCGGCAGCAGCGGCGCGCTGGCCGGCACGCCGACCTTCACCCTGCTCCTCGTCAACGACATCTACGCGATGGACGCGGTGGAGGGGCGCGGCGGCTTTGCCCGGCTCAACGCGGTGGTGAAGGCCGAGCGCGCCCGCGGCGTGCCGCTGCTCTACGCGCATGCCGGCGACAGCTTCTCGCCCTCGCTGATGTCGGGCTTCGACCGGGGCGCGCATATCGTCGAACTCTTGAATCTGGCACCCCCCGACGTGTTCGTGCCGGGCAATCACGAGTTCGATTTCGGCCCCGCGGTGTTCGCCGAGCGCCGGAGGGAGGCCCGCTTCCCCTTTCTCGCCGCCAACCTGCGCGGGGCGGACGGCCGACAACTGCCCGGCATCGAGGATACGCGGCTGATCGAACTCGGCGGCATCCGCGTCGGCCTCGTCGGCATCGCCCTGCAGGCGACGCCGGAAAAATCGCAATCCGGGACCTTACGCTTCGGCCCCGAGATCGAGACCCTGGCACGCGAGGCGGACGCCCTGCGCAAGGCCGGGGCGCAGATGATCGTCGGGATCGCCCACACCGCGCGGGTGACCGACGACGCGATCGTGCGGGCGCGCCTCGTCGATATCCTGCTCTCGGGCCACGACCATGACCTCGTCGTGCGCGACGACGGGCAGACGGTGATGGTCGAATCGAGCCACGACGCCCACTACGTCACCGCGGTCGATGTCTTCGTCACGGGGACCGGTGATGGGCCGGTGCGCTGGCGCGCCGCCTTCCGCATCCACGACACCGCCGAGGTGACGCCCGATCCGGACACGCTCGCCGTGGTGCGACGGCTCGGGGGCGAGCTGTCGCGGGAGCTCGACGTCGTGATCGGCACGACGCAAGGCGCGCTCGACAGCCGGATCGCCTCGGTGCGGGTGCGGGAAGCGAGTTTCGGCGATCTCGTCGCCGACGCGGTGCGGGTGGGCACCGAGGCCGAGATCGGCCTGATGAACGGCGGCGGCATCCGCGGCGACCGGCTTTACCCGGCGGGCACCAGCCTGACGCGGCGCGACATCCTCAGCGAACTGCCCTTCGGCAACACCACCGTGCTCGTGGCGATCGACGGGGCGACCCTGCGCGAGGCCCTGGAGAATGGGTTTCGCGATCTCGGCCGCCCCTCGGGCCGGTTCCTGCAACTCTCGGGAATGGTGGTGACGCTCGACCCGAACGCGCCGCCGGGCCGGCGCGTCGTGTCCGCGACGATCGACGGCGCCCCCCTGGACGACGCCCGCATCTACCGTGTGGCCGCCAACGACTTCATGCTGCGCGGCGGCAACGATTACGGGATGCTGGCGAAGGGCCACGTCCTGATCGGCGGCACCGACGGGCGGCTGCTCGCCAACGAGGTGATGGCCTATATCCGCACCCACGCGCCGCTGCCGGCCGAGACCGGAGGGCGGATTCGGCTGCTGCCGTGAAAACCGGCCTGATACGGTTTCTGCTTGATCAAAGCGGGAACCGTATCGGTCAGCCCGCGCGGCGCTTGAGGAGGGCACCCATCGCGCCAGCGCGATGGGATCCCACCGAAGCCCAAATCCGCCATCCCGAAGGGATCAAACGGATTTGGTATGAGAGGGGACTTCACGTGACCGGACCCGTCGAGGCCGCACTTGCCGCCTTCCGCGCCAGCGGCTCCCCCTGGCTCGACCTGCCCTTCTTCCGAGAGGGGGCGGCGGATCGGGTCGCGAAAAAGGTCGATGCGCGCGTCGCATCCGGGGCGACAGTGCTGCCGGAGCCCGCTGCGATCTTCCGGGCGCTGACGCTGACGCCCCTGCCCGCCGTGAAGGCGGTGATCCTCGGCCAGGATCCCTACCCCACGCCGGGCGACGCCAACGGGCTCGCCTTCTCCTATGTCGGCCCGCGCCGCCTGCCGGCCTCGCTCAAGGTGATCCTGGCCGAACTCGCTCCCGAGGGGGAAAAGCCCGACCTCTCGACCGGCGACCTCACGCCCTGGGCGGAGCGCGGGGTGCTGCTTCTGAACGCGGCGCTCACGACGGAGGCCGGCAAGTCCGGCGCGCATCTGCGGTTCGGCTGGTCGCAGCTCACCGACGAGGCGGTGGAAGCCGTCTCCGCCCGCGACGCGCCGGCGGTGTTCCTGCTCTGGGGCGCCCAGGCCCGCGCCCGCGAGGCGCTGATCGACACCAGCCGCCACGGCGTCATCGCCTCGGGCCACCCCTCCCCGCTCAACCGCGCCCGCGACTTTCCGGGCTCGCGGCCGTTCGACCGGGCGAATGCGTGGCTCGAAGCGCAGGGCCGCGCGCCGATCGACTGGCGGCTGGGTGAGGGCTGAAGCCGAGATCGTCGCGACGATGCGAGGGCCTGCCTGGCGCCCTTCTCGGGCCTTCGAGCGGGCACAGGCGCAAGACCGGTTCGGACGGAAAGCGGACCATAGGAAGCGGGCACAGCCAGCGCACGCCCCGCTTGACAGCACCCCTATCGCCGGTATCCCTACGGCCTATGGGGAAGGCGATCTCCTCACGAGGCTAAGGCCAAAGCATCGCGTCCCTACTGCACTGGTTGCAAGGACGCGCCATGGCTACGCTCACCACCATCTCCGTTGAAAAACTTGCGCGCCTGATCGGCACTCCCGGCTGCCCGGCCATTGTGGACGTGCGCACCGACAAGGCGTTCCTCGCCAACCAGCGCCATGTGCCGGGCTCCCTGGCCCGGGCACCCGACCGAGTCGCCGAGTGGGCGCCCCGACTGCGCGGCAGGTCGGTCGTGGTCGTGTGCGAGGATGGGCGTCGGAACAGCCATGGGGTCGCCGCTTGGCTGCGCAGCGCCGGCGTCGACGCCGAGGCGCTCCAAGGCGGCTTGGCGGATTGGGCGGCCGCCGAACGGCCCATGGTTCCGGCCGACAAGATCCGCAACCGCGACGCGCAGGGCCGCACCGTCTGGGTCACGCGCGCACGGCCCAAGGTCGACCGCATCGCCTGCCCATGGCTCATCCGCCGCTTCGTCGATCCGGACGCGGTCTTTCTCTTTGTGCCGCCGAGCGAGGTTGTCGGAGTTGCGGAACGGTTCGAGGCCGCCCCGTTCGACATCGACGACCCCGGCACCTTCTGGAGCCACCGGGGCGATCTCTGCACCTTCGATGTCATGGTCGAGGAGCTCGGCCTCGCCACGCCGCCGCTCCTGCACCTCGCGACCCTCGTGCGCGGGGCCGACACGGGGCGGCCGGATCTCGCACCCGAGGCCGCCGGCCTGCTCGCGGCCTCGCTCGGCCTGTCGCGCATCTACGCGGACGACCTCGCCCAGCTCGACGCCGGGATGCTCCTCTACGACGCCTTCTACCGCTGGTGCCGCGACGCCACGGAGGAGACGCATAACTGGCCGACCAACAAGCCCAAGGAGAGAGCCTGACCATGGCCGCGACGGCACGCATTCAGACCGAGCCCGGCGCGGCCGCCTCGGAAGCGCCGCTGCCCGTGACCCTGGCCGAGGCGGTGCCGGTCTGGGCCCGCATCGCTGCGCTCTCGTTCGGCGGCCCGGCCGGGCAGATCGCGATCATGCATCGCATCCTGGTCGAGGAGAAGCGCTGGATCTCCGAGAACCGGTTCCTGCACGCCCTGAACTTCTGCACCCTCTTGCCGGGGCCGGAGGCGCAGCAGCTCGCCACCTACGTGGGCTGGCTAATGCACGGCACCCGCGGCGGGCTCGTCGCGGGCGGGCTGTTCGTTCTTCCGGGCGTCGTTGCCATCATGGGCTTGAGCTGGGTCTATGCTCTCTACGGCAACGTCGGGTTCATCGCGGGCCTGTTCTTCGGCTTGAAGGCGGCGGTGCTCGCCATCGTGCTCCAGGCTGTGATCCGCATCGGCAAACGGGCGCTCAAGGGTCCCGTGATGCTTGGGCTCGCCGCAGCGGCCTTCGTGGCGATCTTCTTCCTCAACGTGCCCTTCCCGCTGATCGTGCTGACGGCGGGCGTCATCGGTTACTTCGGCGGCCGGGCCGGGCTGCCGCAGTTCAAGGCCGGTGGGCACGGGGCCGGCGGCAAGGTCGTGGAGGGTCCCTTCCTGCTCGACGATCACGAGCTTCCGCAGGAGCGGGCCGCCGCCGGGCACACGCTGCGGATGCTGCTGACCTGGGGTGCGATCTGGCTTGTGCCGGTCGCTGCCCTCCTGCTCGCCCTCGGACCGGACGACGTCTTCAGCCACATCGCGGTATTCTTCTCCAAGATGGCGATGGTGACCTTCGGGGGCGCCTACGCGGTGCTCTCCTACGTCGCTCAGCAGGCGGTGGAGCATTACGGCTGGCTGAAGCCCGGCGAGATGCTCGACGGCCTCGGTATGGCCGAAACCACGCCCGGCCCGCTCATCATGGTGACGCAGTTCGTGGGGTTCCTGGCCGCCTACCGGGCACCTGGCGCGTTGCCGCCGCTCGTCGCCGGCACGCTCGGGGGCTGCTCACCACCTGGGTGACCTTCGCGCCCTGCTTTCTCTGGATCTTCGTCGGCGCCCCTTACGTCGAGCGCCTGCGCGGAAACCGGGCGCTGGCCGGTGCGCTCTCGGCGATCACGGCTGCGGTGGTGGGCGTGATCCTCAATCTCGCGGTCTGGTTCGCGCTGCACACCATCTTCGCTGAGACGCGACCGTTCACGGCCGGGCCGATCCGGTTTGACCTACCGATTCTGTCGAGCCTGAACCCCTGGGCCCTCATGCTCGCGGCGGCGGCGGTGCTGGCGGTGTTCCGGTTCAAGGCCGGCGTGGTCCAGACGCTGCTGGCCAGTGCGGCGGCCGGCGTTGTCCTGCACCTCGTCGGTGCCGTGTAGCGCGGCTTCACGGAACGCGATTGCCGGCACGATGGCCGCCGTAGGAGCTGGCGGCCGATCGCACGGCGACCAAGGCGCCCAAAAAGAAACCGCCCCCGGCCTGAAGGCGCGGGGGCGGTTCTGATCGGACCGGGTATGCCGGTGTCAGGCGGCGATCTTGGTCGCGGTGACGGCGATGTTCTCGTTGGCCAGCGTGACAGCATGGGCCGGGCGGGCGACGGGCTGGAAGCTGGTCAGTTCACCGGCGGAGGTATGCACGCCCTCGGAGCCGAAGCGCTCGGCCAGCAGCACGACGAGGGTCACGTTGGCGATGGCGGCGGCGAGAACGACGAGGGCGATCATGGCGGGCAGGTCCGTTGCTGCGTTGCGATGAGCCCTATATCGCACCGCACTTCGGTATCTGGTATACCAGATACCGAAGCTCCGACATGCCACTGACGCATGACTAGGCGCCCGCCGGCCTCTACCCATTCCCTCAGGGCTTCTTGGTCTCACCCGCGGCCGGCGTCGCGGTGCTGCCGGCACGCTCGACCTTGGCCGCCTCGCGCAGCTTCACGATCGTGTCCTGCTGCGCCTTGCGGGTGAGGTACTGGTCGATCTGCTCCTTCATCTCGTCGAAGGTCGGCACGGGCTTCGTCCGCTTCTCCTCGACGCGCAGCACGTGCCAGCCGAACTGGGTCTTCACCGGATCGGAGACCTGCCCCGGCGTCATCTTGAAGGCGGCGTCGGCGAAGGGCTTCACCATCCGCTCCTGGCTGAACCAGCCGAGATCGCCGCCCTCGGTCTTGGAGCCGGGATCCTTCGAGACCTCGCCCGCGATCTTGGCGAAATCCTCGCCGCCCTTGACGCGTGCGGCGATCTTCTTCGCCTCGTCCTCGCTCTCGACGAGGATGTGGCGGGCCCGCACCTCCTCCTCGGGCTTCATCGACTTCACGGTCTGTTCGTAGAGCGCCTTGGCGGCCTCGGGCGTCACCGCCTTCTTGGCCTCGCGCTCGAGGTAGTCGTCGAGCAGGAGCTTGTCGCGGAAGTAGGCGAGCTTGCGCTTGAACTCGGGCGCGTCGCCGACCTTGGCAGATTCGGCCGCCTGCGCGCCGACCTTGAGATCGACCATGTAATCGACGAGCAGGTTCTGCTTGGCCCCCTCGTCGACGCCCGGCAGCGACAGCGCCGGATCCTCGGCGGCGATCGCGAGGTCGGCGGCGGTGATCGCCTGACCGTTGACCCGCGCCACCACCGTCTCCGGCGGAACCGCCGCCGGGATGGGAGCGGGCGCGCTGGGCGTCTTCTGGCCCGCAGGCGCCTGAGCCAGGACGGCGCCCGGCAGGGTGAGCATCAGCGCGAGGGCGCTCGCGCGCCGGAGGGAGAACGGAATCGGCATCGGAAGCGTCGTTCCTTGGCGTCGTCCCCGCCGGGCCGGTTTAGCGCCGTCCGGCTTCGTCCCGCGGGGCTCGTCGGGAATGCGGCAGGCGCCGCGAAGCGCGACACAGGTGGAACCTCTTCCGGGCAAAGGCAAGCGTGGCCTTGATGGCCGCGCGGTCTCGTGACCGCGGGTCGATGAGACCGTCGCGCGAAGAGCGGTGGCACGGCCTGTCGGGCGCGAAGAGCGCCGCGCGGAGCGGGCTTTTCGGGACTTTGGGTCCGGAAAAGCGTCGAGCGGAGCGAAAGCTTGAGCCCGCGGCGGCGGGCGCCGGCGACGGAGGCCCGCCAAAAGCCCGGATCGGGCGACCTCTTGGTTATCCGGTCCGGCACTACCGGATGCGCCTGCGGATATTTACCTCTATAAGCCCGCCCAACACAGGCCGGCGGCGCCCGAAACTGCCGCCCGCGACGACCTCACGACCGCAGGTTCACGATGCTCGGTGCCCTCGCCAAGAAGATTTTCGGCTCGTCCAACGACCGCCGCGTCAAGGGTTTTCGCCCACGCGTCGCGGCCATCAATGCCCTCGAACCGGAAATCAGCGCCCTTTCCGACGAGCAGCTGCGCGCCCGCACGCAGGCGTTCCGCGACCAGCTCGCGGCCGGCACCCGCCTCGACGACCTGCTGGTGCCCGCCTTCGCCACGGTGCGCGAGGCGGCCAAGCGGGTGCTCGGCCAGCGCCACTTCGACGTGCAGATGATCGGCGGCATGGTGCTGCACGAGAGCGGCATCTCGGAGATGAAGACCGGCGAGGGCAAGACCCTGGTGGCGACGCTGCCGGTCTATCTCAACGCGCTCGAGGGCAAGGGCGTCCACGTCATCACCGTCAATGACTACCTCGCGTCGCGCGACGCGGAGTGGATGGGCCGGGTCTACCGCTTCCTCGGGCTCACCGTCGGCACCATCGTGCACGGGCTCGACGACGGGCAGCGCAAGGAAGCGTATGCCTGCGACATCACCTACGGCACCAACAACGAGTTCGGCTTCGACTACCTGCGCGACAACATGAAGTACGAGCTCTCGCAGATGACGCAGCGGGGGCACCACTTCGCCATCGTCGACGAGGTCGATTCGATCCTCATCGACGAGGCGCGCACGCCGCTGATCATCTCCGGCCCGGTGGACGACCGCTCGGAGCTCTACGTCGCGGTCGACACGGTGATGCCGCGCCTGACGCCCGAACATTACGACCTCGACGAGAAGCAGCGGCAGGTCTCGCTGACGGAGGCCGGCAACGAGTTCATCGAGGAGGAATTGCGCGCCGAGGGCATCCTCAAGGAGGGCGACCTCTACGACGCGCACAACGTCACCATCGTCCACCACGTGAACCAAGCGCTTCGCGCCCACACCCTGTTCACCCTGGACAAGGACTACATCGTCAAGAACGACGAGGTCGTCATCATCGACGAGTTCACCGGCCGCATGATGCAGGGCCGGCGCTACTCGGAAGGCCTGCACCAGGCGCTGGAGGCCAAGGAGCGGGTGACGATCCAGCCCGAGAACCAGACGCTCGCCTCGATCACCTTCCAGAACTACTTCCGCCTCTACAAGAAGCTCGCCGGCATGACCGGCACCGCCTCGACCGAGGCGGACGAGTTCGCCGAGATCTACAAGCTCGACGTGGTCGACATCCCGACCAACAAGGAGGTCGAGCGCGTCGACGAGGACGACGAGGTCTACCGCACCGTCGAGGAGAAGTACGAGGCGATCATCAAGGAGATCGACAAGGCGCATGCGCGCCACCAGCCGATCCTGGTCGGCACCGGCTCGATCGAGAAGTCCGAGCTGATCGGCGAGCTCCTGAAGAAAGCCGGCTACACCCTGCTCGACTATTCCGACCCGAACGCGCTCACCGACGTCTACAAGGCCGCCCGCGAGAACCGGGTGACCAAGCGCTTCGCCGTGCTGAACGCCCGCTTCCACGAGCAGGAAGCCTACATCGTGGCCGAGGCCGGCGTGCCGGGCGCGATCACCATCGCCACCAACATGGCCGGCCGCGGCACCGACATCAAACTCGGCGGCAACCTCGAGATGCGCATCGAGAAGGAACTCGGGCAGATGCCCGAGGGCCCCGAGCGCGACGCCGCGATCGAAGCGCTGAAGGCCGAGATCGCCGAGAACCGCGCCAAGGTGCTGGCCTCGGGCGAGAAGGCCGACCCGGAGGCGGGCCGGAAGAAGGATCTGCCGGGCGGGCTCTACATCATCGGCACCGAGCGCCATGAATCGCGGCGCATCGACAACCAGCTGCGCGGCCGCTCCGGCCGCCAGGGCGATCCCGGCCGCTCGAAGTTCTACCTGTCCCTCAAGGACGACCTGATGCGGATCTTCGGCTCCGACCGCATGGATGGGATGCTGCAGCGGCTCGGCCTGGAGCAGGGCGAGGCGATCATCCACCCCTGGATCAACAAGGCGATCGAGAAGGCGCAGCAGAAGGTCGAAGCGCGCAACTTCGACATGCGCAAGAACGTGCTCAAGTACGACAACGTGATGAACGACCAGCGCAAGGTCGTGTTCGAGCAGCGCCGCGACCTGATGGGCCAGGACAGCGTGCGCGAGACCGTGGACGAGATGCGCCACGGCGTGATCGACGACTTCGTCGCCGTGCACATCCCCGAGAACGCCTATGCCGAGCAGTGGGACGCCGAAGGGCTGAAGCACCGCGCGCTCGACGTGCTCGGCCTCGACCTTCCGATCGAGGAGTGGGTCAAGGAAGAGGGCATCGCCGACGAGGAGATCCGCGAGCGCCTGCGCAAGGCCTCCGATGAATCCTACGCCGCCCGCGTCGAGCGCAACGGCGCGGAGGTGATGACCTATGTCGAGAAGCAGGTGGTGCTGCAGGTGCTCGACCACCTCTGGCGCGAGCACCTCGTCACCCTCGACCACCTGCGGCAGGTCATCGGCTGGCGCGGCTTCGCCCAGCGCGACCCGCTCAACGAGTACAAGTCGGAGGCGTTCGAGCTGTTCAACGGCCTCGTCACGGCCCTGCGCGAGCAGGTGACCGCCCAGCTCTCGCATGTCGAGATCATGCAGCAGCAGCCGGAGGGCTTCGCCGATGGCGGGTTCGAGAGCGCCGGCTTCAGCGAGCCGCAATTGCCGCCGATGTTCCCCGAGCACCGCGACCCGGTGACCGGCGAGAACGAGTTCGCCTTTGCCGGCTCCGGCAGCGACGGCGGTGCGGGCGGCGCCTACGGCTTTGCCGCGCGCGAACTCTCCACGGATGCGGCCGTGCTGGAGCGCAATCCCGACGACGCCTCCACCTGGGGCCGGGTCGGCCGCAACGAGCCCTGCCCCTGCGGCTCGGGCAAGAAGTACAAGCACTGCCACGGCCGCTTCGCCACCGAGGCATGAGCCTACGGTGAGCGGCGCGTTTTTCTACGCGCTGGAGCCGGATCTCGACGCGGAGACCTTTCGGGGTGTCCTCGTCGAATCCGGGCTTGAGCCGGGGCGACCGGACGAAGACCTCGAACGGCTCCGGCGGATCCTGAAGGGTTCCGACCTGATCGTCACCGCTCGACTCGGCGGGCGCCTCGTCGGCGTCGCGCGCACGCTCACCGATTTCGCCTTCTGCGCGTACCTCGCTACCCTCGCGGTTGCCCGCGACTGCCAGGGTCGCGGCATCGGCCGCCGGCTGATTGCGGAAACGCGGATCGCGGTCGGCCCCGAGGCTTCCCTTCTGCTCACCGCAGCACCCGGGATCGAAGGCTATTACGAGGCGATCGGCATGCCGCGCGTGCCGCACGCCTTCCGCATCGACCGGGAGCGGTGACGGGTCAGGGCTCTTCGGCTGCCAACGCCTCCAGCACCGCGTGCGCCGCCGCGATGCGCGCTGGCATCGGAAAGGCGCGGTTGGCCAGCATGACGAGGCCGATGCGCTTGGCCGGCACGAAGGCGACATAGGCGCCGAAGCCGTTGGTGGAGCCGGTCTTGTCGAACAGCGTGACCCCCGTCGGCGTCCGCGGCGGGTCGAGCCGCGCGGCGGGTTGCGCCTCGAACCGCATCGGCTCCGCATTGCCGGACTGAAGGCGCTCCAGCGAGACCGGATAGGGAAACTGCTCCCAGCCGAGCCCCTGCACCATCGCGCCGACCCTGAAATACCCGACCTGCGTACCTTGAACCGCCTGCCGCATCGGCGGGTCGAGGCGGGTGGGGTCGAGATGGGCCTCGACGAAGCGGATCATGTCGGCGGCACTGGATTTGACGCCGTAGGCCTCCCCGTCGAGGACGCCCGGATTGACCCGGATCGGCGTGCCATCCTTGCCGTAGCCCCAGGCGTAGCGCTCGCTCTCCGACGCCGGCACGCGGATGAAGCTGTGCTTCAGGCCAAGCCCCGGAAACAGCCGAGTTTCCATCAGCTCGGCGAAGTCGCCGCCCATGGCCGCCGCGGCGGCGGCTCCGAACAAGCCGAGGCTGGGATTGGAATAGAGCCGCTGCGTTCCAGGCGGCGCGGAGGGTTGCCAGCGGCGAAAGTAGGCGATCATCGCCGCCTCGTCGGCCACCGCATCGGGAAATTGCAGCGGCAGGCCGCCCGCGCTGTAGGTGCCGAGATCGAGCAGGCTGACGCGATCGAGCGCGCTGCCCCGCAGCTCCGGCAGGAACCGGCTCGGCGCATCATCGAGCGAGAGCCGGCCGAGTCCCTGCGCGTAGGAGACGAGCGTCGCCGTGAAGGTCTTGCTGACCGAGCCGATCTCGAACAGCGTGTCGCGCGTCACCGGCCGCTGCCGCTGCCGGTCGGCGAGCCCGAAGGTGAAGACGGTGGAATGCCCCTCTCGCGTCACGGCGACGGCGATGCCGGGCACGTCGTATGCCTTCAGGAGCGGGCGGTAGGCCTGCTCGACCGCGGCGGCGACCCGCGCCGACGGGTCGGCAGCCAGAGCGGGCGCCGTGACATGCGGTAAGCCGCTCAGGACGAGGGCGGCCAGCACGCGCTTTCGCATTGCGGAGATGGCGCGTTTCCTTCTTGGCTAGAGCATCATCCCGAAAGGTGGATCGCGGCTTTCGGAAAAAGATGATGCGAGAACAAGAGCTTCGCGCGTCGTCCTGGATCCGATTCCGGGATCGATGCGCGAAGGCAAGCGAGGCGAGTGGGCGGCCATGACGGGTGAGGAAAGCGCCGAAAGCGCGGCAGGTACGGGCACTGCCGTCCCGCTGGTGCGGAGCCTGCGCCTCACGCTCGAGGCGCCCCGGACCGGCCCGATTCAGGCCGTTCTGGCGCTCGCGAGCGCACCGCTCGATTGGCTCGACGCCCATCGCGGCGGCTTTCTTCACGCAGCCGAAGAGGCGCTGCTCACCGACCGGCTCCATGCACGGCGCCGCCACGGCCTGTTGATCGGGCGCTACGCCGCGAAATGCGCGCTCGCCGCCTTTCGGCCCGAGCTCGACCCGCGGGATCTGGCGATCCGGCCCGGTGTGCTGGAGCAGCCGGTTCTCTCCGGCGCCGGAGTCGAAAACCTCGGCATCAGCCTGTCCCATGCCGGCCCGGTCGCCGTGGCTGTGATCTTTCCCGAGGCCTGCCCGATGGGGATCGATCTGGAGCGGATTCAGCCGGCCAACATCGCGCTGCTGACGCGCCAGACTCTTGCCGCCGAGCGTCGGCACATCGCCGCCCGGCTCGATGCGTCGGAGGCCGAGCGGCTGACGCGGCTGTGGTGCCTGAAGGAGGCGCTGTCAAAGACCCTGCGCTGCGGCCTCACCGTGCCACTCGATCTTCTGGCCGTCGGCAGCGTCGTGACGGAGCCGCCGGGGCTCGGCGTCACCTTCGCCAATTTCGCGCAATACCGGGGCCTGAGCCTCGCCGCAGGTGATCTCGCTGCCGCCCTCGTTCTGCCGCGCCCTCCGGCGGCGGCGCTTGCGGTCGAAGCGGCGGCCTGGGAAGAGCTGCGATCGGGCTTGGCCGAAGCTGCAAGGCGGTGGCGGGCCGAAGACGCCGTACCGCCCCCTCGCGACGGCGATCGCGAAGAGACCGGACACCGATGACGACCTGGCGCCCACCCCAACAGATCCGCGTCAAGGTGATCGGGCTGGCTTGGCGCGGGGACGCGCTGCTGGCCGTCGAGGTTCTCGACGATCGCGGCCGGATCAAGGGCGTGCGTCCGCCCGGCGGCAGCGTCGCCTTCGGCGAGAGCCGCGAACAAGCGCTGGACCGGGAGTTTCGGGAGGAGCTGGGCTGCGGCGTGACGATGACCGGGCCCTGGACGGTGTTCGAGAACATCTATCGCCACGAAGGCGCGCTCGGCCATGAGATCGTCTTCGCGGCCGACATCCGCCTTCACGACGCGGCCCTCTACGACCGCGACGTAATCCGTTTCAGCGAGGATGACGGCACGGCCTGCACCGCGCGCTGGCTCCGGCCGGCCGCCCTTCCGGACGGCGCCGCCCTCTTCCCCGACGGCCTTGCGGCCGCGCTGGCGCATCGTCCCGAACGGTGAGGACCGGATTCCGGAACGCTGCTCCGGCCTCGGCTCAACCCTGGCCGCCCGTCAGGCTGTGGCTGAGGAAGAAATCGAGCATCGCGCGCGAGGCATCCGGCCCGTTCGGGTCCGTGTAGCTGCCCGCCGAGCTGCCGCCGCACCACGCGTGGCCCGCGCCCTGCACCGACCATGCCTCGACCTGAATGCGGCCGGCCTCGTCGGCGTAGCGGGTGCGGGTGTAGCTGTGACGGCCGTTGATCCCGCCCTCCTGGCGCGGCGTCAGAGCGTCGATGCCGGCCTGCGCCAGCACGGCGTCGGCGTTGCGGGGATGGACGGTGCCGTCGCCCTCGCCGTGGAAGACGATGGTCGGGACCCGCAGCTTCTGCGTCACCGCGCCGGCGCCGAAGCCGGCCGCACCTCCGGGCTCGGCCGCACCGGGCGCGCCGACCCGCATCGCCGAGAGCGCCGAGGACAGGTCGCGGGCGCAGCCTGCGGCGAGACCCGAATGCACGCCGAGGCCCGCGAACAGGTCGGGATAGGCCCGGGCGATGTTGGCCGCCGCCGCCCCGCCCGCCGAGAGCCCGGCGATGTAGATGCGGGAGCGATCGATCGAATGCTCGGCGCAGATCGCGCGGACGAGGCCCGCAACGATGCCGGCCTCCCCCATCTCCCGGCCCTGGTCGCCGGGCTCGAACCAGTTCCAGCACTTCTGCGCGTTGGCCCGGCTCGTCTGGCGGGGATAGGCGACGTAGACCCCCTCCTCCTCGGCGAGCGTGTTCATCCGCGTTCCCGCCGCGAAATCCTCCGGCGACTGGCTGCAGCCGTGCAGCATCACGAGCAGCGGGCGCGGTCCGCTCCGCGGGCTCGGAATGAACAACTTGTAGTCCCGCGCCCCGGCGGCGTTGGAGAAGCTGCGCTCGACGAACTGGCCGCCCTCCGACGCGACCCCGTCGGGTTCGGTCCCGTTGGGTCCGGGCGCCTGCTGGCCACCGCCCGTCAGCCCGTTCAGCGAGGGAACCAGCGAGCGCAGGCCCTGCATCACGTGGTCGATGTTCTCGCGAAGCCGTTCGGGGATCAGGGTCGCGTGATCCGTCGCCTGGGCCGCACCCACCTCCGGATCGAGCCGGGTCGCCGGCCCTTCGAGGCGCGGCGTCCCGTGCGGGGCGGGCGACGCATCGGTCGGCCGCGCACCCTCGGCGGAGAGGTTTGCACCACCGAGGCTGCGCTGGATGAGGGCGGTCGCCTCACCGAGCCGTCCGGCCTGGGTCAGGCGGGTGGCCTCGGCGATATCCGTGAAGAAGGCGTTGTGACGTTCGGTCATGCGGGTCTCGCTTTCCGGGTCGGCGACGGGCGCGCGCGAGCGCAGCGGGTCACGAGGGGGATTTTTTTGAGGATCAGGGCAGACGGTCGGCCAGCACCCGCTTCACGGCGGGGCTCGCCTGAAGGCTGCCGAGCACCTCGATCGAAGCGATCGCGGCGCTGGCGAGGTCGGCGGGAACGTCGTCGGCGATGACGGCGAGGCCGAGGACGCGGATGTCGAGCCGTGTCCCCGCCGCCTGCGCCGCTTCCAGTTCGGCCCGGCCGTAGCGGCGCAGGCCGACTTCGATCGGTTTGCGGGCCACCGATTGGCGGGTGATGTCGGCGTGCCGCTCGATCTGGTTGCGCACCGCCGTGCGGATGAAGTCGCTGCGGTTGGCGTAGACGCCTTCCGAAACGAGCAGATCGACATGCCCGAGATCGACGAAGCCGAGATTGACCGTGATTTTCTCATGGTCGCCGGGTTTGGCCCCGAACCGCACGGCGATCGGGGCATCCGGCCGTCTCTCCTGCACCACGTCCATCATCGCGCGACATCCCTGCGCCAGCCACAGGGATGGTATGGGAGGGCTTATGCTGCACTGCAAGATGAAGTTTTTTGCATTGCAGCAAGACGGGTGATGAGGTTGGAGAGGCGCCGCTTACGCCTCGTCGGCCGAACGACGGGCGCTTCGACGCCAAAGACCGCACGCGAAGAAAGACTTAACGGATCGTTTCCGCTGCGATCATGGGCTCACGGTTCCATGTATTCCCGCCAGACGGCGTTTGTTCCGAGGCTCTCGACAAAGCTGTCATGCCGCAAGCGCTCGCCTTCGGTGAGGCGGCTGCGTATCGGCCGCGGGCCGACCGGACCCGAATCAGTCAAGGCCCCGAGCGCCACGGTCTCGGCCGGCTCGGCGATGCTGAGCCCCAGGCTGGTCTGCTTGCCGCCGAGCAACTCGACATAGACCTCGGCCAGGATCTGCGCGTCGAGCAGCGCGCCGTGCTTGACGCGGCGGGTGGTGTCCACGCCGTAGCGGTTGCACAGGGCATCGAGGTTGTTGGCCGCGCCCGGATGCTTGCGGCGTGCGAGCAGCAGGGTATCGACCACGTCCTCCAGCGCGATGGCCTTCGGCGCGGCGGGCCCGAGCCGGGCGAACTCCATGTTGAGGAAGCCGACGTCGAAGGGCGCGTTGTGGATCACCAGCCGCGCATCGCCGCAGAATTCGAGGAAGGCATCGACCACCTCGGCGAAGACCGGCTTGTCGGCGAGCATCGCATCCGAGATGCCGTGCACCGCGAACGCCCCTTCGGACACCGCCCGCTGCGGGTTGATGAGCCGGTGGAAGGTCTCGCCGGTCTGGACGTGGTTGATGAGTTCGACGCAGCCGATCTCGATCAGCCGGTCGCCGTTTCGAGCCTCCGTGCCGGTGGTCTCGGTATCGAGGACGATCTCGCGCAGCATTTTTTCTGATCCGATGCAGGAGAACAACCTGCGCGCAGCTCGCCAAGGATGCGTTAACCGGCCGAGCCCTTCAGCGGGTTCGGCTGGTCAGTTCCTCGACGATCCGCCCCACCTCCGCTTCCGCGGGTTTGAACCCGCGGCTCGTGTCGATCACGTAGTCCGCCCGCGCGCGCTTCTCGGCATCCGGCATCTGCTTGGCGCGGATCGCCTCGAACGCGTCCTCGGTCATGCCGGGGCGGGCGAGCACGCGGGCGCGCTGCACCGGCGCCGGGGTGGTGACGACGAGGACGGCGTCGCAGCGGGCGTCGGCCCCGGTCTCGAACAGGAGCGGGATGTCGAGGACGACCAGCGGGGCACCGGCATTGCGGGCGAGGAAGGCCCGGCTCTCCTCCCGGACCAGCGGATGCACGATCGCTTCCAGCCGGGCGAGTTTTTCGGAATCCCCGAGCACCACCTTGCGCAGGGCCGGCCGATCGACGCCGCCCTCCGGTGTCAGGGTGCCCGGAAAGGCTTCGCCGATCGCCTGCGCCGCGGCGCCGCCCGGCCCGTAGAGGGCGTGGACCGCTGCGTCCGAATCGTGGACCGGGACGCCGCGGGCGGAAAACATCGCGGCGGTGGCCGACTTGCCCATGCCGATCGAGCCGGTGAGGCCGAGCACCACGGGCGGGCGGGGGTGTTCAGGAGCGCTCATTTCGCGACGAGATCCGCGACGATTTGTTGGCGCAGGGCCGGCGTCACCTCGGGCCGCAGGCCGAACCAGGCTGCGAAGCCGGGCACCGCCTGGTGCAGCAGCATGCCGAGCCCATCGACCGCCGCGAGCCCCCGCGCCCGCGCCGCGGCGAGCAGCGGCGTCTCCAGTGGCACGTAGACGATGTCGGCCACCGCCGCGCGGTCCGGGAGCGGGGTGAGGTTGAGTTCGAGCGGCGGGTGGCCTGCCATCCCGAGCGAAGTGGTGTTGACGAGAAGCCCGGTGTCGGAAAGCGCGTCCGGCACGGCCTCCCAGGCCAGCGCCTCGACGTGTTCGGGGTCGAGTTCGACGAGCGCCCGCGCCCGCTCGGGGCTGCGGTTGGCGACGCGGACCGAGAGCCCCCGCTCCACCAGCCCGACGACGATGGCCCGCGCCGCGCCGCCCGCGCCGAGCACGAGGGCGGACCCGCCGGTCCGCTCGGGCCAGCGCTCCCCAAGGCTGTGATCGAGATGGGCGATGAAGCCCGGCGCGTCGGTGTTGTCGCCGCGGACGCGGCCGCCCTCGACGATCAGCGTGTTCACGGCGCCGATTTTTTTGGCACGGGGCGTTAGAGAGTCCGCCAGCCGAAAGGCCGCCTCCTTGTGCGGGATGGTGACGTTGCCGCCGGCAAAGCCCGAGGCCGGAAGCCCGCGGATGAAGGCCTCGAACGCCTCCGGCGCCACGTCGATGCGCTCGTAGCTGCCATCCAACCCGTGCTCGGCGAGCCAGTGCCCGTGGATCATCGGCGAGCGGGAATGCCGGATCGGATGGCCGACGACGAAGGCCCTGGCTGTCATGGAAACCTGCTGGGAAAGTCGAGAGACATCACGCGACGCAGCTCGTCGGCAGCGTGCAGGCGGTCTGCCCCTCGATCTCGATCTGGATTGTGGTGTGACCGATCCCGAAGCGCGCCCGCAACGCGTCCGCCGTCTCCTTGAGGAAGAGCCGGTCGGGCGCCGCGTCGGCGATCACGAGATGGGCGGTGAGGGCGACTTCGGTGGTGCTCATCGGCCAGATGTGCAGGTCGTGCAGCCCGCGCACGCCGGGGCGGGCGGCGAGATAGGCGCGCACGGCCTCCGGATCGATGCCGGACGGCACCGCGGCGAGCGACATCGCCACGCTGTCGCGCAGGAGCCCCCAGGTCGCGGCGATGATGAGCGCGGCGATGGCGAGGCTCACCAGCGGGTCGATCCAATCGAAACCGGTGGCGAGGATGACGAGGCCCGCGAGCACCACGCCGGCCGAGACCGCCGCGTCGGCCAGCATGTGCAGGTAGGCGCCGCGGATGTTGATGTCGTCCTTGGAGCCCGAGGCGAACAGCCACGCGGTGAAGCCGTTGATGAGGATGCCGATGCCGGCCACCACCATCACCGTGGTGCCGGCGACCGGGGCCGGGTCGAGGAAGCGCTGCACCGCCTCGACGATGATGCCGCCGGTGGCGACCAGAAGTACCACCGCGTTGAACAAAGCGGCGAGGATCGAGGAGCCTCGCAGGCCGTAGGTGAAGCGCGCGGAGGGCGCCCGCTTCACCAGCACCGCGGCGATCCAGGCGGCGGCGAGGCCGAGCACGTCGGACAGGTTGTGGCCGGCATCGGCCACCAGCGCCATGGAATTCGAGAGCCAGCCATAGGCCGCCTCGACGCCGACGAAGCCGAGATTCAGCGCGATGCCGATGGCGAAGGCCGACCCGAAATTCTTCGGGGCGTGAACATGACCAAGCCCGCCATGAGCAAGCCCGCCGTGAGCATGTCCCCCATGATCATGATCGTGATCATGGGAATGCTCATGATCATGACCGGCATGATCGTGGTCTTTCCGGTGGCTCTGCCGATGATCCTGCCGGTGGTCGTCCATCGTCCCTCGCCGTGTCAGAACGCCAGCAGGCCCATGCCCCGCAGCCGCGCGAGAAGGGGCGTGAGCGGCAGGCCGAGAACCGTCGAATGGTCGCCGTCGACCCGCTCGAACAGGTGAATGCCGAGCCCCTCGAGCTGGTAGGCGCCGACCGAACTCGTGACCGCCGCGCCCGCGAGCCGCAGATAGGCGTCGATGGCGCCCGCATCGAGGGGGCGCAGTGTCAGCCGCGCAGTTTCGACGAAATCCTCCGCGCGGCCGCCGCGCCGGATCGCGACCGCCGAATGCAGCGCGTGGGTCCGGCCCTGGAGCCGGGCGAGATGGGCGTGCGCGGCCGCGAGGTCGGCGGGCTTGTGGAAGACTTGGCCCTCGCATTCGAGCACTTGGTCGGCGCCGATCACGACGCGGCCGGGATGGCGGGCCGCCACCTCCTCCGCCTTGGCCTGGGCGAGCCGCCGCGCCAACTCGACCGGGGCCAGGGCACCGCCCTCGGCCTCCAGGGCGCGCTCGTCGATCTGCGCGGGCGCCGTCTCCACCGGCAGGCCGGCCCCCGTCAGGAGATCGCGCCGGGTGGCGCTCGCCGAGGCGAGAAGGAGCGGTGCGGGGGCGAGCCAGAGGGGGGAAGCGTTCACGTCGAAAATGAATCCGTCAGCGCAGGCCGCGCCAGTCGAGCCAATCGAACAGGAAGTCGATATCCTCGGGCGCCACGGAGAAGAACCCCTCCTCCGAGCGTTCCGAGCCGATCACGTAGCCGCTGGCATGGCCCAGCGTGTGGTCGATCGAGCTTTGCAGGAAGCCGAGTTCGAGACCGTTGTCGCGCAGCGCCACCACGGTGGTGCCGGGGCCTGCGAACAGCGAGCCGTGCAGCCCCGAACCGTACTCGCCGATGATCGTGCCGGCGGAGCGGAACAGGGCGATCTGTTCGGGCACGCTCAGCCGCTCCGGCCGGACGGGGGTGAAGCCGCGGGCCACCGCCTGCGCCTCGAACGCCGCCCGCTCCGCGAGGGTGCGCCGGTTGAGCGTGCCGGCATTGTCCGAGCGGGAGATCAGGAGTTTTTCGCTCCCCTGTTTCTCGCGGCGGCGACCGAGACGCCAGCGGGGCGGCCAGCGGGAGCCAGGCGCCGCACGCTCGAGAAGGAAGCGGCGGGCCTGCCGCATCAGCGGCGAGGCGCGGCTGATGAAGCGGAGCGCCGTCGGCACGAGGAGCGAGCGGCAGACGACGAGATCGCGGCTGCGGTCGTAGACGACGAGCCGGTCCTCGCCGATGCTGAGGAGGCCGAGCCAGTCCCGTGCGAAACGCGGCGTGTCGGCGGGCAGGAGGTAGCGCAGCCGCGTGATGTCGTGACCGGCCCGGTCGAGCAGGAACAGCTTCGGCAGGAAATCGACCAACCAGTGGCCGTACATCTGGTGGCCCATGCCGGTCAGCAGCACCACCGGCTCCTCGACGGTGACGCGGCGCAGATCCGGCAGCCGCGCGGCGATGGCGCGGAAATGCCCCTCGAAGTTGACGGAGAAGATGTTGAGCTGGGCGGCGTACTGGAACACGCCGTCGAGGAGCACGACGCCCTCCTCGGTCACCTCCGCCCCCGGCAATTCGTAGAGGCTCGTCCCGAGCACGGTGGTCTGCTCGTGGTAGACGCGCAGCAGCTTGGGCGTCACCGCGCCGACTAGCAATTCGGGCGGGGGCGCCCAGTCCCGGTAGGACAGGCTGAGATCGGTGCAGCGCCCGCGCCCGGCCTGGACGGTCTCGCGCAGATCGGCCGCGGCGAGGCCGGCGTCTTCCATGTGCCGGAGCCTCAGGTCGCGATGAACTTGAGGCGGTGCTCGCGGTAGAGATCGAGGATCGCGGCGGCCGTCTCCTCGATCGAGCGGCGGGTCACGTCGATGGTCGGCCAGCGGTACTTGGCGCAGAGCCGGCGCGAGGCGGCGATCTCGTCGGAGACCGATTGCCGATCGACATAGGAGGAGTTGTCGTCGGCCTTCAGGCTGAGCAGGCGGTTCTGGCGGATCTGCACGATCCGCTCCGGGCTGGCGATCAGCCCGACGATCAGCGCCTTCTTGACCCGCTCGAAGCTCGGCGGCAGCGGCATCGAGGGGACCAGCGGCAGGTTCGCGGTCTTGAGCCCGCGATTGGCGAGATAGATCGAGGTCGGCGTCTTCGAGGTGCGGCTGACCCCGACCAGCACCACGTCGGCCTCGTCGAGATCGGCCGGCAGGTTGCCGTCGTCGTGGGCCAGGGTGAAGTTCATCGCGTCGATGCGCTTGAAGTACTCGGCGTTCAGCATGTGCTGGGCGCCCGGCCGCTCGGTCGAGGTCGCGCCGAGATAGGAGCGCAGAAGCGCGTGCACCGGCTGGAGCACGTTGAGCGTCGGCGAGCCGGTCTCGCGGCAGGCCTCCTCCAGGCGCTCGATCAGCTCGTGGCCGACCAGCGTATAGAGCACGAGGCCCGGCGCCGCCTTGATCTCGGAGATCACCCGTTCGAGCTGCGCGCCCGAGCGCACCAGCGGGTAGACGTGCTCGATCGCCGAGATGCCCTCGTACTGCACCGCGGCGGCGCGCCCGACATTGATCAGGGTCTCGCCGGTGGAGTCCGAGACGAGGTGGAGATGAAAGTAGCTGCGGCTCATCGTCGGCCCGTCTCTGCCGTGACGCTCGGTGCGAGGCGACACAGCCGCCCCGAGGGGATGCTTAGAGCATTTTCTCGGGCAAGCGCGATGCCGAATTGCCGTCGGCCGTGGGGACGTCGGCTCCTATGCGGCCGGACGGTCCGTTATCGCGGCGACCGGAGCGCGTCGCCGACCCTCGCGGATCATGCCGGGGCCCGACCCGCTCCGTCATCAAAGGACGAAGCCGAACCGCTCCGGCAGGGCGGCGCAGCGGCCGATTCCGTCGCCACCCCAGAAAATTTCGATTGTGTTATCAGCGCTTTAGCGTTCCGCCACCGCCACGCTGTCCCCAGGGCGGGTCCAGGGAGTCGATAAGTGGGGAAAACCAGGCCCGATCCGAGCGCGACGGCGGGTTGCCCCGAAATCCATCGACTCCGCCCTCAACACCTCGAGCTTGCGCACACGATGGAGTCGCCCGAATGGGAGAATCCGGGACCGAGGCAGCCATCAGGGCATACGGGCCCACGCAAGCCACTGCTGAGCTTGGCCTATCGTCGACATTAGATCCAATCCGTTAAGAGGGGATTAACGCCGTGGCCGTGGGGAGGGCCTGTGGACGCGCTTGCGGCATCACGATCCAACGTCCAAGAGAAAAAACAGAGATTCTAGAATCTCTCTTTCTTTGAATAGGGCCGGGGTGGGGATGGCGCGGTCGCGATCCCTCCGGTCTCCCCCGAACGGCAATCAGGCAGGATACGGGCTTCAGGCATGGCGGAGGCAAAGACGGCGGCAACGGTGGCGGAAAGGCCGGTGCTGCGGGTGCTGTCGGGAGAGGCGATCTCCCCGCCCCCGGCCTGGATGATGCGCCAAGCCGGCCGCTACCTGCCGGAATACCGGGCGACCCGAGCCGAGGCCGGATCCTTCCTCGATCTCTGCTACAACCCCGCCTTCGCCACCGAGGTGACGCTCCAGCCGATCCGCCGCTTCGGCTTCGAGGCGTCGATCCTGTTCTCCGACATCCTCGTCATCCCCCACGCGCTCGGCCAGGACGTGCGTTTCGTCGAGGGCGAGGGTCCGCGCCTCGATGCGCTCGAAGGCCGCGCCCAGTTCGAGCGCCTGCGCGAGGCCGGCGACCCGGCGATCTTTTCGCATCTGGCTCCGGTCTTCGAGGCCGTCGAGCGCATCCGCGGGGCGCTTCCCCACGAGACCACGCTGCTCGGCTTCTGCGGCGCGCCCTGGACCGTGGCGAGCTACATGATCGGCGGACGCGGCACGGTGGATCTCGCCCCGGCCCGGGCGCTGGCGGCGGCCGACCCCGCGCTGCTCGATGCGCTGCTCGACCGGCTCGTCGCCGTCCAGACCGAATATCTCGTGCGCCAGCTCCGTGCCGGCGCCGACGTGGTGCAGATCTTCGAATCCCATGCCGGTGTGCTGCCCGAGTCGAGCGACGGCGATGCCCTGAAGCGCTACTCGCTCGGGCCGATTACGCGGATGGTTCAGGGTGTCCGGGCGCAGGTGCCGGACGCGAAGATCATCGTCTTCGCCAAGGGATCGGGGCTGGAGGGCCATGCCCGCGTCGTGCCCGAGACCGGCGCGAGCGCCGTCGGTGTCGATTGGGGTGTCGATCTGGCCGCCCTGCGAGCCCGTGTGCCGGCCTCGACGGTCACCCAGGGCAACCTCCACCCCGAGACCCTGATCGAGGGCGGGCGGGCCCTGGACGCGGCCGTGGATGCCATCCTGGCAGCGACCGAGGGTCTGCCGCACATCTTCAACCTCGGCCACGGCATCACCCCGCAGACGCCGATCGCCCATGTCGAGCAGATGCTAGCCCGGCTCAGAGGCAGCCGGTGACGCGTATCCGCGTCGCGGCCTTGGCTCTGACGCGCCGGGACGAGACGGGCGAGGCGTTGCTGCTGGTGCGCAAGCGCGGCAGCCTCCGCTTCATGCTCCCGGGCGGCAAGTTCGAGGCGGATGAGTCCGATGCCGCCTGCCTTGCCCGCGAACTCCGGGAAGAACTCGCGCTCGCCTTCGACGCCCGCACGGCTGTGCGGCTCGGCCGGTTCGAGGCGGAGGCGGCCAACGAGCCCGGCCACATCGTCGAAGCGACCGTCTATCGGCAGGGCGCCGCTCGCGGCCTGAACCCTGTCTGCGGTGCGGAGATCGAGGAGATCCGCTGGCTCTCGCTCACCGGCGGAACGGACCCGGCCGCTTTGCCGCTCGCTCCACTTCTGACCGGACAATTCCTGGCGCTCTTAAGCGCCGCATCCCCCACACGGAGTGCCTCAGCCGGTGCTTGAGACCCTGTACCCCTGGATCAAGGCCTTCCACGTCATCGCGGTCATCTCTTGGATGGCGGCGATGCTCTACCTGCCGCGCCTGTTCGTCTATCACGCCGCCCTTCCCGCCGGCTCGCGGGTGCAGTCCGAAACCTTCAAGGTCATGGAGCGGCGCTTGCTCAAGGCGATCATGACCCCGGCCATGATCGTCACCTGGATCCTCGGCCTCTGGCTCGCGTGGCAGAGCGGCTACTACGCCGCACCCTGGCTCCAGGCGAAGTTCGCCCTCGTCGTCGCCATGAGCGGCGTGCACGGCTTCCTCTCCCGCACGGTCAAGGACTTCGCCGCCGACCGCAACACGCGCAGCCAGCGCTTCTACCGGGTCATCAACGAGGTGCCGACGCTGCTGATGATCGTCATCGTCATCCTCGCGATCGTGAAGCCCTGGAGCTGATTTTTTGCCCGGCTCCGGGCACCGGGGCGCGCACGAGCCGTTGGAAAGGCAAAGCGTGGCCGTTGCTCACGCGGGAGCCTGTCCGATGCGTACGCTGTTTCTCGCCCTCGCCCTGAGCCTCGCGGCAGCCTCCCCCGCGGCGGCGGCGAGCTTCGCCTGCGCCAAGGCCGAGACGCCGGACGAGAAGACGATCTGCGACACCCGCGCCCTCAACGACCTCGACGTCGAGATGGCGGTGCGCTTCGACATCCTCAAAGACCTGCTGCCGATGGGCAACCGCACCAAGATGCAGGACGATCAGGAGGCCTGGCTCAAGGACCGCCGCGCCTGCGGTGCCGATGTGGCCTGCCTCACCGCGGCCTATGAGGGCCGACTCAAGGTGCTGCGGGGCGTGCTGTCGGAGTTCGCCAAGCAGGGCGGGCAGTAGGGCGCTTTCCCAGCAAACCCCTCATCCTGAGGTGGCGCGTGTGCGCCCTCGAAGGATCCTCCAGAAATCGCGCGGGATCTGGAAGATCCTTCGAGGCTCCGCTTCGCTCCGCACCTCAGGATGAGGTCGCGGAGGGGGGAAGCCTATCTCACAGCCGCGCCAGCAGCCGCTCCGCCAGTGGGTTCTCCGCCGCGAAGGCGTAGTCGATCCGCCGCACGGTGACGGACCGCGCCCCGGCCTGCACCAGGGCGTCGGAGAGGTCGAACACCGCGTCCACGGGGCAGCGCATCACGATCTCGCCGTCGGCGCCGCGCGGGGCGCCGTAGGGCAGCTCGGCCTCGTGCAGGCCGGCGATCGTGGCCAGATCGATCTCGCCGGATTCGGGTAGCCCCGCGCGCACCTCGCGGCTGGTGCGGGCGCGCTCCTCCGCCGCGATGCGGCCGAGCACGGTGCGCAAAGCGGCCCGCGCCGTCTCGCCCCAGGGGGCTTTCAGCGAGGCGACGAGGTTGGCCTCCGAGCGCAGCATCACCCCGTCATCGAGGATCTTCAGCGCGTTGGCCGCGAGCGTGGTGCCGGTGGTGGTGATGTCGACGATGATCTCCGCCGAGCCCGCCGCCGGGGCGCCCTCGGTGGCGCCTAAGCTCTCGACGATGCGGTAATCGGCGATGCCGGCCTCGGCGAAGAAGCGGCGCGTCAGGTTCACGTATTTGGTGGCGATGCGCATCCGCCGGCCCTGGCGCAGGCGCATTTCGCTGGCGACCTCGTCGAGATCGCTCATGGCGCGCACGTCGATCCACGCCTGGGGCACCGCCACGACCACGCTGGCATGGCCGAAGCCGAGCGGCGTCAAGAGTTCGACGCTCGCGCCCGGATCGGGCAGCATCTCGCGGATCAGATCCTCGCCGGTCACGCCGAGATGGGCGGCGCCGCTCGCGAGCTGGCCGGCGATCTCGGAGGCCGAGAGGTAGCGCACCTCGACGCCGGGCAGGCCGGCGAGCGTGCCGCGATACTCACGCGCCCCCGCCTTCTGCACGAGCTTGAGCCCGGCGCGGGAGAAGAAGGCGCTGGCATTCTCCTGAAGCCGGCCCTTCGAGGGGACGGCGAGAACGAGGGGCGAATCGGTCACGCGACAACTCCTTCGCTTCCGCTCGTGTCGGCTTGGGCGCAGCGCGACAGCCAGAACGCGCAGCCCACCGCCGGCAGCGGCACTGGGCTGCCGAGCTGCTGCAGGAGCCCGTCGTAGCGCCCGCCGCCGACCAGGGTCGGGCCACCCTGGGGACCCGTCACCTCGAAGATGAAGCCGGTATAATAGTCGAGGTTACGCGCGAACCCGCCGTTGAACCGGAAGCGCTCGACCGGCAGACCCCGCGCCGCCATGAAGCCGGTGCGCTCCTCGAACAGGGCGAGCGCCGCCTCCAGCCCGTCATGGGTCAGACCCGCCTCGCGCGCCAGCGCCCGCACCGCGGCCACGGCCGCATCGGGATCACCGGAGATGGCGCAGTAGCGCTCGATTACTTCGCGGTTCGTCGCGTTGAGGCCGGCGCCGCCGTGCGCCTGCGCCGAGGCTTTGGCGAGGAAGCGCTCGGCGATGGCCCCGGCGCTGCGCCCGCCGACCTGCGAGATGCCGGCGATGGACAGCACGTCCTCCACGAAGGCGCGCACGGCACCCGCATCCTGGCCCTGGATCGCGGCCAGCAGGCCGGCATGGCGATCCTCGGCCTGCACGCTGTTGGCGACCTCGTCGAGGGAGCGCCCGGCGGCGATCGCCCGCAGGGTCCGGCGCTTGGCCACCGGCGGCACGTGGAGGGCATCGAGGAAGGCGTGGGTCAGGCCCATATCGCCGAGCCGCACGGTGACATCGGAGCGCCCAAGCAGGGCGAGCCCTTCGAGGGCGAGCCCCAGCACCTCGGCATCCGCCGCCGGGGTGTCGGTGCGCCCGATCGACTCGATGCCGCCCTGAACGAACTCGTCGGGCTCGCCCGCCACGAGGCGGAAGACCGGGCCGAGATAGCTGTAATCGGCGCTCTCGCCGGGCCGCGTCGCCTGATGCAGGCGGCAGACCGGAATGGTGAATTCCGGCCGCAGGCACAGTTCGGCCCCGTTCGCGTCCTGCGTCACGAAGATGCGCCGCCGGATATCCTCGCCCGACAATTCGAGGAACGGCTCCACCGGCTGCAGCACGGGGGGCGATGCGGGCACGTATCCGCAGGCGGAAAAATGCGCCGACAGCCGCACATGGCGCAACGCCTCCGCGCCGCTCGGGCCGCCTGCCTCCGGTCTCGTCATCGTCTCGGATCCAGCTTGATTTCGGCCCCCATAGCAATCGTGTCACCGGTTGGCGACCGTGCCGGGGTATTTCCGCGCGGATCGGACTGCGTAAGAGCCATAGAATGGGCAGGAAGGGGGGCCGGCTTTCCGCTGACCTCCTCGATTACCAGACCAGCCGCTCGATCACCGCGTCGGGCTTCACCTCCTGGCGCGACAGCCAATCGGCGATGTCGCCGAGGCTGTGGTGCTCGGCCGTGACGCCGAGTTCCTCCGCATGGATGCCGCGGGCCACCAGCACCGAGGGGATGCCGTAACCGGCCGCACCGGCGATGTCGGTGCGGATCGCATCGCCCACCGCCACCGTGCGGCGCACGTCCGGCGCAGGCATCCGATCGAGTTCCCCGGCCATGGCCAGCGCCGTCTCGTAGACCGGCCGATAGGGTTTGCCCGCATAGACGACCGCGCCGCCGATGGCCTCGTAAGCCTGGGCGATCAGGCCGGCGCAGGGGATCAGCTTCTTGTCGCGCTCGACCACGAGATCGGGGTTGGCGCAGATCATCGGTACCGTGCGCTCGCGGAACTCGGCCAGCGCCGCGCGGTAATCCTCCGCCGTCTCGGTATCATCGTCGAACAGACCGGTGCAGACGATGCGCTGCGCCTCTGCCGCCGGCACCAGGGTGAGGTCGAGCCCGTCGAAGACCGGCGCGTCGCGCTCCGGCCCCAAATGGTACACCCGCTCGCCCGGATGCTCGGCGATCAGCCGCCGGGTCAGATCGCCGGAGGTGAGGATCGCGTCGTAGGCCTCCCGCGGCACGCCGTAGCCGTCGAGGATTTTTTGCACGCCTTGCCACGGGCGGGGCGCGTTGGAGACCAGGATCACCCGGCGCGGACGCGGGCCGGGGAGCCCGCGGAAGCGGATCAGCGCCTCGCCGGCCGCGACATGGCCCCGCGTCCCGTCATGCAGCACGCCCCAGACATCGCACAGGATCAGGTCGTAGCGCTCGGCGACCTCTGCAAAGTGGCGCAGCGTCGGGACGGAAGGGTGAGTCATCGAAGGATCCGGTCGGGCGGTGTTGCGGGCTCTATACCCGTCTTCGCGTCTCACTGAAGACCGCCGGCCGGTTCCGCTCGCGCCCACCCTTCCCGCCGGGCGGAAAGGGTCGCAAAAAATCACCCCAGAAACCGCCCCACCAGCAGCCGGGCGAGATCCTGCGGCGGGTCGGGGGTGAGCACGGCGAGCTTGCGCGAGGTCGAGAGCGAGGCGAGCCCGTGCAGGGCGGCCCAGAGGGCGGCCACCGCCCGGCGGCGCTCGTCGGCGGGGGCGATCAGCGGCGCCAGCACCGTATCGACGAGCATGACCGGCTCGGCCAGGGCCGCGGCGTACCAGTCCGGAAACGGCTGGTCCGGCGCGACGAGATGCTCGAACAGCAGGCTCCAGACCCGCGGGTCGGCGGCGACGAAGACGAGATAGGCGTCGGCCAGCGCCAGCGCGTTGTCCCGCGCCGCCCGCTCCGGATCGATCACGGCGCTCAGCGCCGTGTGCAGCCGGGCCAGGGTACGGGCGTTGACCCGCAGGACCACCTGATCGAGGTCGCCCATCGCGTTGTAGATCGAGTTCGGCGCGTAGCCGATGGCCGCCGCCAGCCGCCGCATGCCGAGCGCACGATAGCCCTCGTTGCGCACGAGGCTCTCCGCTGCGCCCGCGACCAGAGCGATGAAGCCCTGCCGGTCGTGCTCACCCCGCGGCCCGCTGCCCCGTGCCTTGGGTGCCGAGTTTCTTGCGGAGTCTTTTGCCAAATCCGTCTCCGTGCCTGCTCGCCGCCGGTTCCCGTGCCGGTTCGCACGCCTCATCGGGGGTAGATTGCACGCCGTGCAATATCAAGCTTGCGGCCGGCTCGGGCTGCGTTCATTTTGAACACCGTGCAAAACACGGATTTGACGCCTACGCCGTCGGCAGGCAGTCATGCCCGGAGCCGGGAGAGACCACGATGTTCCGCACACTGATGACGACGCGACGCTTCGCGCCGCTGTTCTGGTGCCAATTCTTTTCAGCCTTCAACGACAATTTCCTCAAGAACGCGCTCGCTCTGCTGATCCTGTTCCAGGTGAGCGCGCGGGGCGAGAGTTCGGGCGGCGTGCTGGTGACGCTGGCCAGCGCCGTGTTCATCGGCCCGTTCTTCATCCTGTCGGGCCTCGGCGGGCAGATGGCCGACCGCTATGACAAGGCGGTGCTGGCCAAGCGGCTGAAATTCGCTGAGATTTTCGCGGCCCTGCTCTCGGTGCTCGGCTTTTGGCTGCACTCGGTGCCGCTGCTGTTCGCGGCCCTCGGCCTGTTCGGGATCATCGCGGCGCTGTTCGGGCCGATCAAGTACGGCATCCTGCCCGACCACCTGAAGCGCGAGGAACTGACCGCCGGCAACGCGCTCGTCGAGGCCGCGACCTTCCTCGCCATCCTGCTCGGCACCATCACGGCGGGTCTGGCCATGGCGATGGGCGGCCACGCGCTGGGCTTAAGCGCCGGGCTGATGGGCATGGCGGTCCTGTGCTGGCTCGCCGCGCGTATGATCCCGGCCACCGGCGAGGGCGCGCCCGACCTTCATGTCGACCGCAACGTCGCCCGCTCCACCGCCGAACTCCTGCGCGACCTGTGGTCCGACACGCGGCTGTGGCGCGGCTCGGTGATCGTGAGCTGGTTCTGGCTCGTCGGCGTGGTCATCCTCTCGCTGATGCCCGTGCTGGTGCGCCAGACCCTCAACGGCACCGAGATCGTCGCCACCACCCTGCTCGCCATCTTCTCCGTCGGCATCGCCGTCGGCTCCGGCCTCGCCTCGTGGCTCGCGAGCGGGCGCATCGTGCTGCTGCCGACGCCGGTCGGCGCGGTGCTGATGGGCCTGTTCGGGCTCGATCTCGCCTGGACGGTCTCGCAGGTGAGCCCCGCCGTCGGAGAGCCCGTCGGCGCCTGGGACTTCATCTCCGGCGGCTCGGGCCTGCGCATCGCCATCGACTTCTTCGGTCTCGCTGTCGCGGGCGGGCTCTACGTCGTGCCCTCGTTTGCCGCGGTGCAGGCCTGGACCGAGAAGGCCAAGCGCGCCCGCGTCATCGGCGCGGTCAACGTGCTGACGGCCGCCTTCATGGTCGCCGGCACCCTGGCGCTCGCGGTGCTTCAGGGCCTCGGCCTCTCCACGGCGCAGCTTCTCGGCCTCGTGGCCGTGCTGAACCTGATGGCCGGCGCGGTGATCCTCGTGACCCTGCCGACGAACCCCCTGCGCGACGCCCTCTCGATCCTGTTCCGCGCCTTCTACCGCCTGGAGGTGAAGGGCCTGGAGAACGTCGAGAAGGCGGGCCCGAACGCCATCGTCGCCCTCAACCACGTCTCCTTCCTCGACGCGCCGCTGGCGCTCTCGCTGCTCGACAAGGAACCGGTCTTCGCCATTGACCACGGCATCGCCCAGCGCTGGTGGGTGAAGCCGTTCCTCAAGGTGACGAAGGCGATGCCGCTCGACCCGACGCGGCCGCTTGCCACCCGCACGCTGATCAACGCGGTCAAGAGCGGCGAGACGCTGATCATCTTCCCCGAGGGCCGGCTCACCGTCACGGGCAGCCTGATGAAGGTCTATGACGGCGCGGGTCTCATCGCCGACAAGTCCGGCGCCATGGTCGTGCCGGTGAAGATCGACGGGCCGGAGCGCACCATCTTCTCGCGCCTGAAGCGCGATCAGGTCCGCCGGGCGTGGTGGCCGAAGGTGACGGTGACGATCATGCCGCCGGTCCGCCTCCACGTCGATCCCGAACTCAAGGGCAAGAACCGCCGTCGCGCTGCGGGCGCGGCGCTCTACGACATCATGTCGGATCTCGTGTTCGAGACCGCCGACATCGACCGCGGCGTCTTCGCCGCGCTCATCGAAGCGGGCCAGCTTCACGGCTGGCGGCGCACGGCGCTCGAAGACCCGGTCTCGGGCACGATGAGCTATGCCCGCCTCGTGATGGGCGCCAACATCCTGGGCCGAAAGCTTCAGGCGCTGCTGCCCGACGCGAAAAAACCGGTCGGGCTGATGCTGCCCAATGCCAATGGCGCAGCGGTGACGTTCTTCGCGCTGGCCAGTGCGGGCCGCGTGCCGGCGATGATCAACTTCTCCGCCGGCCCCGCCGCGGTGCTCTCGGCCTGCCGGGCAGCGCAGGTCGACACTCTCCTCACCTCGCGCGCCTTCATCGAGAAGGGGCGCCTCGGTGCCCTGATCGAGGGCATCCAGGGCAGCCTGCGCCTGATCTATCTCGAGGACGTGCGGGCGGGCGTCACCACCGGCGACAAGATCCGCGGATTCTTGGAGCCCCGCCGTCCGCTCGTCGCGCGGCACGGCCGCGATCCGGCCGCGATCCTGTTCACCTCGGGCAGCGAGGGCACGCCGAAGGGCGTGATGCTCGCCAACCGGGCGATGCTCGCCAACACCGCGCAGGTCGCCGCCCGCATCGATTTCGGGCCGCGTGACAAGGTGTTCAACGTGCTGCCGGTGTTCCACGCCTTCGGGCTGACGGCCGGCCTCGTGCTGCCGCTGATCTCGGGCGTGCCGGTCTACCTCTACCCCTCGCCGCTGCACTACCGGATCGTGCCCGAACTCATCTACGGCACCAACGCCACGGTCCTGTTCGGCACCGACACCTTCCTCACCGGCTACGCGAAGATGGCGCATTCCTACGACCTGCGCTCCCTGCGCTACGTCGTGGCCGGCGCCGAGCCGGTGAAGCAGGCGACCCGCAAGACCTGGGCGGAAAAGTTCGGCCTGCGCATCCTCGAGGGTTACGGCGTCACCGAATGCGGTCCGGTGCTCGCGCTCAACACGCCGATGTTCAACCGCTTCGGCACGGTCGGGCGCCTCCTGCCGGGGATCGAATCGCGGCTCGAGCCCGTGCCCGGCATCGACGAGGGCGGACGCCTCATGGTGCGCGGCCCCAACATCATGCTCGGTTACCTGCGGGCGGAAAACCCCGGCGTGCTCGAGCCGCCCGCGGACGGCTGGTACGACACCGGCGACATCGTCGCCTTCGACGCCGACGGCTTCGTGACGATCAAGGGCCGGGCCAAGCGCTTTGCCAAGATCGCGGGCGAGATGGTGTCGCTGGCCAGCGTCGAGGCCTTGGCCGCCGAACTCTGGCCCGACGCCCCGAGCGCGGTGGCCGCCGTGCCCGATGCCCGCAAGGGCGAGCGCCTGATCCTGTTCACGCAAGCCAAGGGCGCGACGCGGGCCGCCTACCAGACCCACGCCAAGAGCCGGGGCGCGGCCGACGTCGCAGTTCCCGCCGAGGTGGTCGTCTTGGAAGGCCTGCCGATGCTCGGCACCGGCAAGGTCGATCAGGTCGGCGTGACGAAGCTCGCGCGTGAGCGGGCCGCGACGGCGGAGGCGGCGTGAGGGTTGGGATTGGGAGGTGATCCCGTCTGATCCCTCATCCTGAGGTGCCGGCGCGGAGCATCGGCCTCGAAGGGTTATCCAGATCCCTGGAGGGTCCTTCGAGGGTGCCCTTTAAAAAGATAGCACTCAGTGCTATCTTAGTGCATGGCCGACGACCGCCTGAATGCTGACGCCGATGAGAATGTCTCGCGAGCTTTCAAGACCGCCGTCTTTGCTCGGTCGGCCCGCAAAGCGCGCATAAGAGATTCCGAGCTTTGTGAGGCTCTCCGAGAGGTCATGGCCGGCCAAGCGGATGATCTCGGCGGCGGGGTCTTCAAGAAGCGCCTGAACAAGAACATGCACCGGAGCATGATCTTAGCGAAAGGCGGACGATACTGGATCTACGAATACCTCTTCGCCAAGAAGGATCGCGATAACATCGATGACGATGAGCTGAGGGACTTCAAGCTGCTCGCAAAGGGTTACGCTTCTCTAGCTAAAGAGCAGATCGACAAACTCGTATCAGACAAGGACCTTCTGGAAATCTGCGATGGCGACAAAGCGTAAGTACAGGAGCGACATTTCCGAGGCGATTCACGCCTCGGCAGCCATGTTGCATAAGGTCGGGGCGCTGGACAAAGCCACCATGCGCGACTTCGATGCGCGCCACCTGATGGTGCCGGACATGATCGAACCGGCCCAGATCAAGAGGCTCCGCGAGGCCAACAACGTCAGTCAGCCGGTATTCGCTCGCTATCTCAACACCAGCGAGAGCACGATCGAGAAGTGGGAAACCGGTGCCAAACGTCCCAGCGGCATGGCGCTGAAGCTCCTGGCGGTGGTCCAAAAGCACGGCTTGCAAGTCCTCGCCTGAAACGACCGCATCCCCTTCATGCCGAAACCGGCCGGTCGCTCGGCGGTCGGATTGCCGGCCCGAGCGGTGCAAAAATAAACCATGCTCGGCGGATATAGCGCGGCATGCGCGGTCCGCTCAGACCGCGCCTGATCAGGGATCCGCCTATGAGCCTCGACCGCCGCCGCTTCCTCGCCGCCTCGCTCGGCCTCGCGATCGTCGGCCCTGCCGCCGCGCAGAGCTATGGTCAGACCTTCAAGGTCGAGAACGACGAGGGCCGGCCGGTGGCCAACATGCGGCTGCCCGGCGAGATCACCGGGCAGATCCAGGAATTGCGCGGCGTCACCTATGTCGGGCCGCGCGAGGCCGAGGTGACCCTCTACGAGTTCTTCGATTACAACTGCCCGTGGTGCCGCAAGGCCGCCGCCGACGTCACCGCGCTCGCCGCCAGCGATCCGGCCCTCCGCATCGGCCTCGTCCACAACCCGATCCTCTCGCCGATGTCGGCCCAGGCCGCCAAGGTCTCGCTCGCCGTTCAGCGCAAGCTCGGCTCGGCGGCGGCCTTCGCCTTCTACGGCCAGCTTCTCGCCACCAAGGGCCAGATCGACGGGCTCAAGGCGCTCGAGATCGGTGCCAAGGCCGGGGTGACGCGGGCCGAACTCGAACAGATCGCCGACAGCGACGAGGTGCGCGAGGCGATGCGCGCGCACATGAACATCGCGGCCAATCTCGGCCTCACCGCGACCCCCTCCTACGTCCTCGGCAATACCGGCGTGCTTGGCCATCCCGGCGTGAAATCGCTGGCGAAGATGATCGGGGCGATGCGGCGCTGCGATCAGATCGCCTGCGGGTAGGCGCGCTCGTCCACGTGCCCGTCAGGCGCCGCCGATGAGGATGCCCGTCGCGAGCACGAGGGAGCCGCCGAGCACGATCTGGAAGGCGGCGCGCAGGAAGGGCGTCTCCATGTAGCGGTTCTGGATCCAGACGATGGCCCAGAGCTCGAAGAAGACCACGGCGAAGGCGATGCTCGTCGCCAGCCAGAAGTTCGGGATCAGGTAGGGCAGTGCGTGGCCGAGGCCGCCCAAAGCGGTCATCACGCCGGAGGCGAGGCCGCGTTTCAGCGGTGAGCCGCGCCCGGAGATCTTGCCGTCGTCGTGCGCGGCCTCGGTGAAGCCCATCGAGATGCCGGCGCCGATCGAGGCCGAGAGGCCGACGAGGAAGGTCGTCCACGGGTTCTGCGTGGCAAACGCCGTGGCGAAGATCGGCGCGAGCGTCGAGACGGACCCGTCCATGAGGCCGGCAAGCCCCGGCTGGACCCAGGTCAGGATGAACTGGCGATGCGCGGCCGCGTCCTCCTCGTCGCGGACGGAGCCGCCGAGATGCTCGTCCGCCAGCGCCTCGGCCGTCCGCTCGTGCGCGCTTTCCGCCGCGGCGAGGTCGCCGAGCAGGCGGCGCGTGTCGGCGTCGGTCGAGCGCCGGGCGGCGGCGAGGTAGAAATCGCGCGCCTGCCGCTCCATCGCCGCGGCCTCCTCGCGGACCCGGTCGAGCCCGAGATTGCGCATCAGCCAGACCGGCTTGCGGCTGTAATAGCCGGCGATGTGCTCGCGCCGGATCGGGATGATGAAATCGCCGAAGCGCTCTTTGTAGCGCGCGATCAGGCGGCGCCGGTGCTCGTCCTCGGCCTCCGCCATCGCGTCGAACAGGGCGGCCGAATGAGGATAATCGCCGCGCAGGCGCCCGGCATAGGCCCGGTAGATTTGGCCGTCCTCCTCCTCGGACCCGATCGCGAGCGCCAGGATCTCCTGCTCGCTGAGATCGTCGAACCGTTTCCGGCCGCCGAGCGTCAGCATCGAGAGACGGCTCATCATGGCTCTGTCGACTCCGGGGACGGCGCGTTGGAGAGGGCGTGGCAGAGGGCGCGGATCGCCTTACCCCTCCTGCTCCTGCAGCAGCCGGTACTCGCGCCCGTGCCGGCAATATCCCTCGACGATGTGGCTCATCATCGCGCGCTTCGCCGCGTCGAGGGTGCCGAGGATGCGGGCCGGGCGCCCGCCCCAGAGATGGCCGCCCTCCAGCAACTGGCCCGGATCGGTGGTCGAGCCGCCGGCCAGCATCACGTCGTCGGCCACCACGGTGCCCGGCGCCAGCACCGAGCCGATGCCGATGAGGCTGCGGGCGCCGATCCGGCAATCGGCCATGCGCACGTTGTGGCCGATCGTGGTGTCGCGCCCGATCACCACGCCCTCGCCGCGGCTGCGGATCACCGTGTTGTCCTGGATGTTGGTGTCGGCGCCGACCACGATCGGCCCGACCTCCGCGGCGAGTTCGCAGGAGAACAGCACCGTCGATCCGGCGCCGAGCGCGATGCGGCCGGAGAGCCGGGCGGTGCGGGCCACGAACACGCTCTCTTCGGTCTCGGGCGGCTCAGGATGCGCGGCCGGGCTCGCCGCCTCGCCGGAGGCCTCGCGCAGGCGTTCGGCCCGTTCGGCCAATTCCTCTGGCGTCACCGGGCGCAGGCGCTTGGCCGGGTTGCCGCCATAGGCGAAGCCGCTCTCGAGCTTCGAGCGGGGGAAGATGGTGGCGCCCGCCTCGATCAGCACGTTGTTGCCGACGATCGCCCCGTCGAGGATGATCGCGTCGTCCTCGATCACCACGTCAGAGCCCACGGTGCAGGCATGCACCACCGCGTTGCGGCCGACCGTGACCCGGTCGCCGATATGCGTCGGCAGCGATTCGGTGGCGATGTGGACGGTGGAGCGGGCGCCGAGCCAGAAGCGGTCGCCCGCGGTGATCGGCTGGCCGTCGCTGCGGATCACGCTGTCGTCGCCGAGCCAGGCCTGGGCCCCGAGGGTGGCGGCGCCGATCACGGTGCTGGCGCGCCCGCACCAGACGGGGCGGCTGGCGAAGACGGGCAGGATGCCGTCGTAGGGCAGGATCAGGTCGGGCGTCACGTCGCGGCTCGCTGTTCGTCGAAACGGCGCCGGTGGCGCGGTCCTATTGTTGAGCCATATAGGCTCACGGGCAAAGGGGGTCACGGGCCGGCGCGAAACGCCGGGGCCGGTCTGTCGGCGCCGCGTACGCGTTCCCTCAATATGGGTCATGTGTGGGTCATGACGGTCAGCATCCAGTCCGAGCCCTTCGACACCGCCGCCGAGATCGCCCGGATCGAGGCGGAGCTGGCCGGCCGGGCCGGGGCGGTGGTGACCTTCTCCGGCCTCTGCCGCGACGAGGCGGGCCGGCTCGCCGCGCTGGAGTTGGAGCATTATCCCGGCATGGCCGAGGCCGAGATCGCCCGCGTGGTGGAGGAGGCGCGCGCCCGCTGGCCGGTCCAGGCCCTGCGGGTGATCCACCGCCACGGGCTGGTGCGGCCGGGCGAGGGCATCGTCCTCGTCGTCACCGCCTCGCCGCACCGCAAGGCCGCCTTCGCCGCGGCCGACTTCCTGATGGATTACCTCAAGACCCGCGCCCCGTTCTGGAAGCGCGAGCACCTTGCCGACGGCACCACCGGCGGCTGGGTCGCGGCGACGGAGGCCGACGCCGCCGCCGCCCAAGCCTGGGTCTGAATCCTGGGCCTGAATCTCGGGCCTGACACATCACCGATTGTCCCGGGGTCTTTTTTAGCCCCGCATGAACCGCGAACGGATCCCCCGAACCATGACGGCTCCCCCTTTCAGCCCGCCGGCCAACCCGCCGGGCGCGTGGCGCCTTGCGGCCGCGGGCATCGCGGTCGTGGCCTTCGCCGCCGCCCTCTGGCTCGCCTGGACCGCGGCGGCGACGCTGCTGCTGATCTTTTCCGGCATCCTGTTTGCGGTCTTCCTCGATGGGGTGACCCGGGGCCTCGGATATGTGCTGCCGATCGGGCGCGGGTGGCGCCTCGCGATCGCCAGCCTCGTGCTCGCCGCCCTCGCGCTCGGGCTCACGGCCTTCGGCGGCGCCACCGTGGCGAGCCAGGCACGCGACCTTGGCACGACGGTGCGCCAGCAATCGGAGACCGTGCGCGACTGGCTGAAGGAGCGCGGCGTCGAGATCGACCTGTCGCAGGGGGCACCGGCGGAGGCCGGTCAGGGCGGAGAAGGCAAGGGCCAGGATACGGGCAAAGATACGGGCAAGGACGCGGGCAAGGACAAGAACGAGAAGGAGGGCGGCCTCGCCGGCCTCGCCTCGGGCGCGCTCAAGAGCTCCGGCTCGCTGCTGTCGGATGCCGGCAGCGTGCTCGGTCCGGCGGCGACCGTGGTGATCGCGCTGTTCAACGCGCTCGGCAACGTCCTCGTGATCGTCTTCCTCGGCGTCGCCATCGCCGCCGACCCGGGGAGCTACCGCGACGGCGCCCTGCGGCTCGTGCCTCCGCGCCACCGCGAGAAGGGCGCGCGCGTCCTCGACGGGTCGGGCGAGACCCTGCGGCACTGGCTGTTCGGGCAGCTCGTGACCATGGCCGCGATCTTCGTGCTGACCTGGGCGGGCTTGAGCTTCCTCGGAATCGGCGGTGCGCTGATCCTCGGGCTCCAGGCGGGCCTGCTCGCCTTCGTGCCGACCATCGGGCCGTTGATCGCGGGTCTGGTGATCGTGCTGAGCAGCCTCGCTTCGGGGCTGAACGGATTGCTCGGGGCGCTCGGCGTCTACCTCGCGGTGCAGGCGGCGGAGAGCTACGGGCTCACCCCGTTCATCCAGCGCCGCGCCCTCGATCTGCCGGCGGCGACGATCTTCGCCGGCCAGCTCCTGCTCGGCGTGCTGTTCGGCCTGTGGGGCGTGGCGCTCGCGCTGCCGCTCGTGGCCGTGATCAAGGTGCTGCTGGAAGAACTCTACATCGAGGACGGGGCCGAAGCGGAGGCCTGACGGTCCGCTCCGGCCCCGATCACCTTACGGCGCCAGGTTACGGTGCCAAGTTACGGTGCCATGTCGGGGACCGACTTGACGGTCCCCATCTCGGATGCGGGCGTCGGCTGGGCCGGGGTGCCGATCTGCGGCGGCGGGGTGAGCTGCAGGTGCTCGCTGGTATAGGCCAGCGCCTGCTGCACCCGCTGCGGATCGCCGTTCAGCTTCGTGCCGTAGCTCGGCACGATCTGGCGGATCTTCGCCTGCCATTCGGGGCTGGCGACCTTCTGCGCGAACACCTTCTCCAGCACGGTCAGCATGATCGGCGCGGCGGTGGAGGCGCCCGGCGAGGCGCCGAGCAGGGCGGCGATGCTGCCGTCCTTGGCGCTCACGACTTCGGTGCCGAGCTTGAGCACGCCGCCCTTCTCCGGGTCGCGCTTGATGATCTGCACGCGCTGCCCGGCCTGGACGAGGCGCCACTCGTCCTTCTTCGCGTCGGGGAAGTACTCGCGCAGGGCCTGGTAGCGGTCCTCGTCGGACAGCATGACCTGGCCGGCGAGGTACTCGATCAGCGGGTACTGCTCGACGCCGACGCGGACCATCGGCCAGACATTGCTGGTGGTGGTCGAGGTCAGCAGGTCGAAATACGAGCCTTCCTTCAGGAACTTGGTCGAGAAGGTCGCGAACGGTCCGAACAGGATCACGCGCTTGCCGTCGAGCACCCGCGTGTCGAGGTGCGGCACGGACATCGGCGGCGAGCCGACCGAGGCCTTGCCGTAGGCCTTGGCGAGGTGGCGCAGGGCCACGTCCTGGTTATCGGTGACGAGGAACGAGCCGCCGACGGGGAAGCCGCCATACTCGTCGGCCTCGGGAATGCCGGTGGCCTGCAGCAGGTGCAGCGCGCCGCCGCCCGCGCCGATGAACACGAACCGGGCATCGACCGTGTGGCGGCTGCCGTCCTTCAGGTTCTTCGAGGTGACGCGCCAGGTCCCGTCCTTGTTGCGCTCGAAGCTCTCGACCTCGGTCGAGAGGCGCAGGTCGAACTTCGGGCCGCTCTTCAGCGAGGCGATGTACTGGCGGGTGACCTCGCCCCACTCGCAATCGGTGCCGAGCGGCGACCACGTGGCGGCGACCTTCTGCTTCGGGTCGCGCCCCTCCATCATCAGGGGGACCCACTTCTTGACCTGCTCGGGGTCGGTCGAGAACTCCATCCCGGCAAATAGCGGGCTCGCCTTCAGCGCCTCGTAGCGCTTGCGCAGGAAGGTGATGTTGTCGTCACCCCAGACGAAGCTCATGTGGGGCGTGGAGTTGATGAAGGAGCGCGGGTTCTTCAGCACGCCCTTCTGGACCTGCCACGCCATGAACTGGCGCGTGACCTGGAAGGCCTCGTTGATCTCGACGGCCTTGTTGATCTGGACGTTCCCCTTGGAATCCTCCGGGGTGTAGTTCAGCTCGGCCAGGGCCGAGTGGCCGGTGCCGGCATTGTTCCAGCCGTTGGAGCTTTCCAGGGCCACGCCGTCGAGCCGCTCGACCATCTCCAGCGACCAGTCGGGCTCGAGCTCGTGCAGCCAGACACCGAGCGTCGCGCTCATGATGCCGCCGCCGATCAGCAGGACATCAACCTTGCGGGGCTCGTCCGCCGCGAGCAGGGGCGAACCCGGCAGAGCCGTCGCCGCCAGACCCGCCAGCGCGCCACCGAGAACGTGACGCCGGTTCATCGGCATCAGACTATATTGCACATTGGCGGAACGGATGTGCAGTTTATCGTCATTATTCATTTTATTTTTCGCGCCGCTCAAAAATTTATTGGCCCGAGTGGTCCGCTACAACACGTTCGGGCGAGCGACAACCCGTCGATTACATGGCTGCCATGCCCTGAAACCTTGAACACTCGCAGCCGATTGTCAGGCCAACTCCAGGTCGCCGACCGCCCCTGTGACGAACCCGTGCGCAAGCCCTCAGCGCGCCGCCGAGCGCTCCACCCGGCGGACGCACCCCAGCAAGGCGAGGACCCACAGCACCGGCAGGCCGAGACTCCCGAACTTAGGCTTTCGGGGATGGCGGCCGCTCAGCCGTCATGGGCGGCCGGGACGGCGGCGATACCAGCGCCCGCGGCCCAGGCGTTGAGATCCTGCTTGCGGATCGCCGCCGCCATCATGTCGGGGAAGAGATCCGGCGTGCAGGCGAAGGCGGGCACGCCGAGTGCGGCGAGCCGCGCGGCCAGCCCCCGGTCATAGGCCGGCGCGCCCTCGTCGGAGAGAGCGAGCAACGCCACCACCTGCACGCCGGCAGCAACGAGGCGCTGCGCCTGGGCCAGCAGGCCGGCCTCGACCCCGCCCTCGTAGAGATCGGAGATCAGCACCAGCACCGTGTCCTCGGGCCGGGTGATGCGCGAGGCGCAGTAGCCGACTGCCCGGTTGATGTCGGTACCGCCGCCGAGCTGGACCGAGAACAGCACCTCGACCGGATCGTCCATCGCGTCGGAGAGATCGACCACCTCGGTGTCGAACACCACGAGCCGGGTCGAGACCGCCGGCAGCGAGGCCATCACCGCCCCGAAGATGGATGAGTAGACCACGGAATTGGCCATCGAGCCGGATTGGTCGATGCAGAGGATCACGTCTTTCAGCGATCCGCGGCTTTTCCGCCCGTGGCCGAGGCGGGTCTCGGGGATGATGGTGCGGTACTCCGCCTGATAGTGGCGCAGGTTCGCCCGGATGGTGCGGTTCCAATCGATCTCGGCGTGGCGCGGGCGGCGGTTGATGCTGGCCCGGTCGATCGCCCCGGTCACGGCCTGCCGCAGCGGCTCTTCCAGCCGCTTCATCAGCGCATCCACGACCTTGCGCACCACGAGCCGCGCCGTCTCCTTGGTGCGCCCGCCGAGCAGGCCGCGCATCGAGATCAGGGTCGAGACGAGGGAGACGTCGGGTTGGACCGCCTCCAGCATCTCCGGCTCGGTCAGCATCCGCTTGAGGTCGAGCCGCTCGAAGGCGTCGCGCTGCATCACCTGCACCACGGAGGCCGGGAAGTAGTCGCGGATGTCGCCGAGCCAGCGCGGCACGGAGGGCGCGGAGGCGCCGAGACCCCCCTTGCGATCGGAATCGTAGAGGGCGCCCATCGCCCGGTCGAGGCGCTGGTCGCGCTCGGTGAGGGTGCAGCCGGTGCCCTCGGCCGCGCCGCCGCCGAGGACGAGGCGCCAGCGGCGCAGGCGTTCCGCTTCGGGCGCGCTCATGCGGCGTCTCCCGTGGTTTCGTCCGCGGTTCTGGGGGGCTCGGAGCCGAGCAGCAGGCGCAGGATCGGCAGCACCTTGGCCGCGCGCGCCGCATCGAAACCCTGGGCGCCTTCCGCCTCGCCGGGAGCGGCCCCGCCCGGCCGGGCCAACGCCTCGCCGACCGCCCGGCGCTCGGCCGGCGCCAGGGTCGCGAAGGTGCGGCGCACGAGCGGCAGCAGCTCGGTAAAGAGATCCGCGTCGAGGCCGCAGAGCCATTCATCGACGACGGCGAGCAATTCGCGCCCGTGGATCAGCACGGTTCCGCTATCCTCCAGAAATCCCTCGATCCAGGCGGCGGCCGGTCCCGCGCCTGAGGCCCGCGACAGGGCGAGGCGCAGGCGCTCGCCGGCCTCCGCCGCCGCGATGGCGCGCTCGTCGAAGAGCAGGCGCACGGCGCGGCCGACGACGCGGCCGTGGACATGCTCCTGATCGGCCAGCGCCCGCAACGCCTCCCCCCACACCGCCTTCAGCTCGGGCTCCTCGATCAGCGCGACCGCGCCGGAGACGGCGACGATGCGCGCCTTGGCGGCGCTCGCCGCGTCGTCGTCGAGGCTCTGGCAGGCGGCGACGAGCCCAGCGGCGGCGCGCGGCACGAGGCCCCGCACCACGGCGAGGACCGGTTCGGTGTCGGAGGAGCGCACGGAGCCGTAGCGGGCGAGTTCGGCGAGGGGGGGCAACGCCTCTATCAGGTCGAACACGTCGGCCGAGACCGCGGCGCGGTCGTTGAGCGCGCGGATCACCTCCGCCGTGGCGTCGGCGAGGTCGGCGTCGAGCAGGGTGCCGATCAGGCCGGAGAGCTCGGCGACGCGGGTCGCCTCGCGGGCGCGGACCCGCACCCGGCCGGCGGCGGCCTCGGCGATGGTGCCGCCCTCGGCCGAGGCCGCCACCAGTTCCACCACCCATTCCGGCTGCCAGGTGAGGTACCAGCCCTCCTTGAAGGTGCCGCGCCCGCGCGCCTCCCGCCGCTCCCCCCAGGGGATGCCGATCAGGGTCAGCCGGTTGAGGAAATGGCTGCGGGCCAGATCCGTCTCCTTGCGCAGGTCGAGGGTGATCTCGCCCGCCGCCGCGCCGGGCTTGAGGCGCAGGCGCTTACACTGCGCCTCGAAATCCACCTCGACCGGGGTGCCGGGGCTGTCCGGCGGGGTGGCACCAAGGCGCTCGCCGATGACGAGCTTGCGTCGGATCAGCCCCATCGGCGCCGGGTCGGCAAAGCAGAGCGTGGCCTGCGCCGCCTCGTCGAGATCGTCGAGGGAGGGTCGGGACCGGCCGCGAAAACCCGCCAGCGCCTCGGCGAGCCGGGCCGCCTCGATCACCGAGGCCGGCGAGGCGTCGAGGTCGTTCTCGCGCAGCAGCGCGGCGGCCCTCGCGAGCCAGCGGGCGGCGACCCGGCCCTCGTGGTGCCACAAGGTGTCGTACCATTCCGGCGAGAGCACCCCGGCGCGGTAGCCGGAGGCGAAGGCCAGCCGCTCGTAGGACCAGGGCGCCCAGGCCGCGGCGACCTTGGTCTTGGGCAGGTTCTTCAGGGTCGCGGTATCCGCCGTGGCTTGGCCCTTGGCGTCGTGGCGGGCGAGCGCCGGCACGTGCCACGCGCCGCAGATGACGGCGATGCGCTCGAACCCGTCCTTGGCCGCCCGCCGGATCGCGCTGCGCATATGCGCCTCGCGCGCCTCCTCGCGAAAAGCCTCATAGGGGTCGGTCTCGGCGCCCTCGCGCAGGGCCGCCATCGCCTCATGGATCGCGGCGAACACGTCGCCGTCCGCGCCCGCGCGGCTCTCGACCAGCGCGTCCCACCAGCGCTCGCCGTCGGGGTAGCCGGCGAGTGCCGCGAGTTCGCCGAGCGGATCGCGCCGGATCGCGGCCGGTTCCGGCCCGTCCCCGGACGGCGCTTCGGCCGCCTCGGAAACCGGCTCCGCATCGATCGGCGCGGCCTCGGGCGGGGCTTCCGGCGCGCCAAAGCCGTCGGCGAGCTGGTGCGCGTGCGGCAGGTCGATGAAGCGCAAGGTCGCGCCCGCCGCGACGCCAAAGCGCATCGCCACCCATTCCGGCGAGAAGGCCGCGAAGGGGAAGAAGGCGCAATCGCGCGGCCGGTCCGGCCGGTAGACGAGGAGCGCGACGGGCGGCGCCATCGCCTCGTGAGCGGCCAGCGGGATCAGCGCGTCGGCGTCCGGTGGCCCCTCGATCAGCAGGCAATCGGGGTTGAGCGCGTCGAGCGCCGCCTTGAGCGAGCGGGCCGAGCCGGGGCCGTGGTGGCGGATGCCGAAGAGACGGATGTCAGGCATCGCTCGGGTCACGCGCTCGCGCGAGCGGCCTTATAGAAATCCTTCCAGCCGTCGCGCTCCTTCACCACGGTTTCGAGATACTCGCGCCAGACGATGGCGTCCTGCACCGGGTCCTTCACCACGGCGCCACTGATCCCCGAGACGAGGTCGTGGGCCGAGAGGCGGCCGTCGCCGAAATGCGCGGCGAGTGCCAGCCCGCTGCCGACGACGCTGATGGCTTCGGCCGTCGAGAGCGTGCCCGAGGGCTGCTTCACCTTGCTCTTGCCATCCGCCGTGATGCCCTCGCGCAGCTCGCGAAAGATCGTGACGACGCGGCGGATCTGCTCGGCGCCCGGCGGCTCGGCCGGAATTTCGAAGGCGCGCCCGAGCGCGGCGACGCGGGTCTCGACGATGGCGATTTCGGCCTCGATCGTGGCGGGCGGCGGCAGCACCACGGTGTTGAAGCGGCGCTTGAGCGCGCTCGACAATTCGTTGACGCCGCGATCCCGGTTGTTGGCCGTGGCGATGAGGTTGAAGCCTTTTTGCGCCGCCACCTCCTCGTTCAGCTCGGGGATCGGCAGGGTCTTTTCCGAGAGGACGGTGATGAAGCTGTCCTGCGTCTCGGAGGGGATGCGGGTCAGCTCCTCGACGCGGGCGATGCGGCCCTCGTTCATCGCTCGCATGATCGGCGAGGCCACCACCGCCTCGCGGCTCGGGCCCTTGGCCAGCAGCAGCGCGTAGTTCCAGCCATAGCGGATCGCCTCCTCGCTGGTGCCGGCGGTGCCCTGCACGATCAGGCGCGAGGTGCCGCAGATCGCCGCCGCCAGATGCTCGCTGACCCAGCTCTTGGCGGTGCCCGGCACGCCGAGCAGCAGCAGGGCCCGATCGGTGGCGAGCGTGGCCACCGCGACCTCCATCAGGCGCCGGTCGCCGATATACTTTGGCGTGACCTCGAAGCCCGACGGGAGTTTGCCGCCGAGCAGGTAGGTGACGACCGCCTGCGGCGACATCTGCCAGTTCGGCGGGCGCGGCCGGTCGTCGGATTCGCGGAGCGCCGCGATCTCCTCGGCGAAGGCATCCTCGGCGGCCTGGCGCAGCTGCGCGGTCTTGACGGCGTGGGTCGATGTCATCCTTGAGCCGTTCCCCCTGTGGTGGTTTCCGGTCGGAAGTCGCGCCGGATCGCGGCGCGCAGTTCCAGCACGCCCGTCAATCCCGTGAGCTGCGTGCGCAGGCGGTCGCCCTCCCCCTCCGGCAGCCGCGCCAGGATGGCGGCCGCGGAGGCGGCGCTGTCGTCGCTCGGCCAGAGCCGGTCGCCGAGGCGGGCGATCACCCAGGGCTTGGCGAGATCGCGCCGCAGGGCGTCCGACCCGCGGGTGACGAAGGCGAGCCAGTCGAGGAGCGCGGCGCTGAAGGACTCGGAAAAGTGCTCTGGCCCGGAGCCCAGCACTGCCAGCACCACCTCGATCTTGCGGGCGCGGATCAAAGCCGCGACCCGAGACTCCCATTCGGCGTCCGGCAGGAGGTCGAGCGCCTCCGCCCACATCCCCAAAACCTCGTTGGTGCGGCGGACGCCGGTGACCTTGCCCTCGTAGGCGTCCGCCGTGATGTCGGCCATCGCCTCCGCCCAGGCCGGGTCGAGCGTGCGCTTGGCCGCCGAGAACAGGCCGTCGAAGACCGGGTCGGCCCACTCGCTGCGCAGGGCGAGCTCGATCCAGAGCCGCGGCGGATGCGCGGCGAAGGCGTGGAGCGGCGCGCGTGCCAGGATCGCCCGCAGCAGGCCGGCGCGGGCACCGCCGCCACGCCGCTCCCAGCTGTTCGCTTCGATGCCGTCGCGGGCGAGGTCCGGGCTCTCCTCCGGCAGGGTGACGACGAGATTGTGCGTGGTGCCGCCGAGCAGCTTGCGCTTGCTCTCGACGCTCAGCGCGGCCCGAACGCGGGCCGCCATGCGCTCGGCATAGCGCGAGCCGGGAAGGCCCGGCAGCAGGTGCTGCGCGGCGAGCCGCACGCCGCTCGCGCGGTCGTCGAGGCAGGCCTCGAGAAAGGGCTCGTCGGCCGCCGACAGGCCGGTCGCCAGCGCGTGAACCAGGGCCTCGCGCGCATCGGCCTTCTCCTTGCGGAAGAGCGGTTCCAGGGCGGCGCGCGCGCCTTCCGGATCGCGGGCGCGGAAGGCCGCGAAGGCGGCGCGCCGCTCGGCCACCGTGCCTTCCGTCCAGTCCGAAGCCTCCACCGCGTCCGATCCTTCGGTCGGGGCCTCGCCGCAGGCGCGGGCGAGCCAGTCGAGTTCGGCGCCCACGACCGCCTGCGCCGCGGCGGGCAGGGTGCTGCGCTGGAGCATCAAGGCCTGGAGGAGCCAAGCGGGCGGGCGCGTGCCCGTTGCGGCGGCGCGTTCGAACCATTCCTCGACGCGGCTGCGCGCGCTGGTGCCCTCGGTGAGGAGGCCGTAGAGCCGCGTCGCGGCGGCGGGCGGGCAGTCCGGCCCGAAGTGGCCGCGCTCCTCCAGCGGTGCCAGCGCCTCCGGCCCGAGTTCCAGGCCGGCGCGGTGGTGGGCGCCCTCGGCGGCGAGCCGCGCCAGCAGGGCGGCGCCGGGATCGGCCTCGGCGACGAGGGCGGTCAGCGCCGAGGGCCCGGCGGGCGGGGCGCGCTCGGCGCCGAGCAGCGCGGCGGCGAGTGTCGGCTCCCAACCATCGGAGGCACGTTCGGTCGCGTCCATCAGGCCACCTGCAGCAGGACGGGCTGCGAATCCTGCGCCGGCATCGCGTAGAGGCGGCCCTCCGCGACCAGGGCGAGGGGGCTCAGGCCATAGCCGTCGTAGAGACCGAACAGATCGACCGGGCGGCCCGCCGCCACCGCGAGCAGGCTCGGCAGGCGCGGCTCGGCCCGCAGCGCGAGGCTTCCGGTCTCGTCGCCCACCGCGAAGGCCGCCGCGCTGCCGGCGGCGAGGCGCCCGAGCCGCACGCGCCCCAGCCGCACCGGCCAGCGCTCGAGCCAGGGCGCGCGCGACAGGGCGTCGGCGAAGGCGTCCCGCGCCGCCGCGACGCTGGCCGCGCCGGGCAAAGCCGCCTCGGCCGCCGGGCCGGCTTGGCCCTCGCGAAAGACGGCGCGCAGCGGCGGGTCGCCGGGCTGGAAGGCGAGCGCGCCGGAAAAATCCTGGCCGGCGGCGGGTGCCGGCGGCAGGGGCGCGCCCGCGGTCCCATAATCGATGACCTGAGCCAGGGCGCCGCTGGCGCGGCCGACGAGCCAGACCGAGCGGGCCGTCAGCCGGTCCTCCTCTTCGATCGCATGGGCCAGCACCGCCCAGGTGTCGGCGTGGTCCGGCCGGGCCGCCATCTCCTCGGCGCTGACGGGGTAGCCGAGCGCCGCGCGCACACCCGCCGCCTGTTCGGGCGACAGCGCATCAAGGCGACGCGCGGCCCGAAGCAACAGGGCGAGCCGGCCGAGGCCGAGGCCGAGCGCGGCTTCCGGCCGGGGGCGCCGGCCTGGGGCGCCGCCGCGATCAGCCCCGGCAGGGCGCGCACCCGGCGGGCGAGGCCCGGCGCCTGCCCGTCCACGAGGCGCCCGGCCATGCGGTCCCAGAAGGCGTAGGGTTCGCTTCGCGCGGCGGCGAGCCCGCACCGCATCAGGTCGCGCAGCCACAGGTCGAGTTCGTCGAGCGCGGCTGCGACCCGATCCTCGCGGGCCTGCCGGCGCTTGGCCTGCGCCCGCTCGTCGACGGGCTTGGCGGGTTCCTTCGCCCGGGTCTCGGCCGCGGCGGCGCGGCTCTCGCGCCCCTTCATCCAGGCAGCGGCCCAATCCGGCGGCTCGCCCTCGGCGATCGGAGCGCTCGCATCGACCAGCATCAGGCCGAGGCCGTGCTTGCAGGGGAACTTGCGGCTCGGGCAGGTGCATTTCGAGGACGGCCCGGCGAGATCCGCGACCGTGCGGTAGGGGCTCGCCCCGCTGCCCTTGATCTCGCCCCAGATCACCGTGCCCGCCCGGCCGAGACCGGCCCATTTCTGCGGTTTCGCCTGATCCTGCCCGGCCTTGCGGCTCGATGCGTCGGGGGCGAGATCGAGGATTTGGGCAGTCGTCAGGCTCATGCGGCGCGTGCGGCTGGATGTCCGTCAGTCGAATCGTTGGACGACCAGATTAGACAGATCGGATCGATGAGCAAGTTTTCCTGCGATCCCGCTTTTCGGTAAGCCGGCAATCCTCTTTACGACGGCTGATCTGAGATTAATCTAAGAATTATTCTAGTTCATCGCGCCGGGCACGAATCATAGCCTGCGGGGCGCTCAGCCCTGCTCGTCGGTGTTGCGCCATTCCCGCTCGAAGGGCAGGCGCCACGCCTGCGGCGCCACGAGCTGGTGGATCGATTTCGGCCCCCAGGAGCCCGGCGCGTAGAGCCGCACCGGCGGGGGCGCCTCCAGGAGCGGCGTCGAGACCTCCCACAGGCGCTCAATGCCCTCGGCCGTGGTGAACAGGGTGTGGTCGCCGCGCATGGCGTCGAGGATCAGCCGCTCATAGGCCTCCAGCACCTCGCCCATCAGGCCGGTATCCTTCATGTTGAACTGGAGCGAGAGCTTGTCGAGCCGCATGCCCGGCCCCGGCCGCTTGCCGTAGAACGACAGCGACATCTTCGACGCGTCGGCGAGATCGAAGGTGAGGTGGTCGGGCCCCTGCGCGCCGACCCCCGAATTGACCGGGAACATGCTTTTGGGCGGTTCGCGGAAGGCGATCGAGATGATGCGCTGCCCCTCCGCCAGCCGCTTGCCGGTGCGCAGGAAGAACGGCACCCCGGCCCACCGCCAGTTGTCGATGCGGCACTTGAGGGCGATGAAGGTCTCGGTGTCCGATTGCGGATCGACGCCGGGCTCGTCCCGGTAGCCGGCATATTGCCCGCGCACCACCTCGCGCGGGTCGAGCGGGAGCATCGAGCGGAAGACCTTGTTCTTCTCTTCCGAGATCGGGCCGGGTTCGAGGGAGGTCGGTGGCTCCATCGCCATGAAGCCGAGGATCTGGAACAGGTGGGTCACCACCATGTCGCGATAGGCGCCGGTCGCCTCGTAGAAGGCCGCGCGGGTGCCGAGGCCCAACGTCTCCGGCACGTCGATCTGCACGTGGTCGATGAAGGTGCGGTTCCAGATCGGCTCGAACAGGCCGTTGGCGAAGCGGAACGCCAGGATGTTCTGCGCCGGCTCCTTGCCGAGGAAGTGGTCGATGCGGAAGATCTGGTCCTCGGAGAAGACCTCGTGCAGCCGGTCGTTGAGCGCCACCGCGCTCTCCAGATCCGTGCCGAACGGCTTCTCCATGACGATGCGCGAGCCCGCGGCCAGACCCGCCTCGGCGAGCAGGCGCACCACGGTGAGCGCCGCGGCAGGCGGCACGCTGAGATAGTGCAGCCGCCGGCTCTCCTGGCCGGGATGCGCCTGGGCGAGACCCGCCTCGGCGCGGGCCACCGCCGCGGCGAGCGCCTCGGCGCCGGCCGAGAGCGACACATAGTCGAGCCGCTCGGCGAAGGCCGCCCATTCCCCATCCCCGGCATGACGGGTGAAGAACCGGTCGATCGCCTTGTGCGCATGTTCGCGGAACGCCTCGACGCCGATATCGTCCAGCGACACGCCGACGATGCGCAGGTCGGGGATGAAGCCGGCACTGAACAGGTGGAACAGGCCGGGCAGGAGTTTTCGCTGGGCGAGGTCGCCGGTGGCGCCGACGAGGACGACGACCTGCGGATATTTCGGGCCGACGCCCGCCCCCAGCCGTGACGCGCGCGATCCTGCCAAGCGGGCCTCCATCGGCGCGCCGGACTTGCGCGCACAGGGTGAGGTAGGGCCAGCGCGATTCGTGCCAAGCTTGTGCGGACGCGACGGATTGGGCGCGGTGCCGCATCGCGCCGCCGGATGATCCACCCCATTTCCGCGGCGATGTCCGCCGCCCCTGAAAACTTCGAAGCGACCGCCGCCCGCCTGCGCGCATGCCGGCTCTGCCGCGATGCGCCCCTCTACGGCGCGCCGCTGCCACACGAGCCGCGGCCGGTGGTGCAGGGCTCGGCCACCGCGCGGCTGCTGATCGCGAGCCAGGCGCCGGGCAACCGGGCGCATCGCAGCGGCATCCCGTTCAGCGATCCGTCGGGCCGGCGCCTGCGCGACTGGCTCGGGCTCGACGAGGCGGCCTTCTACGATCCCAGGCGGGTGGCAATCCTGCCGATGGGCGCCTGCTTTCCCGGCCTCGATGCCAAGGGCGGCGACCGGCCGCCGCGGCGGGAATGCGCGCCGACCTGGCGGGCCGACCTCCTCGCTGGGCTGCCGCAACTCGATCTGATCCTGGTGATCGGCCAATACGCGCAAGCCTGGCATCTCGGGCCGCGTCCGGGTGGCCTGACTGAGACGGTCGCCCGCTGGCGCACGATCCTCGACGCCTCGGCGCGACCGCGGGTGCTGCCCCTGCCCCACCCCTCCTGGCGCAACAACGGCTGGCTCCGCACGAATCCATGGTTCGAGGCGGAGCTGCTGCCGGTGCTGCGGGCCGAGGTCGCGCGGGCGATGGAGGCAGGGGCGGGGTGAAGATCGTTCAGAAGAAGAACGTCGTCGTCATGTAGCCGTAGATCGTGTCGCCGGTGTTCGGCGCATTCGGCGCGTTGCGCAGCACATCGCCCTTGAGGAGGTAGGCGACGCCGCTGTCGAGCACGATCGAGCGCGGCACCAGCCAGTAGCGCACCCGCCCCTCGATCTGGTGGCCGGCGAAGCTGCCGGAGCGGCCGGTCCGGTCGCGTACGCCGGTGGCGGCGAAGCTGTCGGTCGGGTTTTCGAGCCAGAGGCTGCGGTAGTCGATGAAGGCGTCCCAATCGGGGTCCGGCGCGACCTCGAACCGGATGCCCGGCGAGATCAGGTTCGCCCGCTGAACGGCGCCGTAGAGGCTGGTCGGGCCGTAATCGAAGCGCCGCGCGCCGTAGAGCGTGTCGAAGCGGGTGTAGCTGTTGGGGTTGGCGCTGTCGCCGCTGGCGTGGTCGTAGTGGAGCGAGATCCGGGGCGCCCACGCGGTCTTGAAGGTGTAGCCGGCCTCGGCGTGCACGAAATAGGCCGACACGGGCACGTCGGTCACGTCGGTGATGGCGGCAGTGTTGCGCGCGACGCCGAGCTGACCGACCATTTCGAGTTCGTGGTCGAACTGCCCCGGCTTGGGCACGCGATAGAGCCGGAAGCCCGGCGTGAACAGGCGCCGGTCGCGGGTCTGGATGCCTTCGAGCTGCGAGCCGGAATCGCGTTCGAGCAGCCCGTAGCCGTAGGCCTCCAGGATGCCGCCGAGCACGCCCGCCTTGGTGAAGATGCCGCCGAAGAGCTGGGTGTCGAGGCCCTCGTGATCCCATTCGACGCTGTTGCTGAGGATGCCGGCGCGGTCGTCGGGCAGGCGGTAATGCGGCAGGGTGTAGAACAGGCGCAGCCGGTCCTTGGCCGCATTCTCCCAATCGTAGGCGATGCCGGTGAAGGCGTTGATGGTGTTGCGGAACTGGTTGCGGGCGATGAGGCGGCGCGAGCCGACATTCTGCGTGAAGCGCCCGACGGTGAGCGTGCTCACGGTGCCAAGGCCCGCGACATCTGCCATGTCGAAGCCGAGATAGGCCTGGCCGAGTTCGAACGCGTTCACCTCGGTGGTCGCGATGGAGTTCGAGTTCCGGCGCTGGAAATAGGCCCGGCTGTCGAAGATCTCGCCGCCGAACCGGACCGGGCCGCTGTCGTACTCGGCAAACAAAGTGGTTTGCATCGAAAACAGATCGTTGGTGGCCGGCGCGGGGGCGGGGCGGAACTGCCCGCCGAGCCCTTCGGCCCGCGGCCGGAAGCTGCCCTGGATCTTCCAGTTCTCGGGCTTGCCCAGGGCCTCGTAGAGGGCGAAGTACGGCTTCTGCTGCAGCGTCTGGCCCGGCGCGACCTGCGCGGAGGCCGCCACCGGAATCAGGCTGCCCAGAGCCGCCGCGAGACGGACCAAGCCTGTCACGGGCCGAGGCCTGGACTGTCGTACCGCGTGAAACACCCGGCCGCGTCTTCCGAACACATCGGATCTGTCAGCCCGTTGCAGGCTAGACTCGAACATACCGAACACAGGAACCCCTCGATATTCAATTTTTGTCGGATTGTTCGGGATTATGTTCGTAAGAGATTGGCGTTAAAACAGGAAAGTATGCCAATTTTCCAGGATTCGAGAGGAGTTCATCGTGCATAGACACACAAAAACCGAGAACAATCTCTCATGTCCAATCTACGAGAAAGAACGATATTTAATCCGCCACACCGGCTGAATTTCACGGCAGGGATATCGCGCAACGGTTGCAGCGGCGTCTCGCCCCACCCGAGATCCGGCGTTGACAGGCGGCCCTTCTTGGGAGGATCGCTGCCGGCGCGCTTCCATCCACGTAACGAGAGCCCGATGCCGGAGAGTGCCGACCCTCGCGACCGCCTGATCGTCGCCCTCGACCTGCCCGACGTGGAGGCGGCGGAGCGGCTCGTCTCGCGCCTCGGCGACGCGGCGACCTTCTACAAGATCGGCTACCGGCTGGCCTATGCGGGCGGGCTCGATTTCGCCGCGCGGCTGGCGAAGAGCGGCAAGAAGACCTTTCTCGATCTCAAGCTCCACGACATCGGCAACACCGTCGAGGAGGGGGTGCGCTCGGCCTCGGCCCTGGGCGCGACCTTCCTGACGGTGCACGCCTATCCGCAGACCATGCGCGCGGCCGTGCGTGGACGGGGGCCGGGCCTGAAGATTCTCGCCGTCACCGTGCTGACCTCCTACGATGACGCCGACGCGGCCGAAGCCGGCTACGCGCTCCCCGTCGCCGACCTCGTGGCGCGCCGCGCGGAGCAGGCGGCTGAGATCGGCATCGACGGGATCGTCTGCTCGGCGGCCGAAGCCGGAGCGGTGCGCGACCGGATCGGCCCGTCGGGGTTGATCGTGACGCCCGGCATCCGCCCGGCGGGCGCGGAGGCCGGCGACCAGAAGCGCGTGATGACGCCGGGGCAGGCGCGAGCGGCGGGCATCGACCATGTGGTGGTCGGACGCCCGATCACCGGCGCCGACGACCCCCGCGCCGTCGCACAGAGAATCGTTGCCGAGATGGAGGACGCTTAGACATGGCCAAGGGCTTTTGGATCGTGCGGGTCGATGTGAGCGACGCGGAGGCCTACAAGGCCTATGCGGCCGCCAACGGTGCCGCCTTCGCCCGGTTCGGCGGGCGCTTCCTCGTGCGCGGCGGCGCCTTCGAAGCCGTGGCGGGGCAGGCGCGGGCGCGCAACGTCATCGTCGAGTTCCCGAGCTACGACGACGCCCTCGCCTGCTGGAATTCCGACCTCTACCAATCCGCCCGCGCCCTGCAGAAGGGCGGCGCCGAGGCCGACATCCTGGTGATCGAAGGGTATGACGGACCGCAGCCCGTCGTCTCCGAGCCCTCGCCGATGCCGGGCACCGCGTCGGAGTAGACCCTCGCGCCGGGCGGGTTCAGCCGCCCGACCGCAGGGCGCCGAGCAGGAAAGCAATCATCACCGGCAGCGGCGGCTGGATCGTGTTGGGCTGGCGCCCCACCAGCATCGGGTGGCAGTAGCGAGTGATCCCGGCCTGGAGGCAGGCCGCCGCGCTCTTCGGATCGGCGACGGTGAAAACACCCTCACGCACGCCGTCGGCCACCACCCGCGCCAGCACCGCGCCGATGCGATCGAGATGCGCTTGGCAGACGCCCCAGCTCTCGCTCATCGCCACTTCGACCATTTCGTGGACGCGCGGATGCGCCTCGAAGCGGCGGCGGCAATCGTCGTGGAGCGCGGTGACGATCCGGGTGAGCCGCTCGGGCGCGTCGAGCTTCGGCGCATCGGCGATCGCGACGATCATCGCCTCGATCTCAGCGGTCACCTGCTCGACCACCGCCTCGTTGATCGCCTTCTTCGATTCGAAGAAGCGATAGACGTTGGCCGGACTCATCTTGAGGGTGCGGGCGATGTCGGCGACCGTGGTCTTCTGATAGCCAATGTCTTGGAACGACCGGGCCGCCGCCTCCACGATCCGGTCACGCGTCGTCGGCGCGGCTTCGCTGGACGACGGAAGAATCTGAGCCGTGGCGGCGGGCATCGTTGTCAGTACCTAAGCTTCGACTCCGGCTGCTTGGAAAACGTGCGAGTCCGGTGATCCGGTCCTCAAAGCGGAAGTTGTGCAAGCCGTTCCACACACAAGCACTTAGCCGATGAAAGAACGCTGAAAATATGGACCGGCCGCTCGCAGGATGCCGGCCCGTGCCGATTCTGACGCAGGGCCGGGAGCCGGCGGAACACGGTCAGGTCCTGAAGCGAACCGTCAGGAGCCGAATTGCGAGCCGAGCTGTTCGAGATACTCGGCCAAGTCGAGACCACCGACGCGCCGACCGTACTCGAACCGCATCCCGCGTCGAATATCGACCTGGGTCGATCGGGTGTTGAGCGTGAACGGTTTCACACAGATCCAGGCGCCGTCGGTGCGGTGCTCGAAGAAACCGAGGATGTCGTGGGGGGCGGCCATGGTTTGTCTCGCAGGTGGATGCGGAGATCCAACGGCATACTGACAAAAGAGTTCAATCGTTCCGGCGTCGTTTCCCTCGAACAAGCTTGCTCGGACGATGGCAAGCTTGTCCGGACGACGGGAAGTGCTTCGAATGGCCAAGCTTGTACTGAAGTTTGCCGAAGATCGTCGGCGGGGTGGGTTCCCGTGATTGAGCCGGCTTTCAGCGCCGGCCGGTCGAGCCGAAGCCGCCCTGTCCCCTGCTTCCTTGCCCCCCTCCCCCTGGCCCGCTCTTCTCCGGCGCGCCGTCGCAGATCTCGAAATCCGGCCGCAGGACGCGGGTGAAGACGAGCTGCGCGATGCGCTCCCCCGGCTCGATGCGGATCGCCGCGCCGCTGACGGGCGGGTTGCGGTTCCAGGCGGAGATCAGGAGCGGGCCCTCGTAATCGGCATCGATCACCCCGGTGCCGTTGCCGAGCACCAAGCCCTCCCGGTGCCCGAGGCCGGAGCGGGCAAAGACCAGTCCGCACCAGTCGGACTCACCGATCCGCAGGGAGAAGCCGGCCGGGATCAGCGCGGGCGGCGCCTGCGGCTCCAGCACCAGAGGGGCGTCGAGGCAGGCATGCAGATCGAGCCCCGCCGCCGCGATGCTGCCCCAGCGGGGAAAGCCCCATTCGGCAAGCCGCGGATCGAGGATGTGAAAGCCGACCTTCGAAGGGGATTGTGACAAAGGGGACTTCTCGACGTCCGGGTGAGACTGCGGAAAAGCTTTCTCCGAAGCGGCGGCATGGGGCAATCGGGGGCCGGGAGCAATCGGGGTGAGCGGATGGCACGCTGGGTGGCGGGGCTCGATGGGTGCCGTGGGGCCTGGGCGGGCGCCCTGATCGATCTCGACGATCCGGCACGCTGGCGCTGCGCCCGCTTCCCGCGGGTGATCGACCTGCTCGACGGGCCGGAGGCTCCGGTCTGCGTCGGCATCGACGTGCCGATCGGCCTGCCCGACCGGGTGAGCGGGGGACGCTCGGCCGACCGGGCGGCGCGGGCGTTTCTCGGAGCGGGGCGTTCCAGCGTCTTCCCGGTGCCGCCCCGCGCGGCGGTCTATGCCGGGAGCTACGACGAGGCGAAGGCCCTGTCGCGGGCGCATTCGGAGCCGCCCTTCGCGCCCTCGATCCAGTGCTGGAACATCCTGCGCTACGTGCGAGAAGCCGACGAACTCCTGCGCGCGCGGTCCGATCTCGTGACGCGCCTGCACGAGGTGCATCCGGAGGTCGCCTTCTTCCGCCTCAATGGCGAGCAGCGTCTCGGGGCCGGCAAGAAGGGCCCGGCCCGTGCCGAGGGTCTTGCCGCGCGCCGGGCCCTCCTGATCGCCGCCGGGCTGCCCGCGGCGATGGTCGGTTCGCCGCCGCCGCCGGGTGTCGCTGCCGACGACCATCTCGACGCCATGGCCGCCCTCGTCGTCGCCCGCGACATCGCCGAGGGCCGCGCCGAGCCGCTTCCCAACGCGATCGAGCGCGACAGCTATGGCCTGCCGATCGTGATCTGGGCGCCTGCACCCCTTTCCGCGCCCCTTCCTGCGCCGCAATCGGTGCCCCTTGCCATGAGGAGTTGAGCCCCGTGACCGATCACCCCGACACGGATCTGCCGACCCGCGACATCGCCCGCGCCCTGGTCTTCGATCCTTCGAACCGCCTTCTCCTGATCGAGTACGAGGCGGTGCGCCCGATCGATCCAGCCGATCCCGATGCCCGCGGCTTCTGGTTCATGCCCGGCGGCGGGCTGGAGCCGGGCGAGAGCCACGAGGAGGCCTGCCGGCGCGAACTCTCGGAGGAGATCGGCGTCGCAGACGTGGAACTCGGACCCTGCGTCGCGGTCTGCGACGGCCCGTTCCACCTGTTCCGCAAGCCGCGTCATGCCCGCGAGCGCTACTTCGTGGTCCGGCTCGCGAGCGACCGCGTCGATACCAGTCGGCTGGCCGAGACCGAGGACAATCCCGTCCGCGGCACCCGCTGGTGGCCGCTCGATGAACTCGCGGCTTCCGCCGAGCGTGTGGAGCCCGCGGGACTGGCCAAGCTGGCGCAACGAATCGCCGCTGGTGACGTTCCGGACCAGCCCTTCCGCCTCACTTGGCGGGACGCTTGAGCTTCCTCTCACGGCATGCCAACCGCCCCGTGCGGCGAGCGCGCCGATGTGTGGAGGCCGCGCGCGCTTGTCCGGCCGGCATCGGGGATCGACGCCCCGGCCTTCGCCCGCGCCATAGGCCACACGCCATGTGCGCAAGCGCATCCGCCGGAGGGGATGGATTCGGCGGGTCAGACCGTTTGGTATGCGCGTCACCAATTCAGCAACGATGAAAGGACAACCGCCCATGTTTCCTCAGGTTCTGACCGACGGTTACCGCAGCTTCCTCGGCGAGCGGCTGCCGAACGAGCGGCGCAAATACGAGATGCTCGGCAAGGAAGGCCAGGAGCCTGAAGTCCTGCTGATCGGCTGCTGCGACAGCCGCGTCGCCCCCGAGGTGATCTTCAATACGGGCCCGGGCCAGATATTCACCATCCGCAACGTGGCCAACATCGTGCCGCCCTCCCAGCCCGACGGCGCCTATCACGGCACCTCTTCGGCGATCGAGTTCGCGGTGCAGGCCTTGAAGGTGAAGCACATCGTCGTGCTCGGCCACGCCACCTGCGGCGGCATCAAGGCGGCCGGTTTCGGTGCCGAGCCGCTCTCCTCGGGCAACTTCATCGGCAGCTGGGTCTCGCTGGTCGAGCCGGCGACGAAGAAGCTCGCCGAGGCCGGCGATAGCAAGGACAAGGAGGGCTACCTCACCCGCCTCGAATACACGATGATCGGGCAGAGCCTCGAAAACCTGATGACCTTCGACTTCATCCGCGAGGCGGTCGAGGCGGGCAAGCTGCACCTGCACGGCGCGCATTTCGGCATCGAGACGGGTGAGCTGCGCATCCGCAACCCGAACACCGGCGAGTTCGAATCCGTGGTCTCCCGCGACGGCCAGTCGCTCGCGGCGTCCGCCCTGATCGGCTGCACCGCGGCTTAAAACTGACTGGGTGAGGTCCTCGGCGGCCGTCCCCATTGGTCTCGTCTGCCGAGCACAAGGTCCGCCCGGCGGGCCGAGATCGGACGCCTCATGAGGCGCGTCTCAGGGGCATGGTGCTGAAGGCAAGCCCGGACGAGGCGGTCCGCTCTTTCGGAGTGGGCCGTCTCATCGCCCGAGCCACCCTGACCACGATCTCTGCAGGTACGGCGTTCCCTCGCTATTCCTGCCCGGCGGCCTCAACCGCCGCCCCCGCGCGGCGCCGGTCGAAATAGGACAAGGCGCTCTGCTGCGGCAGGGTGAGGGCGTCGCGATAGGCCGCCGAGGCGAGCGCCGCGAAGGGGCCGTTGCGGTAGAAGCGGGCATGATGGCCATAGGTGATCGTGGCGCCGTCCGGCCCGACGACGCGCCCGCCGGCCATGGTCAGCACGTGGTCGCCGGCCGCCGTGTCCCACTCCATGGTGGGGACGCAGCGCACGTAGAGATCCGCCTCGCCCGCCGCGATCAGGCAGAACTTGAGCGCCGAGGACGTGACCCGCCGCTCGCGGATCGGCAGCCGGTCCAGGCAGGCATCGGTGTCGCTGTCGCCGTGCAGGCGGCTGACGAGGGCGACGAGACCGTCGGCGGGGGCCGCGCGCACGCCCACCGGCCGGAACGCGCCCGGCCGCCCCTCGCGGATCGGCGCCTCGCGGGCCGTGGTGCCCGCCGCCCAGACCCGGTTGAGCCCCGGCGCCGCCAAAGCGGCGGCGATCGGACGGTCTCCCTGAACGAGGCCGATATTGACGCAGTACTGTTCGCTGCCGGCGAGGAAGTCGCGGGTGCCGTCGAGCGGATCGACGAGGAAGAACAAGGGTGCGGGCTGCGCGGTGCCGGAAGTCTCCTCGGCGATCACCGGGATGCCGGGGAAAGCTCGTCCCAGTGCCGCGACGATCAGCTCTTCGGAGCGGGTGTCGGCGAGGCTGGCCGGCGAGCCGTCGGGCTTGATGACGTGCGGGCAGTCGCTGCCGTGATAACCCCGCAGAATGCGCCCGGCCTCGCAGGCGATTCCGGCCAGCTGCTCCGCGATGGCGTCCCGCATCGCCGCCGGAACGGGAGCCGTCAGGGACGCCGGCGGATCGGCCAGAATGGGAGCGGGGGCGGTCATCGTAATGTCTTCAATGACGGAACCGGGCTTGTCGATCCGAAGTCTGAGCAAATCCGGTGCGCAAGCCCGCGTGATCCGGTCCCCATGAGCGCCGGTTGCGGCGAATTGGGGACATCTGCGCCGTCGCGGCGGCCTTCACCGAGCCATGAGCCTCGCAAGGGGGATCGACGATCTGCCGTGGCGCCGTCGTACGGGACCGGCGAGCCAGACGGATTGATGTCGCCGGCTTTCCAAAGCGGCCGCCGGTGACTATTCGCTTGGCCCTATCCGGTGTCCGCCGCATCCGAGGGGCAGGCCACCTCCGCGATCGACGACACCACTTCACGACAGCCGGTTTCGACAACCGGGAACGGAGCGCGCCATGAGCGGTACCAGCAGCCTCACCCTCGACGCCCTCGATCTCTCGGCGCTGCTGTGCTCGCGCGTGTGCCACGACGTGATCAGCCCGATCGGCGCGATCGTGAACGGTCTCGAAGTGCTGGAGGATGACGACGACCCCTCGATGCGCGAATTCGCCCTCGAGCTGATCCGCAAGAGCGCGCGCACCGCCTCGGCCCGGATCCAGTTCGCCCGTATCGCCTTCGGCGCGGCGGGCTCGGCTGGCGCCTCGATTGATCTGGCCGATGCCGAGAAGGTCTCGAAGGCCATGTTCGCCGACGAGAAGACGCAGATCGCCTGGAGCGCGCCGCAGGCGCTGTTTCCGAAGAACAAGGTCAAGCTGCTGCTCAACCTCGTGGTGATCGCGTCGAGCGCGATCCCGCGCGGCGGCCTGATCGACGTGGCGGTGACCGGCGGCGGCGACGCCCCGCGCTTCGTCCTGCGCGCCAAGGGCAGCCATGCCCGCATCCCGCCCCATGTCGAGGGGCTGATCGCCGGCACGCCCGAGGGCGGCACTGTGGATGCCCACGGCATCCTGCCGTTCTATGCCGGCCTCGTCGCCCGCGCGGCGGCGATGGACGTGCGCTTCACCATCGAGGGCGACGAGGTGACGGTCACCGCCACGCCGACCGAGGCCGCGGTCGGGCTGCCCGGCGCGCCCGCCCCCAGCATCGAGGACGAGCGCCCCTCCGACAGCGCCCCGCCGGATACGCAGCTCGCCTGACGTGGCCGACCCCGCAACTATCCCGCGGGAAAGCAGGCCGGGGCCGGTTCGCGCAAATTCTTGCGGCTGTCTTCTCAAAACAATTGTGAAGTCGGCCCCGCCCTCAACGCTTCAATAACTTTCCCAGGTGAGAGTGCTCGTCGCACGTCCCTTTGTGCGCGTAGACGAGTACCCCCCATGGACGATCTGCTTCGCGAGTTTCTGGTCGAGAGCGCCGAGCATCTGGACACCGTCGATGCGGAGCTGGTCCGTTTCGAACAGGACCCCAATAACCAGCAGATCTTGCGCAACATCTTCCGGCTCGTCCACACCATTAAGGGGACGTGCGGGTTTCTCGGCCTGCCGCGCCTCGAAGCGCTTGCGCACGCCGCCGAGACCCTGATGGGACGCTTCCGCGACGGCTATCCCGTCAGCGGCGCCTCGGTCACGCTGATCCTGGCCACCCTCGACCGGCTCAAGGCGATCCTCGGCGACCTGGAAGCCACCGGCTCCGAGCCGGCCGGCACCGACGACGACCTGATCGGGGCCCTGGAGAAGATGGCCTCCGACGAATCGCCCGCCGCCGCTGCCCCGCCCCCGCCGCCGCTTCCCGAGCTGCCGCCGATCGTCGAGCGCGAGCTCAAGCCCGGTGAAGTGTCGCTGGACGATCTCGAACGGGCTTTCATGGAAGCCCCCGGCCCCGACGATTTTGCCGCCGCGCCCGCCATCAATGCCCCGGCCCACGTTTTCGACGCCGGCGAGCCTGCGTTCGACAGCGCGCCCGAGCCCGCCGCCCCCGTCCAGGCTCCGGAGCGCCCTGCGGCCCCGGCCGCTGCGTCTCCCGCCGCCGAGGGCGGTGAGAGCGCCGTGGCTGCCAAGGTGCAGACGATCCGCGTGAACGTCGACACCATCGAACACCTGATGACGATGGTCTCGGAACTGGTGCTGACCCGCAACCAGCTCCTCGAGATCGCCCGCCGCCACGAGGATTCCGGCTACAAGGTTCCGCTCCAGCGCCTCAGCCACGTCACGGCCGAGCTGCAGGAAGGCGTGATGAAGACGCGCATGCAGCCGATCGGCAATGCGTGGCAGAAGCTGCCCCGCGTCGTGCGCGACCTCTCGGCCGAACTCGGCAAGGGCATCGACCTCGTGATGTCGGGCGCCGAGACCGAACTCGACCGCCAGGTGCTCGACGTCATCAAGGACCCGCTCACCCACATGGTGCGCAACTCGGCCGATCACGGCATCGAGTCCACCAACGAGCGCCTCAAGGCCGGCAAGCCCGCCCGCGGCTCGATCCGCCTCTCCGCCTACCACGAGGGCGGCACGATCACGATCGAGATCGCCGACGACGGCAAGGGCCTCGACCTCGCCGCGATCCGCAAGAAGGCGATCGAGCGCAACTTCGCGCCTGCCGCCGACATCGAGCGGATGACCGACGCGCAGGTCGCGAAGTTCATCTTCCACGCCGGCTTCTCCACCGCCAAGGCGATCACCTCGGTCTCCGGCCGCGGCGTCGGCATGGACGTGGTCAAGACCAATATCGAGACCATCGGCGGCGTGGTCGACATCGCCACCGAACTCGGCAAGGGCACCACCTTCACCATCAAGATCCCGCTGACGCTCGCCATCGTCTCGGCGCTGATCGTCAAGGCCGGCGCGCAGCGCTACGCCGTTCCGCAGATCGCGGTGCTCGAACTGGTGCGGGTCGATCCCAAGGGTGACAACACCAGCGCGAACTCGATCGAGCGCATCCACGGCGCCCCGGTGCTGCGCCTGCGCGAGCGGCTCCTGCCGATCGTCACCCTCAACGGGCTGATGCGCGGGCAGGCGACCGTCGAGGAGGGCGAGGTCGTCGAGTCCGGCTTCGTGGTGGTGGCCCAGGTCGGCCGGCAGCGCTTCGGCGTGCTGGTGGACGAGGTCTTCCACACGGAAGAAATCGTCGTGAAGCCGATGTCGTCGAAGCTGCGGCACATCCCGCTCTTTGCCGGCAACACGATCCTCGGCGACGGCGCCGTGGTGCTGATCGTCGACCCCAACGGCGTCGCCAAGCTGGTGGGCCAGAGCGCGCAGTCCGGTGCGGCGACGGAAACCGAGTCCGACGAGGTCGAGGCCGGCGACGCCAAGGCGACGCTCCTCGTGTTCAAGGGGGGTGCCGGCGGCTTCAAGGCGGTGCCGCTCTCGCTCGTCACCCGCCTCGAGGAGATCGACGCCTCGAAGATCGAGCATCTCGGCGGGCGTCCGCTGATCCAGTACCGCGGCCGCCTGATGCCGCTGGTGCCGGCCGATCCCTCGGTTCCGATCCGCTCGGAGGGCAACCAGGCGCTGGTCGTGTTCTCCGACGGCGACCGGGCGATGGGCCTCGTCGTGGACGAGATCGTCGACATCGTCGAGGAACGCCTCGACATCGAGATCTCGGCCGACCGCTCCGACCTCATCGGCTCGGCGGTGCTGCGGGGTCGGGCGACCGACATCATCAACATCGCCCACTTCCTGCCGCTCGCCTACGACGACTGGGCGCGGGGCCCGCGCAAGACGGTGGTCAAGGCGCCCTCGCTCCTGCTCGTGGACGACTCGGCCTTCTTCCGCGACATGCTCACCCCCGTCCTCAAGGCGGCGGGCTACAGCGTGACGACCGCGTCCTCCGCCGAGGAGGCGCTCGGTCTGCTCAAGGGGAGCGCCGGCCTCGACCTCGTGGTCAGCGATCTCGACATGCCCGGCCGCAGCGGCTTCGACCTCGTCGCCGCCATGCGCAAGAGCGGCGGGCGGCTGGCCGAGATGCCGGTGATCGCGCTCACCGGCACGGTCGCCCCCGACGCCATCGAACAGGCGCGGCGCCTCGCGATCAGCGATCTCGTCGCCAAGTTCGACCGCAGCGGCCTGCTCGCGGCGCTCGCCGAGATCGGCGAAGCCGCCCAGGCGGCCGACGCCCGCGCCGCTGCCTGAACCACGAACGGACCGGAAGAGGAGACGCCGCCATGCAGGCCGCCAACGGAAACACCGTTCCCACCGACACCACCGACTACGTCACCGTCTTCGTCGGCGAGACGATGTTCGGGCTCACCATCGACCGGGTGCACGACGTGTTCGTGCCCGCCGGCATCACCCCGGTGCCGCTCGCGCCCCGGGAAATCGTCGGCCTCCTGAACCTGCGCGGACGGGTCGTCACGGCCCTGTGCCTGCGCCGCCGCCTCGGCATCCCCGGCCGTGAGGCCGGTGCGGCCGAGATGGCGATCGGCCTGGAGCAGGCGGGCGAGACCTTCGCGCTCATCGTCGACGGTGTCGGCGAGGTGCTGAAGCTCGGCGCCGACACGCAGGAGCCGGTGCCGATCAACCTCGATCCCCGCTGGCGCGACCTCTCGCTCGGCGTCCACCGCCTCGACGGGCGCCTCCTGGTCATCCTCGACGTCGATGCGCTGCTCGCCTTCGGCGACGCCCGCGAGGCGAAGGTCGCCTGAAGCCAAGGGATGCCCGCACGATGACCGGCCCGATCAAGAACTCGACCAAGAACGTGGCGAAGACGGCGCTGATCGTCGATGACTCGGCGGTGATCCGCAAGGTCGCCCGCCGCATCCTGGAGACCCTCGACTTCAGCGTCCGCGACGCGGAGGACGGCGCCACGGCGCTGGTGATGTGCGCGGAAGCGATGCCGACGGTGATCCTGCTCGACTGGAACATGCCGAACATGGACGGCTACGAGGTGCTGCGGCTCCTGCGTCAGTCCCCGCTCGGCGACCAGCCGAAGGTTCTGTTCTGCACCACCGAGAACGATGTCGGCGCCATCGCCCGAGCGCTTCACGCCGGCGCCGACGAGTACATCATGAAGCCCTTCGACCGGGAAATCATGATGGCCAAGCTCGATCTGGTCGGCTTCGCGGTGCATCCGTCCGAAGCCGCCTGATCCGTCTCCGGGGGCTTGCCCAGGCCTCCGCCCCTTCGTTCGCTCCCCCGGAAACGAGTTCCCCCCATGTCGGCATTCCCGGCCGTCGCACACGCTCCGGCGGCGCGCAGCCCGATCAAGGTGCTGGTCGCCGACGATTCGGCTGTGGTGCGCGGGCTCGTCTCGCGCTGGCTCGGCGAGGCGGGCCACGAGGTGGTCGCCACCGCGCCCAACGGCCGCGCCGCCGTGGACGCGCTGGCCCGCTGCAACCCCGACGTGGTGCTCCTCGACATCGAGATGCCGGAACTCGACGGCATCCAGGCCCTGCCCCTGATGCTCGCCAAGCAGCCGGGGATCCAGGTCGTGATGATGTCGACGCTGACCCAGCGCAACGCCGATGTCTCCCTGCGCTGCCTTGCGCTCGGCGCGGTCGATTACATCCCCAAGCCCGAGAGCAACCGCGGCGTCACCACCTCGGACGGCTTCCGCAACGACCTGATCGAGCGCATCCGGGTGTTCGGGGCCGCCCGCGCCCGTCGTCGACCGGGGCTGACCGCGGTCGAATCCGCCTCCTCCGCGGCGCCCGCCGCACCGGCCGTCTCGCGCCTGTCGGGCACGGTGACGCTGCGGCCGAAGCCGCGCACCGTGGTGCCGCCGCGCGCCCTGCTGATCGGCTCCTCGACCGGCGGCCCGCGGGCGGTCGGCGAGGTGCTGGAGAAGATCGGCGCGGCCACGCTCCGACGCCTGCCGGTGCTGATCGTGCAGCACATGCCGCCGGTCTTCACCGCTGTCTTCGCCGAACATCTCGGCGCCCGGATCGGGCTGCCGGCGGCCGAGGGCAAGGCCGACGAGCGGTTGCAGCCCGGCCGCATCTATGTCGCCCCGGGCGGGCGCCACATGCGGCTCGCGGGCTCCGCGGCCGAGACCATCATCCGCCTCGACGACGGGCCACCGGTGAACTTCTGCCGCCCGGCGGTGGACGTGATGTTCCTCGATGCCGCCGCGCTCTACGGCGGGGCGACGCTGAGCGTCATCCTCACCGGCATGGGCTCGGACGGCACGGCGGGCTCCCGCGCGCTGGTCGAGGCCGGCGGCATCCTCCTCGCTCAGGACGAAGCCACCAGCACGGTCTGGGGCATGCCCGGCAGCGTCGCCAAAGCGGGCCTGTGCCACGCCGTCCTCCCGCTCCCCGAGATCGGACCGGCTCTGCGCAACGCGATCGCGGAGCGGGTTTGATGACCGAAGCGGATTTCGCGTTCCTGCGCGACTATCTCAGGAAGCGTTCCGGGCTGAGCCTCGGCGCAGAGAAGCGCTATCTCGTCGAGAGCCGGCTCACCCCCGTCTGCCGCCGTTTCAACATCGCGACCCTGACCGACCTCGTCGGCACCCTGCGGGTGTCCCGCGAGGGGACGCTGGAGAAGGCGGTGGTCGAGGCGATGACCACCAACGAGACGTTCTTCTTCCGCGACCGCGCGCCGTTCGACCTGTTCCGCGACGTGCTGCTGCCGAAAGCCATCGCCGCCCGCAGCCCCCAGCGGCGCCTGCGGATCTGGTCGGCGGCGGCCTCCACGGGGCAGGAGCCGTACTCGCTCGCGATGATGATCCAAGAGGCCGCGGCGCAACTCGCCGGCTGGCAGATCGAGATCGTCGGCACCGACCTCTCGACCGAGGTCTTGGAGAAGGCGCGGCTGGGCCTCTACAGCCATTTTGAGGTGCAGCGCGGCCTGCCGGTGCAGCTCCTCGTGAAGCACTTCACCCAGGTCGGCGAGCAGTGGCGGATCAGCCCGTCGCTCGCGGGGATGGTGAGCTTCCGGCCGCTCAACCTGTTGAACCCGTTCGAGCATCTCGGCCAGTTCGACATCGTCTACTGCCGCAACGTGCTGATCTATTTCGACGCGCCGACCAAGACCGACGTGCTGGAGCGGATCGCCAAGACGCTCGCCCCCGACGGCGCGCTGCTGCTCGGCGCCGCCGAGACCGTGATCGGCCTGACCGAGGCGCTGGTGCCCGATCCCCAGCACCGCGGCCTCTACCGCCAAGCGGCGGCCGCCGGGCGGACGGCGGTGCCCCACCGCCTCGCGTCCGGGTTCTAAAAATCGACGTCTCGCGGCGGGCTGCCCGATTGGGTAACCTGCCGCCATGACGCACGACGCGCCGCGGCTGCTGCCCTGCGGAGACACGGCCTTCACCATTGAGTTCGGCTCAGGCATCGATGCGCGCCTCAGCGCCCGCGTGCTGGCCCTCGATACGGCGCTCGCGGAGCGGGCCCTCCCCGGCGTGCTTGAGACGGTGCCGACCTACCGCTCGCTGACCGTCCATCTCGATCCGCTCCGCGCCGACCCGGCCGAACTCGGCCGCGCCGTCCTGGCGCTCGCGGGCGAACCGCTCGCGGCGGTCCCGGCGCCGCGCCTGTGGCGCATCCCCGTGGTCTATGGCGGCGCGTTCGGGATCGATCTCGACGCGGTCGCCGCCCATCACGGGCTCACGCCCGAAGGGGTGATCGCGCGCCACAGCGCCCCCGAATACCGGGTCGCGATGATCGGCTTCCTGCCGGGCTACGCCTATCTCGAAGGGCTCGATTCCGGACTCGCCCTGTCGCGCCGCCCCAGCCCGCGCCCCGTGACGCCGGCCGGCACCATCTCCATCGGCGGCGCCCAGGCGCTGGTGGCGAGCATCGCGGCCCCGAGCGGCTGGCATCTTCTCGGGCGAACCCCCGAAAAGACCTTCGTGCCCGAGCGCGACCCCGTCTTCCTGCTCCGCCCCGGCGACCGGGTGCAGTTCGTCCCGACCCCGGCCGAGCGCTGGGACGCGCTCGCCGCCGCGGCGGAGGCCGGCGAACCGGTGGCCGAGTTGTGCGCGGGATGAGCGCCCACCTCCACATCACCCGCCTCACCGGCGCGGCCTCGCTTCAGGATTGCGGACGGCGCGGCTTTCTCCGCTTCGGGCTTTCGGCCTCCGGGCCGATGGACCCGCTCGCCTTCGCCGCCGCCAACCGCCTCGTCGGCAACCCGGCCGATGCGGCGGCGCTCGAACTCGGACTGGCTGCGGCGAGCCTACGCGTCGAGGGCGGGGCGGTGCACCTCGCGCTGGCGGGGGCGCCGAGCGGGCTGCGCCTCGATGGCGAGCCGCTCGCCGCGCATCGCTCCTTCGTCCTGCGCGAGGGCTCGGCGCTGACGGTCGAGCGGCCGCGCGAGGGCGTGTTCGCCTATCTCGCGGCGGCCGGCGGCTTTCCCGTCCGCAGCGTGATGGGCAGCCGGGCGCTCCACCAGCGCGCGGCACTCGGCGGCCTCGACGGGCGCCCATGCCGCGAGGGCGACCGCCTGCCGCTCGCCGCCCCGGCCTCGGGTGAAGCGGACCACAGCCTCGATCCGATCCCGCTGGAGCGCGAGGCGCCGATCCGCGTCGTCCTCGGGCCGCAGGACGACCTGTTTTCGCAAGCCGGCCTCGCGACGTTCTTGGCCGAGACCTTCACGGTGTCGAATCGGGCCGACCGGATGGGCTATCAGCTCGACGGACCGGAGATCGCCCACGGCGCGGGCGGCTTCAACATCGTCTCCGACGCGACCGTGTCCGGGTCGGTGCAGGTGCCGGGTTCGGGCCGCCCCATCGTCCTGCTCGCCGACCGCCAGACCACCGGCGGCTACCCGAAGATTGCCAGCGTGATCTCCGCCGACCTCAGGCGGATCGCCCAGCGCCGGCCGGGCGAGCCGGTGCGGTTCGCGGCGGTCGATCTCGCCACCGCCACCCGGCTTGCCCGCGAGGCGGCGGCGCGGATCGCGGCCCTGGGCACCCGCCTCCGGCCGGTCGAGGGCGAGGCCGAGCGGCTGATGGCGGCCAACCTCGCCGGCGCGGCGGTGGACGCTTTGCGCGCGGAGGATTGATCTTTTTTGCCGGGGGCCGAAGCCGATCCTGACGCGTTATCGGCCCATGTCGCGCAAGCCCAACCCCTCCCAGCTCAACACCGCCGAGCCGCCCCGCCTCGGCTTCTGCTGCACCTTCATCCCCGATCCAGACCCGGCCCACAAAACCCTGAAGGCCGCCAAGGACGCGGCCAAGCTGATGAATCTCGGCACGGTGACGATGGCGCATCTGGAGCGCCTCGGGCCCACCGCGCGCTTCGAGAAGCTGGAGGGCGTGGTGCGCCACAACCTCGCGGCGTTGGAACGCCAGATCGCCTGGGTGTCGGCCCGGCCGCCTCTGGAGCGGCTGCTGCGCATGGCGAGTTCGGTGCTGCCCGGCTACACCCATCCGGTGGCCGAGCCGCTCTATGCGCAGGCCCCGATGCGCGCTCTGATCGAGGCCGGCCTCGCCCGGGTCGGCGAGCAGGCGCGGGCGGGGGATGTGCGGCTCAGCATGCATCCCGGCCCGTTCTGCATCATCGCCTCGCGCAACCCGAACGCGCAGAAAAACGGCATCGCCGAACTCGAATACCATGCCGAAGTGATGGCGATGCTGGGCTACGGCTCCGGCAGGCACCCGCATGGTGCCCACGTGAACATCCATATCGGCGGGCGCGAGCCCGGCATCGAGGGCTTTCGCGAGAGTCTGTCCCTGATCTCGGAGACGGCGCGCAACCTGCTCACCGTCGAGAACGACGAGTCGCTGTTCGGCCTCGACGCGGTGCTGCGGCTCGGCGACCGGGTGCCAGTGGTGCTCGATCTCCACCATCACTGGGTCGAGAGCCGCGGCGTCTATATCGAGCCCGACGATCCCCGCATCCCGGCGGTGATCGCCTCCTGGCGCGGGGTGCGGCCGGTGAGCCATATCAGTGTTTCACGGGAAACGGTCCTGCCCGAGCATGATACCGGCACGTTGCCGGACTATGCGGCCCTGTCCGAACAGGGGCATTCCTGGCGCGATCTCGCCGCCCATTCCGACCTGATGTGGAACGAGGCGGTCAACGCGCTCGTCGCCCGGCACCTCGCCTGGACCGATTTCGAGATCGAGGCCAAGGGCAAGAACCAAGCGAGCGTGCCGCTCGCTGCCCGGATCGGTCGCGACCTGTCGCAGGCGGCCGCGTGACGGCCTCAAGCGCGGCTGGGCGGATTTGACCCGGCGGAGTGCGCCCGTCACCATGCTAGCTTCCTCATTCGTGCGCGGGGCTCCTCTGCCCGGCGCCCGCGGGAGCCGCGACCGGACACGATGAGCGAGGCCGAACGGACGAATTCGAGCAGCGGCGATCCACAGGGCGCGACGCGCCATCGCCTCGACCGGCTGGTGACGCAGGCGCGGGCCGCGGGCCTGTGGGAGCGGGCCTGGCCGGTGCTGTGGCGCGGACTCGGCGTCGTCCTTGCCTTCCTCGCCGCCTCCTGGCTCGGCCTATGGCTCGATTTGCCCCCGGTTGGGCGCATGGTCGGGCTCGGGCTCTTCGCCGCCCTGTTCATCGCCGCTTTGTGGCCGGCGGTTCGGCTCCGCGCCCTGAGCCGGCGCGAGGCGCTCGCCCGGATCGACCGCGAGGCCGCCCGCAAGGGTGGGACCGCGCATGATCCGGCCTCTTCGATCGAGGACACGCTGGCGGTCGGCCAGAGCGATCCGGTCACCCGCGCCCTGTGGGCCCTGCACCAGTCGCGGGCCGCTGCCGCCGTCGCGCGGCTGAAGGCCGGGCGCCCGCGCCCGCACATGCCCGGCCACGATCCGCTGGCGCTCCGCGCGGGCGTCCTCGTCGCGGCGCTGGCCGCCTTGTTCGTCGGCGGCCCCGAATGGCGCGGGCGCGTCGCCGCCGCCTTCGACTGGCGCGAGCCCCAGGCCGCCGCGCCGAGCTTCCGCGTCGATGGCTGGATCGACCCGCCGATCTACACCCGCGTGCCGCCGCTGATCGTGACGATGTCCGGCACCCCGAAGGACCCGGTGCAGCGCCTGCGCGCCCCGGTCAATTCCACCCTGATCGTGCGCATCGCCGGCCAGGGCGAGGCGGAGCTGACCCCGAACGCCGCCCTTGTGCCGGTGGCCAAGGACGAGAAGGACACCGCTGGCCGGCCCGCTCCGCGGGGCGTCGTGCAGAACGGCACGAAGGCCAGCGAGACCCGCGCGACCCTGCGGGAGGAGCGGTTCCGGCTCGCCGGCGGCATCGCCGAACTCGGCATCGCCGCGTCCGGATCGGAGCCGCAACGCCTCGTGATCGAGACGATCCCCGACCAGCCGCCCGAGGTCAGCCGGGTCGGCGACCTCGAAGTGAACGGGCGCGGCACCTTCAATCTCAGCTACCGCGCCAAGGACGATTACGGCATTGCCGCCGCCGAGGGGCTGGTCGAGCCGCTGAAAGCCGGGCGCTCGCTCGTGCCGGTGCCCAAGATCGCGCTGGCACTCCCCGCCGACGCGACGGGTGAGACCGACACCAAGACGCTGGTCGATCTCACCGACAATCCCTGGTCCGGCGCGCGGGTGAAGCTCACCCTCGTGGTCCGCGACGAGGCCGGGCAGGAGGGCCGCACCGAGACCGCCGAGATCGTGCTGCCGGCCCGGCCCTTCAGCCAGCCGCTCGCCCGGGCGCTCGCCGAGGAGCGCCGTCGCCTCGTCACCGCGCCCGACGCGGACCGCGCCCGCGTCCAGACCGCGCTCGACGCCCTGCGGATCGCGCCGGAGCGCTTCACGCCGCAGCCGGGGATCTTCCTCGGCCTCACCACCGCCGCCAACCGCCTGCGCGCGGCCAAGTCGGACGAGGATCTCACCAACGTCGCCGATCTCCTGTGGGAGATGGCCCTCAAGATCGAGGACGGCGATCTCTCGGATGCCGAGAAGGCCCTGCGCGCCGCCCAGGACCGCCTCAAGGAGGCGATTGAGCGCAATGCGCCGGACGAGGAGGTCAAGAAGCTCACCGAGGATCTGAAACAGGCCCTCGACAAGTTCATGAAGGAGTTCGCTCAGCGGGCGAAGCCGCAGAACCGGCAGCAATCGGAGCGCCAGCAACAGCAGCAGAACGGCCAGACCGTCACGCCCGACGATCTCGAGAAGATGATCAAGGACATGCAGGAGGCAATGCAGCGCGGCGACACGGCGGAAGCCCAGCGCCTGCTCGAACAGCTCCGCAACGTGCTCGAAAATCTTCAGAACGCCGAGAACGGCCAGAAGTCCGACGGCGGCATGGCCGAGATGAACCGGCAGCTCGACGAGCTCGACAAGATGTCCCGCGAGCAGCAGGACCTGCGCGACGAGACCTACAAGGAAGGTCAGCAGGGCCAGCAGCGTCCCGGCCAGCGCCAGAGGCCGCAGCCGGGCCAGCAGCAGGGGCAGCAAGGTCAGCGCGGGCAGCAGCCCGGCCAGCAGGGCGAGGGCCAGGAAGGCCAACAGGGGCAGCAGGGCCGCGGCCAGCAGGGGCAGCGCGGCCAGGGCCAGCAAGGTCAGGGCGGCGGGCAGCAGGGCCAGAATATGGGCCAGCGCCAGCAGGGCCTGCGCGAGCAGCTCCAGGATCTCAAGAACCGGATGAAGCAGCAGGGGCTTCAGGGGGAAGAGGGGCTGTCGGATGCCGAGGAGGCCATGCGTGAGGCCGAGGAATCGCTCGGCCAGGGCCGCAACGGCGACGCGGTGGACGCGCAGGGCCGCGCCCTCGACGGGCTGAAGCGCGGTGCCGAGGGCATGCAGAAGCAGATGCAGCAGATGGCCGAGGGCCAGGAAGGCGAGGGCCAGCAGGAGGGCCAGTCCCAGGGTAAGCAGGGCCGCTCGGGCTCCGCCGACGACGACCCGCTCGGCCGCCCGACCCGCGGACGCGACCTCTCGAACGGCAACGTGCGGGTGCCCAATGCCGACGAATCCGCGGTGCAGCGCGCCCGCCGGATCATGGAGGAGCTGCGGCGCAAGCTCGGCGACCCCTCGCGCCCGCAGGAAGAACTCGATTACTTCGAGCGTCTGCTCCGCCGGAACTGAACCCCGCCGATCGAACCCCCTTTCGGGCCGCGCTCGCGCGAGCACGGCCTTTCACGAGATCACCGACCCATGTCCGCCAACCAGCTCGTTCTCCTCGCCTGCCTCGCCGTGGCCGGCGTGCTGCTCTTCGGCCTCGTCAACATGATGCGGGGCGGCAGCGCCAACCTCTCGCAGAAGCTGATGCGCCTGCGCGTGCTCCTGCAATTCGTCGCGATCATCGTCATCATGGGCGTGGTCTGGTGGCGGGCGGCCTGACCGCCCGGCCTGGCTACGAGCCCTTCGACCTCACTCCTTGGCACGCTCGAAGGTGACGATGCTGCGGGTCTCGCCCTTGTCGGCCCAGTTCGGCATCACCCGCCAGGGGGTCAGCACCCGCAGGCGCTCGCCATCGAGCGTGAACGTCCGGGTCTGCTCCGAGCCGACCCATTTCGGATCCCAGGCGACGTCGAGGTCGGCGATCCACTTGTCGCCGTCGAGGCGGAACTTGCCGGTATAGGAGACGAGCGTCTCAAGAAGCTGGGCCCGCTGCGCGTCGTCCTTGGCAGGCTTGCGGTCCTCACCGGTCAGCACGAAGAACACGCGCTTCTCCGGGGTGAAATAGGCGTAGCCGGTCGGGTAGTCGCCCATCACCGGCAGCTTCTCGCTGTCCTTGCGGACCTCCACCTCGTACGAGACCAGCTTCCAGAGTCCCTGGATCGGGGTGTCGCCCTCCGCCCGCGCCGGCATCGGCGCCAAGCTCGCTGCCAGGGTCGCAGCTGCCAGCATTCCTCGTATCGTCCGCATGATCCATCCGTTCGCGTGATGCGCTCCGCAGAGAGCGCTGTCGGTCAACGCGACACCGCCTTGTGCGATGCATCATTTGTTGCATCGCAGCCATGATCCTCCGGTTCGGCGGCCGCCGGCCTGCGGACGGAAGACAGGATCGGTGTGGCGCGCACGCCCCACCCGGCCGGCAAAAAGTTGGGGACCGGATGAATCCGCAGGCTGTGCTCAGAACAGCGTGATATTTGGGACGGATTGAAACGGACGGACCAACCGCCGATGAAGTCACCCTTTGCCCGGATTCTTGTCGGCGCGCTGGCCGCGTCGGCGATCACGACCACGCAGGCCGCCGATCTCGGCGCCGCCCGGGCTCCCGCACCGCCGCCCTACTTCGCTCCCGTCCAGCCCTACTCGATCGTCTCCGAGGTTCGCATCGGCGGCTCGGTGCAGGATCCGGGCAGCGCCGAGGGCAAGCTGCCGGGCTTCAGCACCGCGAACGTCAACGGCGAAATTCTGTTCGCCAAGCCGCTAATCACCACCGATCCGTTCTGGCAGGCCTTCGTGCCGCGGCCCACGGTCGGCGGCAGCTACAACACCGGCGGCCGCACCAGCTACGCCTATATCGGCGCCACCTGGACCGTGGATCTCTTCCCCGAGACCCTGGACCGGCGCGTCTTCCTCGAAGGCTTCTTCGGCGGCGCGGCGCATAACGGCTATACCGGCCTGAAGGCGAACGCGCCTTACGGCTTCAACGCGCTGGGCTGCAATCCGCTGTTCCGCGAGGCGGCGGCGCTCGGCTTCCGCATCGACGCGCATTGGAGCGTCATGGCCACCGTCGAGCACATGTCGAATGCCGGCCTGTGCGGCGACAACCGCGGCCTGACCAATTTCGGCGGCAAGCTCGGCTACACCTTCTGACCGAAAGCCGCTTTTGCGGGGTGCCAGAGTTTTACGGGTTGCAAAGACCCGCCGGGCGCGAAACATCGCCCGGCGGGTCTTCTCATTGAAGAACACATAACGGCCCGCGGGAGAGACGCCGTGGTCAAGCTCAACCGCATCTACACCCGCACCGGCGACCAGGGGACGACCGGGCTCGCCAACGGCGAGCGCCGCTCCAAGGCGGATCTGCGGGTGGAGGCCTACGGCACCGTCGACGAGACCAATGCCTGCATCGGGCTCGCCCGCCTCACCGCCGAGCCCGCCCTCGACGCGATGCTGGCGCGCATCCAGAACGACCTGTTCGATCTCGGCGCCGACCTCGCCACCCCGCCGAGCGACAAGCCGCTGGGCTACGAGCCCCTGCGGATTGTGCCGGCGCAGGTGCAGCGGCTGGAGACGGAGATCGACGCACTCAACGCCAACATCCCGCCGCTGAAATCCTTCGTCCTGCCCGGCGGTTCGGCCGCGGCCGCCGCGCTCCACCTCGCCCGCACCGTCTGCCGCCGCGCCGAACGGCTGGTGGTCGCGTTGTCGGGCGTCGAGAGCGAGGCGATTTCGGGCGAAGCCCTACAATATCTCAACCGGCTGTCGGACTTCCTGTTCGTGGCCTCCCGCGCGGCCAACCGCGACGGCGCCGACGACGTGCTCTGGGTGCCCGGCCAGAACCGGTGATTCGCCGCGGGTCACGCCGCCGATAAGGCGCGTTGACAAGCGGGAAATCGCCTCGCTACGGTCCCGCCGCCCTGAAAATCCCATCGATCGCGGTCAAGCGGGTCCGAGAGTCGTCCAGCAAGTGACGCCGGGACTTCGCAGGAGCGGAGGAAAGCGACAGCCATGAAGGTTCTGGTGCCCGTCAAGCGGGTCGTCGATTATAACGTGAAGATCCGCGTCAAGGCCGACGGGTCGGGCGTTGAGCTCGCCAACGTCAAGATGTCGATGAACCCCTTCGACGAGATCGCCGTCGAGGAGGCGATCCGTCTGAAGGAAAAGGGCAAGGTCACCGAGATCGTCGCCGTCTCGATCGGCCCGCAGCAGGCGCAGGAGACCCTGCGCACCGCGCTCGCCATGGGCGCCGACCGGGCGATCCTGGTCAAGACCGACGTGAATTGCGAGCCGCTCGCCGTCGCCAAGGTGCTGAAGGCGATCGTCGAGAAGGAAAGCCCGAACCTCGTCATCCTCGGCAAGCAGGCGATCGACGACGATTCGAACCAGACCGGCCAGATGCTCGCGGCCCTTCTCGGCTGGCCGCAGGGCACCTTCGCCTTCAAGCTCGAATTCGGCGAGGGCGCGATCGACGTGACCCGCGAGGTCGATGGCGGCCTCCAGACCGTGTCGCTCAAGCTGCCGGCGATCGTCACGACGGATCTACGCCTCAACGAGCCGCGCTACGCGTCGCTGCCCAACATCATGAAGGCGAAGAAGAAGCCGCTGGAGGAGCTGACTCCGGAGGGGCTCGGCATCGACGTCGCGCCGAAGCTGACCGTGCTCAAGGTCGTCGAGCCGTCGGGCCGGCAGGCGGGCGTCAAGGTCGGTTCCGCGGCCGAGCTGGTGCAGAAGCTCAAGATCGAAGCCGGCGTGCTCTGATCCGGGCTCGATCCTCGCGGCGCCGCTCCCGGCCTCCGGTCGAGCGGCGCGCCTCCCCTCTTTTTGAGAAGTTTCGCCGATGACCACGCTCCTCTACGTCGAGCACGCCAACGGGCAGATCAAGGACGGCACGCTGAAGGCGCTGACCGCCGCCAAGGAACTGGGCGCGCCCATCCACGCCCTGGTGCTCGGCACCGGTTCCAAGGCGGCGGCCGAGGCTGCGGCCAAGTTCGACGGCATCGAGAAGGTGCTGAATTCCGAGGACGGCGCCTACGACCACGACCTCGCCGAGCCGACCGCCGCCCTGATCGCCGCGATCGCCGAGCCCTACGACGCGATCGTCGCCGCCGCCACGACCACGGGCAAGAACACCCTGCCCCGCGTCGCCGCGCTCCTCGACGTCGCCCAGATCTCCGACATCATCAAGGTCGTCTCGCCCGACACCTTCGAGCGGCCGATCTACGCCGGCAACGCGATCCAGACCGTGCAGGCCGGTGCCGGCAAGCGCGTCATCACCGTGCGCACCGCCGCCTTCAAGCCCGCGGAACCGGGCAGCACCTCCGCCGCGATCGAGGCGGTCTCGGCGGCCGCGCCCGACGCGCTCGGCGCCGCCTACAAGTCGGAGGAAATCGCCAAGTCCGATCGGCCGGAACTGGCCTCGGCCAAGTTCATCGTCTCCGGCGGCCGTTCGCTCGGCTCGGCGGAGAAGTTCAAGGAGCTGATCGAGCCGCTGGCCGACGCGCTGGGTGCCGCGGTCGGCGCCTCGCGGGCGGCGGTGGATGCCGGCTACGCCCCGAACGACTGGCAGGTGGGCCAGACCGGCAAGGTGGTGGCGCCCGACCTCTACGTCGCGGTCGGCATCTCCGGCGCGATCCAGCATCTGGCCGGCATGAAGGACTCGAAGGTGATCGTCGCCGTCAACAAGGACGAGGACGCGCCGATCTTCCAAGTGGCGGATTACGGGCTGGTCGGCGACCTGTTTCAGGTCGTGCCGGACTTGCAGGCCGAGATCGCCAAGGCCAAGGATCGTTAGACGCATCGGTAGACGGATCGGTAACGCACCTCGCGACACCGTCGAACCGGCTTGGGCGCCTGCGGCTTGAGACCGGTTTGACGCATTTGTTGCAGTGCCGCATTCTAGGGGTGCGGTCCGAGACGACGATGCCGCAGCAGGTAGGACGCGATACGGTTATGGGCATCGAGATCAAGACGGTCGGCATCGTCGGTGCCGGCCAGATGGGGAACGGCATCGCGCATGTCTGTGCGACCTCGGGCCTCCACGTTCGGCTGAACGACCGCGACCCGCAGCGGATCGATGCGGGTCTCGCGCTGATCGACGCGAACCTCACGCGTCAGGTCCAGAAGGGAACGCTGAGCGACGAGCAGCGCCGCAGCGCCCTGGACCGCATCGCGGCGGCCCGCAGCTACGACGACCTCGCACCCTGCGACCTCGTCATCGAGGCCGCCACCGAGGACGAGGCGACCAAGCGCAAGATCTTCCAGGCGCTCTGCCCCTCGCTCAAGCCCGACGCCTTGGTCGCGACCAACACCTCCTCGATCTCGATCACGCGGCTCGCGGCGGCGACCGACCGGCCGGACCGCTTCATCGGCATCCACTTCATGAACCCGGTGCCCGTGATGCAGCTCGTCGAGCTGATCCGCGGCATCGCCACCGAAGATCCGACCTACGAATCGGCCAAGGCTTTCATCGCCCGGCTCGGCAAGACTTCGACCATGTCGGAGGACTTCCCGGCCTTCATCGTCAACCGCATCCTGCTGCCGATGATCAACGAGGCGATCTACACGCTCTACGAGGGCGTGGGCTCGGTCGAGTCGATCGATACCGCGATGCGGCTGGGCGCGAACCACCCGATGGGGCCGCTGCAGCTCGCCGACTTCATCGGCCTCGATACCTGCCTGTCGGTGATGCAGGTGCTCTACGAGGGTCTGGCGGACTCGAAATACCGCCCTTGCCCGCTGCTGGTGAAGTACGTCGAGGCCGGCTGGCTCGGCCGCAAGACCAAGCGCGGGTTCTACGATTACCGCGGCGAGACGCCGATCCCGACGCGCTGAGGCCTCGCGAGAGCGCATTCCGACGAAGTGGATGCCGGTTCGTCGGAATGCGCGTCAAACCAAAGACCGAGAGCCAAAGAAAAAGCCGCCCGGGACGATGTCCCGGGCGGCTTTTTCGTGATCGTGGTGCTTGGCCTTACTGGGCCGACTTCTGCGCCGGCTGCGGATAGGCCGGGTTCTCAGCCGGAACGTTGCCGCTGTTGGAAGACGGGGCCTTGTTGACGGACCCCGTGGTCACTTCACGCGACGATTCCTGGCTCTTGCCGGCGTAGTCGGAGGTCGTCTCCGCCCGGTTCCAGCTCAGCAGGCCGACCGTGGCGACCGCCAGCAGGACGAGGCTCGCGACCAGCACGTAAAGGACAGGCTTGCCCTTCGCACCCTGACGGGCATCGGTTTGGGTCTCGATCTGGGCCATGAAGTTCCCTCTCTTCCGCCCGGCGAAAGGGGCGGCGTCAGCATCGGTTATGCTTGGCCAACGCCGGTGTGGCTCCGAGAGTTCCTGAGCAAGCTGCGCCTTGAGCTTCGTCCCGCATTCGGGACGAGGCTCAAAAGTCTTGATTCGGCCCCATCACTTTCAATTCGCCGGAAACATCTTCGGATGAGGCTTCAGCGGCCGGTCGTGAGCAGGATCTTGCCCGTGTGGCTGCTGGTCTCCATCAACTCATGCGCCTTGCGCGCCTCCTCGAGCGGGAAGGTGGCGTGAACGACGGGGCGGATCTTGCCCGCCTCGACCAACGGCCAGACATCCTGCTTCAAGCCCTCGGCGATGGCGGCCTTCGCTTCCTTGGCCTGGGCCCGCAGGGTCGCGCCGGTGATGGTCAGGCGCTTGAGCATGATCGGGGTCAGCGTCAGGTTCTCGGCCTTGAAGCCCTTCATGAAGGCGATCTGGACGAGGCGCCCCTCCACCGCCAGCGAGGCGATGTTCTTTTGCAGGTAAGCCGCGCCGACCATGTCGAGGATTACGTCGACCCCCTTACCGTCGGTGAGGCGCTTCACTTCCTCGGCGAAATCGGCCTCGCGGTAGTTGATGGCGGCATCCGCGCCCAGCTCCTCGCAGAACCGGCACTTCTCGTCCGAGCCGGCGGTGGTGAGAACGCGGGCACCGTGCTGCTTGGCGATCTGGATCGCCGTGGTGCCGATGCCGCTCGACCCGCCATGGACGAGGAAGGTCTCGCCCTTCTGCAAGCGCCCGCGCTGGATCACCGTGGAATAGACGGTGAAGACCGTCTCCGGCAGGCCGGCGGCCTCCACCAGCGAGAGCGGCCCGGGCTTCTTCAGCACCTGCCCGGCCTCGGCGACGGCGAATTCGGCGTAACCGCCGCTGATGACGAGGGCGCAGACTTCGTCGCCCTCCGAAAAACCCGTCACCCCCTCGCCCAAAGCCGCGATGCGGCCGGCGATCTCGAGGCCCGGAATCTCGGTCGCGCCCTTGGGCGGCGGGTAGCTGCCCTGGCGCTGCATGATGTCGGGCCGGTTGACCCCCGCCGCGACCACCTCGATCAGAACCTGCCCGGCCGCGGGCTCCGGCAGCGGCACGGTCTCGACCGCGATGACCTCAGGGCCGCCCGCAGCGGTGAAGCGGATCTGGCGCATGGTCTCGGGCAGGCTTTTTGTCATTGGGCTTCCTTGGGGCTTCCTCGGGGCTCACGCCGCGAGTTGGTCGCGCGTACGCTCGAAGTCAGATGGCGCAGGGGACGAGGCGCGTCGAGGCGTGAACCGCCTCTGTCATCGTGAGCGAGCGCTGGATCGAAAGCCGAAAAATCAGCGCGTGCCGTACATCCGGTCGCCAGCATCGCCGAGGCCCGGCACGATGTAGCCGTGGTCGTTGAGGTGGCTGTCGATGGCTGCGGTCCAGACCGGCACATCGGGATGCGCCGCCTGGAAGCGGGCGATCCCTTCGGGCGCGGCGAGCAGGCAGACGAAGCGGAGATCCTTCGCGCCCCGGCTCTTCAGCCGCTCCACCGCCGCGACCGCGGAATTGGCGGTGGCGAGCATCGGGTCGAGCACCAGCACGGTACGGTCGGCCAGATCCGACGGGCTCTTGAAGTAATACTCCACCGCCTGGAGCGTGTCGGGATCGCGGTAGAGCCCGACATGGGCAACGCGGGCCGAGGGCATCAGCGAGAGCATGCCGTCGAGAAAGCCGACGCCGGCCCGCAGGATCGGGGCGAGCACGAGCTTTTTGCCGGCGATCCGGCGCCCTTCCATGGGCTGAATCGGCGTCTGGATGGTGACCGGTTCGAGCGGCAGGTCGCGGGTCACCTCGTAGGCGAGCAGCATCCCGATCTCGTTGAGGAGTTCGCGGAACCCCTTGGTCGAGCGGTCACTGTCGCGCATCATCGTCAGCTTGTGCTGGACGAGGGGGTGATCGACCACCGTCACCCGTGCCGCGCCGCCGCTCTCCGCCTGCATCGATACCGTCCCTGTGCCTGTCGTGATCCGGGCCGCACGATGCCACGGGGGCGGAGGAAGCCGAGACGCGCGGGACTTTTTCTCGGTTGAGTCCCTCAATCGAGGAGGGGCGGCGACTTCAGCACCAGCACCGCCCGCTCGGGCAGATCGACGGTCCCGCCGACCGGAACCGGTGGCCGCGCGCCGTCGAGAACCTTGCCGGTGTCGAGGGTGGTGTCGAAGACGGGACGCCAGGGGCCGCCGAGATCGGGCGGCAGGGCGAAGGGGCAGGGCTCGGGCGCCGCGTTCATGAGAATGAGGACGCGCTCCGAGTCCTCGATATCGTTGCTCATCTGCATGCCGAAGGCACGGCGCTCGCCGTCGCCCCAGGCGGCTGCGTCCATCTCGGTCCCATCGGGGGAGAGCCAGTGCACGTCCTTCAAGGCCGTCTCGCCGACCCGGCTGCCAACGAGGAAGTGCCGCCGCCGCAGGGAACAGCAGACCCGGCGGAGCGCGGCGAGGTTCGCCACGAACTCGGTGAGCGTCGGATCGGGATCATTCTCCCAATCCATCCAGCTCAATGCGCCGTCCTGGCAATAGGCGTTGTTGTTGCCGGACTGTGTGCGGGATCGCTCGTCGCCCATCAGCAGCATCGGCACGCCCTGCGCGAAGAACACGCAGGCCAGCATGTTGCGCTTCTGCCGGGCGCGTAGGGCCAGGAGGGCGGGATCGTCGGTCGGCCCCTCGACGCCGTAATTGGCCGAGAGGTTGTGGCCGTGGCCGTCGCGGTTCTCCTCGCCGTTGGCCTCGTTGTGCTTCTCCTCGTAGGCGACCACGTCGGCGAGGGTGTAGCCGTCATGCGAGGCGACGAAGTTGATGCTGGCGAGCGGAGAACGGCCGGAGGGCAGGAAGATTTCGCGCGAGCCGGAGAGCCCCTGGGTCAGCTTGGCCAGCGTACCGGAATCCCCCCGCCAGAAGCCGCGAAGGTTGTCGCGGAACTGGTCGTTCCACTCGCTCCAGCCATAGGGGTAGCCGCCGAGCTGGTAGCCGCCCGCGCCGATATCCCAGGGCTCGGCGATGAGCTTGACCCGCGAGAGAACGGGGTCCTGCTGCACCGCCTGGAAGAACGCGGCCTGGGGGAGAAGTCGCTCGGCGCGCGGCCGAGGCTGGTCGCGAGATCGAAGCGAAAACCCGCCACGCCATAGGCGGTCACCCAGTGACGCAGGCTGTCGAGCACCATGCGCATCACCCGCGGATGGGCGACGTTCAGGGTGTTGCCGCAGCCGGTGCAGTCGATGTTGCGGCGAAGGTTGTCGGGGTCGAGCTTGTAGTAGCTCGCATTGTCGATGCCGCGGAAGGCGAGCGTCGGTCCGCGATGATCGCCCTCGGCCGTGTGGTTGTAGACCACGTCGATCAGGGTCTCGATGCCGGCCGAGGCCAGTTCGCGGATGGCGAAGCGCAGCCCGCTCGCCCCGCCCTCGCCGAGATAGCGCGGCTCAGGGGCGAAGTAGTTGTAGGGCTGGTAGCCCCAGAAATTGACGAGCCCCTTGTCGATCAGGAAGCGGTCGTCGGCGAAGGCCTGGATCGGCAGGAGTTCGAGGGCGGTGACGCCGAGCTTCAACAGGTGCTCGATGATCGCCGGATGGGCGAGGCCGAGATAGGTCCCGCGCTCGGCCTCCGAGAGAGCCGGATGCGTCCGGGTCAGCGCCTTGACGTGCGCCTCGTAGATCACCGTCTCGTGGAGCGGGCGCGGCGCGGGCAGGGCGATGGCGTCGGGGGTATCGGGGCGGGTGACCACGCCGCGGGGCACGAACGGAGCGCTGTCGCGCCGGTCGATCTGGTCCTCGCGGGCGCCGCCGTGGCGATGGCTGTAGAGCGCGTCGTGCCAGCGGATGCGGCCGGCGATCTCGCGGGCATAGGGGTCGAGGACGAGTTTGGCCGGGTTGAAGCGGTGGCCGGCCGCTGGGTCCCAGGGGCCGAACACGCGGTAGGCGTATTGCTGCCCCGGCAGAAGGCCGTGGAGATAGCCGTGGAAGACGTCGTCGGTCCGGCAGGGCAGGCGGATCGTGCGCGATTCGTGGCGGGCGCCGGGATCGAACAGGCAGAGATCGACCCTGGTCGCGTTCTGCGAGAAGAGGGCGAAGTTGACGCCGCGGCCGTCGAAATGCGCGCCAAGCGGTGTCGGCAGGCCCTCCTCGATGACGATCATTCCGGTCTTTCGTGAAACGGGCCCAAAGTGAAAGGCCACGCTTCGACTGAGGCCGATTCGTCGCCGAGGCGGAAGCCGCGCTCTACTCCGCCGCCGCCGCCGTCGTGCTCGGCGGCTCGCGCTCGACGGTGCGGAAGGTCTCCAGCTCCACCATGAAGCAGCGGGCCCACCAATCCACGTCCTCGCGCCGCATGCGGTCCGCCATCGGCTTCCAGCGCTCTAGGCGCTCGCCGCGGGGCATGTAGAGCGCCTGCCGGATCGCCTCGGCGACCTCGAAGCGGTCGTAGGGGTTCACTAGCAGCGCCTCAGGCAACTGCCGGGCCGCACCCGCGAATTTCGAGAGGACGAGGACGCCGGGATCCTCCTCGCTCTGGGCGACGACGTATTCCTTGGCCACAAGGTTCATGCCGTCGCGCATCGGGGTGACGAGGCCGACGCGGGCGGCCCGGTAGAGCCCGGCGAGGACCGGGCGCGGATAGGCCTTGGTGACGTACTGGATCGGCGTCCAGGCGGGCTCGCCGAGCATGCCGTTGATGTCGCCGACCTTCTCGTTCACCTCGCGCGAGAGCTGCTCGTATTCCGGCACCTCGCTGCGGGATTTCGGCGTGATCTGGATGTAGACGACGTTGCCGCGCTGGTCCGGATTCGAGGCGAAGAAGCGGTCCACCGCCTCCATGCGCTCGGGCACACCCTTCGAGTAGTCGAGCCGATCGACGCCGATGAGCAGCTTGCGGGTGCGCAGGCCCGCCATGGTCTCGCGCACCACCTTGTTGGAGCCGGCCTTGTCGGCGGCTTCCTTGAAGCTGGCGACATCGATGCCGATGGGGAAGGAGCGGATTCGCGTGCGCCGCCCGTCCACCATCATCGAGCCGCCGCCGAGCGGGATCGCCCGCATCGTGTCGATGAAGTTGCGCGAGAGATTCTGCACGTCCGAATCGGTCTGCAATCCGATCAGGTCGTAATCGGCCATGGCGCGCAGCAGCTCGTTGCTGGCGGGCAGGGTGTTGAACACGTCGGCGGCGGGCCACGGGATGTGGTGGAAGTAGCCGATCGGGTTGGCGATGCCCTGGCCGCGCAGCTCGCTCGCCAGCGGCAGCAGGTGGTAGTCGTGCACCCAGATCAGGTCGTCGGGCTCGACGAGCTTGGCGAGTGCCTGGGCGAAGGTCTGGTTGACGCGCTGGTAGCCGGCATAATCCGAGCGGGAGAACGTCCCCAGCCCGATCCGGTAATGCATGATCGGCCAGAGCGCCCGGTTGGCAAAGCCGGCGTAGTACTCGCGATGGTCTTGCGGCGACAGGTCGAGGACGGCGTACTGGATCGACCCGCGGTCGATCAGTTCCGGCTCGGTGCTCGGGTTGTCGCGGATGTTTCCGCTCCAACCGAACCACAACCCCTCGTAGGAGGAGAAAGCTTCCTTGACCGCGACGGCGAGTCCCCCTGCGGAGACCGCATCCTTACCCTCGGCGGGTACGGCGACACGGTTGGAGACGATGATCAGACGTGCCACGAACCCGGCTCCGGTCCTCGCTGGGGCCGGCACGCGGAGCGCGTCGGCCGAAGGGTCTTGAGGGTCTTGCGTCTGGGTGAAAACGCGCGGAAGCCTGGCGCGATCCGTCGAGATGCAGCCAAACGCATCCCCCCTGTAGGTCAAGCGGGCGGACCGACGATGTTACCGCTGTTCGATCCCGCATCCGCCCGACCGGCCCCCACGCCTTCCCGCGTTCCCCGCAGTGCAGCAGAGCCGCCGCCACCATGCAAGGGCTAAGCTGAATAGGCGATGACATCCGGTCCTGAACCGGCATCGGGCCGGGGCGCATGATCGGGGCGGGCATCAGCATCGGAGGGGCGGTGCTTCCTCGCTTGTCCTGACTTCCGTTCGCGGAAGGCCGTTCGTTCGGCGGCCGCGGCCCGGAAGGGTCTCGTGAAACGGAACTCCGCGAGGCAGCCAACGGTTCTTCGGCCACGTTAATCGCAGATCGAAGCGCATCCGCGCCGGTCGGCGATCTTGACCAGCCATCTTGCCCGGAGACAAGCCCATGACCTCGTCCGCGTCCCCAGATCCCGTCGGCGGTGCCCGGCCGGCCGAGACCAAGGCCGACCTGGAGGATCTGCGCCACGACGTGGAAGACACCGCCAGTCTGGCCGCCGAGCGCAGCAAGGGGCTCGCCGCCGCCGCACGCCAGCAGGCCCTCTCCTACGTCGACGACCGCAAGGGCGAGGCGGCCCGTTCCGTCTCGGACCTCGCCAAGTCCCTGCGCGATTCCGGCAAGACCTTCGACGACCGCCCCAACATCCGCGCCTTCTTCGACAGCGCGGCCGAGGGGCTCGACGATCTCGCCGGCTCGATCGAGCGGCGCAGCCTCGACGACTTCTACCGTCAGGCGGAAACCTACGCCCGGCGCTCCCCGGTGACGGTGGCGGTCGGCGCGTTCGCGGCGGGCTTCCTGCTGTCGCGCTTCGTCAAGGCGTCGGGCAGCCCCGAGACGGACCACGCCTACGACGACTACCGGGCTTGAAGGGACGCGCCATGACAGGCCCCAACCCCTCCCCGCCCCCCTCCTCGATCCAAGCCCTCGTCGCGGACGCCCTGCGCGAGGCGAGTGAGCTTGCCAGCAAGGAGATCGCCCTCTTCCGCACGGAGATGACGAGCAACGTCCGCTCGTTGTTCATCGGCCTCGCGATGATGGTGCTGGCCGCGGTCTTCGCGGTCACGGCGATGCTGGTGCTCATCGGCGCGCTCGTGAAGTTCGTCGCGACCCTCGTGGGGTCCGAATGGCTCGCGGCCCTGCTGGTGGGCGGCGGCATGCTGCTCATAGCCGTGGTGCTCGGCGTCATCGGCGCCCGGGCGATGTCGCTGTCCAACCTCGCGCCGACCCGGACCTCGCGGCAGGTCCGGCAGGATGCCCGCGCGTTGACGGAAAGGGTTTCGGGATGAGCGAATCGATCTCGGATCTCGAGAAGGACATCGAGCAGAGCCGCGCCCGTCTCGATGAGACCATCGACCGGATCCAGGGGCGCCTGAACGCGTCGAGCCTCGTCGACGAGATGCTCGGCTCGGCCCGGCAGACGCCCTATAGCGGCTTCTACGACGACGCCCTGCTGGCGGTGCGGCGCAACCCCGTGCCGGTGCTGCTGATCGCGGCCGGCGTCGGCCTCCTGCTCAACGGCATGCGGACCGTCCGCCGTCCCTCTCCCTCCCGTGCCGTGGTGCCGGTGGAGGCCAAGCCCGTCACCGTGACGGGGGCCGACCGCACCTACGACCCCGACGCCCCCGGCGGGCGCCCCCTCCACGATCTGCCGCCCGAGCGTCAGGTCTGACCCCTCATCTCAGGCCGCGCGCGGACGCTCCGCGCCGCCGGCCGACCAGGAAACGGAGTCCATCATGAGCCAAGGTCCCAATCATCAAGGCCCTGTCACCACGCCGCCGACTGGCGCGCCGGTGGAGACCCTGCCCGAGAACATCGCCGCCCGCTCCGGCATGCCCCGCGAGTCCGGCGTCGAGCACAATCTGCACGACATTTCCGACCGCGCGACCACGCAGGGCCGCGACGCCAATGCCCGCCTTCAGGCCGGCCTGCAGGACACGACCGAACAAGCGCGGGAAGGCGCACGCAACCTGCGCGACCAGGCCGCGGACCGGGCTTCCGAGCTGAAGAACCGCGTGAGCGAGGCCGCCGATTCCACCCGTGCTCAGGCCAGCGACACGGTTCGCGCCGCCCGCGAGCGGGCGGGCGAGACCTACGAGGATGCCCGCTCCTGGGCGGAAGACCGCTACGAGACGCAGCGCCAGCGCGCCGCCGACCTCGCGGATCGCGGCTATCGCCGCCTGCACGAGGGCCGCACCGCCACGGAGCACTTCGTCTCCGAGAACCCGCTCCTCGTCGGCGTGGTCGGCCTCGCCGCCGGCCTGCTGCTCGGCGCGCTCCTGCCGCGCACCCGCCAGGAGGACCAGGCGCTCGGCCCCTACGCCGACGACCTGCGCGACCAGGGCATCCGCTACGCCCGCGACCTGACCCATCGCGGCCGCGCCTTCGTCGAGACGGCGCTCGACCCTGAAAACCTCGATGCGGCGGTCAAGCGCGCGAGCGCGGAAGGCGGCCCGCAGAGTGGTCAGCAGGGCGGGCCGGCGACCGGCCAAGCAACTGGCCAAACGGCCGGCCAAGCGACCGGCCAAGCGACCGGCTCTCGGCCCGGCTTCAACGAAACCAGCCGGCCGGCGCACCGTCCGTAAGGGACAAACGCAAGTCTTCCCCTCTCCCCGCAGGCGGGGAGAGGGGATGCGCTGAAACGGACCGGTTATTCGGTGCTTCTCACCCGAAATGCCGGGCCAGCGTTTCGCGAACCGCCTCGACCATCCGTTCCACCGGCACCGAGACCTGGGCCGGGCGGGCGGCTTTCCATTCGGCATTGCTGGCGATAGCTTCGGCCGCGCGGGCGCCCGCGATCAGGTCCTTGATCTGGACCTCGCCGGCCTCGCGCTCGTTCGAGCCCTGGATCACCACCGCCGGCGCGCGGCGGCGGTCGGCATATTTCATCTGCGCCTTCATCCCGGCCGCACCGAGATAGAGCTCGGCCCGGATGTTCTCCGCGCGCAGCTGCGCCACCAGCGCCTGATACTCGGCGATGTTCTCGCGATCGAGCACCAGCACCACGACCGGGCCGGGCTTGGCCGCGCCCTCGACCAACGGGCTCTTGGTCAGTCGCAAGGCCGAGAACAGCCGCGACACGCCGATGGAGAAGCCGGTGGCCGGCACCGGCTCGCTGCGGAAGCGACCGACGAGGCCGTCATAGCGCCCGCCGCCCGCCACCGACCCGAAGCGGACGGTCTGGCCGTCCTCGTTGGTGACGGGGAAGGTCAGCTCCGCCTCGTAGACGGGGCCGGTATAGTATTCGAGACCGCGCACCACGGAGGGGTCGGCCCGCACCCGGTCATGGCCGTAGCCCGCCGCCTCGCAGAGCCGCATGATCGCGTGGAGTTCGGCGATGCCCTCGCGGCCGGTCTCGGAGGTGCCAACGACCTCCTGCCAGGAGCCGAAGAACTTCTCCCAGAACGCCATCCGGTCGGCGCCCTCGTGCGGGCTCGCCTCGAAGCCGACATAAGCGAGGATGCGCTCGATCGCGTCGTCGCCAAGCCCGGCGCCTTTGGTGAAGTCGCCGCTCTCGTCCTTGCGGCCGGGGCCGAGCAGCAGGCGCACGCCGTCCGCCCCGAGGCGGTCGAGCTTGTCGATGGCGCGCAGCACGGTGAGGCGCTGGCCGGCCTTGTCCGGCCCGGCGAGGCCGATCGCCTCCATGACGCCGTCGAGCACCTTGCGGTTGTTGACCTTGACGACGTACTGGCCCGCGAGCCCGAGCCGCTCCAGCGTGTCGGCCATCAGCATGCAGGTCTCGGCATCGGCCGCGACGGAGCCCGCGCCGACGATGTCGGCATCGAACTGCATGAACTGGCGGAAGCGGCCCGGCCCCGGCTTCTCGTTGCGGAAGACGTAGCCAGCCCGGTAGCTGCGATAGGGCTTCGGGATCGCGTCGAAGTTTTCCGCCACATGGCGGGCGAGCGGCGCGGTGAGATCGTAGCGCAGCGAGAGCCACTGCTCGTCGTCGTCCTGGAACGAGAACACGCCCTCGTTCGGCCGGTCGAGATCCGGCAGGAACTTGCCGAGCGACTCGGTGTACTCGACGAAGGGGGTTTCCAGCGCCTCGAAGCCGTAGAGTTCGAAGGTCTGCCGGATCGTGTCGAGCATCCGCCCCTGGGCCAGGATGTCGGCCTCGGTGCGGTCGGGGAAGCCGCGCGGCAGGCGGGGTTTCAGGGTGTCGGCCTTGGCCATGTCGTCGCCGATCGAGCGGGATGGGTCGGAAATGAGGTCCGGCTCTATCGCAGCCGCGGGCGGGGCGGCAACCCGATGGTGCGTTAGAAGAGCCGGCTGCCGTCCGGCACCGGCTTGTCGGGGGCGAACAGCACCACGGCGCCGGCCGGGTCGGCAAAGCCGAGCGTCAGCACCTCCGACAGGAATTTTCCGATCTGGCGCGGCGGGAAATTCACCACCGCCGCGACCTGCCGGCCGACCAGGGTGTCGGGGCTGTAATGCTCGGTGATCTGCGCGCTGGAACGCTTGGCGCCGATCACCGGCCCGAAATCGATGACGAGCTTGATCGCCGGTTTGCGCGCCTCGGGGAAGGGCTCGGCGGAGACGACGGTGCCGACGCGGATGTCGACGGCAAGGAAGGCGTCGAACCCGATCTTTTCGGATTCCGGGGCTGTGGGATCGTGGCTGACATGCATGGGGCGGTCGGAGAGCTTAGCGGAGTGGCGGGCCGGCCTTCTACGAAAGCCACCGATGTTCGCCAATTATGCTGCGCCAATCATCCTGAACCGAGGCTCAGAGCGTGAGGCGATAGGCCAGCAGCGCGGCGAGGCTGAGGACGGCCAGGGGGATCTGCGCCGGCCGCAGGCGCTCGAAGAACAGCGGCGCCTCGCCCCGCCGCGCGGCGATGGGATCGAGGATCGTGATCTCGGTGAAGCCGACGATCAGCAGGCCCAGCGCGATGACGGGTTTGCCGAGGGCAAAGGCGAGGAGGGCGCCGTAGCCCAGCAGGAACAGGCTCAGCATCGTGGCGATCTGTGCCAGCGTCGCCCCGCCCTCGGTGCGGAAGCTGACGCCGCGGCGCACGCCAGAGAGGAACAGCAGGATCGCGCATCCCCAGAGAAGCGTCAGGGTGAAGACCGCCTCGGCCATCGGCCCGCGCAGGACCCAGACCAGAACCGCCCCGGCGACGAAGGGCAGCATCGGCCCGTAGCCGAACACGACGCTGAGCCAGGGCACGGCACGGGGCTCGTACGCGCGGATCGTGCGGCCGGTCTCGTCGTCCTGGGAACGGGCCGTCGGGGTGTCAGCCATCTGCGCCTCGCGGCGTTAAGAGAAACGCCCGGTGAACAGCCGGACCGCGCGGCCTGTTCCGCGCGATCAGGCCGGCTTCTCCGCGGAATGGGTGGCCCGGCGGCGCTCGTCGCGCCGGGTGCGCCGGCGCTGGGAGTGGCTCTCCTCCGTGGTGGCGGCGAGCCACCAGACCAGGGCGAGGGCCAGGACACCCGCCGCGCCGAGGGCCAGGAAGGATCCGCTCCAGCCGAACCAGCCCTGGGCGAGACCGCCGTACCAGGCCGAGAGCGCGCCGCCCGCGCCCTGCACGGCGTTGACGGTGCCGAGTGCCGTCTGGGTGCGGCCCGAGCCCCAGGTGAGGTCGGCCACGACCACCGGCACCGCCACGCCGATGATGCCCGAAGCCACGCCGTCGAGGATCTCGGCGGTGATGAGCCAGTACGGGTCGTCGATGAAGGCCGAGAGCGCCGCCCGGACGGGCAAAGCAAGGCAGGCGGCGATGAGGAGCTGGCGCCGGCCGCGCCGGTCGGCGAGCGAGCCGGCGGCGAGCGCGACCGGCACCATCACGAGCTGGGCCACCATGACGTAGCGGGCGGTCCAGGCGGTGGGGTCATCGGCGGTGTGAACGAGCTTCTGCGCCAGCAGGCTCAGCATGCCGCCATTGCCGAGCTGGAACAGGGCGAGCGCCACCGCGAGCACGAGCAGGCGCTTGTTCGAGAAGATCTGGAAGTAGGAGGAGCGGGCCGGCTCCGCCTCGTCCTCCTCTTTCCAGCCCGCCGCGCGCCGCTGGTTGAAGGCGCGGCCCGGCATTGCCAGCGTGGCGGCGATGGCGGCGGCGGCCATCGCCCCCAGCACCCAGAAGGCGATCTCGGGCCCGAAATGGGCGGTGCCGAGGGTGATGAGCCCGGCCGCGATCAGGATGCCGATATGGTTGAAGGCCTGGTTGCGCCCCTGCTGGCGCGGGAACGCCTCCTTGCCGACGACGCCCAGCGTCAGCGCCGTGACTGCGAGCAGCAGCAGCGTGCCGCCCGCCGCGGCCAGAAACTGCGCCGCCAGCACCGGCACGAAGGAATGGGCCGGCATCAAGAGCAGCGTGCCGGCGAGGATCGCGGCGCAGGAGACCACGATGAGCAGGCGGGGGCGCCCGAGGCGATCGACCAGCGCGCCGAAGGGACCGCTGAGCAGCAGCGTGCCGACGCCCACCAGCGTGGTGACGAGCCCAATCTGCGAAGGGCTCCACTGCCGCATCTGCGCGAGCCACGTGCCGAGGAACGGCCCGAGCCCGCCCTGGATGTCGCCGATGAAGACGTTGATCAGGGCGAGGTGCGTTGTGGGCGCCATGCTGTCCTTGAGGATGAGCCAGCCGAGGGCCGGGGGTGGGCCGCCTAACGCCCTGCTGGGCAAGGCGCAATGCGGGGAGCAATCGGCGGGGCCATGGTGCCCCGTCGCGCCCTAACTCCGAAGGCCGCCCATGCGTGGCCGCGACGGCTCAGCGCAGCCCGATCCAGTCAGTGGGAGCGGTGGCGAAAGCCCGCCGGGGACGACCGGCGATACGAAAAGACCCCGGAGCCATCGGCGCCAGGGTCTCGTTCGAGCAATCCTGATCAGGATCGTGAAGCCGAAGCGCCGCCTCAGGAGGCGAGCGGCGCGCCTGGCTGGCCGCCCTGGGCCTGGGCTTCCATCATCTTCTGCTGATAGAGGCCGACGAAATCGATCGGGTCGATGTAGAGCGGGGGAAGCCGCCGTTGCGCACCGCTTCGGCGACGATCTGGCGCGCGAACGGGAAGAGCAGACGCGGGCACTCGATCATCACCGCCGGGTGGATCTGCTCCTGCGGGATGTTGCGCATGCGGAAGATGCCGGCATACTTCAGCTCGAAGGCGAACAGCACCTCGTTCTGGATCTTGGCATCGCCCTCGAGCGTCAGCTCGACCTCGAAGTCCGCCTCGGCGATCTGCTGGGCGTTGACGTTGACCTGAATGTTGATCTGAGGGCCACCCTCCTGCGGCTGCAGGGAGCGCGGCGCGTTCGGGTTCTCGAAGGAGAGATCCTTGGCGTATTGCGCCAGCGCGTTGATCGCGGGCGCGAGATCCTGGCCCTGCGCGCCGTTGCCGTTCGGTGCCGCGGTATCGGCCATGGCGGTCTCTCCTGCTTGCGTCGTCCTCGGCGCGCACGTGTCCCGCGCCAAAGAGCGCCCCTCCGGCGCGGGCTGCGGCTACCATGCCCGTATCCAGCGAACAAGCCGAACCGAAGCAATCGCCGCGGCGCGACGGCGCGCGTGAATGGGACGCGGAGGCTCGTCTTGCGCGTTTCCCTGGAATACCTCGCAGGTCCGCCCATATGACGATAAGGTCACGGACTTCGAACAGTCGGAGACACTCAGACCCAAGCGCCTACCAAGGTCTCCGTTCCCGGGTCGATCCCCGCGCCGCCCTCGGCTAAGAGGCGGTCTCGCGAACCCTTCCCGGCTCCGGTCGGGAACCTCGCGAAGCCCTCTTCCGGAGCGCGGCGGGCGGGATCAGGGAGCGGACCTTTCCCGTCCGGGCGGCCTTACGGGCGCCGGACTCACGTGTGCGACGGTCACGATTCGGATCGGTGATGCAGGATTCCTTCGACGCAACCACTCTGATTTTCCTGGCGCTGGCCGTCTTCGTGATCTGGCGGCTGCGCTCGGTCCTGGGCCAGAAGACCGGCACCGAGCGCTCGCCCTTCCGGCCGGTGGAGCGCAACCGCACCGAGCCGCCGGCCGGCCGCGGCGAGGGCGACAACGTGGTGCGCCTACCCGGCGCCGACCGCAGCCCGGCGGGAGCGGCGGCGGTGCAGACTGCGGCCCGCGACTGGCGCGGCATCGCCGAGCCGGGCTCGGCGGTCGCCCGCGGCCTCGAACAGGTGGTGCAACTCGAGCCCGCCTTCGAGCCCCGCGCCTTCCTCGAAGGGGCCAAAGGCGCCTACGAGACCATCGTCACCGCCTTCGCCAAGGGGGACCGCAAGACCTTGCGCGCGCTCCTCTCGCGGGAGGTGTGCGAGGGCTTCGAGCGGGCGATCTCCGAGCGCGAGAAGCGCAACGAGACGGCGGAGACGACCTTCATCTCCATCGACAAGGCGGAGATCGCCGCCGTCGAGGTGAAGAACCGCGCCGCCCAGATCACCGTGCGCTTCCTCTCGAACCTCATCACCGCCACCCGCGACGCGGACGGCAAGGTGATCGACGGCAATGCCGAGACCGGTGTCGAGGTGCCCGACGTATGGACCTTCGCCCGCACGCTCGGCTCGCGCGACCCGAACTGGCAGCTCGTTGCCACCGACGCGGGCGGCTGATCGTTTCGCCTCATGCCGTGTTTGCGCGTTTCCCTTCCGGCCGCAGCGGTCCTCGCCGCTGCGGCCGTTTCCATTCCTGCCGTATCCTCGCCCACCGTACCCTCGCGCGCGGCGGAAGCGTCGCGCGTGCCGCCCCAGGTGGCGGGTGCGGTGCTGGAGCCGGTCTCCCTCGCCGCCCTGCCCGGCTGGCGCGAGGATGACGGGGCGGCCTCCCTCGACGCCTTCCGCCGCACCTGCGCCGGGCCCGGCCCCAATCCGCCCCAGATCGAGGGCGTGACGGGCTCGCCCGCCGATCTCGCGGCAGCCTGCGCCGCCGCGGACGAGGTGAAGCCGAACGAGGCCAAGAAATTCTTCGAGGCGCGGTTCTCCGCCTACCGCATCGTCCGCCCGGCCTCCGGAACGGAGCCTGAGCGCCGGGTCGGCTTCCTCACCGGCTATTTCGAGCCGGAGCTCACCGGGTCGCTCGAGCCTGGCCCCGGCTATACCGCACCCGTACTGGCCCGGCCGGACGACCTCGTCAGCCTCGCCCCCGGCGAGACGGCGCCGGGGCTCGATCCGCTCTACCGGGCGGGCCGGCGCACCGAGACCGGGCTCGTCCCCTATCCCGACCGCGCGGCAATCGAGGACGGGGCGCTCGGCGAGCGGAACCGGCCGCTGCTGTGGCTGCGCGACGCCGTGGACCTCTTCGTGCTGCAGGTGCAGGGGTCCGGGCGGGTGCGCCTGCCCGATGGGCGTGGGATGCGGGTGCTCTACGACGGCAAGAACGGCCAGCCCTACACCTCGATCGGCAAGCTGATCGTCAATGAGGGCCACCTGCCGATCAACGGGCTGAGCCTGGAGCGCTGGACGGCGTGGCTGCGGGCCAACCCCGACCATGCCCGCCGGCTGATGCGGATGAACGCGTCCTACATCTTCTTCCGGACCGAGCCGGTGACCGACCCCGCCCTGGGGCCACCCGGCGCCGCGGGCGTGCCGCTGAGCCCGGGGCGCAGCATGGCTGTCGACGGGAACCTCTGGCGCTACGGCCTGCCGTTCTGGCTGGAAGGCAAGCTGCCGGGCCAGCCCGGCCGCGGCCACCTGGTCGTCGCCGCCGATACCGGTTCGGCCATCGTCGGCCCGGCGCGCGGCGACCTCTATGTCGGCACCGGCGCCGCCGCCGGACGGGCGGCGGGGGACCTGCACGACCGGATAGGCTTCGTGGTGCTGATCCCGAAGCCCGCCTCCACCCCGGATGGTGCCGCCAAGGGCGCGGCGGCACCGGAGGCCGCTGCCGGAGAGGCGCGGCCGTGAGCGCGCGACCGCCGCGGCGCTCGCGCCTGCTCTCGCGCGAGGAGGCGCATCTCTGGGGCGAGATCGCCAAGCTGATCACGCCCCTGCGGGGCCGCGCCAAGCTGAAAAAGCCCCCCCAGAAGAGCCCCGCTGCCGGAGCCGAACAGCCCGCGCCGCCGATCGCCGCGCCTGCGGCGAAGCTCGCCAAGCCGGCTCCGAAGCCGGCCGCCAAACCTGCCGCCAAGCCTGCCTGGAAACCCGCCTCCCCTCCCCCGGCGGCGTCCGCCCCCGCCAAGCCTGCCCCACTGAAGCCTGTCCCCCTCAAGCCTACCCCTGCCGTCTCCCTGTCGCGGGTCGCGTCGAAGCCGCTTAAGCTCGGCGACCTCGCTCCCGAGATCGCCCGGGCCAGCGCCGCGCCCGCTCCCTCCGCTCCCCCAGCGTCGCCGGGGGCGCCGGGTCTGGAGCGGCGGGAGCGCCGCGGCTTGGAGCGGGGCACGCTGACGATCGAGGCCCGCATCGATCTGCACGGGCTTTATCAGGCGGAGGCGCACGCGGCCCTGGTCGGCTTCCTGCTGCGCTCCCGCGCGGCGGGGCATGCCCGCGTGCTCGTGGTGACCGGCAAGGGCGGCGAGGGTTTCGGCGGCCGCGACCGCGGCGGCTTCTCCGAGCGCGGCGTGCTCCGCCGCAGCGTGCCGCATTGGCTGCGGGGCCCGGAATTGCGCGGCCTCGTGCTCGGTTTCGAGGAGGCGGCGCGCCATCACGGCGGAGGCGGCGCCCTCTACGTGCGCCTGCGGCGGCGGTAGATCGGCTCGTCAAACCTTAAGATGGAAATCGGCGAGCGGGGTCTTGAGCCGAGTGGCGAAACGCGCTACTGAGCGATGCTCTCCCATTGCAGCCGTGTCGCATTCCGAGGTCTTTCTGGCCGAGCGGAACCGATGCGCGGGCCGGGCCGCGCGCCCGCGACGGCTACGGACCCCGGGGCGCTTCCCCAGCGCCCGGCTCTGCTCCCGAACCGGCCGACCATTCCCCGCCCTTCGTTGGTTGCATCTCCCCACATGACGTCACAGAACGACGCTCTCACCCCCGTTGAAGCTCCGGCCGAAGCCGTCGTCGCGCCGGCCGATCTCGTCGCCCGGCGTGAGGTGAAGCTTCAGGACCTCAAGTCCAAAACGCCGACCGAGCTCACGGCCTTCGCGGAGGAGGTCGGTGTCGAGAACGCCTCGACCATGCGCAAGCAAGAGCTGATGTTCGCGATCCTCAAGCAGCTCGCGGCCAACGAGACCGAGATCATCGGCGCCGGCACGGTCGAGGTGCTCCAGGACGGGTTCGGCTTCCTGCGCTCGCACGATTCGAACTATCTGCCGGGTCCGGACGACATCTACATCTCGCCGACCCAGATCCGCCGCTTCGGCCTGCGCACCGGCGACACCGTCGAGGGCCCGATCCGCGGCCCCAAGGACGGCGAGCGCTATTTCGCGCTGCTCAAGGTCAACACGATCAACTTCGAGAACCCGGAGAAGATCAAGCACAAGGTCCACTTCGACAACCTGACGCCGCTGTTCCCGACGCAGCGCTTCAAGCTCGAACTCGACAACCCACCGAAAAAAGATTTCAGCCCGCGGATCATCGACATCGTCTCGCCGATCGGCAAGGGCCAGCGCGCGCTGATCGTCGCGCCGCCGCGCACCGGCAAGACCGTGCTGATGCAGAACATCGCGCAGTCGATCACGATCAACCATCCCGAATGCTACCTCATCGTGCTGCTCATCGACGAGCGCCCGGAAGAGGTGACCGACATGATCCGCTCGGTGAAGGGCGAGGTCATCGCCTCGACCTTCGACGAGCCGGCCACCCGCCACGTGCAGGTCGCCGAGATGGTGATCGAGAAGGCCAAGCGCCTGGTCGAGCACGGCCGCGACGTCGTGATCCTCCTCGACTCCATCACCCGCCTCGGCCGCGCCTACAACACGGTCGTGCCGTCCTCCGGCAAGGTGCTGACCGGCGGTGTCGATGCCAATGCCCTGCAGCGGCCCAAGCGCTTCTTCGGTGCGGCCCGCAACATCGAGGAGGGCGGCTCGCTCTCCATCATCGCGACCGCGCTGATCGACACCGGTTCGCGCATGGACGAGGTGATCTTCGAGGAGTTCAAGGGCACCGGCAACTCCGAGATCATTCTCGACCGCAAGGTCTCCGACAAGCGCATCTTCCCGGCCATCGACATCACCCGCTCCGGCACCCGTAAGGAAGAGCTGCTGGTGCCGCCGGACGCGCTCAAGAAGACCTACGTCCTGCGCCGCATCCTCAACCCGATGGGCGTCACCGACGCGATCGAGTTCCTCATGGACAAGCTGCGCCAGACGAAGAGCAACGGCGACTTCTTCGACTCGATGAACACCTAAGGCGCGACACCGCGCCGAGGCTTTTTGCCGAGGGGGCCGGCCGACACGATCGGCCGGCCCCTTTTCGTTTCGGAGCGTATCGCGCCGACGGGATGGGTCGGGCACGATGCGGGCTAGCCGGTGCCGCCGACGTGACGATCCTGCCGGAGGCGACGCTCCCGGCATGCGAAATTGTGCAGTCTTTACAAAATCTTCGATCGATCGAACCTTCGCTTGCGTGTGACGTTGGCCCGCCGTCACCGCCTTTCGAGGCGGTTCTGTTCGGAGACGGCGCATGGCAACCCGCAACGTATCGGATCTCGTGGTCGAAACGCTCCAGCAGGCGGGTGTGCGCCGCGTCTACGGCCTCGTCGGCGACAGCCTGAACGGGATCACCGAAGCGATCCGCGCCCGCGGCGTCATCGACTGGGTCCATGTCCGTCACGAGGAAGTCGCCGCCTTCGCCGCCGCCGGCGAGTCGCAGGTGACGGGCGAACTCGCGGTCTGCGCCGGCTCCTGCGGACCGGGCAACCTCCACCTCATCAACGGCCTGTTCGACGCCCACCGCACCCGCACGCCGGTCCTGGCGATCGCCGCGCATATCCCGTCGAGCGAGATCGGCCTCAACTACTTCCAGGCGACGCGGCCGGAGGAGCTGTTCCGCGATTGCAGCCATTTCTGCGAGACGGTCTCAGACCCGGAGCAATTGCCCAACGTCCTTGAAGCGGCGATCCGCTCGGCCGTCGGCAAGCGCGGCGTCGCGGTGGTGGTCATCCCCGGCACCGTCGCGCTGAAGGAAGCGCCCAAGCGCGCCTTGTCCGCCCCCGCGACGCTGCGCCCCCGCGCACCGGTCACCGTGCCGCCCGCGGACGAACTCGACCGCTTGGCGGACCTCCTCAACGGGTCCAAGAAAATCACGCTTTTGTGCGGACGCGGCTGCGCCGGCGCGCACGCGCCGCTGATGCGGCTGGCCGAGCGTCTCAAGAGCCCGATCGTCCACGCGCTCGGCGGCAAGGAGCATGTCGAGCACGACAACCCCTACGATGTCGGCATGACCGGGCTGATCGGGTTCAGTTCGGGCTACGCGGCGATGGAAGCCTGCGAGACCCTGCTGATGCTGGGGACCGACTTCCCCTACCGCCAGTTCTACCCCGAGCACGCCAAGATCGCGCAGGTCGATCTGCGTCCGGAGAATCTAGGCAAGCGCTGCCGGCTCGAACTCGGCCTCACCGGCGATGTTGCCGCCACCATCGACGCGCTTCTGCCGCGCCTGACCGGCAACGACAGCGGGCGCCATCTGGAGGCCAGCCTCAAGCATTACGCCAAGGCGCGCGAGGACCTCGACGATCTCGCCACCGGCAAGGCGGGGCGCAAGCCGATCCACCCGCAATACCTCACCCGGCTCCTCAGCGAAGCGGCCACCGAGAACGCGGCGTTCACGGCCGATGTCGGCACGCCCACGGTCTGGGCGGCGCGCTATCTCTCCATGATGGCCGGGCGGCGCCTGATCGGCTCCTGGGCGCACGGCTCGATGGCGAACGCCCTGCCGCACGCTATCGGCATCCAGGCGGCGAGCCCCGGCCGGCAGGTGATCTCGCTGTCGGGCGACGGCGGCTTCGCGATGCTGATGGGCGACATCCTCACCCTGACGCAGGAGCGGCTGCCGGTGAAGGTCGTCATCTACAACAACGGCACGCTCGGCTTCGTCGAGTTGGAGATGAAGGCCGCGGGCTATCTCGAGACCGGCGTCACGCTCGAGAATCCGGATTTCGCGGCCATGGCCCGCGCCATCGGCATCCATGCCCACCGGGTCGAGGATCCGGGTGACCTGGAGGGCGCGATCCAGGACGTGCTGTCCCATCCCGGCCCGGCGCTCCTCGACGTGGTGACGAACCGCCAGGAACTGGCCATGCCGCCGAAGCTCCAGGCCGAGCAGGTGAAGGGTTTCAGCCTATACGCGCTCCAGGCCGTGATGAACGGACGCGGCGACGCGATCCTCGATCTGGCCAAGACCAACCTGCTGCGCTGAATCGGTTCATACCAAATCCGTTTGATCCCTTCGGGATGGCGGATTTGGGCTTCGCTCAGGCGTCGCGCGGGCTTGCTGATACGGTCCGCGCTTTCATCAAGCGGAGACCGTATCAGCCGCCGCGCCCGGCTTCCGCATTGAGGCCGCGCTGCGCCTTCGAGCGCAGGCGCTTGTTCTGAAAGACCAGCGTGACGGTGCCGCCGCTGCCGCGGTCCGACCAGAGATAGGTCTCGAAGGTACCGACCCCGGGTATGTTCGCGGTGGCGTCGATGGTGCCGCGACAGCCGAGCACGCCCTCGGCCTCGGACAGACGCATCTCGGCCTGGAGCAGATCGAAGGTGCCGAGGCTGACCGGGCAGGGGGTCCGCTCCCTCGGCGGCCGGTGCGCGGCGATCGACGCCGTCGCGAGGCGAGGCGGCTCGCCCGCCGCCGCATCGGCGGCCAGCGGCTGCGCGTGCCAGGTTCGGTCGGGTGGCGCGTCATCCCGCGCATCGGAGGAGGCCGCTGGCATCGCGGCGAGGGCGCGTGGCGCTTCCGCTTGCGGGGCGCCCCGCAGGGCTGGGGTGAAGGCCGGGCCCTGTCGGAGCTGGGCGGGTCCGCTCGGGGCACCATCGCGGCCGGCCCCATGCGATGCCCGTTCCTCGCTCGCCTCGACGGGTGCGCGGGCGTGCCCGACGACGATGGCCCGGCGCAGGGCCGTCTCCAAGCCGCGCAAGTCGCGGGCGAGGCGTTCGCTCAGCCCGGTGCGGGCCGATCCGGATCTGGTCTCGCAGGCCGCGAAGACGGAGACCGCGTCGCGGATCTCGTCCTCGGTCCACTGCCCGGCCGGCTTGCCGAACAGGTCGGCTTCATCTTGCGACACGGCCTGTGCCGAGGCCACGCCGAGCCGCCCGAGCCTCTCCTCCGCAAGGACGCGGTGCACGCCGCAGCCGCCGGCCGCCGCGAGGGCTGCGCGGAACGGCGAGGGTGCGGCGGCAAGGGAGGATCCGCACGCGGCGGCAAGCAGGGCCGGTGCGAGAAGGAAGCGCATGGGGGCAGTCGCCTGGGTTCAGGTCATACTGCTTAGACGCGCGGTGCGGCGTGAACGGACCCTTACCCGGCAGGCCGGGGCCACCGGGCTTCGGCCGCTATGCCTTACGATTCGTTGACCATCTCGTTCGGATCGACCGCACGTGACCCAAATGGAAACAGGTTCTCCGAGAGAGCCCGTCCCGGAAACAGGCTCGCTCCTATGTCATTCGCCGGGGCTCGCGCGGCCAAGTGCAGCGGACCACCCGGAAACGGTGTGAAGGCCCCCGGCCGGTCCCTGCGGTTTTCACGGGAAAACTGCCGCGCTTCAGGCCCCGCCCGTCGGCGTCTTCGCCCGCCTGCGGCGGCGGGCCGCCATGTTGAGGCCTTCCACGCCGGCCGAGAACGCCATCGCGGTGTAGATGTAGCCCTTCGGCACATGCGCCCCGAAGCCTTCGGCGAGCAGCGTCATGCCGATCATGATGAGGAAGCCGAGCGCCAGCATCACCACGGTGGGGTTGGCGGCGATGAAGCGCGACAGCGGGTCGGCGGCGATCAGCATCACGGTCACGGCGGCCACGACGGCGATCACCATGATCGGCACGTGCTCGGTCATGCCGACGGCGGTGATGATCGAATCGATCGAGAAGACGAGGTCGAGCACCAGGATCTGGCCGATGGCCGAGCCGAAGGTGAGCGCCGCCCGGCTGCCGGGCTTCTCCTCCGGGCTCGGATCGACGCTGTGGTGGATCTCCTTGGTCGCCTTCCACAGCAGGAACAGGCCGCCGGCGATGAGGATCAGGTCGCGCCAGGAGAAGCTCTTGCCCAGCACCGCGAAGACCGGCTCGGTCAGGTGGACGATCCACGCCACGGTGCCGAGCAGGGCCAGCCGAAGGATCAGAGCGAGACCGATGCCCAAGCGCCGCGCCCGGCTCCGCTCGGCCTCGGGCAGCTTGTTGGTGACGATCGAGATGAAGATCAGGTTGTCGATGCCGAGAACGACTTCCATCACCACGAGGGTCGCCAGCGCTGCCCAGGCAGTGGGATCGGCGGCGAGGTGAAGCAGGCTGTCCACGGGCGGATCCGGGGGTTCAGAAGGGAAGAGGGAAGCGGCTCGTGCCGCCGGGCGCGGCGTCCAACGGGGCGAGAACGCGCACCGCCTTCGGCATCACCTTGAAATGGGCCGGGGTCCAGGTGGTCAACTCGCCGTCGGTGTTGACCGCCCGCGGCTTGCGGGTCGTCAGCATCAGTTCCGTGGTCTCGAACGCACGCACATCCGCCGCCTTGCCATGGGTCCCGCGGCGCAGGGCCGGCAGCAGCGCGATCAGCCGCCACCAATGGGCGACTTCCAGGCTGTAGAAATCGAGCCGTCCGTCATCGACGGTGGCGTCCTCCTGCACGGTCATGCCACCGCCGTAATGGCGCCCGTTGCCGACCGACGCCTGGATGGTCGTCACCTTCTCGGTGCGGCCGTCATGCTCGATCGTCACGGTGAAGGGCCGGGCGCGGCGCAGGAGCCGGAAGGCGGCGATGGCGTAGCCCACCGTGCCCCAGGTCTTCTTGGCCTCCGCCGTCAGTTCGCTGGCGAGATCGGCGGAAAAGCCGACGCTCGCCACGTTGAAATAATAGTGCCCGTTGACCCAGCCGAGGTCGATCGCCTTCTCCGGTGCCGTCGGGATCACGTGGGCGGCCGGCTCCGGCTCGAGGGGCAGGCCGAGGGAGCGGGCGAGATCGTTAGCGGTGCCGAGCGGCAGGATGCCGAAGGGCAGCCCCGTCTCGACCAGGGCCGGCGCCGCCGCGTTCATGGTGCCGTCGCCGCCCCGAGGATCACCAGATCGACGGAGGACGCATGCCGCCCGATCACCTCCTTGCAATCGGCGCTGCCCTCCGGCTCGATGAGATCGAGCCCGCCCTCACGCAGGATCGTGCGGATCGCATCCAGTGGCGCTGACCCGCTGCGGGCCTTGGCGTTCACGAGAAGGAGCGCGCGGCGCTTCCCGGTCTCCGAGGTCGCGCTCAAGCAGCCGCTCCGCTCGCAGAGGGACGGAACAGGAAAACCAGCATGGCCGGCACAGGACTATCCTCGCACGCTTCCGCGCCGCGTTCGCGCCAGCGGTGAAAGAATCCGACATCACGGTCGACGCCTCGACCGTCAGAGGGGCCCGGACCCGTCCTCAGGGATCCCACCCGGTGCTTGGCACCGGGCGCACTCGGCCTGCTGCCTTCGCGCGCAGGACGAGCTGGGATCGTTACGCTCAAGGTGGGCACTTCCCGCGCGATGGCAAGAGTCCGGGGCAAGAGCGCGTAGCAAGAGCGCGGGGCGAGGGCCCGGCTTCGTGGGCTCCGACGCGGGAAGCTTGGACAGCGGGGGTAACGGGCCTTCCGGGGCCGGCACCGGTCGCATGGGGGCCCGACTCGGTGTAGGCACGGACCCGGTGGCAGAAAGGCGTGGAACCGTAGCGGTGCCGCCACGCGTTCCGTCTCACCGACCGCCTTCCGCGGAGTGCCGGCCGCCGTCACCCATCCGAGGTGAGCGCCGACGGTGACCCGGCCTTCCGCGAGGCATCTTCAGGCCTGCTCGCCCGATCGGTCCCGTCATGCGCCCCGTGCTGTTTCTGACCCTTCTCCTCTCCTCGGCCTGCGCGGCGGGAGGCGCCCTGGCCCAGCAGGGATCGAACTGGATCGACCCACCCGCCAAATCCGGCGCCGCCCCTGCCGGCGGCGAGCGGGCGAAGCCCACGGCCAAATCCGCTCCCCGGTTCGAGGTCGAACCGGAAGCGAGGACCCGTTCGCGCCGGGCCGCCGCCCCCTCCCCCTCCCCCTCCCCCGCCCGGCGGGACATGCAGCGCCAGGACCGCACCCGTGCCGCCGAGATGCGCCGCGCCCGCCGGGCCGCCATCCACGAGCGGGCGCGCGAAGAGCGTTACGGACACACGGCCCGGATCCACCGCCCGACCCCGCTGCCTCCCCTGCCGCCGGCCGCGAGCCTGGCCCGCGCCGAGCCGGATCCGCGCTTCTCCGATTGGGCCGTGGCGGCGCGTCGCCTGAGCCTCGGCTATCTCGACAGCGTGTCGGCGCCCAACGGCGTGATGCTGTCCGCCGCGCCCCGCTTCTACGGCAGCACGGTGCGCTTCCACGGCCGTGTCATGACCACCAACGCGCTGCTGGCCGAGAAGCAGCGCTTCGCGCAGCGCTGGCCCGAGCGGCGCTACGAGCCGCACGGGGAACCGCGGATCGCCTGCGACGGAGCCAGCGCCACCTGCCTCGTGCGCATCGTCCACGATTTCACGGCGGCCAGTCCGGCGCGCGGCGCGCGTTCGCAGGGGGTCGCCGAACTCACGCTGACAGTGAGCTTTGCCGGGGGCGCACCGGTCATCGTGTCCGAGGCGAGCCGCGTCCTGAGCCGGGCGGGGGCCTGATACCAGAGGCCGGCCGGAGGGCGGGATCAGCCGCCGCATCGACCGGATACTCCGGCCGGTCCATGCTGTAGAAGCAGCCGACGGGCGCCGCCGTGAGGGGCGCCCCGGCGACGATCGAGAACAGGGCATCGCACGCGTGAAGGGATCGGCAAAGGCTGCAGGCCGGAGCAAGGACGAGACGACGGCCCCGCCGGAGGCGCCGGTCTCCGAGGACGACCGCCGGATCCGCACGCTGATCCTGGCCGAGCTCGACCGGCGCGGCGCGCGGCCGGTGGCACGCCGGACGCTGGCCTTGATCGCCGAGGGCTTCGTCGAGCCCGCCGACGGCGTGCCCGGCTACCGGATCGTCGATCGAACCGGCACGGTGCGCCTGCGGGGCGAGGCGGGTGCCGGCGTTCCGCTGACCCTGCACGACCTCGTCGATGAGCTTCGTGAGCAGCACGCACCGCTGTTTCTCCCCCCTGCCCCCGAACCGGAGCCGGAACCCGCCCGCGACACCATCGCCGACGTACGGGCCGCGGGCGCCCGCTTCGTGGAGACGCAGTCCGCGCTGGCGCGCTCCCTGGCGAACACCTCCGCCGAGCGCAGCCGGGCGCTCGCCAGCGCCGCGAGCGAGACCGTCGAGGGCTGGCGCAGCCGGCTCGCCGAGCGGCTGAAGGCCCGGCCGAGGCCGACACCGGTCAGCGCCTCCCTCGAACCGGCCGAGGCCGCGCCGAACACGGCGGAGCGCCTGGCCGAGGCGCGCGCCCGCGTCGGAGACGGCTGGCGGCGCGTGGCCGGTGGGATTCAGCCCCGCCAGACGGCGACCCGGATTCGCGACCGCGCGGAGGATGCCTTCGCCGCCGGCAGCCGCCGGCCGGTTCTGCTGATGGCGTTCGGCGCCCTGGCCGGCGCGGGCCTCGTCGCGGCGCTCTCCCTGAGCGGACGCGACACGGAGCAATCCGGCCGCCCCACTCAGCAGACCGCGGAAACGCAGGCCCCGCAGACGGCGCCGTCCGGCTCGCCGCCCGCCGCGGATCGCGTCCCGGCGGCAGAGGAGCCAGCGCCGGACGCACCGCCCGCGGACGCGCCGGGGACTACGGCCGAGCGGCCGTCCGAGCCGGAGGCGCCGCGCAAGGGTGGCAACGGCGCCAATGCCATCGTTGGCGTGCCGGAGGTGATCGACACGGCGACATTGCGGGTCGGCGGCAAGGTCGTGCGCCTGTTCGGCGTCGAGTGGGTCCGCGGCGGCCAGTCCGACGAACTGAGCAAGTATCTTCGCAAGCGCTCGGTGACCTGTCAGCCCGCGCCCGGCAGCAGCGCACATATCTGCACTGTCGAGGGCCGTGACCTCTCCGAGGTGGTGCTGTTCAACGGCGGCGGCCGCGCCTCGTCGGAGGCGACGCCGGACCTCGCGGCGGCCGAGGATCACGCCCGCACCGAGCGGCTCGGCGTCTGGAAGCGGTGAGGCGTCGGGGCCCGGCCTATCCCGGCCCCTTCAGAGCAGGGGCTGGCGCGCGGCCGCATCCTCGCGGGCACAGAGCGCGGGATCGGGTTTCGCCCCCTCCCCGCTCAGCGCGCGTTTGAGGTCGGTCCGGGCGCGCTCGAGATCGGTGCGGAAGCCGGGATCGGCGAGCAGCACGGCGACCAGCGCCGAGGCGCCGGTGCGGGCGGCCTCGATATCGCTGAGCCAGTGAACCCCACACACGACCCGGCTCTCGCCATAGAGCCGGCTTCGCACCAGAAACTGCGTCGCCTTCTCTGGCATCAGGTTCGCCATGATCAGACCGTAGGCCCACCCCTGGCTGGCATGACCGGAGGGATAGCTGAAGCTGTCCGCGAGTTCGGCCGTGCGGGCGACGCAGATCGGCAAATCGTTGCCGACGAAGGGGCGCAGGCGACGGTAGCGCCGCTTGGCCACGCGGGTAGCGCGGGCGATGTCGATCCGGGCCCGGTCGAGGAGCCGCATCAGGTCCGGCACGCTCGCTTGATCGATGCGTTGGCCGAGGACGCAGGCATAGTCCTGCAGAAGCGCGGCACCGCCATCGGCGACGTCGTCGGTGGCGAGCGCCCAGCGCGGGCTGCCCTGGAAGGCGCGGGTCGCGTTGTAGACCGCCCGGTCCGCTGCCTCCGCCGCCGAGTGGCCCGCGGGCGGCGGCGGCAGGATCGCTACGAGATTCGGCGTCGCCTCCTCGCTGAGATAGCCCTTCGGGGCCGCGGCCGCGAGCTTGTCCTTCTCGAGCGAGGGGGCGGAGGTCGCCGGGCCGGCCGGTGCCGCCGGCTCGGCCTTGACGGGGGTGATTTGGAGCGGCTGGGCAGCCAGGATCAGCGTCAGCAGGGCGGCCAAGCGCACCGGCGCACGGGTCGGGCGGGACATCGGGGGAGGAGCTTTCAGGCGCCGGGGCTGAACGGATCGTGGCGGAGGCCAGGAGCGGGCGTCAGTTTCAGACTGATGCTTCCGGCCTGTCTAGGAGGGACGTGCGACGGATGCGTCACAGTCCCAATCCGCTGTCAGACCGGTCCGCTTTTTCCAGGGCGTGTTTTCAGGGCGCCCGGATCGCGGCGGCGACGTCGCGCGAAAACTCTTCGTGGGCGCTCAGCGCCCCCGGTACGGTGAGGGCCGAGACGCGGCCCGTGCCGATCAGCGCGTCCATCTCGGCGCCCGAGCGGCGGGGCGCCTTCTCCGGGCGCAGCACCCGCACGGGCGGCAGGCCGTCGCCGAACGAAGCCAGGAATTCCTCGCGAGAGGTGGCCGGATCGAGGCCGCCCGTCACGAAGGCCGCCGTGCCGAACCGGCCGCGGCTCTGGCGGGTGATACGGTGCTTGGCCGCGATCACGGCCGGGGTGACATGCGCCGGCTCGGCATAGACGTGGGCGCGCATCATCCGCCCGATGATCGGCGGGCTGATGTTGATCCGGTAGAGCGCCTCGCCGAGGAGCGGCATCTCGACCGCGCGGCGGATCCGGCCGAACCACGCGGCGCGCTCCGGCCCCATGGCGGTCGGCAACGGCCCGCGCCAGGTCGGCGCCACGAGCACGAGCCTCGCGAAGGCACCGGGATGGCGGCGCGCGGCTGCGACGAGGTAGGGCGCGGCATGGCCCGCGGCGACGCCGAGCGCGTAGGGGCCGGGGGCGGCCGCCAGCAGCGCGTCGAGGAAGGCGTGGAGGTTGGCCGGATTCAGCGGCAACCGCGCCCGCGGATGCGCGCCGAAGCCCGGCCAGTCGGGCACGAGGCAGCGATAGGTTGCGCTGAGTTCGCGGGCGAGCGGCCGCATCTCCTCGCGTGCCGAGATCGAGGAGAGGGCGGGCAGGAGCAGCGCGTCGGCGCCCTCCCCGATCACGGCACAGGGCGTCGCCACCCGATGCCCCGCGACGGTGAGGTCGAGGGTCCGGGTGGTGAGTGGACCGTGCGTTGCTTCCACTCTCGGCCTCACGCGGTTTCCAGGACTCGCCGCACGATCTCGGGTTCGCGGCTGATGACCGTGAGATAGGCCTGCATCGCGGGGTCGGGTTGCGCCCTGCCCTGTTCCAAGTTGCGCACGGTTTCGAGGGGCACACGGTAGCGGGCGGCGAACGCGTCCTGGGTGAGTCCGAGTGCCTCACGAATCGCCCGCATGTCGATCACGAGCGGACGATGCAGGACGTAGCTGCCCGACTCCGCCTCGTCCCGCGCGATGGCGACGGCTTCCTGAGCCGCTTGGATCAGACGCTGACCGAAATCCGTCATCGACCGGTTCTCCCGACTTGAGACGCGGCTTCATTCGCGCGACCACGAGCCACCTTCGCGGATCCTGCCGGCAATGCCCTGTCGATACAGGTCCGCGAGGGTGATGACGATGGTGCGAAGCGCGTTCCGCTCCGCCTGACTGATATCCGCACGTTGTCCCTTCGAGACAAGAGCGAGCAGGAATACCGGCACATCGGCCGCCGCGTAGTAGCTGATGACGCGATAACCGCCGGACTTCCCCTTGCCCTTGCCGGCAATCCTGACCTTGCGGACGCCACCGGTGCCAGGGATTACATCCCCGGCTGTGGGATCGGAGGCGACGGCGAGCACGATTGCGGCTCGTTCATCGTCGCTGACGCCGGCTGCCTTCGCATCGGTCAGATAAGTCGGCGTTTCCACGACCGCGTGCATGTCTTGAATGAATGCACGCGGACAGTCGATCCCTCAAGCGGCTTCGTGCAACGACGTCAGGTCCGCAGCAGCTCGTTGATGCCGGTCTTGGCGCGGGTGCCGGCATCGACGCGCTTGACGATCACGGCGCAGTAGAGGCCGGGGCCGGGGGTGCCGTCGGGCAGCGGCTTGCCGGGCGTCGTGCCCGACACCACCACGGAGTAGGGCGGCACGCGGCCGTAGAAGGTCTCGCCCGTGGTGCGGTCGATGATCCGGGTCGAGGCGCCGATATAGACGCCCATCGACAGGACCGAGCCCTCGCCGATGATTACGCCCTCGGCGACCTCGGCGCGGGCGCCGACGAAGCAGTTGTCCTCGATGATGACCGGGTTGGCCTGGAGCGGCTCCAGCACGCCGGCGATGCCGGCGCCACCCGAGATGTGACAGTTCTTGCCGACCTGCGCGCAGGAGCCGATCGTCACCCAGGTATCGACCATGGTGCCCTCGCCGACATGGGCGCCGAGGTTGATGAAGCTCGGCATCAGCACCGCGCCCGGCGCGATATAGGAGCCGCGGCGCACGAAGCAGCCCGGCACGGCTCGGAAGCCGGCGGCACGGAACTCGGCCTCACCCCAGTTGGCGAACTTCGAGGGCACCTTGTCCCACCACGTCGAGGAGCCGGGTCCGCCCTCGATCGGCACCATGTCGTTGAGGCGGAAGGAGAGCAGCACCGCCTTCTTGAGCCACTGGTTGACCTGCCAGGAATCGCCCGCCTTCTCGGCGACGCGGGCCTGACCGGAATCGAGCAGGTTCAGCGCCTCGTCCACCGCCTCGCGCACGGCGCCGGTGGTCGCGGTCGAGATGCCGGCGCGCTCCTCCCAGGCGGCTTCGATGGTCTTTTCGAGATCGGCGTGTGACATCGGGGTTTTCCGGACTGAAGTGGATTCCGACGAAGCGGCAACCGGTTCGTCGAGAGAATGTACGTTGACACGAGGATCGAGAGACGTCGGCCGATGCGATCGGGCCGGCGTCTCGCGTTCGGCGCGAAAGGTGGTCGTGCTTACAAAAGCCGCCCGGTCCTGTCACCGTTTGCGTGGCGCGACGCCCACAAGCCGCTCGCGCACGCCGGACAGGCCCTGCACGAGATCGAGCAGCTCCTCGGCCATGCCGTCACGAATCGCCGCCGCCGCGTCGGGAAACTCGCGCAGGACGCGGCTCATCACCGAGGGCGTCACGCGCATCGCTTCGGACGGCTCGACCGCGCGCGCATCCGCCGGCCGCTCGACCTGGCGGAAGAGGGCATTGCGCCCAATGACCCCGGAGCGCGCAACCGTGACCGGCTCCGCACCGGACCGCAGGGGGACGAGGGCGATGGTGCCGGACATCACGACGTAGCCGCCGTCGGACGGCTCGCCGCGGGCGAACAGCAGGTCGCCCTCCCCCAGGAGGCGGCGCTCACCGGCAAAGCAGAGCAGGCGCAGGGCGTCGCGCCCGAACAGCTCGAACACGGGGGCCGCGGCGAGGATCGCGATGTCGTCGTCGAGCCCCAACGCCTCTCCGCCCCTTGGCCGCGATACGCTACGCCTTTTGCATCGCCTCGCTTCCGAAAGCCGGCGACCACCTTTCGGGACGATGCTTGACGGTCCGGGCGCAAGCTTAACCGATGCCGAGGCGACGCGATACGCTGCCCGGCTGCGGGCTGTGCGGGACGGTGGATACCGGTGTCGATCGGCCCTCAGGGCAGCAGCTTATAGCCGCCGCCTTCGGTGACGAGGATCGCGGCGACCGCTGGGTTCGGCTCGATCTTCTGGCGCAGCCGGTAGATATGCGTTTCGAGGGTGTGGGTGGTGACGTGGGCGTTGTAGCCCCACACCTCGGCGAGCAGCGTATCGCGCCCGACCACCTCGCGACCCGCCCGGTAGAGGTAGCGCAGAATCGCCGTCTCCTTCTCGGTGAGCTTCAGCTTGGAGCCGCGCTCGCCGACCAGCAGCTTGGCACCGGGCCGGAAGGTGTAGGGGCCGATGCGGAACACCGCATCCTCGCTCGCCTCATGCTGGCGCAGCTGCACCCGGATGCGGGCGAGCAGCACGGCGAACTTGAACGGCTTGACCACGTAATCGTTGGCGCCCGCCTCCAGGCCCTCGACCATGTCGTCGTCGGATTCCTGCGCGGTCAGCATGATGATCGGGCCGCGATAGCCGTTGCGGCGCAGGGTCCGCACCGCCTCGCGCCCGTCCATGTCCGGCAGCGCGACATCCATCACCACGAGATCGACCGGCTCCTGCGTGACGCGGTTCAGCGCCCCGGTCGCCGTCGGCTCGCCGATGACGGAGAATTCGTCGTAGGCGTCGATCTGTTCCGTCAATGCCTCACGCAGGGCGTCGTCGTCGTCACAGACGAGGAGGCAATAGGGGTTGGACATCGACGCAGCGGCTCTCAACAAGCTTTCCGGACACCTGGACGTCGCACAGAGATCACGCAGGCGGCCAAGACAATTTCATCACGGCACGCCGATCCGAATAGGCATATGGCCCATTGGCTGGCCGCGGACGGAACCCATACGGTGCCGCCTGACGACAAACCTAGTTCGTTTTGCGCGCCGGGAAATCCAGATTGCGCGCTTATGCAGAATTTTCGCCATGTTCCACCTTTCTCTGCCGCGACATGACGTCAGGCCGGGCAAAGCTCGGAGCAAGCTGGGACAAACTGGCAATGCGCCGCGCTCAAGTTGCAAAGCAGACCGGGGCCGCGACTTCAGCTCAGGGAAGACCGCCCGGCGCCCTCGGCCTGCTGCGGGTGCGCCCGCTGCCGGGCGACCCGACTCGCGGCACGCTGATCGCGGGCGGGGTCGTGATCCCCTGTGCCCTCGGACGTTCCGGCATCACGACGCAGAAGCGGGAAGGGGACGGGGCCTCGCCACGGGGCATCTTTCGCCTGCGGGGCGGGTTCTATCGGCCCGACCGCTTCCCCGTCCGCCCCGTCAGTGCGCTTCCTCTCCGGGCGACGCGACGGGACGACGGCTGGTGCGACGCGCCCCAGGATCGCCGCTACAACCGGCCGATCCGGCTGCCGAGCACGGCGGCGAGCGCCGAGCAGCTCTGGCGCGACGATGGGCTCTACGACCTCGTGATCGACCTCGATTACAACCGCGGTCCGATCCGTCCGGGACGGGGCTCAGCGATCTTCCTGCATATCGCCCGCAGCGGCTACCGGCCGACGGAAGGCTGCGTCGCCCTGAAACCCGCCGACCTGCTGCGCCTGCTCCGCCGCCTCGGGCCGGGAACGCGGATGAAGATTGGACGATGATCGGTCGTTAACCGGCTAATCTATAGTGCGAGCAGCCGTTCAAGTCCGCTTCGTCCGCCGTCCGAAGATGGCCGTGCCGACGCGGACATGGGTGGCGCCCATCTGGATCGCCGCCGGAAAATCCGCGCTCATGCCCATCGACAGGATCGGCAGGCCGTGGCGCTCGGCGATGCGGGCCAACAGGGCGAAATGAGGGGAGGGCGGGTCGTCGGCCGGCGGGATGCACATCAGGCCGTGGATCGCGAGATTGTGGGTCTCACGGCACTCTGAGAGCAGGACATCGACCTGATCGGGGGAGACGCCCGCCTTCTGCGTCTCGTCACCGGTATTGACCTGGATCAGGAGCTTGGGCGCCCGGCCGCTCCGCTCGATTTCCTTGGCGAGCGCCGCGGCGAGCGACAGCCGGTCGAGGGAATGGATCACGTCGAACAGCTCGACCGCTTCGCGCGCCTTGTTCGACTGGAGCGGGCCGACGAGGTGCAACTCGACATCCGGAAAGCGCTCTCGCAGGGCCGGCCACTTGGCCTTGGATTCCTGCACGTAGTTCTCGCCGAAGATCCGCTGGCCGGCCTCCAAAGCCGGCAGGATGCCCTCGGCCGGCACCGTCTTCGAGACCGCGACGAGGTGGACGCTGGCGGGATCGCGCTCGTTGTCCTCGGCGGCCCGGCGGATGCTCGCGCGCACCTCCGCGAGCCCGGCGGCGACATCGGCCTCGCCGACCGGCGGCTTGGCGTCCAGGGTCTGATCCGAGATCTGATCCGGGGTCTGGCTCTCATCCATCATGGGCCCTCCTTGCGGCGGCGCAGACGCGACTTCAAGGGTCGTGGCGTGTTTCCCAGCCTCGCGCCGGCGATATCTGGCCTCTCCCGATTCGAGCGGAGAAGCCCCGCCGATGTTCGATACGCCCACCGACGCATAGGCCCAACGCGCGCAGGCGCCGCTCCGATCGCGTGGTGGCAGTCTATCAGCAGATCTGAACCGCGCCGAGCGTTGACCCTTGACCGCACGGATATGCTAGGTGCCGGGCTTCGGGCCCCGCGACACCGTTGCGTGCGGCCCACTCCCTTTTCCGCTGATCCCGGCGCTCCCGATGACCGATTCCGCACAGCCCTCCCCGACCGCGCAGGAGCGCCACCAAGAGCGCTACAACGCCAAGGACGCCGAGCCGCGCTGGCAGCAGGCCTGGGACGCGGCCAAGCTGTTCGAGACGAAGAACGACGATCCCCGCCCGAAATACTACGTGCTGGAGATGTTCCCCTACCCGTCGGGGCGCATTCATATCGGCCATGTGCGCAACTACGCGATGGGCGACGTGGTGGCCCGCTACAAGCGCGCCAAGGGCCACAACGTGCTGCACCCGATGGGCTGGGACGCCTTCGGCCTGCCGGCCGAGAACGCTGCCATGGAGCGCAAGGTCAACCCGCGGGAGTGGACCTACGCCAACATCGCCACCATGCGCGGACAGCTCCAGAGCATGGGCCTGTCGCTGGACTGGAGCCGGGAGATCGCGACCTGCGATCCCGACTATTACAAGCACCAGCAGCGCATGTTCCTCGACTTCCTGGGCAAGGGGCTCGTCACCCGCCGAACGGCGAAGGTGAACTGGGACCCGGTCGATCACACCGTGCTCGCCAACGAGCAGGTGATCGACGGGCGCGGCTGGCGCTCGGGCGCGCTCGTCGAGCAGCGCGAGCTGACCCAGTGGTTCTTCAAGATCACCGATTTCGCGCAGGATCTGCACGACGCCCTCGATGGCCTGGAGCGCTGGCCGGAGAAGGTCCGGCTGATGCAGCGCAACTGGATCGGCCGCTCGGAGGGGCTGGAGGTGCGCTTCGCCCTCGCCGCGCCGTTCGCCGGCACGGACGAAGTGACGGTCTACACCACCCGCCCCGACACGCTGTTCGGCGCCAAGTTCCTGGCGATCTCCGTCGATCACCCGCTCGCCCGGGCCCTGGCCGAATCCGGCCCGAAGGCCGCGGAGCTGCAAGCCTTCGCCGAGGAGTGCCGCCGCATCGGCACCGCGCAGGAGGCGATCGATACGGCGGAAAAGCTCGGGTTCGACACCGGGCTCACGGTGCGCCACCCGCTCGATCCGTCCTGGGAGCTGCCGGTCTTCGTCGCGAACTTCGTGCTGATGGAGTACGGCACCGGCGCCGTGTTCGGCTGCCCGGCCCACGACCAGCGCGACCTCGACTTCGCCAACAAGTACGGGCTCGGCAACACGCCGGTGGTCTGCCCCGAGGGCCAGGACCCGGACGCCTTCATCATCACCGACACCGCCTATGACGGCGACGGGCGGATGATCCATTCGCGTTTCCTCGACGGCATGACCACCGACGAGGCGTTCAAGGCCGTCGCCGACCGGCTGGAGGGCGAGACGCTGGGTGATGCGCCGGTCGCGCGCCGAAAGGTGCAGTTCCGCCTTCGCGATTGGGGCGTGTCGCGCCAGCGCTACTGGGGTTGCCCGATCCCGATCATCCATTGCGAGGCCTGTGGCCCCGTGCCCGTGCCGGTGGCAGACCTGCCGGTGAAGCTGCCGGACGAGGTTTCGTTCGACCAGCCCGGCAATCCGCTGGAGCGGGAGCAAGCGTGGCGTCAGGTGCCGTGCCCGCGCTGCGGCGCGGCGGCGCGGCGCGAGACCGACACCATGGACACCTTCGTCGATTCGTCCTGGTATTACGCCCGCTTCACCGCGCCCTGGCTCGCCGACGCCCCGACCGACCGTAAGACGGTCGATCACTGGCTCGCCGTGGACCAGTATATCGGCGGCGTCGAGCACGCGATCCTGCACCTGCTCTACTCGCGCTTCTTCATGCGGGCGATGCAGGCGACGGGCTGGTCCGGCGTGTCCGAGCCGTTCGCGGGCCTGTTCACGCAAGGCATGGTCGTCCACGAGACCTACAAGGATGCGGCCGGCGCCTGGACGCCGCCCGCCGAGATTCGCTTCGAGACGCAAGACGGAGCGCGCAAGGCATTTCACGTGAAAACCGGTGAGCCGATCGAGATCGGCCCGACCGAGAAGATGTCAAAGTCGAAGAAGAACGTCGTCGATCCCGACGACATCATCGCCAGCTACGGCGCCGATACCGCCCGCTGGTTCATGCTCTCCGACTCGCCGCCCGAGCGTGACGTGATCTGGACCGAAGAGGGCGTGCAGGGTGCCGCCCGCTTCGTGCAGCGCGTCTGGCGCCTCGTCCACGGAGCGACGGCCGCGAACGGGCCCGGCGGCACCGCCGATGCTCCCTTGCGCAAAGCCGCCCACAAGGCGCTCGCCGCCGTCGGCGAGGATATCGAGCGCCTGCGCTTCAACCGCTGCGTGGCCCACATCTACACCTTGGCCAACGCCCTCGACGAGGGCCTGCGCGGAGGTGCCTCGAAGGCCGCGGCGGGCGAGGCAGCCCGCATCCTCGTGCAGCTCATCGCACCGATGATGCCGCATCTCGCCGAGGAATCCTGGCGCGTGCTGGGCGGGGAGGGGCTCGTCGCGGAAACGGCTTGGCCGGTGGCCGATCAGGCGCTGCTGGTCGAGGACGAGATCACCCTTCCGGTCCAGATCAACGGCAAGAAGCGGGCGGACGTGACCGTTCCGCGCGACGCGGACGCCAAGGCCGTCGAGGCGGCGACACTGGCCCTGGAACCGGTGCAGCGCGCCCTCGAAGGCCGGGCCCCGCGCAAGGTCATCGTCGTGCCGGGGCGGATCGTGAATTTGGTGGTCTGACCGGCCTTTCGCATAAAACAGGTCTCGCGGCTGCCGCGCCCTTCCTCCCCATAGGAGGAATCGGGCGCGGCGGCGGGATAGCCTCTACCGTCATGTCCCCACCCCTTCCCGACCGCGACGACACCATCTTCGCTCCGGCGAGCGGCTTCGGCCGTGCGGCGGTGACGGTGGTGCGCATCAGCGGACCGGCGGCGGGGCTAGCGCTTGACCGGCTGGCCGGCAGGCGCCCGGAGCCGCGCCGTCTCTCCCTGCGCCGCCTGCGCGACCCTGACTCCCGCGACCTCCTCGATCAGGCCCTCGTGGCATGGTTGCCGGGCCCTGCCACCGCCACCGGCGAGGACATGGCCGAGCTGCATCTGCATGGGGGCCTGGCCGTGCGGTCCGCCGTGCTTCGGGCGCTCGGACGCGTGCCGGGTTGCCGGCCAGCGGAAGCCGGGGCGTTCAGCCGCCGCGCCTTCCTCAACGGCCGGATCGACCTGACCGAGGCGGAGGGCATCGCCGACCTCATCGACGCCGAGACCGAAGCGCAGCGTGTCCAGGCCCTGCGTCAGCTCGACGGTGCCCTCGGCCGCCAGGTCGCGGCATGGCGCGAGACCGGCATCGATCTGCTCGCCGGAGCGGAGGCGGCCCTCGATTTTGCCGATGAAGGCGATGTCGATGAGGACGGCCTCGATGCCGCCCTGTCCGGCCGCGCCACCGCCTTGCGCGATGCGATCCGAGCCGCGCTGGCCGACGGACGCCGGGGCGAGCGCCTGCGCGAGGGGTTCTGCGTCGTGCTGGTGGGCGCTCCCAATGCCGGAAAATCGACTCTGCTCAATGCGCTGAGCGGGCGCGACGCGGCCATCGTCTCGGACATTCCGGGCACGACCCGCGATACCATCGAGGTGCGCTGCGATCTCGGCGGGCTACCGGTCGTGCTGGTCGATACCGCGGGCCTGCGCGAGACGGCGGATGCGATCGAAGCGGAGGGCGTCAAGCGCACGCAAAGCCGGATCCGCAGCGCCGACCTCGTGCTGCATCTCGTGCCGGCGGACGGCAAGGCCGACGCGGGGCGCTTTGCGGACGTCCCCGTCCTTCTCGTTCGCACGAAAACCGACCTCGCGCCGGAGGTGCCGGGGGAGGGCGGCCTCGCCATCTCGGCCGTCACGGGTGCCGGACTCGACGCGCTGTTGGATGCCATCCAGGCCGCGGCTCAAACGGCCCTCGGTCAGGGCGACGCCCTCGTCACCCGTGAGCGTCATCGCGAGGCTTTGTCCCGGGCCGCGGCTTATCTCGACCGGGTCGCCACCGCAGCGGCCGGCTTCCCGCCGGAACTGGTGGCGGAGGATCTCCGGCTCGCCGTCCGGGCGCTGGGCGAGGTCGGGGGGCATGTCGGCGTCGAGGAGATGCTGGACCGCCTCTTCGCCGGCTTCTGCATCGGCAAATAAGGGACGACAGGGGTTAGCGCCGGAACAGCGCGATCCGGTTGCCCTCGACGATCTGAAAGCCGATCCCGCCCTTCTGAAGCGCGGCGACCGCCCTCTCATGGCTGTGGGCACGACGCCCGCCGGCATTCTCTTCGAGGCGGCGGACGGTGGCGAAGGATAGCCCGCCCGCCTGAGCCAGATCCTGCATCGACCAGCCGAGCAGCGCCCGCGCCGCCCGCAAATGGCTGCCATCGATGCTCTGCACCAGCCCTCGGCGCACCGGATCGACGACAGGCGCCTTGGGGCCACCGAGCCGCGATGCGTAGGTCGCCCAGGTCTCGGTGCGCCCCGCGGCGTCGCGAACGGGGGTGTAGAGAAAGCGGAACGCGCCCTGGTCGCCATCCGCCAAGAGCAGGCGCTTCGAGACCTCGAACGACTTCCCCTCGGCGATCATGGCCTGAATGTGAGCCCGCATGCGGGCGCGGTCGTCGGGGGCGACGATCCGGTCGCAATCGGCCCTGAACATCTCCGCGCTCACACCGGTCAGGCTGAGGATCTCGGGCGACGCCGTCCGCTGCCCGCCGACATAGAGCGCGGCATTGGACCAGGATTGCAGCACCTCGAACAGAGCCCATTGGCGACGGCGCTCCATGCGCAACGCCGCCGCCATCTGCTCGCGATCCGTCACATCCAGCACGATGCCGGCCGCCGCGCGCGGGCGGCCTTCGGGCGTGTGATAGACGGTGCCCTGAAGGTTCAGGATCCGCAGGCCCCCGTCGGGGCGCAGCACACGGACCGTGTGCGTGCCGAGCAAACCGTCGCGTCTGACGTCATCCGCTCGCTCGAGCCGGTCCTGATCCTCTGGGTGTACGAACTGGATCAGCCGTTCATAGCTCGGTGTGACCTCGCCGACCTCGAGCCCGAGCAGGCGGAAGAGGCCGGGCGACCAAACTTGGTCCCCCGTTGCAAGCGTCCAGCCCCAGCTACCGGTGAGGCCGAGACCTTCCAGAAGCCGCAGGAAGTCGGACGAGGTGAAGCTGAGATCCACCGCGTTCATCGATGGGTCGATGCCGGAAGGCTGCGCGATACGGAAGGGCCTGAACGATTTTTGCTCACCTCTCACCGGGGAACCGGGCTGATCTGCGAGAACCGCCCGCTATCCCGACCGCCGGACTGAACGCTCATCCCCGTATGTCTTGATTTTGCGCAACTTTATTGCCGGCGATACGCGGCGAACTATTTTGCTTAAATGCTGTAAAATATTATTCCGATCGTGAGAGAAATAGACCAGTTTATGGCGGTGCATAGATTGTCATCGCGCCATATGAGCATAAAATGCTCAAAAAAATGTCGAGCAGAGTCTTTATTCGCGTTGAGCCATCAGGCATCATTGCTTGTCTTTAGGCTCAATGACCGAATGCGACATGCCAAGGTACTTCTTCAACGTGCACGACGGCCTCGGCATCGTGGATGACGACGGGGTCGAATGCGTCGATCTGGAAGCGGCCCTGCGCGCAGCCGTCCACTTTGCCGGTTCGCTGCTCAAGGAATCGGGCCATCGGTTGACCCTGGGGATACGTGGTCCCTTGAAGTGATCGAAGAGGCGACGTCCTCGGCCTTCCGCATCGACCTTCAGATACGCCCCTCCCTTGCCTCGACCGCCTCGGAGCCATCCCGGTCCGCCGCCTGACCTGAACTGCGCAAAGCCCTGCGCTGGCCATCAAGCCTGAGCGGCAACCGGAGCGTTTTGCAGGACCGACATCGGGAAAGCGGGCAGGGCCAAAGGCTCCGAGCCCTCGCCAAATCGGGCGATGAAGCGGGTCTGCGTTGACCTCGCTGATGGCGCGCGCATAAGCACGGGTCATGCACGCCCATTCTTTCAGTTACGACGTTATCGTCGTCGGCGGCGGCCATGCCGGCGTCGAGGCGGCCGCGGCAGCCGCGCGCGTCGGCGCCCGCACCGCTTTGGTGACGCACCGGGCGGCCACCATCGGCGCGATGTCGTGCAACCCGGCCATCGGCGGCCTCGGCAAGGGCCATCTCGTGCGCGAGGTGGACGCCCTTGACGGGCTGATGGGCCGTGTCGCGGACGCCGCCGGCATTCAGTTTCGCCTGCTCAATCGCCGCAAGGGCCCGGCCGTGCGCGGCCCGCGAACCCAGGCCGACCGGGCGCTCTACGCCCGAGCGATGCAGGCAGCGGTCGCAGAGACCCCGGAACTCACCGTGATCGAGGGCGAGGCCGACGACCTGACCGTGCGTTCAGGCCGTGTCGCGGGCGTGACGCTTACGGACGGGCGCGCGCTTACCGCGGCGGCGGTCGTCATCACCACGGGTACCTTCCTGCGCGGCCTCATCCATATCGGCGAGCGGCAGATCCCCGCCGGCCGCGTCGGCGAAGAGCCCGCCGTGGGGCTGGCGCGCACGCTCGACCGACACGGCTTCCGCCTCGGCCGCCTGAAGACCGGCACGCCGCCGCGCCTCGATGGACGCACGATCGATTGGGCCGCGCTGGAGATGCAGCACGCGGACGCGGAACCCGTGCCGTTCTCGACCCTGACCGAGCGGATCACCACGCCGCAGATCGCCTGCGGCATCACCCGCACGACCCAGGCGGTGCACGACCTGATCCGGGCCAACCTCCACCGCTCGCCGATGTATTCCGGCGGCATCAGCAGCCGCGGCCCGCGCTATTGTCCCTCGATCGAGGACAAGGTCGTGCGCTTCGGCGACCGCGAGGGCCACCAGATCTTCCTGGAGCCGGAGGGGCTCGACGATCCGACCGTCTACCCGAACGGCATCTCGACGGCGCTTCCCGAAGAGGTTCAGGCCGGCATCATCGCCGCCATCCCCGGGCTGGAGCGCACCCGCATCCTGCGCCCCGGCTACGCCATCGAGTACGATTACGTCGATCCCCGCGAACTAGACGCGACGCTTCAGACCAAGCGTGTGCCCGGCCTGTTCCTGGCGGGCCAGATCAACGGCACCACCGGATACGAGGAAGCGGCAGGGCAGGGGCTCGTCGCCGGCCTCAACGCGGCCCGGCTGGCGGGCGGCTCCGATCTCGCGATCTTCGACCGGGCCGAATCCTATCTCGGCGTGATGATCGACGACCTCGTCACCCATGGGGTGAGCGAGCCCTACCGCATGTTCACTTCTCGCTCGGAGTACCGCCTGAGCCTGCGCGTCGATAATGCCGACGAGCGCCTCACGCCCCGCGGCGCGGCTCTCGGCTGTGTCGGCTCGGTTCGGGCCGCGCATTTCGCAACGTCCCAGGCCGCTTTGTCCGAGGCACGCGCCCGGCTCGACACTCTTAGCCTGACCCCGAATGAAGCGGCCCAGCACGGCCTTGCCCTCAACCATGACGGGCTGCGCCGCAGCGCCTTCCGGATCCTGTCCTATCCGGAGATCGGCTGGGAGCGGCTTGCGGCGGTCTGGCCCGAACTGGCGGCGGTGCCCTCGCGGGTCGCGGAGCGCCTCCGGACGGACGCGACCTACGCCGTCTATCTCAATCGGCAACAGGCCGACATCACGGCCTTCCGCCGCGACGAGGCGGTGCGCCTGCCGACCTCCCTCGATTACGGCGCCATCGCCGGCCTTTCCAACGAGATGCGGGTGAAGCTCGACGGCGTGCGCCCGACCACTTTGGGACAGGCCGCCCGCATCGAGGGCGTGACACCGGCCGCCCTGACCCTGCTTGCTGCCCATGCCCGCCGGGGCCGGGTTCAGGCGTCGGCATGAGAAGGCCGGCCTGCCCCGACCCGAGGACGGCAGAATGAGCACTGATCTGCGCACACGTGTCTTCAGCGAGCATCATGTTTCACGTGAAACAGCCGCGTCTCTTGATCTCTACGTTGCACAGCTCACCCGCTGGCAGACCGTCAAAAACCTCGTCGGCCCTGCGACGCTGAAGGAGGTCTGGCACCGGCACATTGCCGACGCCCTCCAGCTTCTCAGCATCGCCCCCGAGGCGACCCGCTGGCTCGATCTCGGATCGGGTGCCGGCATCCCCGGTCTCATCCTCGCCCTAGCCGGCAAGGAACGGCCGGGCTTTCACGTCCGTCTGGTCGAGAGCAACGCGCGCAAATGCGCCTTCCTCTCCGAGACCGCGCGCCTCACCGGTGCGCCGGTCACCGTCCACAATGCGCGCATCGAGGCGGTGATCGGCACCCTCACCGATACCGAAATCGTCTGCGCCCGTGCCCTCGCCCCACTCTCGCAACTGCTCGCCTGGACGGAACCTTTGTTGACAAGCGGCACCACCGGGCTGTTTCCGAAGGGACGTGATGCAGCCACGGAATTGACCGAGGCCGAGGATGAGTGGACATTCACCCGCGACCTGATTCCGAGCCGCACCGACTCGCAGGCACGGATCGTGCGCGTCACGTCGCTTTCCCGCGTGGACCCATGACCGACTCATCCACGGCCTCACCGGCGCAGGTTGCTCCTGCTCACCCCAAACCGCTGCGCGTGCTCGCGCTCGCCAACCAGAAGGGCGGTGTCGGCAAAACCACGACGGCGATCAATCTCGGCACGGCGCTGGCCGCCATCGGCGAGCAGGTGCTGGTGATCGACCTCGATCCGCAGGGCAACGCCTCGACCGGTCTCGGCATCGATCGCCGCCGCCGTAAGGTCTCGACCTATCATGTCATGGCCGGCGAGGCCCCGCTGGTGGACGCGATCACGCCGACTGCGGTGCCGCGCCTCTCGGTCGCTCCCTCGACGATGGACCTGCTCGGCCTCGAACTCGAACTGGCGAGCGCCTCCGACCGGGCCCACCGCCTGCGCAACATCCTGCGCGACCTCACGATGCCGGAGGGGATCGAACCGATCAGCTACGTGCTGATCGACTGCCCGCCCTCGCTCAACCTGCTCACCATCAATGCGCTCGCGGCCGCCGATGCGGTGATGGTGCCGCTGCAATGCGAGTTCTTCGCCCTCGAAGGATTGAGCCAGTTGCTGCGCACCGTCGAGCAGGTTCGCGGAGCACTGAACCCCAAGCTCCAGATCCAGGGCGTCGTGCTGACGATGTACGACCCGCGCAACAACCTCTCGACCCAGGTGGTCGCCGACGTCCGCGGCTTCATGGGCGACAAAGTCTACGAGACGATGATCCCGCGCAACGTGCGCGTCTCGGAGGCGCCCTCGCATGGCAAGCCGGTGCTGCTCTACGATCTCAAATGCGCCGGCTCGCAGGCCTATCTGCGGCTCGCTTCCGAAGTGATCCAACGCGAGGGCCGGGCGCCCCCGCCCGCCGCAGCCGCCTAAGTCTTTTGAAAGTTTGGAGTTTCGATCGTGGCAATGGCGGATGATACGGCGCGCCCGCGGCTCGGCCGCGGCCTTGCGGCGCTGATCGGCGACTTTTCCGACGACGCGCCGGAGGAGGCGGCCCGCACCGCCGGGCATGCGCAGCGCAAGGTGGCGGTGGAGTTCCTGCGCCCGAACCCGCGCAACCCGCGCCGCCGCTTCTCGGAGCCGGAACTCGACGAGCTGGCGGCCTCGATCCGCCAGCGCGGCGTGATCCAGCCGATCGTCGTGCGTGCCCTCTCGGGTGTACCCGGCACCTTCGAGATCGTCGCCGGCGAGCGGCGCTGGCGCGCGGCCCAGCGGGCGGGCCTCAACGAGGTGCCGGTGGTGGTGGTCGAGATCGACGACCGCACCTCGCTCGAATACGCGATTCTGGAGAACGTCCAGCGGGCCGACCTGAACGCCATCGAGGAGGCCTCGGGCTACGAGCGGCTGATGGGCGAGTTCAAATATACCCAGGCCGAGCTGGCCGACCTGCTCGGCAAGAGCCGCAGCCATCTCGCCAACACCCTGCGCCTGCTCCAGCTTCCCCCCGGGATTCAGGACCGGGTGATCGCCAGCGAAATCACCGCCGGCCATGCCCGCGCGCTTCTCTCCGTGCGCGACCCGGAGGCGGTGGCCCGCCGGATCGTCGCCGAGGGGCTGTCGGTGCGTGAGGTCGAGGCACTGGCCGCGGCAGAGGCCCCGCAGGACGACACACCGCGCCCCGGCCGTCCGCGCCGCTCCGCCGAGGGCGACGCTGCCCTGCGCTCGCTGGAGGACGTGCTCGGCCGGGCACTCGGCTACAGCGTGGCGGTGAAGGCCAAGGCGAGCGGGGAAGGCGAGATCCGCATCCGCTACACCAGCGCCGAGGAGCGCGACGCGCTCTGCCGCAAGCTCGGCGGAGCCTGAGGGGCTAAAAACCGCCGCTCTCACGAAGCGAGCACCTGGGGCTGAGAAGAGCCCGGCGACGCACTCAGGCGCGCCGCCGCGCGGCCTCGATGGCGATCCGCAGGAACACGCCCTGCGCCTGAGCGTGGGCGAGGTCCGGCTCCGAGCGGCGGCAGGCGAGCACGGCGTCCTGGAGCCACGCCACGGCCTGTTGCAGCCCCGGTGCCGACCAGCGGGCGAGTTGGGTTTCGGCCAGTGCCTTGCGGCGGAAATGCAGGCCGCGCCAATTGGCGACGATCTGGTTCGCGCTGCCGCGCGGATTGTCGAGGCGTAGGGAGAGCAGCGTCAGGGCGTGGCGCAGCCCGGCGCCGAGCATCGCCGAGGGGTCCATCCCTTCATGGCGGAAGCGGCGATACTCGCGCTCGGCCTCGCTGGCACGGCCGGCGAAGGCCGCGTCGATCAGAGCGTTGAGGACGCTCGCTCCGACATCGCTGACGATCGCCTCGACGTCGTCCACGCCGACGCTGCCCTGGCCGCGGGCGTAGAGGGCAAGCTTACCGATCTCGGACAGGCTGGCGCGGCGGTCGCTGCCGAGGCTGCCCGTCAGCAGGTCGCGGGCGTCGCGGTCGATGCGCAGCCCGTCCTCCTGCAGCGTGCGCTCGATCAGATCGGCGAGCGTGCGCTCGTCGTCGGGGTAGCAGGGCAGGGCGAGCGCCTTGGGCGATCCCTCGCAGAGCGTGCGCAGGGGGGCGGAGCGGGCGAGGTCGCCCGCCTCCACGACGATGCGGGCGCCTTCGGTGGGCGCCTTCAGCACGGCATCGACGGCCGGCGCGTAGTTGCGGCTGCCGGAGCGGACCCAGATCGTGCGGCTGCCGCCGAACAGGCCGACGGTGCCGGCCTCGTCGACCAAGCGGCCCGGATCGGAGGCGAGGGTGTCGCCGTCGATCCTGATCAGCGCAAAGGGGTCGTCGGGGTCGGCGACCATCCCCCGGACCAGACGCATCGCCCGGTCGGCCACGAGGCCGACATCCGGCCCGTAGACCAGAACGACCGCAATGCGCGGATCGGGGCCGCGCCGGACCAGCCCCTCGACATCGCCGGCTTTGACCGCCGTCATGCCACGCCCGTCAGGGGTTCGTCTTGACGGTGAGGACGGAGGCGATCCGGGTCTTGATCTGTTCGGCGAGCACCTTGGCGAGGCGGATCTCGGCGTCGCGCGCGGCGCGCAACGAGGCGAAACGCTGGATCGAGCGATCGTAGGTCGCGGTGCCGGTCGCGACGCCCTCGGTGAGGACGCGGCGCCCGTCCAGGCTCTCCAGCGAGAACTTCACCGTGCCGACGATGGTGCCGGCCTCCGCCCGCGCCGTGGTCGAGGAGACGATCGGCGTCTGGACCTGCTCGGAGCCCTGCATCTTCAACCGGTAGCGCTTGGGCACGGCGGCCTGGCCGGAGCCGTCGAGATCAAAGATCAGCTCGCTGCGCAGGTAGTGCCCGAGGCGCTCCTGATCCTGCGCCATGTTCACGTCATCGACCTGGATCGCGGCGAGCAGACCCTGCATCGATTCGCCCGACGCCGTCGGCCCGTAGAGGGGACGAAAGCAGGCACCGAGATTCAGCGCGAGGCCGGCGGCGAGCGCGAGCCGCGCGATCCGAACCCCCGGCCTGTTCCTCGCCACACCCATTCCCCGCCCCAAGGCTGTTCCTCGCTGCGTCACGTCGATCCGTCCGAAAACCGGCGCTTCGACCCCAAGCGCAGCACACCGCTCCGCTTGTACGGCAGGCTTCGCGCCCGGTCACCCTGCCAGACTCGTGCTTTAAGAATGCTGTGCGGCGGGACCAAGATCGTTCGACCGAATCGGGACGCTGGGCGACCCCGTCGCTTGTGGAACCAAGGCGCGATCCCCACCTTATCCTGACCCCGGAAACCGTTCCGAACCAGCGCCTTGACGGCGATCGGACGAGCGCTGTAGAACAGAACAAATGGCGAACAAACGAGCCCTGTCCTGGTCGGTCGCGCTCCGCGATCTGAAGGACGATCGATCCCGGAGAGCGGATGTGCGCGAGGAGCGTCTCCGAACCATGGCGGGCCTGCGCGGCGTTGCTGCCCCCGCTTTGAGCGCGTGGCGCGGGCGGTCCGGCCGCCGCTACGTCGTCGGCGTCCACGAACTCGCCGAACCCGACCTCGCCGAGGTCGATGAGGCGGTGGTCATCGCCGTGCGGCGGGACGAGGCCGGCATTGCCCAGGCCGTGTCCATCGCCGCGACCGGTAAGGGGCCGCGCGAGCGCCTGCACCGCAACTGGCTGGCCCGCGCCCGCCAGGAAGGCGCGACGGAGATGCATGTTCACCGCCTCGCCGAGGGGGAGACCGAGCGTCGCGCCGTCGTGCTCGACCTCGCCGCCGACACGGAGCAGGGGAACGCCTGATCCCGTGCCCGGCCGGTGTCCACTCGCTGGCCTGTGAAAGCCGGCGGGAGGGCAGGGCCCTTGCCTTGGACAGCCCCGGTCTCCAAACACGGGGCGTCCGGCCTCTCCTGCCGGGCCGCGCAGGAACGAGGCCGATGGCGCAGACACCCGATCCCATTCCCGGCGGATCGCCCCCCCGGCGGCGGCGAATCGGCCTGTTCCTTCCCTACATCCTGCTTGCCATCCTCGTCGTCGCCTGGACCGCCGCGTGGTTCTTCATCCGCGGCAAGGCCGAGAGCGAGATGGATGCGTGGCTCGCCCGTGAGGCGCAGGCCGGCCGGCAATGGACCTGCGCCGACCGCTCGATCACCGGCTATCCCTTCCGCCTCGAACTGCGCTGCGGCTCGGTCCGCTTCGCCCGCTCCGACGGCAATTTCACCCTCGGGCCGACCACCGCCGTGGTGCAGGTCTACGATCCGCGCCACGCCGTTCTCGAAGTCGCCGGCCCCTTCCGTGTCGAGCAGGGCGATCTGACCGCCGACGTGACCTGGACGTCTCTCGAAGCGAGCTTCCACGCCGCTTCGAATGGCTTCAGCCGCGCCTCCGTCGTCGTCGATGGCCCCAAGGGCACGGTGCAATCCCCCGATCCGGGCCCGGTGGACTTCGCCGTCCAGCACCTCGAGCTCCACGCCCGGCCCACCCCCGGCCGCTTCGAGAGCGACGGCGCCGTCGACATCAGCCTGCGCCTCGCCAAGGCCGCTGTGCCGCAGCTCGACGCCTTGAGCGGCAGCGGCGAACCGGCCGATGTCGATCTCGACACGACCATCGAACGGGCCACGGTGCTGCGCACCGGCACGGTGGCGCGGGAACTGGAGAAATGGCGTCAGGCCGACGGCCGCCTCGACGTGACCCGCCTGTCGATCGCCAAGGGCGAGCGCCGCCTTCAAGCCAAGGGCGAAGTCGGCCTCGACGAGGCGCATCGCCCCGAGGGACGCTTCGACATCCGCGCGCTCGGGCTCGAAGCCCTGGTCGGGCAGGTGATGGGCCAGCGCTACGGCTCGGACAAGGGCGCGTTGATCGGCAACCTCGTCGGCCAGTTCCTCGGCGGCCTGCGCAAGCGCGAGAGTGCCGCCGGCGAGGTGCAGGCGGCCGACAGCCCCAACGGCCTCAAGCCCCTGCCGACGCTGCGCCTGGGCGACGGGCGCCTCATGCTCGGCCCGCTTGCCGTGCCGAACGTGGTGCTGCCGGCCCTGTACTGAGCGGGTGCCACCCGGTGCTTGACGGCCAGGGCTGTTGTCATAACATACCAACATGAAGGCGGCGCTCGTCATACGCCGTCGCGTGATTTTCGGCGACCGAGATTTCGCGGAACTGGTGGTGTGGCGTGTGCCTGAGCCGGTTCCGCCGTCAGCGCACCGCTTCAAGTACCGCCTCGTCTACATCGTGGACGGGGTGCGGGTGATCGGCTTCGATAACGAACGCGGCAAGGGCGACCACCGGCACGATGGCGGCGAGGAAACGCCGTATCACTTCTTGGGTGTCGATCGTTTGCTCGACGACTTCGTCGCAGCCGTCGAGAGCTGGAGAAGGGACCATGGCAAAGACTGAGATCGAGGTCGGCCGGTCCCTGCGCGAGGCTGCGGCGGACGTGGCGAAGGCTTGGAAAGCCGCTCAGGACGATCAGCCGGCTCCTGCGAGCGACCGCATCCTGTTCCGGGATTGGGCGGCCCTGTGCGCGGTTCTGACGCCCAAACGCTACGAACTCCTGCGCCACCTCCGGCGCTCATCCGAGAGCGGCATCCGTGCCCTCGCCCGATCGCTCGGGCGGGATGTCCGACGCGTGCACGAGGATGTGGTGGCGCTGACGGAACTCGGCTTGGTGACGCGAGAGGCCGACGGCCGCCTGTCGAGCGACGTGGACGAGATCACCTCGACGATCCGCATCGCGGCCTGATCTGGGCGCCCGATACAGACTGCTCCGACCCTCGCCTACCAGGGGCGCGGCGCCCCAAAAATTTTGCGCCGGACGAAGCGCCCAGCGGCTTCCACTCGCGGCCTGTGCAGATGGCGCAGCCGCCACAGGCGATGCTCCCGCGGCGCGACCGGCTGCGCCAGCTCGGGCACGGCGGCGCTGCGTGCGCGCAGCCGCGCGGCCTCGGACGGGGCGACACTCTCCACGTAAGCCAGGAGATGGCGCATCTCGTCGAGGGTTGGCCGGACCCAGCTGGCCGTCCGGGTGCACGGCTCCGTCTCCGCGCGCGTTTCGGGCGGCGGCGCGCTCGGAACGGGACGGGGATAGTGGTTGAGCCGGATCTCCCCGTGCCGCACGGCGAGGATCGCGCCGGGCCGCTGCGGGTCCGGCTCGGCGGGACCGAAATCGCTCATCAGCCGCTCGCCCCGCACGAGTTCCGTCATGTGCGGGTCGGCGATCGTGGTGATGGCGCCCTGCCGGTAGATCGAGGTGACGACGCGGTTCTCCGCGTGGTCGGCCTGCGCGAGAGAGCGAGGGAAACGGCGCAGGACGAGCCCGGAGGCAGGACCCTCCGGCGCCGTGGTGTCGAAGACGCGCCGGTTGACCACCACCGCGCCGGCATGCGGCGGGATGCGGGCGATCCAGTCCTCGATCGAACGGCCGGGCGCCGGCACCAGGAATTCATCGGTGCCGAGGAAGGCGGCGAAGCGGAACAGCCGCGCCCACGAGGCGAGGAAATGGTCGTAGGCCGCAAAAAGCGGGGTGCGGTCGACGCGGGTCGGGCAGGGCAGGGTGGTGACGCCGATCGCCGCCTGCGCCTTCAGGAACGCCGCGGCCTCGCTGTCGAGTCCGTTGTCGTAGATCACGAAGTGGCGCACGCCGACCGCCCGGTGGAAGGCGAGCCATTCGAACAGCTCGGGTGCCGCCCCCTCGACGACGGCAACGATGGCGAATGTGCGCATCTCGGGCGCCCTTTCCTTCAGCTCTGCTTCGCCGCGGGCGCCGCCGCGTTGCGGGCGCGGCCGAAATCCGGCTCGGCCGTTTCCTGGCCCATGGCGACGATGCCGCGGCGGATGGTGCGGGTGCGGGTGAACAGCTCGTGCAGGGCCTCGCCGTCGCCCCAGCGGATCGCCCGCGACAGGGCGGACAGATCCTCGTTGAAGCGCCCGAGCATTTCCAGCACCGCGTCGCGGTTGGTCAGGAAGATGTCGCGCCACATCGTCGGGTCGGAGGCGGCGATGCGGGTGAAATCGCGGAAGCCGCCGGCGGAGAATTTGATCACCTCCGACTGGGTGACCTCTTCGAGGTCGGCCGCCGTGCCGACGATGTTGTAGGCGATCAGGTGCGGCACATGGCTGGTGATGGCGAGCACGAGGTCGTGGTGCTCGGGCGTCATGGTCTCGACGATGGCGCCCAAGCCTTGCCACAGGCCCTGCACCCGCTCGACGGCCGCCGGATCCGTCCCCTCCGGCGGCGTGAGGATGCACCAGCGGTTCGAGAACAGGGTGGCAAAGCCCGAGTCCGGCCCGGAATACTCGGTGCCCGCCACCGGATGCGCCGGAACGAACGGATTGGCGGGGGACAGATGCGGCGCGACGGCCGCCACCACCGCGGCCTTGACCGAGCCGACATCCGAGATCACCGCGCCCAGCTTCAGATGCGGCGCGATCTCGGCCGCCACCGCGCCGATGGCGCCCACGGGCACGCAGAGGATGACGAGATCGGCCCCGGCCACCGCCGAGGCTTCGGTGCTCGCCTCGTCCGCCAGATTCAGGGCGTTCACTCGGTCGATCACGCCCGCGTCGCGGTCGATCGCCACGATGTCCCGCGCCAGCCCATAGGTCCGGGCGCCGCGGGCGATCGAGGAGCCGATCAGGCCCAGCCCGACGATGGCGAGGCGCTCCACCCCCTCGGTCACGAACGCTGGGCTCCCAGGAAGGCGGCCAGCGCATCCACGAAGGCGCGATTGGCCTCCTCGCCGCCGACGGTCACCCGCAGGGCGTTGGGCAGGCCGTAGGAGGAGACGCGCCGCACGATCACGCCTGCGCGTGTCAGATGCGCATCCGCTTCCGCCGCCGTGTGGCCGGGCCTGTCCGAAAAGTGGATGAGCAGGAAGTTGCCGACGCTCGGCGTCACGGTGAGCCCCAGCGCCTCGACCTCGCGGGTGAGCCAAGCGAGCCATTCGTCGTTGTGGGCCACCGCCGCAGCAACGTGAGCCTCGTCGGCGATCGCCGCCGCCCCGGCCGCGATGCCGCCCGCCGAGAGATTGAACGGCCCGCGGATGCGGTTGATCGCATCGACCACGGTTTCGGAGCCGACCATCCAGCCGATGCGCTGCGCCGCGAGCCCGTGGATCTTCGAGAAGGTGCGCGTCATCACGACGTTGGCGGCATCGAGCGCCATTTCGAGGCCGGCGGTGTAGTCGTTGGCGCGCACGTACTCGGCATAGGCCCCGTCGAGCACGAGGAGCACGTTGCCGGGCAGGCCGGCATGCAGGCGGCGCACCTCCTCGAACGGAAGGTAGGTGCCGGTCGGGTTGTTGGGGTTGGCGAGGTAGACGATCCGGGTGCGGGGCGTGACCGCGGCGAGGATGGCATCGACATCCGCCGTCAGGTTCGTTTCCGGCGCCACCACCGGCGTGCCACCCGCCGTCAGGATCGCGATGCGGTACACGAGGAAGCCGTGCTCGCAGAAGATGCCCTCGTCGCCCGGCCCGACGAAGGCCATCGCCAGCAGCGTCAGCAATTCGTCCGAGCCGGCACCGCAGACGATGCGGGCGGGATCGATGCCGTAGCGCGCGCCGATCGCCGTGCGCAGGCGGGTCGCGCTGCCGTCGGGATAGAGGGCCAGCGTCGCGGCCTCGGCCCGCAAAGCCTCGATCGCGTGCGGGCTCGGGCCCAAAGGCGTCTCGTTCGAAGAGAGCTTGTGGATCTTCGCCACACCCGGCGCGGCGCTCTTGCCGGGCACGTAGGCCTCGATGGCGAGCACGCCGGGGCGCGGCTGAGGGCGAAGCACGGGATCGGTTGCGGACATGGGCCAGGGCCAGCGGGAGAGACGGACGCGGGTATCGCCCGTCCCTCTACAGCATTTCGCGGGCGCGGGGAGCCGCCGCGGACCCCGATGCGCGCCGATCAGGCCGTCGCCAACGTCGCGACGGGGCAGAGTCCGGCGCTCCGTATGGTGATCCGGACCTCTTCACAGGTCATGCCTCGCCCAACGCGGCCGTTTCTCCGCGGGGATCGGGACAGCTATGGCTGCGCCGGCTTGCCTCCCGGCGCGGGGACCGGCTCGCCGGCGCCCGGCGGCAGCAGGACGTTCTTCACCACGTTCCCCTCAGGGCCGTACTCGCCGGCCACCGCGAGGCAGGCCTGTTCGCGGTTGAGGTTCATCTGGTTGGACATCAGGGTGAAGATGCCGATCACCCGGTTGCCGAAGGGGCCGCGGGGGCTCACGTCCTCGGGCCGCGTGTTCTGCTTGGCGAGCAGCGCCTCGAATTCGGGCGCGTTGAGCCGATAGCCGCAGACATTGACCGCCGAGAAGATGTAGGCGGCAAATTCCAGCGCCCGCGGGCTCGGCGCGTTGCGGATCGGCCGCGGCGGGGCAGCCTCCCGCGAAGGCTCTTGCGAGGGGTTCTGCGGCGCGGTCGCGGCAGGCGGTGGGGCGGTGTCCTGCGCGGCGGCAGGGTAAGCCGTGCCGCCGATCAGGGCGGCGGCGATGAGGGAGCGGACGATCATGGCGGTGGGGCGTTCCTCGAGATACGGATTCTCACGATCCGCTTAGACAAACCCGAGATAGCCCGGCCGCCCGCCGCCTCCAAGCTGACGCAGGGCCCGCGGACGGGTCCTGCGGCGATTCGTGCACGGTCGCCCGCGCCAGCGGCTCACCAGCGATAGCTCACGCTCGCCAGCACGCGGCGGGCCTCGCCGTAGAAGCAGGAATTGGCCGACTGGCACGAGGTGACAAAGCGGCGGTCGCCGAGATTGGCGGCGGTGATCGCCATGCGCCAGCGCTCCCAGTTGTAGTGCACGGTCGCGTCGAACAGGATGTAGTCCGGCACTTTCAGATTGTTGAGCTGGTCGGCATAGGAACGCCCGACATAGCGCACGCCTCCACCGAAACCGAAGCCGCGCCAGTCACCGAGGGGGATCGTGTAGTCGGCAAAGACCGAGGCGAAGGTCTCCGGCACGTTGGTCGGGGTCTTGCCGACGAGGTCGCCGAGTGCGGCGTCCCGGACGCGGGTGTATTCGAGATCGTAATGGGTCACGGCCGCGACGACGTTCAGCCCTTCCGCGAGGCTGGCGACGAACTGCCCCTCGATGCCGCGCGAGCGCACGGTGCCGAGCTGGGTGCTGCCGAAGCCGACGATGACCGGGAAGGGCGGGTTGTCGCGCACGAGGTCGAAGGCAGCGATGTTGAGGGAGAAGCGCTCGCCGACCGGCTCGATTTTCAGGCCGACCTCGATCTGCTCGCCCCGATCCGGCGAGAGCGATCCTCCGGTGATGGCATCGACGCCGATCTGCGGCTGGAACGAGGTCGAGTAGGCGACGTAGGGCGCGACGCCGGGATCGAAGTTGTAGAGCAGCGCGATGCGGCCGGTCAGCGCCGTATCGGTACGGGACGTGCTCGTGTCCGGCGCGAGCTTCCTGAGCACGTCGCTGTTGGCGATGTCGTAGCGCAGGCCGCCGATCAGGCTCAGCCGGTCGGTGAGCTTGATCTGGTCCTGGGCGTAGAAGCCGAGCTGCCGGAAGCTGTTGACGTCGACCTGATAGGGCAGGGGCCGGCCGACGATCTGCCCGTAGAGCGGGTTGATGATGCTCAGGTTCGGCGCGGGGAAGAGCGAAGCCTGATTGTCGTAGAGCGAGTAGTTCTTGTAATCGATGCCGAACAGCACGTCGTGGGCGACGAACCCATCGGAGAATCGGGCCTCGGCCTGGTTGTCGACCTGGAACAGGCTGACCTTGTCGCTGTACTGGAACTGGTAGCGGGAGAGCTGCGTCTGCGGCAGGTCGGCGTAGCCGAGCTGGCCGATATACGAATTCTGCGTCGCGTCCGAGAACGAGTAGCGGAAGTTCTGGCGCACGGTCCACACGTCGTCGACCGCGTGCTCGAACTCGTAGCCGGCGAAGACCTGCTCGCGCTGGAAGCTGTTGATGCGCGGATCACCCACATTGAGGGAGCGGTCGATGCGCAGGCCGCTCGCGTTGGGGCGCACGGTACCGGCATAGGGCAGGAAGTTCGCGGTCACGGCCGTGGAATCGCGCTGATAGCTTGTCAGCACCGTGAAGGTGGTGCCGGCATCCGGCCGCCAGGTGAAGGCCGGGGCGATATAGGCGCGATCGGAATCCGCGCCCTCGACCTGGGTGCCGCCCTGCCGGCCGATACCGGTGAGGCGGTAGAACAGGTGGCCGGAATCGTCGGCCGGGCCGCCGACGTCGAAGGCGCCGTAGACCTGCCCGAACGAGCCGCCGGCGATCTCGACATAGCCGAAGGGCGCGAGCGTCGGGCGCTTGGTGACCTGGTTGACGAGGCCGCCGGGGTTGCCGGCACCGAACAGCACCGCGGCCGGACCGCGTAGCACCTCGATGCGCTCCAGGCCGAAGGTCTCGGTCTTCAGCGTGCCGAAGCCGTAGTTCAGCAGTTGCAGGCCGTCCTTGTAGATCCCGTAATCGCTCGCCACGAAGCCGCGCAGGGTGAAGAAATCAACGCGCTCGTCGGCGCCGTAGACGCCGGAATAGATGCCGGCGGTGTACTGCGTCGCCTGGGTCAGCGTCTGCGCGCCCTGCGCCTCGATCTGCTCGCGGCCGATCACGGTGATCGCCTGGGGCGTCTCGATCAGGGGCGTGTTGGTCTTGGTCGCGGTGACCGAGCGGGTGGCGACGTAGCCGGCGACGGGGCCGCGCGGATCCTCGGGCGCCGCGCGTCCGTCGGCGCCGCGCTGGGCCGGCGGACCGCCGGTGGCGCCGGCGCCCCGGCCGCTGCCTTCGACCGACAGTTCCTCCAACCGTGCCGTCGCCTGTTGCGCGGCGGCTGCAAGGGTCAGGGCCATCAACGAGGCGCCTGTGAGCGCCATCGTCCGCAGGGCGCGGACGCCGACGAGAGTGCGAACCGACCCCATACTCCTGACCCCATCTGCCCAGAACAGCCGACAGCCTCCGCAAGGACGCGCGGAATGGGATCGGTCTGTTGTTTGGAATTATGCTAAACTGTTGTTGTTGCTTACTTTTCGTAAGCTCAGCCGTAAGAGACGGCGCGCGGGCACGCAAGACAGTCGCGCGCAAATGACCGTCCTGTAGCGAGCCGGCCACAGGATCTCCGCACAACCATCGAGTGTCGTCTTTGAGGAGAACGACCGTTTGGCGACCCCGCCGCGCGGCGGGGGGTCGATGCTACACGGTTACTTGCGTGCCGACCTCGACGACGCGGCCGGTCGGGATCTGGAAGAAGTCCGTGGCGTCGTTGGCGTTCTTGGCCAGCGTGATGAAGATCCGGTCCTGCCAAAGCGGCATGCCGGAATGGGCGGCCGGGCGGATCGAGCGGCGCGACAGGAAGAACGAGGTCGACATGATGTCGAACTTGAAGCCCTCGCGCTTGAGCAGGGTCAGGGTGCGCGGGATGTTGGGCGTCTCCATGTAGCCGAAGCGCATCACCACCCGGTAGAAGCCGAAGCCCACGGGCTCGATGCGCACGCGCTCGCTCTGCGTGGCGCGGGGCCGGTCCATGGTCTCGACGGTGAGCACGACGTTCTTCTCGTGGATCACCTTGTTGTGCTTCATGTTGTGCAGGAGCGCGGCCGGGGCGATCTCGGGATCGCTGGTGAGGAAGACCGCGGTGCCCTTCACCCGCTGGTAGGAGGTGCTCTTCTCCAGCATGCCGACGAGCTCGACCAGAGGCACGTCGGTCTTGCGGGTCTTGTTGAAGAGGATCGTGACGCCCCGCACCCAGGTCCACATCATCAGCATCAGGCCGCCCGCGAGCATCAGGGGCACGTAGCCGCCCTCGTGCAGCTTCAGCAGGTTCGAGAGCAGGAACAGCGACTCGAGCACGATGAAGGGCATGATGATCGCCGCCGAGACGAGCGGCGAGAGGCGCACGACCTTCCACAGCACCACGTAGGCCATGGAGGCGGTGAGCAGCATCGTGCCCGTCACCGCGATGCCGTAGGCCGAGGCGAGCGCCGAGGAGGAGCGGAAGCTGATCGCCAAGATCACCACGCCGAGAGCGAGCAGGGTGTTGATCTGCGGCAGGTAGATCTGGCCCGAATGCGCCTCGGAGGTGTGGCGGATCTCCATGCGCGGCAGCATGCCGAGCTGGATCGCCTGCCGCGACAGCGAGAACGCGCCGGTGATGACCGCTTGGCTCGCGGTGACGGTGGCGAGCGTGGCCAGCAGCACCATGGGGATCAGGCCCCATTCCGGCACGAGCTGGTAGAACGGATCGGTGGTCTCCGGCTTGGCCAGCACGAGGGCGGTCTGGCCGAGATAGTTCAGGACGAGGCAGGGCGCGACGAGGCCGAGCCACGCCACCTGGATCGGGCGGCGCCCGAAATGGCCGAGATCGGCGAACAGGGCTTCTGCCCCGGTCACCGCCAGGAACACCGCGCCGAGCGCCACCAGCGCGCCGGTGCCGTGGCCGAGGAGGTAGTGCACGGCGTACCAGGGATTGAAGGCGGCCAGCACGCCGGGATTGCCGGCGATGTGCGGCAGAGCGGCGGCGGCCATGGCCAGGAACCACACCACCATGGCCGGCCCGAAGAAGGTCGCGACCCGCGCCGTGCCGTGGCTCTGCACCGCGAACAGGCCGAGGATGATCGCCACCGTGATCGGCAGCACGTAGTCCTCGAAGGCGGGCGTGACGAGCTTCAGGCCCTCCACCGCCGAGAGCACCGAGATCGCCGGGGTGATGACGGAATCGCCGTAGAACAGCGAGGCGCCGAGCAGGCCCAGCATGAACACGATCTTGGAGCCGCCGAGCGCGTGGCGGGCCTGGGCCATCAGCGAGAGGATGCCGCCCTCGCCGTTATTGTCCATGCGCAGCAGGATCGCGACGTACTTGATCGTCACGATCAGGAGCAGCGCCCAGATGATGAGCGAGGCGGTGCCGATCACCTCCTCGGCCAGAAGGATGCCGTCACTGCGCGAAGGCGCGAGCGCCTCGCGGAAGGCGTAGAGCGGGCTCGTGCCGATATCACCGTAGACGACGCCGACGGAGCCGACCGTGAGGGCCCAGAAGCCGGTCTTGGCGTGGCCGTGCGCCTCCTGCGGAGACGCATCGACCGCGCCCGCCGAGGCCGCGACCGGGCCTCCCTCGCCGGGCGCCGGCCCGCCCGCGACCGCGGCGACGGGGCCGTCCGGCAGGGTGGATCCGGCGGTATGGGGGCTGGCGGGCTGGGTCATCGGGCAGGCGTGCCTGGGCTCGCGCGTCGTCCGGCCGGGTGTGCCGGAGTCGCATGAAGGGAATGCGTCGGAGATGCGGATCGATGCGCGCCGGTCACCGCGGCGCCCCTGAGGCGGCCATACCACCGCACGCCGTCTCGCGGCACAGAAAACCACCCGCGTGCGGTTCGCGAGGCGCGAACCGGAGAGCACGGCGGGCGCGAGGCGGGGCGGAGGGCAGCGTGAGCGGTCCGCCGACAGGGCGGGCCGTCTCGGACAAAGACGGGCGGGCCGCTTCCCTCACCGCGAAGGTTTCGGGAGCCGGCCCACCCGAGGGGCTCACTCTGCGGCGTCGCGCTTGCCCTGGCCGAAGCGGCGCTCGATGTAATCGACCACGATCGTCTCGAAGTCCTTGGCGAGCGTGGCGCCGCGCAGGGTCATCGCCTTCTTGCCGTCGATGAAGACCGGGGCGCTCGGGCTCTCGCCGGTGCCGGGCAGCGAGATGCCGATATCGGCATGCTTCGATTCGCCGGGACCGTTCACGATGCAGCCCATCACCGCGACGTTGAGGCCTTCCACGCCCGGATAGGACTTCTTCCACTCCGGCATGGAGGTGGAGATCCAGTTCTGGATGTCGCGGGCGAGCTCTTGGAACGTCGTCGAGGTCGTCCGGCCGCAGCCGGGGCACGCCGCCACGAGCGGCACGAAGGTGCGGAAGCCCATGGTCTGCAGGAGTTCCTGCGCGGCCTTCACTTCCACGGTCCGGTCGCCGCCGGGCTCGGGCGTCAGCGAGTAGCGGATCGTGTCGCCGATGCCCTCTTGCAGCAGCACGCCGATGGCGGCGGAGGCGGCGACGATGCCCTTCGAGCCCATGCCGGCCTCGGTCAGGCCGAGATGGATCGCGTAGTCGGAACGGCGCGCCACTTCGCGGTAGACCGCGATCAGATCCTGCACCGCCGAGACCTTGGCCGAGAGGATGATGCGGTCCTTCGGCAGGCCGAGCGCCACCGCCCGGTCGGCGGAGGTCAGCGCCGACTGCACCATCGCCTCGCGCATGACCGCGCGGGCATCGATGGGGCGGGGCAGCTTGGCGTTCTCGTCCATCAGGTGGGTGAGGAGTTCGCCATCGAGCGAACCCCAGTTCGCACCGATGCGGACCGTCTTGCCGTAGCGGACCGCCTGCTCGACGATGGTCGAGAACTGGGTGTCCTTCTTCTCCTTGAAGCCGACATTGCCCGGATTGATCCGGTACTTGGCCAGCGCCTCAGCGCAGGCCGGATGGTCGGAGAGGAGCTTGTGACCGATGTAGTGGAAGTCGCCTATCAGCGGCACGTGCACGCCGATGCGGTCGAGCCGCTCGCGGATCTTCGGCACGGCGGCCGCCGCCTCGTCGCGATCGACGGTGATGCGCACCAGCTCCGAGCCGGCGCGGGCGAGCTGGGCGACCTGGGCCACGGTGCCGTCGATGTCGGCCGTGTCGGTGTTGGTCATCGACTGCACGACGATCGGGGCGCCGCCGCCGACGGTGACGGCCCCTTCGCCGCTGCCGATCTGCACGCCGACGGTGCGGTGGCGCGGTGCCGGCCCGGCGATCTCCGGCCCCGTCATGCTGGGGCTGCGGGAGTCGATCGGGTTTGCCAGGGCGTCGGGAGCTTCCATGACTTCCATCGTGCCTTCGCGGGTCAAACTGTTGTCCGCGCGTGCCGGCCGGGGGCGTCCCGCAGGCGCAGGGGCGATCCTAACCGAAACCGGCGCGATCCGCGACCTGCCGCCGCGACCGCGCGAACGGATGCGCGGCGCGCCTCGATCGCCAAGGCCGCTTCCATGTCGCATCCGGATCGGGATGTCGAGCGTATGCCGTGCAGATGCAAGGATGCCGACAGGCGAAAGCGCCTTATCATATCTTGCATTCGCCTGCCCGCGGGTCAAAGAACCGCACGGGCACACTTGCTGCTTTGCACCATTTGAAGGTGCGCCGCAATAAACGACGCGAGGCAAGATGGACACGACGAGCCCCGAACCTCAGGCCAGCAATGGCGCGGCACCGCAAGGACTGCGCGACGAGTCCCGACACGGGTCCGGCCCTGAAGACGGGTCTCGGCGCGACGTCTCGGCGCCCTTGGACACCCGGGCGCGGACCGGAACGCGCGACGACGCCCACAATCCGGCCACGGCCGTTCCGGACCCCATCGCCGATTCGACCCGGCCGGGCGAGAATTTCCGCGGCCTGGCCGGGCCGCGGGCGGAGAAGGCGGTCTCCCTCGCGCTCCAGGGGGGCGGTTCGCACGGGGCCTTCACCTGGGGCGTGCTCGACGCGCTGATCGAGGACGGACGCGTCGCCTTCGAGGCAGTCACCGGAGCGAGCGCGGGCGCGATGAACGCCGTCGTCCTCGTGGACGGCTGGCTCGCGGGCGGCCCCGACGGGGCCCGCGCTGCCCTGGAGAAGTTCTGGCGCGAGGCGAGCCTGGATGCCGACCTACGCCCCTCGCAGAAGGGCCTAATCGACGGCCTGTTCCGGTTCTGGAAGGGCAACCCGTTCTTCGAGGCCTGGGTGAAGGCGCTCAACCCCGGCCCCTACGCGACCAATCCATTCAACTTCAACCCCTTGCGCGACGCGCTGGAGCAGGCCGTCGATTTCGATCGCCTGCGCGCCGCCGACACCGCCAAGGTGTTCGTGTCGGCGACCAATGTCTGGACCGGCAAGCTCGCCGTGTTCGGGCGCGATAGCCTGACGGTCGATCACCTGATGGCCTCCGCCTGCCTGCCGACGGTGTTCCAGGCGGTCGAGATCGACGGCGTACCCTATTGGGACGGTGGCTATCTCGGCAATCCGGCCCTGTACCCGCTGCACGAAGCGAGCACCCGCGACATCCTGCTGGTGCAGATCAACCCCGTGGAGCGCCGCGAGACGCCGCGTTCGGCCAGCGACATCCAGGACCGGCTCAACGAGATCACTTTCAACGCCAACCTGATGCGGGAGCTGCGCTCCATCGACTTCGTGCACGGCCTGATCGACGAGGGCGGGCAGGGGCAGGTTCCGGGGCTGGAACGCGTCTTCCTCCACCGCATCGACGGGACCGACTCGCTCGACGGCTTCGCCGCCTCCTCGCGCACCGATGCCCGCTGGGGGATGATCGAGCGCCTGCGCGACAAGGGCCGCGCCGCCGCCAAGGTCTGGCTCTCGGAAGGCTACGACGAAGTCGGCGTGCGCTGCACCCTCGACCTCAAGCAGGCTTATCAGTAGCGGCCCGCCGCTGACGAAGGGGCCGGGTCGTCAGCGAAACCGTCAGCGAAACCCCTTGCCACCGGCTCGTTACGCACATAAAGATATCTTTATGTCTAGCGAGAGCGGCCCAACGAACAGCGCGACCACAGCCCCGGTGCCCTTCGCCGAGGCGCTCGCCGTGCTGCGGGCGGCGGCGGAGGAAACGCGCCTGCGCATCCTGGCGCTGCTGGCCGAGGGCGAGTTGTCGGTCTCCGACCTGACCGACATCCTCGGTCAGTCGCAGCCGCGCATCTCGCGCCATCTCAAGCTCCTCGTCGAATCGGGCCTGATCGAGCGACACCGCGAGGGCGCCTGGGCGTTCTTCCGCCTGCGTGAGGCCGCCATCGGCTTCGTCGAGCCCCTGATCGCGGCGCTGGAGCGCGCCGCGCCCCCGCTTTCCGAGGATCGCGCCCGGCTCGATTCGGTGCGGACGCAACGGGCCGAGGCGGCGCAGACCTTCTTCGCCCGGCTCGCCCCCAAATGGGACGGCCTGCGTTCCCTGCACGTGCCCGAGGCTGCCGTCGAGGCGGCGGTGCTCGACGCGCTCGGAGACCGGCCGATCCGCCACGTGATCGATCTCGGCACCGGCACCGGCAAGATGCTCGGCCTGCTGGCCCCCCTGGCCGGTCGCGCCACCGGGCTCGATTCGAGCCATGCCATGCTCTCGGTCGCCCGGGCCAATCTGGAGCGGATGGGCCTGTCGCGGGTCGATCTGCGCCAGGGCGACCTCCACGCGCCCCCCTTCGGCCGCGGCGGCTTCGATCTCGTGGTGCTGCATCAGGTGCTGCACTACCTCGACGATCCGGCCCGAGCGCTGCGCGAGGCGGCCCGCCTCGTCGCGCCGGGCGGGCGGTTGCTCGTGGTCGATTTCGCGCCCCACACCCTGGAGCAGTTGCGCGAAAGCCAAGCCCATCGCCGCCTCGGTTTCGGCGCGGAGCAGATCACGGGCTGGCTCGTCCAGGCGGGCCTGGGCGATGTCGAGAGCCGCGATCTCGCGCCCGAGGACGGCATCGAGCACCCGCTCACCGTCACCCTCTGGCTCGCGCACGACACCGCCGCGATCGAGGCGCAGACCCCGGAACATGCCCCGGCCCGCGCCCCGGAGCGCGTCGTGGCCTGAGCCTCAAGATCCAAGCTTCACGGTCCGAGCCTCACGGTTCAAGCCGACTTCCATCGACGACCGACACCACGACAGACGTCCAGGAGAAGGGACGAAGAGATGCCCAACGCCTCCCAACACCGCGCCAGCCGCGACGGCTTCCGCCCGATCCGGGTCTCGATCGAGTTCTTCCCGCCGAAGACCGAGGAGATGGAGAAGATCCTCTGGTCCTCGATCGAGCGTCTCGCGCCGCTCCAGCCGAAATTCGTCTCGGTGACCTACGGTGCCGGCGGCTCCACCCGCGAGCGCACCCACAACACCGTGGCGCGCATGGTGCGCGAGACGAGCCTCAAGCCCGCCGCCCACCTCACCTGCGTCGATGCGACGAAGGAAGAGATCGACGGGGTGGTGCAGTCCTACTGGGAGGCGGGCGTGCGCCACATCGTAGCCCTGCGCGGCGACCCGGCCGAGGGCGTCGGCCACAGCTACCGGCCCCATCCCGGCGGCTACGCGCAGACCTGCGACCTCGTCGCCGGCATCAAGCGGATCGGCGACTTCAAGGTCTCGGTCTCGGCCTATCCGGAGAAGCACCCCGAGGCCGCCTCGCTCGATGCCGACATCGAGGCCCTCAAGGCCAAGGTCGATGCCGGCGCCGATCAGGCGATCACCCAGTTCTTCTTCGATAACGAGATCTATCTGCGCTACCGCGACAAGGTGCGCGCGGCCGGCATCGACATCCCGATCATCCCCGGCATCCTGCCGGTGCAGAACTTCAAGCAGGCGGCCAACTTCGCCCGCCGCACCGGCGCCTCGGTGCCGTACTGGCTCGCGGCCCGGTTCGAGGGTCTGGAGAACGACGTCGAGACCCGCCGTCTCGTCGCCGCCGCGGTCGCCGCCGAGCAGGTGCTCGACCTCGTCGATGAGGGCGTGGAGGACTTCCACTTCTACTCGATGAACCGCTCCGACCTCGTCTACGCCATCTGCCACCTTCTCGGCCTGCGCTCCCAGGCACCGGCCAAGCCGGCAGTGAAGCCGGAAGCCAAGGCGGCCTGACCCCTCGTCACCGCGCTCCTGAACCTCATCCCGAACTGCGACCGCGCCGCGGTCGCAGCGAAGGAAGGGGCTGGGAGCGATCGCGTTTTCTGGAGGCCTCCGAGGCCTCCGCTTCGCTCCGGCACCTCAAGCTGAGGTGGGTTGATGCGGCCGACACTTTCGGCCATCGCCGTCCCGGAACATCCCAGGATCGTCCGACATGACCGCTTTCCCCCCCGTCGACGGCACCGAGATCGAGCGCGCCCTGCGCCAGCGCGCGTCGGAAAAGATCCTCGTCCTCGACGGGGCAATGGGCACGGTGATCCAGCGGCTCAAATACACGGAAGAGGATTTCCGGGGTGAGCGCTTCAAGGATCAAAGCCACGATCAGAAGGGCAACAACGACCTCCTGATCCTGACGCAGCCCGACGCGATCCGGCAGATCCACCTCGACTACTTCCTCGCCGGCGCCGACGTCTGCGAGACGAACACGTTTTCCGGCACCACGATCGCCCAGGCCGATTACGGCATGGAATCGATCATCCACGAGCTGAACGCCGAAGGCGCCCGCCTCGCCCGCGAGGCCGCCAAGCTGGCCGAAGAACAGGACGGCCGCCGCCGCTTCGTCGCCGGCGCCATCGGCCCGACCAACCGCACGCTGTCGATCTCGCCCGACGTGAACAATCCCGGCTACCGCGCCGTGACCTTCGATGGGGTGAAGCAGGCCTATGTCGAGCAGGTGCGCGGCCTCATCGACGGCGGCGCCGAACTCATCCTGATCGAGACGATCTTCGACACGCTCAACGCCAAGGCGGCGATCGCCGCCGCGTGGCAGGTGTTCGACGAGACCGGCATCCGCCTGCCGATCCAGATCTCCGGCACCATCACCGATCTCTCCGGCCGCACCCTGTCGGGCCAGACGCCGGCGGCGTTCTGGAATTCGCTGCGCCATTCGAGCCCGCTCACCTTCGGCCTCAACTGCGCGCTCGGCGCCAAGGAGATGCGCGGCCACATCGCCGAACTGTCGCGCATCTGCGACACGCTGGTCTGTGCCTATCCGAATGCCGGCCTGCCCAACGAGTTCGGTCTCTACGACGAGAGCCCGGAAGCCATGGGCAAGCTCGTGGGCGAGTTCGCCGCCTCGGGCCTCGTCAACATGGTCGGCGGCTGCTGCGGCACGACACCGGACCACATCCGCGCCATCGCCGAGGCCGTGGCCGACAAGAAGCCGCGCGAGATCCCCGAGATCCCGCGCCTGATGCGCCTGTCCGGCCTCGAGCCCTTCGTGCTGACGAAGGAGATTCCCTTCGTGAACGTGGGCGAGCGCACCAACGTCACCGGCTCGGCCAAATTCCGCAAGCTCATCACCAACAACGATTACGCCGCCGCGCTCGATGTCGCTCGCGATCAGGTCGCGGCCGGCGCCCAGGTCATCGACGTCAACATGGATGAGGGCCTGCTCGACAGCGAGAAGGCGATGGTCGAGTTCCTCAACCTCGTCGCCGCCGAGCCCGACATCGCCCGCGTGCCGGTGATGGTCGATTCCTCGAAGTTCGAGGTGATCGAGGCCGGCCTGAAATGCATCCAGGGCAAGCCGATCGTGAACTCGATCTCCATGAAGGAGGGCGAGGCGAAGTTCATCGAGGCCGCCAAGATCTGCCGCTCCTACGGCGCGGCGGTGGTCGTCATGGCCTTCGACGAGCAGGGCCAGGCCGATTCCTACGAGCGCAAGGTCGAGATCTGCACCAAGGCCTACAAGATCCTCACCGAGCAGGTCGGCTTCCCGCCCGAGGACATCATCTTCGACCCGAACATCTTTGCTGTCGCCACGGGTATCGAAGAGCATAACCCCTACGGCGTCGCCTTCATCGAGGCGACCCGCACGATCCGCGAGACCCTGCCCCACGCCCACATCTCCGGCGGCGTCTCGAACCTGTCCTTCGCCTTCCGCGGCAACGAGCCGGTGCGCGAGGCGATGCACGCGGTGTTCCTGTTCCACTGCATCAAGGCCGGCATGGATATGGGCATCGTCAATGCCGGCCAGTTGGCCGTCTACGACGAGATCCCGGCCGAACTGCGCGAACTGTGCGAGGACGTGGTCCTCAACCGCCGCGAGGACTCGACCGAGCGCCTGCTGGAGGCCGCCGAGCGCTTCAAGACCGGCGCCTCGGCCCAGGCCAAGACCGCCGACCTGACGTGGCGCGAGGCGCCCGTCGCCAAGCGCATCGAGCACGCGCTGGTCAACGGCATCACCGAGTACATCGTCGCCGACACCGAGGAGGCACGCAAAGAGGCCGCGCGTCCGCTCCACGTCATCGAAGGCCCGCTGATGGCCGGCATGAACGTGGTCGGCGACCTGTTCGGCTCGGGCAAGATGTTCCTGCCGCAGGTGGTGAAGTCCGCCCGCGTGATGAAGCAGGCGGTGGCCTATCTCGAACCCTTCATGGAGGAGGAGAAGCGGGCCAATGGCGGCGACGGCAAGCGCCAGGCCGCCGGCAAGGTGCTGATGGCCACCGTGAAGGGCGACGTCCACGACATCGGCAAGAACATCGTCGGCGTGGTTCTGGCCTGCAACAATTACGAGATCATCGATCTCGGCGTGATGGTGCCGGCGGCCAAGATCCTCGAGACGGCCAAGCGCGAGAACGTCGACATCGTCGGCCTGTCGGGCCTCATCACCCCCTCGCTCGACGAGATGGTGCATGTCGCCGCCGAGATGGAGCGCGAGGGCATGGAAATGCCGCTGCTGATCGGCGGCGCCACCACCAGCCGCGTCCACACCGCGGTGAAGATCCACCCGGCCTACGCCAAGGGTCAGGCGGTCTACGTCACCGATGCGAGCCGCGCGGTCGGCGTGGTGTCGAGCCTGATCTCGAAGGAGACCCGCGGGGCCACCGTGGAGAAGGTGCGCGCCGAATACGCCAAGGTCGCCGACGCCCATCGCCGCTCCGAGGCCGACAAACAGCGCCTGCCGCTCGCCAAGGCGCGGGCGAACGCTTTCAAAGTGGATTGGTCGGCCTACAAGCCGGCCAAGCCCAGCTTCACCGGCACCCGCGTCTACGGTTCCTACGAGGTGGCGGACCTCGTCCCCTACATCGACTGGACGCCGTTCCTGCAGACCTACGAGTTCAAGGGCCGCTACCCCGCGATCCTCGACGATCCCGAGCAGGGCCCGGCGGCGCGTGCGCTGTTCGAGGACGCGCAGGTGATGCTCAAGCAGATCGTGGAGGAGCGCTGGTTCAACCCGAAGGCGGTGATCGGCTTCTGGCCGGCCAACAGCGTCGGCGACGACATCCGGCTCTTCACCGGCGAGAGCCGGCAGGAGACGCTCGCGACCTTCCACGGCCTGCGCCAGCAGCTCTCGAAGCGCGACGGGCGCGCCAACACCTGCATCTCCGACTTCGTGGCGCCGGCCGAGACCGGCATCGCGGACTATGTCGGCGCCTTCGTGGTGACGGCGGGCCTGGAGGAGGTGCGCATCGCCGAGCGCTTCGAGCGGGCCAACGACGATTACCGCTCGATCCTCGTGAAGGCGCTCGCCGACCGCATCGCCGAGGCCTTCGCCGAGCGGATGCACGAGCGCGTCCGCAAGGAGTTCTGGGGCTATGCGCCGGACGAGGCTTACGCCCCCGAGGAGCTGGTCTCGGAAAAGTACGACGGCATCCGGCCCGCGCCGGGCTACCCGGCCCAGCCCGACCATACGGAAAAGGTGCAGTTGTTCGATCTGCTCAAGGCGGAGAGCCGCATCGGCGTGAAGCTCACCGAGTCCTACGCCATGTGGCCGGGCTCCTCGGTCTCGGGCCTCTACCTCGCCCATCCCGACGCCCATTACTTCGGCGTCGCCAAGGTGGAGCGGGATCAGGTCGAGGACTACGCCCTGCGCAAGGGCATGGATGTGAGCGAGGTCGAGCGCTGGCTCGGGCCGATCCTCAACTACGACCCGGTCCGCTACCTCAAGGCCGCGGCCGAGTAGTCACGCCGAATAGGTCACAGGTGGCGCGGGATCGCACAGCAACGCTCCCGCGCCGCGACTTTTTCCTTGCCGAGGGGCGGTGGGGCGCGGCACGCCTGCCGTTACGACCCGCGGGGCTGACCCGCCTTCGACAGGAAGTCCCGATGCGCCCCACGCTGCTCGTCCTCGCCGCCGCACTCCTCGCCTGCGGGCTGTCGGCCTGCAACAGCACCGATTCGGGCGGTCCCGGCCTGGCCTCGGCCTTCGAGACCAGCAATTACCGGCACTCCTCCGACACCAACGGCACCCAGACCCGCCGGGACGTGAACCGCGCCTACACGCAGCCCTCGCTGCCCACCATCGCCAACCGCGGCTTCTGAGCCTTCTCGGCTCAGGGCCGCAGACGCCGACGCAGGCTCTGGGTCGCCGCCCAGAGCCGCGTCGAGCGCTTGATCCGGTGCTTGAGCCGCACCGCGAGCCGTGAGGCGAGCACGAGCCCATGGCTCGCCGGGCTCACCGGCACGGTCTGCTCCACGAGTTCGATGGTCTCGTCGCAGGTCTTGGCCTTGTAGCCCGCCTCGCCGACGCCGAGGTCGAGCGCCCGGCGGCCCCGCGCGGCCTGATGGCCGACCAGCCGGTGCAGCAGGATCTCGCCGGGGCTGAACCGGCCGAGTTCGGGGTCAGTGTCGAAGGACGTCCACATCCCGCAGAAGCGGGCGCCGTCCACCGCGCCGCCGAAGGTCGCCAGGATGCGACCGCTCTCGCTCGCCACCAGGGCGTGAACCTCGATCGCCGCGGCGCCGCCATCCGCGTCCGGGCCGTCGCGGTGGCGATGAAGCGGCGGATGTCGGCCTCCGCGTAGGGGTCGGCGATGCCGAGATCGGCGAAGCGCGCGGCCTTCTGCGCGTAGAACGCCGCCTGGATCTCGGCGGCCGCCTCCGGCGTCTCGGCGACGCGGTGCTCGACGGCGCCTAAAAACTCCACGAGCTTGCGCTCCTTGGCCCGCAGCTTCTTGCGGGTGTCGCCGCTGAACACCCGGCGCAGGGTGGCCTCGGCGTCGGGGCCGAGCAGCATGCCGTAGGCGTCGCTCGGCGCCGGCAGACCGCCTCCGGCCAGCGGGTTCGGGGTGCCGTCCCAGACGCGCGGCTGGTTGCGGAGCGCGAAGGCGTCAATGCCCGCCGCGCGGCCGGCCCGGATCAGGGCTTCGGTCAGATCCTCGGCCGGCATCGCCGCCGCCTCGCGGGAGGCGAAGAGCGGCATGTGGAAGTTGGCGTGCCGGTCGCCGACCACCCGCGCGACCCGCAACGGACCGCGGCGCCCGACCGTGAGCGGGATCAGCACCCGCGCGCGTCCATGCGCGTCGCGGAGCACGAGAATGCGCGTCGCCTCACCGGCATCGATCCCGGCGCCGAGATAGGCCGCCACCCAGTCGAAGCGCTGGTAGGGCGTCATCAGGACAGCCGGGTCGGCCTCCAGCCCCCGCCACAGCCCCTCGACCGCGGCGAGATCGGAGAACACCTCCGCGGTGAGGCCGCCATGGCCCCGCAGGCCCGCCCGCACGGGGCGCCCCAGATCTTCGGCGAGAGCCGCCATTCCCACATCCCCCATTGCGGGCGCCCGTCACGGCCAGGACGGGCAGCCACGCACAACCGCCTCCGGGCGATCCTGCCGGGTTCGTCCTCAAGCCTCGGTTGATGCGGGCGGCCGATCTGCGGGGATGGGTAACGAAAGCTTTTCGCGTCCGTCGCTAGGCTCAAGGCGATGCCGGGGCCGCCCGGTGCTTCGAGCCGAGACGGGCCATGCTCTCGCCCCGCACCCGACACCGCCTGTTCCGCGCCGGCTTTCGGGCGATCACCGCCACGGGCGCCGACCGCTGGCTCGCCCCCGCCACCCGCGGGCGCGGCGTGATCCTCACCTTCCACCATGTCCGCCCCGAGCCGGTGCCGGGCTTCGCCCCGAACGCCCTCTTGTCGATCACCCCCGCCTTCCTGGAGCGGACGCTGGCGCTGCTGGCCGCCCGCGGCTTCGACCTCATCGGCCTCGACCAAGTCCCCGAGCGGCTCGCGGCCCCGGAAAGCGGAAAACCCTTCGCGGTGCTGACCTTCGACGACGGCTACCGCGACAATGTCGAGCACGCCCAGCCCGTGCTGGCGCGGCACGGGGCGCCGTGGACGCTGTTCGTGACGAGTGACTTCGCCGAGGGGCGCGGACGGCTGTGGTGGCTCGAACTGGAACGGGCCGTGGCCCGGCTCGACGCTGTGCGGCTCGACTCCGGCCTCGTCCTGCCGGCCCGCACGGATGCGGAGAAGACGGCCGCCTTTGAGACGGTCTATCGCGCCCTGCGCGCCGGCCCGGAGCCGGTCCTGCTCGATGAGATCGCCCGGTTATGCCGCGAGGCCGGGTTCGAGCCGGGCGGGCTCGCCCGCGAACACTGCCTGAGCTGGGGAGAACTGCGCGATCTCGCCTGCGACCCGGTCGTCTGCATCGGCGCGCACACGCTCTCGCACCCGATGCTCGCCAAGCACGACGCCGCCTTCGCGGAGCGGGAAATGGCCGAGAGCCGCGCGCGGATCGAGGCGGAACTGGGCCGCCCCGTGCGCCACCTGTCCTATCCCGTCGGCGATCCGACTTCCGCCGGGACGCGGGAGTTTGAAACGGCAAAAAGACTCGGCTTTGCCACCGCGGTGACGACCCGGCCGGGCCATCTGTTCGCAGGGCACGCGGACCATGTCCACGCGCTGCCGCGGGTGTCGGTGAACGGGCTGCACCAGAGCGACGCGGCGCTGGCCAGTCTTCTCTCCGGCGTGCCGTTCCTGGCCTGGAACCGCGGGCAGCGGCTCAACGTGGCGTGAGCGGAGGCCGCCTCAGCGGCGCCGACGGCGCGAGCGCGACGAGCCGCCCTCCGACTCCCCTGCGCCGGCATCGGCGCTGCCGACATCGAAGCTGGCGCTGGCCCGGCCGCGGCGGCCGGAGCGCCGCCCCCGGCGCCGTGCCGGCTCGACATCGGGCTCCTCGATCGAGGGGATGCCGGGGATCGTCGCGGTCGAGGCGACCGAGGAGGTGCTGGAGGCGTCGTTGCCACTGACATAGCCGCCGCTCGCGACGTTCCGGGCGGGCGGGCCGAACATGGCGAGGCACTGGTTGTAGGCGAGGTCGTTCTTCAGCCGCTCACATTCCGCCATCGAACGCGGCGTGCCCTGCGCGGCCGCGGTTTCGGCGGCCATCGGTGCGGCGAGCATCAGCGAGGCGGCGAGGAGGTGCGGACGGAACGAAAGCGCGGGGCGGCGCGAGGAGGGGCGCATGGGCGGCTGGCGACCTTCGGAGACGAACCTTGAGCGTAGGACGTCCCGCCTTCTCGCCAGGGAGTGCGGCGAAAAAAGGGGCCGCTGGCGTTCAACCGTGTCCGAAAGCCGGCGGCCACCGTTCGGAACGATGCGCTAATTGTCCGGCCGGTCCATCCAGCGGATCAGCGGCATCAGCGGGAAGATCCAGGCGATGCCGAGGATCGAGTAGATCACCGTCTGCACCGCCGGATGGGTTTCCGAGATGCGGCTGTCGGCGAGCGCCATGGCAAGCGGCGCGTAGACGATCACGAAGGCCAGGATACCGAAGGTTCCGAGCAGGGTGCGCGTGCGGCGGCGCATGGGCCTGGATCTCTCGCGTTCGTGGGTGAGCGCCCGGCGGGCGCCGGAACGGGTCGTACCGGTCCTGCTCGCGCGCTGCAACGCGGCAAGCCTGCGTCATGGGGCAATTGCTCGAAGCCGCGGATTGCGGCTTCGCGACGCGAAGAGCGTCGCGCGGAGCGGAAGCCTAAGCCCGCGGAGGCGGGCGCCGGCGTCTGAGGCCGGCATGAAGAAGGAGGATCGCCTCGTGCGATTCCCCTGCCTGCGCCATAGGCCGCGTTGCGCGCGGGGTCCCGCTTCCCGTAAGCCACCCCGAACGTTCCCGGCTGCCGGACCTGACGCGCGAGACCATGAGACTGTCGACCCATCCGACCCTCGACCGCTTCGACGCCGTCCCGGCGGCCTCCTACCGCCCCGGGCACGGCGCGGTGCGCGCGTGGCTCTATCTGCTCGCCGTGCTCGTCGTGGCGATGGTTGCCGTCGGCGGCGCGACGCGGCTCACCGGTTCGGGCCTCTCGATCACCGAGTGGCGGCCCGTGACCGGCGTGGTGCCGCCGCTCGACGCCGCCGACTGGGTGGTGGAGTTCGACAAGTACCGCGACACGCCGCAGTACCGCATCCTCAACCAGGGCATCGGGCTCGACGGCTTCAAGACGCTCTACTGGTGGGAATGGGGGCATCGCCTGCTCGGGCGGATCGTCGGCCTCGTGTTCTTCCTGCCGTTTGCGTGGTTCTGGGCCCGCGGCATGCTCGGGCGTCGCCTTCTCACCGGCCTCCTCGGCCTCGGCCTGCTCGGCGGGCTTCAGGGCGCGATCGGCTGGATCATGGTGGCCTCGGGCCTCCAGCCCGGCATGACGGCGGTGGCGCCGCTCAAACTCGCCCTGCACCTCACCACCGCGAGCCTGATCCTCGCCGGCCTCGTCTGGCTCGCCGCCGGCACCCGCCCTCGGGCGCTCGCTCCGGCGCCCGAACCGGTACGGGTCGTCGCCGGCCTGTTGCCGGCCCTCGTCCTGGTTCAGATCTGGCTCGGCGGGCTCGTGGCCGGCTCGAAGGCGGGCCTCCTCTACAACACTTGGCCGGACATGGACGGCGTTCTCGTGCCGCCGGCCCGGGTGCTGTTCGACAAGGTGCCCTTCATCGAGAACTTCATCGACAACCTCGCTTTGGTGCAGTTCAACCACCGCCTCTTCGCCTATCTCGTCGTGGTGGTGGCCATCGCCCACGCGATCCAGGCCGCCCGTACGGCGTCCGGCAGCGCCGCGGCGGGCCGGGCGATGGGCGTGGCGGCGCTGGCAACGGCACAGATGGGTCTCGGCATCGCGACCCTCCTGCTGCATGTGCCGCTTTGGGCCGGGCTCGCGCATCAGGTCTTCGCCATGGCGGTGCTGATCATGGCGACCGTCCATGCTCGTCTCGCCCGCGGCGTGCCCGCCGCCGCCGCGCCCACGGGGGCGGAGGTGCCGATCGGGCTGGAGGCGCTCGCCGGCCGCGGCGCCTGAGCCGGCTCTGCGCCCTGCGACCGGTTTGGCGCGAAACCTGCCTCGCGGCCGAGGCAGGTTCATGAAACCGTCGCGATGGGCTTCGATGCTTGCGGGAAGGCTCGGAAGGGAGCCTTGGCCGACTGCGCCGCAGCATAGAAATCGGCTTACCCCGAGGCGCAAAAGGTGGGTTCCAGTCGTCGTCGCAACAATTTCGGTGGAAGACCGTGCCCTCGGTAGTCCGGCGATGGAACGACTCGGCGCTCTATAGAATTAAATACCTCGCCAACACAGGAGCAGAGGATGTTTCTGGCCGAGGACGGACGCCCGCTTGCGCTGACATGGAACTACACGCCCAGTGAGTTGCGGGCGGACGGTGTAGTCCATATCGCAGGCATCGCCCTCGGGTTTCTCGGCGCGATCTGCTTGGTCGTGACGGCGGCCCTCAACCATCTCGGGTGGATCGAACGGGCCTCTCTGCTGGTCTACGCCACCGCGTTGCTGGCGATGCTCGGCGCATCCGCTGCCTACAACATGTGGCCGGTGGGACCGCGCAAGTGGATCCTGCGCCGTTTCGACCATGCCTTCATCTATCTGATGATCGCCGGCACCTACACGCCGGTGGTGGCGCTGGTCGGCTCCGGCCCCGTCGCCTGGACGCTGCTCGCCCTGATCTGGACGGTCGCGCTCACCGGCATCGCCATCAAGATCCTGATGCCCGGCCGCTGGGACCGCGTCTCGATCGTGCTCTACCTGATGCTCGGCTGGAGCGGCGTTCTCGCCTACGAGTCGGTGATCTCGGGGCTCACCCCGTCCGCGCTGTGGCTCCTCGCCATCGGCGGCCTGCTCTACTCGGGCGGCGTGGTCTTCCACGTCTGGCGCAGCCTGCCGTTCCAGAACGCGATCTGGCACGCCTTCGTGCTGGCCGCGACTGCCTGCCATTACGGAACGATCATGGCGAGCGTGCTGCACGTCGGGGCGTGAGCGTTCTCGCCTGTCTCATCATTGGGCCGCGAAGCCGCCGACACGCGCCAGGACGATGCCGCGCGTGATCTGGGAATAGAAAACGTGGGAGACCGGGCTGGACGCCGGAGGCGCCTGATCCTCAGGCCGGCTCGGAGATGCTGCTGCCTTCGCCCAGGGTGTCGGAGGCGCGCTCGACTGCGCTGATCGCATCGAGCAGGTGCTGCACGCTGCGCTCCACCTCGATCCGCGGCCGGTCCATGACGGCGGCCCGCGCCACCAGCCCTTCGAGCTGATCGAGCACGTCCAGGAGGTCGCCTGCGACAGCCGCCACGTCGCAGCCGGCGCGGGCCGGCGTGGCGGGGGCAGGAGGGCGGCGGAAAGGGATGACCGTGCTCATCGCCATCGTGTGTCGCGAAAAGGCGGGCGCATGGCCACCCGCAGACCGGGCGTCATCCACACCCAAGCCGCAGCGCGGGGTCGCCAAAGGAGGCTTCCTGGCTCAATTGGTGAGTTTTTCGTCGAAACCGTGTCTCGAATCCCCGGCAAACGGTCAAGCTTTTCCGCCGTGACACCGGGCGGCTTCCGAAACGGAAAAATCTTTCCTCCGAATCGGGCCGCTCCGGCGATGGATTGACAAGGATCGCGTCGAAGCAGAGGTTGGAATCGTTCCGAGGGGGGCCCCGTATGGGGCTGAGAGTGGGCATGCGCCCTGACCCTTGAACCTGATCCGGCTCGTACCGGCGGAGGGACGGGAACCAGTGGCCGCTGCTCACAGGCAGCATCGGTCAGCCGCACCATCGTCGGGACCACGGGTCGCCTCCCCTTTCAGGAGCGACAGCGATGAACGCACCCGTCCGTCCCAAAGATCTTCCCAACAACAATCCCGCCAGCGTGACCACCGGCCCCGTGCAGGGCTCGCGCAAGGTCTATGCGGAGGCGCCCGGCCGCCCCGACATCCGCGTGCCCTATCGGGAGATCGCCCTCTCCGACCCGAAGGAGGAGCCGGTGCGGGTCTACGACCCGTCGGGCCCCTACACCGAGACCGATGCGGCCATCGACCTCGAGAAGGGTCTGGCCGCGGTCCGCGAGCCGTGGATCGTCGGGCGCGGCTACGCCGCCGTGAAGCCGCGCGAGGTGAAGCCGGAGGACAACGGATTCGCGGCTGCCGACAAGCTCGTGGCGCCGTGCCCGGCCGAGCGGACGATCCGCCGGGCGGAGCCGGGGCAGCTGGTGACGCAGTACGAGTTCGCCCGCGCCGGGATCATCACCGAAGAGATGATCTACGTGGCGCATCGCGAGAACGCCTGTCGTGCGCAGATGCTGGAGCGGGCGGAAGCCGCGCTCGCCGACGGCGACAGCTTCGGCGCGGCGGTGCCGCCCTTCATCACGCCCGAATTCGTCCGCGACGAGGTGGCCCGCGGCCGCGCGATCATCCCGGCCAACATCAACCACCTCGAACTCGAGCCGATGGCGATCGGGCGCAATTTTTTGGTGAAAATCAACGCCAATATCGGCAACTCGGCGGTGACGTCTTCCGCGGCTGAGGAAGTCGAAAAACTGGTCTGGTCGATCCGCTGGGGCGCGGACACGGTCATGGACCTCTCGACGGGCCGCAACATCCACAACATCCGCTCGTGGATCGTGCGCAACTCGCCCGTCCCGATCGGCACCGTGCCGATCTATCAGGCGCTGGAAAAGGTCGGCGGCGACCCGCTGAAGCTCGATTGGGAGGTGTTCAAGGACACGCTCATCGAGCAGGCCGAGCAGGGCATCGACTACTTCACGATCCATGCCGGCGTGCGGCTGGCCCATGTGCCGCTCACCGCGCGGCGCACCACCGGCATCGTGTCGCGCGGCGGCTCGATCATGGCGCGCTGGTGCCTCGCCGGGCACCGCGAATCGTTCCTCTACGAGCGGTTCGACGAGATCTGTGACATCATGCGGGCCTACGACGTGTCGTTCTCGCTCGGCGACGGCCTGCGTCCCGGCTCGATCGCGGATGCCAACGACGCGGCCCAGTTCGCCGAGCTGGAGACCCTGGGTGAGCTCACCAAGATCGCCTGGGACAAGGGCTGCCAGACCATGATCGAGGGCCCCGGCCACGTGCCGATGCACAAGATCAAGGTCAACATGGAGAAGCAGCTGCGGGAATGCGGCGAGGCGCCGTTCTACACGCTTGGCCCGCTGACCACCGACATCGCCCCGGGCTACGACCACATCACCTCGGGCATCGGCGCCGCGATGATCGGCTGGTTCGGCACGGCGATGCTCTGCTACGTCACGCCGAAGGAGCATCTCGGCCTGCCGAACCGCGACGACGTGAAGACCGGCGTCATCACCTACAAGATCGCCGCGCACGCCGCCGATCTCGCCAAGGGTCACCCCGCCGCGCAGCTCCGCGACGACGCCCTCAGCCGCGCCCGGTTCGACTTCCGCTGGGAGGACCAGTTCAACCTCTCGCTGGATCCCGACACGGCGCGCGCCTACCACGACGAGACCCTGCCGAAGGACGCGCACAAGGTCGCCCATTTCTGCTCGATGTGCGGCCCGAAATTCTGCTCGATGAAGATCACGCAGGATCTGCGCGCCGACGTGCTCGCCATGGAGGAGGCCGGCATCGTCATCGGCCAAGCCCAGCCGATGAGCGACGCCGAGCGCCAAGCCGGCATGGCGGCCAAGTCGCAGGAGTTCCTGGAAGAGGGCGGCAAGCTCTACGTCGACGCGGCGGAGTAAGCCGCGCGTGAAATGCGGGATGGCCGTCCGGCGGACGGCCATCCTCGCAGAACCGATCGGGTGACGCGAATTCGCGAAAACTCTTCAGGTTATCTTTACGGATCGGTGAGGCTGGCGGCCGTTCCCGGGGGACAACCGGCGGCCTTTAAGACTCCGGTAGCGACGCGCGCAATCTCCTGAGGTCCGGCCTCGCGCCGGAACCGAAGGAATGCAGCCATGGACCCGATCAGGGCCGCGGCCTCGACGCCGCCCGTCTCAACAGCCCCCATCACCCCCATCCGGCCGGTTGGGGAAACCGTTCGCGACGAGGCGCCCGCCTCCCGCGTGCTCGACCCCGCGGTCACCGTCGCGGTGAGCCCCGAGAGCACGGAAGCGAAACCGTCTGAGCCGGATCGGCGGGCCTATATCCGCGATGCGGAGAGCCAGAGCCTCGTTTTCCGGGTCACCGATCCGCAGACCGGCGACGTGGTGATGCAGATCCCCGACGAAGTGATCCTCAAGGCGCGGGCCTACGCGCGGGAAGCCGCGCCGTTTCTCGGCGAGCGCGTCGCCAAGACGGCCTAACCAGCCGCCCAGTGACATCGCCCGTCCGACGCCCTCCGACGCGACAGAACGCTCGGAGGTGCGGGCACCCGCGCGCCGCGACATCCTCCGGCGAATGACGCCCGGACAGCACGTCGCCGCCGAAGGCGACGCGATTCGGCGGCTCTGATTCGATTCGGCGTGCGGTCAGCCGGCATTTACGCCCCCGGCCCGGCGTCGCCCTGAAGCCCCGCGGCGATGTGGTTGTTGAGCGAGACCAGGGACTCGATTTTCTGCGCCGTCGGCTCGATCATCGTGTCCAGGATCGTATGGAACACGTAGGCCGAAAGCTGCGCCATGCTGGTGCGGACCTCGACGGGGAGCGGGCTGCTCGGCTCGGTCGCTGCGGAGGCCAGGATCGTCCAGACGCGCTGGTTGAACGTCAGCGCGTCGTTGAGAGCCGGCCCCGCCTCGACCTGTGAACCGAGGGACTGGAGACGGCCGGCGGCCTTCAGCAGAACGGCCGCCTCGGCTTCTCGAGGGGAGAGCGCCACGCGCGAAGCCTTCGCATAGGCATTGGCCGCGTACTGCATTGTTGGTGTTCTCCCTGCGCCGCCCTCGGCCGATCGCAGGCGAATCAATGCATCGTTTTTGTTAAAAGCCGGTATGCGAGCAATCTGCCCCATTGGCGCCCCGAAAGCGGGCGAGTGCTTCGGCGTGGCGGCCGTTGAGGCCAGTCCGTGCCGCATCGGGTCCGGAACCCGTTTCAGATGACGAACTTCTTTCTCGGATTGATGGCCGGCTGCATCATCGCCGGCGTCGTCACCATCACCGCTGCACGGCACCCGGCGGTCCAAGTGCGGCTCGGCCTCGTGCCGCCCGCTCAGGCGGCGGTCGTCGTCGCACCCCGCCCCGAGACGCCCCGCTGCCCGGTGCCGAAGACGGCGAACCAAGTCGGCAATCCGGAGATGCTGTTCTCGCGTAGCCGCCTCTGGTCGGTCGCTCCCTGAGGCGGGCCTCAACTCCTCGAGACAGACCTCACGAAACCTGGGCGTTCGCTTCGCTGGGCGCGATGGCGTGTTTCACGCGAGCGCCGCGCAGTCCTGACGCCGCTCTCACCGGGCGGAAGCGGTGTCAGACGCTGCTGCTGAGCAGGAACATCACCATCGTCGTGGCAACGGTGCTGCCGAGGAAGCCGAACAGGGCCGCGGCGAACGAGGGGCCGGTCCGCGTTTCGGCGGTGGGCTGACGGAGGGCGTTGTCGGTGGCGATCATGGCAAGACCCTGAAAAGGAGGAGAGGAGTTTTCCGGCGCGAAGCGATCGGTTTCGTTGCGATAGACCTGCGCTTCACGGTGACGCTTGGCGGTGCGGGACCACACGCCGGCCCGCGGACGGATCCGGCTTTTGCAGCATCGAGTTACAGGCAGCTTCGACCCGCGGGGCGCGGGTCAGCCCCGGTCAGTCGCAGCGGTTGACCTGCTTGGCAGCGCGCAGGGACCGGAGTTCGCTGCGCAGATCGATCGAGACGATGTCCGCCCCGCAATCCTCGAAGGCGTCCTGCGCCTCGTGGTAGCGGTCGCCGATCTCGTCGAGGGTGTCGCAAACCCGGTCGTGATTACCGAGCCGCGCTTCCTGGCGGGCCTGATAGCGCAGCGCGCTGGCTTCCTGGATCTTGCGGCGGCCGTCGAGACAGCCGGGGGCCGCGAGCGCGGAGGAAACGAGAGAGACGCCGACGAGGGAGGCCGCAAGGCCGGCGAAAACGGTGTGTCGCATGAGGTGACGCATGGGGCAGACCGAAGCTGTTCGACAGAAGTCGTGAAAAGGTTAAGGGGCGCTCAACATGCAGACGTCTCAGTGTCTTCACTGATCCTGCCGCGACGTTGCCGTCCGTCTTAGCTTCTGAACGGTGACGCTAAGCCGATGGTTCCGAAACTCGCCTGCGGGATCTGCCAAGATTCTTGCAGGCTTCCTCGACGATTCTTGGTGGAACATTCGGCGCACTGGGATTCGATCGATACCCCTATCCCTCGGCGGCCTCCTTGCGACCGAGATCCGGCCCGGCACGGTTTCGGCGCGCCGTCTCCGACACACGCCCCCGCCGAGAGACGAGAATCTGGTCGAGGGTCACCGGCGCTAAGCCCTGCGCATCGACGCCGACATCGTATTGTCGCGGGATCGGCTTGAGCCGGCCGTGGGAATGGCCGTGCAGGTTGATCGCGCCGCGGCCGAGGCCGTTCCAGGTCCGGAAGGCGTAGTGACATAGCACGAGGCGGCGGCCCTCGACCTCGGTCTCCGCGTAATGCGCCACCGAGGTCCAGCCGGGCGCCGAGAGGGTGGCGGGGCCGTCGTTGTTGCCGACGATGAGATGCTTGTGGCCGTTGAGCGCGCCGAGCAGGGCCGCGATGCGCTCCGGGGGAGGGCCGAGGGCGAAGTCGCCAAGATGCCAGACGGTGTCGTCCGGCCCGACGACGGCGTTCCAGGTCTCGACCAGGGCCGCGTCATGGGCCGGCAGATCCGGAAAGGGGCGCCGGTCGATCCGCAGGATCCGGGGGTCGCCGAAATGCGTGTCGCTCGTGAAGAAGATGGTCATCCGCCGCACTGTCCGGTGTGAGCGGGACAACGCGGCGGACGGGAGAACGATGCCAGCTTAACGTCCCGGGCTGAAGCGCAGCGGCACGGTGACGGCGAGGCTCGGCTGCGTCACCCCGGCGGGGGCGGGCGGCAGGCCGCCGCGCACCGCCGCGAGCGCGGCGCTGTCGATGGCGCCGACCCCGCTGCTGCCGGTCACGGCCGCACCGCTCACCGCGCCGGAGCGGCTCACGGTGAAGCGCACCGTCGCGACGCCGCCGCTGGTGCCGGCCGCGGCCTCGCGGTTCATCCGGCCGCGGATCGTCGCGGCGATGGAGCCCTTCCAGGCGGCCATGGCGTTGGGATCGCTGGCCGCGGCGGCCGTACCCGTCGCGCTCTGACGCGAGGTGGCGGCGGAGTTGCGCTGCGCATTGCCCGCCTGCGCGGCCTGGGCACGCCGGGCGGCATCGCGCTCCGCCTTCGCCTTGGCAGCCTTGATCCGCGCTTCCTTCTGCGCCTCCTCGCGCTTCTTCTCGAGGATCTCCTGGCGGCGTGCCTCGCGCTCGGCCTCGCGCTTCTTCTCCAGCGCGGCCTTGCGGCGCTCCTCGATCTTGGGATCGGGCTTGGGCCGCTCCGGCACCTTCGCCACCACGGGCGGGGGTGGCGCCAGCGGCTCCGCCTCCTGCGCCTCGGAGGCGATGATCTGCTCCTCGGGCGGCGGGGGCAGCGTGTCGGGCGGAACCTCCGTAACGGCTTCCGGCGGCGGAGGCGGCGGCTGCACCTCCTCCGGCATCACCTCCGTCATCTCGGGGGGAGGCGGGGGCTTCACCTCGTCCGGGGTCTCGACCGGCTCGGCCGTCTCCGGCTCGCCCTCGGGCTTGGCCTCCTCGGGGATCGCCTCGGACTGCGCCGTCTGGGCGGGGGCCTGCGTCTCGGCCTCCGCCATCTGCGGCGCGAGATCGATGGTGATCTCCTGCTCGCCCGGGGGCGCGGGCGGTGTCAGATGCAGGTAGGTGATGCCGATCAGCCCCGCGGCGTGTAGGGCGAGGGCCAGGGCGAAGGCGGCCGCGAGGCGCCCCTGGCCGCCTCCCTCGGACGGGCCCGAGGGTAACCCCTGCCCAGCGTAAGCGGGCACGGGAGCCGGCATCGGGGCAGATGTCGGGGCCTGCATCGGCGGCATGGGGGCGGCCTTCGGAGCTGGCTTGGGAGCGGCCATCGGCTTAACGGGGCGTCCCTGCGGCCGGCGCGCCACCCGCCGATTGGGCAATCAGCGAGACCTTGGTGAAGCCCGCCTGACCGACGAGGCCCATCACTTCCATGATCCGGCCGTAGGGCACCTCCCGGTCGCCGCGCACGAGCACGACCTGATCCGGGTTCTCCGCCCTGAGCTGCTTCAGGCGCGGCAGGATCGTCTCCGGCGTGAAGCCGTCCTTGGCGATGAACGGATTGCCGTCCTTGTCGATGGAGACTTCGAGCGGCTTCTGCGACTGCGCCACTTTCGCGGCGGTCGTCTTCGGCAATTGCACCGGCACGCCCGTCGTCATCAGCGGCGCGGCCACCATGAAGATGATCAGCAGCACCAGCATCACGTCGACCATCGGCGTGACGTTGATCTCGGACATCGGCGTGGCGTCGAGGCCGTCCTCGTCGTCGCTCGCCGAACGCGCGGTTCCCATGGCCATGGCTTCGCCCTTCCGGGTGTCGGCGGCCGCCCGCCGAGCTGAGGCGGGCGCCGCGAAGGTTTCAGGGGTCGGCGAAGAAGCGGATTACTCGGCCGCCGCGGCCCGGGCGTGGGGGCCGCGGTCACGGGCGAGGCGGTTGCCGAGCACCGAGATGCAGGAGACGAAGCTCGACTGGATGCGGGCGACGTCACCGGAGAGCTTGTTGTAGGCCATCACCGCCGGGATCGCGACGACGAGGCCGATGGCGGTGGCGAACAGCGCCTCCGCGATGCCCGGCGCCACCACCGCGAGGCTGGTGTCCTGGCTCTTCGCGATCGACGAGAACGAGTTCATGATGCCCCAGACCGTGCCGAACAGGCCGACGAAGGGGGCGGTGGAGCCGGAGGTCGCTAGCAGCGGCAGCCCGCCCTGGAGACGCTTCACCTCCAGGCTAAGCGCGCCCTTCATCGCCCGCTCGATCCGTTCACGGCGCTCGGCCCGGCTCTCGCTCGGATCCTGGTCGCGCCACGCGTCGAGCCCCGCCTTGACCACGTGGCCGGCGATGCCCTTCTGCCCGGTATCGATGGTGCCCTCCGAGCGGACCATCGCGTCGAAGGCCTTGGCCTGCCGCTTGGCGGCGGAGAGGCGCACGATCTTCTCGAAGACGACGGTCCAGCAGGCGAGCGAGGCCACCACGAGGAGAATCATCACGCTTTTGACGATCGGGTCGGCCTGAAGGAACAGACCGATGAACGACATGTCGTGGGCTGCAGCGACCGCCTCGGCGGGCACGGACGTCGGATCCATGTGTGACTCCTCGTGGCTCCAATAGGCGTCCGTCGCACCCGGTCGAACCGGTGGGACGGCCGTGGCCGGCCTCAGCGATCGAAGGCGGCCGATGTCTTGGTGGCGGGCTCGATCCGCTCCAGGCAGGTCTCGCGGGTGGCGTCACCGCCCTCGCAGGCGAGCACGTCGTTGAGCAGAAGGCGGCCGATTTTCGGGCAGGCTAGGCCGGCGAAATCGAAGAGCCGCACCACGGTCTTCTTCTCTTGGACCGGACCCAACTCGACGGCGAGGCGCTTCTGGGCAACGCCCTCGGTGTCGAAGGCGAACAGATCGACCTTGAGCGACTTCAGCGCGGGCCCGCGGCTGTTGTCGACGAGCATGTAGGTGCGGCAGGCCTCGCCCGCGGGCTCGAGCCGGTTCAGTTCGATCTTCAGGGGAGGGGCGTCCGATTTGGCCGGCGGGGTTGCATCCTGTGCCATCGCGGCGGGGATCGCGGTGATCAGCGCTGCGGCGAGGGCGGCACCCGCGAGGAGGCGTCCCCCGATCCCGCCGCGTCCCGGCCCTGCATCGCTCATTCCCCAGCCTTCCTGAATCACGACGATCTCATCTCCCCAATCTCGCGCCGCCCCGGAGATCCGGAGCGGGCCGCTTGACCCGAAGGCCGAAGGACTGCCGCTGTCCCGCCGACATTCGCTTCGCCATGGTTTCGACGGTGCCGAGAGGCGCCGTCGTCCGGGGCGAGACCACCGTGACGCGATCTCCACCGCATGGCGATGTGCGGATACAGCAAAGGTCACGTCCGGCGCTCCTCACAGCACCGTGTACGTTTCCGGGCGTGCCTATCCGACAAGCAGGGTACCGATCAAGGTTTGCAAAGAATTTCAGAGCAATTCCAAACTATTGGAGAAGGCAGGCAAGCGAACTGGGATTTCTCATTTGTCCCGGCGTAATTGCCGATTTGTCCCGAATTGCCGTTCTCCGCGCTTCGCTGCCCGCATGGCCGACCACCCTTGATCGGCATCCGCCCGCTTTCCATATCCCGTCTCAAGAGCGCTGCCGCGAGGCGGGCTCGAGACCGCAAGGTGCCGCCAAGGGCTCGACGCCGTTCGATCCCCCAGGGCCTTGCCGGAGGTTTGAGCGACGATGACGCGGCCGTCCCCGTTCGGGTACCCATTCCTGCTCGGCTTCGACGAGATCGAGCAGGCACTCGATCGTGTCTCGAAGGCCGCTAGCGACGGATATCCGCCCTACAACATCGAACGTGTCACCCGCAGCGAACGCGAGCCCGAACGCTTGCGTATCACGCTCGCGGTGGCCGGCTTTACGCAGGATCAGCTCGACGTCTCCTTGGAGGAGAATCAACTGGTCGTGCGGGGGCGGCAGGTCGACGACAAGTCCCGTCACTACCTGCACCGCGGCATCGCGGCGCGGCAGTTTCAGCGGGCCTTCCTCCTTGCCGATGGCATGGAGGTTTTGGGCGCGGAGCTGTCGAACGGGCTTCTGGCGATCGATCTCGCACGGCCGGAGCCGGAGCGCATCGTGCGCAAGATCGCGATCGCCGCCAAGGATCCGTGATCCTGAACGGCGATTCTGACCTGCGCAGCCTACGGATGATGTGACTGAGCCGCGTCGATGCATCGCAGGCTGCGTCGCCCGTCTCTCGGGCCTCCACCCCATCCCGGATTTGTCGCTGCCGATGTGCAGGACCATATCCGGTTCAACGCTCTGCCTCGGAAGGAGGGCATTCCATGACCACGGCCACAACCGACCTGACCATCGACACGACCGCCAACCCCGCCATCGACCCGGCGGAGTTCGCCGCACTCGGCGAGGGGCACATCGCCTATGTCCGCCCGATCCGTTCGGACGAGGTGCGCAGCCTGTTCCCGCAGGCCCCGGAGATGACCCCCGGACTCGACCTGTTCGCCCTGCTCTCCGCGAGCGGCGCGCCGATCCTGCTCACGGATTCCCGCGAGGTCGCCGTGGCGAACGCCATGGCCCACCAGCTCTTCCCGGTGAGCCTGCACTAGAGCCGTCTCCCCGCCGCTCGGCGGGGCGCATCAGGCCATCGCCGCAACCGTGCGCACGAGGAGGTCGATATCCTCGGGCCGCGACAGGCGGTGGTCGCCATCCTTGATCAGCGTCAGCCGCGTACCCTGCGCGGGCAGGCGCTCCAGAATCCGCAGGGCATGCGGATAGGGCACGTCCGGATCGGCCATGCCCTGAAGGATGTGCACCGGGCAGCCCGGCTCCAAGTTTGCGTCCAGCAGCAGGTGGCGCCGCCCGTCCTCGATCAGCGCCATGCGGATCGGGTCGGGCTTCGGGGCATAGGGCGTCTCCCGATACCACACGCCGTCGCGCTCCAGGGTCTGCCGGACCTCGGGCGGGAAGGCGTCCCAAATCAACGCCTCGGTGAAGTCGAGGGCGGGTGCGATCAGCACCATTCCGCCGAGATCCGCGCCGCGCCGCGCCCGCTCGCGGGCGACGAGGCAGGCGATCCAGCCGCCCATGGAGGAGCCGACGAGGATCGGCCGCTCGTTGGCGTAGCGGTCGATGACGGCGCAGGCGTCCGCGAGCCAGTCGGAGATGGTGCCGTCCTCGAAGCGCCCCTCCGACTCGCCGTGGCCGGAATAGTCGAACCGCACCATGCGTCGGGCGTTCTGCGCAGCCCAGGCGTCGAGGGCGGCGGCCTTCGTCGCCCGCATGTCAGAGCGGAAGCCGCCGAGCCAGACCACGGGCGGTCCCTGGCCTTCGCGGACCCGCACCGCCAGCCGGCGCGGGGAGGGGCCTTCGATATCGAGCGTCACGAGGGGCAATTCGCCCGGCGAAGTCTCCGGATCGCTCACTGGCGCGGAAATCCTGTGATTCTGAAACAACTCGGCGACGCTTCGTTTACCGAACCGTAAAGCCGCGGGGACAATCCTTACCTCATGACCCAATCCCAAGCGACCGTCCCAGCACGGGTGACGCGATGAACGGAGGCAGCCTGTCCGGCGGCCCGGTGCAGTTGTCCGAGGCTTCGCCGTTGGCGGGCGTCACGGTGCTGCAGATCATCCCGGCCCTGGAGGCAGGGGGCGCCGAGCGCACCACCGTCGACGTCGCGGCCGCCCTCGCCGAGGCCGGTGCGCGGCCACTGGTGGCCACGGAGGGCGGGCGGCTCGTCGGCGAGTTGCAGGCCAAGGGCGGGATCTGGGTGCCGTTCCCCGCCAACACCAAGAACCCGTTCGCCATGGCGCTCAACGTCGAGCGCCTCGCCCGGCTCTGCCGCCGCGAAAACGTGCAGATCCTGCACGCCCGCTCCCGCGCCCCGGCCTGGGTCGCGCTCGGCGCCGCGCGCCGGCTGAAGCTGCCCTTCGTGACGACCTATCACGGCAGCTATTCGGGCCGGACCAGCGTCAAGGTTCTGTACAATTCGGTGATGGCGCGGGGCGATGTCGTGATCGCCAACTCGCACTACACCGCCGACCTGATCCGCCGGACCCATCCCGACCAAGCCGGCGGCCGGATCAGCGTGATCCACCGCGGCACGGATCTGGCGGCGTTCACGCCCTCGGCGGTCGCGGCGGCACGGGTCGAAAGCCTGCGCCGGGCCTGGAACGTGGCACCGCACGAGCGGGTCGTGCTGCTCGCCGCCCGGCTCACCGCCTGGAAGGGCCAGCGGGTGCTGATCGAGGCCGCCGCCCGCCTGCGCGATCTCGGCCTCACCGACTTCGCCGTCGTGCTCGCGGGCGATCCGCAGGGACGCACCGCCTATGAGCGCGAACTCGACGCGCTGATCGAGACGCGCGGCCTGTCGGGCATCGTGCGCCGGGTGGGCCATTGCACCGACATGCCGGCGGCCTTCCGCGCAGCTTCCGTCGTCGCGGTCCCCTCAGTGGAGCCGGAAGCGTTCGGTCGCTCGGCGGTCGAGGCACAGGCGCTCGGCATTCCGGTGGTCGTCTCCGATCTCGGCGCCGTGCCCGAGACCGTGCTGGCGCCCCCCGATGTCGAGCCCGGCCAGCGCACCGGCTGGCGGGTGCCGCCCGGCGATGCCGCGGCTCTGGCCGAGGCGCTGAAGGACGCACTCTCCCTCGGCGCCAGCGCCCGCGACGGCCTCGCGCGCCGGGCGCAGGCCCATGTCGAGGCGAATTTCTCGCTCGATCGCATGATCGACGGCACCCTGAACGTCTACGCCGACCTTCTGAACCGAGCCAAAACGTGACAGGGTGAACCGAAATCAGTCCCGCGAGTTGACTCGGCAAGAAGATTTGCCAAGTTAGTGCCGTCCGGCAGCGCCGGATCAATCGGTGGCCGGGGCTCGCCAGACGCGGTGGCTCTCAGGCTGCCGTTTTGTCGTTGATACAGGAGAACTGAGCCATTCGCAGACCAATGAGAGCCATGCCGGCCCCGCAGAAGGACGGGCCGCGCGCAAACCGGGACATACGCGGCGTCCGCGACGTCCAGCTCATCGACCAGGATGGGCAGAACCGGGGTGTCGTGCCCTTCTTCGACGCGCTGGCCATGGCTGAGGAGGTCGGCCTCGACCTCGTCGAAATCGCGCCGAATTCGGTCCCTCCCGTCTGCAAGTTCCTCGATTACGGGCGCTTCCGCTTCAACGAACAGAAGAAGCAGAACGAGGCCCGCAAGAGGCAGAAGACGGTCGAGGTGAAGGAGATCAAGCTCCGTCCCGGCATCGACAAGCACGATTACGAAGTGAAGATGAAGGCCGTTCAGCGGTTCTTCGAGGAAGGCGACAAGGTCAAGGTCACCCTCCGCTTCCGCGGCCGCGAGATCGCCCACCAGGATATCGGCCTCCGGCTCTTGGAACGTGTGAAGCAGGAGACCCAGGAGATCGCGAAGGTCGAGAGCGAGCCGATGCTCGAAGGCCGCCAGATGATCATGATCCTGGCGCCGCGCTAACCGCCTCGGCCCCGGCCTCTCCGCGATCCCGCGGAACAGGCTCATCCGCAAATGCGCTGCTCCCTCGCGGGGGCGGCGCATTTTTCGTTTTGCGTCGGAGGATGAGGGCTCCGCGCGGCGGAGCGACTGGACGGGGCTTCAGAATGCCGACGGCCCCGGAAGGATGAGGCCGCCGGCAACGCGTAAAGAGACTTATTTCAGCATCGCGATCTGCACGTCGCCGACGCGCCGCGTCACCGACACCGTCACGTCGTTGCCGTGGCGGTGCAGGCGGATATCCGCCCGCGAGTCGCCGAGCTTGAGGTTGAACAGCTCCACCGCGTCGAGGAAGCGCGGCAGGATCGGATTGCGGAAGCGGATGCGGTTGCGGGCTTGGTCGATTTCGAGCCCGAGACAGGCGGCGAGGAAGGCGAAGGGCGCCGCCGCTGCCCAGGCCTGCGGCGAGCAGGCCACGGGATAGCTCACGGGCCCGCGTTGACGCCGCCGCATGAAGCCGCAGAACAGCTCCGGCAGGCGCTTCTGGTCGTAGTACAGGCTCGTGTCGAACATCCCCTCGAACACCAGCGCCGCCTCCTCCTTGAGGCCGTAGCGCGCGAGCCCGAGGGCGCAGATCGCGTTGTCGTGCGGCCAGATCGAGCCGTTGTGGTAGGACATCGGATTGTAGCGCGCCTCGCCCTTGGCGATGGTGCGGATGCCCCAGCCGTTGAACCCGTCGTTGGACAGAAGCTGCGCCGCGACGTGCGCGGCCCGCTTCGGCAGGGCGATGTCGGTGAACAGGGCGTGGCCGGTGTTGGAGGAGCGCACGGCGCATTGGCGCTTGGCGCCGTCGAGCGCGAGCGCGTAGGTGCCGATCTCCTCGCACCAGAACGCCTTGTCGAAGTTCTCGCGAAGGGTGTTGGCAGCGGCCGAGAGCCGGACCGAAAGGTCGTCCTCGCCGAGCATGCTCGCAAGCCGCGCCGCACCGCGCTTGGCGGCGTAGACGTAGCCCTGAACCTCGCACAGGGCGATCGGCCCCTTGGCCATGGCGCCGTCGGCATGGAAGATCGAATCGTGGCTGTCCTTCCAGCCCTGGTTAGCCAGCCCCTGCTCGGTCTCGCGGGCATATTCGACGAAGCCGTCGCCGTCGCGGTCGCCGTATGTGTCGATCCATTCCAGCGCCAGCTTGAGCTGCGGCCAGATCGCCCGGATCGTGTCGAGGTCGCCCGTCACCTCATGATATTGGGCCGCCAGCATCACGAAGAGCGGCGTGCCGTCGATGGTGCCGTAATAGTGCCGGAAGGGCACCTCGCCGAGCATCGCCATCTCGCCGCGGCGGGTCTCGTGGAGCACCTTGCCGGGCTGGGCGTCGGCGGCCGGATCGACTTCCTTGGCTTGCGTCGCCGCGAGGAAGCGCAGCACGCCCTTGCCGAAATTCGGGTCGATCCAGAGCGCCATCATCGCCGTGATGATGCCGTCGCGCCCGAACACCGTGGAGTACCAGGGGATGCCGGCGAAGGGGTAGATGCCCTCCTGCGTCCGGGTCGCCAGCATGTAGAGGTCGGCGGTCGCCCGGCAGAGGCCCTCGTTGAATTGATCGTTCGAGGAAATGATCGTGGTGATGCCGGCGGTGATCTGGCGCTGGTCGCGGCGGTTGTCGCGGTAGGCGCGAGCGAAGACGCGCCCCTCGCCCAGGGACCGGTCCGGCTGCTCGGCCAAGCTGCCCGCCGCCCGCGACAGGGCTGCGGCGGCGGATTCACCCGCCCGCTCGGGGCCCGGCGCGCTGGTATAGGCGCGGTGCGATTGGCACACGACGCGGATGAACAGCGAGGTGTTGGCTCCGGGCTCCAGTTCGACCACGAACTCGGCCTTGCCCGGCTCCAGCGTGTGCGGCTTCGGCCCGAAATGCAGCGAGGTGGTGCGCACCATCTCGTCGAGGCCGGCGTAGCGGAACTGCACCTCGGTCGCGCTGCGGCGCTCCACGGTCCGCTTGCCGCGGTTGGCCCGGTCCGAGCCGCGCACCTCGAACAGATCGCGGTAATCGGCGTCGAACGTCACGCCGATGCGCAGGCGGCGGCGGCGGGTATCGTAGTTGCGCAGGCCGATCCGGTCGTAGCAGGCGCCCTTGAACAGGAACTTGGTGCGCTCGATGGCGATCAGCTCGCGGGGAATCGCGGTCTCATCGCCGGCGTCGAGCCGGATGTCGGGGGTGGTGAGATCGACGCTGAGCGCCCCGTTGTCGTCTTGGATCGCCGAGGACAGCATCATCGGCCGCTCATCCTCGATCGTCAGCGCGAGGCGCGAGAGGTAGCGCGTGTCCTGGAAGTAGAGGCCCTCCGGCCCCGGAACCCAGCCGATGTCGCCGTAGCTGTCGAGCACGGCGAAAGCCTCGCCGTATTTGAGGGCGCGTAAGGGGCGGTCCACCAGGGAGGCCTGCGCCTCGATATGATACTGCGGCAGGTTCTCGTCGGCGTCGAGGAAGCCGAACCGCGAGGTCGTCTGTCCCTCGGAGCCGTCGGCGTGGAAATGGGCTGCGTCGTCCTGTGCCGCCATGCGAAGCGCCTTTTTGCCGTTGATCCGATGCGAGCGAGGTGACCCTCGCAAATCGAAGGCCGCCGATCGCCTCGTAGCGACCGGCGGCCCTGTCGGACCCATTCAGTTAGGCGCTCTGCCGGCCCCGGCGAGGGCCGGGGCGGGTTTTCGTCGAGCGGTTAGGCCGGCATCGCGGCGACGTGGATCGGGCCGTGGGCCGTACCGTTCAGCTCACCGTACTGGGGCGAGAAGGCGCCGGCGGCGGGCATCTTGAGCACGTTTCCCTGGCCGGCCAGGAGCTGCTCGTAGGCCGAGACGTACTTGCGGACCATGACCTCGGCGGTGAAGCGGCCCTCGAAATGGGCGCGGACGCCGGCACGCGGCAGATCCTTGACCTTGCGGCACGCCTCGATCGCCTCGTCCATCGAGTTGACGATAAAGCCGCTGACGCCATCCTTGATGACTTCCGGTACCGAGCCGTTGCCGAAGGCGATCACGGGGGTGCCGGCCGACATCGCTTCGATCATCACGAGGCCGAAGGGCTCCGGCCAGTCGATCGGGAAGGCGAGCGCGAGGGCGTTGCCGAGGAAGTCCTTCTTCTGCTCCTCATTGATCTCGCCGATATACTCCACCAGCGGGTGGTGGATCATCGGCTCGATCTTCTCGTCCCAGTACTCCTGGTCGGCCTTGTCGACCTTGGCGGCGATCTTCAGCGGCGTGCCGGAACGGATCGCCATCTCGATCGCGCGGTCGGGGCGCTTCTCGGGCGAGATGCGGCCGAGGAAGGCGAGATAGCCGCCCTTGGCCTCCGGATAGTAGGGGCAGTTCTGCTTGGGCAGGCCGTGATGGATCGTGGCCAGCCAGTTGGAGCTCTCCGGCATCGGATCGCGCTGGTTGTCCGAGATCGAGACCAGGGGCATGCCGGTGAAGGTGTTGTAGACCGGCATGAAGTCCGGCACGTCCAGGCGACCGTGCATGGTCGTCAGGCACTTGTGATAGAGATCCTCGAACATCGGATACTGCAAGAGATCGATGTGGAAGTGGATCACATCGAACTCATGCGCCCGGCGATGCACGTGATGCAGCATGGCGAGGTGGCCTGCGGTGTGATCGCGGTAGCCGAGAAGGCGCAGGCCCTCCGGGTGGCAGGCGGCAAGCTTGGCCGAAGTCTGAGAATCACCGCTCGCGAACAAGGTCACGTCGTGACCCTGGCGAACGAGTTCTTCCGTGATCCACGACACGACACGCTCGGTGCCGCCATAGAACTTCGGCGGCACGGCTTCCGCGAGCGGGGCAACCTGGGCAATGCGCACGAAGACGTCTCCTGTGACAGGAAATAGGGATGTTGGCGAGACTAATGGGGGACGCGGCCTGAGCGGGACATGAACGAAACAGACAGCCAAGGTTTATGGTTCCGCCCCGCGCCTGGGGCGAGCGGCAATCTTTGCAACCCCACGGAATACCAGTTTTCCACATATGTTGGCCGGCGACTTCGGCTCCGGCGCGCCCACGCCTAGACGGTAACCGCGACGCAATGAGCGTGCCTCCACGCGGGCGGCTCGGGCGCGCTCGCACGCGGCGTTCCTCCAAGGGCTCAATCGACAAAGGCCGAGTCGATTGAAACCGGCGGATGTTTCTGCCATAAGCCGCCCGCGTCGAACCGCCCGGCCGATTAGGGCTGCCGTGGCGGTTCCCGTTGCTCCAGCAGCATCAAGCGCGAAGTCCCGGCCGCCGGCCGGATCGCTGTCGCGTTTCAGGAGAGCGAAATGCCCAAGCTGAAGACGAAGTCGGGCGCCAAGAAGCGCTTCAAGATCACCGGCACCGGCAAGGTGATGTACGCCCAGGCCGGCAAGCGCCACGGGATGATCAAGCGGACCAACAAGCAGATCCGCAACCTGCGCGGCACGACGACCCTGTTCGAGGGCGATGCTGCCAACGTGAAGAAGTACTTCCTGCCGAACCAGCGGTAAGTCCTTCCACCCCTCGCGATCTGTTTTGTCTTAACGTTCCAGGAGATCTCCCATGGCCCGCGTCAAGCGTGGCGTGACCAGTCACGCGAAGCACAAGAAGGTTCTGAAGGCTGCCAAGGGCTATTACGGCCGCCGCAAGAATACGATCCGCATCGCCAAGCAGGCGGTGGAGAAGGGTCTGCAGTACGCCTACCGCGACCGCAAGAACAAGAAGCGCACCTTCCGCGCTCTCTGGATCCAGCGGCTCAACGCGGCGGTGCGCGAGCACGGCCTGACCTATTCCCGCTTCATCAATGCCCTGGCCCAGTCCGGCATCGAGGTGGACCGCAAGGCGCTGTCCGAACTCGCCATCCACGAGCCGGCCGCTTTTGCCGCCGTCGTCGAGAAGGCGAAGTCGGCCCTGCCGAAGGCCGCCTGATCGCTCCGCCGAACGGCGGAACGCTCGAAGCTCTGACAAGGCGCGGCGCGGCAAGCGCCGCGCCTTCTTCATTTCGGGCCGGGGCGTGTCTGCCCGACGGCCCCGGTCCGCCCCCTTCGCGCGCTTGCAGGAATGCAAACGACGCGCGAAGGCAGCCCCGGACGACTGGCCAAGGACAGCGGTAATGGATCTCGACGCTCTCGAACGCGATCTTCTCGGGCAGATCGAGCAGGCCGGGGACGAGGCCGGCCTCGAAGCCCTGCGCGTGGCGGCGCTCGGCAAGAAGGGCAGCGTCTCGGAGTTGCTGAAGACGCTGGGCGCGATGACGCCGGAGGAGCGCAAGGAGCGCGGCCCCCTCATCAACGGTCTGCGCGACCGGGTGCAGGGCGCGATATCTCAGAAGCGCGAGGCGCTGGCCAACGCCGCCCTCGATGCGCGGCTCGCCGCCGAGCGGATCGACGTGACGCTGCCCCTTCGCGAGGCGCCGGAGATCCGCGGCCGCATCCACCCGATCAGCCAGGTGATCGAGGAGATCACCGCGATCTTCGCCGATCTCGGCTTCTCGGTGGCGGAAGGGCCCGATATCGAGACGGACGAGCTGAACTTCACCGCGCTCAACTTCCCCGAAGGCCACCCGGCGCGGGAGATGCACGACACGTTCTTCTTACGCCCCGACCATCTCGGGCGGCGCAAGCTTCTGCGCACCCACACCTCGCCGGTTCAGGTGCGGACCATGCGCGCCAAGCAGCCGCCGATCCGCGTAATCATGCCCGGCCGCACCTACCGGCACGATTCCGACCAGACCCACACCCCGATGTTCCATCAGGTCGAGGGCCTCGTCATCGACCGCTCGGCCAACATCGCCAACCTGAAATGGGTGCTCGAATCGTTCTGCCGCGCCTTCTTCGAGGTTGAGAACGTGACGATGCGCTTCCGTCCCTCGTTCTTCCCCTTCACCGAGCCGTCGGCCGAGGTCGATGTTCAGTGCTCGCGCAAGGGCGGGGAGCTACGCTTCGGCGAGGGCACCGACTGGCTGGAGGTTCTGGGCTGCGGCATGGTCCACCCCAACGTGCTGCGCAGCGGCGGCCTCGACCCGGATCAGGTCCAGGGCTTCGCCTTCGGCATGGGCATCGACCGCCTCGCCATGCTCAAATACGGCATGCCGGACCTGCGCCCCTTCTTCGAGGCGGATGTGCGCTGGCTGGAGCATTACGGCTTCCGGCCGATCGACGTGCCGAGCCTGGTCGGCGGCTTGACCGCCTGAGCCCCGCCGCCCTGATTTTCGATCCCGGCCCGGTCCGCTCCGGCGGCCGCGAGGATGTTCTGAGATGAAATTCACCCTCTCCTGGCTCAAGGACCACCTCGACACCGAGGCTTCCCTCGACGCGATTGCCGAGACGCTGACGCGGATCGGCCTCGAGGTCGAAGGCATCGAGGACAAGGCCGCCGCGCTTCGCCCCTACGTGATCGCGCGGGTGATCTCGGCCGAGCAGCACCCGAATGCCGATCGCCTGCGGGTCTGTCAGGTCGATGCCGGCGACGGCCAGCCGCTCCAGGTCGTCTGCGGAGCGCCGAACGCGCGCGCCGGCATGCTCTCGGTCTTCGCGCCGCCCGGCACCTACGTGCCGGGCAAGGCCATCACCCTGTCGGTCGGCACGATTCGCGGGGTCGAGAGCCGCGGCATGCTCTGCTCCGGCGCGGAACTCGGTCTCGGCGACGACCATGACGGCATCCTCGACCTGCCCGCCGACGCGCCGGTCGGCACGCCCTATGCCCTCTGGGCCGGGCTCGACGATCCGGTCATCGAGATCAACCTGACGCCGAACCGCTCGGACTGCACCTCGATCCACGGCATCGCCCGCGATCTCGCCGCCACCGGCCTCGGCACCCTCAAGCGCGAGCCGATGCCGCCGGTGCGGGGCGAGGGGCCCTGCCCGGTGCCGGTCACACTCCAGTTCGACCCGCACGACAAGGGTCTCTGCCCGCTCTTCGCGCTCCGCCTCGTGCGCGGCGTGACGAACGGTCCGTCGCCCGAGTGGATGCAGAAGCGCCTGCGGGCGATCGGCCTGCGCCCGATCAACGCGCTGGTCGACATCACCAACTACATGACCTTCGACCGCGGCCGGCCGCTGCACGTCTTCGACGCGAAGAAGGTCGCGGGCGGCCTCACCGTGCGCCGGGCCGAGGAGGGCGAGAGTCTCGTCGCGCTCGACGGCAAGACCTACCGGCTCGATTCCGATGCGGTGGTGATCGCCGACGGCAACGGCGTCGAGTCGATCGCCGGCATCATCGGTGGTGAAGCCTCGGGTTGCGACGAAAGCACCACCGACGTGCTGATCGAGTCGGCGCTCTGGGATCCGCGCAACATCGCCCGCACCGGCCGGCGCCTCGGCATCATCACCGATGCGCGCTACCGCTTCGAGCGCGGCGTCGATCCGGCCTTCACCCTGCCGGGGCTCGACCTCGCCACCCGCCTCGTGATCGACCTGTGCGGCGGCAGCCCGAGCGAGGCGCGCATCGCCGGCGAGATCCCGGATCTCGACCGCGTCATCGATTTCCCCTGGACCGAGGTACGGCGGCTGGCCGGCATCGAGCTGTCGCGGGCCGAAATGAAGGTGACGCTGGAATCGCTCGGCTTCCACATCTCCGGCTCGGGTGACCGGGTGAAGGTGCTGCCGCCGTCCTGGCGGCCGGACGTGGAGGGCAAGGCCGATCTCGTCGAGGAGATCGTGCGCATCGCCGGCCTCGACCGGATCGAGCCGAAGCCGTTGCCGCGCGTCGAGACGGTGGCGGTCGAGCCGATGCTCACCGTGCTGCAGCGGCGCGGCCGCCTCGCCAAGCGGGCGCTGGCGGGCCGCGGCATGCTGGAGGCGGTGACCTATTCCTTCGTCGCGCACGAGGATGCCCGGCTGTTCGGCGGCGGCGGAGCGGATCTGGCCCTCGCCAACCCCATCGCCGCCGACCTCTCCGACATGCGCCCGAGCCTCGTGCCGGGCCTGTTGCGGGCCGCGCAGCGCAACGCCGACCGCGGCTTCCCCGACACCGCCCTGTTCGAGGTCGGCCAGTGTTTCGCCAGCGACGAGCCGGAGGGCCAGAGCCTGCGCGCCACCGGCCTGCGCCGCGGCACGGCGCGCCATGCCGGCTCTGGTCGCCACTGGAGCGGCGCGGCGGAGACGGTCGATGCGTTTGAGGCCAAGGCCGACGCGCTGGCGCTGCTCGCGGCGCTCGGCGTGCCGACCGGCGGGCTTCAGGTCGTGGCCGGCGGGCCCGATTGGCTGCATCCCGGCCGCTCGGGCGCGCTGCAATTCGGGCCGAAGAACGTGGTCGGCCATTTCGGCGAGCTGCACCCGCGGCTCCTGAAGGCGATGGACCTCAAGGGCACCCTGGTGGCCTTCGAGATCACCCTAGATTCCCTGCCGCTGCCGCGCCACCGGCCGACCAAGGCGAAGCCCGCCCTGGTGCTGCCCGACCTTCAGGCGATCTCCCGCGACTTCGCCTTCGTCGTCCCCCGCGACGTGGCCGCCGCCGACATCCTGAAGGCAGCGCAGGGCGCCGAGCGAAAGCTGATCACCGGGATCGAGGTGTTCGATCTCTACGAGGGCGCCGGCATCCCGGACGGGTCGAAGTCGGTCGCGGTCGCGGTGCGGCTGCAACCCTCCGAGCGCACCCTCACCGATGCGGAGATCGAGGCGGTGAGCGCCAAGATCGTCGCCGAGGTGTCGAAGAAGACCGGCGCGACCCTGCGCTCCTGATCGAGTCCGACGGAGGGAGACGGCCATGGATGCGGAACTCGTTGCGGTTCTCACGCAGGAGAACCATCTCCCGGCCGAGGCGCTGAAGCGGGCCGCCCAGAATCCCGAGGCGATCGCCGAACCGGTGCTCGCCCTGCTGGAGCGGGCGGCGGAGGATGCCGAGGCGATCGCGGACGAGGAGACCAACCTCCTGTTCTGGGGGCTGCACGCCCTGGCCGCGGCGCGCGACACGCGAGTGTTCCCGCTGCTGATGCGGCTGATGCGCCAGGACGGCGAGGCGGTCGACGGGCTTCTCGGCGACGCCTCGTCCGAGACGCTGCCGGCCGTGATCGCCTCGACCTTCGACGGTGACACCGCGGCGCTCGCCCGGCCGATCCTCGACAGCACCGCCGACGACTTCCTGCGCAACGCGGCCTTTGCGGCTTTGGGCTTCCTGACCCGCCAGGGCCGGATTCCGCGCGACGAGGCGGAAGCGCTGCTCGTGCGTTTCGACGAGGCGCGGGCGGCGGTCGAGGAAGCACCGGCCTGGATCGGCTGGGAAGAGGCGGTCGCCTATCTCGGGCTGAGTGCGCTCGCGCCGCGGGTGGAGGCGGCCCGGCGCGACGGTCGCATCACCGACGAGTTCAGCGACCTTCCGTGGTTCCGCAAGGCGCTCAAGCAGGCCAGCGCCACGCCGCCGGACCTCAGCGCCTTCGATGCCCACCGCTATACCTATCTCGACGATCCGGTCGGCGCGCTGGGCTGGACCGCGGAATCCTTCGGCCAGCCGATCAAGAACCCGTTCAAGGATGTCGGCCGCAACGATCCCTGCCCCTGCGGCTCGGGCAAGAAGTACAAGAAGTGCTGCCTCACCGCGGCGGAAGCGGGTGCCCCGCCGCCTCGGCTGCCGGGCCTGTCCTGACCCCGTTCAGCGGGTTGTCCGGGTCCCAGGCATAGGCCAGCGTCTCGAAGCGCATCGAGCGGGCATCCACCATCAGCAGGCGCCCGACCAGGGGCTCGCCGAAACCGGCAAGTGCCCGGATCACCTCCATCGCCATCAGCGAGCCCATCACGCCGGCGAGCGCCCCGAGCACGCCGGCCTCGGAACACGGCGCGACGCTGCCCGGCGGCGGCGGGCTCGGGAACAGGCAGCGATAGGTCGGGTTCGGCTCACCCGTCGGCCCGGTCTCGTGCGCGCGGATCGTGGTGAGCGAACCGTCGAAGGCGCCGAGCGCCGCGGTCACCAGCGGTTTTTTGCCGGCAAAGCACGCATCCGAGACGGCGTAGCGGGTGGCGAAATTATCGGAGCCGTCGGCCACGAGATCGTAGTCGGCAAGCAGGGCAGCGGCGTTCTCGGGCGTCAGGCGGCAGGCATGGGTCTCGACGCGCACATGCGGGTTGAGCCGGGCCACGGCCTCGGCCGCGCTCTCGACCTTCGGGCGGCCGAGATCGGGCGTGCCGTGGATGACCTGCCGCTGCAGGTTCGAGAGCGAGACGGTGTCGTCATCGACGATGCCGATCGTGCCGATGCCGGCGGCGGCGAGATACTGGATCAGCGGCGCGCCGAGCCCGCCCGCGCCGATGACGAGCACGCGCCCCGCCTTCAGCCGGGCCTGACCGGGGCCGCCGACCTCGCGCAGGACGAGGTGGCGGGCGTAGCGTTCAATCTCTTCGGAGTTGAGGGCCATGCGCGCCATGTAAGCCGCTTGGACGGGGAGCGGAAGCGGTCGGGGGCTTGCTGCGCGCGGAGCAGGTGCGTGCTAGGGCTTACCCCTTCGACGATCGCCGCTGTTTCCCACCCGCTCCCTCATCCTGAGGTGCTGCGGAGCAGCCTCGAAGGATCCTCCAGAAGCCGCGCGGACGCTGGAAGATCCTTCGAGGCCCGCTGACGCGGGCACCTCAGGATGAGGGACAGGGTTGGGAGGAGCCGTCCTTCCCCGAGCCATCTTTCCCGAGCCACCGGTGCCGCCCTTGTCCGACCATTCCCCCCTCGCCCTCGCCCAGGCACTGATCCGCTGCCCCTCCGTGACTCCGGAGGAGGGGGGGCTCTGTCGTTCCTGGCGGATCGTCTTTCGCGGGCGGGCTTCTCGGTCGAGCGTCCCGTCTTCTCCGAGCCCGGTACGCCGGACATCCAAAACCTCTACGCCCGCATCGGCACCGCAGGGCCGGTCCTTGTCTTTGCCGGCCATACCGACGTGGTGCCGCCCGGCGAGACGGAGGCCTGGACCCACGGGCCGTTCTCGGGCGAAGTCGCCGACGGCTTCCTCTACGGGCGCGGCGCGGTGGACATGAAGGGCGGCATCGCCTGCATGCTCGCCGCAACACTCGCCTTCCTCGACCGGCACGGGCCGGATTTCGGCGGCTCCATCGCCTTCCTCGTTACCGGCGACGAGGAGGGGCCGGCGGTCAACGGTACGGTGAAGCTGCTCGATTGGGCGAAGGCGAGGGGCGAGCGCTTCGACCATTGCCTGCTCGGCGAGCCGACCAACCCCGACACCCTCGGCGAGATGATCAAGATCGGCCGGCGCGGCTCTCTGACCGGGCGCATCACCGTGCACGGCCGCCAGGGCCACGTCGCCTATCCCCACCGGGCCGAGAATCCGATTCCCGGCTTGCTGCGCCTCGCCTCGGCGCTCACGGCTGACCCCCTCGACGGCGGCACCGCGCATTTCGACGCGTCGAACCTCGAATTCACGACGATCGATGTCGGAAACCCGGCCACCAACGTGATCCCGGCCTCGGCCAAGGCCGTGTTCAACGTGCGCTTCAACGATGACTGGACGGCGGACACCCTCGGCGCCGAGATCCGGCGGCGGCTGGAGGCGGCGGCCGGCAACGCAGTGCGGTTCAGCCTCGACCTTCAGCCCTCGAACTCGCCGGCCTTCCTGACGCAGCCCGACGCCTTCGTCGATCGGGTGGCCGATGCGATTGAGGCCGAGACCGGACGGCGCCCGGCGCTCTCCACCACGGGGGGCACCTCGGACGCCCGCTTCATCAAGGATGCCTGCCCGGTGATTGAGTTCGGCCTCGTCGGACGGACCATGCACGAGACCGACGAGCGGGTGGCGGTGGCGGATCTCGACCGGCTCACCGCGATCTACGGGCGGGTGCTGGACGCTTACTTCTGACGCATCGTCCCGAAAGGTGGTTGCCGGCTTGTCTGAAGAGACGATGCGCCGACGCTAGGGATAATCGACACCCACAAACGTCAGCCCGCAGGCCGGCGCCAGCGGCCCGCAGCGGTGCTTGGCCCCTGTCGCCAGGATCTCCGCCACGTCGTCGGCGGAGAGGCGTTTGCAGCCGGCGAGCATCAGCGTGCCGGCCATGGCGCGCACCTGATGGTGCAGGAACGAGCGCGCCGAGGTCGCGATCACGATCTCCTCGAACAGGCCCATCCGCTCGCGGGTCACGTCGAGCTGTTCCAGCGTGCGCATGGGCGACTTTGCCTGGCACTCGGCGGCGCGGAACGCCGAGAAATCATGGTGGCCGAGGAGCCGTTGCGCGGCCCTGTGCATCAGCTCGGCATCGAGCGGCCAGGGCACCTGCCAGACATGGGCACGGGTGAGCGCGGCGGGGCTGCGCCGGTTGAGGATGCGGTAGCGGTAGTGCCGCCGGATCGCCGAGTGCCGCGCGTCGAACTCCTGTGTCACCACCTCGGCGGAAAGGATGGCGACGGGCTGCGGCCGCAGATGCGCGTTCAGCGCGTCGCGCACGGTGTCGGTGCGCCAATCCTTCGCAAGGTCGAGATGGGCGACCTGATGGATCGCGTGCACGCCGGCATCGGTGCGACCGGCGCAGGTGAGCCGCGCCGTCTCGCCGGAGAAGCGCGTCACGGCGGTCTCGATGGCGGCTTGCACGGTCGGGTCGTCGGCCTGACGCTGCCAGCCGCGGAACGGCGCGCCGTCGTACTCGATGACGAGCTTGTAGCGGGGCATCAGGCTTGCGCGCTCACCCGAGCCGCGCCCCCGCCGCCAACCGGGCGCCGCGCAAGAACTCCTCGCCGCTGGCGGTGCCGCCCTTGCCGGCCCGGCGCAGTTCGAGGAGTCGCACCGCACCCGTGCCGCAGGCAACCGTGCCGGCGGCATCGAGCAGCGTGCCCGGCGCGCCGGAGCCCTCGGCGGTGACGGCCCGCAGCACCTTCACCCGCTCCAACCCCTTGCCGAGATCGGCCTCGACATAGGCCCCCGGAAACGGCGACAGCCCGTTGATGTGGCGCGCAACCTCCGCCGCCGGGCGCGACCAATCGATCCGCGCCTCTTCGTTGGTGATCTTGTGGGCGTAGACGACACCCGCCTCCGCCTGCGGCGTGAAGGTCAGGCCGTCCCGCTCCAGCGCGCGGATCGCCCGCCCCATCAGGTCGGCGCCGAGCGGCATCAGCGCATCGTGCAACTCGCCCGCATTCATGCCCTCGGAGATCGGCACGCGCGCTTCCATCGCCACCGGCCCGGTATCGAGCCCGGCCTCCATCCGCATCACACCGACGCCGCTCTCCGCGTCGCCCGCCATCACCGCCCGCTGGATCGGCGCGGCCCCGCGCCAGCGCGGCAGCAGCGAGCCGTGCAGGTTGAGGCAGCCGAAGCGCGGAAGGTCGAGGATCCTTTGCGGGAGCAGCATGCCGTAGGCCACGACCACCGCCACCTCCGACCCATGCCCGGCGAAGGTCTCGGCGGCCTCCTCGCTCTTCAGCGTCGTCGGCGTCAGAACGGGAAGGCCCAGAGCCTCGGCGCGGGCATGGACCGGAGAGAGCTTGAGCGCCATGCCGCGGCCGGCTCTGGCCGGGGCGCGGGTGTAGACGGCGGCGATCGTGTGCCCGTCGGCGTGGAGACGATCCAGGGTGGGAACGGCGAAATCCGGCGTTCCCATGAAGACGATGCGCATCGGACCTTCGTCAGGCGGCGTCGCGCTTGGCGGCCTTGGTGAACTTCTTCATCACCCGGTCACGCTTCAGCTTCGACAGGTGATCGATGAACAGGACGCCGTTGAGGTGGTCGATCTCGTGCTGGAGGCAGGTCGCGAGCAGGCCGTCGGCCTCCTGCTCCACAATCTGCCCGTCGAGGTTCATGTAGCGCACCCGGACGCGGTCCGGCCGCTCGACCTCACCGTAGAATTCGGGGATCGACAGGCAGCCCTCGTCGTAGACCCGCTTCTCCTCCGACACCCAGACGATCTCCGGGTTGAGGTAGACGGTCGGGTTCTTGGCGTTCTCGTCCTTCGAGGTGTCGATGGTGACGACCCGCTTGGCCACCCCGATCTGGATCGCGGCGAGGCCGACGCCGGGGGCGTCGTACATCGTCTCGATCATGTCGCGAGCAAGCGTCCGGATCTCGTCGGTGACGGCCGCCACCGGCTCGGAGGTGAGGCGCAACTGCGCGTCGGGCAGGATCACGAGGGGGCGGACGGTCATGGCTTCCGGGCTGGGATGGGCGAGAGCGCGAGCAGGAGCCTGAAAAGGCGTTTCACCACCCGCAGATAGGCGGCAGCGCCGGGGTGGTCAAATATCCCCGCGTGCAACGAGGGTGATCGCTTCAAGCGATCACCCTCGTTTTATTCTGGCCTCAAGTGCCGGCGGCCGCTCCGCTCGATGCCTTTCACGACCGAAGGTCCTGAAAAGCCCGCCCCGCGCGACGCTCTTCGCGCTCTGGCTCTGGGTGCATCTCCGTCACAGCGCCGCAGACGCCTGCAGCGCGGCCGCGGCCGGATCGGTCTGTAATGCCGAAGCCGGAGCCCGCTCTCGCCGCAGGACGTGCCACATCAAGGCGAGCAGGATCAGCAGAAGCGGACCGGGCAGCGACAGCGTGACGAGAGGTTCCGCTCCCACCGGAACGAGGTGCTCGTTGATCGTCCCGGCGACGAAGCCGTAGCCGCTGGCCACCCAGCCGAGACCGAGCAGGGCGGCCTGTTCGCGGCGGCTCGCGCGATCGAGAAGATCCGGAAGCAGCAGGGCCAGGCCGACGCCATAGAGCGACAGATCGTAATCGTAGGCGTAGGGGCTCACGAGCAGGCCCGCCACGGCGGCGAGGCCGACCACCTGACGCCGCGCTACGCCGCGCCGGAGCGCGAGCAGGACGAGGCCGAGCGCCGTGACGGCCGTCACCACCTGCGCCGCGAGTGCGACCGCGGCCGGCAGATCGAGGCTGCGCAGCGAGGCGTAGACCGAGACCATCCGGAACAGGGGATAGAGGCCCGCGGCCAGGTTGGCCGATGCCTCGTCGGCGCCCCGTAGGAAGGCCGGCCAGATCGCCGGGCCGAGCACGGCGGTGGCGAGCGCCGCCGCGAGGCCCGCGGTGACCGCGGCCACGGCCAAGCACGCCCATCGCCGTAGGGCCAGGGCACAGACCGCGACGCCGACGGCGAGATGCGGCTTGATCACCATCAGGCCGAGCGGCAGGCCGGCCGAGGCCCTCCCATGCACCAGCCCGAGACAGGACAGGCCGATCAGCGTGCCCGTGAGGAACCCGTTCTGGCCGCAGGACACCGTGATGAAGAGGGCTGGAAACAGCGCGATCAGGAGGGCGGGGAAGAACGGACCGGCGATCCGGCGCAGCACGAACAGGAACGCGGCGAGCGTCGTGCCGGTGAACAGCAGGTAGGCGAGGCTGACCGGCAGGGTCGCGAGCACAGCCACCACGAGGTTGAACGGCGGCGGATAGGCCCAGGGCAGGAAGTCCTGCTGCCCCGTGAGGTCCTGCTGGACCCGCAACAGGGCAGGAAGGTGATAGGCATCCGCGATGTCGCCCCGCCACACCATCCGGCCCGCGATGTGGAGGATGTCGAAATCCGAGAGCCCGATGGGGCCGAAAAGGCCGGTAAACCGCGCCGTCCGGCCCAGGATCACCACCGTGAGGGCCGCGAGAAGGGTGCGCACCACCAGCGGCGTCGCAAGCCGCTCGTAGACCGTCGCCGGGCGGGGCCGACTCTGCTCCGCTGGCAACGATGCGGTTCGCATCCCAGACCACCCGACTTGGACAGGACCGTCGCGCGACGGCCGATGCCGGGCTTTTATCGTGTCGCGACTTAAGGGGCGGTTAGAGCCTCGTTCCGGCCCGCGCCGACCGCCGGGTCAGAACGCCGTGCGGCTGCGGATCGCCGCTGTCAGAGTGCCCTCGTCGAGATAATCGAGCTCGCCGCCGACCGGCACGCCGTGGGCGAGGCGGGTGACCGTCAGCCCGAAAGGCTTGATCGACTCGGTGACGTAGTGAGCCGTGGTCTGGCCGTTGACGGTGGCGTTGAGCGCCAGGATGATCTCCTTCACCCCCGGCTCGCCCGCCCGCTCCACGAGACGGGCGATGGTGAGGTGCTCCGGCCGCACCCCGTCGAGCGCCGAGAGCACGCCGCCGAGCACGTGGTAGCGCGCCTTGACCGCGCCGGACCGCTCCAGCGCCCAGAGATCGGACACGTCCTCCACCACGACGAGGGTGGTGGGGTCGCGGGTCTCGTCCCGGCAGATCGTGCAGGGGTCGCTGGTATCGACGTTGCCGCAGGAGCGGCACACCACAATGCGCTCGGCCGCGACACGCATTGCGTCGGCCAGGGGCGCGAGCAGGGTCTCGCGCTTCTTGATAAGCTGGAGCGCGGCCCGGCGGGCGGAGCGGGGCCCGAGCCCCGGCATGCGCCCGAGAAGCTGGATCAGGCGCTCGATCTCGGGGCCGGCGACGGCTTGGGGCATGCGGGTGCGAAACGGCTGTGACTGAGGAGGAGCGGCGGGCGCCTTCCCTCACATAAGCCTTCCGCCGGGATTTTGCCGCCGGGATTTTGCCCGTTCAGGTTTGCGACAGCTTGGCCGCTGCATGGGGAGCCGGCGCGCAAATTTTATTTGAGCCCATACCAAGGATTAGTTGACGGCCAAGCCGGAGACCGATCCATTGAACGGACGGGGCGGAGAACCTGCGTGCGGCGGCCCTGAGCGACCGCACGGACGCCCCACCGACAACGCGAAACAGCCGGATCGACCGGCGTGGCGGCGCGATCAGGGGCCGTGAGGGAGGAACACCCCGTGAAGACCATCGGTGAATTCAACGCGGCCCACGGTCCGGAGGCGATCGGCCTGACCGATCTCGCCGCCGTCCACTGGAACCTGGAGGCGCCGCGCCTCTACGAGGAGGCCCTGCGCCGGAACGAGGCGCAGCTCGCCCGCGGCGGCGCGCTGGTGGCGACCACTGGCAGCCATACCGGCCGCTCGCCCAAGGACAAGTACGTGGTGCGCGATGCCGGCACCGAGAACGAGATCTGGTGGGACAACAACGGCTCGATCACGCCCGACCAGTTCGCGACGCTGCTCGACGACTTCCGCGCGCATGCCCGCGGCAAGGAACTGTTCGCCCAGGATCTGTTCGGCGGCGCCGACCCGGCCCACCGGGTGCGGGCGCGGGTCTATACCGAGCTCGCGTGGCACTCGCTGTTCATCCGCAACCTGCTGATCCGCCCCGAGCGCGCCGATCTCGCCGCCTACGTACCGGAACTGACGATCATCGACCTGCCGAGCTTTCAGGCCGATCCGGCCCGGCACGGCTGCCGCTCCAAGACCGTCATCGCCATCGATTTCAGCCAGAAGATCGTGCTGATCGGCGGCTCGGCCTATGCCGGCGAGATGAAGAAGTCGGTCTTCACCTATCTCAACTACGTGCTGCCGGGCACGGGCGTGATGCCGATGCACTGCTCGGCCAATGCCAGCCTCGACGAGACCGGTGATTCGGCCCTGTTCTTCGGCCTGTCCGGCACCGGCAAGACCACGCTCTCGAACGATTCCTCGCGCCAACTGATCGGCGATGACGAGCACGGCTGGAGCCGGGACGGCATCTTCAACTTCGAGGGCGGCTGCTACGCCAAGACCATCCGGCTCTCGCGCAACGCCGAGCCGGAGATCTACGCCACCACCGAGCGCTTCGGCACGGTGATGGAGAACGTGGTGATCGATCCGCTCACCCGCGTGCCGGACTTCGACGACGCCTCGCTCACGGAAAATACCCGCTGCGCCTATCCGCTGGATTTCATCGCCAATGCCAGCGCCACCGGCCGGGCCGGGCATCCGAAGAACATCGTGATGCTGACCTGCGACGCCTTTGGTGTGATGCCGCCGATCGCCAAGCTGACGGGTGCCGAGGCGATGTACCACTTCCTCTCGGGTTACACCGCCAAGGTGGCGGGCACCGAGCGCGGCCTGACCGCACCGGAGGCGACCTTCTCGACCTGCTTCGGCGCGCCGTTCATGCCGCGCCACCCGAGCGTCTACGGCAACCTGCTGCGCGAATTGATGGCCGAGCACGGCGTCGATTGCTGGCTCGTCAACACCGGCTGGACCGGGGGCGGGGTCGGCACCGGCCGGCGTATGCCGATCCGCGTCACCCGCCGGCTGCTCTCGGCGGCGCTCGACGGCTCGCTGGCGCAGGTCGAGTTCCGCCGCGACCCGTATTTCGGCTTCTCGGTGCCCGTCGAGGTGCCCGGCGTCGAGACGCAGGTGCTCTCGCCGGTCGAGACCTGGACCAACAAGGCGGCCTTCGCCGACACCGCCACGCGCCTCGTCACGATGTTCCGCGAGAACTTCAAGCGCTTCGAGAGCCACGTCGATGCCGACGTGCGCGCCGCCGAGCCGGTCGCCGCAGCGATCGCGGCCTGAGCGGTCACAGCCCCTCCCCGCGCGAGCGGGGAGGGGACAAAAGAATCAGTCGACCTGATCGGCGTAGACGGCCTCGGCGCCCATGCCCTCTTCGAGCATCAGCCGGGCGCGGGCGCGCAGCTTCTCGGTCTCGCTCTTGAGCTGGCCGCAGGCCGCCAGGATGTCACGCCCGCGCGGGGTGCGCACCGGCGAGGCGTAGCCGGCGGTGAAGACGATCTCGGAGAAGCGCTCGATCCGCTCCCAGTCCGAGCACTCGTATTTCGAGCCGGGCCAGGGGTTGAACGGGATCAGGTTGATCTTGGCCGGGATGCCCTTGAGCAGCCGCACCAGGGCGCGGGCATCGGCGTCCGAATCGTTGACGCCCTTGAGCATCACGTACTCGAAGGTGATGCGCCGGGCGTTGCTCAGCCCCGGATAGTTCCGGCAGGCGTCGAGCAACTGGGCGATCGGGTATTTGCGGTTCAGCGGCACCAGCTCGTCGCGCAGGTCGTCGCGCACCGCGTGCAGCGAGATCGCCAGCATGGCGTTGGCTTCCAGCCCCAGCCGCTCGATCTGCGGCACCACGCCCGAGGTCGAGACCGTGATGCGCCGCCGCGAGAGCGCGAGGCCTTCCTGATCCGACATCACCGCGATGGCATCGATCACCGCGTCGAGATTGTAGAGCGGCTCGCCCATGCCCATGAACACGATGTTGGTGACCAGCCGACCGGGCTCGCCGCCATCCTTGCCCGGCATCTGGCCGGTGAAGTCGCCGAGCGCGTCGCGGGCGACGACGAGCTGCGCCACGATCTCCGCCGTCGAGAGGTTGCGCACGAGGCGCTGCGTGCCGGTGTGGCAGAACGAGCAGGTGAGCGTGCAGCCGACCTGGGACGAGACGCAGAGTGTGCCGCGATCGTCGCCGGGGATGTAGACACACTCGATCTCGGCGCCGCGGTTGTGGTCGTGCGCGCCGGTCGGCGCCATGCGCAGGAGCCACTTGCGGGTGCCATCGCGAGAAACCTGCTCGGTGACGACCTCCGGACGCTCCAGAGTGAAGTGGTCGGCAAGCTGCGCCTTCAGGCCCTTGCCGACATTGGTCATCTCGGAGAACTCGCGCGCGCCGCGCACGTAGATCCAGTGCCAGACCTGGCTCACCCGCATCCGCGTCTCGCGCTCGGGCACGCCGATGCCGATGAGCGCCTGCTTCAGGCCCTCGCGGGTGAGGCCGACAAGGGAGGCCTTGCGGCCGGGCAGGGTCGAGAGGGCCGTGACCTCGGGGGCCTTCTCGATTGCGGGGAGGGCGCGCGATGCGCCCGGGGCGGAGTCGAACGACGCCGTCGCCATGGCTCAAGACCTTAGAAAGCTGGAACGGCTCTCATATAGTCGTATTCGGGCGGGAACGCGACTGCGCCCGCTCCGGCCCTCCCTTGCACCGTGGTCCTTGCGCCGCGTGGGCTCGCTCAGCCCCGCAGTTCCGCCTCCAGGAAGGCCCGCACCTCGGCCGCATCGATGCCCGGCGCGATGAAGCTCTGGCCGATGCCGTGGGCGAGGATGAAGGTGAGCTGCCCGTCGCGGACCTTCTTGTCCTGAGCCATGGCGTCGAGGAGGGCATCCGGGTCGCCGGCCCCGCCGGGCACCTGTTGCAGGCGGGTCGGCAGTCCGGCGAGCGCGAGGTGGTTGGCCACGCGCCCCGCATCCTGGCCGGGGCAGAGGCCGAGCCGGGCCGAGAAGCGGAAGGCCAGCGCCAGACCGATCGCGACGCCCTCGCCGTGGACGAGGCGGGCCGCGTCGTAGCCGGTCAGCCGCTCCAGGGCGTGGCCGAAGGTATGGCCGAGATTGAGCAGGGCGCGCTCGCCGTCCTCCCGCTCGTCGCGGGTCACGACGCCGGCCTTGGCGCGGCAGCAGGCGGCCACCGCCTCGTCGCGCTCCGGCCCGCCGGAGAAGATGCCGGCCCAGTTCGCCTCGCACCACTCGAAGAAGCCCGCATCCCCGATCAAGCCATACTTGGCGACCTCGGCGTAACCCGCCCGCATCTCACGCTCCGAGAGCGTGTCGAGGGTGGCGGTGTCGGCCAGTACGAGGCGGGGCTGGTGGAAGGCGCCGATCAGATTCTTGCCGAGCGGCGAGTTGATCCCGGTCTTTCCCCCCACCGAGGAATCAACCTGCGCGAGCAAGGTCGTCGGAACCTGAAGGAAGCGGACACCGCGCCGCAGGGAGGCTGCCGCGAAGCCGGCCAGATCGCCGACCACGCCGCCGCCGAGCGCCACGACGAGGTCGCCGCGCTCGATCTTCTGGGCGAGCAGGCCGTCGCAAACGCGGGCGAATTCCGCGTAGCTCTTCGAGGCCTCACCCGGCGGCACGGCGATGATGCCGCAGCGCAACCCGGCGGCCTCGAGGCTGGCCCGCACGCGCTCGCCGTAGAGGCCGGCGACCGTCTCGTCGGTGACGATACCGGCAGCCCGGGCGCCGAGATTCCGCGCCTCCGCACCCACCGCGTCGATAAGACCCCGACCGATCCGAATATCGTATTCGCGTCCACCCGACAGGGGAACGTTCACACGCGAGGGTTGCTGCGTCATACTGAATGTCAAATGTTGTGATTGTGTCGTATGAGACGGGTTGATGTGGATATCGAGAGCTTCCATCACGTCCTCCACCACGCGGTCGTGGGACACTTCGCGGGACAGCACCGTGACATCGGCTTGGGCATAGACCGGATGGCGCACCTCCATCAGTGTGCGCATGGTCGCCTCCGGATCCTCGGTCTGGAGCAGAGGGCGCGTGTTGCGTTTGCGCACGCGTCGCATCAGCACGTCGAGGTCGGCCTTGAGCCAGACCGAGATGGCCCCCTCAGCGATCCGCGCCCGCGTCGCCTCACGCATGAAGGCGCCGCCGCCGGTGGCCAGCACCATCGGTCCCTCGCGCAGCAGACGCGCGATCACCCGTTCCTCGCCCTCGCGGAAGCTCGCCTCGCCGTAGATCGAGAAAATGTCGGCGATGGTGAGCTTGGCCGCCGCCTCGATCTCGTGGTCGGCATCCTTGAACATCAGCCCGAGACGCCCGGCGAGGCGGCGCCCAACGGTGCTCTTGCCCGCCCCCATCAGGCCGACGAGCACGATCGACCGGGCTCCGAGGCCGCGGCGCAGTCGTGCTTCGATCGGTTCGCCGGGCGGCGGCGCCGGCGGCAGGGGGACGGTCATCGGGCGGTCATAGACGGTTTTGCGGAAGCGGCGAAGCGTCCGGTACCCCCGTCGGCGCCGAGTCGAAAGCCCCACAATCTCGGCTTGACTGCAATCCAAGCGGGATTCGCAGAAAAACCGGTGCCGAGAGGGGTTGCAAAGTGCCGCTCGGAGGGGAAGGCTTGTACGCGAGCGCGTGGGACGGCACCGCTCTCGATCAGGCTCGCTTGGTCGAGTGCACCCACGCTTGTTGTCTCTGTGCCGGGAAAATGATGTTGCCGTACGGATCTTTCACCATCCCCGTCACCCTGGCCGAGAGCGAGAGGGAGGCGAACGATCCAGTTTCCGATCCGCGTGCCGCTCCCTCTCGACCGTCGCGTCTCACCGGCCCGGCCGCCCGCGCCCGGTCCACGCCGGTCTCGACGGACGCGCGGCTGCTCGCCATCGCCACGGAGCACCTGACCCGGCTCGGCCCGAAACGGGTGACGGTGGTGGCGGTCGCGGCGGAAGCGGGCATGACCCATGCCAACGTCTACCGCTACTTCCCCTCGAAGGACGCCCTGCTCGATGCGGTCGCCGGCCGCTGGCTGCGCGATCTGGAAACGGAACTCGCCGGCATCGCCGACGCGCCCGATCCCGCCGACGACAAGATCGAGCGCTTCGTCAGCGCGCTGGCCAGCGCACAGAGCGAGATGCTGACCCGCGAACCGAACCTGTTCGCCGTGCATCTCGACGCCACCGTCGCCTCCCGTCCGATCGCCCGCCGACACCGCGTTCGGCTGCGCGCGCTCGTCGAGCGCGTGGTGGAGGAGGGCATCGGCACCGGCGTCTTCGCCGCCCGCGACCGCGAACGCGCCATCGCCGTCATCTTCGACGCGAGCTACCGCTTCACCCATCCGGTCGCGATCCAGCACGACGCGGACGTGCCCCGCGATCTGCTCGATGCCCGGCTCGGCGCGGTCATCCAATCGATCCAGCGGGCGCTGCGGACCGGTACTTTCTGAATACGGAATATAGTTTCGGTGCTGCATCGCGGCGCGGTCGGGATGTCACTCAATGACAGACTGCAAAACATGTCACCGACCCCTTGCCGGCTGCAGTTCGGCGCGAGGAAAAGAGATAGATCGCTGAAATAGAAGGGTTTTTACTGGCACCCTCCGGGTTCGGCACGTCGTCGGGCCTCGCTGCAGCCCCGCTCACCCGGACCTTCGTCGGGTTGAAGCTCTGTGGCTTTTCCGCCAAACACCGGCCCATCAGAATTGACCGGCGAAGGTTCGGCCGCAGCGCACCATTTGCAACATTGCTGCATCCATTTCCGAACCGTCGCGAATTCCGACCGGAGGCTAGATCATCCATGGCACGCAGCAAGATCGCGCTCATCGGCGCCGGACAGATCGGCGGCACGCTGGCCCATCTCGCCGGCCTCAAGGAACTCGGTGACGTGGTGTTGTTCGACATCGTCGACGGCGTGCCGCAGGGCAAGGCGCTCGACATCGCCGAATCCGCTCCCGTCGACGGCTTCGATGCCAAGTATTCGGGCGCCAGCGACTATTCCGCGATCGCCGGGGCCGACGTGGTGATCGTGACCGCGGGCGTGCCGCGCAAGCCCGGCATGAGCCGTGACGACCTCATCGGCATCAACCTGAAGGTGATGGAGGCGGTCGGCGCCGGCATCAAGGAGCACGCGCCCGACGCCTTCGTGATCTGCATCACCAACCCGCTCGATGCGATGGTGTGGGCGCTGCAGAAGTTCTCGGGGCTGCCCACCAACAAGGTCGTCGGCATGGCCGGCGTGCTCGACTCCGCCCGCTTCCGCCACTTCCTGGCCGAAGAGTTCGGCGTCTCGGTCGAGGACGTGACCGCCTTCGTGCTCGGCGGCCACGGCGACGACATGGTGCCGCTGACCCGCTACTCGACGGTGGCCGGCGTGCCGCTGACCGATCTGGTCAAGCTCGGCTGGACCACCCAGGAGAAGCTCGACGCCATGGTCGAGCGCACCCGCAAGGGTGGCGGCGAGATCGTCAACCTCCTGAAGACCGGCTCGGCCTTCTACGCGCCCGCCGCCTCCGCCATCGCCATGGCCGAGAGCTACCTGCGCGACAAGAAGCGGGTTCTGCCCTGCGCCGCCTACCTCGACGGCCAGTACGGCATCGACGGCCTCTATGTCGGCGTGCCGGTGGTGATCGGCGAGAACGGCGTCGAGCGTGTGCTCGAAGTGACCTTCAACGACGACGAGAAGGCGATGTTCGAGAAGTCGGTCAATTCGGTGAAGGGCTTGATCGAGGCCTGCAAGAGCGTCAACGACAAGCTCGCGTAAAGCGCCGTCAGGCTCGGCGGCGGGAGGCTTGGGCCGCCCGCTCAGCCCTCCCTTCCTGCTCGTCCGACGAGGTCTCGATGAACATCCACGAATACCAGGCAAAGGCTGTCCTGAAGGAATTCGGCCTGCCGGTCTCCCGCGGCGTGCCGATCTTCAAGCCGGAGGAGGCCGCTGCGGCGGCCGACGAACTCGGCGGCCCGGTCTGGGTGGTGAAATCGCAGATCCATGCGGGCGGACGCGGCAAGGGCACCTTCAAGGGCGCGCCCGAGGGCGCCAAGGGCGGTGTGCGCGTCACCAAGTCCAAGGACGAGGTGGTGCAGTTCGCCCGCGAGATGCTCGGGCAGACGCTCGTGACCGTGCAGACCGGCGAGGCCGGCAAGCAGGTCAACCGCCTCTACATCGAGGAAGGCGCGGCGATCGCCGCCGAGTTCTACCTGTCGATGCTGGTCGATCGCGAGACCGGCCGGGTCGCCTTCGTCGTCTCGACGGAAGGCGGCATGGATATCGAGCAGGTCGCCCACGACACCCCTGAGAAGATCGTCACCTTCTCGGTTGATCCGGCCACCGGCATCATGCCCCATCACGGCCGCGCGGTCGCCAAGGCGCTCGGCCTCTCCGGGCCCCAGGCCAAGGAAGCGGGCGCGCTCACCGAGAAGCTCTACGCGGCCTTCACGGCCAAGGACATGAGCATGCTGGAGATCAACCCGCTGGTGCTCACCGGCGACGGCGGTCTCAAGTGCCTCGACGCCAAGATCTCCTTCGACTCGAACGCCCTCTACCGCCACCCCGAGATCGTCGCGCTGCGCGACGAGACCGAGGAGGACGCCAAGGAGATCGAGGCCTCGAAATACGACCTCGCCTACATCGCCCTCGACGGCACCATCGGCTGCATGGTCAACGGCGCCGGCCTCGCCATGGCGACCCTCGACATCATCAAGCTCTACGGCGAGGAGCCGGCGAACTTCCTCGATGTCGGCGGCGGCGCCTCCGAGGAGAAGGTCACGGCGGCCTTCAAGATCATCACCGCCGATCCGCAGGTGAAGGGCATCCTCGTCAACATCTTCGGCGGGATCATGAAGTGCGACGTGATCGCCCGCGGCGTGATCGCGGCGGTGAAAGCGGTCGGCCTCGAAGTGCCGCTCGTCGTGCGCCTGGAAGGCACCAACGTCGAGGAGGGCAAGGAGATCATCCGGAACTCCGGCCTCAACGTGATCCCCGCGGACGATCTCGACGACGCCGCGCAGAAGATCGTCGCCGCGGTGAAGAAGGGTTGAGCTGACAGATGTCCATTCTCATCGACCAGAACACCAAGGTCATCTGCCAGGGCTTCACCGGCAAGAACGGCACCTTCCACTCCGAGCAGGCCATCGCCTACGGCACCAAGATGGTCGGCGGCACGAGCCCCGGTAAGGGCGGCTCCACCCATCTCGGCCTGCCGGTGTTCGACACCGTGGCCGAGGCGCGCGAGGCCACCGGCGCCGACGCCTCCGTCGTCTACGTGCCGCCGCCGGGCGCGGCCGATGCGATCTGCGAGGCGATCCAGGCGGAGATTCCGCTGATCGTCTGCATCACGGAGGGCATCCCGGTGCTCGACATGGTGCGGGTCAAGCGCGCGCTCGAAGGCTCGAAGTCGCGCCTGATCGGGCCGAACTGCCCCGGCGTCGTCACCGCGGGCCAGTCGAAGATCGGCATCATGCCGGCCAACATCTTCAAGCCGGGCTCGGTCGGCATCGTCTCGCGCTCCGGCACGCTGACCTACGAGGCGGTGTTCCAGACCACCGTCGAGGGGCTCGGCCAGACCACCGCCGTCGGCATCGGCGGCGATCCGGTCAAGGGCACCGAGTTCATCTCCATGCTGGAGCTGTTCCTGGCCGATCCCAAGACCGAGTCGATCGTGATGATCGGCGAGATCGGCGGCTCGGCCGAGGAAGAGGCGGCACAGTTCCTGGCCGACGAGGCCAAGCGCGGCCGCAAGAAGCCGATGGTCGGCTTCATCGCCGGCCGCACCGCGCCTCCCGGCCGCCGTATGGGCCATGCCGGCGCGATCATCTCCGGCGGCAAGGGCGGCGCCGAGGACAAGATTGCGGCGATGGAGGCCGCGGGCATCCGCGTCTCGCCTTCGCCAGCCCGTCTCGGCTCCACGCTCGTGGACGTGCTGAAGTCCAGGTGATGAAGAGTCGCTGGGGTCTGTAACCGGGACCTGCGCGGCTGTGTTGCACCGCACGCGAGCTCGGGCGACCCATATGGAAGAACATGTCGGGGCGCGACCGTGCCCCGGCCTGATCCGGAGGCGCGAGGCGGGGTTCTGAGACCTCGCTCGGATCGACGCGCCGGATCGAACTCGACGCGGCGGCCCGCTGTGACAGCGCCGCCCGAGCGGTAGGACAGGCAGCGATGGCACGCCAGGACGCGAACGAAGCGCTTCTTCGAACCTCCTTCCTCTACGGCGCCAACGCCGCCTGGATCGAGGAGCTGCAGGCGGCCTATGCCCGCGACCCGAACTCGGTCGATCCCGAGTGGCAGCGCTTCTTCGAGGATCTGGGCGAGGACGACGCCCTGGTGAAGAAGAACGCCGAGGGCGCCTCCTGGGCCAAGCCGAACTGGCCGGTCGTGGCCAACGGCGAGATCGTCTCGGCGCTCGACGGCAATTGGGGCGCTCTCGAAAAGACGTTCGGCGAGAAGATCCAGGCCAAGGCCCAGCCCGGCAAGCCCGGCGACTCGACCAAGGGCGCGGCCATCGTCGCGGCCACGGGCGTTTCCGTCGAGCAGGCCACCAAGGATTCCGTGCGCGCGATCATGCTGATCCGCGCCTACCGCATGCGCGGCCACCTCCACGCCAAGCTCGACCCGATCGGGCTCGCCCCGCGCGGCGACCACGAGGAGCTGCACCCGCAGCATTACGGCTTCCAGGAGAGCGACTGGGACCGCAAGATCTTCCTCGACAACGTGCTCGGCATGGAATTCTCGACGATCCGCGAGATCGTCGCGATCCTGGAGCGCACCTACTGCCAGACGCTCGGCGTCGAATTCATGCACATCTCCGACCCTGAGGAGAAGGCGTGGATCCAGGAGCGCATCGAGGGCAAGGACAAGGAAATCTCGTTCACGCCGGAAGGTCGGCGGGCGATCCTGAACAAGCTGATCGAGGCCGAGGGCTTCGAGAAGTTCCTTGATCTCAAATATACCGGCACCAAGCGCTTCGGCCTCGACGGCGGCGAGTCGATGGTCCCGGCCATGGAGCAGATCATCAAGCGCGGCGGCGCGCTCGGCGTCGAGGAGATCGTGCTCGGCATGGCCCATCGTGGCCGGCTGAACGTGCTCACCAACGTGATGGCCAAGCCCTTCCGGGCGGTGTTCCACGAGTTCAAGGGCGGCTCGGCCTCACCCGCCGAGGTCGAGGGCTCGGGCGACGTGAAGTACCATCTCGGTGCTTCGTCCGACCGCGCCTTCGACGACAACACCGTCCACCTCTCGCTCACCGCCAACCCGTCCCACCTCGAGATCGTCGATCCGGTGGTGCTGGGGAAGGTGCGGGCCAAGCAGGACCAGAAGGCCAAGCCGAACGTCGAGCGCCGCCGCGTGCTGCCGCTCCTGATCCACGGCGACGCGGCCTTTGCCGGCCAGGGCGTGGTGGCGGAATGCCTCGGCCTGTCCGGCCTGAAGGGTCACCGCACCGGCGGCTCGATCCACTTCATCATCAACAACCAGATCGGCTTCACCACCGATCCGCGCTTCTCGCGCTCCTCGCCCTATCCGTCCGACGTGGCGAAGATGGTGGAAGCGCCGATCTTCCACTGCAACGGCGACGACCCGGAGGCGGTGACCTTCGCGGCGAAGGTCGCGGTCGAGTACCGGCAGAAATTCGGCAAGCCGGTCGTGATCGACATGCTGTGCTACCGCCGCTTCGGCCATAACGAGGGCGACGAGCCGGCCTTCACCCAGCCGAAGATGTACCAGCGGATCCGCAAGCATCCGACTGCACTGGAGACCTACGGCAAGAAGCTGGTCGCGCAGGGGGACCTGACCCAGGAGCAGCTCGACGCGCGCAAGGCCGAGTTCCGCGCGATACTGGAGAGCGAGCTCGAGGTCGCGGGCGGCTACAAGCCCAACAAGGCCGATTGGCTCGACGGCCGCTGGTCCGGCTTCAAGGCCGTGCGCGAGGACGTGGACGATCCCCGCCGCGGCCGCACCGGGGTGCCGCTCGAGACGCTGCGCGACATCGCCACCCGGATCACCACGCCCCCGCCGGGCTTCCACCTGCACCGCACGATCCAGCGCTTCTTCGACAACCGCGCCAAGGCGGTCGAGACCGGCGTCGGCATCGATTGGGCCACCGCCGAGGCGCTCGCCTTCGGCTCGCTGCTGATCGAGGGTCACCGGGTCCGGCTCTCGGGCCAGGACGTCGAGCGCGGCACCTTCTCCCAGCGCCACGCCGTGGTGATCGATCAGGAGAACGAGCAGCGCTACACGCCGCTCAACTCCCTGCGCGAGGGGCAGGCGAATCTGGAGGTCATCAACTCGATGCTCTCCGAGGAGGCGGTGCTCGGCTTCGAGTACGGCTACTCCCTCGCCGAGCCGAACTCCCTGGTGCTGTGGGAGGCGCAGTTCGGCGACTTCGCCAACGGCGCGCAGGTCGTCATCGATCAGTTCATCTCATCGGGTGAGCGCAAGTGGCTGCGCATGTCCGGCCTCGTGATGCTGCTGCCCCACGGCTACGAGGGCCAAGGGCCGGAGCACTCGTCCGCCCGTCTGGAGCGCTATCTCCAGATGTGCGCCGAGGACAACATGCAGGTCGCCAACTGCTCGACGCCCTCGAACTACTTCCACATCCTGCGCCGTCAGTTGAAGCGCGACTTCCGCAAGCCGCTGATCCTGATGACGCCGAAATCGCTGCTGCGCCACAAGCGGGCGGTCTCGAAGATCGAGGACATCGCGGACGGCTCGACCTTCCACCGCATCCTGTGGGACGACGCCGAGCACGATGAGAACGGCGTGAAGCTCGTGCGCGACGACAAGATCCGCCGCGTCGTGCTGTGCTCGGGCAAGGTCTATTACGACCTCTACGAGGAGCGGGAGAAGCGCGGCGTCAACGACGTCTACCTGATGCGCGTCGAGCAGCTCTACCCGTTCCCGCTCAAGGCCCTGGCCAACGAGATGACGCGCTTCCGCAACGCGGAGGTGGTGTGGTGCCAGGAAGAGCCCAAGAACATGGGCTCGTGGACCTTCGTTGAGCCCTATCTCGATTGGGTGCTGGGCCAGGCCGGCTCCGCCTCGAAGCGCGCCCGCTATGTCGGCCGTCCGGCCTCGGCCTCGACCGCGGTCGGCCTGATGTCGAAGCACCTCGCCCAGCTCCAAGCCTTCCTCAACGAGGCGCTGGCGGTCTGACGCCGCCGGCCCTTTTCGACCGATCCACCAACCGGGGCCGCGCCGGCTCGATGCGCGCCCCGAAACCGCGGTGAAGACATATTATGGCGACCGACATCCTCGTCCCCACGCTCGGCGAATCCGTCAGTGAGGCCACGATCGGCCGCTGGTTCAAGAAGCCCGGCGACACGGTGGCCGCCGACGAGCCCCTCGTCGAACTCGAGACCGACAAGGTCACGCTCGAAGTGAACGCCCCGGCCGCGGGCGAACTCGGCGAGATCCTCGTCAAGGACGGCGAGACGGTGGAGCCCGGCGCGGTGCTCGGCTCGATCGTCGAGGGCGGCAAGGGCTCAGGAAAATCGGATGCGAAGCCCGCTCCGAAGAGCGCCGAGCCGGCCGAGACCAAGACGCAGTCCCGCGAGGAGAAGGGCGAGAGCAAGCCCGCCAAGGAAGACGCGCCCGCCCAGGAATCCTCGGCCTCCTACGGCAGCCACGGCGACGCGCCGCCCACGGACGGGCGCCCGGCCGACGACAGCGGCCCGGCGGTGGCCAAGCTCGCCCGCGAATCCGGCATCGACCCGGCGAGCCTCAACGGCAGCGGCAAGGACGGCCGCGTGACCAAGGGCGACATGCTCGCCGCGATCGACAGGAACGGCCAGAAGGCTCCGGCTCAGGAAGCCCGGAGCGAGACGAAGGCCCCGCCGCCGCGCGCCCCCTCCGCGCCGGACGACGCCGCGCGCGAGGAGCGCGTGCGGATGACCAAGCTGCGCCAGACCATCGCCAAGCGCCTCAAGAGCGCCCAGGAAACGGCGGCGATGCTGACCACGTTCAACGACGTGGACATGGGCGCGGTGATGGCGATGCGCTCGCAGTACAAGGACATCTTCGAGAAGAAGCACGGCACGAAGCTCGGCTTCATGGGCTTCTTCACCAAGGCGGTGATCGGTGCCCTCAAGGACGTGCCGGCGGTCAACGCCGAGATCGACGGGCAGGATCTCGTCTACAAGAACTACTACCACATCGGCATCGCGGTCGGCACCGATAAGGGCCTCGTCGTGCCGGTGGTGCGCGACGCCGACGACCTCTCGATCGCCGGCATCGAGAAGAAGATCTCGGGCTTCGGCAAGAAGGCGCGCGAAGGCAAGCTCTCCATCGACGAGATGCAGGGCGGTACCTTCACCATCACCAACGGCGGCATCTACGGCTCGCTGATGTCGACCCCGATCCTCAACGCGCCGCAATCGGGCATCCTCGGCATGCACCGCATCGAGGAGCGGCCGGTGGTGCGCAATGGCAAGATCGAGGCGCGGCCGATGATGTATCTGGCCCTCTCCTACGATCACCGCATCGTCGACGGGAAGGAGGCCGTGACCTTCCTCGTTCGCGTCAAGGAAGCCCTGGAGGATCCGGCCCGCCTCGTGCTGGACCTGTAAGGCCACAATGTCGGCAGCTCCAGCCGATGCGCCCATAGGCTGGAGCTGCCGACACAGACGTCCCGCGGCATGACCCGCGGCTTTACTGACTTTCGATTTAAAACGCATTCCGACGAAGTGGTGACCGGTTCGTCGAAAGAATGCGCGTTGAAACAGAGACCTAGAGACGCCGGCCTGATGCCATCAGGCTGGATACGGCTCTAGCCGCGGTCGCCGCGCTCGCTTGCGATTTTTCATCTCTGCGGGCGTGCTTGTTCGACGCCTCCTCCGACACGTCAGGCAGACTTGATGTCCTACGATCTCATCGTCATCGGCACCGGCCCCGGCGGCTATGTCTGCGCCATCCGCGCGGCCCAGCTCGGGCTGAAGACCGCGGTGGTCGAGAAGCGGGCGACCCACGGCGGCACCTGCCTCAATGTCGGCTGCATCCCGTCCAAGGCGCTGCTGCACGCATCGGAAGCCTTCGAGGAGGCCAACAAGCACTTTTCGGAGTTGGGCATCGACGTGGGCACGCCGAAGCTTGATCTCAAAAAAATGCAGAGCTTCAAGCAGAGCGGCGTGGACGGCAACACCAAGGGCGTCGAGTTCCTGCTCAAGAAGAACAAGGTCGATACCTATCACGGCCGCGGCCGCATCGCCGGGGCCGGCCGCGTCGAGGTAATCTCGGACGACGGCGGCAACCAGTTGCTGGAGACGAAGAACATCGTCATCGCCACCGGCTCCGACGTGACCCGGCTGCCGGGCGTCGAGATCGACGAGAAGACGGTGGTCTCCTCCACCGGCGCGCTCGAACTCGCCGAGGTGCCCAAGCGCCTCGTGGTGATCGGCGCGGGCGTGATCGGGCTCGAACTCGGCTCGGTCTGGCGCCGCCTCGGCGCCGAGGTCACCGTGATCGAGTATCTCGACCGCGTGCTGCCGGGCATGGACGGCGAGGTCGGCAAGCAGTTCCAGCGCATCCTGGCCAAGCAGGGCATGGTCTTCAAGCTCTCGACCAAGGTGACCGGTGTCGAGACCGGCAAGAAGGGCCGCGCCACCGTCACCGTCGAGCCGGCGCAGGGCGGCGAGCCGGAGAAGCTCGAGGCCGACGTGGTGCTCGTGGCCATCGGCCGGGTGCCCTACACGGAAGGGCTCGGGCTCGAGACGGTGGGCGTGGCGACCGACGACAAGGGCCGGATCGAGGTCGATTCGCACTACGCCACCAACGTCACCGGCATCTACGCCATCGGCGACGTGATCGCCGGGCCGATGCTCGCCCACAAGGCGGAGGACGAGGGCGTCGCGGTCGCCGAGATCCTGGCCGGCCAGTCGGGCCACGTGAATTACGGCGTGATCCCGAACGTCGTCTACACCTTCCCCGAGGTCGCCTCGGTCGGCAAGACCGAGGAGGAGCTGAAGAAGGACGGGATCGCCTACAACGTCGGCAAGTTCCCCTTCACCGCCAACGGCCGGGCCAAGGCCAACGGCACCACCGACGGCTTCGTGAAGATCCTCGCGGACGCGCAGACCGACCGGGTGCTCGGCGTGCACATCGTCGGGGCGGATGCCGGCAACCTCATCGCCGAGGTCGCGGTGGCGATGGAGTTCGCAGCCTCCGCCGAGGACATCGCCCGCACCTGCCACGCCCACCCGACGCTGACCGAGGCGATCAAGGAAGCCGCCCTCGCCGTCGACAAGCGCGCGATCCACGTCTGATCCCATCATGGCCGGACCCGGTCCTCGGGTCCGGCTGCGATCCGCCCTGAACCGGCGGCAGCCAAGCTGAGAGACAGCTCTGCGGCATCGTGCCGTTCACGAAGCGCTCAAGCCGTCGCTTCCGATGGAACGAGCCGTCGCCGCATCGGATTGATACGCGCAATCCGACCCAGTGGGTCGTCCCCGCTGGAAAACGTTGATGCCCTCGTCACCGGAGAAGCCCAGGGCACCTGGGCCCAATACGCCTGTCACCGGCAGCGGCGCCTCGGGCGTCGTCGATCAGCATCACGACATCTTCTTCGCGGCCGTCGAGACGACGCGCATGCCGATGATCGTCACCGATCCGCACCAGCCCGACAACCCGATCATCTTCGCCAACCGCGCCTTCGTCCGGATGACCGGCTATTCGGCCGAGGAACTGATCGGATCGAACTGCCGCTTTCTCCAGGGCCCCGATACGGACCGCGACACCGTCTCGGAGGTGCGCGACGCCATCCGAGAGCATCGGGAGTTCGCCGCCGAGATCCTGAACTACCGCAAGGACGGCTCCTCGTTCTGGAACGCACTGTTCGTCAGCCCGGTGTTCAACCGCTCGGGCGACCTCGTCTACTTCTTCGGCTCGCAGCTCGACGTGTCGCGCCGCCGCGACGCGGAGGAATCGCTGCACCAAGCCCAGAAGATGGAGAGCCTCGGCCAGCTCACCGGCGGCATCGCCCATGACTTCAACAACCTGCTCCAGGTCGTGTCGGGCCACAATGAGGTGATGCTGGCGCTGCTCGACCATCCCACCCTCGACGTGTCGCGGATGCGCCGGGCCGGTGAGGCGGTGCGGGCGGCGACCGATCGGGCGGCCAAGCTCACGCATCAGCTCCTCGCCTTCTCGCGCAAGCAGCGGCTGGAAGGGCGGCTCCTGAACCTCAACGGCCTCGTCGAGAGCATGGGCGAGATGGCCGGGCGGACGATCGGCGACGACGTCGTCCTGAAATCCGTCCTCGCGCCGGATCTCTGGACCACCCGCATCGACCCGACGCAGGCCGAGGTCGCCCTGCTCAACGTGCTGATCAACGCCCGCGACGCGATGCCGGAGGGCGGCTCGGTCACGGTGCGCACCGAGAACCTGCTGATCGAGGACGAGGACACCGCCCTCTACAAGACCGTGCCGCCCGGCGCCTACGTGGTGATCTCGGTGACCGATACCGGGACCGGCATGCCGTCCGAGATCCTGGCCCGCGTCATGGAGCCGTTCTTCACCACCAAGGGCGAGGGCAAGGGCACGGGGCTCGGGCTCGCGATGGTCTACGGCTTCGCCAAGCAATCCGGCGGCTCGGTGAAGATCTATTCCGAGGTCGGGCACGGCACGACGGTGCGGCTCCTGTTCCCCGCCTCCGACCAGAAGGCCGAGGAGGAGCAGAAGCCGACGATCCGCGCCGCCGACCGGCACGGCACCGAGACGGTGCTCGTCGTGGACGACCGGCCCGACGTAGCCGAGACCGCCGGCATCATCCTGGAGGATTTCGGCTACAAGGTCACCGTCGTCGACGGCCCCAAGGCGGCGCTCGACATCCTCGACGGCGAGGGGCGCATCGACCTGCTGTTCACCGACCTGATCATGCCCGGCGGCATGAACGGTGTGATGCTGGCCCGCGCCGCACGGGAGCGGCAGCCCAAGATCAAGGTGCTGCTCACCACCGGCTACGCCGAGGCCTCGATGGAGCGCACCGACGCGGGCGGCACCGAGTTCGAGATCATCAACAAGCCCTACAAGCGCATGGAGCTGGCCCGCCGGGTGCGGCGGGTGATCGACGGGCCGACCGGGGTCGGGTAGGGGCGCGAGCCTCGGCCTCTGGGTTTGCCCGCTGCGCGGAAGGCGGGTAGAGGCGGCGGATGGCTGAGACCGCGATCCGCGCCGGAGCGCTGCCCTTGCGACGCCGCCCATCCCGTCGGGTCGCGCGGGGCATCGTGGCCGGTCTCACGGCGCTCGTCGCACTTCCGTTGCCGTCTCTCGGCGCAGGCCAGGGCGCGGCCCCGTATCCGCTGGTCTGCGCTTATTTCCGTCGGGATCTCGACTCGTACGCGCATTGCGCCCGGCGCGAGGACGGGATGGTCCGGGTCGCCCCGGCGCATCTCGCGCGGATGCGTTTCGAGCGCGGCCTCGCCGAGTTGCGTGTGCCGGGGATCGGCTGTCTCTGGGTGCGCCGCGACGGGCTGGCGCTGCCGGTGTTCCTACTCGACAACGGGCCGGACCCGTTCGAGCAGGGCCTTGTGCGCAGTTGGCGCAACGGCAAGGTCGCCTTCTACGACCGCCGCCTGCGGCTCGTCCTCGCCACGCCCTACGACTGGGCCTTCCCGTTCAACGCTCGTGGCGAGGCTTTGGTCTGTGAGGGCTGCCGCTCGGACGGGTGGGAGCCCGCCGCGATGGTCGGCGGGCGCTGGGGCCTGATCGACCGGACGGGACGCCTCGTCCTACCGCTGGCCGAGACGGACGCCGCCGACCGGCGCTATTTCGACCGGCGCTGATCCGCGGCCTCGACCTCGTAGCCGAACTCGGCCGCCGCGTGCTCCAGCCAGCGCCAGAAGCTGCCGGCGAAGCTGCGGGCGACCGCGAGGTCGTAGGTCGGGCCGGCATCGCGCTGCCAGAGCTGCACGCCGATATGGGCGATGCTCGTCACCGCCGCCCGGCCCGGCCCGAAGGCGCGGGGGTGCAGATCGATCGCAACGCCCTTGGCGAGCATGGCACGGGCCTGGGCGCCAGAGATCCGCACCAGGGCGCGGCTGTCGCTCTGGTCGGTGACGGAGGCGACGCCGCGCAGGGCCTCGGGCCAATCCCTCAGATCGCGCGGTGACGGCGCCACCGCGAGCCACTGGCCGGGCGCGGACCAGACCAAACCCGTCTCGCCCTCGAAGAGTGCGGTGCCGGCATCCGGCAGGGACGGGCCGAACCGATCCGCAAGGGCAGTTTGTAAGTCGGCTTCCTTTCCCTCGGTCGCAATGAGCGTGGCGAGGCCGAACCCCTCGCGCAGGCTCAGGCGGATGCCCGCCGGCCCTGCGGCCGCTCCATGGCGCCCGATCCGTGCGGTCCCTTCCCAGGCGCCGCGCGGCTGCCACAGGCTCGTCATCGCCTCAGACACGCAGCTTCTCCTCCTTGGGGTCCACGAAGACGGGCGAACAGATCTCGACCTCGATCTCGGCGCCGCGCACCGGATCGTAGGCGCGCACCCGTTCGCCGTGGCGCTCGGGTCCGCGCCGGATCAGGCCGATTCCGATCCAGGATTTCAGGCTCGGGGAGTAGGCCACCGAGGTCATCACCCCCTCGTCGGCCTCCAGGCTCGGCTCCGCGTCGAGGCCGAGGAAATGCGCCCCCGCCCGGAGCCGCGCGCTCGGATCGACGGGGCGAAAACCCACGAGGATCGGCCGGTCCGGATCGACCAGCGCCGGCCGCTCCTTCATCAGGCGGCCGATATAGTCCTTCTTCTGGGCGAGCATCCCGCCTAGCCCGAGGTCGCGGGCGGTGGTCTGGCCGTTGATCTCGGCGCCGGCCGCGTGGCCCTTCTCGATGCGCATCACCGAGAGCGCCTCGGAGCCGTAGGCGGTGATGCCGTAGGGCAGGCCCGCCTGCATCACCGCTCGCCACGCGGCGTCGCCGTAGGCGGCCGGCACAGCGAGCTCGTAGGCGAGTTCGCCCGAGAACGAGATTCGGAACAGCCGTGCCGGGATGCCGCCGCCGACGGTGACGTCGGCGCAGGCGAGAAACGGGAAGGCGTCGTTGGAGAGATCGAAACCGGGATCAACGATCCGGCGGAGGGTATCGCGGGCGCGCGGGCCGGCGACCGCGTATTGCGCCCATTGCTCGCTGACCGAGGCGAGCTGCACGTCGAGCTCCGGCCACAACCATTGCCGGCAAAATTCGAGATGCTGCATCACCCGCGCGGCGTTCGCCGTCGAGGCGGTCATGACGTAGTGGGTCTCGCCCATCCGCGCGATCGTGCCGTCGTCCAGGATGAAGCCGTCCTCGCGCAGCAGCACGGCGTAGCGCGCCTTGCCGACGGGCAGCGTCGCGAAGGGGTTGGCGCAGACCCGCTCGATGAAGGCCAGCGCGTCGCGGCCCTGGATGTCGATCTTGCCGAGCGTGGTGACATCGCAGATCCCGACGCGGGCGCGCACGGTCTCGACCTCCCGCACCACCGTGTCGAGCCAGTCGGTCTCGCCTCCCTTCGGGAAGTAGGCCGGGCGCAGCCACAGGCCGGTCTCCACGAAGACCGCGCCGTTCTCCTCCGCCCAAGCATGGGAGGGGACGTGGCGGGTGGCGCGAAACTCCTTGCCGCGGTGATGGCCGGCAAACGCGCCGATGGCGACCGGCGTGAAGGGCGGGCGGAACACCGTGGTGCCGACGCTCGGGATGTCCTTGCCGGTCAGCTCGGCCATGATCGAGAGGCCGGCGAGGTTCGAGGTCTTGCCCTGGTCGGTCGCCATTCCGAGGGTGGTGTAGCGCTTCAACAGCTCGACCGCGCGGAACCCCTCGCGGTGGGCGACTTCGACGTCGGAGGCCGCCACGTCGTTCTGGAAATCGACGAAGGCTTTGCCGCGGGGCTTTGGTGCGCGCCAGAGCGGGGTGTGGTCCACGCTTTCCGGGTCGGTCGGCGGAGCGGCCTCGGCCGAGGCGGTGAAGCCGCAATCGCTCGCGGCCTCGGCGCCGGCCCGGGCGCCGGTCTCCAGGCATTCGGCCAGGGTGAAGCGTCCGGCGGCGGCGCCGGCCGCCTGCATGCCGGAGGGGAGGGTGCCCGGCACGAAGGCGTGGATCGCCGCGTCCCAGACCGGCCGGCGCGACAGGTGCGAATCGAGGTGAACGACCGGATTCCAGCCATTGGCCATGGCGAGGCCGTCGCAGGAAATCGTCTCGGTGCTGTTGTCGCCGTCCAGGACCTGGATCGCGCTCAGGCCCAGATGCCCCTTGGTGCCGGCCACGTATCCACCGGCCACCACCCGCGCCCCGGCGGCCTCCGCCATCCGGCGCAGATGCGGGGGGACCGCGGTGCGGGTGTCGATCACCGCCGCGAGCCCGCCGCCCGCGGCCAGGATATCGGCGGCGGTGCGCCAACCGTCGTCGCTCGACGTGAACACGGCCAAGCGGCGCCCCGGCAGCACGCCGTAACGGTTGAGATAGGTCCGCACTGCGCCGGCCAGCATCACGCCGGGGCGGTCGTTGCCGCCGAAGACGTGCGGGCGCTCGATGGCGCCGGCCGCGAGCACCGCGCGCCGGGCCACGATCCGCCACAGCCGCTGGCGCGGGGTGTGGGGGGGCGGCACCGCGAGATGATCGGAGACGCGCTCGACCGCGCCGTAGGCGCCGTGATCGTAGACGCCGAACAGGGTGGTGCGCGACAGGATGCGCACCTCGGGCAGGCTCTCCAGCTCGGCCACCGCGCGCGCGGCCCACGCGACCCCGCTCGCGCCGCCGATCTCGCGCCGTTCCGCCAAGAGGCGCCCGCCGGTGGCGAAATCCTCGTCGACCAGGATGACCCGCGCCCCGGAGCGGCCGGCGGCGAGCGCCGCCGACAGGCCGGCCGGGCCGCCGCCGATGACGAGCACGTCGCAATGGGCGTGAGCGTGGTCGTAGGTGTCGGGATCGGGGGCGTCGGCGGCCCGACCGAGCCCGGCCGCGCGCCGGATCACCGGCTCGTACAGCTTCTCCCACAGGGAAGCCGGCCACATGAAGGTCTTGTAGTAGAAGCCCGCCGCGAAGACCGGCGAGAGCAGCGCGTTGACCGAGAGCGCATCCACGGCGAGCGAGGGCCAGCGGTTCTGGCTCGTCGCCTCCAACCCCTCGTAGAGCTCGGCCATGGTGGCGCGGGTGTTGGGCTCGCGCCGGGCGCCCGAGCGCAGCTCCACCAGGGCGTTCGGCTCCTCCGAACCCGCCGAGAGGATGCCGCGCGGCCGGTGATACTTGAACGAGCGGCCGACGAGGCGCACGCCGTTGGCGAGCAGGGCTGAGGCCAGCGTATCGCCATGGCAGCCGGTGAGGCGCCGCCCGTCGAAGCTGAAATCGCGCGGCCGGTTCCGGTCGATCAGGCCGCCTGTGGCGGTGCGGAACGGCTGGTCGGCGGACGTCACGGAAGCGAGCGCCTCCGCGCGCTGAAGGGCGAGCGTGGTCATGCGGCCTCTCCCGAGCGGCGCGCCCGCGCGACGTCGCGCGCCGGCTCGACGGCTTCGATGGCGTGGGTGCGGGTGTCGCGGGTCACGACCAACCAGGAGCGGCAGCCGGCGGCGTGGTACCAGAGTTCGCGGATCGTCCCGGCGGGGTTGTCGCGGAGATAGACGTAGTCGTGCATGGCCGCCGCCGAGGCGTCGAGCCCGTCGGGACGCTGAGGCGCGGCGTCGCCGAGGTAGCTGAACTCCCCGTTGTCGCGCTCGCCGCAGAAGGGGCATCGGATGCGCATGGCGTGTCGTCCTCTTTTGAGACCGATGCCCGCTCAAGCGGGCATCGCAAGCGCGACTGCGCGTCGCCGCCCATGCGGCGGATGGCGTCGGCCTCGGCCGACGCCGCCAAGGAAGTCTCAATGCAGGTTGGGCTGGGCGCCCATGCCCTTCTCGTCGATGAGATGACCGGTGGCGAAGCGGTCGAGGCGGTAGGCGCGCGCATCCGCGTGGGGTTCGTCGCGGGCGATCAGGTGGGCGAAGCAGAAGCCGGCGGCCGGCGTCGCCTTGAAGCCCCCGTAGCACCAGCCGGCATTGAGATAGAGGCCGCCAATATCCGTGCGGTCGATGATGGGCGAGCCGTCCATCGACATGTCCATGATGCCGCCCCAGTGGCGCAGCAGCCGCAGGCGGCCGAGCCCCGGCCAGAGGGCCATGCCGCCCTCCATCACATCCTCGATGGTGTGGAGGTTGCCGCGGCTCGCATAGGAATTGTAGCCGTCGATATCGCCGCCGAAGACGAGGCCGCCCTTGTCCGACTGGCTGACGTAGAAATGGCCGGCGCCGAAGGTCATCACGCCGTCGATCAAGGGCTTCACGCCCTCGCTGACGAAGGCCTGGAGCACGTGGCTCTCGATCGGCAGGCGCATGTCGACCATGCCGGCGAGCAGCGACGACGAGCCGGCGACCGATAGCGCGACCTTCCCCGCGCGGATGAAGCCGCGGCTGGTCTCGACGCCGGTGACGCGGCCGTTCTCGCGGCGGATGCCGGTGACGGCGCAGTTCTGGACGATGTCGACGCCGCGGTCGCTGGCGGCGCGGGCATAGCCCCAGGCCACCGCGTCGTGGCGCACGGTGCCGCCGCGGCGCTGGAGCAGGCCGCCCTTCACGGGGAAGCGCGCGTTGTCGAAATCGATGAACGGGACCAGCCGGCGCACGCCCTCGCGGTCGAGCAGTTCCGCATCGATGCCGGCGAGCCGCATGGCGTTGCCGCGGCGGGCATAGGCGTCGCGCTGCGCGTCCGAATGGTACAGGTTCAACACGCCGCGCTGGCTGACCATGGCGTTGTAGTTGATGTCCTGCTCCAGCCCTTCCCACAGCTTCATCGACCGCTCGTAGAACGGGATGTTGCCGGGCAGGCCGTAATTCGAGCGCACGATGGTGGTGTTGCGCCCGACATTGCCGGAGCCGATGTGGCTCTTCTCCAGCACGGCGACGTTGGTGAGGCCGTGCTCCTTGGCGAGGTAGTAGGCGGTGGCAAGCCCGTGCCCGCCGCCGCCGACGATCACCACGTCGTAGGCCTCCTGCGGGGCGGCGTCGCGCCATTGCGGGGTCCAATCCCGCTGGCCGCGCAGGGCCTGCCCCAGGACGCTGAACAGGGAGTAGCGCATGGGGTCAGCCGCTCTTGCCCGAGATGTCTGTGTGGTCCCAGACGTAGCCGCGATCGCCCGTGGCAGACTTGCATTTCGCGACACGTTTCCGGCAAATCGCGCAGAAATGCGCCGCCCGTCCTTCGCCTGATCCGAGCGCAGGCCGTATCGCCGAACCCGCATGACGGCCGCATCGGCCATCCCGGAGGGATCGATCGGACATGTCGGACGACACCCCCGAACCGGGCCAGCAAGCCCGACCCCGGCGAAAGCCCGCGCGGGCCGAAGATCCCGCTCCGCGAACGGTCGGCTTCGTGCTGGTGCCGGACTTTCCGCTGATGGCCTACACCGCGGCGGTCGAGCCCCTGCGCGCTGCCAACACCCTGTCGGGCTGCGAACTCTATCGCTGGTGGCACGCCGCGCCCGGCGGTGGGGTGGTGCAGGCCTCGAACGGGCTCGGCATCCTCACCGACGTCGCCGTCGGCGCGCGTGCCAGCGCCGACCGCGTCTTCGTCTGCGCCGGCGGAAACCCGGCCGAGTTCGACGATCCCTCCCTGTTCGCGTGGCTGCGTGGGCTCGCCCGCCACGGGGCGACGCTCGGCGGCATTTCCGGCGGGCCGTATCTTCTCGCCCGCGCCGGTCTGCTCTCGGGACGGCGCTGCACGCTGCACTGGGAGCACGTCCCGGCCTTCGAGGAGCGCTATCCTGAGATCGAGGTGGTCCGCTCGCTGTTCGAGATCCAGGGTGACCGCATCACCTGCTCGGGCGGCATCGCCGCGCTCGACCTGATGCTCGACCTGATCGGCCGCGACCACGGCGCCGGGCTCGCCGCGGGCGTCAGCGACTGGTTCCTGCACAACCAGATCCGTGAGGGGTTGAGCCCGCAACGGATGGACCTGCGCCAGCGCTTCGGCGTGCGCGACCCCCGGCTGCTGCGGGTGCTCGCGGCAATGGAGGCGAACCTCGAAGCGCCGCTCCCGCGCGAGGCCTTGGCCGATCTCGCCCGCGTCTCGGTGCGGCAGCTGGAGCGGCTGTTTCGCGACAGCCTCGGGCGCGGCCTCCACCGGCATTACCTGCACCTGCGCCTCGACCGGGCGCACCAGCTCGGCCGGGAAAGCGCCCTGAGCCGCGCCGAGATCGCCACGGCGACGGGTTTCGCGAGTGCGGACGAGTTGTCCCGGGCCGAGCGGCGTCGGCAGCGGCAAGAGGCGGAGCGTTGAGGCGTCGCCGCGAGCATCATCGAAGCGATGACAGAGCCGGTGTGCCGTCGCGGCGAGCCCTCCGGCTATCAGGCGAGATGTTTCATGAGAGGAAATTTTCGTGCTTGTTAGTTGACGCATCCATCGGAGCATGCGATCCCTCGCGACAGTGATCGAACGGACGGGGCGGCGCCGATGTGCGGTATTGTCGGACTATTCCTCAAGAATCCGGAGCTTGAACCGCAGCTCGGCGCGATGCTTTCCAAGATGCTGGAGACGATGACCGATCGCGGCCCCGACAGCGCGGGCTTCGCAGTCTACGGCTCGGACGGCGCCTCGAATGCCGGCAGCGTGAAGCTGACCCTGCGCGGCCCCGGCCCGGAGGCGCTGCGCGGCGCGGTCGCGAAGATGGAAGCGGCGCTGGCCCTCTCGGCGCAGGCGACCGAGCGCGACACTCACACCGTCCTCGCCGTTCCAGCGGAGCGCGAGGCCGAGATTCGCGCTTGGCTCAAGGACAACACCCCCGGCATCGACGTGGTGAGCGCGGGCCGGCGCATGGAGATCTACAAGGAAGTCGGGCTGCCGGCTTCCGTGGCCGAGCGCTTCGCCCTGGAGGGCATGTCCGGCACCCACGGCATCGGCCATACCCGCATGGCCACCGAGAGCGCGGTGACGACCAATGGCGCCCACCCGTTCTCGACGGGCACCGACGAATGCCTCGTCCATAACGGCTCGCTGTCGAACCACAACGACCTGCGCCGCCGCCTCCGCCACGAGGGCCTGAGCTTCGCCACCCAGAACGACACCGAGGTCGCCGCCGGCTACCTCAGCTGGCGCATGCGCGGGGGCGCCTCGCTGAAGCAGGCGCTCGAATCGAGCCTGACCGATCTCGACGGCTTCTTCACCTTCGTGGTCGGCACCGAGACGGGCTTCGCCGTGGTGCGCGACCCCATCGCCTGCAAGCCCGCCGTGATGGCCGAGACCGACGACTACGTCGCCTTCGGCTCGGAATACCGGGCGCTGGTCGGCCTGCCCGGCATCGACACCGCCCGCGTGTTCGAGCCCGAGCCGGCCAAGGTCTACGCGTGGGAGCGCACAGGTTCCGAGCACGCTTCCGGGGAGCGCCAGTGATGCCGAGCTTCGACCTGCGATCCGCGCCCCTGCGCGAGCTGAACCGGGCCCTGCACGCCCTGCGGCCCGACACCAACGAGACCCACTGGACCGTCACCGGTCCGGACGGGCGCCACGCCATCGCCGCCGGGCTCGACGCGCCGGTCTCCGTCGAGATCGAGGGCAATGTCGGCTATTACTGCGCCGGCATGAACAAGCTCGCCACCGTTCTCGTCAACGGCAATGCGGGCGTCGGCGTGGCCGAGAACATGATCTCCGGCCTCGTCCATGTGCGGGGCGATGCCAGCCAGTCGGCCGGCGCTACGGCCCATGGCGGCATGCTCATCATCGACGGCAATGCGGGTGCCCGTTGCGGCATCTCGATGAAGGGCGTTGACATCATCGTGAAGGGCTCGATCGGTCACATGTCGGCCTTCATGGCCCAGGCCGGCACGCTCACCGTCCTCGGGGATGCCGGTGAGGCGCTCGGCGACTCGCTCTACGAGGCCAAGCTCTACGTGCGCGGCTCGGTGAAAAGCCTCGGCGCCGACTGCGTCGAGAAAGAGATGCGCGACGAGCACCTGCGCGAACTCGCCGACAAGCTCGCCGCCGCCGGCCTCGCCGGGGAGGTGAGCCCGAGCGAGTTCCGCCGCTACGGCTCGGCCCGCACCCTCTACCATTTCCACGTCGACAACGCCGGAGCCTACTGATGGCCGACCGCAAGGATTCCCGCGAGACGCCGCGCACGAAACCGCGCCTGTCGGCGACCTTCACCCCGGACGTGATGTCCGAGATCCGCCGCGCGGCGGCGACCGGCATCTACGACATCCGCGGCGCCGGCGCGAAGCGCGCGCTGCCGCATTTCGACGACCTGCTGTTCCTCGGCGCCTCGATCAGCCGCTACCCGCTGGAGGGCTACCGCGAGCGCTGCGGCACCGAAGTGGTGCTGGGCGCGCGCTTCGCCTCGAAGCCGATCCATCTGAAGACACCGGTCACCATCGCCGGCATGAGCTTCGGCTCGCTCTCGGCCAACGCCAAGGAGGCGCTCGGGCGCGGCGCGACGCTGGCCGGCACCTCCACCACCACCGGCGACGGCGGCATGACGCCGGAGGAGCGCGGCCACTCCAAGACCCTGGTCTACCAGTACCTGCCCTCGCGCTACGGCATGAACCCGGACGACCTGCGCAAGGCCGACGCCATCGAGGTCGTCATCGGCCAGGGCGCCAAGCCCGGCGGCGGCGGCATGCTGCTCGGCCAGAAGATCACCGAGCGCGTCGCCGGCATGCGCTGCCTGCCCCCCGGCGTCGATCAGCGCTCCGCCTGCCGCCACCCGGACTGGACCGGGCCGGACGACCTCGCGATCAAGATCGAGGAATTGCGCGAGATCACCGACTGGGAGAAGCCGATCTACGTCAAGGTCGGCGCGAGCCGCCCCTATTACGACACCGCGCTCGCGGCCAAGTCCGGCGCCGACGTGGTGGTGCTCGACGGCATGCAGGGCGGCACCGCCGCGACGCAGGACGTGTTCATCGAGCATGTCGGTATCCCGACGCTGGCCGCAATCCGCCCCGCCGTGCAGGCGCTTCAGGATCTGGGCCTGCACCGCAAGGTGCAGCTCGTGGTGTCGGGCGGCATCCGTTCGGGTGCCGACGTGGCCAAGGTGCTGGCGCTCGGCGCCGACGCGGTGGCCATCGGCACCGCTGCGCTGATCGCGCTCGGCGACAACGATCCCCGCTGGCAGGCGGAGTACGAGGCGCTCGGCACCACGGCCGGCGCCTACGACGACTGGCACGAGGGCCGCGACCCGGCCGGCATCACGACGCAGGACCCGGAACTCGCCAGGCGCCTCGATCCGGAACTCGCGGGCCGCCGGCTCGCGAACTACCTCGCGGTGATGACCCTGGAGGCTCAGACCATCGCGCGGGCCTGCGGCAAGAGCCACCTGCACAACCTCGAACCCGAGGATCTCGTGGCGCTCACCATCGAGGCCGCGGCGATGGCCCAGGTGCCGCTCGCCGGCACCGGCTGGATCCCCGGCAAGACCGGCATCTGACCTGCAAGGGCCGCTCCTGACGCTTCGAGGGCGGCCCTTTTTCTTTTGTGGCGATGGGGCCGCACCACCAAGCCGGGAGGATTCTTGCAATGACGCATGAACTCGAAACCGCCGCCCGGGAGCGCGGCATCAAGTATTTCCTCGTGTCCTACACCGATCTGTTCGGCACCCAGCGCGCCAAGCTGGTGCCGGCCGCCGCCATCGGCAGCACCTGCCGCAACGGCGCGGGCTTTGCCGGCTTCGCCACCTGGCTCGACATGAGCCCCGCCGACGCCGACCTTCTCGCCATGCCCGACGCGGACGGGCTGATCCAGCTTCCCTGGAAGCCGGAGGTCGGCTGGCTGCCCGCCGACCTCGTGATGAACGGCAAGGCGGTGGAGCAGGGCCCGCGCAACATCCTCAAGCGCCTCATCAAGGAAGCGGCCGAGGAAGGGCTGCAGATGAAGAGCGGCGTCGAGTGCGAGTTCTTCCTGATCACGCCCTGCGGCTCGGAGCCCGCCGACACCGCCGACAAGCAGACCAAGCCGTGCTACGACCAATCCGCCCTGATGCGCCGCTACGAGGTGATCACCGAGATCTGCGACGCGATGCTCAGCCTCGGCTGGAAGCCCTACCAGAACGACCATGAGGACGCGAACGGCCAGTTCGAGATGAACTGGGACTACGACGACGCGCTGATCACCGCCGACCGGCACGCCTTCTTCAAGTACATGACCCGCTCGATCGCCGAGAAGCACGGCTTCCGCGCGACCTTCATGCCCAAGCCCTTCATGGACCTGACGGGCTCCGGCTGCCACGCCCACGTCTCGCTCTGGCGCGACGGTCAGAACGTCTTTGCCGACCGCTCGGACGAGATCGGCCTGTCGCAGATCGGCTATCACTTCATCGGCGGCCTGATTCACTCCGCCGACGCACTGGCCGCGCTCACCAATCCGTGCGTGAACTCCTACAAGCGCATCAATGCGCCGCGCACCACCTCCGGCGCAACCTGGGCGCCCAACACCGTGACCTACACGGGCAACAACCGCACCCACATGATCCGCATTCCCGATGGCGGGCGCTTCGAGTTCCGCCTCGCGGATGGGGCGGCTAACCCCTACCTGCTCCAGGCGGGCCTCCTCGCCGCCGGCCTCGACGGCATCCGGCAGCGGCGCGATCCCGGCCAGCGCCTCGACATCAACATGTACACCGACGGTCACACGGTGGAGGGCGTCAAGCGCTTGCCGCTCAACCTGCTCGATGCCTTGCGCGCGCTCGAAGCGAGCCCCGTCCTCAACGAGGCGCTCGGCGCCTTCGTGCCGAGCTACCTCAAGCTCAAGCGCCAGGAATGGGACGATTACTGCCGCCACCTTACCCAGTGGGAGCGCGACACCACGCTCGACTGCTGAGCGATCCTCCGGCATCCGGCCGATCACTTCGGTCAGCCCCCGATCCTCCCCGAGGGGCCGAACGCGCCCAGGGGGCAGGGCGGCATGAGGTCGGTTGCTCGATCCGGCCCCGTCGGCCTATCGATCGCCCAGCCGCCGTCGCTCCGACGGAGCAACAGGGAGACCCGATGGCCGATGACGTGGCTCGGACGCCTCCTTCTGGCCGCCTTCGCCCTGATCGTGGCCATCCCGGCCGGCGCCCTGACGCTCGGCGCGGGGGTGCTTCTCGACCCAAGCTTCCGTGAAGCGTTGGGTGAACTCGGCCTCGTCGGCCTCTTCGCCGGCCTGTCGGATCTCGCGCAAGGTGTTCCGCCGGACATGGCGGTGATGGCCGTGATCCTCTTCGCCCAGGCGCTCAGCCTCCTGCTGATCCTGCCGCCGACGCTGGCCGCGCTCGTCGGCGAGACGCTCGGGCTGCGCTCCCCGTTCTGGTACGGCGGTGCGGCGGCCGGCCTCACGGCGCTTCTGCCCTGGCTCGCCCGCGGTGGCCCGCCGCCGGCCGCCGGGTCGGTGGCGTCGGCCGCGGAAGCGCGGCTGGCCGCAATCCTCCTCGTGACGGGCGCCGTCTCGGGTCTGGTCTATTGGCTGATCGCCGGCCGCAGCGTCGGCAACCGGACACAGCGGCGCGGCGCCGACGCATTTTAGGGGTGGACAGGCGTCCGCCATCGCTTATGAAAATGGAGTGCTTCCGAAGCCTCGCGCTCGGAATCACCCTCCGGCTCAAGAGCGCCTCACCGCTCCGCGAGCGGCCGGATGCGGGCGTAGTTCAGTGGTAGAACGTCAGCTTCCCAAGCTGAATGTCGTCGGTTCGATCCCGATCGCCCGCTCCATTCCCCTCAAGCACTTAGCGAGGGTCGGTGGTATCCCGGTAACGAGGGATACCACCAGGATACCACCACCAGGTCATCCTTCCGCCTCCGGGGGCACTCGGTTAACCGGGGTCTAGCCATGATGCGCGCCAGCAGGTTACGGGGGCGGACGTGCTTCAGGGGGTCAATGTCTCGCGGGGGCCTTCCGGGTCTGGGTCGTGCTGACCGCGCTCTGGCTGGCGCTGGTCGGGTTCCTGGCGTGGGAGGGGGTCTCCGACGCGACGCGAGGTCGCTACCAGTACGCGGCCGAGCTCAAGGAGGACGTGAAGCCCTGGGAGGAGTACGACAAGAAGAAGCCCATCTCAGAGCTCTTCAAAAAGCCGTCCGAGGCCAAGTGGCCGGCGAGTTTCTCCAAGATCGAATACCAGTACCAGGCCAACTTCGACGCCTCCGTGAAGGATGGCAGCCAGACCGTCGTCGACTTCCCCGACGGTAGTTCGCTCTACCTCTACACCGCTTTCGGCAAGCCGGAGCAGGAGGTCGTCAGCCGGTGGTTCTGGGAGAAGCGCTGGCAGCGTCGCCTGGACGCCATGGGAGGGCAAGGACCTCTGCTCGCGTTCGCCCTCGTCCCGCCGCTGCTGCTGCTCGCGCTTTGGTTCGTCGCCCGGTGGGTGCTCGCGGGATTCCGCCGGACCTAGCGCCCGCTTGAGGCAGGCGGCACGCGCAGGCCGCGGAAGGGGCGGACGACCCGCTCGCCGTCGGCGCGCTCGATCAGCACGTTCCGCGGGCCGCCGCCCTTGCCCCAGCGCACCAGGACCACGACCGGCTTGCCCCGCTCCAGGTAGGTCTTCCCGATCATGCCGCCGGCGGCCTCCCGTGCCGGGTCGTGCCGTCGGGCCAGTCCCAGCGGTGCTCGCAGTCCGGCTCGAACTCGATGCCGACGATGGTGGCGTTCAGCCGGCTGACCTTGTCCCGGAGGTCGTTGACGCCGTTCCGGTCCATCGCGATGCAGCCCGCCAGGTCGCCGAGGATCGCGTAGGCCTGACGGGATGCCTCTTTCAGGCGCTCGGCCTCGGACATGGTCGTGGGGTCCGGCTCGGGCGGGAAGATCTCCTCCAGCTTGGCCCGGCGAACCACGAGGGCTGTCAGCGAGGCACCGACGGACCCTTCCTTGCCGACGACCTTCCAGTGCTCGGCGGTCTCCAGGTGGGCCGCTTCCCCGACGCCCTGGGTGTAGACCAGGACGACGTCGCCGACCGCGTGCCGGTCCCATGGGGCCCGGACGATGACGCCCCGGCCGCGGCCCTGCAGGTCGTGCCAGTCGGTGGCCTTAACCCAGTAGGAGTGCGTGGATCGCGCGGTCATGCCTTGCTCTCCCTTCCGCCCCACGGGGTCTCGTGGACCTCGTCGAGGCTGACCACCTTGCTGGCCAAGCGGTCGATCCTGATGCGCTCGGCCCGCATCTCGTCCTTGCAGGTCCACTCGCCGCATGGGGTGACGTCGCGCGGCCCGGTTTCGACCCGGATATGCACGGACGCCCCGTTGCGGAAGACCCGGCTGTGCCAGGCGGTCGTCACAGGCCACCCATCAGGCCGACCGGCAACTCGGAAACCCTCATCCGAACCTCGATCCTACCGTCCCAGAAAGCCTCGTCGTCGATGCCGACCTGAACCGCGACAGGCATGCCCTCTTCGTCCTGCGAGACAACGAGCGCGGTTTCGTGGCTGAGAGGACCCTCGTCGTCGAGACGCCAGAGCCCCTCCCAAAAGGGACGGAGCTCCTCGGCCGTCTGCGAGGCCTTGCCGTAGTTCGAGACGTAGCCCCAGGTGAGGAGCTGGCCTTTGCGGCCGCACTCAACCCCTTTGCCAGCGGCCACGAAGTCGAGGAACCGGATCGCCTCGTCGGAGACCTGGCCCTCGTGCATGCCGGCCCGGACCTTCGCCGCGAGAGCACGGGTGGATGGGCAGTCAGTGGGATGCGTCTCCGGGTTCACCGGGACGACGATGAAGAACTGATTAGCGCGGCCCATGGCTCTCCCCCTGCAGGATGTCGAGGACTTCCATCGCCCCCTCGGTCGATTGGTCGACGTGCCAGCTAGAGTTCACGATCTCTTCCAGCTTCTCGACCGCCGCCGCGGCGCGCCCGGCCGGGAGCACCCGCTCGATCAGGCGCACCGCATCGGCATGGAGGCCGCAGTCGTTGCCCAGCAGCAGGACCTCCTCGACGCCAGTGCCGTTGAACCAGACCTGCGCCACCTCAGGCTCTGCCTCAGTGCCGTCCGCCTGTTTGACCGCGACCCACCAGGTCTGCCTGCTCGACATCTCAGCCATGGAAGGTCCCCACCTGCGGGAGATCGGCATCTCGGGTGCGGGCCAAGGCGGCCGCGCGGACGGGATGCACCGGCCGCTCCCGGCCGGCGCGATGCTCGGTGATGGCGGCCAGCGTCGCCTCCTGCTCGCGCCGGGCCCGGATGACGGCCCGGGCCTCGGCGTGGGCGGCCCGCTTGGCTGCCCGCAGGGATTTGATTCCTTATCCGTCAGCATGGTCAGGCGGCCTCGCTCAGGGCCCGGTCCATCGCGAAGGACGGCACGTAGCCGTCCAGCACGTTCCCGGTCGGCCGAAGGGTCCGGAGCATGGCCACCCGGAGCTTGGAGCGGGCCTCGTCGGTGGTGGCCTTTCGGAAGGGGAAGACGAACGGGCGGATCGCCTCGGGCACATCGGACAGGCGCAGCCCAAGCTCCTTGTCCGACAGCCCGTCCGCATCCTGCGCGGCATGGCAGACGCTCGCCGCCAACCGGATGAACCGGGTCTGCAGGATGCGGTGGATCGCGTCGAAGTCCGCCCAGAACTCCTCCGGCAGGTCCCGGCGCATCTCGGCGACGTCGCCGCCGGCCGCCATAATGTCCCAGACCGCCAGCGGCGTGCAGCGGGTGATCAAGGCGTGGATGCGCTTGTACTCGGCGCCCTTGATCTTCAGCCGGGAGCCGTCGGCGAACCGGACGACGAAGCCCTCCTTGTCCCCGGGAAGCGTGGTGGCCCGGGCGACCATCTCCCCAATGGACGCGAACGCGTGACGCTGGACGACCCGGAAGGCGAACCGGCACGCCTCGCCGAGGTCCATCAGCTCGTCGTAGGCGACCTCGCGCCCGTCGGCGTCGTAGGCTGCCAGCAGGGCCAGCCCCGCGTCCGGGTACCGGACGACGATGACGTTCTCCGGGTAGATGGCCTCGAACAGGTAGGTCGTCCCGGGCGCCAGGCGCGAGGTGTCCATCGCGTCGAGGCGGGCCTGCGCCCACGCGGCCTGGGAGCTATCGAACGCCCCCTTGGTCGCAGAGCGCCACCGGCCGGCGTGGTGGAAGGCGACGATGAGGCTGCCGTCGAGCTTCTCGAACGCCTCAAACGGCAGGTCGGGGGCCGCGGCGCCGCGCTCCCCGAGGTTGAAGAACTTCGGGAACGGCGTCGCGACGACGGCGCGCGCGGCCGGGTCTAGGATGAGGCCCCGCGCCATCAGCGAGAAGGCGTCCCAACCCTCGTCGTAGACGCAGCGCTGGGTGTAGACGTAGAGGTGCAGGCCCGTCTCGGCGCAGACCTTGCGGCTGACGAAGCCGGCGCGGCGCGCCTGCTCCAGGCCGGCGACCAAGGCATCGAAGCCGGTCGCGCGAGCCGGGTGAATACTGTCCGACATCATGCTGATCCCCATCCCATCAGGGAGGGTACGGGGATCCCCGGATTCGCATAGGGGACGCGCCACAGGCGTTAACGGGATCGCAGAAAGCGCTCTCAGAGTGTCTTCTATAGACGACACGAAACCCGAGCCCCCTCGGGACCCGAAAACGAGTGTCTTCTACAGACGACATTTCCGGTCGTCGCGGGCCGGCCATTCGTTAACGCGAGCTCGCCGCGATGCCTGTCGTCAACTCGTAAACGAGCTACTCCGGGCCGCATGGCCCCGTCTGCAGCAGATCCGAGTTAGGTGCCGCCCGCATTCGACCGGTTCTGTTAACCACGTCCGCCCCGGCCCGTGGTATGCCGGGGGGCATGGAGATCGTGCTCGAATACCTGTCGCCGGAGAACTGGCCGCGCCCCAAGGGCTGGACAGTCGTCGGGCGCGTCGGAACCCTGGCCCTCGCGTTCGACCCTGCGCGGCAGCCCTTCCTGATCGGGGACGGCGAGCCGCATCCGCTCGACGCTGCCGAAGTCAACCAGGCGCTGGTCGCCGCGGTGGATCGGGCCGGGATGACCGTGTGGCCGGGCGGCTGGACGCACGCGCTGCCGGCCGCGTTCGGGCTGAACAAGCGGACGACGCAACGCGACCGCATCGAGCGCCAGGGACTGCACCCGGCGGTCCTCCAGGCCCTAGGTAGCGCGGCCTCATCCTCCGACGCGGACGGCATCGGCGTGCTCCTCGTCGCCCTCGCGTCCTACGCCGACCGGCATGGCGATGGCGGCACCGATCCGCGAAGGGCGCTCGACGACGCGGAGAGAGCGGCGGCCAACGCCCTCGACATCCTGCGCGGGGTCCGGCGCGGCAAGACCTTGCTCAACCGCGAAGGACACGGATGACAATTCTTCATCCGGTAGGATTCCGTTAACGGGTAGGGGTTAGAACGGGAGCTGGTCCTGGCTCGGCATGTGCCGTCCCCGGGGCCGTCGGAGTGTCCCGAGATGAAGAAGCCCCCCCGGGCGGCTTTCGCGCCGACGCGCGAGCTCTACGCCTGCACCGCACCCCTAATCAACGACAGCGTCGCCCAGGACGGCGCCGCTTGGGTCCGCCACACGCTGGCGACCGGGCCCGAGCTCGACATCGCCGTCGGGTCGTGGACCGATCCTGTCGTCCTGCCGTTCCTCCGCGGTGTCGAGCGGTCGTTCGCCGACTGCCGCGCCGCCGGCGAAACGCCCGCTGCCAAGGAGGTGCTCTCCGAGCGCATCGTCGACTACCTCCGCCTCGGCCATGACGTCCTCGTCGACGACGACGGCTTCGACCGCCCCCTGATGCCTGGCGCCCTGGCTCGCTTGGCCTACTACGGCGTGTCGCACGGCGCGCTGATGGCGAAGCCCTACGCCCAGGACGCCCTCATCGACCTGGCGCGCCTTTCGCCGCCGGGAGACCCCATCCACTACGTCGCGTACGGGCTGGCGTTGATGACGGACGTCCATCCGCACTTCGCGACGCCGAACGACTTCTCGACGCGCGACGTCTGCCTCGTCGTCCCCGCGGCGCTTGTGCTCGGGCTGGAGCACCTCCAGGCCATCGGGCCGGCCGCGACGGCCGCGCCCCTCGACGAGGAGGAGCGGCTCGACCTGGAGGAGGACCGCGCCGGCATCGTCCGCTGGCGCCAGGCTCCCCCGCCGCGGCCGCGCCCCAAGGCCGAGCCGGTCGGCGAGGCGGCGGAGCCCGCCGGCCCGGGCGTTGTCATCTTCCCGGCGAGCGTCCTCGACGCCCACGCGACCGCCGAGGGCAAGCGGGACGTCAAGGCGGCGCTCGGCGCGGCCCTGGACAAGCCGCTCGCGCTGACGCCGGTCCCGGAGGACTGGAACGCCTGGGAGACGGCACGCCTCGCCATCTCCCCTTGGGGCGGCGACGCCTTCCGGGCGATCCGCGAGGGTCAGGCCGGCCGGACCCACGTCGGCCGGGACGTGATCTGCTTCGTCGGCCCGGCCGGCGCCGGGAAGTCATATCTCGTCCGGGAGGCCGCCGAGAGCCTGGGCGTGCCGTTCGCCCGGTTCGGGGCGGACAGCGCGGCCGAGAATTCGTTCGCCGGGACCAATGCCAGGTACACGACCAAGCACCTCGGCTTCGTCGAACAGGCGATGGCACGGCACCGGCACGCCGGCCCCATGATCCTCGTCGACGAGCTTGAGAAGGCCGCGGGCACCCGTCACTCGAACGGGGGCAAGTTGCACGACTGCCTCCACGGCATGTGGGAACCGGAGACGGCGGGGGCCTGGCATTCGGTCTTTCTCCTCCACCCGGTGTCGCTCGCCCACGTCCCGTTCATGTGCACGGCGAACTCGCTCGACGGCCTGCCCGCGAGCCTGCTCGACCGGATGAGGATCGTGCACGTCCCCGAGCCCGGTCCGGAGCACCTGGGCGTGCTGGCGCCCCGGCTGGCCCGGGTGGTCTGCCGGGAGACCGGGCAGGACGAGCGTTTCGGCGACCTCGACGGCGACGAGCTCGCGGCCCTGGCCGACGCTTGGCGGGGTGGCTCGATCCGCCGCCTGCGCCGCCTAGTCGAAATCTGTCTCCGGAGCCGCGAGAGCGGCCCCGCGGCGATGCCCCGCCACTAGCCCTCCGGAGACCGCCATGACGACGACACCCGGCCTGGACGCCGTCCAGGAACGCCTCCGCGCGGCCCAACGCGACCGCCGCGCCTCCCTCCTCGTGATCTCCGCCGTCGGCATCGAGGTCCAGCGCATGCGGGACGACGTCCGCGCCGGCCGGGCCCGCGAGGACGACCTGATCCACGACGCCGGCGTCCTGCTCGGCGCCGCCCTTTACACCCCCTACCGCCCCCTCATGGAGACCCGCGATGTCCGCACCAGCCGCTCGTTCTGAGAAGCAGAAGCCCCCGATGTCGCAGACCGACATCGACTCCGTGCGGGCCGTCACCGCCGCGCAGATCGACACGTACCAGCGGCTGGAGGCCATGAAGGAGGCCGGCCAGGTCTGTGAACTGATGCTGATGGCGTTCCTGACCCGCACGGCACGGGCGGTCGAGCTGGCCGCGCGCGGGCAGATCCCGCCGGCGCAGGCCGCGCTCGAATACGTCCTGGCCGAGCAGATGGTGCTGACCAGGAAGCCCTTGCCGACCATCGACCGCAGCATCGCGCCCGCCGTGACCTTCGACGATGCGGACCGGCGCAGGGCCCATCTCCCACGTATCGACGGTCATATCGTCGAGAACCGTCACTTGAACGAACCCAGCCCGAATGATGGCGACTGGTACGCCCCACCCACGCCCGAGGACCTCGATGCCGCCTGATGCCATAGCCACCCCGGCCGCGCGAATACCTCGGCCCATCCCAACGGCGCCGATGCGCGCCCGAACCGGCCAGGCCGGCATGCCCGTCCCCGGCGCGTCCCCCCGCGCCGCCGTCCCAACGCTCCCGGAACGCCCGCCATGACCGAGCAGCCATCATCCGTGCACGTTTTTTGGAACCGGAACCGTCACATCTGGTCTATCCGCCGCGGCCGTTTCGTCTTCGACCGTCGCCCGTCCGTGGCGCTCGTCGGTTGCGTCATGCGCGCGAGCGAGGCCGGCCGCCTCCGCTGCCAGGCGGCGGCGCGTCGCGAGGTCGTGGCGACCATCGTCGGCACCCCGGCCGACAGCGCCCGGCCGGCTGACGCTATCCGCATCGGCTACCGCCCCACCGAGCCCGGCTTCCGCCGCCGCGACACCGGCGCCGTCGTCACCGCCGCCGCCGCAGTCTGGTTCGAGCCCGACGGCACCGCCTGGGCGGCCAACCCCACCCCCTCTATGGAGACCATGTCGTGATCGACCCCACCCTCACCGCGGTCGCCGACCGCCTCCAGGCCGCATGGGAGAGCGGCGAGATCTGCTCGTTCGTCGGCCGTGGCGCCCGGGCGCGCGTCCTGCGGGCGGCCCGCCTCGTCGAGGCCGGGCTGCTACCGCTGGACGAGGCCCATCGCGTCGCGGCGCGGGCTTGGTCCCTCGCCGCGGGCGTCGAGCCGCTCCCGGCGCCGCCCCTCGGCGACGACGCTTCGGAGGCGCTGTCGTGATCGGCATCCGCATCCTCGCCGCCGTCCTGGCCGCCGTCGCCACCGTCCCTGCTCGGGGAGCAGAGGCCCCGTTCCCCTCGCGCGGGGACATCTGGCGCTACGGCCTGCAGGCCCCCGGAGGCCGCGGCGTCACGCGCTACACCACCGTCGAGGCCACGCCGGCGGGCGCGTCGTGGGCCGTCACGGTGACGTGCGGCACGCACGAGGCCCGAACCGGCCGCATCCTCACGCGCCACGTCGGCCAGGGCACAAGCGGCCGCGGTCGCGGCTCCGGCCTCGGCGGCACTTACCTCGTCGAGGGCGTAAGGCAGAACTTCATCATCACGCTCAAGGGCGCCGAACTCGACCTGCCCGGGCAGTTCACCGACGCGCGGTGCGCGAGCGGGATCGGCCAGCTTTCGACGGGCGACTAAGGCCCCTTCCGCGGAGACCACGCCATGATCGCCATCCGCATCCTCGCCGCCGTCCTGGCCGTCCTCGCCACCGTCCCGGCCGAGGCGGCCCGCCAGGCCAAGCCCGCGCCGGAGCCGCCGCCGTTCCCCCAGCACGACGACCGGTTCGTCATGGCAGTGCGCGGGCCCGTCGTCGGCGGCCGCGCGGGATTCGCGCGCGTCTACGCCTCGCCCGCCGGCCGGGACGGCTGGACGACGACGGTGACCTGCGGGACCGTCGACGTCCGGACTGGGTGCGAGCGGATCGAGCTCCAAGCCCCCGGGAACGCCTACCGGGACCGGACCTCGTTCACCGGCACATGGACGCCCCTGGGCGGCGGCGGCCGCTACGGCGAGAACCAGATGCGGACATGGAGCGTGACCCGCCAGGACGGCCTCGACGTAACGGTCGCGATGAGCGGGCCGTGCCCCTCCGGCGTCGGCGACGTCTCGTCGGGCGACTGAGGCCCTCGTGTCCTGGCGCTAGGCCTGGGATCCCCGATCATGCCGGGGACGGAGGACCTCGGCATGGACAAGACGTGCGCGGTGGCGTGGATGCTGTGCGGCCTTGGGGTGGCAGTGACGACGTGGCTAGACCGCGACGTCGCCGAGATCGAGGTCGACAGTCCCGGAGCGGCCGCAGCGGCTGCACATGACTGCGGCGGTGCCCGAACTGATGTCGGTGCCGGCGCTCCACTCCGAGCCGCACACGGCCGGGTGGGGCAGGGCGGGTTGAAGGGGCGCTCCGAGAAGGAGACGATGTCGGCGGCGTTCACTGGGCTCTCTCGGTGCAGATCCACTGGGCCGGCCATGCCATCGCGAGGCGCGCGACGTCCTCGGTGGCGAGGCCGTGCCAGTAGGCGTGGATCGTCTGGGCGGGGGCGGAACGGGTGGCCCGGAGCGCCTCGGCCTCGTCGGGCGCGAGCTCGCGGCGAAGGGCGACGGGGGCGGCCGGGATCGGCGCCGCCGGGGCCGCGGCGCGGTGGCGACGACGCAGTAGACGGCCTTCCGCGAGAGGCCGAGAACGGCGCCGATGGTGATGGCGGACGCGTCGGGCCGGGACGACCAGGCGTCGAGCACGGCGTCGCGGTGGGGGGCTCGGGGGGCGCCCATCAGTGCAGGCTCCGGGCGGCGCTGCCGGCGTAGTGGCGCGCGATCAGGTCCCCGGCCTCGACGCGCAGGGCGTCGCAGAAGACCAGCAGCCGCTTCCAGGTGACGAGCTCGCCAGCGTGCTGGCGGATGGCCGCGATCTCGTCGCGGAGATGCCCGTCGGCGCTCTCGGGCTGGCCCAGCAGGGCGCGGATCTGCGGCGACGTCAGTCGACGGTCCCGGATGACCCCGGAGAGGCCCTTCATCAGGACTCGGTTGAGGGCGTCCTGGGGCGAGACCCGATAGGAGCCGCGGACTGGCTTGAAACGCTGCCCGCCGGTGAGCGCCGGGGCGCTCGAACCGCAGAAGTCGGCCGTTGGTTCCATAGAAAAGGATGGAGGGACCAACGGCCGGTTTCGACAAGGGATTCCAGGGGCTAAGCGGTGGTTCGCGTCGCTTCGCCTGGACTGTTGGGGGCGCTCGTCAGCCCCAGACGCGCGCCGCGGCCACCCACGATCACGGCGCCGGGCGCGTCAGCAGCCGCTCGCGCGAGCGGTCGAGGTACTTAGCCCGCGGGCCCAGCGCCACCGTCACGAGACAGTTCGTCCGCTCCCGGGCGTCATCGTCGGGGTCGCCGGCGAGGAGCATTCCGGCCGCGACGAGGGCCTGCCGCACGGCGCCGCCCCGCTCGTCGTCGTCCGACCCCAGCAGGGCGTACTCGCCCGTCCGCCATCCCTGGAGGATCGCGCGTAGTGCGGCTTGGCCGGCGGCGGGCGCGGGCAGCGGGGAATTCGGCGCGTGGTTCTCCGTCAGGTAGACGACGCGCCTGTAGCGGTACGAACGGCGACCGTGCGGGCTGACGGGACGGGCGCCGCCGTACCAGGCGTCGAGGGCGCGGGCCCGCAGCGCCTTGAGCTCGACGGCGCGGACGACCTTTGGGTGCGGCTGATCGATGACGAGGATCATGTGTCGCCTCCCGGGAGCAGGTGCCGCAGGAAGTCCGGCAGATCGCCGCTTTCGGAAACAAAGACGCCCGCCGGGCCGGTAAGAGCCGAGCGGGCGTCGGTGTCGTCACAATGGGGTGCAATGCTCCGAACAAGGACATCATAGCCCTCGACCGGGCCAGCCACAACAGCACCCGCCCCGACGTCACCGCGAGCACACGCGTCAATAGACCCGGTCGAACCGTGAGGGTTTTCGGTGCGGGTCTTGGCGGAGCGCGCGGCGGCCTTGTCGAACCCCGTCCGCCTCGACGGCTTGCGGGGACGGCCGGGCTTGGCCTTGGCCGCGGGCTTGCTGATGGCAGCGACCTGCCGGGCCTCGCGCTGCGCCTTCTCGACCTGCGCGACCGACACGCCCTCCTCGGCGGCGACGGCGGCGACGGTCATGCCGGCGGCCCGCTTCTCTAGGGCCCGCTGCCCGAGGGCGAGGCGTGCGGCCTGCGCGGCGGTGCGGGACTTGGCCCCGGCGGCGTCGCGACGGTCCTGGCTGCGCTTCGCCTCCCGCTCCCGCTTGACGCCGTCGGAGAGCAGCACGCGCAGGTCGAGGTCCTTGTCCCTCATCTCGGCTACGGTCACACCGAGGTCGCCCACGAAGTGCTCCGGATTGAGCTTGTATCGGGGGTCGGAGTTCTTGCCCCCGCCGCGCGGGTCCAGGCGCCCCTGCTCGGCCCGCGTGGCCTTCCGGACGGCGGCCTTGGCGTAGCCGCGGGCTTCACGCCGCGACAGGCCGCAGAGGGGTGCCAGGCGGTCGACCTCGGCTTCGAGCTCGCGGACGGTCATCATCCACGCAGCCGCCTTGACGAACGCGAACAGCCACGTGTCGCGCTCGCCGCGGTACACGGGGCGGCCACCGAAGCGGCGCTCGAACAGCCTCGTCAGGTCCCGGTGGACCGCCTTGGCGAAGGTCTCGTACGTCAGCCGCGGGGGAGGCACCACGAGCCCGGCGGCCTTCCTGGCGGCCCGCTTCTCCGCCTTGGCGGCGCGCTCGCGGGCCTGGGTTTTCCGGTGCGCGGCGACCTGCTGGGGGGTGTACGGCAGGACCGCAGCCCGCAAGACGTCGAAGGCGTAGCGCTCGATGTCCCCGAACGTCGTCGGCCAGACGATGCGGGCCGGCACCGAGTTCTTCTCGTTCTTCACCCCGGGGAGCTTGAACGCCATCGTGGGGTTTGAGGCGCCGCGGTCGGGACCGAAGTCGTCGAACTCCTCCAGGAGCCGCTTCTGCATGGCCCTCCAGACCGGCAGAGCCGAGGGCGACTGGCGGGTGTGGAGCCAGGACACGAGCAGGCCCTGGCCGCTGGCGAGGACGTAGGACGGCATCGGCCACCCGAGGTCCTCGCACCGCTCCAGGACCGCGGCGGCGACCTCCTCCGGCGGCCGGCCCTTCCAGGCCACGCGGTTGTAGTAGTCGAGGTCGACCCAGCAGGCGTTCAGCCCGGCCAGGTTCCAGGTCGCCTTGCACGGGGAGAGCCGGTGCGCGTCCGGGTCCTTCGGGTCGCGCCGGAACGCGTTCATCGTGATGGAGAACGGCTCCAGGACGTCCACGGCCCTGCGGAGCTCGTCCCCCGTCGCGCCGCCGTTGGCGGTCCTGTACCCCGCGTCCCGTCCCGCTTCGTGTACGTGTCGCGGTAGGCCATGACGACGACGCCGCGCGTGTCGTAGGGGTGGAGCATGGCCGCGTAGGACGGCCCGCGCATGTTCTCGGTTCTAAGGTCGGCGAGGCCCGGCTCGAACACGGGCGTCGGCTGGCGGCGGTAGCCGAGCGGGCTATCGAACGCGCTGAAACGCCCAGGGCGGGCCGCCTGTGCCCCTTCCAGGGCGAAGATGGTGTCGGTCACGTTCGAAGCATCTCCCGTCTGGAGAGGCTCGCGAGGCACCCCTGCCCACGAACCCCCGGCGCCGCGCAAATCGACCGGCAGGGGGATGGTGCAGCTCACGACCGCATAGGTCAAACGGGGAGGACGGCTCGTCCCGTCCTAAGAGGAGAACCCAGAGACTCCCCCTACGGGGGAGCATAGTTATTGACCCGGTCGAACCGTAAGGGCTCGCGGACGTGGGACGTGAACGTAGGAATTCTGAACGGGCGCAAGGGTTGACGTGGGACGAGCACGAACCGAGCCCCGGGAAAGGTCTTCCAATCCTCGCGACGCACCTGGTGGGATGCATGGTCGAGAAGCAGGATGGTCCTCATGACCGACACCGCCCCTTCCCGCGAGACGTCCGCCGCCCGCCGCCGCATCGCCGCCGCCGACCGTGCCCGCGAGTGGCGCGAGCGGCAGCGCGAGACCGAGGCGGCCCGCCACGCCGAGCTTGAAGGCCTCCGTGCCGAGGTCGTGTCCCTGCGGGCCGAGCGCGACCGGCTGCAGGCCGCCCCCGGGCACGCTGGCGCCGCCTCAGGCATCGACGAGGACTTGGCGCGGGCATTCGTCAAGATGGCCGGGATGCGCCGGTCCGCGACCGGCTCGATCTCCATTGCCCATGCTCAGGTCGCTGCTGCCGACGTCATCGCCGTCGCCGCCTACATTCGCTGCGGCGGCCGGGCTGCCGGGCAGGTGGCTTACGACGCGGACCGGCGCCGCGTCCTAGAGCGTCTCAAGCAGTTCCTCCCGCCCCCCGGCGAGACGTAGAGATATTGCCAATGGAAGGTGGCGCAGGATGCTCGTGTACCTGGGCAAGCCTGCGGAACATACTGTAGATGTGCGCGCCGTGTCCTTAGTGTCCGGCGCGGGTGCCGTGACGAGGGGGATCGGCCGGACGCGGTTGCTGTGTCGGCGTGGTGGGAGATTACGTCGGTCATGGCGGCCTCTCTGGCCGCCGGACGCATCAACGTCGGTCGGGCGCCAGAGATGGTCCGGGAAACGGGCACGATCCTGCCGATGGACTGGCAGCGGCGTTTCGCTTTGGGGTCATGGGGTGGCAGGGCTAATCGAGTCCCGGACGTTGATGCCTGCTAACGGATGACGAACAGGTTTACTGGGGCGCGGGCCAGCCAACAGGTCTCGGTGGTTTCTGAGAGAGGTGGCCCCACCGTTTTCTTGGAGGCGGTGGACCGCTGCGGGAGATATCCCCAACTCTAGGGCAATCGCGTCTCAAGGAAACGCGACTGGCTCGCGAGTGTCATCGCGGGAAACGCCGAAGCGGCGCGTAAAGCTGGCGAAGGCTATCTGTGTTCATCGCGAGCAGGCGGCTCTTCTTGGAAACAAGATCATAGACAGAGGACGCCTGTGTCGATGCCGTGCGAAGGTTGATCGCACGATAGAACCCCGGGCGCTCCGGCAACGACTTCACGATAACGTCGCCCGTCTTGGTCGTCATAAGGCGGACGTTCTCCTGGTAGAGCAGTTCACGAATCGCCATCGCCGGATGGCTGTACATGTTGGCGAAATCGGACGAGCAGACCGCGAGCGTCGGTTCGAGGTGCCTAAGCAGCTTCTTGGTGGTGAACCCGTTGTCCGCGCCGTGATGCGCGAGGATCATGACGTCCGTCTCGCGGCGGAGCGTCCGCAGCCGCCGAAGGCGCGCGCCGATGAACGAGGACTCGATGTCACCGAGGCTGAGGACGTTGAAATCGCCGCGGCGGAAGTGCTTCACGGTGGAGTTATCGTTGTCGCATCCCGGGCTGAGGTGCACCGGGTTGTGGTATGTGTCCTGGAACGCAAGGTCGCGCGCGTAATCGAGGTTGGCGATGAAGGCCGGCGTGATCTGTCGAACGGATGCGCCCCGATTGGAGAACCGCATTTCGTGGCGGTAGGCTTCGATGATGTCCAGGCATGTGTCGCCGTTGACGGTATGCGGGACGTATCCTGGGCAGTCGATCCGCGACGGTCTCACAAGGCCTAATAGAGCCTCCAGTTCGGAGCCGGCGCAGTGGTCTGCGTCCCAGCTCGTCACATGCAGGTCGTCCGCGTGCGTGACCCCGCATATCTCCATCTCGGCGAGCAAGGTCTTCCGGTTCACCGAGTTCAGGCGGCCTTCGATGACGGTGAAGCGCCCGTCGGCGAAGTACGAGAAGGACGACCCCTTCGTACCCAATTGGTAAGCCCTGAAACGCGTGACCATTCGAAACTCCGGTCCATCCTATCCGTGATGGTTTGGCGAGGACTGGTTCACCTCCTCGCAGGGTTGGCGGCGGTCGCATCGCTCCTGCCGCTCATCCGACCTTCTCGGCCAGCACCACGTTCAGCCCGTCGTCGCCGAGGATCAACGACAGCCCGGGCAGGCTGTCCAAGGCGGTGTCGATGGCGGTGTGGCAGAGTTGGACGATATCGGTGGGACTCGGCTCCACGGGATGCCGGGAGGGGTGCGAATGCCACTCCCCGACGTACCGGACCATGTCCATGACCCTGGCCATCTTGCCGATTACGTCGTCGGAGAGACCCTCGATGCCCCTCTCGAACGCAGTCGGCGTCCTCTTGCTGTCGGGGGGGGCGGCAAGGGTTCGACGATATGGATCTTCCGTGCCGAGCCATCGACCACGCCGATGACGGAGCCGCCGGTCTCGGCAGGCAAGGCGCCCTGGCGCATGGCGACCATGGCGGAACGCGCCTCCGCGTCGACGGTGATCTCCCATTCCAGGAGGCGGTGGCGTTCGACGGGGGCGACGACCGGCGCCGTCGCGGACACGCTGCCATCGGCGCCGAGGGTCCAGATGCCGATTGAGGGGTCGGGGGCATCCAGGGCCCTCGCCAGGCCCAAGGCGGCCAGCGAAGACAGCAGTGCGATGCGGCTTTCCGGAACGCGGTTCGTCACCGCCCGGCATGCCCCCGTATAGGCGAAGCGCTCGCCCGCGGCCGTCAGGTGGCGCTCCAACGTTGGGCTGAGCAGCACAGACCGATAATACTGGGCCTCAAGGTCACGCAGCGTGACCGACCGATCCTCGGGCTCGACGAGGACCACCGCGGCTTCGGCGGAGGGGTTGAAGAAGATGCTCGCACGCCGGCCGGGCACGTCGAGATCGGAGAGATGTCGGCTCGCCGCGACCGAGGCCGAGGCGTCGATGATGACCGCAGCCTGCGCGAGCACATCGCCGAGGTCGTCGGCGTGCGTCCCGGGACGGAGGACGTTGCAGCCGATGACCCTCGTGACCGGGCCGGCTTCCGTTGGCTGGAAGATGGCGTTGAGGTGATGTCCGAGGGCGGCCACCTTCAATTGCCCGACCTGCATGGCCCCAAGCGTGTGGCGTGCGAGGTTGTGGGGCAGCAACCGGTCATCGTCGACGAGGCACCACTCGTACCGCCCTTCCCTGACGAGGCTTTCGGCGACGTGGGAGCCGATTGCGCCCGCCCCGACCATCACCACCTTCCGCGCGTCCGGAGCCTGTCGGCCCGCGAGGGTGGCCGCCAGGTCCGCGTCGAAGGCGCGATGGACCTGCGCCATCTCCACGACGCATCCGGCCAAAAACGTGCCATCGACGTCGCGTGACGGGATCGCACGGACGAAACCGGAGGCGGCGTTCGCGTCCTGGTCCGGAAGCAGGACGCCGAGGGCGACCCCCACCTCACCGACCGTATTCTGGGTGATGAAGACCCTGAGGTCGATCATCCCCGGACGGTCTCCGTTCGGGGCGAGGACCGGCATCGCGACGATCAGGGCCAGCGCCCCGTTGAGTCGCGTCCGGTCCTTCGCCTCGGATCCGGCCCAACGCCTGATCCGTGCTTGGAGGTCGGGGATGATCTGGACCCCCCGGTCCGAGAGGACGCCTGCAAGCGCGGCAAGGTCTCGCGGGGCCCGCCGCATGCGGGTCATCCGTTCGGGACGAACCGTGTAGGCCACCGGGATTATTCGGTTCGCGTCGGCGCTCTTCGGCATGGAAGCGGCAGGAAGGACCATGACGACGTTCGGCTCGTCATCGCTGGTCCTGAAGCCGACGAGTTCCACGTCGTCCGCCCCGGACAGGACGGAGGCGGGCATGACGACCTTCAGGGGAGAGAGCCCGAAGAACGGATCCACTGGTTGATGGGGGTCGTGCAACTCGCCGCGCGCGGCGCGCCGGAACCAGAGGTGGACGCGCTGCAGCAGTTCCGCCGGGGACCAGGTCAGGCGCGCCTCGTCCCAGGGACGGTCGTCGATGCACATGGCGGAGGGAAAGCCCTCCGGCACCAGTTGTTGATGCTCCGTGTCCGGGAAGTCCTCCCGGAGCAACACCACGAAAGGCATGGTCTCCTCGGCACCGAACGCGATGCCGATCCTCTCGACCCTCTCGATGGGCACAACGGGCCTCTGCGGCACCCCGGTCCGGATGTCGACGAGCACCATCTCCGGACCGGCCGGATGCCGCCGCGCCTCGACCACGGTGGCGATGTCCGGAGCCGTCCGCATGTAGGCGTCGACGATCCTCGCCTGCCCGAGGGAGAGGTCATCCACGGCGACGGCGGCCCACTCGTCGATCCAAGCCATGACTGTCAGCCCTGCCGTGCGGGCTTGGAGGTGGCGGCCGTCGCGACGTTCGGTGCCGCGAGCACCAGGCCGATGCCGTAGCGGTCGATCTCGAAGCGCAGGGGCTTCGGCGGGTTCGCGCGCTGGTCCATCGTCACCGTGAAGGTCCCGAGCTTGTCCCCGACGACGCGGCGATGGTGGTTGGCGGCCTGGCGATGGGGCGGCTGGGTGGACTTGTCCTCGGGCGATCCGGGCAGCGGGATGGGCTTGCTCGGCGACACGATGGTGCAGCGGTTCTGGCCCTGGGTCTCGAAGAGCCACTTCACCGCGGGCACGGCCTCGGTCTCGGTCACTCCGCGGTCCGGCCCGAGGGACAGGTACGAGCAGTGGTGGAACAGCTTCAGGAGGTCCCAGCGCAGGCGGTCGTCGTTCCCGTAGCCGCGCGTGATGTTCACGATCTCGGTCAGCACGGTATGGTCGACGTCCGAACCGAACAGCGCGTACGATTCTTCCCCGCCATCCACGAAGACGGCCTGGAAGACGATGCTGTCGCCGTTGCGGTCGTGGACCACGGTCTCGTCCTGGCGCCAGGCGAAGGGGCTGTGGACGAAGAATTCCACCGCCTCGGGGCCGTCCTTGGCAAAGCCGGGCACGAGCTTGCCTGCGTCGACGAACAGGTGTTTCCGGCTTTCGAATTCCATGCCTTCCGCTTCCATCCACGACTTGAGACGGTCGGCGCGGGAGAAGATGCGAATGCCCTTCTTCTCGCGGAGGCGGTGGCGCGCCTCCTGCCGGATGAGGCGGGCATCGCCATCGAGGTTGGTTTCCGTCAGCGCACAGGCCGGCACCCAAAGCTCGTCGATCTCGACGCGGTCCTGGCCCTGGTACGCGGTCGAGTGCCGGAGCCAGAAGAACTCGCCCATGCGCTGGCAGTGGTCGTCGTCGAGGTGCGTGAAGCAGACCACGTCGAATCGATTTCGCCCCGCCTTGCGGAGGACCGCCCGCAACTCCTTCGCGAGGTCGCAGCGCTTCTCGTACGGGTCGTCGGGATTGTGCTGGTTGCCGAAGTCGATGAGGAGCAACTGCTTGTTCGCGAGCTCAAGCAGGGTGCTGTCGGCGTTTCCGAGCGGATAGAAGGTCGCGTAGGCGGTCATCTCGAAGTTTCCTCGGTCCGATGGGTTCAGGGCATGCGATCCGTCGAGGGCCGCCAGCGAAGCGTCCTGGGGAACAGGGCGGCCGAATGCGTCGTGAGGACCGTGTCGGCCACCTCGAAGCCGTGCCGTGCGATGCGTTCGAACGCGGCAGGCGTCATGGCCTTGAGGTCGGTGGGGTGGCCGAGCGCCGCACGGACCTCCTCATCGTTCAGGAAGCCGTCGTATTCGCGCTCGTCGCGCGAGCGTCCTTCCTTGATGTCCACGTCCCGGACCGACACGCCCATCTTGAAGAGGGCGCCGGTGACGACCTTCGCTTTGACGTCCCTGATGAACATCCTGGACCTGAGGGCCCGGATCTGGTCGCTCGCGATGTCGAAAAGGCGGGGGCCGGCGAGGCGTCCTTTAAAGATGCTCAGCGGGGAGGCCGAGCCGTAGGTTGGAACGGGACCGGAGGCGTCGCTGCAGATGATGAACGCAGCCGGGTCCGGCGCCTTTCCGGGCTTGTAGACCGCTTCGAGACCCAGGTTCTCGTAGACGCCCCCGTCCCACAGCCCGATCCTGGTTACGTCGGGTTGCGTCCTCTTCAGCGGCTTGCGGGTGGCGGGATCCGTCTGGAACCAACCCTCCTTGGGCAGGTCGATCCAGAGTGCGCCCAGGACGTACGGCACGGCCGCCGAGGCTGCTGCGGCATCCGCCAATCGGATGTCCGGGGCGTAGTGGCGCCCGAACATCCAGTCCCCCATTTCCCTGGCGGAGAACCTCCAGCACTTTCCGCTGTGGAGGGACGTCGTGCTGATGAGCCAGGCGGGCTTCTCGGGCAGGTCCCGCACGCGGCCGGTGACGCCCCAGCGTTCGGCGAGGAGGTCGGCCAGCACGCTGGCGCGGTGCGTCAGTATCCTTCGGTTAAAGCGCAGCAGCCCCCGCCAGCCGATGGCCCCGACCGTGAACAGGTCGACGGTAGTCAGGAGGTTTCGCAGGGCCGGGTATGTTCGTTCGAGGTAGGCGGCGGAGCCGGGCCACGCATTATCGTTGAACGACATGAGTGCCGAAACGAGCAGGCTGCCGCCGGATACGGTCGAAACATGCGTGACCCTCTCCAGAAGCCCCTCCTCGGCGAGGCGCCTCAGCATGCCGGCATGGAAGGCAGCGGCGCGTACGCCTCCGCCGGAGAGCGCCAAGCGGATCGGCAGCCTGGATGGTTTGCCATCCGCCGACGCGGTGTTGGCCGCGCTCGACGGTTCCGTTCTTAGCTCCCGAAGCGTCGGGCCGGCCTCGCAACCAAGCGCTGGGCAGTTCTCCGGTTGCATCGCGTGCTCCGAGTGCGCCACCTCGGTAGAGAACCATAAAGTATGTCCACACCGAACATGCGCGTCGTCGTAGCGCTTTGCAAGGCCCTGATGTTAGTCTACGGCGAACTTTCTGGTTCGACTGGGTGCGAAGGGGAGGCAGGCCGCGGTGGCGACGTTCGGCGAGAAGATCAAGGAGCTGAGGAAGAAAGCCGGCCTAACGCTCGACCAGCTCGCCGAGATGACCGGCTCCAGCAAGTCGTACGTCTGGGAGGTGGAAAACAAGAATCCACCGAGGCCGTCGGCCGAGAAGATCGACCGGATAGCGAAGGCGCTCGGTGTAACCGCCGATTACCTGATGGACGCCACGGCCGACTTGGTGACCGCGGAGGACGAGGCTTTCTTCCGGAAGTACAAGGGCCTCGATCCGGAGGTGAAGGATCAGATCCGACGGATTACCGAGACCTTCAGAAAATAGGCATCGACCGCCCCCCAAAGGCGTAGGTCGGTGTTGCCCCGATCTCGCTTGGCTGCGAGCCTGGACCTGCGAGAGATCCAGGTTTTGGTCGATGCCAGACACATCCGAAATGACGCCGATGAGGTGGGCCAACCGGCTCACGCAGATGCTCGACGCAGTGAAGGGAGCTGACCGCTACCCCGTTGACGTCGAGGAACTGATCCTTGAATATTCCCGAGACGTCTGGCCGGACGACCCGGTGCTTAAGATCGTTAGCGAACCCCTCCGGGGGTTCGAGGGCGCGCTAGTACCGGTGCGCAAAGCCCCCTGCGGATGGCTTGTCGTCAGCAACTCGTCGGCCTCGCCCGGCAGACGTCGGTTCACTGTCGCGCACGAGATCGCCCACTACCTCCTCCACCGCGACCGCATTCCCCCCCAGGGCATCTACTGCAAGGAAGAAGACGTCAGCCGCCGTGCGGGGAAGGACATCGAGAAGGAGGCGGACACCTTCGCTGCCGCGCTCCTCATGCCTTTTCACGACTTAAGGCGGCAGATCGATCCCAAGGCCAAGCCCACTTTGGCCGACCTCGGCGGGCTAGCCGAGAGGTACGGCGTGTCACTGACGGCGGCGATACTGAGGTGGCTGGAAGTCACCGAGCGCCGGTCGCTCATGGTTGTTTCGACGGAGGGGTATGCCCTCTGGGCGAGATCGAGTGAGCCGGCGTTCAAGTCCGGTCGTTTCATCAGGACGTCGGGCGCGCCGCATGAGATCCCCGCCGGCGCCGGTGCGTCGCGGCCCGATCTGGCGGAAGCCTGCCGGGCGGGCATCAGCCACCCTTCCGGGATTTGGTTCGACGAGGAGGTTGAGGAGTACACGGTGCATGCGACTGCCATCGATCAGGTCATCACCATATTGCATCTCGGCGAGGGACGGCCACGTTGGAGCATCGTGGAGGACCGTGAACCTGACGTGGTGGACAGGTTCGAGGCGAACAGTCGGACCTGAGCTTCCCAGCCACGGTCTCGATCCGGAGGGTGTAACATTGGGCGTATGGGCTCCGCTTTCCGGACGCCGTGCCGCAGCAAGCGAAGCAACGGCGCAAATTTGCTTCGTTCCACGCCAATTACTCGGGTCGCAGGGCAGGCATCGATATTCATTAGGCCGTGGAAATGTCCCGGAACCGCATCGACTTGCCATCGCAGAGCAGCACGTGGTCCGCCATGACCATGTCGATGTGGGCCTGCAGGACGGGAGGTTCGGGGATGCCCGCCGACTCGCCGTCGTCCATGACCGCGACCTGGTAGCCCTGCCGCTCGAAGAGGGCCAAGCCGGAAACCTCACAGCCGACGACGATGACGCCGTGGCGCAGCCCGGGACCGCTCAGGTCCCGACCACGGATGACCCTGAACCGCCGGCTGTATTCGTTGTCCCCCCAAACCATCCACACGACGTCGGCCGATCCCAGCATCTCCCATAAGGCTACGTTTGCGGCATCCCTCTTCTTCCGTAAGCGTGCGCCCATCCGCTCGACCCGCCGCTCCCATTCCATGCCGACCTCCCGAGAATTCGGCCGAACCTGGACCTCGCCCGTTAAGTTTGCCCCTCCTCCAACCGCCATGAGCCGCGAACCGCACTCCCGGGCGTTCCGCACGTCTGCGGTTCCCGCTTGAGGCGCCGCCGCACGAGCGGCTCGCCGTCGTGGCTGTGGATTGCCGTGGATAAGGCGTCGCGAGCCTTGCAAACGTTCCTCGGCGCAGGCGCCGTATCGGCCCTACGGCGTGCGGCGCCGGAACACGGGGTGCGACATGCGTTGGATCGATCTTGCCGCGCTTGCCGCCGTGGCGCTCGGCTCCGGCCATGCCTGGGCGGCCGGGGACTTCCCGCTTGCGTCCTGCAAGGGGTGGAACGGCACGGTGGTCGAGCGCGACGGCATCGACACGGCTCGGGCCACCGCTCAGGGCATCGTCACGAAGGCCGACCTTCAGGAATACTGCGAGCGCGACCCAGGTGGCGAAACCAAGCAGTACGGCGGCAAGCTCACGACGGCCCAGTGTGTCGCGAAGTACCTGCGCAGCGAAGGCCGGGCCACGATGACAGCCGAGGCGAACTGCCGGTCCGGGACGGTGAGCTATCGCTACGGCGACCGCCAGGGCGGCAAGGCCCGCTTTCCGCTTGGACCCGATGCCGACACATCATGCGCCTCGGGCATGCCGCCCTTGGTGGAGCAGTTCAAGTTGCTGTGTCCGGCGGCGGCCAAGCGGCTGAAGGTCGAGTAGCCGCCCATATTCGAGCGGATCACAGGCATGGGCCGGAGGCGGCGAGTTCGCTCTGGGAAGGGTGGCCCGGTGAATTGACAACCTGTGGCCAAGCCGAATAGCCAAGCCGCGACGGTTCCCTTCGGGGATCAAAAGGGAACGCGGTGAGGGGTTCGCTCCGATGCCGCGGCTGCCCCCGCAACTGTAAGCGGTGAGCTCTCCACCACCACGTCACTGGGCAGCCTCGCCCGGGAAGACGGTGAGAGGGCGGTGACCCGCGAGCCAGGAGACCTGCCGTCAGCCGTGGTCACACGCGAAACACGCTGGGCGGGGTGCCTCGGCGGGTGTCGAAGCGTCACCCCCGCGGGGGATCGCCTAGACCTCGTTCGCGGTGACGTGCCACTGCCGTCGCTCGAGGTCAGCCTCCTGTGCTCAGCCCGAAATCGCCGCTCCGGCTCTGCCTATCCGCCACCACCGTCGCGCTTGCCATTGCCAGCGGCGACCCGGCCTGGGGCCAGGGCACGCGTAGGGAATCGTCCGACACTTCCGTGGTGCTCGACCCGATCTCCGTCGAGGGCACCTTCACCGCTACGCCGACCTATCGGGTGGAGGAGCTCTACAGCGGCACCAAGACAGTGACGCCGCGGCGCGACGTGCCGCAGCAGGTCGACGTCGTGCCCCGAGAGGTTCTGCGCGACACCGCCGCCACCCGCGTGGAGCGCGCCCTCGACTACGTGCCCGCGGTCGGCAAGCAGAACGACTTCGGCGCCCAGAACCTCGCGCTCTTTTCCGTGCGTGGCTTCGCCACACAGGACATCTTCCAGAACGGGTTCAACATCGCCCGCGGCTACAACGGCGCGCCCGACACGCAGAACGTCCAGTCCATCGAGGTGCTGAAAGGCCCGGCAGGTGCCCTCTACGGCCGCAGCGACCCGGGCGGCACCGTCAACATCCTCACCAAGCAGCCCGTCGCGTTGCCCTTCGTCGAGATGGGCACCCTGTTCGGCAGCTTCGGCACGGCGCGCACCACGGTCGATGCCGGTGGCGCGCTGAGCGAGGACGGCACGGTCCTCTACCGCTTCAACGGCGCGCTTGCCCGCCAGGACAGTTTTCGCGATTTCGTCGACGGCGACCGCGTCCTCGCGGCCCCCGTCGTGAGCTGGCAGATCAGCCCCGACACCAAGCTCACCGTCGAGACGCAGTACCTGCGTAACCGCCAGACCTTCGACCGCGGGACGGTCGCGGTGAACAACCGTCTCGGCCTGGTCCCGCGCTCCCGCTTCTTCGGCGAGCCGGGCGACAACTCCGTGTCGGAGAGCGGGATCGTGCAGGTGCGCCTGGAGCACGCCTTCAGCACCGATTGGCAGCTTCGGGTCGCCGGCCACTTCAACACCGGCAGCCTGACCGGCCTGCAGACGGGCGCCACCGGCCTGCTAGACGATGGGCGGACCCTGCTCCGCGAGTTCCGCCGCCACGACTTCACATGGGGCGTGGCCATCGGACAGGCCGAGCTTGTCGGGCGCTTCGACACCGGCCCGTTCGCCCACACCCTGCTGCTAGGCCTGGAGCACGAGCGCTACAACAGCACCGAGAACCTGCAGCGCTCGACTCCGCGCCTGGACTCGTTCGCGCTCGACCTGTTCAACCCGGTCTACGGCCAGCCCAAGCCGCCCTTCACGCGCCGCTACAGCGCCAGCGAGAACGTCGGCAACACGGCAGTCTACCTGCAGGACCAGATCGCGCTGAGCCCCGAGTGGAAGCTGCTGATCGGCAACCGAACAGACTTCTACAACCAGACCTTCCGGGACAAGGTCGCGAACGAGCGCACCGAACAGGACCGCACCGGCTTCTCGCCCCGCGCCGGGCTCGTCTACCAGCCGCTCTCCTTCCTCTCGCTTTACGGAAACGTCGCCGCCTCGTTCCGGCCGAACACCGGCTTCGACAGCGCGACGCGCCCCTTCGCCCCGGAGACGGGCTTCGCCTACGAGGTCGGGACCAAGCTAGACCTGTTCGACGGCTTGAGCGTCACGGCGGCCGCCTTCCACATCGAGAAGCAGAACGTGCTGACCACCGACCCAGCGGACTTCTTTTTCCAGATCGCCGCCGGCGCTGTGCGCAGCCAGGGATTCGACCTGAGCGTCGTTGGTCAGGTGACGCCGGAGTTCCGCGTCATAGGCGGCTACGCCTTCATCGATGCCCAGGTCACGCGCGACGAGGTCCTGCGGGTCGGCTCGCCGCTCCTAAACATCCCACGCCATTCGGGCAGCCTGCTCGGCGTCTACGAGGTTCAGGCGGGCGACTGGAAGGGCTTCGGGTTCGGCGGCGGGCTTCGGGCCGTCGGCTCGCGCCTCGGCGACAGCGGCAACGAGCGGTTCCGCCTTCCGGGCTACGTCCTGACGGACGCGCTGGCCTACTACCGCTACGAGAACCTACGCTTCGGGATCAACGTCGACAACATTTTCGACGAGACCTACTATGAGCGCTCCTACAACAGCTTCTGGGTCGGTGTCGGCGAGCCGCGTCGGGTCACCGTCAGCATGACGGCGCGCTTCTGATGGGCGTGCACCCGGGAACGCTTGGGGTGTCAACGGAGGCATCGGCCGCGACCGGACGCATCGCCTCAATCGACGCTCTGCGTGGGCTGGTGATGGTGCTGATGCTCCTCGACCACCTGCGCGAGACCTGGTTCCTGCACGTGCCGGTCGCCGATCCGGTCGACGCGAGGACCGCCCTGCCGGCCTTGTTTCTGGCCCGCCTCGCGGTCAGCCTATGCGCGCCGATCTTCGTCGTGCTGACGGGCGTGGCCGCGTACCTGTTCGCCACCCGGCACACGCTGGCGGAGACGCGGGCCTACCTGGTGAAGCGCGGCCTCGTGCTGATGGCCTTCGAGGTGTTCTACCTCTCCGAACTGTACTGGGGCGTGGCCAGTCCGACGCTCTGGCTCCAGGTGATCTGGTGCATCGGCGTGTGCATGATCGTCTTGGCGGCACTGGTCGGCCTGCCACGCTCGGTTCTCCTAGGGGTCGGGCTGCTGATCGTGTGCGGTCACAACTTCCTCGACCCAATCCAGCTCCGGCCCGACCAGCCGCTGTTTCCAGTCTGGGCCATGCTGCACCAGCGCGACGTCATCGCGCTTCCCCTCGGGCTGGTCGCCAAGACAACCTATCCGGTATTGCCGTGGATCGGCGTCATCGTGCTCGGCTACGCCATCGGCCCGTGGTTCCTGCCCGGCCTCGCCACGCGCACGCGGGAGCGCCGCTTCGCGGCTATCGGCTGCGCGATGCTGGCCGCCTTCGTGCTACTTCGCCTAGCCAACGGCTACGGCGACAAGCCCTGGTTCGTCGTGGACGACAGCGCCCTGCGGACCGCAATGAGCTTCCTCGCGCTGACGAAATACCCGCCCTCGCTCCTGTTCCTGCTGCTGACGCTCGGGACCGGGGCGCTGCTGCTCGTGGCGTTGGAGCGGATCGGCGAGCGCCCGCTCGTCGCGGCGCTGGCGGTGTTCGGCGGCGCGCCGATGTTCTTTTACCTGCTCCACCTCACGGTTCTGAGGCTGCTGTACCATGGCGCGTTCGCAACCTGGGGCGCGACCCAGGGCACCGTGTTCGGCGTAGGCGATTACGGGTGGGTTCTCGTTTGGTACATCGGGCTGATCGTGCCCCTCTACCTGCCTACGGCCTGGTTCTCACGCTTCAAGGCGTCGAGACGCGACATCGCCTGGCTCAGGTACCTGTAGGCCCCTGATCCAGTCAGCTTGACCGTGCTGGGGCTGCTGTCGAGCCTTTGCCGATACTCGGAAGGTCTGCTTTCTGGCCGCCTGCCAAACAATCATCTGCGACCGGCGTGGGTGGAGAGCAGTCTGGCCGCTTTCGGTGGCGTGTTATGCTAAAGCAGACATAGGTGGCCCTGCCGACTGCAGAAGCACCGCGGTGCGTCTGCGCGAACGGGCTACGAGCCGAAGTCTCCCGGTCATCCAGGATAGCCGTGAGATGCGTAGGGCGAAGGAAATAGCCTGATCTGACGCGTCGCGAGCACGCCTCCGCTCACAGGGAACCGGAAGCGTCCTCGACCACGCCCGGACTCCCCGGGATCAGATATCGATCCGGGCGCCGATCTCGACGGCTCTGTCCGCCGGGATGCGGAAGTAGCGGGACGCGTCCGTGGCCGCGCGAGCCATGGAGATGTAAAGCCGATCCTGCCACACGGGCATGCCGGTCTCGGGAGAGGCTACCAGCACCCGCCGCGTCAGGAAGTAGGACAGGTCGCCCTTATCCAGACCTGCGGTTGCCAACGCCCGCGGAAGGTCGGGCAGCTCGGTGAAACCGAAGCGCACCGTCACGCACGAGAAGGCGTCGGAGAGCTGACGGACGGTCACGCGGTCCGCATGGGACACCCGCGGCAGGTCTTCCGTGACCACGTGCAGGACGACGTTGCCAGCGTGCAGCACGCGGTTGTGCTTGACGTTGTGCATCAGGGCCCCGGGCGTGTCGTTGGGCGTGCCCGTCAGGAACACGGCCGTCCCGGGCACCCGCTGGATCGAGCCGGCCTCGGCCATGCGCGTGAACTTGGATAGCGGCACTCGCTGGCGGTGGATCTCCGCGACGATCAGGGCCGATCCCCGCCGCCAGGTCCACATCGCCGTGACGAGGGCGGCGCCGATGGTCAGCGGCACCCAGCCCCCGTGCAGGATCTTCAGCGCGTTGGCCGAGAGGAACACCAACTCGATGAGCAGGAACGGCGCGATGACCGCGGCCGCAACCGCAGGCGACCATCGCCAGACCTTCCAGGCGACGACGAACAGCAGGCAGGCGGTGATGACCATGTCGCCGGTGACCGCGATGCCGTAGGCGGCCGCCAGGCCACTCGACGACTTGAACAGCACCACGACGAACACGACCGCGACGAGCAGCCACCAGTTCACCCGCGGGATGTAGATCTGCCCCTTCTCGGTCTCGGAGGTGCGCAGGACCCGCATGCGCGGCAGCAGGCCGAGTTGCATCGCCTGCTGGGTGATCGAGAAGGTACCGGTGATCACCGCCTGGCTGGCGATGACCGTCGCCACGGTGGCGAGCAGCACCATCGGCAGCAGGGCCCAGGACGGATAGAGCAGGAAGAACGGGTTCTCGGCCCGCTCGGGGTGGGCGAGCAGCATGGCGCCCTGGCCGAGATAGTTCAGGGCGAGCGCCGGCAGCACCAGCCCGAACCAAGCCGTCCGGATCGGCGACCGCCCGAAATGGCCCATGTCGGCGTAGAGCGCCTCCGCCCCGGTCACGGCCAGGAACACGGCGCCGAGCGCAAGCAGGCCGGCCGTGCCGTGGCTCAGGATGAACGAGACGCCGTGGGCAGGGTTGAGCGCGCCCAGGATGCTCGGGTCGTCGACGAGATGACCCAGGCCGCCAAGCACCATGACGATGAACCAGAACGCCGTGAGGGGGCCGAAGAAGGTGGCTACCCGTGCCGTCCCGTGGCTTTGCAGGGTGAACAGCCCGATCAGGATGGCGAGGCTGATGGGCAGGACGTACGGGTCGGTGGCCGGCGTCACGAGCTTCAGCCCTTCGACGGCCGAGAGTACCGACATAGCCGGCGTGATGATGGCGTCGCCGAAGAACAGCGAAACGCCGATCATGCCCAGCACGATGACAAACCCGCCGGAATGGCCCAAGGCACGCTGGGCCAACGCGACGAGGGATGGGGTGCCGCCTTCGCCGTCGTTGTCGGCCCGCATGACCAGGAGCACGTACTTCAGCGTGACGATGAGGATGAGCGCCCAAAGGATCAGGGAGACGACGCCGAAGACCATCTCGCGGGTGGGCACGTGCCCCCGCCCGCCGCGGCGTGCAGGGACTCCTTGAGCGCGTAGAGCGGGCTGGTGCCGATGTCCCCGTAGACCACGCCGACCGAGCCGAGCGTCAGCGCCCAGAACCCCGTCTTGGGGGCATGCCCGGCATCGACCGTCGGCGGTGTGGGTGGTGCGAACTCGGTCCCCGCGATCACAGGCATGTATGGCTCCCCCCGTCCGCGAACGTGGAGAGCTCGCAAGGCAGGGCTCAACGGTCGATATGCATGGAACGTTCGCGGCCGCCAAACGCGTCCCACCGGCGGCGGAACGCTTGGTCGGAAGTCCAGGGCATCGAGATGCTCCGCTCAGTGCCCGGCGATCAGCATCCAGACGGCCATGCCGACCATCATCAGGTTCTCGGTCAGCGAGACGAAGCCAAGGGGAACGTTGCCCGAACCACCCACGCAGGCGCACTTGATCTCGCGCTTGTCGACGTAGACCGCCTTGAAAACCGAGACGGCGCCGACCGTGCCGATGAACAGGGCCACCGGGATCGACAGCCAGTTCAGCGCGCCCGCGACCATCAGGATCCCGGCCAGGGCCTCGCAGAACGGGTAGGCGTAGGCATAGCGGACCCAGCGCCGGGCGAGCAGATCATAGCCCAGGAACATCGACGAAAAGCTCTCGACGTCCTGCAGCTTCAGGATCGCCAGGACACACATGCTGAAGGCGATGAACCACTCGCCGGCCCGCACCGTCAGCGGCGTGCCGAAGGCCGCGTAGCTCGCCGCCAGCGCCATCAATGCGGTCATCGCGAAGACGGCGACCACGGGCGTGTAGCTGGTCGCCTTCGGATCGGCGACCGGCTTGCCGAGGTGGCGGCGCAGGTCGTCGTAGCCGCCGATGCGCTCACCTCCGATGAAGGTCTGCGGCGTCGTCTTGACCCCCTGCTCCGCCTTGAAGCGGTCGGTCTCCTCACGGGTCGTCAGCCAGTGGTCGTCGACCTGGAAGCCCTCGCGTTCCAGCAGGTCTTTGGCCTTCAGGCCGTAGGGACAGACGTGCTTCTCCATCACCATGCGATGGATGGTGGCCCTGCGGGTCCTGTCTAGCATCACGGAATCCTTTCGGAATGCGTCGCGGTTCGGGGAGCCCGGGCCCTGGTAACGCGAGGGGGGTGGTCGGCTTCCCGGCATGCGTCGCGACGACCATCGATGATCCAAAGTGGGGTTTCCCACCGTGGCAAGGTCAAGGACCGCATCGAGGTCCTGACGCCGTCATCGACGCCTGCGAAGCCACCCCGCGTCCAGATGCCCGGAACGTCCGGTGCGGGCAGGTGTTTCCGAACCTTCGAACGCTGCGGGCATCGGTCCCTTATCCTCCGCCGGTCCAACCGCCCGGATCTTCGGCCGCACCGCCGCCGAATTGCATCCGCCGCCCTTCGGGAACCCGGTCCCTATGAAGCTCTCGCTCACACTCGCCGCCACGGTCGCGGCGTCCCCGCTCGGCGGCCGGCTGAAGTTGCGCTTCAAACCCCTGTTCCCGTTCTTCGAGGTCGGCGAGGCGGTCGAATGTGCGGACCTGATCGTCACCGCGGAGGGAGGGCTGGATTACAAGAGTGCACGCGGCAAGATCCCTGCCGAGATCGGCAGGCGTGGTGCTGCCGAGGGCAAGGCCGTCATCGTATTGGCCGGCACCCTGGGCGAGCACTCGGGCGACGTACTGGGTGAGGGCGTCTGCGCGTACTTCTCGGCACTCGGGCGACCGCAATCGGTCAAGGACGCCATGCGGAACGTCCGAAGCCAGCTTGAGCGCATCGCCGAGCAGGTGATGCGGACCTTCCTGGCGGGCGTCGCGCTGGGTCACCCTCGGACCGGCGTCGGTCAGGGATGAGCATGCTACCCAAGCGGACGTTGGCGGCCTCGGGCGCGCTCATAGCACTCTGCGTGGCCGTGTCTCTGCCGGAGGGTCTAAATTGGCCGGCGCGGGCTGCGCTGCTGGCCTTCGGCGGGGCCGCCATCCTCTGGGTCCTGACCGGACTGAGCGCGGCATACGTCGCCGTCGCAGCGGCCGTCTTCCTCGTGACAGTCCGCGCCGTGGAGCAACGGGCGTTGATCGAGGGCCTGGGCTCGAAGGTGGTGTGGCTCGTCATCGGCACCTTTGTTCTTGGTGCGGCGGTGGAGAGGAGCGGGCTTGCCGGACGGCTCACTGCCCTGATCGCCGGGCGCGGGACCACGGTCGGCGGCCTGATGTGGCGCCTGACGCTCGGCATCGTCCCACTGGCCTTCCTGATCCCCTCCACCTCCGGGCGAGCGACGGTGCTGCTCCCGCTCCATCGCAGCCTGACCGAGGCCGACGACGACCCGCGCTTGGCCAAGGCCATCGGGCTGCTGATCCCTGCCCTCATCGTCATCTCGACGATCTGCAGCCTTACCGGCGCCGGCTCGCACCTCGTCACCGTCGACCTGCTGGAACGGCTCTCCGACCACAGCATCGGCTTCGGGCAATGGATACTCTGGGGCCTGCCCTTCGGCCTGGTCGCCTGCCTCATTACGACCTTCCTGATCGGCCGCCTGTTCCTCGACAACGAGACGCGGTCGCGGCGGATGGCCGAGGTCGAGGCTCCGTCCGGTCCGCTCTCCGCTGAAGAGTGGCGCACGGGTGCGGTGGTGCTCGCCATGTTGGGGCTTTGGCTGACGGAGGGGTATCACCCCTTCGGCATCGCCACCGTGGCGGTCGTCGGCGCGGTGGTCCTGACGATGCCGGTCGTCGGCGTCCTTGACTGGGACGAGGGCGTGGAGGCCGTGAACTGGTCGCTGGTCCTGTTTATCGCCGCCTCGCTGGTGCTCGGCCGCGCGCTGATCTCGACGGGGGCGGCCAAGTGGCTGATCGGTTCGGCGCTGTCGGCTAGCGGCCTGCACGGTGACAGCCCGACCCTCCTGATCCTGCTCGGGTTGTCGGCGCTCGGCATGACGGCGCACCTGTACATGGTGTCCCATACCGCGCGGGTGGTGGCGTTGCTGCCCCCGCTTCTGCTCCTGGCGGACAGGCTCGGCCTCAACCCGGTCGCGGTCGCCTTCCTGGCGAACGTCGGGATGGACTACTGCCTAACCCTGCCGGTCTCCTCAAAGGCGCTGTTGATCTTCCAGGGCGCCGAGCGACCGGCCTGGACCTCGACGGACCTGCTCAGGCTGGGGGCGCTCCTGGCTCCCGCCTACGCGGCGCTGATGCTCGCCGCCTACTATCTGTTCTGGTCGCACGTCGGCTTGGCCCTGTGACGTCGGGTCGGCCTTCCCCATCGAAGGAAGGCGGACCGAGGCCGGCAGGGCCTGACGGATGTCCGCGGCCGGCGACGATGCGACCGCGCGCGGGCTGGTCCCTGCACACGGTCAGCGCGGGTTGGTTGTTTCCCCACCTTTCGACTCCACCGCACCGGCCTTCGCACCCGGCTTCCCTTCCCCGGCGCCCGACCCCGCGGTCGTCATGTCGGTGCCCGGTCGCGTGACCTCGCCGGTGGGGCGGGTCCCGACACCCATCCCACCGGTCCGGACGCCGTGGTCCTTCACCGGCTCAGGACCGGGTGCGGCGGAAGCCAGCGTCGGGCATGCGGCGACCAGGAACAGGAGGGCAAAACGGATCATTCATCGGTCCTTTGGGTCCGTAGGAAGCATGCGTCGGAGCGAGTTCGGGAATCGGGGTGGGAGTTTGCCTCGCGGTCTCACGCGGGACGGCCGTCCTCACGTATCGCTACGAATTGGACATGCCTCGCCTCCAGGTCGGCCAGGTCATTGGGATCGGCGACATCGCGCCTGGCCGCGGCGATGACGAGGTCCGCGTGACGGGCCAGCTCGGCGCTCCGGTCCGTGAGCCGCTCGACCTCGGCGACGCGGGTAAGCACGTCGAGCATCCGGGCAAGCACATGCACCGAGCCGGCGGCGTTCTGGCGGATCGAGTGGAACATGGCGTCGCACAGGCCATCGTAGTCGGTCACCGGCAGGACAAGCGCGACCCGGCCCTTCCGGACGACGGCGCCGGTCGGCAGGTGACGCGACGCGACCCGGCACAGGGCATCGCCGAGATGGTCGACGACGCTGCCGGCCGTGAACGGGTCGTTGATGCCCGGCGAGAGCGCCCGCACCGCGATCTCGACCAGTTGCCGGATCGAGTATTCCAGGTCCTGCAGGGCGGCCGGACGCCGGCCGAAGGTCAGCGCACGCGTAATGGCCGCCTCTGCATCCTCGATACCGGCGGAGAGGAACGCGACCGGGAACCCGCTCGGCACATAGTCGCCGGGCCGCACCCGCAGGGCGACGGTCGCGCCGTGCCCGTGGGCCCATTCGGCCAGCGTGTCCTCGTCGACCGCCTGAAGGTAGCCGCTGCCGGTGACGGTGATCCCGCCGGCCTTGGGCAGGTGTGCGGGAGGCGTCATGCCCGCGCTGTCAAGGGTGCGCGCCTCCACCGCCGAGCAGAGATCTCGGTGGACCGCGTCGACCACCGTCTCGACGTTGATGCTCGTGGCGATGTGGTGGACGAACCAGACCAGGGTGGCCAGCGACAGCAGCGCGAGCGCGATGGCCCCGGTGATGGCGAGGTGCGGGACGAACGGGCTCTCCTGCACCGTGCGCACCGTGCGCAGGACCATCAGTGCGTAGGCGAAGGTGCCGAGGAAGATGCCCAGGACGATCTGGTTGCGGGCGTCGCGCGTGAAGTTGCGCAGCAGCCGTGGGCCCATCTGCCCGGAAGCCAGCGTCAGGGCCGCGATGGTGATGGAGAAGGTCGTCCCCGCGACCCCGATGGTCGAGGAAGCGACGGCGCTTAGGAGGGCCCGGGCCCCCTCGGCCCCCCCGGAATACCCCCAGTTCTGGTCGGGCGACGAGGCGTCGTAGCCGGCGATATGGGCCGTCTCCAGCCAGACCCCGAGCTGGGCCAGCCCGAGGCAGCCGAGGACGATCAAGGCGGGCCTGAGCCAGAACAGGTCGCCGAGGTACTCGATCCAAGCCCGGATGCGCGCCCTCATGCCCGCTCGTCTTTCCGTTCGACGGTGCTTCCGACCGACTGGTGGTCCTCACGTAGGACCTGCCAGCGGGCGCGCGGCGGGCTCTTGCCTGCGGGCCACCCTTCTCGTTGGCTGGTCCGGTCGCCGTCCGCTTCCTCGGTCTGGTCGTGGAACAGCACCTGGCTCGTCGGGTACGGCAAGTCGATGCCGGCCTCGGTCAGGGCCTCCTTCACGTTCGAGATGGCGTGGTCGAGCGCGTCCACCGCATCGCGCCGCCGGGGCGGGTCGATCCAGAACCGGGCCGTCATATCGACGCCGGACACACCGAGCCCGGTCACCAGCGCCTCGGGCGGTGGTTCGATGAGGATGCCCTCGGTGCCCTGCAGGGCCTCGACGATGACCCGACGCGCCTCCTTGATGTCGTCGCCGTTGCCGATGGTCAGCGGGAAGGCGAGCCGGCGCTTGTCGTGGGCCGTGATGACGGTGATCTTGTCGACGAACAGGGTGGCGTTCGGGATCAGCACCCGCTGGTTGTCGTAGGTGCGCAGCACGGTGGCGCGCACCCAGACGTCCTCCACCGTTCCCTCATGCGAGCCCGCCCGGATCTGGTCGCCGATGACGAAGGGCCGGGTGAGCAGGATCAGGATGCCGGCGAGCAGGTTCTGCAGCACGTCCCGGAAGGCGAAGCCGATGGCCACGCCGCCGATGCCGAGCAGGTTGAACAGGTCGGCCGCCGAGACCGACGGGAAAGCCACCGAGGCCGCGATGAGGAACGACACGAGGATGGTCATTCCGCCGGCTATCCGCCCGAGTACCGAGGCCGAGCCTGGCGACGCCTCCCGCAGTTCCGCGGCCCGGCGCACGGCGGCGCGGACCCCGCGGGCAACCAGGAGGCCGAGGCCGAACAGGACGAGGGCGATGGCGAGCCCGGGCAGGAGGGCCGCCGCCGAGCGGCCGAGCCCTTCCAGGCGTCCGAGCGCTTCCGCGAAGATCATGCGTGACACCGATTCATGAGAAAGCCGCCGGGGGCTGGAAGGCCACCCGGCGGCGCTTGGTCAACGGCCCGAGGGCACCCGGCCCTCGGGAGGCATGCGAGGCCGCGTCAGCGACGCGGACCGCCGGTCGTGCTGCCGTACTGCTGCCCGCGGGCGCCGCGCGACGGCATGGCCGCGTTGCCGCGGCTGGCCGAACCCTGGCGCATGCGGTGGCGCCGATGCATGCGCACCTGCATCAGGTCGGCGTTGGCCGGGGCCGTGAGGCCGGAGGCGTTCATCGGCAGGGCCGCCGACGGCAGGGTCGAGGCACCGAGACCGAGGCCGGCCAGGAGCGCAGAGGCGAAAATGGTGTGCTTCATGATCGTGTTTCCTTCGTCGTGCGGGATCAGCTCTTCTTCTTGGAATAGGTGAACTTCGGCGCGTTCTTCAGCGTGTCCTTGTCGGTGTCGGCGTGGACCGCCCACTTGCCGTCCTTGTCGCTGATGGCCAACGTCGAGGGATCCAGCACGACGTAGCTCTCGCCCATGCCGAGGAAGCCGCCGACGCTGACGACGACGCCGGTCACCGTCTTGCCGTTCTCGATCACGAGGTCCTCGACCTCGCCGACGTTCTCGTTCTTGTTGTTGTAGACGGTGGTGCCGACGAGCTTGGACGACATGACGTCGGCGGGCTTCACGGTCACGTACTTGAGCTTCACCGTGGCGGTGTCGGCCATCTTCATCCCCATATCGGAGGATGCGGGCATCGCGGTGCCGGGAGCCGGGGTCGTGGGCGTCGTCTGGGCGAGCGCCGGGACAGAAAGGCAGGCGAGCGCGAGGGCGACGGTGATCGTGCGATAGGACAAGTCTGTCTCCGAGGTGAGGCTTCGTGGGTGCAGCGCGGATCGCCCGTCGAAGGGGCCAGGCTCTCGCCCTCCCAGCTCGCCCTCCCAGGCTGCACCGTTCGGACGCTTAACGCCCGCGTTCAGGAAACGTTCAGAAAAAACCCGGGCCGGCAAAAGTGCGGTTGGCAGTTTGCGTGTATGAATGAGCTTAAAAATAGCCACGGCTTAGGATCGCCGCCTATAGAACCTAACTGCGTGTGCATGGCCCTAGATATGAGCCGGCCTCAATCCTAATCTTATGATGGAAACTTCATGGATTGATCATAATATTTTTTGAAACTCCGACCAAGTCCCGCCCGTATTGACGGCACGAGCCTCGATGATCGAGCCTTGATAACGTCGACAGGACTTTTTGATGATGCGGACCACCCTGAGCGCCGCCCTTCTCGCCTCCGGCCTGGCCTTCGCGGGGCCGGCCTTCGCCGAGACCGCCCCCATGGTCGGCGGCGCCCCGATGATGGCCGACAAGACCATCGTCGAGAACGCCTCAAAGGCCAGCAACCTCACGACCCTGGTCGCCGCCGTGAAGGCCGCCGGGCTTGCCGACACGCTCAGCGGCAAGGGCCCGTTCACGGTGTTCGCGCCGACGAACGCGGCCTTCAAGAAGCTGCCGGCCGGAACAGTCGACTCGCTTCTGAAGCCCGACATGAAGAAGACGCTGACCGCCGTGCTCACCTACCACGTCGTGCCGGGCAAGCTCGACGCCAAGGAGCTGATGGCCAAGGCGAAGATGGGCGGCGAAGCCGCGAACCTGAAGACCGTCGAGGGCCAGGTGCTGACCGTGAAGATGGACGGTGACCGGTTGGCGCTGATTGACCAGAAGGGCGGGGGCGCCTTCGTCGAGCAGGCGGACGTCAACCAGTCGAACGGCGTCGTGCACGTCATCGACAGCGTCCTGATGCCGAAGTAACCCGACATTTCGGCCGGCCCTCCCTCTGACATGGGTGCGGGCCGGCTTCGGCGACGACCTGCGGAAGGGCGGACCCGCCGCCCTGGACGCCGTCGTCGGTCGGCGCCGTCGGGCCCCGGACAGGAACCAACGGGGACGGTGGAGGCTTCAGGTCAGGACCCTCGATGCTCGTGCATCCGACAGGACCTTTCCCATGAATACGCCTGATCCCTCCCGGTGCGCCTCCGGTCGCGTCGCCACACGCATTGCCGGATCCTGCCTGCTCGTCGTAGGCATGTCGCTCGCCGGTCCCGCGGCCGCGCAATCCGCCGCCAGCTCCATCGACCAGCCGACGCTCGGAACCCTGCCCCCCGGAACGTCGACGGTCAAAGGCTCCGGGAAGGCGCGTCACGACGGCAACGGCCAGGTCGCGCCGCCGAGCGCGATCCAGTCCTCGACCGACGTTATGCAGTCCGAGGGCTCGGTTCAGGGCAAGGGCCATGGCGGCAAGACGGACCCAATCAAGCATCTGCCCAAGGACATGCGTTGACCCTCGGCTGACCGCATAATTCGCGGGCTTCCCCATTCGGAAGCCCGCATGTCGAAACCCATCCCTCCGGGGAACATTCCCGGAGGTCGCCCACAATGTTCTTCGATACCTGGTCCGGCCTGGTCAGGGTCATCGTCGTCGGGCCGCTGGCCTACGTTGCCCTGATCCTGTTCCTTAGGATTTCGGGCAAGCGCACCCTCACCAAGCTGAACGCCTTCGACCTCGTCGTGACCGTGGCACTCGGCTCGACGCTGTCCTCCATCGTCTTGACCAAGTCGGTGGCGTTGTTGGAAGGGGTCCTCGCCCTCGCGACTCTCATCGGTCTGCAGTACCTGATCACCTGGTCGAGCGTCCGCTCTGCGCGGATCAGGTCGCTGGTCAAGGCCGAGCCGACGTTGCTCGCCCACAGGGGAGACCTGATCGAGGGTGCGATGCGTCGTCAGCGCCTGACGCGGGACGACGTGCTCTCGGCCCTACGCTCGGAGGGACTGGACGACCTTTCGCAGGCGGCTGCCGTCGTGCTTGAGACCGATGGCTCGATCAGCGTGCTCAAGTCGCTATCCGAACGCGCCGACGGTTTGACCGGGGTCCCGTCGCCCGTCGTCAGCCGACCGATGCCGGGCAGCCGGTGAGGTCCCTCGTTCGCTACGCGCTCGTCATCGTCGCTCTGGCCCTTTCGGCCGCGAGCCTCGTCCCGTTGATCCGGACCGAGTGGTGGTGGGTCCGCCTGCTCGATTTCCCACGCCTGCCCTTCGCCGCCGGCTCGGTCGCGGTCGGTCTCGCGCTCCTGCCCTTTACCCGGAGAGCGCCAAGATTGACCCTCGCGGCTCTCGCGTTGGTGTCCCTGGCGCTGGCGGTCAACGTCTGGATCCTATGGCCGTACCGACCCACGGGCGGCACGCAGGCCGACGAATGTCCGGTCGAACGCCGCCTCTCGGTGATGGTGGCCAATGTGCAGCTCGGAAATCGCCACGCCCAGCCCCTGGTCGAAGCCGTCGGGCGGGAAGAGCCCGACCTCTTCCTCGCGATGGAGACGGATGCGTGGTGGGACGCGGCCCTGAAGCCCGTGCAGGAATCGATGCCCCATGTCCTGCAACGGATCACGGGGTCGTACTACGGCATTCATCTCTACTCCCGGCTGCCCCTGGTGAACGGCGGGATCCGCCACCTCGCTGGGCAGGACACCCCAGCCGTCGTCACCGGCGTCACTATGCGCACGGGCGAAGTCGTCGATTTCGTCGGCGTCCACCCGAAGCCGCCGCAGCCATGGCAATCGGCTCGCGGACGGGACGCCCAACTCTACGCGGCTGCCGCGGTACTGCGCGACCGGGTCGAGCCGGGCGTCCTCGCCGGCGACCTCAACGCCACGCCTTGGGAGATCGCGGTGGAGCGGATGGCCAGGCTGTCCGGCCTGATCGACCCACGTCGCGGCTACGGCTACGTCGCGACCTGGAACGCGCATTCATCCTGGCTGCGCTGGCCTTTGGACCACGTCTTCCACGAGGGAGGTTTTGCGACGCTGGCCGTCGAGCGCCTCGACGCCTTCGGCTCGGATCATTTCCCATACCTCGTGCGCCTGTGCCTCCAGGTCGGGGAACACCCCAGGACGCCCTTGCCGCAGGACGCCGACGATATCGAGACCGCCAACGCGGTGCTCGCGGCCGCAGGGGCGACCGAACGCTTGCAAACACGATGAGCGTACTTAGCGAACAGCCTCTCGCCGGCAGCAACGGCGCGGACGGGAGATACCAGTGATCTCGATCTTCGACCTCGCCGCGATGCTGCTGACGCTGTCGGCGGCCTTCGGTTTCCTCAATCGTCGCTTCCTGCGGATGCCGCACACCATCGGCCTGCTGGTGATGGGGTTGCTGGCCTCGCTCGCGCTGGTGCTCGTCGACCTCGCCTTCCCGAGGCAGCACCTCTACGCGGATCTGACGCGGGTGCTCGATCAGGTCGACTTCACCGCCGTGGTGATGAACGGCATGCTGGCTTTCCTGTTGTTCGCCGGCGCCATGAGCCTCGACCTTCGGCTGCTGCGCGACCGAGCCTTGTCGGTGGCGACCCTGGCTCTCCTCGGGACCCTGATCTCGACCGCGCTGGTCGGGGGTGCCTTTTGGGCCGCGGCGCAGGCCCTCGGCAGTCCGGTGCCGTTCGCCTGGGCACTGGTGTTCGGTGCGCTCATCAGCCCGACGGATCCCGTAGCGGTCCTGGCCACGCTCAAGAACGTGAACGTGCCCGAAGCCCTCGAAATCGAGATGCAGGGCGAGGCCCTGTTCAACGACGGCATCGGCATCGTCTTGTTCACCGTCCTCGTCGCCTACGCCGCGGGGGCGAGCGGCGAGGCGATGAGCGCCGGCGGGATAGCGACGCTCCTACTCCACGAGGCTGGTGGCGGCTTGGTCTTGGGGGTGGTGACGGGCTACCTCGCCTATCGGGCGATGCGGGCCATCGACGATTTCCCGGTGGAGGTGCTGATCACCCTGGCCCTCGTCACCGGCACCTACGCGCTCGCCCAGAAGCTCGGGGCCAGCGGGCCGCTGGCCGTGGTCGCAGCCGGCTTGCTGATCGGCGAGCGCGCCCCGCGCTACGCGATGAGCGACAACACCCAGAAGTACGTCTCGGCTCTCTGGACCCTAATCGACGAGGTGCTGAACTCCGTCCTGTTCCTGCTGATCGGATTGGAGGTCCTCGTCCTGCGCTTCCAGGTCGCCGGGCTGACGCTCGCCGCCTGCGCCGTTCCCATCGTGCTCGTCGCCCGCCTCTTCGCGGTGTCGGCACCCGTCCTGCTGTTCCGTTGGGGCGGCAACCTCTGCCTCGGCAACGTGCCGTTCCTGACCTGGGCGGGCGTGCGCGGCGGCATCTCGGTGGCGCTGGCGCTCTCGATCCCCGAGAGCGACGCCAAGCCCGCGATCCTGGCGGCGACCTACGCGGTGGTGCTGTTCACCATCATCGTCCAGGGCTCGACCCTCGGGATGGTGGCGCGGCGGACGCTGCGCGAAGGCTGAGCGTCCTCGACCGCGCAGATCGTCCCCCTTCGGCGGGACGGTGCGTCACCACCAGGCGAAACCCCTCATCGGATTCCGAAACCCCGCATGGTCTTCACCGTCCTCCTCGTCCTCATCCCGATCTCGGCGGCGTTGAAGTACCTCGTCGGGGCATCGCCGCTCCTGGTGTTCGCCTCTAGCGCGCTCGCCATCGCCGTGCTGGCGGAGTGGGTCCGGCGCGCCACCGACCAGCTCGCCGACCGGGTCGGGCCTGCAATCGGCGGGCTGCTGACCGTCAGCTTCGGCAGCATCGCCGAACTCGTCCTCGCCCTGTTCGTGCTCATGCGCGGCGAGGCCGCGGTGGTGCAGGCGCAGATCGCCGGCTCGATCATGGGGACCAGCCTGTTCGGGCTCGGCCTCGCCATCATCGTCGGCGGGGCGACCCGGGAGCGGCAGAAGTTCAACCCTGAGCGGGCCGGGCTGCTGTCGACCCTGCTGATCCTCGTCGTCATCGCCCTGCTGCTGCCGGCCGTGTTCGACGCCAGCGGGCGCATGTCGGGTCAAGCGGCCTCGCTCGGCGTCACCGACGAGGAGGTCAGCCTCGGCGTCTCCGTCGTGCTGCTGCTGCTCTACCTCGCCAACCTCGCCTTTACCCTCGTCACCCACCGCGACGTGTTCTCGAACGACAAGGGCAGCGGCGAGGCCGACTGGAGCCTGCCGTTCGCCATCGGTGTCCTCGTCGCCGCGACGGTCGCCATCGCGTTCGAGTCCGAGATGCTGTCGGGAACGATCACCCAGGCCGCCGGTGCCCTGCATCTCTCGCCGATGTTCCTGGGCGTGATCGTGCTGGCCCTGGTCGGCACGGCCGGCGACCTGTTCGCGGCGGCTTGGTTCGCGCACGAGGACCGCATGGGGCTCGTCCTCAACATCTGCATCGGCTCGGCCATCCAAGTGGCGCTGGTGCTGGCGCCGCTCTTAGTCATCATCTCGTGGGCGCTCGGCCACCCGATGACGCTGGTGTTCTCGAACCCGCTGCACCTCTTCGCGATTGCCAGTACCGCCTTCATCGTCAACGCCATCGCCCGGGACGGCGAGACAACCTGGTTCGAGGGGCTCCTTCTGCTCGGGGTCTACGTCCTGTTCGGCCTGGCCTTCTTCTTCGCGAGCCCGGCCTGACACGTTTCCGGCATCGAGCCACCCCCATACCTTCCGCTGGCGAGCCCTGGGCACGACCTACGACCCCACCGGATCCGTTGTCCGCTTCGGAGATGTCGGCAAGCCCCGCCAAACAGCTGAGATGGGCGCCCTGCTGCCAAGGTAATGGTTTTGGATGTGCGCGCTTTCGGGCGCCACTCGTATGCATGAGCACGACCGCGTGGGATGGCTGACCGAAGGGCGGCTCAGGGTGGTCCTCCGCCAATCCGCTTCTGGACAACGGCCGTAAGAAGCGGACGTCCCCGCGCCGCGCGCTCCCGACCCCCAGCGGTCTGCCTGTCCGCTTCGAGGGCGGAAGCCGTAGCGAAAACGTGCCGCCGGTCACGCTTAGCAAGGGTTGATAGCCCCGGTCGACCGTGCCACGTGGTGTCATGTCCAGCACATCAACGCGTTGCGTCTCCTTGACCCTGGGGTTGGAAACCTACCTTCGAACTCAGGTCGCATCGGGGCGCTACGCCAGCGCGAGCGAGGTCGTGCGCGCGGCCCTGCGGCAAATGATCGACCGCGAGGGCGCCATTCTCATGCCCCGGCCCGGCGGAGACGGTTCGAAGACCGGGCATGCGTCGGTCGAGTCATCGTGACCGCCAACCCTCAGGCGGTAACCGACCCGGCGCGCCTCGCCGCGCTCGCCGCCCATGACCTCCTCGACACCCCACCCGAGCAGGGCTTCGACGATGTCGTGCGTCTCGCAACGCGGCTCTGCGCGACGCCGGTCGCCCTCGTCAGCCTCGTCGCCGCCGAACGGCAGTGGTTCAAGGCCCGCGTCGGCTTCCCCCATTGCGAGACCGACCTCGACAGTTCGGTGTGCAAGTTCGCCCTCGCCGAGCCCGACCTTCTCGTCATCCCGGACCTGACCACCGATCCGCGGACCGTGGCCAACCCGCTGGTCACGGGCGAGCCGCACATCCGCTTCTATGCGGGCGCGCCCCTCCGTACCCTCGAAGGACACGTACTGGGCTCGTTGTGCGTCATCGACACCGTACCCCGGCCCGGCGGATTGACCTCGGAGCAGGCCGACGACCTCAGGGCGCTCGGTCGCCAGGTGGCGAACCAACTGGAGATGCGTCGCGCCGTCGAAGGCCGTGACGTGGTCCTGGAACGTCAACGGACCGAGTTGCGGCAGGCCCGGCGCATCGAGGTCCTGGCCAAGGCCTCGCACGCCCTGCTGACCGCCACCGATCCCGCCGCCGTACTCGATCCCATCCTGTCCGCGAATGCGGGCACCCTCGGGTTCGACCGCAGCTACATCTACGACGTCTGGGAGGACGGACGGCACCTACGCCTCACCCACTCGCTCAACGCGACCACGGAGGTGCAGGCATTCCTGCGGCGGATGCCTTACGGGGCACCGCTCTGCGGCATCGTTGCCGAGCAGGGTCGGCCGCTATTGCTCACCGACGTCCAGAGCAGCGAGGAACCCGCCTACCAGACCGCCCGCGGCATCGGTTTGAATGCCTACGCCGGCTTCCCGATCATGAGCCGCGGCAGCCTGCGCGGCGTGATCTCCTTCGCCTCGACCCAGGTGCCCGCGTTCGACGCCGACGCGCTCGCCTTCTTCGAGACGCTCGCCCGCCTCATGTCGGCGGTCTACGAGCGGCTGGACGGCGAGAAGGCCCAGCGCGAGAGCGAGGTGCGTTATCGGACCCTGTTCGACAACATCGACGCCGGCTTCTGCATCTGCGAAGTCAGCTTCGACGGGGACGGACGAGCGGTCGATCACCGCGTCCTGGTGGTCAACCCGGCGTTCGAGAAGCACACCGGCCTGACGGACGTCGTAGGGCGCTGGGCCAACGAGATCGCACCCGGCATCGAGCAGCACTGGCACGATGTCTACGGGCAGGTCGTCCGGACGAAGCAGGCGGTCCGGTTCGAGGGCGAGGCGGCACCGCTCGGCCGCTGGTACGACGCGCATCTTTTCCCGGCCGGCGACGACCGCGTGGCGATGCTCATCGTCGACATCACCGAGCGTCGACTGGTCGAGGACGCCCTGGGCGTGAGCGAGGCGCTGGCGCGGGGGAACGGAGAGCGCGTGCAACTCGCGCTGGCTGCCGGCGCCATCATCGGCACGTGGCACTGGGACATACCCTCCGACCGCTTCACCGTCGACGAGGGCTTCGCCCGCTCCTTCGGCCTCGATCCCATGCTCGGACGGACAGGCATCCCCCTCGCCCAGATCGTGGCGACGGTGCACCCCGACGATCAGGCGGGGTTGACCGCCGCCATCGAGGAGGTGATCGCGCGGGGTGGCGCCTACGCCCACCAGTATCGCGTGCGCCGCGCCGACGGACGCTACCATTGGATCGAGGCGAACGGGCGCGTCGATCTCGCCCCGGACGGCGTGGCCCTGACCTTCCCGGGCGTGTTGATCGACATCGGGCAGCGCCGCATGGAGGCCATGCTGACCGAGCTTGCCGAGCGGCTGCGCACGCTGGACTCGCCCCAGGCGATGGCCCTCGCGGCGGCCGAAACGGTCGGCCTCGCACTGAGCCTCTCACGCGCCGCCTACGGTGCCGTGGACGAGCCGGGCCAGCACATCGTGATCGCACAAGACTGGCTGGCGTCCGGTCAGCGCAGCGCGGCCGGAAGCCACAGCTTCGCCGACTACGGCACCTACATCGACGCACTTCGGCGTGGCGAGAACGTCTCGGTTGGGGACGTGACCGTCGACCCCCGCACCGCTGGACAACTCGATAGCTTCCGTGCGCTCGACATCGGGTCCCTGGCCAACCTGCCATTGATGGAGGGCGGACATCTCAAGGTGGTGTTCTGCCTGCATCGTGACCGTGCCCAGGAGTGGACCGCCGAGGAGTTGGCCTTCGCCCGCCGGGTGATGGACCGCACCGAGGTCGAGATCGCCCGGCGCTCGGTCGCGATGCAGCTCCGGGAGAGCGAGACGCGCTATCGAACCCTGTTCGAGAGCATCGACGTTGGATTTTGCATCGTTGAGATGAAGTTCGACGATGCGGACCGGGCGGTCGACTACCGCATCGTGGAGGCCAACCCGGCCTTCGAACGACAGACCGGCGCCAAGGTCGCAGGTCTCTGGGTCAGCGAGTTCGCCCCGAACCTGGAGCGGCACTGGTTCGACACCTACGGGCATGTCGCGCTCACGGGCGAGCCGGCGCATTTCGAGAACAAAGCGGACGTGTTCGAACGCTGGTACGACGTGCGTGCCCTGCGCGTCGGCGACCCGGCCGACCACCGCGTCGCGATCTTCTTCAGCGACATCAACGACCGCAAGGGCATGGAGGAAGCGCTCCGCCGGTTGAACGACACGCTCGAACAGCAGGTCCAGGAGCGCACGCAGGAACGCGACCGGCTCTGGAGCAACACGCAGGACATCCAGGTCATCATCGACGGCGCGGGCGTCTTCCGGGCCGTCAATCCGGCCTTCACTGCGATCCTCGGCTGGACATCCGCCGACGTGACCGGAAGACCCCTGTTCGAGTTCGTCATCCCGGACGACGAAGGCGTGACCGACCGCGCGCTCCGGCATGCCCGCTCCCGGAGCCTGCCGGTCGTCGAGAACCGGTACCGCCACAAGGACGGGGGTTTCCGCTGGATCTCGTGGGTGGCCGCTCCGGAAGGCGACCTGATCTACGCGAGCGGCCGGCACATCACCGAGCAGAAGGCGCAGGCGGCCGAGCTGGCGATGCAGGCCCGGGAGATGGCCGCTCAAGGGGAAACCCTCCGTGCTTCGCAGGCGCGCCAGCGGGTCGTGTTCGACCTGACCAGTCAGCTCATGGGCATCATGCAACTCGACGGCACCCTCCTGGAGGCGAACCCCGCTTCGTTGGAGGCCATCGGTGCGGAGTTGGAGGATGTCGTCGGCAAGCCCTTCTGGATGACCCCCTGGTTCGCCGGGACGCCGGGCATGGTCGAGGCCGTGCAGGATGCGGCAGGAGCGGCCCGCTCCGGGCAGAGCATCCGGACCGAACTGCCCCTCGTGATGCCGAACGGCGAGACCCGCATCTACGACTTCGGGATGCATCCCGTGCGGGACGCCGACGGCCGCGTCGTCGAGATCATGCCGGAGGCGACCGACATCACCGAGCTTCGTCGAGCCGAGGACGCACTTCGCCAGAGTCAGAAGATGGAGGCGGTGGGCCAGCTCACCGGAGGGCTGGCGCACGACTTCAACAACCTGCTGGCGGGGATCTCCGGCTCGCTGGAGTTGATGCAGAAGCGCATCGACCAGGGGCGGTTCACGGACGTCGACCGCTACATGACGGTGGCGCAGGGGGCGGCCAAGCGGGCCGCAGCGCTGACCCATCGCCTGCTCGCGTTCTCGCGCCGCCAGACGCTCGATCCGAAGCCTACGAACGTCAACCGGCTCATCACCGGCATGGAGGAACTCGTCCGACGCACGGTGGGACCGGCGATCCATATGGAGGTGGTCGGAGCGGCAGGGATCTGGCCCGCACTGATCGATCCAGGCCAGCTTGAGAACGCGCTCCTGAACCTCTGCATCAACGCCCGCGACGCGATGCCGGACGGCGGGCGCATCACCATCGAGACGGCGAACAAGTGGCTCGACGAGAACGGAGCGCGCCAGCACGACATGGCACCGGGCCAGTACCTCAGCGTCTGCGTGACCGACACCGGAACCGGCATGTCGCCGAGCCTCATCGCGAAGGTGTTCGAGCCGTTCTTCACAACCAAGCCGCTCGGCCAGGGCACGGGCCTCGGCCTATCCATGGTCTACGGCTTCGCGAAGCAGTCGGGCGGGCAGGTGCGGATCTACTCCGAGGTCGGGGAGGGCTCGACCATATGCCTGTACCTGCCGCGTCACTACGGGGAGACCGACGAGGAGGGTCTCGCGCAGAAGATCGACGAGGCCTCGCGCGCCGAGCAGGGCGAGACGGTGCTCATCGTGGACGACGAGCCGTCGGTGCGCATGCTGGTCACCGAGGTGCTTGAGGATCTCGGCTACACCGCCATCGAGGCGGGCGACAGCGTCGCGGGGTTGAAGGTGCTCCAGTCCGACGTGCGCATCGACCTTCTGGTCACGGACGTAGGCCTGCCGGGTGGGATGAACGGCCGCCAGATGGCCGACGCAGGCCGTGAACGGCGTCCCAACCTGAAGGTGCTGTTCATCACGGGCTACGCGGAGAACAGCGTCATCACCAACGGGCATCTGGACCCCAGCATGCAGGTGCTGACCAAGCCTTTCGCGATGGACGCCCTGGCCTCGCGGATCAAGGATCTGATCCGCACACCTTGACGAAGGCGACGACCGAAAGGGTCCGCTCGAAGGTTGATGATCGCCGCATAGGTCTACCTGACCCGGTGATGCGGATTTCTTCTGGAAGGGTATGGGCGAAGGGACGTGTTTGCTTACGAACCCGTGCCGAAGTTGATGGAGGGCTGACGAGCGACCGCTTTGGAGAAGCGCTGACGTTAGTCCGGGCGGCCGGGTTGGGTCGGTTGCGGGAGGAGTGCTCAGGGTGGATTTCTGCCGGTCCGCTTCCGGGTGGGAGTTGGCAGGAGCAGACACCGCCGGCGCGCATGCTCACGACCCATTGCAGCCCCTAAGAAGGTCCACTTTCAGGCTGCTCGATGAAACAGATGGCGCTACGGGACTGGTTGGATCGCCGACCCGCAGGTCCGAGGCCACGAACGCGAAAGGCTGCAGCGTTTCGTTGAAATTACCTAATCCGCGGCACGGGCTCTCGTCAGCAAGACCAACAGCACGTGATCGACAAGACTGATCAGACGCTCTTGCGGGACCGATACGCCAGCTGGTCCAGCGTTGTGGGCTAGGAGCGCGACGGCCGTGTTACTCAAGGCGTCGAGCTCCGCCTCTGATAGAGTCGCGTAACCTGCAGCGGCACTGATTGCCGAGATGGCGGACCTGGAGCGGATTGCCATTTCGCCCCAGCTTTCCGAGCATACCCGCAGCATGACCGAAGCAAGGGAAGCGGGCGATCTCGCGGCCTGGGGCCGTGCGGATGATTGTTTCCATCGAACGCTCGTAGAACGGGCCTGCAACGGTCGTATGATCCGTATCAATCAGACGATCACCGACCAGGCACACCGCGCTCGCATGTTGACGCTCAAGCTTCGCGGCGAGCTTGGGGCTTCCGTGGCGGAACACGAACGAATCATCGAGGCGATCCGCATGGGCGATGTCGCAGCAGCCCAGGAACAAGCCTATCGCCACCGTTCCAGGGCGCGGGACGAACTTCTCCCGTTACTGGACAGCTTCGGCCTGAAGCACCTGTAGGCAAGGCGTAAAGGTCTTGTCGTCCGCTTTGGGCGATGTCGCTGGTAAACTTGTATGTCGAGATCGGGTCGGATGCGGAATGACCGGATAGGGTGGCAAGCAGCTTGGCTGCTTTCAGTCGCAAGACGTTCTAAAGCGGACCAAGGATGAATCGCCGTCTCCGGACGGTCGGTCCAAATCATCTCAGGGTCGAATTTCGTTAGAGCCGGATGCCGACTCCATCAGAGGCGATGCAACCGGCGCGAAAGTGCTCTGCCTCGGGAGACAGCGTGATTCACGATTGCAAAGCCCCGGTCACGCGACGTCTCGTGCTGGTCCGGCATGGCCAGAGCGTAGCCAACCGATCCGGCCTGTTCACGGGATTGCTGGACTCGCCCTTGACCGAGCAGGGCCGGATGGAAGCGGAGGCAGCCGGCCGGCGTTTGGCCGAGCGCCGCTGGCGCTTTTCTGTTGCTTTCACCTCGACGCTGACGCGGGCCGTCGTGAGCGGCCGGCTTATCCTCGATGCGCTCGGGCAACCCGGATTGATTCCCCAACGCTTCGCTGCGCTCGACGAGCGAGACTACGGCGACCTCAGCGGGGTCGACAAGACTACCGCCGATGCGCGCTGGGGGGCGGTGCGGATCGAGACCTGGCGCCGCTCCTACGCCGAGGCGCCGCCGAACGGCGAGAGCCTGCGCGATACCGTCGCCCGCATCGTGCCATGCTACCTCCGATCCATCCTACCGGCGGTCATGGGCGGGGACGTGCTGGTCGTCGCCCACGGTAATTGCCTGCGGGCGCTTGTGATGGCGCTCGAAGACCTCAGCCCGGCGGAGGTCGAGGACCTCGAACTCGCAACGGGCTCCGTTAGGATCTATGAGTTTGCCGCGGACACGACGATCAAGGCCCGCTGGATCGACGCGTGAATCCACCTGTCGACCTCGCAGCATGGGGTTCCGCAAGCTGCGAAGGGGCCATCTTTTCATCTATTTCGTTGATGGAAAACATCTGATCATTCCGTTGGAGTGAATGAAAGGGACATGGGATTCTCTGGCATCACATCGGAGCCATCCATGTCCGTGCCCAAACTTTTCTCTCACCCTCGATCGATGGGCGCCTTGGCCGGCACGAGAGCCATCCTTCCGGGACTGGGCCTCTGCGTGGCGGTCACCGCCGCAGCGGTCGGCTTCGAGGCCGTCGAGGCGCATCTGTTGGGTCGCGCCTGGCTCGAAGCCCTGGTGCTGGCGATCCTGCTCGGGAGCGCGATCCGCACCGCCTGGACCCCGTCGCAGCGGTTCTTTCCGGGTATCGCCTTCGGGGCCAAGACCGTGCTGGAGATCGCGGTCGTTCTGCTCGGGGCCTCGCTCAGCCTCACGACGATCCTCGCCGCCGGTCCGGGTCTGCTCTTCGGCATCGCGGGCGTCGTCGTGGCCGCGATCGTGTCGAGCTACGGCATCGGCCGGGCGCTCGGGCTGCACCCGCGCATGGCGATCCTCGTCGCCTGCGGCAACTCGATCTGCGGGAACTCCGCCATCGCCGCCACGGCCCCGGTGATCGGTGCCGACGGCGAGGACGTCGCCGCCTCCATTGCCTTTACCGCGGTGCTCGGCGTGCTGGTGGTGCTCGGCCTGCCGCTGCTGGTGCCGCTGCTCGGCCTGTCGCCGATGCAGTACGGGGTGCTCGCCGGCCTCACCGTCTACGCCGTGCCCCAGGTTCTCGCGGCGACCGCGCCGGTCGCGGCGCTCAGCGTCCAGGTCGGAACGCTGGTGAAGCTCGTCCGGGTGCTGATGCTCGGCCCGGTCGTCCTGGTGCTCTCCCTCGGCGCAAGCCGGCTGCGCGAGGAAACCGACGAGGCCTCCCCCGGCGTCACCGCCGGCGACCGCTCGGCCCGCGCCGGCCTCGCGATCCACCGCCTGGTGCCGTGGTTCATCCTCGCATTCCTCGCGCTCGCCGGACTTCGCTCGGCCGGGTTGATCCCCCAGGTCGCGCTCGCGCGGATGTCGGAGACCGCCAACGTGCTGACCGTGGTCTCGATGGCGGCGCTCGGCCTCGGGGTCGACGTGCGCAGCGTCGCCAAGGCCGGGGCGCGGGTGACGCTGGCGGTGGTCGCCTCGCTCCTCGCGCTGGGCGCCGTCAGCCTCGGCCTGATCCATGTGCTCGGCCTCGTCTGATCCGCGTGAGGAATCGGCTCCACCACCGATCCAGGTTTTCACCCGGCGCGATGCCCCGAAGAATTCCGGACTAGGCGGGAGATTGAAAATTCTAAAATCATCGCACCGGGAGATCGTTCACATCGCGAAAGACCGTTGGAGGGAATAAATCGCTTTCCGTAGCATCTCCCTTGTCGCGAGGAATCGCGACCGGTCCGATGCCCTCGAACGCATCGACGCCGACATTCTTAGGGGAGAGATCATGCACGGACTGGACAGACCGATGAACCGCCGCCTCGCTTTGGGCGGACTCGGGCTCGGAAGCCTCGCCGCCGCGCTGCCGGCCTGGGCCGCGGGCTCGGTGAAGCTGCCGCTGCCGGGCGGCCCGGACGAGCGGGCGCTGACCACCGCCTTTCCGGGCAAGGGCGAGATGATTCTGCAGCGTACTCATCCTCCGCTGCTGGAGACGCCGTTTTCGGTGTTCGACGAGGGCGTGTTCACCCCCAACGACCGCTTCTACGTGCGCTGGCACTGGGCCTCGATCCCGACCGAGGTGGATGCCGGCACCTTCCGGCTCAAGGTCCACGGCCACGTGGAAAAGGAACTCTCGCTCTCCCTCGACGCCATCGCCGGCCTGCCGCGCTTCGAGATCGCCGCTGTCAACCAGTGCTCGGGCAATTCGCGCGGGCTGTTCGAGCCGCGAGTGCCCGGCGCGCAATGGGCTAACGGCTCGATGGGCAACGCCAAATGGACCGGCGTACGCCTCAAGGATGTGCTCGAACAGGCCGGGGTGAAGGCCGGTGCCGTGCAGGTGCGCTTCGACGGCCTCGACGCGCCGGTGGTCGACGACGCGCCCGACTTCAAGAAATCGCTCGATCTCGATCACGCAAGCAATGGCGAGGTGATGATCGCCTACGCGATGAATGGCGAGCAATTGCCGCTGCTTAACGGCTTCCCGCTCCGGCTCGTGGTGCCGGGCTGGTACTCGACTTATTGGGTCAAGATGCTGTCCGACATCGAGGTCCTGGACAAGCCCGACGAACAATATTGGATGAAGACCGCCTATCGCATCCCCGATGTGCCGGGCGCTAACATCAAGCCCGGCCAGACCGGCTTCAAGACAGTGCCGATCAACAGGATGGTGCCGCGCTCGTTCGTCACCAATCTGCAGGACGGCGCCAGGGTGGCGGCCGGAACGCCGGTAGCCATCCGCGGCATCGCCTTCGGCGGCGATTGCGGGGTGAAGGCGGTGGATTTCTCCGGAGACGGCGGAGCGACGTGGTTCCCGACGCAACTCGGCGCCGACGAGGGCCCCTACAGCTTCCGCCGCTTCGACGGCAGCCTGCCGGCACTGGCCGCCGGGACCCACACGGTCAGGGTCCGCTGCACCAACACCAACGGCGTCGCGCAAGGCATGGACCGGGTCTGGAACGGGGCCGGCTTCATGCAGAACGGCATCGAGGCCGTGGCCATCCAGGCCGCTTGAGGAGAACAGCCATGAACACGATCCGCTCTGCGGCCCTGATCGTCGCGCTCGCCCTGTCTCCCCTCGTGGCGCTCGCGGCGCCCGCACCCGAGCCGATGCGCTTCACCTCGCAATCGATCGAGATGCCCACCTCCGACCGGATCTTTCCGGACGGGCCAGGAGCCGAGGCGGTCAACAACAACTGCCTCGCCTGCCACTCGGCCGGGATGGTGCTGACCCAGCCCAAGCTCACGAAGGCGCAGTGGACCGAGACCGTGAACAAGATGGTCCACGTCTACAAGGCGCCGGTCGATCAGGCCGATGTGCAGACCATCGTCGATTACCTCGCGGCGTTGAAGCCCACGCCCTGAACTCCCGTATCCCGAGGCCGCCGCGCTTTTTCCGTCGGCCTCGGGGAATAGACCGCCCTCGCCGGCATCTCCTTGAGGCGATGCACGGCCTGACCGGTCCCGCACGACGCAATCCGATTTCGAACCCGCCCGCACGGCCGGCCCCAGGCCGCCGAACGAGGGCGCATGCCCGAGAGACACGCTTCATGACCCACGTCCGTACCAGCCTGCGCGCCCTCCTCGCCGGAGCCACCCTGCTCCTCACCCAGGGCCAGCCCGGGTTCGCCGCCGGCCTCGACGGCGCGATCAAGAACAACGCGCTGGCGCTGAATGCCGCCGGCACGGTCGCCGCGGTGTCGAACAGCGAGGAGAGCGCCGTCATCGTCTACGACGTCGCCAAGGGCACGGTGCTGCGCCGCCTCGACGGCTTCGTGACCCCGCGCAACATCGTGTTCGCACCGGACGGTGCCCGTTTCTACGTCTCCGACAGCGGCACCGGCCGAATCACGGTCTACGAGACCGCCACCGGCAAAGAAGCCGGCGTTCTTGCCGCCGGGCCCGGGGCCTTCGGCACCGTGCTCTCGGCCGACGGGACAAAGCTCTACGCCAACAACGAGGCCGCGAGCACGCTGACCGTGTTCGACACCAAGACCATGCTCGCCGACGCCGTGATCCCCGGTTTCGCGCAGCCGCGCCAGGGCGTGAAGCTGTCGCCGGACGGCAAGACCGTGTTCGTCACGAACTTCCTCGGCGACAAGATCACGTTGGTCGATACCGCCACCAACAAGATCACTGGCGAAATCGCCGGGTTCGACAAGCTGCGCGCCATCTCGATCACCAAGGACGGCAAGACGCTGTTTGCTGCCAACAGCGGCCGCAACACCATCGGCGTGGTGGATGTCGCCGCCCGCAGGGTCACGTCAGAAGTCGCGGTGGGCAAGGACCCCTACGGTGCCGCGCTGACCCCGGACGGGCGCTTCGTCTATGCGGGCAACCTCAAGGACAACTCGCTCTCGGTGATCGACACCGACACGCTCAAGGTCGTCGCCACGGTGACCGGCCTGAACGAGCCGCGCCAGGCGATCGCGTTCTCGTCCGACAACACTCACGCCTACGTCCTCAACCGCGACCTCAGCGTGGCCGTGGTCGACCGCGCGAAGAACGCGGTGGTTTCGACGATGAAGCCGTGAAGCGTCGCGCGTCGGGGGCCTTATCGGCGCCCGGCGCGTTCTCGATCTCGACACGTCGCGAACGCAGGACAAAGACCCCATGCTCGGCCTGTTCCAGCGCAAGGACCGCCTCATCGTCCACGGAAAGGCGCCCTACAACGCCGAGCCGCCGCTCGATCGCCTGCGGGCGGCCTTCCTGACTGATCAAGCCGACTTCTACGTCCGCAGCCACGGCGACATCCCGGACCTCGACGCCGACAGCTACCGCCTGACCGTCGACGGGATGGTTGCGACGCCCCTCGACCTCCCCCTCGCCGATCTCAAAGAACGCTTCGCGCCCGTCACCGTCACGGCGGTGATGCAATGCGCCGGCAACCGCCGGGCCGACATGCTGGCCGTGGCGCCGGTCTCCGGCGACCCGTGGGCGCCCGGTGCCATCGGTAATGCGGAATGGACCGGCGTGCGGCTCGCCGACGTGCTGCGCGCGGCCGGCATCGATGCGGATGATGAGCGCCACGTCGCCTTCGAGAGCCACGACCGGATCGCGGACACGGACACGCGCTTCGGTGCCTCGATCCCGCTCGCCAAGGCGCTGGCCCCCGAGACGCTGCTCGCTTTCGCGATGAACGGCGAGCCTCTCGCCCCCGAGCACGGCCATCCGTTGCGCGTGGTCGTTCCGGGATTTGCCGGTATCCGCAGCCCGAAGTGGCTCGCCCGCATCTCGGTTCAGGACCGGCCTTCCGACAACCCGATGCAGGCCGACGACTACAAGCTGTTTCCGCCCAACGTGACGGCCGAGACCGCCGACCCGGCCCACGGCATCACTATCGAGGCGATGCCGTTGAACAGCGCGATCTGCGAGCCCGCCCGCGGCGCGGCGTTGAAGGCCGGCCGGCACGCGATCCGCGGCTACGCCATCGCCAGCGACCGCGCGGTCGCCCGCGTCGACGTTTCGACGGATGGCGGCCGCAGCTGGGCGCAGGCCCGGATCGAGCGCGATGCCGACGCGCCCTACGCCTGGACGTTCTGGGAGATCGAGCGCGAGCTGACCGCCGGCGAGCACGAGCTCGCGGTGCGGGCCTGGGATTCCGCCGGCCAGACCCAGCCTGCGGCGCCGGACGACACCTGGAACTACAAGGGCTACCTCAGCGCCGCCTGGCACCGGGTGCGAGTGACGGTGGCCTGACCCTCACGCCCAGAGCAGGGCGGTGGCCGCGAGGCCGGAGATCGCGATGAGCAGGGCCGCAATCCCGACGGTGAGGAGGCGCGGCATCATCGGGATCTCGGAATGGGCGAGCCGTGCCCGGATCGCCCGGTCCCGCCATACGGCGCCGGCGAATGAGGCGAGCGCGCAGCCGATCAGCGTCAGCGACAATACCTTCAGCGGCCAGACCGCGAGCACCTCCCGCAGGAAGCGCTGCGCGGCGAGGCCGACGCCGAGGAACGCGAGCCCGGTGCGAAGCCACGCCACGAAGGTGCGTTCGGCCGCTAGAACCGTCCGATCCTCGGCGAGCCTCACCCGGGGATCGTCGGGGGGCACGGGTTTCGCGGGCTCGCTCATCCGGCATTCGCTGCCGCGATCAGGTGAAGCAGCGCGTCGGCGGCCCGGCTGCGGTAGCGCTCCTTGTGGCGCAGCACCCGGAACGGCCGGCTCGGCAAGTCGAACGCCGCCCGCATCAGGGTCCCGGCCCGAAGCGATGAAGCGACCACGGTTTCGGACAGTACGGCGGCCCCGCCCCCGGCCTCGACGGCAGCGCGGACCGCCTCGTTCGAGGGCAGTTCGAGCGTGACCCGAAGCTGGGCGGCTGCGAGGCCGGCCGCACCCAGGGCCGCCTCGAAGGCCGAGCGGGTTCCCGATCCCGCCTCGCGCAGCACCCAATCGACCCTGGCGAGGTTTTCGAGTTCGAGGTCGGTCGCCTCGGCGAAGGCATGGCCAGGGGCGACCACGAGGACCAGTTGGTCCTGGGCGATGGTCGTGCTCGCGAGCGTCGGGTCGTCCAGCGCCCCCTCAACAAAGCCGAGTTCGGCCTGCCCCGCGCGCACCGCATCGGCGGCCTCGGTGGTGTTGCCCACCGCCAACCGGATGGCGATCTCGGGGTAGGCCCGGCGGAAGGCGACGAGGTGGCGCGGCAGCCAGTCGCTGGCGATGGTCTGGCTGGCGTAGAGGGCCAGCGTCCCGCGTCGCATGCCGCTGAGGTCGGCAAGCACCAGTTCGGCAGCCTCGGCACGGGCGAGCACGGCGCGGGCCTCGACGAGGAACACGCGTCCCGCCTCGGTCAGCTCGATCCCGCGACCGACCCGGTGGAACAGCTTCGTTGCGTTTCGTCCCTCGATATTGGCGATCGCCGTGCTGACCGCCGACTGGACGAGGTTGAGCGCCTCGGCGGCCCGCGTCACGTGCTGCCGCTCGGCCACCGCCACGAAGATGCGGAGTTGGTCGAGGGTCATGGTTGCCGCGGCGGAACCGGCAATCCACGGATCTGCGCATCAACCGCCTGCGCGACGGTCAAAAGCCGCGCCTCGTCGGTGCGACCCGTGACGACGTAGGACATGCCGCCATCGACCCAGGAGAAGGCAGCCACATCGCCCTCGCGGGCGAAGCGGAACACCGTGCGGCCATCCGCATCGCCCACGCGGCTGTAGAGCGTCAGCCGGGTGCCTTGATCGTCATCGTACATCAGCATAGCGGCGGATTCGGAACCCGCCGGCAGCAGCCGGCCGCCCATCAGGCGGAAGCCGTAGGCCGTGAGGTCGGGGGTGGTCACCGCCCGGCCGAGGCGCTTCGAGAGCCACGTCACGAGGTGGGGCTTCTCGTCGGCGCGCACCTCCACCGGATGCACCGCCTCGACCACGTAGGTGCGGAAGGCCGCCACTGCGTCGTCGGTCGCCGGCTCGGTTCGCGCGAGCGTGACCGTGGGTACCTGCCGCATGGCATGGCCGAACCAGCCGGCGGCACCGCCGACCGCGAGGCAGAGCACGGCCGCAGCCGCGACCGGAAGCCAGCGCCCAGTTATCGGGCGATGTCGCGAGCGGATATTGGCCACCCGGAGCCGCGCCGGGATCGCCTCCTCGGCGATCGGCGCGAGGCGGGCACGCAAGCGCTCACGCAGGGCGCGATCCGCCGAGACCTCGGCCGCCCGCGCGGGGTTTCCCCTGAGCCATGCCTCGACCAGCGCCTGCCGCTCCGGTTCGAGACGACCGTCGATCAGGCCGTGCAGGTCGTCCTCGCCGACCGGGCGCGGATCCCCGCTCATTTCACTCTCCTCAACAAGCCGGTTCGGCCCGTTTCCAGAAAACTTCGCATCCGCTCTCGGGCTCGGCTTAACCGCGACATCACCGTGCCGAGCGGTACTCCGAGCACCTGCGCCGCTTCCGCATAGGACAGATCCTCGACAGCGACGAGCAGCAGCACCGAGCGCTGCTCCTCGGGCAGCGCGTCGAGCCCGGTGAGCACATCGCGGGCTCCCAACGCGGCTTCAGGGTCGGCACCCGGATCAGGCACGTGCTCCAAAGCCTCAGCGCCGACATCGATGCCGCGCCGGCCCCGGCGTCGAACAGTGCCGAGGAACAGGTTGCGCTCGATCGTGAACAGCCAGGCTCGCAGGTCGCCGTCGCGGCGACGTCCGGACCAGGCGGACAATGCCCGCTCCAGGGTATCCTGGACGAGGTCGTCCGCCGCTTCGCGGTCCCGCAACAGCGCGACGGCGTAGCGCCGCAACGCTGGGATCTGCGGTTCGATGAGGGCGGCGATCTCGTCCACGAGGCTTTACCGATCAGGGCTTGGCGATGTGCCATGCACCGTTGAGGAATCCGTCGCCGGTGACGTCGCCGGGCTTGGTGTCCTTGGCGAAGGTGTAGAGCGGCTTGCCCTTGTAGGCCCACTGCATTGTGCCGTCGTCCCGTGTCACCATCGTCCAGTCGCCACTAGCAGCCGAGCCGGAGGCGGCCATCAGTGCCGGCCAGTTGGCGGCGCAGGGGCCGTTGCACATCGACTTGCCGCCCATGTCCTTGTCGAAGGTGTAGAGGGTCATGCTCTTGGAATCGACGAGCGCCGGCCCCTTGGCGGTCTCGGCCGTCATCGCAGGCGCAGCGGCCTGAGCGGCCACGGCGGAGAAGGCGACGGCCGCGAGGGCGGTGCGGATCAGCATGGTGCGCATGAGTGAGGTCTCCGGCGGTCAACCATGACCGCATCGGGAGAGATGCCGAACGGGCGCGTCTATTCCACTGACATTTGGAAAAGATCGATCACATCGGCAGGGCCGCCAATTCGTCCCCGGCCAGGGAATAAAACCGTTTTCTCGGCATCTCTCCCCTCGACAACGAACAGGGAGGACGGCTCATGCGCGGAGCATTGGGATTTGCGCTCACGGCCGCCGTGATCGCCGGCGGCCTCGTCGGCGGCCGGATGATGATACCCCCGACGCTGGCCGCTGCCGAGCCGCCGGCCGTCGTCTCCGCGTCCTTCGACGCGATGATGGCGCAGTCGATGACGCGGATGCATGCCGACATGATGGTCCCGCCCTCGGGCGATCCGGACCGCGACTTCGCCGCGATGATGATCCCGCACCACGAGGGCGCGATCGCGATGGCCCGGGCGGAGCTGCTCTACGGCAAAGATCCGGTCCTGCGCCGCCTCGCGCAGGGGATTATCGTCGAACAGGGCCAGGAGATCGCGGTGATGCGCCGGGCGCTCGCCGATCTCCCTCCCGCGCCGGATTCGTCCGCCGCAGCCGCCCACCTTCACCACCCTGGCACGGCCCCTGCCGCCGAGATGCCTTCGGAGATCTGCCGATGAAGACCGCCCTCCCCCTCCTTGCGCTCGCGCTGCTCTCCGGCTCGGCTCTCGCCGGGCAGGCCCCGGGCGCAGCCTCCGCACCGGACGTGCCGGTCAGCGGCAGGGACCGGTTCTACACCTCGGACCAGTTCTCCAACACGGTCTCGGTGGTCGATCCCGCCGCCAACGTCCTGCTCGGCGTGATCCGGCTCGGCGACCCGACGCCGATGAACCTGAGCCCGCTCTATCACGGCCAGCTCCTCGTCCACGGCATGGGCTTCTCGCCCGACCACAGGACGCTGCTCGCGGTCTCGATCGGTTCGAACTCCGTGAGCTTCATCGACACGGCGACCAACACGGTCCGCCACACGGCCTATGTCGGCCGCGCGCCGCACGAGGCCTTCTTCACGCCGGACGGCCGGGAGGTCTGGGTGAGCGTGCGCGGCGAGGACTACATCGCCGTACTCGATGCCGCGACCGCCAAGGAGACGCGCCGGATCACCGTGCCGAACGGGCCCGGCATGACGATCTTCTCGCCGGACGGCGCCTACGGCTATGTCTGCTCCAGCTTCAGCCCCGAGACTGTGGTGATCGACACGAAGACCCACACCATCGTCGGTCGCGTGAAGCAGGAGAGCCCATTCTGCCCCGACATCGCCGCGACACCGGACGGCAAGCAGGTGTGGTTGACCCTCAAGGATGTCGGCCGGACCCAGGTGTTTTCGGCGCGTCCGCCCTTCGCGCCGCTGAAGACCATCGAGACTGGGCCGATCACCAACCACGTCAACATCGTCTCGACCAAGGCCGGCCAGTTCGCCTACGTGACGATCGGCGGCCTGAACCAGGTCAAGGTGTTCCGCACCGACGACTTCACCCAGGTCGCCACCATCCCGACCGGCGCCCTGCCGCACGGGCTCTGGCCCTCGGGCGACGGCAGCCGCGTCTATGTCGGCCTGGAGAACGCCGACAAGGCGGCGGTGATCGACACCGCATCGAACACGGTGATCGCCGAGGTGCCGATCGGCCAGGGGCCGCAGGGCGTGGCCTACGTCCCGAACGCCGTGCCGGAGGGGGACGGAAAGCAGAACCTCCAGCCGCTGGGCGCCGCCGGCAAGACCAGCGCGCTGACGCTCGCGAGCACCGATGGCAAGCCGGCGACGCAGGTGACCCTCTTCGACCAGGGCGTGTTGCAGACGCTGCAGGCCGCGGTCACGGGACTACCCGCGAAGATGCCGTTCGTGCTGGCGCTGGCCGCCGATCCGAAGGGGGCCGCCGGCCTGGAGCCGCTCGCCGCCTTCATGACCAACCCGGCCGGCGCGGCCATCGTCAACGCGATCGGCCCGATCCGCCAGATCACCCGCACGGATGCCGGTGCGAGCCGGCGCTACCTCGTGGTGGTCTCGGGCAAGCCCGGCGAACTCGGCGGCGTCGTCCAGATGCAGACCGTGGATTGAACGGGCGGCCTCACGAGCGCGGGAAGCGGGAATCCGAGAGCATGCGTTCGCAGCGCGCGTCCGGCTGCGACGTCTGCTTTCAAGGCCGCCATTGGATTGCTTCTATGACCGAGTAGGGTCGATTTCAGAAGGTCTGTTCATGGACAGCTTTTCATAGAAGCGAAGGTCGCCACCACGCCTACGGCGTGATCCAGTTCTGACTTAGAGCCCAAGCTTACGCGTATCCGCGTCGAATTCGCGGGAGACACTGGACGGGCGACCATCAGATTATGATGTGGCCGATTTGAGCCATCGGGTTGGGCCAGCTTGCAGACACCTAAACGTGACAACCGCCCCACTTTTTCCCGTCACCCGGGTCAAGCCCCATTCCGTCGAGAACGCCTAAAGTTGCTTGTCCTAGCGGCATCCGGCCCCGCAGATCTCAATCTCAACGGCAATGCACGCCACGTCGCCCCACTAGGTCGTGACTTCGAACTCCACTTCTGGACAAAGGGCGTGGCCAGGCTGAACCGTATCGCATTACGGATAGCGCTACCCGGCATGCGTTACCCTCGGAGTCGCACGCGGCCTGCGCGTTGACGCCCCGCTAAGGCTTTCGTCCGGAGTGCCCATCATCGCGGCATCGGCTGCGGCGGGTGCCCATTCGCTCGGGAACGTACGACCCTCAAGTCTTCGTCGGCATGGACAGGAAGCTCGTCGCCATCGCCATCGGCATGGGCAACGGCGGCGGCGCCCAGCACACCTACACCATGCGCCTCCTCACCCATCGCCTCGGGGTGCTGCCGGTCGCCGAGACCATCCACGAAGCCTGCATCGATCCCACGACCCTGACGGGACAAACCCTCCACGACCACCGCGGCAAGGGCCGTTTCACGGGACCGTGTTCGCCCCGGCACGCACCCCCCTGGGTTCGCCGAACCCATCGACATCCGCACCTGAAGGGTGGCGGGACCATCGTCGAGGAACAGGTCGTTCGCGACGAGGAAACGATGGTCCATATCGATGCGGTCCTGAACTGCCCGCTCCCGGTCGAGGGCAAAAAGTCCACGCTTTTGGTGGCGCTGTACGGGACGGGCTCCAAGCTGACCTGGAACCGGGAGCCACAAGGCCAAGGCAGCGCCTGGCGCCCAGGTCGAGGAGGTCGTCGGCGGCATCAACGAGGGTGGCCTGTAGGGTATCATCGAGATGGGCAGTCAACGCAGCGTTGCAGCCCGACGCGGCGGGCCACAGCCTTTGGAATTGGACCGCCGCGCGACCGGACGGATGCGGTCGAATTCCAAAGGCCAGGAAGAACTTTCTGCGGCGGGTCCCGCCGCGGCTTTGACGCCTAGCGAGCGTACCCGGACCAGGGTAGACCCCGAACGACGTTGACGAGGATGACTTGATGACCATGGACGGCGCCGGGGTCCTGACCAGGACGCTCACGGAAGACGAGGCCGCCATCCTCGATGCCTGGAACACTGCTCTTCGGGAGGGCGCCTCCCTGCAGGGTGGCCGCATCCGTGAGGCCGAGCTCCGGACCCAGGCAAAGGCCGTGCTCGGCCAACTCCGGGACGCTCTCGCCTCGAACAGCCTCGATGCCGACGGCGAGGGCTTCGCACCGCTGCGCGAGACGCTCGCCGACATCTCACGGTCGCGGGCGATCCAAGGTTTTACGCCCACCGACACCGCCAACTTCGTGTTCTCGCTCAAGGAGCCGATCTTCGAGGCACTGAGGCGGAGCGCCGACGTGGACGCGTCGACGCTGGCGGCCGGCGTGTGGGCGGCCGGCAAGGTGCTCGACCGGCTCGGCCTGCATACCATGGAGGTGTTCCTGGCCAGCCGCGAGGAGGTCATCGGGCGGCAGGGACAGGAGATCGCCGAGCTCTCCACCCCGGTGGTACGCCTCTGGGACGGCATTCTCGCCTTGCCGCTCATCGGCACCCTCGACAGCGCCCGCACCGGCGTCGTGATGGAGAACCTGCTCCAGGCCATCGTCGACGAGGAGGCCGAGATCGCCATCATCGACATCACCGGTGTGCCCACCGTGGACACCCTGGTGGCCCAGCACCTCCTCAAGACCGTCGCCGCGGCCCGCCTGATGGGCGCCGATTGCATCGTGTCCGGCATCCGCCCCCAGATCGCACAGACCATGGTCCACCTCGGCGTCGAGCTCAACGTCGTCTCGAAGGCGACCCTGGCGGACGCCTTCGCCGTCGCCCTCAAGCGCACCGGCCGCAAGGTGGTGCGCCAGCAAGCCCCGGCCGAGGAGCGCCGCTGAACCCATGGACCGCATCCCGATCCTCAAGCTGGGCGGCGCGCTCATCGTTTCCATCCAGGTCGACATGCACGACCGCCTCGCGCTCGCCCTGGAGGAGGACCTGACGGCGATGATCGCGCGCACCGGCGCGCGCGGCGTGCTCATCGAGATCTCGGCGCTTGAGATCGTCGATTCCTTCATCGGTCGCATGCTGGTGAGCATCGCGGCGGTCTCGCGCGTCCTCGATGCCGAGACGGTGGTCGCGGGGATGCGCCCGGCGGTGGCCATCACCCTGGTCGAGCTCGGGTTGGAACTCACCGGCATCAAGACCGCACTGAACGTCGAGCGGGGCATGGCTCTGATCCAGGCCCGGCTCTCCGAGGAGGACGACGGGCACGGGAGCGACCGTGACCGTCACGAGGACTGAGACCTTACCCGTCCGATCCGGTGACGACGTCGTCCGCGTGCGCCAGCGCGTACGCGCGCTCGCCGTGGAGATCGGCCTCGGCCTCGTAGACCAGACCAAGATCATCACTGCGGCGAGTGAACTCGCTCGGAACACCCTCGATTACGGTGGTGGCGGCGACGTCCTCCTTGAGACCCTGCAGGCTGGGATCCGCAAGGGCCTGCGCCTGACCTTCGAGGACCAAGGACCGGGCATCGCCGACATCGCGCAGGCGATGACCGACCATTACACCTCCGGAGGGGGGCTCGGGCTGGGGCTCGGCGGAGCCAAGCGGCTTTCGAACGAGTTCCACATCGAGTCGACGCCCGGTTCAGGCACGCGCGTGACCATCGCGCGGTGGAAGTAGCCATGGACCGGGTCACCATCACGGAGGCAAGCCAGGTGGCCGAGGCGCGGCGGCGTGCCGTGGCCGCGGCGCAGGCCATCGGGTTCGACGAAACCGCGGCTGGACGGGTGGCCCTCGTCGTCACCGAACTCTCCACCAACATCGTGAAGTACGGGGTGCCGGGCGAGATCCTGGTCGGCACCTATGAGGACGCGACGGGCTCGGGCGTCGAGATCCTGGCGCTGGACAAGGGCCCGGGCTTCTCGGACCTGGGCTCGGCCTTGCGCGACGGCCACTCCACCGGCGGCAGCGCCGGCGAGGGCCTCGGAGCCGTGCGTCGGTTGTCAGACGCCTTCGACATCGCGTCCCGGCCCGGCACAGGCACTGCTGTGCTGGCCCGCCTATCGGGCGTCCGGCCGGCCACGGCTGATGGGACCGCGGCCTTCGGGGCCGTCACGGTGCCTCTGAGGGGCGAGACAGCCAACGGCGACGCCTACGCCGTGCGCGAGCGGCCGGATGGATGGACCGCCATCGTGGCGGACGGCCTCGGCCATGGACCGGAGGCCGCCAAGGCGTCGCAGGAAGCCTTGAGCCTATTCCATCACCATCGGGACAAGCCTCCCGGCGCGATCCTGTCCGCCATCCATGCTGGACTGCCGCAGACCCGAGGCGGTGCGGTGTCCGTAGCTAGCTTAAACCGGGACGCCGGCATCCTCACGTTCGCGGGCATCGGCAACGTCCTGGGAGCCGTTGTCTCCGGCGCAGTGACCAAGCGCACGGTCAGCCTTGCCGGAACGGCCGGACATGCGGCCCGGCGCATCCAGGAGTTCGAATACCCGATGCGGCGGGATGACGTGTTCGTCCTGTGCTCGGACGGGATCGCGACCGGATGGTCCCTGGATGCCTATCCCGGCATCGCTGCGGCCCACCCGTCGCTCGTCGCCGGGTTGATCTACCGCGACTTCGCCCGCGCCCGCGACGATGCCACCGTGCTCGTCGTGCGGGGTGACGCATCATGAGATGGCCACTCCTCGCCACCAGCGTCGAGCACGAGGACGACATCGTCACCGTGCGCCAGCGCGTGCGCAGGCTGGCGGAACACCTCGGTTTCGGCATCCAGGACCAGACGCGGATCGCCACCGCGGTGTCCGAGATCGCGCGCAACGCCTACGGCTACGCCGGCGGCGGCAGGGTCGAGTACGGCCTCGACGAGGAGAATGGCGGCCAATCCCTGGTCATCCGCGTGATCGACAAGGGCCCCGGCATCCCGCACTTGGATGAGATCCTCGAAGGCCGCTACCGCTCGACGACGGGCCTGGGCATCGGCATCACCGGCTCCCGCCGGTTGATGGACCGCTTCGAGATCGAGACCGACCCGGGCAAGGGCACGGTCGCCACCTTCGCCAAGCGGCTGCCGTCCGGCACGGAATCCTTCACGGGAAAGCGGCTCGCGACCCTCGCCGAGGACGTCGCCCGTGCGCGGACCGAGGAACCGCTGGTCGCGCTGCGCGAGCAGAACCGCGAGCTCCTGCGCAGCCTCGCCGAGCTGGCCGAGCGCGAGGAGGAGGCGCAGCGCCTCAACCGGGAACTCGCCGAGACCAATCGCGGCGTCGTCGCCCTCCACTCCGAGTTGGAGGCCCAGGCCGAGCGGCTGCGAGAGGTCGGGGCCTCGCTGGAAACCCAGGTCGCCGCGCGGACGGCCGAGCTCGCGGAAGCGAACGCGCGGTTGCTCGCCGAGGCGGTCGAGCGCGAGCGCATGGAACAGGACCTGCGGCAATCGCAGAAGCTTGAGGCCGTGGGCCAACTCACCGGCGGCGTCGCGCACGACTTCAACAACCTGCTGACCATCATCCGCTCCTCCGTGGACTTCCTGCGTCGCCCCGACCTGCCCGAGGAGCGGCGCAAGCGATACATGGATGCGGTCTCCGACACGGTCGACCGAGCGGCCAAGCTGACCGGTCAGCTCCTGGCCTTCGCGCGCCGGCAATCCCTCAGGCCCGAGGTGTTCGACGCCGGCGAGCGCCTGCGTGGCGTCGCCGACATGCTCGACACCATCACCGGAGCCCGCATCCGCCTCAGGGTCGAGGTTCCGGACGCGGCCGCGCTGGTGCGCGCCGACATCAACCAGTTCGAGACGGCGGTCGTGAACGCCGCGGTCAATGCGCGGGACGCCATGGACGGCGTGGGCACGCTGACGATGCGTGTGCTCGCCGGGCAGCCCATGCCCTCCATCCGGGGGCACGGCGGATCGCGGGGGCCGTTCGTGGCCGTCTCCCTGACCGACAGCGGCTCGGGCATCCCAGCCGACGTCCTCGGGCGCATCTTCGAGCCCTTCTTCACGACCAAGGCCGTCGGCCGCGGCACGGGGCTCGGGCTCTCCCAGGTGTTCGGCTTCGCCAAGCAGTCGGGCGGCGACGTCGACGTGGCGAGCGCGGTGGGAGAGGGTACGACCTTCACGCTGTACCTGCCCGAGGTCTCGGACGGGCCGTCCCAGATGCCCATCCCCGACCGCGATGCCGGGGTGGCGCCCTCCGGCCAGGGCCAACCGGTGCTGCTGGTCGAGGACAACCTTGAGGTCGGGCGCTTCTGCGCCCAAATCCTGGAGGACCTCGGCTACGCGCCCGTATGGGTCGTCAACGCCGAGGAGGCGCTCGAACGACTAGGCACAGATGGCGCGGGCTTCCGGGCCGTCTTCTCCGACGTTGTCATGCCCGGCATGGGCGGCATCGAGCTCGCGAAGGCGCTCCGCATTCGCATTCCCAACCTGCCGGTGGTGCTGGCCTCTGGCTACAGCCATGTCCTGGCGCGTGAGGACAGCCACGGCTTCGAGCTCCTGCACAAGCCGTACTCGGCCGCGCAGATCGGACGGGTCCTGGGACGGGTCATCGCCGCCTCGCCACCCCCCGTCCGCAACCGAGGACGGGTCCCATGACACGCCGCCCGAAGGCACCGGCCGGCCTCGCCGGCCGCGGACGCCTCGACGCCCTCGACGGCTACGCCGTCCTCGACACCGCGCCCGAGCCAGGCTTCGACGGCATCGTCATTTTGGCACGCGCCATTTGTGCCGCCCCGGTCGCGTTGGTGAGCCTCGTGGCCGACGGGCGGCAATGGTTCAAGGCGCGCTCCGGCTTCCCCGAATGCGGGACCGACCTCGATGCCTCGGTCTGCAAGCACGTGCTCGGCAGGCGCGACCTGCTCGTGATTTCCGACCTGTCGTGCGACGCCCGGACCGCCGGGAACCCCCTCGTGACCGGGGAGCCGCACCTGCGCTTCTACGCGGGCGCTCCCTTGGTGACACCGGACGGGCATGGGCTGGGCTCGGTCTGCGTCATCGACACCGAGCCGCGTCCGCTCGGCCTCACCGAGGAGCAGCGGGAGTGTCTCCAGGTCCTCGCCGGTCTGGTCATGACCCAGCTCGAAATGCGGCGATCCCTCGCGGCGATGGCTCAACCATGAACTCGCATCGGTCGGCGTCCGGCGGGGCGCGGCTTCCCGGTCCCGAGCAGGCGTCCGTGCACGAGGACGGAGCCTGTGCTCCCCCGTTCCTCTCAGGCGGCGGCGCGATGGGGGCGCTGATGCGCGGCCACGACTGGTCCGCGTCCCCGCTCGGATCCCCGACGACCTGGCCGGCGGCCCTGCGCATGGGCGTCAGCCTGATGCTGAACTCGGCCTTCCCGATGTTCATCGCCTGGGGCCCTGGCCTGGGCTTCCTCTACAACGACGCCTACGTCGAGATCCTCGGCGCCAAGCACCCGTGGTCCCTGGGACGCCCGTTCGAGACGGTCTGGTCCGAGATCTGGGACGACATCCGTCCCCTCGTCGAGCGGGCCATGGCCGGTGCGGCCACGTTCATGGAGGACCTGCCCCTCGTCATGATGCGTAACGGGTATCCGGAGGACGTGTGGTTCACGTTCTCCTACTCGCCCATCCGCGGCGAGGACGGCGCGGTGCAGGGGATGTTCTGCGCCTGCACCGAGACGACCGCGAAGGTGAAGCAGGAACGCCGCAGCGCCTTCCTGCTGGCTCTCGGCGATGCCCTTCGCGTCCACGACGACCCGGATGTGCTGATCGAGATGGCCTGCGGCATGCTCGGCCGGCATCTCGGCACGCAGCGTTGCGGCTTCGGCGAGGCCGATGCCGACGGGGTCCACTATAGGGTCGAGCGCGACTGGACCGACGGCACCATGCCGAGCCTCGCCGGAATCCACCGTATGGCCGATTTCGGCGAGGCGGTGGTGGGGGAACTGCGCGCCGGCCGAAGCCTCCGGGTCGACGATGTCGCTTCCGACCCGCGCACGACGGCCCACGCGGCGGCCTACGAGGAGGTCGGCGCCTCGCGGGCTGTCCTATCCGTGCCGTTGGTCGTGGAGGGACGCCTGTGGGCGTCGGTGTTCGTCACCAGTCCACCCCGCGTCGCTGGTGCGACGAGGACGAGGCTCTGGTGCGCGACGTCGCCGGGCGGATACACACCGCCCTGCTGCGCGCGCGGGCGGAGGCCGCTCTCGCCGATGGTGCCAGGCGCCTCGAAGAGTCTCTAGCGGCGACGCAGGAGAGCCGGACCCGGCTCTCCGTCGCGCTGGACGTCGCGCGGCTGGGCACCTTCGACTGGAACACGGCCACGGGCGAGGTCGTGATGGACGCGCGCAGCCGCGAGATCTCCGGGCTGCCACCGGAAGTCGCCATCTCCCAGGATGACGTCTTCGCCCGCATTGCGCCCGAAGAGCTCGCCGACGTGCTCGCCACGGCGCAGGCCGGCTTCCGGAACGGCGCGCGCATCGATACCGGCTACACGGTCGTCCTGCCCGGCGGCAGTCGCCGTTCGGTCCTCAGCGCCGGCCATCCGGTCGACGACGCCTCCGGCCACCGCCACATGGTCGGCATCTTCAACGACATCACCGCCCTCAGGCAGGCCGAGGCGGACCTGCGGCAGGCGAACCAGACGTTGGAGCAGCGGGTCGAGGAGCGCACCGGCGCGCTGATGGCCGCGGAGGAGGCCCTGCGGCAGTCCCAGAAGCTGGAGGCAATCGGGCAACTCACCGGTGGCGTCGCTCACGATTTCAACAACCTGCTCACCGTGATCAAGTCGTCGACCGACCTTCTGAAGCGCCCCGACCTCGCCCCGGAACGCCGCGCCCGCTACGTGGGGGCCATCTCCGACACCGTGGACCGGGCCGCCAAGCTGACCGGACAGTTGCTTGCCTTCGCCCGCCGTCAGGCCCTGAAGCCGGAGACGTTCGCCGTCTGCGACAGCGTGCGGGCGCTTTCCGACATGATGGGCACGCTGACCGGCTCGCGCATCCAGATCGTGACCGACCTGCCGGACAGGACTTGCTTCGTCCATGCCGACCCGAGCCAGTTCGACACGGCGCTCGTCAACATGGCCGTCAACGCCCGCGACGCCATGGACGGCGAGGGGCGGCTCGCCATCCGCGTACGGCCGGTCGAGACGATGCCGGCGATGCGGTCCCACCCGGCCGTCCCGGGCGCGTTCGTGGCCGTGTCGATCAGCGACACCGGCAGCGGCATCCCGGCCGAGCGGCTGGAAAGGATCTTCGAGCCGTTCTTCACCACCAAAGGCGTCGGCCAGGGCACGGGGCTCGGACTGTCCCAGGTGTTCGGTTTCGCCAAGCAATCGGGCGGCGAGGTGACGGTCGAGAGCGAGGTCGACCGGGGGACCACCTTCACCCTCTACCTGCCGCGCGTCTCGGAGGCGGGGAAAGGGTCCGACACCGGCGAGCCCGAACCTCTCATGGACGGCCACGGGACCTGCGTGCTCGTGGTCGAGGACAATGCCGAGGTGGGCACCTTTGCGGTCCAGACCCTGACCGACCTGGGCTACGTGACGGTGCTCGCCGGCAACGCCGCGGAGGCCCTTGCGCAACTCGCCGAGGACGCGGACCGGTTCGACGTGGTGTTCTCGGACGTCGTGATGCCTGGCATGAACGGCATCGACCTCGCGCATCGCATCCGCGAGGAGCATCACGACCTGCCGGTGCTGCTCGCCTCGGGCTACAGCCACGTCCTGGCGCAGAACGGCACCTACGGTTTCGAACTGCTGCACAAGCCGTATTCGGTCGAGCAGCTCTCGCGGTTGCTGCGCAAGGTCGCCACTTGGCAACGCCGCAAGCGCATCCTGGGCGCCTAGCCGTCCTCGGCCTCAAACGGCGACGCTTCCTTAAAAGACGCGCAATCGCGGTAGAGCGTGGTACGACGTAACTGCGAGCGCGCATGTGACCCCAGGTCATCGGCGTTCGAGCAAGCTCCGCGAGACGCGACCCGACCCGGGGCGCGGGCAGGCGGCGGACCCCGTCAACATGTCGAAGCGTATCGTCGCGCGCGCCAACCTCCTCGTCTTCGGCGTGCTGCTCGCCATCCTCGCCCTCGTCGGGGTCGTGACGTGGGAGCGCCTGAACGCCACGCGGGAGGCGCGGGAGTGGTCGCAGCACAGCTACCGCGTGCTGGCCGCGATGAAGGATCTAGGCATCGCCCTGCGCGATGCCGAGACCGGCCAGCGGGGTTACATCATCACCGGCAAGGACGACTATCTCGCGCCCTACGATTCCGCGCGCGACCGCCTCGGCGTCCTTCAGGGCGAGCTCCTGAAGCTCACGGCGGACAACCCCGTGCAGCAGGACCGCCTGCGCGCCCTCGCCCCTGTCATCCAGCACAAGCTGGAGGAGCTCGCCCAGACGGTGCAGTTGCGCCGCGACGTCGGGATCGAGGCGGCACGGCGCCTCGTCAACACAGATGCCGGCCGCGGCTTCATGAAGGAGGCGGAGGAGACGCTCGCGGCCATGCTCGGCGAGGAGGAAGCGCTGCTCGCCCGGCGCCTCGGAGAGAACGACGCGCGCGCCGCCTGGGTCCGGTGGACAACGTTGGGCGGATCGCTTCTCGCCGTGCTGACCCTTCTCTGGGCCGCCCGCCTCCTGAACCAGGCGTGGTCGCGCTCGTACCTGACCGAGGCCGAGCAGCGCACCCAGGCGCTTCGGCTCCGGACGACGCTCGACAGCCTCAGCCAGGGCGTGGCGGTGTTCGCGCCGGACCGCACGCTGACGAACTGGAACGCCTGCTTCCTGGTGTTGCTCGACCTGCCGAAGGCGATGGTGCGGCCGGGCGCGTCCTACGCCGCCTTCGCGGAACACACCGCCGAGGCGGGCGGGCCTGCGCTGGAGACGTGGGACCAGGTTCGACACGGCAGCAATGCGCCACGGGAGGCGACCGTGTACGAGCGCACGCGCGCCGACGGCCACCACCTGGAGATCCGCCGCACCACGATGCCCGACGGCGGTTTCGTCCTTACCATCTCGGACATGACCAAGCGCGCCCAGGCCGAGGGTGTCCTTCGGGAAGCACAGAAGATGCAGGCCATCGGCCAGTTGACCGGCGGCATCGCGCACGACTTCAACAACCTGCTGCAGGTCATCCTCGGAAACCTTGAGTTCGTCCGGGCGAAGCTCGACGGCGACGGCAAGCTGCAGTCTCGGATCGAGCGCGCCGCCTGGGCCGCCCAGCGCGGGGCGACGCTCACGGGCCAGCTCCTGGCCTTCGCCCGCAAGCAACCCCTGGCCCCGGCCGCCATCGACCTCGCGGCGACCATGCCGGACCTGGTCCCCCTCCTGCGTCGGACGCTCGGCGAGCACATCGAGGTGCGCTATGTCGAGAGCGCCGGCCTCTGGCCGGCGATGGCCGACCCGGCGCAATTGGAGAGCGCCGTCCTGAACCTCGCGCTCAACGCCCGGGACGCCATGCCGGGCGGGGGCCGGCTCACCATTGAGATCGGCAACAAGGTCCTCGACGACGCCTACGCCCGCGACCACGCCGAGGTCGCGGCCGGCGACTACACGATGCTTGCGGTCTCGGACACCGGGCATGGCATGACGCCGGACGTGGTTCGGCGGGTGTTCGAGCCGTTCTTCACGACCAAGCCGGACGGAAAGGGCACGGGGCTCGGCCTCGCGATGGTGTTCGGCTTCGTCAAGCAGTCGGGCGGCCACGTGAAGATCTACTCGGAGCCAGGCGAGGGAACGACCGTGAAGATCTATCTGCCGAGGGCGGTCGGCGCCTTGGTGGCAATCGGGCAACGGAGCGCGCCGCCCGTCGATCTCCCTCGCGGCTCGGCGACCGTGCTGGTGGTCGAGGACGAGGCGGCGGTCCGTGAGATCGCCTGCGCGATCCTCTCAGACCTCGGCTACCGCGTGCTGGAGGCCGCCGATGGCGAGGAGGCCCTGCGGGTGTTCGGGGACAACGCGGCCGCCATCGACCTGCTGCTGACCGACGTGATCCTGCCGGGCAAGGTGAAGGGACGCGACCTCTCCGAGCGCATCCAGGCGCTCAGGCCGAAGGTGAAGGTGCTCTTCATGTCGGGCTACACCGAGAACTCCATCGTCCACCACGGTCGTCTCGACGACGGCGTGCAACTCATCGGGAAGCCGTTCAAGCGTGAGCAACTCGCCCGTAAGGTCGCCGAAACGCTCGGGGCCGAGTTCGCCCCGGTCGCCGAGGCCGGAAACGTCGTGGCGTTGCGTCCCAGGCCTGACGCCTAGCCTAGCCGGTCAGGCGGAACCGGCGGACAAGGGCATCCGCACGGAGACCCGTAGCCCGTCGGGCGCGAAGTCCACGTCGACCTCCGCCCCGGTCTGGGGAGCCAGCACCTTCTTGAGCAGGCGGTGGCCGAAGCCGTCGCGCGTGGGATGGGGGGCGGGCGGGCCGTCGTGCTCGCTCCAGGTCCAGAGCAAGGTGCGCCCGGCAGGCCCGTCCTCGACCTTCCAGGCCACGTCGAGCCGGCCTCCCGGAGCCGCGAGGGATCCGTGCCGCAAGGCATTGCTCGTCAGTTCGTGCAGCGCCATGCCGACCGGCACGGCAAGCTCCGACGGCAGCACGACTCTGGGGCCGCCCAGGGTCAGGCGCCCCCGCTCGTCGTAGGGGTCGAGCTCGGCCCGCAGCAGCGCCTCGAACGACGCCGCCTGAGCCAAGTCCTCCGTGATGAGGGCATGGGTCCGGGCGAGCGAGCCGATCCGGCCGGAGAAGGCCCGCGTGAACTCCGCGACGGTGGGGGAGGATCGCGCGGTGGCGTTCACCACGGCCTGGACGGTGGCCAACGTGTTCTTCACCCGGTGGTGCAGCTCGCGCACCATCAGCGCCTGCCGGTCCTCGCCGGCGCGCCGTGCGGTGATGTCGCGCTGCGCCGAGACCCAGTGGGTGATGCAACCGCCGGCATCCTTCAGCGGGGTGATCAGCCACTCCACCATGTAGGTCGAGCCATCCTTCCGGTAGTTCAACGCCTCGCCTTGGAACGGTTCGCCGGCGAGCAATGCGGCCCGCATACGGTCGATTACGGCCCGGTCCGTTCCAGGCCCTTGCAGGAGGCGCGGCGTCAGGCCGACGACCTCATCCGCCTCGTAGCCGGTCATGCGGCTGAAGGCCGGGTTCGTGTATTCGATGCGGGGACCCGGATCTTCGAGCTCCGCCGATGTGATGACGATGGCCTCCCCGGAAGCCTCGACGGCGGCGCGAAGCAACCTCGGGTCCGCGGTCCCCTGACCCGTCTTGTCTCGCACGACTTACCCATCCTTCAGGATCAGCCGTCGTAGGGCGGCTCCCGAGTTCGTCCGCCCGAAACTGGTCGCACGTTTCCTAACCTACGGCGATAACCAGGGTTGCCGCGCCCCTTCGCCCCAGCCTGGTCCAAGGGGAAGGCGCTAGCGAGGGCTGGGCTTGGTCAGGCAGTCGCGAGGCGCCGCGGCGCACATCGCGACCGGGCGTTCTGCCGCCGTCACGCCGCTGCCTCGTCGCCGGCCTCCTGCATGGAGGCGAGCGGCGCTTCGAGCCGGCAGACGAGGCCGATCGGGGCGTAGGTGAGCCTGACCTCGCCGCCGACCTCGGCAGCGAAGCTGCGCTCGATCAGGCGCGAGCCGAAGCCGCGCCTTGACGGCTGCGCCAGGATCGGGGGGCCGCCCTGCTCGGACCAGGACAGGCGGAAGCGGGGCTCGCCCGCCTCGTGGACCACGTGCCAGCGCAGGTCCACCGTGCCGGAATCGTTCGAGAGCGCCCCGTACTTGGCCGCGTTGGTGGCGAGCTCATGCAGGGCCAAAGCCAGGGCCAGGGCCGGCTTGGCGGCCAGCGCCACGTCCGGGCCGCTGGAACGGATGCGGGAGGCGCCGGAGCCCCGGTGGACCGCCAGGGCCCCCTCGACGACCTCGGCGATGGGCGCCTGGGTCCAACTCGCCTGGGTCAGGATGTCGTGGGCGCGCCCGAGCGAGATCAGGCGTTCGGCGAAGGCCTCGCGCGCCGCGCCGAGGTCGGATGCGTTGCGGAAGGTCTGGCTGGCGATTGCCTGGACCAGCGCGAGGGTGTTCTTCACCCGATGCTGAAGCTCGCCGGTGAGCAGGCGCTGATGCTCCTCGGCCTGCTTGCGCCGCGTGATGTCGAGCATGGCCCCGATCATCCGCACCGCCTGACCGGTCCCGTTCCGGATGACGTAACCTCGGTCGAGGATGTCGGCGTATGAGCCGTCCGCACGCCGGAAGCGGTACTCGTCCGCCCAGGCCGTGCCGACGCCGTCAATGACCGCGTGGATGGATTGGTCGACGCGGGCGCGGTCATCGGGATGGATGTGGGCGATCCACCAATCGCCGGTCGGCTCGACCGCATCCGGGGCATGCCCGTGCGCCTCCCCAAGCGCCTCGTTCCAGAGGACATGGTTGGTGGCGAGGTTCCAGTCCCAGATCGCGTCGTTGGTGGCGCGGGCGGCGAGGCGGTAGCGCTCCTCGGCTTCGCGCAGGGCCTGCTCGGCGCGACGGCTCTGGGTGACGTCCCGCGTCGTGCCGATGAAGCGCAGCGTGCGGCCGCCCTCGAAGAAGGCCTGTCCCTTGGCCGCCACCCAGCGTTCGATGCCGTCTTCGAGACCGACGACGCGGAAGGCGATGTCGTAGGTGCCGGGACCATCCGGGTCGATGGCAGCCTTCACCGCCGCGTCGACCCAGTCCCGGTCGTCGAAGTGAAGGCCGGCGAGGAATACGTCGTAGCTCACCGGCGCGTCGGGCGGCAGGCCGAACAGGGCGCGGGTGCGCGCGTCCCAGACCAGCGTGTCCGAGACGAGATCGTAGTCGAAGATCCCGATCCCGGTGGACCCGACCGCCAAGCGCAACTGTTCCCGCGCCCGGACCAGGTCGTCCTCGGCCTGGCGGCGGTCGTGGATGTCGCTGTCGCTGCCCAGCCAGCCGACCACCGCACCGGCGCCGTCCCGCATCGGTTCGGCCCGGATCAGGAACCAACGGTACTCGCCGTCGTGGCGGCGCAGCCGAGCCTCCGTATCGTAGAGGACCTCGTTCGTGCGGGCATGCTCCCAAACGTCCAGCAGGCGCTGCAAGTCGTCCGGATGGATGACCTCGCCCCAGCCGAGCGGCAGCGCCTGCTCCGGGGTCTGGCCGGTGTAGGCGTACCAGCGGTCGTTGAGGTAGCTGAGGCTGCCGTCAGGGTTGCCGAACCAGATGATGGCCGGGGCGAGCTCGGTGAGCGTCTTGAACCGCTCCTCGGCGAACTTGCGCTCATGGATGTCGATGGAGGTGCCGATCCAACTGCGTGCCGAGCCGTCCGCGCCATGCACGGGCTGGGCCCGGGACAGGAACCAGCGGTACTGCCCGTCGGCTCGGCGCAGGGGGAACTCGACCTCGTAGGGCCGCCCCGATCCGGACGCGGCCAGCCAGGCCGCGCGGGTCGCCTCGCGGTGGTCGGGGTGGATCGCCCCCAACCAGATCGCCTCGCCGGTCTCGCCGGCAGGCAGGCCCGTGTAATCGTACCAGTAGGCGTTGCAGTAGGTGACGTTGCCCGCCTCGTCGCCGAACCAGACCACCTGCGGGCTGACCTCGACCAGCGACCGGTAACGCATCTCGCTCGCCTCCAGGGCGGCGCCGCTCTCGCGCTGCTCGGTGCGGTCGCGAAGGATCTTGAGGAAGCCGATGGTCTCGCCTGCCTCGGTCCTGAGCGGCATCATCTCGCCGGAGGCCCAGAACCGGCTGCCGTCCTTGCGCATGTGCCATCGCTCGTCCGAGGCGCTGCCGTGCTCAAGCGACAGCCGCATCTCGGTCCCGGCCCGGTCCCGGGCGCGGTCCTCAGGCGTGAAGAACGCCTCGACCGTCCGCCCGAGCATCTCGGCCTCGGTCCAGCCCAGGATGCGCTCGGCGCCCAAGTTCCAGCGGGTGACCAGTCCTTGCGGGTCGGTCGCGACGATGGCGTAATCCGTGGCGCTGTCGAGGATGCGCTCGTGTAGCAGGCGCTGCTCCGCCTGCTCCCGCAACGAGCGGCGCAACTCCATCTGCCCCATGGCCTGGCGGGCGAGTCGCATCAGGCCCCGGCGTTGCCGTTCCGCGAGTTCGTGCGGTTTGGTGTCGAGGACGCAGACCGTGCCGACCGGATGCCCTTCCGCGGTCCTCATAAGGGCGCCGGCATAGAAGCGCAGGCCGGGCTCGCCCGTCACCAGCGGGTTGCCCTCGAAGCGCGGGTCGAGCGACGCATCGCGAACGCACAGGAACTCCTCCTGCAGAAGCGCCTGCCGGCAAAAGGAGGTCTCCAGCGGGGTCTCGCGCACACCGAGCCCGACCTCGGCCTTGAAGAACTGGCGGCCGTCGCCGACGAGGTTCACCACCGCGATGGGCGTCTCGCAAAGGTCGGCGGCGGCTTCGGCGATATCGTCGAAGTCCCGTTCGCGTGGGGTGTCGAGCAGGCGGTAGCGTGCGAGGGCGCGGAGGCGGGCAGCCTCATCCCCGCCGGTACAGGCACGGTCCTCGTCGCGGGGGGCGCTGTATCCGTGGGGTGCCATCCTAGCGGGATTCCGACGAGGAGCCGCGGCGGACCCGGGAAGGGACGATCTTGCCGAGGATACGCCCGAGCTGGTCGGCCGAGTAGGGTTTGTGAAGCAACTCGAACCCGTCGGGCCCGTCCTGGGCGAGGACGTGGCTGTAGCCCGAGGCCAGCAGCACCGGCAGGTGGGGCAGGCGCCGCTGCAGGATCTTCGCGAGCTCGAACCCGCCCATGCCGGGCATCACCACGTCGGAGAACACCGCGTCGAAGCCGGCTCCGTCCGAGCCAAGCTTTTCCAACGCCTCCTCCGCGTTCGCCGCCCAGGTCGTGCGGTATCCGAAATCCTCCAGGATCTGGGTCGCGAAGCGTCCGACCTCGACGTTGTCCTCGACGACGAGCACGCATTGTCCGTCGCCGGTCGGGAATGCCTCGCCGTCCCGCACCTCGGACGGCTCGTCGCGGATCACCCCCTCGACCTCGGGCAGGTAGAGGGTGAAGGTGGTTCCACGGCCGAGCTCGCTCGTGACGTCGACGTCGCCGCCAGACTGCTTGGCGAACCCGAACACCTGTGACAGGCCGAGCCCGGTACCCTGGCCGACGGGCTTGGTGGTAAAGAACGGTTCGAAGATGCGCCCGACCTGCTCCGCGGCGATGCCGCAGCCGGTGTCGACGACGGAGACCGCCGCGAAGAAGCCCGGCGCCGCGGCATGGCCGCGGATGGGCGGCATGCCTTCGGCGCAGTCGAGCCGCAGGGTCAGCGTGCCTTCGCCCTCCATGGCGTCGCGCGCGTTCACCGCCATGTTGATCAGCGCCGTCTCGAACTGGCTGAGGTCGGCGCGCACGAAGCAGGGCGCGTCCGGTGCCTCGGTCACTACGCGGATGCGCGCGCCGGTGACCGTGTCGAGCATGTCGGCAACCGCCCGCAGCTGGGCGCCGACTTCCAGCACCTCGGGCTTAAGCGTCTGGCGCCGCGCGAAGGCCAGGAGCTGGCCGGTCAGCTTGGCGGCGCGGTCGACCGTGTCGGAAACCGCGTCCATGTACCGGTTCCGCCGCTCCTCGGGCAGGTTCGGCCGACGCAGGAAGTCGACCGACGAGCGGATGATGGTCAGCAGGTTGTTGAAGTCGTGCGCCACCCCGCCGGTCAATTGCCCGACGGCCTCCAACTTCTGCGACTGCCGCAGCGCCTCCTCGGCCTGTTCGAGCAGCATCGTCCGCTCGCGCTGCTCGGTGACGTCGCGGGCGACGCAATAGAGCAATCCCTCGACCGGAACGGCCCGCCACGACAGTATCCGGTAACCACCGTCGCGAGTGCGGAACCGGTTCTCGAACGCGAGCGTGGTCTGCCCGGCGGCGAGCCGCGCGACCTCGGCTCGGGTCGCCGCGCGGTCGTCAGGGTGCTCCAGCCATTCCGAGGTGCGCCCGATGACCTCGCCCGACTGCCAGCCCAGGATGGCCGTCCAGGCCGGGTTGACACTGACCCACACCCCTTTCCCATCGGCGACACCGAGCATGTCATGACTGACCTGCCAGATGCGGTCCCGCTCCTGCGTGCGTGCCTCGACATGGTCGGCGAGGGTCGTGTTCAAGGCTTCCAGCGCCGCGGCGCTCTCCCGGCGTTCCTCCTCGGCCCTCACCCGTTCGGTGATGTCGCGCGAGACGCCGACCAGCTTGAGTTCGCCCGTTCCCTCGACACGGAACGGCGCGAAGCTCACCTCCCACCAGCGCGGCTCGCCCTTCGCGGTCGGGCAGTACCCTTCGGTCCGCGATGGCACGCCCGACGCCGCCGTCCGGACCGCCGTCCGGATCCTGGCGCGCTCGCTGTCCGGCCAGAGGTCGGCGAGCTCCCGCCCGAGCACGTCTTGGAGCGACCCTAGCTGGATGAGGTCGAGGCCGCGCTCGTTCATGTACTCCAAACGGCCCTCCGCGGAGAGCACCTTCACGCAGTCGGGGCTCGCGGCGAGGATGCCCCGGACGAACGCCTCGCTGCGGATGGCGTCGTTCGCCGAGGCGTTGCGCCGGTGGGCGTCGACGTGGAAGGCGATCAGGTCGGCGAACATCCGGAAGGTGCCGACGACCTCGGGCCGGTCGACGGACGCAGGCTTCGGGTCGATGGCGCAGAGCGTGCCGAAGAACGTGCCGTCCGGCAGAACGATGGGCATCGAGACGTAGCTCTGGAAACCGTACCGCGCCGGCGTGGGATGGTCGCAATAGGCGGCGTCCGCGGCGACGTGATCGATCACCACGGGCGTCCGGCTCTGCCGGATCTCGTGGCAGATGGTCGAGGCGACCTCCAGCTCGTCGCCAGGCCGCAAGCCGAAGGAGATCTCGTCCTTGACCCGACAGGCGACCCAGCGGTCCTCTGTGACCCGGGCCACGGCCGCGAAACCCATCCCGCTCACGCGGCAGGCGACGGCGAGGATGGTGGGGATCGCCTCGATGCCGCCGACGAGGTCGATGTCGGCCTGGAAGTCGTGCGGGGCGGCCACGTGCGCGAGGGCGCTCATCGGCTCGGCCGGTCCTCGACCGCCGCCTTCAAGCAGGGCGAACCTCGGTCGTGCTCCATGAGCGGGCGAAGCCCCGTCCGGACGACGTCGCTGGCATTCGAGAGGCGGCCGGACGCAACCTGGGCCCGGATGTAATCTTCCGGGACCGTGGTCAGGGCGATGTTGCTGGTCGGCGTGCTCGACATGCCGTGTCCGTCCCACGCCGACCATGGACTGTCAAAGATCGGCAACGCCGAGCTGTCCGCAGCGCCGTGGGCGATATCGTCGCAATCCGGCCCGGGCATGGGAAGCTCCTGCTAGCATGAGAGACCGACGCGGCCACGATGGGCGCTTGAAGATCGGCGCGCGGTCTCAGACCAAGGCCGCCACCGGCAGGCCGACCTTCAGATTCCCGCGTACCAGGGTGAGCCCTGATCCTCTTGGTAACCGCCCTTGCTGCTCGGGTTGCCCAGGCAGCATGCCGCTTGGCATCGTCTCGCTCACCGAGAACTTGATGAAAGTCGGTATGGCCGTCTGGCGCCTCTTAGGCGATGCCCTGAGACCTCAGGTATTGGCTCGCCGCCGCGGCATAAATGTCGCTGATGCAGCAGCCACGATTGGCCGCGATCACGTCTTTCCTTGCTGGGGCTGAAACTTTTCGGGGCGAGCCCTCGTAGAAATCTGCGTCTGCCCAACCAGGGCGCGGCGCGGGGCTTCGCTTCGACGCCAGGAATACTGCGCCCAACGACTATCGCTCAAAGATATTTTGTTCATTAGATCAGGAACTTACGGTGTATTTGTCGTCTTCTCCTGCTGTGCGAAGAAAATCCCTTCCGCGTACAGGAGATAAAGAATGAAGATCACCACCCTCGCTCTTGCCGCCTCGGTTCTCGGCGGCCTCGCGTTCGGAACCGGCGCCGCCTCGGCTGCCCCTATGGGCCCGAATGGACTCCAGGTTGCCCCGGCCAGCATCACGCAGGTGCGCATGAGCAGCAGCGAGCGCATGATGATGAAGAAGCGCATGATGCATAAGAAGATGATGAAGCGCCGGATGATGAAGAAGCGGATGATGATGAACCGCGGCATGTGATTTAAGGCGCCGTGCGCTTCCGGAGGCCCCGACCCAGGGGGCCTCCGCCCTAGCCGTCCAGAGTGCGGGGAAGACCGTTTGGCTCGAACCTACCTGACCCGATCAGCCCCCGAGACCGGCGAGGTCGAGCGCCGCCGCTGGATGTTTCGCCATCCCCTCGTGATCAGGGTCACCCACTGGGTGAACGCGATCTGCCTGCTGGTCCTGCTGATGAGCGGCCTGCAGATCTTCAACGCCCACCCGGCCCTTTACTGGGGCAAGGTCTCGACCTTCGACGCGCCGCTCATGTCGATGACCCAGACCGAGGACGACCCGCCCAAGGGCATGACGACGGTGTTCGGCCATGGCTTCGACACGACGGGCTGGCTCGGTTCATCGGTCGGCTCCGACGGCGAGGCGGCGGACCGAGGCTTCCCGGCCTGGACGACCTTGCCGAGCGACCAGGACCTTACCGGCGGCCGTTCCTGGCACTTCTTCTTCGCCTGGGCCTTCGTCCTGAACGGTATCGCCTACCTGCTCTATGGTCTGGTCAGCGGCCAGCTGCGGTTCCGAATGATCCCGTCCCGTGACCAGATCCGGCATTTCGGGGCCTCGGTTTGGGAGCACCTGACGCTGCGCTTCCCTCAAGGAGACGAGGCCAAGCGCTACAACGTCATCCAGAAGCTCACCTACCTAGTCGTGCTGTTCGTGCTCCTGCCGGTTCAGGTCCTCGCCGGCCTCGCGATGTCCCCGGCGATGGACGCGGCCTTCCCGTTCCTGCTGACGCTGTTCGACGGGCGCCAGTCGGCCCGCACGGTCCACTTCGTCGTGGCGGGCCTGCTGGTCCTGTTCGTGGTCGTGCACGTCGCTCTGGTCCTGCTGTCGGGCTTCTGGAACAACATGCGCGGCATGCTCACCGGCTGGTTCGTGATCGAGCGCAAGGTCGAGCCGATCGTCCCTGCCGGAGAGCCCCGGGCATGAGCCGCTCACCCAACCGACGCGCCCTCCTGGTGGGGGCTTCCGCCACGGCCGCGGCGGCCATGCTCGGAGGCTGCGACCGCCTGGGCAACGCGGAGTGGTTCCGGCGAACTCTGAAGATCGGCGAGGACGCCAACATGTTCGTCCAGCGCCTGCTCCTGGGCGACGCGACGCTGGCACCGGAATACGCCGAGGCCGACATCTCGCCGTGGTTCAAGCCGAACGGCACCGAGGACCCGCCGGACAAAGACTACAAGGCCCTGGCGAAGGGCAAGTTCGCCAAGTACCACTTGGAGGTCGGCGGCCTCGTGGAGGCGCCCCTCAAGCTGTCCCTCGCCGAACTCCGCAAGCTTCCGGCCCGCACCCAAATCACCCGGCACGATTGCGTCGAGGGCTGGAGCGCCATCGGCAAATGGACCGGGGTGCCCCTCGCCGAACTGCTCAACCGCGCTCGGCTCAAGCCGGAGGCGCGCTGCGTGGTGTTCCACTGCGCCGACACCATGGACCAGGGCAGTCCGCTCGAAGGCGGGGGAGACGACGAGGCGGCCGACGATGTCCCTGCCGGCAACGCCAACCTAAGCATGACGAGGCAGTCGGGCGGCGACGAGAGCAGGAAGGATTCTGGTGGCCAACAGGCGACGGAGGACGATGCAGCCAGCGGCGGAACGCCGGTTCGGTTCTACGAGAGCATCGACCTGGTCGATGCGTTCCACCCGCAGACCATCCTGGCCTACGACATGAACGGGGAGGCGCTTCCCGTGTCGAACGGCGCACCGCTGCGGCTGCGGGTCGAGCGCAACCTCGGCTACAAGCAGGCGAAGTACGTGATGCGCATCGAGGTGGTCGAGAGCTTCGCCCACATCGGCGGGGGCAAGGGCGGCTACTGGGAGGATCAGGGCTACGCCTGGTACGCCGGCATCTGAGTCTGCCCGGACGTGACGTCCACGTTTCTGCGAGCATTGAGCGCGCAGCTCTATCGTGTCGAACTCGGGTGGCATCCGCCTGCGAAACTGCGGAGTAGGGTCGGCCCCGCGCCGTTTGGCTGGCTATCGGACCGGCGACGCCGCCTGGGTGCCTTCGATATGAGCGGTCCGCGGACCTAGCTGAGACGCCCTGACCGGCGAAACCCGCGACGGACCAATGTTCGGACTGCAGCGCGAATAAGAGGACAATGCGGTCATATCCCTACACTTTGAACGCCTCGGCACGGGCCGGCCGCGTCGAGGTCCGGCAGGTCGCCGTGTGAGCAGACGTAGAGATTTTTCGCCGGCGTCCGGTAGGAAGCCCGCAATCGGTCGAGGGGCGGTTCGGCGTTGTAGGGCTGGTCGCCGTGGACGATCAGGCGTGCCTTGCGCTCGGTCAGACTCGACATCGAGGCTCCCGTCCCAGTGGGGTTACGGGAGTGAACGCGTCGGCGGTAGCAAGGCTCAACCGACGATGCACGGGCCAGGGCGGCGGCGGCACGGCATTATCGCTCTGTTTGGTCGAGCCTTCGCCAAGCGTCGCAAATACCCGCCAGGACCGACCTATTCCGGGCCGTTTCTCGTGCCCTACCGGAAAAAAGCCGAGTCCCGGCCAGGGGATGAATGGTTTGGACGGACCGTTATGAGCGGTCTTGTCAATTCACCGAGCTGGCTGTTCAGAATGCCTTTTGCATCCGGCATGTCCGCTTCCTCTGGCGGAGCGGGCATCGAAGGGACTTGAATTCAATGTCCACAGGGGGGCAGAAGTTTGCACACCCATTGTTCGGTCGGTCACTTGGCTAGACTACATCAGCTGCGCCGAAAGCGGGCGCCTCATCGTCCGCCCAGGCCGGCTGGGCGCCGACGACGCTGACGCTTGCCCTGAACGGGTCGACCCTCGGGACCGTGGCGTTCGCGGCCGGCAAGGCCGTGAACACGTTCACGACGACCAGCGGCAACCCCTACCTCGTCAACAAGGGGCGACGTGTTGACCCTCGTGGTGCCCGCGACGCAGGACAGCGCCCTGGCGCACCTCGTCGGCTACATCGCACTTCAGTGAGGGCGGCCGCCGCCGGGGTTTCGCGAAAATCCCGGCGGATTTCCGTTCTGATCTTCCGTTACAGTCTGATGATGAGGCGTTATTGGGTGGGGAGGTAACGGGGCACTACACCGAGCATACGAACTCTACTCTTTGCCGGGGCCGTCATCGGCGAAGTTCGTACGCGGCTGGGCGCCGGGTCATACACAGGGCCAGGGACTTCAGTAACTACGACTGTCGAAGGGGTCTGGACATCGATTCGGGGATCCCGATCTCCTAGACGCACACCAGCGAGAGGAGGCCGCCCCGATGACGACCAGAGCCCACGACATCGTCCAGGCCTTCGACGTCCCCATGCAGGGCATGGCGCTCGGCCTCGGGTCGGTCCTGATCGCGCGGCAGCAGGCCCGCAACGCCGCCCGTCGCGAGGCCAACGCGATCCGCGCGGTCGCCGGGCGCATGGCCTACGACCGCGTCATGGCCCAGCACGCCATCGACGAGGCTGAGCGCCATGCCCGGGCCGAGGACGACCGGCGCCGGTCCGCCATCCGGCTGCGGGCCCTCGCCGCAAAGCGCGCACGGGGCTGATACGGGCTCCGCGCGTGTTGTGATGTGCTCACGGGATGCCACGATGTGCGCGCGCAGCAAGTGTCAATAGCCGCAAGCAAGCCAGACGGCCCTCCGAGCAGATTTCTTTGGACATGAAAAAGCCCGCCCTGGTCGCCCGGGGCGGGCTTCGTCGTTCCGGTGGTGGCGCGATCAGATGGCGCGCGGCGGCTCGGCGATGAGCTCGTCGAGGACGGCGACGAAATGCGACCGCTTGTTCTCGTCGCCCGTTAGGCGGCGGTGCGCCTCGGCGGCCGCGGCGGCGGCGCGCGCTGCCTCCATGCTGCGATACTCGGACGGGGTCATCGGGCGCGGCAGGCTATCCAGGTGACGCTCGCCGAGGAGGTGGCGTCCGATCACGACGTTGTCGTGCTTGGACAGGGCGAACTGCTGAGCGAACGTCATGCCGTCGAGATACGCTCGCGCCGCGTCGTCGATGGCGGCGGCCTCGGGCTCATCGCCCATGAGATGCGCCAGCGCAGCCCGGCCCCACTGCTCGGCCGGGGACGGCGGCACCGGCGCCGGGGTGGGCTCCGCGGCTTCCGCCTCGACCATCGCCTCGGCCTCGGCGATGGGATCGGGCTGGACGAAGGCGCTGCGGACAGCCCGCCAGACGAGGCGGCCGCCCTCGATGATCGGCACCAGCGTGATGCGCCCCATGGCGGCGAGCATCCTGCCGACCGCTGCGAAAAACCCCTTCATCGTCCCCTCCGTGCTGACCTCCCGATAGTGCCGCGCGGGCATGCATACGACACGCGCCGCCCTCGATACGTCACGCCACGCCGAGGGCTTGGGCCTCGGCATACGTGACGGCGCGGGCCCATACGTACAGGCCGGTCGAGCGGGTCACGAGGGCCACGTATTCCTGCCCGTGCCAGTCGTAGACCACGTCGACCTCGTAGCCGTGCCCGGGCATCATCCGGTGCCGCCTCGGCGTCGCCATCAGGCCGGCTGCCCGCACGCGCCGATGCCATGCGCGCCGATTCGCGCCAGCCGGATCGAGCTGATCGCCGGCCTCGATGAACGAGACCTCGACCACGCCGTCGGCGCCGGCGACGTAGGCCCGGTGCGGGACGCGGCTGGACGCCGGCGCCACGACGGCGACCGCCCCGGGCACGAGCTCGTAGTGCGCTCTGGGATAGGCGTCCTCGTAGCGCCCCCGCCGGACCCGCACATCGGTCCTTTCCACAGGGGAGATGCGCCTCCCGAGAGAGAGGCAATCCTCCACCAGGACGGCCTCGTACGCCCGTTCCCAGGCAGGGATCACAAGGACCGGGGGCGCTATCCTTGAAGGACCAGAAGCCCCGTCCTTCGCCGCCTCGCAAGCAATCATCATGTAATCCTTCAAAAGTAGAAGCATATGCGTCGGGAACGATTTGCACGCAGAAGGGCCTCGTGCGTGCATATTGTTCCAGACGCAGATTTCCTCTTGACGACTCCAATTGAAGCTGGAACGCTATAAAGCGTCAATAGCTTCAGGAGGCGTCGGTGACGGCGGAGGAAGTGAGAACGCTGCTGCGGCAGCGCGTGGATTCGGAGGGGAGCGCGCTGGCGTGGTCGCGCCGCCATGGCGTCAGCACGGCCTACACGCTGGACACCCTGGCGGGCCGCCGCGGCCCCGGCCCGGTGATCCTGGCGGCGCTCGGTGTCGAGAAGGCCGACGCGACTTACCGTTTGAAGGAAAGCGCCTGCGGGAGGCCGGCATGAGCAGCCAGGGCCGGCCGGGCGATTCGCCCCTGTCCGTCTACCGCTCGCCCGATCCCGCCGCTGTCCTGCGCCTCGCCGAGAGCCACGGGATGGACGCCGCCGTCGGTCGGTACTTCTGGCTGTCCCGCGGCGCGGTCGAGAAGCTCGTCCAGCATGGCCGCGAGATCCGTCGTGGACAGATGGGCCAGCCGATCCCGCCCCGGGGCAAGCGTCGGACAACGACGGCCGAGGCGGAGGCGCACGGCATCGCCGAGGTCCTCCGCCTCGGCTCGGTGCACCGCGCCGCCAAGGCGACCGGCCTCTCGCACTCCCTGCTGCGCACGCTCCTCGTCGAGCGCGGCATCCCCGTCCCCCGCCTCAGCACCGAGGAGCGCCGCCAGGCCGTCCTGGCCGGGCAGGCGCGCGCCGCGGCCGCCGCCGAAACCCCCAACGCCACCGAGAGGAATGCAGCATGACCGACATCGCCAACAGGGCCGTATCCATCCTCGCGGGCGAGGTCGCTGCCTCGGGCACCCGCCCGGCCGCCGACGTTGCCAGCGGCATCCTCGCCCGCCTGCAGCGCGAGGGCCTCGCCATCGTCGACGTCAGCCAGGTGGATGCCGTGGAGGCCCTGATCGCGCTCGACGCCATCCTCGACCTCCGCGGTGCGGCGGGCGACGAGGAGGTCGTCCGGGAATGGGCCTCGCAAATGGGGATGGATAGCCCGTCCGGCCTAATGGCCGCCGTGTCAGCGGTCCGCGACGTCCTCGACGGGCCGCAGGCACCGATCTTCGACGCGGCCACGCTCCGGGACGCGTACCGGCACGGATACGACCGCAGCCGCTACAGCGCCGGCGGCGACCCGGCCGCCTACGACCACGAGGGCGCCGAGTACGGCTACTCATGGCCGCCGACCTAGCAGCGTATCTCGGCGAGACGGCTGCGAGTGAGGCCTACGACCGGCTCCACGCCGGCCAGGCCGCTAAGGCCTCCGCCGCGGCCTGAGGGCCTCCGTCGCGCGCCAGGCGGCAGTGGCGCCCCCTCCATCCTCCGAGCAACCCCGGTTTTCAGGAGCGCCGCGTGCGCAAGTTCAACCTCGACCTCAATCTCAAGACCGTAGGCGCCTCGGCCATCGCCAAGGCCATGGCCGAGTGCAACCTCTTCGAAACCTCGCTGGAGCGCACCGACCGCATCCTCGCCGCCCTGGCTAAGGCCGACCTCGTCATCGTGCCGAAGCCCGTCGGCAACGCCGAGGCCGTTCGCGAGGCGGTCCGGACCGGCAACTGGTCCGCCGTCTCGGAGCGCGACCTGCTGGCTTGGCGCGATGCGCCCCTTCCGGGCGAGGCCGCTCCCGCCGACGAGGCGCCCGTGACGCTGATCCCCGGCAACGTCATGGCACTCCCGCCCGGCATGGAGCTCCGGGCCGCCGATGCCGAGGTGCCGTGCGCCGAGCATGACGACTGGGGCCTGCGCAATGGCGCCGCTGACGACCTTGCGGCGAAGCACGGCTGCCGGGTCGAGATCTCGGACCTCGACGACGCGCGCTATCCGCTTTCGGACGGGGGCATCGACGACCCGCACGACCCGCAATTCGTCGTCGTGACCGAGCGCGCGACCGGCCTCCTCGTCGGCTTGGTGAAGGCCTGGCAGGATGAGGACGGCGATCCTCTCGTGCCGCGCACCTGGCTCGAAATCGTGCTGGGCGCTTGGGACGCGGCGCGCGACCCGCAGCGGGCCGCCTGAGGCATCGCCCTCCGTCGCGCGCCAGGCGGCAGTGGCGCACCCCCGATTCCTTCCCCCTCCACCCCGGTTTCCCCAGGAGCGCCATCGTGCGCGAGACCAAGTTCCAGAGACAAGCCGCCCGCCTCATCGCCGAGGCGTTCCAGTTGGAGCGTCCCTGCCTCATGACCAACATCGAGCTTGCCCAAGTCGCCGTCGGCCATCTTGCGGAAGCCGGCTACGAGATCGTGCGGAAGGAGCCCGCAGCCGGCCCCGTCATGGTGTCCCGCGTCACGCACGGGGACAGCAGCGTCACGGAGCAGCGGTTCTCCGTCCCCGTGGAGACCGAGACCGAGAAGGTCGCCAAATGGGCAGCGCGGCTGATCGGCGAGATCCTCGAAGACGGCTGGGACCGCCAGGAGCAGGCGGGCGTCGAAGTCGCCGCGAAGGAGGCCCTGGCGCGGCTCCGGCGCGACCGCGGCCGGACGGCTTTCGAGGACATCGACAAAAACCCGCCCTACGGCCCTTCTCGCTGCAGCGAGACGATCTCGACCCGGCTGCGTGACCTCGGTGACCTGGTCGAGCAGTGCGAGTGCACGCTTCGCCTGCGGAGCATCGTGCTGGTTGCCGGCCTGCGAGCCTGGCCAGACCACGACCAGTTCGCCGACTTCAACCGCAGGCTCGACCTCATCCGCGACCAGCCGGGCGTCGTGGGGGCAGACTGCGATCTCGTGAACTGCCCCTCCATCCGCATCAAGGTGGAGATCCGCTTCGACCACTACATCACGACCGTCGGCTGCACGTTCGCCCCGCTGGACCTGCCTGAAAAGCCGAGGAAGGCCGCCTGATGCGCGCGCTTCTCGCCCTCGTCGCCGGAGGCCCCGGACGGGTCTCCACCAGCGCGGCCGCCATCGTGACGTGCGCCTTCCCCCTCGCCGGCAGCGGCGGGGAGCTCCTCCGGGCGGCCTGGCACGCCTTCCTCTGGGCCGGGGGATTCGTCCTGGTCTGGGCCGTCCTCGCCATCGTCGGGAACGCCGCAGGCGTCGCTGACGGCGAGGCGGTCGCACCTGCTTCTCGGGAGACCGACCATGGCTAACGACAGCAACATCGCGGACGACTACTTCAACGGCGCGGCGGTCTGGGCCACGCTCTCGGCTGCGCAGCAGGCCCGTATCGGGGCGATGGCCTTGGAGCTCGCCGTCGCGGGCGCCATCGCCGAGCACGCTCCGGACCCTGCCGCCCGGGCCGGCGCCGCGGCCGAGAAGAACGCCTTCGAGTTCCTTCTGGCGGCAACGCTTGGCTTGGGCGGCCTGCTCGACCGGACGTGGATCGACGCCACGGGCGGGAAGGAGCGGTACCGCATTCCTTCCGTGATCCACCGCGTCTGCCGGGCCTGCGGCTGCAGCCAGGAGGACCCCTGTGAGCAGGGATGCGGCTGGCACGATGCCACGACCTGCATCGCCTGCGTCGGTTCCGGGAAGGCGGCCCATGGGTAGCCTCTGGGGTGACGACCACGATCCGGGCGAGGCCCCCGACGTCCGCACGCTCTACGCCGGGACCCAGGTCGCCCGTCACGCGCACACCTGCGACGGCTGCCCCATGAACCGGAGCATTCCGGCGGGTGCGCGCTACGGAAAGAGCGTGTGCCTCGTCGACGGTGAGATCCACGTGCAGCGGATGTGCATCGGCGGAACGTGCTGGGACGAGCACGAAGCCGAGGAATCCCGCCCGCCGGCGCCTGCCTGGAGCCCCGACGACTTGCAATTCTGATAATCCTTTACACTGTATTGATCGCGCATTACACTCGATGAATGCGCGATTTCTTCTGACTAATGCTTATAATGCGCCATGGCCGGGGGCATATTCCGGTCATGGGCAGGCACAGCCTCCCATCATACGACCGCAGGAGCATCCTTGATGAGCGACTATACCCAGATCAGCCCCGCCGCCGTCGCCGCCGCCTTCGGGTGCGCCAAGGGCAGCTACCAGCGTGCCGTTCTCAACGGCTTCGAGGCCTGGTCCGGCTCGACGCTGACCGGCCGCGCCGCCCGCTACGGCGGCAAGTATCGGACCTCGCGCGAGGAACTCCTCGCCCGCCTCGCCGCCCATCCCGACCTCGCCGTCGAGGAGCGCCTGGCCCGCCGCCGGACCGTCGCCATCGTCACCCGCGACGAGGCCGCGGCCGCCGGCGGCGCCTACGCCTTCATCGAGGCCGAGGCGGAGCGCCAGCGCATCGAGAAGGAGCAGGTCGATGACGAGGCCCAGCGCCTCGCGTTCCTGCAGCGGCTGGAGGACCACCGTCTCGATATGGCCGCCCTCGCCGAGATCTGACGCCACCACCAGCCGGGGCTCGCGCCCCGGCCTCTCGCGGGTCGCCTCATGGGGCGCCCCGCCGGGGGCCGGATTCCTTTACCCCCCGGGCCGGCAGAGCCGCCCGCCACCAGCAGAAGCATCCTATGTTCCCCAAGACCCACGTTCTCAAAAGGGCCCTGGCCCGCCGCGAGCGCGATGAGCTCCTCTCCGCGTTCGCCCTCGGCGTCGCCAACGGCGCGACCAACCTGTTCCACATCGTGACCGTCGACGGTTACTACCGCCCGATCCCCGACACCGGCCTCGACCTCGTGTTCCGCGCCGCCACGTCCGAATGCGCCCTGGCCGCCTGGAACCGCCACGCCGAGGACGTCGGCGCCGAGGGGCGGCACCGCGTCGAGGTGACGTTCACGCCCCTCGCGGTCCGGGGCGAGCCCCAGCCGGAGCAGTCGGCGATCCACTACGTCGACTTGGACATGCAGGCGCTCATGGACGAGCTCGGCGACATGTACGACGAGGACCTCGCCCTCGGCCTCGCCATCCCGAACGCTTTCTGAGGAGCCCCCGCCATGATCGTCCGCGAGATCCCCGCCCGCTACCGCGTCCCCGCCGTCGAGGCCGTCCAGCACGCCCTGCGCGACGCCGTCACCGTCGAGGACGCCCGCGCCCGCGTCGCGCACTTCGACCTCGCCACGGGCAAGAAGCGCCCGGCGTGGTACCGCGAGGAACGCCCCGACGACACGCACGGCGCGACGCTCGTCAGCGGCGCCGTCCTGGCCTGGGGCCGATTCGCGCCGTTCGAGCCGTGGGAGTTGTTTTGCTGGCTCGACGCCGACCGCGGCACCGTGATCTGGAGGGAGAAGCTGTGACCCCGCACGAAATGGTGATCCTCGCAGGCAAGTCCCTGACGGGGACGGACAACTGGGCCAAGAAGTTGGCCCGGGACCTCGGCTACTATCACCCGGACGGCTCGCGCGGGACGATAGACCCCCGCTCCGTCAGCCGGTGGCGCACGGGCGAGATGGAGGTCCTGCCATGGGCCGCCGCGGCCCTGCCGCGGATCTTGCAGTTCGAGGCCTCGATGCTGGAGGACGAGGCGGCCCAGATGAAGGCCAGCGCCGACCGGATGAGGAAGGCGGCTGCGCGGATCGAGCAGTCCCTGGAGCCCCCGCCCGGCCCGCGCCCATAGCCACAACGAGAAGGGCCCCCGGTTCGCCGCCGGGAGGCCCTTCTCGTTTCAGGCCTGCGCCTTGCGCTTCTCGGCCCGGGCCCGCTCCTCCGGTTCCTCGGGCGTCGCCTCCATCCGGGCGATGACGTCCTCCAGCCGGGCCGGCGCGTAGCCCCAGACGTCGACGCCGACGTCGCAAGACTGGGACGTCCCGGGGAGCGTCCCATGCGTGTGGCCGTGGACGTGCAGGACGCCCCGGAAGCTGCCCGGCCAGGCGCGGAGCGGATAATGGTCGCACACGATCCGATACCCTGCGGCGTGGACGGTCAGCCTTTCCTGGACGCTCGCCCACGCCAAGCCGGTGACCCTGGGACGGTCGTGGTTGCCGACGCAGAGATGCTTTTGCCCGGGGAGCGCCGCGAAGATCTCGGTGGTGCGCTCGGGCGAGTGCCCCCACTCGAAGTCGCCGAGGTGAATGACGGTGTCGGTGGGGCGGACGCGCGAGACCCAGGCCTCGATGAGCATCCTGTCCATCTCGGCGACGTCGCGGAACGGGCGGCCCGAATGGCCGATGCTTCCCGCGTGGCCGAAGTGGGTGTCACCACAGAGCCAGACCTGCCCCTTCGAGGGCGTCAGGTTGCGGTGGTGCGTGAGCGGTCGGTTGGTCATGAAGGCAGCCTCCTCGAAGGGGGGCTGCGCGCACGGCGTCACGCCCCAGGGATCGGTTTCAGGCAGGGGGTGGCTATGCGTTTCACGGGTGCCTCTCGGGCTCGTCGATGGGCCAGGGATCGCAGCTCGCGATTCCTCCGGTCAAGCGGCGTCGTCGGTCACGGTTAACGGAAAGCCTGGGCGGGGATTTTGTCACTTTCGTCCCCAGGAGGTGGGGCGGGGAAGAATGTGACACTTTCAGTCCCGGGGCGGCGGCCCGTAAAAATGTCATCCAGGCCCCGGGGGTGGATGACATTTTTACGGAGCGGGTAAGTCTCGGTCCGGAGGGCGCCGCCCGCCGAGGTCGGCGAACCGGGCCCGGCACCAGGGGACGTACTGCGACGGGCCGCGCTTGCCCCAGGCCTTGGGCCACCGGCAGTTCGTCACCAGCGCCAGCAGGACCTCCTTCAGCGACGCCCGGGGACCGAGGCGCGCGATCAGCCGCTCGGTGTCGTAGGAGCCATGGCGCCGGGGGCACCAGGGGCAGACGATGACAACCCGTCGATACGGGAACGCCCCCAGCGTCCGCGGCACCTGCATCCGTCCCCCGCCGTTGACCCAATCCGCATGTTCACTATTTGTTCTCACAACGGAGAGGGTCAATGCCAAGCTGGGACGATATCGCGGCCGCGGCCGCCGGGAACGAACGGGACGCGCTTCGGCGGGCGATGGCGGAGGATCTGGAGGCGGCCCGACGCGGCAGGGGAGGGCCGGGATTCCTCCCGGCCGAGCGCCCGGCCGACCTGGCGAGGGCCCTCGGCCGGGACCGTCGGGCTCAGGCCCCGAGGCGCGCCCGCTCCTGATCGACCGCCTCCAGGATGGCCTTGACCCAGACGACCATCCCCTCCGCCTTGAGTTCGAGGCGCTGGCTGTGGATGTAATGTCGAAGGGTGATGGCCTGCGCGAGCTCCCTCTCCTCGTCGGCGTTGCCCTTCGCCTTACGTGCGTGCGCCAGGATGGCCGATCCCGCGCCGCCCAGCCGCTCCATGTCGAGGAACGTCGGCAGCGTCCGCCGGACGTCGTGCGGGGTCCAATGCCGGATGCCGTGGGCGGTCAGCAGGTCGTCCTCGGGCCGGAGCGTCAATCCTCCCTTCTGGCCGGCCTTCTTCTTCCCCTTCAGGCGGTCCATGAACTGCGTCATCCCGACGGCGGTCGTGCGCTTGCCCGGGACACGGCTCGGGAACAGGTAGACGCCCTCCCGGGGCGCGCCGATGTGGTCGAGTGCCGCCAGGGCTTCAGGCGGCATCGGCAGGGCATGCGGCCGAGCGCGCTTCTTCAGACCGTTTGCGTGTCCGGCCCCCTTCATCTCGGCGGCTGTCCAGGTCCAGATCTTCCAGCCGGGCCGCTCGGGCCAGTCCCGCACCGTCGCCCGCAGCGTCCCCGTCAGGGCGGTGGCGCGCTGCCCGGTCAGGACGACGGCCCAGAGCGCCGCGAGCATGCCGGCTCCGGTTTCCTTTGCCGTCCCCCCGAGCGCCTTGAACCGCTCGGCCAGGACGAGGGTGCGGGCGAGCTCCTCGATGGTCGGCGTGTGCTCGCGGGTACCGGAGGAGTATTCGACCGTCAGCCGCTCCCGCCACCAGGGGAACTCGACCTCCGCCAGGCCCGCCCGCGGGGCGTGATGGCGCCAGGCCCAGTCCAACGCCGCCTTGACCACCTCGACGCTGTCGGCGGCCGCGGACAGCGTGTGCTTCCGGGTGACCCGGTCCCTCATCTTGACCAAGTCCTCCAGATCGACGAGCTGGACCATCTTCCAGGCGAACTCGTCATCGAGCGTCCGGCGCAGGTGGCGCTCGTACTGGACTTTCCAACGGCCCTTCAGCGTCGGGAGCTTCGTCTCCAGGAACAGGTCGACGAGGTCGCCCCACTCCCACGGCCCGTGCCGTCGCCGCTCCTCGTCGGACATCTCCGGCGGATCGTCCGGGTGGGGCTTCGTGAAGGCGATGTCTAGGGCCTGCTCGGTCCCGATGCCCCGCGCGGTGACGCGCGAGAATACGTCGAGTTCCTGCGCGATCACGCGCTTCGTCAGCCCCCGGCGCTCCGCGGACCGGACCTCCTCGGCGGCGACGCGGGCCGAGGCGACGGGCAGGCTGTCCATGTCGCCCAGCGTGACGGTTCCGGTGCGGCGCTTGAGCAGCCACGTCCCGGAGCGCCGGGTCACGCGCAGCACGAGGCCCTGGCAGGCTGTGTCGACGAAATCGAAGCCGCGCCCCTCCAGTCCGTCGGACGCGATCAGGCCCTTCGCCCGCTTGACGTGGGCCTGCGTGAGCTTGGTCCGCTCGCGCCCATAGCCCCCCCGTTCCGCCACCGCCATCGACGCCTCCGCCTGGATACCACGCGGATACCACGCACGCCGAAACTGCCCGGGCAAGCCGTCAGGCTACGGAGGATGCGGAAAAGCTGTTTGTTATCAAGGGGAGGGTTAACGGTCGACGGCGTCAGCCGGACCTGCCCAAAAGGGACTTATCAGCTTCCCAAGCTGAATGTCGTCGGTTCGATCCCGATCGCCCGCTCCACCAAATTCTTTACTTTCGACAACGTGTTGCGAGTTTTCAGGCCCGACGAATCGAGTCTCTTGGTGAACGTCGGGTACACAATTGTGCACAGGTTGAGTGGGCTTGAGGCTGCCGGAAGCCCGAATCTACGACGACCCCCACGAAAGACCCGTTCCTTCGCTCAAACGAGGCGGTCGGTTACGCTCCCGAGCCATCATGCGGGCCGCTGCGCGGCGTTGAGACGTCACCGAGAGCCGTGCCCGCTCACGTAGCGATGGCCAAGTCGGTATTGTAACCGGCTGCAGCGAGGCCGTTGCGGCATTCGTGGCCGTGACGCGAGCGAAGGCTTGCGGGATGGTGTGCCCCAGGTCTGGGACCGTGCGGGCCGCCGCGGTTCGGAGCAGGCCCTTCAACTTGGCGAAGACCTGCTCGATCGGATTGAAGTCCGGGTTGTAGGGCTCTAGCCCGCCGTCTTCGGCCTGGAGCAAGGCGGTGCGCTCCTGCAACCGGAGTCCTTCGTGCACGATGCTCCAAAGGCGCTCAAGCGGCCATTCCGGAGCGCCCCGATAGTATTACCCGAGCCGGCCAAGTCCGCGGCGCACCCTTCACGATCAGTAATTTCGCTTTAATTGGTAGATATTGATGATAAAAGGCATATAAAAGTTTTATGCAATAAAATAAACACAGTAATTCCTAAGAAAAATGGATTTATAACTCTAATTTTTCACAGAAATTAGAATAACTCGCGACCTACGGCGCCTGCTCTTGCAAGGAAAATCCCCGCGTGAGGGTTTTTTCCTTTTCTTTAGGTATTTTTTAACTCCAGCCAATTTGCGCGGCTGATGGAATGCTGTGGCCAGTTTGGAGACCTCCCCGGCGACAAGGGGCGCTCCGTCCATCACCAGGCCGGCTGATGCTCGCCTGTATCCGTATTTGGGAGGTGGCCATGGCCGTTAAGCTCAATCTTCAAGATCTGACCTTCATCCTGAAGCAGATCAAGATCGCCGAAGCACATGCGAGCGGCATCAAGCTCACGGAACTGCGCCTCGATGCCGCCGGCACGCTTCTCACGGATCGGGGGCTCTACGACGCCACCGGCAACTGGCTCGGCGATGCCGCGGCGCCGAAGGCGATTGCGGATCCCCACGTGCCCTACGGGCTGCGCACGGTCGACGGCACCTACAACAACCTCGTGCCCGGCCGCGAGACCTGGGGCTCGTCCGGCCAGCCGATGCCGCAACTCTTCGAGCCGACCTACCTCAACGACGCGGACGGGGACACGATGGCGCTCGGACCGGGCGCTCCGGTCATCACGAACACCAATTACGGGCTGCCCGGCTCGGTCGCCGATGCCGACCCGCGGATCATCTCGAACCTCGTGGTCGATGCCACGCTCGACAACCCGGCCGCCATCGCCGCGGCGTTTCGGATCGCCGGCTCGGAGAACGTCATCGCCGATCAGCGCGCCATCACGGCAGCGCACGAGGCCCTGAAGGCCGCCCAGGCCGCGAACCCGGCCGGCGATCACGCGGTCCTGCAATCGAACCTCGATGCGCTGCTGGAGCAGACCGGCGTCACCGTCACCAACGGCTCCATCGATGTCCTCAACGTCTCGCCCGACGAGGGGCTGTCGAAGCCGTTCAATGCCTGGATGACCTTCTTCGGCCAGTTCTTCGACCACGGTCTCGATCTGATCTCCAAGGGCGGGAACGGCACCGTCTACGTCCCGCTCGCCGCCGACGACCCGCTCGTGCTCGGACAGGACGGCCTCGCCGGCACTGCCGACGATCTCGCGCCGCATCTGCGCTTCATGACGCTGACGCGCGCCGCGCAGGTCGAGGGTTCGCAGCGCAATGTCACGACCCCCTTCGTCGACCAGAACCAGACCTACACCTCGAACGCATCTCACCAAGTGTTCCTGCGCGAATACGCACTCGTGGACGGGCGGCCCGTCGCGACCGGGCGCTTGCTCGGCGGCGCGGACGGAGGCCTCGCCACCTGGTCGGACGTCAAGTTCCAGGCGCGGACGATCCTCGGCATCGAACTGACGGACGCCGACGTCTCGGCCGTCCCGCAATTGCTGGTGGACGCCTACGGCGAGTTCGTCCGCAGTGCCAACGGCTTGCCGCAGGTGATGGTCGGAGTGGGGCCTGGGGGGCAGGCCATCTACGCCAGCGGCAGCCTCGCCGAGCCGCTGAAGCTCTCGGCGATCCAGCTTCCCGTCGGCACCGTTCTGGTGGGTCCCAACGGCGCGCAGAACGTCATCGAGGCCGGCGAGACGGTCGCAGCGGCCCGCACCTTCAACGCGTTCCTCGACGACATCGCCCACAACGCGGTGCCGGTCGCCGTGAACGGCGTGCTCCGGCCCGATGCCGACGCGCTCACGGGCAATGCGGTTCAGATGAACCCGCAGACCGGCCGCAATCTCGAATACGACAACGAGCTTCTCGACCGGCACTTCGTCACTGGCGACGGGCGCGGCAACGAGAATATCGGCCTCACCGCGGTCCACCACATCTTCCATTCCGAGCACAACCGGCAGATCGACGCCCATAAGCTCACGATCCTGCAGTCGGGCGATCTCGCCTTCATCAACGATTGGCTGGCGACCGACATCGCGGCCCTGCCGGGCAACTTCGCGCAGATGACGGCGCTGGGTCAGCTCGCCTACGCCAATACGCTGTCCTGGGACGGTGAGCGGCTGTTCCAGGCGGCGCGCTTCGCCACCGAGATGCAGTACCAGCACCTCGTCTTCGAGGAATTCGCCCGCAAGATCCAGCCGCTGGTCGATCCGTTCGTGTTCAACCCGGTGACCGAGATCGACCCGTCGATCTTCGCCGAGTTCGCCAATACGGTCTACCGCTTCGGCCACTCGATGCTGACCGAGAACATGCCGCGGCTCGGGCCCGACGGGCAGGCGCTCGACGCCGACCTCGGCCTGATCGACGCCTTCCTCAATCCGTTGGCGTTCGACAACGACGGCGGCCTGTCCCACGACGAGAGCGCGGCCGCGATCATGCGCGGCATGACCATCGAACGCGGCAGCGAAATCGACGAGTTCGTCGTCGGCGCCCTGCGCAACAACCTGCTCGGCCTGCCGCTCGATCTCGCCGCCATCAACATCGCCCGCGGCCGCGATACGGGCACGCCGACGCTCAACGAGGCGCGGGCCCAACTCTACGCCGCGACGGGCTCGACCTTCCTCACCCCCTACACGAGCTGGGTGGAGATGGCGGCCAACCTGAAGAACCCGCTCTCGGTGGTGAACTTCATCGCCGCCTACGGCACCCACGGCACCGTTGTCGCCGCGACGACGCTCGCGGCCAAGCGCGACGCGGCCATGGCCTTGGTCTTCGGCGGCGAGGGCGCGCCGACGGATCGCCTCGACTACCTCAATTCACGCGGGAGCTGGGCCGGACGGGAAACGGGCTTCGGTGCGGTCGATCTCTGGATCGGCGGCCTGGCCGAGAAGCAGATGCCGTTCGGCGGCATGCTGGGCTCGACCTTCAACGCCATCTTCGAAGCCCAGATGGAGAACCTGCAGGATGCCGACAGGTTCTACTATCTCAGCCGTGTCCAGGGGCAGAACTTCCTCAACGAGTTGGAGCAGAACTCCTTCTCGAAAATCATGCTCGCCAATTCGAGCCTGTCGCTGCCGGGGCCTGACGGCATCCGCGGCACGGCGGACGACATCGTGCCCCGCCATATCGGCGTCGATGCCTTCGCCGATTACGACTTCGAGCTGGAGGTGAACGCCGCCAACCAGCTCGACCAGAATGGCGCCGCCCCCGGCCGCGACCCGACCGGAAACGACCCCGTGCTGGAGGCGATGGGCCTCGGCAAGGTCGTGCGCGACGATCCCGGCACCGCGGCCGATGAGGGCGCGAGCGGCTTCCACGCCTCGGTCAACGCCCTGGTCCGGCGCTCCGGTGCGGATGGGAGCCCCACGGGCGCGCTCGTGGACGGCAGCGAGGATGGGGTCGGCGACGCCGGCAGCCCCGTCACCTGGGCCGATCTCAAGGCAAATGCTGCCAAGCTCGGCATCGCGCTGACCCAGGCGGACATGCTGGACGCGCCGGTGCTCCGGATCGGTGCCGATGGGCGCCTCGGCTTCGCTCCCGGCTCGTCCGTCCCCGAGGCGGTGGCGGTCGCCAACGGCAGCTTCGAGGGCTTGGCGCTGGTCGCCGGCCAGGAGGGCGTGATCCTCGACGGCAACGGCAACTACACCACGACGAACCCGGCCGGCTGGACCATCGCCGGGGGCGTCGGCGGCCTCTTCGCGCCGGCCGACGCGGTCGTCGACCCCGCCGGCCGCGACGGCGCCAACGTCGTGTGGCTGCGGGGTGGCGCCACGCTCTCGCAGGAGGGCGGGACGACCCTCCAGGCCGGCGTCGGCTACACCTACAGCTTCAAGGTCGGGGACCGCACCGATTTCACCTGGCCGGGCGCCGAGGCGCGCCTCGTGGCGGTCGGCGGGGCAAACCCGGTGACCCTCGGGACGCTGACCCTGACGGAGCCGGCCGACGGGCAGTGGGGCACCTTCACCCTCGCAACGGGTGTTGTCCCGTCGGCGCTTGCGGGCCTTCAGCTTCGCCTGGAGATCCGCAACACCGGCAGCGGCGATGCGCAGATCCTCGTGGACGACATCGAACTCGTGCGGACGGCGCCGGCCTACCGGTCCGATCTGACCCCGGCGCAGACGCCCGGCTACGACCCGGCCGCCGACCCGTTCCTGCGCGATGGCGCCGGCAACGTCCTGCGCACCGGGCAGTCCATCGCCAGCCCGGCCGCCGACCTCGACGCAACCGTCGTCGATCCGGCCGCGCTCAATCAGCCGTTCGCCACCGGGCACTACCTCCGCTTTACCGGCGGCGAGCACGTGCTGGTGGGCGGCACCGACGGCAACGACACCATCATCACCGATTTCGGCGATGACGGAATCTGGGGGGATGCAGGCGACGATCGGATCGAGGCGGGCGCAGGCGTCGATCTCGTGAACGGCGGGGCGGGCGACGACATCATCACCGATTCCGGCGATACCGGCGACTTCCTCAAGGGCGAGGACGGCAACGACGTCATCGCCAACTCGAACGGCATCGACATCCTGATGGGCGGGCGCGGCAAGGACGCGATCTTCGTCGGCGTCGATGCGACCGAAGTCTTTGCCGGCGAGGGCGACGACTTCGTGCTCGGCGGCGACGACGCCGACCTTCTGATGGGCAACGAGGGCGACGACTGGATGGAGGGTGGCGGCGGCTTCGACACCACCGCCGGCGACAACTCGGAGCTGTTCTTCAACTCGGCCATCAAGGGCCACGACGTCATGTTTGCCGGGGGCGACGAGCATGATTTCGACGGCGAGTCCGGCGACGACATCATGGTCCAGGGCGAGAGCGTGATGCGCAACGAGGGCATGTTCGGCTTCGATTGGGCGATCTACAAGGGCAACCAGATCGCGGCCAATGCCGACATGCGCATCCCGATCTTCACCACCGAAGAAGCCGACATCCTACGCAACCGCTTCGACAAGACGGAGGGGCTCTCCGGCTGGCGGCTGAACGATACGCTCATCGGCGACGACCGGACCGCGGCCGCCAACGCAGATGCCGAGGCGCCTGCCGGCGCGCCGATCACGGCGGCAAACGAGGGCGTGTTCTTCAACGACGGGCTCGACGCGGCCGGCATCGCCCGGATCGCGGGCCTCGACCAGATCGTGTCGCTTGCTTCCGGACAGCAGTTCTTCGAGGCCGGCAACATCCTGCTGGGCGGCGCGGGCAGCGATACGCTCCAGGGCAACGGCGGCAACGACATCCTCGACGGCGACCGCTGGCTGAACGTGCGCATCAGCATCCGCAATCCTGCGGATGCCGGCCAGGAGATGGCGACGGCCGACAGCCTGAAGCACGTCTTTGACGACAGCGCCGCCAATCAGGCGCGTGGCTGGGCCGGAAAGTCGCTCTTCGAGCTGATGATCGACCGGGTGATCAGCCCGACCCAGCTCGCAATCGTCCGCGAGGTGATCACCACCGGAGCGACGGCGTCGGACGTGGACACCGCCGTGTTCAACGACATCCGGGCGAACTACACGATCACCCGCGCGGCGAACGGCACGCTCACCGTCTCCCACACCACGCTGACCAATCCCACCGTCGATGACGGCACGGATACGCTGCGCAACATCGAGAAGCTGCGTTTCGCGGACGGCACGGCGGACGTCGCGCTGGTTCTCAACCAGCCCTTCGATAGCCTCACCATCAGACCGTTCGACGCGGACGGCGATGATTCCTCGACACTCGTCGCAACGCTGGTGAACCGTGTGAACGCGACCACCCGGCCCGTGACCCTGCAGTGGCAGGTGCTGGCCGACAACGGGCAGTGGCGCAACGTGACGGGCGCGGACGGCCAGGTCACGAACGGGGGCACCTTCTTCACGCCGACCGGAGCAACCGGCGTCGAGATCCGGGTGGTCGCGAACTGGACCAGCACGGTCGCCGGCAACACCGGCCTGCAGCAGACGGCCTCCGTCCAGTCCGCCTTCGTCGGAACCGCCGCCGCCGAGGACATCGCGGGTTCCGCGACCCCGAACGTCATCCTGGGGCGCGACGGCGACGACGACATCGAGGGCGATGTCGGCAACGATGCCATCTACGCCGGCAGCGGCGACGACCGGGTCGATGGCGGCGAGGGCGACGACTCCCTCCTCGGCAACGACGGCGCCGACACCCTGATCGGCCGGACCGGCAACAACACGCTCGACGGCGGCAACGACGACGACCAACTCTCCGGAGGGCACGGCAACGACCGTCTGATAGGCGGCGCCGGCACCGACACCGCCATCTACTCGGGACCGATTGCGGCCTACAGCTTCGAGCGGAACGCGCAGGGCGAGGTCGTCGTCAGCGACAACCTCGGAGCGGAGGGCGACGGCGTCGATACGCTCACCACGATCGAGCAGATCCAGATGGGCAACGACCTCACGCCCTACGCGCTGGTCGCCAACGGCACGGCGGCCGTCGACATCGTGGTCGGGACGGCCGGCAACAACACGCTCAGCGGCGGCGCGGGCAACGACCTCGTCTTCGCGGGAGCCGGCAACGACAACCTCCTGTGGCGGACAGGCGACGGCCGCGACTTCGTCGATGGCGGCGCCGGCACGGACAGCTTCCGGATCATGAACGGGACCGGTCCCGTCCAGCAGCTCACGCTGGCCCAGGCCCGGGCGCAGTTCGCGAACCTGTCGTTCCGTGACGACACGCAGACCGTGGTCGTGCGCAACGGGATCGTCATCGCCGAGCTCAAGAACGTCGAGCAGGTCGCCGTGAACGCCGTCGCGACCGGGGCGCCTGTCGTCACGGACCCGACGCCGACGAACGGGCTCGTCTCGCCGACGGAGGGCCAGCCGCTCGGCGCGCTGGTCGCCGCGATCCAGGACGCCGACGGTCTTGGGACCTTCTCGCTGCGCTGGCAGCAATCGGGCGATAACGGCCAAACCTGGACGGACATCGCCGGCAACGCCGCCGGCACGCTCAACTACACGCCCGGCCAGGCCCAGGTCGGGGACGTGCTGAGGCTGCGGGTGAGCTTCACCGACGGCGCGGGAAATCCGGAAGAGCTGTTCTCGGCGCCCACCGGCGTCGTCGGCGACACCTTCACTGGCACGGCGCTCAACAGGACCTTCAACGGGACGGCCGGTGACGACATCGCCAACGGCGCCGACACCGCCCTCTTCGGGATCCAGCCGAACGACACGATGAACGGTGGCGCCGGCAACGACATCCTGAATGGCCGCGGCGGCAACGATACGTTCATTCAAGTCAGCACCGACGGGCGCGACCGCGTCGATGGCGGGGCCGGCACCGATACCTACCAGTTGAACGGCGCCGCGGGGCCTGAGACCTTCCGCATCTACAGCCGGTCAGCCTGGCTCCAGGTCGCCGGCAATACGGAGGCGCAGCTCGCCGCTTCGACCGAGATCGTGATCACCCGCAACGGCACGGGTGCCGCCGCGATCGTCGCCGAACTCGACAACGTCGAGGAGATCCGCGTCAACACGCTCCAAGTAACGTCGCCCGGCGGCCAGAACGGCGGTGCCAATGGCGGCGACACGATCCAGGTGCTCGGCAGCTTCATCGGCACCAGCCTCAACTTCAACACCATCACCATCGACGGCTCATCGGGCGACGACACCGTGGACATGGCCGCCCTCACCTCGGCCCACCGCATCGTCTTCCGCTCGAACGGGGGGCACGACACCATCGTCGGCACCCTGCGGCCGCAGGACGTGATCGAACTGCCGGCCGGCTCGAACCGGGCGGACTACGTCGCGGCCGCGGGCGCCAACGGCATGACGACCCTCTCCAACGGGTCGCACACCATCACCTTCTCGGCCGCGGGCGGCATGCCGCGGATCACGGTCGATGCAGGCGCCGACGGAGGGGACGGCGAGGGCGTCACCGGCGCCTTCGCCTACACGGCAGCCGACATCGACGGGCTGGAGGCGCTAGTGCGCGGCCAGCGCCCTGACAATGCGGGCGACGACGACGTGCCGACGGGCTACCGCGAGCTCAGCGGCCACGGTAACAACCTCGACCACCCGACCTGGGGCAGCGCCGACCAAGCCTTCATCCGCCTGACCCAGGCCCGCTACGGCGAGGCCGACGCCAACGGCAACCGGGCCATCAACCCGATCTTCGACGGCCTCGACGCGCGCACCATCAGCAACATCCTCGGCACGCAGGAGGCCGGCCTGCCCAAGGCCGGAAACGACGCCAACATCTTCTTCATGGCGATGGGCCAGTACATCGACCACGGGCTCGACTTCCTGCCTAAGGGTGGCAACGGCTCGATCGTGATCGGTGCGTCCGGCGGCGGGGCACCGGGCTCCAACAACCCGGCCGACCTCACCCGCGGCACCGTCATGGCCGTCGATGCGAACGGCGTGCCGCAGCACAAGAACCAGACCTCCCCTTACATCGACCAGAACCAAGCCTACGGCTCCAACGCGCTGGTCGGCCAGTTCCTGAGAGAGAGCGACGGGGCGCAGGGCGTCGGCATGCGGCTCCTGGCGGGCGCACCGGACCCGTCCAACCCCGCCTTCAACCTGCTGCCGACGCTGCGCGAGTTGGTCAACCACCACTGGCAAGCCGACACCATCTTCGCCGGACCGGACGGGCCGATCAGCTTCCGGACCTACTACACGAACTTCGCCCTGTCCGAGGGGGTGACCGGCACCCTGTTCAACACGGAGACCGGCGCCTTCGACCCGCAGGTGCTCACGAAGCTCGTCGGAAACTTCATGGGCTCGGGCCATCCGCTGCTGCTCGACACCAACCCCTTCATCAGCGTCCTCGACCACTTCGTGGCCGGCGACGGGCGGGCCAACGAGAACTTCGCCCTCACCTCGATCCACACGGTCTGGGCGCGCAACCACAACTACCACGTCGAGAAGCTGCTGGAATCCGGCTTCGAGGGCACGCCCGAGCAGGTGTTCCAGGCCGCCAAGATGGTCAACGAGGCGGAGTATCAGCGCGTCGTCTTCGACGAGTACCTGGAGACGCTGATCGGCGGCCTGCGCTCGGACGGCACGCACGGGTTCGAGGCTTATGATCCGAACGTGGATGTCGCGATCAGCCACGAGTTCGCCGCGGCTGTGTTCCGGTTCGGCCACTCCCTGATCGGGCAGACGCTGAACGTGAAGGGCGCCGACGGCGAGACCGTTCCGGTCAGCCTGTTCGACGCCTTCCTCAACCCGAGCAACGATCCCTCGGTGTTCACCGCGCCGCTGCCCCCGGCTACGTGCCGCAGCCCGGCTACGCCCAGTACGGCGTCGGCGGCATCATCGGCGGCACCATCGAGCAGGCGGCCGAGGACGTCGACTTCAACATCGTCGATGCGGTCCGCAACGACCTCGTGCGCATTCGGGCCGACCTGTTCGCCTTCAACGTGGCCCGCGGCTGGGATGTGGGCCTCGGCACCCTCAACCAGGTCCGGGCCGATCTGGCGGCCTCCACCAATCCCTACATCCGGGACGCGGTGGGCTTCGCCGGCGGCGACCTCTCGCCCTACGCCTCCTGGGAGGACTTCCAGGCGCGCAACGGCCTCAGCGACGCGGTGATCGCGCAGTTCCGGCAAGCCTACCCGGACCTCGTCCTCGCCACCGCGGACATCGCAGCCTTCCGGGCGATCAACGGCGACATCGCCATCGCCATGCAGGCCGATGGGACCGGTGTCGTGAAGGGGATCGACCGGCTCGATCTCTGGGTCGGCGGGCTTGCCGAGAAGCACATCAACAACGGCGTCGTCGGCCAGACCTTCTGGGTCGTGCTGCACGAGCAGTTCGACCGACTGCAGGACGGCGACCGCTTCTACTACCTCGAGCGCTTCGACAACTTCGACTTCTACGAGAACGTCGTCGACGGCCAGGGCTTCTCGGACATCGTTGCCCGGAACACCGGCCTGACGGTCCTGCCGGAACACATCTTCGAGCTGTCCGACGAGGACGGACCGGGGACGGAGCCCGGCGATGACGACGACGGCGACACCGATCCCGTGGGTGGCGATCCCGACGAGGACGAGGACGAGGACGGCCCGACCGATCCGGTCGGCGGTGGCGGCGATGCCGGTGGGGACGAGGACGATGACGACGGCGTGACCGACCCTGTCGGCGGCGGGGACGATCCCGGCGACGACGAGGACGACGGGCAAGGAGACGGAGACGGGACGACCGACCCGGTCGGCGGGGGGGACGGCGACGAGGACGGGCCCGGGACCGGTCCCGGCACCAATCCGCCCGTCAACCACGTGCCCGGCGTGATCGCCGGCGGCGCGAACGGAGACGTCCTTAACGGCACGGCGGGGGCGGATACCATCCTCGGCCTGGACGGCGACGACAACATCCTCGCCGGCGGCGGTGCTGACGTGGTCCGGGCCGGAGCGGGCAACGACTTCGTCGATGCCGGCGAGGGCCGGGACGTGGTGTTCGCCGGGGACGGCGACGACGATGTCCTCAGCGGCGGCGGCGCCGACATGGTGTACGGCGACGGCGGCAACGACCGCATCCTCGCCGGAGCCGGCAACGACCTTGTGACCGCCGGCGCCGGCCGGGACACGGTGATCGGCGGCGAGGGCGACGACCTGTTCGTGGCCGAGACCGGTGACGGCGACGACACCTACTGGGGCGACGAGATGGGGGGCGGGCTGGGGAGCGACACGCTCGACATGTCGGCCATCACCGCCAACATCGCGGTCAACCTCGGGACGGGTCTGGCCGGGCGCGGCAGTGCGACCAGCACCCAGTCGGGTCGCGACGTGCTCTGGGGCGTCGAGAACGTCGTCACGGGGTCCGGTAACGACGACATCACGGCGAGCGACGCCGCGAACGTGATGGATGGCGGCGAGGGCAGCGACACCTACCGCTTCGGCTCGGCCAGCGCGGCGAACGGCGACACCATCGAGGGCTTCCGGCCGGGCGACAAGATCGACCTCAGCGCGATCGACGCCGATGCCGGGCAGGCCGGGAACCAAGCCTTCACGCTCGCGACCGGCGCGGCCTTCACGGGGGTCGGACAACTCCTGGTGACGCAGGAGACGCGCGACGACGGAGACTACGTCGTCGTCCAGGGGAACACGGCCGGCGACGCCTCCCCGGAATTCAAGCTCGCCATCAAGGGCAATACGGCGCCCACGGCCGCCGACTTCACGCTCTGATCCTGGTCGGGCCCCGGCCAGGGGCCCGACCCACTTGCCTGACGAGGGGGAGAGCCTGCCATGCGTTCCAGAGATCAGAAAAAGCTCGCTCAGCAGCGTTGTGCCGAGCAGCTCACCCAAAGCGTTCGGGGGCCCTTCGTCTTTCTGTTCGGGATGTCCGGGATCATCAACATCCTGGCGTTGACCGGCTCGTTCTACATGCTGCAGGTCTACGACCGCGCCCTGCCGAGCGGGAGCCTGCCGACGCTCGTCGGGCTGTCGATCCTCGCCGTCGGACTCTACCTGGCGCAGGGCCTGTTCGACGTTCTCCGCTCGCAGATCCTGGTTCGCCTCGGGGCGCAGTTCGACCGCCGGGTCGCTCCGCTGGCGCAGCGGGTCGGGATCGACATGCCGCGCTTCGGCTTCTCGACCGCGGAGGCGATGGAGCGCGGCCGCGACGTCGACACGGTGCGGGGCTTCCTCGGGAGCCCCGGTCTCGTCGCCCTGTTCGACCTGCCGTGGGTGCCGGTCTTCCTCGTCTTCGTCTACATGCTGCACCCCTATCTCGGCGCGCTCACCGTCGCCGGGGCGGTCGTCCTCGCGCTGCTGACCATCCTCGCCGAACTCCTGACCCGGCGCTGGGCCGGCGCCACGCAGCAGGCCGTGGTGGCCCGCAACGCCATCGCGGACTCGAACGCGCGCAGCGCCGACGTGCTCAAGGCGATGGGCTTCGCCGACCGGGCCGTGGACCGCTACCGCCGCGCCAACGACGAACACCTCGACCTGCAGACCCGCACCACCGACATCAGCGGCACGTTCGGGGCGATCGCGCGCGTCCTGCGCATGATCCTGCAATCGGCCGTGCTCGGGCTCGGCGCCTACCTCGTCATCGGCGGCGAACTCTCCGCCGGGGCGATCATCGCAGCCTCGATCACCTCCGCCCGCGCCATGGCGCCCATCGACCAGGCGATCGGCAACTGGAAGGTGATCCTGGCCGCGCGGACCGCCTTCCGGCGCCTGAAGGAGACCGTGATCGCCCTGGCCGCCGCCGAGCCGCCAATGACGCTGCCGCCGGCGCACCGGTCGCTCAGGGTCGGCCACATCACGGTCGCCGCCCCCGGCTCGGGTCGCGTGCTCCTCTCGGATGTGGGGTTCGAGCTCAAGGCCGGGCAGGCGCTCGGCGTCATCGGACCGAGCGGCGGCGGCAAGACCACCCTCGGCCGCGCGCTGACGGGAATCTGGCCGCTGCTGCGCGGCAGCGTGCGGCTCGACGAGGCCGACCTGCCGCAATGGGACGAGGCGAGCCTCGGAGGGATGATCGGCTACCTGCCTCAGGAGGTCTGCCTCCTCGACGCGACGGTCGAGGAGAACATCTCGCGCTTGGCCGAGGACAGCGATCCGGCGCTGGTCGTGGCGGCCGCGCAGGCGGCGGGCGTGCACGAGATGATCCTGCGGATGCCCGACGGCTACAAGACCGAACTCGGGCCGCTCGGGACGGCGCTCTCGGGCGGGCAGCGGCAGCGGATCGCCCTCGCCCGCGCGCTCTACGGCAATCCCTTCCTCGTCGTCCTCGACGAGCCGAACGCGAATCTCGATGCCGAGGGCGAGGCTGCGCTCGCCGCGGCAATCCAGGGCGTGCGTGCCCGCGGCGGCCTCGCAATCGTGATCGCCCACCGCCCGAGCGTGCTGGCGGCCGTGGATCTGATCGCCGTGATCCAGGACGGCAAGCTGACGGCGTTCGGCCCGAAGGAGGCGATCCTCGGCAAGGCCGCCCGCGACGGTGCGGCCAAGCCCGACAGCGCCCAGGACAACAGGGAGCGCTCCATGCCGGAGCGGGTGCCCGCATGACAATCGAGATCAAGGGCACAAAGCCCGGGCGGGACGCGCCCGAGGGTGCCGAGCGTTACGTCTCGCGCAGCGCAGACCGGCGATCCGGCGTCCCCTACTTCGCAGCGGTGGCGGTCGCGTCCGTGGCCGCCTACCTCAAATCCCTGCTTCTGCCCCGCGCGACCCTGGCAGAGGAAGTGGACCCGGAGATCGCGGCCGCACGCGCCGACGCCCTGCGCCTCGTCCATTCCGAGGAGCTCGCCGCGCCGACCCCTGCAAAGGCCGCCGAGGCACCGAAGCCACTGGCCGAGCCGCCATCCCCGGTTCTGCAATCCGGCATGTCCCTGTTCGACGACGGGCACGAACTGCTCGCGCGCGGGCTGCGCTTCGCAAGGCCCGACGCGCATCCGGACCTCGGCGACTTCAAGGCCTCTCCGGTCATCCCCCAGCCGATCAACGACAACGGCGGCTCCCTCGCAGCCGGATCGGGCGGGCGCGGAGGCGGGCAGGCGAGCGGCGGCGGCGGCCGGCCACGGGACGCATCCCACCCGGAACCGGATGCGCAGGAGCCCGGCAACGAGGCACAGCCGGCCCCCCGACCGCTGGGAGAGGAGAAGGCCGACAGGCCGGATCAAGGCTCGACCGGGCAAGGCTCGGCCTGGCAAGGCTCGACTGGGCAAGGCTCGACTGGGCAAGGCGGATCGAACCCACAGGGTCCTGGGCCGTCGGACGGCGGCGTCCGGATCCCCCCCGACTCTACGCCGGGCGGCGATCCGCGTCCCGTCGATCCGGCGAGCCCGCCGCGCGGCCGGGACGACGGACCGGCGGGGCAACGCAACCGCGCGCCCGTGGTGAACGGCCCGGTCCAGCTCGGGGATATCGCGGGCTGCGCACTCCTCACCATCGCCCTGAGCGATCTCCTGCGCGGCGCCAGCGATCCGGACGGAGACGCACTCAGCGTGCGCGACGTCCGGGTCTCCTCCGGCACCGTGACGGCGGACGGCTCGGGTTGGGTGTTCGACGCCGACGCGCCCGGTCCGGTCACCATCACCTACGCGGTGACGGACGGCGAGTTCTCGGTCGCCCGTACGGCTCATCTGACCGTCCTCGAACGGGCTTGGATCGGCGGCACGGACGGGGACGACCTCATCCTCGGCACACCCTGCGCGGACGACATCGCGGCCGGCGCGGGAGACGACAATGTCGACGCCCGCGGTGGCGACGACCTTGTCGACGCCGGCAGCGGCAACGACCACGTGATCGCGGGCGACGGCGCCGACACAGTGCTGGGCGGGCCGGGCGACGACGTCGTGTTCGCCGGGGCGGGCGCGGATCGGGTCTCGGGCGGGGCGGGTCACGACCGCCTGTTCGGGGAGGCGGGCGACGACCTTCTGTTCGGGGAGGCGGGCGACGACCTGCTCGATGGCGGCGAGGGGCGCGACATCCTGGACGGGGGCGACGGTGACGATCTCCTCCTTGGAGGCGAGGGCAACGATAGCCTCTACGGCGCGGCCGGCGCCGACGACCTGTCCGGCGGCACCGGTGCCGACGTGCTCGTCGGGGATGCGGGTGATGATCGGCTGCAGGGCGGCGAGGGCGCGGACATCCTCTCGGACGGGGCCGGGCGTGACCTCGTGTCGGGCGAGGCGGGCGACGACGTGATCATCCTCGCCCTCGACAGCGCGGAGGACACGGTCGACGGCGGCGCGGGGCGGGACACGCTCGACCTGTCGGCGGCCACGGTCGATCTGGTGGTGGACCTGAGGAACGAGACCGTCTCCGCTCAGGAGCTCGGCCTCGACCGGATCACCTCGGTCGAGGCGATCATCGCGGGATCGGGCGACGACCGCTTCGTGGTGGGCGGCCGGGATCTCGTGCTCACCGGCGGCGGCGGCGACGACGTGTACGCGTTCGCCGCTCCGGCCGAGCCGCGCGATGGCACCCGCACCGTGCAGATCACGGACTTCTCCGTCGGCGATTACATCGATCTGGTCCGCTACGCCCTGTTCAAGGAGGAGACCGCGGCCGGGCGCCCGCTCGCGGAGGCGCTCCGGGGTGAAAGCGATGCACCGACCGGGATCCAGTGCCGGTTCGATCGTTCCGAAGGCCGGGACCGCACGGTCGTCTCGGCCGACCTCGACCATGACGAGGCCTACGAGACCACCGTCGTCCTCGATGGCGAGCACTTGCTGCGCTTCACGATCGGGCCGCTGCCCGAACCGCCGACATTCCACACTTGAGAGCGAAGCCGGAGAAGGATCATGCGTACATCTCCCGATCGGATGCCGCGCCCCCTGCGGCGGCACGAACCGCAATCCCGCACGAACGTCGCGTTCTCCGTCGGCCCGCGCATCGTCGCCGGGTTCATCTTCGGCGCGGCGCTCGTCGGCGGCGTCGGCGGCTGGGCCGCCACGACCGATCTCAGCGGCGCGATCCTCGCTTCCGGATCCGTCGCCGTCGATCAGCGAGCCAAGTCCGTGCAGCACCGCGACGGCGGCGTGGTCGGCGAGATCCTCGTGCGCGATGGGCAGCCCGTCACGGCCAGCCAAGTGCTCCTCAGAATCGACGACGCGCAGACCCGCGCGGAACTCGCCATCGTGAAGGGACAACTGGTGGAACTCGCCGCCAAGAAGGCGCGGCTCCTGGCGGAGCGCGACGGGCAGCGCGAGGTCAGCTTCCCGCAAGCCCTGCTTCACCAGGGTGCAGAGGTGCAGTCGATCCTGGAGGGCGAACTCCGGCTGTTCCGGGGCAACCTCGCCGGCCGTGACAGCCAGCGCCAGCAGCTCGAACTCCAGATCGGGCAGATCGCTGAGGAGATCGCCGGCCTCACGAAGCAGCGGGACGCCAAGAGAGACGAACTGGCCGTCCTCACCACCGAGCATGGCAAGCTATCGATCCTGGTCGAGAAGCAGCTCTACGAGAGTTCCCGCTTCCTGCCGATTACCCGCGACAAGCACCGCCTGGCCGGCGAGCAGGGGTCGTTGGAGGCCTCCATCGCGCGGGCGAAGACGCGGACGAGCGAGATCCGCGTCCAGATCCTCGCCATCGCAGACACCGCGCGGACCGAGGCGCAGCGCGAGCTCAGTCAGGTCGATGCCAAGGCGGCAGAGCTGAGCAACCGTCGCGTGGCATTGGACGACCGGCTGACGCGCACCGAGATCCGTGCCCCCGTGACCGGCATCCTGCACGAATTGAAGACCTTCACGGTTGGCGGCGTCGTCACCCCCGCCGACATCCTGGCGACCGTGGTGCCCGAGGACGCGCGGCTCAAGATCGAGATCCGCATCCCGCCGACCAGCATCGACCAGATTGGCGTCGGCCGCGCGGCCCGGGTCCGCTTCACCGCCTTCAGCCAGCGCACCACCCCCGAACTTAAGGGAGTGCTGACCTACGTCTCGCCCTCGACGACGAAGGGCCCACGGGACGAGGCGTTCTATCTCGGGCATGTCGAGCTCAAGGATGGCGAGATTGAACGCCTGGGAGGCTCGGCCCGCCTTATCCCTGGAATGCCCGTCGAAGTTCAGGTCGCTACGGATGAGAGAACAGCAATGTCCTACCTGATGAAGCCACTTCAAGACCAGTTTAGTCGCGCATTCCTTGAGCGATGACTGTTAATATTTGCGGATCGATTGATTTCGCCAGCCAAGCCGTGCGCATGCCGAGGTTCGACTGCCTACCCCTAAATTTCCGTTTCTAGTAACCCTGGCATAGTACTAACTATTGATGCGCGGATACCACCCGTGATATCCGTAGAGGGTGGCCCTGCTTGGGAGGCGGCAGTGGAACAGAGCTTGGTAGATTCGCGGGGTGATTTCTGCGGTTCGCAGATTCGCTTGGACCGGGAAATATTCATGGATCTCGTGGTGACGACGATGGGGTCCTTGTTTGAGGATACAGTCGGATCCAGCGAAGCTGGCAGCTTCATTAGCTTGGTCGGCCTCGCTGTGGGTGAGAAGATCCAGGAAGAGTACCTCCAGGTGAGTGGCGCGAGCCAACTCGACAGGAAAGGGATGGTCGACGCTCTGCTCGACATGAAGCAGCGGATCGGCAGCGATTTCTACGTCATGGACGAATCGGAGCAGCGCATCGTTCTCGGCAATAAGCGCTGTCCGTTCGGAGAACTGGCAAAGAAATGCCCTTCACTGTGCATGCTGACCGCGAACGTGTGTGGGCATCTGGCCGCGGAGAGTCAGGGATATGCACGAGTCGATCTTCCCGAAACCATCGCCGCGGGGGCGTCCGAGTGCCGGGTCGTCATCAACCTCGACCCGAACACAACCGGCAGCGGGCGGCGGTATCATCGGCGAGCCTGGGCCTGAGTCCGATTTCGCCGCGCTGTTCGCCTTCGTTGCGGATCCCCTGATCCTGGTGGGCCAGTTCGGGCTCGTGGAAGACGCCAATCCGGCTGCGTTCGACCGTTTGCCGGACCTCGCGATCGGCCTTCCCCTGCCGGTCGAGAAGACACATCGCGAGCGGATGAGCCGCTACCTCAGCCTGTGCTCGCGGACCGAGAACCCGATCCCCGGCGCGGTGTTCGTCCGCGCCGGAGCCGAGAGTTCCTGCCGTCATCCATGCCGGGGCGCGCGCATCGTCCTGCGCGCGTATGGTGACGAGCCACTCGTCCTGCTTCATCTCACGCCGACGAACCTGGAGGGCCGCCTTCACCTCCTCACGGAGCGGCTGAACGATGTCCGGCGCGTCATGCAGGAGCGCAAGCGGCGTGAGATCGAGATGCAGGCGCTCCTGACCGAGCGCAGCCGGTTGCTGGTCCACCTCGAGGAGGACGCGCAGGCACGGCAGCGTGCCGAGGCCGAGCGTGACGCCGTTCTATCGAGGCTCTACCGGGCCGGGCAGGACGAGCGGCGGCGTCTCGCGCGCGACCTCCATGATCATGCCGGTCAGCAACTCGTCACGCTGACCTTCGGCCTGAGAAAGATCGCGTCACGCCTGTCTTGCCCAACGGCCATCCATGAGGTCGAGCAACTTCTCCGACACACCCAGGACATCGGGCAATCGCTCCGGAGGGTGACCCTCGAACTCCGGCCGGCCGCCCTCGATGAGTTCGGCTTCGTGACCGCGCTGCGCTCGCTCGTGGATGAGTGGAGCCGGGTGACGGAAATCGTGACCGAGTTTCAAATCGTCGGGGAGGAGGTGGATTTTCCGCTGGAGACGGCGATCACGCTCTATCGCTTGGCTCAGGAGGCGCTCACGAACGTGGCGAAGCATGCGGGGCCGGGCGTGTGCGTGTCGGTCGTGCTGCGGTTCAGCGCTTTGCAGGTCACGCTGACGATCGACGACAACGGCAGCGGCTTCGCGGCCGACGAGGCGATCGCGACCAGTCTCGTCTCCCAGGGGAAGCTCGGCCTGCTCGGTATGCGTGAGCGGATGGCGCTGGTCGACGGCACGCTGAACATCGAGTCGGCTCCCGGCCGGGGCACGAGCATCGTTGCCCGCGCCTACCGGTCCGTCGAGGAAAGCGGGCATGCCTAGGACCCTGATCCACGTCGTGCTGGCGGACGATCATCCGGTTTTCCGTCACGGTGTGACGAGCCTGATCGCTGATTCCGGCGAGATCGTCGTGGTGGCCTCCGTCGAAACGGGCGCGGCCGCCTACCGGGCGATTGTTCAGCACGAGCCGGACGTCGCCATCCTCGACATCAATATGCCGGAGATGAATGGCGTCGCCGTTCTTCGCCATCTTGCGAGAACGGGGACGCGGACCCAGGCTATCATGCTGAGCGTCTATGAGAGCCGGGTCTACATCGACCAAGCCTTCGAGGCGGGCGCCCGCGGCTATGTACTCAAGCGGTCGGCCTTCCAGAACATCGCCAGCGCGGTGCGGGCGGTTCATGCCGGCGGCATCTATCTCGATCCGGCATTGCCGGAGCGCACCGCTCCGCATCGGCGGCTGAGTTCAAGCGTGGATGAGGCGGCGTGCTCGACCTTGAGCGAGCGCGAGCGCGACATCCTCCGGTTCGTCGCCTTCGGCTTCACGAGCAAGGAAGTCGCCGACCGGCTCGGCGCAACCCCCAAGGCCATCGAGACCCAAAAGGCTCGGGCCTGCACCAAGCTCGGCCTCGCAAGCCGGGCACAGATCGTTCAGTTCGCCATTCTCCAGGGTTGGCTTCATGGAGAGATTCCTCTGCGCTGACATTCGGTCTCAGCATTGGCCGGAGCGATTTGGCCTTGAATTGATTGGCTCGCAGAAACATCTCGCCGCTCGAGATCGCCTCCAATTGGTAGCGACAGACCAGAATGATCCGTTCGCGGAAGATCACTGCACTTTCCTGCACGACAAAGCTCATTCGGATCAGCGCATAATCATTTCAAAGAGCCATCGTGCGTCGGCTCATGGTCGGGCCGCATAGGATCGGCCGCTTCATGCGCAACATGAACGTACCAGTTCGCCTCTATAGGCATAGCGAGCCCGTACACTGGACCTCGACGCATAAGGCACATCAGAAACGCCGAGCTCAACCGAGCGGATCCGCATGCAGGCCGGTCTGACGGCAACCTAATGGAGTTCCAAGGATGCCTCGATGAGACCACGGACCTCCTGCCAAGCCGGTGTCGACGGGGTGACCACGTCGAAGTGTCCGGCATCCGAGACGTTGATGAGTTGCGGCGCAGGTCCGGACCTCCCTCGTACAGCGCGGGCATAGTCGTAGGCGACCCATGGCGGCGTGAGTCGGTCCAGGACGCCGCTGACCAGAAAGATCGGTACCCCTGCGGGCGGGAGGGCTGCGGGTGACACCTCCGATAGCTTGTCTGCTGGGGCGATCCGCTCGACAATGCCCGGGCCGCAGAGCACAGGGATGAACCGCGCGAACGTCGTAAGATCCCCCACGCCGCCCAGGCTGATCACCGCCCGCGGGACAAACCCGGTCGCTGCGTGAAGAGGGCTCGTGGCGGGAAGCAAGCCGCGCGAGGCCGCCCAGAGGGCGAGATGGCCACCTGCCGAGTGGCCCACGAACACCACTCGTGAGAGATCCAAGTGGTGGGCTCCTGCCTCTTCAGCGAGGCGGTCCAGAGCGGCGCCCACGTCCTGATAAGTTCCGGGATAGCCGCCGCCGGCCTCGTTGGCACGGCGGTAGCCGATGCTCCACACGGCAACGCCGCGACGCGTGAGATCGGGTCCTAGGTGACGCATCTGCTCGCGCCCGGCGGTGGTAGCGCTCCAGCAACCGCCGTGGATGAGAACCGCGACTGGGTGTGGGCCAGGGCTCGCAGGCAGGAATACATCGATCCCTTGAGAGGGGGCCTCACCGTAAGCGAGCTGCAGGGTCGGCGGAGGTCGCAACAGGTCACGAAAGTCCGCGAGTTCCACCGGGTCGGCTGATGCCGGGCCGATCGCGAGCACTGTCAAAGTAAGGATTGCGCAACGCTTCATGCCAGCCTCCCTGCGCAGAAGTGATGCTCCGGATCGAGGTGATGAGGTGTGCCGTATCGTGGCAGGGCCGTTCCTGACCACGGCCCAGCCAAGCTCAGGCTAGTGGCGAATCCCACGCGTGACCCAGTACGCGCGGGGAACGCAGATACCGAGCGGGGTGGGAAACTGGGCATGGAAGGCGATGAAGTCGCGCCGCAGATTGGCGCGGCGGTCCTCGTCGAGGCTGGCGGCCAGAGCCTTGGTCGGACCGTAGCCACCGGCGAACCGCTCCCAGGCCGCCTCTGCGCTCTGCTCGCGATAGAATGAAACGCCGTTCTCGAAAGCCAGCTCAAAGTCCCGACCCAGCAGTTCTTCAAGCCGCTCAGTGCGGCCCCACTCAAATGGCGAGGGCGGGGCCGGATTGGGCGGTGGCGGCATGTAGGGCTTCATCACCATGAACATCCTGAACACATTGTCGTTCGACAGCCAGGTGGTGAGGCAAATCCTTCCGCCCTTGCGACAGACACGTGCCAACTCAGCGGCTGCGGCCTCAGGCCGGCTAGCGAACATCACGCCGCAGGTAGAGATGATGGCGTCAAACGCGCCGTCGGCAAAGGGCAGTCTCTCAGCGTCGCCCAGCTGGTAATTGATGTCGAGACCCTCGGCCCGAGCCTGCTCAGCGGCGAACGACAAGAGATCGGCGCTGATGTCAGCCCCAGTCACCTGCGCACCCCGCCGGGCGACGACGCGCGAAGTCCAGCCGGTGCCAGTGGCGAGGTCGAGCACCCGCTCGCCCGGCTTCGGATCGAGACGCAGCACGCAGTGTTCGATACTGTCGGCGATGCCGCGACTGATCTCGTTGTAATGAGCGCCGCCGGAGTTCCAGATACTGGCAGGCTTGGCGTTATGAGGTTGGATCTCGTAGTTCATGGTGCCTCCGACTCACACGGGGCCCCCGCTCAAGATGCAGCTTTTCGCGCGCGAAAGTCCATCGTCGTGTTCAGCGCCGATCCGAATGAACTCCGAGTACTGCAAGGGGTCAGGAGTTCGCACGCCGATGGTTCTGCTGTGCGCCGCAACCGGACCTCGGCCTTCGGTCCAGAAGCGGACCTTGGCTTTGCCCCATCAACGGACTTTCGCCCGCGGCCGGCGGGCAGTCTGTTGTTGATACAAGATCGGTCCTTGACCCGGGGAATGCCTGGCTCTCTGACAGCAATATTGGTGGCTGCAGGGGAGTATCGGATACATCAGACGGGTAGGCTTTCCGAGATAGGCTCATAACCCATCATTTGAGCCTCCCAGCCGGCAAGGCCATAACAGCCTCTCGCTTGCTGCCTGTCACGGCAGAGCGCGACGCGAAACAAAAAACGACGATCTGCGCTGCGACGAGCGGGCTTATTCTCAGCCGAGCGGCCATGCATCGGAAAGAGCAACGTGCTGGGCCGCTCTGCGGATCGAAGGATCGAGCAACCATTTACGTTTCGCCCTATTGCCGTTCTTCCTCGCCAGTGGTTTCTCACAGCCGCCGACGATCCAAAGAATGCCTCGCTGGTCTGTATCATCTACCCTAAGGGTGTACCCGCATGACGCCGACTACGTTGCAGTTGGAGCCGAAGCTCCTCCTGAAGAGCCTTCGTGCCTTTCGGAAGGGTGACTTCTCGACTCGGCTGCCGCTGGATCTGACGGGCATTGAGGGGGAGATCGCGCAAGCGTTCAACGACATCGTCGAGCTCAACCAAGGGCTCGCCCGTGAACTCGACAGGGTCGCCCGCGCGGTCGGCAAGGACGGGCGCATCGGCGAGCGCGGAAAGCTTCCGGCCGCGACCGGCGGGTGGAACGATTGCGTCGAGTCGGTCAACACGATGATCGGCGACCTTGTTCAGCCCACCACCGAGGTGGCGCGCGTCATCGGGGCCGTCGCCAAGGGGGACCTCGGCCAGACCATGCAGATCGAGATCGAGGGCCGGCCCCTGCGCGGCGAGTTCCTTCGGATCGGCAAGGTCGTCAACACGATGGTGGATCAGCTGAACTCCTTCGCCTCCGAGGTGACCCGCGTCGCCCGTGAGGTCGGCTCGGAGGGCAAGCTCGGAGGGCAGGCGCAGGTCAAGGGCGTCGGCGGGACCTGGAAGGACCTGACCGACAACGTGAACCTGATGGCGGCCAACCTGACGGGCCAAGTGCGCAACATCGCCGAAGTCACCACCGCGGTGGCCAACGGCGACTTGTCCAAGAAGATCACCGTCGACGTGAAGGGCGAGATCCTCGACCTGAAATCGACCATCAACACGATGGTGGACCAGCTCAATTCCTTCGCCTCGGAAGTGACCCGTGTCGCCAAGGAGGTGGGGTCGGAGGGCAAGCTCGGCGGACAGGCGCAGGTCAAGGGTGTCGGCGGCGTCTGGAAGGACCTGACCGACAACGTCAACATGATGGCGGAAAACCTGACGGGCCAAGTGCGCAACATCGCCGAGGTCACGACCGCGGTCGCGCGGGGCGACCTGTCCAAGAAGATTACCGTCGATGTGAAGGGCGAGATTCTCGCCTTGAAGCTGACCATCAACACGATGGTGGACCAGCTGAACTCCTTCGCTTCGGAGGTGACCCGCGTCGCCCGCGAGGTCGGCACGGAGGGCAAGCTCGGCGGACAGGCCCAGGTCGAGGGTGTGGGCGGGACCTGGAAGGACCTGACCGACAACGTCAACATGATGGCGGCCAACCTGACGGGCCAGGTGCGCAACATCGCCGAAGTCACCACCGCGGTGGCCAACGGCGATCTCTCCAAGAAGATCACCGTCGACGTGCGCGGCGAGATCCTGGAACTCAAGAACACCATCAACACGATGGTGGACCAACTGAATTCCTTCGCCTCCGAGGTGACCCGCGTCGCCCGTGAGGTCGGCTCGGAAGGCAAGCTCGGCGGGCAGGCGCAGGTGCGCGGTGTCGCCGGCACCTGGGCCGACCTCACCGACAACGTGAACCTGATGGCGGCCAACCTGACGGGTCAGGTGCGCAACATCGCCGACGTGACCACTGCGGTCGCCAACGGCGATCTCTCCAAGAAGATCACCGTCGACGTGCGCGGGGAGATCCTGGAACTCAAGAACACCATCAACACGATGGTGGACCAACTGAACTCCTTCGCCTCCGAGGTGACCCGCGTCGCGAAGGAAGTGGGTTCGGAAGGCAAGCTGGGCGGTCAGGCCCGCGTCGAGGGCGTGGCCGGCACCTGGGCCGACCTCACCGACAACGTGAACCTGATGGCGGCCAACCTGACGGGCCAAGTGCGCAACATCGCCGATGTGACGACCGCGGTCGCCAATGGCGATCTGTCCAAGAAGATCACCGTCGACGTAAAGGGCGAGATCCTGGAGCTCAAGTCGACCATCAACACGATGGTGGATCAGCTGAACTCCTTCGCCTCCGAGGTGACCCGCGTCGCCCGCGAGGTCGGCACGGAGGGCAAGCTCGGCGGCCAGGCGCAGGTCAAAGGCGTCGGCGGCGTCTGGAAGGGCCTGACCGACAACGTGAACATGATGGCGGCCAACCTCACGGGGCAGGTGCGCAACATCGCCGAGGTGACGACCGCGGTCGCCAACGGCGACCTGTCCAAGAAGATCACGGTGGCCGTCGAGGGCGAGATCCTGGAGCTCAAATCGACCATCAACACGATGGTGGATCAGCTGAACTCCTTCGCCTCCGAGGTGGTCCGCGTCGCCCGCGAGGTCGGCATCGAGGGCAAGCTCGGTGGCCAGGCACAGGTGCGCGGCGTCGGCGGGACCTGGAAGGACCTGACCGATAACGTGAACATGATGGCGGCCAACCTGACGGGGCAGGTGCGCAACATCGCCGACGTGACGACGGCGGTCGCCAACGGCGATCTGTCCAAGAAGATCACCGTCGATGTGAAGGGCGAGATCCTGGAGCTCAAGTCGACCATCAACACGATGGTGGATCAGCTGAACTCCTTCGCCTCGGAGGTGACCCGCGTCGCCCGCGAGGTCGGCTCCGAGGGCAAACTCGGCGGCCAGGCACAGGTGCGCGGCGTCGGCGGGACCTGGAAGGACTTGACCGACAACGTGAACATGATGGCGGCCAACCTCACCGGTCAGGTGCGCGGCATCGCAGACGTCGTCACGGCGGTGGCGCAGGGCGACCTCAAGCGGAAACTCTCGGTCGACGCCAAGGGCGAGATCGCGGCGCTGGCCGACACCGTCAACGAGATGATCGAGACGCTCGCCACCTTTGCCGACCAGGTGACCAACGTGGCGCGCGAGGTGGGCGTCGAAGGCAAGCTGGGCGGCCAGGCGCGGGTGCCGGGCGCGGCGGGTCTCTGGCGTGATCTGACGGACAACGTGAACCAGCTCGCGGCGAACCTCACGACCCAGGTGCGCGCCATCGCCGAGGTGGCGACCGCCGTGACGAAGGGGGACCTCGCGCGCTCGATCTCGGTCGAGGCCTCCGGCGAGGTCGCCTCGCTGAAGGACAACATCAACGAAATGATCCGCAATCTGCGGGACACGACGCTCAAAAACGCCGAGCAGGATTGGCTGAAGACCAACCTCGCCAAGTTCACCCGCATGCTGCAGGGCGAGCGCGACCTCGCCACGGTCTCGAACCTGATCCTGTCCGAGATTGCATCGCTCGTGAGCGCCCAGCGCGGCGTGTTCTACATGGTGGAGGACGAGGGCGGAGAGCCGGTTCTCGATCTGATGGCGAGCTACGCCTTCACGGAGCGCAAGAACCTCTCGAACCGCTATCGCCTGCGTCAAGGCCTCGTCGGCCAATGCGCCTTCGAGAAGAAGCGTATCCTCCTCACCCACGTGCCCGGCGACTACATCACCATCGGCTCGGCTCTCGGCGAGGCGCCGCCCCTCAACATCATCGTGCTGCCCGTCCTCTTCGAGCAGGAAGTCCGAGCGGTCATCGAGTTGGCGTCGTTCAACCGCTTCAGCGAGACCCACCAGTCCTTCCTCGATCAGCTGACCGAGTCGATCGGGATCGTGCTCAACACGATCGCTGCCAACATGAGGACGGAAGGCCTCCTGAAGCAGTCGCAGCTCCTGACCGGCGAGTTGCAGAGCCGGCAGGAAGAATTGAAGAAGACGAACGATCGCCTGGAGCTGCAGGCCGCCTCGCTGCAGCAATCCGAGGACCTCCTGAAGAACCAGCGGGAGCGGCTGCAGCAGACCAACGAGGAGCTGGAGGAAAAGGCGCGCCTGCTCGAAATCCAGAAGCGTGAGGTCGAGGGCAAGAACCGCGAGGTCTCGATCGCCAAGACGGCGCTGGAGGAGAAGGCCGAGCAGCTGAGCCTGACCTCGCGCTACAAGTCGCAATTCCTCGCCAATATGAGCCACGAGCTGCGCACGCCGCTCAACAGCCTGCTGATCCTCTCGAAGCTTCTCTCCGAGAACCGCGACGGGAACCTCACCGACAAACAGCGGGAATTCGCCAAGACGATCAACGCGGCCGGGACCGACCTCCTGTCACTCATCAATGACATCCTCGATCTCTCCAAGATCGAGTCGGGCACGGTGTCGCTTGAGATCGGCGACGTCACGCTGCAGGACATCAGCGAGAACCTGAACAGGACCTTCCGGCAGCTCGCCGAGGAGCGCCACCTCGCCTTTGTGATCGAGGTCGATCCGGGCCTGCCGCGCTCCCTGCGGACGGACTCGAAGCGCCTGCAGCAGGTCCTGCGCAACCTTCTCTCCAACGCCTTCAAGTTCACCGAGAAGGGGAGCGTCTCGCTCAAGATCGGTTCCGCGGAGGGCTCGCCCCTGCGCGCCGGGACCCAGTGGATCGCCATGTCCGTCACCGATACCGGGATCGGCATCGCCGAGGACAAGCAGCGGATCATCTTCGAGGCGTTCCAGCAGGCCGACGGGACCACGAGCCGCAAGTACGGCGGCACGGGCCTCGGCCTCGCGATCAGCCGCGAGATCGCGCGCCTGCTGGGCGGCGAGATCGTGGTCGAGAGCCGCGTCGGTACGGGCAGCACCTTCACCCTGTTCTTGCCCTTCGAACCGCCCGCGCAGGCGCTCACCGGACGCGCGGTGGAGGCATCGGACGGGTACGCGCCTTCGGCGCCGATGGGCCGCCAGCCGAACACCGCGATGGCGCTCTCGTCCTCCGCGGACGACCGCCACGCAATTCACCCGAGCGACCACATCGTGCTCATCGTGGAGGACGACGCCATGTTCGCCTCGGTGCTGCTGGAGCTCGCGCGCGAGCGTGGCTTCAAGGGTTTGATCGCGCAGGACGGGGCCGGCGCGCTCAGCCTCGCGCACCGCTTCAAGCCGCACGCCATCACCCTCGACATCGGCCTGCCCGACATGGACGGCTGGGCCCTGCTCGACCTCCTGAAGAACGATCCCCGCACCCGGCACATTCCGATCCACGTGATCTCGGTCAACGACGAGAAGAAGCGCGGCCTTCGCGCGGGCGCGTTCGGGTTTCTGGAGAAGCCGGTCGAGCGCGAGGGCCTGATGCGCGCCCTGGAGCGCTCGAAGGAGTTCATCACGCGGCCGGTGCGCAACCTCCTGCTCGTCGAGGACGACGAGAACCAGCGCGCCAGCATCACAGCGCTCCTGAGCGAAGAGGACGTCAAGATCTTCGGGGTCGGCACGGCCTCCGCCGCGCTGGAAGCCCTGACAGGCGGCCGGTTCGACTGCGCGATCATCGATCTCGGCCTGCCCGATATCGGCGGTTCCGAGCTGATCGAGCAGATCCGTGCCTCCCAGGACGGGGAGGAGTTGCCGATCATCGTGTATACGGGCCGGGAGCTGACGGCCGCCGAGGAGCAGCAGCTCAGGCACACCGCCTCGACGATCATCCTCAAGGACACGCGCTCGTCCGAGCGACTTCTCGACGAGACCGCGTTGTTCCTGCATCGCGCGATCAATCGCGTTCCAGTCGAGGAGCAGATCCTCGTCGAGCGGAAGGATGCGGCGTCACTTCAGGGCTGCCGGGTCATCCTGGTCGATGACGACCTGCGCAACATCTTCTCGCTCACGAGCGCCCTCGAGCAGCACGGGCTGGAGGTCCTGTTCGCCGAGAACGGGCAGGACAGCATCGCCCTCCTCAAGTCCAACCCGAACATCGATGCGATGCTGGTCGACATCATGATGCCGGGGATGGACGGCTACGAGACGATGCGCGCGATCCGGGCGGAGGCCAGCTTCCGTAGCCTGCCGCTCATCGCGGTGACCGCGAAGGCCATGAAGGGTGACCGCGAGAAGTGCATCGAGGCGGGCGCGTCCGATTACGTCTCGAAGCCGATCGACATGGATCAGCTCCTCGCGGTGCTGCGGGTGCAGTTGGCCCGGCGTGGCGAGGTCGCACACGGCCCCGTGCCCACGCTCGGCGACCCGACGACCCTCGATCGGCAACCACAATGAAGGACGGGCTGAGTTTCCTACCGACCGGGACCGGCAGCTCCGCCGAGCCGCGGAGCGCTCGCACTGAGCCCGATCCGGTTCGGGCGAAGATCCTGATCGTCGATGACGATCAGCGCAATCTCCTCGCCGCCTCCGAGGTCCTCGCCGATCCGGCGATCGACCTCGTGCTGGCGAACTCGCCCGAGGAAGCCCTGCGGCAGGCGCTCCGGGAGGATTTCGCCCTGATCCTGCTCGACGTGCAGATGCCGCGCATGGACGGCTACGAGGTCGCCTCCCTGATCCGCAGCCGCTCGCGCACGTCCCGTGTCCCGATCCTGTTCCTCACGGCTCATAACAAGGAGGACATCCACATCTTCCGCGGATACTCCGCCGGAGCGGTGGACTACGTGTTCAAACCCATCCAGCCGCTCGTCCTCAAATCGAAGGTCGATGTCTTCGTCGATCTGTACCTGAAGACAGCGGAGATCCAGCGCAAGGCGGCGGCCGAGAAGCAGCTGCTCCTGGAAAACCTGCGCGTACGGGGCGAGAAGCTTGCCGCCGAGCAGGCTCTGCGCAGGCGTGAGGAACATCAGGCCGCTGTCCTGCGTGGCCTCCCCATTGCGCTCTACACCTCGCCCTTCAGTGGAGACGATCGACGGCTTCACTTCACGAATGACAGCATCGAGCGCATCACCGGCTTCTCGCGCGAGGCCTTTGCTGCCTCAAACCTCTGGGGAGAGCAGCTTGAGCCGGATGACAGGGACAGGATCTCTGCAGATTTGAGCACGGTCTCGGAATCCGGCGCGGTAACTCTCGAATATCGTTGGCGCAACGCAGACGGCAGGGAGCGGCACATTCTTGATCAGATCGTGATCAACGGTGATGAGAACGGTACGCCGGTCGAACTGTTTGGGATGTGGTTCGACGTGACAGAGCGCAAGGAGCTTGAACTCAGCTTGCAGCATGCCTCAAAGCTTGAAGCGGTTGGCCGTCTGACAGGCGGTATTGCGCACGACTTCAACAATATGCTGAGCATCGTGATCGGCAACCTTGATTTGGTGAAAAGCTCGTTGTCGGGCAACGAGAAAGCGCTCCGCCGCATCGAGAGCGCCATCGAGGGAGCCCATCGCTGCGCTGAACTGACCAGTCGGCTGCTGGCCTTCTCCCGGCGCTCTCCGCTCCAGCCCAGAGCGTTGGACTTCACGAGCTTCATACCTGGCCTGATAAAGCTCCTAGAACGCACTCTTGGGGAGCGGATTGCGATCTCCGCGGACCTGGAGGATGGACTGCCGGAAGTCTGCGTTGATCACGCTCAGTTCGAGGCCGCCCTCATCAACCTCGCTGTGAATGCGCGGGACGCGATGCCAGACGGGGGGACCTTGGGCATTCGCATCAAGCGTCATGAGGCCGTCGCGCAGGAGGACTCCGAGCAGGTGCACTCAGTCGAGATCGCGGTCACGGACTCGGGCACAGGGATGTCCCCAGCCATCCTCGCCCGCGTATTCGAACCCTTCTTCACGACCAAGGAGGCCGGTAAAGGCACCGGGCTCGGTCTGAGCATGGTCTACGGTTTCGTACAGCAGAGCGGCGGAACCATCGCCGTTGATAGCAATCCGGACCAAGGCACCCGGTTCGTTATTACGTTGCCCGTGCTTGCCAAGCCGGGTTTTTCGTCGGAGGAAATCGATCCAGGGAAGGCCCCCGGGCCGCAGAACGCGATGAATGGTGCAGGGAGAGCCGTGCTCGTCGTCGAGGACGACGCTGATGTTCGCTTTACAGTTGTCTCGACTTTTGAAGCGCTTGCATTCAAGGTTTTCAGTGCGCAGGACGTCGACGAGGCCCTCCGCCTCCTGCAAATAGAGTCGAACATTTCCCTTGTTTTCAGCGACGTGAACATGCCTGGCGCGATGAACGGCATCGAGCTTGGGCACATCATCCGCCAGCGATGGCCGGACATGCCAATTTTGCTGTCGTCCGGCTACCTTCAAGAAGATCAGGACACGAACGGCTTTTCGTTGCTGCAGAAACCGTATCGCGCGACTGAGTTAGTCGAAACCCTACGTGGTCTGCTCAGCAATGCGCATGGGACGATGCCAATCGAATAAGAGTTCGGAGATGCACGTCTTCCCGGTGGCGCCCGACGCGACGAGCGTCATGCCGTGACCGGCTGGCTTTGATCCGGGCTGATCGCGCGGATCAGCCAGGACTGAAGGCGCCGGACATGCGGCGAAGTCAGCAACGCGCCACCAGCGAACCTTCGGATCGAGCCGCTGGAATGGCCGCTTTGGAGCCCGACAGCTGCCGTTGAGATAGAATGATTAGTCCGACTGCCACAACGTCCTGACTTGATGGTCGCCGATGGCTCGCAGCGAGTTTTTAGGCGGTTGCTGCGGCCTGGGCGGCGAAGGCACGATAGGAGCGCAGCGGACGTCCCAACAGTGCGGTGAGGCGGTCGACATCGCCGGCGTCGGGCACCATTCCCACGCTGAGGAAGCGCTCGCACATCAGGCGCATGTCGAAGGCCATCCAGCCCGGCACGTGCTTCTGCCGAAGGTTCTGCTCGAACGCGGCGGTGTCATCGCCACCGTAGTTGATCTGGCGGCCTAGGACATCGGACCAGATGGCGGCAACGTCCGACCCCGTCAGCGTCTCGGGACCGCCGAGGTTGATCCGGTCGAAGGGAAGTGGCGTCTCGGCCTGTTCGCGGCGGATGAGTTCGAGAGCCGCGATTTCGCCGAGGTCGGCAGCGTCGATCATCGCGAGGCCTTTGGCTCCGATGGGCATAGGGTAGATGCCATAGTCACGCACCACATCTTTGACCATGAAATCGTTGTTCATGAAGTAGGCGGGACGCAGGACGGTGGCGTTGAAACCCATCGCCTCGATCATGCGCTCGACGCCGAACTTGCCCGCGAAGTGCGGCACGTTCACGTAGAGGTCGCTGTGGATCACCGACAGGTAGACGATCCGCTCAATCCCGGCCTCTCGGGCGAGATTGAGCGCGATCAGCGCCTGAGTGACCTCGTCGGGCACGACCGCGTTCAGCAGGAACAGGGTCGAGACGCCCGAAAGGACGTTCCGCATTGCGTCGACATCGAGCAGGTCTCCCTGGACCGCGGTGACGCCCGCCGGCAACTTGGCCTTCGACGGGTCACGGACCAGGGCGCGGACGTCGGCGCCGCGCTTGATGAGGTGCTCGACGACATGGCTGCCGACGGTGCCGGTCGCGCCGGTAACGAGAATGGTCATGGGGTAACTCCAGTTTTGCCGCAAACGACACCTGGAAGATGATGGACCCGCTCACGATCCAACAGGCGTCCTGATAGGACGGTCCGTCTCGCTGGTGGAACGCATGGACCTCCTCGCCCTCGCAGATTTCAACCTCGTCGCCCAACACGGCGGCTTCGGCCGGGCTGCACGCGCCGCCGGACGTCCAAAGGCGACGCTGTCCCGCCGCGTTGCGGAGCTGGAGGCCAGCCTCGCCCTGCGCCTGTTCGAACGTGGGGCGCGCATCCTGAAGCTGACGGAGGAAGGCCGGGCGCTCCACGAGCGGACGAAGGTGTTGCTCACGGAACTCAGCGAAACGGCTGCGGCCATCGCGACGGGGGGCGACAGGCCGCGGGGCCGGCTACGCATCAGCGCGCCCGTGCTTTTCTCGCAGTCCGCGATGGCAAAGCTCGCCGTCGGGTTCGCCCTCAAGCATCCAGAGGTTCGGCTCGAAGTCACCACGGAGGACCGTGCCGTCGATATGGTGGAAGAGGGCTACGACCTCGTGATCCGGGTGAATCCCGATCCGGACGAGAGCCTCGTCGGACGTATCTTCCTGCGCGACCGTCTGGTCGTCGTGGCTGCTCCGAGCATGGTCCGGCCGACGGGCGATGCGACCGCTCCCGCCGTCATACGCGGACCGATGGAGGGCTCCATGATCTGGAATATGAAGTCGCCTGCGGGCAGATCGAGTGTCACCGCCGAGCCCGTCCTGAGCCTACCGTCGCTGATGATGGTTCGCGACGCGGTCAGAGCTGGCGCCGGTGCCGGACGCCTTCCCCTCTCGCTCGTCAGTCATGATCTGGCCGCCGGCCGGCTGGTCCTCTGGGGCGACCTCGACAGACCTGAGATCGCTCTCTGGACCCTCTATCCATCGCGGCGTCTTCTGAGCGCACGGGTCTCGGCCTTCCTCGACCATCTCAAGGAGGCGTTTCCGATGGGAACCGCCGACGAACTGGCAGCTCACATCGGAGGGTGACAGGCCGCGTCAGGCTCAACGGGGGCCGTCAGACCGACTGCGCGTGCTTCTCTCAAGTTCGAGGTTTTCGTGAGGGAGCGTCTGCAACTCGACGCCTTGACGAGGTGAGGGCGACACCTCTTTTCACACCGCCCTCGCGAGTTCCGCCTTCACCCGCGGCATCACCTCAGTACCCAGAAGTGTGATCGACCGCTCCATGGCGTCCGGCTCCTGCATCGCCGAGCTCATCTGGAAGGTCAGGCGGGAGAGGCCGCCCAGCGCCGCGTTGGCGTCGAGCACCTTTGCCGCAACCGTCTCCGGCGCGCCGATGAGGTAGGCGCCGTAAGGGCCGCACATCGCCTGGAACTGCTCGCGCAGGTCGGTACTCGGCCAGCCACGCTCCGCTCCGATCTTTCCGAACATCTGCGCCCAGCCCGGATAGAACGCCTCTTGTGCGGCACGGTCCGTGTCGGCGACGAAACCGACCGCGTGCACCCCCACCTTCAACGTCTCCGGCGCATGCCCCGCCTTCCGGCCAGCTTCCCGGTAGAGCTCGACCAGGGGACGGAAGCGCTGGAAGCTGCCGCCGATGATGGCGACCATCAAGGGTAGGCCCAGGGTGCCCGCCCGGGCGAAGGACGCCGGCGTCCCGCCGACTCCGATCCAGATCGGAAGCCTGTCCTGGTGCGGGCGCGGGTAGACACCCTGGCCGCTCAGCGGCGGCCGGAACCGGCCGCGCCAGGTCACGTGGGTTTGGTCGCGCAAAGCCAGGAGCAGGTCTAACTTCTCGACGAACAGCGCGTCGTAGTCGTGGGCGGCGAAGCCGAAGAGCGGGTAGGCCTCGCCGAAGGAGCCGCGTCCGACCACGATCTCGGCCCGTCCCTTGGCGATCAGGTCGAGGGTGGCGAATTCCTGGAAGACGCGGACCGGATCGGCCGCGCTCAGCACGGTGACGGCGCTTGTCAGGCGTATGGTTCTGGTGCGCGCGGCCGCAGCCGCGAGGATGATCGCGGGCGCCGCGTCCAGAAACTCGGCGCGGTGGTGCTCGCCAATGCCGAAGACGTCGAGCCCCGCCCGGTCGGCGGCCTCGACCTCGGCGAGCAAGCGTTCCATGCGCTCGGCCGCCGGCAGGGTCCGACCCGTCTTCGGGTCGGGAAGGGTGACGGCAAAGCTGTCGATGCCGAACTCCATGACGGGCTTTCCCTGTGTCAGGCGGGGTCGATGGGGGTCATGGCCGCAGAGAGAGGCGGCCCCAGCTTACGCGCGCAGAGCCCGCAGAAAGTCTCTGCCCTCGGGCTTGAGCCAATCGGCAATGCCCGAGACGTAGCCGATCGAACCGCACGAAAGGACCCCGCCCCCAACAGACGGCTCTCTCCCGGTTCGTTCGAGGCCGCCGCCGGCAAGGCCATGCAGCGGTCGACCCATGGTCAGCGGCGACCGAGAACCGCGAGGATCTGATCGCGGCGCAGCCACACCAAGGTCGCGGTGAGGGCGAGCAGCACGACGGCCGGGGCGGCGGGCGTGGGCAGAACGGTGAGATGGGCCAGGATGGCACCCACCATGGTGCAGGCCAGCAAGAGGGCGGCGAAGGCCGCGTATCCGGGCACCAGCAGGGCGACGGCACCGGCGACTTCCACAAGACCGGTGACGATGCGGAACCACTGGCCGACGCCAATGAGGTCATAGACCTGCACCATCATCGACACGCCGGCGAGCTTGGCCCCGCCCGCGGCGAGGAACACGAGGGCGAGCAGCACCTGCAGCGACCAGGCGACGAAGGTGAGCTTGCGCGAGGAAGCCGGTGAGGCCGCGAGGGTCTGAGACATGAGGGACATCCGGTTCGAAATGGCCGACCGCGGGTGCGGCTTGGCTGTGAGCGAAAGACCTAAGCGCCTTCCGTCTCCCATCGAAGCCTCTATGTTTCGATGCGTCCCATCACCTGGACAGATGGATGCTCGATCAACTCACCCTCGATCAGTTGCGAACCTTCGTCGCCGCCGTCGACACCGGCAGCTTCTCGGCGGCCGGACGCAAGCTCGGGCGCGCTCAGTCCCTCATCAGCCAATCCCTCGCCAACCTGGAGAGCCAGTCCGGCATCAAGCTGTTCGACCGTTCCAGCCGCTATCCGATCCTGACCGAGGCCGGCAGAGTGCTGTTGGCCCATGCCCGTGCGACCGTCGCCGCCGCCGAGACCTTCAAGTCGCACGCAAAGGACCTCGCCGGCGGCCTGGAGCCAGAGGTCAGCATCGTGCTCGACGTCCTGTTTCCGATCCAGGTGCTGACAGCCGCCGTGGTCGCGTTTCAACCGGCATTCCCGAGGACCCCACTTCGGGTACAGGTCGAGACCCTCGGCGCGGTGATCGCACCGGTTCTCGACGGGCGTTGTGCATTCGCGGTCGCCGGCGCCACTCCCCTGCTACCCCCTGAACTCGCACGCGAGCCATTATGCCAGGTTGAGTTGGTGATGGTCGCCTCGCCCGCGCATCCCCTCGGCCGACGGACGGGGACGATCCCCACTGCCGACCTGGCCGAGCATGTCCAATTGGTCCTGACCGACCGGAGCGAGCTAACCAAAGGGCGCGAGTTCGGCGTATTCTCGCCGAGGACCTGGCGGCTTGCGGATCTCGGGGCGAAGCACGCATTCCTGCGCTCGGGCCTGGGCTGGGGAGGGATGCCCCTCGACGTCGTCGCGGATGACCTTGCCAGCGGTCACCTCATGAGACTGGATATCGCCGCCGTGCCGAAGGGCGGCCTGTTCCTGCCGATGTGGGCCGTCTACCCCATTGAGCGCCCGCCGGGCCCGGCCGGCCGCTGGCTGATCACACAGCTGGCCTCCCCGTGAGCGGAGGCTCATCGCCAAGGTCTGAGGATCGATCCGACCGAGGAGACGGGACGTCCCAAATCGTTGGCGGACCGAGAGGACCCGGGACAGGCACCTTCTGAAGGGAAGGAGTATTCCAGGTCTCGGTCCAACGTTGCAGGTCGGCATCGAGCATCACGCGCTGCCAGACGAAGGAATCGTGGCGCGCCGATCCCCAGTCGAGGTTGGCATAGCCCTCGTAACGGGTGCGGATCTCCACGCCGGTCGAGAAATGGATCGAGCCATCCTCGCTCAGCGGGATGTCCTTGAACCGCTCCGTCCAGCCGCCCGTGCGCCTCGCCGGATCGGCGAGGGCGGCCGCTATTCGATCAGCCTGCAGCTTTCGGCACAGGCGTAGCGAGTAGCTGCTGTTCCCAAAGATATGCGATGCCGCTGCCGGCAGCGTGCTGCTTGAGCACCTCGGTGAGACCGACGGCGGTATCGAGGCGGGCCCAGTCGCGCTGCCACTCGGCCGCCAGCGCCAGCCAAGTCATCATGTTCACGCCGGCCTGGATCATGCGCTGGATGGCGACTTCGTGAGCCTCAACCGAGACGCCCCCGGAGGCGTCGGTGATCACCGTGACGTCCCAGCCTTCGCCTGCGGCCTGGATCGCGGGCATCGCGACACAGATTTCGGTCCAGAGGCCTGCGATGATCAACTGCTTGCGGCCGGTCGCCTTAACCGCATCCACGACTTTCTCATCCTCCCAGGTGTTGATGAACGTTCTGTCGATCACCTTCTGGCCCGGAAAGACATCGGTGACCTGCGGGAAGATGACGCCGCCGCGCTCCGCTATGACGCTCGTCAGGATGGTGGGCACGCCGAACACCTTGGCCGATTTAGCCAGAGCGGTCGTGTTGTTCACGACCATGTGCGGATCGTGGCTGTTCAGGTTCGTGAGCTGGTAAGGCTGATGATCGATCAGAACCAGTACGGAGTCTTCGGGACGAAGTAGCGAATCGAGGCCGTTGCGAAATTTCATGGTTATCACCTCTTGTGCTGGCTTTGAGATGTCGTCGTCGTCTTCGACCTACAGGACATCGCGACCTGACAGGTCAGGGACTCCGGCAGAGGTCCGGCGGCGTCACGATCTGACTCTGAGCACGATCTTGCCCTTGAGCCGGCCCTCCTCGGAGCGCGCGTGGGCGCGTGCGACGTCGTTGAGGGGAAACTCCAGGCCGACTTGCGGCACCACCAGGCCTCGCTCGAGGAGGCGCGTGAGGGCGTCGAGCTTGCTGCCGTTCTGGCGAGAGAAGACGAAGTGGTAGGTCGCGTTCCGGCCCCAGGCGTCGATGAGGTTCTGGGGCGTCGCCGTGTCCACCAGGGTGACGACTCGCCCATCCTCGCGGAGGATGCGTGGGGAACGCGAAAGCGTGTCGCGCCCGATCGTATCCAGAACGACGTCGACGCCCCTGCCTTCGGTCAGGCGATCGACGGCGTCCACGTAGTCCTCGCGCTCGAAATCGATGACGTCCGAGGCGCCGAGCCGTTCGACGAGCGCCGCGTCGCTGCCTCGTGCCGTCGCCAGGACCCGCGCGCCGATGGCCTTGGCGACCTGCACGGCGATGGCCCCGACGCCGCCGGCGCCGCCGTGGATCAGGACGGTCTCGGTCACCTGCAACCGGGCCCGCTCGACCAGCCCCTCCCAAACGGTCACGCCGACCAGGCTGACGCTCGCGGCCTCGGAATGGGTCAGGTTGGCCGGCTTTCGCGCCACGATCTCGGCGTCCGCCACATGGTATTCCGCGTACGATCCCGGCCCGCTAAAGATCCGCGGCGTGTAATAGACCTCATCCCCCACGCGGAACTTCGTCACGTCGGATCCGACTTGGTCGACCACCCCGGAGACGTCGTGTCCGATGATGGCAGGCAGTTCGACCTGATCGGCGTAGTCACCGCGGCGGATCTGACCGTCGAGCGGGTTGATCGACGTCGCATGCACCGCAACGCGGACCTGCCGGGGTCCTGGCCGCGGGTCGGGTAGATCCCGGAGCTCGAAGCTGTCCGGCCCCCCGAACCTCGTCAAAACCATCGCTTTCAAGTGAGTCTCCTGTCCTCGGCGGCGCCTTTGTGTCAGCCGGGATACGGGATGACGAACTCGTTCTCCTCACGGGACGGATGAGCTACATTCAGCCATGACGATGCGAAGGTCGCTTCCCCCGCTCGCGACGCTGAGGGCCTTCGAGGCGGCAGGGCGCCGCCTGAGCTTCCGCGGAGCAGCCGACGAATTGGGTGTCACGCCGACCGCCATCAGCCATCAGATCCGGCTTCTCGAACAAACCCTGGGGCTGCGCCTCTTCCACCGCGAGACGCGCCGGGTCCGACTGACCGCAGAGGGAACCGTACTGCTGCCCGTGCTCCGCGACGGCTTCGACGCGTTTGCCGAAGCCATCGACCAGATCCGCGGCCGGCGCGCGGCCGGTGTCCTCACGCTCTCGGCTCCGACCGCCTTCGTCGCGAAGTGGCTGGTGCCACGGCTCGCCGACTTCCGTGCCGCGCATCCCGCTTGCGACCTGCGACTGCACGCGTCCGACAGCCTGATCGACTTCGCTCGCGATGGCGTGGACGTCGCTGTCCGGTACGGGCCGGGTCCCTATTCCGATTTCGACGCTCATAGGCTTCTAGCCGAGCGCGTTACTCCTGCTTGTAGTCCCCACCTCGCCATTCGATCCGTGGGTGACTTGAGACATCACACGCTGCTGCATTTCGAGTGGCCCCGCCTGACCGACGAGACGCCGACTTGGCCTGCCTGGTTGCGGCATGCCGGGGTGACCGGCGTCGATGGCAGAGCGGGCATTCGGTTCAGCGACGAGGGGCATGTCATCCAGGCCGCGATCGCCGGCCAGGGGATAGCGCTCCTCTCTGACGTGCTGACCGCCGACGAGTTGGCGAGCGGTGCCCTGATCCAACCGTTCGGGCCTGTCCTCGACGCACACCCTTACTGGGTCGTTCGCCCGCGCCACTCGGTTCGGAAAGCAGATGTCGAGAAGTTGGTCAGCTGGCTTGTCGCCGCCGCTGCGGGCTCCGTGCCGATCGGCGTCAAGCCGAATGTCGCCTTTCGGGCGACAACCTGATGACAGCTCCCCACCCTCTGCCGGCATCGGCCCGTCGATCGAGCCGATCCGGCCCTACATCGGCGATTGGTGGCGGACGGGGGCACTTCCGTTCGGAGGGGCAGCGCCAGGATGTGGGACTATCTGCCCACAACCAACCGTTTATCTCAGGGCTGTCGTTCCACTCTCAGTCATCTCAGTCCACAACCACCTTGCCCCGCCCGGTCCGCCGGCGCGGGGCCTTTCGCTTCGGCGACACGGTGCGATTTGAAACCGAGGCTGAACCGTCCGACCCGATTGGGGTTTCACTTCAGAACCTCTCGTTCCATGACGCAACTCACCCCCGCCCGGCTCAGCCGCGGCGGGGTTTTTCATACCTTTCCACGCTCACGAGCGGTCATCCGCAAAGTCCGAGATCACCGTCGGGCCGATCACAACGTTTGTCCGTGAGACGTCAGATGATGGTTCGGGCGACGTGTGTGGAGCGCCCGGGGCTGTCAGTGCAGTGATCGAAATGCTAAACTGAGACCGTTCCGAACTTTCTCGGATGTCCAGCATCGGCCTCCATCTTCAATTCGAACGACGTGAAGTTAACGCCGTTTATTGTCACTTCGCCGGATGCGTCCGTGCCGTCAGCTTGTTTCCATCCGGATCACGAAGATAGGCGACAAAGGATCCATTCGGACGCTCTGTGGGCGGGCTCTCGATCGCAATACCACCATGCGCGAGCCCGGCTTCATGCCACGCGAGAACATGGTCACGGCTCGCTGCTGCGATACCGATCGTCCCACCGTTGGCTGCGGTTGCCGGCTTGCCATCAATAGGCTTCGTGACCATCAGCCGCCCGCCCTCGTGGGAGTAGATCAGCCTGCCTCTGGCATCCATCTCACCGGGCTGGCCTCCCAGCGCGGCGAATGTGGCATCGTAGAAGCTCCGGGCCTGCTCCAAGCTGTTGCTGCCGATCATGATGTGAGTGAACATACTCGCTTTCTCCAGGGATAGGCCACACAAGCAAATCGTGGATGAGCGTCGAATCGGACCGCTGTCGTTCGCATACGCGCATGTATAGGTCCGCTCAACGATTGCTTCCCCTGTAGGCATCGGCCCCCCGATCGAGCGCACCCGGCCCTACATCGGGGATGGGTGGCGGACGGGGGCCTCCGTTCGGAGGAGCGCCGCCGGGGTGACGTGATCGTGTTCCCTCGGCTTCGGCGCAGGGATAGACCCGCCGCTGTCCGCACGCCACTGATGCCTCACGCGCGATCAGTCCCGCGCGCACCTTCTCCAGCCCCGCCCGGCTGAGCCGCGGCGGGGTTTCTCATGCGCATAGAATGCCGGAGGAAGTGGTGCGGGCGTCGTGCGTGACATGTGGGACGGAGCTGCCAGACCGGTGATCAGAGATTGCTCTAGGGACCGGTCCCGATCCTTAGCGGTCTACTCGGAAGCTCCAGAGGTCGATAAGATGCAATATCACATTTTAACCTATTTTTGTAGGTTTGATGAAATATTTGGTATGAAATGATTGGATAATTGAATATGAAACAGCAATTGATCGTGTCCCCGTGGTTTTATGTAGCAGGTGGTTTGTTCTCAATGTTCTGGGTTTTCGGTAATAGCGCGAAGTCTGTAGGAGATTTCCTCGAGAAAATATTATATGCGTTACCGGCGGCGATCATATTGCTTCCTATAATATATTTCATTGTTTTGCGTAGAAATTCTACCAAGAGGAAGGCTTCTGACCCATCGTAGCGTCCGCTACCCACGCCCTGCGGACAGCGGCCCGGCGATCGAGCGCACGCGGCCCTACATCGGCGATTGGTGGCGGAGGGGGTCGCTGAGGATGGGCGGAGCTGAGCCGGGGTGACGCGATCGTGTTCCCTCGGCTTCGGCGCAGGGATAGACCCGCCGCTGTCCGCACGCCACTGATGCCTCACGCGCGATCAGTCCCGCGCGCACCTTCTCCAGCCCCGCCCGGCTCAGCCGCGGCGGGGTTTTTCGTATCAAACCCTCGCCGCCGTCAGCATCCGCTTCCGGACCTCGGCCATGCGGTCATCAGCCCCGCGGCGCCCGCCAGCCGGCCGTTCAGATCGAGCGCGCCGAGGCGGCAGATCGCGACGGTGCGCCCGTCCAGGGCAGCATTGGGTCGACACCGGTCGGTAGGAAACCGGTTGTAGCTCAAGACAGCCATGGTCCCCGCAATCGGAGAGACCACAGGCAGGCTGGTACGATCCCATTCGATCGGCAGCTAGATCCCATCAGAACTATGCGTTTCCGTCGGACATCGACGAGGGGCATCCTTCCTCGGCGGTTTGAGGTCCCTTGATGGCCTCGAACGTGGGACATCTCTGGAAGGGTAGCGCGTGTCATGAACGAGCCGGGCTCGCTTGCCTCCCCCTGGCAGGGTGGCGGTCCTAAGCGTCCGACCATCCTCCGGCTGACCTGGCTTGCTTTAGCCTTGGGCGGCTGCGTGACCGACGAACCCCAGCAGAGTGCCCTGGTACCGGTGCCGAACGCAGCCTTCACGGCGATGTACGGCGCGCGCCCCAACGAGCGTTTCCCGCTGCCAGCAACCGAGATCGGCGGCGTCGATCCCCGGTACTTCCGCCAGGAGGTCGCCTATCCGCGTGCCGAACCGCCGGGCACGCTGGTCGTCGATCCGGGCCGCAAGTTCCTCTACCTCGTGCACGAGAAGAGCCGCGCTTTGCGCTACGGGGTCGGTGTCGGTCGGGCGGGTCTTGCCTGGAGCGGGTCGGCGCGGGTGGGACGCAAGGCCGAGTGGCCGCGCTGGACCCCGACAGCGGAGATGATCGCGCGGGAGCCGGACCGCAACGGGCCCTGGCGCAACGGCATGGCCGGCGGCCTCGGCAACCCGCTGGGACCCCGAGCGCTCTACCTCTTCGAGGGCCCGCGCGATACGCTCTACCGCATCCATGGGACCACCGAACCGCAGACCATCGGCACCGACGTCTCCTCCGGCTGCATCCGGATGTTCAACCAGGACATCATCGACCTCTACGGTCGCGTTCCGGTCGAGACGCGGGTCGTCGTGCTCCCGGCCAGCGAGCATGTCGAGGAACTCGACGGTCCTGTCGCTCAGTCGACACCCTCATCGGGCGGGGATGAGCCCCATGGCAAGGGACGCCGAACGGTCGACGGGTAGGATGCCGGTGATGGACCGGGCCTCGGTGTTGAGTTTTTGCGAGACTGGGAAGCTGCCGAACCATGCGATACCCGGATCTGGAGCTCGATCTGCTGCGTGCCTTCGTGGCGGTCGCCGAAACGGGTAGCTTCACGGCCGCCGCCGACGTGGTGCACCGTTCGCAATCGGCGGTGAGCCAGAAGGTGCTTCGCCTCGAAGAGATTCTCGGCCGGCGGGTCTTCGACCGGACCAGCCGTATGCTCGGGCTCACGCCAGACGGCGAGCGGCTGCTGGTCGCGGCACGTCAAATGCTGGAATTCAACGACCGGTTCATGCGCGCCTGGCGGGAGCCCACCGCGAGCGGCACCCTGCGGCTCGGCGTGTCGGAGGACTTCATCCCCGGTCAGTTGCCGAAGCTGCTCGCGCGGTTCGGTCGGCTCTATCCCGATGTCCACATCGCGCTGATGACGGGCCTGAGTTGCAACCTCCTCGAAGCCTACGACGCGGACCGGGTCGATGCGGTGATCGTCAAGCGCAGCGGCACGAATAGTCGAGGACGCGTGATCTGGCGCGAGCCCCTCGTCTGGCTCGCCTCCGCCGACTACCAGCTCGACTTTACCAAGCCCGCGCGCCTCGTCATGCTGGCAGCGCCGTGCAGCTATCGTGAATCGATGATCGCTGCCCTCGATTCCGTGCGGCGCGACTGGGTCGCCGCCTGCACGGCGAGCAGCCTGATGGGCGTCCAGGCGGCGGTGGCGGGCGGGCTTGGGGTGACGTTGCTCGGCCGCTCCTTCGTCCAGGAAGGCATGCAGATCCTGCGCGCGCCCGACCTCTGGCCGGCCCTGCCGATGACGGAGGTCAGCGTGCTCGGCGAGGACCGGGCGCCCGATCTCGTGGAGCCGCTGATCACCTTCCTCAGCCAGAGCCTTGCCGGTCACGACGGGCTCACCATCGCGGCCTGAGCGGTTGGCAGTCGTCCGGCGCGTATGCGCGTCGCACCGTAGGATCACGGCCGGGCGGAAATTGAACCAGGGAACTCAGAACGATGTTCGAGCGCGTTCATCTGATCGCCCGCCTGGTGCCCCGCGTTGGACAGGAGTTGGCGCTGGCACAGGCCATGACGTCGATCACGCCCGCCGTGCGCGGGGAGCCCGGCTGCCTCGCTTACACGGCCCACGAGAGCCGAGAGCGGCCGGGCACGACCGTGATGTACGAGGTCTGGGAAAACCAGGCCGCCCTTGATGTCTATGCCGATGGCCCGAATTTCCGAGCGCTCGCCGCGCGCTTCGACGAACTTCTTGGCGAACCACTGGCGATCGAGCTCTTGCACAGGATCGCCTGACCGACGGCTCTGAGGCTGGCCGAACGTTCGTGACACGGGGCGGCACGGCGTTCCGTGCCGGCCGAGCCGCGCTCAGCCCTTCGGTGCGTTGCGGGCTATGAAGGTCTCGGGCGACCCGTCCGCGGCATCGACGAAGACGATGTCGGTCGGTGGGCGCCGCGGCGTGTCGACCGAGAGGAAGACGACCGGCTCCTGCGTGATCGTCGGCAGGGCATGAACGGTTCCCCGTTCGAAGAACAGGAGATCGCCCGGCCCGAACGCCGCCTCCTGGCTCGCATCCTCCATCCAGAACGTTCCACGCCCCGACAACACGTAGAGGTACTCGTCGCAGGTCGCATGGTAGTGCGGCGGCGTGGGACGATAGACCCGGAACACCCGAGCGCTCGCCGCCTCGCGGTCCGTGAGGTAGGTGTCGACCAGCAGCGTCTGTGCCGTCGCGGGCAGCGCCGCCGCGATGGCCCTCAGGTCGAAGCGCCCCGTTTTCGTCGAGTCCGACATGATCCCTCCTCAGCGATGATCGTTGGGGGGCGGCTCGGCGCCCACCTGCAAGGTGTGGACTTCCACCGGGTATCGCATGCGGGACGTGCCGCCCCGGAACAAGGCGAGGCGATTGATCTGTGCTGCCGGCATCCAGAGCCGTCCGGTGGCATCGATCCACATCGCGTCGACCCAGAGCAGGCGCGGGTCCTCGATCAGGCTCGAGACGGTGCCGTCCGGCGCGATCCGGAGAATGCGATGCGTGTCCGTATCGCTGACGAAGAGGGTTCCGGCGGCGATCGCCGTGCCCCCGGTCGACGGCGTGACGGCGACGCGCTCCACCGCGCGCGACAGGGTCTCGGGCGCGGTCCCGGGCGCATCGAGGGGCCGGGTCGGCACGCGAGTGAGCGGACCCGAGCAGGGCTGATCGTACAGCCAGGCGCCATCACGCCGTCGAGGGCGATCGTCCGGTCATGCCCAACCCTCCAGAACGATCTTGCCCTTGGCCCGTCCGCTCTCGATCAAGGCGTGGGCACGGCGCAGGTTGGCGGCCGAGATCGGTCCGAAACGCTCGGCCAGGGTGGTCTTCAGCCGGCCCGCATCAACGAGACGCGCAACCTCGTCGAGGAGCTGGCCCTGCGCCTCCATGTCGGTGGTCGAGAACATCGAGCGGGTGAACATGAACTCCCAGTGGGTCGACACGCTCTTGCGCTTGAAGGGCATGACGTCGAGGCTGTCGGGATCGTCGATCAGGGCGAAGCGGCCCTGCGGGGCGATCAGTTCCGCGATCTCGGTGAGATGCCGGTCGGTGCTGGTGGTCGAGAACACGAAGCCCGGTGCGCCCAAGCCCAGCCCCGCGACCTCGGCGGCCAACGGTTTGGTGTGGTCGATGACGTGATGGGCACCGAGATCGCGGCTCCAGGCGGCGGTCTCGGGACGCGAGGCGGTGGTGATCACGGTCAGGTCCGTGAGCTGGCGGGCGAGCTGCGTCGCGATCGAGCCGACGCCGCCCGCCCCGCCGATGATCAGGATCGACCGGGCAGCCCCCGGCACCGGCTTGCCGACGTCGAGCCGGTCGAACAGCGCCTCCCAGGCGGTCATCGCGGTGAGCGGCAGGGCCGCGGCCTCCGCCGCCGAGAGCGCGGCGGGCTTGTGGCCGACGATGCGCTCGTCGACGCAGTGCAGTTCGGCATTGGTGCCGGGCCGGCCAAGCGCCCCGGCGTAGAACACCGCATCACCCGGCCGGAACAACCGGACCTCCGGGCCGACCGCCTCGACGAGGCCGACCGCATCGTAGCCGAGGATGTGCGGCTGCCCCTCGGCCGGCGTGACCCGGGCGCGGACCTTGGTATCGACCGGATTCACCGAGACCGCCTGAACCCGGACGAGCAGGTCGCGGGGGCCGGGCACCGGGGTCGGCAGGTCGAAGTCGACCAGAGCCGCCTCGTTCTCGATGGGCAGGGAGGTGTGGAAGCCGACGGCCTTCATGGGAATGCTCCTCGTTCGGTGTGGGTGTCAGGGACGGGATCGTTGCGCGCTCGCGGCGATGCCGAGCACGATCGCGAGGGCTCCGACGATCAGGTCGAGGCTCGGGTCTTCGTGCAGGGTTGCCGTGGAGAGGGCGAGACCGGTGACCGGCACCGCCATCATCAGGGTCGCGGTCGTGCTGGCCGGCAGCCGGGCGCTCGCCGCGTTGACGGCGCAGAAGCAGAAGGCCGTGGCGATGGGCCCCACGAAGCCGAGGCAGGCCCAGAAGGCCGCCGTGCCGTCGCCCGTGAAGGGACCTTCGACGGCATAGGCCAGCGGGGCCAGGGTGGCCGCGGCGAGGAGCATCTGCCAGGGCGCGAGCTGGATCGCCGAGGCCGAGGCTCGCCCGTAGCGCAGGTGCAGGATGCACACGGCCCAGGCGAGCGAGGCCGCCACCAGCATGGCGTTGGCGCCGACGACCTGCCCGTCCCCCCAGTCGACCGCGTGCGGATTGAGAAGGACGAGAACGCCGAGCCCAGCCAAGCCGAGACCGGCCCAATGCCGACGCTCGATCCGCTCGCCGAACACCAGGACCGCGACCGGGAGCACCCAGAGGGGCGTGGTGTAGCTCAGGATCGCCGACCGCCCCGCCGGAAGATGCCTCATCGCCACGGTCCCGAGGGCCGTGAACAGCATCATCTGAAACAAGCCGATGGAGGCGATGCGAGGCAGGTCCCTGCGCTGAGGCCACCACACCGCGCCGCGCAGGGCCTGCCAAGCGAACAGGCAGGCGGCCCCGGTGGCGAACCGGGCAGCGGAGAACCAAAGGGGCGAAACATGGCCGAGACCGAGCTTCATCACCGGCCAGTTCGCCCCCCAGAGCAGGATCGCGGCGCCAAGCAGGAGCACAGAACCGCTCCGCTTACGCAGCGGCTGCACCGCGAGCCCTGCGGGAGGCATGCATCTGCGCCCGGTCAGGACGGCTTGAACTTGAAGGGCAGGATGATCAGAGCTGATCGTGGAGACAGGCATGGCTGGCCACTTCCGGCACACGCGGCGTGGTTCGGTCGCGTCCCGATGCGGGGCTCGCGGCGCACGTTCTCATGACCGGCGCACACTCAAGATGCCGGCGGAGCCACGATCCGATAAGCGCATAGTTCCAATCGATGCGATCAGGAAATCGACTGGATTTAGAAGCCGGGAGGTGTCGGGGGCTCGTCAAAGCTGTGGCCTTCCACAGCCTGCCTTTCCCGATCTTTGGTCGACAGAGGCGGCGATGGAGCGTCGCTTCACACCATCCGACTGGGGACTAGCGGATAAGCCGAGGGGTTTTGCCACATAACAAGCAGCGCGCTTGCCCATTCATCCAAAACTGCCCGTTTAATTTCTTAGTTGCTATCGATTGTACCTAAGATCGAAAAATGTGCTTCCGTCGGAGCATCTTCTCGACCTTGCCATTAGTGTTAATGCCGAGCTTTCAGGGCTCGGGAGAGTGGCTGGCAACACTTTAGAGGAGTGCTTCACCGCACTGTTAGCCATATTCATTCACGTGTCAGGCAGACACAGGAGCTAAGTAGGCTCGCCTCAGGCGGCGCGCTGTCACCGACATTCCGGACACAACTATGTCTCTCGTTGCGATGGAACTCGGGGCGATCGATCAACGTCAAGTGAGCGGTCCAGGAAAGCGTCGCCTGAGCGTTCAGATTGGCTTGGTATCGCTGATGGTGACCACGGCCCTGTCGGGGTTCTTCTTCACTAACGCGCATCAGCAGGCACTGATCGATCTCCGCGAGGGCGGACGTCAGATGCGTATCGCGCAGGAAGCGCTGATGGACGCGGAGTCCTATGTCCTGAACAAGGCTCTGGGGACTGGCGATGGTCAGTTCGGAGCGTTCAACCGCGCCCTCGAGGCGCTGCACAGCCGGCGCACCGCGCAGCTCGCCCTGCTAACCCCCTTCATCGGGAGATCGGACGGCAAGGCTACGGCTGGAGGCATTCTCGAATCCCTTGAGGCGAGTTGGACCGAGGTGCTCGAGCTCGCGCGGTCCGGACGTCTCACCGAGGCACAGGCGCTACTCAGGGAGCGCCATAGTGCTGCTCAGGTCGGTAGGATTCGAAGTGCCTTCGACGCATTCTTGACCGACTGGAACGCGCACTTCGCTGTGCACGAGACCCGCATCGAGATCGGCAAGCTTTTCGTTCTGCTCTCGCAACTCCTGATCGGCGGAGTGATGGTCTTCGCCTTCCGGTCTGCGGCACGCGATGCTCAAGCGCGGCAAGCCGCCATTACGCAGGTGGAGGCCTCTCGTAAGCAGGTCGGCCACTTGTTCGGGATGACCGACATGCTGCAGAGCGCAGCGGATCACCACGACGCTAACGCGGTTCTGAGAGCCACCGCCGGAGAACTCATCGCTGGCTTCGGTGGTGCCCTTTACGTCTTCAACAACTCGCGTGATCGTCTGGTGCTCTCCACCTCTTGGGCATGCAGTGACAGTGCTTCCCTCCCGGAGGCCATCATGGTCGGCCAGTGCTGGGCGATGAAGCGCGGCAAGCCGCACATCAACCATCGAGGGGCGAAAGCTCTCTGCTGCGAGCACCATGTCTCTGGCATGGCGGCCTTGGAGATCCCGATGGCGGCGCGCGGCGAAAACCTCGGACTCCTGCAGATCTTCGCGGAGGGGGCCGACGCGGAGACACGCCTGGCCGCGATGCTGCCGCTCAGCTCCGCGCTCGGCGATGCCATGTCACTTGCGCTCTCAAACATCGCTCTTCGTGAGAAGCTGCGCAACCAAGCCCTTCGCGATCCGCTGACTGGGCTCTACAATCGTCGCTATATGGAGGACAGTCTTGAGCGTTACGTTCGGCTCGCCGAACGGGAAGGCCGGAAAGTTTCTGTCGTCATGATCGATCTCGACCACTTCAAACGACTGAACGACGAGCACGGTCATGCGACTGGCGACGCGGTCCTGTGTGAAGCCGCCGCCGCCATCGTGGGCGCCTTGCGGGAGACAGATGTGGCCTGTCGGTATGGCGGCGAGGAGATGATCGTGTTCCTGCCCGATTGCGATCTCGAGGACGCGGCAGCCAAGGCCGAGCAGATCCGAGGCCGTATCGAGAGCCTATCCGGCACGCATGGGGCAAAGGTCTCTGCCTCACTCGGTGTCGCCTCCGTCCCGAGCACCTCGGGCACCAGTGCCGAACTGATACGCGCTGCGGATACGGCACTTTACCGGGCCAAGCACAACGGCCGGAACCAAGTGGCCGTGGCGCCGCTGCGTCAAGGATGGCGGAGCCGATCCGAGGCCGCGCCGGATGAGCCTGTGCTGCGGCCGATCGCGGCAGAGTAGCGGCTTCGGCTTGTCTCGTAGGGCGTGTCGAGAGAGGGCGATACAATCGCAGCGCGGTTTATGACCGGAAACCCCGAAGTCGGCTGACCTTACCCCCCTGGTCCGCCCTCATTCTGAAGCTAGGGTCCGTCGATGAGGAGGCGGACGATGAAGGAGAGCCGGTTCAGCGAAGAGCAGATCGTCGGCATCCTGAAGGAGCAGCAGGCTGGGCTTCTGGTGGCTGAGGTCTGCCGTCGCCACGGCATCAGCGACGCGACGTTCTACACGTGGCGCTCGCGCTTCGGCGGCATGGAAGTCTCGGATGGGCGCCGCTTGAAGGCGCTCGACGAGGAGAACCGCAAGCTCAAGAAGCTCCTGGCCGAGGCGATGCTCGACGTGGCGACGCTGCGTGAGGCTTTGGAGAAAACTTCTGGAGCGCGACCCACGCAGAACAGCCGTGAGCTGGGCCGTCGAGGAGAACGGCACTTCGCAACGTCGCGCCTGCGAACTGATCGGCCTTGCCGTTTGAATTCTGAGAGCAGTAGGTGCAGGGGGGATAATCGATCTTATGGCTGTCTGGTTGCATATCTGCAAACACTTCTTAATGTGATACGCAGAGAAATACTTCAGCTTCCCAAGCTGAATGTCGTCGGTTCGATCCCGATTGCCCGCTCCACTTAATCTTTAAAAGGCCAGCGGCGGCGCTGCGGACGTCGGTTCGATCCACGGCTGGCGCTTGTCGACCCGCAGCGCGTCAACTGCATTGGGGTCCGCGGGCTGCGTGGCGACGACGGAGCCAGGAAGCGGGTTGGGCGCAAACGCGTCGTGTTCGCCGCCGAGGGGCCTGACCTCGCGGCGAAGCTGACGCGCGAACGGCATCAGGCGGGCGCCGTCTGCGATCCGGCCGCCCGGCCGCATGCTGTAGCCGCGCTGCCGAGAGTGTTTCGTGGCCGGCGGCACGGCGCGCAAACGGATTGGCACGGGGCGGATCTGGGGCGGATCGGCTGGCCTCGAGAGGCCAGCCGGCCCGCCCCCGCCGGCGGGGATTTCAGCCTCGCTGGGAAGCAGGCGTTAGGCGAAGTGCCCGTCGGCGAAGGTGCTGCGGCCCTCGGCGGCGCCGTACTGGAGATAGTGCAGCATCGGGTTCAGCCCCGCCGCGGCCACGTCACTGTTGGCGGCGAGGTAGGCCTTGCCGTCGAAGCCGGCGGAAGGGTCGCGGCCCTCCGCCGCGCCGTACCGGACATAGTGGGCAAGCGGATCGATCCCGGCTGCGGCCACGTCGCCGTAGGCGGCGAGATAGCCCTTGGTGTCGAACACCGCGTTCGGGTTGCGCCCCTCCTGCCAGCCGTAGGTCGTGTAGTGCGTCCGGGCGAAGGCGAAGCTGTCGCCCCCGGCCGCCCGGGCCGCCTCGGCCACGTCGAGGTTGGACAGCAGGTAGGCCTGCGCATCGAAGCCGCCCTGCTCGGCCAGATCGGCCGGGCGTCCGACCGCGGCGTGGGCGGCCAGTCCCTCGGCCCGGCCCTGGGCGAGGTAGTGGCTGAGCGGATCGAGGCCGGCCGCGCGCGCCTCCGGATGGCGGGCGAGGTAGAGCTCGACGTCGAAGCCGGCGGCGGGATCGCGGCCCTCCTTCCAGCCCGCTTGCGCGAAGTGGACCAGCGGGTCGAGGCCGGCCGCGGCCACCTCCGGGTTGGCCGCGAGATAGCCCCCGGTCGAGAAGGCGGCGTTCGGGTCGCGGCCCTCGCGCCAGCCATAGGCGGCATAGTGCGCGTCGGCATCGATCTGGGCCTGCCAGACGTCGGGATTGGCGGCGTAGTAGAACAGGTCGTCGACCAGCGGGGCGGCGTCCTTCTGCCGGACGACGCCATCGGTGAACACGAAGGTCTCGACGGCGGTGACGTCGTGGCTCAGGCCGTCCGGCCCGATCAGGGCGATGTGTCCTGGGGCTTGGCGCAGGCTGGCCTGGCTCAGGGCGAAGTCGAAGGTCGCCGTGGCCGGCGCGACCGGGGTCGTCACGGTGAAGTCGAACGAGACCGGGGTGCTGGCATTGCCGGCGGCGTCAAAAGCGGTGGCGGTGACGCTGTGCGTGCCCAGCGCGAAGGTCTGGCCGGAGGACACCACCGCGTCGCCCGCGCGGAACACCACGCGCGGCGCCGGATCGACCCCGTCTCCGGTGCTGGCGGCAAAGCTCACGGCGGCACCCGCGGCGGAGCTCGCCTCGACCGTGGTGGGCGGTGCCGCCGTCAGGGTCAGCGTCGGTGCGATGCTGTCCTGAACCGTGAAGCTGAACGAGACCGGGGTGCTGGCATTGCCGGCGGCGTCAAAAGCGGTGGCGGTGACGCTGTGCGTGCCGATGGCGAAGGTCTGGCCGGAGGAGACCACGGTGTCGCCCGCGCGGAACACCACGCGCGGGGCCGGATCGACGCCGTCCCCGGCGATGGCGGCAAAGCTCACGGCGGCACCCGCGGCGGAGCTCGCCTCGACCGTGGTGGGCGGTGCCGCCGCCAGGGCCAGCGTCGGTGCGGTGCTGTCCTGAACCGTGAAGTCGAACGAGACCGGAGCACTGGCATTGCCGGCGGCGTCAAAGGCGGTGGCGGTGACGCTGTGCGTGCCGAGCGCGAAGGTCTGGCCGGAGGAGACCACGGTGTCGCCGGCCCTAAACACCACGCGCGGGGCCGGATCGACCCCGTCCCCGGCGCTGGCGGCAAAGCTCACGGCCGCGCCCGCGGCGGAACTGGCCTCGACCGTGGCGGGCGGCGCCGCGGTCAGGGCCAGCGTCGGCGCGGTGGTGTCGAGGGTGATCGTGCCCGACGGGGCGGCGGGAAGGGCGGTCACGTCGGCCACGTGGCCGCCGGTATCGCGGATGACGGCACCGCGCAGGTCGAGCCGGGCGACGGAGAGGGCCTGGCTGTCCTGTCCGGGGGCGACGGTGTAGGCGAAGCCGAGGCTCCCCCCGCTCGGCTGGCCGGTATAGGCCGCCTCCGCTCCGTTGGACAGGACCAGCACGGGGCGGCCCGCCCCGGTCTCGACGGTGACGAGATCGGACATCTCGACGGTGAAGGTGAGGACGGCCCCGGCCTTCAGCAGGCCGTTGCCCTGGGCGTCGAGGCCCGGCCCCGAAGCGGCGAGGCCGACGGGCACGCCGGTGAGCAGGACGCGGGTGCCGCCGGCAGGGTCGGAGGCCAGGGTGAAGCCGCCGCGGCCGAGCTCGGAGAGGGTGAGCTGGCGGGTGAGGCCGCCGCTGACGACGGTCAGCGCCTGGGCGGTGGGATCGTACTGAGCGGTGGCGCCGGTGGAGTAGGCCAGATCGGCCAGGCTGATCGTGTCGGCGGTGCCGAACCGGGCGATCGTGCCCCCGAACACGCCGGCCTGGAAGGCGGCGGCGTCGAGGACGAGGGTCTGGGGCCCGGCCTCGAAGCGGATCGTGCCGAGCCCGGCGGCGCCGGCGCCGTCGAGGGCGAGGGTGCCGGCCTTGAGCTGGATGCCGCCGGCGAAGCGGTTGGCGGCCGCGGCCAGGGTGAGGCTGCCGCCGCCGTCGAGGACGAGGCTGCCGGCGCCGTCGATGAGGTTGTTCACCGTCAGGGAGGCGCCGGCCCGGATGGAGAGGTGGGTCTCCCCGTCGAGCTGGAACGGCCGCTGGGTGGCGAAGCTGCCGGTGACGAGCAGGCCGGTGCCGGCGGCAAAGCGCAGCGCGCCGTAATCCTGGCCGAGCCCGGCATCGGCGGCGACGGCGAGAACGCCTTCGGCGATGCGGGTGCCGCCGGTATAGGTGTTGAGGCCCGCCAGGGTCAGCTGGCCGGCCCCGGTCTTGGTCAGGCCGCCGTTGCCGGAGATCACGCCGTCGGCGAGCAGGGCGACCTCGGCTCCGGCGCCGAGGGCACCGCCGTTCTTCAGGAGGAGGTCGCGCGCCAGGGTGAGGCTGCGGCTGGCGATCAGGGCGCTGCCGGCTTCGAGGCTGACGGCGTTGGCGGCGTTGCCGAGGGCCTGGTTGCGATCGATGGCCAGGGCGCCCTTCCAGACCTGGACGGTGCCGGTGAAGTCGCTGTCGCCGGTGAGGGCCTGGACGCCGTCGGCCTCCTTGATCAGGCCGCCATTGCCGGAGATGCGTCCGTCGAAGGTGGGCAGGGCGAGGTTGCCGGTGGTGTGGAGCACGAGGGGGGCCATCTCGGTGGTGAGGAGATGGGCCAGCGTCGCCCGGCCGTGGTCGTCGAGATCGTGCAGCACCAACGGCAGAAGCGGGCCCCGGTCGGCCGGCTGATTGGTGAAGCCCGTCTCGGGGATGGACGGGGATAGCGCGCGCAGGCTCGCGAAGGCGGGGTCGTTCAGCTTCTCGTTCAGGGCGTAGCCGACCCGGAGCATCGCCTCCTCGCCGAACGGGTCGGCGTTCATGGTCTGCCCGGTGGATCTGCGTCCCGGACCGACGGGAACGACCAACTGAGGCGAGTTTGCGAACGCCATCGCGTTCTCGTCGAGCCGGGTATCGAACGAGACATCGACGCCGAGACCGGCTCTCACCTCGTGTAGGATCTTCCCGATGATCCCCTTCCAGTTTATGGCGGCGGCGTCGAGCGCGGCGGCGGAATCGAAACCGACGGCCTTGACGAGGTCATCGAGGCTCGGCGTCGCGATTCTGGCGAAAAAGTCGGACCCGAAGCCGATCCTCTCGATCTCCGGATTCGCTGCGTTGAACGCGACGACATCCGGCAGATCGCGCGCGAATCTCGCCCTGTCGCCGTCAAGGGCCCGGAAGGTGGTGCCGAGCAGTCGAACCAGGGCGCTGTCGTAGTCTTGAGGATTCGCTTCGCGCACACCCAGATTCTCGTCGATGTACTTCCTGAGCTCGTATGAAACTATTGTTGCATATGCATTAAATATGGTCGTCCAGAGGGGATAGGCAGTGATCCATTCATTGAGTGGATCTGTAACGAGTGTTTGGTGAAACGCCTCGATTTGAGCTTCGGTCACGATCGTCGAGGGCGCCAGCCCATTATACAGTTTGACGAGTTCGCTGATGTCCGCAGTGTTGAGGCCGCGCACCGCCGCGTAGACGGCCCGATCGTAGGTCTCCTTGTCGTAGGTGACCAATGTCGCCCCCGACTCTTTCGCAACGGCCGAAAGCAGGGACACGAATGCCGGAGATGCGTCAGTGGTATCGACGCCGATCCTGACACCTGTCAGATCGCCGTTCAACTTGCTGGTGTAGTCGGTCGGCGGATTGGCGGGGCCGGACGCCCCGCTCCCCCGCATCCCGTTGAGCAGCAGGGCGAGATCGGCCGGGTTGGATCCCATGGGGCCGGGCGTATCCATCGACGCGACGCCCGGGATGATGCCGGCGCCATCCACGAGACCGCGCGTCAGCTTGAGACCCCAGATGTGGTAGCCCTTGGACGGACCCGTGATCGAGCCGTTGGTCTCCGTCCCGACGGTGATCGGTGCGAAATCCATGGCAACCGCGATGCCCGACCCGATGCTGGAGCCGTATAGCGGCCGATCGGGCCCGAACGGGTTGATGGCGGTTCCGCCGTGTCCGCTGAGAGCGATCCCGCCCCGGAAGGAGGCCCACTCGCTCATGTTGGTCTTGCCCATGATGATGGCCCCCTGCTCGCGCAGATTGGCCACCAGGGGCGCGTCGTCCGCCGGCTTCGAGCCGATCAGGGCCATCGAACTGGCGGTGGTGCGGAGATGGTCGCCGGTCTCGATGTTGTTCTTGAGGAGGATCGGGATGCCGAACAGGTCCGGCAGCGTCTCTCCTTTCGCCTTGGCCTCGGCCCGGCGTGCGTCCATGCGGTCGGCGATGGTCAGAAGCTCGGGGTTGAGTTCTGTCACCGATCGCAGAGCCGGACCGGCGCGGTCGAGCTTCTGGATCTTGTACATGTACTGGAGCACGATCTCGCGCGAGGTGATCGTGCCGCTCGCGAGCAGTGCGGCGAGTTCCGTGGCCGACTTGGTCGTGATGTCGGGCGCCGTGCCGCCATAGGCAGCCAGCGGCTCCTTCGACAGCGTACGGACCAGGGAGGCGGGGCCGGGCGCGGCGGGCAGGGACGCGTCCCGCAAGGTGAGTTTCCCCAGCAGGCCGACGATGTCGGCCTCGCGCGGATCGAAGTCGATCAGCGGCCGGACGGTGGGAAGCAGAGTCTCGAGTTCGGTCTCGGACTTGTCGAGCCCCGCGCGCCGGTAGGTGGCGCGCACGACATCGCGCAGGGCGCTCGCTTGGGACTGGGGCACGGCCGTTCTCTCGTGTTGATTACCGGGCGCGAGGCTAGGAAGCGGCGGCCGAATCGCTCAAGAGACAATGCTGTGCTTGCAGACTAAATTTGTATCATTTGATTGGTTTGTGCTGGGAAAACAGTCACGGGCTTGTTCGCTCTACGGTTCCGGCTGTGGTGTGACGGGTCAAACCTGAAACGTCCGGGTAGCCGCGCTCCTCGGTATCGAGGCGGGCCGACAGGTCGAGCGCCCCCGCACCGTATCCTGCCCGAACTGCGCCGTGTGCCCGGCGGCACGAACTCGTGCAGCGAGGGCGGCAGAAGTCAGCCTTGATCCGCCCCCCACGCGCGAGACACCTTGGCCATGAGCCGAGTGAGCTACCCGCAACGCCGCACCGTCGAAAGAATGATTCGGAGGAGCTCCTGGCCTTCCTTCGGACGGGGCCTGGTTGAGAGATCGACATGGTCCCGAAACCGGGTCGCAGATCCAGGACATCGCGCCGGGCTCGCCGGGGAAAACGGATCTTGCGATCGCTTCGACGGCACGCGGCGCAACGAGTGCCGGCGACAGGCGGCCTTCCGCGCCGAAGCCGGCACAGGCCGTGGCCGCTCTCTGGCATAACACCTGCAACCGCGTCCGGACGTTCGGAGCATCTCTCCCATGGTGTTGATGGCGCCTTCCCAGCCGGCTTCCGCGGCCGAGATCGAGGGTCCGGTGCCCCTCAAGCCCGAGGAACGGGTTCCCCCCGCGGCCCTCGGCCTGCTCGGGCTGCAGCACGTGCTCGTGATGTATGCGGGCGCCGTGGCGATCCCGCTCATCATCGGACGGGCGCTCAAGTTGCCGCCCGAGCAGGTGGCCATGCTCGTCAGCGCCGACCTGTTCGCCTGCGGGATCGTCACGCTGATTCAGAGCTGGGGCCTGCCGGGCATCGGCATCCGCATGCCGGTGATGATGGGGGTCACCTTCGCGGCCGTCGGCCCGATGCTCTCCATGGGGACGAACCCGGCGATTGGCCTCACCGGCATCTACGGCGCCGTCATCGCCTCCGGCCTGTTCGGCCTCATCGCCGCACCGGTGATCGGACGCCTCCTGCCACTGTTCCCACCGGTCGTGACCGGCACCATCATCCTGGTCATCGGCATCTCGCTGATGCGGGTCGGGGTGAACTGGGCCGCCGGCGGCGTCGGCAACCCGAATTACGGTGCCCCCGTCTATCTCGGCATCGCGGCCTTCGTGCTCTGCGCGATCCTCGCCATCACCCGCTACGCCACGGGCTTCGTCGCCTCGGCCTCGGTGCTGATCGGGATCGCGCTCGGCATGGTGCTGGCCGGCTTTGCCGGGCTGGTGGAGCTCGACCGTGTCGCCGCGGCGCCCTGGTTCGAAATGGTGCGCCCCTTCGCCTTCGGCTGGCCGAGCTTCGATCCGGTCTCGGTCGTCACCCTGTGCCTCGTGATGATCGTCGTGATGATCGAATCGACCGGGATGTTCCTTGCCCTGTCGCAGATCACCGCCGATCCGGTCGACGAGCGGCGGCTGACGCGGGGCCTGCGCGCGGACGGGCTCGGCACCGTCATCGGCGGCATCTTCAACACGTTTCCCTACACCTCGTTCTCGCAGAATATCGGGCTCGTCGGGGTCACCGGCATCCGCTCGCGCTGGGTCACCGTGGCCGCGGGCTTCATCATGCTCGGCCTCGGGCTGATCCCGAAGCTCGCGGCCCTGGTCGAGGCCGTGCCGCCATGCGTGCTCGGCGGGGCCGGCCTCGTGATGTTCGGCATGGTCGGCGCGACCGGCACGCGCATCCTCGGCGGCGTCGATTTCGCGCGCAACCGCAACAACCTGTTCGTCGTCGCGGTCTCGGTCGGTTTCGGCATGATCCCGCTCGTCGCGCCGAACTTCTTCAAGCAGATGCCGCATGCGCTGCACCCGTTGCTGGAATCGGGCATCCTGCTCGCCGCGATCGCGGCGGTGGGGCTGAACCTGTTCTTCAACGGATTCGGCGACCGAGCGGAAACCCGTGAGGCGGCGATCCGTCAGGCCGAGGTCGCCCAAGCCCACTGACGTCACTGCGGGCCGGCGGCGAGCCGTCAGACCCCTGACCGCCGCGCGGGGGCCGAGCCGCCTGTCGCCGGCATGGATCGGAGGGCCTGAAACGGCCGCCCGGCCTGCACCGCGCGCGGTGACGCGTCAGGGACCGCTCGCGCCCTCACCGGGAGCGTCGTCGATGACGCTGACATGGGCCGCCACCACCTTCCAGCCGTCGGGAAAGCGCAGCCAGGTCTGGCTCTGGCGTCCGACGCGGCCGGGGGCGCCCTCGCGCCGGAACAGCGTCATCGCCACGGCGCAGTCGCGGCCGAAGGTGGTGATGACGGTACGAGCGAGGTCACGGGCGAGACCCTGCGAGGGCCGCGCCCGGCGGAAGGCGCGGATCGCGTCCATGCCGTAGAGGTTTTCCGCCGCGCCGTAGCGGATCGTGCGGGGATCGTCGTGGAACAGCCGTTCGAGCGTCGCGACGTCGTTGCTCACGAGCGCCGCCTCGTAGGTCGCGAAGACCCGCTCGACCTCGGCCTTCACCGCGGGGTCGTCGATGATCATCGCGTGTCCTTCACGATCGCGACCGGAGCCCGAACCGCGCCCTCGCGTTCGAGGTGATGCGCCACCCGCAGGCAGAGCGCCTCGTTCCAGGGCGCGGCGATGACCTGCACACCAAGCGGCAGGCCGCCGTCGAGCCAGACCGGCACCGCGGCCACCGGCAGGCCGATGAACGAGATCGGCTGCGTGAACACGCCGATATTGGGCCGCACCGGCAACTCAACGCCGTCGAGGACGAAGGTCGTCTGGCCGGAGCGCGGCGCCCGGACCGGCGTGCTCGGCGCGAGGATTACATCGACGTCGCGGAACAGCGCCAGCACGGCGTCGCGATACCAGCGGCGGAAACGCTGCGCCCGTTCCACGAAGGGGGCGGGCAGCATCGCCCCGGCGATGAGCCGGTCGCGCACCGCCGGATCGAAGTCGCCGGCCCGGCTGCGCAGCCGGTCAAGATGCAGCGCGGCGCCCTCGGCCGCGGTGATGAGGTAGGCCGCCGCCCGTGCGCGGGCTGCCTCCGGGATCACGACGCTGCGGCGCGCGCCCAGCGCGCGGGCGACGTGCGCGACGGCGGCGAAGGCCTCCGGGTCGCCCCCTTGCGCGAAGTAGCCTCCGGCCACCGCGATACGAAGATCGGCGACGCCCCGGTCGAGGTCCGGAGCCGCGGGCTCGGCCGGGCGGGAGGCCATGGCGGGATCCTCGGGGTCGGGCCCCTGCATCGCGTCGTAGGCCAGGGCGAGATCGCGGCTCGAGCGCGCCATCGGCCCGAGATGATCGAGGCTGCCGACGAAGGGGAAGCTCCCGGCCCGGCTCAGCCGCCCGTAGGTGGGCTTGAGCCCGAAGCAGCCGCAGAAGGCGGCGGGTACGCGGATCGAGCCGTTGGTGTCCGAGGCCAGCGCGAGCGGCACCAGGCCGGCGGCGATCGCCGCGCCCGAGCCGCCGGACGAGCCGCCGGACATGTGGGCGAGGGCGTGCGGATTGCGGGTATTGCCGTCGTGGATGTTCTCGCCGGTGAAGTCGTAGGCGTACTCGCCCATGCCGAGCGTCCCGACCAGGACGGCGCCCGCCGCCTCCAGCCGCCGGATCAGGGCGGCGTCGCAGGTGGCCGGCGCCCGCTCGCGATTGATCCGCGAGCCCGCCCGCGTCGGAAGCCCGGCGACGTCGAACAGGTTCTTGACCGCGAAGGGCACCCCGGCCAGGGGGCCGAGCCTGTCGCCCCGAACCCGCGCGGCGTCGAGTTCCGCGGCGCGGGCGGTGGCGCGCTCGGCCAAGCGCTCGGTGAAGCTGTTCACCGCCGGATCGATGCGGGCGATGCGATCCAGCGCGGCGGCAACCACGTCGCGGGCGCCGACCGTCCCCGCCGACACGGCCCGGGCGATGTCGGAGGCCGGGGCAAGGCTCCAATCCGTCGTCGCGCTCACGCCGTGTAGACCGGCGCCGCCTCGGCGGTGTCGGGCAGGGGGAACCCGCCGACGAGCGCCGCCGCCGCATGGAGCACCCGCAGATTGGCGACGACCGCCCCGGTCCAGGCCGGATCGAGGGTGAGGCCCAGCAGGGGGGCTGCCGCCGCGGCATAGGCGTCGAGATCGGGCGTCGGCGTCTCCGCGGCGTGATCGGTCATCGGTTCCCTCGAGGATCGGAAGCTTCGCGGCCGGTGCAATGGCCGCGCCACAGCCGGCACTCCGGTCCGCGGCGCGTTCCGCCGTTCAGGAGCGCCTCACGCTTGGCCGAGGGCGGCGATCACCGCGGCGGAGCGCGAGACCCAGCCGAAGATGCCGCCCTGGGCCTTGATCATGGCAAGGCCCGCCTCGTGGAAGGCCGGAATGTACGAGCCGCAGGCATCGGCGACGACGACGCAGCGATAGCCGCGGTCGTTGGCCTCGCGCACGGTGGTGTGCACGCAGACCTCCGTCGTCACGCCGCAGACGATCAGGGTCTCGATGCCGCGCGCCTCTAGCAGGGCTGCGAGCCCGGTCGCGTAGAAGGCGCCCTTGCCGGGCTTGTCGATCACCGGCTCGCCGTCGAGAGGCGCCAGTTCGGGGATGATGTCGTGGCCAGGCTCGCCGCGGATCAGGATGCGGCCCATGGGGCCCGGCTCGCCGATGCGCGCCGTCGGCGCGCCGCGCTCCAGCTTGGCTGGCGGGGCATCAGACAGATCGGGCGCGTGGCCCTCGCGGGTGTGGACGACGAGGAGGCCGGCTGCGCGCGCAGCGGCCAGCAGGGCGCGGGCGGGCGGCACCGCGGCGGCGAGCAGCGAGACGTCGTTGCCCAGGCTCTCGCCGAAGCCGCCGGGTTCGAGGAAGTCGCGCTGCATGTCGATGACGACGAGGGCCGTCCGGGCCGGATCGAACGGCAGGGGGCGGGTTCGGCGTCGAGAAGGGGCTGCGGGGCGGGCATTGGCTACCTCGGAGCGATCGCGCGGGGCCGGAGGCCGGAGCGCGTCCAGGCCACCGCGATGATGGCGCTCGGCTCCCGAAAAATCGTGCCCGATCATCGTTGCCGATGCACGAAGTGTCGTCAGGCTGGCGCCGGCCTGTGCAGTCCACGCTGGCACGCCGCCGGCTCCGGCCGTTTGCGCGAACGGCCGTGCGCGCAAACGGCTTCCACTCCGCAGCCCTGCCAGCATCACGTCCATGAAATGCGCAGCATGAGCGGACGGTGGGCGGCCTGGAGAAGGTTCTACGGATTGCCCCGGCGCGATGACGGCTCGTCCTCCAACTCCCACCGGTTCTAAGAGGCGTCTTGGTCCGGCCATACACTGGCGACCCAGCCTGGCAACGCCGAGAATGTGTTGCGGATTTGTGACTTGTGCTGCCGCATAGGCGCCGAGGGCTGCGGCTTGTTTTGTGTTGGCACCCCCGTTGCTGCCGCCCGACCACACGGATGGTCGGGGAGAACGAAGAATGTCGGTTCGGGGACTTGCGGCGGTGGCGCTGTCGCTCTTCACGGTGGGTACGGCGGTCGCGGCGGATCTCGGGGAGAAGCGGGCCCCCGAGGCGGTGGCCGCGAAGGAAGTGCCGTTCTTCCTCTTCGCGGACACGCAGATCAGCTATCGCTACCAGTTCCCGACCGTCACGCCCGGCATCCAGATCCAGCGGCCGGACGGCAGCTTCCGCTCGCGCGAGGCGCCCAAGCACATCCTCAACATCTCGCACGCGGATGCCTGGGCCTACGGCACGAACTTCTTCACCCTCGACATCCTGCAATCCGGCTCTCAGTTTCCGGCCGGTACGACCAACACGCCCGGCGGCATCCCGACCTTCGCCGATTACGGCAACACCGAAGCCTACGGCCTCTACCGCGGCACGCTGAGCCTGAACGCCCTGACCGGCACCAAGGCCTTCATGGTCCCGGGCATCGTCAAGGAGGTCTCGCTCTCCTACGGCTTCGACGCCAACTCGCAGAACGACGCCTTCGGCTCGAAGAAGCGCGACGTGGTCGGCGGCCTGAACTTCGCCTTCGACGTGCCGGCCGGCTTCCTGAACCTGTCGGTCCACGCCTACAAGGAATGGAACCGCAACGGCTTCAACACCCAGCCCGACCGCGACCAGAGCTTCAACACGGTCCCCGAATTCGAGATCGTCTACAGCCTGCCGCTGACCTTCACCGGTCTGCCGCTGACGCTGGCCGGCTTCAACAACATCGTCCTGCCCAAGGGCCGCGGCATCAGCAACAACCCCGCCGCCTTCGCCTTCAACCCGCCGCGCGGGCTGGAATTCCTGTCGCGCACCAACCTCGTGCTCGATCTCGGCAAGCTCGTCTACGACCAGCCCAACAAGGTCGATGTCTTCATCGGCTTCCAGTACTGGCTGAACAAGTTCGGCAACCAGGAGACCGCGACCTTCAAGGGCACCGAGGAGAAGAGCTTCCTCGCCGGCGTCGCCTTCCACATCTTCTGATCCCCGACAGGAAACGCGAAGCCGGATGATGGAATCGAGCACCCGCCCCCGCCGTCTCTGGCTCCGCGATCCGTTGGCGATCCTCGCCGACGGGGCCGGCGGCGGGCTCGTGGTGGAGGGCACCCGCATCGCCGAAGTGGTGGCCGCGGGCGCCCGGCCCGCGAGCCCGGTCGATGAGACGTTCGACGCCTCGCGCCACGTCGTCATCCCCGGCCTCGTCAACACGCATCACCACTTCTTCCAGACGCTCACCCGGGCGCACCCGATCGCGATCAACAAGCCGCTCTTTCCCTGGCTGAAGGCGCTCTCGACCATCTGGCCGCGGCTGACGCCGGACGCGTTCCGGCTCGCGACGCGGCTCGCTTATACCGAGCTGCTGCTGTCGGGCTGCACCACGGCGGGCGACCACCATTACCTGTTCCCGAGAGGACTTGAGGCGGCCGTCGACATCCAGGTCGAGGAGGCGCGCTCCCTCGGTATTCGCGCCTTCGTCACCCGCGGCTCGATGAGCTTGTCGGAGAAGGATGGCGGCCTGCCGCCCGAGACGCTGGTGCAGGACGACGACACGATCCTGGCCGACAGCGAGCGGGTGCTCGGCCTGTTCCACGATCCCGAACCCGGCGCGATGGTGCAGATCGGGCTGGCTCCGTGCTCGCCGTTCAACGTCACCAAGCGGCTGATGCGCGAGAGCGCTGCGCTGGCCGAGCGCCACGATTGCCGCCTGCACACCCATCTCGGCGAGACGCTCGACGAGAACGCCTATTGCCTGGAGGCGTTCGGGCAGCGCCCGGTCGATTACCTCGAAGAGGTCGGCTGGATGGGACCGCGGGCCTGGCTCGCCCACGGCATCCACTTCAACGACGACGAGGTGCGCCGCCTCGGCGCCGCCGGCGTCGGCGTGTGCCATTGCCCGGCCTCGAACATGGTGCTGGCCTCGGGCCAGTGCCGGACCTGCGAGTTGGAGGCGGCGGGCTCCCCCGTCGGCCTCGGCGTCGACGGCTCGGCCTCGAGCGACAGCTCGAACCTGATGGAGGGCGTGCGCCACGCTCTGATGATCAACCGCCTGACCTACGGCGCGGAAGCCGTGACCCATCTCGACGCCCTGCGCTGGGCGACGGAGGGCTCCGCCGCCTGCCTCGGGCGCAGCGATATCGGCCGGATCGAGCCCGGCCGCGAGGCGGATCTGGCCTTGTTCACCCTCGACGAACTCCGCTTCTCCGGCGCCCACGACCCGCTCGCGGCTTTGGTGCTGTGCGGCGCCCACCGGGCCGACCGGGTGATGGTGGCGGGCACGTGGCGGGTGATCGACGGGGAGCCCGTCGGCATCGAGACCGGGCGCCTGCGCCAGGAGCACGGCCGGCTGGCCCGCACCCTGTTCGGAACGGCGTGATGGCGGCTGCCTCCGCTGCGCTGAGCCCAAGGGAAGGCCCGACCCCGCTCTTCGGGGCCTACGGCATCGTCAAGCGCTTCGGCGCCTTCACCGCCAACGATCAGGTCGATCTGGAGATCCGCGCCGGCGAGATCCACGCCCTGCTCGGCGAGAACGGCGCCGGCAAATCGACCCTGATGAAGATCCTCTACGGCCTCCTGGAGCCGACAGAGGGCGTCGTCACGCATCAGGGCGACATCGTGCGGCTGGCCAACCCCGAGGCCGCACGGGCGCTCGGCATCGGCATGGTGTTCCAGCACTTCTCGCTGTGCGAGAATCTGACGGTCGCCGAGAACATCGCCCTCGTCATGCCCGCCGGGCTGACGGGCCGGGCGCTGGCGGAGCGGATCGCCCGGCTCGGGGCGGATTACGGCCTGCATCTCGATCCCGCGCGGCCGGTCTGGTCGCTCTCGGCGGGCGAGCGCCAGCGCATCGAGATCGTGCGCTGCCTGCTCCAGAACCCGAAGCTCGTGATCCTCGACGAGCCGACCTCGGTGCTGACGCCGGGCGAGGCGGAGGTGCTGTTCTCGGTGCTGGCACGCCTGCGCGATGAGGGCCGCGCCGTGCTCTACATCTCCCACCGGCTCGACGAGGTGCGCCGCCTCTGCACCCGGGCCACGATCCTGCGGGGCGGCCGGGTCGTCGGCACCTGCAATCCGCAGGCGGAGACTGCCCGCTCGCTCGCCGCGATGATGGTCGGCACGGGGGTGAGTGAGGTGCGGCCGAAGGCGGCCCGCGCGGGCCGCGCCGAGCGCCTCGTGCTCGACCGCCTGTCGCGGCCCGCGCCCGGCCTGCACGGGACGCCGCTGCGGGACATCGCGCTCTCTGTTGCGGGCGGTGAGATCCTCGGCATCGCCGGCATCGCCGGCAACGGGCAGGCGGAGCTGTTCGACGTCCTCTCCGGCGAGAGCCGGGCCCCGACGGCCGGGGCGGTGCGCCTCGACGGCCGGGCGGCGGGCCAGCTCGGCATCAATGCCCGGCGCCGGCTCGGGGCCGCCTTCGTGCCCGAGGAGCGCAACGGCCACGCCGCCGTCCCGTCCATGACCCTGTCGGAGAACGCGCTGCTCTCCCGCCACGCCACCGCGCCGCTCACTTGGCTGGGCCTGCTGCGGCTCGGGGCGGCGCGGGCGCTCGCCCGGCGGGTGATCCACGCCTTCGACGTGCGCGGGGCGGGCCCGGACCCGGCGGCCGGCACGCTCTCCGGCGGCAACCTGCAGAAATTCGTGGTCGGCCGCGAGATCCTGGCCGAGCCGGGCATCCTCGTCATCAACCAGCCGACCTGGGGCGTCGATGCCGCCGCCGCCGCCCATATCCGGCAGGCGGTGCTCGATCTCGCCGGCCGCGGTGCCGCGGTGGTCGTGATCAGCCAGGATCTCGACGAGCTGTTCGAGATCGCCGATTCCATCGCCGTCCTGCATGCCGGCGCGCTCTCGCCGCCCGTCCCGACCGCTGCGACCAGCCGCGCGGCCCTGGGGCTGCTGATGGGCGGGGCCGGCGAGCCGGAGCCGCAGACGGGCGAGCCTCCGGCAGCGCCTGCGATCCGAACCGCCGCGCCGGTGCATTGAGCCCCCGCCGGACCCAATGCCCCTACGTGCGAGAGGCGAGCCAGGAATGAACGGGATGCGCGATGCGCCTTGATCTCCTCCCCCGCGCGCGCCGGTCACCCTGGCTCGACCTGCTCGCGCCCGCGCTCGCCTTCCTGGCCGCGGTCCTGATCGGCGGGATTGCGGTGGCGGCCCTCGGCGTCGCGCCGGAGCAGGCCTTCCTCACCTATTTCGTCGCGCCCTTGAGCGAGGTCTGGTCGCTGCAGGAGGTCGCGCTGAAAGCTGCGCCGCTCGCCCTGATCGCGACCGGTCTCGCCTTCTGCTACCGCGCCAATCTGTGGAACATCGGGGCGGAGGGCCAGTACGTGGCCGGCGGCCTCGTGGGCGGCTGGGTCGCCGTCGCCGCGCACGGTTTCCAGGGGCCCACCTTCTGGATCCTGCCCGCGATGCTGCTCGCCGGCACGCTCGCCGGCATCGCCTACGCGATGATCCCGGCGCTGCTGCGGGTCAGGCTCGGCGTCTCGGAGATCCTGACCAGCCTGATGCTCGTCTACGTCGCGCAGCTGCTGCTCGACTACATGGTGCGTGGCCCCTTGCGCGATCCGCAGGGCTACAACTTCCCGCAGAGCGTCGGCTTCGAGGAGGCCGCCCGGCTGCCGCTGCTGATGGACGGCGAGTCGCTCCATGCGGGCGTGCTCATCAGCCTTCTGGGAATTGTGCTCGCGGCCCTCGTCCTGGCGCGCACCCTGTTCGGCTTCGAGGTGCGCGCCGTCGGCGCCAGCCCGCGGGCGGCGCGCTTTGCCGGTTTCTCGGATGCGCGCCTGACGCTCTCGGTCTTCGCGATCTCCGGCGGCGCGGCGGGTCTTGCCGGCATCTGCGAGGTGGCCGGGCGGATCGGCCAGCTCCAGCCGGAGATCTCTCCCGGTTACGGCTTCACCGCGATCATCGTCGCCTTTCTCGGGCGCCTCAGCCCGCCCGGCATCCTGCTTGCGGCGCTCGTCATCGCGCTCACGACGATCGGCGGGGAGGGGGCTCAGATCGACCTGAAACTGCCGCTCGACCTGACCCGCGCCTTTCAAGGGCTGCTGCTCGGCCTCGTGCTCGGGGCCGACGTGCTCACGCGCTACCACGTTCGGATCGTGCCGGGCGGCGCGAGCACACGGGTGACACCATGAGCCTCGACATCGTCCAGATGGTGCTCGTCACGGTGCTGGCGGCCGCCACCCCGTTGATCCTGGCCGCCGTCGGCGAACTCGTCGTGGAGCGCGCCGGCGTGCTCAATCTCGGCGTCGAGGGCATGATGGTGTTCGGCGCGGCCGCCGGCTTCGCCGTCGCCACCGAGACCGGATCGACCGCCCTCGGCGCCCTCGGCGGGGCCGGGGCGGGCCTGCTGCTCGCCGCCCTCTTCGGGATTCTCACCGTGGGGCTGGCGGCCAATCAAGTCGCCTCGGGACTGGCACTGACCATCCTCGGACTGGGGCTCTCGGGCCTCGTCGGCGCCGGCTATGTCGGGATGAAGCGCGATCCGGCGCCCCATCTCCACCTCCCCGGCCTCACCGACCTCCCGGGGGTCGGGCGGCTGCTGTTCGGACACGATGCCTTCGTTTACGCGGCCCTCCTCCTCGTCGCGGGGGTGTGGTGGTTCCTCTGGCGCACCCGCGCCGGGTTGACCCTGCGCGCCATCGGCGACGATCACACTGCGACCCACGCCCTCGGGCTCAAGGTGCGCAAGGTCCGCTTCCTCGCCGTGTTGTTCGGCGGCGCCTGCGCGGGGCTGGCGGGCGCCTACCTGTCGCTGGCCTACACGCCGTTCTGGGCGCCGGCGATGACCGCGGGACGGGGCTGGATCGCCCTGGCGCTCGTGGTTTTCGCCTCCTGGAAGCCGCTGCGGGTGGCCGCGGGGGCTTTGCTCTTCGGCGGGGCGACCGTGCTCCAGCTCCACGCCCAGGCCGCGGGCCTCGGCCTGCCCGGCCAGTTGCTCTCGGCGGCCCCCTACCTCGCCACCATCCTGGCCCTCGTCCTGCTGTCGCTCGGGCGGCGTCGGGCGGCTCGCTGGCACCGGCAGCGCTCGGCCGCGTCTTCGCCCCGAGCCGTTGAGGAGGGTAGCGCCGCGGGATCGATGGCGCGAAAGCATGCATATGCGGACGTCTTTTTGGGCGCATCATCCGATTCGACAGGGTTTTCCCTGACGGTTGATCCGCGTTCTGATGCCGAAACTTTGATCTTTTCTCTGCACGGAACAGGATCAATTCTGCCAAGCCTGTGCCGCCGGCCCGGAAAGACGGATCACGCCTCGTGTCAGCCCATCCTTTCTCCCGCAGACATCTTCTCGGCGGTGCGGCCGCCCTCTCGCTCGGCGCGCTGCCCTTCGGTCGCGCCCGGGCCGCCGGCCCGCTCACCGTCGGGTTCATCTATGTCGGGCCGAAGGACGATTACGGCTACAACCAAGCCCACGCCCAAGGTGCGGCCGCCCTCAAGGCGATTCCCGGCCTTCAGGTCGTCGAGGAGGAGAACGTCCGCGAGACCACCGACGTCCAGAAGACCATGGAGAGCATGATCAACCTGGACGGCGCGAGCCTCGTCTTCCCGACGTCCTTTGGCTACTTCGATCCGCATGTGCTGATCGAGGCCAAGAAGAACCCGAAGGTGCAGTTCCGCCATTGCGGCGGCCTCTGGACCGAGGCGAACCCGAAGAACGCCGGCTCGTATTTCGGCTACATCGCCCAAGGCCAGTACCTGAACGGCATCGTCGCCGCCCACGCCTCGAAGTCGAAGCGGCTCGGCTTCGTCGCCGCCAAGCCGGTCCCCCAGGTGCTCAACAACGTCAACGGCTTCCTGCTCGGCGCGCGCAGCGTCGATCCGTCCATCACCCTGCAGGTGATCTTCACCGGCGAGTGGTCGCTCGCGGTCAAGGAAGCGGAGGCGACCAACGCGCTGATCGACGGCGGGGCCGACGTGATCACCTGCCACGTCGATGGTCCCAAGGTCGTGGTCGAGACCGCCGCGCGGCGCGGGGCCTTCGTCTGCGGCTACCACGCCGACCAGTCGGCGCTTGCCAAGGACAAGTACCTCACCGGCGCCGAGTGGAACTGGGCCTCGATCTACAAGGGCTTCGTCGCCGACATGCAGGCGGGCAAGGCGCCCCCGAACTTCGTGCGCGGCGGCCTGCCGGACGGCTTCGTGAAGATGAGCCCCTACGGGCCCGCGGTGTCCGAGGAAGCACGCCGCAACGCCGACGCGGTCAAGGCCGAAATGATGAAGGGCGGCTTTGCCATCATCAAGGGCCCGCTCAAGGACAACAAGGGCAACGAGATCGCCGGCCCCGGCAAGGCGTTCGCCGAGAACGCGATCGAGCTGGAGAAGACCAACTACCTCGTCGAGGGTGTGAAGGGCTCGGCCTGATGCGGCCTCCGCCATCCCGCCGGATGCAAGCGGATCCCGGGCTCCCCCGAGAACGGCCCCCGCGCATCATCCGTCCTGCCGTCGCGCGGCGCGGGCGGGGCTGCGCTTCGGGGCGGGGCGGTGAGGGCCGGCTTGGCACGGTTTCTGCCGCTCCGCGGGCGAGGACTGAGCGATGGCTGCTGACACCACCGCCCCCGCACTGCCGCTCGTCGAGAGCACCGTGAGCGGCCCGGACCATCCGCCGGCCTCGCTCCAGGCTCGGGCCTGGCTCGCGCGCTGGGCCGAGGCCCTGGCGATCCCGGTCGGAGCGGTCATCACCGGCTTCCTGCTGTTCTCCCTCTTCCTGCTCGCCCTCGGAAAGAGCCCGCTCGCCTTCCTCGACCTCGTCTGGCGCGGCGGCTTCGGCTCGCCCTTCGCCCTCCAGAACAGCCTGCAGCGCGCCGCGCCCCTGCTCCTCGCCGCGCTCTGCGTCGCGCTGCCCGCCCGGCTCGGCCTCGTGGTGATCGGCGGCGAGGGCGCGATCGTGCTCGGAGGCGTGGCCGCGGCGGCAGCGGCGCAGCCGCTTCAGGGTTTTCCCCCGATGCTCGCGGTGCCGCTGATGGCGCTCGCCGCGGCAGGGGCCGGGGCGGCCTGGATCGGCGCCGTCGGCGCGCTGCGCGCCTATCGCGGCGTCAACGAGACCATTGCTAGCCTGCTGATGTCCTACATCGCGATCGCGCTCTCGAACCATCTGATCGAGGGACTGCTGCGCGACGCGGGCAGCCTCAACAAGCCCTCCACCTGGCCGATCGGCGAGGCGTTCGCGGTCGGCCCCATGCCGGGCCTTGAGGTTCACTGGGGCCTCGGCATCGGCGTTCTCGCCTGCCTGGCCGCCTACGGGCTCACCGAGCGCACCACGATCGGCTTCGCCGCGCGCATCGCGGGCGGCAACGTGCGGGCCGCGCAGATCCAGGGCTTGCCGGTCGGGCGGCTCGTCGTCGGCTTCACTGCGCTCGGCGGCGCCTGCGCGGCGCTGGCCGGCTTCTTCGAGGTCGCGGCGGTGCACGGCAACGCCAACGCCTCGCTCAATGCGGGCTTCGGCTATACCGGCATCCTCGTCGCCTTCCTCGCCCGCCACAATCCCCTCGCGATCCTGCCCGTGGCCTTCCTGCTCGGCGGCATCGAGGCCTCGAACGGGCTGATCCAGCGCCGGATGCAGCTGCCCGACGCCACGGTCCTCGTGCTCGAAGGGCTGCTCTTCCTCGTCGTGCTCGTCAGCGAGACGCTCTACGGGCGCTTCAAGCTGTTCAGCCCGCATCTCTGGGCCGAGAAGCGCGGGGCGGCATCGTGAAAGCCGGTAGGGGGCCGACGGAATGAGCGACGATCTCGGCCTGGGGACCGTGTTGCTCGCCGTGGTCGGCGGCGCGATCCGCGTCTCGACGCCGTTCCTGTTCGTGAGCCTCGGCGAGACCATCACCGAGCGCTCGGGACGCATCAATCTCGGGCTGGAGGGCATCCTCGTCTTCGGGGCGATGTCGGCCTACGCCACCGCCGTGCTGAGCGGGAGCGCGTGGGCAGGCGTCGCGGTCGCGGGACTCGCGGGCGGCGCCTTCGGCCTGCTGCACGGCTTCATCTGCCGCTTCCCCCGCGTCAACGACGTGGCGATCGGCATCGCGCTGATGCTGTTCGGCTCAGGCCTCGCCTTCTTTCTCGGAAAGCCCTTCATCCAGCCCTCGGCCCCGCCGCTGCCGGCGATTCCCTTCGGCTTCTGGTCGGACCTGCCGCAGGTGCAGGCGGCCCTGCGCGTCAACGTGCTGTTCCTGGCCGGCGCGGCGCTGGCGGTGTTCCTGTGGTGGGCGTTCCGCAACACCAAGGCCGGCCTGATCCTGCGCGTCGTCGGCGACAGCGCGGATGCGGCGCGGGCCATGGGCTACGACGTCGACCGCGTACGGCTCCTGGCGACCGCCGCGGGCGGCGTGCTCGCCGGGATCGGCGGCGCCTATCTCTCGCTCTACTATCCCGGCTCCTGGAACGAGGGCATCTCGTCCGGGCAGGGGCTGATGGCGGTGGCGCTGGTGATCTTCGCCCGCTGGAATCCGCTCGCCTGCTTCGGCGCCGCCCTGATGTTCGGGGGCGCCGGCGCACTCGGGCCCGCCCTGCAATCGGTCGGCATCTCGCAGGGCTACTACCTGTTCTACGCCGCTCCCTACATCCTCACCCTGGCGCTCCTGATCGCCACCTCCTCGCCCGACCGGGCGCTGGCCGGCGCGCCGGGCGAGCTGTCCCTGAAGTAAGGAATCCCCATGAACGGTCTCGGCGGACTGAACAAATCCCCGAACGGCGTCGTGCTCGGCCTCGTGCAGCTCCAGCTTCCGAACGTGGCCACCAGGGCCGACCTCAAGGCACAGACCGACCGCATCGTCGCGATGGTCGCCAAGGCGCGCGCCAACCTCGCGACGATGGATCTCGTCGTCTTCCCCGAATACGCCCTGCACGGGCTGTCGATGGACACCAGCCCGGAGATCCTGTGCACCCTCGACGGCCCCGAGGTCGCGGCCTTCAAACAGGCCTGCCGCGACAACCGGATCTGGGGCTGCTTCTCGATCATGGAGGCCAACCCGAACGGCAACCCGTTCAATTCCGGCCTCATCATCGACGACACCGGCGCGTTGAAGCTCTACTATCGTAAGATGCACCCCTGGGTGCCGGTCGAACCCTGGGAGCCCGGCGATCTCGGCATCCCGGTGATCGAGGGGCCGAAGGGCGCCAAGATCGGCCTCATCATCTGCCACGACGGCATGTTCCCGGAGATGGCGCGCGAATGCGCCTACAAGGGCGCCGAGATCATGATCCGCACGGCCGGCTACACCGCGCCGATCCGCGAATCCTGGCGCTTCACCAACCAGTCGAATGCTTTCTGCAACCTGATGGTGACCGCCAATGTCTGCATGTGCGGCTCGGACGGCACCTTCGACTCCATGGGCGAAGGCATGATCGTCAACTTCGACGGCACCGTCATCGCCCACGGCACCACCGGTCGCGTCGACGAGATCATCACCGCCGAGGTGCGGCCGGATCTGGTCCGCGAGGCGCGGGCGCATTGGGGCGTCGAGAACAACATCTACCAGCTCGGCCACCGCGGCTACACGGCGGTGAAGGGCGGCGCGGCCGACTGCCCCTACACCTACATGCACGACCTCGCCGCCGGCCGTTACCGCGTGCCGTGGGAGGATGCAGTGAAGGTGACCGACGGCACCTCGTGCGGCTTCCCCGCCCCGACCCGCGCCTACGGCGAGGGCCAGACGACGGCGGCGCGGGAGGCGGCGGAATGAGCGTCATCCCCTTCCCCTCCGCCGCTGCAGCCGAAAGCGGACGCTTCGTCGCCGCCGAGCCTTACCCTTGGCCCTATGACGGTTCGCTCAATCCGAAGACGACGGCGCTCGTCATCATCGACATGCAGATCGATTTCTGCGGCAAGGGCGGCTACGTCGATGCCATGGGCTACGACCTCGCCCTGACCCGCGCGCCGATCGAGCCGATTGCGCAACTCCTCGCCGCCGCGCGGAAGAGCGGCTACCCCGTGATCCACACCCGCGAGGGCCATCGGCCGGATCTCGCGGATCTTCCCGACAACAAGCGCTGGCGCTCGCGCCGGATCGGGGCGGGGATCGGCGATCCCGGTCCCTGCGGGCGGGTGCTGGTGCGCGGCGAGCCGGGCTGGGAGATCATCCCGGAGCTGGCGCCGCTGCCGGACGAGCCGGTGATCGACAAGCCGGGCAAGGGCTCGTTCTGCGCCACCGATCTCGAACTGATCCTGGCTACGCGCGGCATCCGCAACCTGATTCTGACCGGCATCACCACGGATGTCTGCGTCCACACCACCATGCGCGAGGCCAACGACCGCGGCTTCGAATGCGTGATCGTCTCCGACGGCACCGCCGCCACCGACCGGGGCAACCACGAGGCAGCGCTGAAGATGGTGACGATGCAAGGCGGCGTGTTCGGCGCGGTGGCCTCGTCCGAGGCGATCCTGGCAGCGATGGGCTGAGGCCACCATGGCGGCTTCCGCGCACCCCGTCCCGTCCGGCGCACGCTCCGGCGCCCTTGCGGTCGAGACCGTCGGCATGACGAAGCGCTTCGGCGGCTTCACCGCCCTCGACGACGTCTCGATGAAGATCGAGGCCGGCGGTTTCCACGCCCTGCTCGGCGAGAACGGCGCGGGCAAGTCGACCTTCGTCAAATGCGTGATGGGCTTCTACGCGCCGACCGCCGGCTCGGTCCTCGTCGATGGCCGCGAGGCCGAGATCACCGGGCCGAAGGGCGCGCAAGGGCGCGGCCTCGGCATGGTCTACCAGCATTTCACCCTGGTGCCCTCGCTGACCGGCGCCGAGAACCTCGTCATCGGCCGGGCCGACGCCCCCGCCATCCTCGACTGGAAGGCCGAGCGCGCGGCCTTGGCCGACTTCATGGCGCGGATGCCGTTCCGGCTGAACCTCGACCGGCCGGTGGCGGAACTCGCGGCCGGCGAGCGGCAGAAGCTTGAGATCGTCAAGCAGCTCTACCTCAAGGCCCGGTTCCTGATCCTCGACGAGCCGACCTCCGTGCTGACGCCGGCGGAGGCCGAGGAGGTGCTGGGCCTGCTACGCGGCATGGCCGATGCGGGCGCGCTCACGGTGCTGATGATCAGCCACAAGTTCCGCGAGGTCGAAGCCTTCGCCCGCACGCTCAGCGTCCTACGCCGCGGGCGGCTGGTCGGCGGCGGCGCGGTCGGCGCGCTGTCGCGGGACGACATGGCGGCGATGATGGTGGGCGAGCGTACCGTGCGGACGATCGCCGCGCGGGTCGGCGAGCCCGATGCCGCGCGCGAGATCCTGCGGGTGGACGGCCTGACCGCCACCGACGCCTCCGGCCTGCGGCGGATCGATGTCGCGGATCTGCGCGTGCGCGCCCACGAGATCGTCGGCATCGCCGGCGTCTCCGGCAACGGGCAGAAGGAACTCGCCGACGTGCTCGGCGGCCAGATCCGCGCGACGGGCGGGCGCGTCGCGGTCCAGGGCGAGCCCTATCGCGGCACGCGGGCGCAGAGCCGCCGGCACCGGGTGCGCTTCATTCCGGAGGAGCCCCTGCGCAACGCCTGCGCGCCGCGGATGTCGGTGGCCGAAAACCTCGCCTTCCGCGCCTTCGACCGGCGCGGCGATGATCCCGCCGGTCCGCCGACCCTTTGGCTCGACCGGCGCGCCATGAGCCGGCGGGCCAAGGATCTGATCGCCCGTTTCAAGGTCAAGACCGCCTCCTCGGAGGCGCCGATCGCCACGCTCTCAGGCGGCAACGTGCAGCGCGCCGTGCTCGCGCGCGAACTCACCGACCCGGTCGATCTCCTGATCGTGGTCAATCCCTGCTTCGGCCTCGACTTCGCAGCGGTCGCCGAGATCCGCTCCCGCATCGTGGCGGCGCGGAACGCCGGCGCCGCCGTGCTGCTGATCAGCGAGGATCTCGACGAGATTCTCGAACTGTCGGACCGCATCTGCGTGATGTCGGACGGACGCCTCGTCTACGAAACGCCGGCCGCCGCGGCCGAGGCCGGCGTGATCGGCCGCCACATGGCCGGGCATCACTAGGCTGGGGACGCGGTCAGGTTCGTCGGGTCAATCTCAGCCATCTGACCGTGGACCGGCATCTTTCGATCCCGCGCGAACCTTGTTGCCTATCCGAGTTCGCTCCAAGCGTCCGAACCCCTTCCAGACCTTCGCGACCACGGCTCGGAAGGTTCGCGGCACGACAAGGTGGGGACCTGAGTGCCGTGGCTCCGGCATCCGCAGGCCGGAATTGGCCTTTGGCAGCACATCTCCAGCCGCGTCCGGCCGCACTCATCGCTCGGCGATCGACCGCCCGTGACTGTGACCTTCCCCGATCCGGCCTACCCTCGATCCAGGGTCACCGACACGAAGCCCCGCACGAGCGAGTCAGAACGCCAGCCGCCGCAGGAGATCCAAGCCGACCAAGATAAGCAGCGCCGCGTAGGTCCGCTGCAGCGTCGTCTCGCTAAACTTCTCGCCGACGGAGACGCCCCAGGGCGCGCTGATCATCACCGTCGGCATCATCACGACGAAGATGACGAGGTCCACGTAGCCGAGCGAATAGGAGGGCCGATCCGGGGCATGCCATCCGGAGAGGATGCCTCCGATCGTCGCGATGCTTCCGGTCACCAGTCCGGTGGCGGAGGCGATCGCGATCGCCTTTTCGAGAGCGAGCCCGCAGGTGCTCAGGATCGGCGTCGTCAGTGTACCGCCACTTGTTCCGGTCAAAGCCGCGACGAGCCCGACGAACGAAGCGATGCCGATCCTCTTGCCGCCCGACGGCGGCTTGCTTCTGGACGAAAAGCGCCCACGGCCGAAAGCGATGTAGAAACCGACCAGAAGGATATAGACCGCAAACAGGGTCTGCAGGATTTCAGTCGATCCATGCGGAAGCAAGATTGCCCCTAAGGCAACACCGATGAAGAGACCGATCACCCATGTCTTGTAAAACCCGACATCGAGGTTCCCGAGCGCATATTGCTTGCGGGTCGCGGTGATCGCACTGGGTATGACCAGCGCCATGGATGTTGCCGATGCCACGTGCATCAGGACCGATTGTTCAATGCCGACCCAGGGAAGCAGATAAATGAAAATGGGCAGGCGCACGGTGCTGCCGCCGATGCCGAACAATCCGGATATGAAGCCGGAGACTAAGCCAACGATCGCGAAGATGATGATGCGAAGGACGAGGTCATCCATGGTCCGATGCTCCGTGCGACCCGATCCGTAGGATCGAGCCGCGCTCGATTACGGCCTGCCAAGCGCGCGGGCGTGCCTTCGCGTCAGCGATCGCCACAGGGGCCCGCTGCCCGGCAGTGCGGGATCAGCATGGCTTTGACGCCCGACCGGCGCATTGATCTCCATGCCCAAAAACCAGCCGAACCGCTGATGGTCATTGATGGGATGTGTCAGCATCCGCTCAGCGTCTCCCGCGCCCCCTCCTGGCCCTGGTCTTGCTCTGAAATTCCCCCGGGCGCCCATGCGCGGCGCCGGCAAGCCGCGGCGGACAACGCCGCCGAAAAGGGGCAGACACTCATGATGGGCAGCATCGTCACGCGCGTGGCCGGGGCACTCCTGTGCGCGGCCGTCGCGGCGGCTCCGGCGCGGGCGGCGGACAAGCTCAAGGTGGGCTTCGTCTATGTCGGCCCGGTCGCCGATTACGGCTATTCCTACCAGCACGACCTCAGCCGCAAGGCGCTGGCGGAGGCGCTGCCCGGCAAGGTCGAGACGACCTTCCTCGAAAACGTGCCCGAGGCCGACAGCGAGCGCTCGATCGAGAAACTCGCCCGCTCGGGCGCCGGCCTGATCTTCACGACCTCCTTCGGCTTCATGGAGCCGACCCTGAAGGTCGCCAAGAAATTCCCCAAGGTGAAGTTCGCCCACGCCACCGGCTACAAGCGGGCCGACAACGTCTCCACCTACTCGGCCCGGTTCTACGAGGGCCGCTACATCTGCGGGAAGATTGCCGGCAAACTGTCGAAGTCGGGCACCATCGGCTACATCGCCTCCTTCCCGATCCCCGAAGTCGTGAGCGGCATCAACGCCTTCATGCTCGGCGCGCAGTCGGTCAACCCGAACATCAAGATCAAGATCGTCTGGGTGAACACGTGGTTCGATCCCGGCAAGGAGGCGGAGGCGGCGAAGGCCTTGCTGGCCCAGGGCGCCGACATCCTGACCCAGCACACCGATTCCGCCGCGCCGCTTCAGGAGGCGGAGAAGGCCGGCAAGCTCGCCTTCGGCCAGTCCTCCGACCAATACCGCTTCGCCCCGAAGGCACAGCTCACCTCGATCGTCGATGACTGGAACGGCTACGTCATCGCCGAGACCAAGGCCGTTCTCGACGGCACGTGGAAGAGCGGGGACACCTGGGCCGGCATCAAGGACGGCATGGTCGTGCTGGCACCCTTCACCAACATGCCCGACGACGTGAAGGCGCTGGCCGAGGAGACCAAGAAGGGGATCGTCGAGGGCAAGATCCACCCGTTCCAGGGGCCGGTGCTCAAGCAGGACGGCTCGGTCGCAGTGAAGGAGGGCGAGCAGGCCCCCGACCCGATGATCCTCGGCATGAACTGGTACGTGAAGGGGATCGACGACCGGCTGACGCAGTAGAAGCGGGCGCGAAGGCCCTGAAAATGGAGGCGCCGCCGGAGCGATCCGGCGGCGCCTCTTCGCGTTTCGATGCCGGTCAGGGCCGCGGCGGGTGCGTCCGATGGTGCTCCCCGGCCGGGGGCGGGGCCGTCTCGATCGGCACGCCGGTGCCGGGCGTCGCCGGGATCGCCTCGCCCGAGCGGATCGCCTCCTGCTCGTTCGAGAGGGCGGCGGCCCCTTCCGTGCCGCCCGGGGCGGTTGCCCCCGGCTGACCGGCCGGGGCGCCGGTCGATCCTTGAGCGAAGGCGGCATTGCCCAGGCCCACTCCCAGGCCCGCGAGGACGCCCAGGGCGAGCGTGGCAGTCGTGATGGTACGCATGGGACGAACTTTCCGGTTGCGGAGGAGGGGGCGCGCGATGTCGCCGGGTGGCAGGAACCCCAGGAAGCGCCTTACCGATGACGCTTCCGGTGCGAACGGGCGGCCTTTCCGCGCCGCCCGCCCGGAGCGGTGACACGCGATTGGCCGGCTGGCGGCGTCACCGTGCCCTGCGCACGGGCACCGGGCGCCGTGGCGATGCCGCTGCCGAGGCAGAAGGCTGCGACGAACCAAGCGAGGAGGGGTAGGCTGAGGCCGAAAAAGGCCCATTTCACGCGCATCGTCGAGGCTCCCGCGGGGGCCGTCGCGGCCACCGTTTGCACTGATCGGCGTCAGCAAGGGCCGTGCCGCCGGGACCGATCACGCGGCTCACCTGAGCACCGGCAGCAGCAGTCGCGACGGCCGCTCGGCACCGTGGCGCAGGGCGAGAACGATCGCCTGCGCCTGCATCGCCGCAGCCGCCTCCGGGCGGCTCCCGGTTCCCGGATTGACGGCGAAGGCCGGCCAGGCGGCGGCCTGGAGCGACAGGCGTAGGCGCTGCCCGGGGTACAGCGTGCAACACAGGCCCCGCATGGCGATGCGCCGGCGGCCGGGGGCGGCGGCCTCGACCACCCGCAGATGGCCGGCGGTGAGGGTGACGGCGCGTCCGTCCGGCTCCACCAGGGAGAGCGTGGCGTGCAGGTCGTGGCTCGCCGCCGCGGTCTCGACGAACACCTCCGCCGCGACGCGGCCGGCGAGCTGCAGGGGCGCAGCGATCACCGGGCCGTCATAGACCGCGACGTCGCTGCGGTCGTCGAGGGCGGCGCGGTCCTGATAGCCCGGCGGCGACCCCCAAGGTCCGCCGACGACCGGCGCGGGGCGCCAGGGATCGTGCACGAGGCGGTCCTCGCCGGCCTCCCCCGGCGCCGCCACGAGCCGGCCGCTCGCAGCGGTCGCGGCGAGACCGTCCGAGGCGAGATACAGCGCCGTCGGTTCGGGGTCCGGCCATTCGGAAAAGCTGGCCCAATCGCGAGCCCCCACGTCGAAGAGCCGGACGGGCGGACCCGGATCCTCGCGCTCGCGAAGCACGTGATCGAGGAAGGCGACCGTCGCGGCATCGACCGGCGTGACCGCATCCGGCCCGAGATCCAGGCTGCCGACCCGGCGGCCCCAGGGGGAATGCGTCCAAGGCCCGATCAGCAGACGCTGCGGCGCCGGCCCGGCGCGGAAGGCGTCGTAGGCGCCGAGCGTGCCGTCGAGCAAAAAATCCTGCCAGCCGCCGACATGCAGGCCGGGCACGGCGAGGTCGCTCCCGGCAAGGCGGCGGGCCGGGGCGATCCGGTCCCAAGTGGCCGGATCGTCGCCGAGCCAATCGAAATAGTGGTGGTCGGCCGCATGCGCCGCGAGCGCCTCGGGATGGGCCGCGACCGGTCCGCTCCAGGGCGTGCCGCGCGCCGCCGCGCCGAGCGCCGCGAAGGCGGCGGCGTCGCCCCGGAGCCGGGCGGCCTCGGCGCCCATCTGGCAGGCCCAGCCGATATTGCCGGCAAGGCCGAAGGCGCCGCCGGTAAAGGCCCAGTCGTCGCGGATGCTCCAGCCGCCCATCGCCGGCCCGATCGCGTCGGGTCGCTTGGTGCCCGCGCGCAGCGCGCCCGCGAGAGCCAGGAACTGCGTCACCGCCTGATAGCTGAAGCCGTAGGTCGCGACCCGGCCGTCCGATCCGGGCAGATCCGCCGCCCAGGCGAGGGTCGCCGCGCCATCCTCGGCCTCGTGCTCGAACAGGCGGAAAGCGCCGCCGCTGCCGCCGCGCCCGCGCACGTCCTGAACCACGACGATGTAGCCTCGGGCGGCGTACCAGGCGGGATGGGCCAGGGTCAGCGTCGAGGCGATGGCGCGGCCGTAGGGCTGGCGCATGAGGAGGACGGGATGGCGGCCGGGCCCGGCCGGGCGCCAGACATCGGCGGCGAGAACGACGCCGTCGGGAAGGGTCAGCGTCGCCGTGGCGGGCTCGGCGACCGGCAGGAGCGGGTCAGCGGGCATCGAAGGCGGTTCCGGAACCCAGCCGCTCGAGCGGGAAATCCGCGATCTCGCGCACCAGCCGCACCACGCCCGCGGCGGCGCGCTCCACCAGTTCGGCCCCACGCCGGGCATCCGCCGCCGCCGCGTTGCCGCTGACGCCGGACGGGTGGAGATCCTGCGCCATCCAGCCGAAGCCGACCCGGCCTTCCGGCGTCAGCAGGCCGCCGGCCCGCTCCATCTCGACCGAGAGCGGCACGAAGTCGTCTGCCCGCTCGATCCGCACGAGGTCGGGGTGGAGCGCCAGCATCGCGCTGGTCTCGATCTCGCCGCCATGGATGCCGTGGCGCCGCTCGGCCTGCGAGAACAGGTCGTCCATCGGCGTCACCCCGCCCCAGCCACAGCCGACCGCGAGCATGCCGAGCCGCACGCGCAACTCGCGGGTGACGATTTCCATCACCTGCGGCTGCCCGCCATGGCTGTTGAGGATGAGGAGGCGGCGGCAGCCGGCGCGGTGCACGCTCTCGGCGGTCTCGATCCACAGGCGCGCCAGGGTCTCGTGGGAGAGGCTGAGCGTGCCGGGGAAGGCATGATGCTCGTTCGACTTGCCAATGGGCAGCATCGGCAGGACCAGGGCCGGCAGGTCGTCGGGCATCAGAGCCACGGCGCGGGCGAGGATGCCAGCGTTGATCGCCGCATCGACCCGCACCGGCAGATGCGGCCCGTGCTGCTCGACCGCCGCCACGGGCAGGATCGCGACGAGCGGCCCCCAGTCGAGGCGCGAAAAGTCTCCCGTGGTCAGATCCCACCACCAGCGCGAGGCGGGGCGCATCACGCCGCCTGCGCGTTCTTGGCGGCGCTCTCGGCCGCCCTCCGCGCGAGGTCGGACCGCGCGAGATCGGCTTTGGCGATCTTGCCGGTCGGGGTCATCGGCATCTCGGGCACGACGACGAGGACGAGCGGGTCGAGGTCGTAGGCGACCCGGCCGGTGATCGCGGCTTTCAGCGCCGCCGCATCGAGCGCGGCGCCGGGCTGGGCCTGGGCGAAGGCGACCGGCCGCTGGCCGAGTGCCGGGTCGGCAACGCCGACCAGGGCCGCCTGCGCCACGCCGGGCTGCGCCGAGAGCGCCTCCTCGACATCGCGCGGATACCACAGGCGCCCGGCCACCTCGACGAGTTCCGCCCGGCGGCTGCGCAGCGTGACGCAGCCCTCGGCATCGAGGAGCCCGAGATCGCCGGTGCGCAGGTAGCCGCCGCGGGTCGCGGCTTCCGTCTTGTCCGGCTTGCCCCAGTAGCCGGCCATGAAGCCGCCGGTGAGCGCGATCTCGCCGATCTCGCCCGGCGGCAGCACCCGGTCGTCGGGCCCGAGGATGAAGACCTCCTTGTCGGGCAGCGGCGGCCCAACCCGCCCGAGTTTGGCATCGTCCGGCTCCAGTTCCGGGTAGCCGAGGCCGATGAAGCCGCCGAGTTCGCTCTGGCCGTAGCTTTCCACGAGCGGCAGCCCGAGTTCGTCGCGCCACGCCGCCTTGAGCGTCGGCGGCACCGGCCCGCCGCCGGAGATGCCGAGGCGCAGCGACGACGGGGGACCACCGCGGCGGCGGGCCTCCTGCAGCACGTCGTCGAGGATCGGCGGGTTGGCGACGAGGCTGGTCGCCCCGCGGGCGGTGAGCGCGTCGTAGCCGCCCTCCCGCGTCCAGAAGCGCATCACGTTGATCGCGGCCCCGACGGCGAGCGGCGGCAGCAGGTTGGCGACGAGCTGGTAGGAGCTGGAAAGCGCCGAGGGCCCGAACGAGACGTCGCCCGGCCGCAGCCGCAGCCGCTCGCCGATGCAGCGGGAGGCCCGCACGGTCGGCTCGTGGCGCAAGCAGGCGCCCTTCGGCTTACCCGTGGTGCCCGAGGTGTAGGAGAGGTGGGCGATGGCGGTCTCGTCGCCGGGATCGGGCGGTGCCGGCAGGCCGGCCGCCAGCATCTCCGGCAGGGAGAGGGCGCCGTCCTGCGCGCCGTCCATGCACAGGCAGGCACGCACCGTGCCGAGGGCGGCGCAGGCCGCGGCGACCTGCGCCGCCATGTCGTGGGTGTAGACCACCGCGCTCGGCGTGTGGTCGGCGAAGTAGTCGGTCAGTTCGTCGGCGAACTTCACGTTCACCAGGGCGGCAATGGCACCGATCCGCCAGGCGCCCAGCATCGCCACGATGTAGTCGAGCCCGTTATGGGCGAAGATCGTGACCCGATCGCCCTTGCCCACGCCCGCATCGTGCAGGGCGCCCGCCATCCGCTCCATGGCATCGACCGCGCCGGCATAAGTCAGGCCCCGGTCGCGATCGACCCAGTGGAAGGCGGGCCGGTCGGGATGGCGCTCGGCGCCGAGCGTGGGGAGACGATGCATCAGCATGGCGGGACTCCGGTCAGGGGATGCGGGTGATCGTTGGCCTCAAAGCCGCTCCATCCGCGTCCGCACGCGCTCGATGAAGGCGCGGCGGCGGTCATCGGACGCGACGTTCAGGTGGTAGAGCGCGAGGTACTCGGCGCGGGCCCGGCGGGCGGCGAACCAGCGGAGGTAGCGTGTCACCATCCGGCGGGGTGGGTCCTGCATCGCCAGCGCCATCCAGCGCGGGCGACCGTAGGTGACGATTCCGACGATCCGCTCCAGTGAGTCGAGGGTCGGCCGGACATGCCGCGGATCGGAGAGGTCGAAGGCGACGCCCGGCATCATCAGCCGGTCGATGAAGCCCTTGAGCATGGCCGGCGGGCCGAAGCACCAGGTCGGAAACTGCACCACCAGCACCTGCGCCGCGCGCAGGCGCGCGACGTAATCCTCCAGCCCCCGCTGGTTCACCGTCACGTCGTGGTAGTGGCGCCGCCCCTCCGCGGTCAGGACCGGATCGAAGCCCTCGGCGTAGAGGTCGAGCAGATCGACCGCGTGCCCGGCCCGCGCCAACCCGTCGAGGGCGGCCGTGCGGATCGCCCCGTGAAAGCTCTCTGGCAGGGGGTGGCAGTAAAGGTAAAGAATGCGTTTCACGTGAAACAAACCGCCCCGGTCGCCACGCCGGCGGGCGTGAAGCTCCGCATCTTGCCCGGGTTCATCAGGCCCATCGGGTCGGTCAGCCGCTTGAAGCCGAGCTGGTCGGTCTCCGCCCGCTTGTGCCGGGTGCCGTCCTCCAGCGTGTAGACATGCGGGTTGGCGATCCAGACGCCGCGCGCCTCGTGCGCCGCGATGATGTGGTTCAGCCTCTCCGCATCGGTGAACTTCAGGAGCGGGATACCGGCATAGGTGAGCCGGCCGGCGAACTCGATCAGTTCGAGATGCGGCACGATCTCGTCGGGAAACAGCGCCGCCATCTCGGCAACGCTCTCCATCAGCCTGTCGGCGGGGTGGAGGCTCTGGAGATAGGTCCAGCTCCGGTCGGTCTTGAGCACCTGCAGCGTGGTGTGATTCCAGCTGTATTCGTAGAGCGGCGTGTGGCCCGGTGAATCGTCGAGCGGCGTCTCCAGGGTGATCGTGCCGCCCTCCCGCGCCACCGTCGCCCGGAAGGCGGGCAGGCTCGCCTCCGACACCATCGCGATCAGGATCGCCTGCCCCGGCGGGCACTGCGCCCGCAGCGGCGTGAACCATTGCGGCAGCGGCCAGGCAATCGGCGTGACGAGCTTCTTGGTGATCGCGGGGTCGCGGCCGACCGCCAGCCCGACCTCGGCGGCCGTCAGGAAGTCGTCGAAGGCGACGATGACGTCGATCCAGGGATGGACCGGCGCGAGCGGCATCTCCAGCGCCGTGACGATACCGGTGGTGCCGTAGGCATGCGCCACGCCGTTGACCGCGTCGCCGGTCAGTTCCAGCACCCGCGGCTCCGGCTCCAGCGTCACCACGCGGGCGGCGCGGATGTTGCCGCGCTCGCGCAACTGGCCGTAATTTACCGAGCCGATCCCGCCCGAGCCGCCGGCGATGAAGCCGCCGATGCTCGCCGTGCGCTTGGTCGAGGGATGCATCCGGATCTCCTCGCCGCCCTCTGCGAGGAGGCCGTCGAGGCGGTTCATGCGGAGGCCAGGGCCGGTGCGCACCGCGCCGTCGCGCTGCCACTCGACCCGGTCGAGGCCGGAGACGTCGAGCACCACGCCGCCATGCAGCGGCACCGCCTGCCCGTAATTGCCGGTACCGCCGCCGCGCACGGTGAGCGGCACGCCGTGCCGGGCGCAGGAGGCGGCGACCGCGATCACCTCGGCCTCGCTCGCGGGCTCGGCGACGAGGTCGCCGGACAGGCCCTTCAGTTCGGCGTCGAGGACGGGGGAGTACCAGAAGAAGTCGCGCGAGCGCTTGCGCACCCGCGCCGGCTCCTCGACCAGGGCGACGCGGCCGGAGAGATCCGCCTTGAGCGCCGCGAGGGCGTCGGGGGAGGGGCGGCCCGTCATGTCAGGCCCGGGCCGTCAGGTCCATCGAAGCCTGGAGCTTCGACAGGATGTAGGCGCCGGCCTTCACTGGCTCGTAGCGCGGCGGGTTGGCGGCGTCGCAGCAGCTCGGCAGGCAGGCGACCTCGGACATCTCGTTCGGCGCCGTGAAGGCGACCATCGACAGGCGGGCGGACGAGCCGGTCAGCGCACGGTCGGGGTTCGACACCCGGTGCAGGGTCGAGCGCCAGCGCTCGTTGGTCCAGCGGGCCAGAAGGTCGCCGACATTGATGACGAAGGAATCCGGCACCACGCCGGCCTCGAACCAGTTGCCGTCGCGGTCGGCGAGCTGGAGGCCGCCGGGCGCCGTGTCCTGCCGCAGGATCGTCAGGCCGCCGTAATCGTGGTGGGCGCCGTAGCGGAGTTGCCCCGGCATCGGCGGCTCGGCCTGGTCGGGATAGTGGACGAAGCGCAGCGTCAGCGCCGGATCGGCGAACCAGGGCGCGAAGTAGTCTTGTGGCAGGTCGAGTGCGAGCGCCGACAATTCGGTGAGCTGCCCGGTGAGCCGCAGGATCGCGTCGCGCCACGCCTCGACGAGGCCGCGCAATTCGGGGGGTTCGGCGGGCCAGATGTTGGGGCGCGCCGAGGGCCCCTCGCGGTGCGGCGCGTTGAAGACCAGCGCCTCACACAGGTCGGGCGGCGTCTCGCCCTGAAGCGTCCGGGCGACGCTCTCGATGCCGACCGGCAGGTAGCCGCGGCCCTTGGTCTTCTCCGGCGCGGCGTCGCGGCTCTTCACCGCGAGCGGCTGCGCGAAGTAGCGCTTCATCGTGTCGTAGACGTCGTTCGCCAGACGCTCGGGGATGCCGTGGCCGACGACGACGGCGAATCCCGTCGTCTCGAACGCATGTCCGAAGGCGCGCCCGACCCCCGCCCGCGCGGCGGCGTCGCCGTGGATGAACGGGGCGATATCGACGATCGGAAGATCCGCCTGTCGCATGGATGCGCTCCGTCAGGGTTGGGCGAGGAAGTCGAGCGTGTAGGCTTGGCGGACGTCGAGCGAGGCCGGGTAGAGGCCGGCCTGGGTCATGACGTCGAAGAACGAGCGCCAGCGCGCATCCGTCATCGCGCCGAGGCCGAGCCGGGCCGCGTCGCCGCCATCGACGAGGCCGCGCCGCTTCATCTGATCCATCTTGAAGCGGAACAGGTCTTCGCCGCCGGTCGGAACCAGGGCGAGCACCGCCCGCATGGCGGGCTCGTAATCGCCGGCCATGCAGGCCTCCCAGCCATTCCGGCTCGCTTCGACGAAGGCCCGGACGAGCTTCGGCTTGGCGGCGATGAAGGCCTCGGTGGCGAAGATCGAGGTGGCGTAGTTGTCGTAGCCGTAATCGGCCAGCAGGATCGAGACCGGCGGCTCGGGCAGCGCCTTGCCAAGCAGGGCCGCGTCCTCGGTGATGTAGCCCTGCTGCACCGCCCGCTTGTCGGCAAGGAAGGGGGCCGCGGAATAGGCGAACGGCCGGAGCTGGTCGTCGGTGAAGCCGTAGCGCGCCTTGAGGAACTGCCAGAACTCGTTGCGCGAGAAGCCGCCGACCATGATCGGCCGACCCTTCAGGTCCTCCAGCCGAGCGACCCCCTGGCCGGCATGGGCCACCAGCGTCTGCGGATCCTTCTGGAAGAAGGCCGCCACGGTGCGCGCCTTGATGCCCTTGGCGACGAGGTTGAGCGTGGTGAAGCTCGACCCCATGCCCATGTCGAGTTCGCCCGAAGCGACCAGCAGCGGCATGTTGACGTTGGGATTGCCGGGTCTCAGCTCGACATCGAGCCCGGCCCGCTCGTAGAGGCCCGTCGCCTTGGCCTGGAAGAACCCGCAATGCTCGGCCTCCGGCACCCAGTTGAGGCCGAACGAGACCTTGTCGAGGGCGAGCGCCGGCGACGCCGCGAGGGCGGCCAGCGTCGCGAGGAGAGCGGACAAACGAACCATCAGGCGACCCTCTCGTGCGGCATCAGCGTCGGCGCCGCCGGCACGGAGACCGCCGGTACCGCCTCGGACACCTCCTCCTCGCCATGCGCGTGCAGGGCGGCCAGCAGGCGGCGGCGCATGATCATGCCGGGGCGGTCGGAGGGCATGTGGCTCTCGACCTTGCGGCCCATATCAACCGTGGCATCCGGGTCGGTCGATTCGAGGATGTCGCGGTCCTCCTCGACGATCACCGCATCCCAGGCGATCAGCGCTTCCGTCGAGCAATCCTCCTCGCGGTCGTTGCGGTAGAGGATCTGCGCGAGTCGGATCGTGCCGTCGTCGATCGGCGTCGCCGAGTTGAAGATGATGTGCCGCAAGCCCGACGGGTATTCGATGTCGAGCCGGCGGCAGAACGGCATGAACCACTTGTTGCGCATGTGGCGCTTGGTGGTCGGCTCGGTGGTGCCGCTGATGCGGTGGGCCATCGGCGGGTTGGCGATGGTGATGATCGTCTCCGCCTCGAAGCCGTACTCGGTCTCGGTGATCTCGTACTTTTCCGGGATCGGCTGGCTGATCTGCCCGAACGTGTTCTGGTGCACGAAGGCGAAGTGCGCGTTATCGAACGAGTTCTCCATCAGCCGCAGGGGCGAGGTCTTCCACACGTCGTGGAATTGCTGGATGCGCCGGTAGCCGGGCATCGTGTCCTCGGGGATCTCGGGGATCGCGGCGTAGGGCTCCTCCAGGCAGACCCAGGCGTAGCCGTACTTCGCGGTGCAGTGGTAGCTCTTCACCGCGAGCCGCGGCACGACCTGCTCCGGGCTGAATTGCGGGATGCGGGCGAGCGCGCCGTGCCGGTCATAGGCCCAGCCGTGATAGCCGCACACGATCAGGCCGTCCTCGCACCAGCCCTTCGAGAGCCGGGCGGTGCGGTGGCAGCAGCGGTCCATCATCGCCGCGGGCTCGCCCTCGCCGTCGAGGAACAGCACGATCCGCTCGCCCATCAGGGTGAAGGGCTTGGGGCCGTCCGTGAGGTCGGACAGGCGCAAGGTCGCGTACCAGTAATGGCGCCACAGCTTCTGGCGGGTCGTCAGCATGGACGCTCTCCGTGGTGATGCCCGGCGTGAAGCCCTCCGGCATGGTGTCGAGGGACGTGCGGTGGTTCAGGCGCGCTCGGGATCGCCCCAGGAACCGAGCGCGAGGCGGCTCAGGCCGCTCATGGCGAGGAACAGCAGGATGCCGGCGGCGGTGATCAGCGAGAGCGCGGCGAACATCCGCGGGATGTCGAGCTGGAAGCCAGCCTGGAGGATCTCGTAGGCGAGGCCGGCGCTGCGGCCCCCGGTGCCAGCCACGAACTCCGCCACCACCGCGCCGATCAGGGCGAGGCCGGAGGAGATGCGCAGGCCCGCGAAGAAGTAGCCGAGCGCGCTCGGGATGCGCAGGCGCAGCAGCGTCTGCAGGCGGCTCGCGCGGTAGACCCGCATCAGGTTGACGAGCCCCGGATCGACGCTGCGCAGGCCGACCGTGGTGTTCGAGATCATAGGGAAGATCGCGATGATGGTGGCGCAGATGACGAGCGCGACCTGCGTGTCGCGCACGAGGATGATGATGAGCGGGGCCACCGCCACCACGGGCGTCACCTGAAGCATCACCGCATAGGGGAAGAAGCCGCGCTCGATGAAGCGGCTCTGCACGAACAGGAAGGCGACGAGGGTGCCGAGCACGGTCGAGAGCGCGAAGGCGATCAGTGTCACCCGCATCGTGCTCCACAGGGCCCGCAGCAGGTCCGGCCCGTTCTGGACGAGGGAGGCGGCGATCACGGAAGGGGCGGGGAACAGGTATTCGGGAACCGCGAAGCCGCGGCAGGCGGCCTCCCATAGGCTCAGCACCGCGAGGCCGACGAGGAGAGGCGGCAGCGCCGCCTGGACGCGGGGATCCTGAATCAGCGGCCTTCTCATGCCCGCGCCTCCGCGGTGGCCGGGTCGCTGGCCAGCGACGCCTCGGTCAGCAGCGCCGAGAGGCGCTGGCAGTATTCGGCGAAGCGCGGAGAGCGCCGGAAGGCGTCGCCGCGGGGATGCGGCTCGTCGATGGTGAGTTCGGAGAAGATCCGCCCCGGACGCGCCGCCATCACGACGATGCGGGTGGACAGAAACACCGCCTCGTAGATCGAGTGGGTCACGAACAGCACGGTGAGCGAGCGCCGCCACCAGAGGTCCACGAGGTCGGCATCGAGCTTGTTGCGGGTGAATTCGTCCAGCGCACCGAACGGCTCGTCCATCAGCAGGAGGTTCGGCTCGGTGACGAGACCGCGGGCGATGGCCGCTCGCATGCGCATGCCGCCGGAGAGCTGGCGCGGATAGCTCCGGCCCTTCTCGCCGAGGCCGACCAGATCGAGTGCGGCCTGGACTCGGGGGGCGGCCTCCGCTTTCTTCACGCCCGCGAGGTCGAGCGGCAGGCGCACGTTGGCGGCGATGCGTAGCCACGGCATCAGCGTGGCGTCCTGGAACACCACCGACATCCGCCGGCCCTCCGCGCCGACTCCGTTGAAGCTGCCGCGCCACCACAGCAGGCGCCCGTCGCTGGGCTCGCTGAGATTGGCCACGAGTGAGAGCAGGGTGCTCTTGCCGCAGCCGGACGGGCCGATCAGCGACAGGAACTCGCCCTCGCGCACCGTCAGATCGACCGGGGCGAGCCCGCGGGTGCCGTCGGCGAACACCTTCTCGGCCGAAAGGATCTCGATGGCCGGGGCCGCGTTGGCGGCGGGCCGTGTCAGCCGCTCCGGGGCCGGCGCGGCCGCCTCGGCCATCGCCGCGCGCGAATAGGCCGGAAGCGGGCTAGCCAATGGGTTGGCTTGAGCGAATGCCGCCATCGCGCGGCTCACTCGGCTTTTGCCGAGAGGACGGGCATGAAATCGAGGCTGAAGGCCCGTTTCCAGTCCGTGGAGGCTTTGAGCAGCCCCGCCTCGACGAGGTAGTCGTAGGACGCCTTCCAGCGGGCCTCCGTCATGGTGCCGATGGGGACGTTCTCCTCGCCGCCCAGCACCTTGAGCGCCTTCAACCGGGTGATGCCGAAGGCGATCTGGCCGTCGCTCATCTTCGGGTTGGCCGCCTTGATCAGCACGTTGGCGGGAGCCGGGTTCTCCATGTAGCTCTTCCAGCCTTCCATGGAGGCGGCCACGAACCGGCGCATCGCCTCCGGCTTGCCCTCAGCGAGCTTGCGCGTCGTCACGATCGTGGTGCCGTAGGGCGGATAGCCGTCCCTGGCGAAGAGATGGAAGTTGACCGGAACGCCCTTCTCCTGCGCCTGGAACGGCTCCGAGGAAGGATAGGCCTGCTGCACGACGTTCTTGTCGGCGAAGAAGGGCTGCAGGTTGAAGGTATAGGCCCGCACCTGGGCGTCCGAGAGCGCGTATTTCTTCTTCAGCCAGGGCCACCACGCCGTCATGCCGGCCGAGGAGACGAGGATCGCCCTGTCCTTGATGCCCGCCAGCGACGTGACGTCGTCGTGGGTCATCATCCCCTGGAGGTCGTACTGGAACGAGGCCGCCACGGTGACCACAGGTAGGCCCTTCTCGACCGCCTGGAGCACCTGGATGTCGTAGCCCATGATCGCGTCGGCCTCGCCCGCGAGCAGGAGCTGCAGGCCGTTGACCTGCGGCCCGCCCATGCGGATCTCGACGTCGAGCCCGGCCTTCTCGTAGAGGCCGGTGGCCTTGGCTTGGTAGAAGCCGCCGTGCTCGGCCTGGGCGTACCAGCTCGTCAGGAAGACGACCTTGTCCGCCGCCCGTGCGGGCCCGGCCATCGCCAGTGCCAGGGTGACCGCCAGAAGGGCGGAGGCCCCCGTATCGAATCGGTTCGACCGCATCGGTGATGGTCCCCCGCCGCGTTGCCCGGGATCGGTCTCTCGACGCATGGACCGTGCCGCGTCGGACCTGCCCAGGCTGCCCGACATTAGGGAAGCGGAAGCAGTGCTGCAGGAAAAGCATCGTTTTCCGCGCGCAGCGCTCGCAGAATTCGCACGCTGCCGCATGGCTGTGCGCTTGGTGAAGCGTTCGGCGCCGCCGCATCCCAGCCTGCCCGAGGCGCGGTCCGCGCTCGCCTCGACAAGGGGAGTTGGCAAGCTCCCTGCAGAACGCCGCCGACGCGTTGCGCCGAGGGTGCGCGACGGGACGCGGGCGGAGGCCGCACCCCATGCTGCATCATCGCCTGCTGGGCTACCTCGACGAGGTGGCCCGCAGCGGCTCGATCCGCCGGGCGGCGACGCGCCTCAACGTCGCGTCGAGTGCCGTCAACCGTCAGATCCTCTCGCTGGAGGAGGAGATGGGCACGCCGCTGTTCGAGCGGCTGCCGCGGGGCCTGCGCCTCACCGCGGCAGGCGAGGTGCTGGTGCGGCACGTGCGCGACACGCTGAACGGCCACGAGCGCATGCTGGCGCAGGTCGCCTCGCTCAAGGGCCTGACCCGCGGCGAGGTGACGGTGGCGACGATGGCGAGCATCGCCGCCGGGGTGCTGCCGGGGGTGATCCGCACCTTCCGCGAGACCCATCCCCGCATCGTCGTCAAGGTTCTGGTCCTGCCGGTCGATCAGATCGCCGCCGCCCTGCTCGCGGGCGAGGCCGACCTCGCCTTGGCCTACCGGCTCCCGCCCGATCCGCGCATGCGCTGCATCGCCGAGTTCGAGCACCGCCTCGGTGCGGTGATGGCGCCCGACCATCCCCTCAACGGCCGCTATCAGGTGCGCATGGCCGATTGCCTTGAATATCCCCTCGTCGTCGCCGACCGCTCGATGACCCTGCGCGACGTGCTCGAACTCCTCGTGCCCGAGGGCACGAGCTTCACGCCCGTGGTCGAGACGAACTCGATCGAGCTGATGAAGCGCCTCGCCCAGACGGCCCCGCACATCACCTTCGTCAACCTCTCGGATGTCGGTGAGGAGATCCGCCGCGGCGTGCTGGCCTTCACGCCGATCTCGGATGCCAGTGCGATCATCCAGCGGGCGTCGCTGATGCAGCGCGCCCGCTCTGCGCTCGACGGGCCCGCCCACCTCCTTGCGGCCCGGATCCAGGCCGAGTTCGAGCGCCAGAGCGTTCCGGACTGATTCGGTCCGGCGCAAGCCGTCCCTTTCCCGCCATCCCTTTCCCCCTTGCCGACCGCGCTTTCCGCGAAAGGTTGAACCATGTCCGAGCCGCCGTTCCTGCCCGAGGCCCGCGCTTACCGCCTGCGCAACGCGCGCGTGCCCGGAGCCTTCCTGACGGGCGGCGTGCCGGCCGGCGCGACACTCGACGGGGACGGCTGCGCGCTCCTCGACATCATCGTCGCGGACGGCGTCGTCGCCGGTCTCCTGCCGGCCGGGAGGGCGCCGGACACCTTGCCGGATACGCTGCCCGCCGCGGATCTCGCCGGGCGGCAGGTCTGGCCGCGCCTCGTCGATGCGCATACCCATCTCGACAAGGGCCACACCGTCGCCCGCACGCCCAACCCGGCCGGCGACTTTCCCGGCGCCCGCGACGCCACGACGGTGGACCGCACCCGCCATTGGGACGCGGAGGATCTGCGCCGCCGCATGACCTTCGGCCTCGCCTGCGCCTTCGCGCACGGCACGGGCGCGATCCGCACGCATCTCGACAGTCAGGCGAGCGGGGAGGGTGCGCTGCGCGACCAGGCCGCAACGACCTGGGCGGTGTTCCGGGAGATGCGGGCGGCCTGGGCCGGGCGGATCGCGCTCCAGGGCGTCGGCCTGACCCCGATCGACGCCTACGCCACCGATTACGGGCGCCGCCTCGCCGACCTGATCGCCGATTCGGACGGGCTGATCGGCGGCGTGACCCGGCCGACCGGCGGCCTGCATGGCGGGGCGCTGGCCGAAATCGACGCCCTGCTCGACCGCCTGTTCGGCCTCGCCCGGGAGCGCAACCTCGATGTGGACCTCCATGTCGACGAGACCGGCGATCCCGCGGCGGCCTCCCTCGACGCGGTCGCGCGGGCGACCCTGCGCCACGGCTACGAGGGCCGCGTCACCTGCGGGCATTGCTGCAGCCTCGCGCTCCAGCCCGAGGCGCAGGCTTCGGCCACGATCGCGCGGGTCGCGCAGGCGGGTATCCGCATCGTCACGCTGCCGACCGTCAACATGTACCTCCAGGACCGCCAGCGGGGGCGCACCCCGCGCTGGCGCGGCGTCGCCCCGGTCCAGGAACTGATGGCGGCCGGCGTGCCCGTGATGGTCGCGGGCGACAATTGCCGCGACGCCTTCTACGCCTACGGCGACCACGACATGCTCGACACATTCCGGGCGTCGGTGCGCATCCTCCATCTCGATCATCCGCTGGCCGGCGCGCCCGCGCTCGCCGGGCCGGTGCCGGGGGCGATGATGGGGCTTCCCCATGCCGGCACGATCCGCGAGGGCGCCCCCGCCGACCTGATGCTTCTGCCCGCACGCAGCCTCAACGAGGTCGTCGCGCGGCCGCATGCGGACCGAATCATCGTGGTCGCGGGCCGGCCCGTCGCGGCGCGGCTGCCGCCCTACGAAGCCCTGACCGGTGAGGCCGCCCCCTGGTAGCCGGGCGCTGGACGGGGGGATGGGTGCGCAACAGCACGCGCCGCGAAAGAGGCGTGCCAGAACCCCGGCCCTGTCAAAAAAATCTGCAATTTTGGGCTAACACCCAGTGAGAGTTGGTGTTTTCAGCTTTGGGCGCCGAAGCACTCCGAGCCCTCGTCTTGGCTGTGCCGTATCTATGTGCACAGGACCAAAGCAGATCATGTTGTTTTGCGAGGCATAGATGCTCAGTTTCTGGGACATGCGGCGTCGGTTGGTCTGATCGCGACGCCGAATCCAGTCTCGGAGATTGACGACATGATCTCACGCATTGCAGCGGGCGCGATCCTCGGCCTCGCCCTCACCACCGCTGCCTCGGCCCAGAGCTACAACGCCCCGGCTGGCATCCCCGCCGTCACCGCCCCGGGCGGCCTCGTCGGCATCGCCGGTCCGGGCAATGTCGAGCGCTACCTGGATCGTGACGGCCGCCACGGCACCGTGTCCGTCGATGGCGTCTACACCACCGGCTCCACCGTGCGGGGCGCCCGCACCGTCCACGGGCGCTGACCCTCCGGACGGTCTGACGACTTCTGTTTCGACGGTCCCAAGGGCCGGCCGCGCATCGACGCGGCCGGCCCTTTTCCTTGGCCCACGCGCCCGGTTTCGAACGGGGTCGGCCTCGCCGGGGCCGAAGACTCACCTCCAGCTTTTCAACTTTCTCGAACGTTTCGTTCGAGCTTATTCCAGTTTTCGGAAAGCTCGCGCAGGTCCATCTTCACTCCATCAGATGACGGACGAACCGCCCGCCACCCACCGATGGAGTATCCCATGACCCGCATCCTCACCGCTTCCGTTCTCGCCCTCGCCCTCACCACCGCCGCCTCGGCCCAGAGCTACAATGCCCCGGCCGGCATCCCCGCCGTCACCGCCCCGGGCGGCCTCGCCGACGACGTCGGCGCCGTCCAGCGCCCCACGGCCCGCGACACCCGCTTCGGAACCCTGCCGGCGGGCGCCGACCTGACCACCGGCTCGGTGCGGCGGACGCATCACACGCGCTAAGGAGCGCCCCGAGCGAAGCGCCAGCCCGCCGGGGGAGACCCTGGCGGAAGACCGGTCCCGAATCCGCGCCTCCCGAAGCCGGCCCTTTTCCAAGGGCCGGCTTCGGTCGTTTTCGGCCGCGGCTTCGCACTTGCTTGTCGGGGTTCTCGCCGCGGCGGGACGCCGGGCTGGGGGCAGAGCGCATGCAGGGACCGGGGACGCCGACACTCGACCAGCTCCGGGTCTTCCTCACCGTGGTGGAGACCGGCAGCTTCGCCGCGGCCGGGCGCCGGCTGAACCGCGCGACCTCGGTCATCAGCTACACGATCGCCAATCTGGAGCTTCAGCTCGGCCTGTCCCTGTTCGACCGCGAGGCGACGCGCCGGCCTCAGCTCACCGAAGGCGGCCGGGCCGTGCTGGCGGAGGCCCGCACCGTCGCCCACGGCATCGACGCGCTGCGGGCCAAGGTCAGCGGTCTGCTCGGCGGTCTCGAAGCCGAGCTCGGCTTCGTGTCGAGCGTGCTGATGCCCGGCGCCCGGCTCGTCGATGCGCTGACCGCGTTCCAGGCCGCCTTCCCGACCGTGTCGCTGCGCCTCAACGTCGAGGCGCTCGGGCGGCTCAGCAATTCGTCACCGATGGCCGGGCCGATCTCGGGATCACCGTGGAATTGTGGACCCGCGACAGCGACCCGCTCGAACTGATCTCCGTGGGCGAGGTCGAGATGCTGCCCGTGGCCGCGCCGAACCATCCCCTCGCCGGGGCGGACGGACGGGTGCCGGGGGCGGCGCGCGAGCATATCCAGCTCGTCATCACCGACCGCTCGCCGCTGTCGCAGGACCAGGAATTCGGCGTGGTGGCCAGCCGCACGTGGCGACTGTCGGACCTAAGCACCAAGCACACCCTGCTGCTCGCCGGGATCGGCTGGGGCAGCATGCCCGCGCACATGGTCGAGGCGGACATCGCCGCGGGCCGCCTCGTCGAGCTGAGCCTGCCCGAGGTCCGGCGCCGCCGGCTGCCGCTCACCGTGATCTACCGCACCGACCATCCCCCGGGACCGGCCGGGCGCTGGCTGATCCGCCGCTTGGTCGAGCAGGCGGAGCGCGAGGCGGCGGCGCGGGCGGCCTGACCGGCGAAGAGGTTCAGGCGCTGAGACCTGTGGCCCCGTCCGTCTCCGGGTAGACCAGCGGGTCGCCTGCGCGCCGGTTGTCGTAGACCGGCTCGCCCGCCACCCAGGTCGCGCGCACCGTGCGATGGTCGCCGAGCGTCATCAGCACGAACAGCAGCTCCTCGATGCTGGAGCAGGTGCCGGTGCGGAAGCCCAGGAGCAGGGTCGCGGCGAGGTCGAGCACGCAGAGATCCGCATCGTGTCCTGGTGCGATCCGCCCGATCCGGTCGTCCAGCCGCAGCGCCTCGGCGCCGCCCAGCGTCGCGAGCCAGAACGCCCGGACTGCGTCGAGCCGGGTGCCGCGGAGCGCCGCGACCTTGTAGGATTCGCCGAGTGTTTTGAGCAGCGACAGGGTCGTGCCGGCGCCGACATCGGTGCCGAGCCCGACCCGCACTGGCCGGCGCGGATCGAGGGCGTCGAACAGCCGGAACAGGCCGCTGCCGAGGAAGCCGTTCGAGGTCGGGCAATGGGCGATCGCCGCGCCGCTGGCGTGGCAGGTGCAGAAATCCTCCTCCGACAGGTGGATCGCGTGGCCGAGCACCGTGCGCGGGCCGACGAGACCGGACTGCACGTAGACGTCGAGGTAGCTCGCCCGGTCGGGGAACAGTTCGCGCACCCAGGCGATCTCGTCGGTGTTCTCGCAGAGATGGGTCTGGAGGAAGAGGTCGTCGTGCTCCCGCATCAGTGCGCCGGCGGCATCGAGCTGGGCTTGCGTGCAGGAGGGGGCAAAGCGCGGGGTGACGCAGTAATGCTGGCGCCCGCGCCCGTGCCAGCGGGCGATCAGGGCCTTGCTCTCGTCGTAGCCACGCTGGGCCGTATCGAGGAGCCCGGCCGGGGCGTTGCGGTCCATCAGGACCTTGCCGGCGATCATCCGGGTGTTGAAGCGGGCCGACTCGGCGAAGAACGCTTCGACCGAGCCGGGATGGACCGTGCAATAGACCACCGCCGTGGTGGTGCCCGCCCCCAGGATCTCGCGGAAGAACAGCTTGGCCACCCGCTCGGCATGGGCCTGATCGGCAAACTGCAGTTCGGCGGGGAAGGTGTACTTCTCGAGCCAGGCCAGCAGCTGCTCGCCGTAGGAGGCGATCATCTGCAGCTGCGGATAGTGGACGTGGGTGTCGATCAGGCCGGGCAGGATCAGGGCGTTCTCGTAGACGGTCACCGCCACGCCCGCCGGGATCCGGTCCGACAGGTCGGCGAAGTCGCCGAAGGCGGTGATGCGCCCGTCCTCGATCAGGATTAGCGCGTCGGCCACGTGCTGGAGGCAGCCCTCGCTCAGGAAGGGGTTGCCGGTCAGGCTCACCGCCTGTCCGCGGATCGCCCGCATCCGGGCCGGTGCCGCCGTCATGCCTCCGCAATCTCCTGCGCCGCCATGACCTGTCGAAAAATCCGGTCGGGGGCGAATGGCGTCGCGGTCAGCCGTACGCCGGTGGCGTCGCGGATCGCGTTGCCCAGGGCGGCGGCGACGGGATTGTAGGGCGCCTCGCTCATCGATTTCGCGCCCAGCGGACCGACCGTGTCATGGGTGTCGGCGAACAGAACCTCGGTCACCGGCACGTCGGCCATCGCCGGGATGTGGTAGTTGCGCAAGGTCCGCGTGACGACCGCGCCCGTTTCGTCGAAGCGATAGTCCTCGTGCAGGGCCGCGCCGAGCGCCTGCGCCACCCCGCCCTCGATCTGCCCGCGGCACTGCATCGGGTTGATGACCCGGCCGGCATCCGCCGCCTGAATGCTCTTGAGGATGCGGATCTCGCCGGTCTGCGGATGGACGGCCACGCGAAAGGCCTGGACGTTGAAGGCGACCGAGCGCGGCGTCCCGTCGGCCTCGCCCTCTGCTTCGAAGATGGCCCCTTGCGCGAGGGTGGTCAGGGAGACGAGGCCGGTGGGCGTCGCGACGCCGTCGCGGGTCAGGCGGCACGCGTCCGCACCCACGCCGGACCGCTCGGCGGCGGCCGCGCGAAGCTGGTCGGCGAGTGCCGTGGCCGCGCGGAAATTCGCCTGTCCGGCGACCACGGTGCCCGTGCTGCCGTAGGCGCCGGTATCGTGCCGGACGGCGTCGGTGTCGGCCTGGATCAGGCGGATGCGCTCCGGCGTGGTGACGAGCACCTCGGCGGCGATCTGCCCGTGCACGGTGCTGGTGCCGTTGCCGAACTCGGCGGTGCCGACCGCGAGGGCGTAGGTCCCGTCCGGTTCGAGGCGGATGTGGGCATGGGCGACGTGGCCGCGCGGCGGGATCGTGTCGATCATGGCCATCGCCATGCCCTCGCCGACGCGCCAGTCCGGCCCCGGCGCCGCCTCGCCGCTGCCATCCGCCAGGGCGGCCTGAGCGCGGTCGAGGCATTGGTCGAGCCCGTAGGAGCCGTAGACGACGTCGTGCGGCTCCAGGCTCGTCGACACCATGGGGTCGCCGGGCCGCACCGCGTTGAGGCGGCGCATCGCGAACGGGTCGAGCCCGAGATCGCGGGCCAGTTCGTCCAGCGCCGATTCCACGGCGAAGATCGTCTGGCTCAGGCCGTACCCGCGAAAGGCCCCGGCCGGCAGGGTGTGGGTGTAGACGGCGTAGCCCTCCACCCGCTTGTTCGGGCAGGCATAGGCGGCGATGCTCTCGTTGCAGCCGTGGTGCAGCACGCCGCCGGCATGGTTGCCGTAGGCCCCCGTGTTCGAGAATACCTTCAGCGAGAGCGCGGTGAGGCGCCCGTCGGCCCGCGCGCCGACCTTGACCCGCACCCGCATCGGATGGCGCGTCGTCGCCGCGCAAAAATTCTCCTCGCGGGTCATCTCGTAGGAAACCGGGCGGCCGGTCCGCAGCACGGCGAGGGCCACGAGATCCTCGGTCAGCATCTCCTGCTTGCCACCGAAGCCGCCGCCGACCCGGCCGCAGAGCACGCGCACCCGGTCCCGGTCGAGATCGAACAGGCGGCACAGGGCGTCGCGGGTCAGGAAGGGCACCTGCGTCGAGGAGCGCAGGGTCAGCCGCCCGTCCGCGTCGAGCCAGCCGAGCGCGCCGTGCGTTTCGAGATGCACGTGCTGCACCCGCTGCGAGACGTATTCCGCCTCGTGGATCCGGTCGGCTTGGCCGAAGCCCGCCTCGACATCGCCGATCGCCCCGTGCGCCTCGGCGGCGAGGTTCGGGTGGGCGAGAAGCGGCGGCGCATCGTCGCCGGGCCGCGGTGGGTCGCGGTCGGCGGGATCGTGGACGAGGGGCGCGTCCGGGTGCAGGGCCGCCTCCGGATCGAACACGGCGGGCCGCACGTCGTATTCCACCCGCAGCGCTTGCACGCCCATGGCTGCCGCCGCGACGCTCTCGGCGACCACCGCCGCGACGCGCTGGCCGTGGAAGCGGATCACGGAATCGAGCACGCCGGTGTCGGCGGCGTCATCGAAAGGGTTCTCGTGCCGCCCGGTCGAGAAACGGCGCCGCGGCGCGTCCTCGTGGGTGAGCACCGCGACCACGCCGGGCACGGCCAGCGCCGCCGCGCGGTCGATGCTGCGGATGCGGGCATGGGCTTGGGGCGCGCGCAGCACCTTCAGGTGCAGCAGACCCGGCACGGCGGTGTCGAAGGTATAGGCGGTCCGGCCGGAGACGAGCGCGCGGCTCGCCGGAGCCGGCAGGCTGCGGCCGACCGGGCCGCCCTCCGCCCTCTGCGAAGCGTCGGCATGGGCGATCCCGGCCACCGCGTCGCGGATCGCCCGGTAGCCGGTGCAGCGGCAGAGATTGCCCTTGAGCGCCGTGCCGAGATCCTGCCGCTGGCCCTGGTCGAGGGCGGCCGCCGTCATGATCATGCCCGGCGTGCAGAAGCCGCACTGGAAGCCCTGCGCGGCGCAGAACGCGTCCTGCATCGGGTGGAGATGTTCGGGCGCCGCGTCACCGGGCGCGCAGGGGCCGGCGAGCCCTTCGATCGTGGTGACGCCGCGCCCCTCCGCCTGGAAGGCGGGCATGAGGCAGGAATGGACCGGCTCGCCGTCGAGATGGACGGTGCAGGCGCCGCAATCGCCCGCATCGCAGCCCTTCTTGACCCCGAACCAGCCGAGATCCCGCAGCAGCGTGCGCAGGCACTGGCCGGGCCGGGCTGCGGCCTCCTGGACCTGGCCGTTGACGGTGAGCCTCATCGGGCGAGTTCCTCCCGGATCTCTTCGGCGAGCCGCTCGGTGACGTGCCGGCGCCAATCCGGCGCGCCGTGGACGTCGTCGTACCAGCCGTCCTCGGGGATCGCCGCCGCGATCGCCTGCTGCAGGGCCGCCGCCGTCGGCAGGTTTTCGAAAGGGAACTGGACCGGGCGCGGCGTCGAGGCCGTCACGGTCAGCGCGAAGGCGCCGGCCCGGTCGCGCGTCCCGATCACCAGCGCCCCGGAGCGGCCCTCGGGGGAGAGGGCGATGCGCCGGAAGGCTGTGCGCCGCCGCAGCGCGGAAGCCGGAATATCGATGCCGCGCAGGATCTCGCCGGGGGCGAGCGCCGTGCGCTGCGGCCCGAGGATGAACTCTGTGACGGGCAGACGCCGCTCGCCACCATCGGGCCGGCGCACCAGGCAGGTGCCGTCGAGCGCCGCGGTCAGCGCGATCATCGGGCCGGCGGGCAGGGCCATGCAGAGGTTGCCGCCGACGCTCGCGCGATTCCAGATCTTGAACGAGCCGAGCAGCGCCCGGCAGCATTGCCCGACGAGCGGAGCCGCGATCCAGTCCCGCGGCAGGGCGAGCCGGTCGAGTTCGGCGATGGTGCCGGTCGCCGACAGGCGAAGGCCCGCCTCGGACAGCTCGGCCGCCGGCCATCCGAGGGCGGATAGGTCGATCAGCCGGGCCAGGGCAGGCTGCGGCTCGGAGAACAGCCATGTCCCGCCCGCGAGCCAGGCATCGCCCTCGCGCCAGGGGGGCAGTTCGTCGAGGCGCGCCGGTCTCAGGACGGCGGTGATCGTGTCGAGATCCATCGAAAGGCCGGCTCGCAAGTTCCTATCCAGCGGCGGAAGCCGGAGCTTACACGGTTTCCGGATGGTCATTTCCAGGTCCGCGGCTTTCCCCTCTCCCCGCACGCGGGGAGAGGGGATGCGCGAACGACTTCCCTGCCGAGCCTACTGCCCCAGGGTCGCGGTCACCGCATGCGTCCAGGCCCCCTCGGGCTTGCGGGTGATGACGGGCTGGTCGGTGCCGCCGGCGAGCAGGATCGCGACGGTGCGCTCGTAATCGGCGGGGTCGAGCCGACCGCCGGAGGTGTCGAGCAGCTTGGCGATCTCGCGCATCATCCGCTTCTGGTGCGTCTCGGTCTGGGCGCCGCTGGCGTCGTTATCCAGCACGATCTCGGCGGCCTCGTCCGGATGCGCGGCGGCATAGGCCCAGCCCTTCTCGGAGGCCGCCACGAATTTCGCCAGCCGGGCGACGAAGGCCTTGTCCTTCAGCTTCGATTCGAGGGCGTAGAGCCCGTCCTCGAGCGCGGCGACGCCCTGGTCCTCGTAGCGAAAGACGACGAGCTGCTCCGGCTTGAAGCCGGCATCGATCACCTGCCAATACTCGTTGTAGCTCATGGTCGAGACGCAGTCGGCTTGGCGTTGGATCAGCGGATCGACGTTGAAGCCCTGCTTCAGCACCGTCACGCCGCCGGGCGAACCGTCGGTCTTGAGGCCGAGCTTGGCCATCCAGGCCAGGAACGGGTACTCGTTGCCGGCGTACCAGACGCCGAGCGTCCGTCCCTTCAGGTCGGCGGGCGACTTGATGCCGGTATCCGCCCGGCAGGTCAGCATCAGGCCCGACTTCTTGAACGGCTGCGCGATGTTGACGAGCGGCACGCCCTTCTCGCGCGAGGCCAGCGCCGAGGGCATCCAATCGACGACGACGTCGGCGCCGCCGCCCGCGATGACCTGGGGCGGGGCCACGTCGGGCCCGCCCGGCTTGATCGTCACGTCGAGGCCGGCTTGGCTGTAGAAGCCCTTGGCCTGGGCGACGTAGTAGCCGGCAAACTGTGCCTGGGGCACCCATTTGAGCTGGAGCGTCACCTTCTCCGCCGCCCGCGCGCCGCCCGCGGCGAGCCCGAGCAGCGCCGCCCCGGCGCAGAGGAGCGCTCTCATCGTTTTCCCCGCCGTTTTCCCCGCCATCTCAGCCTCCTTCAACCTGTCCCCTTCGGGACTTTCCCCTGCGGCCTTCGGCCGTGGTTGTTTCGAACGGATGCGGGCGGACCCCGCCGTCAGCCGGCGCGCACCGATGGGTGCCAGCCGGTCGCGGCGCGCTCGGCCAGGGCGATGAGGCCGTAGAAGGCCGAGCCCGCCAGGGCCGCCAGCACGATCTCGGCCCAGACCATGTCGAGGGAGAGCCGCGCCGCCTCGATCGAGATGCGGAAGCCCATGCCGACGATGGGCGTGCCGAAGAACTCGGCCACGATCGCCCCGATCAGCGCCAGCGTCGCGTTGACCTTCAGGGCGGTGAACAGGAACGGTAGGGCCATGGGCAGGCGCAGGCTCAGGAGCGTGCGCGCATAGCCCGCCGCGTAGGCGCGCATCAGGTCGCGCTCGATCGAACCCGTGGCGGCGAGGCCGGCGCCGGCCTGCACCAGCATCGGGAAGAAGGTCATCACGGCGACCACCGCCGCCTTCGACGGCCAGTCGAAGCCGAACCACATCACCATGATCGGGGCGATGCCGACGATCGGCAGCGCGGAGGCGACGTTCGCCACCGGCAAGAGGCCACGCCCGAGCACGGGCAGCCGGTCGGCCAGGATCGCGACGCCGAGGCCCGACAGGCAGCCGATGATGTAGCCGGGCAGGGCCGATTTCAGGCAGGTCTGGACGAAATCCGCCCCGAGGACGGGCAGCGCGGTGGCGAAGCGCGCGGCGACGGCGGAGGGCGGCGGCATCAGCACGGCGGGCACCCCCGCACCCACCACGACGACCTCCCACAGCACCAGCACGAGGACCCCGAACAGCAGCGGCACGGCGAGCCGCACGAGGCGGCGGCCCGCCGCATGGTCCGGCTCCAGGGCGGCGAGGTCGCGCGCGGCCAGCGTGGCGGCGAGCCAGACCAGGATCGCGGCGAGCCAGAAGCCCGGCCCCGCCGCGCCGGCCAGGCCGGGCCGGTGGGCGGCGATGGCGAGCGCTGCCCCGCCGATCAGCGCGGCGGGCGTGAGCAGGCCGATCCGTGCGGCGCGACGCGTCATCGTGCACTCCCCAAGGGCCGGGCGCCGAGGGCGCGGGCGCTCGCACGTTCCGCGAGGCCGATCCCCTGGACGAGGAGCGCCGAGAGCGCCGCCGCCGCGAACAGGGCTGCCCAGATCTGGATCGTCTGGCCGTAATAGGAGCCGGCGAGCAGCCGCGCCCCGAGCCCGGCCTGCGCCCCGGTCGGCAGTTCGGCGACGATGGTGCCGACGAGGCTCGCCGCCACCGCGATCTTCAGGCTCGCGAACAGGTAGGGCAGGGCGGACGGCCAGCGCAGCCGCGCCAGGATCTGCCCGCGCGAGGCCGAGTAGGTCCGCATCAGGTCGCGCTGGATCCGGTCGGGGGCGTTCAGCCCCTTCACCATGCCGACCGTGACGGGGAAGAAGCAGAGATAGGCCGCAATCACCGCCTTCGGCAGCAGGCCGGTCAGGCCGGCCGCGCCGAGCGCCACGATGATGATCGGCGCCACGGCCAGGATCGGCACGGTCTGCGAGGCGACGATCCAGGGCATCAGGCTCGCCTCGACGCTGCGCAGGTGCACGATCGCGACCGCGAGCGCGATGCCGAGCAGCGAGCCGAGGGCGAAGCCGGTGAGCGTCGCTGAGAGGGTGACCCAGGCGTGATAGACGAGGCTGCGCTTCGAACTCAGCGGCACACCGAGGACGCTGCGCGACAACTCCAAAAACACCTGATGCGGTGCCGGCACGACGGGCCGCTCCTGCGCCATCGTCGCCGCAGCGATGCCCGCGGCGTCCGGCGCCGCGCCGGCCCGCACGAGCGCGTCCGCGGCGCCGTTCCAGTTGCCGAGCAGGGCGGCGAGGTACCAGCCAACGAGCAGCGCCAGGACGACGCCGGCCACCGGCAGCGCCCGGCCGCGGGGAAAGGACGCCGCCTTACGCGTCATAGGCGTGACCGGCGCGCAGACCCTCGCGCACCCGCTGGCCGAGGCGCAGGAACTCCGGCGTCTCGCGGATCTCCAGCGGACGCTCCCGCCCGAGCGCGGTGCAATCGACGATGTCGATGATCCGCCCCGGGCGCGGCGACATCACCACGACGCGGGTCGAGAGGTAGACCGCCTCGGGGATCGAGTGGGTGACGAACAGGACCGTCTTGGCGGTCTTGCGCCACAGCGCGAGGAGTTGCGCGTTGAGGTGGTCGCGCACAATCTCGTCCAGCGCCCCGAAGGGCTCGTCCATCAAGAGCAGCTTCGGATCGAAGCAGAGGGCGCGGGCGATCGAGGCCCGCTGCTGCATGCCGCCGGAGAGCTGCCAGGGGAACTTGTTGGCAAAGCCGGTGAGCTGGACGAGGTCGAGGAAGTGCGCCACGCGCTCCCGCCGCTCGGCGCGCGGTACGCCGAAGATCTCGAGCGGCAGGGCGACGTTGCGGGCGATGGTCCGCCAGGGATAGAGCGCCGGCGCCTGGAACACGAAGCCGTAGTCGCGCCGCAGCCGCGCCGCCTCGGCGCCGACGCCGTTGACGGTGAGTTCGCCGCCGGTCGGCTGTTCGAGATCGGCGACGCAGCGCAGCAGCGTGGTCTTGCCGCAGCCGGACGGGCCGATGAAGGAGACGAACTCGCCCGGCGCCACCGCGAGATCGACATCGGCAAGCGCGTGAACCGGCCCGTCGGCGGTGGTGTAGGTCAGCGACAGCCCGCGCGCGGCGATGACGGGCGCTGCCGGCACCGCGCGGGGCGCCGGTGGCTCGAATTCGGGCGGCTGTTTGAGGGCGAGGGCGCCGGCACGCGACATGGCAGGCTTTCGTTCCGTGGGTTTCGGGTCGGCTCTCGATCGGGCGTCCGGGAGCCGGGGGCGGGCCGAGGGGGAGGGAAGGGTGGAGGGGAAGGCGGGCCCGCCGCCGGATATCGTCGCAGCACCGGATCGAGCATTTTCCGTGCCGTCCGCGCCGAACGGCGCGAAGGCGCCCGGCGGCCGGGATTCGATGCGCCGATCCCGGCTCAGGCGCTCCGGAGCGCCAAAGCCGGCCCTTCGGCGGGCCGGGCTCCGAGGGCGCGGGCGGCGCGCGCCGGCTCGGCCGGGGCGGCTCCGCTCCGCGGTGCGCGGGGAAGCGTGCGGTAGCGGCGCTCGCTGTAGAGCAGCGCGTCGGCCTGCCCCGACGCGGCGACGGCCTCGACCGCGCAGTAGAGCACGTCGTGGCTGCCGACCGCGTGGCGCCCGACGATGCGGCAGTCGAAGCTGACGAGGGCGTCGGTGAGCGCGAGCGCCCCGCTGCGCAGCCGCCGCCACGTGCCCGCCGCGAAGCGCTCGTCCACGGGCGTGCGGCCCCCGAACAGGCCGGCCACCGTTTCGTGGCCCTCGCCGAGGGTGTTCACGCACAGCGTCCCGTTCTGGGTGAGGGCGGCGTAGGCGGAGGAGGTGCGGTTGATGCAGACGAGCAGCGTCGGCGGCGCGTCGCTGACGCTGCACACGGCCGAGGCGGTGAAGCCGGCCCGCCCGCCCGGACCATCGGTGGTGATCAGATGCACCGCGCTCGCGAGCCGGGACATCGCTTCGCGGTAGGCGGCCGCATCGACGGGGACGGCGGCGCTCTCAGACTCGGTCATGGCGGCGGCCTTTCGTGAGGTCGGGTCGCTTCAGGGACTTGTGAGGAAGTCGAGGAGCGTGCGGTTGAAGGCTTCGGGGCGGGTGGCGCTGTGGGCGTGGCCGCCCTCGGGCGCGAGGTCGAGGCGGGCGTTGGGGAGCCCGGCCGCGAGGATGTCCGAGGCAGTGAAGGGCACGAGCACGTCGTCGCGCGCGGCCATGAGCAGGGTCTCGTGCGGGATGCGCCCGAGCGCGGCCGTCGCGTCGAAGGTTTCCAGGGCGGCGATGCGGGTCAGCACCGTCCGCGTGCCCGCGAAATGCGCCAGCGCCTGCGCCTCGTCGTCCGCGAGCCGCGCGGCGTTCTCGGAGAGCCAGGGCGCCGGGTAGAGGAAGATCGCCTGCGCGCGCACGAACGCCTCGGGGCCGGCATGCCGGAGCAGCGCCTTGCGGGCGGCAAAGCAGCGGCGCGTCGCCGGGTCCATTGCCGCCCAGCCGTTGATCACCACGATCCGCCCGACCCGTTCGGGATGGGTGAGGGCGAGTTGCAGGGCGATGAGGCCGCCCAGAGCATGACCGACGATGTCGGCCGTGCCGATGTCGAGATGGTCGAGCAGGTCGAGGACGTCGCGGGCCATGGCCGCGATGTCATGACCCGGCTCGAGCGGACCGGGGGAGCGCCCGGTGCCGCGGTGATCGTAGGTGACGACCCGGAAGCGCTCGGCCAGCACCGGCACTTGCGGTGCGAAGTAATGGGCCGAGCCGCCGAGTCCGGGCGAGAGCAGCACTTTGCGGCCGCCCTCCGGCCCGTGCACTTCGTGATGGACGGGCGCGGCCATCGGCTCAGACCGGCTTGCCGATATGGGCGACCGAGGCGATCTCGACGAGTGCGGCCGGCTTCACCAGCCCGCACTGGATGCAGTAGCGCGCCGGCTTCTCGCCGGGGAAGTACGTGGCATAGACGGCGTTGATGGCGCCGTAATCGGCCCAGTCCTTGAGGAAGATGTGGTTGAAGGTGATGTCGTCCATCGAGCCGCCCGCGGCCTCGACGACGCCCTTGATCGTCTCCAGCACGTGCCGGGTCTGCGCGCCGGCATCGCCCTCGTGGACGACGTTCGCCTCCGCATCGAGCGGCAAGGTGCCGGAGACGTAGAGCACGCCGTCGGCAAGCGTGCCGGGCACGTAGGGCGCGAGCGGCTTGCCGGTGCCCGGCGGGATCACGACGGTCTTGGGCATGGGGGTCTCCGGTCAGGCGGGGATGCGGCGGGCTTCGTCGGAGCTGAGCGCGGCCTCGAAGGCGGCGACATCCGACACCCAGCCGAAGAAGGTCTCGATGTTGCGCAGCGCGCCCTCCTGCAGGGCGGGCGGGCCGGCCTGATGGGTGGCGTCGGCGAGCACGATCCCAAAATACTCGCGGTGGTAGCCGTCGCGCAGGGTCGATTCCACGCAGACATTCGTGGCGATGCCGGTGAAGACCAGCGTGCGGATGCCGCGCGCCCGCAGCATGCTGTCCAGCGGCGTGTTGTAGAAGCCGCTGTAGCGGGGCTTGGGCAGGACGATGTCGCCGGGCTCGGGCGTCAGCGCATCGACGAGGGCGTAGTCCCACGTGCCCTTGGCCAGGAGCCGCTGGTTCATCTGCGGCCGGAGGCGCATGGTCTTGAGCGCGTTCGACTTGTGCCAGTTCGGCGAGCCCGGCCCCCCGGCCTCGACGTAGTCCGGGTCCCAGCCGTTCTGGAACCAGACCACGCGGATGCCGGCCGCGCGGGCCGCCGCCACGGCCCGGGCGATCCGCTCGATCACCGGCCCGGTCGCCGAGACGTCGAAGCCGGCGAGATCGAGATAGCCGCCTTTAGTCGCGTAGGCGTTCTGCATGTCGACGACGATGAGCACGGTGGCGTCAGCGTCGAAGGCGACCGGCTCGGGCCGCGCCGGCAGCGTGACCGCGCCGTGGCGGCCGGACGGATCGCGGTAGCCCGCGGGGGCATCGGCGTCCATCACGCCACCTCCGCCAGCATCTCGCCCGTGACGTGCCGGCGCGAGCGCATCAGCGGCTGGATCTTCGTGCCGAAATCGTCGAGGCCCTTCAGGAAGTCGTCGAAGACCAGCAGCACGCCGCCGGTGCCCGGCACCGTCACGACCTCGTCGAGCAGGGCGGCGACGGTGGCGTGGGAGCCGACCAGGGTGCCCATGTTGATGTTCACCGCCGAGGTCGGGTCGGCCATCTGGCGGATGTTGGTGTCGGCACCGGACTTGGTGTCGGCCGCGCCCTGGAGGCCGAGCCAGGCGATCGCCTCCGCGTCGGCGCCGGCCTTGTAGTGCTCCCACTTGGCGCGGGCCGCCTCGTCGGTCTCGTCGCTGATGACCATGAACAGGACGTAGGAGGACACATCGCGGCCGGTCTTCGCCTTGGCCTCCTCCAGCCGTTCCACGGTCGGTGCGAAGGCGGTCGGTGTGTTGACCCCCTTGCCGAAGCAGAAATTGTAGTCGGCATAGGTCGCGGTAAATTCCATGCCGGCCGTGCTCTGCCCGGCGCAGATGATCTTCATCTCCGCCTGCGGGCGCGGGCTCAGGCGGCAATCCTCCATCTGGAAGAATTCACCCTTGAGATCGCTGCGGCCGGTCTCCCACAGCTCGCGCAGAACCTGCGCGTATTCGGAGAGATACTCGTAGCGGCGGCCGAAATACTCGTCGCCGGGCCACAGGCCCATCTGCGCGTATTCCGGCCGCTGCCAGCCGGTGACGAGATTGAGGCCGAAGCGGCCGTTCGAGATCGAGTCGATGGTGGAGGCCATGCGCGCGACGATCGCCGGCGGCAGGCACAGGGTCGGCGCCGTGGCGTAGAGCTTGATCCGGCTCGTGACCGCGGCAAGCCCGGCCATCAGCGTGAAGGATTCGAGGTTGTGATCCCAGAACTCGGTCTTGCCGCCGAAGCCGCGCAGCTTGATCATCGAGAGCACGAAGTCGAGACCGTGCTGTTCCGCCTTGAGCGTGATCTGCTTGTTGAGCTCGAAGCTCGGCATGTACTGCGGCGCATTCTCCGACAGGAGCCAGCCGTTGTTTCCGATCGGAATGAAGACGCCGATATTCATGGCGTGATCTTTGGCCTGGGTCATATCAAACCCTCGCTCGCTCGTCCGGCCGGCGCTTTGAAGGGCCGGCGACAGGTCTGGACGGTAGCGAATCAGACCATTTGGTCAAACTCTGAGAGTCGATATTTGACCGTTTGCACAAACTCTCCGCGCGATGCCCGCGCAGCGGGCCGCTTCTGCTTACGCTTGGTGCGATTTTCGCCGACGTCGCCCGGTATCGAAACGGGAAAAGGCGAATCAGGTCAGTCCGAGGCTCGCCAGGATCAGTCTCTGGGTGCTCTCCACCGTCTGCTCGAAGAAGGCCTCGTCGCTGAGATCGCGCCCGGTGATGGCCTCCACCTGCACCGCGAAGTCGGCATAGTGCTGGGTGACGGCCCAGATCGCGAAGACGAGGTGGCGGGGATCGTGCGGGGCGATGCGCCCGTCGGCGATCCAGCCGCGCAGCACCGCGGCCTTGGCCTCGACCAAGTCCCGCAGGGGGCCTTCGAGTTCGGCGCGCAGGAGCGGCGCGCCCTGCACGATCTCCAGGCAGAACAGCCGCGAGGCCCGCGGGGCGTCCCGCGACAGGGTGATCTTCGAGCGGATGTAGCGCTTGAGCGCCTCGGCCGGCTCGGATTCCGCGTCGAGCGCATGGAGCGGGTCGAGCCAGACATCGAGCACGCGCCGCAGCACGGCGACGTAGAGGTCTTCCTTGGTGCGGAAGTAGTAGAGCAGGTTCGTCTTCGAGAGCCCGGCGCGCAGGGCGATCTGGTCGAGGCTGGCGCCGTGCAGGCCGACGGTCGAGAAGATCTCCAGGCCGGCATCGAGCACGGCTTCCCGGCGCAGGGCACCATCGCGTCGCTGTCGGCGCGCCGGGGCTCCGATCTCGCTTCCGACCACGCCCGAGCCTCCCGATCCGTCACCGCCCCCGCGCGGCTCTCGGATCACGTATCCGATCCCGTGCGCGCGACCAATCGCCGACACCGCGAGGCGTGCGCGACGGTCCTCCCCGCGCGGCCGAAGACCGTCACGCGTGCGCGATGATCCAGGGCTCGTCGAAGGGATGCTCCTCCAGGTTCACCCCGGGGCCGCCCCGGTCGATCACCCAGAAATCCTGGGGGCGGTCGAGCGGCGTGAGAACGCCGTGCCAGGTGCCGAGCGCGTAGCAGACGCCCTGGCCGGGGGCGGTGAGGAAGGCCCGCGGACGACCGGGCTTGCCGCCCTCGTCCGGGCAGACGACGACGAGGAACGGCGCGGCATTCACGGGGATGAAAGCCTGGGCTCCGAGCGGGTGACGCTCGACGAGGCTCAGGCGGAGCGGCAGCGTGTAGGGTTCGGCCTCGACGAAGCCGATCACCACCTGCCCGTCCGCGCCCGCGACGGCCACCCGCGCGAGGTCGTGGAAGCGGCGGGCCTTGCCGGCGTTCATCGGCCGCGGGGCGACGGCCGCCTTGTCGATCACCGTGCCGAACGGGGCGAAGGCTGCCTGCGTCAGCGGCTCGACGGCAATCCGCCTTTCGCTCACCGGGAGGCTCCGAACGGCGCGAGCGAAGCGTGCCGGTTCACGTCCTTGTAGAGCAGGTAGCGGAACGGGCCGGGGCCGCCCGCGTAGCAGGCCTGCGGGCAGAAGGCGCGCAGCCACATGAAGTCGCCGGCCTCGACCTCGACCCAGTCGCGGTTGAGCCGGTAGACCGCCTTGCCCTCCAGCACGAACAGGCCGTGCTCCATCACATGCGTCTCCTCGAACGGGATCGAGGCGCCGGGCCGCAGGGTGACGATGTTGACGTGCATGTCGTGGCGCACGTCCTCGGGCGAGACGAAGCGGGTGGTGGCCCAGGCGCCGTCGGTGCCCGACATCGCCACCGGGGCGGTCTCGGATTCGTGGGTGACGAAGGCCGGCGGACAGGCGAGGCCCTCGACGCGCTCGTAGGCCTTGCGAATCCAGTGGAAGCGCGCCGGCTCGGACCCTTCGCCGTGCAGGCTCCAGGCCGCCCCCGGGGGCAGGTAGGCGTAGCTGCCGGGGCTTAGGGCATGCACCTGTCCGTCGAGAACGAGGCGGAGGCCGCCGCCGACCACGAACAGCACGCCCTCGGCGCGCGGGTCTGGCTCCGGCTGTTCGCTGCCGCCGCCGGGCGCCACTTCCATCAGGTACTGCGCGAAGGTCTCGGAGAAACCCGACAGGGGCCGCGACAGCATCCAGGCCCGCGTGCCCTCCCAGAACGGCAGCACGCTCGTGACGATGTCGCGCATCACCCCTTTCGGGATGAGGGCGTAGGCCTCGGTGAACACGGCCCGGCCCGTCATCAGCGCCGTCTGGGGAGGCAGGCCGCCGCAGGGCGGATTGTAGGGGGAAGCGGTCATTCGGAGCGGTTCCGTTGTCGCGATGTCGGGCAGGGATCTCAGCGCGCGGTGTCCGTCAGCCAGGCTGCGATCACGCCGCGCTCCTCGTCGGTCATCTCGGTCACGTTGTTGGGCGGCATGTTGTGCGTCAGCACGACCTGCCGCCGGATCGCCTCGGCCTGGCGGCCGATGGCCTCGGCGGTGTCGAGCCGAACGCCCTTCGGTGCGACGCCGATCCCGTCCCAGATCGGCTCGGCTGCGTGGCACATGGCGCAGCGCCCCGCGACGAGTTCGACGACGTGGTCCGGCGGCGCAGCGCCCCCGTGACCGGCCGAGGCCAGGGCGGTGGCCGGCGGGCCTTCGGCCTGCGGCGGCAGGCCCAGCACCGCACGGCCCCCGGCGCTTCCGGCGACGGCGAGGACGAAGGCGGCGGCCAGACCCACCGAGGCCGCGGCCCAGGCCCACCAGGGCGAGCGGGCGTGGTCGGCATGGCGCCTGTTGTAGAAGAAGCGGATCACCGCGCCCGAGGCGGTGACCAGCGCGACGATGAGCGGAATCGTCGCCTTCGATTCGAACAGCATCGGGTAGTGGTTGGCGATCATCATGAGGACGACCGGCAGGGTCAGGTAGTTGTTCTGCGCCGAGCGCTGCTTGGCCTGCTTGCCGAGGCTCGGGTCCGGCCGTTCCCCCTTCAGCAGCGCGGCGATGACCTTGCGCTGGTTCGGGATGATGATGAAGAAGACGTTGCCGGCCATCCAGGTCGCCATCAGGGCGCCGGTATGGATCAGGGCGCCGCGGCCGCTGAACACCTGCGAGAAGCCGAAGGCGGCGAGCGTGACGGCCAGCAGGCCGACCGCCGCGAGGCCGGTCTCGCTCTCGCCGAGCGTCGAGCGGCAGATGCGGTCATAGACCAGCCAGCCGAGCGCCAGCGCCCCGATGCCGAGCGCCGCCGCGGCCGGGGCCGACAGGTCCATCACCGCCGGATCGATAAGGTAGAGCCGCGACTGCGCGTAGTAGATCCAGGCCAGCAGCACGAAGCCCGACAGCCACGTCGTATAGGCCTGCCACTTGTGCCAGGTAAGGTCCGGGGAGAGATGCTCCGGCGCGACGAAATACTTGCGCATCTCGTAGAAGCCGCCGCCATGCACCTGCCAGGCCGCGGCGCCTTCGCCGGCCGGGATGTCCGGCGTCCGCTTCAGCGACGCGTCGAGATGGATGAAGAAGAACGACGAGCCGATCCAGGCCATCGCAGCGACGACGTGGAGCCAGCGCAGCAGCAGGCTCCCCCATTCCCAGACGAAGCTCTCCACGCGCTCTCCCCTCGGTATCCGGCTGCGATCCTACCGCTGCGGGCGGGCTTGTATGCCCATCAAATTCCTTGCCAGTTTTCGAAATTTTCACGAAATCGAGGCCGTGTCGGGAGGCCGCAGGGCTCGGAGGGCGGATGCTGTCCCTGGAGAGTGTTCGTATCTTCATGCGCGCGGCGGAGACCGGCAGCTTCTCGGCGGCCGGCCGCTCGCTGCGCCTGTCGCCCTCGGTGATCAGCTACCGCATCCAGACGCTGGAGGAGCATCTCGGCTGCCTCCTGCTCACCCGCACGACGCGGCGGATGAACCTGACGGAGGCCGGCCGCGTCTTCTACGACCGCTGCCTCGACATCGCCGCCTCCGTGGAGCGGGCGGAGAAAAGCGTCGAGACCCAGGGCGCCGCGCCGCGCGGGACGCTGAAGGTCACCGCCCCGCTGACCCTGGGCCGGCGCGTCGTGGCGCCGCTGATCCCCGGCTTCCGCGAGCGCCATCCGGAGGCGGACGTCCACCTTCGGCTGTCCGATCATCTGCTCGACCTCGTACAGGAGGCCGTCGATGTGGCGGTCCGGCTCGCGCAGATGCGCGACTCGACCTTCACCCTGCGCAAGGTCGCCGATATCGAGCGGATCCTGTGCGCGTCACCGGCCTATCTCGCTGAGCATCCCGCCCCCGAGAGCCCGGCGGACCTCATCGATCATGCCTGCCTGCTGCTGCGCTTTCCCGGCTCCGAGCAGTTCCGCTGGAGCCTGCGCGATGGCGACGAGGTTGTAACGCTGCCGGTCGCCGGGCCCATCGACGCGGATGACGGCGACGTGCTGACCGAATGGGCGCTCCAGGGGCAGGGCATCGTCCTCAAACCCGTCTTCGAGGTGGCGCCCTACCTCGCCGACGGCCGCCTCGTGCCGGTCCTGCCGGGCACGCCGCCGACACCGGTCAGCCTCGGCGTGGTCTATCCATCGCGAAAGATGCTGCCGGCCCGCGCCAAGACCTTCGTCGAGATGACGACCGAGGCCCTGCGCGCCCATGTCGGCGCCGGGCTCGACCTGATCGGCCGGCGTCTGGCGCGGTAGGGTTGGGCGCCCGGAGGGCGCCCGCGCGGATCAACCCTCCGAAGGCAGCCGGTCCTTCAGGCGTAGCCACGCGATCCGCTCGATCTGGCGCAAAGCCTCCTGAAACTCCTGCTCAGGATCGTTGCGCAGCCGCGCCTCGAACGCCGCCAGAATCGCCTCGCGGCTGCTGCCCTTGATGGCCATGATGAAGGGCAGGTCGAAGCGCGCGCGGTAGGCCGCGTTCAGCCGCTCGAACCGCGCCAGCTCCTCGGCCGAGAGCGCGCCGAGGCCGGCGCTGCCCTGCTCGGTGGTGGAGGCTTGCGTCAACTGTCCCGCCTGGGCGAGCCGTCCGGCGAGTTCGGGATGGGCGCGGATGAGGGCGCGCTGCTGCTCGGCGGGCAGGCCGCGCAGGGCGCCGACGAGGGCGGCATGGAGCCCCTCCGCGCTGTCCTCGCGGGCGGTGAGGCCCGCCTGCCACGCCCGGAGCGCGATCTCCGGCGTGTCCTCGAAGATGTCGCCGAACCGGGTGAGGAACTGCGCCGCGCTCATGGTGCTCGGGCGTAAGGCTTCGGCCGGGTGCCGCGCCGTCCAGTGCCGGGCGATGTCGATGCGGCGCGCCAGCCAGACGCCGTCATGGGCGGCGACGTGGTCGAGGAAGCGCGCGAGCGCGGCGATGCGGCCGGGCCGGCCGACCAGGCGGCAATGCAGCCCCACCGACATCATCTTCGGCGCGGTGGCGCCCTCCGCGTAGAGCGCGTCGAAGCTGTCGCGCAGGTAGGTGAAGAAGTGCTCGCCGGTGTTGAAGCCCTGCGCGGTGGCGAAGCGCATGTCGTTCGCGTCGAGGGTGTAGGGCACCACGAGGCCGGTGCCGGCCCGCCCATACAGCCAGTAGGGCAGGTCGTCGGCGTAGGAATCGGCGAGATAGGCAAAGCCCCGTTCCAGGCCGAGTTCGAGCGTGTTGACGGAGGAGCGGCCGGTATACCACCCGAGGGGGCGCTCGCCCGTCACCTCCTCGTGCAGGTGGATCGCCGCATCCATCTGCGCGGCCTCCTCCGCGCGCGGCATATCGCGGTAATCGATCCATTTCAGTCCGTGGCTGGCGATCTCCCAATCCGCCTCCCGCATTGCGGCCACGACCTCCGGGTTGCGCGCGAGCGCGGTGGCGACGCCGAACACGGTCACCGGCACGCCCCGTTGCGTGAACAGCCGCCACAGCCGCCAGAAGCCGGCGCGGGCGCCGTACTCGTAGAGCGATTCCATGTTCATGTGGCGCATGCCCGGCCAGGGCGCCGCGCCGACGATCTCGGACAGGAATGCCTCGGAGGCCGCATCCCCGTGCAGGATGCAGTTCTCGCCCCCCTCCTCGTAGTTGAGCACGATCTGCACGGCGATCCGGGCGCCGCCGGGCCAGTCTGCCTGCGGAATGGTGCGGCCGTATCCGATCAGGTCGCGGGAGGTGTGCATCGATGACCCCGGGTCTGCCGCGCAGGTGCGCGGATCGTTCCGACTCGCTTCGGACGGTTGTGAAGATGCAACGATAGCGCCGCGCGGAGTCCTGATCTGTGGGAGTTTTCGAAAGCTGCTCCCGAAAATCCGGGTTGGTGCGTGGGAGCCGATCTGCAAGGGTTGCGGTGCCGGCAAGGTGCGGCCCTCAGGCAGCCGCGGATCGCCCGGCGCGTCCGGAGGAGGAACCGCATTCCATGGCCGTCGCAAACCCCGCCGCACCACCGGATGCCCGGCGGCTCACGACCCACGTGCTCGACACGTCCACCGGACACCCGGCGGCGGGGCTGACCCTTCAGCTCCTGCGCATCGAGGGCGAATCCCGCACGCTCCTCACGACGGCCGCCACCAATGCCGACGGCCGCTGCGACGCGCCCCTCCTCTCGGGCGAGGCGATGGCGCCCGGCACCTACGAAATCGCCTTCGAGGTCGGCGCCTATTTCGCCCGCGCCGCTGCCGGCGAACCGCCGTCCTTCCTCGACATCGTGCCCGTGCGCTTCCGGATCGCGCCGCAGGGCCCGGACGGTCCCGCGCATCTTCACGTGCCGCTCCTGATCTCGCCTTACGGCTACAGCACCTATCGCGGAAGCTGAGACCCGGACGGCTCCGCCGCTGACACCGATCGGCCCCCATGCGGCGGGGGGCGAGTTCAAAGTGAGTGCAGGATCAAGGGGCAGGTGTCGTGCAGCAGGCCGATGCCGAGGCAGCCTGCAGCGTGAGAGCATTGAAGGGCGGCAGCCTCGTCACGGCAGACGGCCTTCACGCCTTCAGCGATCCTCGATCAGGCACGGCAGAGTGCGCAACAAACTGCCCGACGCCTCTCCGATGGAACGAGTGCGCGCCGCCGTTCACAGTCCTCGCACGGGCTTCCGGCACCGCCCAAGCGAAGCGCGACCGATGAACGGCAGCGTATCCGGTCAGGTGGAAGTCGCGGCGTCTGCGCTCGATCCGGGGCTTATGCCGCCCAGGCTAAAATCAATACGCCGCTGAGGAACATGGCATAGGTTGCGAGCAGCGCGGAAATCTCACGGTGCTTCGAAACGACGGCGCGGGAGACGGACAGCATGGCGGCGATCAATCACGAGGTGACCGGATCAGGCTGATAGCCAAACCTTGACGGATTTGGAGAGGCCGGCGCCCTGTTTTGCAGGAAAAGTCGAAGTGTTGCGCGCTGGCGACTCTTTTGCGGGGGCGATCCTGCCCGCCATCGCCTGCCTCTCGCATTTTCCCTTCGTCGATCCGCGACGATCGTGCCCGGCCCGGCTCAGCCCGGCGGGGTTTCCGGTCGGTCCGATGGCGCCACACCCGCGCCCCACGCCCTGCCGCGCGGGCCGCCTCCTCGCTTAACCGCTACGCTGCGCCATATGCTCGCCGAGTAGAGAACGGGATGAAGCGACTGTGAGCGTTGGACTGTTAGCCCTCTTGGATGACGTGGTTGCCCTGACGAAGGTCGCGGCGGCCTCGCTGGACGACGTGGCGGCCCAGGCCGCCAAGGCCGGGACCAAGGCGGCCGGCGTCGTGATCGACGATGCCGCGGTCACGCCGCGCTACGTCGTCGGCTTCTCGCCGGACCGCGAATTGCCGATCGTCTGGCGCATCGCCCGCGGCTCGCTCATCAACAAGCTGGTGTTCCTGCTGCCGGCCGCGCTGCTGCTCAGCGCCTTCGCGCCCTGGGCGATCACGCCGCTCCTGCTGCTCGGCGGCCTGTACCTCGCCTATGAGGGTGCCGAGAAAATCTACGAGATGATCGTGCCGCACGCGGCCCACGATCGCACGGCCGAAGCGAAAGCGAGGGCGGCCGCACCGGATGCGCAGGTTCTGGAAGACCAGCGGGTCTCCGGCGCGATCAAGACCGACTTCATCCTCTCGGCCGAGATCATGGCCATCACCCTGGCGGGCTTGGGCGATGGCACGGTCTGGTCGCGCGCCGTGGTGATGGCGCTCGTCGCGATCGGCATCACGCTCGCGGTCTACGGCGCCGTCGCCTTGATTGTGAAGGCCGACGACATCGGTCTGGCGCTCGCCCGGCGGGGCAGCGGCGTGCTGGCCGCGATCGGCCGCGGGCTGGTGCGCGGCATGCCCGTCTTCCTGAAGGTGCTGGCCCTCGTCGGCACGGCGGCCATGGTCTGGGTCGGCGGCGGCATCATCGTCCACAGCCTCGCAGGCTACGGCTTCGCCGGCCCCGAGCACGTGGTTCACGAGGTGGCTGTCGCCGCAAGCGGGGCCGTGCCGGCACTCGGCGGCGTCATCGCGTGGCTGGTGACGGCGGCCGGCGCGGGCGTGATCGGACTGCTCGCAGGCTTCGCGCTGATCCCGATAGCCGGCAAAATCCTGGCGCCGGCCTCGAGAGCGGTCAAACAACTCTTCCCGACAAGGAGAAAAGAAGCCTGATGAAACTGAGAGGAGAATCCAGCGCCGTGCCTACATAACTTCGGAACAAACATCTCCAGCACCTTGCGGTGCTTTAGGATTTGTTAGGGGTCACTCGGGAGGAAAATTCCATAAACATACGATAACTTTTCCTTAGGCTCTGCGTCTTATCTTTTGTTGGCTTGAACGTCCGATAGCCGATGATTCGAAACAAGCGTGAGAGCGGCTCGACCCCCGATGCGTACAGCATTCTTCATGAAGCTCTTTCCATGAGAAGCGAGCCCGCTGTTTCGTCGCAGCGCCTGCATCGTGCGGAAGACAGGCCGTGCATCGAGCCGGTCCAGCTCTCGGGCGTGGCCGGTGTGACGGCGCCGCGTCTCGAACTGGAGCGCTCCGCGACAGGCAGCGGGGGCGCTCCGCGGGTCCCGGCTCGCATCAAGGATCTGAAGGCCAAGGATTTCCGGGCGGCCCTGGCCGGGGGAGAGTTTTCGCTCGCCTACCAGCCGATCGTGTCCGCGGCGACGGGGGCGATCACCGGTTGCGAGGCGTTGCTGCGCTGGCAGCACCCGTTCCTGGGGCCGGTGTCACCGGCCGACTTCGTCCCCCTGGCCGAGGAGACGGGAGCGATCCGCCCGATCGGAGCCTGGGTTCTCGAAGCCGCCTGTCGGCAGGCGGCGGTCTGGCCGGACTTCTGCCGGGTCTCGGTGAACGTCTCCCCGGTTCAACTGCAGGATCCGGGCTTCGCGGACCGGGTCGTCGCCGCGTTGCGGGCCAGCGGACTGGCGGCGGGCCGGCTCGAACTGGAGCTGACCGAAGGGGTCTTGATGGGTGACGTCGCCGTCGCGCTCGAGGGCGTCGCGGCCCTCCGTGCCCTCGGCGTCAGCATCGCCCTCGACGATTTCGGCACCGGCTTCTCGTCGCTCGGCTACCTGCAGCGCTTCGCCTTCGACAGGCTCAAGATCGATCGCACGTTCATCAGAGGCCTCGGCGAGGCGCGCGAGAGCTGGTTCCTGGTCCGGACGATGCACGACATCGCCCGTCATTTCGGGATGGCGGTGACCGCCGAGGGGATCGAGACCGAGGACGAAGCCCGGATGCTTCGCGAGATCGGCGCCACGGAGCTGCAGGGCTTCCTGTTCAGCCGGCCCGTCGCGGGCGCGGTCGCGACGGCGCTCCTGAGCGAGCAGGCGCACCGGCTGCGATCGGGCGAGGCCGAACCACCCGCGAAATCGTCGGATCACCCGATCCCATGATGCGCCTTGCCGCCCAGCTCCCGCGGCCGGGACAACCGGGATCGGCTCCGGACCGCTGTTCCGATGGGCCTTTCGCCGAACGGGCAATCCGCTCCGAGGCAGGAGCGCTCCCACGCGCGGGTCATCCGTAAAGGGCCTGGACGGTCATGCTCGACTTAAACACCCTTCAGGTCGCCAGCATCAGCAGTCGCCTTGCTTTTGTTCTGGTGTTCTTCGTCACCCTGCTGCGGCATCCGCGCGAGATCTATTTCGGGGTCTGGGCCGGCGCGCTCTGCTGCTCGCTGATCGGGTCGTTGCTGATGCTCGGAGATCCGCCGAGCGTGCCGCTGAATGCCGTCAAAGGGAGCATCGTCTACATCCTGTACGGGGCGAGCCTCGCCGTGTCCTGGGCCGGCCTGCGCCTCTTCCATGAGCGTGCGCCCCTCATCCCGCAGACTCTCGGGCTCGCACTCCTCAGCGGCCTGTCCTACGGCATCCTGCCCCAGATCGGGGCGTCGGTGACTTGGAGCCTGAGCATCGTGTTCATCTGCATCGCGCTGAGCACAGCTTTGTGCATGTGGGAAATCCTGAGAACGCCCGCTTCGATGCGCCTGTGGACACAGTACATCGTCCTCCTGGGCTTCGGCGGATACTTTATCGCCTTTCTGCTGACGATCGGCGTGATCCATTTCGCGAACGAGCGCCTCGCATCGCCCGAGAGCGGTATCTACTCGCTGCTGTTCGATCTGTGGTGCGGCGTCTTCATCCAGGTCGGCTATCTCGCCATGGTAAGCGAGCGCGCGCACCTGAAGCTCAGCCGCTTGGCCGACACCGACCCCCTCACCGGGCTGGCGAACCGGCGTGGGTTGTTCGCGGCATTGAGCCAGCGGGCCGGCCTGTCCCCGTCCCCGCCGCGATGCGCGATCCTGCTGGCCGACATCGACCACTTCAAGGCGATCAACGACACCTACGGCCACGATGGCGGCGACGCGGCCCTGGTCGGCTTCGCCGAGCGATTGCGCGGCGTGATGCGCAAGGACGACCTCGTCGCCCGCTGGGGCGGCGAGGAGTTCCTGGTCGTGCTCGACCAAGCCGATGCCACCGCGGCCGCCACCGTCGCCGAACGCCTGCGAAAGTCCGCCGCCGGGCAGCCCTTCACCGTGAACGGAGCGGCCGTGACCGTGACCGCCAGCATCGGGGTCGCGGTCGTCGCCGCCGGCGAGGAGCGGATCGACGCCGCCCTGTCCCGGGCGGACGCGGCCCTCTACGCCGCCAAGCGAGCCGGCCGCAATCGCGTGTGCCTCGCACCGTCGCCGCCTCCGCCGGACACCCGAGCCGTCCGAGCGGAGCCGTCCTCCGGGCTTCGCGAGGCCATGGAGGCCATCCAGGTCGTCGGCCAGCCGCGATCCGAACCGGCCTGACCGTCCCTCACGGAACGACCGTCGAACCGTCGCGGCACCAGAAAAACGGTCCGTGCGCGGGCCTGTCGTGAGGCGCGCCGAAACGATTTTCCTCGAGATTCGAAAAACAGAACTCATGCTCGACCAGCCTGCCTCGTCCCTTCCGTCCTCCGGGCGGGACCGTCGTCTCGCCTGCGCGCCGCGCAGACGGAGACCCGTTCGGCGCGGGGCGTCGGGGGCGAAGCCGATGGCGGCGCGATCGAGCCGTCTCGCCGCCGTGTTCGGCGTTCTCGGGGTCGGCCTGATCGGGGTCTCCGCCGCCTCTCAGGCCGCCGAGCCGGCGATGAAGACGGTTCCCGAAAGCGGGCTGACCGCGGGCAGCTTCCTGGTCCGCGGCCGCGTCGTCGGCTCCATCCCGGTCGGCCAGTTCTCCCGGGTCGAGCCGATCGGCGGCCGCGTCATCACCCCGGCACGCGCCCTGCCGGATCTCGACGTGACGTATTTCCTGTCCGATCATTTCGCGGTGGCCGGTCAGCTCGGCGTGGTCTCGACCAAGACCTCGATCCGCGGGTCGTTGATCGGCGACCTGACGATCGGCTCGACCTGGAGCTTCGCCATGACCGGCGCGGTCCAGTTCCACTTCCTCCCGCACGGCCCCTTCAACCCCTATATCGGCGCGGGTGCGGGCTACACCCACCCGATCGCCTACGAGCCGGCCAAGCCTCTCATCACCGAGATGAAGGCCGATCCGCAACTGGGGCCGATGCTTCAGGCCGGCTTCGATTATCACCTCGGCGGCAACTGGTACGCCAACATGGAGTGCAAGAAGATCTTCCTGCCGCCGCAGGTCTCCCGGATCGGTTCCGGCACCACCACGGTGCGGCTCGACATGCTGATCATCGGCGCGGGCATCGGCTACCGCTTCTGATCGGCGGCCGGGTTCGGCGCGGCCCGATCGGAGCCTGTCGAAGGAATCATCGTTCCTTCGCGAAAACGGGCGACGAGGGACGGGGTCATGCACCAAGGCCGTGTCCGGTCCCGTTCGCGCTCGTGGGCACGAGCCTGAAAGGATCACACGGCGGATTGCCTGAGCGTAACGGGAACGCCGAGCGCTGGAGCCGACCTGATGGCATCGGGCCGGCGGCTCTCGGTCCTTGTCGTGACGCGCCTTCTCTCGGCGAACCGGTGGCCCCGTCGTCGGAAGGCGCTCTAGCGCCACCCCTGCAGCCAGGATGTGACGGGATCGACGACGTAGGCCGCGACGGAGGCAGCCCAGGCGCCCGCCCGGGCCGTCAGGGGGAGGCCGGCCCGTCGCGCGGCCTCGTCCTGGCGGGCGTGTTCGAGCATGGTGGCGGCCACCAACTGGTCCTCGTGTTCCCGGCACTCGTCGAGGACGTTGCGCTGCGCCCCGGCCCGGCTCTGGCCCGGCGGTTGCCGGAGATAGGCCTCGCGGACGCAGTCATGCCAGGCCGCTTCGAGATCTCCGAGATCGCGCGTGCGCGCCGCCGCGGCGTCGGCGCCCAGGCTGCCGCCGATCACGAACAGGGCAAGGAGAAGCCGTGGCGCGTTCATGGCGGCGAGATGCCCCCGAAGCCATCAAGGCCGACTTAACGGATCGCCGGCCGCATGCGCCGATGACGGGACGATCGAGGGAACGACTTCGCCTTACGGCGCTTCCCACCTCCCAACGATACACCGCCGACAGGAAGCCGAATGGCCAAGGACGTGACCACCTATACGCTCAAGCAGGCGCTCGCCGCCAAGGTCGAGGACCACATCGAGATCGCGGTGGAAGCCGAGGACGGAACGAAATTCAAGATCCGGGCGAGCGCCGATCAACTCGATGCGCTCACCGGCGATCTGGAGACGATCCTCGACGGCGACGACACCGAGGACGCCGCCTAACCCGCGCGTCCGGCTGGCGAAGGTCTGAGCCCGGCGCCAGCCGTCACAGTCACCTCACATCATCACGACCGGTGCCAGCGTCACGCCTCCGCATGTTCGGGGGCCAGGCGCCGGCATCCTGATGCCTGCCTTCTAGCCGCCGAGCGACGGCGGGACGGCACCCGGCCAAGCCCCCCGTTGATTCCCGACACGCGTTGCACGCCGATCCAGCGGGACACGCAGTGCGCGAATCGTCCGGGCGCGCGGGGCGGAGATGCCGAGCCGGTGCGGCACGGCACGCCGCCCATTAAATTCCGATCATTTTTGAGATTTTTGTCACGGCTCCCTCCAATCGCACGGGACGAAAAATCGGTTTGTGAACGTTTTATGACATATTGGAACGCGCAATCATCGTGCGTGGAGGAGACACAAAGCGATGCGGATCGTCCCCATCCTCGCAGCCAGCCTCGTGCTCGGCTCCCTCGGTGTAACGGCGGCCTCTGCCGCTCCCGCCCTACCCCAGCCGGACGTCATCGCTGGTAACCCGGCCCAGAGCGTGGATTGGCATCCCAGCACGAGTCACTGGGATCATCACTTCCACGCGCATCAGGAATCGCTGCGCTATCACCAGCCGACGGAAGCCGAGCACCGGATCCGCCGTATGCGGCGCACGGAGTCGCACCTGTACGATCCGGCCGGGTCCGCCCCCCGTTACCGGCTCGGCTATCGCTAGGGCGCATTCCGACGAAGCGGTCACCGCTGTATCGAAAGAATACCCATTAAAACAGTGGGTTAGCGGCGCCGGCCTGATGCCATCGGGTCGGCGTCCGGCGGCTGTCGCTTCGGCGCGCTGTCCGATCGCCGAACCGGTTTCCACCGCGTCGAGGCGCGTTCTCGAACCGAGGACAATCGTGATCGACCGAGGCGAACTTTCCCGGCTCCGCCGGGTTGAGGGACACCCTTTGCCTCGGACAGGACATCTTATGCGGCTCACGACGATCGCGCTGGCTCTGATAGTGAGCCTCCCGGCGGCCGCCATGGCTCAGGCCGGTGCGGATGCACAGCCCTCGCCGCCGAGCCCGAAGGCTTCGGCTACGGGCTCGCAGCCCGTGCCCGGCCCGAGCACGGCCGGCGCCCCGGTCGGCACCCCCAACAAGCCGGCCGTCGTCGGCGGCACGCCCGGCGCCGTGATCGGCGGCACGCCCACCAGCGGACCGCCCGGCACCGGCGGTACTGCGGGCGGGCCGGCCTTGAGCGGGCGATAGAACTTCGCCGCGACAGGCGCTGGCCGGCGTCGCACGCAACGGTGCCCGAACAAGGCGCGCCTCGTCCCGCATGGGGCGCGCCGAAGGACAAAAGGTCGTTCGCGGGGAGCGTGGCTGCGCCCCGCATTTGCGATAAGCTTGGGGCATGAGCCCGACTTCACCCGTTCGCTCCGCCCTCGCACTTCTCCTCGTCGCCTCCCTGGCGGTGCCGTTTCCGGCCCAGGCGCAAGCCCAAGCCCAGGCGCAGGCACAAGCGGTGCCGCCCGCGCCCGAACCGCCGCCGATCCAGTCGGACGAGGCCCGCCTGCTGCCGGTTCTTGCCCGGCGCGGCATGGTGTCGTCGCAGGACGCACTCGCCACCCGCGTCGGCGTCGAGATCCTGAGGAGGGGCGGCAACGCCGTCGATGCGGCGGTGGCGGTCGGCTTCGCGCTCGCCGTCACCCTGCCGCGGGCGGGCAATCTCGGCGGCGGCGGCTTCATGATGGTGCACCGCGCCTCGGCCAAAGAGGCGGACAGCGAAACGGGTCAGCAAGCAGCGAAGGACGCCGCTGGGGAAACCATCGCGATCGACTACCGCGAGACCGCCCCGGCCGCGTCCACCGCCGACATGTTCCTGAACCCGCAAGGGGAGCCCGATCGCGCCGCCTCCACCCGGACCGGCAAGGCAGTGGGCGTGCCCGGCACGGTGCGCGGCCTCGCCGAGGCCCACAGGCGCTACGGCTCGGGCAAGCTCACGCTGGCCGACCTCATCGCCCCGGCGGAAAAGCTCGCCCGCGACGGCATCCCGGTCGAATCGGGGCTGGCGGATTCCCTGCCGCGGGCGTCCGGCCTGCTCGGGCAATGGCCGTCGAGCCGGGCGGTGTTCTTCGAGGGCGACCACGTGCTCCCCCGCGGCGCGACGTTGCGCCAGACCGATCTGGCCGACACCCTGAAGGCGATCGCCGAGCGCGGACCGGACGCCTTCTACGAGGGGCCGATCGCTGACAAGATCGCGGCGGCCGTGCAGGGCGCGGGCGGGATCATGACCGCGGCCGACCTCGCCGCCTACCGGCCGGAGATCCGCATGCCGGTGCGCGGCACCTATCGCGGCTACGAGATTGTCTCGATGCCGCCGCCGAGTTCCGGCGGGGTGCATCTCATCGAGATCCTCAACATCCTCGAAGGCTACGACCTCGCCGGCATGGGCGCGGGCAGCGCGGGGGCGCTGCACACGCTCGCCGAGGCGATGAAGCCGGCCTATGCCGACCGCGCCACCTGGCTCGGCGACCCGTCGCGCACGCAGGTTCCGGTCGCGGGGCTGACCGCCAAGCCCTATGCCGCCACCCTGCGCGAGAAGATCGATCCGGAGCGGGCAAAGTCTGCCACGGAGGTGCGCGCCGGCAACCCGCTGCCCTACGAATCCGACCAGACCACGCATTTCTCGGTGGTGGACGGGGAGGGGAACGCCGTCTCCAACACCTATACGCTGAACTTCTCCTACGGGATCGGACTGGTCGCCGAAGGGACGGGCGTGCTGCTCAACAACGAGATGGACGACTTCTCCGCCAAGACCGGCGCGCGCAACGCCTACGGCCTCGTCGGCGGCGAGGCCAACGCCGTGGCGCCGGGCGCGCGCCCGCTCTCCTCGATGACACCCACCTTCGTGTTCCGGGACGGCCGGCTGTTTCTCGTCACCGGCAGTCCCGGCGGCAGCCGCATCATCACGACCACGCTTCAGGTCATCGTGAACGTGCTCGATTTCCGCATGAACCTCGCCCAGGCGGTCGCCGCGCCGCGCATCCACCACCAGTGGCAGCCCGACGTGCTGATGGCCGAGGAGGGCGTCTCGCCCGATACGCTGGCGCTGCTGCGGGCCAAGGGCCACACCGTAAAGGTTGGCGCGACCTCGGGCTCGGCCAATTCGGTGATGGCCGAGGATGGCCTGCTCGCCGGCGCCTCCGACCCGCGTCAGCGGGGGACGCTGGCCGAGGGGCCTTAGAAAAATCGCTTCGGCTGCCCTCGACCAGGGCTCTGCCCTGGACCCGCGAAAAGGCTCGCCTTTTCGAAATCCGGTTTTTTGCGCGCCAGCTTCTCGATCGCCGCCAGCAATTCGGCGTCGGTGTCGGAGGGGCGCCCGAACAGGCGTGAGACCGCGACCGGCAGGCGCCACGCGGCGATGGCCTCCCGCGGCAGGCCGCTCGCCGCGCGGTAGGCGTGCACGTACCACGCCGCGATCAGCCGACGCGCCATCCGCACGGGGCGAAGCCGGCTGAACCAGGCCGGACCGAGCCGCCCGTAGCGCAGCATCAGTTCGGAGCGGGCCACGTCGGCGGCCGGATCGCCCGCGGCGGCCTTCTGCCAGTCGATCAAGCGGAGCCCGGCCGAGGTCGCGATCACGTTGCCGGGATGCACGTCGCCGTGACAGAGGCGGTCGCCCCTCGGCAGGCGGTCGAGGGCCGCGAGCGCCGCCTGCCGCAAGGGCTCCGGCACCCGCGCGCCCTCGATCTGGGCCCGGAGACCGTCATGCTGCGAGGGCAGGCCGGGGGCGGGACAGGCATGGATCGCGTGCTGAACCCGTGCCACGCGGCGCAGCGCCATCATCAGCCCGACCGGGTTGTAGGCGTAGCGCACCGTCATCGGCGAACCATCGAGGCGCGCGAACAGGATCCCGGTGCGCTCGGCCCGTCGGATGATGCCGAGCGCCTTCGGCACCGGCAGGCCGAAACCATGGGCGAGGCGGCTCGCGGCCCACTCGTTCGCAACCGCCTCCGGCTCGAAGGGCTGCCGGTAGAGCTTCACCACCCGGTCCGGCCCTGCGGCGAAGACCTCGGAACTGCGGCCGGCCCCGATGCGATCCGGCACCGCGGCGGGAGGGGCCTGTCCAGGCAAGGATAGGGCACGGGTCGACAGGGCACGGATCATGGCTGCGGCTCCGAGCACGCTCCGAGACAGGCTCGCTCGCATGCGAACAAGCCCATCCGTCCCCCTCGCTATCTTGATACAGCCAGGCTATTCGTCGGCAAATCTCATTTGCTAATTCGAATAGGTGTCGGTTGCCGGCGTTCAGTGTCGCCAAAGTTCAGTAACAAAAGTAATTTTCTATAATTATAATTACAAAAACTAAGATGACACCATCTTGTATGCCGAGGATCTCCGCGGCCTGCCCTGCATCGATCACCGATCATGGCACCGGGCGCTGAATCCCCCCCGGATGGAAGCCTTTCATCGGATCGGCGGCTGGCCGGAAAAGCGGTGGAGGCGGGTGCTACGCCGCGCGACGGGTTTCCTCGGCCCGGCGGTGGGCAAGCGCAGGCGCACACGGTAAAGGAGCGCCATCCTCACGCGGACCACCGATGCTCCTCTTCCGCTCGCTCGCCTTCAACCTCTCCTTCTACGTCGCGACGGGCCTGATCGCGATCCTGGGAAGTCCGGCGCTTGCCTGGCGCAAGGCCACGATCCGGGTGGCGCAGTTCTGGGGCCGCACGGTGGTGTTCCTGCTGCGCGTGATCGGCGGGACGCGGGTGGAGTTCCGCGGCCTGGAGAACATTCCGAAGGGCCCGCTGCTGGTCGCCGCCAAGCATCAATCCGCGCTGGAGACGCTGGCGCTCACGATCCCGTTTGATGATTTCGGCTACGTGCTCAAGCGCGAGCTGATGTGGATTCCGGTGGTCGGCTGGTACTTCGCCCGGGGCGGCATGGTGCCGATCGACCGCTCGAAGGGCACAAGGGCGATGGCGGCGATGAACAAGGCGGCGGCGCAGGCCATCCGCGACGGGCGCCAGCTCATCATCTTCCCCGAGGGTACCCGCCGCCCGGCCGGCGCGCTGCCCGCGTACAAGCAGGGCGCCTCCCACCTCTACGCCGCGCTGAACGTGCCCTGCCTGCCGGTGGCGCTGAACACCGGCCTCTACTGGCGCCGTCGCGGCTTTCGCCGGATGCCGGGTACGACAGTGATCGAGTTCCTGCCGGTCATCCCGCCGGGGCTGGCGCGTCCCGCCTTCCTCAAGGAGTTGCAGACCCGCATCGAGACGGCCTCCGACGCGCTGCTGGCGGAGGGCCGGGACGACCTCGCCCGCCACGGCCACCCGATCGCCGTGGCGATGGGCGGTTCGACGCCCGCACCGGAGACATCCGGGACGCTGTGAAGATCAGCCGGCCGCGAAGCGGCGGACGGCGGAGGACCCACGCAGAACGACCCGGTGACCGGCAAAGCTCTCGACGAGGGCGAGGTGGCGCGCCCGGCGGATGCGGTTCCAACTCGCGGTGTCGCGCAGGAATTCGAGGGTGAGCTGCTCCGGGCAGCCTTTGGGTCCTTCGGGCCGCACCTACCCCAAGCTCGACAGCGTCCGCCGCAGCACCCGCGCCGTGCAGCGCCAAGCCGGCATGTCGAGGTAGATCACCGTGTCGGCGCGCGCGAACCGGGGCGCGATCGTGTCGGTATAGTTGCCGTCGATGACCCAGGCGGGGAGGGCGGCGATCCGCTCGACCTCGGCGCGGAAGGCGGCGGGCTCGGCCTCGATCCAGCCGGGTCGCCAATAGGCGCGGTCGAGATGGAACGCCGGCAGGCCGTGCCGGGCGCCGAGTTGCTGGGCCAGGGTCGATTTCCCGCTGCCCGGCGGCCCGAGGATCACCATTCGCCGGGGCGAAGGTCTCACCCCCGCCCGGCCCCGCGCCGCAGCAGGAACACGCCCTGCGCGCCGATCAGGTTCCAGAACCACCACGGCATCGAGAAGCGCATCGGCCGGCCCCGCGCGTCGAGGGCGGTGGCCTTCTCGATGCGGGCGCCGACATCCCGGCACAGGCCGACGAAGTCGCGGATCGTGCAGTGGTGGATGTTGGGGGTCTCGTACCACGTCTCCGGCATGATCTCGGTGACCGGCATCCGCCCGCGGAAGGCGAGTTCGGCCCGCACCCGCCAATGGCCGAAATTCGGGAACGAGATGATGACCTGCCGCCCGATCCGCAAAAGGTGCTCCAGCACGATGCGCGGATTGCGGGTCGCCTGGATCGTCTGGGACAGGACCACGACGTCGAACGCGTCGTCGGGATAGTTGGCGAGATCGGTGTCGGCGTCGCCCTGGATCACCGGCAGGCCGCGGGCGAGGCAGGCGTTGACGCCTTCGCGCGACAATTCGATGCCGCGGCCATCGACGCCGCGGCGGTCGCGCAGAAGCGCCAGCAGCGAGCCGTCGCCGCAGCCGATGTCGAGGACGCGCGCGCCCGGCGGCACGAGGCCGAGCACGACGATATGATCGACGCGCGCCGTGCCCTCGCCACGGGGCAGCGCTTCGGCGGCCTCCCAGGGAACGCCGGAGGCGGCATCGGTGAAGCTCTCGCTCATCGTGTTCTACAATCCTCGCGCCCGGGCGGCGGCGTCGATGAAGCCCTTGGCGGCGGAGAACATCGCCGGCTCGTCGAGCAGGAAGGCGTCGTGGCCCTTGTCGCTCTCGACTTCTACGAAGGCGACGGGGGCGGCCACCGCATTCAGCGCGTGGACGATGGCGCGGGAATCGGCGGTCGGGAACAGCCAGTCCGAGGTGAAGGACATCACGCAGAAGCGGGTCTTCGAGCCGCGGAACGCGTTGCCCAGCACGCCGCCATGGTCCTCGGCGAGGTCGAAATAGTCCATCGCCCGCGTCAGGTAGAGGTAGGCGTTGGCGTCGAACCGCTCGACGAAGCTGAGCCCCTGGTGGCGCAGATAGCTCTCGATCTGGAAGTCGGCGTTGAAGGAGAAGGTCGGCGCCGCCCGGTTCTGCAGGCGGCGGCCGAACTTGCGGTGCAAGGCCGGCTCGGACAGGTAGGTGATGTGCGCGCCCATCCGCGCGACGCCGAGACCCTTGGACGGCCGTGTGCCGGCCTCGAGATAGCGGCCCTCTTCCCAGGCTGGGTCGGCCATGATCGCCTGCCGGCCGACCTCGTGGAAGGCGATGTTCTGCGCCGAGTGCCGCGCGCCGGTGGCGATGGGCATGGCGGCGAACACCCGCTCGGGGAAGAGCGAGGCCCATTGCAGCACCTGCATCCCGCCCATCGAGCCGCCGATACAGAGGAACAGGTCGGGGATGCCGAGCCGGTCGAGCAGCATCGCCTGGGCGCGGACCATGTCGCGGATCGTCACCAGCGGGAAATCGAGACCGTAGGGGCGTCCCGTCTCCGGGTTGAGCGAGGCAGGCCCGGTCGAGCCCATGCACGACCCGATGACGTTCGAGCAGACGACGAAGTAACGGTTGGTATCGACCGGCTTGCCCGGACCGACCAGCGTTTCCCACCAGCCGGGCTTGCCCGTCACGGGGTGGGGCTGCGCGAAATGCTGGTCGCCGGTAAGCGCGTGGCAGATCAGCACCGCGTTGGAACGCGCCGCGTTGAGGGTGCCGGCGGTCTGGTAGGCGATCTGGAACGGGCCGAGGCGGGCCCCGGAATCCATCGCGAGCGGTTCGTCGGCGGAAAACAGCATCACCGGGCTGCGCGGGTCGGACGCCGGCGAGGCCTCGTAGACCGCACGGCGCGCATCGTCCCGCTGGACGCTCTCAGCGCCGCGCTCGGCGTTCTGGGTGAGGGTGGAATCCATCGCGTGTCCCGGGTGCCGGCCCTGGAACCGGTCCCAAGCAGCCCGGCACCGACGGTCCCGCCGGTCTTGAGGGCGGGCGGGTGAGACGATGCACCCGCGAGCATGGCTTGAGGGCCTGATTGGGAGCCTGTCTTGGCCGGCTGATCATTGGAGGTAATGTGCGCATCCCCGAGCGTCAACGCGGCACGGAGGGCAGATCCGGGACAACCGGGCGAAGAGACCCGAGGGCTGCGCCGGTGACGCCGAGACCGGACCGGCCTGCGGCGGTTCGTCTTCGCGGCGGCCCTACCGGTTTCGTGCTATCGATTGCGCGCGATTGATCATCCTCGTCACGTCGCCGGCATCGGGGGAGCCCGTCTTCCTTCGGAGCCGGCGGACCGCAGCCCATCGGAGTCCTCGCGCATGAACCGCCGCCAGACCTTGCGTGCCGGAGCCTCGCTGCTCGGCCTCCTCGCGGCCTCCCGCCTGACAGCCGTGATGACCGGTCCCGCCTCGGCGGCGGGCTTCGAGGTCGAGAAATCCGAGGCCGAGTGGCGCGCGCGGCTCTCCCCCGCCGCCTACCAGGTGTTGCGCGAGCACGGCACCGAGCGGGCCTATACGAGCCCGCTCAACGGCGAGAAGCGTCCGGGCCGCTTCGTCTGCGCCGGCTGCGATCTGCCGCTGTTCTCGTCGAAGACCAAGTTCGAGAGCGGCACCGGCTGGCCGAGCTTCTTCGAAACTCTGCCTGGCGCGGTCGGCACGCAGGTCGACAGCGCCTACGGCATGCGGCGCACGGAGGTGCATTGCCGCCGCTGCGGCGGCCATCTCGGCCACGTCTTCGAGGACGGCCCGAAGCCGACCGGGCTGCGCTATTGCATGAACGGCGTCTCCCTGCGCTTCGAGCCCGCCGCCGACGGCCCGGCCTGACATGTGGATCGAGAGGGATTCAGGATCATGACCCGCGAACGCTTCCGTCCCCGCGCATCCCGCCTCGTCGGCGGCCTGGCCGGCCTCGCCCTGCTCGCCGGTGCGGCCTTGCCCCTGGCGCCCGCCTCCGCGGAGGATGGTGGGCAACGCCTGCCCGAGGCGGCGATGACCGCCAAGGAGGGGTCGGGCCTGCGCACGGCGACCTTCGCGGGCGGCTGCTTCTGGGGCGTGCAGGGTGTGTTCCAGCACGTGAAAGGCGTGACGAACGCAGTCTCGGGCTATGCCGGCGGCACCCGGGCGAGCGCCCGCTACGACGAGGTCGGTACCGGCCGTACCGCGCATGCGGAAGCGGTGCAGGTCACCTACGATCCGGCTTTGGTCCGCTACGACGAGCTGCTGCAGATCTTCTTCTCGGTGGCGCTCGACCCGACCGAGGTGAACCGGCAGGGCCCCGATACCGGCCCGCAATACCGTTCGGCGCTGTTCCCCGCGGATGCGGAACAGGCCACGGTCGCCAAGGCCTATATCGCCCAGCTTGATGGGACGAAGGTTTTTTCGAAGCCCATCGCCACCAAGATCGAGAGCGGCGCCTTCTACCCGGCGGAAGCCTATCACCAGGATTACATGACGCTTCACCCGACCAACAGCTACATCGCCGTCAACGACGTGCCGAAGCTGCGGGATCTGAAGGCGCTGTTCCCCGAGCGGGCGAACGCGCAGCCGGTGCTGGTGGGCCGCCCGCCGGCTTGAGGCGACTTTCTCCCCTCCCCACGAGAGGGGAGGGGAAGAGAAGGATCACTCCTTCTCGGGCGCGATCTGCTCCAGGCCGCCGACATGGCGCTGGGCGTAGAGCGGCAGGCCGATCTGGCCGATCAGGTCGAGCTGGGTCTCGAGGAAGTCGATATGGCCTTCCTCGTCCTCGGCCAGATCTTCGAACAGCCGCTTGGAGACACGGTCATTGATCGAGTCGCAGTACTTGGCGGCTTCGAGATAGAGCGAGCGCGCCTCGTTCTCGGCGGCGAGGTCGCACTCGATGATCTCCTGAACGTTCTGGCCGATGCGCAGGGGATCGAGTTCCTGCAGGTTCGGAAATCCGTCGAGGAACAGGATCCGGTCGATGAACCGATCCGCGTGGTTCATCTCTTCGATGGATTCCTTGCGCCAGAACTTGGCGAGATCGACGTAGCCCCAATCGTTCAGCAGGCGGAAGTGCAGCCAGTACTGGCTGACCGCCGTCAGCTCGCTGCGCAAGCCGCGGTTGAGATACTCGATGACCTTAGCGTCGCCCTTCATTCACCTCTCTCCTCGTGAGGCGTCGGGACGAGTGATCGTCTCAGGCTGCGACGCCCTCTGGCTCCCTTGTAGTTTGGAATGATCCCAAACTGCAAGACGCTTCACAGGCCGTCGAGCAGGCATGTGCACTGCCATGCGCGGCGGTGTGCGCCTGCGCTTCGTCCAAGGCGTTGCGCAGGATCGAGCGGATGGTGCGCGCGCAGCGTCCGCATTTCGGACTGCAGCCGAGACAGCCATAGACCTGTGCCGGGGTGCGGGGACAGCCCGGACCCGGCTGCAGGCACGCGCGCACCTGTCCGTCGGAGAGGACGTTGCAAGAGCAGACAATCATGCGGGATCGCAACCTGTCGTGCCTGTCGGGGAAGCCCGGCCCGCGAGAGCCGCGCAGCCCGAAGCCTCCGATCATTCGCGCCGCTCAAGGCCACCGGAAACCGGCCGATTTGAGGCAGACGCAGATTAGAATGATTGAAAACTTCAAGCTTTTCAGGACTTTAGCCGCCGATCCGGACTCTGGCAACTCCTGACGGGCACGATTGAATGCGGCGCGAGCCTTCGTCGCGGCCGCCGTCGCGGCGCCACGGGATCGTCATCTACCAGGGCGCACTTGAGCGAACGCCTTCGCCGAAAACGCAAAATTCGGCTGCCAACCTTTGGAGCCGCCGGTCGCGCCGCTCAATGCGCCATCAGCACCGGCACGGTCGCGTGCGACAGGATGTGGCTGGTCGGCCCGCCGAAGATCATCTGGCGCAGGCGGCTCTGGGTGTAGGCGCCCTTGATCAGAAGGTCGCAGCCGAACGATTCAGCGGTGTCGAGGTAGAGTTCGCCAGGGGTGCGGCGACCGGCGGGCAGCGCCTTGTGGGCGGCCTCGATGCCTTCGCATGCCAGCGATCGCGCCACGTCCTCCGCGCTCGGGCCCGGCACCATGCCGCCCTCGGCGCTGACCACGAGCACCCGCCGGGCGCGGCGCAGGAAGGGCATGGCGAAGGCGAGGGCTCTGGCCGTCTCGGTCGAGCCGTTCCAGGCGATCAGGACCGCCTCGCCGAGGCAAGCCGGCGCGACCGGCGGGGCGAGAAGGATCGGGCGCCCGCTCTCGAACAGGGCGGTCTCGAAAGTGGTCATGCGGGGCGACCCGTCATCGGCACCGGGACGCCCGACGACGGTCGCCGAGAACAGCCGCGCGTACTGGCCGAGGAAGGCGTCGCCCGGCGGCACGTCGGGCTGCCAGCGGTAGCGCGGTCCGGCATTGGCCACCGCATCCGGGGCGCAGGAGGCGCCGGGTTCGCGCCGGGGCAGGCCGGCCGCCTCCATCGCCGCCACGAAGCGCTGGCCCGCATCCTGCGCCTCGGCCTGGTCGGCCTCCTCGTCGCGCAGCCACGTCATGCCGCCGACCATGTCCACGGGCACGTATTCGGCGAGCGCCGGGCGCAGGGCCACGCCCTCGATCAGGCTGCCGAAGCGGCGCGCCACCAGCACCGCCGTGGCGAAGACGGAGGGCAGGGCGTCGTGGAGGGTGACCGGAACGAGCAGGGTCTTCATGGCCGGCCTCCGCGGCGTGCGAGGAACGAGAGGGACGTGACGGCCGGAGGCTAGTGCGAAACGGGGTTCGGGAAAACTGCCCATGACGTCGTCATCCCGCTGTCATCCCCGCCTCATCTCTCGGGCGTCACGGCGCTTTTCGACACCTCGACAGCGGGTGCGGGGTCGAGCCCGCGGCGGACGAGGCGGGTCAGGGGCCGCTCCACCAGCCGGTGGACGAGGAGCGCGGCCGGCAGCGTCAGCGCGACCATCACGACGAGGCTCGGCCAGGGTCCGAGCAGCGGCGCGAGGCCGGTGCGCAGCAGCCCCTCGCGGACCGCCCGCAGCACGAACGGATGGATCAGGTAGAGGGCATAGGAGGCGTCGCCCAGTCGTTCGGCCGCGCCGAGAAACCAGGCGCCGATCCCGGCGCGCACGGCCTCGGGCCGGTCCCGGCCGAGGACCGCCGCCGCCACGAGGAAAGCGGCGGGCAGGCCCCAGCCGAGCAAGCGGGCAACCGGCTCGGCGGACAGGTTTGCATTGGCGGCAAGCCCGAACAGACCCGCTGCGGCGAGCGCGATCCGAACCGGCGAAACCAGGCGCAGCCCCTCGGCCCGCAGGAGCGCGAGCCCGGCGCCGAGCGCGAATTCGAGGACGATCGGATCGGACCAGAAAGCGAGGGGGACCGGTGGCGCGGGCATCAGACGCCCGACGAGAACGAGGAGCGCCAGGGCGCCGGCGAGCCACGCCACGGCCCCGCGCCGCGAGAAACCGAGGCCGAGGGCGAAGAGGGCGTAGAAGGCCATCTCGTAGTTCAGGGTCCAGCCCAGGCCGTAGAGCGGCAGCACCGCCCCGTCGGGCCGGGCCATCGGCCAGAACAGGAACGAGGCGAGGGTGCGGGCGACGTCGGGCGCGCCGCCCTCGCCGCTGAGCAGGGCCGGCGCTGCGAGACCGAGGGCGAGGTAGAGCCCGGTCACCAGCCAATAGAGCGGGACGAGGCGGGCGATGCGGTGGGCGGCAAAGCGGCTCCGCGCTCCGGGACGCCCGTAGAGCGGTGCCGCCGCGTGGACGATGATGAAGCCGGAGATGACGAAGAAGATGTCGACGCCCGCCGGCCAGGGCAGCCCGTGGCGCGCGACGAAGTCAGTTCCCGTCCGCCCGGCCAGGGCCGCAGCCTCGTTCTGGGCGTGGTGAACGACCAGCATCAGCGCGGCCAGGGCCCGTAGTCCCTGCACGAGGACCAGTTTTCCCCGGATAGGGTCGGGATGAAAAAGCTTATTCAAATTTCGGGAACCACCGTGGAAGGTCGTCGTTGTCGCGTCGAAGTGATCTTCACGGCCTTGACCGTTTCATCCGGTTTCTGAGGCCAGTTTGTATGTCGAAAATCCGATATTTGAGGTTTGGTATGCTGAAGAAATACGCTGCTGCGTCCGCACTCGTCGTCGCCATGGCGACCCCCGCCTTCGCCCAGGTCGGAGGCGATTTCCGCCTGGACGCCATGCAGGCAAATGCCTTCGAGATCCAGTCCGCCCAGATCGCGCTCCAGAAGAGCCGCAACCCGTCGGTGCGGGCCTATGCCCGTGAGGCGCTTCGTGACCATCAGGCCGCCAACGTCGCCCTGGCCGGCGGCGAGCGCAACTACATGGCCGCCCGTCAGGCCGGTCCCGGCGGTCTCGTCGGCGGTCTGGTCGAGGCTCCGCTCGCCATCGCCGGCGGTGCGGTCGGTGCGGCCACCGGCGTCGCGACCGGCGTGGTCGGCGGCACCCTGCAGGGCGGTCCGGTCGGCGCGCTCGAAGGTGCCGGCACCGGTCTGAGCCGCGGCGCCGCCGCCGGCGCACAGGCCTTCGACGTCGACAGCACCGCGGGCACCACCGTCGTGCCGCCGAACCCGCAGCAGCAGCAGATGCTGGCCGAGCTGAACGCCACCCCGCCCGGCGCCCGCTTCGACCGTGTCTACGGCCAGCAGCAGGTGATGGCGCACCAGATGTCGATCAGCATGGCGCAGTCCTACGCCCAGTCCGGCCCGAACCCGGCCCTGCGCAACTACGCCCAGCAGGCCCTGCCGGTGCTCCAGCAGCACTACGCCCACGCCCAGCGCCTTCCCGGCGCCCGCTAAGGCGGCCCATCGCAGCCCAGCCTGGTACGAACCAGCGAGATACGAACATCGGGAAGCGGCGGACCTTCGGGTCCGCCGCTTCTTTTCGTTTGCCGGATCGCGAATCCATCCCTTCAATCGATCGCCCCGCGCATCCTCCGCGAGCGGTGGGCGAACCGCACCGCAAACGCCCGGATGACCCCGGCGCAGCGGGCAGGCCGAGACGGCCATAGCCGAGCCGTCACGCTCGCTTCGTTCCCCCGAAGAGCCCGCGCCCGTTGGGCCGGAGTCGCGGTTCAGAACAAAGCGAGCTGATCCCCCGCTCTCTCCGGCCGGCGGAACAGCTCCGTCGTCTGGCGCACGGGCTCGTCCGGATAGCCGAGGCGACGCTTGGCCAGGGCGAAGCGGCGGCGGATCAGGTCGGCATAGGGGCCCTGGCCGATCATGCGGGTGCCGAAGGCGGCATCGTAGGTTTTGCCGCCGCGCGCCCCGCTCAGCAGGGAGAAGACGTGCGCCTTGCGCCCCGGATAATGCTCCGAGAACCAGTCGCCGACCAACTCGTCGAGTTCGTGCGGCAGGCGCAGCAGAACGTAGTTGGCCTCTCGCGCCCCCGCCGTCCGGGCCGCTTCGAGAATCGCTTCGATCTCGTGATCGTTGAGCGAGGGGATGATGGGCGCGGCGATCGCCATCACCGGCACGCCCGCCTCGCTCAAAGCACGGATCGCCTCCAGGCGCTTGCGCGGATGCGGCGCGCGCGGCTCCATGCGGCGGGCGAGATCCGGGTCGAGGGTGGTCACGGAGATCGCCACCTTCACGAGGTTCTGCGCCGCCATCTCGGCGAGGAGATCGCGGTCGCGCAGGATCAGGTTCGACTTCGTGACGATGCCGACCGGATGGCGGAAGCGGGCCAGCACCTCCAGCACGGCGCGGGTGATGCCGTGCGTGCGCTCGATCGGCTGGTAGGGGTCGGTCGCGGTGCCGAGCGCGATGGTCCGTGGCTGGTAGCCCGGCGCCGACAGCTCGCGCTCCAGCAGGGCCGCCGCATCGGGTTTGGAAAACAGCCGCGTCTCGAAATCGAGCCCCGGCGAGAGCCCGACATAGCCGTGGTTCGGCCGGGCGAAGCAGTAGACGCAGCCGTGCTCACAGCCGCGATACGGATTGATCGACCGGTCGAACGAGATGTCCGGCGAGGCGTTGCGGGTGATGATGTGGCGGGCGCGTTCCGGCGTCACCTCCGTGCGCCGCACGCGCTCCGCCTCCTCCGGCCAGCCATCGTCGAAGGTCTCGTGCCGGGTCGCCTCGAAGCGCCCCTCCGGGTTGGCGGTCGCCCCGCGACCGCGCCGCGCCTCCGGCGCGACCCGGGAGCCGTCGTGTGAGAAGCCGCCCGGTTTACCCCGAAGCGGCGTCTGTCCGTTCCCCACCCCGAGCCCCACCGTCTGCCACGCTCGCGATTGTCTTAAGAACATAAAGCGAACATGGAAAGCGGGGATGCACAAGTTTCGTGCAGGTGCGGACTTTGTCCGTCCTCCGGGGCCGTCGAAGGCCGGGGCAATGCAACGAGTGCTTTGCGAGGGCGGAAAATCGGGTATTCGCCCCCGCATGATCTCCGGCCTCATCCATGTGGCGCGATCCGCCGACCCCGCTGCGATCGAGTGCCTCGCCGACACGCTGAGCGCACTCGTCGCGGGCGTGGCGGCCGGGCTCGTGGGCGATGCGGTGATCGTGACGGCTCAGGCCTGCCCCGCGTTGGAGACGGTGGCCGAGGGCAGCGGCGCGACCCTGGTGGTGCGCCCGCCCGGCGCTAACCCATGGGGCGCGGGCGCGCGGGTGGCGCGGCGCGAGTGGTTGCTCTGCCTGGAGCCTGGCGACATCCCGGCGGAGGGCTGGATCCGCAGCCTCGACCGCTTCGTCGGCACGGCGCGGCCGGACATGGCGCTCGGCCGGATGCGGCGGGCCCACAGTGCGCTACCGGCTCGGATCGTCGCGCGAGGGGAGGGCGTTGTCGGCGCGCGCGGATTGCGGGCGGGCGATGTGGTGCGGCGGGAGCGGGTGCTCGCGGGCCTGCCGTTCTCGCCCCGCCTCAAGGTGCGGATGCTGACGGCCCGGCTCGACCGCGCCTGAGGCCCACGACCGGCAGCGTCCCGGCGAAAACGTCTTAGCGCAAGCGTCCTGGCGAAAGCGCCCTGGCGAAAACGTCAGCTCACCCGGAACCACGTCGGGGCTGCGCGCATCAGCACCACGAGCGCGGTCGCCACCAGGGCGGCCCCCAAGGTGATCTCGGCTGAATGCGCGTAGCCGGACCGTTCAAGGACGGTGGCGGCCGAGGCGATGGTGAGGCCGATACCGGCCGGAGCGAGGCAGCTGGGCAAGGCGTTCATGCGCCGACCCTAGACGCGATCGCTTGCGCGAGCGTTACGCCGCGCCGCCCCGCTTCGTCGGCAATTCGTGAGGATCCGGCGAGACCGGAATGAAGCAGCCGCCGCAATGCGAAAAAGCCGCTCCGATGCCGGAGCGGCCCTGCCGCATCGCTTCGCGAAGAAGCGGACGCTTCGTGCCGCGCCCCCGGTTGCGCCGACGCGGCCCGAAGGCGGTCGGCGTCCGGGAGTTCGGCGCGACCGCCTTACTTGATCTTAGCTTCCTTGAACTCGACGTGCTTGCGCGCGACCGGGTCATACTTCTTCATGACCATCTTCTCGGTCTGCGTGCGGGAGTTCTTCTTCGTGACGTAGAAGTAGCCCGTGTCGGCGGTCGAGACGAGGCGGATCTTGACGGTAACGGCCTTGGCCATGGCGTGGCGCTCCTAAAGCGGGTCGAGGGGCGATTCGCTGGTGGCGGCGCCAGCGCGGGCGAAACGCAAAAGGCCGGGAAGCCCCGGCCGAATTCCGGCGCGGTCAATGCCCGATGGGGGGCGTTTCGTCAAGCCACGGACCGTACGACCCACTCACCGCGGCGGGTAGGTGTGCCCCTCGGCCGGGAAGCGGCCCGCCTGCACCTCGTCGGCATAGGCGCGCACAGCCTCCTCGATATGGGCGCGCAGCGAGCCGTAGCTCTTGACGAAGCGCGGCACCCGATCGCTCAGGCCCAGCATGTCTTCGAGCACGAGGATCTGCCCGTCGCAGGCGGCGGTGGCGCCGATGCCGATGGTCGCCGCGCGGATCGCGGGGTCGGTGGCGATGGCCCGCGCCACCGGCTCGACGATGCCCTCCAGCACGATAGCGAAGGCGCCCGCATCGCTGATCGCGCGGGCATCGGCCCGTAGGCGGTCCTCGTCGCCGGCCCCGTGCCCCTGCACCTTGAAGCCGCCCATCGTGTTCACCGATTGGGGGGTCAGGCCGATATGGCCCATCACCGGCACGCCCCGCTCGGTCAGGAACGCGACCGTTTCAGCAAAGCGCGCCCCGCCCTCCAGCTTGATCGCTCCGGCCCCCGTCTCCTTGAGGACGCGGGCGGCGTTGAGGAAGGCCTGTTCGCGGCTCGCCTCGTAGGAGCCGAACGGCATGTCGACCACGACCAGGGCGCGGGAGGTGCCGCGCATCACGGCCTGGGCCTGGAGGATCATCATCTCCAGGGTCACCGGCAGGGTCGATTCCATGCCGTGCATGACCATGCCGAGGGAATCACCCACCAGTACGAAGTCGCAATAGGCATCGACGATGCCCGCGGTGTGGGCGTGATAGGCGGTGAGCGAAATGATCTTGCGCCCCTCGGCCTTGCGCTTGATCAGATCGACCGCCTGGAGACGACGCGTTTGAACGACCTGCGACATGGCTCGTGATCCGGAGTCTGGCGTTCCCGGGGGCGCCCGTCGGATCGGGCGCGGCGTGCGGAACGCCTCTATAAGCCCGTTCGCGCCGCCCCGCAGGAGGTCATTGGGTCGGTTCCGGTGGATCGGATGCGAAGTGTCACGACGAAAAGGATCGCCCGGAGGGGCCTGCCTTCTCCTGCGGCGTTCCGGCTCCTTCACGCGACGGCCGCCGAAAGCGGCGGCCGGCCATCGACGTGAAATGCGCTTCGGTCGCCCTGCTCGCCCTTTTCGGGCGTTTCCTCCCTAGACTTCAGACCGCCTCCGGGCTTGCCGTTTTTCCGCCACATCTCGGTCGGTGTCAATGGTATAGCCTGAAGATCGAGGCGGTTGAGATTGCTGGAAATTTAGACTCTTGAGCGCACTTGGCCGAATCATGGCGAAAAGGTGTCAGAGCGCTTTTTCGAGGAGCTGTTCGATCCATTCGGGCTGGGTCTCGCCGACCGAGCGGGCAACCTCGGTGCCGCCCTTGTAGACGATGAGCGTGCTCTGCATCTGCGCCCCGAACCGGCGCACGAGGTCGCGCTGAGCGTCGAAGTCGATCGTGAAGACGGCAAGCGTCTTGAAGCGCGGGTCAGCGGAGAGCGCGGCCAGGATCGGCTTCTGCGCGCGGCAGATCGGGCACCACGGCGCCGAGATCTGCACGAGGATCGGCCGCCCAGCCGCCTGCGCCGCCTCGAAGGCGCTCTGGTCGTAGGCGGTGGGATCGGCGGCCTGGCTGGAACCGGGCAGGTTACCGGCCAGGAAGGCCGCCGCAAGGATGAGAACGTGCCGGCGGTTCGTCATCGGTGTCCTCCCGGCATCTCGTTCACACGCTCAGCGCTGCGGCGCGCGCGCGCTGTCCGCGTGCGTCCAGGCCGGATCGGGCTTGGCGACGGCGGTGTCGTGGTCGTCCTGCCAACCCTCGACGCCGGGGGGGAACCAGTGGACGCGGCTGTAGCCGGCCGCGACCAGCCGCTTGCCGGCGTTCCAGCTCCCCCAGCATTCCGGCCGGCAGAAGGTCACGACGGGCTTGGCCCGGTCGCCGCCGGTCAGTTCGGCGACCCGCCGCAGGAAAGCCTCCTCCTTCTCCGGCGCCAGCGGTGCGCCGCCCGCGCCCGGCATCCAGACCGCGCCGGGGAGCGAGCGGTGCGTCGGCAGCCAGGGCCGGTCGGCGGGCAGTCCCTCGGGCCGGCGGTCAGCCAGCACCACATCGATGAGGACCGGCCCCTCCGGCAGCAGCTTTTCGAGCCCTTTCAGGTCGATGACCGTCGCCCCCTTGAGCGTCGCCGGGGTGTAGCCCTTCGGCGGTCCGGTATAGAGCCCCTCGGGCTCCGGCACGTTGACCGGCGAGTCGGCCGGACCGGCCGCGCCCAGCATTAGGCCGAGGGCGGCGAACGCCGCATGTCTCGCGATCACCCGCATGCTTCTCCCCATCGGCGTCAATTGCTCGCGGACGGAACCGGGAAGGACTGCGCCCAGCGCCCCTCTTGGTTGTCCGCAGCCGTGACCTTGAGCGCACCCTGCCCCTCGGGCTTGAAGGCGAAGTTGATGACCGGGTTCGAGGCGATGGAGATGTCGCCGTCGAGGCTGAACACGAGTTTGTCGCCGTAGGTCACATCGAGCTTCTGGATGTAGCGGGCCGGGGTGTAGTCGCGGGTGAGCTGGTTCATCTGCATCCCCGAGAAGTTCGGGTGGCGCACCATCAGCGTCGCCTCGGCCGGCTTGCCGGGCTGGACGTCGCCGACGAACTTCATGCGCATCTCGCCCATGCCCTTCATCGCCTCCTCGTCGCTCATGCCCATCGGCGCCGAGCAGCCGCCGGAGGCTTTGACGAACTTGGCCGATTCGAGGAGCCGCCCGTCCTTGGTCTCCACCACCGCATGGACGTTGGTGTAGTTGTTCACCCGCACCCGCATCTTGATCTCGCCCGGGTCGGCGGCCGGGCCGAAGGTGAAGTGCGCCGCGTAGGGCGACGGGTTGTCGTCGATGATGAAGTAGAGGCCCTTCACGCTGTCCTTGTCGGCGAGCGTCAGGCCGATCGGCACCAGGGCGGCGTCGAGGGCGCGGGCGGGCGCATCAATCTTTACGGCGCTCTCGCTGGCCTCGACTTTCCGGTCACCGAAGATCGACGTCTTGATCTCGGTCCAGCGGGCCGCGCGCTCCTCGTCGGTGTCGGTGGCGCCGGCCAGCACCGGAGCGGGCGCGAGCGCCGCTGCGGAGAGCGTCAGGCTGAGGGCAAGCATCAGGCGTTTCATGGCGCGTTTCCTTCCCGGAAGCCCCCGAGACGGGGGCGAACTTATTCCCACTCGAGTTCTTGATAGGCCTGGGTGACGTTGCGGCCGTTATAGGTGTCGAACAGCGCCCAATGGTCTTTCTCCCCCAGCGCAACGGTCCGAACCGCGGTCTCGATCGGCACGCTTGTGGCCACCGCCTTGCGGGTTTCGTCGCGCAGTGCCGAGAGATAACGCGCGAGGTCGGCCATCGCCGGCGCGAACGCCACCCGCGTTGGGCCGTGGCCCGGCACGGCGTCGGTGGCGCCCACCGCCTTCAGCCGCTCGATCTCCTTGAACCAGCCGAGCAGGCTGCCGTCGAGCGACGGGACTCGGCCGACGAAAAGCAGGTCGGCCGGGAACAGCAGCCCGCTGCCGGTGTCGAGCATCGACAGGTCGCAGCTCGTATGCGCATTGCCGTGGGCGGTGAGCCGGAGGGTGCGGTCGCCGAGATCGATCTCGGCACCCTCCTTCACCTCCATGGCCGGGTAGACCACCTCTCCCGCCTTCTCCTCCCCGAGGATCTCGGCGAGTCGCTGGCGGTAGAACGCGCCCCGCGCATCGAGGGCGCCGCGCAGGCCGGCATGTCCGACGAAGGTCGGGTTGTCGCCGCGGAAGGCCGCAGCGCCGAAGACATGATCGGGATGCACGTGGGTGAGCATCACGTAGCGGACCGGCTTGTCGGTGCGCCGGGCGATCTCCCGGCGCAGCCACTGCCCGTCGGCGAGGCTGCCGCCGGATTCGGTGACGAGCACCCCGTCCCGCCCGATGATGAAGCCGATATTGGCGATACCGTCGGCGTTCTCCGGCGTCGCCTCGGCATCGGGCCCGCGCCGGATGAAGGTGCCGGGTGCGACCTCCTCCATCGTCATGGCATCGACGGCAAAGCCCGCCCGCGGCAGGCAGCACAGGCAGAACCCGCCGAACAGAGCCGTGCGGCGTGTGACGGGGGCGCTCAACGCCCGCCTCCGCCGGACTCGTCACCTGGGCACATCCGTGCCGCCATCGGCCGCTTCCTCCCGGTGAATTTATCGATATAGTGCAAACCATCTAGTAGGTAGATTTTTGCGCCGTCAAGTGCCACCATCGCGAACGGGCGGAGCCGTCGCGAGCACGTGATCGGCCCGATACGAACGGACGGATGATGAGAGACACGCGCGCATCGCTCCTCAGCGAGGCCGAGATCCTGGTGCGCGGCCGGGGCTATTCCGGCTTCAGCTACGCCGACCTCGCCGAGGCGGTCGGCATCCGCAAGGCGAGCATCCACCACCATTTCCGCACCAAGGAAGCGCTCGCCCAGGCGCTGATCGAGGCCTACGACGCGCGCTACGACGCGGCGCTCGACGACATCTCCGGCCAGACCGCCGACGGGGTCGCCCGGATCGAGGCTTATGGCCGGCTCTATCTCGGCGGAGTTGAGCGCGGGCTCGGCTGCCTGTGCGCGGCGCTCGCCGTCGAGCTGGAGACGCTGCCCGAGGCCCTGCGCCGCGCCATCACCGCCTTCTTCGAAAAGCACATCGCATGGCTCGCCGGCGTGATCGAGGAGGGGCAGATCTCCGGCAGCGTCCGCGCCGGCCTCGACCCGCAGGCCCATGCCCGGATGATCGTGGCGACGCTGGAGGGTTCGCTGCTGCTGGAGCGGTTCCTTGCCGGGCCGGAGGGGTTCGGGCGGACGCTGGCGGCCCTGAGCGAGGGGCTGCGGCCGGTGAACAAGTCCTGATAGACTGGCGCCGGAAGGAGCGCCCGATGGACAGGATGGAGGCCATCACCCGCCTTCGCGACAGTGCCGACGCGGTGCGCACCATGGGCGCCACATCGCTCTACCTGTTCGGCTCCACGGCTCGGGGCGAGGCGCGCGCCGACAGCGACCTCGACCTCTTCATCGATTATGATCCCGCGAGCCGCTTCAACGCCTTCGACCTCGTCGGCATCAAGCTGCTGCTGGAAGACCGGCTCGGGACCGCGATCGACGTCACAACCCGCGACGGGCTGCACCCTCGGTTACGGGACCGGATCGAAGCCTCGGCGCTTCGCGTGTTCTGATGGCTCGGCGTGACTATCGCCACGCTCTGGACGACATGCTGGCTGCCCTCGACGGAATCGCTCAAGCGACGGCAGGACAGGACTTCGACGCCTTTTGCCGGAACTGGTTGCTGAAGCACGGCGTCGAGCGAGGCATCGAGATCATCTCGGAGGCGAGCCGCGCCTTGCCGGATTCCATCAAGGCACTGAGGCCTGAGATTCCCTGGCATCAGGTGCGCGCCATCGGAAACATCCTGCGGCACGAGTATCACGGCTTGTCAGCGCAGATTCTCTGGAACGTGGTCGTCGATGAGTTGCCGCGCCTGCGCATCGCCATCGAAGCGCTTCAGGCGCAGGCCGGCGATCTTCCATCCGACCCCGTTGATACAATATAACAGCCTGACGTTCCGTCACCGCGCAATCGACCCAGGCCTTCCATGTCCGATGCTTCCCCCCTCGCTGCCTCCCAGAAGATCCCGGTGACCGTGCTCACCGGCTATCTCGGAGCCGGCAAGACGACGCTGCTCAACCGCATCCTCACCGAACAGCACGGCAAGCGCTACGCCGTGATCGTCAACGAGTTCGGCGAGATCGGCATCGACAACGACCTCGTGGTCGGGGCCGACGAGGAAGTGTTCGAGATGAACAACGGCTGCGTCTGCTGCACCGTGCGCGGCGACCTGATCCGCATCATGGACGGGCTGGTGAAGCGCCGCGGCAAGTTCGACGCGATCATCGTCGAGACCACGGGACTGGCCGACCCGGCCCCCGTGGCCCAGACCTTCTTCGTCGATCAGGATGTCGGCGAGGCCGCCCGGCTCGACGCGGTGGTGACAGTGGCCGACGCCAAGTGGCTGACCGACCGGCTCGCCGACGCGCCCGAGGCCAAGAATCAGATCGCCTTCGCCGACGTGATCCTGCTCAACAAGTCCGACCTCGTCTCAGGGGCAGACCTCGACCGGGTCGAGGGCCAGATCCGCGCGATCAACCCCTGGGCCAAGATCCATCGCACCGAGCGCTGCGCGATCCCGCTCGATCAGGTGCTCGACCGCAACGCCTTCGACCTCGCGCGCATCCTCGACGTGGAGCCCGACTTCCTGGAGGAGGGCCACCACCATCACCACGACGAGCAGATGCAGTCAGTCTCGGCCAAGATCGACGGCCCGGTCGATCCGGAGAAGTTCATGCCCTGGATCTCGAACCTGACCCAGGTTCAGGGGCCGGACATCCTGCGCTGCAAGGGCATCGTCGCCTTTCCCGACGAGCCCAAGCGCTTCGTCTTCCAGGGCGTTCACATGATCCTCGACGGCGACGTCCAGGGGGATTGGGGCGCCGACGAGCCGCGCGTCTCCCGCGTCGTCTTCATCGGCCGCAACCTCGATCCGGAAGCGATCCGCGAAGGCTTTTTCGCCTGCAAGGTCTAGAGCCGTATCCGACCTGACGGCATCAGGCCGGCGGCTCTCGGTCCATGTTTTGACGCGGATTCCGACGAACCGGTGGCCCCTTCGTCGGAATGCGCTCCAGAGTGACGCGCCACGGGTCAGAAACCGCGCACGAAAAAGGGCCACCCTCGCGGGCGGCCCTTTCTTCTTGCCGATCTCCGAGCCGGCCTGCCGGCCGGATCGATTCGATCAGGGGGAAGGGTTCGGCGTCAGAGGTTGAGCAACACGTTCGCGGAACCGATCACGGTGGTCGCGAGGCCGAGCGCGAGCGCACCGATCATCCCGTAAGAAAACGCCTGCATCATCCGCATCTGTCGAAATCCTCCATTCGTATCCAATCGAAACGCTCATCGCCGATGCCGGTGCGGCGAGACGGAGAGCGTAAGAATAAGGCCTGAGAGATCATGCCCGATCCGGCCGGATCGGGCCGGGAACTCAGCAGCGGTTGCCGCCCGCGGTCTGGCCGTACTGCTTGACCGGAAAGTTCTGCTGGTTGGCGTTGCCTTCCGCGGCCGAGTTCATCGGGCAGGCCGCGTAGGACGGGCCGTCATGGACGCCGAGGGAACCGGTCCAGCCGGACGTCATCGGGATCGGGCGGGCATGGCTTTGGCTGAAGGCCAGAGCCGACGTAACCGGGGCGACACCCAGGACGATGGCGGCGACGGCAGCGGCGATACGAGTGTTCATCAATCTCTCCAACAATCAATCTCGGGATAGTCTGGCGATCCAGACCTTCCTGTTCTTCGGTAAATTGAATATGGGGAGTGATTGTCCGCAGTGACGTGCCGTGGCGCACGCGGTGAGATGGAACAACTGCGCGGCTGACTTTTTTGGCGGCGTCCCGTTAAAGTCGAGATCGGTCCGATCCAGTTGAAACTTACCGCCGGACCGCTCCTTTTATATTAGAACTATTATTCCAACAGATAGCGTGGGCACATCAGCCGTCGCGATGTGTCCGCGATGGTCGAGCGCGCCGTCTCGGATTTGTCATTCCAAATACGCTGCGCCCCCGTCCCGGGCATCGCTCGCAGGCCGCGGCGGCTGACGCCGTGCACGCACGGAACGACGATCTCAGGTTTGCCGGCAGCAACGTTCCGCACCTCGAAAGGAGCGCAGCGAGCTGCACATCCGGGGCTGTTGGTTAAAACGCAACCTTTCGGTGGTTCGATCAGCCCGGTTGAGGGGTCCGCAATCCCGCCGGGTGCCGCGTCGCGGGGCTCGGGCGGGTGGCGTGCGCGGTGCCCCGCGAGAGTTCGAGTTCGCCGATGTCTTCCATGACAGCCGCGCCGACAGGTGCGACGGCCGCCGCGTCGCCGTGGGCGGCGGGCTCGTCACCCTGGGCCGCAGGCTCATCACCCTGGGCCGCGGGCGCTTGGGGCCGCGTCCCCGCCCTGCGCGCGGTCCAGGGCCTCGCGAGCGGCCTCCACGCGGCGTTCATCTTCTTTGCCTGCTTCGCCTTCTCGGACGCCTCGCCCTACGACCTCGTGGCGATTCCGACGATCGTGCTGTGGCTGGCGCTCGGCATCCGCCTGCACCGGGGGGCGCTGCCCCTCGTGCTCCTGCTCCTCGCCTACCTCACGGCGATGGGGATCGCGCTGCTGCCCTATCTCAACGAGCCGCTGTCCGTGACGTGGACCGTGCAGCTCTTCTACCTCGCGGCCACCTGCATCTTCTTCGCGATGCTCTACGCCGACGACACGCAGGCGCGCATCGAGGTCGCGCTCAAGGCCTATACCGCAAGCTGCGTGCTCTCGGCGGGTCTCGGCATCGTCGGCTACCTGCAACTGCTCGGCATCGAGGATCTGTTCTACAAGTACGGCCGCGCCTCGGGCACCTTCCAGGACCCGAACGTGTTCGGCTCGTTCCTGACGCTCGGCGCCCTCTACCTGATCCACCGCCTCCTCTCCGGCGCGACCCGGTGGCCGATCCTGTCGCTGCTCAGCCTCGTCGTGGTGATGGCGGGCATCTTCCTGTCCTTCTCCCGCGGCTCCTGGGGTGGGACGGTGGTGGCGGTCGCCGTCATGGTCGTGGCGCTCTACACGACGAGCCGCTCGCGAGCCCTGCGGCGGCGGATCGTGACCCTCGGTCTCGTCACCATCGGCTTCGGCGCGGTCGCGCTGGCCGGGCTGCTCTCGATCGACAGCGTCGCCCAGACCTTCCAGACCCGCGCCGCGGTCACGCAGGATTACGACGAGGGCGAGACCGGTCGCTTCGGCAACCAGATCCGCGGCATGGGGATGCTGCTGGAGGAGCCGCTCGGCCTCGGCCCCCTGCGCTGGCGCCAGATCTTCAATCTGGAGCCGCATAACTCCTACATCGGCAGCTTCGCCAACGGCGGCTGGCTCGCGGGCGCCGCCTTCATCGCCCTCGTGGCGGCGACCTCCTTCGTCGGCTTCCGGCTGATGCTGCGTCCCTCGCCCTACCGGGCCTACGCGCAGATCGTGTTCCCGGCGCTGCTGATGTTCTTCCTCCAGGCGATGCAGATCGACGTGGAGAAGTGGCGCCACGTCTACATGATGCTGGGGATGGTCTGGGCACTGGAGGTAGCTCGCCTGCGCGCGGCACCCGCGCCCTTGACCCTCCTCCTCCCGCGGCGCATCGGAGGACATCCGAGCGTTGCAGCGCCGAGCGGGGCAGGCGGAGCGCGCGAGAAGAGGGTCGGAGGCCGGGGCGAGGTGTCCGGAACGAAGGTGAGGCCGTGACCACGGGAGCGGCGAGCGAGGCCGAGCGCCTCGCGGCCCTGCACGCGCTGCGCATTCTGGATAGCGATCCCGAGGCGCAGTTCGACGCCGTGTGCCGGACGGCGCAGCGCCTGTTCGGGGTCGCGATCGCCTACATCTCCCTGGTCGATGCCGAGCGGCAATGGCTGAAGGCCTGCGTCGGCATCATGCCGACGCAGACGTCGCGCGCAGGCTCCTTCTGCGATCGGACGATCGCGCAGGATGCGATGCTCGTCGTTCCCGATGCCCGCCGCGACCCGCGCTTTTCCGGTCTCGAGATCGTGACCGGCCCGCCTCACATCGTGTTTTACGCCGGCGCACCGCTGATCCTGCGGCCGGGCGTGCGGCTCGGCTCCCTCTGCCTCGCCGATTCGCAGCCACGCGACTTCACCCCGGAGGACGCGGCAGCCCTGCGCGACCTCGCCGAGATCGTGACGGCGCAGATGCGGCTGCGGCGCGACAACCTCGCCTTCGCCAGCGAGCGGGCGCTGCGGCAGATCCATGAGAGCACGATCCGCGCTCAGGGCGTGGAGATCGAGCGGCGGGCAAGCGCCAACTCCCTCCTCACCATGGCCGAGCAGATCGCTCAGGTCGGGCATTGGCGCCTCAACTTCGCCAGCGGCCAACCGATCTACTCCGAGAGTCTCCTGCGCATCGCCGGCCTCGACGCCGCGGCGCCGGCGGCCCGGCATCCCGGCCTCGCCCAGTTGTGTCATCCCGCGGATCGCGGGCGCGTCGAGGCCATCATCGCCGCGGCGATCGCGGGCGGGCAGGATTTCGAGGTCGAGACGCGGTTCGTGCGGCCCGACAAAACGATCCGCGACGTGATGGTGCGCGGCACCTGCAAGACCGACGAGGCGGGCCGGACGATCGGATTGTTCGGCATCCTCATGGACGTGACCGACCGGGTGCAGATCCGGGCGGAGATGCGCCGCAGCGAGATGCGCTACCGCAGCCTCGCCGACGCCCTGCCGCTGCTCGTCTGGACCGTCGATCCGGACAGCGGCGAGGCGACCTACGTCAACACGCGCTTCGAGGATTACTACGGCCCGATCGGCGCCGCGCGGGTGCAGCGGCTCGCCCGCAACCATCCCGACGACGCGCCCGCCATGGAGGCGGCGTGGCAGGCGGCTCAGGCCAGCGGCCAGGGCTATGACGGCCAGTGGCGCCTGCAGGCGCGGGACGGCTCCTACCGCTGGCACAAGATGTCGATTACCCCGATCCGCAACGCGGGCGACCCGGCCGGGATCACCGAGTGGATCGGCACCGCGCTCGACATCGACGAGATCGTCTCCGCGCGGCTGGCGGTGGAGGATACGAGCCGCCTGCTCGGCATCGCCCTGGAGGGCGCGGAGGCCGGCACCTTCGACTGGAACCTGCGCACCGGCATCACGGTGCTGTCGCCGGAGAGCGTGCGCCTTTACGGTCTGCCCGAGACCGGTGAACCGCGCGCCCTGTCGCCCACGGAATGGACCGCGACCATCCACCCCGACGACGTCGTCGAGGCGTGGAACCGGATCCACCACGCCGTCGATTCGCGGTCCCGCTTCATCGCGGAATACCGGGTGGGCCAGCGCTGGCTCTACACCTCCGGCCGCACCCTCTACGAGGGCGACGGCCGCCCCTACCGGATGCTCGGGCTGCATCTCGACATCACCGAGCGCAAGGCGGCCGAGGCGGCCCTGCGCGCCGCCACCGCCGAAGCCCGCGCCGCTACGGTGGAGGCCGAGCGGGCGAGTGCGGCCAAGAGCGAGTTCCTCGCGGCCATGAGCCACGAGATCCGCACGCCGCTGAACGGGATCCTCGGTTATGCCGACCTGCTTCTCGACCGCAGAGACCACGATCCGGAGGATCAGCGCCGCCTGGAGCTGATCCGCGTCTCGGGCGAGTCCCTGCTCACCGTCGTCAACGACGTTCTCGACGTCTCCAAGATCGAGGCCGGCCAACTCGAACTCGACCCGCTTCCCTTCGCTCTGGGCAAGCTGATCGAGGACACGGTCGCGATCATGCGCGGCACCGCCCTCAAGAGCGCGCTGACCGTCGAGGCGCGGATCGATCCGGATCTGCCCGCGAGCGTGGTCGGCGACGCGAACCGCCTGCGGCAGGTGCTGTTCAACCTGCTCAACAACGCGGTCAAGTTCACGCCGGCCGGCTCCGTCGTCCTCACCGCCCGCTACGAGGGCTCCGTCCCGGGCGCCGACGGCGGCACCGCGGAGGCTTTGCGCTTCGAGATCAGCGATACCGGCATCGGCATCGCGCCCTCGCAGCGGCACCGGCTGTTCAAGCCCTTCAGCCAGGTCGATGGCTCGATCAGCCGGCGCTTCGGCGGGTCGGGCCTGGGGCTCGCGATCTGCCATCGCCTCGTCACCATGATGGGGGGCGCGATCGGCGTCGAGAGCCGGGAGGGGGCCGGCTCGACCTTCTGGTTCACCCTGGCCCTGCCGCGCGCCACCACGCCGCCCGCCGCGCAGCCGGCGATCAGCCCGCATCGCCTGGAGACGGCGCGACCGGCCCGGCTCCTGCTCGTGGAGGACGTGCCGATCAACCAGACGCTGGCCCGCGCCGTGCTGGAGGTGCAGGGCTATCGCGTCGATGTGGCGGGTGACGGGAACGCGGCGATCGCGGCCGTCGAGGCCAGCTATGGCCCGGAGGAGGCCGGCACCGACCCTTACGCCGTCGTGCTGATGGACGTGCAGATGCCGGGCATGGACGGCCTCACCGCAACCCGCCGCATCCGCGCCATGACAGGCCCCGCCGCCCGCCTGCCGATCGTGGCGATGACCGCCAACGTCCTCGACGGGCAAGTGCAGGAATTCATCGCAGCGGGCATGGACGACCATGTCGGCAAGCCGTTCAAGCGGACCCAGCTCTGCGCGGTGATCGAGCACTGGCGGGTCGTCGGCGCCGAGCGGGCGCGGGAGGCGGCATCCCCAGCGCCTCCGCCCGGAGACATCCTCGGGCGTCGCCCCGAAACCGGGCCGCCGGATTTCGCGGCTCGCGGACACGGCGACGGCGAGCCGTTGCTCGACCGCGCCGCCTTTGCCGCCGTGCAGGCCGCGATGGGCCGCGAGCGCGTGCTGTCGCTGCTGTCCCTGCTCGAACTCGACCTCGAGCTGCGCTTCCTCCCGGAGGGGGCCGAGCCGAGCCGGACCGATTTCGACCGTGAGCAACTCGCCTACGACGCCCATGCCATGGTCGCCGCGGCGGGCGCCCTCGGCTTCCTCGCCCTGTCCGGGCTGTGCCGGGAGATCGAGGACGCCTGCCGGGACGGCAGCGCGCTTCCCACCCTGATCCGCCGCCTCGCGACGCTGCGGACGGATACGCTCGGAACGATCAGGGCCCTCAGGGCGGCGTGAGATGCCTCCGAGGCCTTTCCGCGTCTTGAGATCGCAGCCGCCCCGCGCCACCTGACAGCCCGTCCCGCTTCCCCGCCGAAGCCCACCGCCAGAGCCTGCCTTGCCGCCCCTCTTCGACTACGCCGCGCAAGCGGGCTCCGCGATCAAGGCCTTCGCCGAAGCCTCCAGCGATCTCCTGATTCAGCCGACGCTGAGGCTCGGCGTCACCGGTCTCGCCCGCTCCGGCAAGACAGTGTTCACCACCGCGCTGATCCACCACCTCGTGGAGGGCCACGCCCTGCCGGCCTTCGAGCCGGCTCAGGCGGGCCGCCTGCGCCGGGCCCGGCTGGTGCCGCAACCCGACGACGACGTGCCGCGCTTCCCCTTCGAGGAGAACTTTTCCGCGCTGACCGAGGCCCGGCGCTGGCCGGGTTCGACCGACCGGATCAGCCAGCTTCGCCTGGAGATCGAGTACGAGCGCGCGGGCGGCTGGCGCTCCGGCCCGGGCACGCTGATGCTCGACGTGGTGGATTATCCCGGCGAATGGCTGCTCGACCTCGCCTTGGTCGATCAGAGCTACGTGGCGTGGTCGCGCGCGACCATCGCCGGCACCCGCCGGGCCGGCCGGGCCGAGATCGCCGCGCCCTGGCTCGCGCTGATGCAGGAGCTCGACCCCGCGGCCCCCTCGACGAGGTGCTGGCCGAGCGCGCCGCCAACGCCTTCAAGGCCTATCTCGGGGCGCTGCGCGCGGGCGCGGAATCGGTCGCCACCACGCCGCCGGGGCGCTTCCTGATGCCGGGCGATCTGGCCGGCTCGCCGATGCTGACCTTCGCGCCCCTCGACCGTCTGGCCGAAACCCAGGTGCCCGGCAGCCTCGGCGCCCTGATGGAGCGGCGCTTCGAGGCCTACAAGAGTAAGGTGGTGGAGCCGTTCTTCCGCGAGCATTTCCAGCGCGTCGATCGGCAGATCGTGCTGGTCGATGTGCTCTCGGCGGTCGATTCCGGTCCGGCAGCCCTCGCCGAATTGGAGGAGGCGCTGGACGCGGTGCTGCTCGCCTTCCGGATCGGGCGCAACAGCCTGCTCTCGCGCTTCTTCGCGCCGCGGGCCGAGCGGATCATGTTCGCCGCGACCAAGGCCGACCATCTCCACCAGTCGAGCCACGACCGGCTTGACGCGCTGCTGCGCCTCCTCGTTTCGCGGGCGATGCGCCGCACTGAGGCCGCGGGCGCGCGGGTCGGCACCGTGGCGCTCGCCTCCGTCCGCGCCACCCGCGAGACCACGGTCCATGACGGCGGCGAAGTGCTCCGCGCGGTCTCCGGCACGCCGGAGGCGGGCGAGCATGTCGGCGACGAGATCTTCGACGGGCTGTCGGAGGCCGCGGTGTTTCCCGGCGAGTTGCCCGCCGACCCGCAGGCGGTGCTCGACGGCGCGGTTCCGGCGGGCTCGTTCCGCTTCCCCCGCTTCCGCCCGCCGCCGGTGAAGCCCGACGCGCTCGGCCGAGCGGGCCACCTGCCGCAAATCCGGCTCGACCGGGCCATGCAGTTCCTGATCGGGGACAAGCTGACGTGACCAACCCGCAGCGCCCGCGCGCCTTCCGCATCCCCGCCGCAGACCAGCCTCCGCCGGAGGCCGCAACCGCCGCGGCCCCGCCGCGGCCCGAGGTGCGCCTCGTCGACGAGCCCTACGAGATCGTGGACGCCGCCGACGGCGTTGCCGTGCCGGTGGCGCCCAAGCGGCGGGCGCCGTGGCTGTCGATCCTGTTCAGCGCACTCGGCGGCCTCGTCACCATCGCCGTCGGGCTCTCGCTGGAACGGCTGATCGCCGACCTGTTCGCCACCGCGCCCTGGCTCGGCGGGGTCGCGCTCGCCCTTCTCGCGGTCGCCGTGATCGCGCTCACGGCGATCGTCGCCCGCGAGGCGCTCGGCGTCTGGCGCGAGCGCAAGATCGAGGCGTTGCGCGAGCGCGCATTGGCCGCCCTCACGACCCGCGACCACACCGCGGCGCAGGGCGTGGTGCAGGAACTGCGCGGCTTCTACGCCGACCGGCCGGCGCTAGCAGGCGCCATCCGCCGGCTCGATGCGGTGGGCGACGCGATCCTCGATGTGGACGACCGGCTGGCTCTGGCCGAGGGCGAGTTGCTCTCGCCCCTCGACCGGCAGGCCAAGGCGGCCATCGCCCAGGCTGCGAGCCAGGTCTCGGCGGTCACGGCGCTCAGCCCGCGGGCCATCGTCGATGTCGCCTTCGTGGTGTTCTCCGCCGCCCGGCTGCTGCGCCGGATTGCAGCGATCTACGGCGGGCGGCCGGGCCTGCTCGGCTTCCTGCGGCTCGCCCGCGCCGCCTTCGCCCATCTCACCGTCACCGGCGGCATGGCGGTCGGCGAGGGCATGCTGCATCAGGTGCTCGGCCTCGGTCTCGCCGCCCGCGTCTCGGCCAAGCTCGGTGAGGGTGTGCTCAACGGCCTGATGACCGCCCGGTTCGGCCTCGCGGCGGTGGCCGTCTGCCGGCCCCTACCCTTCGTCCGCGTCAGCCCACCCACCGTCAACGACGTCGCCGGCCAGCTTTTTCGGACTAGCGAGCCCAAGGAATAACGCGAGTCCAAAGGGATCATCCCTTTGGCGGGGACCGGGGCGGAGCCCCAAAAGCAAGAAGCTCCCAGGCCGGGTGGCCTGGGAGCTTCTTTTCGTTACGGCTGAGTGAGTGCGGCGATCAGCAGTCGTCGCCGCCCTTCTTCTCGCCGAGCTTCTGGTCATGGCCGGCGGCGTTCATCGCGCCAACCGTGCCCGGGGCGGCCGGCTGGTCGCCGCCGGCGGTGTTCTTGGCCGAGCTGGTCTGGTCCGAGCCCGGCTTGTTGCCGACGCCCTGACCGGCGCCGACATTGTTCATCGCGCCGACGGTGCCGGGCGAAGCCGGCTGCTGGCCACCCGCGAGGTTCTTCGAACCGGCATCGGCGCCGCTGCCGGTGCTGCTGTTGGCAGCAGCGGAATCGCCGGGGGCCTTGGCGTTGGTGCTGCCCGTGTTGCACGGAGCGGCGAGCGCAGAGCCGGCGATGAAGGCGAAAGCGGTGGCGGTAGCGATGGTCTTCGTGAGCGTCACGATGGCGTCCCTCCGAAATTATCCGACCGACACTGCCGGCCGGTCTGCCCGGAGAAAGCAATTGAGGAAATTTAAGTTCCCGATTCGCCCCGGATCAAAGAAACTTTTTAGAACTGCATTCCCATCCCTGGGCACCTGCATTTGACGGAAAATCCGGCAACTCCCTGATCGGCAATACCCTATTCGGCTCCCCGGCGGATCGGCCCGACTAAAGCGGCGCGAGAAAGCCGGCCAGCCGCATCAGGCCCTCCGGCCAGGGCCCGTGCCCGCTCGCGACGTTGATGTGGCCGGCCTCGCCCGCATCCACCAGCGCCGAGCCCCAGGCATAGGCGTAGTCCTCCGCCCGCTCGTAGGTGCAGTGCGGGTCGGTGCGGCTCGCCACCAGCAGCGACGGGAAGGGCAGCGGATCGCGCGGCACCGGCGCGAAGGCGCGCACGCTCTCGGGCAGGTCGGCCCCCGCCTCGATGTCGGGGAAGGCCACCAGCAGGGCCCCCCGCACGACGCCTTCGGGGAAGCGCGGCGCGGCCTCCACCGCCGCGACCACGCCGAGGCTGTGGGCGATGAGGATCACGGGCCGGGTCGCCGCCGCCACCGCCTCCGCGACGCGGGCACGCCACGCCTCCGGATCGGGCCGGTGCCAGTCGTCCTGCGCGACGATCCGCGCGGTCTTGAGCCTGGCCGCCCAGCGCGCCTGCCAGTGCTCCTCCTCGGAGCCGGCATAGCCCGGCAGGATCAGGATGTCGCAATCGGCAGTCTTCATCGTCAGTGTTCTCGGACGGGCGGCGTCCTCACGCAACGGGCGGCGGGCCACACGGGCTCCGCCGAGAGCGTCACGCGAGCCAGTCGGGCAGGCGGTCGAGGCGGATCAGGTCGTCGTAGCTCGGGCGCGGGCGCACCACGGCCGAGCGGTCGCCGGTCACGAGCACCTCGGGCACGAGGCGGCGGCTGTTGTAGGTGCAGGCCTGGACCGCACCGTAGGCGCCCGCGCTCATCACCGCGATGAGGTCGCCCGGCGCCACCATCGGCATCTCGCGGCCGAGGGCGAGATAGTCGCCGCTCTCGCAGACCGGGCCGACCACGTCCGCCGTCAGCCGGGGCGTATCGGGCGCGGGCTCGCGCACCGGGCGCAGGGCGTGGAAGGCCTCGTAGAGCGTCGGGCGGATCAGATCGTTCATCGCCCCGTCGACGATAACGAAGGTCTTCTCGTCCGTCGGCTTCACGTAGATCACGCGGGTGACGAGGACGCCGGCATTGCCGGCGATCATCCGCCCGATCTCGAAGACGGGGCGCAGGCCGAGCGGCTTGAAATGCGGGCGCAGGATCGCGGCCAGAGCCGCCGGATCGGGCGGGGGCGCGTTGTCGTCGCGATAGGGGATGCCGAGGCCGCCGCCGAAATCGACGTGGTGCAGCCGGTGCCCGTCGGCGAGCAGATCGCGGGCCAGTTCGCAGAGCAGGCGCGCGGCATTGTCGAACGGGGTCAGGTCAGTGATCTGGCTGCCGATATGCGCATCGACGCCGACGATCTCCAGGCCGGGCAGCCGGGCGGCCCCGGCATAGACCGCGCGGGCGCGGGAGATCGGGATGCCGAACTTGTTGTCGGACTTGCCGGTCGAGATCTTGGCATGCGTCAGCGCATCGACATCCGGGTTCACGCGGATCGAGACCGGCGCCTTGCGCCCGCGCGCAACGGCGACCTCGGACAGGGCGGCGAGTTCCGGCTCGCTCTCGACGTTGAAGCAGAGGATGTTCGCGTCGAGCGCCGCGGCCATCTCCTCGCGGGTCTTGCCGACGCCGGAGAACACGATGCGCTCGCCCGGCACGCCTGCAGCCAGTGCCCGGCGCAATTCACCCTCGGAGACGATGTCCATGCCCGCGCCCTGGTGCGCGAGGGTGGCGAGCACCGCCTGGTTCGAGTTCGCCTTCATGGCAAAGCACACCAGCGCATCGTCACCCGCGAAGGCCTCGGCGAAGACGCGGTAGTGCCGTTCCAGAGTCGCGGTGCTGTAGCAGTAGAACGGCGTGCCGACGTCCTCGGCCAGCGCGGTCAGATCGACGTCCTCGGCATGGAGGCGCCCGTCCCGGTAGTGGAAATGGTGCATGTCAGGAGAATCCGCCGCCGCGCCCGCCGGATGAGGGATCGGCGCATCCGAATGCCCCCACGCGCGGTGCGCTGTCTACGTGTCTCTCACAAAACTCCGCTTCACGGGCATGCCCGGAGGGGAGTGGATCGAGGATCGGAAGTTGTGTGCCCTTTCGAACCGGAGACCGGCCTCGCTACGGGCGCGGTCCGGCGGCCCGCTACAGAAGCGGATCGAGGATGAATGGCTCTTTGGGGATCCGGTAGCCGCGCTTGGATCCGCGGGAGGTCGTGACCGGGACGCCGTCGCCGCCCGCGGGGATCGCCGCGGCGCTTAGTTCGTCGCCCGCCTGCACGGCTTCCGGATCGGGGGCCGCGCCGCGATCACCCACGGAGACCGTGCTGCCCGGCAGGCTCCGCGCCGAGGCGGGAACGCCGGGCCGCGTCCCCGGAGCGGTCTCGGAGAGGGCCGCACCCGGCGGCTCCAGGCTGCCGCGCCGGCCACAGGCCGTGCAGACCAGGGTGAGGCCGAGCGCGATCAGGATCGAGAGGCGGGCGGAAGGGGCGGGCATCGGTGTTTCCGGCGGTCTTTCCCGGCTGGGCGGTACGAGCTTAGCCGTTGGAGCCTCGCCCCGAAAGGTGGGCCGCAGCGTCTCGGGCGGGACGAGGGGCGCGCGACATGGATGCGCGGCGCGCCCGCTTCCGTCGGGGTCCCGCGCGGTCGTCAGCTCTTCTTGTTGCCGCGCTGCGAATCCTTCGGCGGCGCGTAGGCGTCGATCGCACGGCGGCAGTTTTCGGAGAGCTTGGCCCAGTTGGTCTTGAAGCACTGATCGGTGGCCGGATCGTCCGGATCGAGGTTGCCGCAATAGCTGAGGTAATCGCCGGTGCAGTACTTCTTGAGCGTCTCGTTGCCGCGCTTCGACTGCTGCGCCTGTGCCGGAGCAGCCAACACGGCGACCGCACCCGTGAGGGCGAGAACCAGGGGCGTCAGCTTCAAAGCCATGATGTTCGCTCGATCGCGGTTCGTGGGAAGAGATTCGTGAGAGGAGATCCGGGCGCGATGATGCCCCCGCTTGTTCGAAACAAGGCGGGTCCGGGGCAAACGCAAGATGGTTCGGTGCTTACGGGCTCGTACGGGACGGGGCAAGAGATGCTGGCAGAGTAGGCCCCCGGCCGGCGCCGCTCGGTGCGTTTCAGCTCTCGGCGAGCGCGGGAGACGCGGCCGGAAAGGCTCCGGCTTGGGGCAAGCGATCTTGGGGCAGACGGTCGTGCCGCGCCAAGGCGTCGGCGACCTCGCTGATACGGCGGCGCAACTCGGCGGTGTCGTCGCTCCCGCGTGCAGCCAGCGCCGCCTGAGCTGCCGTCAATTCCGCGCGCAGCGCCTCGATCTCGGCCGCCGTGGAGGCTGGCCCGACGGTCTCGCCCTCGGCGCCCGATGGCACCGTCGCGGCCTGCATCCGGCGCGTCGCCTTGAGATCATCGAGGATCGCGCGGTGGGCCTCTTCCAGGGCGTGCAGGGTGGCGAGCCCGGTCTCGCCCTCGGCCCGCGCCGAGGCGAGGTCCCGGTCGAGCCCGGCGATGCGCTCGAGGGCGCGGGCCACCTCAGCCTCGCTGCGGATCCGGGCGGCGACCGCAGCCTCGGTCTCCATGGTGCGGGTCCCGATGGCGGCCATGTCGGCGTGGCGCCGGGCGGCGATCGCCTCGGCCTTTCGCTCCAGCCGGCGCTGCACGACGGCGAACTCCGCGCGCAGATGGTCGCGCTCGGCCACAACCTCGGACACGCTCACCGGCAGGGTCGCCTCGATCCGCCGTCGCGCGAGACGGCTGGCGCGGGCGCTCACGGTCGGCAGGATCGTCAGGGCGCACAGGCTCGCCAGGAGGAAGCCGAGCCCGAAGATCATCACGGTCTCGATCACGAAGGGGCCCTCACGCCGCCTCGGCCGGGCAGGTCCGGCCGCTGCGTCTTTTGCCCGTCTTGCCCGCGCGGAGGCAAGCGCCGTGTCTTCCCTCCGGCCTCAAGCGTCGGCGACCGCACCCGCGGGCGCTTGTCGCAGAGGGCACCCAGCCCGCCCTCTCCGGGCGATTGCGCGGCGTCAGGCGGTGGCCCAAATCGTTCGGGAAACGATCAGAACGGGTTCCAGGTCGGGCGGCCGGTGAATTTCAGGTAGCCGATATTGATGCCGAGCCGGGCGCCGACGCCGGAGCGGATCGGCACCACGATGATGCCGCCGTCGGTCACCGCCGTCATGCCGAAGCCGCCGATGAAGTAGGCCGAGCCGTCGACGCCGCCGAAGCGGCGGTAGAGGTCGCGCACGGCGGGCAGGTTGTAGACGAGCATCATGGTGCGCGCGCCGTCGCCGCCGACATCGAAGCCGAGCGTCGGCCCCTGCCAGTAGATCCGGCGCTGCCCGGCATTGCGGGTATAGAGCGTGCCTTCGCCGAAGCGCAGGCCGCCGACGATGGCGCCGGACGCCTCCTGCCCGAGGATGTAGCCGTTGGGCTCGCCCCAGCGCCGGGTCGCCTCCTCGACGGTGAGCGCGAGGCCGCGGGACACGCTGCCGAAGAAGCGGTGCCCGTTCTCGACCACCTCGGCGGCGCGGAACGAGTCCGGGCGCACGCCGTCGTCCTGATAGGCCAGAGCGGGGACGGCCCCGGCCAGGAGGCCGCCGGACAGCCCGGCCGAGAGGCCGAGCAGGGCGGCGCGGCGGGTCGTGCCCCCCGTTCGGATGGGATCGTGCGGCATGTCGGTCTCCCTACCGGCTCCCTTGCCCGCCCCTATGCCCGCCCGGGCTTGCCCGGCGCGCAGGCGCTTCCCTCGGCGGAAGCGGCATCGGATCGAGGCACGCAGGGAGCGCGCAGTCTCGAGATCGATCAAGTCAAGTTTGGGTTAACGGGCGGTTAAGCGGGCGGGTCATGCGGATGATAGGAGAAGCCTGATCCGGTCCCACGGCTCTCGCCAAAGGGCACAGCGCATGGTCGCGAGGGCTTCCGAGGACCCGACTCGGCTGACCGTCGGCTTCCGAGTTTCCCTGGACGGCCGTGGCTGCGGGGGGAGGGGAGACACGACGGCACCGGCAAGGATCCCACCGGCAACCCGTCACGCGTCCGAGATGCCGCGCGCGGCCTCGAACCGTCCCGTGAAGCTGAGCCTGTGGTGCGGGCTGCGGCCTTGCGCGGTGAGGCCGGCGAGGTGGGCGGCGGTGCCGTAGCCGGCATTGCGCTCCCAGGCATAGGCCGGGTGGCGCGGGGCGAGCCGACGCATGATCTCATCGCGAAACGTCTTGGCGACAATGGAGGCGGCGGCGATCTGCGGCACGAGGCGGTCGCCGCCGATCACCGCGCGGCAGCCCTGCGTCAGGCCGGGAATCGGATCGCGCCCGTCCACCAGCACGGTCGCGTCGAGGCCAAGGCCCAGGACCGCCCGGCGCATGGCGTCGAGGGTCGCCCCGCGCACGTTCACCCGGTCCACCAGCGCCCGCGAGCCTGCCGCGAGCGAAACCCGCGCATGCGCCCGGATCAGCGGGGTCAGCGCCTCGCGCGCGGCACGGTCGAGGCGCTTGCTGTCGTCGAGCCGGGCCAGGATCTCCGGCGGGAAGGCGACGGGGTCGAACCACACGGCCGCCACCATCACCGGACCGCACAGGGCACCGCGCCCGACCTCGTCGCAGCCGATCACCGCCGGATAGGTGGCAGCAAGCGCAGGATCGAACGGGCGCGGGGCTTTGACGGATTTCGGTCGAGGGGCCATGGCGCGGACCCTGGCATCCCCACGCTCCCCCGTCATCCCGGGGCGGGTCAAAACCCCGCGGACAAGGGCGTGCCCCGGCCATGAAACCGGCGGCATCCGATCGATCCCGCGGGAATGCCGGCCCCGCTCAGCCGGGGCGCGGCAGCGGGGCGCTGCTCGGATGGCGGGCGGAGCGCTGAACCGATCCGAGCGCGTGGGCCGTCGCGATGTTGTCGTAGAACTGGCGCGCGCTCTCGGCCCAGGTGTAGCGCATCGCCTCCGCCCGGCAGCGCTCCCGCGGAATCGCGAGCGCGGCGAGTGCGGCCGCGCGCAGATCCGCATCGAGGGCGCCCGCGCCGGTGCCGCCGATCACGTCGAGGGGGCCGGTCACGGGATAGGCCGCCACCGGCAGGCCCGAGGCGAGCGCTTCGAGCAGCACGATGCCGAAGGTGTCGGTCAGGCTCGGGAACACGAAGGCGTCGGCACGCGCGTAGACCCGCGCCAGCGCCTCGCCGGTCAGCGCGCCGAGGAAGTGCGCGTCCGGCGCCAGCGCCTGGAGCCGCGCCCGGTCCGGCCCGTCGCCGACCACGACCTTGGAGCCCGGCAGGTCGAGGCTGAGAAAGGCGGCAAGGTTCTTCTCGACCGCGAGCCGGCCGACCGAGAGGAAGATCGGCCGCGGCAGATCGGGAAACGGGTTCGCCCCGTCGTCGCCGTCACGGGGGCGGAAGAGGTCAGTGTCGACGCCGCGGGTCCAGCGCATCAGGTGGGTGAAGCCGCGCCCCGCCAGCTCCCGTTCGAGGGAGGGCGTGCTGACCATGGTGCCGCTCGCCGCGGCGTGGAAGCGGCGCAGCCACGCATAGCTCCAGGCCTCCGGCACCGGCGCGCGGGCGGCGAGATATTCGGGAAAGCGGGTGTGGTAGCTCGTGGTGAAGGCCTGCCCCCGCGACAGGCAGGCGGCGCGCACTGCGTGGCCGATCGGCCCTTCCGTGGCGATGTGCACATGGGTCGGCGCGAGCCGCTCCCAGCGCGACATCACCCGGCCGCGGGTGACCAGCGAGAGCCGGATCTCGCGGTAGCCCGGCATCGGCAGGGAGGGGAAGTCGGCCGGCGTCAGCATCAGCGGCTCGACGCCGAGGCCGGCGGCGGCCTCGGCCATGCGCTCGACGGAGCGCACCACACCGTTGACCTGCGGGTGCCACGCATCGGTGGCGAGCAGCAGCCTCATGCGGGTCTCGTCTGTCCGTGAGGGGCGGGGCTCTAGGCGACGGCGCGGCGGATCTCGGGCTCGAAGGACTCGGCCCCGCGGCGCTCGCGCAGCAGGGTCGGGTAGTGCAGCACCTCCATGCGGCCGTCGTAATGCTCGACGATGCCGGTGCAGGACTCCACCCAATCGCCGGTGTTGAGGTAGATCAGCCCCTCGACCTCGCGGTGGGCCGCATGGTGGATGTGGCCGCAGATCACCCCGTCCGCGCCCTGGCGCCGGGCTTCCGTGGCGAGGAAGGTCTCGAACTGCCCGATGAAGTTGACCGCGTTCTTCACCTTGAGCTTCGCCCAGGCCGAGAGCGACCAGTAGGCGAGGCCGAGCCGGCGCCGTATCCGGTTGACCACGGTGTTGACCGCGAGCGCCGTGGTGTAGGCCCAGTCGCCCAGATGCGCGAGCCACTTGGAGTGGCGCACCACCATGTCGAATTGGTCGCCGTGGATGACGAGGTAGCGCTTGCCGTCGGCCGCGACGTGGATCCGGCTGTCGGCGATCTCGATGCCGCCGAAGGTCATGCCGATATAGTCGCGCAGGAACTCGTCGTGGTTGCCGGGCACGTAGACGACGTGAGCCCCTTTGCGCACCTTGCGCAGCAGCTTCTGCACCACGTCGTTATGCGCCTGCGGCCAGTACCAGCCCGAGCGGAGCTGCCAGCCGTCGACGATGTCGCCCACGAGGTAGATCGTGTCGGCATCGACGTCACGCAGGAAGTCGAGCAACAGGGCCGCCTGGCAGCCCTTGGTGCCGAGATGCAGATCGGACAGGAAGAGCGTCCGAACGCGGATGGTCGATTCCGGATCCTGTGACACTGGCGCCCTCGGCTCTTCACAACCGCACCGCGACGGGGAAGAGCCAAATCGCATTCCGATCTCAGTTTGATGACGGCGGGGTGCATCGTTCTGCCCCGCTTCGGCGCTTTGGGCGGTCTCCCCGATTTCCGGCACCGCGCCCGCCCACGGCTTCCCGCAGACCCTGCCCGCGGCCGGTGCATACGAAAATCTTTTTGTTTTTCAGTTCAGTTTTTTCCGTTTTCCATTCCCCGGCGGGGAGGCATAACGGCAGCCAAGGTCATCCGCCGCGCGTACCCCGGCATGCGCAGCAGCACCCGGCAGAGGTGTGGGAATGGCCGCGATGGATGGGAGCGCTGGACACGCAGCAGGAGCGCGCTTGAATGCGGCGCCGGGCTGACGCATCGAGGGTTCGGTCCTTTGGAGGCGACCGGCGCGGCTGCACGCGCCGCGACGCGGGCGGCACGACGGCCGCTTCGCCGCTCCGGGACGGTCAACGATCCGACATCGCAGAGGTACGGTCCCGGTCGGCGGAAGGCCTTTTGCGCGCGGCTTTGCGCTGGGACCGGCGGTGGGACTGAACGACGTTTCGCGGCGGGCTTGCGCTCGCCATCAGGATCGGGCGGGATCGCGGCCGCGAAGGGCCGCTCTGCTCAGAACGACTTAATTGGAGGAAATTCTCATGGCGGCAACGAGACGTCCGGGACGCAACCACCTGTTCGTTCCCGGCCCGACCAACATCCCGGACCGGGTGATGCGCGCCATGATGGTGCAGTCCGAGGATCACCGCTCGGTCGATTTCCCGTCGCTGACGAAGCCGCTGTTCGAGGACACCAAGAAGGTGTTCGGCTCGACCGAAGGCACGATCTTCCTGTTCCCGGCCTCCGGCACGGGCATCTGGGAATCGGCGCTGTCCAACACGCTCGCCCGCGGCGACAAGGTGCTGGCCGCCCGCTTCGGCCAGTTCAGCCATCTCTGGATCGACATGGCCCAGCGCCTCGGCCTGGACGTCGTCGTCCAGGAGGAGGAGTGGGGCACCGGCGCCAAGCCCGAGAAGATCGAGGAGGCCCTGCGCGCCGACAAGAACCATGAGATCAAGGCCGTCATGGTGGTCCATAACGAGACCGCGACCGGCGTGACCTCCAACATCGGCGCCGTGCGCAAGGCGATCGACGCCGCCGGCCACCCGGCCCTGCTGTTCGTCGACGGCGTGTCCTCCATCGGCTCGCTGCCCTTCAAGGCCGACGAGTGGAAGGTCGACTGCGCCATCGCCGGCTCCCAGAAGGGCCTGATGCTGCCCGCCGGCCTCGGCGTGATTTGCGTCAGCCAGAAGGCGCTCAAGGCCGCCGAGGGCCAGTCCGGCCGCAACGACCGGCTCGCCCGCGTCTACTTCGACTGGGAAGACCAGAAGAAGCAGAACCCGACCGGCTACTTCCCCTACACCCCGCCGCTGCCGCTGCTCTACGGCCTGCGCGAGGCGCTCGCCTGCCTGTTCGAGGAAGGCCTGGAGAACGTCTACCACCGCCACGCCGTGCTCGGTGAGGCGACCCGTCAGGCCGTCGCGGCCTGGGGCCTGAAGACCTGCGCCAAGTCGCCGGAGTGGAACTCCGACACCGTCACCGCCATCCTGGCGCCCGAGGGTGTGGACGCGGCCAAGATCATCAAGCACGCCTATGTGCGCTACAACCTCGCGCTCGGCGCCGGCCTGTCCCAGGTCGCGGGCAAGGTGTTCCGCATCGGCCACGTCGGCGACCTGAACGAACTCTCGCTGCTCGGCGCCATCGCCGGTGCCGAGATGTCGCTCATCGACAACGGCGTGAAGGTGACCCCCGGTTCGGGTGTTGCGGCTGCCTCCAGCTACCTGCGCGAGAACCCGCTCGCCAAGGCTTGATCTTGGGGCCTCATTCTTTGGCCTGATTTTTGGGGGCGACGCCGGTTCCAACGGCGCCGCTTCCGCTACATGAGAAAGGCGCCCCGTGGAACGTCCGGCTTGCCGGCGTTCCGCGGGAGACGCTTCGAGACAGGTGAGGAAACGGGGCCGGCGTCGGTACCTCATGAAACTCCCGGTCACCGACCGTTCTCGCTCCGGCGATGACGGGGCGGCAGGGGTTTTGTGAGCGACACGATTGCCCGCCGGTCGATCCGGAAGGGGTCCAGAATGACAAAGAAAGTCGTCTTCCTCGATCGCGAGTCGCTCGATGCGACCGTGCGCGAATTCAACTTCCCGCACGAGTACAAGGAATATGAGTCGACCTGGACGCCGGAGGAGATCGTCGAGCGCCTTCAGGGCGCCGAGATCGCGATGATCAACAAGGTGCCGATGCGCGCCGACACGCTGAAGCAGCTTCCCGACCTGAAGCTGATCGCGGTGGCTGCCACGGGCACGGACGTCGTCGACAAGGCTGCGGCCAAGGCGCAGGGCATCACGGTCGTCAACATCCGCAACTACGCCTTCAACACCGTGCCCGAGCACGTGGTCGGCCTGATGTTCGCGCTGCGCCGGGCGATCGTGCCTTACGCCAACTCGGTGCGCCGGGGCGATTGGAACAAGTCGAAGCAGTTCTGCTACTTCGATTACCCGATCTACGACATCGCCGGCTCGACGCTCGGCATCATCGGCTACGGCGCGCTCGGCAAGTCGATCGCCAAGCGGGCTGAGGCCCTCGGCATGAAGGTGCTCGCCTTCGACGTGTTCCCGCAGGACGGGCTCGTGGATCTCGAGACGATCCTGACGCAATCCGACGTCATCACCCTGCACGTGCCGCTGACCCCCGACACCAAGAACATGATCGGGGCCGAGCAGCTCAAGAAGATGAAGCGCTCCGCGATCCTCATCAACACCGCCCGCGGCGGGCTGGTGGACGAGGCGGCCCTGCTCCAGGCGCTCAAGGACGGCACCATCGGCGGCGCCGGCTTCGACGTCGTGGCCCAGGAGCCCCCGAAGGACGGCAACATCCTCTGCGACGCCGACCTGCCCAACCTGATCGTCACCCCGCACGTGGCCTGGGCGAGCAAGGAGGCGATGCAGATCCTCGCCGACCAGCTCGTGGACAACGTCGAGGCCTTCGTCGCGGGCAAGCCGCAGAACGTCGTCGAGGCGTAAGAAACGCACCGGCCTCGGAGTGGGGCCGCGTTACGAAAAGACTCTCGAGGGCGACCGGGACCGGACGGCCCCGGACGCATCCTCCATGCAGACGCACCGCGTGATCCATCACCGCGGTCCATGAACAACCGGCCAGAGGAATCATGTCCAAGAAGCTGCTCTTCCAGTTCGACACCGATGCCACGCCGAGCGTCTTCGACGTCGTCGTCGGCTACGACGGCGGTGCCGACCACATCACCGGCTACGGCAACGTCACGCCCGACAACGTCGGCGCCTATGTCGACGGCACGATCTACACCCGCGGCGGCAAGGAGAAGCAGTCGACGGCGATCTTCGTCGGCGGCGGCGACATGGCGGCCGGCGAGCGGGTGTTCGAGGCGGTGAAGAAGCGCTTCTTCGGCCCGTTCCGCGTGTCCTGCATGCTGGATTCGAACGGCTCCAACACGACCGCCGCGGCGGGTGTGGCGCTCGTCGTCAAGGCGGCGGGCGGCTCGGTCAAGGGCAAGAAGGCCGTCGTGCTCGCGGGCACCGGCCCGGTCGGCATGCGCTCGGCGGCGCTGCTCGCCGGCGAGGGCGCCGAGGTCGTGCTGTGCGGGCGCAAGCTCGACAAGGCGCAGGCCGCGGCCGATTCCGTGAACAAGCGCTTCAAGGTGAACGTCACCGCGGCCGAAACCGCGGACGACGCTTCGCGCGCCGAGGCCGTGAAGGGCGCCCATTTCGTCTTCACCGCCGGTGCGATCGGCCTTGAACTGCTGCCGCAGGCAGCCTGGCAGAACGAGAGTTCGATCGAGATCGTGGCCGACTACAACGCCCAGCCGCCGCTCGGCATCGGCGGGATCGATGCGACCGACAAAGGCAAGGAATACGGCGGAAAGCGCGCCTTCGGTGCGCTCGGCATCGGCGGCTTGAAGCTCAAGCTGCACCGCGCCTGCATCGCCAAGCTGTTCGAGTCGAGCGAAGGCGTCTTCGACGCCGAGGAGATCTACAAGCTGGCCAAGGAAATGGCCTGACGGCTCACGGCCCAAAGGGTCACAGCTCAATGGGCGGCGCCGGCCTTCGGCGCCGCCCCAGCGAATCAACAAGAACTGACAGGGGAGGGACCCATGGCCGGCAACGAGACGATCGAAACATTCCTCGATGGCCTGGCGAGCTCGGCCCCGACCCCCGGCGGCGGCGGTGCCGCCGCGATCTCCGGCGCCATGGGCGCGGCGCTGGTCTCGATGGTGTGTAACCTCACCATCGGCAAGAAGAAGTATGTCGAGGTCGAGGCCGACCTGAAGCAGGTGCTGGAGAAGTCGGAAGGCCTGCGCCGCACGCTCACCGGCATGATCGCCGACGACGTCGAGGCTTTCGACGCGGTGATGGGCGCCTACGGGCTGCCGAAAAACACCGACGAGGAGAAGGCTGCCCGCGCCGCCAAGATTCAGGAGGCGCTCAAGACCGCGACCGACGTGCCGCTCGCCTGCTGCCGCGTCTGCCGCGAGGTGATCGATCTGGCCGAGATCGTCGCCGAGAAGGGCAATCTCAACGTCATCTCGGATGCCGGCGTCGCCGTGCTCTCGGCCTATGCCGGTCTGCGCTCGGCGGCCCTCAACGTCTACGTCAACGCCAAGGGCCTCGACGACCGCGCCTTCGCCGAGGAGCGGCTGAAGGAGCTGGAAGGCCTGCTGGCCGAGGCGGGCGCGCTCAACGAGCGGATCTACGAGACGGTGAAGTCCAAGGTAAACTGAGCCGATCGCGCCTCCTGCCGTCCTCGCGAGCGAGGGCGAAGCGATCCAGGGGCGCGACGTTTCCGGCCGGGGCGGTGCGCTCGATGACGTCGGCCTCACCTCGCAAGGACGGCGTGCGGATGTCCGCCGTTCGACCCTGCGCCTCATCTTGAGGTGCCGCGAAGCAGCTTTGAGGATCCTCCAGGGATCGGACGGCTGCCGCGGCACCTTCGAGGCCGACGCATCGCGCCAGCGCCTCAGGATGAGGAGGCGGGTGGGACGAGCGTTGCTATGCTTCGTCCCCACGCCGGATGATTCGCAGTTGAGAAGCCCGCTAAGTCACTGACGGGCAAGCAAACTGAAGCACTACAAAAGAAAAAATTGAGAGCTGACCCGCTTCCCGAAAAGTAATTTTTCCGCGAAGGTCGGCCCAACAAAAACGACGGAAACGCGAAGGAGGTCTCGATGGACGTTCACGAGTACCAAGCCAAGGAGCTGCTCGCGAGCTTCGGGGTCGCCGTCCCGAAGGGCGCCGTGGCTTTCAGCCCGGATCAAGCGGTCTATGCGGCGACCGAGCTCGGCGGCTCGTTCTGGGCGGTGAAGGCTCAGATCCATGCCGGCGCGCGCGGCAAGGCGGGCGGGATCAAGCTTTGCCGCACCTACAATGAAGTGCGCGACGCCGCCCGCGACCTGCTGGGAAAACGCCTCGTGACGCTCCAGACCGGCCCCGAGGGCAAGCCGGTGCAGCGCGTCTACGTCGAGACCGCCGACCCGTTCGAGCGTGAACTCTATCTCGGCTACGTGCTCGATCGGAAGGCCGAGCGCGTCCGTGTCATCGCCTCCCAGCGCGGCGGCATGGATATCGAGGAGATCGCCGCCAAGGAGCCCGAGGCGCTGATCCAGGTCGTGGTCGAGCCGGCGGTGGGCCTGCAGCAGTTCCAGGCCCGCGAGATCGCGTTCCAGCTCGGCCTCAACATCAAGCAGGTCTCGGCCGCGGTGAAGACCATCATGAACGCCTACCGGGCGTTCCGCGACTGCGACGGCACCATGCTGGAGATCAACCCGCTCGTCGTCACCAAGGACGACCGGGTTCTGGCACTCGACGCCAAGATGTCCTTCGACGACAACGCCCTGTTCCGCCGCCGCAACATCGCGGACATGCACGATCCATCGCAGGGCGATCCCCGCGAGGCCCAGGCTGCCGAGCACAATCTCAGCTATATCGGCCTCGAGGGCGAAATCGGCTGCATCGTCAACGGCGCGGGTCTGGCCATGGCGACCATGGACATGATCAAGCACGCGGGCGGCGAGCCGGCAAACTTCCTGGATGTGGGCGGCGGTGCCAGCCCGGACCGCGTCGCCACGGCCTTCCGCCTCGTTCTGTCGGACCGCAACGTGAAGGCGATCCTCGTCAACATCTTCGCCGGCATCAACCGCTGCGACTGGGTCGCGGAGGGCGTGGTCAAGGCCGCGCGCGAGGTGAAGATCGACGTGCCGCTCATCGTGCGGCTCGCCGGCACGAACGTCGATGAAGGCAAGAAGATCCTCGCCGAGAGCGGGCTCGACCTCATCACCGCCGACACCCTTACGGAAGCCGCGCGCAAGGCTGTCGAAGCCTGCCACGGCGCCAAGCACTGACGAACGGGGGAGGAATCACGCCATGAGCATTCTCATCGACGAGAAGACCCCGATCCTGGTCCAGGGCATCACGGGCGACAAGGGCACCTTCCACGCCAAGGAGATGATCGCCTACGGCTCGAACGTCGTCGGCGGCGTCACCCCGGGCAAGGGCGGCAAGACCCATTGCGGCGTGCCGGTGTTCAACACCGTCAAGGAGGCCGTGGAGGCGACCGGCGCCACCACCTCGATCACCTTCGTGGCGCCCCCCTTCGCGGCGGACGCGATCATGGAGGCGGCCGACGCCGGCCTCAAGCTCGTCTGCTCGATCACCGACGGCATCCCCGCTCAGGACATGATGCGGGTGAAACGCTACCTCCGGCGCTATCCGAAGGAGAAGCGCACGATGGTGGTGGGCCCGAACTGCGCGGGCATCATCTCGCCCGGCAAGTCGATGCTCGGCATCATGCCCGGCCACATCTACCTCCCGGGCAAGGTCGGCGTCATCTCCCGTTCCGGCACGCTGGGCTACGAGGCCGCCGCGCAGATGAAGGAGCTCGGCATCGGCATCTCGACCTCCGTCGGCATCGGCGGCGATCCGATCAACGGCTCCTCCTTCCTCGACCACCTCGCTCTGTTCGAGCAGGATCCCGAGACGGAAGCCGTGCTGATGATCGGCGAGATCGGCGGGCCGCAGGAGGCCGAGGCCTCGGCCTGGATCAAGGAGAACTTTTCCAAGCCCGTGATCGGCTTCGTGGCGGGCCTCACCGCCCCCAAGGGCCGCCGCATGGGGCATGCCGGCGCGATCATCTCGGCGACCGGCGACAGCGCCGCGGAGAAGGCCGAGATCATGCGCTCCTATGGCCTGACCGTGGCGCCCGATCCGGGCTCCTTCGGCAGCACCGTGGCCGACGTGCTCGCCCGCGCGGCGTGATCCGCCCGTCCCCTCGTCCTTGCGGGGAGGGGATTTCGGGGTGGTGCGAACGGCACCGCCTCACCTAACCCTGAACGATCCGTCCCTCCTTGCTTCGGCCTCGTGCCAGCGAGGAAGGGCCTCGTGGATCGGAGTGATCCACCGTCCCGCAGGCCTGCCCACGGGAGTCCGGAAAAAGAACCTCGCCAGGGGGGATCCCATGACCAAGACGCTGCACGCCCGGCCGTCAGCCGCGACCGACACGACCTTCGCGCCGCCGGTCATCACCGGCACGGCCACCGAGGACGCCCTCGAGATTCTGTTTCACGCCCTGCTCGACGTGGCCCGCCGCCACGATCCCGAGCTGGAGGACGTGCTGCACGGCCGCGCCGACATCTCCTCCTTCACGCCGGAGATGCTGGCGCGCGCGCTTCAGGTGCAGGGCATCTGGTTTCAGCTCGTCTCGATCGCCGAGCAGAACGCGGCCATGCGCCGCCGCCGCCACGTCGAGCGCGACCAGGGCCGTGAGGCGCTGAACGGCTCCTTCGCTAAGGTTCTGGCCGAGGCCTCCGCCCGGGGCATCGGCCCGCAGCAGATCCACGCGCTGCTCAAGGATCTGCGCATCCGCCCGACCATCACCGCGCATCCCACCGAGGGCAAGCGCGTGACGGTGCTGGAGAAGCTGCGCCGGATCTACCTCGTGCTGCGCGAGCTGGAACTGCCGCGCTGGACCGAGCGCGAGCGCAACGGCCTGATGAACGAGCTGCGTGACCAGATCGAGCTGATCTGGATGACGGGCGAGCTGCATCTGGAGAAGGCCACCGTCGAGCGCGAGGTCGCCTGGGGGCTGCACTTCTTCGACGAGACCTTGTTCGAGATGCTGCCCGAGATGCTGCTCTCGCTCGAAGAGAGCCTCGCGCAGTATTATCCCGACGAGACCTTCGAGGTGCCGCCGTTCTTCCAGTTCGGAAGCTGGATCGGCGGTGACCGCGACGGCAACCCCTACGTCACCGCCAGCGTGACCCGCGAGACGCTTCAGCGCAACGCGCTGGCGTCGCTCCGCCGTTACCGCGACGGCATCACCCATCTCGGCCGGGTGCTCTCGATCACCGAGCGCTCGCTGCCGGTGCCCGAGACCTTCCGCAGCGAACTCGCGCATATGCTGGCCGAGTCCGGCGACGCGCGCGCCATCGCCAACCGCAATCCCGGCGAGGCCTATCGCCAGTTCCTCTCCTGCGTGCTGCGCAAGCTCGAGGCGACGATCGCCCGCAACAAGGGCGCCCGCTCGGTCGGACCGGATTATCCGAGCGCCGACGGGCTCATCAACGATCTGCGCACGCTGGAGAAGGGGCTGGCCGACGCCAAGTGCGGCGCGCTCGCCACCGACATCGTGCGGCCCGTGCGGCGGATGGTCGAGATCTTCCGCTTCTCCACCGTGCGGCTCGATCTGCGCGAGAACTCGACCCGCACCACCAAGACGCTGCACGCGCTGTGGAAGCTGCGCAACGGCGACCGCGAGCCGCCGGCGCTGGATTCGCCGGCCTGGAAGGATTGGCTGCTCACCGAGCTGGCCCGGCCGCGCACGCCCGAAACCTCGTTCGAGGATTTCGCCGACCGTCTGCCCGACGACGCGCGCGAGACGCTCGCCACCTTCGCGCTGGTCGGCGAGATGCGCGACACTCTCGACCGCGAGGCCTTCGGCGCCTTCATCCTGTCGATGACGCGCTCCACCGTCGACGTGCTCGGCGCCTACCTGCTGGCCAAGGAGGCCGGCATCTTCCTCGACACGACGGGCACCGAGATCTGCCCGCTGCCGATCGTGCCGCTGTTCGAGACCATCGACGACCTGCGCGCCGCCCCGGCGATCATGAAGGAACTGCTCGGCATCCCCGTGGTGCGCCGCTCCACCCGCTGGCAGGGCGGGGTGCAGGAAGTGATGATCGGCTACTCCGATTCCAACAAGGACGGCGGCTTCATTGCCTCGAACTGGGAGCTCTACAAGGCGCAGGTGCGGCTGACCACGCTCGGCAACCATCTCGGCGTGCCGATCGCCTTCTTCCACGGCCGCGGCGGTTCGGTGAGCCGCGGCGGCGTGCCGACCCATCGCGGCATCGCGGCCCAGCCGCCGGGCTCGATCCAGGGCCGCTTCCGCATCACCGAGCAGGGCGAAGTCGTCTCGTTCAAATACGCCAACCGCGGCACCGCCGCCTACCAGATGGAGCTGCTCGCCGCCTCGGTGTTCGAGCACGCCCTGCTCTCGGAGGGCAACGGCAACGGCTCGCGCGCCGAATTCGACGACGCGCTGGAGGCGCTCTCGGGCGCCTCGCGGGCGGCCTATGTCAACCTGCTCCAGGCCGAGGGCCTCGTCGATTACTTCCAGGCGGCGAGCCCGCTCGACGAGATCTCGCTGCTCAATATCGGCTCGCGCCCGGCCCGGCGCTTCGGCGCGAAGTCGCTCTCGGATCTGCGCGCGATCCCCTGGGTGTTCGCGTGGTCGCAGAACCGGCACGTCATCACCGGCTGGTACGGCGTCGGCTCGGGGCTGAAGAGCTTCATCGACGTGCGCGGCGAGGCGGGCGAAGCCCTGCTGAGGCGCCTGTTCCGGGATTGCCGGGTGTTCCGCCTCGTCCTCGACGAGGTCGAGAAGACGCTGCTGATGGTCGATCTCGAGATCGCCCGCGACTATGCCGGCCTCGTCGAGGACGCGGGCATCCGCGCGCGCATCTTCGGGATGATCGAGGCGGAATACGCGCTGACGCGGGAGATGGTCCTGCGGGTGTCCGGCGACAGCGAACTCGCCCAGCGCTTCCCGCAATTCAGCGAACGCCTGCGCGGGCGGCTGCCGACCATCAATCAGGTCAGCCGCGAGCAGGTCGAGCTGCTGCGCCGCTACCGCAGCGAGACCGACGAGGACAAGCGCGAGGCGGTGAAGTCCGCGCTGCTGCTGTCGATCAACTGCATCGCCGTCGGCTTCGGCGCGACTGGATAATGCATACAATCTCGGCGACGTGTTCCGGGATCGGCTGGACGGCCGGCTCGGACGCGCGAGATAGAACATCGTCCCGAAAGGTGGCCGCCGGCTTTCGGAAAAGGACGATGCTTTTCAAGTGCGGCACGCGACTCCCACGCGTGACCGCGCGCACGACAAGACGGTCTCACAGAACGGAGGATTTCCGATGAGCTTCACCCTGATCCAGCAGGCCACCCCGCGCCTGCACCGCTCGGAACTCGCGGTTCCCGGCTCCAACCCGACCTTCATGGAGAAGTCGGCCGCCTCGAAGGCCGACGTGATCTTCCTCGACCTCGAGGACGCGGTTGCGCCCGACGACAAGGAGCAGGCCCGCAAGAACATCATCCAGGCCCTCAACGACCTGGATTGGGGCAACAAGACCATGATGATCCGCATCAACGGTCTCGACACCCACTACATGTACCGCGACGTGGTGGACATCGTGGAGGCCTGCCCGCGCCTCGACATGATCCTGATCCCCAAGGTCGGCGTGCCGGCCGACGTCTACGCCATCGACGTGCTGACGACGCAGATCGAGCAGGCCAAGAAGCGCGAGAAGAAGATCGGCTTCGAGGTGCTGATCGAGACCGCGCTCGGCATGGCCAATGTCGAGGCGATCGCGACCTCGTCTAAGCGCCTTGAGGCGATGTCCTTCGGTGTCGCCGACTACGCCGCTTCCACCCGCGCCCGCTCCACCGTGATCGGCGGCGTCAACGCCGATTACAGCGTGCTCACCGACAAGGACGAGGCCGGCAACCGCCAGACCCACTGGCAGGATCCGTGGCTGTTCGCCCAGAACCGCATGCTGGTCGCCTGCCGCGCCTACGGCCTGCGCCCGATCGACGGTCCCTTCGGCGACTTCTCCGATCCGGACGGCTACACCTCGGCCGCTCGCCGCTGCGCCGCGCTCGGCTTCGAGGGCAAGTGGGCGATCCACCCCTCGCAGATCGATCTCGCCAACGAGGTCTTCACCCCCTCCGAGGCCGAGGTCACCAAGGCCCGCCGCATCCTGGAAGCCATGGAAGAGGCCGCCAAGGCCGGCCGCGGCGCCGTCTCGCTCGACGGCCGTCTCATCGACATCGCCTCGATCCGCATGGCCGAGGCGCTGATCCAGAAGGCCGACGCGATGGGCGGAAAGTAATTTCCTTCTATCGGTAGAACGGAGAATGGCCGGGTTCGCCCGGCCATTTTCTTTTGGGATGCTCGGGCGTCAGGCGCGGTCGTTCCGCTCGATCTCGTTGAGGACGGCGTCGGGGGCCACATCCTGGCTGAGTTCGCCGACTTCTGGATCGGCGACCGTCTCGATGCCCATCCGCTCCGTGATCGCCGACACCATTGCGACGAGCTTCGTCACCTCGTGCTCGGCCAGAAGGCTGATGTGGAGGTCGAGATCGGCCCGCTTGTCGGCCGCTGCGGCCATGCGGTTCTGGCTGATCAGTACGAAGGTTGAGAGGAAGATCGCCTCGACCGATGCCGCGGTCCCGAGGATCACGAAGGACGCGTCCCATTTCGGCAGAACCGGCAGCAGGCCCGTATTCACCAGGATCCAGAAGCCGAACAGCACGACGTGCAGGGCGACGAACGCCATGCTGCCCGTGAACCGCGTGATCGCCTCGGCCACGCGATCCTGCAGGGAGGCCTCGCGTTCGGCGGCGCTTCGGCGCTCCCGCAGCGTTCGGATGTTGCGCAGGAGAGCGGGCGCCAGCCCTTCCGGCTGAGGCGGCGAATAGGTCGTCCGTGGGGCGGGGCTGTCCCGTTCGTCTTGCCTTGGCGTCATGACGGATCTCAGGAGGACGGTGGCGGAGCAACCGGCCTGAGCCGCGGCCTGATCCCGAAGGGAGCGTGAAACCGCTGGAGGCCTTGTCCGGGACCGCGGCTGGCTCTTTCGGGCGTTGGGCCACCGCGCGGGCGGCGCGAGGCTGTGCGCGCGCCTGTCGCGGTTCGCCGACCGGCGCAGGCTTCGGCCGACGCATCCTCCTTTTCCAAAAGCCGGCATCCCCCTTTCGGGGCGATGCCCTAACTCTGCCGTCGGGCGACTGCCCGTTCGACGCATCCATACCCGAGAGGCACGCATGACCGCGTTCGATGCCGACCTGCGGAGCCTCGCGGCTCAGACGACCCTCTCACGGCGCACCGTGATCGCCACGAGTCTCGCCACGGGCTTCGCGCTCGCCGTGCAGCCCGTCGCGGCCCAGACCACCATCGCCACGGACGCGAACGGCCTGATCGCCGGCGAGGTGAAGATTCCGATGCAGGACGGCGTGATCCCGGCCTACCGAGCCATGCCGGCCGAGGGCGGCCCCTTTCCGACGATCCTGGTCGTGCAGGAAATCTTCGGCGTGCATGAGCACATCAAGGATGTGTGCCGCCGTCTGGCCAAGCTCGGCTATTTCGCCCTGGCGCCCGAACTCTATGCCCGGCAGGGCGACGTCTCGACCTTGACCAACATCCAGCAGATCGTGAGCGAGGTCGTCTCCAAGGTGCCCGACGCCCAGGTGATGAGCGACCTCGACGCGGCGGTCGCCTTCGCCAAGGGCACGGGCAAGGCCGACACGGCTCGCCTCGGGATTACCGGCTTCTGCTGGGGCGGGCGCATCACCTGGCTCTACGCCGCGCACAATCCGGCGGTGAAGGCCGGCGTGGCCTGGTACGGGCGGCTCGTCGGCGACAGCTCGGCGCTGATGCCGAAGAACCCCGTCGATGTCGCCGCCGACCTCAAGGCGCCGGTGCTCGGCCTCTATGGCGGGGCCGATCAGGGCATTCCGGTCGCCACGATCGACCGGATGAAGGAGGCCTGCCGGGCCGCCGGAAAGACCTGCGATTTCGTTGTCTATCCGGAGGCGGGGCACGCCTTCCACGCCGATTATCGTCCGAGCTACCGCGCGGAGCCGGCACAGGACGGCTGGAAGCGGCTGCAGGACTGGTTCCGGCAGTACGGCGTCGCCTGAGCCTGCCTCACTTGTCGTACTTGATGTAGGCGAAGCGCGGATCGGCCGGCGTTCCTTCAAGAGCGCCGCCCTCGGCGCCCGGCTGCCAGCCCACGACCTCCTCGATCTTCTTTGCCAGAGAGAAATCCTTCTCGGTGATGCCCTTGGCGGCGTGGTTCATCAGCCGGACCTCGACCCAGGCGTAAGATGCGGTGAGGTCGGGATGGTGCCACGCGGCCTCGGCCAGATGGCCCACCGTGTTGATGACCATCAGCGTGCTCTTCCATGAGGCGGTCTTGTAGGTCCGCCGGATCCAGCCATCCTCCAACCGCCAGTGCGGCAACTCTTCCTTCAACCGCCGCTCCACCGTCGCGTCGTCGAGGACGCCCTCGCGTGCTTGCGTCATCGTCACCCTCCCATCGAATACGGTGAAAACCTGCGTCGGGACGGGCGGCGGCGCAAGCCGGGATCGGTGGGGCTCGCGCCCCTATGCGGAGGCCCGCATGTCGCAGCGGAAACGCCGGGACCGGCTGTGGACGGGGCGGAGGCGAGTCCCTATTAAAAAATTCAACAGAAACCGTCCGCCTCCGCCGGAGACGGAACGGCCTGACCGATAATTCATGAGGACGCCCATGCTGTCACGGCGCGGAATGCTCGCGACGGCGGCTCTGTCGCTGGCCGCGACGCTGCCGATGGCGCGCCGCGCGCAGGCGGCGGGCGAGACGTTCCGGCTCGGCGTTCTGCCCTTCGGCACCGCCTCCTGGGAGGCCGCGGTCATCAAGGCGCGGGGCTTTGATACGGCCAACGGCTTCACCCTCGATATCGTCAAGCTGGCCGGCAACGATGCCGCCCGCATCGCCTTCCTTGGCGGTCAGGTCGATGCCATCGTCGGCGACCTGATCTTCGCCGCCCGCCTCGGCAATGAGGGGCGGGGCGTGCGCTTCTCGCCCTACTCCACCACCGAGGGCGCGCTGATGGTGCCCGCCGGAAGCCCGATCACGGATCTGAAGGGGCTCGCGGGCAAGCGGCTCGGGGTGGCGGGCGGTGCGCTCGACAAGAACTGGATCCTGTTGAGGGCGCAGGCGCGCGAGACGGCGGGGCTCGAGCTCGAGAACGTCGCGCAGATCGCCTACGGCGCGCCACCGCTGCTGGCGCAGAAGCTGGAGACCGGCGAGCTCGACGCGGCTCTGCTCTACTGGCAGTTCTGCGCCCGCCTCGAAGCCAAGGGCTTCAAGCGGCTGATCTCGGCCGACGACGTCATGCGGGCCTTCGGCGCCAAGGGTGCGGTCTCGCTGATCGGCTATCTCTACGAGGGCCACACCGTGGCCGACCGGGGCGAGGTGGTGCGCGGCTTCGCCCGCGCCTCGGCCGCCGCCAAGGACGCGCTGGCGAACGAGCCGGCCCTGTGGGAGACGGTCCGCCCGCTGATGGCGGCGGAGGACGACGCCACTTTCGCCACGCTCAAGCGCGATTTCCTCGCGGGCATCCCACGCCGGCCCATCGCCGCCGAGCGCGCGGATGGCGAGCGCATCTACGCAGCCCTGGACCGGCTCGCGGGCGCGCAACTCCTCGGCGTGGGCAAGAGCCTGCCGCCGGACCTCTATCTCGACGCCTCGGGCAACGGCTGACGACGGCACGATGACGGTTCCGGCCCGCTGACCCTGCGCATGGCCCTACTCGCGCGCCTCCTCTCCCTCGCCGTCCTCCTCGTCCTCTGGCAGGGCCTCTCCGCCTATGCCGACACGCGGACCTTGCCGGCGCCGAGCGCGGTGTTCGCCTTCATCCTGCGCGAAGCGCAGAGCGGCAGCCTGTTCTTCAATGTCGGCGTCACGCTCGCCCGGGTCGCGGTCTCTTTCGTGATCGCCATGAGCCTCGGCGTGCTGCTCGGCATCGCGCTCGGCCGCTCGCGCCTCGCCGACCGGCTGCTCGACACGCCGCTCCTCGTCGTCCTCAACACGCCGGCCCTCGTCATCACGGTGCTGGCCTATGTCTGGCTCGGGCTGACCGAGACCGCGGCCATCGTCGCGGTGGCGCTCAACAAGCTGCCCAACGTCGCCGTCATCATGCGTGAGGGCGCCCGCGGCCTCGATCCGGGGCTTGAGGAGATGGCGACGACCTACCGCTTCGACCGGCGGACCTGGATCGCCCACGTGCTGCTGCCGCAGCTCCAGCCCTTCATGGTGGCGGCGGCGCGCTCCGGCATCTCGCTCGCCTGGAAGATCGTGCTGGTGGTGGAACTGTTGGGCCGTCCCAACGGGGTCGGCTTTGCCATCAACTATTACTTCACGCTCTTCGACGTCACCGCGGTGATCGGCTACAGCCTCGTCTTCATGAGCGTGATGCTCGCCCTCGATTCCCTCCTCCTCCAGCCCCTCGACGCCCATGTCCGCCGCTGGCGCTGAACCCGGCGCCGAGACGGCGCCGCTGCTGACGGTGCGCGTGGACCGCAAGGTCTATCGCAAGCGTGGCCGCAAGGCCGGCACCGAGGCTGTCGAGGCGGTGCGCGGCCTCGCCTTCGAACTCCATGCCGGCGAGATCACCTGCCTGATCGGGCCTTCGGGCGCGGGCAAGACCACGACGCTGCGCATCCTCCTCGGCCTCGACCGCGACTTCGAGGGCAGCGTGACGCCTGAGCCCTCCGAGGCCGGCATCGCGATGGTGTTTCAGGATCCGCGCCTGCTGCCCTGGCGCACCATCGAGCAGAACGTGCGGCTCGGCCTGCCACGCGAGCGAAGGGCGCGCGACCTCGACGGCCTGTTCGCGTCGCTCGGGCTCGCATCATGGCGCGCACACTATCCCGGCGCGTTGTCACTCGGGATGCAGCGCCGGGTGGCCTTGGCCCGGGCGCTGGCGCTGGAGCCGCGCATCCTCGTTCTCGACGAGCCCTTCGTCTCCCTCGACGATGCGGCGGCCGCGTCTCTGCGCGCACTGGTGGTCGAGGCGGTCGCCGGTTCCGGTACGAGCGCGCTGATGGTGACGCATAACGTGGCCGAGGCCATCGAGATCGCCGACCGTCTGCTCCTGGTCTCGCCCCGGCCCGCCCGGCTGCTGGCAGATTTGCCCCTCGACCGGCCGCGCCGCGAGCGGGACCGGGCCTGGGCCGACGCGACCCGCCAGGGCCTGGCCGCCCGCTTTCCCGGCATCGTCGCTCAGTAGAATCACGCCCGAGAGAATCGTGCGCTGCTCGAGCCGCAGGCGCATGGAATGCGCATCGGAGGCGGTCGCAGCCCGCTCCGCGCTGTCCCGTTGGGGACGTCTGCCGTTCCTTAAGGATAAACGGAGCGGTTCATTGCAAAAATTTCCCGACCGCCACGGGGCGGATCGAGCAGCTTGACGACCCCGTCTTCGCGTCGTTCGGCGGGTCGGATTGTTTGCAGTGCGGCATCGCTAGCGGGACTCCCCGGCCCCGATGGCAGGAATTAAAGTGCCACGGACGCATGGGCGATGGGAAAATTTGATCATCCCATGCGAGTGGCGCATTCGTATCCATGGTAAAGCACTGAAGCTCGTCAAAACAAACTTGAGAAGTGTGCGCTGCCCATCAAATTGTGCAACGCAAAATGCTGAATTTAGCAGGCAAGTTTCCTGATAAAGGGCCCTGTGAGTGCGACATTCGACGCGCGAAAGCGAGTTGACGGCGCCCGAAATTTTCTTAGAGTTCGTTCAAGCTTCGGTTTCGGGGAGCCGCTAAGGGATGCGGACCCAGCCGGGTAAGTCGCCGGGAACTATGGAATAATCCTAATTTCTGTGCGGCAGGCGCGAGCTGCCGGAGCGAATATCATCCCTGTCGCAAACAGCAGGTCAATCAACGGTGGGTAGCGGGCTGCTATCCAGCGGCGGATAAGACTTGTCGGAGGAATCCATGAGAGCGGTACATCTCCTCGCACTCGGTGCGGGTCTCGCGGCTGCAAGCCCGGCCCTCGCCAACGAAAGCGTTCTGAAGGGCGTCGCCAACCCGGCGGAGCAGGTGCTCCAGACGGTCGATTACGCCAACACCCGCTATTCCAAGCTCGACCAGATCAACGCCAGCAACGTCAAGAACCTCCAGGTTGCCTGGACCTTCTCGACCGGCGTGCTGCGCGGCCACGAGGGCTCCCCGCTCGTCGTCGGCAACATCATGTACGTCCACACCCCCTTCCCGAACATCGTCTACGCGCTGGACCTCGACCAGGGCGCCAAGATCGTGTGGAAGTACGAGCCGAAGCAGGATCCGTCCGTGATCCCGGTCATGTGCTGTGACACGGTCAACCGTGGTCTGGCCTACGCCGACGGCGCGATCCTCCTGCACCAGGCCGACACCACGCTCGTCTCGCTCGACGCCAAGTCCGGCAAGGTGAACTGGTCGGTCAAGAACGGCGACCCGTCCAAGGGTGAGACCAACACCGCCACCGTTCTCCCGGTGAAGGACAAGGTCATCGTCGGCATCTCCGGCGGCGAGTTCGGCGTGCAGTGCCACGTCACCGCCTACGACCTGAAGTCCGGCAAGAAGGTGTGGCGCGGCTACTCGATCGGCCCGGACGATCAGCTGATCGTCGACCCCGAGAAGACCACCTCGCTCGGCAAGCCGATCGGCAAGGACTCCTCGCTGAAGACCTGGGAAGGCGATCAGTGGAAGACCGGCGGCGGCTGCACCTGGGGCTGGTTCTCCTACGATCCCAAGCTCGACCTGATGTACTACGGCTCGGGCAACCCCTCCACCTGGAACCCCAAGCAGCGTCCGGGCGACAACAAGTGGTCGATGACCATTTGGGCGCGTAACCCCGACACCGGCATGGCCAAGTGGGTCTACCAGATGACCCCCCACGACGAGTGGGACTTCGACGGCATCAACGAGATGATCCTCACGGATCAGAAGTTCGACGGCAAGGACCGTCCGCTGCTGACGCACTTCGATCGTAACGGCTTCGGCTACACGCTCGACCGCGCCACCGGTGAAGTGCTCGTCGCCGAGAAGTTCGATCCGGTCGTGAACTGGGCCACCAAGGTCGACCTGGACAAGGGTTCCAAGACCTACGGCCGTCCGCTGGTCGTGTCGAAGTACTCGACCGAGCAGAACGGTGAAGACGTGAACTCGAAGGGCATCTGCCCGGCGGCTCTCGGCACCAAGGACCAGCAGCCGGCGGCCTTCTCGCCCAAAACCGGCCTGTTCTACGTCCCCACCAACCACGTCTGCATGGACTACGAGCCGTTCCGGGTGACCTACACCCCGGGCCAGCCCTACGTCGGTGCGACCCTCTCCATGTACCCGGCTCCTGGCTCGCATGGCGGCATGGGCAACTTCATCGCCTGGGACAACCTCCAGGGTAAGATCAAGTGGTCCAACCCCGAGCAGTTCTCGGCTTGGGGCGGCGCGCTCGCCACTGCCGGTGACGTGGTGTTCTACGGCACCCTCGAAGGCTTCCTGAAGGCCGTCGACTCGAAGACGGGTAAGGAACTGTACAAGTTCAAGACCCCGTCGGGCATCATCGGCAACGTGATGACCTACGAGCACAAGGGCAAGCAGCACGTCGCCGTCCTCTCGGGCGTTGGTGGCTGGGCCGGCATCGGCCTCGCGGCCGGCCTGACCGACCCGAACGCCGGCCTCGGCGCGGTGGGTGGCTATGCGGCCCTGTCGAGCTACACCAACCTCGGTGGCCAGCTCACGGTCTTCTCGCTGCCGAACAACTAAGTCGCTTGCGACATAGAGCCTAAAGGATGCCGGCGCGGGAAATCGCGCCGGCATCTTTATGATTTTATGATTATGCTGTAGGGCCTGCTTGGTAGCCGCACAGATTACGTTGCGGTGCAACATGATGGTCTCGGGAGAAACGTCGTTGTCTTCGATGAAAAGAACCGCTCTTCTTGGTCTCGTCGGTGCAGCCTTGCTCGGAGCGGTTCCCGCCGCCACCGTTGCCTTCGCCCAGGACGCCAAGCCCGAACTCGCCAACAAGCTCGATCCGAACGCGAAAGAGATCGACGAGCCGGTGCTCAAGGCCGCCACAGCGGCGAAGGAAGAGGACGGCAAGTACTTCGATAAGGACGGTCACCCGACCTTCCACATCACCAACGACGGCAAGAAGGTCGATTGGTTCACCTATTCCGGCTATCGCCGCTATCACGCCGAGTGCCACGTCTGCCACGGCCCGGACGGCATGGGCTCGACCTACGCGCCCGCTCTCAAGGACTCGCTGAAGCGCCTCTCCTACGAGGAGTTCTACGGCATCCTCGCCGGCGGCAAGCAGGAGATCAGCAACACCGCCAACCAGGTGATGCCCGCCTTCGGCGATAATAAGAACGTGATGTGCTACGCCAACGACCTCTACGTGTACCTGCGCGCTCGCGCCGCCGGTGCCTGGGGCCGGGCCCGTCCGGGCGAGAAGGAAGACAAGCCCGAAAGCGCCAAGACCGTTGAGAAGGAGTGCCTGGGCGGCTGATGACCCGCTCAAGCGCACCCGTTTCGGTCGCGGTCGCCGCGCTCCTGCTTTCGGCAGGGGCGCGGCCCGCTCATGCGCAGCACCTGCCGGATCTCGTCACGCAGGATGTCCTGCGTGTCTGCAGCGATCCCGGCAACATGCCGTTCTCCGAGCGCAAGGGCGGCGGTTTCGAGAACAAGATCGCGCAGATCGTCGCCGACGAGCTGAAGGTCAAGCTGCGCTATTACTGGTTGACCCAGGGACCCGGATTCGTCCGCAACACCCTCGGAACCGGCCTGTGCGACCTGATCATCGGTACGTCGGGCGGTGACATCGTCCAGGCCACCAACCCGTATTACCGCTCGGCCTATGTCCTGGTCGCGCGCAAGGGCGAGTTGGCGGACCTCAAGCGCCTCGACGACCCGCGGCTGAAGGACAGGCAGATCGGCATCATCGCCGGGACGCCGCCCTCCAACCGCCTGAGCGAGCTGAAGCTCGTCGGCGAGCGGATCCACGCCTACGCGCCCTACGCCTTCGGGGCCGAGCGCAAGCATCAGACGGTCGCGGCGGAAGTGATCGCAGATCTCGCCGAGAAGAAGATCGACGTGGCGATCCTCTGGGGGCCGGCCGCGGGTTGGCTGGCCAAGCAGAGCGGCGTGCCGATGGATGTCGTGCCGCTCCTCCACGAGCCGGGACGGCCGCCGCTGACCTTCCGTGTCTCGATGGGCGTGCGCCACAACGAGAACGACTGGAAGCGCAGCCTCAACACCGTCCTGCGCAAGCGCAAGGCCGACATCGAGGCGGTGTTGCGCGAATACGAGGTGCCGCTGCTGGCGGAGGAGGACACCAAGCCTCTCGATGCCGCGGACGAGTGATTCCCAATCGTGATGCGAAGGCCCGAACCCCGGTTCGGGCCTTTTCTCATTCCACCCGCTCGATTCCCGACGGATCGAGTTTGGCCAGAGCCTCCCTGACCGTCTCGCCACCGATGACGAGGTCGGGGGCGATCTCGGCCAGCGGCACCAGCACGAAGGCGCGCTCGCGCACGAAGCGGTGCGGCAGCACGAGGCGTTCGTCGGAAACCTGCGCCCCCTCATAGGCCAGCACGTCGATGTCGATGACGCGCGGCCCCCAGCGGCGCTCGCGGACGCGCCCGAGCGCCGCCTCGATCGACAGGCAGACCTCCAGCAACCCGTGCGGTGTCAGCTCGGTATCGATGGCGACCGCTGCGTTGAGGAACCAGTCCTGATCGGTGTCGCCCCAGGGCGGCGTGCGGTAATCGGCGGAGCGCGCCACGACCCGGATGCCGGGCGTTGCGGCAAGGTGCTCGACGGCCCCGGCCAGCATCGCGGCCTTGTCGCCGATATTGCTGCCGAGCCCGAGATAGGCGCGCGTCATCTGGTCTCCGTGGTCGCGACGCTGTCGGAACGGCCCCGCACGATCTCGATGGCCGCGTAGTCGAGCACGGCCGGGATCGGCGCGCTCGGCTTGTCGATCCGCACCGCGATCGTCTCGATCCGGGGAAACCGCGCGAGGCAGGTCTCGGCGATCGCCTCGGCCAGCGCTTCGATCAGGGCGAAGCGCCGGTTGGTGGCGATGTCCAGTGCGATCTCGGCGAGATCCGCGTAGCTCACGGTGGCGGCCACGTCGTCGCTGCGGCCGGCCGGTGCGAGGTCGAGCCGGCATTCCAACGAGATGTAGAAGCGCTGGCCGAGCCGCTCCTCCTCCGGCAGCACTCCGTGACGGGCGAAGACCGCGAGGCGGTGGACGAGGATGCGGTCAGCCATGGATCGTCCCACGCGCCCCCTCCGGGCGCATCACAGCGTCGAGCACCCGCAGCGCCTCGACATGCGGCGCCACGTCGTGGACCCGCACGATGTCGGCCCCGAGCGAGCCGGCGAGCACGTGCGCGGCGAGCGAGCCGATGAGCCGGTCCTGCGGCGCCGTCTCGCGGTCGTGCAGGCGCCCGAGCAGGCTTTTCCGCGAGACGCCGACGAGGAGGGGAAAGCCCAGTGCCCGAATTTCGGGCAGACGGCGCAGAGCTTCGAGATGCTGTTGCCAGCTCTTGCCGAAGCCGATGCCGGGATCGAGCACGATGTCGCCGTCGCGAATGCCGGCGCGGCGGGCGATGTCGAGGGAGCGCTCGAAGAAGCGCAGCATGTCGGCGATGATGTCGAGCGAGCCGTCGATCGTCTCGCGGTTATGCATGACGATGACCGGCGCGCCGTGGTTGGCGGCGACGCGGGCGATGTCCGGCTCGCGCTGCAGCCCCCAGACGTCGTTGACGAGGGTCGCGCCGGCCTTCAGGGCGGCCTCCGCCGTCGAGGCCTTGTAGGTGTCGATCGAGATCGGAACCGACAGGCCGGGCGCGACCGCCTCGATCACGGGCAGGACGCGGGCCTGCTCCTCCGCGGCCGGGACGGGCGTGTGGCCCGGCCGGGTCGATTCTCCGCCGATATCGAGGATGTGGGCACCGGCCTCCGTCAGCGCGGCAGCTTGCGCCCGCGCGGCATCGACTCCCTCGAACCGGCCACCGTCCGAGAACGAGTCCGGCGTGACGTTGAGGATGCCCATTACCAGCGTGCGCCGGCCGAGGCCGGGCAGCAGGGTATTCAGGCGCGTCGGCGGAGTAGAGTCGTCGGGCGGCATCGCGTCTCGAGGGTGAGGGGCCGAGTTTGCCGGCCTAGCCCCTCCGGCGGGGTTGCGCCAGATCGATTCCGTCCTGCCCCGCCGCGGCCCGTCCTCAGGAGGCGCCGCGATAGCAGCGGATCTCCGCCTCGGCCTGGGCGCGGCGCAGCTCGGCCACCTTGTCGTCGAACATCTTGGTCGACTTGAAGGCGGCGGTGCGCTGGCCGATGCCCTGGCGCATCGACAGGATGGTCGAGGCCTGAACGTAGCGGTCATAGGGCAGGATCGACGCCAGCGCGTCGAGGGAGCAGGAGCATTTCTCCAGCGCCTCGCGGGTCTGCCCGTTGGCGGCCATGCAGCCGAACACGTAATCGGCACGCACGTCGGTCGGATAGTCGTTGTCGTCGGCACGCGCGGGCGCGGCGAGCATCGCAGCCGCGAGCAACGTGGCGGCGAGCGCCTCAGGAATCCTTCTGGTCATAATCGAGCCTCTCTTCGAGGAGTTCGCCGCCATCCGGCTTCAGCGCACGGGCCTGGATCGAGACGATCTCTCCCGGCACGTCGGGCGCGACGACGAAGGTGTAGGTGATGGTTTCGAAGCCGCGCATCCGCTCCGACTGAGGATCGCCCGCGAACGGCTTCATCTCGACGCGCCAGCCCTCGACGGTCCGGCCCTTGAACGAGACCTGCATCGGCGTCACCGTCGCCTTCTCGCGCAAACCTTTTCGGATCGCGTTCTTGATGTAGCGCGGGTTGGCTTCCAGCAGGCTGGCGAGACCCTTCAGGTGGTTCTCGAGGAACAGGCTCAGCACGGGGTTGCCGGGCATGTCGGTGAAGGGCCCGGCCGGGAGGCGGTTGCCGCCGGAGAACATCTGCACGCGGATGTCGCGGCTCTCGGCGCTCTTGCCGGGCTCGACCGTGAGCTTGATCGCGTCGCTGAGCGGCGGCCCGTAGGGTCCGCGCTCGATGCCGCTGCGGCGCGCGTAATCGTAGGTCAGGGTGCTGCCGGGCGCGGTGTTCTTCATCTGCGGCTGCTCGAACAGCAGGTCGCTGGCGTCCGGTGCGGTGCCCTTGGTTGCCGGATTTTGGGCTGCCGTCTCCTGAGGCGCCGCTGGGGTGGTGTCGGAAGCCGCCCAGGCGGAAGGCGTCGTCACGAGGGCGGCCGAGAGGGCGACCGCCAGAAAGGATCGTCTCAAAGGGGTGCCTTTTCGCTCAACGGGTTTTGCACATTCGTCCCGATGCTGCGGTATATATAATCGGGCGGGGTCTCGGCAGCCTCTTCCTTGGCAAGATCCCGCATTTTCGCGTGCAGCGGCGAAAGGGAGCAGGCCGGATCGGTGTTGGCCGCGTCGCCCGTGAGCGCCAGCGCCTGGCAGCGGCACCCGCCCCAATCCTTCTCGCGCCGGTCGCAGGAGCGGCAGGGCTCCTTCATCCAGGACGTGCCGCGATAGGCGGCAAAGGCCGGGGACTTCGTCCAGATCTCGCCGAGCGCGTGGTCGGTGACGTACCAGAATTCGAGGCCGGGGATGGTTTCTGCGGCGTGGCAGGGCAGCACCTTGCCCTGCGGCGTCACGTTCATCAGCTTGCGGCCCCAGCCGCCGGCGCAGGCCTTCGGGTACTTGGCGTAGTAGTCCGGAACCACGAGGTCGATGACGAGCTGACCCTTGAGGCGCTCGCGCGCGGCCTCGACGATGCGGATCGACTCGTCGACCTGGCTCTTATCCGGCATCAGCGCGGCGCGGTTCACATAGGCCCAGCCGTAATACTGGGTATGGGCCACCTCCAGCCGCTTGGCGCCGAGCTTGACCGCGAGGTCGATGAAGCCCGGCACCTCGTGGATGTTGCCGCGGTGGATCACCGAGTTCAGCGTCAGCGGCAGGCCGAGTTCGGTGACCCGGGCAGCGAATTGCATCTTCTGCGGCTGCGCGTTCTTAAGGCCGCCGATCTTTTCCGCGTTGGCCGCGTCCACCCCTTGGACGGAGAGCTGCACGTGGTCGAGGCCGACGTCGTAGAGCGCGTCGAGCTTCGCTAAGGCACCGCCGACGCCGGAGGTGATCAGGTTCGAGTACAGGCCGAGTTCGGCGCATTTGGCCGTGATCTCGACGATGTCGGGGCGGGCGGTCGGTTCACCGCCCGACAGGTGGACGTGCAGCACACCGAGCCCCGCCGCCTCCGTCAGCACCCGCAGCCACGTCTGCGTGTCCAGCTCGGCCGAGCGCCGGTCGAGCTCCAGCGGGTTCGAGCAGTATGGGCAGCGCAGCGGGCAGCGGTGCGTCAGCTCGGCGAGCAGACCCACCGGCGCCGGAATGACGTCCACGGGGGAGGGGGCGGGTGTCGGTGCATTCATCGCTCCAGAACCCTTTTTTGCGCGAGGCCGGCCAGCATCGGGAGGATGTCGGCTTCGATGATGGCCGGGTCGGCGTCGTAGGTCTGACCCAGAATCTGGGCGATCTGCGAAACCGTGTTCCGGCCATCGACGAGCTTGAGGACCGCGACGGCGTTGTCGTCGAGGTCGAAGGTGCGCTCGGGGGCGAGCAGCACGTGCTTGTTGCGGACCTCGTCGAAGCGCAGGCGCACGCCGCGGGGCAGGCGCGGCACGTCACTGCCCGAGAAGGCCGTGGGTTCAGCTGTCGTCGCGGCGGGGCTGGCCGCAGCGGCGGGGCTGTCCTCGGCGGAGTTCGTCTCGGCAACAAGGCCCTCGCCCGGCTGCCAAGCATCCGGCGGCACCATGCCGGGGGCGACATAGGCGAAGTAGAGCGCATCGAGTTGCGTCCAGAGCACGTTGCACTTGAACGTCAACGCATCCATCGCCGCCCGCTGCATCTCAGGCGTGGTGGCGTGCCGCTTGACGTAGTCGAGGGCGAAATCGGCGTCGCGCGGGGCCTGGGTCAGGCGCTTGTCGAAATAGGCCAGCGTGTCCTTGGTGATGAAGTCGTAGTTCTTCAGCATCCCGGCGACGCGCTCGGAGATGATCGTCGGCGAGAACATCTCGGTCAGCGAGGAGGCGATGGCTTCGAGCAGGCTGCGCTCGGAGACGAAGTGGACATAGGCATCGACCGAGAAGCGGGTCGCCGACAGGATGCCCTTGGTCGAGAGCACGTAGTCGCGGGTGAAGCCGACGCCTTCGGCAAGCTTGAGCCAACGCTCGATGCCGCCGTCGCCCTCATGGTCGCCGTCGTGATCGACGATGCGCTGGCGCCAGATTCGGCGAAGCTGCGCATCCGGCAGGCGAGCCAGCAGCGCTGCATCCTTCACCGGAATCATCGCCTGATAATAGTAGCGGTTGAGCGCCCAGGCCCGGACCTGATCCTTCGACAGCTTGCCGTCGTGCAGCAGCCGGTGGAACGGGTGGAGGTTGTGGTAGCGCCGTGCACCGATATCGCGGAGCGCCGCCTCAAGCTCCTCGTGGCTCAGCAGGCGTTGCTCGGTGTCCGGGACGGGCGGCGGGAATTGGGCGGTCATGGCGTTCGGTTTCCCCCGAGCTTCGAGTCGCGTTTCCTGGATTTATTTTTAAATGGGGCCCGGTACCGATCGGGGCAGGGCCGCTGCCGCACGATTGGATCGTGCAAAACATATTCAGTCCGGCACTAAATTTCCAGACCGGGCTCTTCCCAAGACATCAGCCTGATCAGAGATCGAGGGTCAGGCCGTCATGGGCGACGGTCCAGCCGCGCGCCTCGACGCTCGCGCGCTCGTACGAATCCTCGATCAGGACCGGATTGGTGTTGTTGATGTGAACGAAGACCCGTCGGCCGATCTCGATATCGGCGAGAGACGCGATCGAGCCGGTCTCGCCGTTCATCTGGATATGGCCCATGCGCCAGCCGGTCTTGGTGCCGACACCGGCGCGGATCATGTCGTCGTCCTCCAGCACCGTGCCGTCGAACAGGAGCGCGTCTGCGCCGGCGATGCGGGCTTTGAGATCCTCCGTCACCCGGGCGCAGCCGGGGATGTAGGCGAGGCGCTTGCCCCCGGCCTCGATCATCGTGCCGACCGTGGTTTCGGTCTCCGCCCCGATCTCCATCGAGGCGTCTTCCAGCCAGAGCGGCACCTTGCCGGGGACGGAGAACAGCGTCACCGAGAGGCCGGGCACCGGCTCGAAGGTCTCGTTGAGGGCGATCGTCTGCCGCTTCACCACGTCGGCGGCCATCACGTCGAAGACGCGGTTGTCGGAGACGGAGGCCAGGATGCCGGGTGTCGCGTAGAGCGTGAAGGGCTGGCCCTCGCGCAGGGTCAGCAGGCCCGCGACGTGATCGACGTCGCCGTTCGTCAGCAGCACCGCGTGGATCGGCGAGTGGCGCAGGCCCTCGCGCGGATGCATCTGCGGATTGGCCTGGATCTGCTGACGGATATCGGGAGAGGCGTTCAGCAGGAGCCAGCGTTCCCCGTCAGGAGAGACTGCGATGCTCGACTGCGTGCGCGGCCTGACGCGGGAATCGCCCGCCCAGGCCAGGGAGCAGATGGAGCAGCGGCAGTTCCATTGAGGAACGCCGCCGCCCGCAGCCGAGCCCAGGATTACGACATGCATGGTGAAAACCCGCTGATGCCTGCAACCCCAACCCGGCTCAAATCACCTTAGTTGAAGGTGTCGATCTCGGCCGACTCGTAGCTCGTGACTTCCATGCCGACGCAGATCTCGGAAACGATGGGGGCAGCCCACTTCATGGTGTCTCTCCTCGACTTTATGGAACGCCGGAACCGCGCGATCCCACTGATTAAGAGGATCGTAAGATACTGGCGACGCACTCGTTTTCGCACGCCGGAGGTATATCGCCAATTCCGGCCCCGCCTGCAAGAGCCAGCTTGCCGTTTCTTCCCAAGTTCGCGCTGAGATCGGCATAACTTCGCGTGAGACGCGGGTTAAACTTTGGTCCGAGAGCGCTTTCCGACGAGGTGGACGCCGGTTCGGCGGAAGAAAGCGCGTTCAAGCAAAGACCGGGAGACGCCGGCCTGATGCCATCCGGTCGGATACGGCGCTCGGAGCGAAATGCCGCGGGGGTCAGTGACGGAAATCCTGGCCGCGCAGATCGAGCATGAAGCCCTTGCCGCGCACCGTGACGATTACCGGGCCGCCCAGCCGCACGAAATCCGAGAGCTTCGAGCGCAGGTAGCCGACATAGACATCGACCACGTTCAGCGAGAGGCCGCCCTGGCTCGCCCAGAGCCGGTCGAAGATCTCACCGCGCGAGATCGGCCGGTTCACCTCCTGCATCAGCAGGGCGAGCAGCTCCGCCTCCCGCGGGGTGAGCCGGGCCGAGGCTTCGCCGAAGCTGACTTGGCGGATGTTGACGTCGAGAGTCAGGCGGCCGGCGGTGAAGACGGTGCGCGGGGTGTCCGCCTCCCGCCGTCGGAGCAGATGAACCTGGAGCCGGGCCAGCAATTCGTCGAACACAAACGGCTTGACGATGTAGTCGTCGGCGCCGAGCGCCAGCCCCTCGGCCCGGTCGCGCACCTCGTCGCGGGCGCTCAGGAAAAGGATCGCGCCGGGGTAGCCGCCCTCGCGCAGGCTGCGGCAGACGTCGTGGCCGGAACCGTCGGGCAGGGTGATGTCGAGCACCACCGCCTCCGGCGCCTCGTCGCGGGCGGCACTCAGGGCGTCCTCGACCCGGCCGGCCACCCCGACGGAAAACCCCTCCGCCTCCAGGCCGCGAGCCAGGATGCCGCGGATGTCGATATCATCCTCAACGATCAATACGCGCGTCGTCATGCGGCGCCGATCCTCTCGTGTCCTGCCCCGTAGGATTCCGGCGCGACGCCATCGTCGAGCGAGGGCAGGTCGATGACCACCCGGGCGCCGCCGCCATGTTCGGCTTTGCCGAGGCTGATCGCGCCATCATGGCGCTCAACGACCCATCGCGCCAGAGCTAAACCTATGCCGAATCCCGCTTCTCCCGACCGGGCCTCGCGGCGGAAGCGCTCGAACAGCCCGTCCCCGCCCGCGGGGAAGCCGGGGCCGTCGTCGTCGATGGTGACCCACGCCCGGCGGCCCTGCGGCGTGTCGTGCTCGCTCAGCGAGACGGTGATGCGGGTCAGGCCGGTGGCGTGGCGCAGGGCGTTGTCGATCAGGCTCTCGACAACCTGGCGGAGCCATTCCGGATCGGCGGCGATCTCGATGTCGTGGTCGCCCGGTTCCAGCACCAGCTCGACCCGGCGCCGGGCGGCCTCCGAGCCGGCGCTGTCGACGGCGTCGGTCAGCACCTCGACGGCGCTGACGGCGCGCCGGTCGAGCTCGATCTGGCCGGATTCCGAGCGGGCCACGCGAAGCAGATCCTCGACCCGCCGCTTGAGACGCTGCGCCCGTTTGCGGATGGTGGTGAAGACCGGTCCGTAATCCACCATTCGGCCGGCGGCCCGCTCCGCCGAGCGCTGGGCGAGGTCGCACTCGCCCAGGATCACCGTGAGCGGCGTGCGCAGTTCGTGGCTCACATCGGCGAAGAAACGGCGCCGGGAGCGGTCCACCATCTCCAGCCGCTCGTTGGCGGCGCGCAGATCGGCGGTGCGGGCCTCCACCGTATCCTCCAGGGCGGCCCGGTCGGCGGCGAGCCGACCCTCGCGGCGGGCGAGCCGGGCGGCCATGCGGTTGAAGTTCGCGACCAGAAGCCCAAGCTCGTCGCGGGTCTCGACCGAGAGTCGGGTCCCGAGCGCGCCGCTGCCGACGGCCCCGGCCGCCCGGCGGATCTCCTCGATGCGCGCCAGCGTCGGCCGCGTGACCGAACGGTAGAGCACCCCGACGAAGGCGAGCGCCAGCACCGTCGCGGCCAGTGCGGCGGCGGTGAGCCGCTGCGAAAGGGTTCGGGCCGCCTCGGAGCCGGCGGTCATGCTGCGCCGCTCCGCCTCGATCAGCAGGGAGAGCGGCGGTCCCGTCATGGCGCCGAAGGCGTTGAGCGCGCCCTGCATGGCCGTCTTGCGAAGGTCGGGATCGGTTTCGCGCCGCACCAGGGTGACCTGACGGTCCAGCATCGCGCGGGCCGCACGCACGTTGGCGAGTGGCCGGGTGCGGGCGACGTACTGGATCCGGTCCTCAAGGTTGGCGCTGGTCGCCATGCCGCTGCCGATGGCGTCATCAACATGGTTGAGCGCCTGATCGACCCGGTCGCGGGTCACCGACAGGGCTTCGGGCGGCGCATCCGGATTGCCGACGCTGTCGATGGCGGCAAAGCCGTACTGCGCTAGCCGCCCCGACAATTCCGCCAGAAGCTCCAGCCGGTGCTGGGCGGCGAGCGTGCGTTCGATGACGTTCTCGGTCAGCCGGATCGACCACAAGACGCCGGTCGCCGCCAGCAGGGCGATCAGCGCCGTGCCGCCGAGCAGGAGGGCGAACCGGACTCTCAGCGAACGCATGGTCTCCCTCTCCGCCGCAGTGGCGGCGCGCGGACCATGTCACCGCCGGGGCAGGGTCTCAAGCCGGCTCGCATTGCCGGCTTTTCCCGGTCCGCTCGCAGGTTGGTCCTACAGGTCGGTCGGTAGGCTCGCCTTGGGGGCGCAGCGCCAACTCTTCACGTGATAGTCCGGATGCTCCTCCTGCCACGCCGCGAGCGTGCTCTGCGAGTTGCGCAGACACAGGAAGGGGTTCGGATTGTCGTAGTTCAGTTTGATCCGCTCGTCGTGGCACTTCGCCGGCTGGGCGATCAGGCAGACGGACAGGAGCAGGAACATGCGCGCGGCCTCGGCTCGGAGGGGGCGCGGTCGGCTCGACCGGATCGGTGTCCCGCGCCTTGGTCCAAGGCAAGGTGGGAGAATCCGGCAGGCCGGCAAGTCATTTTTCTGCGACTTGCCGGCGGACTTCGGAAAAATCGTGCCGGATCAGGCCGGCACGAACAGTTCGCCCTTGCCGAGCGTCGCGAGATCGCCGGAGTAGCGCCGCAGCGTGCCGCTGAGAAGGCTGGCCTGCGCCGCGCCGAGATGCTTGAGGCTTTGGGCCAGCAGCCGGACGAAGACGAGGTCGGGGGTGCCGGTCTCGACGAAGGTCGGCAGCAGCGTGCCGTGGCTGCCTGCGATCAGCGTGCCGCGGCGCATGCCGTAGCCCGGATGGTCGCCGAGCGCGCCGGAGACGACGATCGTGCCGGCGATCATGCGGGAGGCCGCGAAGGCGCCCGCGGAGCCTGCCAGGATCATGCCGCGGCGCATCCGGTCGCCGAGATGGTCGCCGGCCGCGCCCTTGATGACGAGCGTCGCGCCGTCGAGCCCGGCCTTGGCAGCGTAGACGGCGCCGCCCGCGTGGTCACCGGCATCGCCCTCGATCGTGATGGTGCCGCCGGTGGCGCCCGTGCCGGCATAGGGGCCGGCGGAGCCCGTCACCGTGAGCGAGCCGGCCGCCATGCCTTCGCCGAGGCGCTGGCCGACATCGCCCTCGACCCGGATCGAGCCTTGCGAGAGCGCCGCACCCACCCGGTCGAGCCGGGCAGAGCCGCCCTCGATCACGAGGCTGTCGGAGTCGTCGAGGCTGATCTCGAAGACGTCGCCGAGGGTCAGGCCGCGGCGGCTCGTGCCGATGGCGAGCTTGCCCGCCTCGGCCTCGGACAGACCGCTCAGGGCGAGGGGGGTGATGTTGAGAAGGTCGACCCGCTCCGGCAGATCACCGCGCAGTCTCAGCGTGCTCATGCGGCGGGTTTCTCCAACAGGTCGCGGAGGTGGTAATGATGCCGGCCGAGATTGCCGCCGTAATTGCCGGCGGTGACCGCGACGAGGCCGTGCTGTGCGCCGATCTCGGTGGCGGCGTGCAGCGCCGCGCGCATCGATTCGGCGACCGCCGCCGAGGTCAGGGCGTCGATGACGATTTCCAGCACCACGCCGCATTCGGGCGGCAGCGCCGAGCCCGCTCGGCCCTTCAGCGTCGGGCAATAGGCGTCGTTGGTCGAGGCCATCATGCCCTTGGTGCGCCCGCCGACCTTCGAGCCGGAGCGGACGATGCCGCCGGGGAAGGGCAGGATCGCGCCGGGGATGGCTTTCGCCGCCTCGACCGCGATCTCGGCGACGATGAGGGTGTCGGCATGCTTGCGGCCGAGGAACAGCAGGTTGCCGCCGCCGACCGCGCCATCGACCGCGCGCACCGAATCCTCGCACAGGAACTCGCCGTCCATGACGGGAATGCGCCAGTAGCGGCGCATCTTGCCCTCATGGTCGGGCAGGCGCTTGGCGACCGCGAAGCCGTCGCCGAAATAGCGGATCGCGCCGCCGAGCTTGATCTTGGTTGGGCCTTCGACGCCGGCAAAGCAGGCCGTGCCGGGGCAGGTGAGGATGCACTGGCCGACGCGCTTGAGGAGCTGGTCCTTCAGCCCGTTCGGCTCGAAGCCGAACAGCAGGATGCGCACGCCCGGGCGTCCGTCCGGCGTCTCGTCGGGGGAGAGTTCGGCATCGATGCCGGCCTCGGCGCCGCAGCCGATCACCGAGGTCGCGAAGCCCGTCATCACCGTCGCCGCGATCATCGCCCATTTCGGCGTGTCGTTGGTGACGATGATCGCGGTGCCCGCGACGTCGAAGGCTTCGGCGAAGGTGTCCTCGACCTTGATGCCGTTGAGGGTGAAGTCGCTCATCGATTCGATTCCATCACCCTCGACATCACGCCCGGCACGCCACGTCTTCGAACGTCCCGGTATTCTCCGGGAAGGCGGCGTCCGGCACCGCGAAGGTGTCGAGCCCGGCGCCGAAGCGATCCTGCAGGTAGCTCTCGGCGCGCTTTTCCATGCCCGCATCGGCCTCGACGTCGAGGCTGAGCGTCTTGCCCGAGAACCAAGCGACGACCTCGCCATCCTCGACGATCGGCTGGCCGTCCTTCAGCACCAGCTTGGCGCGGGAGAACATCGCCGTGCGATCCTTATCGTCGCGGTAGATCGCGACGTCGGCCTTGGCGCCCTCGCGCAGGTGGCCGCGATCGGTCAGGCCGAGGAGCTTGGCCGGACCCGAGCGGGTGAGCTGCGCGATTTCGCTGAAGCTGTACTCGCGCTCGATCTTCGGCAGGCCGGAGCGTTCGCCGACGATCGCCGGCAGCGTCGCGATTTCCTTGGCGCGCTCTTCGGCATCCATTAGCAGGTGGATGATGCGCGGGTACTCGGTGAAGACGCCGCCGTTCGGGTGGTCGGTCGTCAGGATGGTGCGCTCGGGGTTGCTCGAGAGCAGCATCAATTCCAGGCCGATCGCCCATTGCAGCGACGAGACCGGACCGCGCGGCCGATAGAGGAACGGCACCACACCGCCGCCCTCGGCATCCCCCGCCGAGATCACCCACTTCTTCGGCTTGGCGCCCTTACGGCCGCCGAACTGGCGCAGGATGTCGAGCGAGATCGTCACCGTCTGGCCGAACACCACCTGACCCACGTCGTAGGTCGCGTTGGGGTGCGCCTCCATCGCCGCGTTGATCCGCTCGGCCGCCGAGCGGAAGCCGCCGGTCATCGGGTTCTCGGGGTCGACCACGCCGTAGGCATAGAACTGGGCGTGCGCGAAGTGGATGCGCCGGCCTTCGGCCGCCTCCAAAGTCGCGACGAGCGAGTCGTCGGCGCCGGGCAGGCCGAGATTGTTGCAGTGGACGTGCAGCGGGTGCGGCACGCCGATCTCCTCGACCGCGTCGAGCAGGGCCGACATGATCTTGCGCGTCGAGAGCCCGTAGCAGGGGATCTCGTCGTCGAGGCTGAGCTTCAAGACGCCGTCCTTGAAGGCCGAGGCGCCGCCCGCGTTGATGCACTTGACGCCCAGACCCCGCGAATGGGCCAGCGTCTGCTGCACGAGATCGCGCACAGCCTGCTTGCCCTCGCCGTCGCGCAGGAGCTGGAGCAGGTGGTCGTCGTTGCCGAGCACCGCGAGGCCGCCGCGGTCGAGCAGCGGGATGTCGGCGAGTTCGAGATGAGTCGCGAGCGCGTTCGAGGGCGGCAGCGCCGGCTCGACCGCCGTGGTGTAGCCCATCCGCGCGTAATTGGCGCCGATCCAGCTTCCCGAGCCGCCGGCATGGGCGAAGGGATGGCCGTTGGGCGCGGATTCGCTGACGTAGAGGTCGGGCAGCAGCAGGCGGCTCATCACCACGTTGCCGCCGGCGATGTGCGAGTGGACCTCGACGCCGCCGGCCATCACCACGCAGCCCGTGGCGTCGATGGTTTGATCGGGGGCGCGCTCGCTCGGGGCGACGACGCGGCCATCCTCGATCCAGACGTCGCCGACGGCGTCGCGCCCGGCTGTGGGATCGACCACCCGTCCACCGTGGATACGGGTCAGCATGAGACACCCTTCTCGATGAGGCGGTCGCGGATGCGGGTGAGCACGCCGGCCGCAGTCTCCGTTTCAGCCGGCGTCTTCGCGGGATCGCTGGCCTCGGCATAGGCGATGACGCCGCGCCGGTCGTTCCAGAGGGCGCCGCCGACGCTCTGGCCGGGCACGCCCACGGTGATGACGACCTCCGCCGTCTCGCCCGCGGCCTCCTGAGAGCCCTCGCCGACGATGGCGATCGTCGGCAGGCTGCCGAGCCAAGCGGGGCGCGGGGCGGGAAGCGAGGCGAGCCACAGGGCGGCGTCGGCCTCGCCCGCGGCGATCTGGCGGGCGCTGTCGAAGCGCCAGGAATCGTGCTCGGGCTGATGCCGGCCGAAACCGACGCGGGGCGCCTGTCCCGTGGTCCAGGCGGAGAGCTGCACTGCCGCGCGGCCCTGGAACGGGTCTGCCAGCGTCAGCGCGAAGAAGCGGGTGGATTCATTGAGATCGCGGATCAGCCCCTGGAGCATCTCCGCGCCGAGTTCGCCGACCTCTTCCGGGTCGTAGACGATGACGCCGTACTGGGCCGCGAACAAGCGCTTGGCGAGGTCGGCAAAGGCGGCCTCACCGGCGAGATGGCCCTTGGCGAAGGCGCGCAGGTGCCCGAGCGAGATGGTGAGGCCACCGGCATCCGCCGCGTAGGCGACATGGCGGATCGCGCCGTTCTGCGGACCGCCCAGCGAGAGCAGGGCACGCTCCGAGCCCGCCGCGCGTCCGCGGCTCGGGGCCGCGGCGGCGATCTCGGCGATCAGCTCACCGTCCCAGGGACGGTTGCCGACGATCAGGATGACGTCCGCCCGGCCGATCGTTTCGGCCCGTGTCGTGCTCATCGCACCACCGGCGCTGAGCGCGCCGAGTTCGGCGTAGACGCTGGGGCCGGAGACGGGATCGAGCGAGGCGCCGAGGGTCTCGGCCAGCCGGTAGGCGGCGCGCAGCGCCGAGACTTCGGCGCTCAGGCCTGCCAGCACCGGCACGCGTGAGGCGGCGAGCAGGTCGGCCGCGGCCTCGACCGCAGCGTCTACGTCCGCTGCGCCTCCCTTCACCCAGGCTGCCATGCTTCCTCACCGTCGCTTCTTCGGGCATCCCCGCATCGAGGCGGGGCGAAAGACGGTCACGTCCGAAGGGCGCGGGCGCCCCTGGTGGAGCCTCGATGCCTCGAAATCCGGAATGCGGGTTCGGGGGCAGTGGCTCGGACCGGCTCCGCGAAGGGAGCCGGGTGGTTTTGCATTCCTGTGCCGGAGGCCGCAAGCCCCCGCCGAAGTTTGACGTCAGGATTTCGTTCGTCGCCTGCTCTCCCCGATCGTCCCGCTTTCGCACGAAAACGGTTCCGCGCGGCGACAACCGCATCGGCATTGGCCAGGATGCCGATACGGTTATCGCGAGCGAGGTTGTCGCGGGCGCCGCAGCATGTGAGAAGCCGCCCGCATCGTTGGGCGCGTCCGCGCCGGCTGGGCCGGCAACGTCGGCGGAAGGGGATGAGACCGTGGCCGAGGTCCCGGACCAGACGGCGGAGATCGTGAGCGCGACGACATCCCGGCCGGCCGGGGCCGGCGTGCGGGTCCGCGCGCCCGCGCGCCTGCATTTCGGCTTCCTCGATCTCAACGGCGGCCTCGGGCGCCGCTTCGGCAGCATCGGCCTCGCCCTCGACGCGCCGGCCGTCCAACTCGTCGCGCGCCCGGCCAAACGCGTCTCCGCCAGCGGGCCGGAGGCCGAGCGTGTGCGCGCCAACCTGCTCGCGGCCGCCGCCTATCTCGATGTGCCGGAGGCCGTGGCGGTGGAGATCGAGGAATCGATTCCCGCTCATGCCGGCTTCGGCTCGGGCACGCAGCTCGCGCTGGCCGTCGCCGCCGCGCTGGCGCGCCTCAACGGACGTCCCTTCGCGCCGGCGGACTTCGCCGACGTGCTCGACCGCGGCAACCGTTCCGGCGTCGGGCTCGCTGCCTTCACCGAGGGCGGGCTGATCGTGGATGGCGGGCGCGACGGCTCCGGCGCGCCGCCGCCCGTCATCGCGCGGTTGCCCTATCCCGGGGATTGGCGGGTCGTACTGATCCTCGATGAGGCCATGACCGGTGTGCATGGCTCTCGCGAGACCGAAGCGTTCCGCGACTTGCCGCCCTTCGATGCGGGGCAGGCCGCCGAGATCTGCCGGATCGTGCTGATGCAGGTGCTGCCCGCCGCCGCGACCGCCGAGCCGAACGGATTCGGCGCCGGCATCACCGCGATCCAGAAGCGGATCGGCGACCATTTCGCCCCGCACCAGGGCGGGCGCTTCGCCAGCCCCGCCGTGGCCGACGCTCTCGCGGCGATCGCGCAGGCAGGGGTGCCCGGCTACGGCCAGAGCTCCTGGGGACCGACCGGCTTTGCGCTCGTGCCCTCGCAGAAGGAGGCGGAGACACTGGTCGCAGGGCTGGCGCGGCCCGGCCGCCTGCGCTTCGTCATCGCCCGCGGACGCAATGTCGGCGCCTCGGTTGCGGAAGTTTAGAGCTTTTTCTTTTTCCCGGTTCAAAGAAACCTGCGCTTGACCGGCGGCAGTCGTTCCGGTTTTGCACCTGAAGCGCCTGGCAAAGGCGCGGTCACGAGAGGACGAAGACCATGGCCCGCTCGATCCTGCACATGCTGACGCCGCTCAAGCACATGAGCCCGTTCGACGTGAACATGGCGATCGATGCCGGCTTCGAGACGCTGATCCCCTATACCGGCGTCGATCTCACCGATGTCGTCTCGCTGACGCAGGACTCGATCTTCTCCCGCGCGCCGCAGGACGGCGTACGCACCGGCATCTTCATCGGCGGCAAGAACGCCGAGCTGGCGCTCGACATGGTGGACCGGGCGAAGAAGGCCTTCGTGCCCCCCTTCGTCAACCACGTCTTCGCCGACCCGGCCGGCTCCTTCACCACCGGCGCGGCGATGGTCGCCGAGGTGAACCGGGCGCTGAAAGCGCGGTTCTCGACCGACCTCAAGGGCAAGCGCATCGTCATCTTCGGCGGCGCGGGCGTCGTCGCCTATGTCGCCGCGGTGATCGGCGCGCTGGAGGGCGCGCAGACCGTGCTCGTCGGCCATGATGGCGAGGAGCGCGTCTCGAAGATCGCCTTCACCATGAAGTGGCGCTTCGGCATCGATGTCGGCGCCGTGGACGGAACTCTGCCCGAGGCGCGCCGCGCCGCGATCACCGACGCCGACGTGATCCTCTCGGCCGGCCCCGCCGGCGTCTCGATCCTGACGGCGGAGGATCTCGAATCCGCGCCCAAGCTGCTGGTGGCCTCCGACGTCAACGCCGTGCCGCCCGCCGGCATCGCCGGCATCGACGTGAACGCCGTCGATGTTCCGCTACCCACCGGCAAGGGCGTCGGCATCGGCGCGCTCGCGGTCGGCAACGTCAAGTACCAGACCCAGTGCCGCATGTTCCGCAAGATGCTGGAGGCACAGGAGCCGCTCTGCCTCGATTTCCGCGACGCCTACAAGCTCGCCGTCGAGATCGCCGGCTGAGTCCGAACCTGAACCCGCTTCCGCATCGGGAGGGCGACGCGATCCTGATCGCCGCCCAGTCCGGCCGGGCGCTGGCGCAGGCCGCGCGTCGGGCGGGCTTTCGCCCGTTCGTGCTCGATCTGTTCGGCGACGAGGACACCCTGGCGCTGGCCGAGAGCCATCGCCCGCTGCCCGGCCGATTCGGTGCGGGTGCCCGCGACCAGGCCAGCGTGCTGGCAGGGCTCGATGCGTTGTCTAAGGAAGCTGGCAGCACCCTCGGCGTGGTGCTCGGCAGCGGGTTCGAGGCCGCGCCGGACCTCATCGTGGAGATCGCTGGCCGCCATCGCCTGCTCGGTGCGGGCGCCGAGACGGTCGCCGCCCTCAAGGATCCGTTCGGTTTTGCGGCCCTGTGCGAACGCCTCGCGATCCCGCATCCGGCGGTCAGCGCCGGCCCGGTCGCCGAACGTGCCGCTTGGCTCCTCAAGCGGGCGGGGGGCTGCGGCGGTTCGCATATCCGCGCGAGCGCGGCCGGTACGACCCCGCCGGGCCACTACCTCCAGGCCCGGATGACCGGCCGCGCCTTCGCCCTGAACTTTCTGTCCGATGGCCGCCGCATCGAACCCCTGGCGCTGACCGAGCAGTGGCAGGCGCCCTCGCCGCGGCGGCCGTTCCGCTATGCCGGCGCGCTCGCCCGCGGTCGTGACGAGGCGGAGCCGGTCCCGACTGCGGTCGCCGCGGAGATCGCCGAGGCGGCGCTTCGGCTCGCTCGCGCCACCGGCCTCACCGGTCTTGCCAGCGCAGATTGCCTCGTGGACGGGGAAAGGTGGTGGCTGCTGGAGATCAATCCACGCCCCGGCGCCACCCTCGACGTGCTCGATCACCGCCCGACGCCGCTGCTGATTCAGCATATCGAGGCGGCGCTCGGCCGGATGCCGTCAATCGAGGCCGCCCCGGCGGATGCGACGGGCGCCGAGATCTGTTACGCGGCCCGGACCTGCGCGGCGGTGCCGCCACTCGACTGGCCGGACCACGTGCGGGACCGGCCGCGGGCCGGCAGCCACGTGGCGCGCGACGCACCGTTCTGTACGGTGACGGCCTCCGGGCCGGACGCCGCGGCGGTCAAGCAAGAATTGCGGGCGAGGGCCGAGACGGTCCGCGCGCTGCTGGAGGAAACGGAGAACAATCATGAGTTCCAACACGAGCGCGCCGAGCCTCAACGCCCTGGCCGGGCCGCTGGTCGAGAGCCTCGTCGCTGACGCGGCCAAGCTCCGGCTCATCGTTGCCCAGGAGAACGGCGCGCGCACCGTCGATGCTGGCGCCAACGCCCGCGGCTCGATCGAGGCCGGCCGGCGCATCGCCGAGATCTGCCTCGGCGGCCTCGGCACGGTGACGATCGCGCCGATCGGCCCGGTCGCCTCCTGGCCCTACACCGTCGTCGTCCACTCCGCCGATCCGGTGCTGGCCTGCCTCGGCTCGCAATATGCCGGCTGGAGCCTCGCCGACGAGGAGGGCGATTCCGGCTTCTTCGCCCTCGGCTCGGGTCCCGGCCGTGCGGTGGCCGTGGTGGAGGAGCTCTACAAGGAGCTCGGCTATCGCGACAACGCGACCACGACCGCGCTCGTCCTCGAATCCGGCAGCGCGCCGCCGGCCTCGGTGGTGAACAAGGTCGCTGCCGCCACCGGCCTCGCGCCGGAGAACGTGACCTTCATCTACGCCCCGACCCAGAGCCTGGCTGGTTCGACCCAGGTCGTCGCCCGCGTGCTGGAAGTGGCGCTGCACAAGGCCCACACCGTCGGCTTCGATCTGCACAAGATCCTCGACGGCATCGGCTCGGCCCCGCTCTCGCCGCCGCATCCGGACTTCATCCAGGCGATGGGGCGCACCAACGACGCCATCATCTATGGCGGCCGGGTGCAGCTCTTCGTCGATGCCGACGACGCGGATGCCAAGCAGCTCGCCGAGCAGATCCCCTCCACCACCTCGGCCGATCACGGCGCGCCCTTCGCCGAGATCTTTTCGCGGGTGAACGGCGACTTCTACAAGATCGACGGCGCGCTGTTCTCCCCGGCCGAGGCCATCGTCACCTCGGTCAAGACCGGCAAGTCGTTCCGCGGCGGCCGGCTGGAGCCGCAGCTCGTGGACGCCTCGTTCGTCTAAGGCAACGATCGAGACCCTCCCCCCAGCGGGAGAAGGTCGTCGAAAGCCAATTTGACCGGACTGCTTCGGCAAGCTTCTCGTTCCTCATGCTGAGGTGCTGCGTCAGCAGCCTCGAAGCACGCCGCGACGCTTCTCCAGGCCAACCGATGCTACGAGAGCGACCGTTCCGGCGTGCTTCGAGGCCGAGCTTTCGCTCGGCACCTCAGCATGACGACCGTCATGAACACCCGACCCGGTTGGTCAAACAGGCTCTGAAAAAACGGAAAAAGAGCGAATGCGCATCGGGCTCGCGGCCGACAACGGCAATTGGCACAAGGCGCGGCTGCGGGAGGCCTTGCGCGGCTTCGGCGTCGAGCCCGTGCTGTTCTCGCTCGCCGACGTTGCCGTGGTCACCGGCGGCGGTGAGCCGCTGCGGGTGCCCGGCTTCGAGGATGGGCTGCCGGACGGCGTCCTGCTGCGCACCATCGCGGGCGGCACGTTCGAAGCCACCACCATGCGGCTCGGCGTGCTCCACGCGCTGGTCGCCTCCGGCGTCACCGTCTGGAACGGGCCGGCGGCGATCGAGCGCTCGGTGGACAAGGCGGCGACCTCGCTGCTGATCGCCCGCGCCGGCTTGCCGACGCCCGACACCTTCGTCGTTTCGAAACGCGAAGCGGCGGCCGAGATCGTCGCCCGCGAGGCGCGGCCGGGAAAACCGATCGTACTCAAGCCCCTGTTCGGCTCGCAGGGCGAGGGGCTGATGCTCCTCGAAAACCCCGACGATTTGCCGGCGCAGGAGGCGGTGAGCGGCGTCTACTACCTTCAGCGCTACGTCGCCCGTGCCGACGGGCTGTGGCGCGACTACCGCGTCTTCGTCTGCGAGGGCCGGGCGATCGCCGGGATGATCCGCGAGGGCGACGGCTGGATCACCAACGTCCACCGCGGCGGCCGGCCCTTCGCCTGGGACGTGCCGGCCCGCGCCGCCGAACTCGCCGAGGCCGCCGCCGCCGCGGTCGGCGTCGATTATACCGGCATCGACCTCGTCGAGGACGGCGAGGGCGGCTTTCTGGTGCTGGAGGTCAACTCCATGCCGGCCTGGTCCGGCCTGCAGCAGGTGACGGAGGTCGACATCGCCGGGGCGGTGGCGCGCGGCTTCCTCAACGCGGTGCGCGCCGCCCGTCCGCCGCGGCTGGTCTCGGCGCTCGGATGAGCGGGACGGCGCCCGGCGGCCTGCCCGCGGCGACCGTGGCCGACCTCTACCGGGCCGCCTGCCTCGCCGAACTCGATGCGCTGAAACCCGGCAACGTCCATGGCTACGCCCCCGGCCACCGCATGGTCGTGGCCGATTTCGTCACCAGTGCCGACGTGTCGGCCCCGCCGCTCGCCGCGGCGGGCGCGCGCGTCGGACAGCGGGTGCGCGGCGGGGTCGAGGCGACCTTCGCCGCCGTCGGGCAGAACACCAATCTCGGCATCCTGCTCCTCTGCGCGCCGCTCGCTTATGCCGCGGAGCAGCCCGGCCCGCTGGCCGAGGCCCTGAACGCCGTGCTGGCGGGGTTCGACGCCTCCGATTCCCGCGACGTGTTCGCGGCGATCCGCCGGGCCAATCCCGGCGGCCTCGGCCGGGCCGAGCGCCACGACGTGTCCCAAATCGATGACGAAGCGCTCCCGCCGCTGCGCGCGGCGATGGCGGAGGCCGCCCCGCGCGACCGCATCGCCCGCGCCTATGGGGACGGGTTTCGTGACCTGTTCGCGATCGGCCTGCCGGCGCTGGTGGGCGCGCGGGCACGCGGGCTGGTCCCGCCCTGGACGACGACCGCGGTTCATCTCGCCTATCTCATGGCCGTGCCGGACAGCCACATCGCCCGCAAGCACGGCCCAGAGCGGGCCGAGGCGGTGCGGGCGCAGGCGCAGGCGTCTCTCGCGGGCCTCGACCTCGCCGCAGCGCCGGTCGAGCCACTCCTCGCCTACGACCGCGCGTTGAAGGAGGCCGGCCTCAACCCTGGCACGAGTGCCGACTTCACCGTCGCGACGCTGTTTCTCGACGCGCTCCTGTCCGCCCGCGGCGAGGGCGCCTGAGCCTTGGTCGAGCCCTCGCCCGCGAGGGGACGAATCTTGTCGCGTCAAGGCCCCCCGGCCTCCAAAAAATCGCAGATTTCAGGGCTTTGCGCGGGTTGTTCGGCGGAATGGCCCGCTGTAGGGTCCGCCCCGCTATCCGGGCAAACCGGCTCGGCTCTCAGCCGGGCGCCGCAAACAAGGATGGCTTCCAGGCCCCGCCTCCTCTCAGGGCGGGCCTTTTTTCAGGAATCCAGGGAGAGACCCCGAATGGCAAAAATCACCAAGGTTCAGGTCGGCGAGGCCCTCGTCGGCGATGGCAACGAAGTCGCTCACATCGACCTCATCATCGGACCGCGCGGTTCGCCGGCCGAGACGGCCTTCTGCAACGGTCTGGTCAACAACAAGCACGGCTTCACCAGCCTGCTCGCCGTGATCGCGCCGAACCTGCCGTGCAAGCCGAACACGCTGATGTTCAACAAGGTCACCATCAACGACGCCCGTCAGGCCGTCCAGATGTTTGGCCCGGCCCAGCATGGCGTCGCCATGGCCGTGCAGGACGCGGTTGCCGAAGGCATCATCCCGGCTGACGAAGCCGACGACCTGTACGTGCTGGTCGGCGTGTTCATCCACTGGGAAGCGGCCGACGACGCCAAGATCCAGAAGTACAACTACGAGGCCACCAAGCTTTCGATCCAGCGCGCCGTCAACGGCGAGCCGAAGGCTTCGGTTGTCACGGAGCAGCGTAAGTCGGCGACCCACCCCTTCGCCGCCAACGCTTAGATCGGAGGCAGTCCTGGGCAGAGCGAGCCTCCGCCCGCACCGCGGGGTCTGCTCCAGCGACTGGCTTCGATCTTCCTTGGACGTTAGTGGATTGGGACGGCTTCGGCCGTCCCTTTCTTTTTGGGGCCTGCCCTGAACCTCAGCGCAGCCGCCCGTCATGGATCGCCGAGGCGACGAGCGCGCCCGCAGCGCCGGTCCGCGCGAGATGCGCGACATCCTCCGGCCCGCGCACGCCCCCCGCCGCGTAGATCCGCCGCCCCCCGCCCGCCTCGACGGCCCGCGACACCCCGGAAAGATCGGGGCCGGTCCCGGTGCCGACCCGTGCCAGCGTCATCACGATCACATCCTCGGGCCACGTTTCCGCATCGTCGTGCAGGGCGTCCGGGCCGAGCCGTTCCGCGCCCCGGCTGTCGAGGGAGAGTACGGCACGGTTGCCGAGCGCGCGCACGAGATCCGCATCCCACTGGCTCTCGCTGCCGATCACCGGGCGGCCGAGCCCGAGCGCGGTGAAACGCTCGATGCCCGGGAAATCGGAGAAGCCGGCATCGACCCACAGCGTCACCCCGGGGCAGGCGCCGGCCACTGCCTCCAGGCTGGCACGGTCGGGCGCCCGGCCCTCCATGATCGCGTCGAGGTCGGCGACGTAGAGCCGATCCCCCCCGACAGCATCGAGAAGGCCGCGGGCCACGTCGGCGGGCCGCGAGCCTCTGGCCAAGGGGGTGTCGATCGGGGCATAGGCGTCACGCTCGCCCGCGCGGGCGCGCACCACCTGCCCGTGGCGCAGGTCGATCACCGGGATCAGCCGAAACGGCCGCCCCTCAGAACCGTGAGACATCGCGTGAACCGGACTGAAACCAGGGTCATCGGGTGGGATCTCGGCGGGGTGCATGTCAAGGCAGCGCTCGTCGAGGAGGGCCGCGTGGTCGAGGCGGTGCAGGCGCCGTGCCGGCTCTGGCGCGGCGTTCCCGCCCTCGACGAGACGTTCGCACAATTGCCGGACTGGGTGCGAGGCGAGGCCGCGCACGCCGTCACCATGACCGGCGAGCTGACCGATTGCTTCGCCGACCGGGCGGACGGGGTGCATCAGCTTTCGGCCTGGGCGGCTGCGACGCTCAAAGGTAGCGTGCGGATCTATGCCGGCCCCGCCGGCTTCGTCTCGGCTAACAACGCCCGCGCGCACGCGGCCGATATTGCCTCGGCGAACTGGCATGCCACCGCCGCCCTGATCGGCCGGCACGTCCCTCATGCGCTGCTGGTCGATATCGGCTCGACCACCGCCGACCTGATCCCGATCGTCGGGGGGCAGCCCGCCGCGCAGGGCTACAGCGACGCCGAGCGGCTGGAGACGGGCGAACTGGTCTATACCGGCGTGGTGCGCACCCCGCTCCTCGCATTTGCCACCCACGCGCCCTGGCGCGGCCGGCGCACGCGGCTGATGGCCGAGACCTTCGCCAGCACCGCCGACATCTACCGGCTTACCGGCGACCTGCCGGAGGGCGCCGACCAGCAATACAGCGCCGACTTGAAGGGCAAGTCGATCCCTGAGACCGAGCTCCGGCTCGCCCGCATGGTCGGCCGCGACCGGGGGGAGGGGAGTGCCGAGGAATGGCGGGCGCTGGCCGCGTGGTTCGCCGAGGCGCAGCTGCGCCCCCTGCACGATGCCACCGCGATTCTGCTGTCGCGCTCCGATCTGCCCGAGGACGCGCCGCTCGTCGTCTGCGGCGCCGGCCGCTTCCTGGCCGAGCGGTTGGCCGCCCGGCTCGGACGCCGCCGGGTGCCGCTCACCGAGACCATCGCCCGGTGCTTGAACGGTGAGGATGCCGCCTGGGTTTCGACCTGCGGCCCGGCAGTGGCCGTCGGCTTGATCGGGTGAGGAACGGGGCCGTTCCCGCGCGTTGACGGGGACATGTCACAAGGAGAGGCGCATGACTGCAGGAAACAAGCTCGCCCGCATCCTGGCCACCCGCACCGGGGAGGCGATCGAGCTGGCCTTCGTCACCGAGGACGGCCGGACCACCCGGGTGCTGGCGAGCGAGGATCAGATCGACCGCCTCGTGGATGAGCTGGAGGACGTCCTCAACTCGCCCACCGAGACCGGCTCCGGCGACCCGCCCGCGGCGGCCTGACTTTACCTTAGGAAATCCCCGAAGGCGCGCGGCCCGTCGCCGGTCGCGATCGTGCCGGTGACCGTGAGGCTCGACGGGTCGATCAGGCTCAAGGCGTTGTCGCCCCAGTTGGCGACGACGATCGTCTTCCCGTCGCGGGTGGCGGCGATGCCCTCGGGGTGGTCGCCGACATCGATCGCGGCCACTTTCTTCAAGCTGGCCGGGTCGAACACCGTCACGGTGTTGGAATACTGGTCGGTCACGAAGCCTTTGCCGGCGGCGAACGCGATGACGTAGGGCCGCTGGCCGGTGGTGACGCGGCCGGTCTCGCGACCGGCGGCGACGTCGATGGCCGAGACGTCGTTCGAGACCACGTTGGCGGTGTAGGCGTAGCGGCCGTCCGCCGAGAGGGTCAGGCCGAACGGGTGCTGGCCCACAGACACTTGCCGTGTCTCCCGGCGGCTTCCCACGTCGATGATCGAGACCGAGTCGGATTCGCGGTTGGCTACCAGCAGCGTGGCGCCGTCCGGCGTCACCGCGATGCCGGAGGGAGATTTCCCGGTGGCGATCTCGCCCTCCAGCGTCAGGCCCCCCGCATTCGGGCGCAGCACGAAGACGCGCGCACCGTACCAGTCGGCGACGTAGACCTCGCCGGATTTCGGGTTGACGCCGATGCCGAGCGGGCCGCCGGGCAGATCGAGGCTCGCGCTCACCCGGCGCGCATCGAGATCGATCACCGAGACGCCGTGGCCCTCGGGGCGGGTGACGTAGGCCGTCTTCCGATCGGGCGAGACGGCGATGCCCGCCGGCGCCCCCGGTACGGGGATCGATTGCAGGATCGTCTTGGACGCGAGGTCGATGATCTCGACAGCGTTGCCGAGCTGCGCCGTGACCAGGGCTTCCTGCGCCAGGGCGGGGGCGCCGGATGTCAGAAGGTAGGCAAGGGCTATAAAGGCCCTCCCCCCTCTGCGGGGGAGGGTGCCTCGCGGATGCGAGGCGGGAAAGGGGAGCGACGCTTCCGGACAATGCGGAGCCAGCCCCTCACCCGACCCCCTTCGGGGGCCACCCTCTCCCGCGAAGGGGAGAGGGAGGAGCCGGCCTGTGAGCCGAAGTGAGCAGCGCATGCCGGCTCCGTATGTTGTCATACCAAATCCGTTTGATCCCTTCGGGATGGCGGATTTGGGCTTCGCTCAGGCGCCGCGCGTGCTTGCTGATACGGTCCCCGCTTTCATCAAGCGGGGACCGTATCAAACCCTTACGAGCCCTTCTCGGCCTTGGCCTTCACGTTCTCCAAGCCCGCCTTGTAGAGGCCGAGCACGGCCTTCTTGGAGGCCTCGTCGTTCAGCTCGGGCGGCGGATCGTTGTTCATGTAGCCGCGGTAGAACGCGCCGCGCCACGTCATCTTGGTCTTGGCGCCGTCACCCTCGAGCTCGATCGTCGAGGAATAATCGTTCACCGGCAGGGTCTTCACGTCGACCTTGGTGATCCGGTACATGAGGAGCTTCTTCTCGGCGTCGTATTTGGCGAGCTCTTCCTCGACCGTGGCGCCGCCCTTCAGGGTCAGCGTGCGGGTCGCCTTGACCTCGTTGCCACCCTTGCCCTCGGTCTTCTCGACCACCGGAATCCAGCTTCCGTCCTGGAAGTTGCCGACGATCGCCCAGACCTTGTCGGCGGGGGCGTTGATCTCGATCGACTCCGAAACCTTCTGCCGGGTCGGGCCATGGGCCTGCGCGGCGAAAGTCACCGTGGCGAGCGCCGCCACGGCGGCGAGCGTCCTGAACTTCATACGTTTTTCTCCTCCCGTTGAGGCCGCCGAGCATGGCAGCCTCATCCCTCATTCGAGCGACTTGTGTCAGGAGCCGCTCTTCTCAAGCCGGGCCTTGAGGTTCTCAAGGCTGGCATGAATCCAGGCCCGCACGCGCTTCTCCGAATTCTCGTCGTTGAGTTCGGGCGGCGGGTCGTTGTTCGGATGGCCGCGGTAGAACGCGGCCCGCCACTCGACCCGCGCCTGTGCGCCCTCGGGCTGCACCGAGATCGTGGCCGAGTAATCCTTGGCGGGCAGGTCGGTAACCTCGTTCTCGAGGATGTAATAGCCGAAGCTCTTGCGCTCGGGATCGAGCTTGCGGCTCTCCTCGACGATGACGTGGCCGTTCTTCAGCGTCAGCCGGAAGACCGGCTTGTCCGCGCTGCCCTGCCGTTCGCCGCGCGCCACGTTCTCGATCCAGCCCGCATCGGCCGGGTTGCCGACAACCGCCCAGACCTTGTCGGGTGAGGCGTCGATCGTGACGCTCTCGACGATCTTGCGTCGTGTCGGCGCGTGCTGGGCTTGCGTCCCGACTGTGGTGACGACGAGCGTCGCCGCGGCGAGCCATGCGATCCGCTTCAAACCGGGTATCTCCTTGAGCATCGGTTCAGTCTGTCGGCGCCTCACAGGGGGCGGCTCGTCCCGGCGAGGACGCGGCCGGTGCGTCCCAGGGCCCCCGCGACCTTGTCCTCGATCCAGTCCCAGGCCTCGCGCTCGACGGGGCCGGCGGTCTTGGACATGGCTATGGCATGATAGGCCATCTCCGTCAGGACCTTTTCCGGCTCCAGCATGTGGAGCCGCGTGGACAGGATCGCCGCCTCGATCACCGCGGCCTGCGCCCGGTTGTAGCCGATGAACGGCACGTGGCTCACCGCGTGCACCATCCGCCCGCGGTAGCGCGGGCGCTGCGGATCGTCCTCGATCGCCGCCACCTCGAACTCGGCATGGCCGAAGCATTCGGCGAGGCGCTTGCCGGGAATGTGATCGCAATCCACCACCGGCCAATCGCGCCGCCCGGTGACGACGCCCGCGATCACCCGCACGTCGCTCGGGGCCGAGGCCGTGAAGTAGGGGCGCTCGGCGAGGTTGTCGATCGTGGGCGAGGGGCGGAACGGGGCGAGCACGAAATCCTCGTCCTCGCGGATCAGGCCGAACGGCACGAGATGCAGTGCGCCGGCCGCCGACAGGGTGGTGACGACGGTCTCAAGGATCAGCGGCATCGAGCATCGGTCCGAAAGGTGGCCACCGGCTTTCGGAAAAAGCCGATGCAGAAATGACTAATTCCGGTCCTCGTCGGGCACCAGCCGGCCGCAGACGATGCGGCCGCCCTTCGGCTCGCTGAGCGGGTCGCGTTCCGATGCCGTGCCGGTTCCGGTCTCGGTCCGCGGCGGTGCGGCGTCGCGCTCCGGATCGGTCCGGGTCGCGCGCTCGGCGGCGGGCGCCCCGGGGCCGCTATGCTTGGTATGCGCCGATTTCGTCGGCCCGGCCGCCTTGAAGGCGGTGGTGTCTTCCTGGGTGCGGTCGGCGGCGCAACCCCAATCGAGGGGTTCGTCCTGCACGTAGCGCTTGCCGAGGCGGAACGCGGTCTCGGCCTTCGTCAGTTCTCCGCCGAGATAGAAGGCGTGCGCGCCGTCGCTCTCCACGCTCAGTTCGGGGAAGAAGGCCATCGCGTCGGTGCCGGTGGTGTGACGGTCGCGGTTGTAGACGTGGATGCCGTCCTCGGCGACGGCGATGCGGTAATTGGGATCGCGCACTTCCGCGGCCAGAGCGGCAATTTCATCGGAGGTCTGCACGAAGGGGCGCTTGTCGTGCAGCGCCAGCAACTCGCGGCCATAGCCCTTAGGCAGGGCGGCGTCCTCTCGTGCCGCGTACATCACCCGGCGGGCAGCGTCGTGCTCCTCCACCGTGCGGCGGGTGTGGTTCGAGACCTGCACGATCAGCACGTTGCGAATGGCGAGTTCCGAGCACATGCCGACGAGGAGCGCGGTGACGCCGAGGCTGTCGGCCTCGGTGAGTTCGGTGAGGTTGCCGGTGCCCATCATCATCTCGATGTTCGGCCAGCGTGCGCGGATCTCGCGGTAGCGGACGATCGAGTCGACGAAGCCGAAATGGATCGGCTCCAGGATCGGATCGGCCATGTAGGGCCGGCCCGCCCGCTCCATCCGCTCGATGGCGCGGTCGAGGGAGGGCAGGTCGTCGGGCCGCATCGGCACCAGGATCGGCACCGCGTCGGTCTCGAAGGCGAGATCCAGCGTTTCCTCGTTGAGGCTCAGCAGGAAGTCGGCGCCGGCCCGCGCCCCGCGGGTCAACTCGTCGAGGGAGAAGGAATCGACACTGACCTTCAGCCCGGCCCCTTTCAGCGCCCGAACGCTGTCCTCCAGATGCGGGAACGCCGTGTCGGGCAGCCCGCCGAGGTCGATCACGTCGGCCCCGCGGCGGGCGAGGTCGAGACCCTTGGCCAGGATCTGGTCCGGCGTCATCTTCGAGGCATCGACGATCTCGGAGAAGATGCGCAGGTCGTGGCGCGAGAGATCGACCTTGCGCCCGGTCAGACCAAGATAAGCCGGCAAATCAACGATCTCATCCGGCCCCCGCTCCACCGGGAGGCCGAAGTGCTGGGCCAGCGCCTCCGGGTTGGCGCGGCAGCGGCCGGGCAGGACGATTCGGGTCGCGCCCTCGGGCATCTGCACACGGCGCTTGATGATTTCCTCGGTCATCAGCGCGGCGACCTTCACCCCGGCATCGGCGATGCTCCAAGTGAACCGCTCGGCCGGCAGGGTGGCCGCGACCTTTTCGAGGCGGGCATGGGCCAGCTTGCCGGTGATGAAGACGAGATGTTCGGGCGCGCTCATGCGGCGTGCCTCTGGCTGATATCCTCGGTGCCGCGGATCACGATCGCGCCGCCGAAGGCGGCGGCGAAACGCGGGAACGCGGCATCGACGAGGCCGGCTCGTGCGAGGGCGGCGGGATCGGTCTGCGAGGTAAGTTTTGCCGACTTCACAAGGATGCAGCGATCGACGCCAAGCATGCCTGCGAGCCATAGGGCGAGGCTGTCGGAGGTGACGTCCCAGCTCTCTTCGATATCGGCATGACCTGCTTTGAGCGCGATTGGATCCCAGATCACGGCGCGGCCCTGAGCGAGGGCGTCGGCAACGGCCTCGAGGCTCCGGGCGATGGTGAGCCGTGGTTCGAGCGCGCAGAACACCTCGGCCATGCGGCCCATGGCGTCGAGGGCGAGACGGTGGGCGAGGGCGTCGTCGAGGCCGAGCGCAGCTTGGGTCGCGCGCACGGCGTCGGCGAAGAGTCCGCCGCCGGGCACGATCGCGACCGGCGGTTCCTCCACGCATTCGGCGAGGATGGCGCAAAGCCGCGCGCGATCCGCGACGAGGCTGCCGCCGATCTTGACGACAGCGCCATCGATTGTCCCCGTGACACGGGGAGCGGCTGGGCTAGCGCTTGTCATACGCCTCACGCCGCGTCGGCTCGCGGGCCGGCCCGCATCGCTTCGACCGCCTGCGCGACCCGGGCCCCATCGAGCGCCTGCCGCCGGTCGCTGGCGCGGCACAGGCCGCCGCGGAAGCCGAGATAATCGGGGTCGAGACGCGCGAGCACCGGGATGTCGCCGAGCCCGAGCGAGCCGGCAAGGCCGCTCATCAGGCCGTGCGTGCGGCACCCGGCGACGAAGGCGGCCAGCTGCGGCGCGGCCATGAGGCTGGTAAGCGTGGTGCCGCTCTTGCCGCGGGTATCGATCATCGCCCCGACAAAGCCGGCTGCGGCGAGGCGCGCCGGCCCATCCTCGGCCACGTCATCCTCGGCGAAGAGCACGCCGATGACCCGGCCCGGCGCCTGCGCGGCGGCCTCGGCCAGAGCGGCATCGTCGGCGCCGCCAACAGCGATCTTGATGAAATCGACGCCGGTCGCGGCGATGGTCGCGATGGCCGCGGCGATTTCGCGCCCGGTGCCGTCGCCGGCCACCGCGCTGGTGACGGCTCGCCCGCCGACGCCCGCGACGATGGCGCGCACGGTCTCGGGCGGCAGCGCGCCGAGCGCCCCGCGCTCGGGATCCTTGGCGTCGATCAGGTCCGCCCCGGCCCGGAGCGCGGTCAGCGCCTCGTCAGGCCCGCGGACGCTGACGAGCAGGCGGGGACGCGCGGAAGAAATCGATACGATGTCGGACACGGGAAACGTTCTTGCTCAGCCTTGCGCGCCCGCACAAGCCCCACTTCAGGAACGGCCGGGCAGCGGCTCGGCCAGGAGGCGGTTCTTCACGATCCAGCGCGTGGCGTGGGACCAGTCGTCGTCGGTGTTGGCTCTTATCACGACCTGGCCCCGGCGCACGACCTTGCCGGTCTCGGCTTCGGCGATGGTGACGACGAGGCTGAACAACTGGTTGGCGCCCTTGTCGGCGAAGGCGGTCACGGCGAGTTCCGCGCCCAGCGCCTTGGCGATCGGAGCGACGCAGTCGTTGCACTTGTAGAGTGGGCTCTCCTTGCGGATTTCTTCCGCCTGGGGGCTGAGATCGACGCTCTCGAGGCCGCCCTTCTCGGCGAGTTGCTTGCGCAGCACGTCGGTGACGAGGTCGAGGCGCTTCTGGTCGGCCGGCAGCGGCTTGCGGCCATAGGCCAGCGTCGGATCGTTCACCTCCGCCGGGAAGATCGCAGCCTTGCGTGCCGCATCCTCCGCCGAGGCCGCACCGTTCAGCGTGGACAGGAGGGTGAGGGCGGGCAAGAGGGCGGGCACGAGGGCGCGAAGTCGCATGGGGTGAGAGCCTCGGACGGGCGCGGGGCCGCGCGGACGGGCTTTAACTCGGTTTCCCGGAGGATTTGGCAAGCGTCGGCGCGACCGACCCGGAGCGTATCGGCAAGTCCGGCAACGGCGATGCGGCGCGTGACAAAGCTGGCCCCACGGTCGCCCGACCACACTATCTTATGAAAATCTTATGCTTCTCTCGTTGAGGCCGGTGGCAAGATGTTGCTAGCGTGACGGGCAATGCGTTTGTCCGTTCCGCTCCTCCTCGCCGCCGGTCTCGCGACCGGCCCGGCCGCATTCCTGGCCGCTTCCATCCATGCCCGCGCCCAGGAGCCGAAGGCGGCCACCGGCGAGCCGCCGCCGGGTTCCCCTGCGAACGAGACGCCCGCGCCGGTCCCCGGCTCCGAGACCCACATCGCCGTCCTCTACCGTCCGGTGCCGGCGCCCTCGTCCTACGATGCCGAGGCCGACCCCGAGGATCTCGGCGTGGCCGGCGCGCGCATGGCGGTGAAGGACAACAACACCACCGGCCGCTTCACCAAGCAGACCTTCGCCCTCGACGAGGTCGCCCTCGACGGCGAGCGCGATCCGGTCGAGGCGGCCAAGGCGCTGGCGGACAAGGGCGTGCGGTTCTTCGTGCTGGCCCTGCCCGCCGCCGAGGTGCTGGCGGTGGCCGATGCGCTGAAGGAGACGGGCGCCGTCATCCTCAATGCCGGCGCGCCGGACGACCGCCTGCGCGGGGCCGATTGCCGCGCCAACCTGTTCCACGTGCTGCCGAGCCGCGCCATGCAGACGGATGCGCTGGCGCAGTACCTGACGCTAATGCGCTGGCGGAAGATCTTTCTGATCACCGGCCCGACCGAGCGCGACAAGGCCTACGCGGATGCGATGCGGAACTCCGCCCGCAAGTTCGGCCTCAAGATCACCGCGGAGAAGCCCTGGACCTTCGGGCCCCTGGCAAAGGCCCGCGGCGACACGCCGACCCGGGCCGAGGCGATGGTGTTCACCCGCGGGCTCGACTACGACCTGGCGGTCGTCGCCGACGAGGAGGGGGACTGGGGCGATTATGTCCCGTTCCGCACCGTCGATCCGCGCCCCGTGGCCGGCACGCAGGGACTGATCGCGACCACCTGGCACCCGACCCTGGAGACCTGGGGCGCGGCCCAGGCGCAGAACCGTTTCCGGCGGCTCGCGAGCCGCCTGATGCGGCCGCTCGATTATCAGGTCTGGGCAGCGGTGCGCACGGTCGGCGAGGCGGCGACGCAGACGCGCAGCACCGATCCGGCCACGCTCGCGGCCCATCTCGTGAAACCCGAATTCTCGCTGCCCGCCTATAAGGGCGTGTCCCTGACCTACCGGCCCTGGGACCACCAGCTGCGCCAGCCGATCATCGTGGTGCAGCCCAAGGCGATGGTCTCGGTGGCGCCCGAACAGGGCTTCATCCACCAGCGCACGCCGCTCGATACGCTGGGGGCCGACATGCCGGAGACCGCGTGCAAGCTGCCGTGACCGCTTGCGGAAGCGATCCGGGCGATGCGGCAATCCACCGCCCGGTGAGGTTCAGCCGATCATCTGTTTCTTGTTTGAGCGACGGGGCCGCGGGGGCCATGTCGCTCCAGCCGATGTGGACGCAGGCGCGCGAGACGACGCGCCGGAAACGACAGGGAGGACGCCGATGGTCGCTCGCTTGAGGGCAGGACTGGGATGCGCGCTGCTCGCGGGCGTGTCGCTCGGGAGCGCAGGGAGCGCACAAGCCTTTACCGCCTACGTCACCAACGAGAAGGCCAACACCGTCTCGGTCATCGACACCGAGACCCTGGCGGTGACCGGGACCTGGAAGGTCGGGCGGCGCCCGCGCGGCGTGACGCTCTCCAAGGACGACAAGGAGCTGTTCGTCTGCGCCAGCGACGACGACCGCATCGACGTGCTCGACACCGCGACCGGCAAGGTGGTCCGCTCCCTGCGCTCGGGGCCCGACCCGGAACAGTTCATCCTCGATCAGAGCGGCAACCCGCTCTACGTCGCCAACGAGGACGACAGCCAAGTCACCATCCTCGACATCGAGAAGAACAAGGTTTTGGCCGAGGTGCCGGTGGGCGTCGAGCCAGAGGGGATGGGCCTGTCGCCGGACGGCAAGATCCTCGTGAACACCTCCGAAACCACCAACATGGCCCACTTCATCGACACCAAGACCTTCGAGGTGATCGACAACGTGCTGGTCGATGCCCGGCCGCGCTTCGCCGAGTTCTCGGCGGACGGCAAGTTCCTCTGGGTCTCAGCGGAGGTCGGCGGCACGGTCTCGGTGATCGACGTGGCCACCCGCAAGGTCATCAAGAAGATCACCTTCAAGATTCCGAGCGTCACCGATGAGCAGATCCAGCCCGTCGGCGTGCGCCTGACCAAGGACGGCACCCGCGCCTTCGTCGCGCTCGGGCCGGCCAACCGCGTCGCGGTGGTCGATGCCAAGACCTACGAGGTGCAGAAATACCTGCCCGTCGGCCAGCGCGTCTGGCAGCTCGCCTTCACGCCCGACGAGAAGCAGCTCTACACGACCAACGGCACCTCCAACGACGTTTCGGTCATCGACGTCGAGGGGCTGAAGGTGGTGAAAAGCATCCCGGTCGGGTTGCTGCCCTGGGGCGTGGCGATCTCGAAGAAGTAAGTTCAGTTCGCCGGCTAAGGCATCGTCCCGAAAGGTGGTTGCCGGCTTGTCCGAGAAGGCGATGCAAGAACAAAAAACCGGAGGAAGCAAGATGAGATGGACGACGCGCCTCGGCCTCGCCGCCGCGGCCCTGATGCTGGCCGCCGCCCCGGCCGGTGCCCTTGACCTCACCAAGAAGCGGCAGAACCTGCCTGACCTCGTGCTCGGCAACGAGGAGGGCAACGACTTCGTGGTCGAGAACAAGGATATCGAGCTGGAAGCCGGCAAGGCCTACCGCCTGCGCATCGTCGCCAAGGGGCGGCAGGAGTACAAATTCTACGCGCCCGAATTCTTCCGCTACATCTGGTTTAATCAGATCGTGATCGAGCACAAAGAGATCCATGGCGGCGGCCCGCCCGACCATCTCGAGTTCGACGATCCCGGCGAGATCGCCATCGAGTTCGTCGCCATCAAGCCGGGTGCCTACAAGTGGTACGCGCAAGGGCTTGAGGAAAAGGGCATGGCCGGCACGATTACGGTGAAGTGAGGGGGGATATCTCATGATGCGCACACGCACCTCCCTTGCCGTACCGAGAGGTTTTCGCGGCAGCGCCCTGCTTGCCCTCGTGGTGCTTGCGACCCCGGCGCTCGCCGACGACAAGGCCGCCTGCGCCGACGGCATCGCCGCGGTGAAGGCGCGCGTCGAGAAGCTGGCGCCCGAGGCCGTCCCGCAGAAGCTCAAGCGTGCGCTGAAGATCGCCGAGCGTGAGCAAGGCGAGGGCGAGTTCGACGAGTGCCTGGAAGCGCTCGACGACGCCAAGCGGGCGCTGCCGAAATGAGCGCGGCTCTTGAGGTCGCCGGCGTCAGCCACCGCTTCGGCCAGCGCGCCGCGCTGTCCGACGTGTCGATCACCGTCGAGCGCGGGCACTTCATGGCGCTGCTCGGGCCCAACGGCGCGGGCAAGACTACGTTGTTCTCGGTGATTACCCGGCTCTACAACAATCAGGAGGGCCGGGTCTCGATCCTCGGCCATCCCCTCGACCGTGAGCCGTCGCGGGCGCTCGCCGGCCTCGGCGTGGTGTTCCAGGCGCGGACGCTGGATACCGACCTCACCGTCGCGCAAAACCTGCATTACCACGCCAGCCTGCACGGCATCGGCCGGGCGGCGGCGCGTGCGCGCATCGAGACCCTGCTCGCCCGCGTCGGCCTCGCCGAGCGGCGCGACGACAAGATCCGCACCCTTTCCGGGGGCCAGTCGCGGCGCATCGAGATCGCCCGCTCGCTGATCCACGCGCCGCGCCTGCTGCTGCTCGACGAGCCGACCGTCGGGCTCGATCTCGAATCGCGCGCCGACATCGTCGCCATCGTCCGCGCCCTGGTGCGGGAGGAGGGGCTCTCGGTGCTGTGGGCGACCCACATCTTCGAGGAGATTTCGCCCGAGGACGACGCCGTGGTCCTGCACAAGGGTCGCATCGTCGCCCGTGGCCGCGCCGGGGAGATCGGTGGGCCCGGCGAGACGCTGGAAGCCGCCTTCCGCCGCCTCGTCGCCGAACCCGACAAGAGAGCCGTGAAGTCCGCCGCATGAGGTCTCCCTCGAATCCCGCCGTCGCAGCCCGTGCCGAGGACGGCGCGAAGCCCGTGCCCCATGCGGGCCGGCTCGATGCGGTCGGCTACCTCATCGCGCTCGGCGGGATCGTCCGCCGCGAGCTGCTGCGTTTCTTCCACCAGAAGGAGCGCTTCTTCTCGGCGATGGTGCGCCCGCTGGTCTGGCTGTTCATCTTCGCGGCGGGCTTCCGCAACACGCTCGGCACCTCGATCACGCCGCCCTACGAGACCTACGTGCTCTACGAGGCCTACGTGGTGCCGGGGCTCGCGGTGATGATCCAGCTCTTCAACGGCATGCAATCCTCGCTCTCGATGGTCTACGATCGCGAGGTCGGCTCGATGAAGGTGCTGCTCACCTCGCCCTATCCGCGCTGGTCGCTGCTGCTGGCCAAGCTGGTCGCGGGCGTCAGCGTCTCCATCGTCCAGGCCTACGCGTTCCTCGCGATCGCATGGTTCTGGGAGACCGGCATTCCGCCCCTCGGCTACCTCGCCGCCCTGCCGGCCTTTCTGGCCTCGGGGTTGATGCTTGGGGCGATCGGCCTGTTCCTGTCCTCGCTGGTGCGGCAACTTGAGAACTTCGCAAGCGTCATGAATTTCGTGATCTTCCCGATGTTCTTTGCCTCTTCTGCCCTATATCCGCTCTGGCAGGTTCGGGCATCGAGCGAGTGGCTCTATCTCATCTGCCAGGCCAACCCGTTCACCCACGCGGTCGAATTGGTGCGTTTCGCTCTCTACGGGCGCTTCGAGCCGGTCGCCTGCGCCGTTGTGGTCGGCACCGGCCTCCTGTTCTTCACCCTTGCCGCAATCGCCTACGATCCGGGCCGCGGCATCATGGCCCGGCGCGGCGGACCGGCCGGCGAAGCCGCCTGAGAGACCTCCCATGATCCCTCGTTCCGTTCGTGCCCCGCTTTGCCTCGCCCTGATCCTCGCGGCGGGGCCCGTGCTCGCGCAGCCCAAGGCCGATCCGGATTGGCCCTGCCCGCAGCGCAAGGTGACGACGCTGGGCTACGGCTCGTTCTGGACCGGGCCGGACCTCGCTGAAGCCGGTGAATGGGGCAGCGACCGCGAGGCGGCCCAGCTTGCCCGCAAGCTCGCCTCTCGCCGCACCGAATTGCGCGAGGTCGACACCCTGCTCGATGAATTCGCGCAGAAGGCCGATCCGGCCGAGAAGGGCAAGCGCCTGACCCGCGTCTTCGCCGGGGTGTTCGAGATCATCAACGGCGAGCGCAGCACGGTGATGAACGGGATCAGCCGCTACGCCCAGGGCCAGCGCCGTCTCGCCGAACGCATCCGCGACGAGGCGGACAAGGTGAGCGAGTTCAAGGACAGCCCGGAATCCGACTCCACCAAGGTCGCCTCCAAGGAGGTCGCGGACCTGGAAAGCCGGTTCAACTGGGATCGCCGCATCTTCGACGAGCGCAACCAGTCGGTCTCCTACGTCTGCGAGGTGCCGACGATTCTGGAGCAGCGCCTGGGCGAGATCGCCCGCCGCATCCAGGCGCATCTCTGACCCGCTTTCGGTCGGAAGCGACGAAGCCGTTTCCGCCGAACGCCGCGGCACGAGCCTATCGAGCCGGCCGGTTCGCGATTTCGTGCCGGGATTCGGGCCGGGCCGCAGCCGTCGAAGCGATTTGCCTCGAGAACGGCCGCCGGCCATCTGATGCCCGGCGCGACGCGGCCTCGGCGTGAGCGGCATGACTTCGCACTGCGCTCCGTGATCGACTATCTTGGTCGCGCCGAAGCGGCGGGATGCGGGGCAACCCGTTTTTTTGGCGAAAGAGACTCGGCGCAATCCTGGTCGGAACGAGCGGCTAAAGCCGATCGAAGCTTGCCGAATGATCCCGGTAAAGTCTGCCTTTTTGTCCGTAAGTCTTTGACGGAACGGCAGAAATATGTTGCCAGAACACCACGCGCCGGCGGAAGCTTGAGCGTCCCATCATAATTGGTCCCGTAGAAGCCTGGCAGCGATTGTCGTTGCCCCCCTCCTTCAGCAACATCCGGCAACGGTTCCGCTCGAACGGGCCGCAAGCACGAATGATAAGGGCTGGGGAATGACAATGCGGGTGCTGCGAGGCAGCCTCATCGCATCGGTTGCACTGCTTCCGGGACATGTGATGGCGCAAGGCGCGGGCGGTGGACAGGCCGTGACGCTCGAAGAGATCAGCGTCGTCTCGAACACGCCGGTTGCGGCCTCGCGCCGGGTCGTCGCCACCCAGACCCCGTCGGGTCTGCGCGAAGTCACGATCCTCGATGGTATCGACCGCAACAAGCTGCCGCAGAACACGAGCGTGCTGACCTCGGGCGACGTCTCGCGCGTCGGCTTCCCGAGCACGGTGCGGGCGCTCGACGAGCGCGTCGGCTCGATCAGCGTCAACAACGCCCAGGGCAATCCCTTCCAGCCGACGATCACCTATCGCGGCTTCGAGGCCTCGCCGCTCGGCGGCTCGCCGCAGGGCGTGGCCGTCTATCTCAACGGTGCTCGTTTCAACACCTCGTTCGGCGACACGGTGCAGTGGGATCTGATCCCCGACATCGCCGTCGATCGGATCGAGCTGGAGGGCTCGAACCCGGCCTTCGGCCTCAACGCGCTTGGCGGCTCGCTGGCGGTGACGCTCAAGAACGGCTTCACCTACCAGGGCAGCGAGATCAACGTGCTCGGCGGCTCGTTCGGCCGCGGCGCGGTGGCGTTCCAGCACGGCCAGCGCATCGACAATATCGGCCTCTACGTCGCCGGCACCAAGCTCGGCGAGGACGGCTGGCGCAAGCACTCGCCGTCGCGGCTCAACCAGATCTACGCCGATCTCGGCGTGCAGGGTGAGAAGAGCGAATTCCACTTCAACGTCATAGGCGCCAGCAACAGCCTGACCGGCAACGGCACCGCCCCGGTCGAGCTGCTGAAGGCCGACCGCAGCGACGTCTTCACCTATCCCGACCAGACCAAGAACGACTTCCTGCGCTTCCAGCTCTCCGGCACCTACGACGTCACGCCGACCATCACCGTGCAGGGCAACGCCTATTACGGCCTGTTCCGCCAGCGCACCGCCAACGGCGACGCCGCCGACGTGGAGAATTGCGAGGTCGATGAGCGTTTCGTCTGCTCCGAGGGCGCGGACGACAACCAGTTCTTCCTGCGTGACCGCACCGGCAGCCCCGTGCGGACCGACCGGCTGCGCACCTTCAACTTCGGCGGGATCAACCCGACTTTCGCCGACCGCTTCGACGAGGGTGGACCCTACGCCTTCCTCAACCAGACCCGTACCAGCACCGACAATTTCGGCGCCACGGTCCAGACCGTGATCCGCGAGACGCTGTTCGGCCTGCCGAACCGCTTCGTGCTCGGCGGCCAGTATGACGGCGGCCGCACCCGCTTCGGGGCCGACAACTCCATCGGCGGCCTGACCCTCGATCGCGGCTTCTCGCCCCCCGGCATCGTCGTCTCCAGCGACGACGGCATCATCACCCCCGTCTCGGTCCACACCTCGAACGATTACGGCGGCATCTACTTCTCGAACAACACCGATTTGACCGACCGGCTGACCCTGACGCTGCAGGGCCGGTTCAACATGGCCAAGATCGTCCTGCGCGACCAGATCGGCACGGCGCTGAACGGCGACCACTACTACCAGCGCTTCAACCCCGGCGTCGGCGCGACCTACAAGGTCATCCCCGACTACCTCGTCGCCTACGGCGGCTACACGGAAGCCAACCGCGCCCCGACCCCGGCCGAACTCTCCTGCGCCGATCCGCTGGCGCCCTGCTCGCTCACCAACTTCTTCGTCGGCGACCCGCCGCTGAAGCAGGTCGTGGCGCGCACCGTCGAGGCCGGTGTCCGCGGCCGCATCCCGCAGCCCGACGAATATTTCGGCGGTATCCTGTCGTGGAAGGCCGGCTTCTTCTCGACCCGCAACGACGACGACATCCTGTTCGTGCCGGCCCCCGACACGATCGGCCGCGCCTTCTTCCGCAACGTCGGCTCGACCAAGCGGCAGGGCGTCGAGGCGAGCCTGTTCTACAACGCGCCGCGCTGGAACGCCTTCATCGACTACGCCTTCGTCGATGCGACCTTCGAGTCGCCGGTCGAACTCGCCGCGCCCGGCAACCCGTTCAACAGCGCGGGCGGCGACGAGAGCGGTGTCGTGCTCGTGCGTCCGGGCAACCGCCTGCCCGGCGTCGCGCCGCACCAGCTCAAGGTCGGCGTGCAGTATCAGGTGACGCCGGAATGGCGGGTCGGCGCGCTCGCGCGCTTCGCCACGGGCAAGTTCCTCGTCGGCGATCCGACCAACCAGAACAAGACCACCGGCGATTTCGCGGTGGTCGGCCTCAACACGAGCTACCGCGTGGCGTCGAACATCGAACTCTACGGCTACATCGAGAACGCCTTCAACGCCAACTACGCCACCTTCGGCACCTTCTCGCCGGTGAACGAGGTGCCGATCGTCCGGGTGCCCAACGCCACCTCGAACCGCAGCCTCGCGCCCGGTGCGCCGGTGGCGGCCTTCGGCGGCCTGCGCATCTTGTTCGAGCCGCCGCCGGCCGCCCCCGTGGTGGAGCCGTTCCCGCTGGTCCGGAAGGGCTGAGCGGGTCTTAAGAACCGAGCATGCTCCTGGACCGAATCCGGTCCGGGACATCTCTTGATTCACGCAAGCGGCGCGGTTCTCCTGGATCGCGCCGCTTCCATATTTGACCCTGACTCCAGGGTTTTCGGCTGGGCGGGACCTGCGAATTCCATCCTGCCTATTGCCAATTTCTCCCGGGCAAGTTACGCAATCTAAGCGAGGCCGAACGGCCGCTCGTCCGGTGGCATGTTTGCCTGAGGCATGGCGGTCGCGAGCGTCTCCGCGATTTTGCCGTTTGCCCGGTTTCGCCGGGCCTCTTCGATCAGGAGTTTGCCCCGATGGCGTTCCGCCTCTCCTCTGCCGTTCTGCTCGCTGCGCTCGTCGCCGCTCCGGCCTACGCCGCCCCGACGACGACCACGAAGGTCGATATCGCCGCCTTCGATCCGGACAAGGACGGCACGATCGATCTGAAGGAGGCCCTGGCCGCCGGCTCCGCTGCCTTCGACAAGCTCGATCCGGATAAGGACGGCACGCTCGACGCTAAGGAGCTGAAGGGCCGCGTCAGCGAGGCCGACCTCAAGAAGCTCGACCCGGACAACGACGGCACCCTCGACAAGAAGGAATACCTTGCCGCCGTCGAGGCGCAGTTCAAGGCCGCTAACCCGGACAACGACGGCACCATCGACGCTAGGGAATTGGCCAGCCCGGCCGGTTCGGCCCTGGTCAATCTGATCCGCTAAATTTCCCGACGCTTCGTGCGGGACGAAAAGGGGTGCGGATCGCGAGATCCGCACCCCTTTTTCATGTCCGTCAGCCCTTCTCCGGGCCGTGGGCGAAGCGTCGCAGAGCGGAACTCTGAGGGGCCTTCGAGGACTGTTCCGACCGAAGCGAGCGGTCACGGGACCGACTCGTCACAAGTTGATCTGGAGGAGCCCCAACCCCATGCGCATTGCCCTGACCTTGCCCGTTGCCCTCGCCGTCCTCGTCACCGCGGGCCCCGCCCTGGCCGTCAGCTGCAAGGACGACATCTCCACGGTGGAGCGCCGGCTCAACAGCGCCGGTGCGGAGCAGGTGACCGGCAAGGAGCCGCCGGGCGGCGTCACCTCCTCGAACTCGCCCAAGGCCCTCGACAAGCCGCCGGCCGGTGCCCCGTCCGATCCCTCGACCAAGCCGACGAAGGCGGGTGTGGAAGAGGCGCGTACCCTGCTCGCCAAGGCGAAGGAACAGGAGAAGGCCGGCCAGGAGACCGCCTGCCAGGACACGATGACCAAGGTGAAGGAGAAGGCCGGCGCGCTGCCGTAATCCGGCGCCACGGCCCGATCTCAATTATCTCTTCGGAAATGAAGAGGCCCAGGACTGCGCTCTGGCGGTCCTGGGCCTCGTCCCGTTCGGGTCTCAAGGATCCTCAATACGCGTTGTCGGTCTTAAAGAGCGCGAGCGGCGTGGTGAGCAGGATCTTGAGGTCGAACAGGATCGACCAATTCTCGATGTAGTGCAGGTCGTGCTCAACCCGGCGCTGGAGCTTCTCGCTGGTGTCGGTCTCGCCGCGCCAGCCATTGATCTGCGCCCAGCCGGTGATGCCGGGTTTGACCTTGTGGCGTGCGAAGTACCCGTCCACCACCTGGTCGTAGAGGGTGTTCGCCGCCTTGGCCTGGACCGCATGCGGGCGCGGCCCGACCAGCGAGAGATCGCCGCGGATCACGTTGAACAGCTGCGGCAGCTCATCCAGCGATGTCTTGCGGATGAAGCGGCCCACGGGCGTCACCCGGGCATCGGTCTTGGTAACGAGCTGCGATGCGCCCGCGTCGCAGAGATCGACATACATCGAGCGGAACTTGAAGATCTCGATCAGCTCGTTGTTGAAGCCGTAGCGCTTCTGCCGGAACAGCACCGGCCCCGGCGAGGTGAGCTTCACGGCGAGCGCCACGGCGATCATCGCCGGTGAAAGGGCTAGCAGCAGCAGCAGGCCGACGACGCGGTCGAACGCGCCCTTCAGGATGACGTCCCAATCGGCCAGCGGCTTGTCGAAGACGTCGAGCAGCGGCACGCCGCCGAGATAGGAATAGGCGCGCGGGCGCAGGCGCAGCTTGGTCGCGTGGGCCGAGAGGCGGATATCGACCGGCAGAACCGAGAGCTTGGCGAGCATCTGCAGGATGCGCGTCTCGGCCGAGATCGGCAGGGTGAACACCACGAGATCGACGGGCGCGTGACGGGCGTAGGTGACGAGGTCGCTGACATTGCCGAGCTTGGGGTAGCCGGCGACGTCCGTGCTGGATCGGTCATCGCCCCGGTCATCGAAGATCCCGATGATGCGGATGCCGTTGTCGCCGCTCGCTTCCAGGGCATGGATCAGTTCCACGGCCGCCGGTCCGCCGCCGACGATCGCGGTACGACGGTCGAAGCGCCCCTTGGCCATTTGCATACGCACGAAGGCTGAAAGCGCCGCGCGTCCGCCGAGCAGGATGCCGAGGCCGGCCATGTAGTAGCTGAGCAGCCAGATCCGGGAGTAATGGTCGGCGACCTTGGCCAGCACCATGGCCGCGGCCACCATCAGGAACGCGATGGACCAGCCGGTGGCGAGCTTCACCGCCGTTCTCGGCAGATCGCGGAATGCGCTGATCCGGTAACTGCCCGAAGCCTGGAAAAGTCCGAGCGCCGCCAAGGTCACCGCCAGAATGGCGGCGTGGTAGCGCGGGGCGAGGGGCACGACACCGCGCAGCAAGGCCTGATGCAGGGCCAAGCCAAGCAGGATTAAGCCGCAGAATTCAGCCAGCCGCACGCAACCGGCGAGCACGACCGGCGACAGCCAAGCCCCTTTCGGTGGGGTTGGCGCAGGGTTCGACGCGGACGGCGCGGAATCAGAATTCTCGTCGCTGTAGAGCACGAGCGGCGTCGGCACGGATGTGAGTGCGCCGTTCTCCCTCGCGACCTTCAGCAGATCCCGAACGTCGATGGCGCTCATCGGAATGTTCCACGTGAAAACATCGAGCCTCCCCGGTCGTCGAGTGTGCCGCATCGACCTTCACGAAAGCCTAATGCGCGGACGGACCGGGCTGTGGAAAACGGGGACATCGAACGTACCGCCGTCCGCGCTCAAGCCGTCGCCGGGACAGACGCCGTCCGCGTGCGTTTCGCGCTGAAAGCGGCCGCGTAGCCGCACAGCACGTCGGTCGCCATGCGGTTCATGGAGAAACGGGTGCGCAGCGAATTGCTGAGCGCCCGTGCGCGGCCCTGCCGGCGTGATGGCTCCTCATCGAGGATGTGGAGGATCGCGGCGCTCAGAGCTTCGCAATCACCAGGCGGGACCAGATCGGAGGAGAAGGCCCCGAAGATTTCCGGAATGCCGCCGACATTGGTCGCCACGAGGGGCTGGCCGGCCGCCGCAGCCTCCAGCACGACATAGGGCAGGGATTCCGCCAGAGAGGGCACCACCATGACGCGGCCGCGTCCGAGCACCGGCCGGATCGCCTGGGGCGGCTCGAACGCGATGGCATGGCGCAGACCGAGATTCTCGGCCATCGCGGCGATGCTCTCAGTATCGGGCCCGGAGCCGACCATCAGGAGCCGGAGCTCGCGGCCCTGTCCCCGCAGCCGCGCGAGCGCCCGCAACAGCACCGGCAATCCCTTGGCCTCGCGCAGTTCACCGACATAGACAAGATCGAACGGGTCATCCGCCGTCTCCACCGCGGCGAACTCGGCTTCCGCGATGCCGTTATGGACGATGCGCTCGAGGCGCGGCGAGCCTCCGGCGAAGGCGGCATGACGCGAAGCGACGTACTCGCTCTCGAACAGGAACAGGTCGGTCGCCCGCGCCATCACCTGCTCGGCGGCCATGTAGACCCGGTGGAGGGTCGTGCCCGGACGGTAGTTGTAGCTGCCGCCGTGCGGGGTATAGGCGCGGATCACGCCGCGCCCGGCCCTGCCGAGCGGGGCGAGGCGGGCAAAGACGCCGCCTTTCGCGCCATGGCCGTGCAACACATCGGCGCCGACGGCGAGGGCTTGCGATCGCACGGTGCGCAAGACGTGAAGGTCGCTCGCATGCGGGTTCCGGCGCATCGGAACGCGCGTGACGCCGAGAGCGAGGTAGGGGGTCAGATCCGCCAGAGTCCGTTCGGCCCGCTCGCCGCCGGTCGAGGCGTCGCAGACAAGGCCAACGGCGTGCCCGGCCTCCGCCTGAAGGCGGGTGAGATCGATGACATGGCGAAACAGGCCGCCCACTGGGGCCCGGAACACATGGAGGATGCGGTGCCGCTCACCGGTGCCGACGCGGGACGACAGGTCCGCGATCGCGTGACCCGTCGGACCCTGTGGCGTCAGGGCGGCGGTCAGAGGAGCGGCGAAAGGAGAGGCCACGGCAGTCGGTCTCCGCGCGGGCGGCCCCGATGCGGGGCCCGAACCGGCGGAAGATCGTCATGGCGCGGTCAGCACCCGGTTAAAGGGCAAGCGCAAACGGTAGGCAGAGGCCTCTGCCGGCCGGCTTTCGTGGATCGCGGTTAGGGGTTGGTGAACGCCGCGATGGGCCGGCTCAGAAGAACCGCTCCTTGACGACGATCGTGTCGCCCGGCCGCACCGGGTAGGACATCGGGACGATGCCGTTGATGAGCCCGCCCTGACCCTCGCGGGTCAGCACCGCGTAGTCGCGTGCCGCCCGTGGGCCGAAGCCCGCGGCGATGGCCACGGCCGTCTCGACGGTCATGCCGTTGACGTAAGGGTATTGCCCCGAGGTCGTCACCTCACCGAGGATGTAGAAGGGCCGATAGGCATCGACCTCGACGGTCACGTGCGGCTCGCGCACATAGCCTGCGGCGAGCTTCGATTCGATCAGCCGGGCGGCCTGCGCGGTCGTCTGCCCGCCGACCTGAACCACGCCGATCAGCGGCATCGCGATCCGCCCGCCGCCATCGACCGCGTAGATGTTGGACAGGTTGTCCTGCCCGAACACGATGACCCGAAGCTTGTCGCCCGCCGCCAGGGAGTAGCGCGTGCCGATGGAACCGGTGCCGGTGGCATCGAGATCGACGGTCCGGAAATCCGGACGCAGGCAGCCGCCGAGCGCGAGGACGGACGGAAGGGCCAGGAGAAATGCGCGCCGCTGCATCGCCATCGCCGTTGTGAAGAACCTCGGCGTTACTTAACGGCGCATGGTTAACGAATGCTGATCCGGCCGCGCGACCGACCGGAATCACAACTCGAGTTCGGCCTCTCGTCTCGAATGCCGACGACGGCCGGCTGCGGCTCTTAACGGGAAGTCAACCTTAACGACCTCAACTGACCCAAGACGGATCGATCACCCCGATCCGCGTCCTGCCTTCGTAAAGACTGCCCATGCCGCGCCTCAGGCTGTCGACCGATCCGTCTCTTCCGCCCTCCGGCGGGCCCGGTGGGCCCGGCGATGGATTGGCGGTGGCGCAGATTGGCGGCGTCCTGCGCCGCTCCTGGGCCTGGATCGCCGTGCCGACGCTCGTGGCAGCGATCGGGGCGGGCGTCTTCGTGCAGGTGGTGACCCCGCGCTACACCGGCGAAGCCAAGGTTCTGCTGGAAAGCCGCGATCCCGCCTTCGCCCGCACCGCCGCCGAGCGGACGGACCAGACCCAGCCGATCGACGAGCAGGCCGTCGCGAGCCAAGTCCAGGTGGCGATGTCGCGCGACATCGCCCGCGAAGCGATTCGCAGCCTGAAGCTGGTCGGAAATCCCGAATTCGATCCGGAGGCCGAGGGCAGCTCGGCGATCCGGCGCACGCTGATGATGCTCGGGCTCGTCTCGGCGCCGATGGATCGTCCGTCCGAGGATCGCATCCTCGAAAGCTACCTCGACCATCTGCTGGTCTATCCGGTCGGCAAGTCGCGCATCCTCGCCGTCGAGTTCCGCTCGCGCGATCCCGAACTCGCCGCGCGCGGCGCCAACACGGTGGCGGACCTCTATCTCGCCTCGCTGGAGGCGGCCTCCGTTGATACCGCCCGTTACGCCTCGACCTGGCTCGGCAACAACATCGCGAACCTGCGCGCCCGCGTGGCCGAAGCCGAGGCGAAGGTCGAAGCGTTCCGCGCCAAGCACGGCCTGATCGGCACGGGCAGCAGCGCGGCGGCTCAGCCGCTCTCGTCCCAGCAGCTCTCCGAATTGTCGAGCCAGCTCTCGCAGGCCCGCACGATCCAAGCCGACCTGACCGCCCGCGCCAAGCTCCTCAAGGACATGATCAAGGAGGGCCGTGCCTTCGAGATCCCCGATGTCGCCAACAACGAGTTGATTCGGCGCACCGTCGAGAGCCGCATGGCGATGCGTGCGCAACTCGCTCTCGAATCGCGCACGCTGCTGCCGGCCCACCCGCGCATCAAGGAGCTGACGGCCCAGGTCCAGGATCTCGAGAATCAGATCAAGGCCGCCGCCGAGCGGGTGGTGCGCACCCTCGAGAACGACGCCAAGATCGCGGGCGCTCGGGTCGAGAGCCTGCGCGCGGCGGTCGAGGGACAGCAGGATGTGGTCGCCAAGGGCAACACCAGCGAGGTGGAGCTGCGCGCCCTGGAGCGCGAGGCGAAATCCCAGCGCGAACAGCTCGAATCCTATCTCGCCCGCTACCGCGAGGCCGCCGCGCGTGACGCCGAGAATGCCAGCCCGGCTAATGCCCGCGTGGTGTCCCGTGCGATCGTGCCCGATCTGCCGTCCTTCCCCAAGAAGCTGCCGATCGTCGCTTTCGCCACGATGCTGGCCTTCCTGCTCGCGAGCGCAGGGGTCATCGGCCGCCATCTCCTCGTCACGCCGGCCGGGCCGGGCGGAGACCGCACCGGGGATGAGGGAGAGCCCCTCGTTCAAAGCACCCGGACCGATCGCCCGCGCGACTTCTACCCCGAGCCGGAGCCGCCCCCGTCGCGCCGCCCTGTCTACGAGCCGGTCTATGGCGGGGCCTATCCGGCCTCGGCGGCGGAACGCTTCGCGCCGGCCCTCGCCTTTGCCCATTCCCTGAGGGCGACAGCAACAGTTCATCACCCGGTCTTCGCCAGCACGGCGCCGATCGGAGCCGAGGCGGCCGCGCAAGCGGATGCGGCGAAAACGGACAAGGAAGGGCTCGGCGTCCCCGCCAAATCCTCCGCCTCCTCTGCCGATCTCGACGGGCTGATCGCCCGACTGGAGAACGGAACGGGCAAGGGGCAGGGCGAGGGGCAGGGCAAGGGGCCGTTGGCCGGTCCGTCCAAGGGGGGCTGTGTGCTCGTGGTCGAAACCCCGCGCGCCGACGGCACGCCCGGCCTCGCCTCCAATCTCGCCCGGGTGCTTGGTCCGCGCTACCAGACGCTGCTGGTCGATGTGAACGGCGTCGTCTCCGGGCCGTCCGAGCCGGGACTGACCGATCTGGTGGCCGGTGCGGCCGACTTCCTCGACGTGATCCAGCCGGTGCGGGGTTCGCGTCTCCACGCGGTGAAGCGCGGCGCCGCGCCTCTCGATGTGCTGGTGGAGGAGCCGCAAGGCCTCGCCATCGGGCTCAACGCCCTGTCGCAGAGTTACGATTGGGTGCTGTGCCGCCTCGATGCGCGCCATGCCGAGGACGGTGCCGAACTCATTCCCGCGGTCGGACCCTGCATGGATTCGATCGTGATCGCCTCGGATGCTCCGTCCGACGACCCGGATCTGGTCTCGCTCTATCGCCTCGCCAAGGAAACCGGTGTGGCCCGGGTGGTGGTTGCCCGGCATGGCGAGGACGCGGACCTCACGCCGAGCCTGGAAGGGACGTCTCTGCGGCTCTCGGCCTGACGCACCGACGGACCTTCGAAGAGGCGGGGCGCCGGTTCAGCAACCTGTCCCATGCTCGTCTTCCGCCGCGGCCATCGCAGCGGCGATGCGCAGGGCCCAGAGGTTGGTCTCCACAAGGGCCGCGAGAGCAACGCCCGCGGCGATCGCGGAAACCGAGAGCAGGATTGGCACGGTATCTCCCCGAATCAGGGCGGTGGTTCCGCCGGTCCAGATCGGAGGGACCGGCGGAACCGCCGAGCCTCGCTAAGGGGGGCCGCGTTCGACCCGGCCCAATCACCTTGCCTGCTCAGAGAAATAGCTGCTTTAACAAAATTTATAGTTGTGTCGCCTCGTTCGGCCAACGTTCAGATGTCGGACTTGGCGGCACCCCTTACGTGCCATGGCCGGATCGAGGCAAGTCCCTGATTTATCGATTTAATTCCAAGGGCGAGTTCCGTATGAGAGCGATCGATCTTGCCTTCATGACAGTATGCGGCAGAACGCCGCACACCCTACGCCACGACCTTTGCTGGCGGACTGAACACAACCCGCCGTCGATCCTGTCGGCTCAACCCTAGAACGGCAGCTTCATGCCGGGCGGCAGCGGCAGACCCTTCGTCAGCTCCGCCATCTTTTCCTGGGCGGTCGCCTCAGCCTTGCCGCGGGCGTCGCTGCAGGCGGCGACGATCAGGTCTTCAAGGATTTCCCGTTCGTCGGCGACCATCAGGCTTGGATCGATCGAAACGCCGAGCACCTGACCCTTGGCCGTCATCCGTACGGTCACGGCGCCGCCGCCGGAGGCGCCCGACACCTCGACCGCTTCGAGCTCGGACTGAACCGAGGCCATCTTCTCCTGCATGGCCTGGGCCTGCTTCATGATGCCCATGAGGTCGCGCATGGTGGGTTCGCTCCGGTTCCGGTCGAGAAAGGGTCGGCTCCCCGCACTTAGGCGCAGGGGCCCGAGCTTGCCAGGGTGAGGCATGAGCCTCAGGCGTCGTCGTCGGTCTCTTCGGGCGGAGGGGCTGCCGGCCCGGCGCCGTTCGCCGCGGCATCGGCGCTGTCGGTCTCCGGCGCCTTGTCTCGCACATCGACGATCTGTGCGCCGGGGAAGCGCGACAGAACTTCCCGCACCAGCGGGTGGGCGGCGGCGTTCTGGTGGCGCGTTTCCTCGGCCGCCCGCGTGTTTTCCGCGAGCGTCGGCGCACCCTGCTCCTTGGAGAGGGCCACCAGCCAGCGCCGTCCGGTCCAGGCATCGAGGGCGCGGGCGAGATCGGTCGGGAGGCTCTGCCGGCCGCCGGGGGCGAGTCGGAACTCGATCCGCCCCTCCTCGAAGCGCACCAGATGCACGTCACGCTCCAGCGCCACCTTGAGGGCGATGTCGCGGGCGGCCTCGGCCTGGGCGACCACGTCCTCGAAGCGCCCGAGCCGCGGACCGGCCGGGGCCACCGGAGCCGGGCGCGATGCGGGTTGCGGCGCCGCGGCGGAGACGGGGGAGGGCACCGCGGCCAGGGTCGGCCGAGGCGAGGGCTGCGGGGCGGGCGGCGCCATCTGCAGTGCGGCCGAGCCGTGCGAGGCCATGGGGGAGCCGCCGTCGCGTCCGAGGCTCGGGCGAGCGGCGCCGTTGCCCTCGGACGAGGCGATGTCGGCCCGAAGCTGGCGCAGGGCCTCGTCGGGCGTCGGCAGGTCGGCGGCATAGGCGAGCCGCACGATCGCCATCTCGGCGGCGGCGAGCGGGCGGGGCGCGGCCTGCACTTCGGGCAGCGCCTTCAGCAGGATCTGCCACGCCCGCGACAGGGCCCGCACCGGCAGGCGCCCGGCAAACGCGACGCCGCGCACGCGCTCCGCCTCGCTTAAGGTGGGGTCGGCCTCGGCCCCCGGCACGAGCTTGAGGCGGGTGACGAGATGGGTGAAGCCGGCGAGGTCCGAGAGCACGACCGCCGGGTCGGCGCCCGCGTCGTACTGGGCGCGGATCTCGGCGAAGGCGGCCGGCACGTCGCCGCGCATCACGGCCTCGAACAGATCGACGATGCGTGAACGGTCGGCGAGGCCGAGCATGTCGCGCACACCCGCAGCCGAGACCGCGCCCGCCCCATGGGCGATGGCCTGATCGAGCAGCGAGAGCGCGTCGCGCACCGAGCCCTCGGCGGCGCGGGTGACGGCGGCGAGCGCCTCGTCCTCGGCCTCCACCCCTTCCGCGGCGCAGATCTTCTTCAGGTGGGCGGCGAGCACGTCGGCCTCGACCCGGCGTAGATCGAAGCGTTGGCAGCGCGACAGGATCGTCACCGGAACCTTGCGGATCTCGGTGGTCGCGAACACGAACTTGGCGTGGGGCGGCGGCTCCTCCAGCGTCTTCAGGAAGGCGTTGAATGCCTTCTCCGAGAGCATGTGGACCTCGTCGACGATGTAGACCTTGTAGCGGGCCGAGACCGGCGAGTAGCGGATGCCGTCGATGATGCCGCGCACGTCGTCGATGCCGGTATGCGAGGCCGCGTCCATCTCCAGCACATCCATGTGCCGGGATTCCATGATCGCCTGGCAGTGCTGGCCGAGCTCCGGCATCGACACGGTGGGGCCGGTATCCGGCTGGCCGGTGCGCAGGTAGTTGAGGCCGCGGGCGAGGATGCGGGCGGTGGTCGTCTTGCCGACGCCGCGCACGCCCGTGAGCATCCAGGCCTGCGGGATGCGGTTGGCCGCAAAGGCGTTGCCCAGCGTGCGCACCATGGCGCCCTGGCCGATCAGGTCATCGAAGGTCTGAGGGCGATATTTTCGCGCCAACACCCGGTAAGGCGTCGTGGCCGGCACGGGCGCGGGGGTGGGCATGCCGGGCAGGCCCGGCTCGTCGGTGAGCGTGCCGTGCGTCTCGTCCATGCCGCCGTTCGGATTTTCGGAAGAGGCCGGGCCGTCCAGCTCAAGCGGACGGCGAGGGTGGGAGGCTGGACGAAGACCCGCTCGGTCTCGTTAGGGCTGCTTCCTTCCGGACCTGACCCGGTTGGCGAGTGAAACGTCCCTCGCCAACCTCCCGCGCCGTATATGACGGCCCGCGCGGCGGGATGCAAGCGGGTTGCCTCCCTCCGACAGCACCGCCATGCTTCGGGAAAGAGAGAGGCCAAGGCAGGGAAAGGCCATGCGGATGACCACGATCCCGGTGCGCCTCACCGTCCTCGCGCTGCTTGCGAGCCTGTCCGTGCCCGCCGGCGCGCAGGATCGGGCCGGAGGGCCGGCACAGGAGGGGGCGCCAAAAGATTGGCAGGGCCGTTACCGCTACGAGCACGCGGCCGGCCGCACGGCCGGCGGCACGGACATCGTCGTGACTTACGACCTCGTCCTGCTGCCGCCCGATGTCAGCGACGGATGCGTTCTGACGGTGCGGGGCTTCCAGGCCGACGAGACGCTCCGCTGCCGGACCCGCCGGGAGGGGCAGGATCTCGCGTTGACGTTCGATCGCTACGGCGATGGCAGAACGGTCAACAGGTACGGGGTGGCGGTCTACAAGCCGGGCCAGCCCCTCTTCACCCTTGCCAAGGGTGGGGCGTTGGTCACGCGCTGGCAGGGCCTCAAGCCGGACGGGCAGGGCGTGGCCGATCGCGGCGCTTACTTCAAAAGGGTGCGGTAGTCCCGGAGAGGCGACCTCTCCGGGAGCGGGTTCGTCACTCCGCCTTGCGCTTCACGACCTCCAAGGTCTTCGGGTCGAGCTTCAGGTCGAACTGCTTGCCGTTGGCGTCGATGGCGTCATCCACCTCGATCATGCCGTCGTCGAGCTCGATCTCCTTCCACTTGGTGAAGCCCTCCTTCTTCAGGATGTCCTCGACCTTGGCCTGTTGGTCGGGCGGCAGCTTCTCGTCGGCGAGCACCGGACCGCTGAGAAGAGCGAAGCCGATGGCGAAGGCGGCGAGGGGGCGGAAGGACATGAGACGCTCCAATACTGAGAGAGACGCCGGGCGAACCGTTGATCGTCCCGGTTGTTCCTGCCCGTCTCGATACGGCCCCGCTCATGATTGCCAGCGCGCGTAGTGCCGCCTAGGTTGCAACCTCCGGGTTCGGAGCTTGCCGCAGCACCATGGTCACGCGCGTCGCCACCGTCGCCTTCGAGGGGATCGAGGCGCGTGCCGTCGATGTGCAGGTGCAGATCGCGGCGGGCGCCGTCGCCTTCACCATCGTCGGCCTGGCCGACAAGGCGGTGGCGGAATCGCGCGAGCGGGTCCGTTCGGCGCTGATCGCCTCGGGGTTGGCGCTGCCGGCCAAGCGCATCACGGTCAACCTCGCTCCGGCCGACCTGCCCAAGGAAGGCTCGCATTACGACCTGCCGATCGCGCTCGCGGTGATGGGGGCCATCGGCGCGCTGCCGGCGGACGCGCTCGGCGGTTATTGCGTGCTCGGCGAGCTCGCGCTCGACGGTTCGATCACCGCGGTGGCCGGCGTGCTGCCCGCGGCGATGGCGGCCAACGGGCGCGGCCTCGGCTTGATCTGCCCGGCCGCGACCGGGCCCGAGGCGGCCTGGGCCGCCGGCGACATGGACGTGCTGGCGCCGCGCTCGCTGATCCAGCTCGCCAACCACTTCAAGGGCAGCCAAGTGATGGCCCGGCCGCAGCCCGCGGTGGCGGCACCCGCCGGGCCTATGTCGGATCTGCGCGACATTAAGGGCCAAGAGGGCGCCAAGCGCGCCCTGGAGATCGCGGCGGCTGGCGGCCACAACCTGTTGATGAACGGTCCTCCGGGCGCCGGCAAATCGATGCTGGCCGCGCGCCTTCCCTCGATCCTGCCGCCCTTGGGCCCGCGCGAACTGCTCGAAGTCTCGATGATCCAGTCGGTCGCGGGCGAGCTGAAGGGTGGCGCCCTCTCGAATCGGCGCCCGTTCCGCCAGCCGCACCATTCCGCCTCGATGGCGGCTCTGGTCGGCGGCGGGCTCAATGCGCGGCCCGGCGAGGCCTCGCTCGCCCATGGCGGCGTGCTGTTCCTCGACGAGTTGCCCGAATTCACGCCGCAGGTGCTCGATTCCCTGCGCCAGCCGATGGAGACGGGCGAGATCATGATCGCCCGCGCGAACCACCGGACGACTTACCCGGCGCGGTTTCAGCTCGTGGCGGCGATGAACCCGTGCCGCTGCGGCATGGCGCTGGAGCCGGGCTATGCCTGCCGCCGGGGGCCGAACGAACGCTGCGTCGCCCAGTACGGCGCCCGCATCTCCGGGCCGCTGCTCGACCGGATCGACCTGCGGATCGAGGTCGCGGCGGTGACCGCGGCCGACCTGATCGTGCCGCCGCCCGCGGAAGGCTCGGCCGAGGCCGCTGCGCGGGTCGCTGCGGCCCGCGCCCTCCAGAGCGCGCGCTACGCCGCCCTCGGCCTGCCGGCCGCCACGACCAACGCCACCTGCCCGGCGACCGTCATCGAATCCGCCGCCGCGCCCGATGCCGAGGGGGCGGCGCTGATCCGCCACGCGGCCGAGACCATGCGGCTGTCCGCCCGCGGCTTCCACCGCACGCTGCGGGTCGCCCTGACACTGGCCGACCTCGACGGCGAGGCGCAGGTGCGGCGGCTGCATCTGGCCGAGGCTTTGTCCTACCGGGCCCGGGGCGAGCAGCCGGCGGCCGCGGCTTAGGGGCGAGATCCGGAGGGCGTTGCTCGAACCCGTTCGAGTGTCTCTCACAAGACGAGCGCGGCGCGTCCTCGCCAGCGCGAGAACGGTCGCTGACCGGGGCTTCAGAGGCGCGCAGGCCGTATCCGATCGGACTGCATCGGGCCCGCGCTTCTAGGTCCTTGTTTTGACACCCATTCTTTCGGCGAACCGGTGACCATTTCGTCGGAATGCGCTCTAAGGCCGCCCACTGAGGCGGACGAGGGCAGGGCTCCGTCGTCTGAGGGCATCGCAATCGTCTTGGCCTGGGAGAGGCTCGGTTATGATCACCGTGTTTCACGCACCGCGGACCCGCTCGCTTCGGGTGTTGTGGATGCTTGAGGAGATGGGGCTGCCTTACGAGGTCCGCCTCGTCGATTTCCCGAGACATCGTTCCGATGCCGAGTTCATGCGTCTCAACCCGGCCGGCTCCATTCCCGTCCTGCGGGATGGCGATGTCGTGATCAGCGAATCCACTGCCATCATCGAGTATCTGGTTGCGCGCTACGGGCCCACATCCCTCGCGCCGCAGCCATCGGAGACCGCCTATCCTTCATATCTCCAGTATTTCCATTTCGGAGAGGCCAGTCTCGCGGGTCCGATGACGGTCGTTGCACATTGCTGGTTCATGGGCCCTGAAGATCAGCGAGAAAATGCGGGCGTCGAGGCTGCTCGGACCATCTTCCGTGCGCGGCTGCCGGCCATCCAGAGCCGCCTTGAGGAGCATGACTATCTCGCGGGATCCGCATTCACGGCAGCGGATGTGTCCGTCGTCTATGCCCTCGGACTTGGCCAGGCGCTTCGCGCCGTCGAGACATACGCGCCTGTCATCCAAGACTACCTTGCGCGTTGCCGAGCCCGTCCCGGATTTCAGCGCGCCTTGCTGAAGTGATGGGAGGATTGTGCGGGATCCTGTCCGTGATGTCCCGGAAGGGTCGGGGTCTGCCGCCGGCATTCACACAGCCCCGCCCCGCCCATTGCCACGCCCCTGCACCGCGGACATAGTCGTGCACAATATGTCAGGGGCGGCCGGCCTGCCGGAACAGACCCTGTGCGAGGGAGCGAGGCGGTGGCGCACGGCACGCAGATGCGCGGGCATCTGTGCGGAATCCAGACGGCCTGGACGGATGCGGGCGAGGCTTTGGACGCGGTCGCGGCCGTGGCGGGGGCCGTCGACCGTGCGGTCGTCGGCCATCTGATCGTCTTCTTCTCGCCGGCCTACGACGCGGAAACCCTCACCGCCGCGCTCGCGGCGCAGTTTCCCGGCGTCGGGCTCACCGGCTGCTCCACCTCCGGCGGGATCAGCCCGGCGGGTTCGATCGACCGCGGCCTCGTCGCCATCGCCTTCCCGCGCCAGGGCTTTCGCATCGTTTCGGGCCTGCTCACCGACATCGCCCGGCTCGACGTGGAGGGGGCGGCCTCGACCGTGCGCGGCCTGCGCCGGACCCTCGACGGCGGGCGGCCGGACGGCGGCAGCGGCCACCGCTTCGCCCTGTCGCTGATCGACTCGCTCGCCAACGCGGAGGAGACGGTGGTCTCGGCGGTAGCCTGGGCGCTCGACGGCATCCCGCTGATCGGCGGCTCGGCCGGCGACGACCTCGCCTTCCGCAGCACGGTGCTGATCCACGAGGGCCAAGTCTGCCGCGAGGCGGCGGTGATCCTTCTGGTCGAGACCGATTTCCCGATCCGGATCTTCAAGAGCGACAATTTCGAGCCGACCAACCGCAAATTCGTGGTCACCGCCGCCCGCGAGGACGAGCGGCGCGTCACCGAACTCAACGCCGAGCCCGCGGCGCGCGAATACGCCATGGCGGTAGGGCTCGACCCGGAAAACCTCTCGACGATGAGCTTTGCCGCCTACCCGCTCGCGGTGAAGATCGGCGGGGAATATTACTGCCGCTCGATCAGCCGGGTGGAGCCGGACGGCTCGATGACCTTCTTCTGCGCTATCGGCGAGGGCGTGGTGCTGACGCTGGCGCAGCCCCGCGACATCGTCGAGGCGACGCGGGCCGAACTCGAAAGCCTCGACGCGTCGCTCGGCGGGCTTGACCTCGTGATCGGCTTCGATTGCGTGTTTCGCCGGCTCGATGCCGAGAGCCGGCAGGTGCGCCACCGCATCGCCGACCTGTACCGGCGCTATGGCGTGGTCGGCTTCGAGACCTATGGCGAGCAGTACCGCTCGATGCACCTGAACCAGACTTTTACCGGCATCGCCATCGGCCGGGCTGAGACGCCGGAGCCCCGCGGCGCGAAGATCGCGACGTGACGACGGCCCGATGAACCGCCCAGGCCTCTGGATGGAACCGCCCTCCGAACCGCAGACCATCGAGGCCCTGACGCATCGCGTGGCCAAGCTCGAGCGCATCAACGCGGCGCTGATGGCCCATGTCGAGCGCACCATGGATCAGCAGGGCGGCGCCTACTCGCTGTTCCAGACCGCGATCATGCTGGAAGGCCGCGTCCGCGCCCGCACCGAAGAGCTGACCGCGCTGATGAACAGCCTGGAGCGCTCGAACGCGGCGATGCAGGCCGCCAAGGAAGAGGCCGAGACCGCCAACCGCTCGAAGACGCGCTTCCTGGCCGCGGCCAGCCACGATCTGCTCCAGCCGCTCAACGCCGCCCGGCTCTCGCTCTCCGCGCTGACCGACCTCGCGCCGGGGCCGGAAGCGCAGGGGATCGCCCGGCAGGTCGAGCGCGGCCTGGAGACGATCGAAGACCTGATCAAGGCGCTCATCGACATCTCGAAGCTCGATGCCGGCATCGTGCGCCCCGTGATCAAGCCGGTGCGGCTCGCCGACCTCGTGGCCGGGATCGAGGCCAGCTTCCGGCCCTTCGCCGAGCGCAAGGAGCTGCGCCTCGTCACCCGCTGCGCCGACATCGTGGTGGAGACCGACGGGATCTTGCTCCAGCGCATCCTCCAGAACCTCGTCTCGAACGCGATTCGCTACACCGAGAGCGGCGGCGTGCTGATCGCAGCGCGGCGGCGGGACAAGCTCTGCCGGATCGACGTGGTCGATACCGGCTGCGGCATTCCCGAGGCCGAGCGGGCGCTGGTCTTCGAGGAGTTCTTTCGCGGCGCGCGCGAGTGCGACGATGGCGGGATCGGCCTCGGGCTCGGCCTATCGATCGTGCAGCGCATGGCCTCGACCCTGGGGCATGCCATCGAGCTGCATTCCCGCAGCGGCCACGGCACGCGGCTGAGCCTCACCCTGCCGCTCGCCACCCAGCGTCCGGACCCTCGGGTGACCCTGGCACCGCTGGCGACAGCGCTGACGGGCGCGCGGGTTCTGGCAATCGAGAACGACGCCTCCACGGCGGAGGCGCTGCAGCGGCTCCTGCGCAACTGGGATGCCGAGGTGCAGGTGTTTCGCGATCTGGCGGGCGTCGTGGCCGCCCTCGGTGCCGGTCTGGCGCGGCCGGACGTGATGGTGATCGACTACCACCTCGACAACGGCGCCTGCGGCCTCGACGTTGTGGATTACCTGCGGCGCAACCGGGGCTGGGTGACGCCGGTGATCCTCACCACCGCCGACCACGGCGCCGACATCGCCGCCCGCGCCCAAGCCACCGGGGCCGAACTCGTCCACAAGCCGATCAAGCCGGCGCAACTGCGCTCGCTGCTCGCCTACATGCTGGCGTGAGCGGTCGAGTTGCCGGAGGAGTTCAGAGGGCGCTGAAACGCCGCTCGCCCATCAGCCGGTCGCGGGCGCGGGCGACGAGGGCGGGGCGAATGCGGGTGACGTCGTCGCCGTCGAGGAGCGGCGATCCGGCGAGCACGCCGAGATAGGCCTCCTCGCGGTCCCGGCAGGTGGAAACCGCTTTGGTGGCGGCGAAGCTGCGGCTGGTGGTGCGGATCTGCTCTGCGAACGCCTCGTCGAGACAGACTTGCCACGCCGCGTGGCGCACACCCTCCGGACTCTCCGCCAGCGCGGGGAGGGCGGCGAGGACGGCAAGGGTCGTGAGGCTGGCGAGGAGGACGCGACGCATGGGACGAGCGGACCCTGGGACGGCGAACCTGAGGCGGTGACAGGGTTTTCCGGGGCGGCACGCGCTCGCGGAAACCTCTCATCAACCTTGGCCGCCGAACCGTTAAAGCCTGCTAACGCGCCAGATCCGGGCTGGTCCCACTTTGGGACTGGGAAAATTTTCTGAAAGGTTCCCTCATCCCCAATCCGATCGATCCCTTCGGGATGGCGGATTTGCGGAATGGCGGCTTTGCGGAATGGTGGATTTGCGGAATGGTGGATTTGGACGTCGCTTAGGCGCCGCGCGGGCTCGCTGATAGGGTTCCGCTTTCGATGAAGCGGAGCCGGATCAGCGGTTGGCCGCCGTGAGCGGCGAGGCGTCACGACCGAGCGCCATCCAGCCTACCGCTTCCTGGCTCTCGCGCTTGACGAAGGTGTAGCCGGTCTGGCGCCAGGGCAGGACCGCGTTGGTCTTGTTGTCGAGCACGAGGTCGCCGCGGTTGGTGATGAGGGTGAGGACCGCGTGGCCCTCGCCCTTTTCGTCGATGACCACGGTCATCCGCATCGCCCGGCGCGGCAGGCCGGCCTCGACCAGCAGGCGGCGCTTCAGGAGCTGGAAGTCCTCGCAATCGCCCCGGCCGTCCTCGGCGAGATCCCAGCGGTCGGCGGCCTGCCAATGGTCCCCATCGGTCACCGCTTCCACCGACCGGTTGATCCGGCGGTTGACTGCGTTGATCGTCTGCCACAGCGCCGGGGTCAGGGTGATGCTGGCGGGCTCGGTGCGATCGACCGCGCATTCGCCGGGATAGCGCTCGCAGAACTCGGCCCAGGCGGCGATCGGCCGGGCGGGGCCGGTGGTGACCGCCGACAGGCTCATGGCGGGCAGCGCGGCGGTCGGCTGGGCCTCGGCGCGCGGGGCCGCGGCGAGGAGAAGAGCCCCGGCCAGGGCGAGGCCCGCCAGCAGGCGGGTCGTGAGGGCGGGCCGGACGACACAGAGCTTGGAGAACGCGATACGCATGGCCCTGACCGAGCAGTTAAGCTTCCGTTAATGAAGCTCTCACGGCCGTCTGGTTCCCGCAATCGCCGAGTTAAAAATCGGTTAACGCGATCCGTCGCATTTGATCGATCGGGGCCGGGACGCCCACGAGGGGCGCAGGAGCGAGCGCGAAACAAGTCCCGAGCACCGTCACCGGGCGCGGTGGCGGCGGCGCCACGGCACCTGTTAGGCTTGGACTTATCCTAGGATTTGCAAAGCCTTCCGATGACCAGCGAACTGCCTTCCGCCGAGCCCGTGCAGCCCACCGACCGTGGGCAGGCGGTGATCCGCACCGTGGCGATGCCCACTGATACGAACCCGGCCGGCGACATTTTCGGCGGCTGGCTGATGGCGCAGATGGACATGGCCGCCGGTAACGTCGCCGCCCGCCGGGCACGGGGGCGCTGCGCCACGATCTCGGCGGAGGCGATGACCTTCCACCGCCCGGTCTTCGTTGGCGACGAGGTGAGCTTTTATGCCTGGATCGTGAAGACGGGCCGCACCTCGATGCGCATCCAGGTCGAGGTCTGGCGCCGGGAGCGGGAGGGCGAGGCCACCATGAAGGTCACGGAGGGCCTCTTCACCTTCGTCGCCATCGGCCCGGATCGCCGGCCGCGGCCGATCCCGGAGGAGCGGGAGGTCTGAAGACGACGTCGCCGGCTGAGCGCGGATCGGGCGTTCAGTGCATCGTCAGCGTGGTGAGCCGGCGCGCGCCCGCATGCTGGTGCAGGAAGGCGCTCATCTCGGCGAGCACCGGCGCCTTGCGGCGGAAGCTGACGGAGAGCGACAGCAGCGTGTCGGCATGGTCGAGGCCTTCATAGACCCGTTCCTGCACCGGGACGCGGGCATCGCGCAGGCGCGCAGCGAGGCTCGCCGTGTTGCGGGGCCGCACCACGGTATCCTTGTCGCCGGTGGCGAGGAAGGTCGGCGGTGAGTGGGCGCCGGCGTAGGAGACCGGCTGCGTCGCCTCCGGGTCGGGCGCCTGCCCGAACACGTCGATCGAGGTCTTCTGGTCGAAGGGCAGGAAGTCGTAGGGGCCCGACAGGCCGGCCACTGCCCGGATGATCCGCGGATCGACGCCGGCTTGGCGCAGATATTCGGGGTCGAGCCCCAGCATCGCCGCGTTGTAGGCGCCCGCCGAATGGCCCGCGAGCACGATCCGACTGGGATCGCCGCCCTGCGCGGCGATGTTGTCGCGCACCCAGGCGATGGCCGCCGCCCCGTCCTTCAGGAAGTCGGGAAAGCGCACTTTCGGGTAGAGCCGGTAATCCGGCAGCACGGTCACGAAGCCCTGTGCGGCCAGGGCCTGCGCGGCGAAGGCGTAGTCGTCCTTGCTGCCGCTGTTCCAGGAGCCGCCGTAGAAGAACACCAGCACCGGCGCCCGCTCCACGGGCACGGTCGGCACGAACACGTCGAGGCGCTGGCGCGGATCCGCGCCGTAGGCCGCGTCGCGGATCGCGAGGCGGCCGCCCTTGTCGCGCGGCCCGAGCGCATCGAACAGCGCCAGCGGCGAGCAGCCGCTCAGGCCTAGGGCGGTGAGCCCGAGGCAGACCAACGAGACGAGGGAGACGAATGCCTTGATCATGTGACCCGTGATTGACGCGGCGGTCGCGGCGGATTCATGGCCGCGGGGTGGCGACGTTGGGAGTTATGTCCTCAGGACGATGCAGGCGCCGCCGACACCACGGATCTTCTGGCAGAGGCCGTCAGCCGCGTTCCGGCTCTCGGCCGGGATGCGCACCCGGTAGAAGGTGCGCGTGCCGCGAAAGCGCAGGCGGGTGCCGACGATCATCGGCCGCACCTCGCCGATCACGCTGGTGTAGCGGACCCGCGCCCGCTGGAAGCTCGCGAGTGCCAGCGACTTCGAGAAGTTGCCGGCGAGCTGCACGCCCCAGGGCGCGGCCGGGCCACCCTCGACGGACAGGGCGAAGCGGTCCCCGCGCGACGGGATGCGCAGGGCGGCGGTGACCTGAAGGCAGCTCTGCGTCTCGGCCTCCGGCGGAGGCGGCTTGTAATCGATTTGTCCCTCAGTCTTCTTGCCCTCAGGCTTCTTCGCCGCCGGATCGGCTCCCTCCGGCATCTCCACGCTGGCGTTCGGCCGCCAATCCTCCGCCGGGCGGCCGGTGATGCCGATGACGTAGGCCCGCGTCTCGGCGGGCAGGCCGCCGCTGCCGGCGAGCCAGGCCGAGACCCGCCCCGGCCCGCCGTTATAGGCGGCCGCCGCGAGGCCGAGATTGCCGAACTGTCGCTTGAGGTCGGCCAGGAAATGCGCCGCGTGCGGGATCGCCTGTTCGGGGTCGAACGGATCGGTCAGCCCGCGATCCTTGGCCGTGCCCGGCATGAACTGCGCCACGCCCTGTGCGCCGGCCGGGCTCACCACGCCGACGCGGAACGCGCTCTCGCGCCAGATCAGACGCGTCAGGAACGGCACCGGCAGCTTCCGCGCCTTTGCCGAATCCTCGATCAGACGGCAGAGCGCCTGCTCCACCGTCTCGCTCTCGGGCGAGGGGGCCGCACGCGAGGGACCGGCGAGCACGGCGAGGGCGGCCGGCAGAAGAACGAGGGCGAGACGAGACACGGCGGCTGATTTAGGGCGCCGGTCCGGGAAGGGGATGTCTGCCCGCTTCCGCGGCACGTTCTGCCCGGCTGAAGAGCATCATTGTGCCGGGTTCGACGCTTCGCGAGGGGGTTGTACCTTAGTAGCGTTCTAAGAATCGCACTATTTTTCTGGAGTTCCCCACGCTAGGCTCGATGCTTGCAAGAGCCGGACGCCAAGATCCGGCCTCACGAGGAGGAACACGATGCTCGAAGAGCGCATCTCGGAGATCGATGCCGAGGCGGCTGCAAAGTCCGTTTCCGAAGCCGTCACCCGGCTCGGCGCCTGCCCGCACGACTGCCCCGACACCTGTTCGATGATCTACACCGTCGAGAACGGGCGGCTGATCGACGTGCGCGGCAACCCGGATCATCCGATGACCCGCGGCGCGCTCTGCGGCAAGCTCAAGGACTTCGACCGCCACCATTACAACCCCGACCGCATCCTCTACCCGATGCGCCGGACCGGTCCGAAGGGCAGCGGCCAGTTCGAGCGGATCGGCTGGGACGAGGCGCTCGCCGAGATCCACCGCCGCTTCACCGGCATCATCGAGACGCACGGGGCGGAGGCGATCCTTCCCTACAACTATCTCGGCAACGAGGGCGTGGTGCAGGGCCTCACCGTGGGTGACGCCTTCTTCAACCGGCTCGGCGCGACGGTCGCCGAGAAGACGTTCTGCGGCTCGGGCTCCTGCACCGCGTGGCTGCTGACCGTCGGCCCGACCAACGGCACCGACCCGATGAGCTTCGCGCAGTCGAAGCTCATCGTGATCTGGGGCTGCAACTCGGTCTCGACCAACATCCACCACTGGCACGTGGTGAAGGAGGCGCAGCGCCACGGCGCCCGCGTCATCGTGATCGACCCCTATCGCTCGCGCACCGCCGCCCAGGCCGATTGGCACCTGATGCCGAAGCCCGGCACCGACGGCGCGCTCGCCATGGCGATGATTCACGTCATCATCGAAGAGGGCCTGACCGACGACGACTATATCGCCCGCCACACCGTCGGCTTCGAGCCGCTGAAGGAACGGGCGCAGGCCTTCACGCCGGAATACGCCGCCGAGATCTGCGGCATCCCGGCCGACGACATCCGGCAGCTGGCGCGCGAATACGCCACCACCCGCAATGCGGCGCTGCGGCCCGGCGTGGCGGTGGAGCGGAGTGCCGGCGGTGCCCAGGCGCTGCGGGCCATCTTCTCGCTGCCCGCGCTGACGGGGTCTTGGAAGGATCCGGGCGGCGGCGTCTACCAGATGCCGCTGTGGGAGTTCCCGGTGCACTGGGACCGGGTCTGCCGGCCGGACCTGATCCCGGAGGGCACGCGGGTGCTCAACGTGCTGAAGCTCGGCGAGGTGCTGACCGGCGAGGCGGGGATCGAGCCCGGCATCCACGCCCTGATGGTCTACAATGCCAACCCGGTTTCGAACTCGACCGAGACCGCCAAGATCAAGCGCGGGCTCGCCCGCGAGGATCTGTTCACGGTCGTCAGCGAGCACTTCGTCACCGACACCGCCCGCTACGCCGACATCCTGCTGCCCGCCACCATGGCGGCCGAGCACGACGACATGATGTTCTCCTGGGGGCACTTCTTCTTCACCCTGAACCAGAAGGCGATCGAGCCGCCGGGCGAGACGGTGGCGAATGCCGAGCTGTTCCGGCGGCTGGCCAAGACCTTCGGCTTCACCGAGCCCCAGTTCTCCATGAGCGAGACCGAGCTCATGGAATGGTATCTCGATTGGGAGAGCCCGAAGCTCGGCGGCATCGGCATGGACCATTTCCGCCAGCACGGCTGGTACCGCCTGAACATCGGCGATCCGGACACGCGCACCCCGCATGCCGAGGGCAACTTCCCGACGCCGTCGGGCAAGTGCGAGTTCTACTCGGAGGCCGCGGTCACGAGCGGCAACTTCGTCGCGCCGCCCTTCCGGCAGATGTACGAGCAGTTCCAGGGCGGCGAGGCCCTCGACCCGCTGCCGGGCTACGTGCCGGCCAACGAACGGCCGGAGACGAATCCGGCCCAGGCCGAGCGCTACCCGCTCAACATCGTCTCGCCCAAGAGCCACGGCTTCCTCAACTCGCAATACGCCAACGAGGCGCACAAGGTCCGCGCGCAGGGGGAGCAGACGATCCTGATCAACCCGGCCGACGCGCAGAGCCGCGAGATCGGCGAGGGCGCGCTGGTGCGGGTGTTCAACGATCGCGGCGCCTTCCACGGGCAGGCGCGGGTGACCGAGGAGGTGCCGCCGGGCCTCGTGATCGCCTCGCTCGGCTACTGGCACTCGCTCAATCGCGACGGGGCGGTGAACGTCATCAGCGCCTCGACCTATGGCGGCATGGGCCACTCGCCGACCTTCAGCGATAACCTCGTGCAGGTCGGGCTGGCGCAGTAGCGCGACGCGAAGACGATTCGCGCGGCCGGCCCCGCGCGCTATAACCCCTCGGCCCGCCGCTCCGACACCGGATCGCGGCGGGCCGTTTTTCGTTCGACGGGGTTCGATGTCCGATACGCTGCTGACCGTCGAGGATCTCTCGGTCGCCTTCCACTCCGGCGAGCGCGAGACCCGCGCGGTGGATCGCGTCAGCTTCGCCATCGAGCGGGGCGAGACCCTGGCGCTGGTCGGCGAATCCGGCTCCGGCAAATCGGTGACGGCGCTCTCGATCCTGCGGCTGCTCGACGGCGCCGCCCATCACCCGGGCGGAAAGATCCTGTTCAAGGGGCGCGACCTCTTGGAGCTGCCCGAGCGGGAGATGCGCGCGGTGCGCGGCGCGGACATCACCATGGTGTTCCAGGAGCCGATGACCTCGCTCAACCCGCTCCACTCCATCCAGCGGCAGATCGGCGAAGTGCTGGAGATCCACCGCGGCCTGAAGGGCAAGGCGGCGCGGGCCCGCATCCTCGAACTCATGGATCTCGTCGGCATCCGCGACGCCGAGCGGCGCCTCGGCGCCTATCCGCACGAATTGTCCGGCGGCCAGCGCCAGCGCGTCATGATCGCGATGGCGCTCGCCTGCGAGCCCGATCTCCTGGTGGCCGACGAGCCGACCACCGCCCTCGACGTCACCGTGCAGGCGCAGATTCTCGCGCTGCTGGCCGACCTGCAGAAGCGGCTCGGCATGGCGATGCTGTTCATCACCCACGATCTCGGCATCGTCCGGCGCATCGCCGACCGGGTCTGCGTGATGCTTGCCGGCCGGATCGTGGAGGCGGGCCCGGTCGATCGGGTCTTCACCCGGCCCCAGCACGAATACACGCAGCGGCTCCTGGCCGCCGAGCCCACCGGCCGGGCGAACCCCGTGCCCGATCACGCCGAAGAGCTGGTCGAGGCCGGGCCGCTCAAGGTGTGGTTCCCCCTCAAGGCGGGGTTGCTCCGGCGCACCGTCGGCCACGTCAAGGCGGTCGATGGGGTACGGCTCAGGGTGCGGGCCGGCGAGACGGTCGGCGTCGTCGGCGAATCCGGCTCGGGCAAGACCACGCTCGGCCTCGCCCTGCTGCGGCTCACCGAATCCGAGGGGCCGATCGTGTTCCTCGGGCAGCGCATCGAGGCGCGCGGCCCCGCCCTGATGCGGCCCCTGCGCAAGGACATGCAGGTGGTCTTCCAAGACCCCTACGGCTCGCTCTCGCCACGCATGTCGGTGGGCGACATCGTCGCCGAGGGGTTGGCCGTGCAGGGGCTGGTGAAGGGCGGCGACGAGCGCCGCGCCCTGGTGGCGAAGGCGCTCACCGATGTCGGGCTCGATCCGGCAGCGATGGACCGCTACCCGCACGAATTCTCCGGCGGCCAGCGCCAGCGCATCGCCATCGCCCGCGCCATCGTCCTGAAGCCCCGCTTCGTCGTCCTCGACGAGCCGACCTCGGCGCTCGATCGCTCGGTGCAGGCGCAGATCGTGACGCTGTTGCGCGACCTCCAGCGCGAGCGGGGCATCGCCTACTTGTTCATCAGCCACGACCTCAAGGTGGTCCGCGCGCTCTCGAACTACGTCATGGTGATGCAGCACGGCCAGGTGGTCGAGGAGGGCCCGGCCGAAGAGATCTTTGCCGCGCCGAAGACCGACTACACCCGCACCCTGTTCGCCGCGGCCTTCGAGATGGATGCCGCGACCACCGCCGAGATCGAGCCGGCCTGAGCCATGGCCCGCGCCCTCCTCATCGTCCTCGATTCCGTCGGCATTGGCGGCGCTCCGGACGCCGACCGCTACGGCGACGCCGGCTCCGACACGGTCGGCCACATCGCGGAGGCCTGCGCCGCCGGACGCGGCGACCGGCCGGGCCTGCGCGCTGGGCCCCTGCGCGTGCCGAACCTCGCCGCGCTCGGCCTCGGGCTGGCCTGCGAAGGCGCCACCGGGCGCGTCCCGCCAGGGCTCACGCCCGAAGGACCCGTGCGGGCGCTTTGGGGCCACGCCGTCGAGACCGCGGCCGGCAAGGACACCCCGTCAGGCCATTGGGAGATCGCGGGCGTGCCGGTGCGGGAGGCCTGGGGCCACTTTCCCGATGCGCAGCCCGCCTTCCCGGCGGAGCTGACGGCGGCGCTGGTCGCACGGGCAGGGCTGCCGGGTATCCTCGGCGATTGCCACGCCTCTGGCACCGCGATCATCGAGGCGCTTGGGGCCGAGCATGTCCGGACGGGCAAGCCGATCTGCTACACCTCGGCCGACAGCGTGTTCCAGATCGCCGCCCACGAGGAGGCGTTCGGGCTGGAGCGGCTCTACGAGACCTGCCGGATCGCCCGCGAGGTCTGCGATCCCTACCGCGTCGGCCGGGTCATCGCCCGGCCCTTTCTCGGCAGCGCGGCGGAGGGCTTCCGCCGCACCAGCCACCGCAAGGACTTTTCGGTGGCGCCCCCCGCCGGGACGCTGCTCGATGGGCTGGAGGCTGCGGGCCGCGCAGTCGTGAGCGTCGGCAAGATCGGCGACATCTTCGCCCACCGCGCCACCGGCCGCGAGATCAAGCCCGCCGGCAACGCCGCCTGCCTCGACGCGGCGCTCGACGCCTTCGCCGGATTGCCGGAGGGCGGCTTCGTCTTTCTCAACCTCGTGGATTTCGACACCGAGCACGGCCACCGCCGCGACGTGCCCGGCTACGCCGCCGAGCTGGAAGCTTTCGACGCGCGCCTGCCCGAGATCCAGGCGGTGCTGAAGCCGGGCGACCTCTGCGTGATCGCCGCCGACCACGGTAACGACCCGACCTGGACGGGCACGGAGCACACCCGCGAGCAGGTGCCGGTGCTGGGCTTCGGGCCGGGGCTGGCGCCGCGCGCGCTCGGCCGCCGGGAGAGCTTTGCCGATATGGGCGCGTCGGTGGCGGCCCATCTTGGCCTGCCGCCGCTCGGGGCCGGGCAGGCGTGGTGGTGAGGGGTTCACCCCCGTCCTCCCATCTCTCCACCTCACCCTGAGGTGCCGCGAAGCGGCCTCGAAGGGGGCTTCCAGGGATCGCGAGCGATCTGGAGGATCCTTCGAGGCCCGCTGACGCGGGCACCTCAGGATGAGGCGGAGGGGAGGAGAGCGGAAGTTTTGTGAGCGACACGCATACCAAAACCGTTTGCCCCCTTCGGGATGGCGGATTTGGCTGTCGCTCAAGTGCCGCGCGGGCTCGGCTGATACGGGCCTCCGCTCCGATCGAGCGGAGACCCGTATCCGGCGATCAGCGCGAAAACTTCTTGTACTTCAGCTTCTTCGGGATGATCGACTCGATCCCGAGACGGCGCTTCTTGTCCGTCTCGTAATCCGAGAAGTTGCCCTCGAACCACTCGACGTGGCTGTCGCCCTCGAAGGCGAGGATGTGGGTCGCGATGCGGTTCAGGAACCAGCGATCGTGGCTGATGATGACGGCGCAGCCCGCGTAATCCTCCAGCGCGTCCTCAAGGGCGCGCAGGGTCTCCATGTCGAGGTCGTTAGTCGGCTCGTCGAGCAGCAGCACGTTGGCGCCGCCCTTGAGCGTGCGGGCCAGATGCACGCGGTTGCGCTCACCGCCCGAGAGCGTGCCGACCTTCTTCTGCTGGTCGCCGCCCTTGAAGGCGAAGGCCGCGCAATAGGCGCGCGAATTGATCTCGCGCTTGTTGAAGTAGATGATGTCATTGCCGCCCGAGATCTCCTGCCAGACCGTGGCGTTGGGATCGAGCGCGTCGCGCGATTGGTCGACATAGCCGAGCCTGACCGTCTCGCCGACCTCGATCCGCCCGCCATCGGGCTTCTCCTGGCCGGTGATCATCTTGAACAGCGTGGTCTTGCCGGCGCCGTTCGGGCCGATGACGCCGACGATGCCGCCCGGCGGCAGCTTGAACGACAGATCCTCGATCAGCAGGCGGTCGCCGAAGGCCTTGTTGAGGTGTTCGAACTCGATGACGTTCTGCCCGAGCCGCTCGTCAATCGGGATGACGATCTGCGCCGCCGCATCGACCTTGTTGTTCTGCTTGGCGACCAGCTCCTCGTAGCGGGTGATACGCGCCTTCGACTTCGACTGCCGCGCCTTGGGCGAGGCCGAAATCCATTCCTGCTCGCGGGCGATCGAGCGCTGGCGGGCCATGTCCTCGCGGCCCTCCTGCTCCAGGCGCTTCTGCTTCTGCACCAGCCAGGCGGAGTAGTTGCCCTCGTAGGGGATGCCCCGGCCGCGGTCGAGTTCGAGGATCCAGCCGGTGACGTTGTCGAGGAAGTAGCGGTCGTGGGTCACGATCAGGATCGCGCCCGGATACTGCTTGAGGTGGCCCTCCAACCAGTTCACCGTCTCGGCGTCGAGGTGGTTGGTCGGCTCGTCGAGGAGCAGCAGTTCCGGCTCCCACAGCAGCAGCTTGCACAGCGCGACGCGGCGGCGCTCGCCGCCCGAGAGGGTCGCGACCGGCTGCTCGTCGCTCGGGCAGCCGAGCGCTTCCATCGCCTGATCGACCTTAGAATCGAGCTCCCAGAGGTTCTGGGCCTCGATCTGGTCCTGGAGGGCGGTCATCTCGTCCGCCGTCTCCTCGGAATAGTTCATCGCGAGTTCGTTGTAGCGGTCGAGCAGCGCCTGCTTCTCGGCCACGCCCTCCATGATGTTCTCGCGCACCGACTTGTTCGGATCGAGCTGCGGCTCCTGCGGCAGGTAGCCGACGCGCGCGCCCTGCGCGACGAAGCCCTCGCCGGTCCAGTCCTTGTCGATGCCGGCCATGATCTTGAGCAGCGTCGACTTGCCGGCGCCGTTGATGCCGAGCACACCGATCTTGGCGTCGGGATAGAACGACAGGTTGACGTTCTCGAGGACCTTCTTGCCCCCGACATAGGTCTTGGTCAGACCCCGCATGTGGTAGATGAATTCGCGGGCCATGTGCGTTCGTCCTGCGTGAAGCGTGGAAGCCGGTCGGGCCGGCGCTCGCGGATGCGTGGCCTCTTGCGCGAGGCTGGCTCTGTCGAGCCAAGATGCTCGAGCCATGCCGCGCGGGGCGCCGTCCGCTCGCGGATGAAGAATTTCGTGTTCGAGTATCAGGGCCGCCCGGCAGGGGCAAGGCGAAGGCCGGACAGGCGACGGTCGGATACCGATCCTGATATGAGGGCGGTGCGCCTCAGGCGAAAGGGTTGCGCACCGGCTCGGCCGTCTCCGGCTCCTCGGGCACGGCATCGGGCAGATCCTCCGCTTCGAGGGTGGCAACCACCGCATCGAGCAGGCTCTTCAACGCCTTCGCACGCTTCAAACCCGCCCGGTCGCGGGTGAGGTCGAGGCTGCCATGCAGGGCAATGCGGCGCGTACCGTTCTCGATGGAGAAGCCGGCGAAGGTCTGGACGCCGGCATCCTCCGCGAAGGGGCGGAAGGGAAGGGCGGGATCGGCTTTGCGGCGCGGCATCGGGAGCTCCTCAGAAGATCGCGCGCATCAGCTCGCGCCAGAGCCGGCGCAGGACATCGACGGCCAGTTGCTTGAGGAAGTCGGCGAACGATTCCGGGCCGCCGCGGGAGAATTCCTGCGGCTCGGGCAGCGCCATCGCCTTGGCCTTGCTCGCCTCGGGCAAAGCCGGGAACACGTCGAGCCCCGCCGTCTCCCGCAGGGTCGCGAGCGAGACCGCGCGCCATTCCGCGCCGGCCGCATTCGGCACGAGATAGGCCCCGGCCTCGCCGGTGCGTGGATCGTAGATCGCCTTGAACATCTGGGTCGGCACCAGCACCCGCCCCTTGATCGCCCCGACCGAGCGGCCCTCGAAGATGGGGCCGGTTACGACGAAGATCTCGCCGCGCTCGCTGGCGAGCCGGCGCACGCTTTCCTCGATCGCCGCCCACAGGCCGCGGTTCACCGCCCGGTTCTGCGGCACGATGTTGGCCAGGCTGAAGGATTCGGCCTGGGCGACCTCGCTCGGCATGTCGCCGGCCGGGGCCAGATGGCCGCGGTCGTAGCCGCTCCGCAGGTAGTCGGCGAGGCTCGCGCGGTCGTCCTCGGGCAGGCGGTCCTCGTCGTGAAAGGCATCGGCGCGCTCGACCCGGCGGGCGGCGGACACGCTCCGGCGCGTCAGCCGCTCGGCGGCGTAGAGCGGCGTGCGCGACACGCCCGAATGGAGCACGGCGAAGGCCTCGAAGCAGAGTGGGACGGCTCGGTCGGCGAGTTTCGGGTTGGTGAGCGTCGGCGCCCGGCCGTCCGCGAGCAGGGCGCGGCAGGCCGGCGCCTCCGGCAGTGCTTGGGACTCCGGCAGGGCTTGGGATGCCGCCGCGTGCGAGACGACGACAAGCAGAAGGGCCGGAACGAGCGGACGCAGCACCATTGCCGGCCTAGTAGCAGACCCGGACGCGGCGGGGGCCGGACGGCGTCTCGCGCCAGCGGAAGCCGCAGGGGCGCCCAAGCGGATCGATCAGCGGGCGGATGTCACGGTCCGGCGGTCCCGGCGGGCGGCGGCAGCGGACGTCGTCGGGGCAGCGCGCCGCCCCGGGCCGGGGCCTGCCGGCATCCGCCGCCCAGGCCGCACTCCCGCCGATCAGGGCGAGCGCCAGCGCGACCGTGGCCGGTAACGTTGCGGCGATAGGCATCGGGCGGCGGCCTCGGGGATGAGCGGGCAAGATGTTGATCAATGCAGCCTTCATCCATAATTGAGGGCGCGTCACGCGTGAAATCGTGGGGCTGCCTTAACTCTGAAGGCAGACGAAGCGGCCGAATCCTCTGAAAGACGCGCCGCTGTTGCAGCAAGATCATGGTATCCCGTGATCGGTTTGCGCTAGAATGATCGTTCATATGTCCCGGGGAAAGCTGTTTCCGGGGAGGCGGGCGAAATCCGAAGGCAGGCCGCGTTCGAGAATTCGGACGTGTGCCCCTGCAGGAACTGCCCTGCCGACGGGAACGCATTGAGAGACGGGTGAAGGCCTTGGCACTAGCGGACACGACGATCCTTGAGGGTCTTGAGACGCCGGATCGTCTCCGGCTTCTGCCGGAGAGCGAGCTGCAGCGGGTGGCCGACGCGGTGCGCGCCGAGATGATCGACGCCGTGTCGATCACCGGCGGCCATCTCGGCTCGGGCCTGGGCGTGGTCGAACTCACGGTGGCGCTCCACCACGTCTTCGACACCCCCGACGACCGCATCGTCTGGGACGTCGGACACCAGTGCTACCCGCACAAGATCCTGACCGGCCGCCGCGACCGCATCCGCACGCTGCGCCAGGGCGGTGGCCTCTCCGGCTTCACCAAGCGCTCGGAGAGCGAGTACGACCCCTTCGGCGCGGCCCACTCCTCCACCTCGATCTCCGCCGCGCTCGGCATGGCCGTGGCGCGCGACCTCGAGGAGGCGGACGCCAAGGCCAAGGGCGGCCCGGCGCCGAAGCGCCGCAACATGATCGCGGTGATCGGCGACGGCTCGATGTCGGCGGGCATGGCCTATGAGGCCATGAACAATGCCGGCGCCCTGCACTCGCGCCTGATCGTCATCCTCAACGACAACGACATGTCGATCGCCCCCCCCGTCGGCGCGATGTCGGCCTACCTCGCGCGGCTCGCCTCCGGCGGCACCTATCGCTCACTGCGCGAGACCGCCAAGCAACTGGGCAAGCTGCTACCGAAGGCGCTCTACCAGCGCGCGGCGGCGGCCGAAGAGTATGCCCGCTCGCTGATCGTCGGCGGCGGCACGATGTTCGAGGAGATGGGCTTCCACTATGTGGGTCCCGTCGACGGGCACAATCTCGACCACCTGCTCCCCGTTCTGAAGAACGTGCGCGACTCGGATCAGGGCCCGATCCTGCTCCACGTCGTCACGCAGAAGGGCAAGGGCTACGCGCCGGCGGAAGCCAGCGCCGACCGCTATCACGGCGTGGTCAAGTTCGACGTGGTCTCGGGCGTGCAGGCCAAGGCCAAGGCCAACGCCCCGGCCTATACCCGCGTGTTCGGCGAGAGCCTGATCAAGGCGGCCGATGCCGATCCGAAGGTGGTGGCGATCACCGCGGCGATGCCCGGCGGCACCGGGATCGACCTGTTCGGCAAGGCGCATCCCGACCGGACCTTCGACGTCGGCATCGCCGAGCAGCACGCGGTGACCTTTGCCGGCGGCTTGGCCACCGAGGGCTACAAGCCGTTCGTGGCGATCTACTCGACCTTCCTGCAGCGGGCCTACGATCAGGTCGTGCATGACGTCGCGCTGCAGAACTTAGCCGTGCGGTTCTGCCTCGACCGGGCCGGCCTCGTCGGCGCGGACGGCGCCACGCATGCGGGCGCGTTCGATCTGGCCTATCTCTGCTGCCTGCCGAACATGACGGTGATGGCGGCGGCTGACGAGGCCGAGCTGGTGCACATGGTGGCGACCTGCCACGCGCACGATTCGGGCCCGATCGCGCTGCGCTACCCGCGCGGCGAGGGGGTCGGCATCGAGTTGCCGGAGACGGGCGTGCCGCTGGCGATCGGCCGCGGCCGCGTGGTGCGGCGTCCGGAGGGGGCGCGGGTGGCGCTGCTCTCGCTCGGCACGCGCCTGTCGGAGGCGCTGAAGGCGGCCGATGCGCTCGAGGCCGAGGGTGTCGCGGCCACGGTGGCGGATGCGCGCTTTGCCAAGCCGCTGGATGCCGAGCTGATCGTCGATCTGGCGATGAGCCACGAGGTTCTGGTGACGGTCGAGGAGGGCTCGGTCGGCGGCTTCGGGGCGATGGTGCTGCACCTTCTGGCCGAGCGCGGTGTGCTCGATACCGGCCGGGTCCGGGTCCGCACGCTGACGCTGCCGGACAGCTACCAGGACCACGACAAGCCGGAGAAGATGTACGCCGAGGCCGGGCTCGATGCCGAGGGCATCCTCAAGGCCGTCCGCGCCGCCCTGCCGGACCAGAAGAAGGGCAGCCGGACCGGGCGCCTGCGTCTGGCTTGAGGGTTCGGGTGCTCGAAGGCCATTGCTTGAAGAGCGCCTCGCCCTGCGCTTGAGGTTGAGAAGCGCGGTGCTTGCTGCACCGCCTCATCAGTGAGACAAGCGCCGCGCCGTCGGGCCCTGGATCGGGTGCGTTGACGGAGCGGCGTTTCCCTTTGCCCGCTGGTCCCAGGACCGATGGGCGAGACCACCCGTGAATCACGCGAGCACGATGACAGAGCCGACCCAAAGCGGCCCGTTCCCAGCGGGGCCGGTGTTGATCACCGGTGCCAGCGGCTTCCTCGGAGCCGCCCTGGTGGACGTCTTCCGCGCGGCCGGTTTCCGCGTGCGCATCACCGTGCGTGCCTCATCGCCCCGCACCAACCTGATCTGGCCCGATGTCGAGATCGTCGAGGCCGACATGCGCGACCGGGCGGCGGTGGCGAGCGCCATGCGCGGCCAGCGCTACCTCGTCCACGCCGCGGCCGATTACCGGCTCTGGGCGCCGGACATGGAGGAGATCGTCCGCACCAACCGCGACGGCACGCGCATCCTGATGGAGGAGGCGCTCAAGGCCGGCGTGGAGCGGATCGTCTACACATCGAGCGTTGCGACCATCAAACCGCACGACGACGGCACCCCCGCCGACGAGACCCGGCCGCTGACGCCGGAGACCGCCATCGGCGCCTACAAGCGCAGCAAGGTCGTGGCCGAGCGCGTGGTCGACGAGATGGTGGCTCGTGACGGCCTACCCGCCGTCATCGTGAACCCCTCGACCCCGATCGGCCCCCGCGATGTGAAGCCGACGCCGACCGGCCGCATCATCCTCGACGCGGCCCAGGGCAAGATCCCGGCCTTCGTCGATACCGGCCTCAACCTCGCCCATGTCGACGACGTGGCTGCGGGCCATTTGCTGGCCCTGCGCAAGGGCCGGATCGGCGAGCACTACATCCTCGGCGGCGAGGACGTGATGCTGGCGCAAATGCTCGCCGACATCGCCGCCATCGTCGGCCGCAAGGCGCCGACGACGCGGCTGCCTTATGCGGTGATCTACCCGATCGCTTTCATCTCCGAGCAGATCGCGCGGGTGACCGGCAAGGCGCCGCTCGCCACCATCGACGGCGTGCGCATGTCGAAGTACCGGATGTTCTTCTCCGACGCCAAGGCGCGGGCGGAACTCGGCTATTCCGCGCGGCCCTACCGCCGGGGCCTCGAGGATGCCATCGCGTGGTTCCGTCAGGCGGGGTACATGAAATGAGCGCCGCGCTTCAAACCGCCAGCGACGCCCGCACCGGCAAGGGCCAGCACGACGAGAACTTTCCCGTCGCCTCGCATCTGATCCACCCGCGCTACCGCGGCGCGATCCTCGCCTTCTACAACTACGTGCGGGCCGGCGACGACGTCGCCGACCACACCGGCCTGTCGCCCGAGCGCAAGATCGAGATGCTCGACGCGCTCGCCGACGCGCTCACCGGCAAGGGCGGCTCCGACCCCACGGTCGAGCCGCTCAAGCGGGAACTCGCGGCCCATCGCCAGCCGCCGACCCACGCGCTCGAACTGCTCGACGCCTTCCGCATGGATGCGCGCAAGTCGCGCTACGCGGATTGGGACGAGCTGATCCACTATTGCCGCTACTCGGCGATGCCGGTCGGGCGCTTCCTGCTCGACGTGCACGGCGAGGATCCGGCGCGGGTCTACCGGACCTCCGACGCGATTTGCGCCGCGCTGCAGGTGCTCAACCACCTTCAGGATTGCGGCAAGGATTTTCGCGATCTCGACCGGGTCTACATCCCCCTCGACGTCATGCGGAAGCATGGCGCCGACGTGTCGATGCTGGGCGCCGACCGGGCGAGCCCGCAACTGCGCGCGGTGATCCGCGAACTCGCCGAGCGCACCCTGGTGCTGCTGGACGAGGGGGCGCCGCTGCCGAACCAGATCGACGACCTGCGCTTGAGCCTGGAGATCGCCGCGATCCATCGCCTCGCCGTCGTCCTGACGAAGGGGTTGCTGACCCGCGATCCGCTCAGCGAGAAAGTCCATCACGGTAAGGCCGCCTTCGCGCTCACCGCGCTCGGCGGCATCGCCGCCACGCTGGTGCGCCGCCCGTTCCGGTCGCGTGCGCCCCGTCCCGCCCCCGCCGGAGCCGGCCGATGAGCGCCACCGCCACCCCGATGCCGGGCGAGACCCCGGAAGCGTCTGCCCTGCCGGCCGCCGGCTCGTCCTTCTACACGGCGATGCGCCTGCTGCCGAAGGAGCGGCGCGAGGCGATGTATGCCGTCTACGCCTTCTGCCGGGTCGTGGACGATGTCGCCGATGACGGCGGCCCGCGTGAGGTCCGCGCGGCCGAGCTCGACCGCTGGCGGGCCGATATCGACGCGCTCTATGCCGGCCATCCTCCCGCGCGGGTGAAGCCGCTCGAAGAGCCGATGCGCCGCTTCGACCTCAAGCGCGAGGACTTCCAGGCCGTGATCGACGGCATGGCGATGGACGCGGAGGAGGACATCGTCGCCCCATCGGAAGCCAAGCTCGACCTCTATTGCGACCGGGTCGCGAGCGCCGTTGGGCGGCTCTCGGTGCGCATCTTCGGCATGCCGGAGGCGGACGGAATCCGCCTCGCGTGGCACCAGGGCCGGGCGCTCCAGCTGACCAACATCCTGCGCGACATCGACGAGGATGCGGAACGCGGGCGCCTCTACCTGCCGATGGAGAAATTCCACAAGATCGGGCTTATGAACCCGACTCCGCAGAGCGCGCTGGCGCATCCGCGCCTCGGCGAGGTCTGCGCGGCGGTCGCCGCGGAAGCGCAAGAGCATTACCGCCAGACCTGGGCGATCATCGAGCGCAGCCCGCGTCGCGCCACCAAGGCGGCCCGCCTGATGGCGGCGGCCTACCGGCTCTACCTCGACGCCGTGGTCAAGCGCGGCTGGGCGGCCCCGCGGGCGCGGGTGAAGCCGGGCAAATTCCCCCTTCTCCTCGTCGCTTTGCGCCACGGGATTCTGTGATGACGGGTACGGTTCACGTTGTCGGCGCCGGGCTCGCCGGCCTCTCGGCGGCGGCCTCGCTGGCGGAGGCCGGCAGCCGCGTGGTGCTGCACGAAGCCGCCAAGCAGGCGGGTGGGCGCTGCCGCTCCTACTACGACCCCTCGCTCGGGCTGACCATCGACAACGGCAACCACCTGCTCCTGTCGGGCAACCGCTCATCCCTCGACTTCATGCGCCTCATCGGTGCGCCGGCCAACGCCCTGACCGGGCCGGACGAGGCGGTCTATGACTTCGCCGACATTCGTACCGGCGAGCGCTGGACCCTGCGCCCGAACGAGGGCCGTTTGCCTTGGTGGGTGTTGCGGGCCGGCCGGCGCGTGCCGGGCACCCGCGCGCGCGACTACCTCGCGCCGGTCTCCCTGCTGATGGCCGCCTCCGGCAACAAGCCGGGCCAGAGCGGCACGATCGGCGAGAAGATGTCCTGCGAGGGGCCGCTCTACGAGCGGCTCTGGCACCCGGTGCTGCTCGCTGCGCTCAACACTGAGCCGCGCGAGAGCGATGTCGGGCTCGCCGCCACCATCCTGCGCGAGACCTTCGGGGGAGGCGGGCGTGCCTGTCGGCCGCTCATCGCCGTCGAGGGCCTGTCCACCGCCTTCGTCGATCCGGCCCTGCGCTACCTCCAGAGCCGCGGTGCCGAGATCCGGTATGGCCGGCGGCTGCGGGCGCTGACGCTCGGCCAGGGCCGGATCGAACGCCTGGACTTCACCGACGAGCCGACGGTGATCGGTCCCGACGACGCCGTGGTCATGGCCCTGCCGCCCTGGGTGGCGAGCGAACTCCTGCCCGGCACGCCTGCGCCGCAGGAATTCCGCTCCATCGTCAACGCGCATTTCGCCGTGCGCCCGCCCGAGGGCGCTCCGCTGATGCTCGGCGTCGTCGGCGGCCTGACCGAGTGGCTGTTCGCCTATCCGGACCGCTTCTCCGTCACCATCAGCGGCGCCGACCGGCTGCTGGAGGATGGCCGAGAGGATCTCGCGCGCCGCATCTGGACCGAGATCGCAGATCTCAACGGTCTTGCACGGGATTTGCCCAGCTGGCAGATCGTCAAGGAAAAGCGTGCGACGTTCGCGGCCACGCCCGCGGAAGCCGCGCGCCGCCCCGGCGCGGCGACGCGCTACCGGAATCTGGTTCTCGCCGGTGATTGGACGGAGACGGGGCTGCCCTCGACCATTGAGGGCGCGATCCGATCCGGCACAAACGCCGCGCAAGCCCTGTTCCGCACCGGGATGTGCGGACGGGCACAGGCACAGGGAGTTGCTTGAAGGATATGACGACGGCATCGAGACAGTCGAACGAGGCAAGAACGATGCGTGAGGCGGCCGTAAGCAAGGTCGAGACGCTGCAGCGTCCCAAGACCCGCGACGTGTCCCTCGACGACGTGGAGCGTGGCGTCCAGAGCGCCACCCGCGCCCTCACCGAGATGACGCAGGCGGATGGGCACATCTGCTTCGAGCTCGAGGCGGATGCGACCATCCCCTCCGAGTACATCCTGTTCCACCAGTTCCGCGGAACCGAGCCGCGGCCCGGCCTCGAGGCCAAGATCGGCAACTACCTGCGCCGCACGCAGTCGAAGGTGCATGGCGGCTGGGCGCTGGTGCATGACGGCCCGTTCGACATGAGCGCGTCGGTGAAGGCCTACTTCGCCCTCAAGATGATCGGCGACGACATCGAGGCGCCGCACATGCGCGCCGTGCGCAAAGCGATCCTCCAGCGCGGGGGCGCGGCCAACGCCAACGTCTTCACCCGCATCCTGCTCGCGCTCTACGGCGAAGTGCCGTGGGCGGCGGTGCCGGTGATGCCGGTGGAGGTGATGCACCTGCCGAAGTGGTTCCCGTTCCACCTCGACAAGGTGTCCTACTGGGCCCGCTGCACCATGGTGCCGCTGTTCGTGATCCAGGCCAAGAAGCCGCGGGCGAAGAACCCGCGCGGCGTCGGCGTGGCCGAACTGTTCGTGACGCCGCCCGATTCGGTGCGGACCTGGCCGGGCTCGCCCCACGCCACTTGGCCGTGGACGCCGATCTTCGGCGGCATCGACCGCGTGCTGCAGAAGACGCAGGACCATTTCCCGAAGGTGCCGCGCCAGCGCGCTATCGACAAGGCGGTCGCCTGGGTCTCCGAGCGGCTGAACGGCGAGGATGGTCTCGGCGCCATCTTCCCGGCCATGGTCAATTCGGTGCTGATGTACGAGGTGCTGGGCTATCCGCCCGAGCACCCGCAGGTGAAGATCGCGCTGGAAGCTATCGAGAAGCTCGTCGCCGAGAAGGAGGACGAGGCCTATGTCCAGCCCTGCCTGTCCCCGGTCTGGGATACGGCGCTGAACAGCCACGCCATGCTCGAAGCCGGCGGCCACCAGGCGGAGGCCAATGCCCGCGCCGGCCTCGATTGGCTCAAGCCGCTCCAGATCCTCGACATCAAGGGCGACTGGGCCGAGACCAAGCCCAATGTGCGCCCCGGCGGCTGGGCGTTCCAGTACGCCAACCCGCACTATCCCGACCTCGACGACACCGCCGTCGTCGTGATGGCGATGGATCGCGCCCAGCGCCAGCATGGGCTGGTCAGCGGCATGCCGGACTATTCGGAATCGATCGCCCGTGCCCGCGAATGGGTCGAGGGCCTTCAGAGCGCCGATGGCGGCTGGGCGGCGTTCGATGCCGACAACAACCACCACTATCTCAACCACATCCCGTTCTCGGATCATGGCGCGCTGCTCGATCCGCCGACCGCGGACGTGACCGCCCGTGTCGTCTCGATGCTGTCGCAGCTCGGCGAGACCCGCGCGACCAGCCGGGCGCTCGACCGCGGCGTGACCTACCTGCTCAACGACCAGGAGAAGGACGGGAGCTGGTACGGCCGCTGGGGCATGAACTTCATCTACGGCACGTGGTCGGTGCTGTGCGCGCTCAACGCCGCCGGGGTCGATCCGCAATCGCCTGAGATCCGCAAGGCGGTGGCGTGGCTCATCCGCATCCAGAACCCGGATGGCGGCTGGGGCGAGGATGCCTCCTCCTACAAGCTCAACCCCGAATTCGAGCCGGGCTACTCGACCGCCTCGCAGACGGCCTGGGCCCTGCTCGCGCTGATGGCGGCGGGTGAGGTCGATGATCCGGCGGTCGCCCGCGGCGTCAACTACCTCGTGCGCACGCAGGGGCAGGACGGTCTGTGGAGCGAGGAGCGCTACACCGCGACCGGCTTCCCGCGGGTGTTCTACCTGCGCTACCACGGCTACCCGAAGTTCTTCCCGCTCTGGGCGATGGCCCGCTTCCGCAACCTGAAGCGGGGCAACAGCCGGCAGGTGCAGTTCGGCATGTGATTTTTTGGGGCGGTCGTCCCAATGGAGAGAGGCGGCGCGGGGCATCCCGCGCCGTTTTCGTTTGTGCCGGGGGGCCGTCCGAACAGGACCGGTCTCGCGCACTTTTCCTCATACGAGCCCGCGAGACTGCCATTGATTCCCTGGGAGCACCTCGACACCGCCGCAATCCCCGGTGAGACGGGCAGCTTGCGCCTGATGCGCCGGGGCAGCGAGTTCTCGATTCAGCTCGACCGCAACGAACTCATGAACAGCCGTCTCAGCGGCTCCGAGGAGGCGCTGGCACGGCTCTCGGCCGAGCGGATCGCGGGGGTGAAGACGCCACGTGTGCTGATCGGTGGCTACGGCATGGGCTTCACCCTGCGCGCCGCCCTGAGCCTTCTGCCGGGCACGGCGCAGGTGAGCGTGGCCGAGATCGTCCCGGCGGTGCTCGCCTGGGCGCGTGGTCCGATGGCGGAACTGACCGGCGGCAGCCTGGATGACCCGCGGGTCTCAATCCGTGAAGCCGACGTCGCCGCGGTGATCCGCGAGCGTCCGGGCGTCTGGGACGCGATCCTGCTCGATGTGGATAACGGCCCCGATGGCCTCACCCGCAGCGCCAACGACCGTCTCTACGACGCCGCCGGCCTCGGTGCCGCGCGCGCGGCTTTGCGCCCCCGCGGCGTGCTGGCGGTCTGGTCAGCGCATCCCGATGCCGCTTTCAGCCGGCGGCTCGCACAGGCGGGGTTTTCGGTCGAGGAGGTCGGCACTCGGGCACGCGGCAAGCGCGGGGCGCGGCATGTGATCTGGCTGGCCCGGCGCTGATCCTGAGAGCGATCCCGATCGCAACCTCATCGTGAGGTGCCATCGCTCCGCGGCGGCACCTCGGGATGAGCGGATGGATGCGATATGCGGGAGGTTTACGCCCCCCGGCGTGCCATCAACTGCTCGATCAGCGTGGCGCCGGTTTCGAGTGCGGCCAGCTCTTCCACCATCGTCGCGACCGTCTGCGCGATCTGCTCCGGGGTGTGCTCGGAGGTCATGAAGAAGCGCAGGCGGGAGGAGCGCTCCGGCACCGCCGGATGGATGATCGGCTGCACGTTGATGCCGCGCTTGAACAGCCGGTCGGACAGGGTCACGGCTTTGAGCGAATCGCCGATGATGACCGGGATCACCGCGAGTCCGAGACTCGTGCCGGTGTTGAGGCCGTGCTTCTTGGCCAGTGCCAGGAACTGGTTCCCGTTGCGGCGCAGGCGCTCCACCCGCTCGGGCTCGGCCTGCATCACCGAGAGCGCGGCCTCGGCCGCAGCGGCGAGCGGCGGCGACATGCCGACGCTGTAGACGAAGCCGCCCGCGGTGCATTTCAGGTACTCGACCAGCACCGAAGGACCGCAGATGTAGCCGCCGCAGGAGGACAGCGTCTTCGAGAGCGTGCCCATCCAGATATCGACGTCGCCGGCATCGACCCCGCAATGCTCGTGCAGCCCCGCGCCGGTGCGGCCGAGAACGCCGAGCCCGTGGGCGTCGTCCACCATCAGCCAGCAATCGTAGCGGCGCTTCAGCTCTACGAAGGCAGCCAGGTCCGGCGCGTCGCCGTCCATGCTGTAGAGGCCCTCGATCACGATCAGCGCGCGGCGGTGCTCGTGACGCGTCGCCTCGAGCAGCTTCTCGAGGGCGGCCGGGTCGTTATGGGCGAAGGAGCGGCGCTGGGCGCCAGAGAGTTGGGCGCCGGTCACGACGCTGTTGTGGATCAGCGCGTCGTGGAAGATCACGTCCGGCGCTTCCAGGATCGCGCCGATGGCGGTCACGTTGGTGGCGTGCCCGCTCACCAGGACCACACAGGCTTCCGTGCCGTAATGGGCGGCCAGCGCCCGCTCCAGCTTGAGGTGGCCGGGCCGCTCGCCCGCCACGATCCGGCTTGCGGAGGCCGAGGTGCCGAAGGCCTCGATCGCCTTGCGCGCCGCACCGCTCACCGCCGGGTGACCGTTGAGGCCGAGATAGTCGTAGGACGAATAGTTCGAGAAGGCTTGGCCCTCGATGCGGGTGTTGGCGCCCGCGCGGGTCTCGTGCACCCGGAAGAACGGGTTGCCGAGGCCGATCAGGTCGGCGGCCGAGCGCTGCAGGCGCAGCTCCCGGTAGCCGGTCAGCTTCTCGAAATCCTGCGGCGAATCATTGGCCGGCGCCTTGGTCTCGGCGAGAGCGGGGGAGGGCCGCGCATTGGTGCGGCCCAGCCGGTTGGTGACGAAGCTCGCGAGCGCGGCCCGGCCGTCCTGCGGGCGTGACGGCTGGGTCATGGCAAGATCTCTTTGATGTCCGAAACGTTCTTCTCGACGAGTTCGTTGAACGGCATGAGCGTGGCGGCATCGAGATCGCCGACATGCTTCGTGGCGAGACTCAAGGTCACGCCCGCCGCCTCGTCCACCGGCGTTGCCACCGCCTGGATCAGGGTTTCGGTCAGCTCGTTGACGGTCAGCCCCGAGGAGATGCCCGCCGGCGGCGCATCGAGGGCGAAGCGTTCCTGAAGGCTCGCCCCCAGCTCGACGCCCATCAGCGAATCGAGGCCAATTTCGGAGAGCTGGCGCACGCGGCTGATGTCGTCCTTCGGCAGGCGCAGGATGCGGGCGATGTCCTCGACGATGGCGTCGGAGACAGTCTTGCGGACCGTGTCGATATCCTGGCTCCGCAGCAGCGCGCCGATATTGATGGCCGCCACCGTGCCCGACTCGGCCTGCTGGTCGCCGCCGAGGCTGGCATAGCTCGGCGAGCGCAGGGTCGCGAGGCGTTCGCGGGCCTTGCCCCAGTGCATCGCGGCGATGGCAATTACGCCCTCGTCGCTTGTCTTGCCCTGGCTCTCCAACGCCTCGGCCATCAGATCGAGGCAGAGGCGGGCGTCCATCGGTGTCACGCCGACGCGGGAGGCCAGCGTTTCCATCACCGCCTTGTTGCGGGCGAGCACGCCGACATCGCCGATGGCACCCCAGGCGACCGCGAGCGCGGGCAGGCCGAGGCGGCGGCGCTGGCGGGCGACGCCTTCCATGAAGCCGTTGGCGGCGACATAGGAACCCTGGCCGGGATTGCCGATGAAGGTCGTGGCCGAGGAGAACAGCACGAAGTAGTCGAGCTTTCGCCCGCGGGTGGCGGCGTCGAGATGGCCTGCACCGATCACCTTCGGTGCGATCACCGCTTCGAGCGTCTCCGGCTCGATCGCCGAGATTAGGCCGTCCTGCAGCACCATGGCGCCGTGGATCACGCCCGCGAGCTTTTCGCCCCGAGCCTCGATGCCCTCGATTAGCGCCTCGACTGCCCGACGGCTGGTGATGTTGCAGGCCTTGGTCTCGACCCGCACGCCTTGCGCGGCGAGTTCGGCGACGACCGCGCGGCCCTCCTCGTTCGGCTTGCCGGAGCGGCCGACGAGGACGATGCGCTTGGCACCCCGATCCGCGAGCCAGCGGGCTGCCTCGATACCGAAGCCGCCGAGGCCGCCGGTCACGAGGTGAACGCCCTCGGCGCTCACCGTGAAGGCGTTGCGCTGGACCCGCGCGACCGAACCGGGCACCGGCGGCGTCACGACGATCTTACCGACATGCCCCGATTGCTGCATCAGCCGGAAGGCGTCCGAGGTCTCGTCGGCGGCGAAGGGCTGGTAGGGCAGGGGACGTAAGCCGCCTTCCACGAACAGCGCCATCACCTCGCGGAACATCCGCGCGCCGTCCTCGCCCTGGTGCTGGAGCACCTGATCGAGATCGACGCCGAAGTAGGAGAGGTTCCGGCGGAAGGGCCGCAGCCCGATATGGGTGTTGGCGACGTAGTCGCGCTTGCCCAGCTCGACGAAGCGCCCGAACGGCCGCAGGCAGTTGAGCGAGCGTTCCATCATCTCGCCGAACAGCGAGTTGAGCACCACGTCGACGCCGTCGCCCGTGATGCGGCGGACATCGTCCACGAAGGCGAGCGAGCGCGAATCGAGCACATGCTCGGCGCCGAGCGCGGCCACCAGCGCGCGCTTCTCCCGCGAGCCGGCGGTGGCGATGACCCGCGCGCCCTTCCACTTGGCGATCTGGAGCGCGGCCAGACCGACACCGCCCGCGCCGCCATGGACCAGAAGCCACTCGCCCTTGCGCAGGCGGGCGCAGGTGCAGAGCGCGTAGTAGGCGGTGAGGAAGGCCACCGGCACGGTCGCCGCGGCGGCCGGATCGAGACCCGCCGGCATCGGCGCGACGACCATTTCCGGCACGACGACGTGGGTGGCAAAGCCCGACTGGGCGAAGGCGACGACGGCATCGCCGACGGCGAAGTCCACCACACCTTGGCCGATCGCGGTCACCTGTCCGGAGACTTCGAGGCCCAGGCGCGGACCGGCAAAGCCGTCCTCCAGGATCTCCTCCGGGAGCATGGAGAGTGCCCAGAGCACGTCGCGGAAGTTGAGGCCGGTGGCCGCCACCGCGATCTCGACCTCGCCGGGACCGGGGGCGGCGCGCTCGGCCGGACCCCAGACCATCTCGTTGAGGCCGCCGGTGTTGGAACGCTCCAGCCGCGCGGCGGGCGCCGCCTCGCCGGCCGTGGTCGCGGCGCGGCCGGGATGGAAGCGCACGACGCGGGTGGCATCGGCATCGAGCACGATCTCGGTCTCGTCGGTGCCCGACAGGATCAGGGCGCGCAGCCGCTCGGCGGCGTCCTTCGAGGACAGGGTCGGCGCGAGGTCGATCCGGCGCACGTCGAGGGTGGCCGTTTCGTTGGCGAGCGTCCGGCTGAAGGCCCAGACGCCGGCCTCGACCGCCGCCGCTTCGCCGCCCGCGTCACGGGTGGCGCCGGGGGCGACCACCCAAAGGCGGGTCTGGCGGCTGCCGAGAAACTCGGCGCAGCGCTTCAGGCTGAGGCAGCGGTCGCGCAGCCGCGTCGCCGCCGCGCCCTCGCCGGCAAAGGCGCCGGCCAGGAACACCACGGTGTCCGGGGTTTCGCGCTCGAGTTCCCGCAGCGACTGCTCGGAATCGAGGATGATCGAGACGTGGACGCCGCTCGCCACCAGTAGGGTCGCCAGCGATGAGGCAGTCTCCGCGCCGAACTCGTCATGGGAGCCGACGACGAAGGCGAAGCTCTGGCCGTGGCCGACCGCCGAGCGCACCGGAGCTTCGGCGACGAGCAGAAGGTCGTCGCCGTTGGCCGAGGCCGCACGGTCGGCGGAAACCCGCACGAGGCCCGACGCGCTGAGGCGGCGCTGCCAGCCGGTCACGTCGTCGAGGCGCGAGAGCGGCATGCCGGCGACCGCTTCCTCGAACCAGTCGGGCGCGAGGCCGAAGACGAGGTCGCGGAACAGCGAGGCACCGGGCTCGACCGCCACGAGCAATCCGCCCGAGGCGAGCGCGGCGGCGAGCTGTCCCGGCAGGGCCTTATCGGCGCGGTGCAGCACGTCGCTGGCCAGAACGAGGTCGAAGGCGGCGGGCGGCAGAGCGTCGATGTCCTCGATCACCTCCACCGTGCTCGGCAGAGCGAGGCGGGCGCGTTCGGCCAGACGCCGGTCGGTGTCCAGCACGGTGAGCCGAGCATCCGCTTCGCGGGCGAGTGCGGCGGCGCGGGCCGAGAGCGGGCCGAACCCGACTTGAAGGATGCGCAGCGCCCGGTCCGACGGCATGCGGCCGCGAGCCTCGGCAACGATCCGTGCCACCACGTCGGCGGCGGCGCGGGCCGTGGCGCCGCGCAGATGGAAGGCGTCCAGAGCCGCCGGGGGCAGGCTGGCGGAGGCCGGCGCATCGCCCGCCACGATCCGCCCGACCAAGGCGGTGGTGTCGGCGAGCAGCACCAGTTCGGCGGCCAGTTCCGGATGGTCGGCCGCGATCCAGCGCATGGTCTCTTCGGGCGCGGGAAGGGACACGTCGCGGCGCAGGCGCCAGACACCCTTCTCGAGGGTCGCGAGACCGCTGCTTTCCAGGGCGTAGAGGGCGTTGGTCGCCCAAGGATGCAGCGCGGCCGGCAGGCGGCGATCGAGGGTCACCTTGCCCTTCTCGGAGAGACCGTCGGCCAGGCGATAGGCGAGCGCCGTCGCCCAGCCTTCCAGCAGCAGGTGGCCCGGTCCGAGATCGGCCGTGTCCGGCGCAGTCGCGGCGGCGAGGCTCGGGCGCAGCCGCTCGGCCACGCTCGGGCGCCGCTCCAACGGCAGGGCGGTCGGCTCGGTGGCGCGCTCGACCCCTTGCGTGATGGCGTAGGCGTCGAGATCGCTGCCGCTGCGGGCGCGCAGGGCTTGGAACCGGCCCTCGCGAATCGTCGCGACGACCTCGCCCTCGGCGTCGGTCAGGGTGAAGTCGGCCAGGATCGAGCGCTCGTTGCAGCGCCGGGTGCGAATCTCGGCGCGGGCGATCGCGGCACCGGGGCGCAGCAGGCGCACCTCGCCGAAGCGCACCGGCACGTAGGCCTTGGTGGCGCCCTCGCCCATCAGCTCGGCGAAGAGCAGGATCAGGCCGTGGAAGCAGGAATCGAGGCGCGCGGGCACGAGGCCGTAGCGGTCGTCGGACTCGGCCGGGATCAGCTCGGAGACGATGGTGGTCTCGTCGATGCGCGCCGACGCCGCGACCTGCCGGAAGTTCTCGCCGAAGCCGAGGCCGGAGGCGAGCGCCCGGCGGTAGAGCCCGTCACCCGAAATCGCGTGCTCGGCCGGGACCGCGAGGTCGCGGCGGGCCGGCACGGGGAAGTCGCCCTCGATGATCTTGGCCGAGGCGTGGAGCTGCCACGGCGTCGGGGTCAGGCGGGGGCGGCTGAGGATCTGGATCTGGTTTCCGGAGCCCGACAGGCGCACCAGCACCTCGCGCAAGCTGTCCTCGGCGAAGACCATCGGCGAGAGGATCTCGACGTCGGAGATCGTCACGCTCTCCGTGCGAAGCGCCTGACGGGCGACGTGCAGCGCCATCTCGACGAAGGCGGCGCCGGGCAGGATCACCTGACCGTCGATGCGGTGGTCGTCGAGTTCGGGCACGAGTGCCGCGTCGAGATGGCCGTGCCATTCGAGGCCGTCGGGCGCGAGGCGCGCGCCGGCGAGCGGGTGGTAGGGCCGCGGCGCGGCGCCTGCTCCCTCCGTGGTCTCGGCGAGGCGGAACGGGCGGCGCTGCCAGGGATAGAGCGGCAGGGCGATGATTCCGGCCGGATCGGCACCGAACAGGCGCGCCTCATCGACCGCGGCACCCGCGACGAGGGCGGCGGCGACCGCCTTGGCGATCGGATCGCCGCCGATCGGCTTGCGGTGCATCACGCCGACCGAGGCCACCTCGATGGCGAGCGGTTCGATGGCGTCGCCGATATGCGGCAGCAGGGTCGCGCGCGGGCCGACCTCGACGAAGACGCGGGCGCCCTGGCGGGTCGCCTCCTGCAGCGCCTCGCAGAAGCGCACGGGCTCGCGGATATTGCGCCACCAGTAGCCGGCGCCGAACTGGGCGCCGGGGAGCACCGTGCCGGTCACGGTCGAGACCATGGCGGTGTGGCCGGCCGAGGCCTTGAGCCCGTCGAGGTCGCGCAGCAGCGGACGCTCGGTCGGATCCATCAGGCGGCCGTGGAAGGGGTATTCGAGATCGAGCTTGCGCCCGCGGCGGCGCTTGCGCGCCAGCGCCTTCATCGCGGCCTCGATGTCGGCCTCGGGGCCGGCCACCGTGATCGCCTTGGGGCTGTTATAGGCGGCGATGTCGAGGGTGGGATAGTCGGCGAGGAACGCCTCCATCTCCTCGGCCGGTCCGAGCAGCACGGCCATGGTGCCGAAGCCGCGCGTCGATTCCTGGTGCTTGCTGCGGTAGAAGATCACCCGCACCGCCTGTTCCAGGCTCAAGATGCCGGCGGCCTCGGCCGCAGCGATCTCGCCGACGCTGTGGCCGAGCACGTAGCGGGGCGCGAGGCCCTTGGCGCGCAGGGCCGCGGTCGAGGCGCTCTGGATCGCGAAGATCAACGGCTGCGAGACGCGGGTCAGAGAGAGACGCGCGTCGAGATCCTCGGCGAACATCGCTTCCTTGAGCGACCAGCCGGAGAGCTTCTCGAACAGCTTGTCGGTCTGATCGAAGCGGGCGCGGAAGGCCTTGCTCTCCTCATAGGCCTCGCGGCCCATGCCGACCCACTGGCTGCCGTTGCCGGAATAGACGAAGGCGACCTCAGCTTGGCGTTCGACCGCCGTGCCAACGATGGCGGCATCGCTCTCCTCGCCCTCCGCCAGCGCCCGCAGAGCGGCGGGAACGTCCGTCTCCGGGGTGAGCGGCAGGGCGAGTCGCGTGGCGAGGCGCTCGCGGCGATGGAACGCGGCGGCCGTGACGCGGGCGGCTTCGGCCGGCGCGGCGCCGTCGAAGCGGGCGGCGTAGTCGAGGGCGAGATCGTTCAGGGCGGCGCGGCTCTGGGCGGAGAGCAGCAGGATCTCGGGCGCGGGGCCCGCATCGTTGGCGGCCGCGACCGGGCCTGCGTCGGTCAGCACGACGTGGGCGTTGGTGCCACCGAAACCGAACGAGTTCACGCCGGCGAAGCGCTCGGCCTTGGTGCGGGCGAGCGCCAGCGGCGCACGGTTGACCGCGAGCTTCATCGCCTCGAACGGGATGTCGGGGTTCAACTCGGCCGCGTGCAGCGAGGGCGGCAGCAGATCGTGCTCGAGCGCGAGGCTGGCTTTCAAGAGGCCCGCGAGCCCCGAGGTCGGCTCGGTATGGCCGATATTGGTCTTGATCGAGCCGATCGGCAGCGGGGTCTGGCGCGGCTTGCCGAGCTTGCTCCCGATGGCCCCGGCCTCGATCGGATCGCCGACGGGAGTGCCGGTGCCGTGCGCCTCGACGAAGGCGAGTTTGTCGAGGTCGATCTCGGCGTCGCGGTAGACCTGCTCCAGCAGCGCGCCTTGCGCGTGGCCGGAGGGCAGCGAGATGCCGGTGGTGCGCCCGTCCGAATTGACGCCGCTCGCCGCGATCACGCCGCGTACGGCCCGGCCGCTGCGGGCGGCGGCCTCGGCCGATTGCAGGATCAGGACAACGCCGCCCTCGGCACGCACGTAGCCGTCGGCGCTGGACGAGAAGGCCTGGCACAGGCCGGTGCGCGAGAGCATCTGCGCATTGGAGAAGGAGATGAAGTTGAACGGGCTCGCCAGGATGTTGGCGCCGGCCACCACGGCGGTGTCCACCTGCCCCGCTTCAATCGCCGCGATCGCCGCGTTGAGCGCGACCAGCGACGACGAGCAGGCGGTGTCGAGGGTGAAGCTCGGGCCCTTCAGGTCGTAGATGTAGGAGATGCGGTTCGAGATGATCGAGAGCGTGTTGCCGGTGGCCGCGTAGGCGTCGCCCGAGGACGGGTCGAGAATGCGCAGGTTGCCGTAATCGAGCGCCGAGGCGCCGACGAACACGCCGATATGGCTGCCGGCGACCGCGGAGGGGCGCAGGCCCGCATCCTCGAACGCTTCCCAGGTCAGTTCCAGCAGCATGCGCTGCTGCGGGTCCATCTGCTCGGCCTCGCGCGGCGAGATGCCGAACACGCCCGGATCGAACGACCAGATGTCGTCGAGCACGCCGGCGGCCCAGGTGTAGCTCTTGCCCCGCTCCTGCGCGCGCGGATGCCCGAAGGCCTGCAGCGACCAGCGATCCTCGGGGATGCGTGAGACGGCGCAGCGCCCCTCCGTCAGGAGCTGCCACAGCCCCTCAACGTTTTGAGCCCCGGGCAGGCGGCAGGCGCGGCCGACGATCGCGATGTCTTTGCGGTGAGTCACGTCGATCCGTTTATGCTCGTGAAGCAGGGACCGGGGGTCCGTCCGGCGAAGGCGTTTCACCCTCACCGAGAATGTCTCTTCAAACCTCGGCTTCACCGTGGCGCCCGCGACAGGGCGGCCGACGACCGGGGGTTTGAAGAGTCATCCTTTAATCTGACCGTCAGGACCGTCCAACCCGCTTGGCTGCAACCTCTCCCTTAATCCTGAGAGATTGGGAGATTGTGTGGCACGTATTCATCAGTGAATCGTTGACGGTGAAAAACCTGCGAGGCACCGAAGGTAACAAACATTAGTTGCGGCTGTTGGGGTAGTTTGCAAAAATGCCATTGTTCCGCCGCAGGCGTGGCAAAGTTACTGCGAATATTGAGTTGCTTTTCGATGATATTTCCCGTCTTTCCCGTGAAATCGATTTCGCCGGGGCCGCCGGATTGCTGCGCTTGCAAGTTGTAACTCCCGGCCTCATCAGATGAGGCGAGATCGAAAATGCCCTCGGGTCGATGGGCCGGCTGAATGTCGCAGTCACGCAACGCCGATGCCGGAATAGGTGAAGCCGTGCCGTTCGGTCTCCGCGGGCGCGTAGATGTTCCGCAGATCGACGAGGACGGGCGCGTGCATCAGACCTTTGAGCCGGGCGAGATCCAGCGCCCGGAACGCGTTCCACTCCGTCACGATCACCAGCGCGTCCGCGCCTTCCGCGCAGGCATACGCATCTTCGGCGTAAGCGACCCCCTGAAGCAGCGGTCGCGCCTGCTCCATCCCCTCGGGATCGTAGGCCACGATCTGTGCGCCCGCATCCTGCAGGCCGGCGATGATCGACAGCGAGGGCGCGTCGCGCATGTCGTCGGTGTTCGGCTTGAACGTCAGCCCGAGCAAAGCCACCCGCTTGCCCCGCACCGATCCGCCGCAGGCCGCGATCACCTTGCGCGCCATCGCGCGCTTCCTCTGGTCGTTGACCGCCACCACCGTCTCGACGATCCGCACCGGCGTGCCGTAATCCTGCGCCGTCTTCACCAGGGCCAGTGTGTCCTTGGGAAAGCATGAGCCGCCATAGCCCGGCCCCGCATGTAGGAACTTGCCGCCGATGCGGTTGTCGAGGCCGATGCCGCGGGCGACCTCCTGCACGTTGGCCCCGACCTGCTCGCACAGATCGGCGATCTCGTTGATGAAGGTGATCTTGGTGGCCAGGAACGCGTTGGCGGCATACTTGGTCAGCTCGGCCGTGCGCCGTCCGGTGAGCAGGATCGGCGCGGCGTTGAGATAGAGCGGGCGGTAGACCTCCTGCATCACGGCGACTGCGCGGGGATCCTCGGCGCCGATGACGATGCGATCCGGCCGCTTGAAGTCGTCGATGGCGGCGCCCTCGCGCAGGAATTCGGGGTTGGAGGCCACGCCGACATCGATGTCGGGGCGAGCCTCGCGAATGATGCGCTCGACCTCGTCGCCGGTGCCGACGGGCACGGTCGATTTGGTGACGACCACGGTGTAGCCGGTCAGCGCCTCGGCGATCTCGCGGGCTGCGGCGTAGACGTAGGAGAGGTCGGCAAAGCCGTCACCGCGGCGGGACGGGGTGCCGACCGCGATGAACACGGCTTGCGCCTGCGCAACAGCCGGCTTGAGGTCGGTGGAGAAGGTGAGGCGTTTGGCGCGCACGTTCTCGGCGACGAGGGCGTCGAGGCCGGGCTCGTAGATCGGCATGCGGCCCTCGTTGAGGGCGGCGATTTTGCCGGGATCCTTGTCGATGCAGACGACCTCGTGGCCGAAATCGGCGAGGCAGGCGCCCGACACGAGGCCGACATAGCCCGAGCCAATCATCGCGATGCGCATCGATGTCTCCGCCGGGGCGGCCGGAACGCATCCGGCGTGTTGCGGTGCGGTGTTTAGCCCGGTTCGAAGCCGGCGCAAACCATGGTCCGCGCCGCCGGTCTACAGCCGGTAATGCGCCGCCGCGCGCGAAAGGTTCGGATTGTAATAGGGGTCTGCCCGCAGCACCGGCTCCCAGCGCTCGCGCATCACCCGCGATTCGGCCTCGAAGCGGGCGCGCTTCTCCGGTGTGTCCTCGGCGCCCCGGCTCTTCGATTCGTGGTGGAGGAGGCGGGCCTGCGGCGTCCAGACGATGCGGTAACCGGCCGCACGAATCCGCAGGCACAGATCCACGTCGTTGAAGGCCACGGCGAGATGCGCGGCATCGAAGCCGCCGACTTCGGAAAAGACCTCTGCGCGCATAGCGAGGCAGGCGCCGGTCACTGCCGAGACCTCCTGCGACAGCAGCATGCGCGCGAAGTAGCCGGGTTCGTTGCCTGGCAGGCCGAGATGGCTGTGGCCGGCAATCCCGCCGATCCCGAGCACGATCCCTCCATGCTGGATCGTGCCGTCGGGATAGAGGAGCTTCGCGCCGGCCGCGCCGATCTCGGGGTCGCTGGCGATCGAGACGAGTTCGGTGAGCCAGCCCGGCTCCAGCACCTCGATGTCGTTGTTGAGGAACAGCAGGATCGTGCCCCGCGCCGCGGCGGCGCCCTGGTTCGACAGATCCGAGAAGTTAAACGGACCTGGTGCGGGCAGCACGCGCAGGCGCAGCTCGGAACCGTAGCGCGCGAACAGATCCCGCGTCGCCGGCTCGGTGCTGCCGTTATCGACGACGACGACCTCCAGGGCGGGATAGTCGGTGCGCGCGAACAGCCCGTCGAGGACGACGCCGAGCAACTCCGCCCGGTCGCGGGTCGGGATGACGACCGAGACGAGGGGCGGCGGCTCCGGCAGGGGGCGGACCAGCCGGTTGAACCCTTGCGCTCCCCGCTCGGCCCGGGCTCCCAGGCGCGCGGCCACTTCGGCGAGCGCCTGTAGGCGCGCCGCCTCGGCCCGCGCCAGAGCCCGATCCGAGAAGGTGCCGGACCCGGCCGCCGCCCGCCAGTGATAGAGCACCTTCGGGATGTGGCGCACCCGCTCCGCTGCCAGTCCTTCGGTGAGGCGCAGCAGCAGATCGTGATCCTGACTGCCCTCGAAACCGGGCCGCAGGCCGCCGAGCCGGCGCAGCGTGTCGGTGCGGACCACGCAGAGATGGTTCACGTAGTTCTGGGCCCACAGCAATTCGCGGTCGTAGCCCGACTTGAAATGCGGCTCGAAGCGGCGGCCGCGTCCATCGACCTTGTCCTCGTCGCTGTAGATCAGCTCCAGATCCGGATCGGCCCGGATGGCTCCGGCGACCTCGAACAGGGCGTTTTCCGAGAGGAGGTCGTCGTGGTCGAGGAAGGCGGTGTAGGCGCCGCTCGCCAGCGTCAGGGCGTCGTTGGTCGCGCGGGCGATGTGGCCGTTCTCCGATCGGCGCACGGAGCGGATGCGCGGCTCCTCGGCCACGTGGCGGGCGATCAGCCGCGGAATGCGCGGGTCGGTCGAGGCGTCGTCGGCGATGCAGAGTTCCCAGGCCGGATAGACCTGGTTCCGCACCGAGCGGATCGCCGCCTCCAGCACGCGCGGATCGGGATCGTGTACCGGCATCAGGACGGAGACCAGTGGCGGCGCTTCCCAGCCCGCGATCTCGGCGCGGATTCGCGCCCGCTCCGCCGCCGTGAGGCGGTCGAACCGGGCGATCCAGGCCGCGTAGCCGGTCTCGGCGCGGTGGGAGAGGGCCCGCGCGATCAGCCCGCGGGCGCGGACCTTCAGGCCGAGGATGCGCCAGTAGACCGCCTGCGCCGTGAGGCCGGGCTGGCGGGCGCCCGCCCGTGCCACGATCCCGAGGCGACCGCGGCGGCGGATGGAAAGGTCTTGCAGCACGAACGGATTGGTTCGCGACAGGGTGCTCAGGCGCAAAGCCGCGACGCCCGGCGGCAGCCGGCCGGTCCAGGCGAAGGCGTCGCCGCCGAGCGGCTCCTCGACCAGCGCCACGCTCTCGCCGTCGCCCGAGACCGCGCTGACGAGGGCGCGGGCGATGCCGCCGCTGCCGGCATCGCGCCATGTCACGCTCACCCAGGCGCCGCCGAGGTCGGTGCCGGAGAGGTCGATGCGCAGCTCGGCCCCGTCCGCGCCCGTCACCGGCAACGCCCGGCCCGCGAGCGACGCGATGGACCCAGCCCGTTCCGCCATTGCTGCTCAGGTCTCCCAGCTCTTGGAGACGGAGGCCCGCACGGCGTCGCTGAGCACGGTGTCGTAGACCACCATGTCGCGGGCAAAGCGCATGCCGCGCAGCAACTCGGCGAGCGCCAGCGTCTCGTTGGGGATCGGTAGGGGCAGCGGCATCGGCGCCTCGATCCCGATATGGTGGAACGCGGAGGCCATGAAGGCTTCGAAGTAGTCGCGGTGGCCGACGACGTCGATGCGCGACAGCACCTCGACCGCGATGATGGAACTGCCCGGCATCAGCCGGTCCTCGGGCACGTGGGTGCTGAGCTGGCGGGTCAGGGGGTTGTAGAGCAGGTGATAGGCCGGCTCCGGCATCATCCGGAACAGCCGCTTCAGGCTCTTCACGTCGGTGAAGTCGTAATCGAGGGTGAAGGCCGCCGCCTCGACGAGGTTGCCGAGGCGCCAGTGCTGCTCCGCGTTTGCGGCAAGGCTCGCCCGCTCGCGCAGCCAATAGAGGCGGCTCGCCAGTTCCACGAACGGGTCGTGAATCATCAGCATGGTCAGAGCGCCGCTCTGGACGAAGTGCCCCTCGTAGCGTGGGAAGATGATCGAGCCGGCCATCAGGCAGGAATCGAGGGTGACGGTGTCGAACATCGCCCGCAGGATCTCGTCCGGGAAGCGACCGATGCCGAAATACGATTGCCGGAAATAGGGATACAGCGCGGTCTGGATCACCGTTTCCGGGCGGATATGCCCGTTGAGCAGGATCACCTTCTTGTCGGTGAGGCCCGTGGGCGGTAGCCGCCGGTAGATCAGCACATTGGTGTCGACATCGTAGATCTCGAGCCGCTCGATGCCGGGAAGGCCCGGCACGTCGGTCTCGCGGATCTCGAAATGGCATTGTCCTGTCGCGTGCCAGCCGAACCGGACGAAGTTCGGGTCGGCGTGGATTGCCGAGACCTCCGCCACCCGGCGCCCCTCGATGCAGACGGAGACCCGGCTGATCGCCTGCGGGTTGTCCGGCACCACCCAACCCCGGATCACGTCGCCCTCGTCGGACGAAAGGAGAAACCGCATCCTTAGCTCGCCGTCCTCGGCCCCGTGCTGATCGGTACGCTCGTTTGTCCGCCTCTCCCTCGCGATGCATCCGCCGTCGGAGTGCAGCCGTGAGGGTCATGGAGGGGAGATCGGCGGTCGGTCGTCCCGCGGTGCCCTCTTAGCCGATTTTTGCCGCTCGCGTGCAACGGGCTGCGGCAGCCACGGGACGGCATGGGGTGTTTCGACGAAGGGGATCAGATTCCGCCAAAGTCCCGCTTGCGGAGCCGCCCGGCACCGGCTATAGCCGCGGCCTCGCAGGACACCGGGGCCACCCGGACGGCTTGCAGGGGCGCGTAGCTCAGCGGGAGAGCACTACCTTGACATGGTAGGGGTCACAGGTTCGATCCCTGTCGCGCCCACCATCCCACCCCGATGGGATGATCGAGTAGACCAAGGCTCCGGAGACGGGGCCTTTTTCTTTGGCCGGTCGACATCCCGGATCGCTGATAAACCCGTTTCAAAAGAAAAGCCCCGCCGTTTCCGGCGGGGCTTTCTTGTCCGGCTTCCGATCCCGAGGGATCGGAGAGGCCCGATCAGGCGTGGGCGAGTGCTGCGTTCGGCACCGCCGCGTTGTTGGCGGCGTGGTGCTGCTTCAGCATCGGCCGCAGCACGGCGATGGCGAGTGCGGCCGCGATCAGGTCCATCGTCGCCACCGTGTAGAGCACCGTCGACCACGTGCCCGTCGCCTGCATGATCAGGTTCCCGACCGGCACGAACAGCGCGGCAAAGCCCTTGGCGCAGTAGAGGACACCGTAGATCTTGCCGATATGCTTCGAACCAAAGGTGTCGGCGGCCGTGGCGCTGAACAGCGAGTACACTTCGCCCCAGGCCAGGAACACGATGCCCGACAGGATCACGAACGCCCAGGGGTTCGAGCCGAAATAGCCGAGCGCGACGATGCCGATGCCTTCCATCGCGAAGGCGATGAACATCGTCTTCTCACGGCCGATCCGGTCCGAGATGAAGCCGAAGAGCGGACGCGAGATGCCGTTCATGACGCGGTCCAGCATCAGGGCGAAGGGCAGCGCGGCCATGGCGAAGAAGTACAGGTTGACCTGGAAGTTCTTCACGCCGAGGTCGGTCGCGATGACACCGAGCTGCGCCACCGCCATCAGGCCGCCGGTGACCGTGCAGGTGAACATCAGCAGCATGACGTAGAAGACCGGCGTCCGCAGCGCTTCACCGAGGGTGTAGTCGCGACGGGTCTGCAGCACCTTGGTCGAGAACTTGACCTCGTCCTTGGCCGGCGAACGCATGAAGATCGAGGCCAGGATGATGACTGTGCCCTGGATCAGGCCGAAGGTGAAGAACGCCTGGGCGTAGCTGCCGGCATCGATCATCTTGGCGATCGGGATGATCGTCAGGGCCGAGCCCGCGCCGTAGCCGCCCGCGGTGAGACCGACGGCGAGACCGCGCTTGTCCGGGAACCACTTCAGGGCGTTGTTGATGCAGGTGGCGTAGACGCAGCCGACGCCGATGCCGCCGAGGACCGAGCCGATGTAGAAGCCGGTCAGCGAGGTGGCGTAGGAGTTCATCACCCAGGCTGCGCCGGTCATCAGGCCGCCGAACATCACGACCCGGCTCGGACCGTACTTGTCGATGAAGTAACCCTCGATCGGTGTCAGCCAGGTCTGGACGACGACGAAGATCGTGAAGGCCACCTGGATCGCGGCGCGATCCCAGCCGAACGTCTTCTGAATTTCGGGGACGAACAGGGTCCAGGCGTACTGAATGTTGGCCGCGGCCACCATGCAGATGACGCCGAAGATGATTTGTAGCCAGCGGTTTGAAGACGGTACCGGCCGTTCCGGGGCAATGGACGACAATGCCATGAGCGTGCTCCCTCGTTCCTGCACAGACGTGAAGGCCTGTTGCGTAGGTTTGGCGTTTTGGGCTTGAGAAGTGGTCAGTGCAGGTTGTTGCGTTTCCTTGTCTGCCCAGGGGATCCGAGCGGCGATCTCGCCTCGGGCATTGGTATGCATTATTTGGTATACCAGCCATGCAGGCAAGCGAAATAATGCGCAATCTGACACGAAAGTGACGGATCGGAAGGATGAAAATCCGGAACTCAACCGGAAACGCGTTGGTCCGCCTACAAAAAACGCGGGTCGCTGAGCGTATGACAGCGGGGCGTTTGCGAATTTGCCGGTGACTCGCCGCCGGCGACCGCGCGGCCCCCGGCATGTCGGCCGAATCACGGCGGCGGAGAGGTTTCCGCTCGTCTTCTGGAAAGCTTCGCGCGTGGCCCAATCGCCCTGCAATTTACGCTGGCGCATGGGCGAATAGCCATATCGCGCGCGAGAGGCGCATCCGACGTCGAGCAGCCTCGGGCGGGCGTCGTTCTTGCTAGAGGGCGCGGGCGGGGTGGGCCGAGCGCCCATGTCCGCGCGAATTCACCTCGACAGGTCTCGCGATCCTTGCATCCTGTCCGGCGAGGCCAAGGAGCCAGTCGATGCCCTACCGCCACACCGTTGGCCCCCGCACCCACGTCTTCGCCGATCTGGCGATGCTGATGGCGAAGGCGACGCCGGTGCGCTCCGGCGATTGTCTCGCGGGCATTGCCGCGGAATCGGCCGAGGAGAACATGGCCGCGCGCTGGTGCCTCGCCGAGGTGCCGCTCAAGGAAATCCTGGCCCGTCCGCTGATCCCCTATGACGAGGACGACGTCACCCGCCTGATTCTCGACGACCACGACGAGGCGGCGTTTGCCGAGATCGCCGCGCTGACGGTCGGGGATTTTCGCGAGTTTCTGCTGACCGCGTCCTCTGGGACGCTCTCGCGGATCGCACCGGGCGTGACGCCGGAGGTCGCCGCCGCGGTGTCCAAGATCATGCGCAACCAGGATCTGATCCTGGTCGCGAAGAAGTGCCGGGTGGTCACCCGCTTCCGCAACACGATCGGCCTGCCCGGCACGCTCGCGGTGCGGCTCCAGCCCAATCACCCGACCGACGACCCGGCGGGCGTCACCGCCTCGATCCTCGATGGGCTCTCCTATGGCTGCGGCGATGCGGTGATCGGCATCAACCCGGTCTCCGATTCGATCCAGACGATGGGCACCCTGCTGCGCCTGTTCGACGGCATCATCGGCCGGCTGGAGATCCCGACCCAGGCCTGCGTGCTCACCCACGTCACGACGACGCTCGACGCGATGAACCGGGGGCTGCCGGTCGATCTGGTGTTCCAGTCGATCGCCGGGACGCAGCGGGCGAATGCGAGCTTCGGCGTCACCCTGCCGATCCTGCAGGAGGCGCATGAGGCGGCGCTCGCGCTCAAGCGCGGCACGCTCGGCGACAACGTGATGTATTTCGAGACCGGCCAGGGTTCAGCCCTCTCGGCGGATGCGCATCACGGCATCGACCAGCAGACCCTGGAGGCGCGCGCCTATGCCGTCGCTCGCCGCTACCGGCCGCTTCTGGTCAACACCGTCGTCGGTTTCATCGGGCCGGAATACCTCTACAACGGCAAGGAGATCATCCGCGCCGGGCTGGAGGACCATTTCTGCGGCAAGCTGATGGGTGTGCCGCTGGGCGTCGACGTCTGCTACACCAACCACGCCGAGGCCGATCAGGACGACATGGACACGCTCCTGACCCTGCTCGGGGCGGCGGGCTGCACCTACGTGATGGGCATTCCCGGCGCCGACGACGTGATGCTGAACTACCAGTCCACCTCGTTCCACGATCAGCTCTACATCCGCGAGGTGCTGGGCCTGAGGCGGGCGCCGGAATTCGAGGAATGGCTTGCCCGCATCGGCCTCACCGACGCGGACGGCACGCTCCTGCCCGGCGGGGCCGAGGCCCGCCTGCTCACCGCCGCGCCGGAGCTGGCCGCATGAGCACGCAGACCGACACCCTCTGGCAGCGGCTGGCCCGCCTCACCCCCGCCCGGATCGGTCTCGGCCGCGCCGGCGCCGGCCTGCCGACCCGCGAGGTGCTGAAATTCGGCCTCGCCCATGCCCAGGCGCGCGATGCCGTGCATACGCCGATGGACGCCGCCGCGATCGCGGGCGCCATCGAGGCGCTGGGCCTGCCGACCGTGACCGTGACCTCCGGCGCGGAGGGTCGCGCGATCTATCTGCGCCGCCCCGATTACGGGCGCCGCCTCTCGCCGGAGAGCCTCAAGGCTCTTTCCGATTCCGCCGCCGATTCCGCGGCCGAGCCCGTCGATCTCGCGATCGTGGTGGCGGACGGTCTCTCGGCGCGCGCGGTCCACGAGGGCGCCGCTGCGCTGCTCGCCGCCTTCAAGCCGCACGCGGAGGCGGCCGGCTGGCGCCTGGCTCCGGTGACCATCGCCACGCAGGCCCGGGTCGCGCTGGGGGACGCGGCCGGCGCAGCGCTGCGGGCCCGCGCGGTGGTGGTGGTGATCGGCGAGCGTCCCGGCCTGTCCTCGCCCGACAGCCTCGGCCTCTACGTCACCTTCGATCCGAAGCCCGGTTGCTCCGATGCGGAACGAAACTGCATCTCGAACGTCCGGCCCGCGGGCCTGAGCTTCGAGCTTGCCGCGTTCAAGCTGAATTGGCTCCTGACCCAGGCCTTCTCCCGCGGGCTGACAGGCGTGAACCTCAAGGACGAGAGCGATCGGTTGCTTGAAGCCGCCGCGCCTGATCCTGCCATCGGCGGATTCTGAGTGAATTCGCCGGAGCTTTGGGGGTGCTCCGCGAACGGGTCGCCGGCTTTCCAAAAAAAGACGCGTGTCGGCACTGTCGAGGTTGCTCGCGAAGCCTGAATTGCACGCGCCGAGGCTGCGGGAATTTGAGCTGAAAACAGCCCTCGTGCGGGACCGCGCGAGGGTGTGTGCGCGTTGATTTTGCGAAGTCTTCCCAAGGCCGGCGCAAGCTCGGCTGTTGCGGGCTCGACACACCGCGAAAGCAACCTGACTTTGCCTTGAGCTGTGCCTTTGAGCGCCGCAATCCCACCATAAACCGGGACGACTTCCGGGGTCGCGGTAAACGCTGTCGCTCCAACGCCTTACCGCAGAGTTTCGAGGACGTCGAAGGACGTTTTTCCGCACTGGACCGTAACGGGCCGCGCGGATCTCGGGGGCGTAACGGGACCGGGGCACGAGATCAGTGATGGACGCGCGTCAGACCGACAAGTCGAAGCTGCCGAGCCGGCACGTGACGGAGGGGCCCGAGCGGGCGCCCCACCGCTCGTACCTCTACGCCATGGGCCTGACGACCGAGCAGATCCACCAGCCGCTGGTCGGCGTCGCCTCGTGCTGGAACGAGGCCGCGCCCTGCAACATCTCGCTGATGCGCCAGGCCCAGGCCGTGAAGAAGGGCGTTGCCGCCGCCAAGGGCACCCCGCGCGAGTTCTGCACCATCACCGTCACCGACGGCATCGCCATGGGCCATGGCGGTATGCGCGCCTCGCTGCCGTCCCGCGAGGTCATCGCCGATTCGGTCGAGCTGACGATCCGCGGCCATTCCTACGACGCCCTCGTGGGGCTGGCCGGCTGCGATAAGTCCCTGCCCGGCATGATGATGGCCATGGTGCGCCTCAACGTGCCGTCGATCTTCATCTATGGCGGCTCGATCCTGCCCGGCTCGTTCCGGGGCCGGCCGGTCACGGTGCAGGATCTGTTCGAGGCGGTGGGCAAGGTCGCCGTCGGCGACATGAGCCTCGACGACCTCGACGAGCTGGAGCGGGTCGCCTGCCCCTCGGCCGGCGCCTGCGGCGCGCAGTTCACCGCCAACACCATGGCGACCGTCTCCGAGGCGATCGGCCTTGCGCTGCCCTACTCGGCCGGTGCGCCTGCCCCTTACGAGATCCGCGACCAATTCTGCGCCGCCGCCGGCGAGAAGGTCATGGAGCTGATCGCCAAGAACATCCGCCCGCGCGATATCGTCACCCGCAAGGCGCTGGAGAACGCCGCCGCGACGGTGGCGGCTTCGGGCGGCTCGACCAACGCGGCCCTGCATCTGCCGGCGATCGCGCATGAATGCGGCATCGAGTTCACCCTGTTCGACGTCGCCGAGATCTTCCGGAAGACCCCCTACATCGCCGACCTGAAGCCCGGCGGGCGCTACGTGGCCAAGGACATGTTCGAGGTCGGCGGCATCCCGCTGCTGATGAAGACGCTGCTCGACCACGGCTACCTGCACGGCGACTGCCTCACCGTCACCGGCCGCACCATTGCGGAAAACCTCGCCAAGGTCGCCTGGAACCCGGATCAGGACGTGGTGCGCCCTGCCGACAAGCCCATCACCGTCACCGGCGGCGTGGTGGGCCTGCGCGGCAATCTCGCCCCCGAGGGCGCGATCGTGAAGGTCGCCGGCATGCCGCCCGAGGCCCAGGTCTTCACCGGCCCGGCCCGTGTCTTCGACGGCGAGGAAGCCTGTTTCGAGGCGGTGCAGAACCGCACCTACAAGCCCGGCGACGTTCTGGTCATCCGTTACGAGGGCCCGAAGGGAGGCCCCGGCATGCGCGAGATGCTCTCGACCACCGCCGCCCTCTACGGCCAGGGCATGGGCGACAAGGTGGCCCTCATCACCGACGGGCGCTTCTCCGGCGCGACCCGCGGCTTCTGCGTCGGCCATGTCGGCCCCGAGGCTGCCATCGGCGGGCCGATCGGCCTGCTGCGCGACGGCGACATCATCACTCTCGACGCGATCAAGGGTACGCTCGACGTGGCGCTCTCCGACGAGGAGCTGGCCCAGCGTCGCAGCGAATGGACGCCGCGGGGCAATGCCGCGACCTCCGGCTACCTCTGGAAATACGCGCAGTCCGTCGGGCCTGCGGTGAACGGGGCCGTGACGCATCCGGGCGGCGCGGGGGAGACGAACGTCTATGCCGACATCTAGGACTGCCCCTTTCCGGCCCATGTGGCCGGCCGGGGCCGATCCGGGTCGGCTCCGGGCGGGGCTTCTCGCCGGCTTCCTCGGCTTTGCGCTGATGCTCACGGCCGTCGATCCCGGCACGGCGCTCGACGCGACCGCCCGCACGCCGGTCCCCGAGAAGGGATACCGTTCGGGCCGCGACGCCCTGCGCTCGGGCGTGCGCGACTACAACGCGGGCGACAAGCAGGGCGCCGTGCGGGCGCTGGAATACGCCGCCGACCAGGGCCAGACCCTGGCTTTATGGAAGCTCGGCCGCATGTACGCGGACGGCGACGGCGTGCCCCACGACGACCTCAAGGCGTTCGAGTACTTTTCGCGCATCGCCGACGACAACACCGACGATTCGCCCGACACCCCGAATTCGGGCGTGGTGGCGAGCGCCTTCAACGCGCTCGGCACCTACTTCCTGGAGGGGATCAAGGGCACCTATGTGCGCCCGAGCCCCGAGCGCGCCTACGACATGTTCAACTACGCGGCGTCGTATTTCGGCGACCCGAACGCGCAGTACAACCTCGCCCGGCTCTATCTCGACGGCACCGGCGTCGAGCAGGATCCGCGCAAGGCCGCGCGCTGGTTCAACCTCGCCGCCGAGAAGGGCCACCGCCCGGCCCAGGCGCTGCTCGGCGACATGCTCGTCAACGGCACCGGCGTGCAGCGCCAGCCGGTGAAGGGCCTGACCTGGCTCGCCATCGCCCGCGGCGGGGCGCAGGGCGCGGCGGACACCTGGATCGTCAATCTCTACGACAAGGCCTGGGCCTCGGCCAACGAGGCCGACCGGGCGGACGCGATGGCCCAGGCGCAGTCGCTGTCGACGGGTTCGACCCGTCGGCGGCGATAACCCTCCTCTCCTGCGGGAGGGCTCAGAGCGTTTACCCGTCGCTCAGCTCCACCGTCACCGGCACGTGATCCGAGGGCTTCTCCAGCCCGCGCAGGTGGCGCTGCACCGAGGCCGAGACGAGGCGGTCGGCGGCTTGCGGCGAGAGCAGCAGGTGGTCGATGCGAATGCCCTGGTTCCGCGGCCAGCATCCGGCCTGATAGTCCCAGAAGGTGTAGAGGCCGGCGCTCGGCTCGCAGGCCCGCAGGCCATCCGTAAAACCTTCCGCCAGCAGCGCGCGGAAGGCGCGGCGGGTCTCGGGCAGGAACAGCGCGTCCTGCGTCCAGACGGAGGGGTCGGCGGCGTCCTCGGGCTCGGGGATGACGTTGAAGTCGCCTGCCAGCACCAGCGCTTCCTCGGTCGTCATCAGCGCGCGGGCATGAGACCGCAGGCGGGCCATGAAGGCGAGCTTGTAGCTGTATTTCGGGCCCGGAGCCGGGTTGCCGTTCGGCAGGTAGATCGAGGCGACCCGCACCGGCGCCACGCCCTCGCCGTGCACCAGCGCCTCGATGTAGCGCGCCTGCTCGTCCTCGGCGTCGCCGGGCAGGCCGCGCAGCAGCTGGGTGTACTGGAGCGGTGCGCGCACCAGCAGGGCGACGCCGTTATAGGCCTTCTGCCCCAGCGTCTCGACCTCGTAGCCCGCCGCCTCGATTTCCTCGCGGGGGAAGGACGCGTCCTGGCATTTCAGCTCCTGCAGGCAGACCACGTCGGGCTTGGCCTCGTCGAGGAAGCCCAGCAGGTGGCCGACCCGCTGCTTGATCGAATTGACGTTCCAGGTGGTGATCCGCATGGGGCGTGGGGAGGCTCGGCCGGAGGGGCTCTCGTCATCGGGCCTTCGCGAGGCCCTGGCAAGGCGGGGGCCGCCTGTCGGGTGCGAAGAGCGCCCCGCGGAGCGGAAGCCTGAGGCTGCGGATGCGGCTGCCGGCGTTTAAGGCTGAGGAATGCCCCCATGGACGCGTCGTGGTTCGAGCCGGTGCGGGCCTATTGCGAGCGCGGCGACGCCGGCTTCTGGGCCGAGCCGATCAATGCTTTGACAAACGCGGCCTTCCTGATCGCGGCCGGGCTCGCGGCGCGGCGCGCCCGCGGCGACGGGCCGGTCCTGGTTCTGGCCGGCGTGATCTTCGTGGTCGGGATCGGCTCGTTCCTGTTCCACACCCTGGCGAACCGCTGGTCGATGCTAGCCGACGTGATCCCGATCGCCGTCTTCATCTACGGCTACTTCGCCCTCGCCATGGCCCGTTTCTTCGGCCTCCGTCCAGCGGCGGCGACCGCCCTCACGCTCGCCTTCGCCGCCCTCAGCTTCGGCCTGACGCCGGCCCTCGATGCGCTGAGCGGACGCTCGGTCTCAGACCTCACCAACGGCTCGGTCGATTACGCCCCGGCGATCCTGGCACTCCTTGGCGTCGGCCTCGCCCTCCTGAAGTGGGCGCCCGGCACCGCCCGTTCGGTGCTCACGACCGCCGGGATCTTCCTCGTGTCGCTGACCTTCCGCACGGTCGACGTGGCGAGTTGTGCCCGCCTGCCGCTCGGCACGCATTTCCTCTGGCACGTCCTCAACGCGGTGGTGCTCTACCGCCTGCTGATCGCGGCCACCCGGTTCAGGTCCTGAGGCCCACGTTCCGGGATCGCAAAGGGATCATCCCTTCACCAGGGCTCCGCCCTGGACCCGCGAAAGGACTTGTCCTTTCGAAACCTGAAGTTTCAGCCGCCGATTCCGCGGGCCTTCAGGCTGTCGCCGATCTCCTCCAGCGTGGCCGGGTCCTCGATGGTCGGGGGCATCGCGTAATCCTCGCCGTCGGCGATGCGCTTCATCGTGCCGCGCAGGATCTTTCCGGAGCGCGTCTTCGGCAGGCGTCCCACGGTGAGCGCCAGCTTGAAGGCGGCCACGGGGCCGATCTCCTCGCGCACCCGGGCGACGAGCTCGCGCTCGACCGTCTCGGGATCCTTGGCGACGCCCGCCTTCAGAACCACGAAGCCGCAGGGCGCCTCTCCTTTCAGCGCGTCGCGGATGCCGATCACCGCGCATTCGGCGACATCCGGGTGCGCGGCGAGCACCGCCTCCATGCCGCCGGTGGAGAGGCGGTGGCCGGCCACGTTGATGATGTCGTCGGTCCGCCCCAGCACCGTGACGTAGCCGTCCTCATCCACCACGCCGGCATCCGAGGTGTCGTAGAAGCCGGGGAAGGTGGCGAGATAGCTCTGGCGGAAGCGCTCGTCGGAGCCCCACAGGGTCGGCAGGCAGCCCGGCGGCAGCGGCAGCTTGAGGGCGATGGTGCCCATCGTGCCGGGGGGACCGGCTTGCCCGATTCGTCGAGTACGTGGAGGTCGTAGCCCGGCATCGGCTTGGCGGTGGAGCCGTACTTCACCGGCAGCCGTTCCAGCCCGAGCGGGTTGCCGGCGATCGCCCAGCCGGTCTCGGTCTGCCACCAATGGTCGATCACCGGCCGGTCCAGCGCCCGCTCGGCCCAGGCGACCGAATCCGGGTCGGCCCGCTCGCCGGCCAGGAACAGGGCGCGGAACCGCGAGAGGTCGTGGCCCGCGATCTTTTCCGCTCGCGGGTCTTCCTTCTTGATCGCGCGCAGGGCCGTGGGCGCGGTGAACAGCGTCGCGCCGCCGTGCTCGGCGACGACCCGCCAGAAGGCGCCGGCATCCGGCGTGCCGACGGGCTTGCCCTCGTAGAGCACCGTGGTGCAGCCGTGCAGAAGCGGCGCGTAGACGATGTAGGAGTGGCCCACCACCCAGCCGATATCGGAGGCGCAGAAATAGACCTCCCCGGGCGCGACGCCGTAGAGGTTCGCCATCGACCACGCCAACGCGACGCAGTAGCCGCCGCTGTCGCGCACCACGCCCTTGGGCCGCCCGGTCGTGCCGGAGGTGTACAGGATGTAGAGCGGGTCGGTCGCCGCGACCGGCACCGGCTCGGCCCGCCGTCCGGCCCGGCGCGCCCGCGCGACGGTCTCCGCCCAATCCCGGTCGCGCCCCTCGACGAGGCCGGCCTCGCCTTGCGGGCGCTGCAGGATCAGGCAGGCATCGGGCTTGTGAGTCGAGCGGGCGATCGCCGCATCGAGCAGCGGCTTGTAGGCGACGACGCGGGCCGGCTCGATGCCGCACGAGGCGGCAAGAACCACCTTGGGCGCGGCATCCTCGATGCGGGCGGCGAGTTCGTTGGCGGCAAACCCGCCGAACACCACCGAGTGGATCGCCCCGATTCGGGCGCAGGCCAGCATTCCGAACAGGGCCTCGGGCACCATCGGCATGTAGATCACCACCCGGTCGCCCTTGGTCACGCCGAGATCGGCGAGGATGCCGGCGAGCACCGCCACCTCGTCGCGCAACTCCCCGTAGGTGATGCGGCGCTTGGTGCCGGTGACGGGCGAATCATGGATGATCGCGGCTTGGTCGGCGCGCCCGCCCTCCGCGTGCCGATCGACGGCGTTGCGGCAGACATTGAGTCGGGCGTCCGGAAACCAGCGGCCATAGACGCCCTGCTCGGCATCGAAGGCGCGGGTGGGGGCGACGTCCCAATCGATCGCCGCCGCGGCCTTCAGCCAGAAGCCGTTCCGGTCCGCGAGCGAGGCGGTGTGGACGGCGGCATAGGCGCCCTCGGGGGCGGTGGGCGTGGCGGCGGACATCGGCGTTTCCCTCGCGCGGCCTGTTGATCGGCCTGTTCGAGGGCGATGATAGCGCGGTTTCGACCGCTGCGCGCCCAACTCCGCTGTCTTGAAGTGCGCGGCCTCAAAGCAGAACCGCCGCGCTGGTTGTCCCAGGCGGCGGTGACGGTTTTGTCCGAGGCGGGAGAAGAAGCGGGGCCGGCAGCGCCTCCCGGGGCGAAGCCGGCCGGGGTGTCGCTAGTGGAGGGTGTCCCCGCGCAGGCGCTCGATTTCGTCCTTGAGGTGCAGTTTCTTACGCTTGAGTTCGGCGATGCGCAGGTCGTCACTGGCGAGGGACTGCATCGCGTGGTGAAGCTCGCGCTCGAGGGCTTCGTGCTTGGCGGCGAGCTGGCTCAAATGCGTCTGCAAGGACATGAGGTGTCGCTCCTGTCACAGTTTCCGACGGGGGTAGACTGGCACAGGATGGAGCACGTGTCGAAGCCATTCGGCGGCAAAGTGGATGGATCGGTAACAGGGCAATTTCAAATCTTCTGGAGCGGGACGGCGCACTGACCTTGGCCGTTGCAAGCTCCGACAAGACGGGAGAACCGGATGTCCCGCCTTGCTCCGGCCGGGAGCTTGGCGCATGGTCGCGCCCGGTCAAGGCCGGTGGTGTGTTTCAAGCGATGATGGCGGACGAGATTGCCAACGACGCGGTCGCGGATCCGGCCGGCGAGCTGACGCGGTTGCGCGAAGAGCACCGGGATCTCGACGAAGCGATCGAGGCGCTGAAGGTCAGCGTCGCCGTCGATCAGCTTCAGTTGCAGAGACTCAAGAAGCGCAAGCTCGTCCTGCGCGACCGGATCACCCATCTGGAAGACCAGATCACGCCGGATATCATCGCTTAGAGCCGTATCCGCCCTGATGGCATCAGATCGGCGTCTCTCGCCCCTTGTTTTGACGCGCATTCTTTCGACGAACCGGGGACCACTTCGTCGGCATGCGCTCTAGCACACCGGCATTGTCTGAAAGCCGCTGGCCGCTTTTCGGCACGATGCTCGCGCGGCAACGCCGGGAAGGGTACGACCTCCCCGGCGAAGCTAGTGTCGATCGGCGACTGAATGACTTGGTCAGGCTACTTGGCGAGATAGGCCGAGACGCTCGACACCCGGGTTCCGACGAGGCGGACCGCCTTGCGCAGGCGTTCGTCGGAGACCTGAAGCAGGTCGGCCCAGTGCTTGCGGGTGGTGCTGTCGTGAATGTCGATATGGGTTGCCGTGCGGGCGCGCGTGTTCTGGTCCGCGGAGGACATTTGAGAGCTCGCTGAGGTAAGGGGCCCGGCCGCTCGATGGCCGTTTCCAGCACAACGCGGTCGGTCGATTTCGGCTCCGCCCGGTTCGGCGAGAATCGGGGGATTTTCACAAGGCGTCGCCGGTGCCTCCGCCCGGCCTCGACGCCGCGCCAGGGGCGAGGCGTGCGCCTCATGGCCGGCCCGTGGTGCCGCCGCATTTTAAGTGTTTGCAGGGTCTCGCCTTGCCGGGGTACGGGCCCCCCTGTTATTCGGCCTTTTCGCGGGCCGACGGGCCCGCTTCCTCGTAATGGGCCAGACGACGATGCTGGGATCGCCCCCGGTCGCGATCATCATGGGAAGCCAGTCAGACTGGGCGACCATGCGCAACGCCGCCGAAACGCTGGATGCGCTCGGCGTGGCCTACGATGCCCGCATCGTCTCGGCCCACCGCACCCCGGACCGTCTCGTCTCGTTCGCCAAGGGCGCGAGGGAAGCCGGTTTCAAGGTGGTGATCGCCGGGGCGGGCGGAGCCGCGCATCTGCCGGGCATGACAGCGGCGATGACGTCGCTGCCGGTCTTCGGCGTTCCGGTCGAGTCGAAGGCGCTCTCGGGGCAGGACAGCCTGCTCTCCATCGTGCAGATGCCCGCCGGCATTCCCGTGGGCACGCTGGCGATCGGCCGGGCCGGGGCCGTCAACGCCGCCCTGCTCGCCGCCGCCGTGCTGGCGCTCACCGATGCCGGGCTCGCCGAGCGGCTCGATGCGTGGCGCGACCGCCAGACCGCATCCGTCGGCGAACGGCCGGACCCCTCTCAAGCCTGACAACGACACGAAGCGCCATGGCCTCTCCCACCTCCTCGCCGCAGATCCGGCCCGGCGGCACCCTCGGCATCGTCGGCGGCGGCCAGCTCGGCCGCATGATCGCGCTCGCGGCAGCCAATTACGGCCTCAAGGTGCACATCTACGCCCCCGACGCCGACAGCCCGGCCTTCGACGTGGCCCATGCCCACACGCTGGCACCCTACGACGACGCGGCGGCGCTGGCCGCCTTCGCCGATGCCTGCGACGTGGTCACCTACGAGTTCGAGAACATCCCCCACGCCACCGCCGCCGTGCTCGCCGAGCACGCGACCCTGCGCCCGAGCGCGACGGCGCTGCTCACGACGCAGGATCGCCTGTCCGAGAAGGACTTCGTGACCTCGCTCGGCATCCCGACCGCGCCCTACCGGACGGTCGATACGGTCGAGGATCTCGTGCGCGCCCTGGAGGCACTCGGCCGTCCCGCCGTGCTGAAGACCCGGCGCTTCGGCTACGACGGCAAGGGCCAGCGGATGATCCGCGAGGGCGACGACCCGGCTGCCCTCCTCGCCGAGTTCAAGGGCGCGCCCTGTATCCTCGAAGGGTTCGTGCCGTTCGAGCGCGAAATCTCGGTGGTCGCCGCCCGCGGACCGGACGGGACCTTCGCGGCCTACGACCCCTGTGCCAACGAGCACCGCGACCATATCCTTGCGCTCACCCGCGTCCCCGCTCCCGGCCTGACCCGGACGACGGGCGATGCGGCGGTCGCTATCGCCCGCGCCATTGCCGAGGCGCTGGACTATGTCGGCGTGCTCGCGGTCGAGATGTTCGAGATCGCCGGGCCCGAGGGGGCCGCCCGCCTCGTCGTCAACGAGATCGCCCCCCGCGTGCACAATTCCGGGCACTGGACCATCGAGGGCGCGCTGACCTCGCAATTCGCGCAAACCGTGCGCGCGGTCTGCGGCTGGCCGCTCGGCGACACCGCCCGCACCGGCGGCATGGCGGTGGAGATGGAGAACCTCATCGGCGCCGAGGGCGATGCCTGGGCGGACCTGCTCGCGGAGCCGGGCGCCCATCTCCACCTCTACGGCAAGGCCGAGGCCCGTCCCGGCCGCAAGATGGGTCACGTCACCCGGCTCAAGCCGCTCGACTAAAGCTTGACCATTCAATCTGTCGCCTCTCGGCAACAGCGAACTACAGTCGAGCCCGGTTCGAAGCGATCGGCGAAAGCGTGAGGACACGGGCCACACCTTCGCCACATCCCGAGGTTTCAGCGGAGGGTACGGGGCGTCCGCGGAAGCATCGTGCGTGTTTGTCCGGTCTCAGGCCGGAGGGGCCCGCCGGATCTTCCCGGATTCGTTTCGCAAAACCTTCGCTCCACGGCTCGGCCTGCGCGGGCGCTGTCGGCGATGCGGATGTTTTGCGAGGCACTTTAAGCGCCCATTCACCGTGTTGCGGCAGCGTGCGCGCGACGGGATGATCCGGGCCTCAAGGGGCCGCCGCGGAGATCCGGGCAAGCGGGCGCGGGGGAGAACGGGACAATGATCGGGATGACGCTCGACGGACGCAAGGCGAGGCTGGTCGGTGCCCTCGCGCTGACGGCCGCGGCGCTGGCCGGCTGCGAGACCTATGGCAGCGCGACGGCTCCGCGCCAATTCGCGGTGCTGGAGACCGACACGACGGGCGCCACCAACGTCAACATCGCCTCGCTCAGCGACGTGATTTCGCGCAACCCCTCGGATGCCGGCGCCTACAACACCCGCGGCGCGGCCTATGCCCGCGCGGGTCAGTTCGGCGAGGCGATCACCGACTTCTCGAAGGCGATCCAGCTCGATCCGAACTCCGCCTCGGCCTACAACAACCGGGCGCTGGCCTACCGCCAGACCGGCCGCGCCGATGCGGCGATGCAGGACTTCTCGAAGGCGATCGCCAACGATCCCAACTTCTCCGCCGCCTATATCGGCCGGGCGAACCTCGAGCGCGCCCAGGGTGACCTCGACGGCGCGCTGAACGACCTCAACGTCGCGATCCGCCTCGCGCCGGAATCGGCCGAGGCCTACCACGCCCGCGGCCTCGTGCGGCAGAAGCAGAATCACAACCCTGAGGCGATCGGCGACTTCGCTGCGGCCATCGACCGCAACCCCTTCGTCGCTGCCCCCTACGCCGCCCGCGGCCAGAGCCTGATCTCGCTGGGCCAGTACGACAAGGCGATCGAGGACTTCAACGCGGCGCTGAACGTGAACGCGAAGGACGCCGGATCCTGGGCCTATCGCGGGCTGGCCTACGAGAAGACGAACCGCCGCAAAGAGGCGAACGAGAGCTATCAGCAGGCCGCGCGCCTCGATCCCAACAACGCCGTGGCCAAGCAGGGCGTCGGCCGTATGCAGGGCGGCCTGTTCTAGGGCGCTCTCCCTTCTTGCAAGGGCCGCGGGTTCAATAAAATCTGTGTGTCCCATCAACGGCTTGGAGCCGCCGACCGATCGGGGTCCGGCGGCTCCTCACGTGTTGGACGAAATTCGTCAGAACCCGCTCGATCCACTGCGCCCGGGCGCCCATTCGGGCCGCCTTCTCACGGGCGGCTGCCGAAATGGCGACGCGAGGGGAAGCGCTCTGACGCGTGCCGATGGGCGCGTCTCTCGAACCGGATGACCATCCGCCGAGTTAGGGCTGGGAACCGGCGCAACCTCCTTACGGTTGTGGGCAACTTGAAATCTGTGGGCGGGGCTCTCCGAAACGGATTTCGCGGTTTATACTTCCGTATCGAACGCGATCTTGAGCGTATCGAGAGAGCGTGGAGGGAGCGGCCGATGCCGGACGGTACCGAACTGTTCAACGGAAGGCATGTCCTCGTCGTCGAGGACGAATATTTTATCGCTGAAGACATACGGCGTGCGTTCGAAGAGCGGGGCGCGCAAGTGGTCGGCCCCGTGGGGAATGTCGATGACGCTCTGGCGATGATCGAGACATGCCCGCGCATCGACGGAGCGGTGCTCGACATCAACCTGCGCGAGGTCATGGTCTTTCCGGTCGCCGACGCGCTCAGGGCGCGCGGCGTCCCGTTCGTCTTCGCCACCGGCTACGAAGAGAATGCCGTCCCGTCGCGTCTGCGGGACGCGGTTCATTGCGAGAAGCCGATCGATCCGGCGCGTCTGGCCAAGGCGCTGTTCGGGCCGGCCGTCGTCGGCTGAGCGGGAGCCGAGCAGGGGTCGGCTCCGGCCCCGCTTCGGTCCCGGCCAATCCCCCGTTCGCGATCGCGAATCAGCCCGGCGCGCTCTCCAGCCGGCGGTGTTCGCAGGCGATGCGGCGGACGGTGCCGGTGTTCGAGCGGTAGACCACCGTCTCCGTCTCGATCAGGCCGGGGCTGAACCGCACACCCGCGAGCAGGGCCCCCGTGGTCACGCCGGTGGCCGCGACGATGACGTCGCCCCGGGCCATGTCGTGCATGTCGTATTTCCGGTTCGGGTCGGTGATACCCATCTTGACCGCCCGTGCCCGCTTGTCGGCGGAATCGAGGATGAGACGCCCCTGCATCTGGCCGCCGATGCAGCGAAGCGCGCTGGCGGCGATCACGCCCTCAGGCGCGGCGCCGGTGCCCATGTAGATGTCGACGCCGGTCTCGTCGGGCTTGGTGCAGTGGATGATCGCGGCGATGTCGCCGTCCGAGATCAGGCGGATGCTGGCGCCGGTGTCGCGCACCGCGGCGATCAGATCCATGTGGCGCGGACGGTCGAGGATGATCGCGGTGATGCCGGAGGTCTCCACGCCCTTGGCGCGGGCGAGCGAGGCGATGTTCCGGGCCGGGCTCCAATCGAGATCGACCGTGCCGAGCGGGTAGCCGGGGCCGATGGCGATCTTCTGCATGTAGACGTCGGGGGCGGCGAGCAGCGAGCCGCGCTCGGCCAGCGCCATTACGGCGATGGCGCCGGGCATGTCCTTGGCGCAGAGCGTCGTGCCCTCCAGCGGATCGACCGCGATGTCCACGGACGGGCCGTTTCCGGTGCCGACGGCCTCGCCGATGAACAGCATCGGCGCCTCGTCGCGCTCGCCCTCGCCGATCACCACGCGGCCCTCGATCGGCAGCAGCATCAGCTCGGCGCGCATCGCATCGACGGCGGCTTGGTCGGCCTCCTTCTCGCGGCCGTGGCCCCGCAGCCGGGCCGCGGCGATCGCCGCTGCCTCGGTCACCCGCACCAGTTCGAGGGTCAGGCCCCGCGCCGTGGGATCGCTGAAGATCCCGGAATTGGCCGCCGACATCGCCCTACGTTCCTTGTTCCCCGGCGCATCGTCCCGGATCTCGGATCGGGGACGATGCGCTCATCTCTTGTCGTAGCATCGTCCCGAAAGCCGGTGGCCACCTTTCGGGACGATGCTCTCGGCTAGCCCTGCTCCGGTCGGTGTCGATCCGCGCACGCCGGCCCGTCCCCGCACGGGATGGCGTTTTCGGCGGGATCGCGTCGGAAAACGGCGGCGGGTGCCTCGGCTTTCGTGCCTATTCGCGTTCGATCCGGATCAATTGCGGTGCCTCGGCGAGCAGGCCATCGCGGTCGATGGCGGCCAGCGCCTCGCGGACATTGCCCTCGGTCGCGGCGTAGGTGATCAGCACCAGCGGCACCGGCTGGCCGGAGAGGCCCTGCGGATCGCTGGAAGCGGCCTTGGCGGAGCGGCGCTGGACGATGCTCTCGATCGAGATATTGGCCTCCGCCATCCGGGTGGCGACGCCGGCCGCGACGCCGGTGCGGTCGTGCACGGTCAGCCGGATGTAGTAGCCGCCCTCGTGGCGCTGCATCTCGACCCGGCGCGGCGGCGCAAGGCCCGCGATCGGCTGGCCGAAGGTGGGACGCACGAGTCCGAGCGCCACATCGGTGATGTCGGCGACGACCGCGGAGGCCGTGGCCGCCCCGCCCGCGCCGGGGCCGATCAGGGTCAGTTCGCCGACCGCGTCGGCATCGACGGTGACGGCGTTGGTCACGCCCATCACCTGGGCGATGGCCGAAGCTTTGGCCACCATGGTCGGGTGGACCCGCTGCTCGATCCCCGCCTCCGTCGCCTGCGCGACGCCGAGAAGCTTGATGCGGTAGCCGAGTTCGTCGGCCATGGTGAGGTCGAGGGGCTGGATCGCCGAGATGCCCTCGACCGAGACGCCCTCGGCGTCGATCTCCACGCCGAAGGCGAGGCTGGTGAGGATGGCGAGCTTGTGGGCGGTGTCGAAGCCCTCGACGTCGAAGGTCGGGTCGGCCTCGGCGTAGCCGAGCGCCTGCGCGTCCTTGAGGCAGGCCTCGAAGGTCAGCCCCTCCGCTTCCATGCGGCTGAGGATGTAGTTGCAGGTGCCGTTGAGGATTCCGTAGACGCGGGAGATCGCGTTGCCGGAAAGCCCCTCGCGGATCGCCTTAATGACCGGGATGCCGCCCGCCACCGACGCCTCGTAGGCGAGCGCGACGCCGTTCGCTTCGGCCAAACGAGCGAGCGCCGCACCATGATGGGCGAGCAGCGCCTTGTTGGCGGTCACGACATGCTTGCCGGCGCCGAGCGCCGCCTCGACCGCGGCCTTGGCCGGCCCTTCCGAGCCGCCGACGAGTTCGACGAACACGTCGATCTCGGGCGAGCGCGCGAGCGCCACCGGATCGTCGAACCAGTGCAGGCCCGACAGATCGACGCCGCGGTCGCGGCTCCGGTCACGGGCGGAGATGGCGGTGACGGTGATCGTGCGGCCGGTCGCGGCGGTGAGCGCTTCGGCGCGGCGGGCGACCATGTGCAGGACGGAGGCACCGACCGTGCCGAGCCCCGCAATGCCGAGGCGAAGGGTCTGCGTCATGGAAGTTCGCACCGTAATCGACGTTGGCACCGGACCTGTTCCGGATCGCCGCCCGACGGCCGCTTCTCGCTCGAAGGATCGCCTGGGCGGCGGTCCGGTAAGGGCGCGGAAGACGTCTGGGACGGCGCGCACTTCTGCAACGATTTGGGGCCAATGCGCAAGGAAACGGGACGGGAAGGGTGTGGCAGGCGCTCATGCGGGGGGCGAGGCCGGGGGCGCCGCGCGGGTTCCGGCTTGCCGAAGATTGGCCTCAAACCGGGGCTCTTCTCCTGGCTCGGTAGCGCCACGCTTGAGCCGCAGGCTCCGGCCGCGCTGCCGGCAGCAACGCGATGGCGCCGCTGGGCGCGAATCTGAGGAGTTTCGACGATGAGGGGCATCCTTCTCGGGGGCGTGGTGGCGAGCGCCCTGGCGCTCGGCACGGCGCCCGCCGCCCAGGCACGGGACGGCATCGGTCCGGGTGGTGCTGCGGCGCTCGGCGTGCTCGGCGGCCTTGCCGTCGGTGGTGCGATCGCGGCGGCCAACGATCCCTATTACCCCGGCAAGCCGGTCTACCGGGCGCCCCCGCGGCCGGTCTATGTCGAGGGCCCGATCTGTCACTTCGAGCGCCGCGAGACCATCGACCCCTACGGCGACATCTACATCCGGCGCGTGCGCGTCTGCGAGTGATACGGTTTCTCTCCTCTCCCTCGCGGGGAGGAGAGGGTTTCAGCGCAGTTGCAGGCTGTCCACCACCTGACGGAACAGGGGCAGCATCTGCCCGCGCTGGTCGGCGCGGGTGACGCCCACGGCGCGGATGTAGCCGTCCGGGTTGAAGCGGATCGTCTGCGAGACCACCACCGGCTGGCTCGAGGGGATGTCGACGGCGCGCGCCACGATCTCGTGCCAATCGATGCCGTTCTGGCGATAGCTCTGAGACCGCTCGATGACGAAGTCCTTCATCGTCTGGTTGGCGTAGAGCGAGGCGCGGGCGAAGCCGTCGCGCTGCTCCTGCGGCGTCGGCTGCTGCACCGCCTGGGCGACCACGAGGATCGGCTGTTCCAGGTTGGTGACCTGATCGCGCGGGCCGAGGGTCAGCAGCACGGAATTGCCGGCCAGCGCCCGCACCGGGCGAAAGCCCGCGAGGTCGCCGATGCGGAAGGGCAGGGCGGCGATCTGCTGGTCGAGGGACAGCGCCCCGCGGATGCGCAGGCCCGTGAGCATGCCGCGCATCGACTCGTCGGTCTCGGCCTCGACGGCGGCCTGGGCGATGATGATGCCGGTTACCTCCGGAGCGCCGACGATGAGGAGCCACTTGCGCGCCGCGGGCGTGCCCTGGCCGTCGGCGGGCGTCAGCTCACCGGTGAACAGCACGCCCTCGGCTCCGCCATCGAGCGTCACCGGCTCGCGGGTCTGGACGACGAGCCCCTGCGTCTTGAGGTTCTCGTCGGTGAAGCTCTGCTTGAGTTCGGGATAGGCGCCGGCCGGCAGTTCGACGATCGAGAGCATCGCACCGCCGCCGAGCCGCTCGAAGCCGGTGAAGCGCTTCGAGATCGTCATGTCCGACGGGGGCTTGAAGCCGAACCGCGAACTCGGCGGAAAGATCGCGTCCTCGGCACGCGCCGGCGACAGGGGGGCGGACACGGCCCCCGCCAGTACGGTCGCCGCAAGGATGGCGGCGGCGAGCCCGCGGGAGAACAGACGCAACGGCATCACAGGTTGTCTCCGAAGAGCCCTTCTCGGCTCAGGCCCATCCGCGATGGGTCGTCCGCCACGGATATCCTGTCAAGCGCGGCAGAAAGCCGAGGGAGGCGTAGGGATTATTTCCCGCGCCAGCGCCGCCATTGCTGCTCGATCCAGCGGGCGGATTTCTCCATCGGCACCTTGAGGCCGGGCACGTCCTGGGCCAGCAGCGCGAGGCCGAGCGGGAGCATCCACAGGCCGAGCACCGGCAGGATCGAGAAGATGCCGCCGAGGATCAGCAGGATCGCGGCGAGCAGCCGCACCGGAAAGCGCGCCGGATCGCGCAGCCACGCCACCCCGCGCTGCACCGACTCGGGAAGCTTCTGGCTGGCGCGGTCGACCCGCTCGTCCCAATCGCGGGCCGTGACCGGTGCCGGAGCCTGCGGTGAGGCTGGCGTGGCTCGGGCCGGTTCCATGTCGCGCGCGTTCTCCATTCTCTCAGAATGACGATGCAGGCCGAAAGGTTCGCCGATTCCCGTTCATTCGGCGCGTTACCCGGTGATGAACAATCCGGCGATGGCTGCGCTGGTGAGGTTCGAGAGCGTGCCCGCGAGGATCGCCCGCAGACCGAACCGGGCGATCTCGGGTCGGCGCTCGGGAGCGAGACTGGTGAAGCTCGCGAGCTGAATCGCCACCGAGGCGAGGTTGGCGAAGCCGCAGAGCGCGAAGCACAGGATCGCGCTCGTGCGCGGGTCGAGGGTGCCCGCTTTCAGAATCGGCGAGAGGCTGGCATAGGCCAGGAATTCGTTGAAGGCGATCTTCTGGCCGATGGCGCCGCCGACGAGGGTCGCCTGCTCCCACGGCACGCCCAAGAGCCAGGCCAGCGGCGCCAGCACGACGCCGAGAATGCCCTCGATCGAGAGCCCAGCGAACCCAAACACGCCGCCGGTCCAGCCGATGGCGGCGTTCACCAGCGCGATCAGCCCGACGAAGGCGATCAGCATGGCGCCGACTGCCACGGCGACGCCGAGGCCCTTCTGCGTGCCGTCGGCGGCGGCCTCGATCAGGTTGGCCGCGCGCGCCTCGCCGAACTCGACGCGTGTCGTGAGGATGCGCGTCGGCTCGGTCGAGGGCACGAGGATCTTGGCGTAGAGCAGCCCGCCGGGAATCGCCATGAACGAGGCGGCGAGAAGATACGGCATCGGCACGCCGAGTGCGGCGTATCCGGCGAGGATCGAGCCGGCGGTGGAGGCCGCCCCGCTCGTCATCACCGCGAACAGTTCGGCCCCGGTCAGCGCCGCGAGGAAGGGGCGAAGGGCCACGGCGATCTCGCTCTGCCCGATGAAGATGGTGACGACCGCCGAGAACGATTCGATCGGCGAGGTGCCGAGCAGTTTTCGCAAACCCGCGCCGAGAAACCGGGCCAGCGCCTGCATCACCCCGAGATGGTAGAGCACGCCGATCAGCGCCGAGACGTAGAGGATCTGCGGCAGCACCCGCAGGGCCAGGATGAAGCCCGAGCCGCCGAACAGCTCGAACATCCGCGGCTCGACGAGGCCGCCGAACAGGAAGGCGGTACCCCGGTCGCCGAAGGAGAGCACGGTGGTGACGACATCCGCCACCGCGCCGAGCGCCCTCTGCCCGGCGGGCACGAACAGCATCAGCGCGCCGATCCCGACCTGAAGCGCCAGGGCGGCGAGCACCACCCGTGGCCGGATCGCCCGCCGGTTCACCGAGAACAGCCACGCCACGGCGAGCAGCAGGGCAACGCTCGCGCCCGCATGGAACAACCTGTCGAGCATTTTTCGGACCGGGCGGGGAGAGGGTAGGGCTTCCGGCGCATGCGCGAACCGGGCCAGGACGGCAAGGGAGGCCGGCAAGGGAGGCCGGCAAGGGAGGCCGGCGCCGGATCAGGCGAAGCGCCAGACCGAGGATCGCTTGATCTCGGCATCCTCCAGCGCCCGCGTGACCGGCACTTCGTAGGTCACGAGCGGGATCAGGCGTTCGCGGGGCAGGTAGGAGCGGCCGGGATCGCCGATCAGGACCGTGCGTCCGCGCCCATGCAGGTCGCCGAGCCAGCCGCCGACCGCGGCGGCGAGGTCACGCTCGTAGAAGATGTCGGCGGCCAGAACGCAGGCCGCATCCGTGCCGATCAGGTCGCTGCCATCCGCGGTGATGCGGTCCGCCACGCCGTTGGCGGCGGCGTTGAGCGGAATCGCGTGGAGCGCGAAGGGATCGAGGTCGCTCGCGGTGACGTGGGCCGCGCCAGCCATCGCGGCGGCGATGGCGACGAGCCCGGAGCCCGAGGCGAAATCGACCACCCGACGTCCCGCCACGGTCGCGGGGTTGTCGAGGATGTAGCGGGCGAGCGCCTGTCCCCCGGCCCAGGCGAAGGCCCAGAACGGCGGCGGCAGGCCGATCGCCTCCAACTCGTCCTCGGTCTTCTGCCACAGCGCGGTCGCCTCGTCGGCGACGTGCAGGACGATCTCGGGGGCGTGCGGTACCGGGCGCAAGGCCGTGTGCTCGCGGATGAAGCGGAGGGGGTCGTGGCCAGCCGCGTCGAACGTTGCCAAATCAGATCTCGCTCTGCATAAGGTTTTTACTCTTCGGGAATACTGATCGATATGGGCGAAGGCGAAGCGTTTGTATTGGAGGCCCGTCCTCTTTCTCTTGAAGAATTTCAGTCCTTATGTCGGCTGTCTCAAAAATATCGCGATGCCCATGCGGGGCCCAAGGCGATCATCAGATCAAAATTGGCGGCTCTGGTGTTGTTGGCTTTGATAATAACTTGCGCTATCTTGTATAATTTCGATGCTTACATAGAGTATCCATCGATATTCGGGGGAGTTGATAGGTTCTTCGTCCTCAATGGGAGTTGGATGCTCATGCTTGCGCTGTATGCATTCCTGCTCGGAGTGCTCATGCACGCGGCAGGTTGCGCGGCCTCGGGGGGCCAGGCGATCGAAACGGAATGGTCCGCACGACTCAGGCTGTCTTGGACGGAAACGCGCATTGACCATCGGGGCGTCATTGTCGAGGGACCCGCCGCCGCAGTTTTTCAGGCTTGGTCGACCATGACGGAGGTCCGATCCGAGGCGGGCCTGATCGCTTTCGTGACGAACGGCGTGATTCTGCTGGCCGTCCCCGAAGCGGTGATATCGACTGAGGAACGCGATCGCGTCGTCGCCTACTGTGCCGCCAGGATCGCCGAGACCTGCTAGATCGCCGCAACGGATCGAGCTGCGTCTTCCGCCGAGCGCGACCCTTCCGATCATCAACCCAAAAGCTCCGCGTAGAGCCCCGCCACCGTCTCGGCGACAGCGGCTTCCGTGTAGCCCCCTTCGAGGATCCGCGCTCGCGCCGCCGCGCCCATCCGGGCGACGAGCGCAGGGTCGGCGGCGAGCCGCGTCAGCGCGGCGGCGAGCGCGGCGGCGTCGCCCGGTGGCACGAGCAGGCCCTCGCGGCCGTCGCGCACGAGGTCGCGGCAGCCCGGCACGTCGCTGGTGAGGATCGCCCGACCGCAGGAGGCCGCTTCCAGCAGCGTGCGCGGCAGCCCCTCGCCGCCGCGGGAGGGCAGGGCCCCGACATGGTGGGCGGCGAAGATGTCGGCGACATCCTGTGTCGGGCCATGCCAGGTGATCCCGTCGCGCGACCATTCCCGCAGGGTCGCCTCGGGGATCGCCCGGCGGTTCGAGGGATCGGGCGCGCCGTAGAGCGAGAGTTCCACCGCGGCGCCCCCGGCGCGGGCCTGCCGCACCGCCTCGACCGCGACGTCGATGCCCTTCGACCACAGCATCCGCGCGACGATCGCCACCTTCAGCGGGGCCGGCGGCGGCAGCGGGCGCGGCGCGAAGGAATCGGGATCGACGCCGGCGCCGCCGACCAGGGTCACGGCGGTGTCGGACGGGTCGAGGCCGAGGGCGCGGGCGTCGTCCGGGTTCTCGAACAGGAAGCGGGTCTGCGGGCTCGCGAGCGGGCCGCGGATCAGCCCTTTCAGCGCCAGCCGCGACAGCCGCCCGGTCGCGTCCGCGCGAGCGCCGAGCAGGCCGAGACCGGTCAGCGCGAAGACGCGGCGCGGGATGCCGGCCATCGCCGCGGCCGTACCGCCGACGAGGATGCCGCGCAGCGCCACGCAGTGGACGATGTCGGCCTTCAACGCCTTCAGGATGCCCGCGAGCTGGCCCGCGGCGTAGCCCGCCGCCATCGGGTTGAGGCTGGAGCGCTCGGCTTCCAAGGGCACGACGCGGATGCCGGCGGCCTCGATCACGGCGCGGTGCGCACGCACCCGCGTCACCACCGCGACCGAGAGTCCCATCTGCCGGGCAGCGCGCGCCATCGGCAGGAAGTGCGAGGCGAAGAACCAGTCCTCGGTCACGACGAAGACGAGGCTTTTGCCGGCGTAAAAGGCTGTTGAGGCGGTCATCGTGCGTGGCCATAGCACGGGGCCCGCGCCGGAACAGCGCCGGCTTTCGCCCGGTTGATGCCCCACGGATCAGGGAGGGCGTGATGCTGTCGGAGGAGGTCGGAACCGGCGTGGTCGATCCCCGCGAGGCCGCGCGGGATGCGGGCCTGCGTTACGTGGACGATTCCAAGCCCGGCCTGCGGCGCAAGCGCAACGGCAAGGGCTTCCGCTACATCGACCCGAAGGGCGCCCCGGTCCGCGACGCGGAGGAGATCGCCCGGCTGAAAAGCCTCGCGATCCCGCCGGCCTACACCGAGGTGTGGATCTGCCCGCACCCGAACGGTCACATCCAGGCGACCGGGCGCGACGAGAAGGGGCGCAAGCAGTACCGCTACCATCCCCGCTTCCGCGAGGCGCGCGAGGCCTCGAAGTTCCACCGCATCATGGCCTTCGCCGAGGCGCTCCCAGGCATCCGCGCGCGGATCGACGCCGATATGGGCAAGCGCGGCCTGCCCCGCGAAAAGGTGCTCGCCACCGTGGTCCACCTCCTGGAGACCACGCTAATCCGCGTCGGCAACGACGATTACGCCCGCTCCAACAAGAGCTACGGCCTCACCACCCTGCGCGATCCGCATGTGAAGGTGGCCGGCTCCGAGATGCGCTTCCGCTTCAAGGGCAAGAGCGGCAAGGAATGGTCGGTCTCGGTGCGCGACCGCCGCGTGGCCAAGATCGTCAAGGCTTGCCAGGACCTGCCCGGCCAGGAGCTGTTCCAGTATCTCGACGAGGATGGCCAGCGGCGCGACGTCACCTCCTCGGACGTGAATGCCTACCTGCGTGAGATCACGGGCGAGGATTTCACCGCTAAGGATTTCCGCACCTGGGCCGGCACAGTGCTGGCGGCCCTGGCGCTGCGGGAGTTCGAGGCGTTCGACAACGCGGCTAAGGCCAAGAAGAACCTGCGCGCGGCAATCGAGTCGGTGTCGTCCCGGCTCGGCAACACGCCGACCATCTGCCGCAAGTGCTACATCCACCCGCAGATCCTCGACTGCTACCTCGAAGGCGGGATGCTGCTGCAGGTGAAGGAGGCGGTCGAGGGCGAACTCAAGAACGAACTCGATGTGCTGCGCCCGGAAGAGGCGGCGGTGCTGAGCCTGCTTCGGGCCCGTCTGGAACGGGCGACGAAGGCCGCGTCTAAGGGTACGACGAGCGAAAGCATGACGAAGATCGAGCCGCCGCGTCAGACCGGAGGCCGCAAGGCGAGGGCGACCGGCACGAAGCGCACGTCCGGGGGCAGACGGGCGGCGTGAGACGGTCCGCAGGCGCCGGTCAGGTGCCGCTCTGGACGATGGCGCCGTACCAGCCGAGCCCGCGATAGGTCTCGTAGCCCGGCGTTCTGTGAAAGGCGGTGACGGCTCCGGTCCGAGAATCGCGGACGATCCCGCTCTCCCGCCCGTTCAGCTCCACGGCGAGCGTCTCGGTGAGAACGCCCTTGCCGTCGGAGGCGGCGAGGACGCGGCGCTGTGCGTCTACGAGCACCACGCGGGTGCGTGCCCGGTCCTCCTGCGCGATCCGCACGCCCTCGACGATCGATTTCGCCTGGGCTTCCCAATCGAAGTGGATGGCGAGGACGCCGCAGGCCGAAGCGCCGTTCGTCTCGTAGATCCCGGCGGCATAGGTCGCGACCTGTGCGCCGCCGAGTTGCTCCTCGCGCCGGACCTCGCCGGGAACGTAGTCGTCGCTGCTCGATAAGCGGATCGCATCGCGGAACCAGGGCTCGCCCGCGACGCTGCGCCCGCGCAGGTTCGGGTAGCGCTGGGGCCGGCCGTTGGCGAGGACGGTCCCGTCGCGGCCGCACAGCCAGAGATCGAGATAGACCGTGTAGGCCGAGAGGATCACCCCGAGCCGCTTTGAGGCATAGTCGGCGGTCCCCGAACCGCCGTCCCGGTCCGGCCGCGCGGCGCAGGCGACTACCGCCGCGTCGGTCGCCCACCAGCGCACGTCGCAGGTTCGCTCGTAGAGGTTGCGGTCGATCAGCTCGATGGCGTTGAGGGAGAGATCGACCAGGCGCTCGCCTTCCGCCTTCGCCGTCATCGCATCGACGCCCTGCTGCAACTCGCCGATCCGCGCGGTCAGCCCGGTTTCCAGTTCCCGCGCCAGCGCCTCGATCTCGGCACCGATTCCGCGCACCTCCTGCGCCACTACCGAGAAGCCGCGCCCGTGCTCCCCGGCGCGGGCGGCCTCGATCAAGGCGTTGAGGGCCAGCATCTTCGCCTGGGCGGTGATCTGCCGGATGCGTCCGACCCGGTCCTGAGCGATGCGTCCGACTTCCCGTGTCAGGTCGGCGATGGTCTTCGGCTCGTGGTCCGGCTGTTGCCCGGCTTCGGCTTGGGACGAGAAAGGAACCAATGCTGGTGCCGGCATGGCGATAACCCGGTTTGCGTGCAGACCGTGTTATCGGCAACGGGATTAACATAGGTCTAAATCGAGACGCTTTGCGACGTTCAAGCCGCGACATCGGAGAGAAATCAGCGCGTTGCCGCGCCGGCTGACCTGTTTAAGGTTCGGGGTTGGCAATCGCCGATCCCGGCGCGGTCAATCCGCACAAGGGATGGGCGCGGAGAACCGGCATCGTCGAAGACCGGTTGATGGATGAATTGGCGCGGCTGGCCGTACGGCACGACAGCCGCGACCGCGCGAACCGCGGTGACGCCACGGTCAGGAAGGTGAAGCGATGGAACTCGACGCCCTGATGCTCTCGCGCATCCAGTTCGGCTTCACAATGGCCTTCCACATCATCTTCCCGGCCTTCACCATCGGTCTCGCCGCCTTCCTCGTCCGGCTCGAGGGGCAGTGGCTGTGGACGAGGAACCCGATGTACCGGGTGCTCTACCGCTTCTGGGTGAAGGCCTTCGCGGTCTCGTTCGGCCTCGGCGTCGTCTCAGGCATCGTGATGAGCTATCAGCTCGGCACGAACTGGTCGCGCTATTCCGACTTCACCGGCAACGTGCTGGGCCCGCTGATCCAGTACGAGGTCATCACCGCCTTCTTCCTGGAGGCGGGCTTCCTCGGGATCATGCTGTTCGGTTGGGACCGGGTCGGCGACCGGCTGCACTTCCTGGCGACCTGCATGGTCTCCCTCGGCACACTGATCTCCGCCTTCTGGATCCTCTCGGCCAATTCCTGGATGCAGACGCCGGCGGGCTTCACGATCGAGAACGGCCGGGCGGTGGCCACCGACTGGTTCGAGGTGATCTTCAACCCGAGCTTCCCGATCCGCTACGCGCACATGGTGCTCGGCTGCTTCCTCACTACCGCCTTCGCGGTCTCCGGCATGGCCGCGTGGATGATCCTGCGCGCCCGCAAGGAGCCGCCGGCGAAGGTCCAGGGGGCGCGGGTCTCGCTCTCCATGGCGCTGTGGTTCGCGCTGATCTTCACGCCGATCCAGATCTTCGTCGGCGACACCCACGGCCTGGGCGTGCTTAAGCACCAGCCGACCAAGCTCGCAGCGATCGAGGCGAACTGGGACACCCAGGCCAACATGCCGCTGCTGCTGTTCGCGATCCCGAATATGGAGGCCGAGCGCAACGACTTCGAGATTGGCATCCCGAGGCTCGGCTCGTTCATCCTCACCCACGACTTCTCCGGCGTGGTGCCGGGCCTCAAGGACGTGACGCCGGACAAGCGCCCGCCAGTCTGGCCGGTGTTCTATGCCTTCCGCGCCATGGTCGCGATCGGCATGGCCATGCTGCTCCTGAGCCTGTGGAGCCTGTATCTGCGTTGGAAGGGCACGCTGTTCACGAACCGCGTCTTCCTCACCTGCGCCATGCTGATGACGCCCTCAGGCTTCGGCGCGGTGATCTTCGGCTGGTTCACCGCCGAGATCGGGCGTCAGCCCTACATCGTCTACGGTCAGCTCAAGACGGCGGACGCCCATTCGCCGCTGACGGCCCAGGCGGTGACGACCTCGCTGATCGCCTTCATCGTCGCCTACGCGATCATCTTCGGCTTCGGCAGCTACTATCTCGCCAAGCTGCTGCGCAAAGGCCCCGAGCCGTTCGAGCCCTCGGTGCAGGGCGAGGATGTCGGCCGCAAGCCCAAGCGTCCCCTCTCGGCGCTGGACGAGAAGCTGGAGCCGCGCTCGATCTAGAGCTTAGTCTCGAAAGGCGCTTGCCGGCGCGTCGGAACCATGGCCCGGAAACGTCCGCCCGGTGCGAGCGGGTCGGATGTGGCTCCGGGCCTTCAGGCCCGGGCGGCGTGGGCGGTGTGGCGGGCGGGGCTGCGCGGCGCCTCGGTGTCGAGCACCGGGGCGAGACCGAGCTGGCGGGCGAGGGTGACGAGATCCTTGAGGCGGCCGGTCTGCGTCTTGCGGCGCAGGTTCAGCCGGTGGGTCTCGACCGTCCGGACGCTCAGCGAGAGCCGCCGGGCGACCTCCTTGTTGCTGAAGCCGGCACTGAGGAAGCGCAGAACCTCGGCCTCGCGCGGGGTGAGCCCGATGGCCGGATCCTCCGTGGGGGGCAGGCGGAGGCCGCTGCGGCCGACGGCGTGGGTGGGGCTCCCTTCGCGAGGGCGAGCACGCTGGCGCAGACCTCGTCCGCCGGGGTGCCGCAGCCGACGAAGGCGTCAGCCCCGGCAGCGATCAGCCGGTTCATCGCCGACGCGTCGAGGGTCCGGAACACCGCGAGCACCCGCAGCCAGGGCCGTCCTTCGCGCAAGGCCGCGATCCGCGCGCAGCCGGCTTCCGCTCCCGCTCCGTCCACCGGGACCAGCGCAACGGCCGGCACCGGACCGCCTCGAGCCAGATCATCCTCGCCGATGGTCCGCAGGGCTGGTGCGTGCTCCAATTCGGCGCGCATCCGTGCGTCGAGCCCCGACGGCTCGTCGACGATCAAAAGCTCGACAGCCCGGCTCGCCGTGTGGCTGGCGGTGTGATTGACGGCCTGGCTCATGCCGCTCCCCTCTCGTCCCGCCGCAGAACGGTGCGGCTTGTGCGGATGGAGAAGAACAAGAGTCGTTCCAGCGGTTTAGGGGCCTTTATTGCCCCGAAACGTTCCCTCGCGGAGCCGCCCGGCGGTCACCGTCCCGCTTCGGGACGGGATGGGGCCGAGCAATGCCCCGGCTGCGCGTGTTTCACGCGGTCCGGGACAGGATGAGGTCGGACATCGCCGAGACCACCCGATTGCGGCCCGTCGTCTTGGCCTCGTACAGGGCGATGTCGGCGCGCTTCAGAAGGCCCTCGACGGTCTCGCCTTCGGACCATTCGCTCACGCCGAAGCTGCAGGTGAGCCGCACCGGCCCCTTGGTCGAGCGGATGCGCAGGTCGGAGGTCTTGAGGCGCAGGCGGGAGGCGACCGCCTCGGCCTCCGTAAGGCGCTGACCGGCGAGCATCACCGCGAATTCCTCCCCGCCCAGGCGCCCGGCAATGCCCTCCGCCTCGATCATCCCCGCCACGGCCTTGATCGCCGCGTCGCCGACATCGTGTCCGTGCTCGTCGTTGATGCGCTTGAAATGGTCGATGTCGAGGATCACGGCGCAGAGATGCCCGAACGACCCTGCCATCTGGGCGGCCTCCCGTGTGCGCTGCAGGAAGGCGCGGCGGTTGAGCAGGCCGGTGAGCGAATCGGTCTCGGCGAGCCGGATCAGGTCGCTCTGGAGCGTGGTGAGGCGCTCGGCTGCCCGCATGCGCGCCTGCAATTCCTCGGCGCCCGGCGGCTTGTCGATGAAGTCGTCGGCGCCGCTGTCGAGAGCCTCGGCGAGGTTGCGGGCGTTGCGGGCCGAGGACATGGCGATGATCGAGAGCGGACGGCTCGACTCGGACAGCAGGCGGGCCGACCAGCACAGCTCCAATCCGCTCAACGGACGGACTTCGAGGCTCGTGATCAGGGCCCGGACCTTCGGATTGTCGGTGATGTAGGCCAGCGCCTCACCGGAATCCGTGAACTGCGTCACCACATGACCCCGCGGTTCGAGCATGCCGGCCACGATTCGCAGGACGACACGGCTCGAATCCACGATGACGATGTGCACGGCTCTACCCCCCGGTGATTGGCGTAGATTGTGCGCAAGACAGGTTAAGGGCCCGTCTAGAGTTCATACCGCATCAAGGGCGGAAGCTGCCTCTCGGGCGACGGCCCTACCGGGAACGGGCCGGGACCCGGACCGACACCACCTGGGCGCCGAATTCCCCCCCTCGGAACGGGGTGCCGGATCGGTCCAGATGCCCCTGGAATCCTTCGAGAGGACGCGGGCGCCTTGTCTGCGGGCTGCGGGGCGGAGACCGGCGGACGCGGGCCGTTCGATCACGGTCAGGGTCGGGCGCGCGACGGGTGTGTCGCGGATGCCGGCCGCCGTGGGAATGCCGTAGGTGCCGTAGCCCCAGGCCGGCGGCACGAGGCGGCTCGTGCTGGGCAGACGCGTGAACGGTGCGCCGAGATAGGCGCCCTTGATCACCGGACCGGCGAAGCGGTATCCGCCCCCGCCGTAGCCGTAGCCATGGCCGTAATAAGGGTCGGCCGCGGCGCCCGAGGCGGCGCCGAGTGTAAGCAGGGTGGCGAGACCGGCGGCGAGGGCAGGGCGCATGGGGCGGGGCTTCTCCGGTGGCGCATCGGCGAGACATGCGCGATTCATGAAACCAAATCGGCAGCGCCTATGCTCGTTCCGCTCCCCCTCGTCCCGCCAGCCGATGCAGAATGCTGAGACGGGCGCTCTGCCGGCCGATGGCGTCCGGGCCCGTCGTTCCGTGTTTAGCGGCAGATCGTGACGCGGCGGACGATCCAGCCCTCGCCCTCGATCCACAGGCGACGGCGCTGCTTGTTGCAGTTGGCGCTCTCCTCGTCGCTGTCCGAGGTCGTCGCGGCCGCCTGGGAGACCTGCGCGGCCTCGGCGACCTGGGTGGTGCTGCGGCCCGTGCCCGGTGCGGCGAGGCTCGGCGTCGCGGTCAGGCCGATCAGGGCGAGGCCGAGGACGGCCGCGGCGGTGGAGTGCGCGTTCATGATATCCTGCCCGCGCGCCGCTGCGGGCGCGCTTTAACGGTTCGGTCGGGGCGGCCGGTGTCCCGCCGTGCAGGCGCCGCCGCATATTGAATCAACAATCCCCAACGTGGCCATTGGGTTTCGCGCGACCTTCCGGAAAACGGCAAAAATTTGTCTGCGTCTCTCTGCGTTGTCGGCGGTGTTGCCTGCGGCGACGGAGCGCGATCCCGTGTGCCCGCTGCGATGCTTGCGAGAATGGTGCAAAGGGTTGTACTGGCACGCGAAGCGAAACATCGGGCTTCGTCGTCCGAAACTGGACCGCTCTTCTTGTTAGGAACGTTTCCAAACTGCGTTTTGCATCAAAACAACATTGTATCGTGACAAGTATTCGCGGTGCCGCAAGGAGCGGCATCGCCGTTGAGGCAGACAATTCGCCGGGACGCGGGTTCCGCCGATCGAAACGGGAGCAATCGGATGATGGACGGATCGACGTTCCTGCAGGCTTTCATCATCCTGTTCCGTGAGGGACTGGAAGCTCTGCTGGTGATCGCAGCGCTCGCTGCCTTCCTTCGCCGTGCGGATGCGGCGGAGCGGATCGCGCCGGTCTATATCGGGGCGCTCGCCGCCGTCGTCGCCAGCGTCGTCATGGCGTGGGTGTTCGCGACCTTCTACGACGGCAATCACAGCGACCTGTTCGAAGCCGGCGTGATGCTCGCGGCCGCGGTGCTGCTGTTCTACATGAGCGGCTGGATGTTCCTCCGCCAGGACCCGAAGGCGTGGCAGGCGGACCTCAACCGGCTTGCCGAGCGGGCACTCGGCGCGGGCACCATGCTGTCGCTCGCCGGCATCGCCTTCCTGGCGGTGTTCCGCGAGGGCGCCGAGACGATCCTGTTCGTCCACACCCTGGCCAAGACTGCCAACGGCTTCGATGCCGCGTTGCTGGGCGGGCTCGCGGCCGCGACCCTGGCGCTGGTGGCGATGTTCGTGGCGATGCAGTGGCTGGCGCTGCGCCTGCCGCTGCGCCCGATGTTCGTGGTGACCTCGGCCTTCCTGTTCTTCATGGGCCTGCGGATGGTCGGCCAAGCGTTCCAGGAGTTGCAGGAGCAGTCGCTGATCCCCTTCACCACGGACGGCGTGCCCGCCTTCGTCTCGGAATGGGGCCTGAGCAACGGCAGCTGGGAGGCGCTCGGCACCCAGCTCGCGATCCTGGCCGTGGCCGCGGCGGCGGCCCTCGTCAGCCTTCGGCGCAAGGCAGGCGGTGCCACCGAGGCGCGCGAGGGGCGGGCGGTCTCGGCCGCGTCCTGATTTTGGCGATGGGGCTCCCCGCTCGGGGAGCCCTTTTGCTTTCACGCCGCCGTTATCGGCGGCGTTTTCGTTTCAGGGCGAAGACGCTCTGACCCTCACACCTTCAGCCGGGACTTAATCCGGTAGGTCAGTCCGTCGCGCACGTCGCGGTAGCCGTCGAGGCGCTGCTCGCGCGTGCCCTCCTGCACCAGCGTCGGGTCCGGCGTCGGCCAGTACTCGACATCCGCCGCAAGCGTGTGGGTCAGTTCCAGCGCCCGGTGATGCGCCTCCGGCGAGAGGGTGATGATCAGGTCGAAGTTCAGCCCCTCCCAATCCTCCAACTGCTCGATGGTGCGCGGCTTGTGGCGGGAGGCGTCGATGCCGATCTCGTCCAGGGCCGCGACCATGAACGGATCGCTCGGCTCGCCCGAGCGCACGCCGGCGGACTGCACGTAGGTGGATTTGCCGAAATAATGGCGCGCGATCGCCTCCGCCGCCAGCGAGCGCACCGCGTTGAAGTTGCACATGAACAGGACGGACTGAACCCGCCGCTTCTTGGGCCCGGTCCCGGGGATGGCGTCGTCCGTCATGCCCCGCCCGGGTGCTTCCCACGAAATCCCCGCCGCACCGTCATGCCTGCGGACGAGCAGTCAACGACCGGAAATCCTGTGGAGCACTCCGAGAGCATCGCCGCGAACGGGCGCCGGCTTGTCGGAAAAGACGATGCAAACACCGTGACCCCTCGCGAAACGCCCACGCCGTCTTGCGCCGATGCACCACGGATCGGGCGTTTCATGAGGTGCTCGCGCACACGCTGATATAGATCCGCTCCGGAATTCCCCAAAGCGTAGCATTCTGCCGAGTGCTCCACCTTCAGGCAGGATAAAGCCGCGATCGTCAGCCCTTCCAGTGAAGGGCGAAGATCAGGGTGAACAGGCGCCGCGCCGTGTCATGGTCGAGATCGACCTTGCCCTCGAGGCGCTGCCGCAGCAGCTCGGACGCTTCGTTGTGCAGGCCGCGCCGCCCCATATCGATCGCCTCGATCTGCGTCGGCGAGGCGGTGCGGATCGCGCTGTAATAGCTCTCGCAGATCATCTCGTAGTCGCGGATGACCCGGCGGAACGGCGTGAGCGAGAGCAGGTGGGTCATCACCGGCTCGCCCGCCTCGGTCGCGATCGCGAAGGACAGCTTGTTCTCGACAAGGCCGAGGACCAGCCCGTACGGGCCCTCGTCGCGCTCGGGGATCGTGAAGGAATTCTCCTCCAGGATGTCGTAGATCGCGATGGCGCGCTCGTGCTCCTGGTCGGGGTTGCCCCGGCCGATCGAGCCCTCGTCGAAACGCACCGCCGCGAGCCGGTTTCGCGGCTTTGCCGGTGCCTCGCCCTGCGCGTCTTGCGCCCCCTGCTTCGGTTCGGCCTTCATCGCCGGCGCCTTCTCGCGTCGGCACCCGAATCCGGGCGCCTTGTTTCCGTCACATGAGCCGCAAGCCGGGCCCGCACGCAAGCGCTCCGGGCGATCGTTCCGAAACGTGATCCCGGCCGATCGGAGGCCCTAGAGGTTGAGCCGGATCGACACGGAGCGGGCATGCCCGTCGAGACCCTCGGATTCGCCGAGAGCGATCGCGGCAGGCCCGAGCGCCCGCAAGGCGGCCGGATCGCAGCGCAGGATCGAGGTGCGCTTCATGAAGTCGAGCACCCCGAGCCCCGAGGAGAACCGCGCCGAGCGGGCGGTCGGCAGGACGTGGTTCGGGCCGCCGACATAATCGCCGATGGCTTCGGGCGTGTGCGCGCCGAGGAAGATCGCCCCCGCGTTCCGGATTTTCAGCGACAACGCGTCGGCGTCCTCGGTCTCGATCTCGAGATGTTCGGGCGCGATGGCGTCCACGAGCGGCACCGCCTCGTCGAAATTTTGGACGCGGATGATCGCGCCGTAATCGCGCCAACTGGCGCGGGCGATCTCGGCCCGCTTCAGGGTCGCGAGCGCGCGCTCGACCGCGGCCTCGGTCGCGTCGGCCAACTCGTCCGAGTCAGTGACGAGCACGGCCTGCGCCGCGGTGTCGTGCTCGGCCTGGGCCAGCAAGTCGGCGGCGATCCAGTCGGGGTTGGCGTGGCGGTCGGCCAGGATCAGCACTTCGGAGGGGCCGGCGATCATGTCGATGCCGACCTGTCCGAACACCCGGCGCTTGGCCGCCGCGACCCAGGCATTGCCGGGGCCGACGATCTTGGCCACCGGCGCGATGGTTTCCGTGCCGTAGGCGAGCGCGGCCACTGCCTGCGCGCCGCCGACCCGGTAGATTTCGGTGACGCCGGAGAGCTTGGCCGCGGCGAGCACCAGCGGGTTGAGCTGGCCCTCGGGGGTCGGCACCACCATGACGATGCGCGGCACGCCCGCGACGCGGGCCGGCACCGCGTTCATCAGCACCGAGGAGGGATAGCTCGCGGTGCCGCCGGGCACGTAGAGCCCGACCGATTCGATCGCGGTCCAGCGCCAACCGGCGGTGACGCCGAGATCGTCCGTGGACAGGTGATCCTCGGGGATCTGGCGGCGGTGATAGGCCTCGATCCGCTCGGCCGCGAGAGCCAGGGCGGCGCGAGCCTCGGCCGGGCAGGCGTCCACCGCCGCTTCCACCTCTTCGGCGGTGATGCGCAGGGAGGCCGGCGCAAAATCCTGGCCGAGCCGGTCGAAGCGGCAGGTGTAATCGACGAGCGCCGCGTCGCCGCCGGAGACGACCCCCGCGATGATGCCGCGCACGGTCTCGTCCACATCCTCGGAGATCTCGCGCTTGAGGCCGAGCAGGCGCTTGAACGCCTCCGCGAAATCGGGAGAGCGGCTGTCGAGACGGATCATCGGGCGATATCGGCGGTTCGGGGGAGGGGGATCACGGGCGGTTCTCGACGAGGTTGCGCACGGCCTCGTGGTCGGGGCGGCCATCGGCTTCCCAGACGGGGCCGAGATCCTTCAGGCGCACCTCGATGCATTCGAGTTCGAGCCGGATCGCGGCTCCGCCCGAAAAGACCAGGGTGGCGACGCCGGAAGGCGCCTCGGTTTCCTCGAAGGTGATCGCCAGAAGGCTCAAGGGATCGCCGGAGGTCGCCCCCGGCGTGATGCCCTTGGTCTTCACGGAGAGCACGCGCTCGAAATGCAGGCCCGAGAGGCGTCGCCGGGGCGGCTGACCCGGCGGCACCGACCAATCGAAGCGACGCGCCGCCAGGGCGAAGCGGTGCTCGCCCGGCAGCCACGCGAGATCCTCCGCCCGCAGGATCGCGTCCTGAAGGTGGGCGGAGATGACGGCGAGATCCTCGGCATCGAGGGCGGCGAGCTTGAGAAGCTCCATCATTACGCTCCGAGCTCTCCGACCGAACACGCGGCGAGCGGATTTCGAGGCGTAGGTAGCGACGCGACCCGCCTGCGGCAACCGGTAGCCGGATGGGTCGGAGCGCGTTTCAGCGACCGGGAGGCCGGTTCGGCATCGGAAAGACCGCCCCGCACAGGAGCGTGCGCCATGCCCGGCGCGTCATGTCCGAGCCGCGATCACAGGCTGCGGTTCTTTTGGGCTCATCGTGCGTTCATGAGCGCATGGCTAAGGTCAGCGTGACTTTTCCAAGTCATCCGGAGGGGATGCGGACGATGCAAAACGGAGTTCTGGCCATAGGGCGCACCTTGGGGGTCGTCTTGGCCCTCGGGTTCGTGGCGAGCCCGGCGAGCGCCCAGTCTTATCGCGATGGCTATGACAGTCCGCGCCGCTACGACGACGGCTACAGCCGCCGCTCCCGCGATGACGACGACGGTTATGGTCGGCGCCGCTACGGCGATGATGGTGGCCGGCGCCGCCGCTTCGAGGATGAGGATGATGGTCCGCGCTTCCGGGGGCCGCCCCGCGGCGGACGTGGCGGCAGCGTCTGCATCACCGCCCGCGGCAGCTGCGCGACGGGCTTCGCCCCGCCGAACGCACCCTGCGCCTGCGATATTCCCGGCTTCGGCGTGAAGCGCGGCGCCGTCGCCCGCTGACCCCTCGGATCGTCTTAAAACAGTCTCGGCCTGCACCGCGCGGTGCAGGCCGTTTTCATGTGGGACCGAGTGGTAAGATCGGCGCCGGGCGCCGTCAGGCCCGCACGCGCTCGATCTGCGCGCCGCAGCGGGCGAGCTTGGCCTCCAGGGCCTCGAAGCCGCGGTCGAGGTGGTAGACGCGGTTGATCTGCGTCTCGCCTTCCGCGGCGAGCGCGCCGATCACCAGCGAGACCGAGGCGCGCAGGTCGGTGGCCATGACGGGCGCGCCCTTCAGGCGCTCGACGCCCTCGACCACGGCCAGATCGCCGTCGAGGCGGATCCGCGCGCCGAGGCGAGCCAGCTCCTGCACGTGCATGAAGCGGTTCTCGAAGATCGTCTCGCGAATGCGCGACTGGCCCTTGGCCAGCGTCATCAGCGCCATGAACTGCGCCTGGAGATCGGTCGGGAAGCCGGGGAACGGATCGGTTGTCACGTCGGCCGGGCTGATGCCGCCGCCGTTGCGGCGCACGCGGATGCCGTCGGGCAGGGCCGTGACCTCGGTGCCGGTGGAGGCCAGCGTCTCGAGGGCCGAGGCGAGCAGGTCGGTCCGGGTGTTGACCAGGGAGACGTCGCCCCCGGTCATTGCCACCGCCATGGCGTAGGTGCCGGTCTCGATCCGGTCCGGCAGAACCTCGTGCCGGGTGCCGCCGAGGCGTGCCACGCCCTCCACGACGATGCGGGAGGTGCCGGCGCCTTCAATGCGCGCGCCCATCTTGATCAGGCATTCGGCGAGATCGACGACTTCCGGCTCGCGGGCGGCGTTGTCGAGCACCGTCGTGCCGTAGGCGAGTGCGGCCGCCATCAGGGCGACATGGGTGCCGCCGACCGTGACCTTGGGGAAATCGATCTCGGTGCCGCGGAGCCCGTTCTTCGTCTTCGCAACCACGTAGCCGCCGTCGATCTCGATCTCGGCGCCGAGCTTTTCCAGCGCCATGAGCAGCAGGTCGACCGGCCGGGTGCCGATGGCGCAGCCACCGGGCAGCGAGACCTTGGCCTCGCCGAAGCGGGCCAGAAGCGGCGCGATCACCCAAAAGCTCGCCCGCATGGTCGAGACGAGTTCGTAGGGCGCGGTGGTGTCGATGACGTTCGAGGCGGTGAGCCGGACGGTCTGGCCGGTCTCCGCAGTCTGCCCCGGCCGCTTGCCGACGACCATGTGATCGACGCCGTGATTGCCGAGGATGCGCGTCAGCGCCGCGATGTCGGCGAGCCGCGGCACGTTGATGAGTTCCAGCGTCTCCCCAGTGAGAAGGCTCGCGATCATCAGCGGCAGCGCCGCGTTCTTGGCGCCCGAAATCGGGATCGTGCCGTTGAGCGGCGTGCCGCCGGTGATGTGGATGCGGTCCATCGGAATCCTCGGAGTACCCCCGTTCCGATCGCGGAGGTCGCCTTGCGTGCCGGGCGCGAGCGCCCCTTGTTCAGGGTGGAGGTATAGGCGGTATCCGGCAAAAAGAAGAAGCGTGGCCGTTCGGTTCCATCCCGCGCCCGAAGCATCGCTCCAATAACGTGGCGCAGGGGAGGCAAGTCGGGCGACGGGAGCTAGCTCTTCTCGGCCGGTTCGGCCGGCTGCGCCTTCGCGGGCTCGGGTGCGTCGTCGGCCCGGCTCCGGGCTTGCGCCTTGCGGCGGCGCAGGTTGTCGCGCAGGGCCGCTTTGAGGCGGGCGGCGCGCTCCTCGTCCTTGGTCGCCATCTCGCGTTCCGAAACGATTTCACCCGGCGGAGCGCCCATCGCCGCCGATGCGTGCGCTTGGCCATGTCGGGAAAGGCCGTATCCCGATTTTGTCCCCTTCGCCAGCGCATCGGCCGCCAAGTATGGGCCTCGCTTCGCGCCGCGACCCATCGTCACCCAAGGCGGGGTTCACGAGCGAATCAGCAAGCGTCGGTTCTCGCGAGCGTTGCATGACGTCGCGCTAGGACGGCATCTGAGAGCGAGCATTCGATGATCGAGCCCGGATCCGGGCAAGATCGCAGGGCCCTTCGCGCCTGTGCAAAGCAGGAATGTCTCGAACTCACCTTGAACCAGTTCGAAATTACCTCCTATCTTGCGGTCACGGCGGCACCGGCGAGGGACTCGTCCCGGACGGAATGCGAAAAGCCGCCGGTCGGACGATGACGCGCGGCGAAGGCCGTGCCGCTCCCTGGGGGCTGAACCCCGGGAGATCACCGCCCCGGCCGCGAACGGTTCGGCCACGCTCTCCGGGGTAGGGTCCGGGCCCGAATTCTTTAAACCGAGGCGTCCCGAGAAGAACGCCCGGCCAGCCGAAAGCGTCGAGGACGGATGCCCGTGAACCTGATGCCTGTGAACGCGGCCGACAGCGCCAGCCTGACCGACGAGTCGATCGTCGGCGGCGATGGCGGCGTGGACGATTCCGGTGCTAGCAATGGCCGGGCCAAATTCGAGCGGCCGCCGGTGCGCCCCGCCGGTCCGCGTACGGATTACGACGGCCATTTCCGCGCCGCCCTCGACCGGCTGCACAGTGAGCGCCGCTACCGCGTCTTCGCCGATATCGAGCGGATCTCCGGCCGCTTTCCGCAGGCCACGTGGCGGCGCCCCGAGGGCGGCAACCGCGAGATCACCGTATGGTGCTCCAACGACTATCTCGGCATGGGCCAGCACCCCGAGGTCGTCGCAGCCCTGACCGACACGGCCGCCCGCTGCGGCGTCGGCGCCGGCGGCACCCGCAACATCGCCGGCAACAACTCGCCGCTGGTCGATCTGGAGCGCGAACTCGCCGACCTGCACGGCAAGGAGGCGGGCCTCGTCTTCACCTCGGGCTATGTCTCGAATCAGGCCGGCATCTCGACCATCGCGAAGCTGCTGCCGAACTGCCTGATCCTGTCGGACGCCTTCAACCACAATTCGATGATCGAGGGCGTGCGCCATTCCGGCTGCGAGAAGCGCGTCTTCCGCCACAACGACCTCGAACATCTCGAGCAACTGCTCGCCGAGGCCGGCGACCGGCCCAAGCTGATCGCCTTCGAGTCGGTCTACTCGATGGATGGCGACGTGGCGCCGATCGCCGCGATCTGCGACCTCGCCGACGCCTATGGCGCCATGACCTATCTCGACGAGGTCCATGCGGTCGGCCTCTACGGCGAGCGTGGCGCCGGCATCGCCGAGCGCGATCGTGTGATGCACCGGGTCGATGTGATCGAGGGGACGCTCGCCAAGGGCTTCGGCTGCGTCGGCGGCTACATCACCGGCACGGCGACCCTGTGCGACGCGGTTCGCAGCCACGCGGCCGGCTTCATCTTCACCACGGCCCTGCCGCCGGCCGTCGCCGCGGCGGCGCGCGCCTCGGTGCGCTACCTCAAGCGCTCGAAGACCGAGCGCGAGGCGCATCAGCGCCAGGCCGCCCGCACCAAGGCGGCTTTGGAGGCCGCCGGCCTGCCGGTGCTGCACACCGAGACCCACATCGTGCCGCTGATGGTGGGCGACGCCGAGCTGTGCAAGGCGGCAGCCGACCACCTGCTGGAGCACCACGATATCTACATCCAGCCGATCAACTACCCCACCGTCCCGCGCGGCACCGAGCGCCTGCGGATCACGCCCTCGCCCTTCCATGACGACGAGCGGATCGGTGCGCTGACGGCCGCGCTGGTGGAAACCTGGGATACGCTGGATCTGCCGCGGGCCGGGACGGTGTTCGCCGCAGCCGCGGAGTAGCCTTTTCGCGAAGGCCGCGGCATCGGCTACACTGTCCGCACGGCGCTGGCCTTCGACCGCACCCGCCTCCTCCAGGCTCTCGAACAGCTCGGCACGGATCTGTCCGCGCGGGGGCTGTTCGTCGAACTCGCCGTCTACGGAGGCGGGGCGGCGCTGCAAGACCTGTACGTCTCCGTCTACGACGAGGCGCCACCGGATGAGGCGAGCCTGCACTTCCGGCCGGTGCTTCAGGATCGCCCACGATGAGGCCCGCCTCCCTGTGCGAGGTGGTCGAGCGGGCGCGCGGAGGCGATTGGGATCACCACCTCCAGAACTTCCTCGACGCCTTCTACGCGCTCGACGGCGACATCACCGCCCAGGGGGCGATGATCGCTGAGGATCCGGGCTTTCTGGGAGACGCGCGGCCCGATGCCTTCCTCGGCGGGGTCGGCGAGCATCTCGCCCGTCGCTGGCGGCTGCGGTTCATCCCGGCTTGGGTGCGGCACGAGGCGCGCTACCTCGACACGGCGATGTTCGTGCCCGACGAGCGCAACCTGCGCACTTACCTGCTCTGCGTCAGCCCGGTCTCGTTCCGGCCGTGGCTGATCTTCACCGGGCCGGACCCGCTCCAGCGCGCCCGCTTCCCCTATCACCGCGGCGTGGTGCGGATGCCCCTGACCTTTCCGCAGGGGCCCGCGGCTGCGGCCTTGTTCGAGCCGGAGCGATGAGGGGGCTCAGCGCCGCTTGACCTCGTTCGACCAGCCATGCGCCGCGGCGGCCTTCTCGACCTTCTCCTTGAGTTGCGGCAGCAGCGTGCCCATCCATTGCTGCATGCCCGTCAGCATCGCCTGGCTCAGTTGCGGCTGCGCCTTCACGAGGTTCTTGCCCGCCGGCGTGGCGTAGAAGCCGGCGACCGCCTTCAGATCTTCCTTCGAGAGGACGGAGGCGAAGCTGAGGGCCTGGATCGCGAGCAGGTCGTCGTAATTCTCCGAGAGCGTGGGCATGACGACCTCGTCCACCATCACCTGGGCCTTCTTCGGGTCCGTAAGACCCATCTGCTGCATCACCCCGGCCATCGGCGCCTTCATCGCCGCGAGCACCGCGGCCCGGTCCCCCTGCGCCGCGGCGACGACCTCGCGGGCAGCGGCCAAGCGCTCGGGATCGGCGGTGACGACCGGGGCGGCCGGTTGGGCGGGCGCCTGCGCCGAGGCGGGAACGGTGCCCGCGACGAGGGCCGGCGCGCAGAGCAGGCCGAGGCCGAGCAGTCCGGAGAGCATTTCCTGGCGCATGGTCGGTGTGACTCCGGTCGTGAACATGGGGTCGGGCTGTTTGCCCGAATGGGATGACACGCTGGTAACGGTGATCCTGCGAACACCCGCTGCCAACTCGCGGAACGGTAGTCGGTTCGGAGCTATGCTCGCAACGCGCTTGTCGGCCTGCCCAAGGCACCGCTATGGCCGCGCTCACGGTGGCGTGACCGCCAGGAGCCAGACGATGCCGGATACGGACGACACCTACATCTACGACGAAGCGCTCGGTGAATGGCGCCCCGCTGGCGCGGCGGCGGCCGAGACCCCGGCTGCGCGGGCGCCTGTCCGTGACGCCGCGGGCAACATCCTGGCCGACGGCGATGCGGTCACCCTGATCAAGGATCTCAAGGTCAAGGGCGCGAACCAGACCCTGAAACAGGGCACTGTCATCCGGTCGATCCGCCTCACGGACGATCCGGAGGAGATCGATTGCCGCCACGACAGCATCAAGGGCCTCGTCCTGCGCACGGAATTCGTGCGCAAGCGCTGATCGTGCGTAGCGAGGGGCGGGGTCAAAGGGTGACGACGAGCCCGTCCTCGGCCGCGATGTAACCGTCCGGCGGGTGCGCGATCATCTCCGGGCTCATATGCGTGAGCATCAGCCGCTTCGGGGTGATCTCGGGCAGGCGCTGCTTCAGCGTCGCCCAATCGAGGTGGAATTTCACCGGACGCTCCACGGTGTAGCCCTCGGCGATCATCAGGTCCGCCCCGCGCCCCGCGGCGACGATATCCTCCACCCACTCGGTGTCGCCGGTATAGCTGACGACCTTGCCCGCCGCCTCGATCCGCAGGGCGTGCGCGGGCGCGCCCGAGGGGTGGCGCATGGTGAAGGCGGTGGCCCGCACGCCCCCGGTCTCGACCGGGCGCCCGGCTTCCATTTCCACGACCTCGACTGGGAATCGGCGCTCGGCCGTGCTGGAGCCGGGAAACAGCACCTCCATCGCCGCCGGAAGGCGCTCGGCCGTGCCCGGCGGCCCGACCACGGTCAACGGCTCCGTGCGCCCGCTGACGAGCTGCCCATCGAGGATCAGCCAGGGCAGGCCGCCGAAATGGTCGCCGTGGAGATGGGTGAGGAACACCGTGCGGATGCGGTTCGGCTCGACGCCGAAGCGCCGGATCGCGATGAGCGCGGAGGCGCCGCAATCGATGAGGAAGGCGCCGCCGGGCGCATCGAAGTGGAAGCAGGTGTTGAAGCGCCCGCCCGAGCCGAACGCGTCGCCGCAACCGAGAACGTGGAGCCGCATGGATCACTCCCCCTGCCTTGTCGATCCCGGCAGGGGATCTCGGTCACCGGGCGCCGCGATCAATCGTCCCCGGCCGGCATGGATCACGCTCATTCTCCGAAGGGCGTCTCTCGCGTCCCGGCGAGACGTTGGCCCGCTGTCCGGGAAGACAGATTTCGTTGCATTTGTTAATCGGCTAAGAAGGGAGGATTCAGTGCGACATACTGATTTTAATTTCCCGTTAGGGGACTGGAGTTTGGCCGTGTGCAGGTTGTGATTGCTTTTCTGGGGACAGGATCCGACAAAATACTGTTCCAGCAAGCCCAATGCTGTATCCCGCGGCCTGCGGAGATGGCAAATTCCGACCCTGTGACCGCGTTCGTTCCATTGCTTTCGCTCGATTCATGACGATCCATTCCCACCCCTTTCCCTCCGCCATTCGCTCGGCCTCGATCGAACCGGCTGCCGCCCTGTCGGCCGAGGGCGCCGCCCTGATCGACCGGATCTACGAGGCGGCGGCCTTGCCCGAGCTGTGGCGCGAGGTGCTCGTCGAACTCGCCCGCTTCGCCGGCGCCCCGCAGGCGGTGATGATCGTCTCGACCGGGACGCACTTTCGCGACTTCGTGACGACGTCGCCGGAGTTCGACCCGCTGGTGATCGATCATTTCGAGCGCTTCCCGGACAACGTCCGCATCGGACGCCTGTTGGCGCTGCGTCATCCCGGCTTTCTCAACGACCTCGACGTCGTGACGGAGGAGGAGATCGCGACGCTGCCGCTCTATCAGGACTTCCTGATCCCCCGGGGCTACGGCGCGGGTACCGCGACAGCCGTGCTGGTGCCGAGCGGCGACAGCGTCATCGTCCATTGCGAGCGCGCCCGCGCCGAGGGCGATTTCGGGCCGCAGATCCTGTCCGCGCTCAACAGCCTGCGTCCCCATCTCGCCCGGGCCGCCCTGCTCTCCGCACGCCTGGAGATGGAGCGGGTCTCGACCACCACCCGGACGCTCGAAGCGCTCGGCCTGCCGGCGGCCGTGCTCGGAAGCGGCGGGCGGGTCATCGACGCCAATCCGTCCCTGGTGGCGATGATGCCTCACACCCTCAGCGACCAGCCCTTGCGGCTCGCCGCGGTCGATCCGGCTGCCGACAGGCTGCTGCGCGAAGCCGTGGCACAATCCGCCTCGCCGCAGGCGATGCCGGTGCGCTCGATCCCGATCGCCGCGAGCGGTGAGCGTCCCCCGGTGATCCTGCATCTCGTGCCGATCCGCGGCGCGGCCCATGACGTGTTCGTCCGCGCCCGCTTCGTGCTGATCGCCACCCCCGTCGTGGCCCAGGACGTGCCGAGTGCGGATGTGGTCCAGGGCCTGTTCGACCTGACCCCGGCCGAGGCCCGGCTCGCCGCGCTGATCGCGGCGGGCGATGCCCCGGCACCGGCCGCGGCCAAGCTCGGGATCACCCCCAGCACCGCCCGCTCGGTGCTCCGGCGCATCTTCCAGAAGACCGGCGTGTCGCGCCAAGCCGAGCTCGTCGGCCTGCTCGCCGGCCGGGGCGCCGGGTCGGGATTGCGCGAATAGCGGCCGATGCGTCGGCCGATACTCAGCTATGGCGTCGGCCAACTCGCAACTTCTGAAAAACCGCTCTATAAGCCCGGCTTCGCGCGAGGCGGGAGGGCCCGCGCGCATCACCCGATCGGGTGAGCGGAGAGAGTATCATGGCCGAGCGGTGGACCCCAAAAACCTGGCGCAACCTGCCGATCCAGCAGGTCCCGTCCTATCCGGATGCGGGCGCTCTCCAGGCCGTCGAGGCGCAACTCGCGAGCTTTCCGCCGCTCGTTTTTGCCGGTGAGGCGCGCAAGCTGAAGGCGGCCCTGGCGCGCGTCGGGGCGGGCGAAGCCTTCCTCCTGCAAGGCGGCGACTGCGCCGAGAGCTTCGACGAGCATTCGGCCGACAACATCCGCGACTTCTTCCGCGTCTTCCTGCAGATGGCGATGGTGCTCACCTTCGCGGGCGGCTCGCCCGTGGTGAAGGTCGGCCGCATTGCCGGGCAGTTCGCCAAGCCGCGCTCCTCGCCGACCGAGACGCTCGACGGCGTGGCGCTGCCGAGCTACCGCGGCGACATCATCAACGGCCTGACCTTCAACGAGGAGGCCCGGATCCCCGATCCGCGCCGTCAGCTCGAGGCCTACCGGCAGTCGGCGGCGACGCTGAACCTGCTGCGCGCCTTCGCCACCGGCGGCTACGCCAACCTGGAGAACGCGCATCGCTGGATGCTCGGCTTCGTCAAGGACAGCCCGCAATCCTCGCGCTACCGCGATGTGGCCGAGCGGATGTCGGACGCGCTCGACTTCATGCGCGCCATCGGCATCAACCCGGAGACGCACCAGGAGGTCCGCACCACGGACTTCTACACCAGCCACGAGGCGCTGCTGCTCGGCTACGAGGAGTCGCTGACCCGCGTCGATTCGACGAGCGGCGATTGGTACGCCACCTCCGGCCATATGCTCTGGATCGGCGACCGCACCCGCCAGCCGGACCACGCCCATGTGGAATATGCCCGCGGCATCAAGAACCCGATCGGCCTGAAATGCGGGCCCTCGACCACGGCCGAAGGGCTGATCCGTCTGATCGATCTCCTCAACCCGGAGAACGAGGCCGGGCGCCTCAGCCTGATCTGCCGCTTCGGCGCGGACAAGGTCGGCGACCATCTGCCGGGGCTGATCCGCACGGTGCAGCGCGAGGGCCGCAACGTGGTGTGGGTGTGCGATCCGATGCACGGCAACACCATCGCCGCCGGTCGCTACAAGACTCGGCCGTTCGAGCGGGTGATGCAGGAGATCGAGGGCTTCTTCGGCGTGCACCGCGCGGAAGGCACGATCGCCGGCGGCATCCATCTGGAGATGACCGGCAAGGACGTGACCGAATGCACCGGCGGCGCCCGTGCGCTGACGGCGGACGACCTTCAGGACCGCTACCACACCTACTGCGACCCGCGCCTCAACGCGGAGCAGGCGCTCGAGGTGGCGTTCCTGACCGCCGAACTGGTGAAGCGCGAGCGCGCCGAGATCGAGCGCCCGCGCCTCGACGCGGCGGAGTAGCCTCGGTCCGATCGTGATCGGAATGCGATGGGGCGGGTGCGATCATGCAGGATCGCGCCCGCCTTTTTCGTTGTGCGAACCCATCTGCAGCGAAGGCCGCCACCGCCCCGACGCGCAGCCGACAAAAGATTCGGCGAAGCACCACATCGGCGCGCGTCAAGAATGTTTCTCGCGCCCGAGCTTGGTTATCATCCTCTTAAGTGATCGGCTTCGGAGGCGGCATGGCGGTATCGGCGACCAGGAAGACATCTCGCATTCGCAGTCTCTGGCCGAGCTGGAATCCGGGACTGCTCTCCGCCGCCACGCCTCCGCTGGATCGGCGCTCCATCGACCTGCACCCCATCGAATCCGAGGCGCGCCTGCCGTCGCACAACCTCACCGCCAACGAACTCATCGCCATGGCGCGTGCCGCCCGGGCGCGCCGCCTCGATCCGTGAGCGGACGCCCCGCCGCTGCGTGATGGCGAAGTCCTGATCTCGCATCCGGACGGTCTCGACGGTCCGGGCCGGCGCCTCGCGCGGCGCCTACTGCACCAGCGCCAGACGGCCGCGCGACTCGGTCGCCCCGGTGCGGATCGGCGCCTCGCTGTGGCCGGCGAAGAAGTCCTCGACCATCTCGCGCAGGATCTCGGCCAGGTCGCCGCCGCGATCGGCCTCGACATGCACGTCGCTGCCGACGCAGCGGCCGAGGCCCGGCGTCGTGTTGCTGGCCAGGGTGAGCAGGCGCTCGTTGTACTCCGCCCCCAGGCCGTTCACCGCGATGAAGTTGCGCCCACCCAGAACGGGGCCGTATTTCACGGTGATCCGGTGCTCCTGATCGGCGTCGTTCTGCAACGTGGCGGTGAAGCCGACGAAATCGTCGCGATCCACTTCCGGGGCGGGGCAGGTGATCCGGCCGTGCTCGATGCCGTCCTCTTCCAACACCTCGGCCATCAGGCTCAGGGCCTCGGTGATCGGAGCCAGCGCCCGAACGCCGTCCTGAAGTAGCTTGGCCTGGATGCGATGCTTCTGTGCATCGGCCGCGCGCAGGCGCGCCCGGAAGCGATTCTTGATGTCGAAGGGGTTCGTCATGGATGGGTCCCCGCTCGATTGTTCGGTGCCCTTTAATCGACTTGGAAGTTAGGAAGACACATCATCAGCGTCAAGCTGATGCACAGTATTCATGCCTGCTTGGACGCTGGGCTCTTGCATCATTAAATGACGTGAGCGTTTTTTGTGCAGAATAGGGCGGTGCGGTCGTGGTGCAGCGCACGCGCTCAGGGCGGCCAGGCCGGCCTTCCACCCGCCTCCGCATTGCGCTTTCTTGCCGAAAGCGCGTATCCGACAAACCGACCTTTTCCGGAGTCGTTCCCCGCGATGAGCGGCCGAGCGCCGATGGTGGACGAGCGGGAGCGACGCGCCCTTGGCCCAGACCAGCGCAGGCAAGACCAGCGAAGATAAGACCATTGCGAGCATGACTGGGTTTGCCCGCTCCGCCGGCACGACCGGCGCGGTGCAATGGTTGTGGGAGATCCGCACCGTGAACGGGCGTGGGCTCGATATCCGCGTGCGCGCCCCGAACGGCTTCGAGGCGGCGGGGGAGGCGGCCCGCATCGCTCTGTCCAAGGCGCTCTCTCGCGGCCAGTGCCAGCTCGGTCTCACCTTGACGCGGCCCGAGGCGGCGGTGCGGGTGCGCATCGACGAAACCCTGCTGGCGAACCTCGCCGCGGCCGTCGCCCGCGTGCCGCGCCCCGCCGAAGTCGGCCCGGCGACGCTCGACGGGCTGCTCGCCGTGCGCGGCGTCGTCGAGACCGAGAGCGAGGCCGGGGCCGACCCTGAGGCGCTCAATCGGGATCTCGTCGCCGGGATCGAGACCCTCGTGGCCGATCTCGTTTCCGCCCGCCGCGCGGAAGGGGCGCGGCTGCACGCGATCGTGGAGGGTCAGATCGCGGACATCGCCCGCCTGACCCAGGCCGCCGAGGACTGCCCCGCCCGCCGGCCCGAGGCGGTGCGCGCCCGGCTCGCGGATGCGGTGGCGGCCCTCGTCGGCGCCGGCGGGCTCGACCCCGACCGCCTGCATCAGGAGGCGGTGCTGATCGCCGCCAAGGCGGATGTGCGCGAGGAACTCGACCGCCTGCGCGCTCACCTCGCGGCCATCGGCGAACTGCTGGCTCAGGGCGGCGCGATCGGCCGGCGGCTCGATTTCCTGGCCCAGGAACTCGGCCGCGAGGCCAACACCCTGTGCGCCAAGGCCGGCGATATCAGCCTGTCGCGGATCGGACTCGACTTGAAGGCCGTGGTGGAGCAATTCCGCGAGCAGGTGCAGAACGTCGAATGAGAGCGAGAGACATGCGCAGCGGAGTTTCCCGCCGATGACGCAGGATGCCACCCAAGGCAGACCGGATATCGCCCGGCGCGGGCTGATCCTGATCCTGTCCTCGCCCTCGGGCGCGGGCAAGACGACGCTGACTCGCGCCATCGCCCAGCGGCCCGAATGGGGCCTCGATCTGTCGATCTCGGTGACGACGCGCTCGCGCCGCCCCTCGGAGATCGACGGGCGCGACTACCGCTTCATCGACCGCGAGGCGTTCGAGGATCTTCGCACCCGCGACGACCTGCTCGAATGGGCCGAGGTCCACGGGAATTTCTACGGCACGCCGCGCCGCCCGGTCGAGAAGACCCTGTCCCAAGGCCGGGACATGATCTTCGACATCGACTACCAGGGCACCCGCCAGGTCCGGCAGCGGCTGCAGGACGACGTGGTGACGGTGTTCATCCTGCCGCCGAGCTTTGCCGAGTTGCGCAACCGCTTGGAGCGCCGGGCGGAAGACGCACCCGAGACCATCGAGCGGCGGCTGGCCAACGCCCGCAACGAGATGCAGCGCTGGAGCGAGTACGACTACGTCATCGTCAACGACGACCTCGACGAGTCCTTCCGCGCGCTTCAATCGATCCTGGCCGCCGAGCGCCTCAAGCGCACCCGCCGCACCGGCCTGCCGGGCTTCGTCGATGGGCTCCTGGCCGAGGCCGGGCGGAGCGCTTGAGAATTTGAATTCCCTCGCCCCGCACGCGGGGAGAGGGAAAGGCGCTTCACTCCGCCGCCGTGCGCGGCCGCGACGGATGCGAATCCTCCACCTGCGCCGCGTGGAGGCGGCGGTAGTAGCCGTCTCCGGCCAGCAGCACGTCGTGACGGCCCTGCTCGACGATGCCGTTCTCGGCCACCACCACGATGCGGTCGGCGTGGCGGATCGTGGCCAGCCGGTGGGCGATGACCAGCGTCGTGCGGCCTTCCGCCAGTTCGAACAGCGAGGCCTGGATCTCCCGCTCGGTCTGCGTGTCCAGCGCCGAGGTCGCCTCGTCGAGGATCAGGATCGGCGGGTTCTTGAGGAAGGCGCGGGCGATGGCGAGCCGCTGCTTCTGCCCCCCTGAGAGCTTCACTCCACGCTCACCGATCACCGTATCGAGCCCCTCGGGCAGCGAGGCGATCAGCCCATCGAGCCGGGCACGGGCGGCGGCGTCCAGGATCTCGGCCTCGCTGGCGCGCAGGCGGCCATAGGCGATGTTCTCGCGGATCGTGCCGGCGAACAGGAACACATCCTGCTGGACGATGCCGATCTGCCCGCGCAGCGAGGCCAGCGTCAGGTCGCGGATGTCGTGGCCGTCGATGGTGATGCGCCCGGCTTCCGCTTCGTAGAAGCGCGGGATCAGCGAGAGCAGCGTCGTCTTGCCCGCCCCCGAGGGCCCGACGAAGGCCACCGTCTCGCCCGCATGGATCGTCAGGTCGATCGCGGAGAGCACCGGCCGATCCGGGCTGTAGCCGAAGCGCACGCCCTCGAAACGGATCTCGCCCTTCAGCGGCGGGGCGGGGATGGCCCCCGGCCGGTCGGCGATGTCGGGCTCGGTGGCGAGCAGGTCCTGGTAGCGGCGAAAGCCGGCGATGCCTTTCGGGTAAGTCTCGATCACCGCCCCGATCTTTTCCAGCGGCCGGTAGAACACCGCCACCAGGAGCAGGAAGCCGACGAAGCCGCCGGGCGTCAGGTCACCGCGCACCACGAAGGCGGCGCCCCCGAGGAGCACCACGATCTGCACGAGGCGCAGGCCGAGATAGTTGATCGACAGGGCGCCCGCCATCAGCCGGTAGGCTTCGAGCTTGGTGGTGCGGTAGTTCCGGTTGTCGGAGGCGAACAGCGCCCGCTCATGCGCCTCGTTGGCGAAGGCCTTCACCACGCGGATGCCGCCGACATTCTCCTCGATGCGGGCGTTGAAGGCGCCGACGCGCCCGTATTGCGCCTGCCAGTTGCGCGTCATGCGCCCGCCGTAGCGGATGACGATGAAGGCGATCAGCGGCAGGATCGCCAGCGTCATCAGCGCCAGCGGCGGGTGGACGAGGAACATCAGCGCGAAGGCGCCGAACAGCGTCATCACCGCGATGAACAGGTCCTCGGGCCCGTGATGGGCGACCTCGCCGATCTCCTCCAGATCCTTGGTGATGCGCGCCACCAGATGGCCGGTCTTCTGCCCGTCGAAGAAGCGGAACGAGAGCTTCTGCAGGTGGTCGAAGGCGCGGGCGCGCATCTCGGTCTCGATGTTGATGCCGAGCACGTGGCCCCAATAGGTGACGACCACCATCAGGCCGGCATTGGCGACGTAGAGCAGCGTCAGGCCCATCGCCGCGAGCAGGATCAGGCTCCAGTCCTGCTGTGGCAGCAGCCGGTCGACGAAGGCTTTGACCGCGAGCGGGAAGCCGAGTTCGAGCAGGCCCGAGAGCACGGCGCAGCCGAAATCCACCAGGAACAGCGTCCGGTGCGGCCGGTAATAGGCGAGGAAAGCCTTCAGCATGGCGCGGCAGTGACGGGTCTTCTGGCCCGGAAGCGGGCGGCTCCCCGGCGCATAGGCGAGGGCGCGTCGTCGCGCCAGCGGCGCCGACGCGGGGCGGACCCCACGCTCACCGCTCCACAACAGACCGCCCGGCCCGCGCGACGCTGCGGATGGCAGCGGCTCGAACCGTCGCTCAGCGCATCACATACACCTCGGTGCCGACGGTGACGCGCCCGAACAGGTCGGCGATGTCCTGGTTGTACATGCGGATACAGCCGTAGGACGCGAAGGTGCCGATCGAATTCGGCCGGTTGGTGCCGTGGATGGCGTATTCGCCGCCGCGCAGGGTCATGGCCGCCACGCCCATCGGATTGCTCGGCGAGCCGCCGCGGATGAGGTTGGGCAGGCGGGGGTTGTCGCGCTTCACCTCCGCCGGGGGCGACCAGTCGGGCTGGTAATATTTGCCGTCGATCTGCGTGGCGCCGCTCCACTGCTTGCCCGGCTTGCCGACCGCGACGGGGTAGCGAATCGCCGTGCCGTCGCCGTTGACAAGGTAGAGCCGGCGCTCGGTGGTGCGCACCACGATCGTGCCCGCACCGAGTCCGTCGGCAAAGGGGACGACTTCCCGAGCCTGCGCGGCACCGGCCGCACATAAAGCCGCCGCGAGCGCCCCCGCGAGACGCGCCCTGTACTTGACTGTCCTGAACATCGAAGATCGCCTTTCGAAGCTGGAGCGTAACTGACGAAGACAATCCGCCGTTCCAGCTTGCGATTCTGCTTTACGCGCCGCGAAATGCGCGCCCCATGCACGGCCTCTTGGCGGCTTAGCGAATGCCGGGCTCGGAAATTCCGGCAAATTTTAAGTATCGGTTCGCGGCGCCGGTCTTAGCGCCGGTCTTAGCGTTCATGGAGCCGGGCCGCTTCCGGGTGCCGCTCCTGCCAGCCGTGGCGGACGAGTTCCGGGTCGGCATGCTCCTCGACCGGGTGGCCGACACAGAGATAGGCGACCAGATCCCAGCCTTCCGGCACGTCGAGGGCGTCCGTCACGACGGTGGGTTCGAGGATCGAGACCCAGCCGACACCGATTCCGTGGGCGCGGGCGGCAAGCCAGAAGGCATGGATGCAGGCCGCCACCGAGTAGCGCAGCATCTCCGGCATGGTCGCCCGGCCGAGGCCGTGGCCGGCGCCCGTTCCGGAATCGCAGAACACCGCGAGGTGAACCGGCGCCTCGCGCAGGCCCGCGAGCTTCAGGCGGGCGTAGAGCGTGCGTTGTTCGTCGGCATAGGTCGCACAGGCGGCGGCGTTGCAGCGCTCGAAGCTTGCGATGACCGCCGCACGCCGCCGAGGCTCGGATACCCGTACGAACCGCCAGGGCTGGCTGTTGCCGACGGAGGGTGCCAGCGCCGCCAGATCGAGGCAGGTCCGCAGCGCGGCCTCGTCGACCGGTTCGCGGGAGAAGCGCCGCACGTCCCGCCGCCACGCGAACAGGTCCGCGAGGCGGGCGCGGAAGGCGTCGTCGAAGACGGGCGGAGGCGCCGCTGCGGGGGGAGAGGACTCGGACATCGCCGCCGCTTCTCGCGCCAGCGGGCGCGGCTGCCAAGATGGTTGTTGGGGGCTGCGGCCTTGGCTCCCCGCCGCGAGCCTCGTTCCGAGAGGTGACCATCGGCTTTCGGGCTGATGCACCCGCGAGAGGCGGGAGCCTCGACACGAAAAAAGGGCGGCGCTCCGAGGAGGCCGCCTGAAGTCCTTGGGTCTCGAAACCCCTGGATGCCGGTTTGCCGAGATCCGCGGCATTGCCCGAGGGCTGGGGAGCTCGGGTTCAGGCGCCGCCGCGGTGGACAGACCGACGAGGTTTCAAGCCACAGTGAAAGCGTGTCGCGATGGCGATGGCAAGGCGAGTCTGCGGCGGGACGGTGATGTTCACCACCTCACCGTGCGGCGACGCACATGAGTCGCGCGCCGCGTCGAAACCACGCTACGCGACCGATGGCCGGCGAAGCACCTTGCGGGTGCCTGCCGCGGAGCCCATCATCTCCCCCACGCCGCAGGAACGCCGGCACCGCTACGGGAGTGACGATGAGCGAGGGGCAGAGCGTCGATCACCGCTCGAACGACCGGGACAGCCAAGTGGCACCGCACGTCACGCCGCAAGTGATCCCGTTTCCGTCGCCCACCACTCCGCAGGTCGCCTTCCAGCGCGACGAGTTGCGGACCATCTTCAACCTCTACGGACGGCGCGTCGCCGAGGGCGAATGGCGCGACTACGCCCTCGATTTCCGCCGCGACAAGGCGGTGTTCTCGATCTACCGCCGCGCCTCCGAGATGCCGCTCTATCGGATCGAGAAGGATCCCAAGCTCGCCCGCCGCCAGGGCGCCTACGCGGTGATCGCGGCGAGCGGCCTTGTGATGAAGCGCGGCAACGACCTCGCCCGCGTCATCGGTGTGCTGGAGGGGCCGTTGCGGGCGGTGTGATCCCGCCTCCGGGCGTGCCCGGAAGCGGGAGGGGCGGCTACCAGCGCACGATGATTTGTGCCCGGACCGTGCGGGGTGCGCCGGGCAGGATGTTGTTGTTGTTGTGCGCCGAGACGATGTAGTTGCGGTCGAACAGGTTCTCGATGTTCACCTGCGCGCGTGCGTTCTCGCTGATCCGGTAGAACAGGCCCAGATCGAAGCGCGAGTAGCTCGGAAGCCGGACGGTGTTGTCCGAAGTCGCGAAGGAGTGCGACTGGTTGATGAAGCCGACGCCGACCGAGAAGCTCGGATCGATGTCGAACTTGTTCCACAGCGTGAAGGAATTGAGCGGCACGAGGCCGACGAAGTTGCCGGCCACGATCGTATCGGAGAGCCGGTTCGCGATGCGCGCATCGGTGAAGGCGTAGCCGCCCGCGATCGACCACCAATCGGTGACGTAGCCGTTGGCGCCGATCTCCGCGCCCTGCGTGTTGGTCTGGCCCGAGGTCAGGAAGAAGCCGGGCCGGTTCGGATCGGCGATGCGCTGGTTGGTGCGGTCGAGGTTGAACAGCGCGCCGGTGAGCTGAAGCACGGGCGAGACGTCGTACTTCACGCCCACTTCCGTGTTCTCGAATCTCTCCGGCTGAGCGATGACGAGGCCCGGCGTCAATGCGCTGAACTGATCGCCGGACGAGGGCAGGTAGGAGATGCTGTAGCTCGTGTAGAAGGCGAGGTTCGGCAGCGGCTTCACGACGAGGCCGGCGCGGGGCGAGATCAGGTCGTCCACGCGGGCATTGGTGATGTTGGTGCGCCGGTCGGTTGCTGCGAAGTCGAAATGGTCGAAGCGCAGGCCGCCGATGAGCTGCACGTAGTCGTTCAGTTCGACCTGATCCTGCACGTAGGCCGCGGCGAGACCGAGATCGTAGGTGCTGTTGGCCCCGCTGGCGATGTTGCGGAAGTTGACGCCGACGCGCGTCAGCGGCGCGAGCGGGTTGACGACGAGGGTCTGCGTACCGGTGGTCGCGAAGAAGCCGTCTTCACGGACGCTCAGACCTTCCTGGTAGCCGAGTTCGAACCCGCCGAGCAGGGTGTGCTTCACCGGGCCCGTGAGGAACTGGTAGGTGAAGTCGGTCTGGTTGAAGTAGTTCGTCCGGTCGGTCTGGCTGTTATAGGCTGAGATGTTGACGGCCGTGCCGGCCGCGTTCACCGCCCCGCCGGGGAAGACGTTCTGATAGAATTTTTCGTAATCGGCGATGCGTGACTGACTGCGCATCACGACGCCGTTCTCGAAGACGTGGTCGAGCTGCGCCGTGGCGATGTGGGCGTTGACGTAGGTCGGCGACAGGAACGGGTTGCCGAAATAGGTCGTCCGGTTGTCGCGATACCGGTAGGGCCGGCCGAACTGCGAGGGGATGCCGCGATCGGTGGTGCGGTCGTCGTGGAAGTACTCGTAGGACAGGCGCAGCGTCGTCTGCGGCCCGAGCAGGAACGTCATCGTCGGGTTCACGCCGTAGCGGCGGATATCGACGAAGTCGCGGTAGGTCGCCGTATCCTCGAACACGCCGTTCATACGAAAGAACACGCTGTCGGAGACGCGGTCGCCGACATCGAGCGCCACACGCTTGTTCGCGAACTGGCCGCCCTGGGCGACGATCTCGCGGGTCGGGACGCCGTCGGCTTCCTTGAGCACGCGATTGATGACGCCGCCGCCGCCGCCGCGGCCGAAGATCATCGCATTGGGCCCCTTCAGCACCTCGATGCGCTGGATGTTGTAGAGGTCGCGGTAATACTGCACGTCGTCGCGGATGCCGTTGACGAAGAAGTCGGCATTCGAGCGCTGACCGCGGATGATCAGCTCGTCGCGATTGCCCTCGCCCTGGGCCTGGATCACGCCCGGAACGTAGCGCGTCGCCTCGCCGATCGACTGGAAGCCCTGGTCGAGGATCTGCTCGCGCGTGATGACCGAGACGGATTGCGGCGTGTCGAGCAGGGGCGTCGGGGTCTTGGTGGCGCTCCGCGTCGCCTTGCCGAGATAGCCGACCGTGACACCGCCCTGAGGCTCAAGCCGCAGCGCGCCGCGGCCGAGGCCTTCGACGGCCAGTTCGTCCAGCGCGACGGCGGCGGGAGACGCCTCGACCGGAACAAGGGGTTGTGCCCGTGCAGGGAGGGCAACCGCGACGGCCGTGCCTGCCAGAAGCGCAAACGCGACTTCGTTCGTTCCGCGACGTCTCAAGTCCAATCCCCCGTCTTCTTGTCGATATTTGACGACGTCGTGACGCCGACTTGGCGCTCATGATGACATCGCTCGACGGGGATCAAGCCGGTGAAGCACTATAACAAACGACAAAAACGGTGCTTTTGTTTAGAATAATTCGCGATAAGCGCCTAAAATATCGTCATTCAACGCGATTTGTCGAAAGCTGGAGACATTCAAATCTATACGATGCAGAAACATTGTTGCAGAACCGCAACTACGCTGCTCGGAACTGTTGTAAACTGGTGACTTCATCCGCGATGGCGGCGTGGCGTCGGGACGGAACAGCCGGTCCGACGCCCAGGCGCAGCGGCCGTGCTCGCAAGGGCGCAGGGGGGCGAAGCCGAAGCCCTGCCCTTTCCGGCGAGGCTGAAGGCCGCGGAGTGCCTTTTCCGACCCCATTGCATCAGGCCGGCGTCTCTCGGTCCTTGTTTTGACGCGCAGTCTTTCGACGAGCCGGTCACCCCTTCGTCGTTGGGCGCTCTACCGCGCGGGCCGCAACGTCGCGGCGGCTTCGGCGAACCGGCGGATCGCCGTCGGGTCGGGTTTGCCTGCGGGGACCACCCAGCTTCCGCCGACGCAGAGCACGGCAGGATGGGCGAGCCAGTCCCCGGCACTCGCTTCGGTGATGCCGCCGGTGGGGCAGAAGCGCACCTGTCCGAACGGCGCGGCGAGCGCCTTCAGCGCCTTCAGGCCGCCCGCGGCCTCCGCCGGGAAGAACTTGAAGCGGTCGAGCCCGTGATCGAGGCCGCGCATGATGTCGGCGGAGGTCGCGACGCCCGGCAGGTAGGGAACGCCCGAGGCGAGGGCCGCTTCCGTCAGCGGCGCGGTCAGTCCGGGGCTGACGATGAACTTCGCGCCGGCGCCGATGGCGGCATCGAGATCGCGCGCGTTCAGCACCGTTCCGGCGCCGACCACCGCGCCCTCGACGCTCGACATCGCCCGGATCACATCGAGCGCCGCGGGGGTGCGGAGCGTGACTTCGAGGGCGGTGAGCCCGCCGCCGACCAGCGCCTCGGCGATCGGCACCGCGTCGGCGGCATTCTCCACCACCAGCACGGGGATGACGGGAACGGAGCGCATCAGCGCGTCGATGGTGCTCATCGGGGTTTCCTCCGGTGTTGGTTCGGCTGATCGCGCGTATCGGGACGATGCCCTAAAGGCCCGCCGCCGCCAGCATCGCCGAGCCGCCGCGCTCGGCGTCGTCGGCGCCCTGGCGCATGAAGGCGAACAGCTCGCGGCCGGTGCCGAGGCCGTCCGGCGGCCGCACCGCATCCTCGCGGCTGTCCCACTCGGCGGAATCGACCAGCACTTCGAGCAATCCCTGCTCGGCCGAGAGGCGGACGATGTCGCCGTCTCGGATGCGGCTGATCGGGCCGCCGCCGACCGCCTCGGGGCTGACATGGATCGCCGCCGGCACTTTGCCGGAGGCCCCCGACATCCGCCCGTCGGTGACGAGCGCGACCTTGTGGCCGCGATCCTGCAGCACGCCCAGCGGCGGGGTCAGCTTGTGCAGTTCCGGCATCCCGTTGGCGCGCGGGCCCTGGAAGCGCACGACCACGACGACGTCGCGCTCCAACTCACCGGCCTTGAAGGCGGCGATGACTTCGTCCTGATCGGAGAAGACGCGGGCCGGGGCTTCGATGGTGCGCCGCTCGGGATCGACCGCGCTGGTCTTGAAGGTGGCGCGGCCGAGATTGCCCTTCACCAGCCGCATCCCGCCATCCGGCTGGAACGGGCGGGAAGGGGGGCGCAGCATGGCCTCGTCCAGCGGCTCGGCCGGCGCGTCCTCGAAGGTGAGGTCGTTGCCCTCGCCCAGAAGCTTCGGGTCGCGGGCGTGGTCGCGCAGGCGCGTGCCGGCCACCGTCAGGAGATCGTCGTGCAGGAGCCCGGCATCGATCAGCGAGGCGATGACGTAGGACATGCCGCCGGCCGCGTGGAAATGGTTCACGTCGCCCGCGCCGTTCGGGTAGACCCGCGCGATCAGCGGCACCACGCCGGAGAGCCGGTCGAAATCCTCCCAATCGACGATGATGCCGGCGGCGCGCGCCATGGCCGGGATGTGGATCGCGTGGTTGGTCGAGCCGCCGGTGGCGAGCAGGCCGACGATGGCGTTGACGATCGCCCGCTCATCGATGCAGCGCCCAAGCGGACGGTAATCGTTGCCGTTCCAGCCGATCTCGGTGAGCCGGTGGATTGCCGAGCGCGTCACCGCCTGCCGCAGCCGCGTGCCCGGATTGATGAAGGAGGCGCCGGGCATGTGCAGACCCATCACGTCCATCATCATCTGGTTGGAATTGGCGGTGCCGTAGAAGGTGCAGGTGCCGGCCCCGTGATAGGAGGCGGACTCGCTCTCCAGCAGTTCCGCGCGGCCGACCTTGCCCTCGGCATAGAGCTGCCGGATGCGCTGCTTCTCCTTGTTGGCGAGCCCCGAGGGCATAGGACCGGCCGGGACCAGGATCATCGGCAGGTGGCCGAAGCGGAGCGCGCCGATGATGAGGCCGGGCACGATCTTGTCGCAGATGCCCAGCAGCGCCGCGCCCTCGAACATGCCGTGGCTGAGCGCGACCGCGGTGGAGAGGGCGATGGTATCGCGGGAGAACAGCGACAGCTCCATGCCGCGCTGGCCTTGGGTGACGCCATCGCACATGGCGGGCGTGCCGCCGGCCACCTGGGCCGTCGCACCCACTTCGCGGGCGAACAGCTTGATCTGCTCGGGATAGCGCCCGTAGGGCTGATGCGCCGAGAGCATGTCGTTGTAGGCGGTGACGATGCCGATATTCATGGCGCGGCCGGCGATGATCGCCGGCTTGTCCTCGCCGGATGCCGCGAAGCCGTGGGCGAGGTTGCCGCAGGCGAGCATCGGGCGATGCACGCCCGCCTCGCGCTCGCGTTCGATCAGGTCGAGATAGGCGCGGCGGCTGTCGCGGGAGCGCGCGATGACGCGCTCGGTGACCGCGGCGACCTCGGGATGAAGCTCCGGCATGGCTCGTTCGCCTCGTTCGGATGTCGACGGCACGGACAGGCCCGCAAGAACGGGGCCTGCGCTCCCCTTAACATGGAGAGACTCCAAACGGGATCACGCCCGTGAGAACGCTTTCCTGAACCGGAGCCATGGACAGATTCGCGCGACTAAGGGTCGAGTATGCCGTCGCCGGACGACCCTGCCGCTGCCTTTGCGCGGGTCTGCCATCGCGATCGCTCCGGCACTTCATCGGCTGCAAGGCGGGTGATCGCTGGATCGGCGGGCCGTCACCTGCCGATCCATACGACGCCGGCCCGAGGGTCGCGGGGTCTGTGCCGCGATCCCGGACGCAGGTTGACGAGAAGGTGCTTCACGCCCCCGGCGCGGTCGCGATGTCCCGCTCGACCTCGGCCGGGTCGAGCACGTAGCGGCGCGAGCAGAACTCGCAGGTGATGGACACGGTGCCATCATCCGCGACCATGTCCCGGCGCTCCTCGGCCGAGAACGAGCGGATCATCCCCAGCACCCGCTCTTCCGAGCAGCGGCAGCGCTCGATCACGCTCTGCGCATCGAATACGCGCACGCCGCGCTCGTGGAACAGGCGGTAGAGCAACCGCTCGCTCGACACCGCCGGATCGACGATCTCGTGGTCCTCCACCGTGTTCACGAGGCTGCGCGCCTCGGTCCAGGCATCGTCGTCGCGGGCGCCGCCGGTGAGGATCTCGTGGCCTTCCGGCGCGTCGCCGGGCGGAAGGTCGGCCTGCCGCATCCGGTCGGGCGAGGTCGGCAGGAACTGCACCAGCAGGCCGCCGGCTCGCCAGCGGCTCTCCCCGCCCTCCATCTGCTCAGCGACCGCGAGGCGAACCAGCGTCGGGATTTGCTCGGATTGGCGGAAATACTGGTGCGCGGCCTCTTCGAGGCTTTGACCCTCGAGCGCGACGACGCCCTGGTAGCGGCTCTGGGATGGCCCCTGGTCGATGGTCATGGCCAGGTGCCCGCGACCCATCAGGTCGGCGGCGCGCGCCTTCGGGCCGAGGGCGGCCACCGGCTCCGCATCGAAGCGGGCGGTGGCCCGCACCCGGTCGGGCGCCTCGAAATCGACCACCAGCATGTTCACCGGTCCGTCGGTCTTGGTCTGGAGCTGGAAGCGGCCTTCGAGCTTCAGGGAGGCACCGAGCAGCACGGTGAGCGCCGCCGCCTCGCCCATCAGCCGGGCGACCGCGTCGGGATAGCCGTGGCGGCGCAGGATGGTGTCGATCGAGGGCCCGAGCCGCACCGCGCGGCCGCGCAGATCCAGCGCTTCGACGGCGAACGGCAGAACGGCGTCGTCGTCGCCTTCGAGCGAGGGTGTGAAAGAAGGGGCGTGTCCGGAGCTCATGGGCTCTCCGTATCCGGGCTGGATGAAAAAGAGGAGCGGGAGGGCGGCCGGTCCGGCGGCATCGCACCGAACCGGCGGAAGCGCGTGAACCGGCGCACGTCCTCGGCGCTCCTCATATGGGGGGCACCGTGCCCCGGCGCGAGACCAGCGCATGATGCCCTCGGCCGGCGCCGTCACGCAAACATTTCGGAAGCGTCCGCCATCGCGTCCGGCGTCCTCCACGAACCATCCGGGACGAAGCCGTATTGGCCGAACGGGTTCAGAAATCCGTGTGCAGCCGCGTTCCGAAGAAATCGGCCGGGCCCCGGTCGCGGTTATAGGCCGGGTTCTCGATGTGCTGGTAGTCGAAGGTCATCGTCACGGCCTTCGTCAGGTTCAGCGCGTAATAGACCTCGACCGCCCGCTCCGGCGCGTAGTTGTCGAGGCGGCCGTCGCCGATCAGGAGCCCGAGGCCGCCATTGGCGAAGTAGGCGCGGTGAGCGCTCGAGATCCGGTTCGCGGCGGCGCCGACGCCGACCGTGTCCTGCGGCCGACCCCAGGCCGCGCCCTTGAGCGAGAGGCCGCCCGAGACCGAGCCGTCGATATCGGTGAAATTCAGGTTCTCGTTGCGCCCGTCATTGACGCTCGCCCGCGCGAACAGGCCGAGATCGGCAGTGAGGGCCTGTTCGAGATTGACGTAGGCGCCGCTCTTGCGCCGGGGTTCCCGAGTCGCTGCGGCCGCCGTGTTGATGTCGGCGAAGGCGCCGGTCTGCGTCAGCGCCACGACCTGCCGGAAGTTGGCGGTGTTGCCGACATTCGAGAACAGGCCGAGGCGCAAGCGGCCCGGCTGGTCGAGTACGGGCAGCGTGTGGCGCTCCTCGAACTCGATCACGGCGCCGGCCCGCTCGAACACCCGCGGGTCGAGCACATCGGAGGACGGCTCCTTGGGCACCTGCGTGTAGGCGGCGCGGATCGCGAATTCCGCGCGGTTGTACTCGACCATCACACCCTGCGTGAAGCCGGGGAGGTTCGCCGGGAAGTCCCAGGCGGCGGCCGCCCACAGGCCCCAGTTCATGAAATCCACCCGCGGGTCGTGGGCGTAGGCGTTGCCGTCGAAGAAGTCGCCGAGGGCGAACTTGCCAGCGATGACCGTGATGCGCTCGACGTCGCGCGTGCCGGCGACGGAATTCGGCCCGTCCGGCACCGCTTCCGTCTCGCCGCCGAGCCCAAAGGTCTGGCGGACGAAGTAGCGATTCGAGCGCAGCTTCGGGAACGGCGCACCCGCCTTCTGCGCCTCGCCGTTGACGAAACCGGCCACGCCCAATGTGCGCGACAGGCCGAAGCCCTGGCTGAATTCCGGGTTGTAGTAGAGTTCCGTGCCCTCGAAGAGCTTGAGGCCGAGGAACAGCGTCGCGGTCGTCGTCGCCTGCGCCTGATCCGGGACGAGGCTCTGCGGCCCGCGATAGGGCGCGCGGAATCCCGTCACGCCCTGGTTCACGAAAGTGGTCTGCCCGTGCAGCGAGAAGCGAGCGTCCTTCGGGGTTTCGTCTTCCTCCTCCGGCACCAGCGTCAGCGCCTGGGGGTGCCAGATCAGCCGGGCCATCATCTTGTTGGAGACGAAGCTGGTGCGGGTTGTCACCGGTCCCCCATCGAGGCCCGGCAGCGCGCCGAGGCCGAAGCGGCCGCTCTCGCCGAGGTCGCTGTAGCGGTAGTCGATTCCGAGCGAGAGATGCGGATCGACCGCGAACTGCACGCCCGCGCCGAGCGTGAAGCCGAGATAGGAGACGTTGCGCGTGGCCGTGACCGTCGGGCCGCCGGCCAGATCCGGATAGGTGGCGAGCACCCGGCCGTTGGCGCCCGTGAGACCGGCGGTCGCGTAGATCAGGTTGTTGCCGAAGGCGTAGCCGAGCCGGGCGCGGGCGGCCCGAAGACGTCCGTCTTCTCGCGGATCAGGGCGAAGGGCGGATCGATCCCCTCGTAGCCGAAGCCCATCGCATCGGAGCGCGCGCCGCGCTTGAGGTTGGCTCCGACGAGGTCGGCCTCGATGCCGTAGACAAGCGCCCCGTCCTGCCAATTCCAGCCGGCGAAGGCGCCGCCGACTGCCGTGGTGGCATCGCCGCCGAGATCGCGGCTGCCGGTGGCATCGCCCGTCGAGATCGACCGAACGCGGCGCGGGCCGATCGTGGTCGGGCCGAGATCGTAGTTGCCGAAGGAAGCGCCCGCGCTGCCCTGCACCCCGGCATAGAAGCCGGACCAATCGATGAAGCGGGGCCGTGCGCGTTCGCCGAGGTCCGCGGCTATGACAGAGCCGGCGTGAACGCCGAGGATGACGGCCAGCCCTGCCGAGACCGCCCTCTGTTTCGCGATTATCCTCGCGCGCGCCTTGAACACTGCGCCAGCCCCCGCCGCCACCCCGTGAGCGGCCTAGCAGATGCCGTTGCCGCCGCAATGCACCCGAGACCCGCCGAAGCACGAGGCTTCAGAACGGTTGCGCGGGCGCCACGATGTGCGTGAGAAGCGGAAACATCCGACAGGACGATGACGGCTGTACCGGTCAGGCCGGGCCGGGCCGAACCGGGAGCATCGCTCTGAAACCGTTCCGGGATGACAAATAGGTGACCGCGGCCGCGCGCGCTGACTTGCGGCAGCGCGCTAACCTTGACCGGACTTGATCCCCATCAGGTTTGTCGAACTTCAGGGCGCGCCGGCAAAGACGCGCCCCTTTTTCCAAACCGTTCGGCGGGCGTCACTCCGCCGGGGCGGCGGGTACCTTGGCCGGCGCCGGCTTCGCGGCGGTCTTCGCAGGCGTCGCGGCGGCCTGCTGGTTCACGTCCGGCACGCGGGTCCAGGTCTGCGAGCCGCACAGCACCTTGAGCATGCAGCCCTGCACGCTCAGTTCGCTCTCGCTCTCGCGCTCCAGGCTGACCTGATAGATCTTGCCCTCGTCGGCGTTGTAGATCTCGCCCGCAAAGCCCGCATCTTCAGGCTTGAGGTTTTCGAGGAGCGTGAGCCCGATGATCGGCCGGGCCCGCTTCTTCGGATCGGGATTCTTCACGTCGATGCGCGGCGCGCCGGCGTCATCGGTCGGAGCTTTCAGCCAGACCACCTTGCCGCAGGCATTGCCGCCGCTCGGCCCGCAGCGGTCGATGCGGATTTTCGCGCGCCCGTCCCCCGTCAGCCACGTTCCGGAGAGGTCTTTCGGGGCGGCAAAAGCGGCATTCGAGGCCAGGAGGGCGGCGAGACCGAGAGCGATACGCATGAATGGCTCCTGAGGCTGGGCCCGAAACGGGCTGTGGCTTGCGGAGAAGGGATCACCCCGGCAGCGAGCGGGGGCAGGCGAACCGTCCACCCATTGAGCGGTCGCAATCCGGCGATTTTTCGGCGGTGTTGCGCTAAAGCCATGGCGGGGCCGAAAAAGGCCGAGCTGGCCGTGATTCCGTTCGCTCGGGCATCCACGGTCTGTCCGCCGCTTGACGGTGGTTGAGGGCCTACCGGTCCACCGCTATAAGCCCGGCGCGCCGGGCGCCAACCAGGCCGTCGACTGTCAGGACGGTCGATCTCTCGGGCGGCTTTCGAGCCTGCCCTCCTTCAGCGCGTCGCGCGACCCCTTTCTTCTCCAACGAACCGGACCGGACCATGGCCAACGAGCGCACCTTCTCCATCCTCAAGCCCGACGCGACGCGCCGCAACATCACCGGCGCGGTCAACGCCGTGATCGAGGCCGCCGGCCTGCGCATCGTCGGCCAGCGCCGCATCCGCATGACCCGCGAGCAGGCCGAGAAGTTCTACGAGGTGCACAAGGAGCGCCCATTCTTCGGTGAGCTGGTCGAGTTCATGACCTCGGGCCCCGTGGTCGTGCAGGTGCTCGAGGGCGAGAACGCCGTCGCCAAGTACCGTGAAGTCATGGGCGCCACGAACCCGGCCCAGGCCGCCGACGGCACGATCCGCAAGCAGTTCGCCGAGTCGGTCGGTGAGAACACCGTTCACGGCTCCGACAGCGCGGACAACGCCCGGCTCGAGATCGCGCAGTTCTTCAACGACGCCGACATCGCTGCCTAGAGCCGTCTCCGGCCTGATTGCATCAGGCCGGCGTCTCTCGGTCTTTGTTTGAACGCGCTTTCTTTCGCCGAACCGGCGTCCACTTCGTCGGAAAGCGCTCTAAGACGTGGCCCTCGCCGGCTCCGCATACGGGGCCGGCGAGAAACGCGCTCGCGCTTGCGCGGGGCTGACGTCCGGGGCGCAATCCGGCCGAGTGTGACTCTCCTGCCCTAGCGGCGCGGGGCGGGCGGCCCGAAGAACGGAATCGATCGACGATTTCCCGTCTCTCTCGGATTTTCGCTCCCATGCGCCTCACGTTTTCGCGCACCGGCCGCCTGCTTGTCGCGGCCGGCCTCGTGTCCCTGCTCGCCGCCTGCAACTCCGCCGGCCGCTCGACGCAGTACACCTCGCTCGAAGGCTACGTGCCCGATCCGACGCTGAAGACGGCGACGAAGACCAACCTGACCAGCCGCGTGCGCCACGCCTGCACCGTCACCCAGGCTCGGTTCCAGAAGGTCCCTGAGGACGCGCTCGCGGCGCCGTGCGGCTGCTATGCCGAGCGCACCCTCTCCACCCTCGACAAGGACGAGATCGCCTCCTACCGCACCACCGGCTACTTCAACGACAGCGCCCGCGCCAAGGCGTTGAACGCGCTCGATAGCTGCAAGCTGCCGCGTCCGGTCTGATGCGATGAAGGGGGCGGCGCTGAACGCCGTCCCTAAGAAAGGTGCAGGGGTCGAACCTGCACCTCTGACAAGATCTCGGCCTTTCAGGGCCGGAATCTACAGCTTCTCGGTCGGCGGCTTGGTGTCCTTGTCGTCCGGCTTGGTCTTTTCCGGCTTGGCCGGCTTCGGGCAGATGCCCTGGAGGCTTTGCCACTCGGCCTCGGACAGGATGCCGGGGCCGGCCGGCTTCTCCCCCGCCAGCGACCGGATCCGCGCGGCCCGCTCCGCCGTGACCGGATGGGAGCGCAGGAACGAGGTCGCGTCCGGCTTCTCGTCGTCCGCATCGGTGATGCGCTCCAGGATCGCGGCGAGTGCGGCCGCGTCCCCGCCTGCCCGCTTCACCGCCGCCACCGCGTAGGCGTCCGCCGTCCGCTCCGCATCGCGTGAGTAGCCCGCCGAAATCGCCGCCTGCCCGATCGTCACCAGCACCGTCGAGCCGGTGAGATCGCCGAGCACGAGGCTCAGCAGGAACGAGGTGCCGCCGGCCGTGATCACCGAGCGCATCGGATCGCGGGCGGCGATATGGCCGAACTCGTGCGCGAGGATGCCGGCCAGCTCATCGCCGCTTTTGGCCTTGGCGAGGATGTCGGAGAGCAGGATCACCCGGCCGCCCGGCAGGGCAAGCGCGTTGGCGACCTTGTGTTGGCGCACGCTGACCTGCGGCGTCGTCGGAAGCGCCATGCTCTCGGCAAGCCGCGCCGTCAGCCGATCGAGCACCGCCCGCCCTCCCGGATCGTTGCAGAGCGGCGGGTCGTCGAGCAGGCCGACGATCTGGGCATCGACGCTGCGCCCGAGTTGCGCTTCGATCGCCTGCGGGACCAAGGGGCGAGCAGGTTCGAGGCCGCCGGCACACCGTAGACGGCCGTCAGCAGCACGGAGACGCCTGCCGCAATCGACCAGAGCACGAGGCGGGTGAGGCCGCCTCCGCTCTCGGTCCGGTTCAGGTCGGGACATCGCGCTTTGAGAGCTTCCGCGAACGCGGCGTCGGAGAACTCGATGCTCTCCGATCCCTGCGCGTGATTGATCCGCATGAGGGGCGGGGCGGCGTTGGCGGCGCGCAGGTCGAGCAGGCTCCAGTCGCGGGACACATCCTCGCCGGAGACTTCGAGCTGGAACGTCAGCCTCAGCGTCACCGGCCGGGGCCGGGCGCTGAGGCCGTCGAAGAACGTGCCGGTCGTGGTGATCGCCTCCATCGGCGGGCTAGAACCCGATCTCGAGAGCACCGCCGACATCGAGTGCGTCGGCCAGCCCTTCGTTGAGGCCGCTGGCCGGAGCGCGTGTCGAGGCCAGCACCGCCTCCAGCGCCGGTAGGTTCTCGATCTGCATCGTGGTCGCCACCGCGTGCCACAGGCGCACGGTGATGATGCGGACATAGAGCACGTTCGTGCCGAGGATGGCCCCGAGATAGAGCAGCACGCTCGAGGCGATGACGAAGGCCTGGATGCCCGCATTCTCGCCGTCCGTGGCGATCAGGGGCAGGAGAAGAGCGGCGATGATGCCGAGGACGATGATGAAGCCGATCACCGCCAGCATGTAGACGAGATAGGGGAAGTAGAACTGACGCGCCTTCAGCGAGGAGGCCAGCCTCGCCTCGCCGAGGGAGGCGGCATTGAAGAAGGCACGGGTCTCGCGAGCCCGATAGTAGGGGATCAGCAGCAGCGCCAGCGGGATCGACACGCTGGCGGCGATCCCGACGGCGCTGGCGTAGGACACAAGCGGCGAGTCCTCGTAGGCGGGGTTGAAGATGAACTTGCTGTTCTCACTCGCCGGATCCTGGATCAGCAGATCGCTCGGGATGTCGAATCCGGTCGCCGCTAGCAGCGCCGCGACGCTCAGCAGAATCGGCAGCAGCGCAACGATGTAGAATATCATCCATGGCATCAGGATCGAGCGGCCGGTAGCGGTCGAGCGCATCCGGCTCTGGCCGATCAGCGTGTGGTCGATGCGGTAGCGCTCCAGCGCCGCGCGCATGAAGGGAAAGGCCAGGCCGAGGCTGGCGAAGGTCGCGAGCCACCACAGACTTGCAAGCCCGGCATAAGCGAAGCCCGAGCCGTCCTGGCCGAGGCGGATGCCGCGCCAGCGCGTGCGCGAGGCGCGGTAGCGCCGGCCGCGGAACAGCGCGTATTGCCCAAGCACGAACAGGCCGATGAAGGAGATCGGCGCGGCCAGGGCCGCCAGCACTGGGCTCAGGAGACCGATCACGAACAGGACGATGTAGATCGGCACCAAGATGGCGAGCGCCACGAGGAAGCCGAGGAACAGCTCCTTGCCGTTGCCGAGATACTCGGCCGGGCTGCCGGCGACGACGGTGCGACTCCAGAAGTATCGCCGCAGATTGGTGATGTACCAAAACCGGTAGATCGAGAAGGTGATCAGCGAGAGCAAGAAGCCTTTGACGACGATGCCCGTTAGCCCCGGCGCCTTCCGGTCGAACGCAACCTCCCCCGTCCGCGCCCCAGCCGGGCTCGGCACGCCTGCCAATTGATCCATCGTCGCAGTCCCCCTCGTTGCCGGGAGACTAGAAGCCGCGCTGGTTGCATTGCAACGGCCGAGGGTCGCAATCGCTGCTTTAGGAACGATCGATCAATGGAAAGCCGGTGCACGGAGCGGGCTTCGCCGAGTTTTCATGGTTAATTTCACGTGAAAACCGCGTCGTGACCCTGTCTCAGAGAGGGATCGTCCCGCCGAGGGCAGGCGCCTTCGCTCTGCTCCGGTTCCCCCACCTCGCGGCGACGTCGCGCGCATCATGCCGGTGAATGGGCAGCCCGCTGAACGGACCGCCAAAAGAAAACGCCGGGCCCGATCACGGAGCCCGGCGTTTTCACACGATGTCGCTTCCGGAAGGACGAACCGCCCCTCCAAGAGGCAAGTTGGCGCTTCAGCAGCAGCGGAACCCCGAGCTATTGCCGACGCCGAAGCGAGCGTTCTCGCGGTTGCGGAAAAACTCCCGCTCGGTCATCGGCGCCTGATCGGGATGCGTCTTGGCGATATGGGCGACGTAAGTCCCGTAATCACCCTGACCCACCATCAGCCGCGCGCCGTCGCAAACGCACTTGTTGAAGGCCTGAAGGCGTTCGCGAAAGCTCTGCATCGACGTTGCGGTTCCGGTCATGACGGCCTCACTCCGCCGGGGCGAGACGGGGATCGGCTTCCAGCGCCGTCCAGCGATCGGCACGGTAGGCCTTGACGCAGGCCATGACGCCGAACACCGCGATCGCCACGACGAGGCCGACGAAGAATACGGCCAGAGCCGCGTCGATGCGGTCGTTGAAGACGATCTTGTGCATGTCCGCCATGCTCTTGGCCGGGCCGAGCACCTTGCCTTCCGCGATCGCCGCCGAGAAGCGGTCGGCGTGCGAGAGGAAGCCGATCTTCGGGTCGGGCGAGAAGATCTTCTGCCAGCCGGCGGTCAGGGTGCAGATGCACAGCCAGACGGTCGGGATGATCGTGACGAAGGCATAGCGCTCGCGCTTCATCTTGAAGATCACGACGGTTGCCAGCGTCAGCGCGACGGCGGCCAGCATCTGGTTCGAGATGCCGAACAGCGGCCACAGGGTGTAGATGCCGCCGAGCGGATCGGTGACACCCTGGTAGAGGAAGTAGCCCCAGGCGCTGACGCACAGGGCGGTGGCGACCACGCTCGGCCCCCAGGCCGAGGTGTCCTTGAAGCGCGGCGAGAGCAGGCCGAGCAGATCCTGCAGCATGAAGCGGCCGGCGCGCGTGCCCGCATCCACCGCGGTCAGGATGAACAGGGCCTCGAACAGGATCGCGAAGTGATACCAGAAGGCCATCATCGCCTTGCCGCCGATGGCCGAGGAGATGATGTGCGCCATGCCGACCGCGAGGGTCGGCGCGCCGCCGACGCGCGAGATGATCGAGTGCTCGCCGACATCCTTGGCGGTCTGGGCGATGACGTCCGGACCGATCGGGAAGCCGAGCGCCGTCACCGCGGCGGCGGCGGTTTCCGGCGTGCTGCCGAGCAGGGCGCCCGGAGAGTTCATGGTGAAGTAGATGCCCGGGTCGATCACGCTGGCAGCCACCAGCGCCATGATCGCCACGAAGCTTTCCATCAGCATGCCGCCGTAGCCGATGAAGCGGGTGTCCATCTCGTTGTTGACGAGCTTCGGGGTCGTGCCCGACGAGATCAGCGCGTGGAAGCCCGAGACGGCGCCGCAGGCGATGGTGATGAACAGGAACGGAAACAGCGAGCCCGCCCAGACCGGGCCGGTGCCATCGATGAACTTCGTCGTGGCGGGCATCTGCATGTGCGGGGCGACGACGACGATGCCGAGCGCGAGGCCGATGATGGTGCCGATCTTGAGGAAGGTCGACAGGTAGTCGCGCGGGGCGAGCAGCAGCCACACCGGCAGGATCGCGGCGACGAAGCCGTAGCCGATCAACATCCACGTGAGCTGGGTGCCGGTGAAAGTGAAGGCGGGGCCCCAGGTGGGGTGTTCGTTGATCTGGCCGCCGCCGACGATCGCGGCCATGAGCAGGACGAAGCCGATGATCGACACCTCGCCGATCTTACCCGGCCGGATGTAGCGCGCGTAGAGGCCCATCAGGATCGCGATCGGGATCGTCGCGCCGACGGTGAAGGTGCCCCAGGGGCTCTCGGCCAGTGCCTTCACCACGATCATCGCCAGCACGGCGAGCAGAATGACCATGATCATGAAGGTGCCGAACAGGGCGATCACGCCGGGGATCACCCCGAGCTCGGCCCGGATCAGCTCACCCAGCGAGCGTCCATCGCGGCGCATCGAGATGAACAGGATCATGAAATCCTGCACCGCGCCCGCGAGCACGACGCCGGCGAGGATCCAGAGCATGCCGGGCAGGTAGCCCATCTGAGCCGCGAGCACCGGGCCGACCAACGGTCCGGCACCGGCGATGGCCGCGAAGTGGTGGCCGAACAGGACCGATTTGTTGGTGGGAACGTAGTCGAGGCCGTCGTTGTGTCGGTGGGCCGGGGTCTCGCGCTTCGGATCGAGACGCATCACCTTGTCGGCGATGAAAAGGGAATAGTAGCGATAGGCGATCAGGTAGACGCAGACCGCCGCGACCACGACCCATAGGGCGTTGATCGATTCGCCCCGCTGCGTGGCGACCACCGCCAGCGACGCAGCGCCCAATGCCCCGACCAGGGCCCAGGGCCCATGCTTCTGTATTGCGCCCATCGACGCCTCACTCCGTCATTGGCCGCATTCTTGATGCAGGCGGCCTTTCACCGATCTGTTTGGCGCAATTTTTCCTGCGATACCAGTTGCGGTGAGCACACAGGTGCAGGTTCCCTCGGCACCCGCGGTGACATCTTCCATCCCGCGTTACCCGAACCTTGGGATGAGTGCGCCACGGTGTCATCAACGCCCGTGCGAAGGGCAACCGGGGAAATGGGCGCCCGAGTGGTGCCGACGATTTGGAGCGCGGCTTCGTTCGATCCGAAGCGGATCGGCCGCGTGGAGCGCCTTCGAACGTCTCAGTCGAGGACGATGACGCGGTTGGGAAGTTGGTTGTCGCCGTGGCTGCCCGGCAGCTCCGCCTTCAGCACGGCGCCGACCTGCTCCACTGCCGAGACGAGCCCCTCGCCAAGGGCTCCGCGTCCGGCTGCACCAAGCAGCTCCGAGACGATGGCGCGCCACTGCGCATCCTCCACGCGGGCCCGCACACCCTTGTCGGCAACGATCTCGGCGTAGCGCTCGGCGAGGGCGACGTAGACCAGCACGCCGGTGCGTCCCCGCGTTCCGGTGAGACCGTGTGCGAAGAACTCGCGGCGGGCGGCGGCGTGGGCGCGCTCGCGCTGCCAGCGCCGCGGGGTGAGGGTGATCCGGAGACGCTCGTTCAGGGTCAGCAGCAGCGTAACGAGCACCGTTGCCGCCTGAGCGAGCGCGATCTCGCCCGCACCGAGCTCGGTGAGCAGGATCAGGGGCCAGGGCAGGGCCAGGGCGACCGCAAGGGCCAAGGCGAGGCCGGGGGAGCGATAGAGTCCGGCGCTGGCGGAGACCAGCACTACGATCTCGCCCGACGTTCCGGTCTCTGCCCGCCCGATCGCTGCGGCGATCCGCTCCCGCGCGGCAGGATCGAGGATGCTCACGCTACCAGTCACCGGACGCTCCCCCGCCGCCGAACGAGCCGCCCCCGCCGGAGAATCCTCCACCGCCATCGGAGAAGCCGCCGCTCCAGCCGCCGGACGGCCCCGGGATCACCACGAAGCCGCCACCCCGGCCGCGTCGTCCGCCGCCGTTCATCCGCGTCAGCACGATGACGAGGGCGATGATGACGACGATCCAGAAGATCACCGTGACGGGATCGACCGTGTCTTCCCGCACCGGCGCGCGGCGCTGCCACTCGTCGGCATCGCCGGCGAGGATCGGAAGGATGGCGTCGACCCCCGCCTCCACGCCCCCGGAAAAGTCGCCCTGGCGGAAACGGGGCGTGATCGCCGTCGTGATGATCGTCTTCGACAGCGCATCGGTGAGCGCGCCTTCGAGCCCGTACCCGACCTCGATGCGGACCTTGCGCTCTTTCGGAGCCACCAGCAGCAGAACGCCGTTGTTGGTCTTCTTCTGGCCGATGCCCCAGGCGCGGGCGAGGCGGTTGGCATAATCCTCGACCGTGCGGTCCTGAAGGCTCGGCACGGTGGCGACCACGAGTTGATCGCCCGTCTTGTCCTCGTGGGCCTTGATCTTGCCGTCGATCCGCGCCCGCGTCTCCTGCGAGAGGATGCCGGCCGCATCCACCACCCGGCCCGTGAGCTTGGGGAAGTCGGGCTCGGCCGCTTGGGCGAGACCTATGAGGCTGGCGACAATCAACAGCGCGAGCCACAGCGCCGGCAACGGGCCGAATGCGGGGTGCCGAGCGGTCCGATCGGGGCGCGTCATCACCGGTTGGCAGGGCGAACTAGAACTTCACGTTCGGCGCGCGCTCTGCACCCGGCGTCGAGGTGAAGGTCTCCATCGGCTTCGCCTCCGGGTAGAACCACGAGGCGACCCACCGGCCGGGAATGGTGCGGATCTCGGTGTTGTAGGCCTGGACCGCCTGAATATAGTCGCGCCGCGCCACGGCGATCCGGTTCTCCGTCCCCTCAAGTTGCGACTGGAGGGCGAGGAAGTTCTGGTTGGACTTGAGATCCGGATAGGCCTCGACCGAGGCGAGCAACCGTCCGAGCGCTCCCGAAAGCTGGTTCTGCGCCTCTTGGAACTGCTTGAACTTCTCCGGGTCGCTGACCGTCGAGGCATCGACCTGGATGCTCGTCGCCTTGGCCCTGGCTTCCGTCACCCGCGTCAGGGTCTCCTGCTCCTGCTTGGTATAGCCCTTCACGGTCTCGACGAGGTTCGGAATCAGGTCGGCCCGGCGCTGGTACTGGTTCTGCACCTCGCTCCAGGACGACTTTGCCTGCTCCTCCAGGCTCGGCACCCGGTTGATCGCCCCGCACCCCGCCAAGCAGGTCGCCAGCCAGAGCGCCGCGAGCGCAGAGACGACCCGACCGAGGACGGACGTGCGGGCAGGGACCGCGGGGCTGAGGGAGAGGGACATGACGGGCGATCTCCGGGACGAGCTTGGCGGCAAAGCTTGCGTCGGAGATAGGGAAGGCCGGCCGCTGCGGGAAGGGCCGGGATCCGGGCAATCGTCTCGGCACCTCGACCGGATGCCATTTCCTTCGTCCTTCGAGCGCCCTGGAGCGCGTGACCGGATGGTCGTGGTGGTGGATCGATCAAGGTCCGGCAGGATATGAACGGCATCGGCAGCGTCCGCCTGTCGTGAAAGCGCCATTCCCTCGATGAGCAACGCATCCGGCCCGGCATCCACCCGCCCTCGCATCACCATCACCTACTGCACTCAGTGCCAGTGGCTCCTGCGTGCGGCGTGGATGGCGCAGGAGCTTCTCTCCACCTTCCGCGACGATCTCGGCGAGGTCGCCCTGCGGCCCGGTACGGGCGGGGTGTTCGTGATCGAGTTGGATGCGGAGGTCATCTGGGAGCGGGTGCGCGATGGCGGCTTTCCCGATGTGAAGGTGCTCAAGCAACGGGTCCGGGACCGGCTCGATCCGGGGCGGGATCTCGGGCATGTCGATCGGGCCGGGCGGGAGGGCTGAGGCGGGGCAGTTGGCACGTATACCCGCGCTGGGGCATGATGCGCGGGCGCCATCCTCAAACCCTTCAGCGCAACGCCGCGGGACGCCTTGATCCGACGCATGCTCTCCCGGCTCGGCCAGCGTGGCTTCTCCACGCAGTTCTACCTGATCATGCTCGTGATCGCGCTGATCGGCCCCGGCCTGATCTTCACCGCGATCCTGCTGACCCGCTACGCCGCCACCGAACGCGCCCGCTTCGAGCAGGATGCACGAGAGAACGTGCGTGGGGTCGCGCTCTCGATCGACCGCGACACCGCCGGGCTCGTCTCGGTGCTGCAGACGCTCGCCACCTCGCCGCGGCTCAAGGACAGCGAGTTCGCGATTTTCGAGAATCAGGCGCGCCTCGTGCGCGAGGCGGTCGGCCTCGATCTCGTTCTGCGCCGGCCGGACGGCCAGCAGATCGTCAACACCGCCCTGAAGCCGGGCGCCCCCCTGCCGGTGACGACCCTGCCGATCGACCGCGAACTCATCGAGAGCGGGCAGCGCTCCATGGTCACCGGCTATCTCGCCGGGGCCATGCCGGATCAAGCGCATTACGCCGTCGCGGTGCCGGTGCGGATCGAGGAGACGCCTGCCTTCATCCTCAGCTTCTCGGTGCCCCTGAGCCGCATCGCCGGCATCCTCGCCCGCGAGCAGATCCGGGGTTGGGTCACGGGGGTCTCGGATCGCGACAGCGTCGTGCTCGCGCGCCTGCCGGAAATACCCGGTGTGGTCGGGAATCCCCGGCTCGCGACCCTGCGCCAGACGGCGACGGGCACCCCCGGCGTCTGGGAGGGGCGCGACCGCGACTTCAAGCCTGTCACCGTGGTCGAGGCGCGCTCACGGCTCAATGGCTGGACCGTGGGGGCGAGCATCCCGCGCGAACTGGTCGAGGCGCGGCTGCGGCGCTGGATCTGGGCCTTCGGCGGCTTCGGCCTTCTCGTGCTCGCCACCTCCTCGGTGCTCGCCGTCCATCTGTGGTCGCGGGTCTCGAAGCCCCTGCGCCAACTCGCGGCGACGGGGCCGGCCCTCGCGCGGGGGCAGGCGATCCCGCGGATCGCCTCGCCGATCCACGAGATCCGCCGCCTTGCCGACGTGCTCTCGGAAGCCTCGCTGCGGCTGCGCACCCGCAGCGAGGAGCGCGACCGGGCACTCGCCGAGACCCAGCGCGGCCTCGCGGCTTTGCGCGAGAGCGAGGCACGCTTCCGCCACATGGCCGATTCGGCCCCGGCACTGATCTGGATGACCGACGAGACCGCAGAGGTGGTCTTCGCCAATATGCATTTCGACCACTTGTTCGGCCGTCCGGCGGCGGAGATGGCCGGCGGCGGCTGGGAGTCGATCGTGCATCCGCCGGACCTGCCGGCTTTCCAGGCGACGTTCCAAGAGGCGTTCGAGCACCGGCATCCGTTCCGGGCCGAGATGCGGGTCGTCGATCGCAACGGGGAGATCCGCTGGCTGCGCTGCGAGGGCGTGCCGCGCCTCGACGATCACGGCACCTTCCTCGGCTTCACCGGGTGCAGCGTCGATGTCACCGACGCCAAACGGGCCGAGGAGCATCTGCGCCTGCTCATCAACGAGCTGAACCACCGGGTGAAGAATACCCTGGCCACCGTCCAATCGATCGCCATGCAGTCCCTGCGCGGGCTCGACGGCGAAGAGGCGCTCGCGGCCCGCGCCGCCTTCGAGGCGCGGCTGCTGGCGCTCGCCCGCGCCCACGACGTGCTGACCCGCGAGAGCTGGGAGGGCGCCGAGCTGAAGACCGTGGTGGGCGATGCGATCCGCCCGCTGGAGGCGGGGGACGGGCAGGAATCGCGCTTCGTCGTATCGGGCCCGCGCCTGCGGCTCGCGCCGCGGCTGGCATTGTCCATCGCCATGGCCCTGCACGAACTCGGCACCAACGCCGTCAAGTACGGGGCTTTGTCCAAGGAGGGCGGGCGGGTGACGATCACCTGGACCGTGCAGCGCCGGCCCGAACTCTCGCTATCCCTGCGCTGGACCGAGAGCGGCGGCCCGCCGGTCTCGCCTCCGACCCGCCGTGGCTTCGGCTCGCGCCTGATCGAGCGCAGCCTCGCCCGTGAACTCGCGGGCAAGGTCGAGCTGCTCTACGAGCCGGACGGCGTCGTCTGCACCATCGACGCGCCGGTGCCGCCGCCGGGTTTGCTGGAGCGCAAGGGCGGCACGCAACTCGCTGCAACGAAGCCGCTGCCGCTGGCGGGGTAAGGGTCGTTCTCCGGGCGCCCGTGCCGGGCACCTACTGAAACGTCATTGGGTCCGGCCCGATTCGTCCGTCGGCCCGGTCGAGACCGGCGATGGCCGTGTGGTCCTCTTGCGTGAGCGAGAAGCCGAACACGTCGATGTTCTCGTGCATCCGGGCGGGCGTGGCGGATTTCGGGATCGCGACGAAGCCGTTCTCGATGTGCCAGCGCAGCACCACCTGGGCCGGGCTGCGCCCGAGCCGGTCGGCGATCCGGGTGATGGCGGGTTCATCCAGCACCTGCGCCTGGCCTAGGGGGCTCCAGGCTTCCGTGACGATGCCGAGCCGGACATGGGCCGCGCGCAAGCTGCGCTGCTGGAACCGCGGATGCAGCTCGATCTGGTTGAGGGCGGGGGTGACGCCGGTCTCGTTCACGAGCCGTTCGAGCTGATCCTCGGTGAAGTTCGAGACACCGATCGAGGCGGCGCGGCCCTCCTCCTGCAAACGGATCAGTGCGCGCCAGCTGTCGAGATAGAGTCCACGGTCGGGGCAGGGCCAGTGGATCAGGTAGAGATCGACATGGTCCAGGCCCAGCCGGGCGAGGCTGTCGTCGAAGGCGTGCCGGGTCGCATCGTAGCCCTGGGCGTCGTTCCAGAGTTTCGTCGTCACGAACACCTCGGCCCGGGACACGATCGTCTCCCGCAGGCCGCGCCCGACGCCGCCCTCGTTGCCGTAGGCCGCGGCGGTGTCGATCGAGCGATAGCCGCTGCCGAGCGCGGTGCCGACGAGGGCAGGCGTCTCCGCCTCTTGCAGACGCCAGACGCCAAAGCCCAGCTGGGGGATGGACCGCCCGTCGTTGAGAGCGATCTGCGGCACGGGATCGGGGGCTGTCATGGCGTTTTTATTCTCATGCGCTGCCCAAGCGACAGGCGGGGACAGGGCACGGAGAATCGGCACGATCATGCCTGCCGTACAGGCGTCCTTCTGGGGGGCAGGGCTGCGCGCGCGTCAGGGCCCGGCGCGCGTCCGATCCTCGGCGGCCTCGCGATCGGGCATCCTGACGAGGTGCAGATAGGTCGGATCGAAGTCGCAGAACGCCTGCAGGCGCTTGACGTCCGGGACGTGCAGCCGGCGCTCCTTCAATTGGATCAGCCCGGCAAGGCGCAGATCGCGCAGGATGCGGCTGACATGGATCGTCGTAATCCCAAGGATGTCGGCGAGCATCGGCTGGGTCAGAGGCAACGGGCAGTCGCGCTCCCCGGCCGTCCCGACGAGCTGCTGCCGCAGCAGCAATTCGCAGAACAGGTGGGCGATGCGCTTGTCGGCGGAGCGCTGGCCCATGCTGGCGAGCCATTCCCGCAGGATGCTCTCATCGACCAGGGTCGCCCACCACAGCGCCCGGGCGAGACGCGAATCGCGGAAAACCAGGTCATCGACCCGGTCCTGCGGGATGTCGGCGACGGTGCAGGCGGTCAGCGCGGCGATGTAGTGGTCGGACGGGCCGAGCACGATCGATTGCAGATCGCAGAAATCACCCGGCAGGAGCAGGCCGAGGATCTGGCGTTGCCCGTCATCGATGAGTTTGTAGCGGAAGGCGTAGCCTTCGAGGACGAGGTGGACACCCGCCGCCCGGTCGCCGGCCCGCACGATATCCTGCTGCGGCTCCAGGCTGCGGCTGGAGCGGGACAGGTCGGCCAAAAGGGCCCGATCTCCGGCGTCGAGATCCGCGCCGTAGCGAAGCCGAAGGATCAGAGGGTTCGTGCGCGTGAGCGTCACAGTCGCGTCCATGGACGCTCAACGCGGATCGCGCCGTTCCGTGCCATGAAAACGCACGGAGTTTTGCGAGAAACCGCCCCTGCGGACCGATGTTCCCGCAAGGGTGTCGGGCGTCGGACCCAATCCGGTCGATTCCCTTGGGAAGGCGGATGTGGGGTTCACTCGAGGGCCGCGGGGCTGGCCGACACGATGGCCCTTTTCGTCCGGGGCCGGGCGAAAACTGTGTCCGTCGTGTCTCAGGCGGCCTTCCAACGGCGGGCGGTGTGGTTGCCGAAGGCGCGGGCGTAGAGGTTGCAGTAGTTCAGCGCCGCCCCATCCCAGCCGAAGGAGCGGGACATGGCGCTGCGCCGCATGGTGTTGAGACGCTTCTTCTGGCCGAAGGTCTCGAAGGCGCGGCGGATCGCCGAGGTCAGCCCCTTCGGCGAGGCCTCCCCGAAGGTGAAGCCGGTGACCCCATCCTCGACCGTGTCGTTGAGGCCGCCGGTGCGGCGCACGATCGGCAGGGAGCCGAAGCGCTGGGCGTACATCTGCGCCAGCCCGCAGGGTTCGAAGCGCGAGGGCATCAGCAGGAAGTCGCTGCCGGCGAAGATGCGGCGCGCCTCGGTTTCGCGGAAGCCGACATGGACGCCGACATTCTCGGGATGGCGCACGGCGAGATCGCGCAGGGCCTCCTCGAACCGGCCCTCGCCCTGGCCGATCACCACGAGCTGACCGCCCTCGGCGACGATCGACTCGGCGGCGCTGATGCTGAGGTCGATGCCCTTCTGGTGCACGAGGCGCGAGACGATGGCGAAGAGCGGCCCGCGGGAGACCGCCATGCCGAACTGCTTGCGCACCTCGTCGGCATTGGCCCGCTTGCCCTTCCAGTCGTCGGGCTCGAAGCGGGTGGCGAGGTGCGGGTCCGTGCGCGGATCCCAGCTCTCGTCGATGCCGTTGAGAATGCCGGTCAGGCGGCCCTGCGCGGCGCGGGTGCGGAGCAAGCCGTCGAGGCCACAGCCGCCCTCGGGCGTGGTGATCTCGCGGGCATAGGTCTCGCTCACCGTGGTGACGTGCGAGGCGTGATAGATGCCGGCTTTGAGGAAGGAGAGCTGCCCATAGAACTCCACGCCATCCATCTGGAAGGCGTGGTCCGGCACGCCGACCCGGCCGAGATTGTCGCGGTGGAACAGGCCCTGATAGGCGAGATTGTGGATCGTCAGCACGCTCGGGCGGCGGATGCCGAGCCAGGACAGGTAGGCCGGGGCCAGCGCGGTCTGCCAATCGTTGAGGTGCAGCAGGTCGGCCGACCAGAACGGGTCGATGCCCCCGGCCAGTTCCGCCGCCGCCCGGCTGAGGCGGGCAAACCGCAGGTCGTTGTCGCCGAAATCGCCGCGCTCGTCGCCGTAGGGCGTGCCGTCGCGCTCGTACAGATCTGGGGCGACCAGCACGTAGACACCGAGGCCGTCCGGCGTGGTGCCGAAGCCGAGTTCGCAGCCCGGAACGCTGGCGAAGCTGCCGAACCGAGCGATCATCGTCAGGTTGTCGAGCCCGGCGAGCACTTGCGCGTAGCCGGGAATGAGGACGCGGACGTCGTAGTGGCGGCGCAGGGAGCGGGGCAGGGCACCCGCGACCTCACCGAGGCCGCCGGTCTTCACGAAGTCCGCCATTTCGGGGGTGGCGTAGAGAATGCGGGGTAGGAGAGCGTTGCCGAGTCTCGGCTGGGGCTCGAAGGCGGAGGTCGGTAGCAGCGGATCGGCGACCGGGAGCCCACCGAGATCCACGTAAGCCATCGACTCGCCCCTACGCCACCCGCGCGGCCGGTGAAGGGCGGGAACCGCCGCTGCTACGCTCGGCATTGAAATGCTCCGGAAGGCAATCCGTTCCGTTGCATCGCACAATTCAGGCCATGTTCAGACCAATATTTTTGAGTGGACGCCTGCGCTTCCATCATGGGTTGTCCGCGCTGGGCGAATGGCGAAAGCGGTCTGCGCATCATTCCCGGTTATGAGCGGGTCGAATGCGCAGGGTGCAGCGCGGCAACGGACTGTCCTATCGGCTTGCCGGTTTGAGGATGACGCCTTCGTTCGGTGCGAGGCGGACCTTACCGTCGGCCCTGTCGCCCGCCCGTCCCGGAAGGGTCGAGAGCAGGATCGTCCAGCCCCTATCCTCCAACGGAATCGTCCATTCCGAGCTACCGAAATTGAGCAGGATGCGTAAAACCTCGCCATCCAGAACCCGCTCGAAGGCGAAGACTTCGGCCGAGTGATCCGGCGATAGCGGGAGGCCGCGCCAATCGCCGATCGACAGGGCCGGATGGTCGCGGCGCAGGGACAGGAGGCGGCGGTAGAGAGTCAGGATCGAGCGGGAATCGTCGCGCATCTCGTCGACGTTGCGCCGCTCCGCGTCCGCGCTGAGCGGCAGCCACGGCGTACCGGTGGTGAAGCCCGCATTCGGAGCCTCCTCCCACTGCATCGGCGTGCGCTCGGGGTCGCGGCCATGTCCGGGCTCGTTGCGCCCCCACGGGTCCTGTGCCTGCTCGGGCGGCACCGGAACATGGGCGAGGCCGATCTCGTCGCCGTAATAGAGCGTCGGCGTGCCGCGCAGCGTCAGCAGCAGCATCGCTGCGACGCGAGCCTGCGCCTCGCCGACGCGGGCGGCGATGCGGGGCTGATCGTGGTTGCCGAGCACCCAGTTCGGCCAGCCACCCTCGGGTAGGGCGGCTTCGTATTCGGCCACTAGAGCCGCCACCGCGTCGGCGCGCCACGGCGTCTGGATGAGCTGGAAGTTGAACGGCAGGTCGGCCCCGGTCAGGCCGGGCCCGTAATAGGCCACCAGCCGCTCGATCGGCAGATAGATCTCGCCGATCAGCACCCGCTCGCCGTACTCGCGCAGGACCGCGCGCATTCCGGCGATGACGTCGAGCACCTCCGGCCGGTCGCAGGAATAGACCTGCTGGAAGCGGTTGATCCCGGCCTGATGCGGCTGAAAACCGGGGTTGTGCGGGTTATCGCGAAATCCCTTGTCCTTGATCAGGTGCCAGATCACATCGACGCGGAAGCCGTCGACGCCGCGCGCCAGCCAGAAACGCAGGGCGTCGTGCATCGCCGCCCGCACCTCGGGGTTGCGCCAATTCAGGTCCGGCTGCTCGGGCAGGAAGGCGTGATAGTAGTACTGGCCGGTGGCCGGATCACGGGTCCAGGCCGGGCCGCCGAAATTCGAGAGCCAGTTGTTGGGCGGTCCGCCGTCAGGGGCCGGATCGCGCCAGATGTACCAGTCGCGCTTGCGTGACGCGCGGCTCGCCCGGCTCTCGGTGAACCACGGATGCGCGATCGAGCTGTGGTTGGGAACGAAGTCGAGGATCACCCTGAGCTTGCGCCGATGCGCCTCGGCGATCAGCGCGTCGAAATCCTCCAGCGTGCCGAACAGCGGATCGACCGCGCAATAATCGGCCACGTCGTAGCCGAAATCGGCCATCGGCGAGCGGTAGAACGGCGAGATCCAAACCGCATCGACGCCGAGCCATGCGAGGTAGTCCAGCCGTGCCGTGATCCCCCGAAGGTCGCCGACGCCATCGCCGTCCGTGTCCTGGAACGAGCGGGGATAGATCTGATAGACTGTCCCGCTCTTCCACCACGCCGCTTCGGAGCCGTTCGCCCCAGATACCGGACCGCCCATCGGACCTCCCTCGATGTTGCCATCGACGCCGTGCGCATCGCTCCAGGGTGGGGTAGGGCCGTTCAGCAAGCCTTCAAGCGGCCGGTGTCATCTCTCGTGCGAGGCGCCGGCCGATGTGCTCGCGATGTGTCTACAGTGACACAGTCCTGCGGGCACACGACTTGCGAATGATGTGTTTGCGCGCATGTGTCTCGACAAGTCCGCCGGCCGGCAACACCATGGTGGGGCAGGGCGACAGACCACGTCGCGGATCATCGTGCCGCCGCATGAAGCGGCTACACTCCGCGTCCGACCGACATCCTCGGCTGTAACGAAGGGGGATACCCAGGTGCTGAACGAAGCTCTGTCCGTTCTCGTCAGGAACGGCGAAGCGGACACTTCCGCTTCATCGGCGAAGACGGCGAAGGCCGCCGCCACCTATGTTAAGCCCCTTCACGTTGCCGGTGGTGATGCGGTGGTGGAGTTGCGCGAGGCCATCCGCTCCAAGCTCCTTTACGTGCTCGGCAAGACGCCCGAGGCCGCCCGCGAGCGCGACTGGTTCGCCGCGACGGCGCTGGCCCTGCGCGATCGGATCGTCGACGCCTGCTACGGTGCGCAGGCTGCCACCGTGCCGGAAAAGCGGGTCTATTATCTCTCGCTCGAATTCCTAATCGGTCGGCTGCTGTCGGACGCCATGAACAATCTCGGCCTCGTCGAGACCACCAAGGCCGCTTTGCGCGACCTCGGCGTCGATCTCGCCGGCGTCGAGGGGCCGAGCCCGACGCGGCGCTCGGCAATGGCGGTCTCGGCCGGCTCGCCGCCTGTTTCATGGAGAGCATGGCGAGCCTGTCGATCCCCGCGACCGGCTACGGCATCCGCTACGACCACGGCCTCTTCCGCCAGTCGCTGGAAGACGGATGGCAGCGTGAGGCGCCGGAGACCTGGCTCTCGGAAGGCAATCCGTGGGAGTTCCCGCGGCCGGAGGCGACCTACAAGGTCGGCTTCGGCGGCCACGTCACCATGACGAGCCAGGGCGACCACCACATCCGCCGCCACTGGCACCCGGCCGAGACCGTGAACGCCGTGGCCCACGACGTGCCGATCGTCGGCTGGCGGGGCAAACACGTCAACGTCCTGCGCCTGTGGAAGGCGGAGGCCGACGCGCCGGTCGAACTCGCGCGCTTCAATGCCGGCGACCATGTCGGCGCCGTGGCCGGCCGGGCCCGGGCCGAGGCGATCTCGCGGGTGCTCTACCCGAGCGATTCCTCCGCCGAGGGCCAGGAACTGCGCCTGCGCCAGGAATTCTTCTTCACCTCCGCCTCGCTGCAGGATCTCGTGCGCCGGCACGTGGCGGAGCGCGGCTCCCTGCGCTCCCTGCCCGACCACGCCGCCATCCAGCTCAACGATACCCACCCGGCCATCGCCGTGCCGGAGCTGATGCGCATCCTGATGGAGGATCACGACCTCCCCTGGGAGGATGCGTGGCAGATCACCTCCAACACCCTGCACTACACCAACCACACCCTGCTGCCCGAGGCGCTGGAGACCTGGCCGGTGGAGCTGATGGAGCGGCTGCTGCCGCGCCACATGCAAATCATCTACCTGATCAACTGGCTGCACCTTGAGGAGCAGAGCAAGAACGTTCGGGGTGGGACGTTCGACATCTCCGCCGTCTCGCTGATCGACGAGTCGAACGGTCGGCGCGTCCGCATGGGACCGCTGGCCTTCCACGGCTCACGCCGGGTCAACGGCGTCTCGGCGCTCCACAGCGAGCTCTTGAAATCGACGGTGTTCAAGGATCTCCACACGATCGAGCCGGAGAAGATCCTCAACAAGACCAACGGCGTCACCTTCCGCCGCTGGCTGCACAACGCCAACCCCGAACTGACGGCGCTGGCCGTCGAGGCGGCGGGCGAGGGCGTGCTCGATGATCCGACCCAGCTCGAAAAGCTGGTGCCGTTCGCCGACGATCCGGAGTTCCGCCAGCGCTACGCGGCGATGCGGACAATCCGCAAGCAGCGCCTCGCCCAGGTCATCGCCGAGCGCACCGGCATCACCGTCGATCCGTCGGCGCTGTTCGACGTGCAGATCAAGCGCATCCACGAGTACAAGCGCCAGCTCCTCAACCTGATCGAGACGGTGGCGCTCTACCAAGCGATCAAGAAGGCTCCCAACGAGGACTGGACGCCGCGGGTCAAGATCTTCGCCGGCAAGGCGGCGCCGAGCTACGTCCAGGCCAAGCTCATCATCAAGCTGGCCGGCGACATCGCCAAGGTCGTCAACGCCGATCCCGAGATCGGTGACCGGCTGAAGGTGGTGTTCCTCCCGAACTACTCGGTGAGTCTGGCCGAGGTGATCATCCCGGCCGCCGACCTCTCCGAGCAGATCTCGACCGCCGGCATGGAAGCCTCGGGCACGGGCAACATGAAGCTCGCACTCAACGGTGCGCTCACCGTCGGCACGCTCGACGGCGCCAATATCGAGATCAAGGATCATGTCGGCGGGGAGAACATCTTCATCTTCGGCCTCGACGCCGAAGGGGTGCTCGCCCGCGTGAAGGAGCCGGGCTACGCCGCCAAGGCGATCGCGGCCTCGCCGCGGCTGGCCGCGGCGCTCGACGCCATCGCCGACGGCACGTTCTCGCCGGACGATCCGGCCCGCTTCGCGTCGCTCGTGGATGAGCTGCGCCACGGCGACCGCTACCTGACCACGGTCGATTTCGAGGATTACTGGCGCGTCCAGCGCGAGATCGACGCGGCCTGGAAGCGCCCCGCCCAGTGGTGGCGAACGGCGATCCTCAACACCGCCCGCATGGCGTGGTTCTCCTCCGACCGCTCGATGCGGGAATACGCCGAGGAAATCTGGCGGGTGAAGGTGGCCTGACCGTCCGACTCTGATGAAGACAGAAGGGCGAGAGGCGCGGATACGCCTCTCGCCCTTCGTATTTCGAGTGTGTCGTCGGTTGTCCCGCAGGGAGTCCGACCTACACATCGACATCCGTGAGCACTGACATGGCAGCGGGTTCACCCCGCGCCGACCGCGTCCCAAAATGCAAACTCTAGTTGAAACGACGCGCCGTCGATCCTAGCGTGAGGGCCGTTCAAGGGGGACCGGGGCTCGACGTCGTGGTGTTGAAACTGCCGAGGCTCGCTTGGTTCTCGTGCTTGGCGACGATCGCCGCGATGTCGCTGCTGAATTTGTATTGTGCGGCGAGCATTCAAACCGACCGAGTTCCCATGCAATGGGGCATCAACGGACGGCCGACATGGTACGCCGATAAGACGATCGGCCTCTGGATGCCGGTCGCGATCATCGTCGTCATTGCTCCCCAGATCTTTCTGAAGATCAAGCAGGTCGAAGCCCAAGCCGGGGCTTGGTACTGGATCGGGATGATCGCAATGTTCTGCTTCATCGCCGCCGTGTATGCGTGGCATATCTCGGCGGTCATAACCTGGGCGGAAGCGCAGCCCTGAACCCGATGCCGGAGGGAGTCTACGCCCCCGGTTCAAGCGGGATCGGATAGAACCGCGCCCCTGCCGCCGCGGCCAGGACTTCCACCGCGCCGAGGGTCGAGGGGCAGCCGGAGGCGTGCACCACGTCGGTGGTCCGCAGACTCGGGATATGGGCGGTGAGCGGGCCGGGGCGCACATCGGGCCCCCGCTGGCGGTGGCGGTCGGCGGCCAGCGTGATGCGGGTGACGCCGGTGGCGCGCAGCCATTCGAGCGACGGGCGCATGTAGAGATCGAGGGGATCGCGCGCGCCGACCACGAGGCAGATCTCGCGGGCCGGCTCGATGTAGCGCGCGGCGCGGGCGATCGCCCAGATGCCGGCGAACCCGGTCTCTGCCGCCACCAGCACGAGGCGACCGCCGCCGGGCCGATAGGTGCCGTTGCCGACAGGACCCTTCACCTTCACCGCACGGCCGGGCTCGACCGGGCAGCCGAACAGGGCGGTGAGATCCTCTGCGCTCTCGCCGCGCAGGTGGAAGACGAGTTCATTCAACTCCGCTCCGCCCTCGACGCCGAGCGTCGGCGTGAGCGTGACCGGGTGCCCGCCTTCGAGCGTGACGACGACCTGGTCGCCCGGCTCGAAAGGAAGCCGGCGCTCCAGGGTCGCGACGACCTGAAGGACCCGCGGCGCCAGCGCCGTGATGGAGTCGATGCTGCCGGTGCGGCGTGCCAGCGTCCGGACCGGCGTCTTGACCGGCCGGATCGTCGCGTCCGGATCGGGCGCGGACAGCGTCACCGCCTCCGCCCGCCGCGCTCGAACGGGGAGCCGCCGTGAGGCCGGGCCGGGGCCCTGGCCGAGCAGCACGGTCATCGGGCCGATCATCCCGTCCGCCAGCGCGGTCTCCAGGGAGGTATCACCGGGGGAGACCCGCAGGGGCTGGCCGTTGACGACAAGCGAACAACGGGCGCTCGTGGGAGCACGCATGGCGGCAACCCGCTCCGATCGGATGAGAGATGTTCTGAAGGGATCAGAGCGGATTGTGGATCAGGCGCTCGACCAGCGCAGCCCAGCGCGCGCGGACGGCCCGCGCCTCCTCGCTGAGCGTTTCCGCGTCCGCGAGGCCGAGGCTGGTCCGAAGGGCCTCGCTCTCCCGGCGCTCGGCGGCGAGTGCGGCCTTCATCACCGCCACTTCGAGGCGCAGGCGCGCGAGATCCGCCTCACCCGCATCCGCTTCGGGCGCGAAGGACAGGGGGGCGGGTGCCTCCGCCGGAGCGTCCGCCACAATCTGCACCACGGCGTCCGCCGGAGCCTGCGTCACGGGTTCGGCCGCAACCTCGGCGGCGACCGTCCGCGGCTGCACCGCGGCGGCGAGATGCGCGTGGATGGGCCGCGTCATCAGGCGCCGCATCGCGCTGCCAGAGGGGGCCGGGCTCCTGCGTCTCGTCGCCTCGATCATCGTCCATCCTCAACCCGGCGGGTCCGCCGAAGAGGCGTCCCGGATACTTGGATGGACCTTCCCGCAACATGGTTAAGGGAGGTTTAAACTGAAGCGCGAGACCTGCGCGTCATTGCGGGATCAGGCCGCTTCGGGCGCGGCGCCGACGAGCTGGCGGGCCTGGAGCACGGTCATCGGCTCGCCGAAGGCTGCCCCTTGCGCGTAATCGCAGCCGAACTCCTGCAACACCTGCGCATCCTCCTCCGACTCGGCGCCCTCGGCGATGGTGGCCAGACCGAGCTCCTGCCCCATCCGCAGAACAGAGCGCAGCATCGCGGTGCGGCCCTGGCCCATCTGGCGCACGAAGCTCTGGTCGATCTTGATCGTGTCGAAGGGGAAGCGCTGGAGATAGGAGATCGCCGAGTAGCCGGTGCCGAAATCGTCGAGGACGAGGCCCGCGCCGAGATCGTGGATGCGGGTGAGCATCTGGGCGGCGTATTCCGGGTTCTCCATCACCAGCCCCTCGGCCATCTCCAGCTTGAGCGAGCCGGGCAGCACGCCGGTGCGGGCGATCACCGTCTTCACATCGTGCAGGAGGTCGTGGCGCAGGAGCTGGCGCGAGGAGACGTTGACCGAGGCGAAGATCGGCGGCTCGACGTCGAGCGAGCGCTGCCAGGCGGCGAGTTCCAGCGCCGTGCGCTCGATGGCGAAATTGCCGAGCGGGACGATGACGCCGGTCTCTTCCGCCACCGGGAGGAAGGTGGAGGGCGGGATGCGCCCGAGCTTCGGATGGTCCCAGCGCAGCAGCGTCTCGAAGCCGGCCACCGTGCGGTCTTCGAGCCGGACGATCGGCTGGAACAGCACCTTGATCTCGTTGCGCTCCAACGCCTTGCGCAGGTCCGCTTCCAGCATCAACCGGTCGGAGCGCTCGAGGCGCATGTTGGCGCGGAACACCTCGATCCGGTCGCCGCCGCCGCGCTTGGCCTGGATCATCGCCATCTCGGCGTTCTTGAACACCTCCTCGCGCCGCGTCTGCCCGCTGCCTTGGTTGCCCACGCCCTGCGTCGCCTCGTGCAAGGCGATGCCGATCGAGACGGTGAGGAACACCTCGCGGTCGGCATAGGTCACCGGGGTGGCGATGGCGCGCCGGATCATCTCGGCGAACGAGAGGATGCGGTCGGGCTCGCGCTCCGAAAGCAGGATCACCGCGAATTCGTCGCCCGCGACCCGCGCCAGCGTGTCCTGCGGCCGCAGCAGCCGCCCGAGCCGGCGCGAGAGCGTCAGCAGGATCGAGTCGCCCGCCGAGAGGCCGATGGCGTCGTTGATCGCCTTGAACCGATCGATGTCGAGGGCGATCACTGCGGGCTTGAGGCGCGGGTCCTGACTCGCCATCGCCAGCGCGGCCTCCAGCCGGTCGTGGAACAGCTCGCGGTTCGGCAGGCCGGTGAGGCTGTCGTGTACCGCGTCATGCAGCAGCCGCTCCTCGGCGGTCTTCGCCTCGGTCACGTCGCTGATCGTGCCGACGATGCGGATCACCTCGCCATCGGTGCCGATCACCGGCCGCGCCTTCAGCCGGTACCACGCGTAGGGGCCGTCGGCCGAGCGAAGGCGGAAATCGTGGGTGATGCGCCCGCGCCGCTCCTCGATCACGGTGTCGAGGGCCGCCGAGTAGCGCTCCACGTCGAAGGGATGGAGCAGGCCGAGCCAGTTCGCCGCCGGTCCTTCGAGGGCGCCGCGCTTGAGCCCGAGCTGGGCCTCGATCTCGGGGCCGGCGAAAACGCGGTCACCCGGCACGTCCCAGTCGAACACGATGTCGCCCGCGCCCGTCAGCGCCAGCGCCCGGCGCTCGGTGTCCGAGACGAGGCTGTGGCTGAGGCCGCCGCCGGCAAAGGCGTGCTGCATCACCGTGAAGCCGATCAGCATGACGATGAGCACGAGGCCGCCGATGAGCGCCGGCTGCACGAGGTCGGAGCCGATCTGCCCGGTGATGGCAAAGCCCGCCGCCACCACCCAGACCAGCAGCAGAAGCCAGGTCGGCACCAGCAGGATGGCCCGGTCGTAGCCGTTATGGACGGCGAGATAGAGGATCAGCAGGAGCCCGACGCCAGCCACGGCAGCGATGGAGATGCGCGCCACGCCCGCCGCCACGGGCGGGTCGAACACCGCCAGCGCCACGAGGCCGGCGAGGAAGGTCAGCCAGAAGAAGGCGACGTGGCTGTAGCGCACGTGCCAGCGCGACAGGTTGAGGTAGGCGAACAGGAACACCAGCAGGGTCGCGCCGAGCACGGCCTCGGCCGAGGCGCGGTAGATCCGCTCGGCGAGTTCGGTGACGGGAAACACCCGCTGGAGGAAGCCGAAATCGATGCAGGCATAGGCCAGCACCGCCCAGGAGAGCGCGGCGGCGGCGGGGAAGATGATCGCGCCCTTCACCACGAAGATGATGGTGAGGAACAGCGCCAAGAGCCCGGCAATGCCGATGATGATGCCCTTGTAGAGCGTCAGCCCCGAGGTCTTCTTGCGGTAGGCATCCTGATCCCAGAGGTAGACCTGCGGGATGTTCGGGCCTTTCAGCTCCGCCACGTAGGTGACCGTGGTGCCGGGATCGATGGTGATCAGGAACTGGTCGGCGTCGAGGCTCTCGTCGCGCTCGGGCCGGATGCCCTCGCTCGCGGTGATCGCGGCGATGCGCGAGCCGCCGAGATCGGGCCAGATCACCCCGGAGCCGACGAGGCGGAAATGCGGGGCGACCAGCAGGCGGTCGATCTGCTCGTCGGTGTCGTTGGTGAGCGCGAACACCATCCAGTCCGGCCGCGCGCCCGCCTCGCGCGCCTTGACCGCGATGCGCCGCACGATCCCGTCCTTGCCCGGGGCGGTGGAGATCTGGATCAGGTCGCCGTCCGAGCGGTAGCGCTCGATCGTCGGCGTCAGATCGATGGCGGGCGCGTCGAGGGTGACGCGCACGGCCTCGACCGCGTGGGCGGGGGCGGCGGTCCCAATGAGGCCGGCGAGGGAGCCCGCCACGGCCGCCAGGATCGCGAGGGCCAGGGCAAGGGCCAGTGAAAGCGTGCGCAACGGGCGATTCTTGACAACCGGCTTGAGCGGTGGGGGCGAGCGGCCAAGTCGTATCGGCGGCTTCCGGCCCCCGCAAGGCAAGCCGGCCGGGACGCGCGGCCCACCCACCGCTCTTTCGGCGGACCGTGCGACGCGGATCGCGTGGCTTTGCGGCCAAAACAAGTTGGGATCGGTTGCCGTGGTCTCGCTTGGACCGAGGCGGGCGGGTAGAGCGGGCGATATGCGAAGGATTGGACGATGCCGCTTCAAAACCCTCCCCCCTCTGCGGGGGAGGGTGCCTGCGGAGCAGGCGGGTGAGGGGCGGCGCGACGGTGACATGTCCGGCTGGCCTCGACCCGATTGGCACCGCGTTCCCCTCACCCGACCTCCTTCGGGGGCCCCCCTCCCCCGCAGAAGGGGGAGGGCTGCTGCGCGCCGTCTCGCAATCCGATGACCCTCGCCCCGCTCTCCGTCGTCCCGCTGGCGGCGCTGCTCTCCGCCGGCCTGATCGTTCTGCTGAAGCCGCTGCTGCAGCGCTACGCCCTGGCACGGCCGAACGCCCGCTCCAGCCACCGGGTGCCGACGCCCCAGGGCGGTGGGATCGCGATCATCGCCGCCGCGCTGATCACGGCGGCCGTCCTGGCCATGCCGACCGGGATCGCGCTTGGGGGCGTCGAGTTGCCGGTGCTGGCGCTCTCGGTGATCGCCCTCGCTGCGGTCGGCGCCGTCGATGACATCCGGCCCTTGCCGGCCTCGCTTCGGCTCGTGATCCAGGCCGGCGCGGTCGCCGCCGTCGTGCTCACCGTCGAGGGCCGTCTGCTGCCGGATATGCCGCTCTGGCTGGAGCGGGCCTTCGCGATCCTCGCCGGGCTCTGGTTCGTGAACCTCGTCAACTTCATGGACGGGCTCGACTGGATGACGCTGGCCGAGTTCGTGCCGCCCACCGCCTTCCTGTTCGCCCTCGGCCTCGCGGGCCGCTACGCGCCCGAGCCGACGCTGGTCGCCGGCGCCCTGCTCGGTGGGCTTCTCGGCTTCGCGCCGTTCAACCGGCCGGTGGCGCGGCTGTTCATGGGCGATGTCGGCTCGCTGCCGATCGGGCTGATCGTGGCGTGGCTGCTGTTCCGCCTCGCGGGGCAGGGGGGATTGGATGGAGGTTTGGCCGCCGCGCTGATCCTGCCGCTCTATCCCATCGCCGACGCGACCCTCACCCTGCTGTGGCGCCTGCGGCGGGGTGAGGCCGTCTGGCAGGCCCATCGCAGCCACTATTATCAGGTCGCCACCGTGAACGGGTTCTCCGTACGGGAGACCGTCGGCTGGGTCTTTGCCCTGCAGGTCGCGCTGGCCGCGCTGGCGGGCGTGACCTTGCTTTGGCCGTCTCGGGCCGTCACGCTCGCTTGCCTCGTCCTCGCGGCGGGGCTGGTCGGGTGGCTGCTGCGCCGGTTCGCGACGCCGCGGGCCGCCAGCGCGTGAGGGGATGACGGGTGAGCGGAAAGCTGATCGCGCTGACTGGAGCTACCGGCTTCATCGGACGCCACCTGCTGCGGGCGCTCTCGGAGCGGGGCTACCGGGTCCGCGTGCTGCTGCGGCGCCCCGTCGAGGTGCCGGAGGGTGCCAGCGGCGCGGTCGTCGGCGATCTGGCCCGGCCGATGAACATGGCCGCCGCGCTCACCGGGGTCGATGCGGTGGTGCATTCCGCCGGGCTCGCCCACGCCATGTCCGGCGCCCCCGAGGACGATTTTCGCAACTCCAACACCGAGGCGACGCGCAAGCTCGCCGACGCCGCGCAGCGGGCGCGGGTGGGCCGCTTCGTGTTCCTCTCCTCGATCCGGGCGCAGGCCGGTTCGAGCGCCCCGGCGCCCCTCTCCGAGGCGGACACGCCCGAGCCGACCGATCCTTACGGCCGTTCCAAGCTCGCCGCGGAAGAGGCCCTGGCCGAGACCGGGCTCGACTGGGTCGCCCTGCGCCCGGTGCTCGTCTACGGCGCTGGCGTGAAGGGCAACATGGCGGCCCTGCTCAAGCTCGCCCGCACGCCCTATCCGCTGCCGCTCGCGAGCTTGGCCGGGCGCCGCTCGCTGGTCTCGGTCGAGAGCCTTGCGGGGGCGGTGGCGACGGCGCTGGAGGCACCCGGCCCCCTGCGGCGTCCGCTGGTGGTGGCCGATCCCGACCCGCTGACTTTGCCCGAGATGCTGGCCGCGCTCCGTGCTGGACTCGGGCGCGGGCCCGGCCTGCTGCCCTGCCCGGTGCCGCTGATCGGCCTCGCCTGCCGCGCCACCGGCCGCGAGGCCGCCTTCGACCGGCTGTCCGGCTCGCTCGTCGCCCGCGCCGAGGGGCTGGAGGCCCTGGGCTGGCGGCCGGCGCAAGCGTCGCGGGATGGGCTCGCGGCGCTGGCGCGGGCGGGCGGTTGAGGGCTCAGGCGGCCTTGAGAGCCGCCGCGGCGTCGAGGGCGCCGGCCAGAGCCCGCTCGCGGGCCTCCGCGCCCAGGGCGATGCCCTCGGCGACGATGATCTCCGGCGCGGTGATGCCGATGAAGGCGAGCACCGTGCGCAGATAGGTCTCCGCGTGCTCGGCCGCCGCGGCGGGCGTGCCCGGCCCGTAGAGGCCGCCGCGCGAGACGACGGCGATAACACGCTTGCCGCCGGCGAGGCCCTCGGCCCCGGACGGCCCGTAGCGGAAGGTGACACCCGCCACGAGGATGCGGTCGATCCAGGCTTTGAGCTGGCTCGACAGGGTGAAATTATAGAGCGGTGCGCCGATCACCACGATGTCGGCTGCCAGAAACTCCTCCAGCACCTGCCGGCCAAGTTCGACGTCGTGCTGCACGTCGGGCGTATTCGTGGCGTTGGGCTGCGCCCCGGCGAGGACCGCGCCCGAGAGGTGCGGCAGTGGCGTCCCGGCGAGGTCGCGGTAGATGACGTCGAGACCGGGATGCTGCGCCCGCAGGCGGTCCACGATGGCGGCGGAGATGGTCCGGCTGACGGAATGCGGCCCCAGGATGCTGCCGTCGACGTGAAGGAGCTTCATGTTTGATCCTCGGTATCAGAAATGAACCGAGGCGCTATAGATAACCACCGTCAGCCGTGCGCAAGGAGGCACATTCTTGGAACCCGGGCACATCGAGGGAACCGACGCACCGCCGCGGCCCGAGCATTCCGGGCAGGATTGCCGCCTCGTCGGCACGGTGCTCGCGCGGATCGGCGACAAGTGGAGCGTCCTCGTCGTCATGATGCTGGGAGACGGTCCGCGGCGCTTCAACGAGCTGAAGCGGATGATCGGCGGCATCTCGCAGCGGATGCTCACCTTCACCCTGCGCGGGCTGGAGCGGGACGGCCTCGTGACGCGCACGATCTTCCCGACGATCCCGCCGCGGGTCGATTACGAGCTGACCGAACTCGGGCGCTCGCTGCGGGAGCCGATCCAGGCGCTCGGCGCCTGGGCCTTCGCCCACCTGCCGGAGATTCAGGAGGCCCGCGCCCGCTTCGACCGCCGCGGCGAAGGGGCCTGAACTTCAAGGAATCGAGGCCTCAGGCGGTCGCCGCCTCGGTGGCTGCCGTCGGCGGCGCGATGGTCTCGGGCTTGGTGTTCGGAACGGCCCCGGCGCGATTGCGGAAATCCGGGATCGCCTCCTCGAACACGGCTTCCGCCGCCGCCCGGTCGCCCGCCGTGACGGCCTCGCGCAGGCGAGCGATCCACCCTTCCAGCACCGCGCGGTCGGCGAAGACGGGCTTGGCCGCCATGACGCCTTCGATGCCGGCGAGCGTCACACGCGGCTCTTCCTTCGCGAACAAGATCTCGTTGAGCCGCTCGCCCGGCCGTGCGCCGGTGACCTGAATCTCGATGTCCTCGCCGGGCTCGAAGCCGGCGAGGCGGATCATCCGCTCGGCCAGATCCCGGATGCGTACGGGCTGGCCCATCTTCAGCACGTAGACTGCCGCGCGCTGGTCGCCGGTATCGCCGCGCCCTTCCGCGTCGGCGTGGGAGGCGGCGGTGAGCACGAGGTCGGAGGCCTCGCGCACGGTCATGAAGTAGCGCACCATCTCGGCATGGGTCACCGTGACGGGGCCGCCGCGGGCGATCTGCGCCTTGAACACCGGCACCACCGAGCCGGCCGAGCCCAGCACGTTGCCGAAGCGCACGGCGATGAGCCGGGTCGCCTCGGGGCCGGAGCGCTCCGCGTCGAGAGACTGCGCGACCATCTCGGCGAAGCGCTTGGTGACGCCGAGCTGCGAGACCGGTTCGATCGCCTTGTCGGTCGAGATCATCACCAGGGCGCGGGCGCCCGCGGCCACCGTCGCCTCGGCGACGTTGATCGAACCGAACACGTTGGTCTTGATGCCCTCGGCCCAGTCGCGCTCGAGATAGGGCACTTGCTTCAGCGCGGCGGCGTGGAAGACGTAGGTGGGCCGGAAATCGCGGAGGATCGCGTGCAGCCGCTCGCGGTCGCGGATGTCGGCGAGCGCGCCCTCGACCGCGGCCTCGGCGTGGAGCAGGGCCGGCCCGTTGAGGACGGCGTGGAGCGCCGGTTCCGAATTCTCGATGACGAGCAGCGCCGAGGCGCCGAAAGCGACCGCGCGGGCGCAGATCTCGGCGCCGATCGAGCCGCCGCCGCCCGTGACGACGACGCGGGCACCGGTGAGGAAGCGCTCGAGCCGCGGCCGGTCGATGGCGACGGTGGGGCGCAGGAGCAGATCCTCGATCTCCAGCGGCGCGAGTTCGGCGTCGCGCATCCCCTCGCCGAGGCTGGTGACGCGGGCGAGCGGCAGGCCGAGACGGCGAGCGCGGGCGATGAGGTCATCAGGCTCGGATTCGGGCGCCAGCGCGCTTGGCGTCGCCACGAGCCGGCGCACGGGTAGGCCGCGATTGGCGAGGTCCGCGACCACCTGTTCGAGGTCGCGAAACCCGCCGAGCACGGGCACGCCGCGCATCATCTGGCCCGCCTCGTCCGCCCGCGGCGAGAGGATGCCCTTGGGGGAGAGCCGCTTGACCGAGCCGGATTCGATCGCCCGCAGCACGATCTCGATATCGGCGCCGCGGCCCAGCAGCAGCGTCGGCGTGGTGGCGGTGCGGGCCTGGCTCTGCCGGGAGCGGGCGTATTTCAGGTAGCGGAAGGCCAGCCGCGGCCCGCCGAGCAGGAAGATCTGCAAGACCCAGTAGAGGACGATGGCGACCTTGCCGAAGAAGTAGAACCCGTAGAGGTTCGAGGAGACCAGCACGTAGTCAAGCACGAGCAGCGTCAGCGCGGTGACGCTTGCGGCGCGCACGATGCCGGCGAGGTCGGGCAGCGAGGCGAAGCGCCACTTGGTGCGGTAGAGCCGGAACCACGCGTAGATCAGCCCGGCATAGGCTAGGAACGGCGGCAGCAGCAGCGGCAGCGCGTGCAGGCGCTCGGCCAGCGCCCCGTCCTGAAAGCGGAAGACGAAGGTCAGCACCACGGCCGCCGCGGTCGCGGCGAGATCGTGGACGACCATCACCGCCGTCTTGAGGGTGCGCTTCTGCATGGTGCTTCGTGTCAGAGCATCGGCCCGAACGATGGAGACCGGTTTTCGGCACAAGGCCGATGCTCCAGGCGGAGCGCGGTATCGGCGCCGACCGGGGGGAATGTCAACGCGCGGCGCGGACCGCCCTGGCGACCGCTCCATTCCCCTGGTCGAGATCCGGGGCGTCGATATGGCGGTAACGGGCCTGGATCAGACCGAAGGCGCCGAAGGCGAAGTGGCCGGCGGCGACGATGGCGAGCAGCACCCAGCCATAGGGCTGCGCCCTCAGCGCCGAGAAGGCGCCCGAGAGGCCCGTGGCGTCGGAGGAGGCCTGCGTCCAGGCGGCGGTTAGGACGAAGCCGCCGATCATCAGGAAGACGAGCCCCCGCGCCGCGTAGCCGAACCGCCCAAGCCGGTCGATCCAGGCCTCCGAGCCGGCGGGAAGGGAGAGCCGTTCGGTGACGTTGCCCTTCCAGGCCTTGGCGGCGTAGCCGATCCCAGCGGCGACGATGCCGAGCCCGACGATCCCGACGAGCCAGGGGCCGAGGGGCTGGTTGAGCAGCCATTTGGTCCAGTCCTGCACCCCATCGCCGCCGGCCGAGGCGCGGCCAATGCCGAAGGCGAGGCGGGCCGCGGTGAGGCTGAGGCCGGCATAGATCACGGCGCTGATCAGGTGGGCGCCGCGCACGGCCAATGCCTTTGGCGAGTGCCCGCGCCGGTCCGCGTCGGTCGCGCCCTCGAAAAGGCGCCACAGCGCGAAGCCCGCGAGGCCCAGCGCGATCAGCCCGACGATGACGGCGCCGAACGGGCCACCGAGCACCGCGCGGATCGCGCTTTTGCTGTCGCCGGCCGATCCGCCCTGCCCGAGGGCAGCGAGCACGGCGAGCGCTCCCACGACGCAGTAGACGAAGCCGCGCGCGCCGTAACCGAAGCGAGCGAGGTGCTCCAACGCGTTGTCGTTCCGACTCCAAGCCATGGCGGGTCAGTCGCGCTCGCGGTCGGGCTTGCCGGCCAGCGCCACGTAGAAGCCGAGCCCGTCGCCCGCGGGCAGGGTCTGCAGCCGCTCGATCCAGCCGCGCCGCTTGGCATCGAGGAGTTGGCGCCCGATCGGCTGGAACAGGGTCTCGCCCCCGCCCTCCGGCGGTGGATCGAGGCGGATCGCCACGGTCTTGCCCTTGGCGAAGCGGCTGCGCTCCAGCATGTCGGTCAGCGAGGCCTCCGCGGTCGGGCGGTTGGCCCCGCGCAGATCGAGCACCGATTCCGCATCGGTGACCCCGAGCGAGCCGCGCAGCTTGTTGGCGTAGAAGTCTTCGAAATGGGGCAAGGCCGGTCCCGCGCGGGTTCGTCGTCTAGAAAGCGATGTCGTCATAGATCTCTGCAACGGCCAAGTGGCCGCCGAGTTCTGGCAGGTCGATCGCGTCGCCGAGGCCGTGGGCCTCGAACGCCCAGCCGCCCTCGGGCTCGCGGCGCCACACCTCGACGCGCGGCTCGTCCTGATAGGCGATCAGGAACAGTTTGAGCGAGGCGATGCTCCGGTAAAAATCGGTCTTGCGGCCGCGATCCCGGCTCATGGTCGAGGGCGAGAGTACCTCCGCGACGAGGACGGGATCGCGGGCATAGCCGTCCCTCAGCGGTAATCCGCAACGCACCACCACGTCGGGGATCGGCACGAAGGTGTCCATGCTGTCGCTCAGCACGGCAATGCCGGGAATCGCGCGGTAACCGCGGTCGCGTCCGAACGGCCGGAGATTCTGAACCAAGTTCGCGACGATCAGCTGATGCCGCTCGCTCTGCGGCGCCATCAACACCGGTTCACCGTCGATCAGCTCCCAGCGCTCCTCGTCCGGAAGGTCGGCGACCCAGGCCTGATACTCCGCCACCCGCATGCCGGGGTCGCGCCGAAGGGCGAGCGCCATCGTGAGACCTCCGAAAACGAAGGCGATGCTAGCACCGCCCCGGAGCCAAGCAAGCGGCGTGCGGGGCCGGGTCAGAAGGTCAGGCGCGCATAGACCTCCGCGACGGACAATGCGCCGCCGAGTTCGGGCAGGTCGATGACCGCGCCGGGCCCGGCGACTTCAACCGTCCAGTCCGGCGCCCGGCGCCAGACCTCCACCCGCGCTTCGTCCTGATGCACGAGCAGGAGGACGGCGAGCGAGGGAACGGTCTGGTAGAACTCGGTCTTGCGGCCACGGTCCAGCACGAGGGTCGAGGGGGAGAGGACTTCCACGATCAGGAGCGGATCGTCGGCATAGCCGTCGAGCAATTCGGCGCCGCATCGGACGACGGCGTCCGGGATGGGCGCATAATCATCGAACGCTTCGCTCAGGATACCGAGACCTGGAACGGCCCAGCATCCTCTTGCATCGGCGAGATCGCCGAGTGCTCTCAGGAGGTTGTAGACAATTCTTTGGTGGCGGTCCTTGGAGGGCACCATCAACACGGGGACGCCGTCGATCAGTTCCCAGCGCTCGTGATCAGGGCGGCTGACGACCCATTCCTGATACTCGGCGACCCGCATGCGGGTATCGCGACGCGGGCCGACCGCCATCGCTCAGCCTCCTGTGCGAAGGCCCGAACCGTAACAAAAAAGGGCCGCCCCGGACAGGGCGGCCCCGAAGAGCGTTCTATGGCGGGGCTTCAGCCGTGCACGAGCACGTTGCGGAACTGCCAGGGGTCGCTTGGGTCGATGTCCTCCGGGAACAGGCCCGGACGGTCGGTGAGCGGGGTCCAGTCGGTGTACACGCCCACGACCGGGCCGAGATACGGCGTCTGCACTTCCAGGCAGCGGCGGAAGTCGATCTCGTCGGCCTCGACGATGCCGGCCTCCGGGTTCTCCAAGGCCCAGACCATGCCCGCGAGCACGGCGCTCGTCACCTGAAGGCCGGTCGCGTTCTGGTAGGGGGCGATCCGCCGGGTCTCCTCGATGGAGAGCTGCGAGCCGTACCAGTAGGCGTTCTTTTTATGCCCGTAGAGGAGGACGCCGAGTTCGTCGATGCCGTCGACGATCTCGTTCTCGTCGAGGATGTGCTGGTGCTCCTGCACCTTGCCGGCATTGCCCCACATCTCGTGCAGCGAGAGCACGGCGTCGTTGGCCGGGTGGTAGGCGTAGTGGCAGGTCGGGCGGTAGACCGCCTCGTTACCCTCGCGGACCGTGTAGTAGTCCGCGATCGAGATCGCCTCGTTGTGGGTCACGAGGAAGCCGAACTGCGCCTGCGCGGTCGGCGTCCAGGAGCGCACGCGGGTGTCGGCGCCGGGCTGGAGCAGGAAGATCGCGCAGCGCGAGCCCTTGGTCTGCTCCTGGGCATTGGCGGGCTTCCAGGTCTCGTGCGTGCCCCAGCCGAGCTCGGCCGGCTGGTTGCCCTCGGAGACGAAGCCCTCGACCGACCAGGTGTTGACGAACACACCCTGGGGCTTGGGGTTCTTGGCGCGCTGGGTGTCGCGTTCGGCGATGTGGACGCCCTTGACGCCGAGTTCGCGCATGAGCGCGGCCCATTCCTCGCGGGACTTCGGCTCAGGGGTCGAGGAGCCGGTGTCCTTGGCGACGTTGAGCAGCGCCTGCTTGACGAACCACGAGACCATGCCGGGGTTTGCACCGCAGCACGACACCGCGGTCGTGCCGCCGGGGGCAGCGCGGCGGGCGGTGAGGATGTTCTCGCGCAGCGCGTAGTTGGTGCGGTCGGCCTGGCTCAGGTCCTTGTCGAAGTAGAAGCCGGTCCAGGGCTCGGCGACCGTGTCGATGTAGAGCGCGCCGAGTTCGCGGCAGAGTTCGAGGATGTCGCGCGAGGAGGTGTCGACCGAGAGGTTCACGCAGAAGCCCTGGCCGCCGCCCTCGGTGAGGAGCGGGGTGAGGACGTCGCGGTAGTTCTCCTTGGTGAGCGCGACCTTCTCGAAGCGCAGGCCGTGCTTGTCGGCGAGATCCTTATGGGTGTCGACGGGATCGATGACCGTGAAGCGGCTCTTGTCGTACTCGAAATGGCGCTCGATGAGGGGCAGGGTGCCCCGGCCGATCGAGCCGAAACCGATCATCACGATCGGGCCGGTGATGCGACCGTGGACGGGCCAATCCTTCTTCGGGCCATCGGACATGCGCGGACACTCCTGTCGGGCTGCTCGTTGCTTGAGAGCGGCGTGATTGATGCTTGGAAGTGACGAGCGGATGACGGTTCGGCGTCTGCCGGTCAACCGGTCGATCCGCTCGGATGTTGCGGAACCGTGAAGATTCCAGGGTTTCAGCTATGAGGTGAGTGCAGGTCTGGGCTCGGATGGCGTCGGAGGCGTGTGCCGAAAAGTCTGTCTATGCTGCACTGCAACAAGGGAGTGACGCTCAAGGGCAGACAGCACGCACAAGGAAACCGCACCATGCTGACCGTCCTCACCGCACCGTCCATCCATCCCGAAATCGAGACGATCGATCGCGATCCGGGCATCATCACACTCCTCGCCGCCCTCGTCCGCGCTGGACGTACGGCCGCCGGCCAGGCCCGCGCCTTCCACGAGGGTGCCAGCCGCCTGTCCTTCTCCGCGACTGCTTGGCCCTATCACCGCTGAGCCGGTGATCCGTGCCGGTGCTCCCGGTCTCTTCCATGACGACCACCATCGACCGGATCAGGGTCCGCCGCCGCTCCTGCGCGTCGACGGGCCCTGTTTCGCACTTAATCCCATGACGGGAAGCGGGCGCCGCAGCCCGGCCTCGCCTCAGGCGGCGTGTCGTCGTGCCACGACCGTGGCGGCCTCGGCCGCGACCTCCGGCAGCTGTTCGAACGCGCCGGTCGCGCGCAGCACGCCCTCGGCGCCCGCAAGCGCATGGGCCGCCAGTTCCAGTCCGAGGAAGCGCTCGCGCTCGAACGGACCGGGCATGTAGAGCCCTGCTGCCTTCTCCGGGGCGAAGCCGAAGCGGGCATAATAGGGCGCATCCCCCACCAGCAGCACGGCGCCGTGGCCGAACGCCGCCGCTTCGGCGAGCGCGGCCCGCATCAGCGTTCCGCCGAGGCCGGCACCCTGAACCTCCGGATCGACCGCGAGCGGGCCGAGCAGCAAGGCGGGCCGGCCGCAGCCGGTCTCGACATCCCACAGCCGCACGGTGCCGACGAGTTTTTCGCCCCGCACAGCCGAGAGGGCGAGGCCGCGCGCCGGAAGACGGCCTTCGCGCAGGCGCTGCGAGGTCTTCAGGAAGCGGCCGGGGCCGAAGCAGGCGTCGAGCAGGTGCTCGCGGGCCACGACATCGGAGGCGGTTTCATTGCGGATCTGGATCACGGCCGTACCCTCCCAGGTCGCTGAGAAGCGGGGGGAAACAGCCCTCGCACCCGCCGAGGCGGGCCGTCCGGGACACAACGACATGCGCGTCTCGTGAGACGCGCGGCACTTCTGACGGAAGAGGCGTGAATGAAGCCTGACCGAAGCCGGCCCCGCCGGGGCGGGACCGGATTGCGGATCAGATCACGATCTGCGCGAGGGGCGGGAAGCCGTTGAAGGCGACCGCCGCGTAGGTCGTGGTGTAGGCGCCCGCGCCCTCGATCCACACCTTGTCACCGATCGAGAGGGAGACCGGCAGCGGGTAGTGGTTCTTCTCGTAGAGCACGTCGACCGAATCGCAGGTCGGGCCGGCGACGACGCAGGGCGCCATGCGGTCCTCGTCGTGGTCGGTGCGGATCGCGTAGCGGATCGACTCGTCCATGGTCTCGGCCAGCCCACCGAACTTGCCGATGTCGAGATAGACCCAGCGCACCTCGTCCTCGGCCTCCGACTTCTTGGAGACGAGCACGACCTCGGCCTCGATCAGGCCGGCATTGCCGACCATGCCGCGGCCCGGCTCGATGATCGTCTCCGGGATGCGGTTGCCGAAATGCTTGGTGAGCGCACGGAAGATCGCGTCGCCGTAGGTTTCCACGCCCGGCACCTGCTTGAGGTACTTGGTCGGGAAGCCGCCGCCGAGATTGACCATCGACAGGCCGATGCCGCGCAGAGCGCATTCACGGAAGATCTCGGAGGCGGAGGCGAGCGCCCCGTCCCAGGCTTCCGTGTTGGCCTGCTGCGAACCGACATGGAACGAGACGCCGTAGGCATTGAGGCCGTGCCGGTGGGCGTGCTCCAGCACGTTCACCGCCATCTCCGGCTCGCAGCCGAACTTGCGCGAGAGCGGCCAATCCGCACCGGCGCCGTCGCACAGGATGCGGCAGAACACCTGCACCTCGCCGGCCGCGATGCCGGCCGCCTCGCTCGCGCGAACGATCTTCTCGACCTCGGCCTGGCAATCGACGGCGAAGAGGCGGATGCCGAGCTTGAGCGCGCGGACGACGTCGCGCTCCTTCTTGATGGTGTTGCCGAAGGAGACGCGGTCGGCGGTGGCGCCGGCGGCGAGCGCCATCTCGATCTCGGCCACGGAAGCCGTGTCGAAGCAGGAGCCCATCTCGGCGAGCAGGCGCAGCACTTCCGCGGCTGGGTTCGCCTTCACGGCGTAGAACACGCGGGTGTCGGGCAGCGCGCGGGCGAAAGCCGTGTAGTTGTCACGCACGACATCGAGGTCGAGGACCATCACCGGGCCCTCGTCCTGGCCGAGGTCGCGGCGCGCGCGCAGGTAATCGCGGATGCGATCGGTCATTGGTCGTCCCCACCACAGGTTCGAGGCGCCGTCGAGGGCGCGAGATCGAATCGTGACGGTCCCGGAAGGACCGTCGGCGTCAGGGGGCGATGCGTCGCTTCCGCTTCGCGCTTTGGAGACGCGGAACGGTCAGCGGGCGCGAGAAGCACCCCGGAAGCTGCCGTGGATTGGATGGGGGAACCCCAACCGCACGCCGGGCAAGGATAAACAAGCCTCTTCGGTGTCGGCCTTTGGAGGGCCGACGAGACCAAAAAAGCCCGTTCGTCGTTGCTTTAAGCTGCGTCCCCCGTGGAGAGCGGGGTTCGCCGGTTTCGCCTCCGGCTGCCGGTTGTTGTTAGGGTCTGGTGTCGCCACCCGGATGCCGGCCGTAGGGATCCACCCTTTACGACCATCGATCCTTTAAGACCCCTGGCGGCTGTCCGGCAGTTGACCGGATGCCCACCAACCGACACGCGGCCACAGGCACGTGCGAAATTGGGCAGGCGCCATATACGGCCGGGGGCTCCCGACCACAAGGGAAAAACGGTTCCGCTACCCCCCGATTTCCGGCCGGATCGGTCGAGAGTTCGGCGTGGCGCGCGATTGTTGCGCGAAAGACGCAGCTCCGCATCGCACGAGCCCGGCCGGCCCCTTCCCAAGCCCAACCGAAGCGGCCATTGAACCGTGGCATTTCGGGATGGGATCATGATCCGCGCCAAAGGCCCTCACGCCCCCAACGGCCATGCCGAGCAGGCCGTGCCGACAGGTGCGCCCTCGCGCCGGGGCGTGATGTCGGGGCTGGCCGCCGCCGGCCTCGCCGCGGCCCTGCCGGCGTCCGCTGGAGACGATGCGAGGAGCCGTCCCTTCGAGCCCGGCATGGTCGAGCACCAGGCGCAGGCGCTCGCGGCGCAGCCCTTCGACGGCCGCTTCCCACCGCTGCCGGCGCCGCTCGCAGGCCTCGATTACGACGCCTACCGCGACATTCGCTTCCGGAAGGACCATGCGTTTCTCGGCGAGGCCGGCGGGCCGTTCCGGCTTCAGCTGTTCCACCGTGGCTTTCTCTATCCGCGCCCGGTCTCCGTGAGCCTCGTGCGCGACGGGATCAGCACGCCGATCCCATACGATCCGGCCCTGTTCGATTTCGGCCGGACGCGGATCGACGGGACGTTGCCGAGCGACCTGAACTTTGCCGGCATCCGCATCCACGCACCGCTCAACCGGCCCGACCGCCTCGACGAACTGATCGTCTTCGCCGGCGCCAGCTATTTCCGCTTCCTCGGCCAGGACCAGCTCTACGGTCTCTCCGCCCGCGCCCTCGCGATCGGTTCGGACGGCGAGAAGGAGGAGTTTCCGTTCTTCCGCGCGTTCTACATCGAGGTGCCGTCGGCGGATGCGAAGGCCCTGACGATCCACGCCCTACTCGACAGCCCGTCCGTAGCCGGCGCCTACCGCTTCACGGTCGAGCCGGGCCGCACTACCGGGGTGCGGGTGAGCGCGACGCTCTATCCGCGGCAAGACCTGGCCTCCGTCGGCATCGCGCCGCTGACCTCGATGTTCTTCATCAGCGAGACCGATCGCGGCCACAGCGACGATTACCGGCCGGAGCTGCACGATTCGGACGGGCTCCAGCTCGCTACCGGCTCCGGCGAGTGGCTGTGGCGACCGCTCGACAACCCGCAAAGCCGGCGGATCTCGACCTTCCTCGACCGCGACCCGAAGGGCTTCGGGCTGATGCAGCGCGACCGCGACTTTGCCAGCTACCAGGATCTCGAGGCCGGCTACGAGCGCCGCCCCGGCTACTTCGTCGAGCCGGAGGGGGCCTGGGGCGAAGGCAGCGTCGTGCTGATGGAACTGCCGACCGACAACGAGACCGCCGACAACGTCGTCGCCTTCTGGCGCCCGAAGCAGCCTTATCCGGCGGGACGGCCGGCGCGGCTCGCCTATACGATCCGGGCGCTTGCGGCCGAGGATCTCCACCCGAACGGCAAGGTGATGAACACCTTCATCGCCGAGCCGGCCGCGAGCGGCGCCGCGCGCCGGGCCGCGGATGCAACCGCCCTGCGTAACCGGCGCTTCCTGATCGATTTCGGTGATGGGGAACTGGAGAAGCGTCTCGGCGATCCGGTGCCGCCCGAGGTCGTCGCCAGCGCCAGCAACGGACGGATCACCGCGACCTCGATTGTGCCGAATCCGCATGTCGGCGGTTTCCGCGTCGCCCTCGACGTGCAGCTCGACGGGCCGGGCGCGACCGAATTGCGGGCCTATCTGAAGAAGGACGATCAGGCCCTGACCGAGACATGGTCCTATCCCTGGAGCGTCGCGTGAGCACTCGCAGCGAGCGCGTCGCCGCCCGCGTGCCGGTGGAGATCCGGCCGGCCCGGCTCGCCGATCTCGACGCGCTCGTCTCGCTCGAACACGCCGCCTTCACCACCGACCGGGCCGAACGGCGGGCGATCCGCCATGCGATCCGCTCGGTCAGCATGACCCTCCTCGTCGCCGTCGCGCGCGAGCCGGCGGAGGGCGGCGAGGTCGAGATCCTCGTTGGCGCGGCTACGACGGAGCGGCGGCGCACCAGCCGCGTCGCCCGGCTCTCGTCGCTCGCCGTCGCGCCCGCCCGCGCCGGCCTCGGGCTCGGGCGCAAGCTTCTGCAGGCGGCGGAGGCCGATGCCCGCGTCCATGGTTGCAAGCGGCTACGCCTGGAGGTGCGGGCCGACAACGGCGGTGGCATCCGGCTCTACGAGCGGGGCGGCTATGCGCGAACCGGGACCAAGCCGGACTACTACGAGGACGGCATGGAGGCATGGTGCTACGAGAAGGCACTGACGGATGGGTAACGTTGGCTTGTGCGCCGCAGCGCAGGTGCGCCAGCGCACTGGCGAACCGGGCGGCTAGACACAAGGTTCAGCCCACCCGAAGGCGGCTTCGGCACCTGCAGCGCAGCGTTTTCGAGAGCCGCTACCTCCCGACAGAGTATCGAATGCCCTCAATCTTTGACCCGATCACGCTCGGCGCGTTGAAGCTGCCGAACCGAATTCTCATGGCCCCGCTGACCCGCGCCCGCGCGACCCGGACCCACGTTCCGACGCCGGTGATGGCCGAGTATTACGCTCAGCGCGCGACGGCCGGCCTTATCATCTCCGAGGCCACCGGCATCAGCCAGGAAGGGCTTGGTTGGCCCTACGCACCGGGTATCTGGTCCGATGAGCAGACGGAGGCCTGGAAGCCGGTGGTGAAGGCCGTGCACGAGGCGGGCGGGCGCATCGTCTGCCAGCTCTGGCACATGGGCTACCTCGTCCATTCCGACTTCCTCGGCGGCGAGCCGCCGGTCGCCCCCTCGGTCGCCACGGCGCCGGACGAGGCGCATACCTACGACGGCAAGAAGCCCTACAGCCAGGCGCGGGCCCTGCGCGAGGACGAGATCCCGCGGCTCATCGCCGATTACGAGCGGGCCGCGCGCAACGCCGTCGCGGCGGGCTTCGACGGCGTGCAGATCCACGCGGCGAACGGCTACTTGCTCGACGAGTTCATCCGCGACGGCAGCAACAAGCGCAGCGACCGCTACGGCGGTTCGGTCGAGAACCGGGTTCGGCTGGTGACCAAGGTGGCGCAGGCGGTGGCCGGCGTCGTCGGCGCGGACCGCACCGGCATCCGCTTCTCGCCCAACGGCCCGATCCAGGGCGTGGACGATTCTAACCCGCACGAGGTCTTCGGGCTTGCCGCCGAGATGATGGAGCGCGTTGGCCTCGCCTTCATCGAGATGCGCGAGCCGGGCCCGGACGGCACCTTCGGCAAGGCGACGGTGGCGCCGGTGGCACCCGTCATCAAGGAGCGCTTCGGCGGTCCGGTCATCCTGAACTGCGACTATGACGGCGAGCGCGCCAAGCAAGCGGTGGCCTCGGGCGAAGCGGATGCCATCGCCTTCGGCCGGCCCTACATCGCGAACCCCGATCTGGTCGACCGCATCGCCAAGGGCCTGCCCTTCGCCAAGGACGACATGAAGACCTGGTACAGCCAGGGGCCGGAAGGCTACGTCGATTACCCGGCGCTGACGCAGAAGGCGGCGTAAGGCGGGAATCGGCCACTGGCCGCACTGAGCGATCGAATACAGAAGGCGGCCTCGCGCAAGCGGGGCCGCCTTCCGCCGTCTTGCAGGCCCGCGTCTTGGAGGTGCCCGATCCCGTGAGCGTCATGACCCCGGAGGACGCCGCGTCGGCCGCTCCCTACCGCCTCGTCGCCTTCGACTTCGACGGCACGCTCGCCGACAGCTTTCCCTGGTTCTGCGCCAACCTCAACGACGTGGCCGCGCGCTACCGTTTCCGCCGGGTCGAGGCGGACGAGACCGAACGGCTTCGGGGCTTGAGCGCCCGGGCGATCCTGAAGGATCTCGGCATTCCCGCCTGGAAGGTCCCGCTGATCGCCCGTCACATGCGCGTGCTCGCAACCCGCGACGCCCCTCAGCTGCGGCTGTTTTCCGGCATTCCGGAGATGCTCGCGGGGCTCGATGCGGCGGGGTTTACACTGGCTGTCGTGAGTTCCAACAGCGAGGCGAATGTGCGCTGTGCTCTCGGCGCGTCGGCCGGATCCATCCGACACTATGCCTGCGGTGCTTCGCTGTTCGGCAAGGCGCGCCGTCTGCGCGCGGTCGCGCGGGCTGCGGGCGTCGAACCGGCTGACATGCTGGCGGTGGGCGACGAGATCCGCGACGCGGACGCGGCGGCGCAGGCTCGATGCGGCTTCGCCGCGGTGGCCTGGGGCTACAACAACCCCGAGGCCCTGGCCGGTACGCGTCCGGCCTTCCTGTTCGCCGAGCCGGGCGCGGTGGCGCGGGCCCTGGTGGGCCCGCCCAGAGGCTCTTACTGACCGGCGCGGGCGCCGGGGACGACCGAGGCGCCGGCGCCGCTGCCGAACGGCTCGTAGCGGGTCAGGCCGCGGAAGAGCTGGCTGATGAAGGCGCGGTCGGAGCCGCTGGCCGGCGTCGTGCGCTCGATGAAGTCGAACACGCGCCCGTCCTGCAGGCCGTAGAGTGCGACGCGCTCCACCTTCATGCCCTGGTTGAAGTAGACCGCCGTGACCTTCTGGTCCTCGATCTGCTCGCCGAGGAACATCACCGTGCGGCGGGTGTTCTGGCTGATGTAGTACCAGGACTTGTTGCCGACCGTGGAGACGGTCGATGGGGTGCCGAGGATCTGCAGCACCTGTTCGGCACCCATGCCCGGCTTCACCGTGGCCAGAGCCGCCTGATCGATCTGATAGCCGTGGCGGATATCCTCGCCGATGCAGCCTGATACGCCGATCGCGACGGAGCCGAGAACGGCCGCGCGGGCAAGCGACGAGACGAGACGGCGCGACATCGGCCCCCCTGATTTCCAGCCAAAAGGGTCTTCATCCGCGGCGCGTTTCAACTCGCGCGTCTTCGGACTTGCACCCTGGTCCGCGGTTGCCGTACCGCGGGGTTATGGCTTTGACAAGGCAAGCTTGGCCACAGCGTCGGCACATCCGGTGGAACGTATGATCGCGGGCTTATTCCGTCGCGCCGACCGGCGGCGGCGGACGATCCAGTCGCTGCATCGGACAATCGGCGAGGCCGCGCGCCGGCCCGGCCTCTATACGGCGCTCGGCGTGCCCGACACCGTGGAGGGCCGGTTCGAGGCGTTGAGCCTGCACGTGATCCTCGTGCTGCGCCGCCTCGGCCAGTTGCCGCCGCCGGCGGCTGATGTGGCGCAGGATCTGGTCGATTCCGTCTTCATGCAGCTCGACGCTTCGCTGCGTGAACTCGGCATCGGCGACATGGGCGTGCCCAAGCGCATCAAGAAGCTCGGTGCCTCGTTCTATGCCCGGGCCGGAGCCTACGGCGCCGCGCTTGATGCGGGCGACCGGGCCGGGCTGGCCGAAACGCTCGCCCGCAACGTCCTCGACGGCGTCGAACCCGAGGCCGCCGGGCCGCTGGCATCTTATGTCGAGGCCGCCGCCGCCGCGCTGGGGGGCCAAGATCTCGACGGCCTGCTCGGCGAGGGGCCGCGCTTCCCCGAGCCCGTCGGCGCGGCCGCGACAGAGAATTCAGGAGACCATCGATGACGCCGAAGCCCGCGGGGCCGCTCTCCCGCTCCGTCAACGTCGAGCGCCTGCCCAAGGACCGCGCCGAGATCGTCGTCGAGGCGGATCCGGCCGAGTGCGAGGCCCTGGCCCGCGACTTCAAGGTCCCTGCCATCCGCGACCTCGTCGGCCGCTTCACCTTGAGAGGTTCGTTGACCCGGCTGCACGCCGAGGGCCGGGTCGAGGCCGTGGTGACCCAGATCTGCACCGTGACGCTGGAGCCCTTCGAGGCGAAGGTCTCCGAACCCGTCGAGGTCGACTTCACCAATGCCGACATCCTGGAGGGCACCGACGCCGAGGATGTCGATCTCCCCGATCCGATCGTGAACGGACGCGTCGATTTCGGCGTGCTGACCGCGGAATTCCTGGCGCTCGGCCTCGATCCCTATCCGCGCAAGCCCGGCGTCGCCTTCGATGCGGTCACGGTCGGCGAGGATCCGCTGCCGTTCTCCGATCTGGCGGCTTTGCGGGCCAAGCTCGGTGGGGACAAGGGTTGATGGGCGGGCCCGCCAGCCTTCCGGCGGGCCTGATCACGACGATGGGTGAGTTTTTGTTTGCCCGGCGGGGCGCTGCCGCTATTTTGCGCCGCCGATTCCGGGGCCTGTGACGCCCCTTCACGCTCGCTGCCCGCCGGCTTACCCCGCGGCGCCCCGAAGGAACCATGTCGAACCGCGTTTGCATCTCGCTCGACGCCATGGGCGGCGATCACGGCCCCACGACCGTCGTGCCCGGTGCGGCCATCGCCCGTGAGCGGCACCCCGAGCTCCACTTCATCCTGTTCGGTGACGAGGCGGTGGTGCGCCCCCTCGTCGAGGCCGAGCCGCGCCTGAAGGGCGCCGTCGAGATCCGCCACACCACCGTCTCGATCGCCATGGACGACAAGCCGAGCCAGGCGGTGCGCCAGGGCCGGGGCAAGTCCTCGATGTGGCGGGCGATCCAGGCGGTGCGCGACGGCGAGGCCCAGGCCGCGGTCTCGGCCGGCAACACCGGCGCCTTGATGGCGATGTCGAAGATCTGCCTCAAGACCATGGCCGGTATCGAGCGCCCGGCCATCGCCTGCCTGTGGCCGACCGTGCGCGGCGAGAGCGTGGTGCTCGATGTCGGCGCCACCATCGGCACCGATGCCGAGCATCTCGTCGAGATGGCGGTGATGGGCTCGGCCATGGCCCGGATCGTCCTCGACGTCGAGCGCCCGACGGTCGGCCTGCTCAATGTCGGTACCGAGGAGATGAAGGGCAACGAGGCCGTGAAGGAGGCTGCCCGGCTCCTGCGCGAGTCGGAGCTGCCCAATTTTACGTATCACGGCTTCGTCGAGGGCACCGATCTCGGCCGCGGCACCACGGATGTCGTGGTGACGGAAGGATTTACCGGCAATATCGCCCTCAAGACGGCCGAGGGCACGGCCAAGCAGATCGCCTCCTATCTCAAGGCGGCGATGGGGCGGACCCTCTCGGCCAGGATCGGCTACCTGTTCGCGCGCCAAGCCTTCGCGGCCCTGCGCGAGAAGATGAACCCGAGCCGGGCCAATGGCGGCGTGTTCCTCGGGTTGGAGGGCATCGTCATCAAGAGCCACGGCTCGGAGAACGCTCAGGGCTTCGCGGCCGCTGTCGATCTTGCCTACGACATGGCGCGCTACGACCTGATGCGAACGATCCGGGATATGCTGGAGCAGACGCCGGCGGTCGCCGCCGGGCTCGAAACCGGCTTGATCGAGAAGTAAGCCGGGCACAGAAGTGAGAAAGGGACGGATCTGATGGCGCATTCGCGCTCCGTCGTGGTCGGCTGCGGGGCGTATCTGCCCGAGACCGTCGTCACGAACACAGATCTCGCCGAACGCGGGATCGAAACTTCCGACGAGTGGATCGTCCAGCGCACCGGCATCCGCCAGCGCCACATCGCGCGCGCCGACGAGACAACCTCGGTGCTCGGCACCCGCGCGGCGATGGCGGCCCTCGACGATGCCGGGCTCTCGCCCGCCGACATCGATCTCGTGATCTGCGCGACCTCGACGCCTGACCACACCTTCCCCTCCTCCGCCACCCAGATCCAGGCGGCGCTCGGGATCGAGGGCGGCTTCGCCTTCGACCTTCAGGCGGTCTGTGCCGGCTTCGTCTACGCGGTGGCCACCGCCGACCGCTTCCTGACGACGGGTGGCGCCAAGCGCGCCCTCGTCATCGGCGCCGAGACCTTCTCGCGGCTGCTCGACTGGGAGGACCGCACCACCTGCGTGCTGTTCGGCGATGGTGCCGGGGCCATCGTGCTGGAGGCCCGCGAGGGCGAGGGCACGAGTGCCGACCGCGGCGTGCTCTCGAGCTGCCTGCGCTCGGACGGGCGCCACCGGACCAAGCTCTACGTCGATGGCGGACCCGGCTCGACCGGCACCACCGGCAAGCTGCGCATGGAGGGCCGCGAGGTGTTCCGCTTCGCGGTCGGCTCGGTGACCGATGTGATCGAGGACGCCTTCCGCGCCTCCGGCACCACCGCCGACGACCTCGCGTGGTTCGTGCCGCACCAGGCCAACCGCCGGATCATTGAGGCCTCGGCTGACAAGCTCGGCATCGCCCGCGAGAAGGTGGTGCTCACCGTCGATCGGCACGGCAACACCTCGGCCGCCTCGATTCCCCTGGCGCTGGACGCCGCCCGCCGCGACGGGCGCATCCGCGAGGGCGACCTCGTGATGATCGAGGCGATCGGCGGCGGGTTTACCTGGGGCGCCGCGCTCATCCGATGGTAGGCGATGAGCGTCGGAACGAGCCTAGCCTCCTGTCAACCGTAAGGTTCTGTTGACCGTCGCCCCTCAGCCGATTAGCGTGTTCGATCATAGAGATACACGGCGGGATCCTTTGTCGGGGAACCCGCACGGCATTTGAGCGGAGGCTGCATCCGTACGTCCTCAGAAGGATGGCACGGATGTCGAGCAACTCGGCCGGAAGGGGGAGCGGATGGCGGGCAAGACGGTCACACGCGCAGATTTGAGCGAGGCCGTCTACCAGCAGGTCGGTCTGTCACGGGCCGAATCGGCCGCGCTGGTCGAGACGGTGCTTGCCGAGATCTGCACGTGCCTATCCTCGGGCGAGACGGTGAAACTGTCCTCGTTCGGCTCTTTCGTCGTGCGCTCCAAGGGCAAGCGCATCGGCCGCAATCCGAAGACCGGTGTCGAGGTCGAGATCGAGCCGCGGCAGGTGATGGTGTTCAAGCCCTCGAACGTGCTCAAAGCCCGGATCAATGGCGGCCACGTCAACGGGCTCGACATGGATGAGGACGAGTGACCCGGCCAAGCCGGCCCGGTCCTCTCCCGCACAATCTGGTTTGAGGCGCTTCCATGGGACTGCCGCTGGAATCCCCCGCCCTCGATTCTTCCGCCGTCGATACGCCCGCCGGCGACGAGCGGAGCGAGAAGAGCCCCGGCGCCTTCCGCACCATCACCGAGGTGTCCGAGGAACTCGGCGTGCCGCAGCATGTCCTGCGCTTCTGGGAGAGCCGGTTCAGCCAGATCAAGCCGACGAAGCGGGCCGGCGGCCGGCGCTACTATCGGCCGGAGGATGTCGATCTCATCAGGGGCGTGAGCTGCCTGCTGCGCGGAAAAGGCTACACGATCCGCGGGGCACAGCGCGTCCTCAAGGAGAGCGGCGTGCGCTTCGTCCAGGCGCTCGGCCGGGGCGAGGCCGAGGTCGGCGCGCCGACCGGCATCGACCGGGACGAGGAAAGCGTTGAGGCGGCTGCCTCGGATCGCCGGGCGCTGGAGGGGGCGCTCGCCGAGCTGCGCGCCTGCCGGGCCCTGCTCGCCGGCCTCGACGAGGCGGATCACGAGGCCGCCTGAGGCGGGGCCGAGTGCCGCCATCGCATTCCGAAAACTCGCTTGCGCGCAAGGCATTGGCCGGCCTTGCGGATTTCGGCCCACCCCGGCGCTTCGGCAGGCAGATGCGGGCTGAACTTTACCGGCGGAACGGCGTTGAGGCGCCATGGCCCCCCCTCGCTCCCGGATGTCACCGACCCAGGAACTCATCGCCCGCGTGATGCGGATCGTGCGCGCTTGCCCGGAAGCCGCCAACGAGGTTCTGGAATTGATGTTCCTCGTCAGCCAGATCGAGGCATCGACCACGGTCGATCGGGAGTACCGGGACGCGCGGCGGGTCATCAGCCGGCTGCGGGCGCCGCTTTGGGATATGGGCCCGGCCGATCGGGAGACGCTGCTCAGGGCCGCCGATACCATCCGCCGCGCCTGCGACTTGGGCGACGCGGACATTCCGGCTGCACCCTTCGCCGATCTCGGCGAACGCGAGCGGGTCGAGAAGGCGCTGACCCAGGCGCTCGCTGGACAGCTCGATGACGCGCAGATCGCGCGGGTGGCCGGCACGGTCGCCGCCGCGCTGCAGCACTGAGCGGGCGCGGCCTTCGGCAAAATTCGTTCGGCAAGATTCGAAGGGGCGAGCCTCGACGCAAGCCGGCGCCCTCCCCACATCTTCTGTGGCGCCCAGTCGCTCTCCGGCCGGTCGCCCGAACGACGCTCAAGGGAAACGCCGATGGATCTGCCGACCACTGCCAAGAGACAATCCACGGGACCGATCGCGGCGCTGCCCGCCGCCTTCGCCGCTGCTTGGCTCTGTCTCGCCGGGCCCGCCCTCGCGCAGACCACCGTCACCAAGAGCGAGACCGTGCCCGCCGGCAAGCAGGCGCGCCTCGTGATCGTGCCGAATCTGAAAAAGGATTGCTCAGCTGGCCCGATGCCCGAGATCAAGGTGGTGACGCCGCCGAAATCCGGCTCGCTCATCACGAAGGCGGGCAAGCTCAAGACGCCGGCCAAGTACCGCTGCCCCAACAAGGACGCCGAGGTTCAGGCGATCTTCTACCAGCCCAACAGCGGCTATACGGGCGCCGACGGGGTCGTCGTCGAGATCAAGAATGCCGACGGCGAGACCGAGAAGCGCGACATCCGCATCACCGTCGGTAAGGACGAAAAGTCCAAGGACGAGAAGAAAAGCGGCACCGATCTCTGATCGAATAGACGGTTTCGTGCGCGATCATACCGCGACGCAGCAATTTTGACGGATACCAGGGGCTTCCGGTCTTCGGCCGGAGGTTTCTGCCTCGGGTCCGGGGCCGGTTAAGCTCGGGCTAAATCCCGGTCAGCTTTGAGTGTGTCCCGTTTCACACGCAAGACAGCCCTCCTGTGGGCGGTGCGACAAAACCCGCAATGTCAGTTGCGTTCGCCCCGAGACAGGATGAAGCTGTCATCAGCCTGAAGGGGGTGTTCGAATGCCGCTGCACTCGACGAACGACCTGTTCCAGAGCTTCGCTCGCGGCTATGAAGCACGCCGCGACACGGAGATGACGCTCTCTGAGTATCTCGAGGCGTGCCGCGACAACCCGCTGATGTACGCCTCCGCCGCCGAGCGCATCCTCGATGCGATCGGCCAGCCGGAAATGGTGGACACCGCCCGCGACGCGCGGCTGGGCCGGGTGTTCATGAACCGCACGATCCGGGTCTACCCGGCCTTTGCCGAGTTCTACGGCATGGAAGAGACGATCGAGCGGATCGTCTCGTTCTTCCGCCACGCGGCGCAGGGATTGGAGGAGCGCAAGCAGATCCTCTACCTGCTCGGCCCCGTCGGCGGCGGTAAGTCGTCGCTCGCCGAGCGCCTCAAGGCGTTGATGGAGGTCCATCCGGTCTACGTGCTGAAGGCCGGCGACGAGGTCTCCCCGGTCTTCGAGAGCCCGCTCGGCCTGTTCGACCCCGAGGCCATGGGCCGCGAGATCGAGGAGCGCTTCGGCATCCCGCGCCGCCGCCTCACCGGCCTGATGAGCCCCTGGGCCCTGAAGCGCCTCGACGAGTTCGACGGCGACATCTCCCGCTTCAAGGTGATCAAGGTTCGGCCGTCGCGTCTGCGCCAGATCGCCATCGCCAAGACCGAGCCGGGTGACGAGAACAACCAGGACATCTCCTCGCTGGTCGGCAAGGTCGATATCCGCCGCCTCGAAACGCTCTCCCAGGCCGATCCGGACGCCTATTCCTACTCGGGCGGCCTCAACCGGGCGAACCAGGGCGTTCTCGAATTCGTCGAGATGTTCAAGGCGCCGATCAAGATGCTCCACCCCCTCCTCACGGCGACGCAGGAGGGCAACTATGTCGGCACCGAGAATATCGGCGCGATCCCGTTCACGGGCGTGATCCTGGCGCACTCGAACGAGGCCGAGTGGCAGTCGTTCAAGACCAACAAGAACAACGAAGCCTTCATCGACCGCATCTACGTCATCAAGGTGCCCTACTGCCTCCGGGTCACGGAGGAGCAGCGCATCTACGAGAAGCTGATCTCGAGCTCCGAGCTCTCGACCGCCGCCTGCGCGCCGGGGACTCTGGAGATGCTGGCCCGCTTTTCGGTGCTCTCGCGGTTGCGCGAGCACGCCAATTCCAACCTGTTCTCGAAGATGCGGGTCTACGACGGCGAGTCGCTTCGCGAGGTCGATCCCCGCGCCCGCTCGATGCAGGAATACAAGGATACCGGCGGCGTCGATGAGGGCATGGACGGGATCTCGACCCGCTTCGCCTTCAAGGTGCTGGCCGCGACCTTCAACCACGACACCACCGAGGTCTCGGCCGATCCGGTCCACCTGATGTACGTGCTGGAACAGGCGATCCGGCGCGAGCAACTGCCGCCGGAGACCGAGAAGCGCTACATCGAGTTCATCAAGACCGAACTCGCTCCGCGCTATGCCGAGTTCATCGGCCACGAGATCCAGAAGGCCTATCTCGAATCCTACCACGATTACGGGCAGAACCTGTTCGACCGCTACATCGACTACGCGGACGCCTGGATCGAGGATCAGGACTTCAAGGACGCCGAGACCGGCCAGCTCCTCAACCGTGAGCTCCTCAACCAGGAGCTGACCAAGATCGAGAAGCCGGCCGGCATCGCCAACCCGAAGGATTTCCGCAACGAAGTGGTGAAGTTCGCGCTGCGCTCTCGGGCGCAGCACGGCGGGCGCAACCCGTCCTGGACGTCCTACGAGAAGTTGCGCGAAGTGATCGAACGGCGGATGTTCTCTCAGGTTGAGGAACTGCTGCCCGTGATCTCCTTTGGATCCAAGAAGGACAGCGACACGGAGAAGAAGCACGGCGAGTTCGTCGATCGCATGACCGATCGGGGCTACACCGAACGGCAGGTCCGGCGACTCGTGGAATGGTACATGCGGGTGAAGCAGGCGGGTTGAGGACAAGCCCTCTGAGGCGAAGTCCTCCGGCATCCGCCGCCGCACTTCCGCACCTTTGTCCCCGAGCGGGGACGTGAGACTTGAAGGCGCTGAGCGACCCCGGATGCACATCGTCGACCGTCGGCTCAATCCAGGTGGTAAGAGCCTCCCGAACCGCCAACGCTTCCTGCGCCGGGTCAAGGACGTCGCACAGCGCGCGGTTCGGGAATCCGCCCGAGAGAAGGATATCAAGAACCTCGGCAAGGACGGGCGCATCACCGTGCCCGGCGACGGGGTGCGCGAGCCGCGCTTCTCGCGCCAGCCGGGCACGGGCCATCAGGACTACATCCTGCCCGGCAACAAGACCTACGTGGAGGGCGACCGCATCGAGCGCCCGCCGGGCGGCGGGGGAGGCGGCGGCTCCGGCGAGGGCGGGGACGGCGGCGAGAATGGCGAGGACGCCTTCCACTTCGTCCTGACGCGCGAGGAATTCCTCGACCTCTTCCTCGAAGACCTCGAACTGCCGGATCTCGCCAAGCGGCGGCTGGCGGTGGTCGAGACGGAAGGCCTGCGCCGGGCCGGCTACACGGTCTCAGGGTCGCCGGCGAACCTCGCCCTGTCGCGCACTCTGCGCAATTCCATGTCCCGGCGCATCGCCCTCAAGCGGCCGAAGCTGGAGGAGGTGGCGGCCTTGGAGGCCGAAATCGCCGCGGCTGAGACCGCCAGGGATCCGCGCCTGCCCGACCTGAAGCTCAAGCTGCTCGAACTGCGCGAGCGCTCGAAGCGCATCCCCTATGTCGATCCGATCGACCTGCGCTTCCGCCGCTTCGAGCCCTATCCGAAGCCGATCGCCCAGGCCGTGATGTTCTGCCTGATGGACGTCTCGGGCTCGATGACCGAGCACATGAAGGATCTGGCCAAGCGCTTCTACATCCTGCTGCACATCTTCCTGACGCGCCGCTACAAGCACGTCGAGATCGTCTTCATCCGCCATACCGACAAGGCGGCCGAGGTGGACGAGGAGACCTTCTTCGGCTCTCGCGAGACCGGCGGCACGCTGGTCTCCTCGGCACTGGCCGAGATGAAGCGCATCGTCACCGAGCGCTACTCGCCGGACGACTGGAACATCTACGCCGCGCAGGCCTCGGACGGCGACAACGTCTCCTCCGACGGGCCGACCTCGACCGAATTGCTGCGCGCGCACATCCTGCCGGCCTGCCAGCACTTCGCTTATCTCGAAGTCGGCGACGAGAACGGCCCGCGCGCCGGCTTCGTCGAGCACCGCACCACCCTGTGGCGGACCTACGAGGCGCTGGCCAAGGCCGGCGAACCGCTCGCCATGCGCAAGGTGAACCACCGCCGCGACATCTACCCCGTGTTCCGCGAGCTGTTCGGCCGCAAAGACGCGCGGGCGGAGGCGGAGCGATAGGCTTCTCCGCGAGGGGAGGCGAGACAGCGTCGAAGAGAAGGGCCGACATGGTCGCGAGCCTGAGCCGCACGAAGTCGACAGCACCCAAACCGGGCGAGCTGTTGTTTTCCGGCAATGACTGGGACTTCGAGACGATCCGGCGCATCCACGATGCCTGCGAAGCCGTGGCCGGGCCCGAACTCGGCCTGTCGTGGTACCCGAACCAGATCGAGATTATCACCGCCGAGCAGATGCTCGACGCCTATGCCTCGATCGGCATGCCGCTGTTCTACAAGCACTGGTCCTTCGGCAAGCACTTCGCCCAGCAGGAGGCAAGCTACCGCCGCGGCCTGATGGGACTGGCCTACGAGATCGTCATCAACTCCGATCCGTGCATCTCCTACGTGATGGAGGAGAACACGGCGACGATGCAGACGCTGGTGATCGCCCACGCCGCTTTCGGGCATAACCACTTCTTCAAGAACAATTATCTGTTCCGGCAGTGGACCGATGCCGAGGGCATCCTCGACTATCTCGACTTCGCCAAGAGCTACATCGCCCGCTGCGAGGAGCGCTACGGGCATCAGGCGGTCGAGCACGTGCTCGATGCCGCCCACGCCCTGATGAGCCAGGGCGTCCACCGCTATCCCCGCAAGAAGCGCCCGGATCTGGCGAGTGAGCAGCGCCGGGAGCGCGAGCGCGAGGAGCACGGCGAGCAGATCTACAACGACCTCTGGCGCACCCTGCCGGCCAAGACCGGCGCGGCCAAGGGCGACCCGGCCCTGGAGCGGCGCAAGGCGCTGTTGGAGCTGCCGCAGGAAAACATCCTCTACTTCCTTGAGAAGGTGGCCCCGCGCCTGCGGCCCTGGCAGCGCGAGATTCTTCGGATTGTCCGGCTGGTTGCGCAGTACTTCTACCCGCAGCGCCAGACCAAGGTGATGAACGAGGGCTGCGCCACCTACTGCCACTACCGGATCATGAATGCCCTCTCGCAGAAGGGGCAGCTCAGCGAGGCGGCCTATCTCGAGTTCCTGACCTCGCACACCAACGTCATCCGCCAGCCGAATTTCGACGACCGTTCCTTCGGCGGACACAACCCCTACGCCCTGGGCTTTGCCATGATGCAGGACATCGCCCGCATCGTGGAGCAGCCGAGCGACGAGGACCGCGAGTGGTTCCCCGACATCGCCGGGACCGGCGATGCCATGGGCGTGCTGCGCGATTGCTGGGAGAACTACCGCGACGAGAGCTTCATCGCGCAGTTCTTGAGCCCGAAGCTGATGCGCGACATGCGGCTGTTTCACGTCGTGGACGATCCCGACGAGCCGGAGATGCGCGTCGCGGCGATCCACGACGAGCGCGGCTACCGCAAGATGCGGCGCTCCTTCGCGCGCCAATACGATGTGGCGTGGCTCGATCCGGACATCGAGGTGGTGGACGTCGATCTCGAGGGCGACCGCCGCCTCATCCTCCAACACAAGGCGCTCAACCGCATCACCCTGCAGCGGGAGGACGCTCGGCGCGTGCTCCAGCACCTCGCCGACCTCTGGGGCTACGACGCGGTGCTCAAGGAGGTCGATCCGGCCACCGGGGCGGTGCTGGTCGAGCACTCGGCGAGCGCGCGGCCGATTTTCTTCTGATTGTCAGAAAGCCGGGTCGGCCGCTCCCATCCTCGGGTGGCGGCGCTTGGCGTCGCTCTCGAAGGATCGTCCAGGGATCGCGCGCGAGCGGGAGCATCCTTCGAGGCCGCTTCGCGGCACCTCAGGATGAGGTGGAGGGGTGAAGCTGGCCGGATAGGTTCGGCGTTCAGAGCGAAAGGATCGCGGCTCCGGCGTCGCGCGCTCGCGCCGTGAAGCGCACGCGGCTGCCTTCCAACACGGCGCCGCCGCCCGCGATCAGGGCGAGTGCGGCCGGGTAGAGCCGGTGCTCCTGCACGATCACTCGGGCGCTCAGCGTGTCGGCATCGTCGCCCGGCAGCACCGGCACGGCGGCCTGGGCCACGATCGGGCCGGCATCGAGTTCCGGCACGACGTAATGCACGGTGCAGCCATGCAGGCGCACGCCCGCGTCCAGCGCGCGCTCGTGGGTGTGCGTGCCCTTGAACAGCGGCAGCAGCGAGGGGTGGATGTTGATCATCCGGCCGCCCCAAGCCTCGACGAAGGCGTCGGTGAGGATGCGCATGAAGCCGGCGAGCACGATCAGCTCGATGCCCGCTTCGTCCAGCTCCGCCTGGAGCGCGGCGTCGAAGCGGGCGCGATCGGAGAACGCCTTGTGGTCGATGGTACGGGCCGGGATGCCCGCCGCCCGCGCGCGGTCGAGGCCGGCGGCGTCGGGGCGGTTCGAGAGCACGAGCACGATCTCGGCCGGATAATCGGGGGCGCGCGCCGCCTCGATCAGGGAGACCATGTTCGAGCCGCGACCCGAGATCAGGATCGCGACGCGCTTCTTCGGGGCCGGAGCGCTCACAGGGCGAGTTGCCCCGTAAAGGTCACGGCTTCCGCCCCGCGCTCGGTGATCTGCCCGAGCCGGACCGGCGCCTCGCCGGCCTCGGTCAACGCGTCCGCCACGGCGTCGGCCGCATCTGCGGCGGCGACCACCACCATGCCGATGCCGCAGTTGAAGGTCCGCAGCATCTCCGCTTCCGCGACACTGCCCTCGCGCGCCAGCCAGCCGAAGACCGGCGGCACGGCGATCGCCGAGAGGTCGATTGCGATGCCGACGCCGTCGGGCAGGACGCGGGGGAGGTTGTCGGGGAAGCCGCCGCCGGTGATGTGGGCGAGCGCCCGGATGCCGCCGGCCCGCTTCAGGGCGGCGAGCAGCGGCTTCACGTAGATCCGGGTCGGCTCCAGCAGTGCCTCGCCGAGGCTGCGGCCGGGCGCGAACGGCGCATCGGCGTCATAGCCGAGGCCGGTCTTGGCCACGATCCGCCGCACCAGCGAGAACCCGTTCGAGTGGACGCCCGAGGAGGGCAGGCCGAGCACGACGTCGCCGGGCAGGATGCCGGGGCGCGGCAGCAGCGTGCCGCGCTCGGCCGCGCCCACCGAGAAGCCGGCGAGATCGTAGTCGGCGCCGTCGTAGAGGCCCGGCATCTCGGCGGTCTCGCCGCCGATCAGCGCGCAGCCCGCCTGCCGGCAGCCCTCGGCGATGCCGCGCACGATGTCGGCGCCGACGCCCGGCACGAGTTTGCCAGTGGCGTAGTAGTCGAGGAAGAACAGCGGCTCGGCGCCCTGGACGATGATGTCGTTGACGCACATCGCCACGAGGTCGATGCCGATCGTGTGGTGGCGTCCGGTCTCGATGGCGATCTTCACCTTGGTGCCGACGCCGTCATTGGCGGCGACCAGGATCGCGTCCTTGAAGCCCGCGGCCTTGAGGTCGAACAGGCCGCCGAAGCCGCCGATCTCCGCATCCGCCCCCGGCCGGCGCGTGGCGCGCACCAGCGGCTTGATCGTCTCGACGAGCGCGTTGCCCGCGTCGATGTCGACGCCGGCCTGCGCGTAGGTGAGCCCGTTTCCGTCCTGCGCCGTCATCGCCGCCCCGTCGTCCGGTAATCGCTGATCATGCCAAAACCCGCTGCCACATCGCGGCGCGATTGGCCACTGTCACCGGCGCGGGGCGGCGTGTTCGGGCACAGCATCATGCCGTGCCGCGGGCGAAAACCGCCTCGATCGGCGTCCTCGGCTGCCGTGGTGCCCTCTCCCGACGAGGCGAGGCGGCGATCGAACGCCCTCTCGCCGCGCGCGGCAAGGCCCACCATGCGAGGTCCGGCTTGCAAGACCCGCCTTGCAAGACCTGCCTTGACCGGGCGCGCCCCGCTTCCCACTGTCCGCGCCGGACGGATTGACGGGGGACGGCATCTCGATGCGTGGGCGGGCAATCATCGGGCTGTCGATCCTCGCGGTGGTCGTCTTCCTGCTCTACGAGCTGCGCGAGGTGATGCTGCCCTTCGTGGCGGGGCTGGCGCTGGCCTACCTGCTCGATCCGCTGGCCGACCGGCTGGAGCGGCTCGGCCTCGGCCGGCTCGCTGCGACCCTGCTGATCTTAGCGGGCTTCGTGGTCGGGTTCGTGGTGCTGCTCATCATCGTGGTGCCGCTGGCCGCTGGGCAGATCGCCTCCCTCGTCAATTCCCTGCCGACCATGGTCGGGCGGCTGCAGAGCATCCTCGTGGAGCGGGCGGGGCCGCTGCTCCAGCGGATCGGCGGCACAGAGGTCGTCAACGAACTGCAATCCTCCGTCGGCACGCTGGTCGGGCAGGGCGGGGCGTGGTTCCTGGCCTTCCTCAAGTCGCTCTGGACCGGGAGCCAGGCCCTCGTCTCCATCGCCTCGCTGCTCGTCGTCACGCCGGTCGTCGCCTTCTACGTGCTGCACGACTGGGACCGGATGATCGCCGCCCTCGACGGCTGGGTGCCCCCGCGCCACCGCCCGACGGCACGGCGGCTCGCGGGCGAGATCGACGGGGCGGTGACCGGCTTCGTGCGCGGCCAGAGCCTCGTCTGCCTGATCCTCGGCTCGTTCTACGCGGTCGGCCTGTTCCTCGTCGGGCTGAACTTCGGCGTGTTGATCGGGATGATCTCGGGCTTCCTCACCTTCATCCCCTATGTCGGCACGCTCACCGGCTTCCTGCTCTCGGTCGGCGTCGCTCTGGTGCAGTGGTGGCCCAGCGGCGACTGGCTGCATATCGGCCTCACCGTCGGGGTGTTCCTCGTCGGGCAGTTCCTCGAAGGCAACGTGATCTCGCCCAAGCTCGTGGGCGACTCGGTCGGGCTCCATCCGGTCTGGCTGATGTTTGCGCTGCTCGCCTTCGGCTCGCTGTTCGGCTTCCTCGGCCTCCTGCTCGCGGTGCCGGTCGCGGCCTCCATCGGCGTCATCGTGCGCTTCGGCATCGAGCGCTACCTCGAGAGCAAGCTCTACCGGGGCGACGGGCCGCTGCTGATCGGGGAGTCAGGGAACTCGACGCTGCCCGCCCGCGATTGATCGCGCGGCGGCGGAGAATCCCGCGCCGACGATCCTTCCCGATGGTTGAAGGCAGTGCGGGCGTCCGCCGGGCGCTCGTCTCCCGACTCGTGTCGAGCAACTTGGTGTAAGGTGCGAGGATGCGCGACACGGAACCCCCGAAGCAGCTCACCTTCGACCTGCCGCTCGACCCGCGCTACGGCGCCGAGGACTTTCTCGTCAGCCCCTCCAACGAGGAGGCCTATGCTCTGATCGAGGCATGGCCCGACTGGCCGGACACCGTGTTCCTGCTCCGCGGCCCGCCCGGCAGCGGCAAGAGCCATCTCGCTTCGATCTGGGCGACGCGGGCGCAAGCCTGGACGGTCTCCGCCGCGGACGTCGCGATGGACCGCGTTTCGCATCTGATTTCCAACGGCGCCCTCGTGGTCGAGGACGTGGACCGCGCGGCCGGGCGCGACGAGGCGGCCCTGTTCCATCTGCTCAACCTCGCGCGCGAGCGCCGCTTTCCGGTGCTGCTCACGGCCTGCGGGCCGGTGGACGGCTTCGGCCTCAAGGTCGCCGACCTGCGCTCGCGGCTGCGGCTCGCCCCCGGCGCCGAGATCGGCCCGCCGGACGACGCGCTCCTGAAGGCGGTGATCGTCAAGCTGTTTGCCGACCGGCAGCTCGGCATCGACACCTCGGTGGTCGATGCCCTGGCCCTGCGCATCGACCGCTCGCTCGCCCGCGTCCGCGAGGTCGTGGCCGAACTCGACCGCGACGCGCTCGGCCGCCGCCGCCGCATCACCCGGCCGCTCGCGCTCGCCGTCCTCGACCGTATGGAGGCCGCCGACGGGGGCGGCGAGGGGCAGGACGCGGACGAGGGGGACGGCGAAGAAGAAGACGCTGCGGGCGGGCCGTGAGTCGCCCGCCGTTGTCACGAAACCGTCAAACCGGTTCGGCCGCCCTATGTTAGGGAGCCGCGCAGCACTGCAAGGGGCGGAGTCGTCACCGGTCGAATCCTGATCGGGACGCGCTTCGGAGCGGAAGGGAGCCAGGGCGTTGTCGGAAGTGGAGTCGGATGTCGTCGCCCGGGATACGGAGGCGACCGAGACCGAAGAGACCAGCCTCGCCACCGAGCGGGGTGTGCGCAGCGAATCCGCCCGCGCCCGGACGGCCCGCGCCGCCCGCATCCTCGCGGCGGAGAAGGCCGCCGAGAAGCCGTCGGAGGCGGATGCCAAGGTGGAGAGCGATGCGGCCGAGGCCGCCCGCGAGCCGGTGCTGGAGGCTGGGCGATCGCTCCGCCACTCGCCCGAGCGGTTCGTGAACCGTGAGCTGTCCTGGCTCCAGTTCAACCGCCGGGTTCTGGAGGAATCCGCCAACCCCAACCATCCGCTGCTGGAGCAGCTCCGCTTCCTCTCGATCTCGGCCAACAATCTGGACGAGTTCTTCATGGTGCGTGTCGCCGGCCTGCACGATCAGGTCCGCGCCGGCCTCGTCGTGCCCTCGCAGGACGGCCTGACCCCCTCCGAGCAGCTTGCCCGCATCGGCACGGAAGTCTCGCGGCTGGCGCTGGACCAGCAGGATCGCTGGCGCGCGCTGCGCGAGGAGCTGAACGGCAACGGCATCCACCTTGCGGAGCCGGCGGAGCTGTCGGCGGAGCACCTCGCTTGGCTCGACGACTATTTCCTCACCTACATCTTCCCGGTGCTGACGCCGCTCGCGATCGATCCGGCCCACCCGTTCCCGTTCATCCCCAATCTCGGCTTCACCGTCGCGCTGATGATGGTGCGGCCCCGTGACGGGCGCACCCTGCGCGCCCTGATCCGCCTGCCGTCGCTGCTCGACCGGTTCGTGCGCCTGCCCGACGTGGCCGGCGACGGCACCGCCCGCTTCATCGCCATCGAGCAGGTGATCGCGAAATACGCGAGCCGGCTCTTCCCCGGCTACTCGCTGAAGGGGCAGGGCGCCTTCCGCGTCGTGCGCGACTCCGATCTCGAGATTGAGGAGGAGGCGGAAGACCTCGTCCTGCACTTCGAATCGGCGATCAAACGCCGACGCCGCGGCGTCGTCATCCGCTTGGAGGTCGAGGCGGGCATGACGGAGGAGCTGCGCTCCTTCGTTGCCGACGAATTGGAGATCGCCCCCGATTCGGTCTTCGTGGTCGAGGGGATGCTGGCGCTCAACGAGCTGTCGCAAATCGTCGGGATCGACCGGCCGGACCTCAAATTCAAGCCCTACAACCCGCGCTTCCCTGAGCGCATCCGCGAATCGGGCGGCGACGTCTTCGCGGCGATCCGCCAGAAGGATTTCATCGTCCACCACCCCTACGAGTCGTTCGACTCGGTGGTGCAGTTCCTGGCCCAGGCCGCCCGCGATCCGAACGTGGTGGCGATCAAGCAGACGCTCTACCGCACCTCATCGAACTCGCCGATCGTGGCCGCGCTCGCGGAGGCGGCGGAGGCCGGCAAGTCCGTCACCGCACTGGTCGAGCTGAAGGCCCGGTTCGACGAGGAGGCCAATATCCGCTGGGCGCGCAACCTCGAGAAGGCCGGCGCGCAGGTGGTGTTCGGCTTCGTCGAGCTGAAGACCCACGCCAAGCTGTCGATGGTGGTGCGCCGCGAGGGCGACCGCCTCGTCACCTACTGCCACGTCGGCACCGGCAACTATCACCCCATCACCGCGCGCATCTACACCGACCTGTCCTTCTTCACCGCCGACCCGGCCATCGCCCGGGACGTCTCGCGCATCTTCAACTTCATCACCGGCTATGCCGAGCCGGCGGAGCTGGAGCGCATGGCGGTGTCGCCGCTGACCCTGAAGCCGCGCCTCTTGCAGCACATCGAGGAGGAGATCGCCCACGCCAAGGCCGGGCGCCCGGCGGCGATCTGGATCAAGTGCAACTCGCTGGTCGACAGCCAGATCATCGATGCGCTCTACGATGCGAGCCAGGAGGGCGTGCAGATCGACTGCATCGTGCGCGGCATCTGCTGCCTGCGGCCGGGCATTCCGGGCCTTTCCGACACGATCAGGGTCAAGTCGATCGTCGGGCGCTTCCTCGAGCACGAGCGCGTCTACGCCTTCGGCAACGGCGCCGGGCTGCCGCACCCGAAGGCCACCCTCTACATTTCCTCGGCCGACCTGATGCAGCGCAACCTCGACCGGCGGGTCGAATCCCTGCTGCCGATCACCAATCCGACTGTGCATCAGCAGGTGCTCGATCAGATCATGCTGGCAAACCTTCTCGACAACCGACAGAGCTGGCGTGTACTGGCATCGGGTGCGAGCGAGCGGATCAGCCCTGCGGACGGGGAGGAACCGTTCAATGCGCACAAGTATTTCATGACGAATCCAAGCCTGTCCGGGCGCGGCAAGTCGTCGAAGAAGTCGAGTCCGCGGGCGCTCAGCCGTCGCGCCCAGCGGTCCTGACCACGGCCTGCGCCGGGCCGGTTTCCGGCCCGGTACTATCGTGAGTGTTCGGCCGGTTTCCGGCTCGGCACCATCGTAAGTGTTCAGGCGGCTTCCAGCCTGGCACCATCGTGAGTGTCCGGGCGGTGTCCGGCCTGGCACCATCGTGAGCGCCCTTTGCGCGGGGTGCTTCCCTGAGAGGGGGCTGCATGGGTCCGACACGTCCTCACCTGACGCTCGCCCACTCCGCCGAACGGCCGGCTCCGCTGATGACTGGCATGACGTTCGAACCCGTCGCGATCATCGATATCGGCTCGAATTCGGTGCGGCTCGTCGCCTATGACGGGCTCCAGCGCGCCTCGACGCCGCTCTACAATGAGAAGGTGCTGTGCGGGCTCGGCCGCAGCGTCTTCTCCACGGGCCGCCTCAACGAGGATTCCGTCCAGCGGGCGCTCACGGCGCTCCGCCGCTTCCGCGTCCTGTGCGATACGATGCGGGTCTCGCGCATCTTCGTGCTGGCAACCGCCGCCGCGCGGGACGCGGCCAACGGACCGGCCTTCCTGGACGCCGCGCGCGAGGCGCTGGGCCAGGAGATCCAGCTTCTCTCCGGCCGGCGCGAAGCGGAGCTTTCCGCGCTCGGCGTCGTCTCCGGCTTCTATGCGCCCGATGGCGTGGTCGGCGACCTCGGCGGCGGCTCGCTCGAACTCGTCGATGTCAAGGGCACCACGGTCGGCCAGGGCGTGACCATGCCGCTCGGCGGGCTGGCGCTTCAGGATCTCTCCGAGGGCTCGCTGAAGAAGGCGCGCAAGATCGCCCGCGAGCATCTGAAGAAGGCCGAGCCGCAGCTCGACACCCTGCGCGGGCGCACCTTCTACGCGGTCGGCGGCACGTGGCGGGCTTTGGCCCGGCTGCATCAGGCCACCCGCGATTATCCGCTCCACGTCATGCACGGCTACGCAGTGGAGCCCTCCGACGAGCTGAGCTTCCTCGAAATGGTCGAGGCGAGCGACGCCGCGACCCTGCAGGAGGTCGAGACCATCGCCGAGGCGCGCCGGCCGCTGCTGGCCTTCGGTGCGGTGGTGCTCGAAGAGATCATTCGGGCGGGCCGTCCGCGCGAGATCGCGATTTCCGCCTTCGGCGTGCGCGAGGGCCTGCTGTTCGAGCAGCTCGACCGCGAGACGCGTCTGACCGATCCGCTGATCGTCTCGGCGCAAGAGCTGAACATGCAGCGCGCCCGCTCACCCGGCCACGGCGACGAGCTGCGCGACTGGACCGACCAGTTCATCACCAGCCTGGACGGTCCCGAGACCGCGGGCGAGCGCCGCCTGCGCCACGCCGCCTGCCTGCTCTCGGATATCGGCTGGCGGGCGCATCCCGATTACCGCGGCGAGCAGAGCCTCAACGTGCTCGCCAACGCCGCCTTCGCCGGCATCGACCATCCCGGCCGTGCCTACCTCGCCCTGTCGGGCTATTTCCGCCACGAGGGCGTGGCGCCGGAAAAGGCGAGCCCGACCCTGCGGACGCTCGCCGGCCCGCGCCTGTTCGACCGCGCCCGCCTCGTCGGCGCGCTCATGCGCGTCGCCTTCCCGGTCTCGGCCGGGATGGCGGGCCCGCTCAAGCGGATGCCGCTCGTGGTGGAGGACGGCAAAGTGGTGCTGCGCCTGCCCGCGGAATGGGCCGAACTCAACGGCGAACGCCTGCTCAGCCGCGTCCGTGGCCTGGGCCGCGTCGTCGGGCTCGACGGGCGGGTCGAGGTCGCCTGAGCCGGCCGCTCACGTTCCGCTTTCAGACCGACATCCGATCGCGCCGATGCGGCACGCGTCGGCGATTGGGCCGCTGGCTCAGCCCGAGAGCCGGGTGTGGGCGATCGCGATCTCCCGCTCGGCATCGGCCATCAGATAGGCAATCCGCGGTCCGTCGAGGTTGGCGTCCGTGAGGCGCTGGCGCAGGTCGGCCTCGTACTTCTTCTCCTCGACACGCCGCGGCGGCGGCAGAAGGCGCAGCAGCATCGGGCTGGCGATCTCACTGCGGATGAGACCGCGATGGTTGGCGAGCCGCCGCAGGCTGCTGGCGAGGTCGTCGAGCTTCGATTCCGGCAGATACTGGCGAGCGGACGTGCGGGCTCGGGCGACCTGAGACATGGTGCGACCTTTCGGCGACAATATGCGATAAATCGCCTGCCACCGGTTCGCTTTCCCTTGAGAAAGACCGTTAACGCTTCTCGCGCTGTATCCCAGGCCCGGCCCCGGACCGGATGCGTGCCGGTCTGGGGCTAGGGGAATGCGGTCGAGGGAATTCGGATAGGTGGGCCTTGCGCCGGGGTCGCGGTTCCTGTTCCCCGCGCTCCCGACGCACCTGCAGCCGCTCGGCCCACTGAGCGTCACAGGAACGGCGCAGAGAACTGGTCCGCACCGCCCCGTCACTGCCGGCCCCGCCACCACGCAGGCCCGAGAGGGCTCGCGAAACCGTCAGGCGCATCGGCCGCGGGGAGGGCCGATGTAGAGGCCCGCGCCGCCGACGGCAACCGTGCCGTGACGCCGCTCCCCCGCCACCGATGTGGGTTCCGGCCTTCGCCGGCCCTCGGCTGACCTGCTTCTCACAGAACTCCCGCCACCTGGCCGTGCCCCGAGGGACAGCGATCGGTGATCGGGAGCTTTGATGCGAGGCCCTGTTACCGCAGCGAGCCGCAGAAGCGCTGGATGCGCCGGCAGGCCTCCTCCAGGGTCTTGTTGGAGGTGGCGTAGGAGATGCGCAGGTTCGGGCCGAGGCCGAAGGCCGAGCCGTGGACCGCCGCGACCCCTTCCGCCTGGAGCAGTTCGGTGACGAAGTCCTGGTCCGAGCCGATGGTCTTGCCGGTCTCGGTCGTCTTGCCGATCAGCTCGGCGCAGGACGGGTAGACGTAGAACGCGCCTTCCGGCACCGGGCATTTCAGGCCGTTGGTCTGGTTCAGCATCGAGACCACGAGGTCGCGCCGCTCCTGGAACGCCGCCTTGAAGCGCGCGAGGTGCTCCTGCGTGCCGTCCAGCGCCGCCACCGCCGCCCATTGCGAGATCGAGGAGGCGCCCGAGGTCTGCTGGCCCTGCACGAAGTCCATCGCCTTGATGAGCTGTTCGGGGCCGGCAGCGTAGCCGATACGCCAGCCGGTCATGGCGTAGGCCTTCGAGACGCCGTTCATGGTCAGCGTGCGCTCGTACAGGCCGGGCTCGACCTGCGCGGGCGTAACGAACTCGAAGTCGCCGTAGGTCAGGTGCTCGTACATGTCGTCGGTGAGCACCCAGACCTGCGGATGGCGCATCAGCACATCGGTGATCTTCTTCATCTCGTCGCGGGTGTAGGCGGCACCCGAGGGGTTCGACGGCGAGTTGAGGATGATCCACTTGGTCTTGCCCGTGATGACCCGCTCCAGCTCCTCCGGCTGGAGCTTGAAGTCGTGGGCCATGTCGGTCTCGGCGAAGACCGGTGTGCCACCGCACAGGATCACCATCTCTGGGTAAGACACCCAGTAGGGGCGGGGGATCACAACCTCGTCGCCGGGGTTCAGGGTGGCGAGCAGCGCGTTGTAGATGACGTGCTTGCCGCCGGTGCCGACGATGGTCTGCGAGACCTTGTAGTCGAGCCCGTTCTCGCGCTTGAACTTCTTGACGATCGCCTCGCGCAGCGGGTTGATGCCGGAGACGGGCGGGTACTTGGTCTCGCCACGGCGGATCGCGTCGATCGCCGCCTCCTTGATGTGGTCGGGCGTGTCGAAATCCGGCTCGCCGACCGAGAGGCTGATGACATCGACGCCCGAGGCTTTCAGCTCGCGCGCCTTCTGGGTCATCGCGATGGTCGCGGACGGCTTCACCCGCGAGAGGGCGTCGGCGAGAAAGCCCATGGGAGATCTCCGAAAGGTCTTCGAGTGTGCGGTGGCCCGAAAGATGTTCCGGGCATCGCGGCTCTCGTAATCATGCGCCGCGGCACGAGCAAGCGCGGCAGGCGGGAGGCTGCTGCCCAACCCCTCCGGTCGGAGGCGGCCTCTTCTCAGCCACGGCCCGTCCGAGGCCGCCTGCAATTTTTCTCAATCTGGAACGAAGTGTTTTTGAGGCGTACGCTGGGAAGGTTTTCGGGTATTGTCACAGACAAGACGCGCAGTTTCTTGCAGTGCGACAGCATATCGGTGCACTGCAACGATAATTGTATGCAGAATTCAGCTGCCCCAGTGAGACCGGGACTTGTCCGGACTCGCGGGGGCGGCCGACAATAGTCCGGGCGGAAGCGGCAAGAGGCGGGCGGTACCGTCCGGCCGAGCCAGGAAAGTGGAGGACGGCGGGCCCTATGAAGAAGAACAAGGTCATCACGGCCGAGGAAGCGATCGCGCTGATTCGCGAGAACGACGTCCTCACCACGACCGGCTTCGTCCAGAGCTGCATCCCGGAGGCGCTGCACGCGGCGTTGGAGAAGCGCTTCGTCGACACTGGTTCGCCGCGTGGCCTGACCCTGATCATGACCGCGGGCGCGGGCGACAGCAAAGGGCTGGGCACCGGCCGCCTGCATCACGACGGCCTTCTCTCCCGTGTCATCGCCGCCAATTTCGGGCGCATGCCGAAGGTCGCGCAGGCCGCGCAGGCCAACCTGATCCGCGGCTACAACCTGCCCCAGGGCGTGATCTCGCAGCTCTACCGCGCCTGCGCCGCCGGCCAGCCGGGGCTGTTCTCGAAGGTCGGCCTGAAGACCTATGTCGATCCGCGCCACGGCGGCGCCAAGGTCAACGAGCTGACCACCGAGGATATCGTCAAGCTCGTCGAGGTCGATGGCGAGGAGTGGCTGTTCTACACCGCCACCAAGATCGACGTGGCCTTCATCCGCGCCACCTCCGCCGACCCGTCGGGCAACCTCTCCTTCGAGAAGGAGGCGCTGACCCTCGATTGCCTCGCCCAGGCCATGGCTGCGCGCAACAACGGCGGCATCGTCATCGCCCAGGTCGAGCGCATCGTCGATGATGGCTACCTGCTGCCCAAGGACGTGCGGGTGCCCGGCATTCTCGTGGATTGCGTCGTCGTGGCCGAGCCCGAGATGCACCGCATGAACTACGGCGTGATGTACGACGCCGCCCTCGCCGGCGAAATCCGCGTGCCGGTCACCGGCATCAAGCGGATGCCGCTCAACGAGCGCAAGATCATCGCGCGCCGCGCCGCCTTCGAACTGCCGCCCAACGGCGTGGTCAATCTCGGTGTCGGCGCGCCCGAGGGCATCTCCTCCGTCGCCAACGAGGAAAAGATCACCCCCTACATCACCCTGACGACGGAAGCGGGCGCGGTCGGCGGCGTGCTGGCCTCGGGCTCGAGCTTCGGCGCCGCGACGAACGCCGACTGCATCATCGACCAGAACCAGATGTTCGACTTCTACGACGGCGGCGGCCTCGACATGACCTGCCTCGGCATGGCCGAGTGCGACGGCGCCGGCAACGTCAACACCTCGAAGTTCGGGGGCAAGCTCAACGGCTGCGGCGGCTTCATCAACATCTCGCAGAATGCCCGCTCGGTCGTCTTCGCCGGCACCTTCACCGCGGGCGGCCTGGAGATCGCGGTGCAGGACGGTCAGGTAAAGATCGTCACCGAGGGCCGCGCCCGCAAATTCGTGACGGAGGTGCAGCAGAACACCTTCTCGGGCCCCTACGCGGTCGAGCGCTCGCAGCCGGTGATCTACGTCACCGAGCGCTGCGTCTTCCAGCTCACGAAGGAGGGGCTCGAACTGATCGAGGTGGCGCCGGGCATCGACATCGAGCGCGACATCCTCGCCCACATGGATTTCGCGCCGATCGTGCGTAACCCAGTGCCGATGGATCCGCGCATCTTCCGCGAGGATCCGATGGAGCTGATCTCGGATCTGCTCAACCTCGACCTGAAGTCGCGCGTCAGCCTCGATGCCGAGCGCAACATCCTCTTCATCAACCTGGAAGGCTGGTACTGCCGGGTGAAGAGCGACATGGACGAGCTGCGCATGACCATCGTCGACGCCTGCCGCAAGGCCGGCCAGCGGGTCAACGCCGTGATCAACCACGACGGCTTCCGGCTCAACGAGAACCTCTACGATGATTACGCCGGGATGATCCAATATCTCCAGGCGAACTACTACGCGACGACGACCCGCTACGCGACCAGCGCCTTCCTGCGCCTGAAGATGGAGGAGGCGCTGACCAAGCGCGGCGTTGCCCCCCACGTCTTCGAGCGCAAGGAAGAGGCCCAGGCCTTCCTCGGCACGACCGAGGACAAGAAGGCGCGCAAGATGATCTCACCGGCGGTGGCTTCCGCCGCTTGAGGACGCGCCGAGAAAGGAAGGGGATCGCGAAAGGCTTCCGGCCCTCGTGCCCCCGGGGGGCTGCCACGCCGGGCGCGGATCGGCGTGGCATCAACGACGCGGACCCTCTCCGATTGCGACGCGAGCGAGTAGTGGTGGCTGTCGCCCCTTTTCGTCGGGCCAGATACTTTCTGGAAGAAACGTGATGGCGTTTTGACGAATTGCTGGCTGGCTTGTCGAAAGAGCGAGCGTCGAAGCCTTAGCTCCGGATCCGGCCCGACGCGGTTGAAACGGCTGCGACCCTCGGTTGCCGTTTTTCGACACGCTGAGAACATTTCTTAAGCGAGATGCGGAAAGCATTCGGTGTCCCCGAATTCGACGCAGGCATCTCCGGACAATGACACTCAAGCGCACTCTCATGGGGCTGTTCGCGCTCATGTTGCTGTTCGCCGTCGGGCAGGGCGTTCTCGCTCTGGTCAAGCTCGATGCGATCGGCGAGCGGACGTCGGAGATCCTGGACACCACAATCCCGTCGATCAACGAGGCCCACAGCATCAACGCGTTCGTGATTCGGACGCGGCTCTGGCAGTTCCGCTACGTGACGGCCGAGAACGAGACCGCGCGGGCGGAGAGCGGCGAGAAGGTCAAGGCTTTCATGCGCGACCGCAATGCCAAGGTTGAGGCTTATCGGCGGCTGATCTCCTCGCCCGAGGAACAGCGGACCTACGACGATCTCCTCGCCAAGCTGGAACAGTCGAAGCCCGATTGGGACCGGCTTCGCGCCTTCACCGCCGAGCAGCAGGATGAGGCGCTCACCTATTTCCGCGGCCCCATGAACACGCGCTACCTTGCCACCTCCGAGGCCGCGCGCGCCCTCGTCGATGTCAACATGGCCGCGAGCAAGTTCGCCGACACCGCGATCCGCGCCGAGCAGGCGACGGCGGTCAAGGTCACGCTGGTCGCCCTCTGCATCACGACGCTGACGGCGATCGGCGCGATGGTCTTCTCCTTCGTCGGCGTCTCGCGCCCGATCGAGCGGATGACGGCGGCGATGCGCCGTCTGGCCGGCGGCGACACCGAAGCGCCGATCCCCTTCGCGCAGCGGCGCGACGAGATCGGGGCGATGTCGGCGACCGTCCTCGTCTTCCGCGATAACCTGTTGCGGGCCCGTGCGCTCGAAAAGGAAACCGAACTCGCCCGCGCCTCGGCGGAAGAGCAGCGCAAGGCCGGCATGCGCGAGATGGCCGACGGCTTCGAGCGTGCGGTCGGCGGTATTCTCAACACGGTGACCACGGCGGCGACCGAGCTGCAGGTCACCGCGCAGAGCATGACCGCGATCGCGACGGAGACCGCGGCACAATCGACCGCGGTGGCCGCCGCAGCCGAGCAGGCCGCCGGCAATGTCGGCATGGTCGCCGCGGCGAGCGAGGAACTCGGCGCTTCGGTGCAGGAAATTGGGCGGCAGGTCGCCGGCTCGGCCGAACTCGCCGGGATCGCGGCCGGCGAGGCCGGGCAGACCGTCGTCCTGGTCCGCGATCTCTCGGAGGCCGCGGCGCGGATCGGTGATGTGGTGGCGCTGATCTCGACCATCGCCGGCCAGACCAATCTGCTCGCTCTCAACGCAACGATCGAGGCGGCACGGGCCGGAGAGGCCGGGCGCGGCTTCGCCGTCGTCGCCGCCGAGGTCAAGGAACTCGCCAACCAGACGGCGCGCGCAACCGAGGAGATCTCGGCCCAGATCGCCCGTATCCAGGGGGCGACCGGCGAGGCCGTCTCGGCGATCGACGGCATCAGCACCCGCATCCGTGAGATCAGCGGCGTCGCCACCGGCATCGCGGCGGCGGTGGAAGAACAGGGCGCAGCCACCCAGGAGATCGTGCGCAATGTCGGCCAGGCCTCGACCGGCACGTCCGAGGTGACGAACAACATCGCGGCGTCGCCTCGGCGGCCGAGGAGACCGGGGAAGCGGCATCCCAGGTGCTGCACTCGGCCTCGGACCTGTCCCAGCAGGCCGAGCGCCTGAACACGGAGATGTCCCGCTTCCTCGCCACCGTGCGGGCGGCCTGAGGCATCGCCCCGATCGCCTCGTCTGAGTGACGGGGTGAGACAAGCACTATTGCGCGAAGCCGCATTAGCGGCTTCGCGGCGCGAAGAGCGCCGCGCGGAGCGGGCTTCTCAGGGCGTGAGCCCTGAAAAGCATCGAGCGGAGCGAAAGCCTGAGCCCGCGGAGGCGGGCGCCGGCGACTGAGGCCAACCAAGAGCGGGGGCGATTGCTTTCAGGCGATGGGCCTGATGCCGTCCCGGCCTCGCCTTGCGTCATCCGCTCGCATCTGCTAACGCCCCGCCCATCCCACACGCGGAGCTGGCCCCATGCCTGAATGGGGCGTTTCCGGTGGCCGGCCGATTGGCCAGCTACTCCTCCGCGGCGGTATCAACCGGAGAGACCAAAAATCATGGCCGTCGATTTCTCTATGCGCCAGCTCCTCGAGGCCGGCGCCCATTTCGGGCACCAGTCGCACCGCTGGAACCCGAAGATGCAGCCCTACATCTTCGGCACCCGCAACAACATCCACATCATCGACCTCGCCCAGACCGTGCCGGCACTCCACGCCGCGCTTCAGGCGGTGAGCGACACGGTCGCCCGCGGCGGTCGCGTGCTGTTCGTCGGCACCAAGCGCCAGGCGGCGGATTCCATCGCCGAAGCGGCCAAGCGCTCGGCTCAGTACTACGTCAACTCCCGCTGGCTCGGCGGCATGCTGACCAACTGGAAGACCATCTCCGGCTCGATCCAGCGCCTGCGCAAGGTCGATGAGACGCTCGAGGGCGGGGCCGTCGGCCTCACCAAGAAGGAGCGCCTCATGCTGACCCGTGAGAAGGACAAGCTCGAGAAGGCGCTCGGCGGCATCAAGGACATGGGCGGCGTGCCCGACCTGCTGTTCGTGATCGACACCAACAAGGAGCAGCTCGCGATCAAGGAGGCCCAGCGCCTCGGCATCCCGGTCGCTGCCATCGTCGACACGAACTGCAACCCGGACGGCATCTCCTACATCGTCCCCGCCAACGACGACGCCGGCCGCGCCATCGCGCTGTACTGCGACCTGATCGCCCGCGCGGCGATCGAGGGCATCGGCCGCGGCCAGGGCGCGCTCGGCCTCGACGTCGGCGCCTCCGAGGAGCCGACCGCCGAGGAACTGCCGCCGGCCAACGACGACGTCGCGGTGTCCGTGGCCTCCGACGCGATCGCCCCGGCCGACGTCGCCGCGCTCGCCGAGTCGACCGAGCACTTCGAGCAGCTCGCTGCCCCGCGCGGTGCGCCCGACGACCTGACCAAGCTCAACGGTGTCGGCCCGCAGCTCGTGCAGAAGCTCAACGATGCCGGCGTGTGGCACTACTGGCAGATCGCCGCCATGCAGCCCGAGGACGTGGCCAAGCTCGACGCCGACCTGAAGCTCAACGGCCGCTTCGCCCGCGACGGCTGGGTCGAGCAGTCCCGCGCCTTCGTCGAGGCTTCCGCGGCCTAAGTCCCGCGTTCGCCGCCGGGCTTTTCGCCCGGCGGCCCGATCGTCATCTTCCTGCAAAGCCCGGTGCTTTCAAAGAGCGCCGGGCTCATTCACTTGAAGACCCGCTCTTCAAGTCCCGCTCTTCAAGACCTCGAGAGGATCGCCATGGCCAACATCACCGCCGCACTCGTGAAAGAGCTTCGCGAAAAGACCGGCGCCGGCATGATGGATTGCAAGGGCGCGCTCAACGAGACCAACGGCGACCTCGAAGCGGCGGTCGATTGGCTGCGCAAGAAGGGTCTCGCCAAGGCCGCCAAGAAGGCCGGCCGCGTCGCCGCCGAGGGCCTCGTGGCCGTCGAGTCCGCCGGCCGCCACGCTGCGGTGGTCGAGGTGAATTCCGAGACCGACTTCGTCGCCCGCAACGACGGCTTCCAGGCCTTCGCCCGCGAGGCCGCCAAGCTCGCGCTGAACACCGACGGCACCCTGGAGGGCCTCCAGGCCGCGACCTTCCCCGGCTCGTCCGAGACGGTCCAGGAGAAGCTCTCGAACCTGATCGCCACGATCGGCGAGAACATGACCCTGCGCCGCGTCGCCAAGCTCGAAGTGAGCAAGGGCGTGATCGCCTCCTACGTCCACGGCCAGATCAACGAAGGCCTCGGCAAGATCGGCGTGCTCGTCGCGCTCGAATCCGAGGGTGACGTCGAGTTCCTCTCCACGCTCGGCCGCCAGATCGCCATGCACGTCGCCGCCACCAACCCGACCGCGCTCGATGCCTCGGGCGTCGATCAGGCCGTGGTCGAGCGCGAGAGCAACATCCTGCGCGAGAAGAACGCCGGCAAGCCGGACCACGTGATGGCCAAGATCGTCGAGAGCGGCCTGAAGAGCTACTACAAGGAGGTCACCCTCCTGGAGCAGCCCTTCGTCCATGACGGCTCCAAGACCGTCTCGCAGATCCTCAAGGAGGCCGCGGGCAAGGCCGGCGGCGAGGTCGCGATCAAGGGCTTCGTCCGCTACGCGCTGGGCGAGGGCATCGAGAAGGAAGAAGGGCCGGACTTCGCCGCCGAAGTCGCGAGCATGTCGCGCTAAAAGCTCGGGCGGGGACGTTTGAGAGCCTGACTCGGCTCCAGTCGTCACCGATCCTCACAGATCGTCATTCAGGGGCGGCGGCAGCGATGCCGTCGCCCCTCGACGTTCGGCCCCCCGTCTTGTTAGAAGCCGCGGCGCCCAGAACCCGAGACGACGAGGATCTTCGATGTCGGAGACGACAAGCTACCGCCGCGTCCTCGTCAAACTCTCCGGGGAGGCCCTGGCCGCCCCCGACGGTTTCTGGCTGCATCCGCCGATGCTGGCAGCCCTGGCCGAGGACATCGCGGCCACGATCTCTCGCGGCATCCAGATCGCGGTGGTGGTCGGCGGCGGCAATCTGATCCGTGGTGCTCGCATCTCCCAGGCCGGCTGGATCGACCGGGCGACGGGCGATTCCCTCGGCATGATGGCGACGGTGATGAATTCGCTCGCCATCGAGACCGCGCTCAATGCCGCGGGTGTCCAGGCCCGCACGATGTCGGCGGTATCCATGCCGACCATCTGCGAGACCTATGCCCGCCAGCCGGCGCTGCACCATCTCGACAAGGGTCAGGTCGTCGTGCTCGCGGGCGGCACCGGCAATCCGTATTTCACCACCGACACTGCGGCGGTCCTGCGCGCGGCGGAGCTGCGCTGCGATGCCGTGCTGAAGGCGACGCAGGTGGACGGTGTCTACTCGGCCGATCCGAAGCGCGATCCGGAGGCGATCCGCTACGACCGCATCACCCACGACGAGGCCATCGCCCGCGATCTCAAGGTGATGGACACCGCCGCTTTCGCCCTGGCGCGGGAGAGCCGCCTCACCATCGTGGTGGGCTCGGTGCACGCCCCGAGTTCGATCAACGCGATCCTGACGGGCGCCTCGGTCTCGACCCGCGTGGTGCCGTAGGCAGCGGCGTTTTCCGGTGAGGATCCCCTCGCCCCGCTTGGGGGGAGAGGGGGAAGTCGGTGTCGGGCCGGCAGGTAAGCCTGCGGCCCGCTTCTGTCGTCAAGAACGAATCAGCCGACCTTCTGGGCCTTGGCGCGCTCGATGCCTTCGAGAATCAGGCGATGGGCTTCCGCCTTGTCGCCCCAGCGCACGACCTTCACCCACTTGCCGGGCTCCAGATCCTTGTAGTGCTCGAAGAAGTGCTGGATCTGGCTGACCGTGATATCGGGCAGGTCGGTGTAGTTCTCGACGCGGTTGTAGCGCTGGGTCAGCTTGCGCGAGGGCACGGCGATGATCTTCTCGTCCTCGCCGCCGTCATCCTCCATCACCAGAACGCCGACGGGGCGCACGCTGATGACCGCGCCCGGGATGATCGCGCGGGTGTTGGCCACCAGCACGTCGCACGGGTCGCCGTCACCGGAGAGGGTGTGCGGGATGAAGCCGTAATTGCCCGGATAGAACATCGGCGTGTAGAGGAACCGGTCGACGACGAGCGTGCCGGCGTCCTTGTCCATCTCGTACTTGATCGGTTCGCCGCCGAGCGGCACTTCGACGATCACGTTGACGTCGTCCGGCGGATTCTTGCCGATCGAGATGGCGTTGATGTCCATGGGCCTGTGCTCTCTGAAATCCGGCCGTCGGACGCTTCGCCCTGTCCGGCGGGTGTCTCGTGCGGGGGCAGCTTACGACGCCGCACCCATCGATCGATGTCTTAGATTGTGCGGGCGGGAAATGAAATCGTCCCTCTGGCCAAGTTGCGTTTCCTCCGCCATCGCGTGGCGAAAAACGCGGGTTTGCACCGTCCGGCCCCGATTCCGGCCTTGAGCAGAGGCCCGCTCCGGAGCTCCCACCTCCATCTGGGACGATGCTTTGCTCCCGGCGCGATCAGGTGAAGAGGTAGCCGACCTTTGGCAGGCAGAAGCCGGAGATGCGCTCCACCGATTCCGCACCGGCCACGCCGCCCAAGCCCTCGTAGAAGCCGCAGGCGCGGGCGTTGTCGGCGAGCGCCCAGACGCCGATGCGGGTGAGCCCGCGGTCGATCAGGTCGTTGCGCACCGCCCGGAACAGGCGCGTGCCGAGCCCGAGCCCCTGGAATTCCGGGGCGATGTACAGTTCGTCGATCTCTCCGTCCGCCCGCATGGCCCGGTCCCGCGCCCGGCCGTAAGTGGCGTAGCCCGCGATCCGCTCGCCGAAGGTGATGACGGCGAATCCGCGCCCGCCGCCGATCATCTCGCGCCAGGTCTCCGGCCCGCGCCGGGCCAGGAAGCGCTTCAGGGCGACCCCTGGAATCACGCCCTGATAGGCCTCGCGCCACGCATCGTCGAAGACCGCCGAGAGGCTGGCGGCGTCCGCGGCGCGGGCACGGCGGATGCTCACCGTGGTCGTCGTCATGGTGTGGTCCGATTACGAGCCGATGCCGCATGATGACGGCAAAGCGAGCGGTTCGGCAACGGCCTGAAACGGGGTGCGTTGTCGCCCGAATCGCGGGCTGTTAGAGGGACGCTCCGACACGCCTCTCGCAGCAATCCGTGTTCAACCGTTTCCTTCCTCCCGAGACCCGCTACGCGCGGCGCATGGCCCGCATCGCGAAGTTCGAGCGGCCGATCGACGGCTCCGTCTCCCGGGCGAAGGCCTGGGCGAACATGCTGCTGGTCGACCACGGAATCTTCCGTCTCGCCTATCTCAACCGGCACCGGATCGGCACCGGGCTGGTCTGGCGTTCGGCCCAGCCGACGCCGCACCAGCTCGCGTGGTTCAAGCGCCAGGGCGTGCGCACGATCGTGTCGCTGCGCGGTGGGCGTGAGCACGGCTCCTGGCCCCTCCAGCGCGAGGCCTGTGAGCGGCAGGGGCTGAACCTCGTCGAGTTCGTGCTGCGCTCGCGTGAGGCGCCCTCCCGCGAGACCCTGCTGGCGGCGCGCGACTTCTTCGCCGGCCTCGAATACCCCGCGGTGATGCACTGCAAGTCGGGGGCGGACCGGGCGGGCCTTGCCGCGACCCTGTTCCTGATCCTGCACGAGGGCCGGCCGGTGCGGGAGGCCTTGCGCCAGCTCTCGCCGCGCTACGGCCATTTCCGCTTTGCCAAGACCGGCATTCTCGACGCGTTCTTCGCGACCTATCTCCGCGAGGGCGAGGCGCGGGGCCAGAGCTTTCTGGACTGGGTCGAGCACAGCTACGATCCGCAGGCGATCACCCAAAACTTCCGTGCCGGTTTCTGGTCCGACGTCGTCGTCGACCGCCTGCTGCGGCGCGAGTAGGCGCCGCCTTGGCCCTCAGACTGTCGCGGCTGCTCGGGGCCGTGTCTCCCCCGTGGACCGGACGACGCGGGTCGAACGAGGCCGGTCTGAACGGTCCCCGGGTCGCGGTGATCGGCAATTGCCAGGCGAAGGGCGTGGCGGAGGCCGTGCGCATCCTCGCGCCGGGCGCGCGGGTGCGGCTGATCCCGATGAGCACGCTGGGCAGGCGCGAGCGCAGCCTCGACGCCTTTGCCGCCACGCTCGGCGATTGCGACCACGTCTTCTCCCAACCCTTCCCGACGGGCTTCTTCCCGGAGGGCGGCTCGGAGGCGCTGCGCGAACGGCTGCCGCGGATGCGTCTCTTCCCCTCGATCGTCTTCACGGCGTTCCACCCGGACGCGGTCTATGTCGGCGACCTCGCCTCGGTGGCGCGGGTGACGTTGGTGCCGTCACCGCTCGGCAGCTACCACTCGGCGATCACCCTGTTCGGATTCCTCCAGGGCCTCTCGCAGAAGCAGATCGTCGGCCTGTTCCGCGAGGACGTGTTTACGCGCCTCGGCTATCTCGACGCCTGGGGGCTGGCCGCCGCGGACCTGATCACGTCGAGCCGGGCGATCGGCTTCGATCTCTCGGGCGATCTGCTGCGCTGGTCGCGAGGCGGCCTGTTCATGCACAACATCAACCATCCGCGCCTGAACGTGTTGGGCGACATCGCCGGGCGGCTGCTGCGCGAGGCCGGGCTCACGCCGCGGCCGGTCGCGGTCGAGGCCTACGCGCCGGATGAACTTTTGGACGACGCGATCTGGCCGGTCTATCCGCCAGTGGCAATGCTCTACGGCGTGCCGGGCTCCACGATCTTCAAGCGCCGCCAGCGCCGGGGCGCGCCGCCCGAAACGCTCGGTCTCGACGCCTTCGTCACGGAAAGCTTCGCGATCTACCAGCGGCAGCCCCGCGAGACCCTGACCTGCCACCGGATCGAGCACTGGGCGGCGTCACCCGAGATCCGCAGGCTGTTCGCGGCTTGAGTCGTAACGGGTTCCCAAAGGGCAAGCCCTTTGGCGGGTCCCAGGGCAGAGCCCTGAACCTCACCCCTCGGCCTCGTCCTTGCCCCCGCGTTCGGCGAGGCGGGCCAGCGTCGTCATCTCGCGGAACCACGTCCGCACGGGCTTGGCCGGCGTGCCGCCCCAGCGCGAGCCCGGCGGCACGTCGCGGTTGACGTTGGAGGAGCCGGCGATCTGCGAGCCCATGCCGATGCGCAGGTGGCCGACGACCCCGACCTGGCCGCCGAGCACCACGTAATCCTCCAGCGTGGTCGAGCCGGAAATGCCGACGCCGGAAACGATCACGCAGTGGCGGCCGATCACCACGTTGTGGGCGATCTGCACGAGGTTATCGATCTTGGTGCCCTCGCCGACCACCGTGTCGCGGGAGGCGCCCCGGTCGATCGTGGTGTTGGCGCCGATTTCGACATCGTCCTGGATGATGACGCGGCCGACCTGCGGCACCTTGATGTGGCCGCCCGCGCCAATGGCGAAGCCGAACCCGTCCTGGCCGATCCGGGCGCCGGGATGGACGATGACGCGGTTGCCGACGAGCGCATGGGTCAGAGTCGCGCCCGCGCCGATGGAGCAGTCGCGGCCGATCCGTACGTTGGGGCCGATCACCGCGTTAGGGCCGAGCACCGTGCCCGCGCCGATCTCGGCGCCGGGGCCGACGACGGCGCCGGGATCGATGCGCACGCCGTCCTCCAGCCGCGCCTGCGGGTGGACGTGGGCGCCGGGGGACACGCCGGCGGCGGCAAACAGCGAGCCCGGCCGCATCGCCTCCTCGTAGAGGCGTGCCAGAAGTCCGGCATAGGCGCGGTAGGGATCGCGGGTGACGAGGGCGATGGTGCCGGCCGGCACGCGGGGAGCGAAGCGCGGCGAGACGAGGCAGGCCAGCGCTCGCGTCGTGGCCAGCGCGTCGCCGTAGCGGGCATTGTCCATATAGGCGAGTTCGCTCGGTCCCGCGGTTTCGAGGGGGGCGGCGCCGGTCACCGGCTGCGACGGGTCGGCGCCGTCGGGGAGCGGGACGCCGCAGGCCTCGGCGACGCTGCCGAGGGTCAAGCCGCCTTTCGGCGCGATGAAGACGGGATCTGACATGAGGTTCGACGCCGGCAGGGGAGGGAGCTGGGCGCCGCTATAGCGCTCTTCGTCGGAAGGGGCATCCGCCCGGACGGGAGCGGACGTGCCACCAAAAGCAAAAGAGCCGTGCCTGACCGGGATACGGTCAGGCACGGCTCTTTCAAGCCAATGCTTCGAGGATCAGAAGCGCGAGCCGCCGGAGAAGCGGAACGCCTGGAGCTGGTCCTTGCCGACCTTGCCCAGAGCCGTCTGGACACCCTCGTCCTTCGACAGCGCGTAGGCGTAGTCGAAGCGGATCGGGCCGAGCGGCGAGTTCCACAGGATCGAGGCACCGACCGACGAACGGATCGTCGCCTTGTCGCGGACGTTCACGCATTCGGGCTCGACCGTGATCGCGCCGGCACCGAAGTTCGTGTAGTTGCAGCCCGATCCCGGCGCGAAGCCGTTGATGAAGCCGTCGCGGTTCACGTCGAAGTTGCGGCGGCCATCATAGCCGAACAGCGTACCGGCATCGGCAAACAGCGCGCCCTTCAGGCCGAGATCCCGCGGCAGACCCCAGATCGGGAACTGAACTTCGACGGTGGCGCCGAAGTAGGTCGTGCCGCCGATGGCGTTGGAGCGGGCGTCGGCGATGCCGATGTCGCGCGGGCCGAGGCCGTTCGGGGCGAAGCCGCGGACCAGCGACGGGCCGAGGAAGAACTGGTCGGTGATGCGCAGCGGCTGATCGTCGAGGTTCGAGACGTGGCCGCCCTGGAGACGCACGAAGCCGACCACGTCCTCCCACAGTTCCTTGTAGTAGCGGGCATCACCCGTCACGCGGAAGAACTTGGAGTCGCCGCCGATGCCGGCCACATCCGGCTTCAACTCGCCGTAGAAGCCGTTCGTGGGCCGCTGAAGGTTATCCAGCGTCGAGTAGGCCAGGGTGACGCCCGCGAGCGAGGTCAGCACGTTGCCCTGCTGCCCCTTGAGGGCGATCGAGGCCTCGCCGTCGAAGGCGCAGTTCGGATAGGCCGGGAGGCCACCGACGTCACGGCCGCTCGACGGGTCGATCGTGCCGGCGGGGTTGATGGCCGTGTAGCCGGGGATCGCCACCGAGCAGTCGTTGTAGGGCCGCTTGATGGTGTTCGGCACCCGCAGCTCGGTGTTGTAGACCGAGTAGCGGAAGGTGACGCCGAATTCCTCGGTGATCGGCAGGCCGAGGCGGAGCTGGCCGCCATAGACGGTCGTCTCGTAGCGCGACCAACGGGTCAGGTCGGAATACTTGTAGAAGGCGTCGAAGCCGGCCGCGAGGCGGTAGCCGAGGAAGTACGGCTCGGTGAAGGAGAAATCGATGCCGCGGGCGTACTGGCCGCCCTGCACCGCGAGGCGCACATACTGGCCGCGGCCGAGGAAGTTCGACTCGGAGACCGAGACTTCGCCGATGATGCCGTCCTGGGTGGAGTAGCCGCCGGCCACCGAGAACGAACCCGTGGGCTGATCCTCAACGTCGATGTTCACGACCACCCGGTCCGGGGCGGAGCCCGGCTCGTTGGAGAAGCGCACCTTCTTGAAGAAGCCCAGGCCGTTCAGCCGGCGCTCGGCGCGATCGACCAGCACGCGGTTATAGGCATCGCCCTCGGTCAGATCGAGCTCGCGGCGGATGACGTAGTCGCGGGTCCGGGTGTTGCCGCGGATGTTGATGCGCTCGACGTAGACGCGCGGTCCGTCCTCGACCACGAAGCCGAGGGCGACCTGATGGGTGGCGCGGTCGCGCTGGCCGGTGGGGCGCACCTGGGCGAAGGGGTAGCCCTGGCGGTTGACCTCGTTGGTGACGCCAACGAGCGTCTTCTCGACGTCCTCGGCGTTGTAGACGTCGCCGACCTGGGCGCGGATCTGCCCGTCGAGTGCCTCGCGGTCGATGCCGGCGATGCGCGGGTCCACGGCCACCGCGCCGACGGTGTATTGCTCACCTTCCTCGACGGTGACGTTGATGACCCAGCCGGCATCGTCGCCGGTCTCGACGTAGCGGGCATCGGCGTTGACGACGCGGAAGTCGGCGTAGCCGTTCTTCAGGTAGTACCGGCGCACGATGTCGAGGTCGGCGGAGATACGGTCGGGATCGTAGACGTCGGAGGTCTTGATGAACGAGAGGAAGTTCATCTCCGAGGAGGACATCAGGCCCTTGAGGGTCGATTCCGAATAGGCTTGGTTGCCGATGAAGTGGATTTCGCGGATGCCGGTCTTATCGCCCTCGTCGATGGCGTAGATGACGTCGGAACGTCCGCTGGGCAGGTCGACGAGGCGGTAGCTGACCTTGGCGGTGCCGCGGCCCGAGCGCTTGTAGACGTCGCGGATGCGCTCGACGTCGGCGGCGATCACCGCCGGGCTCAGGGCGCCGCGGTCCTTGGTCTCGACGACGCTCTCGAGCGTCGCCTTCTCGACCTTCTTGTTGCCCTCGAAGAAGACACGGCCGACGACGCTGTTCTCACGCACGCGCACCACGGTGGTGCCGCCGCGGCCGGAGACCTGCACGTCGGAGAAGAGGCCGGTGGCCAGAAGATTGCGCCGCGCCTCCTCGGGAGACCCGGTGGCAGTGCCGGTGACGTAGGAGCGGATCGTCTCGGAATCGACCCGGCGGTTGCCTTCGACGACGATCTGCTGCGCCTGCGCGGCCGCGCCGCCGAGGATCACGGTGGCGGCGGTGGCGACCAGAACGATGGCACGCTCCGCCGACTTTCGCCGGCGCTTTCCCGTCATCGACATCATGTAATCGCCCGTCTCTTTTTGTCTCAGCACGGGTTCGCACCCGCAGGCAGCCGCCCTTAAGGCTCACCGCCCTCTGGTCCCGGCCACGCTTGTATCGGGATTCCCCCACGAAGCAAACGCGGCGGCCGTCCGACATACCGGGATTTTGAGGGGTCGTGGCCTTCGCGCCACTTAACGACGAAGCACCTTTTCACGTGATCTCAGATTAGCGTGAATAGGGCGTAAATATGATCGCGAGCACGACTTTCCGGTTCGCGTTCTGATCGTAGTAAGGCGGCATTCACCGCAAAAGCGAACGGCCCGGCGGGGTCGCCGGGCCGTCGATACAAGGTCGGGAAGGGGTAGGGAAGAGGGCTCGGATCAGGTGCCGCGCTGGCTCAGCGAGGCGCCGAGATTGAGGATGTCGTTCCAGGCGGCGAACAGCATCAACATCAGCACGAAGGCCAGCCCAATGCGGAAGCCGATCTCCTGCGCCCGCTCGCTCAAGGGGCGGCCGCGCACCGCCTCGAAGGCGTAGAACATCAGGTGCCCCCCATCGAGGAGCGGGATCGGGAACAGGTTGAGCAGCCCGATCGAGACCGACAGGAGCGCCACCAGCCCGATCAGTCCGCCGACGCCGCCGACGCGCGCCACCTCACCCGAGACCCGGGCGATGCCGATCGGGCCGGAGAGCTGGTCGGCGGATTCACGCCCGGTGACGAGCTTGCCGATGTAGTCGAAGGTCCGCTCCACCACGAAGGCGGTCTCGTGGACGCCGAGCTTCAGCGACTCGAACGGGCCATAATGCACCAGCTTGGCCGCGCCGGCATTCGGCCCGTTGATGCCGAGCCGACCGAAGCGGTGGCGACCGAAGGGCGTGCGCTCCTCGATCATGTCCGGCACGGCGGTCAGGGTCTGGACCTGCCCGCCGCGATCGACGGTCACCGCCAGCGAGGAGCCGGCGGCGGCCGAGACGACGCGCTGCATATCGTTGAAGGTGTTGACCGTCTGGCCGTCGATCGTGCGGATCACGTCGCCGGGCTGGAAGCCCGCCCGCGCGGCGGCGCTGTTCGGCTGCACCGCCTCGACGCGCGCCGGCGTCTCGTAGCGGCCGCTGACATAGATCGCGCCCGCGAAGACGGCGATGGCCAGGATGAAGTTGGCGATGGGGCCGGCGGCGACGATGGCTGCGCGCTTGGCCACGGGCTGGGTCGGGAAGCTCACCGCCCGCTCGTGCGGGCTCATGCGGGCGACCGCCTCCGGGTCGGGCACGCTGGCGCCGTTGGCATCGCCCACGAACTTCACGTAGCCGCCGAGCGGGATCGCCGAGAGCTTCCAGCGGGTGCCCCGCCGGTCGTTGAAGCCGATGATCTCCGGGCCGAAGCCGATGGAGAAGGCGGTGACGCCGACGCCGCACCAGCGCCCGACCAGGAAATGGCCCATTTCGTGCACGAACACGACGATCGTCAGCACGATCAGGAACGGGATCACCGCGCCGAAGAAGCCGGCGGCGTTGCCGCCCATGCCGCTCAAGAATTCCATGGCCGTTATCCTTCAGGCCGCGACCCACGTATGGGATCCGTGCACGTCATGCGCGAATCCCAGTCTCAACCGTCCGCCCTGACAGGGCGAGCCCATGGCCGGCAAGTCGCGGATCGTCGCATGCCTCACGTTCGAGCGCGAGATCTATTCGCGCGCGCAACCCCTTGGGCCGGGCTCTCCATCCCCGACAACACTTCGTAAAGGTTAATTCTCAGCCTAGCCCGCGGCGCGGGCGGCGGGCACCGCCTCGAGGCTCCAGGCGCGCACCCGCGCGTCGATGGCCAGCGCCTCTTCCACGTCCTCCGGCGCATGGCGGAACTCGGCGGCGAAGTGCTCGACCGCCCGCTCCACCAGTTCGGCGATGCCGTAGAAGGGAATCGCGCCGCGGATGAAGGCGGCGACCGCGATCTCGTTGGCAGCGTTCATGACGGTCGGCGCCGCGCCGCCCTCGGCGAGCGCCGCGCGGGCGACGCGCAGGCAGGGGAAGCGGGCCTCGTCGGCCGGCTCGAAGGTGAGACTGCCGGTGACAGCCAGATCGAGCGGCCGCCCGCGGGCGATCTCCAGACGGTCGCCGAGGCCGAGACAGTGGGCGATCGGCACACGCATGTCGGGCATGGCGAGCCCCGCCGTCACCGCGCCGTCGCGCCACGCGATCAGCCCGTGCACGATCGATTGCGGGTGGACGATCACGTCGAGCCGTTCGGCCTCGATGCCGAAGAGGTGGTGCGCCTCGATCAGCTCCAGCCCCTTGTTCATCAGGGAGGCGGAATCGATGTTGATCTTCATGCCCATCGACCAGGTCGGGTGGGCGGCGGCCTCGGCCGGGGTCGCGGCGGCGATGCGCTCGCGGGTCCAGGTGCGGAACGGGCCGCCCGAGGCGGTCAGCGTCATCTTGGCGATGTCGGACACACGGCCGTCACCCATGGCCTGGGCCAGCGCGTTGTGCTCGGAATCCACCGGCAGGATGCGGGCGCCGTAACGCTTGGCGTCGCGCATGAAGGCGTCGCCCGCGCAGACGAGGCTTTCCTTGTTGGCGAGCGCGATGGTGCGCCCGAGCCGGAGTGCGGCGTGGGTGGGTTTCAGGCCCGCCGCGCCGCTGACCGCCGCGACGACGATGTCGGCCTCGCGGGCGACCGCCTCCAGCACCGCATTCTCGCCGGCCCCGTTCGGGATGCCGGAGCCCGCAAGCGCCTCGGCCAAAGCCGGGCCGGCGCTCTCGTCGGCGAGCGCGGCGAAATCCGGCCGCATCTCCAGGGCGAGCTTGGCCAGGGCCGCGGCGTCCTTGCCGCCGACGAGGGCGCCGACGCGGAAGCGGCCCGCATGCTGGGCGAGGAGGTCCGTGGTCGAGCGGCCGATCGAGCCGGTGGCGCCGAGGACGGTGACGGTGAGGGTCACGGGATCAGTTCCGTTCAGGCATTCAGGAGCCGCAGGGCGGCAAGGCACAGGCCGGCGAGCCCGGCCACGGCGAAGAAGCCGTCGAGCCGGTCCATGACGCCGCCATGGCCGGGGATCGAGCGGCCCGAATCCTTGACGCCGTAGCGCCGCTTGAGGGCGGACTCAACGAGGTCGCCCCCCTGCGACAGGATCGAGGCGAGGCCGCTCAGCGCTGCGACCAGGGGGAGCGAGACCGCGGGCAGCGCGTCCCAACCCTGGCTGCGGGCGATGAGCACGGTGACGGTTCCGCCGACGATTCCCGCGGCGAGGCCGCCGAGCGCGCCGGACCACGTCTTCTTCGGGCTCACCCGCGGCATCAGCTTCGGCCCGCCGATGAGGCGGCCGGTGAAGTAGGCGACGCTGTCGGTGGACCAGACCACCGCGAACATCCAGGCCGGTCCGACGATGCCGATCTCGGGGTCGATCCGCAGCAGCGTCGGCACCAGGGCGACCACGGCACCGCCGAGCAGGCCCCAGATCGGCTTGCGCCGGCCGGGGCCGTGCCCGAGGGCGAAGAGACCGAGGCTGCCGGCGAGCAGAAGGAGAACCGGCACCCAGACGGGGGCGCCGAGCAGCGCCGTGGCGAGCACGCCGAACAGCGTCGCCCCGGTCAGGCCCAGCAGCGGCAGCAGCGGCTCGGAGCGGGTCATGGCGAGCCACTCGGCGGCGCCGACGACGCCCGCGATCAGCCAGATGCCGGCAAAGGCCCAGCCGCCGACGAGGAGCGTGCCGAGCACGACGGCGCCGAGCACCAGCGCCGAGGCGACGCGCAGGCCGAATTCGCGGTTGGCGAAGGGCGGACGCCGGGCCGGGGAAACCACTTCGTCGCCCGCCATCAGCCGGCTCCGGCGCTGAGGCCGCCGAAGCGGCGGTCGCGGCGGTGGTACTCGCTGACGGCGGCGAGGAACGCGGCGTGGTCGAAATCCGGCCAGAAGCCTGGCTCGATCACGTACTCGGCGTAAGCCGTCTGCCATGTCAGGAAGTTCGAGAGGCGCTGCTCGCCCGAGGTGCGGATCACGAGGTCCGGGTCGGGGATGCCGGCGGTGTCGAGCGCCTCGGTGATGGTCGGCAGCTCGATCTCGTCGACCCGCAGCCGCCCCTCGGCGACGGAGGCCGCGATGCGCCGCACCGCGCGCAGGATTTCCTGGCGCCCACCGTAATTGAAGGCGACCACCAGGGTCAGCCCGGTATTGGCGCGGGTGCGCGCCTCCGCCTCGTCGAGCAGGCTCGCGATGTCCGGCGAGAGGTCGGCACGGTCGCCGATCACCCGAATGCGGACGTTGTTGGCGTGGAGGTCGGCGAGATCACCGCGGACGAACAGCTTGAGCAGGCCCATTAGCTCGGAAACCTCCGAGGGGGGCGGCGCCAGTTCTCGGAGGAGAAGCTGTAGATCGTGAGATAGTCGATGCCGAGGGTGATGGCGGAGCGCACGGCGCGGCGGACGGCCTCGACACCGCGCCGATGCCCCTCGAAACGGGGCAGGCCCCGGCTTGCCGCCCAGCGGCCGTTGCCGTCCATGATGATGGCGACGTGGCGCGGCGCTGGCTGTCCGGCGCCTCCGGGGGCGGCGCCTGCCGCCTCACCGATCTGCCGCGCGCCTTCCGAGCGAACCAACGCAGCCTCCTCATCTCGCCGCCGCGGTTCGGCGCGGCCCCACCCGTCTCCGTTCCGTGCAGGCCGGGTGTCAGACCTGCATGATTTCCTTTTCCTTGCTCGCCAGCACGCCGTCGATCTCGTTGATCGCGTCGTCGGTGGCCTTCTGCACCTCGGCAGCCTGACGCTTCTCGTCGTCCTGACTGATGGCGCCGTCCTTCTCGAGCTTCTTGAGGATGTCGAGCCCGTCGCGGCGCACGTGGCGCACGGCGACGCGGGCCTCCTCCGTGTACTTGTGCGCGACCTTGACCATCTCCTTGCGGCGCTGCTCGTTCATCTCGGGGATGCGCAGGCGGATGGTCTGGCCTTCCGTCATCGGGTTGAGGCCGAGATCGGATTCGCGGATCGCCTTCTCGACGTTGGTGACCATCGAGCGGTCCCAGACCGAGATCGAGAGAAGCCGCGGCTCCGGCACGCTGACGGTCGCGACCTGGGCCATCGGCATCGAGGAGCCGTAGGCCTCGACCTGGATCGGATCGAGCAGGCTCGGCGTCGCGCGGCCCGTGCGCAGCGATCCCAGATCCTTGCTCAGAGAACTGACGGCACCCTGCATGCGGCGCTTGATGTCGCCCAGGTCGAATTCCGGTGTGGCCATAGGTTCAAAGTCCCGATGCGTTCGGGTGGCAGATCGGCGCGCGGACGCGCCCGGCGCGCGGTGCCGCTACATGAACGAAAAACCGGGTGGCCGCAAATGCGGTTGTGTCCGTGCCGGGCTCGGGCGCCGGAGGCCTGCGACGGCGTATCCTTTAACGGTTCAGCTTAGCCCGATCTGCCTTGCCGGAGAGCAACGTGCCTATGCATGTTGCAAATCCGGTGGCGATCCGTCAGCTTGTATGTGGTATACCAGATCCTCGAGCTGACAGGTGGAGCACCTGCCTGCGGAACCGGCAGCGCCGACACCGGTCGAAAAGCGAGGAACGCGCGAGGATGCCCAACCCCGGTGGCCCGGAACAACGCGCTGAACGATCGCACGGATTCCGCCTGTTCAGGCCGATTCTGGCCGGCGCGACCCTGCGTGAGCGCCTGATCGCGTGCCTGGGTGCTCTTGCGGGCATCACGCTCACCGGCCTGGTCTGCGGCTGGTTCTTCGGAGAAGGCCCTCACATCCCGCTGATCGTCGCGCCGATGGGGGCGTCGGCGGTGCTGATCTTCGCCGTGCCCGCCAGTCCGCTCGCCCAGCCTTGGTCGGTCATCGGCGGCAACACCATCTCCGCGTTCATGGGCGTGCTTGCCGCGCACCTCATTCCCGATCCCGTCATTGCGATCGGCGTCGGCGTTTCCCTTGCGATCGCGGCGATGTCGCTGACCCGGTGTCTTCACCCACCGGGCGGGGCCGCCGCCTTGACCGCACTCATCGGCGGCCCGGCCGTCACGTCGGCGGGCTTCCTGTTCCCGCTTTTCCCGGTCGGCCTGAACTCGGTCATTCTCGTTGCGCTCGGCATCGGCTTCCACAAGCTCTCGCGCCGCAACTACCCGCACGTCGCGGTCGCGACGCCGGTGAACACCCATGGGACGGGGGATTTGCCGGCTCCGCTCCGGGTCGGCTTCCGGCCCGAAGATGTCGATGCGGCCCTGGTCGCGCTGGACGAGACGCTGGACATCGACCGCGCCGATCTCGACCGGCTTCTCCGGCAGGTCGAACTCCACGCACTCGTGCGCGCACGGGGGGATCTGACCTGCGGTGAGGTGATGTCACGCGACGTCGTCACCATCGGGCTCGATAGCAGCGCCGAACGGGCACGGGAGCTTCTGCTCGCCCACAACATCAGGACGCTTCCCGTCATCGACCGGGCCGGCCGGCTCGCCGGCACGATCGGTCTGCGCGAGCTGACGCTGCACGGCGAGGTGGCGCTGGCGCAGGTGATGTCCGAGGCCAGGACGACCGGGCCGGACGACCCGGTGATTGCGCTGGTGAACGATCTGACGGACGGCCACACCCATGCGGTCGTCGTCACCGCCAACGACCGGCGCGTGCTGGGGATCATCACCCAGACCGATCTGCTCGCGACCCTGACGCGCCTGCTCTCCGCCAAGGCGTTCGCGCTGCCCGATCCGGTCTCACCCTAAGGCGGCCGCTGCGGCCCGAGGGCATGTCTTTATCGACCCGTCGAAACGCTCACCTCCGCGACCGCTCGGCCGCCGGAGCACCATCGTCTGCGACGCCCCGCCGGAAGTTGGCCCGGTTGTTGCCAGAACTCACTCTTTCCTGGCGCTGCCACGTCCGCAGGATTGAGCCGATGCAAGACGGTCCGCTTCTTCAGATGCTGTACGCGGCCCTCATGGCCTCGAGCATGATGCTGACATGGCAATTCTCCCGCCTGCGTAAGCCGTAGCCGGCCAGAAGCCGCCGGCACGCCGGGGCGAGCCGTTCGGCCGTCCCGGCGACCGCCTCACAGGGCTTCACCCCGCAGCAGGCGCGGGGTCCCGCCCCGCAGCGCCGATGCCTGGCCGATGAAGAAGCGCTTCAGGCCCGGCATCCGATCGACGAGGCCGAGGCCGAAATCGCGGGTGAGCCGCAGCGCCATGCTGTCGTTCGAGAACAGGCGGTTGAGCCCATCCGTCGCCGCCGCCATCGCGACGGAATCGAAGCGGCGCGCCTGCTCGTAATCGCGCAAAACCGCATCCGCGCCGGGATCGAGCCCGAGCCGCAGGGCGCCGGTCACCGCCTCGGCCAGGGCCGCGGCCCCGGCGAGGCCGAGATTGAGCCCCTGGCCCGCCAGCGGATGGATGACGTGGGCCGCGTCCCCCAGCAGCGCGAGGCGGGGCGCCCGGAAGCTGCGGGCGAGGCCGAGATGCAGCGGATGGGCGCTCGGCCCGTGCTCCAGGGCGATGCGCCCGAGTTCAGCCCCGAACCGGCGCTCGATCTCGGCCAGCGTCTCGGCGGCATCCCCGCCGAGCAGGGCCGGCACGTCGGCGCTGCGTTCGGTCCAGACGATGGAGGAGCGGTGGCCGAGTGCGCCGCCCGCCCTCAGTGGCAGGATCGCGAAGGGCCCGCTCGGCAGGAAATGCTCGAAGGCCCGGCCCTCATGGTCGCGGGCATGCTGAATCGTCGCGACGATACCCGATTGCGGGTAGGACCAGCCGACCCAGCCGATGCCGGCGGCCTCGCGCAGGGCCGAGCGCGCCCCGTCGGCGGCGACCACGAGCGCGACCTCCTCGCTGCTGCCGTCGCTCAGGGTCACCCGGGTCGCGCGCGGGCCCGGCACGGCGGCGGTGACACTTGAGGCGGCGAGGTGGACGCCCGTTTCCCGCGCGGCGTCGAGCAGCACGGCGGCCATCGGCTCGGCCTCGACCATGTGGGCGAAGGGCTCGCCCGCGTCGCGCGCCTCCGTCCCGTCGCCGAAGGTGAGGAAGACCGGCCGCACCGGATCGCCGACCCGGCTGTCGCTGATGACCAGCCGGCGCATCGGCTCCGCCGCCGGTTCGATCCGCGACCACAGCCCGAGCTGCTCGAACATCCGCCGCGGCCCGGCCGCCACGGCGTAGGCGCGCCCGCGATGGCGCGCCGCGCCGGCCTCCAAACCCGGATCGCAGACCGTCACGTCGAGCGCCGGCCCGTGCGCCTGCTTCAGGGCGACCGCCAGGGTCAGGCCCGGAATGCCGGCCCCGGCGACGAGCAAGCCGCGGCTGCCGGCGCGGCGATCCCGAGGGGGACGATTCGTTGCGCTCATCTCGTGACCCTCATGGGCGTCCCTCGTCTGCCCCGTCCGGAGCGGGAGAGGCGGTCGAACCGGTGATATCGCGCCCGGCGCCCGTCCGCATCCCGCGCGAGCAATCGGCGGCTGCGGGACAACGCCGCCGGATTGTCACGCCGCCTGCGGCCGGCGGCGACAGCCGTGACCGATCGCCGGACCATCCGCAACATCCCCCGATTTCCGCTCCTGCGCCTCGAGAGGGTTCGACTGGATGGTCTTTCCGGATGGTCGGGTTTGTCCGGAACAACCTTGTCGATGGTTTTGCCGCTTGCGTCCGTTTGACAGAACAAACCCAGTGATCGGCGGACGGTCTTTCCCCGCTCTATTGGAGATTGTCAGATGGAGGCGCCTGCCGCATCGTCTGCCCGATGCGCCCACCTGTTCCGCTCTCCGCCGTCCGCACGTTCGAGGCCGCCGCGCGCCGCCGTTCGTTCAAGGACGCGGCGAGCGAGCTCAATCTCACCGCGAGTGCCGTCAGCCACGCCGTGCGCAAGCTGGAGCAGGCCCTCGGCGTGGCGTTGTTCGAGCGCGACAGCCACGGCATCGCCCTGACGGCGGCCGGCGAGGCCCTTCTCGACCATGTCAGCCGCGCCTTCGAAGAGATGAACCGGGGCTTCGACCTCGTCGCGACGCGGGCCCCGCAATTGCTGCGCCTCCACTGCGCCCCGAGCTTCGCCGCGCAGTGGCTGACCCCGCGCTTAGCCCGCTTCATGGCCAGCCATCCCGACTTCGAGGTGCGGCTCGCCGCCGGCATGGATTACGCCCGCTTCATCACCGACGAGTTCGACGCCGACATCGTCTACGGTCCGCCGCGCGGCGAGGGGCTCATCGTCATGCCGCTCGGCCAGGAAACGGTGACACCACTCTGCACGCCCGAGCGCGCCCGCAGGATACGCGAGGCCGCCGACCTTCCCGGTCAGCCGCTGATCCAGAGCGACAACAAGCTCGTGCGCTGGCCGCTTTGGTTCGAGCGCAACGGCTTGCGCGCGCCACCCTCCGCCGGCCTTCGCTTCGACCGCAGCTTCCTCGCCATCACGGCGGCGGCCGACGATCTCGGCATCGCCCTGGAATCCACACTTCTGGCCGAACGGGAATTGGCGAGCGGGCGCCTCGTCGCGCCGCTCGCCGAGCGGGCCTCCAACGTCGAATATACCGGTCATTACCTCGTCTTCCCGGCCCTGACCCGGCGCCGAACCCCGCTCTGCGTGTTTGCACGCTGGCTCGCCGCGGAACTGCGTGTGGCGTTGCCCCCGGAACTGCCCCCGGAGACGCAGCAACCCGTGCGGGCACAGCAGCCGGCACCGGCAAGGTGAGCGAAATTCATCTGAAGCTGAAAACTTCGCGTTTGCTGCATTATGGGTCCGTGCATCATCTTGCTCATCAATGAGATGAGAGGAAACGAACTGCAGCCGACCCCGGCAGCGCCGCTGTAATGCGGCCGAGCGTGCGGGCAACTTGTCGAGGCTCAGCGGTCGGGCCCGGCAAATCGGCGGATCTCCCATCTCCAAACAAGCTGAGCGCCGGAGCGGATGCACCGCCGCCGCGCAGGGAGAGCGACATGCTTCTGAAGGACAAAGTCTGTGTGATCACCGGCGCGGCCTCCGCGCGCGGCATCGGCAAGGCCACGGCACGCCTGTTCGCGGCCCAGGGCGGGCGGGTGGTCATCCTCGATCTCGACGCCGGCCAGGCCGAGGCGGCGGCGCGCGAGATCGGTCAAGGACATTTCGGGCTCGCCTGCGATGTGGCCAACCGGACGGCCTGCCAGGCGGCCGCCGACGAGGTGATCGCCCAGGCCGGACAAATCGATGTCCTCGTGAACAATGCCGGCATCTCGCAGCCCCTGAAGCTGATGGAGATCGAGGCGGCGAATTACGATGCCGTCACCGACGTCAACCTGCGCGGCACCCTCTACATGAGTCAGGCGGTGATCCCCGCCATGCGCCGCCAGCGCACCGGCGCGATCGTCTGCATGTCGTCGGTCTCGGCCCAGCGCGGCGGCGGCATCTTCGGCGGTCCGCATTATAGCGCCGCCAAGGCGGGCGTGCTCGGTCTCGCCAAGGCGATGGCGCGCGAACTCGGCTCCGACGGCATCCGGGTGAATTCGGTGACGCCCGGCCTGATCCAGACCGACATCACCGCCGGCAAGCTCACCGACGCGATGCGCGCCGAGATCGTCAGCGGCATCCCCCTCGGCCGCCTCGGCGTCGCCGACGACGTCGCCAATGTCTGCCTGTTCCTCGCCAGCGACCTGTCCGCCTACCTCACCGGCGCGGTGATCGACGTCAACGGCGGCATGCTGATCCATTGATCGGAAGGAACACAGCCATGGTGCACCCCCCCGAGATCCACCCCCGCGAAGGCTCGAACGTTTCGCTCGACGACCGCGCCTACCGCATCCGCCGCCACGCCCTGTTGATGGGCGAGGTCCAGGGCCAGGGCTACATCGCCCAGGCGCTCGGCATCAGCGACGTGCTGGCGGTCAGCTACTTCCACGCCATGACCTACCGGCCCGACGATCCGGAATGGGAGGGCCGGGACCGCTTCCTGCTCTCGATCGGCCACTACGCCATCGCCCTCTACGCCGCGCTGATCGAGGCCGGCATCATCCCGGAGGACGAACTCGGGACCTACGGTTCCGACGACAGCCGCCTGCCGATGTCCGGCATGGCCGCCTACACGCCGGGCATGGAGATCACCGGCGGCTCCCTCGGCCACGGGCTCGGCATCGCCGTCGGGATGGCGCTCGGTCTCAAGCGCAAGGCCTCGGCCGCCTTCGTCTACAACCTGTTCTCCGACGGCGAACTCGATGAGGGCTCGACCTGGGAGGCGGCGATGTCGGCGGCGAGCTTCGGGCTCGACAACCTGGTCGGCATCGTCGACGTCAACGGCATGCAGGCCGACGGGCCGTCCCGCGGTGTCCTGAACTTCGAGCCGCTCGCGCCGAAATTCGAGGCCTTCGGCTGGTTCGTCCAGCGGGTGGACGGCAACGACATCGAGGCCCTGGTGAAGGCCTTCGACGCCGCCCGGTCCCATCCGGAGCGCTGCCCGCGCATCATCATCTGCGACACCAAGATGGCCAAGGGCGTGCCCTTCCTCGAGGCGCGCGAGCGCAATCACTTCCTGCGGGTCGAGGCGGACGAATGGCGCGAGGCCCTGGCGGTTCTGGACGAAGGGAGGCTCCCATGAGGCGTTCGAAGTACGAGAAGCCGGCGCCGCGCGCGGCGGGCGGGGCCAAGACCTCGGCGATGATCGCCTCGCTGGCCGCGCCCGGCCAGCGGACCAAGCCGGCGCCGTTCGGGAACGCGCTCGTCGAACTGGCCAAGTCACGCCTCGACCTCGTCGGCCTGTCGGCGGATCTCGCCAAGTACACCGACCTGCACATCTTCGCTCAGGCCTATCCCGAGCGGTTCTACCAGATGGGGATGGCCGAGCAGCTCCTGATGAGCGCGGCGGCGGGGCTCGCCCGCGAGGGCTTCACGCCCATCGCCACCACCTATGCCGTGTTCGCGGCGCGGCGGGCCTACGACTTCATCTGCCTCGCGATCGCCGAGGAGAACCTCAACGTCAAGATCGCCTGCGCCCTGCCGGGCCTGACCACGGGCTACGGCCCGAGCCACCAGGCCACCGAGGATCTGGCGATCTTCCGCGGCATGCCGAACCTGACCATCCTCGACCCCTGCGACGCGCACGAGCTGGAGCAGGTGGTGCCGGCGATGGTGGAGCATCAGGGCCCGGTCTACCTGCGGCTCATGCGCGGCAACGTTCCCCTCGTCCTCGACGAGTACGGCTACACGTTCGAGTGGGGCAAGGCGAAGACCATCCGCGACGGGCGCGACCTGCTCATCATCTCCTCCGGGCTGATGACCATGCGGGCGCTCGAAGTCGCGCAGGCCCTGGGCGACGACCGCGTGGATGTCGCGGTGCTGCACGTGCCGACCATCAAGCCCCTCGACGAGGAGACGATCCTGCGCGAGGTCGGCCGCGGCGGGCGGCTCGTGGTGGTGGCCGAGAACCACTCGGTGATCGGCGGCCTCGGCGAGGCGGTGGCGGCCCTGCTCCTGCGCACCGGCACGGTGCCGCCGGGTTACCGCCAGATCGGCCTGCCCGACGAGTTCCTCGACGCGGGCGCCCTTCCGACGCTGCACGAGCGCTACGGCATTTCCAGCCAAGCGATGGCCCGCAGCATCCGCAGCTGGCTCTGAGGCGAGTGCGGGCGGCGCCGGACGACCGGCGCCGCCTCCCGAGACGCCTGCCCCACCTCGCGCCCGAGCGGTGCGGAGCATCCGGCATGACCGGATGACGATCCCAAAGACCGCGAACGGCGGGGATCGGGCGGCGGGCCGCGACCATCCAGGGAGTGAAACATGCCAGAGGCTACTCTCAGCCGTCGGCGCCTCGTCGCGGGCGCGGCCGCCCTTCCCCTGTTCGGCATCCTGACGCGGCGCGCCGCGGCGGCCGAGTTCGTCTACAAGCTGGCGACCGGGCAGGATCCGAACCATCCCGTCAACATCCGCGCGCAGCAGGCGATCGACCGGATCTGCGAGGCGAGCAGCGGACGTCTGGAGATCCGGCTCTTCCCGGCCAACCAGCTCGGGGCCGACACCGACCTGCTCGCCCAGGTGCGCAGCGGCGCCGTCGAGTTCCTGAACCTGTCTGCCTCGGTCCTGGCGACCTTCCTGCCGGTGGCCAGCCTGACCAATCTCGGCTTCGTCTTCAAGGATTACGACAGCGTCTGGGCCGCCACCGACGGTCCGCTCGGCGCCTATGTCCGCGAGCAGATCGGGCGCACGCCAATCCTCACCGTGTCGAAGGCCTGGGACAACGGCTTCCGTCACGTCACCTCCTCGACGCAGGAGATCCGCACGCCGGACGACATCCGCGGCTTCAAGATCCGCGTGCCGCAGGCGCCGATGCAGACGTCGCTGTTCCGGGCCCTGGAGGCGGGGGCGACGCCGATCAACTTCAACGAGCTGTACTCGGCCCTGCAGACCAAGGTGGTCGAGGGCCAGGAGAACCCGCTCCCGATCACCGCGACGACGCGGATCTACGAGGTCCAGAAGAGCTGCAGCCTGACCGGGCATATCTGGGATGCCTACTGGATTCTCGGCAATCGCCGCGCCTGGGCCCGCCTGCCCGAGGATCTGCGGATGATCGTCGGGCGCGAACTCGACCGCTCCGCCGACGACGAGCGCGCCGACAGCGTGGCGCTCAACGCGAACCTGCGCACCACGCTCGCGGCCAAGGGCCTGACTTTCGTCGACGTCGATCGGGACGCGTTCCGCGACGCCCTGGTCCGGACCAGCTTCTACCGGGACTGGAAAGCCAAGCTCGGGCCGACGGCCTGGGACCATCTCGAGAGCGTCACCGGAAAGCTCGTGTGAGGAAGGCCGCCATGCAACTCGACGTGCAACTCGACGCGCCCGCGCCGGCCGCCCCCGTGCCCGCCGCCGGCCAAAGCTCGTATCTCCAGACCTTCGATCGCGTCTTCGGGCGGATGGTCGAGATCCCCGCGGCGATCCTCGTCGTCCTGGAGATCGTCGTGCTCCTGAGCGGCGTCGTCAGCCGCTACGCCCTGCACCGGCCCCTGGTCTGGTCCGACGAACTCGCCTCGATCCTGTTCCTGTGGCTCGCCATGCTGGGGACGGTCGTCGCCTTCCGGCGCGGCGAACATATGCGCATGACCGCCTTCGTCGGCATGGCCACGCCCCGCGCGCGGGCCTTCATGGACACCCTGGCGATCGTGGCCGGCCTCGTCTTCGTCGGGGTTCTGCTGGAGCCGGCCTTCGAGTTCGCGATCGAGGAATCCTGGGTCTACACGCCGGCCCTCGACCTCCCCAACACTTGGCGCGCCGCCGCCCTGCCGGTCGGGTTCGCGCTGATGCTCGTCACCGCCGTGCTGCGCCTCGTGCAGGAGAGCGACTGGCGCCTCACGGGCGCGGCTTTGGCTCTCGGGGCCGGCCTCGCCGCCGTGCTCGCCGGCCTGTCGCCGCTGCTGAGCGGCATCGGCAACCTCGACCTGCTGGTGTTCTTCCTGCTCGGCGTCGGCGCCCTGGTGTTCTCTGGCGTGCCGATCGCCTTCGCCTTCGGGCTCTCGACCTACGCCTACCTCATGAGCACGACCTACGCGCCTGCCATGGTCGTCGTCGGGCGCATGGACGAGGGCATGAGCCATCTCATCCTGCTGGCCGTGCCGCTGTTCATCTTCCTCGGCCTCTTGATCGAGATGACCGGCATGGCCCGCGCCATGGTCGGTTTCCTGGCAAGCCTTCTGGGCCATGTGCGCGGCGGCCTGCACTACGTGCTGGTGGGGGCGATGTATCTCGTCTCCGGCATCTCCGGCTCGAAGGCCGCCGACATGGCCGCCGTCGCCCCGGTGCTGTTTCCCGAGATGAAGGCGCGCGGCGCCAAGGAGGGCGATCTCGTCGCGCTGCTCTCCGCGACCGGCGCCCAGACCGAGACGATCCCGCCCTCGATCGTGCTCATCACCATCGGCTCGGTGAGCGGCGTCTCGATCACTGCTTTGTTCACCGGCGGCCTTCTGCCGGCCGTCGTTCTCGGCGCGACGCTGTGCGCGCTGGTCTGGTGGCGCTACCGCGGCGAGGACATGAGCCACGTCGTCCGCCCCGGTCGGAAGGCGATCCTGAAAGCGCTCGTCGTGGCGGTGCCGGCGCTCGCGCTGCCCTTCGTCATCCGGGCCGCCGTGATCGAGGGCGTGGCCACCGCCACCGAGGTCTCGACGATCGGCATCGTCTACGCCGTGCTGGCGGGGCTCCTCGTCTACCGGCAGTTCGACTGGCGCCGCCTCATGCCCATGCTGGTGACGACGGCGACGCTGTCGGGTGCGATCCTGCTGATCATCGGCGCAGCCACCGCCATGGCCTGGGCGCTGACGCAGTCCGGCTTCTCGCAGGCGCTCGCCGTCGCGATGAAGGAACTGCCCGGCGGCGCGCTCGGCTTCCTCGCCGTCTCCGCCCTCGCCTTCATCGTGCTGGGCTCGGTGCTGGAGGGAATCCCGGCGATCGTCCTGTTCGGGCCGCTGATGTTTCCCATCGCCCGCGCCGTGGGCGTGCACGAGGTGCACTACGCCATGGTCGTGGTTCTCGCGATGGGAATCGGCCTGTTCGCCCCGCCCTTCGGCGTCGGCTACTACGCGGCCTGCGCCATCAGCCGCATCCATCCCGATGCCGGCATGCGGCCGATCATCGGCTACGTCGCGGCGCTGCTGGTCGGGCTGATCGTGATCATCCTGGTGCCCTGGTTCTCGATCGGCTTCCTCTAAAAGCCGGAGCCGCTTCGGGCTGCGGCGCTGATCCGGTCCCGGCCGCCCACGAGGCGGCTCTCGAAGCCCAGGATCAGCCGCTCAGAGCACGCCGCCATGCCCGGAGCGGGCGAGCCGATCGACCTGCTGCGCGTAGCGGGCCTCGGCCATCCGCCGGAGCGCCGTCGCCAGCGTCCGCGTAAGCCTCGCGCGAACGTCCGAGACACCCCTGTCCCGCGGTGCACGATGCCAGCTTCTGATTTCCGTCACGATTGCCACGACACCACCTCACGGCCTGCTCATGTTGCAATGCAATATCGCATGGCCGCGCCGGCCCGGTGATTGAAACTTGTTCCGACCTGTCATGCGCCCGGCTCATGGACTGAGCGCTGCGCCCGCGGTGGCCATTTTCAGGTTGCACGGCGCGTCATGGCAGTACTTGTTCTGGTGGTTTGCAAATAAAAGCAAATGTAATCGGCGGTACTGGCGTCTACGCAGCTTTTAGTAGTATTATTCTTCAGCAATGTTGCGCTGATCATCGGTCAATACTCGATTATCGGCGGCATTTGCTACCAGTCTTGATCGAATTCGATCAGTCTTGGCATCGGCAGGGACGTCGAACCCGAGTCGAAGGCCAGCGAAGACTTCTGAACACATGACTGCATCGACGCCGGGGAGCGTGCGTGCCCGTCATAGGAATATTATGCTAAAGGGGGGGTTGAGGGTGGCTACTGCATCGAGAAGAGCGGCCGGTCGGCTGAGTTTGGCCTTGGCTGCGGCCGGCATTGTGCTGGCAACGCCGGCCGGCGCGGGGTCGGTCGCGCAGCCCGGCGGATCGATCGGCATTCCCGCGGGCGCACAGATTCCCGTCGGTTTGTACTTCGTCGCCGTGCCGAATTACGGCGTCCGCTACACGTTCCCCGCCTCGTCGGATCTCAACGTCAACACGGCCACCTTCGCCCTGTCGACGCCGTGGTCCGTGCTCGGCGCGCGGCTGCAATTCATCGTCTTCAACCGCTCCGCCGTCTCGGCGAGTGCGCGGGGGGCTCCCTCGTCCACCGGCCTGGGCCAGAGCCTGTACGCGACGCAGCTCGCCTGGAACCTCGGCAACGATGTCGGCGTCAGCTATTTGCTGGGCGGCTATGTCCCGAATTCCACCCGCTTTGGCCCTCAGGAGGGCTCGCTCACGCACCGTTTCGCCGTGAGCTACACCGGGAACGGCTACAATCTGACCGCGAACCTGCTCTACGGTCACTTCCTCACCGACCGTGCCCTGAACGGCACGCGGGCCTTTCCCGACTATCTCAACATCGATCTCACCGCGACCAGGCGATTCGGTAAGTTCGAATTCGGTCCCGTGGCCTATGCTTCGGCCGATCTGCCGGTCGGCAACGTGCCGGGCTACCGGCGCCAGAGCCAGTTCGCGGTCGGCGGGCTGGTCGGCTACAATTTCGGGCCGGTCAACGTTCAGGCCTACATCACCCGCGACGTCGCGGAGCGCCATTACGGCGGCCAGGAGACGCGGGGCTGGGCTCGGCTGATCGTGCCGATCTGGCAGGACAAGGGCGAGGTCGCGCCCAACCGCACGCTCGTGACCCGCCAGCAGGGACAATAGCGAAGCGCCGCGGTGTTGCGCGTGCCGTCGATGGGCCGCACGCGACCGCGGCACCGCCGGAGCGGGTTGGAAGCCACGGCGGTCTCGGCGTCACTCCGTCGAACCGCCAGAGGCTCGGTTAGGCCGCTTGGCTCAGTGCGCTGTTGGGCTTGCGCTCAAATGCCGCCTGGGCTTGGCGGATACGGCCTTCGGACCGCGCCGGGGGGCGCGGTCCGACCGGGATGGGACGGGTCGGCCTCAGCCGAGGCTGCCGCCGCCGAAAGTGCCATCGGCGAAGGTCGAGCGGCCCTCGTAGAGCCCGTATTGCAGGAAGTGCTGCATCGGGTCGATCTTGGCCGCCGCGACATCGGTATAGGTCGAGAGGTAGGTCGAGGAGTCGAAGTCGGCCGAGGGATCGCGGCCCTCCTTCCAGCCGTACTGGTCGTAGTGGGTCAGCGGGTTGAGGCCCGCCGCCTTCACGTCGCCGTAGGCGGCGAGATAGCCCTTGGTGTCGAACACCGCGTTCGGGTTGCGGCCCTCCTGCCAGCCGTACTGCTCGAAGTGGCGGGCGGCGAAGGCGAAGGTGTCCGTGGTCCCGGCCGCCTGCGCGACATCGGCATGGGCGAGCAGGTAGTACTCCGCGTCGAAGCCGCCGCGGATGTCCCCGCTGCGTCCGACGGCGTCGTGGATCGCGCGGCCCTCGGCCCGGCCCTCGGCAAGGTAGTGCGCGAGCGGGTTCAGGCCGGCGGCCTTCACGTCCGGATTGGCCGCGAGATAGAACTCGTTGTCGAAGCGCACGCCCGGATCGCGGCCTTCCTTCCAGCCGGCCTGCTCGTAATGGTCGAGCGGGTTCGCCCCGGAGGCTCTCACCTCGGGATTGGCCGCGAGATAGCCCTTGGTCGAGAAGAAGGCATTCGGGTCGCGGCCCTCGCGGGCACCGTATTGGGCGTAGTGCGCGTCGGCGTCCTGGCCGGCCTGGAACACGTCCTTGTTGCGGGACAGGTAGAACAGGTCGTCCACGAGCGGCTGGCCGTCGTTCACCACGATCGTGGCGTCGGAGAACAGGTAGCGCTCGAAGCCGCTGACGAGGTCGCGGCCATCCGGTCCGGTGATGGCCGTGAGGCTGCCGGCCTCCGTGACGGTGACCGACGCGAAGCTCGTGTTGAACACCAGCGTGTCGTTGCCGCGCCCGCCCGACAGAAAGTCGTTGCCCGCGCTGTTGACGATGATGTCGTCGCCCGCGCCGCCGAAGAGGCGGTCGGCGAAGGGCGTTCCCTGCAGCACGTCGTGACCGTCGGCTCCCGTCCGGCTGACGCCGCGGGCGAGCACGCTGTCGGAGCGGGCCGCAAGGTTCTGGATCCGCGCGTCGGCCGCCGGCGCCGTGTCAGACTGCGCGAAGGGCGTCACGCTGTGGAACGCCTTGAGGTACTCGGCGAGCGCATCCTGCTCGCTGCCCTGGGCTGCGAAGGTCGCGGCGTTGGGCAGCGAGGCCGGCGCGGCGCTGCTCAGCGCCACCCGGTTCTCGCCATAGGCCGGGAAGGGGTAGTTGTCGCCGCCGAGCCCCGGGGCCGTGCTCGTGCCCGTGGTGAGGAAGTCGAGGGTCACCGCGCGGATGCTCCGGTTCGCATCGCCGACGAGCTGGCCGTCCTGCACCAGGGTGTCGATGAGAAAGCCGTCGGCATCGACGATTGCCGCCGAAATGATCCGCTGCCCCTCGCGGGTGACGGTGCCGTTGACGTCCACGGTCTGGGCCTGCCGGGTCGCGTCGAACGAGAAGCTGATCCCGCCGATCTGGGGGAACGCGCCGGGCGTGGCACCCGGAGCGGCCGAGGAGACGGCGTGCTCGAGCACCCGCTCCAGCTCGGAGGCGGTGACCGTGACCATGGCGAGCGCGTTGTTGAAGCGCAGCGAGTTGGTGACGTCGAGCTGCGAGATGTCGCCCGCCGCCTTGCCCGCCGCCGGGTTGGCGGCTGGGGGAAGCTCCGCCGTGCTGCCGCCCGTCGTCGAGAACGAGCCGATCGAGTCGCGGATGCCGCCGCCGTTCTTGATCGAGACCGCGACCGCCCCGTCGAACTGCTTGGCGTACCAGAGGTTGGCATCCGCCGTGAGGTTGCCGAGGTTGGTCTCTTCCGTGCGGACCTCGCCGCGGCGGCCTTCCAGGTACACGCTGGAGCGGCCGAGGATGTTGCCGTCCTGCTGGCGGATGATGTCGGCGATGCCCGCGGTCTCCTGGATACCGTCGTTGTTGACGTCGAGGCCCTCGATCACCTGCTGCACGAGGAAGCCCTTGGAGCCGGGCGTGAAGGCGGCGGCGGTCGAGCCGTAGAGCTGCGTCACCGTGGTGTCGTCCACCGCGACGGCGCCGGAGGTGGCCGAGTTGATCGAGTCGCGGATGACGTGGCCCTGGTCGTCGAAGGTGACGTTGAGGCGGCCGACATAGGAATACTCGGAAGCGGTGTTCACCAGGGCTAGGGTCTGGCCGGACGCGTTGGTGAAGAATTGCGGGTAGCCGCCGCCCGCCCGGTCGCCGGACAGCAGCCGGTCGTCGGCATCGGCGAGCAGGGTGTGGGAGCCGCCGCCGATCAGCACGTCGACGTTGCGCAGGAGCGGGGCCAGCGCCTGCTCGTTGGCAAGCTGCTGCAGGTGCGTGCCGACGATCACCTTGTTGAGGCCGGGATTGGCCGCGAGCACCCGGTCGACCTCGGCGTTGATCTGGCTCGCCAGCAGCGCGATCTCATCGCGGCCGGTGAACCCGTCGACCGTGACGTTGCCGAGCGTGCTGATCAGGGGGTTGATCTGCGTCGTCGCGCCGATGACGGCGATCTTCTCGCCGTTCTCGACGAGGATCGTCGAGCGGGCGATCTTGTCCGCGCCGGTGCCGGTCTGGGTCGAGGTCGGGCCGGTCTGGGCGAATGCGGCGAGGTCGCCGTCGCGGTGCACGAGGCCCGACAGGGCGGCCTCGCGGGAGAAGTTGAGGTTGGCCGACAGGTAGGGAAATTGCGCTCCGAGCCAGGTGTCGTCGGCGGCGCCCGCCGCGGCGCCGAGATTGGCGCCGATGATGTTGGCGACCTCCGTCGGCCCGCCATCGAACTCGTGATTGCCGAACACCGCGGCCTGGACGCCGACGATGTTCTGGATGGTGATGTCGGCGCGGCCGGGGGAGGCCGCGAGCCGGCCGTAGGCGCCGGCGCCGGAGAGCCCGTAGAACTGGTTGTAGACGCCGTTATAGGTCGCTGCCATCTGCGGGTCGGCCCCCGCGATGTAGAACGGGCTCGGGATCCAGGCATCGCCGGTCGAGAGCGTGATCGAGTTCGGCGTCGTATCTTCGAGCCGATCGACGATGGCCGCGAAGTTCGCCGCGCGCTGGGTCGCGAGCAGCCCGCCCTCCCAGTCCGAGGCGTGCAGGATCTGGAGCGTGTAGGTCATCGGTTTGGCCTGCTCGGTGGTGAAGTCGAAGCGGTTCTGGGGGATGGCGGCGGAGGCGTTGCCGGCCGCGTCCGTGAAGGCGCCGGCCGGCACGATCACGTCGTAGGCGGTCCCGGGCCGCAGATCGGCGCTCGGGTTGATCGTCACGGTGTCGCCCGCGATCGCGACCTGCGCGGTGTCGGAGGTCGCGATGGTGCGCAGGTCGCCTGCGCCGTCGCTGAGGGTGATGCTGCCGGTGCCGGCCCGGACCGCCTCGCTGAAGCGCAGGACGATGTCGGCGTTCACGGCCACCCGCGCGGCGTCGTCGGCCGGCGTCGAGGCGGCGAGGACCGGCGCGGTCTGGTCGAGGCGCAGGCCGACGAGGACGGGATCGTGGTCGGATTCCCGCGCGGGCGAGCGGCCGTCGAAGGAGCTGGGCGAGCGGCCGAAATCGAGGTTGTAGTCGATCGCGTCCGCCTCGTCGGCGTTGATGTGCCACTCGGTGACGCCGGTGACCTGCCGATTCAGGCTCGCGCTGGCCAGGGCGTGGTCGAGCGCGCCGTAGGCCCCATCGAAGACGTAGGAATACGGGTTGGCGAGACGGTCCTCGGCGAGGTTGGTGAACCCGGCCGCCTTGAGGATGTCGAGCGCGTCCTCCTTGAGGTAGGCGTTGAAGTCGCCGAGCAGGAGCGTGTCGCTGTCCTGGGTGCCCGTCGGCCGCATCGAGACCCACTGGGCCAAAGCCGTGGCCGCGAGTTCGCGCTGCTGCTGCCAGGCGCCCTGGCCGTCGCCCTGGTCGGCATCCGCGCCGGTCCCGGTGCCGCCCTTGGACTTGAAGTGGGTGATGATTGCGGTGAAGTCCTCGCCGGTGGCGATCTCGTTGAAGGTGACCGCGAGCGCGGCACGGCTGGTATTCGCGCCGTTGAAGAGGTGCCCGATCGTGCTCCGCTCCAGCAGGGCCGGGTTGAAGGCCGCCACGTCCGTGTCGTCGAGCCGCTCGATCGTGGTGTTCATCGCCACGCTGACCTTGCTCGGCTTGTAGATGAAGCCGACTGCGATCGCGTCGCCGCCGAGGAACTGGCCCTGGTCGAGCTGCGCGCCCGGATTGACGGAGGCGTAGGTGCCGGCGCCCGCGCGCAGGTTGAGCTGGCCGACGAGGTGTTCCAGCGCGTTGCCGGGGTCGCCCGGGCGGAACTGGTTCTCGATCTCGGTCAGGCCGAGCACGTCGGCCCCCGTGCCGATCAGGGTCGTGACGAGCTTCTCGGTCTGCCGGGCGAGTTCTTCCGGCGAGTTCGCGCCGCGCGGCTCGAGACCGATCGCCGTGCGGGCGGCCGAACCGGTGTCGAGCGTGGTGAAGTAGTTGAGGACGTTGAGGCTGCCGACCTTGAGCGTGCCGCCGACCGGGTCGGGCTCGGCGGGGCGCGGGTTGGCCGTGACGAAGCGGTTATCGCCGTCGTCGATGGCTCGCACCCGGTAGGCGCCGGCCGGGCCGAAGCCGAGGGTGCCGGTGAGCCCGGTCACGGTGTCGCCCATGCGCGGCGCCGTTGCGGTGGCATAGACCGGGCCGAAGCCGTCCAGATTCTCGACCGGCTGGTTCTGGGTGTTGAGGCCGTCGTCGTAGGTGATCGAGCGCGCCGCCGTCTGGGCGAGATAGGTGGCGTAGGCCGCCGCGTTCGGCTCGAATTCGTTGGTGAAGGTCTCGGTCCGGCCGCCAGCGGCGAGGCGGATCTCGTTGAAGCGGTCGAGGTTGAACTGCTCGGTGATCGAGAGGGTCTGGGCGAAGCGGACCAGCATGCCCTCGTAGCGCTCCAGGTCGGGCTGCGCGGTGGTGCCGGTGCCGATGACCCCCGCCGCCGGCAGCTCGACGGCGACCGCCGAGGCCTTGACCTCGGCCGGCGTCAGCCCACCGGCGCGCACCACTTGGATCGCCGCGGCGTTCGAGACCGCGATCTGGGTCTCGCCGTTGAACTCGGTCACGGTGCCGGTGACGCGGACCCGGTCACCCTCGTTGACCTCGACGAGGCGGTTGCCGGTGCCCTCGAAGACGAAGACGCCCTCCGAGGTCAGCGGGTTGCCGTCCTGGTCGGCCGCCTCTTCCTGCAGGGAGAAGCCGCCGAGGTTGCGCTTGGTATCGGCGTCGCCGTTCTGGAAGTCGCCGACGACGATCGCTTCGACCGTGACGGTCCGGCCGACCAGCGGGCTCGCCGCGCCAGCCCCCTGCACCGCCGAGATTAGGCTCGCGTCGTCGTTGACGATCGTGCCCGTCGCGGTGCCCGCCGCCGGGCGCACGGCCGCCGCGATGCCGGGCTGGTTCGAACTGGCGCTGCGCAGGGTCAGGGCGAAGGTCTCGTCCGCCTCCGGCACGGCATCCGCTTGGACGCGGACGCTGACCTGCGCGGAGGCGGCGCCGGCGGCGATCGTGCCCGTTACCGGCAGCGGCAGGGCCGGGGCGCCAGCGAAGTCGGCCCCGTCGGCCGCGTTCGCACCGCTGCCGGTGATCTCGGCGGTGAAGGTGACGGCGCCCAGCGTGCCGTTGCTGCGCTCGACCGTGAAGGTGAGCACGGTCTCGCCCGTGTCGCCCTCCGCCCGGCTCACGGCGAGCGAGTTCGCGGAAAAAGCGACCTCCTGGGTGAAGCCCTGGGGCAGGGCCGCGTAGACGACCGCGCCACCGTTGGCGACCTCGTTGGCGCTGACGAGAAGGGGCGTGCCCGTCGGGTTGCGGTCGGCGGCGATGAAGGTCAGCACCTCCGGGCCGAGATCGGTGGTCGCGCCGGGCCGGGGCGGGACGTAGGAGACGTAGGCCGCGTTGGCTGGGTCGGTCACGTCGTAGACGATGACGCCGCTCTGCCGCTCCAGGCCGACGAAGGCGTAGATCCGCCCGTTGACCGTCCCGATCGTGATGCCTTCGGGCTCGGGACCCTTGTTGTCCGAGCGGTCGTCCGGCGTGTTGCCGGTGACCTGATCGTTGTTGAACCGCTCCGGCGCGATCTGCGCGAAGATCTTCTCGAATTCGCCGCCGGTCTCGCGCACCTTGGTGATCGTGCCGTCGAGGTTCTGGCGGAAGATCGAGATGCCGCGCCCGCCCAGCGTGTGGAGCTGGTCGATCACGCCGTCGCCGTCGGTGTCGCCCGTGCGCAGCAGGACGTTGAGGCGGGCATAGGCCGGGTCGGCCTTCAGCGCCTGAAGCTCCGGGGTCAGGCGGCTGTTGGCGATGCTGCTGAGCCGGGCGACATCGCCCGTGTCGTCGCCGCCGCCGATGACGCGCTGGTCGCCCTCGTTGGCCGTGACGAAGTAGGTCGCGCCGCCCGTCGCGAAGCTCGCCACCGCGTCCGGCTGAAGCAGGCCGTAGATCGGGGCGTTGGCAGGCGTCGCCGCGATGCGGATCGAGGGCGTGCCGACGCCTTGCGAGTTGGCGGGCCCGTCGCGGTCGGAGGCGTCGAACTCGTTTCCGGCCAGCGAATGGTTCACCGACCCGAGCGGCTGGATCGCGATGGGAGCCGTGCCGGGATTGGTCAGATCGATGATCGCGACGCCGTTCACCTCCTGCAGGGTAACGTAGGCGAAGCGGTCGTCGGGCGAGATCGCGATGTATTCGGGCTCGATGTCGGCCGCCGCGCCGTTGCCCGGCTTGATGGCAAGGCCGCGGGCGCGAAGGGTGGCCTCGCTGCCGTCGAGCCCTTCGAAGCCGACGGTCGCCATGACGGCGGCATTGGCCGCACCGCCCGAGACGTCGATGATCGAGACGCCGCCGACCGGGTTGCTGGTCGCGCTCGCCTGCTCGCCCTCGTTGGCGACGAGGATCCGGCTGCCGTCGCGCGTGAACACGATCTGGTCCGGGCCGACGCCGACGGTCAGCGAGCGCAGCAGCGTCCCGTTGGCATCGAACAGGGCGACCCGGCCCGGCACATCGCCGGCCGCGTTGGCGTAGGCGACGGCCACGAGGCCGTTGAAGACCGCAACCGAGTTCACCGCGCCGTATTGCTCGAGACCGGACAGCAGGATCTCGCCGGCCTTGCTCAGAGCGCCGGTGGCGTCGAGCGCGGTGATCTCGATGCGGTTCTCGGCGGTGTTCTGGATGTAGAGGCGGCCCGTGCTGGAATCGTAGGCCACCACCTCCGCGTTGGGGGCGGCCGACGTCGCCGGATCGTTGGTGGCGGCGTAGGCGCCGAGCCGCACCAGTTGAAGCGCGTTCGTCGGCACCGGGGGCGCCGTGGCGCCGGAGACGCCCTGGAGCGACGGGGCCGACTCGAAGATCGCGGTGCCGCCGATGCGCGGGCCGGTGTCGTCGTTGATGAGGGTGCCGGTGCCCTGGCCGTCGGCCACCGTGGCGCCCCGGACGTTCGAGACCGTGACCGTGAAGGTCTCAGTCGGCTCGATCACCGTGTCGCCGAGGAGGTCCACCGTGAAGGTCGTGGCGGTCTGGCCGGCCGCGATGGACTGGCCGGTGAGGGCCCGGGCGACGTAGTCGCTGCCGGCGTTGGCGCTGCCGTCGGCGGTCGCGATGTCGAAGCTGACGCCGCCCGACGGAGCCGGCGCCGTCAGGGAGACCGTGAAGGTCAGCTGCCGGGTGCCGGTATCGCCCTCGGCCACCTGGATATCGTCGATCGACAGGGCCGGGATGGTCGGGGCGGCAGTGATCGTGAAGGCGCTGTAGCCGGGGGCGCCGATGCGGACCGTGTCGCTCTGGGACCAGGATCCGGCGGCGCCGATCGCGGTCAGGAGTCCGTCGCGGGTGCCCGAGAGGGTGCCGGCGTAGCGGCCATTGTCGGCGCCCAGCGCGACGGCGGTCTGCCCGAGGACGAGGCCGGGCGGCAGGGCCGAGGTGTTGGCGTTCGTGCCGTTGGCCGCGAAGCCGGTTGCTCCGTCGGCGAAGTTGATCGCGTACAGGAAGGTCGGGTTCGCGGCGGTGCCCTGATAGGCCAGGATCTGGTCGCCGTCGGTGCTGAACGAGAAGTTCGGGGCGAGGGCCGCCGTGTAGACGGGGCTGTCGGGGCCGCCCGCGCTGCCGTCGGATGTCGGGTGGACCACGGTGCCGGCCGCAACGGCCGTCGGCGCCGTGTAGGTGTAGGTGCCCTCGCTGGTACGAAGCGCGTTGCCGCTCGAACTCCAGCCGTTATCCGTGAAGCTGATGGCTGTGCCGGCCTCGATGTCCCGCAGGACGACGAAAGCGAAATCGTCGGGGTTGTCCGCATCGTACCCGACGATGGCGATGTCACCGGCGGCAAGGCTCGTGGCCATGGTACGTCTCCAGGCGGCCGAGCAGTCCTGTCGCGGCTGCCGCGTGCTGCGAAGCAAAGGGGTTCGCCCGGGGCCGAATCCGCACGCCGATCCCGACCGCCCCGCGAGGGACGATCACGGTCCGGAGGCACGGTTTCGGCTCGTTTCCGCCCCGGCCCCTCGCTAGCGCCGCTCCACAACAGTCCTGTGAAGCTTTTCGGACAATCGGCGGCTTCGGCCGGCTCCGCGGCACGCAGGCACCAGCCAGACCTTCGCACCGGCCAGACCTTCGCACCGGCCAGGCCTTCACAACCCGCGCCGCCCGCCTCATCACTCTCCACCCCGTGCGGACGGTGCCTTCGGGCCTCCGCGGTGCCGCCGCGCGGGTCAAGCCGACCGGGCCGTCCGCCCCTCCTCGTTCGAAAGCCGCAGCGAAGCCGCCATGCCCGACCCCGTCGATGCGCTCCTCGCGATCCTCGATCTGGAGCGCCTGGAGACCGATCTGTTCCGCGGGATCAGCCCGCGAATCGGCTGGCCGCGGGTGTTCGGGGGGCAGGTCGTGGCGCAGGCGCTCGTCGCGGCCTCCCGCACGGTCGAGGCGCCCCGCCCGCCCCATTCCCTGCACGCCTATTTCCTCCTCGGCGGCGATCCGGCGGTGCCGATCGTCTACGAGGTCGAGCGCATCCGCGACGGCGGCAGCTTCACCACCCGCCGGGTCAAGGCGATCCAGAAGGGCCGGGCGATCTTCGCCATGTCGGTCTCGTTCCACGTCACGGAGGAGGGCGTCGATCACGCCGCCGGTCTTCCCGACGTGCCGGGACCGGGCGCGCTGGCGGATGCACGGACGCTCGTCCGGGACGGCGGCAGCATCGTACCCGAGCCGATGCTCGCCTACTTCACCCAGGCTTGGCCGATCGAGCTGCGGCCAGTCGAGACCGAGCGCTATCGCGACCGCAGCCCGAGGCCCGCGCGCTACCATGTCTGGATGCGCGCGACGAAGCCTCTGCCGGACGATCCGGCGGTGCACCGGGCGGTGCTGGCCTACGCCTCGGACATGACGCTGCTCGATTCCACGCTGATCCCCCACGGCCGCACGGTGTTCGACCCCGAGATCCAGTCGGCGAGTCTCGACCACGCCCTGTGGTTCCACCGCCCGTTCCGGGCCGATTCCTGGCTGCTCTATTCGCAGGACAGCCCGAGCGCGTCGGGCGCTCTGGGCTTTGCCCGCGGTACGTTCCACGACGAGGAAGGGCGGCTCGTCGCCTCCGTTGCACAGGAAGGGCTGATCCGCTCCCGGCGCAGCTGAAGCGAGCCGGTTCGCGCGCATTCTGCCGCCCAAAAGTACTTTATGCCGATATTTTGTGCATTATCTGCGGCCACGCTGCGCGATGGGGCGCCACGGCTCGCTCACGTTCTGGGCAGCGCTGCGAAAGTGGAAATGGTTCCGCTTGGCACGGTCCTTGAATGAGGGCGCCCGGCTGCGGGGTCATTCCGATCCCCGCGGAACCGCTGGGTCTCGGCCGGTGCGCGGCCGGCGGTGAGACGACAGGACAAAGGGGGCGCCGCCCATGAAAATCGTGATGGCGATCATCAAGCCGTTTAAGTTGGAGGAGGTTCGCGACGCTCTGACCGGCATCGGCGTGCACGGCCTGACCGTGACCGAGGTCAAGGGCTACGGCCGGCAGAAGGGCCACACCGAGATCTACCGCGGTGCCGAGTATGCCGTGAGCTTCCTGCCCAAGCTCAAGATCGAGGTGGCGGTCGCCGCCGACCTCGTGACGAGCGTGATCGACGCGATTGCGGGTGCCGCCCGCACCGGCCAGATCGGCGACGGCAAGATCTTCGTGATGCCGCTGGAGAAGGCGGTTCGCATCCGGACCGGTGAGACCGACGCGGACGCGCTCTGACACTCTGTCCCGCATCGCTTTCCTCTTCGATGCCCTGACAGCTCTTCACCCGTTCCGGCGGAACGCGCCCGGCCGCGCCGCCCACCCATTCTCCTCAGCGCTCGACGCACTGCGATCTGGAGCTTCTTGTCCATGAAACTTCGTAATCTTCTCGCGCTCGGACTGGGAGGAGCCGCCCTTGGCCTCCTCTTCGTCGAGCCGTCGCTCGCGCAGGCGCCGGCGGTCGAGCCCGCCGTCACCGCGGCCGCACCGGTGCCCAACAAGGGCGACACGGCGTGGATGCTGCTCTCGGCGATCCTCGTCCTGCTGATGACCGTACCCGGCCTCGCCCTGTTCTACGGCGGCCTCGTGCGCACCAAGAACATGCTCTCGGTGCTGACCCAGATCTTCGCGATCGCCTCGATCGTCTGCCTGCTGTGGGTGACCTACGGCTACAGCCTCGCCTTCACCAATGGCGGCGGCCTCAATGACTTCGTCGGCGGCTTCTCGAAGGCCTTCCTCAAGGGCGTCGACGCCAACTCGGTGGCGGCCACCTTCTCCAACGGCGTCGTGATCCCCGAATACGTCTACATCTGCTTCCAGATGACGTTCGCGATGATCACCCCCGGCCTCATCGTCGGCGCCTTCGCCGAGCGGATGAAGTTCTCGGCGCTGGTCGTGTTCACGATCCTCTGGGTCACGCTGATCTACTTCCCGATGGCCCACATGGTTTGGTACTGGGGCGGTCCGGACGTCTTCGCCGACGCGGCCCGCAAGCTCGCCGCCGCCGGTGGCGAGGCCAATGCCGCGGCCAAGGCCGAGTACGACGCGGTGCTGGGCGATGCCGGCATGCTCTTCAAGTGGGGCGCCCTCGACTTCGCCGGCGGCACCGTCGTGCACATCAACGCAGGCATCGCCGGCCTCGTCGGCTGCCTGATGCTCGGCAAGCGCATCGGCTACGGCCGCGACCTGCTGGCTCCGCACTCGCTGACCATGACCACGATCGGCGCCTCGCTGCTCTGGGTCGGCTGGTTCGGCTTCAACGCCGGCTCGAACCTCGAAGCCAACGGCGCCGCGGGTCTGGCGATGATCAACACCTTCGTTGCCACCGCCGCTGCTGCCGTCTCCTGGCTGTTCGTGGAATGGGCCGCCAAGGGTAAGCCGTCGCTCCTCGGCATGCTCTCGGGCGCCATTGCCGGCCTCGTCGCCGTCACCCCGGCCGCCGGCTTTGCCGGCCCGATGGGCTCGATCGTTCTGGGTCTGGCCGCCGGCGCGATCTGCTTCGTGATGTGCTCCACCGTGAAGAACGCGCTGGGCTACGACGACTCCCTCGACGTGTTCGGCGTGCACTGCATCGGCGGCATCCTCGGTGCCATCGCCACGGGTATCCTGGTCTCGCCCGATCTCGGCGGCGCCGGCATCCCCGACTACACCACCAAGCCCGGTGAGCTGACCGTCGGTGCCTACGACATGGCCGCCCAGGTCATCATCCAGGCGAAGGCGGTGGGCTTCACCATCCTGTGGTCCGGCATCGGCTCGGCGATCCTCTACAAGCTCGTCGATCTGACGATCGGCCTGCGCGTGACGCAGGAAGAAGAGCGCGAGGGCCTCGACATCGCCGACCACGGCGAGCGCGCCTACAACTACTGAGTGAGGGCCTGCCGTCTCGGCAGGCATCCTGAACCAGGGCCTCGGCGGTGATTCGCCGGGGCCTTTTTTGTGTCGCGTGGTTGATGCCGAGGCGTCTTCCACCTTGTTGCTCCGGGGCTTGGCGGCCGGCTTAGTCAACAAAACGTAAAGATCGCATCCGGTTTTGAGGCGATTGTGCAGTTTTGTGCGCCTCAAAAGATGTTGTCTTCGCGCAACACTCTCCGCCCTCAGGTTGATATAGGTCAAAAACGCCCAAAAAATAGGCACTTGCGCAAAACTTCATTTTGCGGCGCGGCGGCGAGTTCGGCACCTTGGCCGTATCGAATGTGGGGCTGACTACAATGACAATCAAAACAAAGCTTCTGGCCGCGACCGCGGTGCTTTCCACCCTGAGCATCAACGCGTTGCCAGTCCTCGCCGCAGATATGCCTGCCGCCAAGTCGGCGCCCGTCATCGTCGAGGAGCATTGTAAGGCTGCGATCTCCACCCCGACCTTCGGCGGTCTCATCAAGGCGAACCCGAACCCGGCCTGCATCGTCACGGGACTGGGCGACATCTATGTCGGCGGCGCGGTCACCGGCTTCGCCTACACCCAGACCAACGCCTTCGGCATCCTCTCGCCCAGCGCTGAGCAGGACCGCTTCGGCCGCGTCGACTTCTCGAACCTCCAGGGCTGGATCCAGAAGGCCGACGGCCCGCTGCAATTCTACGTCCATGCCGGCCTGTACTCGATCCCGGCGCTCGGCCTGCCGCTCTACTCCGCGTTCGAGCAGACCGAATCGCTGTTCGGCCCGATCCCGGTGGCCTTCGGCAAGTGGCAGATCAACGACGAGTGGTCGATCCAGGCCGGTCGGATGTTCACCAACATCGGCTCCGAGCTGCTGTTCACCTACCAGAACCTGAACATCTCCCGCGGTCTGCTGTTCAACCAGGAGAACTTCATCAACCACGGCGTCCAGGTGAACTACGCCAACGGCCCGTTCGCGGCCGCGCTCGCGGTGACCGACGGCTTCTACTCGGGTGAGCTGAACTGGGTGACGGGCTTTGCCACCTACAAGCTCAACGACGCGAACACGATCGGCATCAACGGCGGCACGCATTTCAGCGATTTCGACGCCTCGACCCGCAGCCCGCGCTTCCAGTTCGCGACGATCAACTCGCTGCAGAACAGCAGCATCATCAGCGTGAACTACACCTACGCCAACGGGCCGTGGATCATCTCGCCGTACTTCCAGTACACCAACGTCGCGCGCAAGGAGGGGTACTTCTCCCCGATCGAGGGCGCGGAGACCTGGGGCGGCACGCTGCTGGCCGGCTACACCTTCACCGACAACTTCGCGCTCGCCGGCCGCCTCGAATACATCGAGCAGTCGGGCACGCGGGGCGTGGTCACCGGCCGCGGCGGCACCAGCGTCCTCTACGGTCCGGGCAGCTCGGCCTTCTCGTTCACGATCACCCCGACCTTCACCTGGGACCGCTACTTCCTCCGCGGCGAGTTCGCGACCGTCCAGGCCTACGACGTGACCCCGGGCTTCGGCTTCGGCCGCGACGGCACCAAGCGCTCGCAGGAGCGCTACCTCGTGGAGACCGGCTTCACCTTCTGAGACCCGCGCCGGTTCGCCGGCGGGATACCACGTTGCTTTGGGAAGCCTCGGAGAAATCCGGGGCTTCCTGCATTTCGGGCAGGCCCCTGGTCGGACCCCGGACCGCGGCCACCGACGGCCCACCGCTTTGCGGCGCAGACTTAGCCCCGCGTTAACCGCCCGGCATTAGCCTTACCGGATCGTTGACACCGGACCGGTCTGCGCATGCGTTCCCTTCGCCGTTCCGCGTCGCCCTACGACACCTTCGTCGACAGCCTGAGGCCGTTCCTGGCCAAGCGGCTGACGGAGTGCGGCGGCCTGATCCTCTTCACCGGCGCGGTCGCATTGACCGTCGCCCTGGCGACGTGGTCGATCAACGACCCGAGCCTCAACCACGCCACCGACCAGCGGGCGCACAACGTGCTCGGTCGTCCCGGAGCCGTCGTGGCCGATCTTGCCATGCAGCTTCTCGGGCTCGGCTCGATCGCGCTCGCACTGCCTCCCGCCCTGTGGGGCGTGCGGTTGATGCGCGAGCGCGACCTGCCGCATGGCGGCTTGCGCATCGTCCTGTGGTTCGTCGGCGTTCTCTGCGCGAGTGCGGTCGCGAGTGCCCTGCCGCCGACGGATCGCTGGCCCTTGCCCACCGGCATGGGCGGCGTCGCGGGCGACGCGCTGCTCGCCGGCACGCGGATGCTGGTCGGGCCGCTGGCGCATTTCGCCGGCTTCCTGTTCGCGGCCTCCGCCATCCTCAGCCTCACCGCCGCTTGCCGCGTGACCAAGCCGGACTTCGAGGAGGACGAGGAGGGGCCCTACGGCGCCGCGCGCCCGGCGCCCCGTTCCGGCCGTGCCTCGACCCACGAGGAGCGCCACGATGCCGACGAGCCGAGCCTCGGCATCCTGTCGCTGGGCGCCCTCGCGCAAGCCGTCATGCGCGGCCGCGCCTCGCTGCGCACCCGGCTCGAATCCTGGCAGGCGCCGGCCGACGAGGCGGAGGGGCTCGCCTATGCCGGCGCCTCGCCCGCGCTCGCCGCGCGCCGCGCCTTCGCCGACTCGGACGAGGCACCCTGGGCGCCGCAGGCCCGCGAGCGGGCCGACGTCTCGGGCCGCCGCGAGCCGCAATTCGACTCGGAGGAGGACGATTCGGACGAAGCGCCCGCCCGTGCCGTCCCCCAGCGCCCCGCGCCGAGTGCCGCTGGGGCGGAGACGACCGCCGACGAGCTGCCCACCCGCGTCTCCCGCCCGCTGCCGCAGGCCCCGGCGGCGCGTCCGCGCCCGGCCGAACCTCGGCCGGAAGCCGGCGAGTACCGGCTGCCTGCCCTGGAGCTTCTCGCCCGTCCCCGCGAGGCGGCGCCCGGCTCTGAGGTCTCGGCAGAGGCGCTGGAGCAGAACGCCACCATGCTGGAGGCGACGCTGCAGGATTTCGGCGTGCGCGGTGACATCCTCGCCGTGCGCCCCGGCCCCGTCGTCACCCTCTACGAGCTGGAGCCGGCTCCCGGCACCAAGTCGAGCCGGGTGATCGCGCTCGCCGACGACATCGCCCGCTCGATGTCCGCTGTCTCCGCCCGCGTCGCCGTTGTCCCCGGCCGCAACGCCATCGGCATCGAACTGCCGAACGCCAAGCGCGAGACGGTGTTCTTGCGCGAACTTCTCGCCTCCGAGGATTTCGTCGAGACCAAGCAGAAGCTCGCCTTGTGTCTGGGCAAGAACATCGGCGGCGAGCCGATCATCGCCGACCTCGCCCGCATGCCGCACCTGCTGGTCGCCGGTACCACCGGCTCCGGCAAGTCGGTCGCCATCAACACCATGATCCTCTCGCTGCTCTACCGGCTCAAGCCGGAGGAGTGCCGCCTCATCATGGTCGATCCCAAGATGCTGGAACTGTCGGTCTATGACGGCATCCCGCACCTGCTCTCCCCCGTCGTCACCGACCCGAAGAAGGCGGTCATCGCCCTCAAATGGGCCGTGCGCGAGATGGAGGAGCGCTACAAGAAGATGTCCAAGGTCGGTGTCCGCAACATCGACGGCTTCAACGCGCGCCTCGAAGAGGCCCGGGCCCGCGGCGAGACCCTGACCCGGACCGTGCAGACCGGCTTCGACCGTTCCACCGGCGAGGCGGTCTACGAGGACGAGGTCATGGACCTCAACCCGCTGCCCTACATCGTGATCGTGGTCGACGAGATGGCCGACCTGATGATGGTGGCGGGCAAGGACATCGAGGGCGCGATCCAGCGGCTCGCGCAGATGGCGCGTGCGGCCGGTATCCACCTCATCATGGCGACGCAGCGCCCCTCGGTCGACGTCATCACCGGCACGATCAAGGCGAACTTCCCGACCCGCATCTCCTTCCAGGTGACGAGCAAGATCGACAGCCGCACGATCCTGGGCGAGATGGGCGCCGAGCAGTTGCTGGGCCAGGGCGACATGCTGTTCATGGCCGGCGGCGGGCGCACGACGCGCGTGCACGGGCCGTTCTGCTCGGACTCGGAAGTCGAGACCGTGGTTGCCCACCTCAAGCGCCAGGGCCGGCCGTCCTACCTCGAAGCCGTCACGGCGGAGGAGGGCGAGATTCCGGCCGGGGGGCCTGCGTCCGAGGACGGTCCGGTCTTCGATGCCGGCCAGTTCGGCGGCGGCGGGGAGGGCGGTGACCTCTACGAGCAGGCGGTGGCCGTGGTGCTGCGGGACAAGAAGGCCTCCACCTCCTACATCCAACGCCGCCTGCAGATCGGCTACAACCGTGCCGCCTCGCTGATGGAGCGGATGGAGACCGAAGGTCTCGTCGGACCGGCCAACCACGCCGGCAAACGCGAGATCCTCGTCGAGCCCGAACCGCAGGCTTACTGACCGGCCGACCCGCCGCCTGCGTCGTCTGATCATCCAGCGCGTCGCCCTCGTTCGAGGGCGGCGCGCTTTCGCGTTTCCGGGCCTGCCCCGACTCGACAACGGCTACGCTCGAACTTATAGCAACAGCTATAATTACGAGGCTGAAGTTTCATGTCGAGAAAGCGCTATGGGATTGGCCCGTGGTTCGGATCGTTCGCCGGGATCGGCATCGCCGGCCTCGTCGTGTCGCCGCTCCAGGCCGAAGAGGTTGCCCTCGATGAGATCAGCGTCGTCTCGGACAAGCCGGCACGAAGCGCGGGTCCGGGTGCGGCGGGGCCGGTTCCGAAGCCGGCCGACCCGGTCGGCGTCCTACCGGTGGTGACCGACCGGTTCTCGACGGTCACCGTCGTCTCCGGGGCCGAACTCGCCCGCTCGCAGCCGACCTCCCTCGGCGAGGCGCTGTTCGACAAGCCGGGCCTGTCCGCGACCACCTTCGCGCCGGGCTCGGCCTCGCGGCCGATCATCCGCGGCCTCGACAACCACCGTGTCCGCATCCTCGAGAACGGCACCGGTGTGCAGGACATGTCGGATCTGGGCGAGGACCACGCCGTTCCGATCAACCCGCTGATCAACGACCGTATCGAGGTGATCCGCGGGCCCGCGGGGCTGCGCTACGGCTCCCAGGCCGTCGGTGGCGTGGTCTCGGTCGAGAACAACCGCATCCCGACGAGTATTCCGCCTGGCGGCGTCGCGGGACGGGTGACCACCGGCTACTCGGCCGTCGACAATGGTCGTAACGCCGCCGCCACGGTCGATGCCGGCAGCGGCAACGTCGCCGTCCATGCCGATGCGTTCCGGAGCGCGGCGGACGACTACAACACGCCGCTCGGCATCCAGCGCAATTCCTTCAACGAATCGCAGGGCGGCGCCTTCGGCACCTCCTACCTGTTCGACCGCGGCTTCGTCGGGCTGTCCTTCAGCCACTTTGATTCGGTCTACGGCATCCCCGGCATCAGCTCCGCGGCGCAGCGCACTCGCCTCGATCCGGTGCAGGACAAGCTCCAGGCCCGGGGCGAGTACCGGCCGCTGGACGGGCCGTTCGCGGCGATCCGGTTCTGGGCGGGCGGCTCGAACTACCGCCACAACGAGTTCGGCACCGACGCCAACGGCGTCGAGGGGATCGAGGCGGTGTTCAAGAACCGCGCGGCGGAGGGGCGGATCGAATTCGACCACGTGCCGGTCGAGACCGCATTCGGCACCTTCAGCGGACAGCTCGGATTCCAGGCCGACCGGCGCAAGCTCCGCATCTCGGGGGCGGAAGGGGGCCTGTTGCGCCCGACCGACACGCGGGTGCAGGCCGCCTACCTGTTCGAGGAACTGGCCCTCGGCGGCGGCCTGCGGTTCCAGGCGGCGGGCCGCATCGAGGGCAACCGCGTCGCCGGCACGCAGGCGCTGTTCCCCTCGGACTTCCTTCCCGACGGCCCCAGCGACGAGCCGATGGAATCGCGCCGCATCCGCCGCTTCGCCCCGATAAGTGCGAGTTTTGGTGCGCTCCAGGACCTGCCCCACGGATTCGTGGGGAGCCTGACCGGCTCCTATGTCGAGCGCGCCCCGACCTCACCCGAACTGTTCTCGCGCGGTCCGCACGAGGCCTCCGCCACCTTCGAGATCGGCGATCCCAACCTTAAGCCCGAGCGGGCCCGCACCGTCGAAGTGGCGATCCGGCGGGCGGAGGGGCCGTTCCGCCTCGACGCGACCGGCTACGTCACGCGCTATACCGGCTTCGTCTACAAGCGCCTGACTGGCTTCACCTGCGGCGACACCTTCGACAGTTGCGGCATCGGCGGCGGGGATCTGCGGCAGGTCGCCTATTCGCAGGCCGGCGCCACCTTCGCCGGCGCCGAGATCGCGAGCCAGATCGACATCGTGCCGGTCGGTGATGGGTTTGCCGGCATCAGCGCCCAGTACGATTTCGTGCGCGCCCAGTTCGACGACGGCCGCTTCGTGCCGCGCATCCCGCCCCATCGCGTCGGTGGCGGCGTCTTCCTGCGGGCCGACGGCTGGTTCGCTCAACTCAACCTGCTGCACGCCTTCGCTCAGACGCAGATCGGCACGCTGGAAACGCCGACGCCGGGCTACAACGACCTCAAGGCGGAGATCGCCTACAGCCGTCCGCTCGATCCGGCGGTCCATGGTCTCAGCGAGGTGACGCTCGGCCTGCGCGCCACGAACCTGCTCGACGATGTGATCCGCAACGCCGCCTCCTTCCGCAAGGACGAGGTCGTGCTGCCGGGCCGCAATGTGCGGCTCTTCCTCACGGCACGGTTCTGACGATCCGGGGCGCCGCTTGGTTCGAACCCTACCCACGCCCTCCGACGTGCCGGTCTCGCCAGGGGAGCGGTGCGGAACCCGTTCAGGATGGCCTGTCGTGTTGAGCGTTCTGAAGCATGGGCACTGCGGCCGATCGCATCAGGTCGCGCGCAGTCATGCGTCGTCTCTCCTCAGTATAGCGTAGATGGAGCGTATCGATCGAGGCAGGTCAGGATTTATGAAAGAGAAGTCCGGCGACGATATGTTCCATCTAGTGCCCGGGCGAGAGATGCCGTAACGAAATCGCCGCGACTGCGGTTGATGCTGCCCGCTGCGTTTGCGTAGTACGCTATAGAAAGCTGTGCGAAGGTGCGGGATGGATGGGAGCGACAGTCCACCTGCGCAGTCGCGCCGCGGCGAGATGGCCGAGCGGATCCGGGCGCATGACTGGACCGCGACGGCGCTCGGTGCGGCGGATGCTTGGCCGCCGAGCCTCAGGGCCACGATCAGCCTGATCCTCGGCTGCGGTTTCCCCATGATCGCGCTGTGGGGCCGGGATCTGATCCAGGTCTACAACGACGACTTCCGGGACCTGATGGGATCGAAGCACCCGGCCGGGCTGGGTCAGCCGGCACGCGCGTGCTGGCCCGAGATCTGGCACATCACCGCGCCGATCTACGAGCGGGTCTGGAACGGCGAAACGTTCACCTTCGAAGACGCGCTCTACCCGCTGTTCCGGTCGGGCCGGCTCGAAGACGCGTGGTTCACGCTGACCTACAGCCCGTTGCGGGACGAGGCGGAGCGAATTGCGGGCATTCTGGTCACCCTGGTCGAGAGCACGGCCCGCGTGCTGTCCGACCGGGCGTTGCGCGAGAGCGAGGCGCGCTTCCGGGCCGAGCTGGAACGTCAGGTCCAGGAGCGGACGGCGGAGCTTCAAGCGAGCCGCGACCTGCTCAAGGCGACCATGGACAGCTCCATGGACATGATTCAGGTCTTGAAGGCCGTGCGCGATCCGGCGGGCGAGATCGTCGATTTCCGCTGGCTCCTGAACAACTCGACCTCGGCGAGCCGCTACGGCGATGTGGGCGGTCAGAGCCTGCTCGAACGCAATCCGGGCGTGATTCAGGAGGGCATCTTCGACACCTTCAAGCGTGTCACGGAAACCGGCCAGCCCGCGACCGCGGAGCGCCGCTACGCCCACGAGCAGTTCGACGGCTGGTTCTTTCAGTGCGCGGTGAAGCTCGGTGACGGAGTCGCCATCACCACCAAGGAAATCTCGGCCTGGAAGGCGGCGCAGAACGAGATGCTGCGGCTTCGTGACGAGAGCGCAAACGCGGCCCTGCGCGAGAGCGAGGAGCGCTTTCGCACCCTGGCGAGCCTCATCCCCGTCCTGCTGTGGCGCTCGGACGAAAGCGGGCAGCACAACTCCCTCAACGAGGCTTGGCTAACCTATACCGGCCAGAGCCTGCAGCAATCGCAGGCCGGCGGCTGGCTCGAAGCGATCCACCCCGCCGACCGCGACGCGGTGAGCGAGGCCTTCCGCTCCGGACGCGAGCAGCAGCGGTTGATCGAGGTGCAGCAGCGCATCCGCCGGTACGACGGGCAATATCGGTGGTTCCTCGTACGGCAGGCGCCCCTCCTCGACACCGAGGGACAGGTCACGCAGTGGATCGGGGCCGCCATGGACATCCACGATCTGCACGATCTGCAGGAGCGCCAGACCATCCTCGTCGCCGAGTTGCAGCACCGCACCCGCAACCTGCTCGGCGTCGTGCGCTCCATCGCCCACCAGACCATGGCGCAGACCGGCCCGACGGAGCGCTTCCGCGAGCAGTTTAACGACCGGCTCGCCGCCCTGTCGCGGGTTCAGGGGCTGCTGTCGCGCTCGGAGCAGGAGCCGATCACCCTGCGCACCCTGATTCGAACCGAGCTGGACGCCCTCGGGGGCGGCGACTTCGCCAATCGTATTCATATCGCCGGGCCGCCGGTGCGCCTGCGCAAGGCGTCGGTGCAGACCCTGGCGCTCGCCGTGCACGAACTGGCCACCAATGCCCGCAAGTACGGTGCCCTGACGACCGAGCACGGCCGCCTCTCGGTGACATGGCGCGCCGACCGCGACGACCAGGGCGGAGGAAATCTGCTGATCGAGTGGATCGAGGAGGGCATCAGCCGGCCGCGCGAGGAACAGAGCCCGACGCGGCGCGGCTATGGACGCGAGTTGATTGAGCAGGCGATGCCCTACGCGCTCAACGCCAAGACGCACTACGAACTCGGTGAGACGCGGCTGCGCTGCGCCATCGAACTGCCGCTGGGCGAGCGGTTCGGGCAGATGAGCACGGCCTGAGGGCCGCCGTGCGGGCCTAGAGCATCGTCCCGAAAGGTGGATTCCGGCTTTCGGAAAAGACGATGCAAAAACAAGACTCTAGAGCTTCGTTTTGGATCGAGTTCCAGGACGGCGCTCTAGGATCAGGCGGCGAGCGCCGTCAGCACCGCGCTGCCCGCCGGGCTCGCCTCGTAGCGGGTCCGCTGAGTGCGGCCGTCACGGGCGGTCACGGTGATGAGGGTCTCGGCGGTCAGGCTTTCCACCGCCCGCAGCACCAGGGCGTGCTCGACGCCGAAGATGCGGGCGAAGCTCCGGCTGTCGGCCGCCAGCCCGAGATGCAGGCCGGCGAGGATGCCGGCCTCCAGAAGGCTGAGTTCGGGACGCAGGGCCGCGATCGTGTCGGTCGCGGCGAGAAAGGTCTCGGCGTCGGCGGCGGGCTCGCTCACGCGGCCTTTTTCCTCGCTCACGCGGCCTTGCCCAGATCATTGGCGGCACGGGCCCGCACCTGGACCAGCACCGACTTCGAGGTCGGCGTGTCCGAGAATTCGCCGAAGGCCGAGAGCGGCACCAGCACGTTGAGTTCCGGATAATAGCCGGCGAGCGCGCCGCGCGGCATGTCGAAGGGCACGAGGCGGAAATCCTCCGCCACCCGCTCGACACCGTCCTCGGCATGGACGCAGACGAGATCGACCCGCTCGCCCGCCCGCGCCTTCAGCTCGGCGAGGTCGTCCGGGTTGGCGAACACGACGCGGCGCTCGCCGTAGACGCCGCGGTAGCGGTCATCGAGGCCGTAGATCGTGGTGTTGTACTGGTCGTGGCTGCGGAAGGTCTGCAGCACGAAGGTATCGCCCCGAAGGCTCGCGCGCTGGTGCTCGGTCGCCACCGGAAGCGGCCCGCTGGAGAAGCCCGCCCGTCCGGTCGCGGTCTCGAACACCCGCTCGGCGGCCAGATTGCGCAGCATGAAGCCGCGGGGCCGGCGCACCCGGGTGTTGAAACCGGAAAACCCCGGAATCGTCCGCTCGATGCGGTCACGGATGAGGTCGTAATCGTCGGCCAGCGCGGCCCAGTCGATCCGCTCCGAACCCACCGTCGCCGCGGCCATGCCGGCGATGATACCGATCTCCGAGCGCAGATGCGGCGAGGCCGGCTTGTTGATGCCGCCCGAGCCGTGGACCATGCTCATCGAATCCTCGACGGTCACGATCTGGACCTTGGCCCGGCTGTTGCGGTCGATTTCGGTGCGCCCGAGGCAGGGCAGCAGGTAGGAGACCCGGCCCGGCACGAGGTGCGAGTGGTTGAGCTTCGTCGCGATGTGGACGGTGAGTTCGCAGCCGGCGAGCGCCTTCTCCACCAGCCGCGTGTCCGGCGTCGCGCGCACGAAATTGCCGCCGAGCCCGATGAAGGCCTTCGCCGAGCCGTCGAGCATCGCTCCGATGGCGCCGAGCACGTTGTGGCCGTGCTTGCGCGGTATGTTGAGGCCGAACTCGCGGTCGAGCGCTTCGAGGAGTGCGAGCGGCGGCTTCTCGTTGATGCCGACCGTGCGGTCGCCCTGCACGTTGGAATGGCCGCGCACCGGGCACAGGCCTGCGCCCGGCCGGCCGATATGGCCGCGCAGGAACAGCAGGTTGGCGATCTCGCGGATCGTCGCCACCGAGTGGCGGTGCTGGGTCACGCCCATCGCCCAGGTCGCGATCACCTTGTCGGCGCCGAGATAGACGTCGGCCGCGGTCTCGATCTCCTCGCGGGTCAGGCCGGACTGGTCGAGGATCGCGTCCCACGCCGTCGTCTCGACCGCCGCGCGGTAATCGGCGAAGGCGCTGGTATGCGCGGCGATGAAGGCGTGGTCGAGGAGCGAGGGCTTGCCCGCCTCGATCGCCGCCGCGTCGCGGGCGAAGACGACCTTGGCGATGCCGCGAAAGGCGGCCATGTCGCCGCCGGGCTTCGGCTGGAAGTAATGGCTGGCGATCGGGCGGCTCGCCCCGCGCAGCATCTCTACGCTGTTCTGCGGATCGGCGAAACGCTCCAGCCCGCGCTCGCGCACGGGGTTGAGCACCACGACCCGCGCGCCGCGCTCGGCGGCCCGACGCAGGTCGCCCAGCATGCGCGGATGGTTGGTGCCGGGGTTCTGGCCGACGACGAAGATCGCGTCCGCCTTCTCGAAATCTTCGAGCAGCACCGTGCCCTTGCCGATGCCGATGGCCTGGACGAGGGCGATGCCGCTCGCCTCGTGGCACATGTTCGAGCAATCGGGGAAGTTGTTGGTGCCGTAGGCCCGGGCGAAGAGCTGGTAGAGGTAGGCCGCCTCGTTCGAGGCGCGGCCGGAGGTGTAGAACTCGACGCGATCGGGATGGTCGAGGCCGCGCAGGGTCGCGCCGATCTCGGCGAACGCCTCGTCCCATTCCACGGCGCGGTAGGTGTCGGTCTCGGCGTCGTAGCGCATCGGATGCGTGAGGCGGCCCTCGCTCTCCAGCGCGTAATCGGTCCAGCCGCGCAGCTCCGAGACGGGATGCTTGGCAAAGAAACGCGGCGTCGCGCGCTTGTCGGTGGCCTCCCAGGAGACCGCCTTCACGCCGTTCTCGCAGAACTCGAACGAGGAGCCGTGGGCCGGGTCGCCCCAGGCGCAGCCGGGGCAATCGAAGCCGTCGGGCTGGTTGGCGCTGAGCAGGGCGCGTGCGCCGGAGATCGGCGCCCGGCTCCCCAACAGGAACTTGCCGCAGCTCTTCAGCGCGCCCCAGCCGCCCGCGGCGGAAGAACGCTTGGGTAGGCCTTGCGAACGATCCATCCGTGAGCCCGGTCTTCGCGATGTGGGAGATGTCTTCGACGATCCGCGCCCGCCGCTTCGCCCCCTGGCGGGTGAGCGGTTTCAGATGCCGTGACCAGGAAATAACATCTCGCAGATGCGAGTTGATGCGTGGCCGATGATGGGGGAGGCATTCGTCGTACGCAGGGCAATTTAACTCGACTCCAGAAGATGCCCGTTCCTGGAATAGCTCAAAGCTAAATTTGGGTCAGAGTGCCGCGTGACTTATAGAACTTTGGTGCATTGCATCAAAATTCACATGGTAGGAAATCGCGTGGCGGATCGGTTCATGTGGCCCGCCCGCTCCGTCTCAGGGCCGATCCGTTTTTGCGGCGGCAGGACGAATGCGACGCGAGCTCTGCGCCTGTCGCGGCTGCCGGATCATGTCACGGACGCTGGCGCTGGCGCGCAGAACGGGACCTGCCCCGTCATCGCGAGGCGGAGCCGCGGTGACCCGCAGCGCCGAGCCCACTGAAAGAGACCATGCGACGTCGCGGAGCCGGGTCAGGCGTCCCGCGCGAGGGCGGCTGCGTCCCGCCCGACGACCGGGGCGAGGCTCGTCAGGCCCTCCGCCCGCAGCCGCTGGCTCAGGCCGCGCTTGATCGTGCCGACCAGCCCCGGCCCCTCGTAGACGAGGGCGGAGTAGAGCTGGACGAGGCGCGCACCGGCCCGGATCTTGGTCCAGGCGGCCTCCGCCGAATCGATGCCGCCGACGCCGATCAGCGGGATCCGGTCGCCGACGCGCAGATAGGTCTCAGCCAGGAGCCGCGTCGACGGGCCGAACAGCGGCCGTCCGGACAGGCCGCCGGTTTCCTTCGCGACGGAGGATTCCACGAGGGACGCCGGCCGCGCGATGGTCGTGTTCGAGACGACGAGGCCCTGGATGCCGCGCCGGAGCGCCGTCGCCGTCATGGCGTCGAGCCCTTCGAGCGCGATGTCGGGCGCGATCTTAAGGAGCACGGCGGCGCTCGATCCGCTGGCATCGCGGGCGGCGACGACGCGGGCGAGCAGGTCGTCGAGGAAGGCCTCGCCCTGGAGGTCGCGCAGGCCCGGCGTGTTGGGCGAGGAGACGTTGACGGTGATGAAGGCGACATGCGGGGCGAGCCGCGCGGTGCAGGCGACGTAGTCGGCGAGTCGGTCCGCCGATTCCTTGTTGGCGCCGATGTTGACGCCGACGATCCCCTCGCGGCCGGCGCGGGCCTTGAGCCGGTCGGCCACTGCGTCGAGCCCCTCGCTGTTGAGGCCGAAGCGGTTGATCACCGCCCGGTCGCGGGGGAGGCGGAACACCCGCGGGCGCGGATTGCCGGGCTGGGGCTGCGGCACGACTCCGCCGACCTCGACGAAGCCGAAACCGAGGCCGAGCAGCGCGTCGGCCACCCGCGCGCCCTTGTCGAACCCGGCGGCGAGGCCGACCGGATTGGGAAAGCTCTGCCCGAACAGCTCGACGGCGAGGGACGCGTCGTCGGCCGGCGGACGGCGCGGCGGCAGCAGCGACAGGCCGCGAATCGTCACGTCGTGCGCCGTCTCGGCGTCGAGCCCGTGCAGCAGCGGCCGGGCGAGGGGGAAGAGCGCGTCGATCATGCCTGCGGGATCTCCGCCGGGAACACGTGCCGCCCCTCCGGCCCGAGGGGCATGTCGGTCACGGAGCGCACGGCGCTCAAGGGGAGGTCGCCGTAGAGGTGCGGGAACAGCGCGCCGCCCCGCGACGGCTCGAACCGCAGAGCCGGTCCGAGGTCGTCGCCCTCGATCGCCACGAGCAGCAGGTCGTCCTGCCCGGAAAAGTGGCGGGCGGCGGTCTCGGCGACCTGCTCCGCGGTCGAGAAGTGGATGAAGCCGTCGGCGTGATCGACGGGTGCGCCGGTGAAGCGGCCGAGCGCCTCGGCTTCCCGCCAGAGGCCGCGCGGACAGATCTTGTAGACGAGGGCCATCCGGTCTCCGGGGTCAATCTTCCGGAGCGATAGAACGCGCGCTGGCCGACGGCAACCAATGCGGGATGATACCGGATACGGGGTGCCACGCCTTCACCGCTTGCCGTTCAGATGCGACACTCGCTTCTCCGGATGCTCCGATTGCGTCCGGGGTCAGCGGGTTCTAGTTTCCTAACTGTAGGCCGTATGTCTCAACGGCACACGCGCCGGTCTGAGGCCACCATGCTGTCGCACGAGCAGATCTGGACTGCGATCGACCGGTTGGCCGAGCGCCACGGCTTCTCCGCGTCGGGGCTCGCCCGGCGTGCGGGCCTCGATGCCACGAGCTTCAACCGCTCGAAGCGGGTCGGGCCCGATGGGCGCAAGCGCTGGCCTTCCACCGAATCGATCGCGAAGGTGCTCGCCGCCACCGGCGCCAGCCTCGACGATTTCCTGCACTTGGTCGATTCCGGGCAGGGTCCGACCCGGACGATGGTACCGCTGATCGGCCTGACCCAGGCTGGCTCCGGCCGCCTGTTCAACGAGGAGGGGATTCCGACCGGCGGCCCCGGCTGGGACGAGATCGAGTTTCCCGATCTCGGCGGGGACCGCGCCTTCGCGCTGGAGGTTCAGGGCGACTCGATGCTGCCGCTCTATCGCGATGGCGACGTGTTGATCGTCGCCCCGAATGCCAGCATTCGCAAGGGCGACCGGATCGTGGCGCGGCTCAACAACGGCGAGGTGCTGGCCAAGGAGCTGCGGCGCCGCACCGCCCGCACCATCGAACTCGCCTCGCTCAACCCCGACCACGAGGATCGGGCGGTGCCGCTCGCCGAGGTCGCCTGGATGGCCCGCGTGATGTGGGTGCGGCAGTAGAAGGCGCGGGCTACAGCCCGGCCAGCCTATGGGCCATGCCGAGGGCGATCTGGCCCGAGAGCAGGCTCCAGCCGCAGGCGATCATCGTCGCGATCATCACGAAGGGGATCGGCCGGCGCTCGATGCGCCGACCCCGCAGGGTGTTGCGCAGGATGATGAAGGGCGCGACCACCGCGATCATCGGCAGCGCGGCCAAGGCGGTCACGCCGCCGGATTCCAGCAGGCGGAAGCTCGCCCGCCGGTTCGTGGCGTATTCGAAGGCGCTCGCCAGCAGCCCCGCCAGCGCGAGACCGACGATGAGCGCCTGGATGGATTCGACGGAAGACGGGCTCACGGTCATGACGCGCTCGACGCTCCTTCTCAGGATGTAACGCGCAGTCTGACCGATCGTTTACGTGTTGTTAAGAAAGACGTTTAGTTAACATTAACGCTGCCCACAGGCTCGACGCCGGAAGTGGGCGCCGAGCCCGGAGCGGTGCAGCCGGCCGAAACGAAGGCCGGCCCGCGGGGTTAGGCGTCTTCTTCGAGATCGATGTCGAGGATCGCCATGCGGAAGGTGAAGGAATCGTCGCCGTCTTCCTTGTCGTCGGCGAGGACACCGATCGACTCGTCGCCGATGAACACCTCGGCGGAATCACCGGTCTTCATCGCCACGACGCGGATGCTGGCATTGGCGAACTTGCGGCGCAGGTAATCCTGCAGCTTGGCGACTTCGGTCTTGGTCACGCCGTCAACCTTCTTGCGAGGCGGTGCGTGCCGGGACGCGTGATCCCGGCGGCAGCGCTGAGGGGCTTGTGATGGTGGCCGGCGGCTTGCCACGTCGGGGGAGGGCAGGCAACCCGCCGGACGCGGAGAGCGGCTTCAGATTCCGCCGGCGATATCGATGAACTCGCTCATCGCCACGAGCTGGTCCATCGAGCGAGCGGGCTCGGCGCAGCCGGCCGCACCGACGACGCGTGCGGGCACGCCGACGACGGTGGTGTGGGCCGGCACCGACCGGAGCACGACCGAGCCGGCCGCGACCCGGGCGCAGGCCCCGACCTCGATGTTGCCGAGAATCTTGGCGCCCGCGCCGATCATCACGCCGCGGCGGATCTTGGGGTGGCGGTCACCGCCATGCTTGCCCGTGCCGCCGAGCGTCACCGCGTGCAGGATCGAGACGTCGTCCTCGATCACCGCGGTGGAGCCGATCACGACCCCGGTCGCATGGTCGAAGAACACCCCGCGTCCGATCCGGGCGGCCGGGTGGATGTCGGTCTGGAACACCTCCGACGACCGGCTTTGCAGGTAAAGCGCGAGGTCGCGCCGGCCCTGGCCCCAGTACCAATGAGCGAGGCGGTGCGCCTGGATCGCGTGGAAGCCCTTGAAATAGAGCAGCGGCTCGAGCGCCCGGGTCGTCGCCGGGTCGCGGTCCATCACCGCGAGGATGTCGGCGCGCATGCTCTGGCCGATGCGAACGTCGTCCTGAAGCGCTTCGTGGAAACCGTGGGCGACGAGTTCGCTCGAGAGCGAGGCGTGGCCGAGGCGGGTGGCGACGCGGTGCGCCACCGCCGCCTCCAGGCTCGGATGGTTGAGGATGGTCGCCACGAAGAACGAGGCGAGCTGCGGCTCGTCGCGCACCACCGTTTCCGCCTCGGTGCGCACGCGCGTCCAGAGCGGATCGACGATTCCGGCGATGCCTTCGCGCCCGGAAGCCGGGCTGAGCGACGGACTGGCGGACATGCATTCCTCCTCGACAGCGTGGGCTGTCCATCCGGCTTGAGGCCGCGACGTGCCCGCTTCCGGCAGCGTGTTCGCGCCGCCCCGCACGGCCTCGCCGAGACGGCCCGTGAGACGGGTTATGTCGCCGGGCGGGGCGTGGGGTTACGACGCGTATCGCGAAAAGAGCGCGGAAGAGAAGTGTCTTCGCCCGCGCCGGGTCAAGCCCTACAGCTTGGGGCGATCCCGCGCCGCATCAAGGGGCGGGGTTACACCCTGCGGCGGATGGCGCCGCAAGGCCGCGATCACGCGGCCGGGCGACGCCCACCGGTGTCGTTGCCGCTGAAGCGGGTCTCGATCACTTCGATCAGACGCTCGGCCATGACCTCGACCGGCACGTCGGAGGTGTCCACGACGGCGGAGGCGCGGGCATAGAGCGGCTCGCGGCTGAGCAGCACCGCGCGCAGATCCTCCAGCACCGAGGCCGGATCGCCCTTGCCCTCGACATGGCCCTGGTCGCGCACCCGCTGAAGATGCTCTTCGGGGCGCGCCTGAAGCCAGATCGTGTAGAAGGAGGAGAGCAGCAGGTCGTAGGTCAGCGGCTCGGCGACGATGCTGCCGCCGGTGGCGAGCACCATCGGCCCCGGCTGCTCGGCGAGGCCGCGCAGGGCCTTCTGCTCCAGCCGGCGATAGCCTTCCTGGCCGTAGATCGCGAAGATCTCGCGTACCGACAGGCCGTTCTCGCGCTCGATCTCCGTGTTGAGCTCCACGAAGCGCCAGCCGAGATGGGCCGCTGCCATCCGGCCCAGCGTCGACTTGCCGGCACCGCGCAGGCCCACCAGCGCCACGCGCCGCCGGATCGTCCGCGATTCCGTGCCGGTCGAGCCTGCAAGCGCCGATTTGGCCAGGGCGATCTGGTCAGGGCTGGCCTGATCGAGCAGGTCGCGGATGACGCGCCAATCAGACGAGGCTTCCTGAGTCGCAACGAGATCGTCGAGCCGCATCCCCATCGCATTGGCGACGCGCCGCAGCAGGATGATCGAGACGTTGCCCTGGCCGCTCTCGAGCTGGGCAATGTATCGCTCGGACAGGCCGGAGGCCTGCGACAGCAGCTTGCGCGACAGCCCGCGCACCGTCCGCGCGTGGCGCACGCGCCGGCCGAGTTCGTTGAGGAAGCTCGCTTCTTGATCGGCCGCGTCGGTCATGGCCCCACTCACTTCATCGTCCTTTCCGACGCCCGCCTCGATCCGCATCCATGCCGAACAGTTCCGGCGAGGCCTCGACCTCGCGCCTGGAACACCATCCGCTCGTCCGGAGACCCGAACGAGAGACGCCCGCTGCAACCCGCGGGCCAAAGCACGCGGATACGGCGGGGAAGGCGCACATCTGGCGACTGGCGAGCTGCGGTGCAACCCATCGCACGAGCTTAGCATCCATGCGAACTCGCCGCTGGATAACATATGCTATGCTGCAATGCGAGAGGCATGGCCGGGCAAAACGCTCATCCGCCAACTTTACCCCTCGAATAGGGTGCACCTGAGCAGGTTCGTCCGGACGCTGCGCACCATGCTCGGGCTGCCCTGTGGACAACGGTTCCGGCGAGCTGAACCCATTGAACAGCCTCGCCGAGTCGGGCTGAGTGTTCCGGTCGCGCCGGGTGCCAGTCTCATGCTCGTCGATGTGACGGGTGTCGAAGATTGCTGCATTGCGGCCTGGGTCGCACCAGCGGGCGAGGTTGGCGTCCCCGCCTTCCGCCGATCAGCACGTTCATGAAGTTGTCCGGGTCGCCGTTCTCGCTGGTCCAACGGTCGACCATCAAGGTCGACTTGCCGGCGTGGACGGTGAGCCGCGGAGCGGACGAGGCGACTCATCGCGCGTCCGCTCCGGTCGGCCGGCGGGCCGTGCCCGGCCGCTCGGTGCCGCCGGGCACCCGCGGGAAGTCCAGGCGCACGAGGGTGCCGTGCTCCGGCGCGCTCTCGACGGCGATGCGGCCCTGGAGCTTGGCCGTGACGAGATTGTGCACGATGTGCATGCCGAGCCCGGTGCTGCCGCGGGAGCGGGCGGTGGTGAAGAACGGATCGAAGATCCGCCCGAGATGCTCCGGCGCGATGCCGCCGCCGTCGTCACTCACCTCCAGCCGCACGAGCGCGCCGGGCGTCGAGACCCGCACCGTGATGGTTCCGGGCCGCTCGGCGCCGGCAAAACCGTGCACGACGGCGTTGGCGACGAGGTTGGTGACGACCTGCGCGAGCACGCCGGGATAGGTGTCGACGACGATGCTGGGCGGGACCTCACACCGAATCCTGTGGCCGCCCTTGCGCAGCATCGGCTGGAGGCTCGCGAGCAGTTCGCCGAGCCAGATATCGAGGTCGAAGCTCCGGCGCTCGTCGCTCGCCCGATCCACCGCCACCTGCTTGAAGCCGTGGACGAGGTCGGCGGCGCGGGTCAGGTTCGCGCAGAGCAGTTGCGCGCCCTCGCCGACCCGATCGACGAAATGGGTCAGGCGCGAGCGCGAGAGCGTGCCCGCCGCGACCAAATCCTGAAAGGTCCGCGTCTCGTCGCGCACCAGCGTCGCGGTGGTCAGCGCGATGCCGAGGGGCGTGTTGATCTCGTGGGCGACGCCGGCCACGAGCTGCCCCAGCGAAGCGAGTTTTTCCACGCGGATCAGGTCGTCCTGGGCCTGGCGGAGATCGTGCAGGGCGGTGTCCGCCTGATCCTTGGCCCGCCGCAGCGCCCGTTCGCGCCGGCCGATCTCGGTCACGAAGAAGTTCGTCGCGCGGGCGATGTCGCCGAGTTCGTCCGTGCGCTGCGTGCCGGAGAGCCCCTCCGCCTTCGGGTCGGCGGCGAGCGCGATCATGTCGCCCTGAAGCTGGCGCAGCGGCACGAGGATCGAGCGAGCGACGGCCAGTGCGACGAGGGCGCCGAGCAGCAGGCCGATGGCCGCCCCGGCGAGGAGGAGCCGGCCGAGGAAGGTGCCGAACCGGTCGGCATCCTCGACCGCGTCGTCGTTGAGGTCGCGGGCGGCCTCGCTCAGACCGGCGGCGAGGCCGTCCATCTCGGCAATCATCGCGTTCTGGCGCTTGAGGCCGTCGATCGTGGTGGCGAGCCGCGCGCGCCAGCCGTCGATGGCCTCGATCATGTCGGATTGGATCGACGGTGAGATCGGCAGGGTGGAGGCGCTCGCCGAGAGCCGCTCGCCCTCGACGAGCATGGCGGAGACGGCCTCCGCGTCCCGCCGGGCCAGCGCCTCGGCGGTTCGCTGGCCGAGCTTGAGCGTGGCGATGCCGATATTCTGCGTCGCCTGCTCGGTCGCGTTGGCCTCGCCTGCAGAGGCGAGGAGCTGCGCCACCGCGTCGTCGAGCATGCGCTGCTCGGAGGTTGCGGTCTTGAGCCAGCGCTCACCCCACTCCGTCAGCCGGTCGCCGGCCGCCGGCTCCGAGGCGGTCAGCCCCTCGGCTTCCGTCGCTTCGGTCTCGCGGGAGGTGGCGCGCAGGGCCGCGGCGAGGTCGCGGCCGGCATGGACGAGGCGGGAGCGCTCGGAATGCGCGGCCTCCTCGCCGCGTTGCCGGGCAAGCGTGCCCTGCCACGCGGCGGCCAGCACGGCGTTGAGCCCCGCCACGACGTCGCGGGTCGCGCGCAGCCGGTTGACCTTCCCCGTCATCGTCCAGGCGAGATCGACGTTGGCGGCCTGCTGGCGCTGGCGCGCCTGTTCGGCAAGGTCGGTCAGGCGGTTCGCGCGCTGTCCCATCTCCGCGATGAGGCCGTCATTCTCGCGGGCGACCGCCGAGAAATCCCGCATCCGCGCCACGTAGCGGCCGAGGGATTGGCGCGCCGCGGCGGCCCGCTCGGCCTGGCTCCGGGTGCGGGCCTGATTCTGAAGCGCTTCCAGGCCGCGTCCGGCTCGGGCGGTCAGGTCGAAGAACCGCGTCTCGATCGCCGCGCGTGCGTCGGCGCGGGCGGAGACGGAATCGTCGCGGACCATCCGCGCGAGGGTGAGGTCGTGATAGACGCGGGCGGCGAGCAGGGCGCCGGCCCGGGCCCGCTCGCCCTGGGCGAGCAGGAACCAGCCCGCCGCCGCGATGGCCGCAGCGACGAGGATCGGGACACCGCCGACCAGGGCAATCTTCCGGCCGACCCGCATCCTCGCCCCGTGGCGGGCTCCCTCGGGAGCGTTCTTCGTTGCAGCGGGATCGTCGCCGGAAACGCGTCGCCGGACAAGGGCGTCGTGCCGGTCTGGATGGGGGCGACGGACCGAGCCGCCGTCACGCGCCTGCCGGGGCCGTGTGGCGCCGCTTACGCACCGGAGCCCCCCGGCCGCCGGAGGTGCCGAAGCGCCCTTCCTTGGTCGGCGGCGTCGGGACGGGCCGGCCGTCGCGCCCGCCCTGCTGGCGCCCGTGCAGGATCTCCCGCAGATTGGCCAGCGTCTCCGCCGAGGCCTCCAGATCCTCCTTCGAGAAATGCGGCATGGCGGCCCTCCTCAACGCGCGGTGAGAGCGATGATGCGGACCTTGCGCCCGTCGGCGGCGCAGGCTGCCGGAAGGTAGGGCCACGCGGAGGCGCAGGGGGCGGTCGTCGATGTTCCGCTCGTGAGCGCCAACGCCTTGGGCGCCATGACCTTTGAAGCCATCGCGGCGGGCGCCTGGATGGGCGCTGCGGACAACGCCGGCTTCGGGCCGGCGGCGGCATCCGTCGCGGCCAAGCCGGCGACGACGCCGGCGGACAAAACCGCGCTCACGGCGATCATGGAAACCAATCCCTGCATGACATCCTCCCGCGGCTTTGCCGTCGTTGATGGGAGTGCTTGTAGGCAGGGGCCATGTCCGGCGTTTTGCGTCGCCCGTCACAGGATCACCGGATCAGGGGCGATTGTTGCGTCTCGCAGCCGCCGACGAAACATTCGGCGGCGGGACGGCGGTTTCAGTCGCCTTCGGGGCGGAAGATGTAGCCGAGGCCGCGCACGGTGCGGATGTAGCGCGGGTTGGCCGGGTCCGGCTCCACCTTCTTGCGGATACGGTTGATTCGCACGTCGATCGCCCGGTCGAACGCGTCCGGATCGCGGGCATCGGCGAGGTCGAGCAGCCGCTCGCGCGACAGGGCCCGCTTCGGATGGTCGGCGAAGGCCTTGAGGAGATCGAATTCCGAGCGGGTGAGCGGTTGCTCCACGCCCGCATCGTCGCGCAGGCGCAGGGCGTCGAGTTCGAGCCACTTCGTGCCGAACCGAACCGTTCGCGCCGACGCCGCGGCTTCGGGCGCCGCCGCCTGCGGAGATGCCGGCGCGACCTGGGCCCGCCGCAGCACAGAGCGCACCCGGGCGACGAGTTCGCGCAACTCGCAGGGCTTGGGCAGGTAATCGTCCGCGCCGAGTTCGAGCCCCACCACCCGGTCGATCGCACTCGCCGTCGCCGTCAGCATGATGATCGGTATCGGGCTTCGCGCCTTCAGATCCCGCACGATGGAGAGGCCGTCCTCCTCGGGCATGTTGAGGTCGAGCACGATCAGGTCCGGCGTCCGGATCTGGAGATGCGCACGCAGTGCCCGCCCGCCCTCGCACAGGGCCACGTCGAAGCCGTGCAGGCGCAGGTAGTCGCCGACCATGGCGCGGGCATCGGCCTCGTCGTCCACAACGGCGATGTGGGGGCCGCTCGCCGTCATCGACCCGCGCCTGTCCAGTCCGGCGAAAGGAATTGGATGGTCACCTCGATCGTCCCTCGAATCGGAAAGGCACTTTCGGCCGGCCTCGACAGCTTTCGCTCTCACCATGCCCGATCCGGCCTAGCTTGGCGACACCATGGGAGCGGCGATCAACGGTTCTTGGCGGGCGAGCCGCGCCGAACTTGTGCACGATCATTGAAGCCGCCCGACGTCGAGCAGTGGGGCATGTGTTGAGACCACTCGCCTTTCGATACGATTTCGTCGCAAGATTTCGCTCAGCATCGCGGTGTGTGCTTTCGAATGGCGTTACCGCTCTCGCCGCTGCATCAAGGGCGGCGTGAGCGTATGCGTTACGCTGATTCGGTCGGCGGATGCATGCGGGCGACCTCGAAGACCGCGGAAGGCCTTCACGCGATGAACGACGACGACTGGCTCGAACTCATCCCCGACGAGGCTGCGGAAGCGCCGACCCGAGCCGGAACCTGGACCATCGCGGTGGTCGACGACGATCCGGCCGTCCACGAGGGCACCCGCTACGCGCTCGCCGGCTACAGCCTCGACGGGCGGGGCCTCGACATCCTCTCCGCCTATTCGGCGCAGGAGGCGCGGGCGCTGCTCGCCGAGCGGCGCGACATCGCTATCGTGCTGCTCGACGTGGTGATGGAGACCGACGATGCCGGACTGAGGCTCGTCGATTACATCCGCCGGGAGCTGAAAGAGGAGACCGTCCGCATCATCCTGCGCACCGGCCAGCCGGGGCAGGCGCCGGAGCGGCGCGTCATCGTCGATTACGACATCAACGACTACAAGGCGAAGACCGAACTCACCGCCGACAAGCTCTTCACCAGCCTCACCGCGGCGCTCCGGGCCTACCAGCAGCTTCGCAGGCTCGACGAGACCCGGCGCGGCCTGGAAATCATCATCGACGCCGCGCCGATGCTGCTCGACCACAAGTCGATGCAGCGGCTCGCCGAAGGGGTGCTGACCCAGGTCGCCTCGCTCCTCAATGTCGATTGCGCCGGCATCCTGGTTCTGCGCGAGAGCGAGGATGCCGCCGACCGGCGGGAGGGCGGATTCTGCGTGTTGGCAGGCTCGGGGCTCTATGGCGGCTATGTCGGGCGCGACCCCGGCTGGCCGCTCGATCCCGGCATCCAGCCCCTGGTCGAGCAAGCCTTCGCCGCGCGCTGCCATAACTTCGGCGACAACCTCTCCACGCTCTATGTCCAGACCGCGAGCGGCAGCGAGATCGTCGCATTGATCGACACCGACCGCCCGCTCTCCGACACCGACCGGGCGCTGATCACCCTGTTGGCGGGGCGCCTCTCGGTCGCCTTCGACAACGTGATTCTCTACGAGCGGCTGCAGCGCGCCAACGTCACCCTGGAGCAGCGGGTGGTCGAGCGCACCGCCGAGCTGATCCGCGCCAACCGCCGCCTCGACATGCAGCGCTCGGACCTGCGCCGGGCCAACAGCCTCAAGACCGAGATTCTGGGCACCATCGCCCACGACCTGAAGAACCCGCTCTCGGTGATCCTGGGCCGCTCCGAGATGCTGACCGACCTGATCGGCCTCGATCAGGGGGATGCCTCCGGCGCGGAGAAGGCGCAGGCGGCGATGCTGACCCAGGTCGAGCATATCCGCGCCTCGGCCACGCGCCTGATCGACATGATCGACAGCCTCATGGCCGATGCCATGAACGACGCCCTCGACATCACGCTGCGGCGGGAGCCCGTCGATCTCGCCGGCCTCGCCCGCGAGGTCTGCGAGGCCAACCGGCCGCTCGCCGAATCGAAGGGCCAGAGCCTGGTGATGGATCTCGCCGGCCCGCTCACTCTCTGCGGCGACGCCGAGCGGCTGCGCGAGGCGCTCGACAACCTCGTCTCGAACGCGATCAAGTATTCCTATCCCGGCGGCGCGATCGCGGTGAGCGTGCGGGAGGAGGCGGGCGACCTCGTCTGCGCGGTGGCCGACCAGGGCCCCGGCCTGTCGCCGGAGGATGCCGGCCGCCTGTTCGGCCGCTACCAGCGCCTCTCGGCCAAGCCCACCGGCGGCGAGGGCTCGACGGGGCTCGGCCTCTCCATCGTCAAGCGCATCGCCGAACTCCACGGCGGCCGCGCCGAAGCGTTTTCCGACGGACCGGGGCAGGGGGCCGTGTTCGCGATGCGGTTTCCGAGGGAGGCGGTGGGGGTGCCGTAGGGGCGAAACCCGGGAGCTTGATCAAGCGAGGCGCTGCCCGCGAACCGAAGCGACCATCAGATCGAATCGATGGCGCTGTCGGGGGCTAAAGCGTGTTCATGCCAACAATGCAGAACCCATGTCCGAAAGGATCGCTGCAGAACGCAACGGGGGGAAAGCCCGGCACGCGGTGCACCTGTTCTGATCTTGCGCCATTCGCCAAAGCGCGCCCGAGCGTTCCTTCGAAGTCATCGACACGGAAATCGACGTGAACCGGTGTCCAATGGCGCTCATACCGGCGGAGGTCGTTGCTTCCCGGCGCCGGTGATGATCCGGCCGGTTTCGCGAGAAGCCCGATCGTCGCATCGCCCGATGTCAACGTCGCGTAGCCGGGATGAGGCCGCGCCGTTTCGACGAACCCGAAGACATCACCGAAGAACTTCAGGCCCTCTTCGATCGACGGGACGTCGATGGAAACCGTCACCTTCATGTCAGCCATTCCCACCGCTTGTCCGCCGACCGGCCTGTGCGGAGCTTAATGCGTATCGCGCATCAGGTCCTGATCCGGCCAGAACCTCTCCTTCCCTATGAGCTTTGTCCTGAAAGGGGGCGCCCGCCGCTCCGCGCGGGCCGACCGGAACGTCAGAGCGCCGCCTCAGCGAAGGCTGGTAAAGACCTCGCCGACGTCACGAGGTCGCCCTTCGAAACGACGATCCGGTCGGCGGCCGAAATCTGCTTGGCCATCTCCGGCCAGCGCGCGATCTGATCCGCGGCGTTCACCGCATCGACGGTGCCGGGGGCGCGGTAATGGGAAAGCACGGGATCGGCCCGAAGGGTCGAGAGAATCGGGAACGGGTCGGCGAGCCCGGTGACTCGATCACGAGCCGCTCGAAGGCCGGCACGAGGCCACGCGCCCGCTTCGACAGGAAGTCGGGCAGCGCCTCCGACAGCAGGCGTCAGGACCGAACGGCGATGACGGTTGCGTCTCGTCCGGTGTCCTCACTCGGGGGACGGGGTCGGACTCTTCCGGAACGGACCGATCAGGCGCTCATACGTGGCTTCGGCGGGACCGTAGCTGCTTCCCGCGAGGTCGCACAGCATCCCGCGGTCGCGGACGGTGATCAGGGCACGCTTGGCCTGGATCGCGCCGTAGCCTTCGAGCGCCTGGATCGCCAGCGTCACGGTCGATCGCTGCGTCGCCAGCATGATCGACAGGAAATCGTGGGTGAGCGAGAGATCGTTGCCCTCCAGCCGGTCGTGCGCCATCAGGATCCAGCGGGCCAGCCGCTCTTCGACGGAGTAGGCGCCGTTCGACATCGCCGTCTGGCTCACGGTCATCATCACCGTATGGGTGTAGTGCAGCAGCAGCTCGTGCAGGGCGGGGCTGCTCCGGAGAGCGTCGCGGAACGCCTCGGCCCCGATCCGCAGCCAGGGGCCGCCGACCTGGACCAGAAGCTCGTGCGTGGCGCGATCCACGCCCAATACGCTGGCCGTGCTGACCATGCCCTCGGAGCCGAAGCAACCGACCTCGATCCGCCGCCCCTCACCGGTGACGGCGACGTTCGACGACAATCCGGCTTCCGGAAAGTAGACGAAGTCCAGCGGATCCCCGACGGACCAGAGGATATCGCCTCTTTGAACCTGGACACGCTCGAACTGCGGCAGGAGCTGTTCCAGCTCGCTGGATGGCAGAGCCTGAAGCAGGCGATTTCGTGGTGATGATACGCCCATCGCTGGTTCAAGCCCCTCTCGCGTTCTTACGGAAACGCTAGCCCGGAACTTTGAGTTCGATGCCCCGGATGGCGCACAGGCCGCGGCAACCGGCCGATCGAGCGGAAGCCGCGTTGGGACGGTGGCGCTTCGGGCAAGGAGGCGGCGTGCTTCAGGCCGATGTTCGGCCTGCCAAGCCGTGCCATCATCCTTGCACCGATGCCTCGGCCGGCAGCGATGCGCGGGCGGGAGCCCTTCGCCGCCCGGCCCGGCGGCGCAGCACGTAGAGCGTCAGCCCGGTCGCGAAGAAGCCGGGGAGCGCGAGCGCCGCGAGGCAGAACAAGAGGGCGACGGGCGCGCCGAAGAAGCGCCCGCGATGCACTTCCAGCATGTTGTCGGCCAGCCGCGGGCCGAGGGCCGCGTCGGCGGCGCGCTTGTCGGTGAGCCCGGCGCCGGTGCGGGCGTCGTAGGTGGCCTCGTTGCGCAGGTTCGAATCCGGGGCGTACCAGCGGATGCGGATCGCCGCGGCCTCCTTCCCCGGCAGGGTCAGGGTCGCGACGGAAGCCGTGCGCGTGGCCGAAAACTCCGCCCAGGCGGTGTCGATGGCCGATGTACCCTCCGGAATCTTGCTATCGGGGGGCTTGCCGCCGGGGGCGCGCTCGGCGGCCCGCGCCGGGAGGGCTTGGCCCGTCAGAAGCCATGTCGCGCCCGCGCGGTACCAGTCATAGGACCACCACAGGCCCGACAGGGCGCTCACCGCGTAGACCGGCAGCAGCCATGTCCCGGCGACCGCATGCAGCGACCACCAGCGGGCCCGGCCGGGCCGGGCGAGGTTCGGCCGGAGCCAGACTCGCCAGCGGTGCCGGCCGGGCCAGCGCAGATACAGCCCGCTGCCGAGGAAGACGAGCAGTGCGATGGCACAGGCGCCGGTGATCGTGCGGCCCCAGCCCTTGCCCTCGCCGGGAAGCAGCAGCCAGCGGTGCAAATCCCGCACGGTGGCGAAGAACGCCTCGAGCCGCACGGGGCCGTGCACGGTCCCCTCGGTGGGGTCGGCGTAGACGGGCGAGGGCCGCCCGCCCGCCCGGTCGCGGGCAAACCGCGCCACGGCGCTCTGAGCGGGATCGCCCGAAAGGGTCAGTGCGGAGACCCGCTGTCCCGGAAGCTGTGCCTCGATCCGTGCCGCCAGGGCCGAGGGTGCGAGCGGAGGCCGGTCCTGCGCCACCGAGACCTGTATCCGGTCTCGGTTGGCGAAGGCGGTGATCGCCTCCTCGTAGCTCATCAGCGCGCCCGTGAGGCCCATCAGCGCGAGCACGAGCCCGGCGGTGAGGCCGAGCGCCCAATGCAGGCGAAACACAACGGTGCGGGCGGGAGAGAAGGCTGACGGCATGAGGCCCTGAAAACGATCGTTCGGTTCGGCGTTCGATTCCCGACGGGGCGTCCCTCAGTAGCGCGCCGTCAGGCTGGCGAGCACGGTCAGGGGGGCGCCGGGCTGGTTGTTGAACTGGTTGAACGGCTGCTCGATGTAGCGCCGGTCGGTCAGGTTGCGGCCGTTCACGGCGAAGCGCCAGGTCGGGTCGATCTCGTAGAACACGGTCGCGTCGAGGCGGGCATAGGCGCCGACCTTGTAGGTGTTGGTGATGTCGCCGAAGCGCTCGCCGACATAGGTGACGCCGCCGCCGAAGCCCCAGCCGTGCAGCGGGCCGCCCTGGAACTGGTAGGTCGACCAGACGCTGGCGCTGAAGACCGGCGCCGCGGGCAGGCGGTTGCCGATGGCGACGGTCGCATCCTTCGTGACCTCCGCATCGAGATAGCCGATGCCGCCGATGACCTTCCAGCCCGGCAGGATCTCGCCGGCGATGTCGCCCTCGAACCCCTGCGAGCGCTGTTCGCCGGTGATGATCGAGAAGCCGGTATTGACCGGATCGGAGGCGGCGACGTTCGTCCGCAGGATGCGGAAGGCGGCCGCACTCACGGTGAGCCGGTCGGGGATCAGGTCGAAGCGGGCGCCGACCTCGACCTGCTCGCCGGTCTCCGGAGGTGGGCTCGCGACGTTGAGGACGTTGGCGGTCTGCGGCACGAAGGAGGTGGTGTAGCTGCCATAGAGCGTGAGCGGCTCCAGCGGCCGCCAGACGAGGCCGACCCGCGGCGAGACCCCGGTGAGGTTCTGCTCCGGCGGGATCGTCCGCGTGGTCGGCGTGCGCTGGAAATAGAGCTGGTCGGCCGTATCAAAGCGCACGCCGAGCACGAGCTGCAGGCCGGGAAAGAACTCGATCTGGTCCTGCATGTAGAGGCCGAACAGGCTGAGCTTCTGTCGAAGGTCGCTCTGCAGGGTGAGCGTGCCGATTTGCGGCACCGAGCCCCGGATCGGGTTGAGGAAGGAGACCGAGGTCGCGGTCCCCTGCGTGGTGAACGGGTGGCGGAAGCCATCCACGATCTCGAAGCCGGCCAGAGCGGTGTGGCGGAAGCCGAACGGATCGATGAAGCGCCCGAGCGCCTCGGTCCGGCTATCGATGGAGTGATAGATCGAATCGCCCTCGGTGAGGCGCCGCGTTACCGTGGTGCCAGCGGCATTCACGCCCGTCGCCCGGGTCGCCAGGAGATTGAACGATCCCCACTGGCCGTTGATCGCCTGCCGTAGGGTCAGGTTCTCGTTGACGTCGTGCTCGGCCAGCAGGGTGATCGTGTTCGATTCGCCGTAGTAGCGCGACCACGGCTCGCCGTAGAAGCGGCGGACGTTGTCGAGCGGCACCCGGCCGCCAAAGGCGATCAGGCCCTCGTCGTATTGGCTGTGCTGACGGGTGAACTCGGCGTTGAGGTAGACCCGCGTCGAGGCGTCGGGCGTCCAGACGAAGGCCGGCGCGAAGAAGTGTCGGGAGTTTTCCGGGCCGCCGAAATCGCGGAAGGTCGCCTCGTTCTGCGTGCCGAAGCTGAAGCGGGCGGCAAGCCCCTCCACGCTCGGGATCGCGCCCGAGACCGAGCCCTGCACCCGCCGGAAGCCGAAGGAGCCGCCCTGGACCGTCAGGTCGGCGGACGGCGTGAGGGTCGGCTGGCGGGTGACGATGTTGATCAGGCCGCCGGGGTCGCCCTGGCCGTAGAGCACGGAGGCCGGACCTTTGAGCACCTCGATCCGCTCGACATTGGCGAGGTCGCGCTGCGTCGGCTGAAAGGTGTTGGCCGGGTTCAGCACCAGCCCGTCGATGGCGTAGGTCTGGGTGCGGAAGCCGCGCAGGATGTAGGTGTCGGAGCGGCCCTGGATGGTGCCCCCGGCTGGACGTTGCTGACATTGGTGAGCGCGTCGGTCAGGCGGACATTCTGCTGATCGACCAGAACCTCGCGCGGGACGACCTGGATCGATTGCGGCGTGTCGCGCAAAGCCGTGTCCGTCCGCGTCGCCGTGGCCGAGCGCGTGGCGCGGTATCCGACGACGGGACCGCCCGCCCGCTCGCCGGTGCCCGTGACCGAGAGTTCGGACAAAACAGCCTCGGCGCCCTCCGGGGGACGGTTTGCGCCTGGACGCTCAGCGGCCAGAACAGGGCGAGGCCGAGCAGAGCGCGTGAGCCGGTGATGAGCGCGGCCGATCCCGGTGTGACGGGACGTCGTCCCTGCGCTGCGTTGCTCATCGTCGTTCCGATTCGAGGGCCGGCTCCACGGAACCAACACGGCGCGTTTACATATGCGACTTTGCAGGCCGCAAGCGTATGCTTGTTTATTTTGTGGGATTTGTTCGATGGAGACCATGTCGTTGCCGCAGAACAACATTTTATTCCAAGTCTAAAGTAGAAACGAAAGCGCGTCGGCGGCATCGCCGGGAAGTCTTCGCTCGAACGAGACCCTGCGCCGCCGATGTCCGGGCCGCTCGGAGGTGGCCTTGCCGCAATGGAGCGCCGCTCGCGCCCCGCGCGCTTTCGTGTCACCAATCGCCTCTACAATCCTCGCGCGATTGCCACGGCCGGGGCGCACCGACATGCGACGCCTTCTCAAGTTCCTGCATACGATGGGGGCGGTCGGGCTGATGGGGGCGATGGCCTGCCTCGTCATCCTCCTGAGCCACACCCCGCCGCCGGCCTCGCTCGCTGGCTACGCCCTGATGCGCGGGGCGATGGGCTCCGTCGCGACATGGATCTTCCTGCCCTCGCTCGGCCTGACGCTGCTCTCCGGGTTGCTGGCGGTCGCGCTGCATCCGGGCTTTCGCGAGGCGGGGTGGGCCTGGGTCAAGCTCGCCACCGGCGTGCTGGTGTTCGAGGGCGGCTTCGTCGGCATCCAGGGGCCGATGCAGGAGGAGGCCCGGCGCAGCGCCGCCGCGCTCCGCGGCGAGATCGATCCCGCCACCCTCACGGGCGCGCTGGCGGCCGAGAGCAACACCCTCTGGGTGATCCTCGCCGTCGCGGTCATCAACGTCGTGCTCGGCATCTGGCGGCCGCGCATCCTGCGGCTTCCGCGCCCCGACCTGTCACGGCCGGCCTGACGGCGTTTCAGCAAGGCACCAGGGAAAAGACACTTTCGGGGAAAAGGCACTTTCTGGGAAAAGGCACTTGGGGGAAAAGCACTTGGGGGAAGAGGCGCCTCGGGAACAGGCGCCGGCGCGGAACGCTTTCGGGCGACGCTCCGTTGCCGCCCCTGGGGTTCGTATCGGATCAAGGGAGGCGGTGCGCCGGCACAGCTCCCGGCAAATGGGACGGCGGAGGAGCGTGATGGCGACGCGAGGCTTTACCGGGCGGCCCCCCGCCGCGGCGATCCGCGAACGGCTACCGCCGGGTCAGTACCTCACCGACGATTTCCCCGTGCTCCAGCTCGGGCCCACGCCGCGGGTGTCCACCGAGGGCTGGCGCTTCACCCTGCGCCAGGGCTCGCGACCGCTGGCGAGCTGGACTTGGGAGGAATTCGCGCAACTGCCCCGCACCCGTTGGAGCGGCGACATCCACTGCGTGACCAAGTGGTCGAAGTTCGACACCGCCTGGGAGGGCGTGAGCTTCGACGACATCCTGGCGGCGGCTGGCCTCGAGGCGCCGACCGGCTTCCTCCTGGCGGAGAGCCACGACGACTACACCACCAATGTGCCGGTGGCGGATCTGACCGGCGGCAAGGCGATGGTGGCGACCCATTACGACGGCAAGCCGATCCCGCCCGACCACGGTGGCCCCGCCCGTCTCCTCGTGCCGCACCTCTACTTCTGGAAGAGCGCCAAATGGGTGAAGGGCTTGCGCTTCACCGAACGGGACGAGGCCGGGTTCTGGGAACTGCGCGGCTACCACATGTACGGCGACCCCTGGCGTGAGCAGCGTTTCAGCGGCGATTGAAGGATTGCCCGACGTGAACGGCATCGCGCCCTCGCCCTCGCCGTCACCCTGGCGGGCCATGACGATCCGGGCGATCACGCCCGTGACGCCGCGGGTGAAAAGCTTCCGCTTCGGTCCCCTGGATCGCCCGCACCGGGCCGGCCAGCACGTCGATGTGCGTCTTACCGCGCCCGACGGCTACCAGGCGCAGCGCAGCTACTCCATCGCCTCGGCGCCGGGTGATCCCGCCGGTATCGAGCTGATGATCGAGGGATTGGAGGCGGGGGAGGTCTCGGGCTTCTTCGACACCGTGGCAGAGGTCGGCGACGCGATTGAGCTGCGCGGTCCCCTCGGTGCGTTCTCGTGGAGTCCGGCGGAGGGCGGGCCGGTGCTGCTGATCGCCGGCGGCTCCGGCATCGTGCCGCTGCTGGCCATGGTGCGCGAGCGGACCCGGCACGCGCCCGAGGTGCCGATGCTGCTGATCTACTCGGTGCGCAAAGCCGCCGAAGCCATCGCCCGGGCGGAGCTCGCCGCGCTCTCCCGCGACGAGACCGGCTTCGACCTGACCCTGCTCCTGACCCGCGAGGGACCGACCGCGGGCCGGCGCATCGACCGGGTGATGATCAACACCGCGATCGAGTGCTTAGGGATGCCGCGCCACGCCTTCGTCTGTGGCGGCAACGGCTTCGTCGGCGCGGTGGCTGATCTGCTGGTGGATGCGGGCGTGAAGCCGGGCGTGGTCCGCACGGAGCGGTTCGGCGGCTGACGTCGTTCCGGTTCGGATGTCCGGAGAGGGAAGGGCGCGCAGATCGCCCTTCGAGAGCACGGCTGCCAGCCTGTCCGAGGCAGCCATGCGAGGGAGCCGGCCCACATCGGAACCGGCTCTTTCTGAACTCGCGCGAACGCACCCGTTTCGCCGAACCGGTCTCCCGGTCCGGCGGCGCGCTCAGCCTTCCTCGTCGCCGTCCGAATCGTTGTCGATCAGGTCGGAGACGTCGTCGTCGCCATCCTCTTCCTCGAGGAAGGTGTCGTCGTCCGTTCCCCCGGCGGCGTTGTCGCCACCCTCCTCGTCGTCCACGGCGATATCGGCATCGTCCTCGCTGGCCTCGGCCTCATCGAGGGAGACGATCTCCGGGCCGCTCTTCTCGTCCTCGTCCTCGTCGTCATCCGTGGCGCGGCTGGCGACGGGCGGGGCGACGCGGGACGTCGCGACTTGGTAGATCGTGCCGCATTTCGGACAGGTCGCCGGATCACGGTCGAGATCGTAGAACTTGGCACCGCAATTCATGCACTGGCGTTTGACGCCGAGTTCCGGTCTAGCCACGGCTGCGCACCTCTGGGGACGTATAACGGAAAGGATCCGGGGGAGGGGCCCCGTTAGTCGCAGCCTCCGTCCATGTCAAACGCCGTGTCGCGTGCCATGGCGCGTTGTGCGCCGAGCGTCACGCCGAAGGCGGGCGCCCGGCGAGAACAGTCGCGACGTAAGATGGGGCGGTGTCAGGCGCGACGCGCCCACTTGTTCTGCCGCCGCTCGACGGTGACGCGCAGGAGCCGGCCGAACGGCGTGCCGCCCCCCCGTCCGTCGCGGTCGAATTCATGAAGGACGGCTTCGAGGGCGACGATGCGTTCGCTGGGGCGGCGATAGGCGCTCTCGAGCTCGTTCAAGGCTTCGAGAATGCATGTGCCAGCCGCCGAATCGGCGATGGCCGAAGCATGATCAACCTTGCGGAGGCATTGGCGCACGGGCGTCATGGGCAGCAGCATAAACATATGTATGGCCTTGTCGAGCGTTCGATGCGGCCCCAGGCCTGCCCGGCTCCTCTTTTCACGGGATTGGATTAACGAAGGTCAGTCGAGTGCTGCGCGGCGCCGCATCGACCGTGGCAGCTTTGTCCGCGGCCGGAGGTTTATCACTATAAGCTGAAGCGATCTGGCAAGATAACACACTATCCGCGAACCGGCCGACCGAGCTGCGGCGAGGTTTCCAGCGGCAGCATGAGGCCGTCGCCGGCCTTCCGGATGACGCGGGCCGGTCCGCATGGTAACGGGCGCCGGTCACGCCGGGCCCGTCCGGCGGGCGGCTCTCGGTGCCCTCTCGGTGCCGACACGCCTCAGCGCAGCGCTCGAGCAAGACGCAGATTCCCGTGTCGCACGATTCCGAACCGCAGCCCGTCACCGCCTCTCCCGGAGGCCCCCTGAACGGGTCCCTGAAGCCGCCGGGCGACAAGTCGATCTCCCACCGGGCGATGATCCTGGGCCTGCTCGCCATCGGCGAGACGCGAGTCGAGGGGCTTCTGGAGGGCGACGACGTGCTGCGCACGGCGTCCGCCGCGAAGGCGCTCGGGGCGCAGATCACCCGCGAAGGCGAGGGGCGCTGGCGGATCGTCGGCGTCGGCATCGGCGGGATGCAGGATCCGGACGGCGTGCTCGATTTCGGCAATGCCGGCACCGGCTCGCGGCTGATGATGGGCGTCGTCGGCGGCCAGCCCGTGACCGCGACCTTCGACGGCGATGCGAGCCTTCGCAAGCGGCCGATGCGGCGCATCCTCGATCCGATCCTGAAGATGGGCGCCGAGATCGTGTCCGAGGCCGAGGGGGGGCGCGTGCCGCTGACCCTGCGGGGCCCGCGCGAGGCGATTCCGATCCGCTACGAGCTGCCGGTGGCCTCGGCGCAGATCAAGTCGGCCGTGCTGCTCGCCGGGCTCAACGCGCCGGGCACCACCACCGTCATCGAGAAAGCGGCGTCCCGCGATCATACCGAGCGGATGTTGCGCCTGTTCGGCGCGGAGGTGACCGTCACGCCGTCGGGCGAGGGCGGCCATGGCCGCACCGTCACGCTGACCGGCCAGCCGACCCTGCGCGGCACCGACGTGGTCGTGCCGGCCGATCCGTCCTCGGCCGCCTTCCCGCTGGTGGCAGCGCTGGTCGTGCCGGGCTCCGAGGTGATCCTGCGCGGCGTGATGATGAACCCGCTGCGCACCGGCCTCATCACGACGCTGATCGAGATGGGCGCCGACATCGAGCGCCTCGACGAGCGCGAGGAGGGGGGCGAGACGGTGGCCGACCTGCGGGTGCGCGCGAGCCGCCTCAAGGGCGTCGATGTGCCGGCCGAGCGGGCGCCCTCAATGATCGACGAGTATCCGATCCTGGCGGTCGCCGCTTCGTTCGCCGAGGGCACGACCCGGATGAACGGGCTGCACGAATTGCGGGTCAAGGAATCCGATCGGCTGGCGGCGGTCGCCGCCGGGCTTGCCGCCAACGGCGTCACCCACGCCATCGAGGGCGATGACCTGATCGTGACCGGTAACGGGCAGGCGCCCGCGGGCGGCGGCACGGTCGCGACCCATCTCGATCACCGCATCGCCATGGCCTTCCTCGTCCTGGGGCTCGCCGCCAAGAGCCCCGTCACCGTGGACGACGGCGCGATGATCGCCACGAGCTTCCCGAGCTTCCGCCCGACCATGCTGGCGCTCGGCGCCCGGATCGAGGACGGGGCCGCCGCATGATCTCGGATGATATCGCCGTGCACCGGGACAACGCGCCCCTCGTCATCGCCATCGACGGCCCGGCCGCCTCGGGCAAGGGCACGCTCGCCAAGCGGCTCGCCCTGCATTACGGCCTGCCGCATCTCGATACCGGCCTGCTCTACCGCGCGGTCGCGCTGACCCTGCTCGACGCGGGGGGCGACCTCGACGACACGGGAGCGGCGGCGCGGGCGGCCTCCGACCTGTCGGCGGAGCGGCTGACCGACCCGCGCCTGCGGGAGCGGGCAATGGGCGAGGCGGCCTCGCGGGTCTCCTCGGTGCCGGAGGTTCGCGCTGCCCTGCTGTCCTGGCAGCGGCGCTTCGCCGAGGCGGCGGAGGGGGCGGTGCTCGACGGGCGCGACATCGGCACCGTCGTCTGTCCGGACGCGCGGGTGAAGCTGTTCATCACCGCCGCCCCGGAGGAGCGGGCGCGCCGCCGCCATCGCGAGCTGCTCGGCCGCGGCGAGGAGACCACGCTCGCCGCGATCCTCGCCGACATCCGCGCCCGCGACGCCCGCGATTCGAGCCGCGCCGCCGCCCCGCTGAAAGCCGCCGAGGACGCGGTGGTACTCGATACCACCGAACTCGACGCCGAGGCCGCCTTCGCCGAGGCGGTCGCCATCGTCGAACGGCTCAAGGCCGCCTGAGGGGCCCGCCGCGCCGCGCCGCGTTTACCTGCCGAGCCAAGCTTCCACCCGCGCCGCGAGCGTCTGCGGATCGCCGGAGAGATGCAGGCGCTTGGTGCGGGAGGTCTCGCCGGAGAGCAGCGTCACCTCCGCCTTCCGCAGCCCCAGGCTCTTGGCGACGAAGGCGGTCAGCGCCGCGTTGGCGGCGCCCTCGACCGGTGGAGCGGCCACCCGCAGGGACAGGACAGGCTGCCCGCTCGCCTCCGTGCGGACGCCGTCGAGGCCGGTTCGGCTGGCTCGCGGTGTCAACCGCACCGCCAGGACAAGGCCGTTCGCCTCGAGGGTGAAGGGGCTTTGCGTCATGACAGTCTCGCGGGCTCCGCGTCCCGATCGGGCGGACATGCTCCCGTGCCGACGCGTATCCGTCCGGCTGAGTGGATTGTCATCGGGATAATCAGCGGATCATCGGTTCGGCTTGCGCTCATGCTCGCTGCACGCGCCGGCGGGGCGTCCGCGGTGATCCTCAGGCTCGCGCGGGGCGCGGCCGCGTCGATGGTCCATGGGACGAGGGCTCAGGGGCATCCGGAAGCAGCCAGAGGACGCGGCCGCTCGCAGGCTGCTTCGCCTCCGACGGGAGCCCGCCGCCAGTTCGCCTGTGTCCAAACCTGAACCGAGCGTTCGATCGATTCTCGTGCGAATGGCCTTAGGCCCGCTTGCCCCCAATGCTTGAGCTCGTCACCCAGACAAGCTCAGTTGTGCGCAATATACAGATCGGTGATTGAACAAGTGGAGTGGTCGGCTGGGGATGCGCTTGCGCCGTTCGGGGCGGGCTGATAGCGGGTTGTACGCTGCCGGTTTAGCTCAGTTGGTAGAGCAACCGCCTTGTAAGCGGTAGGTCGCGAGTTCGAGTCCCGCAACCGGCACCATTCTCCCCACGATTTTGCAGACATGTCGGGCAGCGCGCGTGAGCACTGTCCTCGTCGGCGGCTGGCCTGTCCGGGATGCGGCACAGGACAAAAATCTTCACCTTCGCGTGACGCAGATTCCGAGAGCCGCCTTTGCTCCCTTTTCGCAACTGTCAGAGTTGTAACGGATGATGGTGCATTTCGAAAAGGTTTGAGGCTCTTTCCGCAGGCGGCTGACGCGTTCGGCTACGGCGTGAGGACCGTCATCCGGATGGGGGCGTTCGGACGTATGCGTAAATTGCTGAGTTTCACGCCGCCGGATATGCAGGAGGCCCGGCCGGAATCGGTGAGCCACCGCTACGTCTTCTATATTCCCGGCTATGATCCCGAGGCGAAAACTCGCTACCGGCTGCTCTTCGTGCGGGAATGGGCTCGCTACACCAAGCGGTTCGGCGGCAGGCGGGAGATCTCCCGCGCGCAAACGAGCGAGGACGGCTTGGTTCAAAGCTGGACCGTCAGTCCGCCCGACCAGGGCGATGGGGCCGAGACCCGCTACGACGTGCTTTTGTGGGACGACATCGTCGCCGCCGACTTCGCCCGTTCCCGCTTTCTCAGCGTGGCGCTTCTCGTCGTCGGCACCCTGCACATGATCCTGATCGGCCTGCTGTTCCGCTTCTACCGACTGAACTGGAAGTACGGCAACGTCATCCTCTACCCCTTCGTGATGGTGATCCTGCTCACCGCCCTGTCCCTCGTCATCGGGGTGACGGTCCATGCCCATCTCGGCGACGCGTTCGGTCACAGCCTGCGATGGCCGCTCTGGGTCTCGCTGCCTCTGGCCGTGGTGGCGGGCATCGTCTGGATCAAGGCGATCGAAGCCTTCCTGAACCGCGTCTTCTTCTGGCAGCTCCTGAACGACTGGGTGTTCAACTGGCAGCACGGCCAGGGCATGCGGCCCGACTACGAGCGCCGCCTCGATGCCTTCGCTGCGCATATCCTGTCCTCCCTCGCGGCGCGGGCCGCGGCGGGGGAGGCGACCGACGAGGTGATGATCGTCGGCCATTCCTCCGGTGGGCTGACGGCGGTCGAGGTCGCGGCCCGCGTGCTCGCCCGTGACGGGACGATCGGCACCTCCGGCGCCAACCTGTCCCTCGTGACGCTCGGGTCCGGGCTGCCGCTGGTGGCGATGCAGCCGGCCGCCACGCGCCTGCGGGCGGAGATCGCGGGCCTCGTCACGGAGCGGCGCATCGTCTGGTGCGACTTCCACGCGCCCCAGGATTGGATGAACTTCCCCGGCTTCAATCCGCTGCAGCACCTCGGTCTCGAGCTGCACGGGCAGCCGGTCGCCAATCCGCTCGTGCGCTCGGCGCGCTTTCGCGACCTGATCTGCCCCGAGACCTACCGACGGGTACGCTTCCGTCCCTTCCGGATGCACTTCCAGTTCCTGCTCGCGAACGAGCGGCCCGGCGCCTACGATTTCTTCGCGATGACCTTGGGCCCGCGGCGGCTGCGCGAGCAGGTGCTCGCCCCCGCTGCGTGCCCCGAACGTGAACCCGCCCTTCCGCTCTGATCCGGCACGGCCGGACGCCAGCCGGCACTGAGGTCGATGCAGGTTTTCATCGTTGCCGTCGGCAGTCACGGCGATGTCCTGCCACTCCTTGCGATCGCGGCCGAGCTGCGACGGCGGGGGCACGCGGTCACGCTGGCGGCGCCCGCTCCGTTCGCGGCCATGGCCGCCCGGGCGGACCTGCCGTTCTTCGCCCTCGGGACGGAGAACGACTACCGTCTGGCCGCCACCGAGACCGAACTCTGGCGACCCTGGCGCGGCGTTGGAGCAATGTTTCGCCATGTCTCGGCCGCGACCGAGCCGGTCTATGATTGGCTGGCCGGGAACGCACGGCCCGGCGAGAGCATCGTGCTCGCCTCGACGCTGGCGCTCGGGGCGCGGGTGGCGCAGGAAAAGCTCGGGCTGGACGTCGTCACGGTGCATCTCATGCCGTTGCTCGCCCGGAGCCGTACCGATCCGCCGATCCTGCCGGGCCTCCCGCTCTCCGAGCGACTGCCGGCGCGCTTCCGGCACTGGATCGGGCGCGGTGCCGACCGTTTCGTGATCGGGCCCGCCGCCCTGCCGGCCCTGAACGAATTCCGCGCGAGGCTGGACCTGCCGCCGGTGCTCCGGCTCCGCCGCTGGTGGAGCAGCCCGCAGCGCGTCCTGTTCGCCTTTCCGCGATGGTACGCCGCGCCGCAGCCACACCGGATGCCCCAATCGCTGCAGGTCGGCTTCCCGCTCGCGGATCGCTTCGGCGATGTCGCCGAGCTGGAGCCCGCCGTTGCGCGCTTCCTGGACGAGGGGCCGCCGCTGGCCTTCACCTACGGATCGGCGATGTCGGGGAGCCATGGCTTCTTCCGCACGGCGCTGCGGATCTGCGAAAGGCTCGGACGGCGCGGCCTCCTCCTGGCGCCACAGGGCGGGCAGGTGCCGACGGACCTGCCTGCGAGCGTGCTGCACGTCCCCTACGCCCCGTTCAGCCGCGTGCTGCCTCGCTGCGCGGCCCTGATCCACCATGGCGGGATCGGCACCGTCGCGCAGGCGCTCGCGGCCGGAATCCCGCAGCTGGTGGTGCCCGTCGCCTTCGATCACTTCGACGAGGCGCGCTGGCTGCAACGGCTCGGGGTCGGCACCTCGTTGAGCCGCCGCCGCTTCACGCCGGCCCGCGCGACGTCCACGTTGCGCCGGCTGCTGACCGATCCGCACGTCGCCCAGGCCTGCGCGGCGGCCAAGGCACGGATGGCGCAGGAGGATGGCGTCGGGGAGGCCTGCGATGCGGTCGAAGCCTTCGCTCGAACGGTCCGATCGTCCGCGGCCTGACGCCCGCTACAGCGAAAACCGATCCACCTCCTCCAGCAGCCGCACGAAGGCCTGCGCGCCGTAAGCGAGGGCGGCCTCGCCCGCTTCCGCCGTGCCGAGGCGGGCGTCGCCGAGAGCCCCGGACGGGTGGAGGTCTTCCGTCTTCCAGGCGAAGGCCGCCGGGCGGCCGGCGCGCAGCAGCGCGAAGTCGCGCTCCATCGCCACCGTGCGGGGTTCGAAATCCTCGATGTGATCGCGCCGGACGAGGTCGGGCCGCAGCGCCAGCATCAAGGCGGTCTCGATGCCGCCGGCATGGATGCCGTGGCGGATTTCACCGGCCGGAAACAGCCCCTCGGGCAGGCCGAGCCGGCTCCAAGAGGTCGTCACCGCGACCATACCGAATCGACCGCGCAGCTCGCCCGCGACGAGGTCGATGAGCGCGCTGTTGCCGCCATGGGAGGAGACGATCACGAGTTTCGTGCAGCCCGCCCGGTGCAAGCTCGCGCCGATCTCGGTCCAGGCCGCAAGCGCGGTCGGCGCGGTCAGGGTCAGCGTGCCGGGGAAGGAATCGTGCTCATCCGACTTGCCGACGCTCTGGACCGGCAGGAGCAGCACGTCGAGCGCCTCCGGCACCTGCGGTGCGACCCGCGCGAGATAGCCTTCCGCGATCAGGGTGTCGGTGCCGAGCGGCAGGTGCGGCCCGTGCTGCTCCACCGCGGCAACCGGCAGTACAGCGATGGTGCGGCTCATGTCGCGGGCCCGGATCTCCGCCGTCGTCAGGTCGAGCCAGGATCGCGCCGGCATGCTGTCATCTCCTTTGTCGCGGTTCGAGCGACGCGCCGGCGCGTTCATAGGCTTCCGGCTGCGATCAAGCGGAAACCGCATCAACCACACGTTAGTCAAGCTGGCTTAGGAGCTGCCGGATTGCCTCGCTTGCCATTGCCGAATTGCCATGAACACCTTTCCTCAGAACGGGCTTGGCGGGATGCCTTCCGATACGGGCGCGGCGAATGACGACTCGTCCGCGGCGATGCGCCGGGAATTGGCCCGCCTGCGGGAGATGCTGGAGCAGAACTCGGACTGGATCTGGGAGGTCGATGCGCAGGGGCGCTACACCTACGCCTCGCGCCAATGCGTCGCCCTGCTCGGCCGCGAGCCGGAGGAGGTGCTGGGTCGCACCCCCTTCGACTTCATGCCGCCGGACGAGGCCGAGCGGGTCGGCCGGATCTTCGGCGCCATCGCCGCCGAGCAACGGCCCTTCACCCAGCTTCTCAACCGCAACCTGCGCAAGGACGGCAGCCTCGTCGTGCTGGAAACGAGCGGCGTGCCGCTGTTGGGTCCCGACGGCGCGTTGCGCGGTTATCGCGGCATCGACCGGGATGTGACGCAGCGAGAGGCGGCGAACGAGCGGCTCCGCCACCTCGCCCGACACGACGACCTCACGGGCCTGCCGAATCGGATGTATCTGCGTGAGCATCTCGCGGGGCAGCTGGCCGCCGGACAACGCCCCGGCGTGCTCTGCCTCGATCTCGACGGCTTCAAGCCCGTCAACGATCGCCTCGGCCACGCCGCGGGCGATCGCGTCCTGACGGAGATCGGTCGCCGCCTGGCCGAACTGGCGGCTTCGCACGGCCTGTTCGCGGCACGGCCCGGAGGCGACGAATTCGTCCTGATCGTGCCCGACGGCGTGACCATGCCGCCCGAGGCCGTTCGCGCGGTCATCGCTGCACCCATCGCCATCGAGGCCGAGACGGTGCGGATCGGCGCCAGCCTCGGCCTCGCTTCGGCACAGGGCCCCGAGGACACGGTCGATGCCCTGCTCGCGCGGGCCGACCGTGTCCTCTACGACGCCAAGGAGGCGGTGAGACGGGTCGGCGTCAGCGACGGCGGCTGAGGAGCCAGCCGAGGCCGAAGGCCGCCGCGGCGACCAGCGCCAGGGTCGTGCCGCGGTTCTCTTCGGCCTGCAATGCGAGGGCGCGACCGCGCCGGTCCGCCTCGTCGCGAAGATGCCGCCCGCGGACATGCGCCTCGTCGTGGAGATGGCGGCCCCGTTGCGCGGCCTCGTCACGCAGGTGCCGGCCGCGGGAGACCGCCTGGTCGGCGATACGGTAGCCGTCCTCGTAGATGTCCTCGGCTCGCTCGCGGGTCCGGCCGTAGGCCGCCTGCGCCACGCCTGCGACCTGTTCGTAGGCACCCTCGACCTGCGGGCGGGCACGGCCTGCGACGGCGCCGAACACGGTGCGTCCGCGGCCTTTGAGGTTGCGGAGGCTGCCCTCGATCTGGTCCCTGTTCATGATGAATTCCTTTTGATCAAATGTCTGCCGAGCCCCCAACGACGGGGCCCGAAACGAAGAAGCCGCACCCGATCGGGTGCGGCTCCAGCCGTCGGATTTTAATTGGAAAATCCCGCCGGCCTCGCGCCTTAGAGCTTGCTCTTCACCGCATCGGCGGCGTTCTTCACGCCCTCTTTGGCCTCGCCGACGGTGCGCTGGGTCTTGCCCTCGAGCTCCTGCGCCTTGCCCTCGGCCTGCAGCTTGTCGTTGCCGGTCACGTTGCCGACGCCCTGCTTGACGTTGCCGGCGACCTCGTTGGCGGCACCCTTGATCTTGTCGGTCGTGCTGCTCATCGCGTTTCCTCGTTCATTGCTCTTGCGCCGCGTCGCGACGCTCTCGGCAAACTGAACGGGAGCCCCAAGCGCTTGGTTCCACTCCTATGATGTGGTGTGCATCGCCGCACACGCGCTGGCAGCGGGCATTCACGGCCGCCAACGCTGCGCCGACGTTCAAAAAATATCTGCGCGGCGGCCAAATATTTTCCTGTCAGCGCTTGGGTCACGAGCGGTTACGTATGCGGTATCCAAAATTCCAATATGGCTAAGCCGGGCACCCGTTCCGGTCCGCCAAGAAGACGTGAGTTCGAGGGACCGCTCCATGGCCGTTCAAGCCGCCGATCCATTACCCGGCGCTAGTGCTTATTCCGTCTCGCGCGCCGATTCGCCTCTGGGCGGGCGCTGGGGACAGCTCATTCTCGGCGTGCTGTGCATGTCGATGATCGCCAACCTGCAGTACGGCTGGACGCTTTTCGTCAATCCGATCAACGACAAGTATCACTGGGGCAAGCCGGCGATCCAGGTCGCCTTCACGATCTTCGTCCTCACCGAGACCTGGCTCGTGCCGATCGAGGGCTGGTTCGTCGACAAGTACGGCCCGAAGGTCGTCACGCTGTTCGGCGGCGTGCTCTGCGCCGTCGGCTGGGCGATGAACTCGGTCGCGGACTCGCTGTGGTTCCTGTATCTGGCCGCCGCCATCAGCGGCATCGGTGCGGGCGCGGTCTATGGCACCTGCGTCGGCAACGCCCTCAAGTGGTTCCCCGATCGCCGCGGCCTCGCCGCCGGCCTCACCGCCGCGGGCTTCGGTGCGGGCTCGGCCCTCACGGTCATCCCGATCGCCGCGATGATCCGCGACAGCGGCTACGAGCAGACCTTCCTCGCCTTCGGCCTCGGCCAGGGTATCGTCGTGATGGTCGCCGCCCTGCTGCTCTCCTCGCCGAGTGCTGCCTACAAGGAGCGGATGCTGGCCGGCCGCGTCTCCCCCAACGCCACCAGCCGCCGCCAATACTCGTCGGCCGAGATGGTGCGCACCCCGGTCTTCTGGCTGATGTACGCGATGTTCGTGATGATGGCCGCCGGCGGCCTGATGGCGACGGCCTCGCTCGCGCCCATCGCCAAGGACTTCCAGGTCGATTCGATCCCGGTCTCGCTCATGGGCCTGACCCTGCCGGCGCTGACCTTCGCGCTCACTATCGACCGGGTGCTCAACGGTGTGACCCGGCCGGTTTTCGGCTGGATCTCCGACCGGATCGGGCGTGAGAACACCATGTTCGCCGCCTTCATGATCGAGGGTGCCGGCATCCTGGCGCTCGGCATGTTCGCCCACTCGCCGATGGCCTTCGTGCTGCTCACCGGCCTCGTGTTCTTCGCCTGGGGCGAGATCTACTCGCTGTTCCCCTCGACCTGCGCCGACACCTACGGCGACAAGAACGCCACCGCCAATGCCGGCCTGCTCTACACCGCCAAGGGCACGGCCTCGCTGATGCTGCCGGCCTTCCTGGCGATCCAGACCGCGACCGGCTCCTGGCAGAACGTGTTCTATCTCGCCTCCGGCATGGCCTTCATCGCCGGCTTCCTCGCGCTCTTCGTCTTGAAGCCGATGCGCGCCCGCTTCGTGGCCCGCAACCAGTGACGGAGGTGACCGTGACGCGCTGGATCGGCTTCGTCCATGACGGCGAGCCCGGCTTCGGCCGGCTCGACGGAGAGCGGATCGAGGTCTGCGAGGGCGACCTGTTCGGCGAGAACAGATCCACGGGGCAGGTGCTGGCGCTCGCGGAAGTGAGCGTCGGCCTGCCCTGCCGGCCCTCGAAGATGATCGCCCTGTGGAACAACTTCGGGGCGCTCATGGAAAAGCAGGGCCTGTCGCGGCCCGAGGCGCCCCTGTTCCTGATCAAGCCCGCCAACACCTTCCGGCCTTCCGGAGCGTCGGTGGCGGTGCCGGAAGCGGCGGGCCGGGCGCTCTACGAGGGCGAACTCGGAATCGTGATCGGCAAAACGGCGCGCGACCTCACCGAGGAAGAAGCCGCCGACCACGTCTTCGGCTTCACCTGCGTGAACGACGTCACTGCTTCGGCGATCCTCAAGGCGGATGCGAGCTTCACGCAGTGGACCCGCGCCAAGGGCCTCGACGGCTTCGGGCCGTTCGGTCCGGTCATCGCCACCGGGCTCGACCCGGCGGCCCTGACCGTGCGGACCCTGGTGAACGGGCGCGAACGTCAAAACTTCCCGATCGGCGACATGCTGATCCCGGTCCCCCGGCTCGTCGCGCAGCTCTCGCAGGGCATGACGCTGGAGCCGGGTGACGTGATCGCCTGCGGTACCTCGGTTGGGTCGGGGCCGATCCCCAAGGGTGCCACGGTCGAAGTGGTGATCGAGGGCATTGGAACGCTCTCGAACCGGTTCGATTAACGGCACGCTCAAGCAAAAGTGGTCTCCGCGGCCGGACGGAACTGGCCTCGAACGGCGTTTCAGAACGAAGCCGGCGGAGCGAAAAACGGCAGCACGGGTGAGAATATGAGCATCGCGATCGTCGGCGCCGGCGCCATCGGCGGATATCTCGGAGTCAGGCTGGCGGAGGCCGGCGAGGACGTGACCTTCATCGCCCGCTCCAACGCGGCGGCGATCCAGGCGGACGGCATGCGCCTGATTGAGGAGGACGGCACCGAGATCCACTCGAAATCCGTCAAGGCGACCCGCTCCATGCAGGAGGCGGGCGTGCACGAAGTCGTGCTGCTGACGGTGAAGGCGCATCAGGTCGGCCCGATCGCCGCCGACCTGCACCACCTGATCGGCCCCGACACCGTTGTGGTGACGATGCAGAACGGGATTCCGTGGTGGTATTTTCTGGGCGGCTACAGTGGAGACCATGCCGGCACGCGGCTGGAAAGCGCCGATCCCGGCGGGCTGATCGCCGACCATCTCGACCCCAAACACGTCATCGGCTCGGTGGTCTATCCGGCGACCGTGCTCACCGATCCCGGCACCGTGAAGGTGATCGAGGGCAACCGCTTCGGTCTCGGTGAACTCGACGGCTCGAAGTCGGAGCGGGTGCTCGCCCTGTCGCAGCGCCTTGCCAAGGCCGGCTTCCGCGCGCCCGTCACGAGCGACATCCGCGCCGAGATCTGGCTCAAGCTGTGGGGCAACCTCAGCTTCAACCCGATCTCCGCGCTGACCCACGCGACGCTGGAAGACATCTGCCGCTTCCCCGACACCCGGGCGATCGCCGCCGAGATGATGCGCGAGGCGGAGGTCATCGCGAACAAGCTCGGCGTCACCTTCCGCCTCGGCATCGACAAGCGCATCGCCGGTGCCGAGAAGGTCGGCCCGCACAAGACCTCGATGCTTCAGGACGTCGAGGCCGGCCGGCCGATCGAGCTCGAAGCCCTCGTCGGCTCGGTGATCGAACTCGGCCGCCTCACCGGCACCCCGACCCCGCATATCGACACCGTCTTCGCCCTGATGCGGCTCCTGGCCCAGAGCCTCGAACGCGCCCAGGGTCGCCTCGCGATCCAGGGAGCATGACGATGCTTCTGCCCGAACCTTCCGCCCTTCTCCCCACCGATTCCAAGGAGGCCAGCGTGCCCGCGACGACTCTTCACGAGCTGATCCAGGCCGGCGCCGATGCGGCCCCCGCCCTGTCGAGCCCCGGCGGCGTGCCGCTGACGTTCCAGGCCCTGCGGGCGCTGACCGAGCGTACGGTCGCCGACCTCAACGCCCGCGGCATCGGCCGCGGCGACCGCGTCGCGATCGTGCTGCCGAACGGCCCGGAGATGGCCGCCGCCTTCATCGCGGTGGCCGCCGGCACCACCTCGGCGCCGCTCAACCCGAGCTACAAGGCCGACGAGTTCGAGTTCTACATGAGCGACCTCGGAGCCAAGCTCCTGCTGGTCGCCGAGGGCTCCGAGACGCCGGCCGTCGCGGTCGCGGAGAAGCTCGGCGTGTCGGTCGCCCGCCTGCGGCCGACCCCGGACGAGGGCGCCGGCAGCTTCACGCTGCATTTTGCCAGCGAGAGCACCGGTCCCACGGAGAAGAGCGGCCCCGCCGGTTCGGACGACATCGCCCTGGTGCTGCACACCTCCGGCACCACCTCGCGGCCGAAGATCGTGCCGCTGACGCAGGCCAATGTCTGCGCCTCGGCGCGCAACATCCGCACCGCGCTCGCCTTCGGGCCCGAGGATCGCGGCCTCAACATCATGCCGTTGTTCCACATCCACGGCCTGATCGCCGGCATCCTCGCTCCGCTCTCGGTCGGCGGCCAGGTCTCCTGCACGCCGGGCTTCAACGCGCTGAAGTTCTTCGGCTGGATGGATGAGGTGAACCCCACTTGGTACACCGGCGTCCCGACCATGCATCAGGCGATCCTGGGCCGGGCCGCGCGCAACAAGGAAATCATCGCGCGCAACCCGCTGCGCTTCATCCGCTCCTCGTCCTCGTCCCTACCGCCGCAGGTGATGAAGGAGCTGGAAGAGACCTTCGGCGCCCCCGTCATCGAGGCCTACGGCATGACCGAGGCCGCGCACCAGATGGCCTCGAACCCGCTGCCGCCCAAGCCCCACTACGCGGGCTCGGTCGGCCTCGCGGCGGGCCCGGAAATCGCGGTGGTCGATCTGGACGGCGAGCCGCTGCCCGCGGGCGAGACCGGCGAGATCGTCATCCGCGGCGACAACGTGATGAAGGGCTACGAGAACAACGAGAAGGCCAATGCCGAGGCGTTCACCAAGCAGGGCTGGTTCCGCACCGGCGACCAGGGCGTGCTGAGCCCTGAGGGCTACCTCTCGATCACCGGGCGTCTCAAGGAGATCATCAACCGCGGCGGCGAGAAGATCAGCCCTCGCGAGGTCGACGAGATCCTGATGGACCACCCGGCGGTGTCGCAATGCGTCACCTTCGCCGTGCCGCACGACAAGCTCGGCGAGGATGTCGCCGCCGCGATCGTTCTGCGTGAGGGCGTCGAGGCGGTGGAGAAGGATATCCGCAGCTTCGCCTCGGAGCGCTTGGCCGCCTTCAAGGTGCCGGCCAAGATCCTGATCCTCGACGAGATCCCCAAGGGCGCCACCGGCAAGCTCCAGCGCATCGGCCTGGCGCAGAAGCTCGGGCTGGTCTGAGAGAAGACCGCTTCAGTTGTCATGCTGTCTGCGACGGGTTTGATTTCGTCCTGACAACACACCATATTCAGAAGTGAGGGCCCGCAGGCGGCTACCTGCGGGCCCTCTTATTGGACGACTTTAGATGATGAGCCCGAGCGTGATGGTCATGGACCACTCACCGCTCGGGTTTTTCGTGACGGTGATCCGCAGAAGCGGAAACATCAGCACATTGCTCACCCCCTTCCCGTCTGCCTACTCACGGACGGCGATCGGCTAAGTCGCCGTAAGCCCCGTAGCCGCAGGGTCGTCGTGACCGGAAGGTTTGCGTCCAACGCCCTCAGTATGAATGCGCCGGGCGGGCGTGCAACCAGAAAGCCTGATGCGCTGCATGTGCGCGTCCAGGGTGTTGCCTTCGGACCTGATCGCGCGCGGCTCCGACCCGTTCGGGGTCATGCGCGGCACGACGCGTCGGACGAACACTAACAACCCGTCGACATAAAGAAAAGGCGGCGCTGCGAGCGCCGCCTTTTCTGCTTTCGAAGCCGTTCGAAGAAAAACTCAGTTCCGCGCGGCCATCATGTCGTGGGACAGGACGGTGAGCTTGCCGATCAGGCTCGCTACGTCGCCATGGGCGCAGGACCACTGCGTGCCGATGGCGCTGCCATCGTTCGAGACCGAGACCACGGCGACCGAGCGCAGCTTGCCCTCGCGGGCGAGCTTGAGCTGATCCTGAAGCACCTCGATGATCGAGGCGACGTTCTCGTCGGCCACCGCCTCGGCGGCGGCGGCGGGGAAGGGGACTACGGCGGCGTCGTTGAGGGCGCGATCGAACTTGGACATTCAGGCAACTCGACGATGCTTGAGGGAGGTGCGGCCGAGAGGTCCGGCCTGGAGACGATCCACGAGGGAGGCGAGGCGATCGGGCAGGGCGCCGTCCTTATCGACGGACAGGCGCTTGCCGATGGCGGAGGCGACACCTTTGGTCACCCGGCTGACGACGGGCCGCTCAAGGCAGGACACCGTCTGCAGTCGGTCCGTTCGGTTCGGGTCGGCGCTCGGATCAGCCATCGCTTCCTCGCTCTCGGACGATTGCATGAGGTGATCCTGCGCGCCGCATCGCGTCATGAAAATGGCACCGGACCGGCCACGCTTGCGCATTTCCCTGGCTGTGACGTGAAAGCGACACTTGCCAGGGCCGGTCCGGGCACGCTCAACGCGGATCCTGCCAGCCGGAACGGACCGGTGCGGCGGCGCTCGCGCCACCGGTGGTCATCACCCGCGGCGCCTCGGAGCGGGCGACCGCCGGCTCGGCCATCGCCGCGCGGCGGGGCGCACGGACCGACCGGCGCAGGGCGGCGCGGCGCTTGCGGGTGGAACGGGGACGCGCGCTGCTGTTCGAGCCGATGAAGCCGCCGGCCACCGCACCCACCACGGCGCCGACCGGCCCGGCCACGAGCGCACCGGCCACGGCGCCGGCTCCGACACTCATCGCCGTCCGGTTCTCGGCCTGCGCGGGTGCGGACATTCCTGCGAGCAGCACAAGGCCGGCACAGGCGCCGAGGCAGGTTCTTCGCATCCGGTCGTCCCTTCGAAAAGCACTTCGAGGACGCCCTTGACGTTCGATCTTGACGAAAGGTTGACCTGATTTTGTTTCGTGACTTGGCCGTATAGCCGAAGACAAAGGCTGAATTCGCGTTTGTTCTTGCTCAAGCCTGGCCGCTGGCCGCGAGCGGCCGGCGCAATCGAAGGACCAGCGGAACGATGGCGAGCGCCGTGGCGGCGGCGGCCAGAAGGCCGACGGCCGAGCCGGCCCTGTCGCCCAGTGCTCCGTAAGCGATCGGCGCAAGGCCGCCCGATCCGATTACCGCGGTGTAGAACAGCGCGAACGCCCGGCCGACATCCCCCCGCGGCGCGAGATCCGGCACCGTCCCGTAGAGCACGGACGAGGTGCCGTTGAGGACGAGGCCGAGGAGCGGCAGCAGGGCCAGGGTCGGCCCGAGCGGCAGGACCAGGAGCGCGGCGATCCCCACGGCGGTGGCCGTCTCGGTCGCGACGACGCAAGGTACGATGCCGAGCCGCTCGCCGAGCCAGCCGCACACCGCCTTGCCGAAGGCGCCGCCGGAAAACACCAGGGCGAGGGCGAGCCCGGTGGTCGTGCCCGTGCCGCCCTTCGCCTCCAGCAGGAAGGGCAGGAACAGCAGCGTGCCCATCCGCGTGGCGGTGTCAAAGGCGCCGACCGTCATCAGGAGGGCGAAGCCCCGGCCCTCGCCGCCGCTCCCGCTGGCGCGCGGGGGGCGGCGGTTAGCGATCCCCGCGGCAGGACGAAGACCAGCGCCAGCGCCGCGGCGAGGCCGACCGCCGCCATCAGTCCGGCGACCGGCCGCCACGCCATCACCCCGAGCAGCAGCGCGACGACGACCGGAAACACCGCCTTCCCGACATCGCCGGCGAAATTGTAGATCCCGAGCGGCCCGCGCGCGGCGCTGCCATAGGCCCGCGCGACGAGGAGGGAGGCGCGGGGGTGCTGGAGGCTCGCACCGATCCCGGCGAGCACCAGACCGGCGCAGAGCCCGAACAGGCTGCCGCTCAGCGCCATCGCACCGAAGCCCGCGGCGGCGACGAGGGTCGAGACGGCGAGGCTCATGCGGATCGGCCAGCGCGCCGCCAGCCGGTCGGCGGGGATCTGCAACCCGCCCATGGTCGCGTAGTAGAGGCTGCGCAGGACGGCGAGCCCGGCATAGCCGAGGCCGAACTCCGCCTGCCAGACCGGCAGCAGCACGTAGAGCAGGTCGGTGTAGCCGTCGTGCAGGGCGTGGGCGAGGCAGGCCCCGCCGAGACTGCGCCGCTTGAGGTCGAGGCTCGAGCGATCCGCCCGGTGGAATTCATCGAGTCGAACGGCCTGGCTCACACGAAAGTCTCCGGCTGCGATTGCGCGGCGATCTTAGACTTGTGAGTTTTGCGCGATGAGAGTCGTTTGCCTCACGGGTTTCGTGCGATTTTCTCACGCATCGATGGGGTGAGGGATATGCGCCGGCTACCGCCGCTGCACGCATTGCAAGTGTTCGAGGTCGCGGCCAGGGCCGGCAGCTACGCGCAGGCCGGGCTCGAACTCGGGCTGACCCACGGCGCGGTGAGCCGGCAAATCGCCGCCCTGGAGACGTGGCTCGGCCAGCGGCTGTTCGTGCGGGTCGGGCGGCGGATGGTGGCGACCCCGGCAGCACGCGTCTTCGCCGAGGAGATCAGCCTGTCCTTTGACCGGCTCACGGCGGCAGCCGAAGCGTGCGGGCGGCCCCAGGCGCCGCGCGTTCTGCGGGTCAGCGCGCCCGCAACCTTCGCGATGCGCTGGCTGATCCCGCGCCTGGACGGCTTCCATGCGGTTCGGCCCGGCACGGAGGTCAGGGTCACCACCACGACGACCTTGCAGGATGCGCTGCGCGGCGGGTTTGACCTCGCGATCCGGCGCGGCCCCGAGCCCTGGCCACAGCACCGCGCCGTGCCCTTCCTGACGGAGACCGACACGCTGGTGGCAAGCCCCGCCTTGCTGCGGGACAAACCGCTCGCGACGTTGCGCGACCTCGACGGTCACATCCTCCTCGGCACCGAGACCCGGCCGGGGGATTGGAGCGATTGGCTCACGGCCGCCGCGGTGACACTCCCCGGCGGCGTGCGCCGCCGGGTCTTCGACCACTTCTTCGTGACCTTGCAGGCGCTTGAGGACGGCGCGGGTCTCGGCATCGGGCCGTTTCCCGTGCTCGACCGGATGGTCGCCGCGGGCCGGCTCGTGGCGCCTTTTCCGGAGATCCGGGTCGGGCGCGCCGCCTACTTCGCCCTGACGCCGTTCGATGCCGACAAGTCGCCCGCGCTCACCGCCCTCATCGACTGGCTTGTGACGGAAGGTGGATGGCCGGGGCTCACAATTCCCCGGTGAGGAACTGCGCCCGGCCGTGCCCGAACGACCAATCCTCGTCGGTGTTCTCCACCGTCGAGACCATCACGTCGGCCGGGGCGATGCCGCAGGCGGCCTGCAGCTTCTCGGTCAGCAGCCGGTAGAACAGCTCCTTCTTCTCGCGTCCCCGCGGCCGGGTGATCATCTGCACGACCACCACATTCCGCGTGCGGGGGATGTCGAGGCCGGTATCCTCCACGATCATCCGCGAAGGCTTGTGCTCGGTCACGATCTGGTAGCGGTCGCCTGGCGGCACCTGAAAGGCTTCGAGCATCGCCTCGTGCGCGGCGTCGAGAAGCGCCTTCAGTTCCGCGTCGCTGCGGCCCTCGATCAGGTCGAAACGCATCAAGGGCATGGGATTCTCCAGGATGAAGCGTCGTCCCCGAGGGGGGAGCGAGGCCGAAATTCGGTTCGGGCGCGTCGGCCAAGTTCCGAGATCCGGACGGCTGCGCCGCAAGGCGAAGTTGCGCCCTCTGGCGGTGACCGGGCGCTCGCGGTTAAATAGCTTCGCTTCCGGCCGCTTCCAACCGATCGGGATTGTTCGTATTATGCATTCAAATGAGGGTGGGGAGCGGCGCACCGGGCCCCTCACCGGCCCCTGCGAGGAGACGAGACATGTCCGATTTGCGGTTGCGCCGCAGTGTTCTCTACATGCCGGGATCGAACCAGCGGGCGCTCGATAAAGCGAAGACGCTGCCCGCCGACTCGCTGATCCTGGATCTCGAGGACGCCGTCTCCATGGAGGAGAAGGAACTGGCCCGCGATCAGGTCTGTGCCGCGGTGAAGGGCGGCGGTTACGGCCATCGCGAACTCGTGATCCGGGTGAACGCCCCCCAGACGCCCTGGGGCGACGGCGACCTGCGCGCGGCGATCCAGGCCAAGCCCGATGCGATCTTGATGCCGAAGGTGTCCTCGCCCGCCGTGCTGGAAAGCGTGGCCGACGCGCTGGAGGCGCTCGACGCCCCCGATTCCATCGCCGTCTGGGCGATGATCGAGACCCCGGCCGCGATCCTCAACATCCACGAGATCGCCAAGGCGCGCCGCGACCGTCGCAACCGGCTCACCGGGTTCGTGCTCGGCACCAACGATCTGGCCAAGGACACCTGGGCGCAGCTGGTGCGCGGGCGCGTGCCGATGCTGCCTTGGATGATGCTGACCTTGGCCGCGGCCCGGGCCGAGGGGCTGATCGTCCTCGACGGCGTGTGGAACGACATCGCCGATCCGGAGGGTTGCCGCGAGGAGTGCCGGCAGGCGCGCGACCTCGGCTTCGACGGCAAGACGCTGATCCACCCGAACCAGCTCGAGCCCGCCAACACCTCCTTCGCTCCGACGGAGGAGGAGGTGCGCCGCGCCCGCCTCGTGATCGAGGCCTTCAATCTGCCGGAGAACGCCAAGCGCGCGGCGATCAAGGTCGAGGGCCGCATGTACGAGCGCCAGCATATCGGCGTGGCCCGCCGCGCCGTGGTCTGGTCCGAGACCATCGCCGCCCGCGACGCCGCTGCCTGAAACGCGAAATGGCCGCGCCCGGATGGGGCGCGGCCATTTCGTTATGAGAGGCTGTCAGGCCTGAAAGACTTACCAGCCGTAGCCGTAATCGTAGGCCGGTCCGCCCCAGGAATAACCGCCGTAGGCACGACGCGGCGCGTAGTAGCCGCCATCGTAATAGCCGACGTTGCGGTAGCCGTACCCGTAGGCGGGACGGGCATAGCCATACCCGTAACCGGCGATCGGGCGGGCATAGCCGTAGCCACCGCCGTAACCGTAGCCATCACCATAGCCGCCGTAGCCGTAGGCATTCGAGGCGGCCGCACCGACGAGCGCGCCGGCCGCGAGTCCGCCGATGACGCCGGCCGCGATCGCGCCACCGCCGCCACCACGGCCGCGCCAGCGGGCCTCGGCATCGGTGGAGGACAGGGCGCCTACGCCGAGGACGGCCACGGCGGACAGAATCGCAAGCTTCTTCATGACGTCTCTCCGAAAAGGGTGGATCATCGATCCATTGGCACCCCAACGGGTACGGCCTGGATTCGGTTCACTCCCGATGTGCCGAAGCTCACGCTACGTCCTGTCGCATGAACGAAGGTGCAAGGGGCCGTTCATCCAATCGTCAGGGTCAGATTGCAGACCCGTGACCGGGGCCGGGCGCAGCGGATCTTCGGCTTAGCCTTGGCCATAGTGCGCGCTCAGCGCTCAGCGTCGGCCGCCGACTTCGTCGAGGTGTTCCAGAAGCATTGCGGGGTCGTCGTAGACCCTGACCGCGCCGGAGCGTTCGAGCTCTTCCGTGCCGTATCCACCCGAGAGCAGGCCGACTCCGAGCCCGCGACAGCGCCGGGCCGCCAGCATGTCCCAGATCGAATCGCCGACGATCACCGCGTGCTCGATCGGTGCGTTCAGCCGCGCGGCGGCGGCGAGAAAAAGGTCCGGATCGGGTTTGGCGTATTTCACGAGGTCCCGCGTCACCACCGGCACCTGTTCGGGATCGACGCCGAGCGCCACGAGGTTGTGGCCGGCGGTCTCCATCCGGCCGCTGGTGGCGATGGCCCAGGGGATGCGGTTCTCGGTCAGCGTGGCGAGCAGTTCCCTGGCGCCCGGCAGCGGCACCACGCCCTTCGACAGCCGGCCATAGGCCTCCGCGTGCAGTCGCCGCAGCCGGTCGATCCGATCCGGATCGATGGCGAGCCCGGTCTCGCGCAGGAGCTGGTTGGTGAACAGGCCCCCGCTCATCCCGATCTTGCGGTGGATGCGCCAGACCGAGAGCGGAATCCCCTCCGTGTCGAGCGCCTCCTTCCAGGCGAGGACGTGTTGGTAGACGCTGTCGACCAGCGTGCCGTCGAGATCGAACAGGAAGACAGTTTCGATGCGCATTTCTTTGGAATCCATCGGGCGGCGTCTGTCGAGACAACGGATGCATGCCGCGGTCGATGCAAGAAGGGATCAATCAGGGATCAAGGGGGGATAGAGCGGCGCGAGCATTGACCGGCGGCGCCCGAGCGGGTTGTGGTCGCGCCCGTCCCATCATGCTGTTCACTCATCTCGCCGACGACCTCTTCCGACCGCTCGCTTCGCCGAGCCGCGCCTTCAACGCGGCCCTGCTGCTGCACCTGCATGCCCGCGTGTTCGGCGATGCCGCCGAGCCCCTGCGCAAGAGCGAGTTGCTGGCCGCCATCGGCGATTTCTCCGCCGGCTGGAGCCAGGCCGAGATCGCCGACGACGAGGCGACGCCGGTCGATCCGATCGAGCGGCGCTCGGCGGTGTTCCGGCGGCTGATCGAGGCGGGCTGGCTGGTGGAGCGGCGCGAGCGCTACGTGCCGGTGGTCGATTTCGACCCCGACGCGCGGCTGCTGATCGAGGAACTGGCCCGGATCGAGCGCGGCGAGACCCGCTCCTACGGCGGCGCGGTGCTCGAAGTCCTGAGCGCGCTGGAGAGCGCCATCGCCAGCCCCGCCGACCGTTCGGAAGCCCTGCGCAACGCGGCGAAAGCCTCGCGCACCTTCCTCGGCCACCTGCGCGGCTTGGCCGGCGCCATGCGCAAGCTCGAAGAGCGCATCCTGCGCGAGCCCGATCTCAGTGCGGCCTTCCGGCTCTACTTCGAAGAGTTCGTCGAGCGCCACCTCGTCTCCGACTACCGGACGCTGCACACCCGCTTCAATCCGTTCCGCTTCCGCTCCGGCATCGTGCGCGAGGCCGGGCGCGCCTTGCGCGATCCGCTGACGCTCAGGGCGCTGGCCGACGGCAACCTGCGCGAGGGCCGCGCCGCCGACATCACCGCGGCCGAGCGGATGGTGCGCACCGATCTCGTCGAGATCCTCTCGATCTTCGAGGGCCTCGATCCGCATCTCGATGCGGTGGCCGAGGTGGTCGCTCGGCTGGAACGGCGCATCTCGGCCGCGCTCCGCTACCGCGATCCGCGCGACTCTGCCCGGATCGAGCGGGCGGCGGCGGCGCTCCGCGCGGTCGGCGCGGGCGAGGACGACCTCGCCGGCCTGCCCTTGCCGCAGATCTCGCTGTTGCGCCCGCCGATCGGCCCGCCGCAGCTCACGAATCCGCGCATGCCGCGCCGGATCATCGAGTATGAGCCGCTGCCGGAGATCGACATCGATCCGGCGATCGAGGCGTTCATCGCCGCCAAGGACGAATTCCGCCGCCGCATCACCGTGACGCCGGAGCGCATCGTCGCCTATCTCGACGCCCGGCTCGCCCAGGTGAAGGCCCTGCGCGGCTCGGACATCCAGGTCGATGACGTCGATGCCTTCGTCGTCTTCCAGCGCCTGCGCGAGATCGACGTGCTGTTCGACGGCGTCCTGCGCAGCCGCTACCGCGTCGCCCGGATCGAGGGCCGCGTCTCCAACGGCTGGCTCGACTGCCCGGACTTCATGATCGAGCGCATACCGCCCCCCGCCGCCCGGCGCGGAGCCGGCAAAGCAGGCTGAACGGACAACCCGATGCTCGAACCCTTCCGTGCGATCCTCGACGGCGAGGAGACGCCCCCGCCCGGCAGCGCCGCGCCGAGCGAGGAGGAGCTGACCCGCGCGCTTCAGGTGATGCTGAAGAGCCAGTGCATCTACGCCGCGACCACCGGCATCGGCCGCTCCTACGAACTCGCCCGGCACTACGCGCCGTTCTTCCGCGACTACTTCGCCTGCCTCGGCTACCGCTTCGAGGTCGCCCACCGCGACCAGATGGTGTTCCTCGCCCTGCCGCCCGACGGCGTGCGCCACGACGCGCAGGGCGAGCGCCTGCGCAAGGATGAGACGCTGGTGCTGCTGGCGCTCCGGCTCGCCTACGAGGAGGGCCTGCGCGACCACCGCGTCTCCACCGACGGCACGGTGGAATGCACCACCGACGACATCGCCGACGCGATCCGCTCCGCTGCCCGCACCGAGCCCCCGGACGAGGCGCGCCTGATCGAGATCCTGCGCCTGTTCGCCCGCAAGGGCGCCCTGCGGCTGGGCGAGCGCGACCGGGCCGAGCGGGTCACGCCGCTGATGGTGATGCCGGGCATCACCGTGCTCTCGCCGGATGCCTGGATGGATCAGGTCCGCGCCTGGGCCTCCGCCGGGGAGGGAAGGGGCGTCTGACTCTCTTCCTGCGCCCAGGGCGCGGTGGAGAAGGCCCGTTCCAGGAAGGCGATCAGCGCCGAGACTCGGGCCGGCCGCGGCAGACCGGGCGGCATCACGAGGTTGAGGGCGATCGGCGGCGGCTGCCAGTCCGGCATCACCCGCTCCAGGCGGCCCGACTTCAGATCCTCCCAGATCGTGAAATCCGGCTGCACCGCGAGGCCAAGCCCGGCGCGCAGGGCCGGCACCAGGGCGTCGGCATTGTTGGCCCGCAGCGGGCCTTCGGGCACGATCGTGACGGTTTCGCCGGCCGCGTTGGTGAAGGGCCAGCGGTCCGGCGTCGGCAGGTAGGCGTAGCCGAGGCAGGCGCGCGCCTTCAGATCCTCCGGATGCTGCGGTGGTCCGTGGCGTTCGAGATAGGCAGGCGTGGCCACGAGCGAGCGGCGCACGCCGCAGAGCCGCCGCACCCGGAGCGAGGAATCGGGCAGGGCGGCGATGCGCAGGCCGAGATCGAACCCGCCGCCGACGAGATCGACCAACGCGTCCGACAGGTGCAGATCGACCGAGACTTGCGCGTGCGCGGCCAGGAATTCCGGCAGCACCGGCGCAACATGGGCGACCCCGAAGGACATGGGGGCCGCGAGCCGCACTCGGCCCCGCGGAACGCCGTTGGCGTCGAGCGCGCGGGCCTCCGCCGCCTCGCCCGCGGCCAGCAGCCCCGCCGCGTCCTCGCGCGCCAGACGGCCGGCTTCGGTTAGCGCCAGGCGGCGGGAGGTGCGATGGAACAGCCGCGCGCCGAGCCTGCCCTCCAGCCGCGCCACCGCTTTGGAAACGGTCGCCTTCGACAGCCCGAGTTCGTCGGCCGCGCGGGCGAAGGAGAGGGCGTCGGCCACCACCGCGAACACGGCCCAGGCCTCAAAATCGGGAAGTTTCGCCATGGCTCAAATCCGGAAACGATGCGTTTCAATCGTTTCCATTTTCAGGCGAGCAGGCAAGGGCCAGATTGCGCTCACACCGATCGCAGCCCGGACACGGATCCCGCGGCGATCCTCTCGAACAGGAGACCCGCACCATGAGCGCGCACGGCATCCACCACGTCACAGCGTTTGCGAGCGATACGGCCCGCACCATCGACTTCTACACCCGCGTGCTCGGCCTGCGGCTGGTGAAGAAGACGGTCAACTTCGACGATCCGGGCACCTACCACCTGTATTTCGGCGATGAAGCGGGCGCGCCCGGCACGATCCTCACCTTCTTCCCGATCGCTCAGGCGGCCCCCGGCCGCGTCGGCATCGGGCAGGTGTCGGAGACCGCTTTCCGCGTGCCGCGCGCGGCGATCGGTGCCTGGACGCACCGCTTCGTTTCGCTGAACGTCCCGCATGAGGCGCCGGTAACGGTCTTCGGCGAGACGGTGCTGCGGTTCCGCGATCCCGATGGGATGCCGCTGGCGCTCGTCGGCGTCGAGGGGGCGGAGGCCGAGCCGGCTTGGACCTCCGAGGGCATTGCGCCCGAGACCGCGATCCGGGGCTTCCACGGCGTCACCCTGCTCCTGCGCGGGGCGGAGGCGACCGCCGCGATCCTCACCGACGTGCTCGGCTTTACGGAGGCCGCCCGCGAGGGCAGCCAGATCCGGCTGACGAGCGGGGCGGGCCTCGGCGAGTTCGTGACGCTTCGGGCGGTCGGCGATTTCCTGCCCGGCCGGCAGGGGGCGGGCTCGGTCCACCACATCGCCTTCCGTGCCGCCGACGACGCGGCGCAGGCAGCGATGACGGAGCGGCTGAGCGATCGGCACGGCCTGTCCGTGACCGAGCAGCGCGACCGGCAGTACTTCCGCTCGGTCTACTTCCGGGAGCCGGGCGGCGTGCTGTTCGAGATCGCGACCGACGCGCCGGGCTTTGCCATCGACGAGCCGGTGGCGGAACTCGGGACCGCGCTGAAGCTCCCGCCCTTCCTTGAGCCGCATCGCGGGCGGATCGAGGCGGTGCTGCCGAAGGTCGCCTGAACCGACCGCCCACCTTCGCGGCCGCCCGGATCCCATCCGGGCGGCCGCACCCTCCCCAGACGGAACGGAGACAGCCATGACGAACGGCGTCACCTTCGACTTCATCCACCGCTTCGAGCCCGGCACCGACGAGCGTGCGCCGCCGCTCCTGCTGCTGCACGGTACGGGCGGCGACGAGAACGACCTGCTCTCCCTCGGCCGCGCGCTCTCGCCCGGCTCCGCGCTGCTCTCGCCGCGCGGGCCGGTTCTGGAGAACGGCATGCCGCGCTTCTTCCGCCGTCTCGCGGAAGGCGTGTTCGACGAGGCGGATGTCCGCCGCCGGGCCGGCGACCTTGCCGCCTTCGTCGCACAGGCGCGGGCGGCCTACGGGCTCGCCGCGCCGGTGGCGGTCGGATTCTCGAACGGGGCCAACATCGCCGCGGCGACCCTGCTCCTGCACCCGGAGGTGCTGGCCGGGGCGGTTCTGCTGCGGGCGATGGTGCCGCTCGCCGAGAGCCCGCCGGCCGACCTCGCCGGCCGCCCGGTGCTGCTGCTCTCGGGCACTCTCGATCCGATCGTGCCGGCCGAGAATGCCGAACGGCTCGCCGCGCGCCTCGCGCAAGCGGGCGCGGCGGTGACCCACACGGTCAACCCGGCCGGGCACGGACTGTCCCAGGCGGATCTCGCCGCCTCCGGGGCGTGGCTCGCCAAGAATTTTGGCGGCTAAGCTTCCCGCGAGAGGGTCTGTCCGGAGCGGGGATCGGGGGCTCGGCGTGACATAACCGATGTGGCGGGGGCATCGCCCCCGTCACGTGGCGTGCTCCGGTGCTTGTCCCAGTGCCTGCCCCGTCTCGCCTAAGGGCAGCATCCAGGTTTCACCCTCGACCGGCCTACCGAAGCCGGTATGGGTCGCTGTCTCGTCGCAGGCGAAGCCGTGGCGGGCATAAGTTCGTCTCGCGGGCGAAGCCGATGCTGGCCTCGACCAGGGTGTCGCCGATGCCGCGGCGGCGGGCGAAAGGCTCGTCTTCGGCGCAATCGCGGACAAACGAGTGGCGCGGGGGGACAGCCTAGGCCCTTCCGACGACCGCCGGATACGCGGATCTGCGGATCGATACGCAGCGGCACCAAGCTGATGCCTTCCTGGCCGGACGCCCGACCTTAGGGTGACCGGTCCGTTAACGATGCCGTTCGATAAAGGGGAACCTGCAGAATTCGCCTAGTTTTAAGCCAAGTGACCCTTTGTGCGCGGTCGGCCCCGGCGGTAACCTAAGGAAAGATTCCGTCAAAAAGGCTCTCAGATGCCGATCCGGCAGGATAGGGTCATGATCCCGTGCTAGCGATCCCGCTTCTCGTTATTGCCGGTATACTGATCGGCATGTTTTATCACTGGGGGATGCTTGCTGTCGCGAGTTTCTTTGTCATCATCGCGCGGATCATTTATCACTTCTACAGTGGCCAGTTGGTGCTGGCCGACCTGCTGATGATCGCCGCCTCCCTCTGCGCGTTGCAGGGTGGTTATGTTGTGGGAGGCTATATCGCTTGCAGGAAAGACGTCTGAGCCGGTCTCAGACCCAGATGATACCGCCTGCAACCCACGATGCCGTGCCCCATAGAACAATCGAGGCGACAATAAACAGAACACCGTAAGTCAGGCGTGGACGGCGGGCGGACATTTCAACGATCGGAGTTCTGGACGGTCGGAGAGCGCAATTTACCGTATGGCACGGATCGTATTGGGTATGCGTCAAAATCAGTGTTTCTCGTATGTGTCAGAGTACGCAGGGAGCGTTGAAAGGCAGTAATCGAACGGGCTTTATGAACCTGCCGTTGCAGGAGATCTGCGACAGTTGTTTCGGGCGTCGGGGCCCGACGCTCAGCCGAGTGGCTGTGGTCTCGGATCGACGCGGCCCCGTCAAATCACGGGTCGGTGATTGCTGTATCGATGCCGTCGGCCGCTCGGATCGGTCGTGCTGCGACGGTTGGGCATCCTCAGATTGTGCCGATCGGGCGGCGCCCGCGGCCCGCCGCGATCCCGCCCTTGCGTGTACGCGGCGTAGCGTCCATTGCGCTGTCTCTCGTTCAACCTCGGGATAAGCGGCCGGGCTGGTGTACCGCCTCACCGACATTGCGATCTCGAATTGGTACCTCATCCGGCGCGAGCAGATCCGGATTCGGGGCGCGGCGGCGCTCGTCGGTCCCACGGGGGCGGGCAAGTCGACGATCTTCGACGCGGTCGGCACGGTGCTGGCCGGCAACAATGCCAGCCGGCTCGCGCTCAACGCCTCCGCCTCGGGCCGCAGTGCACGCACGGTGCGCGACTACTGCCTCGGCTGGATCAGCGACCCGGCCGAGGGCGGGCGCCCGACGCGCGAGGCCTGCGAGACGCTTATCGCGCTCGTGTTCGAGAACCCCGCGAGCGGCCGCATCGTCACGGTCGGGCTGGCGCTTGCCGCCCGCTCCGAGGAGCCGAAGGAGGAGACGCTTTCGCGCTTCATCGCCATCGGCCACCGTTTCGAGATCGCCGATTACGTGCGCGAGACCAGCGAGGGCAGCTTCGTCGCGCCCTGGGCCGAGATCGCCGCGGATCTTCGCCGCCGGGCCGACACGTTCGAGGAGTTTCGCACCTCCGGCGAGCGCTTCACCGCCGCCGTGCTGGCGACCCTGCGCGAGGGGGCGGCCGTGCCCGATCCGCGCCAGTTCCTACGCACCTTCTCCAATGCGGTGGCGTTCAAGCCGATCTTCGACACCAGCGCCTTCGTGCGCAGCTTCGTGCTGGAGGCCGAGCCGCTCGATGTCGCCCGCATCCGCCAGTCGATCGAGACGTGGCGGCGCCTGCTGGAGACCATCGAGGAGCTGGAGAAGCGCCTCGCCCACCTCTCGCGCATCTGCGCGCGCTACGAGGGCTGGGCGCGGGCGAGCCTCACCGCCGCCCTCGACGAGATGCGTGCCGCCGGTGCGGACCTGCGCCGCCGCATCCTCGACCACGCCGAGGCCCGCCGCCTGCTCGCCGAGACATCGGAGCGCCTGCGCATCGCCCGCGAAAGCGTGGCGACGAGCCAGGGCTTCGTGCGCGAGATCGACACCGAGATCGCCGCGCGCAAGGCGCTCATCGTCGGCAGCGTGGCGGAGGCGCGGCTCGCGGCCTCCCATGCCGGTCTCGCCATGGTCGCCCGCGACCGGCGCGACCTGACCAACCGCCTCGCCGGGATCGTCGGCCTCGTGCAGGATGCCGGCCGCCTCAGCGCCATCGCCGGTCCCTTGCGCCGGATCGATCTTCAGGCGGCGCGCATCGTCGAGGCCTGCGCCCGCTCGGGGCTGCGCCGCGAGGCGCCGCCGGAGGACATTCTCCGGGTCGATGGGCCGCTGAAAGGTCTGCTCGAAGGGCTCGCGCAGATGCCGGACGTGTCCGGCATCCTGGAAGAGGAAGCGGAAGACCTCGCCCTCAAGGCCCGCGAGCGCGAGAACGAGGTTCGCGGCCTCGATGGGCAGGTGAATGCCGGCCGTTCCTCGGCGGCACGCCTGTCCTCCGACACGGAGGCGTTCCGCGAGGAGTTGGGCCGGCTCGGCATCGAGGCGGCGCCGATCTGCGAACTCGCCGAGATCGTCGATCCGAAATGGGGCCCGGCCCTCGAAGGCCTGCTCGGCCGCGCCCGCGAGGCCCTGGTGGTCGAGCCCGACCGGCTGGACCGCGCCTTCGCCCTGCTCGAGTCCCGAAAAAACCAGTTCTTCCGCTGTCTCCTGGTAAAGACCACTGATACGGCGCGGCGCGCCGCGCGGCGCTTCGATGACGGGCCGATGGGCCTGATCGAGACCGACAGCGACCACGCCGAGGCCTTCCTCGCCGCGCGGCTCGGCGGCTACGATCTCGCGCCCGACGATGCGGCACTCCGGAACATGAGCCGCGCCGTGGCGCCGAGCGGGCGCTCGACTTCGGGCATGGCCTATTCGGTCGTGCGCCCCGTGCCGCTGATGATGACCCGCGGCCAGCGCGGGCCCACCGCCGAGACCCGCCGCCGCCTCGACGAGGCGCGCGAGGAGGCGCGGACCCTGCGGGCCGAGGCCACGGTGATGCGCGAGGCCGCCCGGATCGCCGCGCTGCTGCGGAGCCGACTGGCGGAAGCGCCGATCGATCTCGAGGCTCTGCGCGCCGAGGCCGACGCCATCGAGGGCCGCCGCCGCAGCCTCTCCACCGAGCAGGAGACCGTCGCCCGCGCCGATGCCGGCGTGATCGAGGCGGAGCTGAAGGAGCTTCAGAAGGAGCGCTCGGCCTATCTCACCGAACTCGTGCAGGTGCTGGAGCCCAAACGCGACGCCGCACTCGCGGAGGAGGCCGGACTGAAGGCCCGTGTCGCGCAAGGGAGGGAGGCGGCGCGCGCCGCGTTCCTGGCCTACCGCACGGCGCTCAAGCGCTGGACCTCCGGCGACACCGTCCGCATCCGCCTCACCGGCACCGTTCCCGCCGACGTACCGGACACGGTGGCCGGGATCGCCGCGGCACGGGCGGACCGCGCCGCGCTCGACACCAAGGCGCTGGCGTCGCTGGCCTCGCAGGCCCGGGCCTCCGCCCGCGAGGCCGCCGACAGCGTGCGCAACCAGGGCCGCGCCGCCGAGCGGGATCTTGCCGAGTACTGCGCCGCGTGGCGCGTCGAGAACCCGCTCGGTTCGGGCGAGCAGCCGGCCTCGTTCGGCTATGCCTGGGCGACCCGCGAGCGCGACGAGGTGGCGGGGCACGAACTGCGCCGCTACCGCGACCAGTCGCTCCGGGCGGAGGCCGAGATGCGCCGCCTGATGACCGAGGATCTGCTGACCCGGCTCGCCGACAAGTTCGAGCGGATGCGTGCCCGGCTCGACGCCCTCAACGAGCGGCTGGCGTCGCAGACCTTCACCGGCCAGACCTATGCCTTCGAGGCGGAGGTGGACCGCCGCTACGCCGCCGTCCACGCGCTCGCCACCGAAGTCGCGCGTTCGCCCGACGCGGCGCAGGCGGTGCTGCCTAGCCCCGACAATGGCGCTGAGGGCGGACCGGATAACAGCCCGCTCGCGGCCGCACTCGCCGAGATCACGGCGCTGATCGAGGGCGAGGAGAACGCGGCGCGGCTGGCCGATTACCGCAACTACTTCGTCTACGAGATCGGCATGCGCGACCGGGCGGGCAACCGCACCACCCTGTCGAGCCGGGCGCTGCGCGGGTCGGGCGGCGAGGCGCAGGCGCCGTTCTACGTCGCGATCGCCGCCTCCATGGCCTCGGCCTATTATCCCGGTGATCGCCCCGGCGACGAGACGCCGGGCCTCGGCCTCTGCCTTCTCGATGAAGCCTTCTCGAAACTCGACGTGCGCAACAGCCAGTCGCTGGTCGATCTCTTCCGCGCCTGGGGCCTGCAGCTCCTCATCGCCGCGCCCGAGGACAAGCGCACGACGCTGACGGAAGTGATGGACACCGTCGTCACTGTCTACAAAAGCCCGGATCTCGGCTCGGTGCGAATCGAGGCCGAGCATCCGCTGGAAACCGCCAAGCGGGCGCTGGCCGAAATCAACCCGGATCGGCGCGGAATCGACGCGTTCCGCCTGCCCAGCGCGGCCGAATAACAGCCGAGCCGCCGATCACCGTCCGGAACGCAGATCGGACGCCCGTTCATCGAACTTTATCCTCTCCGGGCATTGACGGGCCCGGCCACCCCGCGTAGAAGCGCGCCACTCCGGTGGATCGAGAGTCGCTTTCGGGTCGAGGCCAGGGGCTTCGGCGACCGTCGTCAGACCGATACCGGCATCACACCCTGACGTATTCGTCAGATCAGCGGGTAAGAACGCGTCGTTCACGGCGTGATCCTCTGCCTCACCATCGTCAAAGGCCTTGATCGGCCTCTGGCGCTATTCGTTTTGCCGCGGGTTCGCCCGGGGCCCGGCCGCTCCGCAAGGGGCTTCGACAGGTTTCAGACGGTGGCCGCCCTGCGCGGCCGGATGAAGAGGGCACAGGATGCCGACGATCAACCAACTGATCGCCCAGCCGCGCAAGGCGCAGAAGGCGCGCAACAAGGTGCCGGCGCTCAACGCCTGCCCGCAGAAGCGCGGCGTCTGCACGCGCGTCTACACCACGACCCCGAAGAAGCCGAACTCGGCGCTTCGTAAGGTCGCCAAGGTGCGCCTGACCAACGGCTTCGAGGTGATCGGTTACATCCCCGGTGAGGGGCATAACCTTCAGGAGCACTCCGTGGTCATGATCCGCGGCGGCCGCGTGAAGGACCTTCCGGGTGTGCGCTACCACATCCTGCGCGGCGTGCTCGACACGCAGGGCGTCAAGAACCGCAAGCAGCGCCGTTCGAAGTACGGTGCAAAGCGTCCGAAGTAAGAATCTCCGGACGGCCATTTTCACGGCCTCGCAAGGATGTCGCCGGCGTTTACGCTCAAGGCGGCCTGCGCGAGGTGCTTAAGTCGATTAATCTGAGAGCAAACAGATGTCCCGTCGTCACTCTGCCGAGAAGCGCGAGATCATCCCGGACGCCAAGTACGGCGACGTCGTCCTGACCAAGTTCATGAATTCCATCATGTACGAGGGCAAGAAGTCGACCGCCGAGCGGATCGTCTACGGCGCGTTCGACATCGTCGAGAACCGCGCCCGCGCCAACCCGATCGAGGTGTTCCGCGCCGCGCTCGACAACGTCGCCCCGGCGATCGAGGTCCGCTCCCGCCGCGTCGGTGGCGCGACCTACCAGGTTCCCGTCGAAGTCCGCACCGAGCGCCGTCAGGCTCTCGCGATCCGCTGGCTGATCCAGGCCGCCCGCGGCCGCAACGACCGGACCATGATCGAGCGTCTCTCCGCCGAGCTGCTCGACGCCGCCAACAACCGCGGCAACGCGGTCAAGAAGCGTGAAGACACCCACCGGATGGCCGAGGCCAACCGCGCCTTCTCGCACTACCGCTGGTAATTCGCCTGTCGAGCGCGGCCACCGGGCCGCGCTCCAAGCCCGCTTTCTCCCGGAGAGACCCCGATGCCCCGCACGCATGCGATCGAGGACTACCGTAACTTCGGCATCATGGCTCACATCGATGCCGGCAAGACCACGACGACCGAGCGGATCCTCTACTACACCGGCAAGTCCCATAAGATCGGCGAAGTCCATGAGGGCGCCGCGACGATGGACTGGATGGAGCAGGAGCAGGAGCGTGGCATCACGATCACCTCGGCTGCGACCACCTGCTTCTGGCGCGACAAGCGCCTGAACATCATCGACACCCCCGGCCACGTCGACTTCACCATCGAGGTGGAGCGCTCGCTGCGCGTGCTCGACGGCGCCGTCTGCGTGCTCGACGGCAACCAGGGCGTCGAGCCCCAGACCGAGACCGTGTGGCGTCAGGCTGACAAGTACGACGTGCCGCGCGTCGTGTTCGTCAACAAGATGGACAAGATCGGCGCCGACTTCTTCAAGTGCGTTGCCGACATCATCGGCCGCGTCGCCGGTAAGCCCGTCTGCCTGCAGCTGCCGATCGGTGCCGAGTCCAGCTTCAAGGGCGTGATCGACCTCATCAAGATGAAGGCGATCGTTTGGTCGGGTGAGGCGCTCGGCGCCAACTTCTCCGAGGAGGAGATCCCGGCCGATCTCGCCGATCAGGCGGTCGAGTACCGCACCAAGATGATCGAGGCCTGCGTCGAGCTCGACGACGACGCGATGACCGCCTACCTCGACGGCGTGGAGCCGGACGAGGAGACCCTGCGCAAGCTCGTGCGCAAGGCGGTGCAGCTTCGTGCCTTCCATCCGGTGCTGTGCGGCTCGGCCTTCAAGAACAAGGGCGTGCAGCCGCTCCTCGACGCCGTCGTCGATTACCTGCCGTCTCCCGCCGATCGCGGCGAGATCAAGGGCCTCGACTTCAAGACCGAGGAAGAGGTGGTTCGCCACCCGACCGACAGCGATCCCTTCTCCATGCTCGCCTTCAAGATCATGGACGACCCCCACGTCGGTACGATCACCTTCTGCCGGGTCTATTCCGGCAAGGTCGAGTCGGGCGCCAACGTCATCAACTCGTCGCGCGACAAGAAAGAGCGCGTCGGCCGCATGTTGCTGATGCACGCCAACAACCGTGAGGACGTGAAGGAAGCCTTCGCCGGCGACATCGTCGCCCTGGCCGGTCTCAAGGACACCCGCACCGGCGATACGCTGTGCGATCCGAAGGACGCGGTGATCCTCGAGAAGATGGAGTTCCCCGAACCCGTCATCGAGATCGCCGTCGAGCCGAAGTCGAAGGCCGACCAGGAGAAGCTCGGCATCGCGCTCTCGAAGCTCGCCGCCGAGGATCCGTCCTTCCGGGTCTCGACAGACCAGGAATCCGGCCAGACCATCCTTCGCGGGATGGGCGAGCTCCACCTCGACATCAAGGTCGATATCCTGCGCCGTACCTATAAGGTCGACGCGAATATCGGTCAGCCGCAGGTGGCGTACCGCGAGAAGCTGACCCGTCGTCAGGAGATCGACTACACCCACAAGAAGCAGACCGGTGGTACTGGTCAGTTCGCCCGGGTGAAGTTCGTGGTCGAGCCGAACGAGCCGGGCGCCGGCTTCGCGTTCGAGTCGAAGATCGTCGGCGGTGCGGTGCCGAAGGAGTACATCCCCGGCGTCGAGAAGGGCCTCAACTCGGTCCTCGGCGCAGGCGTGCTCGCCGGCTTCCCCGTGGTCGACGTCAAGGTCGAACTGATCGACGGCGCCTACCACGACGTCGACTCCTCGGCGCTGGCCTTCGAAATCGCCTCCCGCGCCGCCTTCCGCGAGGCGCTGCAGAAGGGCGGATCGGTTCTGCTCGAGCCGGTGATGAAGGTCGAAGTGGTTTCGCCGGAAGAGTATACCGGCTCGGTCATCGGCGACCTCAACTCCCGCCGCGGCCAGATCCAGGGCCAGGACATGCGCGGCAACGCCAACGTCATCAACGCGATGGTGCCGCTGGCCAACATGTTCGGCTACGTGAACCAGTTGCGCTCCTTCTCCCAGGGACGCGCCAACTTCACGATGCAGTTCGACCATTACGAGGAAGTGCCGCGCGGCGAGGCCGACAAGGTCATTGCCAAGTACGCCTGACGCGAACGCGTCAAACTTCCTCGATCAACGACACTGACGATTAGGAGGCCCTGATGGGTAAGGAAAAGTTCTCCCGTACCAAGCCGCACTGCAACATCGGCACGATCGGGCACGTGGATCACGGCAAGACGTCGCTGACGGCGGCGATCACGAAGGTTCTGGCGGAGTCGGGCGGGGCGACCTTCACGGCCTACGACCAGATCGACAAGGCGCCGGAAGAGAAGGCGCGCGGCATCACGATCTCGACCGCCCACGTCGAGTACGAGACGACCAACCGCCACTACGCGCACGTCGACTGCCCCGGCCACGCCGACTACGTGAAGAACATGATCACCGGTGCCGCCCAGATGGACGGCGCGATCCTGGTCGTGTCCGCCGCCGATGGCCCGATGCCGCAGACTCGCGAGCACATCCTGCTCGCCCGTCAGGTCGGCGTGCCGGCGCTGGTGGTGTTCCTCAACAAGGTCGACATGGTCGATGACGAGGAGCTCCTGGAGCTGGTCGAGCTGGAGGTGCGCGAACTCCTCTCCAAGTACGACTTCCCCGGCGACGACATCCCGATCACCAAGGGCTCGGCCCTGATGGCGCTCGAGGACAAGGAGCCCAAGATCGGCAAGGAAGCCGTTCTGGCGCTGATGGCGACCGTGGACGAGTACATCCCGCAGCCGGAGCGTCCGATCGACATGCCGTTCCTGATGCCGATCGAGGACGTGTTCTCGATCTCGGGCCGCGGCACGGTGGTGACGGGTCGCGTCGAGCGCGGCATCGTCAAGGTCGGTGAGTCGGTGGAGATCGTCGGCATCCGTCCGACGACGACGACGACGGTGACCGGCGTCGAGATGTTCCGCAAGCTGCTCGACCAGGGCCAGGCGGGCGACAACGTCGGCGTGCTGCTGCGCGGCACGAAGCGCGAGGACGTGGAGCGCGGCCAGGTCGTGTGCAAGCCGGGTTCGGTGAAGCCGCACTCGAAGTTCAAGGCCGAGGCCTACATCCTGACGAAGGAAGAGGGCGGCCGCCACACGCCGTTCTTCACCAACTACCGCCCGCAGTTCTACTTCCGCACGACGGACGTGACCGGCGTGTGCACGCTGCCCGAGGGCACCGAAATGGTGATGCCGGGCGACAACGTGACCATGGACGTGGTGCTGATCGTGCCGGTGGCCATGGAAGAGAAGCTGCGCTTCGCCATCCGCGAGGGTGGTCGCACCGTCGGTGCCGGCGTCGTCGCCGCCATCAACGACTAACCGCAAGCATCATCGACAGGGGACGTAAGAGGGGCGGGCCCTCGCGCCCGCTCCTCAACGTTTCCGCCGAGGTCAGGTCATGAACGGTCAGAACATCCGCATTCGCCTTAAGGCGTTCGATCACCGCATCCTCGATGCGTCCACCAAGGAAATCGTCTCGACCGCGCGCCGGACCGGCGCGCAGATCCGGGGCCCGATCCCGCTGCCGACCCATATCGAGAAGTTCACGGTGAACCGTTCGCCGCACATCGATAAGAAGTCGCGCGAGCAGTTCGAGATGCGCACGCACAAGCGGGTGCTCGATATCGTCGACCCGACGCCGCAGACCGTGGACGCGCTGATGAAGCTCGACCTCGCCGCTGGCGTGGACGTGGAGATCAAGCTCTAAGTCCGCGTCGGATTTAGAGCTTACCGTTTCATCGCGCGAGGGAGAGACCTATGCGCTCAGGCGTCATCGCACGGAAGGTCGGCATGACCCGCGTCTTTACAGACGCTGGCGAGCATGTGCCCGTCACTGTGCTCCAGATTGATCAGTGCCAAGTTGTGGCACACCGCACGACTGAGAAGGATGGCTACGTCGCCCTCCAGGTCGGCGTCGGCAAGGCCAAGGTAAAGAACGTGTCGCAGGCCGAGCGCGGCCGCTTCGCGGTCGCCAAGGTCGAGCCCAAGAAGAAGCTCGCCGAGTTCCGCGTGTCCGAGGACGCGCTGATCCCGGTCGGTGCCGAAATCACGGCCGACCACTTCATCCCGGGCCAGTTCGTTGATGTGACGGGCACCAGCACGGGTAAGGGGTTCGCCGGCGGTATGAAGCGCTGGAACTTCGGCGGTCTGCGCGCCACCCACGGCGTGTCGATCTCCCACCGTTCGATCGGTTCGACCGGTGGCCGTCAGGATCCGGGCAAGACCTTCAAGAACAAGAAGATGCCGGGTCACCTGGGTGTCGAGCGTGTGACCACGCAGAACCTCAAGGTCGTCCGCACCGATCCGGAGCGCGGCCTCATCCTCGTCGAAGGCGCCGTCCCCGGTGTCGCCGGCGGCTGGATCCAGGTTCGCGACTCGGTCAAGCGTAAGCTGCCGGCCGATGTGCCGCTGCCGGGCAAGTTCCGTGAGAACGGCTCTGCTGGCGCGTCCCAGGTCGAGGCGGCCCCGAGGCTCCGGCGTCCGAGGAGAACGCGTGATGAAACTCGATATCACCACGCTCGACGGCGGCTCCGCCGGCTCGGTCGAGCTCAACGAGGCGATCTACGGCCTCGAGCCGCGCGCCGACATCCTTCAGCGGATGGTGCGCTACCAGCTCGCCAAGCGGCGCGCCGGCACGCACGCCGTCAAGAACCGCTCGGACGTCGATCGCACGTCGAAGAAGCTGTACAAGCAGAAGGGCACCGGCAACGCCCGTCACGGCGCTGCCTCCGCTCCGCAGTTCCGCGGTGGCGGCCGGGCCTTCGGTCCGGTGGTGCGCGACCACAGCCACGACCTTCCCAAGAAGGTCCGCGCTCTGGCGCTCAAGCACGCCCTCTCGGCCAAGGCCAAGGCTTCGACCCTGATCGTCGTCGACGACATCAAGGTCGACAACCACAAGACCAAGGCCATGATCGAGCGCTTCGAGAAGCTCGGTCTGTCGAGCGCGCTGATCATCGGCGGCTCTGAAGTGGACGAGAACTTCGGCCGCGCCGCCCGCGCCATTCCGAAGATCGATGTGCTGCCCGTCCAGGGCATCAACGTCTACGACATCCTGCGCCGCGACACGCTCGTGCTGACGCGCGCCGCCGTCGATGCGCTGGAGGAGCGTTTCAAATGAGTGCCGATCCGCGCCACTACGACATCATCGTCTCCCCCGTGATCACGGAGAAGGCGACCAACCTCACCGAGCAGAACAAGGTCGTCTTCCGGGTTGCCCCGAAGGCCACCAAGCCGCAGATCAAGGAAGCGGTCGAGCGTCTGTTCGACGTCAAGGTCACGGGCGTGAACACGCTCACGACCAAGGGCAAGAAGAAGTTCTTCCGCGGGCAGCGCGGGCAGCGTTCGGACGTGAAGAAGGCGATCGTGACCCTCGCCGAGGGTGATACGATCGACGTCACGACCGGCCTCTGAGACTTGAAGCGTTAGGATCAAGCCGATGGCCTTGAAGACATTCAAACCGGTCACGCCGAGCCTGCGCCAGCTCGTGCTCGTCGATCGCCGTGAGCTCTACAAGGGCAAGCCGGTGAAGGCGCTGACCGAGGGCAAGAGCTCCTCGGGCGGCCGCAACAACCTGGGCCGCATCACCGTCCGCTTCCGCGGCGGTGGTCATAAGCGGGTCCTGCGCAACGTCGACTTCAAGCGTCGCGAGAACCTCAACGTTCCCGCGACGGTGGAGCGGATCGAGTACGATCCGAACCGGACGGCGTTCATCGCGCTCATCACCTTCCCCGATGGGAAGCAGAGCTACATCCTCGCCCCCCAGCGCCTGTCGCCGGGTGACAAGGTGATCGCCGGTGACAGCGTCGACGTGAAGCCGGGCAATGCGGCTCCGATCGGCTCCATGCCGGTGGGCACCATCGTCCACAACGTCGAGCTGAAGATCGGTAAGGGCGGCGCGATCGCCCGTTCCGCCGGCAACTACGCTCAGATCGTCGGACGCGACCAGGGCTACGTGACGCTGCGCCTGAACTCGGGCGAGCAGCGCCTCGTGCACGGTCAGTGCTTTGCGACCGTGGGTGCGGTGTCGAACCCGGACCACATGAACATCTCGCTGGGCAAGGCCGGCCGTAACCGCTGGCTCGGCAAGCGTCCGCACGTTCGCGGCGTCGCCATGAACCCGGTGGATCACCCGCACGGCGGCGGCGAGGGTCGTACCTCGGGCGGCCGGAACCCGGTCACGCCCTGGGGCGTGCCCACCAAGGGGAAGAAGACCCGGTCCAACAAGCGGACCGACACCTTCATCCTGTCCAGCCGCCATAACCGCAAGAAGTAACAGCCATGGCACGTTCCCTCTGGAAAGGGCCGTTCGTCGACGGCTACCTCCTCAAGAAGGCCGACGCCGCCCGCGGCGGCAGCCGCAACGAGGTCGTCAAGATCTGGAGCCGTCGCTCCACGATCCTTCCGCAGTTCGTGGGCATCACCTTCGGTGTGCATAACGGACACAAGCATATCCCGGTCTACGTCACCGAGGAGATGGTCGGTCACAAGTTCGGCGAGTTCTCGCCGACCCGCACCTTCCCCGGTCACGCGGCCGATAAGAAGGCAAAGAGGCGCTGAGATGGGCAAGCCTGCCACCCCCCGCGCGCTCCCCGAGAACGAGGCGAAGGCCGTCGCGCGGATGCTCCGCGTGTCGCCCCAGAAGCTCAACCTCGTGGCGGCGTTGATCCGCGGCAAGAAGGTCGATACGGCCCTTGCCGATCTCGAATTCTCCCGCAAGCGCATCGCCCGCGATGTGAAGAAGTGCCTGGAGAGCGCGATCGCCAACGCCGAGAACAACCACGATCTCGACGTGGACGATCTCGTCGTCTCCCAGGCCTTCGTCGGCAAGGCGCTGGTGCTCAAGCGCTTCCACGCCCGTGCCCGCGGTCGCGGCGCGCGCATCCTGAAGCCCTTTGCGAACCTCACGATCGTGGTTCGCGAAGTGCGCGCTGAAGCGGCCTGAGGAGTTTACCGATGGGTCAGAAGATCAATCCGATCGGCCTGCGTCTCGGCATCAACCGGACCTGGGATTCCCGCTGGTTCGCCGAGAAGGGCGAGTATGCCAAGCTGATGCACGAGGACGTGGCCATCCGCGCCGCCCTCATGAAGCAGCTCAAGCAGGCCGCCGTCTCGAAGATCGTCATCGAGCGCCCGCACCGGAAGTGCCGCGTCACCATCCACTCGGGTCGTCCGGGCGTGGTGATCGGCAAGAAGGGCGCGGACATCGAGAAGCTGCGCAAGCTCGTCGGCACGATGACCAAGGCCGACGTGACCATCAACATCGTCGAGGTGCGTAAGCCCGAGATCGATGCCACCCTGGTGGCCGAGTCGATCGCACAGCAGCTCGAGCGCCGTGTCGCCTTCCGTCGTGCCATGAAGCGCGCCGTGCAGTCGGCCATGCGTCTCGGCGCTGAGGGCATCCGCATCAACTGCGCCGGCCGTCTCGGCGGCGCGGAGATCGCCCGCACCGAGTGGTACCGCGAGGGCCGCGTGCCCCTGCATACGCTTCGTGCGGACGTCGATTACGGCACCGCCACTGCCTTCACGACCTACGGGACGTGCGGCATCAAGGTGTGGGTGTTCAAGGGCGAGATCCTCGAGCACGACCCGATGGCGCAGGATAAGAAGGCCCAGGAAGAGGGTGGCCGTTCCGGCGGGCGCCGCGAGCGTGACGGTGACGACCGGGGTGGCCGCGGCCGCCGCGAGCCGTCGCACGCCTGACGCTCGATCAAGCAGAAATCTTGAGAGGCTGCCATGCTGCAACCCAAGAAGACCAAATTTCGTAAGCAGTTCAAGGGTCGCATCAGTGGCGCGGCCAAGGGCGGCTTCGAGCTGAACTTCGGCCAGTTCGGCCTCAAGTGCCTGGAGCCCGAGCGCATCACCGCGCGGCAGATCGAGGCGGCCCGCCGCGCGATCACCCGCGAGATGAAGCGTCAGGGCCGGGTGTGGATCCGGGTGTTCCCGGATCTGCCCGTCACCGCCAAGCCCACCGAAGTCCGCATGGGCTCCGGTAAGGGTGCGCCGGAATATTGGGCGGCCCGGGTCCATCCCGGCCGCATCATGTTCGAGGTGGATGGCGTTGCCGAGGACATCGCCCGCGAGGCCCTGCGCCTCGGAGCCGCGAAGCTGCCGGTGCGCACCCGCGTCATCCAGCGCATCGCTGATTGATAGGAAGAGATCATGAAGTCCGACCAGAGACTGTCTGATCTGCGCGCTCTGTCGGCGGATCAGCTTTCCGACGAGCTCATCAGCCTGAAGAAGGAGCAGTTCAACCTGCGCTTCCAGGGCGCGACGGGCCAACTTGAGAACGTCGCCCGGGTCCGTGAGGTCCGCCGCGACATCGCCCGTGTCCGCACGCTGCAGCGTCAGAAGACGCTGGACGCGGCCAAGGCCTGAGGAGATTCCACATGCCCAAGCGCGTCCTTCAAGGCGTCGTCGTCAGCGACAAGACCGATAAGACCATCGTCGTGAAGGTGGAGCGTCGCTTCACCCACCCGGTGATGAAGAAGACGGTTCGCCGTTCGAAGAACTACCATGCGCACGACGAGGCCAATGCGGCCAAGATCGGCCAGACGGTTTTCATCGAGGAGTCCCGTCCCTACTCCAAGACCAAGACCTGGAAGCTGGTCGAGGACCAGGCTGCGGCGGCCGAAGCGGCCGGCACGGCGGCTTAAAAGCCTTACCCATAACAGTAACGGTGCGGGCGTGGAGCGAGAGCTCCGCGCCCGTTTTCGTTCGTCCGCGGGAACCCGCCCTGCATGCCCGCGGCGTGCTTACTCGGTCACGACGGTCACGTCGCCATCCTCGGGTAGCTCCGTCGTTCCTGGTGAGGCTGAAGCGCGAATCTGTCGACCCTGCCGCAACGGTCGGCCGGACGCGTGTGGCGTAGGGGGCTGCCGAGAGACTACCGTGCTCTCAAGAGCAGGGCATAGTTCGCGTTGTGATCTGCCGAACAGTGCGATCGCTTCGGCCAAAGCTCGGAGCGATTGGTTTTGTCACCTGCTCGGGTGCTGTTTTTCGCCGCTCGATCGACACGCTCTTTGAAGGGCCCTGCGAAGGTGCGGCGGCCCCTGAAGGAGCGTAGGGATGTCCCGCAACTTCGACCAAGCCTGGGAAGCGCTCGTCGCGCATTTCGGAGCCGAGCAGGTCAACGGCATCACAAGTTCTCGCCGGCAGTTCGACGCCCATCTGCTGCCTGACCTTCAGGCGACCGTTGTGGCTGAGATCGGCTCGGTCGCCTCTGTGCTGCTGGGTGTGCACCAAATCTACGACCAACTGCCGCTGACGATTTCCAGTCTGCTGGTCCGTCAGGGTCAGTACACGATCTCCGTCACGCCGCTGCAGTATCAGGACATGGATGTCGGCGAGGCGGAGCCTTTCGCCGCTCTCAACAACGGCTTGTGGCTCTTCCATGTCGAGCAGCGCCCCGTCGCAGTCCTGCTCTCGCATTATACAAAGTACGGTGAAGGAACCTTCGCCCAGGTCGAAATCGCGACGCTGCCGGATCCAGCTTCGCTGGGCTTCGCGCGCGGCTTCCTCGCCGCCGTTCAGTCGGCCGGTGCGAACTCGACGCTCTATCGCGGCAAAGTTCTCTCCTTCGAATTCGGATCGGACTATTCCGGCATGAAGGCGGCCATGCAGGTGCACAAGCTTCCCTTCATCCCGCGCGAGGCCGTGATCCTCGAAACCGCGACGATGGCTCGGCTCGACCGGCACGTCTTCGAGTTCGACCGGCATCGCGACGCGCTGAAGCGGCTCGGGCAATCGACGCGTAAGGGACTTCTGCTGTACGGGCCGCCCGGCACCGGTAAGACCCATGTCATCCGGTACATCGCCTCGAACCTACCCGAGCGCACGACGGTGCTCATCACGGCAGAGGAGGTTGTCTACCTAGATCGCTACATGCTGCTCGCACGCACCCTCCAGCCCAGCATCGTCGTGCTGGAGGATGTCGATCTGGTCGGCCGCTCCCGCGAGGGCATGAACAGTCCGAAGACGGAGGTGCTCCTCAACCGTCTGCTGAACGAGATGGACGGCCTGCACGACGACGCCGACGTGCTGTTCATCCTCACCACCAACCGGCCGGAGGAGATCGAGGAGGCGCTCGCCTCGCGCCCTGGCCGCGTGGACGAGGCGATCGAGATCGCAAACCCGGACGCGGCCTGCCGTACCCGGCTTGTCAGCCTCTACGGAGACGCCATCGATTTCAAGGAGGGGGCGATCGATGCCGTCGTCACCCGATCGGAGGGAGCGAGCGCCGCGTTCATCAAGGAGATGGTCCGTCGTCTCGCCCAAGCCACGATCGCCGCGGGGACGGGCAACCGGATCACGGTCGCGACGGTCGAGTCCGTCCTCGGCGAGGCCGTCGGAAGCCGCAACCGCATCGGTCGCCGCATCGTCGGCCTGGCGTCCGGCGCGCCCGAGCGTGCCGGCAAGCAGGCGCCGCCCTTCGACGGCTGCTGTGACGATCTCTAGATCTGCGATCGGCCGCTGGAGCCAGTCAGCGACCAGAGAATGGGCATGGTATGACCGGCATCGGCCGCGGCCTTCCTGCGATGGCTGGACGGGGCGTCAGAGGCGCTTGCTCACTCAGGCTGGCGTGGCTGCGGAAACCACTCGCCGCCCGCTACAAGCGCCCGTAGGCGCCCCGACACGGCACCGAGGGTGGGCGCAGGCCCGCCGCTCAGCCCTTCCGCTTCGGATCGCGGTTTCCGGCGGCGCGGATCAGGCCGGCGAGACCGGCCTCGATCACCATGTCGGCGGCCTCCGAGGGCGTGAACCAGCGGGCATCGCGCTGGCCGCGTTCGGGAAACTTCTTGAGCTGCTTGCGCACCTCGAGCGGAAACACCTTCACTTGGCAGAGAACCGCGTCGCGGTTCTTCAGGCGCTTCTCGTAGAGATAGAAGCCGATCGGTTGCTTGCCGACGCGGCCGACGACACCGGCCTCCTCATAGGCCTCCTGGGCCGCCGCCTCGAACGGCTTGCGCCCCTTCATCGGCCAGCCCTTCGGGATGACCCAGCGGCGCGTCTCCCGCGAGGTGACGAGCAGAACCTCCGTGCCACCCTCCGGTGTCCGGCGCATCGGCAACACGCCGACCTGGGGCCGCGCTTCGCGGCTGCTATCGATCGGGCCGGCCGTCATGCTGCTGAAACGCCCTGCGGCCGGCGCGGTTCGCGCTTAGCGCTTGCCGCCGGGCCTGTCCCGAGCGGGCACAGACAAGGCCAAACTTCCTTGAAAGAATGATGACGGGAAGGCACGTCGCTGCGATCGAGGCTGCCGTCGCATCCGGACGATGAGCGACAGGGGGTCACTAACGGAATCTTAGGCCGCTACTCAACCGAAATTTATCCGGCAAAATGGCCTCGAACCGAGGCGCGCCCGCTCGGTCAGCCCGCCGTCGAAAGGTTTTCGATGAGGGCATTCAGGTCGGCCCGCATCGCCTGAATCTCCGGCTCCGACATGTTGAGCTGACACATGACGGACTGGCGTACGGCGATTGCCTCCGAGCGGAGCGCCCAGCCTTGATCGGTCAGCGCGATCTCGACCTCGCGCTCATCGGACTGACGACGATTGCGATTCAGCAATCCGCTCGTCTCCAGCCGCTTCAGCACCGGCGTGAGCGTGCCGGAATCGAGACGAAGGCGCCGGCCGATCTCGGACACGGTGACACCGTCGTTCTCCCAGAGCACGAGAAGCACGAGATATTGCGGGTAGGTCAGCCCCATCCGTTCCAGCATCGGCCGATAGGATTTCGTCATCCGGTGGGCCGCGGCGTAGAGCGCGTAGCAGAGCTGGTTGTCCAGCAGCAGCGGATCCCTCAGTACCTCTGCGCTCTCGTTGGGAGCATTCACGGTTCACATCCTGCCGTTCGACAACGCCTTCCGGCCTGCCGCACCGGGGAACGGGCGCCGGCTTGCCGATGATCCTCAACCCTGCCGCGCACCCGACGATAGCGGATGCAATACAGCAAGGCACATGCCCAATTGTCCCAGTGTCGGCTCCCCGGCGGCTTCTCCACCGCCGGTTCGAACACTCGCTTTTTTACCGCTCCCGGCCGAACACGCAAAAAGGCGGCCGTCGGGCCGCCTTTCGCATCGATCATCATGTCATGCGTTCCCCCGCAAAGCGGGGGAGCCGACCTCAGGCGGCTTCGGCCGTCTCGACCGAAGTCGGGCCGGAATCCTTACCGCGGGCGTCGACGTCGCGATCCACGAACTCAATAACGGCCATCGGAGCGTTGTCGCCGTAGCGGAAGCCGGCCTTCATGATGCGGCAGTAGCCACCCGGACGCGACTGGTAGCGCGGGCCGAGTACCGAGAAGAGCTTCTTGACCATGTCCGCATCGCGGATCTGGGCCATGGCGAGGCGGCGGGCGTGGATGCTGTCGGTACGGCCGAGCGAGATCAGCTTCTCGATGACCGGACGCAGATCCTTGGCCTTCGGCAGGGTGGTGACGATCTGCTCGTGCTTGATCAGCGCGGCGGACATGTTGGCGAACATCGCCTTACGATGCTCGGTCGTGCGATTGAAGCGGCGACCGCGATAGCCGTGACGCATGGTGGCTGGTCCTTCTCAGTCTCGGCCGCCGTGCCACGGTACGGCCGAGTGCCCTGGGGGCTGTTTTCAGACAATCCGCGTAACCCAGCGGCGGGATCTTTTTGGGAGTGCCCGCCCCGGCTTGGCTGGGGCGGGAGGGAGCGCCGACCCAGCGGCTCAGCACCGGGTCGAGGCGACCAAACAAACGACGCCGTGCAGCGCCGCCAAGTCCGGCCCGAGGCGGCTTCGCCTCAGTAGTGCTCTTCGAAGCGCTTGGCGAGATCCTCGATGTTCTCCGGCGGCCAGCCGGGAACGTCCATGCCGAGGTGCAGGCCCATGCCGGCGAGCACTTCCTTGATCTCGTTGAGCGACTTGCGGCCGAAGTTCGGGGTGCGCAGCATCTCGCCCTCCGACTTCTGGATGAGGTCGCCGATATAGACGATGTTGTCGTTCTTCAGGCAGTTCGCCGAACGGACCGACAGTTCGAGCTCGTCCACCTTCTTGAGCAGCGCCGGGTTGAAGGGGAGCTGCGGCGCCAGCGGCGCGGCCTCTTCCTTGCGCGGCTCCTCGAAGTTCACGAAGACCTGGAGCTGGTCTTGGATGATGCGCGCGGCGTAGGCCAGCGCATCCTCCGGCGACACGGCGCCGTTGGTCTCGAGCGTCATCGTCAGCTTGTCCTTGTCGAGATCCTGGCCCTCACGGGTGGTCTCGACGCGGTAGCTGACCTTGGTCACCGGCGAGTAGAGCGCATCGACCGGGATCAGGCCGATCGGCGCGTCCTCGGGGCGGTTCCGCTCGGCCGGGACGTAGCCCTTGCCGGTGGCGACCGTGAACTCCATGCGGATCTCGGCCCCGTCGTCCAGGGTGCAGATCACGAGGTCGGGGTTCAGGATCTGGATGTCGCCGACGGCGCCGATGTCGCCCGCGGTGACGAGGCCCGGGCCCGTCTTGCGCAGGGTCATGCGCTTGGGCTGATCCGTCTGCGAGCGGATGGCGATGGTCTTGATGTTGAGGACGATGTCGGTCACGTCCTCACGCACGCCGGGGATCGACGAGAACTCGTGCAGCACGCCGTCGATCTGGACGGAGGTGACGGCAGCGCCCTGAAGCGAGGAGAGCAGCACGCGGCGCAGGCTGTTGCCGAGCGTCGTGCCGAAGCCGCGCTCGAGCGGCTCGGCCACGACGGTGGCGACCCGCTTGGGATCGTCGCCGGCCGTCACCTGCAGCTTGTTCGGCTTGATGAGCTCTTGCCAGTTCTTCTGAATGACCACGGTCCTACCTCTTGCCAAACCCACGCCGCCGGCGTCCCGGAAAGCGCTACGGCCGGCCCTGGAATGCTCGGGGAGCATCCGGACCGGTCCCAAAAAATCTAAGCCGTCTCGCCCGCCACCCAGAGAGCGGGAACGAAGCGGTAGCCCGCGCCGTCGCGGGTCACGTATCCCAGCGCCGGGAACTCGAGATGCGAGCCGGCGATGAGGGTCTTCTCCGTCGCCACCTCGTCGAGCACGCGCTTGCGGGTCGCCCGCGCCTGATCCCCGTCCACATCGAAGGCGACACCCGCCTCCGGCTGCTTGAACTGGATCGCCGGCATATGCACCACGTCGGTCCACATCAGCAGGGACTTGTCCCCCGATACGATCCGCATGCCGCAATGGCCGGGCGTGTGGCCGGGCAGCGGAACGGCAGTGATGCCGGATACCAGCTCGCCACCTTCGTGCTTGCGCAGCCGCGCGCCGTAGGGCGCCACCGCCTTGCGGGCGTTCTCGAAATACGGCTTCGCCTCGTCCGGCGCCCGCGACAGAGCCGCATCGGGAAGCCAATGCGCGGCTTCCGCCGCATGCACGACGAGTTCCGCGTTCGGGTAGGCCGCGCTGCCATCTTCCTTCACCAGCCCGCCCGCATGGTCGGGATGGAGATGGGTCAGAAGCACCGTCTCGATCTCCTCCGGCGCGACGCCGGCGAGTGCGAGGGCGGCGGGCACCCGGCCCATGGTGTCGGGGCCGAAATGGCCATACCCGGAATCGATCAGCACCGGCTTGCGGCCGGCACCGGTGACGAGGAACGCGTTGAGCGTGACGACCGGAGCCTCCGGACGGAAGCCGGCGCGCTGGAGCGCGCCGGCCTCGTCCCGAGGGATGCCCGTGACGAGATCGAGGGAGCCCTGAAACCAGCCGTCGTTGAGCGCGGTGACCGTGAGGTCGCCGAGGTTCCAACGCAGCACGCCGGGTAGGGGCTTCGATCCGTCCGCCATGGGCTTCTCCGCTCGGGGATGCTCCGGTGTCGTGCGATCAGACGCGGCGGCGCTTGCGCGGCCGGCAACCGTTATGCGGGATCGAGGTGACGTCGCGGATCGAGGTCACGGTGAAGCCCGCGGCCTGGAGCGCACGAAGCGCGGACTCACGGCCCGAACCGGGACCGGAGACTTCGACCTCAAGGGTGCGCATGCCGTGCTCCGAGGCCTTGCGGGCCGCGTCCTCGGCGGCAACCTGGGCAGCGTACGGGGTCGACTTGCGCGAGCCCTTGAAGCCCATCGCGCCGGCCGAGGACCACGAGATCGTGTTGCCCTGCGCGTCGGTGATGGTGATCATCGTGTTGTTGAACGAGGCGGCGACGTGCGCCACGCCCGAGACGATGTTCTTGCGTTCGCGCCGGCGGACGCGGGTCGGTTCCTTAGCCATCTTTTCGCTTTCGTCCTTCAATCACGCCCGTACTTCCAGGCGCTCGGGATTCTTTTGGGATTTGGCGGCGCGGCCTTGGACGACCGGTCCGCCACGCCGGCCCCCGAAACGGGACACCCGGCGCGACGCGAAGGAGGCCGAGCGAAGCACGGCCTCCGAATGCCAAAAAATTACTTCTTCTTGCCGGCGATCGGCTTCGCCTTGCCCTTGCGGGTGCGGGCGTTGGTGTGGGTGCGCTGGCCGCGGACCGGGAGCTGCTTGCGGTGACGCAGGCCGCGGTAGCAGCCGAGATCCATCAGGCGCTTGATGTTCATCGAGACTTCGCGGCGCAGATCGCCCTCGACGATGTAGTCGCGGTCGATGGCTTCGCGGATCTGAAGCACCTCGGCGTCGGTGAGCTGGTTCACGCGGCGCTCGGCCGGGATGCCGACCTTCTCGGTGATCTCCTCGGCCTTCTTCGGGCCGATGCCGTGGATGTACTGGAGCGCGATGACGACGCGCTTGGCGGTCGGGATGTTGACGCCGGCGATACGAGCCAAGATGTTCTCTCCATGTGGCGGGCCCGATCGGCCGCGCCTCGTCGGATGAAAGCGCGCGTCCGGTGGAGGCCGGCCCCTGCGCGCCGCCCAAAACGACAAATCGGCCCGAAAGCGCGCTCCATGAGGCGCCCCGAACCACATCCCGCTTGGACGAAGGGGGTCCGCCTAGCGCGGGCCTGACGACTTGTCAACGCTTTGCAAACCCGAATGCGCTCCGCGGACCGTGAGACCGTCGCCGGGGCATGGAAAAGCCCGCCCCGTTGAAACGGAGGCGGGCTTCGAGGTCTGCACCGTGGCGTCGCTTCAGGAAGAGGCCGTCTCGCGGAAGCCGTCGAGGAGGGCGGTCACATCCCCGGTCACCACATCGATCGGCTTCATGCCGTCGATCTTCCGCAGCAGACCGGTGCCGGCGTAATAGTCGGAAAGCGGGGCGGTCTGCTTCCGGTAGGCGTCGAGCCGGGTCTTGAAGACCTCCGGCGTGTCGTCCTTCCGCACCGGCTGGCCGCGGGCGGCGGTTTCCTCGGCGCGCTTGGCGATGCGGCCGACGAGGGCGGTCTCGTCAACGACGAATTCCACCACCGCGTCGAGGGCGATGCCCTTCTGCGCCAGCATGGCGTCGAGGGCCTTGGCCTGCTCGACCGTGCGGGGGAAGCCGTCGAGGATGAAGCCGTTCTTGGCGTCGGCTTCCTCGATCCGATCGGCGACGATGCCGACCACGATCGCATCGGACACGAGGCCGCCGCTCTCCATGATCGCCTTCGCTTCCAGTCCAACCGGCGTCTCGGCGGCGACCGCGGCGCGCAGCATGTCGCCGGTCGAAAGCTGCGGAACGCGGTAGCGCTCCACGATACGCTCGGACTGCGTACCCTTCCCCGCACCCGGCGGTCCGAGCAGAATGATCCGCATAGCCTCTCCCCGTCCTCAAGGCCCAGCGCCGGGCTCGTTCTTCATGGGCGGCGCGCCCACCTTCCTGAGGCCGCGCCGTCGTCACACTGCTGTGATGCGCAATTCCGGCCTGCGCGTCCACCAAACCTTTGTCGAAGGATGCCCCTTAGGGCACCTCAGCTTGGGGCGCCTCAGCGCCGCCGCGTCGTGGAGGCGCCGCGCAGCTTGGCCTTCTTCACGAGGCCCTCGTACTGATGCGCCATCAGGTGACCGTGGATCTGCGCCACCGTATCCATGGTGACTGAGACCACGATCAGCAGCGAGGTGCCGCCGAAGCCGAGCGCCGCCGAGGTGTAGGAGGCGACGATCTCCGGCACGAGGCAGACGAAGGTGAGGTAGGCCGCACCGATCACCGTGATACGCGTCAGCACCTTGTCGATGAAGGCCGCGGTCCGCTCGCCCGGACGGATGCCGGGGATGAAGCCGCCCTGCTTCTTCAGGTTGTCGGCGGTCTCCTGCGGATTGAAGACGATCGCCGTGTAGAAGAACGTGAAGAAGATGATCAGGCCGGCATAGGCGACCATGTAGAGCGGCCGTCCGTGGCCGAGATAGGCCGTCAGCGTGCCGAGGATGCCGGTCGAGCCCTGGTTAGCCGAGAAGCTCGCCACCGTCGTCGGCAGCAGCAGCAGCGACGAGGCGAAGATCGGCGGGATCACGCCCGAGGTGTTGAGCTTGAGCGGCAGGAACGAGGACTGGCCCTCGTACATGCGGTTGCCGACCTGGCGCTTGGGGTAGTTGATCAGGAGACGGCGCTGGGCGCGCTCCATGAACACGATGAAGTAGATCAACGCGACCGCCGCGAGGCCGGCGCCGAGCAGGACGGCGGGCGAGAGCGCGCCGGTGCGGGTGAGTTCGAGCGCGCCGAAGATCGAGGCCGGCAGGTGGGCGACGATGCCGGCGAAGATGATGAGCGAGGAGCCGTTGCCGATGCCGCGCGAGGTGATCTGCTCGCCGATCCACATCAGGAACAGCGTGCCGCCCGTCAGCGTCACGACGGTGGAGAGGATGAAGAACGGACCCGGGGTGATGACCGCATTCGAGCCCTGCAGGCCGAAGGCGATACCCCAGGATTGGACCAGTGCCAGCACCACCGTGAGGTAGCGGGTGTACTGGTTGATGACCTTGCGGCCCGACTCGCCCTCTTTCTTCAGCGCCTCCAGGGTCGGAACGACCGAGGTCAGCAGCTGAACGATGATCGAGGCCGAGATGTAGGGCATGATGTTGAGCGCGAAGACCGCCATGCGCTCGACGGCACCGCCGGAGAACATGTTGAACATGCCGAGCACGCCGCCGGCCTGATTCTGGAAGTTCCGCGCGAACTGCTCCGGGTCGATGCCCGGAATCGGAATGTAGGTGCCGAGCCGGAACACGATGAGCGCGCCCAGGGTGAACCAGATGCGCTTCTTAAGCTCGTCGGCCTTGGCGATGGCGCCGAAATTCAGGTTTGCGGCAAGCTGTTCGGCGGCTGAGGCCATGTCTCGTATCCCAGGAATTGCCGTCGGGACGCGTCTCGAACGGTCCCTGAAAGCGAAAGCGGCGGCCGCGTGCGAGCACGGGCCGCCGCTTCGGCGTTCGACTTAATCGTGGTGTCAGGCCGACGCAACCGCGCCTTCCGCCGCGCCGCGATGGGCGACGCCGGCAGCGAAGGTCGTGGTCACCGAACCGCCAGCCTTCTCGACGGCCTCGATGGCCGACTTGGAGGCGCGGGTCACTTCGAAGCTGAGCTTCGAGGTCAGCTCGCCGACACCGAGCAGCTTCACGCCGTCACGGGCACGGGAGATGATCCCGGCCTTGACGAGCGCTTCGACCGTGACGGCGGCGCTCGCGTCGAGCTTGCCGGCATCCACCGCCTGCTGCACCCGGCCGAGATTCACCTCGTTCAGGTCATGGGCGTGGATGTTGTTGAAGCCGCGCTTGGGCAGGCGACGATGCAGCGGCATCTGACCGCCCTCGAAGCCCTTGATGGACACGCCGCTCCGGGCCTTCTGACCCTTCACGCCGCGACCACCGGTCTTGCCCTTGCCGGAGCCGATGCCCCGGCCGACGCGCATGCGGGCCTTGGTGGCCCCTTCGTTATCGCGGATCTCGTTGAGCTTCATGGTGGAGCCCTCCTCACGCCGCGGCGTCGTCGAGGACGCGCACGAGGTGCGCGACCTTGCGGATCATTCCGCGGACCGAGGGAGTGTCCTCCAGCTCGGAAACGCGGTGCAGCTTGTTCAGCTTGAGGCCGACCAGCGTCGCACGCTGGGAGGCCTCGCGGCGGATCGGCGAGCCGATCTGCACGATGCGGACAGTCTTGGTTGCCATGCTGCCCTCCCTTACGCGACGGCCGCGTCGGAGGTGTCGGCCGGGTCGGCGTCACGGCGACGGGCCTGGAGGGCCGACACCTTGAGACCGCGACGGGCCGCGACCGAGCGCGGGCTGTCCTCGTTCTTGAGCGCGTCGAAGGTGGCGCGCACGAGGTTGTAGGGGTTGGACGAGCCGAGCGACTTGGCGACGACGTCCTGCATGCCGAGCGTCTCGAACACGGCGCGCATCGGGCCGCCGGCGATGATGCCCGTGCCCTGCGGAGCAGCGCGGAGAATCACCTTGCCGGCGCCGTGGCGACCGTTGACGTCGTGGTGCAGGGTGCGGCCTTCGCGCAGCGACACCCGGATCAGACCGCGCTTGGCGGCCTCGGTTGCCTTGCGGATCGCCTCCGGCACCTCACGGGCCTTGCCGTGGCCGAAGCCGACGCGGCCCTTCTGGTCGCCGACGACGACGAGCGCCGCGAAGCCGAAGCGACGGCCACCCTTCACCACCTTGGCGACGCGGTTGATGTGGACGAGCTTGTCCACGAACTCGCTGTCGCGCTCCTCGCGGTCGTCGCGGCGACGACCCTCGCGTTCACGTGCCATATCTGATTCCTGTTATCTCACTGACGCGGATCGGAACGACCCGCTCGCTCGATGGGTCCCCTCCCCACGAGGGGGAGGGAACGCGGCGTCTTAGAAGTCCAGGCCACCCTCACGGGCGGCGTCGGCGAGAGCCTTGACGCGACCGTGGAAGATGTAGCCCGAGCGGTCGAAGACGACCTTGGTGACGCCCGCAGCCTTGGCCCGCTCGGCGACGAGCTTGCCGACCGCCTCGGCCGCTGCCTTGTCGGCACCGGTCTTGAGGCTGGACTTGAGATCCTTGTCGAGGCTTGACGCGGCGGCGAGCGTGCGGCCCGCGGCGTCGTCGATGACCTGGACGTAGATCTGCTTGGACGAGCGGAACACCGACAACCGCGGACGGCCGTTGGCGGCAGCTCTGAGGGCCCGACGGACCCGCGCCTTGCGACGCAGGAGGGCTTCGTTCTTGTTCGACATGATCGCCCCCCTTACTTCTTCTTGCCTTCCTTGCGGAAGATGAATTCGCCAGCATATTTCACGCCCTTGCCCTTATAGGGCTCGGGACCGCGATACTCGCGAATCTCCGCCGCGACCTGACCGACGCGCTGCCGATCAATGCCCGTCACCACGATCTCCGTGGGCTTGGGCGTCACGATCGTGATGCCGGCCGGGATCTCGTATTCGATGTCGTGGCTGTAGCCGAGCGAGAGCTTGAGCGCCTTACCGGCCATTGCAGCGCGGTAGCCGACGCCCGTGATCTCCAGCTTCTTCTCGAAGCCCTTGGAGACGCCCTCGACGAGGTTCGCCACCTGGGCGCGCGAGGTGCCCCACAGGGAGCGGGCCTGCTTCGACTGGTCCTTGGGCTGCACCGAGACGGCGCCGTCCTTGAACTCAACGACTACCTGGGACGGGACGACGAACTGGAGTTCGCCCTTCGAGCCCTTCATCTTCACCGTCTGACCCGTGACCGTGGCGGTGACGCCAGACGGGACGGGGACGGGCTTCTTGCCTACGCGAGACATGTCGCTGTCCTCCGGATCAGAACACCTTGCAGAGCACTTCACCGCCGACGTTGCGCTCGCGCGCAACGTGATCGGCCATGACGCCCTGCGGGGTCGAGATGATGGTGACGCCGAGGCCGTCGGCGACGCGCGGCAACTCGCCAACCGACGAGTAGACACGGCGGCCGGGCTTCGACACCCGCTTGATCTCCCGGATGACCGGGCGACCGTCGTAGTACTTGAGTTCGATCTGGAACTCGGTGCGGCCGTTGCCGAGGTCCTGCACCGCGTAGTCGCGGATGTAGCCCTCGGACTTCAGCACGTCGAGAACCGAGGCGCGCAGGCGCGAGCCGGGGGTCTGGACGACGTTGCGGCGACGGCTTTGACCGTTGCGGATGCGGGTGAGCATATCACCCACGGGATCGTTCACCATGGATGCCTCCCCTTACCAGCTGGACTTCACGAGGCCGGGGATGAGACCCCGGTTGCCGAGCTCGCGCAGAGCCACGCGTGAGATGCCGAGCTTGCGGTAGTAGGCCCGCGGACGGCCGGTCATCTCGCAGCGGTTGCGGATGCGGGTGGCCGACGAGTTGCGCGGCAGTTCCGCGAGCTTCAGGCGCGCCTCGAAACGCTCCTCCATCTCACGGGACTCGTCGTTGGCGATGGCGAGGAGGGCTTTGCGCTTCTCGGCGAAGCGCTTCACCAGATCCTTGCGGTGGTTGTTCTTCTCGACTGAGCTTTTCTTAGCCATGTCTTTCTCCAGTGTCCGCGTCTAAGCGACGTTGCCGCCGCTTACTGCCGGAACGGGAACTTGAAATGGGCGAGGAGAGCCTTGGCCTCTTCGTCCGTGGTGGCGCTCGTCTGGACGACGATGTCCATGCCCCAGGTCTGCTCCGCCTTGTCGTAGGAGATCTCCGGGAACACGAGGTGCTCCTTGAGGCCCATGGCGTAGTTGCCACGGCCGTCGAAGGAACGCGGGTTCAGGCCGCGGAAGTCGCGGACGCGCGGCAGCGCGATCGTGACGAGACGGTCCATGAACTCGTACATGCGAGCCTTGCGCAGGGTCACCTTGCAGCCGATCGGCATGCCTTCGCGGACCTTGAAGGTCGCGATCGCCTTGCGGGCGCGGGTGATGACCGGCTTCTGGCCGGCGATGAGCGCGAGGTCGCCCGCCGCAACGGTGGCCTTCTTCGAGTCCGCGGTGGACTCGCCGACGCCCATGTTGATGACGATCTTCTCGATCTGCGGGACCTGCATCGGGTTCGCGTACCCGAACTGCTCGATCAGCTTCTGCCGGACAACCTCGTCGTAATGCTTACGCAGACGCGGGATGTAGGCGTTCTTGTCGGCCTCAGCCATCGATCTGATCCCCCGTGGTCTTGGCGAACCGGACCTTGCGCCCGTCGTCGAGGATGCGGAACCCAACACGGGTCGGCTTGCCGTTGGCGTCGGCCACCGCGATGTTGGACAGTTGGATGGCAGCCTCCTTGGAGATGATGCCGCCTTCCTGGTTCTGGGTCTGGCGCTGGTGCTTCTTCACCAGGTTAACGCCGCGAACGAAGGCCTTGTCCTCCTTCGGCATGACCTGGATGACCTCGCCGGAGCGACCCGCGTCGCGACCGGTGAGAACGACGACCGTGTCGCCCTTCTTGATCTTGGCGGCCATCACAGCACCTCAGGAGCGAGCGAGATGATCTTCATGTGGTTGCGCGCGCGCAGCTCACGCGGCACCGGTCCGAAGATACGGGTGCCGACCGGCTCCTTCTGATTGTTGATCAGAACGGCGGCGTTCTTGTCGAAGCGGATCACCGAACCATCGGCGCGCTTCACGTCCTTGGCGGTGCGCACGACGACCGCCTTCATGACGTCGCCCTTCTTCACGCGGCCGCGCGGGATCGCCTCCTTGACGGAGACGACGATGATGTCGCCGACGCCGGCATATTTGCGCTTCGACCCGCCGAGTACCTTGATGCACATCACGCGGCGCGCACCCGAATTGTCGGCGACGTCCAGATTCGTCTGCATCTGGATCACGGGAGTGACCTTTCCTTGTTTCAGGCGGGTTTCCGCACACGGACGGTATTGCCCGGCGGACGACGCCTGATGGGGATTTGAAGTCCCCGGCTCATGTAAGAGACCGCGCTATCGGCGTTGGAACGCCGGCGCGGTCACCGCGTACGAAGGGATGCGAGCACCCCAAGGACTGTCGCGAAGGCGTGCCCGATACTACGGACACGGGCGCTGTGCAAGCCTGGAGCCGGGTGAATTCGCGCGAGCCGGCTGCTGCCGGGAGGGTCGCGCGGAGGATTTCCGGCAGGATGCCGGTGTTGGCGGAGCGGGATCGGAAAGGCTTCGTTCGCCGTCCGCCGGGGTTTGGGCTGGGGCGGTCAGCAGCCCTTGCAGATCGAGCCCATCGTCTTGTTCATCTTCGCGTCCCAAGCCTTGTCGCGCGCTTGCGCGGCGCGCTGGGCCTTGAGCATCTGCTCCTGCGAGACCGACGAGATGTCGCCCTGCGTCTGGCCCGGGGCCGGCGGCTTGGTCTGGCCGGTCGCGGTGACGGTGCGGCCGGTTGGGGTGACGCGGGTGTCACCCACCTCCTGAGCGAGGACAGGACCGGAGAGGACGAGGCCGCATAGCAGGAGGGCGGAGACGGCGATCGGGCAACGCATGGCTTCTCATCACTCCCGGGCGCAGGCCGCCGGAACCAGCGGGCTTGAGGCCGCAGCTTCGCGCGGCGGACAAGTCCGGGGAGGTTGTGTCGGGGGGCGACACCACGGTCACGTCCCCAGCCGCCCCATCCGCGCGCCTGGAGACTTCTACGTGGCACCGGACCGAGCCGGTCGCAAGCGGTGCGGCGGCTGTGCGGCCGCTGGTTCCGTGCGGATGCACACCGTTGTCGCCCACGCTCGGGCCTGGATCGGTCCTGGCGCCTCGCTAAATCCAGTCCGCTTTGGGGTTTGGCCCGAATCGGGGCTTTTCAGTGCGTCTCGGGCTGAGCGTCGGCCACCGTGCTGGCCTTGAGGTAGCTCGTCCGTGGCCGTTCGGTCGGATCCTCGAACGAGCCCGCCCACAGGCCGAGGCGCTTGCCCCAGGCCACCGTCTCGGCGCCGACATAGGCGGCGCGCCGGTTGCGCTCGGCCATGGCAAGGCCCTTCTCCGCCATCCAGGCGCTCAGGTCCTCCTTGTCCCGGTGGCAGACGGAGAGCGCACGGCCGTAGCTGTCGGTCTCGCGAATCTGGCAGGTGACGGTGGCATCCTTGAGGTGGGCGGCCAGCGCCTTGGCCGAGTGGGCACCACAGGCATAGCCGTGGCCCTTGGCGTTCAGGCAGGTCTGTTTGAGGCCGGGCGCCGCCACGCCGTAGAGGCCGACGACGCGCCCGCCGACGACCAGCGTATCGCCGCTCAAGATCCGCGGCTGACCGCTCACGCTTTCGCTGGCGTGGCCGGCGCCGATGGCGCCGAATGCGGCGAGGACGATGACGCTCAGACCGAGAAATCCCGTTCGTCTCATCGAAACACCATGAGTTTCCGACGCTCGACCCGGAGAGGCATCCCCTGCGGAGGCGTCGGCCATTGCTCTGCCGAAAACGCTCACGTGTTTGTCGTTCACGTGATGAGCAAACCGCCCGATCCCTCTCGCCCCAAATGGCTTCGAAAGGGGAGCGCGTCTGTCAGGCAACCTAAAGCATGGCTTATGCCCTTTTCGTGGCCTGCGGCATGCCGCGGTGGCATGCCGGTGTCGCGCCCGTCGCCGCAGGGCCCGCCGTCGGGGCCCTTAACCAAGACCGGCCGTTCCAATGTGCTCGGCCAACTCTCACGCCGGCTGCCCCTGTCGGACTGGCGCGCCAGCCCTATCCTTCGCCGCGCCGGTCGGTTCGCCTCCCGGTCGCTTGCGCCCACCGAGCGGCGATGCCCCCAAACCGTTCGGCGGGCGTAAGCGTAGAGGATGGCCTCATCGTACGCCCGGATGCCGGCACACGGAGAGGGCGCGCTCGAGACTCCGTGCGTCGGGACGTCGCCCGTATCCTCGCCTGCGAACGGGATCGCTGCGGCGGACGTTGGCGAGACAGGGTCGAGGCGTCGCGCCGGCCCGGAGCGAAGAGGGTCGGACGGTGGCGGTGAGCTTGGCAGATCTCGTGCGCGGGGCGGCCGCTGAGGCCCGGCGGCTCGCAGCCGGCTTCCCGGCGAGCGGGCGGAAGGACGACTTCCCCTGGGCGGTCATCGCAGCCTTCGATGCCGATGTGCGGGGCCATGTCGAGCGCGACCGGCGGATCGAGGATGAGCGCGACCGTGTTCTGATCGCCTCCGTCACCCTCGCCGAGACCTCCGGCGATGCCGAGGCGGACGAGTGGGACCGGGCGCGCCGCCATCTCGTCAGGGCGGTCGATTACTTGGAGGAGACGGTCCTCCGCTTCGGCATCGTCAACCGGGCCGCGGCCAGGCGCGGCTATGGGGCGGCGGGCGACCCGGTCTCGACATCGCCGAAAGAATGACATTGCCGAAAGAACAAAGCCGGCTTCCTCTCGCCCCCGCTGACATTAATCATTGAGCAACCGCATTCCGATACGCTAACACTTGCGCAGCAGAGGCTAGACTTGGCGCATCGATGCTACAGCCGATCGAAGCCGGTCTGAGCCGCCCCTGGTACCGGCTCAAATTTCCGGACGCGCTCGAAGCGCAGTACCGTGCCGAGACCGCCCGGCAGAGCGGGCGCTACGTGCAGTCCTGGCTCGCCATCTTCACCCTGTTCAATGTCCTCTCCCTCGTCATGGACCGGGAGGTGTTCGGTCCCGAGGGGTTCGTCGTGCCCCTGGCGATGACGCTGGGCGTCTTCTGCCCGGTCGCGCTGGCGGCGATCGTGTCCCTGCGGGGACGGCCGACGACGGTGCGCATCTCCGCTGCCGTCCTCGCCACCGCGCTCGTCGATATCGTCGTCGTCCTCAACAGCGCCCGTCTCGCGCCCGCCCCGCATGCCGACGTCTACATCATCATCGCCACCATCGTTCCGCTGGTGGTCGGGCTGATCGCGCCGATGCCGTTCCGGCACTGCCTGTGGTTCTGCGGTGCTTCGTTCGCCCTCTATGGCGGCCTCGTTCTCGGGTTCGGCCTGTGCAACGCGGAGCGCAGCGGCCTGCCCCTGCTGGTTTCCGGGCTGATCCTGGTGCCGCTGAAGCTTTGCTACTCCCGTGAATGGGAGGCCCGGAAAACCTTCCTCATCGGCCTACGGGTGAAGCTCCAGGGCGAGGCGCTCGCCCGCGCCAATGCGCGCCTCACCGTGCTCTCCGAAACCGACTCGCTCACGGCCCTATCCAACCGTCGCCACTTCTCGGAGCGCCTGGAGACGGCATGGGCCCTCGCCGGCGAACGGGATACGTGGCTCGGCGTCATCCTCATCGACCTCGATCACTTCAAGCTCTTGAACGACACCGCCGGGCACGCGGAGGGGGACCTGTGCCTCGTGGCGGTGGCGGAGGCGCTGCAGACCTCCGTCGCGGCCCATGGCGGTCTGGCCGCACGCTACGGCGGCGAGGAGTTCGTGGCCCTGCTGCCGGAGGCCGACCCGTCCGCCGCGCGGTCGGCCGGCGAGGCGATTCGCGTGGCCATCACGGATCTCGCCATCCGCCATCCCGGCCTGCCTGCGGGGACGCCGGTGACCGTGAGCGTCGGCACCACCGCCGGGCGGGGGCGGACGCGCGATTTCGGCATCCAGGCCTCCGACCTGTTGAAGGCCGCCGACTTCGCGCTCTATGCGGCCAAGAACGAGGGCCGCAACCGGGTCGAGAGCTTCATGCCCGCCGCGAACGTGAACCGGCAGGCCGGCGCCGAGGCCCGCGCCACACTCCCCTCCGCCTGACGTCGCTGACCTGCCGAACAAAACGCGCGCTGCCGCGTCTTCTCGTCCGGGGGCGGCCGAATGGTGCGGGCCGGAAGGAGCGACCGACGGATGCTGCTCGACGAGGAACGCTGGGCCGGCTCACGCAAGGCTGACGCGCGGGCCGACCCACCGTCCGATCCATCGGCCGGCCCGCGTCTCCGACGGCTGAGTGCGGGCCTCGCGGCGCCCGGTCCCCGGCTCTGGGCCCTCGTCGGCGGCCTGATTCTCCTCGATGTCCTCTGGCTCGCGATTGCCGGGATCGGCGTCGCCTGGACCGGCCTGTTCGCGGTGCTGGGTGCGGTGACCGTCCTGCTCGGGCTCGCCCTCCTGTTCAGTGCGGTCAAGCCGGAGCCGAAGCTGCGGGCCATGGCCCTGTCGAGCGCCTATCTGGCCGCTTTCACCACCGCGGCGGCCGTGCTGCATTACCTCGGAGCCACCCTGGCGATGCCCTTCGCCGATCCTGCTCTCGCGCGGGTCGAGACGGCCATGGGCTTCGATTGGCGCGGCTGGGTCGGCAGCCTTGCCGCGCATCCGGATCTCTCCTGGTGGCTGGCGCTCGCCTACCATTCCAGCGGACCGCAAGTCGGGCTCGTCGTCATCGCTTTAAGCGCGGTGTCGCGGGTCTCGCGCCTCTGGGCCTATGCCCGCCTGTTCAGCCTGGCGCTGCTCGCCTCCATCGCGGTCTCGGCCTTGTTTCCCGCAATCGGGCCCTACGCCTATTACGAGCCGCAGGCCTATCCGCAGGGGCATCTCGAAACGGTCGGCGCCCTCTGGCATCTCGACGCGCTGCAGGCTCTGCGTGACGGAACGCTGTCGACGATCGCGCTCTCGGAGATCCGCGGCCTCGTCACCTTCCCCTCGTTCCACGCCTGCCTCGCGGTCCTCACCGCCTGGGCGCTCGCCCCGGTGCCGGTAATCGGGCCGCTGGCCCTTCTCCTCAACGGCGCGATCATCGTCGCCACGCTCGGCGCGGGCGGACATTACGGGCCGGACGTGCTGGCCGGGACGCTGATGGGGGTTGTTCTGGTCGCCGCTCACCGGTTCCGGCGGCCGTTCTCGCTCGCGGGCGCAGGGCCCTCGCGCAAAGCGGTGCCGGACAGGGGCGTGGGGCCGCTCCCGCGTCCGCAGACGACGGGTTGACGCTTACGCCCGGAGATCGGGCGGGCGAACCGGCCTTTAGCGAAGCTGCGGGAGCGTCGGCGCCTCACCCCGCATCGGCGAACAAGTCGAGCTGGGTCGAGGCAACGGCGCGGCGGCGGGGGCGGGGCGCGACGAAGCGTGGGAGCGCGGTGCCGGGCTTGCCGTAAAGGGCCACGCCGACGACGCGGCTGCGGTCCCCACTCAGCACGATCGACGCGGTATGCGGACCGGAGCGGGCGATGTTCTCGACAAGCGGTTCGGAGGCCGGAAGCTCGGCCAGCGCGCTCAGCAGATCCGTCAGGCCCGCGGCCTCGACACCCATGACGCGGAAGTCGAAACCCCGGCCGGCCCAGGTGTTGCGCGCCGCGGCAGCGCGGGTGGCCGAGAACGGGTTGTCGATGATCTCCGTCGCCGGATCGCGTAGGAACGCCGCGATGCGCTCACGCTCCGGCACGCGTTGCGCGCTGGCGAGCAACGCGGAAAGTTCGGGCTTGGTGATCGACACCGGGCAAGGCTCGCACGGCTTGACCGGCCGCGTCGAGCCTGGACCGGCTGAGCGCTGTGGAGAGCGCATCATCGTGCGGCTGCTCGAACCGGATGAGGCGGAGGCTCATCTACGCCCTCAGCGACAACAACGCGTTAGATCGCTGGGGTCCAGTATCGAGCAGCCTGCCCACACGCCTTCGCCCACTGGGGAAGCAGCATGGCGTGCGGATCGAAAAGCTCTGCGGCCGATCAGCGGCCGGCGGATTTCACGGCTGCGGAGACGAGGTTCTTGGTGGAGGGCGCGGCCGCGATCACCTTCGCGGTCGACTTCTTCGGCTTCTTCGTCTCGCGGTTGCCGCGTTTCTTCTCGGTGGCCATGTCGATGGCTCCTTCGGGTTCGCTTGCGATCGTAAAGGCGTGTCGCGGCTAGTTGAAGACCTTCACCGAGACCGCCATCGGAAGATTTCCCGGCCAGTAGCGAGCGATGAAGCGCGCCCTGTCCCAAAGTTCGATGGGATGATCGTTGAGGAGCGCCAAGGCATGAGCCTTCGCTTCGGGGTCTGTTCTGGCGCGGATAAAGCGTCCGGGCCCTTCGGCGCCGGTACTTCCGACATCATAGAGACGATAGGACGACGACGCGCCGCCGTGTTCGCTCATTTGAATGATATTGGTCATGATCTCCGCCTGTGTGATCCAGGCGGGGACATGGTTGCCCTCAGCCATCGGAGCCTGAGGGTTGCTCTTCCGATGGTGAGATCATCCTGCGCTTTTCGGAAGCATAAAGATAGTCCTGCACGAGTCGCCGCAAAACTTAGCTGAAGCCCTGCCTTTTACGGCAAAGCCGCTTCAAGTCCTGGCCTCTCGCAAAGTCTCCCGGGCGTTCGATTGAGCCCGTCGGGGTCTGGTGCCGATCCGCGATCGTGATCACCGGAACGCATCGTCCCGCCCCCTGTTCTCTCGCCGAGATGGCGCGCTCACAGCCGCGCTGATGCAAGGGCCACCCCTGATGCCGGACAAGCTCAAGAGAACCCTGCTCGGCGCGGTCATCGCCGTGGCGCTCGCCGCGGCCGTCTCCTACGGGCTCATCACCCAGCAGACCGCCGACAAGCTGCAGACCGAGGCCAACCAAACCCTCAACGAGGGACAGCCGGGAAGCCCGCCGCAACAGCAGCCGGCGCCGTCCCCCGAGGCTCAGAATTCCGGCAATCCACAGCCGACCCCGCGAGAGCCGACGCAGCCGAACCCCGCTCCTGCCGCCCGCTGAGAGGTGTCGCTCGTCCTCGCCGGAGCCACGCGGCTGCAATCGAACGGCGCGGACCCTATCGTGGAGTGGACGCGCCGCGAGGGCGCCCCCAACCCCGAGGTGACGGCATCCGGAGCCAAGAACGTCATCAAGCGGAAGCCCAACGGCGCCTCTTTGCAGAAGCCGCAGGGTGGTGATCGATCCCGGCTTTCGGCACCATCGCCCCTCTCGGCCGTTATTCCTGTGAAGCGCGGCTTACCGCCCGCGCACCCATTCCAGGAGCCAACCCGATGAAGCGGCTATTGCTCGTCTCTGCCCTCGTTCTTTCCCCGCTCGCCCTGTCCGCGACGGCCCAGGCTCAGGGGACCATCCGCGGCGCCGAACGCGGTGTCGAAGACGGCAACCGCGCCGCCGGCCCGGTCGGCGGCGTCGTGGGCGGTGCTGTCGGGGCCGCGACCGGCACCGTCGGCGGCGTGCTCGGGGTCGATCCCGATGCCCGTCGTGAGGAGCGCATCGAGCGGCGCGAAGAGCGGACCGTTCGCGAGCGTCCGGCCCGGTAATCGAGGCTTAAGAGAGCCGGGGGTGAGGACCGCTCCCGGCTCTTCCAAGAAGGGTCACCCGGTGTACTCGAAAGCCTCCGGTGGCCTTCGACCGCGAAGGCGGCCGGCTGTTCAAGTCCCTTCGGAAGCCTGTGCGCTCTCCCATGCGGAAAGCGCGGGAAAAGTACCCGTCTGCCAAGCTCTTGCTGGAAAGACTTTCTACTAAGACTTGGAATTCCAAAAAATTGGTGCGGACGGCGGGACTCGAACCCGCACAGCCTTGCGGCCGCAAGATTTTAAGTCTCGTGCGTCTACCGGTTTCGCCACGTCCGCATGGGCGCAGCGGTAACGGTCCGGTGAGGCCAGATCAAGCGGGTGGGCGCCAACCGTAGACCCAGGCGTAGCGCGCGCTCATCCCTTCGGGGCCGGCGCGGCGCATCACCATATCCCGGGCAAAGCTGATCAGCCGGCCGGCATGGTAGAAGCGCCCGTTGCGGCGGGCGGCCCGCTGCACCGCCCGCACGCGGGACTGGCGCGCCGCGGCGTAGGCCGAAAGCGCCTCGGGCACGCTCGCCTGGGCCGACAGGCTCGCTGTCAGCACCGCAGCGTCCTCGATGGCGAGCGCCGCGCCCTGGGCCAGGAACGGCAGCACCGGATGGGCGGCATCGCCCAGAAGCGCGATCCGGCCCCGTGCCATCGGCCGCACCGCCGGCCGGTCCACCAGCGACCACACCATCCAGCTATCGGGAAGGGTCAGCAGCTCCGTCAGCGGCGGGGCCGCGTCGGGAAAATGGTCGCGCAGGACCATCGGGTCGCCGATCCGGCCCCAATCCTCGTCGCCCTCGCGCTCGGGGACGATCGCCACCACGTTGAGCCGCTTGCCGCCGTTGATCGGGTAATGGACGACGTGCCGCCGGTGCCCGAGCCAGAGCCCCGTTTCGGCGCCCTGAAGCGCTTCGGGCGCCGCCTCGCGCGGGATCACCGCCCGCCACGCCGCTTGGCGGTGGAGCCGCAGCGGGCGCGTGTCGAAATGCTGTCGCAGGCTCGAGCGCACGCCGTCGGCGCCGATGACGAGGTCGGCGTTGAGGGTCTCGGTGCGGTCGCCGTCGATGCTGCGCACCGTCAGGCTGACGCCGTCCTCGGTCTCGCCCAGGCCCGAAACTTCGCGCCCGACGCAAAGGCGGATGCCGGGGCGCCCGCGCACGGCATCGAGCAGGATCGTCTGCAGGTCGGCGCGATGCAGGACGTAGTAGGGCGCGCCGTGACGCTCGCGGATGCTCGCACCCAAGCGGATGCCGCCGACGACGCGGCCGGTGGTCAGCGCACGCACGGTGACGCCCGGCGGCTCGTCGCCCGCCCGGTGCAGGGCCCCGCCGAGCCCGAGGCCGATCAGCACCGCGCTGGCGTTCGGCGAGAGCTGGAGGCCGGCGCCGACCTCGGAGAACCCGGTGCGACGCTCGATCAGCGTGACGGCATGGCCGGCCCCGGCGAGCGAAAGCGCGGCGGTGAGGCCGCCGATCCCGGCGCCGACGATGACGATGGAGAGCGCCGCCACGGACGGCCCGGTCCGGTCAGGCCGCCTTGGCGGTCTTGTCGGGCGTCTCGTCGTGCCACACGCACCCGGCCGGCTCCGCCGTGCCCGGCTTCAGCTTCGGGTCGTAGCGGAACAGGGTCGAGCAGTACTGGCAGATGATCTCGGTCTCGCTGCCCATGTCGAGGAAGACGTGCGGATGATCGAAAGGCGGCAGCGCCCCGATGCACATGAACTCCTTCGAGCCCACCGCGATCACGGTCACGCCGGCCTGATTGTGGAAGTGGGGAACCGCCTTGTCAGCCATTGCACGTCCCTGAAACGGAGGCCGTGGTCTAGCGCGTTCGCGGCCGCACGCCTAGACGCAAGCCTCGGATCCTGCTGTCGCTCTTCACGCACTGCTTCCTGCGCCGGTCAAGGCGCTCGGCAAACAGGACATGCGCGCTCGGGTTGGCGCCGGCCCTGGGGCGGCGTAAGACAAGGGCGTCCGCCTCGAACGTCCCTCGCTAAGCGCCCGATCCCCATGAGCCGTGAAGAGCAAGCCGTCGCCGAAGGCGGGCGCCGCGCCCCGGAGCCGCCGATCCACGGACCGGAAGGGTTCGAGGGGATGCGCCGCGCCGGCCGCCTGACCGCGGAGGCGCTCGATCTCCTGGTCGAGGCCGCCCAGCCTGGCGTGACCACGGAATATCTCGACAAGCTCGCCTTCGAGTTCGGGATGGATCACGGCGCCTATCCGGCCTCGCTGTTCTACCGCGGCTACCGCAAGTCGATCTGCACTTCGATCAACCACGTCGTCTGCCACGGCATTCCCAACGACAAGCCCCTGCGCGACGGCGACATCGTCAACCTCGATTGCTGCCTGATCCTCGACGGCTGGCACGGGGATTCGAGCCGCATGGCCTATATCGGCGAGGTGCCGCGCAAGGCGCAGCGCCTGTGCGAGATCACCTACGAGGCGCTGATGCGCGGCATCCGCGCGGTGCGGCCCGGCGGCTCCACCAACGATATCGGCCGGGCGATCCAGACTTATGCGGAATCCGAGCGCTGCTCGGTGGTGCGCGATTTCTGCGGCCACGGGCTCGGCCGCGTCTACCACGACGCGCCGACCATCCTGCACTACGTCGAGGCGACCTACGACGTCCCGCTCAAAGCCGGCCAGTTCTTCACCATCGAGCCGATGATCAATCTCGGCCGGCCCGCGGTGAAGGTGCTCTCCGACGGCTGGACCGCCGTGACCCGCGACCGATCGCTCTCGGCGCAGTTCGAGCATACCGTGGCGGTGACGGAAGACGGCTACGAGATCTTCACGCTCTCGCCCAAGGGCCTCGACCAACCCAAGCCGCATGGTCTCGAACCGAACGGCGCGCAGGCCGACTGACGGCCCGCCGGGAGATGGCCCGCCGGACGGCCGAACCGCCCGCTCTGCCGGGCCTTGCCGAGGCGGCCGCTCCCGCGCCCGCCGACGAGACCCCGCACTATCACGGCCACCGCGAGCGCCTGCGCGCCCGCTTCGCGCAAGCCGGTGCCGAGGCGCTGGCCGATTACGAACTGCTCGAACTCACCCTGTTCCGGTCGATTCCGCGGCGGGACGTGAAGCCGCTCGCTAAGGCGTTGATCCATCGGTTCGGCTCCTTCGCCGAGGTCGTCAGCGCCGAGCCCGCCCGGCTCATGGAGGTGGAGGGCGTCAGTGCCGGCGTCGCCGCCGACCTGAAGCTCGTCGAGGCCGCCGGCCGGCGGCTGGCCCGCGGCGCCATCGCCGCGCGTCCCCTGCTCTCGTCGTGGAGCGCCCTGATCGAGTATCTTCGCGCCACCATGGCCTTTTCGGGCCGCGAAGAGTTCCGGGTGCTGTTCCTCGACCGGCGCAACCACCTGATCGCCGACGAGGTGCTGGGCCGCGGCACCGTCGATCACACCCCGGTCTATCCCCGCGAGGTGGCCAGACGCGCGCTCGAACTCGCCTCCACCGCGATCATCCTCGCCCACAACCACCCGTCCGGCGACCCGGCCCCCTCGAAGGCCGACATCCGCATGACGCGGGAGATCGTCTCGGTGCTCGATCCCCTCGGCATCGTGGTGCACGACCACGTCATCCTCGGCCGTGACGGACATGCGAGCCTGAAAGGGCTCAAGCTGATCTGATGCGTCCGGCCGTCCGGGCGTCCACGCCGGCCGGGACCCGCAGGGCCGGGTGTGTCAGGAGACATTTCGCTGACAGGTTGCGCAAACTTGCAGCGGAGCGTCGCTCCCAGGGATAGGCTTGCGCGGGGCGTCCGCTACATCGACCGGAGGGTCGTCCCATGTCGCTCGCATCGATGAGGGCGTGTGGCGATCTCCTGCCCGCGGCGCCTCGTGCCGCGGCAGCCGGGGTGGAGACGGTTTCAGGACTGGCAGGAAACCTTCCGGGTGGCCTGCCTCTTGCTCCGGCAACGCGAGACATCAGGGGGAATCGCGCGAATGGCGCACACGGCGTTCGACGAGATGAATGGGGGCGGGGCGGGGCAGCTCGAACCGGCGGCCGTGCGCGAGGCCTATGACATCCTCAAGTCTTGGCTCGACAAGACGCCGCCGGAGCATTTCAACACCCGCCGCAGTCAGGCCGAGATGCTGTTCCGGCGCATCGGCATCACCTTCGCGGTCTACGGCGCCAACGAATCGACCGAGCGGCTGATCCCCTTCGACATCATCCCGCGGGTGCTGACCAAGCCCGAATGGGATTTCCTGGAGCGCGGCCTCAAGCAGCGGGTCACCGCGCTGAACGCCTTCATCAACGACATCTACGGCGCCGAGGAGTGCATCAAGGCGGGGATCATCCCGCCCGACCTCGTCTACCGCAACCCGCATTACCGCATGGAGATGCGCGCCTTCGACGTGCCGCACGACCTCTACGTCCACATCGCCGGCATCGACATCGTGCGGACCGGCGAGAAGGACTTCTTCGTGCTGGAGGACAACGCCCGCACCCCGTCCGGCGTCTCCTACATGCTGGAGAACCGCGAGGTGATGATGCGGCTCTTCCCCGAGCTGTTCTCGCGCCACCGCGTCGCCCCGGTCGAGAATTATCCCGACGCCCTGCTCGCGACCCTGCGCAGCCTCGCCCCGGCTTCCGCCACCCGCGACCCGACCGTGGTGCTGCTGACCCCCGGCCGCTACAACTCGGCCTTCTACGAACACTCGTTCCTGGCCGACAAACTTGGCGTCGAACTGGTGGAGGCGGGCGACCTCTTCACCAAGGACGAGGTCGTCTACATGCGCACGACCGAAGGTCCGCGCCGCGTCGACGTGATCTACCGCCGCCTCGACGACGATTTCCTCGATCCGCTGGTGTTCCGGCCGGATTCGGTGCTCGGCGTGCCGGGACTGATGAACGCCTACGAGCGGGGCAACGTCACCCTGTCGAACGCGGTCGGCACCGGCATCTCGGACGACAAGGCCGTCTACAGCTACATGCCGGAAATCGTGAAGTTCTTCACCGGCGAAGACCCGATCCTGCACAACGTGCCGACGCATCGCTGCCGGGAAAAGGACGCCTTTTCCTACGTGATGGACAACCTCAAGGACCTCGTGGTGAAGGAGGTCAACGGCTCGGGCGGCTACGGCATGCTGGTGGGCCCGCACGCGACGCGGCGCGAGATCGACGAGTTCGCGAAGAAGCTGCGCCACGCGCCCGACAACTTCATCGCCCAGCCGACGCTCTCGCTCTCCACCTGCCCGACCTTCGTCGCCTCGGGCGTTGCCCCCCGCCACGTCGATCTGCGCCCCTTCGTGCTGGCCGGCGCCGACGAGATCCGCATCGTGCCCGGCGGCCTGACGCGGGTCGCGCTGAAAGAGGGCTCGCTTGTGGTCAATTCGAGCCAGGGTGGCGGCACCAAGGATACCTGGGTGCTCGATGCTTGAGCGCTTCGCCCGATTCTTTTGCAATCTTCAGGCAGGCCGGGCAGCGTCGGTGATGAAACACCGCGCATCTGCCGCCCTGGTCGCCAACGCGCCTGCGAGCTGACGCCATGCTGTCCCGGACTGCCGACAACCTCTACTGGCTCTCGCGCTACGCCGAGCGCGCGGATTTTCTGGCCCGCATCCTCGACGCGGCCCTGCGGCTGGCCGCCCTGCCGTCGAGCTATGGCGGGCGCACCTCGAACGAGTGGGCCTCCGCCCTGTCCTCGGCGGGCGATCCCGAGCTGTTCAAGACGCTCTACGATTCGGTCAACGAGCACACGGTCTGCAACTTCCTCGCCTTCTCGCCCCACAACCCGTCCTCGATCCGCTCCTGCATCGCTACGGCGCGGGAGAACGCCCGCTCGATCCGCACGGCGCTCACCACCGAGATGTGGGACACGATCAACGGCGCCTATCTCGAACTGCGGTCCTACGAGGGCCGCGACCTCTCACGTGACGAGTTCACGCAATTCCTCGACTGGGTGAAGCGCGTCTCGCTGACGTTTGATGGCTCGGCCTACCGGACGATGCTGCGCAACGACGCCTACTGGTTCACCCGCGCCGGTACGGCGATCGAGCGGGCGGATAACACCGCGCGCATCCTCGACGTGAAGTACCAGATTCTGCTGCCGGCCTCGGAGCGGGTCGGCGGCTCGCTCGACTACTTCCAGTGGACGACGATCCTGCGCGAGGTCTCGGCCTTCAACGCCTATCACTGGGTCTACCGCGAGAGCATCAAGCCGGTGCTGGTGGCCGACCTGCTGATCCTCAACCCCGAGATGCCGCGCTCGCTCGCAAGCTGCTACCGGATGCTGGTGGAGCATCTCGATCTGATCGCAGACGCCTACGGCCGCCGCGGCGAGAGCCAGCGTCTGGCGAGCAATCTGCGAGCGAAGCTTCGCAGCGCCGACATCGAGCGTGTCTTCGCCTCCGGTCTCCACGAGTTCATCCAGGGCTTCATCGTCGAGAACAACAGTCTCGGCGCGGCCATCAGTGACCAGTATCTGGTGTGAGAGCGACCAACTGATACGGCGTCCGCTTCGATCAAGCGGACGCCGTTAGAGCTGGTGCGGTTGAAGCTTCAGCGCCGTGCGGTCAGTAGCCGTACCGGTCGTATCGCCGCCCGTCATTGTACCGGGAGCCGCGATACGACCGGCCGCCATAGCCGCCGAAATCGTGCTTGCGACGCCATCCATGGGCGGGCGCCCAGGGCGGCGGACCACCGTGATGGAAGCCGCGTCCTCCGCCGCGCGCCCAGGGCGGATCGGCCATGGCGGCCGAGGTGGTGCCGAGGATGCCGCCGGCAAACGCCAGCACGGAAAGTAGGGTCAGGGTCGGTTTGCGCAGCATCGGGCCTCCTGCGGTCAGGTGAGAGACAATCGGTTCGGCCTTACTGGCCGGTGGTCGCGCCCGTGGTGGTCGTCGATTTCACGGGTTTCGATCCGGGCTCGTGCGACATGGTCTTGGTGCGCGACTCGACGCTCTCCCCGTCGCGGACCTTGGTCTTGGTCTGCGATTTCGAGAACGTGCCGCCGTCATGGGCCATGGACTTGGACTGGCCGTTGAGGCCGCCATTTCCGGTCTCATTCACATGCGAGCGGTCCATGGTCTTGCCGCCGGCCGCAGCGCCGCCGGTCGCTAGCGAGGAGCCCGTGCCGCCGTTCGCACCCGTCGAGGTGCCGCCGGTGCCGACGGTCGAGGCGGAGGTGCCGCCGGATGCCGCCGAGCCGGCGCTGCCCGCCGTGGCACTGCCCTGCGCCTGCGCGAAAGCCGGGGCGAGGACGAGGCCGAGGACGGCAAGCGCCGTCGCCGCACGTGTGTTCGTCTTGGCAATGCTCATCGGACCCTCACTTCTTGCTCGGTACGGTGACCACGCAGTCGCCGTCACCGGTTGTCGTCATCGTGCTGCCGCTGCCGGTGCTCGAACTGGAGGCGGAACTGCTGGTCGTGCCGCTGCTCGATCGCGTCGTCACCGACGGGCCGCCGGTGGTGGAACTCTTCACCCCGTCGGGGCCGGCCGTGACCGAACTCGACAGCGTGCCGGAGTTGTTGGCATCGTCGGATTGGACGACCCGGCACGGCTTGCCGTTGGGCCCGGTCGTGACGGTCGTGCTGCCGGCGACACCGTTCGGGCCCGTTTTGACGGTGCTGGTCTGGGCCTGACTCGCGGCGATGCCGGCCAAAACGAGTGTGGCGCCGAGAAGCGGTCGGATCACACGTGCCATGGTGCGTCTCTCCTCAGATGATGAGTGTTTCTCACAAAACCCCCATGCACCCCGCAGCCGGAGCGGCGATGGTCGGCGCCCGGACGTTCTGTGAGGTGCTCTGAGACGGGCGCGGTTCGGATGAACCGCGCCCGCAATTACGCCGGCCGAGGCTTAGCGCTTGTTGTGGCCCGGAGCGTTCTCGGAGTTACCGGGGCCGCTCTTGTCATGACCCGGAGCGCTGCCCGACTTGCCCGCGCTATCGGACGTGCCGGACGAGGAGCCGCCCGTGCCCGTCGACGAGCCGCTGCCGCTCTTGCCGGCCGAAGATCCGCCGGTCCCGACCGTCGAGGAGCTGGTGCCGCCGCCGGCCGACGAGCCACCGGTGCCGAGCGTGGAGCCCGAGCCGCTGCCCGAGCCAGCGGAAGAACCACCGGTCCCGACCGTCGAGGAGCTGGTGCCGCCGCCCGCCGACGAGCCGCCGGTACCGGTCGTCGAGGACGACTGGGCATACGCGAGTGCGGCGCCGCCGATGACGAAGGTGCTGGCGAGAGCGGCAAGGCGAATATGCTTGAGCATGTATTCCTCCAAGTGTTTCGGTTGTTGCGGGACCAAGAACGGAGAGGTCCGGAATACCGTTCCAGGAAATCTGCATCGAAATCGAACAAAACGCTGCAATGAACGGCAGATTAACGCGGCGAGTTATTTGAAAAGGCAAAAATTTTCCGCTTCGTCGTAAGTGGGCGACGAGAGCGGAGTGCAAATTTCGGGATGCGTGATCGCGGTGTAGGGTCGAAACGTCTCTCGGCGGCGTGAGCTGTAGGCTCGGGCGCCAGAAACGGTGCGCCCGGTCATATCGTTCCGGGCTGTTGCCGGCCGCACATCCGGCTCAGTCCTGTCCTCTGCCGCTTGCGGGAAGGTTCGCGTCCGGCGTCCCCGCCCGGAGCGTCCTCCGAACAAGCGTCTCGCGGCGCCGCTCCGGGCTGGTTCCATGACGGAGGCCGCCAAGAAAACGCGATCTGCCAAAGGTTTGAGCAAGCCGCCCGATTTCCAAAGCGCCGTCCTTGCCCTAGCTTGCCGCAAGTCGCCCCGGCAGGATCAAGGCATGCGCATCCGGATCGTCCACGATACGGTCTACACCTATCAGCAGCCCGCGCGGGGCCTGATTCAGATCCTGCGGCTGACGCCGCGTGACCATGACGGTCAGCACGTGCGCGAGTGGCGGATCGAGCCCTCGGTCAACGGACGGCTCACCGCCCGCGAGGACGGGTTCGGCAATCTCGTCCACTGGTTTACCGCCGACGATCCCACCGACGCACTCACCGTGCGGGTGACCGGCGAGATCGAGACCTTCGAGACCAGCGGCGTCGTGCGCGGCGCGGTGGAGCGCCTGCCCGACCTGTTCTACCTGCGCGACACCCCGCTGACCGAGGCGAGCGCGGAACTCAAAGCCTTCGCGGAGAAGGTCGCGGGCAAGGGGGAGCGTGATGCGCTGCCGATGCTGCACCGCTTGCTCGCCGCCGTCCACGACGCCGTGACCTTCGAGCCGGGCCCGACCAGCGCCAGCACCAGTGCCGCCCAAGCCTTCGAGGTCGGGAAGGGTGTGTGCCAGGACCTCACCCACATCTTCCTCGCCGCTGCCCGGCACCTGGAGATCCCGTCGCGCTACGTCTCCGGCTATTTCCGCCGCGATGACGGCGCCGACGACCAGAAGGCGGGGCATGCCTGGGCGGAGTCACTGGTGCCGGGCCTCGGCTGGATCGGGTTCGACCCGGCCAACGGCATCTCCGCGACCGAGGCGCATGTGCGCGTCGCCGTCGGCCTCGACTATCTCGGCGCCGCGCCGATCCGCGGCAGCCGGGTCGGTGGAGGCACCGAAACCCTCGACGTGGCCCTGCGCGTCGAGCAGGTGCACTCCCAATCGCAGTCTCAGGGCCATGGTCAGCAGAGCCAGAGTCAAAGCCAAAGCCTTGGCCAGAGCTTGGGCCAAGGCTGAGCCGGCACCGGGCCTTGGGCCCGGCTTTTAAAAAAGTTGTCTTGCCCGGCCGGCTCAGAGCGTGCGATGCGGGCCGCCCGAACCTGCCCGGCGCACGGGCCCCTGCCTGAGGCGGCGACCGCCATGACCTACTGCGTCGGAGTGCTCGTCGAGGACGGGCTGGTGATGATCGCCGACACCCGCACCAATGCGGGGCTCGACAACATCTCGACCTTCCGCAAGCTGCACATGTTCAACACGCCCAATGAGCGCGTGATGATGCTCGCCTCGGCCGGCAACCTGTCCATGACGCAGTCGGTGCTCAGCATGCTCCGCGAGGGCGTGGACGACGTCGAGGGCGAGACGCCAGCCAAGCTCAAGGACGCGGCGACGATGTTCAAGGCGGCCCAGCTCGTCGGCCGGGCGATCCGCCGGGTGCGCGAGATCGAGGCGGCCGGGTTCGAGGCGGCCAACCTGCGCATGGAGGTCTCGTTCCTGTTCGGCGGTCAGATCGGCACCGAGCCGATGCGGCTGTTCATGATCTACTCGGCCGGCAATTTCATCGAGTGCAGCCGCGAGGCGCCGTTCCTCCAGATCGGCGAGCACAAATACGGCAAGCCGATCCTCGACCGGGCCGTGACCTTCGAGACCGACCTCTACGACGCGCTGAAGGTGGGCCTCGTCTCGATGGATTCGACCATGCGCTCGAATCTCGGCGTCGGCCTGCCAATCGACATCGCCGTGCAGCGCCGCGGCGCCCTCGACCTCGAAGTGAGCCATCGCATCGAGGCCGGCGAGAGCTATTTTCACGATCTGCGCGAGCGCTGGTCGGCGGCGCTGCGCGCGGCTCATCGCGCGATTCCACGCCCGCCCTACGGGCCGCAGCGCTAGAGCGCATCCCGACGAAGGGGACCGCCGGTTCGTCGAAAGAAGGCGCGTCACAACAAGGGCCGAGAGGCGCCGGCCCGATGCAATGGGGTCGGGTACGGCTCTCGGCGCAGACGCATTAGGCGCCGTTCAAGACCTCTTCGACGAAGGCCGGCACGGTTTCGCTCGCACGCCCGAGCCGGGTCGCCTCGAACAGGCCGGCATTGTCGGCGGCCTCCAGCGTGAGGGCGAGCGTCGGGATGCCGAAGGCACGGGCCTGCGCCACGTAGCCCGCCGCCGGGTAGACCGCGCCGGAGGTGCCGATCGCCACGAACAGGTCGGCCTCGGCCAGCGCCTCGTCGATCGCTTCGAGGTGGTGGGGCATCTCGCCGAACCAAACCACGTCGGGCCGCATCTCGCCGCTGTGACCGCAATGCGGGCAGGCGGTCTCGACAGTGAGATCCTCGTGCCAGACGGTGTCCGTTACGCAGGCGGTGCAGCGGGCCTTCAGCAACGCGCCGTGCATGTGCACGACGTGGCGCGAGCCGGCCCGCTCGTGCAGATCGTCGATATTCTGCGTGCACAGGAACAGCCGGCCGCCGCGCGCCGCCAAGCCCGCTTCCAGCCGGGCCAGCGCCGCATGCGCAGGGTTCGGTGCGGCGGCGCGGGCGTCGCGGCGGCGATGATTGTAGAAGTCGTGGACCAGCACCGGATCGGCGGCAAAGCCTTCGGGTGTTGCAAGGCGCATCGGGTCGAACCGAGCCCAGGCGCCGTCCGTGTCGCGGAACGTGCCGAGCCCGCTCTCGGCGGAGATTCCGGCACCCGTCAGAACGAAGATGTTGGTCATCGCGCGCCTCAAGCGTCCGGCAGGCGCGTGGCGAGCACCTTGTCGATGCGCCGCCCGTCCATGTCGACGACCTCGATCCGCCAGCCCTGGGTCTCGATCGCATCGCCTTCCGTCGGGATGCGTCCGAGCTGGACGATGAAGAAGCCGGCGAGCGTGGAAAAGTCGTCCGAGCGCGGTCGCTCCGGAAAGCCGAGGCGGTCGAACGCGTCGGTCGCCGAGATCATGCCGTCGATGAGCAGCGAGCCGTCCTCACGCTCGACCACCATCCGCTCCTCGCCGGGCTCGGGGATCTCGCCGGCCATCGCCTCCAGCAGGTCGGTCTGGGTGACGATGCCCTCCAGGCTGCCGTACTCGTCGACGACGATCGCCATGCGCACGGGCTTGGTCTGGAACATCTCCAGCACCTTGAGGATCGCCAACCCCTCGTGGACCACGATGGGCTCGCGGGTCGCCCCCTTCACGTCGAGCGGCTTGCCGTCGAGGAACTGGTCGAGCAGATCCTGCTTGCGCAGCACGCCGACGACGTCGTCGATCTGCGCGCGGCTCACGACGAGCTGCTCGTGGCGGCAGGTGCGCACCGCCTCGATGATCTCCTCCTGAGAATCGTCGAGATCGACCCAGTCCACCTCGTTGCGCGGGGTCATGATCTCGCGGATGCGCCGCTCGCCGATGGCGAGGATGCGCGCCACCGCATCCTCCTGCGCCTCGTGCAGCAGGCCCGCCTCGTGGCTCGCGGTGACGAGCAGGCTGAGTTCCTTCGGGGAGGGAAGGTTTCCCTCGCCCTCGCCGGGCCTCAGGCCGAGGAGCCGCAGCACCCCGTTGCCGAGGCTGTTGAGAAGATGGATCGCCGGACCGAAGACCAGCAGAAATAGCGTCAGGGGCCGAACGATCACGAGCGCCGTGCGCTCGCTGCGCTGGAGCGCGAGGCTTTTCGGCGCCAGCTCACCCAGCACGATGTGCAACGTGGTGATGACGGCAAAGGCCAAAGCCACGGCCATCGTATGGGCGCTGAGGCCGGCGGCTTTCTCCGGCAGCCAGTAGAGCAGCGGTTCGATCAGGTGGGCCAGGGCCGGCTCGCCGACCCAGCCGAGCGCCAGCGAGGACAACGTGATGCCGAGCTGCGTCGCGGCGAGATGCGCGTCGAGCCGGTCGGTGGCGCGCTGGAGCGCCTTGGCATTGAGCCGGCCCTCGTTGACCAGTTCGGCGACCCGGCTGCGCCGCACCGCGACGAGGGAGAATTCCGCCGCGACGAAGAAGCCGTTGGCGAAGACGAGCGCGATGACCGCGACGAGGCCAACCGCCGAAGACCAGAGACCGTCCGAAATCGTGCCCTCCCGGGGCCAAGCCGCACTGCTGACCGCCCCTGAGGCGGCACCGATGCTGAGTGTCTCTCACAAAACTCCCGCTGCGCCGTCGCGCCCGGAAAGCAACCGTACGGTGATCGGGAGTTTTGTGAGGCACTCTTAGAGCCGAACCCCGCTATGGGGGAAGAGGTTCGGGCGCATTCTCGCGTGGGCGACCGCGCTTGCGTCACCCGATCGGCGCGCGCATCGTCATTTTCGTGGAAGCCGGCCGCCACCCTTCGGGACGATGCTGTATGGGAAGGGCGTCGCCCCGGCCGCGCCACACTTCCTTTCCATGCAAGTCGAAGGGCCGATCCCGGCGCGGGGCCCGGTATTGGCGTTGTCGAGGAATGTGGCCGTGATCAAGCTGCCGAAGCTGTTTCGGCCCAGGCGCCGCGATGCCGCAATGGCCGCCCCCTTCTTCGATCCCGCCTTCTACCGCTCGGCCTATCCCGACGTGGCTGCGGGCGGCGGCGACCCGCTTCGGCACTACCTCGACCATGGCTGGCTGGAGGGCCGCGACCCGTCCGCGGTGTTCTCGACGCTGTTCTACGCCGACCGCCACTTCGCCGACCGGGCACTGATCAACCCGCTTCTCCACTATGCGGGCCTCTCGCCGACCGAGCGGCTGCGGGTCGCGACGCAGCCGGGTCCGGATTTTCCGTCACTCCAGGCCGGCGTGGCCGAGCCCTATTTTGATGCGCCGTATTATGCCCGCCTCGCCGGTCTTGAGGGAGGCGAGGACCCGCTCACCCACTACCTGACCAAGGGCTGGCGGCGCGGGCTCGACCCGAACGACGCCTTCTCGGGCGACGCCTATCTGCAGCGCCACGCGCATATGCGGCGCCTCGGCGTCAGCCCGCTCTACCATTTTGCCGCGACGCGACGGCTCCAGGCCTCGGAGGCCGCCGCCCCACCCGCACGGCGCGCCAAGCCGCAGGCAGCGCTGCTTCCCGCCGACCCGGCCGAAGCCTCAGACGCGCAGATCTACGAGACGGTAGCGGCGGCCTTCGACCGGGAGCACTACCTCGACACCAATCCCGACATCCGCCGCTCCGGCATCGATCCGGTCCGCCATTTCCTCGATTTCGGCGCCCGCGAGGATCGCGACCCGAGCCCCGACTTCTCGGTGCGCTTCTACCGCAAGCATTACCGGCGGGAGATCGGCGCCGGGGTGAACCCGTTCTTCCACTACCTCGCGGTGGGCCGGGCGCGCGACTTCCGGCCGACACCGTTCGGTCTCGGCACCTGGCCCGCGCAGGTCGCGCCGACGCCGGCCGAGTGGGAGCAGGCGAAGCCCGCCGCCGACATCGCGGCGGCGCGGGTCGTGCTGATCATGCCCGTCTACAAGGGCTACGACGACACGTTGCGTGCGATCCACTCGGTGCTGAGCGAGAAGCAGGCCACGCCCTTCGCCCTCCTCGTCATCGACGATTGCAGCCCCGATCCGCGCCTGAGCGCGGCACTGGCCGAGCTCGGCGGCCGCGGCCTCTTCGCCCACCTCGTCAACGAGGCTAATCTCGGCTTCGTACGAACCTGCAACCGCGGCCTGGAGCGGGCCGCGGGCAAGGACGTCGTGCTCCTCAATGCCGACGTCGTCGTCTACGGCGATTGGCTCGACCGCCTGCTCTGGCACCTCGACGCCGACCCCCGCGTCGCGACGGTCACGCCGTTCTCCAACAACGCCACGATCTGCAGTTATCCGCGGCCCAACGTCGACAATCAGGCTCGGCTCGAGATCACGCCCGCCGAGATCGACGCCTTTACTCGCGTCTGCAACGCCCGCACGAGTTCGCCGGTGCCGACGGGCGTCGGCTTCTGCATGGCGATGCGCCGGGAGGCGATCGCGGCGGTGGGGCTCCTCGACGCCGAGACCTTCGGGCGCGGCTATGGCGAGGAAAACGACTTCTGCATGCGCGCCCTCAAGGCGGGCTTCACCAACGTGCTGGCCCACGACATCTTCGTGTTCCATTCCGGCAGCGTCTCCTTCGGCGCGCTGCTCGCGACCAAGGGCGCGGACATCTTCCGCGCGATCCTGACGAAGCACCCCGATTACCAGCGCCGGGTCCACAACCACATCGAGGTCGATCCCGCGCGCTTCGCCCGGCGCCGCCTCGACCTCTACCGCTTCGCCAAGCGCGCCACGGCCAGCGCCGAGCGCGGCGTCGCCCTGATCGTGACCCACGATTTCGGCGGCGGGGTCGAGACCCATATCGAGGCGCTGAGCCTCCGGCTCGCCGAGGCCGGTCTCGCCGTCGTCTATCTGCGCACCGACGAGCCCGGCGGGTTCAGGCTCGGCCTGCCCGGATCGGGCGGGATCGACTTCCCCGTCTCGATCCTCGATCCGCTCTCCCTCGACCGGGATGCGGATCTCCTCGCCGAGCTGATCGGTTGGCTCGCCCCGGCAATGGTGCATGTGCACTCGCTGGCGGGGCTCGATGCCCCCTCGACCCGCGCGGCGATGCGGCTGGTCGAGGAGGCCGGCACCGGCTACGACGTGACGCTGCACGACTACGCCTCGGTCTGCCACCGCAACAATCTCGTGCGATCCGATGGCGTCTATTGCGGGTTGGCAGAACCCGCCGTCTGCCGCGACTGCATCCGCCTCGATCGCGACGCCGACGGGATCGTGCTGCCCGATCCCGCCGAGCGGCGGCAGGACTGGGCCGGGTTCCTCGACCGTGCCCGGACGGTGTTCGCCCCCTCGGCCGATCTCGCGGATCGAATCGGCAGCACGCTGCACCTCGACCGCATCGCGGTGCGCCCGCACGAGGAGACGCTGGCCGGCGTCGAGCTCAAGGCCCGCCAGCGCCGGGAGGGGCCGCTGCGGGTCGCGGTGATCGGATCGATCGGCGCGCACAAGGGCTACGACGTCGTCCACAACCTCGCCCTCGACGCCCGGCTGCGGCAATTGCCGATCGTGTTCACGATCGTCGGCCACTCCGCCGAGCCGCGCGCCATGGAGGCGGCGGGCGTGCGCGAGACCGGCCTCTATGGCAGCGACGCGGCGGCGCTTGCCGAGATCGCCCGGCTCGATCCGGACCTCGTCCTGCTCCCCTCGATCTGGCCGGAGACCTACTGCTACACGCTCTCGCTGGCGCTGGCCGCGGGGGTGCCGCCGGTGGTGTTCGATCTCGGCGCCCAGGCCGAGCGGCTGCGCGCGAGCGGGGCGGGGCATCGCCTCGATCCGGCGCTGGCCGATGACCCGCAGCGGCTGAACGCGGCCCTGCTCGCGCTTCCCATCGACGCGCTCTGGGCCGCCCGCGAGCCGTTCCGGCCGACCGTCTACCCGCGGATTCTGGAAGATTATTACGGACTCGACGCGGCCGCCCTGTCGAACGTCTCGCCCGAGACGGGGAGGGCAGGGGCTGGGCCGATCGATCACCGGGACGGGCTGCGCTCCGCGCCATCCCCCCAGATGTCATAGACGGGGCTGCGACTCAGCGGCTACAACGGTCAAGCTAGGCGAGTCTCGCGCGGTCTCGCCTCGGCGTTCGTTGCAAGCCAAGGGGAAGCCCATGACCACGCAGAACCTCAACGTGACCGCCCGCGAACGCGACACGCTTCTGGCGGCGTTGCGCTACTATCAATTCTACCGGATGCAGGGCCACCCGTTCGACCCTCGCAAGGACGACCTGATCGACACCATCGCCGCCAGCAGCGGCGAGGCTCTCGACGTGACTGAGATCGACGATCTCTGCGCGGGCCTGAACGGCAACCGCCACGCCCTGGCCAGCGTAGCCGCCTGAGGCGCCTCCGCGACGCCCGACGGGGCCCGATAAAGTCACTCAGGTCAGCAGGGCGTTGAGAAGAACGGCCACTCCGAGGCCGAGCACGAATGCCGCCGCGAGCAGCGATGTGTCCGCGGTGGTCATCGGGAGGCTTGGCCCGCCGAGATGCCGACCAGAAGCGGCCGGCGGGTCACCACGAACTGCCCCGGAACCAGCGCTCCGTCGTCGATCCGGGCACTCACCGGAACCATGCCACCCGCTTGCGGCAGGCGCTGGGTGAAGGCCTTGGCCGAGCCGGCCGGGCTCGGCACCGCTTCGACGAGGGACGGGGCGAGAAGGGCATAGGCTGTCATTACCGTTCCGGCCGCCGCGATCTTGATCAGGTCCCGCATGATGTCCGCCCCTCCAGACCGGAGCCTTTGGCTCTCGTGTGGGGCGGTTCTACCGACCCCCGGTTGCCGGCGGATTGCCTCGTACGGTTACCGGATTGCGTCGCGCGTGATCGACGAAACATCGGAAACGGAACATTCGGCCCGCCAGCCCAAGCGCGACCTTAGGGCTGGAACGCGCCTGCGAATGAGCGCCAGCGCACCCGGCCTCGCTCTCTCCGCGCCCGAAGAGGCGGAGAGGCGCTTGTCGCGGCTCCGAAGGAGATGCTCGGGCGGAAGCCGGGAGCCTACCCGCCGAACACCGAGGTCAGAACCTCGCCGCCGCGGTTGATCGCGACCTCCCACAGGCCGAGATTGCGCTGCGTCACCCGCTCCAGATCCTTGGTCGAGGCGATCGGCATGCCGTTGATCGCCACGATCACGTCACCCTTGCGGAAGCCCGCCCGGCCGGCGAGCGAGCCGTCTTCGACGGTAGTCACCGCCACGCCCTCGTCCGGCAGGTCCGCCTGAAGCTCCTCGCCCACCGCGGGCGAGGTGTTGACGAAGGTCGCGCCCGCGAACGGCGTGCGGGTGCGGACCTTGAGGCTGTCGCGGGGCCGCGTCTCCGGCGCCGGTCCGAGCTTGATCTGGACCGTCTGCCGCTTGGTGCCGCGCAGGATGCCGAAATCGGCCGTGCCGGAAATGCCCTTGAGGGCGTAGCGGTAGCCGAAGGCTTCCGGATCTTCGACGGTCTGTCCATCGACCGTGAGGATCACGTCGCCGCGTTTGAGGCCGGCTTCCTCGGCCGGGCTCTTGGCCTGCATGCTCGCCACCAGCACACCGGTCGGCCGGTCGAGCCCGACGCTCTCGGCGATATCCGGGGTCACGCCCTGCACCCGCGCCCCGAGCCAGGGCCGGCGCACGAGGCTGCCGCCGCTCTTGGCGGTCTCCACCACGGCGCGGACCATGCTCGCGGGAATGGCGAAGCCGATGCCGTGGCTGCCGCCGGATTGCGAATAGATCGCGGTGTTGATGCCGACGAGATGCCCCTTCAGGTCCACCAGCGCGCCGCCGGAATTACCCGGATTGATCGCCGCATCGGTCTGGATGAAGAACTGGTAGTCCGACGATCCGACCTGGGTGCGGGCCAGCGCCGAGACGATGCCCTGCGTCACGGTCTGCCCGACGCCGAACGGGTTGCCGATCGCCATCACGAAATCGCCGACCTCCAAGTGGTCGGAATCGCCGATCGGCATCGAGGCGATGTCGGCCGGGCCCTTGATCTTGAGCACGGCGAGGTCGGTGCGGGGGTCGCGCAGCACGATCTGCGCCTCGAACTCGCGCTTGTCGGCGAGCGCCACCTTCACCTCGTTCATGTTCTCGATGACGTGGTTGTTGGTGATGACGAGGCCCGAGCCGTCGACGATCACGCCCGAGCCGAGGGAGCGCTGTGCCCGCTCGCCGGGCAGGCCGCTGGGGCCACGGCCCGGACGGTCCTCGCCGAAGAAGCGGCGCATGAATTCCTCCATGGCGTTGGAGCGTGCGGAGCGCTTCTCGACATGGGAGGCATAGACGTTGACCACGGAGGGCGCCGCCCGCTTCACCACGGGGGCGAAGGAGAGCTGGATCTCGCCCTTCGACAGGGGCACCGCCTTGTCCGGAGAGGCCTTCTCCGCGGCGGGCTTTCCGGGCGTGTTCGCCATCTGCGCGCTCGCGGGCGCGGCGGCGAGAAGCACGGATACGAGGCAGGCCGGCAGGAGCGGCGAGGAGGGCATGCGAGGTCTCCGAAGGTCGCTGGAGCGGGGCGGGCTATGTAGACCGTGGGACCGCAGCGCGCGAGGGGCTCGCCGCATCCGCGTCATGCGGCGTCGGCCGTCTGCGATGGCGATCGCATTGCTGTCAGACCCAGCCTCAACGCCGACGCCGCCCCAGGGGAGGCCTTGTCGTCGGTCGGCGTCGGCTCTGCTCGGGCGCATCCGGGAGTCGGGATGCCGGGCGCTTTTCGCCCCCGGATGTTCGCCAGGGGACCGGCGAAGCGGACTGATGAAGCGGACTGACGAAAAAGGGGCAGCCGCCCGATGGCGACTGCCCCGATCTCACGTCACGGCCGGTGCTGGTTTCAGTGCCGGCGGGCGGTGTCGTGCAGGCGGTTGGCGCTGCGGACGATCTCGCTGAAGCAGCTCAACGAGGCGTCGGCGGCGCGCTGCATCTCCGTCACCTGGAGGCGAATCGCCTCCGCCGGGGACTTGGCCTGGGCGAGGGCCTGGAAATGGGCGAGCACCGCCTCGCCCTCGCCGCGCGCGAAGGCGAACAGCTTCGCGTTGATCTCGGTGAGCGGCGCGAGGGTTGGCGCGAAAGCGAAGTTCGCGCCGAAGCGGACGCTGTGTGTTTTGGATCGGGCGTCGTCGGACGACTTGGACGCAGGGTTGGCCTCGGCCAGCGTCGGCAGCGGCGCGGTCTGAACAAGCGTCTCGGTCGCCGTCTCGACGGTTGCGGCTGCCTCGGATGCAACGAATTCCGGTTCGGCGGACAGAGCGGGCGCCTGTTCCGACGCGGCGGTAACCGTCTCCTCAGGAGAATCAGCCGGCTGGTCGTCCGCAGTGGACTGCACCTCGGCGGGAGCAGGCTCGCCGGACGCTTCGACGGCCTCGGTCGCAGCGTCGTCTGCGGGTTGCTCTGCCGCCTCCACGGCCTGGACCTCGGCGGTCTCAGGCTCGTCCGTCTCCGGCTCCGGGCCCTTGTCGGCCGGCGTCTCGGCCAACAACGCGTCGGCGACCTCGGTCGGCGTCGCGGTGACGGTCGGCGGCTGGGTAGTGGCGGACGCTCCGGGTGGGCGTCCCCTGCGGCGGCTCGACGACATGGGCCTTCTCCTCGTTCGAAACCCTCTGCCTCAGCGCGGGTCCGAGCCGAGCCCGGAGCGCTGCGACGGAGCATAGCGTTGGAGCACGAGTGTGCCGAGCCCGCTCATCGCGGATTCGGCCTCTCATGCTCCTCAGACGGGCCGGAGCCCGCAGCCGGACCGGATTAGCGGCCGGCGGCGCTCTGAGCGAGGGCACCGTATTCCTTGGCCTGGGCCTGGAACGCGGCGAACTGGGTCTTCAGGAACTCGGACTGGATCTCGAAGGCCTCGCGCGGGTCCTTCGCGCGCACGACGCGCTGCACGTAGTCGAAGGCAGCGTCAGCGTTGGTCTTGGTGTGGTCGAGGCTCTTGAGCACCGCCGCGTTCAGCGTCGACTGGACGGTCGTGGCCGAGTTCCGGAGCTGCTCGGAGGTCTTCACCGCACCGTTCAGGAAGGTGCCGAAGGCGTTGCGAGCCTGATCGACGCTCTTGTCGGCGAACTCACGGAACTCGGCGGGGATCTCGAAGCTCTGGGTGCTCATCTGTCTCTCCTGCAGACGGACCGGGAGAATTCGGTGTCGGGGAGCGTACAGAGCGTCCCCGCGGCTAACCGGCCCGCACCTCGTATGTTGCGGTGCAACATAAAAGTCAAGGACAGTTTCGAGCGATCGACCGGCAATATCCAACTATGGAATGTTTTGAACTAAGCTTTTGTTATAAATCGTGGTTTGGCTACGCAATGGTCCCGTGGGTCGATGCGCGATCGGCACTATAATGTCGGAAGGCGCCCTTTGCCAAGGGTGCTGCCCATGGAATGGGCAACCGCAGGCTCGGCGGCAGCCGGGCTCATATCGCACTGCCGCATTTTGTATTCATCCCCAATCCGCCGATACAGCGCCAGCAGGGAAAGCGCGTGGGCGGCGAGCGTCAGCGGGGCCTGCCAGTACCTGCCATAGGCCTCCCGGCCGAGGCGGGCGGTGAGCGCGTCGGTCTTGAGCGCTGCGAAGGCGCCAGCCAGCGCCGCCACCTCCGGCTCGACGACGAAGCCGGTCTCCCCGTCCGCCACCTTCTCCGCCGCGCCGGAGCGCCGCGACGCCACGACGGGAATCCCCTGGGCCAGCGCCTCGTAGACGGTGAGCGGCCCGGTCTCGACCCAGCGCGACGGTGCGCAGAGCGCACGCGCGCGGCGATGCAGGATCGCCTCGACCGCCTCCGGGCTTCGCCAGCCGAGCACCTCGGCGCCCTCCGCCCGCAGACGTGCTTCGAGCGGGCCGGCCCCGATGAAGAGCGCGGGCAGTCCGGCCCGCCGCGCGGCCTCGGCGACGAGATCCGCGCCCTTCTCCGGCGTCAGGCGCCCGACATAGACGATCGCATCGCCCGAAGCCGGCAGGGCCGGCGCCCGCTTCTCCACCCGCACCGGGTTGTCGATGCGGTGATGGCGCAGGCGCAGGGCCCCGGACCGTCCCGCCACCCGCGCACGGCTGCCGTCGCAGACATGGACGACGTCGAGATCGGCCCCTCGCGCCGCGACCCGCAGGGCGGCGGCGCGACCGACCCGCACCAGCTTGTGCAGCCGGCTCTTCGGATCGCAGGCGGCCGCGAGGCAGGCGCCGGAGAGCGGGACGAGCGCGCAGGGCTCGGCCCGATCGAAGCGGTAATCGACACCGTTCGGACAGGTCAGGGCGTAGTCGTGCAGCGTCAGCACCAGGGGAACGCCGCGGCCGAGCAGCACCGGCAGCACGGCGGGCGAGAGCGCGCGGGTCCACTGGTGCAGGTGAAGGCAGTCGGGCGGCACCGGCAGGCTGTCGAGCGCGCTGGCAAGCCGCGCGGCCGCCTCGCCGTTCCAGATCCCCGACGCCGCGCCGCGCCATGCCGGCAGCGACCACACATCCGGCAGAGCGAGGTCGATGCGGTGCAAGCGCGGATGGTCGAGCAGCGGATCGACGGGTCCGGTGATCGCCTGGATGTAGGTCACCGTCGCGCCGGCCTCCGCGAGTCCGCGGGCGGATTCCACCGCGACCTTCTCGGCACCCCCGCTCGCGGCGGCGAATTCGGCGACGATCACGACGTGCATGGAGGCGCCCCGTCCGGAAGCGCGGGCACCGTCCCGGAAAGCGATTCCCGGACGAAACGATGCTCTCGCGGTGCGGCCGCCCTGGCGCGGCGCGTGTCCGCCCAGGGTTTACGGGAGATCAACTGCCGGCTGGTAAACGTCGGCGAAACACCGATCCTCCGTGGGGCACCGTGCATCGGGCGTGTCACGAGGTGGCGAGGGAGCGGGAATCGCCGTGCACGTCGTCCTCGTTCTCGACCATGCCCATATCAATGGCGGCCAAGCCAAGGTCGCCCTCGACTCCGCCGTGGGCCTGCGCCAGCGCGGGCACCGGGTCACGGTGTTCGCCGCGGTCGGCCCGGTCGATCCCCGGCTCGCCGAGAGCGGGGCGCGGGTGGTCTGCCTCGGGCAGGACGACATCGCCTCCACCACGAACAAGCTCGCCTTCGCCGTGCAGGCGATCTGGAACCGTCGCGCTACCGCCCGCCTCGCCGCGGAACTGACGCTGTGCGATCCGCGCGACACGCTGGTGCATGTCCACGCCTTCGCCAAGGCGCTCTCGCCCTCGATCGGCACGGCGATCCGGCGCTCGGGCCTGCCGTGCCTCTACACGATGCACGAGTTCTTCCTCGTCTGCCCCAATGGCGGCTTCTACGAATATCCGGCCGACCGGATCTGCCATCGCACCCCGATGTCGGCGGCCTGCCTCACCACGAATTGCGACGCGCGCTCCTACCCGCGCAAGCTCCTGCGGGTGGTGCGCCATCTCGGCCTGGAACACGTCGCCGGCCTGCCCACCTTGTTCCGTCACGTGGTCACGATCAGCGCGCTCCAAGAGCGGGTGATCGCACCGCTCCTGCCCCCGCGCACGGTGTTCCACCGGATCGACAATCCGATCTCGGTCGAGCGGCAGCCGCCCGCGCACGAAGGCCGCAGTGATGTCCTGTTCGTCGGCCGCATCTCGACGGAGAAGGGCGCGCCGGTCTTCGCCGAGGCGGCGCGGCGGGCCGGAATCCGCCCGGTCTTCGTCGGCGACGGTCCGAACGCGGCGGAGCTGAAGGCGCGCTATCCCGAGGCGGTGATGCTCGGCTGGAAGACCGGGCCCGAGGTGCAGGCCCTGATGCGGCGCGCCCGCGCCCTGGTGTTCCCGAGCATCTGGTACGAGGGCCAGCCGCTCACCGTCTACGAGGCGCTCGCCTGCGGCTGCCCGGTCATCGTCTCCGATGCCTGTGCCGGGCGGGAGGCGGTGGAGGACGGCGAGAACGGGTTCTGGTTCCGCTCCGGCGATGCCGGCGCGCTCGCCGCCCACCTCACCCGGCTGTCGGACGACGCGCTCGCCGCCCGCATGGCCGAGCGCGCCTACGAGCGCTACTGGGCGGCGCCGCTCAGCGTGGACGCGCATCTCGACCGGCTAGAGCAGGTCTACGGCCTCGTGATGCGCGAGGCGCCTGCTCTTCGCCCGGTCGAGGGGCCGGGCTTGCGCGGCGCGGCATCCGCCGGCCTGTGAGCCGCGACGCAACAGGAACGCCCGCCTCGCGTTGGTGCGCATGAAGGCCGCGACACGCGGCGCGCCCGACAACGGAGACCGATCCCCATGTCCGAGACCACCAAGCAGCCGACCGACGAGACCAAGCCCAAAGGCTTCCAGCAGGACGGCCAACGGGACGGCAAAGGCGACAAGTCGCTGGCCGAGAACCAGAAGGACCATAAGGACGAGCGCCTCGACGAGGCGCTGGAGGAGACCTTCCCGTCCAGTGATCCGGTCTCGGTGAAGATCACGAAGTAAGGGGTCGGGCGGGCGACCCGCTCGCCCTCCCGCCTCACGCGGCGACGTCCGGCTCCCGCCGAATCGGCCCGACGGCCTGCGGTGCGGGGATCGGCCGACCGAACAGGTAGCCCTGCACCTCCTCGCAGCCCTCGGCCCGCAGATGGGCGAACTGGACTTCGGTCTCGACACCCTCGGCCACGGTGACGATGCCGAGGCTTGCGCCGAGGCCGATCACTGCCTGCACGATCGCGGTCGAGTGCGGATCCTCGCCGAGCCGGCTTACGAAAGAACGGTCGATCTTGATCTTGTCGAAGGGAAACTTCTGCAGGTAGCTCAACGAGCAATAGCCCGTTCCGAAATCGTCCATCGCAATGCGTACGCCGAGATCCCGTAGAGCATGCAGCGTCGCGACGTTGGCCTCGCTCGCGGCCAGCAGCACCGATTCTGTGACCTCCAGTTCGAGCCGGTGCGGGGCGAGCCCGGAAAGGGCGAGCGCCTCGCGCACCGTCGCAACGAGGCCGGGATCGCGGAACTGCACCGGCGAGAGGTTCACCGCGATCCGAACCGGATCGGCCCACAGGCTCGCCTCGGCGCAGGCTTGCCGCAGCACCCAGGCGCCGATCGGCACGATCAGACCCGTTTCCTCGGCAAGCGGCACGAATTCGGACGGCGGGATCGCTCCCTCGACCGGGTGGTGCCAGCGCAGCAGCGCCTCGAACCCGACGATCGCCCGCGAGCGGACGCCGACGACCGGCTGGTAGGCGAGCGCGAGATCGCCCCGGGCGAAGGCCTCGTGCAAGTCGGCCTCCCGTCGGCGCCGTGACCGGTCCCAACTGTCCATCGCCGCCTCGAAATAATGGGCGATGCAGCCGCCATCCGCCTTCGCCCGGTAGAGAGCGAGGTCGGCGTGGCGCAGCAGGGTATCGGAATCGGTTCCGTGCTCGGGCAGGCAGGCGATGCCGACGCTCACGCCGATCTGGCATTCCCGGTCGCCGAGCCTGACGGGATGCGACAACGCCTCGATGATCCGGCCGGCGACGGCGGACACGGTCCCGGCGTAGGGGGTGCGCAGCAGCACCGCGAACTCGTCGCCGCCGAGGCGCGCGACCAGATCCTCCCCGTGCAGACATGCCGTGATCCGGTCCGCCACCGCTCGGAGCAGGGTGTCGCCCGCCGGGTGGCCGAGGGTGTCGTTGACGAGCTTGAACTTGTCGAGGTCGAGGCAGAGCAGGGCGGCGCCCGCGCCGGTGCGGGCGTGCTCGGCGATCACCTCCGCGAGGCGGGTCGTGAACAGCGCCCGGTTCGGCAGGCCTGTCAGCGCATCGTGGTGGGCCATGTGCGTGATGCGCGCCTCGGCGCGGCGCTGCTCGGTGACGTCGATGGCCGCGCCGAGCACGGCCGGGCGACCTTCGAAGGCGAGGCTGCGCTCGAACAGCGTCACGTCGATCAACGAGCCGTCGGCCCGACGATGGCGGTGCAGGCGGCCGTCGCGGGCAAAACTGAACGCGACGGCTTCCGACAGGTCCTGCAGCCCTCGGGCCAGGAAGGCTTCGCGGCTGTAGCCGTAATGCGCGACCGCCGCCTCGTTCACGGCGACGAAGCGGGCCGAATCCTGATCGACCAGCCACATCGGCAGCGGATTGCTCTCGAACAGGAACCGGAACGAGGCCTCACGCGCCTTGATGTCCCCGACATCGGTCATGGCGACGGCGACGAGATCGCCGATGGCCTGCGCCTCCACCTTCAGGTGCAGCGTCGTCCGGTCGGCGCGCGGCACGGCGAGTTCGAACGTCGCCCGGTCGGCGCATCCCAGGACGCCCGACAGCCGCTGCGTCACGCCGAGCCGAACGGGCACGAGATCGCCCAGCCGCTGCCATTGCAGGCTCGCGACCGGCCGCCCGAGAATCTCCGCGGCGCCCTGGTTGAGGGCGACGATCTTGAAGTCCGCGACTGCACCCGATGCCTCACGGATCGCGCCCAGCGCCATCAGGCCCTGGCCGGTCGCGCCGAACATCGCCTGCATCAACTCGGTGCGCACACCCTCGCTGTCGACGTGGACGAGGAGGAGCGGCGTTCCACTGCCGTTGGCGAGCGGGACGCCGACGAGATTCCAGGTGGTGACGACGCCGTCGGTGATTCGGTCGCATCGGGCCCCGGCCGGCTCGCCGGTGCGCAGGGCGGCGATCCCGATCTCCTCGATCGGCCGGCGGATCTCATCGGGCATCTGCACGAGTGGCCGGTCGCGGATCTCGTCCTCGAACCAGTCGCGAAATCCCGTGCCACCCCAGAGGATGCGTTCGGCCCGGCCTTCGCGGGTGGCGACCAGGGCGCAGCGGTCGGCCAGACGGCCGAGCCTGCCCAGGACGACGGCATCGTAACCCGGCATCGCCCCGGGGCGGGACCGGCAACTGCGCCAGTGCTGGACCAGCGCGGCGGCGGACGCGTCTGAGGTCGGGATGGGCAAGCGAAAGCCGTGCTCCGGGAGGATCGGATCACGGCCTAGCGATCATTCGTTGAGGGGGAGTATATGAGCCGGCTATTCAGGCTGAATCTGAAGGATGGATCGCCCTCGACCAGTATAGCGCCGATCGAGGGCGAGTTGTGCCTTGACTACTGCTCCAGCAGGCGCCGGGCGATGACCTGGGCCTGGATCTCGGCGGCACCCTCGAAGATCGAGAGGATGCGCGCGTCACAGAGCACGCGGCTGATCTTGTATTCCAGCGCGAAACCGTTGCCGCCGTGGATCTGCAGGGCGTTGTCGGCCGCCGCCCAGGCGACGCGGGCGCCGAGCAGCTTGGCCATGCCGGCCTCGAGATCGCAGCGCTTGCCCTCGTCCTTTTCGCGGGCGGAGAAGTAGGTGAGCTGTCGGGCGATGTTGATCTCCACCGCCATCATCGCGAGCTTGTCGGCCACGCGCGGGAACTCGACCAGCGCCTTGCCGAACTGCACCCGCTCCTCGGCGTAGCGCAGGCCGATATCGAGAGCCGACTGCGCCACGCCGATGGCGCGGGCCGCGGTCTGGATGCGGGCCGACTCGAAGGTCTGCATGAGCTGGGCGAAGCCCTTGCCCTCGATCTCGCCGAGCAGGTTGTTGGCCGGCACCGCGAAGTCCTCGAAGGAGAGTTCGTACTCCTTCATGCCGCGGTAGCCGAGCACCTCGATCTCGCCGCCCGACAGGCCCTCGACCGGGAAGGGCTGCTCGTCCGTGCCGCGGGGCTTCTCGGCGATGAGCATCGAGAGGCCGCGATGGCCCTTTTCCTCGGGCTTGGTCCGCACGAGCACGGTCATGATGTCGGCGCGCACGGGGTGGGTGATCCAGGTCTTGTTGCCCGAGATCTTCCAATGGTCGCCGTCCTTGACGGCCTTGGTGCGCAAGCTCGCGAGGTCGGAGCCCGTATTCGGCTCGGTGAAGACGGCGGTCGGCAGGATGTCGCCGGAGGCGATGCCCGGCAGGAAGCGCTGCTTCTGCTCCTCGGTGCCGCCGCACAGGATCAGCTCGGCGGCGATCTCCGAGCGGGTGCCGAGCGAGCCGACGCCGATATAGGCGCGCGACAGCTCCTCCGAGACCACGCACATCGCGGCCTTCGGCATGCCCATGCCACCGTATTCCTCGGGGATGGTGAGGCCGAACACGCCGAGTTCGGCCATCTTCTCGATGATCGACATCGGGATGTAGGCGTTCTTCAGGTGCCACTCGTGGGCCTGCTCCACCACCTCGGCCTTGCCGAAGCGGCGCATCTCGGAGCGGATCGCCTCCATGTCCTCGTCGAGGCCCGAAGCGCCGATGGTCGCCGCACCCGCGCTCGTGGCCTCGCGGATCTTGGCCACCAGCGCTGCGCGGTTGGCGGGCGTGTTGCCCTCGGCCACCATGGCGTCGATGGCCGGCGTCCGCAGGCCAGCGAGTTCGGCGGCGGTGAAGCCGAGCGCGGTCGGGCGGACCATCTCGCCCTGGCTCATCGGGATGCCGCCGAACATCTGGTCGAGATATTCGCCGACGCCGATCTTCACGAGCAGCGCTTCGGTCTCGCCGAAGCTGCCCTCGCCCTGAAGCCGCTCGGCGTAATCGGCGAGTTCGCGCACCGCCTCGCCGTAGGTGGCGAGCCAGGACAGGCCGTGGGCGGCGTGCTGCTCGCGCTCCAGCGCGCCCGCGTCGAGCTTGCCCTCGGGGCCCGTCACCCGCGCCTTCACGCGGGCGGTCGCCTCGGCGACGAGGGCCTTGGCGCCCGCGGCGGCGTCCTTGGCCAGGGCGACGAAATCGGTCGGGTCGTTGGCGGGCTGGACGGCGGGGGAAGCGGCCATGTGCGACTCTCTTCTCAGGCGCTCCGCGCCGAAGTGGCTGGCGTGACGGAGCGCGGTTCTCAGGAAACCGGTTAGATGCTTCCTTTATAGGCCCGATCGCCGGCACAATAGTGGTTTCTCATCGCCGCATCCCCCGTCTTTAGGCTGAATTCATCATACAGTTCACCGTGTTGCGCGTGTCTGGGGTCCGCTCGCCAAGCCGACTCCGGCAGCCGCCACCACCATGCCGGCGATCTGCACCGGGGTCAGCGCCTCGCCGAACATCACGTAGGCGATCGCCGCCGAAACCGGCGGCACGAGGAAGAGCAGCGAGGCGACGCCGGCCACCGCGCCGCGCCGGATCAGCGCCAGCAGCAGCAGGATGCCGCCGACCGAGTTGACGAGGACCGACCACGCCATGCCGAGGCCGAGCGGCAGGCTCGGGCTCAGATGCGTCTCGCCGGCGATCAGAGCGAGCGGGACCGCGAAGGCGGTGCCGCCGATGAATTGCAGGCAGGCATTGGTGACGAGGTCGGCGCCCGCGCCCCTGCGCTTCTGCCAAAGCGTGCCCGCCGTCATCGCCAGCATCGCGGCGAGGCACACCGCGAGCGCCTCCAGCGGGATGCCGGCGGCATCGACCGCCCCGAGCTTCGGCGCGAGCACCAGCCCCGCGCCGAGGAAGCCGAGCCCGATGCCGGCCCAGCGTCGGGGCGCGACCCGCTCGCCGAGCAGCGGCTGCGAGGCGGCCGCGGTGAGCAGCGGCTGGAGGCTGCCGACCAGCGCCGCGATGCCGGCGGGCAGGCCGCGATGCACCGACCAGAACACCCCGGCGACATAGATGCCCTGCATCAGCACGCCCGCGACCATCCCGTCGCGCCAGCCGGCGGCGTTGCGCGGCCAGCGGGCGCGTAGGACGCCGGCAATGCCGGCCAGGACGAGCGAGACCAGGGCCAGCCGCAGGGCGACGAAGGCCAGCGGCTCGGCATAGGGCGCCACGTAGCGGGCGGCGACGAAGCCGCTCGCCCAGATCAAGACGAAGGCGGCCGGGATCAGGCTGGAGAGAAGGCTCGACATGGCGCCCGGCAGGCAGCACGCAACCGACCTCATGGCAATCGGAGAAACCTGAGGGCGGCCATGCTTGGCTCGCGCCCGAGATTGACGCGCACCGTTCATTGGCCCGTATGGAGCGGCCCGCCTCGACTCAGCCGAAGAAGCCATCTCCTCCCTTGAGCCGATTCAAGAAGATCCTCGACGTGACGGGCATCGCCGCGCAGCGCTTCGTCGCCCATGATGGCTGGGCGATCGCCAGCCACATCGCGCTGTCGATGCTGACCTCGCTGTTTCCGTTCCTGATTCTGCTCGCGGCGCTCGCCGGCCTGATCGGCAGCAAGTCACTGGCGGACGAGGCCGGCACGCTGATCTTCGACGCGGTGCCGCGGGAGGTGGCCAAACCTATCGTTGGCGAGGTGCACCGCCTGCTCACCGAGCAGCGCGGCGGCGTGCTGACCCTCGGCGCGCTGCTGGCGCTCTACTTCTCGTCCTCCGGGGTCGAGTCGCTGCGGGTCGGGCTCAACCGCGCCTACGGCATCCGCGAGGCGCGGCCGTGGTGGCTCACCCGGCTCGAATCGATCGGCTACGTCGTCTGCGGCGCCCTCGCGATGCTGGCCTTCGCGCTGCTCGTGGTGCTCGGACCGCTGATCTGGCGCCAGCTCGTCTTCGTCGCGCCAGGGCTGGAGCCGCTGGCGCTCACCGTCGCCATTGGCCGCATCGGCGTCACCGCCTTCCTGATCGCGCTGGTGCTGGTGATCGCGCATAAATTCGTCGCGGCCGGGCGCCGGCCGGTGCTGTCGGTGCTGCCGGGCATCGTCGTGACGCTGTGCCTGTGGTTCCTCGCCGGCCTCGGCTTCGGCTACTATCTCGACCGCTTCTCGAACGCCTACGCCTCGACCTACGGGGGCCTCGCCACGGCGATGATCTTCCTCGTGTTCCTCTACTGGCTCGCGGCGATGTTCCTGTTCGGCGGCGAGATCAACGGCACGGTCATCGCGGCGCGGCGTCAGCGGCTTCAGGCACGGATGCGGGCGCGTCAGGCGGAGGCGGTGCGGGTGAGCGCGAATCCGCTGCCGTGAACTCGCCCATCAGCTTGCGCTCGCGGGCCAGTTCCGCGAGCCGCTCGATGCGGATGCCGTGCGGCGGCAGGTCGATCACGAAGCGTTCGGCCATCTCGCCCAGGACGAAATCGGGGCGGACGGCGTCGAGATAGTGCCAGTCGATCCCCGTCGACCACAGGAAATGCACCTCGCGAAAGGTGTCGGCGAAGAGCGCGGTGAGCGTCGCGACCGGGCTGTGGGGGGTGTGCTGCGCGTAAGAGTCGCCGAAGATCACGAGGCGGCGCGGATCGGCCCCCGGATCGTCGTTGCGGAACACCGCATGCGCGCCGAGATGGGCATCGCCGCCGCGCCCGAGCGCCTCCATCTCCAAGAGCAGGCCGTTGGCATGGATGCGCCGGGCCTCGCTTGCGATCGCGCTGCCTTCCGCCGATTCCGAACGGTGGGGCATGAACTTGAGGCCGAGATCACCCGTGAAGGGGAGGGCGATGCGCTCGCGCCGGGCCTCGATGTCGTCGCGCGGGGGCACGCCCATCCGCGCCAGGATCGTGCGGTAGGCCAGCACGCAGCCTTGATGCGTCCAGTGGGTATCGGTGCGCAGGTAGAGCGGTGGGCCGTCCTTCGCCGCGCGAAAGGCGCCGGTGAGATCGACCCAGGCGCGGGCGCCCGGCGAGGCGGTGAGCCAGCGGGCGAGGCGGAGTGCCGGGGCGCGGGCCGAGTTGAAGGCGAGCCCCTCGGCCCATTCGGGATAGACGGTGAGCTTTTCCGGGGCGAGGGCGTGGAAATAGGTCGCGCCGAGCCGGGCACAGCGCCGCATCCGGGTCTCGATGATCCGCCGCCAGCGCCACAGCGTCCGCCGCGAGACGCCCGGCCGGCCATATTGTTCCAGCACCCGGTTGTTGCCGCGGATCAGGAACAGCCAGCCGTCCCGGCCCTCGTACACGTCGGCGGCCGGGTCGGGGGCGGAGGTCATGGGGTGGTTCTAGCGGGGCGGACGCCAGGCGCCAAACCCTCCCCCCTCTGCGGGGGAGGGTGCCCGCTTCAGCGGGCGGGAGAGGGGAGCGACGCTTCCGGACAGTGCGGAGCCGGCCCCTCACCCGACCCCCTTCGGGGGCCACCCTCTCCCGCAGAGGGGAGAGGGGTTTTACCGTGAGGGTCTTATCCGCCGAACAGCCGCTTGAGGCCGGCCAGCAAACCGCCGCTACGTGCGGGCTCCGCCGAAGCCGTCACAGACGCGGTCGGCGCCGGAGCGACCTTGCTCGACGCAACGACCCTCTGCACGAGGCCGAGCGCGGCCGTGTCGGTGGTCTCACGGTCGATCAGGATTAGGCTGCCGGTGTCGCGGTTCTCGGCATAGGAATCGACCGCGATCTGCCGGTCGAGGGTCAGCGTCACGTCGCCGATGTCGTTGACCGCGAGCTTGTCGGCCGGACCGGCCTGTCCGGTCTCCGGATCGATCCGGCGATGCACCGCCTTCACCACCGCGTTGACGGTCTGCGTGCCGACCTTCGCCCATAGGTTGGCGCCGGGGACGAGATCGGATTCGGCGGCCCAGAACAGGCGCACGTCGAGGCTGTCGGTCAGCGTCAGCGGCGCGTCCGAGGTCGCGATCACCGCGCCGCGCGAGGCATCGACTTCGTCGGCCAGCACCAGCGTCACCGACTGGCCCTCGCTCGCCCGTTCCAGATCGCCGTCGGCGGTGAAGATGCGGGCGATCGTCGAGGTCTTGCCGGAAGGCGCGACGGTGACGGCATCGCCCGGCGCGACGGAGCCCGAGGCGATCAGCCCCGAGAAGCCGCGGAAGTCGGAATTCGGACGGTTCACCCACTGCACCGGCATGCGGAAGGCGGCGGCGCGCTCCTCCGACTTCACCGGCACCTCTTCGAGATAGCGCAGCAGCGGAACGTCCGTGTACCAAGTCGCGGCGGTGCCCGGCAGGACGACGTTGTCGCCGTTCTTAGCCGAGAGCGGGATCGCCCGCACCTCGGTGAAGTTCAGCGGCGCGGCAAAGGCCTGGAAGCCGGAGACGATCGCCTCGAACTTGTCCTGCGACCAGCCGACGAGGTCCATCTTGTTGATGGCGAGCGCGACGCGGCGGATGCCGAGCAGCGAGACCAGCAGCGCGTGGCGCCGGCTCTGGCGGGTCAGCCCGTGGCGGGCGTCCACCAGGATCACGGCGAGGTCGGCGGTCGAGGCGCCGGTCGCCATGTTGCGGGTGTACTGCTCGTGGCCGGGGGTGTCGGCGACGATGAAGGAGCGCCGGTCGGTCGAGAAGAAGCGGTAGGCGACATCGATGGTGATGCCCTGCTCGCGCTCGGCCTGAAGCCCGTCGACCAGCAGCGCGAGATCGACCTCGCCGCCCTGCGTGCCGTGCTTGCGCGAATCGCGCTGGAGCGCCGTCACCTGATCGTCGAAGATCTGCTTGGTGTCGTGCAGGAGCCGCCCGATCAGGGTGGACTTGCCGTCATCGACCGAGCCGCAGGTGATGAAGCGCAGCACTTCCTTGTTCTGGTGCTGACGCAGGAAGGCGTCGTAGCCGAACGCTTCCGGAGACTGATGGATGGTCATCAGAAATAGCCCTCCTGCTTCTTGCGCTCCATGGCGCCGGCGCCGTCCTTGTCGATGACCCGGCCCTGGCGCTCCGAGGTGCGGGCGGCCAGCGTCTCGCCGATGATCTCCGGCAGGGTCGCGGCCGGGCTCTCGACCGCCCCGGTCAGCGGGTAGCAGCCGAGCGTGCGGAACCGGACCTGCCGCTGTTGCGGGGTCTCGCCCGGCTCCAGCGGAAAGCGCTCGTCATCGACCATGATGAGCTGGCCGTCGCGCTCCACCACCGGGCGCTCGGCGGCGAAGTAGAGCGGAACGATCGGAATGTTTTCCTGCTCGATGTAGAGCCAGATATCCAGTTCGGTCCAGTTGGACAGCGGGAACACGCGGAAGCTCTCGCCGCGCCGCTTCTTGAAATTGTAGAGGTGCCACGGCTCGGCGCGCTGGCGCTTCGGGTCCCAGCGGTGCTGGCCGTTGCGCAGGCTCACGATGCGCTCCTTGGCGCGGCTGGCCTCCTCGTCCCGGCGGGCGCCGCCGAAGGCCACGTCGTACTTGTACTTGTCGAGCGCCTGCCGCAGGGCCTGCGTCTTCATCACGTCGGTGTGCACTTCCGAACCGTGGCTGACCGGGCCGACGCCCTTGGCAAGCCCGTCCTGATTCGTGTGCACGATGAGTTCGAGCCCAAGCTCCTTGGCGCGCCGATCGCGGAAGGCGATCATCTCGCGGAACTTCCAGGTCGTGTCGATGTGCATCAGGGGGAACGGGAGGCGCCCAGGCGCGAAGGCTTTGAGCGCCAAGTGCAGCAGCACCGACGAATCCTTGCCGATCGAGTAGAGCATCACCGGGTTCTCGGCCTCGGCGACCGCCTCCCGGAAGATGTGGATGCTCTCGGCCTCGAGACGCTGGAGATGCGTCAGGCGGGTGCGCGCGGGCGCGGCGACGGCAGCGCTCATCAGACCAGTTCCTTTCTGTGTTCGCGTGAGGTCGCGGCGCTGGCCGGCTCCTCGAAGGCGGCGGCCTCCTGTCCGGGCGCCACGTCACCTTCCGGCCTGTGCAGGTGCAGGCCGCACTCTTTCTTGGATTCCTGCTCCCACCACCAACGGCCGGCCCGCTCGTCCTCGCCGACCTTCACGGCGCGGGTGCAGGGCGCGCAGCCGATCGAGGGAAAGCCGCGGTCGTGCAGGGCGTTGTAGGGAATGAAGTTCTCGCGCACGAAGCGATCGACGTCGGCGCGCGACCAGTCGGCGAGCGGGTTGACCTTGATCAAACCGCGGCCCTCGTCGGCCTCCGCCAGCGGCGTGTCCGCGCGGTTGGCGGATTGCCCGGCGCGCAGCCCCGTGAACCACGCCGCCGCGCCGGTGAGCGCCCGGCCCAGCGGCTCGACCTTGCGGAAGCCGCAGCAGGCCTGCCGCGCGGCCACCGAGTGGCGGAAGCCGTTGATGCCTTCGCGCGCGACGAACTCCTCCTCGGCCACCCGCTCCGGCGCATAGGCGCGGATGCGGATGCCGTAGGCGGCCTCCGTCTCGGTCCAGACGTCGTAGGTCTCGGGGTAGAGCCGGCCGGTATCGAGGGTGACGATCTCGGTGCGGCCCTTGTTCAGGGCGAGCGCGTGCGTGAGCGCCTGATCCTCGATGCCGAGGCTGGTGGTGAAGACGAGCCGGCCCGGGATGCGGTCCTCGACGAGGCGGATGCGCCCCCGGAGGTCCAGCCCCGCCATGGCTTCGGCGAGGTCCCCGGCCGCTCGGACGAGAGCAGCGGTCATGTGCGTAAAATCGGATTGCCTGCTTGTCGGAGCTCTGAAATGTTCGCTATAACGAACGATGTCAAGGCGCCGGGGCCCTTGCGGTGCTTTCGCGCACGCAATCCTCCGCTGCGCCGCGAACGAGCCTGCAACGGCCGCCGCGGCGGATTGTTGCCCAATTAGAAAAGAATCTTCTCAACGAGGCGCCCGATCGGGCGCGTCGCCCGGCTTTCCGGGCGACGCCCTCGTGAGACCATCCTCGCCACAAACTCCGGAGAGGCCCCCTTGGACTCGATCGACCTGAAGATCCTCGCGCTCCTGCAGAAGGACGCCACGCTCTCCATCGCCGCCATCGGCGAGCAGGTCGGGCTGTCGCAGACCCCGTGCTGGAAGCGGATTCAGCGCCTTGAAGCCGACGGCGTGATCGACCGGCGCGTGGCCGTGCTCGACCCGGTGAAGCTGGGGCTCGGCCTCACCGTCTTCGTCTCCATCGAGACCGCCGACCATTCCAAGGACTGGCTCGAGCAATTCGCCGACCGGATCGCGGCGATGCCGGAGGTGCTCGAATTCTACCGCATGGCCGGCGACGTCGATTACATGCTCCGCGTCGTCGTGGCCGACATGGCGGCCTACGACACGTTCTATAAGAACCTGATCGCGACCCTGCCTCTCAAGAACGTGACCTCGCGCTTCGCCATGGAAAAGGTGAAGTCGACGACCGCCCTGCCGTTGCCGGCGCCGCCCCCGCGGGGACGAGCCGAGCCGCGGCTGGCAGTGGTCGGAGAATAAACTTCCTTTTTGCAGCGCAACAGCGAATAATCTCTTCTCTCTGCGGGGCGTTCTTTAAAACGGACGTTTCGACGTTGACAGCGGCGCTCCGGCGGACGACATGGCACCCACAATGTCCAGGCAAGCACTTCTCCCCCGCACGGCTCCCTTCGGCGATCAGGAGCGGGCCCATCTCGACGCGGCGCTCGGCGCGGCGACGCCGATCCAGCGCGCGTGGCTGACGGGCTTCCTCGCCGGTCTCGACGCGGCCGCCGGCCAGCCCGCGACCGCAGCCGCCGCGCCGGCCGCACCCCCGAAGGCGGCCGAGCCGCTGACGATCCTGTTCGCGTCCGAATCGGGCAATTCCGAAAAGCTCGCGGGCGATGTGAGCAAGCTTGCGCGCAAGCAGGGCTTCAAGCCGAAGGTCGTGGATTTCGCCGATCTCGATCTGGCCACCCTGCCGAAGGCCGGCAAGCTCATCGCCATCGCCGCGACCTGGGGCGAGGGCGAGCCGCCCGCCCGCGCGGTGCGGGCCTATGGCGAACTGATGTCCGATGCCGCGCCGCGCCTCGACGGCCTCGCCTTCGGCGTGCTGGCGCTGGGCGACACCAGCTACGCGGAGTTCTGCGCGATCGGGAAGGCGCTCGACGCGCGCTTCGAGGCGCTCGGCGCCAAGCGTGCTTACGACCGCGCCGATCTCGACCTCGATTTCGAGAAGCCGGCCGCCGAGTGGATCAAGGGGACGCTGAAGGCGCTGGCGCCGGCGGAAGCGCCGGCCGACAACGTCGTGGCGGTCGATTTCCGCGCCGGAGCCGAGGACGAGGACGGCGAGGTCAGCCGCGAGCCGGCCGTGGTCGAGGTGATCGACCACGTGAACCTCAACTCCTCGCGCTCCGACAAGGAGACGATCCACCTCGCCCTCGAATTCGAGGATGGGGCGCCGGCCTACGAGCCCGGCGATTCGCTCGAGATCTTCCCGGAAAACGACCCGCAGCTCGTGGACGAGATTTTGCGCGCGACGGGCCTCAGCGGTGACGAAGGTCTTCGCAAGGCGCTGCTCGCCGAGCGCGACATCACCACGCTCTCGCCCACCACGGTCGAGCGCTTCGCCAAGGCGACCGGGCACGCCGACGCGCAAAAGTTCGTCGAGAGCGGTGAGGTCAAGGCCTGGATCGAGGGGCGGCACCTGATCGACCTGATCGAGCGCTTCCCCACCACGCTGACGGCGGACCATCTCAACAGCGTGACCCGGCCGCTGCCGCCGCGGGCCTATTCCATCGCCTCCTCGCGCAAGGAAGTCGGCGACGAGGTGCATCTCACCATCGCCGCCGTGCGCTACGAAACCCACGGCCGCGCCCGCGCCGGCGTCGCCTCGGTGCATGTCGCCGACCGCATCAAGAACGGCGCCAAGCTGCGGGTGCGGGTGAAGCCGAACAAGCATTTCCGCCTGCCCTCCGACCCGTCGACCGACATCATCATGGTCGGCCCCGGCACCGGCGTCGCGCCGTTCCGCGCCTTCGTGCAGGAGCGCCGCGCCACCGAGGCCCCCGGCCGCTCCTGGCTGTTCTTCGGCGACCGCCACTTCACCCACGATTTCCTGTACCAGCTCGAATGGCAGGACGCGCTGGAGGACGGCTCGCTGGCCAAGATCGACGTCGCCTTCTCCCGCGACCAGCCGGAGAAGATCTACGTGCAGGATCGGATCGACGCACATGCCGCCGAGGTGGTGGAATGGCTCGACGGCGGCGCCCATTTCTACGTCTGCGGCGATGCCAAGAACATGGCCAAGGATGTGCGCGCCGCCGTGGTGCGCGCCTTCGAGAGCGTGAAGGGCCTCAGCAGCGCCGACGCCGAGGCGCATGTCGCTTCGCTGGAACGCGCCCGGCGCTACCAGCAGGACGTTTACTGAGAGCATGCCGTAAGCCCTCTCCCCTCTGCGGGAGAGGGTGGCCCCGGAGGGGGTCGGGTGAGGGGAACCCGGCTTCCGGAGATTTCGCGGCGGGCGCGGCCAAGCTGCACCGTCGCTCCCCTCTCCCGCCTCGCATCCGCGAGGCACCCTCCCTCGCATAGGGGGGAGAGTCGAAGATATCGGATCACCGCCATGGACGACCACAAGCCGATCGAAACCCCAGACGGCCCCGCCGTGGACACGCCCGGCATCGGCGCGCGACGCTACGAGACGCCGCCGACCGAGCTTCCGATCACGGAGGCCGAGGCCGCGCGGGCCGCCGGGCTCGCCCATAACGAGCACCTGAAGATCGCCAGCGGCTACCTGCGCGGCGGGCTCGCCGACGGGCTCCTCAAGCACGCCACCGGCGCGATCTCCGAGGATGACGGCCAGCTCGTCAAGTTCCACGGCATGTACATGCAGGACGACCGGGACATCCGGGCGGAGCGCACCAAGAAGAAGCTCGAGAAGGCCTACAGCTTCATGATCCGCCTGCGCATCGCGGGCGGCGTCGTGACGCCCAAGCAGTGGCTGATCCTCGACAACATCGCCACGACCTATGCCGGCAGCGCGCTGCGGGCGACGACCCGGCAGACGTTCCAGTATCACGGGGTCATCAAGTCGAACCTCAAGCGGACCATGGCGGCGATCGACTCGGCGCTGCTCGACACCATCGCCGCCTGCGGTGACGTGAACCGCAACGTCATGGCCGCGACCAACCCGGCCCAGGCCGGCGCCCACAAGATCGCGCTCCAGCTCGCCAAGGACATCTCCGACACCCTGCTGCCGAAGACCGGCGCGTGGCGCGAGATCTGGCTCGACGGCGAGCGCGTGGTTGGCGGCGAGGACGCGGCCGAGGTCGAGCCGGTCTACGGCAAGACCTACCTGCCGCGGAAGTTCAAGACCGTGGTCGCGGTGCCGCCCTCCAACGAGGTCGACATCTTCGCCCACGACCTCGGCTTCATCGCCATCCTCGACAAGAAGAATCGGGTCACCGGCTGGAACGTCACCGTCGGCGGCGGCATGGGCATGACCCACGGCGAGAGCGACACGTTTCCGCGCACCGCCGACGTCCTCGGCTTCGTGCAGCCCGAGGATGCGCTGAAGGCGGCGGAAGCCGTGATGACGGTCCAGCGTGACTGGGGCAACCGCAAGAACCGTAAGAACGCCCGGCTCAAATACACGATCGAGCGCTTTGGCCTCGACGCGTTCCGGGCCGAGGTCGAGAAGCGGATCGGCAAGAAGCTCGGCGCTCCGAAGCCCTTCACCTTCGACGGCAACGGCGACCGCTACGGCTGGGTCGAGGGCGAGGACGGGCGCCACCACCTGACGCTCTACGTGCCGTCCGGCCGGATCAAGGACATCGAGGGGGGCCGCAATTCCTCTCGGGCCTGCGCCGCATCGCGGAGGTGCACGAGGGCGATTTCCGGCTGACCGGCAACCAGAACGTTATCATCGCCAACGTGCCCGCGGGCAAGCGCGCGGAGATCGACGCGCTGGTCGATGAGTACGGCCTGACCCGTGGGGCTTCGGCGCTGCGCCGCAACTCCATGGCCTGCGTCGCCCTGCCGACCTGCGGTCTGGCGCTGGCCGAGAGCGAGCGCTACCTGCCCGATCTCCTCTCCGAGCTGGAGGAGAGCCTCGCCCGCCACGGGCTGCAGGACGAGCCGATCACCATCCGCTCGACCGGCTGCCCCAACGGCTGCGCCCGGCCCTTTATCTCGGAGATCGGCCTCGTCGGCCGCGGCCCCGAGCGCTACCACCTCTATCTCGGCGCCGCCTTCGACGGCTCCCGGCTGAGCAAGCTCTACCGTGAGGACGTCACCGCCTCCGAGATCAAGGGCACCCTGGACCCGCTCTTCGCCGCCTATGCCAAGGACCGGCAGCCCGGCGAGCACTTCGGGGATTTCGTGATCCGCGCCGGCTTCGTGGCCAAGACCAGCAACGGGCCGGACTTCCACGAGCGCACGGGGCCGCTGCGGGCCGCCTGACCGGCCCGATGCTCGACCGTCAGGGACGGCCCGGTCCTTCCGAGCCGTCCCTGAGCCCGAGCCTCACCATGAGACCCGGGCCGTCATGAGCGCCTGGAAGGGTTCGCCCACCGCCACCAGCACGTTGCTGGCGCCCGAGGACGGGTAATAGGTCTCATCGAGGACGTTCTTGAGGTTGAGCTGAAGCGCGGCCGGGAGGCCGTTCACGCTGGTGCGGTAGCTCAGGAAGGCATCGCACACGACGTAATCGGGCAGCGTGAAGCTGTTGGCCGCGTCGCCCGGCCGCTCCCCGACGTAGCGCGAGCCCCATCCCAGTTCGAGGAAGCCGTCGCCCAGGCTCAGCGACCCCAGGCTTGTGGCCTGGGCTACGAGCCCGATCTGATGCGTGACGAAGAGCGACGCGGTCGTCCGCGGCGTGTTGAGCAGCCGGTTTCCGGCCAGCGTCGGATCCTCGGTGACCATGGCGTCGGTGAACCCATAGCTCGCGATCACCGACCAGTCCGGCGCGATCTGCCCCGCCACGTCGAGCTCGAAGCCGCGCGAGCGCGCCTTGCCGGCGGTGGTCGCCGTGCGGGTGCCGTTCACCACCTGGGTGACGAGCACGTTGGTCTTCTCGGTGTCGAAGACCGCGCCGGTCACGAGCAAGCCGGCCCCCAACTCGGCCTTGATGCCGACCTCGTACGCGTCGCCTTCCTCCGGCAGGAGTGGCCCGGTGCGGTCGAGGTCGGTCACGTTCGGGCGGAAGGACTGGGTGTAGCTGCCGTAGACCGAGAAGTGAGGGGCAATCCTGTAGACGAGGCCCGCACGCGGCAGCGGCTTGATCCCGTCGATATCCGTCGAGACGACGGCCGGGACCCCGGCATAGGCGAGCTGATCGTAGAACTGGGCGCTCGCCCCGGCCACCAGGATGAGCCCATCGGTCAGATGGATCGAGTCCTGAAGGTAGAGGCTCGTGTTGATCAGGCGGTCGCGATTGTTGCTTGCCGGAAGCGACAGCCGGTCGGTGGCGCCGAGCCGGCCGTAGACGGGATTGAAGACATTGAAGCCGCCCTGGTTGGCGCCGCGGTAGCTCTCCCGGCGATAGTAATCGACCCGCTCGTGCATCGCACCGAGCAGCAGGCCGTGGCGCAGGCCCAGCGCCTCGAACCGGCCGACCAGATCCACGCGGGCGACCTGGGCGTTGAAATCGGCGCCGCGGGTCGCGTCGGCCCGGCGGGTGAGCAGGCCGGTGGCCGGATTGTAGGAGGTCGGGCGAATCTGGTTGTCGTCGTAGGTCAGATTGCTGGCGCTGAAGCCGACATTCACCTTCCAGTCGTCGTCGAAGCGGTGTTCGAGATCGAGGCTGCCGAGATGACTCATCGCCTCGACGCGGCTCACGGCCTCGTCGAAGCGCCGCTCCCGCGGAACCCGCAGGGGACGGCCGGTGCGGGGATCGAAGGTCGTGCCTCGGTCGAACGGGATGTTGTAGTGGGCGAACTCGTAGCCGACCGTGACGGTGGTGGCATCACCCCGCCATGTCAGCGAGGGCGCCGCGACCTGGCGGCGGATCGTGCCGAAGTTGCGCCAGTAATCGTAGTCCTGCACGTCGCCCACGATCCGGTAGGCGAGGTTGGTCCCCTCGATCGGGCCGGTCAGATCCGGCTGGATGATCGCGCCGCCGAAGCTCGTCGCCGTGACGTCGAGGCTGTTCTGCGGCGTGAAGAGCGGCCGTTTCGATACGAGGTTGATCAGGCCGCCGGGCTCCGAAATGCCGTAGAGGAGCGAGGCCGGTCCCTTGAGCACTTCGACCCGCTCGATGCTGTGGCTGAAGTTCTGCTGGAGAACCGTGCGGCGTCCGTCCCGCAGGATCGAGCTGTCGCGGGTGGTTCCGAAGCCGCGGCGGACCACGCCCTCCTGCGTGCCGCCGAGGCTGTTGGTCTGGGCGATGCCGCTGACGTTGCGAAGGGCCTCGTCCAGGCTGAGCACCCGCTGGTCGCGCAGGACGGCCTGGGAGACGACGGCGATGTTGGCCGGGGTGTCGAGCAGCGGCGTCTCGGTGCCGGTCCCGAAGCTGCTGCGCCGCGGCTGGTAGCCGACCGCGGCACTGCCGTCGCCGGTCACGGTGAGTTCGTCGAGCGTGACGTCGGCCCCGTGCTCCTGAGCCCGCGCGTCGCGACCGGAGGCCATGAGACTTGTGGTCGAAAGCAGCAGCAACAGCGTAGCTGCGGTGCGCCGGCGCTGTACGAGGACGCACGAAATCCGCATCGGGCCGGTCTCTTCTCTGATGGAGTCCGGCCCGTCACTTGATGGTTTCGTGTATAAATCAAATGATATCTTTTATAACTTTTCCAGATCTACGAACTAACTCTGCAGTTCATGAAGTATGTTTCAAATATGTATTGATGTGCATGGTGTAAGAGCAGTCAAATGCCGCCGGTGGTGGTCGCCACCGTTTCGAAGCCCGAGCCCGCCTGAGCGGGCTGTCTTTCATGGCCGGACAGGCGCCTGACTTGCCGGTGGCCTGCGGGGACCGCGTGGCTCAGCCCCCGCCGTCCCGACGGAGATCGCCCGGATTTGGTGTAATCCGCAGCGGGTGAGCTTCAGGCCGGCACCACCGCGACGTTGTCGATGAGCCGCGTCGTGCCGAGATAGGCCGCCACCAGCACCCGCGCCTCCCGGTCGGCTCGTGCCACGGGCTGGAGCGTGTGCGCGTCGCGCACCTCAAGATACTGCACCGGGCCGAACCCCGCCGCCTCCAGCGCCACGATGCCCTCGGTGACGAGCGGGGCCGCCTCCGCGCCGCGGGCGAGGCGCTCGGCGATGTCGGCGAGCACCGCGTGCAGGCGCGGCGCGATTTGCCGCTCACGCGGATCGAGGTAGCGGTTGCGTGAGGAGAGCGCGAGGCCGTCCGCCTCGCGCAGGGTCGGAACGCCCTCGATCGTCACGGCCAGGTCGAGGTCGCGGATGACCGAGCGGATCACCTGCAATTGCTGGAAATCCTTCTCGCCGAACAGGGCGATGTCGGGCCGCACTTGGTTGATGAGCTTGGTCACGACGGTGGCGACGCCGGCGAAATGGCCGGGCCGGACGGTGCCGCACAGGCCCTCCGCTGCGGGGCCGGGCTCGATGCGGGTGGAGAAGCCCGTCGGGTACATGGTCTCGACGGAGGGGAGCCAGGCCGCGTCGGCGCCGGCCTGGGCGAGCAGCGCGAGGTCGGTCTCGGTGTCGCGCGGATAGCGCGAAAAGTCCTCGTTCGGGCCGAACTGGGTCGGGTTCACGAAGATGCTGACGATGGCCCGGCGGCCGATCGCCTTGGCATGCGCCACCAGGGCGAGATGGCCCGCATGCAGCGCGCCCATGGTCGGCACCAGCACGATCCGGTCGCCGCCCTTCCGCCACGCATCGACCTGCGCACGCAGAGCCTCAAGGGTGTCGAAGCGGAGGGTCGTGTCGGACATGGGACGGCTCGGTGCAGGGAAACGCGCCGCAGAGGTAAGCGCCCCCGCCGCCGGATGCCAGCGGGGCGAGCCGCGTCACGGGCAATAGCGCAAGGGCCGGTCGAACGGGTCGTCGTAGCCGGGGCCGGGGCGGAAGCCGTAATAGCTCGGCTTACCCAGCCCGTATTCCGAGCCGACATAGCTCGGGTCGTACGGCGCATTGGTCGGCACCGGCACGACGCGGGGGGCGCAGCCGACGAGACGACGGGGTAGGGCGCGGGGTGGCCGGTCCCCCTCGGCGTCACCGTCGCCCCGAGGGAAGAAGCGCGGGGCCGAGGGCGCCCCCACGGGCGGGCCGGGCTCGAACACCGGCAGGTCGGCCGCGAAGACGGGGCTGCCGAGGAGGCCGGAAAAGGCGAGGAGAGCGCCGCGCACCCGCTGCCGACCGGCCGTCATTGCATCACTCTCCCGCTCCGTTGCACGATGCCTTGCAGCTTATGGTGAACGGAACGTTATCGCGCGGCGCCCTCACGTCCGCGGATAGACGATGACGGAGAGATAGGTCATCGGCGTCTTGATGAGCTTGGCCGGGCCGTGCAGGCCGTTCGAATCGAACATCAGCGCGTCGCCGGGCGCCAAGTGATAGTCCTGGCCCGAGTGGTGATAGATCACCTCGCCGGTCAGCATGTAGATGAATTCCGTGCCGACATGGCGGAAGCTCGTATAGGCCTCGGCCTCGTCCTGCAGGGTGATGAGATAGGGCTCCACCACGACGTCGCCGCGGATGCCGGCGCCGAGCAACTCGTAGAGATGCCCGACCTTGGTGCCGCGCCGCTCGATCGGCACGCCCTGTCCGCGCTTCACGTAGCTGCAGTCACGGGTCTCCTCGAAGGCGGCGAAGAGGGCGGTGATCGGCACGTTGAGGGCCGAGGCGATCGCGTTGATCGAAGCGAGCGAGGGCGAGATCGCTCCGTTCTCGATCTTGGAGATCATGCCCGGTGAGATGCCGGCCGCGCTGCCGAGGTCGGCCACCGACAGGTCGCGCTCCCGCCGCAGTAGGCGGACCTGATGGCCGAGCGCCTTTTCCAGGGGGCGCTCCTCCGCGACGGGCGCGTTCGACGCTGTGTTCAGCATGGATCCTTGGCTGCTCCTTCCGCCGTCCCGGCGCGAAACGATTATGGTGCAGGATTTCGAAGCCGCCACCGGGAACGGCCGTTACAAGAGCGCAAGTGCTCGGCCGTGCCAGCTTTTCCACCGATGGACATCGTCGGGAGATGGCGGAGCCGAAGTCACTGTTCCGGCCCGTGTTAGCCTCTGGTGCCGAGATTCCGAGCGATCGCAGGCTCGAAGTAGCACGTTCCGCATCGATGCCGGCTGTCACGGCTTTCCGTATCCGTCGCCCCGATCCGACGTGACGTCACCCGGCCGGCAGACGAGGCGCGATCCGATACCGAAAAAGGGCCGGCGCTGTCCGCGCCGACCCCTCACAAAACCGTCCTTGATCAGAAACCTAGAACGGGATGTCGTCGTCGAGGTCGTAGTTCGGCTTGGCGCCGCCACCCGAGGAGGGCCGGCGATCGCCGCCGCCGCCGCCGCCACCGGAGCGGCTCGAGCCGTAATCGTCGCGCCCACCGCGGTCGCCGCCGCGATCACTACCCCGGTCGCCGCCGCGGCTGATCTGGCCGCCGCCGTCGTCCTCGCCCGCGAAGTCGCCGCCGCCACCGCCGCCACGGCCGTCGAGAATCGTCATCTCGCCGCGGAAACGCTGGAGCACCACTTCGGTGGTGTACTTCTCCGCGCCCGATTGGTCGGTCCACTTGCGGGTCTGAAGCTGGCCCTCGATGTAGACCTTCGAGCCCTTGCGCAGATACTGCTCCGCCACCTTGGCGAGGTTGTCGTTGTAGATCACGACCGAGTGCCACTCGGTCTTTTCCTTGCGCTCGCCCGACGCCTTGTCCTTCCAGGACTCCGACGTCGCGATGCGCAGGTTCACCACGGGGTCGCCCGAGGACAGACGCCGGGTCTCGGGATCGCGCCCGAGATTGCCGACCAGAATCACCTTGTTGACGCTGCCCGCCATCTCATCTCTCCATCCGGTCCGATCTCACAGGGCATTGTACGTCACGCCCGCGATGGCCGCGACTCTTGAGCGTGCCGCCTCGTCTCGGCAAGCCGTCCGCGGCCTTTGTGCACGCTAACCACCGAGTGCCGTGGCCAGTGTAAATGTTCTATCTCTGTTCTCGTTGCCCGACAAGCGGGTTTCCGGCGCGGAAGCCCAGGGAACCGAGACTCTCTGCGTAGGCGGGCGCGGGCCTCAGGCGACCTTCACGACGAGCTTGCCGAAATTGGCGCCCCGCAGCATTCCGGCGAAGGCGGCCGGCGCGTTTTCCAGGCCCTCGACCACGTCCTCGCGCGCCTTGACCCGCCCGGCACGCAGCCAGCCGCCGACGTCGCGCACGAAATCGCCCTGCATCGCGGCAAAATCCCAGACGATGAAGCCGCGCAAGGTCAGCCGCTTGGTGAGGATGGCGCGCATCAGCACCGGCGAGCGGTCGGGCCCGGCGGGGAGTTCGCTCAGATTGTAGCCCGCGACGAGGCCGCAGACCGGCACCCGCGCGAAGTCGTTGAGGAGCGGCAGCACCGCGTCGAACACCGCCCCGCCGACATTCTCGAAATACACGTCGATCCCGTCGGGGCAGGCGCGGGCCAGCGCGTCGGGGAAGTCGGCGGCGCGGTGGTCGACCGCCGCGTCGAAGCCGAGGGTCTCGGTCAGGTAGGCGCATTTCTCCGCGCCCCCGGCGATGCCGACGGCCCGCGCGCCCTTGATGCGGGCGATCTGGCCGACGAGGGAGCCGACCGGCCCCGCGGCGGCGGCCACCACTACGGTTTCCTTCGGCTGCGGCCGGCCGATCTCCAGAAGCCCGGTATAGGCGGTCATGCCGGGCATGCCGAGGATTCCGAGGAACTGGCTCGGCGGCCCGTCGGCGGGGTCGATGCGCTGCAGATTCTTGCCGTCCGAGACGGCGAATTCCTGCCAGCCGGCATTGGCCAGCACGAGATCGCCCTCGGCGAAGGCTGGATTCTCCGAGACGACCACCTCGCTGACCGTCTGGCCGACCATGGTCTCGCCGATCTCGACCGGCTTGGCGTAGGATTTCGCCGCACTCATCCGCCCGCGCATGTAGGGGTCGAGGGAGAGCCAGCGGGTCCGAAGCAGCACCTCGCCCTGTTGCGGCGTGGGCGTGCGCCCCTCTTCCAGGCGAAAATGTTCGGGCTTCGGCTCGCCGTGTGGGCGCGCGGCCAGCACGATCCGACGGTTGACGACTGCCATGGAGCCCTCCGGGGTTCGTTCGGGTGGAACCGGGCAGATGGGTCGCGCGCTGGTTCCGGCAATGCATGGCGGTACAACTGTGGAGGTTCGCGATGGCGTGGAAGACGGCGGCTATGACCGCGGCGATGTTGGCAGTGGCTGGGTCCGCCGGAGCGGCCGGGGGCGATCCGCTCTCGGGCTATCGCTGGAAATCGCGGGTGCTGGTGCTGGCCGCGCCGGATGGCGATGACGCGCAGCTGAAGGCGCAGCGGCAGGCGCTGGCATCGGGGCGGACGGGCGCGTCCGAGCGCGATCTCGTCACGGTCGAGGCGGTGGGAAAGGGGGCGGAGGCCTCCGCCCTGCGTCGGCATCTCGGCCTTCCGGACAACGCTTTCCGGGCAGTGCTCGTCGGCAAGGACGGCGGCGCCAAGCTGACCTCGGAGGAGCCGATCCCGCCGCAGCGCCTGTTTTCCACCATCGACGCCATGCCGATGCGGCAGGACGAGGCGAAGCAGCGCTGACCCGCACAAGAAAAAGGGGCCGCGAGCGGCCCCTTCCTTGTCGTCGATACGATCAGTAGCAGCGTTCGACTAGGACGCGGCGGTAGCCGTAGGGCGTCCAGGCCAGACGCGGGACGGTGTAGCAGCCACCACCGGCGAAATACGGGTCGTAGCCGACCGTCGTGTAGCCGTAGGGACCGCCCCAGCCGCCGTAACCACCATAGCCGCCGTAGAGGCCGCCCGCGGCGAGGCCGAGACCGAGCCCGAGACCGACGCCACCCAGGCCGATGCCGCGCCGGTAGCCCCAGCCGCCGCCCCGCCATCCGCCATATCCGCCGCGCCAGCCGCCGAAGCCGGCACCGCGGTAGAACCCGCCCCGGCCGGCAAATCCGCCGCCGAAACGCGGGCCGCCGAAGCCGCCACCGAAGCGCGGACCGCCGAACCCACCACCGCGGAAACCGCCGCCGGCGAAGCCGCCGCGGAAGCCACCGCCGCCGAATCCACCACCGCGGAAGCCGCCGCCACCGAACCCGCCGCCGCGGAAGCCACCGCCACCGAAGCCCGGACGGGCATCAGCGGTGGCCGGGATCATCATCAGCGCGCTTGCCATCACCGCCGATGCCAGAACAACCCGTTTCATCAGATCGTCTCCACCCGAGAGAGAAAAGTGCTCCCCCTGTTGGCTTTGAACGTGTGACGGGAAAAATCGGTCCCTGCGACCTCTGGTCCCAAACGTCTTGTGATGCTGCTGCGGACGACCCTGCCCGTCGTGCCGGCGGCTTGAATGCTGCCATGCTTTCGCGCGAGGAGGGCGGATACGGCCGTGCCTGCCCCGCAGGGGCCGCCCCTTCAGGAACCGCCCGCCCGTGATGCGCCGCCTTGCCGTTCCCGCTCTCGCCGCTGCCCTGGTCTCCGGCTTCGTTCTCGGGCCGCTCGCACCCGTGCCCGTCCAGGCGCAGCCGGCACCCGCCGCCAAGGGGCCGTGCCAAGCGGTCGAGTTCGAGGGGCAGCCTTACACGGTCTGCACCGTCGATCTGCGGCGCGAGCGCGTGCGGCTGTTCTGGCTCGGAACCGACGGCTTGCCCTACGGCTCGCTGTCGAGTCTCGCCGATCGGCAGGGCCCGCGCCTCAGCTTCGCGATGAATGCCGGCATGTACGACAAGGGGCAGGCCCCGGTCGGGCTCTATGTCGAGGATGGGCGCGAACTGAAGGGCGCCTCCACCGCCAACGGGCCGGGCAACTTCCACCTCAAGCCGAACGGCGTCTTCTACGTGAAGGGCGACCGGGCCGGCGTGCTCGATACCGGACGCTACCTGCGCGCCAAGCCGGCGCCCGATTTCGCCACGCAATCGGGGCCGATGCTGGTGATCGACGGCAAGATCCACCCGAAGATCTCGGCGGACGGCCCGAGCCAGAAGATCCGCAACGGCGTCGGCGTGCGCGACGGCGGACACGTCGCGGTGTTCGCCATCTCGGAGCGCCCGGTGACCTTCGGTGCCTTCGCCCGTCTGTTCAAGGACAGCTTCGGTTGCCGCAACGCCCTGTTCCTCGACGGCAGCGTCTCGAGCCTCTACGCGCCCGGCCTCGGCCGCTCCGACCTCAGCCGGCCGCTCGGGCCGCTGGTGGGGGCGGTGGGGCGGTAGGGACCAACGCCTTCCGACATCACATCCTCATCCTGAGGTACCCGCGTCAGCGGGCCTCGAAGGATCCTCCAGCCAGCCGCGCGATCCCTGGAGGATCCTTCGAGGCCGCTTCGCGGCACCTCAGGATGAGGTTCGAGAATGGAAGAAAAAAGCCCTATCGCTGCCCGAAGGCCGAGCTCTTGAACAGATCCTTGTACTGGTGCGGCTGGCTGCGCCAGTACTGCTTCGGTGCGCGCACCTGCGCCCCGAGTTCGGCCGCGGCGTGCCAGGGCCAGCGGGGATCGTAAAGCATCGCCCGGGCGAGCGAGACCGCATCGGCCTTGCCCTCGGCGAGAATGCCTTCCGCCTGGCGCGGCTCGGTGATGAGGCCGACCGCGATGGTCGTGAGCCCGGTCTCCGCCTTGATCCGCTCGGCGAAGGGCACCTGATAGCCCGGCCCGACCGGGATCTTCTGCGCCGTCGAGAGGCCGCCGGTGGAGACGTGGATGGCGGCCGCGCCGCGGCGCCCGAGGGCGCGTGCGAGTTCCACCGTCTCGTCGAGGGTCCAGCCGTCCTCGACCCAATCGGTCGCCGAGACCCGCATCCAGACCGGCTTGCCCGCCGGTACGACCTCGCGCACCGCCTCGAAGCATTCCAGCGGAAACCGCATCCGGTTCTCCAGGCTGCCGCCGTACTGGTCGTCCCGGCGGTTGGAGAGCGGCGAGAGGAACTGGTGCAGCAGATAGCCGTGGGCGCCGTGCAACTCGACGGCGTCGATGCCGAGGCGCATGGCGCGCTTGGCCGTGGCGACGAAGCCGTCGCGTACCCGCTTCAACCCGTCCGCGTCGAGGGCGTGCGGCGGCACCTCGCCCTCCGCGTGGGAGACCGCCGAGGGGGCTTCGGTCTGCCAGCCATCGACGGCGTCCGGGGCGATCTGCGCGCCGCCCTCCCAGGGCGCGCGGCTCGACGCCTTGCGGCCGGCATGGTTGATCTGGATCGCCACCGGGATCGGCGCGTAGCCGCGCACCGCGTCGAGCACGCGGGCCAGGGCCCGCTCGGTGGCGTCGTCGTAGAGGCCGAGATCGCCGGGGGAGATCCGCGCCTCGGGCGAGACCGCCGTCGCCTCTAGGGTGAGGAGCCCGGCGCCCGATTGCGCGAGCTGGCCGAGATGCATCAGGTGCCAATCGGTCGCCGCGCCGGCCAGCGCCGAGTACTGGCACATCGGCGCAATGAGGATGCGGTTCTCGAGTTCCAGGTCGTCCAGGCGCAGGGGCTCGAACAGGCGGGCGGACATCGGCAGGCTCCGGTCGCGGTGACGGCGATTGGCGGCCTATCTGGGATACGCTGCCCCCGGCCGCCAGCCCGGAACCGCGCATGGGACGCCTGAGATCCTTGTTGCAGGCTTCCCCCGGCGGTGGACTCCTCCATCTCACCCGTTGCGTAACGCGGAAGGACCGTTCGGGATGGGATTGCTGGTCGAGGGCGAGTGGCACGACAAGGGCTACGACACCGCCAAGTCCGGCGGGCGCTTCGAGCGCTCGGCCGCCGCCTTCCGCAACTGGGTCACGCCCGACGGCACCCCCGGCCCGACGGGGGAGGGCGGGTTCATCGGCGAGGCGGAACGCTATCATCTCATCGTCGCGCTCGCCTGCCCCTGGGCGCACCGCACGCTGATCGTCCGCCGTCTGAAAGGGCTGGAGGCCATCACCGTCTCGGTGGTCTCCCCGTACATGCGCGAGGAGGGCTGGGTCTTCCGGGCCGAGGAGGAGGGCGGGGTGCCGGGCTCGACCGCCGATCCGCTGTTCGGCGCCAAGCGGCTCTACGAGATCTATGTCCGAGCCAAGCCCGATTATTCCGGCCGCGTCACCGTGCCGGTGCTGTGGGACAAGCAGCGCGAGACCATCGTCTCGAACGAGTCGGCCGAGATCATCCGCATGCTGAACGGCGCCTTCGGCGCGGGCGGGCCGGACCTCTACCCGGAGGCCCTTCGCAGCGAGATCGATGCCGTCAACGAACGCGTCTATGACCGGGTCAATAACGGCGTCTACAAGGCGGGTTTCGCCACCAAGCAGGACGCCTACGAGGACGCCTTCACCGCCCTGTTCTCGGAACTCGACGCGCTCGAAGACCGGCTCGGCCGGCAACGCTACCTCTGCGGATCGGTGCTCACCGAGGCCGATATCCGCCTGTTCACCACGCTGGTGCGGTTCGATGCGGTCTATGTCGGGCACTTCAAGTGCAATCTGCGCCGGATTACCGACTACCCCAACCTCTCGAACTATCTCCGCGACCTCTACGCCTTGCCGGGCGTGGCGGAGACGGTGAATCTCGATCAGATCAAGCGCCACTATTACGGCAGCCATCCCGGCATCAACCCGACCGGGATCGTGCCGCTCGGACCCGAACTCGATTTCGCTGCGCCCAACGACCGCGCCCTGCGCTTCGGCGGTTGAACCCGCACCCCCGCAGGAAATATTCCCAGCGACAACCGGCAGCCAATGCCGATCAGGAGGAACACCACGCCATGACGATCCGCTCGCGCGCACCGCTTCTCGCCCTACTCGGCCTGCTCGCCGCCGGTCCGGCCTCGGCCCAGCAGGGGGCCGAGGTGACGATCACCGGCCGATGCGAGCGGCTGGTGATCGGCGGTCTCGACATCACGCAGAACTGCAAGGAACAGCTCGTCAACACGGTCTCGCGCGGGCGCACGACCTTCGACTTCGCCGCCTGGGACGGACAATCTCTGAGCTTCAGCGGCGCGGGCACGCAGCACGAGCAGACGGAGGAGACCGAGCAGCTCCAGCCGATCAGCCTCGTCGTGCCGGGCATGAAGAACAAGGAGGGCATCGTCCGCAGCCCCGCGCCCGCGGTCGGTTCCTGCAAGTTCTCGAAGCCCGAGCCCGGCAAGACCATGATCACCTGCGAGGCGACCTCGCAGGGCAAGACCTATGCGGGCGTCTTCATCACCGAGACCAAAGCCGGCGCCGAGCCGGGCAAGGAGGGCGCGAAGGACGGTTCGGCCAATCCGCCGAAGCCCTGAACCGCCGGTCTTGCCCGGCGCGCGTGCCGGCCGTGCGGTGACCGGACACGCGGCGTCGCCCTTGTGATGACACGCGCTCTTTCGCCGAGCCGGCCCCGGTCCGGCGCAAGAGCGCACCGGCGAACGCGAAAACGTCTGGTCAGCCGCGCCGCCAAGCCCCATGTAACGGAACGATGCGCCGCACGGACCTGCGCTGCCCGCATCGACGTGCGTTCTGTGAATTTCCGAGGGCTCCATGCTCGAAGCCAACGCCGCCGCCGGCGCCCCCGTCGACGGCCTCATCAAGGACACCACCACGGCGGGGTTCCGGCAGGATGTCATCGCCGAGTCGATGAACCAGCCGGTGATCGTCGATTTCTGGGCACCGTGGTGCGGCCCGTGCAAGCAGCTCACGCCGGTCCTCGAGAAGGTCGTGCGGGCGTCGGGCGGCCGGGTGAAGCTCGCCAAGCTCAACATCGACGAGCATCCCGGCGTCTGGCAGCAGATCGGCCAGCAACTCGGCCTGCAATCGATCCCCGCCGTGATCGCGATCGACCGCGGCCGTCCGGTGGATGCCTTCATGGGCGCCGTGCCGGAATCCGAGGTGCGCGCCTTCGTCGATCGCCTCGCCGGCCCCTCCGAGATCGATCAGGTGCTGGAGGAGGCCGCCGCGGTCGCCTCCGCGGGCGATCTCCCCGCCGCCTCCGAACTCTACGCCGCGGTCCTGCGCGAGGAGCCGGAGAATCTGAAGGCCATCGCCGGGCTGGCCAAGACTCAGCTCGAACTCGGTGAGACCGAGAGCGCCAAGCAGGTTCTCGCCATGGCGCCGCCGGACAAGGCCGACGACCCGCTCTTCGCGGGCGTGCGCGCGGCCCTCGAACTCGCCGAGCAGGCCGGGACCCTGGGCGACCTCGCCGCGCTGCAGAAGCGCATCGAGGCCGACCCGAACGACTTCCAGGCCCGGTTCGATCTCGCGCTGGGCCTCAATGCGGCGGGCAAGCGCGAGGAGGCGGTCGATCAGCTCGTGGCCATCGCCCGCGCCGACCGGAGCTGGAACGAGGATGCGGCGCGCAAGCAACTGCTCCAGTTCTTCGAGGCCTGGGGCCTGATGGACCCGGCCGCGATCCGGGGACGCCGCCAGCTCTCGACGCTGCTGTTCTCGTGAGTCACACGCGCCGCGCGAACGCCGGGGCGACCGAAGCGGCCGGATGCGGTGCTCCCCATCCGGTCCCACAGCAGGAAAGCCGCGCATGAGCCCGCAGCCGAGCTGCAAGTCGCCGGCGGATTGCCCCGCCGTCATCCCGGTCTTCCCGCTGCCGGGGGCGCTGCTCCTGCCGCGGGACAGATGCCGCTCAACATCTTCGAGCCGCGCTATCTCGCCATGGTGGATGACGCGCTGCGCTCCGAGCGGATCATCGGCATGATCCAGCCGGATGCGGACGGGGCCGGCTCGCTGCTCAGCCCCCGGCTCTATCGGGTCGGCTGCGCCGGTCGGATCAGCCAGTTCGCCGAGACCGGCGACGGGCGCTACCTGATCTCGCTCACCGGCGTCAGCCGCTTCCGGGTCGAGAACGAACTGTCCGTCACCACCGCCTATCGCCGCTGCCAAGTCTCCTACGACGCCTTCGCCCAGGATTTCGAGGCGCGGGCGGGCGAGGAGGCGGTCGATCGCGAGAGCGTGCTGAAGACCCTGCGCAACTTCGTCGATGCCAACGAGCTTCAGGTCGATTGGGCCGGCATCGACGAGGCGTCGAACGAGGCCCTGGTTAACGCGCTCTGCATGATGAGCCCGTTCGGCGTGCGCGAGAAACAGGCGATGCTGGAAGCGCCCGACCTGAAGACGCGGGCCGAGGTGCTCGTCGCCGTCACCGAAATGGAGCTGGTGCGCGCCAGCGGCTCCGAGCCGACGCTGCAGTAAATCAAGGGCTCCCGACCTTTTGGCGGTCGCGGAGTCCGTCCACCGGAAGTGAACATCATGGCCGATACGCCCACCCCCACCGTCGAAGCGACTCGGGTCGATCCCCGCCTGCTCGAACTCCTGGTCTGCCCGCTGACCAAGGAGCCGCTGGAATATGACGCCGCCCGCGAGGAGTTGATCAGCCGCTCCGCCAAGCTGGCCTACCCGATCCGCGACGGCATCCCGATCATGCTGCCGGAAGAGGCGCGCTCCCTGACGGAGTGATCGGTCGGCGACGCGCCGTCGATGATGTGAGAGAGCAGACAAGAAAAAGGGCGCCCGGCTTTCGCCGGACGCCCTTTTTGTTGGACCGATCGAGACGGTTACCGTCCCTGCTGGATCGCCGAGAGCAGCCAGGGGCCGCCGGGCTCGCGCACGAAGGTCCAGAACTCCTTCGCCTCCTGCGGGCCGTTCTCGACGTGGCGGTTGGAAGCCCGCTCGAACACCTCGTCGCGCAGCGAGAAGCGCATGGCGACGGTGGCGAACTCCGCCGGGCCCTCACGCCACGCCTCGGACAGGTCGCCCTGGAGAAGCTTCACGTCCGAGATCCGGTTGACCACGCCGCGGGCGGCGTTGGCGCGCAGATCTTCCTCGAAGTAGCTCACCATCTCCGGGGTCGCGAGACGCCGCAGGGCGGCCACATCCTCACGGCCATAGGCGCTCTGGATCTCCTGAAGGGAGCGTTCGAAGGCCTGGAAGTCGTCCGGCTGGACCTGGACCGGCTGGACGGGCTGCGGACGAGCGCCGCCCAAACCACCAGCACCCAAACCACCACCCATCGGATTCACGCCGGAGTTCATGCCGCCCTGCGGCGGCAGGCCGGAGCGGGCATGGGGCGCGTTGCCGGCCATGGCGGGCTGGCCCTCCTGACGGCGGCGGAAGAAGCGCACCGCCATCATCACGAGGAAAGCGATCAGGCCGATCTGGAAGATCAGGCCGATGAACGAGCCGATGCCGCCGAGACCGCCGGAGAAGCCAGCACCCAGCAGGGCGCCGAGAAGGCCGGCGCCGAGCATGCCGCCGAGAAAGCCGCCGCCGAAGCGTGAGCCCCGGTTCTGCGCCGCCATGCCGGGATTGTTGAAGCCGGGGCTCGGGCTCGTCTGCGAGCGCTGGATCGGTCCCATCGCGCCCGGCGAGGTCGCGGTGGAGGGCGGCGCGCTGAAGGTCTTCGAGCCACGCGAGCCCATGCCGCCACCGCCGCCCGGCCGCGCATCGACGGCGGGCGCCGCGAGGGCGAGCGAAGCCGCAAGCGCAAGGAGGGTCACGACGCGCCGACGGCGCGCGGGGGAGGATGCCATGGGTCAAAACCTCGTGGTGAGCGTGGAGGGGAACAATTGCCCCCCTAAGATGGTGGCGTCCGAGTGGGATTTTTAGTCCCGATCCAGGGGTGAGTTTCGAACAGTTAAGAGTGTCTCACGAACCGCCACGCTTCGGCCCGTACCCATGTTGCAAGGCGAGCGTCGAGGCGCCCCGAGACGGGCGCCTGCGGGGTCGGGCATCACCGGGCGGCAGGGAAAACCAGCCGTACGGTCGCGCCCTCGCCGGGCCGGCTCTCGATGGAGATCGTGCCGTTCTGGCGCTTCATCAGCCCGTGCACGATGGCGAGTCCCGCACCGCGGCCGGATTCGCGAGTGGTGGCGAAGGGAGCGAGCGCCCGCGACAGCATCTCCGGGGACAGGCCGTGCCCGGTATCCGAGACCGTGAGACCGACGGCCCCGGCCTCCGGGCGCTGGAGCGTGCGGTCGCCCGGCTCGATGGCGAACAGCGCCACGCGGATGCGGCCCTGACCGGACATCGCCTCGCAGGCATTGGCGAGGATGTGGCCCAGAGCCAGTTCGAGCTGGATCGGGTTGCAAAGGGCCGGCGGCAGATCGTCCGGGATCGACAGGTCGAGCTGGATCCCGGCCGGCAGGGTGGGGCGCAGCCGGTCGAGACCGAACCGCACCGCCGCGGCGAGATCGACCGGGCGCAGGTCGGGCGCGATCCGTCGGGAATGGGCGAGGAGCTGGCGGGTGAGCACGGCAGCCCGCTCGGACGCCTCGGTGGAGCGGATGATGGCCCGCTGGATGAAGGGCTCGGGCCGGTCGCCGAGGCGCCGCTTGAGCCCGTCGATGTAGCCGATCAGGATCTGCAGGAAGTTGTTGAACTCGTGCGCGACGCTGTTGGTGAGGAGGCCGAGCGCCTCCCGCTGCCGCGACAGGGCGAGGGCATCCTCGGCATCCCGCCGCCGCGTCACGTCCACGATCTGGCCGAGGAAGCGGGGGGAGCCTTCGCCGGGGAGAACCGTGAGGTGGATCTCGCCCCAGAACGAGGCGCCGCCGTTGCGGCCGAACAGCAACTCGGCGCTCTGTGCCTCGCCGCGGGCCAGGGCCTCGCGCAAGGGCGTCCAGCCGGTGTGACTGCCGTGGTGGCAGGCGAGCACCTCGATCCCGCTTCCGACCAAGGCGGCCTCGTCGAAGCCGGTCAGCGCCAGCAAAGCGGGGTTGACGCCCGCGATCGTCGTCCCGGCCTCCGATCCCGCCAGGATGAGCGCGGGCAAGGGGAGCAGGGCGAGGAAGCCGGTCTCGGCTCCCCCGTCCGGGGCAGGTGATACGGCGGCGGCGGACACCGTCATGCGGCGCCGCCGGCATGGGAGTGGGCGGGAGGCGACGAGGCCCGGCAGGCGATGGGACGTCTCATGGATGGTCCGGAGCGCGGCAGGAGCATGGCCGTCAACGCTCGAAAGCCGATCCGGATCAGCGGTTGGCGGTGGTGACGGGCGAGGTGCCGTTGTCGAGGCCGACCCAGGCCCGGCCGTCCTGTCCCTCGCGCTTGATGAAGCTGTAGCCGGTACGCTGCCATGGCAGCACCGCGTTGGTCTTGTTGTCGAGGATCAGGTCGCCCCGGTCGGTGCGCACCATCAGCACCGCGTGGCCCTCGCCGATCTCGTCGATCACCACCGTCATGCGCAAAGCCCGGCGCGGCAGGCGCCGCTCCACCAGCATCCGGCGCTTGAGGAGCTGGATGTCCTCGCAATCGCCGAAGCCGTCATCGGGAAAGTCCCAGCGATCGACGACACCCCAATGGGCCATGTCGGTGATCGGCTTGATGCGGGCGTTGACCCGGCGGTTCACGGTCGTGAGCGTGTGCCACAAGGCGGGCGTCAGGGTGACGAGCGCCGGCTCGGAGGGATCGACCGTACATTCGGACGGGTATCGGGCGCAGAAATCGTTCCAGGCGGCCACGGGCCGGGCCGGCGCACCGGCATCGGCGGCACTGCCCGCTTCGGGCAGGCTGGCGACGGTGCGGGCTTGGCTCGGCTGGGCCGGCGCTGCGGCGCCGCCGAGCAGCAGCGTGGCGCCGACGAGGGAGAGATGGGCCGCCCGGCGGAGGCGCCGCCTCACGTTCCCGCGGGGGAACGCCGATCCGTCGCCGACGCTCCGAAGCACCGCGTACCGCATGGCCGACCGTCCTGCAGCCCCTGTTTCCCGGCAAAGCTTGCACGGGCTGGCGCCCGGCTCAATACGAAAGTGACGGAAGGATGAAGGCGGAATGCCGCTTATCCGTGTCACGGTGAGACAACCCCGATCAGGCTGGTAATCCGGTCACACCCGCCCGCCCGATCGGCGTCAGACGTGCGAGAGCGAGCCGCGAAACGGAGGGCCGATCAGCGGTTCGCCGTGGTGACCGGCGAGCTGGCCCCGCCGAGCGAAACCCATGCCAGGGCGTCCTGGCCCTCGCGCTTGATGAAGACGTAGCCGGTCTCGTGCCAGGGCATCACGGCGTTGGTCTTGTTGTCGAGGATGTAGTCGCCGCGGTCGGTGATGAGGGTAAGCACGGCATGGCCCTCGCCCTTCTCGTCGATCACCACCGTCATCCGCATCGCCCGGCGCGGCAGGCCGGCCGCGGCGAGCATCCGGCGCTTGAGGAGCTGGAAGTCCTCGCAATCGCCCGCGCCGTCCTCGGCAAGATCCCAGCGGTCGGGGCGGCCCCAATGATCCTGATCGGTGATGGGCTCGATCGTCCGGTTCACGCGACGGTTGACCGAGACGATGCTCGACCAGATGGCGGGGGTGAGGGCGATCCGGGCGGGCTCGTCCCGGTCGAAGGCGCATTCCGCCGGATAGGACTGGCAGAACTCGGTCCAGGCCAGGATCGGCTTAGCCGCCGCGCCGGGGGTGAGGCCGACGGTCGTCGCGGGCAGGGCGGCCACCTGGGTGGTCGTCTGCGCCGCGGCGCCGCCGATGAAGCCGACGCAGAGGGCCAACAGCGCCAGCATCCCCATCTGGAGACCCGACTTGAAATGACCCGTCCCGGTGGTGCGCATCGTGGCGTTTCCTTCGAACGAGGCCAGGATGTCGCCGCACCTCCTCCGCCGCGCTGAAGCCGATCCGCGCAATTTTATCGATTCGCCCCGGCAACAATCCGCTTCTGCGTGAGGGCGAATTGCGGCTCACGGATCCGCGGCAAATGCGGGGGATCGCGTTAGGGCTCGGGAAACCCTGAGCGCCGCCGGCCTACGGGTGCACCGGCCACGGCGCTCCGCAATTGCGCGACGAGGAGCAGGTCACGCCGCTCGGCCGCGGACAGGGCGCGCTCGGGGATGTTCCAAACGAGGGGGCCGGCGGGGGAGAGCGGGATCAGCCGCGCGCCTCGGCCCGGGCCGGCGATCCTCAGACTTCGGACCGCACGCGGCGAAAAACTCGATTCAGGAGCCGGCTGGCGCGATGGGGGTGTCGGTCCGGCAAGGGCTTCGATGGGGTCGCCCCCATCACGTCAGAGCGTGATGCCTTCGTGAAAACGGTCGGGCGAGATCGGCAGCATGAACTGGGCGCCGATGCCGCCCTCGAAGTAGCGCACCACCCGCCCCGGCGTGGAGCCGACCAGGATGTGCGCGCCGATCGGCGGCGACGAGGCGGTCGCGAGCGCCACGCCCGACATCGAGATGTCGATGATCCGGGCGGCGATGAACCGGCCGCTCTCCAGGCGCAGGGTCACGCCGGGCTGGTTCGGCACGAGGCGCTCGTTGGTCCGACCCTCCGGCAGGCCGAGGCTCTCGCGGTTGGCGAGCCACATGAGCTGGGACGCGATCTTGTCGCGCTTGCGCGGCGTCGCGTTGATCCGCATGGCAAAACCCCGCGGCGGGTGACGCACGATTACCCCTTCGAGCCGGCCGATCTGTTCGAGATACAGCACCACGCGTTCGTTGAGCGCGCCGATCACGGCGCAGGTCAGGCGGACGCCGCCGGGGGACATGTCCACCGTCTGGCACGGATATTCGCGCCGGTCCGCCAGCATGTAGCGACCGAGCAGAGTCGCGCGCACCCGCTGGTGCCGGCGCTGCTCGGCGGCGTAGTCGGACAGGGTGGGGGCCATCCCGGATCGGGAAAGCTCGGTCATGTCAGCTCGGCAGTCTCGATGTCACAACCGAATCAATAGCCGCGCTGCGGTTACAAAAGGCTTGCAGACACGCCGAACTTGAATCGTGAGCGGGTCACGAAAGCGGGATGGGGCGACGCAGACGGGCTCCATCGAGCGCGGTCGTGCCGCGCCGTCCGTCCGTGCAGGCCGGCCGAGCGCCCGGGACGAGGCCCCGCGCCGCGCATGGTCAGGCGTTGCTGCGCCCGCCCTCGTGAACCAGCAGGTGGCCGAAGCGGACGGGGCGCGCATCGTTGGCGGGCTCGGGCAGGGCGTCCACGAAGGTTCGCATCGCGGCGGGCTCCGGCGCGACCGTTTCCAGCACCCGCAGGGAGACCGCCTCGAGCCGCAGGATCGGGCGGCTGCCGAGCCAGGTCGGGATGAAATGAGGGCTGAGGGCGCCGAGAATGCGGGCCTGGGTCTTGCCGCGGTGGCGCAAGGGCAGGAGCAGGAGTTCGAGATCGAGGGTCTCGTCCCGCGCGGTGAAGCCGGTGAGCCCCGCCACCACGCCCACCGTATCGCCGGTGACGGTTTCGACGAGTTGCCACGGATCGGAGAAGGCCGGCGGCCGCTCGCCCCACAGATCGCCGAAGGAGCTGCCGCGCAATTCGCGCCCGAACAGGGCGCACAGGCGGGTGCCGGCCAGACGCACCGCGCTCGACCGCCGCGCCGGATCGGTTTCCAGAATGAAGCTGTCGGCGAGCAGATTGCGGATTTCGCCGGGCTCGATCTCACCGCGCTCGGGCGCGGACCGCTCTCCGCGCAGCCGGTCCCAGTAGGTGTGAAGCTGACGGCTGGTCGGATGCTTCATGATGTTCCGCATCGGTACGGCCCGGTTTGAAACGGGCTCGGTTTTCGGTCGGCACGGGACGAAACGCGTCACCGTGCGCCGTTCGTGGTCCTCGTCCGCACACCCTATGCCGTCGCATCCCGGCACGCTCGCTCAACCCATCCTTAACCTTAACGGGCAATTTACGAATTCGGCGGCAATTGACCGACCCTGTGCCGATTGGACCTTGCGGCGCCGCACCTCCCCCCGACATGGTGCGGCATGGATGCTTCTCCCGACCTGCCGCACCAGGGCCGCGTTCCCGTCTTCAACCTGCCGAGAGTCGTCACGGTCTCGATCGCGGTTCTGGCCGTGATCCACGTCGTCCGCACCGTCCTGCCGGATGAACTCGACCTGTCGGTGCTCCTCAACCTCGCCTTCATTCCCGCCCGCTGGACCGCCGCGTTCGATCCCGCATCCGCGGCCGAGATCGTCCGGGCGGCGGGGGAGGGGGCGGGCAGGCCCGACATCGCCACGGCGCGGCAGGATTTCGCCCGCTATCTCGTCGCCGAGCCGTCGGCGATGCCCTGGACCGGCGCGACCTACGCCCTGCTGCACGGCTCGTGGGTGCACCTCATCTTCAACGCGGTGTGGCTCGCCGTCTTCGGCACCCCGGTCGCGCGTCGCTACGGGGTCCTGCGCTACGGCCTGCTGGCGCTCGCCGGCGTCGTGGTCGGTGCCCTGGTCCACCTTTTCGTCGATCCCTACAGCTTGATGCCGCTGGTCGGCGCCTCGGCCGGCATCTCGGCCCTCATGGCGGCGGCGGCCCGCTTCGTGTTCCAGCCTCCGCCGTCCTTCGTCGCCGGGGCACCCTGGCAATTGCCGCCGCGGCCGACGCTGCAGACGATTCCGGAATTGCTGCGCAACCGCCCGGCGGTGCTGTTCCTCGGGGTCTGGTTCATCACCAACCTGCTGTTCGGCGTCCTGGCCCTGCCGCTCGGGGCAGCGAAGGGCCGATCGCCTGGGACGCGCATCTCGGCGGCTTCGCCGCAGGGTTCTTCCTCTTGCCGCTGATGGAGCGCGGCGCGTGCCACGCGCGGCATTAAAGGCGTTTCGCGAACGCCTGCGCCGTCTCCGCCGTAAAAGTAGGAGTCGGAGATAAAGCGAAGTTTTGTCAGTCACTTGTAAGGTCAGCTAAGACGAACTGTGACTTCGGTGCAACGCTGGGGGTTTCTGGAACTGAGGCGGCAATAAAAGCGGCCACTCGACCGTCGATAAAACGAACGGAAGCGGATTAAAACAAAACTATCAAATGATCGCTTCGTTCTTGATGGAGAGTGGACACCGGTGAAACATCGAGCAGCCGTCATCGCCCGTCTCGGGCTCGCCCTCACTGCCACCGCGTGGGGCCTCGGCGGCATCGCCGCCCATGCCGGCTCTGCCGCGCAGCCCGGCCAGACCGTCGGCGTGCCGTTCGGTGCGCCGTTCCCGAAGGGCTTCTACGCCGTGAACCTCTCGAGCTTCGGCGTGCGCGAGACCTCGCCGCTCGATTCCGAGAGCAACATCAACCTGCCGACCCTGCTGTGGGCGACGCCCTTCTCCGTTCTCGGCGGGCAGGTGCAGTTCGTCTTCGTCGCGCCCATCGCCGCCTCCAGCGTGCGCGGCAACCCCTACAACAGCGGCTGGGGTCAGCCCCTGCTGGCGGGCCAACTCGCCTGGGATCTCGGCGCCGGCGTCGGCGTCAGCTACCTTCTCGGCGGCTACCTTCCCTGGGACACCCGCTTCCTGACCCAGTCGCCCTCGCTGAGCCACCGCTTCGCGCTCACCTACGCGGCCAACGATTGGGCGATCACGGGCAACCTGCTCTACGGCCACATCCTGGAGCCGCGCTCGCCCAACGGCGTGCTCTATCCCGACTACCTCAACCTCGACCTCACCGTGACCAAGAAGTTCGGCAAGTGGCAGGTCGGCCCTGTGGCCTTCGGCTCGGTCGATCTCGCGACCAACGTCGTCGGCTACCGGCAGCAGGGCCAGATCGCGGTCGGCGGCCTCGTCGGCTATAATTTCGGCTTCATGAACGTGCAGAGCTACGTCACCCGCGACGTGGCCGAGCGAAATTACGGCGGCAAGGAAACCCGCGGCTGGCTGCGCATCATCGTCCCGTTCCTTCAGAACAAGGCCGAGGCCGAGCCGAACCGGACCCTCATCACCCGGCGTCAGGCCGACGGGCGCTGAGAGACGCCTCTCGCGCGCTGAACGCACGACCCGAAGCCGGCTCCGATGGCACTCCGCCATCGGGCTCGGCTTTTTCGTAGCGCGCTGTCCGCGGCCGACGCGCCGGTGCCGTGCAACGCCTCGCCGATCCGCCCAGCGCGTCGGGGCCGGATCGCAGGGGCTCTGCGGTCGAACCGCGCATGGCGAGAGTGAATTTTTCTTCCGATTTTTGTTCTTTCATGAACAATAGAGCCTCGTCCGACGCTTGCCAGCGCGACCAAGGCGCCACACACTCGCCAGGGAAGAACCGGGGCCAACCCGGTCACATCCGCTCCCGCACCGCGGGCTGACGGTGCGGTCACCCTTGGGAGGAGACTTCATGACCGTTGCGCGTATCCTGGCAGAGAAAGGCGACTCGGTGGTCACGCTGCCGCCGCATCGCACCATCGACGAGGCGATCCACCTGCTGGCCGAAAAGCGGATCGGTGCCCTCGTGGTCGGCGATGCCGAGGGCCGCGTGATCGGCATTCTGTCCGAGCGCGACGTGATGCGGGCCCTGGCCAGCGAAGGGGCCTCGGCCCTCGACCGCCCGATCTCGCATCACATGACCACGAAGGTCGTGACCTGCACCCGGCGCGCCAGCATCGAAGACGTGATGGAGACGATGACGGAAGGCCGCTTCCGCCACCTGCCGGTGGTGGAGGAAGGGCGTCTCGTCGGCGTCGTCTCGATCGGCGACGTGGTGAAGCGGCGCATCGCCACCGTCGAAGCCGAGCATCAGGCGATGCGCGACTACATCACGATGGCCTGACTTCAGGCCTGACTTCGGTTCGGGTCTCGCGTCCGCACCACCCGCGGCGGCCTCAACCGCGCCCCGCCGCGCTCTCGATCATGCGCCGGATCTCGGGCAGTGCCGCCCGCACCGCCTGCCGGCCGAGGGCGATGCCATCGGCCGCCCGGTGGAACTCGAACTGCCCGAACTCGGCGAGAAGCGGCCGGATCGCGACGTCCGGCGGTTCGCTCGCGAGCCGTGCCCGTGAGATCCGATCCTGGGTGATATTGAACGCGTCGAGCATGACGCGGGCGACGCCGGGACTCGGCCGGCCGACGGAGGGCGGTGGCTCCGGTCTGCGGCGGCGGCCCATGAGGCGGCGGCTCGCGCCGCTGAGCAGGGCCCAACGGCCCCGGCGGCGCACGGTGGCCTCCAGCGTCTGCTCGATCGCCCGCTCGACCGGCTCTTCGGGAGCGTCGAACAGGGGATCGTCCCGCTCGGGGCGGATCACCATCGCGGGCGCACGCGTCTCGCACGCGAGGTTCACGCAGATGACGAGGTCGGCGCCGAGTTCGCGGGCGAGGCGCACGGGCACCGGATTCACCAGCGTCCCGTCCATCAGCAGGCGCCCCTCGAGGGCAACCGGCGGGAAGATGCCGGGGATGGCGTAGGACGCCCGCACCGCCTCGACCAGGGGACCGCGGGACAGCCACACTTCGTGGCCGGTGCCGAGTTCGGTCGCCACGCTGGCGAAGGCGAGGCGCAGATCCTCGATGCGGAAACCGTCGAGTTCGCGTGCGAGGCGGCGGCGCAGGCGCTCGCCTGCGATCAGGCCGGATCCGGTGATGCGCGGGTCGAGCAGGCCGACCACCCGGCGCCGAGTGAGCGAAAGCGCGAACGCCTTAAGGGCACCGATGCGGCCCGCGGCGTAGGCCCCGCCGACGACGGCACCGATGGAGCAGCCCGCTACCACTTCCGGGAAGATCCCGGCCTCCTCCAACCCCTCGATCACGCCGATATGCGACCAGCCGCGGGCCGAGCCGCCGCCGAGGGCGAGACCGATGCGGGGGGAGCGGAAACGCGGCACCACCGGTTCCACGGTCCCGTCCGGAAAATGGGACACCGCGGAACGGGACGCCTCGATCCTCATCGATCCGGGTCGGCCGGAGCGAGGGTGACGGCGCCAGTCGTAGGGTTGCGCTCGACCACGCGGTAGAAGCAGGAGCGGCGGCCGGTATGGCAGCAGCCGCCGTCGCCGCCGACTTCGACCCGGATCAGGAGCGCGTCCTGATCGCAATCGACCCGCATCTCCACGACGCGTTGGATCTGCGCGGAGGTCGCGCCCTTGTGCCAGAGTTCACCGCGGGAGCGCGACCAGTACCACGCCTCGCCGGTCTCCAGGGTACGGGCCAGCGCTTCGGCGTTCATATGCGCGAGCATCAGCACGCGCCCATCCCCCGCATCGACGGCGATGCAAGCCACGAGTCCGTCGGGGCCGAAGCGCGGCGTCAGCCTAGCGCCCTCCTCGACCTCGGCGCGGGTGCCGGGGGAAGCGAATGGTTCGGTCATGGTCGGAGGCTCGTGCGCCTCAACCCTTCTGGTTCCGAACGAAGGTCAGGAAGCGGACCTGCTCGGACGCATCGTTCTTGTAGACGCCGCGGAACTGCGTGGTGATGGTGGAGACGCCGGCCTTCTGCACGCCGCGCATGGCCATGCAGAGATGCTCGGCCTCGATCATCACGGCGCAGCCGCGGGGCTGAAGGATGCTCTCGATCGTGTCGGCGATCTGCGCCGTCATGGTCTCCTGCGTCTGCAGGCGGCGGGCGAAGGCATCGACCACGCGAGCGAGCTTGGAGAGGCCGACCACGCCCTTGGTCGGGTAGTAGGCGATGTGGGCGAGCCCCATGAACGGCACCATGTGGTGCTCGCAATGAGAATAGAACGGGATGTCGCGCACCAGCACGGCGTCGGAATAGCCTTCGACCTCCTCGAACACCCGCTCCAGCAGCGCGTCCGCGTCGGCGCGATAGCCGCCGAAGATCTGCTCGTAGGCCTTCACCACGCGGGCGGGGGTCTCGATCAGCCCTTCGCGGGTCGGGTCGTCGCCGGCCCAGCGCAGAAGCGTGCGCACGGCGGCCTCCGCCTCCTGCCGGCTCGGACGGCCGAGCGCCACCTCGTTCGGCACCCGCTGGGCCGATTCGGGCAGGGGCGCGATATCGGGGGTGATGTCGGGACGGCCCGGATCGTTGGCGCCGCGCATTCCTTGCAGGCCGACGGCACTCATGCGTCGTTCGTCGTCGCTCATGCCGTAGGACAGGGATTTGAGAGCGGCATCCATGGCATCTCCGGCCTTCGCCAAACGCGCCTTCAGGGTGGTGCTGTCGGGCTTGGCGTACATCGTCGATCCGTCCGGGCGTCTTAAACGTTCAAGTGCCGACGCCCTCGAACGATCCGAATCCTGGGCCAGGGCGTGACCGGGGTCGACGGTACCATTCTCGCGGAATGGCGGTGTCGCGCCTATATCGTCGCAATCGCGCCGTCGCGCAATGCATGGCATGCGTATCTGGCGCAACGAATCCTGTGACCTCACCCGAACAGGCGCCGCGAAAGGCGTGTCAGCGATGATCGACGACATCTATAACCGCCGCATCCTGGAACTGGCCGCCGATATTCCTCGCCTCGGCCGGCTGGCGACACCGGATGCCTCCGCCACGGCCCATTCCAAGCTGTGCGGATCGACCGTCACCGTCGATCTCAGCCTGGATGCGGACGGCGTCACGGTCGCCGACTTCGCCCATGACGTGAAGGCCTGCGCGCTCGGGCAGGCCTCCTCCTCGCTGATGGCCCGCCACGTCGTCGGCGCGACGGCCGAGGAACTGCGCGCGGTTCGCGCCCGGATGCGGGCGATGCTGAAGGAGAACGGTCCCGCGCCGGAGGGCGAATGGGCCGATCTCGCCGTGCTGGAGCCGGTGCGCGACTTCCGTGCCCGTCACGCCTCCACGCTCCTGACCTTCGACGCCGTGGTGGACGCTCTCGATCAGATCGCCGCCCGCAAGGATTCCGGTAAGGGTGCCGGTTCGCCCGAGGCGGCCTGAGCCGCGTCCCGGACGGCAGGCGCCGGTTTTTCGGACAGAAGACGATGCGACGAGAGGGAGCCGACCGCCGCGTGGTTCGCCGGGCGGCGCACGGAGCGATCCGCGCCTACCAGCTCACGCTGTCCGGGCTGATCGGGCGCCAGTGCCGGCATTGGCCGTCCTGCTCGGCCTATACCGACGAGGCGATCCAGCGGCACGGCCTCTGGGCCGGCGGATGGATCGGCTTTGCCCGTATTTGTCGCTGCGGCCCGTTCGGTACGCACGGCATCGACCTCGTCCCCGAACACCTGCCGGAGCGGGCCGCATGGCACCGGCCCTGGGCCTATGGCCGCTGGCGCGGTGTCGAGGCGCCGCCGCCCCTGGTGTGCGAGGCGGTGGAAGAGCGCCGCTGACGGTTTCTTATCCCGAGGCTCGTCCGTCACGCGCCACCCGCTAGCCCGCGCCGTGCGGCCCGCAGGGATACGGAGCCGGCGCCCCAGCCAATGCGCGCACGAAAAAGCCCCGGCCTTTCGGCCGGGGCTTTTTCTCGTTTCGGTCGCTGCGTCGTCGCTTAGCGGCGGTCGCCGAGCAGCGAGAGCAGGAACTGGAACATGTTGATGAAGTCCAGGTACAGCGTCAGGGCGCCGTTGACGGACATCTTGGCCGCACCCTCGGCGTCGAGGCCGCTGTAGAGGTACATCTCCTTGAGCTTCTGCGTGTCGAAAGCGGTCAGGCCGGCGAAGATGAGAACGCCGAGCACCGAGATCGCGAACTGAAGCGCGGAAGAGGCCAGGAAGAGGTTCACCAGCGAGGCGATGATGATGCCGATCAGGCCCATCATCAGGAACGAGCCCATGCCCGACAGGCTGCGCTTCGTGGTGTAGCCGTAGAGGCTCAGGCCCGCGAAGGTCGCCGCCGTGATGAAGAACACCCGCACCACGCTGGCGCCCGTGAACACGAGCAGCAGGGTGGACATCGAGGCGCCCATCACCGCCGCGAAGGCCCAGAACATCATCCGTGCGGACGAGGCCGACATACGGTCCATCCGGAACGAGAACACGAAGATGAAGGCGAGCGGCGCCAGCATCAGCACCCACTTGAAGGGGCTGGTGTAGAGGAACTGCCCGAACGGGGTCAGAGCGAGACGGCCGGCACCGGTCTGCGCGACGGCGGCCATGTTGAGGGCGAGCGCCACGAGACCCGAGATCCCGAGGCCGACGACCATGTTGTTGTAGACGCCCAGCATGAAGCTGCGCAGGCCCTGGTCGACTTCGACCTGAGAGCCGGCGTACCCCTGCGGCTGGGCGCCGGCACGGAACGGGCTGTTGTCGAATGCCATGAAAGTTTCCCTTGAAACCTCTCGGCGCGGAGTTGTGACGGGGTCCACGCGCGACCCCTGGCGCACCGGGCGCGCCTCATGCTCGAATATGTTCGCTTGAAGAACCATAAACAAGTGGGCCTTCAGCGCACGGCCGCGTTTTCAACCTTCCTGGATAACGAAGATTTTTGTTGTTCGAACGGGATGAAAACCTTCGTTCAATCGTGGTGATGCGTTTTCAGAACTGACGGAGATAGGCAGCCGGCTTCTGTCCTAAGATGCGCCATGTGCCCGTCAGGCCCACGGCCACCGCGAAGACGACCGCGAAGGCCGCGACCGCAAGCGCGCCCATGGGGTCGGGCGCGAAGTCGAGGCGCATCACCCGGGACACGATCACCCAGCCCGCGGCCGAGCCAGCCAGGATGCCGAACAGCGCGGTGATGAGCCCGAGGGCGCCGTATTCCAGAGCGTAGGCCGAGAGCAGCCGCATCCGCGTGGCGCCGAGCACCTTCAGCACCACCGCGTCGTAGAGCCGGGCGCGGTGGCCGGCGGCGAGCGCTCCGGCCAGAACCAGCAGGCTCGCGAGCACCGCGACGACGCTGGCGCCGCGGATCGCCAGGACCAGCTTGTGCACGAGGTCGTTGACGGCATCGAGCGCGTCCTTCACCCGCACGCTCGTCACCGAAGGGAAGGCTTTCGCGGCATCGCGAACCACCTCCGCCTCCAGCTTCGGGTCGGGTCCGTTGGGCAGCGTCAGGGTCGCGAGGTCGGCATGCGGCGCGCCACGGAAGGTGCCGGGGGAGAACACCATCACGAAGTTGATGCCGAGCGAGCGCCACTCGATCTTACGCAGGTTGGCAACCCGCGCGGTGATCGGGCGGCCGAGCACGTTGACGGTCACGGTGCTGCCGACCTTGAGCCCGAGGGCGCGCGCCAGTTCGAGATCGAACGAGACCAGCGGCGTCCGACCCTCGTCCGCGCTCCACCATGCGCCCTCGACGATCGACGAGCCGTCGGGCGGGGTCTCGGCGTAGGTGATGCCCCGGTCGCCGTCGAGCACCCAGGCAGCGTCCTCCGGCGGCTTGATCTGCCCGGCCGGTACGCCGTCCAGCGCCGTGATCCGTCCGCGCATCATCGGCACCCGTTCGATCTTGGCATCGGGCGCGCGGGCGCCGAGGAAGGCCGAGAAGGCGTCCGCCTCGCGCGAGGGCACGTCGAGAAAGAACAAGCTCGGCGCGCGGCCCGGCAGCGAGCTTTCGAGCGCGCGGGTGATGTTGCTGTCGATGGCGCTGAGCGTCACCAGCAGGGTCGTGCCGAGGCCGAGCGAGAGCACCACCGCCGGGGTCAGCGCGCCGGGGCGATGGAGGTTGGCCAAGGCCATCCGCGGCACCATCCCCTTGGGCCGCGGCAGGCGCGCGGCCAGCGCCATCAGCCCCGCGGCGACGAGGCGCAGGCCGCCGAAGGCAAGGGCAGCCGCCGCCATGAAGATCAGCGCGACCTTGCGGTCGAAGGCGGTGACGAGCGCGAGGCCCGCGAGCGCGAGCAGGGCGGCGGCGAGTACGGCGAGGTAGCGCCAGCGCGGGCGGCGCGCGGCCGGATCGACGGCATCGCGGAACAGCCCGGCCACGGAGACGTCGTGGGCGCGCCCGAGTGGCAGGATCGCGAAGGCAAGCGCCGTCAGCAACCCGTAGGCGGCGGCGAGCGCGAGGCGGGCCGGGGCGATCTCGGGGTTGAGCGGCAGCGGAAGCTGGTCGCGGAGTGCGATGTCGAGGAGGAACGGCAGGGCCGCGCCGACGGCGAGACCGAGCACGGTGCTGATCGCGGCGATCAGCATCACCTGGATCAGGTAGAGCGCGACCACCTGCGAGCCCGGTGCGCCGACGCTCTTGAGGGTGGCGATGGACGCCTGCTTGCCATCGACGAAGGCGCGCGCGGCATTCGCCACGCCAACCCCGCCGACGATGAGCGCGGTCAGCCCGACGAGCGTCAGGAATTGCGTGAAGCGCTCGATGCCCTTGGCGAAGCGCGGATCGGCGTTGTCGCGCGCGCGCATTTCGAAGCCGGCCTCGGGCAGCGCCTTCTGCACCGCCGCGTTGACGGCCGTCAGGCGCGCGTCGTCGGCACCGGGCATCTGCAGGCGGTAGGTGAAGCGGTTGAGGCTGCCAGGCTGGATCAGGCCGGTGGCGCGCAGCGCGCTGAGCGAGACGAGCAGGCGCGGCCCGAAGCCGATGCCGGAGCCGATCCGGTCGGGCTCGGAGACCAGGGCGGCGCGGATCTCGATGGGAAAGCCGCCGAGCGTCACCCGGTCGCCGGGTTTGAGCCCGAGCCGGGTCAGCAAGGCCGGATCGGCAGCCGCGCCGAAAACGCCGTCCCGTTCCGCGATGAGATCCTGGACCGGCGCCTGCGGGTCCGTCTCGACCGTGCCGACCGCCGGATAGCTCGGATCGACCGCTTTCAGCTCGACCAGGGCCGCGCCGCCATCGCCCGCCACCGCCATGGCGCGCAGGCTCGCCACCTCCGAGACCGGCGCCTGCCCCTCCAGAACGGCGCGCTCGGCCGGCGTCGCCTCACGGTTGATCAGGCTGTAGGTGATGTCGCCGCCGAGAATCCGCCGGCCCTCGCGCCCGAGCCCGCCCGAGAGCGAGGCGGCAATCGAGGTGACGCCGCTGATCGCCGCGACGCCGAGCGCGATGCAGGCGATGAACACCCGGAAGCCGGAGAGCCCGCCGCGCAGCTCGCGCAAGGCCAGCCGGACGGTGAGCGGCAGACGGGAGGCGGGGACCGGCTTCGAAGAATCCGGTTGGGACAACGTGCCGTGCATGCGGGCTCGAGCGTTTCGCCACCGGTCGGGCCGGCGGGGCCAATCTGGGCATTGACGCGGCGCACGCAACTGCTCGCACCGCCGCATCGGATGCCTGCGAGTCCGGGCAGGGTCACGGCACCGTCACGGGAAGGTCGATCGTCACCCCTGTCCCGACCCCCTCCTCGCTGTCGATGGCGATCTGCCCGCGCAGGGTCGAGACGACGAGATTGTAGACGATGTGCAGGCCGAGTCCGGTGCTGCCCTTGTCACGTCCGGTGGTGAAGAACGGGTCGAAGATCCGCTGCCGGTTCTCCGGCGGGATGCCGCGTCCGTCGTCCCGCACCGTCATCCGGATCTGCGTGTCGCCGAGCCGGCTCACGTCGACGAGAAGCGTGCCGGTGCGGCCCTCGGGAAAGGCGTGGATCACGGCGTTCAGCGCGAGGTTGCTGACGACCTGCGCCAGCGCGCCGGGATAGGAATCGAGGAGGATGCCGTCGGGACAGGTGAGCCGGACCTCGTGACCCTTGCGCCGCAGGATCGGATCGAGCGTGCTCATCAACTCGGTGAGCCAGGGGCGCATCTCGAAGCGGCGCCGGTCCTCCGTCGCCTGATCGACCGCGACCTGCTTGAAGTTCTGAACCAGATCGGCGGCCCGTGTCAGGTTGGCGAAGACGAGACCCGCGCCCTCGCTCAGCCGATCGACGCTCCGCGTCAGGTCGGACCGGCGGATCTGCCCCGAGGCGACGGTCCGGCGCAGTTCGGCGAGGTCGTGGTCGAATGCGGTCGAGGTCGTCAGCGCGAGGCCGATGGGCGTGTTGATCTCGTGCGCCACGCCCGCCACGAGCTGGCCGAGCGCGGCGAGCTTCTCGGCCTGAACCAGTTGCGCCTGGGCGGCGCGCAGTTCGGCCAGGGTCGCCTCCGAGCGCTCCTTCTCGACCTGCAACTCCCCCGTGGTCCGGAACTGGCGCCGCGCGCGAAACTCCCGTGCCCCGACCCCGTAGAGCGAGAGCGCGTAGGCCGCGCCGATCTCGGCATTGTTCACGAGGGCCAAGCCGGGATTGTCGTGCGTCGCGATGGTCTCGAATAGGGCAAAGCAGGTCCAGGTCAGGACGGCGAACACCCCGAACGAGGAGACCCGCAGCGGCAGCAGCGTCGAGACGAACAGGATCACCACGATCAGCCCCGCTGCGCCGTGATCGAAGCTCGGCCGCAGGAAGACGTAGATCAGGCTGAGCATGCAGCCCGGCACGACGCAGTAGACGAGGTAGATCCATTCCGCGAAAGGCCGCGCGTCCGGTCGGCTGAGCAGGAGGGTCGCCGGCACCAGGACCAGGACGGCGACGGCGAGCCGCAGCGCGGTGGCCATGGCCCAGGCATCAGGACTGAGAATCCAGTCCATGGCCGAGAACGAGCAGAAGACGAAAGCGCCCAGCACCATCGCGGCCTGCGTGCGGCCGAGATCATCGAGCGTGAAGCTCCTCACGAACGACTGCTCCTCGTGGGGATCGTCGAAGCGAAGGCCGAGCTGAATCAGCAACTTGTGCATCGCGTCAGAGCTACACGCCGCGACGGGTCCGGGCGACGTCAAACGCGATCCGTCCCGCGGCTTTCCCCAGACCCTTCCAAGCACCGGCGCCAGCCGCTACACCGACAGCCCTTCGATCCGCCGAGCATCGGAAAGCCAGCCGTGTCGTCCCTGCGCCTGGGCGTGAACATCGATCACGTCGCCACCGTCCGCAACGCCCGCGGCGGGTTCGCGCCCGATCCGGTGCGCGCCGCCCACGAGGCCGTGGCGGCGGGCGCCGACGGCATCACCGCGCATCTGCGCGAGGACCGCCGCCATATCCGCGACGACGATATCGCGGCGTTGCGGAAGCTGCCGGTGCCGCTCAACCTCGAGATGGCGGCGACCGACGAGATGGTCGGCATCGCGCTCGCCACGCAGCCGCACGCCGCCTGCCTCGTGCCGGAGAAGCGCGAGGAGCGCACCACCGAGGGCGGCCTCGACATCATCGCCGGCCGCGCGCATCTGGCCCCGCGCATCGCCACCCTGTCGAAGGCCGGCATCCGCGTCTCGCTGTTCGTGGAGCCCGACGAGGCGGTGATGGAGGCCGCCCACGCCCTCCAAGCGCCGGTGGTCGAGCTGCATACCGGCTCCTATTGCGAGGCGGTGATCGAGGGCGATCAGAGCCGAATCGCGCACGAACTCGGCCGCATCGTGCGGGCCAGTGCGCATGGCGCCGGGCTCGGCCTCGAGATCCATGCCGGGCACGGCCTCACCGTGGAGAGCGTCGGCTCAGTGGCGGCGCTGCCGCAGATCCGCGAACTGAACATCGGCCACGCCCTGATCGCCGAGGCGATCTTCGTCGGCCTGCGGCAGGCGGTTCACGACATGCGTGCGGCGATGGACCGGGCGCGGCGGAAGGCCGAACCGTGATCCTCGGAATCGGCACTGACCTCTGCGACATCCGCCGCATCGAGGCCTCGCTCGAACGCTTCGGCGACCGCTTCACCCATCGCGTCTTCACCGACGGTGAGCGGGGCAAATGCGACCGGCGTGCCGCGCGCGGTCCGTCCTACGCCCGGCGCTTCGCCGCCAAGGAGGCCTGCGCCAAGGCGCTCGGCACCGGCATGAGCCAGGGCGTGTTCTGGCGCGACATGGAAGTCGTCAACCTGCCCAGCGGCCAGCCGACGCTCAACCTGACCGGTGGTGCGCGGGAGCACCTCGCTCGCATGGTGCCGGCGGGGCACGAGGCGCGGCTCCACCTGACGTTGACCGACGAGCCGCCCCTCGCGCAAGCCTTCGTGATCATCGAGGCGGTGCCGATCACGGCGACATCATAGGTTTGCATCCGCACATCCTCCGCGTTGCGGGGCGGCGCAGCATAGTCTAGACCCGCCGCCCAGCAGGACAGCACGGCCACCTGGGACGCGGCTGCCGATCTTACGGCGGGGCCGGAGGCTGTTTCAATCATGAGCATGGGACGCGCGCGCTTGGATCGCGAGGGCAAGACGGAGATCCGGACGGCCGAGCCCGGAACCTGGGCGAGCATCCGGGAAACCGTGAAGGTCGGCGTTCAGGCGCTGTTGATCGCGCTGGTGGTGCGGACGCTGCTGTTCCAGCCGTTCAACATCCCCTCGGGCTCGCTGATTCCGACGCTGCTGATCGGCGACTACCTGTTCGTCTCGAAATACACCTACGGCTACTCGAAATACTCCCTGCCGCTCTCCGAGTACCTGCCGTTCCAGGCGAATGGCCGGGTCTGGGCCGCCGAGCCGAAGCGCGGCGACATCGCCGTGTTCAAGCTGCCGAAGGACAACGCGACCGACTACATCAAGCGCGTGATCGGCCTGCCCGGCGACAAGATCCAGGTGATCGAGGGCGTGCTCAACATCAACGGCAAGCCGGTCAAGCGCGAGCGCATCGCCGATTACGAGACCCTGGACGCCTTCGACCAGACGGTGAAGGTCGCGCAGTACAATGAGACGCTGCCGGGCGGCGTGACGCACCGGGTGATCGAGCGCGACGGCGACCGCGGCTTCTGGGACAACACCGAAGTCTACACGGTGCCGGCCGGTCACTTCTTCATGATGGGCGACAACCGCGACAACTCCACCGATTCGCGCGACCTCGCCAGCGTCGGCTACGTGCCGTTCGAGAACTTCGTCGGCCGCGCCGAGATGATCTTCTTCTCCATCGACGAGCGTACCCCCGCCTGGCAGATCTGGCGCTGGCCGTCGGACGTGCGCTGGAGCCGCATCTTCTCGACGATTCACTGACCTTCTGACGAACGTGACAGCGACGGAACGATCCGCCGGTCTGCCTCGGGGCGGACGGCGATGAGCGAGGACGGCGAAGGCGCCGCTCGCTCCAGCCGCGCCCGGCGTGCGCATCGCCCGCGGCCGAGCCTCGCGGTGCTGGAAGCGCGCATCGGCCATGTCTTCGCCGACCCGACGCTGCTGCCGCTGGCGCTCACCCATGTGAGCAAGGCCGGCCAGTCCGGCCGAGTCGGCAGCTACCAGCGCCTCGAATTTTTGGGCGACCGGGTGCTCGGGCTCGCGGTGGCCGAGACGCTCTACAAGGCGCTGCCCGGCGCGGAGGAGGGCGAGCTGTCGCGCCGCCTCGCCGGCCTCGTGCGGCGCGAGACCTGCGCCGTGGTGGCCGAGGCCTGGGAGGTCGGGCCGCATCTCAATCTCGGCCCCGGCGAGATCCAGACCGGCGGGCGGCGCAACCAGACCATTCTGGCCGACGTCTGCGAGGCGATTCTCGGCGCGGTGTTCCTCGACGCCGGCTACGAGGCGACGCGGGCGATCGTGCAGCGCGCCTTCCGCCCGGGCGAGGAAACCGCGGCCCCGCGCGGGCGCGACGCGAAATCGGCCTTGCAGGAATGGGCAATGGCGCGCAGCCTCGCGATCCCGGTCTACGAGGTGGTGGAACGCTCCGGGCCCGACCACGCCCCGGTCTTCCGGATCGCGGCACGGGTCGAAGGCATCGAACCCGGCTACGGTGAGGGCGCCTCGAAGCGCGTCGCCGAGCAGGAGGCGGCCCGCGCCGTACTCGCCCGCGAGGGCATCGGCGGGACGCAAGGGAGGGATGGATCGAGTGGTTGAGTCGCGGATGGTCGAATCGGATGTCTGAGCACGAGCCGGAACACGAGGCTGACGAGGACGGCGCCCCGCAGGAACAGCGGCAGGACGCGCAGGGTCAGCCGCGCGAAGAGACGCGTGCGGGCTTCGTCGCGCTGATCGGCGTGCCGAATGCGGGCAAGTCGACCCTGCTGAACGCGCTCGTCGGCGCCAAGGTCTCGATCGTTTCGCGAAAGGTCCAGACGACGCGGGCGCTGGTGCGCGGCATCGTCATGGAGGGCAACGCGCAGATCGTGCTGGTGGATACGCCCGGCATCTTCGCCCCGAAGCGCCGCCTCGACCGGGCGATGGTGCATTCCGCCTGGAGCGGCGCGGCGGATGCCGACGCGATCTGCCTGCTGATCGATGCCCGGAAAGGCGTGGACGAGGAGGTCGAGACCATCCTGCGCCGCCTGCCCGAGGTGAAGCGGCCCAAGATCCTGATCCTCAACAAGATCGACCTGATCGCCCGCGAGCGCCTGCTCGAACTGGTGGCCAAGCTCAACGCGATGGTGCCGTTCGAGGACACCTTCCTGATCTCGGCGCTCAAGGGCGACGGCATCGCCGACCTGCGCAAGGCGCTGGCCGCCCGGATGCCGCCGAGCCCGTGGCTCTATCCCGAGGATCAGATCTCCGACGCGCCGCTGCGCATGCTGGCCGCCGAGATCACCCGGGAAAAGATCTACGACCGCCTGCACGAGGAACTGCCCTACCGCTCCACCGTCGAGACCGACCAGTGGCAGGTGCGGCCCGACGGCTCGGTGCGGATCGAGCAGACGATCTTCGTCGAGCGCGAGAGCCAGCGCTCGATCGTGCTGGGCAAGAATGGCCAGACCATCAAGGCGATCGGGCAGGCGGCCCGCATCGAGATCACCGAGGCGGCCGAGGCCAAGGTGCACCTGTTCCTGCACGTGAAGGTCCGCGAGAACTGGGCCGACGATCCCGCGCGCTATCGCGAGATGGGCCTCGAATTCCCGACCGGCTGACCTCTATTCCCTCATCCATCCCATCCTCGTCCTCATCCTGAGGTGCCTGCGCGAGCGGGCTTTGACGGATCCTCCAGGGATCGCGCGGGATCTGGACGATCCTTCGAGGCCGCCGCTCCGCGTCGGCACCTCAGGATGAGGGCGAGGGCTGGACGGATCATGATGCCGATGGCCACAGCCTGAATGCCGACTCCTATGCCTCACACCGATTCCGACATCCGGGCCATCCTCTACGGCCTCCCGCCGGCCGATCTGGCGGAGGTGCCCGAGGGCGCCGCCCAGGTTTCGCCGCTGATTCCCGGCTCGGCGCGGCTGGAGGATGTCGCCGAGGCGAGCCTCGATGCCGCCCTGCTGCTGGCCCCGCCCGGCACGGCGGAGCGGCGCTACGCCTTGGCACTCGCGATCCGGGCCGTGAAGCCCGGCGGGCGGCTGGTGGCGATGGCGCCCAAGGACAAGGGTGGCACCCGGCTCGCCAAGGAGCTGCGCGGCTTCGGCTGCGCCGTCACCGACGAGCCGCGCCGCCACCACCGCATCTGCACGGCGACGCGTCCCGAAATGCCCGCCGGCATCGAGGCCGCTCTGGCGGGCGGCGCACCGCGCCACATCGACAACCTCGCACTCTGCACGCAGCCCGGCATCTTCTCCTGGGACCGGCTCGATCCCGGCAGCGCCCTGCTGCTGCGGCACCTGCCCGCTCTCTCGGGGCGCGGGGCCGATTTCGGCTGCGGCCTCGGCATCCTGGCCCGCGCGGTGCTGAAATCGCCGAAAGTCGCATCGCTCGCCCTGATCGACATCGACCGCCGCGCCATCGAGATGGCCCGCCGCAACGTCGGCGAGCCGGGCGCGACCCTGCATTGGGCGGATCTGCGCAGCGCCGAGCCTGCCCTGTCGGGCCTCGACTTCGTCGTCACCAACCCGCCCTTCCACGATGGCGGCGCCGAGGATCAGGCGCTCGGCCAAGCCTTCATCACCCGCGCGGCGGCGGTGCTGCGGCCGAGCGGAACGCTCTATCTCGTCGCCAACACCCACTTGCCCTATGAGGCGCCTCTGCGCGCCGCCTTCCGAACCGTCACGACGCTGGCGACGGAGGGGGGCTACAAGCTGTTCGAGGCACGCAAATGAAGGCGCTCCGCCTCGACCGGCTGCTGGCCAATCTCGGCTACGGCTCGCGCCGCGAGGTCGAGGGGCTGGCCCGCGCCGGTCTCGTCCGCCTCGACGGGCAGGCCCTGCGGGACGCGTCACAGCGCATCCCGCTGGAGCCCGATCTCTCCGCCCGGATGACGGTGCAGGGTGAGGCGCTCGATCCGCTGCCGGGCGTCTGCCTGATGCTGCACAAGCCGCTTGGCGTCACCTGCTCGCACAAGGAAGTCGGGCCGCTGGTCTACAGCCTGCTGCTCGAGCGCTGGCGGCGGCGCGATCCGGCGCTCTCCACGGTCGGGCGCCTCGACAAGGAGACCTCGGGCCTCTTGCTGATGACCGATGACGGCGCGCTTCTGCACCGGATCATCTCGCCGAAGGCCAAGGTCTCCAAGCGCTACCGGGTGACGCTGGCCCGTCCGCTCCAGGGCGACGAGACCGCGATCCTCGCCTCGGGCGAGATGATGTTGGAGGGCGAGGACAAGCCGCTCCTGCCGGTGGAGATGGAGACCGACGACCCGACCCATTGCACGGTGACCCTGCACGAGGGCCGCTACCATCAGGTCCGGCGGATGTTCGCCGCGCTCGGCAACCATGTCGATGCGCTTCACCGCGACCGCGTCGGCGGCTTGGCGCTCCCCGCCGACCTGCCGGCGGGGGAATTCCGGATCCTGGGGCCGGGCGAGATCGCTACGGTGTTCGAGGGGTAACGATTTATCCGGCCACGGCCCTGCGCCGTGCGAGGCGCCGGTCGAGGAGAACCAACGCCCATCCGACGCCGAGGAAGGCCGCCGCGATCGCCCCGGCATAGGCCGCGACCGGACCCCAGCCGATCTTCCCCACATCGAGGAACGGGTAGGGATAGCGCGCGTCATAGGCGCCGCGCAGGAGCGTGTAGCCGAGGTAGATCAGCGGGTAGCTCGCAAACAGCGCGAGGTCGCGCCCTGCGAGCCGCCCCTTCGGCACGAAGGCGAGCCAGAACAGCGGCACCAGCACCGGCAGCACTTGGTGGAGCAGGATGTCGCCGACGAGGTCGCCGCCGCGCAGGGTCCTGACCCCGTAGAGCAGCAGCCGCTGCACGAGTCCGACGAGCAGGGTCGCGAGCACCGTCGTTGCGACGAGCCGGGGCTGGGACAGGGCCGGCACCCGCAGCGCGATCCCGCCGAACACCGCGAGGACGAGGAGTCCGGTGAGGTTCGTGAAATAGGCGGCCATGATCCAGGCCGTGAGCGGCACCGAGCCGGTTCGGCCGAACACGGCGGAGAAGCCGAACCCGACGCCGACGGCGGCGCAGAGCGCGATCAGGGAAGCGGCGAGGCGGGCGGAGCGGGAAGTCATCGTTCGCGGCGTCGGCATCCGAGTCGGGGTGTCGTTCTGGCCGCGCTTCGCAACCCGGCGATGACGCGTGCTGCTTCCGGCCGCGGCGCCGGGGTGATGAAGCGTCGCGACAAGAGATTGGGATTCTGGGTCAAGTCGCGAGCGTTGAAATCCGGTTCCGGCAAATGTGAAGGTTCGGGCGGCACGGCGCATCCCGCATTCTTCGCGCCGGTGCCGATTTTTCGACTGAGGACACCCCATCATGCTCGGGCGGATTGTCGTTGTCGCGGGGCTGCTTTTTGCCCCACTCTCCGCCCTGGCCGTCGAGACCGCGCCGACCGAAGGCCAGGACTACGCCGCGGCCAAAGGCTGGTACGAGAAGGCCGCCGCCGCGGGTGATGCCACCGCGATGCACAAGCTCGGCCTCCTCTTCGAGGAGGGCCAGGGCGTCGCGCAGGATTATGCCGCCGCCCGAGGCTGGTACGAGAAGGCCGCCGCCAAGGGGCTGGCGGAGTCGATGTACAATCTCGGCATTCTCGACGAGTTCGGCCGGGGCGTGGCGCAGGACTACCCGGCCGCCAAGGGCTGGTACGACAAGGCGGCCGCCGCAGGTGATGCGGACGCCATGCAGAAGCTCGGCTACTTCTACGACGTCGGCCAGGGCGTGCCGCAGGACTATGCCACGGCCAGGGGCTGGTACGAGAAGGCAGCGGCCGGGGGCAGCGCCAGTGCCATGAACAATCTCGGCGTGCTGTACGAGAACGGGCAGGGCGTGAAGCAGGACTATGCCCGCGCCAAGGCCTGGTACGAGAAGGCCGCCGCCGCCGACACGGCGGACGCCATGCGCAGCATCGGGCGTCTGTATCTCAATGGCCTCGGCGTGACGCAGGATTATGCCGCCGCCAAGGGCTGGTTCGAGAAGGCCGCGAGCGCGGGCAGCGCGGAGGCCATGAACGACCTCGGCCTCGTCTATGAGGACGGGCAGGGCGTTGCGAAAGACGATGCCGCCGCCAAGGGCTGGTACGAGAAGGGCGCCGAGGCGGGCAATCCGTTCGCCATGACCAATCTCGGCTCTCTGTACGAGAACGGACAGGGCGTGAAGCAGGACTACGCCACGGCCAAGCTCTGGTACGAGAAGGCCGCTGCGGCCGACAACCCGGATGGCATGCGCGGTCTCGGCCTCCTCTACGGGAACGGCCGGGGCGTGACGCAGGACTACGCGACGGCCAAGCTTTGGTACGACAAGGCCGCGAACGCGGGCAGCGCCTTCGCCATGAACGATCTCGGCATCCTGTACGACAACGGTCAGGGCGTGAAGCAGGACTACGCGACGGCCAAGCTCTGGTATGAAAAGGCCGCTGCCGCGGGCAATGCCCAGTCCATTTACAATCTCGGTGCCCTGTACGAGAACGGCCAGGGCGTGAAAAAGGACTACGGAGCGGCCAAGCTCTGGTACGAGAAGGCGGCGGATGCGGGGAGTCCGGAGGGCATGTCCGCCCTCGGCACCCTCTACGCCGAGGGGTGGGGCGTGGCGCGCGACCGGAGCGCCGCCAAGCTCTGGTATGAAAAGGCCGCCGCCCTCGGCGACACGGGCGCGATGCAGAAGATCGCCGCCCTGTTCGAGAAGGGCACGGGCAAAGCGGGCGCCAAACGCTAGAGCGCATTCCGACGAAGTGGTCACCGGTTCGTCGAAAGAATGCGCGACACAACAAAGACCTAGAGGCGCCGGCCTGATGCAATCAGGTCGGATACGGCTCTAGCGCGTCGTCTCGAAGGGGCGAGGCCGGCTTTCGAGAGAAGACGATGCCGCCGGGGATGCCTTGACAGGGGAGGGCGGCTGCCGGAGGCGGTTTCGCCGTGCTGCTCGATCTCCTGCATCTCCTCACCACGCCCGCGCCGCGGGTCCAGCGCCGGCTCGGCTACCTGCGCGACAGCATCTGGCTGATGTCGCGGGCGCGCCGCTGCCGCCGGGCCTGGGCGCCGCATCTGGAGGCGAGCCAGGCGGTGATGCGCGCGGCCATCGCCGCCACCGAGCGGCGCGACACCGCCGTGGTGCTCGGCTCCGGGCTCCTGCTCGATGTGCCGCTGGCGGATCTCGCCGCGGCTTTCCGGCGGGTAGTGCTGGTCGATGCCGTGCATCTCGCGCCCGCCCGGCGCGCGATCCGCGCCTTACCCAACGTCGAGATGCTGACGGCGGATCTGAGCGGCGCGATGGCGTTGATGACCGGCGCGGCGCGCGATCTCGACCTCCGCCTCCCGCCGGTCTGCGCCGAGCCGGGCACCGGTCTCGTCATCTCGGCCAACCTGCTCTCGCAACTGCCGATCCGCCCGGTCGAGCGGTTGGAAGCCTCACGCCGCCCCTTCGGGCCCTGGACGCCGGAGGACGGCGACGCCTTCGGCCGGCGGATCGTCGAGGGCCATCTCGACGCCCTGGCCGGGCTCACGGCGCGGGTCTGCCTCGTCACCGACCTCGACGAGACCGAGGAGGACCGAGAGGGGCAGGTCCATGCGCGGCACGACCTTCTCTACGGCGTATCGCTTGGAAGCCCCGAGCGGGCCTGGACCTGGGAGCTTGCTCCGTTCGGCGAAACCGCGCGCCACCGGTGCCTGATCCATCGTGTGGCTGGGTTTTCGGATTGGCGACCGTGAGGTCAGCGGGCGTGCTCATCGCAGCCTGGATTCGCAGAACTCTCAGAGCAAAATAAGAAGAGCGATCCGGCTGTTCGGCTGTCCGGCAATCCCGAAGGGTTTATCTGGCGAGATCATCCGACATTTCCCGATCGATTGCAGGATCGAGGCGGATTGTTCGGAAGATTAGATCGGGAAAAAGCAGAAAAGACCTTCGGGAGGTTTTGGTACGATGCGCCGCTTCTCCGCCCTGTTCCTCGCCGCGACCCTCGTGCCCGGTGCCGCCAGCGCCCTGTCGATGACCGACACGCTGGAGGCCTGGAAGCAGAGCTCGGCCCTGGATCGCCTCCAGCTCGCGACCCGCTTCGGCAAGTCGTTCGTGTCGGTCAACGAGAGTTTCACCGCGGGCTACTTCGTCAAATGCATCGACGAGGTGGCGGGCTACTCCAATTCGCAGAAGGCCAAGATCGAGGATGCGGTGCGCGAATGCGTCGCCTCGCAGCTCCGGATGACCGGCAAGGGGCAGGCGGACGAGTAGCCGCTCCTCAGATCTCGATCTCGGTGCCGATCTCGATCACCTGCCGCGCCGGCACGCAGAAATGGGCGCCGGTGCGCTCGGCGTTGTTCTGCATCACCGCGAAGACTGCCTCGCGCCAATCCGACATGCCGCGCTGGTCGGAGACGGGGATGATCGTCTCGTGGCCGACGAAGACGGTGAGATCCTCCGCGAACGCCTTCGGCAGGAGACCGGCGCCGACGGCGCAATCCAGCCCCTCGGGAATCGAGGCCGATTGCATGAAGCCGTAATGCAGCACCACCCGGCGGATGTCGGGGGTGATCTCGGTGACGCGGGCACGCTCCTCGCGCGGCACCGTCGGCGTCTCCTCGAACAAAGCGGTCACGATCAGCACGCGGGCGTGCAGCGCACCCAGGCGCTCGACGAAGCGCATCATGGGCAGCGGGATGCCCTCGGTCGCCGAGGACAGGAAGGCGGCCGAGCCCGGCAGGGTCGTCGGCGGATCGTGGCGCAGGCTCTCCAGGAAGCGCGCCTCCGGCGGGCGCAGGTCCACGCGCGCCTGTTCCAGGCAGAGCTGGCCCTTGCGCCAGGTCAGCATCAGGAAGGCGATGACGCCCGCCAGCAGCAGCGGAAACCAGCCGCCCTCGAACAGCTTCACGCTGTTGGCCGAGAGGAAGATCAGGTCGATCACGAGGAAGAAGCCGTTGACCGCGAGCACGAGGGGCAGGCCGAAGCCCCATTTGCGGGCGACGAGGCCGGCGAGCAGGGTCGTGATCGCCATCAGCAGCGACACGGCGATGCCGTAGGCCCCGGCCAGCGCATCGGAGGAGCGGAAGATCAGGACGGCCGAGAGCGTGGCGGCGGCGAGCAGCCAATTCACCAGCGGCACGTAGATCTGGCCGCTCTCATCGGAGGCGGTGTGGACGATGTGCAGCGGTGGCAGGAAGCCGAGCTGGATCGATTGCCGGGTCAGCGAGAAAACGCCCGAGATCACCGCCTGCGAGGCGATGACGGCGGCGAGCGTCGCCAGCCCGATCAGCGGGTAGTGCAGGACGCTCGGCGCGAGGCGGTAGAACGGGTTCTCGGCCGCGGACGGATCGACCAGCAGGATCGCGCCCTGCCCGAAATAGTGGACCACCAGCGCCGGCAGAACGAGGACGAACCACGCGACACGGATCGCCCGCGCGCCGAAATGGCCGAGATCGGCATACATCGCCTCGCCGCCGGTGACCGCGAGGAAGGCCGCGCCCAGCATCGTGAAGCCGACATGCAGGCCGGCATGCGCCGTGAACTCGACCGCGCGCAGCGGATTAACCGCCGCCAGGATCTGCGGCGCCTGCACGATGCCGCCGAGGCCGAGTGCGGCCAGCACGAGAAACCAGACCAGCATCACCGGCCCGAAGATCTTGCCGATGAAGGCCGCGCCCCGGCGCTGGACGAGGAACAGGCCGACGAGGATCACCAGTGTGATCGGTACGATGAAGCGGTCGAGGGCGGGCGCATCGACCCGCAGGCCCTCGACCGCCGAGAGCACCGAGATGGCCGGGGTGATCGCCCCGTCGCCGTAGAGCAGGGCGGCGCCGACGAGGCCGACCACGAGCAGTAATGCCTGCCGCGAGCCGGGTTGCGCGTGGCGGGCGCCGAGCAGCGCCAGCATCGCCACGATGCCGCCCTCGCCACGGTTGTCGGCCCGCAGGATCAGCACCGCGTATTTCAGCGAGACGACGAGGATCAGCGCCCACAGGATCAGCGAGACGGCGCCGGTCACCGCGACCGGGCTCGGATCACCGCCCGGACTCGCGGCGCGCACCGCTTCCTTGAGGGCGTAGAGCGGGCTCGTGCCGATATCGCCGTAGACGACACCGAGGGTGGCGATCAGCAGGCCCGCCCCGAGGCGGCGGCCCGGCCCGGACTCCGATCGGCTCGCTTCCGAGGGCAGGGCGGCGGGCTGGCTCACGAGTGTGCTCCGGAAAGCGGGGCCGTCAGAGCGCTTTCCGACGAAGTGGATGCCGGTTCGGCGAACGAAAGCGCGCTGAGACGAAAGATCGAGAGACGCCGGCCTGATGCCATCAGGTCGCAAACGGCTCTCGTGGCGGTTCACCTATGGAGCGAAGGATTAAAAGCCAGGGTCTTTCGTGGGCGTGCGACCGGGTCGCTCACGGCTCGCGATGCGGGGAGGCATCCGGTCCGGTCTTGTCGGGGTTCGTGCGGCCGTCGCGCAGCCGAGCGGCGGCGGCGGCGGCCTTCTCGCCGATCCGGCGGCGCAGGTCGTCGGACAGCTCGATATCAACGAGGCGCCAGCCCCAGTCGCGCAGGCGCAGGCGGATGCGGAACTGCTCGTGGCGGGGCCGGTCCGGCGGCACGGCAACCAGCACGGAGCGGAAGCCGCGCATGTCAGCGGCGAGATAGTAGCGCAGCAGCCGCTTGAGATCGGGGATGCGCAGGCCGTCGCGCCGCTCGTGCCGGCCGGCCGGTGCGGCGAGGTCGGCGCCCTGCGGCCAGCCATCGTCGAGGAGGTCGATCACGGCTTTCGGCGTCAGCGCCGATTCCATGATCGGGAGCGCGACGGCCGCTGCCGCGTCGGCGATGCGCTGCCGTTCGCGGGGATCGAGGGCGTTGCTGTCGGCCTTGACGGCCGCACTGATCTGCCGGGCGAGCGAGAGGCGCAGCGTGCGGAAGTTGACGCGCTGCTCCACCGCCGCCGCATCACCCGCCTGCACCGCCGCGGCGAAGCCGTAGAGCGACCAGAAGGGCGTCAGCGTGTAGGCGAACCAAGCCGCCACCGCGAGAAGGGGAATGAGCCACCACCGCATCGGATCAGCCGCGGATGCGCGGTTGGATCATGTCGGGTTGTCCCCGGCCCCATTGTCCCCAGCGCCATGCCAGCCCGTCAGCCCGGAGAAGGCCGCGACGACGCCTTCGTAGACCGGACGCTTGAAGGGGACGATGAGGTCCGGCAGCGCCTCCAGCCGCTCCCAGCGCCACGCCTCGAATTCGGGCTTGTGATGGCCGCCGCCGGGGGCGTCCACGTCGATCGCCGATTCATCGCCGGTGAGCCCGAAGGCGAACCATTTCTGGCGCTGGCCGCGGTAGCGGCCCTTCCAGGCCTGCTTCATCACCGCCGGCGGCAGGTCGTAGGCGAGCCAGTCGCGGGTTTCGCCGAGCAGCGTGACGGCGTCGGCCGGCACGTTGGTCTCCTCGTGGAGTTCGCGCAGGGCCGCGGCGAGGGGCTCTTCCCCCTCGTCGATCCCGCCCTGCGGCATCTGCCACGCAAGATCGCCATCGACATGCTCGGGGCCCGCCTCGCGCTTGCGCCGCCCGATGAAGACGCGGCCGTCACGATGAAACAGGGTCACGCCCACGCAGGGGCGGTAGGGCAGCGCGCTGCTCTCGGGCAGGCGTAGAAGGTCGTCGTCGGGGCGGGTCATCGCGGGCTCATGCTGGCGGCGCGACCATAGGAGGCCGAACCGGTGCGGGCAACGCCGACCTAACCCCCATCTGAGGCCGTAAAACGAGCATGGGCGCGGCCTCGGCCGCGCCCACGAATTTCTCTGTCGTTTTCGAGGTACAGTTCAGGCGGCGCGCACGTTCGCGAGGAAGCGGCCGACTTCCGCCGAGAGGTGCTCGGACTGGCGCGACAGCTCGGAAGAGGCGGCGAGCACTTCGGCTGCGGTCGCTCCCGCTTCCTCGGCGGCCTGGGCCACGCCCGTGATGTTGCTCGTCACTTCGCCCGCACCCATCGCCGCCTGGGCGACGTTGCGCACAATCTCCTGGGTCGCCGCACCCTGCTGCTCCACCGCCGCGGCGATCGAGGCCGCCACCGAACTGATCTCCTCGATGCGCCCGGTGATGCTGCCGATAGCCGAGACCGCGTGGCCGGTGGTCTCCTGAATCCGGCCGATCTGGCCGGAGATTTCCTCCGTGGCACGTGCGGTCTGGTTGGCGAGCTCCTTGACCTCGGCGGCCACCACCGCGAAGCCGCGGCCTGCCTCGCCCGCGCGGGCCGCCTCGATGGTGGCGTTGAGCGCGAGCAGGTTGGTCTGCCCCGCGATCGTGGTGATCATGGTGACGACGTCGCCGATCTTGGAGACGGCCGCGCTGAGCGCCCGGACATGGGCCGCCGTCTGCGCTGCCTCTCCCACCGCCGCCTGGGCGAGTGTCGAGGAGCCGCTGACCTGCCGGCCGATCTCCTGCACCGAGGCGCCCAGCTCCTCGGCGGCCGCCGCCACGGTGTTGACGTTGGTGGCGGCTTCCTCGGCCGCGGCGGCCACGCTGACCGACTGGCCGGCGGTCCGGGTCGCGGCACCGGTCATGCCGTGCGCCGAGGCCTGCAACTGGGCTGCAGCCGACGAGACGAGGCTGACGACGCCGCCGACCGCACCCTCGAACCGCTCCGCCATTTCGCGCATCGCCGCCTTGCGCTGTGCCTCCGCCCCGGCGCGGGCCGCGGCGCTCTCCTCTTCGAGGGTGCGCATGCGGATCAGCCCCGCCTTGAAGATCTGAACCGCGTCGGCGATCGTGCCGATCTCGGTCCGCTGGCCCTGGTGCGGGATCGTGACCGAAAGGTCGCCCGCGGCCAGCGCCTGCATCGGCCCGACCACGGAGGCGATGCCGCGGGTCACGCCGCGGGTGATCAGGACCGCGAGCAGGACCGCGAGGCCGAGCCCGAGGGCGAGGACGGCGAGGCCGATCGTGCGCACCTGCTGGAACACGGCCTCGCCCGCCGCCATCGCGCGGGCGGCACCCTCGTTGTTGAAATTGACCAGCTTCTCCAGTGAGTTCGACATCGCCCGGCGCGGCGCGAGGCCCTTCGACTCGTAGTAGGAGAAAGCGTCCGCCTTCCGGCCCTGGCGCGACAGGTCCATTACGTTGCGCCGTTCGTTCTCGAAGGTCGCGGTATCCCGCACATAGGTCTCGTAGAGCGCCCGCTCCTCGGCATTCGCGATGAGCCGTTCGTAGGCCGCCCGCTTGTCGTCGATCAGCTTGCCGAAGCGCTCGAAGTCCTTGTCCATCACGGACACCATCTGCGGGTCGGTCGCTTGCGTGTGCCGCAGCATCACGGTGTTCATCCGCGCCGCCGCCGTGTCGATCTCGCCGAGCAGGCGCACGCTGGGAAGCCAATTGCGTTCGATGTCGAGCGCTTGGTCGCGCATCGTCTGCGTTCCGACGAGGCCCAGAACCCCTAAGCTGACGAGAAGGATCGTCAGCACCGTGAATGAAGCGATGAGCTTGCTGCGAATGGGAAGTGTTTGGAGCGACACGGAGGACTCCGACAGGAACGGCGCGCGAATTTGCTGAGCGAGCGGCCGGATCCTGGCCCGGAAACACTTACCGGATCACGAATTGTTTATGCGATTTCGCGGGGAGGGATGGGATTAAAGTTGCAGTACGCTTCGTGGCGGAATGAAAACTGACATAAGCTGTTTTGGCTTCAATCTGCGCGTGTCCCATGCGCTGAGAAAGCAGGGCAGGCGTGTCGCGGCTGGCACTCGGGTGCCGGCTCAGCTCGATATCACGGCGACGAATTCCGCGGATTGGCCCGACTCCAGGCCGATCCGCTCGGGTGATCGGTTTCGGATCGCCGCCATCCCGATTCCGGCAAAGGCCGTTCGGGCGATCTCCTAGGGCGCCGCGCTCGACAGCTTCGAGACGCCGCCCGGGCGGCGCAGGATCGCGCTCACCGGCACGAGCCGGATGCCGCGTGCCTCCAGATCGCGCGACCAGCGCGACAGGCGCTCGATCGTCAACGGCGAGGCGCTGGAAGAGGCCAGCACGAGGCCCTTCTGCCGGGCCAGCGTCTCCAGGCGGGCGAGTTCCGCGTCGATCGCATCGGGCCGCGCGACGGCGTCGATCACGATCTCGGCCCGCGCGGATGGCAGCTTGGTCTTCGCCGCGACGGTCGCGACCTGGGTACCGGGCGCCGCGCCGTCATCGACGAAGCCGAGCCCGCGGGCGGACAGATCCTTCAGCACCGGTTCCAGGGCCCCGGCCTCGCTCATCAGCTTGGCGCCCATGAAGTTCACGGCGCCGACGAATCCCGGAAACCGGCTCATCGCCCAGGCGGCCCGGTCGAGGTTCTCGCCGGGGCGGGCCGAGGCCAGAAGCGTCTGCGGACCGGGATCGCTGTCGGGATAGTCGAACGGCTCCATCGGCAGTTGGAGCAGGATCTCGTGGCCGGCCTCGCGGGCGCGGGTCGCGGTCTTCTCCAGGTCGGTGCCGTAGGGCGAGAGCGCGAGGCTCACCGCGGCGGGAAGCCGGGCGATGGCGCCGAGGGTGGCCATCTCGCCTATGCCGAGACCGGAGACGAGGACGGCGATGCGCGGTCCGGTGCCGGGCTCGTCCGGGCGGGCATAGACGTCGAGCGGCCGTAGCCGCCCTTCGCCGATCCGGGGCAGGGGGCCGTGGCGCCCGCGCTCGGTCAGGCGTGCATCGGGGGCCGGTGCGAGCTTCACCTGGGCGGCGTTCGGGACGCGGATGATCACCGGCGCATCGGGGGCCGTCGAACCGTCGGGGCGGAACACGCTGACGCCGGAGGCCTGCTCGACCTCGCTGGCGGACTGGGCCGGTCCTTTCGCAGCGGGCGGTGCGGCGTCGGCGATGCGGGGGACGGAGGCCGGGGCCTCGCGGATCTCGATGAGCGCCTGCGCCCGAGGCTCGCCGCCGCGGGGATCACCGGTGAGGGCGATGCCGCCGGCCAGCAGGGCCACGACCAGCGCACCGACGCCCGCCGCCGCGCCTGCGGACGGGCGCAGGGCAAAGCGCGGACGGGCCGCCTTGTCCGCGACTCCGAGAGGCTTCGTCAGGATGTCGTCGGCCGCGTCGCTCACCCGCCGTCCTGCCTGTTGGCCCATGCTTGGACGACCGGGCGCGGCCTTCAACGAGAAACGGCCCGCAACCCCGGTCTGAACCGGTATTGCGGGCCGTCATGGTTAATCTTTCGCTAACACCGCGACGGATGCCCGCCGCGGGCCGGCCCAATCAGTTCTGCGTGGCCGGCTTCGTCACGTTGGCCGCACCCTTCTGGATGCCGTGCAGGAAATCGACCGCGGCGATGAGCTGCTTGTCCTTGGCCGGATCCGGCGGGATGTAGGCCGAGGATCCACCGCGCTCCTCGGTGTCCTTCTGCTTGAGGTGACCCTTCAGGCCGGCCTCACCCTTGGTCTCGTCCTTGCCCTTCAGATCGTCGGGCACCTCCTGCAGCACCTCCTGATCCGGCTCGATGCCCTTCGCCTGGATCGAGCGGCCGGACGGCGTGTAGTAGCGCGCGGTGGTGAGGCGCAGGGCGCCCTGGCCGCCGAGCGGGATGATCGACTGCACCGAGCCCTTGCCGAAGGAACGCGTGCCCATGATGGTCGCGCGCTTGTGATCCTGCAGGGCGCCGGCCACGATCTCGGAGGCCGAGGCCGCGCCGCCGTTCACGAGCACCACGATCGGCTTGCCCTTGGCCAGATCGCCGGCCTTGGCGGAGAAGCGCTGGGTCTCGTCCGGGTTGCGGCCACGGGTCGAGACGATCTCGCCACGGTCGAGGAAGGCGTCGGAGACCATCACCGCCTGATCGAGCAGGCCGCCGGGATTGTTGCGCAGATCGAGCACGAAGCCCTTCAGCTTGTCGCCGCCGATCTCGCCCTGGAGCTTGTCGATCGCCGTCTTGAGGCCGTCGTAGGTCTGCTCGTTGAACTGGGTCAGGCGGACATAGCCGACATCGCCGCTTTCGACCTTTGAGCGCACGGGGCGGATCTTGATGACGTCGCGCGTCAGCGAGACGTCGAGCGGCTCCTTGGCCTCCTTGCGGGAGATCTTCAGCTTCACCGTGGAGTTCACGGGGCCGCGCATCTTGTCGACGGCCTGGTTCAGGGTCAGCCCCTGGACCTGATCCTCGTCGATCTGGGTGATGATGTCGTTGGCGAGCAGGCCGGCCTTGGAGGCGGGCGTGTCGTCGATGGGCGAGACGACCTTGATCAGGCCGTCCTCCATCGTGACCTCGATGCCGAGACCACCGAACTCGCCCTTCGTCGTCGTCTGCATGTCGCGGAAGGCTTTCGCGTCCATGTAGCTCGAATGCGGATCGAGCGAGGTCAGCATGCCGTTGACGGCCGACTCGATCAGCTTCGCTTCCTCGGGCTTCTCGACGTAGTCGGTCCGCACCTTCTCGAACACGTCGCCGAACAGGCTCAGTTGCCGGTAGGTTTCCGCCGAGGCCGCGATGGCGCTCGTACCGGACAGCAGCTGGGTCTGGGTCGACAGGGCCGAGGCGCCGATGCCGAGGGCCGCGCCGAGTAACACGAGGGACACTTTGCGCATTATCCGCGAACCTTCTCGCTGGAACTTCTCGCCCACCACGGCTCCGGATCGATAGAGCCGCCGTCTTTCCTGAACTCGACGTACAGGACGGGATCAATCCGATCATCGTCCTTCTGTGACGCAGCCTGCGTCACGTTCGACGGCGTGCTTGCCGGGGTGCCGCTGCCCTCGCCCATCACGGCCACCGGTTCGCCCGCCAGTACGAACTGGCCGACCTCGACGTTGATCTGATCCATCCCCGCGAGCAACAGATAGTAGCCGTCGCCCGCATTGATGATCAAGAGACGCCCGTAGGAGCGAAAGGGTCCGGCGAAGGAAACCCATCCGTCCGCGGGCGAGGAGACCACCGCCTTCGGCCGTGCCCGCAGCGAGATGCCGCGGGTGGTACCGCCCTGGCCGTCGGGCTGGTTGAAGCCGCGCAGCAGGGGGCCGCTCACCGGCCTGGGCAGATCGCCGCGGGCCTCGGCGAACTTCACCTTCGGCGCGAGCCGCGCCGGATCGCGGGCGCCGGCCGCCGCGAACTTGTCCTGGATCGCCCGCTGCTCGCGTTCGGCGGCGGCGCGGACTTCGTCGGCGGCGCGGCGGGCGCTCGACAGCTCGCCCTCCATCCGGTCCACGAGTTCCTTGAGCGATTTGGCCTGCGTGCCGAGTTCGGCGCTCTTCCGGCGCTCGGCGGTGAGGCTGGACTCGACCTCCGCCTGGCGGCTGCGGCGGGCGGCGATCAGCGCGTCGAGGCGCTGGCGCTCGGCGGCCCAGCCCGCGAGATCTTTTTTCAGCGCCTCGCGGTCGGCGGCGATGAGGCCACGCACCCGCACCAGTTCGGTGAGGTCGCCAGCCAGCGTATCGGCCTCGCCGCGCAACTCCGGCACCACCGCGCCGAGCATCATTGAGGTGCGGATCGCCGCCAGCACGTCCTCGGGGCGCACCAGCACGGCGGGCGGCGGGCGCCGGCCCATGCGCTGGAGCGCGGCCAGGATCTCGGCGATGACCGCGCGGCGCGCCTCCAGCGATTTGCGGATCGCCGCGTCGCTGTCGGTCAGCGCGCGCAGGCGCTCCTCCAGCCGGTTCATCCGGTCCTCGGTCGCCTGGGCCTGGCGTCCGGCATCGAGCAGCGCGGTGCTGAGTTTGGTCCGGTCAGAGCCGATCGCGGCGATCTCGGCCTCCAACGCCGCCCGGCTGCCGCTGCTGGCGGCCAGCGCGTCCTCGATCTGCTTGAGGCTCTGGGCGCGCCGGTCCCGCTCCTCCTGCGTGCGCCGCATCGCCTCCGGGTCGGGCGTCGTCTGCGCGCGCACGGGCAAGGCGAGGCCGCCCGCGAGGCAGGCAAGAGCCGTCAGCACCAGAGCGGACTTGGCCGCCAGGATCGCCGCCGACCGGGAGTGGACCGCCACCTTGGATCTCATGCCTCGGGATCGCCCCGGTGATAGGGGTGCCCGGCCAGGATGGTCAGCGCCCGGTAGACCTGCTCGAGGGCGAGCACACGAACCAGGCCGTGCGGCAGTGTCGCCGCCCCGAAGGCGAGAATATGGTCGGCGCGTCCGCGCACGGTCTCGTGAAGGCCATCCGCACCTCCGACGACGAGGACGAGCGTGCTGCGCCCCGCATCGCGCCACGCCCCGATCTTGTCCGCGATGCGCTCGCTCGGCCAGTCGGAGCGACCGCGCTCGTCACAGGCGATCACCGCCGCGTCCGCCGGCACGAGAGCCAGGATCGCCGCCGCCTCCTCGGCGATGCGGTCGGCGCTCCGGCGCGCGCGCGATTCGGGAATCTCGGTCAGGTCGCAGGCGGTGACGCCCAGGCCCTTGCCGAGCGCGACCGCGCGTTCGCGGTAGCGGGCGGCGAGATCCCGCTCCGGCCCGTTCTTCAGGCGTCCGATGGCGACGACGAGCAGGCGCAAGGGGTTGAACGATCCCGGGAGCGAGGTGTTGGGGCGCGATAGCACGATCACGCCGGGGACGGGGAGCCGATCGCGCCGGAAAACGTCGCCGGCAACGCAGGCATGGCCGGCCCGAACGCCACGGTGCGACTTCGCCGGGGTGGCGGCACGGCGGCGGCGACCTACCTGCCGCCCTCACCGACGCCTCCGACCCGGAGCCGGCCTCCCGCTGCGCCTCGATCATCCGGGATCTCACGACAGGATCACGATGCACTCGCCCGCAAGCGCCGCGCCCCCGCGCCTCGACCGCAAGGCCGTGGGAGCGGTCGTGCTCGGCAACGCCCTCGAATTCTACGATTTCACGATCTACGCCTTCTTCGCCAAGTCGATCGGCGCGACCTTCTTCCCTTCGGACAGTCCGACCGACAGCCTGCTCGCCTCGCTCGCCCTGTTCGGGATCGGCTACGTCATGCGCCCGGTGGGCGGCGTGCTGATCGGCGCCTTCGCGGACCGGGCCGGGCGCAAGCCCGCGATGCTCATCACCATCGCGCTGATGGCGGTGGGCATGCTGATGCTGGCGGCCTGCCCCGGCACGGCGGTTCTCGGCGTCTGGGCACAGGTGATCGTGATCGCCGGGCGGCTGATCCAGGGGCTGGCGCTCGGCGGCGAGGTCGGACCCTCCACCGCCTTCCTGATCGAGGCGGCCCCGGCGCGGCATCGTGGCTTCGTCGCGAGTTGGCAGATCGCGAGCCAGGGCTGCGCCGCCCTGTTCGCCGGCCTGTTCGCCACCGCGCTGACCCTCGTGCTCGGCGATGCGGCCATGGCCGATTGGGGCTGGCGGCTGATGTTCGGTCTCGGCCTGCTCGTCGTGCCGGTCGGCCTCGTGATCCGCAGCCACCTGCCGGAGACGGCGGGCGAGGGGCACGACCCCGCTGCCGCCGATTCGACGGGTGCGGTGCTCGGCCGCCTGCTGCGCCAGCACGGGCGGATGCTCGGGCTGACCTTCCTCGTCATCGCGGCCTCGACCGTCTCGAACGCGGTGGGCACCAACATGCCGGTCTATGCCGGGGCGACGCTCGGGCTCTCGGAAATGGCGGCCAACGCCGTGCCGATCGCCCTGGGGCTGGCCTCCGTGATCTTTCCGCTCCTCGGCGGCTGGCTCGCCGACCGGTTCGGGCGCAAGCCGGTAATGATCTGGCCGCGCGCACTGATCCTGCTGCTCGCCGTGCCGGCCTTCCTATGGATGCTGGGCAGCCCAAGCGCGCTCAGCGTCTACGCCGTGACCTTCCTGCTCTCGGCCCTGTCCTCGATCAACGCGGCGGCGATCATCGTCGCCATCCCCGAAGCCCTGCCGCGGGCGGTGCGCAGCGCCGGGCTGTCGATCGTCTACGCGCTCTCGGTCTCGATCTTCGGCGGCAGCACGAACTACGTCGTGAACTGGCTGATCGCCGCCACCGGCGACCGGATGGCGCCAGCCTACTACCTCGCCGCCTTCAGCCTCGTCGGCACGGTCGCCGCCCTGCTGCTGCCGGAGACGCGGGGGCGGGATATCCATGTCGACACGGCGACGCGGCGGTGAATTCCGGTGGCGCGTCACCGCCGAGGAGCAGGCTGTCACGGACCGGAGCGGACCCAATCGACCCCGGGCATTCAAGGCGATCGCCAAGAACGGGCGGACCCGGCCCACGTGCCGGGCCGACAGCGGTTGCATCGCGGCGCAAACGTTCTTTTGCCCATGTCGGGCAGGCGAAGACTGACTATTTCGATGCAATGAATTTTTAGGAAAAATTAGACCAAATGCATCTCCGGGAGAGGACGCGCGGCGACGTGTTCATGGTCTGGTGTTCGGCAAGATGAGAATGAAATTCATTTACGGCCGCCGAGAGCTCCTGAGCGGTATCGTACCGAGCTATACCGACCCGGAAGCCTGCATCCGTCAGATCGGGGAGTTGCAAAAGCAGATCCCGTCGCTCTACGCGCTGCTCTCCGTCAACGCCTGCGCCCTCGCATTCACCCATTACCCACTTGCGCCGGCTTGGCTGACCGTCGGGCTCCCCGGCGCGATGATCGGCCTGTGTGTGGTGCGGGCCACGCATTGGTGGCATCTCCGGCCGCAGTCGATCTCCGGAGAAGAGGCCGTCAAACGGCTGCGCGGCACCAGCCTCCTCACCGTCCTGTTCTCGGCCCTCTTCGTCGGCTGGGCGATGAAGCTCACGTCCTATGGCGGACCGTTCGAGCAGGGTCACGTCGCGATCTTCGTCGCGATCACCGTCATCGCCTGCATCTTCTGCCTGACGCATCTGCCGGCCGCGGCGCTCGTCGTGACGATCATCGTCATGGGCAGCTTCCTGATTCACTGCTTCACGAGCGGCAACAGCGTCTTCATCGCGATCGCGCTCAACACCGCCTTCGTCACGGTGGTGATGGTGCGCATCCTCACCAACAACTTCCTGGCCTTCCTCCAACTGCTCGAGTCCAAGGCTGAAGCCCAGCGGCTCGGCGAGGAGAACCAGCGCCTGGCGCATACCGACAGCCTCACCGGGTTGCCCAATCGGCGCTATTTCTTCCAGCGCCTCGATGCGCTGATCGCGGCCTCGGCGACCGGAAACGCCGCCTTCGCCCTGGCGATCTTCGACCTCGACCGGTTCAAGCCGATCAACGACACGTTCGGCCACACTGCCGGGGACCGAGTGCTGGAGGAGACCGGGCGCCGTCTCAGCGCCTTCGCCGCGGATGGCGTGACGATCGCGCGCCTCGGCGGCGACGAGTTCGGCGTACTGATCCACGCGGCCGACCGCACGGCCGACGCGGTCGAGCTTTGCAACCGCATCTGTACGGCGCTGCACGCGCCGATTTCGCTCGGCGAGACCCAGGTCGTGCCGGGATGCTCCGGCGGCCTAGCGCTGTATCCCAGCGCCGGACGGGCCGCGGATGCGCTGTTCGACCGGGCCGATTATGCGCTCTACCATTCCAAGGAGCGTAAGCGCGGGACCACGACCCTGTTCTCGCAGGAGCATGAGGACGCGATCCGGGCCGAGCGCGCGGTGGAGGCCGCCCTCCAGAGCGCGGATCTCGCCGCCGAGATGGAGATGCACTACCAGCCGATCCTCGACACGGTGACGGACCGCATCACCACGGTCGAGGCGCTGGCGCGCTGGACGAGCCCGAAGCTCGGGCGCGTGCCGCCCGACCGCTTCATTGCCGTGGCGGAGCGTTGCGGCATGATCCACTCGGTGACCCTGCTTCTCCTGCGCAAGGCGCTCGCCGACGCGGCCCGACTCCCGGACGACATCGGATTGTCGTTCAACCTCTCCTCGCACGACCTCGCCTCGCCCGAGACGGTCATCGCGATCCTCGCCGCGGTCCGGCAGAGCGGACTCGATCCCCGGCGGATCACGCTGGAGCTGACGGAGACCGCGCTGATGCGCGACTTCGAGGGAGCGCAGAAGGCGATCACGCTCCTGCGCGCACTCGGCATCAAGATCGCGCTGGACGATTTCGGAACGGGGTATTCGAGCCTGAACTACGTCCACCGCCTGCCGCTGGACCGGATCAAGATCGACCGCGGCTTCATGGCCGATGTCGAATCCGACCTCGGGCGCAGCGTCGTGATCACGATCCTCGATCTCTGCCAGAACCTCGGCCTGGACGGCATCGCCGAGGGGATCGAGACCACGGAGCAACTGAGCGCGGTGCGCCGTCACGGCTGTCGCTACGTTCAGGGCTATCTGATCGGGGTGCCGATGCCGATGACGGACCTGCTCGGCGGCCTGCGCCGCGCGGCGGAGGCCGAGCCGGTCTCCGCCTGATCCCTCACCGCAGCCCGTCGGGCCGGTCGCCCGCGGCCCAGGCGATCGCCTGTTCCAGGCGGTCGTTGCCCCAGAACAGCTCGCCGTCCTCGGTGAGGAAGCTCGGCGCGCCGTAGATGCCGCGGGAGCGGGCCTCCTCGCCGGCCACCTTCAGGCGGCCCTTGTTGGCCTCGGAGGCCGCCGCCTTGAGGATCTGGGTGCCGTCGAGCCCGAGCGAATCGAGGATGCGCCCCACCGCCGCCGGCTCGGCGATGGAGCCGCCCTTGGCAAAGCTCGTCTCAAACACCGCCTTCGAGAACGGCACCAGCCAGTCCTGGTCCGCGCCGTAGGTCGCCACGCGCACCGCGCTGAGGGAATTCTGCGGGAAGGGGGTGGGGCGCGTGACCGGCGGCAGCCCGAGCCGCGCAGCCTCGCGATCGAGGTCGCGCCACATGTTGCGGCCCTTGGCCGGGTAGAGGTTGAAGGGCGAGTTGGTCCATCCCTGCGTCGCGAAGATCGGCCCGAGCAGGAACGGTCGCCAGCGCAGCTCGACGTCGGCCGTCCTGGCCAGCGCTTCGATGCGCATGGCAGACAGATAAGAGTAGGTCGAGGCGAACTCGTACCAGAATTCCAGGGTCGCTCGCCGCCGCATTCGTCGATTCTCCGGATCGTCTGGTCCGTCCTGCCAGTGACCCTACCACGTCTGCGGAGACGCGCCGGGGCAGGCTGGATCGCAAACGAGGCAACCGGCATCCCGCCCCGCCGGTTGCGCGCCGCGCGCCTCCGCTGTTAATCCGCCTTCACCCTGTTGCCCGAGCCCAACACCATGTCCGACGCCCTCCCGAACAAATCCGTCAAGAAGGTCGTTCTCGCCTATTCCGGCGGGCTCGACACCTCGATCATCCTCAAGTGGCTTCAGACCACCTATGGCTGCGAGGTCGTGACGTTCACCGCCGATCTCGGCCAGGGCGAGGAGCTGGAGCCGGCGCGCCGCAAGGCCGAGCTGCTCGGCATCAAGCCGGAAAACATCTTCATCGAAGACCTGCGCGAGGAATTCGTCCGCGACTACGTCTTCCCGATGTTCCGCGCCAACGCGGTCTACGAGGGCATTTATCTCCTCGGCACCTCGATCGCCCGGCCGCTGATCGCCAAGAAGCAGATCGAGATCGCCGAGCGCGTCGGCGCCGACGCGGTGTGCCACGGCGCCACCGGCAAGGGGAACGATCAGGTCCGGTTCGAACTCGGCTATTACGCGCTCAAGCCCGACGTGACGGTGATCGCGCCGTGGCGCGAGTGGGATCTGCGCTCGCGCGAGCAGCTCATCGCGTTCGCCGAGCAGCACCAGATCCCGATCGCGAAGGACAAGCGCGGCGAGAGCCCGTTCTCGGTCGATGCCAACCTCCTGCACGCCTCCTCCGAGGGCAAGGTTCTGGAAGACCCGGCGGTCGAGGTGCCGGATTACGTCTATTCGCGCACCCTCTCCCCCGAGGAAGCGCCGGATACGCCCACGATCGTCACCATCGGCTTCGAGCGGGGCGACGCGGTCTCCATCGACGGCGAGGCGCTCTCGCCCGCCACACTGCTGGCCAAGCTGAACGAGCTCGGCCACGCCAACGGCATCGGCCGGCTCGATCTGGTCGAGAACCGCTTCGTCGGCATGAAGAGCCGCGGCATGTACGAGACGCCCGGCGGCACGATCCTGCTGCCGGCCCACCGCGCCATCGAGTCGATCACGCTGGATCGCGGTGCAGCGCATCTCAAGGATCAGCTGATGCCGCAATATGCGGAGCTGATCTATAACGGCTTCTGGTTCTCGCCAGAGCGCGAGATGCTCCAGGCGCTGATCGACAAGAGCCAGGAGAAGGTGACCGGCGAGGTGCGGCTCAAGCTCTACAAGGGCGGCGTCCACGTCATCGGCCGGACCAGCCCGCACTCGCTCTACGATCAGGACCTCGTCACCTTCGAGGAGGGCGCCGTTGCCTACGATCACCGCGACGCGGCCGGCTTCATCAAGCTCAACGCCCTGCGCCTGCGCACCCTGGCGCAGCGCAAGAAGCGCGAGGGCTGAGCCTCGGCTTCAGCGCCTGTTCGCTTCGCTTCTCCGAGACGTTTCCTCATCCTGAGGTGCCGCGGAGCGGCCTCGAAGGAGGGCTCCAGGAATCGCGGCGGCCTCTGGAGGTCTCCTTCGAGGCGCCTTGCTAAGGCAAGGCGCACCTCAGGATGAGGGGGAGGGGTCGGATAACTCGCTGACGTTAGGGTCGAAGTGGATCTCAGCGATCCCCCAGAAAGGCGGGATCGTTCGAGACGAGGAGCACGCGCAGGTCGGAATCCGGGACGTAGTCGCGGGCTTCCCAGACGAAGGCGGTCGGACCCGTCTTGCGCACGCCCTGCCGGCAGAAGCTGACGAGGGCGTCCGCGCGGCCCTTGTCCACCGTCAGGGTGAAGCGGCCGATGCGCCCGGCCCAGTTGCGGGCCGTGGTCACGATGTAGGGCACCTCGAAGGCGCGGGTGTAGCCCTCGGGCTTCGCCGCCGCGAGGCGCCGGATGCCGGCCAATCCGGCCTCCCCCCTTCGCAACCGCGGCACGGCCCGACCGCTGATAGGCGGCCGGCGCAGCGATTCGCAAAGGGGGAGCGGATGCGCTCAGGCCGGCTTCCAGCCGGACGTGCCCTCGGACTGCCGGAACGGTCCCGGCCCGAGATCGCCGTACCGCAGGAAGATCTGCATCGCCGGCTGCATCTCGCGGTGCAGGCGCTCCAGGCGGGCCTCCTGTTCGTCGGTCAAGACGGCGCGGCCTTCCGCGTCCTTTTCCGGCGGCTCGCCGAGATGGGTCGCCATCTCCGCCGTGTGCCACGTCATGCCGCCGTAGGGCCGCTTCGGATCGACGCGCGGCACGTCGTACGCCTCGTCCCATTCGAGGCTGAACGCCCGCAGCAGCCGAAGGTGCGCGTCGGTGACCTCGAAGGTGATGTGCTCGGGCGTCTCGCCGGTGGCCTCGTCGCGGAACACGTCGAAGAGGTCCCCCGGCGCGAGCTTGGCGAGCGGGTTGTGGTACTGGTAGCGGCCGGGCTTCAGCGTCGCGTTCTGCAGGAACACGGCGAGCGCATCGCCCATCGCCCGGTGCTCCTCGTCCGCACCCTCGTCGTCGCCGGTGACGTTGAAGATGTCGCCGTCGCGGTCGGTGCTGCCGTAGGGCGCGTCCGGATGGATCATCGGCGCGCCGGTCTCCGCTCCGTTCCAGGCCACGACCATCCGCCGGATCAGCGCGATGCGCTCCAGCGTCAGGTCGAAGGTGTCCGTCTCGCTCATGTCGCCGGTCTGCCTCTCGCGCCCCTCGGGGCGGTCAAGGCCCCGTTGCAACGCTCAGTGGCCCAGCGCCCGCGCGGGTGCAAGCCGTGTCGCGACACTCTCAAGGGCCAACGCACGAAGCCGCGCGAGCGGTTTCGTGGCGCGAAAGCCTTGAGCCCGCGGAGGCGGGCGCCGGCGATTAAGGCCGGCCGGAACTCAGGCCGCCGGCTTCACGGTCTCGCGGGCGAGGAGGGCGTCGACCGCGTCGGGCAGGGCGTCGAAATGCTCGATGACCCAGTCGGGCGCCAGCTCGCGCATCGGCACGGGGGTGTAGCCGAAGGTCACGCCGACGACGGGGATGCCGGCCGCCTTGGCCGCGGCAACGTCGGCCTTCGAATCACCCACCATCACCGCGCGGCGGAGATCGCCCCCGGCGCGCTCGATGGTCGCGGTGATGTGGCGCGGGTCCGGCTTCGAGAAGGCGAAGGTCTCCTTGCCGACGATCGTGCAGAAGCGGTGGCCGATGCCCAGCGCGTTGAGCAGGGCCACGGCGTGCGACTCGACCTTGTTGGTGCAGATCGCGAGGCGGAAGCCCGCCGCCTCCAGCCGGTCCAGCGCCTCGACCACGCCGGGGAAGAGGTATGAATTGTCGGTGAGATGCTCGCCGTAATAGACGAGGAAATCCTGGAACAGCGTCTCCAGCCGCTCCGGCGTCAGGCTCGCACCCGCGACCGAGAAGCCACGCTGGATCAGGGCGCGGGCGCCCGCGCCGAGCAGGTCGCGGGCCTGTTCGAGGGGAAGCGGCGCTTGGCCGTCCCGAGCGAGGACGACGTTCAGGGTGCCGATGAGGTCGCCCGCGGTCTCGGCGAGGGTCCCGTCGAGATCGAACACGACGATCGGGGAGCTGTGCGCGTTCATCGGCGTCCCGGTGCGTTTCATTGTCAAGCTGGCTAGCGGTCGTCTCTCCTACGATCAACCCTAGCGGTTGATACCCGGTTAGCGCGGACACTCAGTGTTGCCTCTCTGCCCAAGCTCCGCCACGGAGCAGGTGCTTGATCGCGCCGCCGATGATTCGCCGTTTCGCTCTTTCGCAACAAGACGATGTCCCGCCCCATGCGTGTTCCTTCGCGTCGTTCTCTCTCTCGGTTGTCCACCGGCCTGCTCGTTGCGGCCCTGGCCGGACTGCCCTTGGCAGCCGAGGCTGCCGGGCCCTACGAGTTCGTGGCCGCGCCGGCGGTCGATCTGAACCGGATCTACCGGATCGACCGCGCCAACGGCGAGGTCACCTCCTGCCAGTACGGCCTGCGCGACGACAGCGTCGGCGTCACGCTGTGCTTTGCCGCCGGAGAGGGCGCCGGCCCGCAGACGCCCGGCGAGTACGGCCTGATCGCCTCGCGCCACGCCCGCGAGTCGGGGATCTACCGGGTCAACTACCGCACGGGGGAAACCAGCGCCTGCTACGTGCAGATCCGTCAGGAGCTCGTCGTCTGCACCGAGCAGGCCGGCCCGCCGCCCGCCGGCACCGCGAGCGGGGCGGGCGCCGCCGCGACCGGACCGGCCCCCGGCCGCGCCGGCCCGAGCGCCACGCCGCCGCAGGGAACGCGGCCCTGACCGCCGACGAAGCGCCGGACGCCGTTCTCGGCCCTTGGGAAGCATCCGTGCTTCTTAGCATCCGTCTTTTACGGTCGCCGGGAGGCGTGCTAGGGCCTGCCTCCCCAACCGTCCCAGATTCGCCGCCCCAGCTTCGATGGTCCGAGTGCCCCGATGAATTCGTTTCCCGAGGTCGTTTCGTGAGCGCGCCGGATCTGAAGCGGGCGGCGGCCGAGCGCGCGATCCCCCTGGTCGAGGACGGGATGCGCCTCGGCATCGGCACGGGCAGCACGGCCGCGGCCTTCATCAAGCTGCTGGGTGAGCGCGTGCGCGCGGGGCTGAAAGTGACCGGCGTGCCGACCTCGGAGGCGACCCGCATCGCCTGCGAGCGCGAGGGCATCCCGCTCGCCACCCTCGAAGACCTGCCCGAACTCGATCTCACCATCGACGGGGCCGACGAGGTCGATGGAAGCCTGCGCCTCATCAAGGGCGGCGGTGCCGCGCTGCTGCGCGAGAAGATCGTCGCGGTCGCAAGCCACCGCATGGTCGTGATTGCCGACGCCTCCAAACACGTCGAGACCCTGGGCGCCTTTCCGCTGCCGGTGGAAGTGAACCTGTTCGGCATCGGCGCCACCACCCGCGCCGTCGAGGCGGCGGTGGCGCGGGCCGGCTGCACGGGCGAGATCGTGCGCCGCCACGACGCCTCCGGTGCCCCCCTCCTCACCGATGGCGGCCACGCCATCCTCGATCTGCGGCTCGGCCGTATTCCCGATCCGGAGGCTTTGTCCGCCGGGCTCTGGGCGGTGCCCGGCGTGGTCGAGCACGGCCTGTTTCTCGGCATCGCCGACGCGGCCATCCTCGCCGCGGCCGACGGCGATGCGGCCGTCGTCAGCGTTCTCGGCCGCCTCTAACGCCCGGCCGCCGCCTTTCCCTTCTTCGGAGCTTCTCCCGCATGGTTCTCCGTCTCGCTGCCCTGGGCGGCCCCTTCCTCGCGGCCCTGCTGTCGCAGGCCGTCCTCGTTCCAGCGGCGCAGGCGCAGCAGCCGGCCGCCAAGCCTCCCGCCACCTCGCCGAAGCCGACGGTGAAGCCCGGCGCGGCCCCGCCGCCGGCCGCTGCGCCGGAGCCGGATCTCAGTGCCGCCCACCTCGCACTCGCCCGCGAGGTGATGCTGAGTTCCGGCATCGCCCGCTCCTTCGACTCGATCATCCCGACCATGGCCGAGCAGATCCGCAAGAACGCGGTGACGCGGCCCGATCTCGCCAAGGATTTGGACGAGGTGCTGAAAGGGCTCGATTCCGAGATGGAGCTGCAGAAGCAGCGGCTGATCAACATCGCCGCGCGAATCTATGCCAAGCGCCTGAACGAGGCCGAGCTGACCGACATCGTCACCTTCTTCCGCTCGCCCGCGGGCAAGCGCTACGTCGAGACCCAGCCGCAGATCCTCGATGACATGGTCGGCGCCATGCAGGATTGGACCCAGGAGGTCTCGGAATACATCATGGTCCGCACCCGCGCCGAGATGGGCAAGCGCGGCCACCAGCTCCAGTGATCGCCGGCCCTAGAGCATCATCCCGAAAGGTGGTTGCCGGCTTTCGGAAAGAAGATGATGCAGAGACAAATGCCTAGAGCATCGTCCTGGATCAGGTATCCAGGACGATGCTCTAGCGCGGCGGCGCGGCTCTACGCTGCCGGCGCCGTCGCGCTGGCGCTGGTGGCGCCGATGATGGCCCTCGCCAACCGGTCGAGCCCGCTTCTCGTCGGCGTGGCCGCGCTGCTGTTCCTGGCGGGCACCGTCGCCGAGCGCGGCAGGCGCGCCGCCTCCGACCTGATCACCCCCCTGCGCGCCCCGCTCGGCCTCGCCGCGCTGGCCTTTCTCGCTTGGTGCCTCGTCTCGCTGGCCTGGAGCCCGTTTCCCGCGCTCTGGGGCCGTGTGCTGTCCGAATTCCTGCCGACGCTCGCTGCCGCGGCGATCCTCGCCCGGCTCGCGCCCGCTCGGCTGCCGCCCTGGGCGCTGCCCCTTGGCGCTGGCCTGCTCGCCGCAGCCTGCCTTTTCATCGCGGCAAGCCTCGCCCTCGGGCTGGCGCCGCAGGCCTGGCTCGGGCAGCGCGTGGCCCTGTTCATGTTCAACCGCCCGCTGCTGACTGTGGTGCTGCTGGCCGGTCCCATCGCCGCCTTCCTCGCCCTGCGCGGCCATCGCCTCGCCGCCGTGATCCTGCTCGGGGTGGCGGCGCTGGCGATCCTGCGCTCGATCAGCGGCGCGGCCATCCTCGGGCTGCTCGCGGGCGCTGTGATGTTCGCGGTCGGGCGCTTGGCTCCCCGATCCATGGCCCTGGCGCTCGCGGCGCTGACCCTCGGGCTCGCCTTCGCCCTGGCCCCGGTCGAGGGCGACATCCTCCACCGGCTGATGCCGGAGGCGGCGCATGAGCGGCTGACGCAGTCTTCGTCTCGGGCGCGGGTCGCCATCGCCCAGAGCTTCGGCGCCGCGGTGGCTCAGGCGCCCTGGATCGGCTCCGGTTACGGCATGGGCCTGCACTTCGCCGAGGTGCCGGCGTCGCAAGCTCTCGAGCCGGAGATGCGGGCGATGCTGGCCGTCGGCCATCCGCATAACAGCTTCCTCCAGATCTGGGCCGAACTCGGCTTCGTCGGCGCGGCGCTCGCGGCTTTGGTCGCTTTCCTGGCCCTGCGGGCGGCGGCCGCCTTGCCGCGGCTCCTGTTCGCCTCGGCGCTCGGCTTGCTGGGCGCGGCGGTGGCGGTGATGTTCGTCGAGCACGGTGCGTGGCAGGGATGGTGGACGGCGGGCCTCGGGGCCGCCATCACATGGCTGCGGGGGGCGGCTTGCGCCAAGCCCCCATACGAGTCCGCACACGAGAGTGAAGACGCGCGCGCATGAGCGAGACCGAGATGAGCGAGTCCTTCGACGTCGACCTGTTCGTGATCGGCGGCGGTTCGGGCGGGGTGCGGGCGGCCCGCATCGCCGCCGGCCACGGCGCGCGGGTGATGCTGGCCGAGGAGTACCGCGTCGGCGGCACCTGCGTGATCCGCGGCTGCGTCCCGAAGAAGCTGATGGTCTATGCCGGCCGCTTCACCGACGAGTTCGAGGACGCTGCCGGCTTCGGTTGGCACCTTGAGACGCCGCGCTTCGACTGGGCCGTGCTGAAGCGCTCCCGCGACGCGGAGGTCGCGCGGCTGGAGGGCATCTACGGCCGCAACCTCGCGGGCGCCGGGGTCGAGGTCGTGGCCGACCGTGCGGTGATCGAGGACCCGCATACGGTGCGCCTCGTGCACGCGGACCGCACGGTCCGAGCCCGCTTCATCCTGATTGCGACGGGCGCCAAACCGGTGCGTGAGCCGCTGATCCCCGGTGCGGAACTCGCCATCGATTCCAACGGCGTGTTCGAGCTGGAGACCCAGCCCGAGCGCATCCTCGTGGTCGGCGGCGGCTACATCGCCGTGGAGTTCGCGGGCGTCTTCGCCAGCCTCGGCTCCAAGACCACGCTGCTCCATCGCGGAACGAGCCTGCTGCGCGGCTTCGACCCTGAGATCGCCGACGCGCTCGGCGAGGCCTATGCCAAGCGGATGGATCTGCGCCTGGGGCAGACCGTCGAGCGCCTGGAGCGCGACGGCTCGGCGATCCGCGCCACCCTGAACGGGGGCGAGAGCCTCACCGTCGATTGCGTGCTGGTGGCCACGGGCCGGCGCCCGAACGTCGCCGGGCTCGGGCTGGAACGGGTCGGGATCGACCTCGACGAACGCGGCGCAATCCCCGTCGAGGCGGATTCGCGCACCCGGGTGCCGTCGATCTACGCCGTCGGCGACGTGAACGGCCGCGCGGCGCTGACTCCGGTCGCGATCCGCGAGGGCCACGCCTTCGCCGACACGGTGTTCGGCAACAAGCCCTGGTGCGTCGATCACCGCCTGATCGCGACCGCCGTGTTCTCGACGCCGGAGATCGGCGTGATCGGCCACAACGAGGACGTGGCCCGGCGCTGCTACGGGGAGATCGACGTCTACAAGGCGAGCTTCCGCCCGATGAAGGCGACGCTCTCGGGCCGCGACGAGCGGGTGATCATGAAGATTCTGGTGGACCGGGCCAGTGACCGCGTGGTCGGCGTCCACGTGCTCGGGACGGATGCCGGCGAGATCATCCAGGCGGTCGGCATCGCCGTGACCATGGGCGCCACCAAGGCGGATTTCGATCGCACCATCGCCGTGCATCCGACGCTCGGCGAGGAGCTGGTGACGATGCGGACGCCGTTCGTGGTGAAGCATCCCGTCGGCGTGGGCTAGCCTATTCCGCGGCCGGTAGGCTCAGCGACAGCAGCCGCGCCGTGCGCGCCCGGCTGCCGGTGTTCGGGTCTGCGCTGGGCTCGAAGGCGCGGCGACCGTCGTCGAGGGCGCCGTTCACCGCGTCGATGGCGAGGATCAGCGCACTGATCATCCGCGAATCGATGCTGCGCTCGCGGGCCTGGCGCACCACGTCGGTGATCAGCGCGTCGGTCTCGCGGGTGAGCGTGTCGAGGGCCGCCGCCGATTGCGCCTCGCGGGCTTCGGCCAGGATGTCGAGCAGGCGGTCGAGGACGATGTCGATGCGCTCGCGCCGCTTGCGGGCGAGGCGCTGTCCGAGCCACGCGACGCCCGAGCCCAGCGTGCCGCCGAAGAAGGCGAACAGGTAGATCCAGTCCTCGTAGCGATCGAGGAAGGTCTGCTGCTCGCGCTCGAAATAATCTACCGCGCCGGGATGGTTGGGAAGCTGCGCACTCGTCGCTGTGACGGTGGTGTCGTAGTCCGGCGGCTTCATCTGATGCGCGATCGGGGCGGCGGCTGCGAGGCGCGAGCGCCACTCGAACAGGTGCTGCACCACGGAGGCGACGGCGACGCGGCTCACCGCGCCGCGGGCCATCAGCCGGTAGGATACGCCCACCGTCTCGACATCCTCTTCCGGGCGCTTCGGCCGTCCGCCGAAGGTGCCTGCCGACAGGGTGACGGCCTGGAGCGTCGGCACGCGCTGCACGATCGCCTTCCCGTCCGGCACGCTGACGAGAGTGACCTTGCGTTCCGGCGAGGCCGCCTCGACCGCCCGCAGCATCGCCTGCGCCGGCTTGGCGGTGGGCGAGGCGATAATCGCAACTGCATCGACCCGCTTGCCCTCCAGCGCCGCGGTGATCTCGGTGGCCTTGAGCGGCACGAGGCCGATGCGTCCCGCCGCGAGGGCGTCGCTGCCGAGCGCCTCGTCTTCCGGGGCCGCCTTGAAGTCGTAGAAATCGAGCAGGCTCGTCAGCACCGGCAGGTCGGCCTCGTGGCGGGTGACGACGCCGAGGCGCCGGGTCGAGAGATCCGAAAAACTCTCGATCCCGTTGGCTTCGGGGGCGGCGACGATCAGCGCCTCGTCGTGGAGGATGGCCAGCGTCAGGCCGTTATCCGGCAGCTTCACATCGGGCCGCACCACGGCGAGGTCGGCGCGGCCCTGCTCCAGGGCGGCGGCGCTGTCGCGCACGTCGTCGAAGGGCGCGACCTTCAGGCGCACGTCCTCGTGATTGCGGGTCAGTGCCCGCGCATAGGTTTCGATCAGCCCCGCTTCGACCCCGTCGCGCGGGCCGACCGCCACCGTGAGCAGCGTGGGACGTGATAGGGTGACGACGAGGCCGGCCACGGCCGCGAACCCGAGGGCCAGCAGCACGTAGAGCCATTCGCGCCTCATGAGCGTGGCCGCCATGCGGCGGCGGAGCCCTCGAAATCGCGTGCGATCCATCCAAGATTCATGAATCGAAAACCTGTCCGGATCGTGAAGAACGAATGATCGCGCGAACCGTTTCAAGCCGACGTGATGGCCCAACAGATGGGCGACATGATGGGCGACGTGAAGCAAGGCCCGAGCCGCCGGTCACCGCCGCGTGGCTGGAGCGGGTCACGACGCATTATCTCGACCGCTACGGCGCCTCGTCCGAGATGCTGCGCCGGGTGCTCGCCCGCCGCATCGAGCGCCGCTGCCGCTCCCGCGACGAGGATGCGAGCGCGCATGCCGGGCTGATCGAGGAAACGGTCGCCCGCGCGCAGAAGGCCGGGCTCGTCGATGACGCGCGCTTTGCCGCCGCCCGCCTGCGCGGCCTGAGGCGGCGCGGCACCTCGACCCGGCAGGCGCAGGCGCGGCTCGCCGCCAAGGGGATCGACCGGGAGACGATCGCGGCGACCCTTGCCGAGGAGGACGAGGCGGCCGGGACGCAAGAGGGCGAGGCCGATACCGAGGAGCGGGCGGCCTTTGCTTATGCCCGTCGCCGCCGCCTCGGCCCCTATCGCCGGCCGGAAACCCGCGAGGCCAACCGCGAGCGCGATCTTGCCGCCATGGCGCGGGCCGGTTTCTCCTACGCGCTCGCCAAGGCCGTGCTCGCCAGCGAGGCAGGCGAGGATGAGACATCCATCAACCAACAGTGAGGGCTGCCCCTCGACATGACCGTCCACCGCTCCACGTCGAAGGCCACGCGGATCGCTTCCGCTTGAAGACGACGAGGACGACAGCATGACCGACCGCCACGCGAGCGCCCACTGGGAAGGCGACGGCAAGACCGGCAAGGGCAAGATCACGACGCAATCCGGCGTGCTCTCGGACAATCCCTACGGTTTCAACACCCGCTTCGAGAACGAGCCCGGCACCAATCCGGAAGAGCTGATCGCCGCCGCGCATGCGAGCTGCTTCACCATGGCGCTCGCCTTCCAGCTCCAGTCCGCCGGCCTCAAGGCGACCTCGCTGGACACCAAGGCGGTCGTCACGCTCGTGCAGGACGGCGACGGCTTCAAGGTCACGAAGTCGGCCCTCACCCTCAAGGCGGTGATCCCCGGCATCGATCAGGCGAAGTTCGATGAACTCGCCGGCAATGCCGAGAAGGGCTGCCCGATCTCGAAGCTCCTCAACGCCGAGATCACCCTCGACAAGACGCTGAGCCCGAGCTGAGCCGCCCCGGCCCTCCCGTCGCGCTGCGCGGCGGGAGGGCGCTTTTCCGGTGCGCAGGCTAACGCGCCGCATTGATCCCGGCGCGCGTGCGTTCATCTTCCGTTCGATGGACGAGAAGCTCGCGCGCAAGCTGCGCATCCTTGCGGATGCCGCCAAATACGACGCCTCCTGCGCGTCCTCCGGTGCGCCCAAGCGCAAGGCCGGCGCGGACGGGCTCGGCTCGACCACGGGCGCCGGCATCTGCCACGCCTACACGCCGGACGGGCGCTGCGTCTCGCTGCTCAAGATCCTGCTGACCAACTATTGCCTGTTCGACTGCGCCTATTGCGTGAACCGGCGCTCCTCGAACGTCGCCCGCGCGCGCTTCTCGGTCGAGGAGGTCGTGACGCTGACGATCGAGTTCTACAAGCGCAACTACATCGAGGGGCTGTTCCTCTCCTCGGGCATCATCCGCTCGCCGGACTACACGATGGAGATGCTGACCCGCGTCGCCAAGAAGCTTCGGCGCGAGCACGGTTTTCGCGGCTACATCCACCTGAAGTCGATCCCCGAGGCGAGCCCCTGGCTGATCGAGGAGGCGGGGCTCTACGCCGACCGGCTCTCGATCAACCTCGAACTGCCGACGGAGGCGAGCCTGAACCGCCTCGCGCCGGAGAAGGACGGCGCGGCGATCGAGAGCGCGATGGGCCAGATCGGCGAGCGCATCGTCCAGGCCAAGGAGGAGCGCCGCCGCTTCTCGCCGGCCGGGCAATCGACGCAGGTGATCGTCGGGGCTGATGCCACCACCGACGAGGCGATGATCCGTAAATCCGCTTTGCTCTACGGCACCTACGGCCTCAAGCGCGTCTACTACTCGGCCTTCAGCCCGATCCCCGACGCCTCCGCGGCCCTGCCGCCGCAGGCGCCGCCATTGCGACGCGAGCACCGGCTGTATCAGGCCGATTGGCTGATCCGGTATTACGAGTTCTCCCCCGACGACGTGGCCGGGGCTTCCGAGGACGGCATGCTCGCCCTCGACATCGACCCCAAGCTCGCATGGGCGCTCAAGAACCGTCACTGTTTTCCCGTCGATGTGAACCGCGCCGACCGCGAGATGCTGCTGCGGGTGCCGGGGCTCGGGGCGCGGGCGGTCGATGCCATCATCAAGGCGCGCCGCCATGGCCGCCTGCGCCTCGACGATGTGGCCCGCCTGAGTTCGGGGCTGAAGCGGGCGCGGCCCTTCCTCATCGCCGAGGACTTCCGGCCGACGACGCTGACCGACCGGCTCGATCTGCGGGCCAAGCTCGCGGAGCCGGCCGAGCAGTTGAGTCTGTTCTGATGGGCGAGCCGTTAGAAAACCCCTCCCCCGCAGAGGGGGGAGGGCGTTTTGGCGGCGGCATCCATGTCATCAGCCTCGCCCCCGGCGCAGATCTTTCGGGGTTTCGCACCGCGGCGCGCCGCCTGATCGCGGCCGAGATCCCGCCGAAAAACATCGTCTGGCAGACCGAGGCTCCGAGCCTGTTCGGCGCCGAGTCCGGCTCCGTAGACGGCCCGCCGTTGCGGCTTCCCCGCGCGGTGACCGAGCTGATCCCGATGGTGGTGCCGCACCGCGATCCCGAGCGCTACGGCCTGCTCTACGCTCTGCTCTGGCGCGTCCTGCACGGTGAGCGGGCGCTGATGGATGTCCTGAGCGATCCGCTCGTCCACCGTCTCCACCGGATGCGCAAGGCGATCGGCCGCGACCTGCACAAGATGCACGCCTTCCTGCGCTTCCGCCGGGTGCCGGGGGAGGGGGCCGAGCGCTTCGTGGCGTGGTTCGAGCCCGACCACCACATCCTGGGGGCCGCGGCTCCCTTCTTCGTCGATCGCTTCCGCGGGCTGACATGGTCGATCCTGACGCCGGAAGGGTCGGCGCATTGGGACGGCACGCTCCACTTCGGTCCGCCCGGCCGCCGCGAGGATGTGCCGGAAGGGGACGGCTTCGAGGCCGGCTGGCGCGACTATTACGAGAGCACCTTCAATCCGGCCCGACTCAACCTCGATGCCATGCGCGCCGAGATGCCCCGCAAGTACTGGCGGAACATGCCGGAGACGGCGGCGATTCCTGCCCTCGTGCGGGCCGCGAGCGCCCGCGCGCAGGCGATGATCGAGAAGGAGCCGACGATGCCGGTCAAGCGTGACCCCGTCCGCGCCGTGGCGAAGATGGCCCAGGATGAGCCGGATTCGCTGGAAGCCCTCAACGCGATCATCGCTCGCTCCGAACCGCTGGTGCCCGGCGCCACACAAGCCGTGCTCGGCGAAGGGCCGGTCGGCGCGCGGATCGCCTTCGTCGGCGAGCAGCCGGGCGATCAGGAGGATCGCCAGGGCAAACCCTTCGTCGGGCCGGCGGGTCAGCTTCTCTCCCGCGCGCTGGAAGAGGCGGGGATCGACCGGGGGAGGCCTACCTCACGAATGCGGTCAAGCACTTCAAATTCACGCTGCGCGGCAAGCGCCGCATCCACGAGAAGCCGACCGCCGGCGAAGTGAGCCACTATCGCTGGTGGCTCGAGAAGGAACTGGACTTCGTCGCCCCCAAACTCGTCGTGGCGCTGGGGGCCACCGCGGTGCTGTCGCTGACGGGCAAGCAGATCCCGATCACCCGCGCCCGCGGCCCCGCCGAGTTCGGGCGGCCCTTCGCGGGCTTCATCACAGTCCACCCCTCCTACCTGTTGCGCCTGCCCGACGAGGCGGCGAAGGCGGCGGCCTATCAGGCCTTCGTCGATGACCTGCGGCGGGCCAATGCCCTCGCGGCCTGAGGCGAGCGCTTCTCCCAGAGCGCTTTCCGACGAAGTGGTCACCGGTTCGGCGCAAGAAAGCCCGCTGATACAAAGACCAAGAGACGCCGGCCTGAGGCAATCAGGCCGGATACGGCTCTAAGAGGCGCCGGGAAGCTGCAAAACGATCAATTGTAAGCAGCTCCAAACATCATCGATCAAGACCGAAACAAAACCCGCCATCCCGTGGATATGCAGGCAGCGTGCGCAAGCATTCGCGCGTGTCCGAAAATAATCCTTGGGAGAGATCCGATGAGAGCCCTCGTCTGGCACGGCACCCAGGACATCCGCTGCGACACCGTTCCCGATCCCGAGATCGAAGACGATCGCGACGCGATCATCAAGGTCACTGCCTGCGCGATCTGCGGCTCGGACCTCCATCTGTACGACCACGTCATCCCGGCAATGAAGAAGGGTGACATCCTCGGCCACGAATTCATGGGCGAGGTGGTCGAGACCGGCCGCGGCCTGAACGGCACGCTTAAGAAGGGTGAGCGGGTGGTGATCCCGTTCATCATCACCTGCGGCGAGTGCGACCAGTGCAAGCGCGGCTTCTTCTCGGTCTGCGAGCGCACGAACCGCAACCGGAGTCTGGCCGACAAGGCGTTCGGCCACGGCACCGCCGGCCTGTTCGGCTACTCGCACCTCACCGGCGGCTATGCCGGTGGGCAGGCCGAGTATGTCCGCGTGCCGTTCGCCGACCGTACGCATATCAAGGTGCCAGATTCGCTCACCGATGAGCAGGTGCTGTTCCTCGGAGACATCTTCCCCACCGGATGGCAAGCGGCGGTGCAGGCCGACATTCAGCCGACCGATACGGTTGCGATCTGGGGCGCCGGTCCGGTCGGACAGATGGCGATCCGCTCGGCGATCCTGCTCGGCGCCAAACAAGTGATCTGCATCGACAGCGTCCCCGAGCGCCTTGAGATGGCGCGCGCCGGCGGCGCGATCGTCATCGACAACACCCACGAGAGCCCGGTCGAGCGCTTGAACGAGCTGACCCACGGCAAGGGTCCGGAGAAGTGCATCGACGCGGTCGGCATGGAGGCGCATTCGCCCCGCGCCGTCGAGCAGGTCTACGACCGGGTGAAGCAGGCGATGATGCTGGAGAGCGATCGCGCCTCGGTTCTACGGGAGATGATCTATGTCTGCCGCCCCGCCGGCATTCTCTCGATCCCCGGCGTCTATGGCGGCCTCGTCGACAAGATGCCGATGGGCGCACTGATGAACAAAGGCCTGACCCTCCGCGCCGGCCAGACCCACGTGAACCGCTGGACCGACGACCTCGTGCGGCGGATCGAGGAGGGCCAGATCGATCCCTCCTTCGTCATCACCCACCGGGCCGGGCTGGAGCAGGGGCCCGAGCTGTACCGGACGTTCCGGGACAAGAAGGACAACTGCATCAAGGTCGTGCTGCGGCCCTGACGACAGATACGGTTTCCGCTTGATCAAAGCGGGAACCGTATCGGTCAGCCCGCGCGGCGCTTGAGCGAAGCCCAAATCCGCCATCCCGAAGGGATCAACCGGATTTGGTATGACCCGATTCAATCTCGAAAGCGGAGGTGTCATGGCCCGCGACAGCGACAGATCGAACGGCGGCGCGCTCGCTCGGATCGCGCCCGATTCTCGACGACGGCCCGATCCGGCGACGGAAGGGCTCGCCCAGGGACTCGGTTGGTTCTCTCTCGGTCTCGGCGCCGCCGAGATCGTCGGCGGTGCGGCGATCGCCCGCTGGCTCGGCAAGCCCGAGCTGACCCCCGTCATCCAAGCTTACGGCGTGCGCGAGATCGTCACCGGCGTCGGCATCCTCGGCACGCAGGATCCCACGCCCTGGATCTGGGGGCGGGTCGGGGGTGATGCCGTCGATATCGCCACGGTGCTGCCGGCCCTGGAGGAGAGCAACCCGAAACGGGGCAACGCGATGATCGCGCTCATGGCCCTGGCCGGCGTCACCGCCCTCGATGTGGTCTGCGCCCACAACCTGTCGGAGGCGCCGCTCCGTCCCTCGCGCCGGGTCCGCAGCGATTATGGCCGCCGCAGCGGCTTCCCGGAATCGCCGGAGGCGATGCGCGGCCGGGCCAGCGATTTCGAGCCGCCGCTCGACATCGTCGGGCCGCAGGCGATGCGGCCTTGGACGTCGGCCGAGGCGTAAGGCGCCGAGGCGGCGTACAAGCCGTCTCCGCGCCAAGGCTTTCTCCGCGCCAAGGCCTCCGCGCTAAGGCCGGTTCACGCGGCGAGGCGCTCGCGGTCCGCGCGGTAGCTGAGGATCAGGTGTTCCGGGATCATGCCGGCGGCCACCGCCACGGCGATCGCACGCGGGCGTGCGATGCGCTTGGGCGCGACCAAGATCTCGGGCAGGGGTTCGGCCGAGATTTCGGGCGACAGTTCCGGCAGCGGCTCCGGCGACAGTTCCGGAACGATCTCCGTCAGCGGCTCCGGCGAGGGCGCTGCGATCAGGGCCGGGGTCGGCGCCGAGGCGGCGGCACGGTCGGCCATGAACTGCGCGATGATCGCGTCGGCGAGGCCAGCGAGCACGATCTCGGCCGAATCCGGCACGATCGCCGCGTCCGGCCCGGCCGAGACCACGGTCGCGCCGATCCGGTCTTCCGGCCGTGGCGCCAGCGGCCACGCGGTCGAGGCGTCGGGCATGTTCGGCTCCAACGTGGCGGAGGCCGGGGACAGGACGAGGATTTCGGAGGGCGCGGTCGTGGCGACGACCTCCACCGGCGCCGGTGCGGTGAGCAGGATGGCGGCCTCGCCCGTTTCCCGCGCCTGCGCCTCGGCCTGTTCGTGCGACAGGATGCGGGCCTCGTCCCGGGCCGCCTCGGCCTCGAAGCGGGCGAGCAGCGCCATCAGGCCACGCGCCTCGGTGAAGGGCAGGGTATCGCAGGCGGTCAGCGCCGCCTCGATCATCGAACGGGCGAGACGCGGCCCGTCAATGCCGTTGCGGCCGTCATTGGAATCGCGCCACACGGTCAGCGCCGCGCGCACCGCCGGCAGCAGCAGATCGGGCAAGCCGGCGCGGCGGTGCAGGGCGGAAAAGCCCGCTCCCTGCGGCTCGCGCATCAGCCCGGCGACGCGGGCGCGGCTCAGTCCGCTCAACTCGGCCAGCGCCATCTCCGCGAAGGGCAGGCGCAGGGAGAGAACCGCCCGCAGCATCAGCCCGGCGGTGAGCTGTTCCTGCACCCGCAGATGCGCGACGAGCCGGGCGAGCCCCGCTTCCCCGGCCTCGTCGCTGAGCGCGAGGGCTGCGGCGTCGCGGGCCTCGCGGGCGGTGCGGGCGCCGCGCTCCGAGCTGATCCAGCCGGCATCCTGGCCGAAGCGCGAGAGCTGCTCGGCGATGAGGGTGACGATGGCGTGGCGGACCTCGATGGCGAGATCGGTGCGCGCGAGCAGGGCTTGGCGCAGGGCCGCGTCGTCGCCGTGCCGCTCGACCATCCGCAGCAGCGCGGCGGTGCCGATCGCGGCGAAGGGATTCTGTGCCAGGGCGATGAGCGAGGGAGCGCCGCCCACCTCCGCCAGCGCGGCGGCGACTGGCTTCGACAGGTCGAGCCGCCCGGCCACCGCGGTGCGGGTTTCCTCGCAGCCCATCGCGACGCAATCGACGAGGTCGGCATCCATCAGCACGGGCGAGCGCGCCAGCACGAGGCAGGCGATGTCCGGCTGGTCGGAGGCGAGCGCCACGATCAGCGGGCGCGGTGCCTGATCCGAATCGGCGCAGGCCTGCGCCAGCGCCCGGCGCACCGCCGCGGCGGGGTCGTCGAGCAGGGCGAGCAGGGTCGTCTTGGCTTCCCAGGCCGCTTCCGGGCCCAACGTGCCCTGGAGGTAGCTGCGCGTCAGCGCGCCCGCGGCCTCGGCGCGCCGCTCGGGGATGCGTTCTGGGTGAGGGTGAGGAACTGGCGGAGAATCATGAGCCGCTCCTGAGCCGGAAGGCGGAGGGATCGAACAGCGAGTTTTTCGCAGCGGTGGCGGGCGGCCGGTCCGTCGTCGGGCCGGCCATGAAGGTGGTGGTCGCTGCCGCCATCGCCGTCAGTCCGGCGGGCCGGCGCGGCGGAAGCGGCACGACGATGGCCTCCGAGGCGGCGGCGGTTTCCGCCACGGCGGTTCCCGTCGTCGTGATGTTGCTCGCGGTGGCGCTCGGCGCGGCCGTGCTCTCGGTCTCGTTCCAGGCGTCGGAGCGCGGGAAGTAGGTCGGGCCGGTGCGCTCCGCCGTGCTTGCGGCGGCGCGGTTCTGCCAGAGCTTGGCCACCCCTTCCGAGACCGCGCCCTGGCGCCGGTCGGTCTGGAACAGCGAGCGCAGACCGCCCTCCAACGAGGCGTAGGACGTCGGCGGGTTCGCGTCGGCCGCGGCGGTCGCGACCGGGGTCGCCACGCCGGTCGTGGTCTGGCTCAACAATCCGTAGAGTTCGGAGGCGCTGCGCGGGCGCCCGGCGCGGTCGTAGAACAGGCTGCGGTTGGCGGCGGCCGCCTCCGGCATGTCGAGGGCGGCGGGCCGGGACGGGTTCGTCTGCGCCGACGCGATCAAGGCGCTCGCGCCCTTCGCCCCGAGGACATGGGCCGCGTAGAGGTCGCCCGCATTCGGCTCACGCCCGAGCGCCGCGCTCAGCGCCTCGCCGTTGCGCTGCGTCAGCGCGCCCGCCATCGCCGCCGAGACCTTGGGATCGCGGCGCAGGTCGAGGATCGCCTGCCGCGCCGCCGGATCCGCCACGCTGTAGCGGCCATCCGCGCTCGAGGAGATCGCGTCGGCGTAGGAGGAGAGGCCGAGCTTGGGCCCGGCATTCTTCATGACGCCGAGCCAGGTCTGCTCGATGAACTGGAACAGGCCGGTCGCGGTGGAGGTGCTCGCCTTGGCCGAGGGGTTGAGGCTCGATTCGCGCTGGGCCGTGGCGAGCAGATAGTCGAAGCCGACGCCGCTCGTCTGCGCCCCTTCGCGGATCGCATCGACGACCTCGCCGCTCGCCGCGGCCGCCCGCGCCGGGGCGGCGGTCTCGCGGGTGGCGACGGGAGAATTGTTGAACAGGAACATGACGTGTCCCGCCGGGACCGTCATTCGGCCCCGCGAGACCCGACTTTCCTGCACATATGGTAAAGGAAGCTTGAATGAGGCCGTTTCCCAACCTGTCGCGTCACAAGAAAGCGTAGGTTTTCCGCCCGCTTGGGCAGAAAGGCGCCGTTCTGAATCTGCCCCGATCCATCGAAGGCCGCATGCGCCCCGCCTCGCCCCGATCCGAGCCTGACGCGCTGCGCCGCGCCGTCGTCATCGTGGACGCGGCATCGGCCGATGCGGCTCTGGCGGCGGGCGCCGATGCGCTGGTGTTCGAGGCCGCGCTTCCTTCCGAGCTCGTGGCGGATCTGCGGGCGCGCCGGCCCGATCTGACGCTCTACGCGGCGCTCGACGGTCCCGATGATTCCGGCCTCGATGCACTCATGGCGCAGAGGCCGGACGGCGTGCTGCTGCGCGATGCGCGCTCCGGCCGGGACGTGGCCGCCCTCGGGGGCCGGCTCGCCGTCTGCGAGGCGCAGGTCGGCCTGCCCGACGGCGCGACCGCGATCCTCGCCATGATCGGCCATCCCCTCGGCGTGCTCGACGCTCGCAGCTTTGCCGGAGCGAGCCCGCGGCTGACCGGCCTCGGCCTCGGCCTCGATGGGATGGCGCTTGCGGTCGTCCTGCGAGAAACGGGCGCGCTCGCCCAGTCCCGCAGCCTCGTCCGCCTCGCTGCGGCGGCGGCCGGGGTGGCCGCCTTCGACATGGTGACAGAGGGCGAGGATTGCTCACCCGAGCGGCTTGCGGCGGTGCAGCAAAACGGCTTCGAGTGGGTCGTGGTGCGGGCCCCGGCGAGCGTCGCGGTCCGGCCGCGCGACGGCGCCGGGTGAGGCATCCCTCGGGCGCAAGCGGGACAGGAGAGGTTGCCATGTTCACCGTCTACGGCGACCGCAAGTCGGGCAATTGCCTGAAGGTGGCCTGGGTCGCAGCGCATCTCGGGATCGACCTCGACTGGCGCGAGCTCGACATCCTGAAGGGTGAGACGCGCACCGCCGACTTCCTCGCCCTCAACCCGGACGGGCGCGTGCCGACCCTCGTGCTGGAGGACGGGCGCAGCCTCGCCGAGTCGAACGCGATCATCGGCTATCTCGCTCGAGAGTCCGCGCTGATCCCGGCGGATGCCTTCGCGCAGGCGAAGATGCGGCAATGGCTGTTCTGGGAGCAATACAGCCACGAGCCGTACATCGCCGTGCGCCGCTTTCAGCTTCTCTATCTCGGCCGATCGGAGGCCGAACTGGAACCGAAGCTGTTCGAGCGGGGCCACGCCGCGCTCGCGCTGATGGAGGGCGCCCTGGCGGAGCGGCCCTTCCTCGTCGGCTCCGCCCTGAGCCTCGCCGACGTGGCGCTCGTGGCCTACACCCGCCTCGCCCACGAAGGCGGCTTCGACCTCACGCCCTATCCGGCCTTGCGGGCCTGGATCGCCCGCGTCGAGGCCGGGCTCGGGATCGGCGCGGCGGGCCGATCCGGCGTGACGTCGTAACCGGAGCCGGCGTGCAAACGTGAAGCTGACCCAGATCGTCGCCGTGACCGCTGCGCTCCTGGCCGGGCCTGTGACGGCGTGGGCTTCGGATCACGCGGCCCACCGCATCGTCGGCGATGAACGGGAGATCGTTAGGCGCTACGAAACCTCGGGTCGAAACGGCAGCAGTTCATCGAATTCGCGGGGCAGCGACGTCCTTCTCGAACGGGTGGTCGCCGTCAGGGACGACGGCGTGGAGCTGGAATATGATCTTCCGAAGAACACGTCCGCGCCGGACAGAGCGCGCCAGTGGCAGTTTCCGGCCCGCCTGTTCAAGCCGTCGAGCGGGCCTGCAAAGCTGGTCAATGCTGACGAGATCGACGCGCGCATCGACGCGTGGATCAAGGCGGCCGGGCTGACGCGGGCGTCATGCGGGGGCTGGCTGTTCACGTGGACCATGTTCAAGATCGAGTGCGATCCGCAATCCATCATCGCGACGGTCGAGGGGATCGACCTGCGATCCCTGAGGGCCGGCGAGGGCGAACCCTACCGGGATATCGAATCGCGGGTGTCCGGGACGTTGACGCGGACGCAGGCCGGTCCACGCGGCGAGACCTACACCGCCCTTCTCCCGATCGATCCCGACGCGGTCCGCCGAACACGCGCCGAAGGGGATGTTGCTGTCGCGCAGATCATGGATAAGACGTTGACCCTGGATGACGCGCTTCGCAGGCGGGCGCGGGACACCATCTCGGGTACGATCGCGATCACGCTCGAGACGGATGCGGCTGGGACGGTCTGGCGTCGAACGAGGGTCACGATACTGGAAGCCGTCGGTTCGGACGGGACGCCGGAAAGCTCGACCCATACGGAGATCGTGACGCATCGGGCGGCCTCGGAGCAGCGGCCGTGAAGGACCGCTTCCGATCCTCGCGGCTCTGGACCCGATCAGGCCGATAGACCCGGCACGCCCTCGGCCGCCCTTGGGCAGCCGCAGCTCGAACCGGTTTTCGGACTCGGTGGTCAGCGCATGTTCGTAACCAAAGCAACGGCGCTTGGCTTCGGATTAAAACCGTTCCATTTCGCGAGGGCGGCCCCTGTCCCCTGTCGCGACATGCCCCGAGAGGAATGAATGGTGGTCTCACGATACGGACGTGCCCTGGCTGCGGGTGTCGCGTTGGCTCTCCTCGGCGGCCTTCCGGCCCGAGCGCAGGACAGCTCGACGGCCGAGCAGACGATCGACGTTATGAACACCCTGTTCGGCAAGCATCCCGGAAAGCGTGCCAACCACGCCAAGGGCGTGGTTGCCGAGGGCAGCTTCACCCCCTCCGCCGATGCGGCGAAGATCAGCAAGGCGTCCCTGTTCGCGGGGCCGGCCGTGCCGGTGACGATCCGCTTCTCGGATGCGACCGGTGTGCCGACGATCGCGGACGGCGCCGCCAACGCCAATCCTCACGGCATGTCGCTCAAGTTCAAGCTCGGCGACGGCTCGGATATGGACGTCGTCCTGAACTCGCTCGCATATTTCCCTGTCGCCACCGGCGAGGAATTCCGCGACCTGCTGAAGGCGGTGTCCGAGAGCGGGCCGGACGCGAAGAAGCCGACCGCACTGGAGCGCTTCGTCGCCACGCACCCGGCCGCCGCCACGGCGGGTTCCACGGCCAAGACCCCGTCGAGCTTCGCCCGGCAGACCTATAACGGCGTCAACGCCTTCGTTTTCGTCGATAAGGACGGCAAGCGGCAGCCGTTCCGGTTCCGGGTCGTCCCGGTTCAGGGCGAGGAGATTCTGTCCGCCGAGGAGGCGGCCAAACGGGAGCCGAACTACCTCGTGGACGAAATCGGCCCGCGCGTCGCCAAGGAGCCGGCGAAGTTCCGGGTGCTGGCGCAGCTCGCTGAGGCGGGCGATCCCACCAACGACGCCACGAAGCCGTGGCCCGAGAGCCGGAAGACTCTCGACCTCGGCACGCTGACGGTCACCAAGGTCGTGCCGGACAGCGCCGAGGCCGAGAAGGCGCTGCTGTTCATGCCAAACGCGCTCACCGACGGCATCGACGTGTCGGACGATCCGCTCATCGATGCGCGTGTTCAGGCCTACGCGGTGTCGTTCGGCCGGCGCGCGCAATAGGCGATTGGTGTGGCCGGGATCGCTCCGCCTAACGGGCGGTCCCGGCGGCCGGAGCCGCGGATCCGGCGGGGCGCGGCGTATCCGAAGCGCCGGTGCGGGCTCCATCCTTCGTGGCGCCCGAGCCGGTCAGTCCACCCGCACCAACGCTGCCCGTGGAGGGGGCGGCCTCATTCCGGTCTTTTGCCGGGGACGGGGAAGCGGCCCGTTTGTCCTCGGCCGCCGCAACGCTGCCGGCGAGACCGGTGAGAAGCGTAGCACCGAGGAGAATTCCGCGTCCAGACAGTCCCATCATGCATTCGCTCCCGCGTGCGGCAGGTCGTGCTGCCGTCCTGCGTGACCAACCGCAGGCGCTCGGCCGTGTTCCGGGGCGCCGGTTGCTGCGTTCCGCAGACCAAGCAGCGATCACGCCGATCGGGGCCTCACCCCACGCCCTCAGCCGGCCTTCGGCCGCCGCAGCTCGAACCGGTTCTCGGACTCGGTGGTGAAGTAGTCGAAATAGCCGCCGCGCAGGATCGGGCGCATGGCGCCAGTATCGACCCGGCCGTCCTTCACGAAGCGGTCGTCCACGTAGATCGAGACCACCTGCCCGATCACCATGAAATTCGCCGGCTCACCGCCGCCGAGCGGCACCAGCGGCACGGTCTGAAGCCACTTGCACTCGATCGCCGCGGGCGATTCCGCGACGCGGGGCGGGCGCACGCGGCGCGACGGCGCGGGGGTCAACCCGGCAAAGCCGAACTCGCTCTCGCCCCGTGCCAGCGGCGCCGAGGTGGCGTTGACCGCCTCGCGCAGATCGAAGGTGGCAAGGCTGCACACGAACTCGCCGCCCTCTTCCGCGAACGTCATCGCGTCCTTGCGGCCCGAGGAGGAGAACATCACCATGTCCGGCTCGCCGCCCACCGCGTTGAAGAATGAGTAAGGCGCGAGGTTCACCCGCCCCGCCCGGTCCATGGCGCTGATCCAGCCGATCGGGCGCGGGGCGACGATGGCCTTCAGCGGGTTGTGCGGCAGGCTGGGCGTCTCGGCCTCGTAATGCATGGGGTCAGCCTCAAAGCCGCGTGACGATCTGGGCGAGGTCCGGCCGCAGCCGGTCGGAGGGCACCTCACGGGCGCGTCCGATATGGATGAAGCCGGCGATGCGCTCGGCCGGGTCGAGGCCGAGGGCATCGAGCACCCGGCGGTCATAGGCGAACCACTCGGTGAGCCAGGCGGTGGCGTAGCCCGCCGCGTTGGCGGCGACCACGAGGTTCATGCAGACGGCGCCGGCCGACAGCACCTGCTCCCATTCCGGAATTTTGACGTGCGGCCCGGCGCGAGAGACGACACCCACCACCGTCGGCGCGTGGGCGAGGCGCTGCCGCTCCTGCGCGCGCCGCTTCTCGTCGGCTTGGGGGAAGTCGGCGAGGAAGGTCTGCTCGATGATCGCGCCGACGCGCTCGCGCGCCGCGCCCTCGATGACGAGGAAGCGCCAGGGGCTGAGCTTGCCGTGATCGGGCACCCGCGCCGCGATCGCGAGCCAGCCGTCGAGCTCCTCCGCCGTGGGGCCGGGCCCGTCGAGCAGGATCGGCGGCACCGAGCGGCGGGTGCGCAGCAGATCGAGGGTGCTGGCTGGCGCGGCGTCTCGAATCTCGGTCATGGACAATCCGCGTGCAGGGGCTGAAGGATGGGTGATACTCACTTGCCGACCGCCATGCCGCCGCCACGGTCGGGTTTCAAGAGCGCGCGGGTGCATCGAGGGCGCAACGAGGGCCAAGATGGCCCCGGACGGCGCGGGCAGAAGGATCGAGGGACGATGGGACGCGGGTCCGCAGGCTGCAGAATCGTCGCCTCGGTCGTCGCCTTGGTCGGTGCCTTGGCCGCTCTCCCCGCGATCCCGCCCGCGGCCGCGCAAGCGCCGACGCCGTTCGGGCCGGGCCTGCCCTCGCCGGGCGTCACCGGGCCGGTGTTGCCGCCGCCCGCGGCGGAGGGCGAGGCGGACCTCTCGCTCTCGGCGGTCTTCGTCGGCGCGAACGGGCCGATCCGCTCCGGCCTGACCTGGCGCGTCTACGGCGAGAACGGGGACGGCACCCGCCCGGCCATCGTCGCCCGGTCGAACGATCCTGCCCCGACCTTCAAGCTCGCAGCCGGCGCCTACGTCGCCACCGTCACCTACGGCTATGCCAGCGCCTCGAAGCGGATCACCATGGCGGGCACCGCCAACACGGATCAGCTCCGCGTCGCCGCGGGTGCGCTCAAGCTGTCGGGGGCGGTCGGCGACCAGAAGATTCCGGGCAACCAGCTCGGCTTCTCGGTCTACGTGCCGATCGGGACGAATTCGGAAGGGCGCCTCGTACGCAGCGGCATCAAGGCTGGCGAGATCGTGCGGCTGCCCGAGGGCACCTATCACGTCGTGTCGAGCTACGGCGATTCGAACGCGATCCAGCGCGCCGACCTCCGGGTCGAGAACGGCAAGGTCACCGACGCGACCATGAACCACCGCGCCGCAACCGTGACCCTGAAGCTCGTGGCCGCCCCCGGCTCCGAGGCCTTCGCCGGCACCGCCTTCAGCGTGCTGACGCCGGGCGGCGACACGATCCGCGAGGCGATCGGCGCCTTCCCATCCGTCACGCTGGCGGAGGGCGACTACGTGCTGATCGCCCGCCACGACGGCCAAGTCTTCACCCGCGAGTTCAAGGTGGAGAGCGGCATGGACCGCGACATCGAAGTGGTGGCCAAAGGAAGCTGAGCCCGATGCGCCTGCGCAAGACCGCCCTCGCGGCCCTTCTGATCCTGTCCGGCGCAAGTGCCGCGGGCTCTCAGACCGTCGTGGACGGTTCGGAGGCCGGTGTCGGGGCGGAGGCGACGCGGACCGCGCTGAGCCTGATCGAGCGGCAGATGCGCGACCCCGAGGCGAAGGTCGCCGGCCTGCGGATCGGCCGGGCCGGGGCCTTGTGCGGCACGGTCGATCTGCGCAACCGCATGGGCGCCTATACCGGGTCCCGGCCGTTCGTGGCGGACCTGTCCGAACCCTTCCTCGGGCGTCTGCCCGAGGGTCCGGAGCTGCGCAGCCCGGGCTCCGTGGGGGCGTTCCGGGCCATGGAGCGGGCGAAGGCGCTGTTCGAGGCGAACTGCACCGCCGGCTGATCGCCTGTTCGGCGAATGGGGTCAGCCGGTTGGTGGATCAGATTCGCTTCTCCGGCCAATCCCCTCATCCTGAGGTGCCGGAGCGAAGCGGAGGCCTCGAAGGAGGGCTCCAGAAGACGCTGCGATTCCTGGAGCCCTCCTTCGAGGCCGCTCCGCGGCACCTCAGGATGAGGTAAGTCCTGGGAAAACCAGTCGAATAGAATCTCAAGCGAACGGCACGATCAGCGGCAGCGCGAGCAGGGCGCCGGCGGCCAGGACGATGGCATCGCGCAGGCGCCGGCCGATCCAGGCGCGGGCGTCGGGATGCTGTGCGTGGGTGTCTTCGAAAAACGTCATGGTCTGTCTCCTGTCGGTTCGATGGCCCCGATATGACGGCGCCGCCGCTTTCCCGACAGGGACGGTTGCGGTACGATTTCAACGAACTGTCCGGGACGAGCACCGATACAGTTCGGAGGGACAGCCATGACGGTGACGGTCGCGGAACCGGTCCTCTCGCGGGTCGAGACGGTGATGCGGGCCATCGAGGCGCGGATCGAGGGCCGGGCGCTCGGCCCCGGCGCGCGGTTGCCCTCGGTGCGGGGCCTCGCCGACAGCATGCAGGTCTCGAAATCGACCGTGGTCGAGGCCTATGACCGGCTGGCCGCGCGCGGCGCCATCGTCTCGCGGCCGGGCTCGGGCTTCTTCGTCTCCGCCCGCCCGGAGCCGCTCTGCCTCACCGCGATCGGGCCGCGGCTCGACCGGGCGGTCGATCCGATCTGGATCACCCGGCAATCACTCGAGGCGCGGCCGGATTCCCTGAGGCCCGGCTGCGGCTGGCTCCCGCCGGACTGGTTGCCGGAGGCGGAGCTGCGCCGGGCGCTGCGCCAAGTCGCCCGCCAGAGCGCGGCGGTGATGTTCTACGACACGCCGCAGGGCCACGCGCCCTTGCGCCAGCATCTCGCGCTGCGGCTGACCGAGCGCGGCATCCGCGCCCATCCCGATCAGCTCGTGCTGACCGATTCGGTCACCCACGCGCTCGACCTGATCATCCGCTTCCTCGCCGAGCCCGGCGATACGGTGCTGCTCGACGATCCCTGTTACTTCTCGTTCCAGGCGCTCGCCCGTGCCCACCGCCTCAACATGGTCGGCGTGCCGTTCGGGCCGGACGGGCCGGATCTCGCCGCGTTCGAAGGGGCGCTGATCGAGCACAGGCCGCGCTTCTACATCACCAATTCCGGCCTTCAGAACCCGACGGGCGCGACCCTGAGCCCGGTCGCCGTCCATCGCATCCTGCGGCTCGCCGAGATGCACGGCACGCTCATCGTCGAGGACGACGCCTATGCCGATTTCGAGGCGGAGCCGGGCCCCCGGCTCGCCGGCTTCGACGGGCTCGACCGGGTGATCCATGTCGGCGGCTTCTCGAAGACGATCTCGACCGGCGCCCGCGTCGGCGCGATCGCGATCCGCGGCGACTGGGTCGAGCGCCTCGTCGATCTCAAGCTCGCGGTCTCGCTCAGCGACAACCACCTCACCGCGGCCACCGTCCACCGCTTCCTCGCCGAGGGCAGCTACCGCCACCACGTCGATGCCATGCGCACCCGGCTGGCGGAGGCCCGCGGCACGGTGGTGCGGCGGCTGGCGGAGGTCGGCGTCACCGTGCCCTTCGTGCCGACAGGGGGCATGTTCCTGTGGGCGCGCCTGCCGGACGGCCTCGACGCGGCCGAAATCTCCCGCCGGGCTCTCGCCCGCGGCGTGGTGCTGGCGCCGGGCAACGTGTTCTCGCTGAGCCAGGGCGCCGCCGGCGCCATGCGCTTCAACGTGGCGCAATGCGCCGACCCGCGGGTGTTTTCCGAACTCGCGCGGGCGATGGAGGGGTGAGGCGCGTCTGCGCCCCACCGCTCGTTCGTCTTACGGCGCCGGAAGCTCGACGTGCTGGCCGTCGAGCACCGCGTCGGTGCTTGGGAGGCTCTCGGACGCGGCATCCGCCCGGCGGCGATCCGGGGAGGTCGCCTCCTCGATGAAGGCGGCGAGCGCCGCATCGAGCGTCATCGTGGTGGTCTTCTGGCTTCCCATGCGGCGCACCGAGACCGTGCGCTCCTCCGCCTCGCGGCGGCCGAGCGCCAGCAGCACCGGCACCTTGGCCAACGAGTGCTCGCGGACCTTGTAGTTGATCTTCTCGTTGCGCAGGTCGGCTTCGACCCGGAGGCCGGCGCGCTCCAGAACGCGGACGACCTCGCGGGCGTAAGGGTCGGCGTCGCTGGTGATCGTGGCCACCACCACCTGCACCGGCGCGAGCCAGAGCGGGAAGTGCCCGGCGAAATGCTCGATCAGGATGCCGGTGAACCGCTCCATCGAACCGCAGATGGCGCGGTGGATCATCACCGGCGGCTTCTTCTGGCTGTCGGCGTCGATGTAGCTCGCATCGAACCGCTCCGGCAGGTTGAAGTCCACCTGCGTCGTGCCGCACTGCCAGTCGCGGCCGATGGCGTCGCGCAGCACGTACTCGAATTTCGGCCCGTAGAACGCGCCTTCGCCGGGATTGACCGCGGTCTTGATCCGGCCCCCCGACTGCTCCTCGATCTGGGCCAGCACCTGAGTCATCACCGCTTCGGCGTGGTCCCACAGGGCGTCGGAGCCGACGCGCTTCTCGGGCCGCGTCGAGAGCTTCACCAGGATCTGGTCGAAGCCGAAATCGGCGTAGGTCGAGAGGATCAGGTCGTTGATCTTCAGGCACTCGGCGGCGAGCTGGTCCTCGGTGCAGAAGATATGCGCGTCGTCCTGGGTGAAGCCGCGCACCCGCATCAGGCCGTGCATCGCACCGGACGGCTCGTAGCGGTGGACGACGCCGAACTCGGCCATGCGCAGGGGCAGGTCGCGGTAGGATTTCAGCCCGTGCTTGAAGATCTGCACGTGGCCGGGGCAGTTCATTGGCTTCAAGGCGAACCAGCGCTTGTCCTCGGCCTCCTCGCCGGCGGATTGGGCCGCGAACATGTTCTCGCGGTACCAGCCCCAGTGGCCGGAGGTCTCCCACAGCGACTTGTCGAGGATCTGCGGCGCGTTCACCTCGGCGTAGTCGCCCTTCAGGCGGCGGCGCATATAGGCGATCAACTCCTGGAAGATCGTCCAACCCTTGGCGTGCCAGAACACGACGCCCGGCCCCTCTTCCTGGAAGTGGAAGAGGTCCATCTCCTTGCCGAGCCGCCGGTGATCGCGGCGCTCGGCCTCCTCCAGACGGTGCAGGTAGGCGTCGAGATCGGCTTGGGAGGCCCAGGCGGTGCCGTAGATGCGCGTCAGCATCGGATTGTTGGAATCACCCCGCCAATAGGCGCCCGCGACCTTCATCAGCTTGAAGGCCGCGCCGACCTTGCCGGTCGAGGTCATGTGCGGGCCGCGGCAGAGGTCGAACCACTCGCCCTGGCGGTAGATCTTCAGATCCTCGCCCGGCGGAATCGCATCGACCAGCTCGACCTTGTAGCTTTCGCCCTTCTCGGCGAAGAGCGCTTTCACGTCGTCGCGCTTCCAGACTTCCTTGGTGAAGGGCGCGTCGCGCGAAATGATCTCGCGCATCTTCGCCTCGATCTTCGGGAGGTCCTCCGGCGTGAACGGCTCGTCCTTGGCGAAGTCGTAGTAGAAGCCGTTCTCGATGACGGGGCCGATCGTCACCTGCGTGCCGGGCCAGAGCGCCTGCACCGCTTCCGCCAGCACGTGCGCGCAGTCGTGGCGGATCAGTTCGAGCGCCCGCGCGTCATCGCGAAAAATGAACTCGATCGCGGCGTCGCGCGCGATCGTGTCGTCGAGGTCGCAGACGGTGCCGTCGAGCGCCATGGCGACCGTGCGCTTGGCGAGCGACTTGGCGATGCCCTCCACCACGGTCCGACCGGTCACCGCGGCGTCGTACGCGCGGGTGTTGCCGTCGGGGAAGGTCAGGATGGGCATGATGGGACCGTGTTTTTCGTCGATGACGCCCCGGGGAGGGGACGGCGGGTTTTCGGAAGGCGGGCGAGTGAAGTCAATGCTGATTGACCACGCCGAGGGAGGCAGTCGCTCTCGCAGCCGATTTGAAAGGGGGCCTGGCACGCTCCCCGCTCCTCATGCTGAGGCGCCGAGCGTCAGCTCGGCCTCGAAGCACGCCGGAACGGTCGCTCTCGTAGCATCGGTTGGCCTGGAGAAGCGTCGCGGCGTGCTTCGAGGCTGCTGCCGCAGCACCTCTGCATGAGGACTGTTGCGGACGCCAAAACAGGTTGATCGAACCGGCTGAGTCCTAAAGATCGTCCGGCCCCCAGCCGAGGCGCGCAGCGATCGCTCTGGCCTCGGTGTCATCGAGGAACAGCACCAGCCCCGCTCCGCCATCGGCGGCGACCCGGAACCGGCGTGTCTCAGCCGCCGGCCGGCACGCATCGAGCCGTTCGAGCAGGCTCCAGTCGAAGTTCTTGTCGGCCGGGAAGGTGAGGGGCGGGATCGGCGGCTGCGTCTCGAACGCGACGCGGAAGCCGTGCCCGTAGGGCCCGAGTTCCGGCACGCGGGAGACGGTGACGCCGCGGCCGGTCCAGGCCCCGGCGAGATCGATCAGCCGGGCGAACAGCGCGCGATAGGTCTCCTCGTCGGCGCCGTCATAGCAGTGATCGTCAAAGATCGCCGCGTTGGCGAATTCGTCCTCGATCGCGTCGGCGAGGGCGCGATAGCTCCACAGGATGGCGATCGACAGCGCCTCCGAGCTGCGCTCGGTCAGCGGCAGGGTCTGGTTGCCGTCGCCAACGGCGAATTCGGGATGTTCCGCCATCGTTCGCGCGACGGCGCGCCGGTCCATCCCTTCGTAATGGGGCCCAAGCCGAAGGCCGGCCGCGATCAAGCCGTTCAGGGCCACCTCGACGGCGTCGATCTCCGCCTCGCTGCGCCGTTGCGGCGGCTGCGGTTTCGGCTCCCAGGCCGGCACGGGCGGCGGCGGTTCCGGTTCCCAGGCCGGCACGGGGTGCGGGCGCTCCTGCCCGAACAAGCGGCGGAGCCAACCGATCATCCGGCGCCCCAGAGCCATGCGGCTCCGCGCACGCCGGAGGCGTCGCCGTGCCGGCTCGCCCGCATCGGCGTGTCGAAGCGGTCGGAGAAGACGTGCGGCGCGATTGTCCCGGGCAAGGCGGCGACGAGGCCCTCGACCCGCGAGAGGCCGCCGCCGAGCACGATCACGTCGGGGTCGAGGATGTTGACCACCTGGGCGATGCTGCGGCCGAGGCGGTCGCGATAGCGGGTCATCGCCGCGGCGGCCTCCGCATCCCCGGCCTGCGCCCGAGCGACGATCGCCTCGCCGGTCAGAGTCTGGCCCGTACACCGGAAAAAGTCCGCCGCGAGGCCGGGACCGGAGAGCCAGGTCTCGATGCAGCCGTGGCGGCCGCAATAGCAGGCGGGACCGGGGCGCTCGTCGTCGCGGGGCTGGGGGAGCGGGTTGTGACCCCATTCCCCGGCGATGGCGTTGCGGCCCGTCAGCGCCTGTCCCCGAACCGCGATGCCCGAACCGACGCCGGTGCCGAGGATGATCGCCCAGACGAGGGTCTCGCCCGCGCCGGCTCCGTCCACCGCCTCCGAGACGGCGAGGCAGTTGGCGTCGTTCTCGACCTGCACCGGGCGGCCAAGCCGGGCGGCGAGATCCCCTGCGAACGGGCGACCGTTCAGCCAGACCGAGTTGGCGTTCTTGATCAGGCCGGTGGCGCGGGAGACCGCGCCGGGCATGCCGACGCCGACGCTCGCCTCCGTCACGCCGGACTGTTGCGCGCCGGCCTGCCGCTCCAAAGCGGCGACGACACCGGCGATGGCGTCGAGGGTGCCGGCATAGTCGCCCCGCGGGGTCGGCACGCGGGTCTCGGCGCGCGTCGTCCCGTCGGTGTCGAGCGCGATCCCGGCGATCTTGGTGCCGCCGAGATCGATCCCGATCCGCAATCGGTCGGAGGCCAAAGCGGACTTACTGCGCCGCCACGACCTTCGGAGCGGTGGCAGGCTCATCCTCGCCGGGGCCTTCCGGCGCCTCGTCGGAGATCTCGGTGCCGATCGCGACCGGATGCGCCATCACCTCGGCGAGCTTCTTCCGGTCGAGCTCGCCCTCCCAGCGGGAGACGACGATGGTGGCGACACCGTTGCCGATGAGGTTGGTGAGCGCACGGCATTCCGACATGAATTTGTCGACACCGAGCACCAGCGTCATCGCCGCCACCGGCACCGGCGCGCCGGGGATGGCGGCCAGCGTCGCGGCCAGCGTGATGAAGCCCGCGCCGGTCACGCCCGAGGCGCCCTTCGAGGTCAGCATCGCGACGAGGAAGATCGTCGCGTACTGCCCGACCGAGAGGTCGGCACCCACCGCCTGCGCCAGGAACAGCGTGGTGAGCGTCATGTAGATGTTGGTGCCGTCGAGGTTGAACGAGTAGCCCGTCGGGATCACGAGGCCGACGACCGAGTCCGAGGCGCCGAGGCGCTTCATCTTTGTCATCATGTGCGGCAGCACGGTCTCGGAGGAGGAGGTGCCGAGCACGATCAGCAGCTCATCCTTGATGTAGGCGAGGAACTTGATGATCGAGAAGCCGGCGAAGGCCGCGATGCCGCCGAGCACGACGAAGATGAACAGCAGCGAGGTGGTGTAGAAGGTGCCCACCAGCCAAGCGAGGTCGATGACCTTGCCGATGCCGTACTGGCCCACCGTGAAGGCCATGGCGCCGAAGGCGCCGATGGGCGCGAGCTTCACGATGAGGCCGATGATGCGGAAGAACACCTGACCCGCGGCGTCGATGCCGTGGGTGATGCTCTCGCCCTTCTTGCCCATGCCGGTGAGCACGACGCCGGTCAGCACCGAGATCAGCAGCACCTGCAGCAGGTCGCCCGTGGCGAAGGCGTCGAAGAAGCTTTTGGGAATGATGCCGAGGAGGTGGGCGACCGTCGAATCAGCCGCCGCCTTGCTGGCGTAGCCCTCGACCGCTTTGGCATCGAGCTTCGACACGTCGGCGCCGAAGCCCGCGCCCGGCTGAACCACCTCGCCGACGATGATGCCGATGAGGAGCGCGAGGGAAGAGACCACCTCGAAGTAGATCAGGGCCTTGAGGCCGACGCGGCCGACCTTCTTCAGGTCGCCGATCGAGGCGATGCCGTGGACGATGGTACAGAAGATGATCGGCGCGATCAGCATCTTGATCAGCGCGATGAAGCCGTCGCCGAGCCATTTGAGCGACTTGCCCCATTCCGGCTGGAGCCAGCCGAGCAGCACGCCGAGCACGATGGCGATCAGCACCTGGATGTAGAGCACCCGGTACCAGGGAGTGTGCGCGCCGGATGTACCGGGGGCGCCCGCATCATGCGTTGCGGAATGGGCCATGTTTCCTCACCGATACCGTGTTGCGCGGCCACGCCCGGGCGGCTTTGGGCGGACGCTATTCCGTTTGATCGCGGTGCTCAATCGCACCTCGGTAGTCGGCGCGGCGTTTGTAACTAATGAGTCTTTCGACCTAGCCGCGTATTTTGGCCGCGTATTTTGGCCGCGCATCGCGTCAGGGCCGCCAGGGCGACGTTCGGGCCGGGCTGATGGCAAGGAAGCGGGGCCGGTGCAAGCCGTCTTCTGTGCGATGCCGGCCCGCTGCATCGGGGCCGGCCCTCCGCTTTGTCCTCCGTCCCCGCGACGAAGCGGCTTCCCCTTGGCGGGCGGGCGCTCTAGAAGCGCTCCATGTTCGGCCTCATCCGCTTTCCGCCGCGAATTACGGGCCCGGCCTCCGCGTAGGCGCCGCGTTCAGCGGCCGCGCCGGATGCCGGGTGAAGCGCGTCCGCCCGTTTTTCTTCGACCGTCCCCGCGACGAAAGCCCTGCCGAACCCCGCCATGAGCGACCAGACCGACGCCGCCCCCGTGGCCGCCCGCGACTATTCGCGGACCCTGTTCCTGCCGAAGACCGATTTTCCGATGCGCGCGGGGCTGCCCACCCGCGAGCCGCTCCTGCTGGAGCGCTGGAAAGACATCGGCCTCTACGAAAAGATCCGCGCCGCCGCGAAGGGCCGCCCGCGCTTCGTGCTGCATGATGGCCCGCCCTACGCCAACGGCAACATCCATATCGGGCACGCGCTCAACAAGATCCTGAAGGATGTCGTCGTCCGCTCGCAGGGCGCGCTCGGCCGCGACGCGAACTACGTTCCGGGCTGGGACTGCCACGGCCTGCCGATCGAGTGGAAGATCGAGGAGCAGTACCGCGCCAAGGGCAAGAACAAGGACGAGGTGCCGGTGCTGGAATTCCGCCAGCAATGCCGGGCCTTCGCCGCCGAATGGCTCAACATCCAGCGCGACGAGTTCAAGCGCCTCGGCGTCACCGGCGACTGGGATCATCCCTACTCGACCATGGCCTATCCGGCCGAGGCGCGCATCGCCGCCGAGCTGATGAAGTTCGCCGCCTCCGGCCAGCTCTATCGCGGCTCGAAGCCGGTGATGTGGTCGGTCGTGGAGAAGACCGCACTCGCCGAAGCCGAGGTCGAGTACGAGGAGCATGTCAGCGACACGGTGTTCGTGGCGCTCCCGATCCGCGAAGGGGCCCCGGTCGAACTGGCGAACGCCCGCGTCGTGATCTGGACGACCACGCCCTGGACGCTGCCGGCCAACCGCGCCGTCGCCTATTCGAAGCGCGTCGCCTACGGGCTCTACCGCGTTACGCAAGCGGCCGAGGACAATTGGGCGAAGGTCGGCGACAGTTATGTCCTCGCCGACGCGCTCGCCGAGGGCGTGTTCAAGGCTGCCCGCGTTGAGGCGTTCGAGCGCGTGGCCGATGTGCCGGCGGCGAGCCTGGCCGGGCTCACCCTGTCGCATCCGCTTCACGCCTTCGATCCCGGCTACGGCTTCGCGGTGCCATTGCTGGAGGGCGAGCACGTCACCGACGAGGCCGGCACCGGCTTCGTTCACACGGCGCCAAGCCATGGCCGCGAGGATTTCGAGGTCTGGATGGCCAATGGCCGCCGCCTCACGGAAGCCGGCATCGACACCCGCATCCCCTACACCGTCGATGCCGATGGCATGCTGACGGAGGAGGCGCCCGGCTTCACCGGCCGCTTCGTCTTCACCGCCAAGGGCGACAAGGGCGACGCCAACAAGGCGCTGATCGCCGCGCTCACCGAGGTCGGCGCATTGGTCGCCCGCGGGGTGCTGCGCCACCAATACCCGCATTCTTGGCGCTCGAAGAAGCCGGTCCTGTTCCGCAACACGCCGCAATGGTTCATCGCCATGGACCGGCCGGTGGACGCGCTCGGCAACCGCACCCTGCGCGAGACGGCGCTCCACGCCATCGAGCAGACGCAGTGGGTGCCGCCGCAGGGCAGGAACCGCATCAACGGCATGGTCGCGGGTCGGCCCGACTGGGTGGTCTCGCGCCAGCGCGCCTGGGGTGTGCCGATCACCGTCTTCGTCGAGCGCGAGACCGGGAAGGTGCTGCGCGACGAGAGGGTCAATGCCCGCATCGCCGAAGCGTTTGCGGCGGAAGGCGCGGACGCGTGGTTCGCGGAGGGCGCCACCGAGCGCTTCCTCGCGCCCGATTACGATCCGGCGAATTATGAGAAGGTGACCGACGTCCTCGACGTGTGGTTCGATTCCGGCTCGACCCACGCCTTCGTGCTCGACGATGCGCAAGCCTTCCCCGGCCTGGCCGGCATCCGCCGCGCGGTCGATGGCGGGCCTGACACGGTGATGTATCTCGAAGGCTCCGACCAGCATCGCGGCTGGTTCCAGTCCTCGCTGCTCGAATCCTGCGGCACGCGGGGGCACGCGCCCTACGACGTGGTGCTCACCCACGGCTTCGTTCTCGATGCCAAGGGCGAGAAGATGTCGAAGTCGCGCGGCAACGTCGTCGCGCCGCAGAACGTCATCAAGGAATCCGGCGCCGACATCCTCCGCCTCTGGGTCGCGGCGGCCGACTATTCTGACGACCTGCGCATCGGACCGGAGATCGTCAAAACCTTCGCCGAGACCTACCGCAAGCTGCGCAATTCGCTCCGCTGGATGCTCGGCTCGCTCGCCCACCGCGTGCCCGGCGACGACGTGCCGTTCACCGAGATGCCGGAGCTGGAGCGCTTCATCCTGCATCGTCTGGCGCAGCTCGACGGCGAGATCCGCGACGCCTACGCGGCCTTCGACACCAAGCGGATCGTCGCCCTGCTCAACGGCTTCATGACCGGCGACCTCTCGGCCTTCTATTTCGACGTGCGCAAGGACGCGCTCTACTGCGATCCGATCTCCTCGGTGACCCGCCGCGCCGCGCTTCAGGTCATCGACGAGGCGTTCCGCCGGGTGGTGATCTGGCTCGCGCCGGTTCTCGCCTTCACGGCGGAGGAGGCGTGGCTCGACCGCTACCCGTCGCAGGACGGCTCGGTGCATCTCCAGACCCTGCCGGAGACGCCCGCCGCATGGCGCGATGATGCGCTCGCTGCCCGCTGGCAAAAGATCCGCAAGGTCCGCCGCGTCGTCACCGGCGCGCTCGAGATCGAGCGCGCGGCCAAGCGCATCGGTGCCAGCCTCGAGGCGGCGCCGACCGTCTACGTGTCGGATTCCGATCTGCTCGGCGCGCTCGATGGCGTGGACTTCGCCGACACCTGCATCACCTCGGCGATCACGGTGCGCGCCGGCGAGGGCCCGGCCGACGCCTTCCGCCTCGACGAGGTGAAGGGCGTGGCCGTGGTGCCCGAGCGGGCCGAGGGCATCAAATGCGCCCGCTCGTGGCGGGTCACGCCGGAGGTCGGCAGCGATCCCGACTATCCCGAGGTGACGCCCCGCGACGCGCGAGCTCTGCGGGAGTGGGACGCCGCCCATCCGGAGGCGGCGTGACCGCCTTCCGCTCCGGCCTGATCGCGTTGCTGGCCACGCTGGTCCTCGATCAGGCCTCCAAGCTCTGGCTCTATTTCGGCACCGACCTCGTGATGACGCAGCCCTGGCGGCTGGCGCCGTTCGCGGACTTCGTCGTGGTCTGGAACCGGGGTGTCTCCTACGGTCTGTTCCAGCAGGAGGGCGGGCTCGGGCGCTGGCTGCTCGTCGCGGTCTCGCTCGCCGCTGCCATCGGCTTGTCGGTGTGGATGCGCCGCGCCGGCTCGCGGCTGCTCGCGGTGGCGCTCGGCCTCATCGTCGGCGGCGCGCTCGGCAACGCTATCGACCGGGCGGCCTACGGGGCAGTGTTCGACTTCGTTCACCTGCACGCGGGAACGTGGTCCTGGTACGTATTCAACGTGGCGGATGCGGCCATCGTCGCGGGCGTCGTCGGGTTGATCCTCGACAGCCTGCGGCCGGCCCCACGTTCCCCGAGCACGGACGTCGCCGGGAACGGCGGCCGTCCCCAAGCTTGAGGTCAGGCGCGCCCCAGCCGCGTCAAGGTGCCATACCTTCGCCTGAAACCCGGCTCACCTCGGTTTGCGTGGGCTCGACGCGCTTCACGATGAAGTGATGTCCGGCTGACCGTCCCGGATCAAAAGCGGGCGGGGCCGGTCCGTAGCCTTGGGGAAATCGGCATGAACGGGCGGCGCAACGTCTCGCGGGCTTTCGGATCGATCCGTCCTCTGGCTTTGAGAGCGGCTTGGGGCGCAGCTCTGCTGCCCGGCCTCGCCGTCGGCGCAGCCCGCGCCGAGGGCGAATTCATGCGCGACACGCTGAGCAATCTCGGCCTGATCGAGCCGGACCGTCCCGCCATCACCTATCGCGAGCGCGCACCGCTGGCGATGCCGCCCAAGCTCGGCGGTAAGGAGGATCTGACCGCCGGCCTGCCCCCGCCCCGGGCCCGTCAGGCCGATCCGGCCTGGCCGAAGGATCCGGAGGTGGTCCAGCGCGAGCGCGCTGCCATCGAGGCGAAGAAGCCGATCGTGCGCGGCGCGCAGGGCCGCATGAACGACAACAACGAGACGCTCTCGGTCTACGAGATGGAGGCCGGCCGCCGCGCGGGCGCCGGGTCGCTGACCGGGCCGGCGAACGCCCCCGGCCAGGGTGACACCCGCGATTCGACCTGGCTCAACCCGTTCGAACTGCTCAAGGGCACGACCGACAAGACCGAGCCGTCGCTGGTCGAGCCCGACCGCGATACGCTGACCGATCCGCCCACCGGCTATCGCAAGGCGCCGATCAAGGTCGCCAAACCGCAGGGTGGCCCTGTGGGTGGTCCGATCAGCGACCGTGAAGAGGCCGACCCGCGTGCCTATATGAGAAACTCGTCCGGGCGCTGAGAGCGGACCTCCGCCCGGTTTCGTCGATCTCGGCGGGTCGGCGAAGGCGCCCGGCATCCCGGGGGGACTGTCACCGCGCGGACACGCCGCGCGGTATGGGATTTGCCACCGGCGACCGATCACGGGACAATGCCGGGATTCTTTGGGACGGAAAGCGCGGAGGGCGGAAGAGCCCCCGCATAAGGAAAGTGGGATGCACCTCTACCGGAAGGCCATCGCGCCCGTGGGACCGCAGCGAGGCCTGAATCACGCCGGCCGTGTGGACGCCGCCCCGTTCGGGCGCTCCGAGGCGGGCGGCCCGGAGGTCTCCGCCTTCGTGCTCGACAACGGGCTCGACGTGGTGGTGGTGCCCGATCACCGGGCGCCGGTTGCCACGCACATGGTCTGGTACCGCAACGGCTCGGCCGATGATCCGATCGGCCAGTCCGGTATCGCCCACTTCCTCGAACACCTGATGTTCAAGGGCACCGAGCGGCACCCGGCCGGCGCCTTCTCGAAAGCGGTCTCGTCGCTCGGCGGCCAGGAGAACGCCTTCACCAGCTACGATTACACCGCCTATTTCCAGCGCGTCGCCCGCGACCACCTCTCGACGATGATGGCCTTCGAGGCCGACCGGATGAGCGGCCTCGTGCTCGACGACGCCGTGGTGGCGCCCGAGCGCGACGTGGTGCTGGAGGAGCGCCGGATGCGGGTCGAGACCGATCCGTCGGCGCAGCTCTCCGAGGCGATGTCCGCCTCGCTGTTCGTGCACCATCCCTACGGCATCCCGATCATCGGCTGGATGCACGAGATCGAGGAGCTGAACCGCACCCACGCCATCGACTATTACAAGCGCTTCTACACCCCTGAGAACGCGATCCTCGTGGTGGCCGGCGACGTGACGCCGGACGAGGTGCGGCGTCTGGCCGAGGATACCTACGGCCGGGTGACGCCGCAGGGCGCGCGGCCGCTGCGCACTCGCCCGCGCGAGCCGGAGCCGCGGGCGATGCGTCGGATCGCGGTGGCCGACCCGAAGGTCGAGCAGCCGACCCTGCAGCGCCTCTACCTCACCCCCTCCTGCATGACCGCCCGCGACGGCGAGGGCTACGCCCTCGAACTGCTCGCCGAGGTCGTCGGCGGCGGCTCGACCTCGTTCCTCTACCGCAAGCTGGTGCTGGAGATGGGCGTCGCGGTGAATGCCGGCGCTTGGTACATGGGCTCGGCGATGGATGACACGCGCTTTGCCGTCTACGCCGTGCCGGCCGAGGGCGTGACCCTGGAGGCCCTCGAAGAGCATATCGATCGCGTGCTGCGCCGCGTCCCCGAGGCGCTCGGTGCGGAGGCGATCGAGCGGGCCAAGATCCGGCTCATGGCCGAGACGGTCTATTCCTCCGATTCGCAGAGCTCGCTCGCGCGCATCTACGGCTCGGCGCTCGCCATCGGCGAGACCGTCGAGGAGGTGCGCCGCTGGCCGGTCGAGATCGAAGCGGTCACCCATGACCGGCTCGTCGCGGTCGCCGCCCGCTATCTCGTGCCCGCCCGCTCGGTGACCGGCTACCTGACCAAGGCGCGCGACCCGGACGTGGCGATCGCCTGAGACGGCCCTGATTCTTCGCGCCGCCCTCGATGGCGGCGCCGTTTGCGAAAAGACGCATTAAGGAACTTCCGATGAATCTCGCCGAGACCGGCACCCGCACCGCGACGTCGCCGACCCAGGCGTTGCCGCTCGCGGCCGCCCCCGGCATCGAGGCTTGGCACGTCGCCTCGCCGGTGGTGCCGATGATCGCGCTCTCCTTCACCTTCGAGGGCGGCGCGGCGCAGGATGCGGAGGGCAAGGCGGGCACCGCGCAGATGATGGCGCGGCTGCTCGACGAGGGCGCGGGCGATCTCGACTCGGATGCCTTCCAGGAGGCGCTCGCGGCCCGCGCGATCGAGCTGAGCTTCCACACCGGCCCCGATTCCATCGGCGGCTCGCTCAAGACGCTGCTCACGCATGCCGACGAGGCGATCCGTCTGCTGGCCCTGTCGCTGGCCGAGCCGCGCTTCGATCAACCCTCGATCGAGCGCGTGCGGGCGCAGATGATCGCCAGCCTGCGCTACCAGCAGAACGATCCCGGCGTGCTGGCCTCCCGCCGCTACTTCCGCGAGGCCTTCCCGGGGCATGCCTACGGCCGCTCCTCGTCGGGCACCATCGAGACCCTGTCGGCGATCACCCGAGACGACCTCGTCGCCCTGCACCGGGCCGTGATCGGTCGCGGCAGCCTCAAGGTCGCGGCTGTGGGCGCCTTCGACGAGGCGACGATCACCGGCATGATCGCCCGCGCCTTCGGCGCTCTGCCCGAGGCCGGCCCGCTCAAAGCCATTCCGCCGACCGCGATCAACGAACTCGGCCGCCGCATCGTCGTCGATCTCGACGTGCCGCAATCGGTGATCCGCTTCGGCATGCCGGGCGTGGCGTGGCGCGACCCCGACTTCATCCCGGCCTATGTGCTGAACCACATCCTGGGCGGCGGCGCCTTCACCTCGCGCCTGTTCCAGGAAGTGCGCGAGAAGCGCGGCCTGGCCTACTCGGTCGGCACCTCTCTGACCTCGCACCGCGCCGTCGCCATGACCTGGGGCTACACCGCCACCAAGAACGAGCGCGTCGTCGAGGCCCTCGACGTGATCGGTGACGAGATCCAGCGCCTCATCACCGACGGCCCCTCCGACGAGGAGTTGCAGAAGGCCAAGGACTATCTCACCGGCTCCTACGCGCTCGGCTTCGACACCTCGACCAAGATCGCCAACCAATTGGTGCAGATCGCCTTCGAGGGGCTCGGCATGGACTACATCGCCCGCCGCAACGACCTCGTGGCGAGCGTGACCCAGGCCGACATCCGCCGGGCCGGCGCCCGCACGCTCGGCGACGGCAAGATGCTGGTCGTCGCCGCGGGGCGGCCCACGGGGCTGTAGGCGCCTTTCCACCAATTCCATCACGGCCGGGGCCGGCACGCGGACACGCGTCGCCGGCCTTTTTCTTTTTAAGTCCAGCGATTTGGTGCGGCCGGCGAAGTCGGAATGAGCCGGGCGCCTTGGGCTCGCGCCCAAAACCCCTATCTGGGGAGGCCGAACCCGCTCACCGCGCGAGGCCTCAAGCGATGCAGCTCACCGGACTCCACCACGTCACCGCCATCACGGCGCAGGCGGCCGACAACCTCGCCTTCTACACCCGCGTGCTGGGGCTCCGGCTCGTGAAGAAGACCGTCAATCAGGACGATGTCTCGGCCTATCACCTGTTCTACGCCGACGGCCGCGCCTCGCCCGGCACCGACATCACCTTCTTCGACTGGCCGGCGCCCGCCGAGCGGCGCGGCACCGACAGCATCTCGCGCACCCTGCTGCGCGTCGGCGGAGCGGCAAGCTTCGACTGGTGGCGCGAGCATCTCGCCCGCCAGGGGGTGAGCCACCATCCGGCGATCGAGCGGGACGGGCGCCTTACCCTCGACTTCGAGGACGGCGAGGGCCAGCGCCTCAGCCTCGTACATGATGGCGGCGTGGGGCCAGCCCATCCCTGGGCGGGCAGCCCGGTGCCGCCCGAGCACCAGATCCGGGGCCTTGGGCCGATCCGCCTCACCGTCTCGCAGCCCGAGCGCACCGAAGCGGTGCTGACGCAGGTCCTCGGTTTCCGCCGCGCCCGGACCTTCGAGCTGCCCGAGGGCGAGGTGACAGTGTTCGAGACCGGCGAGGGTGGTCCCGCCGCGGAGGTTCAGCTTCTCAAAGGGACGGGGGCGCCGGCTCGCCAGGGCGCGGGTGCCGTCCACCACGTGGCCTTCCGCATCCCCGACGCCGATTACGACGCCTGGGCCGACCGGCTTAAGCAGCGCCGCGTCCCCTCCAGCGGTCCCGTGGATCGCTACTACTTCCGCAGCCTGTATTTCCGCGAGCCGAACGGCATCCTGTTCGAGATCGCCACCGACGGGCCGGGCTTCGCCACCGACGAGACGATGGAATCGCTCGGCGAGCGTCTCGCCCTACCGCCCTTCCTCGAGCCGCGCCGGGCCGAGATCGAGGCGGGGTTGAAGCCGCTGTGATGCAGCGCGCCCGTTCGCCGAAGTCCGGGGCGTGAGGGCCTATAGATTCCGCAGGAAAGTGAGGCTCGGCGAGAAGAAATACTCGCCGCCCTTCATGTGAACGAAGCCGCCGAAATCGACATCGGTCGCGACGCCCTCCGTTGGATCGTCCCAAGCCCGTGGCAGCTTCTGTTCGCCGGCCGTCAGAAGTCCTTGGCCGATCACCGGATCGACTCCATGGGGCGGCGTCGGCTGGAGGGGGAAGTTGGTGTTGTTCGCCCAAACTGCCTGCGTGAACGCGAACTGGTGGGCAATTTTGGAATTGTAGGCCATGAACAGCAGTCCGACGCCGTTCTTGGGCAGCTTGTCGGCGACCCTTTCCTGAAACTCCTCCAGGCTGTCCGCCTCCGGCAGCTCGGCTGGGTGAACCTCACGCCGGGCATCCTCGTAGGGAATGCCTCGCCGCGGCATCAGGTGGCTGCGCTCCTCGGCTTCCGGCTCCGCGCCGCCGGACCCACGCGGATTGGTCTTGCGGATATGGGCGTGGAAGGGGCAGCGACTGCCGGCATCCGCCGTGTAGTCGAAGTTGTTCCCTGGCTTGAGGGCTCTGGCCTCGGGCGACAGCGTTACCGGTGTGCCATCCTCGAAGCGGCCGACGATGAGGGCGCCGGCCAATTCGCGTTCATCGGCGCCCATCAGATCCAACTGATCCGCGACGACCTGCTCACGCAGCTTGAAGGAACGTACCCGCTGCTCGAGCTTGCGAAACACCAAGTAGCTGCCGAAGGCCGTCGGATCGTCCGGCACGCCGGGATCGGGAACCAGGGCCAAACCGAGGGGGAAGGCCGGGTCCCACCGATCTGTCCCGGTCTCCTTCCGCTCCGCTTCGATGTCTTCGATCAGCATCAGGGGCTGGCTGCGGCCGTCGACGTAGCCGAAATGCTCGATGCCCTCGCCGGCTGCGTTGAAGAGAGCGGCTCCGTGCTGGATGAACACCGTGCCACCGGCTGCGTGGATCAGTTCACGGATCTGCGCCGCGAGTTTCGCCCGCGAACTCGGCGTCTCGTGCGCGGCGATGACGACTCCGTGGACGGGCGTGCGGAATTCCCGCTCCCAGGTCTCGATAGATGGATCCTGCAGGGCCGCGATACTTTCCGGGTGTCCCATCCCAAGGGCAAAATCCGGATCGGCGGGGGCGACGTCGCCCCGTCCGATCGCTTCGTATCCTGCAGCCGACAGCGCCACGTGGACGAAAGCCCCCGCACCCCGGCCGCCGTCGCGCTTCTTTCCGGCCTTCTTGAAGGTGTCGGCATCGATCAGTTGCCGATAGGCACTGACGATGTGGAAATTGGCAAGCTCTCGCAGCAGGCGTCTCGCTTCGAGACTCCGCGCCGGATCGAGCCGAAAGAAGAGGTTCGCGGTGAAATGCCGTCCATGCCCTTTCAAGATATTGCCTTGAAGGCCCTGCAGCATCAGAAGTTCTTCTGAATCGGCTTTCTTCCAGGACAGAGGTTCCGTGATGTCGATCGCCATGGCGCCCTCCGCAAATACCGTGGGTATAAGAGAGATTTACTGGGAAATATGCAGCGTCGATGCGCGCCGAATCGGAACAATTTAAGTTTTAGCTATGTATAAAGTGCCTGTGCCATCAATATCAATTTGGTGGTAACTCGGGTGGGCCGGCCTTTGCCGGTCGGGATGTCCAGCCCAAGGAGCCGCCGGCTTCGAATGATGCGCTGCCGTCAGATCGCCTGCGCTCTTCCTGCGGCTTGACGTTTGTCCCGCAGTTGCGAGAAGAGCGGCCGGAAAACTCCTGCATCTGGGCTCTTTAGAACGATGAGCAAGTACAACGAGGAGCGCGTCCTCTCCGTCCACCACTGGACCGACACGCTCTTCTCCTTCCGCACGACGCGCGATCCCTCGTTCCGCTTCCGCAACGGCGAGTTCACGATGATCGGCATCGAGGTCGAGGGCCGTCCGCTGCTGCGCGCGTACTCGGTGGTCTCGGCCAATTACGAGGAGGAGCTGGAGTTCTTCTCAATCAAGGTGCCGAACGGCCCGCTCACGAGCAAGCTCCAGCACCTCAAGGTCGGCGATCCGATCATGATCGGCAAGAAGCCGACCGGTACGCTGGTGCTCGACAACCTCCTGCCCGGCAAGAACCTCTACCTGCTCGGCACCGGCACGGGGCTCGCCCCCTTCCTGTCGATCATCAAGGATCCGGAGACCTACGACCGCTTCGAGAAGGTCGTGCTCGTCCACGGCTGCCGTCAGGTGCAGGAACTGGCCTATGGCGAGACCATCACCGAGACCCTGCCGAAGCACGAGTTCCTCGGCGAGATGATCGCCAACCAGCTGATCTACTACCCGACGGTCACCCGCGAGCCGTTCCGCAACCGCGGCCGGATCACCGACCTGATGACCTCGGGCAAGCTGTTCGAGGATATCGGCCTGCCGAACATGTCGATCGAGAACGACCGCTTCATGCTCTGCGGCTCGCCGGAGATGATCAAGGACACCCGCGAGATGCTGACGGGCCTCGGCTACGAGGAGGGCAACCACGGCGAGGCGGCCCACTACGTGATCGAGAAGGCCTTCGTCGAGAAGTAGCGCTCGAGCGCTTTCCGGCGAAGTGGGTTCCGGTTCGTCGAAAGAAAGCGCGGCACAACAAATGGATAGAGGCGTGATCCGACCCAACGTGGCCGGGCACGGCTCTAGCGGAGCGACCGGCCCCGGTCGCTCCGACTCACGCCTTCATCCTGAGCTGCGAAGCCGCCCCCAAGGGGGTTCCGGACATCGCGCGGGAGCCGGGCGATCCTTCGAAGCCCGTGGTCGGGGGCACCTCAGGATGAGGGCGCGGGTGGGACCACGCCGTTTTCTAACCCGAGCGATCCGCACGCCATGTCCCCGACCGCCCTGTTCGTCGTCGGCGCCGGCACCGAGATCGGCAAGACCTACACCACTGCCGGCCTCGTCCGCCGGCTGCGCGGCCAGGGCCGGCGGGTGCGGGCGCTGAAGCCGCTCGCAAGCGGCGTCCCCCGCTCGACCATCCCGATTTCGCGGAGAGTGATACCGGGCGCCTGCTCGCAGCGCAGGGGCTGGCTGTCACGCCCGAGACGGTCGCGGCCTGCTCGCCCTGGCGTTTCATCGCGCCGCTCGCGCCCGACCTCGCCGCCGCCCGCGAAGGGCGCAGCCTCGCGCTGCCTGAGCTTGTCGCGTGGTGCGGCGCGCGTCTGGCCGAGGCCGGTGACGGTGAGACCGTGGTGATCGAGGGCGTCGGCGGCCTGATGAGCCCGATCACCGAAGACGCGACCGGCCTCGACTGGCTGAAATCTCAAGCGATCCCGGCGCTGCTCGTGTCCGGCAGCTATCTCGGCGCCATCAGCCACGCGCTGACGGCGGTCGAGACGTTGCGGGCGCACGCCATCCCGCTCGTCGGAATCGTGGTCAGCGAGAGCGAGGGCGCTCCGGTCCCGGTCGAGACGGTGGCCGGGCAGATCGCGCGGCACGCTTGCGTGCCGGTCGGCTGCCTGGGCCGGGGAGGGGATTTTCCCGAAAACCTCCCCGGGATTGCCTGAGCCAATTACCGGCCGGAGCCGCCGCGCTCCTTCGGCGCCTTCGGCTCGCGGGATTCCTGGATCTCCTCGGCCTTCTCCTCGTCGGTGTCGCTGCTGCGCTTGATCGTGTCGTCGGGCTTGGCGGCCAGACCCTTCACGATGGCGACGAGGCGCTTGCACTCGTCCGGGAAGCCGTAGGATTCGAGCACGATGGCGGCGTCGCGGAGCGTCCGCAGGTCGCGCACGATCTGGGCGTTCTTGGTTTCCTGAAGCTCCTTCTTCGCCGCGATCGTCGGTTCGAGCCCGGTATCCTCGACATTGCATTCGGCTCGGGCGGCCGGCATCGCGGCGAGCATCAGGAAGGCGCAGGCGATCAGGCGACGCATGTCACGTCTCGTATGGGTTGAGGGCGGGGAAACTCAGCCGCGGTGGCGCAGCAGGTCGTTGGTCACGGCCACGAGCTGCGCGGCGCGGTAGGGCTTGGGCATGAACACCGATTCGTTCACCGCCTCGGCGGCGGAGAGGCCGTCGCGGCCGCCGGAGGTGTAGACCACCGGAAGCCGCGGCAGGCTGCGCCGGGCGCTGCGGGCGAGCGCGATGCCGTTCGTGTTGCGGGCCAGATCGATATCGGTGAAGAGCAGGTCCACGTGCTCGCGCGACAGGATCGCCTCCGCCTCCTCCGCATCGGCGGCGGTCAGCACCCGGTAGCCTTCGTCGAGCAGCGCCTCGGCGGCCAGCTCGCAGACGAAGGACTCGTCCTCCACCACGAGGATCGTGTCGGCGTGGCGCGCCAGAGAGAACGGCGGCAGGGCAGCGGGGATGCAGGCGAAGGGGATCATGGCAGAACTCCAACTCACCCGTGCTCGGACAACAGCCGAGCTTGCGGATCGCCGGACCAACGGGGCCGTGAAGGGCCTCGTTCACCGTGATTGCTTCGATTTGCGCGCATTTGGTAACCGATCGGTTAACCTTGACGGTACGGTGCAGGAACTGTTTTCAGTCGCGCCTGACGCGATGACACCCCTAAGCCCTTGTCGGATGAGCCCGTCTTTCGCCCCCGCACCCGCCTGCCGTTCGAAGAGCGCCTTAACGATCGTGCCGACCCTGTGACCCGACCCTGGCAGATCGGCTTCGGCGTCGTGCTCACGGCGCTCGCCGGATTCGTGGACGCGCTCGGCTTCATCCGGCTCGGCGGCCTCTACACCTCGCTCATGAGCGGGAACACGACGCAGCTCGCCGTCGCGCTAGGCCATGGCGAGCCGCTCGGCGCCGTGCTGCCGGCGTTGCTGATCGGCGCCTTCCTCGTCGGCGCGGTCTCGGGGGGCGCCATCGCCGCCCTGTGCCCGCCGCGCTGGGTCACGCCCGCGGTGCTTGGCCTGGAAGCCGTCGCCCTGACGGCGGCGGTCGCCCTGGCGGCCGAGCACGCCCATGTCGGCGTGGCCTCGCTGTTCCTGGCGCTCGCCATGGGCGGGCAGAACGCGGTGCTCGCCCATGTTCAGGGCTTTCGCGCCGGCACCACCTTCGTCACGGGCGCGCTGTTCGCGTTCGGGCAGAAGGCGGCGCTGGCGCTCGCCGGCAGGGGACCACGGCTGGGATGGGTCGGCGACGGCTCGGTCTGGCTCTCGCTCCTGGTCGGGGCGGTTGCGGGTACGCTCGCCCATGCGCATCTCGGAATCGCGGCCCTGGCGATTCCCGCCGTCGTGGCGGCCGGGCTATGCCTTGCCGCGACCCTGTTCACTCTCGTGTACCGGCGCGCGCCGGTGACGCTGACCAAGATCTGAAGGAAGACCCCTCCGGCATGAGCGCCTCCGCTCCCTCCCTTACCGACCACGTCGCGGACATCGCGGCCGGCGCCCATGTCACCGCCGCCCACTGGCTCAAGGGGACGTTGGCGCTGGCGCTGGCCGATGGCGGCGTGCTGCTGGCCCGCGACGGCGCGATCGAGACCGTCTCCGCCCACCCGGACAGCGGCATCCTCGTGGCGGCCAGCGACGGCGCCCGGCTCGTGAGCGGGGGCGATGACGGCCGCGTGGTCGCGACGGCGGCCGACGGCCGGTCGAGCGAGTTGGCGCAGGCCAAGGGCGGCGGCTGGATCGACGCGCTGGCGCTCCACGGCGACGGCTCGTTCGCCTTCGCCTCGGGCCGCGCGATCGTCGCCCGCGACGCCAAGGGCCGCGAAAAAACCCTCACGGCGCCCACCACCGGCCGCGGCCTCGCCTTCGCGCCGAAGGGCTACCGGCTCGCGGTGGCCCACTACAACGGTGTGAGCCTCTGGTACCCGAACCTCGAAACCCCGCCTGAATTCATCGAGTGGAAGGGCTCGCATCTCGACGTGACGTGGTCACCCGACGGCCGCTTCGTCGTCTCGACCATGCAGGAGAATGCGCTGCACGGCTGGCGCCTCCAGCCCGACCGCGGCCACATGCGGATGTCGGGCTATCCCGCAAAGGTGCGTTCGCTCTCGTGGTCGTCGGACGGCAAGTGGCTCGCCACCAGCGGCGCCGAGGCCGCCATCGTCTGGCCGTTCGACTCCAAGGAGGGCCCCACCGGCAAGGCGCCGCGGGAATGCGGCGTGCGGCCGGCGCGGGTCTCGCAGGTCGCCTTCCACCCGAAGGCCCCGGTCCTGGCGATCGGCTACGAGGATGGCTGCGTGCTGCTGGTGCGCTTTTCCGATGCCTCGGAGCTGCTGGTGCGCCCGGCGGTGAAGGGCAGTGCGATCTCGGCGCTCGCCTGGGACCCGGCCGGCGCCCGCCTCGCCTTCGGCTGTGCCGACGGGCAGGCCGGCCTGCTCACCCTGCCGGCCTGACGCCCGCGCCGTGGCCCTGTTCGGACGCGCCCCGAAGCCCGACGCCGCCGCCCGGCGGCGGGTCGAGGCGTGGCTGCGGAAGGCGGGTGGTTACGGCCCGGACACGGCGATGAGCGTGAGCGAGATCGTCTGCACCGATCCGGCCTGTCCCGGCACCGAGACCGTGGTCCTGCTGTTCCCGCCCGGCGAGAAGACGCGGGCGGTGAAGATCGCCGGGGCGCTCGACGCCCTGAGTGAGGCGGATGTGGCGGCCGCCCTCGGCCAAGATTGAACCGCGGCCCTCCCCGGCGCCGCGGATCGCCCTACAAACCGGGGTGCCCCCGCGAAGGAAGTTTTGATGTTCCGTGTCGTCCGAACGCTCGGCCTTGCCTTCGGACTGCTCGCGGCGGTCATCGCCGCGCAGGCGCCGGAATTCGCCCAGCAATACACCCAGCGCCTCGGCGGGGCCCTGGACGAGCTGCGCCGCGCCATCGCCGCGCTCGATGCCGACGCCAAGGCCACGGGCCGCAGCCGGGACGAGGCGCTGGCGCTGCTGCGGACCAACCCGGATGCCTTCATCGCCCGACGCGGCGAATCGGCCCGGGCCGATGTCGAGCGGTTGAAGCGGCTGGAGGCGCAGAAGCTCGCCCTCGACACGGCGGCGAGCCCGCTCGGGCGCCTCAGCGTGATGGCCCGTGACCCCGACATGAGCATCGCCCGCGCCACCTATCGCGACTATCAGCCGGCGGTGCCGACCACGGCGGACGGCCTCGTCGCCGGGCTGCTTGGCTTCCTCGCCGCCTGGGGCGGCTGGCGCGTCACCAGCGATGTCGGACGCCACCTCGCCCGCCGCCGGCGCCGCCCGCGGCCGCAAACCACGCCAGTTTGAGGCAAATCCGGCACTGATACGGGGGGTGAGGTGTTGCAGCGCCTCTACAGCCCGGCCCACCCGCCTGCACTAGGTGTAGGCTAAGCGCCCGCACTCCGCAGGGGCGCCGGATCCGGTCCTCCCTCGATCATGCCGCGTCCCCCGACCACGACCGTCGATCCCGCCCTCGACGCGGCGGCCTTGCTGCGCCGTATCGGCTTCTTCGGCCTGTTCGTGGTGCTGCCGGTGGCCGCGCAGGTCTCGCGCCGCGCTACCGTGGTGCTGGCCCCCATCGCCGTCGTCCTGCTGATCACAGCGAGCGCCATCGACCAGCATCAGCGCGCTGTCGGTCCGGCCCTGAAGCGGCTGCTGACCGCGCCGTCCTTCCTCGCCGGCATGCTGGTGGTGTTCTGGTCGGGACTGTCGCTGGTCTGGACGCCGTTTCCCGGGCCCGCGAGCGAGCGGCTGGCCAACCTCGTCGCCATCGTGGTGATGACGCTGCTGGCCTATCTCGCGCTCCCCGACCGGATGCGCTCGGCCAACCTCTACCTGCTGCCGCTCGGCGTCGGCGCGGCGGCCATCGTCGCGATCCTGATCAACCTCGTCGGCGACGCGATGCTCAAGGACAACCCGGACGGCGACAGCGCCCTGGAGCGCGGCGCGGTGCTGCTGGCGCTGCTGGCGTGGCCCGCCGTGGCGTGGCTGCGCTCGCGCCGCCGCGACCTGGGCTCGCTCGTCGTGATCGTGTTGGTCGCGGGCGCGCTGCTGCTGGCGCCGGGCGTGACCGCGCTGTTCGCGCTGGCCATCGGGGCACTCGTCTTTGCGCTGACGCATTGGCGCCTGTCGCTCGGCGTGCGCGTCACCGCGCTCACCGCCGCCGGCCTGCTCGTGGCCGCGCCGCTGCTGCCGTTCCTCGCACGTCCCATCGGCATCGCCCTGTTCGGCCCCGTGGCGCCCGGCGTGCTGGCGCTCAAGGCGTGGCAGAAGGTCGTCACCCTGGAGCCGGTGCGGCTCGTGACCGGCCACGGCCTCGAGACGGCCCTGCGCGGAAAGATCTTCGGCATCCTGCCAATCAATGCGCCGACCACGATGCTGTTCGAATTCTGGTACGAACTCGGCATCGTCGGCGCCTTCGCTGCGGCCTTCGCCCTCTACGGTGCGATCCACCGCGCCGGCCGCGACGCCACGGTGCTGGCGCCCTGCGCCATGGCGGCCTTCGCGACCGCGTTTGCCATTGGCTGCGTCGGCGTCGGCCTCACCACGATCTGGTGGCTCACCACGCTCGCCCTGGCGATCCTCACCTTCGTGGCGATTGAGCGCGGGCAGTTCCGCTCCCGTCGGCCCAAAGTCGGGCTGATCCCGCGCCTGCCCGCGCGGGGCTGACGCCTCAGGCGTCCGACGGCTCGATCGCGTCGGCCGCCGCCTCGATGCCGGCCATGTCGTCGTCGGAGAGGCCGAAATGGTGGCCGATCTCGTGGACGAGGACGTGGGTGACGAGGTGGCCCAGCGTCTCGTCGTGCTCGGCCCAGTAATCGAGCAGCGGCCGGCGATAGAGCCAGACGGCGTTGGGCATCTGCCCCGTGGCGATTTCGCCCGCCTGCGCCAGCCCGATGCCGCGGAACAGGCCGAGCAGGTCGAACTCCGACTCGCACCCCATCTCGGTCAGGGTCTCGTCGTCGGGAAAGTCGTCGATGTGGATGCGCACGCCCGCGCAGAGCGCCCGGAATTCCTCCGGCAGGGCGGCGAAGGCGGCCTCGGCCAGGGCCTCGATCTCGGCCAGACTCGGAGCCTTGATCTCGGCCCAGTGGCCCGCAGCCGTCTCACTCACGGCGCGGCGGGCTCGGGCGGGACGACCGGCAGCACGCAGCGCACCAGGAAGGCCGCCAGATCACTGGTGATGTGGTCGATATGCGGCTCCTGCACCGCTTCCTGCTCGAACAGTTCGCGGAACGGATCGGGCGTCGGCGGCACCACCAGCACGGTCGCCATGCCGAGGTCGTGCGGCACCACGAGGTTGCGGGCGATGTCCTCGAACAGGGCCGAGCGCCGGGGATCGACCCCGTGGCGCAGAAGGAAGCGCTCGTAGGTGCCGCGGTCGGGCTTGGGGATGAAGTCGGCGTCGGCGATGTCGAACACGTCCTCGAAATGGTCGAGGATGCCGAGCTTGCCCGCGACCGATTCCGCGTGGCGGCGCGATCCGTTGGTGAGGATCAGCTTGCGGCCCGGCAGATGCTCGATCGCGGTCCCGAGCGCTTCGTCGAGCTTGATCGTCGAGTGGTCGATGTCGTGGGCGAAGTCGAGGAAGTCGTGGGGATCGACCCCTTCCTCCACCATCAGCGCCTTCAGGGTGGTGCCGTAGCGGTGGTAGAAATGCTTCTGAAGGGCGCGCGCCGAGATCGCGTCGAGCCCGTAGAGCCGCATGACGTAGAGCGTGATCCGCTCGTCCACCTGCGGCCAGACCCGCGCGTCGCTCGGGTAGAGCGTGTTGTCGAGATCGAACACCCAGGTATCAACGTGGGAGAACCCGCGGGCGTCGGAGGTGGTGAAGTGACTCTCGCCGGGAAGGAGCAAGGGGAGGGTGACGCTTGAAAGGAGAAACGGGACGGGGATGCCCCGTCCCGTATGTAGGGAGTTGAAAGCCGCTGGGAAGCGCTGCCGTCAGCTGCGCCGGATCAGAGTGCCCGCGCCGAAATCGGTGAACAGCTCGAGCAGCGCCGCGTGTGGGACCTTGCCGTTGAGGATGACCACCGCCTCGACGCCCTGTTCGAGGGCGTAGATGCAGGTCTCGACCTTCGGGATCATGCCGCCGGTGATGGTGCCGTCGGCGATCAGGCGGCGGCAATCCTCGACCGAAAGCTCCTGAATCAGGTTCTTGTCCTTGTCGAGCACGCCGGGCACGTCGGTCAGCAGCAACAGGCGCTTGGCCCGCAGCGCCCCGGCGATGGCGCCGGCGAAGGTGTCGGCGTTGACGTTGTAGGTCTTGCCGTCCTCGCCATAGGCCACGGGAGCAAGCACCGGGATCAGCTCGGCCTTCAGCACCGCATCGAGCACGCCGCGCTCGACATGCTCGGGCTCGCCGACGAGGCCGAGGTCGATCGCCTGCTCGATGTTACTGTCGGGATCCTTGATCGTCCGCATCGCCCGCTTGGCGCGGACCATGTTGCCGTCCTTGCCGCACAGGCCGATCGCCCGGCCGCCCTCGGCGGCGATCCAGCCGACGATCTGCTTGTTGATCGAGCCGGCCAGAACCATCTCGACCACCTCGACGGTGGCCTCGTCGGTGACGCGCAACCCGCCGCGGAACTCCGATTCGATGCCGAGCCGGGCCAGCATCTTACCGATCTGCGGCCCGCCGCCATGCACGACGATCGGCTTCAGGCCGGATTGTTCGAGCAGCACAATATCTTCGGCGAAGTCCTCCGCCGCCGCCGGGTCGCCCATGGCGTGGCCGCCATACTTGATGACGACGATTTCCTGATCGTAGCGCTGCATGTGCGGCAGCGCCTGGGTCAGGATCTCGGCGCGCACATGCACGTTCGGCAGCGGATCGGTCATCGCGGTCGTCCTGGCTCTCTCTCGAGTCGGAGGCGGATTCGGCAGGCTTCTAGCGCAGGCTTTGTGCAGAGCGAAGAGTCCGCGTGCTCGCGATCCCGCGATGGGTGCCATGCGAAGAGCGTTGTCAGGCCATCCGACCGGCGCCGGCCCGTCGGATGCCGGCGGCCACCCCACGGGGCGATGCTCTAGCGACGCTTCGTGTCACTCTTGAAACGCCGCCTGGCCGATCGCGGGATCGAGGGTCGGAGACGGTGAAACTCAAGTCTGGCGGGCAAGACCGGCTATGTGTGGTCGTTCAGCTCTATCCAGTTCTTCATCTCAGCTGATTTCAGCGCGATGCTTAAACGGCGGTTAACCATCGCGATCAATCATGCCCTGGTTGAACGAAGGGGGCCGACCATGCTGAGTGCCGATCTGGCGATGCCGCGTCCGAGTCTGACGCATCCCGGTTTGCTTGCCCGCATCGTCGAGCGTCTCGGTCAGGGCGCGGGCTCGTCCGCCGACGTCTGGCGCCAGCTCACCGACAACTACGCGGTCGATCTCGACGCCGTGGCCGCGCTCCTGCCCTGCGCCGAGCCCGAGCCGCTCTGGCTCACGGCGCGCGCCCAAGCTCGCAAGCGCTGAGTCCGCGTCAGCCGATCACCCGCAGGCTGTCGCCCGTCCGCAGCACGCCGCCGGCCAGAACCTCGGCGTAGACGCCGCAATCGGTGTGGCCGACACCCTGCATCAGGGTCCTCGGGATCGACAGATCGCGCTGGCCCGTCTGCGGATCGACATTGGTGGCCGCGCAGCGCTCGGTTCGGCTCGTGATCTTCAATCGGACGTCGCCCGCTTCCAGCACCCGGCCGACCATGTCGAGTTCGGCCCAAGGCTCCAGCCCGTCGAGATAGAGGTTGCCGCGAAAGCGGAGGGGATCGACCGGGGCGCCGACGAGATCCTCGGTTGCCGCCACGCTCGCACGGTTGATGAGCGAGACGTAGCCTGTGCGCGAATCGGTGAAGCGGTAGCCGGGCGGCGCTGTCAGCACCCGCGGCGCGCCGCGCAGTTCCTGCGGCAGGAAGCCCTTCATGAACTCGGCGAGCGCCGCGCGCCCCTCCGCTGTGCTCAGATCCGCATCCACCGCCTGCACACCGTTCTCCTCGACCGTGAGGCGATGCGTGGCGTCGTCGAACCGGGTGCGCAGCCGGGCCAGCGCCTCGTTACGCATCAACATCAGGTAGGCGATCTTCGGCAGGTGGCGCGGCACGGTCTCGTTGAAGCCGGAGGGGCCGTTCTCGATGGCGTAGAGCCGGTCGCCGGGAAAGTAGCCGCTGGTTTCCAGTTCGGCCGTCTCTACGGCCTCGGGCGAGAGACCTTTGACCGGATAGCGGTAGAGGGCGGCGATGCGGAGGGCAGGGCTCTGGCTCATCCCCACTCGCTAAGGCCGGACGCGCCCGATTTGCAACCAGGCCGGTGGGGCCCTGCGCCGCCTACGGAGAATTCCGCATGGTCCGGCGCCGCGGTCTCGGTCAGCCTGCCGCTTTGCGTCAGGAGGATGAGGACAGATGGCCGAGGTCACCGCGCTCTACAGATATCCGGTCAAGGGCCTCTCGGCCGAGCCGCTTCCGGCGCTGACGCTGGCTCGCGCGTCCGGCCTCGCCTTCGACCGCGAATATGCCCTCGCGCTCGGCACCACGGCCTTCGACCCACAGAATCCGGAGCCGCTCGATAAGGGCTACTTCCTGATGCTGCGCAGCAACGAGGTGCTGGCGGCGCTCGCGACGCGGTTCGATCCCGAGACCGGGCAGCTCACGATCACCCGCGACGGCGCGACGCTGCTCAGCGAGGATCTGACCCGGCCTGAGGGCCGCGAGGCGGTCGAGCGCTTCTTCGAGGCCTATGTCGGCCCAGCGGCCAAGGGGCGACCACGCCTCGTGCGGGCGGCCGACCACAAGTTCACCGACGGCAGCGTGATCTCGCCGGCCTTCATGCGGGCGGTCTCGCTCATCAACCTCGCCTCGGTCCGCGCCCTGGAAGAGCGGACAGGCGGCGCGATCCACCCCTTGCGCTTCCGCGCCAACATCTACGTCGATGGGCTGGAGCCGTGGGCGGAGATGGATTGGGTCGGCCGGGAGGTGACCGTCGCGGGCTTGCGTCTGCGGGGGCTCGCCCGCACGCCGCGCTGCGCTGCCGTCGATGTGAATCCGGAGACGGCCCGGCGTGACACCAACCTGCCGAAGGCGCTGAAACGCCATTTCGACCATGTCGATCTCGGCATCTACCTCGAAGTGCTCAGCGACGGCGCCGTGGCGGTCGGCGACCGGCTTAACGTGATGCCGCAAGCCGAAGACGCCGCCTGAACGGCCACGCATCGGCCGCGTAAGCTTGGTCCGAATGCCCGCCTGGGATGCGTTTTGGACGCCCTCTCCCTCTTGTGTCACGTATACGCAACACCAGATCATCCCTACCGGCGGCTCACAATAAAGCGCCGGTGTCCCGGTGGGGCTCACCCCGCGGGACAACGCATCGGAGGCTCCGTGCCGCGCAAGCGGGCGGACGATCTTCGATCCGGGGAAGGGCAACACGCATGAATTTCGAAAAGTACACCGAGCGCGCCCGTGGCTTCGTCCAGGCCGCTCAGAATCTCGCCGTCCGCGAGGGCAACCCGCAGCTCGCGCCCGGCCATCTCCTCAAGGTCCTGCTCGACGATCCCGAAGGGCTCTGCGCCGGTCTCATCGACCGGGCCGGCGGCCAGTCGCGGGTCGCGCATGCGCAGGTCGAGCAATGGCTCGCCAAGCAGCCGAAGGTCTCGGGCAATGCCGCGCAGCCGCAGGCGACGCGCGAACTCGTGCGCCTGTTCGACACCGCCGAGCAGGCCGCCGAGAAGGCGGGTGATTCCTACGTCACCGTCGAGCGCCTGCTGCTGGCCTTCGCCGTCGAGAAGGACGGAGAGGCCGGCCGCATCCTGACCGCGGCGGGCGTCACCGCGGCCTCGCTCAACGCGGCGATCAACGCGCTGCGCAAGGGCCGCACCGCCGACAATGCCTCGGCCGAGAACGCCTACGACGCGCTGAAGAAATACGCCCGCGACCTCACCGAGGCGGCCCGCGAGGGCAAGCTCGACCCGGTGATCGGCCGCGACGAGGAGATCCGCCGCACGATTCAGGTGCTGTCGCGCCGCACCAAGAACAATCCCGTGCTGATCGGCGAGCCCGGCGTCGGCAAGACCGCCATCGTCGAGGGGCTGGCCCTGCGCATCGTCAACGGCGACGTGCCGGAATCCCTCAAGGAGAAGAACCTGCTCGCCCTCGACATGGGCGCGCTGATCGCCGGCGCGAAATATCGCGGCGAGTTCGAGGAGCGGCTGAAGGGCGTGCTCTCCGAGGTGACCGCCGCGGAAGGCCAGATCATCCTGTTCATCGACGAGATGCACACGCTCGTCGGCGCCGGCAAGGCGGACGGGGCGATGGACGCCTCGAACCTGCTGAAGCCCGCGCTGGCGCGGGGTGAGCTACACTGCGTCGGCGCGACCACGCTCGACGAGTACCGCAAGCATGTCGAGAAGGACGCCGCGCTCGCCCGCCGCTTCCAGCCCGTCTTCGTGTCCGAGCCCACCGTTGAGGACACAGTCTCGATCCTGCGCGGCATTAAGGAGAAGTACGAGCAGCACCACGGCGTGCGCATCCAGGACAGCGCGCTCGTCGCGGCGGCGACCCTGTCGAACCGCTACATCACCGACCGCTTCCTGCCCGACAAGGCGATCGACCTCGTCGACGAGGCCGGCTCGCGCCTGCGCATGCAGGTCGATTCGAAGCCGGAAGAACTCGACAACGTCGATCGTGAGATCGTGCGGCTGAAGATCGAGGGTGAGGCGCTGAAGAAGGAGACGGATTCCGCCTCCCGCGACCGGCTGCAGCGCCTGGAGAAGGAACTGGCCGACCTCGAGGAGCAGTCCGCCACCATCACGGCGCGCTGGAAGGCCGAGAAGGACAAGCTGGGTGCCGCCGCCGAGCTGAAGAAGAAGCTCGATGAGGCGCGCAACGAACTCGCCTCGGCCCAGCGCCAGGGCCAGTACCAGCGCGCGGGCGAGCTCGCCTACGGCGTGATCCCCGGCCTGGAGAAGCAGCTCTCCGAGATCGAGGCCGCGGCCGAGAGCGCGGTCGCCCGCGACGGCATGGTCGAGGAGGCGGTGACGCCGGCCCATATCGCGGGCGTCGTCTCCCGCTGGACCGGCGTGCCGGTGGACAAGATGCTGGAGGGTGAGCGCGAAAAGCTGCTCGCGATGGAGGAGGCGCTCGCCAAGCGCGTCGTCGGCCAGCGCGAGGCGGTGGAAGCGGTCTCGACCGCGGTCCGCCGGGCGCGGGCCGGCCTGCAGGACCCGAACCGGCCGATCGGCTCGTTCATGTTCCTCGGGCCGACGGGCGTCGGCAAGACCGAGCTGACCAAGGCGCTGGCCGGCTTCCTGTTCGACGACGACACCGCGCTCGTGCGCATCGACATGTCCGAGTACATGGAGAAGCACGCGGTCGCCCGCCTCATCGGCGCGCCTCCTGGCTATGTCGGCTACGAGGAGGGCGGTGCGCTGACCGAAGCCGTGCGGCGCCGGCCCTATCAGGTCGTGCTGTTCGACGAGGTCGAGAAGGCGCATCCGGACGTGTTCAACGTCCTGCTGCAGGTGCTCGACGACGGGCGCCTGACGGACGGGCAGGGGCGGACGGTCGACTTCCGCAACACGCTGCTGATCATGACCTCGAACCTCGGCTCGGAGTATCTGGTGAACCAGCCGGCCGGCCAGGACACCGACGTGGTGCGCGATGAGGTGATGGGCGTGGTGCGGGGTCACTTCCGGCCCGAATTCCTGAACCGGGTGGACGAGATCATCCTGTTCCACCGCCTCGCGCGTTCGGAGATGGGGGCGATCGTCGACATCCAGCTCGGGCGTCTCGCCAAGCTCCTTGAGGATCGCAAGATCACTCTCGACGTGGACGGCGAGGCCCGCACCTGGCTCGCCGACAAAGGCTACGATCCGGCCTACGGCGCGCGGCCGCTGAAGCGGGTGATCCAGAAGAACGTGCAGGATCCGCTCGCCGAAGCGATCCTCTCGGGGGTGATCCACGACGGCGAAACGGTGCCGGTGCGCGTCGGCCCGGCCGGGCTGATGATCGGCGACGTCGCCGCCGAGCGCCGGCCGGCGGGCGTGCTGCTGAACTGATCCGGTGAACGAAAGGCCCTGGCGCGGGAGACCGCGCCGGGGCAGCCTCGTCCGCGGCCGCTCCGGAGCGGCCGCGTCAACGCGCCGCGAAGCGACGCGCGCGGCTTCGGCCGGTTGCCCCTGGCCCCGGTCCGTCCTCGTCTTGCGTTGCAGCGATTTCCCATCGACAACGAGCGGATGACTGCCGAGACGATCACCTACGCCATCGGCGATATCCACGGCTGCGCCGACCTGCTCGACCGCCTGCTGGAACGCATCGAGGCCCATGCAGGGACCCGCGCGAAGAAGCTGGTCTTCCTCGGAGACTACATCGATCGCGGCCCCGACAGCGCGCGGGTGATCGAGACCCTGCGGCGCCTGCAGTGGCGCGAGCCGGAGGACGTGGTCTGCCTGATGGGCAACCACGAGGAGATGCTGCTGAAGAGCCTGCGCGAGCCCGGCGCCCTCGACCATTGGGTCTATAATGGCGGCGCCGAGACCCTCACGTCGTTCGGCGTCTCGGGGCCGGAAGAGCTGCCGGGCGAGATGCTCGACTGGATCGAGGCCCTGCCGACCCTGCACGAGGATGCGCAGCGCTGGTACGTCCATGCCGGTTTCCGCCCCGAGGGGGAGGTGCCGGACCCCGACCCTCACAACCGGCTCTGGATCCGCGAGCCGTTCCTCTCCGAGGATTATAATTTCGGCCGCCACGTCGTCCACGGCCACACGCCGCAGACCCGCGGCGGGCCGGATTGCCGCCGCTTCCGCACCAATCTCGACACGGGTGCCGTCTTCGGCAACGCGCTGACCGCAGGCGTCTTTTCGCAGGCGCAGGGCCCGGCGCTGGAATTCCTGCGCGTCTCGGCTGGTTGAGTCAGGCACCCTCGATTTCTGTGAGCGCTGAGGTTTCATCATCGGACCGGCTTGAACCCGGCCTCGGCTCCCTCTCTAACAGGGCCTAACCGCGGCCGCTCGTGCCGCGGATCAGGAGCCGACGCCGATGGATTCGCCCCCAGAGCCCCGCATGCGGACCGAGGAGCGGGCCATGGCCCGCCTCGCACTCCGCTTCACCGATTGGGCGGAGAAGTGGTTTCCCGACGCCTTCGTGTTCGTGGCCATCGCCGTCGTCATCGTGGCATCCGCCGCGCTCATCAACGGCGCGCCGGTCCAGGCGGTGTCGAAGAGCTTCGGCGACGGGTTCTGGAGCCTGATCCCCTTCACCATGCAGATGGTCTTCGTCACCATCGGCGGCTACGTGGTGGCGACCTCCGCCCCGGTGCAGGCCCTGATCGACCGGATGGCGCTGGTGCCGAAGACGGGCCGCGGCGCCATCGGATACGTGGCGCTCGCCACCATGCTCTCCTCGCTCCTGAGCTGGGGCCTGAGCCTGATCTTCGGCGGCCTGCTCGCCCGCGCGCTGGCCCGGCGCACCGAGTTGCGGATGGATTACCGTGCGGCCGGCGCCGCTGCCTATCTCGGCCTCGGCGCGACCTGGGCGATGGGCCTGTCCTCGTCCGCGGCGCAGCTTCAGGCCAACCCGAAAAGCCTGCCGCCGGGCCTTCTGCCGATCACCGGCGTGATCCCGTTCAGCGAGACGATCTTCCTGTGGCAGTCGATCCTGATCGCCGCGATCCTCGTGGTGATGTCGGCGCTGATCGCGCTCGCCTCCGCGCCGGGCCGCGAGACGGCGGTGACGGCGCAGGATCTCGGCGTCGATGTCTCCAAGCAGGAGGATAGCGTCGCCCCGCCCAAGCAGCCCGGCGAATGGCTGGAGCACGCGCCCGTCCTGACGATCCTCATCGGCCTGCTGGCGGCGGGCTGGCTGATCCAGGAATTCGCGCGCCAGGATTGGATGATCGCGATCTCCAACCTCAACACCTACAACTTCCTGTTCCTGATGGCCGGCTTCCTGCTGCACTGGCGGCCCAAGCGCTTCCTAGCGGCGCTCTCCAAGGCGGTCCCGGCCACCGCCGGCATCCTGATCCAGTTCCCTTTCTACGCCGCCATCGCCGCGATCCTGACGGGCGCCAAGAACGCAGCCGGCCACAGCCTTTCGGACGTCATCGCCCACGCCTTCGTGGCGATGAACACGCAAGGCTCATTCCCGCTCGCCATGGGTGTCTACTCGGCGCTGCTCGGCTTCTTCATCCCCTCGGGCGGCGGCAAGTGGCTCCTGGAGGCGCCCTACGTGATGCAGGCGGCCAACGAGCTGAAGGTGCATCTCGGCTGGGCGGTGCAGGTCTACAATGCGGCGGAAGCCCTGCCGAACCTCATCAACCCGTTCTTCATGCTGCCGCTGCTCGGTATCCTCGGCCTGAAGGCCCGCGATATCGTCGGCTTCAGCTTCCTTCAGCTCATCGTCCACCTGCCGGTGGTGCTGTTCCTGCTCTGGGCGCTCGCCTTCACGCTGGAATACCACCCGCCGGTCCTGCCGGGGTGAAACGTGACTAGGGGCGGCCCTGCGGCGGGCCGCCCACCACGGTGAGGCCGGCATCCCTCAGGCCGCCCGCCTCATCGCCGCCGGAGGGGAGAATCGTGAAGCGGACGGGGCGCAGAGGACCGCTGTCATGGCCGGTGCTCTTCTCCGACCCGAGGCTCGTGGCGAGGAGCGAGAAGGTCTCGGCCGGGAGGCTTCGTCGAGGCCCGCGGCGAGCGGGAGCCAGGATCGGCGCACGCGTCCCCAGGTTTAGCTTGAACGAGGGGTCAGCGCCGCGCGGGCACCAGCGCCGCGATCGCCGCGAGCAGCCAGCCGGCCATCAGCACCACGCCGCCGCTCGGTGCCGCCATCGGAAACAGGGGCGTGCCCGTCAGCGCGCGGAGAGCAAGATCGCCCGAGAACAGCGCGAGGCCGACCAGCAGCGCCGCCGCCGCAAGGCGGGCGAGGCCGCTGCGGACGAAGCCGGTCGCGGCGAGGCCCGTGAGTGCCAGCACGGCGGGAGCATGGAACAGCAGGAACTGCGCCGCGGTCTTCAGCGTCTCGCCGCCGCTGGTATGGGCCGCGGCGGCACTCGCCGCGACGCCGAGCCCGCCGGCCAACGCGGCCAGAGCAGCGAGGACGCGGTCGAGGCCGGTCACGCGCCGCGCTCCTGCAGCAGCCGGGCGATGCTGGCGCGCAGTTCCGCCACGCCGCGGTCGTCGCGGCTCGAGGTCAGCAGCACTTCGGGATAGGCCGCCGGGCGCTTCGCCAAAGCGGCATGGATGCCGGCGATGCGCTTCTCGATCTCGGCCTTCTTCAGCGCGTCGCCCTTGGTCAGCACGATCTGATAAGAGACCGCCGCCTTGTCGAGCCCGTCGAGCAGATCGGTGTCGATCTCCTTGAGGCCATGCCGGGAATCGATCAGCAAGTAGACGCGCGCGAGGTTCGACCGGCCCTTGAGGTAGGCGTGAATCAGCTTGGTCCAGGCTTCGACCTTGGCCTTTTCCACCGCCGCATAGCCGTAGCCCGGCATGTCGACGAGGGTCAGGCGCTCGCCGATCCGGAAGAAGTTGAGCTGCTGGGTGCGCCCCGGCGTGTGCGAGGTCCGCGCGAGCGTGTTGCGCCCGGTCAGGGCGTTGACGAGGCTCGATTTGCCGACATTGGAGCGGCCGGCAAAGGCAATCTCGACGCCTTCCATCGGCGGCAACGCCCCAAGGGCCGGGGCGGCGGTGGCGAAGTCCGCGCTACCGGCAAACAGCAGGCGTCCGGCTTCGAGCAGTTCGGGGGAGGGGGCGTCTGTCGGGTCGTCGGTCATGAGGCTGCGCGCTTCTTCCCCCCTTGCGGGCAAGGGGAGGGATGGGGGGATGCCGGCCGATGCGCGGCGGCGCATTCCGCTCGGCTGCCGGCTTCTTCCCCGCTCGAGCATCGTCCCGAAAGGTGGTGGCCGGCTTTCGGAAGGAGATGATGCACAACAATAGATGAGGGCATCGTCCTGGATCAGGCGTCCAGGACGATGCCCTCGTGTGAGGTCGGCGCTCGACGGTCGAGCGTCAGCCCTTGGTATCAACCCTTGGCGGCAGCGCTCTTGTTGCCGCGTTTGAACATGCCCCTGAGGTTGTCCCACAACTCCACCTTCACGCCGTTGCGGCGCATGATGACGTATTGCTGGATCACCGAGAGGGTGTTGTTCCAGGCCCAGTAGATCACGAGGCCGGCGGGGAACGAGCCGAGCATGAAGGTGAACACGATCGGCATGAAGGCGAAGACCTGCGCCTGGACCGGGTCCGGCGGCGCGGGGTTCATCTTCATCTGGATGAACATCGTGATGCCCATGATGATCGGCCACACGCCCAGATGGATCGGGATGTACTCGGGCGGCGTGAACGGAAGCAGGCCGAACAGGTTGACGATGCTCGTCGGATCGGGCGCGGCGAGGTCCTGAATCCAACCGAAGAACGGCGCGTGCCGCATCTCGATGGTGATGAACAGCACCTTGTAGAGCGCGAAGAAGACCGGGATCTGGATCAGCACCGGCCAGCAGCCGGCGACCGGATTGATCTTCTCCTTCTTGTACAGCTCCATCATCGCTTGCTGCTGCTTCACCCGGTCGTCCTTGTAGCGCTCCCGGATGGAGGTCATCTCCGGCTGCACGGCCTTCATCTTGGCCATGGAGACGTAGGAGCGGTTGGCGATCGGCAGGAAGAACAGCTTCAGGATCAGCGTCACGAGCAGGATCGAGACACCGAAATTACCCAGCAGGTGGAAGAAGAAGTCGAGCGCCCGGAACATCGGCTTGGTCAGGAACCAGAACCAGCCCCAGTCGATCATCAGATCGAATTGCTTGATGCCGAACTCGCGCTCGTAGGCGTTGATCTGGTTGACCTCCTTGGCGCCCGCGAACAGGCGCTGCGTCGTCACCGACGACGCGTTCGGCGCCAGGGTGACGGCGTCGCCGCGCACGGAGGTCTGGTAGATCTTGGTCGCGCCGTCGGTGCGCTCGGTGAAGGCGCCGGTGAAGGGCTTGTCCTGCTCCGGGATCGCGGCGGCGGCCCAGTACTTGTCGGTGATGCCGACCCAGCCGCCGGTCACGTTCGTCCAGGCCTTGCCCTGCGTGGCGGCTCCGCCATAGGCCGGCTCCTTGCCGACCTTGTCGTAGGTGTATTCCTGCAGGCCGTCGCCGCCGAGCACGCCGATCAGGCCTTCGTGCAGGACGTAATAGCCCTGGGTCTGCGGCTTACCCCAGCGCGAGACGAGGCTGTAGGGGTAGAGCGTCACCGGGTTGGCCGAGGTGTTCTCCACCTCGTCGCGCACGGTGAACATGAACTTGTCGTCCACGGCGACGATGCGCTTGAAGACGAGGCCCTGGCCGTTGTCCCAGGTCAGCGTCAGCGGCCGGCCGGGCGCCAGCAGATCGCCGTCCGCCTTCCAGAGGGTGTCGGCGTTGGGCAGCGGGCCCGCATTGGCGCCGACCCAGCCGAACTCGGCGTAGTACGGGTTGGCGCTGCCGGTGGGCGAGAGCAGCACGATGCGCGGGCTCTCGTCGCTGACGGTCTCGTGATAGTTCTTCAGGCTCACATCGTCGATGCGGGCGCCCTTGAGGCCGATCGAGCCGTAGAGGGCCGGCGTGTCGATGCGGACGCGCGCGGAACGGGCCAGCGCGTCCTCTCGGGAGACGGGCCCCTGCGCCGCGGCGCCCGGCAGGGTGCCGGGCGCGGGGCGTTGGGGCTGCCCTCGCGCGGGCTCGGCGACGGGATGCCGTCGGCCGTCTGCGGCGCACCCGTTTGTGCGGTTTGGCTCTGCGCCGCCTGTCGCTGCCGCTCGCTGGCCGGCCCGGTGACGAAGTAATGCCAGCCAAGCAGGACCACCAGCGACAAGGCGATGGCGACGAACATGTTCGTCTTGTCGTTACCCATCGGTCGATCCGTCAGGCGCTTTCGATGTGGGGGGGAAGGGCGGAGTGCTGCCAGCCGACGCACCGCGCCCGGAGCGGGACCCGCCGCGTCGCGGTGAGGTCGGCCGGGCGGAGTCGCTGGAGCGCGGCGTGGCCGGGCGCGTCACCGAATGGAGCGCGCGGCGCAGATCCGCGACGAGGCTGTCGAACGGGGCGTCGAGGGCAGGGCGCCGGGCGATCACCACGACATCCGCTCCGATCGCAGGCGCATCCGCCGCCACGGCGGCGACGGCGCTGCGCAGGCGTCGCCGTATCCGGTTGCGTTCGGTCGCATGCCCTACGCGCTTGGTGATGGTGAAGCCGAGGAAGAGGCCCTCGGCGGTCGCGCCGTCGCGCGTCTCGCCCGGATCGCGCAGGCGCCCTTGGGCGCTCATGCGGTCCGTATGAAAACGCCGGCCCTGGGCGGCTGCCAGGAAGTCCGGGCGCCGCCGGAGACGTCCGATCGTCGGCACGGGCGCTCCGATCCCGATTCGCGGGCTCGTGTTGCAAAAGGCGGCGTCGCGCGAAGGGCGGCGCCGCGGGACGTATCAGGCCGAGAGGCGCTTGCGGCCGTGCGCGCGGCGGGCCGCGATGACCTTGCGGCCGCCGGCAGTGGCCATGCGGGCGCGGAAGCCGTGACGGCGCTTCCGAACGAGCTTGCTGGGCTGATAGGTTCTCTTCATGGTCGGTCTCCGGCGGCCGAGGTATCGGCCCGGCGGCGCTGCCGATGAGCGCGCGGACCGTGCGTGAGCCTCGAAATGGGATCTGCAAACGCGAAGGGCGCCCGGAACGGGGCGCCGCTTCGCAATGGCGCGGCTTATGGCGGAGGGGGCGCTGCAAGTCAATGACGGCGCCCAACTCATGACAGCCCCGGCCGCCGCTGCGTCGGTTCGAGCGATTCCGCGACCGATTCGGCGGGTGGCGGTGGCTATCTGACCGCTGTGTTGCGATCGCGCGCGTCCCGGCTTGGGTCTTCACGGGCCTGTGCCGACGATTCCCGCAGCTCCCGCAGCGACGGCCGGGCTCTTAACGCGGCGTTAACCTTTCCGTTCTACAAAGAGGCACATCCAGATTGTCTGGATCCTGATTGGGATCTCTTTCCAGTCTGCTTGATGCCTCCCTGTAAGACTCACGAAAGCCGCTCCTCCTGGGGCGGCTTCTTTTTTTGCCTCTCTCCGCACGCCGAGTGCCGCGCTTTGGGCCTCGTGCCGGCTAGCGCCGTTAACGTTAAAAAGACGTGAACCTCCTTTCGGCTCGCGTTCGGCGCTACACTTGCCCCACTGGCCGCATTCGCACCGGCATCGTCCCGATCCGGGGCAGATGGTTCGCTGGCGGTACAGGAGGCAGGATGACCGAGTTCGACGTGACGTTCCGGGACGATCGCGAGTGGGTGAGCTTCGGCCAGTCCTACGTGACCTCGGAAGGCTTCAAGACCCTGTTCCGCGAGGGCATGCTGCTGGTCGAGGAGACGGCGGCCTATCTCGACGGGGAAGGGCGCTCCGAATCGCGGCTGATCTCCCGCGATGCCACGCTCGCCTATGCCAGCGAGAGCATGCGCCTCACGACCCGGCTGATGCAGATCGCCTCATGGCTGCTGGTGCAGCGCGCCGTCTCCGAGGGTGAGATCTCGCTGGTTCAGGCGCAGGAGGAGAAGACCCGCGTCAAGCTCGCGGAGCCGGAGCGCGCCCTGCCCGAGGCCGGCGATGCCTTCACCACCCTGCCGCTGCGGCTTCAGGATCTCGTGCGCCGTTCGCGCCGGCTTCACTCGCGCATCCTCCACCTCGACGCGCTCATCAGCGAGGATCGTCCCGCCCCGGTGCCGCGGGAAAGCCCGGTGACCGCCCAGTTCGGCCGTCTGCGCGCCGCGTTCGGCGGAGAGTGATTTCGGCTATCCTTGCCCCGATCCGGCCCGCATTCCGGGCTGGATCCGGAGCGCGTGCAGCATGCGCGCTTGACGCGCCCGGTGTCGGTCCCGCGGGCTGACGCCCCGGCCCGGATTGCCTCAGCCGAATCGATTTGGCCGAACCGTTTTGCCGTTCGGCTGGCCACAGGGGCGCAGGCCGACGGCCGCCCGTCGTTGCCCGATTGTGCCGATGCGGTTCAGCCTGCCGCCCGAGCGGTCCTTGCCGTTAGATCATCCGCACAAACGAAAACGGCGCCGCGAGCGGCGCCGTCTGGTCGATTCGGGCTCGCGCCCAAATCCAACAATCACTTCTTGCCGAAGCCGAGGCCGCCGAAGCGCGAGTTGAAGCGCGAGACGCGCCCGCCGCGATCGAGCATCTTCTGCTCGCCGCCGGTCCAGGCCGGGTGCGTGGACGGGTCGATGTCCAGGTTGAGGACGTCGCCTTCCTTGCCGTAGGTCGAGCGGGTCTTGTAGTCGGAGCCATCGGTCATCACGACCTTGATGAAGTGGTAGTCGGGGTGCTCGGTCCCCTTGGCCTTGCCGGCCTCGTTCTTTGCCATGACGAATTCCTGAGGTAGCACGCCGACCAGCCCCGCCACTCAGGGGAGGAGCCAGGGGCAAAACATCGCGCGCATTCCGATGAAGGCGCGCCTATACCTCAGCCTCGGACGAGGAACAAGAGAGCGCGGGCGCATCGGCGGTTTTCCGCAAAACGATGGCAGGGATATCGGCCGCGATCCGCCAGCTCGTCCGGCACGAACTGGAAATCCGGGCGGTCGCTGCGTATGCGATGGTTCCAGACAAAGACGACACGACAGAAACGGCACGGAACGGGACGAAACGATGTCGAGGAATGATGGCCCGCAAGCGTGATGCGTCGTCCGGCGCAGGAGACGATCCGCAGGCGGCTCTCCGGGGGCGGGCGCCGCTCGGAGCTCTCAAGCCGCTGATTCCCTTCGCCAGCCGCTACCGGGGCCGCATCCTCGCGGCGCTGATTTCGTTGATCGCGGCGTCGGGCGCGACGCTCGTCGTGCCGATCGCGATTCGCCGGGTGATCGACCACGGCTTCTCGCCGGAGGGGCAGGCCCTCATCAATTCCTACTTCCTGGCGCTGCTCGTGGTGGTGGCGGTGCTCGCGGTGTCGAGTGCGGGCCGCTACTATTCGGTGGTGACGCTGGGCGAGCGCGTCGTCGCGGATCTGCGCTCGGCCGTGTTCGCGCGCCTGACGAGCCTCGACCCGACCTTCTTCGACAAGTCGCAATCAGGCGAGATCGTCTCGCGGCTCACGGCGGATGCCACGCAGGTCAAGGCGGTGTTCGGGGTCTCGATCTCGATCCTGCTGCGCAACCTGTTCCTGTTCGTCGGCGCCGTGGTGATGATGGTCTGGACGAGCCCCGGCCTGTCGATCCTGGTGCTCGCCGCGATTCCACTCATCGTGTTTCCGCTGATCCTGTCGGGCCGCGGCGTGCGGCGGCGCTCGCGGGCGGCACAGGACCGGCTCGCCGACGCCTCGGCCTACGCGGCGGAAGCGGTCGGAGCGGTCCGCACCATGCAAGCCTTCGGCATGGGCCGCGCCACCGCCGAGCGCTTCGCGCAAGCCTCGGAGAACGCCTACCGGGCGGCGCGCGTCTCGATCACGGCCCGCGCCCTGCTCACCGGCGTGGCGATCTTCCTGATCTCCGCGTCGGTCGTCGGCGTGATGTGGTACGGCGCCAAGGGTGTGCTCGCGGGCACTACCAGCGCGGGCCAGCTCTCGCAATTCGTGCTCTACGCCGTGTTCGGCGCCAGCGCCCTCGGGCAACTCTCCGAGGTCTACGGCGAACTCGCCCAGGCCGCGGGTGCCGCCGAGCGACTCGGCGAGATCCTGGCCGCCGAGCCGGCGATCAAGTCCCCGAGCACCCGGTCGCGCTGCCGAGCCCGGCCCGCGGCGCGGTCGCGTTCGAGGCGGTGCGGTTCCGCTACCCGACCCGGCCCGAACACGCGGCGCTGGACGGCATCTCCTTCACGGCGGCGCCCGGCGAGCGCATCGCCCTCGTCGGCCCCTCGGGGGCCGGCAAGACCACGGTGCTGCAATTGCTGCTGCGCTTCTACGACCCCGACGAGGGGCGCGTGACGATCGACGGCGTGCCGCTGCCGCAGGCCGATCTCGACGCCCTGCGCGCCCGCCTCTCCCTGGTGCCGCAGGACCCGGTGGTGTTCTCTGGCACGGTTCTGGAGAACATCCGCTACGGGCGCCCCGGCGCCAGCGAGGCGGAGGTCGAGGAGGCGGCGCGTCTCGCCAACGCCGATGGCTTCGTCCGCGCCCTGCCGCAGGGCTACGCAACAATGCTCGGCGAGCGCGGCACCACGCTCTCGGGCGGGCAGCGCCAGCGCATCGCCATCGCCCGCGCCATCCTGAAGGATGCGCCGGTCCTTCTCCTCGACGAGGCGACCTCGGCGCTCGATGCCGAGAGCGAGCGCGCGGTGCAGAACGCCCTCGACCGGCTGATGCAGGGCCGCACCACGCTGGTGATCGCCCACCGGCTCGCGACCATCCGCGCGGCCGACCGCATCCTCGTCTTCGACGGCGGAAAGATCGTCGAGGAGGGCACGCACGAAAGCCTGCTCGCCCGCGGCGCCCTCTACGCGCAGCTCGCGAGCCTGCAATTCGCCGACAGCTTCGATGACAGCGCCCGGGCGCGCGACCCGCGCCCGAAACACGCCGCGGAATAGAGCATCCTCCCGAAAGGCGGTTTCCGGCTTTCGGATCAACGGGATGCTCTCGCGTTTTGTTTTCGCATCGTCTTTTTCTGAAAGCCGGCGGCGACCTTTCGGGACGATGCTCTGACGCACACGAAGGCGATCGATGGTTCTCACCCGCTTCCCCCGTGTCGCGCTCACCGACGGGCCGACGCCGATCCGCTCCCTTGACCGTCTTTCGACTCATCTCGGGCCCGAGCTGAACGGCGTCCGCCTGTTCGTGAAGCGCGACGACATCGGCCCGGTGGGTTTGGGCGGCAACAAGCTGCGCAAGCTCGAATTCCTGCTCGGTCAGGCGCTGGCAGAGCGGGCCGACACGGTGATCACCGTCGGTGCGCTGCAATCGAACCACGCCCGGCTCACCGCCGCCTCCGCCGCGCGGATGGGGCTCGCCTGCGAACTGTTCCTCACCCGCAGCGTCCCGCGGGAGGACGCCGACTACACAGCCAACGGCAACCGGCTGTTGCAGGATCTGTTCGGCGCCCATGTGCACCTGCTGCCGGGCGAGGCGGATTCGCTGGCGCAGGCCGAGGCGCGGGCGGAGGAGTTGAGGGCTGAGGGGCGGCGCGTCCACGTCTTCCCCTCCGGCGGGTCGAGCCCGCTCGGCTGTCTCGGCTACGCGGCCTGCGCCGCCGAGATCCTGGAGCAGGCGGCCAATCTCGGCCTCGCCTTCGCGCGCATCGTCGTGCCGAACGGCAGCTCCGGCACCCATGCGGGGCTCGCCGCCGGCCTCGCCGCCGCCGGCCGCGATCCGCATCTGGCCCAATCCTACACGGTGCTCGCCCCCGAGCCCGAGGCGGCGGCCGCGACGCTGGCCAGGGCCCGCGACACCCTCGCGCTGATCGATGGCAGCCAGACGCTCGCCGATGACGCCATTCTCGTGGACGGCGCCCATCGCGGGCCGGGCTACGGCATCCCGACCGAGGGCATGCGCGAGGCGGTGCGTCTGATGGCGCGGACCGAAGGGCTACTGCTCGACCCCGTCTACAGCGGCAAAGCGTTCGCCGGGCTGCTCCACGACGTGCGCGCCGGCCGGTACGAGCGCGGCGCGGCGGTGCTGTTCGTGATGACCGGCGGCGTGCCGGGGCTGTTCGCCTATCGGAGCGAATTTTAGCCCCCTGACCCCTCTCCCGCAGGGGGAGGGGAAGAGATGTCACCGCTCCGTCAGCTTCATCTCGATCCGGCGATTTCGGGAATAGGCCTCCTCGCTCGTCCCCGAATCGAGCGGCTGGAACTCGCCGAAGGCGCCGGCCAGGAGGCGCTGCGGCGGGAGGCCCTTGCTCCGCAGATACTGCACCACCGCGATGGCGCGCGACGCCGACAGCGCCCAGTTCGAGGGGAATTGCGCCGACTGGATCGGGCGCGCGTCGGTGTGACCGTCCACCCGCAGCACCCAGGGGATGTCGGCGGGGATCTCCCGCGCGATGTCGAGGATCGCCCCGGCGATCCGATCCAGTTCCGGCCCGGCCTCGGGCTTCAGCGCGGCGGAGCCCGCCGCGAACAGAACCTCGGATTGCAGCACGAACCGGTCGCCGACGATGCGGACATCGGTGCGGCTGCCGATGACCTGACGCAGCCGCCCGAAGAAGTCGGAGCGGTAGCGGGCGAGTTCCTGCACCCGCTGGGCGAGCGCCACGTTGAGGCGGCTGCCGAGTTCGGCGATGCGGGCTTGGCTTTCCCGGTCGCGGGATTCGGAGGCCGCCAGCGCGTCTTCGAGCGCCGCGAGCTGTCGGCGCAGGGCGCGGATCTGCTCGTTCAGAAGCTCGACCTGATTCTGGGCCCGCTGCGTCGCGCCGCGCTCGGCCGCGAGCTGGGCATCGACATCGGCGCTCTTGCCCTGGGCCGCCTCGCTGGCATCGGTGAGCGCCCGGAGCCGGTCGCGCTCGGCTTCCGTGGCGGTCAGGGTGTTGCGCAGGCCGGAGGCCGCCTCTTCCTGGGCGCGGCGGCTGGAGCGCTCCAGCGCCAGCAGGTCGGTGAGGTCGGCGATCTGCCGGTTGAGGCGGGTCAGGACCGCGTCACGCCCGGTCAACTCCTGCGAGAGGAAGAACTGCCCCACCACGAAGACGGTGAGCAGGAAGACGACGGCCAGCAGGAGTGTCGCGAGCGCGTCGACATAGCCCGGCCAGACGTTCAGGCTGCGCTGCGAGCGGGCACGGGCGGAGGCCATTTAGGAGCCGACCTTCTCGCGCGCCAGCCGTTCGAGCACCTGCTTCAGCTCCCGCTCGCGGGCCGCCTGGGCCTCGACCCAGTCGCGGATCATCTGCTGCTCGGCGCGCATGTGCTGCACGAGCCCCTGGATGCCCTCGGCGAGGTTGGTCATGGCCTGGGTCGCGCCCCGGCCCCCGGCGCCCTCGGCGATGACGCCGCTCAGGCGGTCCACCGCGGCCTGCAGCTCGCGGGCGATGGCGGGGTCGTGCTCCGGCGCCGGGCGCGCCGCGACGGTGGTCGTGGCGAGCGCCTGCTCCTCGCCGGAGACGAGCCAATCCTCCAGCTCGTTGTGGAAACGCGAATGGGCCTGACCCGTCTGAAGGTCGAGGAAGCCGACGATCAAAGAGGAGGCGAGGCCGAACAGCGAGGCGGAGAAGGCGAGGCCGATGCCCGAGAGCGGCACCGCGAGCCCGCTCTTGAGTTCATCGAACATCACCGCCGCATCGCCGCCGCCGCGCATGCCGCCGATCACCGAACCCACTGCCGAAAGCGTCTCGATCAGGCCCCAGAAGGTGCCGAGCAGGCCGAGCAGGATCAGGATGCCGGCGATGTAGCGCAGGATCTCGCGGCCCTCGTCGAGCCGCACCGCGGTGGTGTCGAGATGCGCGCGGGTGCTCGACAGCGTCATCCCATCGCGCCGCGCCGCGATGGCGGGCAGCAGCGGTGCGAGCAGGGCCGGCCGGTCCTTCGGGGTCTGCCCCGCGGCGACCGCGTTGACGTAGCGCACCTCGCGAAACAGCCGCGTTACCTGCCCGAAGGCGAGCAGCACCGCGATCAGCAGCACGCCGAGGATCAGCCCGTTCAGGCCTGGATTGGCGAGGAAGGCCGGGGTGATCTGCTTGTAGAGGACGAAGGCAAGGAAGCCCGCGAGCGCCAGGAACACCAGCATCCGCACCAGCGTCATGCCGGGCTTGGCGAGGGGAGGCGTGTCGAGGGACGCGGAACGGGCCGCCATCGGGTCCATACTCGTGTTGGGCCTGACGCCGGGACCGGCGGCACCGCTGTGTCGAAACCGGCGGCACTGTGGCGGCTCGGCCTGCCGCGATCAAGTCGCGGTGCCGTATCGTTCAACGAGCATTCGAGCGTGGCCGGCCCGGGGCCGCGACGCGAGCGGCCTCAATCCCACTCGCGCGGCCAGGTCTCTTCCAGATGCGGTCCGAGGCGCACGGCCCAGACCCGCCGGGCCAGCCCCGTCGCGTCGTCGGTCTCGACCGCGATGCCGCACAAGGTGCCCTCGCCGGTCGCTGCCTCGAGCCGTGAGCCCGGCGTCTTCTGAAGGAAGCGGCGCACGGGCTCGTCCTTCTGCATACCGAGCACGGAATCGTAGTCGCCGCACATCCCGGCATCCGACAGGTAGGCGGTGCCGTTGGGCAAGATGCGGTGATCGGCGGTCGGCGCATGGGTGTGGGTGCCGACCACAAGGGTGGCGCGGCCGTCGAGGAAATGCCCCATGGCCTGCTTCTCGCTGGTGGCCTCGGCGTGCATGTCGACGATCACCGCATCCGCCGCTGCGCCGAGCGGGCAGGCGTCGAGTTCCCGGTCGGCCGCGGCGAAGGGGTCGTCGAGCGGATCGAGGTAGATCCGGCCCATCACGTTGACGACGAGGACGCGCGCCCCACGGGGCGTCTCGATCACGGCCGCACCCCGGCCCGGAGTGCCCGGCGGGTAGTTCGCCGGGCGGATCAGACGCGGCTGGCGGGCGATGAAGACGAGCGCCTCGCGCTGGTCGAACGAGTGGTTGCCGAGGGTCACCGCGTCGGCGCCGGCCTGAAGGATCTCGTCGCAGATCGACTCGGTGATGCCGAAACCGCCGGCCGCGTTCTCACCGTTGATGACGACGCAATCGAGACGCCAGCGCTCGCGTAAGGACGGCAGACGTTCGGTGACGGCGTGGCGGCCGGGGCGTCCGACAATGTCGCCGAGGAAGAGGATGCGCATGCAGCATCGGCCCGAAAGGTGGTCGCCGGCGTCTCGAAAGAGCCGATGCGAGTCAAATGAAAGGTCTAGCTTTGCCGGAGCGGCACGGGACCGGTCTCGGTCACGAGATGGTCGAGCGGGCGGTCATGTGGCTCGGCCGGGACGCGCGCGATCTCCTGTACGGAGAAGGCGATGCCGACGGTCAGCACCGGCCCGTTCTTCGAGAGCCGCTCGATCGCCTGATCGTAATAGCCTGCGCCGTAGCCGATGCGCTGGCCCGCGCGGTCGAAGGCGGCGAGCGGCACGATCAGGGCGGTGGGGTCGAGCGGGGGAAGGTCGTCGCGGGGCTCGCTGAGGCCGAAGCCGCCGCTCACCAGTTCCTCGCCCGCGCGCCATTCGCGGAAGACCAGGCCTTGCTTGGTGACCTTCGGCAGCGCGACCCGCTGGCCACGGGCGAACAGGCGCTCGATCAGCGGGCGCGGGTCGATCTCGGAGCGGATCGGCCAGAAGGCGCCGACCAGCGGCGCCTCGGCGAGCTCGGGAATGGCCGCGATGGTCTCGGCGGCGCGCAGCGAGCCGGCCTTGCGGGCCTCGGGCGAGAGCGCGTCGCGGCGGCTGAGTGCCTCGGCGCGGAGGCTCGCCTTCAGGGAGCGTTCGGGAGAAGAGTGCGGAGCCACTTGAGCCGTTGGAGTGTCGATCCCGGGAAACCTACAGTGTAGGTGGGCGCCGTGTTGGCCAAGTCCACGGACGAGGCCAGTGACAGCTCCCTGGGGAGTCGATAAGGCCCCGGGGAAAGTTCTCCTGACGAACTCTGCAGCCCCGCCTGCCAGAGATAGACGCGCTCGCGTCCCGGCGCCAGGGGGCGATCGCGTCATGCCTCAGAAATTCGAAGCCGGCGCGACGATCCGACCGACGTTGGACGGGTCAGCCGCCGCGCTCGGCCTCACCCTTGCCGCCCGGGGCGCCACTTGGCTGGCCCGACAGTGCGCGGGCGAGCCGGTCGATCCGCTCGGCGGCGATGCCGACACCGCTCGCAAGCCGCGCCTGATCGGCCGCACCCTGGGCCGCGTGCTGCTCCAGGTCGGCGATGCGGCGGCGCGCTTCGAGCAACTCGTCGGCCAGGGTCAGCGAGGCCATGACGTGCAGGCGCATGTCGCCGATCTCGCCGAAGGTGCCGCGCATCTCGGTGACACGGTCGTCGAAGCTCTTGGCCAAAGCCGCGAGATGGTCTTCCTCGCCGGGGCCGCAGGCCATCCGGTAGCTCTTGCCCGCGATGGTGACGTTGACGTGCGGCATCCGCGTTTGAACCTGACTCGAACTCAGCGCCCGGACGGGCCGGACAGCACGTCTTCCACCGTCTCGATGGCGCGATCGAGGCGGCGGTTGACCTCGCCGGTGGTGGAATTCATCCGGGCGAGCCGCGCACCCGCCGCATCGAGTTCGGCGGCGAGCCGTACCCGGTCCTCCTCCAGCAGGGCGAATTCCGTCTCCCGGTCGCCGCGGCTGCGCTCGGCTTCGAGCTTGCGGGCCACCGCCGTCTCGAGCAGCGCCAGCGCCGTGTCGAGCCGGTGCAGCGCCTCTTCCAGCCCGACGCCGTCCTGCCTTCTGCCCTGCGCTGCCTTCGTATCCGCTCGCGCCATATCTACCCGTCGGTTCCCGTCCCATCGGAGTCGGCCACGAAACGCGTCCCACGCCGCGACGGCCAGAACGCAAACGGCCGACGGCGGAAGGACTTTCGCGGTACTCCGAACCCTCGCTGCGGACAGGTTTCAGCCAAGCGCATTCGAAATTCCAGACAATTCACAGGCTTGCCCCCGATCTTTGACAGCCTCGGGCGCCATGTTAGAGAGCCCGCGCCCGGCCCCGATCCCCCGGCGCGGGGCCGCCCTACGGATTCTCAAGACCGTGACTTTCTCCGGCTCCCCGATCAGACCGTCCGCCGACCGGACGTCTGCGGGCCGCCTCACGGTTCATCCCCCGTTCAGTCCCGCCCCGCTTGGAGCGGTCTCACCTTCATCGGGCACCGCGTGCGAAAGCCGCCGGCTGGCCCGACCGTTGTTCCATCGGCGCGCGGGTGCGCCCCATTTCGAAGGAGTCACGCCGTGACCGTCAAGGTTGCCATCAACGGGTTCGGGCGCATCGGCCGTAACGTGCTGCGCGCCATCGTCGAAGCCGGCCGCACCGATATCGAGGTCGTCGCGATCAACGATCTCGGCCCGGTCGAGACCAACGCCCACCTGCTGCGCTACGATTCCGTGCATGGCCGCTTCCCGGCCGAGGTCGCGGTCGAGGGTGACGACATCGTCATCAACGGCAAGCGCATCCGCGTCACCGCCGTGCGCAACCCGGCCGAGCTGCCGCACCGCGAGCTCGGTGTCGACATCGCGCTGGAATGCACCGGCATCTTCACCTCGAGGGACAAGGCGAAGGCCCATCTCGACGCCGGCGCCAAGCGCGTGCTCGTCTCGGCGCCCGCCGACGGCGCCGACCTCACGGTCGTCTACGGCGTGAACCACGACAAGCTCACGGGCGAGCACCTCGTCGTGTCCAACGCCTCTTGCACCACGAACTGCCTCGCGCCGGTGGCACAGGTGCTGAACGACACGGTGGGGATCGAGCGCGGTTTCATGACCACGATCCACTCCTACACCAACGACCAGCCCTCGCTCGACCAGATGCACAAGGATCTCTATCGGGCGCGCGCCGCGGCGCTCTCGATGATCCCGACCTCGACGGGTGCGGCCAAGGCCGTCGGCCTCGTCCTGCCCGAGCTGAAGGGCAAGCTCGACGGCACCGCGATCCGCGTGCCGACCCCGAACGTCTCGGCGGTCGATCTCGTGTTCACGGCCAAGCGCGCGACCTCGGTCCAGGAGATCAACGACGCGATCAAGTCGGCCGCCGCCGGCCCGCTCAAGGGTGTGCTCGGCGTCACCGACCGGCCGAACGTGTCGATCGACTTCAACCACGATCCGCACTCGTCCACCTTCCACCTCGACCAGACCAAGGTCATGGACGGCACCTTCGTGCGCATCCTGTCCTGGTACGACAACGAGTGGGGCTTCTCGAACCGCATGGCCGACACCGCCGTGGCCATGGCCAAGCTGATCTGACGCGCTAGCTACGCCTGACGAGGGGCGGCCAGCCGTTCGGGCCGGCCGCCCCCGATTGTCTTCGAGTTCCCATAGAGTCCCTCACGTAACTCCCGCCGACTGACCGCCTCTCGTCTGCCGTGACGGTGAAGCGGGCGTTTCGTGAGAGACACTCAGGCGAGCCCGGCTCGCCGAAGCTTCAAGGTGCGTACGCGATGACCGAGACCTCGCCGGCCAAGCCTTCCGGGACCGACTTCATCCCCGCTCCCGCTTCCTCCTCCGCGCCGCCCGCCGCCGTGACGCCCGCAGTCGCGGCGCCGAGCACCGGCAAGGCTGCGCTGCCCGCCTCCGGCGCCGTCAACCACGCCGACCAGCTCGCCCGCATCGAGGACAAGACCGCGCGCATCGAGGACAAGTACGCCCGCTCCGAGGCGCTGCTCTCGCGCGTCGAGGAAAAGGTCGAGTCGGCCTCGGCCCGGATGAACGACGCCGCCCGGCAGGTCGACCTCTCGTCGCTGCGCAGCGAGGTCCGCACCCTGTCCGACCGGGTCAGCCGCCTGCCCGGCACCGGCGCCCTCGTTCTCACCGCCATCATCACCGCCGTGCTCACCGTCGCGCTGATGGTCGCCGTGCAGCGGATGAACCTCGACCGGATGCTGCCGCACAGCCTCGGCGGCCAGAGCCAGACGACGCCCGCCAATCCTTCTGCCTCCAACCCGTAGAAAACAGACGCCGCCATGACGGATTTCCGCACCCTCGACGATGCCGGCCCGCTCCAGGGCAAGCGCGTGCTGCTGCGCGTCGATCTCAACGTGCCGATGGAGGGCGGACGCGTCACCGACGCGACCCGGATCGAGCGCGTCGTGCCGACGATCCGCGAGATCGCCGATGCGGGCGGGCGGGTGATCCTGCTGGCGCATTTCGGCCGCCCCAAGGGCAAGCCGGACCCGAAGGATTCGCTCAAGCCCATCCTCTCGACCTTGTCGGACAAGCTCGGGCGGCCGGTGGCGTTCGGCGAGGATTGCGTCGGCGAGGCCGCCGCTTCAGCCGTCGCGGCGCTCAAGGACGGCGACGTGCTGCTCCTCGAAAACACCCGCTACCACGCGGGCGAGGAGAAGAACGATCCCGACTTCGCCAAGGCGCTGGCTGCCAATGGCGACATCTACGTCAACGAGGCGTTCTCTGCCGCCCACCGTGCGCACGCCTCGACCGAAGCGCTCGCCCGCCTGCTGCCCGCCTATGCCGGCCGCCTGATGCAGGCGGAACTCGATGCCCTGACCAAGGGGCTCGAGGCTCCGGCCCGCCCGGTCATCGCCATCGTCGGCGGCGCCAAGGTCTCGACCAAGATCGACCTGCTCGAAAACCTCGTCGCCAAGGTCGACATGCTGGTGATCGGCGGCGGCATGGCCAACACCTTCCTGCACGCGCAGGGCAAGGATGTCGGCAAGTCGCTCTGTGAGAAGGATCTCGCCGAGACCGCCAAGCGCATCCTCGCCGCGGCCAAGGAGAAGAACTGCACCATCATCCTGCCGGTCGATGCGCTGGTGGCCCGCGAGTTCAAGGCCAATGCCGAGAACGAGACCGTTCCGGTCGATGCCGTGCCCTCCGACGCGATGATCCTCGATGTCGGCGCCTCCTCGATCGCCACGATCGACGGCGCCATCGAGGAGGCGCGGACGCTGGTCTGGAATGGCCCGCTCGGCGCCTTCGAGCTGACGCCGTTCGACACCGGCACGGTCGCGGTCGCCCAGCATGCCGCCCGGCGTACGAAGGCGGGCCAGCTCGTCAGCGTGGCCGGCGGCGGCGACACGGTGGCGGCCCTCAACCATGCGGGCGTGGGCGAGGACTTCTCCTACGTCTCCACCGCGGGCGGCGCCTTCCTCGAATGGCTGGAGGGCAAGGAACTGCCCGGCGTCGAGGCGCTGCGCGCGCAGGGCTGAGGCCGGATCGGCCGCACCGCAACGCGGGCGGCAGTGGCGACAAACGCGCGCATTTTTCAGCGCCGGGCCGCAGGCTGGCGGCACCGGCTCACCTATATAGGCCGCAGCAAGGGACAGGCCCGGCTGAGGCCGCATCGCACGAGGATCGAACCATGGCACGCATCACCCTTCGGCAGCTCCTCGATCACGCCGCCGAGTACGGCTACGGCGTGCCCGCGTTCAACCTGAACAACATGGAGCAGGGGCTCGCCATCATGGCGGCGGCGGATGCCACCGACTCGCCGGTGATCCTCCAGGCGAGCCGGGGTGCCCGCGCCTATGCCAACGACGTGGTGCTGGCCAAGCTCATCGACGGCCTGGTCGAGATCTACCCGCACATTCCCGTCTGCATGCATCTCGACCACGGCAACAACGAAGCCACCTGCGCCACCGCCATCCAGTACGGCTTCACCTCGGTGATGATGGACGGTTCGCTCAAGGCCGACGGCAAGACCCCGGCGGACTACAATTACAACGTCGAGATCACCCGCAATGTCACCAAGATGGCCCACTGGGCCGGCGTCTCGGTCGAGGGCGAACTCGGCGTGCTCGGCTCGCTGGAGAGCGGCCAGGGCGAGGCCGAGGACGGCCACGGCGCGGAAGGCGTGCTCTCCCACGACCAGCTCCTGACCGATCCGGACGAGGCGGTGAAGTTCGTGACCGCCACCAAGGTCGACGCGCTGGCGGTGGCCATGGGCACCAGCCACGGTGCCTACAAGTTCACGCGCAAGCCCGACGGCGACGTGCTCGCCATGGGCGTGATCGAGGAGATCCACCGCCGCCTGCCGACGACCCACCTCGTCATGCATGGCTCCTCCTCGGTGCCGCAGGACCTTCAGGACATCATCAACCAGTACGGCGGCGAGATGAAGCCGACCTGGGGCGTGCCGGTGGAGGAGATCCAGCGCGGCATCAAGCACGGCGTGCGCAAGATCAACATCGACACCGACAACCGTATGGCGATGACCGGCCAGATCCGTAAGGTGCTGACCGAAAACCCCTCCGAGTTCGATCCGCGCAAGTACCTAAAGCCCGCCATGGAGGCGATGACCAAGCTCTGTCGCCAGCGCTTCGAGGAGTTCAACACCGCCGGTCAGGGCTCGAAGATCCGCCCGATCTCGGTGGCCGAGATGGCGAAGCGCTACGCCAACGGCTCGCTCGACCCGAAGATCGACGCCTGATCCGTCATGGCTGAATCAGAGTCGGCCGCGCCCCGGCCCCGCCTCGCCCTCCTCACCCCCTATGGTCTCGGCGCGTCCGAGGCCGAGGCGACCGCGCGGGCGCTCGATGCCGCCTGCGCTGCGGGGGACGTCGCGGCGGTGATCCTGCGGCTGGCGGCGTCCGACGAGCGCAGCCTCGTCGCCCTCGTCAAGCGGCTGGCCCCCCCGGCGCAGGAGCGCGGCGCGGCGGTGCTCGTCTCCGTGCCGGGCTTTACCGGCGACATCGTCTCCGTCGCGGCCCGCGGCGGGGCCGATGGGGTGCATCTCGACCGCGCGGACGAAGAGGCGTTGCGCGATCTTCGCGGGCGCTTGCGGGACGGGCGCATCCTCGGGACGGGCGGCGTGCTCGGCTCGCGCAACGCGGCGATGGTCGCGGGCGAGACCGGCGTCGATTACCTGATGGTCGGCGGCCTCTTCCCCGACGGCGTCGCCCCCGATGCCGAGGAGGTGCGCGAGCGCGCGGCGTGGTGGGCCGAGATCTTCGAGACGCCCTGCATCGCGGTGGCGACCTCCGCCGAGGATGTCGCGGCGCTCGTCCTGACCGGTTCCGAATTCGTCGGGCTGGAAAGCGCCCTGTGGCTCGACGATCCCGAAGGGGTCAGGGCCGCACAGGCGCAGCTCGACCGGGCACGATGATTTCTTCTGAAGACTGGACCGTGGCGGTGACCTTCAATGCCCTCTTCCCTCCGTGGGGGGAGGGAAGGGCGCGTGGGCGCAGGGGGAAAGCCGCACGCCGAATGGGGACCCTGTCCCTCGCGGTCCTGGGCGCCTGCGCCGTTCTCGCGCTCGACATCGGCGCTGTGCACGCGGCCCCGAAGCAGCCCGCGCCGAAGGAGCCTGTCGCGCAGACGCCGGCCAAGCCGAACCTGTTCGACCTCAAGCGTGAGCTGCCCTCGCCCTACTCGGCCAACGTCCAGGGGGCCCAGCCCACGACGGCGAACCCGAATGCGGATGCCGCCTACGGGGCCTATCAGCGCGGTCGCTACGTCACCGCCTTCCGCGAGGCGACCAAGCGGATCGAGGCGAATCCGAAGGACGCCGCGGCGATGACGCTGCTCGGCGAACTCTACAACCAGGGACTCGGGGTCAAGCCGGATCCCAAACGCGCCCACGAATGGTACCGGCTGGCGGCCGTGCAGAACGATCCCAACGCCATGGCCTCCCTCGGCCTGATGGCGATGGACGGGCGCGGGCAGCCCAAGGACGAGAAGGCCGGCCGGACCTGGCTCGAACAGGCGGCCCGCAAGGGACAGCCCAGCGCCTGCTACAATCTCGCGCTGATCCAGCTCGCGAGCGACAAACCGGCGGATCTGGCTGCGGCCCTGGCCAATTTCCGGGCTGCGGCCGAGGCCGAGATCCCCGCCGCGCAATACGCGCTGGGCGTGCTCTACCTCCAGGGCAAGGGCGTCGCCAAGGACACGACCCAGGCCGCGCAATGGTTTCGCCGTGCCGCCGACAACGGCGATCTCGGCGCCGAGGTCGAGTTCGCGATCCGGCTGTTCAACGGCGACGGCGTTCCCAAGGACGAGACCCGCGCCGCCCGCTACTTCCTGCACGCGGCCCAGCGCGGCAACGCCATCGCCCAGAACCGGATCGCCAAGCTCTACGTCGCCGGCCGCGGCGTGCCCAAGAACCTGGTCGAGGCGGCGGCCTGGAACCTCACCGCAGCCTCGCAGGGCCGCGCCGATGCCGGCCTCGATCAAGCGACCGCCGGCCTCAACCCCGACGAGCGCAAGCGCGCCGAGGCGCTGGCGGCGGACCGGGTGAGCCTCGCGCCCTAAGGCTTCGTCCCAGAGATCGGATCCGGAACGAGGCTGTTAGGCGTCGCGCCGGCATCGCCCGATAAGCCGGCAACCACCTTTCGGGGCGATGCCCGCAACAATTGTGGAACTGTCGGCGCGTTTGAAACGAGGAAGCCGGGTCGAGGGCTGGCGCATTCGGCGACGCTTGCGCGAGGGTGCGACGGTCACGCTGCCCTATGGTCTCGGACAACCGCGTGACAGGAGCCCGAATGACGTCCAGCCTTCTTCGCCGCAAGCCCTTGCAACTGGAGCCCGGTGAAGAGCGTCGGCTGGCACGAACGCTCGGCTGGCCGCATCTCATGGCCCTCGGTGTCGGCGCGATCGTCGGAACCGGCATCCTCACGCTCATCGGCGTCGGGGCGGCCAAGGCCGGGCCCGCCGTGATCCTGTCCTTCGCCATTGCCGGCGCAATCTGCGCCTGCGCAGCGCTCGCCTATGCCGAAATGGCGACGATGATCCCGGTCTCGGGCAGCGCCTACACCTACAGCTACGTCGTGCTCGGCGAGATCCTCGCCTGGATCATCGGCTGGAGCCTGATCCTCGAATACTCGCTCGTCGTCAGCGCGGTGGCGGTCGGCTGGTCCGGCTACGCCGCGCCGCTGCTGGAGAACCTGTTCGGGTTCCCCAGGGCGCTGATGCAGGGGCCGGATGCGGGCGGGATCGTCAACCTCCCCGCGGTCGCGATCATCGTCGTCGTCGCCGTGCTGCTCCTGCGCGGCACGCGGGAGAGCGCCACGGTCAACGCGGCGCTGGTGCTGGTGAAGATCGCCGCGCTGATCGTCTTCGTGGTCTTCGCGCTGCCCGCCTTCGACGCGGCCCATCTCGAACCGTTCAACCCGTTCGGCTTCGTGAAGAGCCTGGGCGCCGACGGGGTCGAGCGCGGCATCATGGCGGCGGCGGCGATCATCTTCTTCGCCTTCTACGGCTTCGACGCCATCGCCACGGCGGCGGAGGAGACGCGCAACCCAGGGCGCGACCTGATCATCGGCATCGTCGGATCGATGGCGGCCTGCGTCGTGATCTACGTCGCGGTCGCGGTCACCGCGGTGGGGGCCGTGTCCTACACGCGCTTTGCCGACAGTCCGGAGCCGCTGGCGCTGATCCTGCGCGAACTCGGCCGGCCGCTGGTGGCGCAGTATCTCGCGGCCTCGGCGGTGATCGCGTTGCCCACCGTCATCCTCGCCTTCTTCTACGGCCAGAGCCGGATCTTCTTCACCATGGCCCGCGACGGGATGCTGCCGCAGAGCTTGGCGAAACTCTCCTCCGCCGGAACGCCGGTTCGGATCACCCTCTTCACGGCGGCCGTGGTGACCGTGCTCGCCGGGCTCGTCCCGCTGGCGGAACTCGCCGCACTCGCCAATGCCGGGACCCTGGCAGCGTTCATTGCGGTCGCGGCCTGCATGCTGGTGATGCGCGCCCGCGCGCCGGATGCTCCCCGCACCTTCCGGGCGCCGGCCCCGTGGCTCATCGGGGCGATCACGATTTTGGGCTGCGGGTATCTGTTCTTCAGCCTGCCCGCGAAGACCCAACTCTGGTTCGCCGTCTGGAACGTCCTCGGGTTGGTGTTCTACGCGCTTTATGGCCGGAAGAACGCTTCGGTCGCAGCCGCATAGCGGGAGCGGGTCAGGCGCGATCGGCGAGGTCGCGCAGAACCGCCGGGATCATCTCCGGCAGATCCTCGGAGATCAGCCCAGGCCCGAAGCGCAGGCCCGCATCGCCGTGCAGCCACACGGCGGCGCAGGCGGCCTCGAACGGGTCTAGGCCCTGCGCCAGCAACCCGGCGACGAGGCCGCCGAGCACGTCGCCGGAGCCGGCGGTGCCGAGATGCGGCGTGCCGTGGTCGTTGATCGCTGCGCGTCCGTCCGGGGCCGCGATCACCGTGTCGGCGCCCTTCAGCACCACGACCGCCCCGGCGATCTCCGCCGCCCGCGCGGCCCGCTCGACCTTCGTCAGCCCCTCCGCCACGGCCTCCGTGCCGGAGAACAGCCGCGCGAACTCGCCCTCGTGCGGCGTGAGAACGGCCCGCGCCTCGCCGTCGCGGATGTGGCGGGCGAGGGTGCGCACTTCGCTGCGGAAGCTCGTGAGCGCGTCGGCGTCGAGCACCAGGGCGCGCCCGGCATTGGCGGCCACCGCGACGAGGTCGCAGGTCGCCGGGCCGGTCCCGAGGCCGGGGCCGAGCAGCAGCGCGTTCAGCCGCTCGTCGGCAAGCATGTCGTCGAGGTCGTCGGCATTCTCGCACGGGCGCAGCATGATCGCAGTGAGCTGGGCGGCGTTCTCTGCCAGCGCCGAGGCGGGTGAGGCCATCGTGACGAGCCCCGCGCCGACCCGCAGCGCCCCGCGGGCGGCGAGCCGGGCCGCACCGGTGCGATAGGCGGGGCCCGACAGCACCAGGGCATGGCCGCGGGTGTATTTGTGGCTATCGGCGGTGAGCCGCGGCAGCGCCCACAGGCCGGGCGCGTTGCGATACAGCGCGCGGGTCTCTCCGGCGATCCCGGCGGCGAAAGCGGCCTCGCCCGTGCCGATATCGGCGACATGCAGTGCGCTGCAATGGGTCCGGCCGGGCTGGAGCAGGTGGCCGGGCTTCAGCGCGACGAAGGTCACCGTCTCGGTTGCCTCCACCGCGAGCCCGCGCACCGCGCCGCTATCGCCGTCGATGCCGCTCGGCACATCCACGGCCAGGACGGGGATGCCCGATCGGTTCACCGCTTCCACGAGGGCACGGGCTGCCCCTTCCAGATCGCGGCAGAGACCGGCGCCGAACACGGCATCAATGATGAGGTCGGCCGCCGGAATCGCGGTCTCTACGGCACCCATCGGGCCGGTCCAGGCCTGGGCGGCGAGGGCGGCATCGCCCTTGAGCGCGGCGCGCTCGCCGAGCAGCCGCAGATCGACGTGGTAGCTGGCCTCATTCAGCAGGCGGGCGGCCACGAACCCGTCGCCGCCATTGTTGCCGGGGCCGCACAGCACGAGCACTTGGCCACGCTCCGGCACCATAGCGCGGGCACGCGCGGCGACGGCGGCGCCCGCCGCCTCCATCAGCGTCAGGCCCGGCGTACCACCGGCGATCGCCGCGGCATCGACCCGGCGCATCGCCTCAACGGTGAGCAGCCGATGCGAGGCTTGGGGGGATTTCACCGGCTCATGCATGCAACTGGCTCAGCCTATGCCTTTAAATTCATCGTTTTTGGCGGAATTGCCTACATATTCCGCTTTGTTTGCATATTCGGTGCGCAACTTCCCGGCCCCGTCATCCAAATCGCCGTGGCGGTCACGCGGCGGCGATGGTACATAAATGGCTGACTGAGGGACTAGGCGGATCAGGCTTTTCCGGATGAAGAAGATCGAGGCGATCATCAAGCCGTTCAAGCTCGACGAGGTGAAGGAAGCCCTCCAAGAGGTCGGTCTCCAGGGCATCACCGTGATCGAGGCGAAGGGCTTCGGCCGGCAGAAGGGCCATACCGAACTCTACCGCGGCGCCGAATACGTCGTGGACTTCCTTCCGAAGGTGAAGCTGGAGATCGTACTCTCGGACGCCCTGGTCGAGGGTGCCGTGGAAGCGATCCGCAAATCGGCCCAGACCGGCCGCATCGGTGACGGCAAGATCTTCGTCTCGACGATCGAGGAAGCCATCCGCATCCGCACCGGCGAGACCGGCACCGACGCGATCTGATCCAGTCGGCCCCGCTATCCTGGCCCGCTTCGTGAAGGGCCGGCCGCGTCCGCGCTTGCCGTGAAGCGCCGTAGCCGAGCGACGCCGTGCCCGATCTCGACAGTATCGTCAAAGACATCGCCGCGGAGATGCGGGCCCGGCCCGATCGCGGCGCGGTGGCGAGCTACATCCCCGAACTGGCCCGCGTCGACGCTCAAGGCTTCGGCCTGGTCGTGATCGACGGAGACGGGCGGGTCGCGGCCGGGGGGATGCCGACACCCCCTTCTCGATACAGAGCATCTCCAAGGTCTTCACCCTGACGCTGGCCCTCGGCATGGTCGGCGACCGGCTCTGGCGCCGGGTCGGCCGCGAGCCCTCGGGCAGCCCGTTCAACTCCATCGTGCAGTTGGAGCGGGAACACGGCATTCCGCGCAATCCCTTCATCAATGCCGGCGCCATCGCCGTCACCGACCTGATCCTGTCGGGTCATCAGCCGCGGGAGGCGTTGGGCGAGATCCTGCGCTTCATGCAGTTCGTGGCGCAGGACGACAGCATCACGATCGACGAGCGCGTGGCGGCCTCCGAGAAGCGCACTGGCTTCCGCAACGCGGCGCTCGCCAACTACATGCGCTCCTTCGACGTGATCGAGAATCCGGTCGATTACACGCTGGGCGTCTACTTCCATCACTGCGCCATCGCGATGACCTGCCGCCAGCTCGCCACCGCCGGGCTGTTCCTGGCCTATTCCGGGCACCATCCGCTGGCCGGGCACTCGGTGATCTCGGCTGAGCGGGCGCGGCGCATCAACGCGATCATGCTGACCTGTGGCCACTATGACGGCTCGGGCGATTTTGCCTACCGCGTCGGCCTGCCGGGCAAGAGCGGCGTCGGCGGCGGTATCTTGGCCGTTGCGCCGGGCAAGGCCTCGATCTGCGTCTGGTCGCCGGGACTGGACGCGGCCGGCAATTCCCATCTCGGGCGTATCGCCCTGGAGATGCTGGTGAAACGCACGGGCTGGTCGATTTTTGGGGTGTGAGGCGCGCCGGCCGCCCTAGCGCCCTGATCCCCGCATCCTTGCCCTCATCCTGAGGTGGCCGCGTTAGCGGCCCTCGAAGGGTCCTCCAGGGATCGCAGGGCTACCGGAGGATCCTTCGAGGCCTCCGCCTCGCTGCGGCACCTCAGGATGAGGGCGAGGCCGGGATGAGCCAAACAAAAACCGCCCCCGTCTTTCGACGGAGGCGGCCTGTTTCAGACGCTATTGTCGGCCTCGAAAGTCTTACGCGACGGCCTTCTGCGCGGCTTCGCCCGGGAGCGGAACCTCGGAGATCGTCTTCAGAACCTGCGAGGCGATCTGGTAGGGGTCGCCCATGGAGTTCGGGCGGCGATCCTCAAGGTAGCCCTTGTAGCCGTTGTTGACGAAGGAGTGGGGCACGCGCACCGAGGCGCCGCGGTCGGCCACGCCGTAGGAGAACTTGTTCCACGGTGCCGTCTCGTGCTTGCCGGTCAGGCGCATGTGGTTGTCGGGGCCGTAGACGGCGATGTGGTCGTCGAGGTTCTTTTCGAAGCTGGCCATCACCGCCTCGAAATACTCCTTGCCGCCGGTCTCGCGCATGAACGTCGTCGAGAAGTTGCAGTGCATGCCCGAGCCGTTCCAGTCGGTGTCGCCGAGCGGCTTGCAATGGTACTCGATGTCGATCTCGTAGGTCTCGCACAGGCGCTGGAGCAGGTAGCGCGCCATCCACATCTCGTCGGCGGCCTTCTTGGAGCCCTTGCCGAAGATCTGGAATTCCCACTGGCCCTTGGCCACTTCAGCGTTGATGCCCTCGTGGTTGATGCCGGCGGCGAGGCAGAGGTCGAGATGCTCCTCGACGATCTTGCGGGCCACGGGGCCGACATTCGAGGCGCCGACGCCGCAATAGTACGGACCCTGCGGAGCGGGGTAGCCGGTCTCGGGGAAGCCGAGCGGGCGGCCGTTCTTGTAGAGGAAGTACTCCTGCTCGAAGCCGAACCACGCGCCGGCATCGTCGAGCACGGTCGCGCGCTTGTTCGACGGGTGCGGGGTCTTGCCATCCGGCATCATCACTTCGCACAGCACGAGCACGCCGTTGGTGCGGGCCGGGTCGGGGAAGTGGCGCACGGGCTTCAGCACGCAGTCGGAGGAGGAGCCCTCGGCCTGCTGCGTCGAGCTGCCGTCGAAGCCCCAGAGCGGGAGCTGCTCGAAGGTCGGGAAGCTGTCGTACTCTTTGATCTGCGTCTTGCCGCGCAGGTTCGGTGTGGGCGTGTAGCCGTCGAGCCAGATGTACTCGAGCTTAAACTTGGTCATTCCCAGTCTCTCGTACCTTGAGGATCCGTGTCCTGACGAAACCTTTGCGGAACCGGCGTCGTTGAGAACCTGCCCGGCCGTTGGATCGCAGCGTCCGGCGGGTGACTTCCCCGCCGCATCCGAGACGCCGATCCACCGGCGAGCAGGGCGCCAGCCCGACCCCCGAACGCCCACTGTGCGGGTGGACGCTCCGGTTTCCGCCTAAGCATGTCGCGTGCCAGTCGCCTTAGTCGCGATGCGGTGGCCTATGCGGCAAATATGACCGCCCAAGGGCCGGTCTTGCAGACGAAACCGTCCGAACGTCCCGCGATTGCGTGGATTTTTTGCCTGCCGACGGGTGGCAACGGCGAAGCGCGGACGATATCGTCCGCGCGGCCGGCGAGACCGGCCGGGGACGCGAGAGGGGGCCGGACCCGGATCAGGAGCGACGCCGCGGGCGTGAAGCCGCCCCGTCGAGACATGCCGCTTTCCCGATCAGCCCATCGCGCCCCAGGAACGGACCGGCTCGGGCCGCGCCCGGACCCGGCCGATGGTTCGCCGCCCCGCTTCCAGAATTTGCCGAGGAGACGCACAGCATGAATACGGCCGCCGATGTGCTGAAGGCCATCAAGGACAATGACGTCAAGTACGTCGACTTCCGCTTCACCGACCCGCGCGGCAAGTGGCAGCACGTGACCTTCGACGTCTCCCTGATCGACGAGGAGATGTTCCAGGACGGCACCATGTTCGACGGCTCGTCGATCGCTGGTTGGAAGGCGATCAACGAATCCGACATGCTGCTGATGCCCGATCCGGTCACGGCCTGCATGGATCCGTTCTTCTCGGCCTCCACCATGTCGATCGTCTGCGACGTGCTCGAGCCCTCGACTGGCGAGCCCTATGCCCGCGATCCGCGCTCGACCGCCAAGCTCGCCGAGGCGTATCTGCGCTCCACCGGCATCGGCGACACGATCTTTGTCGGCCCCGAGGCCGAGTTCTTCGTGTTCGACGACGTGAAGTTCGGCGCCGACCCCTACCATACCGGCTTCCAGCTCGACTCGACCGAGCTGCCGACCAACGGCTTCACCGATTACGAGGGCGGCAACCTCGGCCACCGGGTGCAGACCAAGGGCGGCTACTTCCCCGTCCCGCCGCAGGATTCGGCTCAGGACATGCGCGGCGAGATGCTGGCTGCGATGCAGTCCATGGGCGTGAAGGTCGAGAAGCACCACCACGAGGTGGCGTCGGCCCAGCACGAACTCGGCATGAAGTTCGACACGCTGACCCTGCTCGCCGACCACATGCAGATCTATAAGTACTGCATCCACAACGTTGCGCAGAGCTACGGCAAGTCCGCGACCTTCATGCCCAAGCCCGTCTACGGCGACAACGGCTCGGGCATGCACGTGCACCAGTCGATCTGGAAGGACGGCAAGCCGCTGTTTGCCGGCGACAAGTATGCCGACCTCAGCCAGGAATGCCTGTGGTACATCGGCGGCATCATCAAGCACGCCAAGGCGCTGAACGCCTTCACCAACCCGTCCACCAACTCCTACAAGCGTCTGGTGCCAGGCTACGAGGCCCCCGTGCTGCTGGCCTATTCGGCCCGCAACCGCTCGGCCTCCTGCCGTATCCCGTGGACGACGAACCCGAAGGCCAAGCGCGTCGAGGTCCGCTTCCCGGATCCGATGGCCAACCCCTACCTCGCCTTCTCGGCGCTGCTGATGGCCGGCCTCGACGGCATCATCAACAAGATCGATCCGGGCCCGGCGATGGACAAGGATCTCTACGACCTGCCCCCGCGCGAGCTGAAGAAGATCCCGACCGTCTGCGGCTCGCTTCGTGAGGCGCTGCAGAACCTCGACAAGGACCGCGCCTTCCTCAAGGCCGGCGGCGTGTTCTCGGACGACCAGATCGACTCGTTCATCGAGCTGAAGATGGCCGAGGTGCTGCGCTACGAGATGACCCCGCACCCGATCGAGTTCGTGCAGTACTACTCGCTGTAAGATCTTTTTCGCGTAGCGTTGTGCAGCGGGCACCGGAGCCTTCGAGGCTCCGGTGCCTTTTTTGTTCGGGGAATGCTTGACGCTGGCAGCCGGGGCGGAACGACTAGGCCCGTCCGATCGGGAGTCTCACCCATGACCCTCACCGTCCCCGTGATCCTCGGTTCCGTGCGTGCCGAGCGCGCCGGCATCCGCGCCGCCCGCTTCCTCACCGCGCAACTCGAAGCCCGCGGCCACACGGCGCCGCTGGTCGATCCCGCCGAGTTGAAGCTTCCGCTCCTCGACCGGATGTACAAGGAATATCCCAAGGGCGAGGCCCCCGAACCGCTGGAGCGGCTGGCGACGCTGTTTCGCGGGGCGGATGCCTTCGTCGTGGTCTCGGCCGAGTACAACCACTCGATCCCGCCCGCGCTCTCCAACACCCTCGACCACTTCCTGGAGGAGTATTTCTGGCGGCCTTCCGCCATCTGCTGCTACTCGGCGGGGCAGTATGGCGGCGTGCGCGCGGCGATGCAGTTGCGGGCGATGCTGGCCGAACTCGGCACGCCGAGCATTCCCTCGCTCCTGCCGATCCCGCGCATCCAGAAAGCGCTGAGCGAGGCGGGCGAACCCGCCGAGGATTGGCTCGGCCGGGCCGCGAACAAGTTTCTCGACGAGCTGACTTGGTACGCCGAGGCCCTGAAGGCGAAGCGGGCCGGGGGCACGCCGTACTGAGTGTCTCTCACAAAACTCCCGCCGCGCTGTCATCGCCAGAGCGAGAACGGTCAGAGACCGGGAGTTTTGTGAGGCACTCTGAACCTTGCGCGCGGCACTCCGTTTGCACCCCTCGAAGCATAGGCCGATGAGGAAAACGGGCGGATGAACGCAAGTGTCGACAGAGTGCGGGACGCGCTGGCCGAGTTGATCAAGGCCGCGCTCGTCTCCAATGACGGCCTGAGCCTCGCCTTCCGGCAGGCCGCGGCGGCCAAGATCGCGGCGCTCGCGGCCGATCCGCCGTCGGCGGACGCGGTGCGGATCGACGGCGCCTGGACCCTTGCGATCCGCGCGGCGGAAGCGCCCGAGCTTCAGCCCGAGGAGGGACAGGTGAACCTGACCCTGCCGCGGAGCGCGCCCTTTACCCTCGAAGAGCTGTGCCAAGCCGATTTCGACGTGGATCGGGCAGTGGAGACGATCCGCAAATCGGCTTCCACGGGCTGACGCTGGGGCCGAACCTGTTCACGGCCGGTCTCGCGGCGTTGTTCTAAGGCGTCCGAGCGCCCATCTTGAAGAGGTGCCGGGATCGTCAACGGTCTCCCCAATCAACGAAAAACCGAACGCGCCACGCCTTCCCGGACCGGCGCGGAGAGCCCTGCTCCTTGGCCAGACGCATCAATCCGACGGCGGGCACCCCCGTTCTTCCCTCCCGCGAGCAGATCCTCGCCTTCGTCGCCGAGACGCCCGGAAAGGTCGGCAAGCGCGAAATCGCCAAAGCCTTCGGCATCTCGGGCGCCGACAAGATCGGCCTCAAGGCGATCCTGAAGGAGATCGAGGCCGAGGGCGCGCTCGAGCGCGACCGCGGCGGCTTGCGGAAAAGCGGCAGCCTGCCGCCGGTCGTGCTCGCCGACATTGTGTCGCGCGACCGCGACGGCGACCTGATCGCCCGCCCGGCGCAGTGGGACGGGGAGGGCGAGGCGCCCAAGATCGCCGTCGAGACCCCGCGTGCCGGCCGCAACGGTAACCGCCCCGCCCCCGGCATCGGTGATCGGGCGCTGGTCCGTGTCGCGCCGGACCCGGAAGCGCCCGGCCGCTACACCGGCCGCGTCATCAAGGTGATCGGCAAGAACCGCTCCGAAGTGATCGGCGTCTATCGCGCCGGCCGCGATGGCGGGCGCCTGCTTCCCGTCGAGAAGAAATCGCAGGGCAAGGAAATCGCGATCCCGCCGGGCGAGGAAGGCGAGGCCCGGGATGGCGACCTCGTCAGCGTCGCGGTGGAGCGCGAGACCCGCTTCGGCCTGCCCCGCGGGCGCGTCACCGAGCGGCTCGGCGCGCTCGGCTCCGAGAAGGCGGTGAGCCTGATCGCGCTGCACATCCACAACATCCCGCACGTCTTCCCCTCCGCCGTGCTGGCGGAGGCGGATGCCGCCAAGCGTGCGACCAAGCGCGGCCGCGAGGATTGGCGCGAGGCGCCGCTGGTCACCATCGACCCGCCCGACGCCAAGGACCACGACGACGCGGTGATGGCTGAGGCCGATCCCGATCCGGCGAATACGGGCGGCTTCATCGTCACCGTCGCGATCGCGGATGTGGCCGCCTATATCCGGCCGGATTCGGCCCTCGACCGCGAGGCGCTGCTGCGGGGCAATTCGGTCTACTTCCCCGACCGGGTGGTGCCGATGCTGCCCGAGCGCATCTCGAACGATCTCTGCTCGCTGCGCGAAGGGGAGGACCGCCCGGCGCTCGCCGTGCGGATGATCATCGGCGCCGACGGGGTGAAGCGCAGCCACAGCTTCCACCGCATCCTGATGCGCTCGCACGCCAAGCTCGCCTATGCGCAGGCGCAGGCCGCGATCGACGGCCGGCCGGATGAGAAGTCGGGACCGGTGCTGGAGACGGCGCTGCGCCCGCTCTACGCGGCCTACGAGGCGATGAAGCGGGCCCGCGACGCCCGCGGCCCGCTCGCCCTCGACCTGCCGGAGCGCAAGGTGCTGCTCGACGCGGAAGGCGGCGTCGATCGGGTGATCGTGCCGGAGCGTCTTGAGGCGCACCGGCTGATCGAGGAGTTCATGATCCAGGCCAACGTCGCGGCGGCCGAGACGCTGGAGAAGGCGGGCTCGCCGCTGATCTACCGGGTCCACGACGAACCGGCCCTGGAGAAGATGCGCGCGCTCGGCGAGGTGCTCGCCTCGGTCGGCGTCAAGATGACCAAGGCCGGTGCGCTGAGGCCGGACCTGTTCAACCGCATCCTCGCCCAGGTGGCCGAGAGCGAGCACGCCCCATTCATCAACGAGGTGGTGCTGCGTTCGCAGGCACAGGCGATCTACGCTGCACAGAATTTAGGCCATTTCGGCCTTAACCTGCGCCGCTACGCCCACTTCACCTCACCCATCCGCCGCTACGCGGATCTCATCGTCCACCGTGCTCTCGTGCGTGCCTGCGGATTGGGCAGGGACGGCCTGCCGGACGATACCACGCCGGGCATGCTCGACGCGGTCTCCGAGCAGATCTCGGCAGCCGAGCGCCGGGCGATGGCGGCCGAGCGCGAGACCATCGACCGGCTCATCGCCGGCTACCTCGCCGACCGGGTCGGCGCGACCTTCTCCGGCCGGATCTCCGGGGTGACGCGCTCGGGGCTGTTCGTGAAGCTCGCCGAGACCGGGGCCGACGGGTTCGTGCCCGTCTCCACCATCGGCCACGAATATTACCGCCACGATGAGGCCCTTCATGCCCTCGTCGGCGACCGCAGCGGCGAGACTTACCGCCTCGGCGACACGGTCGAGGTCCGCCTCGTCGAGGCGGCGGCGGTGGCCGGCGCCCTGCGCTTCGAGATCCTGTCGGAGGGGCGCAGCCGCTCCGGCGCCAAAGGCGGCGGGATCAAGCGCAGCGGGTCCAAGGCGAGTCCGGGCAAGGCGAAGTTGGGCAAGGCCAAGTTCGGTGCAAAGTCGCCGAAGGGCAAGCCGCGCCCCGGCAAGGCGGCGGCCTCCGAGAGCGATACGGCGCGGCGCCATCGCGGCTCGCGTCGCTGAGCGGAAGGGGCTAGACTCGGTCTATGGAAACCTACGCCTCCCCTCCGGCCCCGGCTCCCCAGGAGCGGACGCGGCTGCTCCCGGCCATGGCCAACGGCTTCCTCAACCGCTGCCCGCATTGCGGCGAGGGCCACGTCTTCGGCCGCTTCCTCAAGGTGCGCCCGGCTTGCGAGGCCTGCGGCCTGGAGATGGAGGGTCACCGGGCCGACGACCTGCCGCCCTATATCGTGATCTTCCTCGTGGGCCACATCATCGGCTACCTCGTGCTCGAGATCGAGATGGGCTACGACGTGCCGCTCTGGATTTCGATGACGGTGTGGCCGCTGCTCACCCTCGTCCTGGCGCTCGTGCTGTTGCAGCCGGTCAAGGGCGCGGTGATTGGCCTGCAATACACGTTCGGCATGCACGGTTTCGGCAAGTTGCCCCCCGCGCGCGGTGGGTCCGGCACGGGCACGGGGGAGAGACGCGGCGGTGAGGCAGGAAGCAGAGCAGGCGACGCCCCAAAGCTTGGATCAGCCTGATTCAGATCAGCCCGCTTCGCCTGCTGCCACGCCCCGCCCGGTGTTGTTGCGCCCGCGCGATGCCGCGACGCTGATCATTCTCGACCGGTCACGCAAGAAGCTGAAGCTGCTGATGGGCCGGCGCCATGCCGGCCTCGCCTTCATGGGCGGCAAGTTCGTGTTTCCCGGCGGACGGATCGAACCGTCCGACCGGATGATGCCGGTGGCCGGGGCCCTGTCGCAGCGGGCCGACGACGCCTTGCGCGCCAAGCTGCCGCGCGCACCCCACCATCTCGGCCGTTCCCTCGCGCTCGCCGCGATCCGCGAGACCTACGAGGAGACCGGCCTTCTCATCGGCACACGCGATTACGGCCCGCCGGAGACCGCGCCGGAGGGTGCGTGGCAGGCCTTCGCCGATGAAGGGGTGATGCCCGATCTCGAAACCCTGCATCTGGTGGCGCGGGCGATCACGCCGCCGAAGCGCCCCCGCCGCTTCGATACCCGCTTCTTCGCCGTCGATCGCAAGGCGGTGGTCACCGAGCGGCCCGGTATCGTTGGGCCGGATGCGGAACTGACCGAACTCGCCTGGGTCGATCTCGACGCCGCGCGCAAGCTTGACCTGCCGCGCATCACCCGCGTGATCCTCGACGATCTGGAAGCGGCGGCCGACGCCGGCTTCCCGCCCTACCGGCCGATCCCGTTCTACTTCGAGCGCCGCGGCAAAGGGGTGCGGGAGGAGATCTGAGCGGGACGGAATGCATCGTCGGCCCTGTCCGCACTGACAGAAATGCATCCTTTGATGCCTCAGAGGAGATTCTTAAGCGGCATCGGGCATCGTGGGACGGCAAGTGGAGCCGAAATCACCGATGCTCTCCGTCCTTCGCCGCTCCGATGCCGCGTCCATCTTCGACGCGCTCAACCGCTCCCAGGCGGTCATCACCTTCGCCATCGATGGGACGGTGCTCGATGCCAACGACAATTTCCTCTCACTGATGGGCTACACCCTCGGTGAGGTGCGCGGGCGGCATCATCGTCTGTTCGTGGACCCGCAGGAGGCGGAGAGCGCGGAGTACGAGGCGTTCTGGCAGGGCCTGCGCCGCGGCACGTTTCAGACGGCGGCCTATGGGCGTCTCACCAAGGACGGACGCAAGGTCTGGATCCGGGCGAGTTACAATCCGGTCCTCGACGCCGCCGGCCGCGTTCGGAAGATCGTCAAATTCGCCCTCGACGTGACGACCGAGCGGCTCGCCGCCGCCGAGACGGCGGGCCAGATCGCCGCGATCAGCCGGTCGCAGGCGGTGATCCAGTTCGACCTCGACGGGACGGTGCGCAGCGCCAACGCCAACTTCCTCGACGCCCTCGGCTACGCGCCGCACGAGGTGGAGGGCCGCCACCACAGCCAGTTCGTGCGGCCGGAAGAAGCGGCGTCCGCGGAGTACCGCGCCTTCTGGGAGGCGCTCGCCCGCGGCGAGTACCGGGCCGGCGAGTTCCTGCGCGTCGGCAAGGACGGGCGCGAGGTCTGGATCCAGGCGACCTACAACCCGATCCTCGATCCGTCCGGGCGCCCGTTCAAGGTCGTCAAATACGCCTCCGACATCACGGCGGCCAAGCGCGTCGCCGCTGACATGGCCGGAAAGGTCGAGGCCGCCCGCCGCTCGCAGGCGGTGATCGAGTTCGGCATGGACGGCACGGTGCTCGACGCCAACGACAACTTCCTGAACGCGCTCGGCTACACCCTTCCCGAGGTGCAGGGCCGGCATCACCGGATGTTCGTGACGCCCGAAATCGCCGCAAGCCCGGCCTATGCCGAGTTCTGGGCGACGCTGCGGGCGGGGCAGTTCACCTCCGCCGTCTACCAGCGGGTGGCCAAGGATGGTCGCGAGGTCTGGATTCAGGCCTCCTACAACCCGGTTCTCGACGCGGCCGGGCGCCCGTTCAAGATCGTGAAATACGCCTTCGACATCAGCCAGAGCATGGCGGTGCGCGCCAGCGCCCTCGCCATGGCCGAGCAGACGCTGGGCCGGGTGCGGGCGGTGGCCGGCGCGTCCGAGGAGATGCACCGCATCTCGGAATCAATCGCCGAGCAGATGAACCGCTCGCACGATGCGGTCGGCGACATTCAGACCCGCATGAGCGCCGCCGGCGTTCTCTCGGCAAAGCTCGACGACGCGGCTGCCGCGATGACCGGCGTGGTCGAGGTCATCACGGGCATTGCCGAGCAGATCAACCTGCTCGCCCTCAACGCCACGATCGAGGCCGCCCGCGCCGGTGCGGCCGGCCGCGGCTTCGCCGTCGTCGCCACCGAAGTGAAGAGCCTCGCCGAGCAGGCGCGCTCGGCCACCGCGCGCATCACCGGCGAGATCGGCGCCATGCAGGCGGTCTCACGGGATGTCGGCGGGGCGCTGGTCTCGACCGCGGCGGTGGTCGACACCGTGCAGGGCTTCATCGCGCAGACCACCGCGGACAGCACGCGGCAGCGGGCGACCACCGGTCAGGTCAGCACCGACATGCAGGCCACCGCCGCGAGCGTGGCGGAGTTTGCGAGCCGTCTCGACGCCTGGAATGTCGGGCTGGAAGAGCGGCGGGGTGAGGAGCGCCTTCGCTCCTCGCGCTCCGGCCATGTCGCGTTCGTGCCGGAGCGCGGGCGAACGGCGGGGACGCCGCAGAGCCGGCCCTGCACGGTTCTCAACCTCTCGGAGGGCGGTGCCAAGCTGGCACTCGAAGCCGCGGATCTGCCGGAGGTCGTCACGCTCCACATCGACGGCGAGCCGTCCCGGCGCTGCCGCGTCATACGGCGTGCCGCCGACGGGATCGGCGTTCAGTTCGTCTGATTCCGCGCGGCGTCTGGAACGGGCGTGGCCGACTTACTGGACGCTGCGCGCCGGGCCGCCTACCGGCGCGCGTCGGAGACCAGCGCGGCCAGCCCCTCGCGATAGGTCGGGAAGGCGAGCTGCACGCCGAGTTCCTCGCGGATCAGGCGGTTACGCACCCGCTTGTTCTCGCCGTAGAAGCTGCGCGCCATCGGGCTGAGGTCGGCGGTCTCGAAATCGACTTCCGGCGGCAGGGGCAGTCCGGTGAGCCTTGCTGCGTGCTCGGTCACCGTCTGCGGCGGGGCCGGCTCGTCGTCGGTGACGTTGTAGACCGCGCCCCCCCGTGGCCGCTCGATCGAGGCGGCCAGCGTCGCGGCGATGTCGGCGACGTGGATGCGGTTGAACACTTGCCCCGGCTTGACGATGCGCTGGGTGCGGCCGTCGCGCAGCTTCACGATCGGGTTGCGACCGGGGCCGTAGATGCCCGAGAGGCGAAACACCTGCACCGCTTTGCCGGTCTCGGCGCCGAGCGCGAGCCACGCATTCTCGACGGCGAGGCGGTCGCGCGAGCGGGCGCTCTTCGGCGTGGCGGGCGTCGCCTCGTCGATCCAGGCACCCCCCTGGTCGCCGTAGACGCCGATGGTCGAGAGATAGCCGATCCAGCCGATGCGGCTTTTCGCGATGGTGTCGCGGTAGCGGGCGAGCACCGTGTCGCCGTCCCGTCCCGGCGGGGCGGAGATCAGCAGCACGTCGGTGTCGGCGAGATCCTCGGCAATGCGGGGATCGTCCGCCTCCGGGCCGAAGGCCCGCAGGGTGAACCCGGTCTCGGCCGCGAGACTCCTGGCCCGCTCGGGTTCGGTCACCGTCGCCCGCACTGCGTTGAATCGCGCCCGTTCACGCTCGGCAAAATGCCGGGCGGAGAAGCCGAGGCCGAAAACGAACAGGTTCATGCGGTGTCAGGTCTCCCGTGGGCCGTCCGCTTCCATAGGGAGGGCGGCGGCCTCACGCCATTCCTCCCTCACATGCGCCTCCGTTTCCCCGTGTCCATGGGCGGCGAAGAGTTCGTGCAGCCGCGCCCGGGGCAACAACCGGCCGCAGGCCCAGACGGCGGCACCGCGCACCACCGGATCGGGCTCGACGAGACAGGCCACCGCCTCCGCGGCGAGGGCGGCATCACCGGAATTGCCGATGGCGATCAGCACGTTGCGCAGGAAGCGGTCGCGGCCGGTGCGCTTGATCGGCGTGCCGGCAAAGCGGGTGCGAAACCCCGCATCGTCGAGGCGGGCGAGTTCGGCGAGCGGCGGCGCGGCGAGATCGTCGCGGGCCGCCATGCGGCTCTCCCGCGCCGCACCCGCGAACTTGTTCCAGGGGCAGACCGCGAGGCAGTCATCGCAGCCGAACACCCGGTTGCCGATCTTTTCGCGGAATTCGGCGGGGATCGGGCCCTGATGCTCGATGGTGAGGTAGGCGATGCACCGGCGCGCATCGAGCTGGTAGGGGGCCGGGAAGGCATCCGTCGGGCAGATGTCGAGGCAGCGGCGGCAGGAGCCGCAATGGTCCGTCTCGGGCGCATCGGGTTCGAGTTCGGCGCGGGAAAAGATCGCGCCGAGCATCAGCCAGTTGCCGTGCTCGCGCGAGATCAGCACCGTGTGCTTGCCCTGCCAGCCGAGCCCGGCGGCCTGGGCCAGCGGCTTCTCCATGACGGGCGCGGTATCGACGAAGACCTTCACCGGCTGGCCGGAGCAGGCGGAGAGGAAGCCGCCGAGTTCCTTCAGCTTGCCCTTGATGACATCGTGATAGTCGCGCCGTTGCGCATAGGCGGCGATGGCGGCGCGATCCTTCAGCCGCACGAGTTCGAGGGGTCGCGCTCAGGGCCCGCATTCATGCCGAGCATGACGATGCTGCGGGTCTCGGCCCACAGGGCGGAGGGCGCGGCGCGCTGGTCGGCCCGCTCCTCCATCCAGTCCATCGTGCCGTGATGGCCCGCCGCGAGCCATGCCGGCAAGCGCTCGCGCAGGTCCGGCACGGCGTCGGGACGGGTGACGCGGAACGCCTCGAAGCCGAGACGGCGCGCGCGCGTCTCGATGGTCTCGCGTAGGGCGCGGCCCGTGAGGACGATCTTTTCGGGCTTCAGAAATCCAGATCCGCGTAGTGCGCGGCTGCCGGCATCCCCGGTGCCCGGTCGGCCAGCAGCGCGCGGAAGGACGGGCGGGATTTCACCCGCGCGTACCAGTCCTTCGCCATCTCGTCCTCGTCCCATGGCACGTCGCCGAGATAGTCCACGCAGGAAAGGTGGGCCGCCGCCGCGAGGTCGGCATAGGTCAGATCGTTGCCAGCGAGCCAGCGGCGCTGCCCGATCAGGTAACCGACATATTGGAGGTGATAGCGCACGTTGGTGCGCGCCGCACGAATGGCGTTCATGTCCGGCGGGCCGCCTCCGGCGGAGGAGGGCATGAAGCGCTTGTCGATCTTCTCGGTGACGAGATACTCGGTCACCTCGCTGTTGAACTTGACGAGAAACCAATCGAGCAGGCGCCGCACCTCCACCCGCGCCTGAGTCGTGTCGGGCAGAAGCCGCCGCCCGGCGAGGCCGAGCCCCCGCGTCTCGTCGAGATATTCCGCGATCACGCCCGCTCCGGGAATGGCGAGCCCGGTCTGCTCCACCAGCACCGGCGTGGTGCCGGCCGGATTGACGATGAGGAAGTCGCGGCGGCGCTCCCAGGCCCGTTCCTCGACGAGAGTCGGCTCCATCCCCATCTCGGCCAGGACGAGGCGGATGAAGCGCGAGTTCGGGCAGAACGGGGAGTGATAGAGCGTCGCCATCGAGGCCGTGGTTCAGCGGTAAAGAAGGCAGAGCCCTGGGCAGACCGTGTCGCACCGGCGAAATTGGGGCGACGCGCCAGGATTATTTCTCCAACGTTGCCACCTCATTAACAAACCCGCCGCAACCCGGTAACCGCCCGTCAACCCTACCGCCGCAAAGCTGCCGCATCGCCGTCGTCTGCCGCGCCCTGAATCGCCGGCACATCGGCGTGGGGAACAGCAGGCTTATGGATCTCGTCCTGATCGCGAAGGCGCTCGTGCTCGCCGTGGTGGAAGGCGCCACCGAGTTCATCCCGGTCTCCTCGACCGGGCATCAGCTCCTCATCGGCCACTTCATCGGCTTCCACTCGCCCAACAATACCTTCGAGGTGCTTATCCAATTGGGCGCGATCCTGGCGATCCTGTTCGTCTACTTCGGCCGGCTGTGGAGCATCGCCACCGCGCTGCCGAACGATCCGCGGGCGCGCCGCTTCGTGCTCGCGATCCTCATCGCCTTCCTGCCCGCGGCGATCGTGGGCGGTCTCTTCTCCAAGTACATCAAGCTCTACCTGTTCAACCCGTGGATCGTCTGCGCCACGCTGGTGGCCGGCGGCATCGTGCTCCTCATCATCGACGACACGGTCGGCGAGCCGAAAGCGGCTCAAAATGATGGAACGCACGACGGTCCGACCGAGCATCCGCGCAAGACCGACGTGTTCGAGTTCAGCCTGCCGATGGCGCTCAAGATCGGTCTGTTTCAATGCGTGGCGATGATCCCCGGCGTGTCGCGCTCCGGCGCCACCATCGTCGGCGCGATGCTGATGGGGGCGAGCAAGCGCTCGGCCACCGAGTTCTCGTTCTACCTCGCCATGCCGACCATGGCCGGCGCCTTCGCCAAGGACCTGCTCGACAACTACAAGAACCTCTCCTCCAACGACGCGCTGCTGATCGTCATCGGCTTCGTCGCCGCCTTCATCTCGGCCTTGATCGTGGTGCGGACGGTGCTCGACTACGTCTCCCGCCACGGCTTCTGGCTGTTCGCGTGGTGGCGCATCATCGTCGGCTCGCTCGGCTTCGCGGGACTGATTCTTTTTAGCTGAGCCTTCAGGATTTTGAGCGAGGCGGAGGCGGCAACCTGGACTAAAGTCGGTTGTCGCCTGCCCGCGCCCCGTGCGAGGGCTTGCGGCCAAGTCGCCGCTCTTTGAAGAAGCGGTCGGGAAACGCCGAATCGTCAAGGTCTCGCCCAAGATGGAAGATCGTCCGCTCGCCGAGTTGTTCGAGCCCGCCACCCGCGAGCGCTGGCGCCAAGCCATCGAAGCCGCGCTGAAGGGGGCGGACTTCGAGAAGCGTCTCGTGTCGAAGACCGCCGACGGCCTGCGCATCGAGCCCTTTTACGAGCCGGCGGCTTCGGTGGCCCAGCCGGTGCGGGCGCCCGGCCCGTGGCGTCTGGCGCAGCGCATCGACCATCCCGATGCCGAGAAGGCCGGGGCACAGGCGCTGGCTGACCTCGAAGGCGGGGCCGATGCGCTGGTCCTCGTCCATTGCGACGCCCGTGCCGCCCGCGGCTTCGGCCTCGAATTTCCGTCCGTCGATGCGCTGGATGCGGCGCTGACGGGCGTGATGCTTCCGCTCATCGCCCTGCGGCTCGATGCCGGTCCGGCCGGATTCGAGACGGCGGCGCTTCTCAAGCAACTGATCGAGCGCCGCGGCGACGACCCGTCCGCGCTCGACCTCGATCTCGGTCTCGACCCGATCGGCACCCGCGCCGCCACCGGCCGGCTCGACCAGGGGTGGGAGGCACGCCTCTCCGAGATCGTCACCGCCTTCGCCGGATACCGTGGGCGCGCGGCCTTGGCCGACGCCCGGCCCTATCACGAGGCGGGGGCGAGCGAGGTGCAGGAACTGGCCGCCGTGCTCGCGACGGCGGTCGCCTATCTGCGGGCGCTGGAGGCCGGCGGCCACGATCTGGCGCTCGCGCGCGACCAGATCGCGGTCCTGCTGGTGGCGGATGCCGACGAATTCCTGACCATCGCCAAGTTCCGGGCGATCCGGCGGCTCTGGGCCCGGGTCGAGCAGGCCTGCGGCCTCGAGCCGAAGCCGCTGCGGGTCCTGGCCGAGACCGCGTGGCGGATGATGAGCCGCCGTGACCCATTCGTGAACATCCTGCGCACCACCATGGCCTCGGCCTCCGCCGGCCTCGGCGGGGCGGATTCGGTGACCGCGCTGCCCTACACCCTGGCGCTCGGTCTGCCCGACGCCTTTGCCCGGCGGGTGGTGCGCAACAGCCAGATCGTGCTGATCGAGGAATCGAACCTCGCCAAGGTCTCCGATCCGGCGGCCGGCGCGGGCGGCTTCGAGGCGCTGACCACCGAACTGACCGAGAAGGCCTGGGCGGCCTTCCAAGAGATCGAGCGAGAGGGCGGGATCGCCGCGAGCCTGGAGTCCGGCGCCTTCGCGGGTCGGATCGCGGCGGTGGCGCAGGCCCGGGCACGGGCGGTGGCAACCCGCAAGGAGCCGCTGACCGGCGCCAGCGAGTTCCCCTTCCTCGCCGAGAAGCCGGTGACGGTGCTCGACGTGGCGCCGAACCCCGCCGCTTCCTCAGAGGGGGCCTTGCCCTCGCAACGCCTCGCCGAACCCTACGAGGCCCTGCGCGACGCCTCCGACGCCGTCCGCGAGCGGACGGGCAAGCGCCCGGCGGTCTTCCTGGCCAATCTCGGTCCCGTGGCGGTTCACAATGCCCGCTCGACCTTCGCTGCCAACGCCTTCGCTGCGGGTGGCATCGAGGCCATCGGCAATGACGGCTTCTCCGACATGCAGGCCCTGGCCGATGCCTTCAAGGCGTCGGGCGCGCGGATCGCCTGCCTGTGCTCGTCCGACACCGTCTACCAGACCGAGGCCGTGCCCGCGGCCGAGGCACTAAAGGCGGCCGGCGCCGGCACGATCTACCTCGCCGGCAAACCCGCCGAGGCCGAGGCTCTGCGCCAAGCGGGCGTCGAAGGCTTCCTGTTCGCCGGTTGCGACCTGTTGGCGCTCCTGCGGGAAGCGGCCGAGCGCGCGAAGGGCTGACTAACACTCAAGGCCGCGTGAGCAACCTTGACACTGCGGGACGCAAGACGATCTTCCGGCTGAAACGGGCCGACACGGCCCCATGCCCTGAGCCGGATGTCATCCCCATGCGCCTTCCGATCCTTGCCGTCGCCACCTTTGCCATCGCCGTCGGCAGCGCCGGAACATCGGAGGCGGCCAAGCGCAAGGTGCAGGTGCCGCATCGCTACGACGGCCGCTGGAGCATCGAGGTCGTGACCCTCGACGGCCCCTGCGACCGGGCCTATCGCTACGGCATCCAGATCCAGCGCGGCGAGGCCGTCTACAGCGGCGGAGAGGTCGGGATCAGTGGGCGCGTCGCGGCAAACGGGACGGTGCGCGGCACCATCTCCCGCGGCAGCGATGCTGCCCAGGTGTTCGGGCGGTTGTCTGCCAACGGGACCGGCGCCGGCCGCTGGTCGACCCTCGGCGACGGCCCGATCAGCTGCAACGGCAGCTGGAACGCGATGCGGCGCGGCTGATTTCGCCGTTCAGGCTGCGTCGGCGCGGAGCGGGTCGTATGGATCGTGCTGTGGCGGCCCGGCGACAGATTCGGATTTGTTCCGCGCTGCGGCACGGGCGAGCGGTTTTCGCCCTAGATCCGGCGCGATCTTCGGCGAACACTGGCGGCGTTCCATACTCGTTCGAGGCGCCCCATGAGAGCCGTGATGAGAGCCTTGCCGTTCGTCGGTCTTGCCTTCGTCCTGCTCGGCCCCGCGGCCGAGGCGCGTCCGGCCCGGCAGCACGTGGCCGGCTCCGAGCACGCGGTGCTGGCGCCGCTCGAGGAAGCGGCAACGGCGTGCTTTGCCGAAACCGTGGTCTCCAACCCGAAGGCGATGCGGCTCGCGCGGGACGGGCGCTGGTACGAGGCGGCCGGAGTGACCGGCTTCCTGTGTCGCCCTGAGGTCGATCGCATGGCGGTCGCCCACGACCGGATCTACGGCCCCGGCACCGGCGCCCGCTACTTCAAGGGGGCCTACGCCCGCCACCTCGACAAGCAGCTCGCCGCCCGCCTGCAGCCTGTTCTGGAGACGAAGGCCATGGCGAGCGCCGAGCCGCCGGCCGAGAAGGCCGCGCTCATCGACAGCGCGATGGAATCCGCGCCCGGAAGCGCGGATCACTGAGCCGGGCAGGCGGGGTTTCGCTTTACCGAATCCGCCGCCAGGTCTGGCGCTTGCACAGAACGCTGAGCACGCAACCCGCCACCTCGATGGTGTCGGGCCCCTTCGGCGTGACGCTGCCCGAATAGGTCTTGCCGTCGTTCGGATTGTAGAGGCTGCCCTCGAAGCCGTTGCCGCTCGGGGTGCCGGCCTGCATGATCTGCACGCCGACGAGCTTGCGCGAACGCAGCGCCGGATCGGGGTTCTGCGCGTCGAGCCCGGCGCCGGCGGTCGCGGCGATCACACCGCAATAGCCGCCGCCGCAACGGGCGATGCGCACGGTTGAGCCCGCCGTCTCCGTCTGCCATGTGCCGGAGAGGTCCGAGGCCTTTTGCGCGAGGGCGCCTGTGCCGGACACGGCAAGCAGCAGCGCCGCGGCGAAGACGTGCATCGGGCGATGGCGTGAACGGTTGGCGCGCGGCGTCGTCATTCGAGCTTCCCTCCTCGCCGACAGTGACCGCCGGCCGGCGCGAGCGGTAGTCAGCCCGCCACGGTTACGCAAGGAGCGGGATATGAGGCCGCATGACGATGCGGCCTTGACTTCGCCGCCTTCGCGCGGCCTACGCCCACGGCGAGCCGATACGGACAAGTCAGGAGCGGTGGATGCAGGTCATCGATACTGAAATTCCGGCGGTCAAACGGGTGATCCCGAAGCGCCACGGCGACGACCGCGGCTGGTTCTCCGAGATCTACCGGGCCGATATCCTGTCCGAGCACGGGATCGCCAATGCCTTCGTGCAAGACAACCAATCCTTCTCCGCGCCCGCCGGCACGATCCGGGGCCTGCACTTCCAAGTCGCACCCAACGCCCAGGCCAAGCTGATCCGGGTGCTCGCCGGCGCGATCCTCGATGTCGCCGTCGATCTGCGCTCCGACTCCCCGAGCTACGGCCGCCACGTCGCCGTGCGGCTCGATGCGACCGGCGGCGAGCAGCTTTTCGTGCCCGCCGGCTTTGCCCATGGCTTCTGCACCCTGGAGCCGGACACCATGGTCGCCTACAAGGTCGACGCCTATTACAGCCCGGCCGACGACCGGAACCTGCGCTGGAACGATCCGGCGATCGGCATCGCGTGGCCGGTGGCCGAAGCGGATGCGATCCTCTCGGGCAAGGACAAGGCTGCGCCGCTTCTGGCCGATCTCGGGCGGGTGTTCTGAGTCAAGGTATCGAGATCGTTCGGTCGGGCGGATTGAACCCGACCTCAGGTTGGCGTAGGCGCGGCCGAGCGTGGCCCTTGCCCATCCCGCGGATGCCGACCCCGCGGACAGGAATTGGACGGAGTTCGGATCGATGCGCATTCTGGTAACGGGCGGCTGCGGCTTCATCGGCTCCGCCCTCGTGCTGCATCTGGTGCAGGATCTCGGCCACGAGGTGCTCACCCTCGACGCCATGACCTACGCCGCCAACCCGATCTCGCTGCAGCCGCTGGCGGACGATCCGCGCCACCGCCTGGAACAGGCCGACATCTGCGATCCGGCGCGCGTCCACGCCCTCTACGCCGAGTTCAGGCCCGAGGCGGTGATGCATCTGGCCGCCGAGAGCCATGTCGATCGCTCGATCACCGATCCGGGTGCCTTCGTGCGCACCAACGTCATCGGCACCCAGGTCATGCTCGACGGCGCCCGCACCCATTGGGAAAGCCTCGACCGCGAGGCCAAGGCGACGTTCCGCTTCCTCCACGTCTCGACCGACGAGGTCTACGGCTCGCTGCCGCCGGACGCGTTCTTCACCGAGGAGAGCCGCTACGATCCGCGCTCGCCCTACTCGGCGTCAAAGGCGGCCTCCGACCATCTCGCCCGCGCCTGGCACGAGACCTACGGCCTGCCGGTTCTGGTGACGAACTGCTCGAACAATTACGGCCCGCGCCACTTCCCCGAGAAGCTGATCCCGCTGATGATCCTGGCCGCGCTGGAGGGCAAGCCGCTCCCGGTCTACGGCGACGGCCTGAACGAGCGCGACTGGATCCATGTCGAGGACCATGCCCGCGGCCTCGTCGCGGTGCTGGAGCGCGGCCGGCTCGGCGAGACCTACCTCCTGGGCGGGCGCTCGGTGCGGAATAACCTCGCCGTGGTGAAGGCGCTTTGTGCCGCCTTCGACCAGCTCAAGCCCGAGAACGGCCCGCACGAGCGCCTGATCAGCTTCGTCGCCGACCGGCCCGGCCACGACCGCCGCTACGCGATCGACCCGTCGAAGGCGGAAGCCGAGGTCGGCTGGCGGCCGACCAAGGTGTTCGAGCAGGCGCTGACGGAAACCGTGCGCTGGTACCTCGACAACGAGGCGTGGTGGCGCCCGATCCGCGAGGGCCGCTATTCCGGCGAGCGCCTCGGCCTCGCGCCCAAGAGCGCCTGAACATGGACATCCTGATCCTCGGCGGCGCCGGCCAGGTCGGCACGGAGCTTCAGGCCTTGTCCTGGCCCGAGGGCGTGCGGGTCCACGCCCCGACCGCCAGAGCCTCGACATCACCGACGAGGCGGCTGTTGCGGCTGCGCTCGATGCGTGCACCTACGCGGCGGTGATCAACACGGCCGCCTACACCGCTGTCGATAAGGCCGAGAGCGAGGTCGCGGCCGCATGGCGCCTCAACGCGCTGGCCCCGGCCATCCTCGCGGCCGAGACGAAGCGGCGGGCCATCCCGCTCGTCCATGTCTCGACCGACTACGTGTTTGATGGGTCGGGCGAGGGCTTCTACGCCCCCGATGCGCCGGTGAACCCGCAGAGCGTCTACGGCGCCAGCAAGGCGGCCGGCGAGATGGCGGTGCGCTCCGGCAATCCGCGCCACGCCATCGTGCGCACCGCCTGGGTGGTGAGCCCGCACCGGGGCAACTTCGTCAAGACGATGCTGCGGCTCTCGGGCGAGCGGGATCGGCTCACCGTTGTCGAGGACCAGCACGGCTGCCCGACCTCCGCGGCCGATCTCGCGGGTGCGCTCGCCGCGATCGCCCTGCGGCTGGCCGGCGACGAGGCTGCGCCCACCGGCACCTTCCACTGCGTCAACGACGGCGCGACGACGTGGTGCGACTTCGCCCGGGCGATCGTCGCGGGGTCGGCCCGGCGCGGCGGGCGCTCGGTGCCGATCGAGGGCATCCCGAGTTCGGCCTACCCGACGCCGGCCCGGCGCCCGGTGAATTCGCGCCTCTCCAGCCAGAGCCTGACCGACGCCTACGGCCTCGCGCCGCGCTCCTGGGAGCCGGCGCTCGACGACATCCTCGACCGGCTGGTCGGGCCGGTTCGCTCCCACTGATCAGGACGTGTTTTGATGAAGGGCATCGTGCTCGCCGGCGGCTCCGGCACCAGGCTCCATCCGGCCACGCTGGCGATCAACAAGCAGCTGCTGCCGGTCTACGACAAGCCGATGATCTACTACCCGATCTCGGTGCTGATGCTCGCCGGCATCCGCGAGATCCTCGTCATCTCCTCGCCGGAGCATCTCGGCAACTACCAGCGCTTGCTCGGCACCGGTGAGCAGTTCGGCGTCACCTTCACCTACGCGGTGCAGCCGCGGCCCGAAGGGCTGGCCCAGGCTTTCATCATCGGCCGCGACTTCGTCGGCAGCGACGACGTGGCGCTGGTGCTCGGCGACAACCTGTTCTTCGGCAACGGCATGAGCGACCTGCTCGCCAAGGCCCGCACCCGCAAGAGCGGGGCAACGGTGTTCGCCTACCACGTCGATCATCCGGAGGCCTACGGCGTCGTCACCCTCGACGAGTCCGGCCGGCCCTTGCGGCTGGTGGAGAAGCCCCAGACCCCGAAAGCCCCTGGGCGGTGACGGGGCTGTACTTCTACGACAATCAGGTGCTCGACATCGCCGCCGAGGTGAAGCCCTCGGACCGGGGCGAACTCGAGATCACATCGGTCAACCAGGCCTATCTCGAACGCGGCCAGCTCCATGTCGAGCGGATGAGCCGCGGCTACGCGTGGCTCGACACCGGTACGCACGACAGCCTGCTGGAGGCGGGCGAGTTCGTGCGGGTGCTGCAGCGCCGTCAAGGGCTTCAGGTCGCCTGCCTGGAGGAGATCGCCTACCTGCAGGGCTTCATCGGCCGCGAGCAGTTGCAGGCCCGCGGCGAGCTGTTCGCCAAGACCAGCTACGGTCAGAACTTGCTGCGCCTGGCTCGCGAGGGCCGCCGGGCCGATCAGGATTTTTGACGGACGCACCTCGATTCGTCACGGCGAAGCCGTCCAGAGCACCAATCTATCCGGAACGGTCGCGATCCTGGATCGCTTCGCTCGCGGTGATGAAGGGCAAGGTGTGGGGTCTGGCCGGGCGTCGCGTCAGCGCGCGCCCTGAATGAGCACGGCGCCGGTATAAGTCTCGGCGACTTCGCAGAACGGCACGCCACCGGCCGTCAGTACCGCCTCCACCGAGAATAGCGGCTCTCCGGGCCCCGGCAGGCCGCCGGATTCGGGCCGCCACAGCATCGTCAGCGAGCGGTTGCGCCGGCTCGGACCGAGCGGGCGCACGACGTGGCCGAAGGGGGCCTGCGTGCCGTCCAGCGCCGCGTTCATCGCGGACGTCAGGCGACTCGGAACGTACCAGTTGTCGGCCTCGGACAGGACGTGGGTCCCGCAGGTGAGCCGGACCCGGCGGTAGCGCACGGGCTCGTCCGGGCTCACGGCAAGCCGCTCGCGCCGGGCCGCACCGGGGAGCTTGTCCGGGCCGGGGACGCGCACGGCGACGATCCGCGGATCGGGGCTGAGCCCGCGCTCGGCGCACCATGCTTCGAGAACGGCGGTGGCGCTTGGCGCAGCGAGAAGGCGGGCGCTCAGCGTTTCGATCAAGGCGCGCGCCTCGGACCCATCCTGCGCCTCCCGGCTTGTCTCGGCGGCGGCTCCGGCCGCTTGCGCCTGCGCGCTGCTCAAGTCGGCGGGCGGCACGGCGGCGCCAAGCGCTGCGAGCCCCACCGTCAGCATCCGTGTCGCCGTCCGCTCCATCGTGCAGCGCAATACGTCGATGGCGGGCAAAGGTCCATCGCGTCGGGCGACCGGTCCCCGATCCGCCGCCTACTTAGCGTCGAACTTGGCGTCGGGGGGCAGGGCGGTCGCGAGCGGGCCGGCGGGGGGAAGCGGGAAGGCGACCTTGCAGCGCTGGCCGCCGGGCAGCTTGAAGTCCGGGTTCGGCAATTCGAGGCGCACGCCGAAGGTGCCGCTCGCCGCGTCGAACACCTGATCGACCACGCTGACCTTGGCCTCGTAGGCGCCGCCGATCGGCTGGTCGAGCACGACGGTCGCCGGCATCCCGAGAGCGATCTCCTTCCAGCGGGAGACCGGCAGGTAGGCCTCGACGTAGAGCGGATCGAGCTGGACCAGGGTGAAGATCGCGCTGTCCTGGCGTACGAACTCGCCCGCCGACATCAGCCGCTCGGTGACGATGCCGCGGATCGGGCTGCGAATCATCCGCAATTCGAGCTGCGCCTCGGCGCGCTGGAGCTCGATGCCGTTGAGCTTGTGCTTGAGGATCTCGGTCTGAAGGTCGCGCCGGCCGATCTCGTAATCGGCCTCGACCTGATCGAGCTTTTCCTGGGTGACGATGCCTTTTGAGAGCTGGTTCTGGCGTTCGAGGCGGCGCTTGTAGAGTTCGACGCGGGTCTGCTGCGCCTCGATGCCGGCGGTCGATTCCGCCTGCGCCCGCGACAGGGCGACGTTGGCCTCCTCCACGCTCGAATCGAGCCGGGCGATGATGTCGCCGGCCTTGACCGCCGCGCCCCGGTTGACCGGCACGCTCTTGAGGATGCCGAGCGTGGCCGAACCGATCTTCAGTTTCTGCGCCGGCTCCACCACGCAATCAACGCGGGTGTCCTGGGCGCTCGCCGCGTAGGTGGAAAGAAAGAGGCCGGCGAGCGCCGCGCAGATCCGGGCTTGCCGCGTTCCAGCCAGAAGGGTCATTGCAAAACAGTCCTCACTCGGCATGGCCGGCAAAAGCCAGAATACGGTCCTGCATCTGGTCGGAATGCAGCAGGTCGGCGCGCATGCGCCCGTGCAGCCGCTCGGTGCGCAACTGCGCGTGGCGCAGCAGTCGCGCGCCGAAGACCCGGCCGCGCTCGGGGCCGAGCAGCGCCATAATGCGGCGGGCGAGCCCGCGGCTAACGAGGCTGCTATCCAGCAGCGGATCGTCGAGCGAGAGGATCGCCTGGAAACAGCCGGGCTCGCCCTGGCGTCCGCTGCGGCCGGCGAGCTGGTCGTCGATGCGCTGCGCGTCCTGGCGCTCGACCATGATGACGTGCAGGCCGCCGCGTTCGGCCACGCCGGGGCCGAGCTTGATGTCGGTGCCGCGCCCGGCCATGTTCGTCGCCACCGTGATGCGGCCCCGCTGCCCGGCCTGCGCCACGATGGCCGCTTCCTGCCCGTCCTGGGCGGCGCTGAGCACCGTGTGCGGCAGCCCGGCTGCGGTGAGATGCGTGCTCGCCCGCGCGGAGGCCGCCACCGAGCGGGTGCCGACGAGAACCGGGCAGCCCTTCGCATGGAGCTCGGCGATGCGCGCCGTCACCCGCCGCCACTTCGCCGCCTCGTCGGGCAGGACCTCGTCGGGGAGGTGGCGCCGCTGCACCGGACGGTGCGTCGGGATGCGCACCACCGGCAGCCGGTAGACCGTCCAGAATTCGGCGGCGACGCCGCGGGTCGTGCCGGTCATGCCGGCGAGCCGGGGATAGCGGCGGAAGAAGCGCTGGTAGGTCATGCGGGCCAGCGTCGAGCGGGCGCCGGAGAGGTCGCAGCCCTCCTTGTGCTCGACCATCTGGTGCAGGCCGTCGCTCCAGCTCCGGTCCGGCATCACCCGGCCGGTATTGGCGTCGACGATCACCACCTTGCCGTCGCGCAGGATGTAGTGCTCGTCCCGGTGGAACAGGTGCAGGGCCGAGAGCGCCTGGCGCACCAGCCCCTCGCGGGTGACGCGTCCGCGCCAGGCCGAGGCCTCGCCGCGCCCGTCGCTCGTGGCGAGACCCGTGATCCGCTCGCGGCCGGCCTCGGTGAGGATGATCCGGTGCTCGGCCGCCTCGATCCCGTAATCCTCGGGGCTCTTCAACTCCGCCGCGATCTCCATGGCGCGGGCGAGCACCTCCGTTCCGAACTGCGAGCCGGCCGGGGCCGAGATGATGAGCGGCGTGCGCGCCTCGTCGATCAGCACGCTGTCGGCCTCGTCGACGATGGCGAAGTGCAGGCCGCGCAGGCGGAGCTGGGCGAGCCGGCTCGCGCTCGCATGCAGGCTCTCGAGCTTGAGGCGCACGTCGCTGGCGCGCTGGCCCAGCGCGATGCGATCGCGCAGGTAGTCGAAGGCGAGGTCCTTGTTGGTGCAGTAGGTGATGTGGCAGCCATAGGCCTGCGCCCGCTCCGGCTGCTCCTGCTTCTCCTTGATGACGCCGACCGTGAGCCCCAGCGCGGCGTAGAGCGGACGCATCTCCTCGGCGTCGCGCTCGGCGAGGTAATCGTTGACCGTAACGACGTGGACGGGAAGTCCGGCCAGCGCCGCGGCCCCGGCGGCCAGCGTCGCCGTGAGAGTCTTGCCCTCGCCGGTGGCCATCTGGGCGACGCGCCCGTCGAGGATGGCGGCAGCACCCATCATCTGCACGCCGTAATGGCGCTGCCCCTTCACCCGTCCCGACATCTCGCGGATCAGCGCGAAAGCCTCCGCGATGTCGGCATCGCGAAAGGTTTTCCGGGCGCGCAGAGCGCCCGTGATCGCCCGAATGCGGAATTGCAGCGCCTCTTCGGACAGCTCGGCGATGTCCTCGGCCTGCGCCAGGGCGGCGCGGGCGATCCGCGCGTAGCGTCGGGCCGCCCAGCCGGCGAGCCCGACGCGCACGCGGCCGATCACCCGCGCGGCGGCCTGATCGAGCCGGCTCGCCTTCAGCGGCTTGCGCTCGGAATAGGCGCGCACGGGCGGTACGCGGAAGGCGGCTCCGGGCGCCGAGCCGCCTGAGAGGGCGAGGGGGTCAGACACGGAACTGGCTCAGGAACACCTGCCGCAGGCTGCGCAGCGCGCGCCACGCGATCGGCTCCGCCCCGTGATCGAACCGGATATAGACCCGCTCGCCGAGCACGTTGAAGGGGAGGCCGCCCGCGAGTTGGACGTCGAAGACGAAGATGCTCTGGAGCGCCACCGGCTTCTGCGGGTTGCTGGCGTCCACGGCGATGGTGCCGCCGCCCTGCGTCGCGAGGGCGAGACTCGGGATCTCCTGCTGCGCCCCCGGCACCTCGCGCAGGATCGAGCCGGCGCGCACTTCCTCGGGCTTCTCGGCCAGCCGCGCGGCGACGCCCTGCGTCCGGCTGCGGATCAGGTCCACATCCGTCTGCGGCACCACGACCCGCACCACGGGGTCGTCGGCGGTGAGCACGTAGCCGATGCGCTCGCCCCGGCGCAGATACCGCCCCGGCAGATCGACGGCGCCCGGCACGATCAGCCGGCCGGCCTGGGATGCCCGCACGATGAGGCCGGCCTGCCGCTCGCGGTAGACCCGCAGGATCTCCTGCGTGCTGGCGATCTGCTCCTGCAGAATCTGCGCCTGCACCCGGTCGCCGAGCCGGGCGGCGTCGTAGCGCAGGCGCAGCTCGGCGAGCTGCGCCTCCAGCACCGCGACGCGGCTGTCGAGGCTTGGGTCTTCGAGCGTCGCCAGGGCTTCGCCGGCCTGCGCGTCGCGGCCGGGCTCCACCAGAAGCGTGGTCAGGATGCCGTCGGTCTTGGTGCGGATCTGCGTGTCGTCGGGCGCCCAGACGACGCCCTGCGCCATCGTCGTGTAGGGCAGGGGCACCACGAACAGCAGGGCCAGAACCGCACCTGTGGCGGCGCTCGTGAGGGTCACGGCCCGGCTCCGGCGCCGGTTCAGCTTCGGATCGGTGAGGATGAACTTGAGCCCCTTCACGAGGGGTGAGACCACGGTGCCGAACAGCGCGAGCCCGGCCAGCAGCACGCCGAACACGAAGTACTGCGTGGCGATGAAGCTCGCGATCGCGATCGAAACGGTGGTGCGGTAGATGAAGGCGGCCACCGCGTAGACAAACAGCCAGGGCCGCTCGCCGTCCGCCGTCACCGGACTCTTCGCGCCCTCGATCTTCAGGGCGTAGCGCTCGATCAGGTAGAAGACGTAGCGGTTGGCCCGCGAGCCGAGATTCGGGATCTCGATCAGGTCGGCGAAGATATAGTAGCCGTCGAAGCGCAGCAGCGGGTTGCCGTTGAACAGCAGCGTCGAGACGCTGCCGATCACCATTACGTTGAAGGCCGCCGCCCGCACGAGGCCGGGCTCAGCCGTGGCCCAGACGATGGCGGCGAGGCCCGCCAGGAACAGCTCGACGAAGATGCCGGCGGCCGCCACCATCATCCGCTGCCACTTGCTGGGGAAGGCGGCGGAGGTCGAGGCATCGACGTAGGGCGCCGGGAACAGCACGAGCAGCATCAGGCCGACTTCGTGCACCTCGCCGCCCCAGGCCTTGGCGGCACAGGCGTGCCCGGCCTCGTGCAGGGCCTTGATGACGGGGTAGAGGCACATCATCAGCGCGACGTTCTGCGCCGAGAGCATCTGGCCCGCGACGTCGCCGGTCAGCTCGCCCGCGTGCAACCCGGCCACGACGAGGCCGGAGATCACCACCGCGAGCCAGACCGCGAGCCCCCAGACCGAGAAGAGCGGCCGGAAGTACGGCACGAGCCGGTCGAGCAACGGATCGGGGTCGAAGAGCGGGAAGCGCAGGGCCAGCGGGTTCTTCACCCGGGCGATCAGGGTGCGGCGCGCGGTCGATTCCGAGCGCTCGGCGAGTTCGGCGAGATCGGGCGGCAGGTCGCCCTGGAGCAGGTCCGAGCCGTGGAGCTGCGAAATCAGACGGATCGTGTCGTCCTGGGTCGGCGGATCATCCTCGTTGCGGCGCGCGGCCGCCTCCCACACCTCCTGCAGGGTGCGGCGCCCGTCCATCATGCACAGGATCAGGTTGGCGGCAGGCGAGAGGCGGTGGAAGCGCCCGGTCTGGTGATCCTGAAGGACGTACCAGACCTCGCCGCGAAAGCTCTGCCGGTGGATCTCGGCGTGGCGGCGCAAGCGCGGGCGCAGGGCCGCGACGCGGTACCACGATTGGCTGAACAGGGACTGGGACATGCCTCAACCCCTCACGGCCACCAGTGCCAGAGGGCGAGGCGCACCCAATCGACGATCGGCCGGGCCCAGACCCAGGCGAGCAGCCGCCGGTCGACGTCGACCTTGGCGATGCCCTCCATGCCCGGCCGCAGCCGGGTGGCGCCGTCCTCGATCCGGCCCTCGACCCGGAACAGGTTGCGGCCGTTCTTGGCCTCGGCCACGGGGGTGATGGTCTGGATCGTCAGCACTTGCGGCTGGTCGGGCAGGGAGGTCGCGAGCACGTGCCCGGTCTGGCCCTCGCGCAGGTCGGCGATCAGGCGCTCGTCCACGCTGAGGACGACGCGGTAGCTGTCCAGCGGGGCGATCTCGAACAGCACCTGTCCGCGGCTGATGGCGCCGCCGATGGATTGCGAGAGGTCGCCGGAGACGATCAAGCCGTCGAAGGGCGCGGTGAATTTCGAGCGGGCGATCTGTTCGTCGAGCAGGCGGATCTGCGCGTCGGCCTGATCGATCTGGCTCTTGACCACGTTGATCGTGGCGGGCTGCCGGGTGGCGAGCGCCTTGTCGTACTCGTAGGTGCGCTGCTGGCGCTCGGTTACCCAGCGCAGGCGCTCCAGGGCGAGATCGCGGTCTTCCAGGGCGGCGAGGAGATCGCCCTTGCGCACCGTGTCGCCGGCGCGGTGCCCGGCGGTCTTCAGGTAGCCGTCGTAGGAGGCGACGACGGAACGGCGCACGAGGCCTTCGACGCGGGCGTCCGCAGTCACGCGGTAATCGATCTTGATCACCGAGAGCGCCAGGACCACGGCCAGCACCGCGGCGAGGCCGAGCTTGAGCCCGGTATGGTTCGGGCCGAAGACCAGCCGCGCGCCGTTCATCACGGCGTCGGTGGCCTTCAGCACGAGCCAGCGGTCGTTCTGCCGCTTGTCTTCCAGCACCGGGCCGATGGCGGCGGCGCAGGCGCTCACCTGCTCGACGATCTCGAGGCTGAACGGCTGGTCGGCGGGCCGCTCCAGGGTGATGGCACCGACGAAGCGGTCATCGACGAGCATCGGCACGGTCAGCACCCGGCCGCCATATTGCAGGCGGGCGAGGTCGGCATGCGCCGTCGTGACGGTGGCCTCGTTCTCGGGCGGCGGGAACAGGATCAGGCTGCGCTGGTCGATCGCCTCGTTCATGCAGGCGCCGAGGCGCCGCACGAGGTTCATCTCGCGGCCGAACTGCGCCGAGTGCGAGATCGCCGCGATCCGGGCGCTGCCGCGCCGTACGAAGCCGATTGCCGCGCGCTGGCACGAAAAGGCGATGGCAAGGTCCGTCACCGCGGCGGTGCAGGCGGCGGAAAAGCGCGATTGCTCAAGCACCCCGGCGAGCAGATCGAGGACGGAGCGCGAGCGGGCCAGCGTCCGGCGCTCGCCCCGCCCGATCAGCTCGGCCTGCTTGGCGACGAGCCACGCACTGCCCCACTGCACCTGACGGATCGCGGCGCGCAGCTCGTCCTTGTCGAGGCTGTCGAGGGCGAAGGCGGTGACGGCGAAGCAGGCCTCGTCCAGAACCAGCGGCAGCGCGATCCACGCGCCCGACCCGTGCGGCGCGGCGCCCGGATGCGGCCCGGCCTCCGCCATCGCCTGCACGACCGGGCGGTTCTCGCGAAAGGCGGCTTCGGCGGTCTCGCGCAGGCCGGCTTCGCACTCGGATTGAGCCGGGAACACGGCGAGCGGGGCGAGCCCCACCGAGGTCCCCGGAAGCAGGACGCAGGCCCGCGGGGCGCCGAGCATCGGCGCCTGGAGCGTGAGCCACGCTTCCGCCGCTGCCTGAAGCGTCTGGGAGGTCCGGAGCACCTGCCACAGGGCCGGCTCCAGCAGGGACAGGCGCGCGGCCGGGCTCGCTGCGGACGCGCCCTCCACCGCCAAACGCTCGCTCATGGCCCCCGGATTCCTTGACTGACGGCGCTCAGGGTCTCGTTGCGGAAGGGCCCGGCCGCCGTCATGCGTCGGCGGCGGGGCATCACGGGTCAGGCGTCGAGGTCGAGGCGTCCGTGCCGGTTTTCGTACTCGGTCAGCACGCCGCCGAGGACGGAGTGAAGGCGCTTGGCTGCGAGCGGCGTGAGGATCACGCGGTTCGAGAGATCGACCACCACGCTCTCGGTCTCGGCGAGGTTCCAGGTCCGGTTGGTGCCGAAGAACAGATCCACCTGCTCGCGGGTGCCCTGCACGTTTACGACGTTGGCGAACTGTGTCGACATGCTGTCTTCACGCCATTCGATCGCACGCACCTGATCGGCGGCACCGGGCTTGCTGCTCTCGCTCACGACTGCTCCCTCATCTTTACGCATTACCGCGCGACGTGACCTCGCGCTCCTCGACATCGCCGCCGGGCCAATGCCGGGCTGGATCGCGAAGCTGAAGTCCTCGTCAAGACATTGCACGAATAAAGCCGTCGTTGAACGACGGCTTGCCTTGCGAACCCAGCGAAACCAAGTCGCCTTGCATTTATGGCACACAGGGCGATAGGAGCTATTGCACGGTTTGTGCGATTCGATCACGAATGGAATGTGGCGGCGGCAATGGCCACGAAGAAAAATGCGTTGATCCAGCGTCTCAATTCAAAGCCTCCTTCATTTCAGAGGTTTGACCGGGTCTCGCGCCGCAGCCTGAGCTTGGCGTCACGCTGATGCCGGAGGGGAGAGGGCGCGGGATGTCGGCGCCGGAACTGCCGGGCCCGGAGTTTCCGCGTGTGGACCGCTTCCTCGAAAGCGAAGCCGCCGCGCACGCCCTCAGCTTCGCCCTCACATCGGGGCTGATCGACCGGCTCGCCCGCCGGGCGGACACCGCCATTTCGGGGCTGGCCGATGAGTTTCGGCTCGAACGGCCGCAACTGGCCTGCCTGACGGGCCTCCTCGTTGGTGCCGGCATCGCCGCCGAGCCCGCGCCGGGCCGGATCGGGCTGAGCGAGGCGTTCCGCGCCGTGCTGCCCTGCCGCGACCTCATCGAGGCGAAGCTCGCCTTCGCCGCCGCCGCGTCCGAGGATCTGCGCCGGCATTTCCCCGCCTTCGTCGCCGACCTTCCGGCTTTCATGGCGGCCTCGCGCACCTTCGAGCTGTTCCGCTACGACCGCTGCTTCGAGATCACGCCGGACAACCTCGACGCGACCCGGCGCTGGGTCGCCTACACCACCTGCCTGACCCGCTACGAGGCCGGGCCGGGCCTCGACCGGATCGAGCCGGGCCGGCATCGGCGCCTGCTCGATCTCGGCGGTAATAGCGGCGAGTTCGCCGCCCAGGCCTGCCGCCGCGCGCCGGACCTGACCGCGACGGTGTTCGACCTGCCCGTCGTCTGCGCGCTCGGCCGCGAGAACCTCGCGGACCGGCCGGAAGGCGCCCGCGTCGCGTTCCAGGCCGGCGACATGCGGCGCGATCCCCTGCCCGAGGGGCACGACCTCGTGACCTTCAAGTCGGTCCTGCACGATTGGCCGGCCGGCGAGGCCCGTGCCCTGCTCGAACGCGCCGCCCGCGCGCTCGCCCCCGGCGGGCGTCTCGCGATCTATGAGCGGGCACCCATGGCTCTGCGCGAGCGCCCCCTCGGCTACGTTCAATCCGCCGACCTCGTGTTCCAGCCCTTCTTCCGGGATGCGGACCTCTATACCGAGACGCTGGCCGCTCTCGGCTTCGTCGATTGCAGCGTCCGCTGCCTTGCGTTGGAGACGCCGTTCCACCTGATCGAGGCGCGCAAGCCCGGCGGTGCCCGGTGAGCGCGCCCTTCGTTCTCGCGGTCAGCGGACCGCCGGGCAGCGGCAAGACCACCTTGTCCCACGCCTTGTCGGAGCGCTTCGGCGGCGCGCCCGTGCTCGCCTACGACGCCTATGAGGAAATCACCGGCTGGCCGCCGGAGCGGGTGGCGGCATGGCTCGCGGGCGGCGCACCCCTCGACGCGGTGCCAGTGCCGGGGCTCGCCGAGGATCTGGCCCGGCTGCGGCGCGGCGAGCCGGTGCCGGACCGGGAGCGCGGCGGCACGCTGCGCCTGTCGCGGCGCGCGGCACGCCCCGTGATCGTTCTCGACACCCTGCTCGGCCGGGCCCATCCCGGAACGGGGGCGCAGATCGACCATCTGGTTTGGCTCGATCTGCCCCTGGATGTCGCGCTGGCGCGCAAGCTGCGCAGCTTCACCGGGGCGGCGCGGCGCGATCCGACGGCCGCCCCCGGGCTTCTCGAGGCGCTCGACGCCTATCTCGGACGCTACGACGCCCTGCTGCACCCGACCTACGCGCTGCAGCGCGAACGGGTCCGGCCGGCGGCCGACCAGATCCTCGGCGCCGGCACGCTCGCCGCGCACCTCGACGCCGTTCAGTCCGCAATCCAATCCACTCTCCACGCCACCCTTACGGCCGTCCCGACGCCGACGGCGTGAGGGGCGACGCTCGCGGAGCCGACAACTCGATGTTCAGGTCCGAACGCTCCGCGCCTGCGCGCTTGGTCGTCGCCGGCGGCGGCCCCGCCGGCTGGATGGCCGCGCTCTATCTGAAGCGCGTCCTGCGCCGGGCGGGCTGGACGGTCACCCTCGTCGGGTCGGCCCCGGCCGCCGGCGCCTCCGCCGCTCTGGCGACGCGCCCGGCCTTCACCCGCTTCCTCAAGGGTTTCGGGATCGACGAGGCGATCTTCATGCGCCGCTGCGCGGCGACCTATCGGCTCGCCAGCCGCTACGACGACTGGTTCGCCGAGGGCCAGGGCCACTGGCACCCCTTCGGTGCCTGCGGCCCGCGGATCGCCGGCCGCGACCTGTTCCACTACTGGATGAAGCTTCGCGGCGAGGGCGCCGAGGACGAGGCCGGGAGCTACGCCGATTACGCGCCCCAGGCGCTGATGGCGGCCGAGGGGCGCGGACCCCGCCCCCTGGCGGACCGATCCTCGCTCACCGAATCCGGTGATTACGGCTATCACCTCGACCGAAAAGCTCTCGTCCGTTTCCTGCGCGAGTTGGCGCTTTCCGAAGGCGTGCGCGGGGTGACCGGGCGCGTCCGCGAGATCGAGCGCAACCTGTACGGCGATGTCGGCGCCCTCATCCTCGACGGAGGACAGACGATCGAGGGCGACATCTTCCTCGATTGTACCGGCGCGGCCGCGCAGCTCATCGGCACCGCGCTCGGCGAGGCCTGGGTCGCGGGCAGTGGCCCCGGAGACCGCGTGGCCCGCCTGTCCCTGCCGCGATCGCCCGAGGTGCCGCCCTTCACCGCCTATCGCGGCCGGGCGGAGGGATGGACGGCGTCGCTGCCGCTGGCCGACCGCACGGAGCATCTCTTCGTCTACGACAGCCGGACCACGCCGCCGGATGCGGCGGCGGCCACCCTGCGACGCGCCTTCGATGGGCAGGCGGGCATCGTCGATGCGGAACTGCGTCACGGTCGCCGCGCCTCACCGTGGCAGCGCAACGTCGTCGCCATGGGTGCGGCGGCCAGAGCGGTCGAGCCGCTTCTCGGCTTCGATCTCGATCTCGTCCTGGCCGGACTCGAAACGTTCCTTGCCTACCTGCCGCGCCAGGGGGAGGGCGGTGACGTGCTGCGCCGTGCCTATGCCGCGCGCCTGAACCGCTTCCACGACGATGCGGCCGAGGCGGTGGCCGCGCATTATGTTCTCGGCCGCCGGTCGGAACCGTTCTGGGCGGCGGCCCGCGCGGTGATGATCCCGGACCGGCTCGCCGACCGCCTCGACCTCTACGAGTTGGCCGGGCATGTCGCGTTGAGCGAGGAGGGGCCGTTCAGCGAGGGCGATCACTACCTCCTGTTCTCCGGCGCCGATTTCCTGCCGCGTCGGCCCTTCGCTCCGGTCGATGTCGCCGACGGCCGTGAGATCGCCCGTCTGCTCGCCAGCATCCGTGCGCAGTCGGCCCAGATCGCCGGGGCGATGGCGCCGCATGTCCGTCTGATGGACGCGTTGCACGGCGAGGCCCCCGTCGCCGCGCCTGCGGTGCGCATCGCGGCGGCCTCGGCGCCGGCCGGCCCGGCGGCTCTGCGCAGGACGCCGGAGGGCGCCCGTCTCGCCGATCTGGTGGCGGGGCTCGCCCAGCCCTTCGGCTACGAGCGCTCGGTGAAGGCCTCCCCGGCGGGATTGCAGACCGACCGATTCCTCATGAGCCTGCACCGCGCGAGCCTCGGCCTGACACCCGAGGCGACGCTCGACCGACTGGCCGCCGGGCTCGGATTGCCGGAGCGGGAGCGCGCGGAGGCCGCCGGCCTGATCGGCGGGGCGGACATCCTCCATCTCGGCTACGAGGACGGCCCGTCGGGCGCGCTCTACAAGCTCTATATCGAATGGTCGTCGCGCACCGACGCGGCCTGGACCGGGGTGGACGAGACGGGCGCGGAGCCGATGCTGGTCCATCGCGCCTATAAGTGGAAGCCAGGGGGAGCGCATCCGCCCGTCGTCACCCTCTACCACTGGCCACGGGTGCGCGGCCCCGAGGAGATCCAAGCACGGCTGAACCGGATGGCCGGTGCGTGGGGGCCGGCTGGCGCGCCCGCGCGCGACACCGCCCATGCGATCCTGCGGCTGGCGCAGGAGAGGGGGCGCGGTGCGGTCCACTATCTCGAAGCCCGCGAGGAGCCGGGACTGCGCTTATCCTACGACCTCAACCTCTATGCCTGTGGCCTGAGCGTGGCCGATGCGGAGCCGCTGCTCGGCCAAGCCTTCGTCGATCTCGGCGTGCCGCGCGAGGCGGCCGCGATGGTTCTGCGAGAGCGGCTTCAGGAGACCCTGGGGCATGTCGCCGGCGGCGTCGGGCGGGACGGCCAGCCCTTCGTCACCGTGTATTCCGGCGTGGCCGGCGGATGACCGGCCTCGACCCCGCCCGCCTGGAACTGTCCGCGCCGGGTGACCGCTACGCCGATTATTGCCTGTGGGATTACGAGCCGGTCGGGCCGACGGCGGGACGTCTGCGGCAGGCGAGCCTGCTCTGGCACTCGCTGGCCTGCGCGGGTGCGGACCCCGGCTGTTCGCGATCTGCGACGCGCTGCGCGATGGCCTCGGCCCCGGCCGCAGCGTCTGGGGCGCCAAGCTCCGGGACGGCGTCACGACCTGGGAGTTCTACTTCTACGACTACGCCCGGCTCGACCGCACGGTCTCGATCGAGCGCGTCCTGGCGATCCTGGCGCCGTTCGCGCCCTGCGATCTGCGCTATGCGGGCGGGCGGCCCTATTTCATGTTCTCGCTCGATCTCGACGACGCCCTCGCCCGGGGCGAGCGGAGCCTCGACCGCCTCAACATCTATGTCGGCAATCCCGGCAGCAGCGTCTCGTCCGGGCTCAGCTACGGACTCACCGCCGACGGCCTCGTCTTCGACAACCTCTACAGCTTCTTCGACGCCGCCCGCGAGCGCGACGCGATTGCGGCCAAGGCCGCCTGCTCGGCCCATTTCGATCTGCCCGGCCTCGATCTCGACGCGATGCTGTGGCCCGAACTGATGCGCTGCGGCGTCGTGGTCGTGGCCAACAAGCGCCTGTGCGACGGCGTCTATTTCTCGCGGGTCGGCATCGACGGGCTCATCGCCTTCCTCGACCGGCTCGCCTATCCGCCCGCGATCCGCGACTTCGTGCGTTCGGAGCGGCGGCGCCTGTCACACCTGCTGTTCGATGTCGGGATCGACTATGCCGTGATCGACGGCAGGCTGACGGTGACGAAGAGCGCGTATTACGGTCTGCTCTGAAGGGCTCGGACGACGCCATGGGACGCTACGACCACGCCGCCTACGTCTCCCTGACGATGGAGTTTCGCTGCAACCTCAAATGCGTCCACTGCATGATCGAGGGCACGATGGACCGGCTCGCGCCGGAATCGGACGCGCATTTCGAGGAGATCCTCGCCCTAAACGCCCGTGAGCGGCGCTGGTCCGGCCTGATCCTGACCGGGTCCGAGATCACCCTGCGGCGCGACCTGCCCGAACTCGCCCGGCGGGCGAGAGCCAGCGGCTTCGCGCATGTCCGCATTCAGACCCACGGCATGCATCTCGGCCAGCCGAGCTACTGCCGCCGGCTGGTCGAGGCCGGCGTCGACGAGTTCTTCGTCTCCATCGCCGGCAGCGATGCGGCGAGCCACGACGCGCTGACCCTGGTGCCGGGCTCGTTCGAGCGCGCGCTGCGCGGCTTGGAGACCCTCGACGCGATGGAGGGCGTCGAGACCCTCACCAACACCGTGGTGACCGAGCGGAGCTACCGCCTGCTGCCCGATCTCGTCACGCGGCTGGCCCACCTCCAGCGCCTGACCCAGATGGAGTTCTGGGTCTACTTCCCGATGTCCGAGCGCGACGAGAAGGGCCTCGTCGCCCGCCACGCCGACGTCCTGCCCTATCTGCGCGAGGCGGTCCTGCGCGCCCGCGCGCTCGGACGCGCCGTCGAGGTGAAGAACTTCCCCGAATGTCTGCTCGGCGATCTCGGCAATGCCCTCGTCAACGGCCAGCCCGAACTGCACATCGACCCGGATTTCTGGCGGGAATTCGAGCGCAACGGCTTCTATCAATGCGCCCACCGGGAGACCTGCAGCTCCCGTGAATGCCTCGGCCTGAACACGGCCTATGTCGCGAAATTCGGGCTCGAAGCCGATCTCGTCCACCCGTTGCCCGCGCCCCGGCGGCAGGCCTGGAGCCGGGCTCCCGCTTGAACCGGCGGTGCCGCATCTCCGGCACGCTTTTCTGAAGAGCGAGGGCGGTTCGCCGGCAAAGGACGCGTCGACGGAAGGACCCTTCGCGGTCCGATCATCGCGTCCCGTCAGCCACCCTTGGGGACGAGGCCCTATCGATTTCCGAGCCGGGGCCACCAGTCGTGCAGGACGCCGAGATCGCTCCGCGCATCCCGCTGGGCGAGGGCCACCTGCTCGGCCCGGAACTCGCTCGCGGTGATGCCGAACTGGGCGCGGAAGCTGCGGCTGAAATGGACCTTGCCGCGAAACCCGAAATCGGTCGCGAGCCGGGAGAGGCGGCGGGTCTCCAGCGGGTCGCTGAGGGCGGCGCGGACGGCCAGGAGCCGTCGTTCCTGGACCGAGCGCATGATGCCGCCATAGGGGGCGAACATCCGGTAGAGGGTCGCGCGCGACACGCCGATCTCGTTGGCGATCATCTCCGGCGACAGGTCCGGCGAGGCGAGATGGGTGCGGATCGTCTGCTCGGCGAGCGTGAGGTGACAGGTGGCGAGCGTCGGCGTCGCGGCGGTCTCCTCGGCGCGGGAGGGATCGAGCAGCGCGCGTAGGAAATCGAGCGTCTGCGTCACGACCTCCTCGACATCCGGTTCTTCGATCAGCGTGCTGCGTTCACGCAGCGCGATCAGATGGGCGGCCAGGAGCCGGTTGCGTCCGGCATCGAGCCGCGGCGGCAGCGGGTTGTCGGCCAGGCCCGGCAGCAAGGCCCGCGGGACGATGAGCGCAACCGTATCCGACGAGGCCGCGAGCGTATCGATCTCCTGGGCGAGGTCGATGATCGCGACCTGGGACGACCAGATCGTGGTCTGCTGCCCGCTGATGAGGCCGCTGAAACCGCCGACATTGTAGAGATGGAAGAGGATGTGATCCGGCGTGCGGGCGATGAGGTCCCGGTCGCGGCGATAACTCTGCGCCCCGAACACCACCCGTGCCACCATGATGTCGCCGATGATGGCACCGCTCGCCGAGCCGGTCGGGCTTTGCTGACCGGGATGGAAGGCCCGCGGTTCGAACAGGGGGCCGACCATGCCTCTCCAGATTTCGGCTGCCGTCGCGTGGGGCAGCCCGGTCGTGAGATAATCCAGACGCTGGAGAGAGGTCACGGGACAATCGACTTCCAAGAAAGCGATCGGGAGCCTTTTCCTATTCCGGTAATGGTCGCCGACATTCGCGGAAAAGGAGGGGGGCTTAGTAGAAACATCTGTTCCGAATGAAATTTATCAGCAGAGATGCGAGTGATATTGCAGATTATTCCAACATAGGATGCAAAATATCATTCGCATCCCTGCTAAAAATAACTCTGACCTGTTCGGCGCCATCAAAGCATCGGTACAGCTAAAGTCGCCCGTGGAGGTTTCAAGAGGCAACCTCCTCAACAGTGATAGCTTGGACGATCGCCGGGGTATTCGTAGCCGCTGACTTATCGGCCGAAATTCGTTCGTTCGAAGTAAGTATCCTGGTGAAGCCGCACAAATTCGAATAAAATCGTTCACCGGATGGCGCTTGCCGGATCGATTGTAAAATAAATCTGCAGTACCATGTCGATTGAGGCCGATTTTCGGTGTTTTCCTATGTTAGGCTGATGTCGTTGCTACAAATGATCTACGAGTGCCACGCTGGCGGAGCGGTCAGGCCCATCAATCGCGAAGCTTTGCTGTCATGGTATGGCAGTCTATCGGAGCGCCAAGCCCAGCTTCGACATCGTGTCGAACCGGGTACAGCCTATGATTATTTTCGCGCCGACCCCGATCACGATGGCTTCCGAGACCCGCGCATTCGAGAATGGGCCGCCAGGATTGATCCTCTCGGGTGAGGCCGTCGCGGCCCGGGCGGCGAGTTCAGCATCTGAGACGCTGGATCAATCGAAAAAATGGAACCATCCCTCCGCAGCGGTGGGCGGTACTGATATGCAGCAGGAGGCGAAGATGCGGGAATCGCACAAGCGCCGCCAAATGGGGTCGGAATGAGTAAGCAGCTTCTCATCTACGAGCGTGCCGTACCGGTCACCCGGCAGCGTCACGGGTCATGGTCCGTGAAGGCCGGTGCGTCGTTCGACTTCGCGCGCGGCGTCAATTCGGTGCCGCTCATGGTCGCCGAGTTTCCGAATTCGGCGGCCGAGTATGCCATCGTGTTCGGCGGGGCTGCCGACGAGATCATTCCGGTGGCGCTCCTCGGCATTCGCGACAACGAGAACCTGTACGTATCGGAATCGGGTTCGTGGTCCGGTTCGTACGTCCCGGCCTTCCTGCGCCGCTACCCGTTCGTGTTTTCCAGCGACAACGCGAACGACGCCGATGCCACCTTCACGCTCTGCGTCGACGAGGATTTCTCGGGCTGCAACGACGAGGGCCGCGGCGAGCGCCTATTCGACGCCGACGGCGAGCGGACGCAGTATCTGCAGAACGTCCTGGGCTTCCTTCAGGCCTATCAGGTGCAGTTCCAGCGCACGAAACTGTTCGTGAAGCGCCTGCAGGAGTTCGGCCTCCTGGAGCCGATGCAGGCGCAGTTCACGCTGCGCAGCGGTCAGCGCTCGACGCTGTCCGGCTTCAGCGTGGTCAGCCGTGATCGCCTGAAGGCTCTGTCGGCCGAGCAGCTCGCCGAGCTCATGCAGGCGGACGAGATGGAGCTGATCTATCTGCATCTCGCCTCGCTGCGGAACCTTGCGCCGATCGCCGAGCGCATCGGTGCCCCGGCCGAGTCTGCGCAGGCGGACGAGACCGCGCCGGCGTCTCCGGCCGACTTCGAGACTTCGGGCAACGCCTGATCCCGAAGCGCTCCCGGTCGAGGCCGGGAGCCATGAGCCGACGCGCAGCCGCTGAGCGCCGGCCGAAATCGAAAATAGCGGTGACAACGATCCCGGCGGCTCAGGGAGCCTGCCGGGACTCTATGTCTTTGCGCGCCCGGTCAGGCCGCGCAGGTTCCGGTTGGAGAGAGCGGCATGGCTTTTCCGTTCAAGTCGGAAGGCTTCTGGGGTCCCCTGTTCCGCCGCCGTGACCGTGCGCGCATGGCCGTGGAGAAACCGCGCCCGTCGCGTCCGTCGAAGCGTCAGCTCGTCCTGCACCTGAAGACCAAGGCCGGAAAACTCTTCAACCGCGATCGATTGATCTTCGATCCGTTGGAGCCGCGCGTTCTTCTCAACTCCGACATCACCTATCAGATCGGCGCACCGTCCGACGCTGCGACCGTGGAGCATCAGCTTCTCGTCAAGCTGATCGAGCAGAACGAGACCATCAACAGCGCTACGAAGGCGGTGCAGCGCATTCAGGTCTTCGACTACACGAACGGGACGCAGGGCACGAACCCGCTCCACACGTTCGGCATCATCGATGCCAATTCAAACCAAGCTTACACGCTTCAAGGGTCGGGCGGCAAAGAGACGATTACGGTCGATGCCGACTCCTTCAAGCTTCTCGGTGCCACTCAAAAGCCGATTCTCGCGTTCACCGATCCGACCAGTCCCGGCAACAATCTCGACAACACCCTTGCCCTCCTGAACACCCCGACCGGTTCCACGCAATCGGGCGCGGAGTTCAAGCTGACGGGCGCCAATGCCGGCGAGATCGCGTCGGGCAAGTTCGCGGGAAGCTTCTCGGACGTCGCCAACCTCGTCGGCGCGGCTTCAGCCGACGACAAGCTGACGATCGGTGCGAACGGCAGCCTCAGCGGAACGTTCGGCGGCGGCAAGAAGAGCCTGCAGCTCGACATCTCGTCGGTCGTGGCGGGAAGCATCGACGCGACGCTGTCCGGCGGCGGAAGCAGCTACACCCTGGCCAGGACCAGCGGCTCCTCGGCGGCGACCTTCGGCAGCCTCGCCTTTACCGCGCCGACGACGAGCCTCGGCGTGATCCTGGGCAGCGGCGACGACACGCTCCACCTGGCCAGCCTGCCGCCCGCACCCTCCTTCTCGGTCAGCGGCGGCGCGGGCGCGGACAGAATCGTCTTCGACACCGATCTCTCTGCCGCATCCGGAAATCTCGCCGTCACCTTCGATGGCGGGGCGGGCAATGACAGCATCGCCGTATCGGCCAACCTTACAGCGATGGCGGGCGATCTCGGCATCGTCTTCAAGGGCGGCGAGGGTGCCAACACCCTGAGCGTCGCATCGGGCAAGACGCTATCTGCCAGCGGCCAAGTCACCATCGCGGCCGACGCGACCGTGACGCCGGTCCTCACCACATCCGGATTCGATCGTTCCGGCAGCGCGACGGCGCAGATGGCCGTCACCGTCAACGACGGGGCCGTCATCCGCGGAACCGGCGTGAGGGTCGCCGTCCGCAGCGACATCGCCATCGCCGATATTGCGCCGGCCGACACCTCGACCATCAGCGTCACCGCCAACGGGCTTGCCGGAATCACCCTCGCCGGTACGGTCGATGCGGGGACGGGCGACGCCGTCCTGACCACGGACGTCAACAACGCCGTCACGCTGACCTCGACCCTGACGTCGCAGCTCAAGAGCGTCGCGCCGAAGCAGACCAACAGCTCGACGATCGCCGTCGGCGCCAAGGGGGCGGTGAACGGCGGGACCGTGAAGATCGCCGCCAACACGGTGGCCAAGGTCGATGTGAAGGCCATCGGGCTCGTTCTGCCCGGCCTCCTGACAGTGACCGACGCCGCGGCCGGCACCTTCGACAAGGTCAAGAGCGCGATCAAGGGCGAGGGCAGCTTCAGCGACATCTTCACACCCGCCGAACTGGCCGCCAAGGCCCTGATCAAATCGGCCGAAACGACGATCAACAACACGACGCAGGTGACGGTCGCTCCGAGTGCGGTGAGCACCGATCCGCGGATCAAGCAGACCGGCGCCGGCACCCTTGCCGGCAGCGATCCTGCCCTCGCGCTTCAGATCTCGGCCGACGACAAGACCGACTCGACGATCACGCTCGTCGCGCGGGATGCTGCGTCGGTGCCGGGGTTCCAGTTCGATGACCCGGCGCTTGACGGCGCGGCGAGCGCGGCCGCGAAAGCCGCTGCCGCCATCAACATCCTCAACCTGTTCGGCCTGAGCGGCACGCAGACCGTCACGCGCCTCACGAGCGTCGATCTCGGCGTGCCGGCCGCGGGAAGCCTTCCCGCTGGCGCGCCTGCCGCGGGCGATATCGCCCTCGTGTCGGCGGAGGGCGCCGCCGGGATCCATGCCGCCAACGCCGGCACCCTGGCCGTGCGCATCCGCGCCGCCACCGATGCCACCGATCCGGCCAACCCGGAGACGGGCCTCGTCGCGGGCGACGGCGAGACCGACAACTCGCTGCCCGCACCGATGAAGGCGGGTGCAGCCCAGATCAACGTGAACGACACCGTGCGGGTCGCCGTGCGCGGCGTGTCCGTCGCCGCCGCGTCCCTCGCTGTCGCGGCCACCAACGACACCATGATCGAGTCGCGCGCCGTCCAGGCCCGCAACCTGCTGACCGGCTCCACCAAGGCCGTCGTCGAGACGGCGCGCCTGACCGCGACCGGCGGCGCTGTCTCCGTCGTGGCGATGGATGCGACCAAGGCGCAGGCCATCGTCGAGCCGATCCGGACCGACACCCTCGAGGAGGAGAGCGACGCCGAAGAGGCGAAGCGCGAGCAGATCGGGATTGCCCGCAGTTCCGCCGTCAACACGGTCGAGCGCGACATCACGGCGACCGTCACGAATTCGGTCGTCACGGGCGCGCAGGGCGTCGCGCTGACCGCGCAGAACGCCCTCGACCTGACCACCAACGCGAAGGCCGTCGTCGCGGCGAGCAAGTTCGGCGTGGCCGGCTCCTACGCCGTCAACATCGTCCTTGGCAGCACCACGGCGACCGTCCAGGGCGGAAGCGTGAGCGCCGCGACCGGCGACATCTCCGTCAACGCGTCCGACGTGACCAATATCGATTCGCGGGTGCAGACCTCGGTCGCGGGTGAGAGCAAGTCCGGCGGCACGGCCATCGGCGGTGCGGCAGCCTTCAACATCGTCGGCTACCGGCCGGACGGCCTGACCGGCAGCGATAAGCTGGCCGACAAGGTCGTCGGGATGACCATCGACGCCATTCTCGGCAGCGGGTTCTTCACCTTTGCCGCCGCCCAGGCGACCCGTGCCCGGATCGAGGCGGCGAACGCCACGGCCACGACCGGCGGCGTCGGGGTGAAGGCGATCAGTGCCGGCACGGTGAACGCCACGGTCAGCAACACCGTGACCGTTTCGACCCCGGAGCAGTCGCGTCTCGACGAAGCGAAGGCGCAGGCGACGCGCACGGCGATCAACAAGGCTCGGACCTTCCTCGGCAAGGCGACGTTGAGTAGCGAGCCCGGCGCGGTGACGAGCGCGGGCTCGCGCAGCATCGGCGGTCTGATCGCGACCAACCGCATGAACCGTTCGGCCACCGCCGAGGTGATCAGCGGCGCGACCATCACGAGCGGGGGTGAGCTCGGCGTCCGCGCAACGGACCTCTCGACGATCAACGCCAACGTGAAGCTCGTGGCGTCGAGCCAGGCGGCCAGCGATGGCGGCCTGCCGACGAAGCAGCCGCAGATCAAGTCCGACTACAAGCTGAGCGAAAGCCAGCCGGTGGCGATCACCCTCGGCCAGCGCGTGGCCGTCGATTTCTCGACGCTGCTCGGCGAGCAGGCGATCAAGACCGTCAGCACCCTCGACGCGATCAAGTCCAACCTTCCGTCGACGACGAAGCAGGCCCAGGGCGGCACGACGCCGGGCAAGGCCCCGACCCTGAAGGCGGTCAAGACGGGCGACATCGTCCTCGTGAGCCCCGGCCATCCGGCCGGCAGCGGCGAGGTTGGCTCCTATTACCGCTACATCAAGACGCCGACCGCACCGGCGACGTCGGCTTCGATCGACCTGTCGAAAGAGAACTTCACCGGCCCGAGCTGGGAGCTGATCGGCGCGAAGGGCGACGTTTACGCCTATATGGGCGCGGATCGGACCGCTGCGAACAAGCTCGACCTCAAGACGGTCAAGTTCACGGATCGGGATCTCTGGCGCCGGGTCAGCGAGACCGAGGCCGCGCCGGCCAAGACGACCGGCTCCGGCGGCACCTCGGCCGGCGGCATCGTCGTGCGCAACGAGATCAAGGGCGGCGTGAGTGCCGCGATCAGCAGCTCCTCCGCCACGACGACGGTGAATGCCGGCAGCGTCGTGGTCTCCGCCGAGCGCGGCGCGACGATCACATCCAAGGCGGATGCGACCGTCGAGGCGATCGCCACGATCCGGGAACAGACCGGTGAGACGGCGGAAGGCGCGGCCGGCAGCGGGACGGCGAGCACGGTTCCGGGCCAGACCTCGGCCTTCGACAAGTCCAGCACGTCGAATTCGAGTGCGCTCGCGATCAATGCGGTGATCGCGACCAACACCATCCAGTCGGTGGCCGACGCCTCCATCACCGATGCAGAGGTCACGACCACCGGCAATGACGGCGCGGTCGCGGTCGAGGCGAAGACGACCGGCTCGATCGAGGCTGAAGTCCAGGCGCAGATCACCGCCCTGTCGAGCGGGCCCGCAGGCACCGAAGACGCCGCTGCCGATCCCGCCGCCGGCGGCTCGACCGGCGGTACCACGACGCCGACGACGGGCACCACCACGCCGACGACGGGATCGGGGCAAACGACTGCGCCGACCACCTCGGCGCGGGCGGGCGGCATCCAGCTCGCCTTCAATGCGATCGGCTACGAGAGCAGCAATCTCGGATTCGACACCCTCAACGCCCTGGTCGGGACCAATCTCGGCAACCCGGCGACGGCGCAGGCCAGCGCGCGCATCACCAACACGCGGGTCACGGCCACCGGCGCGGTCAGCGCGACGGCCGAGTCGTCCGGCACGATCGCCTCGACCTTGAGCAACGCGGTCACCGCCGCGGCCAAGGCCGCGAGCGTCAACTCCCTGGCGGTCTCCGGTCTCGTTGCGATGAACCGCGTCAGCGCCGCCGCCGAGGCGGTGATCGATGCCCGGAGCAAGACCGTCTCGGGCACGGATGTCACGGTGTCCGCCACCGATACGGTCGGCATCGAGGCGGAGACCGCCGTGGCGGCCTCGGCTTCGGCCGAGAAGACCGGCTCGGTCAGCGGCCTCGGCAAGAACGCCGCGGCGCTCCTCGGCGATTACACCTACACCACCGCGTCCGGCAGCCGGCAGGTGAAGTTCGGCGAGAAGATCCGCCTCAGCGACAGTTGGGCCGGCAAGGGCGAGAAGGGCGCCGTGTACCAGTACATGGGCGCCGATTTCACCGCCGCCGAGGATCTCGGCAACACGGCGCGGGACTTTGCCGACTTCGCGCTCTGGAAGAAGCTCGACGCCACCAACGTCGTGCCGGGTGCGACTGGCGGCTCGGCTGCTCCGACCGGCAAGATCACGGCGGCGAAATCCTCGGCGACCGCTTTGGGCGGCATCTTCGCCCGCAACGACGTGTCGGGTCAGGCCAAGGCCTCGATCGTCAACACCACCGTTCAGGCCACCGGCGACGTCAGCGTCACGGCAAAGTCGGAGGCGTCCATCAACGCCACCGACGAGAGCGAGGTCGAGGCCGAGGGCGGTTCGGCCGCCAACGGCGTGCTCGTTTCCAACAACGTGCAGAACGGTGCGCTCGCCTTCATCAAGGACAGCACCGTCACCAGTGAAGACGGAGGCGTGAGCGTCTCCGCCGAGAATACATCGACGATCGAGGCGAGTGCGGCCGGGTCCGTTGCCGGCGAAACCACGGCGGTCGGCTTCACGCTCGCCTTCAACACGGTCGGCTTCCAGCAGCAGAACCCGCTCTTCAACGCCGTCGACGCGATCGTCGGCGATCCGCTCATCGCCACCGCCACCAACGGGGAAAACCCGGCCGGCGCCAAAGCCTACATCACCGGCTCCACCGTCACGGCCAAGCGCGACGTCTCCGTCACCGCCGACAGCCAGGCCAAGATCACGGCCGAGGCCGGCAACAAGGCCGAGCAGGCGGATTCCGAGGAAACCGTCCACAAGGCGGAAACCGGCGCGCGCGGAATCTCCGCGGGCGCGGTGCTCGCCCTGAACAAGGTCAGCGCCCGCGCCGAGGCGTTCATCGGCGCGGAAACCGTCGCCGCTCAGGCCCCGGCTCAGACCGCAGCCACCGTCGCCTCGACCGATGGCGCCGTGACCGTTTCTGCCAAGAACCAAGCCGGCATCGAATCGACCAGCACGATGATCGGTGCGTCGTCGGTTTCCGGCAGCGTCGCCGAACTGGCCAAGAAGGCGGTCGCGACCGCCCTCAACATCTACGATTACACCTCGAAATCCGGCACCAAGGCGCTGAAGGTCGGCGACCGCGTGCGGCTGGCTGCCGATTTCGCCACCCCGGCCGGATCGAGCTCGAACACCGACGCCAAGCGGACCGAAGAGCCCGCGCTGAAGGGCCGGGTGTTCATCTTCGTCGCTGCGTCCGACGCCTCGGTCAACCTCGCGACCGAGGATTACACCAACGCCGCCCGTTGGTTCGCGGTCGATGACGGGGCCATCGTGTCCACAAAGCCGACGGCGGCCGGCACGACGCCCGGCACCACGGCCGGCGACACCCTGGACAAAGACACGACCACCATCAAGACCGCGGAAGGCACCACGACGATCACGCGCCAGAAGGCGCGCTACACGTCGAACGGCGGCTTCCAGTACATGATGGCCGGCCAGGGCGTCCTGCTCTCGAAGACCGACACCCTCTCGAAGGGCGAGCCGGGCACGATCTACATCTGGCGCGGGGCGGACAACACGAAGGTCACGCTCCACGGCGAGGATTACACCAGCGCGAACTGGCTTCCCGCGGCGGCTAAGACGGTCATGCCGAAGCTCGACACGGTGGCCAACCCGCCAGCGGCCCCGGCGCCCGCCGCGGGCTCGACGGATCCGACCCCGACCGCCCGGGCGCCCGGCTCGTCGTCGAAGGCCTTCGGCGGCCTGATCGTGTTCAACGAGGTGACCGGCGGCGCGGGCGCCCGCATCACCGATGCCACGGTCACCTCCGCTCTCGACCTGACGGTCCATGCCGCGGACGCCGCCGACATCTCGGCCACCCTCCTCAGCACCGTGACGTCGTCCGGCGGCACCTCCTTCCAGTCGAAGACCGGCACGCCCGGAACCAGCGGCGGCGCCGGTGGCGGCACGCTCATCGCGGCTAACGGCATCGCGGCGACCAACGTCGTTCGCGGAGGCGCCGATGCCAGCGTCCTGCGGTCGACGGTGGAATCCACGACCGGCAATCTCGAAGTCAGCGCCGAGAACGAATCCGGCGTGGATGCGCGCATCCGGGCGTCATCGACCACATCGGGCGGCGAGGGCGTTTCCGGCGCGGTGACGCTCGCCTTCAACTCGGTGGGTTACGAGACCCAGAACCTGCTGTTCAACACCATCGACACGCTGATGGGGCAGTCGGCCATCTCGAAGGCCTTCGGCGGCGAGATCGGCGCCGGCGCCAAGGCGACGATCGTCCAATCCTCGGCGAAGGCTGGCGGCGACCTCATCGTCACGGCGACTTCGGCGGCCAAGATCAACGCGACCGTCAGCAATGCCGCGACCTCCACGGCCGACCTCGCGAGCGGTTCGGGCGGCACCGGCTTCGGTGTCGTTCTTGCCTCGAACAAGGTGAGCGGCAGCGCCTTCGCCCTCATCGACAACACCGGCGTGACCCGTGACATCACGGCCGGCGGAGCCCTGGCCGTCACGGCGACGGATGCGGCCGGCATCACCTCGAACGTTCAGATCGTGACGAGTTCGACCGTCACGAAGAGCGATGGCGGCGCCGTCACCAACCAGTCCAAGCTCAACAAGTACCTGCCGTCGGACTTCTCGACCAACCCGAACGAAGTTCAGTCGGCGACGATTCAATCGAACATCATCAAGAACCGCGCCGATTGGGCGCCCGCCGAATTGCTGGCCTTCGAGGAGAAGGTCACCGCACAGATCACCCGCGTGAAGGGGCTCGTCGAGGAGCTTCAGGCCGGCCCCGCGACGCTGCTCAAGCAGGTCGAGACCAAGCTGCTCGAACTCAGGATCGGCAAAGTCACTCAGGAGTATCTGGACAAGGTCAACCAGACCCTGGTCGATCAGCTCAAGGCGATTGATACCACCAAGATCCCGAGCGACGATGAGACCGATCTCAAGACGCGGATCGGGAAGGCGGCCGGCGCGCTCGAAGACGCCCTGAAGACGCCCTCGCTCGACACGGCTGCCGTCGACGAGGCGCGGCTCGAAGCGCTGAAGGTCGCCGCCGAGGCGGCGCGCCTCGGCTATCTCGACGAGGCCGCGCTGCGCAACAGCACCGATCTGGCCGAGAAGAGCGTCGGCCAGTTGATCCGTCTGCAAGTCGCTGTCGATCGTGCGGTCATCGAGACCGCGGCTAAGATCGTGGAGCTGAAGGACGGCCTAAACGGCTTCCTGAAGCCGTTCGGCCTCAGCACCGACACCATCGGCGCCATCGACCTCTCGGCCTACGGCGAGCTTTCGAAGACCGCGAACGCGCAGGACGTCACCTTCGGCACGCGCGTGCGGATCGCGGACGGCTACGCCAAGCCGACCTACAAGGCCGGGCAGGGTGAGATCACGGTCAAGACCGGCGATACGATCGAGGATCTCACCAAGAAGATCTACAAGTATGTCGGCGCCAACACCCTGGACGGGATCAACTCGCTCGATCCGGATTTCAAAAACGACTCGCGGTGGACGCTGATCGCCGACAAGTCCGGCGCCTACAAGGCTGGCGACATCTTCATCTACATGGGCGGCAACGCGAAGATCGATCTCGCGGCCACCGACTACACCAACAAGCTCCTCTGGAAGCGCGCTCTCGAGTCCAACTTCATTCCGGATGGCGTGAAGCTGCCGACGACCGGCACGGGGACAGGCACCGGCACCGGGACAGGTACCACGACGCCCGCCCCGGCCACGTCTTCGACCGAGACGGTGGCTCCCACGGGCGACCCGTCGGCCAACAACGCGTCCAAACTCGGCACGGTCGCGGCGCAGCCTTCCGCCTCGCTGGCGATCGGCGGGCTCGTCGTGCTCAACAGCGTCCACGCGGACGCCGTCGCGCGCATCACCGGCGTCACCGCCACAGCGGGTGGCACGGTCACGGTTCAGGCGAGCGAGACCGCCACGATCAAGGCGACCGCCGACAGCGCCGCCTCCGTCAAGTCGGCCGCCTCCTACAAGCCGACGACCGACGTCACCACCCCGGCACCGACCACGCCGGCCGACCCGTCCACGGACCGGACGCTCGGCACGAAGAGCCAGCCGACGAGCCTCGCGCTTGGCGGCATCATCGCCACCAACGCCGTCCTCGGTACGGCGCGGGCCGAGATCGTCGACAGCACCGTCACCGGCGGCGGGATGAAGGTCGATGCGGCCAACACCGCCACCATCGACGCCACGGCCAAGACCGCGACCTCCAGCGACCAGGGCGCGGTGTCGATCACGCTCGCCTTCAACACCATCGGCTGGAAGGAGCAGAACATCCTGTTCCGCGCCGCCGACACGATCACGGGGCAGCCGCTGATCGCCGCCGGCAGCGGCAACGATGCCGATCCGTCGGGGGCGCGCGCTCAGATCCTGCGCAGCACTATCACGACGACGGACGCCAGCGGCACGCTGGCCGTGACCGCGCGTTCGGACGCGTCGATCAACGCTCAGCTCACCAATAAGGCCAGTGCGTCGCAGGCGGTGCTCAAGGATGCGAGCGCCTACGCGATCGGCTTCGCGCTCTCCGGCAACCTCGTGAATTCCGAGGCGGTGGCGCGGATCGACAGCAGCAACACGGCCGGCACCGCCATCGACCCGACGAAGACGCTCAATGCCGCCGGCGCGGTGACGATCGCGGCGACCAGCAACGGCAGCATCACCTCGCTGAACACCCTCTCGGCGATCGCTAGCCTGACCAAGCCGAGCGTGCTGCAGGACTTCGCCGACAAGATCCTCGGCAACTATACCTACACGACCGAATCGGGCTCGAAGACCGTCACGTTCGGCGACATCGTGTTCGCGAAGGTCGGTGGTGTCGAGAAGCTCTACGTCTATTTCGGCGATACCAAGCTCGTCGCCGACCTGAAGACCGAGGCCTATACGGAGGCCAATGGCTGGCGGGAAAACAATCTCCGCGAGTTCGTGAAATTCCTGCCGCCGGGTGTGCTCAACCTCGGCGACAGCAAGGATATCGCCGGCTCGGCGACGCCGCCGGCCGACAACACGAACACCACCAGCGGCCAGACCCCGGCGAAGCCCTACGCCGTCGCCGTCAGCGGCATCCTCGTGACCAACGACGTGCGCAGCGCCGCCACGGCGACGCTCACGGGCATGACCGTCGCCAAGGCCGGCAATATCAGCGTCCAGGCGGAGCAGAGCGGGACGATCACCGCGACGGTGAACAGCAAGGTCGAGTCGAAGCTGAAGCCGGGCACCAAGGCCGGCGACAAGAAATCCATCGCGGCCCAGGCGGTGATCGCCTCGAACGTCGTGATGGGCGCGAGCACCGCCACGATCGACCGCAGCCCGCTCGGCGACGCCACCGCGAGCGCGACCGTCGGCAATGTCGCGGTGAGCGCCCGCAACACCGGCGCGATCACCGCCACGATCGACAGCACGGTCGATTCGAGCGAGACCGCCGTCGGGATCACCGCCGCCTTCAACAAGATCGGCAGCCCGAGCACCAACGCGGTGTTCGACCTCGCCGAACTGCTGGCCGGGATCGATCTCGACAGCCAGATGACCAAGGGCGGCCAGTTCGCCGCGACCGCCTCGATCTCGGGCCAGCCGATCAACGCCACCGGCAAGGTTTCGGTGGAGGCTCTGTCTAAGGCGACCATCAGCGCCACCATCGAGAACGCCGTCACCTCGATCGGCTCGGCCGCGACCACCGTCGGGGCCGTCGCCGGCCTGAACTTCGTGCGTGTGGGCACTTCCGCCACCATCGCCGACGTGACGAGCCTCAAGGCAGCGGGCGGCGTGGCCGTCAACGCCCTCAGTGCGTCCACCATCAATGCCGTGGTGAAGGCCCCCGTCACGGCGGTGGTCTACAACATGCCCGACACGACCAGCGCCCCGGGCGGCACGAACACCTCCGGCAATACGGGCAACACGGGCGGGACCGGCACCGCGACGACCACGCGCTCGATCTCCGTCGCTGCCAGCTTTGCCCGCAACACCATCCTCGACGTCGTGCTCGAAGCCGGCCTCGACCGGATCGGCGACCTCACGGCGAGCGCGGGCGACGTCAGCGTCACCGCCGCCAACACCGCCACCATCACCGCGAAGGTCGCGGCCACCGCCATCGCCGTGCTGCTGAGCACCGAGGACGGCAAGAATCTCGGCGTCTCCGGCAGCGGCGCCTTCGGCGTCAACACGATCCTTGGCGGCGTCGAGGCGCGGATCGCCGACAGCCGGATCACCGCATCCGGCAGCCAGGCTCCGAGCGTCACCGACGGCACCGGCGGTCAGGGCAACATCACCGTCTCCGCCAAGAGCGCGGCCACCATCACGGCCTCGGTCGAGGCCGCGGCGGCGGCCGTCGTCGTCGGCAAGGGCACGGCCCAGGCAGTGGCGATCGGCGTCTCGCTCGCCTTCAACATGATCGGCTACAACCTCAGCCTGATCCCGGTCGATGGCACCAGCAGCCTCGCCGCCGACAAGGCGCGCTCGCTCGACGTGAAGGCGAACGTCACCAAGTCGCGGCTGAGCGCCGGGCGCCGGGTGTCGGTCGAGGCCGAATCGGGCGGCCGGATCGAGGCCCGGACGCTCGCGACCGCCATGGCGGTCGGCGTTTCGACGGGCGGCAGCGGCGGCACCAGCACCGACGGCAACATCGCGCTGTCCGGCGGCGGCCTGTTCGTGCGCAACAAGGTCGTCACCTCGGCCTCCGCCGTCATCGACGGCACCGGCAGCAGCGACGACGCGGTCACCTCCGGCACGGGCGGGATCAACGTCTCGGCCAAGGATACCGCCGTCATCCGGGCGACCTCCGTCGCCCTCGGCCTCTCGGCCAACCTGAGCGCGGATGCGAGCAACACCGCCTCGAAGTCGACCCTCGCCATCGCCCTGTCGCTCGCCGACAATGCGATCACCAGCGAAGTGGCCGCGCGGATCACGCAGGTCGCCAATCTCGCGACTCTCGGCGACGTCACCGTGGCGGCGAACCGCAGCGCCGACATCTTCGCGCAGACCTACGCGGCCGCCGTCGGTGCGCAGATCTCCTCGAAGGGCGATGGCGCCTCGGTGAGCGGCGGCGGCGCGCTCTCGATCAACACGGTCAAGGGATCGACGATCGCGGAGATCACCGATTCCAAGGTCGGGGACAGCGCCAATGGCGGCGCCAAGGTCGGCAGTCTCTCTGTCTCGGCCACGGACAGCGCCAAGATCGCCGCGCTGACCGGCGCGGCCGCCATTACCGTCGCCGGCTCGGCCGACGGGAAGGCGACGGGCGTCGCCTTCGGCGTCTCGAACGCGCAGAACGTCATCGGCGGCTCGGGCACGGCCGTGCGGGCGACAGTGGCCGGCACGCCGGTGCGGTCCACCGGTGCCGTCGGCGTGCGCGCCGAGTCCAAGGCCGATATCGATGCGACGACCGTGACGGTCTCGGTCGGCGTCTCGGGCAGCGGAACCGGTGACGCGCGCACGGCGAGCCTCAATGGCTCAGGTGCGCGCAACACCGTCAACGTCGCCACCACGGCGGAGCTCTACGCTGCGGACGGCACGTCGGTCGCGATCGAGGCCGGCAGCCTCGCGGTGACCGCCAAGAACGCGTCGATCATTTCGTCGGATGTCGGCGCGGCCTCGGTGGCCGGCTCGTTCGGCCAGGGCAAGTCGGTGACGGTCGCACTCGCGGCCAGTGTCGCGATCAATGAGATCAGCGGCAACGTCACGGCGACCGTGAGGAACGCCGATGTCACGACCCTCACCGGCGGCGTGACCATCGACGCGACGCGGCAGGGCACCATCGAGACGCGTGCCGCGGCAGCCAGCGTCGCGGTGAGCGCGAGCGCCGACAAGAGCATCGCCGTCTCCGGTGCCGGCGTCGCCGCGGTCAACAAGATCAACAGCAGCGCCACGGCCACGGGCCAGAACGCGTCGATCGACGCGAAGGGCGATGTCACCGTCTCGGCGAGCAGCAGCGCGACGATCAAGTCCCTGGTCGTCGGCGCCGCGGCGTCCATCGGCGGCGGGGCCGGCGATGGCGGCGCGGGCGCGCTCGGCATCTCCATCGCCTATAACGAGATCGGTGCCTGGACCGCCTATGACGAGACGGCCCACACGCTGAGCGAGACGCCCTCGCTCGGTAGTCGCGCCAACGTCTCGGCAACCCTGGTGGGCAGCCCGGTCACGACGACGGGGGCACTCTCCGTCGCGGCGAGTGCCAACAACACCATCACGACCGACATCGTCGCGATCGCGGCCGGCGTCACCGTCGCGGGCGGCAAGGCCGGCGCGGTCAGCGTCGGCGGCACCTTCGCGATGAGCAATATCGGCCTCGCGGTCGCGGCCTCGATCGACGGCGACAAGACCGGCGCGACACCCGGATTCCAGGCCGCGAGCGCCACCGTTTCGGCCCAGGACATCTCGACCATCACGACGCAGGCGCTTTCGGCGAGCCTCTCGCTCGCCGCCGCGTCCGGCAACGCCGTCTCGATCGCCGTCGGCGGCAGCATCGCGCTCAACGCCATCGCCAACGATGTCTCGGCGATTGTGAAGAACGTCGATCGCGGCCTGCAGACCGTCGGCGCGATCCTCATCTCCGCGAAATCGGCGGGCACCATCACGGCGAACGCTGCCTCGGCCGCGATCGCCGTGGCCGGATCCGGCTCGAACGCCGTGCCCGTCAGCGCGGCGGTCACCTATGCGCGCAACGTCATCACCACCAGCACCCGTGCGCAGGCGAGCGAGAGCAAGCTGACCACGACCGGCGCGGGCGGTACCATCAGCGTCAAGGCCGAGGCCTCGGCCGCGATCAACGCCGCGATCCTGGCGGCTTCGCTGGCCGCGGGCGTCGGTGGCAGCAATGCCGTCGGCGTCGGGCTCGGCGCCGCCATCGCCGAAAACCGCATCGGCGTCTGGTCTTCATCGGGTACCGATGCCACCACCAGCTATGCCCTGGCCAATAACGGCGGCACCGTCGTCGAGGCGTCTCTCACTCGCGTCGGCGTCGACGCGAAGGGCGCTCTGGCGGTCGAGGCGACGTCGAAGAACGTCATCAAGGCGAATATCGCGGCGATCTCGGCCGGCCTCGCGGGCGGCGGCTCCAACGCCGTCGGCATCAGCGGCGGCGCCACGGCCGTCATCAACGCCATCGGTGTCACCACGCAGGCCTTCATCGAGGGCAACGGCGTGAGCGGCAGCGCGATCGCGAGCAACGCGATCAAGGCCGGCGCCGTCACCGTGAAGGCGGCCGATACCTCGAGCATCACCGCCAACGCGCTCACCGCCGCGGTCAGCGCCGCCTTCGGTGGCTCGAACGGCGTCGCGGTCTCGATCGGATTCGCGCTTGCGCTCAACACCATCAACGCGGCCACCCGGGCCAGCGTGAACAATGTCGGCGACGGGATCGATGCCGGCACCGGTGCGGTCCTGGTCGATGCCCTCAGCAACGCGACCATCACGGGGACGACGACGGCGGCCGCGGTCAGCATCGGCGGCGGCGGATCGGGCGGCATCGCCATCGCCGGTGGCGGTGCCCTCGCCTTCAACACCATCCGCCCCGTCACCCGGGCCGTGATGGCCGCCAGCACGATTACGCAAAGCGGCACCGTCACCGTGACCGCCGCGGCCACGTCGAAGATCTCGGCTCTCGTTGCGGCGGCCTCCCTCGCCGTCGGCGTCGGCGGTTCGGCCGGCGTCGGCGTGGCGATCGGCGTGTCCGTCGCAGCCAACCAGATCGGCGATTGGACGTCGTCCGGCGAGGGACGCAACCGCGTCGATACCGCCGCCGCGAGCCAGGGCTCCGTCGTCGAAGCGCTTCTCACGAGCAGCAGCGTCAAGACCAGCGGCGCGCTGACGGTCGGGGCCAGCTCGGCTCAGGCGATCTCCGCCCAGGTCGCCGCTGCGGCGGCCTCCATCGGCGGCGGCGGTTCGGCCGGCGTCGGCGTCTCGGCGGCCGGCGTCTCGGTCACGAACGCCATCGCGGTGGCAACCCGCGCCGTCATCGATGGTGACGGTGCAACGGGCATCGAGGCCGGCAGCGTCTCGGTCCGCGCCTCCGACATCTCCACGATCGACGCCTTCGCCGGGTCCGCCTCGCTCGCGGGCTCGGGCGGCGGCGCGGCCGGCGTCTCCGTGGCGGTCGGCTTCACGCTGGCGCTCAACAGCATCGCCGGCAACGTCGAAGCGGCGATCAAGAACGCCGACACCCTCCTGCGCACGACCGGACCGCTCGGCGTCTCGGTCAGCGCCTCGCGCGCCGGCCGCATCAACGCGGCGGCAGCGGCGGCGGCGATCAGCATCGCGGGCGGCGGCTCGGCCGGCGTCGGCGTGTCCGGCGGCGGCGCCTTCGCCTCGAACCGGATCCTCGGCTCGGTCAACGCAACGGTGGATGCGAGCCGCATCACCACGACCGGCAGCGGCGGCCTCACGGTGACGGCGACCAGCTCGTCCGAAATCACGGCGATCATCTCGGCACTGGCCGCGTCCGGCGGCGGCGGCGGTGCGGCCGGCGTCGGCGTCGCGCTGGGCGTCAGCGGTGCCGAGAACCGCATCGGCGAATGGTCCAGCACGGGCCAGAATGCCGAGCGCGTGGACACGCTCGGCAGCGGCGGTGCCACGGCCGTCCAGGCCTCGGTCAAGAACTCGCCCCTCGACATCGCCGCGGCCCTGACGGTTCAGGCCACGGCGAGCCAGAAGATCACGGCGACCGTCGTGGCGGCATCCGCTGCGATCCAGGGTGGCGGCGCGGCCGGTGTCGCGGGCGCCGCGGCCGGTTCGGTGGCTGCCAACGCCATCGGGGTCGAGACCTCGGCCACGATCGACGGTGACGGCGCCGGCTCGGACGGCATCAAGGCCGGCAGCGTGACCGTCTCGGCCGCCAACACGGCCCAGATCACCGCCGTCACCGGCGCCGCCTCGCTCTCCGGGGCCGGCGGCGGCGCGGCCGGCGTCGGCGTGGCGATCGGCTTCGCCCTCGCCATCAACAGCATCGCGGGCGGCATCCAGGCGTCGATCTCCAACGTCGATGCCGGCCTGACCACCCGCAGCGGCGGCGTCTCGGTCGGCGCGCGCAACGATGCGCGCATCCGGGCCAGCTCCGCGGCGGCGGCCGTCTCCATCGGCGGCGGCGGTGCCGCGGGCGTCTCGGTGAGCGGCGGCGGCGCCGGTGCGTCGAACGTCATCACGGTGCGCACGAACGCCTTCGTCGCCAACAGCGCGCTGATCGTGCGCGGTGGCAAGTCCACGGTGTCGGCCGGCTCGAATGCCGACATCCAGGCCCTGATCGTCGCGGCGGCTGCGGCTGCCGGCGGTGGCGGCGCGGCGGGCGTCGGTGTCTCGGTCGGCGTCGGTGCGGCGGCGAACACCATCGGTGCCGGCAACCAGATCCAAGCCTATCTCAGCAACGCGAGCGTCGATTCCGACAACACGCTCGACGTGACGGCGGTCTCGAACCAGACGATCCGGGCGGATGTCGGGGCGGTCTCGGCCTCGATCCAGGGCGGCGGCGCGGCGGCCGTCAGCGTGGCGGGCTCCGGCACCGGCGCCTCCAACACCATCGCCGTCGCGACGCGCGCCTATATCGACGGCGACGGCGCGACCGGCATCACGGCGACGCAGATCGCCCTGTCCGCCAAGGACACCTCCGCGATCACCGCCTCCGTCAGTTCGGCGGGCATTGCGGGCGGCGGCGCCGGAGCGGCCAGCGTCGGTGTCACGGTCTCGGTCTCGATGGCGACCAACCGCATCGGCAACACGGTCGAGGCGCTCATCCGCAACGCCGATACCGGCGTCACTACGACCTCCGGCGACCTCGCGGTCGAGGCCGAGAGCAGCGGGTCGATCCAGGCGATCGCCACGGCGGCTTCCGTCAGCGTCGGCGGTGCCGGCGGCGTCAGCGTGCAGGTGGCCGGCGGTGGCGCGGGCGCCCTCAACGTCATCACCACGAGCACCCGCGCGGCGATCGAGCGGGCGAACGGGCAATCGTCCCTCAACCGCGTCACGAGCGGCGCGGGCCTGCGGGTCGGCGCCAAAAGCAGCCAGGACATCGACGCCAAGGTGGTCGCGCTCTCCGCGGCCGGCGGCGGCGCCGGTCTCGCCAGCGTTCCGGTGGCGATCGGCCTCTCGGGCGCCCAGAACATCATCGGCAGCTGGAAGACCACCGACGCGAACGGCAACCGGCTCGATCAGCCGACGCTCGACACCGATGGCGGCGCCAGGGTCGAGGCCCTGATCGCCGACACGGTCGCGACCGCGCAGGGCTCGGTCGCCGTCACCGCGACCTCTTCGAGCACCATCGACGCGACCGTCGCGGCGGCCTCCGCCGTCGTCACGGGCGGAACCGTCGCGGTGGGCGTGGCCGGATCGGGCAGCTACTCGGGCAACGCGATCAGCTTCGCCACCAACGCGGCGATCACCGGCGCTTCGACGAGCGTCACGGCTGGAGACGTCACCGTCCGCGCCAAGGATCAGGCCACGATCAACGTCGATGTCGGCGCAGCAGCCATCGCGGCCGCGGGCGGCGCCGTCGGCGTGGCGCCGGCGATCGGCGTCGCCGTGGCCCTGAACGTGATCAACAACGCCGTGACCGCAATCGTCGACGGGGCCTCCGTGACGACGCGCACAGGCGGAATCCGCGTCGAAGCCACGGTTCCGTCCGACAATGGCGGGTCCAGCATCAACGCCCGCGTGGCTGCGGCCGCCGTGGCGCTCTCGGGCGGCGGCGTCGCCGTCTCGGTCGCCGGCGGCGGTGCCATCGCCACCAACATGATCGGCGGCTCGACCCGCGCGCGGGTCAGCAACGCCCGCCTGAACGCCGCCGGTGACGTGGCGGTCGCCGCCGCGAACAACAGCCGGATCGTGGCGGAGGTCGCCGCACTCGCCGCCGGCGTCAGCATCGGCGGTGTCGCGGTCGGGGCCAGCATCGGCACCGGCGTGGCCACCAACCTGATCGGCAGCGAGATCACGCAGCGGGTCAACGGCCAGGACAAGACGACGAAGTCGGCCGCGCTTCTCATCGAGGCTCTGTCGCAGAACACGACGATCGAGGCGGGCGGCAACCTGTCCGTCACCGCCAATTCCGGTCAGACGATCCGGGCGACGGTTGCGGCCGGCTCGGTGGCGATCTCCGGCGGTGCCATCGCCGTCAGCGCCGCGGGCGCCGGCGCCGGCACCCATAACCGGATCGGCGCGATCGTGAGCGCGGCGATCGACGGCGACGGAGCCGGCGACAAGATCACCGCCGGAACCGTGACCGTCTCGGCGCGCGACACCTCCAGCCTCAGCGTCGAGACCGGCGCGGCCTCGGTGGCCGCCTCGTTCGGCGTCTTCGGCAGCGGCTCGTTCGCCCTCGCCGTCGCGGCGGCGGACAACGTGATCGCCAACAACGTCACGGCCGCGATCCGCAACCTCGGCACGACCGGTGGTCTCACCACCCGCGGCTCCGTCGCGGTCACCGCGACCGAGAGCGCGACCCTGACGAGCCGCGCGCGTGCCGCGGCCATGTCCGGCAGCGCCTCGGCCTTCAGCGTCTCGGTCTCGGGCGGCGGCGCCGGCACCGGCGATACCGTCACCAGCACGACGAGCGCCAGCATCACCAACAGCCGCGTCACGTCCGCGGGCGACGTCGCCGTCAGCGCCAGCGACACGACGACGATCGACTCGCAGGTGCTCGGCATCTCGGTCGCCGGCGGGTTGCTCGCCCTCGCGGCCGGCGGCTCCGTCGCCAAGGTCGAGGCGCGCCCGACGGTCACCGCGGCCATCGAGGGCGGCTCGGTCTCCGCCGCGAATGTGAGCGTGGTCGCCACCGCGCTTCCCTCCGTCAACGCTGTGGCTACCGGCATCAATGCCGGCACCGCCGCGATCGGTGCCTCGGTGGCCGAGGCCAAAGTCGCCGCCACGGTCGGAGCCTCGACGAAGAACGTCTCGATCACGGCCGGAAGCCTCTCGGTGCTCGGCAACCTCGCCCGTCAGGCGGGCCGCGATTCCGCGACGGCGACCGCCTCCGGCTCCGTCGGCGGCCTGATCGGCCTCAACTCGACGGTGACCCTGGCGGAGAACAGCAGCACGGTCAGCGGCCTCATCGATGTCGGCACGGTGCTGGCCGTCAGCGGTGCGGTCGCCGTCAGCGCGACGAGCAGCACGCGGCAGACCTCGACCGCCAGCAGCGCCAGCATCGGCCTCGTCGCGGCCGGTGCGACCGTCTCGTCGGCGAATTCGGCGACCGTGACCAGCGCCCGCGTCGTGTCCCTCGGCGCGCTCAATGCCGGCTCGATGACCGTCACCGCCTCCGGCATCGACGACAACTTCGCCAAGGGCATTTCCGGCAGCGGCGGCCTCGTCTCGGGCACCGCCGCCAGCGCCAGCACCGGCATGGGCGGCAGCACGCGGGCCGAACTCGGCACCGGCGTCACCATCGACCTGACCAAGAGCAGCGACAGCACCGGTCTGTTCTATCTCTCCGCCGATCACGTCGGCACGATGAACGGCCAGATCATCACCGACAGCTACGGCGCCCTCGCCGGAGCGGGCGCCGTCGTGAACAACACGATCACGCACGCGGTGACAGCCGCGTTCGGGACCAATTCCCGCGTCACGGCCCGCGATATCCTCGCCACCGCGACGAACACCGTGAACAAGCCGCAGCTCGGACAGGCCAACATCGTCGGCTCGACCGGCGGTCTGGCCAGCGGCGCGGCGGCGCACAGCTCGACGGTTCTCGACATCACCACGCGGGTCGATGTCGGCAGCAATGCCGACCTGATCACCGTCGCCCGCGCCGGAACCGCAGGCGGAATCCGTCTGGCGGCCAACAACAGCATCAACATCTACGACAAGGTTTCGCTGACCACCGGCGGCGCGCTGTCGGGCGCCGGCGCCTATTCCAGCATCGAGACCCGGAACTTCGTCGCGCAGGTCAACATCGGCGCCAACGCGACCCTGTTCACGCTCGGAAACCTGACTCTTTCGGCCAATGGCGGCGGCAATGCCTATGCGGTCTCGAACTCCGAGACCTACGGCGCCGCCACCGTCGCCAGCGGCAGCACCACCGTCATCATCCGGCCGAACAACGCGGTGAACATCGGCGCGGGCGCCGACATCACCGCCTACGGCGATGCGGATCTCCTGGTCGGCACCAACAAGAAGGCTTACGACGACGCCTACGACGCGTCGGCGACGACCGACAACTTCGCCGGCAGCGCGATCCCGATCACCTCGCTGGCGGCCAAGATCCGCGTCGAGGAGATCAACACGATCAAGATCGATGGCGGCGCCACGATCAAGACCGCCGGCAACGCCAACCTCTTCACGAACCGCCAGGGCAATTCCAATGCCGTGGCCCGCATGAAGGGCACGAACTGGACGACCGCCGTCGCCGGCGCCATCGACAGCCTGCTCGGCGGCTCGGCCGTCACCCCGGTCGGCGACACGCAGACGGGCTCGATCGGCACCGTGATCGTCGACGGCACGGTCGTCACCGGCATCACCCGCAACATCTCCATCGTCATCGACGACATGACGCGGGCGCCGGGCAACGGCGCCGCGACCCTGATCACGGGAACCGTCAAGCTCAACGGCCAGAAGTACGATGCGGCCGGCAATCCGATCGCGGATTCGGACAACACCAAGAGCTTCACGATCACCCTGCCGGATGGTGCGACCTCGGCCTCGGCGACGCTGCCGAAGCTGCCCATCACCATCAGCCTGGGCTTCGCCAACGCCCAGTCGAACCTGATCAAGGCCTACGAGGAAGCCACGAAGGGCCTCTCGACCTACAAGGACAACGCCACGCTCCAGGCGTACTATCAGGGCGAGGTGAACCGGATCAAAGCCGAGCTGCTGGCCGACGGGCTCGCGGAATTCCAGACGACGTTCGACGGCCGGACGGTCCTCATCCCCCTCTACAAGCAGGTCCAGGCCATCACGGTGAGCCCGTTCTCGGCGGGCGCCGGCGGTATCATCGTGCGGGCCGATGCCCTGCTCGGCTCGGGCAAGCTCGATGCCGCCTCCGACACGAAGGTCGAGATCACCAACAACTCCGTGGCGAGCCTCGTCATCACCGGCATCACGATGCCGGAATCGAATGGCGGCACCTTCTTCAACGACGCACAGATCCCGGTGACGTCGAGCGACGACTTCAACACCCGTCGCCAAGCGATCATCACGAAGAACGCCGCGAGCCCGGATGCCGCCGCCGCCAAGGCGATCGCCGGTGGCCGTGACGTCAACTTCCAGGTCCTGACCGCCGGCGGTGTCGTCACGAAGGACAGCAAGAGCGACATCTCACTCAAGAACACCTCCGGTGCCCGCAACGGCAACACCGCGCCGGCCATTCTCATCGTCGGCGACATCTACGCGCCGACGGCGGTCCTCAACGTGGCGACGGCGGCAGGCGGTGATCTCACCATCACGGCCAAGACCACCATCAAGGAGCTGAAGACCGATGTCGGCGGCGCGGTCGCCATCGGCCTGACCGAGGATCTGCGCACCTACTCCGTCGGCGGCGACCCCTACGGTCAGATCAAGGCGGTGCTCGAAGCCGGATCCGGTCCGATGACCGGCAAGTCCGCCTCCGACATCGCTCGGGCGCTGTCCGGCTCGCAGTCAAGCGTCATTGCCAGCGGTGCGGTGACCATCAAGGCGCAGTACCTGAACCTCAATGGTCTGGTGCAGAGCGGGCGCGACCTCTACAGAATCGTCATCGATCAGTCGGTCGAGAACGAGATTCAGGAGATCCTCCGTAATCCCTATCGCACCGCGAACCTGAGCACGCTGACCCGCGACGGCTACTCTGCCAGCTACAACCGGCAGACCGGCGCCATCGAGATCGACGAGGTCGTCTCGACCGGCGGCCAGATCAATCTGACCGGCGTCATGCTCAACACCAATGCGGGCGTTGGTGAATTGCGGGCGCTGGGCGGTTACGCCAAGGTCGAGGTCGTCAATCAGCTCAACCGTGACGTCGTCCTCAACCGCATCGACCTATCGCGGCGCGGCATCGGCACGATCGACATCAAGGATCTCGCCTACAAGACCGACGTGAACGGCAACGGCATCGCCGATGCCAACGACATCGCTTTCCGCCAGACGCTGATCCGGCAGGACGCCGAAGGCATCGTCACGCGCTACAGCGCCGATCTGAACAGCACCGGCGCCGAGATCACCAAGTATAACGGCAGCAGCACGACCCAGTACGATCCGAAGACCGGATACCGCTACGCCTTCACCATCGGCCAGGGGGCCAAGAACACCTACTCGCTGACGACGGGCACCTCATCCTGGGCTGGTATCGATGCCTTTGCCAAGGATCCGCCGCCCCTGAGCGCCTTCAACAAGGAGATCACCGAGAAGGCGGCTCTACAGCCCGAATCCGCCTATTACTATATCGATGCCAGCAAGTCGGGTTACGCCTTCCTGGGCGCGCCCGAATACACCCGCTCGGCCGAGAAGCCGAAGGAAGTTGCGAGCTGGACGACGAGCACTTGGTACGGAAAGAAGACTTATTACTCCAAGTTCCAGACGGTCGATTATACCGAGACCCAGGCGACCCATAGCCTGCAGGCCGATTACGGCATCAAGATCAAGTTCACCGGCGAGCGCACCGGCACCGTCAGCATCGACTCGCAGGGCTCCGGCCGCGTGCTGATTGCCGGCGGCATCAAGAACGACAACGGCACCACGACGATCACCTCGGGCGGGACGATCCAGCATCTCAGCTCCACCGCGGCCATCACCGGCTCGCGCGTCACGCTGCAGGCCGCGCGCGGCATAGGTGTCGGCAATGGCAGCAACGCCACCGACCAGGCGCTCAACGTCACGACCATTGGGGCCGGCAACACGCTCAAGGCCACGACCACCGCGGGCAACATCAACCTCAACGTCCGGACCGTCGACAACGAACTCGGGATCGACAAGATCGCGGCGGGTGGCGGCTTCGACGTCAAGCTGGTTTCGACGAGCGGCATCACCGTGGCCGGCGAAGGCGTGGTGTCAGGCGGCTCCATCAAGGTGATTGCGGGCGGTCGCTTCGGCTCCGAGGCGGCCCCGATCAAGCTCGACGGCGGCACCACCGCCCGCGACAAGACCGACATCACGGCGGCCGGTTCGGTCGGCATCCGTGAACTTACGGGCGACCTGCGCCTGAACAGCCTGACGGCCAACGGCGACGTCTACATCAAGGTCGACGCCGGGAATCTGCTCAACGTCAACAACGTCTCCGTGCGCGACGACCGGGTTGCGGCCCAGCTCATCAACGGCGTGTGGAAGGATCTCGCCCTCACCACCGAGGATGCGAACCTGAAGTTCGAGCGCACGCTCAGCGCCTACGAGAGCACCCGCGAGCGCGACTACAACGCTTACTGGGCCTATCGGAACCAGCAGGCCGACCCGTCCCGATACGACTCTAGCTTCGAGATCACCCTCAGCGAGAAGACTGGCGAGCGCGCCTACTATACTGCCCTGTTCACGAGCCAGGCGAAGGATGCGGGCATCACCGAAGCCGGCGCGGTGAAGACCTACGTCGACAACGCGGTCAAGGCGCTCGAAACCAACCGGACGCTGCAATACCGGGTGCTGCACGAGCAGTACGGCCGCTACGGCGACGTCTATCACGCCGACCTCTCGGGTGATTACGCCACCTACTGGGCGATCCGCGGCACGCAGCCGAACAGCGGCAGCTTCGATTCGGCCTACACGGTCCAGGGGAACGCTGCGGCGCTCGCCAAGATGCAGGCCGCGACGCATGCCGCCCCGATTTCCGGCGATGCGCTGATCGCGCGCGTCACGGCTCAGATCGCGCAGCTCGAGACCGATCAGGGCACCCGCCTGACCGAAGCGCAGATCGCGCAGCTCTACACCACGGCCATCGAGGCCGAGGCGCGCGGAACCAAGCTTTCGGGAACCGTGCTGACCGATTACGTCTCCGCGCAGATCAAGCAGATCACCGACTCGCGGGCCACCGACTTCAACAACTTGAAGCTGGTCTTCAACGGCTTCGACGCCACGAATGTCACGAACTTCAGCGCCCAATACGACCAGTATTGGCAGATGCGTGAGGCGGGTGACGCGACGACGCTGCAATCGCAGGCCTACAAGGATCTCGATGCCCTCTTCTCGGGCTTCGGCAACCACTACGTCGTGAAGCTCGGCGCGGCCTACGACCTCTACAGCACCTACCTCGCGAACGGATCGACCCGGATCGGCAGCGCCGAGCTGGCCGCCCTGACCGACCAGTTCACCAAGGATGCCGGTTCGCAGACGCTCGGCGAGGCGGCCCTGCGTCTGGCGACCTCCGGCAAGGTGGCGGCGGCGGAAGCCGCGCTCAAGGCCACCTACGCGGCGCTCCATCTCCGCTTCGGCGGGCTTGGCAACAGCTACGACGCCTCGACGGTCGCGGCCGAGACGACGGCCGTGCAGGCCGATTACGAAGCCTACTGGAGCTACCGCAACCAGCAGGTTGACCCGAGCGTCTACAACGCCGCCTTCGCGCCGCGCCTCGCTGGTCAGGCGCTCATCGACGCCGTGTCCGCGGCCCGCACCGCGGCGGAGACGGAGAACCTGAGCTCAGCTGCCATCGACGCGGCCCGCACCGCGGCACAGGATCTGCGGTCGGCGGCGCTGACGGCGCAGTACCGCTCGCTCCACAGCTTCTTCAACAGCCTGCCGGGCTCCTACAACACGGCCGACACGCCCAACACGAACGCCCTGACGGCTAGCCGCAAGGCGGCGCCCGCCTTCTTCATCGACAAGGCGACGGCCGATGCCATCGACGCCGGTATCAAGCGCTGGACGCAGGAAGAGCTGCTGAGCGCCGTCGGCCAGGGGCTGCTCAAGGAGACGACCAGCACGATCGTCGACAAGCAGGACCCGATCATCAAGGGTGCCAACATCAAGATCGTGACGTCGGGCAATGTCGGCTCCGTGAGCGGAACCAGCCTGATCGATATCGGCCCCGGTGCCGCGCCGCTCACCCCGGATCAGCAGATCGATCTCGGCGCCGCCGAGCGGAGCGACCTCGTTTTCCTCACGAAGGCTCCGATCACCGCCAACGTCATCTTCGGCCAGTCCGGCAGCAACGGCACCGTGACCCGCCAGGATGGTGCGAACTGGGATACGAGTGCCTTCTTCGACAAGAACGGCAAGCTCTACAACGGTACGCTCTACATCGGGGGTGTGACGCCGAATGCTTCGGCCGAGACCTCGGTGAGCTACAAGATCATCAGCGTCGTCGGGAACGTCATCACCGTCGACAAGGTCTTCGGCAGCCAGGGCGTCGCCCGCAACATCGATATCGGGGTCAGCATCGCCGTCACCGGCGAGGCGCCGCGCGTGACCGCCGAAGTCGCCTTCGACCTGCTCAAGGCGGCCCCGACGACCCTGACCGTCAGCTTCAGCAACGATACGGCGAGCAACCAGGGTGTTCTGACCCGCACCGACGGCACGGCGTGGGACAGCACCTACACGGTCGGCAGCACGCTCTACATCGCGGGCGCCACCGCCAACACCAGCGCGGCCTCCACGAGCGTCTACCGCATCGCCTCCGTCAACGGCTCCGTGATCCGGCTCGAGGCGACGCAGCTCTTCGTGGCCGAGACCGGCGTCACCGTGAATGTGGGCGTGCGTTCCACCGACGGGACCGGTGTGTCCGTGATCACCCGCGCGTCGGGCAACTTCCTCGGCGACGGCTTCACGGACGGCATGCTGATCGGCGTCGCCGGCACCTTCGGCGTAACGACCGGTAACGCGACCACCAAGGACACCAGCTTCACCATCAAGCAGGCGAGCGCCTCGACGCTCATCCTCGAGAGCGGAAGCACGCTGAAGACGGAGAGCGCCCGCAGCGTCGTGCTGTTCCAGTCGGCCAAGGATGCCGGCAATCCGTTCAATCAGATCACCAAGCTGCTCATCCAGAAGCGCAAGGCGGTCGTCATCGAGGGCACCGGCGCCCTCAACGTGACGGCGAACACCCAGATCTTCATCAACACCGCCGCCCTGCTGACCGTGGGCCGCGTGGAATCGGTCTCCGGCAAGGAGATCCGCCTGAAATCCTCCACGGGCCTTCTCAACGGCGGCGCGGCGGATGCGGTGAACATCAAGGGCGGCGACACCGTCCTCGAAGGCGGGGACGGCAGCGTCGGTACCGCGACGCGGGTGATCGGCATCGATCTGACGACGGGCTCGACCCTGGCAGTCCGTGCGGCGCGCGACATCTTCGTCACCGCCCGCAACGGCGATCTGAACCTGGAATCCGCCTTCTCGCAGGGTGGCAACGTCACCTTCGTCTCAGACCGGGGCAGCATCCTCGACGGTGTCCACACAGACACCAACAAGATCGTCGCAGCCAACGTCTACCTGAAGGCCGCCGGCTCGATCGGCGCCAAGGGCGATGCGATCGAGATGAAGCTGACCGGCACCGTCCGGGCCGGCGCCATGGGCGACATCGTCCTGACCGAGACGGAAACCAGCATGAAGGTGCTGGCCGTCACCACCAAGGGTGACGTGGTTCTGGCGGCCAAGGCCTCGATCCTCGACGCGGGCGATCTCTCCGACCCGCGCGACATCGACTCCGCACCGGTGGCCGGTTCGGGCCGTGCCAATGTGAGCGGCCACTCGGTCACGCTCACCGCCCTCGACGGCATCGGCGTGGCTGGCGACGAGTTCGAGATCGACAGCAACGTCGATCGCACGACGGATGGTGTCGTCACGCTCCAGAGCGGCCTGAGCAACCTCTACGTGCTGGAGAGTGCGGGCGATCTCAACCTCGCCAGCGTCGGCACCGACGCGCAGCGCACGGCCTTCGTCACGGCAGTGGCCGGCAGCATCCTCAACGGATCGACCAACTACAACGAGACCACCGGCGGCAGCTCCAACCTCCGTTCCGGCAAGGCCTATCTCGTCGCCTCCGGCAGCATCGGCTCGGAGACCAAGCGCATCGTCGCCAACATGCGCACCCTCGCTGGCGACCAGTATGGTGGTCTCGAAGCCCGCTCGATCAACGGCGACATCTGGCTGTGGAACATCGGCGGCCTGCGTGTCGGCGGCGTCACCAGCGACACAACGGGTCTGCAGGCGGCGCGGGGCCGGATCGGCATCCGCACGTCGAGCCCGCTGACGATCGACAAGGACATCATCTCGTCCGGCGACATCATCGAGCAGGCCGGCGAAACGGGTTCGTCGGGCGACGACCTGACCGTCAAGGCCGGCGTCACGATCTTCTCGACTGGCGGCTCGGTGACGTTGAACGCCGGTGACAACCTGCTCGTCGAGGCGGGCGCGGTCGTGAAGGCGAAGGGTACCATCACCCTGCGCTCGGACTTCAGCGCGAGCGGAACGCCCGACAACACGGCCTCCAAGATCACGCTGTCCGGCACCTTCGTCGGTTCCTCAATCCTGATCGAGTCCGGCGGCAACGGCGACGAGATCGTGCTGGACGGCACCTTCACGACGGGTCAGCGCACCATCAGCGGAGGGACGACCGCGGCGACGATCGTCGAAGGAACGATCACGCGCAGCGGCACCATCGAGCTGCGCGCCGGCGAGGGCGACAACACGGTCACGATGGTGGGCGCCTACTCCACCGGCGCGCTGATCATCGGTGCCGGTTCGGGCAGCGACACGCTCGTCGACACGCAGGTGGTCGGCAGCGACACGCGCAAGGCCGAGGTCGGCGCGGATTCGGTGTCGATCGCTCTCGGGGCCGGCGCGAACACGGTCGGGCTCGGCGGCACCTATGTCGTGACCAATGCCGTGCAGCTCACGACGCTGGGCGGTGCCGACATCATCGGCCTGACGGGCAGCGTCGATGCCGGCAGCTTCACTCTCGACGCGGGCGAGGGGGATAACCGCCTCACGCTCTCCGGCGCCTACAAGGCGCGGAACGCCCTCACGATCCGCACCGGTGCTGGCAACGACCGGATCGACCTTCAGGGCAGCTACACGGCCGGCTCGATGGAGATCTCCGCCGGGACCGGGGCCGGCAGGAACGACCTGATGCTGAACGGCATCTATCGCATCGCGGGCGCCCTCACGATCGTGGGCGGGTCGGGCATCGACACCCTGACCGACTCCGCCACAACCGACATCACGGCCGGCTCGCTGTCGATCAATCTCGGCGACGGCATCAACACGGCCAATCTCGTCGGCGGCTACGACATCGCGGGGGCGATGGAGTTCATCACCGGCAGCGCCGACGACGTCATCACCCTGAACGGCGAGATCAAGGCCGCCAGCTACACCCTCGATGCGGGCGGCGGGAACAACAAGATCACCCTGGCCGGCACCTACACGGTCACGAACGCGATCACGATCAGGACCGGCGCGGGCAACGACGAGATCGACCTGCGCGGCAACTACACGGCCGCCTCGATGACCGTGAATGCGGGCGCGGGCGACAACGCGCTGACCTTGACCGGCACCTACAAGATCGCCGACGCCTTCACGATCACCGCCGCGGGTGGCAGCGATACGCTGACCGACCTGCGGGTCACCAATGGCGTGGTGGACAAGGCCAGCGTCGAGGCGACGTCGCTCGCGATCGATCTCGGCGACGGGGCCAATACGGTGACCCTCGCCGGCATGTACCGCATCACCGCCGCCTTCCGTCTCACCACCGGTTCGGGCCTCGACATCGTCAGCGATCACCGCAAGGCGGGTCAGACGGTCACGGATGCGCTCGACCTGACGGCCAACAGCATCACGATCGCGCTCGGCGACGGAGACAACGAGGTCGCACTCGCCGGCACGCTCACCGCCGCCGACAGCTTCAGCTTGGTTTCCGGCTCGGGCAACGACACCGTGGTCGATGCGGCGCTCGACGGCACGACGCCGCTTCGAAGCGCGACGCTCACGGGTAAGACCATCGATGTGAATCTCGGCGCGGGTAACAACACCCTCACGCTGCTCGGCACCACGATCGCCACTTCGACCCTCGCGCTGACCAGCCTCGGCGGCCAGGACCGGTTCGCCCTGCGCGGCCGGGTCCGCGCTGCGGCCACGGCCATTCGCCTCGGTTCAGGCGACGACAGGCTCGACCTCGCCGTCAGCGAGATCGCCGGCAACACGAAGGTCTTCGGTGAGGACGGCGCGGACACGATCAATGTCGATCGCCTGCCCTCGCTCACCAGCAGGACCGGCAGCGCCACCGACACGCTCGACATCGATGGCGGCCAGGACACGGACACGATCCGCATCCAACTCGCCGGCGCCTCGTCCTACCGCATCAACGTGACGGATTCCGGCAATCCCGACCGTGGCGTCGACACCCTGACGATCCTCGGCACCGATGCCGCCGACCAGTTCCTGATGCGCCGGAACTTCGTCGCGCTCGTCCATCCGAATGCCGACGGCACCTACCCGGTGAACGCCGTCGTCGAGCGGATCAACTACGACATGAGCATCAACGGGCGCGTCATCGTCGAAGGCGGCAAGGGTGACGACCGCTTCGCGATGGACGACAACGCCGCGCTGATGACCATCGACGGCGGCGAGGGCAACGACTTCTTCCAGGTCGGCCAGGTCTTCGCGACGCCGCGCGACGTCCCCAACGGGCTGCTGGTGGAGGACGCCTTCGAGACGACGAAGCTGTCCTTCGGCGGCTACCTGTCCCGCGGCATCTCGATCCCGGCGGTGATCTACGGCGGCCTCGGCGACGACATCTTCCAGATCTACTCGAACAAGGCGGACTTGCGTCTCGAGGGCGAGGACGGCGACGACGTCTTCATCGTGCGCGCCTTCGCCACCGCGTCCGAGAACAAGATCAAGCTCAATGCCGGCGCCGGCAACGACCGGATCGAGTACAACATCAACGCGCCGCTCGACATCGATGGCGGCTCCGGCTTCAATAAAATCGTCGCGCTCGGCACCGAATTCGCCGACACCTTCGTCGTGACGCGCGACGGCATCTTCGGTGCCGGCCTGTCGATCCGCTTCACCAACATCCAGGCGGTCGAGGTCGACGGCCTGGAGGGCGACGACACCTTCTACGTGCTCTCCACGCCGGCGGGCGTCGTCACCACGCTGATCGGCGGCCTCGGCAGCGACACCTTCCACGTCGCCGGCGACGTCAGCGGCGAGGTCGTCGCGCGGGACGCCAAGGGCAACGCGGCGGTCATCAATCACACGATCAGCAGCACCGACCCGGCCTTCAACGGCCTCTTCGTGCCCGGCATCAACGCGTCGGTCTCGGCGGCCGATGCGGGCGCCGTCAGCGACGGCGGCGGGCTGACCCTGCGCGAGGATTCCGGCATCACGACGCCGGATGCCGCCGGCAGCCGCGTCGGCACCTACAAGATCGCACCGCCCGCACCGAAGGCGTCGCCGCTGAGCGTCAACGACTGGGCCGTGGTGACGGTCTCGGCCGCGCAATCCTCGGCGCAGATGCGCGCACTGGCCGGCAATGCGGGCACCGTCGAGATCTCGACGGACGGCATCACCTGGGCGGATGCGCTGACGCTGCGCTTCACCGCAATCCTCGACACCGTCAGCAACACCTACGTCTGGACTGCGGACCGGACGATCTTCGTCCGTGCCAAGTCGGACACGGCGCTGGAGGGCGACCAGAACGTGGCGATCGGCCACTCGGTGATCAGCTCCCACGCGGAGGTGAACGGCACCTTCGTCCGCAACACGCTGGTCAAGGTTATCGACAACGACAAGCCGGGGCTGATCATCACCGAGAGCGGCGGTGCAACGTCGGTCATCGAGGGCAACGGCAACAAGCCCCAGAACAGGGACGACTACACGATCGTCCTCAACAACGCCCCGCTACTCGGCGAGGAGGTGCGCGTCACGCTCAACGTGTCGAGCACGGAAGTCGTCTTCTCCGACGGCAACGGCAACCTGCTCCCGAGGGACGGTGACGGCCGGGCCTATCTCACCTTCACCCTTGCCAACTGGAACCAACCTCAGACGGTGCTGGTCTCCTCCCCGGCTGACCTGAAGCCCGAGAACCGCTTCGTCGCGGAGATCACCCACACCGTCACCAGCAGCCTGAACGGCACGGCCACGGAGGGCTTCTTCAAGGCGGCGCTCGTCGGCCAGCCAATTGTGCGGGTGCAGGTCACCGACGGCAACACCGCCGGTGTGGTGGTCACGCCCAAGGAGGGCGGCGTCGTGGTGACGCCGAACCAGACGTCCTACTACGACGTCGTCCTGACCATGCAGCCGAAGGCGCCGGTGACGATCACGCTGGCCGGAGACGGCCAGACGATCACGTCGAGCGCGGACAGCCGGTTCAAGGCGGCCAACGGCACCAACCCGGCCACCATCACCTTCACCGCGGCCGATTGGGACCGGGCCGTTCGGGTCACCGTGGCGCGCGATCCCAACGGGGCGCGGACCACCTCGGACCTCAAGACCTTCTCGCGTCAGCCGCACGAGCTCAGCGGCATCGAGGGACCGCTGGTCCTGGAGGGCGGCGTCGGCCCCGAGAGCCGTTCGCTGACCCTGGCGATTGCCCTGCCGGGCGAGAACAACCCCGTCGTCGGCCGCACGATCGTCGATGACGGGCTGCCCGACTTCGACAAGGTCACGCTCTACAACGACTCCACGACGGCGGGCGTCTCCGGCACGGTGAGTGCCACGCATATCGACGGCTTCGGCATGTCGACGAACGACGTCACCACGGCCACGAGCAGCAGCAACACCGTGCGCACCTTCGAGGGTGGCGTGACCTATAGCGGCATGCGGTCGGTCGAGCTGCTGCTCGGCTCCGGCGCCGACACGGTCACGGTGACCGGCACGGCCATCGGCACCCTCACCGCGATCCATGCCGGCGGCGGCGCCGATACGATCACGGTGACCGGCTCGCAGGGCACGCTCGCCCTGTTCGGCGATACCACCGCCGATGGCAGCCGCTACGACTCCACCTTCGAGAAGCAGACCGGCCGCGGCTACGGCTTCCGCGACGAGGGGACCCTGGACCGCGACAACACGATCGTCAGCCTCAACGACATCATCGATGCCTCGGGCGCGACGGGTCTCGTCATCATCGACGGCGGCGCTGGCAACGACACGATCACCGGCGGCAAGGGGCGCAACATCATCGCCGGCGGCACCGGCAACGACACCATCGTCGGCGGACCGGCCGCGGACACCATCCTCGGCGATTCCAGCCTCAACCTCGACGACGTCCGCCGCATCGTGACGATCGCCGATCCGTTCATCGATCAGCCGCGGGCCGCGGGCACCGACACGATCGACGCCAAGGGCGGCGACAACGTCATCGTCGGCGATCACGCCCAGATCTACCAGGACGGCTCGGCCACCGCGGGCATCGCGCTCGAAGGCACCCATGTCGTCAGCCGGATCGTCTCGACCTTCACCGGCATCGGCGGCGGCGACCTGATCACCGCGACCGACGGCAACAACATCGTCATCGGCGGCTTCGGCGCCGACACCATCACCGCGGGCGCGGGCAACCACGTCATCCTCGGCGACAACGGCGAGGCGGTGTTCGACAGCGGCGTCCTGACCAGCCTGCGCAGCATCGCCGGGACGACCGGCGACGCCGACACGATCAAGGCGAGCGACGGCGACACCACCATCATCGGCGGCGCCGGCAAGGACGGCATCGCCGTCGGCAAGGGTACGCATGTGATCCTCGGCGATACCGGCGAGGCGCGCTTCGTCCCGGGCACGCGGATCATCAATGGCGTGACCGTCTCGGTCCCGGTCCTGACCAGCATCAAGACCACGGACGACGAGGCGGCCGTCGGCGACGACGACAGCATCGAGACCGGCGACGGCAACGTCACGGTCATCGGCGGCGCGGGCGCGGACCGGATCACCCTGGGCAAGGGCACGCAGGTCGTGCTCGGCGACAGCGGCTCGGCCACCTTCACGAACGGCAAGATCGCGACCATCACCGCGATCGCGACCGCGATCGGCGGCGGTGACACGATCACCGCATCCGACGGCGACACCACGATCATCGGCGGCGCAGGCGCCGACACGATCGATGTCGGCGCGGGCAACCACGTTATCCTCGGCGACAACGGCAAGGCCGTGTTCACCGCGGGTGCGTTGGTCTCGATCGAGAGCATCGATCCCGAGATCGGCGACAACGACGCCGTGACGGCGAGAGACGGCAACGCCACGGTCATCGGCGGCGCCGGCGCGGACCGGATCACCCTCGGCAAGGGCACGCAGGTCGTGCTCGGCGACAGCGGCGCGGCCACGTTCGCGAATGGCCAGATCGCGACCATCACCGCGATCGCGACTGCGATCGGCGGCGGTGACACGATCACCGCATCCGACGGCGACACCACGATCATCGGCGGCGCGGGCGCCGACACGATCGATGTGGGCGCGGGCAACCACGTCATCCTCGGCGACAACGGCAGGGCCGTGTTCACCGCGGGCGCGCTGGTCTCGATCGAGAGCATCGATCCCGGCATCGGCGGCAATGACGTCATCACCGCCAAGGACGGCAACGTTACGGCGCTCGGCGGCGCGGGTGCGGACCGGATCACCCTGGGCAAGGGCACGCAGGTCGTGCTCGGCGACAGTGGCTCGGCCACCTTCGCGAACGGCAAGATCCAGGACATCACCGCGATCGCGACCGAGATCGGCGGCAACGACACGATCACGGCGGCCGACGGTGACACCACCATCATCGGCGGTGCCGGCTCGGACGGCATCGATGTCGGCGCGGGCAACCACGTCATCCTCGGCGACAGCGGCAAGGCCCGCTTCAGCGCCGGCGCACTGGTCTCGATCGAGAGCATCGATCCCGCCATCGGCGGCGACGACACCGTCACCGCCAAGGACGGCAACGTCACGGTCATCGGCGGTGCGGGCGCGGACCGGATCACGCTCGGCAAGGGCACGCAGGTCGTACTCGGCGACAGCGGCTCGGCCACCTTCGTCGATGGCATCATCGCGACGGTGACCTCGACGGCGACCGAGATCGGCGGCAACGACACGATCGCGGCGACCGAGGGCGACACCACGATCCTCGGCGGTGCGGGCGCGGACACGATCAAGGTCGGCGCGGGCAACCACGTGATCCTGGGCGACAGCGGCAAGGCGGTGTTCCGCAACGGCCGCGCCCAGCGCATCGAATCGATCACGCCCGAAGTCGGCGGTGCCGACATCATCACGGCCGAGGACGGCGCCTCGCGGATCATCGGCGGTGCGGGTGGCGACACCATCACCACCGGCGCGGGCAACCACGTCATCCTCGGTGACAGCGGCGAGGCCGACTTCACCGTGACGGTGACGAATGGGGTCACGACCAGCGTTCTGGCGCGCATCGCCACCACGGCGCCCTCCATCGGCGGAAGCGACACGATCACCTTCGGCGCCGGCAACAACGTCGTGCTCGGCGGCATGGGCGGCGACACGATCCGGGGCGGCGACAAGGGCGCGGTCATCCTGGGCGACAACGGCATCGTCACCTTCGATGCCCTCGGCCTGATCCAGCGCGCGCTCTCCTTCGACACCGCGATCGGCGGCGACGACACGATCACCATCGGCGATGGCAACAACGTCGTGCTCGGCGGCACGGGCCGCGACACGATCACCATCGGCGACGGCAACAACGTCGTGCTCGGCGATAGCGGCCAAGCCGATTTCGAGGCCGGCATCATCGTCGAGATCGCCAGCATCAGCCCGGAGGTCGGCGACAACGATACGATCGCGCTCGGTAGCGGCCGCAACACCGTCATCGGCGGTGCCGGCAGCGACAGCATCACTGCGGGCCTCCGCAACGGCGTGAAGGCCGGCACCGGCACCAACGTCATCCTCGGCGATACCGGCCATGCCCGGATCACCACCGCCGGCCTGCCGATCGTGGTCGAGACGACCTACGACAACGTCGGCGGTGACGACACGATCACTGTCGGCGACGGCGTGGCCGTAATCCTCGGCGGCTCGGGCAGCGACATCATCGCGGCCGGCAACGGCCGCAGCACGGTGCTCGGCGACAATGGCCAAGCGACCTTCGACGCGCAGGGCCGCGTGCTCCAGGCGGCGACCACCGCCGCCACGGCGGGCGCACGCGACGAGATCACCCTCGGCGATGGCGGCAGCGTCGTCATCGGCGGCGTCGGGGCTGACAAGATTCAGACCGGATCGGGCGCCGACGTGATCCTCGGCGACAACGGCAGCGCCGTGTTCCTGAACGGGGTCCTGGTCTCGATCGAGACGATGGAATCCACCTTCGGCGGCGGCGACGCCATCGTGGCGGGCGAGGGCGACAACGTGGTGTTCGGCGGCGTCGGCGCCGACGACATCACCACGGGTGCCGGGCTCGACATCATCCTCGGCGACGACGGTGCGGCGACCTTCGCGCAGGGCAAGCTCGTGCGCGTCTCGACCAAGAACGAGAGCGTGGCGGGCGACGACATCATCCGCGCGGGCGACGGCGACAACGTCGTGCTCGGCGGCTCCGGCAGCGACACCATCACCACCGGCATCGGCGCTGACCTCGTGTTCGGCGATAACGGCGCCGTCGACTTCGTGGACGGCGTCCTGCGCGAGGCTCTCAGCGAGCGCGTCGGCGGTGGCGGTCGCGACACCATCGTCACCGGTGCCGGCGCCGACCTCGTCCTCGGCGGCCTCGGCGGCGACACGATCGATGCCGGTAAGGACGATACGGACGCTGACATCGTCTTCGGCGACAACGGCCACATCACCTTCGACGGTCTCGGCCGCGTCTCGCTCACCGAGATCGTCGATCCGGCGCTCGGCGGCGACGACGAGATTCTGGCGGGCGCGGGTGCCAACCTGATCCTCGGCGGCGCGGGCTCGGACACGATCACCACGGGGGCCGGCGCGGATATCGTGCTGGGCGACAACGGCAGCGTGATCTTCGCAGGCGGAATCCGCCTTGAGGCCAAAAGCGACCTGTCGGGCGGCGCGCGTGACACGATCGTCACCGGTGCCGGCGCCGACCTCGTCATCGGCGGTCTCGGCGGCGACACCATCGATGCCGGCAAGCTGGATGCCGACGACGACATCGTCATCGGCGACAGCGGTCACATCACCTTCGACGAACTGGGCCGCGTCATCCGCGCGGAGGCCACCGATCCGACCGGTGGCGGCGACGACAGCATCGATGTCGGTGGCGGCAACAACATCGTCATCGGCGGCGCGGGCTCCGACACGATCACCACGGGTGCCGGTGCCGACGTCGTCCTGGGCGACAACGGCTTCGTGACCTTCACAGGCGGAATCCGCCTCGAGGCCAAGAGCGATCCGGCCGGCGGCGCGCGCGACACGATCCGGACGGGTGCCGGCGCCGACCTCGTGATCGGCGGTCTGGGCGGCGACACCATCGATGCCGGCAAGGACGATGCGGATGACGACATCGTCTTCGGCGACAACGGCCACGTCACCTTCGACGAACTCGGTCGCGTCAAGCTCGCCCAGAGCCTCGATCCGACTAGCGGCGGCGACGACAGCATCGAGGCCGGCTCCGGCAACAACATCGTCCTCGGTGGCGCGGGTTCCGACACCATCACGACCGGCGCCGGTGCCGACGTCGTCCTGGGCGACAACGGCAGCGTGACCTTCGCAGGCGGAATCCGCCTCGAACTGACGAGCGGCCGTGACGGCGGCGCTGCCGACACAATCATCACCGGAGCCGGCGCGGACCTCGTCCTCGGCGGCCTGGGTGCCGACACGATCGATGCCGGAAAGAACGATGCCGATGCCGACATCGTCTTCGGCGACAACGGCCACGTCACCTTCGACGGTCCCGGCCGCGTGAAGCGCGCCGAGAGCCTGGATTTCGGCCTCGGTGACGACGACAGCATCGATGTCGGCGGCGGCGATAACATCGTCGTCGGCGGCACCGGTGCCGACCGGATCACCGCGCTCGGCGGCAACGACGTCGTGCTCGGTGACGACGGTCGCGCCACCTTCGAGACCAGCGGTCGCGTCCAGCGGGCCGAGAGCTTCGACCTCGGCTTCGGCGGCAACGACACGATCGATGTCGGGACCGGCGACAACGTCGTCATCGCCGGGGCCGGCAGCGACGTCGTGACGGCGTTGAGCGGCAACGATGCGGTGATCGGCGACGGCGGCTATGCCGAGTTCGAGGCCGGCATGCGCGTGGTCTTCGTCTCGGCCGACGCGACGGGCGCCGGCAACGACCGGATCGCGGTCGGCGACGGCGACAACGTCGTGCTGGGTGGTTCGGGCACCGACACCATCACGACCGGCGCGGGCGCCGATGTCGTGCTGGGCGACAACGGCACGATCCGCTTTGCAGGCGGAATCCGTCTGGAGATCGTCAGCGACCGGATCGGTGGCGCCTCCGACACGATCGTCACCGGAGCCGGCGCGGACCTCGTGCTCGGCGGGCTCGGTGGCGACACGATCGATGCCGGCCAGGCCGACACCGACGCCGACATCGTGTTCGGCGATAATGGCCACGTCACCTTCGATGCGACCGGTGGGGTGATCCGGGCCGAGAGCTTCGATGCCGGCTTCGGCGGCAACGACGAGATCAAGGTCGGCGGCGGCGACAACCTCGTCATCGGCGGCACCGGTGCCGACATCGTCACGGCGCTGGGCGGCGGCGATATCGTCATCGGCGACAACGGCTACGTGGTTTTCGCGGCCGGCGTGCGGATCGAGTTTGCCTCGACCGACACCGCCGACGGCGGCAACGACCGGATCGAGGTCGGTGACGGCGACAACCTCGTGATCGGCGGCTCCGGCAGCGACACCGTCACAACGGGCGCGGGCGGCGACATCGTGCTGGGCGACAACGGTCTCGTCGCCTACGAGCTCGGCATCCGGGCGCGGGTGGTCAGCGACCGCAACGGCGGGGCGCGCGACGTCATCGCCACCGGTGCGGGCGCCGACGTGGTGCTCGGCGGTTTGGGCGCCGACACGATCGATGCCGGCCAAGCCGACACGGACGCGGACTTGGTCTTCGGCGACGACGGCCAGATCACCTTCGATGCGCAGGGGCGCGTGAAGCGGGCCGAGAGCCTCGATGTCGGCTTCGGCGACGACGACGAGATCAAGGTGGGCGGCGGCGACAACCTCGTCATCGGCGGCGCGGGCAGCGATGTCGTCACGGCTTTGGGCGGCAACGACATCGTGCTCGGCGACCATGGCTACGCCGTGTTCGAGGCCGGTGTGCGCGTCGAGTTCGCCTCGACCGACACGACGGATGCCGGCAACGACCGGATCGAGGCCGGCGACGGCGAGAACATCGTGCTTGGCGGTTCGGGCAGCGACACGGTCGTCACGGGCACCGGGGGCGACATCGTGCTCGGCGATAACGGCCTCGTCCGGTTCGAACGCGGCATCCGGGCCGTCGTCCAGAGCAGCCGCGACGGCGGAACGCGCGACGTTCTCAGGTCGGGCGCGGGCGCCGACGTGGTGCTCGGCGGCCTTGGTGCCGACACGATCGATGCCGGCCGGGACGATGCCGATGCCGACATCGTACTGGGCGATGACGGCCGCCTCACCTTCGACGCTCAGGGCCGCCTGAAGCGCGCCGAGAGCCTCGACCCGACCTTCGGTGACGACGTGATCGAGGCGGGCGGTGGCGACAACGTCGTCATCGGCGGTGCGGGCACGGACACGATCACCGCGCTCGGCGGCAACGACGTGATCCTCGGCGACAACGGCACCGCGCTGTTCGAGGGGGGCGTGCGCGTCGCGTTCGCCTCGACCGATCCGGATGACGGCGGCCGCGACGTGATCAAGGGCGGCGACGGCGACAACGTCGTCATCGGTTCCGCCGGCTCGGACGACATCACCACCGGCTCGGGCGCCGACATCGTGCTCGGCGACACGGGCGTCGTGACCTTCGAGAACGGCCTCGTCCGCGAGGTCTACACCACCGATGAGCGTCGCGGCGCAGGCGACGTCATCCGCGGTGGCGACGGCGACAACATCGTCTTCGGCGGCGCGGGCCGGGACGAGATCACCACCGGCAAGGGCGCGGATCTCATCCTCGGCGACTTCGGCGAGGCGAGCTTCACCGGCGGGCGTCTCGTGCGCGTGGCCACGCTGAACCCGAACCGCGGCGACGACGACACGATCGTGGCGGGCGACGGCGACAACGTCGTCCTCGGCGGCTTCGGCAGTGACACCATCACCGCCGGCTCCGGTGCGGACGTCGTGCTCGGCGACAACGGCCTGGCCACCTTCCGCACCGACGGCAAGCGGATCCTCGTCCGCACGACGGATGTGGAGATCGGCGGGACGGATACGATCGCGGCGGGCGACGGCGACAACCTCGTCATCGGCGGCGTGGACGCCGACACGATCACCACCGGCAAGGGCGCCGACGTGATCCTCGGCGACTTCGGCAGCGTCAGCTACGACGCGGCCGGCCTGCTCACGCAGGTTCTGTCCACCGACACGGGTCTGGGCGGCAACGACACGATCACCGCGGGCGACGGTAGCGATACGATCCTCGGCGGCTTCGGCTCCGACACGATCACCGCCGGTGACGGCGCCAAGACCGTGCTCGGCGACAGCGGCCAGCTCGACTACGCGGCGGGTGTTCTCACCCTGATCCAGACGCTGACGCCGACTATCGGTGCGGCCGACACGATCAAGCTCGGCAACGGCCGCAAGCTGGTGCTCGGCGGCGCGGGCGGCGATCTCATCGACGGCGGGTCCGGCGATGCCGTCGTCATTGGCGATGCCGGCCTGGTGCGGCTCGCCAATGGTCTCCCGGTCCACGCCGAGACTACGGACGTCGTCGTATCCGGCGACGACACCGTCACGCTCGGCGCCGGCAACGGCGTGGTGCTGGGCGGCTCGGGTGCCGATCGGCTGACCGTAGGTACGGGCCAATCGGTCGTGCTCGGCGACAACGGTACGGTCGACTTCGACGAGCAGGCACGTCCGGTCGAGATCACCTCAACAGCGCCGGAGGTCGGTAGCCGCGACGTCATCGTGGTCGGCGATGGCGGCTCGGTGGTGATCGGCGGCGTCGGTGCCGACACGATCAGCACGGGCTCGGGCGCGGACGTGATCCTCGGCGACAACGGCGCGGTGACGCTCTCGGCCTTCATTCCGGTCTTCGTTCGCACGACGAACGCGGCTTTGGGCGATGCGGACGAGATCCGCGCAGGCGAGGGCGACAACGTCGTGCTCGGCGGCGTCGGTGGCGATACGATCGTGACCGGTGCGGGCCGTGACACCGTGTTCGGCGATGCCGGTCAGGTCCGCTTCGACGCGAAGGGCTTGGTCGAGCGGGCCGAGAGCTTGGACACGGCCATCGGCGGCGACGACACGATCGAGGCGGGCGCGGGTGACAATCTCGTCATCGCGGGCGTCGGCGCCGACAGGGTCACGACGCTGGGCGGCAACGACGCCGTGCTCGGCGACAACGGTGCGGCGGTCTTCGCTGGCGGCATGCGGGTGAGCCTTGCCTCCACGGCTCCGACCGACGGCGGCAAGGACACGCTCCTCCTCGGCGACGGCGACAACCTCGCCCTCGGCGGCGCAGATGCCGACACGATCACCACCGGCAAGGGCGCCGACGTGATCCTCGGCGACTTCGGCTCGATCAGCTACGATGCGGCCGGCCTGCTCGCGCAGATTCTGTCCACCGACACGGCTCTGGGCGGCAACGACACGATCACGGCGGGCGACGGTAGCGATACGATCCTCGGCGGCTTCGGCGCTGACACGATCACGGCCGGTGACGGCGCCAAGACCGTGCTCGGCGACAGCGGCCAGCTCGATTACGCGGCGGGGGTTCTCACCCTGGCGCAGAGCCTGACCCCGGCCCTCGGCGCGGCCGACACGATCAAACTCGGCAACGGCCGCAAGCTCGTCATCGGTGGTGCCGGCAGCGACCTCGTCGACGGCGGGTCCGGCGACGCCATCGTCATCGGCGATGCCGGCCTGGTGCGGCTCGCCAATGGTCTCCCGGTCCATGCCGAGACCACGGACGTCGCCGTGTCGGGCGACGACACCGTCACGCTCGGCGCTGGCAACGGCGTGGTGCTGGGCGGCTCGGGTGCCGATCGGCTGACCCTGGGTACGGGCCAATCGGTCGTGCTCGGCGACAACGGTACGGTCGACTTCGACGAGCAGGCACGTCCGGTCGAGATCACCTCAACAGCGCCGGAGGTCGGTAGCCGCGACGTCATCGTGGTCGGCGATGGCGGCTCGGTGGTGATCGGCGGCGTCGGTGCCGACACGATCAGCACGGGCTCGGGCGCGGACGTGATCCTCGGCGACAACGGCGCGGTGACGCTCTCGGCCTTCATTCCGGTCTTCGTTCGCACGACGAACGCGGCTTTGGGCGATGCGGACGAGATCCGCGCAGGCGAGGGCGACAACGTCGTGCTCGGCGGCGTCGGTGGCGATACGATCGTGACCGGTGCGGGCCGTGACACCGTGTTCGGCGATGCCGGTCAGGTCCGCTTCGACGCGAAGGGCTTGGTCGAGCGGGCCGAGAGCTTGGACACGGCCATCGGCGGCGACGACACGATCGAGGCGGGCGCGGGTGACAATCTCGTCATCGCGGGCGTCGGCGCCGACAGGGTCACGACGCTGGGCGGCAACGATGCCGTGCTCGGCGACAACGGTGCGGCGGTCTTCGCTGGCGGCATGCGGGTGAGCCTTGCCTCCACGGCTCCGACCGACGGCGGCAAGGACACGCTCCTCCTCGGCGACGGCGACAACCTCGCCCTCGGCGGCGCAGATGCCGACACGATCACCACCGGCAAGGGCGCCGACGTGATCCTCGGCGACTTCGGCTCGATCAGCTACGACGCGGCCGGCCTGCTCACGCAGGTTCTGTCCACCGACACGGGTCTGGGCGGTGACGACACCATCGAGGCGGGCGCGGGCGACAACCTCGTTCTCGGCGGCTTCGGCGCTGACACGATCACGACCGAAATCGGCGCGGACGTCATCCTCGGCGACAGCGGCGAGGTGCTCTACGCGGGCGGTCGTCTCGTCCAGGCGCGCAGCCTGGATGCCGGCATCGGCGGCCGGGACGCGATCAAGGCGGGTGAGGGGGCCAACATCGTCATCGGCGGCATGGATGCCGACGTGATCGAGACCGGCTCGGGCCGCGACGTGATCCTGGGCGACAGCGGCCTCGTGCGCCGCGACGCCGACGGCCTCGCGCAGGCGGTCTCGACCGACACCGCTCTGGGTGGCGACGACGCGATCCGGGCGGGCGCGGGCGACAATCTCGTGCTCGGCGGCTTCGGCAGCGACACGATCGACACCGGGGCCGGCGCGGACATCGTGCTGGGCGACAGCGGCGACGCTCGGTTCGAGCTCGGCGTGATCGCCTCGGTGACGACGCTCGATGCCCTCAACGGCGCGGGCGACACGATCCGGGCGGGCGAGGGCGACAACCTCGTCTTCGGCGGTCTGGGCGGTGATGCGATCACCACCGGCACGGGCAACGACATCCTCGTCGGCGACCAGGGCCGGGCCGGCTTCTCCGGCGGCATCCTAGTCGTGCTCGAGACGATCGACCCGAGTGCCGGCGGCGACGACCAGATCGTGGCGGGCAACGGCGACAATCTCGTCCTCGGCGGCGTCGGTGCAGACCGCATCATCACCGGTATGGGCGCCGACATGATCCTCGGCGACAACGGCCGGGCAGATCTCGCCCTGGTCGCGGGTCGCGCGGTGATCCGGCGTGTCGCCTCCACCGATCCGCTCGCGGGCGGCGACGACCGCATCGAAGCCGGCGACGGCAACGACTTCGTGGCCGGCGGCACCGGAGCCGACGTGATCCTCGGCGGCGGCGGCCACGACGTGCTGTTCGGCGACCACATGCTGTACGACCGGGCTCTGCCGGTGAATCAGCGCGCGGTCTCGATCTTCACGGCGGCGACGGATGGCGGCGGCAACGACTCGATCGAGGGCGGCGCGGGCGACGACTTCCTCTACGGCCAGCAGGGCGACGATTGGCTCTCCGGCGGCGCGGGCGACGACGACATCACCGGCGGGCACAACGTGCTCGGCGGGGCCGACGGCGACGACCTCATCAACGGCGGCGTCGGCGCGGACGTGATCCTCGGCGACAACGGCGTCATCACCCGCAACGTGCTCGTGGACGACGTGAAGTCGGTCACGTGGCAGCGCAATCCCGGCGCTTTCGCCGACACGGTGATGCGCGACATGCTGCGCTTCGACCTCATCGACTTCGTCGGTGGCAACGACGCGATTGCCGGCGGCGCGGGTGATGACCGGATCTTCGGTCAGATGGGCGACGACCTCATCTACGGTGAGGAAGGGTCCGACGAGATCGTGGGCGGCCTCGGCCGCGACAGGATCGATGGCGGCACCGATGTCGACTATCTCCTCGGTGACGAGGGCCGGATCGTCCGCGCCTTCACGGGGGACGGCGCGGCGGTCCTCAACAGCGATGGCACCTGGCACCGCGACGTGGTGCTGGAGGAGATCGGCACCGTCACGGCTGCCATCGCCATCGACGCACAATCGGCCGCTGCACGCACCGCCGACCTTGCCGAGAAGCTGGCGCAGGCGGACCTCGTCCTCGCCGTGGGCGCCCGTGACGGGTCGGGCACGCGCCTGACCACGGCGGGGGGAGCCTGGGCGACCTCCGCGCTGACCGTCTCGCTGGCCAGGGCCGAAGACGACATCATCGCCGGCGGCGACGGCAACGACGTGCTGTTCGGCCAGCGCGGCAACGACAAGCTGATCGGCGATGCCGGCGACGACCTGATCTACGGCGACCGCGCCTCGAACCTGTCGGAGACCGCCTCCGACCGGCCGACCATCGTCAACGCCATCCGGCTGATCGGTGCCGCGGCGGAGACCGGCCTCGTGCTGCCTCTCGGCGGCGAGGTCGTGGTGCCGGCCCTCAACCTCGTGCCCGGCGTGTTCGGCGCCGGTGCCCCGCGGATCGAGGTCTATCCCTCGATGGCGGGCGTCGTCTCCGACATCGCCGGGTCCGATCCGATCCGGCGCAGCGACGGCGCGACCCTCACCGTCACCGCCTCGCTGGTTCCGAGCCTCTATGGCACCAACAACGTGCTGGCGGGCAACGACGTCATCGACGGCGGCGCGGGCAACGACACGATCTACGGGGACAGCAGCGAGACCTACACGCTCGACGTGACGGCCTACGCCGCGCTCAACGGTCAGATCGACAAGGTGTCGGCCTCGGCCTCGGATCTGCTCGGGGTGTTCGCTACGCTCAGCCGCGGCGTCGACCTGCTGCAGGGCGGGCCGAGCCGGACGATCGCCTACGGCAACGACCACATCATCGGCGGCGAGGGCGACGATTTCATCGTCGGCGATGCCGCCCGCACCATCGTGCAGGGCTCGGGGCCGCTGCGCAGCCTGTCGGTCGAGGCGGCCCTGGCGCTCAGCGACGCCCTCTCCGACATGCGCTCGGTCATCACCGACCTCGCCATGACGGGCCGGGTCGCGCAGGCCGCGGTGACGGCGAAGCTGGAGTCGATGGCGCAGCGGCCGCTGAACGAGATCCTCGCCTACGGCCTGCCGGAGGGGATGGGGTCGAACCACGTGGTGTCGATCGGCAACGACATCATCGAAGGCGGCGCGGGCGACGACCTCGCGGTCGGCGACACCCTCGTCCTGTTCCAGCCCGGCGTGGCGCGCGGCCTCGCGGTCCACGATCCGGCGACCGCGTCCCAGGCGGCCCAGGTCGAGGCAGCCGTGTTCACCCGCGCTGCCGAGCGGTTCTCCGCGATGCAGCAGCATCTCGCGGTGGACTACCCGGTCGATCTGAAGTCGGTGGCCCTCCACTGGATCGTCACCATTGCCTCCCGTGGCGACAGCTTCCTGACCGGCAACGACCGGATCGATGGCGGCGACGGCAACGATCTGCTGATCGGCGATACCGGCTTCATCCAGTTGCCGGCCGCCAATGCGGCGCAGAGCCAGCGCGCGACCGCCGCGACCCTCGCCGAGGATCGTGCTCAGGTCGAAGCCCGCGTGCTCGGCGCCGGTGCGCCCGGACTCGAGGGGGATCTCGATGCCTGGAACCGCTCGGCCTGGGACGCCTTGGCCGGGAGCGTCGTCAGCTGGCGCAACCCGCTCTACGGCGGCCTCGCCTGGCGGAGCCCGTTCGGCTTCGGCGGCCAGCAGAATCTGACCGCGGCCTACCGCGGCTGGATCGGGGCTCCGAGAGACGCCCGGTTCGATCTGCAGAGCGTGCTGTTCGATATCCGCTTCATCCTCGGCGTTCCGGACGCGGCACCGCCGGCCTCCGGTGTCTATGCCGGCGCGATCAAAGCAGGTGAGGACATCATCGCGGGCGGCGCGGGCAACAACCGCATCTTCGGGGCGAAGGCGACACTCGTGCCGACGGTCGATGCCGACGGCCGGATGGTCGGGCCGAACGCCTTCACGGTGCTGCTGCCGACCAATCTCGGGATGCTGCAGGGCAGCTTCACGCCGATGATGTTCCCCAACAGCATCGGTGTGATCAACACGGCCGGCGTCGGAACGCAGTTCGTCAACTTCCACTACGGCGTCGCCGTCGCCGGGAAGTGGGGTGCCTCGTCGCTGGCGACCTACATGCAGACCTACGGCGCTTCCGCTGCGAACCCGTTCGGACCCAACGCTGCAGCGCCGCAATACGGGGTTCCGCAGGGGTCGCAGACCGGCGCGGATCAGGTCAGCGAAGGCGACAGCGGTATCAAGGTCATCGGCTTCCACAAGAAGCGGGCGATCTGGTCGTTCGATGCCGGGGTGACCCTGCCGTCCTTCTCGGCGACGGCGGCCAACACCCTGACGCCGACCTCGGTCGCCGGTCGCCCGGCCACGATCGAGGCGATCGCCCACAAGCCGCGGTTGGCCAACGAGGTGATCCGTTCCATCGAGGGCGGCGACATCGTCCTGCGCGGCGCCAGCCGGCCAGCCTCCAACCCGTCGAAGTACGACACGTGGTTCTTCGACGAGGCCAAGGGCAGCTTGGTGGAGCAGGCGAAGAGCGAGGACGACATCCTCTTCCTCGCCAAGCGCTTCGGTGATCCGACGCTGCCGATGAAGTGATCGCGGCCCACAAGTCTGGCCGGCGATACCTCGAAGCCGCCGCCCGACTTTGATCGGGCGGCGGCTTCGATCATGGTCGCGGCAGCGATGCGGACGGCTCGGCTCTGGTGATCGCCGCTGAAGCCGGACTGAGGTGTTGGATCGAGGGTCGCCGGAATCAGGGCGAGGGGATGGGGCGATGCCGTTTCTGCAAACGATCTCGATCGACGCCGCCGAGGCCTCGGCCCATGCCGACGCGCTGACGCAGCTGCGGGAGGATGCGTTTCAGGCCGTCGTCATCCGCAACGTCCTGACGCCCGCCGAATGCGCGTCGATCGTCACGGATCTCGCGGCCAACCGGCAGGGCTTCCCCACGACGTCGTTCCCAGCGCCGTTCCGGTCGCACTTCTACGGCATGAACCTGAATCTGGCGGAGCCGGATCTGCGCGCCTACTTCGACATGGCGCCCGGCTTCACCCGCAGCCTCGGGGAGCTGATGGCGCCATGGGGCGGGTTCGAGACCCGCATCCTCGCCCTGCTCTCGCGCCTCGATGGCGGGCGGCCCTACGGCCCACCGGCCCTACACGATGGGCGGACCTACATGGCAACGACCCTGCGCTCGCATCACGAGGGCGGCTACATCCCACCGCATTTCGACAACGAACAGAAGAATCGTCCGAGCTACCGCCACCTCGAGAGCGTGGTCGAGGGCGACATCTTCTCCTTCGTGCTGACCCTGTCCAAGGCCGAGCGCGGCGGGATGCTGGAAGTCTTCGACGCCAAGGCGGAGGCGTGGTCGGGCCGGTTCCAGAATCGCGATCGCGCGAGAGAAAAGCCCGACCTCGCGCGTTTTGCCCGCCATGCCTTCGACGTCGAGGCGGGGACCATCGTGCTCCTGCGCTCGGGCCGCTTCCTCCATCAGGTGACGCCGGTGGAAGGCGCCCGCCTGCGCTGGACCGCCTGCTCCTTCATGGCCCGATCCCGCACCGGTGACGCCGTCCACTGCTGGGGCTAGGCGGGTGGCGCGGATTCCAGTCTATTTCGATGCGTTCCTCGCGGCGGTCGCGGAGGGTGCCGCGATCGAGCATGTCCATCTCGGCCACTGGGACGAGCCGGGGGCGATCGGTCCGGCCCGGGCGCGGGCGGGTTTCGTGGAGGCGCAGGAACGGTTGAGCGCGGCGCTCGTCGCATGGCTCGACCTCGCGCCGGGCCACCGCGTGCTCGATGTCGGCTGCGGCTTCGGCGGCACCCTGCGCGCGCTCCGGCGGAGCGATCCCGAGGTGGAGGTGATCGGGCTCAACCTCGATCCGCGCCAACTCGCGGTCGGACTTCGCCAGGACGACCGGCCGCGCAACGCCGCCTGGGTCGCGGGCGATGCCTGCCGACTGCCTTTCGCGGAAGCCGCGTTCGATCGGCTCCTCTGCGTCGAGGCGGCGTTCCACTTCGCCTCCCGGCGCGCCTTCTTCGGCGAGGCGCAGCGCGTCCTGACCCGGGAGGGCGTTCTCGTGATGAGCGACATCGTCCTGACCCGGCCGTCGCTGCCGCCGGAGCGGGTCGGGCTGTTCGCGGATGGGCTCGAGGCCGCTTTCGGCCCCTGGCCCGACAAATGGGCGGGTCTCGATGCGATCCGCCGCGATGCGGAGGCTGCCGGCTTCACCCTTCGGGTCACCGACGCCACCGCGAACACCGAGCCGAGCTATCACACCATCGCCTCGGATCGACGGGGCCAGCCGACCGGTGGTGACGTCTTGCGGGAACTGCACCGTCTCGGCTGCCTGCACTATCTCTATTGTCGCCTCGACAAGCGATGACCCGAATCAGTCTGCTGAGGCCTTGAGACGATGTGAAGGCGGCACGCGTCGATTGGATCTCCCAAGTTCTGCCAAGGCCTTAAATTCGCTTCCCTCACGCCTGATCGCATCGGGCGTCCCTCCGGTCATCGCGAAACCATGCTTGAGCCGTCCTCCCCCACGCATCGGCGCATCGCCCTCGTCTGCATGACGCCGCGCCCCGATGCGCAGGAACTCGGCGAGCTGCTGCTGCCGAGCTACGGCATCCGGCGCATCCACGCGGCTTTGCTCGGCGATCCCGATCTCGCCGACGCATCCGTGCGGCTGTTCGACCGGCGCACCGCCGATATCGAGGCTTACGTCGCGGACATCCTGGATTTCGAGCCCGACCTTGTCGGCTTCTCGATCTATGTCTGGTCGGCGCCGGCCATGATCGCGGTAGCGCGGGCCCTGCGCGCGCGCCGCCCCTCGCTTGCCATCGTCTTCGGCGGTCCCTCGGCGCGATCCGCCTTCTTCGATCTCGAACCGTACCGCCCGGCCCATGCCTATCTCGACGCCGTGGTCGAGGGCGACGGCGAGGAGATCATCTGCGAGATCGCGCGGCTGCCGCAGCTCGACCGGGCCGCGTGGGAACGGGTGCGCGGGCTGACGCTGCCGACCGCAACCGGCTGGCTGCGGACCGAGCGGCGCCCGCCCATCACCGCCCTCGACCGGATCGCCTCGCCCTACGCCCACGGGCTGATGCCGCAGGGGGGCGTGGCCTATCTCGAAAGCTTCCGCGGCTGCCCGCTCTCCTGCCGCTTCTGCGAGTGGGGCACGAAGGAGAACAGCAAGGCCTCTTTCTCGGCCGACTACATCGCCCGCGAGCTCGACGCCTTCCGCACCCTGGAGGCGCCCGCGGTGTTCCTGCTCGATGCCGGCCTCAACCTGAATATCGGCGCCTTCCGCAACCTGCGGCTCGCCAACCAGCGCTCGGGCTTCCTCAAGGAAACCCTGCTCTGGGCGGAGATCTATCCGTCGATCGTGCGCGACGAGCATCTCGCCTTCATCGAGGAGATCGGCACCGCCTATCTCGGCGTCGGGATGCAATCGATGGACCCGGCGGTTTTGCGCCTGCACGACCGCCCCTCGGATTCGCCCCGCTTCGAGGCGGCGGTGCGGGCGCTGGCTCGCGTCACCAATATCGAGCTGCAGATCATCGCGGTTCTGCCCGGCGATACGCCGGAGGGCTTCTTCCGCACCCTCGACTACGCCCTGTCGCTGCCCGCGAGCGTCCGGGTCTATCACTGCCTCGTCCTGCCCGACGCGCTGCTGACCCGCAGCCGGCCCGAATGGAATGTCCGCTTCGACCCGCACGCGCTGACGATGCGCTCCTGCGAGGGATGGAGCGAGGACGCGGTGGCGCGCACCCGAGCGGAACTGCGCCGCCGGGCGCTCGCCGCCGGCGGCAAGGCTGGCGAGTTCTGGTGGGCGTTCCCCCGCCAGCCCGAGCGCGTCACCCAAGCCCGCGCTTCGTGGCGGCAGGCCGCCGCGCGATGAAAGCGGCCCGCTCCGGCCTGCGCATCGCGCTGGTGGCGCAGTACCCGGAGCGCGATCCGGCGATGCCGAGCTTCGTGCCGAATCTCGGCCTGCGCATGGTCGAGGCCACCCTGCGCGCCGCCGCCCTTCCCGGTCTCGTCTGCCGGGTCTGGGATCTGAACGGCGGCGACCCCGAGCGGGTCGCCCGCGAGATCACCGCTTTCGACCCCGACATCGTTGGCTTCTCGGCTTATCTCTGGTCGCTGCCGTTCCTCTGCCGCGTCGCCGCGCTGATCAAGCAAGACGACCCCGCCCGGCTCGTCGTGTTCGGCGGACCCTCGGCTCGGCCGGTCATGTTCGCGCGTCCGCCGTTCGCGAAGGCGGCGGACGACATCGACGTCCTCGTCATCAACGAGGGCGAGGAGACCTTCCTCGAAATTGTCTCGCTCGAACAGCGCACACCGGCCGCGCTCGGCACGCTGCGCGGCGTCGCCGTTCGGGACGGCGCGGGCTGGCGCGAGACCCCGGCGCGGCCGCTGGCCAATCTCGACAGCCTCGCCTCGCCCTACGCGCTGAACCTCGTGCAGCATGGTGGCCTCGGCGTGCTCCAGACCTACCGGGGTTGCCCGTTCACCTGCTCGTTCTGCGAGTGGGGCACGATGGAATCACCCAAACGCGTGCGCGCGGTCGATCATCTGACCCAGGAGTTCGAGGCCATCGCCGGCCACGACGTCTACGCGGCGCTCCTCGTCGATGCCGGGCTGAACCTCAACCGCAATGCCTTCCTCAACCTCCGGCGCGCGGCTGAGGAGAGCGGCTTCTTCGAGCGTCACGGGCTGATCTGCGAGGTCTACCCGGCGGCGGTGCGGCAGGAGCATCTCGATTTTCTCGCCACCGTCAGAAACGCCTATGTCGGCATCGGCCTGCAGAGCTTCGACAACGCGGTGCTGGCCCATGTCGATCGCACCTACGACGAGCGGCGCTTCGACGAGACCTTCGCCAAGCTCGATGCGGTGGCGAGCCTCGCCGTCGAGATCATCCTGGGATTGCCCGGCGACAATCCCGAAACCTTTCGCCGCAACTTCGAGCGCGCCCGTCGGCTGCCCTGCGCGCTCCGCGTCTATCACTGCGTGGTGCTGCCATCGGGCCTGATGGTGCGCTCGCCCCCCGAGCATCGCCTCGACTACGACCCGGTCTCCCTGAAGATGACCTCCTGCACCGGCTGGAGCGAGGCCGCGCTGGCGGCGGAGTGCCGCTTCCTCAACCGGCAGGCCTCGCTCCAGGGCGGACGCTCGGGCGAGTTCTTCTGGACCTTTCCGCCGCCCCGGTGAGGACGTTCAACTCACCTCGAAACTCGTCCATAGCCCGGTATCGAAACGCTCCAGCACGGTCGCGCTGAGCAGCCAGCGGCCGGGATTGTCCGCGACGAAGGCAATCTGGGCGCTTTTGCCTTCCGGGATCTGCACGGTGTCGAGCCAGTAGGGCTCCCAGCCGTCATCGAGCTGGTGCAGCAGGCGGAAGACGTGGCCGTGCAGGTGCAGGCTCTGGATGAAGCCGGTGTCGTTGCGGATCGACAGCACCACGACCCCGCCGCGCTTGACCGAGAACAGGGGGGCCGCCCCCGCGGTCCCGCTCGCGCCGTTGATCTGCCAGATCTTGGCGGGATCGCCGGAATAGGGCGTCTCGGCGCCGGGCTTCGCCTTGTCGGGCCGCACGCCGCCCGTCAGCACGAGTTCGCGGCGAAGGGCGCTTTGCAACCGGATCTCGGCCGGCAGGCGCTTGTTCTCGGGGATCGAGCCGATTGCGGCGCGGCCGGATTGCGCCACCGGCTCGCCGACGGCGGTCAGGGTCGCCAGCGGCAGGCCCTGCCCGACCAGCGCGGTGATCGTGCCGGCCGGTCCCGCCTGCGCCGGGAGATCGAGCAGCAGGTCGTAGCGCGTGCCCGGCGCGAAGGGGAGTGTCGCCTTCAGAGGCTCGAACGTGTCGGTCGGCTGCCCGTCCACGGCCGCGACATAAGCCTTCAGCCCATCGAAGCGGATGCGCAGGCTGCGCGCGTTGCAGGCATTGGCGAGCCGCAGGCGCAGACGGCTGCCGGGCCGCGCGTCGAGTGCGAGCGGGATCGGTCGTCCGTTGAGCGTCACGACGCTGCCGAGCCGCCCGGCCGCTGCGGCGAAGGCGACCTGCCCGAAGGGTTGCAGCGCGCCGGCCTCGTCGAGCCGCCAATCCTGCACGAGCAGGGCGAGGTCTGCATCGACCGGGGCGGGGAGGGCTCGTCCACGATCAGCATGCCGGCGATGCCCCGGCCCGACGGCTCGCTCGACCCGCCGACAACGAGCGCGCGGATCAGGAAGCTGCCGGCATCCGGGGGCGTGAAGTCGTAGGTGAAGCTCGCCCCCGGCTTGATCGGCTCCTGGGTGACGCCGCCGACGCCGTCCATGGCGTTGACGATCCGCACCCCGTGCCAGTGCAGCGAGAGCGGCTTGTCGGTCCCGTTCTCGACGCGCAGGCGGATTGCCTCGCCGAGCTTGACCCGCAGGATCGGTGCCTCCGCTTCGCCGAGACGCCATACGGCGGTCTCAGGCGCGGGCTCGGGCTTCAGGCGGAGCGTGGCCGGTGCTGCCTTGATCGATTTCGGCTCCGAGGGCGGGGCCTTCCCGGCCGGCGCTTGGGCCGCGGCCGTCCGCGGCATCAGGGCGAGGGCGGCGCTGCCCGCGAGCAGATCGCGCCGTGAGAACGATCCCGGCGCGGGCTGGGCCGTCGGGTCGGGATTTCGCATGGCGTCTCGCGTCGTCGTTCGGTCGGGCTCGCGTTGTAGACAGGCTTCGTCCGGCCCGCCACCGCACGCGGCGCCCCGCAAGTTTTTTGCTGCGGGCTCGGGTGCGCGTGCTATAGACGCGCGCTTCGACGGCCCGGTATCCGGGCTCGTGTCGATGGCGCTTGCGGGCGTGGCGGAACTGGTAGACGCGCTGGATTTAGGTTCCAGTGTCGCAAGACGTGGGGGTTCGAGCCCCTCCGCCCGCACCATGTCCGTATCGGCGTCAGGAACCCGAACGGTTCCCGCCGGAGCTTCCGCAAGGGGGCTTCCCTGGCGCAGCGACACGCGAAGACGAGATTGCGGTTTTAGAAAACAGCGGACGAACGACGATGCAGGTGACCGAGACGACCTCCGAGGGGCTGAAGCGCGAGTTTCAGGTGCTCCTCCCCGCGAACGAGCTTGAGGATCGCCTCAACACCGAGCTCTCGAACATCAAGGGCAAGGTCCAGATCAAGGGCTTCCGCCCCGGCAAGGTGCCGGTCGCGCATCTGCGCAAGGTCTACGGCAAGTCGGTGATGGCCGACGTGCTGCAGAACGCCGTCAACGAGGCCAACCAGCAGATCGTCACCGACAAGGGCCTGCGCCTCGCGCTCGAGCCGCAGATCGAGTTCCCGAAGGACGAGGAGCAGACCATCATCGAGCGCGCGCTCGATGCCAAGGGCGACCTCGCCTTCAAGGTGAAGCTCGAGGTGCTGCCGAGCTTCGAACTCGCCGACCTCTCCGACGTGTCGATCAAGAAGCTCGTGCTCAAGCCCTCCGACGAGGAGGTCAACGAGACGCTCGAGCGGATGGCCAAGGACAGCCGCTCCTTCGAGCCGCGCGAGGAGGGCGCCGAGGCGCAGTCCGGCGACCGCGTCACCATCGACTTCGTCGGCCGCATCGACGGCACCGAGTTCGAGGGCGGCAAGGGCGAGGACGTTGATCTGGAGCTCGGCTCCAACACCTTCATCCCCGGCTTCGAGGACCAGCTCGTCGGCGCCAAGGTCGGCGACAGCCGTCTCGTGAAGGTCGCCTTCCCGGCCGATTACCAGGCCGAGCAGCTCGCCGGTAAGGACGCCGAGTTCGACGTGACCGTGAAGGCCGTCGCCGCCCCCGGCGAGACCAAGATCGACGACGAGCTCGCCAAGCGCTTCGGCATGGACGACCTCGAGAAGCTGAAGGAGGCCGTCTCCAAGGCCGTCGGCTCCGATTACGAGGCCCAGTCCCGGCGCAAGCTCAAGAAGGAGTTGCTCGACGCGCTCGACGGCAAGTACGCCTTCGACCTGCCCCCGAGCCTCGTCCACCAGGAGTTCGCCGCCGTGTGGGCGCAGGTCGAGCAGGACCTGAAGACCCGCGGCAAGACCTTCGAGGACGAGGGCACGACCGAGGAGGCTTCGCAGGCGGAGTACCGCAAGATCGCCGAGCGCCGCGTGCGGCTCGGTCTGGTGCTTGCGCAAGTCGGCGAGACCGCCGATATCAAGGTCTCGGATGACGAGGTCAATCAGGCCCTGTTCGCCCGGATCCGGCAGTTCCCGGGCCAGGAGAAGCAGGTCTACGACTTCTACCGCAACAATCCGCAGGCGCTCGCCGAGCTTCGCGCGCCGCTGTTCGAGGAGAAGGTCGTCGACCATGTCCTCGGTCAGGTCCAAGTCGTCGAGGAACCTGTCTCCAAGGAGGCGCTCTTCGCCGAAGACGACGAGGCCGACGCCGTGACCGGCGGGGCCGCGACGGACGAGAAGCCGAGCGAGTCCAACAATGAGGCGGCGGCCGACAAGGCTGCCGGCTGATCGCCGACCCACCGGCTCCGCGGCGGGCGGCGATCTCTGAGATCAGGCGGCGTTAACGCTTGCCGTGTTCGCTGTAACCATCCGGCCTCGGGCGATTCGCCCCGGGGCCGGACCCGGAGCCGAGGGCTGAAATGAGAGATCCGGTCGACTACTTCCACAACTCGCTCGTGCCCATGGTGGTCGAGCAGTCGAGCCGCGGCGAACGCGCGTTCGACATCTACTCGCGGCTTCTGCGCGAGCGGATCATCTTCCTCACCGGCCCCGTCGAGGACCAGGGCGCGTCGCTGATCGTCGCCCAGCTCCTGTTCTTGGAAGCCGAGAACCCGAAGAAGGAAATCTCCTTCTACATCAACTCGCCCGGCGGCGTGGTGACCTCGGGCCTGTCGATCTACGACACGATGCAGTTCATCCGCTGCCCCGTTACGACGCTCTGCGTCGGCCAGGCCGCGTCGATGGGTTCGCTCCTGCTGGCCGCGGGTGAGGCCGGCCACCGCTTCGCCCTGCCGAACGCCCGGATCATGGTGCACCAGCCCTCCGGCGGCTTCCAGGGTCAGGCCACCGACATCCTGATCCATGCCCGCGAGATCGAGGCGCTCAAGAAGCGCCTGAACGAGATCTACGTGAAGCATACCGGCCGCGAGTACGAGACGATCCATCAGGCGCTCGAGCGCGACAACTTCATGACCGCCGACGCGGCCAAGGAGTTCGGCCTGATCGACGACATCCTGCACAAGCGTCCCGAGCCGGCCGCCGCCTGATTAGGACGAGATACCTGAGGCGCCCGGGGCCCGCTGGCCCGACCTTGTCGGGTCATGCGTCTTTTGGGCGCCCGCCCCAGCCGAGAGGCCGGTTGATCCCGAGCCGGCTGCATGATTGCATCGGGATGACAGTGCCTCAATCCCGACGCATCCGCCCTGTGTGACTGTTTCTTTAGGCGGATGCGCTTACATCGTATGAACGACGCGCGTGTCCTCCTGGCTGGGGCCGCGCCCGCGAACCGGAGACCGACATGAGCAAGACAGGCGGCAACGACTCGAAGAGCACGCTGTACTGCTCGTTCTGCGGCAAGAGCCAGCACGAGGTTCGCAAGCTGATTGCGGGCCCGACGGTGTTCATCTGCGACGAGTGCGTCGAGCTGTGCATGGATATCATCCGCGAGGAATCGAAGTCCTCGCTGGTGAAGTCCCGCGACGGGGTGCCGACCCCGAAGGAGATCCGGCGCGTCCTCGACGACTACGTCATCGGCCAGGACTTCGCCAAGAAGGTCCTCTCGGTCGCCGTGCACAACCACTACAAGCGGCTGGCCCACGCGACGAAGCACAACGACGTCGAATTGGCTAAGTCCAACATCATGCTGATCGGGCCGACGGGCTCGGGCAAGACGCTGCTCGCGCAGACGCTCGCCCGCATCCTCGACGTGCCCTTCACCATGGCCGACGCCACCACGCTGACCGAAGCGGGCTATGTCGGTGAGGACGTCGAGAACATCATCCTCAAGCTGCTCCAGGCCTCCGACTACAACGTCGAGCGGGCGCAGCGCGGCATCGTCTACATCGACGAGATCGACAAGATCTCCCGCAAGTCGGACAACCCCTCGATCACCCGCGACGTCTCGGGCGAGGGCGTGCAGCAGGCACTCCTGAAGATCATGGAAGGCACCGTCGCCTCCGTGCCTCCGCAGGGCGGCCGCAAGCACCCGCAGCAGGAGTTCCTGCAGGTCGACACCACGAACATCCTGTTCATCTGCGGCGGTGCCTTCGCCGGGCTGGAGCGCATCATCTCCCAGCGCGGCAAGGGGACCTCGATCGGCTTCGGTGCCAGCGTCCAGGCGCCCGACGATCGCCGCACCGGCGAGGTGTTCCGCTCGGTCGAGCCCGAGGATCTGCTGAAGTTCGGCCTGATCCCGGAATTCGTCGGCCGTCTGCCGGTCCTGGCGACGCTGGAGGATCTCGATGAGGAGGCCCTCAAGAAGATCCTGCAGGAGCCCAAGAACGCGCTGGTCAAGCAGTACCAGCGGCTGTTCGAGATGGAGAACGTCGAGCTGACCTTCCAGGACGAGGCGCTCAGCCTCGTCGCCCGCAAGGCCATCGAGCGCAAGACTGGCGCCCGCGGCCTTCGGTCGATCCTGGAGACCATCCTCCTCGACACGATGTACGACCTGCCCGGTCTCGAATCCGTCGAGCAGGTGGTCATCGGCCCGGAGGTGGTCGAGGGCAAATCCAGGCCTCTCTTCATCCATGGCGACCGCAACAAGGAAGCCCCGGCCAGCGTCAGCGCCTGACCGGCAAACATCCGGGGCCGCACGGTTTTTAAGCCGGCGGCCCTTTTTCGTTCCGGGGGACGCCCGCGCTTGAAAGCGCCCCCCGCAACGACCATTTCAGGCTCAACGCAGGGCTCCACGCTTCATCCCCCGAAAGGTCGGGCCCGCGCCACCAGCCGCAAACTGATTATCCGCTTCCGACCCTTCGCGGCCCGGTCGGCACCTGGCAAGATGCTTGCTCGCCGTTGAGGAGCGACTGCCCGGCGTCAACACATAAGGGAAGAACCCATGACCCAGTCGAAATCGCGCCAGCCGGTCGTTCCCGGTTCGACGGGCTCCTACGCCGTCCTGCCGCTGCGCGACATCGTCGTCTTTCCGCACATGATCGTGCCCCTGTTCGTGGGCCGCGAGAAGTCGATCCGCGCGCTCGAAGAGGCTGTGCGCTCGGACCGTCACATCCTGCTCGCGACGCAGATCAATGCCAGCGACGACGATCCGGCCACCGACGCGATCTACACGATCGGTACGCTCGCCTCCGTGCTGCAGCTCCTCAAGCTGCCCGACGGCACCGTGAAGGTGCTGGTCGAGGGCGCCGGCCGTGCGCAGATCGAGTCCTTCGTGCGCTCGGACGAGTATTACGAGGCGCAGGCTCTGACGCTCACCGATGACCTCGGCGACCGCGTCGAGGCCGAGGCGCTCGCCCGCTCGGTGATCTCCGAGTTCGAGAACTACGTGAAGCTCAACAAGAAGATCTCCCCCGAGGTCGTCTCCGCCGTCACGCAGATCGACGAGCCATCCAAGCTCGCCGATACCGTCGGCTCGCACCTCGCGGTCAAGATCGCCGACAAGCAGGCGATCCTCGAAATCCCCACGGTGGCGCAGCGCCTCGAGCGTGTGCTGTCGCTGATGGAGAGCGAGATCTCTGTGTTGCAGGTGGAGAAGCGCATCCGCACCCGCGTCAAGCGGCAGATGGAGAAGACGCAGCGTGAGTACTACCTCAACGAGCAGATGAAGGCGATCCAGAAGGAACTCGGCGACGAGGACGGTCGCGACGAGTTGGCCGAACTGGAAGACAAGATCGAGAAGACCAAGCTGACGAAGGAGGCCCGCGAGAAGGCCACCGCCGAGCTGAAGAAGCTGCGGCAGATGTCGCCGATGTCGGCCGAGGCCACGGTCGTGCGCAACTACCTCGATTGGATGCTCGGCATCCCGTGGGGCAAGCGCTCGAAGATCAAGAAGGATCTGCTCGGGGCCCAACAGGTCCTCGACTCGGATCACTTCGGCCTCGACAAGGTCAAGGACCGGATCGTCGAGTACCTCGCCGTGCAGCAGCGGGCGAACAAGCTCACCGGCCCGATCCTCTGCCTCGTCGGCCCGCCCGGCGTCGGCAAGACCTCGCTCGGCAAGTCGATCGCCAAGGCCACGGGACGCGAATTCGTTCGGATGTCGCTCGGCGGCGTGCGTGACGAGGCTGAGATCCGCGGTCACCGCCGGACCTATATCGGCTCGATGCCCGGCAAGATCGTCCAGTCGATGCGTAAGGCCAAGACCTCGAACCCGCTCATCCTGCTCGACGAGATCGACAAGATGGGCATGGACTTCCGCGGCGATCCGTCCGCGGCGCTCCTCGAGGTTCTCGATCCGGAGCAGAACGCCACCTTCAACGACCATTACCTCGAGGTCGATTACGACCTGTCGAACGTGATGTTCGTGACGACGGCGAACACGCTCAACATCCCCGGCCCGCTCATGGACCGGATGGAGGTGATCCGTATCGCCGGATACACCGAGGAGGAGAAGCTCCAGATCGCCCGCCGCCACCTGATCCCGGAGGCGGTCAAGAAGCACGGGCTCACCCCCGACGAGTGGTCGATCACCGATGACGGCCTGATGATGCTCATCCGCCGCTACACGCGGGAGGCGGGCGTCCGCAACCTGGAGCGCGAGATCTCCAACCTGATCCGTAAGGCGGTGAAGGAGATCCTGATCACCAAGGTGAAGCAGGTCGAGGCCAACCCCGAGACGCTGCCGGAATTCCTCGGCCCGCCGAAGTTCCGCTACGGCGAGATCGACGCGGACGATCAGGTCGGTGTGGTCACGGGTCTGGCCTGGACCGAGGTGGGCGGCGAGTTGCTGACCATCGAGGGCGTCATGATGCCCGGCAAGGGCAAGATGACGGTCACGGGCAACCTGCGCGACGTGATGAAGGAGTCGATCTCGGCAGCGGCGTCCTACGTCCGCTCGCGGGCCATCGATTTCGGCATCGAGCCGCCGCTGTTCGAGCGTCGGGACATCCACGTCCACGTTCCGGAGGGGGCGACCCCGAAGGACGGTCCGTCGGCCGGTATCGCCATGGCCACCGCGATCATCTCGACGCTCACCGGCATCCCGGTGCGCCGCGATGTGGCGATGACCGGTGAGGTGACCCTGCGCGGTCGCGTCCTGCCGATCGGCGGCCTGAAGGAGAAGCTGCTCGCCGCACTCCGCGGCGGCATCAAGACGGTGATGATCCCGGAAGAGAACGCCAAGGACATCGCCGAGGTGCCCGACAGCGTGAAGAACGGTCTGGAGATCATCCCCGTCTCGCGGATGGATCAGGTGCTGCAGCACGCCCTCGTGCGCCAGCCCGAGCCCATCGAGTGGGACGAGCCCCTCCCGGCAAAGACGCCGAAGCGGGATGAGGACGGCGCGGCGGTCATCGCCCACTAATCCTCTCGCTCGTATCGAACGAACGAAGCCCCCGGAGCCCCGCTCCGGGGGCTTTTTCGTGCGTGGATCGGGGGAGGAGGGCGAGACCCACCTTGCGCAGCCGTGATCCCTTCCGTAACGCTTCGCGGCGCCGGATCGGGCGGTTAGCTCAGTTGGTAGAGCGTCTCCTTTACACGGAGAGGGTCGGCGGTTCGAGCCCGTCACCGCCCACCAATCCGGGCGCAGGATGGTTCAGAGGCGGGTGCGATGGTGCTTGCCGGTTCGGAATCAGTGTTTCCGACGGAACACCTCTGTCACGAAGCTCGTCCGCGATCGATGCATGGTCCGCGCCTGAATATCCCGCGCCAGAGTCGTGCCAACGAACCGCATCGTCCGGTCAGGCGAAAACTGAAACCAGAGGCCCTATCCGCGTTCCTCGTTCAGGCATGAGCGGGGAATGACATGGAAGGTGGGTTGATCTGGCTCGGCATTATCGCCGGCATCCTGGGGTTGAGCGGGGTCGGCTACCTGTTTGCCGCCTGGGCGAAGGCGCGGAGGGAGCCGCGCTGATGCCTGTCGCGCCGGAGGGGAGGGGCCTTGGGCCCCGCCACGCGGTTCACCGCGATGCGAGCGACGCCTGCCGATCGCGCGGCTCGTACCGGTTCGAGGCGTCCCGTCCCGCCGCATTGTCGTTGTCGCTGGGCTGAAGCCTCGCATCTTCGGCCCGATCGGTCTTCTCTTTCCCGCGAAGCAACAGCGGCACGATGCGCATCGAGCGCCGGTAGATCCAGGCCTCGTGCCGGCGGCGCCGAGGACGTCCATATTGGACGGTTTCTTTTCCACACATGGTCATTCTTCACGGTGACGTCTGGCTGACTGGCCCCGGACGCTAACCACGAACGATCTCGACGCATTGACTGTACGTCCCAAAGTTCACGCTGCCGCGCTTTGCCGCACGGGCGCAGCGCCGTTGCAACGCGAGCAAGGCCGCGCTTGATCGGCTGCAACACCCGCTTCCGCGATGAAGCGCCGTCGTCCGAAGCAGATTTTTTGCACCGGCGAAGCGCCGACGCGGATGAATTGCCCCGGCTGAGCCGCTCAACCCTTTGGTGCAGAAGAAGGCGCATGTCAGCGCCCGCTGCGTTGCGCCGGTTGGACGAGAGGGTACCGGCGCTCCGGAATGACGGATTTTCTGTTCGTTCACGACCATTTCCCAGGCCCGTTCGGCTTTCTCGCCGAGGCGCTGATGGATCGAGGGCATCGCTGCGCGGCCATCGCCGGAGAGGCCGCACCGGGCTTGGCCGGCTTGCCGATCCTGCGGTGGCGTCCGGGGCGGAAGGTGACGCCGGGCCTGTTCCCGCTGGCCCATCCGACCGAAGCGGCGTTCATCAACGCCACCGCCGCTCTGCGATGCGCGCTCGACCTGCGCAAACACGGCTTCGACCCGGCCGTCATCGTCGGGCATCCGGGGCGCGGGGAATCGCTGCTGCTCAACCAAGTTTTTCCGCGGGCGCGTCGGCTCGCCTACGCGCCGTATTACCGGGCGGACGGGGATGCGCTCGGCTTCGATTCCGAGTGGACGCGCCCGCTCAACCTCGAAGACCGCGTGCGCGACCGCGCCGGGAATGCGGCGTTGGCCATGGCCTATGCCGAGGCCGAGCGGCTGGTCTGCCCGACGGAGTTCCAGCGCAGCCTGCTGCCGGCGGGCTTGCGCGCGCAGGCCAGCGTGATTCACGAAGGCATCGATACGGACGAGGTGCGCTACGATCCCCATGCCGTCGTGCATCTGCCGAACGGGCGCAAGCTGACCAAGGCTTGGCCGGTCATCACCTTCATCGCCCGGCAATTGGAGCCTTTGCGCGGCTTCCCAACCTTCATGCGTGCCCTACCGGCGCTGCTCGAAGCCGTGCCCCGGGCCGAGATCCTGGTGGTCGGGAGCGACGGGCGCGGGAATGGCGCGGCAAAGGGGCCCCAATCGCAGACGTGGAAGGAACGCCTGCTGGCCGAGCTGGACGGCCGGCTCGATCTCGACCGCCTCCACTTCCTCCCGCGTCTCACGCACGAGGAGATGGTGGCCGCCCTCTCGGTGGCCACGGCGCATGTCGCCTACACCTATCCTTTCTCGCTTTCGCGGGTCTTCCTGAAGGCGATGGCGTGCGAATGCCTCGTGATCGCCTCGGACACCGCGCCGGTGCGGGAGGTGGTGCGGGACGGCGTGAATGGGGTCGTCCGCGATTTCTTCGACGCTGACGCCCTGGCGGAAGCGCTCGTCGAGGCCTGCCGCACACCCGAACGGTGGCGGCCCCTGCGGGAGGCGGCCCGGCGGACGGTGATCGACCGCTACGACCGGCGGCGTCACTGCCTGCCGACTTGGCTCGCGCTCCTGACCTATCTCGCCGACGCGCCGGCCCGTGCCTGAGCGGTGCGGTCCTATGGCGCCCGGAACAGGTGAAGGCTGAAGCCGCTGTCCTCATCGACCCAGAGGCGAACCGGCTCCCAGCCCTGCGCCGAGGCCAGGGCCCGAAACGTGTCCGGCGCGTATTTGTGGGAGGTGTCGGTGCGGATGCTCTCGCCGCCCGCGAAGCGGATCGTCCGGTCGCCGAGCCGGTAGGCGGCGGGCCGGGTTGCCACGAGATGGGCCTCCACCCGGAACGGGTCGTCGGCAAGCCGTGCCTCGTGGCGGAAGTTGCTCCGGTCGAAATTGCTGCCGAGTTCCCGGTTCATCCGCTCGATGAGGTTGAGGTGTAGCGCCGGCATCAGCCCGCCCGCCTCACCGTAGGCGCGGCGTAAGCGGGCCGGGTCGTGCGTCGGGTCGGCCCCGACCAGGAAGTGGCTTGGCCCCAGCGTCCTCCGCGCCCGCGCTAGGAAGCCCTCCGCCTGCTCCGGCGTGAAGTTGCCGATGCTGGTGCCGGGAAAGAAGCCGAGGATCGGCGGGGCGGCGGCCCCCGGCGGCAGGCGGATCGGCTTCGAGTAATCGGCGCAGACCGGAATCATCGGCACGGCCGGGTAATCCGGGGCGAGGCGCGCAATCGCCGCTTCGAGATAGGCTCCCGAGATGTCGAGAGCGAGGTAGGCGGCCGGCGCCTCCAGGGCGTCGAGCAGGGTTCTGATCTTCCGGCTCGCGCCGCTGCCGAATTCCACGACGCTGACGCCAGGGCCGACGAGTGCTGCCACCTCTGCCGCGACCCGCGGCAGAAGCGCCATTTCCCGCTTCGTCGGGTAGTAGTCCGGATGGGCGCAGATCCGGTCGAACAGATCCGAACCGGTCTCGTCCCAGAGGTATTTGCCGGGCAGGGTCTTCGCCTCGCCCGACAGGCCGGCGAGCGCGTCCCGAAGGAACTCGGCACGCTCGCTCGCCACTGCCTCTGCCGCGCTCATCGCGGTCCGGTCGGGCGGGTGGCGGTGAGAACGACGAGCGCGATGCGCTCGGCCGCCGCATAGCCCGGATCGTCGAGTTCCTCGCCGTATTCGTCCGGATCGAACTCGCGGTACGAGACCTTGAGACCGGCCCGCGCGCAGATCGCGCTGGCCTCTTCCCGGAAGCCGTCATGGCCTTCGACGATGGCCGAGCCGGTGAACAGGACAAGGCTGCCACCCGGCGCCAATCGCTCGGTCGCCGCCTCGACCACGCGCAGCGACAACCCGGCCCCGAGTGGTCCGCCGCCATGCCGGTAGGCCCGCCCGCCGGAATCCACCATGAAGGGCGGGTTCGAGACGATGAGATCGAACGATCCCTCGACGTTGCTCAGCATGTCGCTGTGAACGGGGCGCACGTTGCCGACGCCCGCGAGCCGGGCATTGATGCGCGCGGCGCGAAGGGCCGCCGGGTTGATGTCGACGAGGACGACCTCGGCCTCCGGCAACCGCTTGGCGACGAGGATGCCCGCCGCGCCCGAGCCGCAGCCAATATCGGCCGCTCGCCGCGGCGCCGGGTGTCCAGCCCTGGTCCGCTCTTCGAGATGGGCAAGGACGGCCTCGGCGAAGCGCATGGTGTCGGGGCCGAAGAACACGGCATCCGCCGCGAGCGGCGGGTAGGCCGCGTGAAGAAACAGCGTGTCATCGAGGCTCGACAGACGAATCCCCGCCTCCAGGAGAGAACCGTCCGGCCCCTCCGAACGGTGCAGCACGCCCGCCCGCTCCATCAGGTCGGTCAGTTCCGCCGGGATCAGGCCGTCGCGAAACGGGCGGCTCCAGCCCAGCACGTCCCGTAGCGATCGCGCGAGGGCGTTCTCGGGCCGGGCGTTCACCCGGGCGTGGGTGGCCGGCGTGACGGTGGTGAACCGGTAGCCGGTGTCCCGCACCGCGCGAGCGAGGGCGAGGAGCGCGTCCTCGCGGTCCTCATGGCGGGCGTCCGGCTCCTGGGAGGCCGCGGGATGCGACGGAGCGTCGGCGATCGTCATCTTCAACCCTCCATCTGTCCGGCGAGGAAGGCGCCGGACCGCAGATCCGCCGCGACCTGCTGCGCATCCCATTCCACCGCTCCCTCCTGACGGTGGTAGGGGCAGACCCAATCGTCCGGCACGGCGCGTCCGCTGAATTGCCGGGCCGCGGAGCGCTCGCCGTGCTGCGCGAGCATCGGGTTGGCGGACCCGGTCCAGGCCACGTCCCGCTCGACGATCGAATCGCGCAGCCGGTCGTAGCGCCCCTCGGCCCGCAGGCGCTCGAACTGGTCGTGCAGGTTGAACACCAGAACCGGGTGCTCGAAGCGGCGCGCCTTGCGGCTCGCGCCGGGATGCAGCCCGACGATGAAGAAGCCCTCGCCCCCGAGGCTCATCGAGAAATGCGTGTCTTCCGGGTTGGCCGACACGCGCGGATCCTGGGCATGACCCAGCTCGCTGTCGCGGTCGGAGAGCGACTGCATCCGCCGCCAGAGTGCAGCCTCGAACGCCTCCTCGGAGAGGTGGTGCGGGCCTTCGAACACGACCGCAAAGCTTTGGAACTGGTCGCGCCGGGCGCGATAGCGGCAAATGAAGGCGAGCAGCGCCGGGTAGATCCGCGCGTCGTCGCTGTCGGAGGCGACGTCTCGGGCGACCAGAACCTTCAGTTGGCCACGGGACAGAGCGGATTTGGCGCCGACACAAGGGAAGGGCTGTTGGCGAATGAAGTGCCGGAAACGCTCAGCGAGCGGATGGCCGGTGTCGTCGGTAGGCAGCAGCATGACACCTCGTGGAACGCAGGCAAACGAACGACGCGACCGAGTCTGTCGACCCGGTACGGGGAAGGTCGTGGGAGAGAGGGCGACCGTGATACAGTCCGCCGACCCTCGGAGAAGGTGAACTGCGCGGGGAACCTCAGTCTGTGACCATTGTTCCGCCGGGTCTGGGGATAACCAGATGGCTACGCTGCCGGTTTCATCTATGTATTGTCTTGATCCGCCGCGGCATCGTAGCGCAGTATTCTATCGGCTGATGACCGTGTCTTCGCGGCGGAGCCTCAAGATTCGATCTCGTAATGGATCGGCTTGAAGGAGAAGTTGTTCGACTGCAGGGCCGAGCAGGCCGTCAGGCCGACGACGAGGTCGGTCTCGGCCACGAAACTCACCCGGTCGCCGGGCTGGCTGAGCGGTGGGCGCACCGCGATCTCGCCGCTCTGCCCATCGACGGTGACATGCATGAACACGTTGAAGGCGACCGGGATGCGGTCCGGCTCGATCCCGTAGGGCGCCAGCGCTTCGGCGAGGTTGCCGAAACAGCCCCGGTGAGGGTGTTCGTCGCCGTAGATGATCCGGAAGGTGTCGGCCGAGCAGGGTGTGAGCAGGAAGTCGTGCCGGCCCACCGTGTCCTCGACGATGCGCAGGAGCACGTTGGAGCGGTTGGAGTAGATCGGGTCGCCCGTCGTCAGGAAGATGCGCGAGGCGTAGTCGATGGTGCGGCCCGAGGAGATCACCTCATCGAGATCGTCTCGGCGGAAGGCCACGAGGTCGGCCACCTGCTCGCCCTGGGGGTCGATCACGGTGAGGCGCTGGCCGCGATTAAGCGTGAAGGCCGCCCCCGAGCGCGGCGGGATCTCATGGCGCACCGGTCGGCTCATCCGTCGTTCTCTCCTTGCAGCGGGTCTGGCCCGCGGGTTCGCGCGCCGATTAGCAGCGGCCCCAAGCTTGGCCGCCGCCGCGTCACCACGGGGGATCGGACGAGGGGCCCGTTGGGTTCCCAACAAAATGTCGACGTCCCGAGCCGCGGGGCGGCACCGGAGACGCCTGCCCGTGGACGCACGATCCGACGAACGCTCAACCCCGCACGGCGAGGCCAGCGGGACTCACCCTCGCCATGCCGCCGAACTCACCCTGCGCGGGCTTCTGCTCGGGGCGGTGATCACCGTCGTGTTCATGACCGCCAACCTCTATATGGGGCTAAAGACGGGCGTGACCTTCTCGACCTCGATCCCCGCGGCGATGCTGTCGATGGGATTGCTGCGCCTGTTCGGCGGGTCCGGCATCCTCGAGAACAACATCGTCCAGACCCAGGGGTCGGCGGCCGGCACGCTTTGCAACGTCATCCTCGTCCTGCCAGGTCTCGTGCTGATCGGCCACTGGCACGGTTTCCCGTTCTGGCAGACGACCGCCGTCTGCCTAATCGGCGGCCTGATCGGCCTCGTCTACTCGATCCCCCTCCGCCGCGCCCTAGTGATGGGCGCCGGGCTTCCGTATCCCGAGGGTACCGCTGCGGCCGAAGTGCTGCATGCGGGTGAGGCCGGCGACCGGGGCGGTCTGCGCATCCTGCTGGGCGCGGCGGGGGCGGGCGGGCTGATCGGGTTCGCCACCACCGGCTTGCGCCTCCTCACTGAGGGCCTCCACACCACCCTTGCCGTGGGGCCGGCCCTGTTCCGGCTCGCCACGGGCTTCTCCCCCGCCCTGATCGGGGTGGGCTATCTCGTCGGGCTCGGCGCCTGCCTCGCCCTTTTAGCGGGCGTCGCCCTGGCCTGGGGCGCCGCGGTGCCGTTGCTCACGGCCTTTGGGGACGGGGCTGGCGCCGGCTCGGCGGAGGCGACGGCGAGGGCGGTCTGGTCGGAGAAGGTCCGGCTCATCGGCGCCGGCATCATCGCCGTCGGCGCGATCTGGACGGTCGCCTCCCTCGGCCGCTCGATCCTGGGAAGCATCCGTTCCGCCTTCGGTGCGGCGCAGGGCGGCGGGAAGGCTTTGCGCCAGTTGCCGCGCCAGGAGTGCGACCTGCCGATCACCTGGGTTGCGGGCAGCTCGCTCCTGCTCGCGCTGCCCCTGGCTTGGCTGTTCTTCCATTTCAGCGCAGAGGCCGAACTGGGTGGTCTGCGTTTCGGGCTGGTCGCAGTCGCCACCGTCTTCACGGTCGGCTTCGGCTTCCTGATGGCGGCCGCCTGTGGCTATCTCGCGGGCCTTCTCGGCTCGTCCTCCAGCCCGATTTCCGGCATCGGCATCCTGACGACGCTCCTCGCCGCCCTACTGCTCCCGCTGCTGCTCGGCCGCTCTGCCGGGCCGGAGGGTGAGCGCTTCGTCGTCGCCGCCGTGCTGCTCCTGTCGGCCATCGTCGTCACCACCGCTTCGATCGCCAACGACAACCTTCAGGATCTCAAGACCGGCCAACTCGTCGATGCCACGCCGTGGCGCCAGCAGGTGGCGCTGGCGGCGGGCGTCGCAGTTGGCGCCCTGGTGATCGCCCCACTGCTCGACCTGCTCTACAACGCCTATGGTTTCGTCGGTGCCCTGCCGCGGGAGGGGATGGACGAGGCGGCCGCCCTTCCGGCGCCCCAGGCCGCGCTGATGACGCAGATCGCCGGCGGCATCGTGCGCAACGAGTTGCCCTGGTCGATGGTGGCGACGGGGGCCGGCCTCGGCGCGATCCTCGTTGCGGTGGAGGCGCGTCTACGCTGCAGCGGCCGTTCTTTTCCGGCGCTCACTGTCGGGATCGGCATGTACCTGCCGCTGGAGGTGGTGGTGACGATCGCCTGTGGCGGCCTCGTCGGACGCCTCGCCGAGCGCCGGCTGCGCGGGGCGGGCGAGGCGGCGCGCGCCGGAGGACGCCGCCGCGGCGTGCTGCTGGCCTCAGGCTTCCTCGTGGGCGAGAGTGTCGTCGGCGTCCTGCTCGCCGCCGCCGACACGCTGAGCGGACGCGGCGGTTCCCTCGCCTTCGCGGCCGATGCGCTGGGCGGGGCAGGGCCGTGGCTCGGCCCCATCGTCTTCTTGCTGGTGCTGGCGGCCTTCTACCGCATCGCTTCGCGCACGGACGAGGCGGGCCGCCGCGGCGACACCTGACCCGTCCTCGATTTCGTCGCGATTGCAGGCGAGCATAATGGCGCGACCGCCCCGTTGCGACGGATACCATGAACGCCCACGCCTCGTCCCTGCCGCGCCGTCAGAGCCATCTCGACGTCTACCTGCGCGTCCTCAGCGCCTTGATGCTGCGCGACATGCGCAGCCGCTTCGGCGGAACCTACTGGGGCTACCTCGTGCAGGTGCTCTGGCCCTGCGTGCATCTCGGCATCATTGTCGGTGCCATGACATTCCGCGGAATCAAGTCGCCCATGGGCGACGATCCGATGGTCTTCGTCGCCTCGGGCGCATTGCCGGCTCTCGCCTTCCAGTACATCTCTCGCGAGGTGATGAAAGGCTACATGGTCCACAAGCCACTGACTTACTTTCCGCAAGTGAAGCGCTTCGATACCGTCATCGCACGCATCCTTGTGGAGATCGTCAGCAGCTTCTTGGGCGTCTGCCTCGTTTGCGTCGTCCTCGTCTGCTTTGGTGTCGATCCCGTTCCCACCGACCTGACGATGGCCATCACCGGCTATTTGACGGCGATCGCACTTGGGATCGGTGTCGGGACGATCAACGTCGGTATTTGTTCGGTATTTCCGGGTTGGGTGCTTGGCTACATCTTGGTGACGCTGACTTTGTATTTGTCGAGCGGCGTGTATTTCATGGCATGCTATATGCCCGATGAAATCTACTATTATATGAAATGGAATCCGATCACGCAGATCATCGAATGGGTTCGCTTGGGATACGACCCGACAATCCCCGTTCAGATCGATTATCTTTATCTATTCGGTTGGGTCTTCGGCAGCCTCACCCTCGGGCTTCTGATGGAGCGTTTCGTCGTTCGGGCTCAGCAGTAGCCGGGCATAGCCGGGATCGGCGTGCCAGCCGAGTTTCGGCGGTTCCAAAGGGGGATCCGCCGTTGGGTTGAGGCTGGTCGACCGACGTTCGGTGCCGGCACCGCCTAGAGATGAAGAGGCGGCTTAAAAATTCGGCCCCGCCTCCAAAAAAGGGGTTGAGTCCCGCCGATCCTCTCCGTATAGAACCGCTCATCGCCGACGCACTCAGCGCCGCCGGCGAGGCCAGAGACCAGAAACGGTCACGGCAAAAATGATGGGGCCTTAGCTCAGCTGGGAGAGCGCTTCCATGGCATGGAAGAGGTCATCGGTTCGATCCCGTTAGGCTCCACCATCATACCTGGCCGAGAATGACAGAGCGACCGATCGGTTTAGGCGAAAACGCCGAACGCCGCGGCGTGGCTTGAATGTTCGCTCGGACGAAGTGCCGTAGGCACAGCCCTCAGCACTCAAGCCATCGACCCCTCCACCATCGGCATGGTCCGTAGCACGAGCCTAGTAGGTTCTGCTCAGCAGGCCCCTCTCGGGCTTAGGGCGATCATCCTGTGACCGCCGTTTGATGCCCGATCGGGTCCTCGCTGCTTCCCCTGGACCCTAGCGGGCGATCTGCCAGGGGCTGATGATGCGGGTGGGTTTCGGGCCGGTCTCGGCGCGAGCCTGTCGGGTCAGCGGCTCGATTGCCTCCTGCGGCGCCAGACGGCGGGCTTTAGCGAGCACTTTGCGGGCCTCCTCGGCCGGCATGGCACCCTGCGGCAGCATCATCGCCATCAATTGGCTGCGCGTTTTCGCATTGATCGTGCGCGAGTGCTTCACATCCTCGAAGTCGCTCATCCGGTGGCGGGCCGCCTTGGCGCCGCGACCGCGATCGTCATGGCCTTTAAAGACCTTCGGGCCACCCGGCATGACCACGATGTCGCCGGGGCGAAGGGTTTCGTCGCGCAGGAGCGCCGCGGTCGGATTGGCGGCGATCGCCTTCAAATCGACCGGCTGCTTGCCGCTGATCCCAATACCGTCATCTTTCGGCAGGGCGGCATAACGCACCTTCGGCCGGCTCCGATCCGCCGTACTGCGATGCCGGCGCCAGCGATAACGCTCGTTGACCTCGCCGCCGCCGTAAACCTGAATCGGGGCCACCACCGGAGCGGGCGCGGCCCGCTGCGGGGAAAAGAGTTGCTGAAATAAGCCGCCAAGTCCGCCCTCTTGAGCGTGAACGCCGGCAGCGGTGGAAAGGATGAAGGCGGAAGAGGCCAGGACGAGCGCGAGGCGTCGTCTGGAGCGGCGCGGGGTCGAAGGCATCGACGGCTCCTGAAGCGAGGCGGTCGCGTTCGACCGGTGCGCTGTCAACCGGAGCCGATCTTAACGGTTCCGGCGAGAACTTGGCGAGAATGTGAATTTTTCATGAGTGCGCCGCTCGAATACGCAGCGGCGAAACGCTTTTGCCCGTAGGCTCACGTCCCTGTGAACCGAAAGTCAGCCCAAATGGTTGCTGTCAGCGCCGCCTCTTCGCGCGCTGGACGGAGCCAATCCCGCAATGCCTACATCCGATCGCGTCGTTCCCGACGCCGCTGCCGCGACGGACAACCCCCGCTACCCGGCTTTGTGGACCATGGCACTGGCGACGGCGCTCCTTGGGATCGTCGCACTCCCACGCCGGTCGGCACAGCCCGCGGATCGTGCGGCGGACCGTGACGGGGATCACTCGCGCGGCGCGTCGAACGGCGATGGGGCGCGCAAGGAATCCCCCTCGCATGAGGGCGCTGACGCCCATCGGGTCGCGCAGACTGAGCAGGATCGCGGCCGGTCCGCCGACAAGCCGACGGAGGTGCCGGTCGAAGGGTGGAAGGATGTCCTCAAGCGGACCTACCGGGATATCGGCGAAAACCGGCTGACTCTGGTATCGGCGGGCGTCACCTTCTTCGTCCTCCTCGCCATCTTCCCCGCCATCGCCGCGCTGGTCTCCGTCTACGGGCTGATCGCCGACGTCTCGACCATTAACCACCAGATCGAAGCGTTGCGCGGCGTCCTTCCCTCGGGGGGCGTCGACATCGTCGCCGAGCAGGTGAAGCGTTTGACGGAGAAGGGGGATACGACCTTGGGGCTGACCGCCCTCATCGGCATCGCCCTTTCCGTTTGGAGCGCCAATGGCGGCGTGAAACACGTCTTCGACGCGCTCAATCTCGTCTACAACGAGCGCGAGCAACGCGGCTTCTTCAAGCTCAACCTTGTCTCGCTGGCCTTCACTGCGGGCGCGCTGCTCTTCGTCGTGCTCGCGCTCGCGGGCATCGTCGCGGTACCGGTGGCGATTCAGTTTCTGGGTCTGTCGGGCGACGCGTGGTGGCTGGCGCTGCTGCGCTGGCCGATCCTGTTCGTGATCGTCATCCTGATGCTCGCCGTGCTTTACCGCTACGGTCCCAGCCGGGACGCGCCGCGATGGCGTTGGGTGACGCCGGGCGGCATGTTCGCCGCCTTCCTGTGGTTGGCCGGCTCGCTGCTGTTCTCGTGGTACGTCTCGAATTTCGGCAGCTACGACAAGACTTACGGCTCGCTCGGCGCCGCGATCGGCTTCATGACCTGGATCTGGCTCTCGACCACGATCGTGCTGCTCGGCGCGCAGCTCAACGCCGAACTCGAACACCAGACCGCCAAGGACACCACGGTCGGTGCGCCGAAGCCGCTCGGCACGCGTGACGCCCGCATGGCGGACACGGTGGGGGCGGCCGCCTGACGGCGGCCCCTCTCCATCAGTTCTACGCCTTGCTCGCGTCGTCGGCCGGATGCGGGTCGTTCACGCCAACCGGCCCGCTTCCGTACCCTTGAAGGACGTCCGGTTCGTTGGTCGTCCGGAGGTCCTGCAGCTTGTTCCCGGGCAGGAACACGAGGCCGTCCGTCCGCAACGCGTTGGCCCGGGCCTGTCCGATCGCAGTGCCGCGCTGGTGATCGAACGAGCCCGACAGGATCGTCAGAGTCTCGGCCTTCGACGGGACGCTACCCCGTACTTCCGATGCCTAGCGCACAAGAAAACGGCGGGACTCGCGCCCCGCCGTTTCGTCAAACTTCAAGAGTGGACTGGTCTCAGTAGGCGGCGCGGCCGTAGGCGCCGGCACGATCGACCGGCTGTGCGCCATAGGCGCTGTAACCCGCCGGGCGGCGGACCGAGCCCGTGACGATGCTGTCGGCCGCATTGGCCGTGCCGCCCACGACACCGCCGACGACGTTGCCGGCCGCATCCACGGTTCCGCCGACGATGTTACCGGCGGCGCCAAGCGTACCGCCGACGACATTGCCGACGCCGCCGAGGAGGCCGCCGCGCTCGCGCACCGGGTCGATATGTGCGCCCCATACGTTGAGCGTGCCGTCACGGTTGTAGCTGGCGCTGTCGGAAGCGACGCCTTGAGCGAAGCTCGGGGTCGCGGCCAGGCCGAGGGCCAGAGCGAGGGCAACGGTGATCTTGGTGCGATGGGTCATAATCGGTCCTCATATCTGTTCATGCGGGCGCGGATGCACTTGGCCTGATCTTTCGATCGATCAGGATAGGCAATCGCCCGTCTTCGATGAACGGGATTTGGGGCCGAACTCTTCGGGGACAATAGCCGGTTTGTCGCACTGCACCATCGTTATATTTCGAAAGCGCCAATCGCACTCGAACTTTCATGCAGCGACATTGCGCGCAGCCGAAAAAGCTCATGATTGAGAGGGTGTTGCTGCGAAAGCCGCCACTCGATTCTGCCCGGTGCACGAGCGCACATGGACTCTGGGCCCGACAAATTTTTAAGCGTTTCGCCACTCGCGCGGCTCAAGTGCTCTCGCGATGGACAGGACCGGCTCGCTCTCATGCCAGCCGTCGGGGGCCAGAGAACCGGGGACCTGCGGCATTTCCCGGCGCCAGGGCGATGTTCTGAAGCGGCGAAAATGCTCTATGGATCGGCGGCCCCGCCTTTGGGCCTCCATTCGCCGATGGCTGTTCGACCGATGACCGAAGAGACGCAACCGCAACCGGCCAAGCCCGTCTGCGCCGATGACCGGGTGATCCTCGTTGACGGCTCGTCCTTCATCTTCCGAGCGTACTTCCAGTCGATCAATCAGGACCAGAAGTACAACACGCGGCCCTCCGACGGTCTGCCGACCGGCGCGGTGCGCCTGTTCTGCACCAAGATCGCCCAGTTCCTTCAGGAGGGCGCGGCGGGTGTGAAGCCGACCCATCTCGGCATCGTCTTCGACAAGTCCGAGGGCTCGTTCCGCAAGGAGCTGTTCCCGGACTACAAGGGCCACCGCCCCGACGCGCCGGACGACCTCAAGCGCCAGATGCCGCTGATGCGCGATGCGGTGCGCGCCTTCGGGCTGCATGCGGTCGAGTTGGTGCGCTACGAGGCCGACGACCTGATTGCGACCTACGCGCGGCAGGCCGAGGCGCGCGGCGCCGAGGTCATCATCGTGTCCTCCGACAAGGACCTGATGCAACTCGTCTCGGACAAGATCCGATTCTACGATTTCGAGTCGGGCGCCAAGGGCAAGCCCGGCTACCGCCCCGAGCGCAATCTCGACCGCGAGGCGATCATCGCCAAGTGGGAGGGCCTCGCGCCGGAGCAGATCGGCGACGCGCTGGCGCTGATCGGCGACACTTCCGACAACGTGCCGGGCGTGCCCGGCATCGGCCTGAAGACGGCGGCCGCGCTCATCAAGGAATACGGCAGCCTGGAGCAGCTCCTGGAGCGAGCAGGCGAGATCAAGCAGCCCAAGCGCCGGGAAATGCTGCTCGCCAACATCGATCAGGCCAAGCTCTCGCGCCGCCTCGTCGCGCTCGAGGAGAGCGTGCCGGTGCCAGTGCCGCTCGACGAACTCGGCGTGCCGCAGCCCGATCCGCAAAAGCTGGTCGGCTTCCTGAAGGCCATGGAGTTCAACACCCTGACGCGGCGTATCGCGCAGATGCTCCATGTCGATCCCGAGGCGGTAAAGCCCGATCCGGCTTTGCTGCCGGGCGCACAGCCCCACGCCTATAGCAACGCGGCCGGCGGCAGTGACGCCGTGCCGTTCTTCGGCGACGCCGTACCGGTCGATCCCGAGACCGCCGCCGCACCCGAGCGGACGGATGGGGAGGCCCCGCCCGAAGCGGGCGAGGCCGATCCCTTCGCCGATCTCGACCTGCCGGATCAGGCTCCGAAGAAGAAGCGCGGCTCCAACGAGCCGACGCCCGCGACCCTCGTGGCCGCCCGTGCGGCGGAATCGGTCAAGCCGTTCGATACGGCCGCCTACGAGACGATCGCCACCGTGGCGCAGCTCGAGGCTTGGATCGCCGAGAGTTACGAGGCCGGGGTGATCGCGGTCGATACCGAGACCGACGCGCTCGACGCGGCCAAGGCGGGACTCGTCGGCGTCTCGCTCGCCACCGCGCCGGGGCGGGCCGCCTATATCCCGCTCGCCCACGTCAAGCCCGAGGTGAAGGGCGGCGACCTGTTCGGCGAGAGCGGGGCAGGGGCCGATGCCTCCGACAAGCAGCCCGGCCAGATCGATTTCGACACTGCCCTCAAGCTGCTCAAGCCGCTGCTCGAGGATGCCGGCACGCTCAAGGTCGGCCAGAACCTGAAATACGACCTCTCGGTGCTGCACCGCTACGGCATCGACGTGAGGCCCTTCGACGACACGATGCTGATCTCCTACGTGCTCGATGCCGGCAAGGGCGGGCACGGCATGGACGAACTCGCCCGCCGTCATCTCGGCCACCAGCCGATCACCTTCGCCGACGTCGCCGGCACCGGCCGCAACAAGGTCACCTTTGACCATGTGGCGATCGACAAGGCGACGGCCTACGCGGCGGAAGACGCCGACGTCACCTTGCGCCTGTGGCGGATGATGAAGCCGCGCCTCGTCGCCGAGCACCGGGTGACCGTCTACGAGACGCTGGAGCGCCCGCTGGTGCCGGTGCTGGCGCGGATGGAGCGGGCCGGCATCGCCATCGACCGCAACATGTTGAGCCGACTCTCGGGCGACTTCTCGCAGATCCTGGCGCGGCTGGAGGAGGAGATTCAGGAGGACGCGGGCGAGCGGTTTCAGGTCTCGTCGCCGAAGCAGATCGGCGATGTGCTGTTCGGCAAGATGGGATTGCCCGGTGCGAAGAAGACGCCGTCCGGCCAGTGGGCCACGCCCGCGACGCTTCTCGAAGAGCTGGCCCAGGCCGGCCACGACCTGCCGAAGAAAATTCTCAACTATCGCCAGCTTTCCAAGCTGAAATCGACCTATACCGACTCGCTGCAGCAGCACGCAGACCGGGGGACCAACCGCGTCCATACCTCGTTCGCCCTCGCGGCGACGACGACCGGCCGGCTCTCCTCCTCGGATCCGAACCTGCAGAACATCCCGATCCGCACGGAGGAGGGGCGGCGCATCCGCCGCGCCTTCGTCGCGCCCGAGGGTAAGAAGCTGATCTCAGCCGATTACAGCCAGATCGAGCTGCGCCTGCTCGCGCACATCGCCGACATCCCGCAATTGCGCGAAGCGTTCGAGCAGGGAATCGACATCCACGCGGCCACGGCGTCGGCCATGTTCGGCGTCGCCCTCGACCAGATGACCGGCGACCTGCGGCGCCGGGCCAAGACGATCAATTTCGGCATCATCTACGGCATCTCGGCCTTCGGGCTGGCCGACCGCCTCGGCATCGGCCGCGAGGAGGCATCGGCCTTCATCAAGCAGTATTTCGAGCGGTTTCCCGGCATCCGCGACTACATCGACACCACCAAGCGCTCGTGCCGCGAGAAGGGCTACGTGACGACCCTGTTCGGCCGCGTCTGCCACTACCCGCAGATCCGCTCGAACAACCCGTCCGAGCGGGCGAGCGTGGAGCGCCAAGCCATCAACGCCCCGATCCAGGGCACCGCCGCCGACATCATCCGCCGCGCCATGACGCGGATGGAGGATGCGCTGGAGGCCAAAAAGCTCACCGCGCGGATGCTGCTGCAAGTGCACGACGAACTCGTGTTCGAGGTGCCCGACGATGAGGTCGAGGCGACGATCCCCGTGATCGCCGGGGTGATGGAAGAGGCGCCCGCGCCGGCCCTGACGCTGAGGGTGCCGCTGGTGGTCGAGGCGCGGGCCGCGGGCAACTGGGAAGAGGCGCACTGAGGGCCCGATCCCGGAAGTCACAACGCTCCTCATTGAGGCACTGCGTCAGCAGCCTCGAAGCACGCCGCGACGCTTTTCCTGGCACATCGTTGCCGTCGGATCGACCGTTCAGGCGTGCTACGAAGCCGAGCTTGCGCTCGGCACCTCAGCATGGCGACCGTTCTGATCGCCAGGATCGGTCGATCAGAAGTCGCCCGCCGCCTTGTGCGCGAGGCGGATCGGCTCCGGCAGGCGGTATTTCGGCGAGCAGGCCAGCACGAGTTCGACGGCGCTCGGGATGTCGGCGCGATGGCCCGGCGAGATGAACAGCGGGAGTGTGGACGTGCGCGTGCGGACCACGGCGCCGATCGTCTCGCCCCGATCAATCAGGGGGACGTGCGCGCCCTTCTCCTCGGGCAGGGCTGCGTTGGTGCCGACCAGCCGCGTCTTGCCGACGCCGATGGTCGGGCGCTCCAACCACAGGCCCATATGGCTGGCGATGCCGATGCGGCGCGGATGGGCGATGCCCATGCCGTCGAACAGGAACACGTCCGGCTCCGCGCGCAGGCGCCCGAAGGCTTCCTCGAGCACCGGCCCCTCGCGAAAGCTCAGGAGGCCGGGGATGTAGGGGAACGGCGTCGGCCGCTCGGCGAAGGCCGTCTCGACGAGGAGAAAGCCCGGAAAGGTCACGACGACGATGGCAGCACGGGAGCGCTCGTTCTTCACGCTGACATCGACGCCGGCCACCAGCCGCACCGCGCCGAGATCGATGGCTTGGTCGGCCACGATCTCGCTGCGGAGCCGGCGCTGGAGCGCGACGGCCTCGGCCGGCGTCAGGTCCCAGGCATGGCGCGGGTGAAGCTCCATGCCGGGCCTCCCGTCAGTTGGCGAAGCGGAAATGCAGCACGTCGCCGTCCTGCACCACGTATTCCTTGCCTTCCAGCCGCAGCTTGCCGGCATCACGCGCGCCGGCCTCGCCGTTCAAGGCGGTGTAGTCCTTGAAGGCGATGGTCTCGGCGCGGATGAAGCCCTTCTCGAAATCGGTATGGATCACGCCCGCCGCCGCCGGGGCGCGGGTGCCCTTGGTGATCGTCCAGGCGCGGGCCTCCTTCGGACCGACCGTGAAGTAGGTCACGAGGCCGAGCAGGTCGTAGCCGGCGCGGATCACGCGGTTCAGGCCGGGCTCGGACAGCCCGACCGCCTCTAGGAACTCGGCCTGATCCGCTTCCGGCATCACCGCGATCTCGCTCTCGATCTTGGCTGAGACGACGACGGCGACCGCGCCCTCCGCCTTGGCCCGGTCGAAGACCGCTTGCGACTTGTCATTGCCCTTGTCGGCGTCGCCCTCGTCCACATTGCAGACGTAGAGCACGGGCTTGGCCGTCATCAGGCCGAGCTGCTGGAACAGCCGCTCCTCCTCGGGCTTGCGCTCCACGAGCCGGGCCGGCTTGCCCTCGCGCAGCAGCGGCAGGGCGCGGTTGACGAGGTCCAAAAACTCCTTGGCCTCCTTGTCGGCGCCCTTGGCGCGCTTCTCCAGGGCGACGACACGCTTCTCCAGGCTGTCGAGATCGGCCAGCATCAGCTCGGTCTCGATGGTCTCGATGTCGGCGATCGGATCGACCTTGCCCTCGACGTGGGTGACGTCGCCGTCCTCGAAGCAGCGCACCACATGGGCGATGGCATCGACCTCGCGGATGTTGGCGAGGAACTGGTTGCCGAGGCCCTCGCCTTTCGATGCTCCTCGCACGAGGCCGGCGATATCGACGAAGGTCAGCCGCGTCGGGATGATCTCCTTCGAGGACGCGATCCGGGCCAGATCATCAAGGCGCGGGTCGGGCACCGCGACCTCGCCCACGTTCGGCTCGATGGTGCAGAACGGGTAGTTCGCGGCCTGGGCCGCAGCGGTCTGCGTCAGGGCGTTGAAGAGGGTCGACTTGCCAACGTTCGGCAGGCCGACGATGCCGCATTTGAAGCCCATGGCTGGTCCTAGAAATCCGTTGTGATCGGTCGGGAGCCGCGCCCGGAAACCCGCTGCATCGGGGTCCGGCGGGCTCGTGTCAATTCGCGTCGCGCGCTTTCGCCTTGCCGGCCTCGGCCGGTGTCTTCACCGTCTCCCAGCCGCGGCCGGCCATGGCGAGATGCACCTTGTTCTGGAAGCTCGCATCCTCACCCGCCGCCAGCAGCGGCGCGTGGTCAGCGGTGGCGCGGCAGAGATCCTCGACCCAGGGCTCCTCCGACTTGGCGAAGTCGTTGAGGACGTAGGCGTGCACCAGCGCCTTGTCGCCGGGATGGCCGATGCCGAGGCGGACCCGGCGGTACTCGTTGCCGCACAGCGCCGTGATCGAGCGCAGGCCGTTATGCCCGGCATTGCCGCCGCCGAGCTTCACCCGCAGCTTGGCCGGCGCGAGGTCGAGTTCGTCGTGCAGCACGATCACGTCGGCGAGCGGGATCTTGAAGAAGCGCTGCGCCTCGCCGACCGAGCGGCCGGATTCGTTCATGAAGGTCTGGGGCTTGAGCAGGATCGCACGCTCGGAGCCGAGCATCACCTCGGCCGCCTCGCCCTGGAAGCGACGGCGGAACGGGGCCGCCCGATGGACGCGGGCGATCTCGTCCACGGCCATGAAGCCGATGTTGTGGCGGTTGCGCGCGTAGCGCGCGCCGGGATTTCCCAATCCGACGATGAGCCGCATGTGCGCTCCCGATCTCAGCCCCGACAAATGCAAATGCCCCGGCCGGGTGGCCGGGGCATCGCGTATTTCGCAGGGCGGGCGCTCGCGGCGCCCGCTGCGGCTTACGCCTCGCTCTTGTTCTTCTCGTTGGTGGCCTCGGCCTCGGCTTCCGCCTTACCTTCGGCGGACTCGGCCGACTGCGCCTCGGCGACCGCGGCTTCCTCGGCCTCGACGTCGGCGCCGAGCACCGTCGGCGGCAGGAGGTTGGCGACCGTGTCGGTCGGCTCACCCGTGTAGGTGCCGGCCGGCAGGCGCAGGTCGGAGGCGTGGATCACGTCGCCGATCTCGCGGCCGGCGAGGTCGACCTCGATCGCGTCGGGGATCTGGTCGGGCGCGACCTCGAGGGACACCGTGTGCAGCGCGACGTTGAGGGTTCCGCCCTTCTGCTTGATGCCCGGCGCCTGATCCTCGTTCACGAAGTGGACGGGGACGTCGACCGTGACGGTCTGGCCGGCGACGACGCGCAGGAAGTCGACGTGCAGCGGCACGCCGCTGACCGGATCGAGCTGGTAGTCGCGCGGGATCGCGCGGGTCTTCTTGCCGCCGGCATCGATCTCGAACACGGTGGTCTTGAAGCCACCGGCGTAGATCAGGGTGCGGGCGCGGATGAGGTCGATGGCGATGGCCTGCGGGGCCTGGTTGCCGCCGTAGATGACGGCGGGAATCTGGCCCTGGCGACGAACGGCCCGGGCGGCCCCCTTGCCGACCCGGTCGCGTGCCACGGCCTCAAGCGTCTTGGTGGCGCTCATGGCGTGATCCTTTTGTAAAATATGGAGCCGGACCAACGACAAAGGCCGCCCGAAGCGGACGGCCCAACCGTTCCCCAGCGCGCCCGTGCCTCCAAGGGTGTCTCAAGGGCGCGGGCGGGCCATACACGCAATGGGGCCGCTTGGCAACGGCGGAAGGCCGGCTCGGAGGAGCGGATGCGAGAGCCTTATCCGGCTCCATCGCATCAGGCCGGCGCCTCTAAGTCATTGTTGTGACGCGCATTCCTCCGACGAACCGGTGGCCACTTCGTCCGAGTGCGCTCTAGCGGTTCTGGGTCGCCATGGTGCGGCGCGCCTCGGCCTGCTTGCTGGTGTCGTCGAAATACTTGGCGGCGTCGCCGAGCTGCACCGAGGGCTGGCAGTTCGGGGTGCAGGAATAGGATTCCCGATCGAGGCCGCGCTGCACGGTGATGATCGACGCCTGCGGCGCCTGCACGCTGATGGTCGATTCGGCGAGCATCGCCCCCTTGCCGTCGAGGGCGATCAGGTTGGTCGTACCGAAGCTCTTGCCCGTCAGCACCACGACGCCGTTCTTCTGCAGGGTGATGTCGGCGATCATCGGGTTGCCCACCACGACGGTCTGGGTCTTCTCCGGCAGGCGGATCACCTTCGCGTTGTCGACCTGCACCGAGACGATGCCCTGCGGCACCGGCTCGTTCGCACGGACGGGCGCGGCCAGCGCGAGCAGTACCAGGGCGGCCGGGCCGGCGCGGAGCGTGAAGCGGTGAGGGCGCAGGCGGGGCATGAAGGGTCGGTCCGATCGCGCGTAGGGCAGCGCTCTCCGCCGAAGGCCGTGCCGTGTCCGCGGCACGAATCCGGAGCGGAGGCGTCTCTCGTCGCGTGAACGGAACAGGAAACTGATGAAGGAAGCGCTAACCCTGTTCCGGAAGCGCAGCGCCCACGAGCCTTGGCTGGCATCGACAGGCCATTCGAGCGATCGTTGAAACGCATCATTAACTGCCGCTCGCGAACACCCCGCCGATGGCTTGGTTAGCAGGTCGATTTAACCCAAATGCAACGCGTCGGGATTACCACTCGACCTGTCGCCGATCGGGGCCTCTACAGACTTCCGACGGACGCCCATCGGATCTAATCAAGTGGAGATCATCGTGAAGAATATCGCCAAGCGCTTCATCTCTGACGAGTCTGGCGCGACCGCCATCGAATACGGCATGGTTGCTGCCATGATCGGCATCGCGATCGTCGGCATTTTCGCCAGCTTCAAGACGAACCTGACGACCGCCTTCACGACGCTCGGCACGGGCCTCAACACGCAGACCTCGAAGCTCGGCACCACCACCAACTAATCCTTGGATCAGGCGACAACGCTTTTCAGGGTGTGGCGGATTTTAGTCTGCTACACCCTGAAACGGTGGGCCGTTCGATAGCGCAATGCGCAAGCGCCAGCCCCAGAAGGGGCCGGCGATCAAGTGTAATCAGGCGTACTGCCAGGCTGAACCGGCCGTGCGATAGATTCGACTGACAGGCCGAGAGAGAGCACTTCCGTGTTGAGCATGGCGGCCTACCTCCTTCTGTGCTTCGTTTTCCCGTTTCTCATGGCTTACGCTGCCGCCAGCGATCTGCTGACGATGCGGATTTCCAATCGCGTCACCGGTCTCGTTTTTGTAGGCTTCCTACTCTACGCGATGGTGTCCGGAATGGATTGGAGCGATCTGTCCCGGCACCTCGCCGCCGGTTCGCTAACGCTCGTCATCACCTTCGCCCTGTTCGCCCGGGGTTGGATTGGAGGCGGCGATGCCAAGCTCGCTGCGAGCACGGCGCTCTGGATCGGCCTCGCGAATCTCCCGGAATACCTGATCCTGGCCTCGATCCTGGGGGCGCCTTTGACACTGTCAATCGTGTCAGCCCGCAAGTATCCGCTGCCGAAGCTGGCGCTCAAGTTTCCGTTCGCCGTTCATCTGCACGACACGAAGACCGGCGTTCCCTACGGCATCGCCTTGGCCGCCGCCGCGTTGTTGGTGCTGCCCAATTCCGTCGGATTAGATCGGCTCACGCTGCCTTGATCGGCGCCGAAGGATTCGATCGAGTAGGCCGCCGACGAGGCGGCCATCGCGTTTCGCCCGATCTTGCGCAATTGCCGGTTGGGACACCGTCGCGATGAATGCTGTGACGATCGGTTAACCCTAACTTGACGAATCCGAGGCAAGTCTCGGCACCAGACGGCGACGGAGCCGTCGTCACGGTCCCGCGCCTGCCATGAAACCAGCCCGTCTCGCCGTCTTGGGGATCGCACTCGTTGCCGGCTGCGGCGCCGCCCTGCTGATGCAGGGGGAGGAGAAAGCACCCGAGCCCGCTCCTGTCGCCAAGGCCGAGCCCGTCGTGCCGGTCCCGATGAGCGAAGTCCTCGTTGCAGCCGCCGAACTGCCGATGGGTCAGACCCTCAAGCCCGAGGATCTGCGCTGGATAGCCTGGCCCGAACAGGCGATTTCGCCCGGATTGATCGAGCGCCGCGCGGCCCCGAAAGGACTCGAGGATTCCGTCGGCGCGATCATCCGGACCGGCTTCTCGGCCAACGAGCCGATCCGGCCCGAGCGCCTGGTCAAGGCGGGCAGTGGCTTCATGTCGGCGATTCTGCCGCCCGGCATGCGGGCGGTGGCGATCACCACGGACACGCGCGGATCGAGTTCGGCGGGCGGCTTCGTCCTGCCGAACGATCATGTCGACGTCATCAAGACCAGCAACGAGGGCACCGAGCAGTTCGCCGAGACGCTGCTGACCGACGTGCGCGTGCTCGCCGTCGGGCAGATCGTGCAGGAGAAGAACGGCGCCAACGTCGTGACGGCGGAGACGGCCACCTTGGCCCTCACGCCGAGCCAGGCGGAGACCGTCACGCTGGCACAGAAGGTCGGGCAGCTCTCCCTCGTGCTGCGCAGCATCCAGGATTCCGCGCGGACCGCCGCCCTCTCCGAGGAGGCCGACATGCCGCCCGAGGGCCCCATGACCGTGGTGCGATTCGGCGTCGCCAAGCAGCAGCGCCGGTGAGGACAGGACCGATGACGACCGCCTCTCGCTTCCGCGGACTTGCCCTTCTCCTGATTTCCGGCGCCGGTCTCGCGTCGGCGATGTTGTCCGGCCCAGCCTCGGCGCAAGCCGGCCTCTCCGGTGCCTCCCCCGTCCTGACGATCGGCGCCAACGAGGCGGCGGTGTCCCGGCGCGTCGAACTGAGCAAGGGCCGGTCGCTCATCGTCGATCTGCCGCGCGACGCCAAGGAGGTGTTCGTCGCCAACCCGGCGGTTGCGAACGCGGTCGTCCGCTCCAGCCGCAAGCTCTTCCTGATCGGCATCGACAACGGCGCCACCTCGATCTTCGTGATGGATGGCGAGGGACGTCAGATCGCGGCGCTCGATGTCACCATCGCCCGTGACATCAACGTCCTGCGGCAGTCGCTGCAGCAGAGCCTGCCCGGCGGTCGGTTCGATGTGAAGGCGGTCGGGGATTCGCTGGTTCTCTCGGGCAGCGTGAACTCGACCTCGGAAGCGCAGCAGGCGCTCGATATTGCCAACGCCTTCGTCGGGATTGCGGCCGGCGGCGGTGTCGCGACCCGCGGCGCTGTCATCAACAACCTGACGATCCGCAACAAGGATCAGGTGATGATCCGCGTCACCGTCGTCGAGGTGGCGCGCACCGTTCTGAAGCAGTTCGGTATCAGCACGAGCGGCAATTGGTCGGCTCTCAACCCGCTGGGCGGCAACTTCCTGACGAACAATACGGGTTTTCCGTTGACCGGTTCACGGAGCCCGGACGCCAACGCTCTGACGGCATCCGTCCAGACGGGCGGATTTTCCTTCAAGGCCACCTTGCGCGCCTTCGAGCAAGCCGGCGTGTCCCGCATCCTGGCCGAGCCGACGCTGACCGCAATTTCCGGTGAGTCAGCAAAATTCACGGCCGGCGGCGAAATTCCGGTGCCGCTGAGCTGTTCGGCCGCCTCGACGGTCTCGATCGGCACGTCGGTCAGCCAGGGCTGCGTCGTCGCGCTGACCTACAAGCCCTACGGCGTGAGCCTGTCGTTCACTCCCGTCGTGATGGCCGAGAATCGCATTTCGGTCCGGATCGCCACCGATGTGGTCGATCTCGATCCCCAGAACAGCTTCACCTACTACCTCAACGATCGTCCGACCCCCGTGCCGGGCACGACGAAGCGCAGCTCCGAGACCACGGTCGAGCTCGCCTCCGGCGCGACGATGATGACGGCCGGCCTGATTCAGCAGAAGAACCGGGCTGCGATCTCCGGTCTGCCCGGGCTGATGAACCTACCGATCCTCGGTGCCCTGTTCCGCTCCCGCGATTACCAGCGGGACGAGACCGAGCTGATGATCATGGTCACCCCCTACATCGCGCAGCCGATGGAAGCGCGGCAGGTGCAGCGGCCGGACGACGGTTTCGTCGATGCGCCGGACGGGCAGGCGGTGCTGCTCGGACGTCTGAACAAGATTTACGGCACGGTCGGCGGCGGCACCCTGGGGCCGGCCTATCGCGGCCGGGTCGGCTTCATCGCCGACTGACCCCGTCCATCAGGATCGAATCACGATGTCCTCCCCCGCCCGCACCTCCGTCTCCCGCGCCTGGCCGGTCGCCGCCGCCGTGCTTCTTGCCGCCGGGCTTGGCGCCTGCCGCGCGGATCGGGTCGAGACCACCGGCTCGACCTACCCGATCGACGTGCGCACCCGCCACCCGATCGTGCTCGCCGATGCCGACCGCACCCTCGACGTGTTCCCCACCGGAATCGGCCATATCGATCCGCGCCAGCGCGCCGACATCGAGGCCTTCCTCGTCGAGTACCGGCGCTACGGCCGCGGCATCCTCCTCGTCGAACTGCCGCGCGGCGTATCGCCGGCTTTGGCCGGGCCCGTCGAGCGCACCGGCGCGTCGATCCGGCGCCTCGCGGCGGAGATGGGCGTGCCGGCCGCCGGCGTGCGGGTGGCTGCCTACCCGATCGCCAACCTCACTTTGGCCTCGCCCCTGCGCCTGAGCTTCCAGCGGATGCAGGCCAAGGTCGCCGACAAGTGCGGGCTCTGGCCGAGGGACCTCGGCGCCAGCGACCTGCGGGCCAACTGGTCGAACGAGCCGACATGGAATCTCGGCTGCGCGATGCAGTCCAACGTCGCCGCCCAGGTCGCCGATCCGATCGACCTCGTGCGCGGCCGGCCCGAGGGCCGTATCGACACGGTCCTGCGCACCAAGGATCTCGGCCAGCTCCGCGAGGGCAAGGATCCGTCAACGCAATGGCGTCAGGATGGACAGACCAATGTCAGCAGCGAAGTGAAGAGCCAGTAGCCTCGCTGGCCGCTCGCGCGCCTCCTCGAACCTCTGTCGATCACCGGCCGCGCCCACTCGGCAAAAGAACCGGAAACCACGCATCATGCCGGACACATACGAGGCTTCAGAGCGGACCATCGCCCCGGTGCCGCGGATCACGATCCAGGCTTTCTGCGAGACGCCGGAGACGGCTGCAATGATCGAGGGCATCGCCGCCGAACGCCGGATGCAGAAGGCCCACGTCAAGGTGCAGATGGGCGGGGGAGCCGCAGCCCTGGAGGCTTACCGGCACGCGCCCACGCCCAACGTGATCGTGCTCGAATTCCTGAATCTCAAGTCCCGGCCGCTCGAATGCCTCGACCAGCTCGCCGAGGTCTGCGACGAGGGCACGAAGGTGCTGGTGATCGGCCACGTCAACGACGTGTTGCTCTACCGGCAATTCATCCAGCGGGGGGTGAGCGAGTATCTGATGGCGCCGGTCGAGCCGGTCGCGATGATCGCCGCGGTCTCCGATCTGTTCGCGGCGCCGGGCGCGAAGCCGGTGGGGCGTACGGTCGCCGTCTACGGTGCGCGCGGCGGCGTCGGCAGCTCGACGGTGGCTCAGAATCTCGCCTGGACGGTGGCCCGCGAGCACGGCACCGCGACGGTGATCGCCGACCTCGACGTCGCCTTCGGCACGGCGAGCCTCAACTTCAACCAGGATCCGCCCCAGGGCATCGCCGAGGCAGTGTTCGCGCCCGAGCGCCTCGATGCCAACCTGCTCGACCGCCTGCTCTCGAAATGTGCCGACAACCTGAGCCTGCTCTCGGCGCCCGCCACCCTCGACCGCACCGTGGATCTGACCGAGCCGGCCTTCGATGCGCTCACCGACCTGCTGCGGGCGGCGGTGCCCTGCATCGTTCTCGACGTGCCGCATCAATGGTCGGCCTGGACCCGCCGCGTGCTGATCAGCGCCGACGAGATCCTGATCGTCGCCCCGCCGGATCTGGCGGGCCTGCGCAACGTCAAGAACCTGCTTGCCCTGCTGCATCAGCAGCGTCCCAACGATGCGCGGGCGCGGGTCGTCCTCAACGGCGTCGGCGTGCCGAAGCGGCCCGAGATCGCGGCGGCCGAGTTCTCCAAGGCGCTCGACGTCCCGCTCCAGGCGGTCATTCCCTTCGATCCGGCCCTGTTCGGCACCGCCGCCAATAACGGCCAGATGATCGCCGAGGTCCAAGCCGGTTCCAAGCCGGCGGAGATCTTCTCCGATCTCGCCGCGGCGGTGACCGGTCGGACCGAGATCCGCCGGGTCCGGGCCAACCTCCTGGAACCGCTGCTCGCCCGGCTGACCCGCAAGAAGGCGTCCTGACGGTGTCCTGCGCTCTTTCCTCCCAAGATTGCTGAAGGCGCGGCGCCATGTTCGGTCGACGCTCCAATACCGCCGCGGCTCCCGCCCCGGCCGCACCCGCAGCCGGACCGGCGAACGTCACCCCGCCGGTCCTGCAGCAGGAGGCCGTGCGCGCGCGTCCCGAGGCGGCGAGCGCCCCGGTGCCGCAGGCGCAGCAGCCGAAATCCGAGGATTACTTCCGCACGAAGAGCATGATCTTCGGCGCGCTGATCGAGGCCATTGACCTCGCTCAGCTCGCACGGCTCGAAGGCGAGGCGGCGCGCGAGGAAATCCGCGACATCGTCTCCGAGATCATCGGTCTCAAGAACATCGTGCTGTCGATCGCCGAGCAGGAGGAGCTGCTCGACGACATCTGCAACGACGTGCTCGGTTACGGTCCGCTGGAGCCGCTGCTCGCCCGCGACGACATCGCCGACGTGATGGTCAATGGCGCCGACCGGACCTTCATCGAGGTCGCCGGCAAGATCCAGCTCACCTCCGTGCGCTTTCGCGACAACCAGCAACTGATGAACATCTGCCAGCGGATCGTCAGCCAGGTCGGCCGTCGCGTGGACGAGTCCTCGCCGATCTGCGACGCGCGCCTGCCCGACGGCTCGCGCGTCAACGTCATCGCTCCGCCGCTCGCCATTGACGGGCCGGCGCTGACCATCCGTAAGTTCAAGAAGGACAAGCTCACCCTCGACCAGCTCGTGCGCTTCGGGGCAATCTCGCCGGAGGGCGCGAAGATCCTGCAGATCATCGGCAAGGTCCGCTGTAACGTCGTGATCTCGGGCGGCACCGGCTCGGGCAAGACGACCCTGCTCAACTGCCTCACCGCCTTTATCGAGCACGACGAGCGCGTCATCACCTGTGAGGACGCGGCCGAACTTCAGCTCCAGCAGCCCCACGTGGTGCGCCTTGAGACCCGGCCGCCGAACCTGGAGGGCCAGGGGCAGGTCACCATGCGCGACCTCGTCAAGAACTGCCTGCGCATGCGCCCCGAGCGCATCATCGTCGGCGAGGTGCGCGGACCCGAAGCCTTCGACCTGCTGCAGGCGATGAATACCGGCCACGACGGCTCGATGGGCACGCTGCACGCCAACTCCCCGCGCGAATGCCTCGCGCGTATCGAATCGATGATCACGATGGGCGGCTTCTCGCTGCCCTCACGGACCTTGCGCGAGATGATCACCGGCTCGATCGACGTGATCATCCAGGCCATGCGCATGCGTGACGGTTCCCGGCGCATCACCCACATCACCGAAGTGATGGGGATGGAGGGTGAGGTCATCATCACCCAGGACCTGTTCGTCTACGACGTGCTCGGCGAGGATGCGAACGGGCGCCTGATCGGCCGCCACCGCTCCACGGGGATCGGCCGTCCGCGCTTCTGGGAGCGGGCACGCTATTACGGCGAGGAGCGGGCGCTGGCCGCCGCCCTCGACGCCGCCGTGGCCGAAGGGGAGGCGGCATCGTGAGCGCGCTCAACGCCCCTCTGGCGGTCGGGCTCGTAGCGGTAGCCGCGGGTTCGCTCGCCTACGTGTTCCTGATGCCCGCCCTTTCGGGCGAGCGGCGGGCCGAGCAGCGTCGCAAGGCGCTGGGTCAGCCGCAGGCCGTGCTCGCGGAGCGCGGCGCGGCCGCCAGCCGCCGCGAGCAGGTCGCCAAGAGCCTCAAGGAGCTGGAAGCCAAGAAGGACAAGACCAAGGTCACGCTTGAACTCCGCCTCGCCCGCGCCGGCCTCGATTGGAGCCGCCAGAAGTATCGGGTCGTCTCGGTGATCACCGCCGTCGTCCTCGCGCTGGTTGCCTTCCTCGCCTCGCACAATGTGATCGTCGCCGGGCTCGCCCTGTTCGTGGGCGGGTTCGGCCTGCCCGCCTGGTGGCTCAAGCGGCGGCAGAAGCGGCGGGTCGAGGCCTTCATCGAGGAGTTGCCCAACGCCATGGATGTGGTGGTGCGCGGTCTGCGCTCCGGCATCCCCCTGGGCGACTGCCTGCGCATGATCGCGCGCGAGGCGAAGGAGCCCTTGCGCAGCGAGTTCCGGGTGACGATGGAGTCACAGGCGCTCGGCCTGTCGATGTCCGACGCGATCCTGCGCATGTACGAGCGAGTGCCCGTCACCGAGGTGAACTTCTTCTCGATCGTGATCGGCATTCAGCAGAAGGCCGGCGGCAACCTCTCGGAAGCCCTCGGAAACCTGTCGCGGGTGCTGCGCGAGCGCAAGAAGATGGCCGGCAAGATCCAGGCGATGAGCATGGAGGCCAAGGCCTCGGCCGCGATCATCGGTGCCCTGCCGTTCGTGGTCGGCGGGGGGACCTACTTATCGAGCCCCGATTACACCGCGCTTCTGTGGACCACCTCGTTCGGCAAGATCGCCCTCGTGATCTCGGGTCTGTGGATGCTGACCGGCGTCTTCGTGATGAAGAAGATGATCAATTTCGACATCTGAGTCGCGCGCCGGAAGGCGACGTGAAGGGGCGGACTGGGCCGGACACTGATGCTGGATGACTTCGTCAACACTGCGTTCGCGCCCCGCACCATCGCTGCGGTGCTGGCGGGCGTCGCCGCGGCGGCGACGGCCTTCACCCTGGTGCAGCCGCTGATCGAGGGCGACCCACTCGCCAAGCGGATGAAGCTCGTCAGCGACGAGCGCGAGCAGATCCGTCAGCGCGAACGCGAGCGGCTCAACAGCCGCACGACGCTGCGCGCGGAGCCGAAGGCCTACATGAAGCGGGTCGTCGAGCAGTTCAACCTCGGCCGCTGGCTCGGGACGGAGACCGCCAAAGCCAAGTTGATCCGGGCCGGATATCGCGGAGCCGGGGCGGAGACTGCCTTCCTCTTCTTTCGCCTGGTGATGCCGATCACCCTCACGGCCGTCGCGCTGTTTTACCTGTTCGTGCTCGAAGTGCTCGACCAGCCGTTCGTCATCCGGCTCGGCCTCGTCTTTGCTGCCGGCTTCTTCGGTCTCAAGCTGCCGGAGGTGTACCTGTCGAACATCACCTCCAAGCGGCAGGCGGAGATCCGCCGCGCCTGGCCCGACGCCCTCGACCTGTGCTTGATCTGCGTCGAGTCGGGCATGTCGGTCGAGAACGCGTTCCGGCGGGTCAGCCTGGAGGTCGCGAGCCAATCGGCCGTGCTCGCCGAGGAACTGGCGCTCCTGACCGCCGAGCTGTCCTTCCTGCCCGAGCGGCGCGTGGCCTACGAGAATCTCGCCCTGCGCACGGGGCTGGAGATCGTCAAGTCGCTCACCACGGCGTTGATGCAGGCCGAGCGCTACGGCACGCCGGTGGGGCAGGCCCTGCGCGTGCTGGCGCAGGAGAGCCGGGACTACCGCATGACCGAGGCCGAGAAGAAGGCCGCCTCGCTTCCGCCGAAGCTGACCGTGCCGATGATCCTGTTCTTCCTGCCGGTGCTGTTCGTGGTTCTCCTGACGCCGGCGGGTATCCAGGTCTACGAGGCGATGAAGTAAGCGGCTTTGGGGCCAGCGGCCCCTTCGGCCCGATCCCCGGATGCACTCGGCCGTTCGATGCTGTAGCCACGCGCGGATCTCCACCGCGACGCGGCACCCCATGGCTCTGCTTTCCCTCGACGATCTCGCACCCGGTCAGGAATACGCGGCCGGGCCGATCACCGTCAGCCGTGACGAACTGGTCGCCTTCGCCCGAGAATACGACCCGCAGCCCTTCCACCTCGACGAGGCGGCCGCGAAGGAGACCTTCGTCGGCACCCTGATCGGCTCAGGCTGGCAGACGGCGGCGCTGGGCATGCGCCTGTTGGCGCAGTCACTGGTTTCGCAGTCCACCTCGATGGGATCGCCCGGCATCACCGCCCTGCGCTGGCTGAGGCCCGTGCTGCCGGGTGATGCCCTAAGCGCGGTGATCCGCGTCGAGGAGGTCCGCCCGTCATCCTCGAAGCCCGACCGCGGCATGGCGCGGCTCTCGATGACGATCACGAACGGGCGCCGCGAAGCGGTAATGACCCAGGCCTTCGCAGTGCTGTTCGCGCGGGCCGGCGCCGTGCCCGCGCCGCGCCCGGTCGAACGCTCGACGGAGACGGGCCCCGTGGCGGAGCCTAACGACGCGGTGCCGCTGCCCTACCTTGCGCAGGCGGAGCTTGGCACCACACGCGATCTCGGCGCCCACCGCTTCGAGGCGGACGACATCATCGCCTTCGCGCGGGCCTACGATCCGCAGATCTTCCATCTCGATGCCGAGGCCGCGCGGGCGACGCATTTCGGTGCGCTCTGCGCCTCGGGCTGGCAGACAGCGGCGGTCTGGATGAAGCGGCTCAACGCGACCTTCGCCCGGGACATCGCCCTCACCGCCCGCTCCGGCCCGGTGCCGCAGCTCGGCCCCTCGCCGGGTTTCAAGGATCTGAAATGGCTGCGGCCGGTCTATGCCGGCGACACGATCCGCTATGCCAGCACGCTCATCGACCGGCGCGCCTCCCGCTCGCGGCCGGGCTGGGGCATCGCCACCCACCACAACACCGCGCAGAATCAGCGCGGCGAGCCGGTCTTCGAATTCACCGGCACGGTGTTCTGGCAGTGGGAGCCTCCGGCCGCATGAGCGCTCCGTCCGCCCATCGGATCCTCGTCGCCAGCTTCGTCGGCACCGCGATCGAATTCTACGACTTCTACATCTACGCCACCGCCGCCGCCCTGGTGATTGGGCCGATCTTCTTCCCCCATGGCGAGCCCGGCGTTCAGACGCTCCAGGCGTTTGCGACCTTCGCCATCGCCTTCCTCGCCCGGCCGATCGGGGCGGCGGCCTTCGGGCATTTCGGCGACCGGATCGGGCGCAAGGCGACGCTGGTCGCCTCGCTGATGATCATGGGGCTGTCGACGGTCCTGATCGGCTGCCTGCCGGGCTATGCCAGCATCGGCTGGTGGGCGCCGGCTCTGCTTTGCCTGCTGCGCTTCGGCCAGGGCGTCGGCTTCGGCGGGGAATGGGGCGGGGCGGCCCTGCTCGCGGTCGAGAACGCGCCGCCAGGGCGTCGCGCCCTCTATGGCATCTTCCCGCAACTGGGCGCGCCGATCGGCTTCATCGCCGCCAACCTTCTGTTCCTCGGGCTCAGCGTGGCTTTAAGCCCGGCGGATTTCGAGGCCTGGGGCTGGCGTCTGCCCTTCCTGGCCTCGGCCGTCCTCGTCGGTGTCGGGCTCTATGTCCGCTTGAAGCTCACCGAGACCCCGGCCTTCCGCGCCACCCTTGAACAGGCGCCGCCGGAGCGGGTGCCCCTCGCCACGATCTTTTCCGCACATCGGCGGGCCACGCTGCTTGGCACGCTGGCGATGGTGGCGGCCTACGCCGTCTTCTATCTCTCGACGGTGTTCGCTCTCAGCTACGGCACCGGCACGCTCGGTTACGCGCGAAAATCCTTCCTGCTGTTCGAGTGCGTGGCGATCCTGTTCATGGCGCTGGCGATCCCTCTATCGGGATGGGCGGCCGACCGGTTCGGACGCAAGCCCGTGATGCTCTCCGGGCTCGCCGTGACGGGGGCGCTCGGCGTTGTGCTCGGACCGATGCTCGGCAGCGGCGAACCCGCCCTGGTGCTCGCCTTCCTCTGCCTCGCGCTGTTTGCCATGGGCTGGATCTTTGGGCCGATGGGTGCGCTGCTGCCCGAACTGTTCCCGACCCGGGTGCGCTATACCGGCGCCTCGGTGACCTACAATCTCGCCGGGATCGTCGGCGCCTCCGGGGCACCCTTCGCGGCGCAGTGGCTCGCTGATTCGGGCGGCATCGGCTTCGTCGGGCTCTATCTCGCCGTCGCCGCGGGGATCAGCTTTGCCGCCGTGATCGCCATGCCGGAGACGGGGCGGGACGCCTGACGCCGCACGGGTGAGGGGAGTAGTCCCGCCCGGAAAATGAATTGCGCACGATTTAGATTGCGCGCAATCTAAAATGCGGCTATCCCGTTTCGGAGCCGAGCGGAGCAATCCCCGTTCGCCCCGAACATGAGGACAGACCCATGACCGTCGATGTGAAGTACCGCACCACCGCCTCCGCCACGGGTGGCCGCGACGGCTCCGCCCGCACCGAGGATGGTAACTTCCAGGTCCAGCTCTCGACTCCGAAGGAACTCGGCGGCGCGGGCGGCCCCGGCGCCAACCCCGAGCAGCTCTTCGCCGCGGGTTACTCGGCCTGCTTCATCGGCGCGCTGAAGGTCGCGGGCGGCCAGCTCAAGCTGAAGGTGCCCGCCGACACCACCGTCACCGCCCAAGTCGGCATTGGTCCGCGCTCCGAGGGCGGCTTCGGCATCACCGCCGACCTCAAGGTCAGCCTGCCGGGTCTCGACCGCGCCGACGCCGAGCGCCTCGTCGAGGCGGCCCACCAGATCTGCCCGTATTCCAACGCGACGCGGGGGAATGTCGATGTCGGTCTGACGGTGGCGTAAGCGACCTCCAACCCTTGATCCCATGTACGCCTCATCCTGAGGTGCGCCGCGCAGCGGCCTCGAAGGATCCTTTAGCGGTCTCGCGATCCCTGGAAGATCCTTCGAGGCTCCGCTTCGCGGTGCACCTCAGGATGAGGGAGAGATAAAGAGATCACGTCCCCTCGATCGTCCGCTTCTGCACGCCGCCCTTCGCCATCACCGGCTTCTTCGCGCTGATGATGCGGGAGTTCACGCCGGTCCACCCGATCTCGCCGGAGAGCCGGCCGTATTCGATCTTCGGGCAGCGGTTCATGATGACCGTGATGCCCGCGGCCTCGGCCCGGGCGGCGGCCGCGTCGTCGCGCACGCCGAGCTGCATCCAGATCACCTTCGGCGGTACCGGCAGCGCCAGCGCCTCATCGACCAGCGGTCCCGCCGCGGCGGAATTGCGGAAGATCTCGACCATGTCGACCGGCCCGGTCAGGTCCGAGAGCCGGGCGATCACCGGCCGGCCGAGCAGGGTCTGGCCCGCCAGCCCCGGATTGACCGGCGTCACCGTGTAGCCGCGCTCGGCCAGATACTTGAAGACGATGTAGCTCGGCCGCGCCGGGTTGGCCGAGGCGCCGACCAGGGCGATCGAGCGCGCCTCCTTGAGGACGGCGCGGATCTGCGCATCGGGATAGCGGTCGTGCCGTGTGGCGATACCGTCAGGCGCGTCGTCGATCGTCGGGATCATGCCGCCCTTGTCCGCCATGCGTCGGCATGCTGCAAGGCTCAGGCATGAGCGAGACCGTGATGAACCTGGCGGAGACCGCCGCCTTCCTCGAGCGCGACTTCCCGCAGATGAATGCGGGCGGGCGCCACTACCACCTGGAGGCGGTTGGCCCGCTCTCCGCACGGATGCGGCTCGATTACCACGAGCGCCACCTGCGCCCCGGCGGCACGGTGTCCGGCCCGTCGATGATGGCGCTGGCCGATTACGCGCTCTACGCGGCGATCCTCGCGAATATCGGCCCGGTCGCGCTCGCCGTGACGACGAGCCTGAACGTCAACTTCCTGCGCCGGCCCGGCCCCGCCGCCCTTGTCGCCGAATGCCGCCTGATGAAGCTGGGCCGGCGCCTCGCGGTGGGCGAGGTCGCAATCCGAAGCGCGGGCGCGGAGGCGCTCGTTGCCCACGCCACCGGCACCTACTCGATCCCGCCGGAGCGGTGAGGCGGCGCGCTCCGGCGAATGCGGCGGAGGCGCGGTCTGGGCCCGGAGGCGAGCCCTACTCGGCCGGCGCCCCCAAAGGTGTCGAGGGAGCTCTGGGTGGCACGTCCGTGGAGCGCGGCTCGTAGGCAAAGGTCTCGGGCATGAACAGCAGGTAGAGCGCGAAGCCCGCTGCCGCGATCGCCGCGAGCACGAGGAAGGCCGCGGAGTAGCCCGCGCCGACGATGACCACGCCGGCCAGCGTCGCGCTTAGCGCCGCGCCGAGCCCCTGCGCCGTCGCGACCGCGCCCTGGGCGACGTTGAACCGGCCGGTGCCGCGGGTGAGGTCGGCGACCACGATCGGGAACAGCGCGCCGTAGATGCCGGCGCCGACGCCGTCGAGGCACTGCACCGCCACGAGATAGAACGGGTTGTCGGAGAACGTGTAGAGCACGCCGCGCAGGGCCAGCACGCCGAAAGCGACGAGGAAGATCGGCTTGCGGCCGAAGCTGTCGGCCTTGGCGCCGACCAGCACCGCCATCGGCACCATCACGCATTGCGCGGCGACGATGCAGACCGCGATCAGCGAGGTCGCGTTGTCCTTGCCAACGACCTTGGTCAGCAACTGCCCGACCGAGGGCAGCATCGCCGCGTTGGCGAGGTGGAACGCGGCGCAGAGGAGCGCGAACAGCATCAGGTGGCGGTTGCGCAGCAGCAGGCTCACGCCCGAGGGCTGCTCGCAGGTCTGGTCTTCGGCGCAATCGAGGCCTCGGGCGAGGTCGTCGTCGATGTCCTCGGCCGGCACCATCAGCATCGCGGCGATCGAGCAGGCGGCGAGAAGGCCCATAAGCCAGAACACGACGACGGGGCCGAAGACATAGGCCAAGCTGCCTGCCAGCATCGCCGAGACCGCGTTGCCGGCATGGTTGAAGCCCTCGTTGCGGCCAATGCGCTTCGAGAACAGCTTCGGGCCGACGATGCCCAGCGTGATGCCGGTGAGCGCCGGTGCGAAGATCGAACCCGCCATGCTGGCGAGCGCCTGTGTGGCGGCCACCAACGTGAAATTCGAGATCCAGGGCAGAACGAGACAACTCACCGTGACGACGACCGCGGCGGCGATGACGACGCTGCGCTTGGCGTTGGTGCGGTCGATCAGGGCGCCCGCGGGCGTCTGGGCGAGCAATCCGGCAATGCCGGCGATCGTCATCACGAGGCCGATCGTCGCCTCGTTCCAGCCCTGGTCGGGCCCGCGCACGGCCAGAAGATAGATGGCGAGATACGGGCCGAGGCCGTCGCGCACGTCGGCGAGAGTGACATTGAGCAGGTCGAGCCCGCGCAATGCCCGCCGGGAGGGCTGACGCGGCGCGGGATCGATCGAGGGAAGTGCGTCGCCACGCATCGGCAGTGTCCACGAATCAGCGCAGCGTCCCGGACGGCGAGGGTCCGCCGCCGGAAAGGACGTTGCGAAATCGGCTTTTCCAGGGGTCGGGCGGCACAAGCGGAGTCTTGAGACGACCGCATGTCCGTTCGATCCCGGCGCTAAAGCCCGCTCGACCGGATCGTTCCGATTGCTGAGGATTTTAATCCCGAGATCGCGATCACGAATCCGTGGAATTGGGATGATGCCTACCGTTCGGCCGAACGCGCGCCGCCGCTGGTAACACCGCTTTAGCCATGGTCAGATCGGGCGTCGGCGTCGCGCCCCGGCGAAAGGTTTGCTTAGAGCACCGCCCCCAAAGAGGGCGACCGATTCGTCAGACCGAAGCCGATGCGTATCTCCGAAGGCGAACAGAACCGGATGGAGAGACGCCCGCTTTCGGCGCGGTGGCTTCCGCTGTCCCGGCACGTCCGCTCCGCCCGGAGCTGGATCATCCTCGGTGTGCTCGCGCCGATCGGCATGCTGGTGCTCTCGGCCATCATGCTGCTCGAGCTTCGCCAGGATGCTTGGGACAAGGCCGAACAGACCTCGAAGAACTTGCTTCAGGTGATCGAGCGCGACATCGCCCGCAATGTCGAGATCATCGATCTGTCCCTCCAGGGCGTTGTCGATAACCTCAAGGTGCCCGGCTTGGCCGGTGCCAGTCCGTCCTTGCGCCGCATCGCTCTGTTCGATCGCGCCGCGACCGCCCGCGACATGGGGGTCATGCTGGTGATCGACGAGAACGGCGACAGCATCATCGATGCGAACGCCGACACGCCCCGTCGGCTCAACAATGCCGACCGCGATTACTTCCAGGCCCACAAGACGCAGGCCGGTCTCGGCTTGCACATCAGCCGGCCCTTGATCTCGCGTCTGCTCGGCGAACCGGTGATCGTGCTGAGCCGGCGCATCGACAAGCCGGACGGCAGCTTCGGCGGCGTGGTGCTGGCGAGCCTGAAACTGTCCTATTTCAGCAGCTTGTTCGCCCGGATCGGGCTTGGTCGCGAAGGCGGGATCAACCTCTACCTGCGCGACGGCACCCGCGTGATGCGCTACTCCTTCGTGGCGAGCGATATCGGTGCGAACATCACCGGTGCCCCGACCTTCCAGAACTTCGTCGCCAAGCGCGAAGGCAGCTTCAAGGGGATCTCCGTCCGCGACGGCGTCGAGCGGTATTACACCTTCACCCAGGTCGGGGATTGGCCGCTCGTCCTCAACGTCGCCCTCGGAACGCGGGAGATCGAGGCGGAATGGCGGGAGACGGCCGCGGTCATCGGCTTGGCGGTTCTCGTCCTGTGCGGATCGACCGTTCTGCTCTCGTTGCTGTTCGGGCGGGAACTGCGCCGCAGCGCGGCCATGCAGGCCGAACTGGCGCGCCTCGCCCAGACCGACGTTCTGACCGGCCTGCCGAACCGGCGGCATTTTGAAACAGTCTTCGCCCAGGCCTGGGGGACGTCCCGGCGCACGGGCGCACCGCTCGCGCTCATCCTGATCGATGCCGACCACTTCAAGCGCTACAACGATCGCTACGGCCACGCGGTCGGCGACGCCGTGCTCAGGGGGCTCGCGGACAGCTTGAGCGCCAGCGTTCGCCGGCCGGGCGACCTCGTCGCTCGCGTCGGCGGAGAAGAGTTCGCCGTCCTGCTGCCCAGGACGGACCACGATGGCGCGATGCGCGTCTCCGAGACGATTCACCGGGCGATCGCCGGATTCGCCATGCCCTCCGTCGGCATCGGTCCCGGAACAGTCACTGTGAGCCTCGGCCTCGCCGTGGATTCCGGCAGCGGCACCGCCGAGGATCTCTACCGGCGGGCCGATGCGGCGCTCTACGAGGCCAAGGCGGGCGGGCGGAATCAGACCCGATCTGCGGCCTGAAGCAGCGGCAGGGTCGGCCGCGTTGGGCGGAAGCTTCTGGTCACAGCCGCCCTGGCCCGGCCACCCGCGCATCGAGATCGTGCGTGCGCGGGTGAGAAGCTGCGCTTACGGGCAGGGGTGGCGGGCGCCATCGTTGCCGAGATAGGTGCCGCTGCGCGCGTCGTAGGAACGGAAGCGGCGGGCGCAGGCCGCCACAGCTTCCGGATCGGCACCGCCCTGGACCACGACGGGCGCGGCCTGAGCCTGCGAGTTGGCGATGGCGCCGCCGAGGATGGCACCGGCCGCCAGCCCCGCGACACCGGCGCCGACCGCGGCACCGACGCCCGGACCGCGGCGATAGCCCCGACCGTAGCCGTAGCGACGGTGCCCGTAAGCGCGGTGGCCGTAGCGGCGGTACTGGACATAGTCGGTCGGCAGATCGCCCCGGACCAGGGCTTCCACCGGGCTCTGCGGCGCGGGCGCAGCCAAAGCCGGCGTGCCGACGAGGAGGGCGGTCATGGCGGCGAGGGCGAAGGTCGATTTCATCAGTCTGGAAACTCCTTGAATCGTCGAGACTGGCCTCGAAACGGGAGCGCCGGCCGGTTCGAACGGCCGGCGCCCCTTGTGTACAACGTGCGAACCGGGTGACCGTGTCCGGCGGCCGGATGACCACCGGAACGGGACCGGATCGACGGATCAGTCGCGAACGGTCAGGGATGCCGGCTTCGGCGCGGCGAGAAGCCCGCCGATGAAGGCGGCGATGGCGCCGAGGATCAGCGCGATCGCAGCGTAGAGCGCGCCCTGGGTCGCGACCGACTTGGCAGTCTTGGCCGCCTCTTCGGCCTGCTTCTTGGCGGTGGCGACCGCCTGCTCGTACTGCTTCTGGTAGTCCTGGACCTGCTGGCGCGCCTGATCGACCGGGATGTTCTGCGCCTTGGCGAGCGCGTCGGCGGCGCGCGTCTCCGCCTGCTGCTTGTCGGCGGCATCACCCGAAAGCAGGGCACGCACGGCCGAGACGGCGGCATCGCGGGCTGCCTGCGGGTCCTGGCCGGCGGCCTGATCCTTCACCCGCTGCTCGATCCGGTCGAGCGGATTGGAGACCTTGCTCAGCGAGGGAGCGGCGGCCTGCGCCGCGGTCTGGACCGTTCCGCCGACGAGGTTGCCCGCTCCGCCCAGCGCCGAACCCACGGTGTTGACCGCGCTGCCGACGACACCGCTGGCGGCGGAGGTCAGCAGGTAGAGGACGACGAGGGTGGTGACGGCCCACGATACAAAGCCGTGCAGCCCGGCGATGCCGCGCAGGGGCTTACCGGCGAGGCGCCCGGCGATCAGGCCGCCGACGAGGGAGGCGACGATGCCGGAGACGACGAACCATGCGCCGGCCCCGAGGGAGAAGTTCGACGCCGACGGGTTCTCGGCGGTGTCGAGGCCGACCGAGGCGAGGCCGGCGGCGACGCCCGCGAGGTTGATGACGACCTGCGTCACCAGCGCCGTCGCGGCGCCAGCGAAGACGGCGCCCCAGGAGACCTGATTAAGGGCCACGGTCTCGTGGGCGAGGCTCCGCGTGCCGTCGATGGGCGAGGGTTGGAAGCCGGATGGGTAAGTCACGCTGGTACTCCGAGTCTGGGGTCGTTCAAGGAAGACGTGGTCAGGCGTCAGTTGCGCCCGCGCACGAGAAGGCCGAGGCCGAAGCCGACGAGGCCGGCAATGAGCAGGGAGGTGTGCGGCCACTCGACCGAGCGCTCGTGTCCCTCCTGCAGGGAGCGGCGACCGCGATCGTAGATGTCCTCGGCGGTGTCGTAGGCTTCGTCCGCGGCGTGCCGCGCGGCATCCTTGGCCTGACCGTAGATGTTCTCCACCCGGCCGGCGGCTTCGCGCAGACGGCCCTCGGCCGAATCGGTGTGGGAACCGGCCAGGTCGCCGATCGCGCCCTGTACCTTACCGCCCAACTCCCGGGCGGCGCCCGTGATCCTGTTCCCATCGACCATGGTCGCATTCCTCGTTCGAAAAGTGCCTGTCGCGCCGCCTTTCGGGGCGGAGCGTCATTCGGTGCCGGTTGTCAGCTCGACCGGACAGCGGTGCACGAACGGGTTGCGAACTCTCGGGTTCCGCCGCGAGCATGCGGATCCACAGTCACAATCGCGCCATGTCGCCCGCGCCCTGTCTCGATATGTTTCCAACGGACGTCGTCGCCCGAAGTGCCCGGATCGATGCCGGATCGCGTTCAAGGACGGTTCAACCGGCCCGCCCTACATCTCAAAAACCGGCGCGGCGCCCCGCCGCCCGAGATGTCGGGAGATCGACATGCGTTCGTCTCTGCTGCGTACCTTCACCGTTCTGATCGGGCTCGCCGCCGCCCCGGCCCTGGCACAGGCGCCGAGTCCGGCCACGCCGCCCACCGCCACGAAGCCCCCGGCCAGCGCCCCCGCAACCGCGCCGGCCGCCACGCCCTCCGCCGTCCCCAAGGCGGATGCGAAGGCGGAACTCATCGACATCAACTCGGCCAGCGCCGAGGAGCTGAGCCGGCTCAAGGGTATCGGCGAGGCGCGCTCGGCGGCCATCGTCAAGGGCCGCCCCTACCGGGGCAAGGACGAGCTGGTCCGCAAGAAGATCGTGCCGGAGGCGGTCTATGCCGGCATCAAGGACCAGATCATCGCCAAACAGAAATAGACGGTCAGAAGTAGACTTGCATCCGCCCGCGGATCGGCGGAGCTATCGGGACGGCGCGCACGGTGCTACGCGCGGGCCGTCCCGCCCCTTGAAGACGCTTGAACCAACGATGGCTGCCGTCCCCTCCCGGATCCGCCTCCACCATGGCGACCTGCCGCCCGATTTCGCGCCGGGCGCGGCGATCGCGATCGATACCGAGACGCTGGGGCTCAACCCGCATCGCGACCGGCTCTGCGTCGTGCAGGTGTCCCGCGGCGACGGCAGCGCCGATGTGGTGCAAATCCGGCCCGGTGACCCGGCGCCGGAGCGGCTCAAGGCGGTCCTGGCCGATGCCGGGGTCGTCAAGATCTTCCACTTCGCCCGGTTCGATCTGGCGGTGCTGTTCAACGCGTTCGGCGTCATGCCCGCTCCGGTCTACTGCACGAAGATCGCCTCGAAGCTCGCCCGCACCTACACCGACCGTCACGGCCTCAAGGACGTGGTGCGCGAACTCGTGGGCGTCGATCTCTCCAAGCAGCAGCAATCCTCCGATTGGGGCGCGGGGACCCTGAGCCAGGCGCAGATCGACTACGCGGCATCGGACGTGCTCCACCTGCATGCCGCCCGCGAGCGTCTCGACGCCATGCTGGCCCGCGAGGGCCGCACTGAGATGGCGCAGGCCTGTTTCGACTTCCTTCCGACCCGATCCAAGCTCGATCTCGCCGGCTGGCCGGAGATCGACATCTTCGCCCACGCCTGAGACTCAGGGCCCTTCCCGAAGGTGAGGGCTGATCCGGCAAAGTGCAGGGCAGCTGAGCGAGCGGCGTGCGTGCGGTGCCGCGAGCGATGCTAGCCGGCAACGCCGCGCGGGAGTCGTGCCGAGACACGGTGTTCCATGCCGCATTCGGTGCGAGGACGCACGCGGGCGCCGTTGATCATTTCGCAAAGACGAGGCCATAACTTCGCCACCGCACCGGGGCATCCGGCCGGCGGGGCGCGACCGCAAGCGCGCCGACCCTTCAGGAACGCGATGCAGGCGGCCGACACCATCCAGGGGGAGACGGATCTCCTCGCGCTCGCCGCGAACGAGAACGCGCGTCGCAAGCGCGCGCATGGACGCGCGCGGCGGCACAGCGCGCAGGTGCGGACGCTGCGCCGGGTGATCCCGGTTACCGCCGGCATCGCCGTGCTGGGGCTCGCAGCGATCGTGCTCTGGAGCCCGCTCACGGGCAGCATTCCCAACGTCTCCTTCGGCCCGATCAGCGTCTCGGGCACCAAGGTGACGATGGAGAATCCGCGGCTGTCCGGCTTCCGCAAGGGCGAGCGCGGCTACGAAGTGGTCGCCGACGCGGCGCAGCAGGACGTGCGCAAGCCCAGCATCATCGAACTTCAGGCCATGAAGGGCCACGTCGCCACCGACGACAAGGGCGGCCGTGCCTACCTTCAGGCACAGGGCGGCGTGTTCGATTCCACCCGCGAATCGCTTAACCTCGAGAACGACATCCGGCTTTGGACGGACAAGGGCGAGGAAGTGCGCCTCTCGGTCGCCACCGTCGATTTCAAGACCGGCAGCCTGCGCTCATCCAAGGCTGTCACCGTCACGGTGCCGTCGGGCTCGATCGTCGCCGACACGCTCGATGTAGTCGAGAACGGCCGGGTCGTCTCCTTCGTCGGCCGCGTCCATGCGGTGTTCCACGGCGACGAGGCCGAGAAGGAGAGCGGTGCCAAAGTCGCCCTGCGGACGGATCAGGAGCGCATCCACACCTCCGCTGCGGAACCCACGCGATGACGCCGCGTCTCGGCCCGGCGCTTGCCGTCGGCCTCGCCCTCCTCCTGGCGCATTCCGCCGCCGCGGCTCCGGCCAAGGAGACGGTGAAGGAGAAGCCCGCCGCGCTCGGCACCGTCGGTGGCGGCAAGGGGCCGATCAAGATCGACGCCGACCGGCTCGACGTGTTCGACAAGGAGAACAAGGCGATCTTCGCCGGCAACGTCGTGGCGGTGCAGGGCGAGAGCACGATCCGCTGCTCGGCGATGACGGTCCATTACAAGCGCGACAAGGACAAGGATCCGTCCAAGGACGCGGCGAAGTCGGAGGCCGAGGCGGCCGAGGATGCCAAGGCCAAGGCGGCGCTTGGCGGCAACGGCATCCGTAAGGTCGAATGCGCCGGCCCCGTGACCGTGGCGCAGAAGGACCAGATCGCCACCGGCGACAATGCGGTGTTCGATCAGGAGGCCAAGCGCATCGTGCTGACCGGCAACGTCGTGCTCAGCCAGTGCCAGAACGTCACCCGCGGTTCGCGCCTCGTCTACGACATGGCGAGCGGCCGGGCCAACATGGACCCTGTGGCCGGCGGTCGCGTCTCGGCGATGTTCGTGCCGGGCGAGGCCGGGCAGGCCAAGGGCAGTCAGCCGAAGGGCTGCACCCAGCCGGCTATCGCGGCCAAGCCCGGTGCCAAGGGTGCCGACAAGGGGGCCGAGAAACCAGCCGTGAAGACGCGGGCGCAGGCGAACTGACGGTGACGGGAGCCGGGATGCCTGCGGGCGTGCCGCTTCGCGCGGTCGCCGAGCCGAAGCCGGCGAGCCGAGGCCGCAAAGCCTCGTGGTTCGGCCGTCTTCTCGGGCGCACTGGATCGACACCCCAGGCAGCGCCCGGCGGCGTGCTCGCCGAGGGCGGTGGTCCGGGCGTGCTGCACGTGCGCGGCCTTCGCAAGAGCTACGGCGCCCGCACCGTGGTCCACGAGGCCGGGCTCACCGTCCATAACGGCGAGGCGGTGGGGCTGCTGGGGCCCAACGGCGCCGGCAAGACCACGATCTTCTACATGATCACCGGCCTCGTCCCGGCCGACCGCGGCTTCATCAGCCTGGACGGCATGGAGATCACCCACCTGCCGATGTATCAGCGGGCTCGGCTCGGCATCGGCTACCTGCCGCAGGAAGCCTCGATCTTCCGCGGGCTCACGGTCGAGGACAACATCCGCGCCGTGCTCGAAGTGGCCGAGCCGGACCGCAAGGCCCGCGAGCGCAAGCTGGACTCGCTGCTCGAAGAGTTCGACATCGCGCGCCTGCGCAAGTCGCCGTCGATCGCGCTCTCGGGCGGCGAGCGACGCCGCTGCGAGATCGCCCGGGCGCTCGCGTCCTCGCCGACCTTCATGCTGCTCGACGAGCCCTTCGCCGGTATCGATCCAATCGCCGTCGGCGACATCCAGGATCTCGTGAAGCACCTGAAGCAGCGCGGCATCGGTGTGCTCATCACCGACCACAACGTCCGCGAGACGCTCGGCCTGATCGACCGCGCCTACATCGCTCATTCCGGCCGCATCCTCACCGAGGGCACGCCCGAGCAGATCGTCGCCAACGAGGACGCCCGCCGGCTCTATCTCGGTGAGGATTTCCGGCTTTAGGTCGGAGCGGACGTCTCGAAGGTTGGGCCGGCATCGAGGATCGGCAGCCGGATCGACCCGCACCGAAGCGGCGTCCACTCTCCCCCGTGACTGACCGCAGCAGCACGCTGGCGAAGACACGTACTCGCCGCGCGGCACTTCGTCGGGTGCTGCCCTGCGTGACGATGCCGTCTCAGGAATCTCACGGCACCCTTTCACGCCCGTCGGACCGTGGAGGTGTCCTTCATGCGGTCGCGAACCGTCGGGAGCGAGTTTTCGCCGATCCGGTAACGACCGCTGAACCACGCTCACCGTGGCCGGCTTGCCGGAAACACTTTCTTCGTTCGCCCCTGACAAATGCAGGCGTGGCGATGCGTGCATGATCCCCAATAGAGTGAGCCGGCGCGGCCCGCCTCTGTTGCGCGGCTACCGCGGTGCGAGAATTTGGGTGACGGCCGGACAAACCGCTTTGACGTGTCGGGCCGATGGCGCTAGACCTATCAAAGGAGAAGCAAAGAACGTGCCGAGTTCGGCGCGGCTCGTACGCGAGCTGCGATTTGTCAATGATTTCTGAAGGTTGGGCATCGAGATGAGTCTGCTCCAGCGGCTCGAGATGCGCCAGGGCCAAGCCCTGGTGATGACACCGCAACTGCTGCAGGCGATCAAGCTCCTGCAGCTCTCGCAGCTCGATCTCTCGGCCTATGTCGATGCCGAACTGGAGCGGAATCCGCTTCTGGAGCGCGCCGAGTCCGAAGGGGAATCCGAGCGCGAGGCGCCGGAAGCTTCGGGCGACGGCGAGTACGATGGCGGCGACGGGCCGGAATCTGAGACCTGGCTCGGCTCGGAGATGACGCAGAGCCGCAGCGAGATCGAGGGTGACCTCGACACGCGCCTCGACAACGTGTTCGCCGACGAGAACCCCACCCCGCGCGAGACCGGGACCGGGGACATGCTCTCGCTGACCCCGGCCCCTTACGGTAATGCCGGCGGCAGCTTCGACGGCGAGCTTCCCGATTTCGAGGCGACGCTGACCGCCGAAACCAGCTTGCGCGAGCACCTCGCCGCACAGCTCGATCTGGCGACGCAAAACCCCTCAGACCGGTTGATCGGCAGCTTCCTGATCGATGCGGTCGACGATGCGGGGTACCTGCGCGAGGACATCGACGGCGTGGCCGAGCGGCTCGGCGCCTCCCTCGATGACGTCGCCCGCATTCTGAAACTCGTCCAGACCTTCGATCCGCCGGGCGTGGCCGCCCGCGACCTCGCCGAATGCCTCGCGATCCAGCTTCGCGAGCAGGATCGGTTCGATCCGGCGATGCAGGCGCTGGTCTCGCGCCTCGATCTCGTGGCCAAGCGCGACTTTCCGGCCCTGCGCCGCCTCTGCGGTGTGGACGACGAGGATCTCGTCGAGATGCTGGCCGAGATCCGCCGCCTCGACCCCAAGCCCGGCCGCGCCTTCGGCGCCCACGCGGTCGAAGTGCTGGTCCCCGACGTGTTCGTCCGCCCCGCGCCCGACGGCTCCTGGCTGGTGGAACTGAACTCCGAGGCGCTGCCGCGGGTGCTGGTCAACCAAAGCTACTATGCTCGCGTCTCGAAGGGCGCAGTGGCGGACGGCGACAAGGCGTTCCTGTCCGAGTGCCTGCAGACGGCGAACTGGCTCACCCGCAGCCTGGAGCAGCGGGCGCGCACCATCCTCAAGGTCGCCACCGAGATCGTCCGTCAGCAGGACGCCTTCTTCCTGCACGGTGTCGCCCACCTGCGTCCGCTCAACCTCAAAACGGTCGCCGAGGCGATCGGCATGCACGAATCGACCGTCTCACGCGTCACCTCCAACAAGTCGATCGGCACCAGCCGCGGCACCCTGGAGATGAAGTACTTCTTCACCGCCGCAATCCCCGGCGCCGCCGGTGCCGCGTCCCATTCCTCGGAATCGGTGCGCCACCGCATCAAACAACTTGTCGATGCGGAAGCCTCCGACGTCCTGTCCGACGACGCGCTGGTCCAGCGCCTGCGCGACGAGGGCATCGACATCGCCCGCCGCACCGTCGCCAAGTATCGGGAGTCGCTGCGGATCCCCTCGTCGATCGAGCGCCGCCGGGAGAAGATGGCCACGGCCGTCCGCTGATCCCGGTCGTGTCGTCGGCGCGTGAAAGCCCTGCGCCGGCTCGCCTTCGTGTTTGACTTGCCCCGTCCCCCTTTCTAACTCTCGATGTCCCGGGAGGAAGAGCGGAGACGTCGATGGCAGGTTTGCGGGTGACGGGGCATGGCCTCGATCTCGGTACGGCCCTGCGAGGCCGGGTCGAGGACCGCATGGCGGCGACCCTCGCGAAGTATCTCGATCCACATATGAGCGGCAGTTGCACGGGGCACGTGACGCTGCGGCGCGATGGGGCGGCATACCGAACCGATTGCGTGCTGCACCTGGTCACCGGGCTGACGCTAGAAGCTTCGGGCGCGGCGCACGACGTGCATGCGAGCTTCGAGCAGACCGCCGACAAGCTCGAAAAGCGCCTGCGCCGCTACAAGCACAAGCTGAAGGATCACGGCGCGGCGAGCCACAACGGGGCGGATATCGAGGCGGCCTACGCCGTCTTCGCCGCGCCCGACGACGAGGTGGACGAGGACCCGCTTGACGCCGAGGCGGAGGAGGGCGCGCATCCGCCGGTGGTGGCCGAGAGCACCCGCACGCTCAAGCGCCAATCCGTCAGCGAGGCGGTCACCGCCCTCGACATGACCGGCGCCCCGGTCGTCGTCTTCGTTCACGCTGGCACCGGACGCATCAACGTCGTATATCGGCGCAGTGACGGTGCGATCGGATGGGTCGATCCGCCCGGCGAGCGGGATTGAGGCAAGGGCCGGTTTCAAGCCTTCTCGGACGGGGACCTCAGGTGCCCGTCACGAAGCCCCGGAAACCGGTGCCGGAGACGGATTCCGGGATCCGGGCGGGCTCGTGCGGCGCTCCGTGCCGAGACCGTTGGGTTTCGGCAGTCGTGCATGGGAACGCGGGATCTCTGGATGGATCCCGCCCACGAGGCGTTTAGTTTTCATGCCGATGCTCGAATTTCTGAACCCGGACTCGGTCGTCTCTTCCTTGCGCGTGCGGGACAAGAAGCACGTCCTCCAGGAACTGGCTGCCCATGCGGTCCGCCGCCTCCCGAACCTGTCCGAGCGGGACGTCTTCGAAACCCTGCTCCACCGTGAGCGCCTCGGCTCCACGGGGATCGGCGACGGCGTGGCGATCCCCCACGGCAAGCTCCCCCAGCTCGACCGGCTGTTCGGCCTCGTCGCCCGGCTGGAAAAGCCCGTGGATTTCGACGCCCTCGACGGCCAGCCCATCGACGTCGCCTTTCTCCTGCTTGCTCCCGAGGGTGCGGGGGCCGACCATCTGAAGGCACTGGCCCAGGTCGCCCGGCTCCTGCGCGAGCCCGGCATGCTGGAGCGCATCCGCAGCGCCCGCGACGCGACCGCTCTTTACGCCCTGCTCGCCAACGGCCCGACGACCCAGGCTGCCTGACATGGCCGTGTTCTCTCTGCGCGCCGCCCTCGTTCTGGCGGCGCTCCTCTCACCCGCCAGCCTGCATGCGGAAGGCGAGGCGGCCTGCGCCCGCGACGTGCTCGTCGCCGGCTCGATGCAGCGGCAGGCGATCGAGCAACTCGAAGGCGGCGGCGAGGACGAGGCAAGCCTATGCCGTGTCTGGCGCCGCCATGTCGAGACCATGCGCCGGATCGCCGGCGTCTACGGCCGCTGCCTGTCCGGCCCCGAACGGACCGAGCGCCTGACCCAGGTCCAGACCTCGGAAAAGGAATTCGCGGGCCTCCTGCGCAGCCGCTGCCGCGGGATGTGACGCGCCGCCGCGCGAAGAGCGATGGCCCCAATGTGAGCGCGAGCGCGGCTGTTCGTGCCGCGCAATTCGTGCATGATCGGTACAACCGCCCGTGAGCCTCGTTCGGGTCCCTCCGGCTCAGGAAGCTGATCGCGCGTGCCTGCCTTTCCCTTCACCGCCATCGTCGCCCAGGAGGAGATGAAGCGGGCGCTGCTGATCGCGGCGGTCGATCCGTCGGTCGGCGGTGTCCTCGTCTTCGGTGACCGGGGTACCGGCAAGTCCACGGCGGTGCGGGCGCTCGCGGCGCTGCTGCCGAAGATCCGGGCGGTCGCCGGCTGTCCCTATTCCTGCTCGCCCGACAGTCCGGCCGAGGCCTGCCCGCATTGCGCGCGGGGCGGGGAAAGAGTCACCAGATCCCGGTGCCGGTGGTCGATCTGCCGCTCGGCGCCACCGAAGACCGGGTGGTCGGCGCACTCGATCTGGAGCGGGCGCTGACGAAGGGGGAAAAGGCGTTCGAGCCGGGCCTGTTGGCGCGAGCCAACCGCGGCTTCCTCTACATCGACGAGGCGAACCTGCTCGAGGACCATCTCGTGGACCTCCTGCTCGACGTGGCGGCGTCCGGGGTCAACACCGTCGAGCGCGAGGGCCTTTCGCTGCGCCATCCGGCCCGCTTCGTCCTCGTCGGCAGCGGCAACCCGGAGGAGGGGGAACTGCGTCCGCAGCTTCTCGACCGCTTCGGCCTCGCCTGCGAAGTGACGACGCCGACCGACATCGCCACGCGCATCGAGGTGGTGCGGCGGCGCGACGCCTACGAGCGCGACGGCGAGGCGTTCTGTGCCGCGCAAGGGAAGGCGGAAAAAGCGCTCCAGAAGACGATTCTCGCGGCCCGCGAGCGTCTCGGCAGCGTGAGCGTGCCCGATGCGGTTCTGGAGAACGCAGCCCGGCTCTGCCTCGCGCTCGGCACCGACGGCCTGCGCGGCGAACTCACGCTGATGCGCACGGCCCGGGCGCTCGCCGCCCTCGAAGGTGCGGACATCGTCTCGGTCGCACATCTCAGCCAGGTGGCGCCGAGCGCGCTTCGTCACCGCCTACGCCGCAACCCGCTCGACGAGTCGGGCTCCACGGCGCGCGTGGCGCGGGCCGTGGAGGAGGTGCTGGGAGCCGGGTGAGGACTTCGCGCCTCATACCAAATCTTAGGCAGCAAGCTCACCCGTTGTCAGGACGGCGCTCCCGCTGCGCTTAAGTCCGGCCCCATGGAATCCTACTGGCTCAGGCCGAGAAAACGATGAGCCTCTATCGGCTGCATATTCCGTATCTCCTCCTCACTTAAGCCGCGTTGGCGTAGGGCCTCGCGCTGCGCTTGGGTGATCATAAGCGAGACGTTTGGAGGAGCGTTGCTCGTAGCGTCGCTTCTACTCGCCTGTTCTAGGCGAGGCGCAGGAGGCGCAACAGGCGCTTCTCGCGAGCGTCGCTGCATCTTGCGAACAAAGAGGTCCAAGTGGTCTTTCAGGTCCTCGAAGCTTTGTGGAGAAAGTGCTTCGGGAAACGTAATCGTGACGTCACCCTCGTCCAAGCTGACAACCTCTCGGCGCGTGCCGGGAGCTTGCTGCATATGCGCTGGCATTGGCGCCATGCCAGATAGCGCCTGATGATGCACTACTTCTGGCGGTGTCCTTGCATTCATGGTCGCAGCCTCCTCAAAGGCGCGTCGATCAACCTCTCCGAGACCAGGGAACGTGACCCTTTCCTCGCGCTGCTCGTCGCGAGAGAGATTGTACGCCCCAGCAGACTCGCCAACAAGCGACATCGTAGCAAGGTAGGGCGGGATTGCCTTCGCCGCAGCCTCGGGCGTGTAACCCATTTTGATGAGAGTGTATCGCAATACGCCTTCGCTTGGCGTCGTATCGAACTTCGTTGCCAGTTCGCGGTAGAGCGGCGGTTTTAGAGCGCACGTCTTAAGAGCTTCGCCCCACTCCGGCGTTTCCTCAGGCGCGTTGATGAGCGTTATCGCCTCATCAGATACCCGCATCTCATCACCAGAGCCCTCTATGAGGCCGTAGGCGCGAACTGCACCGATCATCCCCAGGGAGCGCCCGTTGATGCCAGCGTAGCCGAGATGCTGGGCCAAAACCTCCTTGGGCATCCGGTTGCGCTTCTCCTTAGTGAACACGGGCGTGACCGCGGTGATAGCCGCTTTCAGGTCGATAAATGGATAGTTTGGGCTACGGGTACGGGACATAGAAGCCTCGCGATCTAGTGCGGGCATAGTCCGCGTTTGCAATCGCTTCGTCAAGGAAAACCGCTATCGGCTTTCCAAACGCCCTTGCAGTTTCCTCCGACTCGTGCTCTCTTTGCTTCAAGATGGAGGTTGCATGACAACAGTTTGAGCCCCAGTGCGGTCGCCGACGCATTTTGGGGCGAGGACAAACGAAGGGCCGCCACCCGGCTCCCCGCGAAGGAAAAGGTGGCGGCCCGCAATTGGCACTTGGTCTTGGTCGGGAGTTGGTATTCAGCGCTGGGCGTTCCGTCCGCACGCTAGGGGTTTGCTCCCCTCACTCCGCCGACGTGCTTATCAAAATTGCCGAATCAGGTCCACCTAGGACTTCGGGCGGGCAGTTCTGTCGGTAACACCTAACGTCTCGCGATCGCTCAGAGACGCGATCCCTTGAGCTATAAGGGCAGCTCGTATTGCCGGTATCGGATGGCGCTGGCCTTTCTTAAAATCGCGTACGGTGGACAAGGAAACGCCGGCCGCAGAAGCCCAGTCCTGCTAACCCCGATCTGGCCATCGTCGCAGGGTTCGACTCTGCCCTCGCGTCACGCGCACAAAGCAAGGATGCCGATGGCTAGCGGCAATACCAACGAAAAGTGTTGGCGTCCACGCCGTCGTTGCTTGCCACTGATGCCAACGGAAGGAGTTGGGATTGTGATTATTTGGGTGAGCTTGCTACCAAATTCCGCAAATCCGGTTGCTTCCTTCGGGGCTGCGGATTTGGATTTCGGTGGGATCCCATCGCGCCGGCGCGATGGGGGTCTTCCTCAAGTGCCGCGCGAGCTGTGCGATACGGTCCCCCGCTTAATCGAGCGAAAATCTTATCAATCGTCCTGGTCGATATCCTTGTCGAGGACCGTCTTCGACTCGACCGTGGTGTCGGCCTTGAGCCGGTAGACCAGGGGGATGCCGGTGGCGATCTCGAGGCTGGCGATCGTCTTGGTGGTCATGCCGTCGAGCACCATCACCAGCGCCCGCAGCGAGTTGCCGTGGGCCGCGACCAGAACCCGCTCGCCCGACATGACGCGCGGCAGGATCGTCTGGATGTAGTAGGGCAGAACCCGTGCGGCGGTGTCCTTGAGGCTTTCGCCGCCGGGCGGGGGCACGTCGTAGGAGCGGCGCCATTCGTGGACCTGCGCATCGCCCCAGCGCTCGCGGGCATCGTCCTTGTTGAGGCCGGAGAGGTCGCCGTAGTCGCGCTCGTTCAGCGCCTCGTTGCGGATCGTCTCCAGACCACCCTGGCCCATCTCCTCGAGGATCAGCGAGCAGGTATGCTGGGCGCGCCGCAGGTTCGAGGTGAAAGCGACGTCGAACTGCGTGCCCTGGCTCTTGAGCCAGCGTCCGGCCCGACGTGCCTCGTCGATCCCAAGCTCCGTCAACTCGGGGTCGCGCCAGCCGGTGAACAGCTTCTTCAGGTTCCACTCGCTCTGGCCATGCCGAGCGAGGACGAGCAGGCGCTCCATGGGATGGGTCTCTCCGGAGAAGGGGGCGAGGCCGCCGCACGGCGCCTCGCGATCGTGGGCGGGCCTCTACCAGAGGCAGCGGCGCCTCCCAAGCCTAAGCCTGACGTTCTGTTGGATTCGTTATTCGGACGTCAGTCTAGTCGCGAAGCCCCAGCACGTCGTCCATGCCGTAGAGGCCTGGCGGCTTGTCGAAGGCCCATTGTGCCGCTCGCACCGCGCCGCGGGCGAAGATGGCCCGGTCCTCGGCATGGTGTGAGAGCGTGATCCGCTCCGAGGGACCGGCGAAGATGACGCTGTGGTCGCCGACCACCGAGCCGCCGCGCAGGGTCGCGAAGCCGATATCGCCGGGCCGCCGCGCCCCGGTATGGCCGTCGCGGGTCGAGACGCGGGTCTCGGCCAGGGCCACATTCCGGCCCACCGCCGCCGCCTCGCCGAGCAGCAAGGCCGTGCCGGAGGGCGCATCGACCTTCATGCGGTGGTGCATCTCCAGCACCTCGATGTCGAATTCCTGGCCCAGCGTCGCGGCGACCTTGCGCACGAGGCCGGCGAGCAGATTGACGCCGAGCGACATGTTGCCCGAGCGCACGACGCGGGCATGGTAGCTCGCCGCCTTCAGCCGCGTCAGGTCGTCCTCGGAAAGCCCGGTGGTGCCGACGACGTGGACGATGCGGGCCTGCGCCGCGAGTTCGGCGAAGGCCACCGTCGCGGCCGGTGCCGTGAAGTCCAGCACCCCGTCGGCGGCCACGAACCGCGACAGGGGGTCGTCGCTCACCGGCACGCCGAGTTCGCCGATCCCGGCCAACAGCCCGGCATCCTGGCCGAGGACGGCCGAGCCCGGGCGCTCGACGGCGCCGTGCAGCGTGCAGCCCTCGGCCTCCGCCACCGCCCGGATCAGCATTCGCCCCATGCGCCCTTCGGCGCCCACAACGACGAGCTTCATGATGATCGACTCTTCGCTCCGATGAATGGCCGGCTCACCCAGCGCTCATAGCGCGGATGGCGGCTGTTGACTGTCTATACCCGTTGAGAGGCGATCAATGGCCCGAGCACGTCCGAGACGCCGCTGACGGTGATCTGCGTGCCGACGCAAAGTAGCAGGAAGGCCGAGAGACGCCCGAGCACCCGTGCCCGCACCGATCCGATCAGGGTCACGACCCGGTCCGCCGAGCCGTAGGCGAGACGGATCACGCCGGCGATGGCCAGGGCCGCCAGGGAGGCGCCGAGGAAGAAGCCGGCGAGTTCGCCGGGCTCAGAGGGGCGGTTGGCGCCGAGCGCGATGGCGACGGCGATGGTGCCGGGCCCGGTGGTGAAGGGCAGGGTGAGCGGGAAGAACGCGACCTCGGCGAGGTTCTCGCCAGCCTCCGGCTCGGCCTCGACCTCGGCATGCTTGCGGGCCTCCCGCGCCTCCGGGGCGGTGAGCATGGTCCAGGCGAAGGCCGCCACGAACAGGCCGCCGGCGATGCGCAGGGCCGCCAGCGACACGCCGAAGAAATTGAGGATCGGGGCGCCGGCCCACAGGGCGGCGAGCATCACGAGGGCGGCATAGAAACCGATCCGCCGCGACAGCTCCGCCCGCTCGGCCTGCGAGCGGTCGGACGTGATCTGCGCGAACATCAGCGCGGAGCCGACCGGGTTCACGATCGAGAACAGGCTGGACAGCGCGAGCAGGAAGCTCGTCAGCACGGTCTCGAAGCCAATGGATGGCAACATGCTCGCTCGGCTCGGCGACGGGGGAAACGCGCCGGCTTTAGCCCGGCTGTCCGGCGGGCACCAGCACCCGCGCCGGCACCCGGCTTTCCAGCCGGCGCACCTGCCGCACGGCGATCGGCCGGTAGAGCTGCTTGGTCGCGTCCACGACGTGCAGGCCAGCGAACGGCATGGCGAGGCCGGTGCCGAACCGCTCCCAGGCCGCGGCGGTGCGGAGCCAGAACCGGCTGCGGATCGGCGGCATGTAGAGCGTCTCGGCCCAGCCCTCCGGCGAAAACAGCGTGTCACGCATCAGCCGCGAGAGCTGCGAGCGGCTATAGGGCTGGCCGTGGCCGAAGGGCGTCGCGTCCCGCCGCGCCCAAACACCGGTGCGGTTGGGCACGACGAGGATCAGGCGTCCGCCGGGCGTCAGCACCCGCCACACTTCCGAGAGCAGCTCGCTCGGGCTTTCCACCGCTTCGAGGCCGTGGACGAGGATGACGCGATCGACCGCGGCCTCAGGCAGGGGCAGCATGGTGAGATCGGCGAGCGCCGTCACCGAGCGCCCGCTGGAGGGCCAGTTCACGACACCCTGCGTCGCCGGCATGAAGGCCAGCGTCCGCTCCGCGATGACGTGGACCGGGCCGAGATAGGGTGTGACGTAGCCGAGCCCGAGCACGCGCAGCCCCGAGACCGAGCCGAGGAAGCCGTGGATCGTCCGGCCGACGACACGGTGCGTGACGACGCCGAGCGGGCTGGCGTAGAAAGCGCGCAGGTCCGTGACGTCGAGGCGCATCGGATGGGGTGCCGGCACGGCCGGTTGTCCTCCGTAGGGCTGATGCGGCATCAATGGGGATCGCGGAGGCCTGGGGCAAGCGTGGCTGCGCCTCCGATCCCGGAACCGTCACCGCGATGTAACGGTTCCTCGGCCGGGTTTGTACCGCGCGCCCCGGCGCCGGTCACGCTCGGCGGACCTTATTCCCCGCGACCGTCCGGGTGGAAAAGTCAGTTTTCGCGAAAGGTCTTCGATGACGAGAGCGGCCCCCGAAATCCGCACCTTCCTGTGCCGGAGCGACAATATCGGCGTGCTGATTCGCGATCCCGCCAGCGGCGCCTGTGCCGCCATCGACGTGCCGGAGGCCGGGCCCGTGCTGGCCGCCCTCGACGCGGAGGGCTGGCAGCTCACCGACATTCTCGTCACCCACCGCCACGGCGACCATATCGAGGGGATTCCCGAGGTGGTGGAGCGCACCGGCGCGCGGGTGACCGTGCCGGAGAAGGCGCGCGGGGCGGTGCCGGGTGCCGCGCGCACCGTCAAGGAGGGTGATACGGTGACGGTCGGCGGTCTCACCGCCGCGGTCTGGGAGACGCCGGGGCATTGCGCCGACCACGTGACCTATTATTTCGCCGATGCCGGCGTCGTGTTCTCGGGCGACACGCTGTTCACTCTCGGCTGCGGCCGGGTGATGGAGGCCGAGCCCGAAACGCTCTGGCGCTCTCTCAGCCGTTTCCTCGACCTACCGGACGCGACCGCCGTCTATAGCGGTCACGATTACGTTCTCTCGAACGGCCGCTTCGCCCTGGCCGCCGATCCGGACAACGCCGACCTGAAGGAGCGCGTGGCCGAGGCCGAGCGGCTTGCCGCGCAGGGCGGCTTCCTGATTCCGTCGACCATCGGCCAGGAGAAGGCGACGAACCCGTTCCTGCGGGTGGGCCAGCCGGTCCTCGCTCGCTCTGCGGGCCTCGAGCCGGGCTCCGACCCGGCGGCGGTGTTCACCGCGCTACGGGCCTGGAAGAACCGCTTCTGAGAAGCGGGCAGGGGGCGGCGCAGGGCCATCGCTCGAAGCCTAAGCCTGCGGAGGCCGGCGTCGGCGACTGAGGCCAGCAACAAACCAAGGTCATCGCCTTCGAGCGATTGCCCTGGTGGCCGGCGGCCTGTCCCTTGACCGCGCCGCCTGTGCTCCGCCAGACCTTGCCTTCGAGCCTCCGGCATGTGATCGAAACCCACGGTTTGCGCATCGCAACACGACCCGCTCGTCCGCGTATCCTCGGCGAAAGGCCGGTTCCCTTGCCCACCCTGTTCCGTTTCCTTGCCACGATCGCGATCCTCGCGGGCCTCGTCTTCGCCGGCATGTTCGCACTGGCGACCTTCGTCGAGCCGACGCCGCGGGAGATCAGCGTCACCATTCCCCCATCGAAGCTCCAGCCGGGCGGGCGATGAGCGCGGACGGTTCCGCGCTCCCAAGCGGAGCGGAGGATCCGGGTCAGCTCTTTCTCGACATGCTCGCCGCCGAACGCGGTGCGGCGGCTAACACCCTGGCCGCCTATCGGCGCGACCTCGACGACTACCTCGGCTATCTCGCGGAAGGCGGGATCGACCCGGAGGAGGCGCAGGCCGAGCAAGTCCGCGCCTACATCGCCTCCCTGGAGCCGCGCGGCTTGAAGGCGTCCTCGGCCGCCCGGCGTCTCTCCTGCATCCGCGGCTTCCACCGCTTCCTCTACGCGGAGGGCTATTCCGAAACCGATCCGACCGCGCCGGTCGCAGCCCCCCGGCGCGCCAAGGGCCTGCCGAAGGTCCTGTCGGTGGCGGAGGTCGATCGCCTGCTCGCGACGGCGCGCGAGCGGGTCGAGGCGGCGGGCGACGACCGGGCGGAGGCCCGCGCGGCCGCGCGGATGCTCTGCCTGCTCGAACTCCTCTACGCCACGGGCTTGCGCGTTTCGGAACTCGTCGCCCTGCCGCGCTCGGCTGCGGCCACCCGCGAGCGCTACCTCGTGGTCAAGGGCAAGGGCGGTCGCGAGCGCCTCGTGCCGCTCACCGACCTCGCGCGCGAGGCGATGCGCACCCACGTCGCGCACCTGACCGCCGAGGGGTCCTGGCTGTTTCCCGCCGAGAGCGAGAGCGGTCATCTCACCCGGCAAGCCTTCGCCCGCGACCTCAAGACAGCCGCTGCCGCCGCCGACCTGCGGACCGACCGGGTGAGTCCGCACGTTCTGCGCCACGCCTTCGCCAGCCATCTGCTCCAGAACGGCGCGGATCTGCGTATCGTCCAAGAATTGCTGGGCCATGCCGATATCTCGACGACGCAGATCTATACCCACGTCCTCGATGAACGTTTGAAAGGCATGGTGCGCGATCTTCACCCACTCAACGATCGGGGCGATCAGATCGAGGCGAGCAGTGTTTCTTCTGACGAACCGTATTGAAGCATACGTTGTTCATTTGTTGGTCGGTTCGGCAACGGAATTTTATAAGTCGTTGCCGTAAGTGTTCAGCGATGCTGTTGACTTCAAAGTCGTTCCCGGACCATTTCTAAAGCCACCACGATGAAGGGGAGGCGGCGCAGCGGTCCGATCGGGCCGGTGCCAAACACACGATGCGCCTCGATCTCCCGACGCTCTTTCTGATGACGGTCGCCGTCACCTTCATGGTGGGCGTGCTGTTCCTGTTGTCGTGGAGCCAGACCCGCCGCGAGCGTGCGCTGGCGGTCTGGGGCATCGCCCATATCGTCGGCAGTGTTGCTTCGCTGATGCTGGCGCTGCGCGGCCAGATCCCGGACAGCCTGTCCATCGGCCTCGCCAACGCGATGATGATCGGCGGCTATGGCTTGATCTGGAGCGGCGTGCGGGCCTTCGAGGGCCGCTCGCTGCGGCTTGGCTGGGCCGTGGGCGGCGGGGCGCTCTGGATCGCGGCCTGCCTGATTCCTCCCTTCTTCGAATCGCTCGCCGCCCGCGTCAGCCTCGCCTCAACGCTCGCGGGGCTCTACTGCGCCTCCGGTGCGCTGACGATCTGGCAGGGCCGCGACGAGCCCCTGGTCTCCCGCTATCCGGCGCTGGTGCTGCTTGCCACCTATGCCGGCCTCTACTGGATCCGCCTGCCGCTGGCCTTCACCATGCCGATCCCGGCCTCCGTCGCGATCGCCTCGCCGTGGTTCGCCATCCTCTGCTTTGCCGGAACGCTGTTCTCGGTCGCGATCGCCTTCGTGTTCATGGCGCTGACGAAGGAGCGGGCCGAGCGTGAGCAGCGGCTGGCGGCCGAGACCGATTCGCTCACGGGCATCGCCAACCGCCGTGCGCTGGTCGCAGGCGCCGAGCGGCACCTCGCCGTTGCACCGGCTGCCCTGCTCCTGTTCGACCTCGACCACTTCAAGGCGGTCAACGACCGCTACGGCCATAGCGTCGGCGACGCGGTGCTGGCCGCTTTCTGCCATGTCGCGGACCCCTTGCTGCCGCCTGGCGCGGTGTTCGGGCGGATGGGCGGCGAGGAATTCGCGTGCCTGCTGCCGCGGCTCGACGAGCGGGCGGCCATGCGCGTCGCCGAGGACGTCCGGGCCGCAATCGCCCGCTTCGCGCACCCGGATTATCCGGAACTGGCGATTCGCGTGAGCGTGGGCGTGGCGGCCGAAAGCCAGATCGGCGGCAGCCTGGATTACCTGCTGCGCCGGGCCGACGACGCCCTCTACCAAGCCAAGCACGCCGGACGCGACCGGGTGGTCGCCGCCGGCGAGGATCGTCTTCCCTTCGCCGAAGCGGCGGACCCGAGCACCGGACTTCGCGTCAACGCGGGCCGGCGGAGCCGGACGCGGTCGCCGTGAGCGCCGTCCACACCGATCTGCCCGCCGCCGATCAAAAGCCCGACCGTGCTCCATCGACGGCACGCCCCTTCATGAGGCATCGTCACGCCCCGTAAGAGAGGGCGGTGGAAACCGCTCCGGGGAGACGGTGACGATGCGACGGCTGGCTCGGTGGATCATCCGCGGTGCCGCAGCCTGGGCCGTCGTCCTCGGCGCTCCGGCCAGCGCCGTCGAGCCGGTCGAGAGCCGGATCGAGACGCTGCTCGCCCGGATGACGCTGGAGGAGAAGGCGGGCCAGCTCAACCTAATCTCTCATGAGCCGATCCTCGATCTCGACAGCTTCCGCCGCGGCGAGGTCGGGGCGATCATCAACTTCAACAATGCCGGCCTCGTGGCGCAGGCCGACCGGCTCGCCCGCGCGTCGCGGCTCGGGATTCCGCTCCTCGTCGGCCTCGACATCGTCCACGGCTACCGCACCATCTTCCCCCTGCCGCTCGCCATGGCCGCGAGCTTCGATGCCGGTCTGGTGCGCCGCGCCGCCGCCGCCCAGGCACGCGAATCGGCGACGGTCGGCCTCAACTGGACCTTCTCGCCGATGGCGGATGTAGCCCGCGATCTGCGCTGGGGCCGAGTGGTCGAGGGCTTGGGTGAGGATCCGTGGCTGACGGGGCGGCTCACCGCCGCGCAGGTCGAGGGCTTTCGCGATGGCGGGCTCGCGAGCACGCTCAAGCATTTCGCGGGCTACAGCGCGGTGCTCGGCGGGCGCGACTACGACGCCACCTTCGTCGCGCCCACCGAATTGCACGACCTCCACCTGCCGCCGTTCCGTGACGGCATCCGGGCCGGCGCCGACGCGGTGATGACGGCTTTGACCGCCCTGAACGGCCTGCCCACCACGGCCGACCCGGCGCTGATGACGGGCCTGCTGCGGCGGCAAATGGGCTTTTCCGGCCTCGTCGTGGCCGATTGGCAGGCGATCGCCAGCCTAATGAAGCACGGCGTCGCACGCGACGGCGCGGAGGCCGCGCGCAAGGCGCTGGCGGCGGGCGTCGACATGGACATGACGAGCGGACTGTTGTTCCGCCATCTGCCCGAGGAGGTGCGCGCCGGGCGCGTTCCCGAAGGCGCGGTCGATGCGGCGGTGCGCCGGGTGCTGCGGCTCAAATTCGGGCTCGGCCTGTTCGATCGCCCCGTGATCGATCCGGACGGCGCGGAGGAGAAGCTCCTACGCCCCGAGACCCGGCGGCTCGCCCGCGAGGCGGCGCGGGCGAGCCTTGTCCTGCTGCAGAATCGCGAGGATCTGCTGCCGATCGATCCGGCCAAGGTGCGCCGCATCGCCGTGGTCGGTCCCTTCGCGGATTCCGCCTGGGATCAGGTCGGGCCGCACGAGGGCACGGGGCAGGAATGGGACGCGGTGACGATCCTGGCGGGCCTGCGCGAGCGCGCTGCCGCGTCCGGCGTTGCGATCGATTTCGCGCCGGGCTGTTCGCGTGTCTGCCACAGCCGCGCGGGTTTTGCCGCCGCGGTCGAGGCGGCGGCGGGCGCCGATCTCGTCGTGGCGGTGATGGGCGAGCCGCGGGACCGTTCCGGCGAGGGCTCATCGAGCGCCACCCTCTCCTGGCCCGGCCTGCAACATGATCTGCTCGCGGCGGTCGCCGAGGCCGGCAAGCCTATCGCGCTCGTCGTGGTCGGCGGACGCCCGACCGAACTCGGGGATGCGTTAGGGCAGGCACAGGCGGTGCTGATGGCGTGGCTTCCGGGCACCGAGGGCGGTCCGGCCGTGGCCGAGACGCTGTTCGGGGACGCCAACCCGTCGGGCCGGCTGCCGGTTTCCTGGCCGCGTAAAGTCGGGCAATTGCCGCTGACCTACGACACCCTGCCGGGCGGGCGCCCGCATATCCCGGGCTCGCGCTGGACCATGGGCTATGCCGACGAATCGCCGCTGCCGCTGTTCTCGTTCGGCTATGGCCTCTCCTACACCCGCTTCGCCTATGGCGAGCCGGAGATCGTGACGCCGCATGTCGGCGTCGGGGACCGCTACGACGCGATGCTGGAGGTGCGCGCCCCCGTCACCAACCATGGGACGCGTCCGGGCCGGGCGGTGGCGCAGCTCTATGTCGGCCAACCGGTGGCGAGCCGCAGCCGGCCGAGGCGCTTGCTGAAGGGCGTGGCGCTCCTCGATCTCGCCTCGGGCGAGACCGGTATCGCGAGCTTCCGCGTGCCGGCGCGCGACCTCGGCTACCACGAGCCGGACGGTACGCTGGTGGTGGAGGCCGGCACCTACCTCGCCCATGTCGGCGGTGATTCCCTCGCCACCCGCAGCGCCGGCTTCACCGTCGAGACGGGATGGCGTGGGCCGCCGGGCAGCGACGAGGCGCGGCGCTGACGCGGCTCAGCCGAAGGTCTTACGCGGATCGAACGCGTCGCGCACAGCCTCGCCCGCGAAGACGAGCAGGCTCAGCATCGTCGCCACCACGAAGAAGCCGGTGAGGCCGAGCCAGGGCGCGTTGATGTTGTCCTTGCCCTGGGCCAGCAGCTCGCCGAGCGAGGGGGAGCCCGGCGGCAGGCCGAAGCCGAGATAGTCGAGCGAGGTCAGGGTCGTGACCGAGCCGTTAAGGATAAACGGCAGGAAGGTCAGCGTCGCCACCATGGCGTTGGGCAGGAGGTGCCGCGTCATGATGCGCACGTTCGACAGGCCCAGCGCCCTCGCCGCGCGGACGTACTCGAAATTCCGCGCGCGCAAAAACTCCGCGCGCACCACGCCGACCAGGGCCGTCCACGAGAACAGCGTCAGAATGCCGAGCAGGGTGAAGAAGCTCGGCACGAGGAAGGCCGACATGATGATGATGAGGTAGAGCGTCGGGATCGCGCCCCAGATCTCGATGATCCGCTGGAAAATCAGGTCGGTCCAGCCGCCGAAATAGCCCTGCACCGCACCCGCGATCACGCCGATGACCGAGGAGACGCCGGCAAGCACGAGGCCGAACAGGATCGAGATGCGGAAACCGTAGATGACGCGCGCCAGCACGTCCCGCGTGGCGTTGTCGGTGCCAAGCCAGTGCCATTCGATGTCACGGCAGCCGAGTTCGCGCCCCTCGGCCTTCACGCCCGCCCGCTCGGCGACCGGGCGGCACTCGGCGTCGCTCAGCATCCAGGTCGGCGGCGAGGGGGCCGGGGTCGGCAGATCCCGCATGAAGGTGTTGTCGGCGTAAGGGATCGGCGGCCAGAGCACCCAGCCGTTCTCCTCGATCTCCTTGCGCGTCTCGGGCGCCCGGTAATCAGTCTGAGCCAGGAAGCCGCCGAACTTCTCGTCCGGATAATCGACCAGGACGGGGAACAGCCACTCGCCCTTGTACTGCATCACGATCGGGCGATCGTTGGCGATGAGTTCGGCGAACAGGCTCAGCACGAACAGCACGGTGAAGATCACCGCCGACCAATAGCCGCGCCGGTTGGCCCGAAAGTTCGCGACCCGCCGCCGGTTGAGCGGCGAGAGCCCGCGGCGGGTGGCGGTCGGCAGGACTCGCATCTGCGGCGCGTTGCCCGGCGCGGTGACGGGCACCGCATCGAGTTCGGGTCGCAGGTGCTCGTTCATCGGCTCCAACCCTCACACTCGGGCGGCCGATGCCGGCTCAGTCGAGCCGGGTTGCGGTGCCCTCGATCTCGCTCGGCCGCAGCGCGCCCTTGCGCTCCAGATGGCGACGCAGAAGACGCACGTTGCGGCGGTTCGCCTTGAAGGCCGCGTCGAGCAGGTCGCCGGCCAGCGGCACCGAGCCCACCGCGCCGTCGATGGCGACGTTGCCCATCATGCGCCAAACCAGCCAGCGCGGTGCGCCGAGCCGCTTCGCCTCGTAGACGATGTACGAGGCGATCGCCATGCCCGCGATGTCGCCGAGGATGGGAACAAGACCGATCACCGCGTCGAGACCGACGCGGCGGTTGATGCCCGGCAGAAGGATGGCCGAGTCCATCAGGTGGGCGAGCTGCTCGAGCCGCAGGAGGCTCGCCTCGGTGCTGGTATCGGTGAGGCGGCGCAGCTGCGCTGCGCCGGCGGACTCGCGATAGGCCGTGCTGGTGGTGTGAACGGAGGTGCTCATGGCGAGGATGTGGCCCCGGCCCAACCGCTGCACAAGGAAGCGGATCGCGCGGTCGTTCACGTCCTCGGAAATAATCCCGCTAAGCGTTCGACCGCCGCGTCGAGGGTGGCGTCCGTCTTGGCAAAGCAGAAGCGCACGAGGTTGTTCACGCTGCCTCCCTCGTAGAACGCGCTGACGGGAATGGCCGCGACGCCGTGCTCGGACACGATCCGCTCGCAGAAGGCGACGTCGTCGGCGGCGAGCCCCGCGATGTCGACGCTGAGGAAGTAGGTGCCCGCACTCGGCAGCACGGTGAACCCGATGCGTGACAGCCCCGCCGCCAGCCGGTCGCGGGAGCGGGCGAGGTCAGCCCGCATACTCTCGAAGTAGGCGTCGTCCTTGGCCAGGCCGTAGGCGACCGCCTCCTGAAGGTTCGGCGGCGTGGTGAAGGTGAGGAACTGGTGCGCCCGTGACAGCACCCGCATCAGCGGCTCGCCTGCCATCACGAAGCCGACCTTCCAGCCGGTCAGGCTGAAGATCTTGCCGGCCGAGCCGATCTTCACCGTCCGCTCGCGCATGCCCGGCTGCGCCATCAGCGGCCGGTGGCGCCGGCCATCGAAGATCACGTGCTCCCACACCTCGTCGCAGACCGCCACTGCGTCGAAGCGTCGGCAGAACGCCGCGAGCAGGGCGAGATCGTCCTCCTCGAAGACGGTGGCGCTCGGGTTGAGCGGGTTGTTGAGCAGGACGATTCGGGTGCGTTCGGAGAAGGCGTCGGCCAGCGCCGCCTCCTCGATCCGGAAATGCGGCGGCTTGAGCGTGACGAAGCGCGGCACTCCGCCGGCGCGTCGCACCAGCGGCAGGTAGGCGTCGTACATCGGCTCGAACAGCACGACCTCGTCACCCGGCCGCACCAGCGCCATCAGCGCGCCGGCCAGCGCCTCGGTCGCGCCCGAGGTCACCATCACCTCGCGCTCTGGGTCGAGGTCGAGATCCTGATGGTGCCGGTAATGGGCGGCGATGGCCGAGCGGAGCGAGGGCAGCCCCATCATCGGCGGGTACTGGTTGCTGACGCTCTCCAGCGCCCGCGCGGCGGCGGCGCGCACGTCGTCGGGCCCCTGACGGTCGGGAAAGCCCTGGCCGAGATTGATCGCCCCGTGCTGCCGCGCGAGCCGCGACATCGCTTCGAACACGGTTTCCGGCAACTCGGCGAAGACGGGATGGCCGGTGAGCGGGGGGATGCGATTCGCGGCAGGACTCATGCGCGATGTCTTTGCAGAGCGGCCGCCCCACTCCAAGTGCCTCTACGCAAGATTGAATGGAGAAGAGAACGCGGCTGCGGTTGGTATCGCCGCCTGCCAAGACAAGATGCGTCTTGTCGAACCTTGACGAGAGCGGTGCGGCATCGCCTGCGCAACGTGCGCTCACGCACACGAGCCTGCGGATGAACCGCGAAATCCCGTTTTTGCGCGGTGTCGCTGGGGTGACGAATGTTGACGATCATCAGTCGTAAGCGCATGTTCACCCCACGGTCGGACCGGCCGCCGCACTCAAGGGACTTCGCCCCCTCGTTTCTTGGGTGTGGCAGGCCGGTCCGGTCGTGCTTCATGAAAAAGGCCGCCGCTCGACACGGCGGCCTTTTTCATGTCCGATCGGGCGGCGCACGCTCCTGCAGCGGCCCCTTCACCTTCGGCGGATCATGCGTCTGGGAACCTGCCTGCTGCTCGCCGTGATGTCCGGTGTCCTGGGCTTGAGTCTGCGTCTCACGCTGCCGGTCACGCCGGTCGATGCGTCGTTTCGCGACGTGGTGCGCCTCTATCAGTCGCAGGGCGCGCCGATCGGCAGCAACACGCTGGAAACGTCGCCGCCGTAGGAACACCGCAATGACCGGCAAGGCTCGCCGGCCGTACCGAATCCAGCCAGCTTTGTTCGAAACGGGTTCGAGCCGGGTGAATCTTCCGCCGGCCGGGTCGTGATCGCGAACCGGCCCGCGTTTATTGGCCGTGATGCCGTCGATGAGTGTGTGAGGGATGAACGAGAGTTCGCCGATACGCAGGGAGACCGCCCGGGAATACCGGACCGCGGACCCGGTGACGACCGCACCGGTCCGCCGGCGCAGTAAGTTCGGCCGCTGGATGCTCGCGCTGCTGATCCTCGGCGGGGCCGGCGCCGTCGCCCACCGCACCTACGATGCCCGGCAGAAGCCGGCCGGGGAGACCGCACAGGCGCCGGGCGGCGGACGTCCCGGTCACGGAGGGCGGCCGGCCGACATGAAGCAGGCGGTCGGCGTCGCACCGATCGTGACCGGCGACATGCCGGTCGTGCTCCAGGGCCTCGGCACGGTGACACCGCTCGCCACCGTCTCGATCCGCTCGCAGATCAGCGGCTACCTCACCAAGATCGGCTTTCGCGAGGGCCAGATGGTGAAGGAGGGCGACTTCCTCGCCCAGGTCGATCCGCGGCCCTACGAGGCGTTGCTCGCGCAGTATCAGGGCCAGCTCGCCCGCGATCAGGCGCTGCTGCAGAACTCGAAGCTCGATCTCCAGCGCTACCAGACCTTGAACCGCCAGGATTCGATCTCGAAGCAGAACGTCGACACCCAGGCCGCCCTGGTGAAGCAGAACGAGGGCACGGTCGCCGCCGATCAGGCCCTCGTCGATCAGCAGAAGCTCAATCTCACCTATGCCCGCATCGTCTCGCCGGTGGAGGGTCGGGTCGGCCTGAGGCAAGTCGATCTCGGCAACTACATCACCGCCGGCTCGACCAACATCGTCGTCGTCACGCAGTTGCGTCCGATCTCGGTGGTGTTCGTTCTGCCTGAGGACGACGTGGCGCGGGTGATGCGCCGGGTGCGCGCAGGCGCGAAGTTGACGGTGCGCGCCTATGACCGCAGCGACCAGCACGAGATCGCCGTCGGCCGCCTCGACACGGTGGACAACCAGATCGACACCACGACCGGCACGGTGAAGCTGCGGGCGATGTTCGAGAACGAGGACGAGAGCCTGTTCCCGAACCAGTTCGTCAACGCGCGCCTCACCGTCGAGACGATCCAGAACGCGGCCCTGGTGCCGAACGCCGCGATCCTGCGCGGCACGCCGGGCACCTACGTCTACCTGATGGACGGCGACGAGAAGGTCACCGTGCGCCCGATCAAGACCGGCGAGACCGATGGGTTGAACACGGTGGTGCTGTCGGGCCTTGCGGCGGGCGACCGCGTCGTCACCGACGGCACCGACCGGCTGCGCGAGGGCGCGCCCGTGCGCGTCGTGGCCAACGCCCCCGGACCCCAGGCCGGCGGCCCGGCGGCGGGGGCCCCCGGCGCGACGCTTCCGACGACACCCGCGGCCGGCGCGCCGGCCGATACCGGTTCGACCCAGGGCGGTCAGGAGCGCCGGGGACGCCGGCGCCCGGCCCCGTAAGCGGATGCGGCCATGAACCCGTCCCGCCTCTTCATCCTGCGGCCCGTCGCGACGACGCTGTCGATGCTGGCGATCCTGATCGTCGGCGCGGTGTCGTATCTGAACCTGCCGGTCTCGGCGCTGCCGGCCGTCGATTACCCGACGATCCAGGTGCAGACCTTCTATCCCGGTGCCAGCCCAGAGGTGATGACCTCGGCCGTCACCGCGCCGCTGGAGCGCCAATTCGGCCAGATGGCCAACCTCAACCAGATGTCCTCGCAGAGTTCGGCGGGGGCGTCGGTCATCACGCTTCAGTTCAACCTCGACATCCCGCTCGACATCGCCGAGCAGTCGGTCCAGGCGGCGATCAACGCGGCCGGCAACCTGCTGCCGACCGACCTTCCGGCACCGCCGATCTACGCCAAGGTCAACCCGGCCGACGCGCCGGTGCTGACGCTGGCGCTCACCTCCGCGACGATCCCGCTGACGCAGGTGCGCGACCTCGCCGAGACCCGGCTCGCCCAGAAGATCAGCCAGATCGCGGGTGTGGGCCTCGTCAGCATGGGCGGCGGGCAGCGGCCGGCGGTGCGGGTGCGATTCAATTCCCTGGCGATGGCCGCCTACGGCCTCAACATCGACGACCTGCGCACGACGATCGCCAACCTCAACGTCAACACGCCCAAGGGCAATATCGACGGGCCGACCCAGTCCTACGCCATCAACGCCAACGATCAGGTGCGTGACCCTGCGGTCTATGCCAGCGCGATCATCGCCTATCGCAACGGCGCACCGGTCCACCTCACCGACGTGGCGGAGGTGGTGGACGGGGCCGAGAACACCCGGCTCGGCGCCTGGGCCGACCGCACGCCCGCGGTGATCCTCAATATCCAGCGCCAGCCCGGCGCCAACGTCATCGACACGGTGGACCGCATCAAGCGGCTGCTGCCGCAGCTTCAGGCGACGATGCCGGCCTCGGTCTCGGTCGCGATCCTCACCGACCGCACCACGACGATCCGCGCCTCGGTCCACGACGTGCAGTTCGAGCTGATGCTCGCCATCGGCCTCGTGGTGATGGTGATCTTCCTGTTCCTGCGCAGCTTCTCCGCGACGCTGATCCCGAGCCTGTCGGTGCCGCTCTCGCTGATCGGCGCGCTCGCGGCGATGGATGCCTGGGGCTTCTCCCTCGACAACCTCTCCTTGATGGCGCTCACCATCGCCACGGGCTTCGTCGTGGACGACGCCATCGTCGTCATCGAGAACATCGCCCGCCACGTCGAGGAGGGCGACAACCCGTTCGAGGCGGCGCTGAAGGGAAGCCGCGAGATCGGCTTCACCATCATCTCGCTCACCGTCTCGCTCATCGCGGTGCTGATCCCGCTCCTGTTCATGGGCGACGTGGTCGGCCGGCTGTTCCGCGAATTCGCGATCACGCTTGCGGCGACCATCGTCATCTCGGCGGTGGTCTCGCTCACCCTCGTGCCGATGCTGTGCGCGCGCCTGCTCAAGCCCGTCGCCCATGGCGCCGACACCCCGGCTGCGCGCCGGGAGGGTCCGATCGCCCGCGCGGGCCGGCGGCTCAACGACGGCGTCATCGCCCTCTACGGCCGGGCCCTTCGCGTCGTGCTGGCCAACCAGGGCCTGACGCTGCTTGTCACGCTCGGCACCGTGGCGCTCACGGCCTACCTGTTCGTGGTGATCCCCAAGGGCTTCTTCCCCGTGCAGGACACGGGCGTGATCCAGGGCATCTCACAGGCCGATCAGAGCGTCTCCTACGAGGCCATGGCCGAGCGGCAGCAGGCCTTGGCCGACATCGTCCTGCAGGATCCGGACGTCGCGAGCCTGTCCTCGTTCATCGGGGTGGACGGGCAGAACGTCACGCTCAATTCCGGCCGCTTCCTCATCAACCTGAAGCCGCGCGAGGCGCGCGGGGCCGACGCCAGCGCGATCATCCGCCGCCTCAACGCCGCGACGAGCACGGTGCCCGGCGTGCGGCTCTACATGCAGCCGGTGCAGGATCTGACGATCGATACCGCGGTCTCGGCGACGCAGTATCAGGTCATCCTCGAGAACCCGAACCTCGGCGACTTCGAGACCTGGGTACCGCGCTACGTCGAGGCGCTGCGCCGCTCACCGCTGCTGGCCGACGTGACCAGCGACTACCAGGGCAACGGCCTGGCCGCCTACGTCACCATCGACCGGCCCACCGCCGGGCGCTACGGCATCACGCCGGCCACGATCGACAACGTGCTCTACGACGCGTTCGGCCAGCGCATCGTCTCGACCATCTTCACCCAATCGAGCCAGTACCGGGTGATTTTGGAGGCGAACCCGAAGCTGCACACCTCGCTCGCCTCCCTCGACAACCTCTATCTGCCGTCCTCGACCGCACCGTCGGGACAGGTGCCGCTCTCGGCCGTGGCGAAGATCGAGGAGCGGCGCGCGCCGCTGCTGATCGGACATCTCGGCCAGTTCCCGGCCACCACCGTCTCGTTCAACCTCGCGCCCGGCGTCGCCCTCGGCCAAGCCGTCGATGCTTTGGAGGCCGCGCGAAAAGACATCAACCTGCCGGCGAGCTTCAACGTGGTGCCGCAGGGCTCCGTCTTCGCCTTCGAATCGGCGCTTTCCAACGAGCTGTTCCTCGTCTGCGCGGCGATCATCACCGTCTACATCGTGCTCGGCGTGCTCTACGAGAGCTTCATCCACCCCATCACCATCCTCTCGACCCTGCCGTCCGCCGGCATCGGCGCGCTGCTCGGGCTGATGTGGTTCGGGCTCTCGCTGGACATCATCGCGATCATCGGCATCGTGCTTCTGATCGGCATCGTGAAGAAGAACGCGATCATGATGATCGACTTCGCGCTCCAGGCCGAGCGCGAAGAGGGCAAGGCCCCGCGCGACGCGATCTACGAGGCCTGCCTGCTGCGCTTCCGCCCGATCCTGATGACAACGCTCGCTGCCCTGTTCGCGGCGGTGCCGATGATCGTCGGCTCGGGCGTCGGCTCGGAGCTGCGCCAGCCGCTGGGCATCGTCATCGCCGGCGGCCTCATCGTCAGTCAGGTGCTGACGCTGTTCACGACGCCGGTGATCTATCTCGCCTTCGACCGGCTGGAGCGCCGGATCATGCGGCGGCGGGAGCGGGATGGGCTGGCGCCGGGCGGGGCGGTGCCTTGAACCTCTCCGAACCCTTCATCCGCCGCCCGGTCGCCACGACGCTGCTGACGATCGGCCTGCTGCTCGCCGGCATGTTCGCCTATGTCCGCTTGCCGGTGGCGCCGCTGCCGCAGGTCGATTTCCCCGTCATCCTGGTTCAGGCGCAGATGGCCGGCGCGTCGCCAGAGACCATGGCGACCACGGTCGCCGCGCCGCTGGAGCGGCGGCTCGGGGCCATCGCCGACGTCAACGAGATGACATCGACGAGTTCGACCGGCACGGTGCGGATCGTCCTGCTGTTCGGCCTCAACCGCGACATCGACGGTGCCGCCCGCGACGTCCAGGCGGCGATCAACGCCGCGCGCGCCGATCTGCCGACGGCGCTGCGCACCAACCCGACCTACCGCAAGTTCAACCCGGCCGATTCGCCGATCCTGATCCTCGGCCTCACCTCCGACACCCTGACGCCGGGGCAGCTTTACGATTCCGCCGCGACCATCGTGCAGCAGCGGATGAGCCAGATCGAGGGCGTCGGCAACGTCGATATCGGCGGCTCGTCGCTGCCGGCGGTGCGGGTCGAACTCGATCCGACGGCCCTGTTCCACTACGGCATCGGCCTGGAGGGCATCCGCGCGGGTCTGGCCTCGGCCAACGCCAACTCGCCCAAGGGCGACATCGTGGCGGGCGACCGCCGCTACCAGCTCTACGCCAACGACCAGGGCCGGCAGGCCTCCGACTATCGCGACATCGTCGTGGCCTATCGCAACGGCGCCGCCGTGCGGCTCGCCGATGTCGGCGAAGTGGTCGATTCGGTCGAGGACAAGCGCAACCTCGGCCTCGTCGACGGCAAGCCGGGCGTGATCCTGTTCATCTACAAGGAGCCCGGCTCCAACGTCGTCGAAACCGTGGAGCGGGTGCGGGCGGCAATTCCGCAGGCGAAGGCGGCGCTGCCCGGCGACATCGACCTCAACATCTCCGGCGACCGCTCCGCCACGATCCGCGCCTCGCTCGCCAGCACCGAGGAGACGCTGATCATCGCGGTCATCCTCGTGATCTTCGTCACCTTCATCTTCCTGCGCTCGTGGCGGGCGACGCTGATCCCGGCGGTGGCGGTGCCGATCTCGATCATCGGCACCTTCGCGGCGATGTGGATGCTCGACTACTCCCTCGACATCCTGTCGCTGATGGCGCTCATCATCGCGACCGGCTTCGTCGTGGACGACGCCATCGTCGTGCTGGAGAACATCCAGCGACACATCGAGGCGGGCAAGCCACGGGTCGAGGCCGCCCTGCTCGGCGCCCGCGAGGTCGGCTTCACCGTCGTCTCGATGAGCCTGTCGCTCATTGCCGTGTTCCTGCCGATCCTGCTGATGGGCGGCATCGTCGGCCGGCTGTTCCAGGAATTCGCGGTCACGCTGTCGATGGCGATCCTCGTCTCGCTCGTGCTGTCGCTGACGACGACGCCGATGATGTGCGCTCTGCTCCTCAAGCCGGAGGCGCAGATGCATGCGGGCAAGCGCCCCAACATCCTGCTGCGCGGATTGGAGGGCGGCTTCGACGCGCTGCTGCGGAGTTACGAACGGACGCTCCGTTTCGCGCTCTATCACCGTCGGCTGACGGCGCTCAGCGTGTTCATCGCGATCGGGCTCACGGTCTACGGCTACATCATCGTGCCGAAGGGCTTCTTCCCCGACCAGGATACCGGCCAGCTCATGGGCGGCATCCAGGCCGACCAGCGCATCTCGTTCCAGTCGATGAAGGACAAGCTGGAGCGCGCGAGCGCCATCGTGCAGGCCGACCCGGCAGTGGAGAGCATCGTCGGCTTCACCGGCGGGCGCGGCACCAACTCCGCCAACGTCTTCGTCGGGCTCAAGCCGCGCGGCAAACGCGAGCCCATCGAGACGGTGATGGCCCGGCTGCGGCCGAAGCTCGCCCAGGTCGCGGGCGCGCGCCTGTTCCTGTTTCCGCGCCAGGATCTCAGGATGGGCGGGCGCCAGAGCTTCGCCCAGTACCAGTACACGCTCCAGGGCGACACGTCGGAGGAGCTCTACGCCGCCTCGCCGAAGCTGCTGCAAGCGCTGCAGAAGCGCACCGACATCTTCGCCGATGTGACCTCCGACCAGCAGGAGGGCGGGCTGGAGAGCCGCCTCGTCATCGATCGGGCGACCGCCTTCCGCTACGGCATCACCCCGGACCAGATCGACAACACCCTCTACGACGCCTTCGGGCAGCGGCAGGTCTCGACGATCTACAACCCGCTCAACCAGTACCACGTGGTGATGGAGATCGCGCCGCGATACCTCCAGAACCCGGAAGTCCTGAAGACGATCTACGTCTCGACCACGGGCGGCCGCGCACGGGGCTCGGCCACCACCAACGCGGTTGCCGGCACGGTGGCGGGCGGCGGGACCACCACCGCCTCGCAAGCCTCCACCTCCGGCACGTCCACCACCGACACGGCAGCGACCATCGCTGCCGACTCGGCCCGCAACGCCGCGGGCAACGCCATCGCCGCGAGCCGGGGCAGCGCCTCGTCGAGCGCGCCGGTGTCGAGCGCCAAGGAGACGATGGTGCCACTCTCGGCCTTCGCCCATTTCGAGACCGGCAACGCCCCGGTCCAAGTGGCGCATCAGGGCCTGTTCGTGGCCACCACCATCTCGTTCAACCTCGTGCCCGGCAAGAGTCTGGGTGAGGCCACCGCGGTCATCGACCAGACCATGCTCGATCTGCAATTGCCGCAGACGATCCACGGCGAGTTCGCGGGCGCGGCCAAGAGCTATCAGGAATCGTCTTCGCGCCAGCCGCTGCTGATCCTCGCGGCGCTGCTTGCCGTCTACGCCGTGCTCGGCATCCTCTACGAGAGCTACATCCACCCGATCACGATTCTCTCGACCCTGCCCTCGGCCGGGATCGGCGCCATCGTCGCGCTGCTCACGACCGGAACCGAGTTCACCATCGTCGCCCTGATCGCGGTCTTCCTGCTGATCGGCATCGTGAAGAAGAACGCCATCCTGATGATCGACTTCGCCATCGATGCGGAGCGCAGCCGTGGCCTGACGCCGGGGGAAGCGATCTACGAGGCCTGTCTCCTGCGCTTCCGCCCGATCATGATGACGACGCTCGCCGCCATCCTGGGGGCAGCCCCGCTCATCGTCGCGGGCGGCGAGGGGGCTGAGCTGCGCCGGCCACTCGGCATCGCGATCGTCGGTGGACTCATCGTCAGCCAGATCCTGACCCTCTACACGACACCGGTCGTCTACCTGTATCTCGACCGTCTCCGGCTCTGGGCGAAGCGTCGCCGGGGCGGAGCGGCGGCGGTGCCGGCCGAGTGAGGATGGTTGTTTCGTGACAGGTGACGTGCGCCATAACCCTCCCCCCTCCGCGGGGGAGGGTGCCCTGCGGATGCAGGGCAGGAGAGGGGAGCCACGTTTCCGGACGTCGCGCTGCCCCTCACCCGACCCGCTTCGCGGGCCACCCTCTCCCGCAGAGGGGAGAGGGTTGAGGTCGAGGCTCCTGTTCCGCTTCGCCACCGTCTGCGCGGTCGCGGCACTGACCTCCGGCTGCCTCGTCGGCCCCGATTACTCGCGCCCCTCCGTCGAGACGCCGCTTGGCTTCAAGCAGGGCGGAATGCGCGAGGACAGCCTCGCCTACGTCCAGGCGCAGAAGGGCTGGCGCCCGGCGGCGCCGAACGACGCGGCCGAGCGCGGCGATTGGTGGCGGGCCTTCAACGACCCGACGCTCGACCGGCTGATCCGCTCCATCGACGTCGACAACCAGAACCTTCGCGCCCAGGTCGCGGTCTACGATCAGGCCCGCGCCCTCGTCGCGCAGGCACGCGCCGCCCTGTTCCCCACGGTGATCGGTGCTCCGGGCATCACCCGGTCGCGGGCGCTGGGCGCCGAGCGCACCACCGTCTCGCTCCAGGGGCAGGCGAACTGGGAACTCGACCTGTTCGGCGGCATCCGCCGCCAGATCGAGAGTGATGTCGCCTCCGCCCAGGCCTCGGCCTCCGACCTCGCCCTGGTGCGTCTCAGCCTTCAGGCGGAACTGGCGACCAATTACCTCCAACTGCGCTATCAGGATTCGCTGAAGCGCGTGCTGGAGGAGAATGTCGAGGGCTTCAAGCGCAGCCTCAGCATCGCCGAGAACCAGTACAATGCGGGCGTCGCCGCCCGCTCCGACGTCATCACCGCGCAGACGCAGCTCCAGACGACGCAGGCCTCGCTGATCGCCGTCGATCTCCAGCGGGCGACGTTCGAGCACGCGGTGGCGATTCTCACCGGCCGCCCGCCCTCGGAGGTCAAGCTGCCGTTCGCGCCCCTGCCGGTGCGTCCACCCTCGGTGCCGGTCGGCATCCCGTCCGATCTCCTGGAGCGCCGGCCCGACATCGCCGGGGCCGAGCGGCTGGTGCAGGCGCAGAGCGAGCAGATCGGCGTGGCGGTCTCCGCCTTCTATCCGACGGTGACGCTCTCGGCCTCGGGCGGCTTCTCGGGCGCGACCAGCAACGGCGTGTTCTCGGCCGCCAACCGCGTCTGGTCGATCGCCGCGAACGGCTCTCAGGTGTTCTTCGACGGCGGCGCCCGCGCCGCGGTGCTGCAAACGGCGCGGGCCGCCTACGAGGCGGCGGTGGCCAATTACCGCCAGACGGTGCTGACCGCCTTCGGCGAGGTCGAGAACGGGTTGGCCGGCGTGCGTATCCTCGCCCGGCAGCAGGCCAAGCAGGACGAGGCGGTCGCCTCGGCGCGGCGCGCGGTCGAGATTACCCTCAACGAGTACCGGGCCGGCACGCAGAACTACACCACCGTCGTGACCGCGCAGGCGCTGCTCATCAACAACGAGGTCACCGCGCTCCAGATTCGCCTCAACCGCTTCACCACCGCTGTGGCGCTGATCCGGTCGCTGGGCGGCGGCTGGGACGCTCGCTCGCTGCCGACCGGCGAGGAGCTGAAGGGCGTGCGTCTGCCGATCGATGGCGGCTCGGCCGTCCGTACCGACGAGTAGGCCCGCGCAGGGCAGCTCGGCCGGAACAGGAACCGCCGGCCTCTGTTGAACCGGGATTCCAGCGGTCGGCCCCTCGCCGGCCGAGAGCCCCGGATGGCCCATGCCCGACGCCTGCGTTCACGATACGCCCGACACGCCGAAGACCCCGGCCTGCACCCTCGTGATCTTCGGTGCCGGCGGCGACCTCACCAAGCGCCTCCTGATGCCGGCCCTCTACAATCTCGCGGGCGGTGGGCTGCTCGATGACGGCTTTTCCGTTCTCGGCGTCGATCACAACCCGCTGACCGACGAGGGCTGGCGCGACGACCTCACCCAGACCATGGAGTCCTTCACCAAAGACCCGTCCGCCGAGTTTCATGCCGAGCGGATCGACTCGCGACCCTGGGACTTCATCCGCGAGCGCCTGCACGTGATGCAGGGTGATTTCTCCGAGGAAGCGACCTTCAAGGATCTCGCCGGACGCCTCACCGGCAACGTCGTGTTCTACCTCGCGGTCTCCGCCCGCTTCTTCGGCCCCGTGGTCGAAGGCCTCGGCAAGGCCGGCCTGCTGAAGCAGACGGACGACGCGTTCCGCCGCGTCGTCATCGAGAAGCCGTTCGGCTCCGACCTCGCTTCCGCCAAGGCGCTCAACGAAACCATCCTGGCGCAGGGCGACGAGAGCCAGTTCTACCGGATCGACCATTTTCTCGGGAAGGAGACGGTCCAGAGCATCCTGGCGATCCGCTTCGCCAACGCGATGCTGGAGCCGATCTGGCGGCGCGAATACGTCAATCACGTCGAGATCACCGCCGCCGAGACGATCGGCGTCGAGGAGCGCGGCCGCTTCTACGAGCCGACGGGCGCGCTGCGGGACATGGTGCCCAACCACCTGTTCCAGCTTCTCACCATGGTGGCGATGGAGCCGCCCACTGCCTTCGACGCCGAGATCGTGCGCGACGAGAAGACGAAGCTGGTCGGGGCGATCCGCCCGGTCACGCCGGAGAATGCCGTGCGCGGACAGTACGCGGCGGGACGCGAGGACGGGAAGGATGTCCCGGCCTACCGTGACGAGCCGGACGTGGCGAAGGATTCACGCACCGAAACCTACGTCGCCCTCAAGCTTGAGATCGAGAACGAGCGCTGGTCCGGCGTGCCGTTCTTCCTGCGCACCGGCAAGTGCTTGGCCGAACGGCGCACCGAGATCGCGGTGCATTTCAAGGCGACGCCGCTCACGCTGTTCCGCGGGGCGGATGGCGGCGACCTCGCGCCGAACGTCATGCGCCTGCGCATCGACCCGGCGCCCGGCTCGGCCACGCGCTTCAACGTGAAGCGGCCGGGGCCGCAGATGCATCTCGCCGCGATCGAGACGGGCTTCTGCTACGGCGACTTCTTCGACCCGGCGCCCACCGTCGGCTACGAAAGCCTGATCTACGATTGCATGATGGGCGACCCGACCTTGTTCCAGCGCGCCGACACCATCGAGGCGAGCTGGGCCGCCGTCGATCCGCTGCTCAAGGCGTGGAAGGACGCGCCGGTCTGCTTCTATCCGGCCGGCAGTCCCGGCCCGAAGGAGGCGGACGATCTGCTCGCCCGCGACGGGCGCTCGTGGCTGCCGCTGGGGGAGAAGTGACCGCGGCTTCCGGATGAACGCTCACTAGGCAGTGCAACCCCTCGCCCCGCTTGCGGGGAGAGGGGGGACACGACGTCGAGCGATCGGAGAGGTGAGGCGGGATTCGGAGCCCTCAGCCCGCCTGCGTTTCTAGCTCGCGCAGGATCGCGTCGCCCATCTCGCCGGTGCTGATCGGGGTCTGGCCCTCGCCGACGATGTCGCGGGTGCGGGCGCCGGCGGCCAGCGCCCGGGTGATCGCGCTCTCCACGAGGTCGGCGGCCTCGCCGAGGCCGAAGGAGTAGCGCAGGCACATGGCGAGCGAGCCGATCATCGCGATCGGGTTCGCAAAGCCCTTGCCGGCGATGTCGGGGGCCGAGCCGTGGACCGGCTCGTAGAGCGCCTTGCGGGTGCCGCGCGCGTCGGTGGCGCCGAGCGAGGCGGAGGGCAGCATGCCGAGCGAGCCGGTGAGCATCGCCGCGACATCCGAGAGCACGTCGCCGAACAGGTTGTCGGTCACCAGCACGTCGAACTGCTTGGGGCGCCGCACGAGCTGCATGGCGCAGTTGTCGGCGAGGACGTGCTCCAGCTCGACCTCGCTGTAATGCTCGGCATGGACCCGCGTGACGACCTCCTTCCACAGGACGCCGGTCTTCATCACGTTGTTCTTCTCGGCCGAGGCGACCCGGCCGGAGCGCTTGCGGGCGAGATCGAAGGCCACATGCGCGATCCGCTCGATCTCGGCGGTGGTGTAGACCTGCGTATCGACCGCCCGCTTCGAGCCGTCCTCCAGCGTGGTGATCTCCTTCGGCTCCCCGAAATAGACGCCGCCGGTGAGCTCGCGCACGATCATGATGTCGAGGCCCTCGACCAGCTCGCGCTTGAGGGCGGAGGCGTCGGCCAGCGCCGGGTAGCAGATCGCCGGGCGCAGGTTGGCGAACAGGCCGAGATCCTTGCGCAGGCGCAGCAGGCCCGCCTCGGGGCGGATGTCGTAGGTCACGCCGTTCCACTTCGGCCCGCCGACCGCGCCGAGCAGGATCGCGTCGGCCGCGTCGGCGCGAGCGAGCGTCTCGTCGGCGAGCGGCTTGCCGTGCACGTCGATGGCGGCGCCGCCGACGAGGTCGCGCTCGGTCTCGAAATCGGCGAGGCCCGCGCGCTTGAGCCAGCCCACCACCTTCTCGACCTCGGCCATCACCTCGGGGCCGATGCCGTCGCCGGGCAGGAGCAGAAGCTTGTAGGTGGTCATGGGGCTGAAATCCGGGATGATGGCACGCGCCACGTCGCCCGCGCTCTATCGGCGCGGCTCGGCCCCTGCAAGTCCGTCGCTCGCTCCGTCGGCGACCGAACCCAGGCTCAACCCGCGCGCTTGCCCGAGCGGAACGGGCGCAGCATCCAGGCCATGCGCCCGACCTCATCTTCCTCCGGGCGCTTGGCGGGGCGCACGGCGCGCTCGGGTGCGGAGGAGCCGATCTCGTGCACGATCTGCTCGAGCAGCGGCGGGATTTCCTGGCCGTACTCGTCGAGGAGCACGGCGGCGTCCAGCAGGGCCTGGACCTGATCGTCGGGAATGGGACGGCTCATGATCTGCGCATCGAGCGCTTGATCGGCCAGCAACGTCGCGAGGCGGGAGACCTCCGACAGACCGGCCGGTGCCGAGAGACCGCTGCTCATCGATGGAATACCCTCATTATCGAACGGAGGCCTACGGTAATCCGTCTTGGTGAGCCAATCCTTTCACCATGTTCGGTTCTCGCGTGCCGAAAACGACCTGATCGTGATGGGAAGGCTTGCCGGGAGTGCTTTCCGAGCCGGGGCCGGAAGGGCTAAGGTTTCGCCGTGCACAATCCGAGCCTTCCCGACCCCATCGCCGCCGGACGCGGCTCCCTTTTGCCCGAAGCCGGGCCCGCTCGACGCGGATTGGGGATCATCGCAGTCCCGCTCGTCCTGCTCGCGGCGTGGGCAGGGCCGTCCCAGGCCGGCGCGCCGCGTGGCGGTGCCAGTGCCTGCTATCTCACCGGGGGCGGCGCGCTGGAGATCTGCCGTTCGGCCGACGAGGCCGAGGGCGTCTACGCCGTCCCGCCGCCCTGCCATTTCGTCCACGACGTGCAGATCCTGCGGCTCAAGGATACCGGGCCGCCGGGCCCGCTTCAGGTGATCTACCGGGCCGAGCCGCCGCGCCAAGGGAGCCGGCCGAGCGGTGGCCGCGGCGAGGAGGCCTGCCGGACCGACCTTCGGGCCACCGATCCCGCGGCGGGCGGTGCCGTGCGCATCGGTCGGCAGATCGAGACGCTGGCGACGATGCTGCCGCCGACCGATCCGCGCTTCTGGAGCGAAGGCCTCAAGGGCGACGGTGCGGCGCGGGCCGAACAGCCGCGCCGCCGCAGCCGGGCGACCCGTCAGGCGCGGCGGGAGGCTCGTCGGGCGGCGCGCGAGGCGAGGCAGGGGGACAAGCAGGCGGACAGGATGACCTTCCGCGCCCAGGCCACCGCGCCGGAGGACGATCCGTCCGGCAACGCGATGATGGTCGCGGGGCGCGATTGGGCGGGCGACCCGTACTACGCCATCCTCGCCACCGCGACGGAGCCCTCCGGGGAGGGGCGTCGCCGGGTGCTGGTCCAGGCGCGCACCTACGACTTCCAGAGCCTCGATCTGCGCCTCGAGGCCGATCCCGGCACCGAGTGGCGGCCGTTCGGAGCGCCCGCCGCCGAGGGTCAGGGGCGTCGGCGCGGGCGCGCACGGCCGGCGGCGATGAAGCCCGCCCCGGTGCTCGACGACACGGGAAAGCCGATCGTCGGCAACTGCGCCGCGCCGGATTTCGAGGCGCGCGGCCTGACCGGGTCGATCAGCGTGGTCGATCGAGTCTACCACTACTTCTACACCGACGTGCTGCCCGCCGACTGCGATGCGCCGCGGAACCGGCGGCGCATGGCGCTCTACCTGCGCACGAGCCGCGACCCGCTGGCGGAGCGCACGTGGTCGGCGCCCGTCACGCTGATCGAGAACCTGCCGGCCGAGACCGAAATGCGCGTCGCCAAGGCACGCGGGATGGACCGTTGGGCCGTGGCCTATTCCTGCTCGCGACCGGTCACCGTCTCGGGTGGGCCCGTCGCCGATATCTGCCTGCACTACACCGCCGACCTTTCGCCCGGCAGCCTCACCGCCCTGACGCTCTATGCCGAGCCCGTCGCGGCCGGCCACTCCACCGCCTATCTCGGACTGCGCTCCGGCGGCGACGCACTGGGGCGGTTCACCCGCGACGGCTTCGGCTGGATGACCGACCGCTACGGCAACCTCGACGCGCCGACGATCTACCCCGACAAGGGCGGCTTCCTGACCTGGCTCGACCGCCGGGCCCCGCGGATCGACGGCAGCGACGCCTCCTCGCTCTACGGGCGGCCCGTCTATTGGGCGACCTGGACGGTTCGTCCACGCGCCGCCGCACCGTGATCGCGTGACGATTCCGGCCCGACGTTCGACAGAGGGGTGGATGTCGCCCGCGACGCCGTCGATGTTCGAGAGACCTTGAACGCCCTTCGCCGGGCGGGACATCGTTCCGGCGCGGGTGCGCGGTGAGATCGGCGCTCGAAGGTGCGGAAGGAGCAGGCCATGACGGTCACGACACTCGACTCCCTGTCCGAGCGGCGCGGCGCTGACGTTCTGCTGGAGGTGCTGCGCTCGGAGGGCGTCCGCTACATCTTCGGCAATCCGGGCACGACCGAGCTGCCGCTGATCGATGCGCTGACGGACGCACCCGACATTGCCTACGTGCTCGCCCTTCAGGAGGCGAGCGCCGTCGCCATGGCCGACGGCTACGCGCAAGGGGCGCGCCGGCCGGGCTTCCTCAACCTGCACACGGCGGGTGGCCTCGGCCACGGCATGGGCAACCTGCTCAATGCCCAGATCTCCGGCACGCCGCTCGTCGTCACGGCCGGCCAGCAGGATTCGCGGCACGTCATCACCGACCCGCTGCTGTTCGGCGACCTGACCACCATCGCGGCGCCCACCGTGAAGTGGGCGCGCGAGGTGACCCATGCCGACCAGCTTCCGGTGCTGTTGCGCCGTGCCTTCCACGATTCCGCGGCGGCGCCGTCCGGGCCGGTCTTCCTGTCGCTGCCGATGGACGTGATGGAGGCGATGACCGCCGCGCCGCTCGGCGAAATCTCGACCATCGACCACCACGCGGTGGCCGGCTCCCTCGACCGGCTCGCGGACCATCTCGCCGGCATCGCGCCGGGGCGGCTCGCGCTGATCGCCGGCGACGAGGTCGATGCCAGCGACGCCTCGACCCAGGCGGTGCGGCTCGCCGACCTCCTGGCGGCGCCGGTCTACGGATCGTCCTGGCCGGCGCATATCCCGTTCCCGACCGCCCATCCGCTCTGGATGGGCAACTTGCCGACCAAGGCGAGCGGCATCGCCGAGATTCTCGGCCGCTACGACGCGGTGTTCGCGCTCGGCGGCAAGTCGCTCATCACCGTGCTCTACACCGAGGGTTCGGCCGTGCCCCCCGGTACGCAGGTGTTCCAGCTCTCGGCGGATGCGCGCGACCTCGGCCGCACCTACGCGACGCAGCTCTCGACGGTGGGCAACGTCCGCGCCTCCCTCGACGTGCTGCTGCCGCTCCTGGAAGCGCGCCTCGCGCCGCACGCCGAGACCTATGCCCGCCTGAGGCGCGAAGCCGTTGCGGCCTACGACGCCCGCCGGGCCGCGCTCGAGGCCAAGGCGGATGCCGCCTTCGCCGATCCGGTGATCCACCCCCTCGTCGCCGCCCGCGAGATCGGCCGGGCCGTGGGGTCGGACATCGCCATCATCGACGAAGCACCCGCAACGCTCGGGCATCTGCGCACGATCCTCCACAGCACTTGGACGCGGCAATACTCGTCGATCCGCGGCGGCGTGCTTGGCTGGGGCATGCCGGCCTCGGTCGGCTTCTCGCTCGGGCTCGACCGGGCGCCGGTGGTCTGCATCGTCGGCGACGGGGCGGCGATGTACTCGCCCCAGGCGCTCTGGACCGCCGCGCATGAGGGGTTGCCGGTGACCTTCGTCGTCATCAACAATGCCGAGTACAACATCCTGAAGCAGTTCATGAAGTCGCAGACGCACTACGCCTCGGTGCGCGCGAACCGATTCATCGCCATGGACCTCACCGAGCCGCGCATCGACTTCCTGGCGCTCGCCACCTCGATGGGCGTGCCCTCCCGGCGCGTCGAGCGGGCGGCGGACATTGCCGGTGCGGTCGAGGCGGGTATTCGTTCCGGCGCACCGAACCTCGTCGAAGTGGTCGTCAGCGCCGCGTGACGGCCTCAGCACCCCGGCCGATGCCGCCGACCCTCGTCTTCGACACGGATTGCGTGCTCTGCGCCGGGATGCTGCGCTTCGTTCTGGCGCATGAGCGCGACCACAGCCTGCACTTCATGGGCGCGTGGTCCCGCGAGGGGCTTGACCTCGCCGCCCGCCACGGTTTCACCGAAGCGGATTTTAACGGCACCTTCCTGCTGGTCGAGGATGGGCGGGCGCTGACGCGCTCGGATGCCGCGCTCGCCGTGACGCGGCATCTCAAGGCGCCGTGGCGGTGGGGCCGTGTGTTCGCAATCGTTCCGAAGCCGCTGCGTGACCGGCTCTACAGCCTCGTCGCGCGCACCCGCTACCGCGTGTTCGGCCATCGAGAGGATTGCGCCCGGGTGCCGCCGGACCAGCAGCACCGCTTCCACGGGGTGAAGGCGCCCGACGCGCCGACTCGCTCGGACTAAGCGTCGAAGCAAGTGACCCGCTTGGCCTCAGGCGGCGTCACCGCGCGTCATCCCATCCAATCGCCTCATCCTGAGGTGCCGGCGCAGAGCGGCGGCCTCGAAGGATCGTCCCCGGATCGCGCGGGATCTGGAGCGTCCTTCGAGGGCCGCTGGTGCGGCCACCTCAGGATGAAGGCGGTGGATGCGAGATCAGGCCTTGCGCGCCACGGTGAAGCGGGCCGCGTCCTTGAGCACCTGCGCCCGGTCGCCCCAGGGGGCGACGGCTTCCTCGCACAAAGCCACCAGCCGGTCGCACTCGGCCCGTGCGCCGTCGAGGCCGAGGCGATCGACCAGCGTCGCCTTGCCGGCATCCTTGTCCTTGCCGGTGGCCTTGCCCATCGCTTCCGGCGAGGCCTCGCGGTCGAGAATGTCGTCGGCGACCTGGAAGGCCTGGCCGAGCGCCTTGCCGTAGCGCAGCAGCGCCGCCCGCTCGTCCGCGTTCGCGCCGCCGACGAGAGCGCCGGCTTCGACGGAGAAGGCGAGGATCGCCCCGGTCTTCATCGCCTGCATCCGCAGGGTGTCGTCGATATCCATAGTGGCCGGGCCGAAGCGCCCCTCGGCCGAGAGATCAAGGAGCTGGCCGCCGACCATGCCGCCGAGGCCGGAGGCGCGGGCAAGCCCGAGCACCAGTTCGGCCCGGATCGCCGGATCGGGCTGCCAGCGCGGATCGGCGGTGACCTCGAAGGCCAGCGTCTGGAGCGCGTCGCCGACGAGGATCGCGGTGGCCTCGTCATAGGCCTTGTGGACGGTGGGCTTGCCGCGGCGCAGGTCGTCGTCGTCCATGGCCGGCAGGTCGTCGTGAACGAGGCTGTAACAGTGGACGAGTTCGACGCCGGCACCCGCCGCGAGCGCCGCATCCTCGGCCCCGCCGAGCATCCGCGCGGTCTCGATGGCGAGGAAGGGCCGCAGCCGCTTGCCGCCGCCGAGCACGGCGTGGCGCATCGCTTCCATCAAACGGGGCGGGCGGGCGATCTCGCCGGCCTGGAGTGTCGGCCCGAGCAGATCGACGAGGAAGGTCTCGACGGTGTCGGCGACCTGAGCGAGCCTGTGGGTAAAGTCACCCGTATAGGCGTCCGCCTTGACCGAGGGGTGGGAAGCCTGCGTTGAGGTCATCGGAAGGGGCCTGGATCGGGGAGGGGCGGACGCGACGTGGCGGTGCCGGAGGAGAGTGAAGCCGAACGGCACGGGCGCGACCTGCGGAGGATTCCTTCGCCGAAGCCCCTCGCGAGGACCCCCGCGCCGCGGAACCCCGCCCCGAGGCGTCGAACCGGGCTGCGGCGCGCCGCCACCCTGATCACGCTCGCTCCCATTGCCATTCTTGCCTTCACGCTCACGCTCGCGCTCGTCTATAGCGTGGCGACCCCGCCCTCAACCCTGATGCTGGGCCGTTGGTTGACGCTCCAGGGCGCGCAGCGGGACAGCGTGAAGCTGGAAGCGATCGCCCCGGCTCTGGTCCAGGCGGTGATGGCCTCCGAGGACCAGCGCTTCTGCCTGCATAACGGTGTCGATTGGGGCGCCTTGCGCGACGTGGTGGACGACGAGGAGGGCCCGAGCCGGGGTGCCTCGACCATCACCATGCAGACGGTGAAGAACGTCTTCCTCTGGCCCGGCCGCTCCTACATCCGCAAAGGCCTCGAAATCCCGCTCGCGGTGATGGCTGACGCGGTCTGGGGCAAGCGCCGGACCATGGAAATCTATCTCAACGTCGCCGAGTGGGGGGAGGGCATCTTCGGGGCCGAGGCCGCCGCCCGTCACTGGTTCCGCAAGAGCGCGCGCGACTTGAGCCGCAACGAGGCCGCGCTCCTCGCCGCCGTCCTGCCGAACCCGATCCTGCGCAGCGCCGGCAAGCCGACCCGCGGGGTGCGGGCGATCGCGGCGCGCATCCAGAGCCGGATGGGTCAGGTGGATGGGCTGATGGGGTGTTTGAAACGCTGAAGGATCAGCCTTCTTCCGCCTCGCACAGCCGTGTCACTGCTCGCTCATAGCCCTTCGCGTCAAACTTCCTGAGCGAGTTCTCGCTCTGATAGCGCACGCTCCCGAAAATCTGGCGGGTCTGCCACGGGCGGTCGTGCAGGCCGAAGATCCAGGCGACGTTGGTGAAGGAATTCGCGTCGCGCCCGTCGAGGAAGTAGCGGTTGTTGAGTCGCAGCGTCCGGGCGAACGCCTCCTCCGGCGAGGGCGACCATTCGAGGATCTTCTTGCCCCAGTACATGCGGAGCTGGTTGTGCATGTAGCCGGTCTCGCGCATCTCGCGCATGGCGACGTTCCAGTAATGGTCGTGGGTCTTCCCCTCCGCCAACTCCTCCTCGGAATAGAGTTTCGGGCGCGGGTCGTCGGCGTGCTCGGCCAGCGTCTTGCGGGCCCAGTCGGGCACGGCGCGGGCGTAATCGTCGTAGCCCTGCGTGTGGAAGACGTGGTTCATCGCCAATTCGCGCCGAACGATCAGCTCCTCGAGATAAGCCGAGCGGTCGTCATCGTCGGCGTCCTTCGCGGCGCGGATCGCCAGCGCGATCTCGACCGGCGAGATGTGCCCGAAATGCAGGTAGGGGCTCATATGCGAGGCCGCCCCGGCCTCCGGCTTGTTGCGCCCGGCGCCGTAGCCGGCGAAGGCGTGCTCGAGGAAGCGCTTCAGATGGCCGGCGGCCTCGGTGTAGCCGCCGCGGAAGCGCTTCACCGGACCGACCGTGGTGTTGAGGGCTAGCTTCGCGAGAAGCTTTTCCGGGTCCGAGGCGTCGAGCCCATCCTTCAACTTCAGCCGCTTTATCAGCCCTTCGGCCGGGTGATCGACCTGACGCGGCTCAACGGGTTCGAGATAGTCGTCCCAGAGCTTCCGGAGCTTCGGGCGCAGGGTGCGCGCGGCGTATTCGTGCTTGGTCGAGGCGGTCTCGAGCGGCACCACCACATCGCCCTCAACCTGAACGATCCGGCATTGCGCCTCCCGTTCGATCTCGCCGTACCAGCGTTTCTGAATCGCGAGGTAGCCGCGATCCAGCACCAGCAGCGCGGCGTCTGCCGAGAGATCGATGGCGATTTCGGCCGGCGTTGCCCGACGCAGGAGAAAGGCGATGCCACGCTTTTCCAGGGCGGCGGCCGCGTCGGCGAGCCCCTGCAACAGGAAGGAATAGTGCCGGGCATTGGCCTCGGGGAAGCCGTTGGCGCCGTCGAGCAGGCCGAAGCAGACGAGGAGCGGAAGCTTGAGGCGGTTGGCTTCCTCGATCGCCAGCTCCAGCGCCGGATTGAACGGGACGCGCATGGCCTGCTGCATCAGGTACAGGACGTAACCGGCGCCCTCGCGCGGCTTCACGTCGTTCAGCACCCGGATGCGGGCCGGTTGGATCGCCATCGCTCGAAAACGCCCCGTCTCGGCAGCTTCTATTCGGTCCGTTTCCGCCGAGGCGGCCGGTCGCGCCGATTCGGGCCCCGCCTTGATTCCGCGGGTCGGACGTCCCGTTCGGGGCAGGGAATGCATCAGGGCGAAGAACGTTGCATCGGGCTCGGGCCCGACGCGCCCTCCACCTCCGGGCGTCGCCCGGCGCGGATCAGAAATCGCTAAACAGTTCAATGATCTGGCGTGCGCGAAAACAATGCGCGCGGCCCCGTTTACTGCATAGGCCGCGGCGATTCATTGCGGCCGGGCCTCGAAATCGTCTGCGGCATTTGAGTGACAGACCTCGGCCGACGTGTGCCTCCACACGCGCAAACGCGATCATTGCCGACGAAGCGACTTGCAAAATCCTGAGCGAAGATCATTTTGTGCATTGCGGGAACGCAGACGGCGTCTGCCTCCCGCTGCCCTCTTTGGGCGTTTCCTCCCTAGACTTCGGGCCGCCCTTAGGGGCGGCTTTTTTTTGTTCTAGAGCCGTATCCGACCGGATTGCATCAGGCCGGCGCCTCTCGGTCCTTGTTTTGACGCGCATTTTTTCGACGAACCGGTGACCACTTCGTCGGAATGCGCTTTAAGTTCAGGTCCGATCATCCGCGGGCGCGGGCGCGGATCATGAAGTTGTCGTAGGTGTACTCGGCCACTTGGAACCAGAGGTATTCCTCGTTCCGAAAGGTCTTCATTGCGTCGTAGATCCGCTTGAAGTCCGGGTTCTTGGCCGAGAGGTCGGCATAGACCTCGTTCGACGCCTTCAAGGCCGCCTCCATCACCTCCTGCGGGAACGGGCGGAGCTGCGCGCCGCCCGAGACGAGCCGGCGCAGGGCCTGCGGGTTGCGCGCGTCGTAGCGGGCCTGGACATCGGCATTCACCTGCGCGGCCGCCGCCTGCAGGATGGCACGGTAGGTCTTGGGCAGGCCCTTCCAGGCGTCGGCATTGATCCAGAAGTGCAGGAGGGCGCCGCCCTCCCAAAAGCCGGGATAATGGTAGATCGGCGCGACCTTCTGGAGGCCGAGCTTCTCGTCGTCGTGCGGGCCGATCCATTCGGCCGCATCGAGCGCCTTGCTCTCCAGCGCGGCGTAGATCTCCGGCCCCGGCGTCGTCTGCACCGCCGCCCCGAGCTTGGCCAGCACCGTGGCGCCGAGCCCGCTAATGCGCAGCTTGAGCCCCTGGAGGTCGCCGACCGTCTTGATCTCCTTGCGGAACCAGCCGCCCATCTGCGCCCCGGTATTGCCGCCGGGCAACGCCACCAACCCGTTCTTGGCGAAGATTTCGGCGAACAGCTCCGCCGCGCCGCCCTGGAGCCACCACGCGTTCTGGCCGCGGGCGTTGAGCCCGAACGGCATCGCGGTGGCGAGGGCGAAGGCAGCGTTCTTCGCCATGCCGAAGCTGGCCGGCGCATGGCCCATCTCGGTCTTGCCGCCTCCGACCGCGTCGAGCAGCCCGTCGGCGGGGATCGACTCGCCCGCGGCCGAGACCTGGATCTGGAAGCGCCCATCGGTCGCCTCGGCCACCGCCTTGGCGAGGCTCTCGGAGGCACCGAACAGGATGTCGAGGTTGCGCGCATAGCCCGAGGTCAGGCGCCAGCGCAGCTCCGGCGTCGGTTGCTGAGCCTGGGCCGGGCTCGCCAGCGATCCGGCGGCGCTCAATCCGGCACCGAGGCCGGCGGTCAACAGGGCGCGGCGTTGCACGGACTTTGGCACGGACTTTTCCATGGATCTCCCGGCTCGTCCCGATCGCTCGGCCGCCCTTCCGTGGGCAGACCGTTGCCATACACGTGAAGCCCGCCATCCGGAAACCGGGGCAGGCCCCGTCGCCTCGCGCGGCGCGGCGTGATAGCAGGCTCGGCGTGAACACCGAAAAGCTCCACCTCCACACCGTCTGCGGCCTCGACGAACTCGTCGAGCATCAGACCCGCGGCGTCAGCCACGTCCTGTCGATCCTCGATCCCGATCGTGCGGACCCGGAGGCGTTCGGCGCCTACGGCACCCACCGGCGCACCATCCTGCGCTTCCACGACGCCATCGAGCCGGCGCCGGGCGTCGTCCTGCCGGAGCGCGAGGACGTCGAGAAGATCCTCGCCTTCGGCCGCGACGTCATCGCCGATGGCGGCGAGATCCACATCCTCGTCCACTGCCATGTCGGCATCTCGCGCTCGACCGCGGCGCTCGCGACGCTGTTCGCCGAGGCCGAGCCCGACACGCCGGCGCAAGACCTCATCGCCCGCCTCCACGCCCAGCGGGAGAAGGCGTGGCCGAACGCGCGCATGATCGCATTTGCCGACGAGATGCTCGGGAGGCAGGGCAGCCTCAGCGAGGCGGTGCGCCGCCTTCACGCGCTGCAACTGCGCAAGCGCCCGCATCTCGATGGGGTGATGCGCGACCTCAGCCGCGGCGCCGAGGTGGATGCGGCCCTGCGGGACTGACGTTCCGCCTCAGTTCATTTTGCTCAATTCGATTTGGCCGGCGTGAAGTTGCCGTCGCGCCAGACGTAGAGCACGTAGCCCTGGGCGGTGATGTCGCCCTTTGAGTCGAAGCCGACAGGGCCGAGCACCAGATCGAAGCGCTCGCCGTGCAGGGCCTTGGCGATCGCTGCGGGCTCCGTGCTGTGGGCGAAGTTGCCGGCCTCCACCAGCGCCTGGAGCGCGGCATAGCCGTAGATCATCGAGCCGTCCGCCTCGACGCCTTGCGCCTTGAACTCGGCCACCACGCCCTGCGCCTCCGGCTTGCGGCTCGGATCGAGATAGAAGGTCATCAGCACGCCGTTGCTGGCAGGGCCGGCGATCTTGGCGAAATCCGGTGTGGCGATGGCCGAGGTGCCGAACCATTGCGGGCGAAAGCCCCGTTCGGCCGCGATGCGGACCAGCCGGCCCATCTCCTGCGCGTCGCCGCCGTAATAGACCACGTCGATATTCGCCGCCTTCAACCGGTCGGCGAGGGCCACGTCATCGGCATCGCTCGGCTGGAAGGCCGCCGCCATCGCTTCGTTGACGCCGATACGGTTGAGGTTGTCCTTGGTCGCCGCCGCGAGCGTGCGCGAGGCCGGCGAGAGGTCGTTGAGGATGGCGATCCGCCGGTCGCGGAACCGCTCGGCGAGGATCGCGGCCGAGAGCTTGGCCTGGTCGTCGTCCCGGCCGCAGACCCGGAAGATCGTCGGTAGGCCGCGGTCGGTCAGCTTGGCGGCGACCGAGGCCGCGGTGATCATCACGATTCCGTTGGCAGCGTAGACATCGGAGGCCGCGAGCGACGCGTTCGAGCAGACATGGCCGACGACGAGCCGCACGCCCGTGTTCACGTAGTGGTTGGCCACCGCCACGGCCTGATTCGAATCGCAGGAATCGTCCTGCACGTCGAGCACGATGGGCTCGCCGTTGATGCCGCCCTTCGCGTTGGCGTCCCGCGCCGCCGCCTCGACGCCGCGCAGCACCTGCGCGCCGACGGTGACGTAGGGGCCGGTGCGCGGCACCGCGACGCCGACCTTGACCTCCGCCATGGCCGGAACAGCCGAGAGCAGGAGCCCGGCCAGCAGCGCGAGCGAGGCCGAACCGAGGGCGAGGGGGCGTCGGACCGTCATGGCGCCTCTTTCCCAGCCCGCTGCCCCTTTGCCAAGGTCTGCCGGTCCGGACCGTTGTCGTCTGTCAGGACGGCCGTCCTGTATCGGCTCCCGTCTCGGGACCGGCACGGTCGCGCATCCGACATCACCTTCGCTGCATGGAATGACGCCGGCTGGGCCTTTGGCAAGTCGCGATCTCGACGAAACGGGGCGGACTTTCGCAGGGGAGGGGGCGTGTACGGTCCATCCGCACCCACGCGCCACCCGGACGATGCGCTAGGCTTTCGTTCTTGCATCGTCTTTTTGCGAAAGCCGATGGCCACCTTTCGGGACGATGCTCTACCGCGTAACGGTGTAGATCGAGGCGCCGGCCGCGATGGGCGAGGCCACGGTCGAGAACACGCTCAGCACCTTGCCGAGCTCCGCGAACGGCGAACTCGACACATAGACGAGATCGCGGTTCCGCATTCGGAAGCTCTGGGTCAGGAACATCCCCTGCGCGTCGCGCAGGTTCACTCGGTACACCACCGGCACCTGCGGTGAGGACAGCAACGGCGAGTTCGGCCGCAGCCGCCGCACCACCGCCGCCGGCTCGTAGCGGAAGATGAACACGCCCGCCGGGTCGGCCTGGAACTCGCGCAGGCCGGAGGCGCGTGCCAGCGCCTGCGACAGCGTCAGCCCGTCCGCCGTGAACGGCACCTCGGTGGTGTTGCCGAGCGCGCCCACGGCCAGGAAAGTCTGCGGATCGCGCACCAGGGTCAGCGTGTCGTCGGGACGCACGAAGATGTTTTCGCGTGGGTTCGAAACCACCGTGGTCATCGGCACGGTGACGGTGCGGTTGCCGCGCGACAGGCGCACGAAGGTCTCGGATACCGGGGTGCGCACGCCCCCGGCCTGGGCGATGACGTCGAGCAGGCGGTCGCCGCGGCCCGACAGCGGCACGCGCTTGCCCATCGCCGCCTCGCCGGAGACGGTGACCGATTGCGAGACCGGCTTGGTGACGGAGACGAGCACCTGCGGCTGGATCGCCTTGCCGGCGAGCTCGGTCTCGATCAGCGCCTGGACGTCCTGAGTGCGGCGTCCGACGACCTTGATCCGGCCGGCATAGGGGACGGTGATGCCGCCATCGGGCCCGACCACCTGCTCAGGGATCGTGGCGGACTTGGAGCCGGCGGAGAAGCGGTCAGAGACGAGCGGGCCGGAGAACAGGCCGCCGGCACCGGCCTCCCAGACCTGAACCGCCACCGAGTCGCCGACGCCGATCACCGGCTCGACCGAGGGGCGATGGTCGCCGAAGGTGACGAGGAGGCTGTCGAGGGGGCGGGTGCGCAGGGCCTCGACGAGGGCGGGGGTGATGTCGATGATTTCGTAGCGGGCGAACAGACCTTCGGCGGTGGCGACGTCGGCGCCGCTCTCGATCGCCGAGGTGGTCGGCCCCGCGGCCGGCAGGACCGAACATCCCGGCAGGGCGAGGGCAGCGGCAAGGATTGCCAGGGCCGCAGCGCACTTCATCGGAGACTCCATCCGGGTCGAGGCGGGGCGCAGAGCCACGTCCGTCCCTTTTCCGATCGTCACGCAGTCACTGCGATCCATTGAATACGGGCCCCGGCCTGATGCTTGATTGACGCGTACGATGCGCCGACGGCCGGCGAGGGCTCACGCAGCAATGCGTCACCACCGTGGCACGGCTACGCTTATCCCCCAAATCCTCAACGTTTCGGGGTGACGGCGTCCCGCAGGACACAGCCGAGCTGTGCCGCGGTGAGATCGATCCGGGCAGGGGGCGAGCCGTCCCGGCCGAAACGGAACAGCGCGTAGTCCGTCGCCATCGGGCCGGATTCCGGCGGACGGAGGTCGGGCAGCGAGGGCGCATGATCGCCGAACACGCAGAGCGTCGCCCGCCGCCCGGCGAGTCCGTCGATCAGCCGCTCGATCGCTTGGCCGGTATGGGCGACGTGGTGGAGGTATTGCGCCAGCGGCTCGTCGACGCCCGTGAGCCGGCCCGGCTTCCAGGGGCCGTGATTCTCCATCGTGACGGAGAACACGAACGTGCGGCCCTTTGTGCTCCCCCGGCCCTTTGCCACCTCCGCCAGAATGCGGTCGGCGACGGCGACGTCGCCGATATAGGGGCCGATCCGAGGCGCGCCGGCGAAATCCTCTTCCATGACGAGGCGCTCGAAGCCGAGGCGCTGAAACACCCGAGCCCGGTCGAAGAAGTCGCGGTGAAAGGGGTGCACGAACACCGTCTCGAACCCGGCGGCGCGGGCGAGGCGGGCGAGGCTGGTCGGCTCCTCGCCCTTGCGCGCGAGATAGGGGTCGTAGCGGCCGAAGCCGAGGCTTTCCGGGTCGAGGCCGGTGAGGACGGCGTGCTCGGAGCGCATGGTGTAGGCGCCATGCGCGGGGACCGCGAGGCGGCCGTACTGCGCCGCCTGCGCCCGGATCCGCGCCATCGCCGGGAGATCCGGACCGGCGAGGCGGGCGGGATCGAGGAAGGATTCGAGCTGGACCACGACGACGACCTCGTCGTCGGGGCTGCCTTCGCTACGCTCCGGCACCGGGCGCGCATCATCCTCGCCGAGGCGGCGCAGCGCGTAGCCCATCATCGTCGCGACGAGCCCGTAGCGAGCGACGTCGCGGGCGAGGTTCGGGTGTGGGAAGATGCGGCGCAGCGCCCGCTGCCCGAGCGGCGTCAGGCCCGCGAGCGCGAGAGCCGCCAGCGCCACCGGCAGGCCGAGGATCGTGAGGATGGATGCGCCCGCCCCGCTCGGCAAAGCGGCGGGTTCAACGACGTACCAAGAGACAACGGTGGCAACGGCGAGCAGCAGAGGCCCGGCGATCCGCAGATCGGTGAGCGGCAGGGTGTAGTAGAGCTGCGGGTGGCGCGGCACTTGGGCGAGCAGCGCGAGGTCGCTGAACACCACCGGCTCACCGATCACCCGGCGTTTCAGCCGGTCCACCACCGAGAGGATGGCGAGCGTCAGCAGGCAAGAGGAGGCCGCGAGCCAGGGCCGCCACGAGAACTGGAACCAGAACAGCGTGATCAGCGCGTAGCCGGCGGCCCGGATCGCCAGATCGCCGGGCCGGAGGCTCGGGCGCTGCGGCGAGGCCGCCGCCTCGATGGCGAAGGCACCGGTCAGTGCGACCGCGAGGGGCACAAAATAGGTCGTGAGGCTCATGCTGTCTCAGCGGCCGGATTCACTGCGCACGCCGCGGCGGGCCCGCAGGCGGCGGATGACCGGATTGATCAGGGCGTAGCGCAGCCGCATCGTTGCGTGACGGACCGCGCCGAGGGCAAGACGCGAGGGCGGCGCGGCGGCCCGGGCCTCGCTGAGCCGGTCGAGCAGTTGCTCGGGCGTGCATGGCTTCATCGCCACCGGATCGAGATAGAGCGGGTAGAGGATCAGCGCACCCGCCACCAGGGCGTCGAGGGACAGCGTGCGACCGCGGTCGGCCCCCGGTGCCAGATCCTCGGTGAGGCCCCAGCCGGCATAGAAGGGGCGGCCGTGGACGGCGACGCTCAACCCGCGGATCAGCGCCTCGAAGCCTGCCAGCGAGGTCATGGTCTCGACATGGTGGCAGCGGTCGAGCAGGTCGACAATAGAGAGACCGCCGACGACACGGTCGGCGAGCCGCCGCACCTCCTCCTCCGGGATCGCACCGGGACGGAACCCGGCCTCGACGTCGGGATGCGGCTTGTAGAGCAGGAAGGCGTCCGGGTTGCGGGCGCGGGCGGCCCGCAGCAGCGCGAGGTTGCCGCGCACCTGCGGCGAACCGGTCAGCACCGAGGCGTCGTCCTCGACTTGGCCCGGCACCAGCACGATCCGCCGGTCCGTCGGCCAGTCCTCGCCGACGCCTTCGAGGCCGACATTGTACTTGCTCAGGCGCCGCGCCACGATCGATTCGCGCAAGGCGGCGGCGCGGGCGGTCAGCCCGGCTGGGAACTCGGCTTCCTTCAGCGTGCGGGCCAGCCGGCTCTCCACCCGCGGGTCGTAGTAGATGCCGAGATCGTCGACGACGATGGAGGCGCCCGGCTCCAGGCTGGCGCCGAGCCCGACCGAGCGCAGAAATCCGTCTTCGATCCGCGCGAAGGGCAAGCCGGCCTCCGCACAGAGGCGCGGGAGCTGCTCCGGGCAGCGGGTCGCCCAGGCCTGGACCCGGCCGCCCTGCGCGCGAGCGAGCGCCACCGCCTCGTCCGCAATCATGGTGTGGAGTGGTGGTCCCGCCGGCCCGGTGGCGAAGACATCGAGCGCGGCGCGCTTCCAGCCGGACACGCCGACGAGGACGACGCGGCGGTCATTGCCGAGGAAGCGGTCGCGCAGCCACGCCACGCGCTCCACCGCATCCGCAAGCGGGATCGGCCGGCGCGTCCACGGATCAAAGCCGTGCACGCCGGTGCCGTAACGGAGCGCCAGGAACGCCGCCGCATCCGCCGGGCGCGGGCCCGCCGCAGGGTCGGGGCAATGGGTCTCGAAGCCGGCCAGCGCCGCCTCGCAGGCCGCGTCCCACCGCGCCACGTGGATGCGCGCCGTAAGCGGAAACAGCAGCCACGGATCGACCGGGCCCGCGATCACGGTGAGCCGCGGATCGGTCGGCGCGCCGTCACGCGGGCATCCGTCGGGGCCGGCGGCGACGAAGCGCGTCCCCGGATTCTCGGCGAGAAGCCGCGTCAGGAAGCTTCGCAGGGTCGCGCCCGACGCGGCGGTTTGCGGATCAATCAGGGCGAGGCTGGGCCGCGTCTGCCCTGAGAAGAGATCGGCCGCTCCATCCGGAAGCGAGCGGGCGAAGCGGTTGCAGCCGGCGAGGCCGCGTGCGCGCAGTAGGTCGCCGAAGTCCGGGGAAGGGGGCTCGCCTCCGAGGGGCCGGCCGGCATAGCTGAGGCGAAGGCTCGAAAGGCCGGTCTCCGGCGAATCGTAGGGGCTGAGGAGCGGGCCCGGCGCGACCCGCAGAACCGCCTTGCCGTCGGCTGCCGTCGCCGACCACAGGGCCGGCGGGCCGGGGGAGCGGAAGGTCAGCGATGCACCCGTTGCCGCCTCGATCTGCGCGCGCAGAAGCCGGACCGTCCGGCCGAGCGGCAGGTAGGTGCGGGGCAGCCCGGTATCGCCTTGCGGCTCGATGGGGCGCAGGTCGGTCATGGCCGGTCGATCATGGCGGGGCCTGCTCCATAGCCCAAGCCTCGTCCTGGGCCCAGGCCGGTCCGAGCATGGGCTGAAACTTCCTATGCGCCGACACCGGCGGTACGGCGCGCTTCGGCCACGGCTGTGAAGAACGCACTTTTCCGGGGATGGATTGGCACCGGACACAACGGAGCCGCAATCTGGCGCGAGAGGTGCCTCGACCGATCGTCACAGTCGTGGCGTGATCGATCGGCAACGGAGGCTGCAAATTCTCCCGGTCGCCTCGCGCAGCGGTTGTCGTTCGTGGGACTATCGTGAGAGGCGTTTGGCCAGATGACGCAACGCGCACCGCTTCACGACTAGGGATTGAGCGCCTGGGAATGACGCAGCCTCGTGCACATGCCATAGGCCCCCGCGCCGCCACCTTCCTGTTTCTGCAGGGGATCGCCTCCCCGTTCTTCTCGGTCCTCGGCAGCGCCCTGCGCGAGCGCGGCCACGGGGTTCGCCGCATCAATTTCTCGGCCGGCGACTGGTTGTTCTGGCCCTTTCCCGCCGACCATTACCGCGGCAAGCGCGACGGCTGGGACGCCTATCTCGAAGCCTATATCCGCACGCACGCTGTCACCGACATCGTGCTGTTCGGCGATTGCCGGCCCTACCATCAGGCGGCAGTGCTCGTCGCCAAGCCGATGGGCGTGCGCATCCATGTGTTCGAGGAGGGCTACATCCGGCCCTACTGGATCACGTGTGAGGCCGGCGGGGTGAACGGCAACTCGACCCTGCCGAAGCGGGCGGAGGAGATCCGGGAGCTGGCGCGCAAGCTGCCGCAGCCCGGCCGGGCCATGCCGCTCACCGGAGATATGGGCCGGCGCAGCCTGTGGGATATCAGCTTCAACATCGCCAATATCGGCTTTCCGTACCTCTATCCGGGCTTTCGCACCCACCGGCCGAACCACATCGCCGCCGAATATGCCGGCTGGATCCGGAAGTTCGTGCGCCGCCGCCGCACCCGCCGCGAGGCCGCGCGGGTGAACGAGATCTACCACGCGATCAACGCCGACTACTTCCTGCTGCCGCTCCAGCTCGACAGCGACTACCAGATCCGCGTCCACTCGCCGTTCCTCGGCGTCGAGGGCTTCATGGACCGGGTGATCGCCTCCTTCGCCAAGCATTCGCAGGCGCCGACGCGGCTGCTGGTGAAGCTGCACCCGCTCGACAGCGGCATCATGAACTGGCGCAAGCGCGCCCGCCAATCGGCCAAGCGCCACGGCTGCAACGACCGGCTCGACTTCATCGACGGCGGCGACCTGCCCAAGCTCATCGACGGCAGCCGTGGCGTCGTGCTGGTGAACTCCACCGTCGGGATGCTCGCCCTCGAGCGCGGACGGCCGACGCTGGCCTTCGGCTCGGCGGTCTACAACATGCCGGGCCTGACCCATCAGGGCGACATCGACACGTTCTGGGGTGCCCCGCAGGCACCCGACGCGGCGCTGATGCAGGATTTCTTCCGGGTCGTCATGCACCGCACCCAGATCAACGGCGGCTACTTCTCCCGCTCGGCGATCGAGCGGGCCGTGGCCGGCGCCGTGCCGCGTCTCGAGGCGGCGCTTCCGCCTGCCGCGCTGGCTGCCGCGCGCGACACGCTGGAGCAGGCCGGCCGCGACGGAAACCTCTCCCCCGCCTATTGACCGCCGGCTTTCGACACGGTCACGACCCGGCTCCTCAGCGGAAAGACCTCCTCTCCTTGCCCGTCATCCTGATCACCGGCGCCTCCAGCGGCATCGGCGCAGCCCTCGCGTGCTACTACGCCGGGACCGGTGCGAGCCTCGTGCTCACGGGCCGCGATCGGGAGCGGCTGGAGGCGGTGGCGCAAGAGTGCCGGACGCGCGGGGCCGCGGTGCTGACGCGGCTGATCGACGTGCGCGAGCGGGAGGCGGTCGGCGCCTGGATCCGCGAGACCGACGCGGCGACGCCGCTCGACCTCGTCATCGTCAACGCTGCGGTGAATGGCGGGCACCCGTCCGGCGGCCTTGAGACCGAGGCGACGGCCTTCGAGACGGCGGACATCAACCTCACCGGCGCGCTCAACGTGATGCTGCCCTGCGTGACCCTGATGAGCGGGCGCGGCCGGGGGCAGATCGCGCTGATCTCCTCGCTGGCCGCCTACGCGCCGCTGCCCGACGCACCGGCCTATAGCGGCGCCAAGGCGGCGCTCCTCGCTCACGGCCTTGCGCTCCGCCAGAAGCTGAAGCCGCTCGGCGTGCGCCTCAGCGTGGTGACGCCGGGCTACGTCAAGACGCCGATGGGCGGGGTCATCAAGGGCTGGCGCCCCCTGGAAATGTCGGCGGACGAGGCCGCCGCCCGCATCGCTAAAGGGCTGGAGCGTGACCAGGACGTCATCGCCTTCCCGGCGATCCTCGCCGCGCTCGCCCGTGGTGCGCTGTTGGTGCCCGAATGGCTGCGCAGCGCCGGTCTCAGCGGCTTCCGTTTCCGCAACCGGCCGCGGCGCTGATGCCGCCCCTCCGGATCGCCCTGTTCGCGCTGGAGGCGCTGCCGAACGCCCGGGCCGTGCGTCGCTTCGTGGCGGATCACGCGGCGGCGATCGCCTTCGTCGGCCTCTCCAATGCCGAGCGACCGGCGACGGGTGGGCTCGTCGGTCAGGTCCGGCAGCATCTCGCCCGGTCCGGCCCCGGCTTCCTGCCCTATCTCGGCGTCAATTTCGGGCTGCCAGACCTGCTGCGCCCGCTCGCGCCTCTCACCCAGCGCCTTGCCGGCAGTCGCGAGAAGCCCGAGGCCACGCCGCTCGCCGCTTTGTGTCACCAACTCGGGATTCCAACACTGCGGGTCGATGATGTGAATGGCCACGAGGTTTTCCAGGCCTTTGCGGCGCACGCACCTGACCTGATCGTCACCTTCCACTTCGACCAGATTCTATCCGAGGCGACGCTCGCGCGTTCGCGGCTCGGCGGGATCAACCTCCACCCGAGCCTGTTGCCGCTCCATCGCGGCCCCGTGCCGACGATTCACGCGCTGGCGGACGGGAAGGGGGAGTTCGGTGTCACCGTCCACCGCCTCGCGCCCGCGATCGATGCCGGGGCGATCCTGGCCCAGGAAGCGGTCGCGCTGCCCGACGGCACCACAGCCACGCGCGCCGCCGTGCACTTGCACGAGCACGGTCGCCTCCTGGTCGATCGCGTGCTCGGCGAGATCGCCGCCGAGGGGACGATTCCCGCGGGTCGAACCGTTCCGGTGCTGCCCTATCGCGGCTTTCCCGACCGGGCGCTGCTGGCGCGGATGCGCCGCGACGGCCGGCTCCTCACCGACGCGCAGGACTTACGGGACGCGCTGACGCTGTCCCGCAAGGGGTGAGGCTCACGCCCGCAGGGCGGCGTCGAGATCGTCGATGAGATCCTGCGCATCCTCGATACCGATCGAGAGGCGCACAACCTCGGGGCCGGCGCCTGCCGCCCGCTTCTGCTCGTCCGTGAGCTGGCGGTGCGTGGTCGAGGCTGGGTGGATCACCAGCGAACGGGTGTCGCCGATATTGGCGAGATGGCTGAAGAGCTGGAGATTCGAGACCAGTTTCACGCCGGCCTCGTAGCCGCCCTTGAGGCCGAAGGTGAACACGGCACCCGCGCCCTTGGGCGTATAGCGCTGCGCGAGCGCGTGGTAGCGGTCGCTCTCCAGGCCGGGATAGCTCACCCAATCGACGTTGGCGTGGTTCTTGAGGAAGGTCGCCACCTTCAGGGCGTTGTCGGAGTGGCGCTGCATCCGGAGCGGCAGTGTCTCGATGCCATTCAGGATCAGGAAGGCGTTGAACGGCGACAGCGACGGCCCGAGATCGCGCAGGCTCAGCACGCGCACGGCGATGGCGAAGCCGAAATTGCCGAAGGTCTCGGCCAGCACCATCCCGGCATATTCCGGCCGCGGCTCCGACAGCATCGGGTAGCGCGCATCGCCCTGCCACTGGAACGTGCCGCCATCGACGATGAGGCCGCCGATGGAATTGCCGTGGCCGCCGAGGAACTTCGTGGCCGAATGCACGACGATGTCGGCGCCGTGCTCGAACGGCTTGATCAGGTACGGCGTCGCCATCGTGTTGTCGACGATGAGCGGGATGTTGTGACGCTTGGCGATCACCGAGAGCGCGGCGATGTCGGTGATGACCCCGCCCGGATTGGCGATGCTTTCACAGAAGATCGCCTTGGTGCGCGGGGTGATGGCGCGCTCGAACGAGTCCGGATCGTCGGTGTCGGCCCAGACCACCTGCCAGCCGAAGTTCTTGTAGGAGTGATTGAACTGGTTGATCGAGCCGCCGTAGAGCTTGTTGGCCGCGATGAACTCGTCGCCCGGCTGCATCAGCGCGTGCAGGGTCAGGAATTCGGCGGCGTGGCCCGAGGCGACGGCGAGCGCGGCGGTGCCGCCTTCGAGCGCGGCGATGCGCTCCTCCAGCACCGCGTTCGTCGGGTTGGTAATGCGGGTGTAGATGTTGCCGAAGGCCTGGAGCCCGAACAGCGAGGCGGCGTGGTCCACGTCGTCGAAGACGAAGCTCGTCGTCTGGTAGATCGGCGTCGCCCGCGCGCCCGTGGCCGGGTCGGGGGTCGCGCCGGCGTGGATCGCGAGGGTGTTGAAGCCGGGCTGGCGGTCGGTCATCGAAAAACTCCTCAAGACGCGTCGTTTACGCCCGTGCTCTTCGGCGGTGCAAGCGCCCGAAGCCGCTTGGGCGGCTTCGCCGCGCGAAGAGTGCGGCGCGGAGCGGGCTTTTCAGGACTTCGGTCCTGAAAAGCATCGAGCGGAGCGGCAGCCTGAGGCCGCGGAGGCGGTCGCCGGCGCTTGAGGCCGGAGAAAAGAAAGCGGAGCGGTCGCTCCGCGGCCTGCGACCTTGCGCATCGGCCCATGGCCACCGTGTTGGGCCGGCCCCGACGGAGGCCGAAACGTTCGAATGGTGCGCCGGGGTAACGATCGATCGGGAACGTTGCGGCACTGCACAGCGCTCAAGCGCAGCAGTCTAGACATGTTCGCATCTGCCATGTCACAGAGCCGCGCGACCCAAACGGTAATCCGGTGACCCACGGTCGCATTGATTGCCCCGGCGCGATGGTGTCTGCCGTTGCGTCAGATTTCGAATTTGAAAGCCTTCAAGGTGCGCGCGGGCGAAATCGCCGGAGTGCTGCCCGGAAAGGCTCGGCGCGGCGGCTGACGGGAGGACCACCTTGGCGGACGAAGGGCCTCAGGGCACCAAGCGAGATTTCCTGTTCCTCGCGACAGGCGCGGGATTGGCCGTCGGGGCCGGCGCGGTGGCGTGGCCCTTCGTGGCCTCCATGGCGCCCGATGCGGCCACCGTCGCGGCCGGCGCGCCGCTCGACGTGGACCTCAGCCCGATCCAGGACGGCCAGATCGTCAACGTGTTCTGGCGCGGCAAGCTGATCTTCGTGCGCAAGCTCACGGAGAAGGAAGTCACGGACATGAAGGCCGTGCCGCTCTCCGAGATGATCGACCCGGCTGCCTTCGACACGCGGGTGAAGAAGGGCCACGATCAGTGGCTTGTGAGCTACGGCAACTGCACCCATCTCGGCTGCGTGCCGATCGGCCATTCCGGCAATTACGAGGGCTGGTCCTGCCCCTGCCACGGCTCGCAGTTCGACGCTGTCGGCCGCGTGCGCCGCGGCCCGGCGCCGACCAATCTGCCGATTCCGCCCTACGCCTTCGAGTCCGATACCAAGATCAAGATCGGCGAAGAAGGCGGCAAGGCGGTCGCCTGACAACAGGACACGAGAAGCCGGAGCGGGCAAACCGATGAGCAGCGCACACGCGACCTCGACCTACGTACCCAAGAGCCGCCTCGCGAAGTGGTTCGAGTCACGGCTGCCGCTGGTCGGGCTGGTGCACTCGTCCTTCGTCGCCTTCCCGGTTCCGCGTAACCTCAACTACTTCTGGACCTTCGGCGCGATCCTGATCGCCTTCCTCGGCATCCAGATCATCACCGGCGTCTGGCTGGCGATGCATTACGATCCGAGCGCGGGCAACGCGTTTGAGAGCGTCGAGCACATCATGCGCGACGTGAATTACGGCTGGCTCTTGCGCTACGCGCACGCCAACGGCGCGTCGATGTTCTTCGTGGCGGTCTACGCCCACATCTTCCGCAACCTCTATTACGGGTCCTACAAGGCCCCGCGCGAGGTGCTCTACCTGCTCGGCGTCATCATCTACCTCCTGATGATGGCCACTGCCTTCCTTGGCTACACCCTGCCGTGGGGCCAGATGAGCTTCTGGGGCGCCACCGTCATCACCAACATCCTGGCGGCGATCCCGGTCGTCGGCGATACGATCCAGAGCCTGCTCTGGGGCGGCTACTCGGTCGGCAACCCGACCATCAACCGGTTCTTCTCGCTGCACTTCCTGCTGCCGTGGATGATCGCCGGCGTCGTCGTCCTGCACGTCTGGGCGCTGCACGTGACGGGTCAGAACAACCCGGCCGGCATCCCGATCAAGTCGAGCAAGGACGCCGTGCCCTTCACCCCCTACGCGACCATCAAGGACGTGTTCGCGGTGGTGGTGTTCATGATCCTGTTCGCATGGTTCATCTTCTACCAGCCGAACTATCTCGGCCACGCCGACAATTACGTCCCGGCCAACCCGTCGGTGACGCCCGCGCACATCGTGCCGGAATGGTACTTCCTGCCCTTCTACGCGATCCTGCGCGCGGTGCCGGACAAGCTCGGCGGCGTGATCCTGATGTTCGGCGCGGTGCTGATCCTGGCCTTCGCGCCCTGGCTCGACACCTCGCGGGTCCGCTCCTGCAACTACCGTCCGGTCTACCGGGTGTTCTTCTGGGTCTTCCTGGTCAACGCCATCATCCTCGGCTGGCTCGGCGCCAAGCCCCCGGAAGGCGGCTACGTCCTCGCCTCGCGGATCTGCACCATCTACTACTTCGCCCACTTCCTCATCGTCATGCCGCTGGTTGGCCTGTTCGAGACGCCTGACCGTCTGCCGGGCTCGATCCTCGAGACCGTGACCGGTCCGGGCAAGCAGGTGAGCGGGTCCGGCATGCCCGCGGGTGCTGCGGCCGAACCGGCCAAGCGCGCCTAAGGCCCGAGGGAGAGAACAACGATGCGCATCGCACGCCTCTTCGCCGCGACCCTACTCGCGGCCTCCCTCGGCGCCGGCTCGGCCCTGGCCGAGGACGGACACGGCACCAACCCGCCGCGGGAGAAGTGGAGCTTCGCCGGCATGTTCGGCCGGTTCGACCAGGCGCAGCTCCAGCGCGGCTTCCAGGTCTACAAGGAAGTCTGCGCGAGCTGCCACTCCATGCGGCTGGTCGCCTTCCGCAACCTCGCGGAGCCGGGCGGACCCGGCTTCACTGAGGGGCAGGTCAAGGCGCTCGCCGAGACCTACAGCGTCAAGGAACTCGACGATTCCGGTGCCGAGAAGGAGCGCCCGGCCCGTCCGGCCGATCGCTTCCCGTCACCGTTCCCGAACGACAAGGCTGCCGCCGCGGCCAATGGCGGCAAGGCGCCGCCGGACTTCTCGGTGCTGGCCAAGGCCCGCACCTATGAGCGCGGCTTCCCGCTCTTCGTGTTCGATGCGCTGCCCTTCACCGGTTATTCCGAGCAGGGCGTCGATTACATCCACGCGCTCCTGACCGGCTACGAGGAGGCCCCGAAGGGCTTCACGATGCCGGATAGCGGCTACTACAATAAGTACTATCCCGGCCACGTGATCGCGATGCCGCCGCCGCTCAGCGACGGCCAGCTCACCTATCCGAAGAACGACAAGGGCGAACCCGTCGTCCCGGAGACGGCGGACCAGTACTCGCGCGACGTGTCGGCCTTCATGGCCTGGGCGGCCGAGCCGCACATGATGGCCCGCAAGTCCCTGGGCCTTCGGGTGATCCTGTTCCTCTTCGTCCTGGCGGGTCTGCTGTTCTACGTGAAGAAGCAGGTCTGGAAGAAGGTCGGCGGCGAGGTGCACGGCCTCCAGCCCGAGCTGCACAAGACCTACTGAGCGAAAGCTTCCACGACCGAACCAACGAACGGGCCCCTCGCGGGCCCGTTTGCGTGTGGGGGAACGCCTACGGTAAAGGTTCCGCAGCCCCGGGCGAACCGATTCGGGCGCAATTAAAACGTCATCGCCGGGACTTACGACGCTTTGCGCAGAGCGGATGCGCCGCGTGCCTCTCGGCCTTGGCCACAGTCTACACACAAGGGATTATTGCATGACGGCAGCGGTTCTCGGCGTGATCGGCGGCTCGGGCGTCTACGACCTGCCCGGCCTGGAGGATGTCCGCGAAGAGGCGATCTCGTCGCCCTGGGGCGAGCCCTCCGACGCGCTGCGGATCGGCCGCATCGGTGGGACCAAGGTGGTGTTCCTCGCCCGCCACGGGCGCGGCCACCGTTTCTCCCCCACCGGCATCAACTACCGCGCCAACATCGACGTGCTCAAGCGGGCGGGCGTGACCGACATCGTCTCGCTCTCGGCCTGCGGCTCGTTCCGCAACGAGCTGCATCCCGGCCTGTTCGTGCTGGTCGATCAGTTCGTGGACCGCACCGTTGGGCGCGCGACCTCGTTCTTCGGCAATGGCTGCGTCGCCCATGTGCCGTTCGCCCACCCGGTCGGGCCGCTGCTGCAGCGTCGCATCGCCGCCGCGGCGGAAGCCGAGGGCATCACCGTCCATAAGGGTGGCACCTACGTTTGCATGGAGGGGCCGCAATTCTCCTCCATGGCCGAGTCGAAGCACTACAAGGCCGCGAATTTCGACGTCATCGGCATGACCAACATGCCGGAGGCCAAGCTCGCCCGCGAGGCCGAGATCACCTACGCCACCATCGCCATGGTGACGGATTACGATTGCTGGCACCCGAGCCATGACAGCGTGGACGTGGCCTCGGTGATCGCCGTCGCCCGTGCCAACGCCGACAAGGCGGCCCAGCTCGTGTCCCGCGTCGCCCGCGACTTCCCCGAAGAGCGCGAGGAGTGCCCGGCGGGCTCGCACCGGGCGCTGGACGGCGCGATCATGACGGCACCCGCGCACCGTGACCCGGAGCTGCTGGCCAAGCTCGATGCGGTGGCCGGGCGTGTGCTGAACGGCTGACGGCTGCTTCGGCGGACTGCCCCATCAATCGATGATGCGTCCGCCGCTCCCAGTCTGCGGGGAGAGGCAGGCGCTCGCCGCGACGGAGAGCGCCTGCAAAGAAATCAGCGCGCGCAGCCGTTCTCGCGTTCCTGGCGCTGGATGTCGGCGATGTCAGCGCGCTGGCGGGCGGAGAGCGGCACGTCGGCCAGTTCGTCGTACTTGCAGCCGGAATTTCCGAAGGCGCGGATCGCGCGCTCGGTGCGGAAGCAGTAGCCGGCATCCTTGTAGATCGCGTTGCGCTCACCCCACAGCTCGTCGCAGGGGAAGGCCGCCAGGGCGGGCGAGGCCGCGAGCGACACGAGAACGGCGGCGGCGAGGAAACGCATGGAGGATGCTCCGAGCCGTCGGAGCCGGGCGTCCTCAGGCGGTCTTGAGGGTCAGTGAGCGGCTCGGCTCGCGGCCGAACCCGCGGATCTCTAGGCGGTCGCCCGCGATCCCCACCACGGCGAAGGCCGAGCTGTCCGGCGTGTCTACCATGCCGTGAAAGGTGACGTAGTGAATTCCGTCGCGCTCGGCGTAGTTGCCCGCATGATTGTGACCGTTGAAATAGGCGATCACGTGCGGCTGCCCCGCGAGAAGACTGGTGAGCCGGCCGGCATCCCAGAGATTGTGCGGGTTCTCGGGTGCGACGGGATAGTGATTGAGCACCACGACCCGCTCGCCGGCCGTCCGCGCCGCCGCCAACCTTCGCTCCAGCCACGCGAACTGCGACTCGCTGAGCGACCCGTTCCAGGGTTTGGCGTTGACGAGCCCCGCCGTCTTGGCCTGCTCCAGGCGCTCCGCCGCCAGCGTCCGGCGCGGATCACCCGGCAGCGGGGCAAACAGCGAAACGTCGTTGCCGTCGAGCACGACGAAACGGATGCCGGCCACCACGAAGTCGTAGTACGGCCCCTCCATCCCGAGCAGGCCCGGCACCCGCCCGCGATGTTCGGGCGCCACCTCGAAATCGTGGTTGCCGAGCAGGAACCGGGTCTCGTGGCGCAGCGTCTGGTAGATCGGCAGGATGCGGTCGTAGCTCGCGACGTCGCGGTCGATGATGTCGCCCAGGGTCACGACGAAGCGCAGATCCTCGCCGTTCAGGGCATCGACGGCTGCGCGCATCTTATCGAGGCTGTTGGCGTAGTAGCGGCCGAGCGTCAGGTTGGGCGGCGCCTTGGCATATTGCGGATCGGCGATCACGCCGAAGCGCAGCGGCCCGTCGGCGGCTCCGGCTCGGGCAGCAAGGAGCGCGGCGCTGGCGGTGAGGACGGAACGGCGGGACAGCATGCGGCTTCTCGGCATCGGTGACCCCGGCAGGCTGGCGCGCCGGCATGACCGGCGGATGACGTCGAGGGTCGTCCCGTGCCAGTTCAGGCAGGATCGCCGCCAAGACCACCCTTCAAGACCCTTCCCCCGCCGGGCAAAACCACACTACAAGGCAGGCCAGGCCGGCCGTTAAGGCCTGCTGCCCGTTCCAGGATCAGACACCCGTATCCGATGCGTACAGCCAGCATCAGCCGCCGCACGGCAGAGACCGACGTGTCCGTCTCGATCGATCTCGACGGCACCGGCAAGGCCACGATCGCGACCGGCGTCGGTTTCCTCGACCATATGCTGGAGCTGTTCGCCCGGCACGGCCTGTTCGACGTGACGATCAAGGTCGAGGGTGACCTGCACGTCGATCAGCACCACACCACCGAGGATGCCGGCATCGCGCTGGGCCAGGCGGTGGCTCAGGCGCTCGGCGACAAGCGCGGCATCGCCCGCTACGCCGACATCCACCTGCCGATGGACGAGACGCTGAGCCGCATCGCGATCGACATCTCCGGTCGTCCGTTCCTCGTGTTCCGCACGAGCTTCCGGGTCGAGAAGATCGGCCAGTTCGACACCGAACTGGTGCGGGAGTTCTTCCAGGCCTTCGCTATGAATGCCGGCATCACGCTGCACGTCGAGACTCTCTACGGCGAGAACGCGCACCATATTGCCGAGAGCGTCTTCAAGGGGCTGGCCCGGAGCTTGCGGAATGCCGTCGCCATCGACCCGCGTGAGGATGGCCGCGTTCCCTCCACCAAGGGATCGCTCTGAGACCATTTGAGGAGGAGCGAGGATGCGGACCTACACGCTGCACGTTCCCGAGGGCTCGGTTCGGGGTGACCCGCGGGCGCTGGAACAGGCGCATCTCGTGCGCGATGGCTTCTCCTGGAGCGCCTTCGCCTTCACGGTGCTGTGGTTCCTGCGCCACCGGCTCTGGCTCGCCGCGCTCATCGTGCTGGTGGGGCTCGTCGCCCTTGCACTGGCGGGGCGGGCGCTCGGCCTCTCGCCCTTCGCCGCGCTGATCGTCACATTGCTGGTGAGCCTGCTGATCGGCATGGAGGCGTCGAGCCTGCGCCGCTGGACCTATGGCCGCCGGGGCAAGCCCGCTCAGGACGCGGTGATGGCCGGCTCGCAGGAGGAGGCTGAACTGAAGGCCGCCGCCCGCTGGCTCGATGCCGCGTCGGTTCCCGGCGCCGCGGCAACGGGTTTCGCCACAACGGCCGTGAGCCGCCCGACGCATCGCCGCGGCGATGATGCGGTGATCGGCCTTTTCCCCGCGAGCGAGGGTGGACGGTGAGCGAGCAGACCGTCGCGATCATCGATTACGGATCGGGCAATCTCCACTCGGCGGCCAAGGCCTTCGAGCGCGCGGCCCGCGAGGCCGGGCTCGACGGCACCCGCATCGTCGTCACCGACGTGCCGGAAGCCGTGGCCGGCGCCGACCGCGTGGTGCTGCCCGGCGTCGGCGCCTATGCCGATTGCCGCCGCGGCCTCGATGCGGTGCCCGGCATGGTCGATGCCATGACCGAGGCCGTCAGGGCGCAGGGCAAGCCGTTCCTCGGCATCTGCGTCGGCATGCAGCTCATGGCGAGCCGCGGCCTCGAATACGAGGAGACCGCGGGCCTGAACTGGATTCCCGGCGACGTCGCTCCGATCGAGCCGGCTGACCCAGCATTGAAGATCCCGCATATGGGCTGGAACACCCTGCATGTCGACCGCGAGCACGCCCTGCTGCGCGACATCGCGATCGGGGAGGGTGGGCTCCACGCCTATTTCGTCCACAGCTTCGCGCTGAAGGCCTCTGAGCCGGCGGACGTGGTCGCCCATGCCGAGTATGGCGGCCGGGTCACGGCGATGATCGCGCGCGACAACATGGCCGGCACCCAGTTCCACCCCGAGAAGAGCCAGCACCTCGGTCTCGCGCTCCTCGGCAACTTCCTGCGCTGGCGCCCCTGAGGGCCGCCTTTGTCCGACACATCGTATTCGCGAGCTGACGCGTGATCCTGTATCCGGCCATCGACCTCAAGGAAGGGCGCTGCGTCCGCCTCGTTCAAGGCGACATGGCCCAGGCCAAGGTCTTCAACGACGATCCCGCCGCGCAAGGGGCGGCCTTCGAGTCTCAGGGGTTCTCCTGGCTCCATGTGGTCGATCTCGACGGTGCCTTCGCCGGCGAGCCCCGCAACGCCGCGGCGGTCGATGCGATCCTGGCGCGGGTGCGCCTGCCGGTGCAGCTCGGCGGCGGCGTGCGCGAGATGCGCACCCTCGAAGGCTGGCTCGAAAAGGGCGTGAGCCGCGTCATCATCGGCACGTCGGCCGTGCGCGATCCCGCCTTCGTGCGTGAGGCGGCCCGCCTCCATCCCGGGCGCATCGCCGTCGGCATCGACGCCAAGGACGGGCGCGTGGCGGTGGAGGGCTGGGCCCAGACCTCCAGCATGACCGCGGAAGAGCTCGGGCGCCGCTTCGAGGATGCGGGGGTGGCCGCTATCATCTACACCGACATCGCCCGCGACGGCATCCTCAAGGGCCTCAACATCGAGATGACGCTGGCGCTGGCCTCGGCCGTCAGCATCCCGGTGATCGCCTCGGGCGGCCTCGCCTCGATCGCCGACGTCGAGCGGCTGCTGGAGCCGGACTGCGCCGTGCTGGCCGGGGCCATCACCGGCCGCGCCCTCTACGACGGCCGCATCGACCCGAAGGAAGCGCTCGCCGCCATCGCCCGTGCCAAGGGCCGTGACAAGAGCCGTGACGCGGGGAGCGCCGCGTGATCGCGACCCTCCGACCGCCGGCCCCGACAGCCTGAAGGCATTCACGCGTGCTGAAGACCCGCATCATCCCCTGCCTCGACGTGAAGGACGGGCGCGTCGTGAAGGGCGTGCAGTTCCTCGAATTGCGCGATGCCGGTGATCCGGTCGAATCGGCCAAGGCCTACGATGCGGCCGGCGCCGACGAACTCTGCTTCCTCGACATCACCGCGAGCCACGAGGCGCGCGGCACCCTGCTCGACGTGGTGAGCCGCACGGCGGAAGCCTGCTTCATGCCGCTCACCGTCGGCGGCGGGGTGCGGAATGTTGCCGATGTGCGCACGCTCCTGCTCGCGGGCGCCGACAAGGTCGGCATCAACACCGCCGCCGTGAAGAACCCCGACTTCGTCGCCGAGGCGGCGGAGAAGTTTGGCGACCAGTGCATCGTCGTGGCGATCGACGCCAAGCGGGTCTCCGGTCCGGACGAGGCCGCGCGCTGGGAGATCTTCACCCATGGCGGCCGCAACCCGACCGGGATCGACGCGGTCGAATTCGCCCGCACGGTCTCCGAGCGGGGCGCGGGCGAACTCCTCGTCACCTCCATGGACAAGGACGGCACCCGCTCCGGCTACGACATCGCGCTCACCCGCGCCATCGCCGATGCGGTGCGGGTGCCGGTGATCGCCTCCGGCGGCGTTGGCGGGCTCGACGACCTTGTGGCGGGCGTCCGTGACGGCGGCGCGAGCGCGGTGCTGGCTGCCTCGATCTTCCATTTCGGCCACCACACGGTCGGCGAGGCGAAGGCCCACATGGCCGCCGCCGGACTTGCGATGCGGCTCGATCCGTAACGGGTATCCGGTGGGCGGATGCCCGCGCCCCTTGACCGGGGGCCCGAGCCTGCGCAGGGTTTAAAGTGCCGGTATCCGATCAGGCGGTACCGCATGATACGGTTTCCGCTTGCGCGCCTTATGACGAAGTTCAGCCTCGACGACCTCGCCGCCCTCGTGGACAGCCGCGCCGGCACGCCCCCCGAGACTTCCTACACCGCAAAGCTGCTCTCCGAGGGGCCGGCCAAGGCGGCCAAGAAGCTCGGCGAGGAGGCGGTCGAGGCCGTCATCGCCGCGGTGCAGGGCGACCCCAAAGCGCTCGTCTCGGAGGCGGCGGACGTGCTCTATCATCTCGTCGTGACGCTCAAGGCGGCGGGCGTGCCGCTCGACGACGTGATGGCGGAGCTTGGCCGGCGCACCGCCCAGAGCGGGCTCGCCGAGAAGGCGGCGCGGAGGCACACATGATCGGCGCCCCGATCCCGTCGGCGGGGATCGAACCGGAGGAGCGCCAGAATCCGGTGACCGGCCACGGGCCGAGCCGCCTTTCGCCCTATCGGATCTTTTCGCGAGACGAATGGGCGCAGCTACGAGCCGATGCCCCGTTGACGCTGAGCGCCGAGGATATCGGCCGCCTGCAATCGCTCAACGACCCGATCTCGATCGAGGAGGTCGTGGCGATCTACCTGCCGCTCTCCCGCCTGCTCTCGCTCTACGTTGCGGCAACCCAGGGGCTGTTCAAGGCGACGCAGCGCTTCCTGCTCGCCGACCACGACACCAAGGTGCCCTACATTATCGGCCTGGCCGGCTCGGTGGCGGTCGGCAAATCGACCACGGCGCGGGTGCTGAAGGCGCTGCTCGCCCGCTGGCCCAACACGCCGAAGGTCGATCTCATCACGACCGACGGCTTCCTTCACCCCAACGCCGAATTGCAGCGTATGGGCGCGATGGAGCGGAAGGGTTTTCCCGAGAGCTACGACAGCGCGGCGCTTCTGCGCTTCCTCGCCGACATCAAGGCCGGGCACAGGCGCGTCGCCGCCCCGGTCTATTCCCACCTCGTCTACGATGTGGTGCCGGGCGAGGAGCAGGTGATCGAATCACCCGACATCCTCATCGTCGAGGGCCTGAACGTCCTCCAGCCGGCGCGCCTGCCGCGGGACGGCACCGCGATCCCCTTCGTCTCCGACTTCTTCGACTTCTCGATCTATCTCGACGGGCACGAGGACGACCTGCACCGCTGGTACGTCAACCGCTTCCTGCGCCTGCGCCAGACCGCCTTCCGCGATCCGCTCTCCTATTTCCGCAAATACGCCGAGGTCACCGAGACCGAGGCGCTGGAGATCGCCGACCGACTCTGGACGACGATCAACCTGCCGAACCTGCGCGACAACATCCTGCCCACGCGCCAGCGGGCCGGTCTGATCCTGGCCAAGGGGCCGAGCCATCGCATCGAGAGCGTGGCGCTCCGACGGCTGTGAGATCGGAGGGATCGAAGGTGAGGCCCGATCCACTCGGTCGTCTGCTGACCGCATCGTGGACGGCACCATTCGCGTCGTCGATCGATCGCTAAAGGCCCAGAATGCGAACGGCCCCCGCTCATCGAGCGAGGGCCGCAGCGTAGCTCACAAGTCGAGCCGGGTTCCGGTCAGGCGGCGCGCACGGTGGCGAGGAAGTTCCCGACCTCGGCGTTGAGGTGTTCGGACTGGCGCGACAGCTCGGAGGCCGAGGCCAGCACCTGCGCGGCGGCTGCACCCGTCTCCTCGGCCGCACCCGCCACGCCCGCGATGTTCGTCGTCACTTCGCTCGTCCCGGCGGATGCCTGGGCAACGTTGCGGACGATCTCCTGGGTTGCCGCGCCCTGCTCCTCCACCGCCGTCGCGATCGAGGCCGCGACGCCCGCGATTTCGCGGATGCGCGTGCCGATTCCGCCGATCGCGCCGACCGCCTGATCCGTCGATCCCTGGATCTGGCCGATCTGCCGCCCGATCTCCTCGGTGGCGCGCGCGGTCTGGTTGGCGAGTTCCTTGACCTCGGCGGCCACGACCGCGAAGCCTCGCCCCGCCTCGCCGGCACGGGCCGCCTCGATCGTGGCGTTGAGCGCCAAGAGGTTCGTCTGCCCCGCGATCTGCGAGATCAGGGCCACCACGTCGCCGATGCGGCTGGCCGATTGCGCCAGCTCCTGCACGAGGCCCGCCGTGGCATTGGCCTCCGCCACCGCCATTTGGGCGAGGTCGGCCGAGCCGGAAACCTGCCGGCTGATCTCGGCCACCGACGAGCCGAGTTCTTCGGCCGCCGCCGCCACGGTGTTGACGTTGGCCGCAGCCTGCTCGGCGGCCGCCGCCACGCTGGTGGATTGGGTGGCGGTCTGTCCGGCGGTGGAACTCATGCTTTGGGCGGTGGCCTGCAACTCGCTGGCGGCCGAGGAGACCATGCCAACGATGCCGCCGACCGCGGCCTCGAAGCCATCGGCCATCTGCCGCATGCCGGCCTTGCGCTGCTCTTCAGCTGAAGCACGCGCGAGCGCCGTCTCCTCCTCGAGCTGGCGGGTCCGAACGAGATTGTCGCGGAACACCTGCACGGCGCCGGCCATCGCACCGATCTCGTCCTGGCGGCTGGCATAGGGAATCTCCGAGGCTGCGTCCCCGCCGGCCAAGCGCCGCATCGCCGCGGTCATCCGCTCGATCGGACGCGAGACGCCCAGGAAGCAGAAGGTCATCGCGCTCAGGGCGATCAGGACGGCAAGGCCGAGGATGAGCAGCGTGCTCCGCATCGCCGAAGCCTGTTCCGACCGGACGGCGGCATCGGCCTTCTTGCCATTCGCAATATTGATATCGACGAGCTTGCGTGCTGCGGCCGAGACGGAGAGGTAGTTGGCGTACATCGAGCCGCGGAAGAACGCGATGGCCTCGTCGTAGCGCTCATTCGGGAAAGCCCGCAGGCGTTCGCCATCGGCTCTCAGCAGATCAAGCTTCGACTTCAACTCATCATACGTCTGCTGCTCGTCCGCGCTGGCGACGAGCGATTGGTATGCCGCAACCCTTTGGTCGCGTTCTGTTGCGAACTCGACAATTCTGGCTCTGCTCTGCTCTCTCGACGCCTCATTCTCGGGCGTCATGTAGCGAGCCTGCCAAAGACGCGTGCGCAGAATGAGCGCGTTGATTGCATGTGCTTCGTTGATGGAGGGAATAGTATTCTCGAGAATATCATTCGTGACAGTAGAGATGCTGTTGATCTTCCAATAGGCGGCAGCGCCCTGCAGGATCGACACGACGAGCATCGCTGCAAAGAGGCATCCCAGGGATGCTCGAACGCTGAGTGAAATTTTTGGCATGGGTAACCCCGGGTGTGGCGGGCATTCTATTGCCTCAAGAATCAGTACACGGAGTTAAAGGGTTTTCGCAGTTTATGTCGTATCGACGCCGCTCGAAGTGTAAAAAATCAAGACGATGAAGAATTTCATAATTTGTAGAGGTTTGTTGAAATCGGATTTATAATGCTCGTTGTTGGCGCCGTATCCAACCTGATTGGATTAGGCTGGCGTAGACAGGCGCTTGATTGGCGGAGCCTTCTTTCGACGAACCGGTCACCACTTCGTCGGACAGCGTTTTCGATGTCTCTGTCAGAGTAGAAGTAAAAGTAGAAGGATGTGCACCCCGGCCGCTGTCGCCGGCCGCTGTCGCCGATCCGCGATGGACGCTGCGGCCTCCAAGGTCGAGCCCTCGCGCGTTCCTTGGGGACAAGTCCGGGGATAACCGCCCAAATGGCTCAGCTTGCCCGCAAATTGCCCCGCAATGCCTTGGGGATGCCACAACCTCGGCCGTGTTTGCGCCACATCCGGCGGCGTAACTGTTGCCCATACGCCGCTGGCGCCATCACGAAGAGTGAGCGACGACAACGATGCAGGGCCGTTCGATTGGATCGCCGCGGACCACCAAGATTTCCTCTCACGCTCCTCGCAAGAGCGGGCGTCCCACCCCGTCCTCCGACGCCATCACCCTGAATTCCCGGACGGGACGTGATCACGGCAGCCGCACGGCTTTGGTCCGCTCCATCCTGTCCATGACCCTGCTCGCCGGGGGCTGAGCGCGGTTCTGCTTAATGCCGGCACCGATTTTGGCCGGGCCGAGGCGTCGACCAAGGTGTCCGATCTCGCCATGCCGAAGCCGCGCCTTCAGGCGCTCGCGCCCGAGATGCCGGTGTCGAGCGTGCTGGCCGCCTCCGCGAGCTTCCACCCCGTGGGCGATCTCGACACCGAACTCGGCACCAACACGGTCGACCGCGTCTCCTACGACTTCCTGCTCTCGCAGACCTCGACCGGCGATCCGAACGACATCCTCGAATTCGGGCCGATGAAGATCCGCCGCCACCTCGTGCAGACGATCGTGAAGGCGGCTCAGGCGGTGCAGACCGATCCGGTGCTGCTCATGGCGGTGGCCGACAAGGAGTCGAGCTTCATCACCGCCGTCCAGGCCAAGACCTCCTCGGCCACCGGCCTGTTCCAGTTCATCGAGCGCACTTGGCTCGGTGTGATCCGCGATTTCGGACCCCGATACGGCTACGAGAAGGAGGCCGGCCTGATCGTTCCGGACGGCAACGACCGGCCGTCGATCCAGGATCAGGCCGAGCGCTCCCGCATCCTCGACCTGCGCCGCGACCCCTACCTCTCGGCCGTCATGGCCGGCGAGATGCTGAAGCGCGACGCCGGACGCATCGCCTTGAAGATCGGCCGCGAGCTGACTCTCGGCGAGGTCTACCTCGCGCACTTCCTCGGGCCGGAGGACGCCGAGAACTTCCTGTCCCAGGTGGTCGACAAGCCGACCGCCGCCGCCGCGACCCTGCTGCCCGGCCCGGCCCGGGCCAACCGGTCGATCTTCTTTGCCGGCACCACCGGCCGAGGCCGCCATCGCAAGCCCGCGAGCCTCTCGGTCGCCCAGGTGCACCAGAAGTTCGAGGCGATGATGAACGCCCGCGGCGACCGCTATCGCGACGTTCGCACCGTGGCCGGCCTTGTCGCGCTCGCCGACGCCGAGACCGTTCAGTAGAGCTGCGGCCGCCCGCCGCGCGGCGGGCCCGCGACGGTGAAAATCCTCCTTCGACGCAACTGAGCGGCGCCCGACCGCTTTGTTGTGGTGTGGTGCGGCCCGGACGCGCAGGGGAGGATCGTTTCGCCTTGAACGACACGTTTCGAGACCGATCGCATCGGGGGCTCGCCGATGATCCGCTTCTGCCGAGCATGAAACTCGATCAGATCGGGCAGGCGCTCGCCTCCTGCTACGACAACCTCGTCGCCGAGGGCATTCCCGACCATCTCGCCGCCCTGGTTCGGCGGGTCGATCACGCTGAACGCGCCGCGCCGGCGAAGGTCGAGCGTCCGGACGCCCGCATCGCCCTCGTGGTCGAGGACGAGCGCGACACCCGCGAACTGGCCGAGAGCGTGCTGGAAGAAACCGAGTTGCGCGTGATCGGCTGCGACAGCGCCGAGCGTGCCTTGAGCGTCCTGCAAGAGAGAGGCGGCGACGTCGCTCTGGTCTTCGCCGATATCCGTCTGGCGGGGGCGATGGATGGACTTCAGCTTGCCCGCGCCATCGCCACTCTCTGGCCGCGCACCCGGCTGGTCGTGACCTCCGGCGTCGAACCGGAGAACGGGACGTCCTTGCCGGAAGGGGCGGTGTTCATCCCGAAGCCTTGGCGCGCCTTCGATGTGCTGGTCGAGGCCGAGCGGGCCGCCCGCGATCCGTCGCCCCCGGTCAGCTGACCGCGCGGGAAGCATCGTCTTGAGCTATCGGCGCCGTGCTGGGTGATCGTCAGGCCGCGACCGCGTCGCGCCGACGACGCTGAAAGAACAGGGTCGCCCCGATCAGGCGGACGACGCCCGCGCCCATGCCGGCATAGACGAGTTCCCAGTCGGTCCGCTCCTGATGCGCGGTGTCGTCCAAGATAATCCTGCCAGCAGGCGAAAGCTGAGGTCGGTCCGCCGATCGAGCTGAGAACCGTAAGTCACTTCCGCTTTTCGAGAAGCAAGCCGACCATCCCTCCGATCTCTTTCGGGTTTCGAGGCGATCAGATGAGGCGGGGCGGGTCAAGAAATAAAATGAACCATGGTTTGATTGGGCTCTGACGCGGATTTGCCGCGCGACGTCAGAGCATTGGGCCGGCCTTATTGATGGACACTCTCGCGGAACGCCGCGGCCTTTCCGGCAAGCGCCGCGAGGGAGGCTTCATCGAATTGGTAACCCGAGCAATACTTCCCGCGGCGCGCCTGATGCACAGCGTCCGCCACGAGCTGCCGCGACTCGGCGGCCGGCCGTCCTTGGCCGTGCCGTGGCTCTCGGATGACGGCCCGAGGCGGGGCGCGCGTCACGCTGGGCCGTGGCCGATTCGGGAGTAACCACATCGCCATGGCCAAGCTGATGTGAACCGCCGGACGGCCGAGTCGTGGAAAATCCGTAAACAGCAGGGAACCGACCAAGCACAGTCACGCTTGTAATGGCAAAGATTACTGCACAGGTAGGCCCCTGCGATGAAGACCTTGGCATCTGTTCTCGCCGGCGTTGTCGGCGTCTGTGTTCTCACGATGGGCGCTGCAAACGCTGCGCCCTACGATCCGTTCGGCTCGGACGACGATGGTTACCAGGAGCAGTCGTCGCGAGGCGGCTGGCCGGTCTACGACCCCTACGCCACGCAGCGCGGCTCCAGCGCGCGAGGCTATAGCCAGGGTTACGGAGAGGACGAGGCCGCTCAAGCACAGGTGGCGCGTATTCCCCGCGAAGTCGTGGAGTACAACAGCCGCTACACTCCGGGCACGATCGTCGTCTCCACGGCCGAGCGTCGTCTCTACTACGTGATGCCGGGTGGCCAGGCCGTTCGCTACGGCGTGGGCGTCGGGCGTCCGGGCTTCACCTGGAGCGGCGTGAACAAGATCACCGCCAAGCGCGAATGGCCGGGCTGGACGCCTCCGGCGGCGATGATCGCCCGTCGTCCCGACCTGCCGCGCTACATGGCCGGCGGCATCGAGAACCCGCTCGGCGCCCGCGCGATGTATATCGGCAAGTCGGAATACCGGATCCACGGCTCGAACGAGCCGGACACGATCGGGCAGGCCGTCTCTTCGGGCTGCATCCGCATGACCAACGAGGATGTCACCGACCTCTATTCCCGCGTGAAGGTTGGGGCCACCGTCATCGTCAACTGACGCGCCGGATCATCGAAACCTTCGAGAAGAGCCGCGCCGGCCGTCCCGGCGCGGCTTTTCTCGTATCGGCTCGGTGTCCGGGCATCGCGGCCCGCCGACCGTCGTCGTGCGAGAAGGCGTTTACGGTGCGACGCGTCCGACGGCCGTACGCGGACCGTTCAGGAACGACACCGGCATATCGCAGAAGCAGCGAGCGCCCAGCGGGCGCGGGCCGGGCAGAGGGCAGGAGAACGGCTGCAGGCCGCTGATGCCCGATTGCACGGCGTCGCAATTGAGTCCCATGGCTCGGCGCGGTGGGGGACCACCCCAGTCGCGATCGCGATAGGCGCGCGCGCGGGGCGGAGGCGCATCGTAGCCGTCGTCGTAATATTGTGCCTGGGCGGGCGCGAGGCTTCCGGTCGCGACGGCGATCAGGGCCGCGAGACCGAGAGTACGAACGGGACGCATCGTGTCCAAAACCTCCGCTGGGCCGCCTCTTACGGAGCCGGCGAGGCGGGGAGCTTTGCTGTGCCCCGGCGGCGGAAAAGAGGCGGAGCGGGAGACCGCTTTTCTGGATGAAACCAGAGGGGTAAGGCCCGAAACGAGGACGGCCCACTCCGTTGGGAGCGGGCCGTCGGCCTTACGTGCCATCCGAACCGTAGTGCGGAGGGTGCGTCAGGAAGAAGACTTCTGCGCGTCGTTGGCACTCTCGCGGGCCGTCTCGACGCCCTGCTCGTAGGCTTGGCGGGCGTCGGCGGCACCCTGCTGCATGACGCTCTTGGCGTTCTCGGCGCTCTGCTGAAACGCGCTCTGTGCGAGGCCACCGAACTCCTTGGCCTGCGCCTGAATCGCCGCGAACTGCGCGCGCACGAACTCCGCCTGGTGCTGCATGGCCTCCTGGACATCGCGCGAGCGCACGAGCTTCTGCGCCAGGTCGAACGCGGCGTTGACGTTCTGCTCAGCGTACTCGAAGCCGCGCGAGGAGATGCTGGTGGCGTTGCTGCGGGCGAGGTCGGTCGAGCCCTGGACGGTGTCGGCGGTGCGGCGGGCCGCGCCGATGAAAGAATCGAACGCCTTACGGGCCTGCTCGACGCTCTTCTCGGCGAAGTCGCGCATCTCGGTCGGGACTTCGTAATTCGGAGTGTTTGTCACGTCTCTCTCCTGATGTTGGCATCGGGCGCTCGTTGTGCGGCGCACAATGTGCACTGCACAATAGCGCAGGGGTAACCTTTTTTCCAGCCCCGGGGGACCAATTGAGGTTACCAGTTGATAAACGTGTGGCGGCAGGCTTCAGTGTCCACGTCTGGCCGCAGTTAAGTTACACAGGGCTCAGGTGTTCATGCCCCGAACGACCGGCGACAGGGCGATGAAGGGGTTCATGACCAGGGTTCGGATGTCGGACCGCGCAGTGCAGGCTTCCTATCCGGGCGACGATGCGGCCATTCGTGACGCGTTGGCGCGCTGGAGAGACGACGCATCGATCGCGCATCTCGTTCGCGAGGGCAGCGCTCTGCTCGTTCTCGACGAGGCAGCCGAGCGCATCCTCTACGCCGCCGGTGCGGCGCTCCCGCTGCGGGCGGGCGTCGCCGGTTCGGACGGCACCGTCCTTGCGGCTCTTCGCCTGTCCGAGCAGATCCGCCGCGCTGGTGCCCTGGGCACACGGCCCCGCATGATCCGTTTGCGCTTCGATCCCCGCGGTGTCGCGCCGCCCGTGGTCGCCCTTGCCGCGCGGGTCGCAATCGACGAGGGGCATCCGGTCCTGCTCCTCGCCCCGATCGGATCCTTGCCGGCCTTGCGGCCGTTCGACAGCGGGCCTGCCAAGGCCGATCCGCCCCCGGCGGATTCGGGCCCGGATGTCGCGAAGCCCGAGGCCTCGTTTCCATCCCCGGTGCCATCCCCGGTGCCGGAAGTGGAAACGGCGGAACTGCCGCTCCGTGTGATCTGGCGCAGCGATGCCGATGGTGTGCTGACCCATGTCTCGCGCACCCATCCCGACCTCGCCGAAGCCCTGTCCGGCCGCTCCTGGGCGATGCTCGCCGCCGACGGTGTGATCGAGGGCGCGGCGCTGACGGAAGCGCTCGCGGGCCGGCGCACCTTTCGGACCCTGCCGCTTCTGGTGCGCGGTCGTGCCTACGAGCACGCGCTCGAAATCTCGGGCGCTCCTGCGGGCCGTTCGACGGACGACTTCTCCGGGTTCGGCGGCTTCGCCATCCTCGGCGAGCGTCGCGCCCGTGTGATGGAGAGTGCGGTCGAGGATGAGGAAGACGGACTGGAGAACCTGCAGGAGGAGGCCCCGGTCGATGAGACGGAGGCGGAATCCGGCCTGTCGGTGAACGAGCATGCCGCCTTCCGCGAAGTCGCGCGCGTTCTCGGATTGCGGTTCGCTCCCGACGAAGACGGGGACGACGCGGCGCCGCCGCCCGCGCGCCCCGAATCCGCGCCAAGCGGCTCGGTGATGCCCTTTCCGATCCCGCAGGGCCGCCTTTCGGAGGCTGAGACGCGTGCGCGTCTCGCACTCACCGAGCTGCTCGAGAGCTTGCCTCTCGGCGTGCTCGTCTACCGCGGCAGCGAGATGCTGTTCGCCAGCCGCACCTTCCTCGATCTCACCGGCTACGCCGATCTGCCGGCCCTGCGTCAGGCGGGCCTCGCGCATCTCTTCCGCGGGCTGCCGCCCAGGGATCGGGAGATCATCGGGCCGGTGCCCTTCGCGCGGCCCGAAGGCGGCACGGTGGCGCTTCTCGTCGATCGGGCCGGCCTCGTCTGGGAGGGGGCGCAGGCCGAAATCTGCCTTGCGCGGGCCATGCCCGCTGCCGGCGATATCCAACTTCCGGCCAATGCCGCGCGGCTGCGGGCGGAGAAGGTGCTGGATAGTCTGGAGGACGGCGTCGTCACCCTCGATGCCGAGGGCCGCGTTGTCGGCCTGAACCCGAGCGCTGCCGAACTCGTCCATGCCCATCCCAAGGAGGTTGTGGGCGGGCGCTTTGCCGACCTGTTCGCGTCCGAGAGCCTGTCGGCGCTGGAAACCGCCGTCACCGATTCCCGCCGCTCGGGGACGAGCAAGGTCCACGGCGTGACCGTGCGCACTGGGGCGGCGGCGTTGCGCCTGCGCATCGCCCGGCTGCTCGGGGAGGATGCACCGGGCTATTGCGCCAGCCTGCGCGAGATCCGCGATGAGGACGTGGCGCCTCCGGCTCCGGTCGCGGAACCTGTGCGGCGGAGCGAGCCCGAGGCGGAGGGTGTCTGGAAGGCCAACGCGCTCGCGCGGGTCAGCCGCGAGATCCGCCCGTCGCTCAACGCGATCCTCGGCCTCACCGACATGATGCTCTCCGACCGCTTCGACCGGGCGGATGCGGAGCGTCTGGAGGCCTACTTACGCGAAGTGCGTCTCTCCGGCGGCCGGATTGCCGCCCTGATCGACGACTTGCTCGATCTTGCCGAGATTCAGGCCGGCCGCGGCAAGCTCACCTTCGCCGACCTTGCGCTGAACGAGCTGGTCGCTTCGTGCATTGCCGCGCAGCAGCCCCAGGCGGCGCGCGACCGCATCGTCCTGCGCACCAGCCTTGCCCCCAATCTGCCGGCGATGAAGGCGGACGAGCGTTCGATCCGGCAGGCGGCGCTGACCGTGCTCGGAAACGCGATCCGCGTGACCGAGGCCGGCGGACAGGTGATCGTCTCGACCACGCTCGCCGAGCAGGGAGAGGTCGCCCTGCGTGTGCGCGACACCGGCACCGGCATGACCGAAGACGAGCTAATGAGCGCACTCGAGCCGTTCGGGGCCGATCTCGGCGCTGTTCCGGAGGGGGACGAGAAGGGGTTCGGCCTGACGCTGACCAAGGCGCTCGTGGAGGCCAATCGCGGACGGTTCCGCATCAGCAGCCGCAAGGACGAAGGCACCCTCGTCGAGATGCTGTTTCCGGCCGCCTGACACACGGCGCGCCGGTGGGAACCGCGGCGGCGCCTGCCCAATTCCCATGATACGACAAGCGTTTCCCGGACTTGTTCCGGAAGACCGTCAGTGTGCGCGACGCCTCCAATGAATTACTGTGCAACTCGATTGCGCAAAACTGCCGACCTCGACTTTTTGGTGCTTGCCGGGTGTATTCATGTGCGCTTAAGAGTTCTGAGGAAGCCCCGGCTGCGCGGACCTTCGCGATACGATCGGGCACCGGCAGGGAAGAAACCAAATGAGCGAGAAGGTCATCGACGTTCAAGATGCCTGGCGGGACCGGGCTCTGATCGACGAAGCCAAGTACAAGGAAATGTACGAGGCCTCCGTTTCTGATCCTGAGACGTTCTGGGGCGAGCATGGCAAGCGGATCGACTGGTCGACGCCGTTCAGCAAAGTCAAGAATACGAGCTTTGCGCCGGGTGACGTATCGATCAAATGGTTCGAGGACGGCAAGACCAACGTCGCGCTAAACTGCATTGACCGTCATCTCGCGACCCGCGGCGACCAGACGGCGATCATCTGGGAGGGCGACGACCCCAACGAGTCGAAGCACATCACCTACCGGCAGTTGCACGCCGAAGTGTGCCGGATGGCCAACGTCCTGCGCAATCGCGGCGTCGGCAAGGGTGACCGCGTCACGCTCTACCTTCCGATGATCCCCGAGGCCGCCTACGCGATGCTGGCCTGCGCGCGTCTGGGCGCCATCCACGCCATCGTCTTCGGCGGCTTCTCGCCCGACTCGCTGGCGAGCCGGATCAAGGGCTGCGGCTCGAAACTCGTCATCACGGCCGACGAGGGCCTGCGCGGCGGGCGCAAGGTGCCGCTCAAGGCCAACGTGGACGAGGCGATCAAGCGCCTCGACAAGGATCTCGTGGACCACGTGATCGTGGTGAAGCGCACGGGTGGCAACGTGGCGATGGAGCCTGGCCGCGACGTCTATTACCACGAGGCCGCCGAACAGGTGACCGACGAATGCCCGGCGGAGGCCGTCGAGGCCGAGCACCCGCTCTTCATCCTCTACACGTCGGGCTCGACCGGCCAGCCGAAGGGCGTGGTGCACACCACCGGCGGCTACCTCGTCTACGCTTCGATGACCCACCAATACGTCTTCGATTACCACGAAGGCGACGTCTACTGGTGCACGGCCGATGTGGGCTGGGTCACGGGGCACAGCTACATCGTCTACGGTCCGCTCGCGAACGGCGCGACCACGCTGATGTTCGAGGGCATCCCCACCTATCCGTCGAATTCCCGCTTCTGGGAGGTGATCGACAAGCACAAGGTCAACATCTTCTACACCGCGCCGACCGCGATCCGCTCGCTCATGGGCGGCGGCGAGGGGCCGGTAAAGAAGACCTCGCGCCAATCCCTGCGGGTGCTGGGTTCGGTCGGTGAGCCGATCAATCCGGAAGCCTGGGACTGGTACTACCGCGTCGTCGGCGATTCCCGCTGCCCGATCGTCGACACGTGGTGGCAGACCGAGACCGGCGGCATCCTCATCACCCCGCTGCCGGGGGCGACGCGGCTGAAGCCCGGCTCGGCCACGCTTCCGTTCTTCGGCGTGCAGCCGGTGATGGTCGATGCCGAGGGGAAGATTCTCGACGGCGCCTGCGAGGGCAACCTCTGCATCAAGGACAGCTGGCCCGGCCAGATGCGTACGGTCTACGGCGACCACGAGCGCTTCGAGCAGACCTACTTCTCGACCTACAAGGATCTCTACTTCACCGGCGACGGGGCCCGGCGCGACGCGGACGGCTATTACTGGATCACCGGCCGCGTGGACGATGTCATCAACGTCTCCGGACACCGCATGGGTACGGCGGAGGTCGAATCCTCCCTCGTCGCCCATCCGAAGGTCTCGGAAGCGGCGGTCGTCGGCTATCCGCACAACGTGAAGGGCCAGGGCATCTACGCCTACGTCACCCTCAACGAGGGTGAGGAGGGCACGGATGAACTGCGCAAGGAGCTGGTCACCTGGGTCCGCAAGGATATCGGCCCGATCGCCTCGCCCGATCTGCTCCAGTTCGCGCCGGGGCTGCCGAAGACCCGCTCCGGCAAGATCATGCGCCGCATCCTGCGCAAGATCGCCGAGGACGATTTCGGCTCGCTCGGCGATACCTCGACCCTGGCCGAGCCGGCCGTGGTCGATGACCTGATCGAGAACCGCCAGAACCGCTCGGCCTGAGCGGTGCCGACCGCTCCGGCCGTCTCGCGCGGCCGGAGCCGTTTCACGCAACGACTTTTGCCGGAAACCGGCGTGCCGGGCGTCCGCTTCCGACGCGCCGGTCGCGGGTCCTGACGGGGCGAGCGCCAGCGCCCTGATTGTCGTCCTTAAAGAATAAGCAGCCGATCCCGGCCCTCGCCGCGCTGGGCCACGATCGCGCCGGAGGAGATTCATGAGCACCATCCAGACGGTGGGACCATCCGCGACGTCGGACGCCCGCTCGCTCCATGGGGCAGGAGCCCTCGACATGCCCGAGCCCGATCACCGGCTCGACCGCATCGCCGAGCACCCGACCTTCAAGACCTTGGTGCACGAACGCACACGCTTCGGCTGGATCCTCACCGGCCTGATGCTGTTCGTCTATTTCGGTTTCATCGGCCTCATCGCCTTCGACAAGGCGCTGCTCGCCACCAAGGTCGGCGGCACGGGCTCGCTCGGCTTCTACATGGGCATGTTCGTCATCGTCTTCGCCTTCGTGCTGACGGGGATCTACGTCGCCCGCGCCAACACCCGCTACGACCGGCTCTCGGCCGACCTCATCCGGAGCCTTGCCAAATGATCCGCCTCGTCCCCCTTCTCGGCGCCGCCCTTGTCGGCGCGACCCCGGCGCTCGCAGCCGGGCCGGATCTCGGCGCCGTGCAGCAGCAGGCCACGAACTGGCCTGCGATCTTCATGTTCCTGTTCTTCGTCCTGTTCACCCTCGGTATCACCTACCGGGCGGCGAAGGGTTCGAAGTCGGCGGCCGACTTCTACGCGGCCGGCGGCGGCATCTCGGCGCGCACGAACGCCCTGGCGATCGCCGGCGACTACATGTCGGCGGCATCCTTCCTCGGCATCTCGGGGCTCGTCTATTCCTCGGGCTTTGACGGCCTGATCTACTCGACGGGCTTCCTCGTCGGCTGGCCGATCGTGCTGTTCCTGATCGCCGAGCGTCTGCGCAACCTCGGCAAGTTCACCTTCGCCGACGTGGCGAGCTTCCGCCTCGACCAGACCTCGATCCGCATCATCTCGGCGACCGGCACTCTCGTCGTGGTGGCGTTCTACCTGATCGCGCAGATGGTCGGCGCGGGGAAGCTGATCCAGCTCCTGTTCGGCCTGCCCTACCTCTACGCGGTGGTGATCGTCGGCGCGCTGATGATCATCTACGTCGCCTTCGGCGGCATGAAGGCGACGACCTGGGTGCAGGTCATCAAGGCCTGCCTGCTGCTCGGCGGCGCGACCTTCATGGCCGGCGCCGTCCTCTACAAGTACGGCTTCAGCCCGGAAAAGCTGTTCGCGACTGCCGTGCAGACCCATCCGAAGGGCGACGCCATCATGGCGCCCGGCGGCCTCGTCTCGAACCCGATCGACTCGCTCTCGCTCGGCGTCGGCCTGATGTTCGGCACCGCGGGCCTGCCGCACATCCTGATGCGCTTCTTCACGGTGTCCGACGCTCAGGCCGCGCGTAAGTCGGTGTTCTACGCCACCGGCCTGATCGGCTACTTCTACATCCTCACCTTCATCATCGGCTTCGGCGGCATCGCCCTGCTGATGTCCGACCCGAGCTACTTCAAGCTCGGCGCGGACGGCACGACCTACGACAAGATCAAGGACATGGTCGGCGGCACCAACATGGTGGCCGTGAACCTCGCCAACGCGGTGGGTGGACCGTACTTCCTCGGGTTCATCTCGGCGGTGGCCTTCGCGACGATCCTCGCGGTGGTGGCGGGCCTGACGCTCGCCGGCGCCTCGGCGATCAGCCACGACCTCTACGCGCAGGTCTTCGCCCGCGGGCGGACCACGGAGCGGGCGGAGGTGAACCTCTCCAAGGCCTCCGCCGTCGGCATCGGCATCGTGGCGATCTATCTCGGCTACGTGTTCGAGAACCAGAACGTCGCCTTCATGGTCGGGCTCGCCTTCTCCGTGGCAGCGAGCTGCAACTTCCCCGTCCTGGCCATGTCGATCCTCTGGCGCGGCACCACGACCTGGGGCGCGCTCATCGGCGGCCTCGTCGGACTCCTGGCGGCGGTGGTCATGGTGGTGCTGTCCGACGCGGTCTGGGTGAAGACCTTCGGTCATCCGGCGGCCCTGTTCCCCTACGCGAACCCAGCCCTGTTCTCGATGCCGCTGGCCTTCGTGACGATCTGGGCGGTCTCGAAGATCGACAGGACCCGTCGAGCCGACCGCGAGCGGGCCGCGTTCGATGCCCAGTTCGTGCGTTCGGAGACCGGCATCGGAGCCTCGGGCGCCCACGCGCACTGAGCCTCGGGCGTAGGCCAACCGTAGAGGGCGCAGCCGACGAGGCTGCGCCCTTTTTGCGTCCGCCAAGTCTTCGCCCGTTACCGCCGCCCGAATTCTGTCAACTACGCAGCCTGCACCGCGATTTACCTATTGGGCAGCTTCAAGGCATGCGGTAACACATGCGTGTGCATGCGCCGAGCGCATGGAGCGGGTTGAAGCCGGCGAACCGGACGCCCGCGCGCGTGTGACCTGCACGTGTGACCTGGAGGAACGACAGAGATGGCTGGGGCAACCGCAATACCGCGGTCCGGGGACGCAGTCAGGCCGATGACTGCGGGTGAGAAGAAGGTCATCATGGCCTCCTCGCTCGGGACCGTTTTCGAGTGGTACGATTTCTATCTATACGGCTCGCTCGCCGCGATCATCGGCGCGCAGTTCTTCTCCGCATACCCGGAGGCGACCCGCAACATCTTCGCATTGTTGGCCTTCGCCGCAGGCTTCCTTGTGCGCCCGTTCGGCGCACTGGTGTTCGGCCGGCTCGGCGACATGGTCGGTCGTAAGTACACCTTCCTCGTCACCATCCTGATCATGGGCATCTCGACCTTCGCGGTCGGCCTTCTGCCCTCCTATACGACCCTCGCGGCCTACAATGTCGGCTGGATTGCGCCGGTGACGCTGCTGGCGCTGCGCATGCTCCAGGGTCTCGCGCTCGGCGGCGAGTACGGCGGCGCGGCGGTCTACGTGGCCGAACACGCTCCGGCGGGACGGCGCGGCTTCTATACCGCCTTCATTCAGACCACCGCGACGCTCGGCCTGCTGCTCTCGCTGATCATCATCCTCTCGACGCAAGGCTACGTGAACAGCGCCTATCCGGCGACCACGGTGACCAACGCGGACGGGACCACGACCACGCTGACGGCCTTCCAGGTCTGGGGCTGGCGCATTCCGTTCCTCGTCTCGGTGGTGCTGCTCGCCATCTCGGTCTGGATCCGCCTGCAGATGCAGGAGAGCCCGGCCTTCAAGAAGATGAAGGAGGAGGGCACCCACTCCAAGGCGCCGCTCTCGGAAGCCTTCGGTCAGTGGAAGAACGCCAAGTGGGCGCTGCTGGCCCTGCTCGGCCTCACCGCCGGTCAGGCCGTGGTCTGGTACACCGGCCAGTTCTACGCGCTGTTCTTCCTTCAGAGCATCCTGAAGGTCGATCAGTTCACGGCCAACATCATGATCGCTTGGTCGCTGATTCTGGCCACCGGCGGCTTCCTGTTCTTCGGCAGCCTCTCGGACCGGATCGGCCGCAAGCCGATCATCCTCGGCGGCTGCCTGATTGCGGCGCTCACCTACTTCCCGCTGTTCAACATGCTGACCGCCCAGGCCAACCCGGCCCTGCACGCGGCCCAGGCGAACGTGCCGGTGGTGGTGAAGACGAACAAGGACGATTGCTCGTTCCAGTTCAATCCGGTCGGTACCGCCAAGTTCACCAAGGAGTGCGACGTCGCCAAGGCGCTGCTCGCCCGCTCCGCCGTGAACTACACCACCGAGAACCAGCCGGCCGGTACGCCGACCGTGGTCAGCATCAAGGGTAAGGACTTCCCCGTCGCCGATCCAAACTTCGCCAAGGCGGTGCCGGCGGCGCTGACCGAGGCGGGTTACCCGTCCGCGTCAGCCAATCCGACCGTGATCAAGGCCGCGAACCCGATCGACATCTTCACGGGTCAGAAGCTCGCGGTCGTCGGCATCCTGACGATCCTCGTCCTCTACGTGACGATGGTCTACGGCCCGATCGCCGCCGCGCTGGTGGAGCTGTTCCCGACCCGGATCCGCTACACCTCGATGTCGCTGCCCTACCACATCGGTAACGGCTGGTTCGGCGGCCTTCTGCCCGCCACCGCCTTCGCGATGGTGGCCCAGACCGGCGACATCTATTTCGGCCTCTGGTACCCGATCGTGATCGCGCTCTTCACCTTCGTGATCGGCCTGATCTTCATCCCCGAGACCAAGGACCGGGACATCCTGTCCTGACAGTTTCGGAGCCGACGGACCATACGGAAAAGGCCCCGCCGAGAGGCGGGGCCTTTTTCATTTCGGAAGCCGCCCCGGCTCCCGTCGAGGGATGTGCCGAGCGCGCCGCCTTAAAGCGCTTTCCGACGAGGTGGATGTCGGTTCGGCATGGGAAAGCGCGTCAAAACAGGAGTTTAGAGACAGCGGCCTGATGCGATCAGGTCGGATACATCTCTAGTGCCGGAAGTGGCGCACGCCGGTGAACACCATGGCGAGCCCGGCCTCGTCGGCGGCCCGGATCACCTCATCGTCGCGCATCGAGCCGCCGGGCTGGATCACGGCGGTGGCACCGGCCTCGGCGGCGGCGAGCAGGCCGTCGGCGAAGGGGAAGAAGGCGTCGGAGGCCACCGCCGAACCCTTGGCGAGGCTCTCGGACAGGCCGAGGCGCTGCGCCGCTTCCGCCGCCTTACGCGCGGCGGTGATCGAGGAATCCACCCGCGACATCTGCCCGGCGCCGATGCCGACCGTGGCGCCGCCCTTGGCGTAGACGATCGCGTTCGACTTCACGTGCTTGGCGACCCGATAGGCGAAGCGCATGTCGGCGAGTTCCGCCTCGCTCGGGGCGCGCTTGGTCACGACCTTCAGGTCCATGTCGTCCACGCTGAGCGCATCCCGGCCCTGGACCAGGAAGCCGCCCGCCACGGTGCGGATGACCTCGCCCTTCGCCCGCGGATCGGCGAGGCCGCCGGCGAGCAGCAGCCGCAGGTTCTTCTTGGCGCCGACGATGGCGAGCGCCTCCTCGGAGGCGTCGGGGGCGATGATGACCTCGGTGAAGATCTCGACGATCTTTCTCGCGGCCTCGGCGTCGAGAGGCCGGTTGAGGGCGACGATGCCGCCGAAGGCCGAGGTCGGGTCGCAGGCCAGCGCCTGCTCATAGGCCGCCAGCAGATCCGGCCCTTCTGCCACGCCGCAGGGATTGGCGTGCTTGATGATCGCCACCGCCGCCGTGCGGGCGGGGTCGAACTCGGCGACGCATTCGTATGCGGCGTCGGTGTCGTTGAGGTTGTTGTAGGACAGTTCCTTGCCCTGGGCCTGCCGGGCGGTGGCGATGCCGGGGCGCAGGGTGCCGGGCAGGCGGTAGAAGGCAGCCGATTGGTGCGGGTTCTCGCCGTAGCGCAGGCTCTGGGCGAGCGTTCCGCCGAGCGCCTTGAAAGTCGGGGCCTTGTCGCGTCCCTCGACCTCGGCGAGCCAGTTGGCGATCGCCGCGTCGTAGGAGGCGGTGCGCGAAAACGCCTTCTGCGCCAGCCGGCGGCGGGTCGTGGCGGTGAGGTTGCCGTCATGCTCCGCGAGTTCGGCGAGGATGGCGCCGTAATCCGAAACATCCACCACCACGGCGACGTCGGCATGGTTCTTGGCCGCCGCGCGGATCATCGCCGGGCCGCCGACATCGATGTTCTCGACGCAGTCGTCATAGGCCTTGCCGGCCTTCAACGTTTCCTCGAACGGGTAGAGGTTGACCACGAGCAGGTCGATCGCGTCGATGCCGTGGGCGGCCAAAGCCGCCTGATGCTCGGGTTGTCGCGCACCGCGAGCAGGCCGCCATGAACCGCCGGATGCAGCGTCTTCACCCGGCCGTCCATCATCTCAGGAAAGCGCGTCAGCTCGGAGACTTCCCGGACGGCAAGACCCGCTTCGGTCAACGCGCGGTGGGTGCCGCCGGTCGAGACCAGTTCGACGCCGCGCTTGCTCAGCGCCGCAGCGAAATCCGTGAGCCCAGTCTTGTCCGAAACGGAAAGGAGGGCGCGGGTGACCCGGATCTGGTCGCGCGGCATGGGGATCGCCTGTGTCGTCAGTGAGGGAATTTGCGCGCGCGGTAGCACGGAACCGGCCGGGGCGGCCAGTTGAAGCGGACGATGTCCGGCTACAGAGGCGAGTGTTTCAACCGCTACACTTAAGAGCCGCGTCCTGCCGAGCGGCACCGAAGCCGTCATCGGGGGCTCCCGTGCATCCGGCGGAAGCCCGCGGCTCCGCAATTGGAGTCAGACCTGCTCGATCTGCCAGCGCACCAGCGCGTCCTCATCCACCGTCAGGTGTAAGACAATCTGCGCGGTCCGCCGCGCTCCGACGACGCCCGCGAAATAGACGCTCTCCTCGATCGCCGCCGTCGCACCCTCCACCGTGAAGCGCCAGCGCTCGCCGGTCGGCAGGCCCAGCATCACGCTGCCGTCGTCCTGAGGCTGCGTCGCGACGGCGGTGTGGAGATGGAAGCGCACCGCCACCGGCTGGGGCCGCGAGCGCGGGCGCTTGCTGTCGCGCCGGAACGCGTCCTCGCCCGCCAGCCGCACGGGGCTGTCGGAGAGGCGCCAGCGGCGCTCGTGCAGGATGCCGAATTCGGTGACGTAGCCGTCATGGCGCGCGGCCAGGACCGCGGCCCCGTTCTCCGTGCGCCGCTCGACCGCGACCGGACCGGGACCGCGCAGGACCACGGGGCCGCGGCGATAGAGCAGCCAGCGGGCAGCGATCCGGCTGATCCACCAATCCTCCGGCTCGTCGAGGAAGCGGCAGGAAGAGGTGTCGGCGACTGTCGCCGTCGAGTGTGCGGCGGTGCTCCGCGCTGCCCGGCGCAGCTCGCCGCCGCTCGCGGGACTGCCGCAATTGACGACGATGCGCTGCGCCCCGCTCGTCAGTTCGAAGGAGAGGCAGCCGGCGGCAGCCTCACGCGACTGGTCCATCGGCGGCGGCGCGCCGACATCGCAGACGAGCACGACCCGTCCCAGTTCGAGCCGGGCGTAGCCGGAATGGGAGGCGTACATCAGCGGCTCGGTGCCGGCCCCGTCATAGACCAGCAGCGTGGCGAGATGGTCGGCCGCCGTCACGCCCATGCCGTTGAAGTGGCTGAGCGAGGCATCGCCGTGCCGCAGGAGGCGCAGCGCCGGCAGCATCCGGTCGACGGCGCGCAGGAGCGCTTCCGGCGGATCGACGCTGCGGCTGAGGAAGCTCTGGCGCAGGGGCAGCAGATCGAGCAGCAGCTCCATGGCAAAGCGCGGATCGCGGGATCGGTGGCCGCCGTCCGGCAGGATCTGCGCTTCGAGTTCGCGCACGAGGATGCGGGTGGCCCGGCGCAGGATCGGCTCGATGCCCTCGCAGCACAGCCCGGCATAGGTCAGCGCCACCGCTGCCAGCAGGCGCGATTGCGGCGGTGATGACCGCCGCAGCGAGCGCTCCAGTTCCCGCGCGCCCTTGCCGACCGCCTTGAGGAAGGCCTGATAGAAGGCGTGGTCAGCGCCCTCCAGCACCAGCGGCGACTGGCACAGGAACGAGATCAGCCGGCGTGAGGCGACCGGCACCGGGCTGGCGCGAGCCGCCTCGCCGCGCCCGCTCATGAAATCCGAGACGAAGGCGCGGGCATTGGCCCGGGCCAAAGCCGTGTCGGCGGCGCGCAGATGGCGCAGCCAGCCGAAGCCGTAGAGCGCATCCGCCCATTCGGGGGAGGGGGGATCGTAGTCGAAAGGCGAGCGTCCGCTCACCACCAGCGAGCGGCCGGCGAAGACGAACAGGCCGGAATAGATGTCGTCGGCGAGCGAGGCGTCGCTGGTCCGCAGGTCGTGCGGCGCGATCACGAGGCCGGTCACCCGCGCGCGGGTGAGGATCTCGGGCCGCGCCGTGAGCTGTGCCGTCCGTTCGCGAACCGCGCGGACGATCTCGTGACCGAGCAGGCGGTAGAGCTGCAAGCGTTCGGGGCCCCTGCCCAAGCCGTATCCTCCGAGCCTTCGAGACGGGCCGTACGGGTTGCCGCCCGGAGCCGCCCCATGGGGCACCCGGCAGCCGGCTTCGGCCAAGCTTATGCCCGTCCTCTTAACCACCCTTTAACGCTGTGTCGTCCTCGCCGGGGCCGGCATCCCCGGAATGCACCGGCCCGACGCGGCGGCGCTTCGCCGCTCAGGCGGGGCCGGTCTCGACGGGGCGGGCGGGATCGGCGCCCCATTCCGACCACGAGCCGTCATAGAGCGCCCGCGGCTCCTTGCCCAACGTCTCGAGTGCCAGCGCGACGATGGCCGCGGTCACGCCCGAGCCGCAGGTTGTGACGACGGGGCGGTCGAGATCGACGCCGGCCTCCGCGATCGCGGCGCGCAGCGAGGCCTCGTCCCGCAGGCGGCCGTTCGCCTGAAGGGCGGCGTAGTGCAGGTTCTTGGCGCCGGGCATGTGGCCGGGGCGCACGCCGGGGCGGGGCTCCGCCTCCTCGCCGCGGAAGCGCGGGCCGGAGCGGGCATCGACCACCTGCGTCGTGCCGCCGGCCAGGGCGCGGGCGATGTCGCCCGCATCTGCCACGGCGCCGTTGTTGAGCCGCGCCGTGAAATGGCGCCGGTCGCGCGGGCGGCCCTCGCCGTCCTCGGTCGGGTAGCCCGCAGCGACCCAAGCGGGCATGCCGCCTTCCAGTATCTTGACGTCGCGCATGCCGAAGGTCTGGAGCATCCAGCGAACCCGCGGCGCCGAGAACAGCCCCATCCCGTCATAGACCACGACCTGCGCACCGTCGCCGACCCCGAGCGCGCGCATCTTCGAGGAGAACACCTCGGGCCGCGGCAGCATGTGGGGGAGGGTGGATTCGGTGTCGCTCATCGCGTCCAGATCGAAGCGGATCGCACCGGGGATGTGGGCTGCCTGATACTCCGCAGCGGCGTCGCGCCCCTGCGCCGGCAGGTACCACGAGGCATCGAGCACGACGACGTCCGGCGCGTTCAGGCGCTGATGCAGCCATTCCACCGTGACGAAGGGCGATGTGGTCATGAATGTCCTCGCTGCGCGGGTCTTCGCGGGGAAGACACCACATCCGGCATCGGCGGGGTTTCGGCAAGTCCAAGGATCGGAAAGCCTGCGCGTCACCGGGTCGGCGGGGGCTGTGACCCTTTCGCCGGACTGTCAGCGGGCCGATGTTCGGGTAAGTGCCGATCGGGACCGGCCCGGCGATGGTCGGGATTGATCGTCGGTGGCCTCTGCCAAAGCCGACCGGTCGGGATCCGCCGGGCGCGACACGACAGATCTGAGGATGCGGAAGCGACGTGCGTGAGACCTACCACATCGAAGTGCTCGGCCCCGAGGAGGCCGGCGCGCCGGGAGGCGTGCAGCAGCGCATTTCCGTCCGGATGGACAGCCTTGAGGGGGCAAAGGAGCGGGCGCGCCGCCTGTTCGCCCGGGCCCGCGTGCCGCAGCGCTCCCGCACCGCGGCGGAGGCGGTGCGGGTGATCGACGGGGCGGGGATCGAGGTCTTCCGGATGAGCCGGTTCGACGAAGGCTGACCGGTCGCTTGCCGGCGCGGCTGCGAGCCTGACGCGGGGCCGCATCGATTGCTTAGTCGATATTTCGGCCTCGACGCCGAGATCAGGCGAAGGTGCCGTCGTTGAACGTCGCGCGGCCCTCGACGGCGCCGTATTCGAGGTAGTGCAGCAGAGGATTGAGCCCGGCCGCCGCGACATCGCCGTTGGCGGCGAGGTACTGCTTGGTGTCGAACTGGGCCGAGGGATCGCGGCCTTCCTTCCACCCGTAGGTGAGGTAGTGTTCGAGGGGATTGATGCCGGCCGCCGCAACATCGGCGTAGGCAGCCAGATACCCCTTCGTGTCGAAGAAGGCGTTCGGGTTGCGGCCTTCCTTCCAGCCGTAATCGCTGAAGTGCTGCTCGGCGTCGTTCCCGTTCCGGTAAACGTCGCCGTACCGGCTGAGGTAGAACAGGTCGTCCACGGCCTGGTTGCCGTCACCCTGCAGGATCGAGCGGTCGGCGAAGGCGAACACTTCCGTGTTCTTGACCGTGTCGAGCGAGTTCTGTCCGGCGATGGACGATAACGTGCCCGCGGACGTCACGCCAGCTTGAGCAAAATTGAAGTTGAACACCGCCGTGTCGATGCCGAGGGCGCCGTCGAGCGTATTGGTGCCCGTTCCGCCCGACATCCGATCATTGCCGTAATCGCCGAACAGGACGTCGTTGCCGGCGTCGCCGAACAGGACATCGTTGCCGAGATCGCCGTCGACGAGGTCGTTGCCGTCGCCGCCGTAGACGGTGTCGTCGTCCTCGCCGCCCGCGACGAAGTCATTGCCCTCTTCGCCGAAGACGAGGTCAGCGCCCTGCTCGCCAACGAAAAAGTCGTTGCCCCGGCCGCCGTACAGGACGTCGTCGCCGGGATTGCCGGCTGCGTAATCATCGCCGTCCTGACCGTAGATCGTGTCGTTGCCGATCTCGCCAATCAGCTGGTCGGATCCGTTGCCACCGTAAATCGTGTCATTACCCGGCCCGCCGGCAATGTAATCGACGTTGTTTCCGCCGGTGATCGTGTCGTTTCCGTCCTGACCGTCGATCCGGTTGAATCCACCCGGGTCCGTAATGACATCGTTTCCGAGGAGACCGAGAATCACGTCGTCTTGAAGGGTACCGTTGAGAACGTTGTCGCCGTTGGTTCCCGAAATCGTGGCCATTGCAAAACTCCCGCCCTGGTGGTTGCCAAGCAGACCAACGGGCATCCCCGACAGACGTGGCAATGTTCCCGACGCAGGGATGATTTTATTCGAAACTATAAAATGTTGTGAGAGCGGAATTTTACCGCACGATTATTCCATATGATAGACGGCGCTCCGGCGGATTGAAGCGGACCGAACACGGCGTCTTCCGTCGCTGCGCGACTTGATGAAAATTTATAGCAAAGGTGCTGCGTTCTGCGGTGCAAAAGCTTGGCGGTGCAAATTGCGAAGGGTTTTGCGAAACCGTCACTTTGCCTGTCCGCTGTCATCAGTTCCGAGAACCCGCTCGCTGGACAGGTTCACACCTCGGGATCTGCAGCTGCCCCCTGAGAGGCCGCTCCGTGGCTCGCGCGCCGGGATCGAAGGGATCGGGAGGTTGGGCGCATTGACTTCGCAGGTGCAACGTCGCATATCGCATCTGCAGCGTCAGCGACCGAACGGGGTCGCTTGAGGGGGCTGCGTGACGGTTTGCGCCTTTTCCAAGGTTGTGCCCCGGCCCCTCTCTTCAACGTGTATGCACCCCAGGCCGCTCCATCACGCGGGCAGCCTCCCGGACCGATGGACCCGCCTTTGATAGTCCCGCGCGAATTGATGCGCCGGATTGCGGGTTCCGCTGCCTTGAAAGTAACGACTTGACCCAATTTACCGATTTCGGCCTCGCTCAGCCCGTGCTCCGCGCGCTGGAAGAGGCCGGCTACGTCACGCCGACGCCGATCCAGGCGCAGGCCGTTCCGCCCGCGATGGAAGGCCGCGACCTCTGCGGCATCGCTCAGACCGGCACCGGCAAGACCGCCGCCTTCGCCCTGCCGATCCTGCATCGCCTGTCGCTCGACAGCCGCCGTGCGCCGCGCCGCGGTTGCCGCGTGCTCGTGCTGTCGCCGACCCGCGAGCTCGCAAGCCAGATCGCCGACAGCTTCTCGGATTATGGCCGGCACCTGCCCTACACCAACACCGTCGTCTTCGGCGGTGTGAACATCACCCGCCAGGAGCGTGCGATCGCGCCGGGCGTCGACATCCTCGTCGCCACGCCGGGCCGCCTCATCGACCTCGTCGATCGCCGCGCGCTGACGCTGGAGGGCGTCGAGATCCTCGTCCTCGACGAGGCCGACCAGATGCTCGACCTCGGCTTCATCCACGCGCTCAAGCGCATCGTGAAGATGCTGCCGGCCAAGCGCCAGAGCCTGTTCTTCTCGGCTACCATGCCGAAGAACATCGCTGGGCTTGCCGACCAGTATCTCAGCAACCCGGTGCAGGTGGCGGTCACGCCCGTGGCGACCACCGCCGAGCGCGTCGATCAGCAGGTCATCTTCTGCCACACCGGCGCCAAGCAGGCCCTGCTCAACCACGTCCTGCGTGACCCGAAGATCGAGCGCGTGCTCGTCTTCACCCGCACCAAGCACGGTGCGGACCGGGTCGTGCGCGGCCTCGACAAGGCCAGCGTCGTCAGCGCGGCGATCCATGGCAACAAGAGCCAGCCGCAGCGCGAGCGGGCGCTCGCCGCCTTCCGCGACGGTTCCTGCCGCGTGCTGGTGGCGACCGACATCGCCGCCCGTGGCATCGATGTCGACGGCGTGACCCACGTCGTGAACTACGATCTGCCGAACGTGCCGGAATCCTACGTCCACCGCATCGGCCGCACGGCGCGTGCGGGTGCGGAAGGTCAGGCGATTTCGTTCTGCAACGACGAGGAGCGCGCTTACCTGCGCGACATCGAGCGCACCACGCGCCAGAAAATTCCCGTCGGCGGGTTCCCCGAGGGCTTTGTGCCGCCGACGCGCCAGGAAGCGCAGGACAACGCCGCTGAGGAGGCGCGCCGTCCGCCGCGTCAGCCCCAGGGTCGCCCCGGCCAGCGCCAGGGTCGTCCGGGCGGCGGTCGCGGCCAGGGTGGCGAGGGACGCGGCGAGCCGCGCGCCCACGAAGCCCGCGGCGGGCGTCCCGGTGGACAGCCGGGTCACCGTCAGGACCAGCGCGCCGCGGGCGCACCGCGCCCCGACGGTCAGCGGCAGGACCAGCGCCGTCCCGAGCGGGCCGGCGAGGCTCGTCCGCAGGGTGCGCGTCCGCAAGGAGCCCGTCCGAGCGACGGCCGTCGCGACGGTCGGCCCGCGCGCTCCGGGGGCGAGGGCGGCCGGGCGATCGGCTGGCTCGACCGCGCACCGCGCACCTGAGCCGCGGACGGCCTGACGATCCCGCGTCGAACGCCCGCCCCATTGCGGGGCGGGAGGGGACGCAACCGATCGTCGGCGTCTTAACGGGCCTCTGACATCGATCTTTTCGGCGCGGGATGCGTTCATCCCGCGCCGTTCTCGTTCGGAGCACGGCCTGTCAGGAGATCAGGCGGAATGCGCTACGAACTCTATCGTGATGCGGGTGGGCAGTGGCGCTGGCGCCTTCGCGTCCAGAACGGCAACGTCATCGCGGATTCCGGTGAGAGCTATGTTCGCCGCGAGGATTGCGAGCGCGGAATCGAACTGGTGAAGGGCAGCGCCGAGGCGTCCGTCGTCGACATGACGACGAAGATCGCCTGACCCCCTTTTCACAGCCCCTGCGGTCGCTCTTTTGACGAAACCGTTTCGCGGCCTCGTGCGTTCTCGCTCGCGCGGTGCGCCGGGTTCGGCGTGTCCGTTCGCGAATGCCGAAGAGGGAATGCCCACTTGCTCAGAAAACTCCTCCTTGCCGCGCTGATGGTCCTGGGCCTCGCCGCGGTGTCGCCGCAGGGTGCGTCGGCCGCCCCGGTCGGCCCGTCGGCTGCGCTCGTGACCGAGACCGCGCCCGCGACCATCGAGAAGGCGCAGTATTACGGCGGTGGCTGGGGGCCGCGCCGTCATTACGGCCGCCGCTTCTACGGCCCGCGCCCGTTCTACCGTCGCCCGTACTACGGCCCGCGCCGTTTCTACGGCCCGCGTCGCTTCTACGGCCCGCGTCGCTTCTACTATTGATCCGAACGGATCTCTTGGGGTCCCCAACGGACCTCTGAAGACGATCGTTTCCGAATTGAGCCCGGAGTGTCACCGCTCCGGGCTTTTTCGTGTCTGCCTCTTGGACCGGCCGATCACGTCCCGCGCTTTTCGAAAACCCGCGGGGCGATATAGGATGGCGTTCGAGCGAGTATGGTCCGCGTGAGACGGGCCGCTCCGGAGGACGTCCCATGATCGATCTCGTGACGCGGCAGCGGCGCGCGATTGCGCCGCCTCGTACCCTGTCCTGGCAGGACATCCCCCTCGAGCTGTTCGTCTGCGCCGCGGCGATCTTTCTCGCGGCCGGGCTGGAGCTTCTCGGCCTGATGCCCTGACCCGGTTCCACCTCTGGCGCCGGACCGGCGCCCGTGCTTGGCTGTCGGACAACGCGCGATCGAATCGGCGCGAACGGGGGGAATCGATGACGCATGCGATCGATTTTAGCGACGAGCATCCCATCGGCGACCTGACGGTGCGCACGATCGCGATGCCGGCCGACACCAACGCCAACGGCGACATCTTCGGCGGTTGGGTGCTCTCGCAGATGGATCAGGCCGGCGGCATCGCCGGGGTCGAGCGGGCGCAGGGGCGGGTCGTGACCGTGGCCGTCGATGCGATGACCTTCATCCGGCCCGTGCGGGTCGGCGACGTGCTGTGCGTCTACACCCGGATCGGCCGGGTCGGACGCACCTCGATGAAGATCCATTTGGAGGCCTGGGCGCGGCGCTTCCAGACCCAGTTCCGCGAGAAGGTTACCGAGGCGACCTTCACCTTCGTCGCCATCGACGAGGTGGGCCGTCCGCGCCCGATCCCGGTTGAGGGTGAAGCGGCATCCACCTGAGGGAGGCCACCGGATCAGGCAGCCCGCGCGGCGACTGAGCGACGCTCGATCCATCATTTTGAGGGATCAACCGGACCGGAGATGAGGCGCCTCGCATTGGCGCTTGCCGGCGCGACGGTCTAGAACTGTACGCAGTATCCTCATCCTCAAACTGCCGAGTCCGTATGCCCGCCACGCCCCGCGCCGCGATCATCCCGGTCACCCCGTTCCAGCAGAACTGCACGTTGATCTGGGACGATGCCACCAAGGTCGGCGCCGTGGTCGATCCCGGCGGAGACCTGGACCGGATCGAGGCGGCGATTCGGGCGCAGGGCGTGACGGTCGAGAAGATCCTGCTCACGCACGGCCATATCGACCATGCCGGCGGCGCCGCGGAGTTGAAGGAGCGCCTCGGCGTTCCCGTCGAGGGCCCGCACGAAGCCGACAAGTTCCTGCTCGATTCCCTGCCCGAGACCGGCGTGAGTTACGGGATCGACGGCGCCCGCGCGATCACGCCGGATCGCTGGCTCAACGAGGGCGAGACCGTCACCGTCGGCGGCCTGACCTTCGACATCTGGCACGCCCCCGGCCACTCGCCCGGAAGCGTCGTCTTCATGAGCCGCGATGCCCGCTTCGCCCTGGTCGGCGACGTCGTGTTCCAAGGGTCGGTCGGCCGGACCGACCTGCCCGGCGGCAGCCATGAGCAGCTGATCCGGATGATCCGCGAGAAGGTGCTGCCGCTGGGCGACGACGTCGCCTTCATCCCCGGCCACGGGCCGACCGGAACCCTCGGGCAGGAGCGGATGACGAACCCCTTCCTGCAAGGGTGATCGGCGACGCGGGCAGCCGAGGGGCATCCGGGCCGGACGTGATCGACCGGCCCGCGAGGCCTAACGGAGGATTAACGGAATCACGTCACAAAGCGCGGTGTCGCAGCGCTTTACCGACGCAAAAAGCGATGCAAAATCAGGGGGGAACGCCTATATGAAGACGAGACGGAAATAGCAGGCATGCCCGGCCCGTCCGGGCTCGAAACAAGGCTTCCGAGCCGCCTGCCCGAGGAATTTCATGGCTGACTCCCCGAACACCGAACACGCCGACAGCTACGGCGCGGAATCCATCCGCGTGCTCAAGGGCCTAGATGCCGTGCGCAAGCGGCCTGGCATGTATATCGGCGATACCGACGACGGCTCCGGCCTGCACCACATGATCTACGAGGTGGTGGACAACGCCATCGACGAGGCGCTCGCGGGCCACGCGGACCTCGTGACGGTGACGCTCAACGCCGACGGCTCGGTGACGGTCTCCGACAACGGGCGCGGCATCCCCACCGACATCCACCGGGAGGAGGGGGTCTCGGCGGCCGAGGTCATCATGACCCAGCTCCATGCCGGCGGAAAGTTCGACCAGAATTCCTACAAGGTCTCGGGCGGCCTGCACGGCGTCGGCGTCTCCGTCGTCAACGCGCTCTCCACCAGCCTGAAGCTGCGGATCTGGCGCGGTGGCAAGGAGCACCGCATGGAGTTCCGCCACGGTGACGCGGTGGCGCCGCTGGAGGTCGTCGGTCCTGCGGGTGATCGGCGCGGCACGGAGGTGACCTTCCTGCCGTCGACCGAAACCTTCACGATGACGGAGTTCGACTACCCGACGCTGGAGAAGCGTCTGCGCGAGCTCGCCTTCCTGAATTCGGGCGTGCGCATCGTCGTCACCGACGCACGCCATGCCGAGCATAAGCGCGAGGAGCTTTGCTACGAGGGCGGCGTCGAGGCCTTCGTGCGCTATCTCGATCGCTCCCGGAAGCCGGTCGACGGCATGACCAAGCCCGTGACCGTGCTGGGCGAGCGCGACGGCATCCGCGTCGAGGTGGCGTTGTGGTGGAACGACTCGTTCAACGAGACCGTCCTGCCGTTCACCAACAACATCCCGCAGCGCGACGGCGGAACCCACATGGCGGGCTTCCGTGCCGCTCTGACGCGCCAGCTCACCGGCTATGCCGAATCCTCGGGTATCGCCAAGCGCGAGAAGGTCTCGCTCACCGGCGACGATTGCCGCGAGGGGCTGACCGCGGTCATCTCGGTGCAGGTGCCGGACCCGAAATTCTCGTCGCAGACCAAGGACAAACTCGTCTCCTCCGAGGTCCGCCCGGCGGTCGAGAACATCCTCAACGAAGGCCTCTCGACCTGGCTCGAGGAGAACCCGGCCCAGGCGAAATCGGTGATGGGCAAGGTCGTGCTCGCGGCCGCCGCCCGCGAGGCGGCGCGCAAGGCGCGCGAGACCATCACCCGCAAGGGTGCGCTCGACATCGCCTCCCTGCCCGGCAAGCTCGCCGACTGCCAGGAGCGCGATCCGAGCAAGTGCGAGTTGCTGCTGGTGGAGGGCGATTCCGCCGGCGGATCGGCCAAACAGGGCCGTGACCGCACCTTCCAGGCGGTGCTTCCGCTGCGCGGAAAGATCCTCAACGTCGAGCGGGTGCGCGCCGACCGGATGCTGTCCTCGGCCGAGATCGGCACGCTGATCACCGCGCTCGGCGCCGGCATCGGCCGGTCCAGCACCGACCGCGAAGGCTTCAACCCGGACAAGCTGCGCTATCACCGCATCATCATCATGACCGATGCGGACGTGGACGGCTCGCATATCCGGACATTGCTGCTGACGTTCTTCTTCCGGCAGATGCCGGAGCTGATCGAGCGCGGGCACCTCTACATCGCCCAGCCGCCGCTCTACAAAGCCGAGCGTGGCCGGCGCGTCCTCTACCTCAAGGACGAGCGGGCGCTGGAAGACTACCTGATCGATCAGGGCGTCGAGGGTGCCGTGCTCCGGCTGGCCTCCGGCACCGAGTTCGGCGGTGCTCAGCTCAAGACCCTGGTCGAGGAGGCGCGCGCCTTCCGTGGCATCCTGCACGGACTCCACACCCGCTACGACCGCTCGGTGGTCGAGCAATCGGTTCTGGCCGGCGCCTTCGCCAAAGATGTGGCCGAGAATCTCGGCGAGGCGGAAGTGCTGGCCGACCGAACCGCCAAGCGCCTCGACCGGATCGCCGACGAGATCGAGAAGGGGTGGACCGGGGCGGCCTCGGAGGGCGGCTACGTCTTCAGCCGGACGCTTCGCAGCGTGACGCAGGTCGCCAATCTCGATGCGACCCTGCTCGCCTCGCAGGAAGCCCGCCGTCTTGCCGAGCGGGCGGAGACTTTGCGCGAGATCTACGAGGAGCCGGTGACGCTCGCCCGCAAGGGGGACGAGACCGAACTCTATGGCCCGGTGGGCCTGTTCGAGGCGGTGATGGCGTTCGGCCGGAAGGGTCTCCAGCTCCAGCGCTACAAGGGCCTCGGCGAGATGACCGCCCAGCAGCTTTGGGAAACGACGCTCGATCGCGACGTGCGCTCCCTGCTGCAGGTGAAGGTCAAGGATACGACCGACGCCGACGACCTGTTCGTCAAGCTGATGGGCGACGTGGTGGAGCCGCGCCGCGAGTTCATCCAAGAGAACGCGCTGAGCGTCGCCAATCTCGACGTGTGACGCGCCACCCCGAGGGCCGGTGACGGCCTCTCGGGGCGATGCGGATGCCCAGAGCGGCGCGGGTCAGGCCCGTGCCGCCGACAATCCGTTCGGCAAGCCTTCGAAGGAATCGACGAGAAAGGCCCGCGCGCGGCTGACGCGGCTCTTGACCGTGCCGACCTGGCAGCCGAGCTGCTCGGCCGCTTCCTCGTAGGTGAAGCCCTCGGCACCGACCAGCAGAAGCGCCTGCCGCTGCGGCAGCGGCAGGGTGCCGATCAAGTTCATCACCATCCGCAAGCCCGCCGCGTGTTCCTGATCCGGGTGAGCGGTCAGCGTGCCGGCGTGGACGCCGTCGGCGTCCTCGACTTCGCGGCGCCCCTTGCGGATCTCGGTGTAGAACTGGTTGCGCAGGATGGTGAACAGCCACGCCGTGAAGTTCGTGCCCGGCGTGAACCGCTCCCGGTTGGCCCAGGCCTTCACCATCGTCTCCTGAACGAGATCGTCGGCTCGGGTCGGGTTGGCGGTGAGCGAGATCGCGAAGGTGCGCAGCATCGGCAGCGCCTTCACCAGATCGTCGCGGAAGATGGTTTCGACCGCTCCGCCATGGGCGGCGAGCGCCGTCTCGAACTGTCTCAACAGTGCCGCGAGCGGGCTCGGCAACGGAGCCTGCTCCGCCAGGTCGAAGTAGTCCCGCAAGGCAAGCGCCAACTGGCGCGGAACGGCTTTTACCGCTTCGACCCGTACGGAGCCGGGATCATCCGGCAATTCACTGCGAATCAGTTCGTCGGGCATCCGAAAGGGCACCTCGGGATAGGGCAGGGCGTTTGAAGTAGTCACCCCTCGGTAGCAATTGAAAAATGAACTGATGCTAAACGGCGACGGAAAAAGCCCCAATCCCCTTAAGCCGGAAGAGCAGATCGCCCGCACAACCCTTAAGATATGTTTCGAAGTTTTTCTGAAGGATTGCCGGACCGGGGTATGAGGCCGGCTGAAGATTGCGGCGCTCGGCGATCTGTTTCCAGCTTGGCCGTTTGAATTGCGCCGGGCCGGCTCGCTATGCGCACAAGTGCACGGAAGCGGAAAACCGGTCGCCCTCTCCCACCGTAAGTCGGCGATCGGCGCAGCTCCTCTTGGCGGCTCCCCTTTGGCAGCTCCCCTTGGCGACCACCGCTTGCGGCATAGCTTTGCACGCAACGGCCTGCAGCGGAGCCGGCGGTTCAAGGAGCCCGAGTATGTTGGAAGAGTTCAAGAAGTTCGCGTTGCGCGGCAATGTGGTCGATCTCGCCGTCGGCGTGATCATCGGCGCTGCGTTCGGCGCCATCGTCAATTCGCTGGTTCAGGACGTCATCATGCCGATCATCGGCGCGGTGACCGGCGGGCTCGATTTCTCGAACTACTACATCCCGCTGTCATCCAAGGTGCAGGACGGCATGCCCTATGCCGAGGCGAAGAAGGTCGGCGCGGTGATCGGCTACGGTCAGTTCCTGACGCTCGCCGTCAACTTCACCATCATCGCCTTCGTACTGTTCATGGTCATCCGCGCCATGAACGTCCTGAAATCCAGGGAAGAGGCCAAGCCAAAGCCGGTGGCCGAGGTGCCGGCCGATGTGAAGCTGCTGGGTGAAATCCGCGATCTGTTGGCGGCGCGACGGGTGTGAACCGTCCTACTTCTTCGGATCGCCCGCCTCGGGCGTGACGCCAAAGGCATCGAGAATCCGGTCGAGCGCCTGTTCGACCGCTTCGGTGCCTTCCTCATGCGTCTTCAGCCGCGTCTCGAGCCGGCGAAGCTGCGGCTCAAATTCCTGCGGCACGCTCGGTTCGTCGCCGAGGAAGCGTGGCTCGGGGGTCGGCTCGGTATAGACGCTCCGAAGCTCATGACCGAGATGGTCGCGCACCGATTCCGGCAGCGGCGGGTTCTCGGGAAGGTTTTCGGCGGATGTGTCGGAGCCGGTCATCGTCAGTCCTGTCCAGGCGCAAACATCGTCTCAAATGGATAAACGAACGGAACACCGGGAGCGTTGCGTCCGACATTCTCACCTGCCTTCGACAGCATCACGGCAAGCGATCGAACACTGATCTTCCAGGAGAGGGGCCGTCGCGCTCAGGCGATGTGTCGTCGACGAGATAGCGCGCCGGACCGCCTCTCTGCGAACCTTTTGGAGCAGGTCAGAACATGAAAAAGGCCCCGGCAGTGGTTGCCGGGGCCGGATGGTGCCGCCCTTGCGGGCGGCCCATGCGCTGCGTGGTTAGTCGAGCACTTCGATGATCCGGTGGCGACCATCCACCAGCACCGGACGGTCGTTGACCACGGTGTAGCGGGTTCCACGGGTCACGTTGTAGTCGTTCGGGACGTCGTAATACGTCACGCCCGAGGACGGCAGCGTGGAGCCGACGACGACGCGACCGTCGTAGTCATAGGAGCGAACGTTGCGCTCGCGAACATAGGAGCGGAAGCGCGGACGATCCTCGACACCGAGGATGCCACCGATCGTACCGGTCGCCGCACCGACCGCACCGCCGACGATGCCACCGATCGGACCAGCCGCATCGGCGCCTTCCTGAGCGCCGCGCTCCGCGCCACGCAGCGTGCCTTGAGCCTGGGCGGCCATGGGCAGAGCAAGCGCGATAGCCGAAGCAGCGAGAAGGGTCTTGATCTTCATTACAGCATCTCCGTCGTTGTGAGGTTCGCCGCGATCAGGCACAGCGAAGCATGGCCGGATAACGCCGCAGCCTCGAATTCGGATGCATGGAAAATCGAGAAAGGCCGAGATTATCGCTCGATGCCGGAAACGGAGGCCGATCTCGCGAAAGCTGTCACATAGGCGAATGACATCTTTCAATCTCAGCCCGGCGAGTGGTCCGAGAGGAACCGATTCATCCGCTCCAACGCCCGAGCGATGTTCTCGGCGGAGTTGGCGTAGGACAGCCGCAGGTAGCCCTCGCCGTATACGCCGAAATCCGGGCCGCCGATCACCGCGACCCCCGCCTCGTCGAGGAGTGCGGTGGCCAGGGCCTTCGCCTTCCAGCCCGTGCGCGCGATGTTCGGGAAGGCGTAGAAGGCGCCCTTGGGAGTGATGCAGGAGACGTTCGGCAGGCCGTTCAACCCGTCCACGACCAGGCTTCGACGCTGATCGAAAGCGGCGACCATCGCGGCGACGCAGTCCTGCGATCCGTCGAGGGCGGCGACCCCGGCCCATTGCGTGGCGGCGTTCACGCAGGAGAAGGAGTTCACGGCGAGCTTGCGGGCGGCGTCATAGAGCGGCTTCGGCCAGACCGACCAGCCGAGCCGCCACCCCGTCATCGCATAGGTCTTCGAGGCACCGTCGAGCGCGATCAGCCGGTCGCGGATCTCGGGATAGGCGAGGAGCGAGACATGCGCCTCCCCGTCATAGGTCATGGAGCCGTAGATCTCGTCGGACAGCACGGCGACGCCCGGATGGGCGGCAAGACCCTGCACCAGAGCGTCGATCTCGGCCTTCGGCGTGACGCCGCCGGTCGGGTTGGCCGGCGAATTGACGATCAGAAGGCGTGTGCGCTCCGTGATCAGCGAGAGCGTCTCCTCCGCCGAGAAGGCGAAGCCGTTGGCCTCGCGGATCGGCACCGGCACCGGGGTGGCCCCGGTGAACGCGATCATCGAGCGGTAGATCGGGAAGCCGGGATCGGGATACAGGATCTCGGCGCCGGGCTCGCCGAACATCAGGATCGCCATGAACATGGTGACCTTGCCGCCCGGCACGATCATCACCGCATCGGGTGAAACCTCGACCCCGTGGCGGCGGTGGAGGTCCCGTGTCACCGCCTCACGGAGCGGTGGGATGCCGATCGCCGGCGTGTAGCCGTGATGGCCGTCGCGCAGGGCCTTGATGCCCGCCTCGACGATATGGGCCGGCGTCGCGAAGTCCGGCTGGCCGATGCCGAGATTGACGATGTCGCGGCCCTGCGCCGCGAGCGCGCTGGCGCGGGCGAGAACGGCGAAGGCGTTCTCCTCGCCGATCCGATCGAAGGAGGGCACGACACGCAGCATGGCCTCGACCTTCCGTCAGACGCCGGCCGGTGCCGGGATTCGGCCGTGCCTCATGAAACACCCGCTCACTGAGGGGGCCTCAGGGGGCACGGCAGAGCGGCGGGCGTTTCGTAGGAGAGGCTCAGCCGTGGGTGCGCGCGGCGAGGCGGCTCGCGGCGAAGGAGATCGCGCCGCCGACGACGAACAGGATCGCGAAGGTCTTGACGGCGGCGTAGAACAGGGCCGGCTCGATCCCGGAATCCGTGAACAGAACGGCGCAGACGGCTGCGATCGGGAGGAGCAGCACGATGGAAAGCGGCACCAGCGGGTTCATTCGACGTCACTCGCGTTCGTTGAGGGACCGCAGCGCGGCCCGAAGAATAATGCGAAGCGGTCTTAGCATCGCCGTTCCGCCGGAGGAAACTCCCGCCGCTTCAGAATCTCCGGTCGATCCGCCAGGGTTTCGGTCAGGCAGGTGTTTCGGACCAGTGAGCGTTTCGATCAGGCGGGGATGCGCACCGTCGCCCGCAAGCCGCCGAGCGGGCTGTCGTGCAGGCCGACATCGCCGCCATGCGCCCGAGCGATATCGCGGGCGATGGCGAGACCGAGCCCGGAGCCGCCGGCATCCTGGCGCGCATCGTCGAGGCGCACGAACGGCTTGAACACGTCCTCGCGGCTCTCGGGCGGGATGCCGGGCCCGTCGTCGTCGATCGCGATGAGGAAAGCGCGGTGCTCGCGTTTGCCCGAGATCGCCACGGTGTCGGCGTAGCGCGCGGCGTTGGCGGCGAGGTTGAACAGGCAGCGGCGCATCGCATCCGGCCGCACCGTGACGAGCGGGCTGCCCTCGATCTCGACCGCCTCGACATGGGCGCCGAGGCGCTCCACGTCGCTGCGCAGATCCTCCAGCAGCGTCCGCATGTCGGTCTCGGCGGCGGTCTCGGCGGAATCACCCCGAGCGAAGGCGAGATAGCCTTCGAGCATCCGGCTCATTTCGTCCACGTCGCGCTGAAGATCCTCCACCTCCGGCGTCTGCTCCACCAGGGCGAGCGAGAGCTTGAACCGGGTGATGATGGTGCGCAGGTCGTGGCTCACCCCGTTGAGCATCGCCGTGCGCTGCTCCATGGCGCGCTCGATGCGCCGCTTCATCTCGATGAAGGCGTGCCCCGCCTGCCGGACCTCGCGGGCGCCGCGCGGCTTGAACTCGATCTCGCGGCCCTTGCCGAACCCCTCGGCCACCGCGGAGAGCCGCAGGATCGGCTTGATCTGGTTGCGCAGGAACAGGATCGCCACGCCGAGCAGCACCAGCGAGGAGCCGGTCATCCAGAGCAGGAAGATATGCGAGTTCGAGGCGTAGGCCTGGTTGCGCCGGGCGGTGACTCGCATCACGCCCTCGGGGATCGCTACCCGGATCTCGATGAGGTTCGAGCGCCCCACCGTATCGATCCAGAACGGGCGCCGGATCTGGCGGCGGATTTCTTCCGACAAGACCTCGTCGAGAATCGAGAAGAACGGGCGCGGCCCCGGATTCGGCAGCTTGGCGCCTTTCAGGATGTCGATGTCGAGGTTCAGCCGCTCCCCGGCGATGCGCGAGAGCGTCTCCGCGTTCCGGTCCTGCGGATACGACTCGTAAATGTCCATCAGCGCGGCGACGTCGGCGGTGACGGCCGCCGAAAGGCGGCGGGTCACGAGCTGCCAGTGCCGCTCCATGAAGGTGTAGGCGATCACCGATTGCAGCAGCACCATCGGCGCGATGATGATGATCAGCGAGCGGGCGTAGAGGCCCTTCGGCAAAGCGTCGCCAATGGCGCGGCTGAGGCGCCGCCAGGTCTTCCGAACGCGACCGAGCGCCCCGGCGAGGGTGCCGGTTCGAGACGGTGCGGTCGCGGAGGGGCGGGCGGGGGCCGCCATGAAGGCCTCAATCGATGGCGAGGCGGTAGCCGACGCCGCGGACGGTGTGCAGGAAGCTCGGATTGGCCGGGTCCGGCTCGATCTTACGGCGCAGACGGTTGATCTGCACGTCGATGGTGCGCTCGGCCGCCAATCCACCATTGCCCGCGAGCGTCTCGCGCTCGACATTGCCGCCGCGGGTCTGGGCCAGCATGGTCAGGATTTCGCGCTCGCGCTCGGTGATCTTCACCGGCTCGTTCTCCCGGCGCAACTCGCCCCGGTCGATGCGGAAGCTGAACGGGCCGAAACTGACCGCGTCCTCGCCGGAGAAGCGGGCTTCCGGCACGGCGGCGTGGCGGCGGATGATGTTGTTGAGCCGCAGGATCAGCTCGCGCGGCTCGAAGGGCTTGGGCAGATAGTCGTCGGCGCCGATCTCCAGGCCCGTGACCCGGTCGTTGGGGTTGGAGCGGGCCGTCAGCATCAGGATCGGTACGCGTGAGGTCTCGCGCACCGAGCGGGCATAGTCGAAACCGCTTTCGCCGGGCATCATCACGTCGAGCACGAGGGCGTCGAACACGAAGCACTGCCCGCGCAGGCGCGCTTCCGCCGCGTTTGCCGCCGCCGTGACCCGGAAACCCTGCTCCGAGAGGAAGCGGGACAGGAGTTCGCGCACGCGCCGGTCGTCATCGACGAGCAGGATATGGGGCGCGTGGTCGGGAAGCTCGGGGCGTGCCCTGAGGGCGCTTTCGGCCGACATCAGGCGCGCCCCGTCGTGCGGCGTGCCATCAGCCGGCGGATCGCGGCGCGCTCGGCCGGCTCGATCATCGCGAGCAGGAAATCCTGGGCGGAGGCCGCGCGGGCCTCGCGCCCGCTCTCGGCCTCGTCATCCTCGGACGGCGCATCGAGCGCCCGCACGATCCGCCGGACCTGCACCCGCGTCAGGTCGGCCGTCAGCGCCCGGCCGGACGGGGTGCAGAACAGGAGCCGCTGTCGCCGGTCGCTCGTGCCGGTCTGCTGCTCGACATAGCCCTGGTCGATCAAATCCTTGAGTACCCGGTTGAGGCTCTGTTTGGTGATGCGCAGGATATCGAGGAGTTCGGCGATGGTGAGGCCGGGATAGCGATCGACGAAGTGCAGCACCCGGTGATGCGCCCGGCCGAAGCCGTACTGCGCCAGAATCCGGTCGGGATCGCCGACGAAATCGCGATAGGCAAAGAACAAGAGTTCGATCAGGTCGTCGCTGTCGCCGCCCGCGGCGGGACAGCTCGGCAGGGACGCCTCACCGGGAGCCTGCACCGCTATGTCGGCATCTGGCGTCATCACACGATTCACGTCGTGAATACCTCGGTCGGCGGCGGATCGCAGGGCTCCGGATGACCCGGGAAGATAAGTCAGTGTTGTTGACATATCTCAGCCCCGTTGTTACCCGTCAACCCTGCCGGTCCAGCCGCTCGCTGCATCGTTCTGCGTCCGCGCGCCGGCATTTGCCCCACCCGACGACCCCGCGCTTCGCCGAGGCCGCGCAGAGGAACTTCGAGAGATGTCCGTGATTCCCTTCGATGAGCGCGAAGGCACGATCTGGTTCGACGGCGCCATGGTGCCGTGGCGCGAGGCGAAGATCCATGTGCTTAGCCACGGCCTCCACTACGGTTCGTCGGTGTTCGAGGGCGAGCGGGCCTATGGCGGCCGGATCTTCAAGAGCCGCCAGCATTCCGAGCGCCTGCGCCAGTCGGCCCAGCTCCTCGATTTCGAGATCCCGTACTCGGTTGATCAGATCGAGGCGGCCAAAGCCCAGGTGCTCGCGACCAGCGGCCTGCAGGACGCCTATCTGCGCCCCGTGGCGTGGCGTGGCTCGGAGATGATGGGCGTCGCGGCGCAGAAGAACACCATCCATCTCGCCATCGCCGCCTGGGAATGGCCGAGCTACTTCGATCCGGAGACCAAGATGAAGGGCATCCGGCTCGACATCGCCGATTACCGCCGCCCCGATCCGCGCACCGCGCCTTCCACATCGAAGGCGGCGGGTCTCTACATGATCTGCACGATCTCCAAGCACCGCGCCGAGAACAAGGGCTATGCCGACGCGCTGATGCTCGACTGGGAGGACAACGTCGCCGAATGCACCGGCGCCAACGTGTTCTTCATCGCCGACGGCGTGATCCACACGCCCCAGGCCGACCGCTTCCTCAACGGCATCACCCGCCAGACCGTGATCGAGCTGGCCAGGCGCCGCGGGATCGAGGTGATCGAGCGGCGCATCCGCCCCGAGGAAATGACGGGCTTCTCGGAGTGCTTCATCACCGGCTCGGCCGCAGAGGTGACCCCGGTCTCCGAGATCGGCCCCTACCGCTTCACGCCGGCGGCGCTGACCAAGACGCTGATGGACGACTACCTCGCTGAGGTGCAGCCGCGGGCGGCCGCCGCCTGAGGATTATCTGGATCGACGGTTCCGGGCCCCTCAAACGGTGCCCGGAACTTAGCGGACAGCCCCGCGTTTTTTGGAACAATCCATGAACGAAGGGGTGCCCCGATGACCGGCAAGACGACCAGCAAGACCACTAAGGACCAGGCTGCGGCCGAGAATCCGAAAGTCGATCCGACCGACGAGTCGAACCGGATCAAGGATCCCGATGAGTGGACGACCGGCGCCGAGCCGATGACAGGCGCGCAGGCCTCCTACCTCAAGACCCTGTCCGAGCAGGCCAAGGCGCCGGAGGCTTTCGAGGCCGACCTCGACAAGGCGGAGGCCTCCAAGCGCATCGACGCCCTGCGCAAGGACACCGGTAAGGCCTGAATCGGCCAAGGGCATCATTCCGGAAGGCGTTAGCCGCTTTTCGAGATGATGCTCGACCGTTTCGCGGGGTGAAGCGGCCCCGAGGCGAGCGGGCGATGGGAGCGGGACACAGGTTCGGCGATCCATCACCCGCTGCCCCGTTCGCGAACGCAGTGGCCGTCGAATGAGACGTGTCGGCGGGTAATGCCGCCGTTTTCTTCAATTCCCTTAAGCTCGCTGCAAGTTCAGGCTGGCAGAATCAGGTCATTGCCTCACGTCCGGGACGATGCGCCGTGTCTCTGCTTCCTCCATCCGCGCCCGTCCCGAAATCCGCCCGACCTTTGTACCGGTCTCTCGTCCGCTTCGCGCGTCATGAATCGGGGGCGACTGCCATCGAGTATGGATTGGTCAGCACCTTCGTCGGGATCGCAGTCATCGGCGCCTTCCGCGCGTACGGAACCGCCCTGGGAAGTTTCTTTCCCAAGATCTTCGAATTGTTTGTGTTCGAGTAGTCCGATGCAGGTGGATCAGGCCGGCTTGATCCGGCGGCGCCGGCCCGTTGATCCCTCGATCGAGACAGCGAGATGATTTGTCGTCCGGCGCCGCGACCGGACGAAGCCGAGCGTTGCCGGTCTGGTAAAACCAGCCGTCCGACGTTCCCTATTTCGGCCCGACCGGCTTGCGCCTTGCGGAAGCTGCGTCCCTTCCCGCGGCCGGAGCGGCTCCGGCTCTGGGCTTTGGATCCTCCGGCTTCGGCTGGCTCCAGAACGCGTCAAACGCGTCTTTCATCGCCTTGACGTTCTGCTCCTGAACCTCGGCTCCGGTCTGGAGCATCTGCTGGATCACTTCCATCGAGGCCTTGGTCGCATCCGGTGTCGGCGCCGCCTCTGCTTTCCGCATGGCCGGGCGCGGCTCGGGCTTGCGCGTCGCAGACGGGGGAGGGGAGGCCATCTGTCCCGCTGCGGCGGTGAGGCCGTTGAGCCAGTCCGTCCAGAGCGTGCCGACCGGGTAAGTGGGGGGCGCGGGCTCGGCGGCCGGTGCCCCGGCGGGCGGGTTGAGAAGCAGGTGGACGATGCCGGCCACGATCATGCCAGCCATGATCGGCAGCATCTGCCTGAGGGCCTGGCTCCCGACGCCGCTCGCCGCCGACGCTTGCTGGATCACCGCCTGAGCGATCATGGGTGAGCCGAACAGGCCTGAAAACATATCCGCACCGGCCTGTGGCGGCGCTTTTCCCGGCTGGCCGAACGCGAACATGCGCCCGAACCCCATCGGATCGGCCGCCGCGTTGCGTTGCATGCCCATCGACAGCGCCGGCAGCAGCGCCTCCATGGCGCGGCGGGTCTGCTCGGGCGAGAGACCGAATTGCTGCCCGAAGGCCCGCACGCTCGCGTCGCCCTGGCTCTGCAGGATGTCGAACATCGTGTACATGGCCGGGCGCCTCAGCGAGCAGCAACGGTCCGGGTGCCGAACGCCTCCGGGCCTCACCATGACAACGTGTCCATGATGCGAGCCCATCCGCATTCCGGACGCGCACCGGTGATGACCGCCGACACTCACATCCGAAGGCTCGCCGGAACGGCCTCGGTCGAGAGTGTGTCGCAACCGGGCGAGGCTGGCCAGCGATAACCCCGATTCCGCGGCGATTTCCCTTGGAATAGCCGACAATCAGCTCGTGCCGGCTTCCACGTTCGCTTTTCCGACTGCACCGATCATTCCACTGGCAGGGGCGGCCTGCACCGCCGCGTCGGCGGAGGGTGGCTCGGGTGCGGGGCCTGCCGCGAGGCTCATGCCGCGTTCGAGCCGGCCCACGGTGCGGAAGGCGAGGGCGAGGCCGGCCACCCCGAAGGCGATCGAGCCGAGGCCGGTGCCAGCGATCACGCCCTCCGGTCCGTACCACGCCGCCCCCAGAAGAGCGGGCGGGACGGTGCCCACCGTCGCCCGGCCCCAGTTCAGCAGGGTCGAGAGGAAGGGAAAGCCGAGATTGTTGAACGCAGCGTTGGCCAGGAACAGCAGCCCGTTGAAGAACCAGACCGGCCCGCTCACCAGACAGAAGAAGGCGAACAGATCGGCCGCGACGCCCTGAAGCTCGAAGGCGCCGGCCAGCGGCGCCCGCGCCAGGGCGAGGAGCAGCCAGACGACGACGACGTAGAGTGCGGTCACCGCCGCACCGACCCGGAGCACGCCCCGCATCCGATCGAAGCGCCCGGCGCCCCAGTTCTGGCCGAGGATCGGACCGATCGAGCCCGACATCGCGAACAACCCGCAGAAGGCGACCGGGGCGAGGCGCTCGATCACTACGTTCCCGGCGATCGCTGGAGGCCCGAAGCCGGACAAGGCGTGCGCCACGAAGGCGCTGGCGATCGAGGGGGCGAGGTTGGTGAGCACCGCCGGCCCGGCGATGCGGGTGACCAGCGGCAGATCGCCGAGGACGGCCGTGAGGCGGGGCGCTTCGAGCAACCGGTAGCGCCGGACGCCGATCCAGCCGACGGCGACGAAGGTGATGCGGGCGACGCAGACCGCGAGCGCGGCTCCGTCCACGCCGAGCCCGAGGCCGAAGATCAGCAGCGGATCGACGAAGACGGTGATGACGGCACCGCCGAGGGTGACATACATCGCCTCCCGCGCTGCGCCGACCGCGCGCAGGAGGCCGGTGAACAGCATGCCCGGCCCGAGCAGCACGTTCGACGGCAGGCTGATCCAGAGATAGCGCCGGGCGACGTCGAGGGTGTGCCCCTCCGCGCCGATGGCCGAGAGCAGCGGGTCGAGCACGGTGAGCAGGAGGGCGGCCAGCAGAGCCGAGGCGATCACGCAATGGACGGTGACCGAGGTCGCGATCCGCCGCGCATCGGCCGGATCGTTCGCTCCGATCGCCCGCGAGACCAGGGCGCCGGCCGCGATCATCAGGCCGATATTGAAGGCGATGGCGAAGAACTGGACGATCGAGGCGAAGCCGACCGCGGCGGTGAGCGCCGGGTCGCCGAGCTTCGAGACGTAGAACAGCGACAGCAGATCGACAGCGAAGATCGCCATCAGGCCGACGGAGCCGGTCGCGCTCATCACCACGACGTGACGCAGGATCGAGCCCGAGACGAAGCGCGCCGCACCCCCGTCTCGGTGCGGCACGGCGCCTGTGCCCGCCTCAGGCATTCGGCTCGGCATCCTCGGGTTCGAGCGCGCGGGCGGCGGATTCGTGTGGCTGCTGCTCGATCAGGCCGCGGGTCTCGGCACTCAGCGCCCGCGAGGGGCTTTTTGGCGCGGTGAGCGGCTCGGGCCGCAGTTCCGGCGTGCCGCGCAGCCAGCCGGAGCCGTCCGGCATCGCCCCCGCCTGCTGGAGCACGAGGCGGGCGACGTCGCGCTTGCGCACGTCCTCGACGCGCCGCGCGGCGGCTTCGGCGGGCAATCCCAGGCTCTCAAGAGTGGCGCGGCCGAAGCCGAGGGCGGATTCGACGGTCTCGCGAAGCTGGAAATCGACGTCGCGGTTCATCAGCTCGATGGCGTGCGTGCGGTCATAGGCCCGCACATAGGTGCGCACGTTCGGGAATTCCTCGTGGACGATGTCGACGATCTTCAAAGCTGCCGGCGCGTCGTCGATGCAGACGCAGATCAGGTCCGCCTTGGCGAGGCCGGAAGCGCGCAGCACGTCGAGCCGGGTGCCGTCGCCGTAATAGATCCGGAAGCCGAAGCTGGTCGCGTTGCGGATCTGCTCGACGTCCTTGTCGATGACGGTGATGTTGATGCCCTCCGCCAGCAGCACCTGCGCCAGGATCTGGCCGAAGCGGCCGAAGCCCACCACCAGCACGCGGGTGTCGCCGGATTCTTGCGCCTCTCCGACGTCGGAGGGCGGCTCGGCCTCCTTCGGGCGGCGGGCGATCAGGGCATCGAGCCCCTTGGCGGCGATGGGCCCGACCAGCATGGTGAGGGCGGCAAGCGCGACGCAGAAGCGGGTCACGTCCGAGGCGAGGATGCGCAAGTCGCCCGCCGCCGGCAGGATCACGAAGGCGAACTCGCCGGCCGGCGCCAGCACCGCCGCGCCGCGCAGGGCGTCGAGCCAGGGCGAGCCGAACAGGCGGAACAGCCCGGCGACCAGGGCGATCTTCACCGCGATCGCGGCCATGGTCGCGGCGAGCAGCGCCAGCCAGTGGTTCGTGAGCAGGCCGCCATCGATCGACATGCCGACGCTCATGAAGAACAGACCGAGCAGCATGCCGCGGAACGGCTCGATGTCGGCTTCGAGCTGATGGCGGAAGTTCGACTCGGCGAGCATCACGCCGGCGAGGAAGGCGCCCATCGCCATGGAGAGGCCGGCCTTTTCCATCACCAGCGCGGTCCCGAGCACCACGAGAAGCGCGGCCGCCGTCATCACCTCGCGTCCGCCCGCCGCCGCGAGCAGACGGAAGAACGGGTTGAGGCCGTAGCGCCCGACGAGCACCACGCCCGCGACGGCGACCGCCGCGCGGCCGGTGGAGCGCAGGCCCTCGTCGAGCCAGCCGTCCTTCGGCGTGGCGCCGGCCGAGGCGAGCAGCGGCAGCAGCGCCAGGATCGCCACCACCGAGATGTCCTGGAACAGGAGGACCGCGAAGGAGCGCCCGCCATAGGGCGAGCCGAGATCGCCGCGCTCCTCCAGCAACTGGAGCGCGACCGCGGTGGCCGAGAGCGCGATGGCGATGCCGACGACGCTCGCTGCGGCCGGCGTCAGGCCGTAGGCGAGAGCCGCGCCCGCGATGACGAGCGAACACAGGGCCAATTGTGCGGCGCCGAGCCCGAAGATGTCGCGCCGCATCGAGACGAGCCGCGAGATCTCGAGTTCGAGCCCGACGATGAAGAGCAGCAGCACCACGCCGATCTCGGCGACGCTCGCCGCCGTCTCGGGCTCCGCGATCAGGGAAAAGCCGGCCGGGCCGATCACCACGCCGGCAACGAGGTAGCCCAGCACCGCGCTCTGGCCGAGCAGGCGCACGAGCGGCACGCCGATCACCGCCGCCGACAGGAAGGTCAGCACCGGCGGCAGGAAGCTGGCGTGGTCCGTGGCGCTCGCCATGAAAGCCCGTTGCCTCGCTGGTTCCAGATGGGAGAAGGGCTTCCCTTAGGACATCGTCCCGAAAGCTGGCCACCGGCTTTCGGAAAAAGACGATGTCAAAACAAGAGCCGTGCGCCTCGCGAGGGCGATTCGCGTGTCGTTCGTCACATGCCCGGCGCCTACGGTCCCGGTGGCACCGGGCGGGCACCGTTGCCACAGCAGCGTCGATGCAGGCCCCCCGGGCGGAGGGTGGGGGTCACGGATCGCGTCGTGTGTGCTAAGCAAATGATGACGGACAGGCGCAGGCCTGTCGCGGCTTTCGGGCTGGCCGCAGTTGACAGACCCGGCCACCCCTCTCCACATCCGTCGGATCATGAGCGCTGACACCATCAACCTCACCGCCGACCCGAACAGGGTCCCGCATCCGGCCGTGACGGGCGACAAGCCGCCACTGGAGATCCTCCTGTGCGCCCCCGCGGCTTCTGCGCCGGCGTGGTGCGCGCCATCGACGTGGTCGAGCGGGCGCTGGCGATCTACGGAGCGCCGGTCTACGTCCGCCACGAGATCGTCCACAACAAATACGTGGTCGAGACCCTGAAGCGGAAGGGCGCCGTGTTCGTGCGCGAGCTGGACGAGGTGCCCGATAGCGGCGCCCCCGTCATCTTCTCCGCCCATGGCGTCGCCAAGACCGTGCCGCAGAACGCCGACGCGCGCGGCCTCACCACCATCGACGCGACCTGCCCGCTGGTGACCAAGGTCCACCGCGAGGCCGAGATCCATCACAAGCGCGGGCGCCACGTTCTGCTCGTGGGCCATTCCGGCCACCCGGAAGTCGTCGGCACCATGGGTCAGTTGCCCAAGGGGTCGATCACCCTGGTCGAGGACATTGACCAGATCGATGCGCTGAATCCGCCGGCCGACCAGGCGCTGGCTTGGGTGACGCAGACGACCCTGTCGATCGACGATACCAAGCATATCGTCGAGGCGCTGAAGGCCAAGTTCACCGGCATTCACGGCCCGCACAAGGACGACATCTGCTACGCCACCACCAACCGCCAGGAAGCGGTCAAGGAAGTCGCGCCGCGGGTTGATGCCCTGATCGTGGTGGGTTCCTCGAACTCCTCGAACTCGCAGCGCCTGCGCGAAGTCGCCGAGCGGGCCGGCTGTCCCATCACCCGCCTCGTCCTGCGTGCTGAGGAGATCGATTGGGATGCCTTCAAGGACATCCGCCGCCTCGGCCTGACCGCTGGCGCGTCCGCGCCGGAGGTTCTGGTCGAAGAGATTATCGACGCCTTCGCCGCGCGCTTCGACGTGACGGTGGATCAGGTGTCGGTCACCGTCGAGGACATGTCCTTCCCGCTGCCGCGCGAGCTGCGCAGCGAAGCCGCCGAATAGGGCGGACGACACGCCGGCCCCCGAGCGGAGGCCGGCCGAACGACCTCCAGGGGCGCCCATGGCGCCCCTTTCTCTTGTCTGAAACCGGCAGCGGCACCGTGGCGGTCTACACCGACGTATCCGACGAGGCGCTGCGCGCCTTCCTCAGAGAATACGAGCTCGGCGATTTGCTCTCCTACAAGGGCATCGCGGAAGGCGTCGAGAACTCGAACTTCTTCCTGCATACGAGCACGGGCAACTACATCCTCACCCTCTACGAGAAGCGGGTGAACGCGGCGGATCTGCCCTTCTTCATCAACCTGATGGGCCATCTGGCACGGGCCGGCCTCGCCTGTCCGCAACCGGTCCGCAACCGCGCCGGTACTGCCCTCGGGCATCTCTGCGGCCGGCCTGCGGCGATCGTCACCTTCCTCGAAGGCGTGTCGTTGAGCCGCCCGAACGCCGAGCATTGCCGGGCGCTCGGCGCCGCGCTGGCCGGGCTTCACGCCGCCGGCCGCGATTTTCCGATGGTGCGCGCGAACAATCTGTCGGTGGAAGCGTGGCGTCCGCTCTTCGTGCAGGCCGAAGCGCAGGCCGACACCGTGGCGCCCGGCCTCGCCGCCCGCACCCGCACCGACCTCGATTGGCTCGAGGCGTCCTGGCCGCAAGGGCTTCCGGCTGGCGTCATCCACGCCGACCTCTTCACCGACAACGTGTTCTTCATCGGCGACGCCGTGTCGGGCCTCATCGACTTCTACTTCGCCTGCACCGACGCCTTCGCCTACGATCTGGCGATCAGCCTCAACGCGTGGTGCTTCGATGCCGACGGCACCTTCCACCGCGACAAGGCGGGTGCGATGATCGCGGGCTACGATGCAGTGCGGGCGCTCGAACCGGCAGAGATCGCGGCGCTGCCGATCCTGGCGCGGGGCGCGGCCATGCGGTTCATGCTGACCCGTCTGGTGGACTGGCTCAACGTGCCGCCCGGCGCCCTGGTGCAGCCCAAGGACCCGCTGGAATACGACCGCCGTCTCGCCTTCCACCGCACCGCGACCGATGCGCGGGACTACGGCTGGGAGAAGTAAGACGGATCGAACCCTCCCCGGTGCCGGGGAGGGCTTATGTCGGGTGGCTCAGAGCACCTTCAGCAGGGCTTCGGCGCCCGAGACCTCGGCCTTGGACGGGGTGTCCTCGACGTTGAGGATCCGCACCACGCCGTCATCCACAAGCATCGCGTAGCGCTGGGAGCGCGGGCCGAGGCCAAAGCCCGAGCCGTCCATTTCCAGGCCGATCGCCTTGGCGAATTCGGCATTGCCGTCGGCCAGGAACTCGATGCCCTCGGCGCCGCTCTGCTGCTGCCACGCGTTGAGCACGAAGATGTCGTTGACCGAGGTCACGGCGATCGCATCGATGCCGCGGGCCAGGATCTCCTCGCGCTTGGCGACGAAGCCCGGCAGGTGGTTGCGGTGGCAGGCCGGGGTGAAGGCGCCCGGCACGCCGACCAGCACGACGCGGCGCCCCTTGAACACGTCGTCGGTCGTCTTGGCCTGCGGACCGTCCGGCCCGTTCACCCGGAAGGTGGCCTGGGGCAGGTGATCGCCAACCTGAATCGTCATCCGTGCTCTCCTCGCAAAAGCCACGAACCGTTAGACGCGCTTCGCGCGACTGTCGAGGCACGGCCGCGCCGCGTGCGCGTTTGCCTTATGGATCAATGACGGCCAGCGCAGTAGCATAGTCCCATGCAGACGCCCGATCCCTCGCTCAAAGACACGGCCTATCTCGACGGCCAGTTCCTCGTGGCTATGCCGGGGATCGGCGACGAGCGCTTCGCGCGCTCGGTGATCTATCTCTGCGCGCACTCGGCGGACGGGGCGATGGGCATCATCGTCAACAAGCCGGTCGCGGATCTGAGCATGCCGGATCTCCTGATCCAGCTCGACATCGCCAGCGAGTCCGATGCGATCCGCCTTCGCGAGCGCGTCGGTCACATGCCGGTGCTGATGGGCGGACCGGTCGATGCCAAGCGCGGCTTCGTGCTCCACACCGCCGACTTCCACATCGATCAATCGACGCTGCAGATCGACGAGGGCGTGTGCCTCACGGCGACGGTGGAGATCCTGCGCGCCATCGCCGACGGGCGCGGACCCTCGAACGCCGTGCTGGCACTCGGCTATGCCGGTTGGCAGGCAGGCCAGTTGGAGAACGAGATTTTGGCCAATGGCTGGCTGAACTGCCCAGCCGATCCGGACCTGATCTTCGATCCGGGGCTCGGCACCAAGTACGATCAGGTCCTCAAGGCGATCGGCATCGATCCCGCCATGCTGTCGGCGGAGGCCGGACGGGCCTGACGCGAGGCCCGTCCGTCGGCGATCGTTGCGAGGCGTTTCTACACCCGGCCGTGCACGAGGTTGTGGATGAAGCCGAGCTTCGTCACCACCGCCGGACCGAGCACGAACGGGTAGAGGTCGCCCTCGCCCATGGTGCGGCTGACGCTGTTCATCGCGAAGACGAAGGGCAGCCACGCATCGATGATCTGCTCGACCGTCTCGGCCGCGTAGGGGTCGAAATCCACCCGTGTGGCGAGTTCGCCCTCGACATCGGCCTTGGGCTTCACCTGCATGCCGAAGGCGCTCGCCATTTCCAGCGTATCGACGATGTGGAGGTAGTGCGCCCAGGTCTCGGCGAAGTCTTCCCACGGATGGGTGGTGGCGTAGGCCGAGACGAAGTTCTCCTGCCAGTTCGGCGGCGGACCCTGATTGTAGTGGCGCTGGAGCGAAGCGCCGTAATCCTGCGAGTCGTCTCCGAACACCGCCCGGCACGGCTCCAGCTTGCCGGCGTCGCGCACGAGGATGTCCCAGTAATGGTGGCCGACCTCGTGGCGGAAATGGCCGAGGAGCGTCCGGTAGGGCTCGCCCATCGACGTGCGGCGCTTCTCACGCTCGGCCGGATCGGCCTCGACCAGCGCGATGGTGATGATGCCGTTCTCGTGGCCGGTCATCACCTTGGGGCCGCTCGAATCCGGCGAGTCGGCCAGGAAGTTGAAGATCAGCCCGTGCTCGGGATCCTCGGCGCGGGTCTTCAGCGGCATGTTCCAGCGCAGCAGAGTGTAGAACAGCCGGTGCTTGGCATGCTCCATCTCGCGCCAGCGCTCCAGATTCACCGGGTCGTTCACATCCGGCACGGTGCCGTTATGGCGGCAGGCGAGGCAGAAGGCGTCGGTCGTACCCGGCGGCACCATCCAGTTGCAGGCGTCGTGCGCGGCGTTGGTGCAGAAGAAGCCCGGGCGATCCGGCGCAGCGAGCGGCGTCCAGGTGTTGTCCCCCGCAGGCTCGAGGGCCGAGATACGACCGAGCTGCGGCAGGTAGGCGAGCCGATGGCCGCAGCGCTCGCAGGAGCGGTTCTCGAAATAGAGGACGTTGTCGCAGGACTGGCAGCGAAAGAGTTTCATCGGCTCACAGGACATTGACGCCCTGTCCCGAATCCGGTGCGGGCCGGATCGGGAAACGGGACGCGCCGGGCACAAGGCTCGGAGGCGGCGGGGATTGGCCGCCAACCAAGCCGCGAACACGCTCACCGTTCCGCGAGCGACAATGTTTTTCTTCCCCCCGACCGCCGCGTGCGCGGAGGCCGGTCAGCCCGCGGCCAAGGCCTCCGCGATCGCCGCGAGTGCGGCGTCCGCACCGGCGCCGTCCGGGCCGCCGGCCTGGGCCATGTCACGCCGTCCGCCGCCGCCCTTGCCGCCGAGGTGGCCGGCACCGGCGCGCACCAGTCCGACCGCGTCGTAACGCTCGGTCAGATCCTCGGTGACGCCAACGACGAGCCCGGCCTTGCCGTCCGCGGAGACGCCGACGAGGGCGACGATGCCCGAGCCGAGGCGGGTCTTGCCCTCGTCGGCGAGACCTTTCAGATCCCGCATCTCGACGCCCTCGACCACCCGGGCCATCAACTTCACGCCGTTGATCTCGCGGGCTTCGTCGCCGCCGCCCGAGGCTCCGCCCATGGCGATCTTCTTGCGCGCATCCGCCAGCTCCTTCTCGAGGCGGCGACGCTCCTCGATGAGTGTGGAGAGGCGCTCCGGCACGTCCGCGACGGGCGCCTTGAGCAGGCCGGCAAGCTGGCTCAGCGTGCGGCTCTCGGTGGCGCGGTGGCGACGGGCGGCGGTGCCGGTCATCGCCTCGATCCGGCGCACGCCGGCGCCGACCGCGCTCTCGCCGAGCACGGTAATCTGGCCGATCTCGCCGAGCTGCGAGACATGGGTGCCGCCGCACAGCTCGATCGAGAAGTTCGGCAGGCGGCCTTCGACCTCGCGGCCCTCGTCATCCACGGGCCGGCCCATGGAGACGACGCGGACCTCATCGCCGTACTTCTCGCCGAACAGGGCGCGGGCGCCCGACTCGATCGCCTCGTCCACGGCCATCAGCTTCGTGACGACCGGCGCGTTCTGGAGCAGCACCGCGTTGGCGATCTCCTCGACGCGGCTCAGCTCCGCCTCGTCGATGGGCTTGGGGTGGCTGATATCGAAGCGCAGGCGCTCCGGCGCGACGAGCGAGCCCTTCTGGGCGACGTGGTCGCCGAGCACCTGACGCAGGGCCTCGTGGAGGAGGTGGGTCGCCGAGTGATTGGCGCGGATCGCGGCGCGGCGCGCGTGATCGACCTTCAGCTCCACGGCGGCGCCGACGGCGAGCGTACCCTCCTCGACCGTGACGTGATGCACGAACAGGTCGCCGAGCTTCTTGTCCGTACCGGTGACGCGTGCCTTGAGGCCGGGCCCGGAGATCGTGCCGGTATCGCCGACCTGACCGCCGGATTCGCCGTAGAACGGGGTCTGGTTGGCGACGACGATGCCGTTCTCGCCCGCCTTCAGCGTTTCGACTTCGCTGCCGTCGCGCAGCAGGGCGCCGACGACGGCTTCGGCCGCTTCCGTGTCGTATCCCAGAAATTCGGTAGCGCCGGTTCGCTCCTTGATGCCGAACCAGACCGTCTCGGTCGCGGCCTCGCCCGAGCCCTGCCACGCGGCCCGCGCCGCCTGCTTCTGGCGCAGCATCGCCGCGTCGAAGGCCTTCGTATCGACGCCGATGCCGCGCGCCTTCAGCGCGTCCTGCGTCAGGTCGAGCGGGAAACCGTAGGTGTCGTAGAGCGTGAAGGCCGTCTCGCCGGACAGGTTCTGGCCGGCCGCGAGATCGCGGGTCTCGGTGTCGAGGATGGCGAGGCCGCGCTCCAGGGTCTTGCGGAAGCGGCCTTCCTCCAGCCGGAGGGTCTCGGAGATCAGCGCTTCGCTGCGGGCGAGTTCGGGGAAGGCCTGCCCCATCTCGCGCACGAGGGTCGGCACGAGCCGGTACATGACCGGATCGCGGGCGCCGAGCAGTTCGAGGTGGCGCATGGCCCGGCGCATGATCCGGCGCAGCACGTAGCCGCGGCCCTCGTTCGACGGCAGCACGCCGTCGGCGATCAGGAACGAGGTCGAGCGCAGATGGTCGGCGATGACGCGGTAGGAGGCGCGCGTCGACGGCTCCGGCGCCCGCGACACGGCGTGGGCCACCGCATCGATCAGCGCGCGGAACAGGTCGGTGTCGTAATTCGAGTGGACGCCCTGGAGGATGGCGGCCATCCGCTCCAGGCCCATGCCGGTATCGATCGAAGGCCGGGGCAGCGAGTTCCGCACACCCGGCTCGACCTGCTCGTACTGCATGAACACGAGGTTCCAGAATTCGAGGAAGCGGTCGCCATCCTCATCCGGAGAACCGGGCGGTCCGCCCGCCAGCGTCGGGCCCTGGTCGATGAAGATTTCCGAGCACGGGCCGCAGGGGCCGGTATCGCCCATCTGCCAGAAATTGTCGGAGGTGCCGATCCGGATGATCTTCTCATCCGAGAAGCCGGCAATCTTCCGCCACAGGCCCGCGGCCTCCTCGTCGTCAGCATAGACGGTGACGAGGAGCTTTTCCGGCGAGAGGCCGAACTCCTTGGTGATCAGCGTCCAGGCCAGCTCGATCGCATCGGCCTTGAAGTAGTCGCCGAACGAAAAGTTGCCGAGCATCTCGAAGAAGGTGTGATGCCGCGCGGTGTATCCGACATTGTCGAGGTCGTTGTGCTTGCCCCCGGCGCGGACGCATTTCTGCGAAGAGGTCGCCTTGACGTAGGGACGCTTCTCGACCCCCGTGAAGACGTTCTTGAACTGCACCATGCCGGCGTTCGTGAACATCAGCGTGGGGTCGTTCTTCGGCACGAGCGAGGACGAGGGTACCACCGCGTGCCCGGCATCCCGGAAGTAGTCCAGGAAGGTCGATCGGATCTCGTTGACGCCGCTCATCGGATAGGCTCGAACATCATGTCGCGTCGGGGAGCCGGCTGAGGACAGCACGGCGGTCAGTCTCGCGCCCTCATACGGGCCCAAGCTTTGCGAGTCACGTCGGCTCATCGCGCGGCCCGGCGCTACCCCTCAGTTCGGCGAGGTAGCTGCGCAGCAGCGTGACCCGCCGCGGGCGGAAGCTGGTGCCCGCTATCCGCACCTCCTCGATGCGATCCAGCCGGAACATGCGGAACGCCTCGCGCAGGCAACACCACGCCAGCAGGGTCATCTTGCTGTCGAGGTAGACGATGGAGAGCGGCAGGATCTGCCGCTCGGTGACCGCACCGTCCTTGTCGCTGTAGCGGAGCGCCAGAGCCTCCTCCCGCCAGCACCCGGCCCGGATCGTCTCCATGTCGGGGATCTTGGAGAAACGGGCCTCGGAGCGGCGAACCTGCGAGACCGCGTGGAGCAGGTGCTGCTCGGCCCGGTCGGGCAGGGTGGCGGCGACCTTGGCCAGTGCCGACGCGGCGGCCTGGGCCAGGGCCGGGTCCCCCATATGACGGACCTCGGCGAGGCCGAGAACCAGCGCCTCGATCTCCGTTCGATCGAAGGTTTGCGGCGGAAGGGCAACGTCCTCGATCAGACGGTAGCCGTAGCCGCGCTCGCCATCGATCCGGGCGCCGGCGGCGCGCAGGCTGTCGATATCGCGATAGAGGGAGCGCAGCGACACGCCGGTTTCCTCAGCCAGCCGCGCGGCGGTGACCGGCGAGGGCAGGACGCGCATCGCGTGCAGCAGTCGGAACAGTCGATCGGTTCGCGCCATCGCCCAACTGACGGAAACTGGCAGGTGCCCTGGACTAAACCCTGGCTTGGCAACCCGCCAGCCAGAGGCCACCGATGATCACGCTGTTCCACGCCCCACAGAGCCGCTCGACCCGCATCGTTGCGCTCCTCAAGGACCTCGACGCGCTCGATGCCGTGCGGATCGAAACCGTCACGATCCCGCGCATGGACGGCTCGGGCGCGCGCGACCCGCGCAACCCGCACCCGGAAGGCAAGGTGCCGCTCCTCGACCACGACGGCGTCCTGGTGCGGGAGTCGAGCGCCATCATTCAGTACTTGGCCGAGCTGTTTCCGAAGAACGGCCTCAGCATCCCCGCCGGCCACCCGCAGCGCGGTGCCTATCTCGGCTGGCTCGCTTGGTACGCCGGCGTCGTCGAGCCGGTCCTGACGTTGGAGGCCATCGGGCTCGATCATCCCGCCATCGCGCGCACCTTCCGGACGAGCGCCGACATCAAGGTACGGCTCGCCGAAACGTTGAAGGACAGGCCCTTCCTGCTCGGTGACCACTTCAGTGCCGCCGACCTCCTCCTGCACTCGCCCTATGCCTGGTTCGGAAAGCCCGGCGAGCCGACCATCGACACCTGGGTCGATCGCTGCACGGACCGGCCGGGCGCCCGTTTCGCGGCCGAGTTCGACGCGAGGCACGCGGCGGCCTGACCGCTCGCCTTCGGCGCAGAAGAAAGCCCGCCGCGATCGCTCGCGGCGGGCTTCATTTATTCTACCGGTGACGCGAGGCGCTTTAGGCCTCACCCTCATCGAGATCGTCGGCGGTCGGCTTGGCCGTCTCGAGAATCCGGTCGGCGACCAGTCCCGAGTTCTGGCGGATCGAGGCTTCGATCTTGTTGGCGATGTCGGGGTTGTCGCGAAGGAAGCCCTTCGAGTTCTCGCGACCCTGGCCGAGGCGCTGGCTGTCGTAGGAGAACCACGCGCCCGACTTCTCGACGATGCCGGCCTTCACGCCGAGGTCGATCAGCTCGCCGACCTTTGATACGCCCTCGCCGAACATGATGTCGAACTCGACCTGCTTGAAGGGCGGCGCGACCTTGTTCTTGACGACCTTGACGCGCACCGAGTTGCCGATGGCCTCGTCGCGATCCTTCAGCGTCGAGACGCGGCGGATATCGAGGCGCACCGAGGCGTAGAACTTCAGCGCGTTGCCGCCGGTGGTCGTCTCGGGGCTGCCGTACATCACGCCGATCTTCATGCGGATCTGGTTGATGAAGATCACCATGCAGTTCGAGCGCGAGATCGAACCGGTGAGCTTGCGCAGGGCCTGGCTCATCAGGCGGGCCTGGAGACCCGGCTGGCTCTCGCCCATCTCGCCCTCGATCTCGGCGCGCGGCGTCAGCGCGGCGACCGAATCGACCACCAGCACGTCGATGGCACCGGAGCGCACCAGCGTGTCGGTGATTTCGAGCGCCTGTTCGCCGGTATCGGGCTGCGAGATCAGCAGGTCGTCGAGGTTGACGCCGAGCTTGCGCGCATAGACCGGGTCGAGGGCGTGCTCCGCATCCACGAAGGCGCAGACGCCACCCTTCTTCTGGGCTTCGGCGATCGTGTGGAGCGCGAGCGTCGTCTTGCCCGACGATTCGGGCCCGTAGATCTCGACCACCCGGCCACGCGGCAGGCCGCCGACGCCGAGCGCGATGTCGAGGCCGAGCGAGCCCGTGGAGATCGTCTCGACCTCCTGCACCTTGTCGGACTTGCCGAGGCGCATGATCGAGCCTTTGCCGAAGGCCCGCTCGATCTGCGTCAGCGCAGCCTCGATCGCCTTGGACTTGTCCTTGTCGGCTGCTGCCATTGTCGAGGAATCCACCATCTTCAGCGCAGGCTGGGCCATCGCAAGGCTTCCTTATGCATGGGAGGGGCACGGCGCTCAATCCGCCGGAGCTGATGGATTTCGTACTTGTTTTGTTCTCAACGCGCAAGCCCGTCGTCGCGGCTTACGCACCGATGAAGAGAACGTGGAAGCGAAGCCGTCGGTCGCGATCGCCCGCGACAACGCCGACCGTTGAACGCCCTCCATCCGATGTCGCCTTGAGCGAATTCGGGGGCCGATCGCCTTCCGCGCGAAGTGGAACTTCCCCCGCCGCGATCAGCTCGCCATCGTTTGCTTCACCGTCTCGACCAGCTGCTTGAGGCTGAACGGCTTGGGCAGGAAGTTGAAGGTCTCGCCCTCGGGCAGGTTCTTGCGGAAGGCGTCCTCCGCGTAGCCCGAGACGAAGATCACCTTGAGGTCGGGCATGTGCTTGCGCAGCTCGCGCAGCAGGGTGGGCCCGTCCATCTCCGGCATCACGACGTCGGAGACCACCACGTCGATGCCGTCGGCATGCTCCTCGATCAGGCGCAGCGCCTCGATGCCGGAGGCCGCCTCCAGCACGGTGTAGCCGCGGGCGGACAACGCCCGGGAATTGACCGCACGGACTGGGTCCTCGTCTTCGACGAGCAGGACGGTGCCCTGGCCGGTATGGTCCGCCGCGGGCTTCGGCGGCGGCTCCGGGGGACGGGCGGCGGGAGTGCCGGATTCCGTCGCCGATTTCGGTTCGGTCTCGTCGTCGGCAGCGGGTTTCGGCTCGGAACGCTCGGAAGCGCCGATCGTCGTCGATCCGGAGGCCGTTCGCGGCGGCGGCAGCGGCTCGGGCAGGGCTTCGATGCCCGGCTCGTGGCGCGGCAGGTAGATGCGGAAGGTGGTGCCTTCGCCCACCGTCGACTGGACGTCGATCGCCCCGCCTGACTGGTTGACGATGCCGAACACCGTCGAGAGCCCGAGCCCGGTGCCCTTGCCGATCTCCTTGGTCGTGAAGAACGGCTCGAAGATCTTCTGGCGCACCTCCGGCGGGATGCCCTCGCCGGTATCGGTCACCTCGATCATGACGTGATCGCCCGCCGGGATGCCGACCGGCCGCTCGCCATCGACCGGGCAATTGGCGGTGCGGATCGTCAGGCTGCCGCCGCCCGGCATCGCGTCGCGGGCGTTGACCGCGAGGTTCACGATCACCTGCTCGAACTGGTTCACGTCGGCCTTGATCGGCCAGATCTCGCGGCCGTGGCGGAAATCGAGCTGCACGCGCTCGCCGAGCAGGCGCTTCAACAGGAGCGTCAGGTCGGAGAGCGCCTCGCCGACATCCATCACCTCCGGACGCAGGGTCTGTCGGCGCGAGAAGGCCAGCAGTTGGCGTACCAGGGAGGCGGCCCGGTTCGCGTTCTGCTTGATCTGCATGATGTCTTGGAAGGCGTGGTCGGTTGGCCGGTGGCTCGCGAGCAGGAGGTCCGAGTAGCCGATGATCGCCTGGAGCACGTTATTGAAGTCGTGAGCGATGCCGCCGGCGAGCTGGCCCACCGTGTCCATCTTCTGGGTCTGGGCGACCTGCTGTTCGAGCTGGCGCTGAGCCGTCGTGTCGAGGGCGTAGAGAATCACCCGTTCATGGTCGCCGTCGCTGCCGGCCCGGGCCTCGGCATCGGGGCTCGGTGTCCCGTCGGAATCCGCCGGGCTCATCCAGACGCGGGCCGAGCGATCACCCGGCCCGGACAGGCCGACCTCGATCGGATCGAGGCCGCCGAAGCCGTTGGCGGCGCGGGCGAGCGCGCCCTCGATGACGCCACGGTCGCGCTCCAGCACCGCGTCGCGCATCATCGGATCGGGCGCGTCGCGGCCACCCTCCGCCGCGGGCTGGCGCGGCATGCCGGCGAACAGGCGCACGAACGAGGTGTTGGCGCGGATCACCCGGCCGTCCCGGTCAAGGGTGGCGATGGCGATCGGGCTGTTGTTGAGGAAGCGGGCGAGCCGAACCTCCGCCGCGCGCTGCGGCTCGTCGGCATCCGATCCGGCGGAGCGATTGAGCACGAAGGTGCGCGAGGGGCCGGGCGCCCCGTCCTGCCCGTAGGCGACGCGATGGTAGAGCCGCGTTGGCAGCGGCTGTCCGTTGCGGCGGCGCAGGTCGATATCGTAGCGGTCGGTGCGCACTTCGCCGGGCAGGCCCGGCGAGGCGGTGAGCATGTCGGCGCCGGGTGCGATCTCGAGGAGCTTCAGCCCGCCGGAGCCGACGGTGGCGAGGTCGTAGCCGAGCCAGGAGGCGAGCGTCGCGTTCATGTAGACGATCGAGCCGGCCGCATCGATCGACAGGAACCCCGCGGGGGCGTGGTCGAGATAGTCGATCGCGTGCTGGAGTTCCTGGAAGACGTTCTCCTGGCGCTCGCGCTCGTGGGTGATGTCGCTCACGGTCCAGAGCGCGGCGGAGCCGCGGTGGCGCGGGATCGGCCGAACCGCGATGCGGTACCACGCGAAGTCGCGGTCCGCCGCGCCACCCGGCGGCGGCGACATGCGGATCTCTTCGGCATAGGCGCGGTCGTCGCGGGATGCCTGCGCGAGCCGATAGACCGCCTCCGAGACTTCCGGCGCGCCGACGAAGATGCGCTCGATGGAGCGGAGATTCGAGAAGCTGTCGCCGCCGGCAAGGCGCATATAGGCCTCGTTGGCGTAGATCATCCGCCCGTTATCCTCGACGACGAGCTTGCCCTCGGGGGCAGCGTCGACGATGGCGCGGGTGATGTCGTCGCGCGAGGCCGGGCCGGCGAGCTGAAGCGCGCCGATCGCCAGGGCGAACAGGAAGAACACGCCAGCCATCGCGAGCAGCGCCAGCAGGGCGAGGATGAGCGGCTGCGCCTGCTCATTGGCGACGAAGGACAATCCCACCACCGCGCCGACGAGCAGGCCCGCCAGCATCAGCAGCAGGCCGACCCGGCCGGGCCGTTCCGAACGATCGATCGAACCGGACGCCGGCACCGCTGGTCCGCTGACCTCAGCCATCAGGCCCTACCCATCCCTCGCACACGGACGGCACATGGCTGCTGCGAGCCCTGTGGGTCGTCAAATGCCGCGCCTTTTGCCGGAGCATTGCCGGACAATGGTGCATAAACCGTGGCGCCTGAACGACTTCGCCGTCCCATGCGGAACCGCATCGAGCCTCAGGCGGCTCGGCGAAGGCGAAGCACGAAACCGATGACCTCCGCAACTGCGCGATAGTGCTCGGCGGGAATCTCCTCATCGACCTCGACCGTGGCGTGGAGGGCGCGGGCGAGCGGCGGGTTCTCCATCACCGGCACGTCGTGGTCGGCGGCGACGGCGCGGATGCGCAGCGCCAGCGAGTCGACGCCCTTGGCGACGCAGATCGGTGCGGCCATCCCGGCCTCGTAGCGCAGGGCCACGGCGAAGTGGGTCGGGTTCGTCACCACCACGGTGGCGGTGGGCACGGCGGCCATCATCCGCTTCTTCACGCGGGCTTGGCGCAACTGCCGGATCCGGGCCTTCACCTCGGGGCTGCCCTCGCTCTCCTTGTGCTCCTGCTTCATCTCCTCCTTGGTCATGCGCAGGCGCTTGTGCCAGCGGTTCCGCTGGTAGAGCGCGTCGCCGAGCGCGATCACCGCGTAGACCGCGAGCATGCCGCCCATCATCTTGAGGGCGAGCGTCAGGGTGCCCTGGAGCGCGACGCCGGGATCGAGCTGGGCGAAGGATTCCGCCCGGTCGTGCTCGCTCCACAGGATCGTCCCGGCGATGGTGCCCACCACGATGATCTTGGCGAGCCCTTTGCCGAAATTCACCCAGGCATCCATGCCGAGCAGGCGCTTGGCGCCGGCCATCGGCGAGATGCGCGCGAATTTCGGCATCAGGCTCTCGGCGGTGAAGATCGGCCGATGCTGGATCAGGCCGGCGGCGATGGCCGCGAGCATCGCGATGCCCAGCGGCACGGCGAGCGCCTTGGTGCAGACCCAAGCCGCGCGCAAAGCCACGCCGAGATAGGTGCCCGAATCCGAGGGCAGGCCGCCGGCATGTTCGAGGAAGCCGCGCATGTCGCGGGTCAGCCCCTCCGCCACCGGGCGGGCCGAGAGCATCAGGGCGAGGGTGAAGGCCGCCAGGATGAAGAAGGTGTTGATCTCGGGCGAGTTGGGGACGTCGCCGCGCTCGATCGCCTGCTCGATGCGCCGTGGCGTCGGGTCTTCGGTCTTGTCCTCGTCGTCGGTCTCGTCGGACACCGGCTCAGGCTCCCCGGTTCCGGATCAGTGCATCGTCCCGAAAGGTGGTCCCCGGCTTTCGGAGAAAGACGATGCGGACACAAGAGGCGGGTGCCCGAAACATCAGCGCCCGAGGAACGCGCCGAGATAGCGGCCGAGATCGTCGAGGAACAGGCCCATGATGAGGCCGAGCGCCCCGACCAGCAGCATCATGCCGATGATCACCGAAGCGGGAACCGCGAGGAAGAACACCTGCAATTGCGGCATCAGCCGGGAGAGCACGCCGAGGCCGAGATTGAACAGGATGCCGAACACGATGAACGGCCCGGAGATCCGCACTGCCAGGGCGAAGCTGCGGCTGAAGGCATCGAGCGCGAGCTTGGCCGCATCCGCCATCGCCGGCACACCGCTCGGCGGCAGTAGAACGTAACTGCGCCCGATCGCTTCGAGGGCGACGTGGTGCAGATCGGTCGCCAGGATGAGCGTGACGCCGAGCATCGCCAGGAAGTTGCCGATCGCCGCCTGCTGGCCGCCCATCGTCGGATCGACGGTCATGGCGTAGGATAGGCCGAGCTGCTGCGAGATCACCACGCCCGCCGTCTGGAGCGCGGCGACGATCATGCGCACGCAGAGGCCCAGCATCAGCCCGATCAGGATCTCGCCGATCAGCAGTCCGATCAGGGAGGGCGCCGCCAACGCCGCATTGCCCGTCGGCAGCATCGGGCGCACGGTCGGGAACAGCACCAGCGTCACGAGGAGAGCGAGGGCGAGCCGCAGGCGGCTCGCGATGAGTTGCTCGCCCAATCCCGGCATCAGCATCATCAGCGTGCCGACCCGGGCGAAAGTGATGAGGAAGGCCGCCGCGAGGCCGGGCAGCAGCAGGTCGAGCGGCGTGGTCATGCCGGCTCATCCTACACGCTTGGGCCGGCCGGCGCTGCCGCCGCATCATCCGCCCGCGGCGATCCGGGCGGCAATCCGGGCCATGTAGGCGGCCATGGCGTCGCCGATGAAGGGCAGCATCAGCAGCATCACCCCGAACACCGCGACGATCTTCGGCACATAGATGAGCGTCTGCTCCTGGATCTGCGTCAGCGCCTGGAACAGCGACACGATCAAGCCGACGACGAGGGCGACGATCATCATCGGCCCGGCCACCTTCAGGAAGACGAAGATGCCGTCGCGGGCGATGTCGAGGATGGCGAGGCCGGTCATGGGGCTTTGGACTTTTCGTCTGCTCTGCGGGGCATCGACGGCCTCCCCTCATCCCGCCTGCGGGCCGAGGGGCCAGAAAAACTAGATCGGCATCCGCATGATCTCTTCGTAGGCGGAGATCACGCGGTCGCGCACGGCAACCAGGGTCTGGAGAGCAGTTTCGCTCTCGGCCACCGCCGTCACCACGTCGACCACGTTGGCCTTGCCGGTGGCCGCCGAGAGGGCGGCGCGGTCGGCCTGCGCGCCGGATTGCGCGACGTTGTCGAGGCTCTGCTGCAGGAAGCCGGTGAAGCCGCCCGGTGCGGTCAGGCCCTGGGCCATGCCCTGAACGGGTTTGACAGCGCCGGGGCGGGCGAGGCTCTGGGCCGCGCCGTAGGCGCCGGCGGCGAAGGCGGAGGTCGTCATCGGGGCTACGCCTTCAGGATCTCGAGGGTGCGGGAGATCATCCGCCGGGTGGCGGTCACCATGTTGAGGTTGGCCTCGTAGGAGCGCTGGGCCTCGCGCATGTCCATGTTCTCGATCAGCCCGTTGACGTTGGGCAGGCGCACCTCGCCGCGCGCATCCGCAGCCGGGTTGCCGGGATCGTGCTTAGTGCGGAACGGTGTGGGATCGCGCCGCACCCTGCCGGCCTCGACGACGCTGGCGTTCAGTTCGTTGTCGAAGCGGCTGGTGAAGGTCGGGATCTTGCGCCGATAGGGATCGCCGCCCGCGGTCTGGGCGGTGGAATCGGCGTTGGCGATGTTCTCGGCGATGATGCGCATCCGTCCGGACTGCGCCTTCAGGCCGGAGGCGGCGATGCCGAGGCTCTTCAAGAAATCCATGACGGTCCCCGTTCAGCGATGTCAGCGCTTGCCGACGGCGATTTTCAGGGCGTCGAGACTCTTCTGGTAGAGCGAGGCGACGAGTTGGTAATCGGATTGGTTGTCGCCGGCCTTCATCATCTCCTCCTCCAGGTTCACCCCGTTGCCGGAGGGGCGGACCTCGAAGCCCTTGAAGCGGCGCGGGTCGGCGTTCGGTCCGGCGCTCGCCGTCATCCCGATATGCGTGGAATCGGTGCGGGCGAGCCCGTCGCCGCCGACCGAGGCCGCGACCGGCGTCGCGAGTTTCATCGAGGCCGCGGACGGCTCGGCGAGATCGCGCGGGCGAAAACCGGGCATGTCGGCGTTGGCGACATTCTCGGCGAGCAGGGCCTGGCGGGCCTGATGCCAGTGCATCCGGGTGCGCAGCATGCCGAGCAGGGGCAGGTCGGTAAGCGACATGGTGCCTCGGGGTCGGCGCGGCCAGTGATGGATTTCAGAGAGCCACAGGTCCGAACCCGGCAGAATCTGCCGCTGACATGGTTAAGGAGCCGTTAACCCGGCAAAACCTGCCGGGTGCCCGTGAGGCCGCACGCCGCGGATGCCGGAATGGCCGCTGCGGGCTGCACCGAGTTGTTAACGGAGTGTCAACATACGTTGCCGGGGCGTGAAGCGGCGGCGATAATCGGGCCGTGTAATGCGTGGGGCCGAGATTGCGTCTCCGCCGGCTTCGGTCACCGCCGGACGTCGCGCGGCGGCGTCAGAGCCCCGACTTAGAAAGACGCGGGTCTTGCAAGCGTTCTTCAGTTCCGAGGGCTCCTACGCCTTGCAGTTCCTGGTGATCTTCCTCGCCATCCTGGTGCTGTTCCTGATTGCCGCGCTGCTGTTCATGCGGCTGTCCGGGCGCGGGCTCACGCTGTCCGCAAATGCGAGCCAGCGCGGACGCCAGCCGCGGCTCGGCATCGTCGACATCTACGAGCTCGACCGGCAGCGCCAACTCATCCTGCTGCGGCGGGACAACGTGGAGCACCTGCTGCTGGTCGGTGGCCCCAACGATGTGGTGATCGAACGCCACATCCAGCGCGGCGCGGGCAGCCGCTATGCGCCAGACGGGAGCGCCCGGCCCGGCGGCGAGGCCGGCATCAGCGACCCGGCGCTGGAGCCGCGGACCGATCCCTTCCTCGACTCTCCGATGCCGCCGACCTTCGCCATGCCGGAGGTGGTGCCCTCGGCGGTGTCCGGCGCCCAGGCCGCCCTCGACCGGGCGCCACCCCTCGATCCCGGCCTGTTCGAGCCCGAGGCCTTGCCGGCCGACGCGCCGGCGCGGCCGGTCTCGCCGGTTAGCCGCTTGATGCGGCGAACGGCGCCGCCGGTGGTCTCCCCCCGCCCGGAGGTCGCGTCCGAGCGCCCCGCGCGGCCGGAATCCGCCTCGGTCGAGCCGGTGCCGGAACCTGTGCCGGAGCCGCCGGTCATAGCCAGCCGTGGGCCGCGCTCGGTCGATCCGGCCGTTCTCTCGGATATGGCCCGGCAGCTTCAGGTGGCGCTGAAGCGTCCCTCGTCCGCGGTCACGCCCCCGCCTGCGGACCCTGCCGAGGTGCCCCCTCCGGCACGGAAACCGGCCGAGCCGGCGCCCGCGCCGATCGATCCGGTCGCCGCGGCGATGGCGGCTGAGCCGGCCCCGCCCATGCCCGCCCCGCCGCCGCCGGTGCGGCCGCAGCCGGCTCCCACCCCGGTGGTGGCAGCGCCCCGGCCCGAGCCGAAGCCTGCGGCCCCCGCCAAGCCCGTCGCTCCCCCGCCATTCGTGGCGCCGCCCAAGCCGGATGCGGTTAAGTCCGAACCTTTCAAGGTTGACCCGCCGAGGCCGGAGCCCGCCAAACCCGAGCCATCCAAGCCGGAGCCGTCGAAGGCCGAGTCGCCGGAGCCCGCCGCTCAGGCGCAGAACCCGTTCTCGGTGGAGGAGATCGAGGCCGAGTTCGCCCGCCTCCTCGGACGTCCGCTCGACAGCAAGAACTGAGGCGAGCACGCTCATCCGCCTCTTGGCCGTAAGGCCTGTTTTTCCGGAGGCCGCCGAATCCGCGTCGTGGTGCGGCGGCCCGAACGTGCGTGAGGCAGGCCGGAGGCATGGAGGCACTCGTCGTCGGGGCGGGGGTGGTGGGGCTTGCGATCGCGCGGGCCCTCGCGCTGCGCGGCGGCGCGGTGATCGTGGCTGAGGCCGCCGAGGCGATCGGCACCGGCGTGTCCGCCCGCAGTTCGGAGGTGATCCACGGTGGGATGTATTATCCCCCCGGCTCGCTGCGCGCCCGCCACTGCGTCGAGGGGCGCCGCCGTCTCGTCGAATTCTGCGAGAGCCACGGCGTGCCCTACCGACTGTGCGGCAAGCTGATCGTGGCGACGCACGAGGCGGAGCGCCCGGCGCTCGAAACGATCCTGTCCCGCGGTGCCGAGAACGGGGTGGAGGGACTGACCTGGCTCGAACGTCCCGAGGCTGTGGATCTGGAACCGGCCCTGTCCTGCGTCGCCGCGCTCCATTCCCCTGCGACCGGTATCGTCGACAGCCACGCCCTGATGCTGGCGTTCTTCGGCGATGTCGAAGATGCGGGTGGCGTGCTGGCGTTGAATACTCCCATCGAAGCGGCCGAACGCCGGAATGGGCGCTGGGAGGTCCGCTTCGGCGGCGAGGCACCGGACGTGCTGCAGGTCGATTGTCTCATCAACGCCGCGGGCCTCGGCGCGCAGACTCTCGCCCGCCGGATCGAGGGAATGGCGGCGGACGGCATCCCCCGTCAGGTTCTGGCCAAGGGCAGCTATTTCGGATGCAGCGGGCGGCCGGCCTTCACGCGGCTGATCTACCCGGCCCCGGTCGAGGGAGGACTCGGCATCCACCTGACTCTGGACCTCGCCGGACGCATGCGGTTCGGGCCCGATGTCGAGTGGGTGGACGCCCCCGATTACGCGGTCGATCCGGGACGCGCCGAGCGCTTCGAGGCGGCAATCCGGCGCTACTGGCCCGGCCTGCCGGACGGGCGCCTGATGCCGGACTATGCGGGCGTCCGGCCGAAACTCAGCGGCCCCGGCGAGCCGGCAGCGGATTTTCGCATCGACGGCCCGGGCGAGCACGGATGGCCGGGCTTGGTGCAGCTCTTCGGGATCGAAAGTCCCGGCCTCACCTCCGCGCTCTCGCTGGCTGAGGCGGTGGCCGATCAGGTGATGGCGTAAGGCTACGCAGCCCGCACCAGATCGGCCTTCGTCCCATCCGCCACCGCATCGGTGTGAACCGCGAAGCTGGACAGCCGCGCCGCGCCGAAGCTCGTGGAGATCGCGCAATCCGTCGCGTCGCGACCGCGCGCCATGACGATGCGGCCGATCCGCGGCGTGTTGTGGCGGGCGTCGAAGGTGTACCAGCGCCCGCCGAGATAGACCTCGAACCACGCCGAAAAGTCCATCGGATCGGGCACGGGCGGCACGCCGATATCGCCGAGATAGCCGGTGCAGTAGCGCGCCGGAATGTTCATGCAGCGGCAGAAAGCGACGGCGAGATGCGCGAAATCGCGACAGACGCCGACCTGCTGCTGGTAGCCATCGAAGGCCGAGCGGGTGGCATCGGCCTGCATATAATTGAAGCGGATGCGCTCGTGCACGTAATCGACGATGGCCTGAACCCGCGCCCAACCCTGCGGCGTCTGGCCGAAGAGCGACCACGCAATCCCGGCCAGCTTATCGGTGTCGCAGTAGCGGCTCGCCATCAGGTAGAGCATCACGTCGTCGGGTAGGGCCTCCACCGGGATCTGGGCGGCCTCCGGCGCGACCGCGTCGGGCAGACCCGAATCGGCAACCAGGAAATCCGCCGAGATCGAGAGGCGGCCCGGCGGCGCGACGATGCGGGTGCAGACGTTGCCGAAGGAATCGACCGTCTGCCGCTGCGGAATCACCGGATCGAAGACGATGTCTTGCGGGCTGCGCAGATCGCCCTCGCGGGAGGGGTGAAGGCTGAGGAGCAGCGACATCGGCGTTGCAGCATCAGTCTCGAAGGTGATGTCGTAACCGGCCTTGATCAGCATGCGGCAGCTCGTGACTTCGATTTTCAATCCCCGAAAATAGAGACTGAGCGGGACCAAGCGTTAATTCTTATGATTACCACGCGTTCCGTTATCGCGTTGCACAAATGTTTCGCAGTCCGCCCGCACAAAAAGCGGACGCCGGACGGGACGTTGGCGCGCATTGCTGCTGCAGCGCACTCGGCGGTATGGAGGCGTCCATGTGGACCGCTCTCTGGAACCGCCTCGCCCATCCGGGCCAATTCCTGCGCTGGTCGGGTGCGGCCTTGCCCTGGCTCGCGGCGGCGTCGGCCCTGCTCGTTGCCGCCGGGCTGTACCTGACCTTCTTCGTCGTGCCGCCCGACTACCAGCAGGGCGACACCGTGCGGATCATGTACGTCCACGTCCCTGCCGCGATTCTCGGCATGGGCTTCTATGGGGCGATGACGCTCTCGGCGATCGGCACGATGGTCTGGCGCCACCCGCTCGCCGACGTGTCGCAGCGCGCCGCTGCGCCGATCGGTGCGGCCTTCACCCTGATCTGCCTCGTCACCGGCTCGCTCTGGGGCAAGCCGATGTGGGGGACCTACTGGGTCTGGGACGCGCGGCTGACCTCGATGCTGGTGCTGTTCCTGATCTATTGCGGCATCATCGCCCTGTGGCGGACCATCGAGGATCCGAGCCGGGCGGCGCGCGCGGTCTCGATCCTGACATTGGTCGGCGCGGTGAACCTGCCGATCATCAAATTCTCGGTGAACTGGTGGTCGACGCTGCATCAGCCGGCCTCGATCCTGCGCATGGGCGGCTCGTCCATCGATTCCTCGATGCTCTACCCGCTGCTCGAGATGGTGCTGGCGATGACCCTGCTCGGCATCACGCTGCATCTTCAGGCGATGCGCACCGAGATCTACCGCCGCCGGGTGCGCACGCAGCTGATCCGGCAGGCGGAGCGGCTCGATGCTGGCGTGCAGGAGGCCGCACCGATGACGCGCGCGGCGACGACCCTTCCCGTGGGCCAAGCGATCTAGAGCGCTTTCCGACGAAGTGGACGCCGGTTCGGCGGAAGAAAGCGCGTTGACACTAAGACCTAGAGACGCCGGCCTGATGCAATCAGGTCGGATACGGCTCTAGGACGATCGATGGGACGAGCACTCTGAGACCCGCCATGGAATTCGGACCTTACGCCCCCTTCATCGTCGGTTCCTACGGCTTCGCGGCCCTGGTGCTCGGCGCCCTGGCCCTCAACGGCTGGTGGGATGGGCGGACGCAGCGCCGCGCGCTCGCCGAGCTGCAGGACGAGCGGGGAGGTCGCTCGTGAGCGCGCAGATCCCGCACGCGACCCCGCCCGGTACCGGGGAGCGCCCCCGCCGCTCGCTCCTCGCGCTGCTACCGGTGCTCGTCTTCGCCATCTTGGCCGTCGCCTTCCTGGTCCGGCTGCGCTCGGGCGCCGATCCTGCGGCTTTGCCCTCGGCGTTGATCGGCAAACCGGTCCCCGCTTTCGCGCTGGAGCCGGTGCCGGGCCTCCAGGCCGCCGGCCGGCCGGTGCCCGGTTTGTCGAGTGCCGACCTCAAGGGGCAGGTGACCGTCCTCAACATCTTCGCCTCGTGGTGCGCCCCCTGCCAGATCGAGCATCCGATGCTGATGCGGCTCGCGCAGGAGCCCGGCATCCGCCTCGTCGGCATCGACTACAAGGATCCCGGCGACGCCGGACGGCGCTGGCTGGAGCGCAACGGCCTGCCGTTCGCGGCGGTCGGCGCCGACACGAGCGGCCGGGCCGGAATCGACCTCGGCGTCTACGGCGTGCCGGAGACCTTCATCATCGGTCCCGAAGGCCGCATCCGCGACAAGCTCGTCGGAATCCTGACGCCGGAAAACTACGCGAGCGTGCTGGAGCGTATTCGCGCCGCCGGACGGACCGCCCCCGTGACCAACTGACCGGGATCAGGCGGCACGCTTGGAAACCGGGGATCGGAGGCGTATGCAGCCCCTGTCCGCTTGAAACCGTTCCAAGGTGGAGAAGCGGGCCAACCGTCTCAAATCACGATCAGAAGAGCGCCATGCGGATCGGACTATTCGTCCCCTGCTACGTCGATGCCTTCGAGCCCGAGGTCGGCATCGCCACGCTGGAACTGCTGGAGCGCTTCGGCCTCACCGTCGAATACCCTTACGATCAGACCTGCTGCGGTCAGCCGATGACCAATACCGGCTGCCATCAGGAGGCCGCCGCGACCGAGGCGCTGTTCGTCAAGAATTTTTCCGGGTTCGACTACATCGTCGCCCCGTCCGGCTCCTGCGTGCATCAGGTGCGCGAGCACCTCACCGCCATCCCGCAGACCGACGCGGTCAAGCATGTGCGGGCCAGGACGTTCGAGCTCGTCGAATTCCTCCACGACGTGCTCAAGATCGAGGATCTTCCCTGGGCGGAGTTCCCGCACAAGGTCGCCTACCACTCGAACTGCAACGCGCTGCGCGGCATCGGCCATGCCCGGCCGACCGAACTGAACCGGCCGTTCTTCTCAAAGCCCCTCAACCTTCTGAAGAAGGTGAAGGGGGTGGAGATCGTCGATCTGACCCGGCCCGACGAGTGCTGCGGTTTCGGCGGCACCTTCTCGGTGTTCGAGCCCGCGGTCTCGGCCAAGATGGGCTACGACAAGGTGACCGATCAGGCCCGCGCGGGCGCCGAATATGTGGTCTCGGCCGATTCTTCCTGCCTGATGCACCAGAAGGGCTGCGCCGAGCGTCTCGGCGTCGGCCTCAAATACATTCACATCGCCCAGGTGCTGAACGGAGCCGCCGCATGAGCGCCGACGACCTGACCCCGCGCCAGACTGAGGACGTGCTCCACCCCGAGGTGCGCGCGCCCTCCGACGAGAGCGAGCGCGGCCCCGGCGGCGAACGGCTCCAGCACGCCGAAGCCGCCTCGAAGCCGATCCGCGCCGACGCGCCGCGCGAGCCGCAGCCCCGCGGCGCCAAGGTGCGCGGCAACCGCCCGATCGATCAGGCGGAGGCCGCCGAGCGCTTCCTCGCCGCGCCGATGCATCAGAAGGCCCATGACGAGCGCCTTTGGGACGTGCGCCGCAAGCGCGATGTCGCCGCCCACGGCATCCCGGAGTGGGAAGAGCTTCGCGAGATCGCCTCGCAGATCAAGACGCACACGCTCACCCATCTCGACCATTACCTCGAACAGTTCGAGGCGGCCGCAGCGGCCAACGGCGTCCATGTCCACTGGGCCGAGGATGGGGCGGACCACAACCGCATCGTCCTCGACATCCTGCGCAAGCACGGCGCCAAGTCGCTGGTGAAGTCGAAGTCGATGCTGACCGAGGAGTGTGGCTTCCGCCACTTCATGGCGGCCCACGACATCGACGTGATCGAGACCGATCTCGGCGAGCGTATCCAGCAGCTCGACGACGAGGAGCCGAGCCACGTGGTGATGCCGGCGGTCCACAAGACCCGCCTCGACGTCGCCGAGGTGTTCGCCCGGACGCTCGGCACCGACCCCGACAACGACGACGCCCACTACCTCGCCGAGAGCCAGCGCGAGACCACGCGCCCGCTGATCCTCAAGGCCGATGCCGGCCTCACCGGCTGCAACTTCGCCATCGCCGAAACCGGCACGGTCGTGACCTGCACCAACGAGGGCAATGCCGACCTCTCCGGCAACGTGCCCCCGCTGCAGATCCACTCGATCGGCATCGAGAAGATCATCCCGCGGGTCGAGCATCTCGGTGTGTTCATTCGCCTGCTGTCGCGCTCGGCGCTTGGCTCGCCGATCACCCAGTACACCTCGCATTTCCGCGGGCCGCGGCCCGGCACCGAGATGCACATGGTGCTGGTCGATAACGGCCGCTCCGAGCGGCTGGCGATGGAGGAGTTCTGGACCTCGCTCAAATGCATCCGCTGCGGCGCCTGCATGAACACCTGCCCGGTCTACCGGCGCTCGGGCGGCCTCTCCTACGGTGCGACCTATTCCGGGCCGATCGGGCTCATCATCGACCCGACCTTCAACAAGCGGAAATACTCGACCCTGCCGTTCTCCTCGACCATGAACGGCTCCTGCACCAATGTCTGCCCGGTCAAGATCAACATCCACGAGCAGATCTTCGCGTGGCGCAAGGTGCTGGCCGAGGAGCACCAGATCCCGCTCCTGAAACAGGGCATGATGAAGGCGGCGGGCGCCGTGCTGAGCCGTCCCGCCGCGTATCGCGCCGCGATCCAGACCGCCGATTCCGCCCTGCGCGTCCTGCCGCGCTTTGCCGTCTACAACCCGGCCAACACCTGGGGGAAGAAGCGCGAGATGCCTCACGCCCCGCGCCAGAGCTTCCACGCGTGGTACCGTCAGAACCGGATGAAGAAGGGGAGCGACGCGTGAGCGCCCGCGAGACCATCCTCGGCCGGCTCAAGGCCAACCGCCCGGCCGGCGACTTTCCGCTGCCGGAGGTGCCGACCTTCGCACCCCTGGTGGGTGACGATCTCGTCGCGGAATTCGCCGAGCGTCTGGGTAAGATGGGCGGGCGCGTCGAGCGTGCGGGCAGCCCGTCCGATCCCTTCGCCCCGGTGCGGGCGCGTCTGGACGGGGCGGCGGTGATCGCCTCCGCCGTGCCCGAATTCTCAGGGAATCGTGACCTCGCCGGTGTCGCCAAGCCGACCGAGGTCAATGATGTCGATGTGGCGGTGGTGCGCGCGCGCTTCGGCGTCGCCGAGACCGGCTCGGTGCTGTTCACACAAGACGACCTGATCGTGAACGCGGTCGCCTATCTCGCCCAGCACCTGATCGTGCTGCTCGACCCGGCCGACATCCTGGTGAACATTCAGGCTGCCTACAAGCGTCCGGACTTCGGACAGGCGGCCTATGCCGTGCTCCATACCGGCCCGTCCGCCACGGCCGACATCGAGGGCGTGCTGATCCACGGGGCGCAGGGCGTGCGCTCGCTGACCGTGCTTCTGCTGCAGCGCAAAAAACAAGCAGCCTGAAAGCGGAGCCGAACGGATCTCTGCGCGTTTGCGGCAAAACGCCTCGCTCGAACGGGGCGTCTTCCCGCAAAATTCGGAGCCGTCCCCGTGCGATTCAAGCTCGGTTGCAGTCTTGCCTATGAGGTCAAGGCGCCCACCACCTTCATCTTCAATGTCGAGGTCGCGAAGCTGCAAAGCCTCGACATCGCCCGCGAAAGCCTGACCCTGGCGCCGGACCTGGCGCGGCGCGTCTACGTCACGCCGGACCTCAAGAACCGCTATCTCGGCGTGAACGTGCAGCCGGGCCCGTTCTCGCTCGAATACAATGCCGAGGTGGATCTGGCCGTCGTGCGGGCCGATCCTGCGACGATCTCCGAGACGCCGGTCTCCGAACTCCCCCTCGACATCCTCCCCTTCCTGCTGCCGAGCCGCTTCGTCTCGTCGGACCGGCTCGCCGCCTTCGCCCAAGCCGAGTTCGGCGACCTTCCGAAGGGCCACCAGCGCGTCAACGCGATCTGCAACTGGATCCATGACAACATCGCCTATCGGCGTGGTTCGAGCGACGGCGAGACGACGGCCGACGAGAGCCTGCTGATGCGTGCCGGCGTGTGCCGCGACTTCGCCCATCTCGGCGCCGCCTTCTGCCGCGGGCTCGGCATCCCGGCCCGGTTCGTGAGCTGCTACGCCTACGGCCTCGTGCCCAGCGACTTCCACGCCGTGTTCGAGGCCTATCTCGATGGGCGCTGGTGGCTGTTCGACGCGACGCGCCAAGCCCATCTCGACGGTCTCGTGCGCATCGGCATCGGGCGGGATGCCGCCGAAATCGCCTTCTCGACGCCCTACGGCGAGATGCAGCCGACCGGTATGGAGATCCGCATCGATCGCGCCGACGGAGGCCCGGAGCCGATGGAGCGCACGGTCGATGCGATCTCGACGGAGGAGCCGGCTCCGCATGCCGGCGCGGCCTGACCGAGGGGCCTCACGATCGACGCCCTACCCGGCGAATCCGGTGGCCCGAGCGCGATGTGAAGTTTTTTTCGCGCTGGGCGGATTAAACGGCATTTTAGCCCGTCAATCTTATGTTCCAGGTAAGCCTGGACGAATCTCCAAACTCCGCCCGCCCGGCTCCGTCCGTGGCGGGCTTTTTCGTTGGCGCTCGTCGCAATCTCCCCGAGCAACGGACGCCGAGACGGCAAACCACATGCGGTACCTAATTACCGCATCCGCAAAAGCCTTCCACGGATTGCGCTTTTCTCTCCGAGGCGTTCAGCGTCTGCCTTGACGAAGACACAGAATCCCCCTAGTGACCCAGCCGTACGCCGCTGCGTCCTCACCCGACGCGGCGGCGCCTTGTTTCCAACGTCACCGGCACGGGAATCGGCCATGAAGACCACTTCGCTGAAGCCCGCCGACGTCGACAAGAAGTGGGTCGTGATCGACGCCGAGGGCCTCGTCGTGGGCCGTCTCGCTTCGATCGTGGCGATGCGTCTGCGCGGCAAGCACAAGCCCGCCTACACGCCCCACGTCGATTGCGGCGACCACGTCATCGTCATCAATGCGGATAAGGTGAAGTTCACCGGCCGCAAGTACGACCAGAAGGTCTACTACCACCACACGGGCTATCCGGGCGGCATCAAGGAGCGCTCGGCCAAGTTCATCCTCGAGGGCCGGTTCCCCGAGCGCGTGGTCGAGAAGGCCGTCGAGCGCATGCTGCCGCGCGGCCCGCTCTTCCGCCAGATCCTCGGCCACCTGCGCGTCTACAAGGGTGCCGCGCATCCCCACGAGGCCCAGCAGCCGCAGGCGCTCGACGTCGGCTCCCTCAACCGTAAGAACGTGAGCGCTTGATCATGGCGACCCTTCAGTCCCTCGCCGACCTCAATCGGGCGAACACCCAGACGAGCAACCCCGAGAACGAGGCGCCCGTCCACGTCCAGAAGCTGGACGCCCAGGGCCGCGCCTACGCGACCGGCAAGCGTAAGGACGCGGTCGCCCGCGTTTGGATCAAGCCCGGCAACGGCACCGTGGTCGTCAACGGCCGCCCGGTCGAGACCTACTTCGCCCGTCCGGTGCTGCGCATGATCCTGCGCCAGCCGCTGGAGATCGTGTCCCGCGTCGATCAGTACGACATCACCGTCACGGTGAAGGGTGGTGGTCTCTCCGGTCAGGCCGGCGCTGTGCGCCACGGCCTGTCCAAGGCACTGACCTACTACGAGCCGGAGCTGCGCTCCTCGCTCAAGCGCGAAGGCTTCCTGACCCGCGACCCGCGCGTCGTCGAGCGCAAGAAGTACGGCCGCAAGAAGGCTCGCCGCAGCTTCCAGTTCTCGAAGCGCTAAGGCGTTCCATTTTCGATGGTGCAAAGGGCGGGGCCGCAAGGCTCCGCCTTTTTCGTATCTTGGATCGAGGCGAGGCCATCGCATGAAGAGGGCAGGGAGCCCGGACCGTCCGAGCCATGCCGCGCCGCCGACGGACCGCCGCGCGGTTCTGGCCGAGGCGTTGGCCCGTCTCGCGCCGCGCCTTCCGGATTTCGAGGCGGAAGCGGTGCTGGACCGGGCGTTGCGCAGCCCTGGCCTGCGCGGCGCGGTGCCGGAAACCGCGGTTTGGCTCGCCCTGACGGCGTTCACCCGGCACAGCTTCACCGAGTATGACGACCTCCTCGACGAGGGTTACGACCGTGACAGCGCCCGCCACTTCGTTCTCGACGAGATGAACGCGCGGCTCGCCGAATGGGGCTGCCGCCGCCGCGTTTCCGAAGAGGCTGATCCCGGCGAGGACGACTTCCCCGAAGCGTGAGGGGACAGCATTTCGTCTCCGCTTGCCGGCCTGCTGCCGCTGGGGCAGGGAGGGCCATCTCAACAGCGGAGACACCCGTCGATGAAGCTCAGCGCGCGCAACGTCCTCAAGGGCAAGGTGGTTTCGGTCGAGAAGGGCTCGACCACGGCCCATGTGAAGATCGAGATCGCCAACGGTCAGATCGTCACCTCGGCCATCACCAACGAATCGGTCGATTCCCTGGGGCTGAAGGTCGGCGGCGAAGCCTATGCCGTGATCAAGAGCTCCGACGTCATCATCGCCGTCGACTAAGTACGTTCAGGCTCACCCCTCAATCGCCAGCGCGATCCCGTGCCGGGCGGCTGCGCCCGGCGCCAGGAGGCGCTGCGAATCGCGGTTCTCCAAAGCGCCTTCGAAGCCGGCCCAGTCGGCGTGTCCGGTCCAGGCTTCCAGCGACAGGAACGGCGCTGTCGGCTTGGTCCAGACCGCGAGATGGGGAAAGTCCTCCATCCGCATGGCGATGGCTCGGCCGCTCGGCGACACGAAACGCATCGCCCGACTCTTCGCGTTGAGGAAGACCAGGGCCTCGCTGAAGAGGTCGGGATCGAGGTCGAGGCGCGCACTGTCGAGGGTCAGTTCCCGCTCGCTGCGCACCAGCAGCCCGCCCGCGCCGACCTCCGGGACGAACGGCCGTTCCGCCTCCTCGAACAGGACCGCGTAGCCGCCGTCGGCGCGACGCTCGCCCCCGGCAAACGGCCAGGGAAAGGCTGGATGGAAACCGAGGGCGTAGGGCAGGGCGCTCTCACCCGGATTCTCGACCCGGATCTCGAAGGCGAGGGTCTTCGCTGCGATGCGGGCGTCGATCGTCAGCCGGAACGGGAAGGGGTAGTGCGCCCGCGTCGCCTCGCTGTCGGTCAAGCACAGCGAAACCGCGTCCGCGCTTTGGCTGACAACCGCGAAAGGGAGGTCGCGGGCAAAGCCGTGCTGGGCCATCGGGTAGCGCCGGCCATCCACCTGCACACTGCCGCCGGACGAGGCGCCGACGACGGGGAAGAGCCAGGGCGCATGGCGGTTCCAGTGCTCCGGATCGCCGCTCCAGAGATATTCGCGGTCATCGACCTGCCAGGAGACCGGCTCGGCGCCGTGCAGCGCGATCCGCGCCGTGCTGCCGTCATCCGCACGGATCTCGATCGTCCCGTCCATTGCCCTCGCCCCCAAGCGTCTGCTTCGCTTCGAAGCGATAGCCGGGCCGCGGCGGAACTGCTACCGGGCCGGGGCCACGACGGCGTCCGCAGGCGGGGGCGAGACAGCGGGATCCGCGATCACCTGCGAGGGCGGCCCCGAGGCGACGATCCGTCCGTCCTCGACGACATGGACCGTGTCGGCTCGGCGCAGCGAGGTGAGGCGGTGGGCGATCATGATGATCGTGCGTGTGCCGCCCAGCGCGCCGAGCGCCTCCATCACCGCGGCCTCGGTCTCGCCGTCAAGCGCACTGGTCGCCTCGTCGAACACGATGACATCGGGGTCGTGGTACAGCGCGCGGGCGATGCCGATGCGCTGGCGCTGACCACCGCTAAGCCGGGCACCGCGCTCGCCCACGCCGGTGTCGTAGCCCGCGGAAAGAGCCGCGACGAAATCGTGCGCGCCCGCAAGCCGCGCGGCGCGCTCCACCGCCGCCCTGTCGAGACTGTCCGGCGGGATGCCGAGAGCGATATTCTGCGTAATGCTGCCGTCGATCAGGAACACGTCCTGCGGCACGTAGCCGATCCGGTTCTGCCAAGCCGGCAGGCTGTCGGCGTCGAGCGGATGGCCGTCGACCAGAATGCGTCCCCGCGTCGGCGTGAGAATGCCGAGGATCAGGCCCACCAACGTCGACTTGCCCGAGCCGGTGCGGCCGACGAGGCCGACGGTGGTGTGAGCGGCGATCGTCAGGTCGATGCCGCGCAGGGTCGGACGACCGGGCTCGTAGTCGAACGCGACGCCCTCCAGACGGATCGCCTGCGCGAAGGGCAAGCGCTCGGCCGTGCGAAGCGCGGGCTCCCGCTCGCCGGCCAAGGCATCGACGATCAGGCGCACGCCGGGCAGGTGAAAGCGCAACTGCGAGACGGAGGTGAAGATGTTCTGGAAGGCCGGCAGCATGCGGTAGCCGGCGAAGGCGAACAGGCCGAGCAGCGGAAGCATGCCGGCGGTGTCGATTCCTTGCGTCAGCGCGAACAGCACCACGGCGATCACGCCGCCGAAGGCGAGCGATTCGATGACGAAGCGCGGCAACTGCCCGGTGACCAGACTCGAGGCGAGGGCGTGGGCGTAGGAGCGCGCCGGCGCATCGAAGCTGCTCGTGAACGTCTCGGCCCGACCGTAGAGCTTGAGTTCGGTCAGCGCGCCGAAGGTCTCCTGCACCACACGGTAGCGGCCCTCGTTGCCCGCCACCGCCCGGGCGCCGAGCCGCGAGAGGCGGGCCCGCATTACGACATAAATCGCAACGTAGAGCCCGCCGAAGCCGCCGCCGAGGATCAGCGCGAGCCGGGGCTGGTAGGCGATCAGGAAGATCACCACCGCCAGCGCCGAGGCGCCGCGTGAGGCGATCACCATGGCTGGGGTGAGCACGCCGACGACGAGGCGGTCGGTCTCGCTCAGCACGTTCTTGGCGAGTTCGGCGCTGTTGGCATGCGCGAAGAACAGGCGCTCGCGATCAACGTAGCGGGCGAGCAGGCGCCGGGCAAAACCATAGCCGACCATGTGGGCGAACAGGAGTTGCGCATAGGCGAAGGCGGCATTCACCGCGCTGGTCAGCAGGATCGCGGCGAGCGCGGCAAATCCGGTCGCGAGCAGGAAGGTGCGGTCGTCGGCGAGACCGAAGGTATCGCGGAGGTTGGCGAGATAGGGGATTCGCGCGGCCGCACCGGGATCGCCGACCAGCGTGAGGAACGGCAGCACCGAGGCGACGCCGACCACTTCGAGCAGGGCGGCGAGCCCGAGCCCGAGCCCCAGCAGCAGGAGCTGCCGTCGGTCGTGTCGCCGCATCACCCGCAGGAGATCGAGGAGGGTCCTCAAACAGTCACCGGGGCGAGAGGGGCTGCGATCCGAACGAGCGACGCGAAAGCGCAACGACGCCCGGACAGGTGCGCTCCGGGCCGGATGCTTTCGGAGCGCTGCTTAAGTGGTTGATGACAAACGGACCCTGGGCCCCTTTGCGCCGAGCGCGGTCTCTAGCATGGCGGGCGGAGGGGGCGTCAAGCGGATGCAGGCCGAAGCGCCGAAGGTGATCGCCGGATCGAACCCGCGGCACGACGACCAGGTTGGCGAGAGCGGTTCGGTACGTTCCGCCGAGGCCCCTCCAGGCTCCGGGGCACGCGGCAGGTCGACGATTCGAATCTCGCGATGACAGATTCGAAGCGCCGGAACCAGAACCTTGGCGGTACGTTTCGCAAGCATGGAACACTATAGATCCGTCTTCGTGACCACCGCCGTCATGGTGTTCGGTCTTCTCGCGACCTCGCCTCTGGTGAGAACGCAGAATTCGGCGCTGACCTCGTCGCGCGCCGAGAGCTTGATCGTCAGCAGCGCCGAGGCGGCCGAAGGTTCCACCTGGGCCGATCCGCCTCGATACAGCGCAGGCGTGCCGGCGCCGAAGCCCGCGACCTTCACGCTGCTGTCACCGGAGATGGTCGCGCTCCTGGCGGCCGACGACCTCGCGGGGGCCGACACGACCCAGCGGGTGCAAGCCGTGCGGCGTCACCGTGCTGCAAAGGTCGCGACTCGGGTACGGCCGGCTCCGGCTGCCGAGACTTCCACCGCATTGCCGGCCTCAGGCACGGCGACGACCGCGACGCAGCCGCAGCAGGCCGCTCGGATCGATCCGATCGGTGATCTCCTGCGGGGGCTGGGGATCGGTCGGGATAGCTGAGGCAGACGTTCCAGCCCGGTTCCGGTCCAAACTCTTTTCGAGCACGCCAATCTGCCGCACGGCACACGCCATCGTTCCCACTCGTTGATTCAGAGGACGTCCCTGAATCTGCGTCGTGGAGTAACTGTTATGATTCTCGCTGCCTCTATCATGCTGATCGGCGCCCTTGGCGCGATCGCCCTCACCGTTGCCGCACGGCCGAGCGCCGACCGCTTCCTGAAGTGGTGACGGCGCTCTGAACTCCCCTCGCGTGCCATGTCCAGACGGTGAAACTTCCCAAGCCTCTTCTGCGTTATGGCTGCGAAGAGATGACGCGGGGGTCCGACGGTGGCGGCGATAGTGATGATGGCAGGCGTTATCGGCGCGGCAGGAACACTGATCTGCCTGATGCCGCGGCTGGACTCGTTTTTTGAGTGGTGACGTCGTCTAGCTGAATACCTCTTCTATAAATTAGATTATTAGATTTTTTGGGTGGTTACTATCTGATCATATGGGTTCATGTCTGATCCGATCCATCATAAAATAATATAATCGTACATTTCTAAATCAAATATTTTAGCTTCCGATTAGATTTTTCCGATATCCGTCGGCAGTTTCTCCTTCAGAACACGTCTGCGCACAGCTACTTCTGATTGGCGCCGTCAATCGCAAGTGAGTGAACTCTTGTTTCGGCTCAACACCGACACATCGCTCAAGCCCGCGCATCACGTTCGCCATGCCATTTTCGATGTTGAGGATTGGCAAAATCGCCATCCTGCATTCCGCCGGTGCAAACAAGCATCGGGTCGAACTTGAATGTTAGACCATACGATCCGACCATGACGCGGCTTGCGACAGAGCGAGGTGCGTCATGTCCGGTAGTCCGACTTGGTATTCGTGGTTCACGTTTCCCTTTTTCGCACCGCTGAGCGGTGGGGTGAGTCAGGACATCTCGGCGGGACCCTACCAGGGCGTCCCGGAGATTGAAGTCGCGGTCATCAAGGAGGTCGGAAGTTTTGGCCAGCAACTCGGGATCATTTCCGAGGCCGTCCGTGAACTCGCCGAGAAGGTCGGAGCGATGCCGCCCGCAAAATCGGCTCACGAACTGGCAAAATCGGGCGAGGCATCTCGTGAACTGACACCACTCGAAAAGCTCGACGTTCTCATCGAACGCGTGGACCGGGTGAAAGCGGCCTACCATGAATCGGTCGAGCGGGACGCGATCCGCGCGCTGGAGCGGCTGCACCGCGTCGATCCCGGCGCTTCGAGCAAGCTCGCGGCACGCTTCCGGTGATGGGGGCTCGCCGCTGTCCTGATGGATCACGCGGACCGGGAAAGCGCCCATCCCCGCAAGTCTCGTGACCGTCTGGAGATTGCCTCAGAAGAACCCAGCCGTCGACCAGTGAACGGACAAGCAACGGGGCCGTTTGTCAGCAGCGTGCGGTACTCGGGGAACTGATAAGGACGGCAACCGGCGGCACCCCTACACCGAGACAGCAAACCGGCGGGCGCCGGATAAGCGTAAGGTGATCTGAGACCAGGGACAGGGACATGACCCCTTCGGCGTGCCAGCGAAACACCGCGCAAAGCCAATAGAGAAAGGACCGTGGAACGGTCGGCTCAACGCTATAAATCAGAAAATCCTGACCTTCTGAGGCTCAAGGCTCTTCAGAAAGATGGTGCCCAGGGACGGAATCGAACCGCCGACACTGCGATTTTCAGTCGCATGCTCTACCAACTGAGCTACCTGGGCATCCGCCGCGTCGCGCTGCGTCGTCGGCTGGCGGGGGTATAGTGAAGGGTTTTGGGCCTGTCCAGCCTTCCTGCAATCGAAGGCGAAGCTTTTTTGCCGGGTGCGGATCTCGGTCTCAGCGGGAGCGATTTTTGTCGTCCGAATGGGGCGGGTAGGACATCTCCTCCTCCTCCGGCCCCGGAATGACGTAGCGCTCGCCGAGCCAGCGTCCGAGGTCGATGTCGGCGCAGCGGGGCGAGCAGAACGGCTTGGTTTCGGTCCGGGCCGGCTTGCCGCAGATCGGACAGGGCGCCAGCGGCTTGTCCCCCGCCGTCCTCTTCACCGACTGGCTCATGTTGCTGCTCCCCAGGCACCCCGCACGGGAAAACCCTCACCTTCGAGCAGGCTCATCGTTTCGTACAAGGGCAGGCCGACCACCGCGCTGTGCGAGCCGACGAGCTTCACCGCGAAGGCTGCCGCCAGGCCCTGGATGGCGTAGCCGCCGGCCTTGCCGCGCCACTCGCCCGAGGAAAGATAGCCCTCGATCTCGCGGTTCGACAGGCGCTTGAAGCGCACGCGGGTCTCGACCATGCGCTCGCGGCGCCGATCCTTCGGCGATAGAATGCAGACGGCCGTGTAGACGCGGTGCGCCCGCCCCGAGAGCAGCCGCAGGCAGTCGGCGGCCTCGTCGATCAGCTCGGCCTTGGGCAGCACGCGGCGGCCCACGGCGACCACCGTGTCGGCCGAGACGAGATAGGCGTCGCGCAGGTCGTCTCGACGCCGCGCCGCAGCCTGGGCTGCCTCCAGCTTTTCCCGGGCGAGGCGGCGGGCGAGATCGCGGGGCGATTCGGATTTGCGCGGGGTCTCGTCGATATCGGCGGGCAGCAGTGCATCCGGCTCGATTCCGACCTGTTGCAGCAGCGCCAGCCGGCGCGGTGAGGCCGAGGCAAGCACGAGGGGCGGTCGCGCAGGCCCCCCGGAAACCTGCGGCTTCAGGGCGTCGGAGGTGAGAAGCTCGTTCATCGGCGAGGTCTTACGCCCAAGCCCGGTGACACCGCAACGCGGTCTCGGCCATCAGACAGCATCCAAGCGCTTGCCAAGGACAAGGCGGCCGTCTAAGACCCGGCACATTCCATCGGGCGTCAACGCGACGAGCCGGATGCGACGCCGCAATAGCTCAGCTGGTAGAGCACCTCATTCGTAATGAGGGGGTCGGGGGTTCGAATCCCTCTTGCGGCACCACTCTCCCACGCTTCGAATTATCTGCGCGCTCAAGCGATTTCGGATCGGGAAACCTCCTCGATTCGGACGCGAACGCATTCTCACTCGCTGGCGCCGGATCGGCTGCTCTGCAGCGAGACGCAGGTTCGCACCATGTCGCTGAGCGTGAGATCCTTGGTGTCGCCGATATTGGCAACCTCTTCCAGGCAGCGCATGAAATAGCCGCTGTCGAGCCCTGGCGAGAGCGTGCTCATCGATTTGCCGACGCGGTTGGTGAAGTCGATCTTCTCGCTGGCTCCGGCGCGCGGCCATAGCGATGCCTTGTCGTCCATTTTCAGCCGGGCTGCCGCTAGTGACGGGCTGAAAAGAGTCAGCGCCGTCAGAACACCTATCACTGCCGCCCGGCCCATCGTCGCGCTCCCTGTCGTGGCGTCGGACGTGTTGCCGACCGATTGCGCGGCCAACGCGGGGGCGTCCGGCGACGTTGCATTGAGAGCCGCGTGCGCAACGAAATTAAGCGCTTTCTCAGAGACTTATCCGCATCGATAGCCGGCTCGGCGCGTCCGGGTGATCCCAGGCGCCGAACCGGCGGTCTCGGCTATGCCGTTCCTAGCGCGAGCTGCCGCCCCCGCTTCCGCCGCCCGCGCTGCCCTGTGGGATGGCTCGCTCCGGCTGGCCGGCATTGCCGCCGGCCGCCGAGTTGGTGGTGATGGTGTCGGCGCCCGTGGCGCCCGGGGCGATGATGTAATCGACGGTGTTGCCGGTGGTGTTGGTCTGGCGCTGGATGATCGTGCCCGGCGGGAACGGGCCTCCGGGGAGGCCCGGGGGGCCAGCCTGAGCGACGGCCGCGCCAGAGCCGAGGCAACTCAGAACGGTGACGGTGAAGGCAATGCGGTGCATTGGGGGACTCCTGAACGTAATGGTGCCTTTGCACGTCCCGAAGGCGTGCGAAGGATGAGCTATCCGCCAGGCAAGTCCCCCGACGGTCGCAGGGTTTCCCGGGGGCCCTGCGGCGTGGTGACGACACGCGCAGGCGTCCGTGTTCAAGCCTCACGGTGCATCGTTCACCACGCGATCGTGTAGGCGACCTCCAACGAGCGCGGGCGCCCGAGAACCCAGGCGGTGCCGACGCCGTTCACGGCGCTGCCATCGACCGCGTAGGTCGTGTCGAACAAGTTGAAGACCCGTAGCGACAGGCGGGAGCCGGCGGTGACCTGATGGTCGAGGCCGAGATTGACCAGCGTGTAGGCCGGCCGCCGGGCAGTGTTGCCGAAATCGGAAAAGACTTCGCCGACATGCTGGAGGCCGATGCGCCCCTCCCAGTCGCGGGCGAAGGCCCAGTTGACCCAGAGATTGGCCACCTGCTCCGGCACATTGATCGGCTGATTGCCGGCATAGGAGACGGCAACCCCGCCGACATTCTGGGTGAAGTCGTCGTACTGGGCGTGAAGCACAGCGAGGTTGGCATCGATGCGCCAGCCGGGGGCGGGGAGCCAGGAGAGCGCGGCCTCCGCGCCGAGGGAGGATTGCTGGCCGACTTGAGTCGAGACCGTCGGCTGGCCCGGAACCGCCGAGATTAGGTTGTCCTTGACGATGCGGTAGCCGGCCAGGGTCCACTCGACGGCGCCGCCGAAGACGAGGCCCTTGGCGCCGACCTCGACTTGGCGGCCGGTCGAGAGTTCGAAGCCGGCCAGCGATTGCGAGAGGGTGATTAGGCTGTTCACCGGATCCGTCGCGGTGGCGTATTGCACGTAGAGCGATGTGTCCGGCGTCGGCTCGTAGAGCAACGCGAAGCGGTAGCCGAGGGCGCGGAACGAGCGCTCGAAGGTCGCGCCGCTGCGCAGATCTTCCCGGTGGAGACGCGGCGCGTCGAAGCGCACCCCGGCGAGGAACGACAACCGGTCGGTCAGGAACAGCCGATCCTCGGCGAAGACCGAAGCTTGGTTCGTGCGCGTGGCGTAGGCCGGGCTCGCCCGCCCGTCCCGCGGGAAGAAGCCGGGATCGTAGCCGATCAGGGGAACGCTCGTCGGCGTCTCGGAGAAGGTGAAGTTGTTGGCGTGGCGGAAGCTGACATGGTTCACGTCGAAGCCGGCCGAGAACGTATTGGCCAGCCCGAACAGGGCGCCGCGGAACGTCGCGTCGAACCGACTCCCGACCTGTTCCTGGCTATGGCCGATTTCGAGATAGTCGGAGCGATCGACGAGCCCCGTTGCCGGGTTGAAGCGGTACTGCTCGACGTCGCGCCAATGCCGGCGGCTTTGAAGGCGGTAGGCGGTGTTGCGCACCGTCACGTCGGCCGAAGGGGTCCATTCCGTCCGGAACTGCGTCCAGTTGTCGGTCCAGGCGATCCTCGAATCGCGGACGTTGTAGTTGTTGAAGCGGATGGCGTCGGGCACACGCCCGTTCACCAGCGGCGTGCCCCAGTAGCGGGTGGGCTCCTGGTAGCCGAAATCGTGGCTGAGCGTGAAGGCGAGATCCGGATTCGCTTGGAGCGTCAGTGCGCCCGAGGCCGCGAGGTTGCGGAAGTCACCCTCTGGGGTGATCCAGCCGTCGGCACGGTTGCCGCTGACATTGAGGCGATAGGCCAGGGATTCGCCGATCGGCCCGGTCGAATCGACCGCCGCACGGGCGATGCCGTCCTCGCCGAGGCCGAAGCGGGCGACATTGAGCGGCGTAAACAGCGGCTTCTTCGAAACGACGTTGACGATACCGCCGATGGCTCCGTCCCCGTAGAGAACGGAGGCCGGCCCGCGCAGCACCTCGATCCGCTCCACGTTCCACGTATCGAACGGGAACGTGACGGTGTTGGCGCCGACATAGAGCCGGGTGCCGTCGAACAAAGTCTGGATCGAGTTCTGCCCGGCAAAGCCGCGAGCGGTGAAGAAGCCGAGTCCATTGCCCGGCGAGCCGAAGGCCGTGATGCCGGTGCCGTTCTGCGACACGGCGTCCAGCACGCTGGTCTGACCGCGCAGGCGGATGGTCTCGCCCGAGATGATGTCGAGACTCGCGGGCGTTTCCAGCGGCGTGAGACCGAGCCGGCTCGCCGAGCGCGACGGCGTGCGCAGGTTGAGGCCGACCTGCGAGGACTGCGTCAGACTCGGTGTCCGCAAGGCTGCGGCGGCGTCCGCGCCGATGGCATCTGCCGGCGCGTTGGCGGGCAGGCCGATCCCGGCGCCGCCTTGCACCGCGATCTCATCGAGATGCGTCAGGAGTGCCTGGGCCCGAACCGGACCGGACGTCGTGAGGGGCAGGGCGGCGACTGCGGACAGGAGGGACCGGCCGCAGAAGCGGCGGTGAAAGGGGGACATGATGGAAACGATGCCTCGGCAGCGACGGTGGCACGTCACCGCGACCGAGGCCGAACCACTGCCGGCCATGGGCCTTCAGCGTTTCGACACCTGCTGGGACACCCCGCCCGGCATGGCTCGCGTGTGACCACGGCTGACGGCAGGTCTCCTGGCTCGCGGGTCGTCGCCCTCCATCGTCTTCCCAGGCGAGGCATGCCCAGTGACGTGGTGATGGAGGACTCTCCGCTCACAGTTGCGGGGGCAGCCGCGGGATCGAGCTCGAAAGCCCTCCACCGCGTTCCCTTTTGATCCCTTGCGGGAACCGTCAACGGTCAAGCTACGGTCAAGGCGGCGCTTCGGTCAATGCGCCCGGCGCCGTTCGGGACGCCTGCACCAGGAGCGATCCACAATCGCGGACCCTGCCGCGACCAAAGCCGCACGGCAGCCAAAAAGAAAAAAGGCCGCCCCGAAGGACGGCCCGAAGTCTAGGGAGGAAACGCCCAAGAAGGGCTGCAGGACCGCGACGCCATCGCGACCCGGCATGGCCATGATTTCTCAGGTTGCAGTGCACAAAGCAATCGCTGACGCGTCGGATCGGGCATGCATTCATTGCATATGTTCGGTTCCGAACTCATGCGCTCCGGCGGAGCCATTCGGCCGCCCAGGGGTTTCGGTCCTCCGAATGCTGCCTCATGGATGCTGGATATGCCCCGTTGGATGTTCGCCTTTCCCGTCGTGCTGATGATTCTTGCAGGGCTCGTCGTCTTCGCCTTCACGCGTACGGGCCCGACCGACAACCAGAACACCCACGCTCCGCAGACCGGCCAGACCCGCTGACGCCGCCGAATCCCAGAGCGCGCCGGCCCCTGAGCCATTCCGGCCCACAAATTGCGAAGTTTGCACGGTCGGAATCGTTCGGTGGGGTCCTCCGTGCGGATCGGATGCGTTTTCCTCTTGAGCGCCCTCCTGCTTCCATCCGGGGCTCACGCACGCGATGCGCATGCGGACGCGGCGGCCTTCGCGGCGGCGGCCCGTCACCATGTCGGTGAGCGCGTCACGCTCGATCATTGCCACCTCGTCTACGCGACCGACGACGAGATCACCTGCATCGGCCTGTTGCCGGAGGATGCGGCGGGCAATGTCCGCTTGGCCGGTAAGCTACTGATCCGGGTCGCGGCCGCGGAGATGCAGGGCCGCACCCGTGCCCTCGCGCTCTGTGCCGGTGGCGCTCTTGACGAAGCCTGCGAGGTGAGCGTGGCGGGAGAGGTGTTCGACGCCTCCCCTTCGTTCGGGCTCGGCGCGGCCCAGTTGATGGGCTTGCGCGAAGCGACGATCTGCTGGCCGGACTGAGCTTCGCGAAGCGCTGCCGAGCCTGATCCTGCGAGAGCGATACGCGCAACCGATGTGAGGCCGATCTCCGGCGATGGACCCGCGTGAACCCTCAAGGGTCTAGTGCGTTCGAACTCCAAGGGAGTTTGCCGATGATCACTCGTCTGTCGTTTGCCGCGGTTCTGGTCGCGGCCCTCGCTACATCCGCTGCCGCCCAAGGGCCGGCGCAGACCGGGACCGGCGGTGGTCCGGCTTCGACCATCTACGCGCCGAACACCTCTGCCGTCGGTCAGACCATGCCGCCGGCCGGGGCGGGCGGTGTGCGGCGCGACCCGGGCAATCCCGACCGCGAGACCGCCATGGAAAAGAAGGACGACAAGATCGACACCGGGATCTGCATCGGCTGCGACAAGTAGATCCGGCGAACCGAGGCGCGACCTCCCGACCGCCACGCCCGGTTCATTCCGACCAGCGCAAAGCCGCGGCGGCGGCCAGGGTGCCGACCACTGCCGCGATCAGGCTCAGGGCGGCTAACACCGTCAGCGGGGTCGTGAACGGCACCGTGCCGCCCAGGGCAGCCTCAGCGGCCGAGACCCCGAAGATCAGAGTCGGGACCATCAGCGGCAGCACGATGATGGCCAGGATCAGGCCGCCCCGACGGATGGTGGCGGTCAACGCCGCGCCGACGGCGCCGATGAAGGCCAGAGCCGGCGTGCCTAGGGCCAGCGTCAAGGCCGTGGCACCCATGGCTTTCGGGGAGAGTGCCACCAGCAGGCCGAACAGCGGCGAAGCGAGCGCCAGAGGTAGGCCGGTCGTGAGCCAGGAGGCCAGGACCTTGGCAAGCACCACCAGTTCCAACGGCACGGCAGCGCCCGTCATCAGGTCGAGAGAGCCGTCCTCCTCGTCCGACTGAAACAGCCGGTCGAGGCCGATCAGGGTGGCCAGCACCGCCGAGAGCCAGAGGATCGCGGGGCCGATCCGCGACAGCAGGTTCATGTCGGGCCCGAGCGCGAAGGGCACCAGCACCACGATCATCAGGAAGAAGACGAGCGAGAGCGCGCCCGAGCCGCCGACCCGGGCGGCCAGCTTTAGATCGCGCGCGAGGAGGGCGGAGAAGGCGCGCATCACAGCCAATCCTCCGCCTCGAAGGCCGCTTCAGAGACGGCCTCGGGTGCCGCCGGTCCAATGCGCAGCTCGCGGGCATCCTCTAGGCCGAGGGCTTGGTGCGTTGCAGCAACCACGAGCCCCCCTTCGGCCCGGTGGCGTCCCATCAGCCCCGCGAGAACCCCCTGCGAGGCGAGGTCCAGGGCGGCGGTCGGCTCGTCGAGCAGCCAGAGCGGGCGACTGCAGACGAGGAGGCGCGCCAGCGCCACCCGGCGCCGCTGCCCCGCCGAGAGATAGCCGACCGGCAACCGTGCAACATGCGGCAAGCCCAGCGCCTCCAGGGCCGCCTTCGGGGAGGCGGCGGGATTGCCGAGAAGATCGCGGGCGAATTCGAGATTTTCGGCGGCGGTCAGCGCCGATTTCAATCCGTCCCGGTGCCCGACCACGTGAAGGCATTCCGGCAGGTTCGCCTCGCCGATGCCCTCAGCGCGGATCGTGCCGGCATCGGGCTTGAGGCGGCCGGACAGCATCGTGAGCAGGCTCGATTTGCCCGCGCCGTTGCGCCCGGTGACCATCAGGCCTTCGCCGGGTCCGAGCACGAAAGAAAGGCCGGAAAAGATGCGGCGTCCGGAGCGCCGGCAGGCCAGATTCTCGACGATCAACCGCACGGATCGGCCTTCGATAAGGTTGAGGTCCGCACGCTTCGTCTCGGTCCTGGCTGTCGGATCTCCTCGCCTGGCGCGAAGAGAATACCGGGGCATCTCGCGGACGGAGAGGCCGGTCTCGTGCGGCCTATAGCGGATCGTTCGGCGGCGCGCGAACCGCTCGGGCCGCTGACGCATTGATTCGGTGATGCCACATGGCAGGTTCGCAGGATGGGCGACCATGGATGCCGAGACGGCCCCGCAGGCCCCGCTCCACCCGTCCGAAGACGCTATGGCCCGCGATCCCGCCGCGATCGCCGGGCGCACGCAAGTGGAAGCCCGACTCGCAAGCCTGACGCCGGACCAACGCGCAGCGTTCTGGGACGCAGTGCGCCACTGCTACGTCTTGGGAACGGACAGCCGCCGGACGCATCGGTAGGGCAGGACCGCAATATCAGTCGCGCGGCTGTGTCATCGGGCCAGTAGCGGCCAATTTCGAAACGTTCTATAGACCGGCTCAGGCTGCGCCGCGCGATCATTCCAGGGCGTCCAAATCGCCCCTCGCGCACCATCCTGAGTGTCATTCGCGGGCCTCCCGGCCGCCGGGAGTTCCCCGAGGGCACTCGCTACCCGGGCACCCCCGGGGCGGCGCGCGCTCCTTGGAGCGTCTCCGGCCGAACACCTCTCGTGGCGCAGGTTATGCCTGCTCCGTGTTCGCTAACGCCAGCTCAGGACCCGACTCGCCGTGGCATCCCTCGACAGCTTCAAAGCTCGCCAGACGCTTCAAGCAGGCGGCAAGACCTACACCTACTACTCCATTCCCGAGGCGGAGAAGAACGGCCTGGCCGACTCGACCGCCCTTCCGTTCTCGATGAAGGTCATCCTCGAGAACCTCCTGCGCTTCGAGGACGACCGCTCGGTCAAGCGGGCCGATATCGAGGCCGCCGTCGCGTGGCTCGGCAACCAGGGCAGGGCCGAGACCGAGATCGCCTTCCGCCCTTCCCGCGTCCTGATGCAGGACTTCACCGGCGTGCCGGCCGTCGTCGATCTCGCCGCGATGCGTGACGCCATGGTCGCGCTCGGTGGCGACCCCCAAAAAATCAATCCGCTGGTCCCGGTCGATCTCGTCATCGACCATTCGGTGATCGTGGACGAGTTCGGCACCCCGAAGGCGCTCGGCGACAACGTCGCCCTCGAATACGCCCGCAACGGCGAGCGCTACACCTTCCTGAAATGGGGCCAGTCGGCCTTCGATAACTTCTCCGTGGTCCCGCCGGGCACGGGCATCTGCCACCAGGTGAACCTCGAATACCTGTCCCAGACAGTCTGGACCCGCACCGAAGACGGCGCCGAGATCGCCTATCCCGACAGCCTCGTCGGCACCGATTCGCACACCACCATGGTCAACGGTCTGGCTGTGCTCGGCTGGGGCGTCGGCGGCATCGAGGCCGAGGCGGCGATGCTCGGCCAGCCGCTGTCGATGCTGATTCCCGAGGTCATCGGCTTCAAGCTGTCCGGCAAGCTGCCCGAGGGCACCACCGCGACCGATCTCGTGCTCACCGTCACGCAGATGCTGCGCAAGAAGGGCGTGGTCGGCAAGTTCGTGGAGTTCTACGGCCCCGGCCTCGACGACATGCCGGTCGCCGACCGTGCCACCATCTCCAACATGGCGCCCGAATACGGCGCGACCTGCGGCTTCTTCCCGATCGATCAGAAGACCATCGACTTCCTGAAGGTCACCGGCCGGCAGGACGACCGCATCGCGCTGGTCGAGGCCTATGCCAAGGCGCAGGGCATGTGGCGCGACGCCAAGACCCCCGATCCGGTCTTCACCGACACGCTTGAACTCGACATGAGCACGGTGCGTCCGTCGCTCGCCGGCCCGAAGCGTCCGCAGGATCGGGTGCTGCTCGACAGCGCCAAGGCCGGCTTCGCCGACTCGATGGAAAAAGAGTTCAAGAAGGCGGCCGACATCGCCCGGCGCTACCCGGTCGAGGGCACGAACTTCGACATCGGCCACGGTGACGTGGTGATCGCCGCGATCACGAGCTGCACCAACACCTCGAACCCGAGCGTGATGATCGGCGCCGGCCTGCTCGCCCGCAACGCGGTCGCCAAGGGCCTGACCTCGAAGCCGTGGGTGAAGACTTCGCTCGCGCCCGGCAGTCAGGTCGTCGGCGAGTATCTCGACAAGTCCGGTCTCCAGGCGAGCCTCGACGCTCTGGGCTTCAACCTCGTCGGCTTCGGCTGCACCACCTGCATCGGCAATTCGGGCCCGCTCCCGGCGCCGATCTCGAAGGCGATCAACGACAACGACGTCGTCGCGGCGGCCGTGCTCTCCGGCAACCGCAACTTCGAGGGCCGCGTGAACCCGGACGTGCGGGCGAACTACCTCGCCTCGCCGCCGCTGGTGGTCGCCTACGCGCTCGCCGGCTCGCTCCAGATCGACATCACCACGGAGCCGCTCGGCCAGGGTTCGGACGGCAAGCCGGTCTACCTGAAGGACATCTGGCCGTCCTCGGAGGAGGTGAACCGATTCATCGAGGAAAACATCACCTCGGAGCTGTTCAAGAGCCGCTACGCCGACGTGTTCGGCGGCGACGAGAACTGGAAGGGCGTGGAAGTCACCGAAGCCGAGACTTTCGCCTGGGATGGGGGCTCCACCTACGTGCAGAACCCGCCCTATTTCGAGGGCATGACCAAGACGCCCGACCCGATCACCGACATCGAGGGCGCGCGTATCCTCGGCCTGTTCCTCGATTCGATCACCACCGACCACATTTCGCCGGCTGGCAACATCCGCGCGGCCTCGCCCGCCGGTGCGTACCTGCAGGAGCATCAGGTGCGGGTGCAGGACTTCAACCAGTACGGCACCCGGCGCGGCAACCACGAGGTGATGATGCGAGGCACCTTCGCTAACATCCGCATCAAGAACCAGATGGTGCGGGACGAGGCCGGCAATGTCGTCGAGGGTGGGTGGACGCTGCACCAGCCCGACGGCGAGCGGATGTACATCTACGACGCGGCGATGCGCTACGCCGAAGAGGGCACGCCGCTGGTCGTCTTCGCCGGTAAGGAATACGGCACCGGCTCGTCCCGCGACTGGGCGGCCAAGGGCACCAAGCTGCTCGGTGTGCGCGCCGTGATCGCCGAAAGCTTCGAGCGCATCCACCGCTCGAACCTCGTCGGCATGGGCGTGGTCCCGCTGGTGTTCCAGGGCGAGGAATCCTGGGAATCGCTCGGCCTCAAGGGTGACGAGACGGTGACGATCAAGGGTCTGTCCGGTGAGCTGAAGCCGCGCCAGACGCTGACCGCCGAGATCACCTCCGTTGACGGCTCGAAGCGGGAGGTCCCGCTGACCTGCCGGATCGATACGCTCGACGAGCTGGAATACTTCCGCAACGGCGGTATCCTGCCTTACGTGCTGCGGTCTCTGGCGGCTTAAGCGCCTCTTCCGTTCGCGCTGCCTGAAAGCCTCTCCCGCAAGGGAGGGGCTTTTTCGTTGAGCTAGTGGTTCCGGCAACCGTACCGAAGCAAACGAGACGAAGAGGGATCGAGGCATCGGCCGCGGCTCGACGCTTTGTCAGTGCATCCGCTATTCCCTCACCATCGAACGCTCCGCCCCAATCGACGCGGCGGGCCGGCTGGGAAATGACGCTCTATGATCCTCGAAATCGCACAGATCGACGTGAAGCCCGGCTCGGAAGCCGAATTCGAAGCCGGCATTACGAAGGCCGCCGAAATTTTCCGGGCCGCTGCCGGGTGCCGCAGCTTCGCGGTGCGCCGCTCGATCGAGAAGCCGCAGCGCTACCGCCTGCTGATCGAGTGGGATACGCTTGAGGCACACACCAAGGACTTCACCGGCTCGCAGGCCTGGAAGGACTACCGGGCGATGGTCTCTCCCTATTTCGAGGCTCCGCCCCAGGTGGAGCACACCGAACTGACGCTTCAGGCCTTCTGAGTGTCTCGCTCCGACCGCCCGCCGCACCGTGTTGCCCAAGGCGAGACGGTCGGAGGTCGGGCTTTGTGTGAAACATCCTAAACGGCCGCCAAGGGCTGGACGACAAAAGGGGGAGACGGCCTCGTGAAGATGTACGGCAATTGGCGCTCGGCCGCGGCTTTCCGCGTGCGCATCGCCCTCAACCTCAAGGGTATCGCCTACGAGGAGGTCTTCCTCGACCTCGATGCCGGCGACCAGCACAAGCCCGACTTCCTCGCGATCAATCCGCAGGGCGCAGTGCCGGCGCTGTTCGATGGTGACGGTCCGCCGCTGACGCAGTCGCTCGCGATTCTCGACTATCTGGAGGAGACCCGGACCGGCGTTCCACTGCTGCCGGAGGAGCCGCGGGCGCGGGCTCGTGCCCGCTCGCTGGCCCAGGTCGTCGCCTGCGACACCCATCCCCTCTACGTGCCGCGGGTGCGCACCTTCCTAATGGAGAATTACGGCCTGCCGCGGGAGCGGATGCTGGAATTCCTGCGCAACGCCTTCATCACCGGTTTGAAGACGCTGGAGACGCGGCTCTCGAATGAGGCTGGTACGGGCCGATTCTGCCAGGGCGACGCGGTGAGCCACGCCGACCTGTGCCTCATCAGCCTGTGGGTCGGCACCGGCATTTTCGGGATCGACACCGCCGCCTATCCGACGGTGAAGCGCATCAGCGAGGAAGTGCTGGCGCTCGATGCCGTTGCCCGCGCCCATCCGCTGCGGCAGCCCGGCGCGCCCGCTTCTTGATGAAAAAAAATTTTACGAAACCGTCCGTTCAGTAATGCTGGATTTGCGTTCCAGACACGCTGCGAACGTGTGGGTCCTTTCACAGTTACCGATGTAAGATCATTCCAAACTGAAAGGCTGCCGAGCGAGGCGGCCTGCGACGCGAGTGGGGCGAGGATGGTTCCGAGCGAATCGGTCACGGATCAGCACAAGATCGTCGTGGTGGGGGGAGGGGCCGCCGGGCTCGAACTGGTGACCAAGCTCGGCAACAAATACGGCAAGCGCGGCAAGGCCCACACCACTCTGGTGGACCGGGCGCGCACCCATATCTGGAAGCCGCTGCTGCACGAGGTCGCCGCCGGCTCGCTTGATGTCGGCCATCATGCGATCGATTACCTGCACCACGCCCACGCCAACCACTTCCGCTACCGCATCGGCGAGATGACCGGGCTCGACCGTGAGAAGCGGGTGATCCACCTCGCCGCCAGTCGCGACAGCGAGGGGCGCGAGGTCACGCCCGTGCGCACCATCCCCTACGACACGCTGATCATGGCGGTGGGCTCCACCACCAACGATTTCGGCACGCCGGGTGTCGCCGAGCACGCCATCGCCCTCGACACCAAGGAGCAGGCGCTGCGATTCCACCAGCGCCTCGTCAATGGCATGCTGCGCGCTCACACCCAGGACGGTCCGGTGCGTCCCGGCCAGCTCCACGTGGCGGTGATCGGCGCGGGCGCGACCGGCACCGAGTTGGCGGCGGAACTGCACCGCACCACCCGCGAGGTGGCACGCACCGGCCTCGACCGCATCGATCCGGCCAAGGATCTGAAGATCACCCTAATCGAGGCCGCCGACCGCATCCTGCCCGCGGTACCGCAGAGGCTGGCGGTTGAGGTGATGGGCCAACTCGCCAAGATCGGCGTCGAGGTGCGGGTACAGGCCCGCGTCACCGAGGTGCGGGCCGACGGCGTCCAGCTCGCCGATGGCGGTTTCATCCCCTCCGAACTCGTGGTCTGGGCGGCGGGCGTGAAGGGGCCGGCCTTCCTCAAGGATCTCGGTGGGCTCGAGAGCACTCGGAACAACCAGCTCGTCGTCACGGCGACGCTGCAGACCTCCCGCGACCCGGACATCTTCGCCATGGGCGACTGTGCCTACCTCGTCGAGGAGGGCTCCCAGACGCCGATCCCGCCGCGCGCCCAGGCGGCTCACCAGCAGGCCTCGCACCTCTATGGGCAGATGGCCAACCGTCTCGCCGGCCGGCCGCTGAAGCCGTTCAAGTATCGCGACTTCGGCTCGCTCGTCTCGCTTGGCGAGTACACGGCCGTCGGCAACCTGATGGGCTTCATCCAGGGGAAGAACATGTTCATCGCCGGGTTGTTCGCCCGGCTGATGTACCGTTCGCTCTACAAGATGCACGAAACGGCCGTGAACGGCTGGTGGAAGACGAGCCTCGATGCCCTGGCCCGGGCGCTCACCCGGCGCACCGAGCCGCGGGTGAAGCTGCACTGACGAAGCCCGAGACTTGAACCGGCGGGCGGGCGCGACATGTTCCCGATCCGCCGGCTCGATGAAGAAGCCGGTGGAAGGAGACGCCATGATCCTCGTCAGCGTGATGTATCCAAGCGGCGCCGGCACCCGCTTCGACATGGACTACTATCTGAAGAAGCATATGCCACTGGTCAGCAAACGCTGGACCGCGAAGGGTCTGCATGACTACACGGTCGTGACGGGCACCGGCACGCCGGATGGCGGCGCGCCGCCCTATCAGGTCGTGGCGCTGTTGCGCTTCGAATCCGCCGACGCGTTCAAGTCCGCGGCCGCTGCGGATGGGCCGGAGATCTTCGGGGACATCCCGAACTTCACCGACACGCAGCCGACGGTGCAACTCAGCGAATTTGCGGCATCTGAAGTGAGAGGGTGATGATCGACATCATCAAGCAGATCCAGGCTTCCAATCCGGGGCTGGGCACGACGATCATCGTGCTGCGTGCCGACTCGCGGGCGCTGGCCGATCCGGCGACGCTGACGCCCGAGGCGAAGGCGTGGATCGATGCGAACGCGCCCGACGCGCGCCTCTCGCAGGAGACGGTGCTTCTCGCGCCCTATCCCGGTGGGATGCCGACGGAGCGCACGGTCACGGTGCTCGCCTTCTCCGATGCGCGCCACTTGGCCGCCTTCGCGACGGCCTGGACCGGCGATCCGACGCTTGATGACGACGAGGAAGCCGCCTGATCGCGGCCGGGGCCGCGCCCGCCTGAAGAGCAGGGGCGGCCCGCTTTTAAGAGCACCTGGGCGACAGCGCCGCGCGGCGCTCAGGCCGTTTCGATGATCCGGGCGGCGGCCGTGATCATGTCCTTCATCGCCACGTTCGCGGCTTGATAGGCCGGGGTGCCGACATCCCAATTGTTCTGGGCGAGAGCCTTCACCATGCGCTCGGCCTCGGCGTGGGCGGTCGCCTCGGCCTTCAGGAAGGCCTCTGCCGCATTCCGACGAGCCGGATCGGAGATCAGGCCTTCCACCGCCTGCCGGGCGGCCCGGCCCCGCAGGATCGCCGCGGCCGGATCGGCGGGCGCCGCGCCAAGCAGGATCGTCGCGAGCCCGCGCTTCCATAGACCGAGATCGGCCGGCAGACGCACCAGCTCGTAGAGATCGAGCCCGCTCGAATCCGCCAGCGCCGTCTGCGCCAGCGTCTCGGCCTTCACGAGGCGCTTGGTGATGGCCTCGATCTCGGTGCGGGTCTTGGCTGCCTTGGCGGCGATGCTTTGCACGCTGCTCGAAATCTCCGCCGTCGCGCTGCTCTGCTGCGTGATGGCCGCCGCGAGGGCCGCGTTCATCTCGCTCGTGCGGGCGATCCGCTCGGCCGCGCTCTCGACGCGGGTGCCGAGGCTGTCGACCACGCTGCTGCCGGTGGAGACCGCGCCGCGGCTCTCCTCGACGGCACGGGCGATCTGGCTCATCTCACCCTGGAGGGTGTTGAGCCACGTACGGATCTGCTCGGTCGAGCGCGCGGTCTGGCCCGAGAGCGACTTCACTTCCGCCGCCACCACCGAGAAGCCGCGCCCTGCTTCACCGGCGCGCGCCGCCTCGATCGTGGCGTTGAGCGCGAGCAGATTGGTCTGGCTCGAGATCGTGGCGATGGTGCCCGCCATGGTGCCGATCTCGGCGATGGCGTTCTGGAGAAGCTGAAGGCGCTCGTCGATCTGGTGGGTGCGGTCGCGGATCGCGTCCATGGCCGAGCGGGCGTTGCCGACATCGGACATGCAGGCTGTCATTGCTTGGCGCGCCTCGGCGGCGCTGGAGCCGGCGGCCTCCGAGGTCTCGGCGACCTCGGCAATCGAGGCACCCATCTCTTCGATCGCGCTCGCGATGGTCTGCGTCGATTGCGCGACCTCGCCCACGTCGTAGGTGGTCCAGCCGATATTGATCGCCCCTTCCGAGGCCTCCCTTGCCACGGCGGCGACGTTGGCCCGTTCGGCACGCAGGTCATTGCGCCGTACCCGCTCAAGGTCGCTCAAAGCGGCACCCACCGCGTTACCCGGCACGGCGGTCTCGTCGAAGCCGGCACGATTGGCGAGGCGCTGAATCGCCGCGATCAGACGCGCGTCGTCGGAAGGGCCGGCGGTCGGGATCTCGGATGAAACAGATGCGGACGATGCGGCAGTACGGCCGAGCTTGAGAGACAGCATGGCGTCAAAGGCCCCCGATTACTTTTCTTGCCACTTATTATGGAAAGACCTGCCCAGATCGGTTTCGCTCGTCGGCAGCCGCACATCTACCGGTTGAGCGAGGTTGGGCGCAGCACTCTCTATGATGACGGTGCTGATGATTACCGATGGCTAGTTAACGTTGGATTTAAGTGATCTAGAGGGTGCCTATAAGGTGTTGATAAGAAGCATCAAATGATGAATTGCGTCCGTTTAGGCTCCACGGGGGTTGCGATTTCTTGCATCTGATGCCGGCGCGCTCGTGTGCAGATGCAGCAAAATTTTGCATCGCAAAATCGTTATGCTCAGTCTCAGCATATCTGGACAACGGCAGGGGTGGCGCCTAACTTAGGCGGCACAATGCTCATTTTGAGCATAAAGGAGACCGCGATGTCCGAGGCAGGATCCGCCCTTCGCGAGCCGGCCGAACGGGCCTTCCCGCTGCCCCACATCTACGAGCGCGTCAGCCGTCATGTGCCCGCGATCGAGTGGCCGGCGCTGGCTCCCGATGTCGAAGCCATCCTGCGCTTGAAACGCGAGCGCAACGCGGTGGTTCTGGCGCACAATTACCAAGCGCCGGAGATCTTCCACACCGTGGCGGACATCGTCGGCGACAGTCTCGCGCTGGCGCGTGAAGCGGCACGGGTCGATGCGGACGTCATCGTGCTGGCCGGTGTCCACTTCATGGCCGAGACCGCCAAGCTCCTGAACCCCGGCAAGACCGTGCTGATGCCCGACATGGCCGCCGGCTGCTCGCTCGCCGATTCGATCACTGCGGCCGACGTGCGCGCCCTGCGCGCCAAGTATCCGGGCGTGCCGGTTGTGACCTACGTCAACACCTCCGCCGCGGTGAAAGCCGAATCGGACGTGTGCTGCACCTCCGGCAATGCCGCCGACGTGGTGCGCGCCCTCGGGGTGCCGCGGGTTCTGATGATCCCGGACGAGTTCCTGGCCCAAAACGTCCAGAAGCAGGTGCCCGAGGTCGAGCTGCTGACCTGGGCCGGACATTGCGAGGTGCATGAGCGCTTCACCCCGGCCGACATCGCCGATGTGCGCGAAAGCTATCCCGGCATCACCGTGATCGCCCATCCGGAATGCCCGCCGGACGTGGTCGAGGCCTCGGACTTCTCCGGCTCGACGGCGATGATGATGAACTACGTCACCGAGAAGCGGCCGTCCCAGGTCGTGCTCGTGACCGAGTGCTCGATGGCCGACAACATCGCGGTGGCCAACCCCGACATCGAGTTCATCAAGCCCTGCAACCTCTGCCCGCACATGAAGCGGATCACCTTGCGCAACATCCGTGAGGCGCTGGAGACGATGACGCACGAGATCACCGTCGAGGAAGGACTGGCCGAGCGGGCCCGCCTCGCCGTCGAGCGGATGCTTGCGGTGAAGCCGACCCAGACCGTCTCACCGCGGCAGGCCGCCTGATGAGCGTCTTCGCCCGGAGTCCTGCCGACCGGGTGGTCGTGGTCGGCGCCGGGGTGGCCGGGCTCGCCACGGCCCTGCGGCTCGCGCCCCGCCCCGTCACCCTCATCACGGCCTCACCCCTCGGGGCCGGAACCGCCACGGGTTGGGCACAGGGCGGCATCGCCGCCGCGATGGGCGCGGACGATGCGCCCTCGCTCCACGCGGACGACACGCTCGCCGCGGGCGCCGGCCTGACCGAGCCGGAGGTTGCCCTGCGCGTCGCCGAGGCGGGACCGGGCCTGATCGACTGGCTCGTCGCCCTCGGCACCGGCTTCGACAGGGAGGCGGACGGCGCCCTGGCGCTCGGGCTGGAGGCCGCCCATAGCCGCCGCCGGATCGTGCGGGCGCGGGGCGACTCCACCGGCCGTACCGTGCTCGATGCGCTGGTGCGCGCCGTCCAGGCGACACCTTCGATCGAAGTTCTCGTCGCCGGACTGCACGGCCTGATGCAGGATGCCGACGGCCGCGTTTGCGGTGTCGTGTGTGAGCGCGACGGCGCGGCCTTCCGCTTGCCCGCCCGCGCCGTGGTGCTGGCGACCGGCGGCACCGGTGCGCTCTATGCCTCGACCACGAACCCGCGGGGCGCCCTCGGGCGGGGGCTTCTCGTCGCCGCGCGTGCGGGAGCCGCGTTGCGCGACCTCGAATTCGTGCAGTTCCACCCGACCGCCATCGCCGCCGGCCGCGATCCGATGCCGCTCGCGACCGAGGCGCTGCGCGGCGAAGGCGCGGTGCTGATCGATGAGGACGGCGCGCCCGTGATGGCGGGGATCGAGGGTGGTGATCTCGCCCCCCGCGACGTCGTTGCCCGAGGCATCTTCCAGGCGCTCGGCCGCGGCCGCACGGTCTATCTCGATACCCGCGGCCCGCTCGGCGCCCGCATGCCGCAGCGCTTCCCGACGGTTTTCGCCCTCTGCGCCGAGGCCGGCATCGATCCGGCGGTCCAACCGATCCCGGTCCGCCCGGCGGCACACTACCACATGGGCGGCATCCTCGTGGACGCCGCCGGCCGCAGCACCGTGCCGGGCCTCTGGGCATGCGGCGAGGTGTCCTCGACCGGTCTGCACGGCGCCAATCGGCTTGCCAGCAACTCGCTTCTCGAAGCGCTGGCCTTTGCACCGCGCATCGCCGAATCGATCGATGCCGCCTCGGCCCCGGCGAGCACGGATCGCCCGGCGCCGCTGCCGGCGATTCCACCGCAGGATGCCGCGGCGCTCGCCGAGGTTCGCGGCATCATGGAACGCTGCGTCGGCGTGGTGCGCGACGACGCCGGCCTGTCGCAGGCCATCGCCCGTCTCGCCGATCTGTCCGAGCGCGGCAGCGACGCGGCCGCCACGGGCCTGATGATCACCCGCTCCGCCCTCGATCGGTGCGAAAGCCGCGGTGCCCACTGGCGCAGCGATCATCCCGGCCAGCTCCCGGCCCGGCACTCCGTGTTCACGCCCGCCGCAGCCGACGCCCCGTGCGCGGTTCAGGAACTCACCGATGCCTGACGACGTCCTGCTGCCGCTGCCGCGCCTTCTCGTGGAGCCCGTGGTGCGGGCCGCCCTGCTCGAAGATCTCGGTCGGGCGGGAGACATCACCACGGATGCCATCGTGCCCGCGGGCGAGCGCATGGAGGCGGTCATCGCCTCCCGTCAGGACGGGGTGATCGCCGGCACCGACGCGGCCGCCATCGCGTTCGAGTTGATCGATCCGAGCCTGGCGGTTTCGGTCGAGCGGCCCGACGGATCCCGCGTCGCGCCGGGCGATACCGTGATCCGTCTCTCCGGCCCGGCGCGCGCCGTGCTCACCGCCGAGCGCGTCGCCCTCAACCTGCTCTGTCGGTTGAGCGGGGTCGCCACGGCGACGGCCTCGCTGGTCGAGGCGGCGCGGCCGCACGGCAAGGCGCGGATCGTCTGCACCCGTAAGACCACGCCGGGTTTGCGAGCGCTGGAGAAGCACGCCGTGCGCGCCGGCGGCGGCTCGAACCACCGCTTCGGGCTCGACGATGCCGTGCTGATCAAGGACAACCACGTCGCCGTCGCGGGCGGCATCATTCCCGCCATCGAGCGGGCTCGGGCGCGGACCGGGCACCTCGTCAAGATCGAGGTCGAGGTCGACACGCTTGCCCAGCTCGAAGAGGCGCTCTCGGTCGGCGCCGACGCGGTGCTTCTCGACAACATGAGCCCCGATACGTTGCGGCAGGCAGTGGCGATGGTCGACGGACGCGCCGTGACCGAGGCCTCGGGCCGGATCAATCGGGAGACCGTCGGCGCCGTGGCCGCCTCGGGCGTCGATCTGATCTCGGTCGGCTGGATCACCCACAGCTCGGCGATCATCGATTTGGGGCTCGACGCGGCGTAGCCTCGAGCTCGCCGGGACCATCCGTCCGCGTCCAGTGCCGCCGGAACGTCTGACCGTTGCGCGTTACCGTTTTCGCTTCGGCGGCCCGGAGGAGCGCTCGCGCAAGGTTCCGGCCTCCAACAATAATCCTTGCCCGCACGGCCGAGCTGCCACAGTGTGGCCACACGGTCACGACGCTGGCCGAAGCGGTGCTGCACTGCAAATCAAGCTTGGCTTTAAACCGGGAGCGTTTACGCCTTGGCGAGCGTCCGCACGGCATCGTGCGGCGGTTCTTCCACCGCGTCCCCTGTTCTTCGCCTGCCCCGAGAGGCCCTGATGCGCCGTTTCGTCTTTGCCCTGGGCGGGCTTGCCTGCGCGACGTTCGCGCTGGCAAGCCCTGCCGCAGCCTATGAGATTGACCCGCTCACGCGTCAGCCGCTGACCGAGGTTCTGACGGTGCGCGTGCGCCCGCAGAACACGTTGCCGACCGCCAACGCGGCGCTGCCGGCGGATATCCCGGGCGCGCCCACCGACCCGCTTGCGTCGACCGTGCCGCAGATGACCGCGATTCCGCGCGATACGGTTCCCTATTCCGGACCCTACGCCCCCGGCACCATCGTCGTCTCGACCACCGAGCGCCGGCTCTACCTCATCCAGCCCGGCGGCGAGGCCCTGCGCTACGGCGTCGGCGTCGGCCGTCCCGGCTTCACCTGGGGCGGCACGCAGACCGTCACGATGAAGCGCGAATGGCCCGATTGGCGCCCGCCGTCGGAGATGCTGCGTCGCCGTCCCGACCTGCCGCGCTACATGAAGGGCGGCATCGAGAATCCGCTCGGCGCGCGCGCCATGTATCTCGGCAACACGATCTACCGCATCCACGGCTCCAACGAGCCTGAGACGATCGGCACGGCGGTGTCCTCCGGCTGCATCCGCATGACCAACGAGGATGTGACGGATCTCTACAGCCGCGTGAAAGTCGGCGCCCGGGTCGTCGTCCAGCGCTGATCGCTCATCCGAGACGTAAATGAGAAAGGGCCGGCAGCGATGCCGGCCCTTTTCGTTTGGTCGTGGTCCAAGTTGGTCGCGGTCCGAGAGGGCGCCGCGTCAGCCGATCAGCAGCAGATCCAGCACGACCGCGGCGATGCCGCCCGCCACGGCCAAGCCGAGGATGACGACGCTGCTGAGCTGATCGACGGAATTCACGTCCTGACCGACGCGGTGTTGGAACTCATTCGCTGACACAAGCGACCTCCGTTGAAATCTCGCACGCCAACGGGCGGGGCGGGGGATGGTTCAATGTCGGACCGTCGCAGGCGGCCCCGAAGCCGCGTGGATCGCCGACGCGGAACCTCCCCCCGTAATACCGGTTGGCTCCCCTCAACAGGGAGGCCAACCATGGTCGATGCCAGCCAGATACGCGAGCACGCCACCGTCGTCGGTTCCGATGGCGGACATGTCGGCACGGTGGATCACGTCGGAAAAGGCGAGATCAAACTGACGAAGAGCGACGCCGATGCGGGCGGGCTCCATCACTACATCCCACTCGATCTCGTGATCGCCGTCGAGGGCGATCAGGTCCACCTCGATCGGAGTGCCGAAGAGGTCAAGAAGGAGTGGAGCACGTCGGGCGCCGCGTAAGCGAACGTCATACGCCCCGGTCGCGGTTCGAGCGTTCGAATCGATCGACCGCCCGTCTCGGCACGGAGTTCGGCCTCAGCACACGCCGATGGCCGACGCCGCGTTCATGGAGAGAATCTTGACTGCACAGAATGATCGGCCGAAATCAGAAACCGAGCCGAAGCCGATCGGTGATCCGCCCCCCGCTCCGCAGCCGCCGGCCGGAGATCCCCCGCCGCATCGGCCGGATGCGATCCCCGACGAGGATCTCGACCAGGTCGAGGAGCAGCCGAGCTGATGCGTTTCGCGGGCCACCTTCAGGCGTGGCCCGCGTCACGTTCCACGATCTGATCGCGTTCTCAGTGGCAGCCGCAACCGCCGCTTCCGCAGCCCCCGCTGCCATGGCTCGTTTTCGCGGGTGCGCTAGTCACGCGGTCCCTGGTGAGGCCACGCTCCTCCAGCTCGCGCAGATAGGTCGACCAGCGATTCCGGTACTCGCGGCCGAGATCGAACAGGTAGTCCCACCCGTAAATACCCGTATCGTGCATATCGTCGAAGAACAGCTTCACGGCGTAGTTGCCGATGGGCTCGACGGAGAGGATTGCGACATCGCGCTTGCCGCCCAGCACCTTGCGTTCGGCCGGAGAATGGCCTTGAACCTCCGCTGAGGGACTCGACACGCGCAAGTATTCGGCGGGCAGCTCGAAGCGACCGCCGCCATCGAACGCGACAGTCAGAATGCGCTTGTCTCCGGACAGGCGGATCTCGGTGGGCCAGCGCTCACTCATGACGGTCGTTCCACGCTCTCATGCCGGCGTTGCGCTCCCGCGCTTGCCGGATAATGCTACCGCCCTCATATGGATGGCGATGTTGGATCTGTCAGCCGACAAAACCACCCATGCCGGCACCGAGTCGAGTTCAGAGGCGCGTATGTGGGGCCCCGCCGACGATATCCTCGCGCCGGTCCGGCCGGCGCCGCTGATCGACCCGTTCCAGCGGGCGATCACCTATCTCCGCATCTCGGTGACGGATCGCTGCGACTTCCGCTGTGCCTATTGCATGTCAGAAGACATGCAGTTCCTGCCCAAGCGCGATCTGTTGACGCTCGAAGAACTCGATCGGCTTTGCGGCGTGTTCATCGATCGCGGGGTGCGCAAGCTGCGGATCACCGGCGGCGAGCCGCTGGTGCGCCGTGACATCATGCATCTGTTCCGGCGGCTCTCCCGCCACCTGAAGAGCGGCACCCTCGACGAGCTGACGCTGACGACCAACGGCTCCCAGCTTGCCCGCTTCGCGCCCGAACTGGCCGAACTCGGCGTGCGCCGGATCAACGTGTCGCTCGACACACTGGACCCGGACAAATTCCGTGCGATTACCCGGCGCGGCGACCTTTCGGTGGTGCTGGCGGGGATCGAAGCAGCGCGTGCCGCCGGCATCAAGGTCAAGATCAACGCCGTGGCGCTCAAGGGCGTCAACGAGGACGAGATCGCCGACATGATCGCCTGGGCCCACGGGCTCGGCATGGACATGACGCTGATCGAGGTCATGCCGCTCGGCGAGATCGAAGGCGACCGGACCGACCAGTTCCTGCCGCTGTCGATCGCCCGCGAGCGCCTGGAGCAACGCTTCACGCTGACCCCGCTGCCCGACCGCACCGGTGGCCCGGCGCGTTACGTGCGGATCGAGGAGACCGGCGGGCGGCTCGGTTTCATCACGCCGCTGACGCATAATTTCTGCGAGAGCTGCAACCGGGTCCGTCTCACCTGCACTGGCAAGCTCTATATGTGCCTCGGCCAGGAGGACGCGGCCGATCTGCGCGCGGCGCTGCGCGCCTCGCCCGACGACGCGCTGGTCACGCAGGCCGTCGTGGAGGCGATCTCCCGCAAGCCCAAGGGCCACGACTTCGTCATCGAGCGCGCCCGCCCGGCGGCCGTGCCGCGGCACATGAGCGTGACCGGGGGCTGACGCTTTTCAGCCCGCGATCGGGATCAGCGTGTCTCGAATCTCCCGGTTCGCGAGCCAGTTCTGGACGCGTTCGCAATGCGTGGCGATCTTCGGCGTGTGTGCGTAGATCGCCAGCGATCCCTCGACCATCGCCCGCAGCTCGATGCAGCGGGCGGCATCGACGAGGAAGTTCAGTCCGCCGAGCGGCGGCTTGAAGGTCGTGCTGCCGGCGACGCCGAGCCGTGCCGCGATCTCCGGATAGACCGGCCAGATGCTCCCGCTGAGTGGGTCGGGCAGGTAATCCTCGCAGGCCGCGGTTCGCGCCGGAATCTCGGCACGGTGAAGCGCGTCGCGGGCCAGATCCGCCAGCACGAACAGCTTCGGGTGATTGATCGTGTGCATGAAGCAGCCGCGGCGCATCCAGCCGGCGAACAGGTGGTCGAGGTTGAAGCCGTGCGCATGGCTCATCGCCAGCAGGGCATCGCGATTGGGAAACCAGCCGTCGAGATAGCCGACGCGCGAAAAGACCTCGGCCCGGAACAGCGAGACGATCTCATCGGCCGAGAAGCCGCGGGCGAAGCCGTAGACGATCAGCGCCGAGTGGTAGTCTCCCATCGGCGAGCCGAAGAGGCCGCCCTTATGGGCGATGTAGACGATATCCGGGTGGAAGGCCGGGAAGACGATCGTCGGCACGGGCACGACGAGCCGGGCGATCTCGAAGATCCGCGCGGGCGTCACCTCGCCGAACGGGCCGGCCTCGAACGGGAAGCAGACGGTCAGGTCGGCGTCCCGGACGGCGTCGAGCAACCGCGCGGAGCTTGAATCGAACTGCGAGAACGTCGCCGGCTCTACCGACGCGATCTCAGCATCCGGCGCAAGGAACCCCAGGCACCCCGCAAGGACGGCGACTTGGCAGTTGTTGCCGACGACGACGATTCGCCTAGCCACGGCCGCGTGCCTCCGACTGCCAGCAATTCCTCGTCGCAGACCACGGCGGCCTGCCGGGCGAACTCATGGCGTGCCTCGTGCAGGCTGCGGCTGGAGGCGGGGAGGGCGTCGTGGTCCCCGCCCTCGGTGAGATGGCGGAAGAACACCCGCATGACATGATCGACACCGTCCTTGCTGACGGACCTGAGATCGCTTTCGAGATAGCGGAAGGCGCCCTCGGGCGAGGTGATGATCTCGTAGGAGGGGAAGTACAGCGTATCGTCGCGCGTGTCGGCAAGACGCTGGGCAGCCACCCGAAGCACCGCCTTGCTGTGTATGGTCGATTGCAGCACGTGGCGCCCTTCATAGGTCGCGACAAGCGGCACCGGCGAGACCGTCAGGATCTGGCGCGCCCGCGGATTGACCGCCTTCAGGGCATCGGCGAAGGCGGAGAGGTCCGCGATCACCTCCTCGACCGGCTGGTTCCTGAAGGCGTAGGCCTCCGAATCGAAGGTGCCGGCGGCCACGCCCGGACAGAGCGGAAAGGCCGCCCCATCCGCCGTCGCTTGCCAGCCCTCGGTGAGGCCGAGAGTGAAGACGAAGACGTCGAGGCTTTCGAAGAGCCGGCGCACCTGGGCGAAGTGCTCTTGCCGCTCCGCCTCGATCGCTTCGGGGCTGGCAAAGCCTGCAGGTTCGATGCGCGGTCGGAACGGGTCGGCGAAGCGCCCGTCCGCTCGTCCCCAGGCTTCATCGGCGGGGGTGAAGCGGCCATAGGCTCGCTCGATGAGCTGCAGCAGCTGGCGCGCGGTGTAGACGTTGCCGTAGCGCGCCGAGAACAGGCGGTAGCCGCGGGCGCGAGCCTCGTCCGGCGTGACGCCTTCGGGCGCGTCTTCCGTGACGAGATAATGGTAGCCGCTTGCCTGGAGCCTGTCGGCGATGTGCTGGGCAAAGCAGCTACCCGCCGTGGCGATACGGGTCTGCCGCGTCAGCCGGAACCCATCCGGTACCGGCGGGCCGGTCATCGGGTCGAGGGCGAACAGCGGCAGCGAGCCGACGGAGCGATCCCAGAAGGCATGGTCGGCAAGACCGGAATAGGGGTTTCGGGCGCGGTCTTGCATCGGCGGGCGGACCCTAGCCGACCGGCTCCGCAGCGGCAACGTCGTCACTCGAGCCGTATCCGATCGGATTGCCTCAGGCCGGCGTCCCTTTCGCTGGAAAGTGCCCACGCGCTGCTGCGCTTTGCATTTTGAATGTCGTGCGCGCGGGGCTAGAGCACGCCCTTGGACGATCGGATACCGGAGACACCAATCCCATGGCGAAAGTCGCGTTCCTGGGCCTCGGCGTGATGGGCTCGCCGATGGCGGGGCACCTTGCGAAGAAGGGCCACGACGTCACGGTCTTCAACCGCACCGGAGCCAAGGCTGAGGCGTGGGTCGCCGCCAATGGAGGCCAAGCCGCGGCAACGCCCCGCGAGGCGGCAGCCGGATGCGCCATCGTCTTCGCCTGCGTCGGCAATGACGACGATTTGCGCTCGGTGGTGCTCGGCGCGGACGGTGCCTTTGCCGGCATGGAGAGGGGCGCGATCTTCGTCGATCACACCACTGCCTCGGCCGAGGTCGCCCGCGAACTGTCCGCGGCGGCGGACGCGGCCGGGCTTCGCTTCATCGACGCCCCGGTCTCCGGCGGTCAGGCCGGCGCGGAGAACGGCGTGCTCACCGTGATGTGCGGCGGCGAGGAGGCGACCTACGCCGAGGCCGAGCCGGTCATCATGGCCTACGCCAAGTCCTGTCGTCTGCTCGGGCCTTCCGGATCGGGCCAGCTCACCAAGATGGTCAACCAGATCGCCATTGCCGGGGCGGTGCAGGGGCTCTCGGAGGCGATCCACTTCGGTAAGCGCGCCGGCCTCGACATCGAGGCCGTGCTCGACGTGATCTCCAAGGGCGCGGCCGGCTCCTGGCAGATGGAGAATCGCGGCCGGACCATGAACGCGGACAAATTCGACTTCGGCTTCGCGGTCGAGTGGATGCGCAAGGATCTCGGCATCCTGCTCGCCGAGTCGCGCCGCAACGGCGCCCGGCTGCCGGTGACGGCGCTGGTCGATCAGTTCTACGCCGAGGTCGAGGCCATGGGCGGCAAGCGCTGGGACACCTCGTCCCTCATCGCCCGGCTGGAGCGCTGAGCCGGGCCTCGACCTGGGACCACGCTGCCTCCGGCGTGGTCCAGTGCCAATCCTCGCCCATCTGGTGGCGGAACCACGTGAATTGGCGCTTGGCGTAGCGGCGGGTGTCGCCCTGGCCGCGCTGGATCGCTTCTTCGCGGGAGATCGTCCCGTCGAGATGGGCGATCAACCCCGGCACGCCGTGGGCGCGCATCACCGGTAGCAGCGGGTCGAGACGCCGCTCCCGGAGCGCGGCGACCTCGTCGAGCGCGCCTTGCTCCATCATCGTTACGAATCGCGCGTCGATGCGCTGGCGCAGCGCTTCGCGCTCGGTGGCGAGGAAGAGCTTCAGCAGCGGCTTCCCGGCGAGCGGGCCCGGCACACGCGCCTCGTGAAACGAGCCGATGGATCGGCCGGTCGCCGCGTGGATTTCGAGCGCCCGCATCACGCGCATCCGGTCCGAGGGCCGCAGCCGCTCGGCGCTCTCGGGATCACGCAAAGCGAGCGCGGCGTGAAGCGTTTCGGTCGGCTGTCCGTCCGCCTCCGCTCGGATCTGCTGCCGGATGGCGTCGGGCACCTCCGGCAGATCCGAGATGCCCTCGTCGAGGCTACGGAAATAGAGGCCGGTGCCGCCGACGAAGACCGGCAGGGTTCCCGCATCCATCTCCGAAAGGAGCGCGGCCGCCTGCCGTTGGAAGTGCCCGACGGAGAAGTTCACCGCCCCGTCGATGCTGCCGTAGAGGCGATGGGGGGCCAGCCCTTCCTCCTCGGCGGTGGGTCGCGCCGAGAGCACGCGCAGGTCGGCGTAGACCTGCATCGAATCGGTGTTGATCACCGCGCCACCGAAGGCGCGCGCGATTTGTAACCCCAGCGCCGACTTGCCCGACGCGGTGGGCCCTGCAATGAGGATGGCGGCCGGGCGCCCTGTTTCCTGCCCGTCCGGACTTTGCACGGCACATCTCCATGACCCTCGTCGCGACGCTGATAGCAAACCCCGCTCGGCCCGCCATCACCGATGCGGTGCTCGCCGAGGCGCGCCGCGTGACGCGGACGGAGCATCAACCGCGAACGCTCCACGGTGAGGTCGCCGCCGAGCTTCTGGTGCCGGGCGCGCCCGACGAAGCGCCGGCCCTCACGGAGGCCCTGCGCGCAGCGTTCGGGTCCGAGCCGATCGACGTGGCCGTGCTCCCCCACGATCAGCACCGCCGCAAGCGGCTGTTCCTCGCCGACATGGATTCGACCATGATCGAGCAGGAATGCATCGACGAACTCGCCGATGTCGTTGGCATCAAGGATCAGGTGGCGGCGATCACCGAGCGGGCCATGCGCGGCGAGGTTGCCTTCGAGCCGGCCCTGCGCGAGCGGGTGGGACTGTTGAAAGGCCTATCCGTCGGCGTGATCGATGGTCTGATCCGCGACGCCATCCGCCTCACGCCGGGCGGCGGCACCCTCGTCGCGACGATGCGGGCGCACGGCGCCTTCACCTGTCTCGTCTCAGGTGGATTCACCCTGTTCACCGGCCCCATCGGCACCTGTCTCGGTTTCGATGAAACCCGCGCCAACCGCCTCGATGTAGCGGACGGACACCTGACGGGACGGGTGATCGAGCCGATCGTCGGCGCGGAGGCCAAGCGCGCGAGCCTCATCGAGTTGCGCGAGCGGCTGGGCCTGAGCTCTGCGGAGACGATTGCTGTCGGTGACGGGGCGAACGATTTGCCGATGCTCGGTGAGGCCGGGCTCGGTGTCGCCTTCCGCGCCAAGCCGAAGGTGGCGCAGGCGGCGCAGGTGCGAATCGAGCACGGCGACCTGACCGCGCTGCTCTACCTGCAGGGTTTCTCGACGGCGGAGTTCGTCGCCTAGTCTTTTCCGGCCACGGCCCGAAGCTTCTGGAAGCAAACCGACTGCGTGCCATCCCCTCTCCCCCGGTTCGGGAAGAGGGGATGGCAACACCGTCGGTTGGGTCGCCGCTTACTCCAACCCGATCGCCACGAAGCGCACGTCACCGTTGGTGCTGGCCACCAGCAGCAGCACCGACTTGCGGCCCTCCTTCTTGAGCGCCTCGACGCGCTTCGTCACGTCGGCCGGGTTCGAGATCGCCTCCTGGCCGACCTCGACGATCACCTCGCCCGGCTGGATGCGCTTGTCGGCGGCGGTCGAGTTCGGATCGACCTTGGTCACGACCACGCCGGTCTTAACGCTCTCCTTGATGCCATACCGGCGCCGCACCTCGTCGTTGAGGCCGGAGAGGTTGAGGCCGAGGACCTGGCGATTGACCGATTCCGCCTCCGGCTGCTTGAGGTTGGCGACCTGAGCCTTCTCGCCGTCCTCGAGGCGACCGAGCACGACAGATTTCGTCTGCTCCTCGCCCTTGCGTACGACCTGGACGTCCACGGACTTGCCCACCGGGGTCGCGGCGACGATGCGCGGCAACTCGCTGGAGGATTTCACCGGCACACCGTTGAACTTGACGATGACGTCGCCGACCTCGAGCCCCGCGGTCTTGGCCGGGCCCTTCTCGTCGACGCCGGCCACCAGCGCACCCTTAGCGCCGCCCTTCAGGCCGAGCGCCTCGGCGGTGGCCTCATCGACGTTCTGGATGCGCACGCCGATCCAGCCGCGGCGGACCTCGCCGAACTGGCGGAGTTGATCGACGACCTGACCGGCGGTTGCCGACGGCACCGCGAAGCCGATGCCGACCGAGCCGCCCGAGGGGGAAAGGATCGCGGTGTTGATGCCGATCACCTCGCCGTCCATGTTGAACAGCGGACCGCCGGAATTGCCCTTGTTGATGGCCGCATCCGTCTGGATGTAGTTGTCGTAAGGTCCGGACTCGATATTGCGGCCTCGCGCCGAGACGATGCCGGCGGAGACCGAGCCGCCGAGGCCGAACGGGTTGCCGATCGCCATCACCCAGTCGCCCGGGCGCATCTTGTCGGAATCGCCGAAGGGCACGGCCTTGAGCGGGCGCTCGGCCGTCGGCTTCACCCGAAGCAGGGCGAGGTCGATCTTCGAATCCTTGCCGATGATCTCTGCCTTGAGCTTGGTGCCGTCGCTCAGGATGACCTGAATGTCGTTGGCGTCGCCGATGACGTGGTTGTTCGTCACCACGATGCCCGAGGCGTCGATGATGAAGCCGGAGCCGAGCGAGTTCGACTTGCGCGTCGGTCCGCGCGGGCTTTCGTCATCACCCTTAGGAGCGCCCTGGCCGCGCCGCTTGAAGAACTCCTCGAAGAGATCCTCGAAGGGCGTGCCCTGAGGCAGTTGCGGCATGGTCCGGCCGCCGCGGTTGCTGGCTTCGACCGTCGTCGAGGCCGAAATGTTCACCACCGCATCCGTCACCTTGTCAGCAAGGTCGGCGAGCGATTCCGGGCCACGGGCGAAGGCGGGGAGCGGCAGGGCGGTGACCGTGACGGTGACGCCCAGCACCGCAGCGGCCAGGGCCGATGAGGCGCGCCGGGCGAACGACGGCGTTCGACCCCGGACGGCGTTCGCGGCGAGTCTCATGGACGGTTCCTCAAGCTCAAAGAGTGCCTGTTTCAGGCCGACTTATAGATTCAGCGGCCGGCACCCCGATCAAGGGTGCCGGCCGCGATGGTCGTATCGGTCGCAGATCGCTCAGCGCACGGAGCCCGAAGCCGTTGGCTCGGCGTCGTTGCGGGCACCCTGCGGACGGCGTCCCTGCGGATCGTTGAAGAAGCGGAAGAAGTCCGAGTTCGGACTCACCACGAGCCGGGTGTCCTGCCCCTTCAGCGCCTGCTCGTAAGCCTGCATCGAGCGATAGAAGGCGAAGAAGTTGGCATCCTGGCTGAACGCCTCGGCGAGGATGCGGTTTCTCTCCGCGTCGCCCTCACCGCGCAGCTCTTCCTGCTTCTGATTGGCCTCGGCCAGGATCACGACGACGTCGCGGTCGGCCTTGGCGCGGATCAGCGTCGCCGCCTGATCGCCGTTGGCGCGAATGTCGGTCGCCTCCTTCTTCCGCTCCGACGTCATGCGGTCATAGACCGCTTGGCTGTTCTTGGCGGGAAGGTCGACACGGGTCATGCGCAGATCGACGATCTCGATGCCGAGACTCTTGGCCTGCTTGTTCACGTCCTCCTGAATCGTGTTCATCAGGTCGGCACGCTCGGTCCGCACGATGGCGTCGCGGCTGGTGCGTGCCAGAACGTTGCGGAGGGCCGAGTTGGTGAAGCTCGCCAGACGCTGGTTGGCCAGGGCGATCGTCCCCGCCGCCTGGTAGAACTTCAGCGGATCGATGATCCGGTAGCGGGCGAAGGCATCCACTTCGAGGTTCTGCCGGTCGGCGGTGAGCAGGGTCTGAACCGGAAGGTCGAGGTCCAGCACCCGCTTGTCGAACAGCACGACGCTGTCGGTGAACGGCACCTTGAAGTAGAGGCCGGGCTTGTTCTGGCCCACGGGGTTCAGCACGTCGCGCACGCGGCCGAGCTGAAGCACGAGCGCCTGCTGCATCTGCCCTACGGTGAAGACGGAGGCGTAGAGGCCGATCGCGGCGACCGCCGCGAGGATGACCAAGCCGGTCCGAATGGCTGAATTGTTCATCGGCCCGTCGCTCCGTTCGTCTGCGTCCGCCCATTCTCCATCAGAGGCAGCACCGGCAGCACGCCCGCGGCGTTGGCACCGGCCACGCCACCGTTCTGATCGATGATCACCTTGTTCACGGAGCCGAGCACGCGCTCCATCGTCTCGAGGAAGATCCGCTCGCGGATGACCTCGGGCGCGACCTTGTAGGAGTCGTAGACCTGACGGAAGCGGGACGCCTGACCGGTCGCCTCGGAGGTGGCCTGGGACTTGTAGGCCTCGGCTGCCTGCATGACCTTGCTGGCATTGCCTCGGGCTTCCGGCGTCACGCGGCTGGCATAGGTCTCGGCCTCGTTACGCACCTGCTGAGCATATTGCTGCGCCGCGTTCACGTCGATGAAGGCGGGTCGCACCTCCGGGGGAGGGGTGACGCTGGTGAGCTGCACGACCTCGATCCGCACGCCCGCGCCGTACTCGTCCAGAGCGCTCTGGACGATCTCCTTGACCTCCTGAGAGATGCTGGACTGCTCGTTGGTCAGGATCGCCTGGATGTTGCGGCGGCCGATCACCTCGCGCATCGCGCTCTCGGCGATGGCCTTGATCGTCCCGTCCGGGTTGGCGAGGTTGAAGACGTAGTCCTCCGCCTTGAGGGGGTTGACGCGCCACTGCACCTCGAAATCGATATCGACGATGTTCTCGTCGCCGGTGAGCATCAGGCTCTCTTCCGGCACGTCGCGCTGACGCGTCGTGTTGCCGGCAGCCATGTAGCCGATCGGAATCGAGTTCACGATGCCGACGTTGGGCTTCTGCACCGAGCCGATCGGGTAGGGGAAGTTGTAGCGCAGGCCTTCACCGGACTGGCCGGTATAGCGCCCAAAGATCGTGTTGATGCCGACCTCGTTCGGCTTCACGATGTAGAATCCGGTCAGCAGCCACGCGCCGAGCACGAGGCCCGCTGCCAGGAGGAGTCCCTTGCCGCCGCCGAAGCCTCCGCCGGGCATGACGCCGCGGAGACGATCCTGGCCGCGCCGGAGCAGATCCTCGAGATCGGGGGCGTCTTGCCGCCGCCCCCGCCACCCCAGGGACCGCCGCCGTTACCGCCGCCGCCGCCGCCGGGACGGCCCCAGGGGCCACCTCCGCCGCCGCTCTGATTGCTCCAAGGCATTCTCGACGTGAACTCCTGCTGAAGCCGGTCCCCGCGAATGCGGACGACCCTTGCCCTAAAACCCTGGCCCTAAACGCGATCCGTCGCACCGCTACGGGGCGGGAAAAGCCGGTTTTCCCAATTTTCCCAAGCGCCAGAACGCGTTTGCAGTGCCGCAGGGACGCTGCGCACCTGAGTGGCGCCGCGCAGTCCTGTCAAGGCTGGCAGGTGGGCCCACACCGCGTCAACCGCAACGGCCATTCGTGCAACGAAACTCTTTCCGCCCCTGCGGCCAAAGCGCCGGATGCCTGGTCAACGGCTGCCCAACCGCTCCAAGTCCACGAATTGAAACGCGAACTCGTCGCGCTCGCCGGGGCCGTGCGCCTCGCGCAATGTCTCACGGAAGAGAGACCGGTCGAAGGGCGGAAAGTACGCATCGCCCTCAGGCGCCGCATCGACTTCGGTGAGATGCAGCCGGTCGGCATGGGGTAGGGCGAGCCGGTAGATCTCGGCGCCACCCACCACCATCAGTTCGTCGTCCCCGGCGGCGGCGAGCGCTTCGTCCCAATCATGCACGACGGTCACGTCGGAGAGGGCGAGGCTGCGGTCGCGGGTGATGACCAGACTGCGCCGTCCGGGCAGGGGGCGGCCGATCGAATCCCAGGTCTTGCGCCCCATCAGGATCGGCTTGCCCATGGTGAGCGCCTTGAAGCGCTTCAGGTCGCTGGAAAGCCGCCACGCGAGGCTGTTGTCGCGGCCGATCACGCCGTTGCGGGCGATGGCCGCGACCAGAGAGATGCGGGGTTGAGCCATCAGACCGCCACCGGTGCCTTGATCGCGGGATGCGGTTCGTAGCCTTCGATCACGATGTCCTCGAAGCGGAAGTCGAACAGCGAGCGCACCTCCGGGTTCAATCGCAGCCGGGGCAGGGGCCGCGGCTCGCGCGAAAGCTGGAGGTGGGTCTGCTCCAGATGGTTGGCGTAGAGATGCGCGTCGCCGAAGGTATGGACGAAGTCGCCGGCCTTGAGCCCGGTCACCTGTGCCATCATCGCGGTGAGCAGGGCGTAGCTCGCGATGTTGAACGGAACGCCGAGGAAGGCGTCGGCCGAGCGCTGGTAGAGCTGGCAGGAGAGGCGCCCGTCCGCCACGTAGAACTGGAACAGGCAGTGGCAGGGGGCGAGCGCCATCCGATCGAGGTCGGCCGGGTTCCAGGCCGAGACGATGAGGCGGCGCGAATCCGGGTTGCGGGCGATCTCGTCGAGGATCCAGGCGATCTGATCGACGGTGCCGCCGTCGGGCTTCGCCCAGGAGCGCCACTGCTTCCCGTAGACGGGGCCGAGATCGCCATTCGCGTCGGCCCACTCGTCCCAGATCGTGACGCCGTTCTCCTTGAGATAGGCGACGTTGGTGTCGCCCTTCAGGAACCACAGCAGCTCGTGGATGATCGAGCGCAGGTGGAGCTGCTTCGTCGTCACCAGGGGAAAGCCGTCCGCCAGATCGAACCGCATCTGGTGGCCGAACACCGAGAGTGTGCCCGTGCCGGTTCGGTCCTCCTTGCGGACGCCCTCGGACAGGATGCGGGTGAGCAGATCGTGATAGGCGCGCATGGCTCCTCAGGTCTGGCGGCTGCCCCGGCGGATGTCGAGTCGGGCCTGCCCGCCGTCCCGGCTTTCCCCCGGTCTTGGTTACGCGGGCTACCGAAGCAGGCTCGGACCGAGCTGGTAGGCGAGCAAACAGAAATTGCTCCAGCCGTGGAGCAGGATGCAGGGCCAGAGCCGGCCGGTGCGCCAGCGCAGCCAGCCGAGGGTGAGCGCGAGCGGCAACAGGGTCAGCGGCCGGGCGAGCGCGCTCTTGGCACCCGGATCGAGGGAGACGTGGGCGAGGCAGAACAGGAGCGCCGTCGCCACGATCGTTCCCGCCGGCCCGAGGAAAGCGCTGGCCCGCGCGAAGGTCTCGCCCCGCAGCAGCAATTCCTCCGCGACCGGGGCCAGCACCACGACGAAGGCGAACCACAGGCCGAGCATCGTCGGGTTCAGGAAGGGCGAGAGACGGACCCCGCTACCGAAATTCATGTGGAGTGCCGCCGCCGTCGTCGTCACCCAGGCGATGTGGATCATCGGCCAGAGCGGGAGCAGCAGCCAGAGCCGCCGCATCGGCAAACGGGGTTCCAAGGGGCGGGCCAGTCCGAGCCGCTGGCGCCAGGCGGCGCCGCCGGCCCAGGCGGCGAGCCCGATCACGAGCGCGGCCATCAGCACTTGCCGCAGGGCGTCCATCATGACGCCGCGCCCGGTCACCTCCGACAGGGGCAGCCGCGGGCGCGCGGCGGCGTTCGTGAACGGGTCGATGCCGAGCCGCAGATCGCCGCCGACACGTACGATGAGGATGGCGAGGCCGCTCGCCAGAAGCAGGATGGCGAGTGGGACCGCGATGAGCAGCAGCACCCGGCCGAACCATGACAAACCCGCTGCGAGCGGGGGTTTCGACGGGCGTGCGTCGGCGGCGGCGGGCGGCATATCGGCCACGCTCGCAACGCGGAGCGGGTCTGAGCGCAGATCGCTCTTCAAAACCGCCGTCGGCCTCTCTATATTGGCTTTGCCGGTCGCAAGGCCGGCTATGGCGATAAACGTTCTTCGAAATAAACCTATCGGACCCGGGGGCGGTACCCGGCGCCTCCACCCGAACCCAGGACCGATGGCCGCACGGCCTCAGCGTGTTGGGTTCCGGCGGGGGCGAAATAGGATCGACGAGGGCGTAAAGGGTGAACTTTCGCTCGGCATGGTTCCGCCGTTATCGGGCCTTTGCAATAGTTGCCAACGACAACTTTGCTCCGGTGGCTGTCGCCGCGTAAGCGGTGCCAAAAACCGACCTAAAGTCCTAGCGGGTAGCACCGCATAGGCGGGGTTCGGAGGTACCTGGCAACAGAAACCTCCACTCAATTTCCACGACCCGGCGCAGCCCAATCCCGGCCGTGACCGGTGAAGCGAGCGCCGATGGCCGAAGATCTGATCCGTTACGATCTCCTGGTTCAGGACGCCCTGCGCGGTGTCGTGCGCAAGGTGCTGACCGACGCCGCGCGTGAAGGGCTGTCGGGCGAGCATCACTTCTACATCTCGTTCCGCACCGAGGCGCCGGGTGTGCGCATGTCGCAGCGCCTGCGCGAGAAGTACCCGCAGGACATGACGATTGTCCTGCAGCACCAGTTCTGGGATCTCGGCGTGACCGAGCACAGCTTCGAGGTCGGGCTGTCGTTCTCGGGCGTGCCGGAGCGGCTGCTGATCCCGTTCGACGCGCTGTCCGGCTTCTTCGATCCGTCGGTGCAATTCGGCCTCAAGTTCGATTTGAACGAGGGTGCCGAGGGCGAGCAGGCGGAGGAGACGCAGCCGAGTGCACCGGCCAAGGCCGGCCCGCGCGGAGCGGGCTCCGAGCCTGCCGAGATCAAGCCGAAGAGCACGGGTCTCGCCACGGTGCAGAACGGTCCGAAGATCGTTCCGGCCCTTCCCGCCTCCGGAAAGGCGAAGACGGATCTCAAGCCGGACAACAAGCCCGAGGACGGCGCCGAGGCCAAGCCTGAAGCCGCCGAGAAGACCGATCGCGACGGCACCGCAGAGGTCGTGAGCCTCGACGCCTTCCGTAAGAAGAACTGAGTCTTTTTCTCCCGCGACCGCTCCTCCTCCGGGGGGAGCGGTCGCGTGCGTTAGGCGCGCCGCTGCGCCAGCATCCGCAGGCCGTCCTTCGGCCGCAGCGTCACGCGGTGGAGCGGCGTGACCGGAGGATGATCCGCCGGCAAGGTGAACCGCACCGCACGCGCTACGTGAGCCAGCACCAGCGTCGCCTCCTGCACCGAAAAGCTCTGGCCAATGCAAACGCGCGGACCCGCCCCGAACGGCAGGTAGGCGAAGCGTTCGACGCTTTCGCGCCGCTCCCCGAGGAAGCGCTCGGGGATGAAGGCGTCCGGCTCATCCCACAGCTTGCGGTGCCGGTGCATCACCCAGGGCGCGATGATGACGGTCGAGTTGCGGGGGATCTTCACCCGCCCGATCCGATCCTCGCGGAGCGCTTGGCGGCTGAGGAACGGCACCGGCGGGAACAGCCGCATCGTCTCCTCCATCACCGCCTTGGTGAAGGGCAGCCGGTCGAGTTGCAGCGCGCCGCCCTCGCCTGCGGCGGCATCGACCTCCGCTTCCATACGCGCCCGCGCCGCCTCATCCTGCGACAGGCAGTAGAGCGCCCAGGTCAGGGCGTTGGCCGTGGTCTCGTGGCCGGCGGCGATGAAGGTGACGATGTTGGCCTTCACTTCAAGGTCGGAGAGGCCGCGACCGGTCTCCGGGTCCTGGGCGGCCAGCAGCAGGGTCATCAGATCGTGTGGCGCCTCGCCGCGGGCGAGTGCCGCCTTGCGCTCGTCGAGGAGGGTATCGACCACCTCGGCGAAGAACCGCAAAGCCGGCCGGGCCCGCAGCCGGCCGAGCCGCGGCACGAAGGCGGGGAAGCCGAACACGTCGAGGGGGTCGATCGGTCCGATCGATTCGAGCAGGCGGGTGATGGCGCGTCCGAGCGCATCGGGATCGCCGGGCAGGCCTTGCGTGAAGATCGTCCGCTCCAGCACGTCGAGGGTGGCGCGGGTCATCTCCAGGGCGACATCGACGGTGGCACCGTCGCGCCGGGCGAGCCGCCGGCCGAGCCGCGCGCCGGCGGCATCCATCTGCGCGACGAAGCCCGCCACATGGCGCGCGGAAAAAATCGGTGCCAGCGTGCGCCGCTGAAGCCGCCACTCGTCGCCTTCCGCCGTGAGCAGGCCGTCGCCGAGACCCGGCGCCAGCACCCGCTTCTGCAGGTCGTCCTTGCGGTAGTGGGCGGCGCGCTCCACCAGCAGGTAGCGTACCAGCGCCGGGTCGCTCACGACGGTGATGCGCCCCATCGCCGTCTCGCCCGCGACGACGAATTCCTCGAAATGCGCGTCCATCCACGTCGCGATCGGGTTCTCGCGCACCTTTTTCAGGAAAGCGAAGAGACCGAGCGGCTGCGTGAGCGGCGGCGGCACCTTGGGCCGGAAAAGCGGTGTGGTCGTCGGAGGCGCGAGGGGCAGCGTATCCAGCATCGGCAGGCGAACAACCTCGGCGGTAACGGAGTGCGCGATGCGTCATCCCCCGTTCGGGGCCGGCATCGCGCTTGTCATCGTGCTTCGTTAAGTAGGGCCGCATCAGAGCCAACGAAGAGGCCACGATGTCGCCGCACGAGAACCCTTCCGTCGAGACGCGTACCGAGTCCGACACCTTCGGCCCGATCGAAGTGCCCGCCCACCGCTACTGGGGCGCCCAGACGCAGCGCTCGATCCAGAACTTCAAGATCGGCACCGAGCGCCAGCCGGCGCCGCTCGTCCATGCGCTCGGCATCGTCAAGCAGGCCGCCGCGCTGGTGAACAAGGATCTCGGCGGCCTCGATCCGAAGATCGCCGACGCGATCGCCGAATCCGCTGCCGAAGTGGTCGCCGGAAAGCACGACGACGAGTTCCCGCTGGTGGTGTGGCAGACGGGCTCGGGCACGCAGTCCAACATGAACGCCAACGAGGTGATCGCGAGCCTCGCAAACGAGCGGCTCGGGGCAAGCGCGGCGGCAAGTCGCCGGTCCACCCCAACGATCATTGCAACCGCGGCCAGTCCTCAAACGACACCTTCCCCACCGCCATGCACATCGCGGTCGCCCGCGAGGTTCAGGAGCGGCTGCTGCCGGCGCTCTCCCACCTGCACACCGCGCTCGATGCCAAGGCGAAGGAGTTCGAGAGCATCGTCAAGATCGGCCGCACGCACTTGCAGGATGCGACGCCGGTCTCGCTCGGCCAGGAATTCTCCGGTTACGCCGCGCAGGTCGCGCTCGGTGGCGCGCGCATCGCCGCCACGCTCCCCGGCGTGCTGGCGCTGGCGCAGGGCGGCACCGCCGTCGGCACCGGCCTCAATGCGCATCCGGAATTCGCGGAGCGGTTTGCGGCCAAGGTCGCGGAGCTGACCGGGCTGCCCTTTACCTCGGCCGAGAACAAGTTCGAGGCGCTGGCCACCCACGACGCCCTCGTCTTCCTTCAGGGCGCGCTGACGGCTTTGGCATCGGGCCTCTTCAAGATCGCCAACGACATCCGCCTGCTCGGCTCCGGCCCGCGCTCGGGCCTCGGCGAATTGTCGCTGCCGGAGAACGAGCCCGGCTCGTCGATCATGCCGGGCAAGGTCAACCCGACCCAGTGCGAGGCGCTGACGATGGTCTGCGCGCAGGTGGTCGGCAACGGCACCACGGTGAGCTTTGCCGGCTCACAGGGTCATTTCGAGCTCAACGTGTTCAAGCCGGTGATCGCCAACGCGGTGCTGCAATCGGTGCGGATTCTGGCCGACGCCTCAGTCAGCTTCACCGACAATTGCGTCGTCGGCATCAAGGCCAACACCGACCGGATCAGCGACCTGATGAGCCGCTCGCTCATGCTGGTGACCGCGCTCGCGCCCTCGATCGGCTACGACAAGGCCGCCGAGATCGCCAAGACCGCGCACAAGAACGGCACCACCCTGAAGGAAGAGGCGCTGCGGCTCGGCTACGTCACGGACGAGGAGTTCGAGCGGGTCGTACGCCCCGAAACCATGCTGGCGCCGAGCGCGGAATAAGCGCTAGTTTCGCTTCCCGGCGCGGCCTCTCCGCGCCGGGTCGTCCGGAGGGCTGACACGGTGGCCGAGATCATCAACCTGCGCCAGGTGCGCAAGGACCGTGAGAAGGCGGCGAAAGAGGCCAAGGCTGCGGAGAACCGCATCCTGTTCGGCCGGCCGAAGAAGGCGAAGACGCTGGCCGAGACGCGCAAGGCGATCGAGCAGTCCCGCCACGAGGGTCACCGCCTCGCCGATCCCGATAAGGAATGACGCGCGCGCCCCTGCGGGAGAACGCGAAACGCTCGGTGATGATCGCGGGCCACCGCACCAGCGTCTCGCTGGAGGCGGAGTTCTGGACTGCGTTGCAAGAGATCGCGCAGGCGCGCGGACAATCGGTGCAGGCGCTGATCGGCGCCATCGATTCCGAGCGCGGCGCGCGCAACCTCTCCTCCGCGATCCGGGTGTTCGTGCTCGGCGCGTTTCGCGACGAGCGCGCGCCGTCAGAGCGCCCCCTCGCGGATCGCGCCGGGATCGGCCAGGGCGTGCAGGAGACCGGCGGCGGAATGAGCGAAGCGTAGGGTAACCGACTTGCGCCGGGCCGGGCTCAGCGGATGGTCCGGCGGCTCACGCAGGATCGCTGCGCCGAAAGAATCGGCGACGATGAGGCCGCATTCCTCCGGGATGAGCGATTCCGGCACCGTCTCGGGGATCGCGAAGAAGAAGCGGTCGCAATAGTCGCGGTAATCCGGCCATTTCCGGTCGGCGCGAAAGTCGGCGACGCTCGATTTGATCTCGATGATGGTGAGCCGTCCGGCGCCGCAGAGCGCGATCACGTCGGCGCGGCGTCCGTTGGCGAGCGAGAATTCCGGCAGGCTTACGCAGCCCATTTCGGCGAGCAGGCGTCGGACCCCGCGCTGGATGTTCAGCGCGGTCGGTGACTGGCGCCGGTCCGGCGGCAGGACGATGTGGGCGAGAGCTGTGGACATGCCGGGGCGTTGGCTTGCGGATGAGGCCGAATCGAGTCCGCACATCCTGCCAGCGCGGTTACCTCGGTGTCACCCGCCGCTTTGCCGCACGGCCAAAGCAGCCCGGAGCGCCGCGAACCCGTCCGTGAGGGCGGCGGGGCCCGGTTGGAGGATCAGCGGCGACTTGATCTCGTGGATGCGCCCCGCCGCTACGGCGGGAATCGCGTGCCATCCGGGCCGGGAGCGGATGCGCTCGACGTTGACGCGCTTGCCGCACCAGGAGGCGAGGATCACGTCGGGGGCGGCCGCGATCACCTGCTCCGCGGTGACGATCCGGTCCTTCGCCGCCTGCGCGCGGCTGAGGTCCGGAAACACGTCCTGCCCGCCGGCATAGCCGATCAGGTCGGAGACCCAGCCGATGCCGGAGATCATCGGCTCGTCCCATTCCTCGAAATAGACCTTCGGCCGTGCGCGTCCTGCGTTCTCGGCGGCGGCCTCGGCGAGGTGCGCCGCGTAGGACTGCGCCAGTGCCTCGGCCCGCTCCGCCGCGCCGACGAGGGCGCCGACGGTGCGGATCATCGCGAGGCAGCCTTCTACATCGCGCTGGTTGAACAGGTGGACCGCCACGCCGGCGCGGGCGAGGCTGGCGACGATCTCGGCCTGAAGATCCGAGAAGGCGAGGACGAGGTCCGGTTCGAGGGCGAGAATCTTCGGCAGATCGGCGCTGGTGAAGGCCGAGACCCGCGGCTTCTCCCGGCGCACCTGCGGCGGGCGCACGGCGTAGCCCGAGACGCCGACGATGCGGCGATCCTCACCCAGCAGATAGAGCGTCTCGACGGTCTCCTCGGTGAGGCAGACGATGCGTTCGGGCGGGAAGCGGCGCATGGCGCGTCAGTAATGCAGCCACGTCAGCAGGCCCGCACCGGGGGCGAGCAGGACGAAGGCCCAGACGAAGGCCGAACTCCAATTTGCGAGCTGGAACGGGATGCGGGCGAGGCCGAAGCTGCCGGCGACCAGCGGCACCACCGCCCGCGCCGGACCGATGAAGCGGCCGATGAGAATCGCCCCCGCACCCCAGCGCCGCAGGAAGGCTTCGGCCTTCGCCGTCATTTCCGGGTGCCGGCTCATCGGCCAGAGGCGCTTCACGCCGTCCTTGTAGTAATGCCCGACCTCGTAGGAGACCCAATCCCCGAGCCCCGCGCCGATGCCCGCCCCGATCACCATGGGCCAGAACGGCAGGCCGCTGCTGCCGATCAGCGCGCCGACGCCGAGCAGGATCGCCGTGGCCGGCACCAGCAGCGACAGGACCGCCAGCGATTCGCAGAAGGCGATCACGCCCGTCACCAAGGGTGCCCACGCCTTGTAGGTTTCGATGAAGGTGAGGACGGATTGGCGGGCGGCGTCGAAATCCATACTCACTCCGGAAGATTGGCCGAAAGCCGTATCCAACCTGATGGCATCAGGCCGGCGTCTCTAGGTCTTTGTTTTGATGTGCATTCTTTCGACGAACCGGTGACCGCTTCGTCGGGATGCGGTCAAGGTTGGCCGAGCCCTAACGCGCCGTTGCACCGATCGGATGCGCGCGGGGGCCCGCCGGGTTATCACGATGCAGGAGCGGATACCGGAGCACCATGAAGGTCCTGTCGATCCAGTCGCATGTCGCCTACGGCCATGTGGGCAATTCGTCCGCCGTGTTCCCGATGCAGCGGCTCGGGGTCGAGGTGTGGCCGGTGCACACGGTTCAGTTCTCCAACCATACCGGCTACGGGCAGTGGCGCGGGCGCGTCTTCGACGGGCCGGCGGTGGAGGAGGTCGTGCAGGGCGTGGCCGAGCGCGGCGCGCTCAAGGAGTGCAACGCCGTCCTCTCCGGCTATATGGGTTCGGCCGATATCGGCACCGCGATCCTCCGGACGGTCGCGGCTGTGCGGGCGGCCAACCGCGAAGCGCTCTATTGCTGCGACCCGGTGATCGGCGACACCTATTCCGGCGTCTATGTCCGCCCCGGTATCGCCGATTTCATGCGGTCGCAGGCCGTTCCGGCGGCGGACATCCTCACCCCGAACCAGTTCGAACTCGATCTCATCTCGGATGCGCCGAGCGACACGCTGAAAGCGGCCAAGGCGGCGGCAGCTTCGGTGCAGGCGCTCGGCCCCCGTGTCCTGCTCGTGACCTCGCTCGTCACGGCGGAGACGCCGCCGGATGCGATCGACATGATGGCGGCCGAGGGTGGCTCGTTCTGGCGCGTGCGCACGCCACGGCTCGACCTGAAAGCGGTCTCGGGCGCGGGCGATGCGGTCGCCGCGCTCTATCTCGTGCACTACCTGCGCACCGGCTCGGCGGCCCTGGCGCTCGGCATGGCGGCGGCCTCGATCCACGGCCTGCTGCGCCGGACCGCCGAGGCCGGCTCGGACGAGCTGCTGACCGTCGCCGCGCAGGAAGAGTTCGTCGCGCCGAGTGCGGCCTTTCCCATCGAGATCGTTTGAACCTTCTCAAGGAGTCATGATGCTGGAACGCCGCTTCGCCACCCTCGACGTGTTCACCGATACGCCGCTGGCCGGAAACCCGCTCGCGGTGGTGCTCGACGCTGACGGGCTCAGCGCCGAGGCGATGCAGGCGATCGCCAGCGAGTTCAATCTGTCGGAGACAGTGTTCGTCCTGCCGCCGGCCGAGCCGCGCCACCGGGCCCGCCTGCGCATCTTCACACCGACCCGCGAACTGCCCTTCGCCGGCCACCCGACAGTTGGAACGGCGGTGCTGCTCGCTCTCCGCGACCGGGCCGAGCGGCAGGCGGTGGCGCTGGCGGATGCCGCCGCCTTCGGCCTCGAGGAAGAGATCGGCATCGTCTCCTGCGTCGTCGAGGCAGCGGAGGATGGCCACAACGGTCGTGCCCGTTTCAAGCTGCCGGTTCTGCCGACCTATCTCGGCGAGGCCCCCGCCAACGAAGCCCTGGCCACGGCTTTGGGACTGAAGCCCGGCGATCTCGGCTTTAACCGCCATCAGCCGAGCCGGCACGGCGCCGGCCCCGCCTTCACCTTCGTGCCGCTCGCCTCCGGCGAGGCGCTGGCGCAGGCCCGGCTCGATACCGCCCGGTTCGAGCGCCTGTTCCGCCATGCCGAGCCCGACGCGCTCTACCTCTATGCTCTCGACGCGGAGGGCCTCGGGCAAAGCTACCAGGCACGGATGTTCGCGCCCCATCTCGGCGTTGCGGAAGACCCGGCGACGGGCAGCGCCGCGGCGGCCTTCGCCGGCGTGCTGATGCAGTTCGAGCCGCTGGGCGAGGGCACTCACGACGTGGTGATCCGCCAGGGCGTCGCCATGGGGCGGCCGAGCACGATCGACCTTCAGGTCGTCATCGCCGAGGGCACCCTGCGCTCGGTCGAGATCGGCGGACAGGCCGTGGTGGTGAGCGAGGGCGTGCTGCGTGTCGATTGAGATCGCGGGCGACGCCGCACCCGGTTTCAGCCTCACGCCGCTGGTGCGGGTCTCCGCGCGGCGCGTCGAGTACGATTGGGCCTGGGCGCGGGACAACGCCGAGGCGATCAATCGCAATTGGGAGCGCCGCCTGGCGGAGACGCCGGGCCTGTTCGACGGGCCGGTCTATCTCGCCAGCGGCTGCGTCCTGGCGGACGGCGCGTGCGAGGCGAGCCTGTTCGAGGTGCGCTATTCGCGCTTCCTCGCCTTCCGCGATGCGGGCGTGCCCGACGCGCTGGTGGCCAACGCCTTCGCGGCGATCGTCCCGCACAGCCGAGACGGGGCGGTCCTGCTCGGCGTGATGGGCGCCCAGACCGCCAATGCCGGCCAGATCTACTTCCCCTGCGGAACGCCCGATCCCGGCGACCTGCGCGATGACGGCACGGTCGATCTCGCCGGCAGCGCCGCGCGCGAGTTCTTGGAGGAGACCGGCCTGACGCTCCCCGAGGGGGCGGAGGAGAAATGGGTGCTGCTGCGCGGCGACGGCCAACTCGCCTTCCTGCGCCCGGTCCGCTTCGACTGCGCGGCCGAGACGCTGAAGGCTCGCATCGAATCGCATCGCGGCCACGAGGACGAGCCGGAACTCGCCCACAGCATCATCGCACGCTCGCGCTCCGACATCGACGCCGCCCGGATGCCGGGCTTCGTCCAGGCCTATCTCGCGAGCGTCTTCCCGGCCTGAAAGCCCGGCTTTTACCGGTAGCCGTAGCGCGCCTTGGCTGCCGAGAGCAGGCTCGTCGCCTCGCCCTCGCGGCCGGCGGCGCAGGCGCCCGCCGCCTTGTCGAGATCGGCGCTGAAGCGCGTGCCGACGGCCGCGGACAGATCGCCGGTCTTTACGTCGCCCGCGACGATGGCCTGGGTCCGGGCGATGGTCGGGCCACACCCGGTGCCGGTCGGCAGGGCGGTGACAACCGGTGCTGCGGCCACGGCCGCGACCGGCGGCGGTGCGCTCGACTGGCAGGCACTCAAGGCGCAGCCGAGGACGAGGATGGAGACGGCAAGGGGAAGCGGCGCGGGCACGACGGGTCTCTCCGGTTGCGAGACGAGGTTCGCTGCAGCCAAGCTTGGCCGGCGGTTTGTGCCCTCCGCGCATGGGCCGGTCAATCGTCGGACGGACGCGGCACAGTGCCATTGTTTGAAGCCACTTGGTTCGAAGCCGCTTGCGCGGCTTCGCGGCGCGAAGAGCGCCGCGCGAAGCGGGCTTTTTGGGGCGTGAGCCCCGGAAAGCGTCGAGCGGAGCGAAGCCTGAGCCCGCGGAGGCGGGCGCCGGCGACTGAGGCCGGCAAGCAAACCAGGGTGATCGCTTTCGAGCGATAACCCTGGCATGTGCTTGTCACGATCCCCGCCAATCGGTACATACCGCCACCCTGGTCTCGTGACGGTCTTCCGGCGAGTCAGCCTCTTGAGGAGAATCGAGCGTGGCCCCTGGCCGCCCTGCGCAGACGAACGATGGCGCTGCTCTCGCGGCCGCTTCGTCGTGCGCGCTCATTCTCGTAGGCCTGCTTCTTAGCCGCCCCTGAGGGCCGTCCGGGCGCGATCGCCTGGGCTCTCAGGGGATGCCGCCCATCGACCGGAAGACAGGCTTTTCCGGCGCCGCTCCCAACGTGTCGAGCGCGCCGGCTGCGAGGAACGAAGACCCATGGCGAACACGACTCAGAGCGCGAAGGACCGCGTCGTCATCTTCGACACGACGCTGCGCGACGGCGAGCAATGTCCCGGCGCAACCATGACGCTCGACGAGAAGTTGGCGGTGGCCGAACTGCTCGACGGGATGGGCGTCGACATCATCGAGGCGGGCTTCCCCATCGCCTCCAACGGCGACTTCGAGGCCGTCTCCGAGATCGCGCGGCGCACCAAGCGGGCGACCGTGGCGGGCCTCGCCCGCGCGATTCCCGCCGACATCGCCCGGGCGGGCGAGGCGGTGCGGCACGCTGAGCGCGGCCGCATCCATACCTTCGTCTCGACCTCGGCGATCCACCTCGCCCACCAGATGCGCAAGACGCAGGACGAGGTGATCGAGATCATCCTCAAGACCGTGGCCCAGGCCCGCGACCTCGTCGAGGACGTGGAATGGTCGGCCATGGACGCGACTCGCACCGACATCGACTATCTCTGCCGCTGCGTCGAGGCCGCGATCCGCTCGGGCGCCACCACCATCAACCTGCCCGACACGGTGGGCTACGCCACGCCGCAGGAATACGGCGCGATGTTCCGCCAAGTCCGCGAGCGCGTACCGAACGCCGACAAGGCGATCTTCTCGGTGCATTGCCACAACGATCTCGGGCTGGCGGTGGCGAACTCGCTCGCCGGCCTGGAGGGCGGCGCCCGGCAGATCGAGTGCACGGTCAACGGTATCGGCGAGCGCGCCGGCAACGCGGCGCTCGAAGAGATCGTCATGGCGATCCGCACCCGCGCCGACGTGATGCCCTACGACACCGGCATCGACTCGACGATGCTGACCCGCGCATCGAAGCTCGTCAGCCACGCGGCGAACTTCCCCGTGCAGTACAACAAGGCCATCGTCGGCCGGAACGCCTTCGCCCACGAGAGCGGCATCCATCAGGACGGCATGCTCAAGCATTCCGAGACCTATGAGATCATGACCCCGGCCTCGGTCGGGCTCGCCAAGACCTCGCTGGTGATGGGCAAGCATTCCGGCCGCGCGGCGTTCAAGTCGAAGCTCGGCGAGCTCGGCATCTCGCTGTCCGACAACCAGTTCCAGGACGTGTTCGAGCGCTTCAAGGCCTTGGCCGACCGCAAGAAGCACGTCTACGACGAGGATATCGAGGCACTGGTGGACGAGAAGCGCGCCACCGCCCACGACCGCATCAAGCTCGTCTCCCTGTCGGTGATCGCCGGCACGCGGGGCCCGCAGCGCGCGACGATGAAGATCGAGATGGACGGCCGCATCTTCACCGCGGAGGCCGATGGCAACGGCCCGGTGGACGCGGTCTTCAACGCGATCCACGAGATCGTCCCGCACGACGCGGTGCTCGAACTCTATCAGGTCCACGCCGTGACCGAGGGCACCGACGCCCAGGCCGAAGTTTCGGTCCGGCTGAAGGCCGGAGAGCGCTCGGTCACGGCGCGCGGTGCCGACCCGGACACGCTGGTGGCCTCGGCCAAGGCGTATCTCTCGGCGCTCAACAAACTCTCGGCGGCCTCCGTACGGCTGCACGCGCAGCACGCTGCGGTGGTCTGAACGACACTTCTATCCCACCCCACCCCCTCATCCTGAGGCGCCGCGGTCGCGGCCTCGAAGGAGAGCTCTAGGGATCGCGAGGCCGGCTGGAGCCCTCCTTCGAGGCTCCGCTTCGCTTCGCACCTCAGGATGAGGGCGTGTTCTTGGACGATCGGCCGGTTGGTCGATCAGCTTCGAAAAGTCCCGAAAAAATGCCCGCCTATCGCTCCCGCACCACCACCCATGGCCGCAACATGGCCGGCGCCCGCGGCCTTTGGCGCGCCACCGGCATGAAGGATTCGGATTTCGGCAAGCCGATCATCGCGGTGGTGAACTCGTTCACGCAGTTCGTGCCGGGCCACGTCCACCTGAAGGATCTCGGCCAGCTCGTGGCCCGCGAGATCGAGCAGGCGGGCGGTGTGGCGAAGGAATTCAACACCATCGCGGTCGATGACGGCATCGCCATGGGCCATGACGGAATGCTCTACTCGCTCCCGTCGCGCGAGCTGATCGCCGACAGCGTCGAGTACATGGTCAACGCGCATTGCGCCGACGCCATGGTCTGCATCTCGAATTGCGACAAGATCACCCCCGGCATGCTGATGGCGGCGCTGCGCCTCAACATCCCGGCGGTGTTCGTCTCCGGCGGGCCGATGGAGGCGGGCAAGGTCGTGATGAACGGCGTCACCCGCAAGTTCGACCTCGTCGATGCGATGGTGGCCGCGGCCGATGATCGGGTCTCGGACGAGGACGTCGCCGTCATCGAGCGCTCGGCCTGCCCGACCTGCGGTTCGTGCTCGGGCATGTTCACGGCGAACTCCATGAACTGTCTCACCGAGGCGCTCGGCCTATCGCTGCCCGGCAACGGCTCGACGCTCGCGACCCATGCCGACCGCAAGCGCCTGTTCGTCGAGGCCGGTCACCTCATCGTCGATCTGGCGCGCCGCCACTACGAGCAGGACGACGCCAGCGTCCTGCCGCGCTCGATCGCGACGATGGCCGCCTTTGAGAACGCGATGACCCTCGACATTGCCATGGGCGGCTCGACCAACACGGTGCTGCACCTGCTCGCCGCCGCGCATGAGGCCGAGGTGCCCTTCACCATGGCCGACATCGACCGGCTGTCACGCCGGGTGCCGGTTCTGTGCAAGGTCGCCCCGGCCGTCGCCAACGTCCACATGGAGGACGTGCACCGGGCCGGCGGCATCATGGGGATCCTGGGCGAACTCGACCGCGCCGGTCTGATCGACCGATCCGTCGGCAATGTCGGCTCGGGCACGCTCGGCGCGGCGCTTGACCGCTGGGACGTCAAGAAGACCCAGAGCGAGTCGGTCCAGACCTTCTTCCGCGCCGCGCCCGGCGGCGTGCCGACCCAGGTGGCCTTCAGCCAAGCCTCGCGCTGGGATGAGCTCGACCTCGACCGCGAGGCCGGCGTCATCCGATCGGCCGAGCACGCCTATTCGAGGGATGGCGGGCTGGCCGTGCTCTACGGCAACCTCGCGGAAGACGGCTGCATCGTGAAGACGGCCGGCGTCGATGCTTCGATCCTGACTTTCACCGGCACCGCCCACGTCTTCGAGAGCCAGGATGCGTCGGTGGATGCCATCCTCAACGGCCGCGTGAAGGCCGGCGAGGTGGTGCTGATCCGCTACGAGGGCCCCCGCGGCGGCCCCGGCATGCAGGAGATGCTCTATCCCACGAGCTACCTGAAATCGAAGGGCCTCGGTAAAGCCTGCGCGCTCGTCACCGACGGCCGATTCTCAGGCGGCTCCTCGGGCCTCTCCATCGGCCACGTCTCGCCGGAAGCCGCCGAGGGCGGTCTGATCGGCCTCGTCGAGCAGGGCGACCGGATCGAGATCGACATCCCGAACCGGCGCATCCACCTCGCCGTGGACGAGGCCGTGCTCGCCGAGCGCCGCGCCGCCCGCGACGCGGAGGGCTGGCGTCCGGCCACGCCCCGCAAGCGCAAGGTCAGCACGGCGCTCCGCGCCTACGCGATGCTCGCCACCAGCGCCGCCAAGGGGGCGGTGAGACGAATCGAGCCGTAGGGCATTCTTGTATCCCACCGGTTCTGGCTTCCACCCCGCACCTCATGCTGAGGCGCCCGCGCAGCGGGCCTCGAAGCACGGCGCAAGGTCGATCCTGGCCCGGCGCGCGGCTCCAAGCGAAGGCAGAACCGCCGCGGCGTGCTTCGAGGCCGCGCTTGCGCTCGGCACCTCAGCATGAGGGATCGAAGCGGGGTTACAGCAATGCCGAGGTCATCCCTCGCGCATCGGGCACGGATCACGCATAGACGCGTTCTCAGGCGGAGCTTCGCTCCGGACGGGACAATCGCCTATGCAGATCGCCACGCCCTATCTGATGTTTCTCGGCGACGTGCCGGACCGGCTCGCCGCAAAGACCGCCTACGGCATCAATGACTGGCGCCCCGAATGGTGCGTCGGCCAGTTCCGGATGGAGGGCTGTGCCGCCGATCTCGGCATCCCCGATCTGACTCTGGAGGAGGCGGTCGCTAAGGGCTGCAAGACCATGGTCGTCGGCGTCGTCAATGCCGGCGGCGTGATGCCCGACCACTGGGTCGCGGAGATCGTGGCGGCGCTCGATGCCGGGCTCGACGTGGCGAGCGGGCTACATGTGCGGCTCGGCTCGATCCCCCAGATCGCCGAGGCAGCCAAGCGCAATGGGCGCGCCCTGCACGACGTCCGCCACACCACCGAGACTTTCCCCACCGGCAAGGGCACCAAGCGTCCCGGACGTCGCCTGCTCACCGTCGGCACCGATTGCTCCGTCGGCAAGAAGTACACCGCACTCGCCCTGGAACGGGGCATGCGCGAGCGCGGCTTCGATGCCGATTTCCGCGCCACCGGCCAGACCGGCGTGTTCATCTCCGGCCGGGGCGTGGCCATCGACGCGGTCGTGGCCGATTTCATCTCCGGTGCCGTGGAGTGGGTCTCCCCGGCGGCCGAGCCGAATCACTGGGATCTGATCGAGGGGCAGGGCTCGCTGTTCCACCCCTCCTTTGCCGGCGTCAGCCTCGGCCTGCTGCACGGCGCGCAGGCCGATGCCTTCGTGATCTGTCACGAGCCGACCCGCACCCGCATGCGCGGCGTCGAGGCGACCCTGCCGACGATCCAGGAGGTCATCGACCTGACCATCCGCTGCGGCTCGCTCACCAATCCGGGCATCCGCCCCGTCGGTATCGCCGTGAACACGCAGGCCCTGCCCGAGGCGCAGGCGCGCGCGCTGCTGAGCGAGGCGGAATCCGTTCACGGCCTGCCCGCCACCGATCCCGTGCGCTTCGGCGTCGAGGGGATCGTGGATCGGATCGCCGCCGAGTTTCCGGCCTGAGGGAGAAGAGCCGATGCCGCGTCTGACCGTTGCCGTCGAGCGCTTCCCCATTGCCGGATCGTTCACGATCTCCCGCGGCAGCCGCACCGAGGCGGTCGTCGTTGTTGCGACCGTGGAGGACGGTTCGTTTCGCGGCCGGGGCGAGTGCGTGCCCTATGCCCGCTACGGCGAGACGGTCGAGAATGTCGCCGCCTTCCTCGATGAACAGGCGGCATGGATCGCTGACGGGGGAGGGCGGTTCGACCTCGCCGGGCGGATGAAGCCGGGTGCCGCCCGCAATGCCCTCGACTGCGCCCTGTGGGACCTCGAAGCGAAGCGCAGCGGTAAGCCCGCTTACGAACTCGCGGGGGTTGCTGCACCGGCTCCGGTCACCACCGCCTACACGCTGAGCCTCGGCGAGCCCGAGGCGATGGAGGAAGCGGCGCGTGGGGCGGCGCACCGGCCGCTGCTGAAGGTGAAGCTCGGCGGCGAGGGCGACCCCGAGCGGATTGCCGCCGTGCGCCGCGGCGCGCCGGATTCGCGCCTCATCGTCGATGCCAACGAGGCGTGGCGGCCCGAGACGATTCGCGACAACCTCGCGGCCTGCGCGGCGGCGGGCGTCGGCTTGATTGAGCAGCCGTTGCCGGCGGGCGAGGACGGGTTACTCGCCGAGATCGACCGCACGATTCCGATCTGCGCCGACGAGAGCCTGCACGACCGCGCCGGGCTCGATGCCCTGGCCAAGCGCTACGACGCGATCAACATCAAGCTGGACAAGGCCGGCGGTCTCACGGAAGCGCTGAAGCTCGCCCACGAGGCGCGGGCGCGCGGCTTCGAGATCATGGTCGGCTGCATGGTCGGCTCGTCGCTCGCCATGGCACCGGCCCTGCTGCTCGCCCACCACGCGGCTTACGTCGATCTCGACGGGCCGCTGCTGCTCGCCCAGGACCGGGCGCCGGCCCTGCGCTACGAGGGCAGCACCGTCTATCCGCCGGAGCCCGAGCTGTGGGGTTGAGCGCAGTCTCTACTGAACCGAGCGGATCGCCAGCGAGGGCACCACGTCCTCGCTGAGACGCAGGCGGGCGTCGAGGATCGGTGCGGCCGGATCTTCGGCCTGCTGCTGCGCGAGGTCGGCGATGGCCTGATACTGGCTCAGGCGCCGGTCGATCATGCCGTCGAGCTTCTCGTGGACTTCGGCCACGGTCAGGCTGCGGCGCTTGCCCCCGTCCTTGGCGGTGAAGATGGCGCGGTTGGCACGCGCGGCCCGGCCGAAGGCGGCCTTGGCGACCTTGTCCGGATCCTCGGCGCTGAGCGACAGGAACTTGCCGGCGCTCGCGGTGCCGAGGAAATGCGCGAGATAGAGTTCGGTGGTCTTCAACTCGCGGCCGATCCGCGCCTCGATCCGGCTGCGATCCCGCTTGATCAACTCGCCGGCCATCAGGCCGGAGACGTAGGGGTCGTTGCGCAGGTCGAGCACCCGCTTGCGGGTCGCCGCGTCGGCGATGGTGATGCCGGCGCCATGGCCCTTCACCGCGGCGGCGTCATCGGCCATCCCGTGCTTGGCGCCGTACTGGCGGATCATCTCCAGCCAGGTGCCGGTGACGAACTGGAACAGACCCTGCGCCGAGGAGGCGGAGGACTTCACGTTGGTATCGAAGCTCGATTCCTTGTCGGCGAGCGCCATCATGTAGACGGGATCGACGCCGGTCACCTCGGAGGCCTTCAGGATCGTTTCCACCAGCGGACGCGACACGCTCATCTCGCCGAAGCGGAGGATCTCGTCGTCGGTGTCCGAACGGGGATTGGCCAGCGACGCCTGCATGCGGTCGATCGAGGCGGTCAGCCCGCCGGCTTGGCCAAGCAGCGCGGTGCCGCCCCATTCCGCCTCGGCCCCGGCCGGGCGGAGATCGGCCCGCACCATCATCGGGATCGAAATCGCGACATGTGCGTTCTCGTAGGCGGACACGGCCTGCGGCCCGGCCAGCAGCAGGGTCACGCTGGCGGTCAAGGCGGCAAGGCTGCGCACGAGCGGCGAACGAACGCGCGACGGCTGCGAAGCAGCACCGTTGCCGGCATTCGACCCGCAAGGCACGAGTCGGCTTACGTCGTCGGCGCAGCGCGCCGGCTCCGGGTAAACCCCCATCGGTCTTCCTTGTTGGTGCCTCGGCGTTCTTTTGTGCCGGGCTTCGTTTAACCGGCGGAGGTTTCGCCGCCGGGTGTGACCACAATGGGACCACCCCGTGATCCAAACGTGATCCCGTTAATCCAGCGTTAAGCCATTGTGTTTACGATATTTTAACCAAACGATGCAGTCCCGGCGAAACTGGACCTGCGGCAAAGATGGCAGGGTCGGCACCGGAACGGACTGGGTTGGTCACAGTTGTCATGGGCCGCGCGGCCTCCCGTTAGGGCTCATCCTAAGGCGTCAGCGCCACCACAACAGAAAGATCGAGTTCCCATGGGCATTCAGACCGGTCGACGCGTCGGAGTGGCGTTCGTTGGCATGGGCGGTGCAGTCGCGACGACAGCCATCGCCGGCATCGAAACCATCAAATCGGGTTCGAACCGTCTGGATGGCCTTCCGCTCGCGGGTGTGTCCGTTGCCGGGATGGCCGACTATAAGGATCTCGTCTTCGGCGGCTGGGATCTGAACGGCGACGACCTCGCTTCGGCCGCCACCGGTCACGGTGTGTTGAGCCGCGAGGACATCGAGAACGGCGCCCAGGCGCTCAAGGGCATCACGCCCTGGCCGGCGGTTGGCTCGGCCAAGTTCTGCAAGAACATCGACGGCGGCAACCGCATCGTCGCCAAGGACCATCGCGAGACCGTCTCGGTCATCGCCAACGACCTCAACCGCTTCCGCAAGGAGAGCAACCTCGACGACGTCGTGGTGATCAACCTCGCCTCGACCGAGCGCTGGCCCGATCTCTCCGTGCCGGTTCTCAACTCGGCCGAAGCTTTCGAGAAGGGGCTCGATTCGAGCGACGAGTCGATCTCGCCGGCGATGCTCTACGCCTATGCGGCGATCAAGAGCGGCGTTCCCTACGCGAACTTCACCCCCTCCATCGCCGCCGACGTGCCGGCCCTGATGGAACTCGCCCGCGAGCTGAACGTCCCGGTCGCCGGCAAGGACGGCAAGACCGGCCAGACCATGATGAAGACGGTGCTGGCCCCGGCCCTGAAGGCCCGCCAGCTTCACGTCGATGGCTGGTTCTCGACCAACATCCTCGGCAACCGCGATGGCCTCGCCCTCAACGATCCGAACTCGCTGCAATCGAAGCTCAACACCAAAGGCACGGTGCTCGATTCGATCCTCGGCTACCCGGTCGAAGACCACCTCGTGCACATCCACTATTACCGCCCGCGCGGCGACGACAAGGAAGCCTGGGACAACATCGACGTCACCGGCTTCATGGGCCAGCGCATGCAGATCAAGGTCAACTTCCTCTGCAAGGACTCGATTCTGGCGGCACCGCTGGTGATCGAAATTGCCCGCGTGCTGGATCTCGCCAAGTCCCGCGGTGACGGCGGCGTGCAGGAGCAGCTCTCGACCTTCTTCAAGGCGCCGATGGTGAAGAACGGCCACGGTCCGGAGCACGATTTCGGCAAGCAGCAGCGGATGCTCTTCGACTGGCTCGGCGCGCAGCAGTAAGGCCCCGCGCCCGTGACGGGTTTTTCGCAAACCGGGCCGGCAGCCCCCGTCGCGGTGCGGGAACTGCTGGTCGAACTCGGCGATCTCAAGCGCGTCCGCTCGGCGGGACGCGCAGGCTCGATCGCCGAGCGTCTGTTCGCTCAAGGGTGGTCGGCGCTCACCGGCGGCGCCCCGCCGGAGACCGTCGCCCTCGACATCACGACCAAAGCGCTGGCCGCCGCGCGGCTCTGCGACCTCGACGCGGCGTTCCTCTCGGCTGCCGGGCTCGATGAGGCGCAGACCTCCGACGTACTGGTCGCGGGGCTCGATGCGGTTTCGGAACCGGTCGATCCCGAGTTGCGGGATCGCCTTCGGGCTTGCCTACGCGAGCCCGCCGCTCTGCCGGCCGGGCCCGTGCCGGGCTTCGTCGGCGCCTTAGCGCAGCAGCCCAGAGCAGGGGTGACCTGCCCCGGCAAGCCGCGCATCCTGCTCGAACCGCCTGAGAACCACGCCGAGCACTGCCTCGTCGTGGCGGTCTACGGCGTGCTGCTCAGCCCGTTCTACCGGGCCGATCCGACGACCGTGTTCCTAGCGGCGATGGCGCACCACTTCCACAACGCGGCGATGCCCGATGCCGGCTTCACCGGCGAGATGCTGCTCGGCGACCATCTCTGGCCGATCGTCGGGCGGTGTTCGGAATGGGCTTTGGAAGAGTTGGAGCCGCCGCTGCGGGAGACGGTCCGTGCCGCCCGCCTCGTCCTGCCGGACGATGCCACGGCGGAGGGCCGCGCCTTCCACGCTGCCGACTCCATCGACCGCGTCCTGCAGATCGCCCAGCACCTGCGGGCCGCCTCGCTGACGATGGACACGGTGCTCGGCGAGATGGAACTGGTCCATGCCGGGCCGGTCAAGGCTTTCCAGGATCGCGTTCTGACCGATATGCGCATCCCGTGACGTCCCGCGCTGTCCGGCAGAATCCAGGCTCATGATCCCCTTCGATCTCCTCTCGCCGGAGACCGGCCACAGGCTCAAGGTCGACGGCGCGCATGCCCTGCGCGACGCCGAAACCGGAGCCCGCTGGCCGGTCATCGATGGCATTCCCTATCTTCGCACCGGCCGCGACAGCCTCGTCACGGCGGCGCTCGATCATCTCGACGCCGATCGGCGAGAGGACGCGCTCGTCCTCCTGCTGGCCGATCAGGACGATTGGTGGACCGGTCCGCCGGCCGACCCAGAGTCGTTGCGCCGGCTGGTTCGGGAGCGCGCGAGCGCCACCCTGCGGCAGGCCGTGGACTGGCTCGGCTGGGGCCGCGTCGGCGACTACTTCGTCAACCGCTGGACTGACCCGACCTTCCTGGCGGGCCTGAGCCTGCTGGAGGCGCACTGGAACGACCCGGTCTGTGCGTTCGAGCTTGCCTGCGGCATCGGCCATTACCTGCGCGAATTGAAGCGCCGGGGCGTGAAGGTCGCGGGTGCGGACGTGGTCTTCGCCAAGCTCTGGGTGGCCCGGCACTGGGTGGTCGGCGAAAAAGCGCAGCTCGTCTGTTTCGACGCGTCGTCGCCGCATTGGCCGATTCCCGAGGCGCCGGTCGATCTCGTGATCTGCAACGACGCCTTCTACTTCCTCGACGACAAGCCCGGCATCCTGTCCTGCCTGCGGCAGACCGCCGGGGAAGAGGGCTGGCTCGCCCTCAGCCACATCCACAACAGCGGGCAGCCAGGCTTCTCGGCCGGCAAGGCAATCTCGGCGGCCGAAATCGAGGAGCTGTTCCCGGACGGGCTGGTCTACGACGACGCCGAACTGACCCGCGCCCTGGTCGAGGCGCGCGCACCGCAGCCCCGCGAGCCGCGCGACCTCCGAAGCTGCGAGGCGTTCTCGGTGGTGGCCGGGCCCGGAATGCGCCCGGCGCCGCGGGCGATCGTCGATGGCATCACGCTGCCGCCGGCGGATGCGGCACTTCACCTCAATCCGCTCTACGTGCCCGAGGACGGTGGCTTCGCCATTCGCTGGCCATCGGAGCGGTACGAGGCCGAATACGCCTCGCAGGCGACTTATCCGCTGCATTCGGACGGCCCGGAGGCCATCGACTGGAACGGCAAGCCCAACACGTCGGACGCGGCGCGGGTGCGCCGCCGCGAATACGTCGATCTGCCGGAGCGCTGGTGATGGTGGGAAGCGTCGGCTGGGGCATCGTCGGCTACGGCTGGGTCGCCCGCGACTACATGGCGCCCGGCATCCGCGCCGCGGGGCATCGCCTGATCGCCGTTGCTGATCCCGGCGCGGCGTCGCGCGCGGCGGCGGAAGCCGAGGGCGCGCGGGCGCATGCCGACCTCGCCGGGCTGATCGCCCAGCCCGAGGTCGAGGCGGTCTACGTCGCCACGCCGAACCATCTCCACCGCGGTGCGGTCGAAGCGCTCTGTGCCGCCGGCAAGGCGGTGCTGTGCGAGAAGCCGATGGCCGCTTCTCTCGCCGATGCGGAAGCGATGGCGGCGGCCGTGCGAAAGTCCGGCGCATTCTACGGCACCGCCTTCGACCAGCGCCATCATCCCGGTCACCGTGCCATGCGCGACCTCATCCGCGCGGGCCGGCTCGGCACGGTGACGGCGGTTCGCATCGTCTATGCCTGCTGGCTCGATCGGGCCTGGGCGTCGTTCCGGGGCCAGGACAACTGGCGCATCGATCCGGCCCAGGCGGGCGGCGGCGCGCTGATCGACCTCGCGCCCCACGGGATCGACCTCGTGGATTTCCTGCTCGGCGAGCCGATCGCCGAGATCGCGGCCATGACCCAGGCCCGCGCGCAAGATTACGCCGTCGATGACGGCGCCCTGCTGATCGGCCGCACCGGTTCGGGCGCGCTCGCCCAGCTCAACGTCGCCTACAATTGCCCCGACGCCCTGCCGCGCCGCCGGCTGGAGGTGGTCGGCACCAATGGGATGCTCACCGCGACCGACACGATGGGCCAGACCGCGGGCGGCAGCGTCACCTTCACGAACGGCGCGGATGGCCGGGTCGAAGACATCGCCTTCGACAAAACGGCTTCGCCCTTCCTCGAACAGGTGCGCGCCTTCGGCCGCGCCCTGCGCGAACGGGACGAGCGCACCGCCTGGGACGCCGAGCGCGACCTGCACACCATGCGCCTGATCGCCCGCGCCTACGCGGCGGCAGGCAAACCGGCCGGCCGCGACGCGGCCTGACGACGATTGTTAGGAGCAGACCGTACGATCCCACCCACGCCCTCATCCTGAGGTGCGGAGCGAAGCGCAGCCTCGAAGGATCGTCCAGATCCCCGCGATCCCTGGAGGATCCTTCGAGGCCGCTTCGCGGCACCTCAGGATGAGGTTCGGGGTTGGAGACAGGACGGTCAGCCGCTGCTGATGGAACGGACATGACAGCGACCGACGCCCTCGACCGGGACGACCGCGCCCACCACCCGAATCTGGCGGCGCCGCGCCCCTATCGCCGCGGCTCTCCGCGCAAGATCGAGGGGCTGCCAGCGCGGCTGCCCGATGTCGTGAAGGCCTATCTCGACGTTCTACCGGAGGGCCGGGTCGTCGGCTTCAACCTCGCGGGGCTCGACCGCACCGGCATCCCGGTCTGGTTCGTGGCGCTCTTTCTCGATGACCCGTTCTATGTCGGCGCCATGCCCTCCGGCATCGGCTACGGCGCCACCGATGACGAAGCGCTGATCGGCGCCGTGGCCGAGATCGCCGAGAACCTGATGCCGTCCGTTGCCCTGCTGCCACGCAAGGGCGACAACCAAGCGGCCGTCTCCTACGCCGACCTCGTGCGCGTCTACGGCGCATCCTCCGTGGCCGATCCGCTGACGCTGTGCCTGCCCGCCGGTTCCTCCGTCGGCCGCGATACCCCGCTCGACTGGACCAAAGCGGTCCGCGCCCGCACCGGGGAGTCGGTGTGGATGCCGCTCGATATCGCCGCGACCGACTACTTCGAGCTGCGCGAGGGCTATCAGCCCTTCACCAACCTCATCACCAACGGCCTCGGCGCCGGGCCGGACGTGAACTTTGCGCTCGGCCACGGTTTGCTCGAACTGCTCCAGCGCGACGGCAACGGCCTGCTGTTCCGGGCTCTCGACCAGGGCGTAATGCTCGATCTCGACGGGATCGGCCCCGAGACGCGCGGCATGCTTGACCGGCTGGAAAGCCTCGGCATCCGGGCGCTGCCGAAATTCGCCACCGACCAGTTCGGTCTCACCAACCTCTACGTCGTCGGTTACGATGTGGACCCGGCCCGCACGCCCGCGCCGATCGCGCTTTCGGCCTGCGGCGAGGCCTGCGATCCGGACCGCGAGCGGGCTTTGCGCAAGGCGCTTCTCGAATTCCAGGCGGCGCGCGTCCGAAAAACCTTCGGCCACGGGCCGCTGGCGCTTGCCGATACGGTGGCTCCGCCCGGCTATGTCGAATCCTTCATCCAGAAGGCATTGCCGAGCCTCGATCTGGAGGAGAGCCGCGCGCTTCAGGCCATGCTCGCATGGCTCGACCTGTCTTCGGCCGAGCTGCGTGGGGTTCTGAGCAACACAGTCTATTCCGAGCGCAGCACCAAGGCGTTTTCCGACCTGCCGACGACACCGGCCCCGGACGGTCACGCCCGCGGAAAGATCGCCCGCGACCGGCTGGAGGAGGCAGGCTTCGATGTGCTCTACGTCGATTGCACGCCGCCCGGCGGCGGGATCGGTGTGGTCAAGGCGATCGTGCCGGGACTCGAAGTCGAGACCATGAGCTACTACCGGATCGGCGAGCGCAACGCGAAGAAGCTGATCGAGCGCGATCACCCTCTGATCCGCTTCGGCACGCCGACCGACACGCTGCTGCCCGTCCGCTTGACGCCGGAGGCGATCGAACGCCTCGGCGGCCAGCCGCTCTTCGACGTGGCCTTAGCCGAGCAGATCGTCGGCTCGCATTATCCGCTCTACCGCGAGCCGGAATCGCACCACGCGCCGTTCCGCTACGAACGCCAGGGCCGCCGGGCCGAGCGGAGGCCCGCATGAGCCTGCGCTTCGCCTACAACACCAACGGCACCGCCAATCACCGCATCGAGGATGCGATCCGCCTCATCAAGGATGCGGGCTACGATGGCGTCGCGCTCACCCTCGACATCCACCATCTCGACCCCTTCGCCGAGAATTGGGTGATCGAGGCCGATCGCATCGCCAGCCTCCTGAACCGGCTCGAACTCGGTTCGGTGATCGAGACCGGCGCCCGCTTCCTGCTCGACCCGACCGCCAAGCACGAGCCGACGCTCGTCACCGCCGACGCTTCGGGCCGGGCACGGCGCGTCGGCTTTCTCAAGCGGGCGATCGAGATCGGAAAGATCCTGAACTCCGAAGCCGTCTCGTTCTGGGCCGGCGTGCCGAAGCCGGGCGTGGACCACGGCGAGGCGCGGGGATGGCTGATCGACGGTCTGTGCGAGGTCTCCGACTTCGCCGCCGAGAAGGGCGTCGTCGCAGCGCTTGAACCGGAGCCCGGCATGCTGATCGAGACGCTCGACGACTTTGCCGCGATCGACCTGCCGGGCCTGTCGCTCGCCCTCGATACCGGTCACTGCCTCGTCACGGGGGAGCGCGATCCGGCCGCGGCCGTGCACGAATTCGCCCCGCGCCTCGGCACCGTGGCGATCGAGGACATGAAGCGGGGCGAGCACGTCCATCTGCCCTTCGGCGAGGGTGACATGGATGTCCCTGCCGTTCTGGACGCGCTCGACGCGATCGGGTTCAGCAAACTCGTCTGCGTGGAGCTTTCGCGCGAGTCGCACCGCGCCGACGTGATGGTCGGCCAATCCCTCGACTATCTCCGCACCTGCCGCCGTCCCGGTCCCGGTCTTCCGATGCCGGACACCACACCGCGCGAAGCCGCGATGCCCGGGCTGCCCACGTCATGAGAATCTGTTTCGTCAGCCGCCGCTACTTCCCGGCGATCTCCGGCATGAGCGTCTATGCGCAGAACCTCCTGCGCGAGGTGGCGGGGGCCGGCCACGACGTGACGATGATCTCGCAATATCGCGGCGACGAATTCGGCACGCGCGTCTATGGCGGTGGCCCGCCGCCCTCCGTGCCCGGTGTGCACGTCATCGGCCTCGAACAGCAGGGCGAGCAGGAAGGCGGGGATTTCGAGCGTGACATCGATACGATCGTCGCGACGATTTGCGCCGAGCACGCCAAGAAGCCATTCGACGTGCTGCACGCGCAGTATGGCTACCCGACCGGCTGGGCGGTGTTGCTGGCGGGCAAGCGGCTCGGCGTGCCGACGGTGGTCTCGATCCAAGGCGGCGACGGCCATTGGGTCGGCTCCTGCTGCGAGACGCATCGCCGCGCGATGGTCGAGGTGCTGGCCCATGCCAACGCCCTGCTGATCGGCGGGCAATCCTTCCTGAAGGAGGTGTGTGACCGGCTCGGCTCCGATCCCACTCGCTTCACCATCGTCCCCGGAGCCGTGGACACCGCCCGCTTCACCCCCGGAGAACGCTTCCAGGCCGAGCGTGAGGACGAGGAGCCGGTGCGGCTGCTCTACCACGGCCGGGTCGACCGCCGGAAAGGCGTGCTCGATTTCCTCGACGCCCTGGAGCGGCTCTGGGAGGCCGGCGTGCCGTTCGATGCGACGATCTCCGGCATCGGACCGGATGTCGAGTCCGCCCGCGCGAAAGCGGATGCCATCGGCTTCACCTCGGCACAGGTCCGCTTCACCGGCTACGCTGACTACGACACCGTGCCGGACCTCTACCGCGAGGCCGACGTCTTCGTTTCGCCGACCTACGCGGAGGGCTTCTCGAACACGATTCTGGAGGCGATGGCCGCCGGGCTCGCGGTGGTCTCGACCCACTCCGTCGGCGTCTCGGATTGCCTGCGGGACGAAGAGAACGGGCTGCTGGTGAATCCCGGCGATGTACGGGCGCTCACCGCCGCCCTTCGGCGGGTGGTGGAGGACGACGATCTGCGCCAGCGTCTCGCCGAGGCCGGATTGGAGGAGTGCCGCCGGGTCTATTCCTGGACCGCCGTCGGCCGGCAGATCATGGATGTCTATGCGCAGGTCGCCGGGGAGCGCCCGCACACGGATGTCCCGGACACGCTGCCGATCGACGCCGATTGCCGCTTCCGCAAGGAGCCGCACCTGCTGTGACACGTACCGCACTCGCCATCTCGCCGCATCTCGACGATGCGGTTTTCTCGGCCGGCGGCACGCTGGCGCGACTTGCCGCGCAGGGCTGGCAGGTCGTCATGGCGACGATCTTCACGGCATCGGTGCGGGACCCGCGCGGCTTCGCCCTCGCGTGCCAGCTCGACAAGGGGCTGGGGCCGGAGGTCGATTACATGGCCCTGCGCCGCGAGGAGGATCGCGCGGCGGCCCGTGCGCTCGGCATCGACGAGCCGGTCCACCTGCCGTTCCGGGAGGCCCCGCATCGCGGCTACGCATCGGCGCCGGAATTGTTTGCCGAACTTCGCCCCGACGACCGGATCGGAGCCAACCTCGCCGACGCCTTCGAGCGGCTGGTGGCCGATACCGGGCCGGACCTGATCCTCGCGCCGCAGGCCGTCGGCGGCCATGTCGATCACGTGCAGGTCGTGCGCGCCTTCCGCGCCGCGCAGCCGCCCTTGCCGGTGCTGTGGTGGCGCGACTTCCCCTACACCGTGCGCAGCACCGAGCCGAAAGAGCCGCTGAGGTCGATCTTCGAGCATTGGCCCGAGCAGGCCGTGCGCCTCGATTCGGAGGCCGAACACCGCAAGGCGGAAGCCTGCGCCGCCTACGCGTCGCAAATCGGCTTCCAGTTCGGCGGGCCGGAGGGATTGCGCACGCGTCTTTCCGCCGAGAACGGCGTCGAGCGCTTCCGCTTGCAGGGCCGGGTGCCGCCGGGTCTGCGCGATGCCGGCTTCGCCTGACGCGCCGAAGAGCCTGCGCGATCCCGCCCTTCTCGAGGCGCGCCGAGCGATGGCCGACGCGCCGCATGTCCGGCCGCTGCGCGCCTTCGCCCGCATGATTGCCGCCGAGCGGGGCGCGGCCGTCCCCGATCCCGATCCGCTCGATGGCGGCGTGGAGGCGCGGCTGCTCCTGCTGCTCGAGACGCCGGGCCCCTCGATCGGCCGCACCGGCTTCGTCTCCCGCGACAACCCGACCGGCACCGCCGCCAACCTGTTCCGCTTCCTGGCCGAGGCCGGGATCGCGCGACGGGACACGCTGATCTGGAACGCCGTGCCCTGGGTGATCCACGCGCCCGGCGCCCTCAACCGCGCGCCGCTTCGATCGGAAGCGAGCGCCGCCGCGCCATATTTCGCGCCGCTGCTGGCTCTGCTGCCGCGGCTCGCCGTGGTCGTCCCGGCCGGGCGCTTCGCGCGGGAAGCGTCGGCGCCGCTCGCCGCCTTGCGGCCGGAACTGCCCGTGGTGGCGATACCCCATCCGAGCCCGACGTATGTCTGCACCGCGCCCGCCGTGCGCGAGCGCATCCTGGCGGGTTTGGCAGAGGCGGCCGCGCATCTCGCTGCGACGCCGTGACGGTCAGGATACCGTGATTTCGGCCGCATTCCCGGTGCAGGGCATCCCCGTGCCGGTGGCCCTTCGCTGGCCTTTGCCGGTCGAAGCCCCTAAATGCCGCGGGGGCGGTTCGGGATCGATACCGCTCGGGACGACCCGCGCCGAATACACCCTGCGGTCGACCAGCGGAGGCGGATACCGTTCTCACATGAAACCTGCCGGGAAGCACAGGATGGTCACGGAGGCCGAGCCGGCCGACGCGGACCGCGAGGCTGATGCCGGATCGAAGAAGGCGTCGAAGCGCGGGCGCTATGCCTGGATCGGCACGATCGCCAGCCTCATCCTCATCGTCGCCTCGCTTGGCGTTCTGTGGAAGCTCTCGGAAGAGATCAGTTGGGCCGAGTTGCAGGCGGCCTTCACTGCGGTGGCCGCGACACAGCTTACCGAAGCCTTCCTGTTCGTGGCGGTCAGCTACCTGTTCCTGACCTGCTACGACGCGCTCGCCCTGCGCCAGCTTCGGATCAAGCTGCCCTACCGCATCACGGCGCTCGCCTCCTTCACGAGCTACGCCGTGAGCTTCACCCTCGGCTTTCCGCTCATCACCGCGGCGACGATCCGCTACTGGATCTACTCGAAGCGCGGATTGTCGGCGGCCAAGATCGCCGCGCTGACGGTGATCGCCGGCTTTACCTTCTGGCTCGGCATGGGGGTGGTGCTCGGCTTCAGCCTCATCATCGAGGCGGGCCAGCTCGCGAGCCTCACCTTCAAGAGCATCGGCGTCAACACCACCGCACGCCTCAATCAGATCCTCGGCTTCGGCACGCTCGGGCTCGTGCTCGGCTATCTCGCCTGGGTCTCGGTGAAGCGGCGCTACATCAAGGTGCGCCACTGGCACCTCGAATTACCTGGCGCCACGGTGTCGTTCAGCCAGATGGTGGTCGGCATCGGCGATGTATGCGCGGCCGCCGCCGTGCTCTACATGCTGATGCCAGAGGGCCTGCACCTCCCCTTCACGACCTTCCTGGCGATCTACGTGCTGGCCGCCATGCTCGGCATCGCCTCCAACGCGCCGGGCGGCATCGGCGTGTTCGAAGCCACGATCCTGCTCGCCCTGTCCTACCTGCCGCGCGAGTCGGTGCTCGGCTCGCTGCTGCTGTTCCGGGTCTGCTACTATCTCGTCCCCTTCGCCCTCGCCTTGGTGATGCTCGGCATCTACGAAGGGATGCAGCGTCTGCGGCGCCGGGCCGCCGCGAACGACCCGTGATCCCTCCGGTTCTCTAGCCCGGCATGTTGAGCAACCCGGCCCGCCCTCTCTGGCTCGGCGTCACCCTCGCCGTGGCCGTGATTGTTTTCGCGGAAGCGATCGGCGGCACGGTCGACGCCGCCCTGATCGTCTCCGCCAGCCTTGCCCTTTTCATCGGCGGGCTCATCGGGCGCCGCGCGCAGGGGCCGGTTCTGCAGCAGTCCGAGGCGGGCCCGCCGCGCCGCCACACCATCGCCGAGGCGCTGCTGGCGAACATCCCCGATCCCGTCATTCTGGTCGATCGCCGGGTGGTTGTGATGGAGGCCAACCCGGCCGCCCGTCGACTCCTGCCGGGGCTCAAGCTCCGCCATCCGCTTTCCTTCTCCCTGCGCGCGCCCGACGTGCTCGATGGGATCGAGGAAGTGCTGCGCACCGGCTCGGCCGTGCGGACCGAGTACGCGACCCGCGTGCCGACCGAGCGCGCCTTCGAGGTGCAGATCGGCGCCCTGCCGATGTCCGACATGCCCGGCAGCGGCGAGGCCAACGTCGTGCTGTTCCTGCGCGACCTTACCGAGGCGCGCCGCCTCGAGGCGATGCGGGTCGATTTCGTCGCCAATGCCAGCCACGAACTGCGCACGCCGCTCGCCGCTCTTCTCGGTTTCATCGAAACCCTTCAGGGCCCCGCCCGCGACGATGCCCACGCCCGCGAGCAGTTCCTCGGCATCATGCGCACCCAGGCCCAGCGCATGACCGGGCTGATCGACGACCTGCTCTCGCTCTCGCGCATCGAGCTGCACGAGCACGTCGTGCCGACCCGAACAGTTGATCTCGGCCGCATCGCCCGCCAGATAGTCGACATGCAGGCGCCGCTCGCCCTCAAGCGTGGCATCGCGTTGAGCGTCGAGCGGCCCGATATCCCGCTCCCGGTGCTCGGGGATCGCGACGAGCTTCTGCGCGTCATCGAGAATCTCGTCGAGAACGCGATGAAGTATGGCGGCAGCGGCGGCGTGGTCGTCGTGTCGCTCCACCGCGTCGAGGGGGTGGACGGGCGCGGGGCCCGGATCGAGCTCAGGGTGCGTGACGAGGGGCCGGGCATCGCGGCCGAGCATATCCCGCGGCTGACCGAGCGCTTCTACCGCGTCGATACGGCGTCGAGCCGCCAGCAGGGCGGAACCGGTCTCGGGCTCGCCATCGTCAAGCACACGCTCAATCGCCACCGGGGCAAGCTCATCATCGAGAGCGAGCCGGGGCGTGGCACCACGGTGCGGGTAAGCTTGCCGGAACATCGGCCGGACACCGTCGGACCGATGCCGGACGAGGTGCCCGCACGGGATTAGCGGATGACCCCGGGGGAACGGTGTGCGGTCGGCCCCGTTTGCCGGGAAGAGCCAGTCGATGCCGTCGCGCCAGTGCGGACATCGAACGACGCGCGACACGTGCCGAAAGATGCGGGGGCAAAGGTGCTTTCCCTGGCCTGAAAGCCTCGAACGCCCCGCCCCTTGACCTTCCCATGATGGGAAGGCCCATCTGAGGTGGCATGGAAACGATCCTTGAATCCCACACCACGCCGCCCGCGCCCGTTGAGGCCGAGCGGCCGTCCCGCCTGACCCTGCCGGTCGAGGGCATGAGCTGCGCCTCCTGCGTCGGACGCGTCGAGCGGTCGCTCCGCGCGCTGCCCGGCGTGAGCGACGTCGCCGTCAACCTCGCCACCGGCCGCGCCAGCCTCGCCCTGCCGGATGGCGTGCCACCCTCGCGGGCGGTCGAGGCGATCCGCGAGGCCGGCTACGACGTGCCGGAATCCGTCACCGCCGTCTCCGTCGAGGGGATGAGCTGCGCCTCCTGCGTCGGACGCGTGGAGCGCGCCCTCATGGCGCTTCCCGGTGCCGTCTCGGCGAGCGTGAACCTCGCTACCGGCCGGGCGGAATTGCACCACGCCGCCGGCACAGTCTCCCTGAGCGATGTCGAGGCAGCCGTGCGGCAGGCCGGCTACGAGCCGCGTGCGCTCGGTGCCGCAGCGGACGCCTCACACGCGGATCGGCAGGAGCGAGAGGCGTCCGCACTCCGCCGCGACCTGATCGTCGCCGCCGTGCTGTCGGCCCCGGTCGTCGTCCTCGACATGGGGAGCCATCTGCTGCCGGGCTTCCACCATGCGGTGACGGGCCTTCTCGGCGCAGGCGGCTTCGCCTGGATGCAGGCGGTGCTCGCGACCCTGGCGCTGGCCGGGCCCGGCCGGCGCTTCTTCCGGATCGGCGTGCCGAACCTGCTGCGCGGCCATCCCGACATGAACGCCCTCGTCGCCCTCGGCGCCGGCGCGGCCTACCTCTTCTCCCTGGTCTCGACCGCCGCGCCGTGGTGGCTGCCGGCCGGGTCGGCGCATCTCTACTTCGAGGCGAGCGTCCTCATCGTCACGCTAATCCTGCTCGGGCGTACCCTGGAGGCCCGCGCCAAGGGCCGAGCCGGCGCGGCGATCGCGCGGCTGATCGACCTCTCGCCCAAGACGGCGCGGCGGGTGGAGGGCGCGACCGAGCGTGAGGTGCCGGCGGCCGACCTCACGATCGGTGATCGGGTGCGCGTGCGGCCCGGCGAGCGCGTACCGGCGGACGGCCTCGTCGCATCGGGCGCCTCCTTCGTCGATGAGAGCATGATCACCGGCGAGCCGGTGCCGGTGGAGAAGGGCCGGGGCGCCCGCGTCGTCGGCGGCACCCTCAACACCACCGGCAGCTTCGACTTCACAGTGGACCGCACCGGTGCCGACACCGCGCTGGCGCGGATCGTGCGGATGGTTGAGGAGGCGCAAGGCGGTAAGCTGCCGATCCAGGCGCTGGTGGACCGGGTCACTCTGTGGTTCGTGCCCGCCGTCATCGCCATCGCCGTGCTGACCTTCCTCGCGTGGCTCGTCCTCGGTCCTTCGCCGGCGCTCGGTCATGCCCTGGTCGCGGGAATCTCCGTGCTTATCATCGCCTGCCCCTGCGCCATGGGGCTGGCGACGCCGGTCTCGATCATGGTCGGTACCGGCCGGGCGGCGGAACGGGGCGTGCTGTTCCGTCAGGGCGCCGCGTTGCAGGCGCTGCGGGACGCCCGCGTCATCGCCCTCGACAAGACCGGCACGCTGACCGAGGGCCGTCCGCGCCTGACCGATCTCGTCACCGCGCCCGGCTTCTCCCGTGAGAGTGTGCTGGCGCTGGCAGGCGCCGTCGAGGCGCGCTCCGAGCATCCGGTCGCCCGCGCCATCGCCGCCGCGGCGCGCGACGCCGGGGCACTGCCCGACGCCGAAGCGTTCGAGGCGGTGCCGGGCCACGGCGTCTCGGCTCGGGTCGAGGGGCGGGCGGTGGCGCTCGGCAACCGCCGCTACATGGAACGGCTCGGCGTGACGATTGCTGCGCTGGACGCCGATGCCGCCCGTCTCGCTCTAGAGGGGAAGAGCCCGATCTTCGCCGCCGTGGACGGCCGGCTCGCGGCGCTCGTCGCGGTGGCCGATCCGGTCAAGCCCGAGGCGCGCGCGGCCCTCGATGCCCTGCGCGCCCGCGGCCTCACCGTGGCGATGCTGACGGGAGATGCCCGCGCCACCGCCGAGGCGGTCGCCCGGTCGCTCGGCATCACCGAAGTCGAGGCCGAGGTGCTGCCCGAGGGCAAGGTCGCGGCCCTGCGCCGCTTGCGCGAGGCCCACGGCCCGGTCGCCTTCGTCGGCGACGGCATCAACGACGCGCCCGCTCTGGCCGAGGCCGATATCGGCATCGCCATCGGTACCGGCACCGACATCGCGGTGGAGAGTGCCGACGTCGTGCTGATGTCCGGTGCGCTCACCGGGCTGGTCGAGGCCGTGATCCTGTCGCGTGCGACGCTCGCGAACATCCGCCAGAACCTGTTCTGGGCGTTTGCCTACAACGCGGCGCTGATCCCCGTCGCCGCCGGTGGGCTCGCGGTCTTCGGCGGTCCGCAGCTCTCGCCGGTCCTGGCGGCCGGGGCGATGGCGCTCTCCAGCGTCTTCGTCGTCGGCAACGCGCTGCGCCTCAAGCGGGCGGGGGGCACCGCATGAGCGCGCCCTCTGTCACCATCGGCGAGGCGGCCCGCGCAACCGGCGTCTCGGCCAAGATGATCCGCTACTACGAGGAGACGGGCCTGCTCGGCCCCGCGGGACGGACGGCCGCCGGCTATCGCGTGTACAGCGAGGCCGACCTGCACGCGCTCCGCTTCGTCCGCCGCGCCCGCGACCTCGGCTTCTCGATGCGGGAGATCGCCGACCTGCTGGCCCTCTGGCACGACCGCTCCCGCGCCAGCGGCGCGGTCAAGGCCGTGGCGCTCGGCCATGTCGCCGACCTGCGCCGCCGCATCGGCGAGTTGGAGGCGATGGCCCGCACCCTCGAACATCTGGCCGAACGCTGCTGCGGCGACGACCGACCGGACTGCCCGATCCTCGACGATCTGGCGGGAGGAGAGGCGCCCGAGCCCGCGGAGACGGGCGCGGCACGATTGCGGCGAGGAAGAAAGCAGGGGTGATCGCTTTCGGGCGCTTGCCCTGAGGCTTGGCCGTTGACCCCGTGTTGGCCTTCTGCTTGCTGGGACCTTCCGGAAAGGTTGGATCCATGCCCGTCATCGACCGCATCGCCGATCTCTCGGAGGAGATCACCGCCTGGCGGCACGATCTCCATGCCCATCCGGAGCTTCAGTACGACGTTCACCGCACCGCCGGTTTCGTGGCGGACAAGCTGCGCGCCTTCGGCTGCGACGAGGTCGTCACCGGCATCGGCCGCACCGGCGTCGTCGGGGTGATCCGCGGGCGGGCGCACGGCTCCAACCGCGCGATCGGCCTGCGCGCCGACATGGACGCTTTGCCGATTCAGGAGATCCGCGACCTTCCCTACCGCTCGATCGCGCCTGGCAAGATGCACGCCTGCGGCCATGACGGGCACACCGCCATGCTGCTGGGTGCCGCGAAATACCTCGCCGAGACCCGCGACTTCGATGGCCGCGCGGTGCTGATCTTCCAGCCGGCCGAGGAGGGCGGGGGCGGCGGCGAGGCGATGGTGCAGGACGGAATGATGGAGCGCTTCGGCGTCGAGTCGGTTTACGGTCTTCACAACGTCCCCGGCCAACCGCTCGGCACCTTCGCGATCCGACCCGGCCCGATCATGGCCTCCACCGACCGCTTCACGATTTGGATCGAGGGCAGGGGCGGGCACGCGGCCCTGCCCCAGGCCGCGGTCGATACGGTGCTGGTCGGGAGCCACATCGTCGTCGCCCTGCAATCCATCGTCGCCCGCAACATCGATCCGCTCGATTCGGCGGTGGTCTCCGTCTGCGCGGTTGAAGCCGGCGAGGCGTTCAACGTGCTGCCGCAGATGGCTGAGTTGCGCGGCACGATGCGAGCGCTGACGCCGGCCGTGCGCGACCTGATGCGCGAACGGCTCGCGGCGATTGCGGAGAATGTTGCCATCGCCTTCGGCGCGAGGGCGAACGTCGATTTTGCCAGCGGCTATCCGGCGACCGAGAATCACCCGGCCGAGACCGACTTCATGGCCGATGTCGCCGCGCTGGTCGTCGGCGAGGATCGTGTCGAGCGGGACGTGGCGCCGATGATGGCGGCCGAGGACTTCTCCTACATGCTGGCCCACCGGCCCGGCGCCTACATCTTCATAGGGAATGGCCCCTCCGCCGGCCTCCACCACCCGGAATACGACTTCAACGACGCCGCCATCCCCTACGGCGCCTCGCTCTGGGCGCGGATCATCGAGACCGGGCTTCCGGCCTAAGACCAGCCAGCGCACGAGCGGCAGGTTCTGGGATCGAGCATCCAGCGGGGTTGCGACGGAGCGGACGCCTCAAGCGGCATGGACCCGCTCCAGGAACGTCCCGATCGCGACTTGCAGCGCGGCGCTGCCATCCCCGACTCGCTCGGCACCGGAGCGCACTTCGTCGGAACGCTTCTCGTTGGAAGCGGCCGCGGCGCGGACCTCCGCGATGCTCAGCGACACCGTGCGGGCATCCGCTGCGGCCCCTGCAATGGCACAGGCGATCTCGTGGCTGGCCTGCCCCTGTTGCTCGGCCGCCGTCGCAACCTCGGCGGCGATGAGGCTGAGCTGGGCGATCGTTTGCCCGATCTCGCCGATGGCACCGCTCGTGCCGCACGCCGCCTGCTGGATCGCCGCGATCGGTGCGCATCTGCCGTAGCGGGCCGACCTCTCACGCTGCCTCAACTCGTGGAGGTTGCCGCCAATTCGAGCGCGCTTCTCGGACGCGGTCGAGCGAGCCGGTTGAGCATACGCCCGACGGGACGCTCGAAGCCGTAATAGGTCAGGAACGCCAGCGCGAGGCAGGCCGGCACAGCCATCGCGTTGGCGGCGATGGTCGTGCCGACCTTGCGATGCACGAGCGCGATCACGAACCCATGGGTTAGGTAGAGTGAATAGGAGGCATCTCCGATCCGCTCCAGGGCGGCGAGGGCGCGCCGGGGCCAGCGCCCGGCCCGCTCGATCGCCAGCGCGCCGCAAACGATGAGGAAGGCCGGGCCGCCCCATACGAGCGGCCGTAGGGCTTCCGTGTAGTGCCAAGCGAGCTCGGCCGCGACGAGGCCGGTTGCGCCGACGGCCATGAGGCTCAGCCCGCGTCCGAGACCGGCAAGGCGGATCGGCCCGGCAAGGGCAAGGCCGGCAATGAATTCGAGCATGATCGCCGAGGTCCAAAATCGCAGCGGGGCGTTCTCGGGCGCGAAAATCGCGCCCGCAATCACGAGCCCGGCCAGGGCTGCCGCGCAGAAGGTCCGGGGCGCGCCGATCCAGAGACCAGCGGCGAACAGGACGTAGAACAGCATCTCAGCATTGAGCGTCCTACCCGAGATCGCCAACGGCCAGATCTGACCTTCGGCGTTGTAGTAGGGCACGAACAGTAGGGATTTCGCCAGGGTGGCCCCATCGAAGCTGAAGCGGGCGAACAATCCTGCTAGCGCGCCTGCGCAAAGCACAAGAGTTGTTGCCCAATAAAGCGGTACGATACGTATCGCACGTTTCAAAATGAATTGGCCCGGAGTAACTTTAGTATCTAAACTTCCCATAACGAATCCGGAAACGACGAAGAATATATCAACGCCAGCGGCGCCGGTTACGAAACGGTGGTCCGATAAGTGGTGAGCTGCAACAAGCAGCGCGGCCGTAGCCCTGAGTGCCTGGATTGAAGCGAAACGCATCTCCAACACCCCGCAAATCGTCAGATCACTCTATGCAAGTCATCACTTGAAAAAGCAAAAATCTTACCAATTGAGAATGGCTAGGTTCAAAAGAGACCTGACAATCGTAACCCTCTGTTCAGTCCTCTCTGCCCGAGCCTAGCGGTCTCATCAGCCAGGGTGACGGAACGTTGGTCCGCGGCGATCCCTCGATGGCCGGCAACGCCGCGCCGAACGGCACCGTCTCGTCGAGCCGATCGTCGGCGAGCGCCTGCATGGTGGCTTTCACCCTTGTTCAGACGGCGTGCTCGATGGATTGGGCCAGACCTCGGGCCTGAAGCCCGGCATTCCAGAACGATACGGTGAGGGCGGCGCGGGCCTGTTCCTGCGATGCCTGCCGCAGCGCGAAGGCCGAGATGCCCGCTCCGACGAGACCAAGGAGCCCGACGACCATCGCCAGTGTGAAGCCCAGAGATACGCGCATGAAAAAGCCCGCCGATCCGTAGAATCGACGGGCTTCTATGGAGAGCATTTTTGCTCGAAAGTTAAATAGAGCCGGCTATTTTCGATTACGTACGATGAAGTGGCTGTGAGCACTTCTTTTATTGTGAATCACTCGGTCGACCGCGCGAGAGAGCCGATCCTTCAGTTTCTCGGTGCCGCCGTTCCGCCGAGGTGAAACACGCGATGCGGCACCAGTTCGCCGCGCTCGACATCGCCGACGGCGACGAGCACGCCGCCGCAGGTCGCGTAGGCCTTGCCGCCGATCGGCGCGTCCTGCCCGCGCAGAATCACCGGTTGCCCGCGCATCAGGCGAAGCCCCATGTCGCGGCTGACCGCCACCGAGGGCACCTCGTCCAGGGCCGTTTCCACCGCGTGGAGATGCATCTCGGTGCTCTCTTCGAGGGTGGCGACGCTGCAGGCGGCCGCCTCCTCGAAGGGGCCGACGCGGGTGCGCCGCAGGGCCGAGACGTGACCGTAGCAGCCGAGCACCCGGCCGAGATCGCGGGCCAGCGCACGAACGTAGGTGCCCTTGCCGCATTCCGCAGCGATCACGGTGCGGTCGCCGTGGTGCTCGATCACCGAGAGGTGGTCGATGCGCACCGAGCGGGCCACCAGTTCCACCACCTCGCCGTCACGGGCGAGGTCGTAGGCGCGCTCGCCCTGAATCTTGATGGCGGAGTAGCGCGGCGGCACCTGTTCGATCTCGCCGACGAAGGCGGGCAGAGCCGCCTCGAGCGCCTCGAGGGTCGGGCGGACGTCGGAGGTCTCGACCGGGCGACCTTCGGCATCATCGGTGTCGGTCTCGACACCCCAGGTCACCTCGAAGCGGTAGGCCTTGCGGCCATCCATGACGAACGGCACCGTCTTCGTTGCCTCGCCGAGCGCGATCGGCAGGATGCCCGATGCCAGCGGATCGAGCGTGCCGGCATGGCCCGCCTTCTTGGCGTTGAACAGGCGTTTCACCACCGCCACGGCCTGGGTCGAGGTGATGCCGACGCCCTTGTCGAGCACCACCCAGCCGCTCACGTCGTTCTTCTTCGGCCGGTCATGACGCGGACGGCCGCGCTGAGGGCGGCGTCCGCCCCGCGGCGGTCCGTCCCGACGCAGGTCGCCCCGCGGCTCCTGCGGCGCTTCGCCGGCGCGTTCGGAAGAAATGTCGTCTTGCATCCTGTCCTCGATCGACGGGTTCTCTAGAGCATCGTCCCGAAAGGTGGCCACCGGCTCTCGGCAAACGACGATGCAAAAACAAAAGCGGAGAGCATCGGCCTGGATTGGACATCCAGGACGAGGCTCTTGAGCGGCTCAGCCCATCAAGGGGCCATCACTCGGCCCGTTGGGCGAAGGGGCGGAGCAACGGCAGCCGCCCGGATGGAGATCAATCGCGCGAGGACGAATCCGGTTCGCCCTCGTCGTCCTCGCGAGGCGCACTTTCCAGATCCCTTTGGACCTTCTCGCTCCGCAGGAGCTGGTCGATCCGGGCCGCCTCGTCGAAGGTCTCGTCGCGCCGGAAACGCAAGTCGGGCGCGAATTTCAGGTTCACCCGCCGGGCCACTTCCTGGCGGAGGATCTTCTTGTGACGCTCGAGCGCGGCGATCACCGGGGCCTCGTCCTGGCCGCCGAGCGGCATGACGTAGGCGGTGGCCAATTTGAGGTCCGGCGACATCCGAACCTCGGGAACGGTGACGACATGCGAGCCGAGCACCGGATCCTGAATGTCACCACGCTGCAGCACTTCGGCCAGAGCGTGGCGGATGAGTTCGGCCACGCGCTGCTGACGCTGCGTGGGACCGGAGGGAGTCTGCTTTTGGGCCATCGGCTGATCGACGTCGCTGAACCATCAGGCGGGTGCCTGGAAACAAAGGGGGCCGCAGCTTTCGCCGCGGCCCCGTAAGGAAGAGCGGTAGGGGAGGGCCGCTCAGAGCGTGCGCTTGATTTCCTCGACGTTGAAGCACTCGATGAAATCGCCCACGCGCATGTCCTGGTAGTTCTGGAAGGACATACCGCACTCGTAGCCGGCGGTGACTTCCTTGGCGTCGTCCTTGAGGCGCTTGAGCTGGGACAGCTTGCCCTCGTGGATCACCACGTCGTTGCGCAGCAGGCGGACATGAGCGCCGCGCTGGACCACACCCTCCATGACCCGGCAACCGGCGATCTTGCCGACCTTCGACACGTCGAAGATCTGCAGGATCTGCGCCTCGCCGAGACGCTCCTCGCGAAGCGTCGGCGGCAGCATGCCCGACAGCGTGGCTTTGATGTCGTCCACGAGGTCGTAGATGATGCTGTAGTAGCGAATCTCGGTGCCGTCGCGCTCGGCCGCGTTGCGCGCTTCCTTGTGGGCGCGCACGTTGAAGCCGATCACCACCGCCTTTGAGGCGTTGGCGAGCGTGATGTCCGACTCGGTGATGCCGCCCACGCCCGAGAGCAGGATGCGAACGCCAACCTCGTCGTTGCCGAGCGCCGTGAGCGCGCCGTTGATGGCCTCGACCGAGCCCTGCACGTCACCCTTGATGATGATCGGCAGTTCCTTGCGGTTCGCGCCTTCCTTGGCCTCGCGCATCATGTCGACGAGCGAGCGGTTGGCGCCGCCGGTGCGGGCGTTCAGACGCTCACGCTTGATGCGGGCGCGGTACTCGGTGACCTCGCGGGCGCGGGCCTCGTTCGGCACCACGATCACGCGATCGCCGGCGTCCGGCGTACCGTTGAAGCCAAGCACCTCGACCGGGACCGAAGGGCCGGCATAGGGCACGTGCTTGCCGGTATCGTCGATGAGGGCGCGGATGCGGCCCCACTCGGCGCCGGCGACGACGATGTCACCGGTGAACAGCGTGCCGCGCTGCACGAGCACGGTGGCGACAGGGCCGCGACCACGATCGAGCTGCGCTTCGATCACGGTGCCTTCGCCATCGCGCTTCTCGTTGGCGCGCAGGTTCAGGATCTCGGCCTGGAGCTGAAGGCCCTCGAGAAGCTCGGGCAGACCCTCGCCAGTCTTTGCGGAGACTTCGAACTCGAGGGTCTCACCGCCCATCGACTCCACTTGGATGTCGTGCTGCAGCAGCTCGGTGCGCACCCGCTGCGGGTTCGCATCGGGCTTGTCGATCTTGTTGATGGCGATGATCATCGGGACACCCGCCGCCTTGGCGTGCTGAATCGCCTCGACGGTCTGGGGCATCACGCCGTCATCAGCCGCCACCACGATCACGACGATGTCCGTCACCTTGGCGCCACGGGCGCGCATGGAGGTGAAGGCCGCGTGGCCGGGGGTGTCGATGAAGGTCACGAGATCGCCCGAGGGCGCCGCCACCTGATAGGCACCGATATGCTGGGTGATGCCACCAGCCTCACCCTCGACCACGTTGGCCGCACGGATCGCGTCGAGCAGCGAGGTCTTGCCGTGATCGACGTGACCCATGATCGTGACGACCGGCGGACGCGGATCCAGATCCTCCTCCAGATCCGGCTCGTCCGAGGTCAGACCTTCCTCGACGTCCGACTCGGCGACGCGGCGAACCGTATGGCCCATCTCCTCGGCGATGAGCTGAGCCGTATCCGAATCGATCACGTCGGTGATCTTGTGGATCTGGCCCTGCTTCATCAGCAGACGGATGACGTCCACCGCACGTTCGGACATGCGGTTGGCGAGTTCTTGGATGGTGATCGTCTCTGGGATTGTCACGTCGCGGACGATTTTCTCCTTGGGCTCCTCGTGCCGATGCCCGCTCATCCGCTGCTGGCGGCGGCGGAAGGAGGCCACGGAACGAGTGCGCTCTTCCTCGCCCGCAGTTGCGTTGGCGATGGTGAGGCGGCCACGGTTACGGTCACCGCCCGGCGACTTCGGCGTCTTGGGCGGCGTAATGATCTTGAGTGGCATACCGGGGCGACGAATCACCCGCTTGGTATCCGACTCCTCCTCGGCCGCGGCGGCGCCGGGACGACCAGCGGGACGCGCAGCGGCGCCCGCACCCGCGGGGCGGGCGGCGGTTGTCGGGGTCGGCGCCTTCTCGGGCTCCGGCGCCGGGGCCGGGCGCGCCATGAAGTTCAGGTCGCGCGGCTTCTTGATATCCGCGGTGATGGTACGGCGCGGCTCGGCCGGCGGCTGCGGCGCAGCCGGACGGGCAGCCGACGGTGCCGGACGGACACCGGGGCGGGCGCCGGACGCAGCCGGACGCTGGGCCGCACCACTCGGACGCGCGGCCGACGGAGCAGCAGCGGGACGTGCGGTGGCCGCAGGGGCCGGACGTGCAACCGGGGCTGCGGCCGGGGCCGGCGCAGCAGCTGCAACCGGCTCCGATGCCGCAGGAGCGGCAGCAGCGGGCGGGGCCTCGGCGGCGGGCAGGGCGGCGACGCGCGCAGCCTCTTCCTCGGCGCGGCGACGCGAATCCTCGGCGGCCTTGCGGCGGAGTTCGTCTTCCTGACGGCGCCGCTCATCCTCTTCGCGGCGGCGTGCCTCGGCAGCCTCACGCTCGCGGCGCTCGGCTTCCTCACGGTCGCGGCGGGCCTGGATTTCGGCCTCGGCACGGGCGCGGGCCTCGGCCTCGCGGCGCTGCGCATCGGCCAGGGCGGCAGCGCGGGCATCCCGCTCCTGCTCGCTCAGGGTGCGCAGCACGACGCCGGAGGCGCTTCGGCCGGCCGGACGCGCGGCCGGCGTCGGCGCGGGCGCCACGGAGGCAGGACGCGGCGGAGGCGCGGTGACGGGCTCACGCGGCGCGACCGCTCCGGGCGCGGCGCCGATCGTACGCCGCTTCACCGTCTCGACCACGACGGACTTCGACCGCCCGTGGGAGAAGCTCTGACGGACCGTTCCCTGCTCGACCGGACGCTTGACCGTCAACGGCTTCGAGGGGGCTCTGGTCTGCGTCTTGTCACCCGGATTGTTCGTATCGCTCATTCAGTCTGAACCCTGAGGGTTTCCATCGTCCCATCGGCCGGCGGCGGGCATGCCCGGCCGAGTGTCATGTCAATTCGTCGTCGTGCGAATCGAAGGCGGTCGCGCCAGCAGCAAGCGGGGCGTCCTCTTCAGACGCCGACGCCATACCCTCGAAGGTGCGGAACCGACGCCAACGCGCGAGATAGCCGGTAGTGCCGGCTCCCGCGATAAGGGCAGCGTGTATCACATGATCCCGGCCCAATGCCATGTCCAATTCGGTGTTGGACAGGTCATCGACAACGGGAATAACCGATATGGCATCGCCGTAGCGCCGCCGCAAGGCAGCTGCGAGCTTGCGCCGGCCGTCTGGAGCGGCATCGCTGGCGTGAATCACCGCCGCGACGCCGACCGCTCCGAGAGTCGCCGACTCGACCTTGCCGAAGCCGGTCACGACGCAACCGGCCTTGTTGGCCATAGCCAAGGCCTGACGCAGATCGGTGCGAAGACCCTCGGCGACCTGATCGGCGAGATCGGGCGGGACCTTCGCCTCGTTGGACTTGAAGGCGCGGTTGAAGGCACGGCGCTTGACCGCGGCTTCGATCGTCGCGCGCGTGGCGGTCACCCACGCACCGCGACCCGGCAGGCGTGCGCGCAGATCCGGCACCACCGTGGCGCCCGGTCCCAGCACGAAGCGGATCATCGCCGAGGGCGACTGCGCTTTACGGGTAACGATGCAGGTGCGCACAGGCTCCCGGCCGCGGCCTGGGCCACGGTCGAGATCCGGGCCGGTCTCGGCCGATTCGCCGTCCGTGCCCCCCTGCGCGATCATATCCTGCACCGTGTCTCCGTATGTGTCCCCGCGCCTCCGGCTCAAGCCTGCTGCGGCTCGGCCGTCGCTTCCTCGGTTGCCTCGCCGTCCTGGGCGTCGCCCTCGGAGGCCTCACCCTCCGGCTCCGGTAGCGCGTCGATCCAGCCGGCCTTCAGACGGGCGGCCATGATCAGCGCCTCGGCCTCGGCCCGCGACAGTTCGAAGCCGTCGAGATAGCCGGCATGGCGCACGGCCTCGGGGCCGCGGCCTTCGGTGTAGCCGACGAGATCGTCGGTGGCGCAGCCGGCAAGGTCCTCGACGGTCTTCACCTCGTTCTCGCCCAGCGCCACCATCATCGCGGTGGTGATGCCGTCGATCTCGCGCAGTTCGTCCTCGACGCCGAGTTCGCGGCGGCGGTCGTCCTGCTCCTGCTCGATCCGGGCGAGGTAATCCTGAGCGCGGGCCTGGATCTCGGCACCGGTCTCCTCGTCGAGACCCTGGATGTTGGAGAGTTCGGCGACATCGACGAAGGCGATTTCCTCGACGTTGCGGAAGCCTTCGGCGGCCAGCAACTGGCCAACCGTCTCGTCCACGTCGAGCGCTTCCATGAACGCCTGAGTCCGCTCCGCGAACTCCTTCTGGCGCCGCTCGGATTCCTCGGCCTCGGTCAGGATGTCGATGTCCCAGCCGGTGAGCTGCGAGGCCAGCCGCACGTTCTGGCCGCGGCGGCCGATGGCCAGCGAGAGCTGGTCGTCGGGCACCACCACCTCGATGCGGTCGGCTTCCTCGTCGAGCACCACCTTCACGACCTCGGCCGGCTGCAGCGCGTTGACGATGAAGGTCGCCTGATCTTCCGACCACGGAATGATGTCGATCTTCTCGCCCTGAAGCTCGCCGACCACCGCCTGGACGCGGGATCCGCGCATACCGACGCAGGCGCCGACCGGGTCGATCGAGGAGTCGCGGGAGATGACCGCGATCTTGGCGCGCGAGCCGGGATCGCGGGCGACCGCCTTCACCTCGACGATGCCGTCATAGATCTCCGGCACTTCCTGGCCGAACAGCTTGGCCATGAATTGCGGGTGCGAGCGCGACAGGAAGATCTGCGGCCCGCGCACCTCGGAGCGCACGTCGAACAGGTAGGCGCGGATGCGGTCGCCGGGGCGGAAGGTCTCGCGCGGGATCATCTCGTCGCGGCGGACGATGCCCTCGCCGCGGCCGAGATCGACGATAACGTTGCCGTACTCGACGCGCTTGACCACGCCGTTGAGGATTTCGCCGATCCGGTCCTTGTACTCGTCGTACTGGCGGGCGCGCTCGGCGTCGCGCACCTTCTGGACAATGACCTGCTTAGCCGACTGCGCCGCGACACGGCCGAAATCGAACGGCGGCAGAGTATCGGAGATCACATCGCCGATGAGGGCGCCGGGGTTGTAGCGGCGGGCCTGATCGAGGGTGATCTCACGGGCATCGTTCTCAACCTGATCGACCACGAGGAGGTGGCGGGACAGGCGCAGCGCGCCGCTCTTCGTGTCGATCTCGGCGTGAACGTCGGTCTCGGCGCCGTAGCGGGAACGGGCCGCCTTCGCGATCGCCTCTTCCATCGCCTCGATGACGATCTGGCGGTCGATCACCTTCTCGCGGGCGACCGCCTCGGCGATCTGCAGGAGTTCGAGCCGATTGGCGCTGACGACAGCCATGGGGTCTGGTCCTTCCTTCGGTCGTGTCTTCCGCTGCGAGAGCGGACTTATTCTCAAGGTCTTCTTGCATCGCGACGGCGCCGGTACCGGCCGCTCGAAGCGATGCCGCGGAATCAGTGAAGCGTGTCGCGGTTCTTGAGGCGGGCGGCCTTCGTGACGATGCCGCCGCCGGGCTTGGGCTTCTTCGCCTTCACCGGCTTGTCGGATTTCTTGTCCAGCTTGGGCTTGGGCCGCTTCGGCTGCGGGATGAAGCGGACCTGCGGCGCCTCGTGCTCGGCTTCCGCGCCCTCTTCCTCGTCGCCCTCTTCGCCGTCCTGCGGCGGGGCAGAGCCACGGCGGAGCGATTCGCGAATCAGCTCGTCCGTCAGAACAAGATGCGCCTCGCCGAGATCGCGCAGCGGTACGTCGATGCGGCTCGGAAGGCCCGGCTTCACGTCGGGAAGATCGATCGGCACCGTGGTGCCGTCCGCGCTCGGAACCCCGATGATGCCGCGGAAGCGCTTGCGCCCGTCCATCGGCACGGCAAGCTCGACCTTTGCCTCATAACCGGCCCAGCGCTCGAAATCGGAAACGCGCACCAGGGGCCGGTCGATGCCGGGCGACGAGACTTCGAGATAGTAGGCGTCGCCGACCGGGTCCTCGAGGTCGAGGATCGGCGAGATCGCGCGGCTCACCGCCTCGCACTCATCGACGCCCATCGTGCCGTCGGGCCGTTCGGCCATGATCTGCACAGTGCGGCCGTTGGTGTTCGAGATCTTCACCCGGACCAGCCGGAAGCCGAGGCCCTCGATCGGTCCCTCGACGATCTGGGCGACGCGCGCGGCGACGCCGGTCTCGCTGACAAGACGTTTCTCGGTAGGCTCCGCCATGCTGTGATTTTCCGAAGGTCTCGATCGGGGTTGAGCTTGGCAAATCCAGCGCTGGAGGTGCTCGCGAAAATAAAAAAGAGCGGACCCCGGGGGCCCACTCCCGCAAGCAGCCTATCGACTGCACCAGAAATGTTGAGCCGTGACTTAACCCCGCTGCGTGGCGAATTCAAGCGTTTCGAAGCGCGTTCCCCGGCCTCCCGTGTCGCGATCCGGCCATCCCCGCTGCAAACACCGCCTCGTCCGCACGCGAGAGGGGAGGGAGCATGCAGCCACCGAGGATCGGACCGGATCCGGGTGCCCTGCACCCGATGGCCGGGCACAGCCGCGTGACCTTCATTCGCAACCTCGACCTGCCGGAGAATGTCGAGGTCGGCGCCTACAGCTACTACGATGATCCGGCCGGGCCGCAGGCCTTTCTCGACGCGATCCTCTACCACTTCCCCTTCATTGGCGACCGGCTGGTGATCGGGAAGTTCTGCGCCCTCGCCGCAGGCACGCGCTTCCTGATGAACGGCGGCAACCACCGCCTCGACGGGCTTTCGACCTACCCCTTCCCGATCTTCGGCGGCGACTGGATCGGCCGCTTCGAGGGCGAGCTGAACTTCCCTAATCGCGGTGACACGTGCATCGGCAACGATGTCTGGCTCGGATATCAGAGCACCGTGATGCCGGGCGTCACCGTCGGCGACGGGGCAGTGGTCGCGGCGCATTCGGTGGTGGCGGCGGACGTCCCGCCCTACGCGATCGTGGCCGGCAACCCCGCAAAGGTTGTCCGCCGCCGTTTCTCGGAAGAAGACGCCGCACGACTGCAGGCGGTAGCGTGGTGGGATTGGCCGATCGAGCGGATCACGGCTCACCTGCCGCTGATCGGCGGCGGCGACATCGCCGCACTCGAAGCGGTGGCGCGGGACGGCTGATCGGTGGTGCCGTAGGGGACCAGGGGCGGCGCCAGCTTCATCGGCCCGTGTTCGGTGGCCAGAACCGCCGCGATCCAAGCGAGCAGCAGGACGAAGAGAACGACCTCCCGCAATGAGAGACGCCTCGGGCGCTTTGTTGGACGGTTGGCCATTTAGCAGAGGTCGGAAGCGGGTATGGGCCGCCTTTAACATCCGACTGTTTCTAACATATGTTATAAAACGACGCACTCACCGTCGTGGATCGTGCTCCTGCTTCGGACGATCGCCCAAACGAAAACGCCGCCCCGGTCAGGGACGGCGTTTCGATATGGTCAGGGCCGTGAAAGGCTAGGCGGCCTGCTTGGCCTTGTTCAGCAGCTTACGGTTCACCAGCACCTCGGCGATCTGCACCGCGTTGAGGGCCGCGCCCTTGCGCAGGTTGTCCGAGACGCACCAGAAGTTCAGGCCGTTCTCGACCGTGGCGTCCTCGCGGATGCGGGAGATGTAGGTCGCATCCTCGCCCGCCGCCTCGTGCGGGGTCATGTAGCCGCCGTTCTCGCGCTTATCGATCACGAGCACGCCCGGCGCCGCACGCAGGATCTCGGTCGCCTGCTCCGGCGAGATCGGGCGCTCGAACTCGACATTGACCGCCTCGGCATGACCGATGAAGACCGGCACCCGCACCGCGGTCGCCGTGAGCTTGATCTTGGGATCGAGCATCTTCTTGGTCTCGGCGACCATCTTCCACTCTTCCTTCGTGTAGCCATCCTCCATGAACACATCGATGTGGGGGATGACGTTGAAGGCGATCCGCTTGGTGAACTTCTTCGTCACCACCTCGCCGGCGGTGAAGACAGCGCGGGTCTGGCTGAACAGCTCGTCCATCGCCTCCTTCCCGGCGCCGGAAACGGACTGATAGGTCGAGACCACGACGCGCTTGATGGTGGCCGCCTCGTGGAGCGGCTTGAGCGCGACGACGAGCTGTGCGGTCGAGCAGTTCGGGTTGGCGATGATGTTGCGCTTGGAGAAGCCCACGACCGCGTCGGCATTCACCTCCGGCACAATCAGCGGCACGTCGGCGTCGTAGCGAAAGGCCGACGAATTATCGATCACCACGCAGCCTTGGCTGCCGATGCGCGGGCTCCACTCCTTCGACGTCTCGCCGCCGGCCGACATCAGGCAGATGTCGGTGTCGGAGAAGTCGTAGGTGTCGAGCGTTTTGACCTTGAGAATCTTGTCGCCGAAAGAGACTTCCTGGCCCAGGCTCCGGCTGGAGGCCAGCGCCACGACCTCGTCGGCCGGGAAGGCGCGCTCGGCCAGGATGTCGAGAATCTCGCGGCCCACATTGCCCGTGGCTCCGACGACGGCGACCTTGTAACCCATCTCACCAAACTCCGCTGCGCGGGCCGGATGTCACCGGACCGCCTCTTCCCGTAGCCGGCGGACGCACCGCTCGGGCCTAGGTTCGGGAAGATTCCATAGGCTGAAGAACCCGCCCCGGTTTGTCGAGGTGGGCTCTCAAAGCACCCGGAGCAAGATGCCCGCCGTGCTCCCCTGTCAAGGGGCACCTGCCGGCGGTCGCTGCGCAGACGTGACAGGATGGTGCGCGCGGCAACCCGGCATTCACCATCGAACGAGGAATCCGAGGACAGGCCGTGTTTCCTCAACCCGCTGGTGGCGGGCGCCGGGGCAGAGATCGGGCAACGGCGAGGGCCTTTACGGCCCCGCGGACCCGATAAAGGCCTGCGCATGCTCCCCCATCCGGACGACGCCTTCGACAGATCCGACGATTTCCAGGATCTGCCCCGTCCCCGTCCCCTCGGCCACCTGCGGCTGGCGGCCAAGCTCGCGGCCAGCGCGGCCCTGATCGCTGGGCTCTCCCTGGTCGCCCGCGATCGGGCCGTGGCACCCGAGCCGCCGCAGTCTTGGAGCGAACCGCCGCGAGCCGCCGAGGGCGCGCGCCGGGCGATGGCCGCGACGGAGCCGCTGCTGACGTTGCGGGACGACGCGGCCGAGTTGCCGCCCCAGCCCGGACCGACGCGGTGGAATTCCGGCAACGGACAGCGTGAGGACAGCGTGAGCCAGGGCGCGTTCGACATGATCGAGGCGCCGTACCTCCTCCTCACAGCCACCGATGCGGGCGGCCGAGCCGAGCCGGGCGCCAGCCTGTTCGTGACGCTGGTGCGCCGGGCAGCCGACGGGCGCGGCCTCTCCGTCATCCGCACCGGAGAGCGCGGCATCGTCGCGACCACCCTCGGCAGCTTCGAGACCGTCGAGGCCACGCTGTCGGCGGCAGGCAAACGCAGTTGCACCGGCTTTCGCAGCCTCGACCTGAAGGCGGTGGCGATCGACGGCTGGTTGTGCGGCATCCTCGGGCAGGCGCCGGAACCCCGCTCCGTCGCCTGCGCCATCGACCGGATCACGCTGGCCGGCCGTGTGACGGCGGCGCTCGGCGCCGATGCCCTCACCGGTGCGAGCGCCTGCCGGATCGAAGAGGCCGCCGCAGTGCCGGGCGATAGCACCGGCTCGATCGCCGTCGCCGAGGCGCCAACGAAAAACAATACGGCAAAAACGCGGCGAAAATGATGAAGCGCGGCCATATTCGCGGAACAACGGCCACGCCAGAACGTCTACTCTGCAACAAGCGGGATTCTTAACGAACGGCCCGTACCGTAGGCTCTCACACGACAAGGTACGCCATGCGCTTTTCCAAGCTCGCCCTGTTGGGCGCCATGACCCTCACCGCGATCGGCTTCGGAACCAGCGCTGAGGCCCAGGGCCCCTACGGTAACCCCGGCTACGTTCGTGTGAGCCAGCCGCTGCCGATCCGCATCCGTCCGCGCTCCTGGCTCGATGCCGGCAATGTGGTCGAGCCCGGCAACGGCTCGGTGGCGAACCCGGCGACCAACCCGGCCTTCATCGCCGCCTCGAACGCACTTCTGCCGCCCTACGGCCCGACCGACCGTTACGGTCGTGGTGTGCTGCCCGATCCGATCACCAACGGCCCGTTCATCGGCGCGCGCTCGACGGCGATCCGCAATGTCGATTTCTCGGCCGTCGACGCGATCGACCCAACTTCCTACGTGGCGCGCTACGGCAACCCGTACCGGTAAGAATTACACGTCTGAGCGACGGATGGAGCGGGCCCTTCGGGGCCCGTTTTTGTTTCGAGGGCGTCAGGTCTTGAGCACCGGCTCTGCGACGTCACCCGCGCCACGTTCGGCCAGATAATGGGGCTGAAACAGGCACATGCGCACCGCATCGCGGTAGCGGCCGTTGACGAAGAACTCGTCCCTGAGAATGCCCTCTGGGCGGAAGCCGCAGCTTTCATAGATGCCGGCCGCGCGTTTGTTGTCCTTGTCCACATGCAGGTAGAGCTTGTGGATGTTGAGCACCTTGAACGCGTAGTCGATGGCGATGCGGGTCGCGCGCTTGGCGTAGCCCTTCCCCTGATGGTCGGGGTGGATCGCGATCTGGAACTCACAGCGGCGGTGCAGATGGTTGATCTCCACCAACTCGACCATGCCCGCGGGCTCGCCACGCTCCGTCGCGATGATGAAGCGCCGCTCGGTCTGATTGTGGATGTTGCGCTCGTAGAGCTGCGCCAGTTCGGCGAAGGACTCGTAAGCCTCCTCGAACCAATAGCGCATGATGCTGTCATTGTTGTTGAGCTGATGCACGAAGAGGAGGTCTTCGCGCTCCAGCGGTCGTAGCTTGATACTCATGTCCGGACTCGGGCCAGGGCGGAATCGGTTTTGGCCCCTGGCCTACTCCCACGCCGACCAAGACGGAATGATGAAAGCCGGCTTTACAGCGCGCGAAGCCCGGCTTCCTCGAGGGCCAGGGCGCGGGCAGCGGCCTCGTCCAGGTCATCGAGCGGCCCCCGGAAGCGCAAGGCCCGGGTCGGCTCGCCGGCCCGCATCACCAGAACCACCGTCTCGACATCCGGGCAGCCGGGATCGGGGCAGGCGATTTCGTTGACCGACAGCGCGTCCGCTTCGCTCAAGCCGAAGGCCGGGTGAAGCAAAGCCTTGGCGCGCGAGGCCGCCTGCGCCAGCCCGGCCGAGCGGGCACGCCAATCTTTCAGGCTGATGAAGCCCATTGCGCGCTCCTCCGCTTAGAGCGCTTTCCGCCGAAGTGGACGCCGGTTCGGCTAAAGAAAGCGCGTCACAACAATGGCCTAGAGACACCGGCCTGATGCAATCAGGTCGGATACGGCTTTAGGCCGCCGCCCTGCGCCAGGCCGGGAAAGGATCGGGCAGGTCCCGATAGGCCTCTGCATCGAAGCGCCGAACCTCCGCCGGACCGACGAGGCAGGCATCGAGCGCATCGGTGATCGCGTCCCGGTCCATGCCCCGGCCAATGAAGACGAGTTCCTGGCGCCGGTCACCCCAGACCTCGCTCCAGACCGTGTGAAGGCGCTCGCGGAAAACCTCTTCCTCCGGCCAGCGCTGGCGCGGCACCGCTGCCCACCAGAACCCCATTGCGCCGATATGGGCGACGGCACCGGCCAGCGAAAATTCACCGACCCATTCCGGCCGGGTCGCGAGCCAGAAATGACCCTTCGCCCGGATCAGCCCCGGCCAGGTCGTGTTGGCGAACGCCTGGAATTTCTGCGGATCGAGCGGCCGGCGCGCCCGGTAGACGAAGGAACTGATGCCGTATTCCTCGGTCTCCGGCACATGCTCGTGGGCGCCATAGAGTTCCTTGAACCAGAGCGGGTGCTCCTGCGCCTTTTCCTCGTCGAACAGCCCGGTATCGAGGATAGTGTCTGGCGGCACTTGGCCGTGGGATGCCTCGACAATGCGCGCATCCGCGTTGAGCCCCCGCACCACCGAGCGCACGAGGTCGAGATGACTCGGCGAGACGTCGCGCGCCTTGTTGATTACGACGACGTCGGCAGACTCGATCTGCTCCACCAGCAGATCGACCAGGGTGCGGGTGTCGTCGGCGCCCGCGGTCTCGCCGCGCTGGCGCAGGAAGTCGTTTGAGCCGTAATCCTTCAGGAGGTTCACGGCATCGACCACGGTCACCATCGTGTCGAGCCGCGCCACGTCGCTGAGCGCTTCACCGGCCTCGTCGCGGAAGGAGAAGGTGCTCGCCACCGGCAGCGGCTCGGCGATGCCCGTGCCTTCGATTAGCAGGTAGTCGAAGCGGCCCTCGGCGGCGAGGCGGCGAACCTCGGCCAGAAGGTCATCGCGCAGGGTGCAGCAGATGCAGCCGTTGGTCATCTCCACGAGCCGCTCGTCCGTGCGCGACAGATCCGCCCCACCGCCACGAACGAGGTCGGCATCGATATTCACCTCGCTCATATCGTTGACGATCACCGCGACGCGCCGACCCTCGCGATTGTTGAGAACGTGATTGAGCAAAGTCGTCTTGCCGGCACCGAGGAAGCCCGACAGCACGGTGACGGGGAGGCGAGAGGGGGTCTCAGACATGATTCATCCGCGAAGGCGAGGCTCAAAACGTTACTTTATAACATTGCAAGCGCGTCGAGCCGTCAAGTCGGATGAGCGGAAAAGACGGTCGACTCATGGACCGTCTCGGGAGAAAAGGCCGGGGCGGCACCGAGGCGGACGCACCGCGCTCGCGCCGCGGGACCAATGCGGTGTTTCATCGGTTGCAACCGCACGCATTCGGTTTGCACGAAGGAGGGTGAACGGGTGCGACCCTGGCGCGAGGGACCGGGCGACCGGCGCAGCTACCATCACGGCAACCTCAAAGAGGCGTTGATCGAGGCCGCGCGCCGCTTCATCGCCGAGCGGGGCATCGGTGGCTTCACGCTGGTCGATGCCGCTCGCTTGGTCGGGGTGACGCCCGCGGCGCTCTATCGCCATTTCCGCGGGCGCGAGGCCCTGTTGGAGGAAGTGGCGGGCCGCGGCTTCGCCGACCTCGCCGACCGGCTGGCCCGGGCGCTGGCGGGCCGTGGCACGCCGCTGGAGCGCTTCACACGCATGGGTGAGGCCTATCTCGCCTTCGCCGAGGAAGAGCCGGGCTACTACGCGGCGATCTTCGAAGTGCGCGGTCAGGCAGCCCCGGCGCCTGCTCCTGAGCGGCCGAATCCGTTCAATCTTCTGGTCGAAGCTCTCCGCACGACCTTCCCCGACGGTTTCGACGGCGTCGACCCACGCTTCCTCGCACTTGAGGTCTGGGCGCTCTCGCACGGGATCGCCACGCTGTCGGCTGCCAGCCAACTGCCGAAGCCCGGGCCGGACAAGTACGAATTGCTGCGCGCGGGCGTTCTCGCGCTGGTCCACGGCGCCGGTGGGCGGGCGAAGGACAAAGGTTAGCGCAAGGCTTTCGCGCCGCCGAATCAGGGCCTACGCCCGAGGCCGGCAAAATCCAGGTTGATCGCTCGCAATCGATGGCCGTGCTGTTTGGGGCCGGACCCTTGAAACGGTCGAGGCGGGTCCGCATGTAAATGTTGTTCACATTCACACCCCGGAGTCCTCAGCCGTGAACACGTCCTCCACCTCTCCCTGGTCCTGCGGCGCGTCTCACCGCAGCGGTCCTTTTCCCAAGCGTTCCCTCGAAATCGGCGCGATCGTTGTCGCGTTCATCTATTGGTGGCCAGTCGCCGCCGCTTACGTCGCCTGGAAGATCGCGGGCTATCCCGCCTTCAGCCAGATGAAGGAGTTCGCCAACAGCGGCAGCTTCAACTTCGCGGGCGGTGAGGGCCGGTCGCGCTTCGCCCGCGCTTTCGCGGCGGCGAAGGGGTGTTCCGGCACCAGCGCCACATCCGGCAACTGGGCCTTCGAGGAGTATCGTCGGGCCGAACTTGAGCGCCTAGAAGCACGTCGCCGTGCGCTTCAGGAAGAGAGCCGCGCCTTTACCGACTTTGTCGAGGAGCTGAAGCGGGCGAAAGACCGCGAGCAGTTCGACGCCTTCATGGCCAAGCGCCGCTCCGAGGGCGGTGGCCCGACCATCGAAGCCTGATCCTTCCGCTTCTCGACCGATCGCTGCTCCAGTGAAGGGCCCCCCGCCGGCAGGCGGGGGCCCTTTGTGCGTTGGACAACAAAGAGCGTGCGCTGCAGCAAATCCGTCACACCGGGCGGTTGTCTCCGCTCGAACCCGCCATAACTGCGACGAGGGGGAACAAGCGTTGGCCGGGCGCCTTGTGAGACACAGGAAACGCCCGCCAGCCAGAACGACGATCGATTCCTTTTCCCAGCGGAGACCGGTGGCCTGATGCGGCGTGCCCATACGATGCGATTCGGCAGCGAGTTTGCCGAGGACGGTGTGCGGTTCGCCCTCTGGGCACCGACCGCCAAGGACGTGACCCTTGTTGTCGACGGGACGGACCATCCGATCCCCGATGTCGGCGAGGGCTGGCGCCGCACGACGCTGCCGGGGGTGAAGGCCGGTGCGCGCTATGGCTTCCGCATCGATGGCGACCTCGTGGTGCCGGACCCGGCCTCCCGTTTCCAGCCCGAGGACGTTTCCGCACCGTCCGAGGTGATCGACCCCAACGCTTATGCGTGGTCCGACCAAGAGTGGACGGGACGGCCCTGGGAAGAGGCGATCGTCTACGAGGTGCATGTCGGCACGGCCACGCCCGAGGGGACTTATGCCGGGCTGGAGAAACGCCTCGACGATCTGGTCGATCTCGGCGTCACGGCGATCGAGTTGCTGCCGCTCGCCGACTTCAAGGGAACGCGCAACTGGGGCTATGACGGCGTGCTGCCCTACGCCCCGGACTCGGCTTATGGCCGCCCGGACGACCTCAAGCGCCTGATCGACACCGCCCATTCCAAGGGCCTGATGGTGCTGATCGATTGCGTCTACAATCACTTCGGCCCGGCCGGAAACTACCTGCACGCCTACGCCAAGACCTTCTTCACCGAGCGTCACCAGACGCCGTGGGGCGCCGGAATCAATTTCGACGGCAAGGAGTCGGGCCCGGTCGTGCGCGACTACTTCATCGAGAACGCGCTCTACTGGCTGAAGGAATACCATTTCGACGGCATCCGCTTCGACGCGGTGCACGCGATCCTCGACGATTCCGAGAAGCATTTCCTGACGGAACTCGGCGAGACGATCCGCAAGACCCTACCGGATCGGCACGTCCATCTGATCTTGGAGAACGAGGCCAATCAGGCCCGCTGGCTGGAGCGCGACAACAGCGCGTCTCCTGTGCTTCACACGGCGCAATGGGCGGACGACCTGCATCATTGCTGGCACGTTCTTCTGACCGGCGAGGATGCCGGCTACTACGAGAGCTTCGCCGACAAGCCGGTGGAGCACCTGGCCCGCTGCCTTGCAGAGGGTTTCGCCTACCAGGGCGAGCCCTTCCCGACCCTCGACAACCATCCGCGCGGCGAGCCCTCGGCGCATCTGCCGCCCTCGGCTTTCGTCACCTTCCTTCAGAACCACGATCAGGTCGGCAACCGCGCGCTCGGCGAACGCCTGAACCATCTCGCCGACCCCAAGAAGCTGGCGCTCGCCCGCGCCGGGCTGCTGCTCGCGCCGCAGATTCCGATGCTTTGGATGGGCGAGGAATGGTCGGCTTCCGCGCCCTTCCTGTTCTTCGTGGATTTCGCGCCCGACGAGGAATTGAACAAGGCGGTGCGTGAGGGTCGCCGCCGCGAGTTCAAGAGCTTTGCCGCCTTCGCTGATGACACCTCGGTGATCCCCGATCCGACAGAGGCGCGAACCTTCGAGGATTCGAAGATCGATTGGGACGAGGCCGAGACCGAGCCGCATCGCGCCATCTGGGCCGACACGCGCAACATCCTCCAGATCCGCCGGCAGAGCGTGGTGCCCCTCACCAAGAGCCGCTACCTCGGGGCCGACGCCAAGATCCCGGCGCCGGGTGTCGTGGATTGTACCTGGCGCTACGCGGACGGCTGGCTGCGCTTCATCGCGAATGTCGGCGACGCGGAGTTCTCGGCGAGTGCCGATGGCGGCCAGGTGATCTGGTCGAGCGGGGCTGTCCGACAGGCGATGGAGCTGCCGTCCTGGACGGGCGTCTTCCTGATCGGTGGCACCAAGTGAATCTCTCTGACGTGAGTGCCTCGAACGTGAGTGATCTCGAACGCCTCGCCGACCTCGTCGGCATCGCCGACGGCTTCACCGATGCTTTCGGGAAGCGGGTCGATACGCCGCTCGATGTGCGCCGCGGCATGCTCGAAGCCCTCGGATTCGCGGCGGCGGGTGACGAAGCGATCCGCCGCAGCCTCGACGCGGTCGAAGCGGTGCGCGCCAACGTGATCCCGCCGCTTCTGGCGGCCGAGGCACGGCGCGGCGTGCGCGTGCCGGTGCGGATGGGCGTGACCTCCGGCGCCGTGGCGTGGCGGCTGGTGGATGAGCACGAGCGCTCCCGGGAGGGACGGGCCACCTTGACTGCGTCGGAAGACGGCACCGGGTTCGACCTGCCGCCGCTGACGCCGGGCTATCACCGGCTCACCGTGACGGTGGGCGACAGCCGGGCCCAGGCCTGGATCGTCTCCGCACCGCAGCGCTGCTGGCGCCCGCGTGCCTATGCCGAGGACGGCGCCCGCGATTGGGGTCTCGCCGCCCAGCTCTACGGGCTGCGCTCGCCGAGCAACCTCGGCATCGGCACCTACGCGGATGCCGGCCGTGCCGCCCGTGATGCGGCTTTGCGCGGCGCCTCGTTCCTCGGGCTCAGCCCTGCCCACGCCCTGTTCCCCACCGACCGGGCGAAGATCTCCCCCTATTCGCCGTCCTCGCGCCTCTTCCTCGAAACCCTCTACATCGAACCGGGCGCGCTACCGGGCTTCGCTGGAAGCCGCGCTGCCGAGATCTTGGAAAGCCACCGCGCCCGCATCGAGACGCTGCGAGACATCTCCCTCGTCGATCATGCCGGCGTCTGGGAGGTTCTCTCGCCCATCCTCGAAGCCTATTGGGAGGATTCCGACGCCCGAACCGGCAAGGATGCCGGCTTCGCGGCGTTCCGCGAGGAAGGCGGCGAGAACCTCACGTCGCACGCCACCTTCGACGCGCTCTCCGAACATTTCCGGACCAAGGGCGCGCACTGGCTCGGCGATTGGCCGGAAGAGTACCGCCGCGCCGGTACCGATGCCGTGCGGGCCTTCTCCGAGACGCATGCGGACCGCATCCGCTATCACATCTTCTTGCAATACCTCGCCGATACTCAGCTCAAAGCCTCGTCCGAGATGGCGCTGGCCGCCGGCATGCGGCTCGGCCTCTATCGCGATCTGGCGGTCGGCGCGGACCGGGGCGGCTCGGAGATCTGGTCGCATCCCGAGCGCTTCGCCAACGGCGTCTCCATCGGCGCGCCGCCGGATCTGCTCGCCCCCAAAGGCCAGGATTGGGGCCTGCCGGCCTTCGATCCGCTCGAGATGGAGCGCGACGGCCTGAAAGCCTTCCGGGCCCTGGTGAGAGCGAACATGCGCCATGCCGGCGCGATCCGCATCGACCACGCGTTTCAGCTTGCGCGCCTGTTCCTGATCCCGCTCGGGCGGTCGGCCCGCGAGGGTGCGTATGTCGCGATGCCGTTCGAGCCGATGCTCGCCGTGCTGCGGCTCGAGAGCCACCGCGCCAAGTGCCTCGTCATCGCCGAGGATCTTGGCACCGCGCCGGAGGGCTTCTCCGATGCGCTGATGCAGTCCGGCATCCTCAGCTACCGTATCCTGGCCTTCGAGCGGGAGCAGGGCGGTGCCTTCAAGGCCCCGAGGCCTATCCGAAGGATGCGCTGACCGCGATCACCACCCATGACCTGCCGACCTTCGTCGGCTGGTGGCGCGGCGTCGATACCGACACCCGACAGTCGCTGGGCCTCTACGACGCCGAGCGCGCCGAGGCCGAACGCACCGAGCGCGTCGCCGAGCGCTGGCGTCTGTCGGAGGCGCTGGCGGCCCAGCAGCTCCTGCCGAGCTCCGAGCCGCCGGAACACGCACCGCTCGAGGCAGCGGCCCGCTATCTCGCCCGCGCGCCGTCGATCCTGACCGCCGTGCAGTATGAAGACGTCGTCGGCGAACTGTCGCAGGCCAACGTGCCCGGTTCGACCGAGGGCTATCCGAACTGGCGGCGCAAGCTCGACCGCAACCTCGAAGCCATCGCCGCCCCCGGCGGGCCGCTTGCCAAGCTCGCCGCCGCGCTGTCGGCTGAGGAGCGGGGACCGCGCTCGGGCGCCGCTCGCCTCGCTTCGGCTCCGCCGCGGGCGACCTACCGCCTCCAGTTCCACGAGGGCTTCACCTTCGCCGATGCGGAGAAGACGGTCCCTTATCTGCAGAAGCTCGGCATCAGCCACGTCTACGCGTCGCCGCTGCAGCGGGCGCGGCCGGGCTCGACCCACGGCTACGACATCGTCGATCATTCCCAGATCAATCCGGAGATCGGCGGTGAGGAGGGCTTCCGCAGCTTCACCGATGCGCTCCACGCCCATGGCCTGAAGCTGCTCCTCGACATCGTGCCCAACCACATGGGTGTGGGCGGCGCCGACAATCCGTGGTGGCTCTCGGTGCTCGAATGGGGCGGTCTCTCGCCCGCGGCCAATGCCTTCGATATCGATTGGGAGCGGCTCGGCGCCAACGGCAAGCTCGTCATCCCCTTCCTCGGCGAGCGTTACGGCGAGGCTCTGGAGAAGGGCACGCTGGAGCTGAAATTCGACGAGGCGGCCGGCGCCTTCAGCGTCTGGCACTACGAGCATCAATTCCCGATCTGCCCGCTGCAATACCCGACGATCCTCAACCGGGCGCTCGCGGCGCTCGGCGAGATCGGCGACGACATGTCGGCGGAGGTTCTGGCGATCACCGAGCGCCTGCGGGCCATGGGTGAGGAGACCAATCTCGAGCGCCGCCGCGCCATGCCGGAGGCCGCCGAGGAACTGAAGCGTCAGCTTGCCGGCACCGTGCGGGCCTCGCCGCAGATCGCCGCCTCGATCTACCGGGCGCTGCATCTCCTCAACGGCAACCGGGACTATCCCGACAGCTTCGGGCCGCTCCACCGGCTGCTCGAACAGCAATCCTACCGGCTCGCCCATTGGCGGATCGCGTCGAGCGACATCAACTACCGCCGCTTTTTCGACGTGAACTCGCTGGCCGGCCTGCGCGTCGAGCTGTCGGACGTGTTCGTCCGCTCGCACGATCTGCTGTTCCGCCTTATCGGCGAGGGCCGGATCGACGGATTGCGCATCGACCACATCGACGGGCTGGCCGATCCGCTGGGTTACGCCCGTGCGCTCCAGGCCGCAGTCGGTCCCGGCTTCTACATCGTCGTCGAGAAGATCCTGGAGCCCGGCGAGAAGCTGCGCGACTGGCCGGTCGCCGGCACCACCGGCTACGACGTGCTGAATCAGCTCGACGGCATCCTGGTCGATCGGGCCCTGAAGCCGCGCATCGAGAAGTTCTATCGGTGGGCCACCGATATGGACACGCCCTACGGCTTCCAGTTCCGCGCGGCCAAGGCGGAGATTCTGGAGATCAGCTTCGCCTCGGAACTCGAAGTGATGACCGGCGACCTCAAGCAAATTGCCGATTCCGACCGGCGCACCCGCGACTTCTCAACAAACGCGATCCGTCGGGCGCTGATCGAGATCGTGGCGCGCTTCCCCGTCTATCGCTCCTACTTGCCCGGTGATCTCGACGAGACCGAGATCGAGGCCGAGGATGTGCGACTGATCGAGGGCGCCGTGCGCAAGGCCAAGCGCTGGAGCGCGCTACCGGATCGTTCGGTGCACGACTTTGCTGCCGATGCCCTGCTCGGCCGGACCGATCTCGGCTCTGCCGGTCACCCGGACCAGCAGGTGGTCCTGCGCTTCCGTCGCCGGTTCCAGCAGCTCACTGGCCCGGTGATGGCCAAGAGCCTGGAAGACACGTTGTTCTATCGCTTCGTCGAACTGCTCGGCCTCAACGAGGTCGGCGGCGATCCCGGCGAGTACGGCCTCGACGCGGAGCACTTCCACGCGCTTCAGGCGGCGCGCGCCCGCGACTGGCAGAACGCGATGATCACCACGGCCACCCACGACACCAAGCGCGGCGAGGATGCCCGCACGCGCCAGCTCGCCCTCTCCGAGCTGCCGGAGGAATGGGCCCGCGCCTGGGACACGTGGCGCCGCGCCTCCGAGCCGCTGATCAAGCAGGTCGAAGGCGAGCCGGCACCGGACCCGAACGACCAGTGGATGTTCCTCCAGGCGATTCTCGGCGCGTGGCCGCTCGAGCTTCTGGACGGCGACGACCCGGGCGCGATCGAAGACTTCCGCAAGCGCCTCGATGCCTATGCCGAGAAGGCTCTGCGCGAGAGCAAGCGCCGGTCGAGCTGGGTCAATGTGGACGAGGGTTACGAGAGCGCCGTCCACGCGCTCTTTGCGGCCCTGGTCGTGCCCGGCTCGGATTGCATGGAGCGACTCCGGCCGCTCGTCCGTCGCCTTGCCTTCCTCGGCATGATCGCGGGACTCGGGCGTACGGTTCTCAAATGCACCCTTCCCGGCATTCCGGACACGTATCAGGGTACCGAGTTCTGGGACTTCTCGTTCGTCGATCCCGACAACCGTCGGCCTGTCGATTACGCGGAACGGGCCCGGGCGCTGGAGGCCGGCGGCACGCCGGACGCGTTGATCGGTTCCTGGCAGGACGGACGCGTGAAACAGGCGACGTTGGCGCGGTTGCTCGCCGACCGGGCGGCGCGCCCGGCCTTCTACGCCGATGCGGATTACCGTCCGCTCCCGGCCGAAGGTGCGCGTGCGGATCACGTCATCGCGTTTACCCGCTCGGCCGTCACCTCGGGTGAGGACGATCTCTTGGTCGCCGTGCCGCGGCTCGTCGCACGGATGACGTCCGAATCGGGTTGGTCCAGCGAAGCCTTCGCCGGAACCGTCCTCCCCGTACCGGCCGGCAGCCGGTGGGTGGACGTGGTCGGCGGCGGCGAGATCACGGCGGAGGGCGACGGGCTCGACCTCGGTCGGCACTTCGCGAAACTGCCCTATCTGGTGTTGCGGCGGGCTGCCTGAGGCGGCCGCACGAAACATCGGCTCACTGTCCCTTGGGCGGTGAGCAAGCTTGGTCGGTCGGCGTTTCGTCAATGCCTGACCACGGCCTCGATTCATCAGAACGCGCTTGGCGAGAAGCGACAAGACGGAGGCGATCCATGAACGCACCGAACACCGCGATGACGCCCGCGACCCGGACCGGCTCGGAGACGGTGGCCCTTCCGGCTGCCTTCGCACCCCGCGCGGAGGGTCCGCGCATCTACAACCTGTTCCCGCTCCTCGTCGGGACCGTCTCGCAATGGGCCGCGGAACTGCCGCGCATCGCCGAGCTCGGCTTCAATTGGGTCTATCTCAACCCGTTTCACCAGACCGGCGGCTCGCGCAGCCTCTATGCGGTGGCCGATCTCGACGCGCTCGACGAGCGGTTTCGTGACGGTGACGGCACGTCGGACGACGAGCAGATCACGCGGTTCTGCCGGGCTGCCGAGTCGCACGGCGTGTCGGTGATGAGCGACCTCGTCATCAATCACACCGCCGACAACGCGCGCCTGTTCCACGACCGGCCGGACCTGTTCGTGCGCGACGCCGAGGGTAACCCGGTGAGCCCGGCGGCGATCGATCCCGACGATCCGACGAAGCGTACGGTCTGGGGCGACCTGATCGAACTCGACTACCATGCCGAGCATGCTCGGGGTGAGCTGATCCGCATCTTCGACGGCTACATCGCTCGGCTGCAACGGCTCGGTGTGCGCGGCTTCCGCTGCGATGCGGCCTACAAGGTGCCGCCGGATGTCTGGCGCGCGCTGATCCAGGCCGCCAAGCAGCGCGAGGCCGACACGCTATTCGCCGCCGAGACGCTGGGCTGCACTTTCGAGGAGGCGCAGGCGACGGCTGGCGCCGGCTTCGACTACCTGTTCAACTCGTTCGCGTGGTGGAACCTCAAGGCGCCTTGGGCTCTGGAGCAGTACGAGCGGCTGCGGGTGGTCGCGCCCTCAATCGCCTTCCCCGAGAACCACGACATGAGGCGGCTCGCCGCCGACATCCCCGGCGGGGCGGAGGCGGTCGCCCAGCGGCTGAAGACCCGCTACGCCCTCTCCGCCTTCTTCTCGGCCGGCGTGCTGATGCCGATCGGCTACGAGTGGGGGTATCGCCGCGCACTGCACGTGGTCGAGACCACGCCCGGTTCACGCGAGCACGATACGGGGATCGACATCTCCGGTTATGTGACGGCGATCAACGCGCTGAAGGCTTCGATTCCGGCTGCCAATGTCGAGGGCGCGCAGATGCGGCTCTCGGCGCCCGATGCGCCCTTCACCGCCCTGTTCCGCACCGATACCGGCCACCCGGCCTCGGCGCATTCGGCGACGCTCCTCCTGTTCAATCCCGGCGACGTTCCGGTCCCGGTCGATGCCGGCCGCCTGATCGAGCGCACCGGCGGCCAGCTCGGCCCGTTCGACGATCGCACGCCCGACGCCGAGCCGATCGCCTTCCATCCGGGTGCCAGCATTGATCTGCTGCCGGGCGAGTTGCGCATCCTCGTGGCCGAGCGCGCGAAGGTCGCCGCACCGCCGCCCGCGACCGTGCCGCAGGGCAAGGGCCGCGTCGTCATCGAGGCGGTGACGCCGGAGATCGATGGCGGCCGCTCGCCGGTGAAGCGCGTCGTCGGCGAGCAGGTGCGCGTCGAGGCGGACATCTTCTCCGACGGTCACGAGATCATCAACGCGGCGATTCTCTCCCGCGTCGTGGGCGAGGAGACGTGGCGGCGCGACCCGATGGTGTTCGTGGACAACGATCGCTGGGCCGGTCACTTCCCGCTCGAGCGCAATGCCCGCTACGAGTTCACGATCGAGGCGTGGCGCGACGGCTTCTCGTCCTGGGTGCGCGACACCCTGAAGAAGCGCGATGCTGGCGTGGACGTGCGGCTGGAGACGATCGAGGGCGTCGAGCTGATCCAGATCGCCGAGGATCTGGCGAGCGGGGCCGACAAGCAGCGGCTCGACGGGCTGATCCGCTCGCTCGCCGCCGAGCCGGAAGGCTCGCCGGTGATCCTGGAGAAGATCCTGGCACCGGAGACGATGTCGCTGGTCCGGCGTAACGCCGAGCGGGTGAACCTCTCGCGCTATCCCGTGAACATCCCCGTCATCGCCGACCGGCTCGCGGCCCGGTTCTCGGCTTGGTACGAGATCTTCCCGCGCTCGCAATCGGGCGATCCGAACCGCCATGGCACCTTTGCGGACGTGATCCGGCGCCTGCCCGAGATCCGCGAACTCGGCTTCGATGTGCTCTATTTCACGCCTATCCATCCGATCGGGAAGACGAACCGCAAGGGCAAGAACAACACGCTGAAGGCGCAGCCCGGTGATGTCGGCTCGGTCTACGCGGTGGGTTCCGAGGAGGGCGGGCACGAGGCCGTGCATCCCGAACTCGGCACGCTGGAGGATTTCCGCCAGCTCGTCGCCGCCAGCCACGCCCACGGCATGGAGGTCGCGATCGACTTCGCGATTCAGTGCTCGCCCGACCACCCCTGGATCAAGCAGCATCCCGAGTGGTTCGAGTGGCGGCCCGACGGCACGCTCAAATTCGCCGAGAATCCGCCCAAGAAGTACGAGGACATCTCGAACGTCCACTTCTATGGCGGGGCGCTGCCCTCGCTCTGGATCGAGCTGCGCGACATCGTCCTCGGCTGGTGCGCCCAAGGTGCGCGCATCTTCCGGGTCGACAACCCGCACACCAAGCCGATTCCGTTCTGGGAGTGGATGCTGGGCGAGGTGAACGCGCAGTATCCCGACGCGATCTTCCTCGCCGAGGCCTTCACCCGCCCGAAGATGATGAAGAAGCTTGCCAAGGCCGGCTACCAGCAGAGCTACACCTACTTCACGTGGCGCAACACGAAGCAGGAGCTGACCGAGTACGCGCTGGAACTGGCGGGTGAGATGGGCGAGTACTACCGTCCGAATTTTTTTGCGAATACGCCGGATATCAATCCTTACTACTTGCAAACAAGCGGACGACCGGGCTTCATCGTGCGTGCGACTCTCGCTGCGACGCTGTCCTCCATCTACGGCATCTATAACGGCTTCGAACTATGCGAGGCCGCGCCGTATCCGGGTAAGGAAGAGTATCTCGACTCCGAAAAGTACGAGCTGAAGGCGTGGGACTATCACCGCCCCGGCAATATCCGCGACCACATCATCAAGCTCAATCAGGCGCGCCGGGACAATCCGGCGCTTTGGGACTTCCGGAATATCCATTTCACGGGTGCCTGGAACGACAACATCATCGCCTACGCGAAGGTGACGCCGGAGCGCGACAACTGCGTATTCGTGATGGTCAACCTCGACCCCAAGAACCGCCAGGAATGCACCTACGAGGTGCCGCTGCATCTGCTCGGCCTGCCCGACGATGCGGCGGTCGAGGTCGAGGATCTGCTGCTGGGCTACAAGTTCGAGCTCTACGGCAAGAACCACCGAATCGCCCTCGATCCGGCCGACCGCTCGGCGATCGTCTGGCGGATTCGGCCTCGGCGCGCCTGACGGCCCGCGCCCCGCACCGAACCGGCCTCCACTTTCGGTGCGGGGCGCTCTAGATCCGGCGAAATACGGCGTCACCGTCGTGTTCTCGCCAAGAAGCGGGCCGAGGAGGCTCGCAGCCCGGTGCCACACGGCCCGGTTCCGCTCTCGAAAGTGACGTGAGGCAGCGACGGGATGATCGATCGCAGCGATCCGCAGTGGTACCGTGACGCCATCATCTACCAGATCCACGTCAAGTCGTTCTTCGACTCGTCGAATGACGGGATCGGCGATTTCGAGGGGCTGACGCAGAAGCTCGATTATGTCCGTGACCTCGGGGTCACGGCGATCTGGCTGATGCCGTTCTATCCCTCGCCGCTGCGCGACGACGGCTACGACATCGCCGACTACCGCGATGTGAACCCGTCCTACGGGACGATGGAAGATTTCCGCCGCTTCGTGGCTGCCGCCCACGAGCGGGGGCTGCGCGTCATCACCGAGCTGGTCATCAACCACACCAGCGATCAGCACCCCTGGTTCCAGCGCGCCCGCGAGGCGCCGGCCGGAAGCCCTGAGCGCGATTTCTACGTGTGGTCGGATACCGACGAGAAGTATTCCGATACGCGCATCATCTTCCTCGACACCGAGGTGTCGAACTGGACCTGGGACCCGGTCGCCAAGCAGTACTTCTGGCACCGCTTCTACAGCCACCAGCCCGACCTGAACTTCGACAACCCGGCCGTGCTGGAGGCCGTGATCGAGGTCATGCGCTACTGGCTCGACATGGGCGTCGACGGGCTGCGGCTCGACGCGATCCCCTACCTGATCGAGCGCGACGGCACGAACTGCGAAAACCTTTCCGAGACCCACGACGTCATCAAGGCGATCCGTGCGGCGCTCGACGCCGAGTATCCCGACCGGATGCTGCTGGCCGAGGCCAACCAGTGGCCGGAGGAGACGGCGCAGTATTTCGGCGACGGGGACGAATGCCACATGGCCTTCCACTTCCCGCTGATGCCGCGGATGTACATGGCGATCGCCCGGGAGGACCGGCACCCGATCACCGACATCATGCGCCAGACGCCCGAGATTCCCGAGGGCTGCCAGTGGGCGATCTTCCTGCGCAACCATGACGAGCTGACGCTCGAAATGGTGACGGCGGAAGAGCGCGACTACCTCTGGTCGTTCTATGCCGCCGAGCGGCGCGCCCGCATCAATCTCGGCATTCGCCGCCGCCTCGCGCCGCTGCTGGAGAACGACCGGCGCAAGATCGAGCTGATGAAGTCCCTCGTCCTGTCGATGCCTGGCACGCCGGTGCTCTACTACGGCGACGAGATCGGCATGGGCGACAACATCTATCTCGGCGACCGCGACGGCGTGCGCACGCCGATGCAGTGGTCGCCGGACCGCAATGGCGGCTTCTCGCGGGCCACCCCGCAGAAGCTGTTCCTGCCGTCGATCCAGGACCCGATCTACGGCTACGACGCGATCAACGTCGAGGCGCAGATCCAGGCGCAAACCTCGCTGCTGAACTGGACGCGGCGCATGATCGCGATCCGCAACAACTCGGTCGCGCTGGGGCGCGGCGCCATCCAGTTCCTGTATCCGGCGAACCGCAAGGTGCTCGCCTGGATTCGCGAGCATGAGAACGAGCGCATCCTCTGCGTCGCCAACCTTTCGCGGGCACCGCAGGCGGTGCAGCTCGACCTGTCGGACCTGCGTGGCGCGATCCCGATCGAGCTGACCGGCGGCACGGCCTTCCCGGCGATCGGCGAACTGCCCTACCTGCTGACCCTGCCGGCCTACGGTTTCTACTGGTTCGCTCTCTCGGTCGCGAATACCGGCGAGATCGGCCCGCAGCCGCAGAGCCCGGAACTGTTCACCCTGGTGCTCACCGGCGGCATCGAGACCCTGATCAAGGGCCGCGAGCGCACCGCGTTCGAGCGCACGGTGGCGCCGCCCTTCATCGCCTCGCGCCGCTGGTTCGGCGCCAAAGGCACACGCATCAAGTCGGTGCAGGTCGATGACAGCGCCATCGTCAAGGACGGTTCCGGCGAGGGCAAGTTCCTGCTGCCGCGGGTGGCGGTGACCCTCGCCAACGGCGAACGCCAGGACTACTTCGTGCCGCTCGCCGTCGAGGAGGGCCGCGAGGATGAGACTCTGCTGGATCACGCGGTCGCCCGCGTGCGCCGCGGGCCTCGCACCGGCCTGCTCTACGAGGCGGCGGCCGCCGCGCCGTTCGCCGTCGCCCTGATCGAGGCGATGCGCGACGGCGTCACGATCCCGTCCGAGCGCGGGAGCCTCGTCTTCTCGACGACCTCGGCTTACGATCCGGAGGTGCCGTTCGAGGCCGCCGACGTGCGCCGCCTCTCGGCCGAGCAGAGCAACACCTCGATCGCCATCGGCGCGCGGATGATGCTCAAGCTGCTGCGCCGCCTCCAGCCCGGCACGCATCCCGAGATCGAGATCGGCCGGTTCCTCACCGAGCAGGCCCATTTCGCCAACACGCCGGCTTTGCTCGGCGTGGTGGAGCATGTGGCTGCGGACGGCACCCGTACCGCCCTGGCGCTGCTCCAGAAGTTCGTCCTCAACCAGGGCGACGCCTGGACGCTGATGCTGGAAGGCCTGCGGCGCGACTTCGAGACCGTGGTGCTCGCCCCCGAGAGCGAGGCGCCGGCGCCGGAGGATGCCTTCAACGCGCATCTGCGCTGGGCGGAGCTGCTCGGCCAGCGGACGGCCGAACTGCATCGGGCCTTCGCCATCGACACCGACGATCCGGCCTTCGCGGTCGAGCCGTTCGGTGAGGCGGATCTCGCTTCGCTCGCGGATGATGCCCGCCATCAGGCCGCGCGGGCGTTCAAGGGGCTCGACGCGATCACCGCGTGGTCGCCGGGCTCGGCCAGCGAGGCGCTCGCGTCCCGCCGTAGCGAGGTCGAGGCGCTCATCACCGATCTGGCCTCCGGCCCGCTGCGGGGTGCCACCAAGACCCGCATCCACGGCGATTACCATCTCGGGCAAGTGCTCGCCTCCGAGGGCGATCTCATCATCGTCGATTTCGAGGGTGAGCCCTCACGTCCGGTGGAGCAGCGCCGGGCCAAATCGACGCCGATGCGCGACGTGGCGGGCATGCTCCGATCCTTCGCCTACGGCGCCGAAACGGTGGTGCGTGAGATCACGGCCCGCTTCGGCGACAGCGAGGAACGGGCGCGCAACGCGGCGATCGCGTGGCGCGGCATGATCGATGCAGCGTTCCTCGACGGCTACGGGCAAGCCGTGGCCGGCAGCCGGGCGGCGGTGGAGGATACGGAGACGCAATCCCGTCTGCTGCGTCTGAGCCTGCTGACCAAGGCGCTCTACGAAATCGATTACGAAGTGAACAACCGCCCCGACTGGATCGAAATCCCAGCACGTGGTGTTCTCAACATACTGGATGAAGCCAAGCGCGACCGCGCTTCGGTGTGACCTGCGCGCTCCCGCGCGCCACCCTTTGATGGCCCGGGAGCGCTTCCGAGAGAGGTGATTGGATGACGGCTCTGGACGAGAAGGCCGCGGCTCGTAACGAGGGGCAGGCGGCCGCCAACGTCCCGAACAGGTCAGGCTCGACCGAGGCGCCGCGCGCGCCCCGGTCGTCGGATGCGCTTGGCGGCGAGGGGGCTCCCCGTGTGGGCCGCTCCGCCTCGCAAGCGCGCGATGGCCACCTCCATCCCGATGCCATTGCGGCCGTGATGGCGGCCGATCACGGCGACGCGTTCGGCGTCCTCGGGCCGCATCAGGTTGCGCCCGGTACGTGGGAGGTCCGTGCGATCCTGCCGGAGGCGAAGGCAGCCCGCCTCGTCACGGGCGGGCAGAGCATCGCGTTCGAGCGCGTTCATCCCGACGGGTTCTACGTCGCGAGCGTGAAGAGCGAAGGTCGACCCCTCTACGAGATCGAGGTCGAGGCCTGGGACGGCACCAGCACCCGCCGTCACGATCCCTACGGTTTCGGCCCGTCGCTCGAACAGAGCGAGATCGACGGCCTGCGCCTGATCGGCAGCAACCTCGTGTATCGCGTGCTCGGTGCCCATGCGGGTGAGCTCGACGGCATCGCCGGGTTCCGCTTCGCGGTCTGGGCGCCGAATGCCCGCCGCGTCAGCGTCGTCGGCGACTTCAACGATTGGGACGGCCGGCGCCACCCGATGCGGCTGTGGCTCAATGGCGGCGTCTGGGAGCTGTTCGTGCCGGGTCTCAAGGCCGGGCAGAACTACAAGTTCGAGATCCGCGGTCCCGATGGCTCGGTGCTGCCGTTGAAGGCCGATCCGGTCGCCTTCCGCGCCCAGCATCCGCCGCAGACGGCCTCGGTGCTCCAGGGTCTCAACGAGCCGCAGTGGAACGATGCGGCCTGGATGGACACGCGCGGTGAGAAGGATCCGCGCCACGCCGCCATGTCGGTCTACGAGGTCCATCTCGGCTCGTGGGCGCGGGTGCCGGACGAAGGCAACCGCTACCTGACCTACAAGGAGCTGTCCGACCGGCTGATCCCGTACGTGAAGGAACTCGGCTTCACGCATATCGAGCTTCTGCCGATCACCGAGTACCCGTTCGACGGCTCCTGGGGCTACCAGCCGGTCTCGCTGTTCGCGCCGACCAGCCGCTTCGGCACGCCCGACGATTTCGTCGATTTCGTCAACGCAGCGCACGCAGCCGGCATCGGCGTGATGCTCGATTGGGTGCCGGGGCACTTCCCCCTCGACGCCCACGGCCTCGGCCTGTTCGACGGCACGCATCTCTACGAGCATGCCGATCCGCGCCAGGGCTTCCACCAGGATTGGGGCACCTACATCTACAATTTCGGCCGGGTCGAGGTGTCGGCCTTCCTCACGGCCAATGCCCGCTTCTGGCTCGAACACTACCATCTCGACGGCCTGCGCGTGGATGCAGTCGCGTCGATGCTCTACCTCGACTACTCGCGCCGTGCGGGCGAGTGGATTCCGAACCAGTACGGCGGCAACGAAAATCTCGACGCCATCAACTTCCTGCGCAAGACCAATGAGGCCACCTACAGCCACGCGCCGGGCACCATCACGGTGGCCGAGGAATCGACCTCGTGGCCGGGCGTGTCGCACCCGACCTACACGGGCGGTCTCGGCTTCGGCTTCAAGTGGAACATGGGGTGGATGCACGACACCCTGAAATACATGTCGGAGGATCCGATCCACCGGCGTTACCACCACCACAACCTGACCTTCGGCCTGCTCTACGCCTTCTCGGAAAACTTCGTTCTGCCGCTCTCCCACGACGAGGTGGTGCACGGGAAGGGCTCGCTGCTCGGCAAGATGCCGGGCGACCGTTGGCAGAAGTTTGCCAATCTGCGCGCCTATTTCGGCTTCATGTGGGGGCACCCTGGCAAGAAGCTGCTCTTCATGGGCGGTGAGTTCGGCCAGGAGCGCGAGTGGAACCACAACCAGTCGCTCGACTGGCACCTGCTCGACGATCCCCTCCATGGCGGCGTGAAGGATCTGATCCGCGACCTCAACCACGTCTACACCTCGACCCCGGCGCTCTATTCGCGCGACGTCGAGGCCAGCGGCTTCCAGTGGCTGGTGGCGGACGATTCCGACAACTCGGTCATCGCCTGGGCGCGCAAGGGCAAGGCAGAGGGCGAGGTCGCCATCGTCGTCTCGAACTTCACGCCGGTGCCGCGTGAGGGCTACCGCGTCGGCGTGCCGACGGCCGGTTTCTACCGCGAGGCAATCAACTCGGACGCCGAGCGCTATGGCGGCTCGAATGTCGGCAACATGGGCGGCGTGCAGAGCCAAGCCGAGCAGAGCCACGGCCAGCCGCATTCGCTGAGCCTGACGCTGCCGCCGCTCTCGACCCTGATCCTGATTCGCGAGGGCTGATCGCCTCGACCCCGGAGCGGTTCAGCCGCTCCGGGGGCCGAACAGGATCACCGCCGTGCCGGCGAGGCAGATCGCCCCGCCGGAAAGATCCCAGCGGTCGGGGCGATGTCCCTCGACACTCCAGAGCCAAAGGATCGAGGCGGCGATGTAGATGCCGCCATAGGCGGCGTAGGTGCGCCCGGCCGCCTCGCTCTCGACGAGGGTGAGCAGCCAAGCGAACAGGGCGAGCGAAACGAGCCCCGGCGCGACCCACCAGACCGACCGATCGAGCCGCAGCCACGCCCAGAAGGCGAAGCAGCCGGCGATCTCAGCCAACGCGGCTCCGGAATAAGCGAGAAGGGACTTGGTCATTGGCGACGCTTGGCGCGGGCCGAGCCCGTTGCCAAGTCATCGCAACCGGTCATCCGGCTGACTTCTCTGACGCATCGATGCGCCGGATCGTGCGTCAGGCGTCGTCCTCCGGCGCGAACACCTCGCCCTTCTCGGCAAGCTGCACATTGTTGCGGTCGGCGGGGAGATCGCGAAGGTCGCGGTACGATCTGAGCAGACGGTGCAGGTCGGCCCTGGCCGGATCGGACGGCTCCGGTGCCCCGGGATCGAATCCGTCCACCACGGCATCCACCCGCCGGTCGAGAACCTCGGCGTTTCGCGGATCGAGGCCTTCGATCCGGGCGAGAAGGTCGGCAATCGCGGCGCGTTTCGTCTCCAGCTCCGACATCGACACCTCACAAGATCTTCGCGCGAAAACAGCGCCCGAGGCCTTCCAGGGTTCCGAAAGGACGCATCCCCGGACCTTCGGCACAGGCCGAGGGTTGGTGCGGCATGACCCTTGTTTCGACCGAGGAGGCCGATGCCCGGCCCGTGGCGCGGCCCCGCTCCGCCCGTCTCTGGCATCCGCGCCGGGTGCTGGTGACGCCGGCCGCCCTCGAACATGCCCATGGCCGGCAGATGGTCGCGCAGGCGGAAGACCTGGGTCTCCCGGTCGAGCGCCTGAAGAGTAACCGGCTCACCGGTTTGCGCGACGCCGAGAACCCGCGCCGGGCCTACGCGCAGGCCAAGGCCACGCTCGCCATCGTCACCGCACCGCCGACGAAACTGAAGCTCCAACCGATACCGCCGAGCGCCGACTGGCGCTTCGATCTCGCCGAGGGCTGTCCGGCCCATTGCCAGTACTGTTATCTCGCCGGCTCCCTCTCGGGGCCGCCGGTGACGCGCGTCTACGCCAACCTCGACGCGATCCTCGGCAATCTCGAAAGCTATCTGGGGCAGGGCGGCGTCACCAGCGCCTCGGAGGCGCGGGCGGCCGAGGGCACCACCTTCGAAGCGTCCTGCTACACCGATCCGCTTGGGATCGAGCATCTCACCGGTTCGCTCTCGGCGGCGATCCGTCATTTCGGCGCCTGGGACGCGCCGGTGCAACTGCGCTTCACGACGAAGTTCGCCGCGGTCGAACCGCTCCTCGACCTGCCGCATCACGGCCGCACGCGCATCCGCTTCTCGGTCAACGCGGCCGCGGCGGCGCATTACGAGGGCGGCACCGCTCCGCTCAGCGAGCGGCTCGCTGCCATGGGTGCCGTCGCCCGGGCCGGCTATCCCGTCGGCCTCACCATCGCGCCGATACTACCCGTCGAGGGATGGCCGGACGCCTACGACGCCCTGCTGCGCGACGCGGCCGCGGCTTTGTCCGGTGTGGCCGCGCCCGATCTGACGGTCGAACTCATCACCCACCGCTTCACGCCGGGTTCGAAGACGGTGCTTGAGGGATGGTATCCGGGTTCCGACCTGCCGATGCGCGAGGCGGAGCGCACCCGTAAGCTCACCAAGTTCGGTTCGGTGAAATACGTGTTTCCGAACGATCTCATGAAGGCGATGCGGGCCCATCTCACGGGGCGGATCGCGGTTCACCTGCCGACGGCGCGCATCCTCTATTGGACGTGAAAAAGGCTGACACGCGCGACCGGATAGAGCGTCAGCCCGCAGCTTTCCTCACCTGCCCCGTCGGGCAGATGTCGAGCAGCACGCAGCGTCCGCAGGCCGGCGAGCGATGGAAGCAGACGCGCTGACCGTGCAGCATCAGCACCTCGTGATTGTCGTAGAGCTTCTGCGCCGACCAATCGTCGGGAAGCTGGGCCCGCAGCACCGCGTGGCTCGGCCCGACATCGACCTTGGCACCGATCAGCCCCGTGCGCTGGGCAACGCGGTGATGGTGGCTGTCCACCGGCAGGGCGGGCATCCGCAGCGTCGAGAACGACAGCACCGCGGCACTCGTCTTCGGCCCGATGCCGGGGATCGCTTCGAGCCAGCCGCGCGCCTCATTGACGCTCATATCCCCCAGGAAATCGAGGGTGAGCGCACCGACCCGCTCCTGCACCGCGGCGAGCACCGCCTTGATGCGCGGCGCCTTCAGCTCCGGCCAGGTGACGCCGTGGATCGTCGCTTCGATCTCCTCGACCGACGCCGCCTCGATCTCCGTCCAATCGGGCCAGCGCGCCCGCAGCGCCTTGAAGGCACGCCCTGAATCGGCGTTGCGGGTTCGGTGCGAGAGCAGCGAGGAGATCAGTTCCGACAGCGGGTCGAGGCTGTGGAAATACGGGATCGGGCATTCGTAGACGCCGCAGAGGCGGCGGTGAATCTCCAGCGCTTTGTCCTTCAGCGCCTCGGACGCGGCGGCCGGCGCCTCGCGGCGGCGATGGCGGGCTGCCGCCGGGAGGGCTGTATCGGGGAAAAGCGTCATGGAAGCCGAATCCGCGAAGGGATTCGGCGGTTCCCGGCCCGCGACAACCTTACTTCGCCGGCTCCTTCGGCAGCGCGTAGATGTTGATGTCGAGTTTGTCGTCCGCACCCTCGCCGAGGTCCGTGACGTATTCTTCGAGGAAGCGGTCCTGGACCGCGATTTCCTTGGCGTCGAGATAGGCGATCAGCGTCTCGTAGGTGCCGTCGATCTCCTCATAACTGCCGCTATGCTTGAACCGCAGAGCCTTGCCGCTCGGGTTCGAGCCGAACTTGACGTCGCCGCCCTCCGCGCCCTGCGCGGGTGCAGCTTCGATCGGGATCATCGCCTCGTACTGGAAGCCGTCATCCTCGGTCTTGGTGAACAGGGCGATCGGCCGGCCCGCTTGCTTGAGGTTCAGCTTGGCCAGCGTCTCGCCGATCGTCTTGTAGGCTTTGCGCAGATTGGCCCGCGCCTCTTCCCACTTGGTCTCGCCCGCGAGGATCGCCACGGGTTTGGCCGGAAGCGTCACCTCATCGACGTCGTTCGGCTCGCCTGGAACCGTCACGAGGGTCGGCAGCGCCGAAGGCGGTGGCGTGACCGCCTGGGCCGCTCCGGCTTGGGCGGGGCGCGGGATCGGGACCTGCTGAGGCGAGGGCGCTGCCGGGTCGGGGCCGGATTTCGTGGTGTCCGGCACGGTCGTGGTCGGCAGTGGGTTCGCCTCGGCAGGGGAGGGCGCGTTGGTGGGGGGCGGCGCGTTCTGGGCGAGCGACGCAGTCGTCAACGAAGGGACGAGAGCGAGGAGGCCCGCGGCGAGGGTGGCGAGACGGGTCAAGGTGGTGACGCTCCGATTGGCCGGTTCGAACAGGGTAGGGCCGAAACACGCCCCGCGCGAGACCGTTGCGGCGCGACGTTGCGGCTCTTCGTTCCCGACTCGCAGGCTGGCGGCTTTTGCCATATACGCCGCGCCACCCCCGCATTCCCCAGACAAGGTCGTCAGAGGTCCAATGAGCCCTCTTGGAGCCCTCTCGTGAGCCCTCTCGCAAATCGCCGCTTCCTGAAGATGCACGGCGCCGGCAACGCCATCGTCGTGCTCGACCTGCGCGGCACTGCGGTCCGTGTGACGCCGGCCGAGGCCCGCGCCATCGCGGCCGACGTGCATTCGCGCTTCGACCAGCTCATGGTCGTGCACGATCCCGTCACGCCCTGCACCGATGCCTTCATGCGCATCTACAACACTGACGGCTCGGAATCCGGCGCCTGCGGCAACGGCACCCGCTGCGTCGGCTACGCGCTGCTCGACGATCCGGCCATGGCGAGGCCTGCCGAGAACGGCGCCCTGACGCTGGAGACGAAGGCCGGACTGGTCGCGGTCAAGCGGATCACCGAGCGCTCCTTCACCGTCGATATGGGTCAGCCGCGCCTGCGCTGGGACGAAATCCCGCTCGCCGAACCGTTTCTCGATACCCGCCGCATCGAGCTTCAGGTCGGGCCGATCGACGATCCGATCCTCCATTCGCCCGCCGCCGTGAGCATGGGCAACCCGCACGCGATCTTCTTCGTCGAGCGCGACCCCGACAGCTACGATCTCGGCCGCATCGGGCCGCTGCTCGAGGCCCACCCGATCTTCCCCGAGCGCGCCAACATCTCCATCGCCGAGGTGACGAGCCGCGACACGATCAAGCTGCGCGTCTGGGAGCGCGGCGCGGGGCTGACGCTCGCCTGCGGCACGGCCGCCTGCGCCACGGTGGTGGCCGCCTCGCGCCTGCGCATGATCGGCCGCACCGCCCGCGTGGCGCTTCCCGGCGGGGAACTCTCGATCGAGTGGCGCGCCGACGACCACGTGCTGATGACCGGCCCGGTCTATCTCGAAGGCGAGGGCACGTTCTCGCCCGACCTGTTCGCCGGGATCGACGGGTGAGCGTCGAGACGCTCACTTTCGGCTGTCGTCTTAACACCGTCGAATCCGAGGTGCTGCGCGGCCATGCCGAGCCCGATGCCGAGGGGCGCGACCTCGTCGTCGTCAACACCTGCGCCGTCACGGCCGAGGCCGGGCGGCAGGCGCGCAAGGCGATCCGCCGGCTTTCCCGCGAGCGGCCCGGCGCCGAGATCGTGGTGACCGGTTGCGGCGCCGAGGTCGAGCGCGCGAGCTACGCCGCGATGCCGGAGGTGGCGCGCCTCGTCGGCAATGCGGCCAAGCTCAGGCCGGAGAGCTGGCAAAGCGGCACCGCGCCGGCGCCTGAAGACATCATGGCCGTCCGCACGGCCGAGCCGACGCACATCACCACCATGAGCGGGCATACCCGCGCCTTCGTGCCGGTGCAGAACGGTTGCGATCACCGCTGCACCTTCTGCGTCATCCCATTCGGGCGCGGCAATTCCCGCTCCGTGCCGGTCGCGGAGGCGGTGGCGCAGGTGCGCCGCATCGTCGAGCATGGCGGGCGCGAGGTGGTGCTGACCGGCGTCGATCTCACGGCCTATGGTCGCGACCTCGATTCCGACTTGAGCCTCGGGCGCCTCGTTCGCACGATTCTCGCCAAGGTGCCGGATCTCGCGCGGCTGCGGCTGTCATCGATCGATTCTGTGGAGGCCGATGCCGAGCTGATCGCTGCCTTCGCCGAGGAGCCGCGGCTGATGCCGCATGTCCACCTCTCGCTCCAGGCGGGCGACGACCTGATCCTCAAGCGGATGAAGCGGCGACATTCGCGTGCCGACGCGATCCGCCTCTGCCAAACCCTGCGCGACCTGCGGCCCGGCCTCGTCTTCGGCGCCGACCTGATCGCCGGGTTTCCCACCGAAACCGAGGCGCAATTCGCCCGCTCCCTCGACCTCGTGGCCGAATGCGGGCTGACGCATCTCCACGTCTTCCCCTATTCGCCGCGCCCTGACACGCCCGCCGCGCGGATGCCGGCGGTGCCGGGCGACGTGGTCCGCGCGCGTGCCGCCCGGCTTCGCGAAACCGGTGCGGCGGCCCTCGCCCGCCACCTCGACGGCGAAGTCGGCGCCCGCCGCAGGGTTCTGACCGAACGGGGCGATACCGGCCGGACGGAAGCGTTCTCGCTCGTGCGGTTTTCCGAGCCGGTGCCCGCTGGGGACATTCGCGACGTCACCGTTACTGGGCATGACGGGCAGGCTCTGCTCGCGGCCTGAGCGAGACCCGCCCGTCTGTGTTCCCCGGGGGGGGCGAGATCTACGGGGCGGAAGCGGTCATTCCGCACGCCTCGAGCCCTGCTCGCATATGCGCGGGCGCCGGCGCCTCGACGGCAATCGCCTCACGCTTCGGATAGAGCGGCAGGCTCAAACCCCGCGCATGGAGCTGCAAGCCCGGCCCGTCCCGCCCGGCGCCTCCGTAGATCGCGTCGCCGCGGATCGGCCAGCCCATCGCCGCGCAATGAACCCGCAATTGGTGGGTTCGGCCCGTGACCGGCTTCAGTTCCAGCCAAGACAGACACTCGCTCCGCCCGAGAACCCGGTAGAGCGTCAGCGAGGGCGCACCGGCCGGGTCGGTCTTCATCCACCAACTGCGCGGATCGTCCGAACGTTTGGCCAATGGGAGGTCGATACGCCCTTCCATCGCCTCGGGGCCGCCTTCGACCAGCGCCCAATAGGTCTTATCGACCTTGCCGTCGGCGAACAGGCGGTTCAAACGCGCCAAGGCCTTGGCGTGTCGGCCGAGCACGAGGCAGCCCGACGTGTCGCGGTCGAGCCTATGCGCGGCCTCCGGCCGGCGCGGCAAGCCGAAGCGCAGGGCGTCGAGATGGTCGGTCAGCGTCGGCCCGCCTTTCGGGCCCGGATGCACCGGCAAACCCGCTGGCTTGTCGATGACGAGCATCAAGGCATCGCGGTAGAGGAGCGGAGGCCCTATCTCCGGTCCGACGGTGCGATCCGACACTGAAACACGCGCGTTCATGCTCCACGGGCTAGAATGTCGGATCGTCGCGGGCAAGGTTTGAGCAGGGCAAGATTTTGAACAAGGGACGCGGATGAGCGACGACGAGAAGCCCGGCTGGTTCGGACGCCTGTTCGGGCGAAAGGGCGCGCCCGAATCCAAGTCCCCCGAGCCGGTGCCGGCCGAGGATGCAGCGGCCGAGGAAACGCCGGCCGAGGAATCGGTCACGCCGGATCCGCTGTCGCCCGCCTCCGAATCCGAAGGGCAGCCGGTCTTCACCACCGCGGCGGACGACGTCGCCCGCGTGCCGCCGGCGGTGAGCGAGCCCGCGCCGGACGATCCCGACAAGAATCGCATCCCCGATGAACTGGAGGGTGCCGACCTCCAGCCCGAGCCGCAGCCGCCATCCGGCGAAGCACCGCAGCCCGACGAGATTTCTGCCGAGAGCGAACCGGCGGCCGCCCCCACCGAGACGGCGGAGAAGCGGAACTGGTGGTCGCGCCTGACGGGCGGCGAGGAGGAGACGCCTGCGCCCGCGGCCGAATCCGAACCGCCGGCCGAGGTCGATATCCAGCCGGTCGATTCCGCGGCGGCGCTCGCGAGCGATGCGGTGTCCGGCGCCGTCGAGGGCAGCGAGAAACAGGGCTGGTGGTCACGCCTGACCGCCGGAATGCGGCGCACTTCCTCCGCGCTGTCGGACCGGGTGACGGGCCTGTTCACCAAGCGCAAGCTCGACGCCACGACCCTCGAGGATCTGGAAGACGCGCTGATCCAGGCCGATTTCGGCGTGGAGACCGCGACGCGCATGTCGGAAGCGGTCGGCAAGGGCCGCTACGAGAAGGGCATCTCGCCCGACGAGGTGCGCGCCATCCTCGCCACCGAGATCGAGCGGGCGCTGGAGCCGGTGGCGCTGCCGATCGAGATCGATTCGGCCAAGAAGCCCTACGTGATCCTGACGGTCGGCGTGAACGGCGCCGGCAAGACGACGACGATCGGCAAGCTCTCGCTCAAGTTCAAGGCCGAGGGGCGCAGCGTCATGCTGGCGGCCGGCGACACGTTCCGCGCAGCCGCGATTGAGCAGTTGCGGGTGTGGGGCGATCGCACCGGCACGCCGGTCATCAGCCGGGCGCAGGGCTCGGATGCGGCCGGGCTCGCCTTCGACGCGTTCAAGGAGGCGCGGGAGAACGGCACCGACGTGCTCCTGATCGATACCGCCGGCCGCTTGCAGAACAAGGCCGGGCTGATGGCGGAGCTGGAAAAGATCGTCCGGGTCATCCGCAAGCTCGATCCGGAGGCACCGCATGCCACCCTGCTGGTGCTCGACGCCACCGTCGGGCAGAACGCGTTGAGTCAGGTGGAGTTGTTCTCGCAGGCCGCACCCGTGTCGGGCCTCGTGATGACCAAGCTCGACGGAACGGCGCGGGGCGGTATTCTGGTGGCGCTCGCCACGAAGTTCGGCCTGCCCGTGCACTTCATCGGGGTCGGCGAGGGCGTGGAAGACTTGGAGCCGTTCGCCGCGCGGGACTTTGCCCGGGCGATCACCGGCCTTCCCAAGGAGTAGCCGATTGCCTGCCCCTTGGAGCATCGTGAGAGTATCCGCATGAAGGTCGAGAGCGTTCCGCCGCGCCGGCACCTGCCGCCGCTCCTCAAGCTGGCGCTGGAAGTGGGCCCGCTGACGGTCTTCTTCCTCGGCAACGCCTATGCCGAGCGCTTCGGCGTGGTGGCGGAGAGCAAGCTGTTCGTGGCGACCGGCGTGTTCATCGTCGCCACGATGATCGCGCTCGCCGTGCACTTCGCCCTGCTGCGGCGGCTGCCGATCATGCCGCTCGTTTCCGGTGTCGTCGTGCTGGTGTTCGGTGGCCTGACGCTGGTGCTGCAGGACAAGACCTTCATCATGATGAAGCCGACCATCGTGAACACGCTGTTCGGCCTCGTCTTGCTCGGCGGCCTTGCCTTCAACAAGTCGCTGCTTTCGGTCGTGCTCGACAGCATGTTCGCACTCACCGACGTGGGCTGGCGCAAGCTCACCTTCCGCTGGGGCCTGTTCTTCCTCGCGCTCGCGGTCGTCAACGAGGTCGTCTGGCGCACGCAGACCGAGGATTTCTGGGTGAGCTTCAAGGTGTTCGGCATCATGCCGCTCACGGTCGCCTTCGCCTTGGCCCAGACACCGCTACTGCTGCGCTACGAGCGCAAGGACGAGGCCGAGGCGAACGCCGGCTGACTAGTCTCAGCCGATCCGCCGCGGCATCCGGAACGGCAGCATCAGCCGCACCAGCGGGTTGCGGAAGCGTGTGAGCGACAGGCTCTCGTGCACGGGCTGAACCGCCTCGCCGTCGAGGGTCGAGGCGAGCAGCGAGCGGGCGTAGAACGGCGTGTCCTCAAAGGTGCGGATCACCTGGGCGCGGCCGTCGTCGCCGCGGGTCGTGCGCGGCATCCGCCACAGGCCGGTGGACGGCAGGCCGGCCGCGAGCGGTGGGCGCATCTCGCGGCGGGTGCCGTCGGCGTCGAAGCGCAGCGTCAGGTTCTGTCCGCTGCCATCCCTCCGGCGCACGTCGTAGAGGATGGCCGAACCGCGCTTGAGCGGTGCGCGGCACCAAGTCCAGTCCGTGAACGCGTCTTCGAGGGCGCCGTCGCCGTCATTGGTGTCGTGGTAGCCGCTGCCGCGCCAGGAGAGGGCGGGCGCGGTAAACGCGGCCTCGACCTCGCAATCGGGCGCCATCGGCCACCAGCGGTGCAGGCCGTGCGTGTCGAGGGTGAAGGGCTGCGCCGTCAGCGCCCGCGGCCGCACTCGCACCGTGCCCCGCACCGCCCGCGGGACCGGCGAAGACCGCTCGTCGAGGCGGATCGTCAGCACGCTGCCGTCCCATTCGAGGGAGGACGGCCCAAGGCTGAAGCTGGTCGCATCGCGCGACAGCGACCGGGCGTTGCGCTCGGTCATGGCGAAGCGGTTGCCGCGCTCGCCGTAGAGCACGACGTTGACGGCGCAGTGGGCGAACGGGTCGCGCGCCGCATCCCAGGCATAGTAGGGCGAGAACACGCTGCCGATGAAGGCGATGACGGTGAGCCCCTGGCGCCCGTCCGCGCTCACGGCATCGACGTACCACCAGACGTAGCCGCCGCGCGTCACCGCCCCGTCGAAGCGAGGTCCGCGCGCAGTGCCGCCGCCGCGAGCCGGCCCGACTGCGCCGCCATCGGCACGCCCGGCCCCGGATGCACGCTGCCCCCGCCAGGTAGAGCCCCGGCACCCGCGTCCGCACCCCCGGCCGCTTGAACGTCGCCGTCCAGCCATGCGAGGCCCGGCCGTAGAGGGCTCCGCTCGTCCCCGGAAACAGCTCCGCGAAATCCTGCGGCGTCGTGATCGTCCCCGATCCCGTCGGCTCCAGCGTGAGCCCGCAGGCCGAGAGCTTGCGATGGATGGTCGTCTCGCATGCGGCGATCTCCGTGGGGCTGAAGCGGCGCTCCCCGCCATCGGCGGGGGCGTTGACGAGGAGGAGTAGGCGTTCCGGCCCCTCAGAGGCCGAGCCGCCGTCCCCGTCTCGGTCCTGCGCACAGACGTAGACGGTCGGGTCCGGCGGCAGGCGGCGGCCGCGCAGGATCGCATCGAACTCCGCCCGGTAATCGGACGAGAAGAACACGCTGTGATGCGCAAGGGCGAAGCCCGTCGCCCGCGCCGTCGTGCAGATGGTGAGCGCCGAGAGCGAGCGCTCGCGGGCGGGCACCCGGTCGCCGGCGGCCGCCGCATCGCGCCCGAGCAGGCCGCCGCCGAGCGCCGCCACGTCGGCGTTGGCGATCACCGCGTCGGCGGCGATGCGCTCACCGCCGACGAGTTCGACCCCCGCGACGCGGCCGCGCTCGGTCAGGATGCGCGTCACATCCGCGCCGGTGCGCAGGCTGACGCCGCGGCGTTCGGCCAGATCCGCGACCGTGCGCGCGAGCCGGCTCAAGCCGCCCTCGACGGTCCAGACGCCCGCCTGCTCCACATAGGCGACCAGCATCAGCGTGGCCGGCGCCTCGAACGGCGAGGCGCCGCAATAGGTGGCGTAGCGCCCGAAGAGCTGGTGCAGGCGCGGATCGCGGAAGTACTCGCCGAGCGCGGACCACAGGGTCGCGAAGGGCTGGATACGCCACAGACTGCCGATCCCCGCGAGCCCGACACGCTGGGCGAGATCGACGGGGCTCGGCCGGTCGGCGCGGATGAACGGCCCTTCCAGCGTGCGGTAGACCTCGGCCGCGCGGGCGCAGAACCGCCGATAGCCCTCCGCCTCGCGCGCGCCGGCGAAGGCGCCGATCGCCGCCGCCGAGGTCTCGATATCCGCGAACAGGTCGAGCCGCTCGTGCGCGTTCCAGGCATGGCGGGCCAGCAGGGTGGCCGGCCGCAGCCGCATCTCCGATTCGAGGTCGGCGCCGGCCTCGGCGAACAGCTCCTCGAACACCCAGCGCATGGTGAAGACGGTGGGGCCCGCCTCGACCGGCACCCCACCCACGGCGAGCGAGCGCATCTTGCCGCCGACTCGCGCTGCCCGCTCCAGGACGGTGACGTTGTGGCCGGAAGCGGCGAGGCTCAGCGCCGCTGCGAGCCCGCCAATCCCGGCTCCGATCACGATGACGCTTTTTTCTGCCACCGAAAATGCGCTCCGCCTCGCATCACCGTTGATCCGCGCCGTCAACAGTGTCAAGTATAGTTGACATGAATGCAAGGCAAGTCAGCCTGACATCGGGAGGACGGCATGGACGTCGGCCGGCGGATCGAGACGGTGCTCGACAATGCGGTTTCGCATGCGGAGGCGCCGGGTGCGCCGCCGTTGCTGGCGGAGGCGATCCGCTACGCAGTCTTCCCCGGCGGCCACCGCATCCGCCCGCGGCTCTGCCTCGCCGTCGCGCTCGCCTGCGGCGACGATGACCCCGCCACCTCCGAGGCGGCCGCCGCGGCGATCGAACTCCTGCACTGCGCCTCTCTCGTCCACGACGACCTGCCGTGCTTCGACGACGCGCCAATGCGCCGCCAGAAGCCCTCGGTCCATGCGGCCTTCGGCGTGCCGCTCGCGGTGCTCACAGGCGACGCGCTGATCGTCGCCGCCTTCGAGACGCTGGCGCGGGGCGTGACCCGCTCGCCCACGCGCCTCGCGGGTCTCGTCGGGCTGATCGCCCGCGCCGCCGGCTCGCCCGCCGGCATCGTCGCCGGGCAGGCCTGGGAATCCGAGCCTTACGTGGATCTGGTCGAGTACCAGCAGGCCAAAACCGGCGCGCTGTTCGCCGCGGCCACGGTGGCCGGTGCCGCCGCCGCGGGAGCGCCGCCGCTCCCCTGGCGCCTGCTCGGCGAATGCCTCGGGGCGGCTTATCAGGTCGCCGACGATCTGCGCGACGTCGCCTGCCGCCAGGAGGAGATCGGCAAGCCTGCCGGTCGCGACGCCACGCTCGGGCGTCCGAACGCGGCGGCCCTGCTCGGGATGGGCGGTGCCCTGGAGCGCCTGAAGCACCTTACGCAGGAGGCGATCGACGTGATTCCCCCCTGCCGCGGGCAGGACGCCATGCGCACCGAGATCGAGGCGCAGACCCGGCTGTTCATGCCCGCCTCCTTACGAGCGATGGCTTGAGGACCGGCCTTGCCCGCCGCGATGACCGAGGCCGGACCCGCGCCGGAGAAACGCGGCGGCTGGCGCGAGCGCTGGCTCGCCTTCCGCAACCGCACGGTCGCCGGCCCCGGCTTCCAGCGCTGGGCGGCGGGGTTTCCGCTCACCCGCAGGATCGCGCGGCGTAACACCAGGGCATTGTTCGATCTGTGCGCCGGCTTCGTCTACGCGCAGGTGCTGTTCGCCTGCGTCCGGCTCGACCTGTTCACGCTGCTGCGCGACGGCCCGCTCGCCCCCGATGCTCTCGCTCGGCAGCTCGATCTATCCACGGATCGCGCGCTGACCCTGCTCAAGGCCGCCGCCTCGCTCGACCTGATCACCCGGCTGCCGGACGGGCGCTTTGCCCTGGCCGATCTCGGCGCGGCGCTGATCGGCAATCCCTCGGTCGCGGCGATGATCGAGCACCACGCGATGCTCTACGCCGATCTGGCCGATCCCGTCGCCCTGCTGCGCGGGGGAGCGGGACCGACGCGGCTCGGGGGCTACTGGCCCTATGCCGAAGCCGGCGAGGCGGCGCAGCTCGGATCGGACTCGGTCGCGGCTTATAGCGGGTTGATGGCGGCCTCGCAGGCGCTGATCGCCGACGACGTGCTCGACGCCCTGCCGCTCGGCGATCGTGCGTGTCTCATGGATGTCGGGGGCGGGGAGGGCGTGTTCCTCGCGCAGGCCGCCCGCCGCCATCCGGGGCTGGCCCTGCGCCTGCTCGATCTCCCGCCGGTCGCGGAACGGGCGGGCGCCCGACTCACCGCCGAGGGCCTCAGCGATCGCGTCACCTGTCTCGGGCGGAGCTTTCTCGGCGCCTCCCTGCCGGAGGGCGCCGACGCGATCACCCTGGTACGGGTCGTCCACGATCATGACGATGCGGTCGCCTTGGCACTCCTGCGCGCGGCCCACGCGGCGCTGCCGCCGGGCGGCCTTCTGGCGATCGCCGAGCCGATGGCCGGCACGCCCGGCGCGGAGCCGGTGGGAGATGCGTATTTCGGCTTCTACCTCCTGGCCATGGGCAGCGGCCGTCCCCGCACGGCGGACGAGTTAACCGCCATGCTGACCCAGGCTGGCTTCAATGAAATCCGCGAGCGCCCCACGCGGCGTCCGCTGCTGGCGCGATTGATCACCGCAAAGCGACGATAGAATTGTAAAGTTTACTTGACGCAAATTTACGTCCATCTAGGATGACAACAAGCGGTTCAGCCTTCTGCGGAGTCGCAAGCAGCAACGGGGAGGCAGGGAGATGGAAGCGTTGGCCGTCGTCCTTGAACGACCGGAGCACTTGGCGCTCAACCGTCTCGCGCTCACCCCCGCGACCGAGGGCGATGCGACCGTTGCCGTCTCCTGGAGCGGCATCAGCACGGGGACCGAGCGCCTGCTCTGGTCCGGCCGGATGCCGCCCTTTCCCGGCATGGGGTATCCGCTGGTGCCCGGCTACGAGTCGGTCGGCACGGTGGTCGAGACCGAGGCCGGCAGTGGCCTGCGCGTCGGACAAACCGTGTTCGTGCCCGGCGCCCGCTGCTTCGGCGCGGTCAACGGCCTGTTCGGCGGCGCGGCCTCGCACCTGATCGCTCCGGCCGCGCGCCTCGTCCCGGTCGATGCCGCGCTCGGCGACCGGGCCTGCCTCATCGCCCTGGCGGCGACCGCTTACCACGCCCTGTCCGGCATCGTGCCCGGCAAGCGCAGTCTGATCGTCGGCCACGGCGTGCTCGGCCGGCTGCTCGCGCGGCTGACGGTGCTGGCCGGCGGCGAGCCCGTGGTGTGGGAGCGCGAGACGCTGCGGGCTGCGGGTGACTTCGGCTATTCCGTGCTCGCCCCCGACGACGATCCGGCGCGTGACTATTCCACCATCACCGATGTCAGCGGCGATTCGAGCCTGCTCGACACGCTGATCGGCCGCCTCGCGCCCGGCGGCGAGATCGTGCTGGCCGGCTTCTACGAAGCAGCACTCGCCTTCGCCTTTCCGCCCGCCTTCCTGCGCGAGGCCCGCATCCGGGTTTCGGCGGAGTGGCGGCCGGGCGATCTCGCGGCGGTCCGGACCCTGATCGAGGGCGGACGCCTGTCGCTCGACGGACTCATCACCCACCGGGTGCCCGCCACGGAAGCGGGGGAGGCCTACCGCACGGCTTTCGCCGATCCGGCCTGCCTAAAGATGATCCTCGATTGGAGGGCCTGCTCATGAACCTACAGCTCAGCAAGGCGGCGCTGGACGCCGCGACGACGCTGCGGGCCGAGGCCGCCATCGAGCCCGATCCAGTCGCGACCGGCGAGGTGAAGCGCGAGACGCAGATCATCGCGATCTACGGCAAGGGCGGCATCGGCAAGTCGTTCACCCTGGCCAATCTCAGCTACATGATGGCCCAGCAGGGCAAGAAGGTGCTGCTGATCGGCTGCGACCCGAAGAGCGACACGACCTCGCTCCTGTTCGGCGGGCGCGCCTGCCCGACCATCATCGAAACCTCGACGAAGAAGAAGCTCGCAGGTGAGGCGGTCGCCATCGGCGATGTCTGCTTCAAGCGCGACGGCGTCTACGCGATGGAACTCGGCGGCCCGGAGGTCGGTCGCGGCTGCGGCGGACGCGGGATCATCCACGGCTTCGAGCTGCTGGAGAAGCTCGGCTTCCACGAATGGGGCTTCGACTACGTCCTGCTCGACTTCCTCGGCGACGTGGTCTGCGGTGGCTTCGGCCTGCCGATCGCCCGGGACATGTGCCAGAAGGTCATCGTCGTCGGCTCCAACGACCTGCAATCGCTCTACGTCGCCAACAATGTCTGCTCGGCGGTCGAATACTTCCGCAAGATGGGCGGCAATGTCGGCGTCGGCGGCCTCGTCATCAACAAGGATGACGGCACCGGCGAGGCGCAGGCCTTCGCGGACGCGGCGGGCATTCCGGTGCTGGCCTCGATCCCGGCCGACGACGACATCCGCCGCAAGAGCGCGAATTACGAGATCATCGGCAAACCCGACGGGCGCTGGGGCGCGCTCTTCGCCGATCTCTCGCAGAACGTGTCGGACGCCGCGCCGCACCAGCCGAGGCCGCTGAGCCAGGACGCGCTGCTCGGCCTGTTCTCGAGCGAAGCCACCGGACGCCACGTGGTGCTGGAGCCCGCCACCATCGAGGACATGTGCGGGCGAACCAGCCTCGCCAAGCCGTCCCTCGAAGTCGTCTACGACGAGGTCTGAGCCATGGCGGTCAGCCTCGACATCACCGCGCTCCGCGCCCGCCGCCCCGAGGGCATCGATCTCGCCGCGACGCAGGGCGACGGGCTCGGCTGCCACGCCGGCAAGGACGCGATGCGCGCGGCTGCCGAAGCGGCCGGCCTGTCCGGAACGCTGGAGCAGTACCGCAAGGACTACCCGGCGGGGCCGCACGATCAGCCGCAAAGCATGTGCCCGGCTTTCGGCTCCCTGCGCGTCGGCCTGCGCATGCGGCGCACGATGACGATTCTGTCGGGCTCGGCTTGCTGCGTCTACGGGCTGACCTTCACCTCGCATTTCTACGGGGCGCGCCGCAGTGTCGGCTACGTGCCGTTCAACTCCGAGACGCTCGTCACCGGCAAGCTGTTCGAGGACATCCGCGAGGCGGTCTACGCCTCGGCCAATCCGCAAGATCTCGACGCGATCGTCGTCATCAACCTCTGCGTCCCAACCGCGTCGGGCGTGCCGCTGCGCCTCCTGCCGAAGCAGATCGACGGCGTGCGCGTGATCGGCATCGACGTGCCGGGCTTCGGCGTGCCGACCCATGCCGAGGCCAAGGACGTGCTGGCCGGCGCCATGCTCAAATTCGCCCGCAGCGAGGCCGAGAGCGGCCCGGTCCAGGCGCCGCGTGGGGGCCGCTCGGAGCGCCCGTCCGTCGCGCTTCTGGGCGAGATGTTCCCGGCCGATCCCGTGGTCATCGGCGCGCTCCTCGAACCGCTCGGCCTCAGCGCCGGCCCGGTCGTGCCGACGCGCGAATGGCGCGAACTCTACGGCGCTCTCGATGCGGCGGCGGTGGCGGCGATCCATCCGTTCTACACCGCGAGCGTGCGCGAGTTCGAGGCGGCCGGGCGGCCGGTGATCGGCTCCGCCCCCGTCGGGCATGACGGCACCGCCGACTGGTTGGCGGCCATCGGCAAGGCCTGCGACGTCCCGCGGGACAGAATCGCGGCGGCGCAGAACCGGCTTCTGCCGGCGATCCGGGGGGCGCTGGCGGCGGCGCCGATCCGCGGGCGCATCACGCTCTCGGGTTACGAGGGCTCGGAACTTCTGGTCGCCCGTCTCCTCGTCGAGAGCGGCGCCGAGGTGCCCTATGTCGGCACCGCTTGCCCGCACACGCCCTGGTCCGAGCCGGACCGGGTCTGGCTGGAAGAGCGCGGCGTCAGCGTTCGCTACCGCGCCTCGCTGGAAGACGATCTCGCCGCGTTCGAAGCGTTCCGGCCGGATCTCGCCATCGGCACGACGCCGGTGGTGCAGAAGGCGAAGGAGGCCGGCACGCCGGCGCTGTACTTCACCAACCTGATCTCGGCACGCCCGCTGATGGGCGCGGCTGGAGCCGGTTCGCTGGCCAAGGTCGTCAACGCCGCCCTCGCCAACCGGCCGCGCTTCGACGCCATGCGCGCCTTCTTCGAGGGTGTCGGCACCGGCTACGCCGCCGGCATCTGGCCGGACATGCCGGTGCTCAAGACGGCGCCGAAGGCGGCCGCTCCCCTGAAGCCGATCGGGGAGATGGTCTGATGCTGGTCATCGATCACGACCGCGCCGGCGGCTACTGGGGCGCCGTCTACGTCTTCACGGCGATCAAGGGCCTGCAGGTGGTCATCGACGGCCCCGTGGGCTGCGAGAATCTGCCGGTCACCTCAGTGCTGCACTACACCGACGCCCTGCCGCCGCACGAGCTGCCGATCGTCGTCACCGGCTTGGCGGAGGAAGAACTCGGCCGCCACGGGACCGAGGGCGCGATGAAGCGGGCGCACGCCACGCTCGATCCCGGCCAGCGCAGCGTCGTGGTGACGGGCTCGATTGCCGAGATGATCGGCGGCGGCGTCACCCCGGAGGGCACCGGGCTCCAGCGCTTCCTGCCGCGCACCATCGACGAGGACCAGTGGCAATCCGCCGACCGGGCGATGAGCTGGCTCTGGCAGGAATACGGCGCCCGGCGCTTCGCCAAGAAGGGCATTCCGGCCCGGCCCGAGCGCAAGGCCGGGGAGAAGCCGCGGGTCAACATCATCGGCCCGGCCTACGGCACTTTCAACATGGCCTCGGACCTCGCCGAGATCCGCCGCCTCGTGGAGGGGATCGGCGCCGAGGTGAACCTCACCTTCCCGCTCGGCTCGCACCTCGCCGACGTGCCCAAGCTCGTCAACGCGGATGCGAATATCTGCCTCTACCGCGAGTTCGGCCGCCTGCTCTGCGAGAGCCTGGAGCGCCCCTATCTCCAGGCGCCGATCGGGGTGCTCTCGACCACCAAGTTCCTGCGCACGCTCGGCGAGATCCTGGGGCTCGACCCCGAACCCTTCATCGAGCGCGAGCGCCACACCACGATCAAGCCGGTCTGGGATCTGTGGCGCTCGGTGACGCAGGACTTCTTCGGCACCGCGAGCTTCGGCATCGTCGCGACCGAGACCTACGCCCGCGGCGTGCGCCACTTCCTCGAAGAGGAGATGGGTCTGCCCTGCCACTTCGCCGTCAGCCGCAGCGCGGGCACGAAGCCCGACAACGCGGCGGTGCGCGAGGCAATCAAGACGAACCCGCCCCTCGTCCTGTTCGGCTCCTTCAACGAGCGCATGTACCTCGCCGAGGCCGGCGGGCGGGCGATCTACGTGCCCGCCTCGTTCCCCGGCGCGATCATCCGGCGGCACACCGGCACGCCGTTCATGGGCTATGCCGGCGCGACCTACCTCGTTCAGGAAGTCTGCAACGCCCTGTTCGACATGCTCTTCCACATCCTGCCGCTCGCGCGCGACATGGATGCGGTGGAAGCGACGCCCGCCCGGACGCATCGCGAACTGCCCTGGGACGAAGCGGCCCGCGCCCGGCTCGACGCGCTGGTCGAGGCCCATCCCGTTCTCACGCGGATCTCCGCCGCCAAACGCCTGCGCGACGCCGCCGAGCGGGCCGCGCGCCGGGTCGCCGCCGAGCGCGTCGCCGCCGCCCATGTCGAGCGGGCGCAGACCGACCTCGTCTCGGGGAGCGCCGCATGAGTGCCGGTCTCCTCCATCCCCTTCACCCTCCGGCCCCTCGCGGAGCCGGACAGATTGCGGAGCACCAAGTCATGGGAGTGGTCATGCAACGATCGATGCCCGCGTCGTCGCGGCTGCACAGCGAGGCGGTCCAGTTCCGGATCATCCTCGCCGCAACCTACCCGTTCTTCCTCGCCGCCGCCCTGGTGCAGCGTTTCCGGCCGGGCACCGCGCCGCGGCGCGGTCTGCCGCCGATGCGCCGCTCCGTCTTCGGCGAGGCCAAGGCCATGGCCGTCTCGGCGATCCCGTTTGCCTTCATGGGCTAGGGACCCGGCGCGTCGTCTCGCGGACCGGCACCCGCCTTTCGCGACGCTGCGCCGGCGCCTCAGAACTTCCGTGCGGTGACACGGGGGATCCCTGCGCCGTGATGTCATCGGGTCACGGCGACACCCGCCACGCCTGTCAACGCGCGGCATAACCAGCGGAGGTTCGATCGATGGCGAACGGTATCATGGAAAGACCGAGCAGCCTGTCCGGGCTGACGGAACCCGAAGCCAAGGAATTTCACGCGATCTTCCTGACGAGCTTCATCATCTTCACGGCCATCGCCGTTGTCGCTCACATTCTCGTCTGGCTGTGGCGCCCCTGGTTGCCCGGGCCGAAGGGCTACGCCCTGCTCGACGGCGTGACCAACGCGGCCCACGGCCTTGTGTCGATGATCGGCTGAGGAGACGCGCGATGCACAAGATCTGGCTTCTGTTCGATCCCCGGCGCACCCTCGTCGCGCTCTTCACCTTCCTGTTCGTCCTGGCGCTGCTGATCCATTTCATCCTGCTCAGCACCGACCGGTTCAACTGGCTGGAAGGCCCGAAGGACGCGAAGGCGGCCGCCGCCCACAGCCTCGTCCTCCCGACGATGCCGGCCTGACCGCCGGTTCTGCCGCGGGCAGGCTCTTTCGGGTCCGCCCCGGCATCCTTCGTCCTCACCGCGGGGATTTCCGCCATGGCGATGCTGAGCTTCGAGCGCAAATACCGGGTCCGCGGCGGCACTCTGCTGGGCGGAGACCTGTTCGACTTCTGGGTGGGGCCGTTCTACGTCGGCTTCTTCGGCGTCACGACGATCTTCTTCTCGGTGCTCGGCACCGCACTGATCCTCTACGGCGCGGCCATCGGCCCGACCTGGAACATCTGGCAGATCAACATCGCGCCGCCCGACCTGAAATACGGGCTGGCGCTGGCGCCCCTGAAGGAAGGGGGCCTGTGGCAGATCATTACCTTCTGCGCGATCGGGTCGTTCGTCTCTTGGGCGCTGCGCGAGGTCGAGATCTGCCGCAAGCTCGGCATCGGCTACCACGTGCCGTTCGCCTTCGCAGTGGCGATTTTCGCCTATGTCTCGCTGGTGGTGATCCGCCCGTTCCTGATGGGCGCCTGGGGTTACGGCTTCCCCTACGGCATCCTTTCCCATCTCGACTGGGTGTCGAACACCGGCTACCAGTATCTGCACTTCCACTACAATCCCGCGCACATGCTCGCCGTGACGTTCTTCTTCACGACGACTTTCGCTCTGGCGCTGCACGGCTCGCTAATCTTGTCCTCGACCAATCCCGCCAAGGGCGAGACGGTGAAGACGCCCGAGCACGAGGACACCTATTTCCGCGACACGATCGGCTACTCGATCGGCACGCTGGGCATCCACCGGCTCGGCCTGTTCCTCGCGCTTTCCGCGGGATTCTGGAGCGCGGTCTGCATCGTCATCTCGGGGCCCTTCTGGACGCAAGGGTGGCCGGAATGGTGGGGCTGGTGGCTCAACCTGCCCGTGTGGCGGTGAACCGGACCGCCGCCCGGCACCCGCGCCGGCCGGCCTGAAGCGCAGGTTCGATCTTCGGGGCTCGGGGGTCTCCGCCGACGGCGTGAGCCTCGAACGACCGCGGGTCCAGGGAGGAAGCCGCCGTGGCCTATTATCAGAACATCTTCACGCAGGTGCAGGTCCGCCCGGTCGAGCCGGAACACGGCATCCCGATCTCGTCCGACGCCCGCATCGGCCGACCGTTCAACAGCTACCTGTTCGGGCTGATCGGCAACAGCCAGGTCGGGCCGATCTACGGCGGCTATCTCGGGGCTTTGTCCTTCGCCTGCGGCCTGATCGCCTTCGAGATCATCGGCCTCAACATGTGGGCCAGCGTGAACTGGGACCCGATCCAGTTCGTCCGCCAGCTCCCCTGGCTCGCGCTCGAGCCGCCGCTGCCCAAGTACGGCCTCAAGGTGCTGCCGCCGCTCAACGAGGGCGGCTGGTGGCTGATCGCGGGCTTCTTCCTCACCGCCTCGATTCTGCTGTGGTGGGTGCGGATGTACCGCCGCGCCCGGGCGCTCGGCATGGGCACGCACGTGCCCTGGGCCTTCGCCTCGGCGATCTGGCTCTACCTCGTGCTCGGCTTCATCCGCCCGCTTCTGATGGGCTCGTGGAGCGAGGCGGTGCCCTTCGGCATCTTCCCCCACCTCGATTGGACCGCCGCGTTCTCGCTGCGCTACGGCAACCTGTTCTACAACCCGTTCCACATGCTCTCGATCGTCTTCCTCTACGGGTCGACGCTGCTCTTCGCCATGCACGGGGGCACGATCCTGGCCACCAGCCGCTACGGCGCCGAGCGCGAGATCGACCAGATCGTGGACCGCGGCACCGCCACCGAGCGCGCCGCCCTGTTCTGGCGCTGGACCATGGGCTTCAACGCCACGATGGAATCGGTCCACCGCTGGGCGTGGTGGTTCGCGGTGCTGACGACGATCACCGGCGGCATCGGCATCCTGCTCACCGGCACCGTGGTCGACAACTGGTATCTCTGGGCGGTCAAGCACGGCGTCGCGCCGTCCTACCCGCAGATCTACGGGCCGATCACCGACCCGCTCGCGACGCCAGGGGGGCGCCATGAAGACTCTGCTCGTCGTCGCGGGCGCGGTCGTCGCCCTGTTTCTCACCATCGCCCAGTTCGGCACGGCGGGCTGGACGAGGCCGCCGATCCTGGCCCAGCAGCACGGTTTCCGCGGCACGGGCATGGATCAGATCCAGACCAAGGCCGGCGCGGCGGCACTGAAGGCCGCGAACATCCCGCCGGCCCCGGCCGAGCCGGTCGAGGCCGGCACCGAGAAGGCCGGCGCGGTCTACGAGAACGTGAAGGTTCTGAAGGATCTGAGCGTCGAGGAATTCAACCGCCTAATGGTCTCGATGACGGAGTGGGTCAGCCCGGAGCAGGGCTGCACCTACTGCCACAACACCGAGAACATGGCCGACGACAGCCTCTATCAGAAGCAGGTCGCCCGGCGGATGATCCAGATGGTGCAGCACATCAACACCACCTGGAAGGAGAAGCATGTCGGCGAGGCGGGGGTGAACTGCTACACCTGCCACCGCGGAAAACCCGTGCCGGCACAGATCTGGTTCCAGAATCCGGGGCCGAACTACAAGACCGGCTTCATTGCCCGCAACAACGGGCAGAACATGGCCTCGCCCTCCGTCGGCCTCGCCTCGCTGCCCTACGACACCCTGAGCGAATTCTTCGGCAAGAAGGACGCCGACGAGAACCTCATCCGCGTCAACGCGACGACGGCGCTGCCGGAGAGCAAGGGCAAGCCGATCCAGGCCGCCGAGCGGACCTACGGCCTGATGATGCACATGTCGTCGTCGCTCGGCGTGAACTGCACCTACTGCCACAACACTCGCGCGGTCTCGAACTGGTCGCAGAGCACGCCGCAGCGCACGCTGGCCTGGCACGCGATTCGGATGGTGCGCGATCTCAACGGCGACTACATCGAGCCGCTGACGACGACCTTCCCGGCCAACCGCCTCGGTCCGACCGGGGACGCCCCGAAGCTGAACTGCGCCACATGCCACAATGGCCAGAGCAAGCCGCTGGCGGGTGCGCACGTTATCGACAGCTATCCGGAGCTGGCACGGACGACCGCCGAGATGGCGGCCGTGCCGCCGAATCCGGAAACGTCCGAGCCAACACCGGAGGCACCCGCGTCACCACCGCAATAGCAAGTTGCCGCTCCGTTCAAAGTTTAGCGTATCGGGAAACGAAACGCCGCCGGTCCATCGAACCGGCGGTTTTTTCGTTCCGTGGACCTTGCCGGATATCCGCTCCGGGACGAGTTACGCTATTTGAATTCGCTTTCGAGCGCGGCAAATATTGAGCCGGAACATGATCTGATCTTGCGAATTATTAAGACCGGCCGCATTTGGTCGATCTCTCGGAGATGGTGAGATTTAAGAATGTATTCAATATGCCCGTAGGCCCAAAGGTGTAATCCGTTCTGATGAGAGCACCTATGCTGAAATTTGGTCGCATTTTTAACTTTCAAGACGCTCACTTGGCACGGGTCGCGCAGCGGTCGGAATGGCGGCAAATCCAGACCGCGGGCAATCAAGGGGTACGATGGTGAACGTTAGACACGAAAAGAACGAAATCGCCGCCGCTCTGGCGCGATGCAAGACGGCCTTCATCGGCGTGGCCGTGATGAGCGGGCTGGTGAACATTCTCTATCTCACCGGCTCGTTCTTCATGCTCGAAGTCTACGACCGGGTGATCCCGAGCCGTTCGGTGCCGACCCTGATCGGCCTCGCGGCCCTCGCCCTCGTGCTCTATGCGTTCCAGGGCGTTCTCGAGGCCCTTCGTGGCCGGATCCTCGCCCGTGTCGGCGCTGCCCTCGACGAGGCCTTGAGCGGGCGGGTTTTCGATCTCGTGGTGCGCGCGCCGCTCAAAGGCACGACCCAGGGCGATGGCCTTCTGCCCTTGCGCGACCTCGATCAGCTCCGCGCGTTCCTGTCCGGTTCCGGTCCTTCCGCCTTCTTCGATCTGCCCTGGATGCCGGTCTATCTGCTGATCTGCTTCCTGTTTCACCCGCTGATCGGCGTCGCCGCCCTCGTCGGCATGGGCATTCTCGCCGCCCTGACCTTCATGACCGACCGCGCCAGCAAGGGCCCGACGCGGGCCGCGACCGGCCACGGCATGCGCCGCAACGGTCTGGCCGAAGCCGGCCGCCGCAATGCCGAGGTGCTGGCGGCCATGGGCATGCAGGAGCGCCTCGCCGCCCGCTGGGCCGGAGCCAACCGCGAATATATGGAGGCGCATCAGGCCGTGTCGGATGCCGGCAGCGGCTACGGTGCCGGTTCCAAGGTATTCCGCATGGCCCTGCAATCGGGCGTGCTCGCGCTCGGCGCCTGGCTCGTCATCCATAACGAGGCCAGCGCCGGCGTCATCATCGCGAGCTCGATCCTCGTCTCCCGTGCGCTCGCGCCCGCGGAACTCACCATCGCCAACTGGAAGGGCTTCGTCGCCGCGCGGCAAAGCTGGCATCGGCTGTCGGAGCTGCTGGCCCGGCTGCCGCAGACCGAGCGTCCGCACGCGCTGCCGGCGCCGAGCGAGACCATCTCCGTCGAGGGCGCCAGCATCGCCCCGCCCGGCACGCCGCGGCTCGTGGTGCAGGATGTGAGCTTCGGCCTCAGAGCGGGGCAGGGGCTCGGCATCATCGGCCCCTCGGCCTCCGGCAAGTCTTCCCTTGTGCGAGCCCTTGTCGGCGTCTGGCCGCCGATCCGTGGAAAGGTCCGGTTCGACGGTGCCGCCCTGGATCAATGGACGAGCGGCGACCTCGGACCGCATATCGGCTTCCTGCCGCAGGAGGTCGAACTCTTCGCCGGCAGCGTGGCTGAGAACATCGCCCGGTTCGAGCCAGGCGCGCCGGCGGAGGCCATCATCGCGGCGGCCAAGGCCGCCGAGGTCCACGAGCTGATCCTGCGGCTGCCGGAAGGTTACGACACCCGCATCGGCGAGGGCGGCGCGGGTCTGTCCGCCGGGCAGCGCCAGCGCGTCGGGCTGGCGCGAGCTCTCTACCGCGAGCCCTTCCTCGTGGTGCTCGACGAGCCCAACGCCAATCTCGATGCCGAGGGTGAGAACGCCCTGACGCAGGCGATCCTCGGTGTGCGGCAGCGCGGCGGCATCTGCGTCGTCGTCGCCCACCGGCCGAGCGCGCTCGCCGGTCTCGACCTGATCCTGATGATGGCCGATGGCCGCGTCCAGGCCTTCGGGCCCAAGGACGAGATCCTCAAGCGCGTGCTGCGCCCGGCGCCGGCCCCCATTCCGGCCGCGGCCGAGCCCGCCGTGCCCTCGATCCGTGAGAGTGCCTGATGTCCACGACCCTGGCCCCCTCGACGTTCTCCCCCCGGCACTGCCGCGTCCCGTCGCCCACGGCTCGATCCGCAGCCACCTCACCGTCGCGATCGGCCTCTCCGCCGCCCTCGTCCTCGGCGTCGGCGGCTGGGCCACCTTCACCGAGATCTCGGCCGCGGTGATCGCGCCGGGCCAGCTCGTGGTCGAAACCGACGTGAAGAAGGTGCAGCACCCCACCGGCGGTGTCGTCGGCCAGCTCCTCGCGCGCGAGGGCCAGCGGGTTGCGGCCGGCGACGTGCTGATCCGCCTCGATGAAACCCAGACCCGGGCCAACCTCGACATCGTGCTCAAGGCCATGGACGAGCTGGCAGCGCGGGGCGCCCGCGACGAAGCCGAGCGCGACGGGCTCAAGACGATCACCTTCCCTCCCGACCTCGTTGCCCGCATCAACGACGATCCGAGCGTCGCCCGGCTGATCGACGGCGAATCGCGGCTGTTCGCCTCGCGCGTTGCCGGCCGCGAGGGTCAGAGGGCGCAGTTGCGTGAGCGCGTCGAGCAACTGCGCCAGGAGATTGCCGGACTCACCAAGCAGGCCGCAGCCAAGGACCGCGAGATCAACCTGATTGGCCACGAACTCGGCGGCGTGCGCGACCTCTATGCCAAGAACCTCGTGCCGCTCTCGCGCGTCACCGCCCTGGAGCGCGACGCCGCTCGGCTCGAAGGCGAGCGCGGCCAGCTCGTCGCCTCGACGGCCTCGGCGCGTGGCAAGATCGCCGAGACCGAGCTGCAGATCATCCAGATCGACAGCGAGATGCGCACCGAAGTCGGAAAGGACCTCGCCGAGATCCGCGGCAAGTGGTCGGAATTGCGCGAGAAGCGCGTGGCGGCGGAAGACCAGCTCAAGCGGGTCGAGCTGCGCGCGCCGCAGGACGGCTTCGTGCACCAGATGAGCGTGCACACGGTGGGCGGGCTCGTGACCCCGAGCGAACCGGCGATGCTGATCGTGCCGGCTTCCGACCAGCTCCTCGTCGAGGTTCGGGTGCAGCCCCAGGACATCGACAACGTGCGGGTGGGACAGAAGGCGGTGTTGCGCTTTGCCGCCTTCAACACGCGCACGACGCCGGAGATCGACGGCGAGGTGGTCCGCGTTTCGGCTGACGTGACCCAGGACGTGAAGACTGGACAGAGCTACTACACGGCGCGAATCCGCATCCGCGAGGATCAGAAGGAGCGTCTGAAGGGCCTGCGCCTCGTGCCGGGCATGCCGGTCGAGTCCTTCACCCAGATCGGCGAGCGCTCCGTCCTGTCCTATCTCACCAAGCCGCTCACCGATCAGATTGCAAAAGCGTGGCGGGAGCGCTGACAATCTTGCCTCACAGGCGGGTTGTCTGATAAGGCGACCGCCTCCCCGCGATGTCGCTGATGTCATCGCCGGAGCGTCCCCGTGGCGCTCCGTTCCTTCGAGACACATGAACAACAGGCGGCCGGTCTCGAATCCGTGCCGATGTGAGACCGATGAAGATTCGCAACTCGCTCAAGTCGCTGCGCGGCCGTCACCGCGATAACCAGCTCGTGCGCCGCAAGGGCCGCGTCTACGTCATCAACAAGACCCAGAAGCGCTTCAAGGCCCGCCAGGGCTGAGTCCTCGGTGCCGCGATTCGCACGCGGCACCGAAGCGCGTTGACGGGAGCCGGGTTCGGGGTGGAAGCTCCGGACCTATGGACGCTCGCCGCACCCCACTCCTGACCGCCCTTTGCCTCGGCCTCGCGCTCGCAGGCAGCACGGCCACCGCTGGCCTCGCGGCCGCCGACAAGGCGCGGCCGGAGAAGGAGCGCAAGGCGCATCCGCCGGTCAGCCTCGACGATCTCTACACCCGCCTCAAGCAGGCCGAGGACGAGACCGAGGCCAAGGCCGTCGCCACCTTGATCGAGCGCCGTCTCGGCCGCTCCGGCAGCGCGACAGCCGACCTTCTTTCCGATCGTGCCCGGCAGGCGATGAGCGGCAACGACCTGCCGCTCGCCGTCGAACTGATGGACCGCTCCGTCGCCCTGGAGCCGAACTGGTCCGAAGGCTGGAGCCGGCGCGCGACCCTGTTCTGGCGCCTGTCCGACACCGCCACCGCCATCGCCGACCTGCAGCGCGCACTTGTGCTGGAGCCCCGCCATTTCGAGGCCTGGGCCGCGCTCGGCAAGCTCTACCTCGCCCAGGACGACAAGGGCCGGGCCCTCGACGCCTTCCGCCGGGCGGAGGCGCTCTACCCGCAATGGGACGTGCTCAAGAAGGCGATCGAGCGTCTGACACCCGAGGTGCAGGGACGCGACCTCTGATTCGCGTCCCGTGAGCCTCGCTGAACCTCTCCGCCTCGCCGTAGGCCTGCTGGCAACGGCCATCGGTCTCGTCGCGCTGCTGCTGCTCTGCGCGGCCGTGGCAACGCGGCTGATCGCGTGGCGCGTCGAGGCGCGCTATCCGGCCGCCGACCGAAGCGTCGAGATCGAGGGCGGCCGGATCGCCTATCTGGAGGACGGGCCGGAGACGGGGGCGCGAGGCACGGTTGTCCTGCTCCACGGCGCCTCGGCGAATGCCTATGACCCGATGGAGGGCGTTGGCCGGCAGCTCGCCCAATCCGGCTTTCGCGTCATCGCGTTCGATCGGCCGGGCTACGGCAACAGCGACCGAATCAGCGGCGCGGACGCCGCCTCACCGGCCTTCCAGGGGCGGGCGCTGGGACAGGCCCTCGACCGACTCGGCACCGGGCCGGCCATTCTGCTCGGTCATTCCTGGTCCGGCGCGCTCGCCCTGCGGATGGCCCTCGACCGGCCCGAACAGGTGGCAAGCCTCGTCCTCGTGGCACCCGTGGCCATGCCGCTTCCGTCGCACCCGTTGCCTTGGTGGGCGCGGATCGCTTTGACGCCGCCGGTGACGTGGCTGCTCACGCAGACCATCGCGGTCCCGGTCGGCCTCTCCTACCTTCCTTCGGTCGCGCGAAGCGTGTTCAAACCGGAAGCACCGGTCGAGAACTACCTCGCGGCGAGCCGGGCACCGCTGATTCTCCGACCGGGTCCGGCGCTGGCCAACATCCGGGATCTCTCCGGACTTCCCGCCGCGCTCGCCGAGCAGGCGCCGCGCTACGAAACCATCGCCGTGCCCACCGTGATCGTGGCCGGCGAGGCCGATCCCGTCGTCCAAACCCGCTTGCAGACCGATCCGCTGAGCCGGGCGATGCCGCACGCCCGGCGCGTGGTGCTGCCGGGCGCCGGGCATATGTTGACCTACACCGCCCCCGACACGCTCGTGCGCGAGGTCGAGGCGTTGACGGCGGCGATCGCGCGGTAGAGCTTCCGCGCGATCAAGCGTCCACCCGGATCCGATATCCGGGGTGATGTGTCAGGCCCGCTCGGCGTGCTCGCGGGTGACGAAGGCGATGCGCACCATGTTGGTCGCCCCCGGAATGCCGAACGGCACGCCGGCCACGATGATCACTCGGTCGCCGATCTCGGCGAAGCGCTCGCGCACCGCGAACTTCGCGGCGCGAAAGGCCATGTCGTCCACGTCGCTGGCATCCTTGGTGACGATCGGGTGCACGCCCCAGGCCATGGTGAGGCGCCGCGCCGTCTCGCGCTTCGGCGTCAGCGCGATGACGCTGGCATTGGGCCGGGCGCGCGCCAGCCGCAGCACCGTTGAACCGGAATGGGTCCAGGCCATGATCGAGCGCAGGCTCAGCGCCTCGACGATCTGGTGGGCCGCGGCCGCGATGGCGTCGGAAGCGGTCGGCTCCGGCTCGGAACGCTGCGCCATCAGGATCGACCAGTAGAGCGCGTCGCGCTCCACCTGTTCGGCGATGCGGTTCATGGTGCCGATCGCCTCGACCGGAAAGTCGCCGGCGGCGCTTTCGGCCGAGAGCATCACCGCATCCGCGCCCTCGTAGACGGCGGTGGCCACGTCCGACACCTCGGCGCGGGTCGGCACCGGTGAGGTGATCATCGATTCGAGCATCTGCGTCGCGACGACGACCGGCTTGCCGAGCCGGCGGGCGACGCGGGTGATGCGCTTCTGCACGCCCGGCACCTGTTCGAGCGGCATCTCGACGCCGAGGTCGCCGCGGGCGACCATGATGCCGTCGGAGATCTCGATGATCTCATCGAGGCGGGTGAGCGCCTGCGGCTTCTCGATCTTGGCCATCACCAGGGCGCGCCCGGCGGCGACCTTCTTGACCTCCGCCACGTCTTCCGGGCGCTGCACGAAGGACACCGCGATCCAGTCGGCGCCGGCCGCGAGGCCCGCTTCCAGATCACCGCGATCCTTCTCGGTCATCGCCGGCACCGGCAGCACGGTGTGGGGCAGCGACACGCCCTTGCGATTCGAGATGCGACCGCCGACCTCGACGCGGGTGACGGCACGCCCCTCGCTCACCTCCGTGACGATGAGGCGAAGCTTGCCATCGTCGATCAGGATGCCGTGGCTGGGCTCCAGCGCCGACAGGATCTCAGGATGGGGAAGGAAGACGCGGTCGGTATCGCCCGGCGTCGGATCCGAATCGAGCACGAAGGTCTGGCCGTTCTCCAGCACGGCCGCGTCGCCGACGAAGGTGCCGAGCCGCAGCTTCGGGCCCTGAAGGTCGACGAGGATGCCGATGGGGCGCTTGGCCTCCCGCTCGATGGTGCGAATCACCTCGATGCGTTCAGGCAGCTTCTCGCGAGCCAGATGGCTCATGTTGATGCGGAACACGTCCGCACCGGCGTGGAACAGCTTCTCGATCATCTCCGGCGTGTCGGATGCCGGGCCGAGGGTGGCGACGATCTTGGTGCGGCGCGAGCGCTTCAAAGGGGCCTCCATCATACCCGCTGGACCCGCGAGGCGCGGCAATCGCGTGCGGGAACGGCCCGGCGGATGGGTGGCGCGCGGGCGGGCGCCGATGGCCGGACGGGGGCTTGGCGGCCAGAAGCATCCCCCGGCCCGCGAGGTCAAGGCCGGAGCATCGACGCATTTCAACCCGAAGGCTGATACGGGAACTTTTTCTTTGGCTCGCCACTGTCTGTTGTTCAACTTTCCGAGATCTAAGCGTTTACGCGCCGCACAACGCAACTCTGGCGTTATCGACGCTGCGTGTTGCTGGAAAGTCATAGGCAGCTTGGCCGTCCCGCTGGTAGCTTAGCCCTCGAAATCAGCATTCTTCGAAGGCGGACCCATCGTGATCAGAGCTCTCCTCCTGGGCGGCACCGCGGCACTCGTGAGCACCGCCGCGCTCGCCGCCGATCTGCCGCGCCGTGAGGCTCCGCCGATCGCTTTCGCGCCCGTCCCGGTCTTCACCTGGACCGGCTTCTACGCCGGCCTGCACACGGGTTACGCGTTCACCGACAACCCGAACATCCAGACCCGCGGCAACGACCCCTTCACCGCCAGCAACGTGACGCTCGCCCGTCGTCCCGCCTCCCTCAAGAGCGAGGTCGATGGCTTCTCCCGCATCGGCGGCGGCTTCGGCTACAACCATCAGTTCACGCCGGGCGGCGGCTTCGTGGCCGGTCTGGCCTTCGACGCCACCTGGCTCGACCTCGACAAGCGCACGGGCTTCTACGGCGCGCCGAACCCCACCATCGGCAACGCCAGCGTCTACACGCAGAGCCTCGACTTCCTCGGCACCGTCAACGGCAAGCTCGGCTACGCCTTCGACCGGTTCTTCGTCTACGGCACCGGCGGTCTCGCGTTCGGTCACGTCAGCTACGGCGCGGACTTCTTCAACCCGGGCGCCACCGTCCTCCAGTACACCGGCGGCGGTCGCAAGATCTTCGAGACCGGCTACAACTACGGCGGCGGCATCGAGTACGCGATCCCGGTCGACAGCTTCCTGAACTACTTCTCGGTCGGTCGCTGGCTCGGCATCAAGTCCGACGTGACGATCAAGGCGGAGTACATTCGCTACGATCTCGGCAGCCGCAACGTGCTGATCAACCAGACCGCGCCGGTCCCGGCCGGCTCCTACACCGCGCGCTTCGCGACCGAGGGCAGCCTGATCCGCGCCGGCTTCAACTACAAGTTCAGCGGCCTCTAAGCCTCGAACCTCACAGATCGACGACGTTCAACGGGCGCCTCCAAGAGGCGCCCGTTTTCGTTTGGGCGGGTCTGATCGGATGTGCTGCGGAGGAGGACGCTCTTCATTCGTCCGGATCGCCGTGGCTCGATTGCACCGCCGACGTCGCCGATGGCGGGGCGCCCGTTCCATTCCTCGCCTGAAGTTCGATGACGGCATGCGAGCCAAGGCCCGAGGGGACCTCGCTCCCGCATGGCGCGATGCCTCAATGGCCGCGTTCGGCAGCACCGATACAAATCGAAGTGGTCTACCCGGTCGCGCCGCGAATCGCGGCGAGCGGCCGTCTCTACGGGCCGCCGGCCAGAGGCTGGCCCGGATCGGAGAGCTGGATCGTCCAGTTCCGCTGCTGACCGGTATCGACCTCGATGAAGCCGTTGCGGTCGAAGCCGCGGGCAAGACAATCCTCGACACCGCGGATGGTGAAGGCGGTGTCGCGGGTGCACATCATGGCGCGCCCGCTCCACTCGCCGCCGCGGCTGTAATCGACGGCGTAGAGGTAATAGAACTGCGCCGCCAGGGAGCCTTTGAGCAGGGTCTCGCAGTTACGCGGCTTGAGATCCCACCAACCCTCCGTCACCCAGCCCTGCGCATCCCGGTAGCCCAGGGTCACGCCGACCTTGCTGGCGGTCTGGTTGCACAGGCGCAGATCGGCCGAAGCGGGGAGGGGGAGGAGCGCGGAGGCGCCGAGGCAGAGCCCGAGGACGGCCCTGCGCCGCGAGCGCGCTCTCGCTAGTTTCTGCATCGTCTTCTTCCAAAAGCCGGTGGCCGCCTTTTGGGACGATGCTGTCAGGAACTCAACCGACGAGGATGACGCGGCAATCGTTGACATTGGTCCGAGTGGGGCCCGGCTGAACGAGATCGCCGATTGTCGCGAAGAATCGCGTCGAATCGTTGTCGAGCAGCATCGCTTTCGGATCGAGCCCTGCAGCCTGTGCGCGCGACAGCGTCGTCGCATCGACCAAGCCACCTGCGGGGTCGGTCGCCGCACCGCGTCCGCCATCGGTGCCGTCGGTATCGGCGGCGATGCCGGCGATGCCCTCGGCTCCGTCGAGCGCGATGGCGAGCGCCAGCGCATATTCCTGATTGGGGCCGCCATCACCCTCGCCGCGAATGGTGACGGTGAGTTCGCCGCCGGAGATCAGGGCGACGCGACGCCCCGCCTGCCGCGCCTCCAGCGCCAGCCGGGCATGTTCGGCCGCGACCTCGCGGGCCTCGCCCTCGAGATCGGAGCCCAGCATCACCGGCTCGTAACCGGCCCGCCGGGCGGCCTCGGCCGCCGCTTCGAGGGCGTCGATCGGCCGGGCGATGATGCGGTACTCGGCCCGGGCGAAGGCCGGATCGCCCGCCTTCGGCGTCTCGTTGGCCGGATCGTTCAGCAGGGCGAGCGCGGATTCGGGCAGGCTGATGCCGCGGCGCTCGCAGATCGCGCGGGCATCGGCCAGGGTCGAGGGGTCGGGCACGGTCGGGCCGGAGGCGATCACGGACGGATCGTCATGCGGCACGTCGGAGATGGCGAGCGTCAGAATCGACTTCGCGTTGCGTGCCGCCATCGCGAGCCGGCCGCCCTTGATGCGCGAGAGGTGCTTGCGCACGGCGTTGATCTCGTTGATCGGCGCACCCGAGCGCAGCAAAGCCTTGGTGATCGCCTGCTTCTCCGCGAGCGTCAGGTTGCCGGCGGGCGCGATCCAGTTCGCCGAGCCGCCGCCGGAGAGCAGCACCAGAACCTCGTCCTCCGGGCCCGCGCTCGCGGCAAGGGCGAGGGCTTCCTTGGTCGCCTCGATGCCGGCCGCATCGGGAACCGGATGGCCGGCCTCGACCATGCGGATGCCGGGTGCCTCCTCGCCGTAACCGTGCCGGGCCACGGCGAGACCGACGATCCGGTCCTCCGGCACCCCGTGCTCCTGGCGGTAGAATTCGCTCGCCACCGCGGCCATGCTGCCGCCGGCCTTGCCCGCACCGAGGATGATCAGCCGCCCCGACGTCGGCGCCGGCAGGTGCCCGGCGAGGCACTTGCGCGGATGGGCGGCGGCAATCGCCTCATCGAGAATCGACGAGAGGAGGGCGCGACGCTCCGCGTGGGCCGGATCGGTCGGGGCAGGGGCGGTCATGGGCGTCCTCGCGCGGGTCTTGACGGTTCTTGTTTGTGCGTTTGCTTGCCCGAGCGCTGCCGTGTCGGCAAGCCTTCGCGGTTTCACAAAACTTTCGGGCGCCGGAGCATTCTTTTTGACCCCGGCACCATCCTTGCTCTTCGGTTTACGTAGCGCCCTGCGCATGGCGGGTCGGCGGCGAGAGCCGCGCCCCTTCCGATCTCGCCGCGGCGGCCCAGATAAGCGCCATGCTCTCCCTTGAACCCGAGACCAAAACCCGCCCCGAACACCCGATCGAACGCATCGAGGGCGATGCGTCCCTGGGCCTCCTGCTCGTCTGCGAACACGCTTCGAACGCGGTGCCGGAGGATCTCGGCCGGCTCGGCGTGCCGGAAGCCGAATTCTCCCGTCACATCGCCTACGACATCGGGGCTGCCGAGGTGACGCGCCGGCTCGCCGCCCGGCTCGGGGTTCCGGCGGTGCTGACGCAGTTCTCGCGGCTGATCATCGATCCGAACCGGGGCCGGCGCGATCCGACGCTGGTGATGCGGCTCTCCGACGGCGCGATCGTGCCCGGCAACGCCCGGATCGATGCGGCCGGCATCGCCGAGCGGATACGGCGCTTCTACGTGCCGTTCGACCGCGCCGTGGACGAGGCGGTCGGCCGGTCGGAGGCCGCAGGCGTGCGTCCGATGTTCGTGACGATCCATAGCTTCACGCCGTTCTGGCGCACCATCGCCCGACCCTGGCAGGTCGGCATCCTCTACGATCAGGACGTGGGGCTGAGCCGCCTGCTGATCGAGGCGCTCAAGGCCGATCCGGCCGGCCTCTGCGTCGGCGACAACCAGCCCTACGATGGCGGCCTGCCCGGCGACACGATCGACCGGCACGCCACCGTTCGCGGTCTGCCCAACGCCCTGATCGAGATCCGCCAGGACCTGATCGGCGGGCCCGAGGGCCAGGAGGAATGGGCGCAGCGCTTCGCCCGCATCCTGAGGCCGATGCTGCGTCCGCCCGCTTGACGGGAGGGGATCGCAGGGCGACCTCTGCGTGATCCCCTCGACAGCGAAAGCCGCCCCCATGACCGAGCCCATGAACGGAATCGATCCCGCGACGCAGACCGAGCTGGAGGCGGCCGTGTTCCGCCGCCTCGTGTCGCATCTGCGCAACCGCGCCGATGTGCAGAACATCGACCTGATGAATCTCGCCGGCTTCTGCCGCAACTGCCTGTCGAACTGGCTGAAAGACGCGGCTGACGAGCGCGGCCTCGCTGTCTCGAAGGATCAGAGCCGGGAGCACGTCTACGGCATGCCCTACGAGGAGTGGAAGCAGAAGCACCAGACCGAAGCGAGCCCCGAGCAGCGGGCAGGCTTCTCCGCGGCTCAGACCAGCGGTCACTGAGGGGGCGCTGGCATCAACGAGCAGGTAAGGTTGATGCCGTAATCCCCAGGCATCCGGCGTGGGTCTTCGGACGCACGCCACCCCTCGCGTGAAGGAGCGCTGCCATGGCCGCCTCGCCTGCCCCGCCGTCGACCCATCCTCGGTCGCCGCCGACCAGCTCAAGAGCATCATCGAGCGCATCGAGCGTCTCGAAGAGGAGAAGGCCGGCATCGCGGGCGACATCAAGGATGTCTACGCCGAAGCCAAGGCCAACGGCTTCGATGTGAAGGTGCTGCGCAAGATCATCTCCCTGCGCAAGCGCGACCACGACGAGCGCCAGGAGGAGGAGGCGATCCTCGAGCTCTACCTCCAGGCACTCGGCATGGCCTAGCGCCACCGAAGCCACATCAGTCCCGCCAAAACCTCATCCTGAGGTGCCGCGCAGCAGCCTCGAAGGATCCTCCAGCTTTCGCGCGATCCCTGGAAGATCCTTCGAGGCCCGCTGACGCGTGCATCTCAGGATGAAGGGCGTGAATGGAAAGCGGGTGCTCGTCGAGCGGCATCGGGGCCCACGGCTGAATGCCCCCGAAGGGAGCGCGGGCGCCTAAGGCGTCAACGGCCCTGGACCGGACCCTGCGTCGCGGACCCGGTGAAGCGGGTGGCGGACAGCGCGAGAGGTTCGGCCGAGAAGCGCCCATTCAGAGCCTCGACCGAGGGGATGTGCAGGGCCTCAGCGGGCAGCGCCTCGTCGGGACGCGGACGCGCCAGTGCCACGCGAACGAGAGCGGTCGGCGCGGCCGGCTCCGACACGCCCTGAACCGCGGCGAAGAACAGGCTGCGGACCTGCTCGCGCGGGTCGGCATCCGCCGGCACCAGACGCGCCTCGACAATGGCCGGTTCAGGCGCTTCGGTGGCCGTCTCGCTCCCCGCCTGCGCCACGTGAACCATGCCGCCCAGGCCCTCGCCATTGAGAGAGGCGAGCTGTACCGGGCGTTGCGGCGGCAGCGGAATGGTCAGGGCGGTGGCCACGACGGCGAATTCCAAGGGACGCCGCGGCGGCAGCGGTGCGACCACCGCCTGATCCGCTTCGCCCGTCAGCAATTCCTTCGCCGAGGCGCCGTCCCGGCGCAGGGTCGTCGCGCGCAAGGCTTCGGAGGCCGCGGGCGCGGCATAGGCCATGGCCCCGGTTCCGTCGGCCGGGTCGGCGCTGGCGACCGCGATGCTCGGCTTGGCCCGAGCCTTGGACGGTATGGCGGCGCCGGCGAGCGCGGCCGGCGGCGCGTCGGTCCCGCCGCTTCCGCCGAAGAGCGAGGCGAAGAAGCCCTTGAGCCCCGGCCCCTCGCCGACCTCGTCGGCGCTGGCGAGTGCGGTGTAGCCCAGCACCGTGCCGCCGCGGGACAGGATCTCGGCGCGAGCCTCCTCGTAGCGGGCGAGCGGCTTGCCGTTGGCGGGAAGGTGGACGGTCTTGCCGTCCGGGAAAAGACGGGCGAGCTGGTCGTGGCTCATGCGCGGCCAGGAGCGCACCGAGCCGACATCGAGATGCACGAAGGGCGAGCCGGAGCGGGGATACCAGCCGACGCCGCCGCGCTGCATCCGCATGCCGACCGCGCGGATCTGGTCGATCGAAGCGTCGGTCATGAAGAAATCCATGGCCTTGCCGAGCATGTGCTGGCTTGTGTCGGCGACGCCCGAGGAGCGGCGACGCAGCATGCCGTTGGTCTTCGGGCTGCGGTAGCCGCAGACGATGCGCAGCGGCGCGGTCGAGCCGACGGAGCGCTGCGCCTCCCACACCACGTCGAACAGGCGCGGGTCCATCTTGATCGATTCGTTCTCGCGCCAGTCGCGCATCAGCCAGTTGATTTGGTCGAGGGCGGCGCGGTCGTAGCGTCCATCGCGCTTGAAGGTGACGTTGAGCGTCTCCCCCGTGTGCTCGTGCACCATGGAGAGGCTGCGGGTGTCGCCGTTGGCGATCGCGTCCTGGGTCTCCACCGTGCTGGCGACGAGCAGGACGGCCATCGCACCGGCGGCGGATGCGAGGCGCTTCAGGCGCGGGGAGGGCGAAGTGCGGTTCGAGGACAGGCGGTCCTGGATCGTACGCAGCATGGTCCTCACCCCACGAAACGGCGCGGCATCGGCGATGCCGCGAGGCGCAAGGATGACCGAGGACCGGAAAGGCGGGTCGTCGGGGCCCGTGCTGCTCACCGTCTTTCAGAGATGGCTACGGACCAACCGTGGCAAAAAAGTGCCTCACAAGACTTAAGCGTGATCCCGGCCCCGTGCTGTCCCGCGCAGAACGACGCCGTCGATGGCTCGTCTGGAGTGAAACGCGACCGCCGGCCTACCAGTAGCTGCGCGGCGGATAGGCGTAGGTGGGGGCGCTCTCCGGCTCGCCGAACATGTCCGACGACCGGCGGGGGCGGCGCGGCGCTCGCTGCGCGCCGCCTCGCGCGCCACGGTCTGGCGCGGGGCCGAGCGGGCGGCCTCGGCACTTGCGCGCTTCTCCTTCGCGGGCGCTTTCGCCACGGCCTCCGAGCGGGCGGCGAGCCCCAACGCGACCTTCATCGGCCCATCGTAGCCATAGAGGTCCGACAGGGTGCGGTAGGAGCCGAGATCGTCCACTTCCGCCGTGAAGTAGGCGAGGTGCACCGGCAGTTTCTCAGGCAGGCGCAGCGTCCGCTCGCCCTTGCCGATCAGCTTTTTGAGGCGTTCCTGGGTCCAGCTCGGCAGCACCGCGTCGGCGAAGCGGAACGGGTCGTCCACGCGCACGCAGCCGTGGCTGAAGGCGCGGGTCGAGGCGGAGAACAGCGAGCGGTTCGGCGTGTCGTGCAGGTAGACCGCGTGCTGGTTGGGGAACATGAACTTGATGAAGCCAAGCGCGTTCCGCTCGCCCGGCGGCTGGCGCAGGGAGATGTTGCCGCCCCGGCGCACCACCTCGAACCCGGCGGTGCGGCCCGAGGCCAGCATCTGCTTCAGGATCGAGGGCGGCACGTACCAGGACGGGTTGACGACGGCGTATTCCATCATCCCCGAGAAGGTCGGCGTCGGGCTCGTCGGCTTGCCGACGATCACCCGGGTTTCGTCGCGCATCTGCCCGTCGCGAAACACCTTCAGCTTGAATTCGGGCACGTTCACGAAGACGTAGTTCGGCCCGAGTTCGGGCGGTAGCCAGCGCCAGCGCTCCATGTTGACGAGGATATCGGCCTCGCTCGCGCTCGTCTTCGGCACGCTCGAACTGGCGAGCGCCGCGACGGTGGCGCGGGTGAGCGTTCCGTTCGCCGGCAGGCCACGGCTGCGCTGGAAGTTCTTGACGGCATCGGCAACGGCGCGGTCGTAGGCATCCGCCTCGCCGGGCGCCGAATCGAGGGTGCCGGCGGCGCTCGCGTCGAGACCGAAGCGGCTGCGCAGCAACGGCACCCGGGGGTCGCTCATCCCGAGCTTGAGCACCGGCCCGTCGGGAAGCTTGACGCTCGGCGCGCCTTGCGTCCGGCCGGCACGCAGGCCGGCGAGGCGCTTCTTCAGGGCGAGGTAGCCGGGCTGGCGCGGATTGTAGCTCTGCAGTACGTCGCCGGCCCCCGCGCCCGAAGCGGCGAGACGGGTCAGCACCGTGTCGGCCGGCGGCAGGTCGAGGGTGGGCGTGATGAGCCTCGAGATCGCGGCCGGGTTCACCCGCCCGCCGCGGGCGTCGCGGGCGTAGAGGGCGAGCGCGGCCGAGAGCTTGAGGTCGGCCTCGGCGATTTCCGCATCCGTGTCTGGGCGGCTGAGTTTGCCCACCACCGGAACGGGATAGGCGTTCGGATCGAGCCCGTCCTCGCCCGCTTCTCGCAGGCGGGCGATGGCCGCGTTGGCGGCGGCGGTGAAGGCCCGGTTCTCAATCCAGATCGGCTTGAAGTTGCCGAGCGCGTAGAAGGCCTGGATCGCCTCGCGGTCCTTGCCGGTCAGCCGTTGCAGCAGCGGTGCGGTGTCGTTGAGGCGCGCATAGACCGCGGCCGGAAGCGGCTCGCTCGGCGCGACCGGAGCCGGTGGCCCCTCGGCCGCGGGCGCGGGCGCCGGCTCTGCGGAGGGCGCAGGCGCATCGGCGGTCGGTGCCGCGCCGTTGGAGGGGTCGGGCGTGACCACCGGCTCGTTGGCAACGTCGACAGCGGCCTTACGGATAACGACGCCGGACTCCGTCGCGGCAGGCGCTTCCTCGGCACGAGCCGGGGCTTGGCTGAAAGCGAGGAGGGCCGCCAATGCAACGGACAGGGTCCGCGCGATGCCCGTTCCGGCTTCCGATGCAGCGCGCATGTCGGCAACTCCCTGGATACGGCCGAGACTGCCGCAGCTCTGCTTAAAGATCATCGACCGAAGCACGGCCGTGCGCAACCACACGACCACATGTCGCGGCCAAGCCGGAACCTGAAGGCGAACAGCCAAGGCAAACGCAGCGTCCTTAATATCGGATCGAGGACGATGCGTTTGCCTCTTGTTTTCGCATCGTCCCGAAAGCCGGCGACTGCCTTTCGCGACGATGCTCTGAACGACTGTCCGGCCTCAGGCGGCGTCCTCGGAACGCTCCTCGTCGTCGAGGCCGAGCTCCTTGAGTTTGCGGTAGAGGGTCGATCGGCCGATTCCGAGGCGGCGGGAGACTTCGGACATTCGGCCGCGGTAGAATTGCAGAGCGAAGCGGATCACCTCCGCCTCGACCGCTTCCATCGTCTTCATGTCGCCGGTGTCCTCGACGACGAGCGACATGGCGTGGGGATCGCGCACCTCGACGCGGACGATCTCCCGCACCGGCTCAAGACCGCCCGCAGGCAGGGCGGCCTGTGTCGGCAGCGGCGGGATGCGGACGTCGAAGCCCTCAACCTGCGCCGCGATCTGCGGAAACTCGGCCACCGTCAGTTCGTCGCCATCGGCGAGCACGACCGCACGGAACAGCGCATTCTCGAGCTGGCGTACGTTGCCGGGCCAGGGATAGCGCGAGAGCAAAGCCATCGCCTCGGCCGTGATGCCGCGCAGGCGTTTGCCCTCTTCCGCCGCGAACCGCGCGCAGAACGAGCGCACGAGATCGGGAATGTCCTCGCGCCGCGCCCGCAGCGGCGGCAGCGTCATGGGGAAGACGTTGAGGCGGTAATAGAGATCTTCGCGGAACTTGCCCTGTTTCACGAGGTCGAGCAGCGAGCGGTTGGTGGCCGAGATCAGGCGGATATCGACGCGCACGGCGCGCTTGCCGCCGACGGGATCGACCTCGCCCTCCTGCAGCGCCCGCAGCAGCTTCACCTGTGCGTCGAGGGGCAGCTCGCCGATCTCGTCGAGGAACAGCGTGCCCCCGAGGCCTCGACGAACTTGCCGACATGCTTCTCCGTGGCGCCGGTGAAGGCGCCCTTCTCGTGACCGAACAGGGTTGATTCGACGAGGTTCTCGGGGATCGCCCCGCAATTGACGGTGACGAAGGCCTTGCCGCGCCGGTCGCCAGAGCCTTGGATCGCGCGCGCCAGCACTTCCTTGCCAACGCCTGATTCGCCCTCGATCAGGACGGGAATGTTCGATTTCGCCGACCGTTCGGCCAGCCGAATCACCCGCTCCATGTCCGGGCTCTTCGAGGCGAGATCCTTGAAGCCCAGCGCGCCCGAGGCGCGACGGCGCATCCGGCGCACCTCCTCCTCGAGCTGATCGACCCGCAGGGCGTTCTTGATCGAGACCTGGAGCCGCTCGGCACCGGCCGGCTTGACCACGAAATCGACGGCGCCCGCCCGCATGGCGTTCACCACCGCGTCGATGGAGCCGTTCGACGTCTGCACGATGACGGGCGTGTCGATGCCGCTCTTGCGCATCTCGGCCAGCACGCTCAGCCCGTCCATGCCGCCGGGCATGACGAGATCGAGCAGCACGACATCGACGCTCTCGCCGCTGCGCAGGAGGTTCAACCCGTCATGGCCGTTCTCCGCAATCTGTGCCTGGAAACCGAGGCGGCGCACCATTGCCTCGGCGAGGCGACGCTGCACGGGATCGTCGTCGATGATGAGAACGGTGGTCGACATGCGGGGCGCCTCGCTTTCCGCTCAAACCGGCCGCGGGCCGACCCGGGCTCCCAGCGGAGACCGGCGGCGCATGGCGGCGGCTGTTTCGTTTCGAGGCACAGGGTCGCCCAAGAGCGTAAAGCGCCGCTTAACGACGCTCGAATTTAGCCCGCACGGCGTTCCAATCGACGTGACAGCGCGTCCAGGGGGCACCTTCCGTAGGCGCTCATGCGCCCCAGATTGCGGAGCGCGGTTGATCGCGACGGTCCTGCGCTCGATATCTGCCCCTGGCCGCGCTGGCGCGCCCGATGCCGAAGCGGCGGTCTACCACGTCGAGGAAACAGCACATCATGTCGAGCCGAGCCGTTTTCGCCGCCCTGTCGCCGGACCTGCCGAGAGAGGCTGAGGAACTCGCGGCGGTGCGCGGCGCGATCCAGGCGGTCGATCTCGGCGTGCTGCCGGAATGGGACCTCACCGACCTCTATCCGAGCATGGACGCGCCGGCCTTTCGCGAGGATCTCGACCGGGCCGAGGCCGAGAGCCGAGCCTTCGCCGAACGTTATGCGGGCCGGATTGCCGAGATCGCGGCGGGGCCGGATGCCTCGTCCGTCCTCGGCGAGGCGGTGCAGACCTTCGAGCGGATCGAGGATCTGATGGGGCGGCTGATGTCCTATGCCGGTCTCGTCTATTCCGGCGATACGACGGACGAGACCCGCGCCAAGTTCTACGGCGACACCCGCGAGCGGCTGACCACGGCCTCGGGTGACCTGCTGTTCTTCGGCCTGGAATTGAACCGCGTCGAGGATGCGGTGCTCGACGCGGCGATGGCGGACGGGCCGCTCGCCCATTACCGCCCCTGGATCGAGGATCTGCGGCGCGAGAAGCCACACCAGCTCGACGACCGCACGGAAAAGCTGTTCCTCGACAAGTCGGTGACCTCGAACGCCGCCTGGGACCGGCTGTTCAACGAGACGATCGCTTCGCTGCGCTTCTCGGTTCAGGGTGAGCGTCTGACGCTGGAGCCGACGCTCAACAAGCTCGTCGATTCGGACGGGGCGGTGCGCCAGGAGGCGGCGCAGGCGCTCGGCGAGACCCTGCGGGCGAATCTGCGCATCTTCACGCTGATCACCAACACGCTGGCCAAAGACAAGGAGATCTCCGACCGCTGGCGCGGCTTCAAGGACGTGGCCGATGCCCGCCACCTCTCGAATCGCGTCGAGCCGGAGGTCGTGGCCGCCATGGTCGAGGCCGTGCGCGCGGCCTATCCGCGGCTGTCGCACCGCTACTACCGGCTCAAGGCCAAGTGGTTCGGCGTCGAGGCGCTGCCCTATTGGGACCGCAACGCGCCGCTGCCGAAGGTCGAGCAGCGCACGATTCCCTGGGCCCAGGCCCGTGACACGGTGCTGGAGGCCTACGATGCCTTCTCGCCGGATATGGCTGGTATCGCCAGAAAGTTCTTCGACGGCGGATGGATCGATGCGCCGACCCGGCCCGGCAAGGCACCCGGCGCCTTCGCGCATCCGACCGTGCCCTCGGCTCACCCCTACGTGCTAGTGAATTACCAGGGCAAGCCGCGCGACGTGATGACTCTCGCGCACGAACTCGGCCACGGCGTGCATCAGGTGCTCGCCGCCCCCAACGGCGCGCTGATGGCGCCGACCCCGCTGACGCTGGCCGAGACCGCAAGCGTGTTCGGCGAGATGCTGACCTTCCAGCGGCTGCTGGGCCAGACCACGGACCCAACCCAGCGCCGGGCGATGCTCGCGGCCAAGGTCGAGGACATGATCAACACGGTGGTGCGCCAGATCGCGTTCTACTCGTTTGAGCGTAAGGTTCACCTCGCCCGCGCCAAGGGCGAGCTGACGGCCGAGCAGATCAACGAACTTTGGATGTCGGTGCAGTCCGAGAGCCTCGGCCCGGCGATCACCCTCGACAAGGGCTACGAGCCGTTCTGGGCCTACATTCCGCACTTCATCCACTCGCCGTTCTACGTCTACGCCTACGCGTTCGGCGATTGCCTCGTGAACTCGCTCTACGGCGTCTACGCCCGCGCCGAGCCCGGCTTCGTCGAGCGCTACTTCGCCCTGCTTTCGGCGGGTGGCTCGAAGCCCTACGGCGAGTTGCTGAAGCCGTTCGGGCTCGACGCCAGCGATCCCGGCTTCTGGCAGATCGGGCTGGGGATGATCGAGGGGATGATCGCGGAGCTGGAGTCGATGGAGGCTGCCTAGCCCACACTCTATGGGCTGGATGCCCCGTACGTGTTATACGGTCAGTACAACGCGTACGGGGTGCCCGCATGAAGCTCGAAGTCAAACGCGTCGGCAATTCGACCGGCCTCATCCTACCGAAGGAGCTCGTCGGCCGGCTCAAGCTCGAACAGGGCGATTGGCTCTACGTGACCGAGAACGCCGACGGCACGGTGCGCCTGTCACCCTACGATCCGACCTTCGAGAAGGGGATGAAGATCGCCGAGCGGGCTATGAAGACCTACCGAAATGCCCTGGCCGAGCTGGCGAAGTGAGCGAGATCATCTGGCTGACGAGCGATCTCGTCCAGGCCATTCACGCCCATCAACTCAAGCTTTTCGGCGGACCGCCCGGCATACGCGATCCGGGAGCTTTGGAATCGGCCTTGGGGCGCCCAATCAATCGGGCCGGCTATGGGGAGCCTGATCTGGCAGAACTGGCAGCCGCCTACGCTTTTGGAATCGCCAAGAACCACCCGTTCATCGACGGCAACAAGCGCGCCGCGTTGCTGGCGCTCATCACCTTCCTCGGCCTGAACGACATAGATTTCATCGTCGACGAGGCGGAGGCCGTCGTAATGATCCGTGGTCTCGCCGCCGGCGAGATCGATGAATCCGGCCTGACCCGCTGGATTCGCGATAACTGGCCGAAAGCGTAGCGCGGCCCGCGGCGCGCCGTCCCAGCGCCCTGGGCGCGAGACCGGGCAGCGCCTATCTCCGGTCAAGTCACGATAGGAATCGATCCGAATCCATGGCCGAGACCGACCGCGAAGCCAACCGCTTCACCGCCCGCGCGAGCCGCTACGCCAGCGTCGGCGCCAATGTTGGAGGGGTGGCCGCGCGGATGGCGGCGGCGCGCCTGTTCGGCGGCAAGGATGGTGTGAGCCTGAACAACGCGGCGGCTCTGGCCCAGGCGCTCGGTGGTCTTAAGGGGCCGATCATGAAGGTGGCGCAGTTGCTCGCCACCGTGCCGGACCTGCTGCCGCCGGAATACGCGGCCGAACTGCAGAAGCTTCAGGCCGACGCGCCACCGATGGGCGCGGCCTTCGTCAAGCGCCGGATGATGGCCGAACTCGGCGCCGACTGGCAGAGCCGCTTCGGCAGCTTCGATCTCAAGCCGGCCGCCGCGGCCTCGCTCGGGCAGGTCCACCGCGCTCAGTCACGCGACGGCGCGCCGCTCGCCTGCAAGCTCCAGTATCCCGACATGCAATCGGCGGTCGAGGCGGACCTCAAGCAGCTTCAGGTCGCCTTCGCGCTCCACCGGCGCATGAATTCCTGGCTCGACACCTCCGAGATCGCCAAGGAAATCGGCGCGCGGGTGCGCGAGGAACTCGATTACGGTCGCGAGGCCAAGCACGCGGCCCTCTATGGCGACGTGCTCAAGGACATCGATTCCGTGCGGGTGCCTGCGGTGCATTCCGATCTGTCGACGAAGCGGCTTCTCACCCTCGGCTGGCTCGACGGCGAGAAGATCCTGAACTTCACGCAGAGCCCGATCGAGATCCGCAACCGACTCGCCCAGGCGATGTTCCGGGCTTGGTGGCATCCCTTCAGCCGCGCTGCCGTGATCCATGGCGATCCGCATCTCGGCAATTACACCGTCTTCTCCGAGGGCGGAGAAGCGCAGGGCATCAACCTGCTTGATTACGGCTGCGTGCGCATCTTCCATCCCCGCTTCGTCGGCGGTGTGGTCGATCTCTACCGCGGCCTGCTGGAAGACGATCGCGCGCGGGTTGTCCACGCCTACGAAGTCTGGGGCTTTAAGAAGCTCGACAACGAAACCATCGACATCCTCAACATCTGGGCCCGCTTCATCTACGGCCCGCTGCTGGAGGATCGCACCCGCACCGTCGCCGACGGGATCGATCCGGGTGCCTACGGACGGCGCGAGGCGTTTTCCGTGCATCAGGCGCTGAAGGAGAAGGGCCCGGTCACAGTTCCGCAGGAATTCGTGTTCATGGATCGGGCCGCGGTCGGGCTCGGCGCGGTCTTCCTGCACCTGCGCTCCGAACTGAATTACCACCAACTATTCGAAGCCGAGATCGAGCGCTTCTCGCTCGACACGCTTTCCGAGCGGCAGGGGGCGGCGCTGGCCGCGGTCGGATTGCCCGATCCGGTGTGACAAAAGCCGGCTCACGACATGTGTACCTGAGCGTCAAGCTGATTGCTCGCGGATAAGCGTTGCGCTAAATCCGCGCGTGACAAGCAAAACGATACCAGGGAACGGGCGCGCAATGGCGGACACGAAGACCCTCACCGGCCTGCACTACAGCCCGGCGATGGACGAGAAGACCCACGAGCAGACCTATCGGGGCTTCGTCCGCTTCGTCGAAATCGGTACCGTCACGGTGTTGTGCTGGGTGACGGCTCTCGCCATCGGCGGCGTGAACGAAGCGTGGGTGACCGCGATCATCGGCGTGCTGGTCTCATGGGTGGCCGCGGCCGTCGGTGCCTTCGTCCCCGCCATCGGCTGGAAGGCCCAAGCCTTCGTTTTCGCCGCACTCCTCGCGATTCTCTTCCTCAGCTGAGGATCGAGACTTCCGGGCCGACCCCTCGCGTCGGCCCTTTCCAGATCTGAACTTCCCAGCAAGCTCGGATACCGGCACGCCGAAAGGCGGCTGTAAGAACGGGAGCAACTGATGCGTATTGCCGTCTTGACGGAGACGGACCCGATAGAACCACGGGTCGCGGCCGTCCCAGAAACGGTCAAGAAGTTCATAGGTCTGGGGTCCGATGTCGTCGTGCAATCGGGGGCCGGCGCCAAGGCCGGCGTTCCCGATGGCGAGTACGAAGCCGCCGGCGCCAAGATCGCCGGGAGCGCCGATGAGGCTCTCTCCGGCGCCGACCTCGTCCTGAAGGTCCGCCGTCCCAACGCCGAGGAACTGGGCAAGATCCAGAAGGGCGCCACGGTCATCGCGATCATGGACCCCTACGGGCACGAGGACGAGCTGAAGGCCGCCGCCGAGGCGGGCGTCAACACCTTCGCCATGGAGCTGATGCCTCGCATCACCCGCGCGCAGGTGATGGACGTCCTCTCCTCGCAGGCGAACCTCGCCGGCTACCGCGCCGTGGTCGATGGCGCCGCCGAGTACGGCCGCTCCCTGCCGATGATGATGACCGCCGCCGGTACCGTTCCGGCCGCGCGCATCTTCATCATGGGCGTCGGCGTCGCCGGCCTCCAGGCTATCGCCACCGCCCGCCGCATGGGTGCCGTGGTGACCGCCACCGACGTGCGGCCCGCCACCAAGGAACAGGTCGAATCGCTGGGCGCCAAGTTCGTCGCCGTCGAGGACGACGAGTTCAAGCAGGCCGAGACCTCCGGCGGTTACGCCAAGGAGATGTCGGCCGAGTACCAGAAGAAGCAGGCGGAGCTGGTCAAGGGCCACATCGCCAAGCAGGACATCGTCATCACCACGGCGCTGATCCCCGGCCGGCCCGCGCCGAAGCTTGTCTCCGAGGAGATGGTCGCTTCGATGAAGCCCGGTTCGGTGCTCGTCGACCTCGCGGTCGAGCGCGGCGGCAACGTCGCCGGCGCCAAGGCGGGTGAGATCGTCACCGTCGGCAACGGCGTGAAGATCGTCGGCCACGTCAACGTGCCGGGCCGCCTCGCAGCCACGGCGTCGAGCCTCTACGCCCGCAACCTCTACGCCTTCGTCGAGACCCTGATCGACAAGGAGTCGAAGGCGCTGGCGGTGCAGTGGGACGACGAACTCGTCAAGGCCACCAATCTGACCCGCGACGGTCAGGTGGTCCACCCCAACTTTCAGCCCAAAGCCTGATCGGTCGCGGAGGATCTCACCATGGCAACCCCCCTTCCGCCCGTCTCACCTGCAGAGCAGGCCCAGGCCGCTGCCTCGGCCGCGCGCGCCGCGGCTGACATCGCCCATCAGAACGCCGCCCAGGCGCAGTCGATTGCCGACTCGCTCGGGCACGGCATCGCCGCCGCCACCCATGGCGCCGTCGATCCCACGGTGTTCCAGCTCGCGATCTTCGTGCTCGCGATCTTCGTCGGCTACTACGTTGTCTGGTCGGTGACCCCGGCCCTGCACACGCCGCTGATGTCGGTGACCAACGCGATCTCGTCGGTCATCATCGTCGGCGCGCTCCTGGCGGCCGGTGTGCCGCTCATCGAGAAGGGCACCGGCTGGGCCCGCTTCTTCGGCTTCATCGGTATCGTCCTCGCCTCCGTGAACATTTTCGGCGGCTTCCTCGTGACCCAGCGCATGCTCGGCATGTACAAGAAGAAGGCCTGAGGCGATGTCGGAAAACGTCTCATCCCTTCTCTACATCGTCGCCGGCGTCCTGTTCATCATGGCGCTGCGGGGGCTCTCGCACCCCACCACATCGCGACAGGGTAACCTGTACGGCATGATCGGCATGGCGCTCGCCGTGCTCACGACCCTGGTCGGCCATCCGCCGGCGGGACTCGGCGCCTGGATCCTGGTGCTGCTCGGCCTCGGGATCGGTGGCGGCGCCGGCGCCGTGATCGCCAAGCGGGTGCCGATGACGGCGATGCCGCAGCTCGTCGCCGCCTTCCACTCGCTCGTCGGCCTCGCCGCCGTGGCCGGTGCGGCAGCGACGCTCTACGCGCCCCAGGCGGTCGGCATCCTCGAGAACGGCCACATCCACAAGGAGTCGCTGTTCGAGATGGCGCTGGGCGCGGCAATCGGCGCGATCACCTTCACCGGTTCGGTCATCGCCTTCGCCAAGCTCGACGGGCGCATGTCCGGCAAGCCGATCATGCTGCCGCAGCGGCACGCCATCAACATCGCGCTGGGTATCGCCCTGGTGGTGCTGATCGCCGTGTTCATCGGCAACGAGAGCAAGCTGGTCTTCTGGCTGATCGTGCTCCTGTCGTTCACCCTCGGCGGGCTGCTCATCATCCCGATCGGCGGCGCGGACATGCCCGTCGTCGTCTCGATGCTGAACTCCTACTCGGGCTGGGCGGCGGCCGGCATCGGCTTCACCCTGGGCAACCTCGCGCTCATCATCACGGGTTCGCTGGTCGGCTCCTCGGGTGCGATCCTGTCCTACATCATGTGTAAGGCGATGAACCGGTCGTTCATCTCGGTCATCCTCGGCGGCTTCGGCGGTGATTCCGCCGCGGCGGCCGGTGGCGGCCAGGTCGAGACGCGCCCCGTCAAGCAGGGCTCGGCCGACGACGCGGCCTACATCATGAAGAACGCCGAGCGTGTCATCATCGTGCCGGGCTACGGCATGGCGGTCGCCCAGGCTCAGCACAGCCTTCGCGAGATGGTGGACCTGCTGAAGAAGGAAGGCGTGGAGGTGAAGTACGCCATCCACCCGGTGGCGGGCCGCATGCCGGGGCACATGAACGTGCTCCTGGCCGAAGCCAACGTGCCCTACGACGAGGTGTTCGAGCTGGAAGACATCAACGGCGAGTTCCCGCAGGCCGACGTGGCCTTCGTGATCGGCGCCAACGACGTCACCAACCCGGCCGCCAAGACCGACAAGGCCTCGCCGATCTACGGCATGCCGATCCTCGACGTGGAGAAGGCCAAGACCGTCCTCTTCATCAAGCGCGGCATGGGCTCGGGCTATGCCGGCGTCGAGAACGAGGTGTTCTTCCGCGACAACACGATGATGCTGTTCGGAGACGCCAAGAAGGTCGTCGACTCGATCGTCAAGAACCTCTGACCCGTCCAAACGACGGGCAGCGCGGCGGGGCGGGCGAGCAATCGTCCGCCCCGCTGTCGTTTGCGGGGCGCAGTCTTCGGCCGCGGAAACGACTATGGTCGCCCGCGTGACCGCCGCCATGCTCATCGATCCGTCCTCGGACCTCCCGCGTCCGTTCCTCGACGTCACCGCCTCGGCGCTCGGGCGGCCGTGGCGCGAGCGCTGCGGCGATCCCGGCCTCCAAGCGCTCGCCGTGACGATGACGCAGGCCTATGGACTGCCCGATCTGCTCGCGCGCGTCCTCGTCGGGCGCGGTGTGCGGCCGGCGGAGGCGGACGCCTACCTCGCCCCGCGTCTGCGCGACCTGATGCCGGATCCGTCGGTGCTCGTGGATATGGAAGCGGCGGTCGAGCGGCTTGCCTATGCCGTACGCGCCCGGGAAACGGTGGCGATCTTCGGCGATTACGACGTCGACGGCGCGTCGAGCGCAGCCCTGCTCGCCGACTATCTCCGGGCGCTCGGCGTGCCGGTGCGCATCCATATCCCCGACCGCATCACGGAAGGGTATGGCCCCAATGTCGGCGCCGTCACGACCCTGCGGGAGGAGGGCGCGGGACTGCTCGTCTGCGTCGATTGCGGCACCGCCGGCCACGAGCCGCTGGCCGCGGCCGCGGCGCTGGGCCTCGACGTGATCGTGCTCGACCACCACGGCGCGCCGGAGGAACTTCCGCAGACGCGGGCCCTGGTCAATCCGAACCGTCTCGATGACCTGTCCGGCCTCGGCCATCTCTGCGCGGCGGGCGTGGTCTTCATGACCCTCGTCGCGCTCGCCCGCCGGCTGCGGCGGGACGGCGTCTTCGCAACATCCGCCGAGCCGCGCCTCACCGACTTCCTCGATCTCGTGGCGCTTGCCACCGTCGCCGACGTGGTGCCGCTCACCGGTCTCAACCGGGCCTTCGTCGTCCAGGGACTCGCGGTGATGCGCGGGCGCGGGCGTCCGGGATTGGCGGCGCTGCTCGACGCAGCCGGGCTGAGCGAACCGCCGGAAGCGTGGCATCTCGGCTTTCTCGTCGGGCCACGCATCAATGCCGGTGGGCGGATCGGCGATGCCGGTCTCGGCGCGCGGCTGCTCACCACCGCCGACCCGATGGAGGCCCGTCGCATCGCCGACGAACTCGATCGGCTCAACCGCGAGCGGCAGGCCATCGAGGCGCAGGCGGTCGCCGAGGCCGAGGCGGAGATGGATGCCCACCTCACACGCGATCCGGACCGTCCGGTCCTGATCGCCGCCTCGCCCGAATGGCATCCCGGCATCGTCGGCCTCATCGCCGCCCGGCTCAAGGAGCGGTTCGGCCGGCCGGCCTTCGCCTTCGCGGTCAAGCCCGATGGCAGCGCCGTCGGCTCCGGCCGTTCGGTCGTCGGTGCGGATCTCGGCGGTGCCGTGCGCAGCGCGGTCGAGGCGGGGCTCGCGGTCAAAGGCGGTGGGCATGCCATGGCCGCGGGCGTGACCCTCCCGCCCGGAGGCCTCGCCGCCTTCGGGGAGAGCCTCACCCACGATCTCGTCGAGACCGTCGGTCGGGCCCGTGCCGCCGAGGCGCTGCTGATCGACGGAACCGTGAGTGCCGGAGGCGCAACCGCCGAGCTGGTGCGCCTGATCCAGCGGGCCGGCCCGTTCGGGCAGGGGGCGCCCGAGCCGGTGATGGCCTTGCCCCGCCACCGCATCGTCGATGCCGGGATCGTCGGCAACGGGCATGTCCGCGCCCGCCTCGTCAGCGGTGACGGGCAAGCGGTCGGCGCGATCGCCTTCCGTGCCGCGCAGGGTCCGTTGGGCGTCGCCCTGCTTGGCGGGATCGGGCGGAGCTTCCACGTTGCGGGAACCCTGTCGTGCGACCGCTGGCGCGGGGCGGAGCGGGCCCAGGTGCGAATCTGCGACGTGGCGCCCTGTGGATAGAAATTGGGCCGGGCAGATCGGTTGACACCCGATCGCGCCCTAATCATAAGGGCCTCGCCCGCCGCGAACGACACGCGGTGACCCGGTTTGGGGGAATGTCCCGAGCGGCAAAGGGGGCGGACTGTAAATCCGCTGCGTAAGCTTCGTAGGTTCGAGTCCTACTTCCCCCACCAAACTCCACGTTGCACGATTGCAGCCGTTTATGTCGTCTGGTGCCGAGTTTGTCGGCCTGCGACGCTTACTAAAAATTACGTCTGTTTCGGCTGATCGCGGCGGCTGCAAGCGACCTGAGCGACTTCTTCGAAGCAAGCTGAAGCGCGGGCGTACTGACCTTTCGCCTTAGCCATACGCCATGATTCTGTTCACAGCTTAACGCTTTCCCGCGCAAAATTAACGTGCGTTAGTTCCGCCAGATTTTCAGAGCGCTAGGTTGTGGCGATTAGGCCAAGGAAACCCAGTGGCAAACCCGCTCGTCCGCAAGCTGGAAAACTTCATCCGCCTCACTTCCGAAGAGAAGCAGGCGTTGGAGAAGATTGCTCAGCCGACACGAAGACTCGGACCGCGTGAGGACGTGGTTCGTGATGGCGACTGGCCGCGTCACGTCAACGTCGTGCTCGAAGGCTGGGCCTGCCGCTACAAGCAGCTCGAGGACGGGCGCCGTCAGGTCATCTCGATCTTCCTGCCCGGCGATCTCTGCGATCCGCATGTCTTCGTTCTGCGGAAGATGGACCACTCGCTCGGCACGCTGACCTCGGTGGTGCTCGCCGAGATTTCGGAAACCGCCATACGGGAGCTCGCCCAGCAATTCCCGCGCGTGGCGGAGGCGTTGTGGTGGGAAATGCTCGTGACGGCCGCGATTCAGCGCGAATGGACCGTCAGCCTCGGTCAGCGGCTGGCGACCGAGCGGCTCGGGCATCTGTTCTGCGAACTGTTCCTACGCCTGCGCGCCGTCGGACTGACGAACGACACGAGTTGCGAATTCCCGATAACCCAGGCCGATCTCGGGGATGCGATGGGGCTTTCGACCGTCCACATCAATCGCACCCTCAAAGAATTGCGGGCGGCGGGCTTGATCCGCCTCCGTGGTCGACAATTGACGATACCAGACTTTTCGGCACTCCAAGCCACTTCGCTCTTCGACCCGGCTTATCTGCATTACGAGCGCAATCCATTGAATACGGATGAGGATTAAAGATCGGCCGTTGGCCGATTCATCTCAACGAGGTCAGCGAACGGCTAAGTCATGAACCAGGATCCGCGCGACGCACGTATTGAGGAGCTGGAGGCCGAGAATCGGCGCCTGCGCCGCTTCCTCGATGAGACGGGCTTGCCCGCGGAGCTGCGCCACAAGGTGCGCAACACGCTGTCCATGCTGCGGGCGATCATCCGTCGCTCCGCCGAGACCAGCGACTCGGTGGAGACCTATGTCGCCCATCTCGATGGGCGGCTCGACGCGCTCGCCCACGTGCTCAATGCGCTGATGCGCAGCGTACCCGAAGGGATCACCCTGCATTCCCTCGTCGCGGACGAGTTGCTGGTCCATCTCGCGCGCGAGGGTGAGCAGGTCGCGATTTCCGGTCCGAGCCTCCTTCTGCGCCCAGGTGCAGCGGAGGTGCTGGCCATGGCCATCCACGAACTGGCCGTGAACGCCGTCGAGCACGGCGCCCTGACCGTGCCGCAGGGCCGTATCCACGTGAGCTGGACGCTGTCGCCGCCGACCGAGCCGTCCGGAACTCGCCCGCAATTGACCTTCGTCTGGGAAGAAAGCGGTCTCGCGAACCTCCCGCCGGTGCCGTCTCACTGCGGCTTCGGCACGGAGGTGCTCACACGCAGCCTTCGTTATGAATTGAAGGCCGAGACGACCCTCACGTTCGAGCCGCAGGGACTGCGCTGCACGATCAGCCTGCCGCTGCCCACTCAGATCACTGTGGTCGAAGACGAAGAGTAGCACCGCGTCCGCGAACGCGTTGCGGGTCGCGTCGACCGGCCCGAACTGCGGCCCGCCGGGTACACCGGTGCGTTGTCCGCTCACCATTCCTCGATCATGCACTGTGCCAAGCAGGGCCGGGGTAGCGGCGCAAGGGATCGACGGGTACTTAACATCTGGATGCTTTTTGGAGGCATCGCCCGTCACGAGCCACGGACCCCGCCCAGCGAATGCATGTCCGGATGAACTGCCTGCTGCGTTCGCCGGTCTTTGGTGGCGTTCTTCTGGGTGTCGCGACGCTGGTCCTTCTGCCGCGTCCGGCGGCCGCCTTCGACCTGTTCGGCTTGTTCGGCTCGGAAGAGGAGCCGCCGGCCCCGAGCGCGACGGCACTGCCCTATAGCCTGCGCTTCACCGGCACTGACGATTCGGACATCCTTCGGGCCCTGCAGGATACCTCGACCCTCTACCGCCTGCGCCAGGAGGCGCCGCCGGGCGGCGAGGGGCTGGTGCGGCGCGCCGAGGCCGATCTGCGCCGCCTGACCGATGTGCTCTCCGGTTACGGCTACTATCAGGGCACCGTTTCGATCCGCATCGACGGAGTGCCGGTCGGCGGCGAGGCCTCGCTGGTTGCCGCCGCACGGGTTGCCGAGAACGCGCGCGCGCGCACGCTAGTGCCGGTCAAGATCGCGGTCGATCTCGGTCCCGCCTACACCCTGCGCACCGTGCGCGTCCTCGACCCCCGCGGCCGTCCGTTCTCGGAGGAGGTGCTGCCCGAGCGCTTCACCCGGACCGGCGACGACGTTCCGGCCCGCTCGGCGACCGTGCTCGCCCGCGAAGCGAAAATCGTCGATCGCTTCCGCGCTCTTGGCCACCCCTTCGCCAAGGCCGTGACGCGCGATCCCGTCGTGGACGATGCGGCCCACGTCATGGACGTGACCTTCACCATCGATCCCGGACCGATGGCGGGCCTCGGCGAGGTGTCGGTGAAGGCGACCGACGGCATCGATCCGGCGGTGATCCGCTCGTTCATCTATTCCGAGCCCGGCGATCCCTACTCGCCGAAGGCGGTCTCCGACATCCGTCGCTCGGTCGCCCGCATCGAAGGTCTGGGCGCGGTCCGCGTGCGCGAGGGCGAGAGCCTCGATGCGCAGGGCAACCTGCCGATCTTCGTCGAGGTGAGCGAGCGCGAGCGCAACCTCATCGGCGTCTCGGCGCGCTACTCCACCGTCGATGGGCCGGGCGTGCGCGCCTACTATGCCAACCGCAACCTCTGGGGCGGCGGCGAGACGCTGCGGCTCGATGCCGACATCTACTATCTCGGCCTCGGCTACGATCCGTTCGCGACCCAGCGAAAGCTCGCCGGCATCGACACGACTGGCCTTGGCGGACGCCTTTCGGCGACGTTCGTGAAGCCGGCGCTCGGCGGCACCCGCAACGACCTGCTGGCGAACCTCTTTGTCACCCGTGAGGTGCAGCAGAGCTACTTCGTGGACGCGGCCGGGGCTTCGGTCGCGGTCCGCCACCGCTTCTCCGACACGTTCTCGGCCCAGATCGGCCTCGACGGGCAAGTCGGCCGCTCGAAGGATGCCATCGGCACCGTCGATTACCGGCTGATCGGTGTGCCGCTCTCGGTGACCTACGACTCGACTGACAGCCTGCTCGACCCCACCGAGGGCTTCCGGGTGATCGCCTCGGCCGTGCCTTATCCCGGCTTCCTTGGCTCGGATCCGGGCATCTTCGTCGCGAAGGCCCAGGGCTCGACCTACTACGCGCTCGATGACGAGGCGAAATACGTGCTCGCCGGGCGCGTCGGCTTCGGCTCGGTCTCGGGCGCCCGGCTCGACGAGATCCCCGACAATTTCCGCTTCTTCGCCGGTGGCGGCGGATCAGTCCGCGGCTTTGCCTTCCGCACGCTGGGCCCCCGCGGACCGTTCAATCTGCCGATCGGCGGGCGTAGCCTGCTGGAGGCCTCGATCGAGGCCCGCATCAAGATCACCGACACGATCGGCATCGTGCCCTTCTTCGACGCGGGCACGGCCTTCGCCTCGACGCTGCCGGATTTCGATGAGCGTATCCGCAAGGCGGCGGGCATCGGCCTGCGCTACTACACCGGCATCGGTCCGATCCGCGCCGACCTCGCTTTCCCGCTCGATCGGATTAAGGGAAACCGCGAGTTGCCGGCCGCCCTGTATATCAGCCTCGGACAGGCGTTCTGAATGGCGTTTTCTGCTCGCGGACGACACCGTCGCAGCCTGCCCGCCACGGCGGGCGAGGGGCGGAGCCGAGCCTACGGCCGAGCTGTGGTTGCGGCCGCGTTCCTGTCGATCGCACTGCTTTTCGCCGCCTTCATCACAACCGACGACACCCGCGCTGCCGATGGCGAGAAGACGGTGCTCGGCGGCCTCCTGTCGAAGGCGCTCTCGACGCCCTCGTCGCAGGTCACGATCGGCGCCGTCGATGGCGCCCTGTCCTCGGACGCCACGATCCGCGACGTGGTCATCAGCGATTCCGACGGCCCGTGGCTGAAGCTCGACCGCGCCCGCCTGGTCTGGCGGCGCCTCGCCCTGCTGTCCGGCCGGCTGGAAGTCGACACTTTGGAGATCGGCCGTCTCGAAGTGCTGCGCAAGCCGGTGCCGGGCCCGACGCCGGCCGAGGCCGAGCCCGATGGCAGCCTGCTGCCGGACCTGCCGGTGAAAGTCGAGATCAAGAGCTTCGCGCTGGCCGAACTGCTGCTGGGCGAGAGCGTCGCGGGCCAGCCGGCACGGCTCGCGGGTGAGGGCAAGGCCACGCTCGGAAACCCCTCTGAGGGACTCGACGTCAGCGCGGATTTCCGTCGCCTCGACGCGGCCGGGCGCTTCATCGCCCGCCTCCTGTTCGTGCCCAAGGGCGAGCGCCTTGAGGTGAAAGCCAGCCTCGTCGAGCCGGAGGGCGGGCTGCTCTCGAAGGCGGCGAACCTTCCCGGCACGCCACCGATCAACTTCGACCTCGATGGTCGCGGCACCCTCGATTCCTTCAACGCCCGGCTCGACTTCGATGCCGGTCCGGAGATCGGCGCGAAGGGCGGTGCGCGCCTCTCTCGCATCGGCACCGACCGGCGCCTGAGCCTCGACCTGACCTCGCGCATCGAAGGCCTCGTGCCGGGCCCGGCCGCGGCGATCTTCTCCGGCGAGACCAAGCTCGACGGCGGCATGGCCTTCTCCGATACGGGGTCGTTCCGCATCGACCGGCTCGACCTCGCCTCGCGCACCGCACGGCTCGCGATCGGCGGCACCCTCACCGCCGACCGGGTCGCGGATTTCACGATCTCGGCCCGCGCGGTCCCGACCGAGGGCGGCGTCACCAAGGCAGCGGATGCCGAGTTGGACACCCTCGTCTTCGACGGCAGCCTGAAGGGGCCGCTCTCGGCACCGCGGGTGAAGGGCAATCTCAAGGCGGCGGGCCTGCGCACCAGCGAATCGAGCCTGGAGCGGGTCGATGCCGTTCTGAACATCGAGCCGACCGGCGCCGACAAGGCGCAGCGCTTCACCATCACCGCCGATGCCGCCGTGGACGGCCTGCGCCTCGCCGATCCGGCCCTGCGCCGCGCTGTCGGCAGCCGGGCCAAGCTGATCCTGCGCGCCGCCGCCGGCTCGGACGGCGTCTTGGACGTCACAACCCTGACCGTCGAATCCGATACGGCCCGCGCCGCCTATGCCGGACGGATCGGGCAGAACACGCTGGCCGGCACGCTCGAGGCGGCTTTGTCCGATGTCGGCGTTTTCTCGGGCATCGCCGGCCGGACCCTCGCCGGCCGTCTCGATGCCAAGGCGATCCTGGGCGGTGATCCCGCCCGCAAGGCGCTCTCCGCCGACCTCGACCTGCGCGGCGGCGGTCTCGTGCTCGGCGAGGCGACCGCCGACCGGCTCGTCGGCCGCGCTCCGACGCTGACGGGACGCGTCTCTCAGACCTATGACGGTTACGGTTTCGAGCGCCTGCGCTTCCAGGGCGCGGGGCTCGTCGCCACGCTCCAGGGCCAGGCGAACGCCAAGACCGCGGACGTCGCCGCCCGCGTCGATCTCAAGAACCTCTCCGCCTTCGATGAGCGCCTGTCCGGGCCGGCGAGCGCCGATGCGCGACTGACGGGCTCCCTGCTCAAGCCGGCCGTCACCGCCGCGCTCCGCGCACCGGAGGTGACGGCCAACGGGCGCCCGATCCGGGATCTGCGCTTTGATGCGGCGCTGAACGACCTACGCGATGCGCTCGACGGCACCCTGCGCATGACCGGCGACATCGCCGGCAAGCCGCTGCGGGCCGAGGCCCACATCGCCCGGCCGAACCGGAGCGACTACGCCCTCGACCGGCTCGCCTTTGCTCTCGGCTCCGTCGCGGCGGACGGGCAAGCGGTCGTGAACGCCGACAGCCTCCTCGCCGAGGGCGCCCTGACGGTCCGTGCCGGCGATCTCGCCGACCTGTCGCCGCTGGCGCTTGCACCCATGGGCGGCAGCCTCGACGCAGCGGTGAACCTCTCCCGCGCGGGCGGGCGCCAGGACGCGACTGTCCGCGCCACCGGTTCGAGCCTGCGCTACGACACGTTCGGCCTCGCCAAGCTCGACGCGGATCTAACCGGCCGCGACCTGCGGGCCCATCCGGTCATCGACGGCCATGCCGACGTCGCGCGGCTCGTCGCGGCGGGCCAGAGCATCGATACGATGCGGCTCACGGCCAACGGCACCGCGGCGGCGAGCGACATCACCCTCACCGCCCAGGCCCGCGGCTTTGCCCTCGACGGTGCCGCCCGGCTGATCCCGGCCGAGCGCACGCGGATCGAGATTGCCCGGTTCTCGGCGCAGCGCGGCGGCGACCGTCTGGCGCTGGCCGGCCCCGCCGCGATCACCCTTGATGACGGCTCGGCGCTGATCGAGAATCTGGTGGTCGCCGCCGGCTCCGGCCGGATCAGCGTGCAGGGGCGGGCGGGGTCCGATCTCGACCTCAAGCTCGGTATTCGTGCCCTGCCGCTGTCGCTTGCGCGGATCGCGAGCCCGAGCCTCGCGCTCTCCGGCACGCTGGAGGGCGAGGCCGACCTGCATGGACCCGCCGCGCGGCCGGAAGGGCGCTACGCCCTCACCGTTGCCGGCCTCGTGACCCCCGAAACCCGCAAGGCTGGCCTGCCGCCGATCACCGCGCGGGCGAGCGGCCGGCTCACTGATGGCGCGGCCAGCATCGACGGGCGGGTCTCGGCCGGGCGCGGCGCCGACGTGACCGTGACGGGTACCGTGCCGGTCGAGGCCGGCGGCGGTCTGAATCTCCGCGCCCGCGGCAACCTCGACGCGGCGCTCGCCAACTCGATGCTGAGCGCGAGCGGGCAGCGGGTTGCCGGCCGTATCGTGCTCGATGCGGGTGTGGCCGGCACGGTCGCGGCGCCGAAGGTCGAAGGCTCGGCGACGCTTTCGGGCGGCAGCCTCACCGATCCGATCAACGGCATCCGCATCACCGACATCCAGGGCCGCGTGACGGGCCGCGGCGACACCATCGTCATCGAGCGGCTGACCGCGGCGACCCGCAACGGCGGGCGCCTCTCCGTGGACGGGCGCGTCGCCGTCGAGCCGGCCTCCGGCTTTCCCGGCACGCTTCGCATCACCGCCGACCGGGCCGAACTGGTCTCAAGCCCGCTGATGACGGCGGTGTCGAGCCTCAACCTCGCCCTGTCGGGACCGCTCGCCCGCAAGCCGACCATCAAGGGCCGGGTCGATGTCGTCTCCATCGACGTCTCGGTGCCCGATCGCCTGCCGGCCACGGTGCAGCCGCTGCCGGGCATCCGCCGGGTCAATGTGACGCCTGAGGTGCGCGAGCGTCTCGCCAAGCGGGCCGAGCGCAAGGCGCAGATCGAGGCCGCTGGCCGCCGGAAGAAGGCGGCGCCGCCTTTCGACGCCGGTCTCGACGTCATCGTAAGCGCGCCGAGCCGCATCTTCGTGCGCGGGCGCGGCATCGACGCGGAACTCGGCGGCGAGTTGCACGTCACCGGCTCCTCGCGCGACCCGCAGGCCAACGGAGACTTCTCCCTGCGCCGCGGCGTGTTCAGCCTCGGCGGCCAGCGCCTCGACTTCACCCGTGGCCGGGTGTTCTTCGCGGGCGACATCGCGCAGCCCGACCTCGACTTCGCCGCCGAGACCAAGGCCGCCGACGTCACCGCCCGTGTCGCGGTCACCGGCCCCGCGGCGCAGCCCGTCTTCGCACTCTCCTCCGATCCCAGCCTGCCGCAGGACGAGATCCTCTCGCGCATCCTGTTCAAGAAGGCGGCGGCCGGGCTCTCGGCGTTCCAAGCGCTGCAACTGGCTCAGGCCGTGGCGCAACTCTCCGGCGGGGCAGGAGGGCCCGACGTGTTCGAGGCAGCCCGCAAGGGGCTCGGCCTCGACAGCCTCGATGTCTCGACGGGCGCGAGCGGCGGCCCGGCGGTCGGCGCCTCGCGCTACATCAACGACCGCATCAGCGTCGGCGTGAAGGCCGGCGCCAAGCCCGCCGACACCGCCGCGACGATCAACTACGACGTGACGCGACGGATCAAGCTGAACGGCGAGGCCGGCAGCGACGGCCGTACCTCGGTCGGCGTCGGCGCCGAGTGGGAATGGTGACGCGCTAACAGGCGCCGAGCCCGTCGCGTCCCTCGCGCCCGTCGGGGTCATGCTGCAGCAGGGCGACCCGACCGAAGAAGTCTGCGGCTGGCCTCGCCTCTGTCTCGCCCGGCCATGACCTGCCTGGGTCGCGACACGGTCCGCTCGACCCCATGAGCAGCGGTGAGGGGCGGTACGCAGCCGTTCGCGGCCGACTGGAAACCGCCGGATGTGCTCCGAAGCGTTTTTTCGGGGCGGGTCGGTGACCAAGCCATATCGGACGCTTGGGACCGTATTGCCCAGTGAATTGTATGCCGTTGTTCTACATTACGTTTGAGTAGTAGATTTATTCCCGATTAAAATTTTGGCTCCGTGCAAATTTATTGCAATATGACAGATGTGTTCTTACGCACTTGGCTTCCAGTATCGGATTTATATTTAAGCAATGTGCCTCTTGTTTGGGCCGCGCTCTGCAAGACAGGAGAAATTTGTTGTTTCGTGGATTAAACCGCGCACTGGGTCTGCTTGTGGCCGTCACGCCTATCCTCCTGCCGACATCGGCGCTGGCTCGGCGCACGATGGATCTCCAAGGCCCCGGCGATCCCAATCGGATGTACTGCGACATCGTCGTGAAACGTCCCGGCGGAAACCCGACGCAGGACATGACCGGCTCGATCGGTCACGCAAAGAGCTATCAAAGCGGCGGCCGTCGAGCGAACCCGCTGATCTGTTATCTCCCCGGAACACGCTGAACGCATCCCAATGCGACGTGGAGGGCGGGCGCGCGGCAGGTCTCCGAGAATAGATCCGATCGCGACGGATTAATTCCGGTCAAAGACCACTCAGATGCGGCGTGCGGCGGCGCATATTCGGAATAGACGCTCCGACAGAAGAAGGATCCACAAAATACGAGAAGGATCCGCAATCGAACAGGGAGACGAAGCGTGACTGGAACGACATCTTTGAGAATCGCACTCGTCGGCGTGATCTACCTGCTCGCGCACACGGCCGCGAATGCGATGAATCATCCGGCGCAGACCGGGACGGGCGGCGGCCCGGAGACGACCATCACGGCTCCGCATGTCGCGCCGACAGGAAGAGTCATCCCTCGCCCGCAGGTCTTGGGCTCGCCGACAAACGGCGAGGCTGCGCAGAAGCCTGAACCTCAGTTCAAGGACAGCTTCCTCATGAAGGACATTTGTGTCGGCTGCTGAGCCGGATCGGGCGAGGGCGGTATCGATCCAACAGCAGCCCTGTGAGACGAAGAGAAGCCCGGCGCCGTCGTGGCACCGGGCTTTTCTGAACCGGAGGGCTCCTACGGCTCCTTGAAGCCGTATTCCGGCACGCCGTCCTCGTTGCCGTAATACTTGTAGGGCAGGAACTTGCCCGAGAGGTTCATCTTCACCCGATCGCCCTTGTTGTTGGGCTCGCGCTCCATCGTCATGTTGAAGTCGATCGCCGACATGATGCCGTCGCCGAATTCCTCTTGGATCAGCTCCTTCCACGTGGTGCCGTAGACCATCACCAACTCGTAGAAGCGGTAGATCAGCGGATCGGTCGGCGGCATCTGCGGGATCGAGCCGCGATAGGGGGCCTCGTTCAGCATCCGCTCCTCAGCCTGGCTCAGCCCGAACAGCTCGGCGGCCTTCTTGGCCTGAGCCTTCGGCAGCTTCATCTGGCCCATGCAGGCGGCGGTGATGAGGATCGGCGAGATGCCTCCGATCTCGTCCTGGATGTACTTCCAGGTCCAGCCCTTCTCGCGCTTGATGTCGAGAAGCTTCTCGGTGAGGTCTTCGCGCTTCATGCTTGTCTCCCTTCCGGCCGAGGGCCGGCTGCGATGGGGGCGGCCGTTCGGATGCATGGGGGCGCAGCGTCCGAACGACCGGACCGTCTCGACCCGTTTGAGCGGACCGGGCGGCACTCGGATGACGGGCCCAGAGCCGAGCCGCGCCATTACGAACATGATCCGCAAACGGCGTGCCAGGCCAATGCGGCGCCGTAAGTCACGACTTTTCAATAACTTGTGCTCGCTTCGCCAATCTACGAAATTTCGTCTATGACGAATTATCGTAGAAAGACTGCGAGATTTCGTCGTGTCCGCATCAGCGCTGGAAGCGCCCTCGGTTTACGGCTCCGCCTTCGATGAGAATCGCGAGGCGATGCTGGTGTTCGAGCCCCTGACAGACCGCATCGACGACGCCAACGCGGCGGCCGCCCGGTTGCTCGGCCACGACCGCGCGGCCCTACGAGCAACGCCCGTGAGTGCCCTGCATCCCGACCAGCGGCCTGCGCTCGTGGTGTTCACCCAGGCCGTCCTCGCCGAGGGGCAATGGTGGACACAAGGCCTCACCCCGCGCCACGGCGCCGGCAAGCTGTTGCGCCTCGAATATGCCGGCTGCGTGCTCTCAAGCGAGCCGACGCGGCTCCTCGTCACCCTCTTCGATCTCGATGAGCGCGAGCGCCGCCGCGTTGACCGGGAGGCCGAGGCGCACATGCGCGCCGGCCTGCCCGAATGGCAGCGCATGGAGCGCATCTTTCGCGACATCGAGCGCGGCAACCGGCTGATCCTGCGCGCGGCGGGGGAGGGGATCTACGGCGTCAACGCGGACGGGATCACCACCTTCGTCAACCCCGCCGCGGAGCGGATGCTGGGATGGGCCTCGGCCGATCTCGTCGGCAAGGACATGCACGCCACCGTCCACCATACCCACGCAGGCGGTGCGCATTACCCGCATCACGACTGTCCGATCTACGCGGCCTTCCGCGACGGGGCCGTGCATCAGGTCGATGGCGAGGTGTTCTGGCGCAAAGACGGCACCTGCTTTCCGGTCGAGTACACCTCGACGCCGATCCGCGAGGGCGGGCAATTGCTCGGCGCGGTGATCGTGTTTCGCGATGTCAGCCAGCGCCGTGAGGACGAGGACCGGTTGCGGGCCGCACTCGCCGAAGTCGATTCCCTGCGCGAGCGCCTGGAGCAGGAGAACGCCTACCTGAAGGAGGAGATTCGCGCCGAGAGCCACCATCAAGGCATCATCGGGCGTAGCCCGGTCATGGAGGCGTTGCTGCGCCAGATCGACGTGGTGGCGGGCACCGATGCCACCGTCCTCGTCACCGGCGAATCCGGCACCGGGAAGGAGCTGATCGCCCGGGCCATCCACGAGGCAAGCCGCCGCCACGAGCGGCCGCTGATCCGCGTGAACTGCGCAGCGATCCCGCGCGACCTGTTCGAGAGCGAGTTCTTCGGCCACGCCAAGGGCGCCTTCACCGGGGCGCTGCGCGACCGAATCGGGCGGTTCGAACTCGCTGACGGCGGCACGCTGTTCCTCGACGAGGTCGGGGAGATCCCGCTCGACCTCCAGGGCAAGCTGCTGCGCGTCCTGCAAGAGCGCCAGTTCGAGCGGGTCGGCGAGGAGCGCACCCGCGCCGTCGATATCCGGCTGATCGCCGCGACCAACCGCGATCTCAAGGAGGAGGTGCGCCGCGGGCGTTTTCGCGAGGATCTCTACTTCCGCCTCAACGTGTTCCCCCTAACCTCCGCGCCCCTGCGGGAACGCCGCGAGGACGTGCCGCTGATCGCGCAGCACGCCCTGAAGGCCGCCGCGCGGCGCCTCAACCGGACGGATCTGTGCCTGACCGAGGCCGATGCCCGCCGCCTGTCCCGCTACGATTGGCCGGGCAACGTGCGCGAGTTGGAGAACGTGATCGAGCGCGCCGCGATTCTCGCCGAGCGTGGGCGCCTGCGCTTGGATTTGCCGGAAGCCCGCAGCGCCGGCCCTGTCATGCCCGCGCCGGAGCGCCCGGCGGATCTCGGCCGGCCGCTATCCGAAGAGGAGCGCCGCGCCCGTGCCCGCAGCGAGATCGAGGCGGCGCTTCACATCAGTGGCGGAAAGGTCTTCGGTGCCGGCGGTGCGGCCGAGCTGCTCGGTCTCAAGCCGACGACGTTGCGCTCGCGGATGAAGGTGCTGGGGATCGAACCGCTCTGACGGTCGGCGATCCCCATCGAACGACCCCGGCGAGGGCGGCGCTTCGCAGAGCTGTCATTTGCGCCTGCTTGGGTATCATCCGATATGGCCCGACCCGGCCGCCCCTCGACGGGGTTTCGCCGCCTTACGGAAACACGCCTGTGTGTCGAGCCGAGCAATGACGTGAGAGCGGAAACGACACGCCGCCGCGCGGCCCGAACGCTCCGGCTCCTCGCGAGCGGCGTCGCGGTCCTCGCCCTGTCCGCTCCGCTCTGCATCGCCTCGGTCCCGGCTCGCGCCCAATCGCTGCCGTCGCTCGCCTTACCCATGCCGCTCGGCCTTCCGCTAACGGGCGCAGGCGGCGACCCACAGACCGCGATCGCGCAATCGCGGACGTCGGATCAGGTGTCGGTGACGAACGAGGGCTCGATCCAGGACGTGCTGGGCCCCTACGGCGACCCGTTCGGCCTGCGCGCCGCGCTGGCGGCGCGGGGCGTCACCTACGTCCTCACCTATATCGGCGAAGGGTTTTCCAGCGCCTCCGGCGGGCTGCGGCGCGGGACGACCTTCGGCGGTCGCCTCGACGCCTCGCTCGACATCGATCTCGATCAGCTCGCCGGCTGGGGCGGCGCCCGGTTTCATACCGACTTCTTCCAGATCCACGGTCACGGCCTGTCCCGGCGCTTCGTCAACAACCTCACGACGGTCAGCGGCATCGAGGCTTTGCCCTCGACGAGGCTGTTCGAGTTGTGGATCGAGCAGCGTTTCTTCGGCGACCGGCTCTCGGTGAAGGTCGGCCAAGTCTCGGCGGATACGGAGTTCGCCATCGCGCAGTCGGCGGTGGTGTTCATCAATGCCGGATTCGGCTGGCCGAATATCGGCGCGGTCGTGTTGCCGAGCGGCGGGCCGATCTATCCGCTGGCCACGCCCGCCATCCGCCTGAAATACGAGCCGACCGCCGAACTCTCGCTGCAGGGTGGGCTGTTCAACGGCGATCCGGCCGGGACGCCGGCCGGCGACGAGACCGATCCGGAGCGGCGCAACCGCAGCGGCACGAGTTTTCGCGTCAACGATCCGGCGCTGCTGATCGGCGAGGTGGCCTATGCCTATCCCAGCCTGCCCGGGGCCGAGCGGCTGGCCGGCACCGCGACCCTGGGCGGCTGGTACCATTTCGGCCGGTTCGACAGCCCCCGCCTCGACGAAGTCCGGGGGCGACTGCTGGCCGATCCCGAGGCGAGCGGAATCGCCCGGCGCTTTCGCGGCAATGCGGGGCTCTACGCGATGCTCGACCAGACGATCTATCGCGAACCCGGCACGGTGAACGAGGGTGCCTCGGCGTTCCTGCGGGTCTCCGCCGTGCCGACGAACCGCAACCTGATCGATCTCTACGTCGATGCCGGCGTTGCCTATCGAGGCCTGTTCGAGGGCCGCCCCAACGATACGCTGGGCCTCGGGGTGATCCATTCCCGCATCAGCCCGGCCGCACGCGCCTTTGACCGCGACCAGCGCGTTTTCGGGGCCGGATCGGGGCCGCTGCGCAGCAGTGAGACCGTGTTCGAGGCGACCTATCAGGCGGAGCTGGTGTCCGGCTTCACCCTCCAGCCGGATCTCCAATATGTCATGCGGCCAGGCGGCGGCGTGGCCGACGAGCGCGGGCGCCGGCTGCGCAACGCCACGGTTTTAGGTCTGCGCGCGACCATCAACTACTGACGGACGCGCCGGCCCCGGTATCCCTTACGGCCGCGGTGGCTCGGCTCCGATCGGCTGGTAGGCGGGCCCCTCGGCGCCGTCGTCGTTGAGGGTTTCCAGGAAGGCGATGAGGTCGGCCTTCTCCTGTACCGTCAGATGAAGCGGACGGATGTCGCGGGACCGGCTCGGCCGATCGATGCCGCCGCGGTCGTAGAGGTCGATCACCTCGGACAAGGACGCCAACGATCCGTCATGCATGTAGGGCGGGCGCCGCGCGACGTTGCGCAGGGTCGGCGTCTTGAAGGCGTGGCGCAGGGCCGTCGAGTTCGGGAAGAACCGCCCGCGGCCAATCGCACCGTCCGTGGCGACGCCGATGTCGTGGAACGAGCCGTCCGTGAAGTTCCAGCCCGAATGGCAGGCGGCGCAGTTGGCCCTGTCGTTGAACAGATCGAAGCCGCGCTTGGCGGCTGGGCCCAGTGCGCGTGCATCGCCCTCGACCCAGCGGTCGAAGGGTGCGCGACCGGAGACGATCAGGCGCTGGAAGGTGGCGAGTGCCTGTTCGATCCGCTCCTGAGTGATCGGCCCACCGGTCGGGGTGGGACCAGGGAACGCATCAGCGAAGGCGACGACATATTTCGGATCGGCCGAGAGGCGACGGACCATCTCCTTGGGCGGCATGTTCATGTTGCCCGGCGCGGTCAGCGGGGTGCGGGCCACCGCTTCGAGTCCGCGGAACTTACCATCCCAACCGTAGATCGTTTCGGTCCAGGCGACGTTGAGCAGCGTCGGCGTCCGGAAATCCATGAAGCCGCCGTCGCTGCGCGGGGCGCGCGGAGTCGTGTCGGTCCAATCCTGCCCTGGGACGTGACAGGTGGCGCAGGTGCGGTCGCTGTCCCGTGAGAGAGCAGGCTCGAAGAACAGCGCGCGGCCGAGTTCGGCCTTTGCGGCCCGATACGGGTTGTCGTCGGGGAAGGGAATCTCGGCCGGACGGCGGTACTCGGCGAGCACAGCCGAACGATCGGGCTCGCCGTTCGTCGCGATCGCCAAGCTTCCCATCAGGATCGTTAGGAGGGCTGCGACGCCCCCCACGAATTTCCAAGCCATTCGAACCTCGACAGGTTCGACCTTCGGGGCTTTGGCTTTAATTTCAGTTAAGGCATTGGCTTAATAGTGGCGTGAATGGCGCTGGCCGGCCCAGATCTTGAGATGATGACGGACCGATAGCCTGGAAAACATCTCGGTCGCGTGCAACTTTAAGGTGAACTGCGCTTCTTTACTTCACCGAGACCGCGAGCTTCATTTTCGGATGAATGCCGCACAGGATCGTGAACCGCCCCGGCTTCGGGAAGAAGACGACGGTTTTGCTTCCCGGAATCTGCTCTCCGGTGTCGAAGCTGAAGTCCGGATTTTCGAGATAGGCGTGATGGACGAGTTCACCGTCGTCGTTCACGATCGCGAGGCCTTCGCCGGCCCGCAGGGAGATTGCCCCCGGGGCGAAGGACCGGCCCTTCTGCGTGACGCGGTGGGACGCTGTATCGCCCGCCAGCGCAAGCGCCGTTCCGGATGCGATGAGGGATGTGAGCAACAGGACTGAACCTGTACGCCGCGGCGTGGGCGCAGTTCTCATCCGGCACGCATCCATCATGCCCGTCTCCTCTACTTCGAGGACGCCCCCGCGCACTCGTTCGTTTCAGATGAGCATCCATGAAGTTGCGTTCGCCTTAACGGCATCACCGAATTCGAGGGATACACTATCGAAATCGCTGACGTCGCAGATTACCTTAACGATTGTCGGACATGCTGGCTGCGAGAAGCGAGCGTTTGCCCGATGAGCCTTTCACGCCGACCCTTTGGCTTTTCGCTCGGGCGCACCGCCGTCGGGGCCGTGCTGCGCGGTGGTCGCACGATTCGCGGCCGCATCTTCCTCGCCTTCCTGATGCTGAGCGCGATCACAGCGGCGCTCGGCGGCTACGCCGCCTTCGGCATCATGACGACGGGTGCACTGGTCGACAAAACCTACGATCGCTCTCTGATGGCGATCAATTACGCCCGGGCTGCCGCGACCGACCTCGCGATGCTCCAGGCTGCGGTGGCCCGAGCTCGCCTGGCGGGCGATAGCGCCGAGCGACGCACGCTTGAGGCTCGGATCGAGGCGCTGACGCAATCGTTCGAGGAAGATCTGGAGATCGCCGCGGATCGGGCCCAGTCGGAGCGTGCGACGCGGGAGGCCGCCGCCGCCAAGGACGCCGTCGCCCACTGGCTCGCCGCTCGGAGGGAATTCGGCCCCGATCAACAGACGGTGGATGTCTGGCAGGCGCTCGATGCCCACGCGGCGGTGGCCGAGCAGCATATCGACCTGCTGATCAACTTCACCGCCGGGGACGGCTTCTCCTATCGGCAGACGGCCCGCGCGGACGTGGCCCGCGACGTGCGGCTCAGCATCTTCGCGACCTCACTCGCGATCGTTCTTTCGGGCATCGTCGCCTTGCTCCTGTTGCGTCAGATCGTTCGGCCGGTGGCCGACGCCTCGACGGTCGCGAGCCGCATCGCCGCCGGTGAGTTGACCGTGCGCGTACCCGAGGGCGGCGACGACGAGTTCGGCGCCCTGCTGCGCGCCATGGCGGTCATGCGCGACAACATCGCGGCGATGATGCAGGAGGAGGTCGCGCAGCGCCGCTCCGCCCAAAGCCTGCTCGCCGACGCTGTGCAGGGGTCGATCGAAGGGATCGTCGTCGTCGATGCCGGGGGCTGCATCGTGCTCGCGAACGCGCGGGCGGCCGCTTTGCTCGGGATCGATCAGGCCGAGCCCGGCCATCGCCCGCTCTCTGATGCGCGCGGTTCGGCCGTCGCCGATGCCCTGCTCGCCATGCCCGGCCACGCCACCCTGACCGCCGAGACGCACACCGCCGACGGGCGCTGGCTACGCATCAGCCGCAGTCCCACACGCGAGGGCGGCTTCGTTGCCGTCTGCAGCGACGTCTCCCTGCTGAAGGAGCAGGAGGATCAGCTCAAGCGCAGCAATGCACAGCTCGACGCGGCTCTCAGCAACATGCTCCAGGGGCTCTGCCTCTACGACGCAGAGGGCGGCCTCCTCGTCTACAATCGCCGCTTCTGCGACATGTTCGGTGTCGATGCCGCCGCGTTGCGGCCCGGCATGAGCATCCGCGACGTGGCCCGTCTCGTCGAAGCCTCGTCCGATAATGGCCGCGCGATTGATCTCCTCGTCGAACAGGAGGCCCTGCTCCAACGCGGGTTGAGCGCCTCACTGTGTTGCCCGATCCGGACGGATTGCATCGTCGCGCTCAAACAGCAGCCGACGGCTGAAGGTGGTTGGATCGCCACCTACGAGGATGTCACCCAGCGCTACGAGGCGGAAGCGCGGATCATCACCATGGCGCGCAAGGACGCGCTGACGGGGCTCGCCAACCGCATGGTGTTCGGCGAGCGCCTGGAAGAGGCCGCCGCGCATCTCGACGAAGGGGCCGGTGCCGGGTTCGCCACGCTCTGCCTCGATCTCGACCGGTTCAAGGAAGTCAACGACACGCTCGGCCATCCCATCGGCGACGGGTTGCTGCGCAGCGTTGCGGAACGGCTACAAGGCTGCCTGCGCGACACCGATCTCGTGGCGCGTCTCGGCGGCGACGAGTTCGCCATCGTCCAAGCCGGCGTCCAGGCCGGCACGCATGCGCGGCGGGATGCGAGCGCCCTGGCCAAACGCCTAATCGCGGCCTTCCAGCAGCCCTTCCTGCTCGACGGACACACCGTGACGGTCGGGCTCAGCATCGGCATCTCGCTCGCACCGGAACACGGAACGAGCCCGGAGAAGCTGCTGAAGAGCGCCGATCTCGCGCTCTACCGCGCCAAGGCCACCGGACGGGGCTGCTGGGCGTTCTTCGACGAGGAGATGGACGTCGAGCTGCGCAAGCGCCGAGCTCTCGAAAGCGATCTCAAGAAGGCTGTCGGGAACGGCGAGTTCGAGCTCGTGTTCCAGCCGATCGTCAAGCTCGACCGGCAGCGGATCGCCAGTTGCGAGGCACTGCTGCGCTGGCGCCATCCCGAGCGCGGCTATGTCTCTCCCGCGGATTTCATTCCCCTGGCGGAGGAGACGGGCACCATCGGCGAAATCGGCGAATGGGTGCTGCGCAAGGCTTGCAGCGAGGCCGCGACCTGGCCCTCGAACATCCGCGTCGCCGTCAATGTCTCCGCCGCACAATTCAAGAACGCGGCCGTCGTCCGGGCGGTGATGGATGCGCTCGCCGCGAGCGGGTTGCCGGCGCACCGGCTGGAACTGGAAATCACCGAGTCGGTCCTGCTCAACGACAGCGTGACGACGCTGGCGACGCTCCACACCTTGAAGCGCCTCGGTGTACGGGTCGCGATGGACGATTTCGGCACCGGCTTCTCGTCGTTGAGCTACCTGCAGAGCTTCCCGTTCGACAAGATCAAGATCGACCAGTCCTTCGTGCGTAACCTTGCCGCGCCGGGCAACTCGCGGCTGATCGTGCGCTCCGTGGTCGGCCTCGGCCGCAGCCTCGGCATCACGACCACGGCGGAGGGCATCGAGACCGAGGCGCAACTCGAGCAGCTTCGGCTCGAAGGATGCGACGAGGGTCAGGGCTACCTGTTCAGCCGCCCCGTCCCCTCGGCCACGATCCGTGAATTGGTCACGGCACTCGGCCGCAACGCGGCCTGAACGGCGGCGCGACCGGTCTCGGCTCCCGTCGCTCTCACGAGGCTATAGGTTACCTCACTGCGATTATGCATTGTGCTATATCAGCACAACATATGAGTGCGACACGATCGGCGTGAGTTTCCGCTGAACAAAGCGCGGAGTTGGCGATTTCCCCGACACAAGAGCCGAAGCGCAGCCAGTCGAAAGACTTGGCCGTGCACGGCTGTGTGATCTGTGTGCCGAGGAAGTTAGCCGATGTACTATTTCGACAAGAAGCTTCAATACCCGGTACGGGTCGATAGCCCGGATCCGATCTATGCCCGGATGCTGCAACAGGCGATCGGCGGTGTCGAAGGCGAGATCCGCGTCTGTATGCAGTACTTCTTCCAGGCCTGGGGTAATCGCGCGCCCAACACCAAGTACCGCGACATGCTGCTCCACACCGCGACGGAGGAGATCGGCCATATCGAGATGCTGGCGACAGCCGTTGCGATGAATCTCGAAAACGCACCGACCAAGGTTCAGGAAGCCGGAGCGGCCGATGCCATCGTCGGCGCTGTGATGGGTGGCGAAAACCCGCGCCACATCGCCGAGGGGATGCTGCACAAGCACCTGCTCTCCTCAGGGATGGCCGCGTTCCCCGGCAATTCCGACGGCGTGCCGTTCGACATGAACCACATCTATGCCAGCGGAAACATCGCCGCCGACATGTATTGCAACGTCGCCGCCGAGGCGACCGGCCGGACGTTGGCGGTGCGCCTGTCCAACGCGACCAACGATCCCGGCATGAAGGACATGTGGAGCTTCCTCATCGCCCGTGACACGATGCACCAGCAGCAATGGCTCGCGGTCATCGAGGAGCTTGGCGGCGCCGAGGGAGCCTTGCCGATCCCGAACAGCTTCCCGCAATCGGAAGAGAACCAGAAGTTCAACTACAGCTTCTTTGCGACGAACCGCGACGGTGCTCCGCCGCCGGAAGGCCGGTGGACGGCCGGCCCCTCGATCGACGGCAAGGGCAATTTCAGCGTCTTCCAGAACGAGCCCATGGGTCAGGAGCCCGTGCTCGGGCCTGCTCGCCCCGACAGTGGCGCCGAGACGCAACAGATCGGCTGATTCATCGCCCGGCTGCCTCTGCGGCCGGGCGATTCTTTTGCGCTTCACCCCACACCGTTTGAACAGGAGACGCCGACGATGGCCCTCGACACGCGCGAAATCTACGTCACCGCACTCAAGAACACCCACGCTCTCGAAATGCAGGCCCTGCAGATCATGGAGCGTCAGGTGGAACGGCTCACCCGCTACCCTGAGATGGAAGAGGCTCTGCGCCGCCATATCGAGGAGACGCATGGCCAGCGCACCCGCCTGGAAGAGGCTCTTCAATCGCTCGGCGACAGCCCCTCGGCGATCAAGGAAGGCATTCTCGGCTTCGTCGGCAACATGATGGCGCTGGGTCACACGCCGGCGCAGGACGAGATCCTGAAGAACACCTACGCCAACCACGCCTTCGAGAACTTCGAGATCGCAGCCTACGAATCGCTGCTGACCATTGGCGAGGCGGCCGGGCAGGGCGGTAGCCTGACGGGCTTCCGCCAATCGCTACAGGAGGAAGAGGCGATGGCGCGCCGGGTGCGTGAACTGATCGGCCCAACGACGAAGCGTTACGTCGATCTCACCATCGCGGGCGAGAAGGCGGACCGCTGATCCGCAGGCGAACTCGGCATTCACATCGTCGAGCGATACAACATCGCGCATCGGGCCGAACGATTCCGGCCCGGTGCGCGTCTCTCACGGTTCCAGCATCTGTGCGGAATCGAACAGGTGGGACACGCTCGCAACGAGGCTGGTGAAGCGCGTGTCCCGGCCGTTCTGCGCCAACAGCGCACCGAAGGTCAGGGCTGCGTTGCGAGCCAAATGACATGGCGGGGACCGCTTGAACCGCTGGCCGGCCGGCGAACCTCCTCGACGGTGAAACCGAGCCGCTGAAGCCGCGCCTTGAACTTCCGGTCCGGCGTCCCCGACCAGACCCCGAGCGTGCCGCCGGGTTTCAACGCCCATTGCGCCCGCTTCAGGCCCCACTCGTCGTAGAGCCGGTTGTTCGCGCGCCGCAGCAGACCCTCCGGGCCGTTATCCACATCCAAGAGGATCGCATCCCACCCGGCGGCTTCGGACTGGATCAGGCGGGTCACGTCCGTCTCGCGCAGCTCGACGCGCGGATCCTCGAGGCAGCCGGCGAAGATGGAAGCGAGCGGTCCCCGTGCCCAGGCGGCCACCGCCGGCACGAGTTCGGCGACGACGATGCGCGCGTCCGGTCCCAGCTCCCGCAAAGCGGCGCGCAGCGTAAAGCCCATGCCGAGGCCTCCGATCAGGATGCGCGGCGCCGGCCGGCCCGTCAGCCGAGCGCAGGTCAGCGAGGCCAGCGCCTCCTCCGAGGTGCCCCGCGTGCTGTTCATCAATTCGATGTTGCCGACGACGATGGAGAATTCACCGCCGCGCTGCATCAAGGCGAGGCTCTTACCGCCGCCGGGCACGTCGCTGGTTTCGAGGTGCACCCACTCGTTCATCGCTGCCTTTTCCGGCCGGGCGCCGGGTGCGACCCCGCATGCGTCCGTCGCCATTGCTCTTTCCGCTGAAGGCCGCCTATCAGCGGGCATGTCTAAACGCACCAAATCTCTGCCGCAGCAGCGCGGCTTCGTTCTCTTCGACGTTGTCTTTGAGGACGGCACACGCGCCTCGAACCGGCGTGTCCCGATGGAAATCCTCGGCGGGCTCGACGGCGACGAGCCGGCGCGTCAACTCATCGCCGAGCAGGAAGCGGAAATCGCGCAGAAGGCCGGCCGGGCACCGCGTGAAATCCAGCAGCTCACGCGCTCGCCGATCGCGAAGCCGGTGATCGCCACCTGATGCCATGGCGCTGCCCCCTGCGCGCTGCCTCGTAGCGGCAGGGGAAGCCCGGCTTATCTCGGAAGAGGGTCCGACCGCCTCGCAAGCGCCGGCGGATCGGCCGGGCCCAAACGAAGAAGGGGCTGGCTCAGCGCCAACCCCTTCACAACCATACGAAATTCGATGGTACCACCGCCCCGGCTCGAACGGGGGACCCCTAGATCCACAATCTAGTGCTCTAACCAACTGAGCTACGGCGGCACGTGAGGGGGGACTTATCCCGAGGCTCGCGGCATTTCAAGCGTCTTGAATGCGCCTCTTCACGGTTCGCACCATCGATCCACCGATGCTAGACGGCGGGCGCATGGCCGCTATGGCCTGCGATCCGGACCCAGCTTCCGCGAGTGCGATGAGCCCGTCTCCGTCTCCGCCCACCGCCGCCCCGCTCGTCCAGGCACCGGTGCGGCTTCGGTCCTGGGTGCGGGGGAACGAGATCGCCCTGGTGGGGCTCGCCGCCGTCACGGGATGCGTCGGAGGGCTCGTCGTCGTCGCCATGAGCGGCGCCAGCCAGTTCCTACGCGAAATCCTCTACCGGCTTCCCGCGGGCCAGCGCCTCAGCAGCCTGACGGATCTTCCGACCGAGGCGCTGATGGGGGCCCCGTTCCTGGCTCCGGCGCTCGGCGGCGCGATCCTCGGCCTATTGCTCCTGATCGCGACGAGGGGGCGCGGCAAGGCCAAGCGCGCAGTGGTCGATCCGATCGAGGCCAATGCCCTGCACGGCGGGCGGATGTCGCTGCGCGGCTCCCTCGACGTGGCCGCACAGAACGTCGTCTCGAACGGCTGCGGCGCCTCGGTCGGGCTGGAGGCGGGCTACACCCAGGTCGCGTCGGGGATTGCCTCTCGGCTCGGCATCGCCTTCGAGATGCGGCGTTCGGACCTGCGCACCCTGGTCGGCTGCGGTTCGGCGGCCGCCATTGCCGCCGCGTTCGGCTCGCCGCTGACCGGCGCCTTCTACGCGTTTGAACTCATCATCGGCACCTACACCATCGCGACGCTCGCGCCCGTCGTCGTCGCGGCCCTGTGCGGCAGCCTCGTGGCGCGGGCGCTCGCGCCCCAGCCGGCTTTGGTCGATGTCGGCGCTCTGGCGCTGGCCAAGAATACGGCTTTGGGGGCGGGCGACACGCTGCCGTGTCTTGTCCTCGGCCTCGTCTGCGCCGGCCTCGCGGTGCTGCTGATGCGGGGCGTAACGCTGGTGGAGCAAGGCTTTCGCGCCTCGCGCCTGCCCGCACCCCTCCGGCCCGTCCTCGGTGGCTTGTGCGTCGGCGGCCTCGCGCTCGCGACGACCCCCCAGGTGCTCTCGGCCGGGCACGGCGCGCTCCACATCACCCTCGCGCCCGAAGCGACGGCCGGGCTCGGTGCGCTCGCCGGCCTCATCGTCGCCAAGGCCGCGGCGTCCGCGATGTCGATCGGATCGGGCTTCCGCGGCGGTCTGTTCTTCGCCTCGTTGTTCCTCGGCGCGCTGGTCGGCCGGCTGTTCGCCGGGCTGGCGCCGATGGTCTGGCCCGGCTTCGAGGGGTTCGGCCTCGCGCCGGTCGGCTATGCCGTGATCGGCATGAGCGCCTTCGCCGTCGCCATCGTCGGCGGCCCGCTCACCATGACCTTTCTCGCCCTGGAGATGACGGGCAGCTTCCCCGTGACCGGGCTCGTGCTCGCCTCGGTGATCGCCTCCTCGCTCACGGTGCGGAAAACCTTCGGCTACTCCTTCGCCACATGGCGCTTCCACCTGCGCGGCGAAAGCATCCGCAGCGCCCACGATGTCGGCTGGATGCGCTCCCTGACCGTCGGGCGGATGATGCGCAAGGACATCCGGCCGGTGCCCCTCGACACGCCGATGGCGACATTCCTGCGCGCGCATCCCCTCGGCTCACCGTCGCGCGTGGTCGTGGTGGACGCGCACGATCGCTATGCCGGAATCGTCCTCGTGCCGGAGGCCCATGCGCGTGCGGCCGAGAATGGTGGCGAGACGCCGCACCTTGCCGACGTCGTGCGTTACCCGGGGTCGTTTCTGCTCGCCGACATGACCGTCAAGCAGGCGGCGGAAGCGTTCGACGAGGCCGAGAGCGAGGAGCTCGCCGTGCTCAGCGATCGGCAGAGCCGCCGCGTGATCGGTTTGCTGACCGAGAGCCACACGCTGAAGCGCTACAGCGAAGAGCTGGACCGGCAACGACGCGCCATGCTCGGTGAAGCGGCTTGAGCGGCGCGCCCGTGCTATGGATCGCGGCATGACCCTGCGCGCCCTTTTCGCCGGCCTCGCCCTCGTTTTCGCCCTCGGCACGACGGCGCAAGCGGATTCCTGCGATGGGCTGACTGTGCGATTGATCCGGGGAACGGGCGTCGCCCTGGCCGGACGCAGCGGCGCCACCGTCGTGTTCCGCGCCGCCGACGCCGACCGGATGAGCCTCGATTGCGACACGCCGCGGCGGCTCGCGTTCCGCTCGAATCTGCGCGAGCCGCCGCGCGGGTTCTTCGTGCTGATCGGGCTCGCCGCGCGGACCCTGGCCGGCGCACCGGCCGATTCCGTTGAGACGCTTGCCCAGCGCCTGCATCAGGACAGCCTGCTCACCGGTGCGCCGCAGCTCGGCCGCGTCGGCGGCGCGGTGGTCCGCTGCGATCCCGGCGACCGGCCGGACGGCTTCGGTGTCGGCAGCCTGTGCCGCCTGGCAGCGGACCGGCCCCGTCGCGGTCTTTCCCGCGCGGCCTCGCCGGGCTAGAGCGGGCGCCATGCCCGAGACTGCACAGACTTCCGGTTCCGTCGTCCAGACCGGCGGCGTCGCCTTCGCCAATCATCTGCCGCTGGCGCTGATCGCCGGCCCGTGCCAGCTCGAAGGGCGAAATCACGCCCTCGAAATCGCTGCCGCTCTCAAGGAGATGGCGGCCAAACTCGGCATCGGCCTCGTGTTCAAGTCGTCCTTCGACAAGGCCAACCGGACCTCCGGCCGCACCGCGCGGGGCGTCGGCCTCGACGAGGCGCTTCCGGTCTTCGCCGAGATCCGCGAGAGCCTCGGGCTTCCCGTGCTCACCGACGTGCACGAGGCCGAGCATTGTGCGCGGGCGGCGCAAGCCGTCGACATCCTGCAGATCCCGGCCTTCCTCTGCCGCCAGACCGACCTCCTGCTCGCCGCCGCCGCCACTGGGCGGGCGGTCAACGTCAAGAAGGGCCAGTTCCTCGCGCCCTGGGATATGGCCCATGTCGCGGCCAAGGTGACCGAGGCCGGCAACCCCAACGTCATCGTCACCGAGCGGGGTGCCTCCTTCGGCTACAACACGCTCGTCTCCGACATGCGCTCGCTGCCGATCATGGCCCGCGTCACCGGCGGCGCACCGGTGGTGTTCGATGCAACGCACTCGGTGCAGCAGCCGGGCGGGCAGGGCGCCACCTCCGGCGGGCAGAGGGAGTTCGTCGCGGTGCTCGCCCGCGCCGCGGTGGCGGTCGGCGTGGCCGGCGTGTTCATCGAGACCCATCCCGATCCCGACCGCGCGCCCTCCGACGGGCCGAACATGGTGGCCTTGGCCGATCTGCCCGCTTTGATCGAGACCCTCATGGCGTTCGACCGTCTCGCCAAGGCGTAAAGCCGGCGCGAACGCACCAGCTTCAGATTCCATTCAGGCAACCTGGGCGATATTCGACCGCAATCGAGAACAACGCGGCTCCGCGTGAGGCTTCGATCCTGATCGGAGCCCGCGGGAACTTCCGGCAAAGCTCGGGTGTTTGACCTCAAAGATGCTTCTGGATTGGAAAGGACGCTATGCGTAAGCTTGCCCTTGTGACCGCCGCCCTGATCTCCGTCGGCACGCTCACCGCCACATCCGCCGATGCGCGCCCCTACGGCCGCGGCTACGGCCACCATTACGGTCATTATCATGGCGGCGGCTACGGCCCGCGCGCCTATTACGGCGGTCGCCGCCGTGGCATCGGCACCGGCGCGGCCGTGGGCCTCGGCATTGCGGGTCTCGCAGCCGGCGCGATCGCTGCCGGCGCGGCGCGCGACGCCTATGCCCGCGACAGCTACTACGGCCGTCCGGCCTACGGCGGCGGCTATTACGATTACGGCTACTGAGGCCTGAGCCTCATCCGATGCGAAGAGGCGGCCGGGCAACCGGCCGCCTTTTTCGTGCGCGAGCATGCCTGAGATCGCGCGAGAATCTGCAGCGAACGAGAATCGAAAGACACGCCGGGATTGCACCCCCGCCGACGCCAACACCGCCATCGATCATCTCGCGCCGCTTCTGCGGGACAGGCTCGACGCCTCCGAGCGCGATGATCTGGAGCGGATGCTGGAAACCGTCGCCGTCATCCATGGCGGGCCGATCGAGGCCAAGGAGCGCTTCATCGCGCACACCGTCCGCGTTCTGGCCGAGCAGCACGGACGGCGGAGGCGTGGTGGCTCAGCCGCGACCGCGATAGGAGGCGACCCCCTGGTCCGGCAGCCAGACGGATTTCAAGGGCTCACCCGTCTGCCAGAACACGTCGATCGGAATGCCGCCGCGCGGATACCAATAACCGCCGATGCGCAGCCAGCGCGGTTCGAGCAATGCGACGAGCCGCCGCCCGATGCCGACGGTGCAATCCTCGTGGAAGGCGCCGTGGTTGCGGAAGGCGCCGAGGTAGAGCTTCAGCGATTTCGACTCCACGAGCCAGCGATCCGGCACGTAGTCGATCACGAGCGTCGCGAAATCCGGCTGCCCTGTCACCGGGCAGAGCGAGGTGAATTCCGGCGCGGTGAAGCGGGCGAGGTAATCGGTGTCGGCATGAGGGTTGGGCACGCGGTCGAGCTGTGCGGCCTCGGGCGAGGCCGGCAGCGGCGTCTGCTGCCCGAGTTGCTTGGCGTGGGTCTCGATCGAATCCATGGGGGCCTATACCCGGCAACACCCCTGGCGCCTATGGCGCCGGGAGAATGCCAGGGATTCTCCCCGATCAACCGAACCGGACCAAGGACCGGTCCCGGAAAACGGTGCCGGCCAAAAAAAATTGTGGTGCCGGACGGACTTTGTGAAATCTGTTTGACCCTCGGAGCCGGCCGGGTGCTTGCCCGTATCCCGAGGTTGGCGGATAAGCCCGCAACGCAGAGCGTCGCAGGACGCGCGGGCCTCGACGGCATCCGCGAGACGACCCCGCCGCGACGCGCCGCCAAGGAGCGCTCATGACCGCGATCACCAATATCGCCGCCCGCGAGATTCTCGACAGCCGTGGCAACCCCACCGTCGAGGTCGATGTCCTTCTGGAGGACGGCTCTTTCGGCCGCGCCGCCGTCCCCTCCGGCGCCTCCACCGGCGCACACGAGGCGGTCGAGCTGCGGGACGGCGACAAGAGCCGCTACAACGGCAAGGGCGTGCTCAAGGCCGTCGACGCGGTGCAGAGCGAAATTCTCGACGCGATCGGCGGCATGGATGCCGAGGATCAGGTCGCCGTCGATGAGGCGATGATCGCGCTCGACGGCACCCCCAACAAGGCACGGCTCGGCGCCAACGCCATCCTCGGCGTCTCGCTCGCGGTCGCCAAGGCTGCGGCCGAGACCGCCGGCCTGCCGCTCTACCGCTATGTCGGCGGCGTGCAGGGCCGGGTGCTCCCGGTGCCGATGATGAACATCGTCAACGGCGGGGCCCACGCCGACAACCCGATCGACTTCCAGGAATTCATGGTGATGCCGGTTGGCGCCACCTCGCTCTCCGACGCGGTGCGGATGGGCGCCGAGATCTTCCACACCCTCAAGAGCGCCCTGAAGAAGGCCGGCCACAACACGAATGTCGGCGACGAGGGCGGCTTCGCCCCGAACCTGCCTTCGGCCGAGGCTGCGCTCGATTTCGTCATGGAATCGATCAACGCCGCCGGGTTCAAGCCCGGCAGCGACGTGGTGCTGGCGCTCGACTGCGCCGCGACCGAGTTCTTCAAGGACGGCGCCTACCGCTACGAGGGCGAGGGCCAGACCCGCTCGATCGAGCAACAGGTTGATTACCTCGCCAAGCTGACCGAGGCCTATCCGATTCTCTCCATCGAGGACGGCATGTCCGAGGATGATTGGGAGGGCTGGAAGCTCCTCACCGACCGGATCGGCAGCCGTGTGCAGCTCGTCGGCGACGACCTGTTCGTCACCAATGTCGAGCGCCTCGCCCGCGGCATCGAGACGGGGACGGCCAACTCGATTCTCGTGAAGGTCAACCAGATCGGCTCGCTCACCGAGACCCTGGCCGCCGTCGATATGGCCCAGCGCGCCGGCTACACCGCGGTGATGTCGCACCGCTCCGGCGAGACCGAGGATTCGACCATCGCCGACCTCGCGGTCGCGACGAATTGCGGGCAGATCAAGACCGGCTCGCTCGCCCGCTCGGACAGACTGGCCAAGTACAACCAGCTCATCCGCATCGAGGAGGGCCTCGGTGCCCAGGCGCTCTACGCCGGCCGCAGCGCGATCCGCCAGCTCGCCGGGCGCTGATCGCACCTGAATCATCGACGCGCGGCGGGCCGGAAGGGCCCGCCGCGCGTTTTTCGTTTGTGGAGACCAAGGGCGCGCGATTGCGCCGCGCGGAAACGCTTTCTTCACCTTGTTCGGGCGAAGCTCCGAGTTGCCATGGTCATTCGTCGCCGCGTCCGCGCCATCGTCGTCCCCGCCGTCCTCTGGACGGTCTCGGCTCTCGTCGTGGGCTACTTCGTGCATCAAGCGGAGAGCGGCAGCCGCGGCCTCGAAGCCAAACGCGTCCTCAAGGTCGAGGCCTACGGGCTCACCCAGGAATTGAACGCCGCCAAGGCCGAGCGGGCGACCTGGGAACACCGCGTCTCCCTGCTGCGGAGCGAACAGATCGACCGCGACCTTCTGGAAGAGCGGGCCCGCGTCGTGCTCGGCCGCGTCCATGCCAATGACCTCGTTATCATCGGCCCATAAATTTTTATTTCCCCAAGACTAAACGCGATAAATATTCATTTGCACTGTCCTTCCGATTTATCCTCCGTTGCAACCGTGACGGTAACAGCATTTGATGGCTGTCAGCCCGCCCCTCGATTTCCGTAATTCGCTGCCCTAGAACCCTCTGCAACAACGCGATTGCGGGAGGACACCGATGGGTGCGGGCAGCGAGGCGGGGAAACCTGCGGCGGAAACAGACGCGCCGCAACATCGGCCGGCACCGAATATTCCGCAGTTCACGAAGGACGAAGACCTTCACGCCTACCGCGAGATGCTGAGTATCCGTCGCTTCGAGGAGAAGGCGGGCCAGCTCTACGGCATGGGTCTCATCGGCGGCTTCTGTCACCTCTATATCGGCCAGGAAGCCGTGGTTGTCGGCATGCAGATGGCCGGCGAGGACGGTGACCAGAACATCACCGGCTATCGCGACCACGGCCACATGCTCGCCTGCGGCATGGACCCCAAGGGCGTGATGGCCGAGTTGACCGGACGCCGCGGAGGCTATTCCCGCGGTAAGGGCGGCTCGATGCACATGTTCAGCCGCGAGAAGCAGTTCTTCGGCGGCCACGGCATCGTCGGCGCGCAGGTCGCGCTCGGCACCGGCCTCGCCTTCGCCGACGCCTATCTCAAGAACGGTAAGGTCAGCTTCACCTACATGGGCGACGGCGCGGCCAACCAGGGCCAAGTCTACGAGAGCTTCAACATGGCGGCTCTGTGGAAGCTGCCGGTGGTCTACGTGATCGAGAACAACCGCTACGCCATGGGCACTTCGGTGGCCCGCGCCTCGGCGCAGACGGACTTCTCGAAGCGCGGTCTCTCGTTCGGCATCCCCGGCGAACAGGTGGACGGCATGGATGTGCGCACGGTTCGCGAAGCCGCGGCGCGGGCCATCAACCACGCCCGTTCGGGCGAGGGCCCCTACATCCTCGAGATGCAGACCTACCGCTATCGCGGTCACTCGATGTCCGATCCGGCCAAGTACCGGACCAAGGACGAGGTCTCGAAGATGCGCGACGAGCACGATCCGATCGAGATGGTGCGCAAGCGCCTGCTCGAGGCGCACGGCGTGCCCGAGGCGGAGCTGAAGAGCATCGACGCCAAGGTCCGCGAGATCGTCAACGAGTCGGCGGATTTCGCGACCCACGATCCCGAGCCCGATCCGTCGGAACTCTGGACCGACATCCTTCTCGAAGCCCGCGCCTGAATGTGTCCCTGCCCCCCGCGCCGTCTCGGCCCGGGGGGTTCTCAGCGACGCATTCGATAAAAACACGCCCGACCGTCGACGCACCCGGATCGATAGAGCAGCGCATATGGCGACCGACATCCTGATGCCCGCCCTTTCTCCGACCATGGAGGAGGGAAAGCTCGCCAAATGGCTGAAAAAGGAGGGCGATCCGGTCAAGGCCGGCGACATCCTGGCCGAGATCGAAACCGATAAGGCGACGATGGAGGTCGAGGCGATCGACGAGGGCGTCCTCGCCAAGATCCTCGTTGCCGACGGCACCGAGAACGTCGCCGTCAACACGCCGATCGCGATCATCGCCGAAGAGGGCGAGGACGTGTCGGCGGCCGCGAGCGGCGGCAAGGGCAAGTCGGACGGCGCCGCTGGCAGTGCGCCCGCTCCGACCCCCGACATGCAGGCCGAAGGCATGGCCGACAGCTCGGCCGCCACCGCCAAGACCGGCGACGATGCGCAGAAGGCCCCGGCCTCGCCCGCCATCATCACCAACAAGGCGCCGGACCCGGTGATGGAGGAGTTCCCGGCCGACTCGCCGATGAAGACCACGACCGTGCGCGAAGCCCTGCGCGACGCCATGGCCGAGGAGATGCGCAAGGACGACAAGGTCCTCGTGATGGGCGAGGAGGTCGCCGAATACCAAGGCGCCTACAAGATCACGCAAGGCTTGCTTCAGGAGTTTGGCGCGCGCCGCGTGGTCGATACGCCGATCACCGAGCACGGCTTTGCCGGCATCGGCGTCGGTGCGGCCTTCATGGGCCTCAGGCCCATCGTCGAGTTCATGACCTTCAACTTCGCCATGCAGGCGATCGATCACATCATCAACTCGGCGGCCAAGACGCTTTACATGTCCGGCGGCCAGCTCGGTTGCCCGATCGTGTTCCGCGGCCCCAACGGCGCGGCTGCTCGCGTCGGCGCCCAGCACAGCCACGACTACGCGGCGTGGTACTCCAACGTGCCGGGCCTGAAGGTGATCGCGCCCTACACCGCTTCCGACGCCAAGGGCCTGCTCAAGGCGGCGATCCGCGACCCCAACCCGGTGATCTTCCTCGAGAACGAGATTCTCTACGGCCAGTCCTTCCCGGTGCCGGAGATCGAGGATTTCGTCCTGCCGATCGGCAAGGCGCGCGTCCACCGTCCGGGCAAGGACGTCACCATCGTCTCCTTCTCGATCGGCATGACCTACGCCCTCAAGGCGGCCCAGGCGCTGGCCGAGGAGGGCATCGAGGCGGAGGTGATCGACCTGCGCACGATTCGCCCGATGGACAGCGCCACCGTGGTGGAATCGGTGAAGAAGACCGGCCGCTGCGTCTGCGTGGAAGAAGGCTTCCCGCAATCGGGTGTCGGCGCCGAGATCGTCGCCCGCCTGATGGTCGATGCCTTCGACTATCTCGATGCGCCCGTCCTGCGGGTCACCGGCAAGGACGTGCCGATGCCCTACGCGGCCAATCTCGAGAAGCTCGCCTTGCCCAGCGTGGCTGATGTCATCGAGGCGGTCAAAAGCGTCTGCTACAAATAAATATAGGTAAATGTCGGAAACATTCGAAGAACTTGAGATCCCGCCCGACGCCCTGGAACAGGGCGGGATCGAGATCGTGCGCGCCTCCATCGTCGATGGCGCCGTGAGCGTGGCGCTCCGGCGGGCCTTCGATGACCCGGCGACCTGGGGCCGCTTGCTCATCGACCTCGCGCGGCAAGCCGCCCGCGCCTACGCGATGGAAACGGACACCTCGGAGGAGGAAGCCTTCGAGCGCATCCGTGCCGGGTGGGAGGCGGAAAGCCTCGATCCCAACAACGCCCTCAACTGACCCTTCCTCTCAAGGCCGCTCGGGAACGATACGATGCCGATCAACGTCCTGATGCCCGCGCTCTCCCCGACCATGGAGAAGGGCAACCTCGCCAAGTGGCTCAAGAAGGAGGGCGACGCCATCAAGTCCGGCGACGTCATCGCCGAGATCGAGACCGACAAGGCGACCATGGAGGTCGAGGCGGTCGATGAGGGCGTGCTCGCCAAGATCCTCGTGGCCGAAGGCACCGCCGACGTTCCGGTCAACGAGTTGATCGCGCTGATCGCCGAAGAGGGTGAGGATCCGGGCAGCGTCCAGGCGCCCAAGGGTGGTGCCGAGGCGAAGACCGCCCCCGTCGAGCCGAAGGGCACGCCCGACCAGAACGCCGCGCCCGATGGCTCCCACGCCTCCTACGCGCGCGTCGATCAGGTGCCCGAAGGCGCCAAGCCGAACGGCGCGGCGCAGCCGGCAGGCTCCGGCGATCGCGTCTTCGCCTCGCCGCTCGCGCGCCGTATCGCGAAACAGGAAGGCGTCGATCTCTCGGCGGTGAAGGGCTCGGGTCCGCATGGCCGCGTGATCCAGCGCGACGTGCAGGCGGCGATCGAGAACGGCACGGCGAAGGCGGGTGCGGCGGCCAAGCCCGAGGCCAAGTCGGAGGGCAAGAGTGCTCCGGCGCCCGAGAAATCCGCGCCGAAGGCGGCCGCCGCGGGCGGCGCCCCGGCCGGGCTCAGCCTCGATCAGGTCAAGGGCTTCTACGAGAAGGGCAGCTTCGAGGAAGTACCGCTCGACGGCATGCGCAAGACGATCGCAAAGCGCCTCACCGAGGCCATGCAGGTCGCGCCGCACTTCTACCTCACCGTCGATTGCGAACTCGATGCGCTGATGAAGCTGCGCGAGACGCTCAACGGCTCGGCCGGGAAGGACAAGGACGGCAAGCCGCTGTTCAAGCTCTCGGTGAACGACTTCGTCATCAAGGCGATGGGCCTCGCGCTCACCCGCGTTCCCGCCGCCAACGCCGTCTGGGCGGAGGACCGCATCCTGCGCTTCAAGCACGCCGAGGTCGGTGTCGCGGTGGCGATCGATGGCGGCCTGTTCACCCCGGTGATCCGCAAGGCGGACCAGAAGACGCTCTCCACCATCTCCAACGAGATGAAGGATTTCGCAGGCCGGGCGCGCGCCAAGAAGCTGAAGCCCGAGGAGTACCAGGGCGGCGTCACCTCGGTGTCGAACCTCGGCATGTTCGGCATCAAGCACTTCACGGCGGTGATCAACCCGCCGCAATCGAGCATCCTCGCGGTCGGCGCGGGTGAGAAGCGCGTCGTGGTGAAGGACGGGCAGCCAACCGTTGCCCAGGTGATGACGGCGACCCTCTCCTGCGATCACCGCGTCCTCGACGGCGCGCTCGGTGCCGAGCTGATCGCCGCCTTCAAGGGGCTGATCGAGAACCCGATGGGGATGCTCGTCTAGGGCCGTCGACCCGAACCGTCTCTCACGATGCGCGGGGCGAGCGGGATGGCGAATCGGCGCGAGCCGACTGCTCTCGTGATCCCGTCCGTCACCGCCGGCCGATCTGCCCGACCGTCACTCTCACCCCCTCCCCACAAGCGGGAGGGGAGCAGGAGGTCTTGATGTCCGAAACCTATGACGTCCTCATCATCGGCGCGGGGCCCGGCGGCTACGTGGCCGCGATCCGCTCGGCACAGCTCGGTTTCAAGACCGCCGTGGTCGATCGCGAGCATCTCGGCGGCATCTGTCTGAACTGGGGCTGCATTCCCACCAAGGCCCTGCTGCGCTCGGCCGAGATCTACCACTACATGCAGCACGCCTCCGATTACGGCCTCTCCGCCAAGGAGGTCAGCTTCGATGCGGCGGCGATCGTCAAGCGCTCGCGCGGGGTGTCGGGCCGCCTCAACGGCGGCGTTGGCATGCTGCTCAAGAAGAACAAGGTCGATGTGATCTGGGGCGAGGCCTCGATCGAGTCCGGCGCCAAGGGCAACGAGCCCGGCAAGGTCACGGTCAAGGAGACCAAGCGCGCCGAGCCGCCGAAGGGCGCCAAGGGTGCGGGCACCTACGCGGCCAAGCACATCATCGTCGCGACCGGCGCCCGCCCGCGCGTGCTGCCCGGTATCAAGCCCGACAAGAAGCAGATCTGGACCTATTACGAGGCGATGGTCCCCGAAAAGATGCCCAAGAGCCTGCTGGTGATGGGCTCGGGCGCGATCGGCATCGAGTTCGCCTCGTTCTATCGCACGATGGGCGCCGACGTGACGGTCATCGAGTTGCTGCCGCAGATCCTGCCGGTCGAGGATGCGGAGATCGCCGGTCTCGCCCGCAAGCGTTTCGAGAAGCAGGGCATCAAGATCCTGACCAGCGCCAAGGTGACGAAGGTCGAGAAGGGCGCCGACTCGGTCACCGCCACGGTCGAGGACGACAAGGGCAAGACGCAGCAGCTCACCGCCGAGAAGCTGATCTCGGCCGTCGGCGTCGTCGGTAACATCGAGAATCTGGGTCTTGAGAAGGTCGGGGTGAAGATCGAGCGCGGCGTCGTCGTGACCGACGGGCTCGGACGCACCAACGTGCCGGGCGTCTACGCCATCGGCGATGTGGCCGGCCCGCCAATGCTGGCCCACAAGGCCGAGCACGAAGGCGTCCTCTGCGTCGAGACCATCAAGGGCCTACACACCCACCCGATGGACAAGGCCAAGATCCCGGGCTGCACCTATTGCCAGCCGCAGATCGCCAGCGTCGGCGTCACCGAGGGGAAGGCGAAGGAGCTCGGCCTCTCGATCAAGGTCGGCCGCTTCCCCTTCGCGGGCAACGGCAAGGCGATCGCGCTCGGCGAGCCGGACGGTCTCGTCAAGACGATCTTCGATGCCAAGACCGGCCAGTTGCTCGGCGCCCACATGGTCGGAGCGGAAGTCACCGAGCTGATCCAGGGCTACGTCGTCGCGATGACCCTGGAATCGACCGAGGAAGAGCTGATGCACACGGTGTTCCCGCATCCGACGCTCTCCGAGATGATGCATGAGAGCGTGCTCGATGCGTATGGCCGGGTGATCCACACCTGATCCGAAGCGATCGCTACCCCGAGGCTAAGAACATCGATGGGCGTGCAGGATCAGGCTCGTTGCCCCGGCCCTGCGCGCCCACTTCGTTTTGCACGGGCTTCCACGCGCGTTCGGCCCCGCAGCGTGCGGTGCGGGCGCAAAGAATTTCCCGGTGGAATTCGGTAAGGATGTCGGAGGAATTCTTTCGGTTGAACTTCTGAGGCAGAGGCGTGCCGTATACCAGAGATCCTGCACCCTGGATGCGGAAGCTCACCCCCGTCATGATCCTACGAGTTCTTCTGCTCGGCCTCGGACTCGGAGCCATCTACGCTGCGCTGACCACGCTGCGCGTCCACCTCTACGTCACTCTGCTGCTGCTGTTTTTGAGTGCAGGGCCGTTGAGCTACCTCGTCTTCCGGGAAGAGCACGAATAGGCGTCGCCGAGTGCGCCGGAGCCCCTCCCATAGAAAAAGGGCGTGACCGCCTCAGCGCTCACGCCCGTTTTGCTTCGGTCGGACAGGGTCGTTCGCTCAGCGCGGGCCGCCGCCGCGGCGCATGGCGATTTCCTGACCCTCCTGATTCACCGCGCCCGAGGGGGCGTTCCGCTCGTTCGGGACCGGATTCATGCCCTCGTTTGCCGTGCGGGAGGACGGTCGGCCGTCGGCCGGGTTTCCGGCTGCGCGTTTTAGAGCGAGGGCACGGCGGGCCCCGGAGACCGTCCGGCCGCGGGCGTCGGCGACGCGGCGGCGCTCATGCTCCTTGCTGACGCGCTTCACGGCCGCGGCAAGCAAAGCCGCCTTCTCGCGGGTGCCGGAATTGTCGGAGGCCGGGTTCGCTCCGGACGGGGCGGCCTTGCCACGCAGCTCGCGTCTCTGGCGGCGAGACATATCGCGGGCGCGGTCCCGGCGTTCGCGGAGCAGGCGGATCAAGTCGGGCAAGGCCTTGTCGTCTTCCGCATCCAACTCGGGGTGATGCGAGCGCTTCACCAACTCGGTCTCACCGGCATCCAGCAGCCGCTCCTCACGGCGTCGCGATACGGACATGGTTTCCCCCGGTTCCTTCAGACGGCCTGTGGCACGAGCGGACCAGCGCGAGGCGCCAGCGCTCGAACGCCAACACCTCCGTTCCGCGAAGGTTGCCTCGGCCTGCACTCAAGGATCGCGTCGGCGTCATCTTGGCGTCCCTGACACGACCTCCGCTTCGCCGTCCGTGGTGCGGTGGGCCGGCGGTGTTGGTTCCGTAGGGGTCGCAACGCGCGGCAACCGTGACACCCGGGTGGCGTTGGTTGCACAGGCGGACGAGGGCCGGCGCGAAAGCGGGAATCCACCATGACCATGATGCGCACCGTGTGGGTTGGCCTCGTGGCCTCGGGCGTCGGACTCGGCGGCATGCCGGCTCTTGCCCAGACATCCGGCGGCGCTGGATTGCCCTCCGGCTTCACCGCGCCCGGCCTTCCCTTCGGCCCGACTTCATCGGTCGCCACGGTGGCGGCGCCGAGTCCGACCATGGCGCTTGCCAATCCCGGCGGCTTGAGTTTCGGCGGCGCCTCCCGTGCGTCGGGCCTCGGCACATCCACACCGTCCGGCGGCAACGCGGGAGGTTTGAGCTTCGGCGGCGCGGCCTCGACCGCCGTCGGCGGCTCCGGATTGCGTTCGACGGGCGGCGGGGCGGGAGCTCTCGGACGCCGCCCCTCGACGACCTGACCGCCAATCCCGGATCGGGCGGGGGAGGGGGTGCGCCCGCGGGTGCCGGCATCGCCGGCGGCGGAGGCTTCTCCCGCAGACCGACCGATGCTTACTTCGACCCGCTCTCCGGCTCCGGCCTGCGCTGACGGCATGGAGGAGAGCACCACGCTGGGATGTCCACAGTCCGCACCGGTCCCAGTAAGGTTTCGTTAACCAATTCGGTCTGTTCTATCTTCGTTCTCATGCCGAGTCGGAGAAAGAAGATGCCCAAGCCTCAGACTGCCGCGCGGAGCCGAGGCACGTTCACACCCGCAGCCGATCTCAGACAGGAGCGAGCTTCCTCCTGCCCCGTGGAGGAGATTGCGCAGGCCTATCTCAGCAGCACGGACGGTGACGCGGGCATCGCGTTGCGCTGCGCGATCACCGACGCCTTGTCCGATCTGATGGAGGCCGCGCGGCAGGACCGTGAGAACAGTCGCCTCATCTCGCGCGGCTATGTCCGTAACAGACGGCCACATGGGTAGCGATTTGAGGCGTGGCGGTAAGACGCACCGCTTGAAGCGGGGGTGGTGGGACGCATCTTCGAAGGAACGTTGTCCGGGATGACCGATATGCGCCTGTCTTTCCTCACGATTCTTGCGGGCCTCGCCTGCGTCGCCGCGTCCCCGGCGGCGCGGGCCGACCTTCTCATCGCCATCGACAAGGATGCGCAGCGGATGAGCGTGGTGGTCGATGGTTCACCGCGCTACGATTGGCCGGTCTCGACCGGGGTGGCGGGCCACGATACGCCGAACGGCAGCCATCGCCCGTTCCGCATGGAGAAGACGCATTTCTCCCGCGAGTGGGACAACGCGCCGATGCCGCACGCGATCTTCTTCACGCAGGTCGGCCACGCGATCCACGGCACCACGCACACCCGCCGCCTGGGCCGCGCCGCCTCGCATGGCTGCGTCCGCCTCTCACAACGCAATGCCGCGACGCTCTTCTCGCTGGTGAAGCAGCAGAAGATGGCCAACACCCGCGTCGTGATCGAGGGCAGCGTCGGCGACGCCCCGGTCGCCGAGACCCAGCGCCCCGGCAGAGCGCGTTCGGCCGGCCGCGGCTATGACGGCGGCGAGGGTGTGGTCGCCGTGCGCTCCCGGGGCCGGACCTGGGAGGATGAGGCCTACGCGCCCGTGCGGCGCCGCTACCCGGATGTGTTCGACGAGGGATATGGTTCGGGCGTCGGGTACGGCGATCTGTATTGAGGGTCAGGGCACCTAAGCCGCCGACGGCCGGATGATCCCGCCACACGCCGTTGCGTGAGGTCGATGATCTCGGCCCGTCGGTGTTGTTCCACCGACGTCTCGCGATGACGAGCGGATGAAGCGCGTCGTCGTCGCGGGTCGGTCAGGCCGGAAGGTGCCGGCCGTCGATCAGTTCGAGGCTGCGGCGCCGGTCACCCGCCACACGGCATTGCCGACATCGTCCGTCACGAGAAGCGCGCCGGCCTTACCGATCGCCACGCCGACGGGCCGCCCCTGGGCCTTCTCGTCGGCGTTGAGGAAGCCGGTCAGCACATCGACCGGGGCGCCGGCTGGCTGGCCATCCTTGAAGGGCACGTAGATGACCTTGTAGCCGCTCTTCGGCCGACGGTTCCAGGAGCCGTGCTGAGCGACGAAGAGACCGCTCTTCCAGGCATCCGGCAGGCTCGACCCGTTCGCGAAAGCGATGCCCAGCGAGGCCGTGTGGGTGCCGACGGCGTAGTCGGGGGCGATCGCCTGCTTCACCTTCTCCGGCTGCGGCGGCTGCACCCGTTCGTCCACGTGCTGACCCCAGTAGCTCCAGGGCCAGCCATAGAAGGCACCCTCCTTCACGCGGGTGATGTAGTCCGGCACGAGATCGCTGCCGATCTCGTCGCGTTCGTTCACCGCGGTCCACAGGGCGCCCGTCCCCGGCTCGAAGGCGAGACCGTTGGGGTTGCGCAGGCCGGTGGCGTATTCGCGCATCGCCTTGGTGGCGATCGTGTATTCCCAGATCGCGGCCCGGCCCTTCTCGATGTCGAGGCCGTTCTCGCCGACATTGCTATTCGAACCGACGGTGATGAAGAGCTTTTGTCCGTCCGGGCTCGCGACCACGTTCTTGGTCCAGTGGTGGTTGATGCCGGCGGGCAGGTCGACGACCTTTTCGGGGGTCGCCGTGATCTCGGTCTGGCCCTCGGCGTAGGGCACGCGGACCAGCGCGTCGGCATTGGCCACGTAGAGATCAGAGCCAACCAGCGCCATGCCGAAGGGCGAGGTGAGCCCTTTGAGGAAGACGTGGCGCTCCTCGGCGACGCCGTCCCCGTCCCGATCGCGCAGGAGCACGATGCGGTCCGGACTCGCACCGCCGGCTCCGGCGAGGCTCTTCACCTTGTCGGCCACCCAATCGGTGACGCTGGTCGAGTGATCGCCGGATTTCGGTGCCTGGCTCTCGGCGACGAGTACGTCGCCATTGGGCAGCACCACGGGCCAGCGCGGATGGTCGAGCCCGGTCCGCGAAGGCGGCGACGCTCAGGCCCTCTGCGGCTTTCGGCTTGGCGCCCTCCGCCCAGCGCGCCACCCGGGCGATGTTGACGGTCGGCATCAGCGTCGGGTTCGGCGCCGGCAGGGCCGGACTCACCCCGCTGCTCGCCGCCACATCGAGCGCAGCGGATTCCGGATAGACGACGAAACGCAGGAAGGCCGCCCCACCGAGCAGCACGACAGCGAGTGCGGCAAGGCCGACCTTGGCAGAAATGCGCATCGAAAACTCCGCGAGGACCGATCAGGCGGCCGTGGCAGCCGGTGGCACGGCCGCCGCGTCGGCGCCCGGATGGCGGCGGCTCGAATAGTAGAGCCCGATCGCGTTCCAGAACGCGTCGCGCTGCTCCTGGGTGAAGCGTTGGAGCGAGACATCAAGCGCGGTGCGTCCGGCTGCGGCCGCCTCCGCGCGCATCCGCTCTTCGAAAGCGACAGGCGTTTCCGAACGCGTTTCCATCATGGCCCGGCCCTTCGCTGACGCTGATCCAACGCCGTCAACGCCCAAGGTCGCGACTCCGTTCAATGCCGGTCGCGTGTGAGCGCCGAAGGGTGAGCGTGTGCCAAACGACACACCACCCCGGTTTCGATGCCCAGGCTTAACAGTTTCTTTGCACCTGTGGGCGGAATGGTCCAGCTTGGTTACCAACGTCGTCAGCCTTCAGGAGCCTGCATGCGAGCCGACCGGACCCTCCGTCTCCTCTGCCTTTCTGGGCTAGCGCTGACCGGTTCGGGACTTGGGGGATGCGGTCTGCTTCCGCATCAGGCTGAGCTGACCACGGGCTCGATCGCGATGAACGCCAAGGTCGTGCAGCCGCCGACCCCTGCCGACAAGGAATGCCTCGCCCGGGCGATGTATTTCGAGTCGAACCGCAGCGACGAGGAAGGGCTGCTCGCCGTCGGCACGGTGGTGATGAACCGCCTCGACGCACCGGCCTATCCCGGCCGGATCTGCGAAGTCGTCGGTCAGAAGCGGCAATTCGCCAACGGCGTGCTGACGAAGCCCGTCCGTGACCAGGACCGGCCGCGGCTGGAGCGGGTCGCCGACGCACTGCTCTCGGGCAAGCGCCACGACGGGGTGGGGCCGGCGCTGCACTTCCACACCGCGGGCTACAAGTTCCCCTACAACAACATGCACTACGTCGTCGCAGCCGGCGGCAACGTCTTCTACGAGAAGAGCGACCGTGAAGGTTATCTCCCAGCGGTCCAGCCCCGCGCCGTGGTGCAGACGGCCACCGGCCGCCTGATGCCGCTTCAGGTCGCCGCCGCGAATTCCGGCATGATCGGCCTTCCGCTCACCGGCCGCGTCCAGCCGACGCTGACCGCCGAATACACCGCCCCGACGGCCCCCGAGCTGCGCATCCCCGGCCCGGCCCGCTACGCCTCGGCGCCTGCCCGCGACAAGCATTAGGACGGTTCGTCGACGGGGTTACGGCCGGAGCGGGTTGTCGCCCCCGCCCTATGCGCAGGCACCGCAAGGCCTTAAGTCAGGGATGCGGCCGGGTTGCCCGGTCCGGCTCCCGTGAGGCTCACCCCGCATCGCCATGGCCGTTGTCCTCGATCTCCTGAACAAAGACACCCGGCCGAAGCTGGATGCGCCCGCACGTCCGCGCCATCCCGAGAAGGCGCACCGGCCGGACACCGCCATCCAGCGCAAGCCGGACTGGATCCGGGTGAAGGCACCGGGTTCGAAGCTCTGGGCCGAGACCAAGGACATCGTCCGCGCCAACAACCTCGTCACGGTCTGCGAGGAAGCGGGCTGCCCCAATATCGGCGAGTGCTGGGAAAAGCGGCACGCCACCTTCATGATCATGGGTGACACCTGCACCCGCGCCTGCTCGTTCTGCAATGTGCGCACCGGTCTGCCGGCGGCGCTCGATGAGGCCGAGCCGGAGAAGGTCGCCGAGGCGGTGGCCAAGCTCGGCCTGCACCACGTCGTCGTCACCTCGGTCGATCGCGACGACCTCAAGGATGGTGGCGCCGAGCATTTCTCGCGCACCATCGCCGCGATCCGCCGGGCGAGCCCCGGCACCACCGTCGAGATCCTGACGCCCGACTTCCTGCGCAAGCCCGGCGCCCTGGAAGTCGTGGTCGCGGCCAAGCCCGACGTGTTCAACCACAATATGGAGACCGTGCCCGGCAAGTACGTGACCGTGCGGCCCGGTGCCCGCTACTTCCACTCGGTGCGCCTGCTGCAGCGGGTGAAGGAACTCGATCCGACGATCTTCACCAAGTCCGGCATCATGGTCGGCCTCGGTGAGGAACGGAACGAGGTCGTGCAACTCATGGACGATCTGCGTTCGGCGGAGGTCGACTTCCTCACCATCGGCCAATATCTGCAACCGACCCGCAAGCACCATGAGGTCGTGCGCTTCGTGCCGCCGGACGAGTTCAAAGCCTACGAGACCACGGCCTATGCCAAGGGCTTCCTGCTGGTCTCGGCGACGCCGCTCACGCGCTCGTCGCATCACGCCGGCGAGGATTTCGCCCGGCTGAAGGCCGCCCGTCTGGCCAAGCTCGGACCCGCGCCGGTGGCTGCCAGCATCCGCGCCGTCAACGCCTGAGTCCGAATGCCATCCTTCCGCATCACAAGGAAAGTGCGTCACTCAGCGACGCAGATGTATGACCTCGTCGCCGATATCGAGCGCTATCCCGAGTTCCTGCCGCTTTGCGAATCGCTGCGGGTGCTGCGCGACGCGGAGGGGCCGAACGGCACGACGGTCCGGGTCGCGGAGATGGGCGTCGGCTACAAGGCGATCCGCGAGCGGTTCACAACCCGCGTGAGTCTCGACCGCGAGAACCGCAAGATCGTCGCCGAATATATCGACGGGCCGTTCAGGCATCTGGAGAACCGCTGGTCCTTCCGCGATGCCGAGGGCGGTGGCTGTGAGGTCGATTTCTTCATCACCTACGAGTTCAAGAGTCGAACCCTGGGTCTCCTCATGGGCACGATGTTCGACCGCGCCTTCCGCAAGTTCACCGATGCGTTTGAGGGCCGCGCCACCGCGATCTACGGCGTGCCGGCTTAAGCGGCACTGGCAGCGTTCCCGCCGCGCTTACGTCGCCGGGCCGAGAACGATGCGTGATCGGGCGTCTCACGAAGTGCCCCTGGCTCAGCCGCCTTTCCGGGCCGCGAGCAGGATGCTGGTCTCGGAATTGGCGATCCCCTCGAACTGACGAATCGTGCGCAACAGCGCATCAAAATCACCAAGGGTCGGCACCTCGATCTCGGCGACGATATCCCAGCGGCCATTGGTGGTGTGAAGCGCCCGGATCTCCGGCAGGCCGGACAGGCGGCGGATCACGCTCTCGGCATGGCGCCCATCTACCTCGATCAGCGTCACCGCCCGCACGCCTCCGGGCTCTACGTCCCGCACCGTGACGGTGAAGCCGGTGATGATTCCGGACGTCACCAGACGGTCGAGCCGGGCCCGCACCGTCGCCCGCGTGACGCCGAGCGCTGCGGCGAGCTTGGCCACCGGCATCCGCGCCTCGGTGCGCAGCAGGGCGATGAGCTGACGATCGGTCGCGTCGAGCATGGCCTTCCCACTTCGCGCAGCCGAGCTTAGCAGATCGGTCGATTGTCTGTCCCGATCGTGCATTTCATCGGCTGTCGATTGTCCGCTCGTCTCAGCCATGCTTGCGCCACGCAAGATTCGGGAGACGGACGTGACGCGTTATATTGGTAGTGGTGAAATGGCGGCTCTGCTACGCCGGGAGGGACCGGAGCCGATCCTGCGTCGTCTCATCGACGAATTGCGCGCCGATTTCCTGCGCTGGCCCGAGTTCGATCTCGCCCCGCGCCTCGCGAGCCACTCGGCCGGCGGGGTGATCGAGCTGATGCCGATCGCGGACGCGCAGCTCTACAGCTTCAAGTTCGTCAACGGTCATCCCGGCAATACCCGTCTCGGCAAGCAGACGGTCGTCGCCTTCGGCATGCTCGCCGACGTGGCGACGGGTTATCCGCTGCTGATTTGCGAGATGAGCCTGCTAACGGCCCTGCGCACGGCGGCGACCTCGGCACTCGCGGCCTCCCGCCTCGCTCGGCCCGAGAGCCGCTCCATGGCACTGATCGGCACCGGCGCGCAGGCCGAGTTCCAGGCCCTCGCTTTCAAGCTCGCACTCGGCATCAGCGAGATCCGGCTGTTCGACGTCGATCCGGCGGCGATGGCGAAGGCGCGGGCCAACCTCGAGGGCCATGGCTTGCGGCTCGTCTGCGCCCACTCCATCGGTGAGGCGGTGACGGGCGCCGACATCGTGACCACGGCGACCGCCGATAAGACCCGCGCCACGATCCTCACCCCCGGCCTCGTCGAGCCGGGCCAGCATCTCAACGCCATCGGCGGCGATTGCCCCGGCAAGACCGAGTTGCACTCCGACATCGTGGCACGTGCCCGCACGATCGTGGAATACGAGCCGCAATCGCGCATCGAGGGCGAGATCCAGCAGATGCCCGCGGACTATCCCGTTACCGAATTGTGGCGCGTGCTGCGCGGCGACGCGCCGGGCCGCGTAGGCCGGGACGAGATCACCCTGTTCGACTCGGTCGGCTTCGCGCTGGAGGACTTTTCGGCCCTGCGCTGCCTGCGGGCCATCGCCGGCTCTGGGCCGGGCTTGGACATCATCCCCGATCCGAAGGACCCGAAGGATCTGTTCGGGTCTGTCTTTTCACCGGGTGTCGGGTTCGAGAAAGCAGCGTAACAGGTTCGTACAGAGAGTCGGTGGCGCGTCGGACGGGAAGCCGTCCGACGCTCTGGCGACAGAACACGGCGGCCTAAGGCGCCGTGCGCGCCTCGTGGAAAAAATCTGAAGGGCTCTGCGAGACCGAGGCAATATCACCGTCAGCCTCCGGAAAAACCGGAGGTTCAGGTGGCGTAAGGCGGAGGCCCGCGCACAAGCTCGGCACAAGCCACGTGGTTCTGTATGATACCTCCTTCAGAGAATAAGACGCCATGATGCCGATAGGCCAAAGATTCTCGGAATGAGGACTGTGCAATTTTTGTCGTAGGTCGATGATTTCAGCCATTCAATCCGAAGGCCGGACCGTCGGCGCGCGTATTGCCGCAATCGCGACGCATCTCCCTGAGCGCGTCCTCACGAACGAACATCTCGCCGAACTCTATCCCGATTGGTCGTCCGACAAGATCCTGGACAAGACCGGCATCCGCGAACGTCGCGTGGCTGCTGAGTACGAGACGGCAGGCGACTTGGCCTTTCATGCCGCCGAGAAACTGTTTGCTGCGGGCGACTGCGTGCGCGAGGACATCGACTTCCTCATTCTCTGCACCCAGGCGCCCGACTACCTGCTGCCGACCACGGCCTGCCTCCTCCAAGACCGGCTCGGCCTGGGTCGGCATGTCGGCGCGCTCGACGTGAATCTCGGGTGCTCCGGCTTCGTCTACGGTCTCGCCTTGGCAACCGGGCTGATTGCGGCGGGCGCAGCGCGCACCGTGCTTCTCCTGACGGCCGACACCTATTCGAAGTTCATCCATGAGGGCGACAAGAGCGTCCGAACCTTGTTCGGTGACGGTTCCGCAGCAACACTGATCACCGCGAGCAACGAGTCCGTGATCGGCCCGTTTGTGTTCGGCACCGATGGCGCGGGCGGCAAGGATCTGATCGTCGAAGCGGGGGGCTTTCGTACGCCTCGGGGCCGGATACTGCTCTGGCAGAAGCGGATTCACACGGGAATGTTCGTTCGCGCGAGCACCTGTACATGAATGGTGCCAACGTGATGAGCTTTTCCTTGCGGGAGGTGCCACGCACCTTTGCGCGTCTGCTGGAAACAAGCGGCGTTACTCAGTCAGATGTGGATCACGTCGTCCTTCATCAAGCGAACAAGCTTATGTTGAACGCGCTGCAGCGCAAGATGGGCCTCCCAGCCGGAAAGGTGCCGCACCACTACGAAGACATCGGCAACACGGTGTCGTCGACCATCCCCTTCGTCCTGGCAAACCTGCGGGATAAAGGGCAAATGGCACCCGGTCGCCGCCTCGTCGTGATCGGGTTCGGCGTTGGACTCTCGTGGGCCGGGGCTTCGATCGTCTGCTGAGCCTCATGAAGGGATGACAATGAGCGGCTTTTACGAAGAACTCGCGGAGATCCTGGAGGTCGAGCCGGACCAAGTCACGGCCGACCTACGCTTGGAGAGCACGTCGTGGGACTCGCTGGCCGTGGTCTCCACCATTGCCCTGATCGATGAGCAGTATGACAAGGCGGTCAACGCCACGGCCCTCGCTGCGTGCGAGACGGTCGGCGATATCGAGCGCTTGATTGCAGCACGCCAGACCGAGAGCGAGGCGTAAATGGCATCGAGCGGGCAGACCGCGCGCACGTCGGGATCCCGAATCGCCGGGGTGGTCTCCTGTCTGCCCTCGCGTCGAATCGAGAACGAGGACTTTCTCGATCGTTTCGGCGACAAGGTCCACGAGGTGGTCAAGATGACCGGCGTCAGGACCCGCTATTGGGTCGAGGACGGCACCACGACCTCCGACTTGTGCGCCGTCGCCGCCGAATGCTTGCTTGATCGTCTCGGCTGGGAACGCGATAGCGTCGACGGCATCATCTTTGTCTCGCAGACGCCGGATTACCGGCTGCCGGCGACATCCTGCGTGCTGCAGCATCGGCTCGGCCTGCGCACCGGCGTTCTCGCCTTCGACGTGTCGCTAGGCTGCTCAGGATATCCCTACGGCCTCTGGATGGCGATGATGATGGTCCAGACTGGCGCGGCCAAGCGGATCCTTCTCGCCGTAGGCGACACCAGCAGCATCATGAACGATGCCGACGATCGCGGCACCGCCCTTCTGTTCGGCGATGCCGGAACCGTGACCGCGATCGAAGCGACCGTTCCCGACGCCGATCCCGCTTGGTTCATCCTCGGTACCGACGGCCAGGGAGCCGACAACCTCATCGTTCCCGGGGGTGCTTTCCGCAAGCGCGAGGCCACCGGCCGATTGGAGGGCCATCCCCTCGACAAGCTGTTCATGGATGGCGGTGAGGTGTTCAACTTCACGCTCAAGGCCGTGCCGTCGTTGATCAGAGACACCATGGCCGCTGCGGGCGAGGGCGTCGAGGATTACGACATGTTCCTCCTGCATCAGGCGAACGCGTTCATGATCCGCCACCTCGCAAAGAAGGCGAAGCTGCCGCCGGAGAAGGTGCCGATCAACATCGACCGCTACGGCAACACCAGCAGCGCGACCTTGCCGCTGCTCATGACGACCGACCGGGCGGATGCGTTGACCACTGGCGATTGCCGCGTCGCCCTGTTCGGCTTTGGGGTTGGCTACTCGTGGGCCGCGGCCTCGATGCGGATCGGCCCGCTCCGCTGCTGCGAGACGATTTCGCTGTGATCTTTTCCCGCGAAGCCTTCGAGGGACGTCACTTCCTCATCACCGGAGCCTCATCAGGAATCGGTCAGCATACGGCGGTGCGGCTGGCGGAGGCCGGAGCGCGGGTGGCCCTGATCGGCCGCAGCACCGAACGGCTGGCTGCAACCGCTGCCCTGCTCGCGGGCGACGGCCATTCCAGCCATTCCGCCGATCTGAGCGACGCCGAGGTGACAGCGGACCTCGTTCAGGGGATCGCCAAGCAGCACGGTCGTTTCTGCGGCATTTTCCATTCTGCGGGCACGGCGTTGATCCTTCCGGCGCGGGCCACCAAGAACCGCCATCTCGACGATGTCTTCGCGGCGGGCGTCCGCGGCGCCTTCGGCGTCGCTCGGGCGGCGGCGAAGAAGGACGTCGTGGTCGATGGCGGATCTCTGGTGTTCATGTCGTCGGTGTCGTCGATGCGCGGGCGCCCCGGCATGAGTGCTTATTCGGCTGCCAAAGCCGCGGTGGACGGCATGGTGCGCGTGCTGGCTTCGGAAATGGCCGACCGTTGCATCCGGGTGAATTCCATCGTGGCCGGCGGGATCGAGACGGCGATGCACCGTGATTTCACGGAATCGGTCGGCAGCGAAATGGTGCGGAACTACGAGGCGCTGCACATGCTCGGCTTTGGCCGACCCGACGATATTGCCCACGCTGCGATGTTTCTACTCAGCGATGCTTCGCGCTGGATCACCGGCAGCAACATGGTCGTCGATGGAGGGTATACCGCCAAGTGAGCCGCCACCCATGAGGTGCGTGTAGGCGCGCATGAACGCGGCGATCCGGATTTCGTCGCGACCGATCACACCGGGCTTCTCCGACAATTCGACGCCCCGCTGGACATTTTCCAGGATCGCTCGGTCCTCGTCGATCACCGCACGACCCAGCGCCTTGCCCGACTGGTTGATCAGATCCTGTGCCGCGCGCTGCGCACGGGTCAGGTCGAGCTTCGGTTCGAATAGCCGAAAGCGCAGTCCGGTTTCCGTCGCCGACAGAGGCAAAGCGTGGCCGACATAAAAAGACAGACCCTGCGTCGATGAGATGAACAGGTTGGGAAAGATGTGAATGTGGAAAAACGAGTCGTGGGTGAAGGCGCGGGTGTCGAGATAGGCGAGCGCCTTCTGCCGCCGGGCCTCTCCGGCCGTCGCGGTGCGCGGGAAGTGGCTACTGGAATGCGGTCCGTCGAACCGTTCCTGCTCGATGCCTGCTCTGCCAATCCCGAGCGTTTTCACGAACGTGTCCTGATGGACGACCGAGCAATGGTAGCATTCAAGAACGTTCTCGACGAGCAGCTTCCAATTGGCCGCGTGTGAAATTGTTCCAGTATCAATTTCCGGCCCGAAATAGGATCCAATCTGCTCAAGCAGTGGATAGAATGCGCCCAGATACTCGCGCAGAGACGGTCCGCCGCTCCGCTTGCGGAAAAATACGAAAATCCCACACATCTCGATTTCGTAACCGGTCAGGCATAACCGCTCGCGATCATCGAGCGCGAATCCGTCGCGGCGCGGCATGCCGTGCGGGAAACCGGTGCTGTCGAAGCTCCAGCCATGATAGGCACACATCAGCGGCCGGTTGCCGCGCTCGCCCGGCTGGATGCGGTTGAACCGATGGCTGCACACATTGGCGAATGCCCGGATCTCGCCGCGGAAGTTCTGCAGGACGGTCGCGGTGTTCTTGTAATCGACGCAGACGAAATCGCGATCCGCGGCGAGTTCTCCTGCCAGGGCTCCGAATTGCCAGAGTGGATCGAACAGAGTGTCCAGTTCGTCGGCAAGGATCTCGGGACGGTAGTAATTTGCGCAAGGCAGCATGGGCGTTTCGTTCTCGAGCCGGCCTTCTTAGTGTCTCTCACAAAACTCCCGCTGCGCTGCCGTGCTCAGAACGGAGACGATCGGTGGTCGCGAGTTTTGTGAGGCACTCTTACAACTTCCTCGTCAGTCTCGCCTCTCTTGCGAGGTTGGGCCGCGACCATGCCGAGAGAATTTTCCGCCTCAGCACCGCTCAAGTTCGTAGCGGCGAAAGGAAGTGGGATATCGGATTAGGATGATCAGCGGCTCATGTAAAGCAGCACACCAAGTCGCGCCATGTTGAAGAGCTGAGAGAAGGCCCGTCAGTGCGGTGAAATGCAATACCGACATACCAAATTAGCCCAGCATGCAGACGTTTTCCCCTCAAGTTGCGGGGCAAAACACATAAATACAAGGAAAGACCGGCAAAATGGCAGCGCGTGAACGCCTTATTCTGGTCGGTGCCGGCGGATTCGGGCGGGAAGTGTACTTCTGGGCGGGAGACTGCCACGCGGCGGGGACGCTGCCTCCCCTCGCCGGGTATATCGATGACGTGGTCCAGGAGTTGCCCGGCTACGACCTACCCCGACTTGCAGGCCTGCAGGACTACACGCCGGCACCGGGCGATCTGTTCGTGGTCGCGTTAGGCGTGCCTGCCAAGAAACGCCGCGTCGTCGAGTTGCTTCAGACGCGTGGCGCCCGTTTCGCGACGTTGCACCATCCGACCGCAACCGTCGTGCGCACGGCGTCGATTGGGGAGGGCGTCATCCTATGCCCCTATACCATGGCGCTGCCCGACACCCGTATCGAGCGCTTCGTGACACTGAACAATTATTCGGGCTTTGGCCATGACAGCGTGTGCGGGGAGTTCACGACGCTGAGTTCGATGGTCGATGTCACGGGCTATGTGCGGATTGGCCGGGATGTCCTGATCGGTTCGGGGGCACGGCTGTTGCCGAAGGTGACGATCGGCGATGGTGCGACGATCGGGGCAGGCTCGATCGTGGTCCGCTCGGTCAAACCGAACATGACGGTGTTCGCCGCTCCCGCCAAGCTGCTTTCAATGAAGCCCAAAAGCTGAGTGGCAGCGGAAATTCGAAATCCAAAAAATTTCGGACAGAGCGAGTTTTGATCAAATCAATTCTTGCGCGAGAAATTTCTTGATTCTTGGCATCTTGCACTGAATGAGACTTGTGGCCGCCTTCCAATTCCCCCGCTTAAGCGCTGGTTAACAAAATTATCCACGCAAAAGCATCAAGACCGCACCGGGCTCACGCGGAGTGATGCGTCTCGAGCCAGCCTTTCCACATGGAGCGGAACGCGTCGCCCATGTCCTGCGCGAAGCGCGCATGGTCCATGACCGGACCGGCGAACATGCGCTCGCGCAGGTTCGTGCGGATGGCGCGGAGGCGATCCGGATCGCGCGCCAGTTCCAGCGCGCGGGTCGCGTAATCCTCAGGCGTGTCGCCCACGAGTTCTTCCAGTCCGATCGCCTCCAGCAGCGATGAACCGACCCGCGACACCGCCTGGCTGCCCCGCAGCGCGATGAAGGGGACGCCCATGCAGAGCGTGTCGCAACTCGTCGTCCCACCATTGTAGGGAAACGAATCGAGGGCGATGTCGAACTCGTGGTAAAGGTCGAAATATGTCGTCGTGACGCGGGGATGGAGCCGCACCCGGTCGAGCGGAATCCCGGCCATCGACAGGCGTGCATTGACCTTTTCCCGAATGACGGCCGTCTCCACATCGGCCACGACCATGAACAGCCGCGCGTCGGGAAGCGCCTGCAGGATGGCGGCCCAGGTCTTGAAGGCGCCGTCGCTGATTTTCTCGAAGCGGTTCATGACACCGAAGGTGACGAAACCGTTGTCTTCGAAGGGCGGGCGCTCCCGCACGGGCGGGATGTCGTGATGCGCCTCGTAGGTGGCGGAGACGCCCGGCAGCCACCACACCGTCTCCGTGTGCAGGCTCTCCGTTTGGCCGGGCACATCGAGACGGGCATCGGTCAGGCGGTAATCCATGGCGCGCAGGCCCGTGGTCGCCGGGTGGCCCATCCACGTGACCTGAACCGGCGCCGGCTTGCGGGCGAAAACGAGCAGCCGGTGGCCGGCACTGTGGCCGGACAGGTCGACGAGGATATCGATCTTCTCCGACTCGATGAGGTCGGCGGCCTCGTCGTCGTTGAGGCCGGTGATGTTGTGCCAACCATCGAACAGAGTCCGCAGGCGGGCCGAAACCGCGTCTTCCGCTGCCTGGGTCATGTAGGCGCGCGCTTCGAACCGCGTCCGATCCAGGTGGCGCAGGAATGGCTCGATGAAGCGGGCGACGGCGTGGGTGCAGAGGTCGCCCGAGACGAATCCGATTCGCAGGCGGCGCTCGGGATCACGATCGTTGGCGAAGGGGCGCTTGCGCAGCAGTGGATCGGCGAAGCGGGCGCCGAAGCTGCGCGCGTCGGCCGCGTAGTCCGCGTGCGGAACGCCCTCGGCATAGAGCTTGGTGAACAGCCGGTTGGAATGGGCGGTGATATGCGTCGGATCGGTCGCGAGCGCCCGGTCGAAACTCGCGAGCGCCTCGGGCAAGTGGCCGAGACTCTTCAGGCTGCAACCGAGATTGTTGTGCGCATTGGAGAGACCGGGATCGAGCGCAACGGCACGCCGCGCATGGGTCACGGCCGCGCTGTGATGGCTGACGCGCTGATAGACACCGGACAGGTTCGAATGCGCGATCGCGAGGTCGGGATTGAGGGCGACCGCCCGCTCCAGAGCCGAGATGGCGCCGGTGTAGTCGCCCATCGCGATCAGGACGGCACCGAGGCTGCTGAAATAGCCGGCGTTGTCGGGCTCGCGGTAGATCGCGATGCTGAACAGGTCGAACGCCTGCTGGTGTCGGCCCTTCCCCGCGGCGATGGCGCCCGCGAGATGGGTCGCGTTGGCGTGGGTTTCGTCGAGGCCGATGACGAGGTCGGCCAGAGTTTCTGCGCCGGCGAGGTCGCCCGCGCTGTAGCGCTCCTGTCCCCGCGCGAAGGCATGGTCGGCGAAATCCTTGAGGATCGCGCGCGATGCATCGTCGGCGATGTCCCGACTGCGGAATTGCAGGATCAGGGCACGCGCCTCGTCGAGCCGGTTCAGCACGAGGAGCGTCACGGCCAGAGCGAGCCAATAGCGCGGCTGCTCGGGCTCAGCCCTCAGGGCGGCGACGAAATGCGGGACCGCCGGTCCGGGTCCGTCCGCTTTGCTGGTGAGGAGGCCGAGTTCGTGGTGCGTGCCCGCGTGATGCGGCGCCGCGTCCAGCGCGCGCTGAAGGTTGCGGCGGGCTTTGTCATAACGTCCGGCGGTGCGGTGGGCGATGGCCTTGGCGAGGGTACGCTCGATCGAGTCCGCGGCGTGAGCGTGCTCGATCGTCCGCGATTTGCGATGTTCGCGCATGCCCGACGCTCCTTGAGAAGGCAGGAGGGTAGGGACCTTATGCTCAACAAATTGTTAACATCGGCTCTCGTCCACGCTGTCGCGAGACCGACCCAGGCCCTGGGCCTCCGCCCCGTCTAAGGATGGCCCGTCCCTCATGTTCGCGCTCCGGCGACGAAAGCGCGGCGTGGGTTCTGCGGGAGAGACTCAACTGGGCTTGCTTCCGGGCGGCAGGAACCGCCCCGCCCGCGCTTCGAGCAGGCGCACCAGCGCCGGCTCCATGAAGGCGTAGTCGTCGCGCACATCGAGGCAGACGATCCGGGCGTGCCGGAGCGCCGGCCCGAAGCGGCGCATCAGCTTGCGCCGATGCGCGCGCTCCATCACCACGATGGTCTCGGCCCAGGCGAGGTGATCGGCCTCCAGGGGCTCGTCCGCGTCGTCCGAGACACCCGCCGAAGCCGTCTCCAGGCCGGGCCATCGCGAAAACACCTGCTCGGCGGTCGGGCTGCGGGCGCGGGCCCGGCCGCAGACGAACAGGATCCTCACGCGTTCTCCGCCAGCTCCGATTGCCGCTCGAACAGGGCGCGGTAGGCCCCGTTCGGGCGCCGCATCAGCGCGGCATGCGCCCCGTCCTCGACGATGCGGCCCCGGTCGAACACGAGGATGCGGTCGAGGGCGCGCACCGTCGAGAGACGGTGGGCGATGACGATGGCGGTGCGCCCGCGCATCAGCCGCTCCATCGCCTCCTGCACCAGAGCCTCCGATTCCGAGTCGAGGCTGGACGTGGCCTCGTCGAGGATCAGGATCGGCGCATCCGCGAGGAAGGCACGGGCCAGGGCCACCCGCTGCCGCTCGCCCCCGGAGAGCTTGACGCCGCGCTCGCCCACCAGCGTAGCGTAGCCCTTCGGCAGCCGCGCGATGAAGTCGTGCGCGTTGGCGAGCCGCGCCGCCCGCTCGATCTCTTCGGGCGAGGCGCCGGGCCGGGCATAGGCGATGTTCTCGGCGAGCGAGCGGTGGAACAGCACCGGCTCCTGCGGGACGATGGCGACCTGCGCCCGCAGGCTCGCCTGCGTCGCGCCCGCCACGTCCTGCCCGTCGATGCGCACGTGCCCGCCGCTCACGTCATAGAGCCGCTGGATCAGCTTGACGAACGTCGTCTTGCCCGATCCGGAACGCCCGACAAGGCCGACGCGCTGGCCGGCGGGAATCGTCACCGACAGCCCGTCATAGAGTGGCGTGCCGTGGGTGCCGTAGTGGAAGCGCACGGCGTCGAAGCGGATCGCGCCGCCGCTCACAGCGAGCGGCACCGCGCCCGGACGGTCGGCGACGCCCACGGGCTCGGCTTCGAGGGCGACCAGTTCCTCCATCTCGTTGACCGAGCGTTGCAGGTGGTTGATGTGCCCACCGATGTCGCGGAGATAGCCGTGCACCACGAAGTAGGTGGTGAGCACGTAGGCGACTTCGCCGGGGCTCGCCTGACCCTGCCACCACAGCCACAGGGCCGTGGCGACGATGGCGCTGCGGAAGGCCAGCAGCAGCCCGAGCTGAAGGGTGCCGCTCCACGTTACGATCATCCAGGTGCGTCGGGTGCGCCGCCGCCACTTCGACAAGACGCGCGCAAGCCGCTCATCCTCCCGTGCCTCGGCGCCGAACGCCTTCACCACCGCGTTGTTGCCGATCGTGTCGCTGAGCGCGCCGCCGAGCCGCGTGTCGAGGGCATTCGAGAGTGTCGCCGCAGGGGCGATTACCCGCGTCGCCAGGAACACGGCGGTGCCGACATAGGCGAGCGTGCCGAGCCCGATCACCGCGCCCATCGCCGGCCAGTGCAGGCCGAGCACCACGGTCGTGCCCAAGAGCACGACGACGGAAGGCAGAATCGAGAGCAGCAGAACGTCGTTGAGCCCGTCGAGAGCCCACATCCCGCGCGAGATCTTGCGCACGGTCGAGCCGGAGAAGGTGTTGGCGTGCCACTCGGTCGAGAAGCGCTGGACGCGGGCAAAGCTCTGGCTCGCGATGTCGGACATCGTGCCGAGCGTCAGCGGCACCACGAGGCTCCAGGCGACATGGCGCAACAGCACCGTCGCGAGGCTCAGCGCGGTCATGATGGCGAAAGCCGGCAGTGCGGCCTGCAGGGCGGCTTGGCGCTCGGCACCGGCGAGCGCATCGACGAGGCGCCCGGCATAGAGCGGCAGCATCACGTCGGCCAGCGTGGCGAGCGTGATGGCGGCCACGAGAGCGGAGACGAGGCCGACGCGCCGGCGCCAGCCACGGACGACGAAGGCAAGGACGCGGCGGACAACGTCCGCGCGCCGGGGAGAAGACAGGGACATGGCAGTGCCCGACGATGAAGCGTCGGCTCCGAAAGACGCGGGCGCCGCGGATTGGATCGCGCGGTCCGGCGAGGTCAGATCGGGGAGGGTGCGTGAGCCGCGGGGGCCGTCAGGCCGAGCGGCGGGGGAATGCGCCTAAGCGATTCCGGCAGGCGCTACAGCGATTCCTGCACGACGGAAGACGATGCCGACAACCATGCTGCGTCTCCCTGTTCGAACGCGACCGGCTCGACCGATACCGAACGGGGGTCCGATTCGCAACGTCCGATACGGGTCGGCCCGAGCGTATGACTTGGCGGAGAGCGGCACCATCGAAGTCCGTGAAGGCGCGTTCCACTGGTCCGTTATGCCGAAAACTTGCGCTTTGCTACTCAACCTGTCTCGCGGCATTCTTGGTCCAGAATAGCACAGCAGATCCCGTGGGTGTCAGAGTCGATACGGAGACAGCGCGCAGCAAGCCGACCGACAGCAGCACCAAAGGCGCTTCGTCATCACCGATGGAAGCGCTCAAGATGACGAGTTGGAGTGACGATGACGCTCTCCGCAGGTCTCCCGTCGAACCTGAACTGATAGCCGCTGCAACCGCGCGAGAGACGTTCGGCGCAAAGGGGACGGCGTCCGGTCCTCGCGTGGATGACGGGTCTGTCCGGCGCCGGCCAATCGACCATCGCCGATGCGGCCGATTGCGCACTGACGGAAGCAGGCCGGAGCACCACTCGGCCCCCTACGTGGCTCCGACCGAACCGGACCTCGCGCTCCAGACCCGTGACGACGCTGTCGCAGACTCCGCCCAGCTGCTCATCTCCGCGCTGTTCCGCCTGAGCGCCCATGCGCAGGGCCGACCGGCATAGGCCGCTCGCTGCTGCGGCGCCCCGACGAAGGTGAGTGGCATCGAGTTTGCTGAGGCGAGCGTGACGGTCGGTTCCGTCGCATCCCCTGGTCGCGCGCAACGGCCGGGCTAATTGAAACGCTTCCAGACAGGATGCGAGCCCCGGGAGCCGTCTCCGCATGACGTTTCGTCTGACGCTGACCGTCAACGGTGAACCGCGCGCGATCGAACTCGACGATCCGCGCGTCACCCTCCTCGATCTCCTTCGTGAACGGCTCGGCCTCACCGGCTCGAAGAAGGGCTGCGACCGGGGCCAATGCGGCGCCTGCACCGTCCTGCTGAACGGGCGGCGGATCAATTCCTGCCTTGCGCTCGCCGTGAGCCTGGACGGGGCCGAGGTTCTGACCATCGAGGGCCTGGCGGTCGGCGAGCAGCTTCACCCGGTCCAGGCCGCCTTCATCGAGCATGACGGCTTCCAGTGCGGCTTCTGCACGCCGGGGCAGATCATGAGCGCCGTCGGGCTGATCCACGAGGGCCATGCGGGCGATGATCCCGAGCGGGTGCGCGAGGGGATGAGCGGCAATCTCTGCCGTTGCGGCGCCTATATCGGCATCACCGAGGCCGTGCTCGACGCCCAGGCCCGCAGTGCCGGTGTCGATCAGGGAGAGGCTGCGTGAACCGCTTCGACTATGTCCGCCCCGGCAGCGTCGCCGAAGCCGTCGCCGCAGCTGCCGAACCGGGCGCGGCCTATCTCGCGGCCGGCACCAACCTGCTCGATCTGATGAAAGGCGGCATCACCCGCCCCGGCCGCCTTGTGGATGTCACCCATCTGCCCGGCCTCGACCGGATCGAGCACTTGCCGGATGGGGGCGTCCGCATCGGCGCGCTCGTGCGCAACAGTGACCTCGCCTACGATCCGCACGTCTCGAAAGCGCACCCCGCCGTGGCCGAAGCCCTCCTCTCGGGGGCCTCGGCGCAACTGCGCAATGCGGCGACCGTGGCCGGCAACCTGCTGCAGCGGACCCGCTGCCCCTACTTCTATGACCCGGCCAGCGCCTGCAACAAACGCGATCCCGGCGCCGGCTGTGAGGCGCGCGGCGGCGAGACGCGGCTCCACGCCGTGCTCGGCTGGAGCGAGCACTGCATCGCCACCCACCCCTCCGACTTCTGCGTCCCGTTGGTCTCACTCGACGCCGTCGTCGAGATCGAGGGCATAGCCGGCGCCCGCGAGGTGCCGCTCGACGCACTCTACCGCCTGCCGGACGACCGGCCGGACCGGGAGACGGTGCTGGAACCCGGCGACCTCATCGTCGCCCTGCGCCTGCCGGCGGACGCCGCGGGTTTTGCCGGGCATTCCCGCTACCTCAAGGTCCGCGACCGCACCTCCTACGCCTTCGCCGTGGTCTCGGCAGCAGCCTCGCTGCGGCTCGATGGCGGGCGGATCGACGAGGCGCGGATCGCGCTGGGCGGCGTCGCGCTCAAGCCCTGGCGCGCCCGCGCCGCCGAGGCGGTGCTGGCCGGCGCGGAACTGAGCGAGCGGCGTTTTCGTGAGGCGGCGGATGCGGCCCTGGCCGAGGCTCTGCCGTCCGGCGACAATGCCTACAAGATCGAGCTGGCTCGCCGCCTGATCGTACGGGCACTGACCCTTGCCGCCGCCGGCACCCCGGAGCGCATGCCGGCGCTTCCGGCCTCCGCCTTCTCGGGAGACGCGCTCCATGCCTGACATCGCCTACGAGCAGGCCCGGCACGGGTCGAGCATCGGCCAGCCGCTCACCCGCCGCGACGGTCTCCTGAAGGTCACCGGACAGGCGACCTACGCCGCCGACAACCGGCCGGAGGGCTTGCTCCACGCGGTGGTGGCGGTGAGCCGCATCGCCCGCGGCCGGGTGGCCCATCTCGACGTCGCGGCGGCCAAGGCCCATCCCGGCGTGGTCGAGGTGATGACGGGCGCCAACGCGCCGCGGCTCGCCCAGGACCCGGACGCGAAGGACAACCCCTTCATGTTCCGGCTCGATCTGCTGCAGAACGACCGCGTCCGCTACGCGCACCAGCCGATCGCCGTGGTGATCGCCGAGACGCTGGAGGCTGCGACCGAGGGTGCCGAGCTGCTGGCCCCGCGCTACGAGGTGGATTCGCCGCGCATCGGGCTCGATGCCGGGGATCCGGAGGAGCCCGAGGGCGTCGGTGCGGGCGACAAGGCGATCGTGTCGCGCGGCGATGTCGAGGCCGGGCTGGGACAGGCCGAGCGCCGGGTCGAGGCGACCTACGAGACACCGGCGCAGTATCACAACGCGCTCGAACCCCACGCCATCGTGGCGCAGTGGGATGGCGACCGGCTCATCGTCGACACGCCGAGCCAGGGGCTCGCCATGGCCAAGATGCGGCTCGCCGGCCTGTTCGGGCTCAACCCGAAGAACATCCTCGTCCGCTCTCCCTTTCTCGGCGGCGGCTTCGGCTCGAAGGGTTTTCTCTCCGGGCCGCAGATACTCGGCGTGATGGCGGCCAAACTCGTCGGACGGCCGGTGAAGCTCGTGCTGCGTCGGGAGCAGATGTTCGGCCCTGTCGGCCACCGCGCCGAGACGCGGCAGACGCTGCGGCTCGGCACCGACGCAGACGGATCGCTCACCGCCCTCGACCACCACACGCTGACGGCGACGAGCCGGTTCGACGACTTCTACGAGCCGGCCAGCGCCATCTCCCGGTACCTCTACGCCGCGCCCGCGGTCTCGACGCGTCATTCCGGCGTGCGGGTCGATACCGGCACGCCGCTCTTCATGCGCGCGCCCGGCGAGGCTTCGGGCAGCGTCGCCCTGGAGGGCGCGATCGATGAGATGGCGGAAGCCTGCGGCCTCGACCCGCTCGAATTTCGCCTAAGGAACTACGCCGAGGACGAGCCGATCTCCGGCAGGCCGTTTTCCTCGAAGGCCCTGCGCGAATGCTATGCGCAAGGCGCCGCCCGCTTCGGCTGGGACAAGCGCGCCCCGGCGCCCCGATCGATGCGCGATTCCGCCGGGCGCCTCGTCGGCTACGGCATGGGCACGGCCCTGTTCCCGGCCCTGATGATGCAGGCGGAGGCGCGGGCCGAGATTCGCGCCGACGGCACCGGCACGGTCGCGCTCGGCGCCCACGACATGGGGCAGGGCGCCTGGACCGCGCTGGCGCAGATCGCCGCCGACGGCCTCGGGATCGACCTTGCGCAGCTCGATTTCCAGAGCGGCACGTCGGACCTGCCGAATGCCGGCATTGCCGGCGGCTCGGCCCACACCGCCACCGCCGGCACGGCGATCCATTCCGCCGCTGCCGCGGTGCTGGCGCAACTTGCCGACCTCGCGACCAACGATGAGCGCTCGGCCCTCTATGGCGCCGGCAATGCCGGCGTCTACGCTCGCGGCGGCAGGCTGATCCGACGGGACGACGAGGGACGCAGCGAGTCGTTCACCGAGATCCTGAACCGGGCCGGCCGCGCCTCGATCTCGGCGCAAGGGCAGGGCGCCCCCGATCCGGCGGCGCGCGAGGCCTACGCGATGCACGCCCACGGCGCGGTCTTCGCCGAGGTCAGCGTCGATCCCGATCTTGGCCAGATCCGCGTCACCCGCCTCGTCGGCGCGTTCGCCGCCGGCCGAATCGTCAACCCGCGCCTCGTCACGAGCCAGTACAATGGCGGCATGATCTGGGGCGTGTCCTTCGCGCTCCACGAAAACGCCGTGGTCGATCCCCGTTCGGGCCGGGTGATGAATGCCAATCTCGGCGAGTACCATGTGCCCGTGAACGCGGACGTACCGTCGATCGAAGCGATCCTCGTCGACGAGCACGATCCGCACGTGAACCCGCTCGGCATCAAGGGCGTCGGTGAGATCGGAATCACCGGCACGGCGGGCGCCATCGCCAACGCGGTCTATCACGCCACAGGGATCAGGGTGCGCAAGACGCCGATCACGCTGGACCGATTGTTGGGGTGATCGGCGCTTCCAATACACTGCCCTCATCCTGAGGTGCCGCAAAGCGGCCTCGAAGGATCCTCCAGTTCCCGCGCGATCCCTGGAAGATCCTTCGAGGCTCCGCTTCGCGGCGCACCTCAGGATGAGGATCAGGATGGGAGAAGTGGGGTCAGATGGCTTCGCCTGATGGCGAGCCGGGGCGATGCAAATCGACGGATTCCAGAAGCGTCAGCGCCTCCGCCACCGACAGCCGCCGGATCTCGGCTCGGCCCGGATCGCTGAAGCGGCGCTCGGCGTGGCGGGTGGGGCTGTCCTTCACGGCGAGCCCGAAATGCACGAGGCCGACTGGCTTGGCGTCGCTGCCGCCGCCCGGCCCGGCAATGCCGGTGACGGAGACCGCCACGTCCGCGTGTGACGCTGCGAGCGCGCCTTCCGCCATGGCGCGGGCCACCGGCTCGCTCACCGCGCCATGCGCCGCGATGAGGTCCATCGGCACGCCGATCGACTCGGCCTTCGCCTCGTTGGAATAGGTGACGAAGCCGCGCTCCACCACCGCCGAGGAACCGGGCACTGCCGTGAGCAGCCCGGCGACGAGACCGCCGGTGCAGGACTCGGCGGTCGCGATGCATTTGCCCGCCGCCGCATAGGCACGCACCAGCGCCTCGGCGCGGGCCAGCAACGCGGCGTCTTCGATCACGAACGGCGCTCGTTGGTCTCCGCCTCGGTCTCCAGCTCGGCGCAGACCTCCGGTAGCCGCACCGTCGCGGCGGCTTGGGCGGCGAGGCCCTCGGCGCGACCGACGAAGCCGAGCTTCTCCGTGGTCGTTGCCTTGATCGACACCGAGGAGAGCGGCACGCCCGCGATCTCGGCGATGCGCGCGCGGATTGCCTCGCGGTGCTGGCCGATGCGCGGGGCTTCCGCCAGCACCGTGATGTCGAGATGGTCGATCTTGCCGCCGCGCGCCCGCACCAGCTCGCAGGCATGGGCTAGGAACTGGTCGGAGGCCGCCCCGCGCCACTTCTCGTCGGAGGGTGGGAAGTGTGTGCCGATGTCGCCGTCGGCGATGGCGCCGAGCAGCGCGTCGGTGAGGGCGTGCAGCGCCACGTCGCCGTCGGAATGGGCGAGCACGCCGCGGTTGGCTGGGATCTTCACGCCGCCGAGCCAGACGTGGTCGCCCTCCGTGAAGGCGTGGACGTCGAAGCCGGTGCCGAGGCGGGTCACGTAAGTGGTCATGGTGTCATCCGATATCGCGGCCGCAGGTTCAGAGAAAGCCCGTCCGGAGAATGCCCGGTCGGCCTCGATCAGGTCCGCGGCCTGGGTGATCTTGCGGTTGCGGGCGTCGCCCTCGAACACGACGACCGGCAGCCCGGCCCATTCGGCGAGCGCCCCGTCATCGGTGAAGCCGTCGCGGCCCTCGGCAACGGCCCGGCGATGCGCGTCGAGAAGCAGGCCGAAACGGAAGCTCTGCGGCGTCTGCACCGCGCGGAGATTTTCGCGAGCCGGAGTTTCGTGGACGCGGCCGATGCCCGGCGCGATCTCCTCCACGAGCTTGATCGTGTCGGAGACCGCGATGCCCGGCACCGACGCGCCGTGCTCGGAGCCGGCCGCGACCGCGCGGGCGATCAGCGCCTCGTCCACGAAAGGCCGCGCCGCGTCGTGGACGAGCACGAGATCGGGCGCGCCCGAGCGGGCGAGCCCTTCGAGCCCGGCCGCCACGGATTGCTGGCGCGTCGCCCCGCCCGGCACCGGCTCGGCGAGCTTTTCACGATGGGTTTGCTCGAGATCGGCGAGGCATTCGCGATAGAAGTCCTGCGCATCCGGCGCGATCACCGGCTGGATGCGGGTGATGCGGGGCGATTGCGCCAGCGCCGCAAGCGTCCGCGTCAGCACGGCCCGGCCGCCGACGCGGCGATATTGTTTGGGTAAGTCGCCGCCGACACGCAGGCCCTTGCCGGCCGCCACCACGACCGCCGCCACCGATTTATTCCCCGGCTCCTGTCCAGGCGGCCGCGCGGCTTGGTCGGACATGCTGGGCCTCGAATGGAAATCATCTGGGGATGGATGGGGATCGCCGCGTCCTTATGCGGCAAGATGCGCGAAGGCAAACGCCGCAGGCGCTTGCGTCTGCCAGCCGTTTGGCTACTTATTGGGCACAATGACACGTGACCATTATTTGAGCGCGCTACGCGGGGCTGACGATCGGGGGGCGGATAGCCCGCCGGTCCTGCTGGCACCGCTATCGGGCGTCACCGATCTCCATATGCGGCGTCTCGCCCAGCGGCTCGGTGCCAGTGCCGTGGTCTCCGAGATGGTCGCGGCGGCCGAGCTGGCGAAGGGTGACGCCGAATCGCAGGTCCGGGCCGAGGGTGCGGGGGTGGACCCGCATGTGGTGCAGCTAGCCGGCTGCGCGCCCGAACTGATGGCCGAGGGGGCCCGTATCGCCGTGGCGAACGGCGCCGATGCCATCGACATCAACATGGGCTGCCCGGCCAAGACCGTGACCGGCGGCGAATCGGGCTCGGCGCTGATGCGCGACCTCGATCACGCCGCGCGGCTCCTCGCGGCGGTGCGCGGCGCGGTCGATGTGCCTGTCACCGTGAAAATGCGGCTCGGCTGGGATCACGCCAGCCTCAACGCCGCCGAACTGGCACGGCGTGCCGAAGCCCTCGGACTCGACGGCGTAACGGTTCACGGCCGCACCCGGCAGCAATTCTACAAGGGCCGGGCCGATTGGTCGGCGATCCGTCCCGTGGTCGAGGCGGTGCGCATCCCCGTCATCGCCAACGGCGACATCACCGGCGTGGAGGAGGCCCGCGCCTGCCTCAGCCAATCCGGAGCGGCGGGCGTGATGGTCGGGCGCGCGGCGGTCGGGCGTCCCTGGCTCGTCGGCGAGATCGCCGCCGGGCTCGCCGGGCGTGTGGCTGCGCCGCTCTCGGCCGAGCAGCGGGCGGCGGTCGCGGCCGAGCATTACCAGGGGCTGATCGCGCTCTACGGCGCGGCGATGGGCGTGCGCCACGCCCGCAAGCATCTCGCGGCCTATGCCGACGCGGCTGGCGGACTGACCCCGGACGACCGGCGCCGCCTCGTCACCACACACGATCCGGCAGAGGCGCTCCGCCTCCTGCAACGCGCGTTCCTCGAACCGGCCGGGACGGCGACCACGCCCCTCGGCGAGGCAGCCTGATGCCCTTTTCCGACGAGCCCGCCCCCGAATCCCTGCCGCCGGCCGAGGCCGTGTTGAATTCGCTGCCGCTGCCGGTCCTCACCATCGGGCCGGATGAGCGGATTCTGCGGGTCAACCACGCCGCCGAGCTGTTCTTCGACGCCTCGGCCCGGCTGATGCTGCGGGGACGGCTGCGCGACATCATCCCGTTCTCCTCGCCGATCATCGCGCTGGTGACTGAGGTGCGCCGCCGTCGCTCCTCCGTATCGGAATACCGGGTCGAGCTGGTCCAGCCGCGCTCGGGGACCGAGCGCAGCGTCGATGTCTTCGCCACGCCTCTGCGCGACGAGGACGACTCCGTGGTGCTGATGCTCCAGGAGCGCACCATCGCCGACAAGATGAACCGGCAGCTCACCCATCGCGGCGCCGCGCGCTCGATGGTGGCGCTCGGCGCGATGCTCGCTCACGAGATCAAGAACCCGCTCGCCGGCATCCGCGGCGCGGCGCAACTCCTCGAACAGGAGAGCGACGAGGAGGACCGGCTTCTGACCCGCCTGATCTGCGATGAGTCGGACCGGATCGTGCGCATCGTCGAGCGGATGGAGCTGTTCGGCGATGAGCGGCCGGTGGAGCGCGGCCCCGTCAACGTCCACGGCGTGCTCGATCAGGTGAAGCGCTCGGCCCAGTCGGGCTTTGCTCGTCACATCCGCTTCGTCGAGAACTACGATCCCTCGCTGCCGCCCGTCCTCGGCAACAGGGACCAGTTGATCCAAGTGATCCTGAACCTCGTGAAGAACGCGGCCGAGGCGATCGGCACGGACACGGTCGAGGGCGAGATCACCCTCTCGACCGCCTTCCGCACCGGCCTGCGCCTTCAGATCCCCGGTTCGCGCGAGCGCGTCAGCCTGCCGATCGAAGTGGCGGTGCGCGACAACGGGCCGGGCATTCCGCCCGACATGCTGTCGGACCTGTTCGACCCCTTCGTCACCACCAAGGTGCAGGGCTCCGGCCTCGGACTTGCATTGGTGGCCAAGATCGTCGGCGATCATGGGGGCATCGTCGAATGCGATCCCGTACCCCGCCGCACCGCCTTCCGGATCCTCCTTCCCATGTCGAGCGCCCGCGACGGGCGTGAATCGGCCGCGGAGCGCTGAGTCGAGAGCCATGCCCAACGGCCACATTATCGTCGCGGACGACGACGCCGCGATCCGCACCGTGCTCAACCAGGCCCTGTCCCGGGCTGGCTACGAGGTTCGCACCACCTCGAACTGCTCGACGCTCTGGCGCTGGGTCGCCCAGGGCGAGGGCGACCTCGTCATCACCGACGTGATGATGCCGGACGAGAACGTGTTCGACCTGCTGCCGCGCATCAAGCGCGTTCGGCCGGAACTGCCGATCATCGTGATGAGCGCGCAGAACACCTTCATGACCGCGATCCGCGCCTCCGAGCGCGGCGCCTACGAGTACCTGCCCAAGCCCTTCGACCTGAAGGAGCTGATCGCGATCGTCGGCCGGGCGCTGTCACGCCCCCGCGGGACGCCCGCCCCCGGCGCCGGGCCGGAGAATGAGGATATCCCGCTGGTCGGCCGCTCGCCGGCCATGCAGGAGATCTACCGGGCACTCGCCCGTCTGATGCCGACCGATTTGACGGTGATGATCACGGGCGAGTCCGGCACCGGCAAGGAGCTGGTTGCCCGCGCGCTCCACGATTACGGCCGCCGCCGCACCGGGCCGTTCGTGCCCGTCAACATGGCCGCGATTCCCCGCGACCTGATCGAATCGGAGCTGTTCGGCCATGAGAAAGGCGCCTTCACCGGCGCGCTCTCACGCTCGGCCGGCCGGTTCGAGCAGGCGGAGGGCGGCACGCTGTTCCTCGACGAGATCGGCGACATGCCGATGGAGGCGCAGACCCGGCTGCTGCGCGTGCTTCAGCAGGGCGAGTACACCACCGTCGGCGGGCGCGTGCCGATCAAGACCAACGTCCGCATCATCGCCGCGACCAACAAGGATCTGCGCGTCTCAATCCAGCAGGGGATTTTTCGCGAAGACCTGTTCTTCCGCCTCAACGTCGTGCCCCTACGTCTGCCGGCGCTGCGCGAGCGATCGGAGGACGTGCCGGACCTGATCCGCCACTTCTTCGTCCTGGTGGAGCGCGAGGGCCTGACCCGAAAGACCCTCGACGCCGACGCGATGGAGCGGCTGAAGCGCTATCGTTGGCCCGGCAACGTGCGCGAGCTGGAAAACCTCGTTCGCCGTCTGGCCGCGCTCTATCCGCAGGAGACCATCACCGGCCCGGTCATCGAGGCGGAACTCGACACCCTGCCGCTCGCCCAGCCCGCGGCCAACGGAAACGGCGCGGCCCGCAAGAACGCGAACGGGGCCTCCGACAGCGAGACGCTCTCCGGCGCGGTCGAGCGGCACCTCGCCGACTATTTTTCGGGGTATCGCGACACGCTTCCGCCGCCCGGCCTCTACCACCGCATCCTGCGCGAGATCGAAGGCCCGCTGATCGGGGCGGCGCTGGCGGCCACCCGCGGCAACCAGATCCGTGCGGCCGAGCTGCTGGGCGTCAACCGCAACACCCTGCGCAAGAAGGTGCGGGATCTCGATCTGCAGGTGTTTCGGACGTCGCGGTGACGCGCTCCATCCGGGAACGTCGCTTGGATCGCTTCGCCTGACCCTGGCGATCCAGCGGCGCCACGCGGAACCGGACTGTCGCGTTTCTCCTCTGTTCTCCACGGCCGCGCTTCGCTAAAGGCGCGCCATGCTGCGCCTTCGCGAGTACCAGCGCGCCGCCCTCGACGCGCTCGATTGTCATTGGGACCAGGGCGGCGGGCCCGGCCTCGTCGTGCTGCCGACCGGCGCCGGCAAGGCGCTCGTCATCGCGGCGCTGATCCGCGAATGGCTGGATCGGGCGCCGGGGGCGCGGATCTGCGTCCTCACCCATGTCCGCGAACTCGTGGTGCAGAACCACGGCGAGTTGCTCGCGTACTGGCCTGGGGCGCCTGCGGGCATCTTTTCCGCCGGCGTCGGCCGGCGGGAAGTTCACGCGCAGGTCACCTTCTGCTCGATCCAATCCGTGCGTGACCGGGCCGAATTGTTCGGCGCCATCGATCTCATCGTGGTCGACGAGGCCCATCTGGTGCCGCGGGCGAGCGAGACCGGCTACGGCCGCTTCCTCGCCGCGGCGCGGGCCGGCAACCCGGATCTCAAGGTCGCGGGCTTCACCGCCACGCCCTACCGGCTCGATTCCGGCCGGCTCGACGAGGGCGAGGGCCGGGTGTTCGAGCGGATCGTCTACGAATCGCTGGTCGGCGACCTGATCCATCAGGGCTTTCTGGCGCCCCTGGTCTGCAAGGCGACCGCGCTCGCCCTCGACGTGTCGGGGGTGCCGAAGCGCGGCGGCGACTACATCCCCTCGGCGCTGGAGGCGGCGGTCAACCGCGAATGGATCACCCGCGCGGCGGTCGAGGAGATGGTGGGCTATGGCCGCGAGCGGCGGGCGTGGCTCGCCTTCTGCGCCGGGCTCGCGCACGCGGCCTCCGTGCGCGATGCGATCCGGGCGGAAGGGATCTCCTGCGAGACCGTCACGGCCGAGACCGGCAAGCGCGAGCGAGACCGGATGGTGCGCGACTTCCGCGCCGGAAAGATCCGCTGCCTCGTCTCGGTCGGTGTGCTCTCCACCGGCTTCAACGTGCCGGAAGTCGATCTCATCGCCCTGCTGCGCCCGACTCAATCGGCCGGGCTGTACGTGCAGCAGGTCGGCCGGGCCCTGCGCCGGGCGCCGGGCAAGTCGGATGCGATCGTGCTCGATTATGCCGGACTGGTGCGGATGCACGGCCCGGTGGACGCGGTGACCGCCCGCAGCGTCGCGCTCGGGCCGGCGACGTTGGGAATGGCGCGGGCCAAACCCTGCCCCGGCTGCGGCGCGCTGATCGCCCTCAACGCCAGCACCTGCGAAGCCTGCTGGGTCGAGCCCGAACCGGAGGACGAGGAGGCACCCCACGCCGCGAGCGCGGAGGACGCCATGCCGATCCTATCCGAATCGATCTGCCCCTGGCGCGAGGTCGTGGGTTGGCGCCTCGACCGCGGCCCCGGCGGCTCCGGCCCGGACCGGCTCGAAGTCGCCCTGCGCTGGCGGGGCGGCGGCTGCCGGGTCGAGGTCTGCCTGGAGCATTCCGGCCATGCCCGCGAGAAGGCGGTGCAATGGTGGCGCGCGTTCGGCGGCGCCGATCCGGTGCCGATGTCGGTCGCCGCAGCCCTGGAACGGGCCGACGAATTGGAACAGCCGGAGACCCTACGGGTCGAGGCCGCCGGCCGGCTCTCCGAGAGCGTGACGGTGCGTTTTTCCGACGGGCGGCGGTTCCGCGACCTGCGCCGCTGGGGCACCCTGGCCGCCTGATCGGATCCTCATCCGGTCTGATTCGTATTAATTTCGCCACACTGATGTGGCCCCGCATCAGTGATGCCGCTTCTGTCGCGACGTTCTGAAAACGTGCCGTCCGATGCCCCGTCCCCCGAGGACGGCGCCGAGGCGGTCGCGCGCCGGTTCGACTCGCCCCCCGCGGGCCGGGCTGGATCGGGGCGGCGGTGGTGCTCACGGCGCTGATTTCCGCCTCGGTCACCTTCCTCATCCTCGCCGGCATCATCCAGATCACGCGGACGCCGACGACTGGCGTGGCCTTGCTCTCGGTCAACGCCGCGCTGGTTCTTGCGTTGGTCGTCGTGATTGCCTGGGAGGCGCGGGTCTTCCTGCATGCCCGGCGTACCCACGCCTCGGTGGCGCGGCTGCACACCCGGATCGTCGGCCTGTTCAGCCTGATCGCGATCCTGCCGACCATCCTGCTCGCCATCGTCGCCTCGGTGACGATCGATGTCGGCCTGTCGCTCGGCTTCACCGACCGCGTCCGTGACGTGGTGCTGAAATCGGTGCAGGTCGCGGACGCCTATCAGGAGAATCACTGCCAGTCGCTCGCCCGCGAAATCCGCATCTTCGCCGACGACCTGACGCGGGCGCGGCCGAATTTTGATGTGAACCGCGAGTGGTTCGAGGGCTTCATGACCACCCGCGCCCAGGCGCTCGGCCTGCCGATCGTCAAGATCATGCGCGGGCCGAACGAGGTGGTGGCGCGCGCCAATATCGACGTGCTCAAGCAGACGCGGCTGCCCTCGGCCGCCGCCTTCGAGGACGCGGCGAAGTCGAGCGACCCGATCTGTCTGCTGCCGAACGAGGGGCGAGTCTTCGCCGCCCTGATGCGGATGCCGGCCTACGATAACGCCGTGCTGCTGGTGCAGCGCGAGGTGAGCCAGCTCGCCATCGACTTTCCCGGCGTCGCCCGCGCCGCGGCGGCCGAGTACCTGACCTTCGACGAACTGCGCCGCTACGTGCAGATCGCCTTCGCCTCGGTCTTCATCCTCATCGCCCTGATCACGCTGCTCTCGGCGGTCTGGTTCGGGCTGAACTTCGCCAACCGTTTCGTCGCCCCGATCCGTCGGCTCATCAACGCCGCCGACGAGGTCGCCGCGGGCAATTTCTACGCCCGCGTTCCGGCCCGCAAATCCGATGGCGATCTCGCCCATCTCGGCGAGAGCTTCAACACGATGACGCAGGAGCTGCGCCGCCAGCACGATGGCCTGCGCGCGGCCAACGACCTGATCGACCGCCGCCGCCGCTTCACGGAAGCCGTGCTGTCGGGCGTCTCGCCCGGCGTGCTCGGCGTCGATGCCGACGGCGTCATCACCATCGCCAATCCGGGCGCGGAGCGGACGCTGGGCCTCACGGCCAAGGAACTCGTCGGGCAGCCTTTGACGAATGTCGTGCCGGAGATCGCCGCACTGTTCCCAGAGGCGGAGGGACGCCACCGCGCGCTGCAGCAGCAGATCCAGCTCGTACGCGGCGGCCGCGAGCGCACGATTGCCGTCCGCGTCACCAGCGAGCAGGCGCAGGGCGAGGCGCGCGGCTACGTCGTGACGCTCGACGACATCACCGATCTCGTCACGGCGCAGCGCACCTCGGCCTGGGCCGACGTGGCCCGCCGCATCGCCCACGAGATCAAGAACCCACTGACCCCGATCCAGCTCTCGGCCGAGCGCATCCGGCGCAAGTACGGAAAAGTGATCACGACCGATAAGGACGTGTTCGAGCAGTGCACCGCTACGATCGTGCGGCAGGTGGACGAGATCAAGCGGATGGTGGACGAGTTCTCCTCCTTCGCCCGGATGCCGAAGCCCGCGATTACGCAGCAGGATCTGGCCGAGATCGCGCGCCAGAACCTGTTCATGCTGCGCATGGCGCATCCCGACCTCGATTTCCCCTTCGAAACGGTCGGTGCCGACGAGAAGGGCCGCGTCGTCGCCGCCTTCGACGTGCGGCTGTTCTCCCAGGCGCTCACCAACATCCTCAAGAACGCCGTCGAGGCGGTTCAGGCGGTGCCGGAGGACGTGCTGACGGCCGATGGCGGCAAGGGTCGGGTCGCCCTGACGCTGGTCGTCGAAGAGGTCTTCGTGGTGATCGAAGTCACCGATAACGGAAAAGGCTTTCCGGCAGAGGGGCGCCAGCGCTTGCTCGAACCCTATATGACGACCCGCGAGGGCGGGACCGGCCTCGGACTCGCGATCGTTTCCAAGGTGCTCGAAGAGCATGGCGGGGGGATCGAGCTGAACGACAACCCGGAGGGGCGCGGCGGACAGGTCCGCATGCGGCTGCCGCGGGAAGTCGGACGGCCGGACGAACGGAATTCCGGGACCGGTGCGGGACAGGAGCGGGATCGCTCCGCGGCACCGGGTGCGCGTGACAGGACAACGATGGATAAGAATACGGAGGACGCCATGGAAGCGCGACGCGTCGCGGAGGTGCAGCCATGAGCGCCGACATCCTGATCGTCGACGACGAGGCCGACATCCGCGATCTGGTCGCGGGCATCCTGGACGACGAGGGGCATCGCACCCGAACCGCCGCCGGGTCCGACGAGGCGCTGGCGGCGATCGAATCGCGCCGGCCTCACCTCGTCTTCCTCGACATCTGGCTCCAGGGCTCGCGCCTCGACGGCTTGCAGGTGCTCGACCTCATCAAGGCGGGCCACCCGGACCTGCCGGTGGTGATGATCTCGGGCCACGGCAACATCGAGACCGCGGTGGCGGCGATCAAATCCGGCGCCTACGACTTCATCGAGAAGCCGTTCAAGGCCGACCGCCTGATCCTCGTCGCCGAGCGGGCGCTCGAAGCCTCGCGCCTCAAGCGCGAGGTGCGCGACCTCAAGGTCCGCTCGGGCCAAGCCAGCCGCATCGTCGGCGGCTCGGTCGCGGTCAACCAGCTCCGCCAGACCATCGAACGCGTAGCGCCGACCAACGCCCGCGTAATGATCTCGGGGGCGCCGGGCGCCGGCAAGGAACTCTCGGCGCGCACCCTGCACGCCGCCTCCTCGCGGGCGAGCGGGCCCTTCGTCGTCATCAATGCGGCGACGATCACGCCGGAAACGATGGAAGCCGAGCTGTTCGGCGTCGAGGGCGGCGAGGGCCGGGTGCGGCGCGTCGGCGCCCTGGAGGAGGCGCATGGCGGCTCGCTCTACATCGACGAAGTCGCCGACATGCCCAAGGAAACGCAGAGCCGGATTCTGCGCGTCCTCGTGGATCAGAACTTCCAGCGCGTCGGCGGCACGGCCCGCGTCCATGTCGATGTGCGCATCATCTCCTCCTCGTCCCGCGACCTGACGGAGGAGATCGCCGCCGGGCGCTTCCGGGAGGATCTGTTCCACCGCCTCTCGGTGGTGCCGATCCGCATTCCCTCGCTGGCCGAGCGGCGTGAGGACGTGCCGGAGCTCATCACCTTCTTCATGGAGCAGATCTCGGCCGCCACCGGCCTGCCGCGGCGGCGCATCGCCGAGGACGCGATGGCGGTGCTCCAGTCGCACGACTGGCCCGGCAACGTCCGCCAGCTGCGCAACAACGTCGAGCGGCTGATGATCCTGACCCAGAGCGATCCGGATCAGGACGTCACCTCCGAGATGCTGCCGACCGAGATCGGCGCGCTAGTGCCGACGACGCCGACCGGTGCGGGCGGCGAGAAGCTGATGAGCCTGGCCCTGCGCGAGGCCCGCGAGATCTTCGAGCGGGAATATCTCATCGCGCAGATCGCACGCTTCTCCGGCAACATCTCCCGCACGGCCGAATTCATCGGCATGGAGCGTTCGGCCCTCCACCGGAAGCTGAAGTCGCTCGGCATCGGCCCGTAAGACGTCCCTCGCGAAACGCCCGCTCGCCGATCGCCTGCCCTCCGGGTATGGCGGCGCGGCGGGCGTGTCGTGACAGACGTTCAAACGGCCGCCGCAGGCTCGGCGGGCGAATGAGCGGTGGGAGCAGTTGCAAGGGGTGGATATTGACGCTTTGCGCTGCGGGGGGCCTCTTGCATCGCGGCAAGCTTCGCCCTGTAATAGAAATGGCCCGGCAAAGCGGTCCCAACACGTGAGAGCGCCGCCCCGCGCTTCAGCCACGGGATCGTGCTGATCCGTGGCGCGGGTCTCGAAACTAAGGATAAAAAGAAATGGCGGGCGAGCGCGCTCAGAACCTCCAGGACACGTTCCTGAATCATGTCCGCAAGAACAAGATCCCGCTGACGATCTTCCTCGTCAATGGCGTCAAGCTTCAAGGTGTCGTGACGTGGTTCGACAACTTCTGCGTTCTGCTTCGCAGGGACGGGCACTCGCAGCTCGTGTACAAGCACGCAATCTCGACGATCATGCCGGGTCATCCGGTGCAACTGTTCGAGCCCGACGAAACGGCGCCCGAAAAGGCCTGAACGCGCGAAGCGGGCCGGTTCCCGTCATTTGCGGAAGCCAGCGGATGTAAAATGGCGTCATCGTTCCGACATAAGGGAACGATGACACGGAGACGCCATGACTGAAATCCTTCCGCCCGGCGAAGCACGCCTGCAGGCGAAGGCCGCCCCCGAGGGCGAGATTGCCGCCGCGACCCGCACGCTGGTTCTCGGCCCCTATCTCACACGCGCCGCTCAGCGGCTCGCCCCCGGACAGACGGAGACCGTGCGCTCCGACGAGGCGCGGCTCGACGAAGCCGTCGGATTGGCGGCCGCCATCGAGCTCGACGTCACCCGGGCGATCTCGGTGCATATCCAGCGCCCGCGTCCCTCGACCTATCTCGGCAAGGGCCGGGTCGAGGAGATCGCCGGGCTCATCAAGGCCGAGGAGATCGGCCTCGTGGTGATGGATTGCGCGCTCTCGCCAGTGCAGCAGCGCAACCTCGAAAAGGCTTGGGGCGCCAAGGTCATCGACCGGACCGGCCTGATCCTCGAGATCTTCGGCCGGCGCGCCTCGACCCGCGAGGGCACGCTTCAGGTCGAGCACGCCCATCTCGCCTATCAGAAGTCCCGCCTCGTGCGGTCGTGGACCCACTTGGAGCGGCAGCGCGGCGGCTTCGGCTTCCTCGGCGGCCCCGGTGAGACCCAGATCGAGGCCGATCGGCGGATGATCCAGGAGCGGATGACCCGGATCGAGCGCGACCTCGAAGCCGTGACCCGCACCCGCGGTCTTCACCGCAAGAGCCGCGCGCGGGTGCCGTATCCGATCGTGGCGCTGGTCGGCTACACTAATGCCGGCAAGTCGACCCTGTTCAACGCCCTGACCAAGGCCGAGGTGCGGGCGCAGGACATGCTGTTCGCCACCCTCGACCCGACTGCGCGGGCGACCAAGCTGCCGCACGGCGAGACGGTGATTCTCTCCGACACGGTGGGCTTCATCTCCGACCTGCCGACCTCCCTGATCGCCGCCTTCCGCGCCACGCTGGAAGACGTGATCGAGGCGGACATCCTGCTCCACGTGCGCGACGTCTCGCATGGCGACACCCAGGCCCAGGCCGACGATGTCGAGGGCGTGCTGCGCGAACTCGGAATCGAGGCGGATGCGGAGCGGATCATCGAGGTGTGGAACAAGGCCGACCTCCTCGACGAGGGCGAGCGCACCCGTCTGCTCAATCTCAGTGCCGCGCATCGCGGGGCCGGGCCGGCGCCGATTCTCGTCTCGGCGCTGACGGGGGAAGGTCTTCCGGAACTTACCGAGCGGATCGAGGGGCAAGTGGCGCGGGCGCGCTCGACCTTCGCCGTGACGCTTCCGCCCGAGGACGGCGCCGCGCTCAACTGGCTCTACGAGAACGCCGAGGTCCTCGATCGCCAATCCGAGACCGGCGGCGCGATCGCGCTGACGATCCGCATCGCCCCGGAGAAGGAGCCCCGCTTCCTCAACCGGTTTGAGGCAGCCCAGCGCGTCGGCGGTCCGCAGAGTTCGCCGGCCGCGTAGGGCCTCGCCCGCTTGCGGGTAGCAGCGCTGCGAAGAGAAAACGAAAAGGCCGGTACCGCGATGGGCGGCACCGGCCTTTTCTCGTTCCAGATCTTCGACCCGAAAGCCGGTTCCCTGCGTTCGGGTCGAAGCCTTTGTGCTTGCCGTCAGTCCTTCGGCGCGGCGTGAGCGACCATCGCGAGGCTGTGATGCAGGCCGCTCGCGCCGCCGCCGACGACCTCGACCCTCGACCCGGTCTTGGCCCGCCGCGTCGCCCATTCCCGCATCATCTCCAGGCAGGTGTGATCGACGTGGCGTAGATCCTGTGCTGCGAGACGGATCGGCGAGCCTTCCGGCGTCCGCTCCAGCGCCGCATTGAGATGCGGCAGTTGGAGGAAGGTCGCCGAACCCGAGAGCCGCAGTTCCGGCACCGCCTGAAGCGCTCCGCCTTGCACCGTCTGCGACGCGCCGCCCTCGATCTTGAGCGGACCACGCAGGTAGTGCGGGATCACCTGGAGGAGGCTGAGCGCAAGGCCCGTGAGAACACCGGTCAACAGGTCGGTCGCGACGACCATCACCATGGTCGCGAGCCAGATCGCGGCGGTGGGCAGGCCGTAGCGCTCGTGCAGGTGGAAGGCGTGGGCGGGGCTCACGAGGCGCCAGCCCGTCACCACGAGGATACCGGCGAGGGAGGCGGTCGGCACGACCTTCAGCACCATCGGCAGGACCAGCAGGAAGGCGAGGATCCAGCTCCCGTGCAGGATGGTGGAGGCGCGCGTCGCCGCACCCGCCTGGACGTTGGCCGAGGACCGGACAATCACACCGGTCATCGGCAGGCCGCCCGCGAGGCCGCAGAGGATGTTGCCGATGCCCTGCGCCCCGAGTTCGCGGTTGTACTGCGTGCGCGGGCCGTCATGCATCCGGTCCACCGCCGCTGCCGAGAGCAGGCTCTCCGCGCTGGCGATGACCGCGAGGGTGACCGCCATCAGGATCATCGCCGGCTCGGCCAAGCGGCTCCAGTCGCCCATTCCCGGCATGGTCACGGCGGAGAAGATGTTCTCCGGCACCTCGACGCGCTTGACGTCCATGCTGCCGACGACGGCCACGACGGTGCCGGCCAGCACGCCCATGAGCGCACCGGGAATCAGCTTGAGCTTAGCCGGCCGGATCTTCTCCCAGCCGATCATCGCAACGATGGTGGCAAGGCCGACGATCACGGCCCCGGGGCGGTTGCCGTCCGGACCGGAGACGAAGTTGAAGAACGCGGCGGGGATGGCGACGAGGTTGTCGAGGCCGCTGGCCTTGGGCAGGGCGTCGGTCAGCACGTGGATCTGGGCCAGCACGATCAGGATGCCGATGCCGGCGAGCATGCCGTGCACGACCGCCGGCGAGATCGCCCTGAACCAGCCGCCGACCCGGAGCGCCCCGGCGAGAAGCTGGATGGCGCCCGCCGCGACGAGGACCGGCCCGAGCGCGTCGATGCCGTGCTCACGCACGAACTCGAAGACGATGACGGCAAGGCCCGCGGCCGGGCCGCTGACCTGAAGCGGCGAGCCGGCGAGGAAGCCGACGACGATACCGCCGATGATGCCGGTGATGAGCCCGCGCTCGGCGGGCACACCGGAGGCCATAGCGATGCCCATGCAGAGAGGCATCGCCACGAGGAAGACGACGAAGGAGGCCGGAAGGTCCCGGCCGATGGTCGATGGCATCAGCCGGGCGAGGGAGGCGCGCATAGCAAAAATCTACTCCGCTGCGATAGCGTGGGGGATGGGTTCGGGCCCGGCTTGGGGGCTGGCATGGGGACCAGCATGGGGGCCGGCGAATTCCGGTGTGGCGATCCGCGACGCCGAAGCCTGGGCGACGGGGACACCCGTGGCTTCGTCGATGGGGATGAAGCGGCCGCGCTCGCCGCAATAGGCGAGCACCTGGCCGCTCTCGATTTCGAAGAACCAGCCGTGCAGACGCAGCTTGCCGCGGGCCAGAGCCGTCGCCACGCTCGGGTGGGTGCGCAGATGGTTGAGTTGCACCACGACGTTCTCGAGGGCGACGGCGCGGTGGCGCTCCTTCGGGTCCATGCCCCCGGGATAGGCCTCGCAGACGATCTGTTTCGCCGCATGGCTGTGGCGCAGCCACGCCGCCACGTTGGGCATGTTGCCCAGCGCCTCGGGATTCATGAGCCCCTTCATGGCGCCGCAGTCGGAATGACCGCAGATCACGATGTCCAGCACGCCGAGGGCGACGACCGCGTACTCGATCGCCGAGGACACGCCGCCGTTCTGCTGCGAGAAGGGCGGGACGATGTTGCCGGCATTCCGGCATACGAACAGGTCGCCCGGACCGGACTGCGTGATGTGCTCGGGCGAGACGCGGGAATCGGCGCAGGCGATCATGAGCGCCTTAGGCTGCTGACCGTCGCGCACCAGCCGCTGATACATCTGCTGCTGACCCGGAAAGACCGTTCCCCGCAAGTTCGACAGGCCTTGGATGATGCCGTCCACGTCAAACCTCGCTGTCACCACGCGTGAGCCGACACGCCGGGACGCATGAGATGCTGGCCGGATGACACGCGCATCACGCCTGTCGATCCGCGAAGTCTGATCGGGCGAGACGCGGTGATGCCGGCGCCTCCGGCAGGCACAAGGCTGCCTGCGCTGTCGCAAAGGCTGCGACGACGTGTGAGCCGGTACGGTGTCGTCCGGGAGATTCGGGCGGCCCGAATCGGGGCGGCCGGATATCGGGTGGTGAGGACGTGGCCGGCAGCGCGGTTCGAGCGCCGCCGGCGGACAAGCCTTGGTTAGCGCGCGCGGCGCGGCGCGGTGCCGGCGGACCAATGCGTCTGCACGGCGCCGAGACGGGCGGCGGGGCGAATGTCGCCACCCTTGGCGCCGGCGTTCTCGCTCAGCATCGGCGCGCCGAGGATCTGGCCCGAGCCCGCACGCTGCGAGTGGAGCGAACGGGGGTCGTGGTAGGGATCGTCCACGTAGCTGCTCATGAAACCGCCGCCGGCCTGCTGGCGGCTGCCGTTTCCACCGTCCTGCGCCTGCGCCGTGAGCGGCAAAGCAACGGCCGCAGCCGCCAGGAGACCGAGTGTCACAATCCGCTTCATATCGAACATCCTCTCGTAATCCCTGAGTGGCGAACTTTTTTCGTCTTCTTCAGGTGTCGCAATAAGACAGTAATTCCGTGAATTATATTTGGAAAGTGCGTTTTATCACGACGATATACTTTTAATTTAATCCTGGCAGCTCGTTTGCTTGGTGCGCAACGGCACCTTTCGCCGATAAACTTGACGTGATTGAGGGATGAAAATTGATTGCGTTTGATGAGGATTAAACTGGACTGCACTTCGGTGAACGACCCTGATCGTTCATCGACGAGAAGAGCGGCAGCCGATCATCAAGGTCAGCGAGCCGGTGAGACGGCGTAGCGCCTGGACGAGGGCCGCGACCTCCATCGCGAACGGATCAAGCAGCCATTGAACTGCCGGATTCGAACGGCGGACTTAGAGCAACCTGCCTTCCACTGGAGCAGGGCGGTGAGCAGCAAAGAGCAGACGTGCCGGCGAGGACCATTTCCAAAGGGCGGAGGAGAATATCAGCACTCGCACTTGATCGATCGTCTGTCGATCAAAGTGTCTTGAAGCAAGAGGGGCACTTGCAAATCGGACAAATACTCGTCAATTTTTATTAAGAGTGCTTCCCCAGTCTTCATACTGGTGCCGCTTCTCGAAGCACCGCTCCCGCTCCAACGATCGTTGCGCCACAATAACTCAGTGCTTTCGGTGGTCCCCACATTAGGGTCCCGCACGAATGCTCGGCCTCGAAGCATCCCGCACGGTCGATGCCGTGGCATCGATCGAGCGGGAAGCGCTGCGGCATGCTTCGAAGCCGAGCGGTTCAACCGGTGGAACCGTCATGATCTCTGGAGGAGATCAGCAACAGCGTCTCAGCGGTGATCGGTGGCCTGCTTGCGCTTGAGGAAGGCTTCCATCTGCGCGATTTCCGTATCCTGCGCCTTCACGATGTCTTCGGCGAGCTTGCGGATCTCGGGATCCTTCGAGTGTTCGAGGGCGATCTTCGCCATCTCGATCGCGCCGCGATGGTGCGGGATCATCCCACGCACGAAATCGAGATCGACGTCGTTGGTGTAGCGAATGTCCATTTCGCGGTGCATGCGGGCATCGGCATCGCGAAACGCCTTGGTCGCTGCACTATCCTTCGCCGCGGCCTTCGGGTCCGGTTGAGCCTGCCCGTGATGGTGGTGCGGGTCCTGGGCGAGGGCCGTGCCGGCAAAAATGCAGGCGACCAGAACCGCGGGGATTGTTTTCGACATCGAGAAGGCTCCTGGATCGCGGACGAAAATCAGTCGAAGCGGGCGCTGGCGGTGACGCCGCCCGGTCCAGTGATGCGCACCGCGCCCCTGGGACGGTCCCCCAGGGCCGCCTCGGCCTTGCCGGCCAGCCGGTTGCCCTCGGGGCTGAGCAAGATGCGGGCGGCCTTGGCGCTGGATTTGAGGATGGCAACTGCCTTGAACCCCTCGGCCGGCAGAGGCTTGCCGTCGCCGTCGGTGAGGTAGACCGAGACCGTCTCGGCTCGCGTCACGAGTTCGGCGTGCCACGGGCCCGCATCCTCGACCCGGCCGCCATGGGGCCCAGCCGGATGGTCATGGTCGCGCTGAGCGCTCGCGGGTGCGGCCAGAAGGGTCAGCGCCAGCACGGCGCAGGACATCGCGCGGTTCATCGATCGTCTCCTTGAATGCGGTTGGTTCAAAAGGCTTCACGGACGGGTGCGTGCAGCGCGTCGGCTCCGGCCGGAGCATGAAGCCGAGCGAAGGCGCCCCGCCCGAACATCAGGACGAGGACGGGGGTGAGGACGGCGTCGAGCAGGGTCGCGCTCATCAGGCCGCCGAAGATCGTCACGGCGACGGGGTGCAGGATCTCCTTGCCCGGTGCCGTCCCGTCGATCAGCAGCGGCACCAGGGCGATGCCGGCCGATAAAGCCGTCATCAGCACCGGCGTCATCCGCTCCAGGCTCGCCCGGGTCACGAGGGCGGGGCCGAGGGCCAGGCCTTCGTCGCGGGCGAGGTTCAGCATGTGGCTGATCTTGAGGATGCCGTTGCGGGCGACGATGCCGGTGAGCGTGACGAAGCCGATCATCGAGGCGACCGAGAGCGGCAGGTCGGCGATCCACAGGGCGAGCACGCTGCCGATCAGCGCGAGCGGCACGTTGCCCATGACGATGAGGGCTAGCGGCACGGAGCGGTAGCGCCCGTGCAGCAGGGCGAAGACGAGGGCGAGCGACACGAGGCTGAGTCCGCCGATGGTGCGCGCGGCCTCGCCCTGCGCCTCGTAGCTGCCCTCCAGCCGGGCGCTCACGCCCTCGGGCAGGCGCGTCTCGTCCAGCACGCGGCAGATGCCGGCGATGATGGCCGCCATATCGGTGCGGCCGTCGGAATTGGCCTGCACCACGATGCGCCGCCGCCCGTTCTCGCGCAGGATCTGGTTCGGGCCGTCGGTCTCGCGGATGTCGGCGATCTCGCGGGCCGGCACCCAGCCCGACGGCGTCTCGATCAGGAGGTCGCCTAGCGCCTGCGGGCTGCGCCGGGCCTCGGGCAGGCGCAGGGTGACATCGAAGCGGCGCGGCCCGTCGGCGATGGTCGAGAGCGTGCGGCCGTTGGCGAGCCGGGCGATGGTCTCGACCACAGTCGAGGGCGAGACGCCGTAGAGCGCGGCGCGGCCGTAATCGACCCGGATGTCGAGTTGCGGGATGCGCACCTGCCGCTCGACCTGAAGATCGGTGACGCCGGGCACCGACGCTGCAATCCGCTCGCGGACGTCCTCGGCCGCGGTGCGCAGGCTGTCGAGGTCGTCGCCGAACAGCTTCAGAGCGATCTCGGCGCGCACGCCCGAGAGCATATGGTCGAGCCGATGCGAGATCGGCTGGCCGACATTGACCGTCACCGGCAGAACCGCGAGCCGCTCGCGGATCTCGGCGATCACCGTCTCGCGGGGGCGGCCGGCCTTCAGCCGCACTTCGAGATCGGAGGAGTGGACGCCTTCCGCGTGCTCGTCGAGTTCGGCGCGGCCGGTGCGGCGCCCGACGGTGGCGACTTCCGGCACGTCCAGCACCAACCGTTCGGCGATGGCGCCGACGCGGCTGCTCTCGGCGAGTGAGATGCCGGGGCGGAAGGTGGCGTTGATGGTGAGCGAACCCTCGTTGAAGGTCGGCAGGAAGGCGCGCGGCAGATACGCCGCGGCGATGCCCGCCGCGACGACGCAGAGGGCGATGCTGGTCATCAGCACCCGCGGATGAGCCAGCGCGACCTTGAGCAGCGCCGCGTTGCCGGCCTTGAGCCGCCGCACCAGGAGCGGTTCGCGCTCGGTCAGGCTCTTCATGCCCGGCAGCAGCCAGGAGGCGAGGACCGGCGTCAGCGTGACGGAGACGAGCAGGCTCGCCAGTATCGCGACGATATAGGCTTGGCCGAGCGGGGCGAAGAGCCGGCCCTCGATGCCGGACAGCGCGAACAGCGGCACGAAGACCAGCACGATGATCGCGGTGGCATAGACAATGCCGGAACGCACCTCGCTGGAGGCGGCCACCACCACGTCGAACACGCTGCGGGGCGAGCCCTCGGCCCGGTTCTCGCGCAGCCGGCGGAAGATGTTCTCGACATCGACCACCGCGTCGTCGACCAGTTCGCCGATGGCGATGGCGAGTCCGCCGAGCGTCATGGTGTTGATCGAGAAGCCGAGCGCCCAGAATACCAGGGCCGTGGCCAGGATCGAAACCGGGATCGCGGTGAGCGAGATCAGCGTCGTGCGCGCGTTCATCAGGAAGGCGAACAGCACCACGGCCACCACCGCGACCGCCTCCATTAGCACCCGCTCGACATTGGCGAGCGAGGTCTCGATGAAGTCCGCTTGCCGGAACAGGATCTTCTGAGCATCCATGCCTTTCGGCAGGGTAGAGGCGACCTCCTTCAGCGCCGCCTCGACGTCACGCGTCAGGCGCACGGTATCGATGCCGGGCTGCTTCTCGACCGAGAGAATCACCGCCGGCTCGCCGCGATAACCGCCATCGCCGCGCTTGGGCCGGGCCGCGAACGCGACTTCGGCGATCTGGCGCAGATAGACGCGACCCTCGATCGCCGGGTTGCCGGTGCCAGGCAGGTCGGCCGCCGCAGTCGCACCCTGCGGGCCGGTCGGGATCACGAGGTTGCGTAGGTCCTCCAGGCTCAGGGTGCGGCCGATATTGCGGATCAGAATCTCGCGGGCGTTGGCGTCGGCAAAGCCGCCGCCGGCATTGGTGCCGAAGCCGGACAAAGCGGTGACGAGGGCCTCGTTGCTGACGCCGAGCGCCCGCATCGCCGCCGGATTGGGGCTGACGCGGAACTGGCGCACCTCGCCGCCGATGGGGATCACTTGTGCGACGCCGGGAATCGACAGCAGGCGCGGGCGCAGGATGAAGTCGGCCGTCTCGCGGACCTGCATCGGGTCCGATGTCTCACTCGTGACGGCAACGAGCAGGATGCCGCCCATGATCGAGGCGACCGGGCCCATCTGTGGGACGACACCCGTCGGCAGCTCAGAGCGCACCAGGGCGAGGCGTTCGGCCACGAACTGGCGGTCGCGGTAGAGGTCGGTGTCCCAGCCGAATTCGACGGTGACGATGGAGAGCCCAGCACTCGACACCGAGCGGACACGGGTGACGCCGGGCAGGCCGTTCATCCGCGTCTCGATGGGATAGGTGACGAGCTGCTCCACCTCCGGCGGGGCGTAGCCCTCGGCCTCCGTCATCACCGTGACGGTGGGGCGGTTGAGATCGGGCAGCACATCGACGGGCAGGCGCGTGAGCGCGAGGCCGCCGGCCAGCACCAGGCCGAGACAGAGCGCCAGGACCAGCACCCGGTTGAGCAGGGCGCCGCGGACGAGAAGGGCGAACATGGCGAGGCGTCCCCAGAGCATCATCCCGAAAGGTGGTTGCCGGCTTTCGGAAAAAGTTGATGCAAAACAACAGGCTAGAGCATCGTCCCGAATTCTGTATCCGGGACGATGCTCTAGCGGACCTGATCGAGCAGTTCGGCGCCCTGCACCACGACGCGCCGGCCGGCGCCGAGGCCGCCGGCCACGATCACCTGCTCGGCATCCAGCGGCTCGACCCGCACGGGCCGCGGCTCGAACCGCTCGGCGGAGACGTGCTCGTAGACCACCGCGCCGCTCTCGGTGCGGACGATACCCGCCCGGGGCACGGCCAATCCGCCGATGGTCTCGCCAGTCGGCGCCATCACGGTCACGAACTGACCAAGCCGGACACCCTCAGCGTTTCCGGTGATCGCGAACTGCACCGGCACCGCTTGGTTGCGGTCGGCGAGGCCGGCGCCGCGGGATGCCAGCGCCAGCGTGCGCCCGTCGGGCAGCCGTGCGGTCGCGGCGGCGCCGGGCTCCAGGCCGACGAAGCTCAGCGCCTCAACGTAGAGCTTGTCCGGATCGACGATGCGGAACACCATCGTGCCCGCCGCCGCCATCTGACCGGCCACCGCCGCCCGCTCGGCGACCACGCCGTCCACCGGCGCGATCAGCTCTTCGGGCGCGCGGCGAATCGTGTCGAGGGCGGCGCGGCGGTCCTTCAAGCCGGTGAGCTCGGCGCGGGCGTCCTCCAGTGCCGTCTGCGCCACCGCGCCGGTCGTGGCGAGGCGCTCGTAGCGGGCAACCTTGCGGCCGGTGATGGCGATCTGCTGGTCGAGATCGCCTTGGGTCTGGCGCATGTCGGAGAGATCGACCGCCTGGACCGGCGGCGTGACGGTGGCGAGCACCTCACCCTTGCGGACCCGCGTGCCGAGATTCGGGAAGCCGCCGGGCGGGGGGGCGAGGCGGCCGCCGACCGACGATTGCACGACGCCGCTGGCATTCGGATCGGCGATGACGCGCCCCGGCAATTCAACGGTGCGGCGATGGTCGGCGATGCCGGTGAGGCCGGTGCGCAAAGCGAGCAGGCGCTGCGTCGATTTCGGGACGAACACCGCGCCGCCCGGCAGGCGCCGGGCGCGCTCGACGGACACGGCCGTGGGCGCGGTAAGGGCCACGCCCTGGACCGAAGCGGCCTCCCCTTCGCCGGGACCATTTTTCTGGTGATCATGTCCCTCATGGGCGAGGGCGGCGGTGCCGAGGAGCAGCGTCAGGGTCAGGGCGAGAACCGCGAAGGCGGGGAGGGCCCGGCGCGAGCGCACCAGCATGATGACGGCGAGCCCGAGCAGGAATCCGCCCGCGGCCGCACCGATCGGACCCTGGTGGGTGAGATGACGGCGGAGATTGGCGAGCCACGCCGACGCCTCGGCCTGGACCGGCATCGCTGCCGCCGCCAACTCGGGCAGCTGCAGGTCGAGGGCCAGCACATCCATCGTACCGTCGGCGGTCACGGTGGCCAGCAGATCGTATCGCTGACCGCGGGCGAGCCACGGGGCCGCGATCTCGTAGACGCCGTCGCCGACGGCCCGCGTTTCGGCCGGGCCGTCCGGCGTTTCGATTGTGATCTCGGCGCCGTTCACCGGCTCGTTGCTGGTGAAGCGATCGAGGTAGAATCGTATCCGGTCGCCGGACGCCACCGCCACGAGTTCGAAGCTGGCCGAGGCCGCTTCGGCCCGCGGCGTGGTCTGTGCGGGGAGGGCCGGCGCCTCGACGCCGTGGCTGTGACCCTCATGGGCCAGGGCGACACTGCCCGCTGCCGATGCGGCGGCGAGCACGAGCGAGACAGCCAGCGCCCGAAGCGCCGCCGCGAGACGGATGGTCATGGGGAACGAAACCTTCGCCGGATGAGCAACGACATCACCCGGCACGGAGCGTACCGGATGGGGATCGGGCGTCAGGCGAGGGTTCGGGGGGGTTCGATCTGCGCCTCGGGCACGATGCCCGACAGACGCGGTCCGTCGCGCGCAGGGGCACAGGCCTGCGCGCCGGCCGGCGGAAGATCCGGAACCGGTGACGGGGCGAGCCCGGTGGCGCAGCAGGACGACGGCGCATGGCCACAAACACCGCCCGCCGCGCAAGCCGGGCAGGCGCAGGCCATCCGGGATTGCTCGATTACCGGTATCGCGTCCGCTCGAACGATCGACGCCGGAGCGGCGAGCCAAAGGTCCGATCCGGCCATCGCGAGGTCCGGCGCCCGAGCGACGTGCTCATGCACGCCTTGCTCACGCACGCCTTGCTCACGCACGTCTTGCCCATGGGCACTGTGCGCGCGGGCGCCGGACGGCATCAGCGCCGCGGCGATCATGACGATCACCGCCGCCAGCCAGAGCGCTATGGGACGAGCGGACTTCATTGTGCTTGACCCGTAGCATGGACGCGCCGCCGTCAACAGAGGCCGGCGAGCGAAGAGAGCAGCGACCGCCATGTTCACAAGAACGGCATCCCCCGCCTGAAACCGCTGACTTCAATGGACTTCGCGATACAAATCGAGGCTTGATGACGGCGCGACGGATCGTCTCGCATAGGTTGTATAGCAAAGAATATGAGTGCTTAAGGCGCCGACGCGTCACCCGTTTCCCGTCCACCGTCTCGCGGGTTGGCTTGGGGTGCGAGTGCGGTGCGGCATCGTCCTTCCGCTCCGTTGCGCGTAGTGCGGACGTCGCGACGAAACTCTCGTTCCGTCCGTCGCTTATAGGACGTTCCGGCTGCCGTAACGCTCCGGGTCGGGGCCGGAAAAGTTGAGCTATGACACACCACGGGACCGTGCGAGCCCGCCTTCCATTTAACGTTCTACGCTTCAATGGCAACGCTGGACTTGAGTGTGCCGTCCTTAATACCCACAAGCCTGGCGTAGTTTTTTGAATTCTTCTCTTGCATCGGTGCGCATCACGTATGATTTTGGCGCCCGGGGGCCTACGGAACGGACAAGCAGAATGACAGAAGAAAACCAGAAATCGTTCAACGATTTCGTCGAACTGGCGAGCGACATCGTCTCGTCTTATGTGTCGAACAACTCAGTCCCCGCTTCCGAGCTTCCGGGCCTGATCATCAGCGTGCATACGGCGCTGACGACCCTCAGCAGCCCTGAGGCCGTGGCCGCTCCCGCCGAGGAAGTGATCGAGAAGCCGTCCTCCGGGCAGGTCCGCAAGTCGGTGACGCCGGATGCGATCATCAGCTTCATCGACGGCAAGCCGTACAAGACGCTGAAGCGCCATCTCGGCACCCACGGCCTCGATCCGTACTCGTATCGCCAGCGCTACGGCCTGCCGAACGACTATCCGATGGTCGCGCCGAACTATGCCGCGCAGCGCTCCGCCCTCGCGAAGTCGATCGGTCTCGGCCGGCCGGGTGGTCGAATCGAGGAAGAGGCCCCCGCGCCCGAGCCGGCGACGAAGTCGCGTTCGCGCCAGAAGGTCGCCTGATACGACGCTCGCCGCAGGAACGAACGGCCGGACCGGTCGTTCGTGAAACCTTTGCGTTCGGCGAGCGTCAACCGCATGATCGAGGTAACAAGCGGTCCCGTCGTCCGCTACCGCGGCGAACCGCCTCAAGGACATGCGATGGCGCGTTTGCCCACCCTACTGCTCGACATCGCCGGGACGACCTGTGCGTTGCCGCAGGCCGAGATCCGCGAGATCCTCCCGGTGCCGCGCCTGCACACGCCGCCGGCCGCGGGCGGTCCGCTCGCGGGCTTTCTCAATCTGGCCGGCGAACCGGTGCCCGTGATCGATCTCGCCGCCCTGTTCGCGCTTCGCGACGTGGGCGGCGGTCGTGATCCCTACCGGCACGTCTTGCTGGCCCGCGGCGGCGGCATCGCCTTTCTCGTCGATCGGGCGCTCGACCTCGTTCAGCTCGAGGACGAGTCCCTGCGGCCGGTCGAATCCGCCCGCAGCCTCAACGGCTGCGTCGTCGGCGAATTCGCGATGGGCGACAAACTCGTGCACCTCCTCGCCCTCGACCGCATCCTGACCCTCGAAGAGCGGACCCGTCTCGACGCGCTGACCCGGCAGGCGACGACACGGCTTGCCCGGTTCGAGCCCGAGGGGGCGCGAGCCGTCTGAGGACAAAGGTCGTGACGGCGCCCGTCGAGCGGTCCCGACGCGTCGCGAGCGCGACGGTGGATCCCGGATTTCCGGCTCTGAAGGATCGGGTGATCGCCCGGACCGGGCACAATTATTACGAAGACAAGGACGACCTGCTCTACGACCGTCTGCGCAAGCGGATGCGCAGTCGTGGGGTCGCCGACTGCGCCGCCTACTCATCCCTGCTCGACGGCGCGGCCGGCCGGGAAGAATGGGCCGCACTCGAGGCCGAGATCACCATCGGCGAGACCTTCTTCTTTCGCTACGCCGAGCAATTCGCGGCCCTGCGCAAGACGATTCTTCCAGAATTGATCGAGGCGCGCAGCGAGATCCGACGTCTGCGGATCTGGAGTGCCGGCTGCTCCACGGGGGCCGAGCCGTACTCCCTCGCCATCCTCGTGCACGACCTTCTCGGCGAAGCCCTTGCCGACTGGTCCGTGACGATCCTCGGCACCGATCTCAGCGCCGGGGCGCTCGCCGTCGCGCGCGAGGCGGAGTTCGGCCCCTGGGCCCTCCGCACCTTGGACACCGAGGAGCGCGCACGCTGGTTTCGCCGTACCCCCGCCCGACCGGGCTTGCCGCATGGCGGCTACGCTTTGCGGCCGGCGTTTCGCCGCATGGTTCGCTTCGAGCGGCAGAACCTCCTGACCCTGATCGACGGGAGCGACCGGACACAGGGGGGCTTCGACCTGATCCTGTGCCGCAACGTCCTGATCTATTTCAGCACCGACCATGTCACCCGTATCGTGCGGGCGCTCGGCGAGCGGCTCAACCCGCAGGGCTGGCTCCTGATTGGGCATGCCGAGCCCAATCCAACCTTCTCGCAATGGCTGCAGCCCGTGGCCCTACCGGGAACGGTCGCCTACCGCCCGATCGACACGCCGGTGCCCCCGCCGCCGCCTGTCCTCGTGCCCGCGCTTCCGGATCTGGCGCCGATCCTGGTCGCGCCGGAGCCCGCTCCCGCCGCTGCGCCCGCCCTGCCGATACCGATCCCGGCGCCGGCCGCGATCGCGCATCCGCTGTCGCCGGGCGATCTCCTGGCCGAGATCCGCGTGCTGGCCGATGCGGGCGAGACCGCGCGGGCCTGGCGCCGATTGCACGAAGAAATCGACGGCTACGCCACCGATTCGCCCCTGCGCTACTACGAAGGTCTGCTCGCCCTCGATCTCGGGCGGGAGCGAGAGGCCGAGCGGGCCCTGCGGGGGGCACTGTTTCTCGACCGCGGCTTCGTCATGGCCCATTTTCAGCTCGGATTGCTGCTCGCCCGCGTCGGACGCCGGGGCGAGGCCGCCCGCGCCCTCGACAACGCCCTGCGCCTCGCGCAAGGACTGCCGCCCGAAACGATCCTGCCGGAGGGAGACGGAGTGAGCGCCGCACGCTTGGCCGAGAGCGCACGCCGTGCCCTGGCCGGAATCACGGGCCGAGACGCATGAAGATCGGCGTGACCGCCGGGGCGGATGCCGAAGCGCGCGCCGCCGCGTTGCTCGATGCCCGCGCCGCCGCGCTCGCTGCCCGAACGGTAGGGCAGGAGCGGACGATCGAGACCGCGCCCTATCTCGTCTGCGCCTGCGGGGCGGAGCGCTACGGCCTGCCGCTCACCGCGGTCGCGGGCGTCACGCCCGAGCGGCCCTGCACGGCTTTGCCGGGTGCACCGCCGGCGCTCCGAGGCATCACCGCGGTGTCGGGGGTGATCGTCAGTGTCCTCGACCTCGCGGCCTGCCTCGGGCTCGACCGCGCGGAGACGGAAGAAGGCGGACATGTGGTGCGCCTGCGGGCGCAGGAGCCGCCGGTCGCGCTCGCCGTCGATCGCGTCCTCGGCATCGCGCAGATCGAAACCACGCTGACCCGCCCGACGACGGAGTCGGAAAGTCTGGGACGCGGGCCGCTTTCGGGCTATGCACCGCCCGGCTCGGACAGGACGGGCGGAATCCCCGAGGACTTCTCCCTCATCGATATCCCGGCCCTGCTCGCCCGCTTCACGACCTGATCGTCGCGAGCGCTCCTACGCCGAACCGGACGCAGCTTCGGTGGGGCGCGCGTCAAAACACAAGCTTGGAGCCGCCCGCGATGGGGGGCGGCCCCGAGAACCCGAACCCTCTCCCCGCGCCGCCTGCCGGAGTCATGTCGCCCGTGTCGATCTCGATCGGAAAACGCATCCTCCTCGGCTTCGTGGCGGCGAGCCTGATCGTGGCGCTTCTGGGGGCCTACGCGCTGCGCCAGATCGGCAGCGTGCGCGACATGACCGACCTCATCGTGACGCGCGACGTCGGCGTGCTGCGCCAGCTCGACGACCTCGGCAACGTCGCGCGCAATATGGGTCTGGTGCGCCGCAACGCCGTGATCGCCGTTCTGACGCAGGCGCAGGGAAACACCGCGCCGACCTCGGGCCGCTCGGACGATTTCCTGGGAAGCTGGCGCCAGAATGTGGCGGAGCTGGAACGGCTCCTCAACACCATCACCGGCGAGGTGAAGGAGTACCAATCCGCCGCGCTCTCCGCGGATCGCGTCGTGGCCTGGAGCCGCCTCGGAGCCGTCTTCACCGAGACGAGCGAGGCGTTCCGCCAAGTCCGCAACGCCAGCGAGCAGCAGCTCCGCGCCGTAGATGCCCGCGACATCGCCACGGTCGAGGCGAGAAACGAGGACGTCAACCGGCTGCATGACGGCTTGCTGCGCAGCATCTCCAACGCCCGCACCGCTCTCGACGGCGTCATCAGTGCCGGCCAGCGCAGCGTCAGCGACATCTATCGCAACAGCGTGATCTCCGTTGCGATCACGGTTGCCGCCTCGATCCTGCTCTCCATCCTGGTGACGGTTCTGATCAGCCGCGCGGTGGTCCGCCCGCTGGAGGACGTGATGCGCTTCGTCGCGCAGATCGGTGACGGCGACCTCACGGGGCGCCTGAACCGCTCCGGCAACGACGAGATCGGGCGGCTCGGCGACACCTTGAACCGGATGGTGGCCGGATTGTCCGACCTTGCCCGGACCAACCGCGCCGCCACCGCCGACCTCAACGCCGCGGCGGCCGAAATCCGCGCCTCCGCCCAGGAGCAGGCGGCCAGCGTCGAGGAGCAGTTCGCCGCCGTCCAGGAGACCGCGGCGACCGTGGACGAGATCACCCATTCGGGCGCGCAGATCTCGAAGCGCGCCACCGAAGTTATCGCCACCGCCCAGGCCGCGGCGCAGACCGCGCGTTCGGGCCTGCGCGCCGCCACCGACACCGCCAAGGCGATGGATTCGATCCGAGAGCAGGGTGAGGCGGTCGCCGGCAACATCGTCGCCCTCAGCGAGAAGACGCAGGCCATCGGCGAGATCATCGTCACGGTGAACGACATCTCCGAGCGCACCCACCTGCTCGCCCTCAACGCCGCCATCGAGGCGGCGGCAGCGGGCGAAAGCGGGCGCAGCTTCGCCATCGTCGCCTCCGAGATGAAGCTGCTGGCCGACCAAGCGAAGGGCGCGACCGCGCAGGTGCGCGGCATCCTCGGGGAGATCCAGCGCGGCATCAACGCCTCGGTCATGCTCACCGAGGAGGCGGTCAAGCGTGCCGCCGCCGGTAAGAATCGCACCGATTCGACCGTCCGCACCATCGAGGAGATGGCGGCGCGGGTGGAGGAGGGCGTGCAGACCTTCCAGCAGATCGTGGCCTCGACCAACCAGCAGCAGCTCGGCATCGAGCAGGTGATGGGAGCGTTGCAGAACATCCGGCAGGCGAGCCAGCAGACGGCCGCCGGCACCCGCGAGGTCGAAACCGCCTCGGCTAACCTGACCGAGCTGGCACAGGGGCTGATGGCTCTGGCCGAGCGCTACCGGCTTTAGCGGTTCGGCCGAGCGTCCCGCCGCATGGACATCCGCCAGCAGCTTCTCGCCGCCTTCGAGATCGAGCACCGCGAGCATCTCGACGCGATCCGCGCCGCCCTCGCGGCGGAGGGGCCGGTCGATTGGCACGACGTGTTTCGTCGCGCCCACAGCCTGAAGGGCGCCGCCCGCGCCGTCGACCTGCCTCCCGTGGAGGCGGTCTCGCACCAGCTCGAAGCTCTGTTCGAGCGCATCAGCGCCGGACAGCGCCCGCTCGACCGGGCGGCACGGGCCGCGACCCATCTCGCCCTGGACCGGATCGAGGCCTACGTTGCCGCAACGGCGACAGGGCAGGCGAGCATGCCTGAGGATGCGCTGGCCGCGCTGAATGCCTGCCTCGACCCTGAGGCCGCCGCTTCGGAGCCGGCTCGGCCCGAGCCGGATTCGCCGCCAATCACACCGGCCGCCGCATCACCAGCCGCTCCGGCTGCCGCACCCGAGCCGGCCGCCGAGCCTTCGCAGGCCGTTCTTCGCGTCCCCGCCTCGGCCGTCGAAGCCCTGACGCGGGCGAGCTACGGGCTCTGGGCCGCGTTGCCGGGCCAGGGGGCCGTCGCCGAGCGCATCACGCGGCTCTCGGCGAATGCGGGCGCCCTGCGCCGCCGCACGGAGGCCGCCCGCCGTGTTCCGGATACCGTCCCCGGCGGGGCCGACGAAACGGAGGTTGCGGCTTTGCGCCGGGCGCTCGCCGAGATCGAGACCGGACTGGCCGCCTTGTCGCGCGAAGCCTCCGACCTCGCGCAAGGGCACAAGACCGTCATCCTGTCCGTCGAGACCGCCGCGCGCCGCCTGCGCGAGGAAACCGAGCGCCTCGCGCTGGTGCCGGCTGAGACGGTGTTCGGCGGCCTCGCCCGCGCGGTGCGCGACATGGCCCGCTCCGACGGACAGGACGTCGAGGTCACGACGCGCGGGCTCGACCTACCGGTTGACCGGGCGATGCTTCAGGCGCTCAAGGATCCGGTGCTGCACGCCCTGCGCAACGCGCTGAGCCACGGGGCGGAGAGTCCGGAGAGCCGGCAGCGCCAGGGCAAGCCCGCCTCCCTGTCGATCGGGCTCACCGTCGAGGCACAGGGCGGCCGGCTCGTCCTCGGCATTCACGACGATGGCCGCGGGCCCGACCTCGCGGCGATCGAAGCGACGGGTCGCGCCCGCGGGTTGATCGCGCCGGGCGAAAGGCTCGATCCGGATATGCTGCTCGCGCTGCCGTTCGAGCCGGGCTTCTCCACCGCCGGGGCGGTCGATGCCCTGTCGGGCCGCGGCATGGGCCTGTCGGTCGTGGCCGAGGTCGCCCGCTCCCTGCACGGACAGGTGCAGCTCGTCCGCCGTCATCCGCACGGCACGTCGCTGATCCTCACCTTGCCGCTCTCGGCCGCGCGGCGGCCGGTCCTGATCGTCACCGCCGGCGGTACGCGCTTCGCCCTGCCGAGCGGTGCCGCGGAGGCGCTCTCGCGGCTCGATGCCTCGGCCCTGTCCACGGTGGCGGGCCGGCCGGTGGCGCAGGTGGCGGGGGAGGGCGGCGAGACCCTGACGCTGCCGCTCGCCGAACTCGGCGATCTGCTCGGCCTCGGCATCGCCCGTCCGGAGGGCGCGACGATCCCGATCGTGCGTCTGCGCGGCACGCGGGGGCGCTGCCTTCTCGCGGTGGATCGCCTGGAGGAGGTGCGCACGCTCCTCGTCCTGCCCGCGCCGCCGATCGGCAGCGATCCCGCCCTCGTCACCGGCACGGTGATCCTCGGCACCGATACGCCCGCCCTCGTCCTCGATCCCGACGGACTCATCGACCGACTCGGCCGCGCCGGCCCGCGCGCCGCCCGGTCCCCGTCCAAAGGACTTGGGGACGGCAGCGGAACGATCCCGGAAACGCGACGTTCGACGATTCTTGTCGTGGACGACTCGATCACCACCCGCACTTTGGAGAAGAGCATCTTGGAAGCGGCGGGCTACCGCGTGATCGTCTGCGTCGACGGGCAGGAGGCGCTCGACCGTCTGCGCGCGCGCATCGAGCCGGTCGATCTCGTGGTCGCCGACGTCGAGATGCCGCGCCTCACCGGTTTCGGCCTCGTCGAGGCTTTGCGGGCCGAGGAAGACTTCGCGCGTCTGCCCATCGTGCTGATGACGTCGCGCGGCGACGAGGAAGACGTCGCCCGGGGATTGGAACTCGGCGCCGACGCCTACCTCACCAAGCAGAAATTCGATCAGCGCGAACTTTTGGACACCATCGGTCAGTTGCTGTGAACAGAGGGGCTGCGAATCCGCGCGTGCGCGTGCTGGTTGTCGAAGATTCGCTCGTGGTGCGAATTCTCCTCACCCACATCATCGCCCGTGATCCGCGGCTGGAACTGGCCGGCGCGGTGGAATCCGGCGAGGCGGCGCTCGCGGCGATCGAGACCGTGCGCCCGGACGTCATCTCCATGGATATCCGCCTGCCCGGCATCGACGGGCTGGAGACGACCCGACGGATCATGGCGAGCCGGCCGACGCCGATCGTGGTGATCGCCGATTCGGTCGAGGATTCCTCGCTCAAGATCTCGATGAACGCACTTCGGGCCGGCGCGCTCTCGGTGGTCGAGAAGCCGGTGGCTACGACCAATGACGGCTACGAGGCGGTCGCAGGCCAGATCTGTACGCAGTTGCGCATCATGGCCGCGGTCCCGGTCATCCGCCGCCGTCCGATCGGGGCAGAGTGGAACGCGCGCAAGACCGCTCCCATGCCCGAACTGGGCGTCCCCTTGGAGTCGGAGGCCGCACCGAACGTACTGGCCGTGGCTGCCTCGACCGGCGGCCCGCCGGCGCTCGCCAAGGTGATCGGCGGCCTGTCGGCGGATTTCCCGCTCCCGATCCTGCTGGTTCAGCACATGGGCGCCGCTTTCATGGACGGCTTTGCGAGCTGGCTCGACGGCGTCGTGCCGCTCGCCGTCGGGGTGGCGCGGGACGGTCAGACGATGCAGGCCGGCCATGTCTATGTCGCCCCCGGCGACCGTCATCTCGAACTCGGAACGAACGGCACGCTGCGGGTAAGCGACGGCGCCCCCGTCGGCGGCCAGCGCCCGGCCGCGACCGTGCTGTTCCGCTCCGTCGCCCGGCAGGCCGGCGCGCAGGGCATCGGCGTTCTCCTTACCGGCATGGGCGAGGACGGGGCGCAGGGCCTTCTCGACATGCGCAAGGCCGGCGCCGCCACGGTGGCCGAGCACGAGAGCAGCGCCGTCGTCTACGGCATGCCCGCGGCGGCGGTGCGCCTCAACGCGGCGTCCCGCGTGCTCCCCGTCGATCAAGTGGCGCCCCATCTCGTGCGGCTCGCGCAGAGGAAGCCAGCATGACCGCGAGCGCATCGCCCTCCGGCGCGTCGTCCGCCCCGCCCGGCCACCGCCTGCTTCTGGTCGAGGATTCGGAGACCCAGGCGCTCGAATTGCAGCTTCAGCTCGAAGGCCAGGGTTTTTCGGTGCAGCGCTGCGCCACGGCCGAGGCCGCCCTCGACCTGCTCAACACCGACCTTCCCGATCTCGTCGTCGCCGACCACCACCTTCCCGGCATGAACGGCGACGAGTTCACGCGGCAGATGCGACTGTCGCTGCGCACGCGGGCGCTGCCGGTGGTGATGCTCACCAGCGCCCGCAATGGCGAGCGCCACGGCTTCGAAAGCGGCGCCGACGCCTATGTCGAGAAGTCGGCCGATCGCGACCTGCTGGTGCTGCGCATCCGCGCCCTCCTGCGCGAGCGCAAGAGCTCCGCGACGGAGGGGCCGTCCGGCGCTGCGTTCCGCCGCGGCCGGGTGCTGATCGTCGATGGCAGCGCCACCTACCGCGCCTTCTTCACCGGCCTGCTGACCCAGGAAGGCCACACCGTCGTCGCCGCGGCCGACCGCTCGGGGGCGCTCGCCGCCCTCGACGAGCCCGGCGCCGAGTTCGACTGCGTGACCCTCGACCTCGTCGGCAGCGCCTATGACGGCATCGCGCTCTGCACCGAGATCGCCGAGCGCCGCATGAAGGCGCCGGAGGGCGGCGGCAACGCCTTCCCCCTCGTCGGCATGGCCGGCGACAAGCCGGACAAGAGCCTTCTGGTCGCCGCCTTCGCCGCGGGCGCCGACGACGTGGTCTCGAAGGCCGACGGCGAGGTCCTGGCGATGCGCGTGCGCGGCCTCGTCCGCCGCCGCCTGCTCGAAGAGGACAACCGCCGCATCTCCGGCGAGTTCGGCGACCGCGAGCGGGCGGTGGAACGCGCCCGCGCCGAGGCCGAGGCGGCCGCCGCCCGCGCCGCCCTTGCCGACGCCCTCGGACAAGCCAACCGCGATCTGGAGGACGCCAACCGCAAGCTGACGGAGGCGCAGGCCAAGCTGGTTCAGGCGGCCAAGATGGCCTCGCTCGGCGAGCTGGTCGCCGGCATCGCCCACGAGATCAACAACCCGCTCGCCTTCATCCTCGCCCACCAGGGCACGGTGGAACGCCTGCTCGGTGATTTGCCGCCGCCCGACGCACCGGAGGGACAGCGGGCGCTGATGAAGGCGCGCGACCGGGTCGGCTCGATGCGCCTGGGCCTGACCCGAATCCAGGATCTCGTTCTCAATCTGCGGAAGTTCTCGCGGCTCGACGAGGGCGAGCGCGGGCTCGTTAACGTGCCTGAAGCGATCGAAACGGTGCTGGCCCTGATCCAGCATAAGCTCGGCACCCGAATCACGGTGACCCGCGACTTCTCGGGACGGGCCGAGATTTCCTGCACGCCCGCCCTGTTGAATCAGGTCGTCATGAACATCCTCGGCAATGCAGCGGATGCAATCCACGGCGACGGGACCATCACGGTGGCGACCTATTCGGATGCCGAGACCGATATGATCCGCATCAGCGACACCGGTCCCGGTATTCCCGAAGAATTACGCGAAAAGATCTTTGAGCCTTTCTTCACGACGAAGCCGGTCGGATCGGGCACCGGGCTCGGCTTGGCGATTGCCTACAGCGTCGTTCAGGCGCATAGCGGCTCGCTGATCGTCGAGACGGCGCCGGGCGGCGGCGCGAGCTTCGTCATCGGAATTCCGAGGCAACCGGCACCGGTATGAGCAAAGGCACGATTCTGGCCGTCGATGACGAGCCGGACATCCTGATCGCTCTGGAGGACCTGTTCGAGGACGAGTACCGGGTGCTCACCTCGGCCAAGCCCGAAGAGGCGCTCGACATCCTCCGCGCCGACCCGGACATCGCGGTCGTCGTCTCCGACCAGCGCATGCCCGGCATGACCGGCGACGCGCTGCTGGCCGAGGCGCGCAGCTTCCACGAGGCGCAGGCCATCCTTCTCACCGGCTACGCCGACATCTCGGCGGTGATCGCGGCGCTCAATCGCGGCGGCATCATCGGCTACGTCGCCAAGCCCTGGGACCCGACGCTGCTGCGCGCCACGGTGCGCAACGCCTATGAGCGCCACCGCCTCGGCCGCGATCTCGCCACCGAGCGGGCCCTGCTGCGCGGCCTCCTGGATCACGCCGAGGAGGCGATCTCCTTCAAGGACGCGTCGGGCCGCTTCGTGCGCCTGAACGCGCGCAAGGCGAGCCTCGTCGGCGGCACGGTCGAGGCCTGCCTCGGCCGCACCGAAGTCGAGATCGCCGATACGCCACAGGCCCACGAGGCGGAGGCCGCCGACCGCCGTGCGGTCGCGGCCGGGGAAGCGGGCTCGACGGTGATCGCCCGCGGCGCGCTCGGGGCCGAGCGCTGGTCGCACGTCATCCGGGTACCGATCCGCGGCGGGGCCGGCGAGGTCACGCATCTCGCCACGATCGAGCGGGACGTGACCGAGCAGAAGAGCCTGGAGGCGCGGCTGCGCCAATCCGACAAGATGCAGGCGCTCGGCACGCTGGCCGGCGGCATCGCCCACGACTTCAACAACCTGCTCACCGCGATCCTCGGCAGCCTCGAACTCGTCGGCCCCAAGATCGCCGACCAGCCCCGGGTCAAGCGCCTCGTGGACAACGCCACCGGTGCGGCGCAACGCGGCTCGGCGCTGACCAAGCGACTCCTCAGCTTCAGCCGCTCCAACGACGCCCACGCGCGGCCCGTGGACCCGAACGCGCTGATCGAGGGGATGAGCGCGCTGTTCGGCTCCAGCCTCGGCGGCCATGTCAGCGTCGTGCGGGATCTCGAGCCCGACATGCCTTTCGCCCTGGTCGATCCCGACCAGCTCGAACTCGCGGTGCTCAACCTCTGCATCAACGCCCGCGACGCGATGCCGGACGGCGGCACCGTCACCATCTCGACCCGCCGCGCCGAGATCTCCGACGATCCCGATCTCAAGCCCGGCACCTACGCGGTCGTCTCGGTCGCCGACGAGGGCACCGGCATCCCGCCGGAAATTCTGGAACGGGTCTGCGAGCCGTTCTTCACCACCAAGGCGGTCGGGCAGGGCACCGGCCTCGGCCTCGCCATGGTGTTCGGCCTCGCCCAGCAGGCGGGCGGGCGGCTACGCATCACCAGCGAAGTCGGCCAGGGCACCCGGATCGAACTCGCGCTCCCGCGCGCCGAGAGCGCCGCCCAGGGCATCGAAGAGCCGGCGACCCCGGCGGTGGTGACGGCGGCCAGTCCGGCCCGCATCCTCGTGGTCGACGACGACGAGGAGGTGAGGCACGTCACCGCCTCCTTCCTCAGCGATTTCGGCTACAGCGAAACCGAGGCCGCGGACGGGCACACGGCGTTGGACTTAATGGAGAAGGGCGAGCGCTTCGACCTCGTGGTGGCCGACCTCGCCATGCCCGGCATGACCGGGGTCGAGCTCGCCGCCGCGATCCGCGAGCGTTTCTCCGGCGTGCCGGTCCTTCTGCTGACGGGTCATGCGGAGGCCGTGCAGATCCCCGAGGATCTGCCGGTGATGACGAAGCCCTTCGCCTCCGCCGAACTCGCGGCGCGGGTCTCGCAGCTCCTCGACACCACCGCCTGATCGGGTCTCCCGCCCGCGACACCTGACACATCGGCGCCACATCCGCCGATCCCGTGCGCGCATGGATTGCGCTCCGCATCCGCGCGCAGGAAGATGATTGTGCGCCACGCTGCTTCGGGGCGCGGAAAGAATCGTCTCGAAAAGGATGACCCCGATGGCGAGCGTCGATGTCGATATGGTGAAGTGTGCCTGCCCGGACTGCGTGTGTGTGGTCTCGGTCACCAAGGCGGTGAAGCGCGACGAGAAGGCCTTCTGCTGCGACGAGTGCGCCGAAGGTCATCCCGATCATGCCGGCTGCGACCACGCCGGCTGCAGCTGCCACGGCTGACCCGTTGAAGGCCCGACCGGGCGCCGCTCAGTTCGGCCCGGTCGGCGGCGTCCCCGTCGGCTGTCTCTCCGTTGCCTTGGCGAGGAAGCGCATCAGCGCGTCGCGATCCTCGGCGCTGTTGATGGTCTGCTCCGGCATCCGGGTGCCGGGGGTGAAGCGTGCCGGCCCGACTTCGAACAGGCGAGCGACCGTCTCCGGCGTCCAGACGATGTCCATGCCCTTCAGCGCCTCCGAGTAGCGGTAGCCCGAAACCGTCGCGATGCGCCGGCCGAACAGGCCGGCGAGCGTCGGTCCGGCCCGGGGCGCGTCGTCGGGCGCCAAGGTGTGGCAGGCGACGCAGGCGCGGAACACCTCCGCGCCCCGCTCGCCGTGAAACGCGGCGAGCGCGTCCGCGGGCCGGGGCATGGCGAGGGGGCCGATCGGCTCGCCGGTCGCCGCGTTCCAGCGCCGCACGAGGCGGTCGCCGCCGCCGGTGACGAGTTCGCTCCCATCCGGCCGCCACGCCACCGACCAGACCGGCAGGCCCGGCCCGACCAGCGTGAACAGGATCTTTCCGCTCGCCCGCTCGATCATCGCGACGGTGCCGCCCGCGCTCGCCGCGGCAATCCGGGTGCCGTCGGGCGCGGGCGCCAGCGCGATCACCGGGGCAGGGCCGAGTTCGACCTCTGAACGCACCTGCCCATCGCTCGCAAGGAACCGCACCGTGGCATCCGCCCCCGCCGCTGCGATCTCGCCGTCCGTGGTGACGGCCAACGCGCTGAGCGCGCTCGGCAGCGTCGCGGTCAGAACCGTCTCCCCTTGCGGCGTCCAGATCCGCACGCTCGCATCGGCGCCGGCCGTGACGAGGCGCCCGTCGGGCAGGAAGGCGACCGCGTTGACGTTGCCCTTGTGTCCTTCGAGAGTCCGCGCCGGCCCACCCGCCAGCGGCCAGATTCGCGCGGTGCCGTCCCAGGCGGCGGAGGCGAGCATGGTCCCATCGGGCGAGACGGCGAGCCCGGCAACGGGGCCGGCATGTCCCGCGAGTACGCAGTCCGGCTCGGCCTGTCCCAACCGCCACAGGGCGATGCGCCCATCCTCCGAGGCGCTGGCGAAGCGCCCATCGGGAAGAGCCGCCACCGCGTTCACCGCGCCGTCGTGGAAGCGCAGGACGCTCAAAGCCGCGCCGGTTTCGAGACCCCAGACGATCGCCGCCTGATCGAACCCGCCGGAGATCGCGAGGCGGCCGTCGCCCGTCACGGCGAGCGCACGAACCGGCCCGCCATGGCCGCGCATCTGCGCCACCGCGGGCAAGGCGAGCAGGAGGGCCGCGATCAGACCGAGAATCCGCGTCACCCGCATCGGCATCGTCATCCAACTCCGTTTCCCCGGCGGACCATACGCGACCGGTCGGGACGCCGTCCGCCCACCGAAGGTGAGGGTTTGTGTCTCAGGCGCCGGGAGGGCGAGATGCCGAACCTTGATCCGCGCCCGGCGATGGCGCATCGCTCGCGGTGATGAGACAGGACGGAGCCTCACGCATTCTTGCCGCTCAGCCCGCCGCACTGCCGGCGCGCGCGGACGCTTGAATGATGCGCGCCGCCTCCGCCGCCCTGACACCGCTTGCCGACGCACTCGCCCTGCTGCTGCGTTGCGCGAAGCCGGTCGCGCCGCGATCGGTGCCGCTGGTTCGAGCGGCCGGGCACATCGCCGCGACATCGCTCGCGGTTCCCCATGACATCCCGGCCGGGCTTACCGCCCTGCGCGACGGCTTCGCGGTGGAAGCCGCGCAAATCAGCGGTGCCTCACCCTACGCCCCGGTGATGCTGCCACGCGCCCCCGCCTGGGTCGAAGCCGGCGAGCGCCTGCCGCCCGGCACCGACGCGATCCTGGCCGCCGAGGGGTTGGAGCACCGCAGTGCCGTGGCGGAAGCCGGTCCGGGCGAGGGCATCCGCGCCGCGGGCGAGGATTTTTCCGAAGGTGACGCTCTCCTGACGGCGGGCGAGCGGATCGAGCCGCGCCACCTGCTCGGCCTCGCGGCCGCGGGGTTTATCGAAGTCGCGATCCGCGAAGCCCGGATTCGCCTCGTGGTGACGGGGGCGCCGGACGTCCTGTCGCCGACGCTCAGTGCCGTCATCGCGCGGGCGGGCGGGCTCGCCGAGACGGTGGCGGTGCCGGATGACCCCGAACGGATCGCCCGCGCCATCGCGGCCGACGGGGCGGATGCGGTGTTCGTCCTCGGCGGCACCGGTTTCGGGCGCAGCGATCGCAGCGCCGAGGGGCTGGCGCAAGCCGGACGTGTGGTTGCTCACGGCCTCGCCCTGCGGCCCGGCGAGACGGCGGGGATCGGCGAGGCCGGGGAATGCCCGGTCCTGCTCCTGCCCGGCCGACCCGACGCGGCGCTGGCGGCCGTCCTGGCGCTCGGCCGGCCGCTGATCGCCGCACTGACCGGCGCCGTCAAAGCCGCTCCGAGGACGGGGCCGATCTCGCGCAAGATCACCTCGGTCGTCGGGCTTGCCGAGATCGTCTTCGTTCGGTCCGACGGGGCGGACATCGCCCCCCTCGGCGGAGCCGATCTCGCCCTGCGCCGGTTGATCGAAGCGGACGGATTCGTGCTGGTGCCGCCGGAGCGGGAGGGCTACCCGGTCGGCAGCGTGGTCGAGGTGGTGCCGCTATGAGCGCGGATCGCGAGACGGATTTTACCCGGCGCCTCGCCGCGGCCGCCCGGCAGGAGCAGTTCCTGACGGTGATGAGCCGCGACGACGCGCATGCGGCCTTCCGCGCGGCACTTCCCCACGCAGCACTTCCACCGGAGACCGTTCCGCTGGCCCAGGCGCTCGGGCGGGTGCTCGCCGGCGACATCGCCTCGCCGATCGACGTGCCCCCCTTCGACCGCGCCTTGGTCGACGGCTTTGCGCTGCGCGCCGCCGACACCGAAGGCGCCAACGCTGCGCGGCCCCGCCGGCTTGCCCTCAACCGCGAGATCCTGGCCTGCGGCGTCGCCCCGACGGGTTCGGTCGCCACCGGCACCGCGACGCCGATCGCCACCGGCGGCATGATCCCGCGCGGGGCCGACGCCGTTGTGATGGTCGAGCAGACCGAGTTCTTCGAAGACGCCCTCGCCATCGACGTGACGGGTCCGGTCCGGCCGGGGCAGTTCGTCGGCTATGCCGGCGCCGACATGGCCTCGGGCGAAACCGTCCTGCGCAAGGGGGCGGTGGTGACCGCCCGCGAGATCGGCATGCTCGCCGCCTGCGGGCTCGCCGAGATCGCGGTGGTGCGCCGGCCCCGTGTCGCCGTACTCTCGACGGGCGACGAGCTGGTCGCGCCGGGCGGAAAACTACGAGCCGGCGCCATCTACGATTCGAACGGCGCCATCGTCGCGGCCTCGGTCGCCGAGAACGGCGGCGAGCCCGTGCCGCTCGGCATCGTTCGCGACGACGAGGCGGCGCTTGATGGTGCCCTGCGCGATGCCCTGGCGCAGAGCGATCTCGTCGTGCTCTCCGGCGGCACCTCGAAGGGCGCGGGCGATGTCTCGCACCGCATCCTGTCGCGGCTGGGCCCGCCCGGCATTCTGGTTCACGGCGTCGCGCTGAAACCCGGCAAGCCGCTCTGCCTCGCCGTCGCCGAAGGCAAGGCGGTGGTGGTGCTGCCGGGCTTCCCGACCTCGGCGATGTTCACCTTCCACGAATTCGTGGTGCCGCTGGTGCGCGCGCTGGCCGGCCTGCCGCCGCGGGAAGAGGAGGCGGTGTCGGCGCGCCTGCCGCAGCGGCTGACCTCCGAACTCGGCCGCACCGAATTCGTGATGGCCTCGCTCGCTCAGGCGGCGGACGGCTTGGTCGCCCTGCCGCTGCCGAAAGGCTCCGGCTCCGTCACCGCCTTCTCGCAGGCCGACGGCTTCTTCGCCGTGCCGGCCGCGCGCTCGGGCGTCGAGGCGGGCGAGACGGTCTCGGTGGTGCGCCTCGGGGCCGGGGTGCGGCCGCCCGACCTCACCATCATCGGCAGCCACTGCATCGGGCTCGACCAGGTGGTCGGGCTGCTGGCGGAGCGGGGCTTTCGCGCCCGCACGGTGTGGGTCGGCTCGGCCGGGGGCTCGCGGCCCTGCGCCGGGGCGAATGCAATCTGGCCGCCATGCACCTGCTCGACCCCGAGACCGGCCGCTACAACGCGCCCTTCCTCGAACCCGGCATGCAACTCGCCCTCGGCTGGCGTCGGCTCCAGGGCGTGGTGTTCCGTAAGAACGATGCCCGCTTCGAGGGCCGAAGCGCCGCCGACGCGGTGAATGCGGCGCTTGCCGACCCCGACGCAGTGATGGTCAACCGCAACGCCGGCTCCGGCACCCGCCTCCTCGTCGATGGCCTGATCGGGCCGGCCCGCCCGGCCGGCTTCTGGAACCAGCCGCGCTCGCACAACGCCGTCGCGGCAGCGGTGGCGCAGGGCCGGGCCGATTGGGGTGTCGCGATCGCGAGCGTCGCAACGGCCTACGGCCTCGGCTTCCTGCCGCTGGCGCAGGAGCATTACGACTTCGCCTATCGCGAGGCGGACCGCGAGAAGCCCGCGCTCGCCGCCTTCCTGGCGCTGCTCGCCACACGCGCGGCGGATGCGGCCCTGAACGAACTCGGGTTCGAACCCGGCGGAGGCGAATCGTGAGCGACCTGCGCGTCATCGGCCTCGCCGGTTGGAGCGGAGCGGGCAAGACCACGCTGCTCGCCCGCCTCATCCCCGTGCTCGTCACCCGCGGAATGCGGGTTGCGACCCTCAAACACGCCCACCACGCCTTCGACATCGATCAGCCGGGCAAGGATTCCTTCGTCCACCGGCAGGCCGGGGCGAGCGAAGTGATTGTGTCCTCCGCCCGGCGATGGGCGCAGATCCGCGAGGTCGAAGAGGGCGCGGAGGCGACCCTGCCCGAATTGCTGCGCCGGCTGACGCCGACCGGTCTCGCCTTGGTCGAGGGCTTCAAGCGCGAGGCGCATCCCAAGCTCGAAGTGTTCCGCGCGGCCAACGGCCGTCCGCCCCTGCACGGAGACGACCCGCGCATCGTCGGCATCGCCAGCGACGTTCCCTTCCCGCAGGCGGCGGTGCCGGTGGTCGGGCTCGACGACATCGAGGCCATCGCCGATCTCGTGACCGAGCGCGCCGAGGCTCTTGAAACCGTGCTCGCCCGGCTGGAAAGACCCTGAGCCATGGCACAGCTCACCGACGATTGCTTCGCCTTCGGGGGCAAGCCGATGCGGATCGAGGACGCGGTGGCGATGATCGCCGAGCGCTTCCCCGTGGTCGCCGGCACGGAGACCATACCGCTCGGCCTCGCCGACGGGCGGATCGCCGCCGAGGACGTCTTCGCGCGTCACGACCTGCCGCCCTTCGCCAATGCCGCGGTCGATGGCTACGCCGTGCGCTTCGCCGACCTTGAGGCAGAGACCGAGACCGTCCTGCCGGTCAGCGGTCGTCTCGCGGCCGGTTCGGCGGCCGGAGAGCTGGCTGCGGGCACCGCGATCCGCATCTTCACCGGCGCGCCGATGCCGCCCGGCGCCGACACCGTGTTCATGCAGGAGGATGTGCGCCGCGAGGGCGACCGGGTCGTCCTGCCGGCGGGGCTGAAGCCCGGCGCCAACGCCCGGCCGGCGGGCGAGGATCTGGCGGCGGGCGGGCTCGCGATCCCCGCCGGGCGCCGCCTTCGCCCGCAGGATCTGGCGCTGGCCGCCGCGACCGGCCATGCGCAGATTGCCGTGCGCCGCCGGCTGCGGGTCGCCGTGTTCTCGACCGGCGACGAGCTGACCGAGCCGGGCGCTCCGCTCCGCCCCGGCGCGATCCACGATTCGAACCGCGTGCTGCTCGTGACCCTGCTGAACCGGCTCGGCGTCGCGGTGGATGACCTCGGCATCCTGCGCGACGATCCCGTCACCCTGCCGGCCCACCTCGCCGAGGCGGCGCGGGACCACGACCTGATCCTCACCTCCGGCGGCGTCTCGACCGGCGAGGAGGATCACGTGAAGACCGCCGTCGATGCCCAGGGCCGGCTGATGCTCTGGCGGCTGGCGATCAAGCCCGGCCGTCCGGTTGCGGTGGGACTGGTTGCCGGGACGCCCTTCGTCGGGCTGCCGGGCAATCCGGTGGCAGTCTACATCACGCTGCTCTTCGTGGTGCGGCCCCTGCTCGCCCGGCTCGGCGGCGCACGCTACGAGCCGCCGCTGTCCTGGCCGGTGCGGGCGGGCTTCAGCTACCGCAAGAAGGCAGGTCGCCGCGAATTCGTCCGCGTCAGTCTCGTCCGCAGCGGCGAGGGCGACCTGGAAGCGCAGAAATTCCCACGCGACGGGGCGGGCGTGCTGACCTCGCTCACCGAAAGCGACGGCCTCGTGGAGCTGCCCGACGACGCGACCGGCGTGAGCCCCGGCGATTCGCTGGCGTATTATCCGCACGTCTTGCTGTGGTGAGGGCTCGCCTTTCGACCTGATCGGCGAGGCTGAGCCCCAGATCGCGAGCACGCAACATCACGGGGGCGGCGCGTAGCCGGGCGTCCGTCCGGCGCGGCTGCAGAGATCCTCGCGGAGCGCCCCGAGCCGTTCCGTATCGATCCTCGCGCGGATCGCGAGGAAATACGTTTCCCAACCCACGGGCTGGAAATCCAGGGCGAAGCGCTCGGCGACCACGCGGGTGCCCATGCCGACATCGGCCGCGCCGGTGGCGATCAGGGCTGCCACCGCCTGATGCGTGAATTCCTCGGTCTGATGGCCGACGATGCGCGCGAGGTCGATGCCCGCCTCGGCGCAGAGCCGTTCGAACCAGATTCGGGTGCCGGCACCCCGTTGCCGGTTGACGAAGCGCGCCTGCCGCGCGGCGATGTCGGCGACGCTTCCCAAATTGAGCGGGTTGCCGGCGGCACGCATCAGGCCCTGTTCGCGGCGGAACAGCGGGACGACGACGAGGTCGCGCCGGTCGAACACGGCGCCGAAGGGCGCTGGCGGCGGGCCGTCCGAGCCGTAATGGAAGCCCGCGGCATCCACGGACTCGTCATGCAGCCGCGCCAGGGCGTCGAGGCTGCCGGCGACCATCAGGTCGATCTCGCGCCGCGCCTCGATCGCCTCCAGCAGCAGAGGATCGTGGCTCGCTGCGAGACGGATACGCGCATCGGTCGGTTCCAGAAGCCGCCGCAGGCCGTCCGTCAGCGCCATTTCCTCCGCTGCCAGGGCCGGGGCAAGGCGCGTCTGCGACGCCTGAAGCAACGTCAGCAGCGCCACCCCGAGAGGCGTGAGGCTGCTGCCGTGCCCCTTGGTCTTCACCACGACGGGCTGGCCGAGGGCCTGTTCCAGCGCATCGAGTTGCCCCCAGGCCGAGCGGTAGGAAATCGAGAGCACCTCGGCCGCCCCCTGGAGCGAGCCGGTCCGGCCGAGCGCGTCGAGAAGCAGGTGTGTGCCGCGCAGCGCGAAGTCAGATGTGCCTTCGCAGCGGCCCTCCACATGCAGGCGTACGCAGAGCCCGTCATAACCGGAGGCGACCGAAGCCACAGCCCGTCCATCCTCGACAGCCATATGCAAGGCCTTTCCTATTGATCTTGCGCCAGCTGGCGTATCATCCCGGCTTGCGCCGCGCAGCCCCGGATGCACCTCAGGTGCGCTCCAGGTGCGGATGCGATGATCTTTCGAGCCGAGCCCTTGAGCCAAACCCTTCAGGAGACGTTCTCGCGCCTGTGGACGCTCGACCGGGATGTCCTGGCGATCGCGTGGCTGTCCCTGCGCGTTAGCGTCACCGCGGTGGGGATCGGGCTCGTGCTCGGCATTCCGCTCGGAGCGCTGATCGCGGTGGCGCGATTTCCGGGGCGCGGCGCCGTGGTCGGGCTTCTCAACACGTTCATGGGCCTGCCGCCGGTGATCGTCGGGCTGATCCTCTATCTCGCCCTGTCCCGTTCGGGCCCCTTCGGGGCGTTCGGCCTGCTCTTCACCCCCGCTGCGATGGTGGCGGCGCAGGCGGTGCTGGCGACGCCGCTCGTCGCGGCGCTGACGCGTCAGGTCATCGCCGACGCCGAGGCCCATCTGGGCGAGCAACTGCGCTCCCTTCACCTCTCCGCACCGCAGCGAGCGGGGGTGCTGATCTACGATGCACGCTTCTCGCTGGTGACGGCGGCGCTGGCCGCCTTCGGCCGGGCGATCTCGGAAATCGGCGCGGTGCTCGTCGTCGGCGGCAATATCGACGGGCATACCCGCACCATGACGACGGCGATCTCGCTGGAGACGCAGAAGGGCGACCTCAGCCTCGCCTTGGCGCTCGGCCTCGTGCTGATGAGCCTCGTGCTGGCGGTGAACGCCGCCGCCGCGCTCCTGCGCTCCCATGTCGCGAGGGCCTACGGATGAGCGCCGCGCCCGCCATCCATCTCGACGGCGTCAGCCTGACGCTCGGCGGGCGGGTGATCCTCGACCGTCTCGACCTCGACGTCGCCGCGCACGGCATCACCGCGCTGATCGGCCCCAACGGGGCGGGCAAGAGCGTGACCCTGCGTGTGATCGACGGCCTGTTACGGCCGGATACCGGCACAGTGCGCCTCCCACCCGGCCGCCACGCCTTCGTGTTCCAGCGTCCCGCTCTGGTGCGGGCGAGTGCGGCCGCCAACGTCGCCCTCGGACTGGTCGCGCTGCAGCTGTCCCGCCGGGAGCGCGCCGAGCGGATCGCGGCAGCGCTCGCCCGGGTCGGCCTGTCGGAGCGGGCCAACGACGCAGCGACGCGCTTCTCGGGCGGCGAGCAGCAGCGCCTCGCGCTCGCCCGCGCCTGGGCGATGCAGCCCGACCTCCTGCTTCTCGATGAGCCGACCGCGAGCCTCGATCCGGCCGCGACCGAGACCATCGAGAGCCTGATCACCGAGATGGCGCGGGCCGGCACCACCGTGCTCCTCGTCTCGCACAATCTCGGGCAGGTCGCCCGGCTCGCCGACGAGACCGTGGTGCTCGCCGCCGGCCGCGCCGTGGAGCGGGGCCCGACCCGAGCCGCCCTCTTCTCACCCCGCACACCCGAAGCGCGGGCCTACCTCACCGGAGAACTGCCTTGGACCGCCTTCGCCGCAGCTTCCTGACCCTCTCGCTCCTGGCTGTCCTCGGCACAGCCTCGCCGCTGCGGGCCGAGCCCGCCTCGATCGTCGTCGCCTCTACGACCTCGACCGAGCAATCGGGCCTGTTCAAGCACATCCTGCCGCTGTTCAAGCAGAAGAGCGGGATCGAGGTGAAGGTGGTGGCGCTCGGCACGGGCCAAGCCCTCGACGCGGCGCGCCGGGGCGACGCCGACGTCGTGTTCGTCCATGACCGCCCGGCCGAGGACAAGTTCGTCGCCGAGGGCTTCGCCAAGGGGCGGCAGGACGTGATGTACAACGACTTCGTGCTGATCGGCCCGAAGGCCGACCCGGCTGGCATCCGGGGCAAGGGTGTGGACGAGGCCTTCAAGGCCATCGCGTCGGGACAAGCGCCCTTCGTCTCGCGTGGCGATCGCTCCGGCACCCACAGCGCCGAGCTGCGGAGCTGGAAGGAGGCCGGCGTCGATCTCCCGGCGGTCCGCGGCGACTGGTATCGCGACGTCGGACAGGGGATGGGCCCGGCGCTCAACACCGCCTCGTCGCTCGGCGCCTACATCCTGGCTGATCGCGGCACGTGGCTCTCGTTCAAGAACCGGGGCGACCTGACCATCCTCGTCGAGGGCGACGAGCGCCTATTCAACCCCTACGGCGTGATGCTGGTGAACCCGGAGAAGCACCCCACCGTAAAGGTGAAGGAGGGCCAAGCCTTCATCGATTGGCTGGTCTCGCCCGAGGGACAGCGGGCAATCGCCGATTACAAGATCAACGGCGAGCCGCTGTTCTTCCCGAGCGCGAAGAAGGTCTGACGACCGCCCACAGCCCGTACACTGCCTCATCCAGAGGTGCCGCGCAGGGGCCTCGAAGGATCCTCCCGCTCCCGTGCGGCGATGGGACGACCCTTCGAGGGCGACGCTTCGCGCCACCTCAGGGTGAGGAAGAGAGCTGAAAGAAGGTCGCGGCTGTCCCGCTTCTACCGCGGCGGGCCGGACTGACGCTTGCGGGCGAACATCCACAGGGCCAGCACCGCGAGCGCGATCAGCACGCTCACCCAGACCCAGTTGAAATCGGTGGCCGCGGACGTCGCCGCGCCCGAACTGGAGCCGGCCGGCCCCGATTCCGGAATCGGCGGCGCGGGGTTGGTCGCCTGGGCGAGGGCCGCATGAAGTCCGGCGAACCAGACCGTCAGGGCGAAGGCGGCGTGTCTCATGATACGCAAACTCCAAGGGTTCAGGCCGCCCGGGCGGGGGCAGTTACTGTTTCGCCTTCTCGAACTGGAAGGCCGGCGCGTCGTTGAGCTGTGCCTTGGTCAGGCGCACTTCGGCGTGGATCAGGTCGTGGCCCACGAGCACCGTCGCGGGCGTGGAACTCGGCCGTTTCGGCTCGACCGAACCGGTCGACTCAGTGACGCGGCCGCTATGCTGGTTCTGCACCGCGCCCAGCACCTCGGGGGACACGTTCGAGCCCGGCATCGTCTCCGCGCTGGCCTTGTCGGCGGCCTTCTCGCTCGGTGCGTTGTCCGGCGTCACCACCGAGGACGTCCCGCCGGTGAGCGACACGTCCTCGAAATTCCAGGCGAGCTGATCGAAGGGCACCGCGACATATTTTTCGCCGACGCCGAGGAAGCCGCCGACGCCGATCACCACCGCCTGGATGCGGCCTGTCCCGTCTACGAGCACGTCCTCGATCTTGCCGACCCGGACATGGTCCGCGCCGACCACGGCCACGCCGATCACCTTCGAGCCGCGCATCGTGCCCACCTCGGGCCGTTCGATGAAGCGGGCGGCCGCCGGCCCAGCCGGCGCCGTCTCGGCGAGGGCAGGGAGCGGGGCAACCGCGATTGAGAGGACGAGGGCGGCGAGCGCGGATCGCGGGACGCTGGACAAGTTGGGACGCATCCCTGACTCCGGGTTCGGACGTGCTGGTGCCCCGTTAACGGCCGGCGACCCTGCCCAGTTCATCCGCGTCAGGCGACGCCGTCCCACGTCTCGGTGATGACGCGACCCGCATGCGAGAGGCGGGCACGCAGCACCACGTCCCCCGCGGGCCACGGATCGGGCGGCCGGAACTCGGCATAGAGGCGCCAGCCGCCGGTCTGCGGCACCCGCTCGGCATAGGGCTCGACCAGCGCGCCCGCACTCGCCGAGAGCGCCACGTCGATGGCCGCCTTCGGGTCGTCGGGCAGGCCCGGCCCCTCGAAGTCGATGGCGTAGAGGCGCCGCTGCGGCGAGGGCCGGTCGGTCGGCCTCAGGCGCTCGGCCGAACCGACGCGAGTCGAGACCACACGGGCGAGCGGCGGCGCGAGGGAGGGCGCCGGCTCGGCGCCGACGGTGACGAGGGAATAGGCGAGCCGCAGCGTCTTGCCGGCCTCGACCGGCGCCTCCGGCACGAAGGCGGCGACGATGTTGTCGGTCGCCTCCGTGCGCGAGGGGATCTCGAACAGGCGGACCGCGCCCGCGCCGAAGCCGCCCTGCGGCGTCACCCACAGGCCCGGCCGGTCCTCGTGCTGCGCCTGCACGTCGAGATAGGCGGCGAAGTGGCGCTCCCGCTGCAGCAACCCGAAGCCTTCGAGCGGGGCGGCGCGGAACGACGAGATCTGCGGTGCGGGCCGGCCGTTGACGAGGGGCCGCCACAACCGGTCGCCGGGCGTCTGCACCACCAACCCGTCCGAATCGTGCACCTGCGGACGGAAATCGTCGAACGGCTCGGCGCCGCGCAGGCCCGGCCCGTTCTCGCCGAACAGGAACATGCTGGTGAGCGGCGCGAGGCCGAGCGCCGCAATCGGACGGCGCGGAAACAGGGCGGCTTCGACCGCGACATGGGACGGATCGCCCGGCGTGACGGCGAAGCGGTAAGCGCCCGTCAGGCTCGGCCCGTCGAGCAGCGCGAAAATCGTGATCGACGCCGCGTCGCCCTGCGGCGGCTCGATCCAGAAGCTGGTGAAATCGGGAAACTCCTCGCCCTGCGGCAATCCCGTATTCACGGCGATGCCGCGGGCCGAAAGGCCATAGATCTGCCCCCGGCCACGGATGCGGAAGTAGGAGGCACCGAGGAAGACCAGGAATTCCTCGTGGGCCTGCGGCTGGCTCGCGTCGAACCCGTGGGCGATGCGAAAGCCGGCATAACCGAGCGAGGCGGGATAACGGCGGCCCTGCAAGGCCGGTCCGAGATCGAACAGGTCCGGATCGTAGCCGAAGGGGCGCACGCCCTCGGGCGATTGCAGAAAGATCTCCACCCGCCTGGCGTGCAGGTTGCCGCGGTGGAACGGCTGCAGCGAGAAGCGGAGCCCGAGCGGGACCGTCGCCTCGGATCGGAAGCGGATCGCCTGGAAGGCGTCGTAGTCGAGCGCGGCCAGCTCCGGCGGTAGGGGATTGTTCTGCGGCGCGTAAACCTGCGCCGCCAGCCGCTCGGCCCGTGCCGCCACCGCCTCGAACGTGACCGGACGCGCATCAAGGGGAGCTGGGGGTGAGGCGTTTGGCACCGTTTGAGCCATCGTTCTGGCGGCATTCAGGTCGAAGAGGCCAGGAATGCTCAAGCCGGCCGTACCGGCAAGAGCACCTCGAAAAGCGCCACGGACGATGGCGCGCCGCGAAATGTCGATTTCTTCGGGCGCCTCGTTGTCCGCGTCCGACGGTCCTGCCATCCGTTCATCCCTCCCGCGAGTGTCGACGCCGATCATGTCCAGCCCAGACTTGCCGCAGGCTGAACGCTCCGTCGAGGCGGGGGCCGGGGGTGGAGCCCGGCCGAGGGGCGCGGGCCCTGCGCCGCGACCGGCCTCGTTCCGCCTGCGTCGCCTCGCGCTGGCCGGGCCGACGCTGGCCATCGCCGCGGTCATCGCCGCCCTGGCGCTCGCGGCTTACGGCGTGCCGGAGACGTGGCTCGGGCGCGCCGTGCTCGGGCTCTTCGTCGTGCTGATGGCGTGGCAGAGCTTCACCGCGTGGCAGTATCTCTACGGGCTCATCGCCGCGCTGATGGGCGACCGCGCCCTGTCCGCGCTGGAGCGCCGCGCCGCGACGATTTCGACCCGTCCCACGGGCTTGAGCCGCACGGCGGCGGTGGTGGCGATCCATGCCGAGGACCCGCTCGCGGTGTTCTCCGCCATCCGGGTCATGGCCCGCTCGCTCCAGCGCGAGGGCGGCGACGGTTCGGACATCGACATCTTCGTCCTCTCCGATACCCGCGAGGGCGCGATCAGCGCGGTCGAGGAGCACGAATTCGCCCGCATCCAGGCCTGGAGACAGCGCGAAGGCCGCGGCATGCCCCGCATCCGCTACCGCCGCCGTGCCGACAATTCCGGCCGCAAGGCCGGCAACATCGCCGAGTTCTGCGCCACCTACGGGCACGAATACGACTTCATGATCGTGCTCGACGCCGACAGCCTGATGACCGGCGCCGCCATGCGCCGGCTCGCCCGGCTGATGGAGGAGAACCCGCGCACCGGGCTGATCCAGACCGTTTCCTACGCCGCCGGCCGCGACACGCTGTTCGCGCGTATCCAGCAATTCGCCGTGCGCCTCTACGCGCCGCTCTCCTTACGGTGCCTTGAGACGTGGCAGGGGCCGGACGGCTCCTACTGGGGTCACAACGCGATCCTTCGCATCGAGGCCTTCGCGAACAACGCCGAACTTCCGATCCTCTCCGGCAAGCCGCCTTTGGGTGGCGAAATCCTCTGCCACGACATCGTCGAAGGCGCGCTGCTGCGCCGCGCCGGCTGGGACGTGCGCCTGCTGCCGGAGATGGGCGGCACCTGGGAGGAGATGCCCACCAACCTCATCGACCTGCTCGGGCGCGAGCGGCGCTGGTGCCAGGGCAACCTGCAGCATCTCCGCGTGCTGACGATGAAGGGGCTGCTCGGCGCCAGCCGCTGGCATCTCGGCGTGGGTATCCTCGGCTACTGCGTCTATCCGCTCTGGATCGCTTTCCTCGGGCTCGGCACGTGGCAGGCGGTGCGCTCCGGCGAACTCGGGCTGATCGGCTACGGCCTCGACGGCGGCAACGCGGCGGCCTGGGCGCTCGCGACCCTCGTCATTGCGGTGATGGCGCTGCCGAAGCTCCTGAGCATCGGCTACGTCCTCGCCTCGGCCCGGCGCCGGGCGGATTTCGGCGGCACCCGCTCGCTGCTCGTGAGCGCGGCGCTCGAACAGGCGATCTGGGTCTTGCTCTGGCCGGTGATGGCGCTGTTCGCGGCGGGCGCCGTGGTGACGACCCTGTTCGGGCGGGTGGTCCGCTGGGACACGCAGTCCCGCGACGATCGCAGCGTTCCGTGGCGTGAGGCTTTCCGCCTTCAGAGCGACGCGGTCGCGGCGGGCGGGGCGCTCGCGGTGCTGCTCGCCTTCGGCAATTCCTGGCTCGCCCTGTGGATGGCGCCGGTCGCCCTCGCTTTGCTGACGAGCCCGTTCCAGAGCGTGCTCACCAGCAGCACCCGCCTCGGCCTCGGGTCGAAGGCGCGCGGCCTCTTCCTCACCGAGGACGACACGCGCCCGGCTCCGGAACTGCTCGAACTGCACCAGAGCCGCACCGCCGGTGCCGAGCCGGCGGCGATCACCGCCGCGCCGTCCCCGTGGCTCCCGGTGACCATCGACGAGGCGAGCGCGCCGACCCTGCGCTGAGCCTTCGTCGAAGTGGATTACGGTTCGGCGTGAGGGCGAAGTCCCCGGTGCTCATAAGCCCCGAGGATCGGCGCGGATAAGCCGTCGGGCTACTTGCCCTCGAGCACTTCGATCGGGTTGGTGCGCTGGGTGGGCGCGGGCTCGCGGGTGAGGGTGCTCCCACCCTTCCTGTCGCCGCGGCTGGCTGCACCGCCGCCATCGGACTTCCCGGCAGAGTCGAGAGCGGGCTGTGTCGGGACCGCGCCGCTTGCCAGTTCGAGGCAGGTCAGCAGTTCGACATAGGATGGGAAGCCACCGGCCTGGAATTGCTGCGTGCATTGCGTCCTGGCCGCGGCCGGAAACTCGCTCCAGCGCTTCTTCAGATCCCGCTCGGCGCCGCGCTCGGAATTGAGGCAGGCATCCGCGCTCACATTGTCGCTGAGCGTCTTCTGCACCCGCTGTGCCGATTGGCAGGTCGCCGCGACGTCGAGCTTCGGCGGTCCATCCTCAGCCCGCGCTGCGCCGCAGACAAGGCCGAGGGACAGCGCGGCAAGGAGGAGGGGCGTACGGTTCATCATGGCGGTTTTCGTCCCGTTGGGGGCTCGTAGACCCGACAACGCACGGAGCCCCGCAACAGCCACGCGCCTTCACACAATTCGGAACTGCGTCACTCGGTCGGCCGATGCGCGCCCGTCAGAGCGGCGTCGAGATCGCGAAGCAGGTCGTCCGGATCTTCGATGCCGGTGGAGAGGCGCAACAGGTCGGGCGGGCAGGGGGTGCCCGGCCCCTCGACAGAGGCGCGGTGCTCGATGAGGCTCTCCACGCCGCCGAGCGAGGTGGCCCGCTTCCACAGAGCCACCCGCGCGGCGGTCTCGATCGCCGCCGCCTCGCCGCCGGCCACGCGGATCGAGAGCATGTAGCCGAACCCGCCCGTCATCTGCCGCGCGGCCACCGCATGGCCGGGATGGTCGGGCAGCCCCGGATAGAGCACCGCACTCACGAGCGGATGCGCGGAGAGCCGCTGCGCGAGGTGGAGCGCCCCGGCGCTCTGGGCGGCGGCGCGCAGGGGCAGCGTGCGCAAGCCCCGCATCAGCAAATAGGCCTCGAACGGGCCGAGGATCGCGCCCCAGCCGCCGCGGATCGCCACGAGTCGATCCCAGAACGCATCCTTGCGCGCCCCGGCCAGGACGCCGGCCACCACGTCGGAATGGCCGTTCAGGATCTTGGTGGCCGAATGCATCACGATGTCGGCCCCGAGCGTCAGCGGCCGGGTGAGGATCGGGCTCGCGGCGGTCGAGTCCACGGCGACCCGCGCCCCGGCGGCGTGGGCGATCTCGGCGATGCGGGCGATGTCGGCAACCGTGCAGAGCGGGTTGCCGGGCGTCTCGATCCAGACGAGACGGGTCTTGCCGGGCCGGATCGCCGCACGCACGGCCTCGGGGTCGTCCATCGGCACGAAATCGACCGCGAGGTCGAGGCGCGGCGCCTCCTGCCGCAGCCAGCGGCGCAGCCCCCAGTACATGACTTCAGGCGCGATCACGTGGTCGCCGCGCTCCAGAGCGCAGAACACGGCCGACGCCGCCGCCATACCGGAGCCGAACAGCAGAGCGCCCGCTTCCGCCCGTTCGAGCGCGGCGATCACGTCCTCGGCCTCGCGCGTCGTGGCGTTGTCGGGCCGGGCGTAGACGAAACCGGAGCGGTAGGCGTTGTCGGGGTCGCGCAGATAGGTGGTCGAGAGATGAAGCGGCGGCACCACCGCCCGCGTCACCGGATCGATCCGGCCGAGCGCCTGCGCGGCCAGCGTCGCCGGCTGCCATTCCGCGGGCGACAGCGCCTCCGAGGGGGCTGCATCGGAAGTGCCGTGAGGCGCGTTGGACCGGCTCATGGGTTTCCTCGCTCGAGGTCGGATCGCAATGTCGGCTTGAGCGAATCCGCCGGACCGGGCAAGGCGAAGAAATGAGCGACGGAGCATTGCACAGCGCATGAGCGCACTGGACATCCCCGAGCGGCCGGCCCTGCCGCCGATCCCACGGCTTGCCACCGCGATCCTCCCCGTCCTCCTGGTGACGGCGGTGGGGTCGCTCTCGACCGGCGCCAATATCGAGGAGTGGTACACGACGATCCGCAAGCCGGCCTTCAACCCGCCGAACTGGGTGTTTCCGCTGGCTTGGACCGTCCTCTACACCCTGATCGCTGTCTCGCTCTGGCGGCTGCTCGGCGCACGCCCGGTGCCGGGGCCGGCCCGGAAGGCATGGTGGCTGGCACTCGCCGCCTTCGGCGCCCAGCTCGTCCTCAATGCGGCCTGGACACCGGTCTTTTTCGCTGCCCACCAACTCGGCCTCGCGCTGATCGTCGCGCTCGCCATGCTCGTGATGATTCTGTGGACGATCCGCCTCTCCTGGCGCTTCGACCGGGCCGCGGCGTGGCTGCTCGTGCCCTACGCCGCCTGGGTGGCGTTTGCCTGCCTGCTCAACGGAACGATCTGGCAGATGAACTGAGGCTCGTGGGCGCATCCCGACGAAGGGCGCGCCGGTTGGTCGAAACGCGGTGCCTCAAACCCAGCATCGAGAGGCGCCGGTCCGATGCAATCGGGTCGGATACGGTTCTCGTGCATCGTCCCGAAAGGTCGTGGCGGGCTTTCGGCAGAGAGACGATGCGTTAGGCCGCCAGCGCCCGCGTCACCGTGGAGCGCAGGTCGGCCAGGGAGAAGGGTTTGGTCAGCACGTCGGTGACGATGGCATCGAGGCCGCGGGCGCGTTCGCGCTGGTCGGCAAACCCCGTCATCAGCAGGATCGTGAGATCGGGGTAGTCGCGCTTGGCCGCGAGCGACAAAGCGATGCCGTCCATCAGCGGCATGCGGATATCGGTCAACATCAGGTCGAAGCCGCCGCCGGCCTCCGACAGGCGATCGAGGCCGTCGCTGCCATCGATGGCCGTGACGACGGTGTGACCGTCCAACTCCAGCCCGCGCTTGAGGAAGCCGCGAACCGTATCCTCGTCATCCACGAGCAGGATGCGCGCCATGGTCGGGCGTCCTCTACCGTTCCTTCGATGTGGATCGTCGCGCCCGAGTGACCGCTGGGAAGCGCGGCCTGTCAAGCCTCATGCGCCGACAGAGTTCCATCGGCGGCCGATTTCACGCAAGTCTCGCGTTCTTATCAGGAATTTGCCTGACCGGGATTGATGGTCAGGTGCCGCCGAACAGGTCCGCGTCGCTGCTGTCGTAGTCTACCAGGCCGACGAAGGGGAGTTGGCGGAAGGCGTGGGCGGCGTCCATGCCGTAGCCGACGACGAACACGTCCGGGCAGGTGAAACCGACGAAATCCGCGTCGATCGTCACGGCACGCTTGCCCGGCTTCTCCAAGAGCACCGCGGTCAGCACCCGCTTGGCGCCACGGGCCATCAACAGATCCTTGGCGAAAACGACGGTGCGGCCGGATTCGAGGATGTCGTCGACCAGCAGCACGTCACGCCCGCGCACCTCGCTCTGAACGTCGCGCAGGATCTCGACTTGGCCCGAGGAGACGGTGGAGTTGCGGTAGCTGGAGAGATGCACGAACTCGACCTGCGGCGAGAGCCCGGCCCGGTGGAGCGACCGCAGCAAGTCGGCGGCGAACATGAAGCTGCCCTTGAGCACCGCGACGACGAGCAGGTTCTCGGGCTTGGCCGCGACGATCTCGTCGGCCAACTCGTCGTTGCGCTTGGCGATCGCCGCCTCGTCGAACAGGACGCGGACGCGTTTCGATGCGTTGCTCATGCGGCTCGTGATGGTTTCGCGGAATGTTCCAACGGCACGAACCGCCCTCGGTCATGCCACGCCGCACCATACCATGCGCAGCGGGCTCCGCCAGCGTTGCAAGGCCGACGGAACGAGGACACCCGTCGATAGATCGACGCGATGTATCCGAACTTCACCGCGCACGGGCAGTCGGATTTTATGCTACTCTGTCCCCGCGCAAACCGGGGAATCCGAAATGCCGTCGGCTGAAAAGATCAGCATCACCATGACGCCCGAACAGCTTCGGGTTGTGCGGGAGAGTGTCGCCGCGGGCGAGTACGCCTCGACCAGCGAGGTGCTGCGTGCGGCGGTGCGGCTCTGGCAGCGCCAGCGTCAGGAGGATGCCGAGCGCCTCGACGTCATCCGTGCCCGCATCCGCCGCTCGCTGGATGATCCGCGGCCCGACCTCACCGGCGAGGACGTCCGGGCGCGCCTCAAGGCACTCCACGCCGAAACCGTCGAGGCGCAGCGGAATGAAGCGCCTTGAGGTCACCTACCGGAACGAGGCCGAGGCCGACCTTCTCCGAATCTACCGATGGATCTACGAGGCCAGCCTCAGCCCCAAGATCGCCGACCGCTTCCTGAACCGACTCCTTGAACGGTGCGACCGGATCGGCGATGCGCCGCATGGTGGCCGTCCTCGCGATGATCTGGAGCCCGGCCTGCGCACGGTGCCGTTCGAGCATTCGGCCGTTATCGCCTACCGGGTCGAGGCCGACAGGGTGCGCGTCGTCAACGTCTTCTACGGCGGTCGGGATTTCGAGGCTCTGTATCGCGGCCACGCACCGGACGGCGACGACTGAACCCCGCAACGAGTTCCTAATGGGTCTCACCGGCGCCCGCGCCGACGGCGGCATCGTCCGAGAAGCGCACCTCGACCTGTCGGCCCTTCTCCGGGGGGGCCGAGAGACTTGCCTTGAACCGCGCCCGCTCGCCGGGCTCCAGGGCCGCGCGCGGTCCCGGAACGGTCCAGCGGTAGAGCGACTGTCCCCCGGCGTCGCGGACCTCGACCTCGATCGCCGGCACGGCGACGCGGTCCCGGGCAACCGCCACGAGATCCCCCTCCACGACGAGCCGCGCGGGGTTGCTGCCGTCGGCGGCGACCTGAAACGCGGCGATGTCGGTAAGATCGATGCCGCGCAAATTCACCGGCAGGCCGACGCGGGCGAACAGCCCCGCCGTCTGCGGCATCGCCCGTACGACGCTGGCGCGCCCAAGGAGCGCCACCGGTAGGGCGGCGGCAAGGACGAGGCAGGCGGCAAGCGCCGGGGAGAGGCGCCGGGCCTTGCGTTTCGGCTTGCTCCGTTTCCCGGCCTTCCCGGTGCTCGGCCGCGGACGCGGCACGGGTTCGTCGGCCGGTGCTTCGGTTGGCGGCGGCTCCGGGGATGGCGGAGCGGCGCTGGTCTCGGGCGCCTCGGCCGCCGACATTTCGTCGAACATCGCGGCGACCACCTCGTCGGACGAGATGAACCATGTCTCGCGGCAGGCCGCGCAGCGCACCGAGCGCCCGCTGGTGCCGACGCGGTCGGCATCGATGCGATACTCGCTGGCGCAGGCCGGGCAGACGATCAGCATGGGATGGGGTAAGCCGCGTCGGTGTCGGGTCCCGGCAGCGGGTTGCCGCGCTCTCGAAAAGGACACAAACGTTCTCACCGAGTAGGGTTAACCGGCGGTGAAGCCGGGTATGGCACAGCGGTCCTGTGTCGCGTGCGAAGCGTGGAGTGAGCGGGCCTTGTCGGCTGGGATGAAAACGGGCAGCCTCCTGTCCGGCGCGGAGGAGCCCGTCGTCCGGTTCGAGAGCGTCGGCATGCGCTACGGCCTCGGGCCGGAGGTGCTGTCCGATGTGAGCTTCGAGATCGCGCCGCATTCCTTTCAGTTCCTCACCGGCCCGTCCGGGGCGGGCAAGACGACGCTGTTGCGCCTGATCCTGCTCTCGGTGCGCCCGACCCGCGGCATCGTCTCGGTGTTCGGCCGGGAGGTAAGCGGGATCTCCAACGACGCGCTCACGGGCCTGCGCCGCCGCATGGGCGTGGTGTTTCAGGATTTCCGCCTGCTCGATCACCTGACGACCTACGAGAACGTGGCGCTGCCCCTGCGCGTGCAGGAGCGGGCGGAGGCGAGCTACCGGGCGGAGGTCGTCGAATTGCTGCGCTGGGTCGGCCTGGGCGAGCGCATGCACGTTCTGCCGCCGCTGCTGTCGGGCGGCGAGAAGCAGCGCGCGGCGATCGCGCGGGCCCTGATCGCGCGGCCGGAACTGCTGCTCGCCGACGAGCCCACCGGCAACGTCGATCCGAGCCTCGCCCGGCGCCTGCTGCGGCTGTTCATGGAGTTGAACCGGCTCGGTACGTCCGTGGTGATCGCCACCCACGATTACGGCTTGATGGATCTCGTCGAGGCGCGCCGCATGGTGCTCGCCGACGGGCGGCTGCGGGTGGAAGGGCCATGAACGAGGTGCGCTCCCCCGCCCGCAGCGGCGCGGCCGCGGCGAAAGCGGCGGCCTCCGCGTCCGAGGCGCCGCTTCCGGCCAACCTGCGCCGCAACGCGCCCCTGGTGCCGACCGATTCCGCCGCCAGCCGGGCGCTTGCGGCGGTCATCGCGATCCTCACCTTCCTCGCGGCACTCTGCGCGGGTGCGGCGGAGATCGCCGTCTCCAGCGCCAGCCAGTGGCAGGGCAGCGTCGCGCAGGAGGTGACGGTGCAGATCCGGCCCGGAGCCGGGCGCGACATCGAGGCGGACGTGAAGCGGGCCGAAAGCCTCTCACGCGCCGCGCCGGGCATCGTCGGGGCGCGCATCTTCTCCAAGGCGGAATCCGAGCGGCTGCTCGAACCCTGGCTCGGCAGCGGTCTCGACATGTCGGACCTGCCGGTTCCGCGCCTGATCGCACTGACGCTTGCGAGCGACCGGAGCCCCGACCTGACCGCGTTGCGCGCCGCACTCACCGAGGCGCTTCCGGGCGTGGCGAGCCTCGACGACCATGCGCTCTGGCTTCAGCGCCTCTCGACCATGGCCAACACCTTCGCCGGCATCGGCATCGGCATCGTCCTGCTCGTCCTGTTCGCGACCGGGCTCGCCGTGGTCTTCGCGACCCGCGGCGCCATGGCCGGCAACCGCGAGGTGGTCGAGGTGCTGCACTTCGTGGGCGCCGATGACGACTACATCGCCAAGGCCTTCCAGAGCCGCTTCTTCCGCTTAGGTTTGAGGGGAGGGGCGCTGGGTGCCGGCGCCGCACTTCTGACCTGCGCACTCGCCGGCCTGTTCGCGCGGATGTGGCGCTCGGGCCCAGCGGGTGAGGAGATTGAAGCGCTGTTCGGGACGTTCCAGATCGGCTGGCAAGGTTACGCCATCATCGTGCTCATCGGCGTGATCGCGTCCCTCGTCACGGCGGCCGTGTCGCGCTTCACGGTGCGCCGGTTCCTCCGATAGAATCAGCTCGATCGAAGCCGTTAACGTTTCGACAACCATTGGGAACCGAGAGTCCCGGCATCGACACCGTTCATGAGCCCCTGTCCCGTCCGTCATGCTTCCGCGAGTGCCCCGCCGACAGGCGGCCGGCCCGGGCCGGCTCCCAAACGAATCTCCCTCGGAGTCCCACCGCGAGGCGCTCGGATGGTCCTGGGTGGCGGACCTGTCGGCCCACGCCTCGTCGCAGCCCTGCGCAGCTCGAATGATTGAGGCCCCTGCACGGCCGGGGCGCGGCATCCGGCTCCTTCGGGCCTTCGTCGGCCTTTCCCTCGTCGGCCTACTCGTGCTGGCAGGCGGCTTCCTCGCCTTCGTCGCGGTGGTCGAGCGGACGGACCGGCCGGGCCTGGACGGCGTCGACGGCATCGTCGCCATGACCGGGGGCTCGCAACGCGTCGGCGATGCCATCGATCTGCTGGCGGAGGGCCATGGTCGGCGACTGCTGATCTCCGGCGTCAACGAGCGCACCACCCGCGACGAGATCGTGCGCCTCAACCCGTCACAGGAGCACTGGATCACCTGCTGCGTCGATCTCGATTACCGGGCCCGCAACACCATCGGCAACGCCATCGAGACCCGGCGCTGGATGCGGCGCCACAGCTTCGGCACCGTCGTGGTCGTGACGTCGAACTACCACATGCCGCGCACCCTGGTGGAGCTGCGGCACGCCCTGAAGGACGGCGAGACGCTGATCCCCTATCCCGTCGTCTCCGATGGGCTCGATGTCAGCCGCTGGTGGGCGGATCCGGCGGTCACCCGGCTGCTCGGGGCCGAATATCTCAAATTCCTGGTCGCCTGGGGGCGGACCCGTTTCGAGTCCGACCCGGAGCAGTCACGCTTCGCCGTGCTGATCGGGCGCCGCCAGCCGGTGAAGGTCGTGGCCGAACGGTTGCTGCGCGAAGCGAACTGACCGGCGCGGCGGCCCCGCCCATGGCCGGCACGGCGTGCCGACGATTCAGGCCGGGTGTGCCGCTGCCAAAGCCGAAAAGCCGGGGGTCAGGCGGGCGGCATCAGCGTGCTCAACGCCCTCAAGATCGTATCGAACGTCACCGGCTTCTCGAACCGTGGTACGGCGGCGTACGCCTCTGGAATGGCGCCGGCGTCGTAGCCCGTCACGAACACGAAGGGTGTGCGCCGGGCGATCAGTCGCTCGGCAACGTCGTAGGCGCGCGCGCCCCTGAGCCCGAGATCGAGAATCGCCCCGTCCACGGCGACGGCGGGGTCGAGGATATCCAGGGCCGCCTCGACGCTGGCGACCGGACCGTGGACGACGGCCCCGGCCTTCTCCAAGCCATGGCGCAACTCATCGGCCCAGAAGTAATCGTCCTCGACGACCAGAATGCGTCGGTTCAGGAGGGCACTGACCGGCACGGGGGCACTTCCTCCAATTTTTTAGCGCGTCGGGATGCACGCGGGCTTCGCGTGAGGCCACCCCTCGGCACCATCATTCCAGACCACATGATTAACATGGGCTAGTTTGCCTGGCGTATCACTCGTTCGCGAAAAATCACCTAGAAATTGTGCAGGCCCGAATGCGGCGGACGGCTGATCTGCAGCAAGGATCTGGCCAGGACCGGACGTTTGATGCACAGGAACCGTCTTCGACACCGGCACTCGCCAGGCTCCCCGTAACGACTGTCGCATGACCGCGCTTCTCCCTCCCGCTCTCGAAGATTTCCGCCGCGTCGTCGTGAAGGTCGGCTCGGCCCTCCTCGTGGATCGCGCGCGGGGACGCCTGCGTCACGCGTGGCTCGCCGCCCTCGCCGAGGACATCGCTGACCTGCATGGTCGCGGCGTCGATGTCGTGGTCGTCTCCTCCGGCGCGATCGCGCTCGGGCGCACGGTGCTGGGCCTTCCGCCCGGTGCACTGCGCCTGGAGGAGAGCCAAGCCTCGGCGGCGGTGGGCCAGATCGCGCTTGCCCGATACTGGACCGAGGCGCTCGGTCACCACGACATCGTCGCGGGACAGGTGCTGGTGACGCCCAAGGACACCGAGGAGCGCCGCCGCTACCTCAATGCCCGCGCGACCGTGCAAAAACTCCTCGAAGTGCGGGCGGTCCCGGTCGTCAACGAGAACGACACGGTAGCGACCGCCGAGATCCGCTACGGCGACAACGACCGGCTGGCAGCGCGGGTTGCCACCATGATCGGCGCCGACGTGCTGGTGCTGTTCTCCGACATCGACGGCCTCTACACCGCGCCGCCCCACACCGACCCGCAGGCGCGCCACCTGCCGGTGATCGAGCGGGTGACCCCGGAGATCGAGGCGATGGCCGGGGGGCCCGCTTCCGATCTGTCCCGCGGCGGCATGCGCACCAAGGTCGAGGCGGCCAAGATCGCCGCCAGCGGCGGCACCCACATGGTCATCGCCGACGGGCGCGGAAAAAACCCGCTGCGTGTGGTCCGCGAGGGCGGACGCTGCTCGTGGTTCCTGTCGGGTTCGACCCCCACCGCCGCGCGCAAGACCTGGATCGCGGGCTCGCTCGACGCCTCCGGCACCCTCGTCGTCGATGCCGGCGCCGCCCGCGCGCTTCAAGGCGGGGCGAGCCTGCTGCCGGTGGGCGTCACCGCGATCGAGGGAAGCTTCGCCAAGGGCGACACCGTGCTGATCCGCGGACCCGAGGGGCGCATCCTCGGGCGGGGGCTCGTGGCCTATGATAGCGCGGACGCCGCCGCCATCATCGGTCGCTCCAGCCGCGAGATCGCCGCCGCCTCGGTGCAGGCCGGTCGCACGGAGATGATCCACCGCGACGACCTTGCGATGATCGGGGCCTGATGCGGCCCGCTCCGGCGCGGCAACTTAACATGGACGCTTGTTCAACCGCAGGGCGATGTGCAAAGGGGCGCGGGAGGGTGCATATGCATTCAAATGCGCAATCGCGCCGCCCCAGCGGTGCAAGACGGGAAGCACGAGCGTGCCTGTCCTGAATCTCAAGTCCGATCTCGCGGACGCCGACGACCTCGAGACGCTGATGGCCGGCATCGGCCGGCGCGCCCGCGCCGCCGGCCGGGCCATGGCGCTCGCGCCGGCGCAGACCAAGGATCTCGGCCTGCGGGCCATCGCCGAGCAAATTCGCGCCAGCGCCCCGGCGATCCTGCGCGAGAACGCGCGGGACGTCTCCGCCGCGCAGGCCGCGGGCCTCACGAACGCGATCATCGACCGCCTGACCCTGGACGAGGGCCGGGTCGCGGCGATCGCCGAGGCGGTCGAGAAGGTCGCGGGCCTGGCGGATCCGGTCGGACGCCAGCTCGCCGCCTTCGAGCGGCCGAACGGCCTCTTGATCGAGCGCATCTCGGTGCCGCTCGGCGTCGTCGGCGTCATCTTCGAGAGCCGCCCCAACGTGACGGCGGATGCCGGCGCGCTCTGCCTCAAGGCCGGCAACGCCGCGATCCTGCGCGCGGGCTCGGATTCGCACCGCACCGCGACCGCCATCGCGGTGGCGATGAGCGAGGGCCTCGCCCGCGCCGGCCTGCCTGCGGATGCGATCCAGCTCGTCCCGACCCGCGACCGGGCCGCGGTCGGCCTGATGCTTACCGGCCTCGGCGGCTGCGTCGACGTGATCGTGCCTCGCGGCGGGCGCAGCCTCGTGGAGCGCGTCCAGGCGGAGGCCAAGGTGCCGGTCTTCGCCCATCTCGATGGCATCTGCCATGTCTACGTGGCCGAAGGCGCCGACCTCGGCATGGCGCGCAGCCTGCTCCTCAACAGCAAGATGCGGCGTACCGGCATCTGCGGCGCCGCGGAGACGCTGCTCGTCGATGCGGCGGTTGCCGAGACGCACCTCAAGCCGCTGGTCGAGGCGCTGCTCGAATCCGGTTGTGCCGTGCGCGGCGACGCGGCGACGCAAGCAGCCGACCCACGGGTGAGTGCGGCGACCGACGCGGATTGGCGCACCGAGTATCTCGACGCGATCATCTCCGCGAAGGTGGTCGATGGGCTCGATGCGGCGATCGCCCATATCGAGGCCAACGGCTCGCACCACACCGACGCGATCATCACCGACGACACCGACGCCGCCGCGCGCTTCCTCAACGAAGTCGATTCGGCGATCGTGACCCACAACGCCTCGACGCAGTTCGCCGATGGCGGCGAGTTCGGCTTCGGCGCCGAGATCGGCATCGCCACCGGGCGGATGCATGCTCGCGGCCCGGTCGGCGTGGAGCAGCTCACCACCTTCAAGTACCGCGTCCACGGCAGCGGCCAGACGCGGCCGTGACGCGCTGACGGCGGTTCCTCTGCGCGATCACAGGCTGCCGCCGGCCGCGCCCGGCATGCGGATCGGCCTCTACGGCGGTTCGTTCAACCCGGCGCATGCGGGGCACCTGCATGTGAGCCGCACCGCCCTGCGGCGCCTTCGGCTCGACCGGGTCTGGTGGCTCGTTACGCCCGGCAACCCGCTCAAGGACCATGGCGTGCTCGCCCCGCTGGATGAGCGGGTGGCGCAGGCGCGGGCGCTCGCCACCGATCCGCGCATCGCGGTCACCGGCTTCGAGGGGGGATCGGCAGCCGCTACACCGCCGATACGCTGCGCTGGCTGGTCCGGCGCCAACCCGCTCTTCACTTCGTGTGGATCATGGGTGCGGATTCGCTCGGCACCTTCCATCGCTGGCGCCGTTTCGACGAGATCCTGTCGCTGATGCCGGTCGCGGTAATCGACCGTCCCGGTTACACGCTCACGGCGCCTTCGGCGCGGGCGGCGCAGGCATTCGCGTCGGCCCGAATTCCGGAGGCTGACGCTCCCACCCTGGCGATCCGCCCCACGCCGGCCTGGACTTTCCTCCACGGCCCGCGCTCCGCCTTGTCCTCCACCGCTCTGCGCACGCGGTGACGGGCCTCCTGCCGACCGAGTTCCTGCCGACGACATGATGTCGAAGCGCGCCGTCGCCGCGGTCTACGACACCCAGAAGAAGACGGTCGCATCCGTTTGAAAGCCACCGGCCGCGGTGCCGCGCCGGGCAGCATCCGCGCTCGCCGTACGGCGCCCGCTCGCAGCGTGGCCGTCCTCCGATCGGTAGCGAAACCGTCTATGGGATGGGCGCGCGACGCCGCGTTTTGCCTCCCCAATCGCGGCACACGAGGCTTAGGGCGCTTCTTCCGCTTGAAAAGTGGGCCGAAAGCGGCCAATTTCAGCGCGTGGCGGGATCGCCGCGAACTGATCTTCAGGAACCGAGACCCTGTCCGCACACATTCCACACGTCGGTGTCAGCTCCGATGCCGAGCCTGCCTCCTCCGACGCGCTGAAGGCCCTGGCCCTCGGATGCCTCGATGAGATGAAGGCCGAGGAAACCGTCGAGATCGACCTCGCGGGCAAGACCTCGCTCGCCGATACGATGATCATCGCGTCCGGCCGCTCGCAGCGCCATGTCGGCTCGATCGCCGACAAGATCATCCAAGAGATGAAGGCCAAGGGCTTCGGCAATGCCCGCGTCGAGGGCATGCCGGCCTGCGACTGGGTGCTGATCGATGCGGGCGATATCCTCGTCCACATCTTCCGCCCCGAGGTCCGCGGTTTCTACAACCTCGAGAAGATCTGGGGCGCCGACCGGCCGTCGGGCGCGCTTCTGGCCGGCTGAAACCTTGGTCACGGCAGCGCGGCGGTCACTTCGTCGCGCGCATCGACTTGGTCGGAGAACTCCGCCTCCTGGCGTAGCAGCCGGCCGAGCCAAGCGTGACGGATTTCCAGAACGAACCGGAAAGCGCGGGCGCCGGTGGCGCCGTGGCTGACCGTCAGGGTGCCCGGCGTCAGCCATTGCGGCAGGATGAGCCGGAAGCCCGGAAGATCGATGAAGTAGCGCTCGCTGCGAAACACGAGCGCCCGATCCTCCACCAGAACCCGCAGACTCATGCCGAGCCCGGCGCCGACCCGCTCCTCCAGCCCCGTCGGCCCCCGGAAGCGTTTGGCCGAGTGGATCGCCTGCGGGAAGCCTGAGCCGCGGGCGTAGAGCCGCGTCCAGATCTGGCCGTTGCCGGCGCCGTCCTGGGTGACGGCGACAACGCTCGGCACGTTGGCGATCCGAGCTGTCGGCAGCGGGGCGCCGACCAGGCGCAAGACCTGAGCGAGCAACCAGCCGAGCCGGGTCAGTTGGGTCTCGACCACCCGCCCGACATAGACCGCGCTCTCGCCCTCGCCGAGCCGCTTGGAGAAGCGCCGCCGCACGGCAGGGGGCAGCCGCGCCCAATCCGCCTCCGGCACCAGCGCGCGAAAACGCAGGTCGAACAGTTCCGCCGGGCGGACCGGGGCTGCGTTCGGAATGGCGGCTTTGCCGGCGGCGCGCATCAAGGGCCTCCTCAGACACTCCCCCGGAGGCCGGACGCCCGGCCGGCAGGGGATCAGGCCTCGGACTTCACGGGCAGGTAGCGGACGATGCGTCCGCCGAGCCGGATCAGCTTGGCCAGGGTGTTGTGAGGCACGTTCAGCATCTGCGCGTACCAGCCGTCGAGCGTCTGGGTGAAGTCGAGCATCGCCTTGAGCCGCCGCCCGGCCACCGCCCCGACCCGCGGATCGCCTTCCGCCTCGGCCACGCATTCCCGCAGAGCCTTGAGCGCCGGGTCGATCTCTCGCTCTTTGCGGCCGGCGGCGATGCGGGTGACCATCTCCCACAGGTCCGTCTCGGCGACGAAGAAGTCTCGCCGCTCGCCCAGCACCGGCACGCGGCGGATCAGGTTCCAGCCCGCAAGTTCCTTCAGCGAGTTCGAGACGTTCGAGCGAGCGATGCCGAGCGTCCCCGCGATGTCCTCCGCCGCGAGCGGCTTGTCGGAGAGGTAGAGCAGGGCGTGGATCTGAGCGACGGAGCGGTTCACACCCCATTGCCCGCCGAGATCCCCCCAGTGGAGGATGAACCGCTCCACCGCAGGCGCGAGAGTTTGCGGCTGGTCAGAAGTTTCTGTCATGACAGAAACTTCTGACCAAACGAGACGGATGTCAAGCTCCCCGGTTCAGGCTCGTCTCGGTCCTTGCTTTGTGACGGGCTTGTCCGCTCAGCCGACCGAGAACCGGTAGGTGCTGATCGAGGTAAAAACCTCGCCCGGCCTCAGGATGGTGCTCGGAAAGTTCGGGTGGTTCGGCGCATCGGGAAACCCCTGCGTCTCGAAGCAGACGCCGTCGCCCGAGCGGTAGGTGCGGCCGGACGGGCCGACCAGCGAGCCGTCGAGATTGTTGCCGCTGTAGAGTTGCAGCGCCGGCTGGGTCGTCGCGACGTCGAGGCGCCGTCCGCTGGCCGGGCAGAAGCAGGAGGCTGCCGGGCGCAGCGTGCCGGCGGGATCTCCCAGAGCGAAGGTATGGTCGTAGCCGCCCGCGATCACAACCTGCTCGTGACCCTGCCGAATGCGCGCACCGAGCGGCGTGGGCTCGCGGAAATCGAGGGGCGTGCCGGCAACCGGCGCGATGATTCCGGTCGGGATCTGCGTTGCGTCCGTCGGCGCGTAGGCGTCGGCGACGATCTGCACGACGTGATCCATCACGTCGCCCGTGCCCTCGCCGGCGAGGTTGAAGTAGCTGTGATTGGTCAGGTTCAGCACGGTCGGCCGGTCGGTCTCGGCGCGGTAATCGATGCGCAGCGTTCCGGGCTCGGGCAGGCTGTAGACGACCTCCACGTCGAGATTGCCCGGAAAGCCTTCCTCGCCGTCGGGGCTGCGCCGCCTCAGCACGACCCTTGTGTGGTCCGCCTCCGCCACCTGCCAGAGGCGCTTGGCGAAACCCTCGGGGCCGCCATGCATGGAATTGGGCGGCTCGTTGATCGGCAGTTCGAAGGGGGGCCCGTCGAGGGTGAAGCGCCCCTTGGCGATGCGGTTGGCGTAACGTCCGGCAATCGCCCCGAAATGCGGGCTCACCGTCTCGTAGCCCTCCACCGTATCGAGGGCGAGGACGACGTTGGCGCGGCGGCCCTCCCGGTCCGGCACTTCGATGGTGGTGACGATCGCGCCGTAATCGATCACCTGAACCCGCAGATCGTCGCGCACGAGGGTGTACCGCGTGACGTGCTCACCCGCTCGCGTCGTTCCGAATGGCTCTGACCGCATTCCTAGCTCCCGTCGTGACCGGGAACTACGCGCGAGAGGCCGCGCGGGTGGCATGAGGCCGGTCGATTCGCGCCGGCCGATTTCTTGCTGGCACTTTCAGACCGGGGCCGCCTGCGCTTTCGGCACGCCCGAGTCGTCCGACAATTGCAGCCGGTGCAGGCGGGCATAGGTCCCGCTCGCGGCCACCAGCTCGTCGTGGCGCCCGAGTTCGATCACCCGACCCGCCTCCAGCACCGCAATGCGGTTCGCCTCGCGAACGGTCGAGAGGCGGTGGGCGATCACCAGCGTCGTGCGCCCACGCATCAGCCGCTCCAGCGCTTCCTGCACGAGGTGCTCGGATTCGGAATCGAGGGCGGAGGTCGCCTCGTCGAGCAGCAGGATCGGCGCATTCTTGAGGAAGGCACGGGCCAGCGAGATGCGCTGGCGCTCACCGCCCGAGAGCCGGCCGCCGCCCGGCCCGACCCGAAATGCGTAGCCCTCGCCCAGACGGCTAATGAACCCGTGGGCCGCTGCGGCCCTTGCGGCTGCTTCGATCTCGTCCTGCGTCGCGCCGGGCCGGCCGAAGCCGATATTGGCGGCGACGGTGTCGTCGAACAGCACCACTTCCTGCGACACCACCGCGATCGCCGCGCGCAGGGAGGCGATGGTCACGTCGCGCACGTCGGTGCCGTCGATGAGGACCCGGCCCGCCGTCACGTCCTGAAGCCGGGGGACGAGGTTGAGCAGCGAGGATTTGCCGGAGCCGGAGCGCCCGACGAGCGCCGTCGTCGAGCCCGCCGGCACCACGAGGTCGATGCCCTCGAGGGCGGGCGCGTCGGCCCGGTAGCGGAAATGCACGTTCTCGAAGCGGATCTCGCCCCGCGACACCGTGAGTGGACGGGCCGACGCGGATTCGCGGATCGTCGGCTGCTCATCCATCAGGGCGAAGTAGCGCGTCAGCGCCGCCGCCGCCTCCTGCAGGATGGCGTTGAGGGTGCCGAGCGCCCGGGCCGGCTGCGCGGCCAGCAGGAGCGCGGCGACGTAGCCGGTGAAGTCGCCGACGGTGCGGTCGCCCGACATCACCCGCTGGCCCACCAGCACCAGCACGCCGGCCACCGCGAGACCGCCGCCGATCTCCATCAGCGGATCGAGCCGTCCGCGCGCGTTGGCCGCCTTCATCTTGAGGCGGCGCACCTCGTCCAGCGCCTGCGCCGCTCGGTCCTTGAGATAGCCTTCGAGGGCGTAGGTCTTGGCGACGCGGGCGCCCTGCAGGCTCTCGGTGATGAGGCTCGCGGTCGCGCCCATCTGCTCCTGGGTCGTGGTCGAGACCTGGCGCAGCCGCTTGCCGATCCGGTTGACCGGGCCGGCCACAAGGGGGGCCGTGACCGCGGCGGCGAGGGTCAGCAGCGGGTCCATCCAGACCAGTGCGATCACCAGGGCGGCCAGCATCGCCACATCGCGCAGCAGCACCGTCGAGATGCGGGTCAGCGCCTCCTTGATGAAGGCGAAGTCGGTGGTGAAGCGCTGGGTGAAGGCCGCCGGGCTTTCGCGACCGAGCTGGGCGAGGTCGGCATCGATCAGGTGGGCATAGAGCGCAGCCTGCATGTCGGCCTCGACGCGGGTGACGACCCGGTTGGTCAGCACCGTCTGCCCGAACAGGGCGAAGCCGCGCGCGGACGTGACCGCGATGACGATGAGCGGGCCGTAGGCGAGGGCGCTCATGTCCTTGCGGTCGAACGCGTCGAACGCAGCCTTGATGAGGGCCGGATAGAGCCCCGTCGCCACGCCGACGACGGTGATGAGCACGAGCACCACCGCGAGCGTGGCGCGGTGGGGGGCGAGCCACTCCCGCCAGAGCCGCCCGAGCAGGGGAAGGGTGTCGCCTCTCAGGAGCGGCCGGCGCGCCATCATGTACCGTGTCTGTGCTGACCCCGGCGGAACGCCGGGGCCCGCGGTGTTTGCAGCCGTAAGGGCCGTGGATCAAGCGCAGGCGGTTGCCCGCCGCGAAACCGGCCGCCGCGCAATACTCGCCCTGGTGCCGGGGGCGGTGCACACCCGGTCTGCTCCAGGGAAGCTTCTACCTATTGGACGCCCGGCCCGTTATCCGCTGCACAATCTCAACCCAGCCCTTGGCGATGTGATAATGTTACATTATCACCGCAGCCGAGCGGAGGAGTGTCGGTATGGGTTTGGGCGTAGGGCGCGGCGTCGCCATGGTTGTTCTGCTGTGGCTCGGCCTCGCGCCGTCGATGGCCGCGGCGGACGGCGCGCGGCTGAAGGCGGTGGCGACCTTCTCGATCCTGGCCGATCTCGTGGCGCAGGTCGGCGGCGAGCAGGTCGCCGTGACGAGCCTCGTCGGGCCGGATGCCGACGCTCACGGCTACTCCCCCACGCCGGGCGACGCCCGCAAGCTGGCCGAGGCGAATCTTGTCGTCGTCAACGGCCTCGGCTTCGAGGGCTGGATGGAGCGGCTGATCAAGGCTTCAGGCACCAAGGCGCCGGTCACCGTCGCCTCCAAGGGCGTGAAGACGGTCGCGGGCAGCCACGACCACGATCACGCCGAGGATCACGGACACGATCACGGCGACCACCCCGATCCGCATGCCTGGCAGAACGTGGCGAATGCCAAGCTCTACGTCGCCAACATCCGAGACGGCCTCAGCGCCGCCGACCCGGATCACGCCTCGCTCTATGCCGCGAACGCCGCCGCCTACACGCAGAAGCTCGACGCGCTGGACGCGGAGATCCGCGCGGCTTTGGGCGCGATCCCGGAGGAGCGGCGGCGCATCATCACCACGCACGATTCCTTCGGCTATTTCAGCGCGGCCTACGGCATGCGCTTCCTGGCGCCGCAGGGCATCTCCACGGATAGCGAGGCCGGCCCGAAGGATGTCGCCCGCATCATCCGCCAGATCCGCCGGGACAAGGTGCCGGCGGTGTTCGTGGAGAGCATCGCCGATCCGCGGCTGATGCAGCAGATTGCCCGCGAGAGCGGCGCCAAGGTCGGCGGGCGGATCTACTCCGACGCGCTGAGCGCGCCGGGCGGGCCGGCCCCCGGCTATCTGGAGATGATGCGTTCCAATCTCAGCGCGTTCCGGGACGCGCTGAGCTGACGGGGGATCGCGTCCGTCCGGGGATCAGGCCGGCGCCAGAATCGGCCGGCCGTCCGTTCGTCTTGACCCGGCGTCCCAGAGATTGGTCGAACCGTCCCCTCGGGGCCGCGGCCCTGTCTCAGCCGCCGGTCATCGGCGGGAAGAACGCGATCTCCTGCGCTCCGGCGATGGCGCTGCCGGGCTTGGCGTGGACCCGGTCGATCGCCGCGCGCACCACGCCCTCGTTCTCGAAAGCGTAGGCGTATTCCTCACCCCGCATCCGCAGCCAGCCGATCAGGTCGGCGACGGTGGCGACGTCCTCGGGCGGGTTCACCGTCTCCTCGGGCTTGCCGACGCGCTCGCGCACCCAGGCGAAGTAGACGAGCTTCATCGCATTCATCCCCGGCGGCGCCTCGCAGTGCCGCGCCAAAGAATCCCAAGACAATCAGCGCGGATCGTCGATCACGTGCCGGATCCCGGCCCTCATGTAGTCCCAGCCGGTGTAGAGCGTGAGGGCCGCGGCGAGCCAGAGCAGGACGATGCCGGCGGTAAGGCTGCCGGGAAGGACGGCCTCGCCGGCCGGGCCGGCGACGAGGAAGCCGAGTGCGATGAGTTGGACCGTCGTCTTCCACTTGGCGATGCGGCTGACCGGCAGGCCGACCTTCAGCTCCGCCAGGTACTCGCGCAGGCCGGAGACCAGCACCTCGCGGCACAGGATGACGATGGCCGCCCAGAGCGACATGCCGGCGATGGTGCGGTCGGCCGCCAGCATCAGGAGGAGGGCGGCAACGAGGAGCTTGTCGGCGATCGGATCGAGCATCCGCCCGAGCGCCGAACTCTGCGCCCAGGCGCGGGCGACGTAGCCGTCGAGATAATCGGTGATCGCGGCGGCCACGAACACGCCGAAGGCGGTCCAGCGCGCGGCGAACTCGTCCGGCCAGAACAGCAGGACGACGACGACCGGCACCGCGACGAGGCGGCCGTAGGTGAGGCAGTTCGCGAGCGTCCAGGCCTGCGACCGGCGTCGGGGGAGGACGGCGTTCATCGCCGGGGTGAAATCACGGGCGGCGGGGGGCGTCAACCGCGGCGTCGCTGCATCGGGTGCGGGCTCTCTCGGCACGGGGCTCGGCTCAAGCATTGGCATGGAAGAAGTCGTAGACCGCCCGCGCGGTGGCGGCGTTCACGCCCGGCGCCTTGGCGAGATCCTCCAAGGCGGCACGTTCGATGGCTTTCACCGTGCCGAAATGGTGCAGCAGCGCGCGCTTGCGAGTGGGGCCGATCCCAGCAATCTCGTCGAGTGGGTTTTTCGTCATCTCGCGCTTGCGCCGTGCCCGATGGGTGCCGATGGCGAAACGGTGGGCCTCGTCGCGCAGGCGCTGCACGAAATAGAGCACGGGATCGCGCGGCGGCAGCTTGAACGGGCTGCGGCCGGGCACGAAGAACGTCTCGCGGCCGGCATCGCGGTCGCGGCCCTTGGCGATGCCGACCAGCGGCACGCCGGTCACGCCGATCTCGGCGAGCGAGGCGCGGGCCGCCTCCAACTGCCCGGCGCCGCCGTCGATCAGAACGAGGTCGGGCCAGGCGGGGAAGGCATCGGGATCGTCTTGCACCTCGGCCACCGCCGGAACGGCCTGCTCCGGGGCCTGCGGTTCGCCGGCATCAGCCTCCCGCGGGGTGCGCGGCGCCTCCTTGGCCAGCCGCTTGAAGCGGCGGGTCAGCACCTCGCGCATCATCCCGAAATCGTCGCCGGGGCTCAGCTCCTCCGACTTGATGTTGAAGGTGCGGTAATGCGTCTTCATGAAGCCGGTCGGCCCGGCGACGATCATGCCGCCGACCGCGGCCGTGCCGGAAATGTGCGAGTTGTCGTAGACCTCGACACGGCGCGGCGGCTTGTCGAGGCCGAAGGCTTGGCCCAAAGCCGTCAGCAACTTGCCCTGTGACGCGGTGTCGGCGAGCCGGCGTCCAAGCGCCTCCTTGGCGTTGCGCTGCGCGTAATCGACGAGGTTCTTGCGCTCGCCCCGCTGCGGCTGATGGACCTCGACGCGGTGCTCGACCCGGCTCGACAGGGCAGCGGCCACGAGTTCGGCATCCTCGATCGTATGGCTGACGAGGACGAGTTTCGGGGCAGGCTTGTCGTCGTAGAACTGCGAGATGAACGAGGCCAGCACCTCGTCCGCGCTCATGGAGCGATCGGCCTTCGGGAAGTAGGCGCGGTTGCCCCAGTTCTGGAAGTTGCGGAAGAAGAACACCTCGATGCAGAACTGGCCCGCCTGCTCGTCGATGGCGAACACGTCGGCCTCCTCGACCCCTTGGGTGTTCACCCCCTGCACGCCCTGGATCGCCGAGAGCGCGGCGATGCGGTCGCGGAAGCGCGCGGCACGCTCGAATTCGAGCGCCTCGGAAGCGCGCTGCATCTCCTCGCGCATCCGGTCCTTCACCGCGTTCGACTTGCCCGAGAGGAAGGCGCGGGCGCTGTCGGCGAGCGCGCTATAATCCTCGAGGGCGATCTCGCCGGTGCAGGGGCCGGAGCAGCGCTTGATCTGGTAGAGCAGGCAGGGCCGGGTGCGGTTCTCGTAATAGCTGTCCGAGCAGGTCCGCATCAGGAAGGCGCGCTGGAGCGCGTTCACCGTGCGGTTGACCGCCCAGACATTGGCGAAGGGGCCATAGTAGTTGCCCTTGCGGCGGCGCGCGCCGCGATGCTTGACGATCTGCGGCGCCGGCCCGTCGCTGGTCAGCAGGATGTAGGGGAACGACTTGTCGTCGCGCATCAGCACGTTGAAGCGCGGCTTCAACTGCTTGATGAGGTTGGCCTCCAGCAGCAGCGCTTCCGTCTCGGTCGCCGTGGTGACGAACTCCATCGCCGCCGTCTGGGCGATCATGCGGGCGATACGGTTGGAATGCGCCTGGCCGCGGGCGTAGGAGCCGACGCGGGCCTTCAGGTTCTTGGCCTTGCCGACGTAGAGAACGTCGCCCTTGGAGTCGAACATCCGGTACACGCCCGGCGAGTTCGGCAGGGTCGACCAGAATCGGCGGATGATCTCAGTGCCCGCCTGGACGGCACCGGGCTCGAAATCGAAGTCGATCTCGGGCGCCTCGTCGAGGGAGGCAGCCTCGGTCTCGTCCTCGTCGAACCCGTCGGGCGGGACGTCGTCGAAGGCGGATCGGGTCGCGCGGCTCATGGCCCCGATGTAAGCCGCGGCGATTCCGGTTGAAAGGGCCGCGGCGGCCTGAGCCAGGACAATCGCTTCGCGCGATCGGCCTGCGACGGGGAGCGTCAGTCGAACAGGGCGTCGATGTCCGACTGATCGACGTGGCCGGGATCGTCCTGAAGCTTCGGCCCGTTGAGGAGCGAGCTCTCGTCGTTCTCATCGACAGCGGCCGTCTCGACCGCGAGCAGGTCGCGGAAGCCTTCGAGCCCGCTCCAGGCCTCGATGACGCGGTCGAGATGCTCCTCGACGAATTTCAGCACGTTGACGATCTTGCTGATGCGCTGACCGGTGAGATCCTGGAAGTTGCAGGCCTCGTAGGCCGAGATGACGTTGTCGAGGATGCCGTCGACATTCTCCTGCGCCGCCTTGGTCAGACGCAGGCCGCGCATCATGTTGGCGTTGGTCTCGATCCGCTCGATGCTGCCGAGGATGGTCGAGGTGGCCTGCTCGGTCGATTCGACCACCGCATCGAGTTCGCCGGCGACGCGGCGCATCCCCTTGCCCGTGGTCTCGGAGCGGTGAAGGCTCGCGATCTCGCCCTTGGTGCGGGTGATCGCTTCCTTCATCACCTCGAGTTCGTGGCGCATGGCGAACGCCTCGCCGAGTTCGCGGCGGCAGGCTTCGATGGTCTCGCCGGCACTGGCCTGCGTGATGCGACGCAGGTCGTTGATCGCCGTCAGGATCTCGTCGAGCCGCGGATTCGGAGCTGACTCCGCCGGAGCCGCAGAGATACCGGCCGCCGGAACGGGCAAGCCCAGGCTTTCCTCGATGCGGTAGCGCTTGGTGATCATCGGTCGGACAGGCCTTCGAGGTAAAAACTTGCCTGACACAATCCCGTGCAGTCGTTTCGATTTGCTGAAAGTTTTCAGGGGAACGGCGGCATTTACGGCTCGTTGACGACGACTTGGACTTAGCGGGGGCGCAAGCCCCGGAGCGAATGATTCACCACGTCCGTTCATCGCCCGCAGGCACAACCCGGAAAAGACTTGCCGCATCACGTGGGCAGGGCGGGAGTCGGGGATGCGGGCGAAGTGGGGCGTGGCGCTGGCGGCGCTGGCGCTGATGGGTTCGAGCGCGGTGGCGCAGGCGGAGCCGGGCCGCTACGGCGGCGGCTTCATCGAGTTCCTGATGACGGGGGACGGGCGCGGCCCGGCCCGGCGCCCCGCCGTCGACGGCTACGGCGCTCTCGGCGAGCCCCGCCCGGTAGCGGTCGCTCAGCCGCGCGCCCGGTTCGCGGCGCTGCCGACCGGGCAGGGATCTGAGGAAGGTATGATCGCGCGAGCGGTCGATCCGCGCTTTGCCCGGCAGGTCGTCGCCTATGACGGGCCGGGACGGGCCGGACAGATCGTGATCGATACGAACGCGAAGTATCTCTACCTGATCCAGCCGGCCGGGCAGGCGATCCGCTACGGCATCGGCGTCGGGCGGCCGGGCTTCGTCTGGACCGGGGCGAAGACGATCTCGGCCAAGCGGGAATGGCCCGATTGGACGCCGCCGGCCGAGATGCTGCGGCGCCGCCCCGACCTTCCGCGGCACATGGTGGGCGGCCCGGAGAACCCGCTCGGTGCACGCGCGATGTATCTCGGCACCTCGCTCTACCGCATCCACGGCACCAACGAGCCACACACGATCGGGCAGAACGTGTCCTCGGGCTGCATCCGTATGATGAACGAGGACGTGATCGACCTCTACGAGCGCACGCCGGTCGGCACCCGCGTCGAGGTCATCTGACGTCAACTTACAAAAGCAGAAGCCCAGCGCCGTGGGAACGGCGCCGGGCTTTGCAAACATTCAGGACGTGCGGGCGAGATCAGGCCCAGTCGTCGTCGCCGCCATCGCCGAGGTCGCCGCCGAAATCATCGCCGCCACCGCCGCCGAACGAGGCGTCTTGGAAGCCGCCGTCGCTACCGCCGAGCGCCGACCCGAGATCCTGATCGCCGCCGCCACCGAACATGCCGCCGCTCGTCTCACCGCCGGTCAAGCCCGCCGCCGAGGCGCTGCCGAGCTGAGAGTGGCCGCCGGCAAAGGCATTGGAGAGCGCGCTGCCGAGCAGCATGCCGCCCGCTGCGCCCGCCGCCATCGGAAGGGCGGTCGCCAGGAAGCCGCCGCCGCGTGCGGGCTGCTGAGGCTGGCCGCCCCAGGGTCCACCCTGCGGAGCGCCACCATAGCCCTGCTGCGGGCCGCCCTGCGGACCACCATACCCGCCTTGCTGGCTGTAGCCGCCCTGCTGGCCCCAAGCCTGCCCGCCGGGACGCTGCGGCTCGGAACGCTGTCCGCCGCCGAAGATGCTCGACAGGAACCCACCGCCGCCGGCCGGCTGGGACTGAGCCTGCTCGCGGGCCTGTTCGAGCTGCTGGTTGAGGCTCTTGATCGCCTCTTCCTGCACGTAGATGAGCTGCGCCATGGCGTAGGGCGCGTAGGGCTGGTTGCGAAGCTTCTCGGCGATGAAGCGCTCCGCATCGGCGTCGCGGGCCTGTCCGGACGCCTGTTCGAGCCGCTGGAAGATGCCGTTGATGATGTCGCGTTCTTCGCTGTTCATGGAGCCGTCTCCCTGAGGCGCCGACGGCATCGTGACCGCGCGGCGGCTAGAGCCGTATCCGACCTGATCGCATCAGGCCGTCGTCTCTAGGTCTTCGTTTCGACGCGCATTCGTTCGACGAACCGGTGACCACTTCGTCCGAATGCGCTCTAGGAGATGGGGACCAGCCGAGCTTTTGTCAGGGGTCTCGCGTCGATTACCCGCGCGCGAACGGCCGACCGGCATCCGCAACGGTGCGCCGAACGGCCATAAAAAAAGCCCGGCGCGGAGCCGGGCTCTTCTGGGGGAGGTCCGGCGGTCCGGTGAGGGACCGCCGGAGATCCGGATACTAGTACGAGCCGAACTTGTAGTTCAGGCCGGCGCGGACGACGGCGAACTCGGTGTCGCGGACCTGCTGGCCACCGCTGACGAGCACGGTGCCCGGGCTGCCGATGGAGACCGTGCGGCCCTGGTTGTCGGTCGCGAAGGCGCCACGGCCGCCGGTGCCGCGATCGAGGTTCACGTACAGACCTTCGACCTTCAGCGTCACGGCCGACGACTTGAAGAAGTTCAGGAACGAGTCGGTCGGGAGAGCGTACTCGATACCACCACCGGCGGCCCAGCCGGTCTGGAAGTCGTTGCTCGACACGCCGGTGCCGAACTCACGACCGCCGCCGGAGCCGTAGGCGAAGCCGCCGGTGCCGTACACGAGGGTGCGATCGAAGGCGTAGCCGAGGCGACCGCGGACGGTGCCGAAGAAGTCGAGGCCGGACAGACCGCCCGGGTTGAACACCTGCTGAGCGGCCAGCGGGCTGGTCGAGAGGAAGCGGTTCCGGTCACGGCCGAAATCGGCGTACTGGGCGTCGGCCTCGACACCGATCACGACACCGGAGCCCGGGGTGAACTGGTAGTTGTAGCCGATCTGACCGCCGCCGACGAAGCCTTCGTTGGACTCACGGTTGCTGAAGGCGACCACGGCGGTGGTGCCCGGGGGCACGAGCAGGGAGGCCGGGCCGACGCCGATCACGGTCGGGACGCGGTCATCCTGGGTGCCGAAGCCGTAACCGGCGTTGAAACCGGCGTAGAAGCCCGTCCAGGTGAACACCGGCACCGGCTGGAACACCGGCGGCGGAGCCGCGCGGCGCGGGAGGTCGGCGGCGAGCGCCGAACCGGCGAAGGCGATGCCGGCGATGGCCGTGCCGGCGCGAAGGAAGGATTTCATTACTCTGGTCCTCTCTGACTGTACCGATGCTTCCGAAGAAGCGAGGCGGCACGGTGCCCCGTATCTATGCCAGCATCTCGGAAGATGCTGTTGCGGCTTGACCACGCCGACCGTCTCGAAGGCGGCCCCTTTGTGGCGGTGGTCTTCGTCCGCCGTCGTTCCATTCGGGAAACGCTGCCGAACGGCCAAGGTTCACATACGGCCGAGCTTTTTTTGGCTACGCTTCCGGACAGATTGTCGCAGGGATGCAACCACGGCGTTCCGCGACGGGAAGAGGCTTACGATGGATGCAGTGCGGGATGCGAGTGCTTCCGCGCACAAAAGCCCGAACGTAGACACCTGCACAACCAGCGTTGCACGGATGCAACGACTTTTGTGAGATCCCGAGGAAAACCCTCATGGCGTCAAGGCGATCGCCGAGATGAGGCGCCCGTAATCTGGTTCGTTACGGTGCGTGGTGCGACGGAAACTGTAGAACCGCTCGGGATCGGCATAGGTGCACAAGCCGAGCGTGGTCGCCTCGCCGATCCCGGCCTTGGCCAATCGCTCGAGAATGAAGCCCGGCAGATCGAACTGCGCGTGGCCCGGCCGCCCTTCCTCGAAGAACCTCTCGCAATCGGGCACCTCGGCCCGGAAGCGCTCCATGAAGTCCAGGCCGACCTCGTAGGAGGCCTGCGCGATCGTCGGGCCCAGGACGGCGACGATGCTCCGGCGTTCGGCACCGAGCGCTTCCATGGCTGCGACCGTCGCCTCGACGACGCCGCCGAGCGCGCCCTTCCAGCCGGCATGGGCCGCGCCGACGACGCGATTCTCCGGATCGGCGAACAGGATCGGACCGCAATCGGCCGTGGCGATGCCGAGCGCGAGGCCCGGTACTCTTGTGACCATGGCGTCGGCCTTCGGACGCTCGGCCAGGGGGAAGGGCGCTTCGACGGTCACGACCTCGGCCGAATGCACTTGGTAAAGGCTGACGAGGTTCTCGCGCGGGAGCCCGAGTTGCGCGCACATCCGCGCCCGGTTCTCGGCGACCCGTGCAGGATCGTCGTTCGAGCCGATCCCCCCGTTCAACGAGGCGTAGAGCCCTTCCGAGACGCCGCCCTGCCGGGTGAAGAAGGCGTGCCGGATGTAAGAGTGCGAGCTGAGCTCGGGCGCTTCGATGAACATGGTCTCGCAGGCTCTTTCAGGAGGGCTTAGGTAGAAGCGCTCAGGACGGGGGCGGGAGCGCCGGAAGCGGTCCAAGCGCGGGGTGGCTGGCGCAGAGCACCTTGAACAGGGCGCCCATGCCGCGCGGGTCCGGATCGGTCAGGCGAAGGACGGCGGCGTCGATCGCCAGCGCCTGATCCGGCGTCGCGCGCGCCTTTAGCCGCTCGGCGCGCATCGCGAGGCCAAGCCCCAGCAGGAAATCGCGCTGCGTCACGGGGCCGTGCAGGGCGGCGCCTTCCGCGGCCGCTGCGCGGGCCAGCGCGCCGAAATCGACGTGCAGCGTCAGGTCGGCCTCGCCGGGCCGGGCGAGCGGGTCGGCAAAGCGGTGGCCGGCCACCGCCTGGAACGTGTCGCCGAAGCCGGGCCGGTCGTGTCCGTAATCGATCGCAAGGAGGGCGCCGCCCCGCGCGACGAGACGGCGGGCGAGATCGCGCATCACGGCGAGCCCCTGGCTCGGCAGGGTCAGCACCGCGCCCGCCGGCGCTTCCGCGGTGAGACGCGGATCGGGCTCCGGGTCGAGACCGAAGGCCAGGGCGTCGCCCTCCGGCGTGAGGCCGACGCGGCGTTCGCACCAACCAAGCTCGGTCCGGACGAACTGACGGGCGGGAAGGGCGTCGAAGAACTCGTTGGCGATGATGAGGAGCGGCGCGTCCGGCAGGCTCGCCACCGAGTCGTGGAAGATCGGCGCCGCGTCGGCGAGCCGTTCCGCCTGGAGCCCGCGCAACACCGGGCTGGTCTCGACGAGGTGCAGCTCGAAGTCGGTGCCGGCCGCGCGCAGGGCCCGCAGCGCGTCGGCCATCAGCGTGCCGCGGCCGGGCCCGAGTTCGACGAGGCAGGGACGCACGCCCGTCGCCGGCATCATCGCCAGCACCGCCGCGGCCCAGGCGCCGACCAGCTCGCCGAACATCTGGCTGATCTCCGGCGCGGTGACGAAATCGCCGCCCCGGCCGAAGGGATCGCGCGTGGCGTAGTAGCCGTGAAGCGGATGCCCGAGGCAGAGCGCCATGTAACGGTCGAGGCCGAGCGGCCCGCTCGCGCGGATCTCCCGCGCCAGGATCGCCAGCAGCGGCGTCGCCTCGGGGCTCACGCTCAGATCTGTCCCGCTTCGGCCTGGATCTCCGGCCCCGTCTTCCGGGGTCGTGTCACCCCGCGGGCAGCGAGGACGATGTAGACGAGCCCGACCAGCGCCATCGGCACGCAGAGCAGCATCCCCATGGTCACGCCGCCGCCGAGGGCATTGACGTCCTGCCCGAACAGGAAGCCGAGCTGCCGGTCCGGCTCGCGGAAGAACTCACAGGAGGTCCGCGCCAGCGCGTAGCCGAGGACGAAGATGCCGCCGAGCAGCCCCGGTTTGCGGAAGCCGAAGCGGCGCACGGCGAGCGCCATGACGACGAACAGCAGCAAGCCTTCCGTGGCGGCCTCGAAGAGCTGGCTCGGGTAGCGCGGCACGTCGCCCCCGGTGGGGAAGACGACGGCGTAGGGGAAGTCCGGTGCGGCGCGACCCCATAGCTCGCCGTTCACGAAGTTGGCGATGCGCCCGAAGAACAGGCCCACCGGCACCACCACCGCGGCGATGTCGAGCATGGTGTAGCCGTTGAGGCCGCGTGACCGCGCGAAGAGCAGCAGCGCCAGGATCGCCCCGAGGAACCCACCGTGGAACGACATGCCGCCGTTGCGGATCGCCAGGATCTCCATCGGATGATCGAGATAGAGCGGCAGGTTGTAGAACAACACGTAGCCGATCCGCCCGCCGAGCACGACGCCGAGCGCGACCCAGACGATCAGGTCGTCGATGTCGGCGAGCGTCGGGCGCTTGACCACGCCCCAGAGCGAATCCGCCGCGACCAGCCGGCGCGCATAGAACCAGCCGCCGACGAGCCCCGCGATGTAGGACAGGGCGTACCACTTGATCTCGACCGGTCCGATCGAGACCGCGACCGGATCGATGGCCGGGAAGGGGAGGGCGAGAAGCGGCGGCATCGACGGCCCACGAGCGGCTGACGGTTCTGGAATGCGCGCCGCATTGGACCCGCGCCCGGCGAGGCGTCAAGGCGGGGGCTCGCGTTGCGTGACAAGAGCACCGGGCGCAATCTCCGTAGCACGCCTGAATCGGGAGGAGCGATGCTCGGCAACGCAGAGATGGTGGCGCGCCTCGTGCTCGCAGGCGCCATGGGCAGCGTGATCGGCTTCGAGCGGGAGCGGCTGCTCTGGGCCGCGGGCCTGCGCACGCACATGCTGGTCTGCGTCGGCGCCTGCCTGTTCATGATCGTCTCGGCCTTCGGCTTCTCCGACGTGCTCGGACAGAAGAACGTGACCCTCGACCCCTCGCGCATCGCCGCGCAGGTCGTCTCCGGCATCGGTTTCCTCGGTGCGGGCACGATCCTCCTGCGCGGCGAGGTGGTGAAGGGGCTCACCACCGCCGCGAGCCTGTGGGCGGTGGCGGCGATCGGCCTCGCGGTCGGCGGGGCCTCTACGTGGCGGGCATCGCGGCGACGATCCTCGTCGTCGGCATCCTCGCCGGCGTGAAGCCGATCGAGGAGAGTTGGCGCGACCGGATGCGCACCCACACGCTCCAACTCACCGTGAAGGCCGGCAGCCTCTCGATCGACACGCTGCAGGACGCCACCGGCGAGCGGGCCTCGCGGGTGCGCCAGTTCGTGGTGCGCCCCGGCGCGGAGGAGGGGCTGGAGGAGGTGACGATCGCCTTCGTCCGGCTCTCGCAGACGAGCGTCGCGGCCATCGCCGAGCGCCTGCGGGAAAATCCGGCCGTGGTAAAGGTCCGCCTCGGCTCCGACCGCTGATCGCCGCGTCCGACGATACCTAAATCGGCACCGCAACCCTATACGAACCGGCAAACCGCGCTACGACGTGCGCAGTGTGTCTTCCACGAGAATCGAGCGAACCATGGCGTCGAAGCGGGTTCCTACCAGCCCCTATCCGGACCAGAAGCCCGGCACCTCGGGCCTACGCAAGAAGGTGCCCGTCTTCCGGCAGCCGCACTACGTCCAGAACTTCGTCCAGGCGATCATCGACTGCATCCCCGACCGGAAGGGCGCGACCCTGGTGATCGGCGGCGATGGGCGCTTCTTCAACGAACAGGTCGTCCAGATCGCCCTGAAGATCGCCGCCGCCAACGGCTTCGGGCGGGTGCTGGTGGGTCAGAACGGCCTGCTCTCGACCCCGGCCGCCTCCTGCGTCATCCGCAAGCACGGCGCGGTCGGCGGCATCGTGCTCTCGGCGAGCCACAATCCCGGCGGGCCGGAGGGCGATTTCGGCATCAAGTTCAACGGCAGCAACGGCGGCCCGGCGCCGGAGAGCGTCACCGAAGCGATCTTCGCGCGCACCAAGGCGATCGGCGACTACCGCATCTCCGACGCGCCCGATCTCGACCTGGGCCGGATCGGCACCAGCGAGATCGACGGAATGACGGTGGAGGTGATCGACCCGGTCGCCGACTACGCCGAGTTGATGCGCACGCTGTTCGACTTCGAGGCTCTGTCGAAGATGTTCGCCTCGGGCTTCCGGATGCGCTTCGACGCGCTCTCGGCGGTGACCGGCCCCTACGCCAAGGCGATCCTGGAAGGGGCGCTGGGCGCGGCGCCCGGCACGGTCGTCAATGGTGAGCCCAAGCCCGATTTCGGCGGGCACCACCCTGATCCGAACCCGGTCCACGCCCACGAGCTGTTCGAGCTGATGCACGGGCCCGACGCGCCGGATTTTGGGGCGGCCTCCGACGGTGACGGCGATCGCAACATGATCGTGGCACCCGGCCTGTTCGTGACGCCGAGCGACAGCCTCGCCATCCTCGCCGCCCACGCCCACCGCGCACCGGGCTATGCCGCGGGGCTCGCGGGCGTCGCCCGCTCGATGCCGACGAGCCGCGCCGTGGACCGCGTTGCCGCCGCGCTCAAGATCGAGGCGTTCGAGACGCCGACCGGCTGGAAGTTCTTCGGCAACCTGCTGGATGCCGGCCGCATCACGCTCTGCGGCGAGGAGAGCGCCGGCACCGGCTCGAACCATGTGCGCGAGAAGGACGGGCTGTGGGCGGTGCTGCTCTGGCTCAACATCCTGGCCGCGACCGGTAAGCCGGCGCAGGAGTTGGTGCGGGCGCACTGGGCCGAGTTCGGCCGCGACTACTACACCCGCCACGACTACGAAGAGATCGATTCCGGCGCCGCCAACCGGCTGATGGACGGGCTTCGCGCCAAGATCGGCTCGCTGCCGGGCACCCGGATCGGCGGCCTCACCGTGAAGGCGGCGGACGATTTCCGCTACGTCGATCTGGTCGATGGCTCGGTGACGGAGGCGCAGGGCGTGCGCGTCACCTTCGCGGAGGATGCGCGCATCGTCTATCGCCTCTCGGGCACCGGCACCGCCGGGGCGACCCTGCGCGTCTATATCGAGCGTTACGAAGCCGCCCCCGACCGGCTTGAGCTGCCGGTGGCCGATGTGCTCGGACCCGTCGTCGCGGTGGCGCGGGAACTGGCTGATATCGAGGCGATCACCGGCCGCGCGGAGCCGAGCGTCGTGACGTGACACGACGCGGCCGCGCAGGCGGGGCGGGGCTCGGCCTCGCCCTGCTGTTCGCGGCAGGGCTCCCCGCCCGCGCCGCCGAGGTGACACTCGGGTCGTCCCGCTTCGAGCTGCCCGTCATGTTCGAGGGATGGACACGCCGGGAGGCCGGCGACGGCCTCGTGTTCGAGCGCCTCTTCGAGACGACCACGCCGCGCGGGCGCAAGGGCGCCGCGCTCCTGATCATCGCCAAGCCGAAGCCGGCCTCGGGCCGGTTCGACGAGACGTTCAGCGCCTTCGTCCGCAGCCTCAAGCAGATCCCGCCCGGCGAGAAGCCGCTCACGGCGAAGGCCGGCGAAACCCTCGACGGGCACCGCATCCGCGTCGAGCAGCGCTGCTGCCGCACGACCGACGGCCTGCGCATGGCGGCCTGGCATATCGGGATCGCCACCCGGACGAGCGAGCATTTTCTGATGCTCCTCACCCTCCAGCTCGAACGCGAGCAGCAGAACCCAATCCGCGAGGGGTTCGAGGCGCTGGTAGGCTCCTACCGTCCGGCCAAGGACGACCGCGGCCTCGTTCTGGCACCCGTCCGGGGGGATGGCGGCCTCGACGGGCTCTACACGCGCACCAAGACGCAGCTCCGCCCCAACGCCTTCGGCGGGATGGACTTCACTGCCGACCAAGACACGCTGCTGTTCGACAAGGGCGGCCTCTACACCACGGAGCTTCCGCGCGACGGCGACATGGCGGCCCATTGCCGGGCCGAGCCCGCCACCTGCGGCACCTACGCGCTGAAGGGCGGCTGGTTCTCGGCCAACCGCATCGAGCGGGTCGAGGTGGAGGACGGGTTCGGGCGCGTCACGCGCTCCGGCGAAGCGTTTTCCCGCACCAAGGAGGGACTGACCATCGGCGGCGACACCTACGTCGCGGTGCCGCCCTTCGCCGACGGGTACCGCTTCGACGGCACGTGGAGCCACACGTTCGGATCGAGCGGCGCGATGGGCTCGGTCGGCGGCACGCACTCGCTTGCCCTGACGCCGGACGGCCGCTTCACCCGCGAAGGCGGCGTCGGCTTCTCCTCGACCGGCGGCTCGATGGACGGCGGCACCGTCGTGGCAGGCCACAGCCGACGGCCGGTGCGCAGCGGCCGCTACACGGTTTCGGGTTACCGGCTGACACTTGCCGATGAGGCAGGAGGTACCGAAGCGCTGAGCCTGTTCGCGCCCGACCGGGGTTCGGACAAGCTGCTGGTAATCGGCGGCGCCAACTATCTGAGGCAGGGGCGGTGAGCCAATCTTGGCCTGATCACCTCTTTCCAATCCATCCCTCATCCTGAGGTGCAGAGCGAAGCGGAGCCTCGAAGGATCCTCCAGCATTCGCGCGACCTCTGGAACACCCTTCGAGGCCGCTCACGCGGCACCTCAGGATGAGGTCGTCGATGGGATGACGTTTTGAGACACCATCAGGTCTGGTTCGGCTTCAGCTGATAAAAAATGTGCCGGCCGATCATGTCCTTGCGCTTGAGCCGGCGCGACCAGCCGGGGCGGACGTAATCGGCGTGATAGTGGGTCGCGCCACCGACCTCGCTGACATAGGTGCGGCCGTCGATGACCGCGCTGGCGACGCGGGTCGCGCTGCGCCAGGATTCGGCGTCGGTGATGCGCAAAGCCTTGCCCTCGCAGGCGAAGGAGAACTGGCACCCCATGAAGCGGTGGCGGTTCTGGTAGACGACACCGCAGACCGAGGACGGGTAGAGCCCGCTCTTCACACGGTTCAGAATGACCTGCGCGACGGCGGCCTGCCCCTCCTCGGGCTCGCTGCGCGCCTCGAAGTAGACGGCTTCGGCGAGGCAGCGCTGCTCGCGGTCCATCGCATTCGGATCGATCAGGTCGGCATAATGGGACTTGGCCTCCGGCGCCGTCATCTGCGGATCGAGGACGGAAGGACTGCGATCGAGACGGGCCGAGAAGCCGGGTAGGGCGAGGTTCGCCGCCGCGACCTCGATCGGGGTTGCGTCAGCAGGCGCGGGCGTGACCGAGGACAGGGCGACGGCGCGGGGCGTGGCGGGGGTGGCGCCATCCGAGTCGGCGAGCGCGGGCATGCCGTCTTCTCCGGGCTCGGATTCATGGGAGGCGCCGGGCGCCACGAGACCCGCATCGATGACATCCGGGCTCCAGGCGGTGGACGCCACGAGCGCGCCGGTCGCCGTGACATCCCGCTCCGAGAGCTGGGCGGGCCGAAGCGTGGCATCGGTGCCCGCGGTGGCGGTGAAGGAAACCAGCAGGCCGCTCGCCAGCATCCACGGCACCACGGCCGAGACGATCCAGCGGGGGCCGATCCCCAGGCCTCGAACGCGCCTCGTACGCACCGCCGATACTCCACACTCACGAGCGGCCGGAGGCCTCAGCTTAGACCAAGCCGGGGCGACCGTTCCTCATGAGGAGAGTTTAATCTCGAACGTGGTTGCCGGACGGTTAAGGGGTCGGACGGCCGTGACGCTGGGCCATGCCGTGGACGAGGATCGCGGCGTAACTGCTACCGTTCTGGGCGGCGACGATCATCCGGCCCGCGTCACGGCCGTTACGGTCGGCCTCGAGGTAGACGAGCCCCGTGACACCGGCCGCCGCGGTCAACGTCGCGATGATCCAGAGATAGGCCGCCTGCATCGCCCGATGACCGGGAACGATGGCGCGATGATCGAGGAGGGCTGAGGGAGAGTCGGGATGCGACATAGCTTGAAGTCCCGCGGGTGCCCTGGCCGGAAGACCGAGGCGCTCTCCGCGCTATGGACTCCCGCTAGCAGGTAACGTGCCCGCGCGACACGGGTTCAGCGGGCTGTCCGCAAAATTATTGCGAAGCTTCCCCACCGCCCGGAAAGGCCCCGCGGGTCATGCCCGCGGGGTCGTCATGCGTCGTCTCAGGCGTCCTTGCCGAGGGCCGCCTGCGCCGCGGCGAGGCGGGCGATCGGCACGCGGAAGGGTGAGCAGGAGACGTAATCGAGCCCGACCTCCTGGCAGAAGGCGATCGAGGCCGGATCACCGCCGTGCTCGCCGCAGATGCCGAGTTTGAGCCCTTCGCGGGTCTTGCGACCGCGCTCCGCGCCGATCTTCACCAGTTCGCCCACGCCCTCCTGATCGATCGACACAAACGGATCGACCGAAAGGATGCCCTTCTGGGTGTAGGGGCCGAGGAAGGTCGCGGCGTCGTCGCGCGAGATGCCGAGCGCGGTCTGGGTGAGATCGTTGGTGCCGAAGGAGAAGAACTCCGCCGTCTCGGCGATCTCGCCGGCCATCAGCGCTGCGCGTGGCAGCTCGATCATCGTGCCGACCTGATATTCGAGCGTCGCGCCGGTTTCCTCCGTCACGGCCTTGGCCATGGCGTCGATGCGGGCCTTGACGATGTCGAACTCCATCCGCGTGAACACCAGCGGCACCATCACCTCCGACGTCACCGGGGCGCCGGTATCCTTGGCGGCCTGCACCGCGGCCTCGAAGATCGCGCGGGCCTGCATCTCGGCGATTTCGGGGAAGGCGATGGCGAGGCGGCAGCCGCGGAAGCCGAGCATCGGGTTGTGCTCGGAGAGTTCGCGGATGCGGTTGCGGATCTTGTCCTCGCTGATGCCGGTGGCCGACATCACCTCACGGATTTCCTCGTCCGTGTGCGGCAGGAACTCGTGCAGCGGCGGGTCGAGCAGGCGGATCGTGACGGGCAGGCCCGACATGATCGTGAACAGCTCGACGAAGTCCTGGCGCTGGTAGGGCAGGATCTTGGCGAGTGCCGCGCGGCGTCCTTCCGTGTCGTCGGCGAGGATCATCTCGCGCACCGCCACGATCCGGTCGCCCTCGAAGAACATGTGCTCGGTCCGGCACAGGCCGATCCCCTCCGCGCCGAACTTGCGGGCGGCGCGGGCGTCGGCCGGGGTGTCGGCGTTGGTGCGCACCTTCATGGTCCGCACCGCATCTGCCCATTCCATCAGGGCGGCGAAGTCGCCCGACAGCTCCGGCTGGAGCATCTTGACCTCGCCCTGGATCACCTGGCCGGTCGAGCCGTCGACGGTGATGACGTCACCCGCCTTCAAGGTCACGCCGCCGACGGTCAGGGTCTTGGCTTTGTAGTCGATCCGGATCGAGCCGACGCCCGAGACGCAGGGCTTGCCCATGCCGCGGGCGACCACCGCCGCGTGGCTGGTCATGCCGCCGCGCGTGGTGAGAATGCCCTCGGCGGCGTGCATGCCGTGGATGTCCTCCGGGGAGGTCTCGATGCGCACGAGGATACACTTGCGCTCGGCCTTCTTGGCGGCCTCCGCCTCCTCCGAGTTGAAGACGATCTCGCCGACCGCCGCGCCCGGCGAGGCGGGCAGGCCGGTGGCGATCACCGTCCGCTCGGCATCCGGGTCGATGGTCGGGTGCAGGAGCTGATCGAGCGCGCCGGGCTCGATGCGCTTGATCGCCTCTTCCTTCGAAATCAGGCCCTCGCCCGCGAGTTCGACGGCGATACGCAGGGCCGCCTTGGCGGTGCGCTTGCCGTTGCGGGTCTGGAGCATCCAGAGCTTACCCCGCTCGATGGTGAACTCCATGTCCTGCATGTCGCGGTAGTGCTTCTCGAGGATCCCGTAGATCCGCGTCAGCTCGGCGAAGCTCTCGGGCATCGCCTTTTCCATCGACGGCTTGTCGGACTTGGCCTCGATGCGGGCCTTCTCGGTGATGTCCTGCGGGGTGCGGATGCCCGCCACCACATCCTCGCCCTGGGCGTTGATGAGGAACTCGCCGTAGAGCGCGCTCTCGCCGGTCGACGGGTTGCGGGTGAAGGCGACGCCGGTGGCCGAGGTGTCGCCCATATTGCCGAACACCATGGCCTGGACGTTGACCGCCGTGCCCCAGCTCTCGGGAATCTGGTTCAGCTCGCGGTACTTCTTGGCCCGCGGGATCATCCAGGAATCGAACACGGCGCCGATCGCGCCCCAGAGCTGGTCCTCCGCTCCTTGCGGGAACTCGGAGCCGTGCTCGTCGCGGACGATCTTCTTGTAGACGCCGATCAGGTGCTTCCAGTCGTCGGCCTTCAGGTCGGTGTCAAGGGTGAGACCCTTCTGCTCCTTGTAGTGCTCCAGCGCCTCCTCGAAGGCGTGGTGCTCCACGCCGAGCACGACGTTCGAGTACATCGTGATGAAGCGGCGGTAGGAATCGTAGGCGAAGCGCTCGTCGTCGGCATCCTTGGCCAGGGCTTCGACGGTGGCGTCGTTGAGGCCGAGATTGAGCACCGTGTCCATCATGCCCGGCATCGAGGCCCGCGCGCCGGAGCGGACCGAGACGAGCAGCGGCTTTTCCGCATTGCCGAAGCGGCGGCCGGTCAGCGTGCCGACCTTCTCCAAGGCTTCCTTCACCGCGTCGGTGAGCTCGGCCGGGTAGGTCTCGCCATGCTGGTAATAGTAGGTGCAGACCTCGGTCGTGATGGTGAAGCCGGGGGGAACCGGAAGGCCGAGATTGGACATCTCGGCGAGGTTCGCGCCCTTGCCGCCGAGGAGGTTGCGCATCGCTGCCTCACCTTCGGCCTTGCCGTCACCGAAGGAATAGACCCATTTCTTCATAAGGCTCTCCGCTGGACGGATTTGGCGACCCTAGCGCCGTTCACGCGGGCGTGGCGCATCTCATGTCGCAGTGCAAGGATTAGCTTCGCGTCGCCCCGCGGCGGGGAGTGACGATGTGCAGGCGCTGTCAGGAACGAAACGACGCGCGTCACAGGCCAGAGCCCCAGCGCAAGCGCGCCCAGCGCTGCGTATCGCGCTGCGTCGGAGTCACTTCGATTCAGGAAAAATGACGCAGCACACCCAGGCCGATCAACCCGACGACAATCAGGTAGACCGCCACGATGTAGTTGAGGAGCCGCGGTGCGATCAGGATGAGGATGCCCGCCAGGATCGCGATGATCGGCTGCAGGTTCGACACGGTGATGGTCATGAGAACACTCCACGGCCAAGCTTGACCGCACCGGAAAGACGCTTCGGCCCCGGTTCGAGTTCCTTGACCGGGGATCGCGACGGGCGATCCGCGACCGTTCGCACCCCGGCCGGTGCCACGGATGAGCCACCCGGCTTACCGTCGGCCGTTCTGATCCCGCACGCGGCCGCGCCCCACAAAGAGGCCGACCGGCTCGGGCAGGATGCGCGTCAGCTCTTCGACGCGAGAGCGTCCTCAGGCGCGATATTTGCTGCTGCGCTTCACCACCACACGGGCGCCGACGGGGACGCGCTCGAAGAGATCGACGATGTCCTCGTTGAGCATGCGCACGCAGCCCGAGGACATCTGCTCGCCGATGCTCCATGGTTCGTTGGTGCCGTGGATGCGGAACATCGTGTCGCGGTTGCCTTGATAGAGGTAGAGCGCGCGCGCGCCGAGCGGGTTGTCGATACCGCCCTTGCGCGAGCGCTCGATGCCCGGATTGAGCGAGACCATCGTCGTGGTCGGGCTCCAATCCGGCCAGACGCCCTTGCGGCCGATGCGGGCATCGCCCTTCCAGGAGAAGCCCGCCTTGCCGACGCCGACGCCGTATTGGAGGGCCGTGCCGCCCTCCTGCACCAGGGCGAGATGACGCTTGTCGATATCGACGACGATCGTGCCCGGCGCCTCGGGACCGCTATAGGCCACTTCCTGACGGCGATACTTCGGATCGATGCGCGACCGGTCGACCAGCGGCACGTCGAACGGCTTGTCGGGCATCGTGCCGATGTACCAGGCCGCATCGTCGTCGCCGCCGGCCATCGGGCCCGGCTTCGAGGATTGGCAGGCGGCCAGCGGAATGAGGCAGAGCGCGGCGAGCACGACCCGGCGGGTGCTGCGCGCCGTCCTATCGGCGGTTCGGGGGGCTGCCATGGCGGCTCCTGTCGCCGCCGGTGGGGGCGGGTTGGCGTTACAGATCATGCGCCATGACTACCCGCCCTTGAGCGGATCGGGTGTGACTTCGAGGCCGCATCGGCGGAGGAACGTTGCCGTGAGCTCGTCTCGCCTCGGGCCCAGACCGCGTTATCTCCCGCGCAAGATCGCGTGAGGAGGGGCACGATGCCCGAGACCGAGACCGAACTCGTTGCGGAAACGGGCACCGACGTTACGACGCTCGCGCCGGCGATCCATCTCGACCATTGCGTCATCCACGTCTCCGACTGGGAGCGCTCGACGGCCTTCTACCGGGACGTGCTGCGGGCCGAAGTGATCCCGTTCGGCCAAGGCGTGGTTTTTCGGTTCGGCGGCGTGCAGCTCAACGTGCATGGCCCCGGTCAAATCGGCACGCCGCGGGCGCGCGAGCCGGTGATGCCCGGCGGCAGCGACCTGTGCTTCCGCTGGTCAGGCTCGATCGAGGACGCGATGGCGCATCTCGCGGCCCACGGCGTTGCGGTCGAACTCGGTCCGGTCGAGCGCAACGGCGCGGCGGGGCAGGGCGTGAGCGTCTACTTCCGTGATCCGGACGGCTCGCTCATGGAGTTCATCACCTATCCGACGCCGTGAATGCAGCATCGATGGCGCAACCGGCGATGACGGCCGATCGTTGATCCGTCGTGAGGGGCGGCAAGGGACGATGGAGGAGGGACGATGGAGCGAGCGATGCGACGCCTCACGATCACGACGCTGGCCCTGTCCGCGTCGATCCTCTCGGCCAGTCCGGCCTGGGCCTTCGGCCCCGGCGGCGGGTCATCCGGCGAGGGCGACGGCTACCTGCGGCAGGAACTCCAGAATCCCGACTACATCGAACCGAGCCCCTACGCCTATCGCAACGGCTATCGTCCGAACGATCCGGGCGCTGAATACGAGGCGCGCCGACGGGGGTATCCGATCTACGGCCAATGGGGCTGGAAGTATCGCTGAGCGTCCACGCCGCTCAGTCGCGATAAGCTCACGTCTTCGATGGCCTCAGGCGTTGCCGACGTGCTCGGCCAGCCGCTGATTGGTCTGCTCCAGACGCAGGGCGAGTTCGCGCATGACGGCGATGCTGATCTGCGGAAATTGCGCGAGCAACTCGATGAACACGTCGCGGTCGATCCGCAAAGCTGTCGTCGCCATATCCGCCGTGACGGTCGCCGAGCGCGGCTGATCGGCGAGAATGCCCATCTCGCCGACGAGAGCGTTGGGGCCGAGCAGGGCGAGACGGACGGGGCCGAACGGTCCGTCGATGGACACCGCCGCCGACCCTTCGAGGATGAGATAGGCCGCGTCCGCCGCCTCACCGCGCGCGAAGAAGGCCTGTCCCGCCTCGAAATGGACCCGCTCGCTGGTGAAAGCGAGGAGCTTGAGGCGGGACGTCTCCACCTCGCGGAACAACGGCACCTGCCGTAGGGACATCACCTCGGTGTCGAGGGTCATGGACTCACTCCGATGCGCCCCCTGGGCGGCAGGCGGAAAGGGCCGCGGGTAGACGCACCTGCGAACCGTGTCAAAGCCGCGGTTTGCTTGCCCTTCTGAAGTCCCTGAAAACGAGATCCGACACGACCTCGTCATCGCTCTTGCGACCGGCATCATAATGCCGCATGCACCGATCAGCGTTTCGTGGAAAGACCGATCTCACTTGGCCCCGGCGCCTCCCGCTTCACGCTCGCATTGGGCTGCGGCGAATCCACCGGCTCCTCATGCGTCGTCGGTGTCGGACTGTCCTCTGGCGCCGGCATGGCCGGCATCGGCGTCCTGTTCGGCTGAGGGTCGCCCTTGCTTCCCGAAGCCGCAGCAGACTTGGCTGCAAGTGAAGGCTTTACCATATATCGGTTCGTCATCCGGGTTCCTCTCGGCTGTGGATGGCCTGTGGAAACGCGCTCGCAAGTCAGCGCGAGCTGCTGGCGTGAGCCCAGCTAACGTCTGGACGAAAAAGGGGTTTCCCCGGACCCGGCCGTCGATACAGCCAAGGAACAATCGAGTGGGATGATGGTTGAGAGGGGTGTGAAGAGTTAGCCTGAGGAGGCGCTGATGGCATCTGGTAATTCCACCTCGAAGCGAGGTTTCGCTTCCATGAATATCGAACGGCAGCGCGAGATCGCCAGTAAGGGCGGTCGTTCCGTCCCGGCGGACAAGCGGTCGTTCTCGCAAGATCGTGAACTGGCCTCGTCGGCCGGCCGCAAGGGTGGTCAATCGACCGGTCGCACCGGCGAGGCTTAACCCGGCTGAGGCGGTGACGGGCGCGGGGTCCGCGTCCGACCGCCCAGCCTTCTCAAAACAAGAACTATCTTTCTATTCCACAGGCGCTGAGGGCGTCTGTTTTTTTGAGTGGTTGCGGACGCTCAAGATGCTGCGTCTGCGCGTGCCAATTCACGCCATTTGACGACGAGATCCTCGAACGCGCGAAGATCGGTTTCGTCGAGCTGGCCCAGGGTGCGTGCGACATAGTCAGCCTGCGCCGCGATCCCACGATCAGCAACCTCAGCGCCGGCCTCGGTGAGGTGAAGGGCATGGGAACGGCGATCGCCAGGGATCGGACGGCGCTCGACGAGACCGGCCTCGACAAGACGATCGATAAGGCCGGAGACGTTGCCCTTCGTGACGTAGAGCCGGGCGGCCAGTTCCTGTTGCGTCAGCCCCTCCCGCTCGCTCAAGGTCGACAACACGTCGAATTGCGGGATTGACAGGCCGAGTTCCCGCAACTCCGTGGCGACCGCGGCGGTGACCCGCCGGCTGAGACGGATGAAGCGAAACCAGACCCGAAGCGGATCGACGGGTTCGGCGTTCGATGCGGGGCTGTCTTGACGCTCGGACATGTCCGTCCAGCTTGTAGCAGAGGGATGCACCCCCGACAGCCGAGTGGCGCGCCCCACCCCCAACCTGTAGACTGCCGGACAGGTTATCCTCGTCTTCTTCGCCAACTCATTCGTTTCCGGGGCCATGCGCCGTCAGCTTCTCGATGAACCGGTGACCCGGGCCGGCCGCTACGCGCGAACGCTCGCGCTGTTCTCCCTGATCGTGACCGGCATGGCGGTGCTGATCGTGCGCAGCCCTTCGGCAGAGCCGTCAGCGGCCCTTGCCGTGCTGGGAAGCGGGGTCGCGCTCTCCGTCATCGCGGTGGCGCTCGCCCTGTTCGCGATGGCACGGGTCTGGCGGGAAGGCGCGGGCGGGCTCGGTGCCGCCGTCGGCGGCCTGTTCGTAGCGAGCCTGGTCCTGGCCTACCCGGCCTATGCTGCGCTCAAAGGCGTGCGCCTGCCGGCGCTCACCGATGTGACGACGGATACCGAGCGCCCGCCCGCCTTCTCACGCTCGCGCCTTGCCTTCGCCGCCCGCGAAGGCCGCTACCCGACCGAACCCGGCCCGGCGGCCCGAGAGGCACAGCGGGCGGCCTATCCGCAGATCGCGCCCCTCACCCTCGACGTGGAGGCCGACGAAGCCTTCGAACTCGCCCGCAAGGCGGCGGTGAACCGCAAGTGGCAGATCGTCGAGGCGATCCGGCCCGGCGGGCGGATCGGCAACGGCCGCATCGAGGCGGTGGCCCGCACCCGGATCCTGAATCTGCCCGCCGACATCACCGTGCGGGTGCATCCGCGGGCCGACGGCGCGCGCATCGACGTGCGTTCGGCCTCCCGGATCGGCGACCGCGACTTCGGCGACAATGCCGACCGCATCCGCTCCTATCTCGACGAGGTCGCCAACCTCGCCATCGCCCTGAAGTAGCGCTTCGAAGAATCGGGGTTCAGGCGAGGCGGAACGTTCCGTCGAGCAGGGGCGGGCCGTCGGTGACCGCGAGGCCCCGCTCCACCAGATCCTCGAGATGGGCGAAGACCGAGAGGGCCGCCGCCCCCCGCAGATGCGGTGCGAGCCCCTGGTAGACAGTGCCGACGATGGTTGCGATGTCGCGATCGCCCGCGGCCAGCCGGGCGCGGATCGCTGCCTCACGCTGGCGGCGGTGGGCGGCGAGGCCGCGCACGAAACGGCGCGGATCGCGCACGGGCCCGCCATGTCCCGGCCAGTACAGCGTCTCGTCCCGCTCCCGCAGCCGCTCCAGCGATTCCATGTAGGCCCGCATCGACCCGTCGGGCGGCGCGACGATCGAGGTCGACCACGCCATGACGTGATCGCCGGAGAACAGCACGTTCTCCTCGGGCAGGGCGAAGGCGAGGTGGTTCATGGTGTGGCCGGGCGTCGCGACGGCGGTCAGCGTCCAGCCCTCGCCGGTCAGGCTCTCCCCATCCGCCAATTCCCGGTCGGGCCGATGCTCGCGGTCGGCGCTGGCATCGAGGATGGGTAGCTCGTTCTCGGCGAGCTGCCGTGCGGCCCGGTGCGGGCCGCAGCCGACGATCGGTGCGCCGGTCCGCGCCTGTAGCAGACGCGCACCCGGAGAATGATCGCGGTGGGTGTGCGTGACGACGATCGCCGCCACCTCCTCGCCGTCGAGCGAGGCGAGCAAGCCCTCGACATGCCCAGCATCCGCCGGCCCCGGATCGATCACCGCGACCCGGCCGCGCCCGACGATGTAGGAGCAGGTTCCGCTTGCGGTGAACGGGCCGCCATTGGGACAGATCCGCCGCCGCACGAGGGGGCTGAGAGCCTCCGTCCGCCCCGAGACGGGCAACGTGCTCTCGAAACCAGGGGAGGGGGCCTGCGCGTCCGCGGACGATTCACTCATAGACGACGGCTTCGATACGACGAGGATGCCGCCCGCCTACGACAGCCCGGCGCTTTCGCCAACTCGTCGAGCCCGGCGATCAATGCCCGAACGGCGACGGTGACACGACGCGGACCGCCGCGAACCCTTCGCCGCGGGAAACGACCGGCGCGAAACCGGCGGAAGCCCCGTCAGCCGGTAGCGTTGGGATTTGCGCTTCGGCGACCCGGAGGCGCCGCGAGCCGTGCCCCTTCGCGGCTAGAGCCTCACGGAACGCCACTTTCGCCGCATCGCGGCGCAGGGCGCCGACGCGATCCTCAATGGCGTTGCGATGGTGCCGGCTCAAGGTGGCGACGCGGTAATCAACGAGCGCGGGCCCTGCGCGGGAGAGACCCGCGACGAGATCCGCTCCCTCCTCCGACGCGACGACGTCGCCGGGGCGCAGCGTTCGGTCCTCGGCCAACGGCATCAACAGCGCCGTGGCACCCGGCGGCTGACAGGAGCAGTTCTCGACGCGGGTGCGGCGATAGAGGTTAGCCGTGGCGGCACGCAGATAGGGCCGGCCGTCGAGGGCAACGGACCGCTCGAGTTCGGCCCGCCCCGGCGCCAGGGTGAGCAACTCGGTCGGTGCATTGGGACAGGCTGCGGCGCAGGCCGCCGCGTGAACAGGGAGATCGGCCCGCGCATGCAGGCGGCCGAGGGGGAAGACGTAGCCGTCGCAACGGCGCATGCAGACGGTCCGCGTCCCTGCGGCGAAGGAGGCCGGAGAGGCCGCCCTCGCTCGGGTGCGAATGGGCGTCGAACGCGCATCCAGGCGCGGCGTCCGCTGCACGAAGCGATGTCCGGCGATGCGCCGTGGATCGGGGAGCGACGCGTAGCGCCGGGGTGCCTTCGGCGCCGGCTTTGCGATCGTCGCCGGCGCGGGGCTCGCCGCCCCGAACATCGTCTCGAACAGCCCGTCGAGCAGACCACGCTCCGAGGCCCGCACCATCGTCGTCGCGCTGATCGTCCCAAAGCCGATCAGCAGGCCTACCAGCGCGGTGTCGATGAGACTGCGGCGTGGCTGCACCCGTGCTGTGCCGGCACTGCTCTTGTCCACCCATGCGCCGGGCGCACGCTTGCCGAACCCCATCGTTGCCGCCCCCGTCGATCTGGCGCGTTCGCCACGAAGACGAGACCGGCCCGGCGTTTCGCCCGAGATCCAGCTAGTCGGCTGCTTGCGGGGAGGACAATGTCGGCAAACCACGCAGGAACGGCGGCATTCGCCGGCTGAAAATTCGCCAGACCGCAAAGCCTTGCGGCGGCACCCTCTTTCGATCCGTAGGGCGAACGACGCCGCCAATCGACCGGCACCGCCTCTGTGGACAACCTAATGGCGTGAAAAAAGCGCCGCCCGGTGGGACGGCGCTTGGATCGACAGCATTCGGGTCGATGAAAACCTGCCGTTCAGCGGCGGTGAACAGACTTCACGCGAACGGGAATGGGCTGGAGAACCGGCTGCGGTGAGAGCGCCGAAACGAGCCGTGCAGCGGCCTCCAGAACGGCTTTCGCTTGAGCGATACCGGGGACGAGGGTCTTTTTCTGTGCGGGCACGCTGGGGGCCTCCTTCACATCATCAAGTCTGATTGTCGTCTGATCGTCTAGGGGTGAGATGGTGACGAACTGCCGAATTTGCCAGTCGGTTCCAGGGGCGTAGCACGGTCGCAGGCACCCGGTAAAAAAGTGTTCACAGCGTTGGAAACGCAAAAGGAACCTGCGGCGAAAACTTGGCGTTATTGCTTCCAAGAGGCTGCGGCACGGGCCGCGCCAGTTCTTTGGAAGGAAGTTCGACATGCTCGGTTGGGCTGTAACGTTCCTGGTGGTTGCCCTCGTCGCGGCCCTGCTGGGCTTCGGCGGCATCGCCGGTACGGCCATGGAGGCCGCAAAGCTCGTCTTCTTCGTTGCGATCGTCCTGTTCGCGATCTCGGCCGTGATCGGCCTGATGCGCGGTCGTTCGCCGACCTTGTAGCCGTCCGCGACTACGACAAACGAGCCGCACCCGGCTGCGGGAGCGGCTCGCACCACTGACGAAAACAAAGATGACCGATCAGACGCTCGCCGGATCGTCCGGATTGGCGGGTTCGTCCTCAAGACGTGCGATCAGATCGCGAAAGCGATCTGGAATCGGCTGCTGCACGACGGAATCGTAGAGGGTGCGCAGATGGCTTCCGATGCGCCTCTGCGTCTGGTCATTCAAACCATTGCCGCCACGCCCTCGAGTGGGCCGGTCCCCGGAAGGGAACGCGCCGGCCGGCTCGTTCTCATTCATGCGTTCAAGATCCCCTTGGCGCCACATCTGCCGCGATTGTCTTGCAGCTTGACATGAGTCATGGCTGCAGCAGCAACGCCGACATGCGGTTAGGGTTCCGCATGGGCCAGGAACGGACGTCGAGCCCCCGCGTTAGGGGCGCAGCGACAAACGAAGAGCGAAGAGGCTCAGGGGAACTCATGTCCACAGCACAACTGGTCGTGCAGCACCTTCCGTATCTGCGCCGTTATGCGCGCGCGCTCACGGGCAGTCAGGTGGCGGGCGATGCCTACGTCGCGGCTACCCTCGAGACGCTGGTCAACGAGCCCGAGACCCTCGGCCGCAGCACGAACGTCAAGGCCGACCTCTTCCGCGTCTTCACGCGGATCTGGAATTCGCTTTCCGTGAACGGCCACAGCGATCAGGTGCAGCACGATTTGCCGGCCGAAGTTCGGCTCGGCCAGATCACGCCGCTTCCCCGGCAGGCGTTCCTGCTCTCGTGCCTCGAAGGCTTTTCGGAGGAGGATGCGGGCGTGATCCTCGATGTGGACGTGTCCAAGGTGCGCGATCTCGTGGACGAGGCGGGCCGCGAGCTCGCCGCCGACATGGCCACGGAAATCCTCATCATCGAGGACGAGCCGCTGATCGCCATGGATCTGGAAGCCCTGGTCGAAGGCCTCGGCCACAACGTCATCGGCGTGGCCCGCACCCGCACCGAAGCGGTCAAGATCGCCTCCGAGAGCAAGCGCCCCGGCCTGATCCTCGCCGACATTCAGCTCGCCGATGGCTCGTCGGGCCTGGATGCGGTCAATGACCTGCTGAAGACCTTCGAGGTGCCGGTGATCTTCATCACGGCCTATCCCGAGCGCTTCCTCACGGGCGAGCGCCCCGAGCCGGCCTTCCTCATCGCCAAGCCGTTCCAGCCCGCCAACGTGTCGGCCGTCATCAGCCAGGCTTTGTTCTTCCAGCAGAGCGCGCGCCGCCGCGAGGCGCACAACGCCTGAGCTAAAACTTCAGAACAGCAACCGAGGGCGCCGGCCGAGAGGCTGGCGCCTTTTTTCGTGCGCGACGAGCGCCGCGGCGAGCATATCCGCGGGCGGTCGGCTCGATGTAAACGCGCAAGAAAAAACGGGCCGGACCATTGTCCGACCCGTGAAAAGGTTCCGGCCGATGCACAAGGGGAATGCGGGGAGGACCAGAGTGGCCGGGTGATTCTCTAACGAATGACCATTGGCCAGGTTCCGAAATTGGCTCTGGACCCCGCAGATTTTTCATCCACAGGTGCTTTTTTATCACGACCCTCCGGCGCTCGCCCTCTCCACCCATCCGCTGCATTGCGGGAGCGGATGGGCCGATGAAGATCAAAATACTGATGTGATCCGAAGCGGGACAGTGAAGGAACCGAAGATCTGAAAGCAGCGTTGTGATGACAACCTGTCAAGCTCCCATCGGAGATCGCAAAGATGCTTCGGACCGGCTTCGCCCTCGGTGTGAGTGTTCCCGCTGCGATCATGACCCTGCTGCTTCTGCCGGTCGTCCGGCAGGAAGCCGATGCGATGGGAGCCCCGACGGCTCCGCGCGTCGCCTACGAGGCGCCGGCCACGCCGCTTCCGGGCATGCGTCCCTATTCCACCGCTCTGACCCCGATCCATGTGGCGACGGCGCCCCGCCCGTCCACCCGTTCGGAGTCAATGCCGACCCGCTCCGCTCAGGAAGAGTTGCCGGCCAAGCCCCGTCGCCTGACACGGGAAGGCTGCGAGGCGCCGCTCAGCTCGCTCGTCGGGCCGGAGGCGCGCCGCATGGTCCCCGGCCGCTGCATGACCTGACGGATCCGCACGGAACGGACATGCCGGACCGGTCCACGCCGCGACGGCATCGAGATTTCGGGGCGCTGTAAGTTCGCGTGCTTGAGCAACGGACCGCTTCAAGTCAGCTGCGAGACTTTTTCCACGTCGGCGGTCATCCCCGCCGGCGTCATGCGTTCGCGGCCGACCAACCGGTCGCCGGGCCCGAAGGTGCCGAGGGCCACGTCCCGATCCGGCAGGACGACCGTCGTCACCTTGTTGACGTGGACGAGCACGTAGCGCTGCAGCGGCAGCGAAGCCGCAGCCCAGCGCCGCAATTGGTCGTGATACGGCGCGCGCTTCCAGGCTCCCGCCTGACCGGGATCGACCTGCACGTTGAGGAAGCGGGTCACGGGGTCGAGGCTGAGCACCATCTTGGCCCGGTCCGGACGCCATTCGGGGCCGATCCAGGTTTCCGTCATCCAGAGGCAATGGAAGGCCCGGCAATGGTCGGGCCGCTCGGCATGGATGCCGCAGCCGCCGCCGGAGCGGACATGCCGGCACCACCGCCCTGCCGGGCTCTCGACGGCGGGCACGTCGTAGACCTTGCAGCACAAGGTGCACGGGCCGCAGGCGCGGCCCGGAGCGGGCACGGCGACGATGGTGGCCGGATCGAGCATCGCGAGCGGGTCGGTTGTGTCAATCGATGAGGCGAACGGCGCCTTCCTGAGGGAGATTGCGGCCGTTAGTGTGGCGAGGTTGCCGGCGCGCCCCGTCGGCGAAGACTTCCGGCTGCCGCATCATGCTGTCGAACATCGCCGCCCGCGACGTCGAGACCCTGATCCACCCCTATACCAATCTTTCCACCTTCCGGGAGACCGGCCCGCTAGTGCTGGAGCGAGGCCACGGCGTCTGGGTCTACGACACGGACGGACGCCCGTATCTTGAGGGCATGGCCGGGCTGTGGTGCACGGCCCTGGGCTACGGCAACGAGGAATTGGTCGAGGCCGCGGCCGAGCAGATGGGCCGGCTGCCCTTCGCCCACCTGTTCTCGGGCCGCAGCCACGATCCGGCGATCGAGCTGGCCGAGACGCTCAAGGAGCTGATGCCGGTCCCGACCTCGAAGATCTTCTTCACGTCTTCGGGCTCCGAGGCCAACGACGCACAGGTCAAGCTTCTCTGGTACATGAACAACGCGCTGGGGCGCCCGCGCAAGAAGAAGATCATCGCCCGCAGGAAGGGCTATCACGGCGTCACCGTGGCGACCGCTTCGCTCACCGGCCTTCCTGCCAACCACGCCGACTGGGACCTGCCGATCGACGGCTTCCTCCACACCGCCTGCCCGCACCAATACCGCGGCGCCGAGGCGGGCGAGACCGAGGAAGCCTATTCGCAGCGTCTCGCGGCGGAACTTGAGGCGCAGATCCTGGCCGAGGATCCCGACACCGTGGCCGCCTTCTTCGCCGAGCCAGTGATGGGAGCGGGTGGGGCCATCGTGCCGCCGGCCGGCTATTTCCCGGCGATCCAGGCGGTGCTCGACCGCTACGACGTGCGCCTCGTCGCCGACGAGGTGATCTGCGGCTTCGGCCGGCTCGGCACGTGGTTCGGCAGCGAGGCGCTCGGCATGCGCCCGAACACCCTCTCTTTCGCCAAGGCGCTGACCTCCGGCTATCTTCCGCTCGGCGGCATCAGCATCGACGAGCCGCTCTACCGGGCGATGCTCGACGAGAGCGTCAAGCTCGGCGGCTTCGGCCACGGCACCACCTATTCCGGGCATCCCGTCGCCTGCGCCGTGGCCAACCGCACGCTGCACATCTACCGGCGCGACCGTATTGTCGAGCGGGCCGGGGAGCGTGCGCCGCATTTCCAGGCGGCGCTGGCGCGACTGGCCGACCATCCCCTCGTCGGCGAGGCGCGGGGCATGGGGCTGATCGGCGGCATCGAGATCGTGGCCGACAAGCCCTCGAAGCGTCAGTTCGAGCCGAAGGCGGCAGTGGCGGCGCGCTGCGTCGCCTTCGCGCAGGACGAGGGGCTGATCGTGCGCTTCCTGGCCGGCGACCGCATCGCCGTCTGCCCGCCGCTGGTGATCGAGCCCGACGAAATCGACACCTTGTTCGAACGCCTGACCCGCGCCCTGGATCGCACCGCAGCCTGGATCGCGAAGGAGGGTTTGGAACCGATGCCCGCCCCATAAGCCTCATATCATGAGCGGCGTATCGGGACGGCGGTTCAAGTCACCGGCTCTTCCGGTGTAAATCGACTGAGGGCGTTGCAAGATGGGCCACGTTGCAATGCACTATCGCGTGGCCGAAAAGCGACCATAGGCCGTGCCCGATTTGTCGCCGTGCGCGAAATTCAGGCTCAGCCGAAGTCTTAAGCTGCCGTTCATGTAGTTGGGTCGATCAAAGGGCGGACGGCATCTTCGCAATCTCGCCACGAGCGGGGTGTTGAAGGGTCGTCCTCGCCATGTTCGCGAGGCCAACGATCAAGCCGACGCGGTCGCCAACCGGCCGTCCCGACGCGCAAACAGGACAGGATCCATGTACGCCCCCAGCCGAACCCCGACCTTCGCGGCCGAGCCGGGCATCGCCCGCCCGGTAACCGTGGCCGGGGATCGCGAGAATTTCCGCCCCGTCGCTCTGCCGGCGCTTGCCGCCGCGGTCCATGTCAGCAGCGCTGCCATGAAAGCGGCCCGCGCCAAGGCTGAGGCCCGGAACGCCGTCCGCGTCGTTCACGAGGACGAGCCCGTCGATTGAGGCTTGACGCTGCCGCCACGCCATCGGCTCTGGCGGCATGCTCATTCTCCCGACCCGCAGGCAGGTTCTCGGCGGATTCGGCGCCTCGGCGCTGACCCTCAGCTCCGGGGGCGCCTACGCCTTCATCGTCGAACCGCGGTTCCGGCTCGCGCTGACCCGCTACGGCCTGACGCCGCCGGGTTGGGCCCCCGGACACCGGCTGCGCATCGCGGTGCTCGCCGACATCCATGTCTGCGAGCCCTATATGCCGCTCGACCGGGTGGCAGAAATCGTGGCGGCGACGAACGCGCTCGCCCCCGACCTGATCCTCCTGCTCGGCGATTACCCGGCCGGCCGAAAGGTGACCTGGCACCGAGTGCCGTTGTCCGATTTCGCGCGGGTGGCCGAGGGCCTACGCGCACCGCTCGGCACCTACGCCGTCCTCGGCAACCACGATTGGTGGGACGATCCCAAGGCGATGCGTGCGGGCAAGGGCCCCGTCGAAATCCGGCGGCTGCTCGAAGCGCGCGGCATCCCGGTGCTGGAGAACGACGCGATTCGTCTGACACATGACGGCCGGCCGTTCTGGATCGCCGGACTCGCGGATCAGGAGCCGTTCCGCCCGCTCGGCAGCCGTCAGAGCCTCGCCGACCTTCCGGCCACGCTGGCACAGGTGACGGATGCGGCGCCGGTGATCCTGATGGCGCACGAGCCCGACATCTTCGTGAACGTGCCCTCCCGCGTCTCTCTCACGCTCTCGGGCCACACCCATGGCGGCCAGATCCGCGTGTGGGGCTACTCGCCGGTGCTGCCTTCCCGCTACGGCCAGCGCTTCGCCTACGGCCATGTGGTCGAGGACGGGCGCCACCTCATCATCTCCGGCGGCCTCGGCGTCAGCCAACTCGGCATCCGCGTCGGGGTACCGCCGGAAATCGTCCTGATCGAACTCGGCGGCGAACCACCCGCGGCCTGAGGGCTTGCGCGCCCCTCAGCCCTTCCGACGCGGCGCCGCGCCGACATGCAGGAAGCTGCGCTCCCCGGTCGCGGCTTCCGCGACGTGCTGGATGGTGTCGAGAAGCTGGGCGATCGGCCGAGGCCCGGCATGGGGCGCCAGCGCGTCCGGTGCGACTCGGCGGGCGACCGTGCGCCCGGCGACGAGTTGCGCCTCGCTGAGGACATCGAAAGTACGGCCGACTCGTCGGTTCATCGCTCTCTCCGCTGAGCCCAACCGTGACGCGATCATGGTAAACGCGGCGTTAACACCTACAGGACGAGGCGGTAGCGGCAGAAGTCGTCGGCGGCGACAAAGCGCTCATAGAGCCGCCGAGCCTGCGCGTTCCCGGCCCTCGTATGCCAGTAGAGCCGCGACCAGCCCCGCGCCTTGCCCCGCTCGACGAGGTCGGCGATCAGCGCCCGGCCGATCCCGCCGCCGCGCGCCTCGGGCGCGACGAACAGATCCTCCAGGTAGCAGACCGGCGTCGTACTCCACGTCCCCTCGTGCAGGACGTTGACCGTCATGCCGACGAGCGACCCGTCCCGCTCCGCCAGCCGTGCGAAGACCGGCGAGGCCGGATCGAGAATGCGCGCCCAGGTCGCGGCGGTGACCGCCTCCGGTAGGGTCTCACCGTAGAAGGCGAGGTAGCCGGCCCAGAGTCGGCGCCATCCGGCCTCGTCGGCAGCGGCGGGATCACGGATCGTCATGGCATCCTCCGCGCGGCGTCCTCGGCCCAGAGATGGATCGCGGCATAGGCCCGCCAGGGCCGCCAAGCCACCGCACGGTCGAGAAGTGCCAGCCGGCTTGGCCGCCCGTCGCCGGCATCGAGGGCACGCATCAGCCCGACATCCCCCGCCGGAAAGGCGTCGGCTTGGACCAGAGCGCGCATGGCGACGTAATGCGCGGTCCAGTCCCCGATCCCGGGCAGGGCCTTCAGCCGGGCAACCGTCGCGTCGAGTTCGCCGCCGGGCGCGAACAAGTCCGGCGTGGCGAGCATTGCCGCGGCAAGCCCCTGGATCGCCCGGCCGCGGGCGCGGGGCATGTTGAGCACGAGCGAGATCTCGGCGTCCACAAGCTGCTCCGGCGTCGGAAACAGGTGGGTGAGACCCGGCTCGTTCCCGCACGTCTCCGCGTCGAGGGGCGTGCCGAAACCCGCAACGAGGCGGCCGGCGAGACGCGTCGCGGCCGCGACCGAGACCTGCTGGCCGAGGATCGCCCGGACCGCCAGTTCGAACCCATCAAAGGCGCCCGGCATCCGCAGACCCGGCCGGCGCCCCACGAGGGCGGCGGTGAACGGATCGCGGCCAAGTCCGGCGGCGATCGCCCGCGGGTCGGCGTCGAGATCGAACATCCCCCGCACCCGCGCGAGGATGTTTTCGTGGTCGTCGTCCGAGCCGAGGCCGCGGATACGGACCGACAGAGCGTCCGCTTCATTCGTGACGGCGAGGGTGCCGCGGTGCCCGTCGAGGGCGAAGGTGCGGGCATAGCGCCCGGGCGTCACGGCTTCGACGCCGGGGCTCGCATGGTCGGCGAAGAAGCGTTCGAGATGCGCCCAATCGTAGGGCTGGGGGCAGGCCAGCGTGAAGCGGGTCCCGTCCTCTCGGGTCGCAGGCGAAGGGGTGCACGTCATGGATCAGTGGGGAGCGTGGCAGGAAATCGGCCCCACTGTTGGTCCGGCGTCAGCCCGGCGCAACCGGCTCGGTGCTCTCGAACTCCGCGGTATCGCCCACGAGGTCGGTGAGGGACACGGCCAGGCGCCGGGAATCCTTCAGGTGAAGCGTTGCATCCGGCGTGATCCAGAGCGGGTGCAGGGCCGCGTGCCGGCCGGTGAGGCTGCCATGGGCGACGACGATGCCGCTACGGCGCTCGATGACGACCTTGTAGCGGACCGCGACCGGCTCGATCCCCTGAGCGGACACGGCACCGCGTCCGCTCAGAACCTGGAGGACTTCGTTCGGCTCGAACATGGGGAGGGGTCAGCAGCCGGGAATGAGAGGCAAAACGATTTGCCACTTAATCCCGAACTACGGCACCCGCGTTCCAACGCCAAGATGCTGCAATGACAGTTCCCCGCTTCTCCCAGCCTGCATTGGGACATAGGAGCGCCGTCCGCCGCGACGGTGAACGGCTACGGCAGTTCGCGCACGGTGACCCGGCCGCGCTCGACCGAGAGCGCCATGCGCCCGTGCTTGAGCGCCAGAGCCTTGTCGCCGAACAGGGAGCGGCGCCAGCCCTGGAGCACGGCCACATCCGCCGCGTCGTCCTCGGCGAGCGCTTCGAGGTCATCGACGGTGGCGATGATCTTGGGCGCCACGCCTTCGGCTTCGGCCACCGCCTTGAGCAGCACCTTGAGAAGGTCGATGAGCGCGCCGTTGCCGCCACCGCGGGAGCGGCTGCGCTCGGGCACGGCGATCTGCGAGGGGTCGCGGGCAAAACCCCGCTCGACCGCGGCGAGGATTTCGGTGCCGGTGCGCGAGCGCTCGAAGCCGGCCGGGATGGTGCGCAGGCGCCCCAGGGCCTCGACGCTGCGGGGGCCGGCAGTGGCGATGTCGATCACCGCCTCGTCCTTGAGGATGCGCCCGCGGGGGACGTTGCGGCTCTGGGCCTCCGCCTCGCGCCACGCGGCCACTTCCATCAGCACGGCAATCTCGCGCGGTTTGCGCATGCGCCCCGCGAGCCGGCGCCACGCCTGGGCGGGCTCGGCCTGATAGGTCTCCGGCGAGGTGAGGACCGCCATCTCCTCGTCGAGCCAGAGGCCGCGGTCGGTGCTCAGCAGTTCGGCCGCGAGCACCTGATAGATCGTCACGAGATGGGTGACGTCCGACAGGGCGTAGGCGAGCTGCGCCTCGGACAGGGGGCGCCGCGACCAGTCGGTGAAGCGGGAGGACTTGTCGATGCGCGCCTTGGCGACATCGTTGACCAGCTGCTCGTAGGAGACCGAGTCGCCGTAGCCGCAGACCATGGCCGCGACCTGCGTGTCGAAGAACGGCTGCGGCAGCAGCCCGCCGAGCAGCCAGATGATCTCCAGATCCTGCCGGGCCGAATGGAACACCTTCACGGTGCTCTCATCGGCCATCAGGTCGAAGAACGGCTTGAGATCGAGATCTTTCGCGAGCGGATCGACGAGGCAGGCGAATCCGTCGGGCCCGGCCATCTGAATCAGGCAGAGCTTCGGATAGTAGGTCGTCTCGCGCATGAACTCCGTATCGACGGTCACGAACGGCTGCGCGGCGAATTGGGTGCAGGCGTCGGACAGAGCCTGCGTTGCGGAGATCAGTTCCATAGAACCGGCTATACCGAAGGACGCGCGTCACCGCGAGACGACGAGGGGCCTCTTGTCCCCACGCGATTGCGCTTCACGACGAAAACTTCGCTCCTTCACGCCGCCCGGCGGGGGACGCGCACGCTCCGAGCCTTCCGCTGCGCCTCGGCGCGGGCGAGCAGCCAATCCAGGATACCGGTTTCGATCCGCGTGCCCGAGGCGGGCTCGATGAGCCGTCGGATGCGGTCGGCGCGCAGGCCGCGATAGAGCCCATGCGCCCGGTCGGTGCCGCCAAGCAGGGTGCGGCCGGGCCCGAGCTTCAGCTCGCGCGCGTCGAGCGTGCGGGTCGTCCAGGCGCCGCGGGCGTCCTCGTAGACGACCTCGAAGCGGCCTTCGAGCGGCAGCGTGCGCCACTCGCCCTGCACCCCATCGTCCGACGCCGGCGCAGGGGCGCGACGGGAGCGGGAGGAGGGCGCGTCACTGGGGTGAAAGCGTCGAAATTCCATGGGCTTGATATGGGATTTCCCCTGGTTTTCCACAAGGATGTGCACGGCCCTTCGGCGCGGTCATGACGCGCCGCGGAATCGAACTTTGCCTTCGAAATCGAATTGTATCCGGGCTAAGGTCACGCTTGATCTGGGGCGGGCGGCGAACGGGATCGTGGGAGAGGCCAGGATGTGTGAGAGACGGTTCCGAGCGGCGCGCTGGGCGCTCGCGGGAATGCTGGCCGCAATCGTCAGTGCGTTCCTTCATCCGGCGCCCGCGCGCGCCCAGACGTTCCAGACGGCGGCCGCGCACGCGATCCTGATCGATGCCGATTCCGGCTCGGTGCTGTTCGAGAAGGCGGCCGACGAACCGTTCTCCCCGGCGAGCATGGCCAAGCTGATGACGGCGGAAATCGTGTTCCGCGCTATCAAGGAGGGGCGCCTCTCCATGGACACCGAATTCACGGTGACCGAGGACGCATGGCGCCGCGGCGGGGCCGGCGGCGGCGGCTCCTCGATGTTCGCGCAGGTCAACAGCCGCATCAAGCTCTCCGACCTGCTGCGCGGCCTGATCGTGCAGTCGGGCAACGACGCGGCGATCACCATCGCCGAGAACATGGCGGGCACCGAGGACGCCTTCGCCGGGATGATGAACCAGCGCGCCAAGGAGATCGGGCTGACGCGCTCGACCTTCCGCAACGCGACCGGCTACTCGGCCCCCGACCAGAAGGTGACCGCCCGCGACATGGCGCGGATCGCCCAATACCTCATCGACACCTACCCCGAATTCTACAAGATCTATTCCGAGCGTGAATTCACCTGGAACAAGATCAAACAGCAGAACCGCAACCCACTCCTGACCCTCGATATCGGCGCCGACGGCCTGAAGACCGGCTACCTCGAAGAGTCGGGCTACGCGCTCACCGGTTCGGCGGTGCAGAACGGCCAGCGGCTGATCATGGTGGTCTCGGGCCTGAAGACTGCGCGTGATCGCGCGGCGGAAGCCCGCAAGATGATGGAATGGGGGTTCCGCGCCTTCGAGCCGCGGCAGGTCTTCGCCGCGAACGAGACGGTTGCCGAGGTCTCGGTCTTCGGCGGCGAGAAGGGCTCCGTGCCGGTGGTGGCCAACAAGCCGGTGCGCCTGCTGCTGCCGCGCGGCACCTCGGATCGGGTGACCGCCAAGGTGGTCTACCAGGGGCCGCTCGTCGCCCCCGTGGCGCAGGGCCGCGAGGTCGGCCGCCTGCGCGTCACCCGCGGCGACAGCCTCGCCCTGGAGCAGCCGGTTTATGCCGGGGAGACGGTGGAGGCCGGCACCCTGTCGCAGCGGGCCCTCGACGCGGCGATGGAAGTCGGCACAGACCTCGTCCGCCGCGCCTTCGAGAAGGCCAAGGGCGGCAACGGCTCCGGCAACACGTCCACGGCCGGCACGGCCAGCGGCAACTCCTGAGATCGTCTTCCTGACCCCGGACCTACGCGGTCCGGATGTCAGGGCCCCGTCGCCGGCACGTAGGCGCGGATGCCGAGCGGTAGATCGGCGCCGGGCCGCTGGAAGGAATCTGGGGCGGCACGCTGGCGTGCCTCGTCCCCGGTGGGACGCGGCCCGGCGCTGGCCCGAACGCTCACGGCATCCCAGGGACCGGCGATCTCGAACAGCGTGGCGGGGGGTGACGCCCCGTCGGCGGAGGCGGTTGCCCGGGACAGGATCTCGGCCTGCGCCTGGAAGCGCCGGTCGGCCAGGGCGACGCGCCCGTTCAGGGACGCGCCGAGGGTGCGAGAGGCGAGCCTTCCCTCGACGATCTCGCCGACGCCGTCGGCGAACAACAGGGTCACGGCGGCATGCTCGAAGGGCGTCCGGCCGTTGCGCCGGGCCAGCGCCCCCGGCGCCACCGCGCCGCCGCGATGAACCACGTCGGCGAGGTCGAGCCCGGACAGGGCACCGTCCGCACTCTCCAGCGCGACCCGGCCGGATACGGAACGGGCCAGGGCATCGACATCGTGGCCGGCTCCCTCCAGCGCGAGACTGCCCCGCGTCGCCCCGAGCACCCAGCGGGACTGGCCGAGATCGTCGAGCAGGGCACCGAGATCGAGCCCGTCGAAACTGCCCTGCGCCTTCACGCGGGTGGGGGCCGCCTCGCCCCCGTCGGCGGCAAGGGAAACCCGGCCCTTGACCATACCGCCGCGCACGTTGGCGCGGCCGAGCGACGCCTCGATGCCGTCCTCGCGCACGAGAACGCTGGAGGCGAGGTCCGTCAGCTGCACCGGACCGATCCGGGCATTGCCGGCGGAGATCCGCAGATCGAGGTCGCCCCCGGTGAAGGGACGCAGCTCGAGGGACCGGCTGTGCCTGGCCGCGTCGTCGGCGGCACGATCGAAGCCCGTCAGGCGCAGGAGACCGGCGAGCAGCGGCGAGAGGTTGAGGTTTTCGGCCGCGAGCGTGGCCTGCACCGCGTTGCGCTTCGGGCCGAAGGTGGCCGAGCCTGCCCCCTCGAGCACGTTCCCGTCGCTGCGCACGGTGACGCTCGGAAACTGGATCTGACCGGCGGCCGCCTCGAAGCTGCCCTCCACGGCGAAATCCTCGACGAAGGGCGACAGGGCAAGACCCCCGCCGGTCAGGGCCAGCGTCTTGTGCAGGGATCGGGTCTGGAGGCTGCCGGTGCCCGAGGCCTTGAGGCCGTCGCGCAGGCTGCCGTTGCCCTGGGCGCTCAGGGAGCCCGTTGGCCATGTCAGGGCGGCGGTGAAGGGGCTCTCACCCCCGGAAAAGAGCGCGTAGGGCCGCAGATCCGTCAGCGTGATCCGGGCGCTGCCGTCGCTCCAGCGAAATCCCCCGTTCACCGCAAGGCTCTCGCTCCAGGCCGGCCAGGAGATCGTGAGATCGACGTCGCGGGCCGTCTGCAGCGTCCCGTCCCGCGGGTCGCGGCCCTTGAGCGCGCAGCGGGCGAGGATGATCCGCCGGGGCCGGTCGCCGTTCGCACCGGCGATGCTGTGGGTCAGGCGCTCGGCCGCCGCGGACCAGCGGGGATCCCCCGCTTCCTGCGGCAGCACCAGCTCCGACCCGTCGAGCGTCAGGGAATCGACCTCGACTCGGCCGGTGAGCAGCGCGGCGAGGCCGAGCTGAAGCGACAGGTTTCCGCCCGCGGCCAGCACCGGCCCGGCGGCATCGCCCTCGGTCAGGCGGACATCCTCGAACACGATCCGGGGGAGGGGGAGCAGCACGACCTCCGTGCGCCCCCGGGCCGCCAGCGCCACGCCCCAGCCCTGCTGCAAGCCCCGGCTGACGAAGCGGGCGGTGCCGGGAGCCTCGATCGACCACGGCAGGCAGGCAGCCACCAACCCCGCAGCGACGAGTCCGAGTGCGAGGGCGGAAAGGGTGCGGCGCAGCGACATTGCACTCCGTGGGCGGGCGACGCGGATCGGTTCGGCCGAACCGCGTCGGCGTGGCGAGCCGTGCGATCCGACTCCTTAGCCGTTTCCCGTTCTCCTGTCCCGCGAACGGGGTCAGACCCGCCCGCAATGCAGTGGATGGGGTGGGCCGGGCTTCGATGAGGATCGGCCGCAGCCTCGCCCACCGGGCAAGCGGTTACGGCGCGGGGCTTTTGCATTGCGCGCAAATGCGTCGCCGGTTTGACGGGGCCCGCTTCGCGTTGCACACCCGATCGCCATCGATCGGGAGCGCGGCCGGCGCCGAATCTCGGACCGAATCTCGGACATTGTATCGTGGCCAACGAATCATGGCCCGCCCTGGCGGAAGACTAAGGAAGGGACGCTGTCGATGAAGAAGGTCTATCCGGATCCGAAGGCGGCGCTCGCCGGCCTCCTGCGCGACGGCATGACGATCATGGCCGGCGGCTTCGGCCTGTGCGGCATCCCGGACGAGCTGATCGACGCGATCCAGGCCTCGGGCGTGAAGGACCTCACCGTCATCTCCAACAATGCCGGCATCGACGGTGTCGGCCTGGGCAAGCTGCTCGACACCCGTCAGGTGAAGAAGATGATCTCGTCCTATGTCGGCGAGAACAAGGAATTCGCCCGCCAGTATCTCGGCGGCGAACTCGAGATCGAGTTCAACCCGCAGGGCACGCTGGCCGAGCGCATCCGCGCAGGCGGTGCGGGAATCCCGGCCTTCTTCACCAAGACCGGCGTCGGCACCAAGGTCGCCGAGGGCAAGGAAGTGCGCGAGTTCGACGGCGAGAACTACGTGATGGAGCGCGGGCTGTTCGCGGATCTGGCCATCGTCCACGCCTGGAAGGGCGATACCGAGGGCAACCTCGTCTACCGGAAGACGGCGCGCAACTTCAATCCGATGATGGCCACCGCCGCGGAGGTGACGGTCGCGCAGGTCGAGCACCTCGTCGAGCCGGGTGAGATCGACCCCGACCACATCCACACGCCGGGCATCTTCATCGGCCGCATCCTCCACGTGCCGGTGCGCGAGAAGCGCATCGAGCAGCGCACCGTGCGCAAGCGCAAGGAACCGGAAGCAGCGGCAGCCGGCGGCGGCCAGATCTGATTCGACCATCGGCCGAGAGGCCACGAGCGCGACGGCGCGTCACCGCCCGTTTTGGCGGACGGCGCATCGTCGCTCCGAGGATGCGCCAAACGAGGGAACGTCAAGACCATGGCCTGGACCCGTGAGCAGATGGCGGAGCGCGCCGCCCGGGAGCTGGAAGACGGCTTCTACGTGAATCTCGGCATCGGCATTCCGACGCTGGTGTCGAACTACATCCCCGAGGGCATGTCGGTGCAGTTGCAATCCGAGAACGGCATGCTCGGCATGGGGCCGTTCCCCTATGAGGGCGAGGAGGATCCCGACCTCATCAACGCCGGCAAGCAGACCATCACCGCGCTGCCGACCACGAGCTACTTCTCCTCGGCCGACTCGTTCGGGATGATCCGCGGCGGGCATATCGACCTGTCGATCCTCGGCGCGATGCAGGTGGCGCAGAACGGTGACCTCGCCAATTGGATGATCCCCGGCAAGATGGTGAAGGGGATGGGCGGGGCGATGGATCTCGTCGCCGGCGTCAAGAAGGTCGTCGTGGTGATGGAGCATGTCGCCAAGGGCAAGGACGGCTCGGAGAGCGCAAAGCTCCTGAAGGCCTGCGACCTGCCGCTGACCGGCACCGCCGTGGTCGACATGGTCATCACCGATCTCGGCGTCTTCACCATCGACAAGAAGGGCGATGGCGGCATGACCCTGGTCGAACTCGCCGACGGCGTCACCGAGGACGAGATCCGCGCCAAGACCGAAGGCGAGTTCGCCGTCGCGCTGAACTGAGACGCGAGGGCCGGGAGGGAAGGCGGCCCGTTTCGGGACGCCTTCCGCGCCCCTCGGCCGGGCATGGCTAAGCAGGCATTAATCGGGATCGTCGAAAGCTTCGCATCGACCGGACGGCGCCGTGAGAGCGCGCCGGTCGGGGAGCTTTCCGCGATACGAAGGTACCTGTGTATGCGTAGCGTTCCGGGAACGGACAACGTCATCCCCTTCCGTCGGCCTGCGGCCGCGCGGCAGGGCGCCATCAACGCGGCATTCGGAGCGGGCGAACCTCCCCGCAGCCGCTCGAGGAGCGACCAGCGCAACCTGATGGATGCGGTCTATGCCACGGGCAGCCTGCGGGTTCCGGCGGGTGACCGCGAGACCAAGCTCATCGCCTCGCGCCTGCAGGTCTACGGCTTCCTCACGATCGAGGAGATGGATGAGGACGGCGCGCTGCGCCGCCTGCGTCCCTCCGAGGCGATCCGCGCCCGCGCCGAGCGGCCTTGGCGCCTGTCGAAGGCGAGCTACGGCGCGAGCCTCGCGGTGACGATCCCTTCCGTCGATGACTTCCTGTTCGAGCCGGCGGGCATGCCGGCCTGATTCCGCCGCCGCAGGACGCGCGTCACCCGCGCGCGTCCGCGCCGACTGGGCTGTTGTTTTGCATCATCTTCTTCCGAAAGCCGGTAGCCACCTTTCGGGATGATGCTCTAGAAGCATGGCCATGCGCGAGCGCCCGCACCGATCCGTGCACGGCCGCGCGATCATCGGGGTGATCGCGCTCTACGCGCTTGTCTTCCAGGCCTTCCTCGCGGCTCTCGCGCCCGCCCTGCCGCGCCTCGACGGCGGCATTCTCTGCGCGGAGCATCTTACCGCTTCCGGCACGCCGGCCGACGACGAGCTGCCCTGCGGCCATCACGCCTGCTGCACGCAGGTCCAGGCGGCCCATTTCCTCCCGCCGGCGCAGGTCGCGTCCGCAACCGCTATCTGGCCGCCGCGCGCCGCCCCCGTGCCGTGGCGCGCCGCGGCGACGATCCGCGCCCGCGCACCGCCCGATCAGGGCACCAGTCCCCGAGGTCCGCCCGCCGCCTGAGACGATCGCTCCGATCCCTCAGACGCGGATTTCGAACCTATGCCTTCCAGCCTGTCGGGCACCGCCGGTTTCACCGCCGCGGCGGCTTTGCGCGTCTCGCGCGATGCGGTCTATCGTGCCGTATGGCGCTGGCATTTCTATGCCGGCCTGCTCTGCCTGCCCTTCCTGATCCTGCTCTCGGCCACCGGCGCGCTCTACCTGTTTAAGGCCGAGATCAACGCGACCGTGTTCGCCCACCGCACGGTGGTCGCATCCTCGGGCCGAACCCCGCTCGGGCCCGACCGCCTGATCTTCAACGCCATGCAGGCGGTGCCGGAGGGCAACCCGCTCTCCTACACCGAGCCCGCCGGCCCCGCCGCCTCGGCCCTCGTCACCCTCGCCGAGGGTGGGGGCAAGATCCTCGTCTACCTCGACCCCTATACCGGCGACGTGCTCGATCGCGTCGCCGCGGATCGCGAGTTCTTCGGGATCGTGCGCGGCCTCCACAGCCTCACCCTGTTCGGGACGGCGGCGAACGCCCTGATCGAGATCGTGGCTGGGTTCGCAGTCATCCTCGTCGTGACCGGCGCCTATCTGTGGTGGCCGCAAGGGGAGGGGCAGCGCCGGGGGCGTGCCGTAAGCCTGCGCGAGACGCCGCGACGTCGCGTCTGGTGGCGCGATCTTCACGCCGTCACCGGCCTGTTCGCCGGGGCGGGCCTGCTGTTTCTCGCGCTCACCGGCCTGCCCTGGTCGGTCTGGTGGGGGCAGGAATTGCGGGCGTGGTCGAACCGGGCCGGGCTCGGCCAACCGACCCAGCTCTGGGCCGGCAAGGCCGTCTCCACCGTGCCGATGGGCGCGCGCCTGGAAAGCGCCGGCTGGGCGCTCGAAGACGCCTCGATGCCGCGATCGGCCCCCTCCGGAGCGCCGTCCCTCGGCATCGACCGCGCGGTCGCGACCCTTCGCGACATGGCTCTGCCCGGGGGGTTCGAACTGGCGCTGCCGCTGGGCGAGACCGGCGTCTACGCCGCCTCCGCCTATCCGCGCGACGTCACGGGTCAGCGCATGGTCTCCCTGGACCGCTACAGCGGTCAGCCGATCATCGACGTGCACTTTTCCGATCTCGGTCCCGTAGCGCGGGCGATCCAGTACGGCATCGGCATCCACAAGGGTGAGTTCTGGGGGCGGGCGAACCAGCTCGCCATGCTCGCCTTCTGCCTCGCCACGATCCTGCTCTCGGTCACCGCCGCAGTGATGTGGTGGAAGCGGCGCCCGGCCGGACGCCTCGGCACGCCGCCCTGGCCGCGGGACCGGCGCGTCATCGCCACCGTCACCGGCCTGATGCTCGGCCTCGGCGCCCTGTTCCCGCTGACCGGCCTCGCGATCCTGGCCCTGCTCGGCCTCGACCTTGCTGCCCAAGGCCTGCGCCTCGCCGCGCGCACCTGACGCCTGCCATTCGCGGGCCCCTGCGGCCCGACCCGATCTCACGTCGCCACGAGCCGTCCCATGCGTTCCCACTCCGCCGCGCACCGTGCCGCCTGGCTCCTCGCCGCTTCGCCGCTGGCCCTGTCGGGTTTGGCCGCGGCCCAGACCGCCGGCGAGTCCGTCACCCTGGAGGAACTTGCCGTCACCGGCGAGGGCGCGCCGCAAAGACAAGCGGCGGCCGGGTCCGGTGCGCCGGGCTTCGGGGTTTCCGGCCCGCCGGGCGCGGCCGCCCTCGGCATCGAGCGCCCGATCGGGCAGGTCGTCACTGCGGTCGGGCGCGAGGGGACGATCGCCAACCGCCCTGCCACCTCCATCGGCACGGTGCTGCTCGACAGCCCCGGCGTGACCCTGCGCCAGGGCAATGGCGGGCGCGACGTGGTGATCTCGATCCGCGGCAACAACGCCCGCGCCACCGGCGTCACCCGCAACATGGTGGTGCTGGAGGACGGCTTCCCCGTCACCCAGCCCGACGGCGCCTCGCGCTTCGATCTGGTCGATCCCCGCGCCTATTCGCGCATCGACGTGTTCCGCGGGCCGCAATCGGCCCTGTTCGGCAATTTCGCCACCGGCGGGGCGCTGGCCTTCCGCACCCGTACCGGCCGCGAGATCGACGGCTACGAGATCGGCGTCGATGCCGGGAGCTTCGGCTACCTCAGCAACTACTTCAGCGTCGGCGGCGTGAGCGGTCCGTTCGAGATCAGCCTGTTTGCCAGCGACGTGCGCGCCAACGGCTATCAGGACCATTCCTCCTACGACACCCAGACGATCAACCTGCTCGCGAGCTACACGCCGAGCCCCGACAACCGCTTCACCCTCAAGGTCATCAACAACGAGGTCACGGCCAACATCCCCGCCCGGTCCTCGCTCGACCAGTTCCGCATCAACCCATACCAGCGCGGCTGCGACGCAGCGGCGACGGCAGCCCCCGGCTGCACCACCTTCGGCCTCCTGGCGAACGGCGCCTTCGGCCCGCGGGTGCCGGTGACGGCGAGCGAAGGCGCGTTCCGCCGTAACGACCGGCGCACGATCATCGCAGGCCGCTGGGAGCACGACATCGACGCCCAGACCGCGTGGCGGGTGCAGGTCGGCTTCGACGAGCGCAACTACAACCAGCCGTTCTACACGACCTCGGGACGCGGCAGCCTGCCCTCCTATTTCGTGCAGACCGACCTGACCCGCCGCGGCGAGCTGTTCGGCCTGCCGGCCGTCGGCAGCGTGACGCTCGCCTACAGCGCCGTCGATATCGCGGCGTCCGTCTACAACCGTGCGCCCTATGGCGGCGCCCGTCTCGGCGCGCTGATCGGGTTGCAGGAGGCGCTGCAATCGAATCTCGGCGGCCGGGCTCGGCTCGAACTCGAACTCGCACCGCAATGGACGGCCGTGGCCGGCCTCGGCGCGGAGGAATCGAGTATCATCGGGCGCAATCGCACCTTCGCGACGACGGCCGCCGGCACCGGATCGACCCTGGCGCAGGCCGACCGCCGCTTCCTCAACGTCGCGCCGGAACTCGCCCTGGTCTACCGGCCGGATCCGGACTGGGCCCTGCGCGGCCGGGTGGCCACCGGCTACGCGACGCCGTCCTTTTCCAGCATGTTCGTGAACGCGACCGGATTGCCCGGCAACAACACCGACCTGAAGACGCAGGAGAATCTCGGCTTCGATCTCGGCACCGATTTTATGCCCTTGCCGGGACTACGGCTCAGCCTCACCGGGTTCTACGAGTTCTTCCACAATGAGTTCGTCACGCAGTCGCCGGGGGCGGGCCTGCTGAACTACACCTTCAACGCGCCGGCTTCCGAGCATCGCGGCATCGAGGTTGGGGCCGATTGGACCTTCGTTCCGGGCTGGCGCGGGGTGCTGGCCTACACCTTCGACGATCAGGTCTACACCGATTACGTCGAGCAGCTCAGCGCCGCCGCGCTCACCGCCCGCTTCGACCGGGCCGGCAACCGCATTCCCGGCGTGCCGGCGCATCAGCTCCTGGCACGGATCGGCTACGACGTGCCGGCCGGCGCCTTGGCCGGGCTCGGCGGCTTCGCCGAGGTGGTGGCGCAGGACGGCTACTTCATCGACAACGCCAACCTCCTGAAGGTGCCGGGCTTCGCGATCCTGAACCTCAACATCCACTACGCGGCCCTGCTGCCGAACGGCTACGCCCGGCGGATCGACCTGTACGGCGAGGTCCGCAACGTCCTCGACACGACCTATGTCGGCTCGGCCAACCCGCTGGCAAACACGCTCAACGCGGCGACCGGCGCCCAGAACGGCCGCGCCGCGCTCGCCGGCACCACGGGCTCGATCTTTGCCGGCCCCCCGCGCACGTTCGTAGCGGGGATGAAGCTGTCGTTCTGACGGTCCGCCGATCAGCGTGGGACTGCGCTGGCGCGGGCGTTTCCCGCGCCCCGCCTCCGGGTGCCTGAACCGAAACCGGTGTCAGACCTGCGCATCGGCCCCCTCGTCCTCGTCGCCCGCCCCCGCCTCGACATCCTCACTGCGCAGCAAGCGCGCCTGGAGATCGGCGACGCGGCGGACCGATTGCGCGTGTTTGGGCGAGACTGGTTCCAACGGAGCCAGCCCGCGCTTGATCGCCAGGAGGCCGGGGTCGCCCCAGCGTTCGAGCAGCGCCTGGAAGGCGGCGTGGCGGGCGGGGTCGAAGGCGATGCGGCGGCCCATCCCGTCCTTGTAGGGGTGGGGTGGGTGAAGCCCGCCGCAGGGCACGAAGCCGCCGGGGATCGGCGTCGTCGCCGCATGGGTGCGCCCGGCCCGCAGGAGCTTGGGCAGAACGTGCGTGTGCGGTCCCTTGGGGCTGTTGCCGCCGGGACCGGGGATCGGCGCGTAGACCTCGATCCGCCCGATGCGGGCGCGGAAGATCCGGTGCGGGCTCATTGCTGCGAGGTGCGGGCCGATCGGGTTATCGGTGGCGAAGACCGGCTTCCCGACCCCCGCGCGCAGGCAGGCGATGGTGTCCGGATCGCTCGCGCGCACACAGGCATCGACGGCCCGCAGCCCGAGCCCGAGATCGAACAGGATCGCCGCGCGGTCCTGCTCCCGCGCCGCTTCCCGGTCGGGACCGAGCTCGGTGACGGCCGTTCGCACGCTCATGGCGCAAGCGGAGTCGGGCAGGCACAGGGCCACCGCGTGGTTGTAGCCGCCGGAGAATCCGGTCTCGTAGGCGACCGGCCTGAGGCCGGGGCTGAGTGTCAGCGCGATGGCGCCGCGATCGGTGGCGAGGCCGATTCGCGCGTCCGGCAGGGGCCGCACCGGCTCGTCGTCGTCGCGCATGAACTCGGCGATGGCGCCGAAACTGCCGAGGCTCCAGGCGGTGTCGGCATCGTGGAGCGCAGCGCGCAGCAGGCCTTCGACCTCAGACGGGTCGGGGGTCGGCGGCATCTCTCGTCTCCTTGGCTGTCGCGCGGGCCCAGGGCAGGATGTAGGGCGTGCCGTCGGCTGCCTGTCCGCGCCGGACCGTGACACCGAAGGTCGCGGCCAGACGCGCATCGGTGAGCGCGTCCTCGGGCCGCCCGTCGGCGACGATGCGCCCGGCCTCCATCACCACGATCCGGTCGCAGCAGCGAGCGGCCAGCGTGAGATCGTGCAGCACCGCCACCACGCCCGTCCCACCGCGGGCGATGTCGCGGAGCAGGGCCATGGCGTCGAGCTGGTGGGCCGGGTCGAGGGCGGTGATCGGCTCGTCGGCGAGCAACCACGCAGCCTCCACCGCGAGCGCGCGGGCGAGCAGCACCCGCATCCGCTCGCCGGAGGAGAGCGTCGGCTCGAAGCGCTCGGCGAGGTTGGTGATACCGGTCGCCGCCATGGCGCGGGCGATGGCGGCCGCATCGGCATCCGAGAGGCCGGCAAAGGCGCGGCGGTGGGGCAGGCGGCCGAGCGCCACGATCTCGCGGATCCGCATCGGCCAGCCGACACCCGCCCCCTGGAACAGGGCGGCGATCCGACGGGCGCGGGACTCGCGGGAGAGGCGGTCGAGCGGCGCGCCGTCGAGGGTCACGCCACCCTTCGCCGGGGGAAGGAGGCCGGCCAGAACCCGCAGCAGCGTCGTCTTGCCGGCCCCGTTCGGCCCGACCAGGCCGACGAGGCGGCCGGGTTCGAGCGCGAGGCCGATACCGGACAGGAGGGCGCGACCGTCGACGGCGACATCGACGGCGTGGGCGCACAGGCTCATGCGGGCCGCCCCCGGTTCCGCAGCAGCAGGACGACCAGGAACGGCGCGCCAACGAGGGCGGTGACGACACCGAGCTTCAACTCGGGCCGGGTGGCGAGCAGCCGGACGCCGAGATCGGCCGCGAGCACCAGCACGGCTCCGGCAAAGCCGCTCGGCCACAGGCTCGCCCCCGGCCGGCCGCCGACCCACGGCCGCACGAGGTGTGGGACCACGAGCCCGACGAAACCGATGGCGCCGCTCACCGCAACTCCGCTGCCAACGGCAAGCGCCGCCCCCGCGATCATCCGCAACCGAACCGATATGAGATCGAAGCCGAGGCTCGCGGCGGTGTCCTCGCCAAGCGCCAGGGCGTCGAGCGCGGCGGCCGTCGAGAGCATCAGAGCCCAGCCCAGGGCCATCAGCGGCAGGCACAGCAGGACGTGATCGAGGCTGCGGTCGGCCAGCGATCCCATCAGCCAGAACACGATCTCCAGGGCCGCATAGGGGTTGGGCGACAGGTTGAGGGCAAGCGCGGTAAGCGCGCCCGCGAAGCTGGAAAGCCCCACGCCCGCGAGGATCAAGCCGAGCGTACCGCTACCGCGGGCGGCGAGGCCGATCAAAAGAAGCGCGGCGCACGCCGCCCCCGCAATGCCGCCGAGGGGCAGGGCGAGGCCCACACTGCCGGCAAGGCCGCCATAGAACACGATCACCGCGCCGAGGGCCGCCGCCGAGGAGATGCCGAGGATGCCGGGATCCGCCAGCGGATTGCGCAGGAAACCCTGCATCACCGCCCCGGTCAGGCCGAGGCTGAAGCCGACGAGTCCGCCGAGCAGGGCGCGGGGAAGTCGCAGCTCCCACAGCACCAAAGCGGCCAGGGTCTCCCGGCCGGCGATCCGGTCACCCGCTGCCGCGACGAGATCGAAGGGTGCGTAGCCGACCGCCACCGAGGCCAGCGTGAGGAACACCGAGGCGAGCGCGAGGGCAAGCGTCATAGGTGCCGGCCGCGCCGGGCGGAACCGCCGCGTCGGGCGCTCGGTGCGGAAAAGGGGGGCGTTCACGGCGGTTCCGCCCTCTGCCGGGCAGCCTCGGCGAGGCGCGCCACCACCTCGGCGACCTGCGGGCCGGGGCAGGTCCACAACCGGTTCGGGATCGAGACGACGCGGTCCCGTTGCCGGAGCGCGGCGAGGACCGGATGGTGCAGCAGCGTGTCGGCGAGCGAGGGAGTGCCGGGCTCACTCTCGTCCAGGACAATGAAATCGGGGTTCGCCAGGGCTGCGGCCTCCAGCGGCACCTGTCCGAACCGGTCGCGGCCGATCTCTGCGGCGACGTTGACGAGCCCGGCGGCACGGATCAGCGCATCGCCGAGGCTGCCGGGCGCCACGGTGAAAGCGTTCGGGTGCATGACCAGGGCGCGCAGCGGCTTTTCCGACGGCGTGACCGCGGCGACGCGTGCATCGAGATCTGCGACCATCGCGTCGCCGCGCTCCGCATGGCCCAGAGCGGCGGCCACGGTGCGGATCTGTGCGCGCACGCCGTCGAGATCGGCCGGCGCGCCGAGTTCGAGCACAGGGAAGCCGGCGCGCTTCAGCATGGCCACGGTGGTCCGCGTGGTGAACGCGCCCGCCACGACGAGGCCGGGCCGCAATGCCACGATCTCCTCGGAGAGGCCTCGGATCACCGGCAGGCCCTCGGCCCTGTCCGCCACCAGCGAGCTGCGCGGATCGCGGGCAAACCCCGTGATTCCCGCCACCTGCGCCCGGTCGGCGAGGCGCAGGACCAGTTCGTCGGCGCACAGGTTCATCGAGACCACGCGCGCCGGCATCGACGCGGCGAAAGATGCGTGCGGCAGGAAGGTCAGCAGCAGGGTGAGGGCATGGCGCAGCCGCATCACGGGCTCAGAACGAGGTCAGTCGAGCCCCGCCATAGACCGCGGGCCCCGGCCCGAGGAAGCGGAATAGGTTCTGGTAGCCTTTGTCGAACAGCTTAACGATGCGCGTGTGCCCGTCAGCGTGGGTTCGGGCATCGGGCTCCAGAGCCCTTTGAGGCTTACCTTATGGCGCGGGCGGCGCAGAAACTTCGGCGACGCGTCGATGTGTCGAGCGCCGCTGGAACTCGCCCGTGCGATGCGTCATATGACCATCGAGATGGTCAGGAGCCGGCGATGGACACGATTAACTTGGCGGATGCCAAAGGTCGCCTGAGCGAATTGGTCGATCGGGTCGAGGCCGGAGAATCAATCGGCATTACGCGGCGCGGAAAGCCCGTGGCGAGGCTCACGTCTGTCGCAAGACCGCGGCAGCGGATCGATACGTGTATGCTTCGAGCGTTGACGGCAACGATGCCGCCGCAGACCGAGGGCGCTGCCGAGCTCGTCCGCTCGATGCGGGACGGCGACCGTTCCTGATGCTGTATCTCGATACCTCGCTGATCGTCGCCGCCCTCTCCAATGAGACATCGACGGCGCGGACCCAGCAATGGCTGGGCGAGCAGGAGCCTGAAGATCTCGTCATCAGCGATTGGACCATCACCGAGATGTCGTCCGCCCTCGCCATCAAAGTTCGGACGGGTCAGATCGATCTGAAGCAGCGCGCGGCCGCGCTGGCGATGTTTAACAGGCTGATGGCCGAGAGCTTGCAGGTCCTGCCGATCGCTGGCGGACACTTCCGGGTGGCGGCGAAGTTCGTCGATCAGCAGACGCTCGGGCTTCGGGCCGGGGATGCCCTGCATCTCGCCACCGCGTCGATGCACGGCGCGACCGTCTACACGCTCGATCGCCGCCTCGCCGAAGCCGGCCCGGTTCTCGGCGTCCCGACGCAGTTGCTGGCATGAAGCCGCCTGCGCCGACCAAACCGAGACCGAGCCTCTTAGCGGTCCGTTCTCACTCCCACTCGATCGTGCCCGGCGGCTTCGAGGTGATGTCGTAGGTCACCCGGTTGATGCCCTTCACCTCGTTGATGATCCGCGTCGCGACGCGGCCGAGGAAGGCCATGTCGAAGGGGTAGAAGTCGGCGGTCATGCCATCGACCGAGGTGACGGCGCGCAGCGCGCAGACATGGTCGTAGGTGCGCCCGTCGCCCATCACGCCCACCGTCTTCACCGGCAGGATCACCGCGAAGGCTTGCCAGATCGTGTCGTAGAGACCGGCCTGCCGGATCTCGTCGAGATAGATCGCGTCGGCCTTGCGCAGGGCCTCCAGCTTCTCGCGCGTGATCATCCCCGGGCAGCGAATGGCGAGGCCCGGTCCGGGGAAGGGGTGGCGGCCGACGAAGCTCTCGGGCAGCCCGAGTTCCTTGCCCAGCAGGCGAACCTCGTCCTTGAACAGCTCGCGCAGGGGCTCCACGAGCTTCATGTTCATCCGCTCGGGCAGGCCGCCGACATTGTGGTGGCTCTTGATCGTCACGGAGGGACCGCCGGAGAACGAGACGCTCTCGATCACGTCCGGATAGAGCGTGCCCTGGGCGAGGAAGGCGGCGCCGCCGATCTTGCCGGCCTCGGCCTCGAACACGTCGATGAACAGCCGGCCGATCGTCTTGCGCTTCACCTCGGGGTCATCGACGCCCTCGAGCGCGCCGATGAACAGATCCTGCGCCTGCACGTGGACGAGGGGGATGTTGTAGTGGTCGCGGAACAGGCGGACGACCTCGTCGCCCTCGCCGAGGCGCATCAGGCCGTGATCGACGAAGACGCAGGTGAGCTGATCGCCGATCGCCTCGTGGATCAGCACCGCCGCGACCGAGGAATCGACGCCGCCGGAGAGGCCGCAGATCACCTTTTCCTTGCCGACCTGCTCGCGGATCTTGGCGATCGCCTCCTCGCGGTAGGTGCCCATGGTCCAGTCGCCGGAGCAGCCGGCGATGTCGCGCACGAAGTTGCGGATCAGCAGCGCGCCGTGCGGGGTGTGGTGCACCTCCGGATGGAACTGGACGGCGTAGTAATGGCGGGCCTCGTCCGCCACCGCGGCGAAGGGCGCGTTGCGCGACATCGCGATGGTGGCAAAGCCGTCCGGCAGCTTCGTCACCCGGTCGCCGTGGCTCATCCAGACCGGGTATTTCTCACCCGCGTGCCAGACCCCCCGGAACAGCGGCGAGTCCGAGACGATCTCGACCTCCGCACGGCCGAACTCGGCATGGTGGCCGCCCTCGACCTCGCCGCCGAGCTGGGCCGCCATGGTCTGCTGGCCGTAGCAGATGCCGAAGACCGGCACGCCGGATTCGAAGATTTTTTGCGGGGCGCGCGGCGACAGATCCGTCGTGACCGATTCTGGTCCCCCCGACAGGATCACGCCCTTGGGCCGGTGCGCCTCAAAAGCGGCCTCGGCCTTCGTGAACGGCACGATCTCGCAATAGACGCCCTCCTCGCGCACGCGGCGGGCGATGAGCTGCGTCACCTGGGAGCCGAAATCGACGATCAGGATCTTGTCGTGGTGGGAGGTATCGATGGTCATGCTGCCTCGGGCCTTCTGCGATACCGGTTAGACGAGGCCTCGGAACGGCGCAACGCGCCCCTGGGGTCAGGAGGCGCATGCGGCGGCCCTCAAGTCGCTGCCGTTAATCTTACGTTCACGGTTTCGGGGCGACACGGCACGCCCCTCGAAACGGACAGGAGCCATCCGACCATGAGAGCAGCCCTCTTCGGAATCGCCGTCACGATCGCAGGTTTCGGCGCCGCCGCGCCGGCCCAGGCCCTTCCCCTTTCCGGCGCCGCCCGCTGACGGACGGACTGTTCCAGCAGGCTCAGTACAGCCGCCGCGTCGTCCGCGGCCCGCGCTGCCGGACCGTCGTCACCAAGCGCCGTGGCCGGTTCGGCCGCGTGGTCATCACGCGCGAGCGCCGCTGCTTCTGATAACGACCTCTACCTCAGAACGACGAGCGGCCCCCGGAGTCGGGGGCCGTTTTTATTTGGCGTACCTGCCATCGCGCGGAGACGATGTCCGGGCATCGTCCGCCTCCGGCGGGAAGCCGCGATCCCGACCCTTGAGCCCGAAAGCGGATGCGGAGCGGGGCTTTGCCTCAAAAACGGTGGTCGCTTCAGCCGTGTCGCCGGGCCTCATCCGTGAAGGGGCGGTGACTGACGGCTTCGGCGGCGACACCGATCACGGCACCGGCCAGGACATCGACGGGAAAATGCGCACCGCGGACGACCTGGACGGCCGCGATGGCAGCCGCGGCGCAATAGGCCGGGGCCGCGGCGTCAGGATAGGTGCGCGCCACCGATCGCGCCACGGCAACGCTCAAGGCGGCGTGCCCCGAGGGGAAGGATTGCCAGGGGCCGTTGCCGGTCCCAGGCCGACCGCGGGCGTAGTGCCCCTCGTCCATGAACACGTTGGGACGGGTGCGGTGGACCGTCCGCTTGATCGTCGTCTTCACGAGGCTCGCCACAAGGCCCGCCGTGAGCATGTTGCGTCCCGCATGCGCGAGTCGGCGGTCACGGGCGACTAGGCCGAGGGCCAGGGCCGTCGCCGATAACGCGAACAGAGCCTGCCAACTGCCGATTTCGCTGGCCGATCCCATGGCCTGGACGGCCGGACGATCCTTGGCCCGCGCGAGCGAGAGGCCGGAAGCGACGTCGGCCGCCTCGATGCCAACGGCCAATTGCGTGGCTCGGGCGCGGATCGAATGTCTCGGTGTCTTCGCAAGCATGGCCCTAAACGCCCGGGATCGGCAATCGTTCGCGGCACTAGACGCGACCGCGAGAGAGCTTTTGCACCGTGGCCGATCGGTGTCCGCGTGGGAGCGATTGCAGCGGCGCTACGACTTCAGCAGGCCGTGGCCGCGCATCCAGGCCATGAACAGGGCGGGCCAGGCTGCCGCGGGACTGCCGGGCACGCCGAGCCCGAAGCCGTGGCCGCCGCGCTCGAACAGGTGCATCTCGGCGGGCACCTTCGCCGCCCGCAGCGCCGCGTACATCAGGAGCGGATGGTCGGTTACCGCGATCCGGTCGTCGGAGGCCTGGACCATGAAGACCGGCGGGGTGCGCTCGTTGACCTGTACCTCCACCGAATAGGCCCGCCGCCGTGCATCGGGCGGGTCGTCGCCGACGAGCACCCGGCGGCTCGACATGGTCCGGTCGAACGGTGCCCGCATGGTGACGATCGGGTAGATCAGCCCGGCGAAGGAGGGGCGGGCGCTCAGACCGTCCGCCTCGTCGGTATCGTCGTAGAGATCCTGCTCGGCATCGGTCGCGGTCACGCCCATCAGGTGGCCGCCCGCGGAGAAGCCGAGCACGCCGATCCGGTCGGGGTCGAGGCCGTATTCCTCCGCCCGCCAGCGCACGAGGCGCATGGCCCGCTGCGCGTCCTGCCGCGGCGCGTCGGGGCCGTCGCGCCATTCCTCGCTCGGCAGACGGTAGACCAGCACGAAGGCGGTGATGCCGGCGCGGGCCAGCCATTGACCGACCGGAAGGCCCTCATTGCCGATGTCGATGCGCAGATAGCCGCCGCCCGCCGCGATCACGATCCCGGCGCCGTTCGGGCGCTGGGGGCGGATCACGAGAAGGCAGGGCCGCACCACGCCGGTGATGACGCCGGTCAGGGTCTCGTCGAACCGGTATTCCGACCGGAACGGCCCGCCGCCGCCCGGCGGCAGGTCCGGCCACAGATCGATGATTTCGAGGTCGGAGCCGGGCGCGGATTTCGGCAGGGGCTGGACGACCTCACCGGTCTGCGGACGCACCGGAAGACGCACGTCCGGCGGTATCGCCGATTCCTGCGCCCGCGCCTCGGCCCCGGTCAGAACCGCCGCCGTCCCCGCGAGCAGGGCTCGCCGGTGCAACGTCATGGTCTCGGCCTCGCCGTCATCGAAACTCCCGCCGCGGTAATGCGCAGGAATCTCGTCCGTGGCGGTTGCCCCGGCATGTCCCCCGCGCGGTCCCGGTGAACAACGGGATCAACGCGCAACCGATCCGGCCTCGGATCAGCTTTTGCGTGTCAGCGTCGCGACATAGAAACCGTCGGTGCCGGTCAGCGCCGGGCTCATCTGGATGCCGCGGGCCGTCTTACGGACCTTCTCGTCGAGACCGGGCACGGGCGCGAGATCGGTCGCGACGGGCCGGATCGCCCCGCTGCGCTGGAGCAATCCGTCGACGGCGGCGTCGTTCTCCTCGGGCAGGAGCGAGCAGGTGACGTAGACGAGGGTTCCACCGGGGCGCAGCAGACGGGCCGCCCGGTCGAGCACCTCGGCCTGCTCGGCGAGCCGGCCGGCGAGGCTGCCCGGCCGCAGGCGCCACTTGGCATCCGGGTTGCGGCGCCACGTACCGGTGCCGGTGCAGGGCGCATCGACCAGAACCCGATCGACCGTGCCGTCGAGATCGGCCAGCACGTCGGCGCGCGCCTTGCCCGTGCGCGGCGTGCGCACCTCGACCTGCGCACCCGAGCGGCGCAGACGCTCGTGGATCGGGGCGAGCCGGCGCGGATCGGCATCGGTGGCGATGATGTGGGCGGCGTTGCCGGTGATTGCGGCGAGCGCCAGCGACTTGCCGCCCCCGCCCGCGCAGAGATCGACGACGGTCTCGCCCGATTTCGCCCCGGCGAGCAGGCTCGCGATCTGCGAACCCTCGTCCTGAATCTCGAACCCGCCCTCCAGAAACAGCGGATCGACATGGAGCGCCGGGCCGCGCCCGTCCTCGCCGAGCGGGATGCGCAGGCCGAGGGCGGAGAGCGGCGTCGTCTCGGGCGAGAGGTCGGCCAAAGCCGCGAAGGCCTCTTCGCGGCTCTGCTTCAGGGTGTTGACGCGGATATCGAGCGGCGCCCGGCGGCCGAGCGCCCGCAATTCGGGCAGCAGCGCATCGCCGAGCAGCGCGGTCAGCGACGGCAGCACGAAGGCCGGCGCATCGCCCGCGACCTCGGGCGGCGCGTCGGCGAGGCTTCCCTCCGCCAGTCGCTTGCGCTCGTCCTCGGTGAGGGGAGGCGGTGCGAAGCGCGCGCCGTCGAACAGCGAGGCGATGCTGGGCTCGGCCAGACCGCGCTGAAGGCGCAGCATGCCGATCACGATGGCCCGGCCGGTCTGCGCGCCCATCACCCAGGCAGCGGAGGCCCGGCGCCGCAGCCCATCATAGACGAGGCTGGCGATGGCCGCGCGGTCGCCGGACCCGGCGTAGCGGTGGGCGAGCCCCCAATCCTTGAGGGCGTCGGCGGCCGGACGGCGGCGATCGGCGATGTCGTCGAGGATCTCGATGGCGGCGGAGAGGCGGGCGGAGGGGGTCAGGATCGGCTCCGGAAACGTTTCGTTAAACTTGCCGTCTTGCGGCCACGCTTGGACCCGCAACCCGACACGATAAGGCCGAGCTTCCGGCACTTTGGACGTTCAGAACGGCACGATGGCCCTGTCCGTCAAGGACAAGTGAGGAAAGGACCCTTCGGATGCCGTCCGTAAGCCTGAGTTTGAAGCCCTTGGTGTGCGCGAGCCTGCTCGCACTCACGCTTGCCGCCTGCTCCACCGCGCCGGCCGCACCCAGCCTCGATCCGGTGCCGCCGCCCGCCCGCCGGCCCGACGCCAAGACGCAGCTCGAATACGGCAGCCCGCCCCCGCCGCCGGGCCGCTACTGACGACCGGCGCGAGCGGGGCGGCTCGAGTGCCTCACAAAACTCCCGATCCCTGGCCGTTCCCGCCTTGGCGAGGACGGCGCAGCGGGAATTTCGTGAGAGACAGTTAGGCCGCCTCGCGGGCGCGCCGGTGCTCGTAGGCCTTGAGGTGCGTGAGCACCCGGGCGAGCACCGGCGTCTCGACGCCCTTTGACTGTCCGCGCGCGATCAGGTCGCCGATGATGTGGTCGGCCTCGATGCGGGCGCCGCCCTCGATGTCGCGCAGCATTGAAGCGGTCATCGCCGAGCCCTCCGCCGTCAGCATCTTGCGGGCGCCGGCAAAGACCTTCTCGCGGGCGGCGTTCCCGTTGGCGCCGGCCACCGCCTGGCACTCGTCGTGGAGCGCCTCGATGAAGGCCCGGCCGCCGGGCGCCGCGACGATGTCGCCGAGCGCCGAGCGCATCAGGGTCGTCGATCCCGCGAGCGTCGCGAGGAAGACCCACTTCTCCCACATCTCCAGCAGGATCTTGTCGCTGGCCCGCGGCTGGAAGCGCACGCCCTCCATCTGCGCCTCGATGCGTGCGATCCGCTCGGAGCGCGTCCCGTCGCGCTCGCCGTAGGTGAGCGTGTGCAGATCGGTCATCTGCCGGATCTCGCCGTCACCCGTCAGCGTCGCGACGATGGCGCAGCTTCCCCCCAGCACCCGGTCGGCGCCGAACGCCTGATCCAGCACGTCGAGATGGCGCAGGCCGTTGAGGATCGGAAGCACCGCCGTGCCGGGTCCGACGGCCGGCGCCACGTCCGCGACCACCGAGTCGAGGTCGTAGGCCTTGGCGGAGAGGAGGACGAGGTCGAACGGCCCGGCCCCGGCGAGCGCGTCCGCCGTCACGGTCTTCGGCGCATCGATGCGGATGTCGCCGACCGGGCTACGGACCGAGAGGCCCCGCGCCACCAGCTTTTCCGCGCGCGCCGGGCGCACCAGAAACGTCACGTCCCGCCCGGCCTCCACGAGCCGCGCCCCGAAATAGCCGCCCGTCGCGCCGGCTCCGACCACGAGAATCCGCATCGTCCTCCCTTTCCTGTTGCGTCCTCACATACGCCGAAGCCTCGCCGCCCGCACCCCGCCGAAAACGGGATGCGGCTGGTGATTTTCGAGACGTCGGCGTGCCGCGCGCCACGAAGGAATCGTAACGATCCCGCGGCAAAGCTTGAGTCCACCAGACGGCCCCTGCATTCCGCACCGGCGATTGCTGGCTTTTGCGGATTTCAATCATGCGCACCCTGCCGACCCTCGCCGTCCTGGCGGCCGGACTACTTCCTGGCCTCTTCGCACAACCCGTCTCGGCCGCGGAACGCCAGCCGTTCGAAGTCGTGAAGGGTTGGGAAGTCGAGCGGACGGTCGGCGATACCAGTGCCAATCCTTGCATCATGACCCACGCCTACGAGGACAAGGACGACAACAACGCTGCCAATGCCGTCGTCTTCGCTCTTCGGGATTCCACGGCCGTCATGGTGCTGGTCTATCAGGGCTGGGACTTCGACAAGGAGCAGTCGGTCAAGGTGCCGCTGTTCCTCGACAAGAAGCCGATCAAGGTGAAGACGACCTGGATCGGCGACGGGAAGACCCTGCGCACCCAGCTGCCGGACAGCGTCGTTCCCGATCTGCTCGCGGCCAAGACCGTAATCCTGCGCTTCGAGGACAGCGACGCCGATTTCCGAATCCCGGATTTCGCGGCGGGCTACGAGTCCCTGCGGCGCTGCGATGCCACGCCGGCCAAACCCGCCGCGGTTGCGGCACCGCAGGCTGCCCCCGTCGGGCCCCCCGCGCCGTCGCAGCAGCGAATCGCGGCCTACGTGATCGGGGTGTCCGTGCAGCGCGTGCTGAAGGATTGCGACGTCCCCTCCACCGGCAAGCAGCGCGCCGGGGTGGAAGCGAGGATGGCCGCGCTCCAGCCGGAGATGGCACCGCTCGAAGCGCAGGTGCGCAGCGAATTGAAGCGCAACGGCGAGTCCTGCCCCGCGGCGGACAAGCAGGCGGACTTCCAGGAGATCCTGCGGAAGTTCGTCGAGCTGAGCCCCGAAGACTTGGTCGCCGCCCTGGAAGAGCAGCCCGCGCCGGAGAAGAGCCCGAATACCCCGTCCGATTCGAAGCTGTAAGTCGGTTGCCACTCGATCGAAGCGGGACTGTATTACTCAGTCTGCGCAGCAGATGTGCCAAGCCAAATCCGCGATCCCGAAAGGATCGACCGGATTTGGCATGAGGTTTCGCGACCGCAAATACCGTCCGGGGTTCGGCGCGACGGCGTGCCGAGCCCGCGGGTCGGACGAAGACCGTCTTCGCCTCTGCCCATAAAACGCTGTGAGAGACGCCGGCTTCGAGGCTGGTTGCGCCGGCGGGCTGCGGCTAGGCTTCCCAGGCCGGCTGGCCATCCCGCATTCCGCGGGCGGCGGGGGCCGGCCGTCCCCGCGGGAGTGTTCGCGTGCGCCTCTCACCCGTCACGGCAGCGATGCTGGCGACGCTCCTCGGCGGCCCGCTCGCCGCCGCGGACCGCGCGCCGTTCGAGACCGTGCGCGGCTGGACGGTGGAGCGCCGCGGCAGCGAAACCGGTTCCCCCGCCTGCCGGATGACCCACACCGAGAAGGACGCGCAGGGCGAACTCGCCGGCGTCGTGATCGTCTCGATCGATCGGGGCGGGCTCACCCTGGCGGTCGCCGACCGGAACTGGGACTTCTCGGCGGGCGACCGGTTCAGCGTGCCGATACTGCTCGATGGGAAGCCGGCCGGCGCGACATTGATCTGGACCGGCGATGGCCAAATCCTGCGCACGGCGCTTCCGGAGACGATCGTGCTGGCCCTGCTGGACGCGCGGACGCTGTCCCTGCGTTTCGCGGACGGCGATAAGCCGCTCGTGGCTCCCGATCTCGCCGCCGCTGTCGCCGCCCTGCGACGCTGCGCCGCGGCCCCTTCGAACGGGCCAGCGGTCGCCGCCGCACCGCCGCTGCCGCCTCGGGCACGGATGGCCACCTATACGGTGGGGCTGGCCCTGCAGGGTGTGCTGCGGTCTTGCAGCGTGACGGCAACCGATGCGCAGCGCGCCGCCGTCGATACGAAGATGTCCGCGCTCCAGCCCGAAATGGCGCCCTACGAGGCGGCGATGCGGGCGCAGGTCACGCAGTCCCGCGGCTTTGCCTGCCCCACCGCCGACAAGGATGCGGAGTTTCAGGAGGCTTTGCGCCGGTTCATCACCTTGAGTCCGGACGAGTTCGCGACGGTGATCGACCAGCAAGCGGAAGCCGCCCCGGCGGTCTCGACCGTGAAACCGTAGCGTGTTGTCGAAGCGAATTCGCGCGGTTTGATCTACATCATTGAGCGTGCAGATCCGGTTGTGAGAGGCTTCGGTTGCACCAGCCGAAGTCGCCGCTCGAGTTCCGGAGCGTCGGCGAACCCTCGCGGCTCGATGCATTCCTCCCAAGACTTCTCTCCGCGGCCACCCCCAGGCCAGCGGAGACTTTTTGCGGCCAGCGAGACTTTCACGGCCAAGATTGATCTTTATTAAAACGCCAAACCCTGGATTGCCCTACGCTTGTTGTCTCGCGGAGACCGACCATGGGGCGCATCCGTTCTCCGGACCCGACGGCAGCGCAGGACCGCGCCGTCGCCGCCACGCTCTGCGTGCTGGTCTTCCTGGAATGTCTGACCCTGATCGCGAGCCTGATCTGGCTCTGAATGTCTCTCACGAGACGCCCGATGCGCCGCCGTGCCCGGAACGGAGACGATCGCTGATCGGGCGTTTCGTGAGGCACGCTGAATCCAGCGCCGCGCAATTCCCCAATGGAACCGCGCGGCCCCGTCATCAGCGGCTGGGATAGTTCGGGCTCTCGCGGGTGATCGTCACGTCGTGGACGTGGCTCTCGCGCAGGCCGGCATTGGTGATGCGCACGAACTGCGCTCGCTCCTGGAACTCCGGCACCGTCGGGGCGCCGACATAGCCCATCGCCGCGCGCAGGCCCCCGGCGAGCTGGTGCAGCACCGCCGCGACCGGACCCTTGTAGGGCACCTGACCTTCGATCCCCTCGGGCACGAGCTTGTGGGTGTCGTTGACCTCGGCCTGGAAGTAGCGGTCGGCCGAGCCGCGCGCCATCGCGCCGACCGAACCCATGCCGCGGTAGCTCTTGTAGGAACGGCCCTGGTAGAGGAACACCTCGCCCGGCGCCTCGTCGGTGCCCGCCAGCAGCGAGCCCAGCATCGCCACCGAGGCACCGGCCGCGATCGCCTTGGCGAGATCGCCCGAGAACTTGATGCCGCCATCGGCGATTACCGGCACGTCGGCGCCGTGCGCCGCCTCGACCGCTTCCATGAGCGCCGTGAGCTGGGGCACGCCGACACCGGCGACGATGCGGGTGGTGCAGATCGAGCCCGGTCCGATTCCGACCTTGATCGCGTCGGCACCGGCATCGATCAGGGCGCGGGCGCCCTCGGCGGTGGCGACGTTGCCGGCGATGATCTGCACGGCGTTGGAGAGCTGCTTCACCCGGGCGACGCTGTCGAGCACCTTGCGGGAATGGCCGTGGGCGGTGTCGACCACGACCACGTCGCAGCCCGCATCGATCAGGCGCTCGGCACGCTCGAAGCCGGCATCGCCCGTGGTGGTCGCCGCCGCGACCCGCAACCGGCCCTGCTCGTCCTTGACGGCGTTGGGATAGGTGACCTGCTTCTCGATGTCCTTGACGGTGATGAGGCCGATGCAGCGGTAGTGGTCATCGACCACGAGCAGCTTCTCGATGCGGAATTGGTGCAGCAGCCGCTTGGCCTCGTCCTGCGTCACGCCCTCGCGCACGGTGATGAGCCGGTCGCGGGTCATGAGCTCGGCCACGGGCTGGCCGGCATTGGTCGCGAAGCGCACGTCGCGGTTGGTCAGAATGCCGACGAGCTTGCCGCGCGAGCCGTTGGGGCCGCGCTCGACCACCGGGATGCCGGAGATCCGGTTCCGCTTCATCACCTCGAAGGCGTCGGCGAGGGTCTCGTCGGGGTGGATGGTGATCGGGTTGAGCACCATGCCCGACTCGTACTTCTTGACGAGGCGGACCTGCTCGGCCTGCTCGGCCGGCTCGAGATTGCGGTGGATGACACCGAGACCGCCGTTCTGCGCCATGGCGATGGCCATCGGCGCCTCGGTCACGGTGTCCATCGCCGAGGCGATGATCGGCATGTTGAGCCGGATCGTGCGGGTGAGGCGGCTGGCGATATCGACCTCGCCCGGCATCACCGAAGAGGCGGCGGGGCGCAGCAGCACGTCGTCGAAGGTCAGGCCCTCGATGATCGAGTCAGCGCTGATACGGGCCATGGAAACCAACTCCGGAGACGAGTGTTGCGCCGGGCCGGAAGGTCGCGGCCAGCGGGATCGGGTTGGCAGGGGCCAGTATCATGGGCGCCCCGCGCACGCAAAGCCGCCGCATCCATTCGCGGTGCATGGCTGACCGGCAATCGGCAACGCCCGGCCGATCTCGTTGCGAACCGCAAGACACCATTAACCCTTACGTTCCACCATTCGGGCTGGCCATCCGCGTCTCTTCGCGGGACCGGCCGGCTGGAGACGAGCCCCTCGCCATGATGTCGCGCGCCGAACGCAGCCCCCTCGCGGATTGGTGGTGGACGGTCGATCGCGGCCTGCTTGCGGGCCTCGGCTGCCTGATGGTGGCCGGTCTCGTCTTCCTGATGGGCGGCGGACCGCCGGTGGCCGAACGCATCGGCCTGCCGACCTTCTACTTCCTCAACCGGCAGGCGATGTATCTCGCCCCCACCGTCCTGCTCATCATCGCCGTGTCGTTCCTGTCGGTGCGCCACATCCGCCGCTTCGCCCTGGTGACGTGGCTGCTCGGCGTGGTGCTCTGCATCCTGGCCGGCAAGTTCGGCCCCGAGATCAAGGGCGCGCATCGCTGGATCCAGTTCGGCTCCTTCGGCCTCCAGCCGTCGGAATTCGTGAAGCCCGCCTTCGTGGTCGTCACCGCTTGGGCCTTCTCGGAAGGCGCCAATCGCCGCGACATGCCCGGCGTCATCTTCGCCTTCATGCTTCTGCCGATGACCATCGTGCCGCTGATCCTCCAGCCCGATTTCGGCCAGACCATGCTGATCACGATGGTGTGGTGCACCCTGTTCTTCGTCGCCGGGCTGCACTGGTTCTGGGTGGCGGGCCTCGGATTTGCCGGCATCGTCGGCGTCTTCACCGCCTACACCTTCCTCCACCACGTCCGCGAGCGCATCAACCGCTTCATGGATCCCGAATCAGGCGACAGCTTCCAGGAGGTCTGGTCGCGCGAATCGTTCAATTCCGGCGGCTGGTTCGGCACCGGCCCCGGCGAGGGCGTGGCCAAGCGCCACCTGCCCGACGCGCATACCGATTTCATCTTCTCGGTGACCGGCGAGGAATTCGGCGTGCTGGTTTGCCTGGGCCTCGTGGCACTCTTCGCCTACATCGTCATCCGCGGTCTGAAACTCGCGCGCCGCACCGACGACACCTTCACGAGGCTCGCCATTACCGGTCTGACGACGCTCTTCGGCCTGCAGGCCTGCATCAACATGGCGGTGAACACGCAGCTCATGCCGGCCAAGGGTATGACGCTGCCGTTCGTCTCCTACGGCGGCTCCTCGCTGATCTCGCTTGCGCTCGGCATGGGCTTCCTCGTGGCCCTCACCCGCAAGCGCCCGCGCACCACGGCCGTCAACCAGCGCCCGCCCGGCACCATGCCCTCGGCCGTTCCGGGACTGATGCAGTGACCGTCTTCACCCCCCTGGTTCTCGTCTGCGCCGGTGGTACCGGCGGTCACCTGTTCCCGGCCCAGAGCCTTGCCTACGCCCTGAAAGATCGCGGGATTCGCGTCGCGCTCGCCACCGATGCCCGCGTCGATTCGATCGCGGGCGATTTCCCGGCGGAAGAGATCGTCACCATTGCCTCGGCCACGCCCTCGGGCCGCTCGGTGCTGCGCCGGGCCGGCGCCGTCGTCACCCTCGGCCGGGGCTTCGGTCAGGCCGCCCGCGCCGTGAGGCGGCTCAACCCGGCGGCGGTCGTCGGCTTTGGCGGCTACCCGACCGTGCCGCCGATGCTGGCGGCGCAGTTGCTGCGGGTCCCGACCATCCTGCACGAGCAGAACGCGGTGATGGGCCGGGCCAACGGTTTCCTCGCCAAGGGCGCGCGCGTCATCGCCACCGGTTTCAAGGAGGTGCGCGGCGTGCCCGAGAAGGCGACCGCGCGCCGCGTCCATACCGGCAACCCGATCCGCCCCGCGGTGCTGGCCGTGGCCGAGACGCCCTATCCGTCCCTCGACGCGGAGGCGCCGCTCCGGCTCCTCGTGTTCGGCGGCAGCCAGGGCGCCCGCGTGATGAGCGAGGTCGTGCCGGCGGCGATTGAAAAGTTGCCGCAAGACCTTCGCGCCCGCCTCCACCTCGTGCAGCAGGCGCGGCCCGAGGATCTGACCGCGACGCAGAATCGCTACCTCGCCATGGGGCTCGGCGGGATCGAGGCGGCCCCCTTCTTCAAGGATCTGCCTGGCCGCATGGCGAGCGCCCATCTCGTGGTGGCGCGCTCCGGCGCCTCGACGGTCTCCGAACTCGCCGCCATCGGCCGGCCCGCCATCCTCGTGCCGCTGCCCGGAGCGCTGGATCAGGATCAGGCGGCCAACGCCGCGACGCTGGCCCAGATCGGCGCCGCGCTCTCGATTCCGCAGAGCGCCTTCACCCCCGATCGGCTCGCCGCCGAGCTGGTGGATTTGTTCGAAGCGCCGCGGAAATTGACCCAGGCCGCCGCTGCGGCCAAAACCGCCCGCATCCTCGACGCGGCCGACCGCCTCGCCGCGCTCGTCGCCGAGACGGCGGCCGCGACCTGAAATTAGCGGCAAGCCCGAACGGCTTGCCGCGTCCGGCCGACGGTCGCCCCGCACGCGCGGAGTTCGACGATCCGTGATCGTCGGATTCCGGAACGAGACGGCCGGGGCTCGTCAGCGCCCCGGACTCAAAAGGTTTTCGATATGAAGCTGCCCGAAAAGCTCGGCCCCATCCACTTCATCGGCATCGGCGGCATCGGCATGTCCGGCATCGCCGAGGTCATGGCCAATCTCGGCTATACGGTGCAGGGCTCGGACGCGAACGACAACGCCAATGTCCGCCGGCTGGCCGAGAACGGCATCCGCACCTTCGTCGGCCACCGGGCCGAGAACGTCGAGAACGCGGCGCTCGTCGTGGTCTCCACCGCGATCCGCCGCGACAACCCGGAGCTGATCGAGGCCCGCGAGCGCCGCCTGCCGGTGGTGCGCCGCGCCGAGATGCTGGCCGAGCTGATGCGCTTCAAGTCCTGCGTCGCGGTGGCCGGCACCCACGGCAAGACCACGACGACCTCGCTCGTCGCCACCCTGCTCGACGCCGGCAACCTCGACCCCACCGTCATCAATGGCGGCATCATCAACGCCTACGGCACCAATGCCCGCATGGGTGCCGGCGACTGGATGGTGGTCGAGGCCGACGAATCCGACGGCACCTTCCTCAAGCTGCCGGCGGATGTCGCCATCGTCACCAACATCGACCCCGAACATCTCGACCATTTCGGCTCGTTCGAGGCGATCAAGGACGCGTTCCGGCGCTTCATCGACAACATCCCGTTCTATGGCTTTGCCGTGATGTGCATCGATCACCCGATCGTGCAGGATCTGGTCGGCCATATCGAGGACCGGCGCATCATCACCTACGGCGAGAACCCGCAGGCCGACGTGCGCCTCATCGACATCGACCTGAAGGGCGGCCAGAGCCGCTTCCGGGTGATGATCCGCGATCGCCGCCCCGGCTTCCGCATGGAGATCGAGGATCTCGTCCTGCCGATGCCCGGCCGTCACAACGCGCTCAACGCCACCGCGGCTCTGGCGGTGGCCCATGAACTCGGCGTGCCGTCGGATGCGATCCGCAAGGCTTTGGCGGGCTTTGGCGGCGTCAAGCGCCGCTTCACCCGCACGGGCGAGTGGAACGGCGCGACGATCTTCGACGATTACGGCCACCACCCGGTGGAGATCCAGGCGGTGCTGCGCGCGGCCCGCGCCTCGACCGACGGGCGGGTCATCGCCATCGTGCAGCCCCACCGCTACACCCGGCTTCAGTCGCTGTTCGAGGATTTCTGCACCTGCTTCAACGACGCCGACACGGTGATCGTCGCCCCCGTCTACGCGGCGGGCGAGGCGCCGATCGAGGGCATCGACCGCGATTCGCTGATTGCCGGCCTCAAGGCCCGCGGCCACCGCGACGCCGTTGCCCTTGAGCGCCCGGAGGATCTGGCCCGCCTCGTCGCCGGCCGCGCCGGTTCGAACGACTACGTCGTGTGCCTCGGCGCCGGCACGATCACCCAGTGGGCCTACGCGCTACCGGGAGAGCTGGCGGCTTTGCAGGGGTGAGATGTGCGCTCCGCGGACGACGAGCGGAGTCAGTTTCGCAAACGGCTTCGGCACGACCAGACCGAGGCCGAACGCCGCCTCTGGCTTCGTTTCCGCGACCGTCGTCTCGCCGGATTCAAGTTCGTCCGGCAGGAGAGCATCGGCTCCTACGTGGCGGATTTCTGCTGCCGCGAGGCGAGGCTGATCGTCGAGCCCGACGGCAGCCAGCATGCAGACAGTGCCTATGACGCCGCAAGAGATGCGTGGTTGGTCGAGCGCGGCTACCGAGTCTTGCGCTTCTGGAATGCCGAGGTCATGAGCAATACCCTTGGTGTGCTCGACACGATCCTCGCCGCGCTTCCCCCCTCTCCCCGCCCGCGGGGAGAGGGTCGCGACGACCTCGTCGTCGGCGCGACGAGCCCGCAGGGCGATGGTGAGGGGGCTTCTCAAGCGGAGCCTCCTCCTGATCCGCCCCTCACCCTCGGCTGCCGCCTCGCTTTGCCGACGACGAGGTCGGCAAAGCCCTCTCCCCGCCTGCGGGGAGAGGGGGGAAACGGATATGACCGAGCACTCCCTCATCGACGCGATCCGCGCCGCCGCGCCCGATCTTCGCGGCCGCCTCCTTGAAAATCAGTCGCTCGCCGACCTGACGTGGTTCCGCGTCGGCGGACCGGCGCAGGTGCTGTTCAGCCCGGCCGACGAGGCAGATCTGTCCGCCTTCCTCGCCGCCCTCGATCCAGCCGTGCCGGTCACGGTGATCGGGCTTGGCTCGAACCTGATCGTGCGCGACGGCGGCATTCCCGGCGTGACGATCCGGCTCGGCGGCAAGGCCTTCGGCTCGGTCGAGATCGACGGCGAGACGATCCGCTCCGGCACGGCCGTGCCCGACATGCGGCTCGCTAAGGCGGCGGCGGAAGCCAGCCTCGACGGGCTCGCCTTCTTCCGCGGCATCCCCGGCTCCGTCGGTGGCGCGCTGCGAATGAATGCCGGAGCGCATGGCGGCGAGACCACCGACGTGCTGGTCGAGGTCCGCGGCATCGACCGGAAGGGCGAGGTCCGCCGCTTCAGCCATGCCGAGATGGGGTTCCGCTATCGCCACTCCTCGGCGCCGGACGACGTGATCTTCACGGGCGCGACCTTCCGCGGTCGCCCCGGCAACCGCGAGGCGATCGAGGCGGAGATGGACCGGGTGACCGCCGCCCGCGAGGCCGCCCAGCCGATCCGCGAGCGCACCGGCGGCTCGACCTTCAAGAACCCGGAGGGCGGCAAGGCCTGGCAGCTCATCGACGCCGCCGGCTGCCGCGGATTGATCCGGGGCGGAGCCCAGGTCTCCGAGATGCACTGCAACTTCCTGATCAACCGCGGCGGCGCCACCGCGGCCGACATCGAAGGGCTCGGCGAGGAGGTGCGCCGCCGGGTGCGCGAGCATTCGGGCTTCGAGCTGCACTGGGAGATCAAGCGCATCGGCGTCGAGGCCTCGCCCGCCTGATCGCTCTGCCCCCGGAACCGACCTTCGCCTACGGAGCCCCACCATGTCCAAGCACGTCGCCGTCCTCATGGGCGGCTGGTCTTCCGAGCGGGAAATCTCGCTCCGCTCCGGCAATGCCTGCGCCGAGGCGCTGGAAGGGGAGGGGTATCGCGTCACCCGCGTCGATGTCGGGCCTGACATCGCGACGGTGCTGACCGAGCTGCGGCCCGACGCGGCGCTCAACGCGCTCCACGGCCCAGCCGGCGAGGACGGCACGATCCAGGGCCTCCTGGAGATCCTGAAGATCCCCTACACCCATTCCGGCGTGCTGGCCTCGGCGCTCGCCATGCACAAGGAACGTGCCAAAACGGTCATGCGCGCGGCCGGTGTGAGCGTTCCGGAGGGCCGGGTCGTTAACCGTCATGATGCGGCGAAGTCACACCCGTTAACCCCTCCCTATGTCGTGAAGCCGATCGCCGAGGGCTCCTCCATGGGGGTCATCATCGTGCGTGACGAGCGCTCGCACCCGCCCCAGATTCTCGCCTCCGACGAGTGGGTCTACGGCGAGGAAGTCCTTGCAGAGACTTACGTTGCGGGCCGCGAGCTGACCTGCGCGGTGCTGGGCGACCGGGCCCTCGGAGTGACCGAGATCAAGCCCGTCTCGGGGGAGTGGTACGACTTCGATGCGAAGTACGCCGGAGGGGGTCGATCCACGTCCTCCCCGCGGATCTTAAACTAAATATTTACCAGCGTGTCCAAGAGTTGGCGTTAACGGCGCATCAAGCACTGGGATGTCGTGGCGTCAGCCGTGCCGACCTTCGTTACGACGACACGCCGGGTGGAACCGGCGCTCTCGTCGTCCTCGAGGTCAACACGCAGCCAGGGATGACCCAGACGAGCCTTGTGCCGGAGATCGCGGCCCACGCAGGCCAGAGTTTCGGTGAACTCGTCCGATGGATGGTGGAGGACGCTTCTCTCAACCGCTGAACGCAGCCGGTAACCCCGGCAGCGGCGGGATCCTTGCGGGGCTGCGGCTCCCGAAGATCCTCAGGCGGTTCTCGTCGGCACGTCGGCTCCGGCCGGCGGTACCGATCGAGGCACGCGTGCCGCGGCTCGCGGGCACGGCGCTGGTCGCCGGGCTTGCCGGCACCGTCGCGCTGACCGGCTTCGTCATGAGCGGGCGCTACGATAGCTTCGTCGCCGAGAATGGCCGGCCGCTCGACATCCTCGCGCGGATCGCCGGCTTCGGCGTCGAGCGGGTGACCATTACCGGCCTGTCGCGGATGTACGAGCGCGAGGTGCTGAGCACCGCCGGTATCGACTGGCGCTCCTCCGTGCCGTTCCTCGACGTCGATGGCGTACGCGACCGCCTGCTCGCCGAGAAGCTGATCGCCAGCGCCTCCGTGCGGAAGCTCTATCCCAACGAGATCGTCATCAATCAGGTCGAACGCGAGCCCGCCGCGCTCTGGCAGCAGAACGGCGAGATCCAGGTGATCGCCGCCGACGGCAAGGTGATCGATGACCTGCGCGACGAGCGCTACGTCAATCTGCCGCTCGTCGTCGGCGCGGGCGCCAACGAGCGCCTCAAGGAATATCTCGCGCTGATCGAGGCGGCCGGTCCGCTCGGATCGCGCATCCGCGCCGGCACCTACGTCTCCGGCCGGCGCTGGACGCTCAAGCTCGACGGCGTCGACATCCGCCTGCCCGAGGCCGATCCCGCCGAGGCGCTCGCCCGGCTGGTGCGGCTCGAGCGGGAGAGCAAGATTCTGGAGAAGGACATCATCGCGGTGGACCTGCGCATGGCCGACCGCGTCGTGGTGCGCCTGACCGAGGAGGCTGCGGCCGCCCGGGCGGAGAGCCGCAAGAAGCCGAAAAAGGGGACCGCGACATGAGCGCGTTCCGCCCCGCCGCACTCTCTTCCGTGCCCTGTCGCGTATCCGCCGAGTAGCGTCCGATGCAGACCCATCACGGCCTCACGCCGCGCCTGAAACCGCTTTCCGCCCGTCGGAGCGCGACCATGTCGGTGCTCGACATCGGCACCAGCAAGGTCGTCTGCCTCATCGCCGAGCTGCAGCCGGCCGAGGCGATGTCGACGCTGCGCGGGCGCACCCATCTCGCCCGCATCATCGGCATCGGCCACCAGCGCTCGCTCGGGCTCAAGGGCGGCGCCATCGTCGATCTGGAGGCCGCCGAGGGCGCGATCCGTCAGGCGGTCCACGCCGCCGAGCGGATGGCCAAGGCCGAGGTCCAGTCGGTCATCGTCAACATTTCCGGCGGGCGCATCGCCTCGCAGCATTTCGAGGCGCGGGTGAACGTCCGCTCCGGCACGGTCACCGGCTCCGACGTCGAGCGGGTTCTGGAGACCGCGAGCGCCCACGGCGTCAGCCCCGGCCGGGCGGTGCTGCACGCTCTGCCGACCGGCTACGCGCTGGACGGGCAGGGCGCGGTGATCGACCCGTCCGGCATGATCGGCAACGCGCTCGGCGTCGATCTCCACGTCGTCACCGCCGAGGCGGCCGCCGCGCGCAACCTGATGCTGGCGGTCGAGCACTGCCATCTCGGCGTTGATGCGGTGATCGCCACGCCCTACGCCGCCGGCCTCTCGGCGCTCGTGGACGACGAAGCCGAACTCGGCTGCGCCGTCGTGGATATGGGCGGCGGCACCACCAGCGTCGGCGTCTTCATGGGCGGCCATCTCGTCCATTGCGACGCGGTCGCGGTCGGCGGCCACCACGTCACCATGGACATCGCCCGAGGGCTCTCGACCCGTGTCTCCGTCGCCGAGCGGCTGAAGACCCTCTACGGCTCGGCCATCGCCACGGCCTCCGACGAGCGGGACATGATCGCCGTGCACGGCGTCGGCGAGGACGAGGGCGAGGCGCCCGGTCACGTGCCGCGCTCGCAACTCGTGCGCATCGTCAAGCCGCGGGTCGAGGAGGTGCTCGAACTGGTGCGCGACCGCCTGCGCAATGCGGGCTTCGGCGCCCAGGCCGGTCGCCGGGTGGTGCTCACGGGCGGCGCGAGCCAGCTCGTCGGCATGCCGGAGACGGCCCGCCGCATCCTTCAGGGACAGGTCCGGATCGGGCGCCCGCTCGGCATCCGCGGCCTGCCGGAAGCCGCCAAGGGGCCCGCCTTCTCGGCCTCGGTCGGCCTGCTGGTCTACCCGCAGGTGGCGCATGCGGAGCATTTCGAGCCGCGGGGGCAGGGCGCCTTCGCCGGCACGGGAACGGACGGCTACTTCTCGCGGGTCGGTCGCTGGATCCGGGAAAGTTTCTAGAGCGATGTCGCGCGTCGGGTTTCCGGTTCGCGTGAAGACATCGCGATAAAACAACGACTTGGAGGCGTCCCCGACCCTGCCGGACGGGGAACGGCTCCAACAGAACGACCCCGCGCCGCCGCGAGGCCAGCGCGGGACAAGCAAGACAGGGCAGGCGTCACAAGGCGTCGTTCAGGCAATCGAAAGTCACGAAGGGTTCGACCACATGGCCATCTCTCTTCAGGCTCCGGACATCCGGGAACTCAAGCCCCGCATCACGGTGTTCGGCGTCGGCGGCGCGGGCGGTAACGCCGTCAACAACATGATCGAGTCGGGGCTGCTCGGCTGCGAGTTCGTCGTGGCCAACACCGACGCCCAGGCGCTCACCTCCTCGAAGGCCGAGCGCGTGATCCAGATGGGCATCGGCGTGACGCAGGGCCTCGGCGCCGGCTCGCACCCCGAGGTCGGCTCGGCCGCCGCCGAAGAGGTGATCGACGAGATCCGCGATCAGCTCTCGGGCGCACACATGGCCTTCATCACCGCCGGCATGGGCGGTGGCACCGGCACCGGCGCGGCCCCGGTCATCGCCCGCGCGGCGCGTGACATGGGCATCCTGACGGTCGGCGTCGTGACGAAGCCGTTCCAGTTCGAGGGCATGCGCCGGATGCGCACGGCCGAGGCCGGCATCCAGGAGCTTCAGGCGGCGGTCGATACCCTGATCGTCATCCCGAACCAGAACCTGTTCCGGGTCGCCAACGAGAAGACCACCTTCGCCGACGCCTTCGCGATGGCCGACCAGGTGCTCTACTCGGGCGTCGCCTGCATCACCGACCTCATGGTCAAGGAAGGCCTGATCAACCTCGACTTCGCCGACGTGCGCGCGATCATGCGCGGCATGGGCAAGGCGATGATGGGCACCGGCGAGGCGTCCGGCGAGAACCGCGCCAACCGCGCGGCGGAAGCGGCCATCGCCAACCCGCTCCTCGACGACGTGTCGATGAAGGGCGCCCGCGGCCTGCTGATCTCGATCACCGGCGGCTCCGACCTCACCCTCTACGAACTCGACGAAGCCGCCACCCGCATCCGCGAGGAGGTCGATTCCGACGCCAACATCATCCTCGGCGCCACCTTCGACGAGAGCCTCGACGGCATCATCCGCGTCTCGGTGGTCGCCACCGGCATCGAGCCGGCGCTGATCTCGGCCGATTCCCCGAACAACCCGGAAATCGCCCAGACCGAGCAGCGCATCGCCGAGGTCGCCGAGCGTCTGCGCTCCGAGGCCCGTGCCCGCGCCTCCGCCGCCCTGAGCCCCGCCTCGACGCATCAGGCGGCGCAGCAGAACGGCCACCAGCCGTCGCACCGCCCCGGCCCCGAGCCGCTGCTCGCCCCGAACGCCGGCCCGCGGGCCATGCTGTCGGAGCCGGTGGCGCCGGAGCCGATGCGTGCCGAGCCCGCCCCGGCGATGCACCACCACGATGTCGTGCTGACCCAGGCCCCGGCCCGCGCCGCCGTCCCGGCTTACGAGCAGCCGGCCCCGGCCCAGGCCCAGGAGCCCGCCCAGGCCGCGAACGGCCCCTACGTGCCGCCGCGTCCGCAGCTCGCCCGCCCGCCGCGCATGCCGCAGATCTCGGACCTGCCGCCCCACACCCAGGCGCAGATCCTCAAGAGCCGCGGCGAGGAGCCCCAGCCGGAGCCGAACCAGGATTCCAAGCGCATGACCCTGCTGCGCCGGCTCGCCACGGTCGGTTTCGGCGGTCGCCGCGAGGAAGTTGAGGCCGCTCCGGTGCCGGCGCCCCGCGCCGCCGCCCCGGCTCCGGTCGCCGCGCCCCGCGTCGAGCCGGCCCTGCGGGCGCCCGCGCCTCAGGCGCCGCAGTACCGCCCGCTCAGGGCAATCTCGACGCGCAGGGCCGTGCCCTGCCGCCGCGGATGATGGAAGACGACCAGCTCGAAATCCCGGCCTTCCTTCGCCGTCAGGCGAACTGAAACCTGGTTTGCCTGTGGATCGATGGGGGCAACTCGGCCTCCATCGACCCTCATTGGGGTATTTCGGCCACAGACCCGGAACCGCAAGGTTCCGGGTTTAGCTACTTGTTAAGACCCTGATCAGAAAATGCTTTTCAAAGATCGTGGCGAAACCGTGGCTGTAACAGATCGTAAGAATCCGTGATTTGGCCGGCCTGATTGCCACAGCTATACACGCTTCCGGAACGACAGAAGGCGCGGCCGGTCAATCGACTGCCAGCGCTCGCAGGGGCTTCAAGCAGCGGACGGACTTTCTCATACCGCCCCCCGAAACGGGGTGCGCGGGAAGGATCCTGGCCGAGGGCTAAGGTATGCGGACGAACCAACAGACAACACTCAAAACGTCCGTGACGCTGACCGGAATCGGAGTCCACTCCGGCAACCCGGCGGAGATCACGCTCCACCCCGCCAAAGCCAACCACGGTATCGCCTTCCTCCGGACGGGCACGACCACCGGCAACGACCGGATCATCAAGGCCCACTTCGCCTGCGTCTCCGCCACCGAGCTGTGCACCGTCATCGGTGACGTCGAGACCGGTGCCGTCGCCACCATCGAGCATCTGATGTCGGCCCTCTACGGGCTCGGTGTCGACAACGCTCTGGTCGAGATCGACGGCCCCGAGATGCCGATCCTCGACGGCAGCGCCCGCCTCTTCGTCCAGGCCATCGACAGCGTCGGCCTGGCCCTCTGCCGCGCGCCGCGCCGCTGGATCAAGGTACTCCAGCCCGTTCGCATCGAGGCCGGCCGCGCGTTCGCTGAACTCCGCCCGATCGACCGCGGCTTCCGCCTCGACGTGGAGATCGACTTCGAATCCCCGGTAATCGGCCGCTCGCGCAAGGCGATGGACCTGACCCCGGCCGCCTACCGCCGCGAGATCGCCCCCGCCCGCACCTTCGGCATGATGAAGGACGTGGAGCGCTACTGGAAGGCGGGCTTCGCGCTCGGCGCCTCCCTCGACAACACGGTCGCCGTCGGCGAGACCGCCGTCGTCAACCCGGAGGGCCTGCGCTTCGCGGACGAGTTCGTCCGTCACAAGTTCCTCGACGCGGTCGGCGACCTCGCGCTCGCCGGCCTGCCGCTCCAGGGCGCCTACCGCTCCTATTGCGGCGGCCACCGCATGAATGTCGGCATCCTCGAAGCGCTGTTCGCCGACCGCGCGAACTACGCCATCGTCGAGGGCCAGGGCACCCGCCGCGAGACTGCCCGCGCCGACTTCGGTGCCGGCCTGGGGCTCGCCGCCTTCGCCGCCGAACTGTAACCCGGACGCCACATCGGCCCTCGATCCACGTCGCAGGCGGAATACCTTAAAGGTTCCCTACGCCCTGCCGTTTTGACGCCCGAATCGACGGCCAACCGTAAAAGCCTGCGCGTAGGTCGCGCGCCGCTCCTCAAGCGGCCGGGCCTGACAGGGAAATTGACCGCGATGCCTGTGACCTTCCCGACCCGTGGCGCGATGGCGGCCGTGCTCCTCAGCCTGGGCATCGGGCTCGGCGGCTGCGATGCCCTAGATCCGACCAACCTCTTCGCCGAAAAGTACAAGCCCGAGGCGATCCCGGATACGCCGCGGACAAGCTCTACAGCGAGGGCTTGGCGAAGATGGAAGACAGGGATTACGAGAACGCCGCCAAGCAGTTCGACCAGCTCGACAAGCAGTACACCTATTCCGATTGGTCGCGGAAAGGGCTGCTGATGACGGCCTACGCGAACTACGAGGGCGCGAAGTACGACGACGCCATCAACGCCTCGAAGCGCTACCTCCAGCGCCACCCGGCGAGCAAGGACGCGGCCTACGCCCAGTACCTGATGGCGATGTCGCAATATAAGCAGATCCCGGACGTGACCCGCGATCAGGAGCGCTCCGAGCGCGCCCTCATCGCCCTCCAGGAGCTGGTGCAGAAGTACCCGACCTCCGAATACGCCGCCGACGCCAAGGCCAAGATCCAGATCACCCGCGACCAGCTCGCCGGCAAGGAGATGGAAGTCGGCCGCTTCTACCTCGAGAAGCGCGCCTTCCCGGCGGCGATCAACCGCTTCCGCGACGTGGTCAGCAAGTACCAGACGACCCGCCACGCCGAAGAGGCGCTGGAGCGTCTGGTCGAGGCCTACATGGCGCTCGGCCTCACCGGCGAGGCGCAGACCGCCGCGGCCGTGCTCGGCCACAACTTCCCCGACAGCCCCTGGTACCAGGATGCCTACAAGCTCCTGCAGACCGGCGGCCTGGAGCCGCGGGAGGAGAAGTCCTCCTGGATCAGCAAGATCTATCGCGGCGTGATCGGGCGGACCGCCGCTGCGGAGTAGGGCCTCCTCACAGCACTTGCGCGACACAGGCGAAGCCTTCGAACAGCGTCCCGGATCCGAGATCCGGGGCGCTGTTTTCGTTTCCGTCCCTCCGTCGTCTCCGTGATGCGGAGCCGGCGCGATCCGATCCGCGCACCGTCCGGAGATGGTGCACCGCAGGTCGCTTGGCGGCCGCTCGCGATGGCGGCGTCGGAGATTGAGCCAACTCCAACAAGCCGGACGGATCGGGCTTGGCCTAGCCTTGGGCCGGGCGAGCACGCTTCAGATGAGCCGGTTGATCCGCCGCTCGATTCGCTCGGAATAGGCCCTTGCCACGGGCAGGGCGTCGGTGAGTTCGCCGTAGCGGGTGCACACCTCCGAGAGGAATCCGACGAGCGCTCGGACCGACTGCATCTCCGGATCGTTCGGAGGCGTGTAGCGAAGGGGGCCGCCGCGGTAATCCATTGGGTCGTGGATGGCGCTTCGGTCCTCGTTCTTTCTTCCGAGGAACCCGTCGGACCTCAGCAACGTCTCGGGATGGTCTCTGAGAAGCTCGAACGGTCCGCGGTAATGCGCCGAGAAGCCCCGATCCTGGCAGGCTTGCCCGGCGGTGAGGATCTTCGCCCACCCTCTCACGAATTTGGTGACGTACTGCGCCGCGTTGCGCTCGGAGAAATGTGCGATCCAGAGCCGCCGCTCGACGACCACCGTGCCGCGGCTGCCCTCCGGCAGATGCACGTTGTGCTGCCCCTCCAGCACGAGGCCCTTTTCCTTCGCCAGCCGCCAGCTCGCGATGATCTTGCCGTCGCTGGCGATCTCCGTGCGATGAGTGATGCGGCGCGGGACGAGGTTTTCTCCTGCATCATCCCGGGTCGTATAGTTGTAATGAGCCCAGGGAACCCGGACGGCGACGACGTTCCCGCCGGCGTTTTCCAGCTCTTGGAGGTAGTTCCGCAATCCTCCCGGCAACTGGCGCTCGTCGTAGAACTCGTCGCTGTCGAGACAGGCGACCCAATCCGCATCGTGCCGGTCAACCGCCTCGTTGTAGAGCCAGTTGTTCATGTCGCGCTCGGAGAAGCAGATCGACGGCGACTGATAGACCGTGAGCGGAATCCCCTCTTCGGCGAGTTTTCGGACGATCTCGACGGTCCCGTCCCGGCTGCCGTTGTCGAGAATGATGTGATGATCGACGAAGGCCGCCGCGTGCCGAATGAACGCCTCGATGACATCGACCTCATCGAGCACCCGGCTCACCGCGACCACACGCATGCAATGGCTCTCCAGACGCCTTCAGCCGGATGAACGAAGCAGCCTGCCTCGGGGCCGTCGCGCGGCCGATCGTCGGTCGCGGGTCCCACAGCACTTTCCGGATGAAGTCCTCTCCGCTTACGGCTAAACCCGCGCACAATCCAATAAGGGGCTCTGGCGCCGCTTCATGCTCGTCCAGCTCGCGATCCGCGACATCGTTCTGATCGACAAGCTCGAATTGACCTTCTCCGGGGGGCTCACCGTTCTCACGGGTGAGACCGGTGCGGGCAAGTCGATCCTGCTTGACGCGTTCGCCCTGGCGCTCGGGGGGCGCGGCGATGGCGGTCTCGTGCGGCAGGGCGAGGCGCAGGGCGGCGTCACCGCCGTGTTCGACGTGGCCCTCGACCATCCCGCCCGCGCCGTCGCGGCGGCGGCCGAGATCGACACCGATGGCGACCTGATCCTGCGCCGCACGCAATTCGCCGACGGGCGCACCCGCGCCTTCGTCAACGACCAGCCGGTCGGCGTGCAGACCATGCGGGCGATCGGTACGGCGCTCGTCGAGATCCACGGCCAGCACGACGACCGGGCCTTGGCCGACCCCACCACCCACCGCAGCATCCTCGACGCGTTCGGCGGGCTTCAGGGTCCGCTGGCGCAGGTGGCGTCGGCCGCCAAACGCGTGCGCGCCGCCCGCTCGACGCTGGCCGAGCAGCGCGAACGCGTCGAGGCCGCGCAGAAGGAAGCTGACTTCCTCCGCCACGCGGTGGAGGAACTGGGCACCCTCGATCCGCAGGCGGGCGAGGAGGCCAAGCTCGCCGAGCGCCGCACGCTGATGCAGCAGGGCGAGAAGGTCGCCCGCGAGTTGAACGAAGCACTCGACCTCGTCGGCGGCTCCGGCTCGCTCGTGCCGCATCTCTCCTCCGCCGTGCGCCGCCTGGAGCGGCGCAGCGCCACGGTGCCGACCCTGGTCGATCCGAGCATCGCCGCCCTCGATGCGGCCCTCGTCGCGCTGGACGAGGCGCGCGCCGCCCTCGATGCCGCGGTGCTCGCCGCCGAGTTCGATCCGCGCGAGCTGGAACGTGTCGAGGAACGGCTATTCGCCCTGCGCGCCGCCTCGCGAAAATATTCGGTCCCGGCCGACGACCTCGCCGACCTGCGCAGCCGCTACGATGCGGACGTGGCCGCCCTCGATGCTGGCGAGCAGGCGCTTGCCGGGCTCGAGGCCGAACTCACGGCGGCGGAAGCGGCCTATGCCCAGGCCGCCAAGCGGCTCGGCGATGGGCGTCGCAAGGCGGCCAAGGCGCTCGATGCCGCGGTGCAGGCCGAGTTGCCGCCGCTGAAGCTGGAGGGCGCACGCTTCATCACGCAGATCACCGTGGACGAAGCCTCGCGCGACGCCGCCGGCACCGAGCGGGTCGAGTTCTGGGCGCAGACCAATCCCGGCACCCGCGCCGGCCCGATGATGAAGGTCGCCTCCGGCGGCGAGCTGTCCCGCTTCATGCTGGCGCTCAAGGTCGTGCTCGCCGGCAAGGGCTCGGCGCCGACGCTGATCTTCGACGAGATCGACACCGGCCTCGGCGGCGCGGTGGCCGACGCGATCGGCGCACGGCTCGGCCGGCTCTCGGAGCAGGTTCAGGTCGTGGCCGTGACCCACGCGCCGCAGGTCGCCGCCCGCGCGGTGACGCATTTCCGCATCGCTAAGGACAGCGTGAAGGGGAAAACGGCCAAGGGCGCGGAGAAGAGCGCCGAGCGGGTGACGACCCGCGTGGTCGGGCTCGCGGCGGATGCGCGCCGGGAAGAGATCGCCCGGATGCTGGCCGGCGCCACCGTCACCGACGAGGCGCGCGCGGCGGCGGCACGGCTGCTCCTGGGAGCCGAGGGCTAATCGCCCTCGTCGAGTTCGATCCCGTATTCCGCCAGCACCCAGAAGATCGCTTCCAGATCGTCGGCGGTGACGTCGCGGGGCGGCAACGCCTCTTCGAGGTCGTCGTAGGTGAGCGAGCGGCGGCGCTCGGCATCAGCCTTGGCCAGCAGGCGATCGACCGTCATGCGGATGTCGGCCGGCAGGGCATCGTGGCTCGGCAGCACGATCCCGCCGGCCGGGCGCAGGGCGTCGCTGAGCAAGCGATCGATGATCGCCTGCCGTCGCGCGTGAGCTCCGTCCGAACTGTCCATGCCACGGAATATGGACCGTCGCGGGCGCGCGTCGAGTCTCCCGAGGCCGCCGTCTTACATGACTCCTTGCATGGCTCCTCGCGTCACTCCTTGCCGACCGACATCAGCAGGCGCTCGGTACGGGCATCCTCCAGGCGGTTGACCATGCGGCGGCCCTCATGGACGTCGCGAAGAGTCTTGGTGGCGGTGATGCAGGACTGGACCAGCATCACCGTGCCCATGGCGAGATAGCCCTTCATCCAGAAGTCGAGGGGCATGAACAGGATGCCGAAGCCGACGAGCGCGGCGGAGGCGACGAAGGAGGCTTGGGTGAACACGACCCAGGCGCCGGTATGCTGCGCAGTCTCTTGGGACATGGCTGAATTCCTTGGAACGCGGGAGGGCGGATCAGACGGAGGCGGCGCCGGCGGCCTCGGCGCGGCTTCGCAGGCGGGCGAGCACGTCGTCGGAGGAGGGGCGCGTCCGAGGCCCGAAGCCCTCACGTTCGAGGCGCTCGGCAAGAGTCTCCTCGGGCGTCTCGATCGCGGCCAGCGCGTCGTCGGTATCCGTCGCCTCGGCCTGGAGCCGCTGAAGTCGGGCCAGCGTCGCCTCGGCGTCCCGCAACGTCGCGCGATCCCGCACGCCCTCCGTCCGGCGCAGACGCCGGACTGCTTCGGACGCCGCCGCGACCCGCCGCCCGCGCTCTAAGGCCGCCTGTCGCCGAGTCGCATCGGCGAGCACCGTGCGCATCCGGACCACCTCGGCCGCGAAGGTCGCCCGTGCGGCGCGCAGGGCGTCCCGTTCGGCCTCAAGACTCGTGATCGCCTCGGCCGCCTCATGGGCCAGATCCTCGCGGCCCGCCGCAAGCGCGGCCACCGCGCGGGTCTCCAAGTCGGCGGCGCGGGCCTCGACCTGCGTGAGACGCCGCGCCTCCGCGCTGTGCCCGGCCATGGCTGCGGCCAGCATGCGCCGGCCGCGCTCCAGATCGGCGGCGGTCTCGCGGATCTGCTGATCGAGCACGAGGAGGGCGTGGCGGTCGTGGACCTCCTCGCAGGCTTGGGCGGCAGCGCCGCGGGCGAGGGTTCGCAACAGCGTCAACATAGCATCACTCCGAGGGCGTGACCGCGTCGTCACGCCCTCATGGATGAGCCTGGTTTGCACAGCGTGCAAGTGATGATTTGCACACCGTACAATCTTGATCGCCGTCGGGCGCCGAGCCGGCGGAGCCGGACGAGCCCCTGCTCAGTCCCTCACGGCCAATGTCGCCGCCTTTGCGATCCGCACGGGAATCGCCTTGGCCGCCGGCACCTTGGCCTGGGCATCATGGTGCCAGAGCGGGATCAGCACGTTCAGCTCCGGGTAGTAGCCTGCGCAATTGCCGGCGGGGATGTCGTACTTGACGATCCTCAGGCCCTTCACCTCACGGGCGAACTCGTCGGCGGCCTCGGTCACGACATCGACGGTCTCACCATCGGTGAGTTGCAGCCGCTCGATGTCGTTCTCGTTCATGAACAGCACTTGGCGGGTGCCTTTCACCCCGCGGAAGCGGTCGTGATACCCGTAGATCGTGGTGTTGAACTGATCGTTCGAGCGCAGCGTGATGAGGTCGAGCACGTCGCGCCGGTCGCTCTTCATGTCCGGGTCCATGTCGAGCCCGTCCGGCGGCACGACGAAGTTCGCCTTGCCGGTGGACGTCTCCCATTTGCGCTCGCGCGCGGCGATCGGCTTGTGCTGCCCGCCGGGCTCGAACAGGCGCGCGTTGAAGTTCTTGAACTTCTCCGGATAGGTCGCCTCGATGGCGTCGCGCACCCGCGCGTAATCGCCGACCCACGCGTTCCAATCGACCTTGGGGTTGGCCGGCAGCGTCGCCTTAGCCAGCTGCGCCACGATCCAGGGCTCGGAGCGCACATGGTCGCTCACGGGCCGGGCGACGCCGCGCGAGCCGTGGAAGCAGGAGGTCGAGTCCTCCATCGACACGGCCTGCGGCCCGCTCGCCTGCTCGTCCACCTCGATCCGGCCGAGGCAGGGCAGGATGTAGGCGACCTCACCATGCACGAGGTGCGAGCGGTTGAGCTTGGTCGAGATCTGCACGGTGAGACGCAGCGAGCGCCACGCTTCCTCCATCCGCTTCGTGTCGGGCACCGCGCGGATGAAATTGCCGCCGAGCCCAACGAAGGCCTTCACCTTGCCGGAGAGAACGCCTTCGCAGGTCTCGACCGTGTTCATCCCCTTCTCGCGGGGCGGCTCGAAGTCGTACATTTCCTTGAGTTTATCGAGCGGCACCAGCGACGGCTCGTCGGCGATGCCGACGGTGCGCTGGCCCTGCACGTTCGAGTGGCCGCGCACGGGGCAGATGCCGGCGCCGGGCCGCCCGATATTGCCGCGCAGGAGCAGCAGGTTGACGAACATCTGCACCGTCTCGGTGCCGCGGCGGTGCTGGGTCAGGCCCATCCCATAGATGCCGATCACCGCCCGCGCGCGGGCGTAGACGGCGGCGGCCGCCTCCATCCCCTCGCGCCTCAGGCCGGACTTGGTCTCCAGCGCCGGCCATTCGAGCCGGTCGCAGAACTTCTCGAACTTCTCGAAGCCGTGGGTGTGCTCGGCGATGAAATCGATATCGAAAACGCGCGGGCGCCCCTCCGCCTGCGCCTCTCGGTCCATGGCGAAGAGCGCCTTGCAGATGCCGCCGAGCGCCGCGATGTCGCCGCCGGCCTTCACCTGATGGTACTGAGTCGAAATCTGCGTCGAGGAATGGGTCAGCATCTCGACGGGCGATTGCGGGTTGGTGAACCGCTCCAACCCGCGCTCCCGCAGCGGGTTGAAGGTGATGATGGGCACGCCCCGGCGGCGGGCGTCCTGCAGCGGGTGGAGCATCCGCGGCGAATTCGAACCGACATTCTGTCCGAAGAACAGGATCAGGTCGGTGGTCTCGAAATCCTCCAGCACCGTCGTGCCGACGGGGACGCCGATCGATTGCGGCAGCGCCTTCGAGGTCGATTCGTGGCACATGTTGGAGGAGTCGGGCAGGTTGTTGTTGCCGTACATGCGCGCGAACAGCGCGTACATGTAGCTCGTCTCCAGCGAAGCCCGACCCGACGAGTAGAACACGGCCGAGGTCGGGTCCGTCTCACGCAGAGCCTTCAGCTCGCGTCCGATCTCCGCGAAGGCCTCCTCCCAGGAGACGGACACGTAGCGGTCGCGCTGCGGATCGTAGCGCAGGGGGTGCGTGAGCCGACCCTTCTCCTCGAGGTCGTAGTCCGGCCACGTCAGCAATTCGGTGACCGAGTGGCGCTCGAAGAAGTCGGGGCCGATCCGCTTGCGGGTCTGTTCCCAGGCGGTCGCCTTGGCGCCGTTCTCGCAATACTCGAACGTGGACGGCTTGGCCGGCTTCGACCATGCACAGGACACGCACATGAAGCCGCCCGGCTTGTTCTGCTTCATCAGCATCGCCGCGCCGGAAGCCGGGATCTCCTCGCGGGTCAGGATGTCGATGAGCGAGCGGGCCGACCCCCATCCGCCGGCCGGGTCGGTATAGGCTTCGATCTTCTCGTCGGGCATGGCCAGGCTCGCTTCGCGTGAACCTCCGGCCAACATCCGCGCCAAACGCAGAGTTCCGCCCGTGCGACGATGCCTACGGCTCTGTGAGAAGCGCCACGCGGCCTATTGGTCGGCGAACGGTTCCGCCCCCTGGGCGTCGGGGTTCATCCCCTCCACCGGCGCACGGCTGCGGCGGGGTCGTGCCGGAGCGTTCGCCGCCGTCGGCGTCGCGGTGTTGGCGCCGAGCCGGGTTGCGAGCGCGATCGCCCGCGCCTCGGTGAAGCGCAGGTGACAATAGCCGTGCGCGCCCTCGCGGGCATAGGTCCGGCAGGCCTGCTCGCGGTCGGAGGAGAACGCCGCCTGCTCCTGCACGATCGGGCGGACGTCGCCGCCCCGGGCCCGCTGCGTCATGATCTTGTAATTGTCCCGCACCGCCTTGTCGGCGACGCCGCGGGCGGTGTCGAACTCGCCCGCCTGCGAGAGCAGCGCGGCGGCGTTCGGTCCCCACAGGCCTGACGGCGTCGTCTCGCAATCCGCCGCCGTGAAGGTGCAGGCCGACCCCGAGCCGAGCGGCGTGGCGAGCACGCTGCCATCGAGAATCTCGAAGCGCAGCGGGCATTCGGCGCTTGCCGTCGAGAAGCGGGAGACGCCCTGCGCGCGGCCCTCGGCGCTCAGCGGCATCGGCCTGCCGCCGTCGAGCTTGACCGTGCAGTTCTCGGTCGGCTGCGAGATCTTGGTACCCGGCAGCGTCATCTGGGCGGTAAAGGCCGAGCCGCTCCGCTCGATCTTCAGTGATCCGTTCAGCCCGTTCAGCAGCAGGTCCTGACCCGCGACGTTGTCCTCGGCCGGCACCCGTAGCACCACGGGCTGGCGGGGCTGGGCCGGCGCGCTCGGCCGCGTCTCGGCGCCTTCGCCCGGTACCGGAGCGCCCGGCTCCATAGGTTGCGGCGGCGGCTGGACGGGCACGTTGCGCGGCGGCTGCGGGGGACGGGCCGCCCGCCCGATGCCGAACAGCTCCTCGAAGAAGTTCTGCGCCCGCGCCGGGGTGGCCGGGACCACGGCCAGGCCGGCAAGCACGAGCAACGCCCCCGTCGCGACGCGCAACGGGCGAGGCTTCTTCGCGAAAACCCTTTCGGACACGGGCAGGAACATCAGGCGGTCGGCCTCCCGGTTTGCCGCCACTTCACGGGCGGTATGCATGAGCCATATGCCGGTGTCCTAGCACGTCACCCGTGGCGCGGACGTGGCAGCCTGGCAACAAACAAGCCTTCCTCTCGGTGTCGCACCTCGGAAAGCGGCCCCAGCGCGGCGAAGGATGACGCCCGCCGCTCAACCGTTGAGCGCCGTTCTTGCGGCGGCGTAGCCGTCTTCTTATATGCGGCGGGACACGGGACGAGGCCTGGGAAGCACAGCCCGCCAGGGCGATGCGCTTCGGACCATCCCGTTCTCAAACCAGACGTTTTCAACCGCCATGGGTCGAGCTGCTTCGGGGCTCGGCGGTCTGCTTGAAAAATCCAACAGAGGGATCCCACCATGGGTAAAGTGATCGGTATCGACCTCGGCACCACCAATTCCTGCGTGGCCGTCATGGAAGGCACGCAGCCGCGGGTCATCGAGAATGCGGAAGGCGCCCGCACCACCCCGTCCATCGTCGCCTTCACGGACGACGGGGAGCGCCTCGTCGGCCAGCCCGCCAAGCGGCAGGCTGTGACCAATCCTGAGCGCACCTTCTTTGCGATCAAGCGTCTGATCGGCCGGACCTACGACGATCCGCTGACGCAGAAGGACAAGGGCCTCGTGCCCTACAAGATCGCCCGCGGCGACAACGGCGATGCCTGGGTCGAGGCCGACGGCAAGAAGTATTCGCCTTCGCAGATTTCCGCCTTCACCCTTCAGAAGATGAAGGAGACGGCCGAGTCGCATCTCGGCCAGCCGGTGACGCAGGCCGTCATCACGGTGCCCGCCTACTTCAACGACGCCCAGCGTCAGGCCACCAAGGATGCCGGCAAGATCGCCGGCCTCGAAGTGCTGCGCATCATCAACGAGCCGACGGCGGCGGCGCTCGCCTACGGCCTCGACAAGAAGAAGGCCGGCACCATCGCGGTCTATGACCTCGGCGGCGGCACCTTCGACGTGTCGATCCTCGAGATCGGCGACGGCGTGTTCGAGGTGAAGTCGACGAACGGCGACACCTTCCTCGGCGGCGAGGACTTCGACAACCGCGTGGTCGAGTACCTGACCGCCGAGTTCAAGAAGGAGCAGGGCATCGACCTGACCAAGGACAAGCTCGCCCTCCAGCGCCTCAAGGAAGCCGCTGAGAAGGCCAAGATCGAGCTGTCCTCGGCGACCCAGACCGAGATCAACCTGCCCTACATCACCGCCGACGCCTCCGGGCCGAAGCACCTCGCGCTCAAGCTCAGCCGCGCGAAGTTCGAGTCGCTGGTCGATGATCTCGTCCAGCGCACGATCGAGCCGTGCCGCAAGGCGCTCAAGGATGCCGGCGTCTCGGCCTCCGAGATCGACGAGGTCGTGCTCGTCGGCGGCCAGACCCGCATGCCCAAGGTGCAGGAGGTCGTGAAAGCGTTCTTCGGCAAGGAGCCCCACAAGGGCGTCAACCCGGACGAGGTCGTCGCCATCGGCGCCGCGGTCCAGGCCGGCGTGCTCCAGGGCGACGTGAAGGACGTGCTGCTCCTCGACGTGACCCCGCTCTCGCTTGGCATCGAGACGCTGGGCGGCGTGTTCACGCGGCTCATCGACCGCAACACCACGATCCCGACCAAGAAGTCCCAGGTCTTCTCCACGGCCGAGGACAACCAGAACGCGGTCACCATCCGGGTCTTCCAGGGTGAGCGCGAGATGGCGGCGGACAACAAGCTGCTCGGCCAGTTCGATCTCGTCGGCATCCCGCCAGCGCCCCGCGGCATGCCGCAGATCGAGGTGACCTTCGACATCGACGCCAACGGCATCGTCAACGTGACGGCCAAGGACAAGGCGACGAACAAGGAGCACCAGATCCGCATCCAGGCGTCGGGCGGCCTGTCGGACGCCGACATCGAGAAGATGGTCAAGGACGCCGAGGCCAATGCCGAGGCGGACAAGAAGCGGCGCGAGCTGGTCGAGGTGAAGAACCAGGGCGAGAGCCTGATCCACGCCACCGAGAAGTCGGTGTCGGAATACGGCGACAAGGTCTCGGCCGCCGACAAGGGTGCCATCGAGTCCGCCATCACCGCTCTGCGCTCCGCGCTCGAGGGTGAGGACGCCGAGGGCATCAAGGCCAAGACCAACGACCTGATGCAGGCCTCGATGAAGCTCGGCGAGGCGATGTACGCCGCCTCCCAGACCGAGGGTGCACCCGGCGCCGACGGTGCCGCGTCCACGGACGAGAAGAAGGACGACGTCATCGACGCCGACTTCCAGGAAGTGGACGAGAACGAGCGCAAGAAGCGCGCGTAAGTCCGCAAGGACGGTTCGGGAGCGGTGCGCCAGCGCCGCTCCCGACATTATTTTCATCGTCATCGGCGCGGACGGCTTGATCCTCGGGCAAGGCTCGGGGATCAACCATGCCGGGCATCCGATAGAAGCGAAGGTCGATCCGGCCTGTCCCGTTCGAGTCGGGAGGCGGATCGCGGCGCGGCCACAATCCGGCAGGAATGCCGGTCAGCGAGCCGGCAGCCGACGCGAACGAGAGGCTCCAGGGGCCGGGAATGTCGAAGCGGGACTATTACGAGGTCTTGGGCGTCGCGAAGACGGCCTCGGAGAGCGAGCTGAAGGTCGCCTTCCGCAAGCTGGCCATGGTGCATCACCCAGACCGCAATCCCGGCGACAAGGAAGCCGAGATCAAGTTCAAGGAAGTCAACGAGGCCTATCAGTGCCTCTCCGACGGCCAGAAGCGCGCGGCCTATGACCGCTTCGGTCACGCCGCCTTCAGCCAGGGCGGCGCGGGCGGGCCCGGATTCGGCAACGAGTTCGGCGACTTCATGTCGGACATCTTCGAGAATTTCTTCGGGGACGGACGCGCGGCTCCCGGCGGCGGGGCAGGGCGCGGGCGCGGCGGTGCTCCGGGCCGTGAGCGCGGCTCGGACCTGCGCTACAACCTCGAAATCAGCCTCGAAGAGGCTTTCGCGGGCAAGACCGAAACCATCCGCATCCCGACCTCGATCGCCTGCGAGACCTGCTCGGGGACGGGGGCCAAGGCGGGCTCGAAGCCACGCACCTGCTCGACCTGCGGCGGCTACGGCCGTGTGCGGGCGGCGCAGGGCTTCTTCGCCATCGAGCGGACCTGCCCGAACTGTCACGGCCGCGGCGAGGTGGTGGACGATCCCTGCACGGCCTGCTCCGGCGCGGGCCGAGTCAACCGCGAGCGCACGCTGTCGATCAACGTGCCGGCGGGCGTCGATGACGGTCTGCGCATCCGCCTCGCGGGCGAGGGCGAGAGCGGCATGCGCGGCGGGCCGGCGGGTGACCTCTACGTCTTCCTCTCGATCAAGCCGCACCCGTTCTTCCAGCGCGACGGAGCCGACCTGTTCTGCCGCGTGCCGATCTCGATGGTGACGGCCGCGCTGTCGGGCGAAATCACCGTTCCGGTGATCGACGGCTCGCAGACGCAAGTGCGCATCCCGGCCGGCACGCAGACGGGCAAGCAGTTCCGCATCAAGAGCAAGGGCATGCCGGTGCTGCGCTCACGGGAGGTCGGCGACCTCTACATCCAGGTCTCGGTGGAGACGCCGCAGAACCTCACCAAGCGCCAGCGCGAGCTGTTGCAGGAGTTCGACCAGAGCGCCTCGGACGAGAACCACCCGGAGAGTGCCGGGTTTTTCTCGAAGGTGCGTGACTTCTTCGTGAGCGGCGCGACGCGGGCGTGATCGCTCGCGGTGGACGGGATCAAACCCCGCATTCAACCGGTTATGACCGCGGCTTGCCGCCGCGGCCCCACGCCCAGCCCTTTACGGCGAAGCTTGACTGCTTACGGGTTTTCGTCGTCTAGCCTGTTCGATCCATGATGAGCCGAGGACCTTCGGACGTGCCGCCGCTTCGCCGTTCCAGTGCCCGCGCCGTCTCCGCCGCACGCACCGTCCGTGAGCGCAAAGATCCCTTGGAGGACGAGGCGCGCTTTCTGCGCTCCTGGTTCGAGCGTCCGCTCGTCACGGGCGCGGTCACACCCTCGGGACGGATGCTCGCGCGCACCATGGCCGCCTATGCCGACCCGAATGTCAGCGGCCCCGTGATCGAGCTTGGACCGGGCACCGGCCCTGTGACCGAGGCCCTGATCCGCCGCGGCTTCGATCAGGATCGGCTCGTCCTCGTCGAGTTCAACCCAGATTTCTGCACGCTGCTGCGCCGCCGCTTCCCCGGCGTGACCGTGATCTGCGGCGATGCCTACCGGATCCGCGAGACGTTGCGCGACCGGCTCGGCAGCCTCTGCGCCGCCACGATCTCCAGCCTGCCCCTGTTCACCAAGCCGCTCGAGCAGCGCTTCGAATTGCTGCAAGGCGCCCACGACCTGATGCATCCCGGCGCGCCCTTCGTGCAGTTCACCTACGCCGTCGTGCCGCCGATCCCGGCGAAGTGCGAGGCGGGCAGCTACACGGCGAGCCGCTCCAACCGCGTCTGGCTCAACCTGCCCCCAGCCCGCGTCTGGGTTTATCGGCGTCCCGAGCCGAAGGCCGGCACGGTCTGATCCTGGTCACTTCGCGAGGCCGAACCGCGAAGAGCCGGCTCCACCGCACCACGCAATCTTTGAAAAGCGGCTGACCTTATCCGGATGTTCTCGGGCGCATCTCCGGCGCAATCCGGACGATCCAGCCTGGCTTTCCAGGTGTGTCCGCCGGGCTCGAACGGACTTGTTTCCGATTGTTCGGATCGTGCTCAGTGCGCGTTCATCCGCCGGCTCCTAGCTTCGTCATCAAGGCTGTTGGGACAGCCTGATGAACGGAGGTCACACGATGTCGGACACATCCTTGGGGCGTCGAACCCGCTTCGCCTTCGCCGCACTCGCCCTGATGGCCGGCGGCCTGTTCGGCGCGAGCACCGCCAACGCTGCTCCGCTCGCGCCGGCTCCGGAAGCGGCTCTCGCCTCGGAGGCAACGGTTGAGACGGTGCAGTGGCAGCACCACCATTTCGGCCACCGTCACCATCCCCGCCATTGGGGTCACCGCCACCACCATCACGGCCATTGGGGGCATCACCGCCGCCACTGGGGCCACCGCCATCACCATCACGGCCACTGGGGGCATCACCGCCGGCATTGGGGCCACCGCCACCACTGGTAGGGCGTGAGGCGGGCTTAAGCCGCTCGCTCAGCCCAAGCGCTCCATCACGGCCTCGCGTGGCTCCGGCGGCGTTGCGCCGATCTGATAGGCCGCCCGTAGCGATGCCGCCGCCCGCTCGGCGGCGGCCTCGTCCGCGGCATAGACGATGCCGATCGGATCGTTCGGTGACAGTTGGTCGCCCGGCCGCGCGAGGCCGGTGAAACCGACGCGGGCGTCGATGGCATCCTGCGGCCGGGTGCGCCCGCCGCCGAGGCCAATCACCGCGAGGCCGATGGCGCGGGTCTCCACCGCCTCCACCATGCCCGCTTCCTGGGCCAGCACCGGTCGCACGACCGGTGCTGGGGGTAGGTGCCGGTCTGCCGCTTCGACGAAGTCACCGGGGCCGCCCAACGCCGCCACCATCCGCGCGAAGGCCTCGCAGGCCCGGCCCGAATCGAGCGCCGCCGTCAGCCGCCCCTCCGCCTCCGCGATGTTTGCGGCCAGCCCCCCGATCACCAGCATCTCGGTGGCCAGCGCCATCGTCACGGCGTGGAAGCGCGGTTCGCGGGCGCGACCAGTGAGGTAATCGACGGCATAGACCACCTCGACCGCGTTGCCGGCGCAGGAGGCCAGCGGGGCATCCATGTCGGTGATGAGCGCCCGCGTGCGCAGTCCCGCTGCGTTGGCGACCGTCACGATGCTCTCGGCGAGCGCCCGCGCATCCTCGCGACGGGCCATGAAGGCGCCGGAGCCGGTCTTCACGTCCATGACGAGGCCCTGAAGCCCCGCCGCGAGCTTCTTCGACAGGATCGATGCGGTGATGAGATCGAGCGATTCCACCGTCCCGGTGACGTCGCGGATCGCGTAGAGGCGCCGGTCGGCCGGCGCGAGGTCGGCGGTCTGGCCGATGATGGCGCAGCCGGCCTCGGCCGTGACCTTGCGGAAGCGATCGAGGCCCGGCGTCACGTCGTAGCCGGGGATGCTCGCGAGCTTGTCCAGCGTGCCGCCGGTATGTCCGAGGCCGCGCCCTGAGATCATCGGCACGTAGCCGCCGCAGGCCGCGACCATCGCGGCGAGCGGAAGGCTTACGGTGTCACCGACGCCGCCGGTGGAGTGCTTGTCGAGGACGGGGCCGGGCAGATCCCACGCGAGCACCGTGCCCGAATGCGTCATGGCGCGGGTCAGGGCCACGCGCTCGTCGAGCGAGAGGCCGCGGAAGAACACCGCCATGGCAAACGCCGCGGCCTGCCCCTCGGTGACCTGATCCTGCGTCAGCCCCTCGATGAAGCCCGCGATGTCGGCCTCCGACAGGGCATGTCCGTCGCGCTTGTCGCGGATAATCTCCTGGGGGAGCCTCATCGGGCAGCCTCCTCGGCACGCACGAGTTCGGCGTGGAGCGCGCTGGCTCCGATGCGGAAGGTGTTCGGGCTCACCCAATCCGCCCCCATCATCCGGTCGGCGAGCGCGAGATACGCGGCGGCGTCCTCGACCCGGCGCAGGCCGCCCGAGACCTTGAGCCCCACCGGCCGGTCGCCACCGTGTGTGCGGATCGCCTCCAGCATGATCTCGGCCGCCGGCAGCGTCGCCGAGACCGCTGTCTTGCCGGTGGATGTCTTGATGAAATCGGCCCCGGCTTCGAGCGACAGTCGGCTCGCCTGCGCGATCAGGCCCGGGTCTTCGAGTTCGCCGGTCTCGAGAATCACCTTCAGAAGCTGGCCGCCACAGGCCGCGCGCACGGCCTCCACCATCGTGCGGGCGCTCTCCGCGTCGCCCCGGATCAACGCTCGATACGGTAGGACGAGGTCGATCTCGTCGGCGCCGTCCGCGAGCGTGGCCCGGGTCTCCGCGACCGTGCGCTCCACCGCCTCGCGGCCTTCCGGGAAATTGACGACGGTGGCGACCCGAACGCCACTTCCGCGAAGGCCGCGGACCGAATCGGCGACGAAACGCGTCCAGACGCAGACGGCCGCGACCCCACTCGCGCGGGCCTTCTCGCACAGGTCTTCGACGGCGGCGGTGGTGCAGGCGTCGCTCAGGTCGGTGAGATCGAGCAGCGGCAGGGCGCGTCGCGCCAGATCCGCCCTGACTCGGGCCGCATCCTGCGGGGGGAGGGGGCTGAAGCGGTCATCCGTGTTCCCTACGCTTCGGGCAGCCGGCCGACGAAGCCGGCGGCGAGCCGGGCGAGATCCGCCCCGGCGCGGGCGGCGACCGCCTTGGTTTCGGCATGGTGCGGGTCTCCGCCCGCGATCCCCGCCGCAAGGTTCGTCACCACCGAGATCGCGGCCACCGGCATGCCGAGGAACCGGGCGAGGATCGTCTCCGGCACAGTGGACATGCCGACGAGGTCGGCGCCGAGAATCCCGGCCATGCGCACCTCGGCCGGCGTCTCGAAACTCGGGCCCGAGAACCATGCGTAGACGCCGGAAGGCAGCGGCAGCCCAGTCTCCTCGGCCGCCGCACTGAGGTGAGCGCGCAGGCCCGGATCGTAGGCCTCCGTCATCGGCACGAAGCGGGCGTCGCTCGGCTCCCCGATCAGGGGATTGAGGCCTGACAAGTTGATGTGGTCGGCCAGCATCACGAGGCGGCCGGGGCCGATCTCCGGGCGCAGCGAACCGGCAGCGTTGGTGAGCAGCAGCCGCGCCGCGCCGAGCGCCCGCGCGGCGGCGAGCGGCACCCGCATGGCGGCAGCGTTGCCGGTCTCGTAGGCGTGGGTCCGCCCCTCGAACACGAGCACCGGCCGCCCCGACAGACGCCCGCGATGCAGCCGCCCGCCATGGCCGCTCACACCGGGGGCGGGAAAGCCGGGAATCGCCGCGTAATCGAGGCTGACGCGATCCGTGACCGCCTCGACCAGGGCACCGAGCCCGGTCCCCGTCACGATCGCCAGGGCGTAGGGGCCGGCAAAGCCTGCCGCGCGCAGAGGAGCGATGGCCGCGTCGTCAGGCGCCATGGACGAAATGCTCCGGGCCGAAGGAGGCGGGCAGCAATTGCTCCAGCGTGTAGCGCGCCCGCACGCCGTCGGGACCGGCCGAGACGATCGGCGTGTCGGGACGCGCGAATTCCCGGATGCGCTGGCGGCAGGCGCCGCAGGGCGTCACCGGGGCGGGACTGTCGGCCAGGACGAGGATCGCCCGGATCTGCCGGCCGCCGGCCGCGATCATCGCGGCGATGGCGCCGGCTTCGGCGCAGGTGCCGACGGGGTAGGCGGCGTTCTCGACGTTGCAGCCGGCATGGACGCCGCCCGCGTCATCGACCAAGGCGGCGCCGACGGCGAAGCTCGAATAGGGCGCATGGGCCCGTGCGCGCACGGCGGTGGCCGCCGCGAACAGGGCGTCGAAATCGGGCTCGGTCACGGATGAGGCCTGAGCGGTTCGCGGTGCATCCTGCGGTTTGGCCCGAGGAAAGGGGCCGTGTCGAGGGGGCAACGGTCGACAGAGGCGCGCACGGCTTCTAAGGCAGGCCGATCGCGCGCGGGCGCGGCACCGGGAGCCCACACAATGCTCGGACGCTACGATCGGGGATCGACCGGCGGCGAAGCCAAGGTCGAGTACGGCGACGGCACCATGCGAGTGGTCAAGCCCGGCACCTACGTCCGCTGCGCCGTGACCGGCGAGCCGATCGCCCTCGACGCCCTGCGCTACTGGAACGTCGATCGCCAGGAGGCCTATGCCACCCCCGAGGCGGCGATGCAGCGCCTCAAGGAGACCGGCGCGGCGCGTTGACGGCAGGACGGGCCGTCCGCCGCCCGACCTCGACCGACTGGGTCGGACCGCCTTCGGTTCCTGCCGGTGAACGGCGCCCGCGTCAGGCGCGCGGGAAGGCCGCTGCGAGCTGTTGGCGGAGCCGCGTTTCGTCGGCAAAAGCGAGGGTGACCCGCAACACGGCCACCGCCGCGCGCGCCTCGGCCGGCAGGCGGACCGCGTCCTTCTCCGTCGTGACGAGGCAGGCGCCCTCGCGCGCGGCGAGCGCCGACAACGCCACCCAATCGCCCGGCCGATAGGGATGATGGTCGGGGAAGGCCCGTTCCGCCACGATCTCGGCGCCCAGGCTCCGCAGCGTCTCGAAGAACTTCTGCGGACGGCCGATCCCGGCAAAGGCGACGACGCGGCGGCCGGCCCAGTCCGGCCCGGCTTCGGGAACGAGACGGGCACGGTGGACCGGCAGGCCGCGGCTCTCCGCCTCGGCCGCCGCCGCCTCGCCGGGGCTGCCCTCGCCGACCAGCACGAGGCCGGCGACATGGGACCATTGCCGGGCCAGCGGCGCGCGCAGCGGCCCGGCGGGGAAGGGCAGGCCGTTGCCGAGGCCAGCACCCCCATCGACCACCGCGAGCGCGAGCGTCTTGGTCAGACTCGGATTCTGCAGGCCGTCATCCATGACGATCACGTCGGCGCCGGACGCCGCACAGAGGCGGGCGCCGGCCGGACGGTCGCGAGCGACGATGGTGGGCGCCGCCTGCGCCAGAAGCAGCGGCTCGTCGCCGACTTCCGCCGCCGCGTGCCGCGCGGGATCGACGACCAGCGGCCCGGCGAGCCGGCCGCCATAGCCCCGACTCAGCAGGGCGGGCGTTCGGCCGAGATCGCGCAGCAGGCGGACGAGGGCGAGGGCCGTCGGCGTCTTGCCGGCGCCGCCGAGGGTGAAGTTGCCGACGCACAGGACGGGGCAGGGCGGTGTTGCGCCGGGCCGGTCCATCCGGTTGGCGGTCAGGCCGCCATAGACCCGGCCGGCGGGGGCCAGCAGCCGCGCGAGCAGATGTGTGGGCGGCCGGAACCAGAAGCCGGGCGGGCGCATCGCGGCCTCAGTCGCGCTCGCGCGCGGAGAGCTTCATCTGCGCGACGTAGGGTTCGAGCACCGCGAAAGTGCGCGCCACCGCGCCCTCGAAGGGCAAGAGCGCGGCCTGGCCCTTGGCCCACATCGCCGCCAGCGCGCGCGGGTCGGCGACCAGTTCGCCGACGGCCTTGAGCAGTTCCGCCTCATCCGCAACCCTGCGCGCGCCGCCCCTGGTGTCGAGCGCGCCATAGGGTTCGTGGAAGTTGTGGACATGCGGTCCATGCAGGATCGCGCTGTCCAGGCGCACCGGCTCGATCGGGTTCTGGCCGCCATGCGGCACCAGTGAACCGCCGAGGAAGACCAGGGGGCAGAGCCGGTAGAACAGGCCGAGTTCGCCGATCGTGTCGGCGACGTAGAGGTCGATCGAGGGCAGCGGACGCCCGCCCTTGGCGCGCCGGCTCACCCGCAGGCCGGCGGCGGTGGCAATCCGCGCCGCCTCCTCGCCCCGGCGCGGATGGCGCGGCACGATCACCGTCAGCAGGCGCAGGAAACGCGCCTTCAGGCTGGCATGGACACGGGCGACGACCTCGTCCTCGCCGGCATGGGTGCTGGCCGCGACCCAGACGGGCCGATCCCCGATCATGTCGCCAAGATAGGCAAGCTGCTGCGAATCGGCGGGTGGCACGGCCGAATCGTATTTGAGATTGCCGACGACGTTGATGCGCGGCGCACCGAGCCGGGCGAAGCGCTCGCCGTCCTCGCGGGTCTGGACGAGGCAGACCGCGATCCGCGCCAGCAGCGCCCGGGCGGTGTCGGGCGAGCGCGTCCAGGCCTTGAACGAACGCTCCGACATCCGGCCGTTGACGAGCACCAGCGGGATGCCCCGGCGGTGCAGCGACACGATGGTGTTGGGCCAGATCTCGGATTCGGCGACGATGGCGAGATCGGGCTGCCAATGCGCGAGGAAGCGCTCGATCCAGCGCGGCGCGTCGAGCGGCATGTATTGATGCACGGCGCCGGGGGGCAGGCGCTTGCTCAGCAGGTCGGCGGCGCTGCGCGTGCCGGTGGTGACGAGAACCGAGCAGCCGCGGGCGATCATGCCCTCGATCAGCCCGACGAGGGAGAGCGCCTCGCCGATGCTCGCCCCGTGCATCCACACGAGATGACCCACCGGCCGCGCCCGGCCGGGCAGGCCGCGGCGCTCGGACAGCCGGACCGGATCCTCCTTGCCCCGGCGCGAGCGCCACGCCAGCAGCCCGGCCACGGCGGGTTCGCCGAGATAGAGTCCGTAGCGGTAGGCGCGCAGGGCGACGGGGAGCTTCGGGACCCTCACGCCGGACTGCCCTGCGATGCGGGCGCGGACACGCCGCCGACCCGGTCCGGCCGGCCGACGAGGGTGTAGGCCCGGTCGTGGACGCGGTTCAGCTCGTCTTGCACCCGTTGCCGCAAGGCATCGACCTCCTCGGGCGTGACCTCGCGGGGGACGAAGGTCGCCTCGCCGAACACCATGGCGCCGCGGCCGAAGGGCAGGCCGAGGCAGGCCCGGTCCCAGGAATTGAAACGGATGTGCCGGCTCGTCACCACCGCCACCGGAACGATGGGCGCGCCGGAGAAGCGCGCGAGCAGGATGATGCCGGCGTCGCACACGCGGGAGACCTTGGGTACGTCGGCCGAAAACGCGACGGTCTCGCCGCCCTTCAGCGCCTTGACCATGGCCCGCAGGCCCTCGGCGCCGCCCTTGGCGCGGGCATCCTTGACCGCGCGACCGCGGGCGCCGGAGGCGCGCATCACCCGCACCCCCATCCGCGTCAGGGCCATGGTGTTGATGTTGCCGTCGGGCGAGCGGGAGATGATCGTGGCGACCCGGTCCTGCGGACGGCTCATGAACGAGATCATGATGTGCTGGCCATGCCACATGGCCGCGATGAACGGGCCGAACGCATCGAGCCGCGCATAGGCGTCTGCCGGCTCCAGGGTGAAGCGGTTGGTGCGCCGGACGAGCCGGAGATAGCCCGAGGCCAGATGGCTGAGCGCCCATTGGACGCTCGGCTTGCGGCCGATGGTCTTGATCAGGCCCATGGGTTCTGACCGCTCTGTCCCGATTCGCTCAATCGACCGACCGTCGGCCTCCCGCGCCGACATGCGGGGTCGGCGGCTGTCTAGACCCGACCGTACGGTGGACGCAACGGAGCCGCTCCCAGATATTAACTTGTGTTATACGAAGCCAGCAACGCAAAGCCAAGTCGGCATCGGGGTTGATGCCGCAGGATGCCGGATATTGACGCCGGCCCGCGTTGCCGCGATGCGGGGTCGCGTATGTTCCGTCTTGCTCATCTCACCGATCCCCATGTCGGACCGCTGCCGCGGCCGCGCCTGCGCCAGCTTCTCAGCAAGCGGGCGGCCGGCTACGTGAACTGGCGTCGGGGCCGCAGCCGCCACCACGACATGGACCTGCTCGGCGCCCTCATCGCCGACCTGCACGGCCAGGGCGTCGACCATGTCGCCTGCACCGGTGACCTGTGCAATCTCGGCCTTCCGGACGAATGGGAGAGCGCGCGGGTGTTTCTCGAAGCGCTGGGTCCGGCGGACCGCGTGAGCTTCGTGCCGGGCAACCACGACGCCTACGTCCGCGGCTCGCTGGAGGGGCTGCTCGCCGCGTGCGGCGGCTGGACCGAGGCCGACGACGGGCAGATCCGCCTCTTTCCCTATCTGCGGCGGCGGGGGCCGCTCGCCCTGGTGGGGCTGTCCTCGGCGATCCCGACCAAGCCGTTCGTCGCGAGCGGCCGGCTCGGGCCGGTGCAGATCGAGGCGGCCGAACGCATGCTGCGCGACCTCGCCACAGCGCCGGATCGGCCCTGCCGCGTGGTGATGATCCACCACCCGCCCCATCCAGGCGGGGCGGCCTCGGGACGCGAATTGAAGGATGCGGCCGCCTTCGCCGCGATGATCGGCCGGGCCGGGGCGGACCTGATCCTGCACGGGCACAACCATGTCGGCACCGTGGCTCGGATCACCGGGCCCGACGGGCGGCCGGTGCCGGTGGTCGGCGCGCCCTCGGCTTCGGCGCGCACGCTGCTGACCAACCGGCGCGCCTCCTACTACCTCTACACCGTCACGCCGGGTGAGAACGGCTTTCGGATCGCGGTGACCGAGCGCGGCCTCGACGAGGCCGGCGGCATCGGCGAGCTGTCCGGCTTCGACATCGAGACACCGCCTGCGGACCGGATCGGACTGGTCCATCGGCGGCGCCAGCGCCACACCTGAGCCGACCCGGACGGGTCAGAGCGCGCCCATCTTCGACAGGCCGTTGGCCCGGGGCAGGGGACGCAGCAGGCTCTTCACCTGGGAGAACGGCCGCGGCCGGTTGATCACTTCGTCGAGGCGCGACCACAGGGTCTTGGGCGAGAACGGCTTGGAGATGATCTCGTTGACGCCCAGCGCGATCGCCCGATCGACCACGTTGCGGCGCGGCTGGGCCAGCATGAGGATGATCGGCACGGTCGGCGAGGGCGAGGTGGCCGGGGTTCTGGCGAGCCGGATGAACTCCTCGCCCGACAGGATCGCCAAGTCCCAATCGATGATCGTGAGATCGGGCTTGCTCTCGGCGAGCACGCCGAGCGCCTCCGCGCCGTCGGGCGCCTCCAGCACGCGCTTGATGCCGACGCGCATCAGCATGTCGCGCACGATGCGGCGGATGTAGAGGCTCTCGTCCACGACGAGGGCGGAGAGATCCGGAAAGGTCGGAGTTGCGATCATCGGCAGCCGGTGCCCGGCTCGAATCCGGGCCGTTTCGCGGCGAAACTAACCCCGTTGGGTTTGCGTTTTCCTAAAGCGCGGCCGAGTGCGCGGGAATCAGAGGCGAGAATCGTCCCCCTCTGCGCCCCCTGCGTGCAAGCGTGATTCGGAACGGACGGGATCCCAAAGGGGGTACGTACGCAGTTTCACCGCGAAAATGCGGAGCCTACAGCACGGATCGGTTAGAAGAACCTTGCGGTATGGGCGGGATTGCGTCAGACCTGAGGCATCGCTCCCGGTAGCCGCAGCCGGGGGGATGATAGTGCGGCGCGTCGGCTGTCTCGAGATAGCGCGCACGCGGTATTCGAGACTTGGCGGGCGGACGGTTTTTGCGAGCTTTCAATGGGACGTGGTCGTGATTTCAGGGGGCCGCAGAAGCGCGGCTTCGACGAGGGTGGTTCCGAGCCGCGTTGGCCCGATGAACTGCCCCCGAGCGGTGGTGACCGCTTCGGCGGCGGCGGTAGCGCCGGCGGCAACCGCTTCGGCGGCGGTGGTGGTGGTTACGGCGGCGGCGGCGGTGGCGGCTTCGACCGCGGCCCGGCGCGCGCAGCGGCTGCACCGACGGGACCGGAGCGTGATGCGACGGTCAAGTGGTTCAACAAGGAGAAGGGCTTCGGCTTCGTGGAGCTCGGCGACGGCTCCGGCGATGCCTTCCTCCACATCCGCGCGGTCGAGGCCGCCGGTCACGACGACCTCCTTCCCGGCACACGCCTGACGGTCCAGACCGCCCAGGGCCAGAAGGGCCCGCAGGTCACCGCAGTGAACAGCGTCGACACCTCCACGGCCGAGGCGGCTCCGCCCCGGCGCGAGGCCCCGCGCTTCGGCGGCGGCGGTGATCGCTTCGGTGGTGGCGGCGGTGGCGACCGCTTCGGCGGCGGCGGCGACCGTTTCGGTGGCGGCAGCCGTGACCGCTTCGGCGGCGCGGGTGCTGGCGGCGGCGGCGGTGGACGCTTCGCCTCCGGCCCGTCGGTCGAGATGACCGGCACCGTGAAGTGGTACGATCCGGCCAAGGGCTTCGGCTTCGTCTCGGTGAACGACGGCGGCAAGGACGTGTTCGTGCACCGCTCGGCGCTCTCCCGCGCCGGCCTCGACTCGCTGGCCGAAGGCCAGCAGGTCACCCTCGGCGTGGTCGAGGGCCAGAAGGGCCGCGAGGCCTCGAGCATCACCGTCGAATACTAATCGACGCGGGGCGCCCAGCGGCCCGAACGAAAGCTTACGAAGCGGCGGCCTCAGGGCCGCCGTTTTCGTTTGTCGGGTTGGCCGTCTCGGCTGGCTTCGGCCGGCAACGACGATGAGGGAAAACGCGATGCGTCGGACCGTCAGCGCGCTCGGCCTGTTCCTCCTGTGCACGGCCCCCGCCGCGGCGGAGGATTTCTCCGGCTTCTACGCGGGGGTGAATGCGGGCTGGGCGTTCGAACGCGGCGGCGACCGGGATCTGTCCGTACCGGGGGCACCGGGGGCGGCCAAGCCGGAGGAGGGGCTCCCGCCGAGCGTGGCGCGGGTTCAGGAGCGGCAGTTGCCGGCTCCCGCGCATCCGGCCGGGCGCCGCTGAACAGCGAGCGCTCCATCGCAGAACAGGGCCAAAGCGGCGATCGCCGCCCCCTGAAGGCCGTCAGACGTTGCGGCCGTACCGCTCGGCCACCAGGGCGTAGGCGAGGCGGGCGGTCTGGACCTCCCCGCCCTCCGGCCGGCCCGGCTTGGTCGAGGGATTCCAGCCGTAGAGGTCGAAATGTACGTGCGCCTGGGTCCGGCGCACGAAGCGGCGCAGGAACAGGGCGGCGGTGATCGCCCCGGCAAAGCCGCCGCCCGGCGCGTTGTTGAGGTCGGCGACCTTCGAATCGAGCAGGCTCGCATAGGGCAGGTGCAGAGGCAGGCGCCAGACCGGATCGTTGACGCGCAGGCCCGCTTCCGCGACTGCAGCCGCCAGCCCCTCGTCCTCGGTGAAGAAGGCCGGCAGATCGGGGCCCAGCGCCACGCGGGCGGCGCCGGTCAGCGTCGCGAAATCGAGGATAAGGTCCGGCGCCTCGGCATCGGCCAGCGCCAGCGCGTCGGCGAGGATCAAGCGCCCCTCCGCGTCGGTGTTACCGATCTCGACGGTGAGGCCGGCGCGGGAGCGGATCACGTCGCCGGGCCGGAAGGCATCGCCGGCAATGGCGTTCTCGACACTCGGCACGATCAGCCGCAGCCGCACGGGCAGGCCGGCGCCCATGATCATCTCGGCCGCCGCCAGGGCCGCGGCAGCGCCGCCCATATCCTTCTTCATCAGCAGCATGTTGGAGGCCGGCTTGATGTCGAGCCCACCGGTGTCGAACACGACGCCCTTGCCGACCAGCGTCACCCGCGGCGCGTCCTCGGCCCCCCAGGTCAGATCGATGAGGCGGGGCACCCGCGGCGAGGCGGCGCCGACGGCGTGGACGAGAGGAAACTCTTTCTCGAGATCCGCGCCGATGGTCACGGAGACCGTCGCACCGAACCGCTCGCCCAGCGCTCGCACGGCCGCCTCGACTTCGGCCGGTCCGAGATCGTTCGCCGGGGTGTTGACGAGGTCGCGTCCGGCCGCGACCGCAGCCGCGAGCCGTTCGATCGCCGCCGCGTCGATTCCGTCCGGGGCGACGAGGCGTGGGCGCGGCTCGCCCGGTTTACGGTAGCGCTCGAACCGGTAGCTGCCGAGCAGCCACGCCAGCGCCGCCTCGCTCTCATTGAGATCGTCGCACGGCTCGAACCGGTAATTGCCCGGGGGCAGGGCGCCCGGCAGCTTGCCGGCGAGAAAGCGGTCGCGACCGCCCGCCTTCGCGTCGCCCAGGCCGAACAGCACGCGGCCGAGGCCACCGTCCTCTCCGGGTAGGAGGGCGACGCGGCCGGCCTTGGGGGCAAAGCCGGTGGCGTCGGCAAAGCTGCGCTGGAGCGGCGGCAATCCGGCGGCGACGGCGCCCCGTCCTTCCTCCGTCACGCAGCGGATCGGAACCGCATCCGAGCCTGCATCGAGAAGGGAGGGGCCGTGCTGCGAGAGAGGTGCGGACATGGAAAATAAGCTTAACCGGCCATTAGGGTTAACGCTCTATCACCCCGCCATCGGTACGGCGCAAGCGCCGGCCGTGGCATTGGGGGGAGAGGACACCATGACCGGCATTTGCAGCGCGGCTCCGAGCCAGCCTGGAATGGTCCGGACACGCCGTCTGCTCGCCCTGGCGCTCGTCGGCCTCGGGCTGGCCGGCTGCCAGAGCCGCTCGCCCGAGACGACCGGCTCGATCGGCGGCCTCAACCTGCTCGGCGCGAACCGTGCCGAGCGCTCGCCCCGCGCCGAAATCGATGCCCTGGCCGCGCGCTACAACGCGGACCCGAACGACGTGCGCGCCGCCATGCGCTACGCCGCCGCCCTGCGCGCGACCGACCAGAAATCACAGGCCGTGGCGGTGCTGCAGCAGGTCGCCCTGCGCAACCCGAAGGACAAGGTGGTGCTCGCCGCCTACGGCAAGAGCCTTGCCGATGCTGGCCGCTACCAAGAGGCCAACGAAGTCCTTCAGAACGCCCACAGCCCGGCCCAGCCCGATTGGCGCGTGCTCTCGGCGCAGGGGATGGTGGCCGACGAGACCGGCGACCACGCCCGGGCGCAGAACCTCTACGACACCGCCCTCAAGATCGCGCCGAACGAGCCGCGGATCCTGTCGAATCTCGGCCTGTCCTACGCGCTCTCCCGCCGCCTCGACGAGGCCGAGACGACCCTGCGCCTCGCCGTGGCCCAGCCGAAGGCCGATGCCCGCGTGCGCCAGAACCTCGCCCTGGTGCTCGGCCTCAAGGGCCGCTACGACGAGGCGGAGCAAGTGCTGGCCCAGGATCTCGGTCCGGCGGAAGCGGCGGCCAACATGCGTGAGATGCGCGCCATGGCGGCCCGCCGCGCGGCACCGAAGACGGCCCAGGCCGCCGCTGCGGCTCCGGGGCGCCAGCTCGCACGGTCGGCGATCCAGTAAAGCCGGGATCTTGGCCCGCCGACCTTGACGAAACGGGCGCATCTCCCCTATAGGCTCGCCACTTCCATAGGACTCCGCCGGTATCGATTGTCGCGAGGGTTCGACGCCCTCGGCGCGAGAGCCGTGTGGCATTGCCGAAACGCTTCAGCGCCGAGACCCGGCCTAACGTTGACAGGACTGTAACGATGTCGCGTCGCTGCGAACTCACGGGCAAGGCCGTTCAGGTCGGTCACCTCGTGAGCCACTCGAACCGGAAGACCAAGTGCCGGTTCCTGCCGAACCTCTGCAATGTCACGCTGCAGTCGGACACCCTCAACCGCCGCGTCCGCCTGCGGGTGACCGCCCATGCGCTCCGCTCGGTCGAGCATCGCGGCGGCCTTGACGCCTTCCTCGTGAAGGCCCGTGAGATCGAGCTGTCGCAGACGGCCCGCCTGCTCAAGCGCGAGATCGAGAAGAAAATCGCCGAGCCGGCCACGCCCGCCGCCGCGTAAGTCTTGTCGGGCCGGCTCACGGCCCGAACGATCGTCCAACCGAATCGGAGAGGCCACCGGATGCGCGAATCGCGCCCGGTGGCCTTTTCCGTTCGACAGGGTCCCCCGGCCGATGACGGCGCTCACCCTCATCATCCCGATCTTCGGCCTCGTGCTGGTCGGCTGGCTCGCCTCGCTCACCAAGATCATCTCGGAGCGGGTCGGCGACGGGCTGTCCGAATACGTCTTCTCGCTCGCGGTGCCGGCCCTGATCGTCTCGACGCTGACGCGGCCGGGCCTGTCGGGCGAGATCGCCTGGGGCTACTGGGCGAGCTATTTCGGCGGGGCCGCCATTGCCTGGGCCACCGGCTCGCTGATCGGGCGCCGCACCGAGGGCGTGGACCGGCGCGGGGCCGTGCTGCACGGCTTTGCCGCGAGCCAGTCGAACACCGTCTTCGTCGGCGTGCCGATGATTCTCCAGGCCTACGGCGAATCGGGTGCCTTCCCGCTCTTCATGCTCCTCGCCGTCCACCTGCCCTTGATGATGGGCGCGGCGACCTTCCTGATCGAATCGGAGGGCGGGCGCCCCATGGGCCAGCGTCTGAAGGCGCTCGGCCTCGCGCTCGGCAAGAACCCCATCTTTCTGGCGCTCGCCGTCGGCATGGCGATGAAGGCGGCGGGCCTCTCCTTTTCGGGCATCCCCAAGGCCCTGGTCGATTCGCTGGCCGGCACCGCCTCGACCTGCGCGCTGATCGCGCTGGGGGCCGGCCTCACCCGCTACAAGGTGCTGCACGACCTGCGCGGCGCGAGCATCGTTGCCGCTTTGAAGCTCGGCCTGCACCCGCTCGCCGTCTATCTCCTCGCCTTCCACGTCTTCACCATGCCGCCGGCCTATGCCGGCGTCGCCGTGCTGTTCGCGGCGATGCCGGTGGGCATCAACGCCTACCTGCTGGCCGTGCGCTACAAGAGCGAGCAGGGCTTGGTTGCCGCCGCCGTACTGGTCTCGACGCTGGCCGCGACCGCCACGACGGTGGGCTGGCTGATGCTGCTCGGGCGCGGATAGTTTTTCGGACTTCGCTCTCAAGCGGGATCTCGGGGCGTCGCATAGGATGGCTGCGTTGACCCCGGCCCCCTCGCTCCATAGGTTGCCCGCTCTTGCGCCCCGGCCCGAATGGCCGGCGCGGCGCTTGTCCAGACCCCGAAAAGCTTGCTTGTGATGTCCGCGCCCCTCCGCCTCGACCCCGACATTCTGGAGGCCGCCGCCTCCGCCGCCGCCTGGCCGTTCGAGGAGGCGCGCAAGCTCGTGGCGCGGCTGGAGCGCAAGCCCAAGAGCGAGGTTCTGTTCGAGACCGGCTACGGCCCCTCGGGCCTGCCGCATATCGGCACCTTCGGCGAAGTCGCCCGCACCTCCATGGTACGCCACGCCTTCCGCGTGCTGACCAAGGACGCGGTGCCGACCCGGCTGATCGCCTTCTCCGACGACATGGACGGGCTGCGCAAAGTCCCGGACAACGTGCCGAACCGCGAGCGGCTGGCCGAGGCGCTGAACCTCCCGCTGACCCAGGTCCCCGACCCGTTCGGCACGCATGACAGCTTCGGCGCGCACAACAACGCCGAGCTGCGCCGCTTCCTCGACGCCTTTGGCTTCGACTACGAGTTCCGCTCGGCCACCGAATGCTACAAGGCGGGCATCTTCGACGACACGCTGCGCCTCGTCCTGGAGCGCTACGAGGCGGTGATGGCGATCATGCTGCCCTCGCTGCGGGCCGAGCGCTCGGCGAGCTACTCGCCGTTCCTGCCGATCCACCCCGTCACCGGCCATGTCATGCAGGTGTCGATCGACGAGGTGCGGCCCGCCGCCGGCACCATCGTCTGGCGCGATCCGGCGACGAACGAGGCCTACGAGACGCCGGTGACCGGCGGCCACGTCAAGCTGCAATGGAAGCCCGACTGGGCGATGCGCTGGGTCGCGCTCGGCGTCGATTATGAGATGGCCGGCAAGGACCTGATCGATTCGGTCAAGCTCTCGGGACAGATCGCCCGCGCGCTCGGCGCCGAGCCGCCGGAGGGGTTCAACTACGAACTCTTCCTCGACGAGAAGGGCCAGAAGATCTCTAAGTCGAAGGGCAACGGCCTGACCATCGACGAATGGCTGACCTACGCCACGCCCGAGTCGCTCGCCCTGTTCATGTACAACAAGCCGCGCGAGGCCAAGCGCCTGTTCTTCGACGTGATTCCGCGCAACGTCGATGAGTACGACAACTTCCTCGGCCGTTTCGCTGGCCAGGAAGCCAAGCACCGCCTCGGCAACCCGGTCTGGCACCTGCATGCGGGCGAACCGCCGGCCGTCGAGACCATCGACGAGGCCGGCACCACGCTGTCCTTCGGCATGCTCTTGAACCTCGTGGCAGTGGCCAATGCCGAGGACGAGGCGGTTTTGTGGGGCTTCATCCGTCGCTACGCCCCGAATGTCGGGCCGGAGACGCATCCGCGGCTCGCCGGCCTCGTGACGCGGGCGCTCGCCTATTACCGGGATTTCGTGCGGCCGCAGAAGCAGTACCGCGCCCCGACCGAGGAAGAGGCCGCGGCCCTGCGCGACCTCTCGGACACGCTCAAGGAGCACGAGGACTCGACCGACCCGGAGGCGCTGCAGGCGATCGTCTACGAAGTCGGCCGGCGCCACTTCCCCGACCTGTCGGGCAAGGCCAAGAGCCCGGACGGGCGGCCCGGCGTCTCGAAGACGTGGTTCGCCTCGATCTACAACGTGCTGTTCGGCGAGGCGCAGGGGCCGCGCTTCGGCTCGTTCATCGCGCTCTACGGCGTGGCGGGCACCCGGGCGCTGATCGAGAAGGCGCTGAGCGGCGCGCTGGTGGCCGAGCACGCGGCCTTCCTCGAGAGCCGCAAGGCCGCTGCGGCCTGAGCAGGGGTGGGGCCGATGCGGAGGATGCGGGCGTCGGCTGGCATCCTCCGCACCCTCGCTGCCCTGATCACGCCGAACCGGGCGGTGGTGCGGGCCCTGTCGGGAGGCTGAGCCACACCGCTCGGCTCGTCGCCGCCACCTCACATCACGAAAAATCAGCCGGTCGGCGAGCGATCTTCGCGCGAGGCGGCTCGAAATCGATCTCCGCGGCGCCCGGCATCGCCAGCGCATCGGCAACGTTCCGCCGCCCGTCCGGCCGCCGCGTGCTCCGATCGAGCGCCGCCGCCAGCCCGATGCCGGCGGCGTAGGCCACGACGTTCCACGGTGAGAAGACGCGGCCGAGCAGCAACTGCCCCGCCAGCGTCAAGCGGAACGCGTCGAGCCCCGGGGTGTGGACGAGGCGGAACAGCTCGACCAGCACCGCGGCGATCAAAGCGATCGCCGCCAGCCGCGCGACCGGGGCGGCGGGCCGGGCAAGGGCGACGAGCCCGTAGACCATCGCGCCCCACAGGACGGAGCCCGCATACTTCACGACCTCCCTCGGCAGGCAGAGCGGCAGATAGCGCACGCCGACGCCCGCCGCGATCACGGCAAGGACCGCGGCGAAGAGGCGGAGGCGGCGGGATCGCACGCTGGGCATTGCGGTGCGGCGGTTTACAGGGCGGGAGGCGCCCGGTATCACCCCGGACCACACCGACATACGAGTTTCACACCAGATGCGCGCCGAGATCGAACAGGCCTCGGATGCCGCCAAGCAGTCTATAGGGCTGCTGAGGAGGCATCTTTGACTGGGACACCGTCGATAAACGTCTCGCGGAGCTGAACGCGGCTTCCGAGAACCCCGACCTCTGGAACGATCCGGAGGCCGCACAGAAGGTCATGCGCGAGCGCCAGGAGCTCGACGAGGCCGTCACCGCGATCAAGAAGCTCGAACGCGATCTCGAGGATGGCGCGACGCTGATCGAACTCGGCGAGATGGAGGGTGACCAAGCCTCCATCAGCGAGGGCGAGGCCACGATCAAGGCGGTCGAGAAGGAAGCCGCGAGCCGGCAGGTCGAGACCCTGCTCTCGGGCGAGGCCGACGGCTTCGACACCTATCTCGAAGTCCATGCCGGCGCGGGCGGCACCGAGAGCCAGGATTGGGCCAACATGCTTCAGCGCATGTATGCCCGCTGGGCCGAGCGCCGGAAGTTCAAGGTCGAGATCGTCGAGATGACCGACGGCGAAGAGGCCGGGATCAAGGGCGCCACGCTCCTGATCAAGGGCCACAACGCCTATGGCTGGCTCAAGACCGAGTCGGGCGTGCATCGGCTCGTGCGCATCTCGCCCTACGATTCCAACGCGCGGCGGCACACCAGCTTTGCCAGCGTCTGGGTCTATCCGGTCGTCGATGACCGGATCGAGATCGAGATCAAGGAATCGGACTGCCGCATCGACACCTACCGGTCGTCGGGCGCGGGCGGCCAGCACGTCAACACGACCGATTCGGCGGTGCGCATCACGCATAACCCGACCGGCATCGTCGTGGCCTGTCAGCAGGAGCGCTCGCAGCACAAGAACCGGGCCACCGCCTGGAACATGCTGCGCGCCCGCCTCTACGAGGCCGAGCTGAAGAAGCGCGAGGAAAAGGCCAACGCCGAGGCGGCCTCGAAGACCGATATCGGCTGGGGCCACCAGATCCGATCCTACGTGCTTCAGCCGTATCAGCTCGTGAAGGACCTGCGCACGGGCACGCAATCGACCGATCCGGACGAGGTGCTCGACGGCGATCTCGACCCGTTCATGGAAGCCTCGCTGGCGCAACGCGTGTTCGGCGGCAGCGAAGACGTCGCCGACATCGACTGACGCCCCTTAGAGCATCGCCCTGGATATCAGATCCAGGGCGATGCTCTAAGCACTTGTTTTTGCATCATCTTTTCCGAAAGCCGGCAACCACCTTTCGGGACGATGCTCTAGTCTCCTCCCCTCGCGGGGAGGGAACAGCCGGCCTCAATCCGCGAAGACGAGCTGCGCTCCGGCCCGCAGGAACCGCTGCGGATCGACCGGCTCGCCGTCGATGCGGGTCTCGTAATGCAGGTGGCTGCCGGTGGAGCGGCCGGTCGAGCCGGCAAACCCGACCACACTTCCCGCCTCGACCCGCTGGCCGACCGCGACCGCGGTGCCGGAGAGGTGCGCGTAGCGCGTGACAAGGCCGCGCCCGTGATCGACCTCGACCATGTTGCCGTAGCCGCCGGCATACTCGGCCGCCGTGATCCGCCCGGCGGCGGTAGCACGGACCGGGGCACCGGTCTCGGCGCGCATATCCACGCCCGTATGGAGCGCGTAGCCGCGGGTGAACGGATCGAGCCGGGCGCCGAAGCTGCTGGTGAAGGCAAGCTCGCCCGGAAGCGGCTGGCGGAAGGGGAGGGCGGCGGTCACCCGGCGCAGATGCGTCTCCTCCTCGATCTGACGCCGGGCCTCGGCCAGCGCCTGCTCGAAGGCATCGGGCCCGAGCGGAACGAGAGGACCGCCGACGCCGCCCGCAGGCGGATCGAACCGGGCCGGTGATAGACCCGTGCGGGCGATCAGGTCGCGGAACCGCTCAGCGCTGCGCCCGGCCTGAAGGGCGATGCCGGCCGCGGCGCGCGACTGCGCCTCGGCGACACGATGGAGCGCATCCTCCAGGCGCGACAGGCGCGCGGACGAGGCGCGACCGGCGGCCTCGGCCCGGTCCTCGCCGCCCATGCGCAGTTCCGGCGTCGGGAACGGCTTCTGGACACGCGCCGCGGGCTCCGCGACCGGGATCGGGGCAGGCGGCGGCACATCATCGATCGGCGCGGCGGCCCCACCCAGACCGGAGAGCAACCCCTGGCGCTTCTCGATCAGGGCCTGCCGCTCGGTCAGCGCGGAAAGCCGGTTCTCCACACTGCCGCGCTCCGCGTTGCGCTCGGCCGCCGCGCGGTCGAGGGCGCGTTGAAGGGTGCCGATCCGCTCCTCGTAGGTGAACTGCATTGCGCTCTGGCGCGAAACGAAGCGGGCCAGCATCTCGTCGTGGAAGACGAGGTAGTAGCTCGCCGCCGCCGCCCAGAACGTCGAGACGGCGAGCCCGAGGCCGAGCGCCCGGACGAGACGGCTTTGGGAGAGAGGGGAAAGGCCGGCTTTGCGGCGGGCCTGAGCAGTCGATGGCATGGCACGTCGGACGTTCGAAGACGGGCCCGATCACAGACGATTAAGGTTAAGGAAGCCTAGCGTTTGTTAGCGATCCGCGGCCCGCATCGAAACACGAGGCGCCGGTTCAACAGTTCGCATCATCCCGAAAGCCGATGGCCGTCTCTCGGAATGACGCCGGCGTGCGATCCGTCCTCAGGCCAGGGCTTTGACAGCTTCCAGAACTTCCTCGACATGGCCCGGCACCTTCACCTTGTGCCAGACCCGCGCGATTTGTCCCTCGCGGTCGATCAGCACGGTCGTGCGCTCCACGCCCATGTATTTTCGTCCATACATGCTCTTCTCGACCCAGACGCCGTAAGCTTCCAGCATCGATTTCGCCTCGTCGGAGGCGAGCGGGAAGGTCAGACCGTACTTCGCCCTGAACTTATCGTGGCTCTTGACCGAATCCGGCGAGACACCGACCACCTTCGCCCCGGCTGCCGCGAAGGCCTCGCTCTGGGCGTTGAAGTTCTGCGCCTCGAGGGTGCAACCGCTCGTATCGTCCTTCGGGTAGAAATAAAGCACGATCTTGTGACCACGCAGGCTCTCGAGAGAGATGGTCTCGCCGCCGGCTCCGGGTAACGAGAACAGGGGCGCGGCATTGCCGGTCTCTAGCGGCATTTCGCCTTCCTTTCGGCCGATTGATGGTGTGCCTGATCCCATGCACGCAGACCTCCGGGGACGCCATGCCGGAGTGGCTTGAATCCTGAGGAAAGCCGCCGCGGCAAACGACCTTCGCCCGAACCTACGGGTGTAGCAGCGAACGAGTGATGGATCAGGAAACGGCCAGGACCCTGCTCCAAGAGGCGGTCGAGGCGCCTGCGCCGCGCAAAGCGCGCCGCCGTCGCCGGCGGCCGGTGCTCTGGTGCGCGCTGCTCCTCGTCTTCCTGCTCGGTCTCGGCGGCGGGCTCGTCGCCCTGCGGCTGTCGCAGGGGCCGCTGCGCATCGACGGACTGACGCATCAGGTCGCCGAGGCGGTGGCGGGCCGCTTCGGTCCGGGCTGGCGCGTGGCGCTGCGCGACTCTGCGCTCGAACTCGACAGCGAATCCTCGCTGGCACTTCGGGTCGGCGGGCTCGACATCTTCAACCCAGAGGGCGCGCTGGTGGTGCGCGCCCCGCTCGCGGTGGTCAGCCTCGATACGTGGAGCCTGCTGCGCCTCTCGGTCCAGCCGCGCTCCATCGAATTCCGCGACATCGAGATGACCGCCCTCGTCCATGACGACGGCTCCATCGCCTTCGCCGCCTCGTCACCGACGCAGGGGGATGGGGCGGGGGAGGCGGCCAAGCCTCACACCCTGCCGAGCGTGGACGCCGCCCGCGGCACCGTCTCGCCGGTCTCGGCGGCGGTCGCCTCGATCTTCGGCGTGGTGCTCGATCCGGCCGGCGTCATCGGCGCCCTCGATCGGGCGCGGATCACCAACGGACGCCTGACCCTCGTCGACGACGCCCGGCATCAGGCCACCTTCGAACGGGTGAACGGCCTGTTCCGCCGCGGCACCAGCGACGATTCGCGGGTGTTCGAGCTGCGCATCGACGGGCCCCACGGCGAGTGGCGCTTCGGCGGGCGCGTGCACGAGGCAGGGGAAGGGCGGCGCGCGGGCGTCATCACCCTGGACGACCTGCCCATCACCGATCTGCTGCTGCTGTCCGGCCACTCGAAGATGCCGGTGGAGACCGACCTCAAGCTCTCAGCCCGAGCCGATGTGGCGCTGTCGGGCGGCCGCATCGAGACGATGAAGGCCGAGGTGAAGACCGGCGGCGGCACGCTCCTCATCGACGAGAAGGACTTCAACCCGGTCGTCATCGACGAGCTGCGCGCCGAGGCGAGCTGGGACGAAGCGCGACGCGCGCTCGCCATCTCCGCCATCGACTACAAGGGCGGCGGCAACGACGCGCACCTGACCGGCGCCTTCGCCATCGGTCCGCCTGATGCCGTGGACGCCTGGACGCTCGATTTCGCCGGCAAGGATGCGCTCTTGCGCGGCGCCGCCCGCAGCGACCCGTCCTTCCGCATCGGCGAGATCAGCGGGCGGATCACCGGCCGGGCCGGGGGCGTGAACATCGAGTCGATCGCGCTGGCGGGTGACGGCCTGCACGGCCGCCTGAGCGGGACGGTCGGCACGCGGGCCGACGACGAGGGCATCACCCTGCACATCGTCGCCAGCAACACCGACGGCCGCAAGGCCATGCGGCTCTGGCCCGAGAACATCGCGCCGGGCGTGCGCAACTACCTCGTGGACGAGCTGCGCGGTGGACGCCTCGATCAGGCCGACATCCAGATCGACATGAGCGGACCGGAACTCGCTGCGGCGACCCGTGGCGACCCGATGCCGGATGCCGCGCTCAACGTGACCTTCGCGGTCTCGGATGCCGGCCTGACCATCTCTCAGGACGCGCCGCCCCTGAGCCACGGCCGGGTCACCGGCACGATCACCGGCCGCAGCACGACGATCCAGAACGCGACCGCCGAGATCCGCCTCTCCGACACGCGGGCCCTGACGATCTCGGACGCGTCCTTCCTGATCCGCGATCCGCAGCCGGATAAGATCATCGCCCAGCTCGGCCTGCGGCTGTCCGGCTCCGTCGATTCGCTGGCCGCACTCCTCGAAACCCCAATGTTCAAGGGAATCACGGGCGCCGACATCGATCCGGCCACGCTGAAGGGCAAGGCGGACCTGCGCCTCGACGTGCCGATCAACCTCAAGCACGTGCCCGATCTCGCCGAGATGCCGGTGACGCTCACCGGCTCGATCACCGAATTCAGCATGGACAGGGCGGTCGGCAAGGACCGCTTCGAGGCGGGCCGCTTCACCCTCTCCTTCGACCGCAGCGGCTTCGCCCTCAAGGGCGATGGGCGGCTGCTCGGCGCCCCCGTCGCCATCGACCTGAAGCAGCCCAAGCCCGGCGCCCCCGGCGAGGCGGTGGTGAGCCTGAACCTCGACGACGCCTTCCGGGCCAAGCGCGGCCTGCCGACCGCACCGCAGCTCGGCGGGGTCATCCCGGCCCGCGTCGTGTTGCCGATGGGGCGCCCCGCCTCCGCCGGCAAGCCGCCGGCCCGGGTCGAGGCGGACCTGACCCGCGCCTCGATCAACGGTCTGATGCCCGGCTGGAGCAAGCCCGCGGGCAAGGCCGGGCGTCTCGGCTTCACCCTCGTGGAGGCGGCGGGCGGTGGCATGGAGCTGCGCGACATCACCCTCGACGCCGCCCCCGCGCTTGCCCGCGGCAGCGCCACGATTTCGGCCGAGGGCAATCTCGAACGTGCGGACCTGACCGCGCTCAAGCTCTCGCCGGGCGACGACATGCGGGTCAGCCTCGACCGGACCGGCTCGACCTACAAGGTCGCGGTGAAGGGCGCCGTCGTCGATGCGCGGCCCTTCCTCAAGGGCATGACGAGCGGCGACGACAAGGGCGGCAAGGAGCCCGGCAAGGACATCGAGGCGGATGTCGCCGCCAACATCGTCTCCGGCTTCAACGGCGAGTCGCTTACCAACGCGACGCTGAAGGCCAGCTTCAAGGGCGGTGATCTGCGCGCCGCCCAGTTCAAGGGCCGTTTCGGCGGTTCCCCGCTCAGCGCCGTGGTCCGGAGCGAGCGCGGCGCGCCGCTGCTGACCCTCGACTCCGCCGATTCCGGCGCGACGCTTCGCTTCCTCGACATCTACAAGCGGATGTATGGCGGGCGGCTCGCGCTCAACGTCTACCTCAACGACGGCCCGCAGGCCGGCGTGGTCCAGATCAAGGACTTTGCCCTGCGCAACGAGCCCGCCCTGTCGAGCATCGTCGCCCAGGCCCCACCGCCCTCGGACGGACGGCGCGCGGCCCCGAACGCCAACGATGTCGGCTTCGACAAGATGCGCGCGAACTTCACCCGCAGCGGCCCGCGGGTGAGCTTTTCCGACGCGGCGATTTCGAACGCGGCGATGGGCTTCACCGCAACCGGCTGGCTCGACACGGCCAAGGAGCGCACGCAGATCGACGGCACCTTCGTGCCGCTCTACGGGCTCAACAACGTGGTGGCGCAGGTGCCGTTGTTCGGGCCGCTGCTGGCGGGCGGCAGCAACGAGGGCCTGTTCGCAGTGAACTTCAACGTCTCGGGACCGATCGCCAAACCGACGGTCAACGTGAACCCGCTCTCGGCGGTCGCCCCCGGCTTCCTGCGAAAACTCTTCGGCGCCGGAAGCGGCGACACCTTCGCCAACGGCGCCGGGCCGGGCGGGCCCGAGCGGTAGGGTTCGGAAACTCCGCCGTCCTGTCCCTAGGGAGAGACTGGCAGGGCTTGGGAGCGGATGTTCGAGCGGACGACATCCGGACCGCGCCGAGAGCCGGCTTTGATCGGGCGCGATGCGGCACAACAGCGCTCGGCGGCGTCGCACCCTCGGTGAGTGCGTTGAGCCTGATGACGCAGGCGACAGAGCCCACGAAGAGCCCGTATCGAAAATCCGCGTGGGGCGGATCGGCGGTGGGATGGTGCTTCAAGTCGCGCCTTTTCAAGGATCGGCCTTTCGCATACGGCCTTAAGACCAACCGGTTCGAACGGCCTGACCGGTGACGGCTCCCGCGTCCAAGTCCCCCGTCCAAGTCCGGCGCTCATCGCAGCGTCTTCGAAGGACGGGGAAAGTCATCCTTCCGTCCCAATCCCCGTGAGATCACGGCGCAGGGCCGAGCGGGTCGCACCCTCGGACCGGCTTGGCCGGAACCTCAACGACGAACCGTTCGGACCGTGGAAGCGGGACCGACCGCAGCGGCCCGGTCGCATCACGCGATCGGCTCCTTTTCACGCCTATCCCGCCTCGCAAGGCGCTCGACGAACAGGATTGCCGGTCACTGTGATCGCCGCACCATTGAACCCGACCGCGCAGGGCCCGCTCGCGGACGAGGACGCCCGAACCGAGGACGCGAAGCTCGCGCGGGAGGTGGCCCGACACTGCGCCGCGTTCCGCGAACCGATACCCCGGATGGCCTTTCGGCAGGTGGCCGATACGCTGCTGCCCTACCTGATCCTCTGCGCGGTAATGCTCGTCGCGGCGGCGAACGGCTACGCCCTTCTCGCCCTGCCGCTGGCGGTGCCCGCGGGCGGCCTCCTGGTGAGGCTCTTCATCATCCAGCACGATTGCGGGCACGGCTCGTTCCTGCCTTCACGCCGGGGCAACGATGGGCTCGGCCGCGCCCTGAGCCTGCTGACGGTGACGCCCTACGACAGCTGGAAGCGCGCGCATGCTCTGCATCATGCCACGACCGGCGATCTCAGCCGCCGCGGCACGGGCGACGTCCACACCTTGACCGTGCGCGAATACCTCGCGCTGCCGCGCTGGGGCCGGCTGCGCTACCGCCTCTACCGCAATCCGCTCATCCTGATTGTGCTTGGCTCTCCGATCAACTTCCTCATCTTGCAGCGCCTGCCCACCGGCGTCGGGCTGCCGTGGCGGACGGCATGGCGCGATGTGCTGGCGCTCGACGCCGTGCTCTTTGCGGCCTTTGCGGTGCTGGCGCTGGCCGTCGGCGGCATCGGGCCGGTGCTCTGGGTGTTCCTGCCGGTGATCGCCGTCGCCGCCTGGGTCGGCGGCTGGCTGTTCTATGTCCAGCACCAGTACGAGGAGACCGTCTGGGAGGAGGCCGACGCCTGGGATTTCCACCGCGTGGCGCTCGGCGGCAGTTCCTACTACGCGCTGCCGCGGGTTCTTCAGTGGTTCACCGGCAATGTCGGCTTGCACCACGTCCACCACCTCAACAGCCGCATCCCGAATTACCGCCTGCAGGAATGCCTCGACGGCCACGAGGTTCTCGGTCGGGTGGGCCGTTTGACCCTGCGCGACAGCCTGCGCTGCCTGAAGCTGGCGCTCTGGGACGAAGAGGCACGCAAGATGGTCGGCTTCGCCCGTGTGCGCGGGCTTCAGGCCGCCTGAGGCGCGGGACGCGTATCGATCAGGGGCCCGTAGTACGGACCCCTGGCCGGGCGGATCGGCTATTCCGGCCGCAGCAACACGTGCTTCTTGCGCCCGAACGAGAGCTTGATCACGCCCTCGGCCGTCAGGTCTTCTTTGCGAAGCACCGCCTTCTCGTCGCTCACCTGCACGTCGTTGACCCGCAGGCCGCCGCCCTTGATCTGGCGGCGCGCCTCGCTGGTCGAAGGGACGAGCTTGGCGTAGTCCGGCCCGAAAGCGGTGAGCACGCCGAGGCCCGCCTCGAGCACCGCGGGCGGCACGGGAATCGTCGGCAGGGACTGCGCCAGCGTACCCTCGACGAAGGTTTTCCGGGCGGTTTCGGCGGCGGCGGCGGCGGCGTCCGGGCCATGCATCAGCGCCGTCGCTTCCGTGGCGAGGACCGTCTTGGCCTCGTTGATCTCGGCGCCCTGGAGCGCGGCGAGGCGCTCGATCTCGGGGAGCGGCAGCAGCGTGAACAGCTTGAGGAAGCGGCCGACATCGGCATCCTCCGTGTTCCGCCAGAACTGCCAGTAATCGTAAGGGCTGAGCATCCCGGCATCGAGCCAGACGGCACCGGCCGCGGTCTTGCCCATCTTGGCGCCCGACGACGTGGTCAGGAGCGGGCAGGTCAGGGCGTAGAGCTGCGGCGTGCCCATGCGGCGGCCGAGATCGATGCCGTTGACGATGTTGCCCCATTGGTCGGACCCGCCCATCTGCAGGCGGGTGCCGAAGCGGCGGTTCAGCTCGACGAAGTCGTAGGACTGCAGGATCATGTAGTTGAATTCGAGGAACGACAGTTCCTGGTCGCGCTCAAGCCGCATCCGCACGCTGTCCATCGACATCATGCGGTTGACCGAGAAGTGCCGACCGATGTCGCGCAGCATCTCGATGTAGTTGAGCTTCGTCAGCCACTCGGCGTTGTCGACCATGACCGCGCCGTTTCCGCTCTCACCGAAGGAGAGGAAGCGCGAAAACGTCTGCTTGATGCCTTCCTTGTTGGCCTCGATCTGCTCCAGCGTCAGGATCTTACGCGTCTCGTCGCGCCCCGAAGGATCGCCGACGCGGGTGGTGCCGCCGCCCATCAGAACGACCGGCTTGCCGCCGGTCTTCTGCAGCCAATGCAGCATCATGATCGAGAGCAGGTGGCCGACATGGAGCGAAGCCGCCGTGCAGTCGTAGCCGGTATAGGTCGTCAGCCCCCCTTCCGCCGCCAGGGCGTCGATGCCGGCGAGGTCCGAGGCCTGATGGATGTAGCCGCGCTCCTGCAGCACCCGGATGAAGTCGGATTTCGGCGCGAAGCTCTCGGCGGTCATCGTGATCGGTCTCGGATGGTTTGGCGGCGCGACAGGGGCGCTGCCGCAATGCTATCCCGCGAGGGGAAGCGCTCGCGCGCGCTCTTAGCAGGGCAGGCCGCGAAAGGCACGAGCCCGGATTTTGGGGAACAGGGGCGGCCATGGCGATGAAGCGCGCGATCGGCCTGATGAGCGGCACGTCTCTCGACGGGATCGACGTGGCGCTGATCGAGAGCGACGGCGAGCGCATCCGCCTCGTCAAATCCGCCAACGGCCTCGTCGCGCCGCTCGGGCCGACGGGTTATCGCGGCTACGCGGAGGCCGAGAAGGTGCTGCTGCGCGAGGCGACCCGTGACGCGGAAGGGCTGCGGGCGCGCGCCGACCGGCCGGGACGCCTTGCGGAGGCGGAAGATTTCGTCACCCGCGCCCATGCCGAGGCGATCGAAGCGTTCCTGGCGGAGAACGACCTTCGGCCCGAGGATATCGCCGTCATCGGCTTCCACGGTCAGACCGTGATTCACCGGCCGAAGCTCGGCCTCACGGTCCAGATCGGCGACGGTGCGGCTCTGGCCAAGCGTCTCGGCATCCGCGTCGTGTCCGACATGCGCGCCAACGACGTGGCGCAGGGCGGGCAGGGCGCGCCGCTGGTGCCGGTGTTCCACAAGGCGCTGGCCGAGGCCGCAGGCTTTGCCGGCCCGCTCGGCATCCTCAATATCGGCGGCCTCGCCAACGCCACCCTGATCGATTCCGGCGGCAACATGCTCGCCTTCGATACCGGGCCGGGCAACGGGCCGATCAACGACTGGATGAAGGAGCGCACGGGCCAGGATTTCGATGAGGGGGGCGCCACCGCCGCCCGCGGTACGGTGGATGAAGGTCTGCTCGAAAACCTGCTCGGCCATCCGCTGATCCTGCGCGCGCCGCCGAAATCGCTGGACCGCAACTGGTTCTCGCATCGGCTCGCCGGCTATCTCACGGTCGAGGACGGGGCAGCGACGCTCACCGCCTTCACCGCCCACGCCGTCGCCCGCAGCCTCGCCTTCGCCAGCGAGCGCCCGAACCGCTGGATCGTCGGGGGCGGGGGCGCGAGGAACCGCACGCTGATGGTGATGCTGGAACGGCTCCTCGCGGCGGAAGTCCTAAACGCCGACGCGATCGGCTGGTCCTCGGATTTTCTGGAGGCCCAAGCCTTCGCCTACCTCGCGCTTCGCTCGCTGGAGGGCCTGCCGCTGACCTACCCGACAACCACGGGCGTCGCCGCGCCGGTGACGGGTGGGATCGTCTCCGAGCCCTGAGTCCTTCTCGTGAGCCTTGGCCACGCCCTGCGCCGCATCGTCGAGGAATACCCGCTCGCGCGCACCGACCCGCCGGCCGGGCATCCGCTCGCGCACGTGATTCGAAAAGGCGCGCCGGACGAGCTGCGCCGGGCACTCGCGCCGCTGGACGGGCCGTTCCTGGTCAAGGGCAGCCCCGGCCGTGGCAGCCATTGGGCCGCGGTGCCGTGGCTTGCGGTGTTCGACCCCGCCGTGGCGACGAGCGCCACCCGCGGCTACTATCTCGTCTACCTGTTCCCGGCGCACCGGGAGGCGGTGCATCTCTCGCTCGCGCAAGGAACCGTGGCAGCGATCCGCGAGCACGGGCCGCGCTCGGGCGAGTACCTGCGTGCTAGCGGGGCCCGGCTGCGGGAACGGCTCTCGGATTTCTCAGATGTCCTGCCGGTCTCGGCGATCACCCTCGGCAGCGCGGGCGAATTGCCCGAGGGCTACGAGGCCGCCCATATCCTCGGCCTGACCTACGATCTTGCTGACCTCGGCGACGAGCGTCGCCTGCGCGCCGACCTCGCTACGGGCATCGCCGCGTACCGGGCGCTGAAGGCGCGGGGCGGGCTCGACGGCAACGTCTCGGCGCAATGCCGAGCCGATCAGTGAGGAGAGGCGACCGATGCCGTCAGGCGGACGTTCAAGGCATTGAGGACGCGCAGAGCCGTGTCGAGGCTCGGATTGCCGTCGTCCGACAACGCCCGATAGAGGCTTTCCCGCGATAAACCTGTCTCGCGAGCGATCTGAGTCATGCCACGCGCGCGGGCCGCGACACCGAGCGCCCGGCGAAACAGCGCAGCGTCTCCTTCTTCGATGGCCGCAGCCAGATATTCGGCAACCGCCTCATCGCTTTCCAGGAATTCGGCCGAGTCGTAGGGGCTGGTTTCCGTCATCATTCCGTTCCGTCCAGCATCGTCGCCAAGGTCTTCGCTCGGGAAATGTCGCGCTTCTGGCTCGCCTTGTCCCCGCCGCACAGCAGGACGACCAGGGTCTTGCCACGATACGTGAAGTAGATCCGGTAGCCCGGTCCGTAGTCGATCCGCAATTCGCTGACGCCACCGCCGACAGCTTTCGAATCACCCTCATGGCCGAGTGCAAGACGATCGATCCGCAACGCGATCCGTGCCTTTGCGCGATCGTCCCGAAGCCCCTTCAGCCAATCCGCGAACGTTCGGGTGCGGATGATGTCCGGCATATCGAAATGTAGTCCATAGGCTACGAACCAGCAACACCGCGATACGCAGGTGGCTTCTCGGTGGCTCGGCAATCGGCCGAAATTTGTGCCGCCTCGCATCCCGCGCTAAGGCACGCGCGCCATGTCGCACAACACCTTCGGCCACCTGTTCCGCGTCACCACCTTCGGCGAGAGCCACGGGGTGGCGCTCGGCTGCGTGGTGGACGGGTGCCCGCCCGGCCTCGCGCTGGAGGCGGAGGAGATCCAGGCGGAGCTCGACCGGCGCAAGCCCGGCCAGTCGCGCTTCACCACGCAGCGGCGCGAGCCGGATCAGGTGAAGATCCTGTCCGGCGTGTTCAGCGACGACCGCACCGGCGGGCGGCAGCTCACCACCGGCACGCCGATCGCGCTGATGATCGAGAACACCGATCAGCGCTCAAAAGACTATTCCGAGATCCGCGACAGCTACCGCCCCGGCCACGCCGACTTCACCTACGACGCCAAGTACGGCATCCGCGACTATCGCGGCGGCGGACGCTCCTCCGCTCGCGAGACCGCCGCGCGGGTCGCGGCCGGCGCCGTCGCCCGCAAGGTCATCCCCGGCATCACCATCCGCGCTGCTCTGGTGCAGATGGGGCCGCACGCCATCGACCGCGCGAACTGGGACTGGGAGCAGGTCGGCCAAAATCCGTTCTTCTGCCCCGACGCGAAGGCGGCGGCGCTCTACGAGACTTATCTCGACGCAATCCGAAAGGACGGCTCCTCGGTCGGCGCGGTGATCGAGGTGGTGGCCGAAGGTGTGCCGCCCGGGCTCGGCGCACCGATCTACGGCAAGCTCGACGCGGATCTCGCCGCAGCGATGATGTCGATCAACGCGGTCAAGGGCGTCGAGATCGGCGACGGCTTCGCCGCCGCAGCCCTCCGCGGCGAGGACAATGCCGACGAAATGCGCGCCGGCAATGACGGCCGCCCGCGCTTCCTCGCCAACCATGCCGGCGGCATCCTGGGCGGCATCTCGTCGGGCGAGCCGGTGGTTCTCCGGTTTGCCGTGAAGCCGACCTCCTCGATCCTGACCCCGCGCCAGAGCGTGAACCGCGACGGGGCTGAGATCGATCTCATCACCAAGGGCCGCCACGACCCCTGCGTCGGCATCCGCGCCGTCCCCGTCGCCGAGGCGATGATGGCCTGTGTGCTGGCCGACCACACTCTTCGCCATCGGGGGCAGAACGGCGAGCGCCCGTGAGAACGCACGATCTCCCATCGAACCCCTCATCCTGAGGTGCCGCGAAGCGGCCTCAGGGTGAGGCGGTGGATGGGGGATCGTCGATTGGTGTAACGACTCTTTTCGAACCGCTGAACGAGACGAAGCCCGTGCCCCATTGCAGCGTCACCGAGGCCATCGAAGCCTTCGCCCGCGGCCAGATCGTGGTCGTCACCGACGACGACGATCGTGAGAACGAGGGCGACCTCGTCGTCGCCGCCTCGCTCTGCACGCCGGAGAAGATGGCGTTCATCATCCGCAACACCTGCGGCATCGTCTGCGCGCCGATCACCCTCGACGAGGCGCGCCGTCTCCATCTCGACCCGATGGTGGCCTCGAACGACGCGCCGCTTGGCACCGCCTTCACCGTGACGGTGGATGTTCGCCACGGCCTCACCACCGGCATCTCGGCCGAGCAGCGCTGCAACACGGTGCGCGCGCTCGCCAACGGCAATATGGGCGCGGGCGACTTCGTGCGGCCAGGCCACGTCTTCCCGTTGATCGCCCGCGATGGCGGCGTGCTGATGCGCTCGGGCCATACGGAAGCCGCGGTCGATCTGTGCAAGCTCGCGGGTCTGCCGCCGGTCGGCGTGATCTGCGAACTCGCCAACGACGACGGCACCGTGATGAAGGGGCCGCAGATCGACGCCTTTTCCGAGCAGCACAGCCTCAAGCGGGTCTCGGTGGCGGATCTCATCGCCTACCGCCAGGCCCGCGACCGGCTGGTCGAGCGGGTCGGCACCTTCCCGGTGAAGACCGAGTTCGGCGCGATAACCGGCTACGCCTATGTCACGCCGTTCGAGCCGATCCAGCAATTCGCCTTCGTTCACGGCGCCATCGGCGACGGCCGCAATATGCCGGTGCGCCTGCACCGCTCCAACGTCGTCGCCGACGTGATCGAGGGTGGGGGCAGATCGAGAGCGTGATGCGGCGCTTCGCCAAGGAGGGCCGCGGCATCCTCGTCTATCTGCGCGACGGCACCGCGGGCGTGCCGCTCAACCGCTACGCGGAGGAAGAGGGCGCCGAGGCGCAGCGCGTGCGCCAGTGGCGCGAGGTGGGCTTAGGCGCGCAGATCCTGCGCGACCTCGGCGTCGTCTCGATCCGCAACCTGTCCTCGTCGTCGCGCTCCTATGTCGGCCTGTCGGGCTTCGGCATCGAACTGGTCAGCGACGAGCCGCTGGAGGGCTGAGGACCGGCGGCCGCGCGGCCCCTTGCGGGCAAGCGCGGCCGCCGGCGCTGAGCCTTGTTGCCGGAACCTCTCTGTCCGCCAACGCCGTGCTCATCACGCTGGTCCTGGCGCAGGGGTAGGCCATCCGGCCGGGGCGGTGCCCGTCACCGCCCCATCAGCGCATCCATATGCGCGGCAACCGAGCGGGCGAGGCCGTCGAGGCTGTAGCCGCCTTCCAGGATCGACACGACGCGACCGCCGGCATGGCGGTCGGCGACCTCCATCAGCCGCCGCGTCGCCCAGCCGAAATCCGCCTCGTCGAGCTGGATGTTGGCCAGCGGATCGAGCTTGTGCGCGTCGAACCCCGCCGAGATCACGATCAGGTCAGGCGCGAAGGCGTCGAGCCGCGGCAGGATGCGCGCCTCGAAGGCTTCGCGAAACAACTCGCTGCCGTCGAACGCCTTGAGCGGTGCGTTGACGATGGTGTCGTGGTCGCCCCGCTCACCCGTGGCACCGGAGCCCGGAAACAGCGGCATTTGGTGGGTCGAGGCATACATCACGGTCTTGTCGGCCCAGAAGATGTCCTGCGAGCCATTGCCGTGGTGGACGTCGAAATCCACCAGGGCGACGCGGGTGGCGCCGAACGCCTTCTGAGCGTGGCGCACGGCAATCGCCGCGTGGTTGAACAGGCAGAAGCCCATGGCGCGGTCGCGCTCGGCGTGGTGGCCGGGCGGGCGCATGGCGACAAAGGCGTTGGCGCACTCGCCCTTCATCACCGCATCGACGGCGTGGTTCGACCCGCCGATGGCGTGCAGGCAGGTGTTGAGCGAGCCCGGCGACATCAGCGTATCGCCGTCGATCTGAAAGAAGCCCTCGTCGGGCGAGGCCGCGACGATGGTCTCGACGTAGGACGCCGGGTGGACGAGTTCGGCGACCGAAGCCTCCGCCTTCGGGGCGTGGCAGCGCACCAGGGCGGCGAAGCGTTCGTCCTCGAGGGCGCGCTCGACCGCCTGCATGCGGGCCGGCCGCTCTGGATGGCCGGTCGGGACCACGTGTTCGACCGCGCTCGGATGGGTGACGTAGAGGGTGCTCAGGGCCGTTTCTCCCGGTGCCCGAGACGGTGATGCCTTTTGGGCGCCCCGCCTCGTCACGTGCCGCCCTGCCAAAGCCGGGCGAGCGTGTTGTTGCCGATGCGGTGCGCCCGATCTTGCGCCGGACCTGCCACCGCTCTTGTTTTCTCGAACTTGTCGATCTTGGCGCCCCCGCGCAACAACGCAAACCAAGACAGGGGCTCGGATCGATCTCGTCCACAACCGGCCGTATCGCGGTCCAAGCTTGGCCACAAACGCGCCTTCAACCTGCGGTGGTTTTCTTCGAACGACCGGCCACCCATCATGCGCTCTTCGCCCGCCCTCGCGCTTCTCGTGGACCTCACGCCGCTGGCGGCCTGCCAGTCACAGACGGCGCAGGTTGCACAACCCATCCCCATCGTCGCCGAATTGCCCGCCGTTCCACCGCTGCCGCCGGGGCCGGAGCGCGATGCGTCCTGGATGAAGCTCGCGCCGAAAGCGGCCCTCGATCCGGCCCTGGCCCGCGCCACCGTCGATTTCGCGACCCGGGAGCCTGTGGGCACCCTCGTCGAGACGGCCGAGCGGCGGCTCTACCTCGTGCAGCCCGGCGGCAAGGCGATGCGCTACCCCGTCTCGGTGGGGCGGGCGGGTCTTGCATGGACCGGCCGGGCCGAGATCGACCGCAAGCTCGAATGGCCGGACTGGAACCCGGCCCCGGACATGATCGGCCGCCACCCCGATCTGCCGTCGCGCCTGGAAGGCGGCCCGTTCAGCCCGATCGGCGCCCGCGCGCTCTATCTCGCACAGAACCGCAAGGACACGCTCTACCGCATCCACGGCACCAACGAGCCGGAGACGATCGGGCAGGCGGTCTCCTCGGGCTGCATCCGCATGCTCAACGAGGACGTGATGGACCTCTACGAGCGCGTGCCGGTCGGGACGAAGGTCGTGGTTCGCTGAAGAGAGTCTTACTTCGGACAAGCAAGCTTTTCGAAAGGCTCAATCGTGAGCAGCCGTTTACCTGAACACGGGTTCAGATTTGGCCATTAACCTCTTCGAGCGTTGTCGGTCCGTAATGTCAGCACAGACACGGACGAACACCGGCAACAACGAGCTCGAAAGGCACCAGACCATGACCAACACTGCGCTTGAACTGTTCTGCACCCGCATCGTCGACGCCGGCAGCCTGAACCAGGACGACGTCCGCGAACTCGCCCGCGACATCCTCCCCGACGGCATCATGGGCCGCGAAGAGGCCGACCTGCTGCTGGCGCTCGACCGCGCCGTCGCCGACACCCACGAAGGCTTCTCCACCTTCGTCACGGTGGAAGTCGTGAACTTCGCCGTCTACGGCGAGCGCCCCACCGGCATCATCACCCGCGAGATGTCCGCGTGGCTCTCCGCCTCCATCGCCGGCCGCAAGGGCCCGACCGCGCTCGGAAGCCGCATCGCCATGGAGATCGTGCGCGAGGCCGAGACCAGCGACGAGACGCTGATCGCCTTCGCCCTCAAGGCCAAGAGCGCGACGACGAAGAGCGCAATCGCCAAGGCCGCCGCGTGCAGCACCGGTCGCATGCCCTGCGCTGCATGATGAATTCAGTTTTGACCCCAGATGCGCCGACGGCATCGGCCCCGCGGCTAGCATCCGAGCCCCATCGAAATTCGAATTGACGGCCCTTCAATCGGATTTCACCGAAGCTGGCCTTTTGGGGAGTGCAGCACAGCTTCCGTCTCTCGCATAAGTGCTTTATCGGGATGCGTTCGGGCTTGCCTTCGGGAGGGGCAGGTCGGGACAGTCACCCTCAAGAAGCGGCTGCGATGTTCGATAAGATCCTGATTGCCAACCGGGGCGAAATCGCCTGCCGTATCATCAAGACGGCCCAGAAAATGGGCATCAAGACGGTGGCGGTCTATTCGGACGCCGACCGTGATGCGGTCCACGTCGCGATGGCCGACGAGGCGGTGCATATCGGCCCGGCGCCCGCTGCGCAGTCCTACCTTCTGATCGAAAAGATCATCGACGCCTGCAAGCAGACCGGCGCCCAAGCGGTCCATCCGGGCTACGGCTTCCTTTCCGAGCGCGAGTCCTTCCCCAAGGCGCTGGCGGAAGCGGGCATCGTCTTTATCGGCCCCAATCCGGGTGCCATCGCCGCCATGGGCGACAAGATCGAATCGAAGAAGGCCGCGGCCGCGGCCGAGGTCTCGACGGTGCCGGGCTTCCTCGGCGTGATCGAGAGCCCCGAGCACGCCGTGACGATCGCCGATGAGATCGGCTATCCGGTGATGATCAAGGCGTCGGCGGGCGGCGGCGGCAAGGGTATGCGCATCGCCGAATCGGCCGATGAGGTCGCCGAGGGCTTCGCCCGCGCCAAGTCCGAGGCCTCGTCCTCCTTCGGCGACGACCGCGTCTTCGTGGAAAAGTTCATCACCGACCCGCGCCACATCGAGATCCAGGTGATCGGCGATAAGCACGGCAACGTGATCTATCTCGGTGAGCGCGAGTGCTCGATCCAGCGCCGCAACCAGAAGGTCATCGAGGAGGCGCCGTCGCCGCTCCTCGACGAAGAGACGCGCCGCAAGATGGGCGAGCAGGCGGTCGCGCTCGCCAAGGCCGTGAATTACGACTCCGCCGGCACCGTCGAGTTCGTCGCCGGCCAGGACAAGTCGTTCTACTTCCTCGAAATGAACACCCGCCTGCAGGTGGAGCACCCGGTCACCGAGATGATCACCGGGCTCGACCTCGTCGAGCTGATGATCCGGGTGGCCGCCGGCGAGAAGCTGCCGCTGTCGCAGGATCAGGTGAAGCTCGACGGCTGGGCGGTCGAGAGCCGCGTCTATGCCGAGGATCCGACCCGCAACTTCCTGCCCTCGATCGGTCGGCTGACTACCTACCAGCCGCCGGAGGAGGGCCCGCTCGGCGGGGCGATCGTGCGCAACGATACCGGCGTGGAGGAGGGCGGCGAGATCGCGATCCACTACGATCCGATGATTGCCAAGCTCGTAACCTGGGCGCCGACCCGGTTGGAAGCCATCGAAGCGCAGGCGACCGCGCTCGACGCCTTCGCCATCGAGGGCATCCGCCACAACATCCCCTTCCTCGCCACCCTGATGGCCCATCCCCGCTGGCGCGACGGCCGGCTCTCGACGGGCTTCATCAAGGAAGAGTTCCCCGAAGGCTTCATCGCACCCGAGCCCGAGGGGCCGGTCGCTCATCGGCTCGCGGCGGTGGCGGCGGCGATCGATCACAAGCTCAACATCCGCAAGCGCGGCATCTCCGGCCAGATGCGCGACCCGAGCCTGCTGACCTTCCAGCGCGAGCGCGTGGTGGTGCTCTCCGGCCAGCGCTTCAACGTCACCGTCGATCCTGACGGCGACGACCTCCTCGTCACCTTCGACGACGGTACGACAGCCCCGGTGCGCAGCGCGTGGCGCCCCGGTGCGCCGGTCTGGAGCGGTACGGTCGGAGATCAGTCGGTCGCGATCCAGGTGCGTCCGCTCCTCAACGGTGTGTTCCTGCAGCATGCGGGCGCGGCGGCGGAAGCGCGGGTGTTCACCCGCCGCGAGGCCGAACTCGCCGACCTGATGCCGGTCAAGGAGAATGCCGGCTCCGGCAAGCAGCTCCTTTGCCCGATGCCCGGCCTGGTCAAGCAGATCATGGTCAGCGAGGGCCAGGAGGTGAAGAACGGCGAGCCGCTGGCCATCGTCGAGGCGATGAAGATGGAGAACGTGCTGCGCGCCGAACGCGACGGCACCATCTCCAAGATCGCCGCCAAGGAAGGCGACAGCCTCGCCGTCGATGCCGTGATCCTGGAATTCGCCTGATCGCAGGACGCGCCTGCCGGCGCGAGCGAAGCGGTCGGGCAGCGCGACGATTTCGCGATCTGCACGACCGCTCTCCCTCTGCCGAACGTCCGGGCTGGAGACGCACGACGAGGATCGGGGGCGGATAACCTCGGTCTTCGACCGCATCCGCCGGAGCGCGGGCACGCCCCTCCATCCGCCCCGAAGATATGCCCCTCTACTTCGCCTACGGCGCCAACATGGACGCCGCCGCCATGGCCCAGCGCTGCCCGGCCTCGCAGCTGATCGGGCGCGGTCGCCTGCCGCGGCACCGCTTCATCATCATGCGGGAGGGCTGGGCTTCCGTGGTGCGCGCGCCGGGCGCCACGGTCTGGGGCGTGCTGTGGGAACTGGCGCTCTCCGACGTGCCGGCCCTCGACCGCTACGAGGGTGTAGCCGGCGGCCTCTACGTGAAGGCCTATCAGCCGATCGTCACCGATGGCGGCACGAAACGCGCCCTAATCTATCTCGGCCGCAGCGGAGCCGGCGGCCTGCCGCGGCCGGGCTATCTCGAAGCCGTGCTCGCGGCGGGGCAGGCGGCCCAACTGCCGGGGCCCTATCTGCAGGAAATCCGCGGCTGGCAGCGCCGCACTCCGGCCTGACCCGCGCGACGCGCACGGCCGAAGCGCCCCCTGGCACTTGAACTGCGCAGATTTCGGCTGGAGCTTCCTCGGCAGCCCGCTCTCCGCCGCGCTGCTTCGGCAACGTCGGCGGCGACGTGCTCTTCATCTCGCCGGCGTGGTATCTCACCGACCGTCCGCAGGCGGCAGCCGCGCGCCGCACCGAGGCCGCGTCGGCCTCCGCCGCCATGGCCACCCGCTAGCCGGAAGCGCGAGGCTCCCGGCTCCGGCACGGAAACGGGAGTCCCCTCCATCGTGAGCACCGACGGCAAGACCATCCGCGTCGTGATCCGCGGCCGCGTGCAGGGCGTGTCCTATCGCGCCTGGACCAAGAAGCAGGCGGACCGGCACGGCGTCGCGGGCTGGGTCCGCAACTTGCCCGACCGCACCGTCGAAGCTTTGTTCTCGGGCCCCGCCGAGGCCGTCGATGCGCTGCTCGCCGCCTGCCGGCGCGGTCCGTTCGCGGCGCGCGTCGACGGCATCGAGGTGAGCGAGGAGGCCGAGCCCGCTCCGGGCGCGGGTTTCAACATCCGCGCCTAGACAGGTCGAGGGCTTGCCGGCCGGGCCGCTGGCCTGTAGCCGCCGGGGCAGCACGCCCACCCGGACCGGCGAGACGACACCGCGATGACGACGCCCTGACCATGTGGGACCTCCACGCCTTTTCCCCGCTCGACTTCGCGGCGCTCCTCTTCTTCGTGGCGTCCTGGGCCGGCTACAGCTTTGCCGTGCAGCGGCGACGGGGCGACCGGCTGAGCCTCAGCCAGATCATGAATCGGCAGCGGCACAAATGGGCTGTCCAGATGATCACCCGCGACAACCGTGTGGTGGATACGACGATCAACGCCTCCCTCCAGAACGGCACCGCCTTCTTCGCCTCGACCTCGCTGATCGCACTTGGTTCGGTGCTGACGCTCTCGCGCTCGGGCGACGACGTGCTCAACCTGTTCTCCGCGCTGCCCTTCGGCGCGGGGACGACCCGCCAGACCTGGGAGATCAAGGTCGCCGGGCTCGCCGTGGTGTTCGTCTATGCCTTCTTCAAATTCGCCTGGGCCTACCGGCTGTTCAATTACGGCGCGATCCTGATCGGCGCGGTGCCGCCCAAGGGCTCGGGCGCCTCAGAGGCGGTGATGCTCCGCGCTGCCGAGCGGGCCGGCGCGATGAACGTGGCGGCGGGTTCGCATTTCGCCAAAGGCCAGCGTGCTTTCCTGTTCGCGCTGGCCTATCTCGGCTGGTTCGTGAGCGCGCCGGTGATGATGCTCGCCACCGCCAGCGTGGTCTGGGTGATGTGGCGGCGCCAGTTCTCCTCGCGGATCCGTGCCTTTCTGCTCGCCGAGGAAGACCCAAATGGCCGATGAAGCCGCGATCGAAGAGACGATGCTGCGGCTCGTGAGCGAGCGCGGAGCGGACAAGACCTGCTGCCCCTCCGAGATCGCCCGCGCGCTCGGCGGCCCGCATCCGGATGGCTGGAGCCCGCTGATGCAGCCGGTCCGCCGCGTCGCCGTGCGGCTGACGAAGGCGGGCCGGGTGCAGATCCTGCGCAAGGGCAAGCCGGTGGAGGATCCAGACGATTTCCGCGGGATCTATCGCTTGAGCCTGCCGCGGGCGTGACGGCGGTTCACGGCGCCGGCATCACCGCGTCGGTGTAGCCGGTGAGCCGGTAGGCGATCATCCCGATCCACTCCTTCACGCCGATATCGAGTTCCCCCAGACCGGTGGAGGCGAAGCTGGCGAGGCGGTAGGCGTCTCGCGGCCAGTTGGTGCGGTAATCGACGGGATAGGCGGTGACGTCGAACCCGGCCTTGCGGAAGCAGCCCATCGAGCGCGGCATGTGCCAGGCGGAGGTGACGAGGAGCCAGCGCTCGCCGGGCTTCGGCTGCACCATCCGCGCGGAGAACACCGCGTTCTCGTGGGTGTTGCGGGATTGCTGTTCCAGGATCAGCCGGTTGCGCGGCACGCCGAGCGTGTCGGCGTAACGGCTGACGATCTCGGCCTCCGAGACCGCGTCCTCGCGCGTGCTGCCGGCGCCACCGGAGAAGACGAGACGCGCCTGCGGGTAGCGCCGGGCGAGGTCGGCCAGGGCGATGGCCCGCTCGCCCGCTTCGTTGACGGTGATCTGGTCACGGCCGATCGAGGTATCGGCCTCGACCGTCCCGCCGAGCACGACGATGCCGGTGACGGGCGTGCCGTCATCGATGAAGTTCGGAAACCGGTTCTCCAGCGGCGCCAGCGTCCAGGCCGAGAGCGGCGAGAGCCCGCCGAAGAGGAGCCCGACGAAGCTGGCGACCGTGAGAACCCGTCCGATCCCGCGGCCGGCCTCGGTGAAGAGCAGGAGGCAGCCGAGGAGCCCAAGCAGGATCAGGAAGTTCGACGGCGTGAGGACGAAGAAGATCAGCTTCGAGAGCGGGAAGAACATCGTCTTCTTTCGTCCGGGGTTCGACACGGCATCCGTCACGGGCTGAGCTTCACCGGGAAAATCAGGTGAGCGGCAGCGACAGAACGGCCGAGGCGGCGGGCCGTTGCGCCAGCGTGCCGAGCCAGCGGCGGATGTTCGGGCGCTCCTCCCGCTCCAGCGGCAGCTGGAACCAGCGATTCGCCGCGAGCCCCACGGCGATATCGGCGATGGAGAAGTGCTCGCCCGCCACGTTGGCCGTGTCCGCGAGATGCTGATCAAGCAGGGCGGCACAGCGCTCGGAAGCCGCCCGCGAGGCCTCGATCACCCCCGCGTCCCGCTTGTCGGGGGCGACGCGCACGAGTTGGAGAAAGGCGTCGCGCATCGCCGGAGTGAAGGTGGTGGCCTGCCAATCGAGCCACTGGTCGATGAGCGCGCGGGCGCGCGGCGCCTCCGGCAGGGCCAGCGGGCCGCCATGGGCGTAAGCAAGGTAGCGCAGGATCGCGTTCGACTCCCAGAGGACGAAGCCGTCCTCTTCCAGCGTCGGCACGAGGCCGTTGGGATTCATCGCGCGGTAGCGGGCATCATTGACGATGCCGTGCGCGCCGCCCGCCTCGATATGTTCGTAGGCCAGACCAAGTTCGTCGAGCGCCCAGAGCGCCTTCTGCACGTTTCCGGAGCTGGCCCGCCCCCACAGCTTCAGCGTCATCCTCGGTCCTCGTCGTCGCTCTCGGGGGATAGGCGTGAACGGCCCCGCTCGGATCGGTTACCCGCCAGGACTCGTCCGCCGCGTCAAGATAGCCCGGCCCCACCGGCACTTTGCCGTGGCCGCCGGGAATGTCGAGCACGTAGAGCGGCTGGGCCAGACCCGAGAGGCGACCGCGCAAGGTTCGCATCAGCGCCTGCCCCTCCGGCAGCTCCGTGCGCAGATGGCCGGTGCCCGGCGCGAGATCGCCGTGGTGGAGGTAGTAGGGCTTGATCCGGTTCTCGACGAAGCGGCGCATCAGGGCTTCGAGCGTTTCCGCATCGTCGTTGACGCCCCGCAAGAGCACGCTCTGGCTCACCATCGGGATGCCGGCATCGACCAGCCGGGCGATGGCCGCGCGCGCAGCCGGCGTGAACTCGCGCGGATGGTTGGCGTGGAGCGCCACGAACACCGCGCCGGAGAAACCCTTGAGGGCGGCGACCAGGGCCGCGTCGACGCGGGCGGGCTCGACCACCGGCACGCGGGTGTGGAAGCGCAGCACCCGCACATGCGGGATCGCGCCGAGCGCATCAGTGATCGCCGCGAGCCGCCGGGGCGAGAGGGCGAAGGGGTCGCCCCCGGTCACCACCACCTCCCAGATCTCCGGATGCGTGGCGATGTAGCGGTAGGCCGCGGCCAACTCTACTTCGCTGAGCGAACCCTGGCCGGCCGGCCCGACACGTTCGCGGCGGAAGCAGAAGCGGCAATAGACCGGGCAGATGTGCAGCGGCTTCAGCAGCACCCGGTCGGGATAGCGGTGGACGATGCCGGGCACCGCCTCATGCGTGTCGTCGCCGATCGGGTCGGCGCGCTCTTCCGGACGCGTCTCGATCTCTTCCGCGCGGGGGATGAACTGTCGGGCAATCGGGTCGTCGGGGTCGTTGGCGTCGATCAGCTCGGCCATGTCGGCGGTCACCGAGACCGCGTAGCGCGCCGCGACCCGCTCCAGGGCGGGAAGGGCAGCTGCGTCCACCAGCCCGGCGCGGGCCAGCGCGGTGGCACTCTTCAAGGCGAGGCTCACCGCGACCGGTTCCGGGGGACCGGTGTCCAGATCACGTCGTCGATGCGGGGCGCGCCGGTGGCCAGCATCACCAGCCGGTCGAAGCCGAGCGCGATGCCGCTCGCCTCGGGCATCACCGCCAGCGCATCTAGGAACTCCTCGTCGATGGGGTAGCGCTCGCCGTAGATGCGGGCCTTCTCCGCCATCTCCGCCTCGAAGCGGCGGCGCTGCTCGGCCGGATCGGTGAGTTCGCCGAAGGCGTTGGCGAGTTCGACGCCGCAGGCATAGAGCTCGCAGCGCTCGGCGACGCGTGGGTCGCGCGGGCTCGGCCGGGCGAGCGCCGCCTCGCTCACCGGATACTCGCACAGGATGGTCGGACGCCCCTGGCCGAGATGCGGCTCGATCAGCCCGACGAGGACGCGGCTGAACAGGTCGGCCCAGGTGTCGTCCGGGGCGACCCGCAGGCCGCGGGTCATCACCGCGTCGGCCAGTGTATCCCGGTCGGTGCCGCCATCGGGCGAGACCGTGGCGAGGAGGTCGATGGCCGCGTAACGCTGGAAGGCCTCCGCCAGGGTCAGCCGCTCGAAGGGTGCGAACGGATCGGCCTCGCGCCCGCGAAAGGTCAGGCGTCGCACGCCCGCCGTCTCGGCGGCGAGCGCGAGTAGCGCGGCGCCGTCCTGCATCAGCGCGTCGTAGCTCTCGCCCGCCCGGTACCATTCGAGCATCGTGAATTCGGGATGGTGCAGCGCGCCGCGCTCGCGGTTACGGAAGACGTGGGCGAGGCTGAACAGGCGCGGCTCGCCCGCCGCCAGCAGCTTCTTGCAGGCGAATTCCGGCGAGGTGTGGAGGTAGAGCGGCTCGCGCGCACCATCGGGCAGAATCGCCTCCGTGGCGAAGGCCGAGAGATGCGCCTCGTTGCCGGGAGAGACCTGCAGCGCGGCGGCTTCGACCTCGACAAAATCGCGCTCGGCAAACCACGCGCGAAAACCCGCGAGGATGCGGTTGCGGGTGAGCAGCAGCGGCCGGCGATCCGCATGGAGGCCGGGATGCCACCAGGGCGAAGACTCGTGACTCACGCGAAAACAGCCTCCGGCTGGCAACCGAGCCGCGGATAGGGTAGGGCCTCGCGGATGATTCCGCTCATCCGGCCGAGACGCCGGTGAAGAGCCGCCGTTCTCGTCAAGCCAAGGTCCACGCTCGTGAAAGTGATCGCCAGTACCCTTCGTAAGGGCAACGTCGTCGATAAGGACGGCAAGCTCTACGTCATCCTGACGGCGGAGAACATCCACCCCGGCAAGGGCACTCCGGTGACGCAGCTCGATATGCGCCGCATCACCGACGGCGTGAAGATCTCCGAGCGCTACCGCACCACCGAGCAGGTCGAGCGCGCCTTCGTCGAGGATCGCGACCACACCTTCCTGTACCAGGACGGCGAGGGGTATCACTTCATGAACCCCGAGAGCTACGAGCAGATCGCCGTCCCCGCGGACGTGGTCGGCGACGCCGCTCCCTACCTGCAGGAGGGCATGACCGTGACCCTCTCGACTCATAACGGCGTGCCGCTGACCATCGAGCTGCCGCAGCGCATGACCTTCGAGATCGTCGAGACCGAGCCGGTCACCAAGGGCCAGACCGCCTCCTCGTCCTACAAGCCGGCGCTGCTCTCGAACGGCGTGAAGACCTCGGTGCCGCCGCATGTCAGCACCGGCACCCGCGTCGTCATCATGACGGCGGACGGCTCCTACGTGGAGCGCGCCAAGGACTAAAGTTTTACGGCGGAGCCGCGGTGCCTTCCGCGGCCTCGTAGCAAAGCTGCGACAGTCCCTGCGCCCTGGCCCGCTCCTCCCCGGAATAGGGCTTGCCCGAGCCCCAGAGCCCGTCGCGCCGCAGGGCATCGGCCGTGCAGCGGGCAGCGATTCGGCAGGCCTGCAGCTCGCCGCCGGTGCGGGTGCAATTGCCCACGTAATCCTTGCGGAAGCCCGCGAGCCCGGCCTTGGGATGCGGCCCGGTCAGCGTGACGAGGCCGGTGAACAGGGCGAGCAAAGCCGGCTGGTGAACGAGATAGACGGCGAGGCTGTGCCGCCCGGCAAAGGCCGCCCCGCGCGCCACCGCGTTCCGGGCCTGCCAGCGGGCAAGCCACGACCCGGCCAGAATCGGCCGCGCGATCCGGGCGAGCGCAATCCCGGCCAGCACCATCCCGAACCAGGGAAACAGCGGCACCCAATCGTTGGTGTCCGGCAGCCCGCGGCCGAGGCCGAGGAAGTAGAGTTCCGGCACGTCGAGCAGGGGATGGGCCACGACGTGCGGCGCCACCAGCACGAGGGTGGCCGCGAGCGCCGTCACCGGGGCCGGCAGGAACACGAAGGGCAAGCCGAGCACGCTCGAGACGGCGATGCAGTGCAGGATGCCGAAGAAGATGTAGCTCTGCGGAAACGCGATCCAGGTCGCCAGGGTGATGAGGAGCGCCGCCCCGCCGATCCGCGCCAGTCGCAGGGCGAAGGGCCGCCAGCGCACACCGTCGCCATTGGCGAGAACGAGGCCGACACCCACCAGCAGCAGGAACGCCCCGGCGATGCCGTGGGCCGCCAGCCGCCCCGCAGGGGTCAGCGCGAAGTTCTGCGGCGTGAGCTGCAGGAATCCGAGATCCCACAGCCCATGATAGGCCGCCATCGCCGCGAGCGCCGCGCCGCGGGCGAGGTCGAGAGCATCGATCCGCCGGCTCGAACGGGGGGGCGTGGGCGCGGGGGAGGCAGGCATGGCCGCGCCCTATCACCGTTCCCCGGTCGAGGCGAAGGGCAGGCGCAAAGAGACACGACCTGTCGCTCGGACCGCCTTGCGGCCAATCGAATCAGCCCCGCATGAGACCGACAGCGCACTGAAATCGGTACGGATGATCCTAACCCGTTGTCCGGCCACGCTCTCGCGTCGCGGAACGGCATTCAAATCAATTGAGAGGACGGGCAACCCGGCGCATGCGAGATGCGACATTGTCGCCATGCTTCTGAAAAATGATCATTTGAAGTGTCCCGTTGCCGACCAAACGGGCTTTCCGCGTAATGTGACTTTGTTAACGTAGCTCCGGGATTGCGCCGCGCGATTCGGCACGGGTTGCTTACATGTCGAACGAACACGAACTGAGTGCCGTCGGGCTTCGTATGCCGGAGACGCGAGACCGCGCGATGGAGCGGGAGACCGAGGAGGAACGTCCGGCCGAACTCTTGGAGGTCGCCGGGCGCATCAAGTGGTTCGACGTCTCGAAGGGCTTCGGCTTCATCGTGCCGGATGACGGCTCGGCGGACGTGCTGCTGCACATCACCTGCCTGCGCCGGGACGGGCACCAAGCCGCGAGCGAAGGCGCGCGGATCGTGGTCGAGGCGGTGCAGCGCGCCCGCGGCTGGCAGGCCTTCCGGGTGCTCTCGCTCGATCAGTCCACCGCGCTCCACCCCTCCGAACTGCCGATGGCGCGCACCCACGAAGTCGTCACGCCGACGAGCGGGCTGGAGCGCGCAGTGGTGAAGTGGTTCAACCGCCTGCGCGGCTTCGGCTTCCTCAGCCGCGGCGACGACACGCCGGACATCTTCGTCCACATGGAGACCCTACGCCGCTACGGCATCGCCGAGCTGAAGCCCGGCGAGGAGGTGATGGTGCGCTACGGCGACGGCTCGAAGGGTGCTATGGCGGCGGAAGTCCGCCTCGTCGACGGGGCGCTTCCGGCTTCCCATTGACGGTGATCCGCGTGCCCGTGTTTCCCTCCGCGACAAAGCTCCTGCACCTCGCCGCCTGCCTCGCTACGCTGGCGGCCTTGCCGGCGCTTCCGCTCCGCGCGCAGGAGGCGGCGCCCGCCGCCCAGGCCGCGACCGAGCTGCTCGGCATCGTCGCCAAGAACGGCCGCCATGCCTTCCAGGTCGAGGTGATGCGCACCGACGCGCAGCGCGCCAAGGGGCTGATGTACCGCCGCTCCATGGCCGCCGACCACGGCATGCTGTTCGACTTCGAGCGGCCGGCGCCGGCCACGATGTGGATGAAGAACACCTACCTCTCGCTCGACATGGTGTTCATCCGCTCCGACGGCTCGATCGCCCGGATCGCCCCGGATACCGAGCCGCTCTCGACCAAGGTGATCCCGTCGGGCGAGCCGGTTCTCGCGGTGCTCGAACTCAACGCGGGCACCGCCGCCAAGCTCGGCATCCGTGCGGGCGACCGGGTCGAGCACCCGATGTTCAAGCGCTAGCGGTGATGGCCCCGGAGCCCGACGATCCGGCCGGGGTCTGGAACGATGCGCTGCGTGCCGCCAACCTATTCGCCGCCGACCCGCACGGTCTCGGCGGGATCGTGTTGCGCGCCGGGGCCGGTCCGGTGCGCGACCTCTGGCTCGATCATCTCCGCGACAGGCTGACGGGCCCGGTGCGGCGGATGCCGCCGGGCATCGCCGACGACCGGCTGATCGGCGGGCTCGATTTGCCCGCCACCCTGCGGGCCGGCCGCCCGGTGATCCAGCGCGGCCTGTTGGCGGAGGCCGATGGCGGTGTCGTCGTGGTGCCGATGGCCGAACGCCTGGAGCGCGGCACCGTGGCCCGGCTCGCGGGCGCCCTCGACACCGGCATGCTGGTGCTGGAACGTGATGGCCTCGCCGCACGGCTCCCGGCCCGCTTCGGCCTCGTGCTGCTCGACGAGGGGCAGGAGGACGAGACTGTCGCCGAGGCGCTGGCCGACCGATTGGCACTCCGCCTCGACCTGTCCGGCGTGAGCCTGCGGGACGTGAGAGCCGCCCCTTCGCATACCGCTCGCGGAGCGGACGCAGCGGCAGGCCCACCCGCGCCCGACGCGACCGCCACCCTCTGCGCCGTCGCGGAGGCCTTCGGCATCGCCTCGCTGCGGGCGCCGCTTCTCGCCCTGCGGATCGCCCGGCTCATCGCCCGGGAGGCCGGCCGCGACGATCCGAGCGAGGCCGACCTGATCGAAGCCGCGCGTCTCGTCCTGGCGCCGCGGGCGACGCGTCTGCCCGCGGCGCCGCAACCGGCCGAGCCGGAACCGGCGGACCCGCCGCCGCCGGAGCCGCAACCCTCACAGGACGCCGATCGCCCCCCAGAGGACGCGGCCGAACGGGCGGATGCCACGCCGAGAGAAGCCGAGGAGACGGTGCTCGACGCGGTCCGTGCCGCCCTTCCGAAGGACCTGCTCGCCCGGCTCCTGGCCGGCGGCCCGCCGCTGCGCGCCGGCGCGGCCGGGCGGATGGGGTCGGCCTCCGCCTCGCCGCTCACGGGCCGCCCGGTCGGCAGCCGCCCCGGCGACCCGCGCCGGGGGCGGCTCGACCTGATCGCGACCCTGCGCGCCGCCGCCCCGTGGCAGCGCCTGCGCCGGGGCGAGGCCGATCCGCGCCGCGTCCTCGTCACCCCGGAGGATTTCCGGATTCGCCGGTTGAAGCGGCGCAGCGAGACGACGACGATCTTCTGCGTCGATGCCTCCGGCTCGGCGGCGCTCGAACGGCTGGCGGAAGCGAAGGGCGCCGTCGAACTGCTCCTCGCCGAGGCTTACATCCGGCGCGACCGCATCGCCCTCGTCGCCTTCCGCGGCGCGCGGGCCGAGACGGTGCTGCCGCCGACGCGCTCCCTGGTCAGGGCCAAGCGCGTACTCGCGGGCCTACCCGGCGGAGGCGGCACGCCACTCGCCGCCGGGCTCGACACCGCCGCCGCCCTGGCCCTCGGCGTCCGGCGCGCGGGCGGAAGCCCGGTCATCGTCCTGCTCACCGACGGGCGCGCCAACGTCGCCCGCTCCGGCCTCGGCGGCCGGGCGCAGGCCGGCGAGGAGGCCTTGGCCGCCGCCCGCGTGCTGCGGGTGCAGGCGCTCCCCATCCTCGTGATCGACACCGGCGCCCGGCCCAACGGGGCGCGCGGCCTCGCCGAGGCGGCGCAGGGGCGTTACTGTCCGCTGCCCCATGCCGATGCGGGCAGCGTCAGCGCGGCGGTGCGCGCCGCCACAGCCTGAGGCCCCCTTTGCCCTTGCCCCCAAAAGACGACCGGCCGGATTGGGAGCGTGATGGCCGCGATTGGCCGCACCGGGCGGCGAGCCGCTTCGTGGAGGCGGCAGGCCTGCGCTGGCACGTGCAGGAATTCGGCGAGCCGGAGGCGCCCGGCCTGCTGCTCCTGCACGGCACCGGCGCCGCGACCCATTCCTGGCGCGGGCTGGCACCGCTTCTCGCCGAGCGGTTCAGGGTCGTCGCGCCCGATCTGCCAGGCCACGGCTTCACCGATCCGCTGCCCCCCCGCCGGCTCTCCCTGCCGGGGATGGCCGAGGCGGTGGGCGACCTCGTCACCGCTCTCGGCCTGAACCCGCGGCTCGCGATCGGCCATTCGGCCGGTGCGGCGGTGCTCGCGCGGATGTGCCTCGACCGGCGCATCGATCCCGACCTGCTGGTGGCGCTCAACGGCGCGCTGACGCCGTTTCCGGGTGTCGCCAGCTTCCTCTTCCCCGGCATCGCCCGGATGCTGTTCCTGAACCCCGTGACGCCGAAGGTTTTTGCCTGGAGCGCCGACCGGGCGGCGGTGCGTCGCCTCATCGACGGCACCGGCTCGCGCCTCGACCCGCAGGGGCTCGACCTCTACCGGCGGCTGTTCACCCGCCCCGGCCATGTCGCGGGCGCCCTCGGCATGATGGCGAATTGGGATCTTCCGACGCTCGCCCGCGATCTGCCGCGGCTCGAAACCCGCACGCTGCTGGTCGTCGGCGGGGACGACAAGGCGATCAAGCCGGACGATTCCTTCGCCTTGCGCGAGCGGCTGCGGAGCGCCCGCGTCGAGTTGCTGCGCGGGCTCGGCCACCTCGCGCACGAGGAGGCGCCGGAGCGGGTGGCGGAGATCATTCTGGCGGAGGCGGAAGCCCTTCGCGCCTCGATACCCTGAAACGCCTCTTGCGCTGACGAAAATCCCAGCCATAGTGTCAACCTATGTTGACACTGGCCGTCAAACCGACTGTCACGTCCGGCCCCGATGCCCGGCCGCATGCGGTCGTGATCGGGGCCGGCTTCGGCGGGCTGGCCGCGGCGGTTCGGCTCGGCGCCCGCGGCTATCGCGTCACCGTTCTGGAACGGCTCGACCAGCCGGGCGGCCGCGCCCGCGTCCACCGCCAGGACGGCTTCACCTTCGATGCGGGGCCCACCATCGTCACCGCGCCGTTCCTGTTCGAGGAGCTGTGGCGGCTGTGTGGGCGGGAGATGCACGAGGACGTGACTCTCGTGCCGATGCAGCCGTTCTACCGCATCCGCTTCGAGGACGGGCAGAGCTTCGCCTATAGCGGCGACCGCGCGGCGATGCGGGCCGAGGTCGCCCGCTTCTCGCCTGATGATGTGTCCGGCTACGAGCGCTTCATGGCCCATAGCGAGGCCGTGTGCCGGATGGGCTTCGAGGAACTTGGCCACGTCCCGTTCGGCAGCCTCGGCTCGATGCTGCGGATCGCGCCGGATCTGCTGCGCCTGTCGGGCCACCGCAGCGTCTACGACGTGGTGTCCCGCTTCATCCGCGACGAGCGGCTGCGCACCATCTTCAGCTTCCATCCCCTGCTCATCGGCGGCAACCCGTTTCGCGCCAGCGGCATCTACTGCCTGATCGCCCATCTGGAGCGGCAATGGGGCGTCCATTTCGCCATGGGCGGCACCGGGCTGCTGGTGGACGGTCTCTGCGGGCTGATCCGGGGGCAGGGCGGCCGCGTCCGCTGCGGCGAGGAGGTTTCGCGCATCCGCGTCGAGGACGCGCGGGCGACGGGTGTGGTGCTGGCGGGCGGCGAGGTCATCCCCGCCGACATCGTCGTCTCGAACGCCGATTCCGCCTTCACTTACGGCACGCTGCTCGGCGGCCGGACCCGGCGCTGGAGCCCGCGGCGTCTGGCGCGCGCCTCGTCCTCCATGGGGCTGTTCGTCTGGTATTTCGGCACCCGGAAGAAGTACCCGGAGGTCGATCACCACATGATCCTGATGGGCCCGCGCTATCGCGGCCTGTTGCAGGACATCTTCGACCGCAAGCACTTGGCGGACGATTTCAGCCTCTATCTCCACCGCCCGACCGCGACCGATCCGCTGCTCGCCCCGCCGGGGCACGACGCGTTCTACGTGCTCGCCCCGGTGCCGAACCTCGATGGCGGCCAGGATTGGGCGCAGCTTGCCGAGCCCTACCGCCAGCGGATCGCGCGCTTCCTCGAAGGCTCGGTGCTGCCGGGGCTGTCCGACGCCCTCGTCACCTCGCGGGTGACGACGCCGCAGGACTTTTCCGACGACTTCCTGAGCTTCCGCGGCTCCGGGTTCGGGCTGGAGCCGGTGCTGACGCAATCGGCGTGGTTCCGTCCGCACAACCGCTCGGAAGACGTGGCCAACCTCTTCCTCGTCGGCGCGGGGACGCATCCCGGCGCCGGTCTGCCGGGCGTGCTGTCCTCGGCGCGTGTCCTCGATTCCGTGGTGCCGGATGCCCGTGTTTGCGCCTGACCCTTTCGCCGCCAGTGCGGCGGACCGCTCTGCCTGCCGGGCCGCGATCCGCGCCGGCTCCAAAAGCTTTTTCGCGGCCTCGCTGCTGCTGCCGCCCTCGGTGCGGGTGTCAGCCTACGGCCTCTACGCCTTCTGCCGACTCTCCGATGACGCGGTGGACGAGGCGGGCGGCAACCGCGCCGCGGCCCTCGCCCGCCTTGAGCGACGGCTGACGGCGGCCTGTGCGGGCCGGCCCGACAACCACCCGGCCGACCGGGCGCTCGCAGAGGTGCTCGCCCGCCACGCCATCCCCGAAAAGCTCCCGCGGGCGCTGCTCGAAGGGCTGGCCTGGGACACGCAAGGCCGGCGCTACGACACCCTGTCGGAGCTGGCCGCCTATGCCGCCCGGGTCGCGGGCGCGGTCGGGGCGATGATGACGCTGGTGATGGGGGTACGCGACGGCCCTGCGCTCGCCCGCGCCTGCGATCTCGGCGTGGCCATGCAATTCACCAACATCGCCCGCGACGTCGGCGAGGATGCCCGCGCCGGGCGCCTCTACCTGCCTCGCGAGTGGCTCGACGCGGCGGGCATCGACCCGGACGCCTTCCTCGCCGAGCCTCGGCTCGGACCCAGCCTGCAACGGGTGGTGGCCGACCTGCTGGCGGCGGCCGACGAACTCTACGCCCGCGCCGAGCCCGGCATCGCCGCGCTACCGTTGAGCTGCCGCCCGGCGATTCGCGCCGCCGGCCTGATCTACGCGGAAATCGGCCGTGCCGTGGAGGCGAACGGCCTCGATTCGGTCACGCGCCGCGCGCGCGTGACCGGTGCGCGCAAGGCCGGGCTTCTGGCCACCGCCATCCTGCCCGCGGGCGGCGGGGGGCTATCGGCGCCGCCATTGCCCGAGACCGCCTTCCTCGTGGAAGCCGTGACGCACCATCCGGTCCCAGCCGCGCGCCGCCTGCCACCGTGGTGGAACGTGTCGGGGCAGGTCGTGCGCGTGCTCGACCTGATCGAAGTGCTGGAGGAGCGCGACGCCTTCCGCCGCTCGGCCGCGTCGTAAGGAAAACGAGCGGGTTCCCCTCTCCCTGCGCGGGGGAAAGGGCATGCACGCACCCGATCAGGTCCTCCGAAGCACCGTCACCCCAGCCCCCCGGCCTCCACGATGAAGCGAGCGACCGTGTCCGCCCCGTGCCCTTCGCGCAGGGAGGCGAACACGTAGGGCCGCGTGCCGCGCATCCGCTGGGTGTCGGCCTCCATCACCGAGAGGTCGGCGCCGACGAGGGGGGCGAGGTCGGTCTTGTTGACGATGAGCAGGTCGGAGCGGGTGATACCGGGGCCGCCCTTGCGGGGGATCTTCTCGCCGCCCGCCACGTCGATGACGTAGAGGGTGAGGTCGGCCAGTTCCGGCGAGAAGGTCGCCGCGAGGTTGTCGCCACCGGATTCGATCAGCACGAGGTCGAGCTTCGGGAAGCGGCGGCGCATCTCGGCCACCGCCGCGAGGTTGATCGAGGCATCCTCGCGGATCGCCGTATGCGGGCAGCCGCCGGTCTCGACGCCGAGGATGCGCTCCTCCGGCAGGGCGCCGGCCACCGTGAGGATGCGGGCATCCTCCTTGGTGTAGATGTCGTTGGTGATCGCGCAGATCTCGTAGGAATCGCGGAAGCGGCGGCAGAGCTGCTCCATCAGCGCGGTCTTGCCGGAGCCGACGGGTCCGCCGATGCCGACGCGCAGGGGTCCGTTCACGGATGCCATGACTTCCAAAAATCCTCAGGAGCGGAAGATGCGGGAATACTGCGTCTCGTGCCGGAAGGAGCCGAGATCGAGCCGCAGGGTCGCGCTGCCGAGCGCGTCGAGTCCGGCCTCGTGCAGCGCCTCGGCCAGTGCGGCGACGCGAGGGGTCAGCGCGGCGAGAATCGTCGTGCCCGCACTTTGGCCGACCGGCGCTACACGCAGCGCCGCCGAGACGAGGTTCTGAACGAAGGCGAGACCGTAGGCCGCCACCGTCGCCGCCCGCGCGACGCCGTGCGCGCCCGCCGCCGCACCGACGGCGACGGGGTAGGCGACCTCGGCGTTCAGCCGATCGGCGACCGTCGAGAGGGCAGGGCAGGGCCAGGCCCGCAGCGTCGCATCCAGAAAGCTGCGCCCCTGCTGGCTCGTCTCCAGATGAAGCTCGCGGGAGGGGGCGAGCGCCAAAGCGAGGTCGTTGATCTCGGCCAATCCCGCATCGTCTCCGGCCTCGGTGGCGCGATGCGCGGCAGCGCAGAGGATCATGTCGTTGCGCCCCGCGCCCCGCTCCAGCACGTCGGCGAGCCAGTCGCCGAGGGTGGCGGCGTCGCGGACGTCGCCGCACTCCACCGCCCATTCGAGCCCGTGCGAATAGGCGAAGGCGCCGACCGGATAGGTCGGCGAGAGCCATGCCATCAGCCGCAGGGCGTCAATCATGGGCGTGCGGGTGATCGTGCGAATGTCCGTGACCGTGGTCATGGGCATGACCGCCGGCATAGGCGCCGCCCTCCGGCCGGAAGGGCCGCGTCACCGGCTCGGCGCTGCCGCCCAAACCCCGCACCATCTCGGCGAGCACGTGGTCATGACCGATCCACACCGCCGCTTCGCCGATCTCGGCGGGGATGTGTCGGTTGCCGATATGCCAGATCAGCCGCTTGAGGGCGTGCGGGGTGGGCGCGCGGATCTCCAGCAGCGCCTCGGGCGCCGCCTCGACCCAGACGAGTCGGCCGTCCTCCAGCGCGAGGGCGTCGCCGTCATCGAGCACGGTGGCCTCGGCGAGGTCGAGCAGGAACGCGGTGCCGCCGACGCCGCGCATCGCCATACGGCGGCGATGCCGGTCGTTCGAGTCGAGCACGATGCGATCGACGATCTCGCCGGAGCCGAGACGGTCGCGGCGGATGACACGGGTGGCGCGGATCATAGCTCAGAACAGGAAGTAGCGCTGCGCCATCGGCAAGACCTCCGCCGGCTCGCAGACCAGCAATTCGCCGTCGGCGCGCACGTCGTAGGTCTCGGGGTCGATCTCGATGTTCGGGGTCGCGTCGTTGAGGATCATGCTCTTCTTCGAGATGCCGCCGCGCACGTTCTCCACCGCCACCAGCTCCTTGGAGACGCGCAGCTTCTCTTTCACGCCGTCCTCGAGCGCCGCCCGCGAGACGAAGGTGAGCGCGGTGGCATAGGGCGCGCGGCCGTAGGCGCCGAACATCGGCCGGTAATGCACCGGCTGCGGCGTGGGGATCGAGGCGTTGGGGTCGCCCATCGGCGCGGTGGCGATCATGCCGCCCTTGAGCACGAGGTCCGGCTTCACCCCGAAGAAGGCGGGCGTCCACAGCACGAGGTCGGCGAGCTTGCCCGGCTCGATCGAGCCGATATGGCGCGAGACGCCGTGCGCGATGGCCGGGTTGATCGTGTATTTCGCCACGTAGCGCCGGGCGCGCAGGTTGTCGTTGCCCGACGCGTCTCCGGGCAGGGCGCCGCGCTGGCGCTTCATCTTGTCGGCGGTCTGCCATGTGCGGATCACGACTTCGCCGACCCGGCCCATCGCCTGACTGTCGGACGACATCATCGAGAGCGCGCCGATGTCGTGCAGGATGTCTTCGGCCGCGATGGTCTCCTTGCGGATGCGGCTCTCGGCGAAGGCGAGGTCTTCGGGAATCGACGGGTCGAGGTGGTGGCACACCATCAGCATGTCGAGATGCTCGTCGATGGTGTTCTTCGTGAAGGGCCGCGTCGGGTTCGTCGACGACGGGAGCACGTTCGCGAGGCCGGCGACCCGCATGATGTCCGGCGCATGGCCGCCACCGGCGCCCTCGGTGTGGAAGGCGTGGATGGTGCGGCCCTTGAAGGCGGCGATCGTGTCCTCGACGAAGCCCGACTCGTTGAGCGTGTCGGTGTGGATCATGACCTGCACGTCGAAGGCATCCGCCACCGAGAGGCAGGTATCGATCGCGGCGGGCGTGGTGCCCCAGTCCTCATGCAGCTTCATCGCGCAGGCGCCGGCGCGGATCATCTCCTCCAGCGCACCGGGCACCGAGGCGTTGCCCTTCCCGGCAAAAGCGAGGTTCATCGGGAAGGAATCCGCCGCCTCGATCATCCGCGCGATGTGCCAGGGGCCGGGCGTGCAGGTGGTGGCGAAGGTGCCATGCGCCGGCCCGGTGCCGCCGCCGAGCATCGTCGTGACACCGGAGCAGAGCGCCTCCTCGATCTGCTGCGGGCAGATGAAGTGGATGTGGCTGTCGAAGCCGCCGGCCGTGAGGATCTTGCCCTCGCCGGCAATCACCTCGGTGCCGGGGCCGACGACGATGTCGACATTCGCCTGAACGTCCGGGTTGCCGGCCTTTCCGAGCTTGAAGATCCGACCGGCGCGGATGCCGACATCGCATTTCACGATGCCCCAATGGTCGAGCACCACCGCGTTGGTGATGACGGTATCGACGGCGCCCTCGGCGTTGGTCGCCTGCGACTGGCCCATCCCGTCGCGGATCACCTTGCCGCCGCCGAACTTCACCTCCTCGCCGTAGGTCGTGAGATCACGCTCGACCTCAATCTCGAGGCTGGTGTCGGCCAGCCGAATACGATCGCCGGTGGTCGGCCCGAACATGGCGGCATAGGCGGCGCGGGGCAGGCGGGCGGACATGGCAGAGGCTCGAATCGTGGGTCGGTCGATGGGAGAAGCAGGGTTGGTGCCGGAAGCGGCGTGCGGCCGCCCCGATCAGCCAGCCGGTCCGGGTGGCGGCGCACCGGGGGCCGGCGCGGCGTCCGCGGAAGGAGCGGGATCCGAGGCTGATCGCGCCGTCGCCTTCGGGCGCTTCTTGCGCATCACCTTCTTCACCTTGACGACAGGCTTGCGCGTCACGCGGGCGCGCATCTCCTGAAGCATCTCGAGCTGGATCTGCTGGATCTCGGCGAGCCGCTGCCACTGCTTGGTGACGAGGTGATCCATCTTCTCGTGCAGATGTCGGATTTCGAGTTCCGCCTTCAGGTTGACGCGGTAGTCGTTGTTCGAGCGCAGGCGGTCCTTCTTGTCCTGCCGGCTCTGGCTCATCATGATGATCGGCGCCTGGATCGCCGCGAGGCAGGACAGCACGAGGTTGAGCAGGATGAACGGGTAGGGATCAAACGCCTTCAGCAGGCCCATGGTGACGTTCACCGCCATCCAGGCGACCAGCACCAGCGCGAAGCTGATCAAGAAGCCCCAGGATCCGCCGAAGGCGGCGAGCCCGTCCGAGACCCGCTCGCCGAAGCTGCGGTGCTCGTCGTAATCCTCCTCGATATTCTCGGCGATCGTGTCCTGCGCGGCGATGCTCTCGGCCACCTGCCGGTCGAGGTCGGAATACTCGCCGTGCTCCTCCGCCAGCAACTCGGCGACGAAGCGCGTCCGGTAGCCGGCGAGCGCCTTGTTGCTGATGAGCGCGTCCTCGCTCAGATCGGGGTAATCGACCCGGATGTGCTCGGCCAGCGCCGGCCGCAGGCTCGCCACCGGAACTAGGTTCCGGCGGTTCATCTCGACACCGGTGATCGCACAGACGGCCCGCTTCTTCGCGGGTGCCGGATGCGCCTTCGCGTCGAGCGCCATCGGCGCCGGATCGTGCTCGTGCACCTCGTCGGTCAGGCTCACAGGCTACCCACGCCATCGCTGCGGAAGCGGCTGCCCGTGCGCCTACCCGAGAGTGCGGGCGGCGTCACGTCCCTGCCGGCCATCAGAGCGTCCCTCGCACCTCGGCGGCGGCGCGGTCGAAGAGGCTTTCCAGGGGGGCGTTGGTGCCGCGGCAGCCCGCCACGACCTCTTGCGCCCAGGCGATGTAGTCGGCGATCCGCTGCCGCTCCCAGCCTTCCGGCGGGCTCGCCGTCAGCGAACGGAGATTGCTGGTCTTGTCGGCGAGCTTGATCGCCTTGGCGCCCGCCGACTTGTGCGGCGCCGCCTCGACTTGCCGCCGCTTGCGCTCCGCTTTCGGGAGAGACTTGTCGTCCGTCACCTCCGCGACGAGACTGGCGACACGCGGGCCGAACAGGCGTTCCAACTCTTCGCGGTCGGTCTGCGTGTCCTCGAGCGTGTCGTGGAGCCAGCCGGCGGCCACGAGAGCGGCGTCGGGTTCCCCCATCGTCTCCGCGAGAAGGGTCGCGACTTCCGCCAAATGGTTGAGGTAGGGCTCACGCGCGGCGCCCTTCCTCTGCTGGTCCGCGTGCCGGCGGGCGGCGAAATCGGCCGCCCGCGACACGAGCGCCACGTCCCTCCGGCGATCCGGATCGAGCCCGCTCACAGCGGCCCCATCACGTCGCCGCGGAAGCCGTAGACCTTCCGGTCACCCGAGAGTGGCACCAGCGCCACCTCGCGGGTCGAGCCGGGCTCGAAGCGCACCGCCGTGCCCGGTGCGATGTCGAGGCGCTGGCCGCGGGCCTTGTCACGGTCGAACACGAGGCCGGGATTCGCCTCGAAGAAATGGTAGTGCGAGCCGACCTGGATCGGGCGGTCCCCGGTATTGGCCACCTCGATCACCGTGCGCGGCGCGCCGGCATTGAAGACGATCTCGCCGGGCAATGTCGTCACCGTGCCCGGCACGTCCGCCGAGGGTGCGCCGCGGATCGGGTGGTGGACCGTGACGAGCTTGGTCCCGTCGGGGAAGGTCGCCTCGACCTGAATGTCGTGGATCATCTCGGGCACGCCCTCCATCACCTGGGAGGCATCGAGGACGCGGGCGCCGGCCTGCATCAACTCAGCGACGGAACGCCCGTCGCGGGCGCCCTCCACCACGAAGTCGGTGATAAGGGCGATCGCCTCCGGATGGTTGAGCTTCACCCCCCGCGCCAGCCGGTTGCGGGCGACCTGCGCGGCCATGGCGACGAGGAGCTTGTCTTTCTCGCGGGGCGTAAGGAGCAAGGCGTGCGTCCTGAGGTGAGAGTCGGGCGGGCCTGAAGGTGGGCCGAGCAAGGATCATGCTCGGCTCAAGGTCAAGCTGATCAGGTCTGCCACACGCGCGGCATCGGCTGCCCGCGCCATGCGGCGAGGAAGCGGGCGGCGGCGTCGCGCAGGGGAGCGACGGTGGGGGCCAGCATCCGCACGGCGAGATGGCCGTTCCAGGCACTCGCCCCGGCCTCGACCTGCGCCGGCAGGGTGTCGAGGAGGGCCCGGGCCTCGTCGAGCCGGCCTTCCGCACGCGGCGAAAGGTCGAGGATCGTCGCCAGCGCGCGGGCCCCGCCGCCGATCGCCCGGCGGTCCATGAGGGCCGTGACCGCGCCGTCGAGGCGCAGGCTGTCGGCATAGACGAGGCGGCCGTCGCGGCGGATGCGCCAGCGATCCTCGAACAGGGCCTCCTCCAGGCTTTCGCCGCGGGCGGCACGGCCGAGCACCGCAATCTCGGCCACGAGCAGCGACGCGTCGGGGGCAAGTTCCGCCTCGAAGCGGCGCACCAGCCGGGCGCGGTCGAACAGGATCGTCTCCTGCGGCAGCCAATCGAGCCGCCCGCCCGCGCCGACGCTGACCCGGTTGACGATCTCCGCGCAGGGTCCGTCCGAGCGGTAGATCTTCTCCGCCGCGGTGGTGGTCAGCACGCAGGCCCCACCCGGCTCGACCGTCACCGACACCGTGAACACATCGCCGCAGGCGATGCCGCCGCCGGTATTGACCAGCACGCCCTCCAGCATCCGCTCGGCCCCCGGCGGGGACAGCGCAGGCGCAAGGGGCCGCTCTCGGCGAGATCGACGATCCGCGTCGGCGCATCCGCGGCTGTTCCAGCCGGGGCGACGCGCAGATGCACCGCGCCCTGCGAGCGCTGGCGGGACAAGGCGGGGCGGAGCGGTTCGGCGGCAGGGATCGGACGGCCTCCGGCGGAGCGGGTGCCGGCTTCATCGGCCACCCGAACCCCGGTCCGCAAGGTGGCGGGCACCACCGGTCGGGTGCCATCCCGCACCGATCTTCGGCAGCGATGGCACAGGATGCGGGCAGCGACGGCCGTTCTTGACCGTGAGGTGGTCACTCTTCCCCTTGACCGGAGCGGCCGGAACGCCCACCGCGTCATCGTTTCAAGGGCGTTCAACCGAGCCTTGCGACGTCCTGCTCAACGATCGGGACCTCATCCGGCCCCGAGAGGCGATCGTCATGATTTCATCTGACCCCGAGGCCGTCTCCGCCTCGGCCTACCGCGAAGCGATGGCTCAGCTCGCGAGTGCGGTGCATCTCGTGACCACGGACGGGCCCGGCGGCCGTGCGGGTCTGACGGCGACGTCGGTGTGCAGCGTCAGCGACGGCCCGCCGACGCTGCTGGTCTGCCTCAACCGCAATTCAACTGCCTATCCGGCTTTCCTGCGCAACGGCGTGCTCTGCATCAACACGCTCACGGCGGCGCATGAAGGCCTCGCCACCGACTTCGCCGGCCGCGTGCCGCAGGCCGAGCGCTTCGCGGGACCGGACTGGGGTCGGTTGCAGACCGGCGCTCCGGTGCTGGCGGGTGCGCTCGTTGCCTTCGATTGCCGGATCGTCGATCGCCACGAGGTCGGCACGCATGACGTGCTGATCTGTGCAGTCGAGGCGCTCGCCGAGATCAGCGGCGCCGAGAGCCTGCTCTATGCCGGGCGGCATTATCGCGTCCTGCCGCGCCCGGATTCCGAGTGCGATTGATCACCCTTGCAGAGGCGGAAAGCCGGCCGCGGCGCTGAGCGCCGAGCCGGTTTATTTCGCAACGGCCCTCAATCGAAGCGCTGCGCCAGCAGCCTCGAAGCCCGGCCGCTCGGTAGAGAGCGGCCGGACGCATCGAAGCAAGGTCGCCCAACAGGCGCTCAGCGCTCGTAGTGGCGCGCGCGGGCGGTGTTGGCGTTGAAGGTGCTGCGGGTCTGACGCTCGGGCGCGACCAGGCGGGGATCGCGCTCCGGGACGCCGAACAGGTTCAGCGGCTCGGCCGAGCGGGAAACGCTGCCGGTCGCCTCCGGCTGCTGCGCTCCGGCCATCCGGCCCCGATCGCCAGCAAAAGCGCCACCCGATGATACCGCGAGCGCGACGAGTGCGGCGGAGAAGATGCGTACGGACATGTTCTTGTCTCCCGAACGAGGTGTTTCGGTCAGGGAGATAAGCACGGCGCGGGCGCGATGCTCACAGAATTTGTGCAGCGAAGCCCACCGGATAGCCACAGATTGCGTACAATGCGGGCAGCAGCAGAACGCTCCAAACAACCCAAGCCGCAGACCGCAGCCTCGGGCATATAGCATTTTCTATATTTTACAGCAGTTTAGCTTTTAATCGAAGGAATCTGCCTGCTCGCATAGCATGTGGCATGATCCTTTCCCGACATGTGCGCGCGGACACGGCGCGCGTTTCTGCCGGGACTAAACGAGCGGCATCCCGTGGAGGAGTACCGCGACCACCTCTCCCAACTGATGGGTGGTACGCGAATCGGTGACAGTTGCCTGCGCCGTGACCAATGCGGACGGGCGCACTGATGCCCTACTGATCTGCGGTCGCCCGGTACCGGCGACCTACGGACTTCGCTCTCGCATCGGCGATTGTCTCCGCGCCGGGCTCATCCTCCCGGAGTCTGCTTTCCTCGACGTCGTGCCGATCCGCTTCGGCGTGGCCGAGCCGGAGGGGCCGTATCAAGCCCCGGTCGCCAGCCCCTGGAGCGACCAAGCCGATCGCGGCGCTGATGTCAGCCGAACAGGTGCTGGGCGAGCCGCGAATGCTCCTCGCGCAGGCGTCCGGTCTCGATGCCGACGGGCTCCCCGTCGATCACCCGCCACGTGCCCGCGACCATCACCCGATCCGCCCGGTGGGCCCCGCACAGGACCAGCGCCGCGAGCGGATCGTGGGCGCCGGAGAACCGCAACTCGTCCAGGGTGAACAGCGCCAGATCCGCCTCGCGGCCGGGCTCGATCCGGCCAATGTCGTTGCGGTTGAGGCAGGCGGCGGAGCCCTCCGTCGCCCAGCGCAGGGCGTCGAGATGGGTCACGGCTTCCGCACCGTAGGTCAGGCGGTTGATCATCAGAGCGTGGCGCACGCCCTCCATCAGGTTTGAACTGTCGTTGGAGGCCGAGCCGTCGACGCCGAGGCCGACGGGGGAGCCCGCCGCTTCCAACTCGCAGGTCCGGCAATGGCCCGAGGCGAGCACCATGTTCGAGGTCGGGCAGTGGCACACGCCGACGCCGGCCGCGCCGAGGCGGCGCACCTCGTCGTCGTTGAAGTGGATGCCGTGGGCGAGCCAAGCCCGCCGCGTCATCCAGCCGACCTCTTCGAGGTAATCGACCGGGCGCTGGCCGAACGCCTCCAGGCAGAAGGCGTTCTCGTCGCGAGTTTCGCCGAGATGGGTGTGAAGCGGGCAATCGTAGCGCTCGGCCAGCACGGCGCTCTCCCGCATTAGCCGCTTGGTGACGGCGAAGGGGGAGCAGGGGGCCAGCCCGATCCGCACCATCGCGCCGGGCGCGGGATCGTGGAACAGGCGCAGCACCCGCTCGCTGTCAGCGAGGATGGTGTCGTCGTCCTGCACCAGCGCCTTTGGCGGAAGGCCGCCCTCGTCCTGCGACAGGCTCATCGAGCCGCGGGTGACGATGGCGCGGATGCCGAGGGAGCGCGCCTCCTCGACTTGGATATCGACGGCGCTCTCCAGCCCGTTCGGGAACAGGTAATGGTGGTCGCCCGCCGTTGTGCAGCCGGACAGCAGCAGCTCGGTATAGGCGAGGCGCGTCGCGAGCCGGAACGCATCCGGCGTCAGCCGCCCCCAGATCCCGTAGAGCGCCTGCAGCCAAGGAAAGAGCGGCTTGTTGATCGCCGCCGGATGGGCCCGCGTCAGCGTCTGGAAGAAGTGGTGATGCGTGTTGATGAGCCCGGGGATGACGACGTGGCGCGAGGCGTCGAACGTCTCATCTACCGGTGCGGCGGGCTGCCCGCCGGCCGGCACCCGCTCGGCGATGCGGCTACCCTCGACGACGACGCCCCCGCTAGCTCCGTCTGCCAGGATCGCGAGGGGATCGCGTATCCAGAGCCGCCGCGCGTCCGTGCCATCCGCTGCCATGCCGACTCCTGAGATCGATCGAAGGTGAGACCGGACCCGTTACCGCTCCGGTTGTATCGGACAGCGAAACGAGAGCGCGTTCCGACGAAGTGGTCACCGGTTCGTCGATCGAATGCGCGTCGAAACGAAGACCTAGAGACGACGGACTGATGCGATCAGGTCGGATACGGCTCTACGGGTGGAGCCGCCGAGGCGAAAGCGTCTTGGCTGAGACTTCTGGTGGAAGCTTCGCAGAACTTCGCGTTTTGATACATGGATCTATGGACGCCGTGCGGAGGCGCCCCTATCTTTGCTGAAAGCTTCCGCAGCGGGTGCCGATGCACGCGATGCGAAAGCCAACGGCCGGCGTTGTCCTTCTCCGACCCCGAGAGGATTTTCCATGTCGCGCGGCAGCCGCTTTTCGACCTTTTTCCTCCTGCTCGGCACGATCCTGGCGGCGCCCTCTGCAGGCGCCGAGGAGAAGGCCGCAGGCCAGTGGACCGATCCGCCGGCCAAGGTGAGCACCCCGGCGATGAACGCCGCCGCGACGAAACCGGCTGCGACCCCTGCGAAGATCGAGGAGCCGAAGGTCTCGGCCCGCTCCGAAGCCAGGCCGAGCCGACGTGCGGCCAAGGCTCGCCCGGAGCGGGTCCGAACGGCCACGAGCCGCGCCCGGCCGATCCGCCAAGCACGGGTGGAAGTGTCGCGGAAGGTAGAGAGCCGACCGAGCCGGCGGGTCGTGGCCCGGATGATGCCGCCACCAAGGACGGTCAGGGCGACGGGACGGAGCCTGAGCCCGGTCTATGGGTACATCGCACCCGATGCCCCGGCCGAGGCCTATTACGAGCAGCGCCGGGTCGGAACCGTCGGGAATAGGCCGGGCGAGCTCAGCCTCCCGTTGGACGGCGGACCGGCCTATCGCACCGTCGGGATGCGCCGGGACGGCCACCTCATCATGCGCTGGCGAGGCCCCGGCGTGTCGACCGGCCTCGTGAGCAGCCAGCCATCACCGTTCGACTGATCGGCGCGGCATAGGTGATCGACTCCGCCTTTCGACAGAGGCGGGGCCGTCAGATACCGGGGACGTGAGAGGCGGTTAGCGAGCGCGGCCGGGACGCGCCGGCTCGAACACGATGCGGCGGTGATAGGCGCACCAGCTCTTGCCATCGGCGACCGGAGCCCCGCAGCATACGGCTTGGTCGCTCGGCTCACCGATGATGAACTTGCAGACGAAAGTGCCGGATTGCGCGAAGGGGACACGAAGATCGGCGGAGGGTTCGGCAATCGCATCGGCCTCACCGACTTGCGGCAGGCGGAAAAGTTGGTTCATCGTGCGGACACTCGGTGTTCGGACTCGCTGGACCCAAGCGAGGGGCGGCACAGCGCCCTGGGCCTGGACGGATGTTTCGGCCGGCCCGCGCGTCTCACGCGATCCGTACGACGACGGTCAGTCCCGGCGGAATGCGGGACCGGCGTCGCGAGCGGGCGCGAGACGAAGGTCGGCTGATAGTCTGGTGTAAGTATACCTGATTCCCCGACAAACAACCCCTGAGCCGGCGCGACAGCTGCGCGCTGGAAGCAGGGTTAGCTCGTTCACCGGGCGAAAGGCGGGCGGACACCTGCCTGAAAAACCCTGTGAAAACGATAATCGAAGTTGAGACACAACGTTCCCGATCCGCCCGGCGACCCACCTCCTGACAGCTGATTGCGTTCCTTGCGACGCGGGCGTGCGGACGCTATCCCGTTTCAGAGTGCCTCATGAAAATCCCGACCGCCGATCGCTGCTCCGATCGCCTCTCCTCTTGGCAAGGCTCTTGGCACGGCGGCGCAGCGGGAGTTGAGTGAGCGACACGGATCCTCTGGAAGACGGCGCACCGGGCCTCGCATGCATGCTCTCGTCACGGGCTCGGCCGGCTTCATCGGCCACGCGCTGAGCCGCCGTCTGCTGGCGGCGGGCTTCGGCGTGACGGGCTTCGACGGCCTCTCGCCCTATTACGATGTCGGACTGAAGCGCGCCCGGCAGGCGGATCTCGCCCAATCTCCCCGCTTCGAGGCGGTGGAGGCACGGCTCGAAACGCCCGGCGCGCTCCTCGACGTGATGGCGCGGGTCAAGCCGGACCTCGTCTTCCATCTCGCGGCGCAGGCGGGCGTTCGCTACAGCCTGATCGACCCCGGCGCCTATGTCGAGGCGAACCTCGTCGGCTTCGCCAACCTGCTGGAGGCGGTGCGCGCCCACCCCGTCAAGCACCTGCTCGTCGCCTCGACCAGTTCGGCCTATGGCGGCAATGCGAGCGTGCCGTTCCGCGAGACCGACCGCGCGGTCTCGCCGCTCACCCTCTACGCCGCCTCGAAGCTCGCCAACGAGGCGATGGCGCATTCCTACGCCCACCTGTTCCGCGTGCCGACGACGGCGTTCCGCTTCTTCACGGTTTACGGACCGTGGGGGCGGCCGGACATGGCCCTGTTCCTGTTCACCCGGAAGATCCTAGCGGGCGAACCGATCGAGGTGTTTGGCGAGGGCGCGGCCGAGCGCGATTTCACCTTCATCGACGATCTCATCGACGCGATCGTCGCGCTGTCGGAGCGCCCGCCGCCGATGCCGTCCGAGGGCGGCCCGGTCTCGGCCGCCGACACCCTGAGCACGGTCGCGCCCTATCGTCTGGTCAATATCGGCGGCGGCCGCCCGGTCCGGCTCGATGCCATGATCGGCGCCCTGGAGGCGGCCCTGGGGCGCAAGGCCGAGCGCGTGCTGAAGCCGCTCCCGCCCGGCGACGTGATCCGAACCCATGCGAGTCCCGACCTGCTGCGCGACCTCGTCGGCCGCTTGCCCGAGACGCCGCTGGAGACTGGCATCCCCGCCTTCGTGCGGTGGTATCTCGACTATTACGGGGACCAATAGAGCCCTTGCGGGCCAGCGCCTTGGGGGCGGAGGCCCTGGACGGCGCGTCGCTCGATCCTCGTTCCCGAAAACGGATCACAGCCTTTCGGGACTTCGCCTTCCCCCGGATGCGCCCGCGCCGGCCACGCTGAGCGAATTGCCCGCACCGGAAAATATACCGACCCTCGTGACGGGCGGTCTCCTCGACGGTTCTTGAGGATCAGGGTCCGCCACTTCAGGGAGACGGACCACCGATGCGCATCGCGATGATTGGCTCGGGCTATGTCGGCCTCGTGTCGGGCGCCTGCCTCGCCGATTTCGGCCACGAGGTCGTCTGCATCGACAAGGATCCCGGCAAAATTGCCGCCCTCAACGAGGGCCGCATGCCGATCTACGAGCCCGGCCTCGACACCCTGGTCGCCGAGAACGTGCGGGCCAAACGCCTCTCCTTCTCAACCGACCTCAAGCCGGCTGTTGCGCAGGCGCAAGCCGTGTTCATCGCCGTCGGCACCCCGTCCCGCCGCGGCGATGGCTTTGCCGACCTCTCCTACGTCTACGCCGCGGCCCGCGAGATCGCCGAGGCGCTGACCGGCTACACCGTGGTCGTCACCAAATCGACCGTACCCGTCGGCACCGGCGATGAGGTCGAGCGCATCATTCGCGAGGCCCGCCCCGACATCGATGTCGGCATCGCCTCGAACCCCGAATTCCTGCGCGAGGGCGCCGCCATCGGCGATTTCAAACGGCCGGACCGCATCGTCATCGGCGCCGAGGACAACCGCGCCGCCGCCGTGATGCAGGAGGTCTACCGACCGCTCTACCTCAACCAGGCGCCGATCCTGTTCACGGGACGACGCACGGCCGAGCTGACCAAGTATGCCGCCAACGCGTTCCTGGCCACCAAGATCACCTTCATCAACGAGATCGCCGATCTGTGCGAACAGGTCGGGGCCAACGTGCAGGAGGTCGCCCGCGGCATCGGCCTCGACAACCGCATCGGCGGCAAGTTCCTGCATGCGGGGCCAGGCTATGGCGGCTCATGCTTTCCCAAGGACACGCTGGCGCTGGTGAAGACGGCGCAGGATTACGGCACGCCAGTGCGGATCGTCGAGACCGTGGTGGCGGTCAACGACCAGAGGAAGCGCGCGATGGCGCGCAAGGTGATCGCGGCCTGCGGCGGGTCGGTGCGGGGCAAGCGGGTGGCGCTCCTGGGCCTGACGTTCAAGCCGAACACCGACGACATGCGCGACGCGCCCTCGCTGTCGATCATCGCCGGCCTGCAGGATGCGGGTGCACAGATCGTAGCCTACGATCCCGAGGGGATGGAGCAGGCGCGGCCGCTGCTTCAGGCCGTCGCTTACGCCGAGGATGCGTATGCCTGCGCGGAAGGGGCGGACGCGCTGGTGATCGTGACGGAGTGGAACGCGTTCCGGGCGCTGGATCTCGCCCGGCTCAAAGGTCTGATGCGCGCCCCCGTCCTCGTCGATCTGCGCAACGTCTACGCGCCGGAAGAGGCCCGCCGCCAAGGTCTGCGCCATGTCGGCGTCGGCGCCCTGGCCCGCTACGACTGATCCGACCGTCAGCTCGTCGGTCTCGAGAGATTCGTCCCGAAAGCCGGCGAATGCCCTAACGCACGGCGCGGCGGGTGAGCAGGAGATGCATCCCCTGCGCGGCGAGCCCTCCAGCCAGAGCCGCGCCGCCCTTCACCAGAAAATCGATGAGCCGGCCATGCCGGCTCACGGTCAGGCCCTGTGCCGCCTCGAGCCCCCCGGCGAGGGCAACGGCCACGAGGAGCGCCCATCCCCAACGCCGGGGATACGAGAGCACGAGCAGAAAGCCGAATAGTGCGTAGGCGCCGGCCCGCTCCAGGGTCGGGGGCGCCAGGACCGGACGTGCCTCGAGCGGCGAAAGCGTCACGGCGACGAGGCCGATGGCCACGACCCATGCCATCAGGCGAACAAGCGTCAGCATAAGACCTCGTGCGCGCAAGCCGGCACCGAGGTCAAGCGCGCCGGTCGAGCGCGCCGCCCGAAGCCCCGGCGCCAGCCATCAGGCTCGCTCCACCGATGCGGCGATCAGTGAGAAGACCAGCCCGAGGGCGAGTTTACAGGCGAGCAGGATCGTAAACAGGGTCATGGCCGCATCACGCCGTGCAGGTCAGGACGATCGCGGCGACGCGGGCGGCGGCGACGATCTTCGGCATCTTTCCCCTCGTGGAATCTCACATTTCGCAAGAAGCGGGCTAGCCTTGGCGGTTTGCCGGCATGTTGCGTCGATTGTTGCGTTGAATGCACGGCCGGCCGGATGCGGTGACAGGAGGGGCGTCATGCGCAGTGAGGCTTAAAAATATCTTTGAGGATGCCTGAGACTACTTAAGTGCAAATGATGCCGGATATCCCTAATTTGGAGGATGCAATTGTCCCGAAATCATTGCCTGCTACGTCCCGAGGGGGCCCAGGCCGCAGTGAGACCGGGGCGTGCCAAGGGGGCGCCGGCTGCGGCGCGGCGCCCCCCGAGGGGGACGGGTCATGGTGAGGAATGGGGCGGTTCATCCGCGCTGGGTCTTGCGCAGGGACGAGCGGCGGACCGGGCGATACAACGGCGACAAGGTGGTGCGGTGGATCGCACGCCCGACGCTGATGAAGGGGCGCAAGAAGGGATCGGCCACGGCCGACGCCGAGGACGGCACGGGAAGCTACGCGCCCCCGTCCCGCCCGAACGGATACGGGGGCCTGCGGCTCGTCTCCGACACGTGATGTGACTGGAAAGGTCGGGGGCATCGGGCACGCGCTCGATTCCCTCGCACGAGGCCCCTGGCGCACAATCACACCACCGCCGTGCGGTCGCCTTGCAACCAAGGTCCGCGTGCGATGCTCATGTCGGCGCCGGCAGCAGACCGGGCTGGTTCTTGCGCAGGTTCCGAGAGAGTTTGCGCAAGATCAGTGAGGATTGAGGCTGCTCTCGACCCGGGAATCCCTTGGCAACGTCTTCGGCGCGGTACATGCTCGCCGTCGAAAGCCGCCGGACAACGCGGCGGCATCGGAGGGTCGTCCCATGCTCGCCGCCAATCGCTTGGTCAAATCGGCCTGGATCGCCGTCGATGTCACCAAGGAGCGCACCGAACGGGTGCTCGTGGTCGAGGCCTATATCGCCGTCAGTCCGCTTGAGAAGAATTTCGACGCCCACCGCTACGACAAGGTCGTGGAAGATGTGCGCCGCGTTCTCGCCGAACATCCCGAGATCGATCGTGCCTCGATCCTGAGCATGCATCGGGATGCCGGCTGCACCGCCCTGTTCCGCAGCCAGCCCGCTCACGCCCCGGCGTGACGCGATCCGGTCCGCGCCGGAGGACCGGCAAAGGCCCGCGTGACGGACGCGGGCCAGGCGTGACGGTGCGTCAGTGGTCGGCTGCTCCGATGCCGTTGTCGAGGAACAGCCGGTAGGCCGGGTTGTCGGTCTCGTCGACATAGGGATAGGCAAGCGCTTCGAGGGCGGCGTCGAAGCGGGCGCGCTCCGCTGCCGGCACCTCGATCCCGGCGAGCACCCGGCCGTAATCGGCGCCGTGATTGCGGTAGTGGAACAGGCTGATGTTGAAGCCGTCGCCGAGCGCTTCCAGGAACTTCATCAGCGCGCCGGGCCGCTCGGGGAACTGGAAGCGGTAGAGCCGCTCGTCGGCGAGCCCCGCCGCGCGCCCGCCCACCATGTAGCGGACATGCACCTTGGCCATCTCGTTGTCGCTCATATCGGCGACGCGGTAGCCGGCGCTCTCCAGGGCGGAGATCAGGTCGCGCTTCTCGGGCTTGCCGCCGGGCAGGTTGATGCCGACGAAAATGCGCGCGTCGCTGCCTTGCGCGTAGCGGTAGTTGAATTCGGTGATCGCGCGGGGCCCGAGCGCGCCGATGAAGGCGCGGTAGGCGCCCGGCCGCTCGGGGATGGTGACGCCGAGCAGCACCTCGCGTTCCTCGCCGATCTCCGCCCGCTCGGCGATGTGGCGCAGGCGGTCGAAGTTGAGGTTGGCGCCCGACGAGATCGCCACCAGCGGCCCGGCACCGGGATTCTTCGCCGACCAAGCCTTGGCCCCGGCCAGACTCAGCGCGCCCGACGGCTCGGAGATCGCGCGCGTGTCGTCGAAGATGTCCTTGACGGCGGCGCACATCGCATCGGTATCGACGGTGATGACCGCGTCGAGATGCTCGCGGCACAGCCGGAAGGTTTCCTCGCCGGCCTGCCGCACCGCGACGCCGTCGGCGAACAGCCCGACGCTCGGCAGCATCACCCGGTCGCCCGCCCGGAGCGCCTCGGACATGGTGGCGGCGTCGTCCGGCTCGACGCCGATCACCTTGGTCTCGGGGCGCAGATATTTCACGAAGGTGGCGATGCCGGCGGCCAAGCCGCCGCCGCCGATCGGCACGAAGATCGCCTCGATCGGTCCGGTATGCTGATGCAGAATCTCCATGCCGATCGTACCCTGACCGGCGATCACCTCGGGATCGTCGAACGGGTGCAGGAAGGTCAGGCCCCACTGCGCTTCGAGGCGCCGAGCCTCGGCCAGAGCCTCGTCGAAGGCGTCGCCGTGCAGCAGCACCTCGGCGCCGCGGGCCCGGCAGGCATCGACCTTGATCGCGGGGGTCGTGCGCGGCATCACGATCACCGCCCGCACGCCGAGCTTGGCCGCCGCTAGCGCCACGCCCTGCGCGTGGTTGCCGGCCGAGGCGCAGATTACGCCGCTCTCGAGCCGCTCCTGGGGCAGCGAGGCCATCTTGTTGTAGGCGCCGCGCAGCTTGAACGAGAAGACCGGCTGCAGATCCTCGCGCTTGAGCAGCACGGGACGGCCGAGCCGCTTCGTCAGGCGGGGCATCGGATCGAGGGGGCTCTCGATCGCCACGTCGTAGACGCGGGCGGAGAGGATCTTCTTGATGTAGTCGGTCACGGGCAGGCTTTCGGCCGCGTCATCGGGCAGGGCACGCCCGGGACTTAGTCCTTCCGCGGCCGGGATGCGAGGGCGGGATGCGAGGGGAGAGGCCGCACCGTCAGAGCCGGATCCCGGCATGGACCTGCCCGGGATCGAGGGGAAAGGCGAAGGCCGCGCCAATGCCGTCGCGGAAGACGCGCACCACCTTCGCCGCCGTGTCGCCGATCGTGATGCTCGCCCCGCGCGAAAGCGTGTGGTCGATCGCGAGCGCCGCGCCGGACGACGAGACGTTGATCAGCCGACCGGGCAGGACGCGACCGTCTTCGAGGGTCACGAGCACGTCCTTGCGCGCTGGGTTGATCCTCGGATGCGCCCGCGCCGACTCGAAGGTTCGCCCCTGCTCGCGGGCCAGCGCCAGCATGGTGCGGGCGACCTCGGCCGCCCGCTGCCGGGACGCCATGAGGCGCACGACGAACTGGTTGTCGCCGCTGCTGACGACGCGGGCCTCGACCTGGCCGATATAGCGGATGCTGCAGGTGAGCGGCTCATTGACCGCCGGATCGGAGGCCGACCGGAAGGTGATGCCGGTGCGCGAAAGATCCTGCGTCACCGCGTAGAAGTCGGGCTGCCGCCGGCTCCAACACAGCGCAGGGAGGAACACCGTATGGAGGTTGGAGGCTGGGCGCTCGATCATGGTGCCGCGTGTCATCGTTGCGCGACACTGGCCTTGCAGCCCTGAAGGGAAAACGCCGAAAATCCCTCGACTTTTCCGAAATTTTCGCGGGCGAGGCGCCGGACCAAGCGCCCGAATGTGGCGAGGACCGCCTCGCCTCACCGACAACCCAATCCTGGTCTCGCCCCTATCGAAGAGGTTCGACTTCAGAGGATGGCTCTCGGCTTCCTAGCTTGTAACCGACAAAGATTTTTACATGACATTTCTCTCGGCGAATGAAAGCGCCGGCGCCAATACGAAACGGAATTCGCCGGCGCGCCTTCAGTCCGGATGAATTCCGATCCGAGCCGACAGCCATTCCAGGGGAGCATATCGCTCATGCTCAGATACGATGGCGAACGGGGAGTGTTGATCACAGCCGGTTGTCAGGGAGCGGCCGCTCCGGGCATGGTCGGGCGATGAGCGAGCTGCCGCCCGACACCGATCGCCTTGCACGCCTCGAGATTCGGCTGACCGAGCAGGAGGCCGTGATTGAGGATCTGAACGCGGCCATCACCGCGCAGTGGAAGGTGATCGACCGGCTCACCCGGCAGCTCGGCCGGTTGCAGGAGCAGGTCGAGGACAGCGCCTTCCGGAGCGCTAGCGGCGCGCCGGAGCCGCCGCCACCGCATTACTGAGGCGCGTTGGCCTCGTGAGGGCAGGGGAGAGCGTAATGCGAAGAGTGATGCGCTGCCTCGGCCTGTGCCTCGCACTGGTGCCATTCTCCGCAAGCGCGTTCGAGCGCGCACCGCATCCCTCCGAGGCGCCGATGGAACCCTGCCCGAGCCAGGGAGCGGGCTTCTTCCGGATTCCGGGCACGGCGAGCTGCATTCGCCTGTCGGGCCGGGTGACGGCCGGTGCCGATGTCGGCCCGCGCCATCGTGCCGTCCCCGTGCAGGGCCGCATCGCGGTCGATACGAGGACCGATTCCGCCCTCGGACCCGTCCGCAGCTTCGTCCGGATCGAGGCGGGACAACGCTGAGGAACGCCGAAGCGGCCCGGGTCAGTCGTCGCGATAGACGCGCTCGCGGCGCTCGTGGCGTTCCTGCGCTTCCAGCGACAGGGTCGCGATTGGCCGCGCATCGAGCCGCTTGAGCGAGATCGGCTCGCCGGTCTCTTCGCAGAAACCGTAGGAGCCGTCCTCCAGCCGGGCCAGGGCCGCGTCGATCTTGCTCGTCAGCTTACGCTGACGGTCGCGGGCGCGCAGCTCGATCGCCCGGTCCGTCTCCGAGGAGGCGCGGTCGGCGATATCCGGATGGTTCTCGTTCTCGCTCTGAAGCGCGGTGAGAGTCCCCTGCGCCTCGCGCAGGATCTCGCTCTTCCAATTGAGCAGCTTGCGCCGAAAGTACTCGCGCTGCCGCTCATTCATGAAGGGCTCGTCGTCGGAGGGCCTGTAGCCGTCCTCGATCGTGACCTTCGCCATCGTCTTATCCTCGCGCTCCCTGCCGGTCAGCGGCGATCGTCGGCGAGGCTATAATCGAGCCGGGCAAGCTCTACAACGCGCGGATGCCGCCTTGCACCGTCTCGCGTGAAAAGCTCTCGCGATGCGGCATAGACGACACGCTCAAGTGGCCCCCGACCTGACATCAGGTTGAGCCGGTGGGTCCGCTGCCACAGGCGCGCGATGGAGGCCGCCCACGAACGCAGGGACTGCTCCTCCATGAAACCATCCCGGTTCAGGGCGTACCGCGCAGCCGGACGAGGGCGGCGGCGATTTCGTCGGCCAGGGGGCGGGCGAGGGCGTGCCGGTAATGGGTCTGGTCGAAGAACAGGCCGGGATCGTGCAGGGCCGGACGCTCACGCCGCGCATCGATGAGCGCGCTGCGTCCGTGCCGTTGCAGCGCCGCCGTTGCCGCGCTTCGGCACGCGGCCTCGGCCTGGGCCCGCGGCGTGCCGGGCCGGGGGAGGCCGGCGGCGTAGACCGGCGGGAAGACCAGGACCACGGCGGTCTCGGCCGGCAGCGCGGCGAGGGCGGTACCGAGACGGTCCGCGGCGGGAAAGTCCGGCCCTGCTTTGCCCGGAGCCGCCGCGTCGGGCACCGGTGTTTCGCGCATGACGCGGAGGCGTTCGTCGTCGAGCGTGCCGCGCTTCAGGAAATCCAGCTCATAGTCCGACCAGCCGTCGGCGGCCGCCCGCTTGCGGCGCGCACCGACGAGCCAGCCGATGCGGCCGACGACTTCCTGCGCCACGGAAAAGCGCAGGAGCCCCCGCAGATAGGCAAGCGGATCGGGGCTGTAGAGCCAGAACGGGAACGGCTTGTCGTTGGGCAGCGCCGGATCGTCGGTGCACCAAAAATCGTCCACCGAGAGGACCACGGCCTGCGGCGCCGGATGGTGGCGCAGGAACCAAACGAGCAGCGCGAGCTGCTCCCCAGGGCCCGTCCCGGGCACGGAGAGCTGCACGAAGGGAATGCCGGTCGCCGCCGTGAGCCGCGCGGGCTCGATCAGTTGGATGTGCGAATTACCGAACACCGCCCCGGCGAAAGCCGGGTCGCGCCCGCGTGACGCGGCGGCGGTGCGCGGGCCCTGCGGGCGCACGGCGCCGGCCGAGAACAGCGTCGAGCGCCCGCTGTCGTAGGGATCGATCAGGAACGCGAGCGTGAGATATCCGGCGAGCAGGCCGATGGCAGTCCGCAGGAACCGGCGCGCGAAGGCCGCCCAGTCCTGCCGCGCGACGCTGCCGGAGGCGGGTCCCATCTCAGAACTGGAAGTAGATGAATTCGTAGTTCGCATCGTCCCCGATCTTGAGGAGCACGACGACGAACAACAGGGCGAAGGCGGCCGCGAGCCAACGGTTCGGCGGCAGGCGGTGCACGGCGGCCCAGGCGGTCGGGCCGATCATCGCGACGGCGGCGGCGATTGCAATAGTGCGCCACTTGAAGCCCGCCCCCGTGGGCGCCAACCCGAACAACCCCTTGTAGATCGCCAAAGCCGCCTCGAACGAAGAGGCGCGGAACAGGACCCAGGTCAGGATCACGAATCCGGCCGTCAGCGCCCAGCCGAGGAGATGCGGCAGCCGTCCGCCCGCCCGGCGCCAGAGCACGCCCGCCCCGAGGCCCAAGCCGTGGGCGGCGCCCCAGGCGACGAAGGTCAGCCCCGCCCCGTGCCAGAGGCCGCCGAGCGTCATGGTGGCGAACAGGGCGCCGACCTGGAGCGCGAGACCGCGGCGGTTTCCGCCCATGGCGATGTAGAGGTAGTCGCGCAGGAAGCGCGACAGCGTCATGTGCCAGCGCCGCCAGAAGTCGCGCAGCGAGGTGGCACGGTAGGGCACGTCGAAATTCTGCGGCAGCACGATCCCGAACAGCAGCGCGAGGCCGAGCGCCATGTCGGTGTAGCCGGAAAAGTCGAAATAGATCTGGAAGGTGAAGCCGAGCGTTGCCTGCCACGCCTCGGCCATCGTCACCGCCTTGCCCGCGGCCGCCGCTTGGAACACAGGGTTGACGTAGACCGAGAGCGGATCGCCGAGGAACACCTTCTTGGCAAGCCCCACGGTCAGCAGCATCAGCCCGCGCCCGATCCGCTCGGCCGCGTCGGGACGCGCGTAGGGGCGCTCCTCGAACTGGTGCATGATCTCGCTCCAGCGCACGAGCGGGCCGGCGAGAACCTGCGGGAAGAAGGCGATGTAGAGGGCGTAGCGGGTCAGCCCGAAGCCCGGCGCGCGCCCGGCCCTCAGGTCCGTCAGGTACATGATGTGATGGAAGGTGAAGAACGAGATCCCGAGCGGCAGGGCGAGATCGATCCGCGGAAGGTCGATGCCGGGGATCATGTCGGCGAGATCGGTGAGGAATCCGAGATACTTGAAGGCGCCCAGCACCGCGAGGTTGCCGGCGAGCGCGAGCGGAAACAGCCAGCCGGTGCGATCCCGCGGCAGGGCGCGGGCCACGAGCCAGTTCACGCCGATGGAGGCGAGAAGCAGCGGCAGGAAGCGCCAATCCCACCACGCGTAGAAGACGAAGGACAGCCCGACGAGAAGCGGCAGCCGCGCCTGCGGCCGATAGCGTTCGGCGGCGGCGTGCAGCAGCAGTGCGGCCGGCAGGAAGGCGAGCAGGAAGACGAAGGAGTTGAACAGCATCGCGGCGCGGACGATTCCCTTGGCGATCCCGTCTCTCGGCGATCCGGCTCCGCTGGCGATCCGGTAAGGCCGGTGCGCGCCCGCTCACGCGGCCAGCCTTGTCGGGGATCGAAGCGGAACCGTCAATCGCGCCGAAGCGGCCCGGGGCGCGGCGGAATCATCCTCGCCCCTGGGCACACCGTCAGGCGCCCGACGGAAATACCGGCAAGCAACCAGGGTCCGGACTTCGGATGACCTGGATATGTGCAAAGCTCACCGGCAGTGGTCGTGCCGCACCGCGAAGGACAAGCCTCAGTCACCTTCGGTTCATCGAGGCAGACCTAGCTTCCGGCATCGGCCGTATGGTCCGGCCGCAACGGAGAAATCGTACGATGACGCACGCGAAGGCGTTCGCATTGGCTGCGGTAATCGCCGGCAGCCTTGGTGTTGCGGGCAGCGCCCAGGCGGCGCCCTTCAGCCCCGCTCCCCTCGCGACCGCGACGGACAACGCGCTCGTGGAGCGCACCGCCGGCGGCTGCGGGCCGGGCTTCCACCCCAATCCCTGGGGCATCTGCCGCCCGAACTGGGGTCCGCGGCGCTACTGGGGCGGCCCACCCCCCGGCTATTATCGCCCGCGTCCGCTCTACCGGCCCTACGGCTATTACCGCCCACGGCCCTATTACTGGTGATCGTACGGGCCGGACCTCGCAAAGGGGTCCGGCCCTTTTCGTGTTCAGGCGCCGCGCGCCGCCTCGAGCTTGGCGAGTTCCACCGCCGCGCGCAGTTCGATCTCGGCCACCAGCCCGTCGAGGCGGGGGTCGCCGCTCTCCGAATTCCGCTCGGCGAGACGGCCGGCGATGGCCTGAAGGTCGCGCGTCGCCACCCGCCCGCCGATCAGCGCGGCTTTCAGGCGGTCGAGCCCGTCGAGCAGGTCGTGCCCGCGCTGCACCGAGCGGCGGCGGCGCTCCTTCTGCGCGTCGGCCCCGTCCTGTCCCTGGAGCGTGAGGAGGGCGTCGAGCCCGGTGAGCATGCCGGTCTGGCTCGCACCCGCGGTCGCCGCCCGGGGCGTCTCTTCCGCTCCCGACGTCGGGGCGAAGGCGCCCGGCGCGGCGGCGCGGCGGGTGGCGTTGAGCGCACCCGCGGCGGCCGCGGCAAAGCGTGTGTCGACGCGCATGATCGTCCGAAACCTTTTCGCACCCGACGATGCACGGCGGGTACCGATCTCTAAAGACATCGGCCGACAGGGTTAAGCGCGGGTAAACAGCCCGGCAGAAGCTGCCGGGGCGGCAGGAAACGCTCTCGTCCCCCACGCCACTCCGGCGGCACCGAAAAAGAGAAACGGTCTCATCTTCAGCGACTTAGTGTTTGGCACGGCCCTGGCAGAGATCGAACCGGCGTAAAGTCGCCTGTCCGGCTGCCGAGTTCCGATGCCCCTGCCTCGTCCCCTGTCTCCTGCCCTGTTCGCCCGCCGTCTCGTCGCGGTGCTCGCCTGCCTCGCGGTCCTGCTGCCGCCGGCCCCGGCCAGCGCCCTATCGCGGGTCAAGGATCTCGCCGCCGTCGAGGGCGTGCGCAGCAACCAGCTCGTCGGCTACGGCATCGTGGTCGGCCTCAACGGCACCGGCGACACGCTCAACAACATCCCGTTCACTAAGCAGTCCCTGCAGGCGATGCTGGAGCGGCTCGGCATCAACACCCGCGGCGCGACCATGCGCACCCAGAACCTCGCGGCGGTGATGGTGACGGCCAACCTGCCCCCCTTCGCGACCCAGGGCACGCATATCGACGTGACGGTCTCCTCGCTCGGCGACGCCAAGTCGCTACAGGGCGGGACCCTGGTGGCGACCTCCCTGCTCGGCGCCGACGGTGAGATCTACGCCCTGGCGCAGGGCTCGGTGGCGATCGCCGGCTTTTCGGCGGAGGGCGAGGCCGCCAAGATTACCCGCGGCGTGCCGACCAACGGGCGCATCTCCAACGGCGCGCTGGTCGAGCGCGAGATGGCGTTCAAGCTCAACGAGGCGCGCTCCCTGCGGCTGTCGCTGCGCAACCCCGACTTCACCACCGCCAAGCGGATCGCCTCAGCGATCAACGACTTCATGGGTGCCGACACCGCCGAGCCGACCGACCCGGCGACGATCACCCTCCAGATCCCGGCCAAGTACCGCGGCAACATGATCCGCCTCATCACCGAGGTCGAGCAGCTCAAGGTCGAGCCCGACCAGACTGCGCGGGTGGTGGTGGACGAGCGCTCCGGCATCATCGTGATGGGCCGCGACGTGCGGGTCTCCACGGTCGCCATCGCGCAGGGCAACCTCACGGTGACGATCACCGAGCAGCCGATGGTGAGCCAGCCCGCGCCGCTGTCGAACGGCCAGACTGCGGTGGTGCCGCGCACCGGCGTGAAGGTGGATACCGGTGACGGCAACAAGCTCGCCCTGGTGAAGGAGGGCGTGAGCCTGCGCGAACTCGTCGACGGCCTCAACGCGCTTGGGGTCGGCCCGCGCGACCTGATCTCGATCCTTCAAGCGATCAAGACGGCCGGCGCGCTCCAGGCCGACATCGAGCTGATGTAATTTCTTTCCCCTTGGGAGACCGCACCATGCTGCCCCTCGCAACCTTCGCGGCCTCCGCCGCCGTCGGCGTCGGCAAGAACCTGCTCAATACGCTCGCGAAAACCGACGCGAACACGATGGACACGGCCAAGTCCACCGCCTCGGTCAAAGCGCGCAAGACCGCCGACGACTTCGAAAAGATGTTCCTGGAAGACAGCTTGGAGAAGCTGACGCAGAGCGAGGGCACGGAAGGGCCGATGGGCGAGAACGGCACCGGCGGCTGCGTCTGGCGCTCGATGATGACCAAGGAATACGCCAACGCCATCGTGAAGACCGGTGGCGTCGGCATCAGCAATCAGGTCTATTCCGAGATGATGCGGATGCAGGAGGCGGGCAATGGCCGCTGATCCGACCCTCGCCCTGCGCCTCACCGACCGCCCCTCGGCCCAGACCTTCGTGCGCGGGCTGCTCGCCACCATGATCGAGCTGGAAGCGGTGCTCACCCGCGAGAGCGACGGCGTGCGGGCCGGGCGGATCGCCCAGGCGCTGACGGACTCTGCGTCGAAATCCGAACTCGCCTCCGCCTACATGAACGGCCTGGAGGCGGCCAAGGCCAACGCGATCGCACTCGCCCGCTTCGCGCCGGAGGGTCTGGAGGCGCTGAAGGCGGCCCAGCACCGCTTCGCCGCCGTGGTGGAAACCAACCAGCAGGTGCTCGCCACCGCCCGCGCCGTCTCCGAAGGGCTGATCAAGGCGCTGGCCGAGGAAGTCGCCAAAGCGCGCACACCCACCGTCTACGGCCGCCCCTCCGTCTCGCCCTCGCCCTACGGCCGGGGTGCCCAGGGCGGGCCGCTGGTGTTCTCGCGCAGCCTGTAAACATCGGCGATACGATCCGGGGCTGCGGCGCCCCGGCGGCCCGGTGCGACATCGGGTGCCACCGGCCACGCATGGCCGGGCATCGATGGCGAGCGAGAAAAGCCGCGAGCGAACCACCCCGCCTCGGCCGCGCCGGGCCATGAGCGAGCGCCGTCCCGAAGTGCTACGGCCGGCTTACGAACGCTTTCCGCTCGCGAAGCCGTGAAGTCGCACCGTTGCGAATCCCATCAAAGACTTGCGAAAACTGGCCGTACTGCAGCGGAATAGCCAAGCACGATCTTCCGGAACCTTTTCATCCGCGCGCCACTTGCCCCCGAACACAATCATCGGAGGAAATGGCGATGTCGAACGACGTGCTCATTCCGCTGCTCGCCATCGTCACCATTGTCCTCGTCGCGGCCTTCGCGATCTGGCAGCGGGCCAGGGTGGCGCAGTCGAAGAACGACCCGCACCGCTCGGCCTTCACCCAGGCCCACGGCGAAGCGCCTCGCCCGAACCGGCCCGGCACCGAGCACTGACGCCTCCGGAGCGGCGCCCCGATAGGGGGTTGCCGGCTTTCGGAAGAAGCGGATGCCGAACAACAGGCAAAAGCCTCGTCCTGGATCCGATACCCAGGACGAGGCTTTTGCTTGTTTGGCGGGTGAGAGGGCCTGCGCCGTCCGGCTTGGAAACGCGTCACCGAACGCTCGGTCACCGCTCGTCTCCCCTTCGGGCACGGCGGTGGAGCGGGCGTTTCGCGGGAGCCGTTTAGAACGGCAGCAGGATGTCCACGAGTTGCTGACCGTAGCGGGGCTGCTGCACGTCGGTGATCTGGCCGCGGCCGCCATAGGCAATGCGGGCCTGGGCGATCTTGCTCGAATCGATGGTGTTGTCGGACTCGATGTCCTCGGGCCGCACCACGCCGGCCACGATCAGCTCGCGCACCTCGAAATTGATGCGGATCTCCTGCTTGCCCTCGACCACGAGGTTGCCGTTGGGCAGCACCTGCGTGACGACCGCGGCGACGTTGGTGGTCACCGTCTCGGCCCGCTGCACCGAGCCGGCCCCGTCGCTCGACGAGGTCGAGGTGCCGTTGATGAGCTTGTCGGGGGCGATGCCGGCCGCGGCCACGCCCGCGCTGTTCTCCAGGCCGAAGGCGTTGGGCAAACCGAAGCCTTCAGCGTTGGTGCGCGAACGCTTGGTCTCGTTGTTGAGGTTGGCACGGTCGGTCACGTTGACCTTGATGGTGAGCAGGTCGCCGATCCGCGCGGCGCGCTGGTCCTTGAAGAAGGCCCGAGAACCCGTGCGCCACAGGGAGTTCGGCGCGTAGGAGACGGGGCTCGTGTCGGGCATCGCCATCCGCACCGGTCGGTAGCCGGGCTGGGCGGTCGGGTCCTCGATCGCCGAGAGCGTCGGCGTGGCGCCGACCTGGGAGAGGCGGTCCACGGTGTTGCAGGCGCCGAGCGGCGCGAGCGCCAGGATCACGGCAAGGCGGGAGAGGCGGGGACGGCGAGCGGTCATCGGATGGGTCCGGCGCTAGCGGGAAGGGGAGAAAGACGGAAGGGACGCGGCGCGGCTCACGGGGCCACGCTGGCCTGAAGGATCGGCTGAGGCTGCGGGGCCGGGCCGACCGAGACCCGCCCCGGAGCGATCACCACGGCTTGCAGCACCTTCTTCGAGGCGGCGTTCGTCACCGAGACGCTGGCGCCGAGACGGCCGCTCTCGTTGGCGATGCCGCGCAGCGACAGCGACACGCCGGGGGTCTCGAACACGATGGCGACGCTGTCGCCGCGGGCGACGAGATCCGGCGGCGCCACATCGCCCGAGCGCAGGACGGCGCCGGCGCTGAGGGGACGCTGCGCCACCTGCCCGACGACCAGGGTCGGCGCGCCCTGCACGTCGTTAGGCACGCCGTCGCGCGGGCGGCGCTCGACGGTGAGGTCGGCACCGGCGACCGCCTCGCCACGGTTGAGGCTGCGGGTCAGCACCGCCACCTCGCGGGTCTCCACCGCCACGCCAGCCACCCGCAGCGAGGCCTGACGCTCGCCGAGCACCACGAGGCCGGCGACCCGGCGGGTGCGCGGATCGTAGGTGATGTCGACCGCCGCCGCCTGCCCGTCGAGATCGAGCGGGGCGAGCAGCATCGGCGCATCGCCGTCGAGGCGCACCGACAGGGATTTCGGATCGAGGCCGTAACCGGTTTCCAGCGCGCGCTTCAGCGCCGCCTCGATCTCCGTCGCCCCGACCCGGCGAGCGGCGCGCTGCACCGTCACCTGGAGCCGCCCGCCGGTCTCGATCCCGGTCAAGCCGAGGGCGGCCGCCGCCTCGATGATGCGGCGGGCCTGGATCGTGCCGACCGCGCCGAGGGCCGGCGCGCGGAACAGCGCGCGGGCGGCGAGATCGGCGGGGGCGCCTTCCACGAGGTCGCCGAAGCTGAGCGTGTCGCCGCGGGCGGTGACGTCGCCCCGCAGGCGCAACGTCGTGCCGGCAGCCATCAGCGGCAGGGTGAACAACGTCACCGTGAGGAAGGCGGCCAGCGCGAGGACGGTCCGGCCGATCATGCCGCGCGAGAGCGGGGTGACGGCGAGCGGGACGGGACGGCGGATCGGCCGGAGGGCGTGCATCACGGGTCGAATCCTCAACCGCGGAACATCTGCGAGGTGGTGGAGAGCATCTGGTCGGCGGCAGTGACGACCTTGGAGTTCATCTCGTAGGCGCGCTGCGCCGCGATCAGCGACGAGATCTCGGTGACCGCGTTGACGTTGGCCTCTTCGAGGTAGCGCTGCTGCAGATTGCCGAAGCCTTCCGAGCCCGGCAGGCCGGTGATGGCGGGGCCCGAGGCGGCGGTCTCGACGAACAGGTTGTCGCCGATCGATTCGAGGCCGACCTTGTTGACGAAGCGGGCGAGCTGGAACTGGCCGAGCGCCTGCGGCGCGGTCTGGCCCGGCATGGTCGCCTGCACCGCGCCGGTGGCCGAGATCGTCACCGAGGTCGCGGTGTTCGGCACCGTCACGCCGGGATCGAGCAGGTAGCCGTCGCGGGTGACCATCTGCCCTTGCGCGTCGAGGTCGAACGAGCCGTCGCGGCTGTAGGCGGTGCGCCCGTCCGGCAGGCGGACGCGAAACAGGCCCTCGCCACGGATCGCGACGTCGTAGTCCTTCTCGGTCTGCGCCAACGGCCCCTGGCTCATCGCGCGGGCGGTCGAGGTGGTCTTCACGCCCGAGCCCAGCGCGAGGCCGGCGGGCAGCATCGTGTTCTGGTCCGAGGTCGAGGAGCCGGAGCGACGCAGGTTCTGGTAGAGCAGATCCTGGAAATGCACCTGCTGGCGCTTGTAGCCAGTGGTGCGCAGGTTCGCGATGTTGTTCGAGATGACCTGAACGTTGAGTTCCTGGGCCGCCATGCCCGTGGCGGCGGCGTAGAGGGCGCGCATCGGCGTCGGTCCTTAGAGCCGGGGTGTCAGGCGACGTCGGCGAGACGGCGGATCGCCGTGCCGCGCAGGTCGTCGAGGCGCGAGATCACGCTCGAGACCATCGAGTAGGTGCGGTTCACGTCCATCAGCCGGGTCATCTCGACCACCGGCTTCACGTTGGAGCGCTCCAGCGCGCCCGGCTCCAGATGGGCACCGGGGCCGGCGGGCCGGCCGGGCGCCTCGGACGAGAACAGGTTGGCGCCCTCCGACTTCAGCGCCTGCGCGTTGGCGAAGGTGACGAGGCGCAGCCGGCCGCGGATCCCGAGATTGGTCGAGATCGTGCCGTCGGGGGCGATGGCGAGACCCGTCTCCTGCTGGCCGATGGTGATCGGGCCGCCGTCGCCCTGCACCGCGTGGCCGTCCGAGGTGACGAGGTTGCCCGTGGCGTCGAGTTCGAAGGCGCCGTTGCGGGTGTAGCGCAGGCCCTGCGGCGTCTGGACGGCGAGGAAGGCGTCGCCGCGCAGTGCCACGTGCATCGGGTTGCTGTCGGGCTCCACCGGCCCCTGCGTGAGGTCAAGCGGGGTGCCCTGGTCGATGACGTAGGAGAGGCGGCGGTCGCTCCGCTGGAAGCTGTCGGCCGAGGCCACCGGCATCAGATATTCCTGGAAGCGGGACGAGCGCGCCTTGAAGCCGGTGGTCGAGACGTTGGCCATGTTGTTGGCGATGACGTCGAGTTCGCGAGCCAGGGCGGTCTGGGCGGAGACTCCGACGAAGAGCGCGTTCTGCATGGTGTGCCTCGGATGGCGACGGGTTCGTTCCCTCCACCGCAGGGGCCGTGCCAATCCCGAAAACTTCGCTTTTACCTTAACATCCAGTAGCTTGACTGAAGCGAAGCCCAACGTCGGCACCGGCCCGCCGAGGGACGGCGGCAAGTCCGACCCGGCAAGTTCTGCCGCCTTAACCGAGGGTTAACCACGTCGGCCGAGAACGGAAGGCAAGGGGAGCGCGCGTCACGCGCGAGCCCCGCCCATCGCCCCGATCCGGTTTGCCGACGAGCAGCACATGGCCAAGAAGCCGAAGAAGGCGCCCGCGGCCGAAGGCGAGGAGGGCGCGGCGGAAGCGCCGAAGTCCAAGAAGAAGCTCATCATCATCGCCGCCGCGGTGCTGCTGCTCGGGGGCGGCGGAGGCGGGTTCTTCTTCATGAAGAGCCGGGCGGCGCATGCCGACGCCCACGGCGAGCACGGGGCCGAGAAGCTCGACCCGAAGGCGCAGGCCGTGTTCCTCGACATGCGCGACATGCTGGTGAACCTCAGTCCCGATCCGGGTGCGACCAAGTCCAACGTGCTCAAGCTGCGCGTCGCGCTGGAGTTGAAGGACGCCAAGGTCGAGGCGACGGTCAAGCCGCTGATGCCGCGGGTCGAGGATGCCTTCCAGACCTACCTGCGCGAGATCCGGGCGAGCGATCTCGCCGGTTCCGCCGGTCTCTACCGCCTGCGCGAGGAATTGCTGCGGCGGGTCAACATCGCGCTGCACCCGGCCAAGGCCGAGGCGGTGCTGTTCAAGGATGTGATCGTCCAGTGAACCGCGCGGCCACCCCGTCCCCACACCTAGATCCCTCCGATTCCCCGTTTCGTAAGACAACCGCGAGCGCGCGACAGGCATGATCGGCCCCGAAGACGAGCTGGAGGACGATTGGGCGGCCGCCTTTGCCGAGCAGGGCGGCGAGGGCGGTGGCGGCGACGCGTCGCTGGCCGAGGAATGGGGCGCGGCGCTCGCCGAGCAGGGCACGACCAAGAGTGCCGGCGACGTCGCCGCCGAATGGGCGACGATGATCGAGGACGGGGAGACCGAGAATCTCCCCGAACTCGCCGGCAACGACCGCATCCTGAACCAGGACGAGATCGACGGCGTCCTCGGCTTCTCCCTGCGCGAACTCTCCGCCTCCGGTGCGGGGGGCGTGCGCGCCATCGTCGATTCGGGCGTCGTTCAGTACGAACGCCTGCCGATGCTGGAAATTGTCTTCGACCGGATGATCCGGTTGCTGTCGACCAGCCTGCGCAACTTCTTCCAGGACAACGTCGAGGTAACCCTCGACAACATCACCTCGGTCCGCTTCGGCGACTATCTCAACGCGATCCCGCTCCCGACCCTGCTCGGCGTGTTCAAGGCCGATGCCTGGGAGGGCTCGGGCCTCGTCACCGTCGAGCAGACGCTCGCCTACTCGACCATGGACCTCCTGCTCGGGGGCAAGCGCGGCGGCTCGTCGAGCCGGCTCGACGGGCGGCCCTTCACTACGATCGAGATGAGCCTCGTGCGCCGCCTCGTCGAGATCATCCTCACCGACCTCGAACTCTCGTTCCAGCCGCTCTCGCCGGTGCGGTTCGGCATCGACCGCATCGAGACCAACCCGCGCTTCGCCACCATCACCCGGCCCGGCAACGCCGCGATCCTGATCACGCTCAAGCTCGACATGGACGGGCGCGGCGGCGGGATGCAGATCCTGTTCCCCTACGCGACGGTCGAGCCGATCCGTGACCTGCTGATGCAGAGCTTCATGGGCGAGCGGCTCGGGCGCGATCAGGTCTGGGAAAGCCACCTCGCCACCGAGATCTGGCAGGCGGATGTGGACATGGAGGCGGTGCTGCACGAGGTGACGCTGCCCCTGAAGCGGGTGCTCAACCTCAAGGTCGGCGACACGCTGATGTTCGACCGCAAGCCCTCGGACCTCATCACCGTGCGCTGCGGTGACTGGGCGCTGACGCAAGGGCGGATCGGCCGGATCGACGATGCGATCGCGGTGCAGATCGCCCGGCCGCTGCGGCAGTCCCGCACAACGCTGCAGGCCTACGAGATCTCCATGCAGAACCGTAACGACGGGTAGCGGCAGGAAGAGCATGATGACCTTCTTCGTCTCGATGGCCGCCGACGTGCTCGTCGCCGTTCTGCTGGTCGCCACCATCGCCTCCTCGGTGAAGCTGTCGGGGCGCATCAACCGGCTCAAGGCGGACGAGGCGGCCCTGCGCTCCACCATCGGCGACCTCGTGGTGGCGAGCGCTACCGCCGAGCGGGCCATTGCCGGCCTGCGCGCCACCCTCGACGAGTGCGACCGGACGTTGACCGAGCGTCTCGCCGGCGCCGAGCGCACCAGCACCGATCTCGCCGCGCATGTGCAGGCGGGAGAGAGCGTGATCAGCCGCATCGCGGCCATCGTCGGCCAGGCGCGGACCACGGCGGCGCCTGCCGCCGCGCCCGCCGCGCCGCGTCCGGTGGCCATCGAGGCCGTGCCCGCCATCGGCAACGGCGAGCGCGTCGGCGCGGCGCTCGCCGCGGCCCAGGCCCTGTCCGAACGCGCCCTCGACCGCCTCCGGGCCAGGGCCGCATGACCCTTCCCGCGCGCCGACTCGCACGTCTCGCGAGCCTTCCGGCGCGCCCCTTCCGGCTGCGCCTGATCGACGCCGTGACCCTGGCGGCGATCGGGCTTCTCGTGCTCAAACTCACCGCGCTGGTGGCCGCGGACGAGCCGGCGCCCGGCGCGCCGCTGCCGGACTTCGCCCGGGTACTGGCCAAGGCGCGCACCAATTACGAACCGACCGACCCGACGACCACGGGCTCCGTCTCGGCGCCGCCGAAGACGGCGGAACCCGCCCCGCCGCCGGTCTACCAGCCGCAGGTGCCCGAGCCGGTCTCGGACAGCGAGCGGGCGATCCTGGAAAAGCTCGCGGCCCGCCGCGACACGCTCAAGCAGCGCCGTGACGAACTCGACCTGCGCGAGCAGATGCTCAAGGATGCCGAGCGCAAGCTCGAAACCGGCGTGGCCGACCTGAAAGGCGCCGAGGACAAGGTCGGGTCCGAGGGGACCAAGCGGGCCGAGGCCGAGAAGGCCGGGATGAAGGGCATCGTCCTCATGTACGAGACGATGAAGCCGAAGGACGCGGCCCGGGTCTTCGACCGCCTGAACCTCGAGACGCTGGTGCCGATCGTGACGGCGATGAACCCGCGCAAGATGGCCGAGGTGCTCGCCCTGATGGGCTCGGAGCCGGCCGAGAAGCTGACCGTGGCGCTCGCCAATCGCGCCCGTGGCCTCGAAGCGCCGCAGGCATCCGCCGCGATCCCCGGCCTGCCCCCCGGCGAGTTGCCGGCGATCGATCCGGGGCCGACGGCACGGGCGGGGCGGTAAAGGCTACTCGCCCGGCTCGGCCAGGGCCCGCTCGATCGCACCGTCCAGTGCCTCGGGCTTCGTGGACGGGGAGAAGCGGCCGATCACCTGGCCGTCCCGGCCGATCAGGAATTTCGTGAAATTCCACTTGATGGCCTGCGTGCCGAACAGGCCGGGCTTCTCGCGCTTGAGATCGACATAGAGCGGGTCGGCGCCCGGACCGTTGACCTCGACCTTGGCGAGGACCGGAAAGGTCACGTCGTAGGTCAGCGAGCAGAACTGCTCGATGGCGGCGGCATCGCCCGGCTCCTGTGCACCGAACTGGTTGCAGGGCAGGCCGAGCACCACGAAGCCGCGGGCGCGATGGCGCCGCCATAGGGTCTCCAAGCCCTGATATTGCGGCGTGAACCCGCATTTCGAAGCGGTGTTGACCACCAGAAGCACCTTGCCGCGATACTGCGACAGGGGATGCGGTCCGCCGCGCGCGTCGCGCGGGACGTGATCGTAGAGGTTGCTCATGACCGCTCCCAACGCCGTCGATTGCTCAATAGTCCCGTATCCAAGGGAGATATTGTCCTGAATTTCGTGGAACGATTCCAGGCTCGACTGGAAATTCCATTGTCCCGTGCCGTGCGGCGTCCCTGCAATTGCATCCTTGATCAAGCGGGGCTAGAGCGCTCTCGGCTGGGCCGGATACCGGCCCGGCGCAAGAGAGCACGTTAAAACAAGGGCTTAGTGTCTCCCACACAACTCCCGCCGCGCCAACGGGTCCGGAAGGGAGACGATCGGTGATCGGGCGTTGTGTGAGACAGTCTCAGAGCCCCGGACGACACTCGCAGGAGCTCCACCATGCCGTCCCTGTCCCGCGGAACCGCGTCCTCCACGGCGCTTCTGCTTGCCGGATTGATGGCCTTGGTCGGGCCGACCATCGCCTCCGCTCAGGATGCCGCGCCCGAGACCGCCCCCGCGGAGCCGGCCGCGCGACCCAAACCGCGCCCGCGCAAGCCGGCACCGAAGAAGGAAGAGGCGAAAGAGCCGGCGAGCGCTGCGCCCTCCGGCACGGTGCTGGAACCCGCAGCCGCCTCGGGATCGGCCCAGTGGCCGCCCGGCGCCACCTCGGTCAGCGAGAGCTACGGCGATTGGACGATGAACTGCAACCGCGCCGAGGCGCGCACCGATTGCGTGATCATCCAGTCGCAGGGCGACCGGCGCACGGGCAAGCGGCTGTTCAGCGTCGAGCTGCGCCCGCCCAAGGACGGGAAGAGCGAGGGCCTGATCCTGATGCCGTTCGGCCTTCAGATCGAGCCCGGCGTCTCGTTCAAGCTCGACGACCGGCAACTCGGAAAGGGCGCGCCCTTCTCGTTCTGCGTCAGCGACGGCTGCCTCGTGCCGATCAGCCTGCCGACGCTGGCCACCGACACGATGAAGACGGCGACCAGCCTCACCGTCTCGGCGACGAAGCCGGACGCCAAGGAGCCGACGATCATCACCGTGCCGCTCGCTGGCTTCGCCGCCGCCTTCGCCCGGGCGACCGCCTTCGGAAGCTGACGCGCCCGGTCGCGCGATCGGCCGGAGAAATGGTAAGGCTGCGCCCATGCAGCCCTCTGCCAAAGCGCTCCTTCTCGCCGCCGCGATCCTCGCCGGGCCGATTCCGGCGCGGGCCGAGGCACCGACCGACCCAGCGCCGCCGGATTTCGTGCGCTGCCTCGGTGAATTGAAGACGCTCGCCGAGGAGCGCGGCGTGTCGCGGACGGTGGCCGAGACGGCCCTGTCGGGGGTCGCGCCCGATCCGTCGGTGGTGCCGGCGACCCAGTCGCAGGCCGAGTTCGTGAAGCCGGTCTGGGAGTATATCGAGGCGAGCGTCACGCCGGAGCGGATCGCGACGGGCCAAGCCAAGCTCGCCCAGTGGTCCGAGGTGCTGGGGCGGATCGAGGCGGCCTACGGCGTCGATCGGCATATTCTGGTCGCCTTCTGGGGCGTCGAGTCGAATTACGGGGCCGCCCTCGAAGGCGCCGGCATTCGTCCGGTCGTGCCGGCGCTGGCGACGCTGGCCTGCGGCGATCCCGCCCGGCCCGGCCTGTGGCGCGACGAACTCGTCGCGGCCTTGAAGATCCTCGCCGACGGCGATGCCGACGCGGAACGGATGCGCGGGTCCTGGGCCGGCGCCATGGGCCACACCCAGTTCATGCCGACCGCCTTCCTGCGCCACGCGGTCGATTTCGACGGCGACGGCCGGCGCGACATCTGGCACTCGGTGCCCGACGCGCTCGCCTCGACCGCCAACTTCCTGAAGCAGTCCGGCTGGCGCGCGGGCGAGGGCTGGGGCCTCGAGGTGCTGCTGCCGGACGGGTTCGATTACCGGGTCGCCGACGAGACCACCGAGCGGCCCTTCGCCGAATGGCAAAGGCTGGGCCTCAAGCCGGCCAACGGCGCCTTTCCTGACGGTGCGGAGCGCCGCGCTGCCCTGCTGCTGCCGACGGGCGCGAAGGGACCGGCCTTCCTGCTGGAACCGAACTTCCGGGTGATCCTGCGCTACAACACGGCGCTCGCCTACGCGCTCACCGTGGCGCATCTCTCCGACCGGCTGCGCGGCGCACCCGGCTTCACCCGCGATTGGCCGCGGACCGACCGCATGCTCACGACCGAGGAGCGCACCGACCTGCAGACCCGGCTCGCCGCCCTCGGCCATCCGGTCGGCGGCGCCGACGGCAAGATCGGCCCCAAGACCCGCGCCGCAATCCGCGCCTTCCAGGAAGCCAAGGGCCTCGTCCCCGACGGCTATGCCGATGCCGCCCTGCTCGATCGGGTGCGGGCGGCGAACGCGCCGGCCCCGTAGCCGCCGATGCGCGTCCTGCTGGTCCATTGCCATCCCCGCCGCGACAGCTTCAACGCGGCGCTGCGCGACACCGCCGTCGCCGCGCTCGAAGCGGCGGGCCATGTGATCGAACGGCTCGAACTCTACGAAGAGGGTTTCGATCCGCGGCTGAGTGCGGGGGAACGGGGCGCCTATTACGACGAGGGTGCCGGGCGGCCGGACCTCGCCGGCCACATCGCCGCCGTGCGCCGGGCTGAGGCGCTGGTCCTCGTCTACCCGACATGGTGGTTCGGGCCGCCGGCCATGCTGAAAGGCTGGTTCGACCGGGTCTGGCTGCCGGGCGTGGCCTTCGCGCTGGGCGGGGCGAAGGTGCTGCAACCACGTCTCACCAACATCCGAAGGATTGCCGTGGTGACGACCTACGGCTCGCCGCGCTGGCTGCTCTGGCTCGTAGGCTGGCCCGATTGGCGGATGTTCCGCTTCGGCATCCGCCCGCTCTGTGCCCCGCGCTGCCGGCTCGACTGGATCGCACTCACCGGCATGGATGGGGCCACGCAGCCGATGCGCGCACGGTTCATCGAGCGGGTTCGTCGACGGCTGTCGGCGTTCTGATTCTCTCGCGCGAGCGCTCTCACGCTCGGCGCAAGATCCTCACGCGCGTAGCGCAGCAACCATCGGCGGCGGATCGAGATCCAACGATGGGACGGGTGCATAATGGCTGAATGCCATTGAAAAGCAGGCTTCGTCGCCGGCCACGGATTGCAGGCGCGAACAGAAACCCAGCATTTCAGCGAGCGGCACCGTCGCGGTGATGATGGTCGCGTCGCTGCGCACACTCCTGTCCCGGATCAGACCGCGGCGACCTTGCAAGTCGCTGATCACCCGTGCGGCGGATCGCTCCGGTCCAGCGATTTCGACTGCCATGATCGGCTCGGCGAGCACGGCGCTGCCGTGAAGCGCCTCACGGAAAGCTGCGCGGGCTGCGATTTCGAAGGCGAGGGGCGAAGAATCGATTTTGTGATAAGCGCCGTCGATCAGTTCAACGGTGATGTCGATAACCGGACAGCCGGCCACGACACCGGCGGTCAGCACCGAAGCGACGCCCCTCTCGATACCATCGACGTACTCCCTCGGCAGAGTCGCTTCGGCGATTGTCGCGTTGAACACGTTGCCGACACCGGGCTCGCTCGGTTCGAACCGGAGCTTCACGCGCGCGAACTGGCCTTCGTTGCCTTTGATCACACGCTTGTGCAGGAAGTCGATCTCACGTCGCCGGGTCAGTCTCTCGCGATAAGCAACCTGCAGCCGCCCGGTCTCGAAGGCGATCGGACCGGCTCGAAGACGCTCGAGTGCGGCGCCGAGACACCGCTCGGTCCCGGCTTTGAAGATGAATTGGCCGGCCGTCGAATCGGTCGAGAAATCAAGGCCCGGAGTCTCGGCCACCAATTCCAGCAATGCGCTGCGCAGGCTGCTCCGGTTACCGTCGGACACAGCCGCGACGGAGATCTCGATCAGCAGCCACGGCGCACTCGGCATGACGGGCTCTTGGCAGGCGACGGACCGGCTATCCGCCTGTTCTGCTTCGCAGGCGCATCAGGTCAATGCAACATAGGGTAGAATACAAAACCCCGCGCATGTCCCGGAGGAGACCTCATACAATCGACGACGATGAGGGCTCGTCGCCGATTGCTCACGCGGCAGCGTGGCGAGCTTCCGCCGAACGCCTGGAAACCGAGTATCGGTCGGGGTCCATACAGCTTGGTATCAACCGCCCGGAAACCGCTCGAAGCTCGGCAACCGGTGCGCCTCCTCCATCCAGGCGACGCGCTCGGCCACCTGGATATGCGCCTGCGGCGGCAGGGCTTCGGGCGTATCGAGGGTACCGGTCTGCACGTCGATCATACCCGGCAGGGTCTGCTCGTTGACGTAGAACAGGCCCGTGCCGCAACGCCCGCAGAAATGCCGCCGTCCGTGCTCGGAGGAGGCGTAGACCGAGGGCTCGCCGGAGATCGTCACGCGCTCGGCCGGCACCGTCGCCCAGCCGACCATCGGCGCGCCGGAATGGCGCCGGCAATCCGAGCAGTGGCAGAGCGTGTTATGGGCCACCTCGCTCGGCATCTCGTAGGTGATGGCCCCGCAATGGCAGCGTCCCTTGAGCATGAAACCTCCTCGAATCGCGAAGCAGCAATGCGCCGGAGGATAGAGCATCGTCCCGAAGGACCGGTAAGAACAGACGCTGCGAAAATGCGCTCTGAGAGGCCTCAGAAAGCGAGAAACCGCGGCAGCCCTTTTCCGGCTGCCGCGGCTCCCATACCGGACGAAGGACGCAGGACGGTGCGCCCTCCTGACCGGATCACTCAGCCGGCTGAAGGACCGGGGCAGGGGTCGCCTCGGCGACCGGCTTGCCACCCAGCGCGGCGTGAAGCTTGGCCTCGTCGACCTCACCTTCCCAGCGGGCGACGACGATGCAGGCCACCGCGTTGCCGATGAAGTTGGTGAGGGCGCGGCACTCCGACATGAAGCGGTCGATGCCGAGGATCAGCGCCATGCCGACGACCGGCACGGAGGGGACGACGGCGAGCGTCGCGGCCAAGGTGATGAAGCCCGAGCCGGTCACGCCCGCAGCGCCCTTCGAGGAGAGCATGGCCACCAGCAGCAGCAGGATCTGCTCGCCGTAGGTGATCGGGGTGTCGGTGGCCTGGGCGATGAAGAGCGCCGCCATCGTCATGTAGATGTTGGTGCCGTCGAGGTTGAACGAGTAGCCGGTCGGGACCACGAGGCCGACGACGGGGCGCGAGCAGCCGGCCTTCTCCATCTTGTCGATGAGCGAGGGCAGGGCCGACTCCGAGGAGGAGGTGCCCAGCACCAGCATCAGCTCTTCCTTGATGTAGCGGATGAGCTTGAGGATGGAGAAGCCGTTGTAACGGGCGACCGCGCCAAGCACGCCGAGCACGAAGATCGCCGAGGTCAGGTAGAAGGCGCCGACGAGGTAGGCGAGGTTGGCGAGCGAGGAGATGCCGTACTTGCCGATGGTGAAGGCCATCGCGCCGAAGGCACCGATGGGGGCGACCTTCATGATGATGTTGACGACGCCGAAGATCGCCTCCGACATCACCTTGATGATGTCGAGCACCGGCTTGCCGCGCTCGCCGAGGAAGGCGAGGCCGAAGCCGAACAGCACCGAGAAGAACAGCACCTGGAGGATTTCACCGCCCGCGAACGCACCGACGGCCGTCGTCGGGATGATGTTCATCAGGAAGTCGGCGATGTTCTGCTCCTTGGCCTTGCCGGCATAGGTCGCGACCGCCTTCGGATCGAGCGAGTTCGGGTCGATATGCAGGCCGTGGCCGGGCTGGAGCACGTTGGCGACGACGAGGCCGACGATCAGGGCCAGCGTCGAGAAGGTGATGAAGTAGATGAGCGCCTTGCCGCCGACGCGGCCGACCTTCTCGAGATTGGTCATGCCGGCAATGCCGGAGACGACGGTGAGGAAGATCACCGGCGCGATGATCATCTTGACGAGCTTGATGAAGGCGTCGCCGAGCGGCTTCATGTCGGCGCCGAGCTTCGGGTAGAAATGCCCGAGGGCAATGCCGATGGCGACGGCGACCAGCACCTGGAAGTACAGCGTGCGATAGAGCGGCTTGGGTGCGGGCGGCGCGTGGGGCGCGGTCAAAGGGGACGGCACGGTGGCCATGGGCGTTTCTCCCTGTCGGACGGTGGGCGGTCCGTCGGATCGGTTCGCCGGACGCCCCCGAGGAGGATTCCGGTACCGTCCGCTCTTGCTTTTGGCCTCGCGGCACACAGCTCTGCAGTTCAGTCATGGCTGCGTTACGATCAGGGAATGGCAACCGGCATGCCAATCCGAAGGCGCCGATAACTTTTTGTTAAAGCACTGAAATGAATGATATTTCACGTTCGCAGGTGCAAGGCGCTGGAATGCTTGGTGCGGTGATCCGCACGCAGGGTTCCGGATCGTTCCGGAATTTCGCACTGGACTTGCCGCGGTGATCGTCGCCGCTCCGCTTTCCGCGAAAGATTACCGGCGGGCGCTCGTGGTGCTGGCGGGGCTCGCGGCTCTGCTGCTGTCGGGCTGGCTCGGCGGTCGGGTGGCGGAACGGTGGGCGCTGACCGATCTGCGGCGTTCGGCCTCCTCGACGCTCGGACTCCAAGTTGCGGCGCTTCGGGCCGAGATGCAGGCGCAGAGTTCGCTTCCGCTCGCGCTCGCCGCGGACCCCGAGATCGCCCGCATCGTGGCACCCGCGCCCGACCCCGAACTCGTCGAGGGTGTGAATGGCCGCCTCGCTCAGATCGCCGAGGCGACCGGGGCCGCGGTGATCTACGTGATGGGCACCGACGGCGTGACGGTCGCTGCGAGCAACGCGACCTCGGAAAAGAGCTTCCTCGGCCGCGACTACGGCTTTCGCCCCTATTTCAGGGAATCGATGGCGACCGGCTCCGGCTCGCAATTCGCCCTCGGCACCGTCAGCGGCCGGCCGGGCTACTATCTCGCCCGCCGGCTGCCCCGCGCGGCCGGCGTCGTCGTCGTGAAGATCGAGTTCGACGCGATCGAGGCGGCATGGCGCACGAGCCGCGAGAGCGTGTTCGTCACCGATGCCCGCGGTATCGTGCTGGTGGCGAGCGACCCGGCCTGGCGCTTCAAGGCGCTACGCGCCATCGACGAGGCGGAGCGCAAGCGCATCCGCGAGGCGCTCGAATTCGGCGAGGCGACGCTCTTGCCCCTGCCGCTCTACGCCGATCTCGGCGCGGACGATCTCGTCCGGGTCGGCGGCAGCGCCAAGCCCGCTTGGCCGGCGCTGATGCTCGACGCCCCGATCCCCGGCACCGAATGGCGCCTTCACACCCTGACCCCGATCGCCGCCGCGGTTCAGCGCGAGCGGGCGCAGGGCCGGGTGATCGCCCTCCTGACGACGAGTCTCGCCTGGGCCGGGCTCGCCATGCTGATGGGCCGACGGCGGCGGATGCGGACCCGGCTTGCCGAGGCGGCCGCCCGGCGCGAGGACCTGGAGGCGCGGGTGGCCGAGCGCACGCACGCGCTCAGCGAGGCCAACCGGCAGCTTCTCGCCGAGATCGAGGAGCGCCGCCGCGCCGAGGCCGAGCGCGAGCGCCTCGGCCGCGAACTGGCCCAGGCCGGGCGGCTCGCGGCTTTGGGCCAATTCGCGGCCAGCATGGCCCACGAGATCAACCAGCCGCTCGCCGCGATCCGCTCCTATGCCGACAACACCGCGATTCTCGTGCGCCGCGGACGCGTCGAGGATGCGGCGGAGAACGTCTCGGCGATCGGTCGGCTGACCGAGCGCATCGGCACCCTGACCCGCCAGCTCAAGGGCTTCGCCCGCCGCGCCTCGGGCCGGCGCGAGCCGGTACGCCTCGCCGATATCGTCCGCGGGAGCCTCGAAGTCGTCTCCTGGCGCGCGGCGCAAGCCGGCATCGCCCTCGATGCGCCACTTCCCGCGCCCGATCTCGCCGTGCTCGGTGACGGGCCGCGCCTGGAACAGGTCGTCGTCAACCTGATGCAGAATGCCCTCGACGCCGTGACCGGCCGCCCGGAGCCGTGGATCGCCCTGCGGGTCGAGGCGAGCGAGGAGCGAATCGCGGTCGAGGTCGCCGACAACGGACCGGGCATCCCGGAAGCCGTGCGGGCGCAGGTGTTCGACCCGTTCTTCACCACGAAATCCGAAGGCCTCGGGCTCGGTCTGGCGATCTGCCGCGGTATCGTCGAGGAATGCGGCGGAACGCTCGGGCTGCACTCGGGCGCCGACGGCACGACCTTCCGGATGGAGTTGACCCGCGCCCCAGCCCCGGCGGACGCGGCGCAGGACAAGCGGAACGCGAAGCCGGTCGGGAGCCTGGAGGCCATATGAGCAGCGAGCCGGACGGCGCGTCCGAGCGGATCGTCTTCATCGACGACGAGGAGGACGTGCGGCGCGCCAACCGCCAGAGCCTCGAACTCGACGGCTTCCAGGTCGAGACCTTCGAGGCGGGGGAACCCGCCCTCGCAGCGATCCGGGCCGAGCCACCGGGGGTGGTCGTCACCGACGTGCGCCTGCCGGGTCTCGACGGGCGCGCCCTGTTGGAGCGGATCCAGGCCGAGGACCCGGACCTGCCCGTGATCCTCATCACCGGGCACGGCGACATCTCGATGGCGGTCGCGGCGATGCGCTCGGGCGCCTACGATTTCCTGGCCAAGCCCTATCCAGCCGAAGCGCTGATGGGTTCGGTTCGTCGCGCCCTCGACCGCCGCCGCCTCGTTCTGGAGAACCGCAGGCTCATCGCCCGGCTCGACGCAGCGGTCGAGGAGGATCCCGCCTTCCTCGGCATCTCGCCGGAAATCGTGCGCCTGCGCCGCCTCGTGCGCGACGTGGCCGGCGCCGATGTCGACGTGCTCGTGCTCGGCGAGACGGGCTCCGGCAAGGAGGTGGTGGCCAACGCCCTCCACCGCTGGAGCCGGCGCGCCTCGAAGAACTTCGTCGCGATGAATTGCGGTGCGCTGCCCGACAGCGTGGTGGAGAGCGAACTCTTCGGCCACGAGGCCGGCGCCTTCACTGGGGCGCTCAAGCGCCGGGTCGGGCGCATCGAGCACGCGCAAGGGGGCACGCTGTTCCTCGACGAGATCGAGAGCATGCCGCTGGCGCTTCAGGTGAAGCTGCTGCGGGTGCTGCAGGAGCGGGTGGTCGAGCCGCTCGGCACCAACGAACGGCGGCCGATCGATATGCGGGTCGTCTCGGCCACGAAGGTCGATCTCGGCCAGGAGGCCGCCGCCGGCACGTTCCGCGACGACCTCTACCACCGGCTCAACGTCGTCACGGTCGTGATCCCGCCCCTGCGCGAGCGGCGTGAGGACATCCTGATGCTGTTCCAGCACTTCCTGGCCCGCGCCGCCGCCCGGTTCGGACGCGAGGCGCCCCCGGTGACAGCGGCGATGCGCGACCACCTGCTGCGCCATTCCTGGCCCGGCAACGTGCGCGAACTCGATCATTTCGCCGAACGCTGCGCGCTGGGCCTCGCCGGTCAGGCCGCCCCGGAGGCGGCGCCGACGGCGGCTCTCAGCCTGTCCGACCAGGTCGAGCGGTTCGAGCGCGGGCTGATCCGGGAGGAGCTGATCATGGCCGGCGGCGACGTGCGGCTGGCAGCCGAGTCCCTCGGCGTGCCGCGCAAGACCCTCTACGACAAGATCGCCCGCTACGGCCTCGCGCCGACCGATTTCCGCTGATCGCCGCGAGACCTCACGCGACCGCAGCCCGCGGCGTCGGGCAGACGCGGTCGCGTCCGGTCCGCTTGGCCTCGTAGAGCGCGCGGTCGGCCCGCTCGACCACGTCGCGGGCGGCTTCGCCCGGCCTGTATTGCGCGACGCCGGCCGAGATCGTGACCTGTGCCACGACATCGCCGGTGCCGCGCTTGACCAGCCGCTGACCCCGCAGCCGGCCGCAGATCTCCTGGGCGAGCGCGACGCCGGCACCGATGCCGGCCTCGCCGAGCACGATCGCGAATTCCTCGCCGCCGTAGCGCGCGGCGAGGTCGCGATCCGTCGTCTTCGCGCTGAGCAGCCGTCCGACGAGGCGCAGCACCTGATCGCCGAAGCGGTGGCCGTGCCGGTCGTTGAGACCCTTGAAGTGGTCGATATCGAGCATGAGCAGGGAGAAGGTGCTGCCGGAATCGCTCCGGGTGCGGGCGATCGAGTCGCGCAGGAAGCCGTCGAAGGTCTTGCGGTTGGCAAGCCCCGTCAGGGCATCGGTCGCCGCCGCGCGCTGCGTCTCGACGAGATCCTTGTGCAGCTTGGCGATGTGGGCGGCGGAGGCCGAGAGCTGCTCCTCGAGCAGGTGGTTGCGGGTCTGCGCCTGCTCGGTCTCGCCGATCAAGGCGACGAGCGCCGTCATCAGTTCATCGGCGGTCGGACGTGCATTCAGGCGGCCGGACCAATGGGTCAGGGCGTCACCATAGCCGGCGAGCGCCCTCCGGCTTCCCGCGACGCGCTCGGCCAGAGTACCGGCCGCCTCCGCCAGCCGGCCCGCTCCATCGAGCACGGAGGCCTCCGTCCCGGTCTCGGCGATGCAGGCGTCGTAGAGCGCGCTCGCCTGCTCCTCGGTCAGCGTTCCACCGGGTGCCAGACAGGCCGCGAGGCGTTCGCTCAGCGGCGGATTGGCGCCGGCGAAGAAGGTGTGCAGCAATTCGTAGTTCCGCGGGGAGGGCGGCAGCGCATACTGCCGCAGCGCCTCCCAGGCGCGGTGCGCGGGAGCCAGAGCGCGGTCGAGGTCCGGATCCGCCTGCTGCATCTGTCCCTGCATCACCGCCCCTCGAGCGCTTTCCGACGAAGTGGGTTCCGGTTCATCGAAAGAAAGCGCCGCAAACAAGAGGATAGAGCGGTGCCCGACCCAACCGGGTCGGACACCGCTCTCGCCATCGACGTCACGGCCAAAGCGATAGCCGATTACTCTTAAATTTCAGTCTTTCCCATCGACCCGCCGGTTCGCCCTCCGCTCAGGACTTCCGCCGATCCGCCCTCGACAGGTGCCGCCATCCGGCCGTCCTCGCGCGTCGGTTCAGGCTGCCACCCGCCCCGCGACGAGGGTCATGGCCTCCGCGGCGGGCAACGGGCGGCCGAGCAGGAAGCCCTGCACCTCGGTGCAGCCCTTGCGCCGCACCTGCACCAACTGCTCCTCCGTCTCCACGCCCTCGGCGGTGATGGCCATGCCGAGGCGCTCGCCCAAACCCACCACCGCGCGCACCACCGCCGCCGCCACGGGCTCGTCGATGTCGCGGATGAAGGCGCGATCGATCTTGATCTTGTCGAAGGGGAACCGGCACAGGTAGCTCAGGGACGAGTAACCCGTGCCGAAATCGTCGAGCGCGATCCGCACGCCCATGGCGCGCAGACGGTGCAGAGAACCGATTACGGCGTCCGAATCCTGCATCAGCACGCTTTCGGTGATCTCCAGTTCGAGCCGCCCGGCCGGTAGGCCCGAGGCCGCCAGCGCGCGCATGACGCTCTGCTCTAGCCCGGTCTTGCGGAACTGCACCGCCGAGACGTTGACGGCGACCCGCAGATCGCCCGGCCAGGACGCCGCCTCGCGGCAGGCCTCGTGCAGCGCCCAGGCGCCGAGCTGGGTAATGAGGCCGCTCTCCTCCGCCAGCGGGATGAAGGCCCCCGGTGAGATCGGCCCGCGCAACGGATGATTCCAGCGCAACAGAGCCTCGAAGCCCTGCGGTGCACCGTCCGCAAGGGCGAAGATCGGTTAGTAATGCAGCACGAACCCGCCGGAGCGGATCGACTCGCGCATCTCGATTTCCAGGAGGTTGCGGGTCACGACCGCGAGAGCCATCCCGCTCTCGTAAAAACGGAAGGTGTTCCGCCCGGAATCCTTGGCCCGGTAGAGTGCGATGTCGGCGTTCTTGAACAGGGTGTCGGCGCTGTCGCCGTGCTTGGGCCAAACCGCCACGCCGATGCTGACGCCGACGGTGGTGGCGCGGCCGCCGAGATCGACCGGCCGCCCGGCGGCCTGGATCAGCCGGCGGGCGAAGGCGGCGATGCGGCGCTGCTTCCCCCGGCTTGGCAAGATGATCGCGAACTCGTCCCCGCCGAGCCGGGCCACCACGTCGCCCTCGCGCAGGGTCGCGCGGAGGCGGCCCGCGACGACGCGGAGCAGGGCGTCGCCCGCGGGATGGCCGAAGGTGTCGTTGACCGCCTTGAAGCGGTCGAGGTCGCAGCACAGCACCACCACCGAGCCGCCGTCGCGCAGGGCCCCGTCGATCTCCCGGGCCAGGGTCTCCTGGAACAGCCGTCGGTTGGGCAGCCCGGTCAGCGCGTCGTGGCGGGCCATGTGCTCGATCAGCGCCTGGGCCCGCTTGCGCTCCGTCGCATCCGCGACGGTGCCCTCGAACCAGATCGGCCGGCCCGCCGCGTCGCGCACCACCCAGGCCGTCTCGGAGACCCAGATGCGTTCCCCGCCCGCGTGGCGGCGCACCTCGGATACGAAGTCCTCGACGTGGCCTTCCCGCTCCAGGCAGGCCAGGAAGGCCTCGTGCCGGCCCGGCTCGATGTACCAGTCGTGGCTGAAGCCGCCCTCCGGCAAGGACTGGCCCGCATCGCCGTAGCCGTGCAGCCGGGCGAGCGCCCGGTTGGCTTGGACGATGCCGCCGTCGAGCCGGGCCCGATAGACGCCGATCACCGCATTCTGAAACAACGACTGGTAATCGGCCTCGGCCGAGCGCAGGGCCGCCTCGCTCTGCCGCGACGCCGTCAGGTCGGTGAAGGTGCAGATGTGGCCGCCGGCGGCCATCGGAGCGTGCCGTACCTCCAGGATCGTGCCGTTGGGCCGCATCCCCTCGTAGCGTTGGACGCCGGGCGGGAAGTCACCGTGCTCCAGCCATTCCTGGGCTTCGGGCGGCGCATGCACGAACTCGCCGCGCCGGCCGAGAAAGCGCCGCACCGCCCCGTAGGACACACCCTCGTGCAGGACGTCCTCCGGCAGTTCGAGGAGATCGCGGACGCGCTGGTTGTGGACCTGAACCCGGTCGTCGGGGCCGATCATGACGAGGCCCTGATCCATCGCCTCGAGAGCGGCCCGCATCGCCTCGCCGGTCTCGCGAAGGCGCTGCTCGGTGCGGGCCATGCCGGTGACATCGAGGCAGACGCCGAAGATCGAGACGAGCCGGCCCGCATCATCGTGTTCGCCGATCCCGTGAACGGCCACCACCCGGATCTCGCCGTCGGGACGAAGGATGCGAGAGCGGTGCTCGTAGCCGCCACCCAGAGTCCGGCTGCGGCCCGCGAGCGCCTCGTCCATGGCGGCCCAGACGCGTTCGCGGTCTTCCGGATGATAGAAGCCGATATGGGTTTCGAGCGGCAGCGTCGCGCGTTCGGCGTTGCGCCCGAAGATGCGGGCGATCCCGTCCGACCACGCGATGGTGCGGGTGGCCGCATCGATCCGCCAATGGCCGAAGGCGGCGATCTGTTCGGCCATGGCGTGGGCCGCCTCGAGCGCCCTCTGTCGCGCCTCCCATTCCAGGAGATGCGCCTCCGCCCGCCGGCGTTCCGCGGCCTCGCTCGCGCGGCGGGCTTCGTCGAGTTCAAGATGCGCCTCGGCGACGAGCGCCAATTCTTGCAGGATGCGCACTCGGTCGGACGAGACATCGACCCGCGGCACCCGATCCATCAGGCACAGCGTGCCGACGACCCGGCCCGCTCCCGAGCGGATCGCCAGACCCGCGTAGAAGCGGGCATGCGGCGCGCCGACGACGAGGGGAGAATGGACGAAACGCTTGTCACGGATCAGGTCCGGCACCACGAGGGCGTGACCGCGTGGCTGGCGGATCGTGTGTTGGCAGAGGGCGTCTTCGCAGTCGATGAAGGCCTCCGCGAGCCCGTAGCGGGCGCGGAAACGGATGCGATCCGCGTCGATGAGCGCGATCGCCACCATCGGGACTGCGAAGACCTCGGCGACGGAGCGGCACAGGGCGTCGAGGCGGCTTTCCAGCCCGTCCTCTCGCGGCGCGTTCTGGACGGGTGCGGCGGCTCCACGATCGCTGTGTGGCACCGGACGGGACGCGGACATCGCTTGGCTCCCCCGAAAGCGTCGACCGAGGCCGGCGCCCGAGGCTGGTTGGGAGAGCGAAGCTTCTCAGCTCGAAGTTAAAGGAGATTGGATGCTGAGAGACAATTCCTGAAAATATTTCCCCGCCCGCGCCCCTCACGACGCGAACTGCGAATTGACTTAACGTTGGCCCGAGGGTCGCCCGGCGACCGCCGGACCAACATCTGCGGTAACGGCTCGAATCCTGATCTGGCTAGAGTTGTATCCGATCGGATTGCATCGAGCCGACGTCTCCAGGTCTCTGTTTCAATGCGCCTTCTTTCGCCGAACCGGCATCCGCTTCGTTGAAAAAGCGACCGAGGTCATCGCGTTGCCGCGCATTCTTCCGACGAACCGGTGGCCCCTTGGTATGAACGCACTCTAGGTGCGACCACCGGACCTACTCGATACCGAGTTTGTCCTTCAGCAGCGCGTTGACCGCGGCCGGATTGGCCTTGCCGCCCGTCGCCTTCATGGTCTGGCCGACGAACCAGCCGAGCAGGGTCGGCTTGGCCTTGGCCTGCTCGACCTTGTCGGGGTTGGCGGCGATGATCGCGTCCACCGCCGCCTCGATGGCGCCGGTATCGGTGACCTGCTTCATGCCGCGGGCCTCGACGATCGCGCGCGGGTCGCCGCCCTCGGACCAGACGATCTCGAACAGGTCCTTGGCGATCTTGCCTGAGATCACGCCGTCGCCGATCAGATCGACGATGCTGCCGAGCTGCTCGGCGGAGACCGGCGTGTCCTCGATGCTACGCCCCTCCTTGTTGAGGCGGCCGAACAGCTCGTTGATGACCCAGTTCGCGGCGGCCTTGCCGTCGCGCCCGCGGGCGACGGCCTCGAAGTAGTCGGCCGAGGCCCGCTCGGCGACGAGCACGCCGGCATCGTAGGCGCTAAGGCCGAAATCCTTGATGAAGCGCGCCTTCTTGGCGTCCGGCAGTTCCGGCAGGCCCGAGGCCAGCGCATCGACGTAGGCCTGATCGAATTCGAGCGGCAACAGGTCGGGATCGGGGAAGTAGCGATAATCGTGCGCCTCTTCCTTCGAGCGCATCGAGCGGGTCTCGCCCTTGCCCGGGTCGTAGAGGCGCGTCTCCTGATCGATCTTGCCGCCGTCCTCCAGGATCGCGATCTGGCGGCGCGCCTCGGTCTCGATGGCCTGACCGATGAAGCGGATCGAGTTGACGTTCTTGATCTCGCAGCGCGTGCCGAGCGGCTCACCGGGGCGGCGCACGGAGACGTTCACGTCGGCGCGAAGGCTCCCCTTCTCCATGTCGCCGTCGCAGGTGCCGAGATAGCGCAGGATCGTGCGCAGCTTCGTCACGTAGGCTCGAGCCTCCTCCGAGGAGCGCAGATCGGGCCGGGAGACGATCTCCATCAGCGCCACGCCGGAGCGGTTGAGATCGACAAAGCTCTTGGTCGGATCCTGATCGTGCAGCGACTTGCCGGCATCCTGTTCGAGGTGCAGGCGCTCGATGCCCACCGTGATCGACTCGCCCTCGGGCAGATCGACCAGCACCTCGCCCTCGCCGACGATCGGGTCCTTGTACTGCGAGATCTGGTACCCCTGCGGCAGATCCGGATAGAAGTAGTTCTTCCGGTCGAACACCGAGCGAAGGTTGATTTGGGCCTTGAGCCCGAGACCGGTGCGCACGGCCTGGGCGACGCATTCCTCGTTGATCACCGGCAGCATGCCGGGCATGGCCGCATCGACCAGCGAGACGTGGTCGTTGGGCTCGCCGCCGAATTCGGTCGAGGCGCCGGAGAACAGCTTGGAGCGGCTCGTGACCTGGGCGTGGATCTCCATGCCAATCACGACCTCCCAGTCGTAGAGGCCGCCCTTGATGAGCTTCTTCGGATCGACGCGCTCGGTCATTCTCTTCGACTTCAGTGCCGGCGCTGCCGGATCGGCGCCTGTCCGAGTGTGTAGGGAGACCGTGCCGGACGGGTCAAGCCGGTGAAGCCGCGCCTAGCCGCTGCGCGGCGAGCGTCACGGCCGGGCCGTTCCCGAAGTCGGGGTCGTCGTCTCGGTAAGCCCGTGATGGGCGAGCACCCGGATCAGATTGGGCACGACTTCGCTGAGATCGCTCGCCCAGCCCCCGTCGAACAGGTCGGAGGCATTGCGGTGGCTCGGCGTGGAGGTGAGGAACACCCGCTTCATGCGAGCCCCCATATCGCGCCTGAAGCCGGCTTCAAATCACGGGCACGCCGCGCAGCTTGGCCTGATCGCCCGGCTCGACATGGATCACCACGACCGCGCCCTCGATCCCCGCTTCGATCACGCCCTCCAGCCGATCGCAGATCGCGTGGGATTCGAACACGGTCATCTCGCCCGGCACGACGAGGTGGAAGTCGATGAAGGTGGCGCTGCCGGCATGGCGGGTGCGCACGTCGTGGGCCTCTAGGGCGCCCTCGCTGTGAGCCGAGATCAGGGCGCGAATGCGCGTGACCATTTCGGGCGAGGCCGCCTGATCCATCAGGCCGTTGATGGAATCGCGCACCATCGTCCAGCCCGACCAGAGGATGTTGAGGGCCACCAAGCCTGCCACGACCGGATCGAGCACCGGCGTTCCCGTGGCGAGGACGAAGCCGAGACCGAGGAGCACGCCGCCCGACGTCACCACGTCGGCGAGGATGTGGCGGGCATCGGCCAACAGGGCGGGCGAGCGCAGCCGCCGGCCGCGCTGGAACAGCAGCGTCGCCCAGATCGCGTTGATGATGGTGGCGACGCCGTTGACAGCCAGACCGAGCGCGGGCGCGTCGAGGGGCTTCGGATCGAGGATGCCGAAATACGCCTCGCGCAGGATCAGCAGGGCGGCGACGATGACCAGCGCGCCCTCGATCACCGCGGAGAAATACTCCGCCTTGTGGTGGCCGTAGGGGTGATCCTCGTCGGCCGGCTGCGCGGCGACGCGCACGGCCAGGAACGCGCAGGCCGCGGCCACGACGTTGATGATGCTCTCCAGCGCATCGGAATAGAGCGCGAGGCTGCCGGTGAGCCAATAGGCGGTGAATTTCAGCGCCGTGACGAGCACGCCGACGGCGGCGCTGGCCAGGGCAGCCTTTTCGGTTCCTGTCATGCGGCTCAAGGGGGCGGGAGGGGACGGCCCCGCCCTTACGATCCGTGGCCCCGGAAGGCCACGGCAAAGGTTTTAGCTCGGGCTATCGCCGTCCCGATCAGCCGCCTGCACGGATGCGGGCCGGCGTCCGCGGGCGACCTCCTTGGCGCGGCTGCGCTCGGCCTTCTCGCGGGCACGCTGCGCCCTGCGGGCATAGTTGCGGCTGATCCAGCCGAAGCTCGCCCGCGCCGACAATTCGTCGAAGCGAGCGGCCTCCCGCTCCCAGTAGCGCACGAGCTGCGCGTCGAGGGTCTCGTGCGGGGGGCGTCTGCCGGTTTCGGTCATGGTTTCGGTCATGGCGCGAAGATTCCTGTGGCCGGCGGCACGGTTCAAGCGTCCGGCGCGGGCGGCGTGTCGGTCGCCTCGACCAGCAGCGCCTCCGCATCACCCCGGAAACTGCCGAGTCCGACATCGCCGGTGGGATGGCCCGGCGTGCCGAAGGGCTCGCTCGGATAGGCTTCCTCGAAGCGGCGGCGGGCGTCGTTCGCGTTCTCGGCCTTGAGGGTAATCCGCGGCGTTTCCGGAAGCGGCCAGCGCGGGTCGGCGGAATCCCGCGGGCTGATTGCAAACCATTTCATTGTGGGCGGCGTTCTCCGTCGAATCGCTACCTCAACGCGCGAAAAGGCGCCTCGGCTGCACCGCGTTCAGACCGGTCCACGTTCTTTCAGGTAGTGCGCCGCGGCGTCCCAGTCGGCCGCGCCGGCCGCGAGGCCGACATACCCGTCGGGGCGCACCAGATGCAGGCGCCCCGGCTCGGGGTTCGCTCGTGGTACGGGCTGAACCAGACCGGGGAAGCGGGCGGCGAGCGCCGCCCCGCGCTCGGCATCCGCCGCGTAGAGGACGAAGCGTGGGTCGGCGCCCGCGCCCGGCGGCGGGCCGGCCGCATCCTCCGGCCGCCAGCGCCGGCCGGCGCCGGGCCCGACCGAGAGCGGAGAGGCGGGATAGCCGATCGCGATTTCGCTCATCGTCGCCGCCATCCGGCGCCGCACGACGTGAAAGCCGAGGAACAGACGCAGGGCGCGGTTGCGGACGGCCTGGGCGAGGGGGTGGGTGAGCGTCGCCATGGCGGTGAGCCACCCGGCATTACGCAGAACCATCTCGCCGACGGCGTTGCGCTCTGAACTGTAGCTATCGAGGAGCGATGGGGCGGCCGCGCCGCGCCGCACCAGGGCGAGCTTCCAGGCCAGGTTCACCGCGTCCTGCATGCCGGTATTCATGCCCTGGCCGCCCGCCGGGCTGTGGATATGCGCGGCATCGCCCGCCAGGAACACGCGGCCCCGGCCATACTCCGACACCTTCCGCTCATGGATGCGGAAGCGGCTGAGCCAGACCGGATCGAAGACGCGGAGGCCGGGCCCAGCCCGCGCGGCGACCAGGGCCTGCACCTCTTCCAGCGTCGGATCGGGCCTTGGCCGCCCGTCCGCGCGTCCGACCGTGGCGACCACCCGCGCCCGGCCGCCGGGGATCGGGAAGATCACGAACGGACCGTCCCGGTGGAAATAGACCGCGATCGCGTCGCCGGGCGGGACCCCCGCGCCGTCGAGGCGGATGTCGGCGAGCAGCCACTCGTCGCCCTGCGCCGTGCCGCGGAAGGGCAGACCGAGCCCGTGCCGCACGGCGCTGTGGGCGCCGTCGCAGCCGATCAGGAAGGCCGTCGCCACCTGCTCCTCGCGCCCATCGGCGTGGGAGAGCCGTGCCTCCACCCCGTCGGCGGTCTGTGAGAAGCGCGTGAGTTCGACCCCGCGCTCGACCGCGACCCCGAAGCCGCGCAGGTGCTCGGCCAGCAGCCGCTCGGTGTCGCTCTGCGGGATCATCAGCCCGAAGGCGTAGGGGCTGGCGATGTCGGAGAAGTCCGGGCCGCCGAGCACCCGGCCGCCACCGCGCAGCGTCGCGCCGCGGGCGCGCAGGCCCGCCGCGAGGAAGGCCTCGGTGCAGCCCATCCGGTCCATCAATTCGAGGGTGCGCGACCAGACGACGAGCGCCTTCGAGGTCTGCGTCGCCTGAGGTGCGCGGTCGATCAGCCGGATGCTGACGCCGTAGCGCGCCAGCTCGCAGGCGAGCGTCAGGCCGACCGGCCCGGCGCCGACGATCAGGACGTCTGCCATTGGCGATGCCTCCGGTGTCATGCTGCTCCGGCCGGCTTCTGCGATCAATCCGCCATTTGCGTCGGGCGCCCATCCGTGCTGATGGCCCTGGGATGCGTGTGGACCTGTTCGATTTCGAGTTGCCGGAGGCGGCGATCGCCCTGCGGCCGGCGAGCCCGCGCGACGCGAGCCGCCTGCTCGTGGTGCGCCCCGGCGACCCCTTGGCGGATCGCGGCGTGCGTGATCTGCCTGCCCTGCTGAGCCCCGGCGACGCCCTCGTCTTCAACGACACGCGGGTGATCCCCGCGCGGCTCTCCGGCATCCGCCATCGGGCCGGCGGCTCGGGACAGCGCTGCGAGGCGATGCTGCACCTGCGCGAGGCGCCCGATCGCTGGCGCGCCTTCGCCCGCCCGGCCAAGCGCCTCGCCCCCGGCGACCGCATCCGCTTCGGCAGCGAGGGCGCCAGTGAAGTCTGCGCCCTGTCGGGGCTCGATGCCACGGTGGAGGAGCGGGGGAGGGCGGCGAGATCCTGCTGCGCTTCGACCTGTCCGGGCCGGCGCTCGACGAGGCCATTGCCGGGCTCGGTGCCCTGCCGCTGCCCCCCTACATTGCGGGCAAGCGCGCCACCGACGCGCAGGACACGACCGACTACCAGACCGTCTATGCCCGCGAGCCCGGCGCGGTCGCGGCCCCCACTGCCGGCCTGCATTTCTCGGACGCACTGCTCGCCGGCATCGATGCGGCGGGGATCGAGCGGGTCCACGTCACCCTGCATGTCGGGGCCGGCACCTTCCTCCCCGTGAAGGCGGACGACACCGACGCCCACCGGATGCACGCCGAGATCGGCATCCTCGATGCCGCCACCGCCGCGCGGCTCAACGCCGTACGGGCGAGGGGCAATCGCGTCGTCGCCGTCGGCACCACTGCCCTGCGCCTGCTGGAGAGCGCGGCCGACCCGGACGGCACGATCCGCCCGTTCTCCGGGGCCACCGACATCTTCATCACGCCGGGCTACCGCTTCCGCGCGGTCGATGCCCTGGTGACGAACTTCCACCTGCCGCGCTCGACCCTGTTCATGCTGGTTTCGGCCTTTGCCGGCCTCGACACCATGCGTGCGGCCTATGCCCACGCGATCCAATCCGGCTATCGCTTCTACTCCTACGGCGATGCCAGCCTGCTGTTTCCGGAGGGTGCCCCGGTTTCGGAGTCCATCACATGAGCAGCCGGCGCCCACCGCTCCGGGTCGATGTCGCCCGCACCGTCGATCGCTTCCTCGGCCTGATGGCGAGCGAGGGCGGCCCGAAACTGCGCGGCCTCTATCTCGTCGGCTCGGTGGCGCTCGGTGATTTCCGGCCGGGCCGCAGCAACATCGATTTCGTCGCCTGCCTCGACGGCCCCCTTAGTGGGGCGGAGACGGAGGCGCTGGCGCGGGTCCACGCCGCCCTGGCGCGGGCCGGCGGGCCGCATTTCGACGGCTTCTACCTGCCGATCGAGGCCCTGCGTCACCCGCCGGAGCCCGACGCCGTCGTGCCCTTCAGCGTGGATGGGCAGCTTCGCAGCGGCGAGCCCTGCCATGGGGTGAACCCGGCCACCTGGCGGTGCCTTGCCCGGTCCAGCCGTCCGATCCTTGGGGCGACGCCGGCGGCGCTGAACATCGCCGATGATGATGCAACGCTGCACGCCTACGGCCTCGCCCACCTCGAAGCCCATTGGCGCCCCTGGCTCGTGCATCACGAGACCGCGCTGGCCGGCAAGGCGCCCGACGACGCCTGCGATGCGGGGGCCCTGGAATGGGGCGTGCTGGGGGTGGGCCGCATCATTGAGACCCTCGCCAGCGGCCGGATCGTCTCGAAGACCGAGGCCGGACGCCGCCTGACGGTCCTGCTCCCGAAAACCTATCACGAAGCGGTCGAGGACGCCCTCGCGGCCCGTTTCGGCGACTTGGGGGCGGTGTCGCAGGCGACGATGCGGGCCGGCCTCGATGCGATGCGTTTCCTGATCGACGCCGCGCCGGGCTATCACGCCCGCCCCGAGCCTCCCACATCCCCGGACCGATGACCGAACCGCTCGATCCCCCGACCGACTTCTCCTTCACGGTCTCCGCCACCGACGGACAAGCCCGCACCGGCCACATCGCCATGCCGCGCGGAAAGATCCGCACGCCGGCCTTCATGCCGGTGGGCACGGCCGCGACCGTGAAGGCGATGTATCCGGAGCAGGTGCGCGATCTGGGCGCCGACGTGGTGCTCGGCAACACCTACCACCTGATGCTGCGCCCCGGCGCCGAGCGGATGGCGCGGCTCGGCGGCCTCCACCGCTTCATGCGCTGGGAGGGCCCGATCCTCACCGATTCCGGCGGCTTCCAGGTGATGTCGCTCTCGGCCCTGCGAAAGATCGACGAGGAGGGCGTCACCTTCCGTTCGCATATCGACGGCACCGCCCACCGGATGAGTCCGGAGCGCTCGATCGAGATCCAGGGCCTGCTCGGGTCCGACATCCAGATGCAGCTCGACGAATGCGTGCGCCTGCCGGCCGAGCGGCCGGAGATCGAGAAGGCGATGCACCTGTCCCTGCGCTGGGCCGAGCGCTGCCGCGTCGCCTTCGGCGAGCAGCCCGGCAAGGCACTCTTCGGCATCGTTCAGGGCGGCGACGTGCCCGAATTACGCGTCGAGAGCGCGCGGGCGCTGACCGATCTCGGCCTCAAGGGCTACGCCATCGGCGGGCTTGCCGTCGGCGAGCCGCAGGCGGTGATGCTGGCGATGATCGAGACGGTGGAGCCGCATCTGCCGGCCGGCAAGCCGCGCTACCTCATGGGCGTCGGCACCCCCGACGACCTGATGCAGTCGGTGATGCGCGGCATCGACATGTTCGATTGCGTGATGCCGACCCGCGCCGGCCGCCATGGCCTCGCCTATACAAGGCACGGCCGGATCAACCTGCGCAACGCCCGCCACGCCGAGGACACGCGGCCGCTGGACGAGGCCTCGGACTGCCCGGCGGCGCGGGACTATTCGCGCGCCTATCTCCACCACCTCGTCCGGTCCGACGAGATCCTGGGGATGATGCTGCTGACCTGGAACAACCTCGCCTACTATCAGGCGCTGATGGCCGGCATGCGCGCCGCGATTGCGGCCGGGCGGCTTGCGGATTTCGTGGCCGAGACCAAGGACGGCTGGGCGCGGGCCGAGGCCGCCGCGAAGGGCTGACGCCCCGCCGGGCTTTCGGGACGATCTAGCGCAGGTCGGCGCGCTTCTGGGCCTTGTTGTAGCTGGTGATGGCCGCCTGGCAGCCCGGCGAGAGCTTGGCCTTGTTCTGCTTGAAGCAGGCGCGCACCTCGGTGCTGTCCGGCGCGAACTCGCCGCAATAGCTGAGGTAATCCCCGGTGCAGTACTGCCGCAGGGCGTCGCGGTCCCCCGCCGGTGCCGCCGCCGGGCCGGCCAGAGCCGCGCTCGTGGTGATCATCAGGGCGATGGCTGTGCGTGCGATCATGGGACTCTCTGCAACTCCGATAATACGGCCCCCGTCCGCCCCTGCCTTCGAGGCAGGCGCAGCGGGAGGGGCCGCGGGGTGTAGAGCCTGCCGATCGGGCGAGAGTACGGCCGGCTCGTGGCAGTCCAAGCCACACGGACCAAGCCACTCATGCGCCACGGAGAACCCCCGTTCCGCGGCGCGGTTCATCGAATTTTTCGGCCAGCGCCGCGTCTTGCTCCGGCCTACGGCGCGTGCGCCAGAACCCGGTAGGTGCCCTCAGGATCGTCGCGCCCGCTCGCCTGCGCCGCCTTCAGACCGGCCACGATCCGGCCGGCGATCGGCAGCCGGTAATGCAGCGGATCCCAGTAATTCGCGTCCTGCGTCGTGATCGGCGACGGGATGCGGAAATCGACCACGGTCGCCCCATGGGCCGCACCGATCCGCGTCACCTGCGCCTTGCAGGCGGCCTCCCGCGCGGCGACGGGCGAGCCGGGCGCCGCCTGTTGCGAGACGTGGACGGGCGGGAAGACCAGAAGCGTCCGGGTCTCGGGCGGGGCCTGCGCCAGGAGCGCGTCGAGCCAGCCGAGCGCCGGCATCGCCGCCTCGGCGGGCGTCGGCCGGTAGCCCGGCGCGGCCTCGGCGGCGGCCTGGATCGCCCCTGCGCTGCGGATATGCGCCTGCGCGCGGGCCGCGTCATAGAGCGCCTCGGGCGGGGTGAAGACCGCGTAGCCGTTCTCGGCAAGCCGCGCGCGCACGAGCCCGAGCCGGTACAGCGCGGCCTCGAAAGCGGTGCCGAGGCTCTGCCAGTTCACCTGCCGCAGCGCGTCCCACAGGGTGATGCGTCCGTAGAGCCACGCGGGAAAGGCGCGGAAGGTCAGGCGGCGCTCGGCCGCATCCGGCTCGCACCATGTCGGGTCGATGCCGAACAGCAGCGTTTTCGGCCGCTCGTGACGCAGGTACAGCCGGGCCAACTCGCTCTGCTCGTAGGGGGTCGCCGCATTCATCGACAGATTGGCGAAGCGGCCCCCGAAGGCGTGGCCGAGATCCGCCGGATCGAGCAGGCGCAGGGTCGAGGTGCCGAACACCGCAGCATCGTAGGCACCGCTGCGCGCGATCTGCGGGTACATGAAGCGCTGGTTGCCATCCATCAGCGGCCCCTGCGCCCGCCCCGGCCCGGCCCTCAACCCGTAGGGGTCGAGGACGGCCACGAAGCCGATGCAGACGGCGCCGAGAACGGCTGCCACAGCCAGGAACAGCAGGACGAAGCGCCGCCATTCCGGCGGCGCGCCCGGCGGATTCGCTCTCGTCATCGGGTTTCGTATCGACTCAGCGGTTGGCACCATGCGGAAGCCGTGTTGACCCTCCCGGCCCGACCCCCTATTGCGAGCCCCACGCCCCGAGCGCAACCGGCCCGCCCCACGGCGGCCCCGCGCGAACCGGGTGCGAGCGCGTAGCTCAGTTGGTAGAGCAACGGACTTTTAATCTGTAGGTCCTGGGTTCGAGTCCCAGCGCGCTCACCACTCATCTCAACTGTCTTAGCTGAGTTTTGCGAGGTCCTCTGCATTTCTAGGGCAACTCGTTGGGCGACCGCCCGTCTTTAGTTCGCTGTTGAAATCTCACTCCTCATCTTGAGCGTTACTACATGACACGATTTCATAGTGTCACAAGTCGGGGTAGTTTGATCCTTGCGACACGAATGGGATACGGAAGCGATTTTTCGGATGGCAAGACCAGCAATTTCATCTGCCATCAAGCGTACAGTTCGACAGAGATGTCGATTTGGTTGCGTTATCTGTGGACTTCCCGTCGTCCACTATGACCACATCGATGATTACGCTGTGGTTCAGGAACATACGGCAGAAAACATTACTCTGCTATGCCCAACCCATCACCAAGATAAAACAAGCAAGCGACTGCCACGTGAGACAGTCCGTAAGGCAAATGCGAATCCGTACAATGGCAGACGAGATTTCACCACTAAGCATCAAATTTTCTTCGACGGAGACCACATTAGATTCAATATTGGAACCAACATTTTTGACTCTTATCTCGAAGATGGAAAAAAGTTTAGCGCGATTATCGCTGGGGGAGATCATTTTGCGAGCTTTATCAAGGAAGATGACGCGCTATTATTGAACCTTGAAATTAGAGATGCCGTATTAAATCCCATCCTTTCGATACGCAACGGTGAGGTATTGGTCTCAACGGGCGTGCAAGACATCACAATGGAAGGGCCACACTTGACCATGACGCCAAAATTTTCAATAAAGCCCGTAAAGATACATTTTTTGGAAAATGGAGTCAACATAAGCAGTGGGTTCTTTTACGCCCACCAAAGAATAGTCGATGTAAGCCCGAGTCATGTATTGTTAATACCATTTAACATAATCATGTCAGAGTCATACTCTCAGTCAAACGATACTGGAGTTGTATTTTAATGAAGAATAGATCAGAAGCCGACTAACTTTCGCGTCCAATGGAGCCGTCGGCACGCGCGATGAGGCTTGCTCACCGGTAGCCACGCGGCCATCCCGGTCTCGAACCGAACGCGAGACTCCCATGGACACCCCACCGCCCCCCACGCTGCACGCCCTCCGCCGCGGCGACCTCGCCGGAGCGCGGGAACTGCGCCTCAGCGGAACACTGAAAGAAGTCCCGCCCGAAATTTTTGGCCTCGCCAATACCCTGGAGCTGCTGGATCTCAGCGATTGCGGCCTCACCGCACTCCCGGATGACATCGGCCGGCTCAAGCGGCTGCGCGTCCTGTTCTGCTCGGGCAACCGCTTCGAGCGTCTGCCGCCCGCCCTCGGGGATTGCCCGGCGCTGAGCCAAGTCGGGTTTCGCGCCACCGGCCTGCGGGAGGTGCCGGGCGAGGCGCTGCCGCCGGCCCTGCGCTGGCTCACGCTGACCGACAACCGGATCGCGCACCTGCCCGACGCCCTCGGCCGACGCCCGCACCTGCAGAAGCTGATGCTGGCGGGAAACCGGCTGGCGGCGCTGCCACCCTCGCTCGAAGGCGCGCCAAGCCTCGAATTGCTGCGCCTCTCCGCCAACCGCTTCGACGCGCTGCCCGCTTGGCTGACGGCCTTGCCGCGGCTCGCCTGGATCGCCTGGGCCGGCAATCCCCTCGACGGCGAGCCGGCGCCGGCCCGCGTGCCGCAGGTGCCCTGGGCGGCGCTCGCGCTCGGCCCGTGCCTCGGCGAGGGCGCCTCGGGGCGGATCCACCGGGCTTTGTGGCGTCGGCCGGACGGGGAGGCGGCGGTCGCGGTGAAACTGTTCAAGGGCCGCATGACCAGCGACGGGCTGCCCGAACAGGAGATGGCGGCCTGCCTCGCCGCCGGCCGGCATCCCCACCTCACCGGCGCGCTCGGGCGGATCGAGGGGCATCCGGACGGGGTGCAGGGGCTGCTGATGCCGCTGATCCCGGAGGGCTGGCGGGTTCTGGCCGGATCGCCGAGCCTGGAAAGCTGCAGCCGCGACGTCTACGCGCCGGATCTCGCCCTGGCGCCGGAAACGGCGTTGCGCATCGCGGCCGGCGTGGCGCGGGCGGCGGCCCATCTTCATGGCTGCGGCGTGCTCCACGGCGACCTCTACGGCCACAACACCTTGTGGGACGGGGACGCGGGCGAGGCGGTGCTGAGCGATTTCGGGGCCGCCTCCGTGCTGCCGCCCGGCGAGGCCGGCGAGGCCTGGCAGCGCATCGAGACCCGCGCCTGGGGCATCCTGCTCGGCGAATTGCTCGACCTTTGCGCGACCGAACCCGCCGGCATCGCGGATTGGCGCGTGCTGGAGCAGGCCTGCCGGGGGGCCGATCCGCGGGCGCGGCCGTCGATGGCGGAGGTTGTTCGGACCATATCTCCGCTTCTGTCGCTGGATCGTCACGCGGATGCGTGATCCATCACGGGTTCAGCCGCGTTGTGCCTGTCCCGGACGATGCGGCAGGATGTAGGCTCACATCCGCCACAACCCTCACGAGGAGCAGGACGAAACCGCATGAGCGACCCGCGCGAGATCGAGCTGAAGCTGGAATGCGAGCCCTCCGACCTCGCCGTCCTGCAGGATCATCCGCTCCTGCGGGAGGCGGCGGTACAGGGGGAAGCCGAGCTCGCCTCCGTCTATTTCGACACGCCGGACCGGCAGCTGCACGCGGCCGGGCTCGGCCTGCGGGTGCGCGAGAGCGAGGGGCGCTTCGTCCAGACTCTCAAGGCCGAAGGCGATGGCCTGTTCGACCGGCCGGAATGGGAGCAGCCGGTCGAGGGCGCTGAGCCGGACCGGGCGGCGCTCGCCGACACGCCCTTCGCGCGCCGCGTCGCGGATGATGCCGCGCTGGAGCCGCTCTTCACCACCCGCGTCACCCGGCGGACCTACCTCGTCGAGCAGGGCGAGTCCCGCATCGAGGTCGCCCTCGATCTCGGCCGGATCGAGGCGCCGGCCGCCGGCGACGACATCCTGTCGATCTGCGAGATCGAGCTCGAACTGAAGGAGGGGACCGCGAGCGACGTGTTCGCGCTCGCCTACGCCATCGCCGCCCTCGTGCCCGTGCGGCTCGGCGTGCGCAGCAAGGCCGAGCGCGGCTACGCCCTGGCCGCCGGCAAGATCGACCGGGTGCGCAAGTCGGAGCCGGTGCCGCTGCATGACGACATGAGCGCGGCGGAGGCGTTCCGCGCCGTCGCCCATGCCTGCCTGCGCCACATGCGCATCAACGAGGACATCCTGCTCAAGAGCCGCGACGCCGACGCGCTGCACCAGATGCGCGTCGCGATCCGGCGCCTGCGCTCGGCCTTCTCGCTGTTCGGCGACCTCGTGGACGATCCGCTCGGCGTTCGCATCCGCGCGGAGCTGAAGGCGGCGACCGAGCCGCTGGGCCGGGCGCGCAACCTCGACGTCTTCCTCGCCACCATCCTGCCGGCCGAGCGCGAGCGGCATCCCGACGAGGTCGGCCTGCTCGGCCTCGAGCGGCAGCTCGAAGACGAGCGCGCGAAGGCCTATCGCGACCTCGCCGCGCTGCTGCGCTCCGATGCGTGGCGGATGCTGCTGCTCGACCTGATTGGCTGGATCAATGCCGGCCCCTGGCTGCGGGACGACAGCCCCGGCCGCGTCTCCCTGCGCGAGGAGCCGGCCCGCGTCTTCGCCGCCCGCGAACTCGACCGGCGGCGGCGGCAGGTGAAGCGGCGCGGGCGCCATCTCGACGACCTCGACCCCGAGGAGCGCCACCGGGTGCGCATCGCCGCCAAGAAGCTGCGCTACGGCGCGGAATTCTTCGCGCCGTTGTTCCCCGGCAAGAAGGCGGGCAAGCGCCACGGCGCCTTCGGCAAGGCTCTCTCGGATCTGCAGGACCATCTCGGCGCGCTCAACGACATCGCCACCGGCCACGAATTGATGCGGGATCTGACGGTCGAGCCGGCCGGCGCGACGACCCTGTTCGCCGCCGGGATGACGGCGGCCGATATCGAGGCGCGCAGCCGCAAGCTCCTGGAAGCCGCGGCCGAGGCGCACGAGGATCTCGTCGACACCAAGCCGTTCTGGCGTTGAGGTTATCCCGACCCGCGAGAGGGCGTTGCGCGGGAGACGATGGCGCGCAACCTGTGAGTACCGTAAGGCGGAGCGGCTGAAGGGGGCGGGAATAATCCCGCCGCCAGGGTCCTTTCGTGCCGATGCGTTTCGAGGTCGAGCGGAAATTCCTCGTGGCCGATGACGGCTGGAAGGCGGGCGTCGTCCGCCGGCACCGGCTCACCGACGGGCTGATCGGGCAGTTCGACACCGGCAAGGTGCGAGTTCGGCTCGATGAGGACCGGGCTTGGCTCACCATCAAGGGCGCGCGCGTCGGCCTCGGTCGGCCGGAATTCGAGTACGAGATTCCGCGGGCGGACGCGGAAGCGATGATGCGCCTCGTCTGCGACACCTGTTTCATCGAGAAGACCCGCCATTGCGTGCCGCATGCCGGACTCGTCTGGGAGATCGATGTCTATGGTGGGACGCTGGCCGGAATGATCCTGGCCGAGGTGGAGCTGGAACATGAGGCCCAGGCCTTCGAGCGTCCGGCCTGGCTCGGCCTCGAGGTGACCGGAGATCCGCGCTTCCGCCAATCGGCGCTGCTGCGCCGCTTCGAGGAGGCCGGGCGCCGCGTCACCCTGGAAGAGGTGCTGGCCGCTCCGCTGTGAGGGCTGAGCTCAGCGCACGTCCGGTATCGCCACGGCCTCGGCCACCCGGCGCAGCTTGTCTGGGTTGCGGGTGATGTAGATGCCGGCGATCCGCCCGTCGCGGATTTCCAGTGCCGTCACTTGGAGGACGCCGCCGCGTTCCAGGCTGACGAAGCCCGGCAGGCCATCCACTCGCACGGCGCGGAGGAGGGTGGCGGGCGACCCGGCATATTTGCGGGCGAGCCCGGAGAACAGCCGCAGGACGCGATCGATTCCGCGAATCGGGTTGAGGACAGCGATGACCTTGCCGCCGCCATCCGCCCGCATCGTCACGGTCTCGGACAGCAGGCCGCGCAGGGCGGCGACGTCGCCGCTGCGCGAGGCGTCGAAGAAGGCGCGTGCGATCCGCTCGCCCTCCTCGGTCGGCAGGGGGTAGCGCGGGCGCTCGGCGCGGACATGCTGGCGGGCCCGCACGGCGAGCTGGCGCACCGCCGGAGCCGCCCGCCCCAGCGTCGCGGCCACCTCGTCGAGGGGCACGCCGAACACGTCGTGCAGGAGGAAGGCCGCCCGTTCCAGGGGCGAGAGACGCTCCAGCGCCATCATCAGCGTGAGGGTGAGGTCGTCGCCGTCGATCGCCTCTTCCGTGTCGAGCGCGGGCTCCGGCAGCCAAGGCCCAACATAGACCTCCCGGCGCGCGCGGGCCGATTTCATCGTGTCGAGGCAGAGCCGGGTGACGATGCGCGACAGAAAGGCGCCCGGCACCGCGACGGCGGCGCGGTCCGCCGCCTGCCAGCGCAGCCACGCGCTCTGAACCACATCCTCCGCTTCGGCGAAGGAGCCGAGCATCCGGTAGGCAAGGCGGGTTAGCCGCGCCCGCTCCGCCTCGAACGGATCGGACGCCTCAGGCCGCATCACGGGACGGGTCGGGATGGTGGACGCCGCGCAGGCCGACTCGAACGGATCGGACGCCTCAGGCCGCATCACGGGACGGGTCGGGATGGTGGACGCCGCGCAGGCCGACCTGCAACCGGTTCCACAGGTTGATCGCGCCGATCTGAAGCGTGAGCTGCACCTGTTCGGCCTCCGCGAAGGACGTCCGCAGATCGGCATAGAGCGCGTCGGGCGCACCCGCCTCGGATAGGCGGGTCAGCGCCTCGGTCCAGGCCAAAGCCGCGCGCTCGCGCGGGCTGTAGAGGGCCGCCTCTCGCCATGCGTTGAGCAGAACGATCCGCATCTCGGTCTCGCCATGCCGGCGGGCCTCAGTGGTGTGCAAGCCGATGCAGTAGGCGCAGCCGTTGATCTGCGAGGCGCGCAGCTTCACGAGATCGATCAGGCTCCGCTCGAGGCCACCGGTCCGCAGGCTCGTCTCCACCGCCAGCATCGCCTTGATGGCGGCGTGTGCGTGATCGTAGGGGTTTTCGACGCGCGGTGTCATGGGGTTCTTCCTTCTCGTTGCAGAGGGTGAGGTTCAGCGGATTGGCGTGGTCAGGCTGGTCTCGTCGCTGTCGAGGACGAAGACGGCGAGCAGGCGGGCCGGCTCGGTGGCGCTCGCGTTGGCGCTGACAGGGTGGCGGTCGCCGGGCATCTCCGTGAAGCTCTCACCGGCCCGGTAGACCCGCTCGGGCCCGTCGTTCACCCGGCTGCGGATCGCCCCTTCCAGCACCGTCGCGGTGATGAAGGCGCTCCTGGCATGCGTATGCGCGGGCGAGGCACCGCCCGGCCCGTAGGTGACGAGCACGGCGCGCAGGCTCTTGCCCGGCACGTTGGGCAGGGCATGGTCGAAGACGAGGGCGGCCGTGGCGTCCCCGCTTGTCCCGGCGGCCGCTCCCCCTTCATCTCGTGAGCGGCAGCGTTCGTCAGCAGCGCCGCGAAGGCGGCGGCACGCAGACACGATTGGATCATCATCCCTCTCCATCGAAGCGGTGACGTGGAGGGCGGCAAACCGGCCCGTTCCATCGCCGTGCCCCCATGACGAGGCGGAAGGCGGCGCCGTGACATGGGACGCACGAATTTTTCCCGCGCGGCGGACGGTTTCGTCGGAGCGCCGCCGCGCGCTATGAAAGACTGAAGCGGTTTTCGAAGAAGGAGCGGGGGCGGTGGGGCAGGCGGCGCGTCCGGGCTTCGGCCGCACCCTTGGCTTGCGCTGGCCCGCCCGGCCCACCTTACGTCAGCTTCGTCTCGGCAGCGGCCTCGTGCTGTTCGCCTACGTGCTCACGCATCTGCTCTGCCACGCGCTGGGTAACATCTCGCTCGATGCACTGGAGACCGGGCTCACGGTGAAGGTCGCGCTCTGGCGCACGCCGCCCGCACTCGTGGTCCTCTACGGCGCGCTTCTCATCCACCTCGCCCTCGGGCTCCAGGCTTTCTACGAGCGGCGCTTCTACCGGGTGCGGCCGGCCGAGACCGCGCAGCTCCTGCTCGGCCTCGCCGTCCCCCTGCTCCTTCTCAGTCACCTCGTCGGCACGCGTCTGGCCTGGAGCGTGGAAGAGCTCGACCGGGGCTATGCCCAGGTTCTCTACGGCACCTGGGTTGCCGCGCCGGGCCACGGCCTGATGCTAGCGGCGGGTCTGGTCGTCGCGTGGCTGCACGGCTGCTTCGGCCTCTATTTTTGGCTCCGGCTCAAGCGCGGCTTTGCCCGCGCCGCGCCCTGGCTGCTCGCGGGTGCGGTGCTGGTGCCGGTGCTGGCCCTCCTCGGCGTGGTGCAGGGCGGGCGCAGCGTCGCGGCGCTCGCCGCCGATCCGGCGTGGCGAGCGCAGGAGCTCGGGCCGAACCATCTCGGGCTGGCCGAGCAGACCGAACGGCTCGGCGCGATCCGGCGCGGGCTGTTCCTGGCCTATCTGGCGTTGCTCGCCCTCGTCCTGCTCGCGCGCGGCGCCCGCACCCTCGCCGAGACGCGGGGCGGCTTCGTGCGCATCGGCTATCCCGACGGGCGCACCATCCGCGTTCCGCGGGGGAGCAGCGTGCTGGAAGCGAGCCGGCGCGGCCGCATCCCGCATGCGAGCGTCTGCGGCGGGCGCGGGCGCTGCTCGACCTGCCGCATCCGGGTCGTCGATACGGAGCGCAGCCGCCTCCTGCCGGAGCCGGAACGGGCCGAGCGTCTCGTCCTCGACCGCATCGGCGCGAGCCCCGGCATAAGGCTCGCCTGCCAGCTCCGGCCCGACGGCGACCTCACCGTCGCGCCGCTGTTCACGCCGCAGGCCCGCGCCGCCTCCGTGCGCGATCCGGAGCGGGCCGCGACCGGCGAGGAGCGGTTCGTCGTCGTGCTGTTCGCCGACCTGCGCGGCTCGACCCGGTTCGCGGAGGAACACCTGCCCTACGACACCGTCTTCGTCATCGGCCGCTTCCTCGGCGCCGTCGGCCGGGCGGTGCGCGAGTCGGGCGGAACCGTGAACCAGCATCTCGGCGACGGGCTGATGGCGATCTTCGGCCTCGATCGCGATCCCAAGCACGCGGCCCGCGATGCCCTAAAGGCGGTCGATGGCATCGCGCGCCATGTGGAGCAGCTCAACCGCATGCTCGCTGCCGATCTCGGCGAGCGCCTGCGCTATGGCGTCGGCCTGCATGCGGGCATGGCCATCGTCGGCGAGTTCGGCGACGAGACCGAATCCCGCTTCACGGTGCTCGGCGACACGGTCAACGTCGCCGCCCGGCTGGAGGGGCTGACCGGGCCGATGCGGCAGGTCGCGATCGTCTCGGAGGCCGTCTACGAGGCCGCCGGACTCACCCCCGGCGCGCTGCAGGAGCTGACGCTGACGGGGCGCGCACAGCCGCTCCGAGCGCGCCTGATCGGTACCGACGCTTCGGCAGCACTTCAGGACGGCTGATCGGCTCCTTACACGCGCAGGAAAGCCAAGAGGTCCTCGGTCAGCCGGTCCTTATGGGTGAAGGGGATGGCGTGTGGCGCGCCCTCGTAGACTTCGAGACGGGCGCCGGGAATGGCCTGCGCCGCGGCCTTGCCGCTGATGTCGAAGGGCACGGTCTGGTCAGCGTCGCCGTGGATCACCAAGGTTGGCACCCGGAACGCGGCCATGTCGGCCCGGAAATCCGTCCCGCCAAACGCGCGCACGCAATCGACCGTCGCCTTGGGCGAGGCCCGCATCGCCAGCATCCCGGTCCAGGCCATCAGCTCCGACGAGGCCGGCGAGGAGAGCAGCCCGGCGCCGAAGAAGCTCTTGACGAAGTTCGACCAGAAGTGTGGCCGGTCCCGCTCGATCCCCTCGATCATGCCCTCGAACACGCTGGCATCGACGCCCTCGGGATGATCGGGCGTCTTGGCGAGCATCGGCGTCACCGCCGAGACCAGCACAGCGCGCGCCACCCGTGCGCCGCCATGGCGCGAGAGGTAGCGGGCAATCTCGCCGCCGCCCATGGAAAAGCCGACGAGGGTCACGTCCTGAAGGTCGAGGCTGTCGAGCACGGCCTTCAGGTCGTCGGCGAAGGTGTCGTAGTCGTAGCCGCTCCAGGGCTGATCCGAGCGCCCGAACCCGCGCCGGTCATAGGCGATGGTGCGAAAGCCCGCGCCTATCAGGGCCGGCTGCTGATACTCCCACATGTCGGCATCGAGCGGCCAGCCATGGATCAGCACGACCGGAGGGCCGCTGCCCCAATCCTTGTAGAAGAGGCGCGTCGCGTCCCTGGTCTCGATCAAGGGCATGCCGGGCTCCTTGAGCGGAGCGCGCCGATGCGCGCCCCATAGGTCCGTTGGGTCGTCAGAGGGCCGGCTCAGCGAGCCGGAGCGGTCTGGGTCGAGCCGGTGGCGCCGGAGGCGGGCGGCTTGATCGCCCACAGCTCCGTCGGCAGGCTGAGCGGCGCGCCGGGCTTGTAGTCGGCCGAATCCTGGATGTGCGAGGTGGTGACGTAGATCGTCCCGTCCGGCCCCTCGCCGAAGGTGTCCGGCCAGCGCAGGCTTGGGTCCTGCACCAGCGTGGCGAGCCCGTCCTTGCCGCCCGCGAGGTCGCGCACCTTCACCGCGTTGTCCTGCGGCGAGGTCACGTACATCCGTCCGTCGCGGCGGGCGATCAGCAGGCCGTCGGCGACGCCGTTCTCGCCGACCTTCACGACCTTGCTTGAAAGGCTCTTGTCGGTGAGCGTGTCGGGCACGACCGAGGCAGCGGCCCAGCCGGTGAGCGCATCGGTCGGCAGGCTGTAGAGCGTCTTGCCCTTGATCGCCTGCCAGTAGAGCGTCTCGCCGTCTTTCGAGAGCGCGATGCCGTCGGCGGCGAACTCGACACCGCGCCCATCGGGACGGCGCAGCGGCTTGCCGTCGTAGCTCACGGTCACCGACTTGTCGGGCATGGTCGAGGGATCGCCCGACAGAATGCGCTTGGCCGATCCGCTGTCGAGATCGACGACGATCAGCGCGCCCTCGGCGCCGGAATCGGTGAGGTAGGCGGTCTTACCGTCTGGCGAGATCCGCACGTCGTTGAGGTAGGAGGCTTGGAGCACCGTTGTGGTGTCGAACGGAATCGTCTTGATGACCTTGTTGGTCTTGAGGTCGATCCCGACGAGCTTCGGCCCGTCCTTAATCACATGCGCCATCGCGGGGGCGGCAGCATCCACCACCCATAGCCGGTCCTGCCCATCGGCGACGACGCTCTGCACGCAGACGAAATGGTCCTTCGGCGAGAGTTCGTCGGCCCGCGCGTTGCGCCACGCGTTCCACTGGTCGTCGGGGAAGGGCACGGGCTTGCCGTCCTTCAGTTCGGCCACCGAGACCGGCGCGTCCTCGCTCCAGCGCGGGAAGTTGACGAAGATGCGCCCGTCGCGGGCCACCGTGATGCCGGTGACCTGATGCTCGAAGCTCGCGACCTTGGTGAGCGCGGCCTTTCCCTCCTGCGCGCGGGCGGGGAGGGCGCTCGCCATCGTGCCCGTGAGGAGTGCCACGGCGAGGGCGGTCAGGGATCTGGTCATGGTCGGACAACCTCGGGCCGATGATCGGCGGGATTGCCAGCGCAACCCCGGCGCACGCGGCCGGGGTCCTTCACGAAAGCGTTGTCCCCGTCAGGCCGGCACGTCGTCGATCGAGGCCGGTTCCACCTCCGGCACGCGGTTGCGCGCGTGGCGAAAGCGGGAGAGCGCCTGATAGGTCTTCAGCCGCGCCCGCATCAGCGAGCCGAGCGGCCGGTGCGCCACGAGGCTGTGAGCGGGACGGAAGGAGAGCACGTCGTCGGCGTAGTTCCGCCGGGCCTCGCTGAGCGCGTCCTGCGCCGGCAGAACGAGGCGGGCGACGGTGCGATAGGGGCTCTGCGCCTCGTCCCAGCGCTTCGAGGCATCCTCGACCGGCATCTCGTCGAGGTTCAGGCAGAGCTGGACGCGAATGTCGAACACCGCCTCGCTTCCCGCGAGATAGCTCAGCACTGCGTGGCGGAAGACGTTCCCGTCCTCGCGGCCGGTGTCGAGCGGCGCGTCGGCGAGCGCCGCCTGCGCCGGTGAGGCGGGAAAGGCGCCAAGCTTGGCGACGTGGTCGCCGTAGCGGAGCGCGGCCTGTGAGTAGTACGGTTCGGCCAGCGGGTGGTGCGGCACGTGGCCGAAGAAGTCGAGGAGCGGCGAACTCTCGCCCGTCATCGATTTCACCACCCCGTCGAGCGCCCGCGCGCTCCGGGAGACCGCGACCTTCACCGCTTCCGGTGCGGAGGTGCCCGCCTCCAGCTGCTTCATGCTGCCCAGGAAACCCTTGGCGTCGGGATTGGGGAAGACCGGCCCGGTGGCGAAGACGAAGTCCTGGGTCGGCGCCTCGTGGCCGGGCAGCTTGTCGCCCTCGACGCCGAGCACCTTGATCGCCATGCCGCGATGGGTCGAGACGCGGTCCTTCAGGAGCTCGCCGGGCCCCTGCGCGAAGCGCACGATGACCGAATGCGTGCCCGGCGTCGCGAACAGGCCCTGCGCCAGTTCGGGTGGAAGGTTCGGGAGGATTTCCAACGCACCGACGGCAACGCCGCTGATCTTGGCATGCGAGGCCCGCACCGCATGCCCGTAGCGCTCGGCGGTGATCTCGCTCTCGTGGGTCATCGCAGCGATGATCCGATCGATGGTCTCGTTCTCGTCGGGGCTCAGCGTCTCGATACCGTCGTGGTAGCGAATCGGTGCGGCAGTCATGAAAAGTCTCGCGTCTCAGCAAATCTGAGGGAGCGAACCGGGAGAACGCGTGAAAGTTCGGGCCGCGCCCCGGCCTACAACTTCTCATCGCGTATCTTTGATGGGCCGGGCGGCGACGCGAATTCCGACCTGAAGTTCGCTGGAACGGTTCAGGTTCGCTCGCCGTTACAGGCGCAGATTTATCCCAATCGGAGGATTGTCATGCGCAAATCCCTTCTCGCCGCCGCGGTTCTGACGCTCGCCGGGGCCTCGGGCGCCATGGCCCAGACCACCGTGATCGAGCGCGACGCGCCGGATCGGGTCGTGGTGGATCGCTCACCCAGCAGCTCCTCGACCACCGTCGAGCGGCGCGAGCATTCGGACGGCTGCTCCAGCAAGACGGTGACGAAGGAAAACGACGTGGGCGACCGCAAGACGGTCACCAAGGAGAACTGCGACTGATTTTTCTGGAATTTCAGTCCTGAAAAAGAAGAACCCGCCGCGGATGACCGCGGCGGGTTCTTTTTTTGCGATGTCCGGGTTCAGGCGTGCGCGAGCACGGCGAGCAGAAGCAGCGCGATGATGTTGGTGATCTTGATCGCCGGGTTCACGGCGGGGCCCGCCGTGTCCTTGTAGGGGTCGCCGACGGTGTCGCCGGTCACGGCCGCCTTGTGCGCGTCCGAGCCCTTGCCGCCGTGGTGGCCGTCCTCAATGTACTTCTTGGCGTTGTCCCAGGCGCCCCCGCCCGAGGTCATCGAGATCGCGACGTAGAGGCCGGTGAGGATCACGCCGAGCAGCGAGGCGCCGACCGTAGCGAAAGCCTGCGACTTGCCCGCAATCGCCTGGATCACGAAGAAGATCACGATCGGCGAGAGCACCGGCAGCAGCGAGGGGATGATCATCTCCTTGATCGCCGCCCGGGTCAGCATGTCCACCGCGCGGCCGTAATCCGGCCGGTCGGTGCCCTGCATGATGCCGGGCTTGGCCCGGAACTGGCGCCGCACCTCCTCGACCACCGCGCCCGCCGCGCGGCCCACCGCCGTCATGGCGATGCCCGCGAACAGGAACGGGATCAGGCCGCCGAGCAGGAGGCCGACCACGACGTAGGGATTGGAGAGGGAGAAATCGACGCTCACCCCCTGGAAGAAGCGGTACTGCGTCGGGCTGGCATTGGCGATGAAGTAGTTCAGGTCGGAGGTGTAGGCAGCGAACAGCACCAGGGCGCCGAGGCCGGCCGATCCGATGGCGTAGCCCTTGGTGACGGCCTTGGTGGTGTTGCCGACGGCATCGAGCGCGTCGGTCGCCTTGCGCACCTCGGCGGGGAGGCCTGCCATCTCGGCGATACCGCCGGCATTGTCGGTGACCGGGCCGAAGGCATCGAGGGCGACGATGAAGCCCGCGAGCGCCAGCATCGCCGTGACCGCGATGGCGATGCCGAACAGGCCGGCCAGCGCGTAGGTGGAGATGATGCCCGCCACGATGACGAGGGCCGGCAGCGCGGTCGATTCGAGCGAGATCGCGAGGCCCTGGATCACGTTGGTGCCGTGGCCGGTGACGGAGGCAGTGGCGATCGACTTCACCGGGCGGAAGTTCGTGCCGGTGTAGTACTCGGTGATGACGACGATCAGCGCGGTGATGACGAGGCCGAGCACCGCGCAGCCGAACAGGGCGCCCGAGGAGAAGGTCAGGCCGGTATTCGTCGTGAAGGTGGTCGAGAACCCGCCGAACAGCGCCAGATTCACGCCGGCGATGGCCACGATCGAGAGCACGCCCGCCGCGATCAGGCCCTTGTAGAGTGCGCCCATGATCGACTGGTTGGCGCCGAGCTTCACCGCGTAGGTGCCGATGATCGAGGTGACGATGCAGGCCGCCCCGATGGCCAGCGGGTAGATCATCATCGCTTCGAGCACGGGCGCGTTGCCCGCGAAGAAGATCGCGGCAAGCACCATGGTGGCGACCACGGTCACCGCATAGGTCTCGAACAGGTCCGCGGCCATGCCGGCGCAGTCGCCGACATTGTCGCCCACGTTGTCGGCGATGGTGGCGGGGTTGCGCGGATCATCCTCGGGAATACCGGCCTCGACCTTGCCGACGAGATCGCCGCCGACATCGGCGCCCTTGGTGAAGATACCGCCGCCCAGCCGCGCGAAGATCGAGATCAGCGAGGCGCCGAAGCCGAGCGCCACCAGCGAGTCGATGACTTCGCGGCTTCCCGGCGCCAGCCCGGCGCCGCGGGTGAGGAACAGGTAGTAGAGGGCGACACCGAGCAGCGCGAGGCCCGCCACCAGCATGCCGGTCACCGCGCCGGACTTGAAGGCGACTTCCAGCCCGCCGCCGAGCGACTGCGTGGCGGCCTGCGCCGTGCGGACGTTGGCACGGACCGAGACGTTCATGCCGATGAAGCCGGCCGCGCCCGAGAGCACCGCGCCGATCAGGAAGCCGATGGCGACCCTGATGCCGAGAAAGTAGGCCAGAAGGACGAAGAGGACGACGCCGACGATCCCGATCGTGGCGTATTGGCGCCTGAGATAAGCCTGCGCGCCCTCGGCGATGGCGCCTGCGATCTCCTGCATGCGCTGGGTGCCGGCATCGCGTCGCATTACGTCACGGATAGTCACGACACCGTAGGCAACGGCGCAGAGCCCGCCCACGATGATCAGCAAAAGTGCGGTCATGCGTGCGTCCTTGATTTTTGATTGTGGTGTGCCGAGCCCGGCCGGAATGGCCGTCGAACGTTGCTGCGACGTTGCTCGGCTTCAGGCGCCCTCCCTCGAGAAGCTGAACTTAATTGCCAAACTTCGGCGTCCAGCGCAAATGCCTCGTGCCGTTGAGAACCTTTCGAAACGGCCAATACGCAGAATACTGACAAGTCTCGTGTTATTGCAGTGCAATCGCTGCGGCGCCAGACATTCGGAGAAGCTGCCTTCGCTTCCCGTCCGGACAATCTCGAGGCAGCCCATTTTGGCGTCGGCGCAGGAGATCGGAGGGTCGGGAGCACCTCGGATCGCGCGCCGCTCCGGCGCAGCCCGTGAAGCCGTCGGCGTCGTCAGCCGCCGAGCTTTGCTTCGGTTTCCACAGACGCCAGGCAGAAGGGCTATCGCCGCCCATGAGATGGGTGCTGCCGCGAGCAACGCCTTTGCCGGCATCGCCGATCTTCGGTTCGCTGCAAGGAAGCGAAGAAGCGGACCCGATACGATCAGGGGTCGTTGATCAGGCGTTCGGAGATCATCATCGATGTCCGGCCCCCAGACGGGCCGAAACGGTATCGAAGTTGGCGCGGGGCGCCCTCGGGACACGCGCCCCGGATTCAGGCCGCAATCACGCTGTCAGAGCAGTGCGACCGGACGAATGCCGGACGCACGAGCGCATTTCCCGGCGGCGGCCGGCTCGGGAGAAAACGTCTCGATCCGAGACCGGGCGCGACCCTCGCCCATGCGTAGAAAACCGAGCGCCCGGCAGGCCGACCGGACGCCCCGAGGCCGGCGCCTCAGCGCAGCGGCGGAGCCCTGTAGGCGGGGGCCAGGACGTAGCCGTCCGAGGCACGGCGCGGGCCCTGGGGCGTCGCGAGGAGCACATTGCCGTAATAGTCGTTGCCGGTGGGCCGAAACCGCCGCCGTTCATCACGGTCGGCACCGGCACGGCACCGATGGCGCGCAGATCCTGACCGTCGGTGCTGATCGGCGGGCCACGGAAGCGGCCGCTCTCGGGATCGACCTCGTACACCGTCGGCCCGCGCGCATCGCCGTAGGGGCGATCCTGCAAGTTCTGGGCAGAAGCTCCCTGAGCGACGAGCCCGAAGAGGGAGGCGGCAAGGAGGAGGCGGGCACGGGCCACGGGTTGCTCCGTCGTCGGCGCTCTTCCGACCGAAGCGATGGCCGCTCCGACCCGTGAGAACGCATCAAGATAGGACATGAGCCGATCGGGATCGCAGCGCAATCGGGATCAGCTCGGACTGACGTCTCGAGGCTGCGATCAGACCCCGGAACGTGACAAGGAAACGTTGACGTGCGGAAGCCCGGCGTTCCCGGCCTTCCGCAACCGTCGCCTCACCCCTTCGATTGCAGGACGGTGCGCGGTTCGCGCACCACGGGGCTGCAATCGGACTTGTATGCGTTCAGCGGGAGCGGCGTCGAGCTGCAGGAATAGGCCTCCTCGGGCGAGGGGCGGGCACGGGATCGCGCGCCACGATCGGGTGGGGCGCGCAGGCTCCGGCGGCAGCGCCGGCGAGCGCCAGGGCGGCGAAGAGCTTCAGGCGGCGCATGCGGAACCTCGAAACGCGTCCGTCCGCCGGGACGACCCGGCGGCAAAACCGGACATGACCCTGCGGATACGGATGCCCGCTGACAAGCTTCCCCGGTCCGATGCCCGCCCGGACAGGGCCGATTGCGCGGGCCCTGTCGCCCCGCCGCAACAACGTCCGGCGCGGTTCATCCAGCCGCGCCGATCCCGCCATCAGCCGGGATCGGCGCTACGCGATACTAGACGGCCTTCTGCAACGGCACGACGTTGTGGAGCGTGCGGTCGGCGTTGTCGAAGAAGCGGCGGACGTTACGGGCCGCCTGCCGGATGCGCTGCTCGTTCTCGACGAGCGCGATGCGGACATAGTCGTCCCCGTGCTCGCCAAAGCCGATCCCCGGCGCCACGGCGACATCCGACTTTTCCAGAAGCAGCTTAGAGAATTCCAGGCTGCCGAGGTCCCGGAATTTTTCCGGGATCGGCACCCAGGCGAACATCGAGGCTTCGGGCGTCGGCAGCTTCCAGCCGGCCTTGCCGAAGGACTCAACCAGGGCGTCGCGGCGCTTCTTGTAGGTCGCACGCATCTCCTTGATGCAGTCGTCCGGTCCGTTGAGCGCGGCGGTGGCTGCCACCTGGATCGGCGTGAAGGCACCGTAATCGAGGTAGGACTTCACCCGCGTCAGCGCCGCGAGCAGGCGCTCATTGCCGACGGCAAATCCCATGCGCCAGCCCGCCATCGAGAAGGTCTTCGACAGCGAGGTGAACTCCACGGTGCAATCGATCGCGCCCGGCACCTGCAGCACGGAGGGCGGCGGGTTGTTGTCGTCGAAATAGACCTCGGCATAGGCGAGATCCGAGAGCAGGATCAGCTCGTGCTTCTTCGCGAAGGCGACGAGATCCCGGTAGAAGTCGAGGCTCGCGACGTAGGCCGTCGGGTTCGAGGGGTAGCAGACGACCAGCGCCACCGGCTTCGGGATCGAGTGGACGACCGCCTTCTCAAGCGCCGGGAACATCGCCGGGGTCGGCTCGGCCGGCACGGAGCGGATCACGCCGCCCGCCATCAGGAAGCCGAAGGCGTGGATCGGGTAGCTCGGGTTCGGCACCAGCACCACGTCGCCGGGCGCCGTGATCGCCTGGGCCATGTTGGCGAAGCCCTCCTTCGAGCCGAGCGTCGCCACCACCTGCGTGTCCGGGTTGAGGCTCACCCCGAAGCGGCGCTGGTAGTAGCCGGCCTGGGCGCGGCGCAGGCCGGCAATGCCCTTGGAGGCGGAGTAGCGGTCGGTGCGCGGCTTGCCGGCGGTCTCGACGAGTTTCTCGATGACGTGGCGCGGCGCGTCGAGATCGGGGTTGCCCATGCCGAGATCGATGATGTCGGCGCCGCGGGCTCGGGCGGCGGCCTTGATCCGGTTCACCTGCTCGAAGACGTAAGGCGGGAGGCGCTTGATGCGGTGGAAATCGGTCATGGCGTTGGTCTGTCCGGTGTCGCGGAACTGATCCTCCCGCGAGGATGCGTCGGCGGTGAGGAGCCTGCCTGTTTACCATCGACGCGTTCGCGCGCCGACTTAAAAATCAACATCGCGAGGCCCCGCCGCGATCGGGGTGGAACGATCACTCCACCGGGTTGGGCGCGAGCCCCTGCGCGGCGTTCTTCGCCGCCCCTTCCGCCGCGCGCCCTTTGGACTCGTTGCGGTTGCGCGCGCCTTCCAGCTCGGCCTGCAGGGCGCTCTGTCCGGCCGAATTGCGGGCACGGATGGCGCGCCGGGGCGCTGATTCGCCCACCGGCATGTAGCTCGCATCGCTCTTGCGGGATTGCGCCACGAAATCGGGCGCCTCCACCGGCTTGATGCCGGAGCCCGCCCCGACCATCGCCGCCTTCAGTGGATTCACGTCGCCGGAGCAGCCGCCGGTCGACGCCGCGGCGGTGAAAACCGGCAAGGCGATGGCGATGGCGCGGACGGTGCGGCGCACGTTCATGACAACGGTCTGAAAATGGAGTCTGGGATGGGCGACTTCTGCTGGGTGGAGCGTTAATTTGTCGGAAACGAGGCTCGGGCCGCCCCACGGGGCGGGATGCGGGCGGACCTTTGGGAGGACGTGTCGCGTGGGCACCGAGCGGACGAACCCGGCAGCGCCGGATTTCGAGACCATCGCGCGCAACGCGAATCAGCTCGCGGAGGTGTTCCGGCAATCGGCCGCCGCCTCGCTGAAGCCGTTCGAGCCGGCGGGCCAGGGAGCCCTGCTCCCGGGCGCGAACCTCCAGGGCGCCAGCGAGATCGACGAGATGACCCGCACCCTCACGCGGGTCGCGGAGACATGGCTGAAGGATCCCGAGAAGGCGCTCCAGGCCCAGACCAAGCTCGGCCAGTCCTTCGCCGCGCTCTGGGCCTCGACCCTGACCCGGATGCAGGGGGCCGTCACCGAGCCGGTCGTCCAGCCCCCGCCGACGGACAAGCGCTTCGCCCATGCCGATTGGAGCGCGAACCCGGTCTTCGACCTGATCAAGCAGAGCTACCTACTCCTTGGCCGCTGGGCCGAGGAGATGGTCGAGACGGCCGAAGGCATCGATGAGCACACCCGCCACAAGGCGGAGTTCTACCTGCGCCAGCTCCTCTCGGCCTACTCGCCCTCGAACTTCGTGATGACGAACCCCGAGCTCCTGCGCCAGACGCTGGAGGAGGGGGGCGCCAACCTGATGCGCGGCATGAAGATGCTGCAGGAGGATCTGGAAGCCGGCGGCGGTCAGCTCCGGGTGCGGCAGACGGATCTGTCCGCCTTCACCTTCGGCAAGGACGTGGCGGTAACGCCCGGCGAGGTCATTTTCCGCAACGATCTGATGGAGTTGATCCAGTACGCGCCCACGACCGAGACGGTGCTGAAGCGTCCGCTGCTGATCGTGCCGCCCTGGATCAACAAGTTCTACATCCTCGATCTCAACCCGCAGAAGAGCCTCATCGGCTGGATGGTGTCTCAGGGGATCACGGTGTTCGTGATCTCCTGGGTGAACCCGGACGAGCGCCACCGCGACAAGGACTTCGAGTCCTACATGCGGGAAGGCATCGAGACCGCCATCGACATGATCGGCGTGGCGACCGGCGAGACCGATGTCGCGGCGGCAGGCTACTGCGTCGGCGGCACGCTGCTCGCCGTCACGCTAGCCTACCAGGCGGCGACCGGTAATCGCCGGATCAAGAGCGCGACCTTCCTCACCACGCAGGTCGATTTCACCCATGCGGGCGATCTCAAGGTCTTCGCCGACGAGGGGCAGATCAAGGCGATCGAGGAGCGGATGGCCGAGCACGGCTACCTAGAGGGCGCGCGCATGGCCAACGCCTTCAACATGCTCAGGCCCAACGACCTGATCTGGTCCTACGTCGTCAACAACTACGTGCGCGGCAAGGCGCCGGCCGCCTTCGACCTGCTCTACTGGAACGCCGACGCCACGCGGATGCCCGCGGCGAACCACTCGTTCTACCTGCGCAATTGCTACCTCAACAACACGCTCGCCAAGGGGCAGATGGTGCTCGGCAACGTGCGCCTCGACCTCAAGAAGGTGAAGGTGCCGGTCTTCAACCTCGCGACCCGCGAGGACCATATCGCCCCGGCGCTCTCGGTCTTCGAAGGGTCGGCCAAGTTCGGCGGCAAGGTCGATTACGTGCTGGCGGGCTCGGGTCACATCGCCGGCGTCGTCGCCCCGCCGGGCCCCAAGGCCAAATACGGCTTTCGCACCGGCGGCCCGGCCCGAGGCCGGTTCGAGGATTGGGTCGCGGCGGCGACGGAGCATCCGGGCTCGTGGTGGCCCTACTGGTACAAGTGGCTCGAGGAGCAGGCGCCCGAGCGCGTGCCCGCCCGCATTCCCGGAACGGGGGCCCTGCCTTCCCTGGCGCCGGCACCGGGCACCTATGTCCGCATGAAGGCGTGAGGGCATGAAGGTGTGAGGGATCGACAGGAACCGTGCACGCACTGCATCGCTGTTGCGGACACGGGACCGTGATTTGCCTTATCTGATCCTGGGGCCGGCTCCTGCCCCAGGAGGATAGAAGCGCGTTGCAACACGCCACCGATCTCATTTCGATCATCGCGCTGGGGCTGGTCTGCGCGTTCATCGGCGGCATGCTGGCCCAGCGAATGCGGCTTCCCCCGCTCGTCGGCTACCTCGTCGCCGGCATCGCCATCGGCCCGTTCACGCCGGGCTTCGTCGGCGATCCGGCTTTGGCGAGCCAGCTCGCCGAACTCGGCGTCATCCTGCTGATGTTCGGCGTCGGGCTTCACTTCTCCATCGGCGACCTGCTCGCGGTCCGCACCATCGCCCTGCCCGGCGCGATCGTGCAGATCACCGTGGCGACCGCCATGGGCGCGGGTCTCGCCTGGGGCTTCGGCTGGGGGCCCGGGGCGGGCCTCGTCTTCGGGCTGGCGCTCTCGGTGGCGAGCACCGTCGTGCTGCTGCGGGCGCTCGAAGGGCAGGGGCTTCTCGACTCGGACAAGGGCCGCATCGCCGTCGGCTGGCTCATCGTCGAGGACCTCGCCATGGTGGTGGCCCTGGTGCTGCTGCCGGCGCTGGCGCCCTCGCTCGGCGGCGAGGCAATGCAGGCCGCCGGCCATCACGGCCCGCCGGAGCACGGCCTGTGGGTGACGCTCGGGCTGACGCTCGCCAAGGTCGGCGTGTTCGTCGCCGTGATGCTCGTCGGCGGGCGGCGCCTCATTCCCTACCTGCTGGGTCTGGCCGCCCGCACCGGCTCGCGCGAGCTGTTCACCCTGGCCGTGCTGGCGAGCGCCGTCGGCATCGCCTTCGCCTCGTCCGAGCTGTTCGGCGTGTCCTTCGCCCTCGGCGCGTTCTTCGCCGGAATGGTGCTCGCCGAATCCGACCTCAGCCATCAGGCGGCGGCCGATTCCCTGCCGTTGCAGGACGCCTTCGCGGTGCTGTTCTTCGTCTCGGTCGGCATGCTGTTCGATCCCGGCATCGTCCTGCGCGAGCCGCTCTCGATCCTCGGCGTGGTCGGCGTCATCGTGCTCGGCAAGTCGCTGGCGGCCATCGCCATCGTGCTCGCCTTCGGTCACCCCGTCGGCACGGCGCTCACCATCGCCGCAAGCCTCGCGCAGATCGGCGAATTCTCCTTCATCCTGGCCGGTCTCGGCATCTCGCTGAAGCTGCTGCCGGAGGAGGGGCGCGACCTGATCCTCGGCGGCGCGCTGCTGTCGATCACCCTCAATCCGCTGTTCTTCGCACTGGCCGGTCGGGTGTCGCGCTGGCTCGGCGAGCGGCCGGAGCTGCGCCGCCGCCTGGAGCGCCGCGCCGCCGCTCCGCTGCCGGTCAACGCATCCGCGCCCGGCATGAGCGGCCACGCGGTGATCATCGGCTACGGCCGTGTTGGCAGCGCCATCGGCAAGGCGTTGGAGGATTGGAACCTGCCCTTCGTGGTGGTGGAGCGCGACCGGCGCCGGGTCGAGGAGTTGCGCGCCCAGGGCGTGCCGGCGGTGTTCGGGGACGCCACGGCGCCCGGCATCCTGGAGGCCGCCGATATCGGCTCCGCCCGCCTCGTCGTCGTCGCGACGCCCGACCCGCATCAGGCGCGCCGGCTGCTCACCAAGGCACGGGCGACCAATCCCAGCATCGACAGCGTGGTGCGAACTCATAGTGACAGCGAGCGCCGCCGGCTGGAGGAGGACGGCGTCGGCCTCGTCCTCATGGCCGAGCGGGAACTGGCGCTCGGCATGATGACCTACGCCCTGCGCAGCCTCGGCGTGCGCGAGGGCGAGGCGCGGCTGTTCGTGGATTCGAGCCGCTCGGAGAGCCAGGGCACGCCGGTCGCCGAACCGGAGCTGCCCGCCCCCGAACTGCGCCTGCGCCGGGACGAGCCGGAATGAGAGATCCGGTGGTCAGAGGCTGTCGAGACGGGTGATGAAGACCGCCAGCTCGCTCTGCCGACGGATCGCCAGCTTGCCGTAGACCGCCTTGAGCTGGCTGCGGACCGTGCTCTCGCCGACGGCGAGTTGCTCGGCCACCTCCCGCGGCGCCGCGCCCCGGCCGACCAGTGCCGCGACCCGCGCCTCGGCCCGGGTGAGGCCGAGCTGTTCCAGCAGCGGCTCGATCGGGCGCGTGCTCGGCGCGAGCAGGTCGCGCAGGAGCAGGACCACGCCGCCGCCGAGCCCGGCGCCGGCCACCGGAAACGGATCGGCGCCGCGCAAGGGGAGCGCCTCGACATAGAGCGGGCGCCCGCCGCCCCGGCGGCGCAGGAGGATCGTCTCCTGTCGCGGCCAACTGCGCTCCGGCAGAACATCCGCCAGGAAGCGGCCGAACCGCGCGCTGTCGATGGGCTCCGCCGCCTCCGGTTCGGCACCGGTGCGCAGGGCGAGGTAGCCCGCCGCCAGCCTTTCCGCCACGGGGCTGACAAGCCGGACACGGCCGCGGACATCGAGGACGACGATGCCGGCGCGCATCCGCTCCAGGGCGGAGGTCAGACCCTCCGCCTCGCGCCGCATCTCGCCGACGAGCGCCGTCAGCCGGAAGGCGCGGATGACGTGCGGGCCGACAAGCCCCATCCGCTCGATCTCGGCGCCCTCGAACGGCCCGTTGCGCACATCGCGTGAGGCGCTGAACGACAGGGTGTGGCGGTCCATCGGATCGGCCCCGACATAGGCGCAGAGGTTGGCGAGGCGGTGCCGGTCGATGAAGTGCTGGAAGAACGGATCGGCGCGCTTCTCCTCCGCCGTGAGGTACATCTCATCGACCGTGACCATGCCCGGCCGCATGATGCCGCGTTCCCGGCCGAGGCGGATGCGCGTGTCGTGCTGCCACCAGCCGCCGACGCCGTAATCGAGATTCACGTCGGCGATCCGCTCGGAGGCCAGCGTCTGCGCCGTGCGCGCGGGATCGTGCGAGACGATCACCGCACCGCGGGCCCCGACCGCATCGGCGATCCCGTCAAGCGCGTCAGACCACGTCTCGGGTTCGACGGCTGCCGCGTAGCACGCGTCGATCAAGGCGAGAGGATCGAAACCGGGCATCGACCGACATGAGAGATGTCGACCTGCTTCCATCAGGTCGGCGCCTCCGGACCCTCATTGTGATGCGCCTTCCTTCGCCGAACCGGCAACCACTTCGACGGAAGGCGCTCCGGGTGGAACGAACCCCAATCTGAAGCATGTTCCAGGGCAACCGACGATTGCCGATGCGCCACAGCTCTCGATCTTGAGGGGTCTTTCCCGGATTGCCTCACGGCTTGCGGCGGAAATGTTACGCTCACGCGCGAACGCCGCCGCGATGCCCGGATCGCCTCGCCGAGCCAGGGAGGCCGGGCCGGGGCGCCGGCCCGCCCCGTCAGCCCTCGATGCGGGAGAAGTCGGCGACCTCGCGGGTGGCCGCACGGAGGGCGTTGAGGAGCAGGAGCCGGTTCTTGCGCAGGGCCGGGTCGTCGGCGTTGACGGTGACCTTTTCGAAGAAGGCGTCCACCGGTGCCCGCAGCCGCGACAGCGCCCGCATCGCCCCGGCGAAATCCTCGGCCGCCACCGCGGCGGAGGCCTCCTGGCGGGCCGCTGCCAGCGCCTCGGCGAGCGCCCGCTCCTCCGGCTGGCCGGAAGCGGCCAGCGCCGCATCGGGGGCCTCGTCGTAGGCGCGGCCGTCCTTCTTCTCCTCGATGCGCAGGATGTTGGCCGCACGCTTGTAGCCGGCGAGCAGGTTCTTCCCGTCATCCGTGCTCAGGAACTCGCCCAACGCCTCGACGCGGCGGACGACGAGCAGGAGGTCGTCCTGGCCGGGAAGGGCGAACACCGCGTCGATCAGGTCGTGGCGAGCGCCCTGGTCGCGAAGGTAGACTTTGAGACGATCGGCGAAGAAGGCGAGGAGATCCGCGGTGCGCTCATCGCTTCCGCTCGCGAAACGGCCTTTCAGCAGGGAGGCCAGCGACAGCCGCAGCGACCGTTCGATCACGGCGCGGATCACGCCCAAAGCCGCCCGCCGCAGCGCGAACGGATCCTTGCTGCCGGTCGGCTTCTCGTCGATCGACCAGAAGCCTGCGAGCGTATCGAGCTTGTCGGCGAGCGCCACGGCGATGGAGACCGGGTCGGTCGGCACGCGGTCGCTCGGACCCACCGGCTTGTAGTGCTCCTCGATGGCCGCGGCGACGCTGTCGTGCTCGCCCTGGAGTGCCGCATACTTGCGGCCCATCAGGCCCTGCAATTCGGGAAACTCGCCGACCATCTCGGTGACGAGGTCGGCCTTGGCGAGCCGGGCCGCGCGCTCGGCGAGCGCCGGGTCGGCCCCCACCAGCGGGGCGATTTCCTTCGCGAGCGCGGCGATGCGGGCGACGCGCTCGCCTTGCGTGCCGAGCTTCTCGTGGAAGACGATCGAATCGAGCTTGGGGAGGCGGTCCTCCAGCTTCGTCGCTTTGTCGGTCTCCCAGAAGAACCGTGCGTCTGAGAGGCGGGCCCGCACCACGCGCTCGTTACCGGCGGTGATCGCCGCGCCACCATCGGAGGCGATGAGGTTCGAGACCAGCACGAAGGCCGGCGCCAGCTCGTCCGAGCCGGATTTGCGCAGCACGAAACACTTCTGGTTGGCGCGGATCGTCGCCCGGATCGCCTCGGCCGGGATCTCCAGGAAGCGCTCCTCGAACGAGCCCATCAGCACCACGGGCCGCTCCACCAGCCCGGCCACCTCTTCCAGCAGGCCGTCGTCCTCCACGAGGTCGAGGCCGCGGGCGAAGGCGAGATCCTTCGCGTCGTGCAGGATGATGTCCTTGCGCCGGTCGGCATCGAGGATCACGTCGGCGCGCTCCAGCGCCTGCACGTAATCGTCGAAGCGGCGCACCTCGAAGGGTTCGGGCGCGAGGAAGCGGTGGCCGCTCGTGACCGTGCCCGCGGTGATGTCATCGACCGAGAACGGCACGACCTCCGGCGTCTCAGTCTCGGGGCCGAAGGTGGCGACGATCGATTGCAGCGGGCGCACCCAGCGCAGGGAGCCGGGCTGGGCCGAGGCCGCACCCCAGCGCATCGATTTCGGCCAGGGGAAGCTCTTGATGATGCCCGGCAGGATCTCGGCCAGCACGTCCAGCGTCTCGCGGCCGGGCCGCTCGATCACCGCGAGGTAGAACTCGCCCTTCTTCGGATCGGTGACGGTGGTGGCCTGATCGAGGCTCGCGAGCCCCGCGCTCTTCAGGAAGCCCTGCACGGCGGCTTCCGGCGCGCCGACGCGGGGGCCGCGCCGCTCCTCGCGCACCGCCTCGCCGCGGGCGGGCAGCCCGGCGACATGCAGCGCCAGCCGCCGCGGCGTCGCGAACGCCTTGGCGCCCTCGTAGAGGAAACCGCGCTCGACCAGCGCGTCGGTGACGAGCTTCTTCAGATCCTCGGCCGCACGCCGCTGCATGCGCGCGGGGATCTCTTCGGAGCGGAGTTCGAGCAGAAGGTCAGGCATGCGCGCGGGAATAGCCGCCCGCTCGGGCCGCGTCGAGACGGGAGATGGCCCCCATCTGTCACCGCCGCCCCATCGTCATCGCGTGCGTCCGCGAAGCAGCCCAGGGACGCGATTTCTCCGGATCGATTCGGCGTCTCCTCGGGATGACGGTCCCGTCACCCTATCCGTCCGCCCCCCATCCGCTGCACCACCACGACGGAGGGCCGCGGCGGCAGGTCGGGCGCAAAATCCGGCCAACGGGTCGAGGGCTTCTCGTAGGAGCCGAGGGCGCCCTCCTCGTCGGGCTCGCCGGGATGCTGGACGGCGACGAAGAAGGTCTCGTCGTCGGGGGTGAAGCAGGGGCCGCACATCTCGGCGCCCACCGGCACCCGCAGGAAGTGGCGCGCAGTGCCCCGGCGCGGGCCTTCTGTTTCCAGGACCCAGATGCCGTCGGCCCGGCCGGTGGCGCGGCGGTTGTTGCCGTCGGTGGCGATCCAGAGGCGACCGCGCCCGTCGATTGTGCAGTTGTCGGGCATGCCGAACCACCCGTTCTCCGTGGTGAGCGCGGAAAAGCTCGCCTTCACCTCGGGCTTGGCCGGGTCGCCGCAGCGCACCAGCACCTCCCAGCGGAAGGTCTCGGCCGCGTGGTCGGTGCCGTCGGGGGTGATCTCGATGACGTGGCCGAAGGCGTTGGGGCCGCGCGGGTTGGCGGGCTCCTCTTGATCGGCGGTGCGCTTCCCGTTGTTGGTCAGCATCACGTAGACGCGGCCGGTGCGCGGGTTCGCCTCGATATCCTCGGGCCGGTCCATCGGCGTGGCGCCGAGGCTCTTGGCGGCGCGGCGGGCCTCGATCAGCACATCGGCCTGGGAGGCGAAACCGTTGCTCGCATCGAGCCCGTTCGCGCCGTGCACGAGCGGCAGCCAGCGCCCGGTGCCGTCGGGCTCGAACCGGGCGACGCTGAGCGTGCCGGAATCGAGGAGGTCGGCGTTGGCCTCGCGCTCGGCCTGCGTCCGCCCCTCGCTGACGAAGCGATAGACATGCTGGAAGCGCTCGTCGTCGCCGAGATAGACGACGTAGCGTCCGTCGAGCGAACGCGCGCCCGCCGCGCCCTCATGCTTGAACCGGCCGAGCGCCGTGCGCTTCTTCGGCGTCGAGGCCGGATCGAACGGGTCGATCTCGACCACCCAGCCGAACCGGTTCGGCTCGTTCGGCGCCTGCGCGAGATCGAAGCGCGGATGGAAGCGGCTCCAGGCATATTGCGGGCTGCCCAGGCCGATCGCCTTCGCGTTGCCGGTCTCCGCATGTCCGGAAGGGAGAGCTCCGGAGAAGTAATAGTTGATGTTCTCCTCGCCCGAGAGCCACGTGCCCCAGGGCGTGACGCCGCCGGAGCAGTTGTTGATCATGCCGAGCACGCGCCGGCCGCTCGGGTCGGCTTCGGTCATGAGGCGGGGATGACCCGCCGCCGGGCCGGTGAGGGCGATAGGCGTCTCCGCCGTGATGCGCCGCGTGTAGGGCGAGCCGATCACCGGGCGCCAGCCTTCCGCCTCGCGGACGATCTCGACCACCGAGCCGCCATGGGCGGCCATCTCGGTCGCGACCTGTTCCGGACTCAGGGCGGCAATCACGGCCTTGCGGTCGGCGGCCTTGAGGCCGGGAAACATCAGCTCGGCATTGGTGTATTCGTGGTTGACCACGAGCAGGCCACGCTGGCCCGTCGCGTCGAGCGGGATGAAACCGACGAAGTCGTTGTTGTAGCCGAACTGGCGCTCCTGAGCCCGCGGGCTCTGCTTTTGCGGATCGAAGGCCGGCGCGTCGGGAAACAGCGGGTCGCCCCATCGCAGCAGGGGTCTCGCCTCGTAGCCCTCGGCCACATGCAGGTGCTCATCGATTCCGGCGGCGAGTTCGGGGAAGTCGAAGGCGGAGGACTCGGCGGGAGCCGCGACGGTCTGCGGCGCGAGTCCGGCGGCGAGTGCGGCGGCCAGAGAGCCACGCATCAGGTCGCGCCGGGAGAAGCGCTGCGCGATCACCGCATCGAGGGTCGGGGCGTCGGGCGTGTCGGACATCGGGCGCGTCTCATCCACCTTCGTGAAGCGGCGCGCCTACGCCCGTCCGATGTCGCTTCGATGACGGGACGGTTCGCTGCGCAGCCGCGCGCTTAAGCGCTTTCCGACGAAGTGGACACCGGTTCGGCGAAAGAAAGCGTGTTGAAACAAAAACCTAGAGACGCCGGCCTGATGCAATGGGGTCGGATACGGCTCTAGGGCAGCGGCGCCGACAGGATGGCGACGAGATCCCAGGTCTCGCCCTTCAGCGAGCGAACGTTGGCGAGCTTCCATGCGCCGGCCTCGCGTACGAGGTTGTAGCGCAGTTCCTGCGGCCCGCCGTTGCGGAAGGTCGCCCGCACCTCGGCCCGGTCGCCGTCGTTCGAGAGCGGGGCCAGCGCCAACGACTTGGCGAAACCCGGCTCGGTGTCCTGGCCGTTGACGTGGAAGGCGAAACCGAGCCGCCCGACCTCGCCCTTCGCCTCGCGCTGGTCGCGCTCGTAGAGTGCGCGCAGGGATTTGGCGTAGAAGCGCACCGCATTGGTGTCGTCCGCCGCGTAGAAGGCCCGCACGGTCTCCACCGGGTCGGTCACGGATTGCGCGAAGGCCGGCCCCGCTAGGAGCGCGAACGCCAAAGCGAGGACGGCGCGCCGCCGCATCTCAGGCCGCTGCGGCGTGGCCGCCGGCCTCGGTCTTCAGCCATGCGGCGCCGCAAGCCTTGGCCAGTTCGCGCACGCGCAAAATGTAGCTCTGGCGCTCGGTGACCGAGATCACGCCGCGGGCGTCGAGCAGGTTGAAGACGTGGCTTGCCTTGATGCACTGGTCGTAGGCCGGCTGCACGATGCGGTGGCGCGCGCCCTCGCTCTCGGGGGCTCCGGCTTCGAGATAGAGGCGGCAGGCCTTCTCCGCATCGGCGAAGTGGCGGAACAGCATCGCCGTGTCCGCGGCCTCGAAGTTGTGCCGCGAATATTCCTGCTCGGCCTGGAGGAAGACGTCGCCGTAGGTGACCTTGTCGTCCCCCTCGCCGCCGTTGAAGTTGAGATCGTAGACGTTCTCGACGCCCTGCACGTACATCGCGAGGCGTTCCAGGCCGTAGGTCAGCTCGCCGGCGACCGGGGCGCATTCGAAGCCCGCGACCTGCTGGAAGTAGGTGAACTGGCTCACCTCCATCCCGTCGCACCAGCACTCCCAGCCCAGGCCCCAGGCGCCGAGCGTCGGGCTCTCCCAATCGTCCTCGACGAAGCGAATGTCGTGGAGCTTGAGATCGACGCCGATCGCCTCCAGCGAGGCAAGGTACAGCTCTTGGAGGTTCGGCGGGTTCGGCTTCAGAATCACCTGAAACTGGTAGTAGTGCTGCAGCCGGTTCGGGTTCTCGCCGTAGCGCCCGTCTTTCGGCCGCCGCGAGGGCTGCACATAGGCCGCTTTCCACGGCTTCGGGCCGAGGGCCCGCAGGGTCGTGGCCGGATGGAAGGTGCCGGCGCCGACCTCCATGTCGTAGGGCTGGAGGATCACGCAGCCCTTGGCTGCCCAGAAGCGCTGCAGGGTGAGGATCAGGCCCTGGAACGAGCGTGTGGGCGAAAGGTCGGCGTCACTCGGCATGGAAGGTCCGACAGGAGGGAAGCTGCCGGACCGTTTAAGAGCGGGGGGCGGGGTGTCAAGCAAACTCGCTGCCGGGGCCGCCCCCTGTCATCGGTCTAGGCCCGGGGTGCGGAGCGGGTGAAGTTCCGCTTGGCCGTCCGGTCCTTCGGCACGGCCTGGATCGCCGGCTTGTCCGCCAGCAACTGCTTCACGCGGTCGTTGAAGTCGGTCGCTGACACGGGACGTGCGCCGCCCTTATCCGAAGAATAAGCCATATCGGTCTCCGCAAAAACGCCCAAAGCACGGGATTGCGCGGAGGGTCTCCTCCATATGGGGCGCCGGCCGGCATTTACGAGGCCAAGGGCCGAACGGGGTCGGTGGCGAGGCCCCGGTGCGCCCCGGCACATCTTTTTACAGGACGCGGCCGCATCGCGGGAACGGCAAAGGTTTCAGCCAAGTTAAGACGGCAAATGAACAGCCACGCTCCGGCCCTCGCGGCGAGCGGTTAACACTTTCGGACAGATCATGCGCACGGGTTTGACTGTTTTCGCCGCCCTCGTCGCGGCCTCGCTCGCCACCACGTCGCTCATGATGGGCGCCTCGAACGCTTTCGCCACGCAGGATGGCAGCGGCATCGTCGAGGAGACGGTGGCGGTCACCCCCGTCGAGATCGCGCCGGTCGCCGCCATGCCCGCCGCCGAGACCTGCGCCCGCAAGGTCCGGGTGGTCTATTCCGGCTACGCCGCCCCGGCCGGCTGCGCGCGCTGAGCTGAAACCGGCTCAGGGTCGGGCGAGGCACCGCACCCGTAATCCGGCCAGGATCCGCTCGAACACCTCCGGCCGATCGAGGGCGCGGGCCAGCACCACCGCCCCCTGGATGCCGCCGACGGCCTCTTCGGCGATCATGCCGGCCGACGCCGAAGGATGTCCCGCCCGGCCCAAAGCCGCGGCAAGGGCTTCGACCCAACGGGCGAAGTAGTCTCGGAGACGGCCCGCGAACCGGTCGCGAGCATCGCTCAGGCTCAGGGCCCCGACGAGGCAGACCCGGCGGCCGGAGCGGAAATAGTCGGCGACCGTCGCAAACATCGCCGCCACGGCTGCCGTCGTGTCTTCCGCCTCCCGCAAGGGGCGGAAGACGTTGGCCTCGAACCAGCCGTCGATCTCGGCGAGCACGGCGCCTGCCATCTCCTCCTTCCCGCCGGGAAAGAAGTGGTAGAGGCTGCCCTTGCCGAGCCCCGTCGCCTTCGAGATCAGCGACAGGCTCGCGCCCTCGTAGCCGTGCTCGCGAAACACCTCCGCGAGCAGCGGCAGCACGTCGGACCGTTCGGCGACGGTACGGGCCATGCCCTACAGCCCCAGATCGCTCAAAGACGGATGGTCGTCGGGGCGGCGACCGAGCGGCCAATGATACTTCCGGTCGGCTTCCGCAATCGGCAGATCGTTGATGGAGGCGATCCGGTGGCGCATCAGGCCCGCCTCATCGAACTCCCAGTTCTCGTTGCCATAGGAACGGAACCACTGGCCGCTGTCGTCGCGCCACTCGTAGGCGAAGCGCACCGCGATCCGGTTGCCCTGATGCGCCCAGACTTCCTTGATCAGCCGGTACTCCAACTCACGCGCCCACTTGCGGCGCAGGAAGGCCGCGATCTCCTCGCGCCCCTTCACGAACTCGGCGCGGTTCCGCCAGACGCTGTCCGGCGTGTAGGCGAGGGCGACGCGCTCCGGGTCGCGGCTGTTCCAGGCATCCTCCGCCATGCGCGCCTTCTGCGCAGCGGTCTCGTCGGTGAAGGGCGGAAGCGGGGGGCGTGACATGGCGGAACCTCTCTGTACCTATCGGTCAACTGCAAACCGATCGGTACAGAAACTCGTTCAAGCCGGCAAGTGCGATTCTGCCGACGAATTTATGAAAGTCGTCCGTTTGGTGCATAACGTATGCAAGCCGTTCAGGCTCGCGCAGGAACTTTCTAATTCTCTATACGCAAAACCCGATAAGCATACATCCAACACTAAGGTGAAAAGCAAGAAGTAAAACTAGCGATGTTGGCCCGTAGGCGACAGCAATCAATATCCTTAAGATCACGGATTTGATTGGCAGAATCAGACACCCGACCGTCCCAATGAATACTGGCGTATAAATTAAATCTAATCCGACGGTATCAATAAATCCGTAATTTATAAGAAAATATACGAAAAGTGAAACCCAGATCGGCGATAAAATGATCCCGATCACGTAGATTGATTTAAGAACGGTCCGCCTAGACCCAACGCTCATCCATTCGGCAATCCGGTCAACAGGTGATGCGGGCACTGATTTATTCCTACCCGACGTCCTTTCGGACACGTCGTCGTAATAATTCAATGCAATTCTCAATGCATACTGTCGATCGCTTCTGGAGACCTGGTTGAAACTATATGCACGAAGTGTAAGCAATTCCGAGATTGCTATAGTCCCAATCGCGCCCAGGCGGCCCGCTCCTCCACCGCCGCGATCAGCGCATCAGGCAGGCAGGCCGCGGTCTGGCCCGGACCGGCGCGGCGGAGCAGGCGGGCGAGCCAGGAGCCGCGATTCTCGGCCACGAGCCGCAGGTCGACCTTCTCGCCGTAGCGGGCGCGCAGGGTACCGCGCAGATCGCCGAGCGCATCGACGAGGCCGAGGTCGAGCGCCTGCCGCCCAGTCCAGACCGCGCCGGTGAACAGATCGCGGCTAGCGTCGAGCGTCGGCCGGCGCTCGCGCACGAGGCCGGAGAACAAGGCCTGCACGTCGGCTTGGATCTCCTTCAGCCGGGCGATGTCCTGCGGGTTTTCCGGGCGGAACGGGTCGAGCATCGCCTTGGCCTCGCCCTGGGTGTGGACGCGGCGCTCGATGCCGATGCGCTCGATCAGCCGGTCGAAGCCGAAGCCAGCCGAGACCACGCCGATGGAGCCGACGAGCGAGGCGGGATCGGCGACGATCTCGTCGGCGGCGCAGGCGATCATGTAGCCGCCCGAGGCCGCGGCATCCTCGACGAAGGCGAAGACCTTGATCTCCTTCTCCGCCGCCAGCGCCCGGATGCGCCGGTAGATCAGGTGCGACTGCACCGGCGATCCGCCGGGGGAATTGATGACGAGCGCCACCGCCGACAGGCCCGGCATGGTGAAGGCGCGCTCCAGGCTCGGCGCCACCGTGCCGATGGAAAGGCCCGGCCGGATCGGCGAGACGGCACCGATCGCTCCGCTCAAGCGCACCACGGCGACCCGCGGCGGGGTCTCACGGAAGCGGCGGGGCAGGAGGCGGCGCATCCAGGTCGGGACGGTCAGCGGCATGGCGGCCTTTTTTTCAGAACGCGCGGGTGCGCAGCTTCCTAGATCGCATCCCGACGAAGCGGTCACCGATTCGCCGAAAGACTGCGCGTCTAAACATGGGGCGGGAGACGCCGACCTGATGCAATGGGGTCGGATACGGCTCCACGAGGCAGGTCCGTTCTCCGTTAGCAGGACGCCGCCGGGCGATCCATTGCGGCGGGCGCCCGCTTCGACCGGGATCCGGCTTCACGAGGCCGGCCAGGGGTCGCCGCGATGCAGCGCCTCGGCTTCCGGGGTGAAGCGCCCGGCCTCGTCCTGGAGCACCAGCGGCGGCAGCAGGCGAAACGGGGCGCGGCTGCCCTTCACCGCCGCGACCAGCACGCGGATCGCCGGCCGATCGGCACGCCCGTGAACCGGGCGGACGGCGCAATCGCCGAAGCGCCCGCGCAGGGCGTCGAGGCAGGTGGGCAGGGCGTCGGCCCGGTGAATCAGGCCGAGCCGTCCGCCGGGGCGCAGCAGGTCGGCACAGGTTCTCAGCCACAGATCGAGCCCGCCGGCCGCGAATGTGTGTGCCGAGGCCTTTTGCGGGACGGGGGAGGGGCGGTGTGCGCCCTCCTCGAAGAAGGGCGGGTTGGTCAGCACGATGTCGGCGCTGTCCGGCTCCAGGCCCGCCGCCCGGCGCTGCACGCCCGGCGCGAGGAGATCCGCTTCGATCACCGCGACACGCCCGTCGAGCCCGTTCGCCGCGGCATTTTCCCGGGCAAGGGCGACGAGGTCGGGGTCACGCTCGACCAGCACCACACGGCCCACCTCGGTGAGCCGCGCCACGGCCAGCCCGACCGCGCCGGTGGCCGCGCCGAGGTCGTAGAGCGTGGCGCCTGGCGCGGGCGCCAGAAGGCGGGCGAGCAGCACCGCGTCAGTGCCGGCGCGGTGGGCGCCGCGGGGCGGCTGGCGCAGCCTCAGGCGACCGCCGAGGAAGGCATCCGGCTCGGCGCCCACTCAGGGCTCGTCGCGCAGTTCGGCGGACAGACCGGCATCGATGAGGATGCGGCGGGCCTGCGGCGCATGGTCGTCGGGCACCAGCAGGCGCCGGCCGAACACACCGATCGACCCTTCCAGCGCGCTCATATGCTCGTCGGCGACGAAGAGCGGCACGCCCGCCTCTTCGAGAAGCGAGCGCGCGAAGCCGATCAGGACGATGTCGTTGCTGCGGATCAGTTCCTTCACGGCATCATCATCCTTCGCCGGCACCCCGTGGCGGGATCGCGCGGCCTCCCGGGTGGTAACATTCTCCACGCTGTTGCGCAGCCGTGCGGCACGACCGCGTGTTGCCCTGCCGCCGGCCCCGTGCGACAGGGGCAGCCGCGGGCAGGGGTTCCGGCAGGGTGCCGGTCGAGAGTTTTTCCGGAGGCATCGCGCTTTGGGCGTCGTCGTTACCCTCGATGAAGGCCGCTCCGATCCGGAGGCCAGCCTCACCGATCTCGTGAGCCTCGTCGCGGCCGGGATGGAGCGGGTGAACGCGACCATCCTGTCGCGCACGGGCTCCGACGTGGCGATGATCCCCGAGGTCGCCAACCACCTGATCGCGTCGGGCGGCAAGCGCCTGCGCCCGATCCTGACACTCGCCTGCGCCGATCTCTGTGATTACGGCAGTGGCGACGGCGCGGTGAAGCTCGCCGCCGCAGTGGAGTTCATGCACACCGCGACCCTCCTCCACGACGACGTGGTGGACGAGAGCGACATGCGCCGCGGGCGCGTCGCCGCCCGCATCAAGTGGGGCAACGAGGCGAGCGTGCTCGTCGGCGACTTCCTGCTCGGCCAAGCCTTCCGCATGATGGTCGAGGTTGGGAGCTTGCGCGCCCTCGACATCCTGTCCGCGGCGGCCACCGTGATCGCCGAGGGCGAGGTGATGCAGCTCACCGCCGCCAAGAACATCGAGACGAGCGAGGACGAGTACCTCGCCGTGATCCGCGGCAAGACCGCGGAGCTGTTCGCGGCGGCCTGCGAGGTTGGCCCGGTCCTGGCCGGGCGGCCGGAATCCGAGCAGGCGGCCTGCCGCGCCTACGGCATGAATCTCGGCATCGCGTTCCAGCTCATCGACGATGTGCTTGATTACGGCGGCTCCAGCGCAGCGCTCGGCAAGAATGTCGGCGACGATTTCCGCGAGGGCAAGATCACCCTGCCGATCGTGCTGGCGCTTCGCCGCGGCTCCGACGAGGAGCGCGCCTTCTGGCGCCGCACCCTCGAACGCGAGGATCGGGCGGAGGGCGATCTCCAGCAGGCGCTCGCCATCCTCAGCCGCCATCGCGCCCTGGACGACACGATCGAGCGGGCGCACCACTACGGCGATCAGGCTCGCGCGGCACTGGAGCCGTTCCCGCCGGGACCGATGAAGGCCGCCCTGCTGCAGGTGGTCGATTTCTGCATCGCCCGGGCGCACTGAGCGCCCGCAGCTGACGGGTCAGGCGAGCCGCGTCGGCTCGACCCACCAGCCCGGCTGCGCAGCGCGGATCGCACCGACCGCCGTCTCCGCCGCCCCGTCGTCGGAAAAAATCGCGAACACGGTGGCCCCGGAGCCTGACATCCGCGCAAGCCGGCACCCGGCCTGAGCCCGCAACAGCGCCAGCGCTTCGCCGATCACCGGGGCGACGGTGAGAGCAGGCGCCTCGAGATCGTTGCGAGCGGGGGCGATGACGCCGAGCACGGCGTCCGCATTGAGACCAGAACCGACGACCGGATGCTCCGCCCCGTCGAGCCGCTGACCGACCGCGAGGCCGAGCGCCTTGAAGACCGGCGCGGTCGAGACCGGCACGCCGGGATTGACCAGCACCGCCGGCAGCGATGCGAGGCCGAGCACCGGCCCGATTTCCTCGCCCGCGCCACGCATCATCCGCGCCCGCGGATCGAGGCAGACCGGCACGTCGGCGCCGGTGGCCCGCGCCGCGGCGATAACCGCCGGATGGTCGATGGCGAGCCCGTTCAGCTCGGCCAGCAGCCGCAGAGCGGCGGCCGCATCCGAGGAGCCGCCGCCGATCCCAGCCGCCACGGGCAGTTGCTTGTGCAGGCGAAAGGCGCCGAGCCTCAGGCCGTCCACGCCCGCAGCGAGGTGGCGGGCGGCGCGCAGGACGAGGTTGTCGTCGAGCGGTCCGGCGGGCCCGGCGGTGGGGCCGGAGATGTCCAGCGATAGATCAGGGCCCGGCACCAGTTCCAGCGTGTCCGCCACGTCGGCGAAGGCCACGAGGCTCTCCAGCGCATGGTAGCCGTCGCCGGGCCGGCGGCCGAGGATGTGCAGGGTCAGGTTGATCTTGGCCGGAGCGCGGGTGGTGAGGACGGACACAGGAGCTCTCGGCCGATGAGGCGGGGGACGGGCACTGCCATAGGGGGAGCCTTCCCGACGAGCAAGGCGGTTGGCATCGGCCCGCATCGGCCGACGGGCCGACGGCCGCGCACCCGCCTTTGGGGGCGATGCTCTAGAAATCGCACTGGATGCGCATGCGGATCTGACCCGCATCGTGGCGATTGGCCGTCACGAACGGCAGACCGTTCACCAGGATCGGGTAGGTCGCATCCGGAACGCGCCCGCTCTGGACCGAAGTGCCGATATACGTGCCCTCAATGCCGATATCGAGATCCCTGACCGGCGACCAGATCAGACTCACGCCGGCGATTACCTGATCCGTGTCGCGAAGCACGGGGCTGAGGCTGAAGGCAACCGGATTGGCGAAAGCATTGGGCGGGGCGGAATTGCCAACCAACCCATTCAGCATGCTGAAGGTCTCGCGCGTTCCACGCTTGTAGTTGAGCGCACCGTAGCTGCCGTAGAAGGCCGAACGCCATTCCGGCGTCCAGTAATGGAGAAAGGAGCTGACCACGGTGAAGCTCGTCGACAGTTCGAGCTTGCCGGTGATCGGGTTGACCACGGCATCCGAGACGAATTGCTGGACGGAAGCACCCTGAATCGGCGTCAGATTGCTGGCGTAGCTGCCCGTGAAAAACGTGAAGCCGGTGTAGTTCATGGCGCCCTCGGCATAGGCCGCCTGAAGGTAGATGCCATCGCCCGATGCGATCATCGGCAGGTTGAGCTTGACGCCGGCTTGCACCGCCCAACCGTAATCCGTCTGCGCGCCGGACGTGACACCCCGCGCCGCCAGGAGTGCCGCCGCCGTGTCATTCGCGATGGTGGTGCCGGCCGGACCGAGCGCCGGGGTGGCGATGAAGCCGCCCACATTGATGTTCGCGACGGCGGAGGAGAGATGGGCGGAGCCCCAACTGTCATCGTAGTGCAGCGCCGCCACGAAGTCCGGCATGCGCGAGCGCTGCACGGCGTCGAGGAAGGCAGCGCCCGTGGCGTTGAAGCCGCCGTCGGTCGCCAGGATCACAGGTGTCGGCGCCGCCGTCGGCGCAACGAACTGCGAGGGCGCACCGAGCGGGGCGGCAGCGGCCGCGACGGAGGCCGCGTAGACCGGCTGCTTCCGGAAAAACGGGTCTTCCATCGACAAGCTTAGGCTCAGGCCGCCGCCGATCCTCGACGTGTAGGCAAGAAGGTTGGTCGAGGAGAGATTGGATCCGGTCGTGAGGCCGCTCATCTCATAATCGTGTGCGTAGAAGTCGAAGAAGGAGGCGGCGCGGCCAGCGGTGATGCCGGCAAACTGGACGAAGGCCTTTTCGGCAATGAAAAAGTTCTGGACGCGGCCGAACGTATCCTGACCGAGCGCCGGGAAGGCATTGGCGATGCGCTGCTGCGTACCGGTCGACTGGAGGATGCCGGTGCGGCTCGCGGCATCGACGCGGAGGAAGGCCCGTAAGACGCCGTAATCGGTTTGGCTGCGGGCATCGAGATTGAGACGTATCATCCCGCGCGCCTGGGATTGGTCACCCTGGCTCTGCGTGCGGTTGCGGTTCGGAACGAAACCTGCCTCGTAGCGCGCCCGGCCGGAGAAGCGCACGCACGTATCCGTACCGGGAATGAAGAAGAAGCCGGCACCGTAGGCGTTGCAGGCGCGCAAGTCGTCGGCCAGTCCGCTGTCCCCCCTGGGGAAATCCGCCGCGTGTCCGGCAGGGCCGGCGGCGAGACTGGCGCAGCAGGCCAGCAGGCCCGATTTCAACCGCGACATCGACACTCCTCTTCCGGCCACACGCGCCGGTTGGTTTGCGGATGTCGAAGCTACTACAAGTCCTGTGCCGCTCAGATCGGCGCCGTCTCGCAAGACTCGACCGGCCGCACAGTCCGCGCGGCGACCTGTGTCATGTGTAGGGCACCGACCACGACCTCAATTCAGTCGAACGATGATGAGGAGCCAAAAGGTATCGACGACCTGCACATAGATCGATCTAAGAAATAGAAAATCAAATAATCAAAGCATGAATTTACCGGCGCGCTTAGCTTTTGAAATATTAAACAGGGCCAGTAGGAATTGATACTTGCAATAAGATTACTTGAATCGCAAATTCAGGCCATACTTCTATTCATATGCAATATTAGATTCCTTAATAAAGTAAATCATCCGACTTATAGCAACAATTGTGGCCAGTTTAGTCGAAAAATGTTCTCGGACGCGAATGAATTGCCGAGAACACGCTGAGAATACGCGAACCGTTGAAGTACGACAGAATCAAACCAACACATCTGCCTCAAGCCACATGTTGCGCCAATGCAACAAATGATAAGTTACCGCTTCGGACATGGATTTCGGGCGGCGGAGGCGGGCGCAGAGGCACCCGGGACCCGGTCGGTGATGCCGACATTTGCAGCAGAACCCGGCCACCGGTTCGGGCAGAGGCACGTCTCGGGGCACCCACCCGAGCGGTGACGGCCGAGCCTCGTGAACAGACGATGCATCACGAAAGGCCCGCCCGACGTCCCGGACGACGCATGGGTATCATGGGGGCGAAGAGCGACAGTCGATCCGCTCTTGCGCCATCACAGACGCGAACGCGCCGAACGAAGCGGCGCTCAGTACGAGCGCCGCCGAGCCACGCAATGACCGTCAGCGGCCGCGCCACTCGGCGGATTCGAGCGCGACATCGTGCAGGGGAGGAGGGACGCGTCGCCCCTCACTTCCCGGGCTTCTTGTCCGCGGCGCCCGGCGGCTCGCTCGGGGCGGGGGCGCCCTTCGGCAATTCCGGGTTCTCCGCGTTGTGCGGCGCCGCCACCGGGGCGGGCACGGTCTGCGCCGGGTCCTGCGCGGGCGGGTTCTCGGCGGTGGCGGTCGGCTTGTCCGGCTCGGGCAGGCCGTCCTTCAGCTTGGCGTTGATCTTGGCGAGTTCCTCGGGCTCGGGGTTCAGGTCCTTGGCGTGCTGCCACTGGAACTTGCCCTCGAGCCGCCGGCCGGTGCGCCAATAGGCATCGCCGAGGTGGTCGTTGATGGTCGGATCACCCGGCTTCAGCTCGACCGCCTTCTCCAGCTCCCGCACCGCGTCGTCCCAACGGCCGAGGCGGAAATAGGCCCAGCCGAGGCTGTCGATGATCATGCCGTCGCGCGGGGAGAGATCGACGGCCTGCTTCAGCATGGTGAAGCTGTCGTCGATGTTCATGTTCCGATCGACCCAGGAATAGGCGAGGTAGTTGAGAACCTGCGCCTTGGCGTTCGGCTGGGTCGGCGGAACGAGGTTCAGCGCCTTCTTGAGGTCAGCCTCGGCCTTCTGCCACTCGCCCGCCCGCTCATAGGCCGTGCCGCGGAAGTAGAATAGCGTCCAGTTGTTCGCCTCGCGGCCGGGCTCGATCAGGTTGATCGCGCGGGTATAGGTCTCGGTCGCCTCGGTGAACTTTTTGCGCGCGCGCTGCACGTTGCCCAGCGCCGAGATGACGTCGACGTTGTCGGGGTTCGCCTTGAGGACCGTATCGAGGTGCTGAAGCGCCTCGTCACCCCGGCCCAACTGCTCGAGGTTGAGACCGATCTGGATGTCGGCGTTGAGCTTGAGCGGCGAGGAAGCCGGGATCTGTGCATAGGCCTCGTTCGAGCGCTCGACCTGCTTCATCCGGTCGAGGGCGTCGGCGAGCGTCAGCCGTCCCACGGCATGATCGGGGGCGAGGTAGAGCGCGAGCCGCAGATAGACCACCGCCGGAAGCTCGTCGCCCTGCGTCGAGCCGGCCGAGCCGAGCCCGTACAGCACTTCCGCCGCACCCTCCTGGGCGGAAGCGATCAGGGGGCTGAGCGGCTTGCCGGCCTTGAGCTTGTCGAGGGCGTCCACCACGAGGGGGTGGCGCGGCATCACCTTCTCGAACTCGCTGTAGGCGTCGATGGCGAGATCGGTGCGGCCGATGCCGGCCTCGAAGCGGGCATAGCCGTCGACGATGCGCAGGGTGTTGTGGTCGGCGTCGTAGGCCGCCTTCAGCTTGCGCTCGGCCTCCGCCCGGTCACCGATGACCGAGGCGATCAGCCCGGCATGGTAGTCGCGGAAGACGTTGAAGTAGCGCTCGCCGCGCAGGCGGTTCAGCGTCTCGTAGGCGCGCTTGCCGTCGCCCGCGCCGGCATAGGCCCAGGCGGTCAGCAGCGTCCCGGTGAGGTCGGCGGCCGCACCCCGGCCGCTGCGGCCGAAGCTCTGGCGGGCGGGGCCGTACTGGCCGGCCTTGAGCTGGCGCACGCCGAGGGCGAGCTGGGCGAGGCCGTTCGAGCTTTCGCGGGTGGCGAGCCGCTCGGCGGCACGGAAGGCGTCGGTCATGGCGCCGTCGGCCAGCAGCGACACGAAGGCGCGCTCCAGCAGCTCGGCGTTGCGCGGGTCGCCCTTCACCGCCTCGCGGTAGTAGCTCGCGGCGGCGGCCGTGTCCTTCGAGGCACCGGCGATGTAGGCGGAGAGGAAGTTGCCCTCGAGCGATTCCGCCGGCTCGTACTCGGAGAGCGGTGAGGATTCCCGCGGCTGCATGGCCGCGGCCGGCAGGGTGCCGAGACCGGTCGAAGCAAGCAGCAGGGTGAGCGCGGTGGCGCTCCGGCGGGCGGCGTATCCGAACATGGGCACCAGTCACGGCTCCTTCGCGGGCCCGACGGACGGAGCTTCCTCCGGCCGGTCCCGGTTTGGCGGGGGACACTGTACTCTTCCCGCCATGTCCGCAAGGCGAAAGGATGGCGCGGGGGAGGGGCCCGTTCAGGTGCCGTCGCCGAGCTCGGCGCGGGCATCCTCCACGAGTTGGGCGAGGCCGGCATCGACCTCCTCGCCGAGAAGCGCCCGCTCCGCCGCCGTCAGGTCCTTGGCCCAGGCGCCGCTGCCGAAACCCTCGCGGCATCGCACGCGCTCGGCCTCGATGAAGGCTTGGGTTTCCTCGGGCCGCTCGCGCATCGCGTGCATGAAACCGAACCATGCCGTGCGCTCGACCACCGCGAGGCGGGCCCGCAGACCTATAGCGACGGCGCGCGCCGGATCGACCGTTTCATCCTCTGTCATCGGTGCCTCCCAAAGCCTTGCCCCGCAGGGTCGTCGCCGTCCTTCGGAAGAAGCGTGCGCGAAGACAGAAACCTATCGCGGCTTCCGCTGTTCGCAGCGCGTCTTCACGTAGGTGTCGGCGCCCGAGCCATGGCCTGCGCTCGCGGCCAGGACCGGGCCCTGGATCAGGCATTCCTGAAGGGTGTGGGCCGGACCGATGATCACGTCCAGAGCGGTTTCCCGCGAGCAATCGGGCATCTGAACGCTGGACGCACAGATCAAGGCGACGACGAGGATGGAATTCATGGGGCCGGCCTCCCTGCCGGGGATGTTCTTCGCGTGATCGGAACGCGCGACGCTCTTGTGGACCTTTGGGCGGACCTTTGGGCGGACCTTTGCAACCGGCGGGTCAGCGTCGAACACGCAGCCCGCAGGTCGAAACCGGAGAACACCCCGAAAAGCTGCCCCGAGCCGATGCGTCACAGCAGCCCGGTCGCGTTCGGCCGGGCGGGATGTCCGCGCTCCGATCCGGCCGGCGGCCCGTTCTGAACCGTTCCAGCCCACAAATCGCGATCGGCAAAGCGATTGCAGGCATCCCTCAAACCATTGGCCGATAATGACTTTTCCGGACACGAAAAAGGCTGCCCCAAAAAAGTCGCAAGAGGGTCCTGTCTTCGCGGGGATCGAACAAGTCGTAACCGGCGTCGTAACAGGGAGGCGGCAATGTCTTTCGATATCGTTCTGACGCAATCCGCGCAGGAAATCGCCGAGAGAAGTGGTGTTCTTCCCGCTCTCGAAGAACGGACGCGGGGCGAAATCGCAGAACTACCCGGCGAAGGGCTCGAAGAACTCGAGCGCCGCCTGTTCCATGCTTTCGCGCTCGATAACGGGACGGAGGTGATCTGCTCGTTGACGGCCGACGGCGCCGTGCGGATCGATGCCTGCGAGGCCGAGGCGGCGTGATGCTTCTCGCGGAACCGTGAAGGGCAGGCCCGGATTGCTCCTCCCGCTTGGAGTGCCTCACGAAACGCGCGCCATCGGCCGTCTTGCGATGGTTCGGGGCGAACGGATCGCGCGCGGCACATCCCCACATTTGTCGAGGAGGAGACATGTCCCAGGAGACCGTCAGCGTCGAAGCCGACTTCACGAGCCGTGAAGCGGCCCACGCCGCCAAGGACCGCCTCGTGCGGGCGGGGTTCGCCCGCAACAGCATCGATATCGACCGTGAGGGCGACACCTACATCGTCCATCTGCCGACGCGGGAGGCGAACCGGCAGCGGGCCGCGCGCATCCTGCGGGGCCGCGCCGTGATCGAGAGTGCCAAGAGCACCGGATGGGCCGCCGCCGACACGCTCGGCAGCAACCGCCTGCTCACCCTCGGCCTCGCGGCGCTCGTGGGCTTTGCGATCTACGGGATGACGAACCGGCGCTGACCCGCGCCGAGGGACTCCCCGCGGGACCGTCGATGGGTTCGGCGGGGAGCCTATCGCGTCTCGAAGAAGCGGTTGCCCGGCCGCTCCAGGCCGAGATGATCCCGCAAGGTCGTGCCCTCGTATTCCGTCCGGAACAGGCCGCGCCGCTGGAGTTCGGGCACCACGCCGGCGCAGAAGTCGTCGAGCCCTTCCGGCACGAAGGGGAACATCACGTTGAAGCCGTCGCAGGCTTGCGCCCCCAGCCATTCCCCCATCCGGTCGGCGATCTGCTCCGGCGTGCCGATAAAGCTGAGCCCGCCATAGCCGCCGACGCGGCGGGCGAGGTCGCGCACCGTCGCCCCCGTGCGGCGGGCATAGTCGACGATCTGCGCCTGCCCGCTCTTGCTGGCATTCGATTCCGGGATCTCGGGGAGCGGCGCATCGAGGTCGAAGCCGCTGGCATCCGTGCCGAGACGGACCGAGAGGTTGGCGAGCCCGCTCTCGACCGGCACCAGCGCATCGAGCCGCGCCTTCTTCGCCTTCGCCTCCTCTTCCGTGCCGCCGACCACGACGAAGGCGCCGGGCAGGATCTTGAGGGCGTCGCGGGACCGGCCGGCTGCCGCCATCCGACCCTTCACGTCGGCGTAGAATGTCTGGCCAGCCTCCAGCGACGAGGCTGAGCCGAACACCATCTCGGCGGTCTCCGCCGCGATCTGGCGCCCGGCCTCGGAGGCACCCGCCTGCACGATCACGGGCCAGCCCTGCACCGGCCGCGCGACGTTGAGCGGCCCCTTCACCTTCAGGAATTCGCCCTGGTGGTTCAGGGTGCGGAGTTTTTCGGGATCGAAGAACAGACCCTGCTCGACATCGCGGATGAAGGCATCGTCGGCCCAGGAATCCCACAGCCCGGTGACGACTTCGAAAAACTCGCGGGCGCGGGCGTAGCGGGTGGCGTGGTCGAGATGCGCGTCGCGGCCGAAATTCAGCGCCTCGTCCGGGTTGCCGGAGGTGACGAGGTTCCAGCCGGCGCGTCCCTTCGAGATGTGATCGAGCGAGGCGAACTTGCGGGCCACATGGTAGGGCTCGTTGTAGGTGGTCGAGGCGGTGGCGATCAGCCCGATCCGCTCCGTCACCATGGCCAGCGCCGGCAGCAGCGTCAGCGGGTCGAACGAGGTGACGGTGGCCGAGCGCTTCAGCGCCTCCATCGGCATGTTCATCACCGCCAGATGGTCGGCCATGAAGAAGGCGTCGAACTTGGCGGCCTCCAGGGTGCGGGCGAAGCACACGAGGTGGTCGAGGTTGAAGTTCGCGTCCGGAAAGCCGCCGGGATAACGCCACCACGCGGTGTGGATGCCGATCGGGCGCATGAAGGCGCCGAGATGGAGTTGTTTTCGAGATTCGCTCAACGGGGTCCTCCGGCCGCATCCACCCTTCGGTGCCGCCGATATGGTGCGCCGCCGCGGCCCGGCATCACCGCTCATGAGCGCCGGCTGTGAGGATACCACCGCCCTAGGATTGCACGCACCGTCTCCGTAAGGTTCGGGCCGCAAGGCGATACGAGGGAAGCGAGCATGGCTGGAGCGAGCGTCACGCAGGATGTCCCCTACCGTGCCCTGAACGGCTGGCTGGCGCTCTTCATCGCCATCCCCTGCCTCGCGCTGGCGGCCCTGACCTTCCTCGGCGGCGGCGTGCTGGTGCTCGGCCGCGGCAGCGTCGGCCCCGCCTTCCTGCTGGTCTCGGTGGTGGCGCTCGTCGCCGGGATCGTGCTGCTGGCCGGGCTCATCACCCTCAAGCCGCGGCAGGCCGCGGTGCTGACCCTGTTCGGGCGCTATCACGGCACCATCGCCCGCGACGGCTTCTGGTGGCGCAACCCGCTGACGGCGGTGACCAAGGTCTCGCTCGCGATCGAGGCGCAGGAGACCAAGATCATCACGGTCAACGACCTGATGGGCAACCCGATCACCATCGCGGCCGCCGCGATCTGGCGGGTGCAGGATGCCGCGCGCGCCACCTTCGACGTCGGCAGCTACCACGACTTCGTCTCGCTCCAGGCGGAGGCGGCGCTACGCAATATCGCCTCGACCCGGCCCTACGACCACGAGGAGGCGGAAAATGTCGGCGACGAGGCGGGCGACGCCAAGCGCCGGCTCGCGGAGAAGGCCACCCGCGTCGCCTCGCTCCGGGCCGACCGCGACGCCATCCATGCCGACCTGATCACGGAACTGGGCCAGCGCGTCGCGGTGGCGGGCGTGGTGGTGGAGGACGTGCGGATCACCCATCTCGCCTACGCGCCGGAAATCGCGGGTGCGATGCTCAAGCGCCAGCAGGCCGGCGCCATCATCGCGGCCCGCCGCCAGATCGTGGAGGGCGCGGTCGCCATCGTGCGCGACACGATCCGCCGCCTGGAACAGCCGGAGGACGGCCATGCCGGCATCCTCTTCGACGATCAGGGCCGCGCCAGCATGGCCCAGAACATGCTCATCATGATCGTGGGAGACCGCGAGGCGACGCCGGTGGTGAGCGTGGGGACGAAGCCGTAGGCCGTCACAGATCGATCCGGCGCTCGAGACTGAACGCATCGGCGAATCAGGCCTGCTGTTCAAATATCTCCGAAGTGAGAATTTGTAAAACCCCTTCGCGTGAGGGGTGAGATGCGCCGGATCGGCATTTCACCTTCACCAGACCTGTCGTTAATGCAGATGCCCCGGTCCCCGCAGCAGGCGGTGACCTTGCTCGAAGGAACCGGCAGGCATGGGGCAGGACGGCGCAATCCTTCGTCATTTCAGGCACGACGCGATCCGGCTGCTCCGGCCGGTCTGGCCGCTGGTCGCCGTCGCGACAGCGCTCGGGGCGGTCGGCGGCCTCGCCACCGCCGCGGCTCTGGCCAAGATCAACGAGGCTTTCTACGGGGAGGGTGCGCTCGCCGACGGCGTATTGCTGGCGTTTGCCGGGTTCGCGGCCCTGAGCGTTCTCGGCACGTTTGCGGCCAGTTTCGGCAACACCTACGCGGGCGGACGCATACAGGCGGCGCTCAGCCGCGACCTCACCGATAAGATCCTGACCGCGCCGATCGAACGGATCGAGCGCCTTGGCAAGCACAAGCTGCTCGCCTCGCTCCAGGGCGATGTGAGCACCATCTTCACGGCCATCGCGTTCCTCTCGCCGATGGTGGTCGCGGGCGGGACGCTCATCGGCTGCGCGGCCTACATGATCCTCCTGTCACCCGCCCTCTCGGCGGTGACGGCGGTGGTCCTGATCCTTGAGAGTCTCGGCGCGAACGCCCTGCGCCGGCGCATGCTCCGGTACTTCGAGGAGGTCCGCAAGAACCGCGAGGCGACCCAGAAGCACTACCTCACCCTGACCGAGGCGGCGAAGGAGTTGCGAATCGGCCGCGAACGCCGGCTCCACCTCCGCGACGTCGCGCTCAACGCCTGCATCGAGCAGGGGCGCCATTTGATGACGCGGATCGCCGTCATCCAGCAATCGCTATCGATGCTGAGCCAATCGACCAATTTCCTGCTGTTCGCCGGTCTCATCGCCTACAAGGTTCTGGCCGGCATCAGCGGCGCCGAACTCTCCGGCTTCGTGCTCGTGCTGCTCTACATCCAGGCACCGATCGACCAGCTCATCCACTTCGTACCGTTGATCGGACAGGCCCAGATCGCCTACCGGCGCATCGCCGAGTTCTCGGAAGAGGGAGCGGAGGCGGAGGCCGGCCTGCTCACCGCCACGCCGTCGGAGCCGGCCCGCCGCATCCGCGAGATCACCCTGCGCGGCGTCAGCCACGGCTTCCCGGCGGCCGGCGACAAGGCCCCCTTCGCCCTCGGCCCGCTCGACCTGACGATCCGGGCCGGCGAGATCCTGTTCATCGTCGGCGAGAACGGCTCGGGCAAAACGACGCTGATCAAGCTGCTGCTCGGCCTCTACCCGCCTCAGGCTGGCGAGATCCTGCTCGACGGCGTGCTGGTGACGGCAGGGACGCGCGACGCCTACCGCCAGCACTTCTCGGCGATCTTCTTCGACTACCACCTGTTCGACGAGCTGATCCCCGCCGACGGTGCCGGCCCTGATGCCGCCCGGCCCCTGCTGGAACGGCTCGATCTGGCCCACAAGGTCGGCATCAGCGAGGGACGCTTCTCCACCACCGACCTCTCGACCGGCCAGCGCAAGCGCCTCGCCCTGGTCCAGGCTGTTCTCGAAGGACGCCCGGTCCTCGTGCTGGACGAGTGGGCAGCGGAGCAGGATCCGACCTTCCGGCGCCGCTTCTACGAGGAACTTCTTCCGGACCTGAGAAGCGGCGGCCGAACCCTCATCGTCATCAGCCACGACGACCGCTATTTCGACGCCGCCGACCGGGTGCTGCACTTGGCGGAAGGACGGATCGTGGAGATCACGGAGAGGGCTGTGGCCGAGCCGGCCTGACGGATCGCTGCGGCGCGAGCGTCACCGACACGACTCGGCACTACGGCGATTCAGTGCCCCAGACGGCTTCCGTCGAGGGAAAAGCGGAGCGGATCAGATATCCAGCTCCGTCCCATCGGCGAACGACGCCCGCTCGGTGATGAAGGCGAAGCGCGCCTCGGGCTTGTTGCCCATCAGGCGCTCGACCGTGTCACCGGTCGATTCCCGCGCCTCGTCGAGGATCGCGACGCGGAGAAGCGTGCGCTTCTTCGGGTCCATCGTCGTCTCCTTCAACTGCGCCGGCATCATCTCGCCGAGGCCCTTGAAGCGGCCGATCTCGACCTTGCCGTTCTTGAACACGGTCTTGATGATCCGCTCCTTGTCCGCATCGTCGCGGGCATAGGCCGATTTCGCGCCCTGGCTGATCCGGTAGAGCGGCGGGATCGCGAGGTAGAGATGCCCCTTGTCGATGAGCTTGGGCATCTGCCGGTAGAAGAAGGTGATGAGGAGCGAAGCGATGTGGGCGCCGTCCACATCCGCGTCGGTCATGATGATGACCCGGTCGTAGCGAAGGTCCGCCTCGCGGAAGTTCGCGCCGGTGCCGCAGCCGAGCGCCAGCGTCAGATCCGAGATGAGCTGGTTGGCGCCGAGCTTGTCGCGGCTCGCCGAGGCCACGTTCAGGATCTTTCCCCGCAACGGCAGCACGGCTTGCGTGGCGCGGTCGCGGGCCTGCTTGGCAGAACCGCCGGCCGAGTCGCCCTCGACGATGAAGATCTCGGAGCCCACCGTGCCGGCGGCCGAGCAATCGGCGAGCTTGCCGGGCAGGCGCAGCTTGCGGGTGGCGCTCTTGCGGGCGACCTCCTTTTCCTGGCGGCGGCGCAGGCGCTCCTCCGCCCGGTCGATCACCCAATCGAGCAGCTTGTTGGCCTGGGCGGGCGAGGCCGCGAGCCAGTGGTCGAAGGCGTCGCGAATCGCCGTCTCGACGATGCGGGAGGCCTCCACCGTCGCGAGCTTGTCCTTGGTCTGGCCCTGGAATTCCGGCTCGCGGATGAAGACCGAGAGCATCGAGGCGCAGGTCGCCATCACGTCGTCGGTGGTCACCGCCGTCATGCGCTTGGCTTGGTTCACGCGCTCGGCATGCTCGCGGAGCGCCCGCAGCAGCGCGACGCGCAGGCCCGCCTCGTGGGTGCCGCCCTCCGGCGTCGGGATCGTGTTGCAGTACGAGTGCGAGACGCCGTCATCGGCGACCGTCCAGGCGACCGCCCATTCGAGCGAGCCGTGCGAGCCGGGTTTGGTGATCTTCCCCGAGAAGATGGAATCGAGGACGAGCTCCTTCCCCTCAATGTCGCGGGCGAGATAGTCCGAGAGCCCGCCGGGGAAGCGGTGCACGGCCTCCGCCGGCACATCCTCCAGCCCTTCGAGCAGGGACGGGGCGCAGCGCCAGCGGATCTCGACGCCGCCGAACAGGTAGGCCTTGGAACGGGCCATCTTGAACAGGCGGCGCGGGTCGAACTTGAGCGAGCCGAAGATCTGCGCGTCGGGATGGAAGCGCACTCGCGTGCCGCGCCGGTTATGCACCCGCCCGATCGTCTCCAGGCTTCCCTGCGCATGACCGCGGGAAAAGCACTGCCGATAGAGGGTCTGATTGCGCGCGACCTCGACCTCGAGCACGTCCGAGAGTGCGTTGACGACGGAGATGCCGACGCCGTGCAGGCCGCCGGAGGTCTCGTAGACCTTCGAATCGAACTTACCGCCCGCATGCAGCGTGGTCATGATGACCTCGAGCGCGGATTTGCCCGGGAATTTCGGATGCGGATCGACCGGGATGCCGCGGCCGTTATCGGTGACGACGAGAGAGCCCGATTCTTCCAGCTCCACCTCGATGAAGCTCGCGTGGCCCGCGACCGCTTCGTCCATGGAGTTGTCGATCACCTCGGCGAAGAGGTGGTGCAACGCCCGCTCGTCGGTGCCGCCGATATACATGCCCGGCCGGCGCCGCACCGGCTCCAGCCCCTCCAGCACCTCGATCGCCGAGGCGTCGTAACCCGCCTCCGCCGTTTCCGGCGCGGGCGCCGGAGACGGTGCCACGGGGGTGAGGCGGCGGCGGCGCTCGGCCTCCGCGGGGGGAGGCTTGGCACCAGGTCCGAACAGGTCGCGTGCCGGATCGCTCACGCGACGGCTCCTCGAATCGGGTCGGAGACGGGCTGCATGGCTCTTCATACCCTCACTGTAGCGGAACAAACAGGAAACAAAAAGTCTCCTGTCCGCTTCCGCCGGTCGCAGTACCACGACGGCCGGCCGCGTTCGAAGCCCGACGATCCTGCCAAGCCCGGCGCGTTGTCATCACAGTGATGCGGGCGGATGGTTAAGACGGCCTCACGAAGCCTGTGGTGGGCGGCAATCCTGCGGCTGAAACAAGGCAGCGGAACGTTAAGGCGGCGCGGCCCAGGATGGCGATGGGAACAGAAGATGGTCTCCGGACGTTAACTCAGCACGGTCAGCTTGACCGTAAGGGAGCCACGCCGATGACCCCCGCTGCCGCTCAAGCGCGTCACCTCTCCCTCATGCGCCTGGAACAGGCCGCGGGCCAGGCCTTCGGCTATGCCGACGAGCCCGAGCCGACCGCGTCCCGTTCCGCGATGCTGCTCTCGTCATCGGGCTTCGCCATCGCCACCGTGGCGACGGCTCTGGCAGCCACCATCACCTATCTCGTCTGATCCTGCCGCGAACGAAGCAGCGGTCACGCCGCCGCGGGCAGGGCGCAGAGGCGGATGTCCTGCGCCAGCGCATCGACCCGCGCCGGCTCTGAATCCCAGGCGAACATGAAGCGGGACGCCCCGCCGATGAAGCCGTAGAACTGCCAGCCGCGGGCGCGCAGCCCCTCTTGGACCGGCGCGGGCAGGTTCAGAAACACGCCGTTGGCCTCCACCGGTGCCGCGAGCGAGATGCCCGGCACGTCGGCGATTGCCCGTACCAGCCGTCGGGCACATTCATTGGCGTGGCGGGCGTTGTCGAGCCACGCCCCGTTCTCCAGCATGCCAACCCAGGGCGCCGAGAGGTAGCGCATCTTCGAGGCGAGCTGGCCCGCCTGCTTGCAGCGGTAGTCGAAATCCTCCGCGAGCCTTCGGTCGAAGAAGATCACTGCCTCGCCGACCGCCATGCCGTTCTTGGTGCCGCCGAAGCAGAGCACGTCGACGCCGGCCTTCCAGGTCAGTTCGGCCGGGGAGGCGTCGAGCGAGGCGCAGGCATTGGCAAAGCGCGCGCCGTCCATGTGCAGGCGCAGGCCCAATGCGCGGCAAACGGCCGAGATGGCCGCGATCTCGTCGAGGCTGTAGACCCGCCCCGTCTCCGTCGCCTGGGTCAGCGTCACCGCCCGCGGTTTCGGGAAATGGATGTCGCTGCGCTTGCCGGCGATCGTCCGCACGATCTCGGGCGTGAGCTTCCCGTCATCGGTCGCGGCGGTCAGCAGCTTCGAGCCGTTGGAGAAGAATTCCGGCGCGCCGCATTCGTCGGTCTCGATATGCGCCGAGTCCGCACAGATCACGCTGTGATAGGATTGGCAGAGCGAGGCCAGCGCCAGCGAGTTGGCGGCAGTGCCGTTGAAGACGAAGAACACCTCGCAATCGGTCTCGAACAACCGCCGGAAGCCGTCGGCCGCGGCTTGCGTCCAGGTATCGGCCCCGTAGGCGGGGGCGTGGCCGGCATTGGCCGCCTGCATCGCGGCGAGGGCCTCCGGGCAGATCCCGGCATAGTTGTCGCTGGCGAATTGCTGTTCGGCCACGGCACGCTCCCGCTTCGTATCGGCGTCAAAAAGAAGGCCGGGCGGTGAGGGACCCGCCCGGCCTCATGACACCAATGTCGATCCAAGGGCCGATTTTTGCACCCCTCCCAGCCGATGGGCAGAGATGCAACCGCTCGAATGTCAGGCCGCGGCGAGCGACATCGACATCGATTCCTTCTTCATCAACTCGCGGTAGAAGCCGTCGAGATGGGTCAGCTTCTCCGGCGAGCCGTCCTGCACGATGCGCCCGCCCTCGAGCACGACGATCCGGTCGAAGTCCTTCAGCGTCGAGAGGCGGTGCGCGATGGCGATCACCGTGCGGCCCTTCATCAGGTTGGCGAGCGCGGCGCGGATCGCCTCCTCGGATTCGGCATCGAGCGCCGAGGTCGCCTCGTCGAGCAGCAGGATCGGCGAGTCCTTCAGGATGGCACGGGCAATGGCGATGCGCTGGCGCTGGCCGCCGGAGAGCTTCACGCCGCGGTCGCCGACGATGGTGTCGAAGCCTTCCGGCAGCGACTGGATGAAGTCGGTGCAGTGGGCCGCTTCCGCCGCCTTCCAGACCTCCTCGTCGGTCGCGTCGGGCCGGCCGTAGCGAATGTTCTCGCGTAGGGAGCGATGGAACATCGACACGTCCTGCGGCACCACCGTGATTGCCTCGCGCAAGCTATCCTGCGTGACACGGTTGATGTCCTGTCCGTTGATGAGGATGCGTCCGCCCTGCACCTCGTAGAAGCGCTGGATCAGCGAGAACAGGGTCGACTTGCCGCCGCCCGACTTGCCGACCAGCCCCACCGTCTGACCGGCCGGAATCAGCAGGTCGAAATCGGAGAAGACGGTGCGCCCGTCGGGATAGCTGAAGGCGACGTGGTCGAAATGCATCTCGGCGCCGGTCTGGCCGATGAGCTTCTCCGCTTCCGGATGATCGACCAGTTCGTGCGGCTGCAGCAGCGTGTGCAGCGCCTCCGACAGGCGGGCGGTGTGCTGGGTCGCGTCCACCAGCGCGACGGCGAGGTCGCGGGTAGCGGCGAGGATGCGGATGCCCAGCGTGCAGACGAGGACGACCTGACCGGTGGTGGCCTGACCGGCTTCCCACATCTTGATCGACCAGTAGAGCAGGCCGAGGATCGAGATCACGGTGAGGATGGCGTGGGTGATGCGCAGCTTCTCGAGGTAGAGGAGCGAGGAGCGGCGCGCCCGCATCTCGGAGCCGATGGTGCCGTCGAAGCGCACGAACTCGCGGTTGAACGCGGAGAAGGCGCGCACCAGCGGCATGTTGCCGACGAGATCGACCATCTCACCATCGACGCTCGCGGCCTTGGCGGCGAAGTCGTGGTGCAGCGGCTTGCCGGCGGAGGCCATCTTGAACATCAGCAGCACGACCGCGGCGAAGATGCCGGCGAGCACGAGCGCCATCGTGAGGTTCACGGTGCCGATATAGATGATCGAGAGCACGGCCGCGACGCAGGGCGGCATCACGTTGAACGTGAACATGTTCTCGACGGTGAAGATCGCGTTCGACGTCGCGGTGATGCGCGAGGCCAACGTACCGGGCTGGCGGTCGGCGAAGAAGGACGGGGCGTGGCCCGTCATGTGGCGGAAGAGATCCCGGCGGATGTCGCCGGTCACGCCGACGAAGGTGAAGGCCCCGACCAGAGCCGCGACGCGCCAGAGCAGGTTGTCGGCGGCGATGAAGCCGATCAGCACCGCCAAGGCCGTCCAGACCTGCCCCGCGCTCGGCCCCTTGCCGAGGGCATCGACCACGCCCTTGAGCGCGTAGTCGGTCGAGACCGAGAAGGACACCGCACCGAGCACGGAGAAGAGAATCACGAGATGCGGGACGATCCGGCGCCTGAGATAGCGCCCGACAAAGGCCCCCGGTCTGTTGGCGTATTGGCAGAGATCTTCCATCGCGATCGTCAGTCCCGATTCGATCAGACCCGCTGGGCGCCGATTGTGGCTGGAGGGCGCACAGGGCACCCGTTAACCGCAACGCGAAGCGTCGCCTTATGTTTCAAGCGCGCGGGGCTTTCCGCCGGATAGCTCGGCGAAGATGAACCGCGCTTAAGCGGATGTGCGGCGCAAAAACGATTCCAACCCCGTCGGCCGGCGCAGGTCAAGACGGGTCGTGCGCCTCATCCCCGTTCCTGCGCCGGGTCTCCGGCATGATCAGGAGGACGAGGGCGAGGCCGGCGGCGCCGACGATGGCGAGGCCCAGGAACGCGGTCCGGCTGCCAAGTTCGTCGGCCATGAAGCCGGCGAGCGCCGTGGAGAGGGCAGCGCCGATGCCCATGCCGGTCCCGACCGCCCCGAGTGCCGTGTTGAACCGGCCGGTGCCGCGGGTGACGTCGGAGACGATCAGCGGGACCATGACGCCGAGAACGGAGGCCGAGATGCCGTCGAAGACCTGGATCGCCACCATCCAGTAGGGGTCGCTGACGAAGGCGAAGAGCAGGCCGCGGACGGGCAGGGCCGCAAAACCGATCACGAGGAGCGGTTTTCGTCCCCAGCGTTCGGCGAGGCGGCCGACGAAGGGGGCGGTGAGCGCGAGCACCGCCTGCGGGACCATGATGCAGGCAGCCACCAGAGCCGTGGCGGTCTCGCTGGCGCGCAGGGTCATGACGCTGCCGACCAAAGGCAGCATCGCGGCATTGGCCAGGAAGAACAGCACCATGCAGGCGGCAAAGCACAGAAGCGCCCGGTTCTTCAGGAGCGCCGAGATGCCGCCGGCCTCCCGTGGCTCCGGTTCCTGAGCGGCGGGCCGGGGCCTGCCGGCGTCCACGGCGCGCCCCGACGGGATGAACGACAGGGCCATCAGGGCCGGGATCACCAGCACGCCCGCGAGATAGAACACCGCGTTGTTCGAGAGATAATAGCCGATCGCGCCCATGCCGGCGGCGCCGAGCGCGTTGCCGACGGCCGAGAAGCTGGCATTGCGCCCCAGCCGCTCGCCGGCCCGGGCATGGCCGACGAGGCCGATGGAGATCGCGGCGATGGCCGGCGTCAGCACGCAGCTCGCCGCCGAGTGGATCGCCATGGCGAGCATCACGACGAGATAGGTCGGAAGTGCTGCCAGCATCACGGCACTCGCGCCGACCCAGAACGCCGAGAAACCGGCGGCGAAGCGCTTCGAGCGGGAGGCATCGACGAAAGCGCCGCCCGGCATCTGCCCGAGCAGGCTGACGAGGCTGCCCACGGTGAGCGCGAGGCCGATATCCGACTGCGTCCACTTCTGCTGGGTGAAGTAGACGGCGAGGAAGGGCCCGAACCCGGTCTGCAGGTTGGCGATGAAGAACGTGAACGCGTCGAGGCCGTAGGTCGCCCGGCGCGACGGATCGGCGGGACCGGGCGTGCTCGGTCGGCCCGCGCGCCGCACCGGACGGGAGCCGCCGCGCTCGCGCAGGTCGGTGCGATGGCTGTCGCGCTCGCGCGCTGGATAGGCGCGCCGTTCCGTCACCGGGCTTGCCGTCATTTGTCCGGCGTCTTCTCCGGTGGCCGGTCCGGGGCCTTGTCGGACGGGGCGGCAGGCTTCTCGGCGGCGGCGGAGGCGTCGCCTTCCGGCGGGACGGCGGCACCGGTGTTCGCGGCGCCCGGGCTGGCGGCACTTGGGCTGGAGGGAGCACCCGGGCTAGTGGCCCCGAGCACGACGATCGGGTCGCCGGACTTGTATTCGGGCGAGACCCGGACCTGATTGCGGTTGAGCTGGAGCGTGAGGCGCCCGACCTTGCCCTCGGTGGTGAACTTCAGGACGCGCCAATCCACCGCGATCTTGCGGGAGCCGACGCCGAGAAAGCCGCCGAAATCGATCACCGCGGCGCGGGGACGTCCGTCGCGGTCGATGATGACGTCGATGATCCGGCCGAGATCGTCGCCGTTCATCGCGCGCACGCTCTTGCCGAGCAGGCTCTCGTAATCCTGGGTGTCGAGCACCACCGCCGGGGTGCCGCCCTCCTGGGACGGCGTCACGGCACCGTTCGCGGGTGCAGCCGGCACCGGGGCCGGAGGCGGAGCGGTCGCGGCGGGAGGCGGAGTAGTCACGACGGGAGGCGAAGCGCTGCCGGGGGCCCCCGACGAGCCGTCCGCGGCCATGGCCGCCGTAGCGAGGAGGGCGATCGCCGGTGTCACGATCGGCCGGATCAGTCTGAGCACCCCTACTACCTCTCGACAGTCGAAAAAGATGAGCGAGCCGGTCTCTGCGAGCCGGCGCTCCCCGGACATCATGGGGCGGGCGGACGCATCGTCCATGCCCGGCAACCACGGCGAAGTTGTGGATGGGCCAGAAACGCCGCTCCGACCGTCCCGCCGGAACCGGGTGGACACGGGCGACGGCCGTCTGGTTTTCGCCCAAACCCTGCCTTAGACGGATGCAGGAAATCTTAACGTTCCCGACCCTTGGCCGTCCCCAGGCCGAGCCGTGGCCGGGAACGGCCGGTACGAGGACAAGACTGCATGTTCGACCCGTCGAGACTCTGCGCCGCGGCGCTTCTTGCGGCGAGCCTTGGCGGTTGCCAGGCGCTCGGTGGTGGCGGCGGTGTGATGCCGGAAACCGATCTCGGCCCGCCGCCCTCCGCCCGCGGCACGCTGCCCGGCCGCCCCCTGCGCAGTGCTCAGACCGACGATGACGGCCGTCCGCTCGCCGCCGCCCCGACCCGCGCCTTGGAGCTGCCGAAGAACTTCCGCGGCGACACCCGCACTGCCGATGACGGCCCGCGCCGCATCCGCCGGGAGGAGATCGACGGCGAGACGACGTCGCGGTCCAGCTCCGGCGGCCTCGCCCCCCAGATGGGCGCGGGCGGCAGTGTCGGCCTCGGCGGCAAATTCTGAGCCGCGCCTGACTTCGGATTACAGGCGCCGCCGCCTCAGGCGGTCGGCGCCTTGCGGCCGCCCCAGTGATCGTTGAGGCGCCCGCCGAAACCGGGATCGTCGAACGGATTTTCGCCGGGCCCCTGGGTCGGCGCGCCTTCGAGATCGGCAGGGTCGATATCGACCACGTATCCGCCGAGTTCGACCGAGTAGGTCAGCGCGTTCCAGGGCAGGGGGTGGTGGTTCTCGCCAAAGCCGAGGAAGCCACCGAAGGACAGCACGGCGTAGGCGACCTGTCCCGACACCTTGTCGACCATGAAATTGTAAACGCTGCCGAGGTGGCGCCCGGTGCTGTCATAGACCGGGGTGCCCTCGACCTTGTCGGAAGCGATCAACCGGGGTGTCTCGTCGGTCGCGACCCCCTCGCCGGAGGTCGGGTCCAGTTCCAGCGTTCCCGGCTTACGATAGGCCCGCTCTTCGGGCAGATCCGTCGGCATCCACGTCTCCAGCATATCCCTGACAGGCCCGCGACAGGCCCGTGATCCGGGTGTCTTGGTTGAATGCGAGGCGGCAAACACGGTTCCCGCCTCGACCGAGACGCGCGGCGGGATCACCGGAGCAGCCCCGGTCAGCGCGAAAAAATCCCTCAGGCAGTGGATTGAGCTGCGGAAAGGTCCGCTGATCTGTGGATGGACACCATGGCGGCGCTGTTCTCCACTTGGAACGGGCGCGGCACCGCTTAGTTGTTGCTCCTCAGTGCCCCGATGCCGCTCGGCCTCGTGTCACGAATCGCCGGTCCGCAGGACGGAGGGAAACCATGGCTACCAAGACGACGGAGAAGAAGGCGGCTGCGCCCAAGAGTGCCCCGAAGAAGGAGACCGCCACGAAGGCTGCCTCCGGCACCAAGCCCAACGCGCTTCAGCAGCCCCTGAAGCCGTCTCCCGAACTCGCCGCCATCGTCGGCGACAATCCCCTGCCGCGTGGCGAAGTCGTCAGCAAGGTGTGGGAGCACATCAAGAAGCACAATCTCCAGAACCCGGAGAACAAGCGCGAAATTCTCGCCGACGACAAGCTCAAGAAGATCTTCGGCAAGGACAAGTGCTCGATGTTCGAGATGAACAAGCACCTCGCCGCGCACCTCAAGTCCTGATTTGAAGGAACCGTTCGCGGGCCGTCCCTCGGAGTACGGTGCCGGTCAAGCCGGCCCCGTACGTCCGGTGGGCTCGGGAGCGGTGAGCCTCAGGTGATGCCGCGCAGCACGCCGCCATCGACCCGCAGGGCCGCCCCCGTGGTGGCGCTCGCGGCGGGCGTGCAGAGATAGGCGACCATGTTGGCCACTTCCTCCGGCTGCGCGAGGCGCTTCAGGAGCGAGGTCGGTCGGTTCTCGGCGATGAAGGCGCGGCCCTTGGCCTCCAGATCGCCTTCGCCCCCGCCCATCGATTCGAGAAAATCCGCGACACCCTCGGTCATGGTCGGGCCGGGGAGCACGCTGTTGACGGTGACGCCGCTGCCCCCCACCGTCTCGGCGAGACCGCGGGAGACAGCGAGCTGCGCCGTCTTCGTCACGCCGTAATGGACCATCTCGGGCGGGATGTTGACGCCCGACTCGCTGGCGATGAAGACGATCCGTCCCCAGCCGCGCTCGACCATGCCGGGACCGTAGGCACGGGATAGGCGAATGCCGCTCATCACGTTCATCTCGAAGAAGCGGCGCCACTCGGCATCGGCGATCTCGAAGAACGGCTTCGGCTCGAAGATGCCGGCATTGTTGATCAGGATGTCGACCCGCGGCAGGGCGGCGAGGAGTTCGCCCGCCCCCTCCTCGGTGCCGACATCGCCGATGCCGGCGATGAACTCGGCCCCCGGCACCTCGCCGCGCAGGCGCGCGATGGCCGCCTCCACCCGCTCGCCGGTGCGGCCGTTGATGGCGACGTAGGCGCCGAGCCGGGCGAGTTCGCGGGCCACCGCGTAGCCGATGCCGCCGGTGGAACCGGTGACGAGGGCGCTGCGCCCCTTCAGGTCGATATCCATCATTCGCCTCCGTTGGCCGCGGCCGTCCCTGTCCCGGCGTCAACGCACGAGCCGGGCCATGGTGCTGAGCGAAGATGCGCGGTCAGGGTCCCGTCCGCCGCAGGCCGCTCGCCAGGGCACCCGCCAGCGCTAGGGCGACGGCGCACCAGAGCGTGACGGCGAAGGCGCCCGCCGGACCACCGGGGACGAGGCCGAACAACACGGCGACCCAAGCTGCACCGAGGGACTGGCCGACGAGCCGGGCACTTGCCTGCATGCCGCTGGCGCCGCCGCTGCGCTCCCGCGGCGCGCTGGTGATGATGACCTTGTTGTTGGGCGACTGGAACAGCCCGAAACCGATCCCCGACAGCGTCAACCGCCAGACGATGTCGAAGGTCGCCGGCGCCTCCGGCAGGAGGGCCAGCGCCGCCATGCCGACGGCGAGCAGGACGAGGCCGAGGCTGCCGAGCAAGCCCGGCGGGACGCGGTCGGCGAGCCGGCCGGCAAAGGGCGACATCGCCGCGATGGCGAGCGGCCACGGCGTCATCAGGAAGCCGGTTCGGGTCTCCGAGAAGCCGAGGGCGTCGTGGAAGTAGAAGGGCAGGGCGACGTAGGCGATCATCTGCGCCGCGAAGGAGCAGATCGAGGCCACCATCGACAGGGCGAAGGCCGGAATCCGCAGGAGGTCGAGCGGCAGCAGCGGCGCCGCGAGCCGGATTTGGGTCCGTACGAAGACGATGCCGACCCCAACCGAGGCGGCGATTGCGGCCGCGGCGAGCCCGCGCGTGTCCGGATCCGCGAACGCGTCGAGACCGACGATCAGCAGCCCGACGGTGAGGGCATTGAGGCTTGCGCTCCGCAGGTCGAAGCGCCGGGCGGAGCGGGGCGTTCGCGGCAGCGTGCGCGCGCCCACCGCCAGCGCCACCAGCCCGACCGGCAGGTTGACGAGGAACAGCCAGGGCCAGGCGGCGACCGAGAGGATCGCGGCGGCGACCGTCGGACCGGCGGCCGACGCCACCGCCACGATGAGCGCGACGTTGCCGACGCCGCGCCCGATCAGCCGGCTCGGATAGATGAAGCGCACCAAAGCGATGTTGACGCTCATGATCCCGGCCGCACCCAGCCCCTGGGCGACCCGCGCGGCGGTGAGGCTCGCAAGGTTCGGCGAGACCGCGCAGGCGAGCGAGGCGACGGTGAAGACGGCAAGCCCCGCGAGATAGACCCGGCGGTAGCCCCAGATTTCGCCCAGCGTGGCGAGCGGCAGCAGGGCGGCGGTGACCGCGATCTGGTAGGCGCTGACGACGAAGATCGCCTCGGAAGCCGGCACGTCGAGGTCGCGGGCGATCACCGGCAGGGCGACGTTGACGATCGCTCCGTCGAGCACCGCCATGGAGATGGCCAGCGCCATGGCGCAGAGCGCCAGGAGCCGCTCGCGCAGCGGCAGCCCGTCGCCGCTCCCGACTCCGGCCTTTTGAGCCGTCACCGTCCATTTTCCGGTGCTTGCAGGCGAGCGATCCGCCCTATCTGTCTCTCACCGGAGGCTGCGCCACGCGTTGTCGGCGCGCCGCCGGGGCAGAGCCCGCGCCGTTCGCGCAACGCCCCCGGAAGCCGCGCCGGGGACGATGCGCAGGCGTCTTGTATCTGCATCGTCTGTTTTCGAAAGCCGGCCACCACCTTTCGGGACGATGCTCGAGCCGGAGACGAAGTGTCCATGCGTGCCCACCCGATTTTCGCGCCGATCCTCGCGCCTTGCCTCGCGCTTTGTCTCGCGCTCGCGCCGGTGATGGCGCCCGCCGCCCATGCCGAGGAGCCGTCGCCGCTCGGCATCGGCCTCGAAGGCTTCGCTTATCCGTTTCCGGTGCGCTTCCTGCCACTGAGCCGCGACGGCGAGGCGCAGCGCCTCGCCTACATGGATGTGCCGGCCGCCGACAACGCCAACGGACGGACAGTGCTGCTGCTGCACGGACGCAATTTCCCGTCGAGCTACTGGGAGCCGGTGATCCGCACCCTGTCGAACGCGGGCTACCGCGTCGTGGTCCCCGATCAGCTCGGCTTCGGCAAGTCCTCGAAACCGATCGGCTCCTACACCTTCGACCGGATGGCCGCCGACACCCTGGCGCTCGCCGACAGCCTCAAGATCCAGCGGTTCGACATCGTGGCGCATTCCATGGGCGGCATGCTCGCGGTGCGGATGGCCCGCAACTATCCGCAGCGGGTCAACAGCCTCGTGCTGGAAGCGCCGATCGGGCTAGAGGATTACCGCTTCACCGTCCCGCCGGTCTCCGACGAGGCCCTGATCGCCCGCGAGGCGGATCTGACCGCGGACGCCTACCGCAAGCAGCTGATGACGAGCTACGCGCTGTCGATCCCCGCCTCGGCCATCGAGCCGTTCGTGTCGATCCGCGAGCGGGTGAAGGGGTCGGGCGAGTATCCGCGCTGGCTCAAGTCGTTCGTGAACTCCTACCAGATGATCTGGGGCCAGCCGATCGTCCACGAGATCCCGCTCGTGAAGGCGCCGACCCTGTTCATTATGGGCGCGAACGACCACAACGCCCCCGGCAAGGGTTTTGCGCCGACGGAGATGCGCTCCAGCATGGGCGACAACACGGGCCATGCCCGCGCGCTCGCCGGCCGGATGCCGAACGGCAAGGCCGAGGTCCTCAACAATGTCGGCCACCTCGTCCACATGGAGGCGACCGAGATGTTCAACACGCTGACGCTGGAATTCCTCAACACGCACTGATCGCTCGACCGTTCGCGACTCATCGCCGGCCGGGGCGTTGCACTCGGACGGCGACGTGACAGCAAATCCGGAGTTTCAAACATGGATGTCGGTTTCATCGGGCTCGGCCGCATGGGCCGGGTCATGGCGGCGCGGCTCGTCGCGGCGGGCCACCGGGTGCGGGTGTGGAACCGGTCGCCGGAGGCAGCGAGGGCGATCGAGGGCGCCGAGCCCGTGGCCAACGCCGCGGAGGCCTTTGCGGGCGACGCCGCGATCACCATGCTCGCCGACGACGTGGCCCTGCGCGCCGTCACCATCGAGGGCGGGCTGCTCGATTCCGGGCAGCGGCCCGGCGTCCATGTCGGCATGTCCACGATCTCGGTGGCGCTCGCCCGGGAACTGGCCGCGGTCCACGGCCGCGCGGGCGTGCCTTACGTCTCCGCGCCGGTCTTCGGCCGGCCGGACGCCGCGGAAAAGGGCGCGCTGAACATCATCGCCGCGGGTGACGACGCGGCGATCGCGCGGGTGCAGCCGTTGTTCGACGCCATGGGCAGCAAGACCTGGCGCTTCGGCGCGGAGCCGGAGAAGGCCAACGCCGTCAAGCTCGCGGGCAACTTCATGCTGGTCTCGGCCATCGAGGCGATGGGCGAGGCGGCCGCCTTCGCAGAGGGGCACGGCATTGCCGGGGCCGACGTGCTGGAGATGCTCACCAGCACCCTGTTCGCCTCGCCGGTCTACAAGAATTACGGCGCGATGATCATGGAGGGCCGCTACGAGCCGCCGGGCTTCACCATGCGGCTCGGCCTCAAGGATGTCCGCCTCGCTCTGGCCGCGGGCGAGGCGGTCAACGTGCCGATGCCGTTCGCCAGCGTGCTGCGCGACAACCTCCTCGACGCCATCGCCCACGGCGACGGCGACAAGGATTTCGCCGGGCTCGCCACGGTGGCCGCCCGGCGCAGTGGGCGGTAAGCCTCAGCGCGTGGTGTTGGTTGCGGTCTGGCCGAACATCACCTTCTTCGCTTCCTCGCTCATCGGCTGGCCGTGGTTCGGGTTGGCTTCCACCGCCCGCGCATAGGCGGCTTTGGTGGCGGGGCGCTCGGCGATGGCCTCGAACCAGCGCTTCAGGTTGGGGTGGTCGTCGAGGCGCTGGCCCTGCTTCTCCCACGGCACGATCCAGGGATAGGCTGCCATGTCGGCGATGGTGTAATCGGCGCCCGCGACGAAGGCGCGGTCGGCGAGCCGCCGGTCGAGCACGCCGTAGAGCCGGTTCGTCTCCTTGACGTAGCGGTCGATGGCGTAGGGGATCTTCTCCGGCGCGTATTGCGAGAAATGGTGGTTCTGGCCCAGCATCGGCCCGAGGCCGCCCATCTGCCAGAACAGCCATTGCAGGGTCTCGGCCCGGCCGCGCAGGTCGGCGGGCAGGAAGCGCCCGGTCTTCTCCGCGAGGTAGAGCAGGATCGCGCCCGACTCGAACAGCGAGACCGGCGCACCACCATCGGCCAGCTCGTGATCGACGATGGCCGGCATCCGGTTGTTCGGAGCGATCTTCAGGAAGGCCGGCTCGAACTGCGCGCCCTTGCCGATATCCACCGGGTGGATCGTGTAGGGCAGGCCGGCCTCCTCCAGAAACATCGTCACCTTGTGACCGTTCGGGGTCGGCCAGTAATGCAGGTCGATCATCGCGACACCTTGTCTTCGCGCCCACGAGGGCGATGCCTCAGGCCTGCGGCGAAGTGGGAATGTCGAGCGATCCGATCAAGCCGCTGAGGACGTCCTTTACTTTTCCATGATGAGCTGCCGGGGCGCAGGGAGGGTGGTTCATGGTCTCGGCAGTGTCCACGAGTTCGGCGGGCCTCAGCGCGGCCATGCAGCGCTTCGACGGGGCGGCCTCCCGCGTCGCCTCACCGCAATCTGCCGCCGAGCCGGTCACGGCCGTCACGGAGCTGGCCTCGGCCTCGCTCGGTGTTTCCATCAACACCGCCGTGCTGAAATCCTCGATCGAGACCGAGAAACGCGTCCTCGACATTCTCGTGTGACGAGCAGCGCCTTGCCGGCCGGGACCCGAGGGGGTATCTCCCTCACAGCGTCGGGGTGTAGCGCAGTCTGGTAGCGCATCTGCTTTGGGAGCAGAGGGTCGTAGGTTCGAATCCTATCGCCCCGACCATACCTTCCCCGGAGACGTCAGCCGTCCGATGCCGAGCGCCCGCATCTACCGTCCCGCCAAGGATCCCACGCAGTCCGGGCTCGCCCGCACGAAGCAATGGGTTCTGGAGTTCGACCAGACCGAACCGCGCGAGACCGACCCGTTGATGGGCTGGACCGGCTCCTCCGACATGCTGCAGCAGGTGCGCCTCGAATTCGACACCTCGGACGAGGCGGTGGCCTACGCCAAGGCTTCGGGCATCGCCTACCGCGTCGAGGAGACGCCGCCACCGATCGCGCGCAAGGGCCTCTCCTACTCCGATAATTTCAAGTTCAACCGCACGGCGCCCTGGACGCACTGAGTGTCTCTCACGAGCCGCCCGCCGCGCCGGATGCAGCGGGCGTTTCGTGAGGCTGGACCTCGCGTTCAGCGCCCTTTCCGCTCCGCCCAGGCGCGGTAGGGGCTCGGATCATCGGCAAGCGGGAGGTGGCGCACCTGCATCGGCTGCTCTTCGAGCGGCCGGCACAGCTCGGCATAGATCCCGGCACTGAGCAGACCCTCGGCCTCCGCCTCCTCGGCGGTGAAGGCGAAGTAGCCCTGCTTGACCCCGGCCAGCCGCATCGCCGCATGGCACATCGGGCAGGGCCGCCCGCTGGCGTAGACAATGCAATCGTCGAGCTTGGGCCGGCCGAGCTGCTGGCTCGCCGCGCGGATCGCCACCATCTCGGCATGGTCGCTCGGATCGTTGGTCGCATGGATGCGGTTGGCCGCCCGCGCGACCACCTCCCCATCCCGCACGATCACCGCGCCGTAGGGTCGGCCACCCTCAGCGACGTTGGCGAGGGCGAGTTCGGTCGCCTCGCGCAGATAGCTCTCGTGATCCGGCATCGGTTTTCTTCTCCTCAGAACGCGTAGCGCACCCGGCAATAGGGCATCCGCTCGGCGAGCAGCGCCTTGAAGCGAGCGAGCCATTTCCCTTTCCAGCCGGTGCGGTAGCGCAGGTTTTCGCCGCCGCCTTCCGAGCGCTTGGTCTCCTGAATGTCCGGCCGCCAGAGCAGATCCTCGGCCTTGGGGTGCCAGCCGAGGTTCACCGCGTGCAGCCCGGCATTGTGGGTCAGCATGATGATCTCGCAGGCGAGCTGATTCTTGGCGGCATTCGAGATCGTCCCGTCGATCTCGTCGAACAACGCAGCCCAATCCGCCTCCCAGCCCTCGTAGAGGATCACGGGCGAGAAATTGACGTGGACCTCGTAGCCGGCCCGCAGGAAGTCGTCGATCGCGGCGATCCGCTCGGGGATCGGGGCGGTGCGCACATCGACGACCCGCGCGATCCGCGCCGGCATCAGCGAGAAGCGGATGCGGGTGCGGCCTTGCGGATCGTAGGCGAGGAGATCGCGATTCACGGCCTTGGTCGCGAACGAGCCCTTGGCGTTAGGAATTCCACGGAATTGCGCGACGAGGTCGCGGACGTTGTCGCAGATCATCGCATCGACCGAGAGGTCGCCGTTCTCGCCGAGATCGTAGACCCAGGCTTGCGGGTCGATCTGATCGGGCTCGGGCAGCGGGCCCTGCTTGGCCGCATGGCGCGTGATCGCCGCGCAGACCGCATCGACATTCACGAACAGCGAGATCGGATTGGAAAAGCCCTTGCGGCGCGGCACGTAGCAATAGGCGCAGGCCATCGCGCAGCCGTTCGAAGTCGAGGGCGCGATGAAGTGGGCGGAACGGCCGTTCGGCCGCATCGCGAGCCCCTTCTTCACGCCGAGCACCAGGGTCGATCGCTTGATCCGCACCCAGTCCTCGACCGAGCCGGCATTGCCGTGCAGCTCCGGGATGTTCCAGTGCGACGGGACCGCGATCCGCTCGGCGTTCGGATAGCGGGCCAGGATCTCGCGTCCGCGCGGATAATCGGCCACCGCCGGCTCGTGGAAGATGCGGTCGATGTCGATGAGGTCGCGCGGGGCCATCGCCTGGATCTAGGGCGAGCGCGGCCTTCCGGCGGGGCCTGCGGCGACAGGCCGTCCTGTCAGAGCCGCGCCAGCAGCTCCGCCTTCTTGGCGGAGAACTCTCCCTCGGTCAGCACGCCTTTCTTGTGCAGGTCGGCCAGCCGTTCGAGGATCGAGAGGATGTCGGTCGGGCCCGCACCCGAGGGTGCACCGGAGGGTGCCGCGTGCTGCCGGCTGACGGCAGGGGCCGACGGGACAGGGCTGGCGGCGGGGGCGACCGATGACGACGCGAACGCAGCGACACTCGTGTCCGCCGGCGGTTTGGGCGGCGGAGGCGCCGCCCCCGCATCCCGCTCGACCGGCGTCAGATCTTCCAGCGAGAAGCTCCCCTGCGGTCCGCTGAAGCGCAGCGACGAGCTGCCGCCCTGCTGCTGGCTCACGCCGGTGACGAGGCGGTCCCCGGTGTCGTAGAGGGCGAGCCGCCCGTCGGTCTCGATGGCCAGGCGCCGGCGCTCGGGGAAGAAGGCGTAGCGCGTCGCGTTCTGCGCGCCCGCGCTCGACGGCAGCCCCAGTTCGTCCGGCCACCAGTTGCCCGAGGCGGCTTCTTCGCGAAAACTGGAGAGCGGCAGGGCCGTGGCGAGTTCGGTGCACAGGGCATCGACCTGCGCCTTCAGGGCATGGTCGTTCATGCGCCCAACCATCACCATGCCGCCGCGCGACCACTGCCCGAAGCCGCCGAGATCGGGGTGGTCGAACTGGGCCATGTTGCCCTGGCCCGCCTGGAGCGCGCGCAGCAGATGGCGCACCGCCTCCAGGCTGACGCCGTGCCGCTCGGCCAGAGCCTGAAGCCCGGCGGGCCGATGCTCGGGGTCTTCGATCATGGGTGATGGTCCCCCTCGAACCTGTCCGTGTCGATCGATGAGGGGCCTTGCAACGCGAACCCTCACCGTGAGTTTCGTCCAAGGCCTACCACATCCGCGGCGGCGCGCAGCGGATCGACAAAAATTTGCTGCGTCGCGTCAGACGACACGGAGCTTCGCCGTTCCGTGCACGTTCAGAGTCCGGCTGGACCCGCGGGGGCCGCTATAAGTGAGAATGGGACGATCGATGGCCGATACCGACAGGACTGCGACGCCGAGGCCGCGCACATCGCGCACGCGTATCCGCGAAGGCTCGCCGCATCCCCGCGGTGCGACCTGGGATGGCCGCGGCGTAAACTTCGCGCTGTTCTCGGCCCATGCCACGAAGGTCGAGCTGTGCCTGTTCGATGATGCCGGCGAGAACGAAATCGAGCGCATCGAGCTCCCCGAGTACACCGACGAGGTCTGGCACGGCTATCTGCCGGACGCGCGCCCCGGCACGATCTACGGCTACCGCGTCCACGGCCCCTACGAGCCCGAGGCCGGCCACCGCTTCAACCCGAACAAGCTCCTCATCGACCCCTACGCCAAGGGTCTGGTCGGCACGATCCAGTGGAACCCCGCCCTGTTCGGCTACAAGATGGAGACGGGCGACGACCTCACCTTCGATGAGCGCGATTCCGCGCCCTATACCCGCCGCTCGCGCGTGATCGACCCCGCCTTCACCTGGGGCCGGGATGTGAAGCCGCGCGTGCCGTGGGAGCGCACGATCATCTACGAGACCCACGTGAAGGGGTTCACCAAGCTGCACCCGGCTGTGCCGGAGAAGCTGCGGGGCACCTATGCCGGCCTCGGTAACCCGGCGGTGCTCGACTACATCAAGAGCCTCGGCGTCACCTCGGTCGAGCTGCTGCCGGTCCACTCCTTCGTGCAGGACGACTATCTGCAGCAGAAGGATCTCATCAACTACTGGGGCTACAACACCATCTCGTTCTTCACCCCCGCCCGGCGCTACGCGGCGGTGCCGGATTTCGCCTTCTCCGAGTTCAAGGAGATGGTCGCGCGCATGCACGGCGCCGGCCTCGAGGTGATCCTCGACGTGGTCTACAACCACACGGCCGAGGGCAACGAGAAGGGCCCGACTCTCTCGTTCAAGGGCGTCGATAACGCCTCCTACTACCGCCTGCTGCCGAACCAGCCGCGCTACTACATCAACGACACCGGCACCGGGAACACCTTCAACCTCTCGCATCCCCGCGTGCTGCAGCTCGTCACCGACTCGCTCCGTTACTGGGCGACCGAGATGCGGGTCGACGGCTTCCGCTTCGATCTGGCCACCATTCTCGGCCGCGAGCCCTACGGCTTCGACGAGGGCGGCGGCTTCCTCGACACCTGCCGTCAGGACCCTGTCCTCAACGACGTGAAGCTCATCGCCGAGCCGTGGGATTGCGGCCCCGGCGGGTATCAAGTCGGCGGCTTCCCGCCGGGCTGGGCCGAGTGGAACGACCGGTTCCGCGACGACGTGCGCGGCTACTGGAAGGGCGATGCCGGGCTGCTGCCGGGGCTCGCCTCGCGCATCACCGCCTCGGCCGACAAGTTCAACAAGCGCGGTCGCCGGCCCTGGGCCTCGGTGAACTTCATCACCGCGCATGACGGCTTCACGCTCAACGACACGGTTTCGTACAACGAGAAGCACAACGAGGCGAACGAAGAGGGCAACCGCGACGGGCACGGCCACAACCTCTCCTACAATTACGGCGTCGAGGGCCCGACCGACGATCCCGAGATCCGCTCGGTTCGTTTGCGCCAGATGCGCAACATGCTGGCGACCCTGTTCCTGTCGAAGGGCACGCCCATGCTGCTGGCCGGCGACGAGTTCGCCCGCACGCAGAAGGGCAACAACAACGCCTATTGCCAGGACAATGAGGTGAGCTGGGTCGATTGGGGCGCCATCGGCGAGGAGGAGCGGGATCTGGCCGAGTTCACGCAGCGCCTGATCCTGCTGCGCAACGCCCTGCCGATGCTCTCGCGCGGACGCTTCGTCACGGGAGCCTACGACGAGGAGTTCGGCGTCAAGGACGTGACTTGGCTCACGCCCACCGGCACCGAGATGAGCCCGGAGAACTGGAACGACGGCAACTCGCGCACCCTCGCCGTGCTGCTCGACGGGCGCGCCCAGGCAAGCGGCATCCACAAGCGCGGCGGCGATGCCACCCTGCTGTTGTTCTACAACGCCTATCACGACGTGGTGGACTTCACCCTCCCCGAGGCGCCGGGCGGCACCTCCTGGACGCGGCTGCTCGATACCAACCTGCCCGACAGCCAGGAGGTGGAGAGCTTCGCCGTCGGCGAGAGCTACTCGGTCACGGGGCGCTCGATGCTGATGTTCGTCCTCAAGCCCGTCGAGAACGAGGATGAGGACGAGGAGCACAGCGACATGGAGCGCTCCTACCAGTACGTGATGCAGGCCTTCGAGCGGGCGAATGTCGAGAGCGTGAGCTTCGGCATCGACGAGGAGGCCTGATGGCGCGGGCGAGGGGCCGCTCGCCGCAAGCGGCCCCTGCCGATTTCGATGGGTTCCGGAGCCTCGGCGCTCCGGACCCTATTCTCTTCCCGCAGCCCTATCTTACGCTCTGCTTCGGGGATGCGCCGGCCGTGCCGGCAGCCTCACACGATTTGTCACGCCGCGGGTTCGCATGACCGACATCCCCGAGAAGAGACCCCACGGCGTCCATCCCAGCGTCGAGGCCGGTGCAGAGGGCCACGAGTTCGAGTCCGGCAGCGGCATCTTCTTCGCCGCCGTCGCGATGACGCGCATGCCGATGGTGGTGGTCGATCCGAACCAGGACGACCACCCGATCGTGTTCGTGAACCAAGCCTTCCTGGAGATGACCGGCTACGCTCGGGACGAGGTGATCGGCCACAACTGCCGCTTCCTCCAGGGCCCCGAGACCGATCCAGCGACGCGGGCGCTGGTGCGCGACGCCGTCGCGGCGCGGCGCGACGTCGCCACCGAGATCCTCAACTATCGCAAGGACGGCTCGTCGTTCTGGAACGCCCTGTTCGTGAGCCCGGTCTACAACGCCGCCGGGGACCTCCTGTACTTCTTCGGCTCGCAGCTCGACATCACCCGCCGCCGGTTGGCGGAAGACTCGCTGCATCAGGCCCAGAAGATGGAGGCGATCGGCCGGCTCACCGGCGGCATCGCCCACGATTTCAACAACCTGCTCCAGGTGATCCTGGGCTATGCCGACTCGCTGGCGACCAACCTGGACCGGCCGGACGCCGACCGGGGTCGCATGGGCCGCGCCGTCGGCAATATCCGCGAGGCGGCCGAGCGGGCCTCGACGCTGACGCAACAACTGCTCTCGTTTGCCCGCAAGCAGCGCCTCGACGGCCGCACCCTCAACCTCAACGACCTCGTCTCCGAGACGAAGGAACTGGCCGGGCGCACGCTGGGCGACGCGGTGACGATCGAGACCGATCTCGCCCCCGACCTCTGGCCGTGCCGGATCGACCGGACCCAGGCCGAGGTCGCCCTGCTCAACGTGCTCATCAACGCGCGCGACGCGATGCCGGAGGGCGGGCGCGTCACGATCACGACCCGCAACGAGGAATCCGGCCGGCCCGACGGTTCAGGTCGGCACGTGAGCGTCGCGGTGAGCGATACGGGCGCCGGCATCCCCTCGGACATGCTGGCGCGGGTGATGGACCCGTTCTTCACTACCAAGGAGGAGGGGAAGGGCACCGGGCTCGGCCTGTCGATGGTCTACGGCTTCGCCAAGCAATCCGGCGGATTCGCGCAGATCGAGTCGGTGATGGGGGAGGGGACGACCGTGCGTCTCTCCTTCCCCGCGAGCGACGAGGCCGGTGCGCCGGAGAGCGCAGAACCGGCCGCCATCGTCGAGGAGCGGCCGGGCACGGAAACGATCCTGATCGTGGACGACCGCGCCGACGTCGCCGAACTCGCCCGGGCGATCCTCCGCGATTACGGCTACGGCACCCTGATGGCCCGCCACGGCCGCGAGGCCCTGGAGATCCTGAACGACCATCCGGAGATCGACCTACTGTTCTCCGATCTGATCATGCCCGGCGGCATGGACGGCCTGACGCTCGCCCGCGAGGCGCGCCGCCGCCATCCCGATCTCAAAATCCTGCTCACCACCGGCTATGCCGAGGCCAGCCTGGAGCGAACCGGAATCGAGCGTCCGGAGTTCGATATCCTGAACAAGCCGTACCGCCGTGCCGAGCTGATCCGGCGGGTGCGGGCGGCCATCGATGCGCCGAACCGGAGCTGACCGGCGCGACAGATCGGGAGAGCACCATGGCTCAGGGTGACAAGTCGAAATACACCGACAAGCAGGTTCGCAAGGCGGAGCACATCGCGGAATCCTACGAGTCCCGCGGCGTGCCGGAGAAGGAAGCGGAGGCCCGCGCCTGGGCGACGGTCAACAAGGACGATGGCGGCGGCAAGAAGCCCGGCGGCTCGGGCCGTGGCAAGACGACGGACCATCCCGCCGCGCTTAAAGGCGGTCGCACCGGCGGCACCGCCTCGGCTTCGCGCACGAAGGAGCAGCGCTCCGCCTCGGCCAAGAAGGCGGCCGAGACGCGCAAGCGGAATGCGGCGAAGAAAACGGGCTGAGGCTTCTTAACCCTCCCCCTCAGCGGGGGGAGGGCCGTTAGGCTGGCGCCTCAGACGGCCATCGCCGTCTTCAGGTTCTCATCGACCTTGTCGAGGAAGCCGTTGGTCGTAAGCCATTTCTGGTCCGGGCCGACGAGGAGGGCGAGATCCTTCGTCATGTGGCCGGCCTCGACCGTGTCGACGCAGACCTTCTCCAGGGTCGCGGCGAACTTCGCGAGATCGGCGTTGCCGTCGAGCTTGGCCCGGTGCGACAGGCCGCGGGTCCAGGCGAAGATCGAGGCGATCGAGTTCGTGGAGGTAGCCTTGCCCTTCTGGTGCTCGCGGTAGTGGCGCGTCACGGTGCCGTGGGCGGCCTCGGCCTCCACGGTCTGTCCGTCCGGCGTCATCAGCACCGAGGTCATCAGGCCGAGCGAGCCGAAGCCCTGGGCCGCCGTGTCCGACTGCACGTCACCGTCGTAGTTCTTGCAGGCCCAGACATAGCCGCCCGACCACTTGAGGCACGAGGCCACCATGTCGTCGATCAGGCGGTGCTCGTAGGTCAGGCCGAGCGACAGGAACTTCGACTTGAACTCCTCGTCGAACACCTTCTGGAACAGGTCCTTGAAGCGGCCGTCATAGGTCTTGAGGATGGTGTTCTTGGTCGAGAGGTAGACCGGGTATTTGCGGGCGAGGCCATAGTTGAACGAGGCCCGGGCAAAATCGATGATCGACTGGTCGAGATTGTACATCGACATCGCGACGCCGGCGTCCGGGAACTTGAACACCTCCTTCTCGATGACGGTGCCGTCGTCACCCTCGAACTTGATGGTGAGGCGGCCCTTGCCCGGCACCTTGAAGTCGGTGGCGCGGTACTGGTCGCCGTAGGCGTGGCGGCCGATCACGAAGGGCTGGGTCCAGCCCGGCACGAGGCGCGGCACGTTCGAGCAGATGATCGGCTCGCGGAAAATGACGCCGCCGAGGATGTTGCGGATCGTGCCGTTGGGCGACCGCCACATCTCCTTGAGCTTGAATTCCTCGACGCGGGCCTCGTCCGGCGTGATCGTGGCGCATTTCACGCCGACGCCGTGGCGCTTGATCGCCTCGGCCGCATCGATCGTCACCTGATCGTTCGTGGCGTCGCGGTGCTCGACACCGAGATCGTAATAGTCGAGATCGAGATCGAGGTAGGGGTGGATGAGCTTGTTCTTGATCTCCGCCCAGATGATCCGGGTCATCTCGTCGCCGTCGAGCTCGACGACCGGATTGGCCACCTTGATCTTCGCCATGTCGGTCCCTCAGTTGCCCGGTGCCGCGCGCCCGGCCGGCTGCCCTTCGCGCGTCTCTCCGGAACCCTGTCGCCGCCCCTATAACGCAGCGCAGCAAGGCGACAAAGCCGGGCTCGGGCAGCCTGTTTCGGATGCGCGAAACTGTTACCTGCCTCTGCGGAACGGCAGCAGGCCGCGCAGGCGAAATCCGAGCCAGATCAGGATGGCGAGGGCGATCAGGTTCAGCGCAACGGTAAAATCCTCCCGCGGAGCCAGCGAGAGGGCGTAGCCGCCCTTGCGCGCCGCATCGAACTGCCAGCCCAGCACGAGCCCGCCCTCCGCCGGCGCACGGAGAAACACGTCGGCGAGCAGCCAGCCGCTCGCCGAGATGCGGACGGTGAGGCCCGCGCTGACGAACCAGATCACCTGGGCGAGCTGCACCGGCACGGAGAGGGTGTAGCCCAGGCGCCGGTCCTGCCAGAGCGCGACACCCGCGACCACGCTCGCCGCCAGCACCAGCCCGATGAACAGCACGCCGGGCAGCAGGGTGAGCGGCACCGCGGCACCAGTCTGCATCAGGTCGTGCAGGAAGGCCCACAGGCCCACCAGCCCGCCCTGGATCTCGATCAGTGCCACGGTGTAGCGCAGGCCGTCGCGGTCGTTTCCGGTCTCCGTCATGGGAGGCGGGCATAGACGAGGCGGCACGCCACGGCCACCCGGCGCGGCGCGGTCACCGGCCAAAGCGAGTGTCGCTCCCGCACAAGAGCGCACGCCACGGCCGCGCTATGTGGCCTGGACAAACCCGGCTGCCGCTGCGACGACCCGCGCGTCAAGAAAAACGGCCGATCACGAGGAAGGACACACCATGAGCGACCGCATCATCCTGCGCGCCGGCGAGGCCCTCGTTGCGGGCGGCCCGCCCAACACGGCCTCCGAGCCCGAGGTCATCATCGGCGAGCTCGACGGGCCGGTCGGCACCGCGCTCGCCACCCTCACCGGCGATCAAGTCGTCGGCCACAGCCGCGTCTTCGCGCTCCTGAACACCGACATCATGGTCCGCCCGGTGACGCTGTGCGTCTCCAAGGTGAGCGTGACCGAGAACAAGTACACCTCGATCCTGATGGGAACGGTGCAGTACGCCATCGCCAACGGCGTGCTCGACGCGGTGCGGGCCGGCTACATCCCCAAGGAGAAGGCCAACGACCTCGGCATCATCTGCTCGGTCTGGCTCAGCCCCGGCGTGATCCAGGCCGAGAGCGTCGATCACAAGGCGCTGTTCGAGATCCAGCGCAAGGGCATGACCGAGGCGATCCGCAAGGCCATGACCAACGAGCCCTCGATCGACTGGCTCCTCGAGAACCAGGACAAGATCGTCCACAAATACTACCAGATGGGTCTCGACGGTAAGATCTGATCTTTTTGGAGGATCGCGTCGTCGGCATTGCCGGCGGCGCGCTTCGATGCGTTTGAGTGTCGAAAAGAATGAGCGCCCCCGTCGTCATCCTGGTCGAGCCGCAACTTGCCGAGAATATCGGCATGACCGCCCGCGCCATGGCGAATTTCGGTCTGTCCGAGTTGCGCCTGGTGGCGCCCAAGAACGGCTGGCCGAAGAAGGGCGTGCGCGAGGCGGCCTCCGGCGCGACTTACGTGCTCGACGGGGCCAAGGTCTACGCCACGCTGCCGGAGGCCATCGCCGACCTGCATTTCCTCCTCGCCACCACCGCCCGCGAGCGCGGGCAGATGAAGCGGGTCTTCGCGCCCGAAGACGCCATGACGGCCACCGCCGAGCGGATCGGTCGCGGCGAGCGGATCGGGCTGATGTTCGGGCGCGAGCGGGTGGGCTTGAGCAACGACGAGGTGTCGCTGGCCGACGCCATCGTCACCTTCCCGGTGACGGACGAGTTCCCCTCGCTCAACCTCGCCCAGGCCGTGCTGCTGATGGGCTATGAGTGGCGCCGCGCCGCCGGCCTCGCCACCCTGCGCTTCTCCGGCGAGATGCTGTCGCCACCCGCCACCCGCGAAGCGATGCTCTCGCTGTTCGCGAGTCTGGAGGAGACGTTGGCGGGGGCCGGCTTCTACCCGCCGGAGAAGCAGGAGATCATCGCCCGCAACATGCGCGACATGCTCCACCGCATGGCGATGACCGAGCAGGACGTGCGCACCTTCCGCGGAGCGCTGCGGGCGTTGAACCGGAAGGCTCGCAAGACCGACGAGGCGTAGGGCCTACCGCTGCACCAACCCGAACCGCGTCAGGCAGACATGCTTGGCGAGCGACGCCGGCGCGATCGGCACCGCAGGCGTTGTCCCGTAGGGCTCTCCGGTGGCGGTGTCCTCGGGCGCGCGAAAGGCGCCGGGGACGTAGCTGGTCTCGCACTGGTCGAACTTGTTGCACACGGCGAGCTTGGTGCAGATCGTCTGGCCCGCCCGCTCGTAGACGTAGTAGGTCGCCCCGGAATAGGGCGGCCGGGGAAGGACTCGGTCCGCACCGTCGTGACGTCCGCGGCGCTCGCCGCCACCGGCGACACGAGCGCTGCGAGAAGTCCCCATCCGACCCCTGCGCGCATCACCCGCCTCTTCCCCCGACGCTTGAGCATCAATCGATCCGGATCACGATCTTGCCGACATGCCCGGCCTCGGCCAGGGCTTTGAGAGCCGCCGGCGCCTCGTCGAAACCATAGACCCGGTCGATCACCGGCTTGATCCCGTGCAGGGCGATCGAGCGGTTCATGTCCTCGAACATCTCCCGTGGGCCAACGGCGACGCCGCGCACGATGCAGCTCGCGCCGAGGATCGCCAGCGGGTCGAACGCCTCGCCCTGAGCCAGCAGGCCGATCAAGCCGATATGCCCACCGGGCCGGGTCGAGGCGATGGAGCGCGGGAGCGTCCCGGTGCCGCCGACCTCGACCACGTGATCGACGCCGGTTCCGCCGGTCAGCCGGCGCACCTCGCTCTCCCAATCGGGATGGGTGCGGTAGTTGATCGTGTCGTGCGCGCCGAGCGCGCGGGCCTTCTCCAGCTTGGCATCGCTCGATGAGGTGGCGATGACCCGCGCCCCGGCCGCGTGGGCGAGCTGGATCGCGAAGATCGAGACGCCGCCGGTGCCGAGCGTCAGCACCGTCTCGCCGGCCCGCAGGGGCTTGAGCCCGTAGAGCGCGTTCCAGGCCGTCACCGCTGCGCAGGGCAGCGTCGCCCCTTCCTCGAAGCTGAGATGATCGGGCAGCGTGACGAGCCCGTCCTCGTCGAACACCTGATACTCGGTCAGCACCCCGTCGATGGCGCCGCCGAGCGCGGTCTGCCACGTGTCGGACACCTGCGCGCCGCCGAGCCAGCTCTGCGAGAAGATCCCGGCGACCCGCTCGCCGCCGGTGAAGCGGCGCACGCCGGCGCCGATCGCCACGATCTCACCCGCCCCGTCCGAGAGTGGGATCAACCGGTCGAGATTGACCGCGAACGGGTAGCGGCCCTGGCAGATCAGCAGATCGCGGTAGTTGAGGGAGGCGGCGCGCATCCGCACCAGAACCTGCCCGCGGCCTGGTTCGGGCGTCGGGCGCTCGGCACTCTTCCAACTGTCGAGGCCGGCGGCAGCGGACATCTCGTAGGCGCGCATGGCGGTCTCCCGTGGGGTTTCTCGCGTCTTGGGTTCGACGCGGGCACTCATGGCAGGCGCATATGGGAAGAGGCCGCCCGAAGGCGACCTCTTCCTCACGATTCCCCAATCGGTGTGCTGGCTCGAGCCTCGCTATGCCGCCCGCACGGTCGCGAGGAAGCGGCTCACCTCCGCCGAGAGCTGCTCGGACTGGCGCGACAATTCGGACGCCGCGCCGAGCACCTGGCTCGCCGCCGCGCCGGTCTCTTCGGAGGCGCGGGCGACGCCGGCGATGTTGCTCGTCACCTCGGCCGTTCCGGTCGAGGCCTGGGCGACGTTGCGCACGATCTCCTGCGTCGCCGCGCCCTGCTGCTCGACCGCCGCCGCGATACCGGCGGCGACGCCGTTGATCTCGCGGATGCGGCCGGAAATGCCGCCGATGGCCGAGACCGCCTGATCGGTCGCGCTCTGGATCGTGCCGATCTGCTGCGCGATCTCGCTGGTCGCCCGGGCGGTCTGGTTGGCGAGTTCCTTCACCTCCGCTGCGACCACCGCAAAGCCGCGCCCGGCTTCGCCGGCCCGCGCCGCCTCGATGGTGGCGTTCAGCGCGAGCAGGTTGGTCTGTCCGGCGATCGTCGAGATCATCGACACCACATCGCCGATCTTGGCGGCCGCGCTCGACAGGTTCTGGACCAAACCGGCGGTCTGGTCAGCTTCGCCGACCGCGGCTTGGGCGAGTTCGGACGAAGTGGCCACCTGCCGGCCGATCTCGTGCACGGAGGTGCCGAGCTCTTCCGCCGCGGCCGCGACGGTCCCGACATTGGTCGCTGCCTCCTCGGCGGCGGACGCCACGGTGATCGATTGGGAGGCCGTTTCGGTCGCGGTCCCCGACATGCTCTGGGCCGTGGCCTGCAACTCGGTCGCCGCCGACGTCACGGTGCCGATGATCCCGCCGATGGCGGCCTCGAAACTGTCGGCCATCGACCACATCGCCGCCTTCCGCTGCTCCTCGGCCGAAGCGCGGGCGAGCGCCGTCTCGGCTTCCAGGGCGCGGGTGCGGATCAGGTTGTCCTTGAACACTTGGACGGCAGCCGCCATCGCGCCGACTTCGTCCCGACGCTGACGGTAGGGCACCGGCGTCTCGACGTCGCCGGCGGCGAGCGCGCCCATCATGCCGGTGATGCCGGTGATCGGCCGCGAGATCCGCAGGAAGCCGAACGCCATCGCAAACAGGGCGAAGAGCACGGCGACCGCCATCGTGACACTCGCAACGATCGAAGCGGTCTCGACATTGCCGACCGCGGTCGACGCGTCGCGCGTGGAGCCGTCGCGATTGAGGGTGATCGCGCGGGCGATCAGGTCGCTCGATTGGCTGTACAAGGAGAGCAGGCCGGGCCCGACCAGAGCCGCCATGGCTTCCCGCTGCTCGCCCCGCTCCATCATCGCGATGATACGGCGGCTCGCCTCATCGTAGCGGGACCACAGCTCCGAAAACTGCGTGTAGAGCGCACGTTCCTCCGGGGACGAGATCAGGGGCTCGTAGCGCTTGCGCGCCGACGCCATGTCGGCCACCGCCCGTTCGTAGTTGCTCCGGTTCGCCGCCAACGTCTCGGGATCGGTGGAGGTCGTGACGGTCCGATACTGCCGCAGGCGCATCTGGCTTGCAGCCGTCCCCATCTCGTTGACGGCGAGGACGGAGGGAAGCCAGTTGGTGGCTACCGCATCGACACCTCGGCGGATCGACGACAGCTCCATCAGGGAGACCACCCCCTGGCCGATCGTAATGAGCGTGAGCCCACCGAACAGGGCGATGAGAGCAGCTTTGAGAGAGAAGCGCATCGGACGGGTAGGGCGCGTAAAATGCTGAAGTGTCCGCCGCGCACGGATCACTCAGGTCTGCTGACAAAAAATTGATAAATGAAATGTCTTAACGAGAGGATTAAGAGATCCGCCCCATGATTCGGCGTAAGCTGCTTTCAGCCGATCGGAACGGCCACTCGCCAAAACTTCTTCACCCGGAGGTTGCGATTGGCATCATCCAGCTCTGAAATCGACCTCTAGTGATCTTCGGATTTACATGATTGATGTATTGGTTTTCTCGTCGCGTCGGACCAGCCTATGCACTCTCGCTGTTCGTCTGACTTGAAAACGAAGGATATGGCGGTTGTTTCGAATTCAAATGACCTTACGATGCTTGTCGAGACGGCGTATGCGCGCCGATTAGTGTCAAGCCAAAAATTTTCGAGCGCCGAAACCAGTTCGAATGGGCTCGCTCGACAGACGATCCCCTGCGCCGAGCGTCTATCCTTCATGCCGGCCGCGTAAGCGACGACGTTCAGGGCTTGAACTCGATGGGCGTGCCCAGATCGACGCGGGCGTAGATCGCGCGCATCTCGGCGTTGGTGACGCCGACGCAGCCCTGGGTCCAATCCTTCAGCCGGTGCAGGCGGCCGAGCCAGGAGAAGCCGTTCATCAGTCCGTGGATCATGATGTCGCCACCGGGCGAATAGCCACCGGCCTGCGCCGCCGCCGCGTCGGCCGGGGAGGGGTAGGACACCTTGAGCGAGAGATGGGCGACGCTGCGCGGATTGCGGAACGCGATTGCATAGACGCCCTCGGGCGTGCGCCCGTCGCCTTCGCGCGCCTTATGCCCCTCCGGCACGAAGCCGAGGGAGATGGGGTAGGTCGCGAGCACACGGCCCTCGCGCAGCAGGGTCAGGCGGCGCGCCGCCTTCTCCACGAGGACGCGGTCGGCGCGCTCGGCCTCGGCCACCAGCGGGGGCTCGGTGCGGCCGACTTGCGAGAAGTCGGCGAGGACGACGGCACCGGCGCCGAGGACGGCGAGGCCGCCGATCACCGCAGCGATGCGCCCGCGCCGTCCCATCGCGGCCTCAGCCGATCTGTGCGCCGACCTTGGCCAGGGCCTGCTCGATATCGGCGATGAGATCCTCGGGATCCTCCAGGCCGATCGAGAGACGCACGGTCTCGGGGCCAACGCAGGCCGCCGCGCGCTCCTCGGGGCGGAGCTGTCGATGGGTCGTGGTGGCCGGGTGGATCACCAGCGACTTGATCTCGCCGATGTTCACGAGGTGCGAGACCAGTTCGAGGTTGGCGATGAATGCCAGGGCCGCCGGCTCGCCGCCCTTCAGGGCGAAGGTGAAGATCGAGCCCGGACCCTGCGGCACGTAGCGGTTGGCCAACGCCTCACCCTTCTGGCCGGGAAGCGCCGGGTAGCTCACCCAATCCACCGCCGGATGGTCCTTGAGGTAGGCCGCGACCGCCTTGGCGTTGGCGCAGTGGCGCTCCATCCGCAGCGGCAGCGTCTCGATGCCGGTGAGTGTCAGGAAGGCGTTCATCGGCGAGAGGCCGGGGCCGAGGTCGCGCAGGCCGAACAGGCGACAGGCCACGGCGAAGCTGATCTCGGGGAAGCGATCGCTGACGATCAGGCCGTCATAGTCCGGCCAGGGATCGTTGATGAGGTTGTAACGCGAGCCCTGCGCCTTCCAATCGAAGGTGCCGGCATCGCAGATCATGCCGCCGATCACCTGGCCCGAGCCGCCGAGGAACTTCGACGTCGAGTGGACGATGATGTCGGCGCCGTACTCGATCGGGCGGATCAGCGCGGGCGAGGCCAGGGTGTTGTCGATGACGAGCGGCAGGCCGTGGCGCTTGGCAACCGCGGCGATGCCCTCGATATCCATCACCGTGGCGCAGGGATTGACGATCGACTCACAGATGATCGCCTTGGTCTGCGGCGTGATCGCGGCTTCGAAGGCCTCCGGCGTCAGGTCCGCGGCGAATTGCGGCGTCAGGTCGTAGCGCCCTTCGAGGCGGCGCATCAGGCCGAGGGAGCCGCCGAACAGGCGCGGCGAGGCGACATAGGCGTCGCCGGTCTGCATCAGCGTCATCATCACCAGCAGAACCGCCGACTGCCCGGACGAGACGGCGACCGCCGCCTTGGCGCCCTCCAATGCGGCAACCCGGCGCTCCAGCGCGGCGACCGTGGGGTTCGAGCCGCGCGAGTAGGAGAAGCCGGTCTTGCGCATGGCGAAGATGTCGGCGGCCTGCTCCGTCGAGTCGAAGACGAAGCCGTTGGTGAAGTAGATCGGCTGCACCCGCGCACCGGTGGCGGGATCAGGGGCAGCGCCCGCATGGACCGCCTGCGTGGCGAAGCGGAGGGTTTTTGGCTCGGCGGTCATGGCGGGACCTGAACTGATCGGTCTGTCGGCGCGCGGGGCAGCGCGCCACTCTCACCCGCCTTCTGCCGCGAAACGGACTGCAGCGAAACCCGCGATTGGTCCCCGCGCGCATCGGCCATGCGCGCAACGTCTGCGGGCGGCCGTCAGGCGGCGCGCTTGAGGCAGGCCTTGAGGGTGCGCACCAGCATGGTCGGCGCGTAGGGCTTCGGGATGAAGCGGGCACCGTCCGGCATGTCGCCGGGGCCGGGCGTGCCCATGCCGGAGACGATCAGCACCGGGATTTCCGGCCAGCGATGGGCGACGAGGCGGGCCAGGGCGAAGCCGTCCATCGAGCCCATTGGCATGTCGACATCCGTCATCACGATCCCGACATCGGGCCGGCCTTCCAGCACGTCGAGCGCCTTGTCGGCATGGTGCGCTTCGAGGACGTTGAACCCGGCCTCGGCCAGGGTATCGGACGCTTCCATCAGCAGCAGACCGTCATCTTCGACGAGGAGGACGACGGGCGACTCTGTCGGGTTCTCTGTCATAAGCCTGCAAACGATCTCGGGCCGACACTGGTTGCGGGCCTAATTCGCACCTGCAGCGAGGTCAAGGAAGGGACGACCCGCAATTGTGCAGAGCGGGAAATTCAATCTTGACCTTAAACGTGCGCCGGGACGGGTGCCGGACGCGCCTTCAAATGCGCCAACGCTTCCGGCCGCGGCCCGCCTGTCGCCCAATCGAGCAGCTCGACCGTGTGCAGGATCGGGATCTCGGTGCCCTTCCCGATCTGGGTGGCGCAGCCGATATTGCCGGTGGCGATGATGTCGGGCCGGACGCGCTCGATATTGGCGACCTTGCGATCCCGCAGACGGGCGGCGATCTCCGGCTGGAGGATGTTGTAGGTTCCGGCCGATCCGCAGCAGATATGGCCCTCCGGCACGTCCTTGACCGTGAAGCCGGCCTTCTTGAGCAGGGTTTTGGGCTCGGTGCGGATGGCCTGCCCGTGCTGCATCGAGCAGGCGGAATGGTAGGCGACCACGAGGTCGGTATCCTCGACCGGGGGCAGCAGGCCGATCTCGGCCATGTACTCGGTCACGTCCTTGGCGATGCCTGAGACCCGCGCCGCCTTCTCGGCATAGGCCGGGTCGTCGCGGAACATGAAGCCGTAATCCTTGATCGTCGTGCCGCAGCCCGAGGCGGTGACGACGATGGCATCGAGGCCGGGCCCGTCCATCTCGGCGATCCAGGCGTCGATGGTGCGCTTGGCGTGACCGTGGGCGTTCGCCTCCTTGCCCATGTGATGGGTCAGTGCGCCGCAGCAGCCCTCGCCCTTGGGCAGGACCACCTCGACGCCGTGGCGGTTGAGCAGGCGGATCGCCGCCTCGTTGAAGTCCGGCCGCAGGACGCTCTGGGCGCAGCCGCGCAGCAGCGCGACCCGGCCGCGGCGCTTGGCCGGCGCCTTGTCCTCACCGGTCTGGAAGAGGTCGCTGATCTCCTGCGCCGAGGGATCGGCGGGGAAGGTGCCGGGCCGGTCGGTGCGGTTGCGGTTCGGCAGTTGCGCCGGGGCGAGGTCGAGCATCGCCGCCAGCCGGTTGCCGACCCGCGGCAGCCGGGCGACCAGCGGCCGGAACGGCGCCCCGATCTTGGCCGCCAACAGCGCCACCCGGAACCGGTTCGGATAGGGCAGCACCAGGGCCAGCACCGCGCGCAGGAGCCGGTCGGAGAGCGGGCGCGCGTAGGTCTTCTCGATATGGGTGCGGGCGTGATCGACGAGGTGCATGTAGTGCACGCCCGACGGACAGGTCGTCATGCAGGACAGGCAGGAGAGGCAGCGGTCGATGTGCTTGACGACTTCGCGGCTCGCCGGCTTGCCGCCCTCCAGCATGTCCTTGATGAGGTAGATGCGTCCGCGCGGTGAATCGAGTTCGTCACCGAGCAGGAGGTAGGTCGGGCAGGTCGCGGTACAGAATCCGCAATGCACGCAGGTGCGCAGGATCTTCTCCGAGGCCGCCATGGCGGGGTCGGCGAGCTGCTCGGGGGCGAAATTGGTCTGCACGACACGCCTCGATGCGGTTTCTTACTTCTCGTGCGAGTCTTAGAACCGTTCGCGCGGGCGAACAATCGGAACGGTTCTAAGCTGTTGCTGTGTCGCACGCCCTCACGATGACGGCCGACGCGTCGGTCCGGAGGGATCGACGCAGCGGTCCGGCGTCACCGCTCCCGCGAAACGGTGAGCAGGCGGGCGATCAGCCAGATCGGCACAACCACCACCGCGCCCGCGAGGATCCAGCGGCCGAAATCGTGGAAGGTGTCGAGGCCGAGATCGATCAGCGAACGGGTGAAATCGTAGAGCTGCCAGAACAGCAGGCCCGGCGTCAGGCCGAACATCGCCATCACCGCGCCGACGAGCACGGACAGGAACAGCAGCTTCACGAACACCGCCGCGGGCGAGCCGCCGAGGAAGCGGTTGAGGCCGGAGCGGCGGCGGGGCGCACCATAGCGCGGATCGGTGCGCGGATCGGCCGGATAAGCACCGGAGTCGAGCGGGGCGCGGCGCCGCGAGTCGTGATCGCCGATCATTCTGCCGGTATCCTTGGTGTTCCGTGGCACCCTCGCAACGGCGTTGCAGCCTCGCCACACTCCTGCGAAACCGGGACGCCGCAGCATCATTCGACGCATTCGGGGTAGCAGCCAGATGGCATCCTCGAACGTTCCGCTCAAGATGGCAGGCTGCATCCGGCCCTGCCGGCTCCCGTTGACCCCATAAAGCGCGACCTGATTCAGGCCATGATCGACCACGCTCTGTTCGACCCGGCGACCATTGATGCCGAGACGAAGGCGCTCAATGCCGAGATCGTGGCAGCCCACGCCGCGCAGGCCGACCCATGGTCGCTGCCGATCGAAGAGGTGCGCGCGCGCCGCCGGGCGGGCACGCAGGCATCGCCCGCCATGCCGCGCAGCCCGCGCGCCGAGACCGTGACCATCGAGGGACCCGCCGGACCGCTGGCGCTGCGGGTGATCCGCCCGCAGGGCAAGGCGCGGGGCGCCTACCTGCACATCCACCGCGGCGGCTGGGTCTGGGGCGCGGCCGACGAGCAGGACCCCTGGCTCGAGCGCATCGCCGACACCTGCGGCTTCGTCTGCCTCTCGGTCGAGTACCGGCTGGCGCCGGAGCATCCCTATCCCGCCGCGCTCGAGGATTGCGAGGCGGCCGCCCTGTGGCTCGCCGGCCCCGGCAAGGCGGAACTCGGCATTCACGCGCTGACCATCGGCGGCGAATCCGTCGGCGCGCATCTGGCGGTGATGACGCTGCTGCGCCTGCGCGACCGACACAACCTGCCCCGCGCCTTCCGCGGCGCCAACCTCAATGCCGGCTTTTACGATCTCGGCCTGACCCCGAGCGTGCGGCTTTGGGGCGAGGAACGCCTCGTCATCAACACCACCGACCTCAAGCGCTTCGCCGACGGTTACGTGCGCGAGGGCATCGACCGGCGCCGGCCCGACGTCTCGCCGCTCTACGCCGACCTGAAGGGCCTGCCGCCGGCCCTGTTCACGGTTGGCACCGCCGATCCGCTGCTCGACGACACGCTCTACATGTCGGCCCGCTGGGCTGCGGCCAACAACGGCGGCCACACCGCGGTCTATGCCGGCGGCTGCCACATCTTCGTGCGCTATCCCGGCGCGTTGACCGAGCGCGCCTTGGAGCTGATCGACCGCTTCCTGATGGCGCTGGCGTGACGCGGTGACGCCGCGCCGCGCACGTCGTACCTGAGCCGGGTGCCACCGCCCCCCGACCTCCCGCCGCGCTTCTCCGCGTGGTTCGCCTCCCGCGGCTGGTCACCCCGCCCGCATCAGCTCGAACTGCTCGCGATCGTCCGGGGCGGACGCTCGGCGCTGCTCGTCGCCCCGACGGGAGCGGGCAAGACGCTGGCCGGCTTCCTGCCGAGCCTGGTCGAGCTGAGCGAGCGGCAAGGAAGCGCGAGCAAGGGCGGCAAGGCGAAGGGACTGCACACCCTCTACGTCTCGCCGCTCAAGGCGCTGGCGGTCGACATCGCCCGCAACCTCGACGCGCCGATCGAAGGCATGGATCTGCCGGTCACGGTCGAGACCCGCACCGGCGACACGCCGGCGCACAAGCGCGCGCGTCAGATCCAGCGCCCGCCCGACATCCTGCTCACCACGCCCGAACAGCTCTCGCTGCTGCTCGCCCACCGGGAGGCGGAGGCCTTCTTCGCCGGGCTGAAGACGATCGTGCTCGACGAGTTGCACGCCCTCGTCACCTCGAAGCGCGGCGATCTCCTCTCCCTCGCGCTCGCCCGGGTGCGCCGGCTGGCGCCGGAGGCCCGCGCCATCGGCCTCTCGGCCACCGTGCGCGAACCGGAGGAACTCCAAAAGTACCTCGTCGGCCAAGTGCCGGGCGAGGACCGCCGGGCCGACCTCGTCGTGGTCAAGGGCGGCGCCAAGCCCGACCTGCACATGCTCGAAGTGAACCGGACGCTCCCGCTCGCCGGCCACACCGCGTGGCACTCGATGCCGGCGATCTACGACCTGATCCGGGCGCACCGCATGGTGCTCGTCTTCGTCAACACCCGCCTCCAGGCCGAGTACACCTTCCAGGAGCTGTGGCGGCTCAACGACGACACGCTGCCGATCGCCCTGCATCACGGCTCGCTCGACGCCACGCAGCGCCGCCGGGTCGAGGCGGCAATGGCGGCGGGGCAGCTGCGCGCCATCGTCTGCACCGCGACGCTCGATCTCGGCATCGACTGGGGCGACGTCGATCTCGTCGTCAATCTCGGCGCGCCGAAGGGCGCGAGCCGGATCATGCAGCGGATCGGACGGGCCAACCACCGGATGGACGAGCCATCGAAGGCCTATCTCGTCCCCGGCAACCGCTTCGAGATGCTGGAATGCCGCGCCGCCCTCGACGCGGTGGAGGAGGCGGCCCAGGACACGCCCGACGCCCGCCTCGGCGCCCCCGACGTGCTCGCCCAGCACGTGCTCGGCATGGCCTGCGCCGACGCATTCGATCCGCTCGAACTCTACGACGAGGTCATCTCGGCGGCGCCCTACGCGACCCTGTCGTGGGAGGATTTCGAGGCGGTGGTCGATTACGTCGCCACCGGCGGTTACGCCCTGCGCGCCTACGAGCGCTTCGCCAAAATCCTGCGCGGGCCCGACGGCAAGTGGCGGGTGCGCGACGCGCGGGTGGCACAGCAATACCGCATGAACATCGGCACCATCGTCGAGTCGACGCACATCAAGGTGCGGATGGCCCGCAGCCTGCGCTCCAAGCCCGGCACCGTGCTGCCGAAGGGCGGACGGACGCTCGGTGAAATCGAGGAGGATTTCGCCGAGACGCTGACCGTCGGCGACACCTTCCTGTTCGCGGGCGAGGTGCTGCGCTTCGAGGGGCTGGCCGAGGATGAATGCCTCGTCACGCGGGCCGGGCCCGGCACCGATCCGGCGATCCCCTCCTATGCCGGCTCGAAATTCCCGCTCTCGACCTTCCTCGCCGCACGGGTACGGGCGATCATCGCCGACCCGTTCGAGTGGGACCGCCTGCCGCGCCAGCTCGCGGACTACCTCGCGCAGCAGCGCCGCCACTCCGTGCTGCCGGGCGAACGCGACCTCTTGGTCGAGACGTTTGCGCGGGCCGGGCGCCACTATCTCACCGCCTTCCCGTTCGAGGGGCGGCTCGCCCACCAGACGCTCGGCATGCTGCTGACCCGCCGCCTGGAGCGTGCCCGGCTACGCCCGCTCGGATTTGCCGCCAACGATTACGGCATCGCCATCTGGTGCACGAAGGATCTGAGCGAGCGCGCCGCGCTCTCGCCCGGCTTCATGGAGGCCCTGTTCGACGAGGACATGCTCGGCGACGATCTGGAGGCCTGGCTCGACGAGTCGGCGATGATGAAGCGCACCTTCCGCCAATGCGCGGTCATCGCCGGGCTGATCGAGCGGCGCTTTCCCGGCCAGAAAAAGACCGGCCGACAGGTCACGATCTCGACCGATCTGATCTACGACGTGCTGCGCCGCCACCAGCCCGACCACCTGCTCCTGCGCGCCGCGCGGCAGGATGCGGCAACCGGACTCCTCGACGTGACCCGCCTCGGCATGATGCTGAGGCGTATCCGGGGGCGAATCACCCACAGGGCGCTCGACCGGGTCTCGCCGCTCTCCGTCTCCGTCATGCTCGAAATCGGGCGTGAGCGGGTCTACGGGGAGGGGGCCGACGAGATCCTGGCCGAGGCCGAAGCCGAGCTTCTCCAAGAGGCGCTCGGCTGACGCGGCGTGCCGCCTCCTCCGCGAAGCTTGGGACAAAGACGTTGGCACTCGGCCAGAGACTCGAGAAGACCGTGAAGGGCACCGACCTTGCGCTCGCCGGCGAGGCCTTGAGCCTCGACCGCACCGGCGCCCTGTGGCTGCCCGAACACCGCACCCTGGTGGTGTCGGACCTCCATCTGGAGAAGGGCTCGTCGTTCGCCGCCCGCTCCGGCCAATTCCTGCCGCCCTACGACACCCGCGAGACCCTGGCCTGCCTGCACGAGGTGGTTCAGCGGCTCGATCCGGCCTGCGTGGTCGCGCTCGGCGATTCCTTCCACGATGCCCGCGGCCCCGAGCGGATGGAGCCCGGTGACCGGGCGATGATCGCCGCGCTTCAAGAAGGCCGCGATTGGGTCTGGATCGCCGGCAACCACGATGCGGCGGTGAGCGAGGGCGTCGGCGGACGCTACTGCGAGACGGTTTCCGTCGGCGGCCTGACGCTGCGCCACGAGCCGCTGGCAGGGGCCGAGGCGGGCGAGATCGCCGGCCATCTCCACCCCTGCGGCAAGGTCAGCATGCGCGGCCGCTCCGTGCGCCGCCGCTGCTTCGTGAGCGACGGCCACCGCCTCGTCATGCCGGCCTTCGGGGCCTATACGGGCGGCCTCAACGTGCGCGACGCCGCCTTCGAGCCGCTCTTCCCCAAGGGGTTCACGGCCTACCTGCTCGGCGACGGACGCGTGTTCGCGATCGGCCGGACCATGCTCGGGCGGGATTGATACGATCTTTGCTTCGATCGAAGCGGAGATCGTATCACCGAGCCCGCGCGGCATTTGAGCGAAGTCCGAAATCCGCATTGCGAAGCAATCGATCGGATTTCGGTTGAACCGGGTCACGCTGCCACGAGCAGCGCCGCCCCGGCGACCGCCGACAGGGCCAGCCGCAGGCGGCCCATCCAGATCGGGACCATCCCGCGGCGGGGAAGGTCCTGATCGACGATGCCCCACAGCAGCACGAGCGCGCCGAGGGTCCGGAGATCCCAGGGCGGCGGCGCGGCGAGCGCCGCCCAGGCGAGCAGCGAAGGCACGATCGCGAGCCCGTAATCGCGCCAGCCCGCTCCCCGTGCCGCCGCCGCCCCCCAGCGGATGCCGCCGAGGAACGAGGCGATCACCGCGCCGTAGGCCGAGAGGATGGTGCGCGGCGACAATCCGATGGTGCCGAGCCCGACATCCGTGCCGCTGACCGATAGGGCCGCAAAGCCCACGAACGGAATCAACCCCGCGATGCCGAGAAGGACCGCGCTCGTGGGTACCGTGGTCAGCCGCCCCATGCCGTCTCCCTGGCTGATTGCCGCGTGGCCCGGTTCCGCCGGATCCACGCCTCGCCCGCGTCGACCGCCGGCCGTTCGGGACCCGGCATGGGTCACGGCAAGCCGGAGGTGTCATGAAGCATTCTAAACGCGCAGATCCTCATCCATCTCGCAACCGAGACCATTTGTTGCAGCGCCCGGCCTCGCCTTCCACACCGGAAGGGACGTTCGCGCCGGATCATTGGGTCGCGGCGATGGCCCCGCGCCGATTTCGCCGCCAGGGTGCGGGCGACACGGCCCATCCCTTGCGTGATCCGCCCCCATGCCGCTGCGACCCACGGACCTGAGACCCGCCCTGTCGCGGCTGCGCGGTGCCTCCGGCGATGCGTGGACGACCTGGCGCAGGCGGAGCCTGTTCCTGGTGGGCGGCGTCTGCGTCGGCCTGGCCGCGGTGCTGATGGCCAAGGCGGCCGATGCGGCGCAGGAACTCTTCCGGCACGGACTCCACACCTCGCCCGCCCTGGCGCTTCTGCTGTGCCCGGCCGGCTTCGCGCTCGCCGCATGGCTCGCCCGCACCGTCTTCCCGAATGCGCAGGGCTCGGGCATCCCACAGGTGATCGCGGCCCGCGCCCTGGATGCCGGGCCCGCACGCCGTGCGCTGGTCTCGCTCAAGGTCGCGGCGGGCAAGATCGTCGTGATGTGCCTCGGGCTTCTGTGCGGCGCCTCGATCGGCCGCGAAGGGCCGACCGTGCAGGTCGGCGCGGCGATCATGGCCGCCTTCGGGACTTTGAGCCCGGAGCGGATGCGCGGCCTGCTGCTCGCGGGCGGCGCGGCCGGGGTGGCGGCGGCCTTCAACACGCCGCTGGCCGGCATCGTCTTCGGCATCGAGGAACTCGGCCGGGCCTATGACAGCCGCGGAAGCGCGCTGATCGTCGCCACCATCATTGCCGCCGGCCTGACCTCGCTGGCAATCCTCGGCGACTACACGTATTTCGGCACGTCGGACGCGCGGCTCTCGCTGGCCGCCGGCTGGCTCGCGGTGCCGCTGCTCGGCGTGGCGGGCGGCCTCGCGGGCGGGCTGTTCAGCCGTATCGTCATCGCGTTCGGCCGCGGCCTGCCGGGACGGGTGGGCGGAATGATCGGGCGCCGTCCCATCCTGTTCGCCGGCCTGTGCGGGCTCGGCGTCGCCCTGTGCGGGCTCGCCTCCGGCGGCACCGTCTACGGCACCGGCTACGAGGAGGCGCGGGCGCTCCTGCACGCTGGCAACGACCCGCGCTGGGATTTCGCTCCGCTCAAGTTCCTGGCGACCGTCCTGTCCTCGATCAGCGGCATCCCCGGCGGCCTGTTCGCGCCGTCGCTGGCCGTCGGCGCCGGGCTGGGCGCGGAGGCGAGCCTGTTCCTGCCGGACGTGCCGGTCGGTGCGCTGGTGCTGATCGGCATGACCGCCTACCTCACCGGCGTGCTCCAGGCGCCGATCACCTCCTTCGTCATCGTCACCGAGATGACCCAGAACCACGCGATGATGATTCCGCTGATGCTCGCGGCGCTGGTCGCGGATGCGGTCTCGAAGCTGGTTTGCCGCGGCGGCCTCTATCACACCTTGGCGGAGGTGCTGGTGCGGCGGGCGGCCGGAGAACGAAGCGCGTAAAGCGCAGGCCGCGACGGAACGCCGCCGGCTCGTTGGCCGTTACTGCTCCGCTTTTGTTTCGGAGTGAACTGCCATGACGCTTCTCAAGTGGGCCGCTATCGCCTTCGTTATCTCGCTCGTTGCCGGCGGCCTCGGCTTCACCGGCATCGCCTCCGGCGCGAGTTCGATCGCCCGCATCCTGTTCGGCCTGTTCCTGGTGGTCGCCATCGTCATCGTGGTGATCGCGCTGGCCGTCGGTCAGGTGGTGTTCTAGCCGCCGGCTCCAACCGTGCGCCTCGACGGTCGCACCGCCCTCGTCACCGGCGCCTCCTCCGGGATCGGCGCCGAGACGGCCCTCGGGCTCGCCCGCCTCGGGGCGCGGGTCGGCCTCGTCGGGCGCGACCGCGAGCGCACGGAACGCGCCGCCGCGCATCTGCGCCGGGAGACCGGCGGCGCGGCGGACGTCTTTCTCGCCGACATGTCGAGCCAAGCCGAGATCCGCCGGCTCGCGGGTGAAGTGCGAGCGCGCTACCCCGCCCTCGACCTCCTCGTGAACAATGCCGGCGCGATCTTCTCGGAGCGCCACGTCACGGCCGACGGGATCGAGCGGACCTGGGCCCTCGACCATCTCGCCTACGTGCTGCTGACGCACGAGCTGCGTCGCCCGCTCGAAGCCGCGCCCCGTGCCCGCATCGTCAACCTCGCCTCCGCCGCCCATACCCGCGGGCGCATCGACTTCGACGATCTCGGCGGCGAGCGCCGCTACGCGGCGATGAAGGCCTATGCCCAGGCCAAACTCGGCAACGTGCTGTTCACCTACGCGCTCGCCCGGCGGCTGGCCGGAACCGGCGTCACCGTCAACGCGGTGCATCCGGGCGTCGTGGCGAGTGACTTCGCCAAGAACACGAGGGGCGGGCTCGGCTTCGCCTGGAGCTTGATCCGCCCGTTCCTGATCTCGACCGAGGCCGGCGCCAGGACCTCGCTCCATGTCGCGACCGCGCCCGAACTCGACGGCGTGAGCGGGCGCTACTTCGCCAAGAGCCGCGAGACCGCCTCGTCTGCCCGCAGCCGGGACGAGGCGCTGCAGGAGCGGGTCTGGGCCCTGAGCCGGCGCCAGACCGGAATCGAGGCCTGACCTGGCTTGCCATCGGCCGCCGTGGTGTCCCTCACGGAACGCCCGCTGCGACGCCGTGATCGGGCGTTTTTTTGGCAGCGATCAGGCTTCAGGCCGCCAAGCGGAGAGGACGCTTCAGAAGTGGCTGAACGAGGCGCGGGCAAAGCCCACGTCGCGCCCGTGCGCGTCGTGAAAGCGAGGCGGTGCGTCGCCGGCTTCCACGCTGCCGATCTCGGCAACGGGCACCCCGGCGGCCCGGGCCTCGGCCAGGAACGCGCCCACGGAACCGGGCGGCACCGCACAGAGGATCTCGTAATCGTCCCCACCGGTGAGAGCCGTATCGAGCCGGCTGGCATCGCTGGAGATGGCGGCCTGCGCCGCCGGGGAGAGTGGCACCGCCGGCACGTCGATCCGCGCGGTCAGGCCGGTGCCGGCGAACATCTTCGTCAGATCGCCCGCCAATCCGTCCGAGACGTCCATGGCCGCGCGGGCGTGGCGCCGCAGCACGGGGGCGAGCGCCAGCCGCGGGCGCGGGTGAAGATAGCGATCGAGGAGCGCATCGCGGTGGAGGGGCGCCAGCGCGGGATCGGGCGCGAGCCGCAGGGCCAGGCCCAGAGCCGCGTCGCCGATGGTGCCGCTGACGCAGAGCCGGTCGCCGGCCCGCGCCGCCTGCCGCCGCAGGATCGCGCCGGCCGGCACCTCGCCGAAGGCGGTCACGCCGATCAGAGCCGGGCCGCCGGAGCGCACGGTGTCACCGCCCAGCAGCGGGCAGCCATGGGCGCGGCTCGCCGCGCCGAGACCCTCGGCGAAGCCCGCGAGCCACGCTTCGGTCCAGTCGTCCGGCAGTGCGAGAGTCAGGAGGAAGCCGCGCGGACTGGCGCCCTTGGCGGCGAGATCCGACAGGTTCACGCCGAGCGCCTTGCTGGCGATGGAGCCGGGCGGGTCGTCGGGAAAGTAGTGAACGCCGGCTACGATAGCGTCGGCGGTCACCACGAGGTCGTGGCCGGGCGTCGGCGTCAGGCTCGCGGCGTCGTCGCGCAGGCCCTCGGCGCCGGCGCCACTGAGCGGCGCGAAGTAGCGCGCGATCAGCGCCTCCTCGCCCGCGCGGGCCATTCCGGTCAGCCCTTCTTCGCCGGGCCGGGAGCGGCCGGGATACCGAACTCGGTGGAGCGCACCTCGCGGCCGACCCGGTCGAGCACGGCGTTGACCATGCCCGGCTCGTCGCCGCCGTAGAAGCTGTAGGCGACCTCGACATATTGCGAGATCGCGGCGCGGGCCGGCACGTCGCGACGGAACATCAGCTCATAGGCGCCCGCCCGCAGGATGGCGCGCAGCACCGCTTCCAGCCGGCGCAGCGGCCAGCCCTTCGCCAGCGCCGTATCGAGCTTCGGGTCGATGGCGCGCTGTTCCTCCACGGCACCGCGGAGCACGTCGCGGAAGAACGCGATCTCGGCCGGCGGGTGGACGACGCCATCGACCTCCTGACCGATCCAGAAGGCCTCGAACTCGGCGAGCGCCTCGATCACGCCCTTGTCCGAGATCTCCATCTCGTAGAGCGCCTGCACCACGGCGAGGCGGGCGCCGGTGCGGGCGTTCGGCTTCGGTTGGGCCGGTGTCGCGGCGGGGTCTGTCATCGGGCGGGTTCCAGGTTGGCGGCGCGCTTGATGGCGAGGAGGCTCAGGGCCGCCTCCGCTGCACCGCCGCCCTTGTTCATGTCGGAGACCCGGGCGCGAGCGAGCGCCTGCTCCATGGTCTCCACGGTGAGGATGCCGTTGCCGAGCGGCAGGTGCTCAGCCACGGAAAGGTCCATCAGCGCACGGGCGCTCTCGCCGGCGACGATGTCGTAATGGCCGGTCTCGCCGCGGATGACGCAGCCGAGCGCCACCGCCGCATCGTAGGGGCCGCCGGCCTTGCGGCCAGCATCCATCAGGATCGCGATGGCGGCGGGGATCTCGAGGGCGCCCGGCACCGTGAAGACCCGCGCCTCGGCGCCGACCGCTTCGATCGCCGCGCGGGCGCCCGCCAGCAATTCATCGGCGATGTCGTCATAGTAGCGCGCCTCGACCACGAGCACGCGGGTGCCGGCGAGGCTTTCGAGGATGCTTTTGGGGCTGTCCTTGGGCGCGTCCGCGTCCCGGCGTTGGGAGACCATGCGACTGTCGTTCCGGGGCGAGTTCACGAATGTTCGGGGCGGGCCGGAGGGTTAGCCCAAGTGCCGCGGGCTCCACAAGCGGCACGGGGCGCGGCGGGTGCGCGACCGGGGCGCATGTTCCGGCCCGGAGAAGCTTCGCCTTTCGGTTGGCCCGGGAAGGTTTGATCAATCAAATCAGGCGGAAGTACCGCCGCCACAACCTGCGGTGCCCCTTATTAACCGGACCGAAGTCTGTCCCGGCGATAGACTGTCGAACGCAAGTTTGCGGGCCTTCGACCATCGGTCCCGCACTGGAAACGGGGGTTATCCAGCATGGCGACGGCGCATGCGCGAAGGGCGGAGACGGCCCCCATCCTGATCGAGGACGCGGCCTCGGCGTTGCGGCCGGTGCCGCTGGTGATCGACCTCGACGGCACGCTGCTGCGCACGGACCTGCTTCTGGAAGGGATCATCGCGCTGCTGCGGCGCAACCCGCTGATGCTGCTGGTGATGCTGCTGTGGCTGCCGCGGGGGCGGGCCTTCTTCAAGCGCCGCATCGCGGAAGGCGCCGTGCTCGACGTCGCGACTCTGCCGGCCAACGCGGCTCTGCTCGCCCATATCGAGACGCAAAAGGCGGCGGGCCAGGAGATCGTGCTCGCCACCGCAGCCGACGAGCTGATGGCCCTGCGCGCCCTGCGGCGTTTTCCCGTCTTCGACCGGGTGGTGGCGAGCGACGGGGTGCGCAACCTCAAAGGGGAGACCAAGGCCGCGCAGCTTCGGGCGCTCTATCCGCAGGGCTTCGACTATGCGGGCGATGCCGCGGCCGACCTCCCGGTCTGGGCCGCGGCCCGGCGGGTGATCGTTGTCGGAGCCTCCGGTCCCGTGCTCCGCGCCGCCCGGCGGCTCGACAAGCCGGTCGATGAATTTCCCGCCGCCTCGCGTCCGCGCGCATTGCTCAAGGCCCTGCGCCTGCACCAATGGGCCAAGAATGCCCTGGTCTTCGTGCCGCTCGTCCTCGGCGGCCGGGCCGGGGACGCGCAAGCCTGGGGGAGCGCCGGCCTGGCCTTCCTCGCGCTCGGCCTCGTCGCCTCGGCGAGCTACCTGCTGAACGATCTGCTCGACCTCTCTCACGACCGGGCGCACTGGTCGAAGCGCGAGCGCCCCCTGGCGAGCGGCCGGCTTCCCATCGCCACCGGTCTGGCGGCAATCGTGCTCGGCCTCGCGGGCGGGCTGGCGGTCGCAGCCTGGGCCGGGGCGGCGGTGCTGACCGGCGTGATCGCCTATCTCGCCCTGACGCTGACCTACTCCGCGTGGCTCAAGCGGGTGCCGATGCTCGATGCGCTGACGCTCGGAAGCCTGTTCTCGCTGCGCATCGCGGTCGGCGTCGCAGCAGTCGCCGTGGCGTGGTCGCCCTGGCTCCTGACCTTCTCGATGTTCCTGTTCACCTCGCTGTCCTTCGCCAAGCGTCACACGGAGCTGCGCGGGGCGGCGCGGCGCGGCCAGCCCGGTACCATCGCCGGGCGCGGCTACGAGCCGGCGGACGAGCCGGTGGTGCTCGCCTTCGGCATCGCCTCGGGGCTCGCCAGCGTCGTCATCTTCATCCTGTATCTCGCCAACGAGGCGTTCCGCCACGCGGCGCTCGCGGCGCCGCTGGCCCTGTGGAGCTTCCCGCTGATCCTCGTCCTGTTCATGGGCCGGGTCTGGTTGCTGGCAGGCCGCGACGCGCTCCACGACGACCCGGTCGCCTTCGCGGTCAGGGACCGCCCGAGCCTCGTGCTCGCGGGTGTGGCCGGCCTCGCCTTCGCAGTGGCGGCCTTCGGCCTGCCGCCCGGTCTCCTGCCACAAGGGTTCGGGCTGTGATGCGAAGCGAGGTCGTCCGCTTCCTGATCGCCGGTGGCTCGGCGGCGGCGATCAACTGGCTCGCGCGGATCCTGCTCTCGTTGGTGCTGCCGTTCGAGGCAGCCCTGATCGTGGCCTATGGCATCGGCATGGCCGCCGGCTTCTGGCTCTACCGCGCCTTCGTGTTCCGGGCGGCCTCGCACGGGTCGCTCTCCGGGCAGCTCGCCCTGTTCCTCGCGGTCAACGCCGTCGGCGCGGCGGTGGTCCTCGCGGTCAGCACGCTGATGATCGACGGCCTGACCGGCCTGCTCCCGGATCTGAAGCCGGCCGTGGCGCAAGCCCTCGGCCACGGCGTCGGCATCGCCGTCGGCGCCGTGGCAAACTATCTCGGCCACCGGCTTCTCACCTTCGGCGCAACCCTGCGGCCTCAGCCTCAGAGCCGGTAGAGGGCCAGCAGCGTCACCACGGCGAGGTTGGCGACGACTCCCCAGGTGACGAGGATCGGCAGGGCGGCGAAGGCCGGCGGGCGTTCCCCACGCACCATCAGCACGATCAGGATCGGCAGCCAGTCGAGGGCGTAGCGCTGGGTCGCGATCTGCTCGGCGCCGTTCGAGTGGTAGAACAGGGTGATCCCGGCGATGACCGCGATGGTCGCCGCCCCGGCGGCGAAGACCCGGTCGAGCCGCGCGTAGAAGGCCAGCAAGAGCCACGGGCTCGCCACGAGGAGCGCCGTGCCGGCCTTGTCGAAGCCCACGAGTTCCGTCAGCCGGGGGCCGCCGAACTCGAAATGGATCCCCTGCAGGAACAGGTAGAGCGTGTTGAACAGCAGGTAGTCGCGCGAGAACAGGCCGCCCTCGGTGATGCGCCGCCAGATGAAGCTGTCCTGTCCGGGATTGTGGATGAAGGCGTAGCCGGTCTCGAACGGGCTTCCGAAGCGCGCGGCGTTGTAGGCGCAGTAGACGGCGATGGCCGCCGCGACGGACAGGCCCGCCAGCATCGCGGATTTCGCCACCGAGGCCGGGTTCGCCAGCAGCGGGCGCCCGCGGGGCAGGGCTAGAACCAGCAGGAACAGCGGATAGAAGATCGCCATCTGCCGGCACAGGAAGGCGAGGCCGACGAACAATCCGGCGAGCGGCAGAGAACTCCGGCAGATCACCGCCCACAGGCTCAATGTCATCATCAGGAAGCCGACGGTCTGGGAGAAGAACCAGACGCCGTCCGACCGCAGCGTGACCTGATAGAGCGGGCTGGCGAAGGCGAGCGCGGCGAGCAGCCACAACGCCTGCCCGCGCTCGACCTCCAGCGCGCGGAAGATGCGGCTCCAGGCGAGCAGGCTCAGGGCCGACAGGCCCAGGCCGAGAAGCACGAAGCCCTTGAAGCCGGGAAAGCCGAACAGGGCGACGAACGGCGTCAGCAGCAGTGCCGGCAGCGGCGGGAAGATGATGTAGGTGCGCCCCTCGAACACGGCGCAATCGATCTCGGGGCAGCGCTCGACCCAGAGCCGGCCGTGCAGGAACGCGTCGGCCAGCGCCCCGTGCGAGTTGAAGCCGGCATCGCGCAGCGCGCCCCGTCCCAGAAGGACGGCGAGGAGGAGGGCACCGCTCAGCGCGGTCAGCGCCGCCAGCACCCGGTCGCGGCGTCCTGTAACCGTCATGGTGGCTACCGCTCTTTCACGAAGCGATTCCGAATCGACGCGGAGGATTCGATAGGAAGAGTTAAGTCTTCCTCACAAATGATCCGGTGGCCTTCTCACGAAAACTTGTCGAACCGGAGAGGCATCCGGCGGTCACACGATGCGGAGGTCCCGTCGCCACGAATTCCGGGGCGCTCGGTCTCGGCGAAAAGGTTTCTGTCGATTTGGGACGGTCGTGCATTGCCGAAAACTGGGACCGACGGCAAGTCTAGCGCCGGCTCGTTCGCAACGAGGCGGGCCGACAGGGGATATTCATGACGATCGGATCGCCGAAATTCTTGGCCGGCGCGGCACTCGCCTTCTTTCTGCTGGCCGGCAGCGCCGCCCTTGCCAAGAAGGTCACGGTCGTCCCCGGAGATCGACCGATTTCCGTCGAGATCCCGGCCGCGTGGAAGGTGACCACGATCGACCGTGGCGTCCAGGCGCGGACCGCGGACGAGGAAATCTACCTCTGGTTCGAGAGCTACAAGCCCGCCCAGTTCGACACCCTGCTCGGCGAGCACAACGCCTACTTCAAGGAACAAGGGGTCAAGGTGACGGGCGAGGGCCAGTCGAAGGAAGTCGATTTCCCGACCTACGCCCTCAAGGTCACCGAATATCCGGCGACCTATGAAGGCAAGCCGACGGTGCTGCGCTACCTCTCGGTCGTGCCGAAAGCCGAGAGCCAGCGCCATCTGCTGGTGAGCTACTGGGCCTCGCCGGAGGGTGACAAAAAGTACGACGCCGAGACGAACCAGATCATGAACAGTCTCGCCGCCTCCTACGACGGCAAGTAAGTCGGACCAGTCCTCACGCCGGCAGCAACCCGCGCGTCTCGGCGAGACGCGCGGCGTAGCGGGCGAGCAGATCGACCTCCAGATTGATCCGATCCCCCTCGCGGCGCTCCTCCCAGGTCGTGACCGAGAGGCTGTGCGGGATCAGCAGCACCGAGAAATCGTGGCCCGAGACCGCGTTGACGGTGAGCGAGGTGCCATCGAGGCAGATCGAGCCCTTCTCGGCGATGAAGCCGGCGAGCGCGGCCGGCGCCCGCAAGGTGAAGCGTTCGCTGGCCCCCCAGGGGTTGTTCTCGCCGGTCACGGTCTCGCGGGCGAGGATCTCGGCGACGCCGTCGACATGGCCGGTGACAAGGTGGCCGCCGAGTTCGTCGCCGAGCTTGAGCGAGCGTTCGAGGTTGAGCCGCGTGCCCTCGCGCCACGCGCCCACGGTGGTGCGGGCGAGCGTCTCGGCGGCGGCATCGACCGAAAAGCGGCAGCCCGCCCCGTGCGGCTCCACCGCGACGGCGGTGAGGCAGGGGCCGGAGCAGGCGATCGAGGCGCCGAGCGCGATGCCGGCGGGATCGTAGGCGCTCTCGATCACGATCCGGCGCAGGCGCTCCGAGCCCTCCACCGAGACGACGCGGCCGACATCGCTGACGAGTCCGGTGAACATGTCAGATCCTCTCGTAGGTGACCGCCGTGTCGGGGCCGTAATCGCGGGTCTCGACCACGCTCAGCGAGCCGTCGGCGAGGCGGCGGGCGAGGTTGGCCCCGAGCACCGGCAAGCCGCCGGCCTCGCCCAGCGTAACGGAGCCGGTGATGAGCGTGCAGGCATCGATGAGATCGTGCGCCGCGAGCGCGTCGGCAAGCGCCGGCCCGCCCTCGCTGCAGATCCGGGTCAGGCCGCGCTCCGCCAGCGCTTTTAGCGCGGCGGGTAAGTCTATGCGGCCCTCTGCGTCGGTCGGAACGAAGGCGATCTCGACGCCGAAGGAGGCGAGCATCCGCCGGGCATGGGCCGGGGCGCCGCGCCCGGTGAGAACCAGGGTCGGCAGGTCACGGGCCCCGCGCACGAGGTGGCTGGCCGGGTTGAGGCGCAACGTCGAGTCAAGCACGATCCGCAGCGGCGAGCGCTCGGCGAGCCCCGGAAGCCGGACGGTCAGCGAGGGGTCGTCGGCGCGAGCCGTGCCGATGCCGACCATGATCGCGTCGGCGTGGGCCCGCCACAGATGCACCGCGCCATCCGCGACCGAACCTGTGATCTTCAGGCGCTCACCGGTCGAGGGCGCGGCGAAGCCGTCGCGGGTCCGGGCGAGCTTGAGGTGCAGGCTCGGGCGCCCGCGCGTCACGCGGGAGAAATGGCCGCGATGATCGCGGGCGGCCTCCTCGCGCAGCAGGCCGGTTTCCACCGTGATCCCGGCCGCGCGCAAACCCGCATGGCCGCGCCCGGCCACCCGCGGATCGGGATCCTCGATCGCGGTGACCACGCGGGCGATTCCGGCGGCGATGGTCGCGTCGGTGCAGGGCGGCGTGCGGCCGTGATGCGAGCAGGGCTCGAGGGTGACGTAGAGGGTGGCCCCGCGTGCGGCCTCGCCGGCCATGGCGAGCGCCAGCGGCTCCGCATGCGGGCGACCGCCGACCGCCGTGACCGCCTGCCCGACGATGCGGCCCTCGGCCACGACGACGGCGCCGACGCTCGGATTCGGCCAGGTTCGGCCGAGGTTGCGCCGCCCCAGGGCGAGGGCGAGGCGCATGGCGCGCCGGTCGAGGGCTTGCTGCTCGGACAGGTCCACGGCTCGCCCCGTCACGCCCGCTTCCGGGCCGGACGGCCGCGGCGCGGGGCGGCAACCGCCTCGTCGGGAGGGGCGGGCACAGCCTCCCCCTGTTCGGGCAGGTCGCCTTCGCCCTCCAACCGCTCACCGAGGGTGCCGAGCAGATCCTGGAAGTCCTGTGCCTCGCGAAAATTCTTGTAGACCGAGGCGAAGCGGACATAGGCGACGTCGTCGAGCCCCTTCAGGCCCTCCATCACCGCCTCGCCGATGGCCTCGCTGGTGACCTCGCCCTCGCCGCCGCTCTCCAGGCGCCGGGTGATGCCGCTTACGAGGCGCTCCACCCGCTCGGGATCGACCGTGCGCTTGCGCAGCGCCACATCGATCGAGCGCTGGAGCTTGTCGCGGTCGAACGGCACGCGCTTGCCCGAGCGCTTGAGAACGACGAGTTCGCGCAGCTGCACCCGCTCGAAGGTCGTGAAGCGACCGCCGCAATCCGGGCAGACGCGGCGGCGACGGATCGCCGAGGAATCCTCGCTCGGCCGCGAATCCTTCACCTGGGTGTCGGGACCTCCGCAGAACGGACACCGCATCGCGCGCTCACCACCTCATCCCAGACGCTCTCAAAAGCCGCCCCTCTCTGCCCCACCCGCCGCTCAATTGCCAGGAGAGGGATCGGTCGGAGCGGGCGTGGCGGGCGTCGCCCCCCCGTCTCCCGGCTCGGCGCGGAAGAGGGCGCGAAGTGCGGCTGCCGTCGGACCGGCCACCACGTCGGCAAGGGTGAGGCGGTCGAGTTCGAGGAAGAACGCCTGCTCCGCCGCGTCGAAGGCCCATTTGAGACGGCACCGGCCCAGGAGCGGGCAGGGGTCGCGCCGGCAATCGACCACGGTACCGACCCCCTCCAGATCGGCGACGAGCCGTCCAAGCCGGATCTCGCGGGCGTCCCGTGCGAGACGCACGCCCCCGGAACGACCCTGCCTGGCCTCGACGACACCGGCGCGGACCAGCGTCTGGGCGATCTTCTGGAGGTGGTGCACCGAGATGTCGAAGCGTTGCGCGACGGCCGGGGTCGCGACCCAGACGCCCCGCTCGGCCAGCGTCAGGTGCATGAGCAGACGCAGGCCGTAATCCGTGTGAAGCGAGAGATGCAGGGTCGCCCTCCCGAGCGCTGCCGCGCAACCTTCAGGTGAAGGATGGCTCGACCCACATCATTTCAAGGATGCAACGACGTGTACACTCCTCGGAACGACAAACCTTACGTGGATTAACTTTGAGGCCGCCCCGAAACGACAGCGGCCGCAGATCGGGAGATCCGCGGCCGCACCGGCCCGCGTCACGGGCCGGAGGTGTTTTTAGTCAGGCTCAGGCGTAGATCGGGAACCGATCGGTGAGGGCGTGGACCTTCTCTTTCACCGCCGCCTCGACCGCCGCGTCGCCGCCATCGCCCTTCTCGGCGATGCCATCGAGCACCTGAACGATCAGCGAGCCGACCTGCTTGAACTCGGCGACGCCGAAGCCGCGGGTGGTGCTGGCCGGCGTGCCGAGACGGATGCCGGAGGTGATCGTCGGCTTCTGCGGGTCGAACGGCACGCCGTTCTTGTTGCAGGTGATGTCGGCCCGGGAGAGCGCCGCCTCGGCCGCCTTGCCGGTGAGGCCCTTCTTCTGAAGGTCGACCAGCATCAGGTGGTTGTCGGTGCCGCCCGAGGTGATGTCGTAGCCGCCGGAGATGATGGTGTCGGCCAGCGCCCGGGCGTTGTCGATCACCTGCTTGGCGTAGATCTTGAACTCGGGCTTCAGCGCCTCGCCGAAGGCCACCGCCTTGGCGGCGATGACGTGCATCAGCGGGCCGCCCTGGAGGCCGGGGAAGATCGCCGAGTTGAACTTCTTGGCCAGCGCCTCGTCGTTCGTCAGGATCATGCCGCCGCGCGGGCCGCGCAGGGTCTTGTGCGTCGTCGTGGTGGCGACGTGCGCATGCGGGAACGGCGACGGGTGCAGGCCCGCGGCGACGAGGCCGGCGAAGTGGGCCATGTCGACGAAGAAGTAGGCGCCGACGGAATCGGCGATCTCACGGAACTTCGCGAAGTCCCAGTGACGCGGGTAGCCCGAGCCGCCGGCGATGATCACCTTCGGCTTGTGCTCCTGGGCGAGGCGCTCGACCTGCTCCATGTCGATGCGCTGGTCCTCGCGGCGCACGGTGTAGGAGACCGGCTTGAACCACTTGCCCGAGACGTTCGGGGGGCGCCGTGGGTGAGGTGGCCGCCGGCCGCGAGGTCGAGGCCGAGGAAGGTGTCGCCCGGCTGCATCAGGGCCATGAACACGCCCTGGTTCGCCTGCGAGCCTGAATTCGGCTGCACGTTGGCGAAGCCGCAGCCGAACAGGCGCTTGGCCCGGTCGATGGCGAGTTCCTCGGCGATGTCCACGAACTGGCAGCCGCCGTAGTAGCGCCGACCCGGATAACCCTCGGCGTACTTGTTGGTCAGGACCGAGCCCTGCGCTTCGAGCACGGCGCGCGAGACGATGTTCTCGGACGCGATCAGCTCGATCTCGTGCTGCTGCCGGCCCAGCTCCTGCGAGATGGCCTTGGCGATCTCGGGATCGGTCTCGGCAAGATGAGCCGAGAAGAAGGAGTCGAGGTCGGTGGTGTCGGTCGCAGTTCCGGCGCTCATGAGCGTAGCCTCTTTTCGTTGTTTACGGGCAAACCCACCCGCTCTCCCGTCGGCGTTCACGGGGGTGTTTTTCAGGCACTATTCGTACACGCCGCGGCATCACAGGCCAAGCACAGGTGATTTTTCGCCTGTCTTCAAAATTTTTAACGGGATCAGCCCCGTTCTGCGGCACCGCAGCGCATTCGGCTAGCCCCACACGCGAAAACACCCGGCAGAGCCGGGTGTCGCAGGACCGACTAAGTCGGTAATTGGCCGGCCCCGTGAACGCGCCCGCGAACCGTAGCAGCTCCGATCGATGCCGCTTGCCGATTTGCGCCGCGCCCTTACCGAAACCCGGCAAGGGCACGTTCGATCGGATGCGTCAGGCTCAGGCCTGAAGGCGGCTCTTCACGTCGCCGAGGCTGGCCCGGAGGAGATCCTGTGCCGCCGCGCCCTGGAGGCGTTCGCGCAGCAGGGTCTCGGAGACCTTCACGGCCGCGTCGGCCGCCGCGGCGCGAACCTGGGCGGAGGCCTGCGCCTCGGCCTGGGCGATCTTGGCCTCGGCGCTCTTGGTGCGGCGCGCAACGAAATCGTTGAGGCGGGCATGGCCTTCGGCGGCGATGCGCTCTGCATCCTCGCGGGCACCGGCGATGATGGCCTCGGCCTCGCGCTCGGCCTCGGTGCGGCGGCGCTTGTAGTCGGCGAGCACGGCCGCGGCTTCTTCACGCAGGCGGCGGGCCTCGTCGAGCTCGTTGCGCACGCGCTTGGCGCGGCTGTCGAGCCCGTTGGTCATCATCGAGAAGCCGCCGACCCGCCAGACGATGACCAGGAACGCCACGAAGGCGACGGCGACCCAGAATTCCGCGGTCAACAACATGTCGGTCTCAAACCCTTGATCGGCCCTCCGCCCGGCGGGCCGGGGCGGGGTCGGATGGGAGGGGCCGGCAACGGGCCGGCCCTCGGATCAGTGTACGGCGGGCGTCGCGTCGAGGGCGCGGTTCAGGCTCGCCTGGTCAGGGGCCTGGCCGGTCAGCCGCTCGACGATCGCCGAGGCGGTCTCGCCGGCAATCGCGCGGACATTGCCCATGGCTTCCGTCGTGCGCGTGCGGATGGTCGCCTCGGAGACGGCGAGCCGCTGGTTCAGCTCGGCTTCGAGCGTCTTGCGCTTGGCGTCGGCCTCGGCCGAGAGGCTGTTGCGGGTCTCCTGGGCGATGGCCTGCGCCTTCGCCTGGGCCTCGCGCAGAGACTTCTCGTAGGCGGCGCCGGCGGCGTCGGCCTCGGTCTTCATGCGCTGCGCCTCGGTCAGATCGGACGAGAGCCGGCCGGCGCGGTTGCCGAGGATCGCCTCGATGCGCGGCAGCGCAACCTTGGACATCAGGTAGTAGAGCAGGCCGAAGGCCAGCGCGAGCCAGATCAACTGCGAGAGGAAGGTGTGGCTCTCGAAGGGCGGAAAGGCACCGCCATGGCCGCCGGAGGGCTGCTCGGTATGGGTGTGCGGGCTTCCCGCCGGGACAATCGTCGTGTCCGCGTTCGGGGAGGGGGTCGTGAGGGGATTCTTCTGCTCGGCCATGGCCCTGTCCGGTGACGTCGGAAGGCCGGCTCCGCGGACGGAGCGGCCGGATCGGTGTCTCTCACGAAACCGCCGCTGCGCCGCCATGCCGAAGGGCGGACGACCGCGCAGAGGAGGTTTCGCGAGGCACTCTCAACGAGCGGGGGAGCGCGGGGCGGACTCTCTAGCCGGCCCGCGCTCCCCCGAAGAACGACGCGTCAGACGGCGAAGAGGAGCAGCAGCGCGACGAGCAGCGAGAAGATGCCGAGCGCCTCGGTGAGCGCGAAGCCCAGGAGGAGGTTGGTGCGCTGGCTATCGGCGGCCGACGGGTTGCGCAGGGCGCCCGCGTAGAACTGGCCGAACAGGTTGCCGAGGCCGATGCTGGCGCCCGCCATGCCGAGGCAGGCGAGACCGGCGCCGATGTACTTCGCAGCGACGGGATCCATGAAACACTCCTGAAGTTCGAACGGGGTTCGTTGAGGGCGGAAGGGTCCGGCCGGGACGGATCAGTGGCCGGGGTGGAGGGCGTCGGCGAGATAGACCGCCGTCAGCGTCGCGAAGACGTAAGCCTGAAGGGCCGCGACGAGGAACTCGAGAGCCGTCAGCGCGATGGTGAGCGCGAGCGGCAGGGGCGAGAGCACGCCCCAGGCGCCGGCAACCAGCAGCTGGACCACGAAGAAGGCGAAGATCTTCAGCGCGATGTGGCCGGCCAGGATGTTGGCGAAGAGACGAACCGAGAGACTGATCGGCCGCGACAGGAACGACACGATCTCGATCGGCACCATGATGAGCAGCAGCGGCTTCGGCACCCCCGACGGCACGAACACGCCGAGGAAGTGGGTGCCGTGCTTGGCGACGCCGTAGATCACCACGGTCAGGATCACGACCAGCGCGAGGCCGAAGGTGACGATGAGGTGGCTGGTCACCGCGAAGGCGTAGGGGATCATCCCGAGCAGGTTCAGGATGAGAACGAACATGAACAGGGAGAACACGAGCGGCAGGAAGCGCTTGCCGTCCTCGCCGGTCGCTTGGTGCACCGTATCGGCGATGAACTCGTAGAGCGTCTCGGCCAGCGCCTGGAGACGGCCCGGAACCACGGAACGCCCGGAGGTCGCCACGATGGTCAGCAGCGCGATGATGCCCACCGCGGCGAACATGTACAGAGCCGATTGCGTGAACGCGAGCTGCTGGTTGCCGATGTGACCCAGCGAGACGAGCGGCTGCAGCTCGAACTGGTGGATCGGGTCGATACTGACCGCCATGTGCCCGCTTCCGCCCCTTTGTGTGTCGCGCGAGGAAGCCTTTGCGGCTCCCGTCTGTCGCGCGTCGCCCTTACACGATGCCGGGCGAGTCTCAAGACCCCTGAGGCGTCTTGGAGACCGTTACCGGCGATCTTTCTCAGTTTTCTTGGTGCTGAAGCCGCTGACCCGCATGACGTTGTAGATCCCCGTCACGAAGCCCAGCATCAGCAGCACGATCATGCCCCACGGCTTGGAGCCGAAGAGATGATCGACGATGTAGCCGAGGATTCCCCCGGCGATCACGCCCGCGATGAACTCGGTCGAGAGCCGCATGGCCTGACCAAGCGGGGCAGACCCGCCGGACGTGCCGGTGCGCGCAAGCTTGTCGGGCCCGGCGCTGGGCCGCTTGCCTTCGAGCTGCGTCTCGAGACGCTTGAGCCTCGCGGAGAGATCGCCGTCGGCGGGAGCCTTTTCCGGCCCGCTCCCATCATCTGCCGGGCCGCCACTCACGGGCGACCCCACATGTCGTCGGGAGCGAAGGGAAAGGTTTCACCCCCTCGGCGCGGCGCACCATAGTTTCGCCAACCTTGAGTGTCAAGGCGGCCAAACTGCCTATTAAGTTGTTGATGGAACAACATAATTCTTCATTTTTCCACGGCTTTCGGAAGCCGGATCAGGCCCCAGGATCGGCTTGATGATCTTCTCCATTTCCTCGATCGAGAGGGCGCCGGCGCGCTTCTCGCCGTTGATGAAGAAGGTCGGCGTCGATTCGACCTTGAGGGTGTCGAGGCCGCGGGTCTTGACCGCGTTGATGGCGGCGTAGGTCTTCTGATCCTTCAGGCAGGCCTCGAACTTCTCCTTCGAGAACCCGGCCTGACGCAGGAGCTGCTCCAGGGCATCGACGGGCGATTGCGGCTTGCGCACGAAGGCCCAGTTCTGCTGCTGGTCGAACAGCAGATCGGTGATCGGGTAATATTTCGCCTCGCCATCGCAGCGGGCCAACATGAAGGCGGCGGTGGCGAGCGGATCGAGCGGGAACTCGCGCAGGGTGAAGCGCACCTTGCCGGTATCGATGTAGCGCTCCTTCAGCACCGGCCACGTCGTCGCGTGGAAATGGGCGCAGTGGGAGCAGGTCATCGAAGCGTATTCGATGATCGTCACCTTGGCGTCCGCCGGCCCGAGCCAGACATCGCCGAGGGGACCGGGCTGCATCAGCGCGGCCGTGTCGGCCGATTGCGCCAGCGCCTCGAAGGTCAGGCGGGGGAGCAGGGCGGCGGTGCCGAGGGCAAGGCCGGTCAGTTTCAGGGCGTCGCGCCGGGTGATCATGGCAGGGGCGGGCTCCGTTCGCGGGCCGCATTCGGCCCGATACCGCGCAGGATAGGACGGAACGGCTCCGTCCGGCCGGGGGACGCGTCGCCGCACGGCCTTTCGCGAGCCGCTTATCACGCCACGCCGCCGCCCGCACGTCCTTGCGTTGATGCGCCGCCAAAGCATCGGCCCGAAAGGTGGTGCCGGCTTTCGGAAGAAAGACGATGCAACAACAAGAATCCCGAGCCTCGTCCCGGATCAGGTCTCGCGCACGAGGCTCCGGCCCGCGTCGCTATCGCCGCGCGACCACGGCGATGCCGAGCCGGTCGAGAGCGTCGCGCAGGCGCTCCTCCTCGATGCGCGCCACCGCCAGCGCCACCTCGCCGCGCCGGGCCGGGTCGAGGGCCTTCTGCGGGACGCGGCGTGTGGCCCGGTGCACGCGGTCCTGGCGCATGACGATCTTGCCGATGCAGGCCCAGCCGTAATGCGCGTTGACGCGCTGGATCACGATCGGCGCGAGATGCTGGAGTTCGAGGGCAAAGGCGCCTTCCACCCGCACCACCAGGGTGCCGGGCTCCGGCCGGCCCTCCGCGTCGCGGCGGGCCCGGCGCGGCCATTCGAGCTTGACCGGCTGGCAGGCCTCGGAGAGCCGCGCGCCGACGATGTCCGGCCACGCGGCGAGGATGTCGGAGGAGGCGAAGCCCTGCGCGGCGAAGGCCGGGCCGATGCAGCCCTCGATCAGTTCGCTCAGCGGTTTGACGCGCGCCATCGGCACTCCGGAACACAAGGGCCGCATAACGGACGCGCCCCATTCACAACCTACCCGAATTGCGGCCGGCACGGGAGTCGGGAGCGCCGCACGAGGGAGCGAGGACGCCGCCGCGTCACATTTCGGCAAGGCGCTGTTTTCGCAGCCGCGCTCCCGCTATGGACGGGCCATGCCCGCCGCCTCGGCCGCCGACCTCCTCACTTGGTACGACCGCCACCGCCGGGCATTGCCTTGGCGGGCGTTGCCGGGTGAGACGCCCGACCCTTACCGGGTCTGGCTCTCGGAAGTGATGCTGCAGCAGACCACCGTCACGGCAGTCAAACCCTATTTCGTGAAATTCCTGACGCTGTTTCCCAACGTCGCGGCGCTCGCGGCCGCGCCGGAGGAGGCGGTGATGTCGGCCTGGGCCGGGCTCGGCTACTATTCCCGCGCCCGCAACCTGCATGCCTGCGCCAAATCGGTCGCGAGCGCTGGCGGGTTTCCCGACACCGAAGACGGCCTGCGCAAGTTGCCCGGCATCGGCGCCTATACGGCCGGCGCCATCGCCGCGATCGCCTTCGACCGGCCGGCGGCGGCGGTCGATGGCAATGTCGAGCGGGTGATGAGCCGGCTGCACGCCATCGAGACGCCGCTTCCCACTGCCCGCGCCCAGATCCGCCTGTTCACCCAGGCGCTGGTGCCGGACCGGCGGCCGGGCGACTTCGCGCAGGCCCTAATGGATCTCGGCGCGACGCTGTGCACCCCGAAGCGGCCGGCCTGCGCCCTCTGCCCCTGGATGCTGCCCTGCCGCGCCCGCGCCGAGGGTTTGCAGGAGACGTTTCCGCGTAAAGTGAAGAAGGAGAAGGGGATCTTGCGAAGGGGCGCGGCCTTCGTCGCGCTGCGGGCCGGCGACGAGGCGGTCCTGCTACGCACGCGGCCTCCCGAAGGCCTGCTCGGCGCCATGGCCGAACCGCCGACGAGCGATTGGCTGCCCGATTACGATCCGGCCAAGGGCCTGCTCGACGCGCCGCTCGATGCCCGCTGGAAGCGCCTGCCCGGCGTGGTGAAGCACGGCTTCACCCATTTCCCGCTCGAACTGACGGTGTTTCTCGCCCGCGTCGCGGCGGACACGAAGCCGCCGGAGGGCATGCGCTTCACCCCCCGCGACGCGCTCGAGACCGAGCCGCTACCCGGTGCGATGAAGAAGGTGCTCGCCCACGCGCTCACCGGCCCGATGCCCGTGGTGGCGCCGAAGCCGGTTCCGGTCCGCGAACCCGATCTCGCCACGATCCCGGAACCCGAGCCGCCGCCGCGGCGTGGGCCGATCCCGAAGCTCGCCTCGTCGCGGCCCTCGGATCTGGCGCGGATCGTGAAGAAGGCACCGAAGCCGGTTCGGACACGATAAAAAGATGCAGGGCTCTGCCCTGCATCCGCGAAAGGACTTGTCCTTTCGAAACCGCGACGAGCGCTACGCCCCGGCTTGGCCCCGCATCTCAGTCCGAAAATCGTCGATGCAGACGAGTTTTCCGCCGCGCTCGGCGTGCCAGAAAGTCCAGCCGTTGCAGGCGGGCAGGCCCTGCACCAGGGCGCCGACCTTGTGGATCGAGCCCATCGCCGGCCCGACGCTGAGCTGGCCGTCCGGCCGCACCGTCGCCCGGAAGCGGCGGCGCTCGTCGGTCAGCGTCTCGCCGGGGCGGACATGGCCCGCCTCGACCACGCTCAGGAACGGGATGCGCGGCTCCGACCGCTTCGGCGTCGCGAGCGCCAGCGAGGCGGCCGACAGCGTCTCGATGCTGTCGATCCGAGCCCGCGCCGCGGTGGCGTAAGTCGGGTCGCGCTCGCAGCCGATGAAGTGGCGGCCGAGACGCTTGGCCACCGCGCCGGTCGTGCCGGTGCCGAAGAACGGGTCGAGCACCACGTCGCCGGGATTGGTCGCCGCCAGCAGCGTGCGGGCCAGGAGAGCTTCCGGCTTCTGGGTCGGGTGGACCTTGCGGCCCGCCTCGTCCTTCAGCCGCTCCTCGCCCGTGCAGAGCGGGATGAACCAGTCCGAGCGCATCTGAAGGTCTTCGTTGCCGGCCTTCAGGGCATCGTAATGGAAGGTGTACTTCGCCTGCGGCGAGCGCGAGGCCCAGATCAGGGTCTCATGCGCGTTGGTGAAGCGCTTGCCGCGGAAGTTCGGCATCGGGTTGGCCTTGCGCCAGACGATGTCGTTCAGGATCCAGTAACCGAGATCCTGCAATGCGCTGCCGACCCGGAAGATGTTGTGATACGAACCGATCACCCACAGCGTGCCGTTCGGCTTCATCACGCGGCGCGCGGCCTTCAGCCAGGCGCGGGTGAAGTCGTCATAGGCGGAAAAGCTGGAGAACTTGTCCCAGTCGTCGTCGACGGCATCGACGACGCTCTGGTCGGGACGAGTCAATCCCGCCTCGCCGAGCTGGAGGTTGTAGGGCGGGTCGGCGAAGACACAGTCGACGCTTTCCGCCGGCAGACGATCCATCGCGGCGATACAGTCGCCGATCAGGATTTCGTCGAGGGGTAAGGTGCTGGGAAGACGCTGAACGGAGGGTGCAAGACCCATCCGCGGCGCCGACGCGATCCGCCCGGTACGCGAGACTTGATTCCGGGCGGTGGCGCCGACGACCGCGGTACGCGGGGAAGCCATGGCAAACACCGGTTACGCGACTGACAACCGGACCATGGCCCGATCACGGTAAAGGTCGCGTTTGCCGTCGCCGTACGGTTGCGTCTCGATATGGGGCGGCAGTTTTTGCCGGGTTTCGCCATGCATCAAATGCAAGGCTGCGCTGCCGCTCGGGCAAGCGCGCCCGAAGCTTTGTCAAGGCTTTCCCGGCCGCGGGCGGAGCGGCGCTGAATTCTTTCGCGACAAGTTTTGTGGATATCGAGAGGCCGGGCGCAGGCGTCGAGCCAAGTAATCAATGCTTGCCGCGACCCGAAACCCCGAAACCCCGCTCGATAGTCTGATTCTTGGCTCATGCCGCGGCGCAAAATCCCCGTCTTATTTTAGCCGGGATCGGGCTCATTTTCCGCGGCGCTCACAACACGTCGCAAAAACAAGGGAATGCGATCCTCGATGAAGGTTTCTATCCGGACCGCTGCCGTCTGCCTCGCCACCGTCATCGGCGCCCTCTCGGCGCTGCCCGCCCAGGCCCAGGGTGGCCGGGCCTCCTGGTACGGAAGCGGCAAGAAGACGGCCAATGGGGAGCGGTTCAACCCCAACGGCTACACCGCCGCCCACCGTAGCCTGCCCTTCGGCACCCGCGTCCGCGTCACGAACCAGTCCAACGGCCGCTCGGTCGTGGTGCGCATCAACGATCGCGGCCCGTTCATCGGCGGCCGGGTGATCGATCTGGCCCGCGGCTCGGCCCGCGCTATCGGCATGTCGGGCGTCAGCTACGTTTCGCTCAACGTGGTGCGCTGAGGCGAACACCGCCTCCGTTCCATCCGGCGTTGCCGGGGAACCGCCCCCTTCCCATCTTCGTCTCAATCGATGACGCGCAGGCCCGGAACGCTTTTCGATCCGGGCTGCAAAGGGATGAGGAGCCGAGATGGCGAAGCCGATGGTGGTCGAGATTCCGCATGAACTCGGCCGCGACGAGGCCCGGCGGCGCATCGATGAGGGCACCGTCCGGGTGCGCGAGGCGCTCGGCAAGAGTGGCATCGCCATCAACACCCTGGCCTGGACCGGCGACCGGCTCGACTACTCGGTCACGGCCATGACCCAGACCGTGGACGGCCAGATCGATGTCGGCCAGGACGTGGTGCGCGTCGAGGTGCGCATGCCGCTGCTGCTCTCGATGTTCGCCCAGAAGATCCAGAAGATCGTCGGCAAGGAGGGCAACAAGCTCCTCCTGACCAAGAAGTAGCCGGAGCCGGGACGTCGCGGGGAACGGGCCACGGGAACCGGCCCGGCGACGCCTCGTTGGCGTGACACGGCGGCACGGTGCCCGCCGCCAGTGAGGCTTCGACCCCTATGGCCAATCCCGGATCGATCCCGGAGACTCCCGTGCCCGGCCCCGAGACGCCTGGACCGGAAACGCCCGACTCGCCCCAGATCCCCGAGCCCGGTCCCGGCCCTGAAATCCCCGGCGGAACGCCCGCCGAGGCTCCCAGCACCACGCCGACCGAGATTCCCGTCGAGAGCCCCGGCCTGCCGGATTCGATCCCGACCGGCCCGGCCAACCCGACCGCCTGAACGCTTCACCCGAAGCAGCGCCGGCTCCGCGCGACGCGAAAGCCTGGATCGGCGGAGGCGGGCGCCGACGACCGGGGCCGGCAAACAATCAGGGCCATCGCTTTCCGGCGATCGCCCTGAAGGCCCGGCCCACTTGCGTTGTTCCGAAGTGCGGCTGCTGCCATAAGCCCGGCATGGCCGCTCCCCCGCTTCTCACCCTTCAAGACGTTGCGCTTACCTTCGGCGGAACCCCGCTGATCGAACGCGCCGAGTTGACGATCGCGCCCGGCGAGCGCGCCTGCCTCGTCGGCCGCAACGGCTCGGGCAAGTCGACCCTGATGCGCATCGCCGCAGGCTTGGTCGAGCCGGATCGCGCCGTGCGCTTCGTGCAGCCCGGCACCACCATCCGCTACCTCGCGCAGGAGCCGGACTTTTCCGGCTTCGAGACAACGCTGGCCTTCGCGGAATCCGGCCTCGCGCCGGGCGACGACGCGCACCGCGCCCGTTATCTCTTGGAGAGTCTGAGTCTCGACGGCACGGAGAACCCCCAGCGCCTGTCAGGCGGCGAGGCGCGCCGGACCGCGCTCGCCCAGGCACTCGCGCCCGAGCCCGACATCCTGCTGCTCGATGAGCCCACCAACCATCTCGACCTCCCGGCGATCGAGTGGCTGGAATCCGAGCTGAAGCGCACGCGCTCGGCCCTCGTCATCATCAGCCACGACCGCCGCTTTCTTTCGGCCCTGTCGCGCTCCACCATCTGGCTCGACCGCGGCGTGACCCGCCGAATCGAGCAGGGCTTCTCGAGCTTCGAGGCGTGGCGCGACGCCTTCTTCGAGGAGGAGGAGCGCGACAAGCACAAGCTCGATCGCAAGATCGCCGACGAGGAACACTGGCTGCGCTACGGCGTGACCGCCCGGCGCAAGCGCAACGTGCGTCGCCTCTCCGACCTGCAGACCCTGCGCAAGCAGAGCCGGGACCACCGCCGCCCGGTGGGGCAGGCGGTGCTGACGGCGAGCGAGGGCGAAGCCTCCGGCACGCTCATCGCCGAAGCCAGGCACGTCTCGAAGTCCTACGGCGAGCGCCGAATCGTCCACGACCTGTCTCTGCGCGTCCTGCGCGGCGACCGGCTCGGCATCGTCGGCCCGAACGGGGCGGGCAAGACCACGCTGATCAACCTGCTGACCGGCGCGCTCGCGCCCGATTCGGGCGAGATGCGCCTCGGCACCAGCCTCAACATGGTCCATCTCGATCAGGCCCGTGCCGTGCTGGAGGGGAGCGCGACCGTCACGGAGGTGCTGACCGGCGGAAGCGGCGACAGCGTCACGGTGGGCGGGCGCAGCCGCCACGTCATCGGCTACCTCAAGGACTTCCTGTTCGCGCCCGAACAGGCGCGCACGCCCGTGAGCGTGCTTTCGGGCGGCGAGCGCAACCGGCTGCTGATCGCCCGAGCGCTCGCCCAGCCCTCCAACCTCCTCGTTCTCGACGAACCCACCAACGACCTCGACCTAGAAACCCTGGACCTCCTCCAGGAGATGCTCGGCGACTATGCCGGTACTCTGATTCTGGTGAGCCACGACCGCGACTTCCTCGATCGGGTGGCCGGGACCGTGCTGGTCAGCGAGGGGGAGGGGCGCTGGGTCGAGTATGCCGGCGGCTATTCCGACATGCTGTCCCAGCGCGGGCGCGGCGTGGAGGCCCGCAGCGACGGGCGGGAGAAGCCCGCCCGCGAACGGGCCGAGCCGCGGGAGAAGGCGACGCGGGCGGAGGCTGCTCCGGCGCGCAACAAGCTCGGCTTCAAGGAGCAGCACGAGCTGAAGACCCTGCCCGTCCGCATGGCCGAGTTGGAAACGGGAATCGCCAAACTGCGCGAGGTTCTGTCCGATCCCGGCTTGTATAGCCGCGATCCCAGCCGCTTTCAGAAGGCGACCGCCATGCTCGGTGCGGCCGAAGCCGAACTGGCCGCGGCCGAGGAACGCTGGCTGACGCTGGAGATGCAGCGCGAAGCACAAAGCGGCTGACCATCCCTCGACGGACCTTCTACGATGCCTCGATTCGTGGAAAACTTTTGCTAGCGGACGGGGATTAAGTTGCGATGCTGCAACAGAGTGCAGCGAAGCAGCTTTGTGTCAGCTCCAAGACAGTCATCTCTGTTGCCCGTAAGGCCACGCTCGCTCATGGTGCCGCTGCGGACGGGATAACCCCGCTGCGGCTTGGCCGATAACCCGGAAGGGAAGGGCCAAGCTCCAAGGGAAAAAGGACAAGCCGGAACGACCACGGAATGGTGGGCGCCCGGCCAAAACAGAAGTCCGATCCCGTGGGTCTCGAAACTTCTGGAGGGTATACCATGAAGCTCGTGAAGAGCCTTCTCCTTGGATCGGCAGCGGGGCTGGCCGTCGTGGGTGGGGCTCAGGCCGCCGACCTGCCGGTGAAGAAGGCCGTTCCGATCGAGTACGTCCGCGTCTGCACCGCTTACGGCGCCGGCTTCTTCTACATTCCTGGCACCGATACCTGCCTGCGTGTCTCCGGCCGCGCCCGCGCCGAGTACGGCTATATCGGCACCGACAATCGCAACGTCCCCGGCGGCGGCGATATCTCGGGCTTCACGGGCCTTGCCCGCTTCAACTTCGATGCCCGCACCCAGACCGGCTACGGCACCCTGCGCGCCTTCCTGCGCCTCGACGCCGCGAGCCGTACCGGCAACACGAAGTATTCCTCCGGCACGAACCTGCGCGGCGCCTACGCCTTCTCCGGCACCGGCCAGGACCAGCTCGGCCGCGTTCAGAACTTCATCAACGTCGACAAGGCGTTCGTGCAGTTCGCCGGCCTGACCGCCGGTCGCGCCTCCTCGTTCTTCGACTTCTACGCCCACGACTTCGAGATCATCGGCTCGTCGCTGGGTTCCGACCTGCCGTCCACCAACCTGCTCGCCTACACCCAAAAGTTCGGTGAGGGCTGGTCGGTGACGCTGTCGATGGAAGACCCGAACTACCGCAAGAACCCGCTCTACTCCGACGCGGCCGGCAGCACGGCCCTCGTTCCCGGTCAGGCTGGTCTGAACAACGTGTTCACCACGGCCCCGACCCCGATCATCCTCGGCACCAACGCCGCCGGTAACGCCACCGCCGTGGCCTTCATCGACGCCGTCCAGCGCTCGCGCCTGCCCGATTTCGTCGGCTCGCTGCGCTACGACGCCGCCTGGGGCTCGGCTCAGCTCTCGGCCGCCGTCAAGGACATCAACACCGGCGGCTTCATCGCTGGCTCGTCGATCGGCGTTCCCGGCACGGGCGCCGCGCTGGCCGGCAACACGGCAGCGGCTCTGGCGGCGCGCGGCATCAACGCCGGCGCGCAGACGGAGTACGGCTGGGCGATCCAGGGCGGTATGAAGTTCAACCTGCCCTTCATCGCCCCCGGCGACGGCCTCTACCTCCAGGGCGCCTACGGCGAGGGTGCTTCGTTCTACACCGGCATCAACCGCTTCACCGCCGGCTACCTGAGCAACGCCTCGGTCTACGCGGGCAACCCGTTCAACCAGTATCTCTCCGACGCGATCGTCAACCCGCTGACCGGCCGCATCGAGCTGTCCAACAGCTTCACGGCGGTGGCGTCCTACCTCCACTACTGGTCGCCGGAATGGCGTTCGGCCTTCTACGCCAGCTACGGTGAGATCTGGTTCTCGCAGGGCGCCCGCCAGGCGGTCAGCCAGGCGAACTCGGTGGTCGGCGCGGCCTCGACCGTGGCGCCGCCGTCCTACCTCACCAACGCCGTCGGCTACAGCCTCAGCCCCGCCCTGCGTGACACCTATCAGGTCGTCACCGGCGCGAGCCTGATCTGGTCGCCGGTCAAGGATCTCGATATCGGCGTCGAGGGCCAGTACATCAAAACGGGCGTCAAGAACGGTCGCGTCTCCGACAGCGACAAGGGCGGCTTCGTGAACAACATCCCGACCCGCACGGTCAGCAGCGAAGACGTGTTCCAGGCCCGCTTCCGCGTGCAGCGCGACTTCTAAGCCGAACCGCCCCCCGCCCGCGCGGGGGGCTGGACACGACGAACACCTTCCAGACCCCGGCCTCGCGGCCGGGGTTTTTTGTTGGCCTGGGACGGGTCGGACCCACGGGCCGTGCGAATCACTGCCGTCGGCGTGCGCGACGGGCACGGCCTTCAAAGCGCCCCGATGGGCCTGTCTTCTGGCCATCATCGCCGGCCGCCGAGGAGGTCGAGCCCATGTCCACGCCTTCGTTGCCTTCGCAAGTACCGCCGCACGGCCGCACGCTCCGGTCTCGCCTGATTCGGGCCGGCTGGATCGCCGGCCTTCCGCTTCTCGCCGTGATCGCCGCAGCGGCTTATTTCGGCATGCTGCGCGTCACGGAACGCCTCGAGCGAGAGGCGACGGCGATCGCCGCCGCGACAGGAGAGGGGCAGCCCGAGCCCTGGCTGCGGGTCTCGGTGACGGGCCGCGACCTGACCGCGACGGGCGAAGCGCCGGAGGCGTCCCAGCGCGAGGCAGCCGTCGGCCGGCTCGCCGCCATCGACGGCGTCCGCCGCCTTACCGACCGGACCGGCGTGGTCGAGGAAGTCTCCCCCTTCGTCTGGTCGGTGGAGCGCCCCGCCGCCGGCCGCGTCGAGGCCACCGGCAGCCGCCCGGCCGAGGTCGGCGCCTTCGAACTAGCTCAGCGCCTGAAGCCGGCCCTGCCGCGTGACGCCACCTTGAACGACAACGCCCGGGCCGCACGGGGCGCACCGCGCGACTTCCCCGATGCCGCGGCCTTCGCCGTGGAGCGACTTCAGGATCTCACCACCGGCGCCGTCGCCACGCTCAACGACACCGTCATCTCGATTCGCGGCGAAGCGGCGAGTCTGGCCGCCTACGATGCCCTGCGCACGGCGCTGGCAACCCCGCCGCAGGGCTACACCCTCGGCACGATCGAGATCACGCCGCCGGTCGTCGGCGACTTCCGGTTCGGTGTCTCCCGCCGCCCGGACGGCAGCCTCGAACTGAACGGCCACGTCGCCTCGGAAAGCGCCCGCGAAGAGATCCGGGCCGCCGCCGCAGAGGCCGCGGAGGGCGCAGCCGTCGATGATCGCCTGCGCGACGCACGCGGCCTGCCGCCGGGCATCGACGGCCCGGCCCTGGCGCGCTTCGTGTTCCAGCTCGCGGGGCTCCTGCACGAGGGGCGCGTCAGCTTCGAGGGCGAGGCGGTCTCGGTCGAGGGCAATGCGCTGGATGCCGGCGCGGTCGCCGAGGCGCAGACGCTGATGCGCGACGCCCGGCCCCTCGGAATCGCCGCGGGCCGTGTGGCACTCTCCGCCCGTCCCATCGTCCCCTACGTCCTGCGCATCCGCCGCGGCAGCGACAGCGTCACGGTGAGCGGCCATCTGCCGGATCGGGCGACGCGGGAGGCGCTGCTCGCCCGGCTCAACCCGCGTTTCTTCCGCGAATCGATCCAGGATCGCACGCGGCTGGCCGAGGGTGCGCCGGCCGCTCTGGGCGCGGCCGTTGCAGCGGCGGTCGATCCGCTCTCGACGCTGGCGAGCGGCGAACTGACGATCACCGGCACCAGCCTGCGCCTGACCGGCACCAGCCTCTATCCCGAGAGCGCCGCCCGCCTCGCTCAATCCCTGCCGAAGGCGATGCCGGCGGGCTGGAACGCCACGGTCGCCGTCACCTCGGACGCGGCCCCCTCGGCGACGGCCGATTTGGGCCCGTGCGGACAGCGCCTCGCCGAGCGCACCGCCGGGCATACCCTGCGCTTTGCCCCAGGGAGCACGGCGCTGGCGCCCGAGTTCTACCCGGTGCTCGACGCGGTGGCGGCGCTGGCACGGGCCTGTCCGGCGGAGCGGATCGAGGTGGTGGGTCATCTCGACCCGGCGGGCGTGAAGCCCGAGACCCAGGCCGACCCGGTCGCCGACGAGGCCGCGAAGGAGACGGCACCCAAGCCCACCAAGGCGGACCCGAAGAAGGACGCGAAGGCCAACAAGGGCAGCAAGGCCAAGGCCGAGACGAAGCAGGACGCGTCCAAATCCGAACCAAAGCCCGAGGCGAAGTCCGAACCGAAGCCCGAGAAGACCGAGGCCGAGCGGGCGGATGCCGGCGCCGACCTCGCGCGGGCACGGGCGCTCGCGGTGGTGGACTACCTCCAGAAGGCCGGTGTGCCGCTGGAACGCGCCGCCGCGCCGACGGGCGTCGCACCGCTCTCCGACCGCCAGGGAATCGGCCTCAGCCTGCGCTCGTGACCTGCCCGTCGCCTCGCTCCGGGCGGGCTCGAGCGCTCCGCCTCACGCTACCCCCTCCGACGGACCGGGCGCCTCCGGGGCCAACCCCCAGATCCGCTGCTTGCGCCCGACGCCGCGCAGGGCGAACTCGCCGACCGGAACGAGCGAGGCCCCGCAACGCCGAGCGAAGGCGTCGGAGAGGAGCAGCGAGCGCTCCAACCCGTCGCAGAGCCGCTCGATCCGGCTCGCCTCGTTGACCGCCCGGCCGATCACCGTGAAGTCGAGGCGCCGGTCGGTGCCGACATTGCCGGAGACGACGCGCCCGTAATGCAGCACGATGTCTGCCTCCAGGGGCGGCAGCCCATCCTGGCGGCGGGACGCGTTCAGCCGGTCGTTGCGCGCCAGCGCCTCGCGCGCCGCATCGAGCGCCCCCGTACAGGCCGGGCAGGTGAGGGCGTCCGGCTCGGCGACGGGGAAGACGGCGAGAAAGCCGTCGCCGAGAAATTTCGAGATCTCGCCGCCATGGCGCTGCACGGGCTCGCCGAGCGCATCGAAATGCTCGTCGAGCCAGCCCACCACCTTCAGCGGATCGTCACGGTCCGCCACCGCCGTGAAGCCGCGCAGGTCGGCGAGCAGGATCGCGGCGTGGACCACCGTGCTCTGCCCGCGCCGCATCTCGCCCGCGAGCACCCGCGCCCCCGTCGCCGGGCCCAGATAGGTGTCGAGCATCTCGCGAATCGCGTGCGACAGGCTGAGCTTGGCCGTAACCAGGGCGATCACCGGCACGAGTCCGGCGACTACCGCCTGCTCCGCTTGCGAGAAGCCGCCGGGCCGGTCGGTGGCAAACGAGATGCCGACACCCTCCATGGCGCTGCCGGGTGCGAAGGCCGCGGCATGGAGCAGGTAATCGGTCCCGCCCGCCTGCCTCAACGCATCGAGAAGCGGGAGATCGGGACAGCCGTTCGATTGGTCGAGGCGCCAGCGCACGAAGGAGAGGTCGTTCGCCCGCAGCCAGCCGACGGGGCTGCGCAAGAACGTGTCCTCGCCCTCCGGCCCGTGCACGGTCGGAAACACCGCCATGCCTTGCCCACGCCGCCACGCGACGCTCACCCCGCGGAACAGGGGATCGATCACCGGCACCGCGAGGCTGAGGCGCCAGAGCGGGAGACCGGCCGCAACCAGCGCTTCGCAGAACTCCGCGATGATGGCCTCCGCCTCGTCCGACGCGGTCGCGCGCGCGATTAGGTGGGCTTCGATCCCGCGGAGGTCAGAGGCTGAGATCGGGTCCGTGATGGCCATGGCGGACCCACTCTATCGGCGCCCCGGCGGCGATCCAAAAGCACCGGGCAGGCGATGTCTGTGGGAAATCGACCGCATAGCCGCCTTGCTCGGGCGTTCCGAACCCTTCAACCGTGCTGGCAGATGCCGGGACCAACGACATGGACGACGTGACCGACGACGCTTCCGCCCTCGCGCGCCGATTCGCGTTTCTCGCGGAGATCGATGGGCTCAAGGCCGTGCTGCGCCAGAACCGCACCATCGGCGAGCGTCGGCGCGAGAACTCGGCCGAGCATTCGTGGCACTTGGCGATGTTCGCGCTCGTTCTCGGCGATCGCGCGCCCGGCCTCGACCTGAACCGCGTCGTCGCGATGCTGCTGGTGCACGACATCGTCGAGGTCGATGCCGGCGATGTGCCGATCCATGGCGCCTACGACGCCGCCGCTTTAGCGCTGGTCGAGGAGGCTGCGGCCGCGCGGATCTTCGGGCTCCTGCCGGAGCCGCAGCGGGACCGCTTCGCCGCGCTATGGCGGGAATTCGAGGCGAGCGAGACGGCGGAGGCCCGGTTCGCCAAGGCGCTTGATCGGCTCCAGCCGCTGCTGCTCAACACGCTGACCGAGGGCGGCACCTGGGCCGAGAACGGCCTCACCGAGGCGCAGGTGATGGCGCGATACCAACCGGTGATCGAGCGCGGTATCCCCGGTCTCTGGCCCTTCGTGGAGGCGCTGGTCCGCAGTCACTACCAGAGGCACGCCACAACGGCGTGACCGGCACTACCAGGGTCACGCCACTACGGCGTGACCGGCTGCGCCTCGGCGCTGACGGCGGTGCGGGCGCCGCGGGCGAGGTCGCGCTCGATCATCAGCGCGCTCTTGCCGTCGAGGCGGTTGCGGTAGACTTGCAGGTTCTCCATCACCCGCTGCACGTAGTTGCGCGTCTCGGTGAAGGGGATGCGCTCGACCCAGTCGATCGGATCGACATCCGGCCGGCGTGGGTCGCCGTAGGCATCGACCCATTTCTTCACGTTGCCGCCGCCCGCGTTGTAGGAGGCGAAAGCGAGGATGTAGGAGCCCTTCCAGTCCTCCATCAGCTCGCCGAGATGGGCTTGGCCCAGCCGCGCATTGTAGGCGGGATCGCTGGTCAGCCGATCCGTTTCGTAGGACGTCGAGACGCGCTTGGCCGTGCGCTGGGCGGTGGCCGGCATCATCTGCATCAGCCCCCGCGCGCCGACGCCGGATTGGGCGCGGGGATCGAACTGGCTCTCCTGCCGGGCGATGGCGAAGACCATGGCCCGCTCGACCTGCGGCACCGCGGTGAAGGTCTCGTAATTCGGGATGCCGATGGTCGGGTAGGCATGGGTGTCCAGTGCCAGCCCCCGCTGCGTGGCGAGCTTGCCGATGGAGACCAGCGCCCGCGCGTCGCGCATCTCCACCGCCGTCTCGCCGAGCGCGTTGACTTGCGCCTCCTCGGTCAGCGAGCGGGCGGCGTCGATGTAGAGCGGCAGCGCCAAGTCCTTCATCTGGGCGGCGGCCAGAAGCTTCAAGCCGCGCATGAAGAGCCGGTCGTCGAAGGCGGCGCGCGCCGTCGGGCTCAGCTCGGCGGCGCGGCGCAGGGGCAGGCTGTGCTGGCCGAGCCGGGCGCGGGCGAGCTGTCCGTAATAGGCGATCGGCTGGAGCGCGGCGCGCTCGTAGAAACCCTTCGACTCGATGATCTTGCCCGCGGCTTCCGCCGCGCGGCCCTGCCAATAGGCGGCACGCGCCAGCGAGATCGGCGTCTCGGCGACACTCGCGGCTTGCGCGAAGTGCCGCTCAGCCGCCGCGGGGTCGGCCATGAAGCGGAGCGCGATCCAGCCGGCATGGAACTCGGCCTCGATCCGCTTCTCGGAGGTGCGGGCGGAATGCGCGGCGGCCACGGCGTAGGCGGACTTGGTCTCGCCCGCATCCATCAGCTTGCGGGCGACGATCCGGCGCTCGACCCACCACGTATCACCGTCGGCGAGCACCTCCGGGTTGGTCGGCGCGGCGAGCAGCACCTTGGCCGCCTCCGGCGCCTTGTCGGCGCGGCGGAAATACTGGGCGCGCGAGAGCAGGTAGGACGAATCGTTGCGCAACGACGGCGGCACCGCCGCGAGCGCGGCCGCCGCCCCGGCCTTGCCCTGCACCGCCCGGCGGGCGCGCACGAGGCTGGCATAAGAGCCGCCGGCATAGTCGGCGGCGCGCGCGGCGGTGGCCCAATCCTCCTTCAGGAGGGCGCGCTCCATCCGGTAGCGGTGGTCGATCACCGTGAGCACGCCGGGGAAGGCTTCGGTGACCTTGGCCTCAAGGCTGCGCCCGAAGCTCTCCTCGCGCCACAGGTCATGCACGAGTTCGGCGGCATCCGCGTCGAGCCCGTCGGCGCGCAGAGCCAGGGCCAGGGCGAACTTGCCCGGCGCGCTCGCGGGCTTGGCGCTCGCGAAATAGGCGCGCACGATCGCAGGGCTCTTCTTCTCCGTGAGCAGCCGCTCCTCGGCCCGGCGGCGCAGCAGGGGCCCCGCCGGCCAATCGGGATTGGCGCGTGAGAAGGCGACGACCCGCTCGAAGCTGACGCCGGCGCCCGCGCGGATCGCAACCCATTCGAGCAGCGCCCGCGCCGCCGGATCGGAGAAGCCTGCGGCGAGCCGGTCGCCGTCGGAGACCTTGCCCTTGCGGTAGAGGTCGATCGTCTCACGGAGTTGGCCGAGATCGGTCTCGCCGAAGGCGACCGGCCGGCCTAAGTCCGGTACCTCAGGGGAGGGGGCGGCCGGCGACACGGCCGCATCGGGCAGCGGGAAGGCCACAGGGCCATCCGATTCGGTGGAGGCGTAAGAGGACGCCGCGGCGGGCAGCGGCTTGTCGGAGGCGGCCTCGCCGGAACTCGGATCGAGGCGCAGCGCGTCCGCCGCGACGGGATCCGAGGCGGGGCCCTGGCCGTCGCTCGGCTGCCCGGCGGGCGCGGTGGCGTTTCTCGCGGGGGCGGCGGGGGCAGAGGCCGGCTGCGGGTTGCGGAGTTCGATGGCCCCGCCGCGCTGTGGCAGCACGGCCGTGCCGGACAGCAACAGGCCGAGGAGCAGAGGCAGGGAGCGTGTGGGCAACGCCATGATCTGAGACACCCCGACCGGAGGCCAAGCCTTAAGCTGGGCCTCGGTCCGTTAAGATGGCATTAACTGCGCAAGCGAAGCGTTTGCGCGCGGACGGGGGAGGGCCTATGTCTCGCGCGTCCCAAGCGCGGCCCGTACGCGGCCGCAGCCACCGGGGCACGCCAGAAAACAGGCAAGAAGAACGGCCGGGAACGCCAGGATGACCGATACCCACGCCCGCCTTCGCGGCTCGATGACCGCGCTCGCGACCCCGTTCCGCGACGGCGAGTTCGACGAGTCGGCCTTCCGGAAATTCGTGAACTGGCAGATCGATCAGGGCACCCACGCCCTGGTGCCGACCGGTACGACCGGCGAGAGCCCGACGCTGAGCCACACCGAGCACGACCGCGTGGTCGAGGTCTGCGTCGCCGAGACCGCCGGCCGGGTGCCGGTGATCGCGGGCGCCGGCTCGAACTCGACGCGGGAGGCCGTCGCGCGGGCGCGTCATGCCGAGAGCGTCGGCGCGGATGCGGTGCTCACCGTCACGCCCTACTACAACAAGCCGACGCAGGAGGGGATGTACGCCCACTTCAAGGCGGTGAACGACGCCGTCGGCATCCCGATCATCATCTACAATATCCCCGGCCGGTCCGTGGTCGACATGAGCGTCGACACCATGAAGCGGCTGTTCGAACTGAAGAACATCGCCGGCGTGAAGGATGCCACGGCCAAGATCGACCGTGTCAGCCTCCAACGACAGGCTTTGGGAGAAGACTTCATCCAGCTTTCTGGCGAAGATGCGACGGCGCTCGGCTTCAATGCCCATGGCGGGGTCGGCTGTATCTCGGTGGTCTCGAATGTCGCACCCCGGCTCTGCGCCGATCTTCAGGAAGCGACGCTGGCGGGCGATTACGCCAAGGCCCTGAAGATCCAGGACCGGCTGATGCCGCTGCACGTGCAGATGTTCTACGAATCGAACCCGGTGCCGGCGAAATACGCTCTCTCGCGCCTCGGGCTGATGTCGGAGGAGGTGCGCCTGCCTCTGGTGCCGGCGACCGAGGGCTGCCGCCGGGCGGTCGATGCCGCGCTCGCCCATGCCGGCCTGATCTGACGCCGTCGGATTGATCCGAGAAGATCCGGCGGGAAGCCTCGCCGGAGAACGTGGCGGTCCCCATATCGGTGGCAATCCCCAACCGGTGGACTGCGCCCGATCACGAACCTGAAGACGAATGGCACCCAAACCCGATCCCGGCCGGCGCGTCGTCGCCGACAACCGCTCCGCCCGCTACCACTACGCGATCGAGGACACGCTCGAGGCCGGCATCGCGCTGACCGGCACCGAGGTGAAATCGCTGCGCGGCGGCAAGGCGACGATCGGTGAGTCCTATGCCGGACCGTCCGGCAACGACCTGATGCTGTTCAATGCCTATATCCCGGAATATCTGGAGGCGAACCGCTTCAACCACGACACCAAGCGGCCCCGCCGCCTGCTGCTGCACCGCCGCCAGATCAACAAGCTGATCGGCGCCACCCAGCGCCAGGGCTACACGGTGATTCCGTTGAAGATCTACTTCAACGACAAGGGCCGGGCGAAGGTCGAGCTGGGCCTCGGCAAGGGCAAGCAGCTCCACGACAAGCGCGAGAGCGTCAAGCAGCGCGACTGGGATCGCGACAAGGCTCGCCTGATGCGCGACAAGGGCTGAGGCCGGCCCTCGACGTTTCGGCGCCGGGACATAGCCGGCCCCGTCCGTTCAGCGATGCCCTCAACTTAGCCCGACGCGCTGCGCCATCACCGCAAGACGAAGCGATCCGGAGCGCGTCTTCTCTGGAGAGGGCAGGGCGCCGGATGCGTTCGGCGCAGCCTCGCAATCGACGGCGACGGGTCTTCGCCCGTCACCGCGATCCGAGCACCAAGGCTCAGCTCAGCCTTCCGCTTCCTCGTCGGTCGCGCCGGGGCGGATGCCGTAGCGGCTCTCGAGACCGGGATTGGGGCGGGGCGCGCGCTCGGCGAAGTCGCGGCGGGGGCCGTCGCCGGGCGCGCGGGCGGTGCGCTCGCTCGGGTCACGGCCGATCCGGCTCGCAAGATGGGCGAGATCGATGAACTCGTCCGCCTGACGCCGCAGGTCGTCGGCGATCATCGCCGGCTGGGTCTGGATGGTGGAGACGACGGAGACACGAACGCCGCGGCGCTGGATCGCCTCCACGAGCGAGCGGAAATCACCGTCGCCGGAGAACAGCACCATGTGGTCGATGTGCGGAGCCAGTTCGAGCGCGTCGATGGCGAGCTCGATATCCATGTTGCCCTTGATCTTGCGGCGCCCGGCGGAGTCGGTGAACTCCTTCACCGGCTTGGTGACGACCCGGTAGCCATTATAGTCGAGCCAATCGATCAGCGGGCGGATCGAGGAATACTCCTGATCCTCAATCATTGCCGTATAATAGAAAGCGCGAATGAGATTATCGCGGCTCTGAAAATCCTTGAGCAGTCGCTTGTAGTCGATATCGAAACCGAGCGCCTTCGTGGTCGCATACAGATTTGCACCGTCGATAAAAACCGCGGTACGTTGCTTATCACTCATCGATAGGTCCGTGTGCTTGAGATAAAAAGTTTGTTTCCAGAAATTCAGACATGAATGCAGTACATGAAACCGTGGATTCAATGCGCTGCCGAAGTCCAGCATCCCTGCACTCTCGACGCATAGCAATTCCTGTATGCCGAGACACGCTTTCCGTTCGGAAGAGCGTAATCCGGCCAACAAGATTGCGGTGTCTGAAAGGCGCAGGACTCGGAACAGCGTAGCAGAGTCCGGCCCGAATTCCCCTTGTGGTGGCCGAGCCGGCAATCCCTGTCAAGCGCCAGAAAGAGTTAAGGCCGCCCGCGCCAAATCCAAACGAAGATGATTTTGACGCAACCCAGAGCGTATTCTGCGCGATAATTTTCGCACTAGCGGTTGCGACACGGCGTAAACAGGGATCGGCCGCAGTATTTACATACCTGAAGTTGCCGCGGAGAGGGAATTGACATGGGCTGCCGGCGCGGAAACTTCGCAGCCGAACCAGCGCCCGTCCCGCGCCTTGTCAGGGCTTCGGCAAGGCCCGGCTGCCCGGCTTGACCGGGGGGATGGCGGCCAGCTCAGCGGGCAGAGCGTCCGGCGCGTAAGTCGGGATGTCGAGCGTAACCAGGGACAGCAGCGGGAGGCCGATCGCGCCGCGTCCGCCCGAACGGTCGATCAGGCAGGCGGCACCCACCACCTCGCCCTCTTCAGCCTTCAGCGAGGCAAGGCATTCCCGGGCCGAGAGGCCCGTCGTCACGATGTCCTCGACGATGACGGCACGGGTGCCGGCGGGGATCGAGAAGCCGCGGCGCAGGGTGAAGGGACCGCCGGGGTCGCGCTCGACGAAGATCGCCTTGGCGCCGAGATGGCGGGCGGTCTCGTAGCCCGGGATGATGCCGCCGATGGCCGGAGAGACCACGATGTCGATCCGGCCGAAGCGAGCCGTGATAACCTCGGCCAGCGCCCGGCACAGCCGCTCGGTGCGCGCGGGATCGGAGAAGATCGTCATCTTCTGCAGGAAGGTGGGCGAGCGCAGGCCGGAACTGAGGATGAAGTGTCCCTGCAGCAGGGCCCCTGCGGAACGGAACTCTTCGAGAACTTCTTCCGGCGTCATGATCACCTGCTCGCCAAACCGTGTTCCGCTGCTTCTTGCAGCGGCGCAGGCAGGGCGCAAGCCGAAGGCCAAACGCATCAACCGGGAGCGCATCAACCGCGACGACGGCTGCCGGTCTTCGGACGATGACGACTCGACGGGCAGGATCGGGCTTCGTCGGACAGCGCCGTGCGTCGCCGAACCGCCATTCCCCTCAGTGACGCAGCCCCGAAACGCTAGTTCCGCACGCGAAGCGGCTCCCGGCGCCGATCAGGACGGGCCTCGTAGGCGGGCGGGGGATAGGACAGGTCATAGTCCGGCCCATCATAGGGATCATAGGCGCGGGGCAGCAGCGCGCCGAGCTGCACGCCCTCGCTTCCGCCGCGCTGGATCATCGTGCGCATACCCGGCTGCAGCTTGCTGTCGTCCAGATCGTCGGGATGGACGGGGACGAGCGGCAGACCCTCGGCGCCGCCCCGCTGGAGCATCGTCCGCATGCCGGGCTGCAGATCCTGCGCGCCCGCCTCTTCAGCAAGCGGGATGCAAGCTGCAAAGATGACGGCGGTGACCAGGGAAAGCTTCATGGGGGTCGCTCCGGAAAAGCGCGTCGCAGGCCCAGCCGTCCATAGACCGATCCGATGACGGAATGACGTGTCCCGGCATCGGTTCCGGCACGCGGCGCCGACAGCGACCGACCGTCAGCCGTTCACCCGCTCGACGCGGCTCACCGAGCGCTTGCCGCGCAAGTCCGCGACGATGGCGGTGAGGTGCTTCAGATCCGGCACCGAGAGATCGATCGAAATATCGGTGAAGTCCTGCGTGCGCCGCTTCATCGAAACATTGTCGATGTTGCCGTCATGCTCGGCGATGACCTGGGCGATCTGCGCCAGCGTACCGGGCTCGTTGATCGATTCGAGCGCGAGCTTGGCGGGGAAGCGCTCCTGCGAGCCCTCTACGTCCCAGCGCACGTCGAGCCAGCGCTCGGGCTCGTTGTCGAAGGCGGCAAGCGCGGCGGACTGGATCGGATAGATCGTCACGCCGACGCCGGGCGTGAGGATGCCGACGATGCGATCCCCCGGCAGGGCGCCGCCGTTGGGGGCAAAGCTCACCGGCAGGTCGCCGGCGAGCCCGCGAATCGGGATGCTGGCCAAGGCCGAGGCCGCCTCGGCCTCGCCCGAGAAGGTCAGCCGCATGGTCTGATCCTTGGAGCGGGTGAGGCGCCCCGCCGCGCCGTTGGCCGCCGGACCGCCGCTCGCCCCCGCGCGCCGCTCCTCCTTGAAATCGGGATAGACGGCCTTCACCACGTCGCCGGAGAACATCTCGCCGCGCCCGACGGCGGCGAACACGTCCTCGGTGCTCGCGCGGGCGAGCCGGGGCAGCGCGCCGCGCAGCTTCTCCTCGGAGAAGCTCTTGCCGGCCCGCTCGAAGGCCCGATCGAGGATCTGGCGCCCGAGGCCGGCATATTGGCGCCGCACGGCGGCGCGGGTCGCCCGCCGGATCGCCGAGCGCGCCTTGCCGGTGACGACGAGCGATTCCCACGCGGCCGGCGGCGAGGCGCCGTCGGAGCGGGCGATCTCGACCTCGTCGCCATTGGCGAGTTCGTGCAGCAGGGGCGCGAGCCGTCCGTTGATCTTGGCGCCGACCGCCGTGTTGCCGACATCGGTATGCACCGCGTAGGCGAAGTCGATCGGCGTGGCGCCCCGCGGCAGGGCGATCAGGCGGCCCTTGGGCGTGAAGCAGAACACCTGATCCTGGAACAGCTCCAGCTTGGTGTGCTCCAGGAACTCTTCCGGCGAATCGCCCTCGGCCAGAAGCTCGATGGTGCGGCGCAGCCATTGGTAGGCGCCGCTCTCGGTGGCGAGCCGGGGGTGGACCTCGCCCTCCACGCCCTCCTTGCCGGCCTCTTTGTAATGGGCGTGGGCCGCGATGCCGTACTCGGCGATCTCGTCCATCTCGGCGGTGCGGATCTGAAGCTCGACGCGCTGGCGCTTCGGCCCGATCACCGTGGTGTGGATCGAGCGGTAATCGTTCTGCTTCGGCGTCGAGACGTAGTCCTTGTAGCGGCCCGGCACCATCGGCCAGCTCGTATGCACCACGCCGAGCGCTGCGTAGCACTCGGCCAGGGTGCCGACGATCACGCGGAAGCCGACGATGTCGGAGAGCTGCTCGAAGGCGACCGACTTGCGCTCCATCTTCGACCAGATCGAGAACGGCTTCTTCAGCCGCCCTTTCACGTGAGCGGCGATGCCGCGCGCGGCGAGCCGGGCGGTGAGGTCGTGCTCGATGCTCTCGATCACGCTGCCGGACTTGGCCGAGAGGTCTTCGAGCCGCTTGGTGATGGTGGCGTAGACTTCGGGCTTCAGCGTGCGGAACGAGAGGTCTTCCAGCTCGTCGCGCAGCTCCTGCATGCCCATGCGGCCGGCGAGCGGCGCGTAGATGTCGAGGGTCTCCTCGGCGATCCGTGCCCGCTTGTCGTCGCGCATGAAGTGGAGCGTGCGCATGTTGTGCAGGCGATCGGCGAGCTTCACCAGAAGCACTCGCACGTCCTCGGCCACCGCTAGGAGCAGCTTGCGGAAGTTCTCGCCCTGCACCGCCCGCTTCGAGACGAGGTCGAGGCGCTTGAGCTTGGTCAGCCCGTCCACTAGCGCGCCGATCTCAGGCCCGAAGATCTCGCGGATCTCGTCGAGCGTGGCGGCAGTGTCCTCGACGGTGTCGTGCAGGACGGCCGCGACGATGGTCGCGTCGTCGAGGCGCAGGTCGGTGAGGATCGCCGCGACTTCGAGCGGATGGGCAAAGAACGGATCGCCGGAGGCGCGCTTCTGCGTGCCGTGCGCCCGCATGGCGTAGACGTAGGCGCGGTTGAGAAGCGCCTCGTTCGCAGCGGGATTGTAGCGCTTGACCCGCTCGACGAGTTCGTACTGGCGCATCATCCGCCGAAGGATCCTGCTCTCGATCTGCTCGGTGTCGCTCACAAGACGCCCGCCGCGCCGCCGTGCCTCAGAGGGGCGAGGATCGGCGGTCGGGCGTTTCGTGCGGCACTCTCAAGGGGGCCCGGCCCGGACGGACGCGGTCGCTCGTCCGACACCTTCCTGCATCGGCGCGCATTTGCCCAGACCCATGGCGTCGCGGCGAAAGCGCGACGGCTCCGCCTCCCTCGCATGGACGCCAGGATGGGGCGCCGCCCCGAAACCTGGCGACCGGCTTCCGAGACGACGCTGCGGAGAGGGACCGAAATACGCGAACGCCCGCCGCTCGGGGACCGAGGGCGGGCGTGGATCGTCAGGCGGAGCGCGAAAAGAGCTTACTCGCCCTCGTCGTCGGTCTCGGTCGGCGGTGCGAGGTTCTCGAGACCGCGGAGGAGATCCTCCTCGCTCATGAAGTCGAACTGCACATTCTTGTCGTCCGAGGAGGACTGCGGCGCCACCGCGGCAGCGGCAGGCGAGCTCGACAGGAGCGGCACGGTCTCGGCCTCGGGCTCGTCCACCTCGACGTATTTCTGCATCGAGTGGATGAGCTGCTCCTTGAGATCCTCCGCCGTGATGGTCTCGTCGCCGATCTCGCGAAGGGCCACGACGGGGTTCTTGTCGCGGTCGCGCTCCACGGTCAGCGGGGCGCCGGCGGCGAGCAGGCGCGCCCGGTGGCTGGCGAGCAGGACCAGCTCGAAGCGGTTCTCGACCTTCTCGATGCAGTCTTCGACGGTGACGCGAGCCATGCGAGGCGGCTCCTTCCTCAGGCGCGGATACGAACGATATGCGTGATGAACGGGCTTCCTACACCGGTTATCGCTGTCCAACAAGTCGCGGGAGCGGTTGAGAATCCGTCCCTGTCGGTCCACATGGAAAGCGGCGCCGGTCGAACCCGGCACCGATCCCGGCCGGCCTTGAACCGGCGCCAGCGGACCCGAGGATTCTTCACATGTTCATTCAGACCGAAGCCACGCCGAACCCCGCCACGCTCAAGTTCCTGCCCGGCCGGGTCGTGCTCACCGACGGGACCTTCGAGGCCCGCGACACCGCGAGCGCCGAGCGCTCGCCGCTCGCCACCGCCCTGTTCGCGGTGCCCGGCGTCTCGGGCGTCTATTTCGGGCACGACTTCATCTCCGTCACCAAGGCCGACGGCGTCAATGAGTGGCCGCAGGTGAAGCCCGCCGTGCTCGGCGCGATCATGGACCACTTCCAGTCCGGCCGCCCGGTGCTGGCCGAGGGTACGGCGCTTGCCGAGGACGAGACGGAGGAGTTCTACGACGAGGCCGACCACGACACCGTGGTCACCATCAAGGATCTGCTGGAGACCCGCGTGCGCCCGGCGGTGGCGGGCGACGGCGGCGACATCACCTTCCGCGGCTACCGCGACGGCATCGTCTACCTCGAGATGAAGGGCGCCTGCTCGGGCTGTCCGTCCTCCACCGCGACCCTGCGCCAGGGCGTGCAGAACCTGTTCCGCCACTTCCTCCCCTCGGTGCGGGAAGTGCAGGCGATCTGATCGGCGGCCCCGCCGCCCGTTTTCCCTGACATCGGCGCAACACCGCACCGCTTCCTTGGGGAGTCCGGTCGCGGATGCGCTGACGGGGAGGGCGGTTTCGTCCTAAGAAGAGCCGGAGGGCGGGCGCTCGAGGCCCGCCGCCGGATGGAATCGACGTTTGCGGATCCTTGCCATCGATACGGCGCTCGAAGCCTGCGCTGCCTGCGTGGCCACCGACGACAGCGACGACCTGCTCGCCGAGGAGTCGATGCCGCTCGTGCGCGGCCATGCCGAAGCGCTGCTGCCGCTGATCGAGCGGGTCATGGCCCGGGTCGAGGGCGGCTTCGAGGGTCTCGACCGGGTCGCGGTCACGGTCGGGCCCGGCAGCTATACCGGCTTGCGCGTCGGCCTCTCCGCCGCCCGCGCCATCGGGCTCGCCGCCGGCCTTCCGGTGGTGGGCGTGACCACCTTGTCCGCTCTGCTCGCGCCGCAACTCGCCCTCAACGGCGACGATACGGTGGTCGCCGCGATCGATGCGCGCCACGGTGCTATCTACCTCCAGGCCATGAGCGTGACGGAAGGCACGGTGATTCCGCCCCGGCACATCGCTTTGGAGGAGGCGGTGACCCTGCTCGGTAAGCGACGGGCGATCCTCACCGGCTCCGGCGCTCCCGCGCTCGCGGCAGCGGCCGCTTCCGCCGGCATCGCCGTCGAGGTCGCCGAGACCGGCGCGCCACAGATCGCCTGGGTCGCCTCGCTCGGGCTCGTCGCCGATCCGGACCAGGCGCTGCCGCGCCCCCTTTACCTGCGCGGGCCCGACGCCCAGCCGCAGCATCATGCGAGGCTCGCAAGGGCATGACGCGGACCGTCTCCCCGTTCTGGCCGCTCGATTGGTGGTCCGCATGGTGGGACGCCTGGGGCTCCGTGCCCTACGTCGCGCCGCTGCGGGACGCCGGTCAGGCGTCCGACCTGGAAAAGCTGCACGCCACCGCCTTCGCCCGCCCCTGGGCGGCTCACGAATTCGAGCGGATGCTGTGCGAGCGCTCGATCGAGGCGCATGCCCTGCGCCGGGGCAACGCGCTGCTGGGCTTCGTGCTGTCGCGCAAGGCCGTAGACGAGGCGGAAATCCTCACCATCGTTCTGGCGCCCTCCGCTCGCGGCGGCGGCCACAGCCACCGGCTCCTGCGCGAGCACCTGAATGCGCTGGCCTATGCCGGCATCCGCACAGTCCATCTCGAAGTGGACGAGGGCAACACGCCGGCCCTGAAGCTCTACACCCGCCATGGCTTCCTCAAGGTCGGCGAGCGCAAGGGCTACTACCCGCTGCCGGACGGCAGCCGCGCCACGGCTTTGACCATGAGCGCGACGCTGTCGTGAGGCTTTGCGGGAGCGCATCCGCCCGATGACGCGCGTCGGCATCGGCCTCCGCCTCTTCGTCCAGGCGCTGGCCTTCCTGATCGTGATCGGGCCGCACTGGCTCAGCCTGCGCTTTGGCCGGGGCTGGGTCGCGGCGCGCATCGCGATGCTGTTCCACCGCCTGTTCTTGCGCCTGTTCTCCGTTCGGGTGACGCAGAGCGGCACGCCGCCGCAGCCGGGCGAGCCGGCGCTCGTGCTCTCGAACCACGTCTCCTGGCTCGACATCGTCGCGCTCGGGTCGCTGCGCCCGCTCTCCTTCGTGGCCAAGTCGGAAATCGCGGGCTGGCCGCTGATCGGCCTGCTAGCCAAGCTCCAGCGCACCGTCTTCATCGAGCGGTCCAAGCGGACGGCGACCGCCCGCGTCAACGCCACGGTCGGGCAACGGCTGGCGGATGGCGACCTGATCGTGCTGTTCGCCGAGGGCACCACCGGCGATGGCCTGCGCCTGCTGCCGTTCCGCTCCTCGCTGGTCGGCGCCGCCCGGACGGCGCTGACGGCGGAGACCGGCGGACTCGCGCGCATCCGGCTCCAGCCCCTGGCGCTGGGCTACCCGCGCCGCAACGGCCTGCCGGTGACCCGCGCCGAGCGGCCGGAGATCGCCTGGTACGGCGACATGGAACTGCCGCCGCATCTCGCCCTGTTCGCCAGCCGCGGCCCCATCGACGTGCACGTGAACTGGGGCGCACCGATCGCCTTCGAGGCCGCCACCGACCGCAAGGTCGCGACCCTGCAGGCCGAGGCCGCCGTGCGGCAGGGCCTGCGCCAGATTCACCTCAGCGGGGCCACACCCCGTCCGATGCCGGCGGCGCCGGAAACGATCGGGGAGGGCGCCGACGTCTCGGCGCCGGGCATCGCCGCGGTGTGACTGGTCAGGCCGGCAGCGGGAAGGTCGCCGCCTGGCCGCGAACGATCCCGCCCTCATCCACGAGTTGCCAGACAATGCCCGCGGTGACCGGGAAGCGCCGCCCATCCTTGGCAACGCGAATGCCTGCATAATCCGAGACGAAACCGTCGCGGGCGACCGCATCGAGCAGGCGCTGGCGCTCGGCCCGCTCCGGCGCCTCGGCCGAGAGCCGCGAGGGCATCCCGACGATTTCTTGCCAGTCGTAGCCGAAGGCCCGCTGCGCCGCCCGGTTGGCGTAGACGAAGAGCGGGTCGGCGCCCGTATCGTGGGCCAGCACCGCGAAGGGCGCCTGCGCGTAGAGCCAGTCCGGCCCGAGATCCGGCTCAGGCACGAGCGGGCGGCCGACGAGGCGCAGGAAGCTCCCGGTCAGCAGGGCGAAGAAGGCGGGATCTTCGGCAAGCCTCACGGGCGGACCTTTTCGAAGGGGCGAAAGTTCAGACCGCTGAGAGAATCGTGTCGGCGGCCGAACCGTGATAGAGGGCCTGTCGAGCAAAAAATCCTCAAAAATCACCGCCCGCCGGCGGCAGGGTTGAGATCTTGAAGAAAGCCTACGTCAAGTCCTACGGCTGCCAGATGAACGCCTACGACGCCGGCCGCATGGCCGACGTCCTGGCCGCCGAGGGCTACAGCGCGACGGACACGGTCGAGGAGGCCGATGTCGTCGTCCTCAACACCTGCCACATCCGCGAGAAGGCCGCCGAGAAGGTCTATTCCGAACTCGGGCGCCTGCGTGTGCTCAAGGGCGAGCGGGCCGAGAGCGGGCACGACACCCGCATCGTGGTCGCGGGCTGCGTCGCCCAGGCGGAAGGCCGCGAGATTCTTTCGCGCGCACCGGCGGTCGATGTCGTCGTCGGCCCGCAGAGCTATCACCGCCTGCCGGACCTGCTGCGCCAGTCGCGCGAGACCCGCGTCGTGGACACCGAATTCCCGGCCGAGGACAAGTTCGACCACCTGCCCGCCCGACGCAACCGCGGCGTCACCGGCTTCCTCACCGTGCAGGAGGGCTGCGACAAGTTCTGCGCCTTCTGCGTCGTGCCCTATACCCGCGGCGCGGAAGTCTCGCGCTCGGTCGCGGCGGTGGTGGACGAAGCGCGCCGCCTCGTCGAGGGCGGGGTGCGCGAGATCACCCTCATCGGCCAGAACGTCAACGCCTATCACGGCGACGGGCCGGACGGCGCACCCGCGACGCTCGGCCACCTGATGGACGCGCTCTCCGCGGTGCCGGGCCTCCTGCGCCTGCGCTACACCACGAGCCACCCGAACGATTTCGCCGACGATCTCATTGCTGCCCATGCGACGAACCCGCTGGTGATGCCCTACCTGCACCTGCCGGTGCAGTCGGGCTCGGACGGCATCCTCCACGCAATGAACCGGCGCCACACGGGTGACGCCTACCGCCGGCTGATCGAGCGCATCCGGAATGCGCGGCCCGACATCGCCCTGTCCTCGGACTTCATCGTCGGATTCCCCGGCGAGACCGATGCCGATTTCGCCGAGACCATGCGGCTCGTCTCCGATATCGGCTTTTCGGCGGCGTTCTCGTTCAAGTACAGCCCGCGGGCCGGCACGCCCGCAGCGGAACGCGAGGATGCGGTGCCGGAGGCGGTGAAGACCGAGCGGCTCGCCGCCCTCCAAGACCTCCTCGACCGCCAGCGCCACGCCTACAACGCGGCGAGCGTCGGCACGCTCACCGAGATCCTGGTCGAGAAGACCGGCCGGCATCCCGGTCAGGTCGCGGGCAAGACGCCGCATCTCCAGGCGGTGCAGTTCGATGCGCCGGCCTCGACCATCGGCACGGTGGTGCCGGTGCGGATTACGCGTGCGGGCTCCAACAGCCTGTTCGGCGAAACGCTGGAGGGTGCGGCGGCGGCCGCGTGACCTATATGAGGCCCATCACCATGCCGGATCTCTCGCGTGCCGATTGACGTTGCGTCCGCCCGTGGCCCTGCCGGCCGCAACAACCGCCCCTCACCAGGGCGTCCGGGTCTCGCCGAGGCCGTAGAGGTCTCGCTCACCTTCGATGACAACCGGCTCGCCAGCCTCGTCTTCGGCCAGTACGACCAGAACGTCGCCCATATCGAGCGGCGCCTCGGCATCACCGGCACGGCGCTCGGCAACCACCTCGTGGTCAAGGGCTCGCCCGAAGCCGCCGAGAAGGCGCGGCGGGTGTTCGAGCGCCTCTACACCCGGGTGCAGAAGGCCGGCACGACCCTGACGCTCGGCGACGTGGACGGGGTGATCCAGGAGGTCACCGTCCAGGGCAACTTGTTCCCCTCCGCCGAGATCGCGACGGATAACGGCCGCGAGCAGTTCGAGCAGATCGCCACCCGCAAGCGCGGCGCCGTGCGTGCCCGCAACGCCGCGCAGAGCGACTACATCAAGCTGTTGCGCGCCAACGAACTCGTCTTCGCCGAAGGCCCCGCTGGCACCGGCAAGACTTGGCTTGCGGTCGGCCACGCCGTCTCGCTGCTGGAGCAGGGCCATGCCGAGCGGCTGATCCTGTCGCGTCCAGCCGTCGAGGCCGGCGAACGGCTCGGCTTCCTGCCCGGCGACATGCGCGAGAAGGTCGATCCGTATCTTCGCCCGATCTACGACGCACTCTACGATTTCATGGAGGCGCGCCATGTCGATCGCGGCCTCCAGACCGGCATCATCGAGATCGCCCCGCTCGCCTTCATGCGCGGGCGCACCCTGACCAACGCCGTGGTGCTGCTCGATGAGGCGCAGAACACCACCTCCATGCAGATGAAGATGTTCCTGACCCGACTGGGCGAGAACTCCCGCATGATCATCACCGGCGATCCCAGTCAGATCGACCTGCCGCCGGGCCAGAAATCCGGCCTCGTCGAGGCGGTCAACGTGCTCGACGGCGTCGAAGGCATCGGCCGCGTGCGCTTTCGCGACGTGGACGTGGTGCGCCACGACCTCGTGCGCCGCATCGTCACCGCCTACGAATCCGCCGCCCACGGCGAAAGCGAGGCCGACCGCAACCCGAACCCGCGGCGCCGGCCTCTGGCGTGAGGGGCGACATCAATCGCGGCGGCCTACGGGCACCGCACGGCCGTTGACGGTACCGACCAGAAACCACACATGAGCGACAACGAGATCGACATCGCCGTCGAGGATGCGCGCTGGGAACAGGCGATCCCCGAGTTGGAGGCGTTCACGCTGCGGGCCGTCGAGGCGGGATTGGCAATTCTACCCGATTCGGCCGCCGGCCCCGTCGAAGTGAGCGTCCTGCTCGCGGACGACGCCACCGTCCAAGCGCTCAACCGCACATGGCGGAACAAGGATAAACCCACCAACGTGTTATCGTTTCCGGCCGCGGAGCAACCGTCCCAGCCGGGCTTGGCGCGGCCTCTCGGCGACGTGGTTCTTGCGTATGACACGCTCGTGCGCGAGAGTGCGGAGCAGTCGAAGCCCTTCGAGCACCATTTCGCCCACCTCCTCGTCCATGGCACCCTTCACCTTCTCGGACAGGACCATGAGACTGGCGAGGCTGAGGCCGACGCCATGGAGGCGCTCGAGGTCGCCGCGCTCCGCGCACTCGGCGTTCCAAACCCGTACGACGACTGATCTCCGGCACTCCCGCCGAATCCAACCTAGAGACCCATGACCAACGACCGAAGTCGCGGCGCGGCCCTGGCCGCGCCAGCCGCGGACGCCGAACCGCCCCCACGCGAGGCGTGGTACGATCGTCTGTTGAACGTCTTCCAAATGCGTCCGCGCGACTCCCTGCGCACCGACATCGAGGAGGCCCTGGCCGAGCCCGACACGGGTGAGGACGCCTTCTCTCCCCTTGAGCGCGCCATGCTCAAGAACGTACTCGGTCTGCACAAGGTGCGCGTCGACGATGTGATGCTGCCCCGCGCCGACATCGTGGCGGTGGCCAGCGACACCAGCCTCGGCGATCTCCTGAAGCTGTTCCGCACTGCCGGCCATTCGCGCCTGCCGGTCTACGGCGAAACCCTCGACGATCCCCGCGGCATGGTCCACATCCGCGACTTCGTGGAATACCTCGCCACCCAGGCGGAAGCCGCCCCGCGCCGGGCCGCGCCGCAGCCTGTGGTGGCCACCGGCGCCGAGGCCAAGCCCACGCCGCGCCCGCGCCGCACGGCCTCCGCCCGCGGCGCCCTGCGCAGCCTCGATCTCGGCAAGGTCGATCTCACCGCGACCCTCGCCTCCACCCGCATCCAGCGCCCGGTCCTGTTCGTGCCGCCCTCCATGCCGGCGATCGACCTGCTGGTGCGGATGCAGGCCACGCGCACCCACATGGCGCTGGTCATCGACGAGTATGGCGGCACCGACGGGCTGATCTCGATCGAGGATCTGATCGAGATGGTCGTCGGCGACATCGAGGACGAGCACGACGTGGCCGAGGGCCAGCTCGTCAACCGCATGGAAGGCGAGACGGAGGCCTATATCGCCGACGCCCGCGCCGGGCTCGCGGAGGTGTCGGCGGCCACCGGCCTCGATCTGGCCGCCGCTTTCGGGGAACTCGCGGAAGAGATCGACACGATCGGCGGCCTGATCGTGACGCTGGCCGGCCGGGTTCCGGCGCGTGGCGAGCGGATCCCGGGTCCCGACGACATCGAGTTCGAGGTGCTGGACGCCGATCCCCGTCGGGTGAAGCGGATCAAGCTCCAACGCGCACCGGCCAAGATCGGCACCGTGGTGCCGCTCGCCCTTCCGCCGCCCCGCCCGGCGGCGCCGCAGGCACCCGACACGGACGCAGCGCAGGCCGCCGAGGCCGGGCGCTGAAGACACAACGGAATCGAAGCGACACGGCATGACCGCTCCGCTGGGCCGCGCAGCCCGCGCCGGAACAGGCCCGGCTGCGGCGCGGATCGGCCTCTTCGAGGCCATCGCGCACCGGATCATCCTGAGCCAGGGATGGACGCGGGCCGCGATCGCCGTCGCGGCCGGCGCCTGCGGCGCGCTGGCGATGCCGCCCTATGGGCTGTTCCCCGCGCTCGTCGTGTCGCTCTCGATCGCCGTCTGGCTGATCGACGGCGCGGCGATCGATGGCTCCGGCCGGCGCACCCTGGGCGTCTGTGCCGGAATCGGCTGGGCCTGGGGCTTCGGCTACTTCACCGCCGGGCTGTGGTGGCTCGGCGCCGCCTTTCTCGTCGAGGCCGACCAGTTCGCCTGGGCGCTGCCGCTCGGCGTCGTCGGCCTGCCGGCGGTGCTCGCCCTGTTCTTCGCCGCGGGCTTTGCCCTCGCCCGCCTCGTCTGGTCGCGGGGGGCCGCCCGCATCGCGGCGCTCGCCTTCGGGCTCGCCGCCGCCGAATGGCTGCGCGGGCATATCCTGACGGGCTTTCCCTGGAACACCCTCGGCATGGCGCTCGGGGGCAATCTCTGGACGATGCAAGCCGCCTCGCTCGTCGGCCTCTACGGCCTGACGCTGCTCGCGGTGCTGATCGCCGCCGCGCCCGCGACGCTCGCCACCGGCGCGACACCGCGGGGCCGGTTCGGGCCGGTGCTGGCAGCCCTCGTCGCGCTGGCGGGGCTTGCCGCCTACGGCGCCGGGCGCTTGCCTTCCGCGCCCGATCCGACGGTGGCGGGCGTGCGCCTGCGGCTGATCCAGCCCAACATCCCGCAGGATGACAAGTTCGGCTCGGAAAACCGCGAGCGGATCGTCGGCAAGTACCTCGAACTCAGCGACCGCGCGCTCTCGCCCGACCGCACCGGCATCGCCGACGTCACCCACCTGATCTGGCCGGAATCGGCCTTCCCGTTCCTGATCCAGCGCGATCCGCAGGCGCTCGGCCGGATCGGTGCGGCGCTGCCCGAGGGCAAGCAGCTCATCACCGGCGCCGCGCGGGTGCGCGAACTGCCCGATGGCGAGCGGCTGACCCGCGAGAACGCCGTCTTCTTCAACTCGATCCTGACGATCGGCGCGGGCGGGCGCTTCGGCGACCTCTACGACAAGGTCCACCTTGTCCCCTTCGGCGAATACCTGCCGGGGCCGCTTGATGCGCTACTCCGGGCTCTGGGTCTGCGCCAGTTCGTCTCCATCCCCGGTGGCTTCACCGCCGGGGATCGCGCCGGCCAGCGCATCCTCAACGTGCCGGGCCTGCCGCCGGTGGCGGCGACGATCTGCTATGAGGCGATCTTTCCCGGCGCGATCCTGCCGCCCGATCCGGCCGAGGGTGCGCCCGTCGTGCCGGGGCTGATCCTCAACCTCACCAACGATGCGTGGTTCGGCGATACGCCGGGCCCGCGCCAGCACTTCGCGCAGAGCCGGCTGCGGGCGGTGGAGGAGGGGCTGCCGCTGGTGCGCGACGCCAATTCCGGCATCTCGGCGGTGGTCGACGCCCATGGGCGGGTCATCGCGAGCCTTCCGCTCGGGATCGAGGGCGTGCTCGATGCGAGCTTGCCGGCAAGGTTGCCGGGTCGCACCCTCTACGCCGCCTTCGGCGATCTGCCCTTCGGGGCCGGCCTCATCGGCTGCCTCCTGATCGCGCTCGCCGCGCGCCGCCGCCGGACGTAGCGGCCAAGGTGAGGCCGCGGAGCTTTCGAGACGTCCGCGCGTGAATTGCAACGCATACGCGACATTCGCGCAATCTTGGCCGTAGGATCATCCGTCATCGCCCGGCGTTCTTAAGATAACGGCCCATTTTTCGCCGGTGGAAACCGGTGCAGGCCATTCTCTCGAATTCCAAGGGGAATGACGATGAAACAGATTTTCCTGGCCTCGGCCGTCCTTGCGGGCGCCCTGGCCTATCTTCCGGCCAGCGCGGACGCGCGCCCGATCGGTGTCGGCGGCTCCGGCGGCCTCGGCGGCGGCAATTTCCGGAGCGCGCTCGGTGCGGGCGGTGTGAGCGGGTTCGGTCGCGGCGGCGGCTTTGCCGGAGGCGGCTTCCGCGGTGGTGGAGCCGGGATCGGCGGTGGTGGTTTCCGGGGCGGCGGCGCCGGTCTGGCCGGGGGCGGCTTCCGCGGTGGCGGAGCGGGCCTCGCTGGCGGCGGGTTCCGGGGCGGCGGCGTTGGCCTCGCCGGTGGCGGCTTCCGTGGTGATGGCTTTGGCGGCCGCCCTGGCTTCGGCGCAGGTCGTCCGGGCTTCGGCAACGGCGTGGCGGGCGTGCGACCGGGCTACGGCGGCCAGCGCGGCTGGTACGGCGGCAACCGCTGGCGCAATGCCGGCTACTATCGCCGGGGTTACGGCTACGGTGGCGTTGGCCTGGGGCTGGGACTCGGCGCCGGTCTCGGCCTCGCGGCGGGCAGCCTCTACGGCAGCTACGGCTATCCGGGCTACGGCTATGGCGGATACGGCTACGATGACGGTTACTACGCACCGGCCGGCTATTACGGCACCGAGACGGTGACCACCGGCGTCGCGCCCGGCGGTGATGAGGACTTGGTGGCCGAGTGCGCGCGCCGCTTCAAGACCTACGACCCGCAGACGCAGACCTACATCGTCCGCCGCGGCGTGCGTCGCTCCTGCCCGTAAGGCTCTAAGACGACGGGAGCCTCGGCTTGGGGCTCCCGCCCTCTTCCAAAAAGAAACCCCGCCCGACCGTATGGTCGAGCGGGGTTTTTTACGTCGTTCGGCCGTTCGCCTTACTCGGCGGCGACCTTGTGCGCGGCGGTGCTGCCGTCGGTGTAGGTCTCGGCCTGGAGGCGCTTATGCGGGGCGGCACGGCCCGGCAGCGGCGGCAGGGCCTTGGCCTTCTCCAGATCGATCCCGGCGCCTTCGGCAACGCGGCGGCCGTAATCCTCGTCGGCGTGCCAGAAGTGCCAGACCATCCGAAGCTGGATCGGCTCGGGGCACTGCTTCATGTCGGCGACGAGGTTGGCGATCAGATCCTCACGCTCCCAATCCTGGAAGGAGCGGTAGCGAACGCCGGCCTGGGTGTAGTCGTCCTCGGTCCGCGAGGTCTGGTAGCGGCCGAGATTGCCCTGGACCGGCTGGTGGTAATCTTTGGCCGGCTTGGGTGCCTCGCGCAGGCCCTCGGCGAGCGTCGAGGGCTCGTAGTTGATGTGGCGGTTCGGGCCGGTGCCGTCGACGCTGTAGGTCATCTGGCCGTCGCGCTGGTTCGAATAGACCTTCACGCCGGGCTGCGGCGCGTTGATCGGCAGTTGCAGGTAGTTGGCGCCGACGCGGTAGCGCTGCGTGTCCGAGTAGGACAGCGTCCGGCCCTGGAGCATCTTGTCGTCCGAGAAGTCGATGCCGTCCACGAGCACGCCCGTGCCGAAGGCCGACTGCTCGACTTCCGCGAAGAAGTTGTCCGGCACGCGGTCCAGCACCATGCGGCCGACCGGCAGCAGCGGGAAATCCTCGACCGGCCACAGCTTCGTGTCGTCGAGCGGATCGAACGACAGGTGGTCGTTCGGGCCGTCCGGCATGATCTGCACGCAGAATTCCCACTCGGGGAAATTGCCGGCCTTGATGTTGTCGTAGAGGTCACGCGTCGCGTGGCCGACATCTTTGGCCTGGATCTCGGACGCCTGGGCTGAGGTCAGGTTGCGCACGCCTTGCTTGGGCTCCCAGTGGAACTTGCAGAGCACCGCCTCGCCCTGGTCGTTGACCAGCTTGTAGGTGTTGACGCCCGAGCCTTCCATCTCGCGATAGTTGGCCGGAATGCCCCACGGCGACTTCAGATGGGTGACCATGTGGATCGCTTCGGGGTGCTGGGCCACGAAGTCGAAGAAGCGCCACGCCTCCTGGCGGTTCGTCACCGGGTCCGGCTTGAACGCGTGGATCATGTCGGGGAACTTGATCGCGTCGCGGATGAAGAAGACCTTGAGGTTGTTGCCCACGAGGTCCCAATTGCCGTCGACGGTCTTGAACTTCACCGCGAAGCCGCGCGGGTCGCGCTCGGTCTCAGGGCTCTCCTTGGCGCCGGCCACGGTGGAGAAGCGCACGAACATCGGCGTCTTCACGCCGGTCTCGTTCAGCACGCGGGCGCGGGTGTACTTGGACGCGGGCTCGTCGCCGATCTTGCCATAGGCCTCGAACCAGCCATGGGCGCCGGCGCCGCGGGCATGCACCACGCGCTCCGGAATGCGCTCGCGGTCGAAATGGGTGATCTTCTCGATGAACTGGTAGTTCTCGAGCGTCGCCGGGCCCCGCTCGCCGACCGTGCGCGTGCTCTGGTTGTCGCGGACCGGATGGCCCTGACGGGTCGTCAGAATCGGACGGTTCTCGCTCATGCGTCACTCTCTCCTTGGGAGGCAGGGGCTTCAGGGTGGATCGCTCGGCGCGTCCGCACAGCCTGGAACCATTCTGTTTCGATGGTATGACCCAGGCATGACCCATTAGCAAATGCATCGTCACAAACACTGTGATAGATGCAGCCTATGAATCTCTCCGGGTTGTCCCTGCGCGATCTCGAATATGTCGTCGCTGTTGCCGATGAAGGGCATTTCGGCCGGGCTGCCGAGCGCTGCAACGTGAGCCAGCCGACGCTCTCCGTGCAGGTTCGTAAATTGGAAAACGCGCTCGGGCTGACCTTGTTCGAACGATCCAACCGCCGCGTGTTGCTGACGGTGGCGGGGCAGGGGATCGTGCGGCAGGCCCGCGTGGTGCTCGGCGAGGCACAACGCCTGCTGGCGCTCGCCATCGAGGGGCGCGGCTCGCCGCTGACCGGCCGGCTGGTGCTGGCCGCGATCCAGACGCTGGGGCCCTATTACTTCCCGCTGGTTCTGCGCCTGCTGCGCCAGGAATTTCCGCTGCTGACGCTGGCGCTCAGCGAGGCGCGCACCGCCGAAATCCTCGACGGCTTGCGCGACGGGCGGATCGATGCGGCCCTGGTTTCCCTGCCGGTGGCCGCCTCCGGACTCACCATCTCGCCGCTCTTCGTCGAGCCGTTCCGGCTCGCCTGCCCGGTGGACCACGCCTTCGCCCAGGGCGCACCACCGCGGGCGGAAAACCTGAACGGGCCGGACCTGCTGCTGCTCGACGAGGGCAATTGCCTGCGCGACCAGACCATCGCCGCCTGCGGCACCCTGCGCGGCGCGGGCCGCCACGCCACCAGCCTCGAGACCCTGCGCTCGATGGTGGCGGCGGGCGCCGGCTATACCCTGATCCCGGCGCTCGCGATTCCCTCCGGCCCCGATCCAACCGGGCTCACCGTGGTGCGCCATTTCGAGGGAGAGGGCCCCGGCCGCACACTCGCGCTGGCATGGCGGTCCAGCGATCCGCGAGCGGCGGGCCTTGCGCATCTCGCGGCCTTCTTCCGGGCGCACGCCCCGCCCGGCACCGCCGCCTGCCGGGAGGATGAGGCCTATGGTGCCCCGCCGCCCGGCGAGCGGGAGCGGTGGACCGCCTGACGCCACCCCGGTGGCAGCATCCCGAAGGCCAATCGCTCGAAGCCGCTTGGCGGCTTCGCGGCGATCGCCGTGACAGTTCGGGGAAGAGCGTGTAGCGCGAGCCTCGCGCGATTCTTCTTCCTCTTCCTGCGCGCCATCCAGCATCCAGGCCCGTGCCCGAGACCCGCATCCTCCTGCGCTGGGCGGCGCTCGTCGCCGTCTCGGCCGCTCTCGCCTATGGCCTGAGCCGCGCGCATTTCCCCGCCGCCTTCCTCCTCGGGCCGATGCTCGCCGCGATCGCCTTCGGGGTTCGCGGCGCCGGGCTCTCGCTCGGCCGGCCGCTCTTCCTGGCGGCGCAGGCGGTGATCGGCTGCCTCGTCGCCCGCTCCGCCACCACCGAGATCGCCGCGACCCTGCGCGAGGACGGGCTCATCATCCTCGCGGTCGTCGGCGTGACGGTCGCGGCCGGCGCACTCACCGGGCTGGCGCTCACGCGGCTGCGCGTCCTGCCCGGCACGACGGCGGCCTGGGGCTCCTCGCCGGGCGGGGCCGCGGCCATGGTGGCGATGGCGGAGGATTACGGCGCCGACCCGCGCTTGGTGGCGTTCATGCAGTACGTGCGCGTCGCGGCCGTGGTGCTCTCGGCCTCGCTCGCCGCGCGCCTTCTCGCCGACGTCGCCGGCCCGGCCGGGGCGGGCGCGTCCGGCGAGACGTGGAGCTGGCCCGGCCTCGCGGCGACGATCGCGGTCGCCGCCGCCGGGTTCGGCCTCGCATCGCTGCTGCGGCTGCCCTCCGCCCCCCTGATCGGGCCGATGCTGCTCGGCGCGGGCCTGCACGCCGCCGGCTTCATCGACATCGCCTTGCCCGCGCCGGTGCTCGAGGCAGCCTATGCGGCGATCGGCTGGTATGTCGGGCTGCGCTTCAACCGGCGCACCCTGGACGAGACGCTCCACGCGCTGCCGGGCGTGCTGACGGCGACAATCGGGATCATCCTGCTCTGCGGCGTCTGGGCCTGGGTCCTGACGCACTGGTTGCCGATCGATTTCCTCACCGCCTTCCTGGCCACCAGTCCCGGCGGGCTCGATTCGGTGGCGATCATCGCCGTCGGGTCGCGGGCCGACGTGTCCTTCGTGCTGGCGGTGCAGACCCTGCGCCTGTTCGTCGTGCTGGCGACCGGCCCGATCCTCGCCAAGTGGATCGCCCGGGCGGTTCCGGGAGAGCGACCGTGACAGCGCTCTACCTCGCCTTCCTGAATTCCTGGCGCGGCCTCGTCCATGGTGGGCGCACGGAGCGGGCGGTGCGGCTCGAACTCGTCCTGCTGGCGCTCGGCCTGCCCGTGGCGCTCGCTCTCGGCGGCCATCTGTGGGTCCGGGTGGCGCTCATCGCCAGCCTGCTGCTGATGCTCGGGGCGGAACTCCTGAACACCGCGATCGAAAAGTTGTGCGACCATCTCCATCCCGGCCGGCACGAGCGGATCGGCATCGTGAAGGATCTGGCCTCGGCGGGGGCGTTCCTGACGCAGGTCATCGCGGCCCTGATCTGGGGCGCGGCGGTGATCGACCGGTTCTAGAGCGACGCCGTGACGGCGGCCGTCAGCCGTCTTCCTGCTCGCTCCAGACGACCCAAGTGCCGCCGAACAGGGTGGCCGCGATCACGAGCCACAGGCCGGTTCGGCCGACCAGATCGAGCAGCCACGCATGGACCGTCGAGAAGCTGAGACTCAAGGCGCAATCCAGCACGCCGAGATAGAGGGACAGCGCCAGAAGCGCGACGGCGAGAGGGCGGCTCATCGATCCTCCGTCTCCTTCCAGAGGGCCCAGGCCCCCGCGAACACCATCATCCCGATCAGAAGGCGCATCCCCGTATGGCCGATCCGGTCGAGAAGCCACGCATGGGCGGCGGACAGGCTCAAGTCCAGCATCCATCCCCATGCCGTCAGGATCACGGCAATGGCGACGACAATGAGGATTTTTGTCCAGACCGGCATGCCCGCCGCGCTAGCACGTTTGTACTGGTGCGCCGAGCGATACAGGTGACACTTCGCCACAAGTCCTGTGAAAAATGATGCGCATTTCGACACATCCGCGGTGATTAGCCCGCCAGTTAATTAGCTGCGGCTCGCGGATCGGCATCATTGTACCTTTTGTTATTGTTTGCGATGGAGGCCCGGCTGCGTCAAGCGAGCCGGGATCGTCGCGCCCGCGGATCCGTACACGCCCCGCCGAGCCCTTCGAGTTGTCTCACATCTTCGTGAAGAACGCATGGCAACCCTCTTCATCGCCGACACCCATTTCGGCGACGCCCGGCTCGTTGAGCGCCGACGAACCGGCTTCGCTTCGGTAGAGGCCCATGACGAGGCGCTGATCGCCCGCTGGAACGCGCGCGTCGCGGCCGCGGACGAGATCTGGCATCTCGGCGACTTTGCTGCGCATGCGAGCCGCGAACATTGCGCCCGCGTCTTCGACCGGCTCAACGGCATCAAGCGGCTGGTGCGGGGCAACCACGACAGCAACCGCGTGCTCGACCTCCCCTGGGCCGAGCCGCCGGTGGAAAGCATCCGGATTTCCGTGTCGGACGCGGCGGGCCGGTCCTGGCGCCTGTTCCTCGCGCACTACGCCCACCGGGCCTGGCCCGGCCTGTGGCGCGAGACCCGGCACCTCTACGGCCACACCCACGCGACCCTGCCCGACACCACCCGTTCCTGCGACGTCGGCGTCGATGCCTGGGATTTCTCGCCGGTCGATCTCGCGGAGATCATCGCCCGGCAGGATGCGGCGACGCTGGTGCCGGAGGAACTGGCGGCGTGGGAGAGGCGCTGACGGCCCGTCTCAGCACAGCGTCAGCGGCATCGCCTCGATCACCGTCTCGGACAGGCCCCGCCGCTCCAGCGAGCGGCCGAGCGCCGGGTTGAGCCCGGCCCCGCCGGTGAACACCGCGCAGGCGGGCGGCGCGTCGAGCGCGTGCGCGGGCATCTCGCCGAGAAGCTGGATCACCCGGCGGGCGATAGCCGGAGCCGGGTCGATCCAGGTGACCGGCCAGGGGGCGAGGCGCTCGAAGCGGGGCAGCAGCAGCGGGTAATGGGTGCAGGAGAGGCAGACCACATCGGTGCGCGCGCCGTCCGCCCCCTCGACGAAACAGGGCGCGATCTCGGCCAGGATCGCCGCGTCCGAGACCGGCTCGCCGGCCATCTCGGCCTCGGCGTAGCCCGCGAGGTTCTTGGAGCCCACCAGCGTTACGGCGCAATCGCCCGCAAAGTTCGCCACGAGATCGTGGGTATAGGCCCGCGCCACGGTGCCGGGGGTGGCGAGCAGGGAGATGAGCCGGGTCCGCGTCAGCGCGGCGGCCGGCTTGATCGGAGGGACCACGCCGACGAAGGGCGTGACAAAGCGCTGGCGCAGGGCCGGCAGCACCAGGGTCGAGGCGGTGTTGCAGGCGATCACCACGAGGTCGGGGGCGTGACGCAGCAGCAGCCGCTCCATCACCGCGATCACCCGCGCCACGAGCCGGTCCTCGGTCAGGGCACCGTAGGGGAAGGCCGCGTCGTCGGCGGCGTAGACATAGGCCGCGTCCGGCCGAGCGCGGCGCACCTGCTCCAGCACGGTGAGACCACCGAGGCCGGAATCGAAGACGAGAATGACCGGCTGAGAATTCTGGGCCGGCAATGCCGCCGAAAGGGTCGCCCCTGCCATCAGATCGATCCGCATGACCGCCGCCCGGGCTCGCGCATCCGTGGAAACCGTGGGGCAACGAGTGTCCGTCGGCGACGGTTAAGGACATCTCACTGCGGCTGCAAAAAGGCCGCGCTTCAGGCCGGGTGCGACAAGGGGTGCGACGAACAGCTTGGCGGGCCCCCACGTTGTCATTCGACATTCGGCGTCTATTTCCGGCGCGCAACGGAGGAAGAGATTCCAACAATGGCAGCCGGCGCAGCACGTCTCACCCATCCTGAGAGCGGCGCGGCCTTCCCGCCGCCCCCGCTCGACGCCCGCCCGATCGACCGCGACGCCTGGATCGCCGCCTTCCGCACCGTGCGTGAGGAGACCGAGCGCCGGGCCGCCCCGCTCTCACCCGAGGATCAGCAGATCCAGTCGATGGAGGATGCGAGCCCGACCAAGTGGCATCGGGCGCATACGACGTGGTTCTTCGAGCAGTTCCTTCTCGGAGACCATCAGCCGGGCTACCGCCTCTTCGACGAGCGCCTGCACTACCTGTTCAACTCCTACTACGTGCAGGCTGGTCCCCGGCAGCCGCGCTTCATGCGCGGCATGATCACGAGGCCGACGGCGCAGGAGACCGCCGCCTACCGCGCCCATGTCGATCGCGCGGTGTCGGTCTGGCTGCGCGAGGCCGCCGACGAGGCCCTGGCGCGGGCGCTGCCGATCCTGGAGATCGGCCTCTATCACGAGCAGCAGCACCAGGAGCTGATGCTCACCGACATCCTGCACGCCTTCGCGCAGAACCCGCTCGATCCGGTCTACGACGCGCGCTGGAGCTTGCCTGCGGCGCAGGCATCCGCCGGCCAGTCTGCCCTGAAAAGAGGCATCACCCAGATCGGCTACGACGGTCATGGCTTCGCCTTCGACAACGAGAGCCCACGCCACGACGTCCTGATGCTGGAGGCCCGCATCGATCGCGGCCTCGTGACCAACCGCGACTGGCTCGCCTTCATGGAGGACGGCGGCTACGCGCGGCCCGAACTCTGGCTCAATGACGGCTGGGTCGCGCTCCAGCGCGAGGGCTGGGAGGCGCCGGGCTACTGGCGGCGCGAGGCGGACGGCTGGTCGACGATGTCGCTCGCCGGCCGCAAGCCCGTCGATCCGGCGGCCCCCGCCGCCCATGTCAGCTACTACGAGGCCGATGCCTATGCTCGCTGGGCCGGGCGCGACCTGCCGACGGAGGCCGAGTGGGAAGTCGCCGCCCGCGACGGCCTGATCGACGACGCCTTCGGCCTCGTCTGGCAATGGACCCGCAGCGCCTACGGCCCCTATCCGGGCTACCGGCCGGTGCCCGGTGCGCTGGGCGAGTACAACGGCAAGTTCATGTCGAACCAGTACGTGCTCCGCGGCTCCTCGGTCGCGACCGCGCAGGGGCACGCGCGGGTCGGCTACCGCAACTTCTTCTACCCCCATCAGCGTTGGCAGTTCACAGGCCTGCGGCTCGCCGATGCCGGGAGCTGAACGCACCCGCTCACCCTGTCCGCACAACCGTTTGCCCCGCTGTCCCGGAGAAGGCCTTTGACGATCGATCCCCGCATGACGGATTCCCACCGAGCCGAACCGGTTACGGAAAACGGCGTGTTCCTGGCCGATGTCTGGGACGGCCTGGCGGCGAGCCCGAAGGCGCTGCCGGCCAAGTACTTCTACGACGCCGCCGGCTCGGCCTTGTTCGAGCAGATCACGGCTCTGCCCGAGTACTACCCGACCCGCACCGAGCTGCGCATCCTCGACGAGCGGGGCCCGGCCCTGGCCGCCCTGCTGCCGCAGGGCGCGGCGCTGGTGGAGTTCGGCAGCGGCTCGACCGCCAAGCTTCGGCGCCTGCTGCGGCACCTGCCGGGCCTCTCGGCCTACATCCCCGTCGACGTCTCGGGCGAGTTCCTGACGGAGCAGGCGCAGGCCCTGCGCGGCGATTTCCCCGACCTCGCGGTCGAGGCGGTCGTGGCGGACTTCACCCGGCCCTTCGCCCTGCCGGACGGCATCCGCGAGCGGGCGCTGGCGGGCTTCTTTCCCGGCTCGACCATCGGCAATTTCGAGCCCGGCGAGGCGGCGCGCCTCCTCGACGTGTTCGGGCGCATTCTCGGCTCCGGCGCGACGCTGGTGATCGGCGTCGATCTCGTGAAGGACCGCGACGTGCTGGAGGCGGCCTACGACGACGCGGCCGGCGTCACCGCCGCGTTCAACCTCAACCTGCTCCACCGCATCAACCGCGAGCTGGACGCGGCGATCGACGTCGAGGGCTTCACACACCGGGCCTTCTTCAACGCGCGGGCCTCGCGGGTCGAGATGCATCTCGTCAGCCGCCGGGCGCAAAGCCTGCGCGTGGCCGGGCGCAGCTTCGCCTTCGCGGAGGGCGAGTCGATCCACACCGAGAACAGCTACAAGTACACGCTCGACAGCTTCCGGGCGCTCGCCGCCCGCGCCGGCTGGGCCTCGATCGAGGCCTGGACCGACCGGGACGGATTGTTCTCGGTCCACGCGCTGCGGCGGGATGCCTAGGGCGCCTTCCGACGAATCGGCCACCGGTTCGTCGGAAGAACGCGCGTCACAGCAACGGCTTGGAGGTGTGACCCGCCCCCGTGGTCGGGCACGGCTCTCGGCTCGGCCCGCCGGCCGCCGCGTCCGACGCGGGGTGTGGCCCGCGCGTGACGACTGCAGGCTGCAAAGCGCGATCGATAAAATCCGCAGTATCTAAACTATCAAAAAGCAGTTTTTGCGTGGTGTTTGCGCCCCAGGGTTGCCGCACGATCCGCGGCACGCCAGGGGCAAGACATGGTCAAAATCAGTACCGTCGAGAAGTCCGACAGCAGCTTGGTCAACGCCGTGATCACCCGCTACAAGTGGGGCGAGAACACGCTCAATTACGGCTTCAAAGTTCAGGACATCGACAAAAACGGCGTCTCCGACTTCGACGAAGGGCAGTGGCGCAGTTTCTACAAATCGATTTTCGACAACGTCTCAAGCTTCACGAATCTGGATTTCCGTGAGACCTCGTTCGAGGAATCGACGCTCGGGCAGATCCTGGAGGTCGGTGGCGGTGGGCAATCGTCGAATCCGTATCCGGAACTGCCCAACGGCAACACCTACACCGTCGTCAGATTTTTCGGCTCCGTCGCGTCGGCCTCCGAATCCATCTATCGGGGGCAGTGGTCGAGCGTCTGGTACCACGAAATCGGTCACAGCCTCGGCCTCGCCCACCCGTTCGAACAACCGGGCGTCATCGCGGGCGTCCGATCGGATGCCGATCTGGGCACCAACTTCATCAACTCGTCGCTCTACACCGTCATGTCGTACAGCTCCTTCGTGTGGGGCGAGGACAATCCGTGGACGAGGACCCAGGACGCCGGCAGAACCTTCATGAACGCGTCGGCCGGCTCCTACATGCCGATCGACATCGCCGCCCTGCAGCACCTGTACGGGGCCAGGGCGGCCAACACGGGCGACACCGTCTACACGTTCGGTGACGATCTCCGGACGAATGCCGGCTTCAACACCATCTGGGACACCGGCGGCAACGACACCATCCGGTACGTGGGCAGCAGCCGCGCCAAGATCGACCTGCGCGCCGCCACGCTGAAGGACGAGATCGGCGGCGGTGGCTTCGTCTCCACCTCGGACAAGCTGAACGGCGGGTTTCTGATCGCCAACGGCGTCGCGATCGAGACCGCGATCGGCGGATCGAAGGACGACATCCTGCACGGTCACGACGGCGACAACACACTGATCGGCGGAGCGGGCAACGACACGCTCTTCGGGTATGCCGGAAACGATGTCCTCGAGGGGGGTACGGGAAGCGACCGGCTCGACGGCGGCGAGGGCATCGACGCGGCCCGGTTCGCCGGCCAGAGCCGGGACTACGCGATCGTCTATGACGCCTCGACCACGGCGGGCGCGTTTGCGGTCAAGCACATCGCCACGGGCGCGCTCGATACGCTCGCCTCGATCGAAACGCTGGTCTTCGACGACACCGCGCTGGAGTCCCAGGGCGTGTTCACCCATCTCGAAGCCCGGTTCGGTGCCCTTCCGTCCGGCAGCCAGAAGTTCGAACTGGCGCTCTCGCCCGAGGCGGACGATCCGATCGCGACGGACGTCGCCGACATCGACGGCGCGTTCACGGCCAGCGCGACGGTGCTGTTTGCCGATCTCGCCGGCGGCTCCTGGCAGCGCGTCTTCGACTTCGGAAACGGGCCGGCATCCGACAACATCTTCCTGGGGCAGGTCGGCCGCTCGAGCGACATGGAGTTCACGGTCTTCAACGGCGGCAAGGCGGCCAGCATCGTCGCCAGGGGCGCCATCGTCGAGGGCCAGGAAGCCGAGTGGACCGCCGACGTCGATGCCGGCGGCTGGATGCGCCTGTTCAAGGACGGCGCGCTGCTGGCCCAGGGTCAGGGCGTCGTGCCGCGGGACATCGAGCGGGCCAACGAGTTCGTCGGCAAGTCCAACTGGTCCTGGGACACGCCGCTGATCGGCACGGTGAGCGATCTGACGGTGACGGCGCACAACGTCATCCCGGAGATCGACGGCGCTTTCACGATGTTCGCCGAGGCACGCTTCGACAACCTCGCCGGCGGACACTACCAGCGGCTGTTCGACACCGGCAACGGCCGGGACAGCGACAACATCTGGGTCGGCCAGGTCGGGAACGGCGACGACATGGCGTTCGAGATCCTGACCGGCTCGGTCAAGCACCAGATCACCGCTCACGACGTGATCGTCCAGGGCGAGACCGCGGACTGGCAGGCCAGCGTGACGGATGGCGGCTACATGCGCCTGTTCAAGAACGATCACCTCGTCGCCGAGGGGCAGGGCGCCGCCCCGCTCGACGTGACCCGCGCGGACGACCTGATCGGCCAGTCCAACTGGACCTGGGACACGCCGCTGATTGGCAAGGTGAGCGACCTGTTCTTCGTCTGACCGGCCGCTCCCGTCCCGAGAGCCGGCTACCGGCTCTCGGGACCACGCGCTACAGGTGGCAGGCGCCCGACAGGGCCTCGTTCTCCGCGCTCGTGAACAGGCGTGAGCGGATGTGGAAGCGCTTCTCGCGGCCGTTCTCCAGGGAGAACATGCCGCCGCGGCCGGGCACCACGTCGAGCATGATGTGGGTGTGCTTCCAGACCTCGAACTGCGAGCGCGAGATGAAGAAATCCGCGCCGCCGACCTGACCGAGATGCACGTCGCCGTCGCCGGTGATGAAGTCGCCCACGGGGTAGCACATCGGCGAGGAGCCGTCGCAGCAGCCCCCCGACTGGTGGAACATCACCGGGCCGTACGCGGCCTTCAGCTCGTCGATCAGTTCGAGCGCGGCCGGCGTCGCGGTTACCCGCAGGGGTGTGCCGGCATTGTCCGCCTGCTTGGCGGTCACGGGCTCGATCCGCTCGGCGGCGGGGATCGCGGACTCGCTCATGGTTTCCTCTCCTGATGGATCTTGTTGGGCTATCTGAGGCTGAGGCAGCGGATATCCATGCGGCTTGAAGCGCGCCCGAGGATAGCAGACGAGCCCCGGCTCGAACCGTCTGAGACGGCTTGGCCTTTCGGCCACCCTCAGGTGGCGTGAGAGCGAGCGGCCCGACTTTTGCGACCCCTGACGAAACGTCCGTGTGGCGAAAAAAATCCGCCGAGGATTCGCGATGTCTCAGCCCGCCCCCGATCTCGCCGCGCCTGCGGTGAAGACGACCTGCCCCTATTGCGGCGTCGGCTGCGGCGTGCTCGCGACTCCGGACGGGCAGGGGGGCGTGGCGATCGCGGGCGATCCCGAGCATCCGGCGAATTTCGGCCGCCTCTGCTCCAAGGGCTCGGCGCTCGGCGAGACGGTCGATCTCGGCGACCGGCTGCTCGCCCCGACCGTCGATGGCCAGACCGTGAGCTGGGAGGGCGCACTCGGCACCGTGGCCGGCGGCCTCCGGCGGATCGCCGAGCAGCACGGGCCGGATGCGATTGCCTTCTACCTCTCGGGCCAGATCCTGACGGAGGACTATTACGTTGCCAACAAGCTGGCGAAGGGCTTCCTCGGCACGCCGCATGTCGACACCAATTCGCGGCTGTGCATGTCCTCGGCGGTCGCCGCCCACCGCCGCGCCTTCGGCTCCGACACGGTGCCCGGCTGCTACGAGGATCTCGACGAGGCCGATCTGATCGTGCTCGTCGGCTCCAACGCCGCGTGGTGCCACCCGATCCTGTTCCGCCGCATGGTCGATGCGCGGGCCAAGCGCGGCACCAAGATCGTCACCGTCGATCCCCGGCGCACGCAGACCGGCGAGGAGGCCGACCTGCATCTCGGCCTCCAGCCCGGCACCGATTCCGCGCTGTTCTCCGGCCTGCTCGCCTATCTCGCCGGTCAGGCCAAGCTCGACGGACGCTTCATCGAGGAGCACACCGCCGGATTCGAGGGCGCCCTGGAGCGCGCCCGGCAGATCGCGCCGGACGCCGCCGCCACCGCCCGCGCCACGGGGCTGGCCGAGGCCGACGTGCAGGCCTTCTTCGAGCTGTTCGCCCGGACGAAGCGCGTCGTCACCGCCTTCAGCCAGGGCGCGAACCAGTCGGCGCAGGGCACCGACAAGGGCAACGCCATCATCAACTGCCATCTCGCCACCGGGCGGATCGGCCAGCCCGGCATGGGCCCGCTCTCGCTCACCGGCCAGCCCAACGCCATGGGCGGGCGCGAAGTCGGCGGCTTGGCCAACATGCTCGCCGCCCACATGCACTTCGCCCCCGAGGAGGTGGACCGGGTCCGCCGCTTCTGGAAAGCGCCCAACATCATCACCGGCGAGGGGATGAAGGCGGTCGCCCTGTTCGAGGCGATCGAGCGCGGGAAGATCAAGGCGCTGTGGGTGATCGGCACCAACCCGCTCGTCTCGATGCCGCGGGCCGACCGCATCCGCGAGGCGATCAAGGGGCTCGATCTCTACGTCGTCTCGGAAGCCGTCGCGACCAGCGACAGCGCCCGCGCGACGGGTCAGAAGACGGTGTTGCTGCCGGCGCTCGCCTGGGGCGAGAAGGACGGCACGGTGACGAATTCCGAGCGGCGCATCTCGCGCCAGCGTGCCTTCCTGAAGGCGCCGGGGCAGGCGCGGGCCGATTGGGCGATCCTCTGCGACGTCGCCCGCCGCCTCGGCCACGGCGAGGACTTCGCCTATAACTCCGCTGTCGAGATCTTCCGCGAGCACGCCGCGCTCTCGGCCTTCGAGAACGACGGCACCCGCGACTTCGATCTCGGCGGCCTCGCCGAGATCGACCGGCGCGCCTACGATGTGCATCTGCCGATGCAGTGGCCGGTGCCGAAGCGCGGGCCGGATGCGAAGAAGGGCCGCGCCCGGCTCTTCGCCGACGGGCGCTTCTACACCTTCGATCAACGCGCCCGCTTCGTCGCGGTGCAGCCGCCGGCCCTGGCACAGCCCGTGACCGCCGAGCGCCCGCTCGTGCTCAACACCGGCCGCATCCGCGACCACTGGCACACCATGACCCGCACGGGCAAAAGCCAGCGCCTCTCGGCCCACCGCGCCGTGCCCTTCGTCGAGATCCATCCCGACGACGCGGCCCGCTACCGCCTGAGCGACGGGGGCTTCGCCCGCGTCGCGACCGATCTCGGCAGCGCGATCCTCGAAGTCACGGTGACGGACGCCGTTCTGCCGGGCTCGATCTTCGTGCCGATGCACTGGAGCGACATGACCGCCTCGGACGGGCGCGCGGCGGCGCTGGCCCGCGGCATCCCCGATCCGGTCTCCGGCCAGCCCGAACTGAAGGCGACGCCGGCTTCCGTCGAGGCCGTGGCCTACCGCTCCCGCGGCTACCTGCTGACGCGGGACGCCCAGGCAGCCCCCGCCGGCTGGTGGTGGGCACGGGCGACCGTCTCCGGCGGCTCGGGCCTGATCTTCGCGACCCAGGAGGGCTCGCGGGAAATGGCTTTGTCCGTGCGCGGGATGTTCCCCGGCCACGAACTGGCCGAGTACGTCGATCATGCCCGCGGACTCTACCGCTGCGTCGTCACGCGCGACGATCACCTCGTGGCTGCGCTCAGTGTGGCGCCGGGGGATCGGCGGCCGGATTGGGAACTCGCCAAGGGGGTGTTTGCCGCCCCCGACATCGAGGCGATCGACCGGCGCACCCTGCTCTCGGGCCGGGCGGCGACGGCCTCGACCGGGCCGGTGGTCTGCGCCTGCCACGGCGTCGGTCTCGACGTCATCACCGCAACCATTGCCGCCGGGGCCGGCTCGGTCGAGGCGGTGGGCGCGGCCTGCAAGGCGGGAACGAATTGCGGCTCATGCATCCCCGAGATCCGCAAGCTGCTGTCGCCGGCGCTTGCGCGCAGCGCCGCATAGGCGCAGTTTTCAGGTTCCCGGTCCCACTCTCGCCCTCATCCTGACGTGCTGCAAAGTAGCCTCTTCGGATGAGCGAGGCGGACCGGAACCTCGAGTCGAGTCGTACACAAAGACCATGAGCACGCCCCGCCAACCCCGCGAAACCCGCGCCGGCCTCGAGCCGCTGGCGGTGCTGCCCGTGTTCGTGCCGCTCCAGGACAAGCGGGCGGTGCTCGCCGGCTCCAACGGCGGCGCACCCTGGAAGGTGAAGCTGCTCGCCGCCGCCGGCGCCCGGGTCGATGTCTATGCCGAGGAGCCGAGCGAGGAGTTGCGCGGCGTGCCGGCCGAGATCGCCGCCGGCTCGGTGACGCTGCACGAGCGCCGCTGGACCCCCGCCGACTTGCAGGGCGCGGCCTTCGCCATCGGCGCCATGGAGGACGAGGAGGATTGCGTCGCCTTCGTCGCGGCGGCGCGCGCGGCCGGCGCCATCGTCAACGCGGTCGACCGGCCGCATCTGTGCGACGTGAAGTTCGGCGCCATCGTCAACCGCTCGCCGCTCGTCGTCGGCATCTCGACCGAGGGCGCAGCCCCGGTCTTCGGGCAGACGGTGCGGGCGCGCATCGAGGCGATGCTGCCGCGCGGCTTCAAGCACTGGGTCGCGGCCGCCCGCGACTGGCGCGAGGCGGTCTCGGCCCGCTTCCACGGCTTCTCCGAGCGGCGCGGCTTCTGGGAGCGCTTCACCGACCGCGCCTTCGCCGAGCCGGACCGCACCCCGACGGAAGCCGACCTCGCCGACCTGATGGGTCAGGCCGAGGCGCTGCCCCTCGGCGGCGCGGTGACCCTGGTCGGGGCCGGACCGGGTGATGCCGAACTGCTCACCCTCAAGGCGCTGCGGGCGCTGCGCAACGCCGACGTGATCCTCTACGACGACCTCGTCGCCCCCGAGATCCTCGATTATGCCCGCCGCGAGGCCCGGACCATGCTGGTCGGCAAGACCGGCCACGGCCCGTCCTGCCGCCAGGACGACATCAACGCGCTGATGGTTTCGCTGGCGAAGTCCGGGAAGCAGGTGGTGCGCCTGAAATCCGGCGATCCGCTCGTCTTCGGCCGGGCCGGTGAGGAGATCGAGGCGTGCGAGGCCGCGGGCATTCCCTGCACCATCGTCCCCGGCGTCAGCGCGGCGCAGGGTGCGGCAGCCGCGCTCGGCGTATCCCTGACCCATCGCGACGCGGCCCGGCGCCTGCAATTCGTCACCGGCCACGACCGCCGCGGCGCGCTGCCGGAGGATCTGAACTGGAGCGCGCTCGCCGACCGCAGCGTCACCACCGTGGTCTACATGCCCAAGCGCACGCTGCGCGTCCTGCTGGAGCGGGCGGTCGCCGAGGGGCTGGCGCCCGAGACGCCGGCCCTCGTCGTGTTCAATGCGACCCGGGCCAAGCAGGCGACGGTGGCCGGCACCGCCGCCGACCTCGCGGAGCGGGTCGAGGCCTCGGGGCTCGAAGGGCCGGCGCTGCTGATGGTCGGCGAGGCCCTGCGTCTGCACAACGCCCGCGGCGCGCACCAGGACGTCGAGATCCGCGCGGAAGCCTCCTGAACCTGCTGCGAAGGCTCGTGCGACGCCAAGCCTTGCGGCGTCGCGCGGGCTTGCGGCGCGCCCCGGCTCTGTGATGTGAGGGACGTTGCCCGGCACGCTCGGACCGCCGCTTCCCCTTTCGGCGATGCCCTGTGCCGGGCCCTTTTCATGCGGCCGCCGCGCCCGTCGGGTCGCCGCCACAGACACGCCTTCGAGGGCTCCCATGCGTTCCCCCATGCGTCCGTCCCGCAGCGTTCTCCTGCCGCTTGCCGCCTTCGTGGCCGGGCTCGTGGCGATCTCCGTCGCGCTGGTGATGACGCTGGTGCCGCAGCATCCGCAGAGCGGCCCGAGCGGCATCGGCGGTCCCTTCACCCTGGTGAACCAGGACGGTGCGACGGTCAGCGAGCGCGATTTTGCCGGCAAGCCCTACCTGATGTTCTTCGGCTTCACCCATTGCCCCGATGTCTGCCCGACCACGCTCCAGCAGATCAGCGACGTACTCGCGGCGCTCGGCCCCAAGGCGGATAGGCTGAAGGTCGCCTTCGTCAGCGTCGATCCTGAGCGCGACACGCCCGCTTCGCTGAAGACCTATCTGTCGAGCTTCGACTCGCGCATCGTCGGCCTCACCGGCAGCCCGGAGCAGGTGGCGGCGACCCTCAAGACCTTCCGCGCCTACGCCAAGAAGGTGCCGGGTTCGAGCGGCGACTACACGATGGAGCACACCGCGCTCGTCTATCTGATGGACGCCCGCAACGGCTTCGTCGGCGCGGTCAACCTCAACCGGCCGGCAGCGGAGACGGCGGCGGAGCTGTCGAAGCGGATCTGATCGCCGCCGAGGGGCGCCGCGCGAGCGCTCCCGTGCGGGAGGTGCGGGCCAGCCCGTGCTCGGTCTTGTTCCAGCGGTGCGGGTGCCGCGCCAGCTCGAACACGGCGAGCCACGCCGCGAGACTGCCGAGAAGGAAGTAGGCCGGCAGCAGCAGCACGAGCGGCACCAGATCGAACCAGCCGCGCCGGAGGCAGCCGACGAGGCCGGGCAGGCACATCGCCGCCAGCCCGCCGAGGAATACCGTCGTGGAGGCCGCCCGCTTGACGATGGCGAGGCTGTCGCCGTCCTCGGCCGGGATGATCAGGTCGGCGAGGCCGCCGAGCAGCATGAACGGATAGAACAGGGCCGAGACCACCGTGCCGGGCAGGAGCGCCAGCACGCACAGGCTCTCCGCCGCGCCGAGGCGGCGGTAGAGGTCGAGCGGGCGCCGCCCATGGGTGAAGCTCGTCTGCAGAAAGCCCTTCATCCAGCGGGTGCGCTGGCGCAGCCACTTGCGAGGGTGGGCGAGCGCCTCCTCGAAGGTCGCGCTCGGCAGGTCGCCGACATGGTAGCCCGCGAGCGCCATGCGCAGGCCGAGATCGGCATCCTCGGTGACGTTCCAGGCATCCCATCCGTGGAGCTTGCGCAGGATGCGGGTGCGGAAATGCGTCGAGGTGCCGCCGAGCGGCGTTGGCATCCGCCACGCGGCCAGGGCCGGGCCGAGCACGTCGAACAGAGCCGCGTACTCGATGGCGAACAGGGGCGGCAGCCAGCCATCGCCCTGCTTGTCGATCACGAGGCGACCCTGGAGGCAGGCGGTCGAGGCCGGCGCGCGAGCGAACACCGTCGCGGCGAGGCGAAGCTGTTCGGGCGAGATCACATCCTCCGCGTCGTAGACCACGAGGTGCTCGCCGCGGGCGATCGGCAGAGCTACGTTCAGCGCCCGCGGCTTGGTGCGCGGCATCCCCTCCGGCACGGTGACGATCTCGAAGCGGGCCGGGAGCGGTGTCGCGCGGAAAGCCGCAGCGGTCTCGTCGTCGTCGGCCTCCAGCAGGAACTTGATGTCGAGCTTGGCCGCCGGATAGTCGAGCCGGCGCAAGGCTCCCAGAAGACGCGGCACCACCGGCGCCTCCCGGTAGAGGGCGACGAGAATCGTGTAGGTCGGGAGCGCGTCGTCCGTCAGCAGAACCGGTCTCGGCTCGGATGCATCCGCGCGCACGATCTCGGCCGCCCCGATCGCCGCCGCAGCGAGGCGGAAGGTCAGCAGGGCCAGCATCAAACCCTGCACCAGCAGCAGCAGAACGAAGCCCGCCGCCGTCGGGAGGCGGGCGAGCAGGACGACGAGGGCGAGCACGCCGCCGGCCAAGGCAAGGTCAACCGCCAGCGGACCGGGCCGGCAGGACCACTCGGGACGAAGACGCCCCAGGGTCTCGGACGCGTCCTCGGCAATGGCGGCGCCGTACCGGGCGAACAGGGCCTGCTTCAGGACCGTCGGGGTCGTGATGGCCGGAGGCTCCGCCAGCCGGTCCGCCGCCGCGATCAATCGCGCCACCGCGGCGCCGCGCGGTGCCGCGACGAGAGTTTCGCCCCCCTCGCAGCCCGCGAGCGGCGCGGCGCCTGACATGAGACAGCGCGCATACGGAACGCCCTCGCAGATCGCGAGAGGCCCGACGAGAAATGGCGCTCCGAGCCGGCGGGCGAGCGCGCGGTAGAACGCCTCCTCGGAGAGAAGCCCCTCGTTGAGGAGGGCCGTGGCGGCATCGGTGCCGCAGCGACGGGCGATGATCGCGGCCCGGCTCAGCGTCTCGAGGGACACGCCCTCGGTGGCGAGGAAGCCGATTTCCGGCGGGAGCGGAGCGGCGCGGCTGCTCCGACGGCGGTCGAGGTCGGACAGGGCAACGGCTTCCCGCGGGCCCGCGCCGTGCTAGGGAGGGGCATGGGCCAGGACCTCTCCATGGACGTGCATTGCTCCACTCCGACAACCGAAGGGTCAATCCGCTACCACAGGATGCGGCGGATATTGGCGGCAACCTTTATCGTTTTATTAACCAATGTTGCACAGGCACAACAGCCGTCCGACCCGACGGCCCCGTCGGTCAGCATTCCGAATTTCTGGAATCCCCGTGCTCGCGGCGAGCGGGTCGAGGCGCCTCAGACGGGGCGGGCGGTTCGGTTCATGACCGACGACGAGTTTCCGCCGCTGCATTTCGCAGGCCCCGACGGTGTGCCGACCGGCTTCGCTGTAGAACTCGCCCGCGCGGTCTGCGAGCGGCTGACGGTGACGTGCACCGTGCAGGCGCGCCGCTTCGACACGTTGCTCGATGCGCTGGCCGACAAGCAGGGTGACGTGGTGGCCGCCGCCGTGCCCCTGACGCCGGGCCTGCGCGCGCGGTTCCTGGCGACGCGGCCCTATTTCCGCTGGCCGGCCCGCTTCATCGCCCGCAAGGACCGCAACCTGCCCGCCCCCTCGGCAACCGCACTCGCCGGGCGGAACGTCGGGATTGTCGAGGGCAGCGCCCACGAGGCCTATCTGAAGGCCTTCTTCCCCAACGCCACGCGAAAGACCTTCACCGACCTCTCGGCGGCCCAGAGCGCGCTCAAGCGCGGCGAGGTCGAGTACCTGTTCGCCGACGGTTTGAGCCTCGCGCTCTGGCTGAACGGCCAGGAGGCGGAGGGTTGCTGCACCTATTCCGGCGGCGATTATCTCGAGAATCGCTATTTCGGTGAAGGCATCGGCTTCGTCACCCGCACCGAGGACGCGGCCTTGGCCCGTGCCCTCGACGACGCGTTGCAGCGGGTATGGGACGACGGAAAATACGCCGAGCTGTATCTGCGATTTTTTCCGATCAGTCCGTTCTGATGCGATCCGGATCGTGGCACCTGTCGCGAAGCGGTGCCGTTGTCTAGTTTGAGATACGAATCGAACTCGAACGCAGGACCGAAGGGAGCGCGTGAATGCCGAAGCCGTACAGCACACCACCCGCGAAGGGGCGGCGGCATATCGGGAACTCACATCGTCTCTATCAGGGTAGCGAGTTGACCTCGGAGCGACGACAGCAGCTCGCGCTCAACCGGTTCACCTATAGCGGCGGCTTCGACGGCTTCGAGGGCCGGATGATCCTGAGCCGCATGGAAGCGGACGGCTCGGATCGCAAGAAATAACCGTCCGCGCGCCAGCGCTCGCCTTAGACGCGGCTGAGTTTCACGCTCGCCTTCTCTCCCGCCCGTCCAAGTGAGCCGAGATGGGTGTCTTTGAAGCCGCCGAAATATTTCAGCCCGTACCCCACGGCGCGGTCGAGCCCGATATGTGCCAGCCAGACGAGAGCCAGCCCGGCCGCCATCGGACTCCCAAGGACCAGTGAGGCCGCCAGCAGCAGAAGCGGGACCGTGGTCGTGTGAGCCGCGTTGTAGCTCGCCGCGCCGATTCGAGGACCGGCCAGATACCCGATCATGCTGAGATCGGGGAGAAGGATGAGGGCCGCCCACAGCCACCAGGATTGGCCCATCCAGGCATACCCGGCGAGGGCACAGACGAGCAGCGCCGCTCCCTCGATCCTGAGGAGCAGGCGCGGCACGCCACGCACATCACCCGACATCGGAAGGTCCTCGCTGGAGGCAACGCTTCCACACGGTAGGACGACGAAGACCGCTTGCCAACCGGAGCTTTGCCGCTCCGGAGAACCGCCGGTTCAGCGCCGCCCGGCCACCCGCTTCATCCCGCCGCCGCGCGACGCGCCCGTGTTCTCCTCGAACAGTTCGGCGAGCTTTTCCGTCATCGCGCCGCCGAGTTCCTCGGCATCGATGATCGTCACGGCACGGCGATAGTAGCGCGTCACGTCGTGGCCGATGCCGATGGCGAGCAATTCGACCGGTGAGCGGGTCTCGATCTCCTCGATCATGTAGCGCAGGTGGCGCTCGAGGTAGTTGCCGGGATTGACCGAGAGCGTCGAGTCGTCGACCGGCGCCCCATCAGAGATCACCATCAGGATACGGCGCTGCTCCGGCCGCGCCAGCAGGCGCTTGTGAGCCCAATCCAGCGCCTCGCCGTCGATGTTCTCCTTCAGGAGCCCCTCGCGCATCATCAGCCCGAGGTTCTTGCGCGCACGGCGCCAGGGGGCGTCGGCGCTCTTGTAGATGATGTGGCGCAGGTCGTTGAGGCGGCCGGGGGCGGGCGGCTTGCCGCCGGCGAGCCACGCCTCGCGGGACTGGCCGCCCTTCCAGGCGCGGGTGGTGAAGCCGAGAATCTCGACCTTCACGCCACAGCGTTCCAGCGTACGCGCGAGAATGTCGGCGCAGGTCGCGGCCACGGTGATCGGGCGCCCGCGCATCGAACCGGAATTGTCGAGCAGCAGCGTGACCACCGTGTCGCGGAAGTCGGTGTCCTTCTCCTGCTTGAAGGAGAGCGGCTGGAACGGATCGGTGACGACGCGAACGAGGCGAGCCGGATCGAGCTGGCCCTCTTCGAGATCGAAATCCCAGGCGCGGCTCTGCTGCGCCAGCAGGCGGCGCTGGAGACGGTTGGCGAGGCGGCCGACGACGCCCTGAAGGTGGGCGAGTTGCTTGTCGAGATAGCTGCGCAGGCGCGCGAGTTCCTCGGCGTCGCACAGATCCTCGGCCTCGACGGTCTCGTCGAAGCGCGGGTTGTAGACCTTGTAGTCGGGGCCGGTGCGCTCGTTGCCGCGCTGGCTCGGCGGGCGCCAGGATTCGGAGGCCTCCTCCGACTCCGCGTCCTCGGCCTCTTCCGGCAGTTCGCCGGAGGGGGCATCGGCGGATTCGGTGGCGCCCTCGTCGAGTTCGTCGGTGGCCTCGTCGGTCACCTCGATCTCGGCGCGGTCGCCCTGGCTCTGCTCCTCGGCCTCGCCCTCGCTCGGCTGCTGCTCGTCGTCCTGGGCCTGGTTCTCGTCCTCGTCGCTCTCGTCGTCCTGATCGAGAGGCGTCTCGTCGGCCATGTCGAGGGAGGAGAGGAGATCGCGCACGGAGCGGGCGAAGTGGCGCTGGTTCTCGAGCGAGCCGAGCAATCCGTCGAGGTTCTTACCGGCGCGGGCCTCGATATGCTCGCGCCACAGCTCGACGATCCGGGCGGCGGCGGGCGGCGGCTTCTGGCCGGTGAGGCGCTCGCGCACCATCAGCGCGACGGCATCCTCCATGGGCGCGTCGGCCCGGTCGGTGATGTTCTCGTACTTGCCGCCGCGGTGGTAGCGGTCCTCCAGCATCGCGGTGATGTTGGCGGCCACGCCTTCCAGGCGGCGCGAGCCGATCGCCTCGACGCGCGCCTGCTCGACCGCGTCGTAGACCGCGCGGGCGGCTGCGTTGTCGGGGGCGAGGCGGCGATGGACGCTGGTGTCATGGCAGCCGAGGCGCAGGGCCATGGAATCGGAATGCCCGCGCAGGATCGCCGCGTCCTCGGCGGTGATCCGCCGGGTGGGCTCCGGCAGGCGCGCCTTGTCGCCGATCAGCGCCGGCCGATCGCTGGCATAGGTGACCTCGATGTCGGGCCGCTTGGCGATGGCGCGCATGCAGCCGGCCACCGAGCGCTTCAGCGGCTCGGCGCCGGGCTCCTTGCGGTCGCCGGTCTTGGGGCGGTTGGTCAGGGCCATATCTTCGCGGACGCCACCGGATCGAGTTCGGAGGCCCGGCCGGGGGATCGCCCCCGGTCACGGGGAGAGGGGCGCCGTCCCCGCCGCACGCCGAGCGTGGGCGGGGACGCCACCGTCAGGTCAGCTCAAGGCGACGTTGAGCGCGCTCTCGGGCAGTTCCTTGCCGAAGGCGCGCTGGTAGAACTCGGCCACCAGGGGCCGTTCCAGCTCGTCGCACTTGTTGAGGAACGTCACCCGGAAGGCGAAGCCGATATCGCGGAAGATGTCGGCGTTCTCGGCCCAGGTGATGACCGTGCGCGGGCTCATCACGGTCGAGAGGTCGCCGTTCATGAACGCGTTGCGGGTCAGGTCGGCCACGCGCACCATCCGGCTCACGGTGTCGCGCCCGCCCTCGCTCTGGTAGTGCGGCGACTTCGAGAGCACGATGTCGACCTCGCGGTCGTGCGGCAGGTAGTTCAGCGTGGTCACGATCGACCAGCGGTCCATCTGGCCCTGGTTGATCTGCTGGGTGCCGTGATAGAGGCCGGACGTGTCGCCGAGGCCGACCGTGTTGGCGGTGGCGAACAGGCGGAAGCCCGGATGCGGGCGGATGACCCGCTTCTGGTCGAGCAGGGTCAGGCGGCCGGACAGCTCCAGCACGCGCTGGATCACGAACATTACGTCGGGGCGGCCGGCATCGTACTCGTCGAAGACGAGCGCGACGTTGTTCTGCAAGGCCCAGGGCAGGATGCCGTCTTGGAAGGCGGTGACCTGCTTGCCGTCCTTGAGGACGATGGCGTCCTTGCCGACGAGGTCGATGCGCGAGACGTGGCTGTCGAGGTTGATCCGGATACAGGGCCAGTTCAGCCGTGCCGCGACCTGCTCGATATGCGTCGACTTGCCGGTGCCGTGATAGCCGGTGACCATCACGCGGCGGTTCCGCGCAAAGCCCGCCAGGATCGACAGCGTCGTCTCCCGGTCGAAGATGTAGTCCGGATCGAGATCCGGCACGTGCTCCTCGGGCTCGGAATAGGCCGGCACCTTCAGGTCGAGGTCGATGCCGAACACCTCGCGGACGGAAACCTGGCGGTCGGGCAGGGAAGCGGGCGTTTCGTCAGACAGCATACGGAACCTCATCGGGGCGGCCGGGAGCGGGCGTGAACCCGCGCGACCGCGCTTTCAATCGTCACTCACCTGCCGGGCGGCCCACAGGGAAGCGGGCGGATGTCTTCCTTAATCGCCGCCCCTCGGCATCGCCAAGGGGGCTCAGCCAGAAAGAGGGCGCGGCGAAACGGAGGAGTCATCCGGGGAAGCCGGCTTCACATAGAAGCGGTATCCGAGAAATATAGGGCGCGCGCCGACATTTGCTGCCCCACCCGCCGCCGGGCGGACCGGCATTCGACGCATTGCCCGTTCGCATCCCCGGCTTCGCACCCGACCGAGTGGCGGCCGGGGCGGCGCGGGTCAGCACAGACCGGCGGCGCGCAGCACGTCGTGGGCGCGGATGATGTCGCGCAGGCGCTCCTCGAAGGAGCGGTCGCCGCCATTGGCGTCCGGGTGGAAGCGCTTCACCAGCGTCTTGTACTGCGCCTTGATCGCCGCGGTATCGGCCGTCTCGTCGAGCCCCATCACGTCGAGCGCCTTGCGCACCGCCGCCGAGTGGCGGGGACGCTGCGGCTCCGGCTCGGCCTGACGCCGGCCGGCCGCCCCGCCGCCGACCCCGTTCGCCCGCAGGATTCCCAGCGGATCGGCATAGGCCCAGTCGCGCTCGGCCTCGGGCTGGGGCCCCTTAGCCCCCTTGGCCTTCCCCTCGGCCGTGGCAGCCGCCGCGTTCATGCCCATCGACCATGTCGGCCGATGACCAATGATCGCATCCTTCTGGTAGGCTTCGACCGCGGCATCGTTCATGCCGTCGAAGTAATTGTAGGAGGCGTTGTAGGCGCGCACGTGGTCGATGCAGAAGCGCCAGTACTGCCCCTCCTGCCTGCGGCCCTTGGGGGCGCGGTAGAGGCCGGGATGGGTGCAGCCTTCCGCCTCGCAGGACGCCTCGGCCGTGGCCGCACCGGCCTTCGCGCGCGCGCCAGCCTTCGCCCCCGCCTTCGCTCCCGGCTTGGGATCGTCACAGGTCGGCTTGATACGGATGCGGTCGAACAGCGGCGAGTTGAGATCCATGACGGGCCGATTATGAGGGGCGGACGCGCCGACGAAAAGGCCGTTGGGCCTGATGCCGCATGCATCGATCCGGGGTTGACGCTTTTGTGCCGGGACCGCGCCGGGCAAACGCCTCCGACACACGGCCGATGCACGGCCGTAGCGCTTCCGTTCGCAGCGAGGACATGATGACCGGGACCCTGAAGGACTGGATCGCCGAGCGCCTGGAGGCCGAGTTGGCACCGACCGCGCTCGATGTGACCGACGAGTCGCACCTGCATGCCGGCCATTCCGGCGCCCGGCCGGAGGGCGAGACCCATTTCCGACTGGATGTCGTGTCGGCGGCCTTCGAAGGGAAGAGCCGGGTCGAACGCCACCGGATCGTCAACGGGCTTCTCGACGAGGCCTTCAAGCGCGGGCTGCACGCCCTGGCGGTGCGTGCCCGAACGCCGGGCGAGGCCGGTTGAGGCCGAACGCTTTTAGGGAAGGGAACCCGCCGTGGCGCTCCAGTGCACGCCGCAGATCGAGATCGACGAGGCCGAACTCGAGGAGGCCTTCGTGCGCGCCTCGGGCCCGGGCGGACAGAACGTCAACAAGCTGTCCACGGCGGTGCAACTCCGCTTCGACGTGCGCCGCTCCCGCAGCCTGCCCGATGCGGTGGCGGTGCGGCTGATGCGGCTCGCCGGCCGGCGGCTGACGGGGGAGGGCGTGCTCGTCATCAACGCCCAGCGCTTCCGCACGCAGGAGCGCAACCGGGCCGATGCCCGCGAACGGCTCGCGGCGCTGGTGGCGGAAGCGGCGGTGCCGCCGACGCCGCGCCGCGCCACCCGGCCGACACTGGCCTCGAAGAAGCGGCGCCTCGACGAAAAGAGCCGCCGCAGCAGCGTCAAACGGCTGCGCGGCGGCCCTGGGGACGATTGACGGTCGCCGGGCGTCAGGTCGCGGCGGGAACGGTCGCCGTCGGCTTGGCTTCCGGATGCGCATCGGGCTGCGGGGCAGCGAGGCCGGAAACGTAGGGCGTGTCCTTGAGTAGGACCGTCAGTACCAGCGAGACCACAGCCAGAAGCGCCGCGAGTCCGGCCGGGAACAGGAAGGCCCGCTCGCCGTACCAGCCGTGCAGGAAGCCGCCGATCACGGCGCCCGTGCTGAGCGCCCCCCAGAGCGGCGCCTGCAGCCAGAAGGACGGGGCCGGCTTGTGCAGGATCAGGTTGGCGATGCCCGCACCGAAGCGCACCACCGTTCCCGTGACGTAGGTGATGGCGAGGCTACGGCCCGCCTCGTCCTGAAGCGTCGCGTTCTGGATGCCGAGCGCCAGAACGATCGGGTAGGCGTGGAGCGGGAAGGCCGTGGTGCCGAACGGGACGAACAGGCCGATGGCGAACAACACGGCCTGGATGATCAGCAGGACCGTGAGTCGGAACCGGCCGGACCAGGCCGCGATCAGCGTGCCGATGCAGGCGCCGAAGCAGAACAGCGCGATCACACTGGCGAACCGGGTGGCGCCGTCCCAATCGAAGCCGGCGACGGCCACGCCGAACCGTGTGGTGTTGCCGCTCATGAACGACATGAAGAGCTGGGAGAATTCGAGGAAGCCGATCGAGTCGGCGGCACCTGCGGTGCCCGCGAGCATCAGCGCGATTGGTACACGTGTCACTGGACTTGCCGGAAAGGCCTTGTTGGACTCGTCAGCCATCGGTTCCTCTGATGTTGCTCCGCAGCACAACGGTATTACGGCTGTCCGGTTGCGTCCATTGCACCGGCTTCGATCAAGTGTTTGTGTAGGATTAAGATCCGGCCGGGCACGTTAGACTTCCTTTGGCGCCGAATGGCCGCCGGGCGCATCTCGGCGATGACCAGTCGAGCCTGCTCGACCGCCTCTCGCAGGTAGGTGTCGGCATGGGCGTAGCGCCCGTCGGCACCGAGCACGACGCCTGATTCCTCCGGTTGCGGCGATTGGACGGTGAAGGCGGCCAGCCCGCCGGGCCGCAGCACGCGGGCTATTCCCGACAGGGCCGACGTCAAATCCCCCAGATAGATGAAGACGTCGGCGGCCACGATGAGGTCGGCGGAGGCCGCCGGCTCGGCCGCGAGGAACGTAACGAGGTCGGCTTCGACCAAGCGCTCGTAGAGCCCGGTGCGGCCGGCCAGCGCCAGCATGGCAGGGGAGAGGTCGCAACCGGCCAGACGCCCGACCCGGCTCGCGAGCGCCCGCCCCATGAGGCCGGTGCCGCAGCCGAGATCGAGCCCGTTCGGGAAGTGTTGCGGCGCACAAGACGGGTCCGGCCGCGGAAGCGCGTCGAGGGCCGCGACCATCAGCGCCGGCCCGCAATAGCCGAGTTCGTCCACGAGATGCCGTTCGAAGCGCGGGGCGTAGCCGTCGAACAGGGCGCGAATATAGGCCGGCGTGATCGCCGCGAGCGCATCGCCCCCACCGAGCGCGGCGAGATGCAGGCGGCTGCCCAGCGCATCCTCCGGATCGAGGTCGAGCGCCCGCTCGAAGGCCGCGAGCGCCGCTTGCCGGTCGGCCGCGTCGCGGCTCTGCCCGAACACGATCTCGCGGGCGCGCCCGAGCAGAAACCAAGCGGGCGCGTAGCCGGGCGCGCGTTCGAGCGCCTGCTCCGCCATCTCCACCGCCCCGGCGGGGTCGTCCTCACTGAGGCAGGCCTCGGCATAGGCGTAGCGGCGGTCGGCAAGGAGATCGCCGGAGGAGCGCTGGTGGGACATCGTGCGTTTGCGGCCTTGGGAAACCTCCGCCCTATATCCCGGCCGATGTCGCAACGCGCCTCCGATCTCCTCACCCTGACCCGCGAGGGCCTCTATTGTCCGCTCGGGCGCTTCCACGTCGATCCGACGCGGCCGGTCGAACGGGCGCTGATCACCCACGGCCATGCCGACCACGCCCGCGCCGGCCACGGCACGGTGCTGGCCACGCCCGAGACCCTGCGGATCATGGCTGTGCGCTACGGCGAGGATTTCTGCACGACCCGCCAGGAAGCGCGGCTGGGCGAGCGGATGCGGATCGGCGACGTCACTGTGTTCTTCGCCCCCGCCGGCCACGTGCTCGGTTCGGCGCAGATCGCGATCGAGCGCGACGGCAAACGCATCGTCGTCTCCGGCGACTACAAGCGCGCGCCCGATCCGACCTGCCTGCCGTTCGAAGTGGTGCCCTGCGACGTGTTCATCACCGAGGCCACCTTCGGCCTGCCGGTCTTCCGCCACCCCGACACGCGGGGCGAGGTGCGCAAGCTGATCGACTCGGTGACGCTGTTTCCAGAGCGCGCCCACATCGTCGGCGCCTACGCGCTCGGCAAGGCGCAGCGGGTGATGGCGCTGCTGCGTGAGGAGGGCTGGGACCGGCCGATCCATCTGCACGGGGCGATGGAGAAGCTGACCGAACTCTACAAGCGGGAAGGCGTGCCGCTCGGCGAGACGCCGAAGGTGGTGGCGGCGGACCGGAAGTCCCTGCACGGCGCCATCGTGCTCTGCCCGCCCTCCTCGATTCAGGACGTATGGTCGCGAAAATTCCCCGATCCGGTCACCGCCTTCGCCTCCGGCTGGATGCGGGTGCGCGCCCGCGCCCGGCAGAAGGGCGTCGAGCTGCCGCTCGTCATCTCCGACCATTCCGACTGGCCGGACCTGTGCCGGACGATCCTCGACACGGGGGCCGAGGAGGTCTGGGTGACGCATGGCCAGGAGGACGCGCTGGTGCATTGGTGCGGCACGCGCGGCATCCGCGCCAAGCCGCTGCACCTCTTAGGGTACGGCGACGACGGCGAGGCCGAGCCCGATCCGGGACACGACCCGCGGATGGAGGAGGCCTCGGCGTGAACGACTTCGCCCACCTCCTCGACCGCCTCGCCTACGAGCCGCGCCGCAACGCCAAGCTGCGCCTGCTCCAGGATTTCTTCGCCGGCACCCCCGACCCGGAGCGCGGCTGGGCGCTCGCCGCCATGACCGGCGGCCTCACTTTCCGCGAGGCCAAGCCGGCGCTGATCCGCGGGCTGGTGGAGGAGCGGGTCGATCCGGTGCTGTTTTCGCTCTCGCACAACTACGTGGGCGATCTCGCCGAGACGACGGCGCTGATCTGGCCGGGGCCGAGTGAATCGCCGGACGGCTCCCCCTCTCCCCGCGGGCGGGGAGAGGGTCGCGACGACCTTGTCGTCGGCGCGACAAGCCTGAAAGGCGATGGTGAGGGGGCGGCTCAAGAAGAGGCTGCTTCGGCCCAGCCCCCTCACCGTCGCCTGCCAGCTCGCTCTGCCAACGACGAGGTCGGCAGAGCCCTCTCCCCGCAAGCGGGGAGAGGGGATCCCCCCGGTCCGGGCCACAACAACCCGCCGCCCTCCGTCCCCACCCTCGCCGAAGTCGTCGAAACGCTCGCCTCCACCCCGAAGCGCGAACTGCCCCAGCATCTCGCCCACTGGCTCGACGCCCTCGACGAGACCGGGCGCTGGGCGCTCCTCAAGCTCGTCACCGGCAACCTGCGCGTCGGCGTCTCGGCCCGTCTGGCCAAGACGGCGGTCGGCGCGCTCGGCGGCCACGAGGCGGATGCGGTCGAGGAAGTCTGGCACGGGCTGAAACCGCCCTACACCGAGCTGTTCGCCTGGGTGGAGGGACGGGGCGAGCGGCCGGAGAGCCGCAATCCGGCTCCGTTCCGGCCGCCGATGCTCTCGCACCCGGTTGAAGAGTTCGAAGACCTCGACAAGCTCGAGCCGGAGGCGTTCTCGGCGGAGTGGAAATGGGACGGCATCCGCGTCCAGCTCGCGGGCGGGCGCGACGGCCAGGGCCGGCAGGTCCAAAAGGTCTACTCGCGCACCGGCGAGGACATTTCCGACGCGTTCCCCGACCTCGCCGAGGCGATCACCTTCGACGGCGCGATCGACGGCGAATTGCTGATCCTGCGCGAGGGGCGGGTCCAGAGCTTCAACGTGCTCCAGCAGCGGCTCAACCGGAAGGCGGTGACGGGCAAGCTCCTGGAGGAGTTCCCGGCCCATGTCCGCGCCTACGACGTGCTGGCGGCCGAGGGCGAGGACTTGCGCCCGCTGCCCTTCGCCGAGCGCCGTCCCCGGCTGGAGGCCCTGGTACGGCGGCTCGACCATGCCCGGATCGATCTCTCGCCGCTCGTCCCCTTCACCAGTTGGGACGAGGTGGCCGCCGCCCGCGCCGACCCGGCCTCGGCGGGCGCTGGCGCGGATGCCGACGCCATCGAGGGCGTGATGCTCAAGCGGCTCAACAGCCCCTACCTGCCGGGCCGCCCCAAGGGGCCGTGGTGGAAGTGGAAGCGCGAGCCCTACGTGGTCGATGCGGTGATGATGTACGCCCAGCGCGGCCACGGGAAGCGCTCGTCGTTCTACTCGGACTACACCTTCGGCTGCTGGCGCGAGGGGGCGGAAGGTGAGGAGCTGGTGCCGGTCGGCAAGGCCTATCACGGCTTCACCGATGCCGAGTTGCAGAAGCTCGACCGCTACGTCCGCAACCACACGACCAAGCGCTTCGGCCCGGTGCGCGAGGTCGCCTATGGCCGCGAGGCCGGGCTGGTGCTGGAGATCGCCTTTGAGGGCGTGCAGCGCTCGACCCGGCACAAATCGGGCGTGGCGATGCGCTTCCCCCGTGTCAGCCGCATCCGCTGGGACAAGCCGGCCGCGGAGGCCGACCGGGTCGATGTGCTGGAACGGATTCTGGCGCGCGGCGAGCGCGAGGTCGCGCCGGGCGCGGCGATGGAGGCATCGGAATGAGGCAGACGGGCAGAAGTGCCGGAAAGATCGGGCCGCTCGAAGGATTTTCGACGGCCGAAGTGACCCGGCAGGCGAGTGCACGGGTGACGGTTGCCACGCCCGGCCAGGGCTTTTCCGACATCACCGAGGCCGTTGCGGATTTCGTCGCGCAGAGCGGCCTCCGCTCCGGCCTCGTCAGCGTGTTCTGCCGGCACACCTCGGCCTCGCTGACGATCCAGGAGAACGCCGATCCGGATGTGCGGGTCGATCTGATGACGGCACTCGACGGGTTCGCGCCGCGACACGGTCAGTACGTCCACGGCATGGAGGGGCCGGACGACATGCCCGCCCATATCCGCACGATGGTGACCGATTCGGGCCTCACCATCCCCGTGCGCGACGGTCGCCTGGTGCTGGGCACGTGGCAGGGGATCTACCTGATCGAGCACCGCGACCGGGCGCATCGGCGCGAGATCGCGCTGCACGCCGTCGGCGCCTAAGGCCGCTTTCAGCGCCGGATCAGGATCACGCCGCCGACGAGCAGGGCAATGCCGATCAGGCGCGGGACGTCGAGGGGGCGCTGGGCGAGGCCCATCCAGCCGAAATGGTCGAAGGTGACCGAGGCGAGCATCTGCCCGGCGACGAGGAGTGCAATGAAGGCCGCCGCGCCGAGCTGCGGCACGAGAACGATGGCCAGCCCGATGAAGAGCGCGCCGAACAGGCCGCCGCTCCAGGCCCACCACGGCACCCGCGCCGCCACGCCGGCTGCGGGCAGGGGATCGCGCAGAGCCAGGGCAAGCAGCGCCATGCAGGCGAGGCCGACGGCGTAGCTCGCAAAACCGGCCCAGGCCGCGGAGCCGAGATCCGCGCGCAGGCGGGCATTCAGCACCTGCTGGACGACGATGCTGACGCCCGCCGCGAAGGCGAGGAGGGAGGGGAGCAGGAGACGAAGCATCGGCCCTCAGCCTCCGGCAATCCTTCGATCGGCCGGGTCTGACGTCCGGGTCGCTCAAGCGACCCGGCTCATGGGATCGTCCGGGAGCCGAGCAGAATGCTCAGCTCCGCTCGATCAGCGGATCAGCGGTCGCTCAGCAGCAGGTAGAGCGCGTGGATCGAGCCCGGTAGGTAGAACAGCAGGCAGAGCAGGATGTTAAAGAGGAATTGAATCCCGAATCCGTGCGTCATCAGCACCGAGATCGGCGGCAGGAAGAACGCGATCAGGATCTTGATGAGGGTCGACAACGGGAAACTCCGGTTCACTCAGTGCGGTCGGGCGGTGAACGAAAGCGGAGCTTTTCGGTTCCGCATGGCGGCCCTCCCACTCAGGGAGGGCCAGCCGATCGTTACGCCGCCTGCTTCAGCGCGTCGTAGAAGCGCCTTCCGGATTCGGCCATCGCCAGGAGGTTGTCCGGCGGGGTGAAGCGGGGACCGTGCCGAGCCTCCAACTGCCGGGCCAGCGCCACGAAGGCCTTGGCGCCCATGAAGTCGATGTAGGACAGCGCGCCGCCGGTGAAGGGGGCGAAGCCGAAGCCGAGGATCGAGCCGACATCCGCCTCGCGCGGATCGGTCACCACGCCCTCCTGCATCGTGCGGGCGGCCTCCAGCGCCTGCACCACGAGGAAACGGTGCTTCAGCTCGTCGATGTCGATGCCCTCCGGGTCGAGCCGGTTCGGCTGGATCTCGGCGAGCCCCGGCCAGAGCGTCTTCTGGCCGCCCTCGGGGTAGTCGTAGAAGCCGCGCTTGTTCTTGCGCCCGAGCCGGCCATGCGTCTCGACCATCGCGACGAGGAGCCGCTTCTGGTCCGGATCGACGGCGCCCTCGCCGAGCTGCGCCTCGGTCGCCCGCATGATCTTGAGGCCGAGATCGAGCGCCACCTCGTCGTTGAGCGAGAGCGGGCCGACCGGCATGCCGGCCATCCGCGCCACGTTCTCGATCATCGCCGGGGGCACGCCCTCGGTGAGCATCTTGTGGCCCTCATGGATGTAGGCGAGCACGCAGCGGTTGGCGAAGAAGCCGCGGGAATCGTTGACGACGATGCCGGTCTTCTTGATCGCGCGCACGTAGTCGAGGGCGGTGGCCACCGCGCGGTCGCCGGTCTGGTTGCCGCGGATGATCTCCACGAGCAGCATCTTCTCCACCGGCGAGAAGAAGTGGATGCCGACGAACTGCTCGGGCCGCTTCGAGGTCTGGGCGAGGCCGGAGATCGGCAGGGTCGAGGTGTTGGAGGCGAAGATCGCGTGCGCCGGCAGCGCCGCCTCGACCTTGGCGATCACCTCGGCCTTGACCTTCGGGTCCTCGAACACCGCCTCGATCACGAGGTCGCAATCGGACAGGGCGCCGTAATCGGGCGTGGCGGTGATGCGGGCGAGCAGCGCGTCGCGGTCGGCGGTCTTCGCCTTTCCGCGGTTGATCTGGCCGGTGATGAGCTTGTGGCAATGCGCCTTGCCGGCATCGGCCGCCTCCTGGTCGCGGTCGATCAGCACGACCTCCATCCCGGCCTGCGCCGTGACGTAGGCGATGCCCGCGCCCATGAAGCCGGCGCCGATCACGCCGACCTTGCCGACCTTGGTCGCCTCCACGTCCTTCGGGCGGCGGGCGCCCTTGTTGATCTCACCCATGGAGATGAACAGGGTGCGGATCATCGCCTGCGCTTCCTTGGTGCGCAGGATATGGGCGAAGTAGCGGCTCTCGACCCGGAGGCCGAGATCCATCGGCAGCTGCAGGCCCTCGTAGACCGAGGCCAGGATCGCATTGGCGGCCGGATAATTGTCGTGGGTCTCGCGGCGGTAGATCGCGTTGGCCGGCGGCCAGATCATCATGCCGGCGGGCGAGTAGACCTTTCCGGACGGCGCCTTGAACTTCGGCACGTCCCAGGGTGCCACCGCCGAGCCGCCCTCGCGGATCCAGGCCTTGGCCCGCTCGACGATCTCCGCGGCCGGGGCGACGGCGTGGGCCAGCCCCATGTTCTTGGCCATGAGCGCGCGGATCTGCTCGCCCTTGAACAGCATCTGCAGCGCGTCGCCGGTCTGCATCAGACGGGACACGCGCTGCGTGCCGCCACCGCCGGGGAATAGGCCGACTTTGATCTCGGGCAGGCCGACGCGGGTCTTGTCGTCGTCGGCGAGCACCCGGTGATGGCAGGACAGCGCCAGCTCGAAGGCGCCGCCGAGGCACAGGCCGTGCACCGCCGCCGCGAACGGCTTGCCGCAGGTCTCGAGCTTGCGGAACACGAGGCTGAGGCGCCGCGATTCCTCGAAGAAGTGGCGCATGGCCACCTCCTCGCCCTCACTCGCCTTCAGCCGCTCGTACTCGACCCCGAGGCCCTGGAGCATGGTGAGGTCGGCGCCGGCGGAGAAGTTGTTCTTCCCCGAGACGATGACGCAGCCCTTGATGGCCTCGTCGGCGACGACCGCGTCGACGATCCGCTCCAGCTCCGCCATCACCTCCATGGTGATGACGTTCATCGAACGGCCCGGCATGTCCCAGGTCGCGAGCGCGATGCCGTCGGCATCGGTCTCGAAGCGGAAATTCTCGGTTGCGGTCATCGCGGAGCCTCGAAGGAAAAGAGCCTGGCCGTATCGGATTCTTAAGGTGGAGGGGCCGTCATGGGGGATGCAACGGGTGCGCGACTGGACCCGGCTCTCCACACCAGCCCCCAGACGGATCATGAAGACGGACGCCACACCGCGAACCGCCTGCCGAGCCTGCCGCGACGGTGCGGATCTCGACTTTTCCTTCACCATGGCCTTCCAGCCCATCGTCGACGTCGCCAACGCGCGCGTCTGGGGCTACGAGGCGCTGGTGCGCGGACCGGACGGCCAGTCGGCCGGCTCGATCCTGTCGCGGGTCACCGACGAGACGCTCTACCGCTTCGATCAGGCGGCGCGGGTCAAGGCGATCGAACTGGCCGGACGCTTGTTCCCGCCCGGCGGCGACACCAAGCTGTCGATCAACTTCATGCCGAACGCCGTGTACGAGCCGGCGGCCTGCATCCGCGCCTCGCTGGAGGCCGCCCGCCGCGTCGGCTTCGACAACGGGCGCCTCAACTTCGAATTCACCGAGAACGAGCGCTTCCACGACATCGCCCATGTCCAGCGCATCGTCACGGAGTACCGGCGGCAGGGCTTCCTCACGGCGCTCGACGATTTCGGCGCGGGCTATGCGGGTCTCGGCCTGCTGGCCAATTTCCGGCCGGACCTGATCAAGATCGACATGGATCTCGTGCGCGGCATCGATGCGGATGCCGGGCGCCGCACCATCATCGCCGGCATCAACCAGATCGCGCGGGCGCTCGGCGTCGCGGTGATCGCCGAGGGCATCGAGACCGCGGCCGAGGCCGAGGCGCTGCATGGCCTCGGCATCGACCTGCTGCAGGGCTACCACTTCGCCCGTCCGGCGCTGGAAGCCCTGCCGCCGGTGGCGGGCTTCGCGGCCGACGGCGCACCGGTGAAGCGCGTCGCCTGACGCCCTTCGCCCGAAGCTGCCCGTAGCACCGCTCATCCCTGCCTCGCCCGCTGACTTAGCTGTCTACTTGCTCACTTACTTGGCGGGCGTCGGCATGCCGCCGGGCAGGCCGCCCGGGGCGCCGCCGGTCTGGTCGCTGGCAGCCGCCAGCGTCAGCATGTTCAGGAGCCGGGTCACCACCGCCTGCGAGAGCAGGTTCACCTCCGACTTCGGGTCGGCGTTGACGGCCTGGAACTTCTGGTAGGTCTTGTCCTCGTAGATCTTGTCGAGCTGGTTCAGCTCGTCGAGGCTGAACTTGTCGGCATACTGCTTGGACAGGCCTTCGAGCAGCTCCTTGCGCTGCTTGTCGAACTCGGCCTTGGCCTCTTTGCGCACCTTCTCGGCCTTGTCCTCGGGCATGGTCGAGACGGTCTTCTCGAGCGCGCCGCCGAAGCCGGTGTCGAGGTTCTTCAGAACCGTCTTCTCGGTCAGCTTGGTGGCGACGGCGAGCTTGTCAGCGTTGTCGTCGGCCCGCGCGGCGAGCGGCAGGGCCAGCACGAGGGCGAGGCACAGGGCGGCTTTTGTCGACTTCATCGTGGCGTTTCTCCCATGGGTGTTCTGGGGCCGCACTCGATCGAAAACGGCGCGGCGTGGGAGGCCCTTAGCAGCGTTTCCCGACGGATGGCAGGGCAGGGCGGCGGCGTGACGCCGCCCGGCCGATCACACCCGCTCGATGATCGTGGCGGTGCCCATGCCGGCACCGATGCACAGGGTGACGAGCGCCCGCTCCTTACCGGTGCGCTCCAGCTCGTCGAGCACGGTGCCGAGGATCATCGCGCCCGTGGCACCCAGCGGATGGCCCATGGCGATGGCGCCGCCGTTGACGTTCACCTTCGCCGGGTCGAGGTCGAAGGCCTGATGGAAGCGCAGGACCACCGAGGCGAAGGCCTCGTTGATCTCGAACAGGTCGATGTCGGACAGGCTCATGCCAGCCCGCGCCAGCACCTTCTTCGTGACATCGACCGGGCCGGTCAGCATCAGCGCCGGATCGGAGCCGATATTGGCGAACGCCCGGATGCGGGCGCGGGGCCGCAGGCCCGCGGCGTCGCCGGCCTCGCGCGAGCCGATCAGCACCGCCGCCGCGCCATCCACGATGCCCGACGAGTTGCCGGCATGGTGGACGTGATGGACCGCCTCGACATCCGGGTGGGCATCGACGGCCACGGCGTCGAAGCCGCCCATCTGGCCCATCTGCACGAAGGACGGTTTCAGGCTCGCCAGCGACTGCATGTCGGTCGTCGGCCGCATGTGCTCGTCACGGTCGAGCAGGGTGATGCCGTTGATATCCCGCACCGGCACGACGGAGTTCTTGAACAGGCCCTCGCCCCAGGATTGGGCCGAGCGCTTCTGCGACTCGACGGCGTAGGCATCGCAATCGTCGCGGCTGAACCCGTACTTGGTGGCAATGAGGTCGGCCGAGACGCCCTGCGGCATGAAGTAGGATTTGACCGCGATCGCCGGATCGACCGGCCAGGCGCCGCCCGAGGCGCCGAGGCCGACGCGGCTCATCGATTCGACGCCGCCGCCGACGGTGAGATCGTGCTGGCCGGCCATGACCTGCGCCGCGGCGAAGTTGATGGCGTCGAGGCCCGAGGCACAGAAGCGGTTGATCTGCACGCCGGGCACGTGGGTGCCGTAATCGGCCACGAGCGCGGCGGCGCGGGCGATGTCGCCGCCGGCCTCGCCGACCGGATCGACGCAGCCCAGCACCACGTCGTCCACCTGCCGCGTGTCGAGGCCGTTGCGGTCCTTGAGCGCGCGCAACGCCGTCTCGGCGAGGCGCAACGCCGTCACCTCGTGCAGCGAACCGTCCGGCTTGCCGCGGCCGCGGGGGGTGCGGACGTGATCGTAGATGTAGGCCTCGGGCATATGCGCTTCCTCGTGTCCTTCATCGCTGCCGCGGCTCCCCCTCTCCCTCGGCGGGAGAGGGTGCCCGCGTGGGCGGGCGGGTGAGGGGCCGGCTTCGGTCTTGCCTGGATCTTGCCGGATGCGGCGCTTCCCCTCGCCCCACCCTCCGCCGCCGAGACGGGGGAGGGCTCAAGTCTCGCGCGTGCTTAGAACGCCTCGGCGGGCAGCGCCATGGTCGTCTCGGCGCCGGCCTTGATTCGCGCGAGGCGAAGGCTCGTCTCCGGCAGCATCCGCTCCATGAAGAAACGGCCGAGCACGAGCTTGGCATCCATCCGCTCGACGTCGGCGCCCTCCGCCTTCTTGGCGAGCGCCGCTCGCGCGATCTTGGCCCACATGTAGCCCAGCACGACCTGCCCCAGCAGGTGCATCAGGTCGGTGGCGGCGGCGCCCGCGTTGTCGGGCTTCGAGAAGGCGTTCTGCATCAGCCACATCACTGCGGCCTGGAGGTCGTTGAGGGCGGGCTGGAGCGGCGCCACGAAGGGCTTCATCCCCTCGTCCTCGCCGTGGTCCTTGATGAAGGTCTGCACCTCGGTGAGGAAGGCCATCATCGCCCGGCCGCCATCCTTGGGCAGCTTGCGGCCGATCAGGTCCATCGCCTGGATGCCGTTGGCGCCCTCGTAGATCATGGCGATGCGGGCATCGCGCACGAACTGCGACATGCCCCATTCCTCGACATAGCCGTGGCCGCCGAACATCTGCTGCGCCTCGACCGCGTTGGCAAAGCCCCGGTCGGTCAGCACGCCCTTCACCACCGGGGTCATCAGGCCGAGCATGTCCTCGGCCGCCTGTCGCTCGGCCGCATCCTGCGAGCGGTGGGCGATGTCGGAGTTGAGGGCGGTCCAGAGCATGAGCGCGCGCGCGGCCTCGTTGAAGGCACGGATCTGCATCAGCGTGCGGCGCACGTCCGGGTGGACGATGATCGGGTCGGCGGCCTTGTCCGGCGCCTTCGCGCCGGTGAGCGAGCGGCCCTGGAGACGCTCCTGCGCGTAGGTGACCGCGTTCTGGTAGGCGGCCTCGGACTGGCCGAGCCCCTGGACGCCGACGGCGAGGCGGGCCTCGTTCATCATCACGAACATCGCGGCCAGACCGCGGTTCTCCTGGCCGACGAGCCAACCCTTCGCTCCGTCGTAGTTCATCACGCAGGTTGAGTTGGCGTGGATGCCCATCTTGTGCTCGATCGAGCCGCAGGCCACCGCGTTGCGCTCGCCCACGGAGCCGTCCGCGTTTACGAGGAACTTCGGCACCACGAACAGCGAGATGCCCTTGGTACCCGAGGGCGCGCCCTCGATGCGGGCGATGACGAGGTGGACGATATTCTCCGACAGGTCGTGCTCGCCTGCCGAGATGAAGATCTTGGTGCCGGTGAGGCTGTAGGAGCCGTCGCCGTTGGGAACCGCCTTGGTCTTCAGCAGGCCGAGATCCGTACCGCAATGCGGCTCGGTGAGGTTCATGGTGCCGGTCCAGGCGCCCTCGACCATCTTGGGCAGGTAGGTCGCCTTCTGCTCGGGCGAGCCGTGGACGAGCAGCGCGGCGATCGCCCCCTGCGTCAGGCCGGGATACATGCTGAGGGCGAGGTTGGCGCCGGAGACAAATTCCTGCATCGCCGTGTTGAGCACGTGCGGCAGGCCCTGGCCGCCGAATTCCTCGGGAAGCGACAGGCCCATCCAGCCGCCGGCGGCGTAGGCGTCGTAGGCCGCCTTGAAGCCCTTCGGCGTCACGACGCTGCCGTCCTCCCGGCGGGCGCAGCCCTCCCGGTCGCCGGACAGGTTCAGTGGCGCGAACACTTCCCCCGCGAGCCTGCCGCCCTCGCTCAGCACCGCCTGGGCCAGGTCGGCGGAGGCGTCGGCGAAGCCGGGGAGATTGTCGTAGCGGTGGATCGCGAGAACGTCGTTGAGGAGGAACAGGGTGTCCTCGACCGGGGCCCGGTAGCTCGGCATCGCGTCAGCCTCCCGCATCTTTTTGAGGTGGTCCGCACCGATTCGGCGGGCTCCGATCCTCGATAGTTCATATGTAAACTATCTCGTGGCGGCTTCGCAAGAGCCGGCCGGGCCGGTCCCCAGCGCGGCCCGCGCGCCACCAATTTGGCCCGTCCCGGAAAAGCGCGGCCCTTCGGTCACGCGCTTAACCAAGCATTTACCAAGAATGGAAAAGGTCGTTTCAGTCCGATCCGCAGTCCGCCGCTTCACGCCTTGCGCGAAACGATGGTCCGCCGGGCACCGGAAGCCGCCGACTTCGGATCTCCGCGAGATGAAACAGACTGCCCCGATCAGCCTCGACAGCTTCGACCCGGAGGTACTCGCGGCTGCCCGCGAGGTCGCCCGGCGAGCGGGGGTGCCGCTGGAGAGCTGGATCGCCTCGGTGGCGACGCCCGACCCGTCGAAGCCGGGCCCGCGGCGGCGGCGCGCGGATGCGACGTCCCCAGCCAGGGAGGCCGGCGCGGAGCCGGCCCGGCACGTCGGAGGCCGGGCACCGGAGAAGGCGCCCACGCCCGCCTCACGGAAGGACGGGCCGCAGCACAAGCGCCGGGAAGCCACTCAGGGCGCTTCGGCCGTTGAGGCTTCCGAAACGGCATCGCTGGAAGCCTCGCTCGGCGCGATGATGCGGCGGCTCGACGCCCTCGACCGCTCGATCAGCGAGGAGCGCGAGGCCTCCAAGGCCGATGCCGCCCGGATGATCGACGAGATCGAGGCGCGGTTGACCACCGCCCGCCAGCCGGTCGCACCGGAAATGATCGCCGGACGCATCGCCGACATCGAACGCAAGATGGGCGAGATCGCCGGCCAGCTCGACACGCCCCGCCCGCTGGGTCGGCGCGGGCGCCCGCTCGCCACCGAGGTCCGCGATGCCGTCGCCGAGGTGCGCCGCCGCCAGCGCGAGCTGGAAGAGGGCATCGCCGAGTGGAACGCCGCCAGCGCGGGAGAATTGAAGGACGGGCCGCAGGATGGCCCGGCCGCACTTGCGGTGACGCCTGCCGAGGAAGGCTCCGGCCAGGAGCCGTCCCCGGCCATCGCCGAACTGCAACGCGAGACGAACCGGCTGCGCGACGCGCTCGGCAGCCTCGCCACCGGCCGCGACGTCAGCGAGCTGGAGCGGACCATGCAGGCCGTCGCCAGCGACCTTCAGCGGGCGCGTGCCCCGCAGGAGCTCGCCGCCATCGCCGCACCGGTCGAGCTGATGCGCCTCCAAGTGGAGCGGATCGCCGAAGACGTGGCGGACAACGTCCACGCCCGAATCGCGGGTGAGGTGGAGCGCTTGGCCGGGAAGGTCGATGCCGTTCTCTCCGGCGTCTTGTCCGGCCCCGCCGACCAGAGCGCCCTCGACGGCGTGTTCCGCGAACTCGACGAGATCCGCCGCCTCGTGGCGTCCCTGGCAGGGCCGGAGCGCATCCAGAGCCTCGCCCAGGGCGTGCAGGCGATCAGCGCCCAGATCACCCAGCTCCAGCGTGACGAGGATGCGGGCATCGCCACCCTCAAGCCGCTGCTGGAGGAGATCCGCGGCGAGCTGAAGGCGCCCGATTCCTCCCGCGAGCTTCCCGGCGCGCTTCTCGGACGTTTCGAGGCGCTCGCGCAGCGGCTCGACGGGGCCGAGTCGGGCTCGGTCGGCGAGCTGATCGAGCGGCTCGAAGGTGTGGCCGAAAAAGTCGATCGCGTCAGCGCGGGCGGCAGCGGGCTCGATGCCCTGGAGCGCCACGTCCTCGCCCTGGCGAGCCGGCTCGAAGCGCCGCGCGACACCGATCCGGCCGTGGCGCGCCTCGAGCGCTCCATGGGCGACCTGCTCGCCCAGGTCACGGCCCTGCGCAACGGAACCGATCTGGAGGCCACCGTCGCGCAGGCGGTCCGTGAGGCCGTGGCGGGCTCGGCCGCCCCGCTCGCGGCCGGCGGCGGTTTCGAGCTGCTGCGGGCCGATCTCGCCGAGATGCGGGCCAACCAGAAGGGCGCGGACCAGCGCCTCCAATCGACGATGGAGGGCGTCCAGTCGGTGCTGATGCGGCTGAGCGAGCAGCTCGACCGCACCATGACCTCGTCCGCGGCCCTCACCACCGCTGCCCCGCAGGAGCGCGCGCCCGTCGTGCTGTCCTCGGCCGAGCGCGTCTCGCACGAGCGCCCGGCTGCCCCGAAGACGGCTGCCAAGCCGTCGTCCGAGCCGTCGTCCCAGAACCTTGCCCGCCCGAACCGCTCCGCAACCTCCGACGAGGCCGGCGGGACGGAGGCGAGCCGCCTGTCCGACGAGTTGCTGGAGCCCGGTGCCGGCCGGCCCGGATCCGGCCGCCCGGCCGCGCCGGAGGCGAGCCCCGCCGCGACCGGCGGCGCCGACATCAAGACCAGCTTCATTGCCGCCGCGCGGCGCGCGGCGCAGGCGGCGCAGGCCGAATCGGCCACCGAAGCGCCGCTGACGGCGCGGCTGCGCGACAAGGTCGCTCCGGCCCGCATGCCGGGCGCGGAGACGACGCCCCTTTCGCGGATCCGCGGTGCTCTCGACAGCCGCCGCCGTACGCTCCTGCTCGGCCTCGCGGCCGTGGTGCTGGCGCTCGGCGCCTACCAAGCCTTCGTCGCGGGCAAGGGAACTCCGACCAGCGAACCGGCCGCGCCGGAGGCCCGTCCGGTGGCGAGTACGGCCCCGGCGGCCTCCGCCGACGCCGCCGCGAGCCGCACCGAGACCACGGCCGAGCCCGCCCAGGCGGCGGCGTCGCAGGCCCAGGCTCCGTCCGAGACGTCCCCCCAGACCGGGACATCCGCCCAGACGACGCCTGACCCGGCGACGACACAATCCATCGCCGAGCCGAAATCCGCGCCGGCCAAGCGTGGGCTGCCCCAGGTCGCGGGCATGAGCACGCTCGGCCCCGACCTCGCCGGCCTGCCGCCGGCCCTGGCCAAGCTCAAGCAGGATGCGCTCGACGGCGACGGCGCCGCGGTCTGGGAGATCGCCTCCCGCGAGGCCGAGGGCCGGGGCGTGCCGCGTGACCTCGCGGTCGCCGCCAAGCTCTACGAGCGGCTCGCGAATGCCGGCTACGCGCCGGCTCAGTTCAAGGTCGGCAACGCCTACGAGAAGGGCTCGGGCGTGGTCCGGGACATCGAGAAGGCGAAGGCCTGGTACGGCCGCGCGGCGGATCAGGGCAACATCCGCGCGATGCACAATCTCGCGGTGCTGCATGCCGAGAACCCGGCGGCCAACGGCAAGGCGGATTTCGTGACCGCCGCGAACGCCTTCCGCCGGGCGGCGGAACACGGCGTGCGCGACAGCCAGTACAACCTGGCCGTACTCTACGCCCGCGGCCTCGGTGTCGGGCAGGATCTCGTCCAGTCCTATCTCTGGTTCTCGGCCGCTGCCACGCAGGGGGACCAGGAAGCGGGCCGCAAGCGGGACGAGGTCGCCGCCAAGCTCTCGCCGAAGGATCTCACCGAAGCCAGGAGCCTCGCTGGGAGCTTCAAGGCGAAGGCCGTCGATCCGGCCGCGAACGAGGCCCCGTCCCAGAAGGCCACCGCCGCAGCGGGAATGTCCCTGATGGGCGCGCCGTCCCCGGGCATGCCGACCGCCGCTTCCCCATCGGCGCAGAAGCGGTTCGGGGTCTAAGAGGCACCCACGCCGACGAAGGCCGGCACAGCATAACGGCTTTGAAAACAGGCCGCGTTCCCTTCGGGAACGCGGCCTTTCTCATCTTCGTCTTCCGATGATCCCCGGCAACCGCCGCTGTCGAAACGGGACGGCGGAGCGGCACACCATTTCGCACGCAGGAATTGCATATCCGGCTCGCCGGGTGGGGCCAGATTCCGCGCGCTTCCGCAAAGGTGCCGCCAGCAGCCATCGCGCCATTGGGCGCAAGCGCGCGCGGCCCGCGACGCGCGCCGACATCTGTATTGTACGGGCGAGTAATGGTTTTAATCCGCGAAGATTAAGATATATTTCTACGGATTAAAATTTATCACATTATTGTGCTTTTACACACTTTGATTGCCGGATTTGCATGTTACGTGTGCTCTTGCTTGGAAATTAAGCGGCAATTGAACACGAGAGGAGCACACCATGCTGCGCTTTGCATCATACGCATCCGTCCTCCTGCTTGCGTTCGCGACCACGGTGACGCCGGTCGCGGCGCAGTCGGCCCAGCCGAAGAAGGGAACTTGGACCGCGCTGCCGTCGCAGGTCGTACCGCCGGCGCCCTCCCTCATCGCCCATGGCGGCTTCGGCGCGCTCCCGCTCGCGGCGGGCAGCCGGTCGGGCTATTGCGACATCGTGGTGAAGCGGGGCGGCGGCAATCCGACCCAGGACATGACGGGCTCGATCGGCCACGCGAAGAGCTACCAGGCCGGCGGCGGCGGCCCGGCCCGCCAGCGGGTCTGCTCGCGCTAAGCGCTTCAATGGTTGAGCAATCGGCGGCGCTCCTCGGTTCGAGGGGCGCCATTCGCGTCAGACCAGCGGTGCCATCTCCGCCTGACGCGCCGGCTTCTGCATCCCCGGCTTCTCGTAGGCCGCGACGTCGAAATCGTCGCTCGGGATGCGGACGAGGAAGCGTTCGGCCATCTCGAACATCAGGATGTCGGGGCGCACCCGCTCGACGTAACCCCAGTCGATGCTGGACGACCAGACGAAGTGCATCTCGCGGAACGTCTCGGCGAGGAAGCTGGTCAGCATGATCGGCGCGAAATGCGCGTAGGAATCCCCGAACAGCACCAGGGTGCGCGGGTCCGCCTGGGGGGAGGGGTTCCGGTAGATGACATGGGCGCCGACATGGAGGTCGCCCGCCCGGCCCTCCGCCTCGTAGGACTCGACGAGCGGGCTCGCATAGGCGCGGGACGCATCGCGATGCACCGCCCAGTTCACCACCGTCTCCCGCGGCCGGTCGGGCAGCTTGTCGCCGAGATCCCACAACCCGTCATGGGGAAAGCGCGGCCGGTCGGCGATGTCGGGCGGCGCCACGGCGCCGCAGGCCCGCAGCAGCGCCCGGCACGCGACCAGGCATCCCTCATAGGTCCAGTGCGAATCGGTGCGGCGGTAGAGCGGCTCCGCCCCGTCGCGGGCGGCGCGCAGGGGCGCGACGAGATCGACGAAACCGCTCATCCGGTCGAGACGCCGGGCCAGCCGCCGGGCCGGCGACAGGCGCGCGTCGTAGTCGAGGTCGAGGGTGCGGTCGTCGTAGACCGAGAGCTTTTCCGGCACGATGGTGTGGATGTAGCGGATGCCGAGCGCCTGGGCGCGGGCCGCACGCGCCTCGATCAGCCGCGCCCAGCGGCGCAGATGCCAACAGCCGGCGAGCGAGCGCCGGTATTGCAGGAGCACCCCGTTGGTGCCCCCGATCAGGAACAGCCATCCGTCGCGTCCCCGGTGGATGATCTCTCTGTTCCTGCGGGTCATCGCAGCTACCTAGACGTAGCTCGACCGGCTGAACAGCGCAGCCACACCACAGCCCGCCCGCTGGATACGCGGTCCGGCCGCGCCATCTTGCTCAGACCCGCGCCGGACGCCCCGGCCTCGACCGAGAGTTCAACGCGTTGCCCGAGCCCGCCCCGCTGATCCTGACCCTGCAGATGGACGAGGCGGCCTTCGCCACCTTCGACGGTTTGCGACGGCGGCATTTTCCCGAGGCGCTGAACCACATCCCCGCCCACGCGACGCTGTTCCACCACCTGCCGGGCGAAGATCCGGCGGGCGTGACCGAGACGGTGACGGCGCTCGCCCGCGCGCAGGCCGCACCGGAGGTCGCCGTGACGGGCGTGCGCTTCACCGGGCGCGGCGTCGCCTACGCGCTGGAATCGGACGCGCTGACCGCCTTCCGCCAGCGGGTCGCGGCAGCGTTCCGCGATCATCTCACGGCGCAGGACCGGCAGGGCTGGCGCCCGCACGTCACCGTGCAGAACAAGGTCGCCCCCGAGACCGCCCGCGCGCTGCATGCCGCGTTGGCCCAGGACTTCGAGCCTTCGCACTTCCGTGCACCGGGCGTGCTGCTATGGCGTTATCTCGGCGGCCCGTGGGAGCGGGTCGCAACTATCGCATTCGGGGATGCGGCATGAGACTACCCGGTATCGCCCGCACCGGCGGGGGCGCCCTCTGGCGCGGATCGTCCGCCGTCTGGGTGCGACTGCACCTCAACGAAGTCGGGCCAATGGTGTCGCTGCTTCTCGTCAGCACCCTCGGCTACGGCTTCTTCGCGCTCGCCCGCGAGGTCGGCGAAGGATCGACCGCCGCGCTCGACCGCAAGATCCTGCTCGGGTTGCGCAACCCCGCCGACCTCTCCGACCCGCTCGGGCCGGCTTGGCTAGAGGAGGCGATGCGCGACATCACCGGATGGGGCAGCGTCGTCACCATCGTCTTCCTCACGGCGGCGGCGGTGATCTACCTCGCGCTCTCCGGCCGGCGGCGCGTCGCGGTGTTCGTGCTGGCCGCCGTCGGCGGCGGCGAGGCGGTCTCGACGGTGCTCAAGCTGTTCTACCACCGCCCCCGGCCCGACCTCGTGCCGCACGGCATGGACGTGTTCACGGCGAGCTTTCCGTCGGGCCACGCGATGATGTCGGCGATCGCCTACCTCACGCTCGCGACTTTGCTCGCCCGCGTCGAGCGGCGGCACAGCGTCAAGGCGCTGATGCTGGCGCTCGGCATCGGGATGACGGTGCTGGTCGGTGTCAGCCGGGTCTATCTCGGCGTGCATTGGCCGAGCGACGTGGTGGCGGGCTGGTGCGTCGGCGCCGCCTGGGCGGCCCTGTGCTGGTTCGTCGCGCTCCAGCTCCAGCGCCGGGGCGAGGTGGAGGATCCCGATCCGACACCGGCCTCGACCGGCCCGGGCCAGCTCAAAGGAACCTCTGCGCCGGGCTGATGCGTTCCGGCCTCGTGCTCGCAAGGCACGTGATCAGCAAGGCCGGAATCCTGTCATGAGCGACGACCCTCAACTGTCCCGGCGCCTCCTGCTCGCGGGCGGTGCCGGCCTGACCGGCGCGGCCCTCGGCCTCGGCGGGGCTGCGCGGGCCGCCTCTGATGCACCGGCTCCGTCGGTGCCGGCCGATACCGGCGCGGTTCAGGGCGACCGGATCGTCTTCCCGAACTGGCGCGATGCCGGCGACGTGCCGCCCCCGCCGCCGCCCGCGCCGATGCCGCCCTCCCAGCGGGTCGGCTTCGCCATCGTCGGGCTCGGACGCCTGAGCCTGGAGGAAATCCTTCCGGCCTTCGGCGAGGCCAAGAAAGCGAAGGTCGTCGCGCTGATGTCGGGCTCGCCCGACAAGGCCAGGATCACGGCGGCGCAGTACGGCATCCCCGCCGACGCGATCTATGGTTACGACCAGTGGGACCGGCTCAAAGCCAACCCCGCGGTCAAGGCGGTCTACATCGTCACCCCGAACGGCCTGCACCGGGACAACGTGCTCGCCGCGGCGGGCGCCGGCAAGCACGTGCTGTGCGAGAAGCCGATGGCGAACAGTTCAGCCGAGGCGCAGGAGATGGTCGAGGCCTGCAACCGGGCCGGCATCAAGCTGATGATCGCCTATCGCTGCCAGTACGAGCCGTTCAACCGCGAGGTCGTGCGGCTCGCCCGCTCCGGCGAGTTCGGGCGCGTGAAGATGGTCGAGGCCTTCAACGGCCAGACCACGGCGCTGCCCGAGCAGTGGCGCCTGCGCAAGGCGCTGGCGGGCGGCGGGGCGCTGCCTGATATCGGCCTTTATTGCCTCAACGGGGTGCGGGCGCTGCTCGGCGAGGAGCCGGTCTCGATCCAGGCGCAGATCGTCACGCCCGAGAACGATCCGCGCTTCAAGGAGGTCGAGGAGAGCGTCGCCTTCACGCTCCGCTTCCCCTCCGGCGTGATCGCGCAATGCGGCACGAGCTACGGCGTCCACGAGAGCCGATCGCTCCGGGTCCACACGACGGGCGGCTCGCTCGATCTAGCCAACGCCTTCGCCTATCGCGGCCAGCGCCTCACCATCGCCCACCGCGAGGGCAGCCACGTCCAGCGCGACGAGCCGGTGCTGACGCACAAGAACCAGTTCGCGCTCGAACTCGACCACATGGCCGAGTGCATCCTTGCCGACCGCCGTCCCCGCACGCCCGGCGAGGAGGGCCTGCAGGACATGATCCTGATGGAGGCGATCTACGCCGCCGCCCGCTCCGGCCAGCCCGTCACGGTCGGCCCGCTCGCCGGAACGGGGCAGGGGGCCGATGCGACGCGGGGCCCGGCGCTGGAGGAGAAGTAACGCCGTTTCCGGTCTGTCGCTTCGGTGCAGCGCGCACTCCCTCTCCCCGTACGTGGGGAGAGGGGGGAGCCGCATCGAACTTGAGAGATTTCAACGCCTCTGCGGCGGCTCCGCTTAGTCCCCCCAGCGCACGAATAGCGCAATGGCGACGATGGCGAGCAGGGCGAGCAGCCACGCCTCGCCCACGGTCAGCGCATAGGCGAGCAGGCCGAAGAAGCCGAGGGCGATGCCGAGCATGGTCGCGACGGCGACGGGGTTCATGGCGGGCGGTTTTTATCGCTGGGATCGGGGCCCGGCGCCGTTCGCGGCGCCGGACTTCACAACTTTGAGGTAGGGCGGCGTCAGGCCGCCTGAAGGGCCGTCGCGACGCGCGCGAGCGAGGGCAAGCCCTTCACCGGGCCGATCGCGGCCAGGGTCGGGGCACCGCGCAGCAGGGCACGGCCGGCCGCGCGCACATGCTCGACCTCGACCGCATCGACCTTGGCGATCAGCTCCTGCGGCGGGATCACCCGACCCCAGGCGAGAAGCTGGCGGGCGTTGCGCTCGATGCGCCCGCCCGGCGTCTCCAGGGCGGTGAGCAGGGAGACCTTGAGCTGGGCCTTGGCCCGGGCGAGTTCGGCCGCGTCGAGCCGCTCGGCCGCCTCACGGGTGGTGGCGATGGTGACATCGACGAGTTCGGCCAGATCCGCGCCCGAGGTGCCGGCGCCGATGCCGAACAGGCCGCAATCGTTGAAGGGCCAGTGGAAGGCCTGGATGTCGTAGGCGAGCCCGCGGGTCTCGCGCACCTCGTGCCAGAGCCGCGAAGTCAGCCCGCCGCCGAGCACCTGCGAGAACAGGTGCAGCGCGTAATAGCCGTCATCGCGGAAGGAGAGACCGGGCAGGCCGAGGACGAGGTTGGCCTGTTCGAGCCGCTTCTGCATCCGCCGCTCGCCGCCGCCGTAGACGCCGGCCACGGCCGGGGGCGCCGCGACGGGCTTCAAGCCACCGAAATGGCGCTCGGCCGCCTCGACGATCTCGGCATGCTCCACCGCCCCAGCGGCGGCGAGCACCATGCGCTCGGGCACGTATTCGCGGGCGATATAGGCCTCGATCGCCGCGCGGTCGAAGCTCTGGATCGTCTCGGGCCGACCCAGGATCGGCCGACCGATCGGCTGGTCGGGGAAGGCCGTCTCGATGAAGGCGTCGTAGACGACATCGTCGGGCGTATCCTCGACCGCCGCGTATTCCTGAAGGATCACGCCCTTCTCGCGAGCGAGTTCGCCGGCGTCGAAGACCGAGCGGGTCAGGATGTCGCCGAGCACGTCGAGGGCCACGCCCGCATCCTCGCCGAGCACCCGCGCGGTGTAGCTCGTGCTCTCGGTGCTGGTGGCGGCGTTGATCTCGCCGCCGACATTCTCGATGTCCTCGGCGATCTTCCGGGCCGAGCGCGTCGCCGTGCCCTTGAAGGCCATGTGCTCGATCAGGTGGCTGAGCCCGTGCTCGTCCGGCCGTTCGTGCCGCGAGCCCGCCCCGACCCAGACGCCGAGCGTGGCCGTGGCAACGCCGGGGATCGTCTCGGTGGCGACGGTCAGGCCGTTATCGAGCCGGCTGACGGTGAGGCCGGGCGAGGCGCCGAAGGTCGAGAAATGCTGGTTCATTCGATCTCAGTGCCTGTTCGGCCCAACTCACCACGTATTTCGGAGGTGGACAAACGGTCGGTCGATCCGGTCTCCCACCCTGATCCTCATCCTGAGGTGCGGAGCAAAGCGGAGCCTCGAAGGATCGTCCAGAGATCGCGCGGGATCTGGAGGACCCTTCGAGGCCGCTTCGCGGCACCTCAGGATGAGGGGGTTGGGTTGGATGTCACGCTGTCGGTCCGTCAGTTGCCCCGGGTGATGCGGGCGTGTTCCGTGATGTAGCGCTCGATCGCGGCCTGATCGTTGGCGAGGTTCGCCACCGTCTCAGGCCGGGTCATCAGTTCGGCGAGGTGGGGCGGCAGAACCGGGCGCCCGCCGCCGGTCGCCTGCGAGACCGCATCCGGGAATTTGGCGGGGTGCGCGGTGGCCAGCGCCACGACCGGGGTGGCCGGATCCTTCTCCAGCAGCCTGCGACCGGCGCGCACGCCGATGGCGCTGTGCGGATCGAGCACGAGGCCGGTCTTGCGGAAGGTGCCCGCGATCTCTTCCACGACGTCGGGCTCGCGCACGGCGGTCGCGTCGAACTCGTTGCGCACGGTGCCCAGCACCTCGGGGCTCAGCGAGAACCCGCCCGACTGCTTCAGACCCGCCATCAGGCGGCCGAGCGCCGAGGCGTCGCGGCCCAACGCCTCGAACAGCAGCCGCTCGAAATTCGAGGAGATCTGGATGTCCATTGAGGGCGAGGTTGTCGGCTGCACGCCGCGGGGCTCGTAGGCCCCGTGCTCCAGGGTGCGGGCCAGGATGTCGTTGGCGTTGGTGCCGATCATCAGCCGCTCGATCGGCAGGCCCATCCGCTTGGCGACCCAGCCGGCGAGGACGTCGCCGAAATTGCCGGTCGGCACCGCGAACGACACCTTCCGGTGCGGGGCGCCCAAGGCCACCGCGCTCGTGAAGTAGTAGACGGTCTGCGCGGCGACGCGGGCCCAGTTGATCGAGTTGACGCCCGAGAGCTTCACCTTGTCGGCGAAGTCGCCGTGCTGGAACATCGCCTTCACGATGTTCTGGCAATCGTCGAAATTGCCGTCGATGGCGAGCGCGTGGACGTTCGGCGCGTTGACCGTGGTCATCTGCCGGCGCTGCACCTCCGAAACGCGGCCGTGCGGAAACAGGATGAACACGTCGACCTGATCGAGGCCCTTGAAGGCCTCGACCGCGGCACTGCCCGTATCGCCCGAGGTGGCGCCGACGATGGTGGCGCGGCCGCCCTTCTGGCGCAGCACGTAATCCATCAGCCGCCCGAGGAGCTGCATCGCCACGTCCTTGAACGCGAGCGTCGGCCCGTGAAACAGCTCCATCAGGAACAGGTTGTCGTCGATCTGGGTGAGCGGGCAGATCGCCGGATGGCGGAAGGTGGCGTAGGCCGCCTCAATCATCTCGTCGAGCGCGTCGTCCGGAATCTCGCCGTCGATGAGCGGGCGCAGCACGCGCTTGGCGACCTCGGCGTAGCGCATGCCGGCAAAGCCCGCGATCTCCGCACGGCTAATCTGCGGCCAGCTCTCGGGCACGTAGAGACCGCCGTCGCGGGCAAGGCCGGCGAGCAGCGCATCGGAAAAGCTCAAGGGCGCAGCGGCGCCGCGGGTCGAGACGTGCAGCAAAGATGCCTCCGGGAAGGCGCTCCCTCTACACGATCGATTCGGCCGTGTCGAAGCGGGGCCGGATCGGTTTCTCACATCTGCGGCGTCAAACCTTCTCGCCCGGCGCCTTCTTCAAGTGACAGCCGGTGATGCGCCACTGGCCATCGGCCTGACGCTGGAGCGTGTAGAGCGCGACCCAATCGATGCCGGCCTCGTCCTGAAGGCTCACGCCTTGGGCCAACTCGTCCTCGCCCGACGTCTCGGTCGCCTCGAAGCGGTAGCTGCGCGGGCGCAGGACCGGGGCGTAGCCCTTCGCCACCATGGCGATGAAGGTTTCGGCCGAGGGAAACAGGTTGCGGACCTGCGGCGCGGCCTCGGCATAGGCCGCCGCGGCGTCGCTTCGGCGGAAGGCCTCGATCTGCCGCTCGATGGTGGCGCGGGCGGCATCGCGGGCCGCGTCGTCGGCCCGGACCGCGGCCGATGTCAGGAAAACCAACAAAAAGACGGCGACGGCACGCATCGGGAGCCCTCCGCATCTCGTATTGCGAGGCTTGCCGCGGGGGCTGGTCGTCCCCCGCGCACGCTTACGATCGAGGCAACACGCGGGCCAACGCCGTCAACCGGCCTTCGGGTCCGCCGGATCGTACAGCCGTTTCCACGCGAAAACGGAGAAGACGCCGATCAGGCAGGCGGCGATGCCGAACCACGTGAAGGCGTATTGCAGGTGGTTGTTCGGCAGATCGACGCGAAGCTGTCCGCCGCGGGGCCAACTGCCGGGGTTCGGCGTCGCGTCGGCCTCGATCAGGTAGGGGGCGACGTTCGTGAGATTGCGGGCGGCGCTGATGCCGGGGATGTCGCGGGTGAACCACGCCTCCCGCTTCGGATCGGATTCCGGCACGAACAACGTGCGGGTCTCGCTCGCGCGCAGCATGCCGGTCACCGTCGCCGCGCCCGAGACCTGACCGGCGGCGCGGTCCTCGGGGCGCTTCAACTCGGTCGGCACGAAGCCGCGATTGATCAGGATGGTGGTCCCGTCGTCGCGCTTGAGCGGCGTGATGACGTAGAAACCCTGGAGCGCCCGGCCGGGCTCGCCCGGCGCCAGCCCGTGCACCAGGGTCTCCTGATCGTGCAGGAAGGTGCCGCGCGTCCGCACCCGGCTGAACTCGTCGGCCTTCGCGTCCCATTCCTCGAACGGGGGAGGGGCGGCCGGCGGCTCGGCATGCGAGCGCTCGATGATGCGGGCGATCAGCGCTTCCTTCTCGCTCTTGCGAGCCAACTGCCACGTGCCTAGGCTCAGCAGGATCGCGAGACAGACCAGGGCCGCGAGGCCCGGCGCCCACAGGCTGCGCAGGCGGGCGCTTCGCTCGGTCGAGGACAAAGCGGCCACTAGCGGAAGCGCCCCTGCGCGGCCTTGTTGGCGAACTGGACTGCCGCCAGCAGCCCCTTCAGCGGGCGCACGAGAGCCAAGCTCAAGCCGATCGCGAGGCTGCCGGCGACGAGGGCGTGGACCCAGACCGGCGGCTCGTAGGTGATCTCCATCCACAGGGCCATGCCGACGACGACGAAGCCGGTGATCGACATCACGAAGAAGGCCGGCCCGTCCGCCGAATCGAACGCGGAGAAGTCCTGGCCACAGACCTCGCAGGCCGGTTTGACGGCGAGGAAGCCCTTGAACAGGTGACCCTCGCCGCAGGCGGGGCACCGCCCGCGCAGGCCCGTCGCGATCGGGGAGGGGGGCGGATTCGTGGCGGTTCGGCTCAAAGGCTGCTCCTCGCTGTCCGCCGGTATGGTGCAACGGACGGCACGCCGCACGTGAAAAAGGGCGGCTCGCGCCGCCCTTCAGGGTTTCCGCCCGAGCAGGGCGGCGGATGCTGTCGGCTCGACCCGTTAGTGGGCCGCGCCGCCGGCGCCCGCGCCCCAGACGTAGATGGCGGCGAACAGGAACAGCCACACCACGTCGACGAAGTGCCAGTACCAAGCAGCGAACTCGAAGCCGAGATGCTGCTTCGGGGTGAAGTCACCCTGGTAGGTGCGCAGCAGACAGACGGCGAGGAAGATCGTGCCGATGATGACGTGTGCGCCGTGGAAGCCCGTCGCCATGAAGAAGGTCGCCGAGTAGATCGAGCCCGAGAAGCCGAAATGGGCGTGGGCGTACTCGTAGGCCTGGCAGGCGGTGAACAGCACACCGAGGATGATGGTCAGCCACAGGCCGTACTTCAGGCCCTTGCGGTCGCCGTGCAGCAGGGCGTGATGGGCCCAGGTCACGGTGGTGCCGGAGGTGAGCAGGATCAGGGTGTTGAGGAGCGGCAGGTGCCAGGGGTCGAACGCCTCGATGCCCTTCGGCGGCCACATGCCGCCGGTGAACTCGACGCGCTGCGGCTGGATCGGGTCGGCGGTGTAGAGCGCGGCCTCGAAATAGGCCCAGAACCACGCCACGAAGAACATCACCTCGGAGGCGATGAACATGATCATGCCGTAGCGGTGATGCAGCTGGACGACGCGGGTGTGGTCGCCGGAATTCGCCTCGTGGGTGACGTCGCGCCACCACGACAGCATCGTGTAGAGCACGCCGAGCGTGCCGGCGCCGAACACGTAGGGGCCGATGGCGAGGCCGCCCGCGGAGAGACCCTTCATCCAGAAGACGGCGCCGAACGCCATCAGGAACCCGGAGAACGCGCCCAGCAGCGGCCACGGGCTCGGGTTGATGATGTGGTAGTCGTGGTTCTTGGCGTGCGCCCCGGCCATCGCAATGGTTCTCCCTCAGCCCTTGCCCGTCACCGCCTGACGGCCGGGCCCTGTTGCCTTGGAGGTCCGGCGGGACCGGACCTCGGTTGAAAACCCTCTACTGCGGCGGTCGCGCCATTGTCACGCTTGGCCCGCCGCTTCATCCCTCAAAAGTTGCGCGTCGCGGCGGGTTTGGCCGCCTCCGCCACCGGCGCACCGTTCTTCGAAGGGTAGTAGGTGTAGGACAGCGTCATCTCCGAGAGATCGCCGATGTCCGGATCCTTGCGCAGGGCCGGATCGACGTAGAACACCAGCGGGAATTCCGCCGTCTCGCCCGGCTGCAGCGTGTGCTCGTCGAAGCAGAAGCACTGCACCTTGACGAAGTAGCTGCCCATCAGATCCGGCTGCACGTTGAACACGGCGATGCCGGCGGACGGCGCCGGGCCGGTATTCGTCACCTTGAAGAACACGGTCGCGGTCTGGCCGGGCACGGCCTCGACCCGCGATTGTTCGGGCTGGAAGCGCCAGGACAGGTTCTTCGAGACGTTGGTATCGAAGCGCACTGACACCGGAGCGAGAGCCTCGCCGGTCAGAGCGGTGGGCGCGGCGCCGACGAGCGGCGTGCCGTTGAAGCCGGTCGCCTTGCAGAACATCGAGTAGAGCGGCGCCGAAACGGCCGCGAGGCCGCCCATGCCGAGCACGACGCCCGCACAGGCGAGCACGGTCCAGCGCGTACCGCGCGCCGCCTGTTTCTGCCTCTCGCCCACATTCGTCATCGGGTTACGCCTTCAGAGCGGCCGTTGCAGGATCTGCGGTCCAAGCTTGGCGATCGTCAGCACGAAGAACAGCAGCACCAGGGCGCCGAGCGTCAGGGCGATGGCGACGGAGCGCTTGCGGCGCGTCCTGGCCTCCGCCGGCGTCAGCGGACGGATCCCGTCGGGGAGATCGGACATGGCGGGCCTCACGCTGCGACCGCGCGGAACAATCCGAGTCCCTGCTCGGCGAGCAGCGCCGAGAAGAGCAGGAACAGGTAGAGGATCGAGAAGGCGAACAGGCCCATCGCCGCCTTGCGCTCGGGCTCGCCCTCACGCAGCCGGTAGACCTGCACCGCGCCCGCCAGCATGCCGAGCCCGCCGAGCACGCCGACGACGGCGTAGAGCCAGCCGCCGAAGCCGAGCCAGACCGGCAGGAGGGCCAGCGGCGCGAGGACCAGCGAGTACCAGATGATCTGGCGGCGGGTGGAATCCGGGCCGGCGACGTTCGGCATCATCGGGATGCCGGCGCGGGCGTACTCGCCGCTCTTCACGAGCGCCAGCGCCCAGAAATGCGGCGGCGTCCAGATGAAGATGATCGCGAACAGCACCAGCGACTCGATGCCGACATGACCGGTCACGGCGGCCTGACCCACCACCGGGGGAGGGCGCCGGCGGCGCCGCCGATGACGATGTTCTGCGCGGTCGCCCGCTTCAGCCACATCGAGTAGATCACGGCGTAGAACACGATGGTGAAGGCGAGCAGCCCGGCCGCGAGCCAGTTCGAGGCCAGCCCGAGGATCAGCACCGAGCCGACCGACAGGACGATGCCGAAGGCCAGCGCCTCGTCAGGGCGGATGCGCCCGTCCGGGATCGGCCGCTTGGCGGTGCGGGTCATGAGCGCGTCGATGTCGGCGTCCCACCACATGTTGAGGCAGCCCGAGGCGCCCGCGCCAACCGCGATCATCAGCAGCGAGATCGCCGCGATCACCGGGTTCACGGTGGCGTCCGAGACCACCATGCCGACGAGCGCGGTGAAGATGACGAGCACCATCACCCGCGGCTTCAGCAGGGCGAAGAAGTCGGAAACCTCGCCCCCCGCGGCGGGGGAGAACGACGTGGTGCCGGTGTCGGCACTCAGGCTGTTCGACAGGCTCGTCATGGAAACCGTGCTCTGACGCTTGTTCTGATGTTTTCGTAGGTCTTCGGATCGCGCCGTTCGGGGCGCCGCCCTTTGCGGGAGGCCTCGCCTTAGCGGTGAGAGGCCTCCGGGAAAGAGCGAGGACCGCCGGGGCGGTCCTCGCGATCTTCGGTTTTCGTTCCGCCCTTAGTGGGCCGGCTCGTCGACGATCTTCGGGAGCGTCTCGAACTGGTGGAAGGGCGGGGGCGAGGAGAGGGTCCATTCCAGGGTGGTGGCACCCTCGCCCCACGGATTGTCCGCAGCGCGGGTCTTGGAGCGGAAGGCCAGCACGATGCCGATCACGAAGACGATCATGCTGAGGGCGAAGACGTGACCGCCCAGGGTCGCGACCTTGTGCCAGCCCGCGAAGGCCTCCGGATAGTCGGCGTAGCGACGCGGCATGCCGGCCAGACCCAGGAAGTGCATCGGGAAGAACAGGACGTTCGCACCGATGAAGGCCAGCCAGAAGTGCAGCTTGCCCGCCCATTCCGGGATGACGTGGCCGGTCATCTTCGGGAACCAGTAGTAGATACCGGCGAAGATGATGAACACGGCACCGAGCGAGAGCACGTAGTGGAAGTGCGCGACGACGTAATAGGTGTCGTGCAGGTACTTATCGACCGAGGAGTTCGCGAGCACGACGCCGGTGACGCCGCCGACCGTGAACAGGAAGATGAAGCCCACCGCCCAGTGCATCGCCGCGGTGAAGCGGATCGAACCGCCCCACATCGTCGCGATCCAGGAGAAGATCTTCACGCCGGTCGGCACCGCGATCACCATGGTCGCGAAGACGAAGTAGGACTGCGTCTGGAGCGACAGGCCGACGGTGTACATGTGGTGGGCCCACACGACGAAGCCGACGACGCCGATGGCGACCATGGCGTAGGCCATGGCGAGGTAGCCGAAGACGGGCTTGCGCGAGAAGGTGGCGATGATGTGCGAGACGATGCCGAAGGCCGGCAGGATCATCACGTACACTTCGGGGTGACCGAAGAACCAGAACAGGTGCTGGTAGAGCACCGGATCGCCGCCGCCCTCGGGGGCGAAGAAGGTGGTGCCGAAGTTACGGTCGGTGAGCAGCATCGTGATCGCACCGGCGAGAACCGGGAGCGACAGGAGCAGCAGGAAGGCGGTGACGAGCTCGGCCCAGGCGAACAGCGGCATCTTGTGCAGCGTCATGCCGGGGGCGCGCATGTTGAGGATGGTGGTGATGAAGTTGATCGCGCCGAGGATCGAGCCCGCACCGGCGAGGTGGAGCGAGAAGATCGCGAAATCGACCGCCGGGCCGGGATGGCCGGCCGAGGAGGACAGCGGCGGGTAGACGGTCCAGCCGGTGCCCGCGCCGGTGGCGCCGGGCGAACCCTCGACGAACAGCGAGCAGAGGAGGCAGGCGAAGCCCGACACCGTCAGCCAGAACGAGACGTTGTTCATCCGCGGGAAGGCCATGTCCGGCGCGCCGATCATCAGCGGGACGAACCAGTTGCCGAAGCCGCCGATGAGGGCGGGCATCACCATGAAGAACACCATGATGAGGCCGTGGCCGGTGACGAACACGTTGTAGGTCGCCGGATTGGAGAAGTACTGGAGCCCCGGCTCCTCCATCTCCATGCGGATGCCGAAGGACAGGAACGCACCGATGATGCCCGCCATGAAGGCGAAGATCAGGTAGAGCGTGCCGATGTCCTTGTGGTTCGTCGAGAGGAACCAGCGGGAGAAGAAGGAGGGCTTATGGTCGTGGTGGGCGTCATGCCCGGCATGTGCTGTGGCGGTGGCCATCGATCCTTGCCTTAATCAGATGTCTGTCGCCTCTGGCGAAGGGAGATCCGGCCGGCGCGTGCCGGCCCGGAGAAGCGTCAGCGGGCGTCCGCGAGGCGCGCGCCGTTGTCGATCGCGGCGTACTTGGTCTTCGCCTCGGTCAGCCAGTCGGCGTAGGCCTGCTCGCTGACCACGCGCACGGTGATCGGCATGTAGGCGTGACGGGCGCCGCACAGCTCGGAGCACTGGCCGTGATAGGTGCCCTCGCGGTCGGCCTTGAACCACCACTGGTTCAGGCGTCCGGGGATGGCGTCGATCTTGCCGCCGAAGGAGGGGATCGCCCAGGAGTGGATGACGTCGTCGGAGGTGACCTGCACCTTCACGACCTTGCCGACCGGGATGACCATGTCGTTGTCGGTCGCGAGCAGCTTGGGCTGCTGCTCCTCGTCGACGTTCGCGTCGAAGGTGAAGCCGCCCTTGTCGCCCTCGGCCGGGTAGACGTAGGACCAGTACCACGCGTGGCCGACGACCTTGACCACGAGGTCGGCCTTCGGGTCCGAGAGCTGCGTGCGCAGGGTGCGGAACGAGGGGATCGCCACCGCCACGAGGATCAGGACCGGGATGATGGTCCAGGCCACCTCGATCGCCGTGTTGTGCGTGGTGCGCGACGGCGTCGGATTCGTCTTCTCGTTGAACTTGAAGATGCAGTAGAGAATGAGAACGAGAACGAAGACCGAGATCGCGAAGGCGATCCAGTGCAGCCCGTGCTCGAAGTTGAGGAGGTCAGCGGCCTCGGCCGTGACCGGTATCTGACGGCTCATCTGCCACGGCTCGGGCTGACCGATACCGGCCGCGAGAGCGGAGGAGGACGAACCGAGGAGAGCGCCGAACGCGGCGAGCCCCCACGATGACCGATGTTGCGCCTGCGTCGTCCGCATGTCCCCGCTTGGCTCCCCTGGTGCCTATGGTTTGTTTGCCCTTGAATTTGCCGACGATCGTCGCAAATCCCAGAACTGCCCGATCGTATCGCGGGCCTTGCCGGTTCCGGCGTGACCGTGTCGCTGCCGGATGGGCGGTTGCGACGTAGAACCATACTGATCAAAAAACCGCAACCACAACAGCGCCCCCAAGCGTCGCTTGGACGCGGTATCAGGGTTGCGCAGCGGGCAATTTGGCTGCCTCTGGGGATACGGATGCAGGACGTCGGCGCAAAACCTGAGCAAGAAGCCGGAGATGACTTCGGGGCGGACGGCCCCGCAACGTCGGTCAAGGTCGGAACACTCGTCGTTGCCTATGACGCCCCCGAGGCGCGGCCCGATTCCCGGGCGCTGGCCGTGGAGATGCCGGTCAACGTCGTCTACGGTACCGTGCCCTACGCCGTGATGATGCTGACCCCGGCCGATCTCGAAGATTTCGCCTACGGCTTCAGCCTCACCGAGGGTGTGATCGAGGCGCCCGACGAGATCCGCGTCGTCTCGGTGGAACCGGGTGAGGGTGGCCTAAGGCTGCTGGTCGATCTCGCGCCGGGGCGGCTGCGTGAGCACCTCGCCCGCAAGCGCGCGATCAGCGGGCGCACCGGCTGCGGCGTTTGCGGCATCGAGGATCTCGCCGCCCTGCCGATTGCCCGGCCCCGCTCCGGCAAGGGCCCGCAGGTGACGCTGGCGGCGATCCAGGCGGCGCTGACCGCCCTGTCGGACCGTCAAACGCTCAACCGGGAGACGCGGGCGGTCCACGCGGCCGGCTGGGCCAACCTCGACGGCTCATTGCTGGCGGTGCGCGAGGATGTCGGCCGCCATAATGCTCTGGATAAGTGCATCGGCGCGCTGCTGCGCCAGGGCGTGCGGCCGGACGAGGGCTTTCTCGTCATCACCAGCCGCTGCTCGTTCGAGATGGCGGAAAAGGCCGCCAGCCTGGGCGCCTCGGTGCTGGTGGCGATCTCCGCCCCGACCTCGCTCGCGATCGAGCGGGCGCGCTGCCACGACATGACGCTCTGCGCCATTGCCCGCTCGGACACGCTGACCGTGTTCTCCGGCCGCGAGCGGCTGATCCTGGCCAGGGAGGAGGGCTGAGCCCGGCTTCCCAGGCGCCGAGCCCCGTTACTCGGCGCTGCCGGCCTCGCCCGTGCCGCCGGGGACGACCGTCGCCCCACCGATCACCCGCACGTTCTTGCGCGGACCGTCGGCCGGCGGATCCTGCCAGCCCTTGCCGGCGGCCGGCTTCGACTCGGCGGTCTTCGTCGCGTCCTTGGTGGGCTCCGGCTTGGCGGCGTCAGGCTTCGTTTCGGCCTTGCCAGTTTCCTTGCCAGCTTCCTTTCCGGTTTCGGGCCGGGGCTCGCCCAGCTTCGGCTCGACCGCCTTGGCTTCCTTCGTCTCCGCCTTGTTCCGCTCGGTTTTGGCCGCGGGCGTCATCGCTGGCGACGCGGGCGAACCCGACCGGAGCGAGGGCTCCGGAGCCGTCGGGGCAATGCGCGCCTGGAACGGCAGCTTGGGTGTCGGGGCGGTCCGGGTCGCCGCGCGCCGAGGCTGCTCGGAGCGGGTCGCCGCATCCGGATTGACGCCGAGCGGATTGGCGTCCGGCCGCGCGGCCGGCGGCACGCGCTCGACCCGCACCGCACCCCGCTCGCTGCCGAGCGGAGCGCTGCGCAGACCGGGAACGGAGGGGATGTCGGCGGGCGGCATGATGCGCTCGGCCTCACGGATCGGACGGCGCGGGCGCATGTCGTCTTCGGTCCAGCCGTAGCCAGGGGCCGCCGGACGGGCCCGGTCGGAGGGATAGTAGACGCCTTCGAGCGGCTCGCGCCCGATCACGTCGCCCTCGCGGGCATCGACCACGAGCCGCACCCGCTGGCCGCGCGGGCTCGTTGCCTCCACACGGTAGTTCCGCCCGTCGTAGCGCGGACGTCCGATCTCGGAGAAGCCGCGGTCCCGCAGCTCATCGACGACCTCGCGGGACGGCAACACGCCGTCATCCTCGCGGTAGACCACCCGCGGTGGCCCATAGATCTCACGATAGAAGCCCTGGGCGGCAGCGCTCTGCAGACCGGCGCCCGACAGGAGTGCGGCAACGAGGCCGAATCCGAGACCGCGACGCAGTGCCGCTCTCGTGAGTCCACCAGGGGCGTGACGGCTCGAAGCCATAGGACCTCTCGAACCAAGCTGTGCAGAAGAAGAGGAAAGTCCCGGGAGCCCGCTGTTGATCGCGGGTCCCCCGGCGTCACGGCAGACGCATCCCCGCATTCCTTCCGTGCCGGCAAGGTTTTCTAAACGGTTGATTGGGGCGACATTGCGAACCGAGCCGGAACCTGCCAGTGCCATTGTGGTGATGCGGTGCTGCCCGGCACGCCTCCGCCCGCCAAGTTCAGGCCGAGAGACGGGTGCGTTGCGCGTATCCGAGGCATGTTCAAAAGGCCGGCGGCGGTGGTCGGCGGCCCCTTGCTGGAATGAATGAAATCTGGCAACGTCCACCTATAGGACAGTAAGACTGTCCCATTTGTCGTGCTTGGCCGTCGGGCCAGCTTTGGGGATCCATCACGTGATCGACGTGACGTCCGAACGAGCTGAGAAACCGGTGACCGTCGAGGCGATCCGGGCGAGCGCCGGCTGAACAAGCCGGAGCTTCAGCCCGCGGGTTGGCGGGCGATTCCGGCAGGAAGAACCTGACCCCACCCGACTCGGTATAAAGAAGGCGGCAGCCCGGACACCGGCGGTGTACGGGCACGAAACATGCTCGCATGCGGGCAGGGTCGGAGATGTGCGGACGATGCGTGAAATCCCGTCTGAGCTGTCGGTGTCGGTCATGAACGGCGAGAAAGCCGCGCCGTCGCGCGCCGGTGCCACGCCGCTGATCCTGCGCGACCCGGGCCTTCCCGCGGCCGAAGGCGCCTACAACCCCGCCCACGAGCGCGACGCCTGCGGCGTCGGCTTCGTCGCGGACATGCACGACCGGCGCAGCCACGCCATCGTCCAGCAGGGTCTCAAGATCCTGGAGAACATCGACCACCGCGGCGCGGTCGGTGCCGACCCGACCATGGGCGACGGCTGCGGCATCCTCACCCAGATCCCGCACGGCTTCTTCTCGGAGGAGTGCTCGCGCCTCGGCTTCGAGCTGCCGCCGGCCGGCCAGTACGCCATCGGCCAGCTCTTCCTGCCGAAGGCGGAGGAGGCCCGCGCCAGCATCGAGGCGATCGTCGAGAAGACGCTTTCCGACGAGGGTCTGCCGCTGCTCGGTTGGCGCGACGTGCCCGTCGACTCGGCCGATCTCGGCAAGGCCGTGAAGGAGACCGAGCCGCATCACCGGCAGGTCTTCATCGGCTGCCCGGCCAGCGTCGCCGATCAGGACGCCTTCGAGCGGCGCGTCTACATCGCCCGCAAGGTGATCTCGAACAAGGTCTACGGCCTCGAAGACGAGCGCGTGAAGGCGTTCTATCCCGTCTCCGTGTCGAGCCGGACCATCGTCTACAAGGGCATGGTGCTCGTGCACCAGCTCGGCCACTACTATCTCGACCTGAAGGATCCGCGCTTCGTCTCGGCGCTGGCGCTCGTCCACCAGCGCTTCGCCACCAACACCTTCCCGACCTGGCGCCTGTCGCACCCCTACCGGATGGTCGCGCATAACGGCGAGATCAACACGCTGCGCGGCAACGTGAACTGGATGGCCGCGCGCCAGGCCAGCGTCGATTCCGAGCTGTTCGGCAACGACATCTCGAAGCTCTGGCCGATCTCCTACGAGGGCCAGTCCGACACTGCCTGCTTCGACAACGCCCTCGAATTCCTCGTGGCCGGCGGCTATTCGCTCGCCCACGCGATGATGATGCTGATCCCGGAGGCCTGGGCCGGCAACCCGCTGATGAGCGAGGAACGGCGCGCCTTCTACGAGTACCACGCCGCCCTGATGGAGCCGTGGGACGGCCCGGCGGCGGTCGCCTTCACCGACGGACGCCAGATCGGCGCCACCCTCGACCGCAACGGCCTGCGCCCCGCCCGCTACATCGTCACCGATGACGGCCTCGTCGTGCTCGCCTCCGAGATGGGCGTGCTGCCGATTCCGGACGAGAAGATCGTCCAGTCCTGGCGCCTGCAGCCGGGCCGGATGCTGCTGATCGATCTGGAGAAGGGCCGCATCGTCTCCGACGAGGAGATCAAGGGCGAGCTGGCCTCCGCGCATCCCTATGCCGAGTGGGTGAAGAACACCCAGATCGTGCTGGAGGATCTGCACCCGATTCAGCCGCGGGCCTCGCGCACGGACGTGCCCCTGCTCGATCGCCAGCAGGCCTTCGGCTACACCCAGGAAGACCTCAAGCTGCTCATGGCCCCTATGGCCGTGACCGGCCAGGAGGCCGTCGGCTCCATGGGCTCGGACACGCCGCTCTCGGCGCTCTCCGACAAGCCGAAGCTGCTCTACACCTACTTCAAGCAGAACTTCGCGCAGGTCACGAACCCGCCGATCGACCCGATCCGCGAGGAGGCCGTGATGAGCCTCGTCTCGTTCATCGGCCCGCGCCCGAACCTGCTGGACATGGAGGGCGCCTCGCGCCGCAAGCGGCTCGAAGTGCGTCAGCCGATCCTGACCAATGGCGACCTTGAGAAGATCCGCTCGATCTCGCACTTCGAGGACCGCTTCGACACCCGCACGCTCGACATCACCTACGCCGCCGAGTCCGGCGCCGGGGCGATGGAGGGTGCGCTCGATCGACTGTGCGACCGGGCCGAGGTCGCGGTGCGCGGCGGCTACAACATCATCATCCTGTCGGACCGCATGGTCGGACCGGACCGCATTCCGATCCCGGCGCTGCTCGCGACCGCGGCCGTGCACAACTACCTGATCCGCAAGGGGCTTCGCACCTCGGTCGGCCTCGTGGTCGAGTCGGGCGAGCCGCGCGAGGTGCATCACTTCGCCTGTCTGGCCGGCTACGGCGCGGAGGCGATCAATCCCTATCTCGCCTTCGAGACGCTGATCGCGATGAAGGGCGAGTTCCCGCCGGATCTGACCGACGACGAGATCGTCTACCGCTACATCAAGTCGATCGATAAGGGCCTGCTCAAGGTCATGTCCAAGATGGGCATCTCGACCTACCAGTCCTATTGCGGCGCGCAGATCTTCGACGCGATCGGCCTGAACTCGGACTTCGTGGCCAAGGACTTCTTCGGCACGGCGACGACGGTCGAGGGCATCGGCATGGCCGAGGTCGCGCAGGAGACGACCCTGCGCCACCAGGACGCCTTCGGCGACGCCCCGATCTACCGCAACGCGCTCGATGTCGGCGGCGAGTACGCCTATCGCCTGCGCGGCGAGACCCACACCTGGACGCCCGACACCGTGGCGACGCTGCAGCACGCGGTGCGCCTCGGCGCGGCCGAGCGCTACCGCGAATACGCCCGGCTGGTGAACGAGCAGGAGAACCACCTCAAGACCCTGCGCGGCCTGTTCCGGATCAAGACCGCCGCCGATCTCGGCCGCCAGCCGGTCGACATCTCGGCAGTCGAGCCGGCCTCCGAGATCGTCAAGCGCTTCGCCACGGGCGCGATGTCCTACGGGTCGATCTCGAAGGAGGCGCACGAGACGCTGGCCATCGCGATGAACTCGTTCGGCGGTCGCTCGAACTCGGGTGAGGGCGGCGAGGAGCCGCGCCGGTTCATCACCGGGCCGGACGGGCGCTCGCGCCGCTCGGCGATCAAGCAGGTGGCGTCGGGCCGCTTCGGTGTCACCACCGAGTATCTCGTCAACGCCGACATGATGCAGATCAAGGTCTCGCAGGGCGCCAAGCCCGGCGAGGGCGGTCAGCTGCCCGGCCACAAGGTCGATGCCAAGATCGCCAAGGTCCGCTACGCGACCCCGGGCGTCGGCCTGATCTCGCCGCCGCCGCACCACGACATCTACTCGATCGAAGATCTGGCCCAGCTCATCTTCGACCTGAAGAACGTGAACCCGGCTGCCGACGTCTCGGTGAAGCTGGTCTCCGAGGTCGGCGTCGGCACGGTCGCGGCAGGCGTCGCCAAGGCGCGTGCGGACCACATCACGATCTCGGGCTTCGATGGCGGGACGGGTGCCGCCCCGCTGACCTCGATCAAGCATGCGGGCGGTCCCTGGGAGACGGGTCTGGCCGAGACGCAGCAGACGCTGGTGATGAACGGCCTGCGCGGCCGGGTCGCGCTCCAGGCCGATGGCGGCATCCGCACCGGCAAGGACGTGATGATCGCGGTGCTGCTCGGGGCCGACCAGATCGGCTTCTCGACCGCACCGCTGATCGCGGCCGGCTGCATCATGATGCGCAAGTGCCACCTCAACACCTGCCCCGTGGGTGTCGCCACCCAGGATCCGGTGCTGCGCAAGCGCTTCAAGGGCACCCCTGAACACGTCATCAACTACTTCTTCTTCGTGGCCGAAGAGCTGCGGGAGCTGATGGCGGCGATGGGCTTCACCAAGCTCGAGGACCTGATCGGCCGCTCCGACCTCCTCGACAAGCGCGACGCGATCGAGCACTGGAAGGCCCGCGGCCTCGACTTCTCGAAGCTGTTCCATCGGCCGAATGTCGGGCCGGAGGTCGCGATCCGTCACGTCGAGACGCAGCACCACCCGATCGACACGGTGCTCGACCGCCGCCTGATCGCGGGCGCCGAGACGGCCATCGAGACCGGCGAGCCGGTCGTGCTCACCGACGTGATCCGCAACTCGGATCGCGCGGCGGGCGCCATGCTCTCCGGCGCGGTGGCCAAGCGCCACGGCCATGACGGGCTTCCCGACGACACCATCGTGGTCAAGCTCAACGGCACCGCCGGGCAGAGCTTCGGCGCGTGGCTCGCCGCGGGCGTCACCCTCGACCTGACCGGCCACGGCAACGACTATGTCGGCAAGGGCCTGTCGGGCGGCAAACTGATCATCCGTCCGAGCGACGCGCTGAAGGCGCCCCCCGCCCGCACGATCATGGCCGGCAACACCGTGCTCTACGGGGCGATCGCGGGCGAGTGCTACATCCGCGGTGCGGCGGGCGAGCGCTTCGCGGTACGCAACTCCGGCGCCATCACCGTGGTCGAGGGCATGGGCGACCATGGCTGCGAGTACATGACCGGCGGCGTCGTGGTTTCCATCGGCGTGACGGGGCGCAACTTCGCGGCCGGCATGTCCGGCGGCATCGCCTACGTGCTCGACGAGGACGGTTCGTTCCGCGACCGCTGCAACCTGTCGATGGTCGATTTGGAGCCGGTGGAGGAGGAAGACGACCTCATGCGCCGCTTCCACCAGGACGGCGATCTGGAGACCAAGGGCCGGGTCGACATCCTCGCGGACATGTCGGGCCACGACGAGGAGCGCCTGTCGCAGCTCCTCACCAACCACATGAAGTATACGGGTTCGCCGAAGGCCAAGCAGATCCTCGACGAGTGGGCGGCGTTCCGCACCAAGTTCGTCAAGGTGATGCCGGTCGAGTACCGCCGGGCGCTGCGCGAGATGGAAATGGCGCGCATGCCGGTGGCGGCGGAGTAATCGAGCGTCATCAAGGCGGGCCATACCGGTCGGCGGCAGGAAGCCGCCGACCGGTTCACAGTGATGCCGGGCAGACGGCAAGGCCGCGTGGTCGAGAGATCCGCGCCTGCGAAGGACTGATCGATGGGCAAGGTCACCGGGTTTCTCGAATTCGACCGGCAGGAGCAGAAGTATCAGCTCGCCGCCGACCGCGTGCGGCACTTCCGCGAATTCACGCTGCCGCTCGACGAGCACGACCTGTCCAAACAGGCCGCGCGCTGCATGGATTGCGGCATCCCGTTCTGCCACGGGCCGACCGGCTGTCCGGTCCACAACCAGATCCCGGACTGGAACGACCTCGTCTACCAGTCGGACTGGGAGGAGGCCTCGCGCAACCTCCACTCCACCAACAATTTTCCGGAGTTCACCGGCCGCATTTGCCCCGCGCCCTGCGAGGAGGCCTGCACGCTGAACCTCGAGAACCAGCCGGTCGCCATCAAGACGATCGAGCAGGCGATCGCGGATCGCGCCTGGAACATGGGCTGGGTGAAGCCCGAGCCGTCGGCGAACCGCACCGGCAAGCGCGTGGCGGTGATCGGCTCTGGCCCGGCCGGCATGGCGGCGGCCCAGCAGCTCGCCCGCGTCGGCCACGACGTGCACGTCTACGAGCGCGAGCCCAAGGCCGGCGGCCTGCTGCGCTATGGCATCCCCGACTTCAAGATGGAGAAGCGCCACATCGACCGGCGCGTGAAGCAGATGGAAGCCGAAGGCGTCGTCTTCCACTACAAGGCCAACATCGGCGTCAACGTGCCCCTGGAGGACCTGACGAGCCAGTTCGACGCCGTGCTGTTCTGTGGCGGCGCCGAGGATCCGCGCAACCCGCAGCTTCCGGGCCAGGAACTCGACGGCGTGCACTACGCCATGCCCTTCCTGGTGCAGTCGAACCGCCGGGTCGGCGCCGAGCCGATGCCGGGCAATGGCGAATTGCCGATCCTCGCCGCCGGCAAGAACGTCGTCGTCATCGGCGGCGGCGATACGGCGTCCGACTGCGTCGGCACCTCGTTCCGCCAGGGCGCGCTCTCGGTCACCCAGCTCGACATCCGCCCGCGCCCGCCGGAGCGCGAGGACAAGCTGACGGTGTGGCCCTACTGGCCGACCAAGATGCGCACCTCGTCGAGCCAGGCGGAAGGCGCCGAGCGCGAGTTCCAGGCCGCGACCCTGCGGCTGGAGGGCAACCGCAAGGGCCAGCTCACCGGCGTGGTCTGCGCCCGCGTCGATGAGAAGCGCCAGCCGATCGAGGGCAGCGAGTTCGTGCTGCCGGCCGACCTCGTCTTCATGGCAATCGGCTTCGCCGGCTCGGTGCAGAAGGGTCTGGTCGCGGAATCGGGCGTGGCCGTGGACAAGCGCGGCAACGTCGCTGCCAACGATCAGAACTACCTGACCTCGAACCCGAAGATCTACGTCGCGGGCGACATGCGCCGGGGCCAGTCCCTGGTGGTCTGGGCGATCCGCGAGGGCCGTCAGGCCGCCCGCTCGATCGACGAGGCGTTGATGGGCGCGACCGTCCTGCCGCTCTGAACCGCGCCGCATCCAAACCGATCACGGGGGGCATCGCCGGAAGGCGGTGCCCCCTTTTCCATCTCCGGCGCGCGACCGATGCGAGCGCTCCGACTTGCCGTCATCGCAGGCAATGCTACGATGCCGGCGGGTCTGCAGATCACCCAGGCGTCACCGCCCCGAAAGGGGAGCTAAACCTGCAACCTCCACCCTGGGCATGACATCATTCCCGTGCCGCGTCGCAAGCCGGTGACCCTCGACCTCCGATCCGGAGAACGGCACTCGGAGAATGACCGTGCCGAGAGAGCTGATTCCCTACGCGACCGATGACGTGTCGGCGCTGGCCAAGTCCCTTCGCAGCCAGATGACGGCGCGAACGAAACCGCCGAGCCACGTCGAGATGCTCAACATGCTGGCCCGGGCGGCCGGGCACCGCAACTTCCAGCATCTTCGCGCGCTGGCGGCGGGTCTCGTACCGCGCGCGTCCGACGCCGTCGGAGCGCCCGCTCAGGCCGATGGCGCGCTCGTCGCTCGGGCCGCCCGCTGCTTCGACGCGCAGGGGCGGCTGACGAGTTGGCCGGCCCGCCGATCGGTTCAGGATCTCTGCCTGTGGGCGATCTGGTCGGCGCTTCCCCGCGACCGCCTGTTCGACGAGCGCGGCATCAGCGCGCTCCTCGACACACTGCACCTGTTCGGCGATCCGGCCATCATTCGGCGCACGATGTGCCATCTCGGCCTGATGAGCCGGACCGTGGACGGCCGCGATTATCGCCGCATCGAGCGGGCGCCGACGCCCGAAGCGGCGGCGCTGATCCGGTTGCTTCGCGAGCGGGCGCGCGGCGCGGTCGGACCGCAGGGTCAGGGTGCGGCGGAGACCAGTTCGTAGCCCGCGCCGGCCCGCTCGATCCGACAGCGGGTTGCGAGGTGCATGCCGGTCACGGCCAGCCCCTCGCTGGCTGCCCGGTCGAAGATCCGGCGGCGGGTGGCGATCGCCTCCGCCGGATCGGCATCCCAGATCACGGTCCAGTCCGGATGCGGCACCTGCAGCAGGCGGGAGTGGAGGATGTCGCCCCAGATCAGCAGCCGCTCCGGCCCGTCCTCGATCAGCACGCCCGCATGGCCGGGGGTGTGCCCCGGCAGCGGCAGGAACGAGACGCCGAGAGCGAGTTCGGCCGTGCCGGAGACGCGGCGCACCCGGCCGGCATAGGCGGCCAGCACGGCCTGCGCGGTGTCGAAGAACAGCCCCATCGCGGAGGGCGCGCGGGAACGCGCACCGGCATCCGACCAATAGGCGGCCTCGCGCTCCTGAAGCACCAGCTCGGCGTGGGCGAAGCGGGCGCGGCCATCGCCCGTGAGCAGGCCGCCCGCATGGTCTGCATGGAGGTGGGTCAGCCATACGGTCTCGATCTGGTCGGGCCGCAACCCCTCCGCGGCGAGAGCCGCCGTCACCCGGTCGAAGCCCGGCCCGAACACCGTTCCGCAACCCGCATCGAGCAACCCGTGCCATGCGCCGCGCCGGATCAGGAACGCATTGACCGGTTCGGGTGAGGGGCCACTCGGCGGCAAGCCGGCTTGTGCGAGCAAGGCGCGTCCGGCCTCGCTGTCTGCGCCGGGGATCATACTCGGCTCAAGCGGGAAGAGGCCGTCGCGCAGCGGCGTGACGGTGAAGGCGCCGACGCGATCGGCGGGGGCCGCCGCCCGTGCTTCGGGAAAGCGAAGGATCGGCAGGCAGGCGCCCGCGGCGAGGACGGCTCGACGGGTCGGCAGAGGGAGCATCGGCGGCAATCCGGGTGAGGGGAAGGGCGATCGAAATCCTGCGCCGCCTCGTCACGATCGCCCAGGGAACGGCTCCCGCTTCCGCGCGGGCATTTTTCCCGACACCCCTCCATCCCCCTTGCGCCTCGGACGGCGGCCGGTGCCATCTTGGGTCACGTTCCCCTGCACGGTCGCCCCGATGAGCCTGCCCGCGCATCTCGCCCTGCGCCTTCTGATCGTGACCCTGCTGTGTCTGGCCGGCGCCGTCGCCTGGACCCTGTGGGACGCGCGCAGCGCCCTGCGGGTTGAGTCTGCGGTATCGGCGGAGCGGATCGCCGCAGCGCTTGCCCGGCAACCGGGGCTTGGCAGCGTCGGACCGGCGGCGCTGCCGTTCGGCGAACCCCAGACCGAGCCGACCGTCCTGATGCTGCTGCCGGGGATCTGCACCGAGATCCGCCTCGGTAGCGAAGTGCCGCGGCGGCTCTGCGGCGATTGGGACGGGCTCGGCACGGCCCCGGCCTGGCTCACGGCCGTCCTGTCGGCGAGGACCCTCGGCGATCTGGTCGTCCGGGAGATCGTCTATCGCGGACGCCGTCTCGGCACCGTCGCGGCCTGGCCCGATTCCGGCGCGGCAGCGGCGCGCGCGTGGCGGCAGGTGCGGTTCGCGAGCGGCCTCGCCCTCTCGCTCGCCGGAGCCACGGCGATCCTCGGCTGGCTCGCCGCCGCCGGCCTCGTCGCGCCCGCAGGACGGATCGTGCGCCATCTGGACGGCTTCGGTGTCGGCGCGTCCCGTCCGCCCCTGCCGCGCTTCGGGGCGGCGGAGTTCGACCGGATTGCCACCGCCTTCGACGCGCTCGCCGGGCGTCTGGCCCGGACCGAGAGCGAGCGGACCGCGCTAATGCAGCGGCTGGTGCAAGTGCAGGAAGAGGAGCGCCAGAGCCTCGCCCGCGACCTGCACGACGCGTTCGGCCAATGCCTCGCCGCCGCCGGGGCGCTCGCCGCCGCGATCGAGACCGGCGCGCCGACGGACCGCGCGGATCTGCGCGCCGATGCGCGCGGCATCGAGGCGGTCGTCGCCTCCATGCGCGAGAGCCTGCGCGGCGCCCTGGCTCAGCTCGAACTCCCCGACTTTGCCGGGATCGGCTTGGGCGACGGCATCCGCGGCCTCGTGTCGGACTGGCGGGCGCGGCTACGGACCGGGCCGCGCCTGCACCTCGATATGGAGGGCGACTGGTCGGGCCTGTCCGGCGAGGCGTCCGCGAGCCTCTATCGGATCACGCAGGAATTGCTGACCAACGCCCTGCGGCACGGACGACCGAGCCGGGTCTTCCTGCGGTTGCAGCGCGCCGGCACGGGAGGCGGGACCGTCACGCTGACCGTGGACGACGACGGCGGGGGTGATGCTGCCAGCGCGGCGAGCGGGTCCGGTCGCGGGCTTCCAGGAATCCGTGCCCGGCTCGCCGCCCTCGGCGGCCAACTCTCGCTCACCGGAAACGGCAGCGGCATCCGCGCCCGCGTCACCGTTCCGGTTCACGGGTGAGGCGGATGATGGCGAACATCCTCCTCGTCGATGACCATCCCGTCGTGCGTGAGGGCTATCGCCGCCTGTTGGAACGGCAGCCGGGTTTCACGGTCGTTGCGGAGGCCGCGACCGCAGCGGAGGCCTATCGCCTCTACAAGGCGCAGAGGCCGGACCTCGTGATCCTCGACCTGTCGCTGCCGGGGCCGAGCGGCATCGAGGCGATCCGGCATATCCGGCAATGGGACGGCGCGGCCCGCATCCTCGTCTTCAGCATGCGCACCGGTGCTGCCATCGCGCGCCAAGCCTTCGCGGCGGGGGCCAGCGGCTATGTCAGCAAGGCGAGCGCCCCCCGCGAGCTGCTGGAGGCATCCGCGGGCGTCCTGCGCGGCGAGCGGGCCATGAGCGCCGACATCGCCCTGGCGATCGCGCAGGACGAGGTGGCCGGCGGGCGCAGCAGCCTCGACGAACTCAGCCCGCGCGAGGTCGAGATCCTCGGCATGACGGCGGCGGGCGCCACGGCGCAGACCATCGCCGAGGCGCTGTGCCTCGGCCTCAAGACGGTCCAGAACAATCTTTCGCTGATCCGGGCCAAGCTGGGCGCCCGTACGGACGCCCATCTGGTCTGGATCGCCGTTGGCGCCGGGCTCGTGGCAGCCCCGCACGGCCCACCCGCCGCCGAGACCTGATCGACCTCGTTCGGCGGTTGAGGAGGACTATCCCGGCGGCCAGCGGAAATCGTCCGCTCGGCCCGGCTGGGGCAGGGGGGCGGCGCCGCGCTGCAGGCTGCGCTCGCGGGTGCCGGTGGCATCCCCCTCCTGCGGACGTGCGGTGAGGAGCGTCCCGCCCGGCGAGGTCTCGGTGCGGCCGAGCGGCACCACCGGCCCCGCCGCGGGCTTGACCGGCAGGCTCGGGATACCCGGCGGCTCGGGCAGGCTCGGCAGCATCGCCGTGATCTTGCGATCGATTGCCGCCGTGTCATCGACGCCCAATCCGACACCACCCTCGCCGGGCGTGGCGGCGATCGCGGCGGCGGGCTGCTCGGAGGTCAGGCCGCCCTTCTCCCCCATCAGGCGCTTCAGCTCCACGTCGGCGAAATGGGCGACCTTGCGCGAGCCGGCGGCGGTAAAGTGAATCCCGTCCGAGGTGCGCAGCCGCGCCTCCTGGCCGTCCACGTCGGGCCCCGAGGCGGTGAAGCGGTTGCGGTCGTCCACGAAGCCCTGCCAGACCTCGGCATAGGATTGGCCGGCCCGCTGCACCCGCTCGCGCACGAGATCGTTGATGGCGGCAAAATCGCGGCTCAGGCTCTCGCTGCGGACCGGCGGCAGGCCGACCCAGATCAGCGGCACCTTGTGCTCGGCAAACACCTTCGCGACCTCATCGACCCGCGCGGCGTAGATCTCGCGCCACTTGTCGGACAGGGCCTCGACGCTCTGCTCGCCCTCGCGGATCGCCTGCCGGTCGTTCAAGCCGATCATCATCAGGGCGTAGGAGACTTTGGGCGTGGCCTTGAGAAAATCCTCGGCGGTCTTGGCCCAATCGACGAGATCCTTGCGCACGAGGCCGCTATCGGCCTTCGAGCGGTCGAGCACGGCGACCTCGGCATTGTCGGAGAAGGCGTCATCGGCACCCTTGGCGAGGTAGCCCGCGAGCGAGTCGCCGAACACGGCAATCTGCGTCGTCGGCGCCGCCTTCGGCACCTTGGCCTTGGGCTGCGCCACCGCGGGGGCGGGGCTCGGCCGGCGGCGGCGGGCGGCACGCTCCTCGTCCGAGCGGCCCGCAGTGGTGGGGGCGGGGGCAGCGGCAGGCGCACGCGGGCGCGACGGCCGGGCATAGCCGGGCGCGGGCTGGGGCGGCGGGGCCGGCTGGGCGCGCGGCTGGTCCTCCCACGGCCAGTAGAACTGGCGCGGCGCCTCCTGCGGCGGCGCGGCCCGGCGGGCGGGGGCCCGGCCGTAGCCGTACTCGTCGGCATAGGCGCCGCGGGCCCGGCGGCGCGGTGGCGGCGCGGCGTAGGGATCGGCCGCGGGTGCGTCGTAGCTGTCGCCCCACTGCGCCGCGGCCGGCTGCGGTAGGGCGGACCACGCCGCCGTGAGCCAGAGGGCCGCGAGGAGGAGGAGACCGAGGATCGCAGGAAAGCGCGGGAACGCGGTGCGATCGGTCGGGCGGCGTTGCATGCGCGAAGCCTTGATCGAAGGGGAGGGGCCGGAGCGGGTCCGACCTCACATCCGGTCAGGATAGCGCCTTGAGGCGCGCGCGTCTAAGAGTGCCTCACAAACTCCCGATCACCCATCGGCCCTCTCTGGGCATGGCGGCGCAGCGGGCGTTTTGTGAGAGACACGAGAGCCGTCTCCGACCTGATGGCATCAGGCCGGAGACGACTCTCAGTCTTTGTTTTGACGCGCATTCTTTCGACGAACCGGTGACCACTTCGTCGGAATGCGCTCTATGGCCGTCCCTCCAGGCGCTCCAGAAGTGCGGGCCGGGCGTAGCCGTCGGCGGGCAGGCCCTCGCGGATCTGGTACTGCCGCACCGCCTCGCGCAGCTTCGGGCCGGCGCGTCCATCCTGTTCGCCGCCATAGAGCCCTTTCGCGGCGAGCCCCGCCTGGAGACGCTTGAGGCCTGGCCCGTCGAGGCGGGCGGCGCCGTTGGGCCAGGGCGCGGCGAGCGCCGGGCCGCCCGCCAGCCGGTCGGCGAGGTGGCCGACTGCCAGCGCGTAGGAATCGCTGGTGTTGTAGCCGCGGATCACCTCGAAATTGTCGGTGATGAGGAAGACCGGGCTCCCGAGCCCGCCCGGCAGGAACAGGCTGGCCTCGCCGCCTGTCGGCAAGGGTTTGCCGTCGGTGCGGCGCACCCCGCGGGCGGCGAAGTCGGCGAGCGGGCCGCGGTAGCGGGTCAGGTCGAAATCCTTCGGCAGGCTGACCTCGTAGCCCCAGGACAGGCCGGGCTTCCAGCCGAGCGATTGCAGGTAATGCGCGATGGAGGCCAGCGCATCGGCCTCGGAGCGCCAGATGTCGCGCCGTCCGTCGCCGTCGAAATCGACTGCCTCCCGCAGGTAGACCGAGGGCAGGAACTGCACCTGCCCCATGGCCCCGGCCCAGGAGCCGACCATCCGCGCCGGCTCGATATCGCCGTTCTCGAGGATCTGAAGGGCGGCCAGCAGCTCGTCGCGAAACAGGGTTCCGCGGTGCCGGGCGTAAGCGAGGCTCGCCAGCGCGCGGATCGTCGGCAGGGAGCCGGCGCTGGCGCCGAAATCCGACTCGACCCCCCAGAAGGCCAGCACGACCGAGCGCGGCACCCCGGTCTTCGCCTCGATGGCGGCGAGGGTAGCCGCGAGCCGCTTGCCCTGCGCTTGCCCCCGGGTGATGCGGGCGCCCGAGACCGCGCCGACGAGGTAGTCCCAGACCGGTCGGCTGAACTCGCTCTGGCGGTGGGTGCGGGCGACGACGTCCGAATCCGGCCCTTGCACGCCGGCAAACGCCGCGTCGAAGGTCTTCTGCGAGATGCCGCGGGCCGTGGCGTCGGGGCGCAGCGACGCGACGAAGCCGGAGAAGTCGCCATCCTGCGCCCGGGCCGGCCCCGCCAGCAGCGCGAGCGCGAGGATGAGGGCGGCGCGGGGTAATCTCACCGCCGGTTCCGCTTCGCCAGGGTGTCCTCCCAAGCGAGCGCCTGGGCGACGATGACGTCGAGGTCGTCGTACTTCGGGGTCCAGCCGAGTTCGTTGCGGATGCGGTCGGCGCCGGCGATGATCTGGGCCGGATCGCCCGGACGGCGCGGCGACAAGCGCACTTCGAAGTCGCGGCCGGAGATGCGCTTGACCACCTCCACGACCTCCAGAACCGAGTAGCCCCGGCCGTAGCCGCAATTGACGGTCAGGCTGTCGCCGCCGCCGCGCAGATAGTCGAGCACGGTGAGATGCGCCGCGGCCAGATCCGAGACCTGGATGTAGTCGCGCAGGCACGAGCCGTCGCGGGTGGGGTAATCGGTGCCGAACACCTCCAGATGCGTGCGCTGACCGAGCGCGGCCTGCGTCGCGACCTTGATGAGGTGGGTGGCCGCCGGCATCGATTGCCCGGAACGCCCGCGCGGATCGGCCCCGGCCACGTTGAAGTAGCGCAGCACCCCGTAGGTGAAGCCGTGCGCGGCGGCGGCATCCGCGAGCATCCACTCGCTCATCAGCTTCGAGCGGCCGTAGGGGTTGATCGGGTTCGGCGTCAGGGTCTCGGGCACCGGCACGATCTCGGGCTCGCCATAGACGGCGGCCGTCGAGGAGAAGATGAAGTGCCGCACATTCGTGCGCACCGCCGTCTCCATCAGCGCGCGCGTCTTCACGGTGTTGGCGAGATAGTAGCCGAGCGGGTCGGCGACCGATTCCGGCACGACGATCTTGGCCGCGAAATGCGCGACCGTGTCGATCTGGTGGCGCAGAATGGTCTCGGTGACGAGGGCTTGGTCGGCCACGTCGCCGACGACGAGACGCACTTCCGGAGGCAGGACCCAATCGTAACCGGTCGAGAGGTCGTCGAGGACCACGACCTCCTCATGCCCGGCATCGACCAGTGCGAGCACCATGTGGCTGCCGATATAGCCGGCGCCGCCCGTGACCAGAACCGCCATCGTCCACCCCTGTTCCGTCTTCGTCAGCCGTCGGCTGAAGCACCAGCCGCGTCTTATGACAAAATTCTGCCAATCCTAACCCAAGCGGGGCTGTTAGCGGCGGCCTGCGTGCTATTTGATCCGTTGTCGATCAGGGCTCGCCCCGACACACGCTAAAATGGGGTCCCGCCAGATGAAACGAATTCGCAAGGCCGTCCTTCCCGTCGCGGGTCTCGGCACGCGCTTCCTGCCGGCCACCAAGGCCGTTCCGAAGGAGATGCTCACCGTCGTCGACCGGCCGGTCGTCCAACACGTCGTCGATGAAGCCCGCGAGGCCGGCATCGAACACTTCATCTTCGTGACCGGCCGCGGCAAGGCGGTGATCGAGGATCATTTCGATATCGCGTTCGAATTGGACCACATGCTGCAGGAGCGCGGCAAGCAGGCGGCCTACGAGGAGCTGAAGAAGGACCTGCCCAAGGCCGGCCAGACCAGCTTCACCCGGCAGCAGGCGCCGCTGGGCCTCGGCCACGCCGTCTGGTGCGCGCGTGAGATCGTCGGCGACGAACCCTTCGCCGTGCTGCTGCCCGACATGCTGAGCCGCGGCTGCATGGGCCAGATGCTGAAAGCCTACGAGCAGCATGGCGGCAACGTCATCGCCGTGGAAGAGGTGAAGCCCGAGGAGACCCACCAGTACGGCATTGTCGCCGTCGGCGAGACGTTCGGCCAGACCTTCGAGATCACCGGCATGGTCGAGAAGCCCAAGCAGGGCACCGCGCCCTCGAACTACATCATCTCCGGCCGCTACATCCTCCAGCCCGAGATCTTCTCGATTCTGGAGCGGGGCGAGACCGGCGCGGGCGGCGAGATCCAGCTCACCGACGCGATGATCCGGCTGGCCGAAGAGCAGAAATTCTTTGGGCTGCGCTTCGATGGGCGCACCTACGACACCGGGTCCAAGATCGGCTTCCTCACCGCCAACCTCGCCTACGGCCTGGAACGGCCGGAACTGGCCGATGCCCTGAAAGCGGAGATTCGCGCGCTTCTCGGCGAGGCTTGATCCGGTTCCCGTTGCGCTTGCCGGACAGATATGCGCGGCGCACATGTGGAAACGGTTTCATCGCCCTTGCGATTTGTGCAGCGCGATGCGATTTGTGCATTGCGAGATCGCGATGGCGTCGCGGTCCCGCAGCCCTTCTTGGGCGTTTCCTCCCTAGACTTCGGGCCGTCCTTCGGGGCGGCCTTTTTTTGTCCGAAGCGTCGAGTCAGGAGGGCTGAAAGCCCCGTTCCGATCCGGGCGGCTACTCTGCTGCGATGCGGTGGGACGGCAGCTCGACCGTCTCGGCAGCGACCCCGGCAATGACCTCGGCGAGATGGTCCGCGAGTGTGACGAAGCCGGCCGTCAGCGCCAGCGACTGCTCGCTCATGTAGAGCGCCCGGTTGATCTCGATCTGCAGCGCGTGCCGCCCGAGGCCGGGCTCGCCGTAATGCTCGGTGATGAAGCCGCCGGCATAGGGCTTGTTGCGCACCACCTTGTAGCCGAGAGCCCTCAGCCGGCTCTCGAACCCATCGACCAGTGCCGGCAGGCAGGCCGTGCCGAAGCGGTCGCCGAGCACGAAATCGGCCTGTGCGCTCTCATCGCGCCCGAGACTCGAGGACGGCATCGAGTGGCAATCGATCAGGAAGGACCGGCCGAAGGTCCGTGCCGTGCGATGGATCAGGCCGCGCAGGGTTCGGTGATACGGCTTGTAGAGCGTCTCGATGCGCCGCACCGCCTCCTCCACCGGTAGCCGCTCCCGATAGATCTCCTGTCCGTCGGCGACGATGCGCGGCACCGTGCCCAGCCCTCCGGCCACCCGCATCGAGCGGGTGTTGGCGTAGGACGGAAGGCGGCCGGCGAACATCCGCGGGTCGAGCTCGTAGGGCTCGCGGTTCACGTCGAGATAGGCGCGGGGGAAGTTCGCCCGCATCAAGGGCGCGCCGAGGCCGACGACCGCAGCGAACAGCCGGTCGACATGGGCATCCTCCGAGCGGCGAAGGGCCAGCGCGTCGAGCCGGGAGGCCGCAAGGAAGGAGTCTGGGTAATGCGCGCCGGAATGCGGCGTGTTGAACACGAAGGGGATCGCGTGCTGCGCCGGCTCGTCCACGGCAAAGGGTGGATCGAACGCCTCGGCTCCGTCTGGCTGTGAAGGGCTCATCGAGAAGCGGGGGCCTGACCGTGGCACGGAAGGAACATGGCGCTACTTTGCGGCGCCTCGTCCGCCCTGTCCACCATGCGCCGCACAGGGCCGGGAGAGGAGGGGACAGCGCCCCGCGATTGTCGGGTGCGTCGCGACACCGGGCGCGTTTAACGCTCTGTTTACCAAGCCGACGCTTTATGAAATGAACACCCACCGAGCATCTCTCGCAAAGCGCCGACAGCGCTGTCATGCCCTCAAGCGGCATGGTAGCGACCGGCCTTTCCTGAGACACTCCAAGGCGCATGGGCACCGGGACGCCGTTCGATGAAGATCCTGCTCGCGGAAGACGACAACGACATGCGTCGGTTTCTGGCCAAGGCGCTCCAGAACGCCGGCTACGACGTGCTGTCCTTCGACAACGGCCTTTCCGCCTATAATCGCCTGCGCGAGGAGCCGTTCGAGCTTCTCCTGACCGACATCGTCATGCCGGAGATGGACGGCATCGAGTTGGCGCGCCGCGCCACCGAACTCGATCCCGACATCAAGGTGATGTTCATCACCGGCTTTGCCGCGGTGGCGCTGAACCCGGATTCGAAGGCGCCCAAGGATGCGAAGGTGCTCTCGAAGCCCTTCCACCTGCGCGACCTCGTCAACGAGGTCGAGAAGCTGCTGGCCGCCTAGAGCCGTATCCGGCCTGATTGCATCAGACCGGCGTCTCTAGACCTCTGTTTCGACGCGCATTCTTTCGACGAACCGGTGGCCACTTCGTCGGAATGCGCTGTAAAAGCCGCTTGAGCGGAGAGCCGGCGCAGCGATCGTCCGACTCTGTGACCCGGCCGCAGTAGGAAGATCCGCGCGGCTCGCCTATATCCGTCGCTTCTCCCCCATTCGGGCACGCGACGGACCTATGCAGCCGGTCACGATCTACACCACCGCCTGGTGCCCCTATTGCTCGGCGGCCAAGAGCCTGCTGCGCGAAAAAGGCGTGTCCTTCAACGAGATCGACGTCGAGAAGACGGCGGGCTCCCGCGCGACCATGGTCCAGCGGGCCGGCGGACGCACCTCGGTGCCGCAGATCTTCGTCGGCGACCGGCATGTCGGCGGCTGCGACGACCTCTACGCGCTGGAGCGGGCCGGCGATCTCGATCCGCTGCTCGCGGCATGACGGACCTGTCCGACCACAAGCCCTTCATCGCCGCCTGCGTGCAGATGCGCGGCGGGCGCGATCCGGCCGTCAACCGCGAAGCCGCCGTGCAGGCGGTGCGCGAGGCGGCCCGCCGGGGTGCCGCCTATGTCCAGACGCCCGAGACGACCTCGCTGATCGAGCGCGACCGCACCGCCCTGTTCGAAAAGGTCGGGCCGCAGGAGAGCGACGCCACGCTCGCCGCCCTCCGCGAGGTCGCGCGGGCGGAAAAGATCGTTCTTCAGATCGGATCGCTGGCGATCCGCGAGGGCGAGAAGATCGCCAACCGCGCCTTTCTGATCGACGCTGCGGGCGAGATCCAAGCGGCTTACGACAAGCTCCACCTCTACGACGTCGATCTGCCCAACGGTGAGAGCTGGCGCGAATCGGCGACCTATTCGGGCGGCGACTGCGCCGTGGTCGCGCAGACGCCCCTCGCCAACCTCGGGCTGACGATCTGCTACGACATCCGCTTTCCCGCCCTCTACCGGGCGTTGGCCGAGGCGGGCGCCACGGTGATGACCGCGCCGGCCTGTTTCACCCGCCAGACCGGCGAGGCGCACTGGCATATCTTGCAGCGCGCGCGGGCCATCGAGACCGGCTCGTTCATGATCTCGGCGGCGCAAGGGGGCCGGCACGAGGACGGACGCGAGACCTTCGGCCACTCGCTCATCGTCGATCCCTGGGGCCGCATCCTCGCCGAGGCCGAGGGCGACGCGCCGGGCATCATCCTCGCCGAGATCGACCTCGCGCGGGTCGCGGATGCACGCGCCCGCATTCCCACCCTGTCCCATGCGCGCAGCTTCGGCGTGCGCCGCGCCTGAAGCCATCCCATCTAAGCATCATCCCGAAAGGTGGCCTCCGGCTTTCGGAAGAGATGGTGCAAAAATAAGAGGATAGAGCATCCTTCTGGATCCGGTATCCAGGACGATGTTCTAAGGGTCATGATCCTTTTCACTCTCGCCTGTGATTCGGGCCACCAGTTCGAGAGCTGGTTTCCCTCCAACGCGGCCTACGACGAGCAATCAGCCCGCGGGCTCGTCACCTGTCCGTTCTGTGACTCGGCCAGAGTCGCCAAGGCACCGATGGCCCCGGCCGTGGCGCGCACCGACCGTGGCCGGGCCGAGACGCCGACGCCCACGGTTCCGGCGGCGTCAGCCGGGGTGCCGATGCCGATGCTCGCCGCCGAGCCGGAGCGACAGTTGCGCGCCCTGATGCGGGCCGTGCGCGAGCACGTCGTCTCGACCGCCGAGGATGTCGGCGAGCGCTTCGCCGACGAGGCGCGGGCGATCCATTACGGCGATGCGGAAGGGCGCCCGATCTACGGCGAGGCGAGCCCGCAGGAAGCGCGGGCGCTGGTCGAGGAGGGCATCGAGGTCATGCCCCTGCCGCCGGCCCCCGACGACCGGCACTGACGTCTGAGCAGTGGGGGATTAGACCCCGATGCGCTCGGCCGGAAAGCGGAGTTCGATGGCGGTGCCCGCCGGATCGCGCGGCCGGACGCAGATCGTCCCGCCGACCTGCCGGCTCAGAACATCGATCAGCGTCGCCTCGAAGCTCCCGTCGCCCGTGGCGCTCGGACCGATCCCGTCATCCTCCACCGCCACCGTGACGTCCGCCCCATCGCGGGCGATGCGAACGGTCAGCCGTCCGGCCCGGGACGGGAAGGCGTGGCGCACGGCGTTGGAGACGACCTCGTTGACGATGAGCGCGAGCGGCCCGGCCGCCTCGGGCCGGACGCGGAGCGGCGCGAGATCGAGCGCAAGCGCGATGTCGCGCCGGCCCGAGGCCTCGACCAGGGTTTCGGCGATCTCGCGGACGAGATCGCCGAGATCGTGGCCCGCACTCTCTTCCGGCGGGGCGGACTGGCGGTAGAGCGTGCTGAGGGCATCGATGCGCCCGATCGCCTCGCCGAGCGCCGCGCGAACCGCCGGATCGGCGCTGTTGCCGCTCTGAAGCGTCAGCATGGCCGAGATCATCTGGAGATCGTTGCGGGCGCGATGTCCGATCTCGCGCAGCAGCAGGGCGTTCGCGTCGAGGGCTACCTGCGTCCGGTCGCGCTCGGCCGCGAGCGCGTGGCGCTCGCTCACGTCGAACTGCGAGGCGAAGTAGAACAGCAGCGTGCCGTCCTCGTCGTGGACGGGGCTGATATACAGCGCGTTGTGGAAGGTCGAACCGTCCTTGCGGTAGTTCAGAAGCTCTTCATGCACGTCCCGCTCGGCATCGATCGCGGCACGGATCCGCGCCACCGCGTCGAAATCCGTGCCGGGCCCCTGCAGGAAGCGGCAATTGCGGCCCGTCACCTCCAGCCGCGTGTACCCGGTGAGCCGCAGGAACGCGTCATTGGCATAGATGATCGGATTGTCGAGCCGGCGCGGGTCCGTGATGATCATCGCCATGCGCGTGGCCCGCACGGCCGCCGCGAAGGGATCGCCCTTGCCGGAACGGACGCTGGCGCGAACCCGCTCCGTCAGTTGCCAGTCGTCGCCGGGCTCCATCTGTTCCCGATCGCTCCCCAGGTGCGAATGGCACGGCCGAAGCCGCCGAGGGCGCGGCCTCACCTGACCCTGTCGCCAAAGCAGACGGCGATGACCATATCAAGCGAAATCGAGCGGGATGCACACCGGCGCGCCGACTGCACGCCCCGCGACCACCAGAGGAAACAGCGATGCTCCTGTTCCGCAAGCGGCCCGAGATGCCGGCTCCGTCCGAAGTGCTGCCCGGCCGGCCGAATCCCCTCCCGACCGCCGAGCGCCATTTCGTCAACGGCAATCCCCTGAAGGGGCCCTATCCGGAGGGCGTCGAGACGATCGTGCTCGGCCTCGGCTGCTTCTGGGGCGCCGAGCGCAAGTTCTGGGAATTGCCCCAGGGCGTCCACGTCACCGCCGTGGGCTATGCCGGCGGCACAACGCCCAACCCGACTTACGAGGAGGTCTGCTCCGGGCTCACGGGCCACAACGAGGTGGTCCTGGTGGCCTATGACCCCGCCGTGCTGCCGCTGGAGGCCGTGCTCAAGACCTTCTTCGAGAGCCACAACCCGACGCAAGGGTATCGCCAGGGCAACGATGTCGGCACCCAGTACCGCTCCGGCATCTACACCGGCAGCGAGGCCCAGGCCGCGACGGCACGGGCGGTACGCGATTCCTACGCGCAGGCGCTCGACGCGCGGGGCTACGGGCCGATCACGACGGAGATCGTGCCGCTCGAGACCTTCTACTTCGCGGAAGAGTACCACCAGCAATACCTCGCCAAAAATCCCGGCGGCTATTGCGGGCTCGGCGGCACCGGCGTGTCCTGCCCCGTGGGTGTCGGCGTCGCGGCGGAGTGAGACTCCGCCCGGCCCCGACAAGGCCGGTCCAAGCTTGACCGTCTTGCGGGGCCGTTGCGCCCATGCCAAATCCCGGCCCCTCGGATGGCCGGGATCGAGAGACAATGCTGGAACGTGGCTTCGAACGCTTTCTCTTCGCCTGCCGGTGGCTGCTGGCGCCGTTCTACGCCGCGCTGACGATCGCGCTCGTCGTCTTGCTGGTGCGGCTGCTGCTGGAACTCGGCCACGTCGTCACGCACGCCTTCGAGTCCACCGAGTCGCAGACCATCCTCGGCGTTCTCGCGCTGGTCGATCTGACCTTCACCGGCTCGCTGCTGATCATCGTGATCTTCTCAGGCTACGAGAATTTCGTCTCGAAGTTCGATCACACGGACCACAAGGACTGGCCCACTTGGATGGGCACCATCGACTTCAGCGGGCTCAAGCTGAAGCTGATCTCCTCCATCGTCGCGATCTCGGCGATCCAGCTGCTGAAATCGTTCCTCGACGTGAAGAACTACAGCGACCGCGACCTCTCCTGGCTGGTCGGCATCCACATGGTGTTCGTGGTGTCCGGCCTGCTGATGGCACTGACCGACCGGCTCTCGGCCGGACACCACGAGAAGTAAGGTTTTTGCCCGCACCTGCGACTCAAGCAGCGACACGACTCATTCAAGTTCACGCTGCCTCGGAGATCGGGTCTTCTTGAAACCCCTCAGGCGGCTACCGAGGACTTGCTCTTGGCGCGCTTACTTTTGGCGCGCTTGCTCTCGGCCCGCTGGCGACGCGGAGCCTCCTCCAAGCCGATCGGGTAAGGCTTGGCCAGCGCGGCAATCGGGATCTTCCAAGCCTCGCTGACGGCCCGGATCTGATCCAGCGTCATCCCGCGCTTGCCGCCGAGGATTTCCGAAGCCCGCGAGCGTGAGCCGAGCAATTCGGCAAGCTCCGCTTGGCTACGCCCAAGATGCTCGATCGCGTAGTGCAGAAGCTCGATCGGATTGCTTTCCGGGATCGGGTAATGCCGGCTCTCGTAGGCTTCGATCAGTGTCGTCAGCACGTCGAAGCGCTCCGCCTCCGGCGTGCCGAACGCGGGCTCCCGTGCGAAGTACGGTTCGATCTCCCTGAGAGCCCAAGTCAGATCGTCGTCGTTCCGGATGGCCCTGACATCCATCATCCTACCGTCTCCGGATCGATCCGATCGTACTCGGCGTGGGTGCCGACGAATTTGATGAGCACTCGTCGATAGCGATAGGACACATGCACGATCAGGCGAAATTCGTTGCGGCGAATGTCGAAGATGATGCGATTGTCACCGACGAAGTCTACGCCCTTACCGAACGCGGCCTTGATGTCCTCGGGGCCCGACCAGTCCGCGGCGCTGACCTTCGTGTACCAGTCGGACAAACCACTCCGCGATCGCGGATGCGCCTCCCAGAAGATGCGGAGCGTTCGTTTGGCGACGATCTGCATGACAACGACTAGCATGTTCCAAAATTGGGAACAAGTGCCTTGTCAGGCACCTGCCGTGTCAAGTCGATGCCTTAAAGAGCGGACAGCACGCTACCGCGCGTGCAGCACCGCCCGGCAGGCGTCGGGCAGGCCGGCGAGCGTCATCGGCGGGCGGGGCTTCGGCGGGGTCTTGGGCTTGGGCGGGTTCAGCACTGCCGCGCTGAACCAGTAATCGAGTTCGGAGCCGCAGCCGTCGCCGGAGGGCGGGGGCGCCTGGTCATCGCAGGCGTTGTCGCCGGCCGGGCAGGCAAGGCGGATATGGTAGTGGTAGTTGTGCCCGTACATCGGGCGCACCTTGGTGAGCCAGCCGCGATCCCCGCCCGCCTCGCGGCATAGGGCCTTCTTGATCGCCGCGTTCACGAAGATCCGCGCCACCTCCGGCTGCTTGGCCGTCATGCGGATCAGCGCGGTATGCTGGCGCGTCCAGACGTCAGGATCGATGTCGAGCCGGTCCGAGCGCACCATGTCGGTGGCCGAGGTCTCCTCGCGCTCGGCCCGGGTCATGCGGTGGTCCGGCATCGGCGTGAGCCAGACGTCTACGTCGAGGCCGAGCTGGTGCGAGGCGTGGCCGGTGAGCATCGGCCCGCCGCGGGGCTGCGACATGTCGCCGACGAGAAGGCCGGGCCAGCCGGCCTGCGGCGCGCGGGCGGCGAGCCGCTCGATGAAATCCACGAGATGGGGCGTGCCCCACATCCGGTTGCGGGAGGGCCGCATCACCTGCCAGGTCGCACCGTCGAGGGGCAGTGCCTCGCCGCCGGAGAAGCAGCCCTTGGCGTAGGAGCCGAACGGCCGCGCCGGCCCGCTGGCCGGCCCGGTGACGCGGCCGAACAGGGCCTTGGCCGGCGTCGAGGGATCGTTCGGGTTGGCGAGCGGCGGCAGCGGCTTCGGGTTGACGCTGCCGCGGTCCTGCGCCGCGGCCGGGCTCAGCAGCGCCGGAAGGGCAAGCGCGAGGGCAGGGAGTGTCAGGCGGGTCAGCGGCATGCGCGGTGGCTCGTCCGGGATGGCGGGGCAGGATGGGGCAAGGGTGGGTGCCGCACCGGCCGGAACGTGCCCGGCCGCATGGGCGTTTTTTATGGCAAGCTGTAACAACGTTGCAGGATGATCGCCATGGATCCGGTTCGTTCCGAAGCTGCGGCCAATACGGCGCCCCCGCCCCGCAGCCTGATCGCCAGCGATCGCGTCATCGGCACCGAGGTGCGCCGGACCGACGGGAGCAAGGTCGGCCGCATCGAGCGGCTGATGCTCGACAAGCGCTCGGGCCGCGTCGCCTACGCGGTGATGAGCTTCGGCGGCTTCCTGGGCATGGGCGAGGAATACTACACGCTGCCCTGGGCGGTTTTGCGCTACGACCCGGGCCTCGACGCCTACGTCGTGGACATCACCGAGGCGCAGCTGCGCGACGCGCCCGCCCGCTCGCCGGAGGGCGGCGACCCGGAGGACGAGCGCGCCTGGGAGGAGCACGTCCACCGTTACTACAACGCGGCGCCGTATTGGGGGATTTGAGGACGTCTGAACCCTCTTCGGGACGACGCTCTACGGCCGGGTCAGGAACCCGATCGGCTCCCGCGGCGGTTGGCCGAGCCAGACCAAGACCGCGCCGAGTCCAAGCCCGAACAGGGCCGCCGGGACGAGGCCGAGCGGGGTCAGCAGAACCGTATCCGCCCAGGGCGCCACCTGCCGGATCGAGGTTCCGAGGGCGGTGATCCGCTCCTGCGGCAGGGACTGGATCAGTTCGGCGAGGCTCGTCACCCGCAGACCGTTATTGGCGATGGAGCGGGCGCCGTCGTAGCAGAGCTGCACGAAGCCCGCCGCCATCATCAGGAGCCCGAGCGCCCGGCTGAAGAACGGCAGTCCGAGGAAACGGGAAACGGTTCGCAGCATGTTCGCCCTCGCGCGGGATGACGGGCCGGAGGACGGACCATCTACCACCGCGACGCTTCCGGCCTGAGTAGGCCGAGGCCGGAGGTCAAGGCAAGCGGTCGGACCCGGCTCCGAGGTTCCGGCGCGGGCTCGCCTCCCGCGCGGTCGCCCGGGCGAGCAGCACGGCACCGAACAGCGCCGAGAGCAGCGAGCCGCCGAGGACGCCGAGCTTGGTCTCGGTCTCGTGCAGGCCATCCGTGAAGGCGAGCGCACCGATGAACAGGCTCATGGTGAAGCCGATGCCGCAGAGGAGCGCGACGCCGTAGACTTGAACCCAGGTCGCCCCCGCCGGGCGGGAAACGAGGCCAAGGGCGGCGGCGATCCGCACGCTCGCGAAGATGCCGACCTGCTTGCCGATGAACAGGCCGAGCGCGACGCCGAGCGTCACGGGCTCGATCAGCGCCTGCGCCGGCAAGCCGAGGAGCGTCACCCCGGCATTGGCGAAGCCGAAGATCGGCACGATCAGGAACGAGACCCAGGGCGTCAGGGCGTGCTCCAGACGGTGCAGGGGCGAGGTCGTGTCCTCCGGTCGGCCCGGACTCGGGCGGATCGGCACGAACAGGGCGAGCAGCACGCCGGCCACCGTGGCGTGAACGCCGGAGCGCAGGACGAACACCCAGAGGACGAGGCCCGCGAGGAGATAGGGCAGGAGCGCGCGCACACCGAGGCGGTTGAGGGCAAACAGCACGGCCAGCATCCCGGCCGAGGCCGCCAGCATCGTGGTATCGAGCTGCCCCGTATAGAACAGCGCGATGATGACCACGGCGCCGAGATCGTCGACGATGGCCACCGCCGACAGGAAGATCTTGAGTGAAACGGGCACGCGCGAGCCCAGCAGCGCGAGGACGCCCAGCGCGAAGGCGATGTCGGTGGCGGCGGGGATCGCCCAGCCCCGAGCCGTGGACTGCCCGGCGTTGAAGGCAAGGTAGACCAGGGCCGGCACGGCCATGCCCGCCGCGGCGGCAAGGCCCGGCAGCACCCGGTCGGGCCATGTGCGCAGGCGCCCGTCCAGTCCCTCGCGCTTGATCTCGAGGCCCACCAGCAGGAAGAACACGACCATCAGGCCGTCGTTGATCCAGTGCATCAGGCTCAAGGGCCCGAGATGGATGTGCAGGAGGTCGTGATAGGCCTGCGCCAGGGGCGAATTGGCGACCACGAGCGCGGCGCCGGCCGCGGCCATGAGCACGATGCCGCCGGCCGCCTCGTTCGTGAGAAAGCGGCGCGTTGCCGAGTACGAGCGTTGCAGAGGGCGCGGGAGCGCACGGACGGAGGGGGGCGGCGGCTTCATGCCGTGACCCGTTGCCCGCCCTGGGCCGGCACCGCAACCCGCTGGCTTGGAAAATCGGACACCTCGGAAAATCAGGAGGACTTCGCCAGCGCCGCCCGGATCAGCCGCTTGCCGTCCTCGCTCGACCATTCGGCCGGCCCCTTCATCACGCCGAGTGTGCAGCCCTTGGCATCGATCAGCATCGTCGTCGGCAGCCCCGTGGAGCCGACCGCCGACTGAATCACCGGCAGCACCTTGCCCTCGGGGTCGCCGTAATAGGTCAGATGCGCGATGCCGTTGGCCTTGAACCATGCGGGCGGCTTGTCGAGATTGCGTGTCTCGACATTGATCGCCACCACTTGGAAGCTGTCGCCGCCGAGTTCCGCCTGAAGGCGATCGAGGGCTGGCATCTCCGCCTTGCAGGGGGCGCACCACGTCGCCCACAAGTTCACCAGGAGCAGTTTTCCGCGCAAGGACGCGAGATCGGTCGGCGCGCCGTCCGGGCCCTTGAAGGCGACGGCGGGTGCCGGCTTCGGGGGAGCGGAGGCGTCGAAAGCGGCGACGTCGCCGCGGGCCAGCGGCGCGAGCCGGGCCGCGACCGGGGCGGCTTCGGCGCAGGGGCCGGAGGCCGCGAGGTTGCCGAGGTTCGAGCCCGTCCCGTATAGGGCGAGGCCGCCGACGAGGACGGCGGCGAGCGCGCCGCCCGCGGCAAGGATTTTCGGGGTCGCCTTCAAGGCTGAACCTCGTTTCGCGTGCGGAAGGTGGGATCAGCCATGAGCAACCGGATGTGGGGTGGACGCTTCGCCAGCGGCCCGGCCGAGATCATGGAGGAGATCAACGCCTCCATCGGGTTCGACAGGCGTCTGGCGTCCCAGGACATCCGCGGCTCGCTGGCGCATGTCGCGATGCTGGGGAGCCAAGGCATCCTGCCGGCCGAGGATGTGGCAGCCATCGAAGCCGGGCTCAAGTCCGTCGAGGCGGAGATCGCGCGCGGCGAATTCGTCTTCCGGCGCGAGTTGGAGGACATCCACATGGCGGTGGAGAGCCGCCTGACCGAGATCGTCGGCCCCGCTGCCGGGCGCCTGCACACCGCCCGCTCGCGCAACGATCAGGTCGCCACGGACATGCGGCTGTGGGTGCGCGACACCCTCGACGCCCTCGACGCGCAGGTCGCCGACCTCCAGCGGGCGCTGGCCGAGACGGCGGTGAAACATGCCGGGACGGTGATGCCGGGCTTCACCCACCTGCAATCGGCCCAGCCCGTCATCTTCGGCCATCACTGCCTCGCCTATGTCGAGATGCTGGCGCGCGACCGCGGCCGGTTCCACGACGCGCGGGCGCGGCTCAACGAATGCCCGCTCGGCGCTGCCGCACTCGCCGGCACCTCCTTCCCGATCGACCGGCACGCCACGGCCGCCGCCCTCGGCTTCGACCGGCCGACCGCGAACTCGCTCGATTCCGTGGCCGACCGCGACTTCGCGCTGGAATCGCTCTCGGCGGCCTCGATCTGCGCGGTCCACCTCTCGCGCTTCGCCGAAGAGCTGGTGGTGTGGACCTCGGCGCAGTTCGGCTTCGTGCGGCTCTCCGACGGCTTCACCACCGGCTCGTCGATCATGCCGCAGAAGCGCAATCCCGACGCCGCCGAACTCGTGCGCGCCAAGGCGGGGCGCATCATCGGCGCGCTCACCGGCCTGCTCATCGTGATGAAGGGGCTGCCGCTCGCCTATTCGAAGGACATGCAGGAGGACAAGGAGGGCACCTTCGACGCCCTGCAATCGCTCTCGCTGTGCCTTGCCGCCATGGCCGGCATGGTGCGCGACCTTGAACCCGTGGCCGAGACGCTCAAGCGCGCGGCGGGTTCGGGCTACGCCACCGCCACTGATCTGGCCGACTGGCTGGTGCGCGAGCTGAACATGCCGTTCCGCCAGGCCCACCACGTCACCGGCCGCGTCGTCGCGGCGGCCTCCGAGCGCGGGATCGGGCTGGAGGAACTCTCCCTCCAGGACATGCAGGCGATCGAGCCGGGCATCACGGACGCCGTCTTCGCGGTCCTCGGCGTCGAGAACTCGGTGGCGAGCCGCACCAGCTACGGCGGCACCGCACCGGACAACGTGCGCCGGCAGGCGGAAGGCTGGCTGGAAAAGCTCGGCCCTGTGGAGAAGTAAAAGCAGCCCTGCGGGAACGGGCACGGAAAATGCGGCGTTCAGGTTTCAGCTAACTGAGCTTGGCTATCCGACTGTCCGAACCTGCGGAGTGCCGTCATGAATGTTGAGAGTTGGATCACCGTCGAGGAGACGCCTGCCCTGGCGGCGGAGGCCATGGCGGTCATCGACGCTCGCCTCGCACGGCTCACCGATGCGGAGCGGGGCGCCTTCTGGGCCTCAATCCGCAAGGCCTACAACACCCCCTACAACGATCCGGAGAAGCCGGCGCAGCCCAAGCCGGTCGAGCCGGCGCCCGGCACCATTCCGTCGGCAGTCGAGATCCGTCTGCCGGCGATCGATCCGTCGATCGACCTGCCCGCGGCCGCGCTCGCTTCGGCGACGCTCGCCGCGGAGATGCGGGCGGCCTGACACGGCGCCCAACCGCTTCAGGCTGCCTCGACGGGTGCGGCCCATGGCCGTTTTCGGTTAATCGGAGCGGTCAGGGGTTTCCTGTTACGCTGCGGCCCGTCATCTTGACGGCGCGTGAAGAGGGCCGACCCGGCCGTCCGTACACCCGAGTAACGATGCAGCGGCACCGCCTTTCGATCTCTCATCCCGCCTTTGGTTGCGGCCGCCCCCTCGCGGCCCTCGCGCTGGCCGCCGCGGCTGCCGCGGCACTGCCCGGTCCGTCGGGGCGTGCGCTCGCACAGGAGGGCATACAGGGAGCGGAGATCATCCTCGCCCGGTCGAGCCGCCGCGAGCCGAAGAGTTCGGCGCTTCCGCCGGGGATGCAACAGGCCGTCCCGCTGGCGGTCTTCGGCGACTGGAACGTCTTCACCAACGGCGCGCAGGGCCGCGACAAGCTCTGCTACGTCATCGCCCAGCCGACGACCCGCAGCCCCAAGACGCTCGCGCGCGACACCGGCTACCTGTTCGTCACCTTCCCCAAGGGCGGCGCCCAGGGGGAGATCGCGGTGATGCTCGGCTTCAAGCCGAAGCCGGCCGCCGCGCAAGCAAAGCCCGGCGCCGCCGCCGCCCCGAGCGACCCCTACCTCACGGTCGGGAGCACCCGCTACGGCCTCGTGGCGAAGGACGAGAACGCCTGGATCCAGAACCAGGCCGACGAGCCGCGCATCGTCACGGAGATGAGCCGGACCCAGACCGCGACGGTCCGCACGACCTCTCAGCGCGGCAAGCCGACTCAGGACGACTACGCGTTGGGCGGCTTCGCCGACGCGCTCAAGCGCGCACGCGAGGAGTGCAAGTAGGTCTTCGCATCGGAGGGCTGCATCGCCGGCCTTCCCCGCGGGCCCACCGACCCGGGACTGTCACGAACGGACGTGGCCGTCTCGCGATCGAAGACGCTTCTGAAACGAACCCCGCAAAAACAAGCCGGCGGCCCGAAACGGCGCCGCCGGCTGTGTTCATGCGGCGCGTTGCGGAGGGTTACACCACCGCGCGCAGGCGCGGCTGGCGGCCTTTCTCGCGCGCCGCGCGGGCCGCTTGCTCCACGGTGCGGAACAGCGTGCCGTCGAGTCCGTCGAAGCGGCGCTCGGACGAGAAGAAGCGGACACCGCCGCGCTCGGGTACGGCGATGCCGGCGGTGATGTCGCCGATCTCGATCACGCGGGCGGGGGTCGCATCCGCGGCGGAGAGGTCGAGCGCGTCGTCGTCGAGGTAAGCGGTCTGGGCACGGGTCATGACGGGGTGAACTCCTGCGGCCTTCGCGGGCCGGTTATCGGCAAGGCGTTCGCGGGCGCTGCTCTAGCCCACGGATGTGACTGTCTGCCGACAACATCCCCATGCCCGGGCACCCCATCCGCCAGGCAACCTCGACTTCTTCCAAATAAAGCTACCGTTCACGGCCAGTCCTCCTCTCTCGCGAGGACCACGGCGCAAGTGCGTCGTGATGCATTAGCGTTTGATAACGCGGCGCAAGCTTGCCACTACAAATCACCGCGGCGCGAAGTCGTTCGCACGGTCTAAAGATGAGGTGCCGAACCCCAACCGTCAACGGAATGTTCTTTCGAAGTTCAGCTTGACAGAGAAAGTTCGCGCCGCGATTCGAGCGATCCGCGGCGCGTCCCGTCTGTCGGGGAAAGGCTCACGCCAAATCTAGCAAAGCCCGGGCCGAAACCGGCCTCATGCCCCGGCGATGATGCGCCCGAGATCGGCATGGGCCGAGAAGATGGCGGCGGCCCCGGCATCGAGGAGATCCCGTCCGGCCCGGTCGTGGCCCCAATGCCCGCCGCCGGTGAAGCCGACGACCCGCATTCCGGCCGCCCGCGCGGCCTGCACCCCCGGCACGCTGTCCTCGATTACGAGGCACTGTTCCGGCGCGATACCCATCCGCTCCGCCGCGAACAGGAACAGGTCCGGGAACGGCTTTCCGCGCGCCACCTGCGCGGAGGAGAAGACGCGCCCCTCGAACAGCGGCAGCAGACCCGTGAGCGAGAGCGAGCGGCGCAGCCGCACGGGGTCGCTGCTGGAGGCGACGCAGAACGGCAGGTGCAGGAGCCCCAGTGCCTCGGCGATCCCGGCCATGGCGGCCAGCTCCGCCTCGAAGGCGGCGAGCGTCTCCGCCTTCACCCGCTCGACGAAGCCGTCCGGGGCCGTGACCCCGTCCTCGCGGGCGACGCGCTCCATGATCGAGGTCATGGAGGTGCCGGCAAACCGCTCCCGCACGCTGTCGACGCTGATCGCGAGCCCGATCCCGTTGAGCCCGCGCGTCAGGGTCGCGAGGCTGATCGGCTCGCTGTCGATCAGCACGCCGTCGCAGTCGAAGATCACGAGGGCGAGGGGAGGCGAGGCGGGGAAGGCGTCCGTCATCGGCGGCTCGTCTCGCACGGCAATCGAAGCACTGCAACGCAGCCGGGCCGTCGCTCGAAGCGGGGTTGCACCACGTTCCGGGCGCCAAGTGCGCCCCGCGGAGCGGGTTCGAGGACCGGAACGGTCGCTCGAACACAAAAGCGCGGCGAAAGCTGAGGCCGCAGAGGTGGCCGCCGGCGTTCGAGGCCAAGCCAAAACGGGGCGGTCGTCCGCGAGCGATTGCCCGGCGCAACGCGGTTGTCGCCTCGCGTGCCGGCGTGTAGCCCGGCAGCATGCGCACCTATCTCGGCCTCGCCACGACCTTCCACGATCCGGCGCTCGCCCTCGTCGGGCCGGACGGGACCGTGCTGTTCGCCGAGGCCGCCGAGCGCTACCTGCAATACAAGCGCGCGCCGAACTGCGAGCCCGATCCCGGCACCCGCATGGCGGGCCTCTTGAAGCGTCACGTGCCCGAGGGGACGGATCTCGTCATCGCCACCTCCTGGGGCGAGCAGTTCTCGGAATTTCTCAAAGGGCAGGCCGCGTCGGGCGCCTTCGAGCTGCCGGCCTTGGCCGAGCACCCCTCCACCCTCAACCGCTCCTTCGTGCCGGAGCGGGCCGAGCGCGTCTTCATCGCCGACCTCCACGCCATGCAGGCGCGGGCCGGCAACGGCACGGTGCTGGCGCTCGACAACGAGACGCGCGGGCTCAGCGGCAAGCCGCGGGCGACCATTGCCGGGCGGCGGCGCTACGCCCACCATCTGGCGCATGCCGCCTACGCCCTGTGGAGCAGCCCGTTCGAGGAGGCGACCGCGCTCATCGTCGACGGCATGGGCGAGACCGGCGCCGCGGCGATCTACCGTCTGAAGGACGGGCGGATCGAGGAGGTGCGGCGCCACCGCGGGCGCGGCTCGGTCGGCTTCCTCTACGGGCTCGTCACGGATCTCGCCGGCTTCGACCAGATCAAGGGCGAGGAATGGAAGATCATGGGGCTCGCGCCCTACGGCCGCACCGACCCCGACCTGATGGCGCTGCTGCGCCGCCTGTTCTCGGTCGAAGACGGACGCCTGAAATTCGCCGACGAGGCCACGGTGCAGGCGGTCGCCGCCGAGATTCTGTCGCGGCGCCCGGGGGATGTCGGCGAGCAGGGCTGGGCCGACCTCGCCCGCTGCGGCCAGGACATCTTTTCCGAACTCATGGACGTGCTGGTGGCCGAGGCTTGGCGGCTGGCGGCGAGCGAAAACCTCGTCATCGCCGGGGGCTGCGGGCTCAATTCCTCCTATAACGGTCGCGTGCTTGGGCGCTCGGGCTTCCGCCGCCTGCATGTGCCCTCGGCCCCGGCCGACGACGGCAACGCCATCGGCGCCGCGTGGCTTGCGCTGGCCGAGGACGATCCCGACTGGAAGGGGCCGAAGCGCGGGACCCGCCCGCTCACGCCTTATCTCGGTTCGACCGTTTCCACCGAGCCGCTGGAGCGCATGGCCGAGTGGGAGCCCCGCGCCCGCCGCCTCGGCCACGAGGGCGTGACGCGGGAGGCGGCGAAAATCCTCGCCGAGGGCGGGCTCGTCGGGTGGGTGCAGGGCCGGGCGGAGTTCGGCCCGCGTTCGCTCGGCAACCGCTCGATCCTCGCCGACCCGCGCCCGGCCCATGCCAAGGAATCGCTGAACGCCAAGGTGAAGTATCGCGAGGCGTTTCGCCCGTTCGCGCCCTCGATCCTGGCCGAGGCCGGGCCCGACTGGTTCGAGGATTACGCCGACAGCCCCTACATGGAGCGCACGCTCGTGTGGCGCGAGGCGGTGCGGGATCAGGTGCCGGCGGTGGTCCACGCCGACGGCACCGGCCGGCTCCAGAGCGTGACGCGCGCGCGCAACCCGGCCTACGCGGCTTTGATCGAGGCCTTCGCGGACCTGACCGGCGTGCCAATCCTGCTCAACACCAGCTTCAACGTGATGGGCAAGCCGATCCTCCACACGGCGGAGGACGCGATCCTGATGTTCTATACCACCGGCCTCGATGCCATCGTGGTCGAGGACTGGATCCTGACGAAAAAGGCGCCCGCCTGAAGCGGACGCCCGTCATTCTCACATAGAGCCAAGTCGCGAGAATTACTCGCAGACTTCGACCCGGCGGTAGGTGAACTCGACCTCGTCGAGCCACACCTTGCGGCGCTCGTAGTGGCAGATCGGGCCCCGGCGCGGCGGGGGCGCGACGTAGACCGGCTCTTCCTCGACATAGACCCGGCGCGCGGGCGGCGGGGGCGGAGGCGCGGCCCCGTTGTTGAGGAGCGCACCGACGGCGAGGCCGCCGATGACGCCGGCCGCGGCGCCACCGATCAGGGCACCGTTGCGGCCGTCGCGAGCGGAGGCCGGAGCCGCGGAGAGAACCGCAGCGCCAAGAAGCGCCGCGCAGATGCCCTTGCGGGCGAGAACGGAGAGGGACAGGGCGGGCACGAGAACCGATCCTTTGGACAACCGGACTAATCAGGCACGTGAGCCCGAATTAATCCGGTCAAGCTTAAGGATTGGCAAACGCGCCGTTGCGGCGGTTCAGATCACCGCGTCGAGGCTCTTCACGACCGCGCGAGGCGGCTGGTCCGGGTACTCATCGGGTTGTCCCTTGCGGTTCACCCACACCGCATCGAAGCCGAAGGTGGTGGCACCCGCGATGTCCCAGCGGTTCGAGGAGAAGAACAAGACGTTGTTCCGTTCCGTCGCGAGCTGGTCGAGAACCATCTGGTAGGCGGCGGGCGCCGTCTTGAAGGTCCGGACGGGATCGACCGAGAGCACCGCGTCGAGCTGCTCGCCCAGGCCGGAGGAGGCCACCGCCCGCTCCAGCATCGCGGCATTGCCGTTGGAGAAGAGGGCGGTCTTCACGCCGCGCTCGCGCAAACGTCCCAGGACGCCGGGCACCTCGTCGTAGGCGTCGAGGTCGCGATAGGCATCGAGGAGCTTTTCGCGAAAGCCCCGGTCGATCTCGGGGTGCTTCGCCAGCGCGAAATCGAGGGCACGCTCGGTCAGGTCCCAGAAGGCGACGTAGCGGCCCATCAGGCCGTGCACCCAGGAATATTCGAGCTGCTTGGTGCGCCAGACCTCGGAGAGGCTGTCCGCCTGAGGTCCGAGCGCGCCGGCATGGCGCGCGACCGCCGAATGCACATCGAACAGCGTGCCGTAGGCGTCAAAAACGGCGTAGCTTTTGCCGGAGCGGAGATCGGGGAGGGTCATACCGGGTGAAATGAGGCGCCCGCCCGATCCGGAAAGGCTACCTGCGGCGCAATCGCACGCCGAACGCGCCCATCACCGCAAGCAGGGTGCCGGCGTAAGCCAGCGCCCCGGTAAAGCCGAGGAGCGCGAGCACCGCGATCTCGCGCAGATGGGGCAGGGCGGGCACGATCCGCTCGGCGAAGGGCAGGCCGTAGACGGCGAGCACCGCCAGCACCGCGCTCGCCACGACGACCGCGGCGACGGTGATCCCGAGCACCCGCCCCGGCGCGGTCCAGCCGCGGCGCAGCGCCAGCCCGTAGAGCAGAGCGAGGTTGATCCACTGGGCGATGGCGGTGGCGAGGGCGAGACCCGCGACGCCGTAGGGGCCGGTCAGCACCAGCTTCAGCGCGACGTTGACGGCGATCGCCGTCAGTGAGGCGTAGAGCGGCGTCGTCGTGTCCTGCCGGGCGTTGAAGCTCGCCACGGCCGAGCGCACCATCACCACGGCGGGCAGGGCCAGCCCGTAGGCCGCGAGCACGGAAGCCGCGCGGGCGGCATCCTCGGCGGTGAAGGCGCCGCGCTGGAACAGGGCCGCCATGATCAGCCCCGGCAGCGTCAGGAAGGCGATGGTGAAGGGGGCCGAGAGCGCTAGCGAGAAGCCCGCGGCCCGGTTCTGCGCCGCATGCGCGCCGGCCACGTCGCCCGCGGCGATGCGCCGGCTCATCTCGGGCAGCAGCACCGTGCCGGCGGCGATGGCGATGACGCCGAAGGGCAGCTGGTAGAGCCGGTCGGCATAGTACAGCGCCGAAACCGCACCGGTCGGCAGGAAACTCGCGATGATGGTATCGGCGAAGGTCGCAATCTGGAAGCCGGCCGAGCCGATCACGGCGGGCCCCAGGATCTTGAAGAACCGGATCATGTCGGGATCGCGCAGGGTCGGCTTCGTCAGCCGCGGCGCGTAGGCGCGTCGGCGCGCATCCCACCAGACCAGCGCGAATTGCAGAACGCCGGAGACCGAGACGCCCCAGGCCGCGGCGTAGGCCGCGTTCGGGAACAGGAAGGCCAGCGCGAGGGCCACCAGCATCGAAAGGTTGAGCAGCACCGGCGCGCCGGCCGCAGCGGCGAAACGCCGATGCGCATTGAGGATGCCGGAGAACAGCGTCACCAGCGTCATGAACAGCAGGTAGGGGAAGGTGATCCGCGTCAGGCTCACGGCCAGCGCGAAGCGCGCCCCGTCCTCGGAGAAGCCGGGCGCCAGCGCCCGCACGATCCAGGGCATGGCCGGGAGCGCGAGGGCGAGCAAAGCCACCTGCACGATCAGCATCAGGGTGAAGACGCGGTCGGCGAAGCGCGCGGCGACGCCCTCGCCGCCCGCTTGTTCCAGATGGGTGTAGGCCGGCACGAAGGCGGTGTTGAACGCCCCCTCGCCGAAGATCGCGCGAAAGTGGTTCGGCAGGCGGAAGGCGACGACGAAGGCATCCGCCATCGGCCCGGCGCCCATCACGGCCGCCGTGACCACGTCGCGGGCAAAGCCGGTGACCCGCGAGACCAGCGTCCAGCCGCCGACGGAGAGGATCGAGCGGATCATGTTTTCGCGGTTGATCCCGTACGTGACGAGGGGGCAGGCGGCGCCTCATCCCATCCACATCCTCATCCTGAGGCGCCGCGTCAGCGGCTTCGAAGGATCCTCCAGGGATCGCGCGGGAACTGGAGGATCCTTCGAGGCCGACGCGACGCGCCAGCACCTCAGGATGAGGGTGGAGACGAGGAGACTCGAACGGGGAGTAGGCCGCCGCGACACGGCAGGACAATGACCGCACGGGCACGCCGCGCATGAAAAAGCCGCCCCGTCGGTCAACGGGGCGGCGGCATCAAGACTCGAAGCGGATCAGGCCTTGGCCTCGCCGTACAGCTTCTCGACGTACTCCCAGTTCACGAGGTTCTCGATGAACGCCTTGAGGTAGTCGGGGCGGCGGTTGCGGTAGTCGATGTAGTAGGAGTGCTCCCACACGTCGACGCCGAGGATCGGGGTCGAGCCGTGGACCAGCGGGTTCTCGCCGTTCGGGGTCTTCAGGATGGCGAGCTTGCCGTCCTTGACCGCGAGCCAGGCCCAGCCGGAGCCGAACTGGCCGACGCCGGCCTGGATGAAGTCGGCCTTGAACTTCTCGTAGCCGCCGAGATCCTCGTCGATCTTCTGGGCCAGCGCCGCCGGGGGCTGTCCGCCGCCGTTGGGCTTCATCCAGTTCCAGAAGTGGAGGTGGTTGTAGTGCTGGCCGGCGTTGTTGAAGAGCGCCTGATTGGTGTTGTAGCTCGCCTTGACGATCTCCTCGACGCTCTTGCCGGCGAGGTCGGTGCCTTCGAGCAGCTTGTTGCCGGTGTCGACATAGGCCTTGTGGTGCTTGTCGTGGTGAAACTCGAGGGTTTCCTTCGACATGTAGGGCCCCAGCGCGTCGTAGGCGTAGGGCAGCTCGGGCAGGGTGAACGTCATGCGTGTCTCCTAGGTTGTCCGGGTCTCGCGGGAAGCGGAGGCGAAGCGCGCAAGGAGTTCGAAGCGCGCGGCCGGCGAGGTGACGCGCGGGTAGGTAAGTCGGGGGAGCGGGCTCGGCAACGCCAGCGGAGCCGTATCCGTGCGCATGTTACCGATCGGGGCCGGGCATCCACCGTTTTGCGGCGGGCGTCCGCCGCCGCAATCGCCCGATGCCGTGCGTGAGGACACCGCAAGGCGGACACTCGGCTGTGCATGGAGCGACGGAAAGGCCGGTTTCCGCGCGCGGCGTGACCGTGCGATTTTGCAATGAGCGGGCGGGGGGTTATCCTGTGATCCTCACGCCGCCCGCGACAGTCAGTCGAGAGTACCATGGTCGTCGCGCTGCTCGCGCTCAGTTCCGTCATGATCCTCGGTGGCGTTGCCGCCGTGGTCCAAGGCTTTCCCTATGTCCGGCTGGAAAGCGGACTGGCCATGGTGATCGGCGGCTCGACCGCGGCCTCGGCCGGCGTCGTCCTGCTCGGCCTGACGGCCATCGTCTACCGCCTGCGCAGGCTCCACCACGCCGTCGAGAGCCTGCGCGAGGCTTCCCCCCAGCCGAGCATCCCGGCCGCAGTACCCGCCGGTGTGGTGCCCTGGGAGGCGTCGGCACCGGGGGCGCCGGCCTTCGCCGCCCCCGAGGTTTCGCCGCCCGAGCGGCCCTCGCTCGCCGGCATGGGGCTGGCAGGCGCGGGTGCGGCCGGTCTGGCAGGGCTATCGATCGGCGCGCTGCGGCCGGGCGCGCGCGGTGCCGAGCCGGTTTTCGAGGATCCGGCGCCCCCGGCCGAACCGCAGCCGAGCGCCGCCGAGCCGCTGCTACCCGACCTGCTGCCGGAGGCCGCGCCGCCGCGTGCGAGCGATGACGACCTGTTCCGCATGCCCGAGCCGGCGCACGAACCCGAGCGGGCGACGTCCTTTCCCGAACCCGAGCCGGTGACGCTCCCGATCGCCGAGGAGCGGGACGAGGTGCGGATCGCGGCGCCGACGCCCGCGGCCGAACCGATCGGCCTGCGCTCCTTCCTCGACGATCCGGCGCCCGCACCGGCCGCCGAAACGCCGCCCGAGGCGGTGACGCCTGCGCCGCAGGAGATCGCGGCTGAGGAAACGAGGGCTCAGGAGCCCGAGCCGGAGGCGAATGCCCCGGAGGAGCGGCACGCGGTCGGCTCCTACGCGTCGGGCGCCAACACCTACGTGATGTTCTCCGACGGCTCGATCGAGGCGGACACGCCGCGCGGCCGCTTCACCTTCGCCTCGCTCGACGAGCTGAAGACCTTCGTCAATGCTGGGGGCGAAGAGGCGCGCGGCGCGGCCTGAGGGCTGCGCGTCCCGGCCGACTTCGAGACGCGCGCAACGCCACCGGCGCCCGATGGCACGCCGGCCCCTTCACGCCAGGGGGTTGAGCGCCGGGTTTCGTGCGGGCAGGGGCGCAGCGAGCGTCAGGTGGAACCCTTCAGGCGCATAATCGGTGGTGATCTGTGCCTGAACCTGCGCGGTCAGCACCCGCTGCAGCAGGCGTGAGCCAAAGCCCTGGCGGGTCGGCGGGGTGACGCGGGGGCCGCCGCTCTCGCGCCAATCGAGGTGCAGCACGCCGGCCTCTACGCTCCAAGTGATCGTGATCCGTCCGCGCCCCGTCGAGAGGGCACCATACTTGGCGGCGTTGGTGGTCAATTCGTGGATCGCCATGCCGATCGGTACGGCGATCTCGGAGGGCAGATCGACCGCCGGGCCGTCGAGGACGATGCGCAGATCCGGCGAGGTCTCGGTCTCGCTCTCGGCATAGGGCATCAGTTCGGAGGCGAGCAGGTCACGCAAGCTCGCCGTCTGCCACGTCGCCTCGGTGAGCACGCTGTGGGTGTGGGCGAGCGACTTGATGCGGCCGACGAAGGCCTCGTGGAAGCTGTCGATGCTGGTGGCGGTGCGCGCCGTCGAGCCGACGATGGCCTGGACCGTGGCGAGCGTGTTCTTCACCCGGTGGTGCAGCTCGCGGATCAGGAGGCTGCGGCGCTCTTCCGAGAGGTGGCGGTCGGTCACGTCGGCGACGACGCCGATCAGGCGCCGCGGCAGCCCGCCCGGCCGGGTCCGCTCGAACCGGCCGGCCATGTCGATGGTGCGCCAAAGGCCGTCGTCGTGGCGGCGGATGCGGCCGGTGGCGTGCAGGATCGTGTCGTCGCGCAGCGCCCGCAGGATCGCCTGCCGGAAGACGGGGCGATCCTCGGGGTGCAGAATTTCCTTGAGAAAGGCGGACTTGCCGATGCTGCCCTCATCCGGCCGGCGGCCGAAGATCGCAAACATCCGCTCGTTCTCCCAGGTCGCCCGGTCGTCGAGGACGTGCCACTCGAAGATGCCGAGGTCGGCGACCGTGGTGGCGACCCGCAGGCGCTCCTCGCGCTCGGCTAGGGCCTCCCGGGCCTCGACCCGGGTGGTGACATCTTGCACCACGCCGACGATGCCGATGGGCGCGCCATCGGCGGCGAGAAGCGCCTCGCCGCGGGCGCCGATCCAGATCTCGGCGCCGTCGGTGGCGCGTCGAAAGCGGGTCTGGAACGCGTAGGGGCGCCGCTCGGCGATGGCGGCGGCGACCGCGGTCTGAATCCGTTCGGCGTCCCCCGGATCGACCTGGCCGCGCATCCCCTCCCAGGTGACCGAGCGCCCCGGCGCGTAGCCGAGGATCTGCGCCGCGCGGCGGGAAAACACCATCTGTCCGGTGACGAGATCCCAGCGCCATTCGCCGAGCCCCGCCGCCGTCAGGGCGTCGCGGTTCTGCTCGGCCCGGACGAGATCGTCGGCATCGACGAGGTTCACGACCGCGACCGTCTCGCCACCGTCCTCTCCGGACAGGGTCAGGCGCAGATCGAGGCTGCTGCCATCCGCCCGCAGCCAACGGCGGATGCCCGCCTTCAGCCCGGGCGTCTCCCCGTCGAACGCGTCGCGGCCGATCACTTGGTCGATCGGGCGGCCATCGAGGAAGCCCGAGGGGTAGCCGAGCCAGCGGTACAGGCAGGGATTGGCGGTGCGGATCGTGCGCCCATCGGGCGAGAACACGGCGAGCCCCACCGGCGCGCGGTCGAAGGCCGCGCGGTACAAGGCGGGCGAGAGGTCCGCCGGTCGAGAGCCCTTGTCCGCGCTGTCGTACACGATACTCCCCGTTCAGCCGCCCGCCGCGGGTGCAAGCGGGACCGTCCGGAGGGCGGCACCATGACGGAGGTCGCCGCGGACAACAAGATGCCCGGTCGAGGCAAGCCTCATCGACCGCTGCCGGTCAACAGGCGCGGCACGGCCCGTATCAGCATAAGCCCTGCGCGGATCACCGCACCTGCGTCTCCGGCCGAGCCACGTACCAGCGCCCGGCCGAGGCGGACGGGCAGGTTCACGGCCAGCGCGGCCGCCAGCACGGCGAGGGACACCGCCCGGCCGTGATGCTTGCACGCGTAGAGCGTCTGCGCCCGCAGGAAGTAGAACAGGCGTCGGTCCTTCACCGCCTCGGTGGTGCCCTGGCCGCGGTGGCGGATCTCGGCCTCTGCGACGTGACACACCGCAAAGCCGGCGGCGGCGGCACGGGCACAAAGGTCGGCATCCTCCCAGTAGACGAAGAAGCGCTCGTCGAACCCGCCGAGCCGGGCGAAGAGCGAGCGCCGGATCATCAGGAAGGCGCCCATCACCGCATCGACGGCCCGCGTCTCGGCGTGGTCCCAGTCGAGCAGGAAGTGCGGCGCGACGCGGCCGGGCAGCAGCCGGTCGAGGAACAGGGTGTGGGCGATCAGGCGCGCGCCCGTCGGGTGGCGGGCACAGGTGCGGTGCGTCTGCCCGGCCTCATCGACCAGCCGGGCGCCGACGATGCCGGTGCCGGGATCGGCGTCGAGCTGAGCACGGGCCGCGGCGATACCGTCCCGGCTGACCCCCGTGTCGGGGTTGAGAAACAGGATGGCCGCGGCCGAGCCCAAGGCCGCGCCCTGGTTGCAGGCACGGGCGAAGCCGCGATTGTCGGCATTGCGCAGCACCGTGAGCGCGAGGCCCGGCCAATCCAGGCCCTCGGCCGAGCCGTCGGAGGAGGCGTTGTCGATGACGACGACCCGCAGGTGCTCCGCCCCCTCGCTCGCGGCGAGGCTCGCGAGGCAGGCCCCGAGCTGGTCTCCGGCATTCCAGTTGACGATGACGACGTCGAGGGCCGCTGCAGAGGGCGAGGCTACGGGAGTCGCAGTCACGGCGGCGCGTCCGCCGGCCGGCCGAGACGCCCGCCCAGCCCCTGGGCCAGGGCCGCGAGAAGCCGGGCGAGCACGCGGGGCGAGAACCGGTGACGGCTCCAGTAGAGCGCGATCTGGAGCGGCAGGTAGGCGACCTGCTTCAGCTTCCACCGGCCCGGCACGTGCGGCAGGCGCCAGCTATAGGCGGAGTTGCGCACGTAGACCGCCATGCGGAACACCGGCTGATCGGGCATCGTCACCGGCAGGTACCGCATCCGGATCGTGCCGCGCCCGACGCTGTGCGGGATGGCGGTGCCGGGGTCCATCCAGCAGCTTCGGCCGCCGGCCCAGGCGCGAAAGCACCATTCGAGATCGACCGCGTCGATGAAGAAGTCATCGCGGAACGGGCCGACCATCGCGAAGGCCGCCAGATCCACGAGCGAGCCGGAGGTTGCCAGGAACTCGACCGGCCGCAGGTTTTCGCGGGGCGGCACGCCGGGGCGCAGCGGGTAGACCGGTGCCTTGTGGCCGGGCTTCGGCGCGGGCGACGGCCCGACGAGCGCCGGGGGCAGGTCTTCGCCTATGGCTCGGTCGAGGGCGTGGCCCAGCGCCTGCGCCGTCTCGACGGTGGCATCGGCATCCTGATCGAGCAGGAACAGGCGGCGGAACCCGGCGGCCGTTGCCGCCTCGGCCAGCGCGTTGAGGGCAGCGGCGATGCCGTGGTTGCGGCCCTCACCGAGCCGGGTGAGCCCTTCCGCCTCCCGCAGCTGCGCCAGCGCCTCGGGCGGGATGCCGCCATTGTCGTAGACGAAGACGGGCAGGCGCCCGGCAAAGCGCTCGACGATCCGCGCGACCTGTTCGGGCGAGGGACGGAAGAACACGACCGCGACGGCGGTATCGGTGGGAAGCTCGGAGGGTGTCACGTCGGACCTGTTATCGAGGTCAACGGCCTAGGCGCCGGCTCCCTGACGCGCAAGCCCGACGGCCTCGCCCCTCACTCGACGACGAGCTTGTAGCTCAGGCCGGGCTTCACCACCGCGCCGCGCTGCAGGCTGTTGAGCACGAGGAAGCGATCGACGGCGCGGTCGGGCACGCTCATGCGGCGGGCCAACCCCTCCACGGTGTCGCCCGGGGCGGCGGTGACGATCCGCAGATGCGCCGGCTTGAGCGAGGCGGTCTCCTCTGGCTCGATCGGGCGCAGGCTCTCCAGCCAGCGGCGGAAGGCCGGCTCCGGGTCGGTCGCGCCCTTGGCCGCCATGATCATGCGGTAAGTGGTCTCGCCCATGCGGATCGCCGCGAGGCGGAAGGTCCAGTCCTTGCCCCGTGACAGGGCGGTGGCGACCGAGCGCCCGCCGACGATACGGTTCTCGACCGAGCCCGCCTCGATGGCATCGTTCCAGGTCGCGCGCAGCACGTCCTCCAGGCTGCGGTCGCCGCTCGCCTCGACCTGATCGAACAGCAGGCGGCGGCTGCCCTCCGGCGTGGTGCCGAGCACGGCGTTGCGGGTGTTCTCGATGGCGAAGGCGTCCGGCACCTCGAAGGCGATGCTCAAGCCCGGATGCAGGAAGCGGCGACCGCGCACCAGCCCCTCGCCGGGATTGTCGCCATAGGCGAGCCCGTCGATCGCCGCGAGATAGCGGGCGCGATCGTCGGCGCCGAGGCCGGGGGCGCCGATGCGCCGGGCCGCGCGGGTGACCAGCGCGATGCGCTCGGCGGTCGCGGGGTGGGTCGCGAGCATGTCGGGCTCGGCCGCGCTGCCGTTGCCGGCCTTAAGCGCCATGGTGCGCTGGAGCGCATCGAGGAAACGGCCGGCACCAAAGGGATCGTAGCCGGCCTGGGCCAGCACGCGCACGCCGTTCGTGTCCGCCTCCAGTTCCTGCTCGCGGGAGAAGCGGGCGAGGGTGAACTTGGACTGGCTCTCGAGCTGTGCCCCCGTGACGGGGTCGTTCAGCACGTCGGCGACCACGCGGCTGACGAGTTGCGAGCGCAGGGCCATCTCGCTGCGGGCGGTGGCATGGCGCAACGTCACGTGGGCGATCTCGTGCGCGAGGACCGCCGCGACCTCCGAGCTGTCGCCGGCGAGCGCCAGCAAACCGCGGGTGACGTAGAGCCGGCCGCTCGGCAGGGCGAAGGCGTTGACGACGGGCGAATCGAGCAGCGTGACCGCGTAGCTCTCCTCCGGCCGGTCGCTGGCGCGCACCAGCCGGTCGGTGATCTCGGTGATGAGCCGGTGGGCGGCGGGCGCGCGATACTCGCCGCCGAACGAGGCCACGAGCTTGGCGTGGTCCGCCTCGTCGGATCGGGTGCGCCCGGTCGTCTTCGGCGCCTGCTCGGGCACCGTGATGACCGCGGGCGTCAAGACGCTTCCGGTCTGGTCGGCGGCGCAGGCCGCGAGCAGGCCCGCGAGCGCGGCCAGCGTGCCGAGCCGCGCAAGTCTCCGACGACCGCCCCCGTGCACGCGCCGCCGCCCCGATTGATGCTGCCGATCCCCCGTCATGCCGTTCTAGCGCCGCAGCGCCCGCTCTCCCTCGATGACCTCGATGCCGTCGACACCGGCGAGGTCGATGAACGGTCCCCGACCGATCTCGACCATGCCGCGGATTCTCACGAGGCGGCCCTTCAGCGTGGCCGCAGACAAACCATGTTCGCTCAGAATCCGCCAAGAGCGTTTCTGCACGGTTACGGTCAAGCCTTGCTCGCCCCGGCGCGCGAAGTCGAGATAGGTTCGGGCCGACCGCTCGCCGACATGCAGGATGCGCCCCTCCACCACCGTGAAGCGCCCGGCGCGCCCGCTCTGCGCCGCGGCATCGGTCGCCGCGAGGGGGCCGCTGGCCCACAGGCCGAGCCCGGCCGCGCGCGGCGCCGCCTCGACGGCGCGGAGCGCCGGGCGGCACAGCGTGTCGGCCTCGCCGGCATCGGCATAGGCAAGCCCGGCCGCGACCAATCCTCCGGCGAGATCGACCGGCTCCGCCTCGCCCGCAATCCCGATCGCATCGGCGCGATGGCGGCCCCAGCGGTCCTCGCCGCCGCGCTCGGTCAGAACCAGGGGTGCGCCGCGAAAGGTGTGCAGCCAGGTTCGCGCGGCCGCGTCGAGCGCTGGCTCGTCGGGCCAGCGCAGCCCGGAGAGCACGGCCCGGCGGCCGGAGGCGAGGCGCAGCTCGCCCCTGGGTCCGATCTCGGCAAGGCGGTCGTCCCGCGAGGCGGAAGGCCGGCATGCCTCCTCCACCCGCGGAGCGCTTGAAGCACCACCGGGCGCGCCGCAGGCGGCCGCGAGCAGCCAGACGAGAGCCGGGGCACCGGCTCGGCTCGTCCTGCTCCCATGCGAGCTGATCTCGTGACCACCACCGGGCAACATCGTCACCGTTCGCGCTCGGCCTTTCGATTCAGGCGAAGATGCCGCGCGAAAAGTGCCCGGATCGCGGCACGCGAGAGCGCCGCGGACGCACAATCGCGGATTGCCGGCCCGTGCGCCTCCCGGGCAACAGCGCGCCGATCGCGTACTCCGGCTCGCCCCGTACAATCGCCAACGGCCCAGGCCGGACCGGTTGGCGGCCCCCTGCGATGATGCTAAGCCTGAAGCGACGTCTCCGTAGCTCAGCTGGACAGAGCACAGGTTTCCTAAACTCCACAATTGGGCGCCGTGATGGGAAACCGCACGGCGGATCCACTCAAATTCGGGGAAAGCTTCCGGCGCCGCGGCGCCCTGCCGATCCCGAGCCAAGCCCGAGGTCCGGTCACGGCCCACGGGAAGGTGTAGAGACTAGACGGGTGGCACCTAAAGGCTTCGCTCGAAGCCCACGGTGAAGGGATAGTCCAGACCACGAACGCGCGAACAGCGTGGCGGCGAAAGTCGAAGTGGTATGAAACCTGGGGTCGCAGGTTCGAGCCCTGCCGGGGACGCCAATGGTTTTCGCTGCCTCAGATTGCAGGCGGACAGCTGATACTTCCTGCGATCTGAGTGCGACGTCGCGCCGCAGCTATAACAAATGACATAACGTGTGTGTCGTTGCCATTAGCTCCCGACGCGCCCTTGCAAGCGGAAAGTTTTCGTTCGAAGCATCGCCCGAAAGAGCTTGGGCAGAACGAAGATGGCAGGCCAGAAGACCGATGAGCGCGACGTCCTTCTCGGACGTCGCATTGCCGAGCAGCGCAAACGCTCGAAGCTAACGCAGCGAGCAGTTGCCGACAGCTTCGGGATGTCTGCCGCACAACTCCAGAAGTACGAAAAAGGCGTTAACCGGATCAGCGCGATTCATCTCGCGATCCTCAGTCGGCTCACCAATACTCCAGTTTCCGACTTTCTCGATGGCATTCCGCATCCGGACCCGGAAACGGAGCGCGGCTTTTCAGACAACGGCCAGCACGCTTACGCTGTCGAGCCGTGGTCGGATCTTGCCCGCGCTTTCGCGCGCCAGTTCACGGAAACCTTCACCGAGCAACAGCGCCGTGAACTCTCGGCTGCCGTCGAGATCCTGAGCCAGGAACTCAAGGGCTGACGGTCACCGCTCCGTGCCGGTGCCACCCCAATCCCGATCGGGCTCGGAACCGCAGGCTGCGGTTGCATGCAACAGCGTTCGTTAAAACGGACGATTTCGCCATTCCGGCTTGACCGTCCGGAACGGCGATGCGACAAGCCGCCCCTCTGGAGACCAGGGTAAGCGCCGTGACACACGAGGCGCGCCCGACAATCGGGGGTGCAGCCAATGCCTCGTTCCGACTACCTCTTCACCAGCGAATCCGTCTCCGAAGGCCACCCCGACAAGGTGAGCGACCGGATCTCGGACACCGTGGTCGACGCCTATCTCTCGGCGATGCCGGAGGCGCGTCTCGGCGTCGAGACGCTGACGACGACCAACCGCGTCGTGATCGCGGGTGAGGTGCGCGGCCCCGATTCCGTGACCTTCAAGGATCTCGAAGAGCTGACCCGCGAGGCCGTGCGCGACATCGGCTACGAGCAGTCAGGCTTCCACTGGAAGAACAACGACGTCGCCATCCATCTGCACGCGCAGTCGGCCGACATCGCGCAGGGCGTGGACGCCGCCGGCAACAAGGACGAGGGCGCGGGCGACCAGGGCATCATGTTCGGCTACGCCGCCGACGAGACCCCGGCCCTGATGCCGGCCCCGATCTTCTACGCCCACAAGATCCTCAAGGACCTCGCCGACGCGCGCAAGGCCAAGCAGGGCGACGCGGCCAAGCTCGGCCCCGACGCCAAGAGCCAGGTCACCGTGCGCTACGCCAACGGCCGCCCGGTTGAGGTGACCCAGATCGTTCTCTCGACGCAGCATCTCGACGAGTCGCTCGACTCGGCCGACGTGCGCGCCATCGTCGAGCCCTACATCCTCAAGGCTCTGCCGCAGGGCTGGGTCAACGAAGGCACCGTCTGGCACGTCAACCCGACCGGCAAGTTCGTGATCGGCGGCCCCGACGGCGATGCCGGCCTCACCGGCCGCAAGATCATCGTCGACACCTACGGCGGCGCGGCGCCCCATGGCGGCGGCGCCTTCTCCGGTAAGGACCCGACCAAGGTCGACCGCTCGGCCGCTTACGCCGCCCGCTATCTGGCCAAGAACGTCGTCGCCGCCGGCCTCGCCCGCCGCGCCACGATTCAGCTCTCCTACGCCATCGGCGTGGCCAAGCCGCTGTCGATCTACGTCGATCTGCACGGCACCGGCACGGTGGACGAGGCCAAGCTCGAGACCGTTCTGATGGACGCCCTCGATCTCTCGCCCCGCGGCATCCGCACGGCGCTTCAGCTCAACAAGCCGATCTACGCCCGCACCTCGGCCTATGGCCATTTCGGCCGCGAGCCCGATGCTGATGGCGGCTTCTCCTGGGAGAAGACGGATCTGGCCGACAAGCTGAAGTCGGCGTTCTGAGCCCGAACCATGATGGGGAGGGATGACGACATCCCTCCCGAGACGGGCGGGACGGCGGAGACCGAGCGGGCCTTCTACGGGCGCCGCAAGGGCAAGCGCCTGCGCCCGGGCCAGGAGCAGCGCCTCGAAGGGGCGCTGCCTTCTCTTCGCGTCGCGCTGCCCGAGCGCGGCGAATTCCTCGATCCGCTAGGCCTGTTTCCGGTGCCGGTCGACGAGGTCTGGCTGGAAATCGGCTTCGGCGGCGGCGAGCATCTCGCCGCGCAGGCCGAGGCCCACCGCCAAGCCGGCATCATCGGCTGCGAACCCTTCGTCAACGGCGTGGTCAAGCTGTTGCGCGCGGTGGACGAGCGCGACTTGCGCAATGTCCGCGTCTGGGACGAGGACGCGACCGCCCTGCTCGCCGCCCTGCCGGATGCGAGCCTCGCCCGCGTCTACTTGCTCTATCCCGATCCCTGGCCGAAGCGCCGCCAGCGCAAGCGCCGCTTCGTGTCGGACGCCTCGCTCGCCGAGATTGCCCGCGTGCTGCGCCCCGGTGGCCATTTCCGCTTCGCCAGCGACATCGACGACTATGTAGGCTGGACCCTGGTCCGGGCCGCCCGCTGCCCGCAGCTGCGCTGGACGGCGCAGAGCGCCGACGACTGGCGCAGGCCGTTCGAAGGCTGGCCGGGCACCCGCTACGAGGCGAAGGCCCTCGCGGCCGGCCGGCTGCCGAGCTACCTCACGTTCGAGCGGGTCGGCGCGGACTGATCCGGCCGCCGAACACGCCATCATCGCCAAGAGAAGCCGAAACGATCCGGCGTGCCGCCTTTCTTTGAAAGGTCGCGTGGCTGGATCGCGCGGTCGTTCGCGATGGCGCCCGGTTTAACGAACCTGAGAGAAGAGAACCGCGCGGCGCCGGCGTCTGTACGCCCTCTTGACCCGAATGAGGCGCCGGCCGTCGGCCGGATGTCGGGAAGACCCGACATCCGGAGGAAGTGCCCGCTTCCGGCGAGCCCTCAGCCCGCCTTCGTCTTCGCCGTCGCCTTCTTGGCAGCCGCCGGCTTGGCCGCGGCCTTCGTCGCCGTCGCCTTGGCCGCCGGCTTTGCTGCGGTCTTGCGCACGGCCGGCTTCTTCGCCTCGCCGGCTTCCGCCTTCTTCGCCGGCGCGCGGGCGCGGGAAGCCGTCTTGCGGACCGGCTTCTTGCCGCCGCCCGAAGCGCGCTTGGCGTTGACGAGGTCGATCGCCTGCTCCAGCGTCAGGCTCTCGGCGGCCATCGTCTTCGGCAGCGTCGCGTTGACCGAGCCGTCGCTGACATAGGGGCCGTACTTGCCGGCCTTGACCACGAGGGCGGCGCCGTCCGGATGCTGGCCGAGCGTGCGGCCGGGATCGGAGGAGGGGCGACCGCGTCCGCCACCCTGCTCCTTGGCGACGATGAGGTCGATGGCGCGGTTGGCGCCGATCTCCAGCACGTCGTCGTCCTTGCCGAGATTGGCGTAGGTTTTCCCGTGCTGCACGTAGGGGCCGAAGCGGCCGAGATTGGCCAGGATCGGCTCGCCGGTCTCCGGATGCTTGGCCACCTCGCGCGGCAGCGACAGCAGGCGCAGCGCGATCTCCAACGTCACGCTGCCCGGCGTCGTGCCCTTGGGCAACGAGGAGCGCTTGGGCTTCTCCGCGCCCTTCTCCGCACTCGCCTCGCCGAGCTGCACGAACGGCCCGAAGCGGCCGTCGCGCAGGGTTACGGGCAGGCCGGTGGCCGGATCGTCGCCGAGCACGCGCACGCCGGGCTGGCCGCCCTCGGCCGAGGAGCCGTCACCTTCGCCCTCGACGCCGGAGGCCGAGAGCTGGCGGGTGTACTTGCATTCCGGGTAATTCGAGCAGCCGATGAAGGCGCCGAACTTGCCGAGCTTGAGCGAGAGCTGGCCCGCTCCGCAGGTCGGGCAGGCGCGCGGATCGCCGCCATCCGCCTTCTCGGGGAAGATGTGGGGCCCGAGCAGGCCGTTGAGCGCCTCGAGAACCTCCGCGACGCGCAATTCCTTGGTGCCGCCGATCGCGGCGGAAAAATCACGCCAGAAGTCGCGCAGCACGGAGCGCCAGTCGATCTCGGCATTCGAAACCCGGTCGAGCTGCTCTTCCAGGCTCGCGGTGAAGTCGTACTCGACATAGCGCTTGAAGAAGCTTTCGAGGAAGCCGGTGACGAGCCGTCCCTTGTCCTCCGGCTGGAGGCGCTTCTTCTCGATGCGGACATATTCGCGGTCGCGCAGGGTTTGCAGCACCGCCGCATAGGTCGAGGGCCGGCCGATGCCGAGTTCTTCCATCCGCTTGACGAGGCTGGCCTCGGAGTAGCGCGGCGGCGGCTCGGTGAAGTGCTGGGTCGAGGCGATGCGCTCGCGCTTGAGCGCGTCGCCCGCCTTCATCGCCGGCAGGCGCTTGGCATCCTCGTCCTCCTCGTCGTCCTTGCCCTCCTGATAGAGTGCAAGGAAGCCGTCGAACTTCACGACCTGACCGGTGGCGCGCAGGTCGATCCGGCGCGGGCCGACATTCGCGCTCACCTCGACGGTGGTGCGCTCCAGCTCGGCCGATTCCATCTGGCTCGCGATGGTGCGGGTCCAGATCAGGTCGTAGAGCTTGGCCTGCTCCGGCTCGAGGTGGCGAGCGACGTGCTTCGGCAACCGGCCCATATCGGTCGGGCGCACGGCCTCGTGGGCCTCCTGCGCGTTCTTGGCCTTGACGGTGTATTTGCGCGGCGCGCTGGGGACGTAAGCGTCGCCGAATTCGCGGCCGATCACTTGGCGCGCGTCCTGGATCGCCTCCGGCGCCATGTCGACGCCGTCGGTTCGCATGTAGGTGATGATGCCGACGGTCTCGCCGCCTACATCCACGCCCTCGTAGAGCCGCTGCGCGACCCGCATGGTCTGCGCCGGGGCCATCCCGAGCTTGCGGGACGCCTCCTGCTGCAGCGTGGAGGTGGTGAAGGGCGGCTGCGGATGGCGCTTAGCGGGCTTGGCTTCGATGCTCGCAACCTGGAAGGTCGCGAGTTCGAGATCACGCTTGAACGCCGCCGCCTCCTCGGCATTGCCGACGTCGAGGCGCTGGATGCGTTTGCCGTCGGCGCCGACGAGCCGGGCCTCGAACACGCCGCCGGCTTCCGTCACCAGCGTGGCGATGATCGACCAGTACTCACGCGGCTTGAAGCGCTCGATCTCCATCTCGCGCTCGACCACGAGGCGGAGCGCCACCGACTGCACGCGGCCGGCCGAGCGGGCGCCGGGCAGCTTGCGCCACAGCACCGGGGAGAGGTTGAAGCCGACGAGGTAATCGAGGGCGCGGCGCGCGAGATAGGCATCGACCAGGGCCTGGTCGATCTGGCGCGGCTTCTTCATCGCCGCGTCGACCGACGCTTTGGTGATGGCGTTGAAGGTCACGCGCTCGACGGGGATGCCCTTCAGCGCCTTGCGGGCGGTGAGCGCCTCGATGACGTGCCAGGAGATCGCCTCGCCCTCGCGATCCGGGTCGGTCGCGAGGATGAGCTTCTCGGCTCCCTTCACGGCGCGGGCGATCTCGGACACGCGCTTGGCGCCGCGATCCTCCACCTCCCAGATCATGGCGAAGTCGGCCTCCGGATCGACCGAGCCGTCCTTAGCCGGCAGATCGCGGATATGGCCGAACGAGGCCAGAACCTCGTAATCGCGCCCCAGGTATTTGTTGATCGTCTTGGCCTTGGCCGGCGACTCGACGACGACGACTTTCATGAACCTCTGCCTCTCGCCAGAGCCTCACCGCAGATACGGTTTTGGGAATGGCGCGGATGCGTACCGGTCGGAGGCCGGCTCTCGCGCCGCGCAGAAGTGGGTGAGCCGCGCGGCGTTGTCAAATCGGGTGAACGCGCCGGACCTGCTCTTAAATCCCGGCGTACCACTCGTAGCCGCGGTCCTCCCAGTAGCCGCCCTTGCCGTCGCCGATACCGGTCAGGCCCTCGGTCAGCTCGATCCGCTGGATGTATTTCGCCTGCTTGTAACCGAGCTGACGCTCAACCCGCAGGCGTAGCGGCGCGCCGTTCGAGACCGGCAGCGCCTTGCCGTTCAGGTCGTAGGCGAGGATCGTCTGCGGGTGGTAGGCATCGGTGAGATCGATGCTCTCGTAATAGCGAACCGGCGTGCCCTGGCTCGCTTCGTCCTCGGCATTCGGTGCCTCCGCGCCTGCGGCCTGCGAATCGCTCGCCTGATTCTCGGCCCCCTCCGGCCGGGTCTCCATGCTGGGATTGGCGGTCTTTTCCGGTTCCGCCTCGTCCTCCCCGCCGCTCATGGCGTATTCCATCGTGTCGGCGCAGTGGAACACGACGTAGCGGGCATTCGGCTTCAGGCCGGCCCGCTTGAGCACCTCCGCGAGCGGCACGCCGGTCCACTTGCCGATGGCGCTCCAGCCCTCGACGCAATCGTGCCGGGTCGTCTGGGTGCGGGCGGGCAGGGCCCGTAGATCGGCGAGGCTGAGATCCTGGGGCCGCTCGACGAGGCCGTCGACGCGGAGCTTGAACCCGTCGAAGCTCTTGGCGGCGAGCGCCTTATAGGCCCGGTCCGGCGGCTCGATCGTGCCGTTCGGCTTGAACCAGGGCGAAATCTCCGAATCCGGAAATTCCTTGGCGAGCGAGGCTGGCGTCAGCAGCAGGCGCTGCACGAACAGGTTGGCGTCCTCGCCCGCCCTCAGCGCGCGCTGTCCGGTCGGGCTCGCAGCGAAGCGGTCGCAGCCGCCCAGCGCCGAGACGCTGAGCAGGCCGGCCGCCGCGGTGAGGAAACCGCGGCGGTGGGGGCGGGGGATGTGGAGACGGGGGGTCATGGGGTCTCTCCCGGGCCGGCGGGAAGTTTCTGGCGCTCGATCACGAACCAGCCGGTGATCATGCTGCGCATGTTGTTGACCACGCCGGAGAGCAGCACGAGCAGGACGTGGACGATCACGAACAGCACCAGCAGGTTCGTGACGATGAAGTGGATCGTGCGGGCCGATTGCCGGCCGCCGAACAGGTCGGGCAGGGGCACCACCGCGTTGACGCCGGGCGACATGGCGAGCCCCGTCAGCACCATCAGCGGCAGCAGCACCGCCACCACGACGAGGTAGGAGAGCTTCTGCAGCACGTTGTAGCGCTTGGCCTCGTCCCCTTCCGGAAAGTGCAGGGTCAGGTGCTCGCGGATCGAGGAGCCGAACCCGCGCAGCTGGTCGCCGTCGGGCACGAGGCGCCGCCGCAGCTGGCCCGTACCGATCCCGTAGAGCAGGTAGATCAGCCCATTGATGACGAAGGCCCAGGCGAACAGGAAGTGCCAGCGCCGGCCGGTGGCGAGATCCTGATGCGCCGGCAGGGTCGCCCAGGCGGGGAAGGCGCGCCCCGCCTGCTGGCCGTTGAGGTTCGACAGGCCGAGCACGCCCGTCGTCTCGAAGGTGTGGCCGGCCACAAAGACGATGCCGCGCGGCGTGCCGTCGTCCCGCTGGTCGTCGGTGATGGCGACGAACGGCTTGTCGAAGGTCGAGGCCGCGCCCCAATAGAGCGCCGGATGGGCGTTGAAGATCTGCAGGCCGCTCATCAGCAGGATGGCGAGGCAGACCACGTTGAGCCAATGCGCCAGCCGGATCACCAGCGGATGGCGAAACATCCAGCGCCGCCGCACCGTCTCGACGATGTCCGGCCCCGAGAGCGTCGATCCTGCGGCCACGGCGCGGCTGTTCCCTGTTGCAGCAACCGGCGCCGGGAGGATGGACCGTTCGGCGCGGGAAGACTCGGAAGGTTTCGTTCGACACGAAAAAGCCCGCCCGGTTTAACCGGGCGGGCCGAGGATCGCCTAGATGGCGAGCCGGTCACAGTCGGGTGACGGGTGGATTACATCCCGCCCGCGCCGGACTCCATGCCGGAGCCGGAATTCATGCGCTTCGAGCGCATCATCTTCTTGTTCTTCATCGGCTTTTTCATCTTCTTGGAGCTGCGCTTCATCGGGCGCTGCTCCTGGCCCATGTCGTCGCCCATGGCGCCCTGCTGCATTTGGCCGCCCATCTGGCCACCCATTTGCCCGCCGGGCTGGCCGCCCATGCCGGGCTCCATGCCGCCCCGCTGCATGCCCTGAGCGTAGGCGCCGGACGAGAGCGCGAGGCCGAGCGAGAGCGCACCGGCGGTCAGGAGAAGTCGCGTATTCATGAGCTACCCTTCGTTTCCGGGTCGGCCAGCGAATACCGGGACAGGCATTCGACGCGCGCAAACCCCAACAGATGTTGGAAAAACGGAAGCGAGGCCGGATCGTTCAAATTTTTCTCGATCACAGGCTCGCGATGATCAAGAAAATCTCTCAACCGCGACCGGGCGAGACCATTTTTCCTCGCGGCGCCGGTCGCGCCAGCCAACCGGACGCGCCTGCGCCTTGCCGGGTCCCTCCCGGACACCTATAGCGCGGAGCCGACGCCAGAACCGCCGCATGACCGCTCAGACCGCACCCGCCTTCCCGCACCGGCACCTGCTCGGCATCGAAGGCCTGAGCCGGCCGGACATCGAAGCGCTCTTGGAGCGCGCCGACGCCGCCGTCGCCCTGTCGAGACAGGTCGAGAAGAAGCGCACCGTCCTGCGGGGCCGCACGCAGATCAACCTGTTCTTCGAGCCCTCGACCCGCACGCAATCCTCGTTCGAACTCGCGGGCAAGCGCCTCGGCGCCGACGTGATGAACATGTCGGTCGCCTCGTCCTCGGTGAAGAAGGGCGAGACGCTGATCGACACGGCCGCGACGCTCAACGCCATGCGGCCCGACATCATCGTGGTGCGCCACCACGCGGCGGGCGCGGTGCATCTGCTCGCCCGCAAGGTCGATTGCGCCGTGGTCAACGCCGGCGACGGCGCCCACGAGCACCCGACCCAGGCGCTGCTCGACGCGCTCACCATCCGCCGCAACAAGGGCGGCATCGAGGGGCTTCAGGTCGCGATCTGCGGCGACGTCCTGCATTCGCGGGTGGCGCGCTCCAACATCATCCTGCTTCAGGCGCTCGGCGCCCGGGTGCGGGTGATCGGTCCCTCGACGCTGTTGCCCACCGGCATCGAGCGCTTCGGCGTCGAGGTGTTCACCGACATGCGCGCGGGGCTGAAGGGCTGCGACATCGTGATGATGCTGCGCCTCCAGCGCGAGCGGATGAACGGCTCCTTCGTGCCCTCGGTGAAGGAGTATTTCCGCTATTACGGCCTCGACGGCGACAAGCTGGCGCTCGCCAAACCCGGTGCCCTGGTGATGCATCCGGGCCCGATGAACCGCGGCGTCGAGATCGCCTCCGACATCGCCGACGGGGCGCAGTCGCTGATCCGCGAGCAGGTCGAGATGGGCGTCGCCGTGCGCATGGCCGTGCTGGAAGCGCTGGCGACCCATTTGCCGAACGGGTGACACTCATGAGCGCGCTCGTCCTCTCCAATGCCCATCTCCTCGATCCGGCCGGCGGCCGCGAGGGTCCCGGCGCCGTGCTCGTGCGCGACGGCCGCATCGCCGACATCGCCTGGGGTGCCGCACCCGACGCACCGGAAAACTGCAAAACAATCGATTGCGTGGGTCTCACCCTCGCGCCGGGCCTGATCGACCTGCGCGCCTTCGTCGGCGAGCCGGGTGCCGAGCACCGCGAGACCCTGGCCTCGGCGAGTGCCGCGGCGGCCGCGGGCGGCGTGACGACCCTGGTCTGCATGCCCGACACCAATCCCGTCATTGACGGGCCGGCCATCGTCGATTTCGTGCTGCGCCGCGCCCGCGACACCGCGAGCGTCAACGTGCTGCCGGCCGCGGCCATCACCAAGGGCTTGGCCGGCCGGGAGATGACCGAGTTCGGTCTGCTGGCGGAAGCCGGTGCGGTCGCCTTCACCGACGGGCTGAAAGCCGTGACCAACGCGCAGGTGATGCGCCGCGCGCTGACCTACGCCCGCGACTTCGGCGCGCTGCTGATGCAGCATGTCGAGGAGCCGGACCTCGTCGGCGAGGGCGTGATGAACGAGGGCGAGATGGCCTCCCGCCTCGGCCTGATCGGCATCCCCCGCGAGGCCGAGACGGTGATGCTGGAGCGCGACATCCGCCTCGTGCGCCTTACCGGCGCGCGCTACCACGCGGCGATGATCTCCTGTGCCGATTCCGTCGAGATCGTGCGGCGGGCCAAGGAGGCGGGGCTGCCCGTCACCTGCGGCGTCTCGGTCAACAACCTCGTGCTCAACGAGGGCGACATCGGCCACTACCGCACCTTCTGCAAGCTCTCGCCGCCCTTGCGCCGCGAGGACGACCGGCAGGCGGTGATCGCCGCGCTGAATGAAGGCGTGATCGACGTCATCGTCTCCGACCACAATCCGCAGGACGTCGAGACCAAGCGCCTGCCGTTCGCCGAAGCCGCGGACGGCGCGCTCGGCATCGAGACCCTGCTCGGCGCGAGCCTTCGCCTGCTCCATACCGGCGACGTGACGCTGGGAACGCTCCTGAAGGCCCTCTCGGCCAACCCCGCGGCGCTGCTCGGCCGCGAAGCGGGGCGCCTGGAGAAGGGCGCACCCGCCGACCTCGTGTTGATCGACCCCGATCTGCCCTACCTGCTCGACAAGCGGCAGCTGAAGTCGCGCTCCAAGAATTCGCCCTTCGACGAGGCGCGCCTCCAGGGCGCGGCGGTGCTGACGCTGGTCGGCGGCCGGGTCGTCCATCGCTCCGACCTCTCGGCTCTGGCCGCATGACCACGCTTCTCGCGGCCGGCTGGCCGGTCCTCATCGCCGCGCTCGTCCTCGGCTATGCCTGCGGCGCGATCCCCTTCGGGCTGATCCTCACGAAGTTCGCCGGCCTCGGCGACGTGCGGGCGATCGGCTCGGGCAATATCGGTGCGACCAACGTGCTGCGCACCGGCCGCAAGGGCTTGGCCGCCGCGACGCTCCTCTGCGACGCGCTCAAGGGCACGCTGCCGGTGCTGGCCGCGAGCCACTGGGGCGAGGGGCCGGCACTCGCCGCCGGGCTCGGCGCCTTCCTCGGCCATCTCTTCCCGGTCTGGCTCGGCTTCAAGGGCGGCAAGGGCGTGGCGACCTTCATCGGCGTGCTGCTGGCGCTGAGCCCGTTGACGCTGGCCGCCTTCGCCGCGATCTGGCTCGGGCTCGCCTTTGCCCTGAAATACTCCTCGCTTGCCGCGCTTGCGGCGTCGGCCGCCACGCCCCTCATCCTGTGGGCGCTGGGACACGGCCCGGTTGCAGCGCTCTTCCTCGTGCTCGCAGCTTTGCTATGGTGGAAGCACGCACCCAACATCCGCCGACTCGCCGCCGGCACCGAGGGGCGGATCGGGAAGAAAGGGTGAGCGCCGCCCCCTCCCGGACGGAGGGGGACCGATGCAGCTCACCGACGCGCAACGCCTCGATTGGCTGCGCCTGATCCGCACCGACGGCATCGGCCCGCGCACCTTCCGCAGCCTGATCAACCGCTTCGGCAGCGCGTCGGCCGCGCTCGACGCCCTGCCGGACCTGACGAAGCGGGCGGGCAAACGCGCCGTGCCGCCCACGAAGGTCGAGGCCGAGCGCGAGATGGTGGCGGCCGCCCGCCTCGGCATCCACTTCCTCGCCATGGGCGAGGCGGCCTACCCGAAGGCGCTGCACGCCACCGACACCGCGCCGCCGCTGATCGCCGTTCGTGGCGATCCGGCCACGCTTCTCAAGCCTTCGGTGGCCATCGTCGGCTCGCGCAACGCCTCGACCGCCGGCCTCGCCTTCACCGAGCGGCTCGCCCGCGGCTTCGGCGAAGCCGGTCTCGTCGTGGTCTCCGGGCTCGCCCGCGGCATCGACGCCCGCGCCCATAAGGCCACGCTCACCACCGGCACCGTCGCGGTCCTCGCGGGTGGGCAGGACCGGATCTATCCGGAGAACCATGCCGGCCTCGTCGAGGAGATCGTCGGCGCCGGCGGGGCCGTGGTCGCCGAGATGCCGATGGGCTGGGTGCCGCGCGGGCGCGACTTTCCCCGCCGCAACCGCATCATCTCCGGCCTCAGCCTCGGCACCGTCGTCGTGGAGGCCGCGCGCCGCTCCGGCTCGCTCATCACCGCCCGCTTCGCGCTGGAGCAGGGCCGGGAGGTCTTCGCGGTGCCCGGCTCGCCGCTCGATCCGCGGGCGGAGGGCACCAACGACCTGATCCGCCAGGGTGCGACGCTGGTCTCGGAGGTCGAGCACGTCCTCTCGGTGCTCGATCCGCTGATCGCCGGCGACGCGCCACAAGCGGACGGCCTGAACGACCGCTCCGAGACCTGGCGCACGCCCGATTACTGGGACGAGATCGATTTCGACGGACGCGCCGAGACCACGCTGCCGCTACTTCCCGCCGCGGCAGAGCCGGTCGAGGCTCCCCCCGAGCCCCGGGACGACCGCGAGCGGCTGATCGCATGCCTCAGCCCGGCTCCGGTCGGAACCGACGAGCTTGCCCGCTCCACCGGCCTATCGGTTCGGATCGTGCAGACGACGCTGCTCGAACTCGAACTCGACGGCCAAATCGAGCGGCATGGGAGCGGGACGGTGTCCCTGGTTTCGCGGGCGTGACGCAGCCGATCCGACGATAGAGGCCATTGACGCCGGGGCAGGGCGGCGGCGTTAGCGTGCTCGATCGCTGCTCTCGAACCTCGTGCTGGCGTCGAACGAACGGCGTCTATGACCAACAAATCTTTGATCCGAATTTCGCGCTTAAGACTCTATCAAACACTGCGCATTGCGGCTGTGGCGAATCACGATTATTGGGCCGTAATCCGGCCTCGGTTCGGTTAGAAGGGTCGATATCAGTTATTCCGCGAAGGCCCCCAGACGAGGCGGCCCGCGGGCGGGGGCTCGAACGGTGGTACGGCTTCTTCGTCAGGCTCGGAAGCGGATGGTCTCGAGGGGGCGTCCGCGGCGGCTCGTCGGCGCGACGGCGCTGATGCTGGCCCTCACCCTCTCCTCGACCGCGGTGCTCGCCTACGCCGACCTGCTGCCGCAACACCTCGATCTCGGCTTCGACCTCGATCTCGGCCTGTTCGAGGATGCGGCGCCGACCGGCCTTCCGCACGTCGCCCAGAAGATCGCGCTCGGCGGGCCGTTGAGCATCGTCGCCTTCGGCTCCTCCTCGACGGAAGGCATCGGCGCCTCGTCGCCCGCCGCCGCCTATCCCGCCCGCCTCGAAGCGGGTCTGCGGCGCGCCCTGCCGCATCTCGGCAGCAAGATCACGGTCACCAACCGCGGCATCGGCGGCGAGGCGGTGGACGAGATGCTGGCCCGGCTCGACCGGGACGTGATCGCGCCCCGGCCCGATCTCGTGATCTGGCAGACCGGCAGCAACGACGCCCTGCGCGGCATCTCCCTCGATCATTTCCGCGAGGCGACCGAGGCGGCGCTGGAGCGCATCCGCGCGGCGGGGATCGACGTGGTTCTGATGGAGCCGCAATGGTGCCCGACGCTCGACGCCACGCCCGGCGCCGACCGGTTCCGCGACGCCGTGCGCACCCTCGGCGCCGATCTCGGCGTCCCGGTGATCCGCCGCTCCGACCTGATGCGCGACTGGATCGGGCAGGGCCGGCTGACCCGCACCGAATTGTTCGCCAGCGACGGCCTGCACATGGCCGATGGCGGCTACGCCCTGCTCGCCGAGGCCGCGCAGGACACGGTGCTCGACGGCGCCGAGGCGGCGCCGGTCGCACTCGCCGAGGCGGGGACGGATTGAGGCCATCATCCGGGGCGGCCGACGTCGCCCGCTGTTTCGCGTTCGGCCTTCTGCTCGCGGCGGCGCCCGCCGGGGCGGTCGATCTGCGCCTGCTGCCCGAAAACCCGCGCTACGCCCGCAACCCGGCCTGCGCCGATGTCACCGTCGTGGCGCCGGCCCGCCGGCCCGGTACGCATCCGCTCGACGACCGGATCAGCCCCAACCCGGCCCTGTCGCCGATGAGCCAGGGCGACAGCGCGATCTGCTTTGCCTACGCCACCGCCGACATGATCTCGCAGCGCGTCGGGGTCACCGTTTCGGCGCTGGATGTCGCCACCCGCTACTACTTCGCCGACCCGACGGGCCTCGAACGCAGCCGGGATCGTGCCTTGCGGAACTACCTGCGCCGGCATCCCGACCTCGCGGAAGAGATCGCCGAGAGCCGCAACGACACCGAGGCGAGCCACGAGCGCAACCCGGGCCGCAAGCCGTATTTCGACAAGCTGGAGGACGGGCAGGAGGCGGCGGCAACGCTCCTCTACAACCTCGGCGGCCTGTGCACGGACCGGGACCTGCCCTCCTTCGACGGCTACGGCCAGCACGCGCGCACCCTCAGTGCCCTGCGCTGGCGCAGCCGCGTCGCCGCCCAGCAGATCTCCTGGCGCAGTCTCGGCGGGACGGTGCCGCGGCTGCGCGATCCGGCGACCGACGCCTTCAATGCCGGCTGGATCGCCCATGTCGAACGGCGCTGCCGGCGAAAACCCCTGCCGGTGCCGCTGATCCCGGTCTCGGATTCGATCGCCGACAACCAGCTCGACTTCATGGACAAGGCCGCCCGCAGCGAACCCGGCCTCACAGCCGGCACCGACCGGCTGATGGCGATGATCGACTACGCCCTCGACCGGGGCCGCCTGCCGGTGGTGGGCTATTCCTGGTACGTGCTGGAGGAGCGTCTGCCGAAAGAGCCGGATATCGCCGCCGACCATTCGAGCCCGATCATCGCCCGGCGCAAGGCGAGCGGGCGCTGCCAGTACCACCTGCAGGACAATACCGGCGAGTACTGCGCCCGGATGCGGCCGGGCATCGCCGAGCGCTGCGACCTCGGCCGGGTCTGGCTCGACGAGGACGAGCTGCGCGCCTCGCTCTACAGCGTGATCTATCTGCGGTAGAGCATCATCCCGAAAGGTGGCCTCCGGCTTTCGGAAAAAGATGATGCGGAAGCAAAAGCTTCGAGCGCAGGACACGGCCAGGATTCGCGACCATGACGATCGAGATCGGCTTCCTCGTCTTTCCCCGGGTGCAGCAGCTCGATCTGACCGGCCCCTATGAAGTGCTGGCCATGGTGCCGGGCGCCCGCGTCCATCTCGTCGCGAAGGCGCTGGAACCGGTCACGAGCGCCACCGGCCTCGTGCTGACGCCCACAATCACCTTCGCCGAATGCCTGGCTCTCGACGTGATCTGCGTGCCCGGCGGTGCGGGGGTGAACCCGCTGATGGAGGATGCCGAGACCCTCGACTTCCTGCGCCGTCAGGCGGAACGCGCCCGCTATGTCACCTCCGTTTGCACCGGGGCCCTGGTGCTCGGCGCGGCGGGACTTCTGCGGGGCAAGCGCGCCACCACGCACTGGGCGGCCCACGATCTCCTCGCCGCCTTCGGAGCGATTCCGACGCAGGGGCGCGTGGTGCGCGACGGCAACCTGATCACCGGCGGTGGCGTAACGGCGGGCATCGATTTCGGCCTGACGCTCGCGGCCGAACTCACTGACGTGGCGACCGCGAAGGCGATCCAGCTGCATCAGGAATACGCCCCGGCCCCGCCCTTCGACGCGGGACGCCCCGAAACCGCGGGTCCAGAGATTCTCGCGGCCGCCCGCGAGCGGCTGTCGGCGACGCGCCGGGAGCGGGAGACGATCGTGGCGCGGGTGACGCGGGGTTAAAACCCGTCCGCCTCCTCGGCCGCGCCCGAAAACATCCCGCCCATCACGTCGAGGCAGCTTTGCAGGATGTAGGCGGCGGCGAGCTTGTCCACGAGTTCGCCGCGACGCGCCCGCGAGGCGTCGGCTTCGAGCAGCGTGCGGGTAACGGCGGCGGTGGAGAGCCGCTCGTCGAAGAACAGGACCGGCAGCGGCAACAGCGGCTTGAGGTTGCGGGCAAAGCTCCGGCTCGATTGGGCACGGGGGCCTTCGGAGCCGTCCATGTTGAGCGGCAGGCCGATCACGAGGCCGCCGACCGCGTGCGTCGCGCAGAGCGTCACGATCCGTGCCACGTCGGGCGTGAACTTCACCCGCCGGATCGTCTCCAGCGGCGAGGCGATCTGCCGGCCGACATCGGACAGGGCAATTCCGATGGTCTTGGTGCCGAGGTCGAGCCCGATCAGGCGCGGCGCGCCGGCCGAGGCTTCGGCGAAGGCCGCCATCTCCTCCCGGTTCACGAATCCGTCGCTCCGAGCTGTTCAAGGGCCGCCGCGTCGTCGCCCACGAAGGTCGCGGGCAGCGGACCTTCCCCGTCGCCGAGGATGTGCAGGATCTCGAGGCCCTGAAGCCCGCGCAGGAAGGTGGGCAGGTCGGCACCGCCGAAATGCACCGTCTCCAGATCGGCGCACAGCACCCAGATGTCGTATTCGGGAAAGCCCGGCGTCACGTCGAAGAACAGGAAATCGCCCCGCTCGGTCTGCCCGAAGAAGCAGGCCCGCTCCATCAGCCCGGCATCGGCATCACCCTCGATGGTGAAGCGGTGCGGCTCATCGCTGTCCTCGTCGCGCAGGCCGTCGAGGGCGAGCGCCACGCCGTGCGAGATCAGGTGCGCGCGCGAACCGAGATCCGCCGCCTCCACCGGAACCGGGGTGAAGATGCGCAGATGCCCGCCGATCCGCCCGGCGCCGCAGCTCTGCGCGAAGTTGCGGTAGCTCTGGGGGAGGGGGAACCCGAGTTCGGCCTCGGCGCGGGCGAGATCCGTCTCGCTGGAGGTCAGCCCCGGACGCAGTTCCCGGAAGACGCTGTCCCACATGCCCCGTCCTCCCCGTATCCCGATGAGGGAGGGGCTTACGCCCGCCCGCGCGGACTTGTCCACCGCACAGATTAACCAACGGGGGTGGTCGTCCCTCCCGGGATGGAGCGGAAAGCATAAAGCGGTGTTAAGGTTTCGTTAACGACGCCGGAACCGCCCCGTGCCCCTCACGCCGACGCCGACCCCGCCCGCCTCCGCCCGATCCGGCCGCCTCATGCGGCGGCATGTGCTGATGCTGGCGCTCGCCTTCGAGATCCTCTGCGTCGGGGCCTACAACGCCGACGGCTACCGCCGTCCCGGAGTTACCGTGGACATGCCGGTGACGCGGGGCCACGTCATCGTCTGACCGGCCGGTTCGATCGGGGTTTACAGGCTCTGTGACACTCTCCGCCATCGGTGCCGCCCGGAGCGTTGCCCCTGCGCGAAGGCGGGTGCTATAGCCCGGCTGATCCCGGCGCGAGGTCTTTCACCCGCGCTCACGGCAGGCGAGGCGACACGGGCGGCATGTCGGTCGACGAGACAACGGTACGGCGCATCGCGCATCTGGCCCGCATCGCGGTGACCGACGAGGAAGTCGGCCCGCTGAAGGGGGAGCTCAACGCGATCCTCGCCTTCGTCGAGCAACTCGGCGCGGTCGACGTCGAGGGCGTCGAGCCGATGACCTCCGTCACCCCGATGCGCATGAAGAAGCGCGCCGATGTGGTGAACGACGGCGGCCGGGCGAGCGACATCGTCGCCAACGCCCCCGAGACCGAGGACAACTATTTTCTCGTGCCGAAGGTCGTCGAGTAGTCCCCTGGGACGCGACGGAGCGGCTTTTCTGCCACCCGCGAGACGCCACGCGCCCGCGGGCTTGGTGCGGATACCTGGCAGCCACTTGGAACGGGCATGACGGCACTCAACGAACTCACCCTGGCCGAGGCTCGCGACGGGCTGAAGGCCAAAGACTTCTCGGCCCGCGAGATCGCGCAGGCGCATCTCGACGCCATCGACCGGGCAAAGGCGCTCAACGCCTACATCGTCGCGACGCCCGACCGGGCGCTGAAGATGGCCGAGGTCTCGGACCAGAAGATCGCCAAGGGCGAGGCGCGCCCGCTCGAGGGCCTGCCGCTCGGCATCAAGGACCTGTTCGCGACGCAAGGGGTGCACACCACCGCGGGCTCGAAGATCCTCGAAGGATTCGAGCCGCATTACGAGTCGAACGTCTCGTCCCAGCTCTGGCGCGACGGCGCGGTGATGCTGGGCAAGCTCAACCTCGACGAGTTCGCCATGGGCTCGTCCAACGAGACCAGCGCCTACGGCAAGACGATCTCCCCCTGGCGCCGCCAGGGCTCGGACGCCCCGCTGGTGCCCGGCGGCTCGTCGGGCGGCTCGGCGGCGGCGGTGGCCGCGCATCTCTGCCTCGGTGCCACGGCGACCGATACCGGCGGCTCGATCCGCCAGCCCGCCGCCTTCACCGGCACCGTCGGCATCAAGCCGACCTACGGCCGCTGCTCACGCTGGGGCATCATCGCCTACGCCTCCTCGCTCGATCAGGCCGGCCCGATCGCGCGCACGGTGCAGGATTGCGCGATCCTGCTCGGCTCCATGGCCGGACACGACCCGCGCGACACGACGTCCGTGGACATGCCGGTGCCCGACTTCGAGGCGGCGATCTCGCGGGGCGTGAAGGGCCTCACCATCGGCATCCCGAAGGAATACCGGGTCGAAGGCATGCCCGCCGAGATCCAGCGGCTGTGGGACCAGGGCGCGGACTGGCTGCGGGAGGCCGGCGCGACGATCAAGGAAATCTCGCTGCCGCACACGCAATACGCGCTGCCGGCCTACTACATCGTGGCGCCGGCCGAGGCCTCCTCGAACCTCGCCCGCTACGACGGCGTCCGCTACGGCCTGCGGGTGCCGGGCAAAGACATCGCCGGGATGTACGAGAACACCCGCGCCGCCGGCTTCGGCCGCGAGGTGAAGCGGCGCATCATGATCGGCACCTACGTGCTGTCGGCGGGCTACTACGACGCCTACTACGTCCGGGCCCAGAAGATCCGCACGCTGATCAAGCGCGACTTCGAGGCGGCCTACGCCTCCGGCGTCGATGCGATCCTCACCCCCGCAACCCCGTCGGCCGCCTTCGGCATCGGCGAGATGGCCTCGGCCGATCCGGTCGAGATGTATCTCAACGACGTGTTCACGGTGACGGTGAACATGGCCGGACTGCCCGGCATCTCGGTGCCGGCCGGCCTCGACGCGCAGGGTCTGCCGCTCGGCCTCCAGCTCATCGGGCGTCCCTTCGACGAGGAGACGCTGTTCGCCGCCGCGCAGACCATCGAGAATGCGGCCGGGCGGATCAGCCTGCCGAAGGCGTGGTGGGCGTGAACGCCGCCCCCGTCGTCCCGGTCTATTCGTTCTCGGTCTGGATCCTCGCCGGGTTCGACCCCCTCCTGATCCTGATCGCCGTGTTCCTCGGCTGGAAGGCGGATCAGTTCGGCAAGGTCTTCATCGCGGCCATCGCCGCTTTGGGGGTCTCGGTGCTGTTCGCGTGGCTCGTGACGCGGATCGGCCTGCCCTGGCCGGCCCCCGTCGCCGCCGACCTGCCGACGTTCTTTCCGGTGCGGACGGTCTCGGCGTTTCTCTGGGCGGCGGCCGGATATGGGGCACGGCGGGTGCTCAACCGGCGTCATTGATCGCCACGCCCGTACTTTACGGTTGCATCGTCTGAGCGAATCGGCACTCTTGCGCGCATGCCTGCGACGCCGGTGCCGTGAAGACGCTTCTCTACACAGCCGCTGCCCTCAAAAGCCTCACCAAACTCCCCAAGCCCGTGCAGGCTGACATCCTGGCGAAGCTTGAACGCTATGCGGCAACCGGCTCGGGTTCGACAAAGTCCCTGGTCGGCCGGCCCGGTGTGCGGCTGCGGATCGGCGATTACCGCGCGGTCTTCACCGAGACGGTCGATACGATCTCGGTCTTTGCGATCGGTGACCGACGTGACATCTACACCTGAGAGGGTGCAGCAGCCATGAAGCCGCAAATCATCAGAACGGAAACGGGCGAGGAACTCGTCGTACTGACGCGCCGAGAGTACGATGCCCTTCTCGCCACCATCGACGGCGAAGAGGCCGAGGATCGCGACACGGCACGACTCACGGACGCGTACCTGATTGAGGAAGCAGCGGGGCAACCTGCTGCGATACCGCACTGGTTCGTGAAGCTCGTGGTCGAACACGGTTCGCCGGTCGCGGCCGCCCGCGCTCACAGCGGCGGCACGCAGGCCGACCTCTCGACAGCTACCGGCATCCCGCAAGACGCCATCATCCGGTTCGAGCGAGCGGAAGCCGATCCGGACGACGGGCAACGGCAGCGCATCGCATCCTACACGGGTGTCGCGCCGGATTGGCTCGGCTGAATCTGACCATGGGCGGGCACGGTTCTAACCGCGCCCGCTCCCTGAGCTTGCTACTCCGCCGGCACCGAGTGCCCATGATGAGCCGGAGCAGGCGCTGCCTCCGCGTTCTCGCCCGCAGCGACCTCTTTGCGCTTGAACAGGCGCATCACCACCACGAAGAACACCGGCACGAAGAACACCGCGAGCACGGTGGCCGAGATCATGCCGCCCATCACGCCCGTGCCGATGGCCTGCTGGCTCTTCGAAGAGGCGCCGGTGGCGATCGCCAGCGGCACCACGCCGAAGATGAAGGCGAGCGAGGTCATCACGATCGGGCGGAAGCGGAGCGTCGCCGCCTGGATCGTCGCCTGGACGATGTTGGTGCCGGGCTTCCAGAGGTCGCGGGCGAACTCCACGATCAGGATCGCGTTCTTGGCCGACAGGCCGATGATCGTGATGAGCCCGATCTTGAAGTAGACGTCGTTGGGCATGCCGCGCAGATACACCGCCGCCACCGAGCCGATGACGCCGAGCGGGATCACCAGCAGCACGGAGATCGGGATCGACCAGCTCTCGTAGAGCGCGGCCAGACACAGGAACACGATCAGCACCGACAGCGCCAGCAGCAGCGAGGCCTGGGAGCCCGCCTCCTTCTCCTGGAGCGACTGCCCGGTCCAGGCGTAGCCGAAGCCCTTCGGCAGGAAGGTCATCAGCCGCTCCATCTCCTTGATGGTGTCGCCGGAGGTGTAGCCGGGGGCCGGATCGCCGGTGATGCGCACCGACTGGTAGCCGTTGAAGCCGATGATCTGCGCCGGGCCGACGCCCCATTTCAGGTCGGCGAAGGAGGACATCGGCACCATCGTCCCCTGCGCGTTCTTGACCGAGTAGTTCAACAGGTCCGCCGCGTGCAGGCGCTGGAGATCCTCGGACTGCACGATCACGCGCTGCATCTTGCCGCGATTCGGGAAGTCGTTGACGTAGACCGAGCCGAGATTGACCTGGATCGTGTTGTTGATGTCCTCGAAATCGACGCCGAGCGCGGCTGCCTTCTCGCGGTCGATGATGAGTTCGGCCTCGGGCGCGGGCGGCAGGCCCTCGACATAGACCTTCGTCAGCACAGGGCTCTTGCGGGCGAGCGACAGCAGCTGCTCCTGGGCCGCCATCAGCGCCGAGTAGCCCTTCTGCGCCCGGTCCTGCAGGCGGAACGAGAAGCCCGAGGCGTTGCCGAGGTTGTCGATCGGCGGCGGCTCCAGCGCCTGGATCACGGCATCCTTGTAGCCCCAAGCGCCTTGTTGGTGCCCTCGACCAGCTTGGCGGCGGAGTTCGCCGCGTCGCGCTCGCTCCAGGGCTTGAGCGTGACGAAGGCTTGGCTCGTCATCTGGCCCTGGCCGGAGAAGGAGAAGCCGTTGATGACGGTGACCGTCGCCACGCCTGGCTGGGCCAGGAGATAATCCTCGACCTTCTTCACCGCCGCTTCCGTGCGGTTGAAGGAGGAGCCCGGCGGGGTCTGGATATCGACGGTGAAGAAGCCCTGATCCTCGAGCGGCAGGAAGCCCTCGGGCAGGCGCATGAAGGCGTAGGCGACGCCCGCGACCAGCACGAGGTAGATCAGCATCACCCGGCCGGACTTCCGGATGAACCATGCCACGCCGCGGCCGTATCGGGCGGTCTCCCGGTCGACGAACCGGTTGAACCATCCGAACACGCCGCCCTTGGCGTGGCCGTGCCCCTTCTCGATCGGCTTCAGCATCGTGGCGCAGAGCGCCGGGGTGAGCGAGAGGGCGAGCAGGGCCGAGAAGGCGATGGAGGTCACCATCGCGATCGAGAACTGCCGGTAGATGATGCCGACCGAGCCGGGGAAGAACGCCATCGGGATGAACACGGCGATCAGCACCAGGGTGATGCCGATGATCGCCCCCGTGATCTGGCTCATCGCCTTCCGGGTCGCCTCCTTCGGGGGCAGACCCTCCTCGTTCATGATGCGCTCGACGTTCTCGACGACGACGATGGCGTCGTCGACGAGGATGCCGATGGCCAGCACCATGCCGAACATGGTCAGCACGTTCACGGAGAAGCCCGCGAGCAGCATGACGGTGCAGGTGCCGAACAGGGCGATCGGCACGACGATGGTCGGGATGAGGGTGTAGCGAATGTTCTGGAGGAACACGAACATCACGATGAAGACCAGCACCACCGCCTCGACCAGCGTGTGCAGCACCTTCTCGATCGAGGCATCGACCGCGGGCGTGATGTCGTAGGGGATGTCCCACTTCACCGTGTCGGGGAAGAACTGCGACAGCTCCACCATCTTGGCGCGGATGGCCTTCGCCGTCTCGATGGCGTTGCCGTCGGGCGCCAGCGTCACCGAGATGCCCGCCGCCGGGCCGCCGTTGAGGCGGGTGGTGAACTTGTAGTCGTCGCCGCCGAGTTCGATCCGGGCGACGTCGCGCAGGCGCACGTTGGAGCCGTCGGGATTCGCCCGCAGCACGATGGCGCCGAACGCCTCCGGCTCGGTCATCTGCCCCTTGACGATGATGGGGAAGTTGACGGCGTGGCGTTCAGGCGAGGGCTGCGCGCCGACGGCGCCCGAGGCGATCTGCACGTTCTGCCGGCCGATCGCCTTGGTCACGTCGGCGGCGTTCAGCGAGAGGCCGCGCAGCTTGTCCGGGTCGATCCAGATCCGCAGCGCCCGCTCGGTCGAGTAGAGGGTCGCGCGGCCGACGCCGGGGATGCGGCGGATCTCGTTGATGACGTTGCGGATCAGGAAGTCGCCCAGCCCCACCTCGTCGGTCTTCCCGTCGGTGGAGACGAGCGTGATGATGTTCAGCGTCGCAGCCGAGGCCTCCTCCACGAGGATGCCCTGCTGGCGCACTTCGGCCGGCAGGCGCGCCTCGACGCGCTTCAAGCGGTTCTGCACCTCGACGCCGGCGTAGCCGGGATCGGTGCCGGGCTGGAAGCTCGCGGTGATCTCGACCACGCCGAAGGAGTCGGAGGCCGATTCGAAGCTCAGGATGTTGGCCGCACCGTTGAGCTCGTCCTCAATGAGGCGCGTCGTGCCGGTGTAGAGATTCTCCACCGAGGCGCCGGGATAGGAGGTCGAGAGCGCGATCGCGGGGGGCGCGATGATCGGGTACTGGGCGATCGGCAGTTGCGGGATCGAGAGCGCGCCGCCCAGCAGAATGAAGAGGGCGACGACCCAGGCGAAGACCGGCCGGTCGATGAAGAAGCGAGCCATGAGGCGCGTTGATGTCCTATGCCATCGGGCCGGCGGGGCGTCGGGACGCCCGCCGGCCGCGCGATGCTTGAGAAAGAATCAGTCGGCGAACTGGGCGACGGGCTGAGCGGCCGGCTCGGCCGCGGACGAACTCTTCTCGTTCGTCTCCTTGCCGTCGGTGTCGTGACTGTCGGTGTCGATCGGCTTGCCCTCGTCGGCAGCGGTCTCCGTCTTCCACGGGACGGTCTTCACCTGGATGCCCGCGGAGATCTTCTGGAAGCCTTCGACGACGACCTTCTCGCCGCCCTCCAGGCCCTCGCGGATCAGCCAGTTGCCGCCGACCACGGGGCCGACCTCGACCGGCTGAAGCATGACCTTGCCGTCGGGCTTGACCACCCAGACCTCGGGCTTGCCGTCACTGGTGCGCTGGATCGCCTGCTGCGGCACGGCGATGGCGTCCGAGTCGATGCCCTGCTTGATCCGGGCGCGGACATACATCCCGGGAAACAGCTCGTTGTGCGGGTTGGGGAACTGCACCCGCAGCGTCACCTGGCCCGTGCTCGGGTCGGCGGTGACGTCGGAGAACAGCAGGCGCCCGGCCGAGCCGTAGAGCGTGCCGTCATCCATGATGAGGTGGACGTTGGCAGTGTCGGCGGCGAGCTTGGCGAGTTCGCCCGAGGCGATGTCGCGGCGCAGCTTGTTCAGTTCGCCCACCGACTGGGTGATGTCGACGTAGATCGGATCGAGCTGCTGGATCGTGGCGAGCACCCCGGTGATGCCGGACTCGATCAGCGTGCCCTCGGTGAGCAGCGCCCGGCCGATGCGGCCGGAGATTGGCGCGCGTACATCGGTCCAGGACAGGTTGAGCCGCGCCCGGTCGCGGGCCGCCTTGGCGCCGGCGACTTCGGCCTCGGCCTGCTTCTTGGCGGCAAACGCCGTGTCGTACTGCGCCTGGCTCGCGGTGTTGCGGGCGAGCAGGGTCTCGAGGCGGTCGGCCTGCTGGTTGGCCAGCACCAGGGCGGCCTCGCGGTTGGCCAAAGTCGCCTCGGCGCTGGCGAGATCGACCTGATAGGGGGCCGGGTCGATCTTGTAGAGGACGTCGCCCTCGTTGACGTGGCTGCCCTGCTCGAACAGACGCCGGATCACCAGACCCGAGACCCGCGAGCGCACCTCGGCGATGCGCATCGGCGCGACGCGGCCGGGCAGATCGCGGACGTAGGGGATCGGTTGCGGACGGACGCTGACGACGCTGACCTCGGGCGGCGGCAGCGGCACGGGCGCGGCCGCCTTCTGCTCGTTGCAGGCCGAGACGGCGACGAGGACGGCACCGACGACAAGAGAGGCCGGCAGGGACCAGCGGGAGCGGCGGCTTCCGGCCTTGGCAAGGCCGGGATTGCTGCCGGGCGACTGGGGAGACGGCGTCACGATGGGGTTACTCCTACGATGCTCTCGGCATTTGTTGTCGCATCGACGTCTGTCCGAAGGCCGATGCTGGCCTTCGAGCCGATGCCGTGACGCGGCCGGCGGTCCCCCGGGAAGGAGAGCGTCACCGCGCGTCACGGATGACGGGGGAGACCGGATCGGCCTCGCGCGCCGTTGCAATCACCGGGCCGCTGCGACGATCGGGGATCGAAGGCCCTGGACGTAAGATGCCAGAGGCATCGGGGATCGACTGTGCAGGACAGCCGAATGGGGTCGGGGTACATCCTGGGCGCGAAGTTTGGCAATCCGACGACGGCGCGCATCGGCGCCATGCCACCGCTCAAACCCCTCGCAATGCCCGTACGACCGCGACGACGCGCCTGTCAGGCCCGGGGCGGACGCTCGGGCTGACCGCGCTCGGCGGGAGCGGGGTTTCGATCCGAGATGGGACGGGGAAGAGACGATGCCCGCACGCGGTCGAGACCCGGAAGGACCGCGCTCACGCGCCCGAGTTTCGCGACCTCGTCGAGATCGAGCACGGCGTGGCCGATCCGCACGCTGGCGAGCGGGTCCGTGTCGGGCCGTTGATCGAACGTCACCACGCCATGTGCCTGCGGGATCCCGCCAAGAGCAGAGCCGTCGGTCGGCAGTCCGATGACGACGAGCAGGCTCAGCAGCCCGACCAGCGTGGACAGAACGATGCGGGCCGGTCGGCCGGCATGGGTACGGCCCGTCGATGCAAGGCGAGTCATGATGGTCACGATGACATCATTGTGGTGGATGAAACGTTCCCGCGCAATCGAGTGCGGCATTCTGGCCGGTCCTCCAGGACAGCCACTCGGCTCCTCATCCAGCGGAGCATGGTTCGGCCGTGAGCCGATGTGCCGGGCCGCACGGTGTTCCGGACGCGCCCGACATTTCGGCGCAGGCGTTGCCGAGAACCCACACCCTTGCCTTCCTCCTGCCCTGACGGCCGGCCCTAAAGCGCTCGACTCGCCTGCTGCCGCCACCCGCGCGGCGCGGCCCCTTCGAGGAGGATATACGCCTTGCCGACCCGATCCTGGCCGAACCGTTCCGCGCTGCCGCGCCTTGCCGCAACGCTTGCCCTCGGCGGTGCTCTTGCGGTGGCCGCCCTCGTGCCGGCCCACGCCAACCCGCTCGACAGCGGGCCGCTGGCCGACTTCATCAACGTGTTCAAGACGCAGGCCATCCCGCGTGACACGGTGGCCTATGCCGGCAAGGAGAAGCCCGGCACGATCGTGATCTCCACGAGCCAGCGCCGGCTCTACTACGTGCTCGGCGGCGGCGAGGCGATCCGCTACGGCGTCGGCGTCGGGCGCCAGGGCTTCTCATGGTCGGGCACCAAGACGGTCACGGGTAAGAAGGAATGGCCGGCTTGGCGCCCGCCGGCCCAGATGCTCGCCCGCCGCCCGGACCTGCCGCGCTACATGGCCGGCGGCCAGGACAACCCGCTCGGCGCCCGGGCGATGTATCTCGGCTCCTCGCTCTATCGCATCCACGGCTCGAACGAGCCCGAGACGATGGGCGCGGCCGTGTCATCAGGCTGCATCCGCATGACCAACAAGGACGTGGTCGATCTCTACGACCGGGTGAAAGTCGGCACGAAGGTGATCGTGAAGAACTGACTGTGCGCATGCGGGAAGCTTGTCGGCAGCAGGTTGCGACGCCTGCGACGGTCAAGGACTGACAAGCTGGTCCAGGGCTTTACCGCTTTAGTCGCGAGCACCGTCACATCGACGGCGGGTTGAGGCGGGCCCATCGGCGACGCCGTTCAGGAGCCGAACCGCGTGCATTTCCAAGAAGGTAAGGGCCGATCGTCCTCTTCGGCCCTTACCTTCTCCGGAATGGCCGTCATTGGAGGCCAGCATCGATCCGACGGTCTCGGCTGCTGTCCTCACCGCGGCCAAGGCGCCGGATGCGAGCGAAGACGACATCGGCCGTTGCGATGAGCATCCATCATCACGTCCGCGGATGCCTGGAGCCGCAGCCGACAGCCGACAGCCGACAGCCGACAGCCGACAGCCGACAGCCGACAGCCTGACCCCTTCCCAATTCGGCAGGCGCGGCAAGAGCGAAGGCCCGCTCGGAGGCGGCCTTACGGGCGCGGTGGCAGCCCAGGCGACAAGTAGCAAAATTCACCGGAATCGACGAAGAAAATCACCCAAAACCAATAAACAAAGAAAACAACTTCCGTTGACTTCAATACGGATCGGCTGATCATCTTGGGATCTACTCAAGGGAGCCGCCGATGTCGGACCAGACGCCCGCTTCAGTCCACGCCGAAACGCTCGCGCTCCATGCCGGTTGGCGCGCCGATCCTCAGACCGGGTCGGTCGCAGTGCCGATCCACCAGACCACCTCCTACCAGTTCCGCGACGCCGATCACGCGGAGAGTCTGTTCGCGCTCAAGGAACTCGGCAACATCTACACCCGGGTCACCAATCCCACCGTCGACGTGCTGGAGCAGCGCCTCGCCGCGCTGGAGGGCGGCGCGGCCGCACTTGCTCTCGCCTCCGGTCAGGCGGCCTCCGCGCTGAGCGTCCAGAACCTCGCGCGGGCAGGTGACAACATCGTCTCCTCGACCGACCTCTACGGCGGCACATGGAACCTGTTCGCCCACACGCTGGCCGAGCAGGGCATCGAGGTCCGCTTTGTCGATCCCGCCGACCCGGACAATTTCTCCCGCGCGACCGACGGGCGGACGCGGGCCTACTACGCCGAGACCCTGCCGAACCCGAAGCTCACGGTCTTCCCCATCGCCGAGGTGGCGGCGATCGGCCGGCCGCTCGGCATCCCGCTCATCGTCGACAACACCGCGGCGCCCCTGTTGGCACGGCCGCTCGACCATGGCGCGGCGATCGTCGTCTATTCGACTACGAAGTATCTCGGCGGCCACGGCATCGCCATCGGCGGAGCCATCGTCGACGGCGGCCGCTTCGACTGGGCAGCCTATCCCGATCGCCAGCCCGCCCTGAACACGCCGGATTCGAGCTATCATGGCGCGGTCTGGACCGAGGCCGCGCGGCCGATCGGACCGGTCGCCTATGCCTTGCGAGCCCGGGTGCGGCTCCTGTGCGATCTCGGTCCCGCCGTCTCGCCGCTCAACGCCTTCCTGACGCTCCAGGGGATCGAGACGCTTCCCCTGCGGATCGAACGCCACAGCCGCAATGCGCAAGCGGTCGCCGACTGGCTCGGGCGTCGGCCGGAGATCGCCCGCGTGATCCATCCCTCCGCTCAAACCGGCGCCGCGCGGGAGCGGGCCGACCGCATCCTGAGGGGAGGCTATGGCGGCCTCGTCGGGTTCGAGCTGGCGGCGGGCCGCGCCGCCGGGCGCCGCTTCATTGACGCGCTCAAGCTGTTCTACCACGTCGCCAATATCGGCGATGTGCGCAGCCTTGCGATCCACCCGGCCTCGACCACCCACTCGCAGCTGACGCCGGACGAGCAGCGCGCCACCGGTGTCACCGACGGCTACGTGCGCCTCTCGGTCGGGCTGGAGCACATCGACGACATCCTGGCCGATCTCGATCAGGCGCTGGCCGCCGCGGGAACGCTGGCGCGGGCGGCCTGAGATGAGTTACACGCTCCCCATCCTCGATCTCGCCCGCCTCGATGCGGGTGTGAGCGAGCGCGACGCCTTCCTGGCGGAGCTGCGGACGGTCGCCCGCGAGACCGGCTTCTTTTATCTCGTCGGACACGGCATTCCGGCCTCGCAGATCGCCGGCGTCCAGGCGCTGGCACGGCACTTCTTTGCCCTGCCGGCGGAGGCGAAGCGGGCGGTCGCGATGGTGAACTCGCCCCATTTCCGAGGCTACACCGAGGCCGGCCAGGAGATCACCCGTGGGCGGGCCGACTGGCGCGAGCAGTTCGATATCGGCGCCGAGCGGGCGGCGCGGCCGCGCGAACCCGGCCTCCCGGCCTGGACCCGCCTCCAGGGGCCGAACCAGTGGCCGGCCGCCCTGCCGGGGCTCCGGGTCGGACTCCTGGCCTGGCAGGAAGCGGTCACAGATGTCGGCATCCGCCTGTTGCAGGCCTTCGCCCTGGCGCTTGGGCAGGAGGCCGACGCCTTCGCGCCGATCTACGCAGGCGCACCCAACCAGCACATCAAGATCATCCGCTATCCCGGCCGCGAGGCCACCGGCGACAACCAGGGCGTCGGCGCCCACAAGGACAGCGGCTTTCTCACCCTGTTGGTGCAGGACGGCGTGGGCGGCCTGGAGGTCGAGGATGCCGACGGCCGCTGGATCGCGGTCGCGCCGGTCGAGGGGGCCTTCGTGGTCAATGTCGGCGAACTGCTGGAACTCGCCTCGAACGGCTACCTGCGGGCCACAATCCACCGGGTGGTGACGCCGGATGCAGGCCGGGACCGGCTCTCCATCGCCTTCTTCCTCGGCGCGCGACACGACGCCACCGTCCCGTTGCTCGCTCTGCCCGCCGCGCTGGCGGAGCAGGCACGGGGCGCGGCGAGCGACCCCGAGAACCCGCTTTTCCGCGAGGTCGGCCGCAATTACCTCAAGGGTCGACTGCGCTCGCATCCCGACGTGGCGGCAGCCCACTATGCCGACCTGCTCATCGCCGAGGCGCGGGCCGCATGAGACAGCTTTTCACTTGGCTCGTCACTTGGCTCGGCACGCTCCTGCGGAACGCGGCGCTACCTGCCGAATCCGGGCCGCTGCCGCTCGCGTCCGGCGCGATGCTGAGCCACGAATGGCTCGCGCCCCACCTCGTCTGCTGGCCGAGCCGGATCCCGGACGCCCGAATGCGCGACGAGGCCTGACGGGGGCGGCGCTCCCCACGCGGAGTATCGCGCACCGCGCAATTGACGGATTTCCGAGCGGGAGGCGCAATGATTTTTCCGTGAAACGCGACTATCTGTCAGAACTATGCTTCGCCTTCGCAATTATTAATAATATAATTCCATCTAAGCATCATTGCTGAAGAGGCAAATACTTGATGCATCTTGCGGCATAACTCCGTTAGATCACCATCTCCTGGCACAACAGGGATCGACAGGACTGGCAAGCAACGCGGCCTGCTCACGCGCCGGCAAGCCGCCGCCCTCTGCGCGGGTGCTGCGTTGGCTGGATTCGTGGCGGGCCCGGCCTCGGCCGCCGAGGGGCAGCCGCGTGTCGCCAAGCCGCTCGGCATCGTCTACCTCCTCCGCAACGTGGTCGAAGTGTCATCCCTTCCATCCAGCCGCGCGCTCAAGTCGAAGACGACACATTTCGGCTCGAGATCATCACTTTAGAATGCAGTCCTCCTCCGTATAGCCATAGAGGCCCATCGGTCTCCTCGCGGATCGATCGGAGCATCATCGTTCCCGCCGTACCGTATGCCCTTCAGTGCAGATGAAACTCGGCCGAGAGCGCCTTGAGTTCGGTCGGCCGGATCAGGCGGGCATGCATCACCCTGACCGAGTGCAGCGGGCCGTCCAACGTCTCCTGCCAGAAGTCGAGGAACCGCTTCAGCTCCGGGAATTGCGGGAACAGATCGTGGTTCTGCCAGACGAAGGTTTGGAGGAGATGCGGGAAGTCGGGCAGGTGGTAGAGGATCTCGGCCGTCGTGAGACTGTAGCCCTCGATCCTGCGGCGGAAGTCCTGCGAAGCAGTCATCGGTCGATCTCTTCGGAGCGGGCCCATCCGGCGGATGGACCGTGACGGAAGGTGCCGGCGGGAGCACCCGGCCGGAATCGCCTTGATCCAATCCTTCGCCCCATCCTCGAGGTACCGATGCACAAGGCAGGCCTCGAAGGGGGCTCTAGAGCGCATTCCGACGAAGTGGCCGCCGGTTCGTCGAAAGAATGCGCGTCACAACAACGACCTAGAGACGCCGGCCTGATGCAATCAGGTCGGATACGGCTCTCGGGACCGCGTGGGATCCTGAGGATCCTTCGGGATCGCCTCGCGGCACCTTAGGATGAGGGAGGGGACATCAATACTGTCGGCAGCCAGAGGCCCGAGGTCCGGCGCCGCCGGACCTTGGGCCTTCAGGCGATCAGAAGTCCGGCCCGCTGGGCGGCAGTGGCGGCGCCTTCTCCTTCGGCCGCTCGGCGATCAACGCCTCCGTCGTCACCAGCAGGCCGGCGACCGAGGCCGCGTCCTGCAGTGCCGTGCGCACAACCTTGGCCGGATCGACGATGCCGGCCTCGATCAGGTCGACGTAGGTCTCGGTCTGGGCGTCGAATCCGAAGGTCTCCGAGCCGTTCTCGATCACCTTCGACACCACGATCGAGCCCTCGACCCCGGCATTGGCCGCGATCTGCCGGATCGGCGCTTCGAGCGCCTTGAGCACGATGTTGATGCCGGCCTTCACATCGGCATTCTCGCTCTTGAGCGCTGATACGGCGGCCTTGGCCCGCAGGAGCGCAGTGCCGCCGCCCGGAACGATGCCTTCCTCGATCGCGGCGCGGGTGGCGTTGAGCGCGTCGTCCACCCGGTCCTTCTTCTCCTTGACCTCGACCTCGGTCGCGCCGCCGACGCGGATCACCGCGACGCCGCCCGCGAGCTTGGCCAAGCGCTCCTGGAGCTTCTCGCGGTCGTAGTCCGAGCTGGTCTCCTCGATCTGCGCCTTGATCTGGGCGACGCGCGCGTCGATCTGCGCCCTGTCCCCCGCTCCGTCGACAATCGTGGTGCTCTCCTTGTCGATGCGCACCCGCTTGGCCTGACCCAGCAGGGGAAGCGACACGTTCTCGAGCTTGATCCCGAGATCCTCGGAGATGGTCTGGCCGTTCGTGAGGATCGCGATGTCCTCAAGAATCGCCTTGCGACGGTCGCCGAAGCCCGGAGCCTTCACTGCCGCGATCTTGAGGCCGCCGCGCAGCTTGTTCACGACGAGGGTGGCGAGCGCCTCGCCCTCCACATCCTCGGCGATGATGAGCAGGGGACGGCTCGACTGGACGACCGCCTCCAGCACCGGCAGCAGCGGCTGCAGCGAGGAGAGCTTCTTCTCGTGGATCAGGATGTAGGGATCCTCGAGTTCGGCAATCAGCTTTTCCGTATTCGTCACGAAGTACGGCGAGAGGTAGCCGCGGTCGAATTGCAGGCCCTCGACGACATCGAGTTCGGTCTCGGCGGTCTTGGCCTCCTCCACCGTAATGACGCCTTCCTTGCCGACCCGCTCGACGGCCTCGGCGATGAGGCGGCCGATCTCGGCGTCGCCGTTGGCGGAGATTGTGCCGACTTGAGCGATGGCGTCGGAGGCGGTCACCTTGCGGGCGCGTCCGGTGATGTCCTTCACGGCGGCGGCGGTGGCGAGGTCGATGCCGCGCCTCAAGTCGAGCGGGTTGAAGTTCGCCGCCACCGCCTTGGCGCCCTCGCGGACGATCGCCTGGGCGAGCACGGTCGCGGTTGTGGTGCCGTCGCCGGCCAGATCGTTGGTCTTCGAGGCGACTTCGCGCAGGAGTTGGGCGCCGAGATTCTCGAAGCGGTCCTCCAACTCGATCTCCTTGGCGACGGTGACGCCGTCCTTGGTGATCCGCGGCGCCCCGAAACTCTTCTCGATCACGACGTTGCGGCCCTTGGGGCCGAGCGTCACCTTCACGGCATCCGCCAGAATGTCGACGCCGCGCAACAAGCGCTCGCGCGCGTCGCCCGAGAATTTCACGTCCTTGGCAGCCATTCCGATCTCCTGTTGTCGATGACGTCAGAGCTTGCTCAGGCGGCGATCACGCCGAGAATGTCGGATTCCTTGAGGATCAGGAGATCCTGGCCGTCGACCTTGATCTCGGTGCCGGACCACTTGCCGAACAGCACGCGGTCGCCGGTCTTGACGTCCAGCGCGGTGACGCGGCCCTGGTCGTCGCGGGCACCGGGTCCGACGGCCACGACCTCACCCTCCTGCGGCTTCTCCTTCGCGGTGTCGGGGATGATGATGCCACCCTTCGTCCGCTCGTCGCTCTCAATGCGGCGCAGCAGTACGCGGTCGTGCAGGGGTCGAAACGCCATCCTTCAGGAACTCCCGTCGTTTGGGCTGCGGCTGGCGCGCCGGCCGGAGCCCCTTGTCCAATACCGACAGGGTGTCCGCCTGCGTTCTTTAAGTCAACGGGATTGTTCTTTTTAAAGAACGCAGCCGTGAGCAGAAATGGGGTGAACCGAACCGCATCCGGGAGAAGATTGGTGTCTTGAGGCTGCGGTCGCTGGTGTCGTGGCCTGTGCCGAGGCGGCGCGAGGCACCCAATCCGTTCATGCTAGGTGTATTGTAGCGATCCTCAGGCCGTACCGACGCGGTACTCCCTGGGTGGGCGCGTGCCGTTGACCGCGAAGGCACCGACGCTGCGCTCGCGGTAGATCCGCGGGTTGTGCGAGGCGATGGTGCGTGCGTTGCGCCAGTAGCGGTCAAGGCCGTGCTCGGCCTTCACGGCGGACGCACCGAGGGCATCGAACAGCACTGTGGTCGCCTCCAATACGAGGTTGGTCACCACGGCGACGGCTTGGTTGACCTCGACATCGGCGAGGGCAGTGACCGGCTCCGCCGCGTCGCGCCCGCCCAGCTGCACCGCCTCCGCCGCGCGTTGCACCGCCTCGGCCGCCTTCAGCACGAGGGCACTGGCCGCATAGGCGTTGCCGCGCACGCAGCCCACCACAGCCAGAACTTGCGGATCATCCGCCGTGCGGTCGGCATTCCCGTGGCTGTAGACCCGGGTGCGCGCCGCCACCAGCCGCGCCGCGTCCTCGGCCGCCGCCCGAGCCAGGCCGGCGAGCGTTGCCAGATGCACGAGCTGGAAGAAGGACATGGCGTAGGGAAAGCGCACCGTCTCCGGCTTGATCAGCTCCGGCGCCAGCACGACGCCCTCGAAGCGGGCGGTGCCGCTCGCGGTCAGGGCCTGCCCGAAGCCGTCCCAGTCGTCCTCGATCGTGACGCCGGGCGATCGGGTCGGCACCGCGGCGACCACGGGCGCCCCGTCCTCGTCCTGGGCCGAGAGGTGGATCCAGTCGGCGAAAAGCGCACCGGTGGTGTAGAATTTCCGGCCGTCCACCACCCGCTCGTCGCCGCGTCGGCGCACCACCGTGTCGAACTGCCCGACCTTGGCCGGCCCCGTCTCGGACACGCCGCTGCCGACCGTCTCGCCCGCGGCGAGCCGGGCGATCCATCGCGTACGCCATTCCGCCGAGGCGGCGGTCAGCACGTCCTCGGTGAAGCCGAAATGGGCGCGCAGCGCATTGGTAACGTTGGAATCGGCCGCTGACAGCTCGATCAGCAGGTTGAAGAGTTCGGGCAGGCTCGCGCCGTGCCCGCCCGCCTCGGCGGGTAGACGCAGGGTGGTGAAGCCCGCTTCCTTCAGCCAACCGAGTTCGGCATGCGGCAAGCGCCGCTCGGCGTCCCGCGCGACGGCGGTGGAACGGATCTCGCCGAAGACCGGCCTGAAGCGACCCGCGAGTTCCTCGTAGCGTCCACTCGGGCCGGCACCCCAGCCTGCATCGATCTGCGACATCGTCCGGTCATCCCTCACTGATCGCTGCCGGCCCGGTCTGCGAACCTGGCTCCCGGCGGCAATCCGTGAAGGGAATCGGAAATTCCCGCCCCAATCTCAAGGAAATCTGTTCGATTTCCTTCGCGGCGAGCGACTTTGCAAATACAAACTCTGCATCCGATGCCAAATGGACGGTCATTCTTGATATCCATCCTCGGAGAGAAGGGCGTTTTCCTTCACTTCGCGGCCCATCGTCGTATTCGGACTCCGGACGGCCGCGTCCGTCTCGACGCCGAGTGGAGGCCGACGATCATCCGGATGAGATGGGCTTCGCCGCGCCCCCGTCCGCGAAGGTGATGAACTGTGCCGAGGACCAGACGCGGCTGCCGTCGCGCTGGCGCCCCGAGAAGTAGACCGGCCGGAAGCCGAACGGGGCGTTCTCCGGCTCGACGTGGATATGCCCGGCGACATCCCGCGGCAGCGGCGCTTCCGTCAGGCGCTCCAGCGCCAGGAACAGCCCGGCCCCGCCAAGCTCGCGCTGCAGGGCGCCCGCCGCGATCAATTCGCGGCCGGTGCATTCGAAACGGAAATCCGGAGCATGGACGAAGGGGGCGGGCCGGCGCGGATCGCCGACCTTCACGAAGCCGCCGATCGTGCCCTCGACCAGGATGCGGCATTCCTCGAGACCACCGATATCGATCTCGATGGCATCGCTGTCGCCGTAGGTCTCGGAGCGGAAGGCGATCTCGGTCGGGCCTGACCGCCACGCCGTCTCCTCGGCATGCTCGAAGCCCTGGGGGACGATGCGGCGGATCGTGCCGTTGAGGATGCGGATGCGTCCCTCCCAGGCCGCCCAGCGATAGCGGTCGCGGATGCGCGCGCCGCCGAAGCGCAGGCGCACGAGGCGCTTGGAGAGTCCGCATTCGGCGTGGAGGTCGCGCCGCCAGATCTCGCCGGTATGATCGTGGGCGGTCAGTTCCTCCCAGCCGGCCTCGCCGAGGAAGTGATAGTCCAGCCGCGCGGCACCCTCGTGCGTGAAGGCGTCGCCCTGGCGGTGCGGGCCGCAGCGGACCAGCAGGGCGCTGCGCTCGCCCGTCGTCGCGAAGGTGTGGCGCGCCCGCAAGGCGCGGCCGACCGCGCGGCGGTCGAGGCTGTCCGCCAGGATGCCGGTGAGCCCGCCGCGCACGCCGAACACCTGCACGCCCGGCGCGCCGCCGCCCGGCCGTCCGCGGTGCTCGTCGCCGTTGGCACAGACGCCGAGCCGGTAGCCGCGGGCGATCACGTCCCGGTAGAGCCAGTCGAAATGTCCCCAGGCGGAGGCGATCTCCACGAGGCGCTCCAGCTCCGGATGGTGCCAGTCCGGGATGTAGCGGCGCCCGCCGACATGCGGGATGATGAGATGGTTCTCCGGATCGTGCGCGTAGGCCGCCCAGAGATCCTCGACCGGCCAGCGTCCGACTTCGACGCCGGTGCCGCCCATGCTCTCGTTCCACAGGAAGGTGCGGTTGTGCTCGCCCCGCTCGTTGAAGGGGAAGCCGGGCGGATCGTCGCCGAGGAACAGCACCTGATGGTCGCCGCCCGCGGTCGAGCTGCCGCACCATTCCTGAACCGAATAGGCGACGAAGCGGCCGGGCACGTCGAAGCCGGCCGTCACCGCGACGCCCTCGCGCCAGCCTTCGTCGGTGATCTGGAAGTCGTTGGCGGTGTAGCCGTAGACATCGACCCCCGCTACGTCGCGGGCATAGGCTGCGTTGTAGGCCGGACTGTTGGTGCCCACCGTATCGTGGGCGTGGACGTGGAGATCGCCGTAGAGCGCCCGAGGCACGGGTGCGTCGGCGAGCCCGGTGACGAAGGCCACCCCCTCCGCCACGTCCCGGGCACCGGGACGCGCGGCACCGATGCGCAGCTCGCCCGAGACGGACGGTAGATCCTCGACCCGTAGCGTTGCCCAGCCCTGCTCCGGCAGGGCGTGGCGGCGGCGATAGACCTCACGCCCCTCTGCGGTGGCGGCGATGTCGAGCGGGCCGCCGAGGTCGCGGGCGACGTTGCCCCAGCGGTCGAGCAAGGCCACGGTCAGGGGCGGCACGACGCCCTCCGCCACGAAACGGGGGGCCCCGAGCTGAATCCGCTCCGGCGGCCCGGCAACGATCGCGATGACCGGATCACCCGGCACCGCCACGTAGCGCGACGTGCCGAGCGGATCGACGTAGCAGCGGAAGCGGAAGCCGTCCTCGACGAAGGTCTGGACGCGGGTGCCCGGCCCCCGGCCCGCCGGTCGCCCAGCCGGATGACGATGCGGTCGCCCGCATTGAGATAGCCGTCGACCACATCGACGATCACGGCCTTCTGGAACGGGCGCTCGTGGCCCTTCTGGTCGAAGCGCACGCTGAGCGACTGCACGGTCGCAGGCGACTGCCCCGGCAGCAGCGGGCCGGCCTCGTATTCCGCGCTGACGTAGTTGGCCGCCGACGGGTCGGCTGTCTGGAACAGCGCCCAGTCGGAGTAGAACTTGAACGTCGCCTTGAAAGTCGCCCCGTCGGCGATGCCGCAGGCGCCGACCTCGTAGGTCAGCACGATCTCGTGCCAGCTCCCCGCCACCAGCCGGTCGTGGCTGCAGGCGACGCTGCCGAGGAAGGGGCGCGCCTTGATCGCCGCGTAGAGCCTGGCCGGGGCCACATGCTCGCCCAGCCGCTGCCGACGCTCGCTCTCGTCCTGCATCGTCAAGATCCTCGTCTTCCATCCCCGATTTTCTCAGGGCTTTAGCCTTGTCGCCCTAAGATGTCTTGCCTATTGGCATGACTTGTACATAATACAAAAGGATATGAATAGATCTTATCTCGATCTCGCAAATAAAAGAACGATCATGTCATCGCACTTCATCCGGTGGGCAATTCTTCTCTTCGCGCTGTTCGGTGCCTCGGGCGTCGCCTTGGCGCAAGGCCAGGTTCAGAGCCTGCCGGTGCGGATCGGGGCGATCCCGGTGCTCGGCGCCGCGCCGCTCTTCGTCGCCGAGCGGGAGGGCTGGCTCGGGGCCGGCGGGCTCAAGCCCACCGTAACGCTGTTCGATTCCGGGCCGAACGCGGTGCAGGCGGCGGCGAGCGGCACGGTCGATGTCTACGTCGCCGGGATCACGCCGGTGGCGATCGGGCGGACGCGCGGGGTCGATCTGCGGGTGGTGGCGGCGACCGCTATCGGCGAGAACGTGCTCGTGGCGGGCGCCAAGCTCGCCGGGCCGCTCACCGACGGCACGGCACCGGCCGCCGCCTTCCGGCGCTTCCGGGAGGAGACGGGCCGCCCGGCCAAGATCGCCACGCAGCCGCCCGGTTCGATCCCCTACACCAACCTGTCCTACTGGCTGCGCGAGGTCCACAAGGTCGACCCGGCCGACGTGCAGATCCTGACACTCGGCATCGACGCGGCGCAGCAGGCGATCCTCGCCGGCGCGGTCGAGGCCGCGACGGTGCGCGAGCCGGGCCTCAGCATCATCCGCGAGCGCAACCCGCAGATCCGCCTCGTCGCCGGCGGCAACGAGCTGTTTCCCGGCCAGCCCGGCACCGTTGTGGCGGTGCGCGGCGCCTTCCTCGAGCAGAATCCGGCGGCCGTGCGCACCCTCGTCTCGGCGATCGTGCGGGCCGTCGATCTGATCAAGCACGAACCCGAGCGGGCGCTCCCCGCGGTGGAGGCGGCGCTCGGCAAGGGCATCGTCACCGCCGCGACCCTGCGCAACGCGCTCGCCTCGCCGGCGACCCAGTATGTCGCCGATCCCCGCACCATCGTGGCGGCGACCGGCGCGATGCTGGCCTTCCAGACCAAGCTCGGCATCAGCGAGCAGACGCCGCCGACGGAGGGATTGTTCGACTCCCGCTTCTTCGAGGCGGCCCAGGCCGAGGCGAGCGCGCGATAGGATGGGCGAGGTCATGGAAAACCGCCGCGCCTTCCTACGCCTGGCCGGCTCGCTTGCCGGGGCGGGCGCCGCCACCGGAGCCCTGGCGGAGGCAGGCCCCCTCGACGTGCCGCCCTGGACCCGCGAGCAGGGCGCCACCGCTCCGGGCTATGGCCGGCCCGGCCCGCGGGAGACGCTTGCGCGCTATCCCCGGCTGCCGCCGCCCTTTCCCGGGGCGGTGGCCACGGTGACGCCGCTCCAGGGCCTGCACGGCATCCTCACGCCCAACGGCCTGCATTACGAGCGCCACCACGCCGGCATCCCGGCGATCGATCCGGACCGGCACCGCCTCGTGGTGCACGGCCTCGTCGCGCGCCCGCTGATCCTCACCATGGACGACATCCTCCGCTTCCCCGCGGTCTCGCGGCTGCATTTCCTCGAATGTTCGGGCAACACGCCCTGGCTCGGGGCGAAACCCGACTGGACGGTGCAGGACAGCCACGGCCTGATCTCCTGCGCCGAGTGGACCGGCGTCGAACTCTCGACCCTGCTCGCCGAGGTCGGCGTGCAGCCGGGCGCCGCCTGGATCCTGGCGGAGGGGGCGGATGCCTGCGCCATGACCCGCTCGATCCCCCTCGACGCGCTCGACGGGGCGATCCTCGCCTACGCGCAGAACGGCGAGCGGCTGCGGCCGGAGCAGGGCTATCCCCTGCGGCTGTTCCTGCCGGGGCTGGAGGGCAACCTCAGCATCAAGTGGCTGCGCCGCCTGAAGGTCGGCGACCGGCCGTTCCAGACGCGGGAGGAAACCTCGAAATACACCGACCTGATGCCGGACGGCACGGCGCGGCAATTCACCTTCGTGATGGAGGCCAAGTCCGTCATCACCGCGCCGTCGGGCGGCCAGCAGCTTCGGGAGCCCGGCTTTCATGAGATCCGGGGCCTCGCCTGGACCGGGCGCGGGCGCATCGCCGGCGTCGAGGTCTCGACCGATGGCGGCGCCTCCTGGGCGGAGGCGCATCTGGAGGGGCCGGTGCTGCCGCGCTGCTTCACCCGCTTCCGCCTGCCGTGGCGTTGGGAGGGCGGACCGGACAAACTGCTGAGCCGGGCGCGGGACGAGACCGGCTATGTGCAGCCGAGCCGCGAGGCCTTGGTCGCCGTGCGCGGCACCCGCTCCTTTTACCACAACAACGCGGTGTTCGGCTGGAGCCTCGGCGCGAACGGGGCGGTGACCTATGCGGCCTGAGGCGCTTCTCCCGCTCGTCCTGAGCCTCACCCTCGCCGGCCCGGCCGCGGCGGACCCCTCGGCATCGGCCGCCCGGCGAGCCCTGAGGCCATCGCCGCCTGGGACATCGATGTCCGGCCCGACGGCCAGGGCCTGCCGCCCGGCCACGGCAGCGTGCGCGACGGCGCGGCCCTGTTCGCCGCGCGCTGCGCCGGCTGCCACGGCGCCCGCGGCGAGGGGGCCGCCGCCGAGCCGCTGGCCGGCGGCCGGGGCAGCCTCGCGAGCGCAAAACCCCTGCGCACGGTCGGCAGCTTCTGGCCCTATGCCACGACCCTGTTCGACTACGTGCGCCGGGCGATGCCGTTCGACGCGCCGCAATCGCTCAGCCCGGACGAAACCTACGCGGTCAGCGCCTACGTGCTGCACCTCAACGGCCTGCTGCCGGAGGAGGCGAGCCTCGATGCGGCCTCCCTGCCCAGGGTCGCCATGCCGAACCGCGACGGCTTCACCGCCGATCCGCGCCCCGACATCGCGCCGCCGAACCCTTCCGCCCGGCCCACCGCGCACACGGAGACCCGATGAGCCTGACCCGCCGCCACTTCGCCCTTTCATCGAGCGCCGCACTCGCCGCCGGCCTCGTCCTCGGTCGCTCCGGCCCGGCCCGCGCCGGACGGACGGTGAAGCTGAGTTATCAGCGCTCCTCGACGCTCCTCACCGTGCTGAAGGCGCGGGGCACCCTGGAGGAGCGGCTCGGCGCGCGAGGGCTCGGCGTGAGCTGGCACCTGTTCACCAAGGTGCTCGAACCGATGAACACCGGCGCGGTCGATCTCCACGCCGATGTGGCCGACGCGGTGCCGATCTTCACCCAATCGGCAGGGGCCCCGCTGACCTTCTACGCCATGGAGGCCGGTTCGCCGCGGGCCGAGGCGATCGTCGTGCCGGACGAGTCGCCGATCCGCACGGTCGCGGATCTGAAAGGCCGAACGGTCGGCGTCTCCAAGGGCTCGGGCTGCCACTTCATCCTCGCGGGCGCGCTGAAGCGGGCGGGCCTGCGGTTCGCCGACATCCGCCCGGCCTATCTGGAGGCGGCGGACGGGCTCGCGGCGTTCGAGCGGGGCGGCATCGAGGCGTGGTCGATCTGGGATCCGTTCCTGGCTATCGTGCAGGCCAAGCGCCCGGTGCGGGTGCTGGCCGACGCCACCGGCCTGTCGAGCTACAACCGCTACTACACGGTCAACGACCGCTTCGCCGCCGAGCAGCCGGAGGTCGTCGCCACGGTCTTTTCCGCCCTGGTCGAGGCGGGACAATGGGTGAAGGCCAACCCGTCGGCGGCCGTCGCGCTGCTGGCGCCGATCTGGGGAGACCTGCCGCCGGCGGTGGTTGCCACGGTCAACGAGCGGCGCTCCTACGCGGTCAAGGCGGTCGATCGGGCTGCGCTCTCCGAGCAGCAGGCCATCGCCGACACCTTCCACGAGGCCGGGCTGATCCCGCGCCGGCTCGACGCCACCGCCGTATCGCTCTGGCAGCCGCCGGCAGGACGCGGGTAAGCGCGATGAGCCACCCGCTCCGCTTCGGCGTCTGGGCGCCGGTCCACGGCTCCCGCGCCGCCCGCCACGATCCGGACGAGCCGCACGATGCCTCCTGGGCGCGCAACCGCGCCCTCGTGCTCGAGGCCGAGCGCCTTGGCTACGATTCCATCCTCGTCGCCCAGCACACGGTGAACCCCTACGATGAGACCCGCGACCAGCTGGAGGCCTGGACCGCCTCGGCCGCGCTGGCGGCGCTCACCGAGCGGATCGAGATCATCGCGGCGATCAAGCCGGGGCTCTACCACCCGGTGTTGCTCGCCAAGATGGCGCTGCAGATCGAGCAGGTCAGCCGGGGGCGCTTCGCCCTCAACCTCGTCAACGCCTGGAACCGCGCCGAATTCGAGCGGGCCGGCCTGCCGTTCCCGGCCCATGACGAGCGCTACGCCTATGGCCGCGAGTGGATCGCCCTGGTGGACCGGCTGCTGCGGGGCGAGCGCGTCACCCATGAGGGCCGGCACTTTCGCGTCGAGGACTATCAGCTCAAGCCCGCGGGCACCTACCGGGCGCGGCCGACGATCTATGTCGGCGGCGAGTCCGAGCCGGCCCGCGCGCTGGTGGCCGATCACGGCGACGTCTGGTTCATCAACGGCCAGCCGCTGGCCGCGGTCGCCGATCTCATCGCCGACGTCGCCCGGCGCCCGGCCGCTCAGGGCCGTCTGCGCTACGGGCTCTCGGCCTTCGTGATCGCCCGTGAGACGGAGGCCGAGGCGCAGGACGAATTCGCCCGGCTTCTGAGCTTGAGCCGCCGCGACGAGGCCATCCGCGCCGACACCCGGGCGCGGACGGACGCGGCGAGCGTGATGTTCGCCAAGACCGATGCGGCGGCCGCGCACCATGTCGGCACCAACGGCGGCACGGCGGCCGGTCTCGTCGGCAGCTACGATGGGGTGGCCGAGCGCATCCGCGCCTTCCACGCGGCGGGAATCGAGCTGTTCATGCTGCAATTCCAGCCGTTCGAGGCGGAGATGGCCCGCTTCGCCGCGCAGGTGTTTTCGCGAGTGAAGGGATGAGGCCGGTCGATCCGCTTCCCGGCGGCCCGCCGCGCGACGGCGTCGATGCGGTGCCGCCCGCGCCACGCCTCTTCGTGCTCGGTTTGCAGCACGTGCTCGTCATGTACGCCAACGCCATCGCCGTGCCGCTGATCGTCGGCGGGGCGCTGCAGCTGCCGAAGGACCAGATCGCGCTTCTCATCAACGCCGACCTGTTCGCCTGCGGCATCGCCACGCTGATCCAGACGGTGGGCATCGGCCCGTTCGGCATCCGGCTTCCCGTCATCATGGGCGTGACCGCGGTGGCGATCCAGCCGCTGCTTGCCATCGCGGCGATGCCCGGCGTCGGGCTCACCGGCATCTACGGCGCGGTGATCGTCGGCGGCCTCTACGGGCTCCTCGTCACGCCCTTCATCGGCCGGGTGATGCGGTTCTTCCCGCCGGTCGTGACCGGCACGATCCTCCTGATGATCGGCATCGCACTCACCCGCGTCGCCGTCGGATGGGCAGGCGGGGGTGCGGGTAGCGCCGAGTTCGGTGCGCCCGGCACGGTCGCGGTGGCGGCGGGCGTGCTCGCCGCGACCCTGCTCATCGCCCGGTTCGGTCCGGGCTTCGTCGGCCGCGTCGCCGTGCTCCTCGGGATCGGGCTCGGATACGCCGTCACCCTGGCACTCGGCTGGACGAGCTTCGAGGGCCTGGGCGCCGAACCGTGGCTGCGGGTGGTGCTGCCCCTGCAGTTCGGGCTGCCGACCTTCCACCTCGTGCCCTGCCTGATCCTGTGCCTCGTGATGACGATCGTCTTCATCGAGGCGACCGGGATGTTCCTGGCGCTCGGCGTCATGACCGGGCGCCAGGTCGGGACCGAGGACATCCGCCGGGGCCTGCGCGCCGACGCGCTCGGCACGCTGATCGGCGGCCTGCTCAACACGTTTCCCTACCTGTCCTATTCGCAGAATGTCGGCCTCGTCGGACTCACCGGCGTGCACAGCCGCTGGGTCTGCGCGGCCGCCGGCGGGATCATGCTGGTGCTGGGCCTCGTGCCCAAGGTCGCCTATCTCGCGGCCTCGATCCCGCAGCCGGTGCTCGGCGGGGCGGCGCTGGTGATGTTCGGCATGGTGGCGGCGACCGGCATCCGCATCCTGGCTCAGGTCGATTACGCTCGGGCGGGCAGTCGCGACGCGCTGATCATCGCCGCCTCGTTGGGGATCGGCCTGATCCCGATCGTGCAGCCTCTCTTCTTCCGCGCCGTGCCCGACGCGTTCGGGCCGATCGTCAAGGATCCGATCCTGCTCACCGCGATCGCGGCCATCCTGCTCAACGCCCTGCTCGGGCAGAGCCGGGCTCAGCCGGAAGCGGAGAGGTCCGGCAGAGGGATCGGCGCGTCCGAGCCCGAGATCGCTGCCTCCAGCAGGTCGAGCCGGTCCTGACCCCAGAACGGCTCGTCGCGGTAGAAATAGAACGGCGCCCCGAACACCTGCCGTCCGATCGCCTCGCGGGTCAGAGCCGCCTCGGCCTCGCGGAACGCCGGCTCGTCGGCTCGGGCGAGCAGGCGTTTCCCGTCGAGCCCGGCCGCATCGGCGAGCCGGACGATCGTGCCGGGATCGGCGATGTCGCGTTCGTCCGCCCAGACGGCGCTGAGGCCGGCATGGACGAAGTCGGCGACCGCGCTGCCCTCGTCGAGGGCGGCCAGCAGGACCCGGTGGGCGAGGGAAGGGTCGGCCGGGTAGAATTTCGGGTGCAGCACCAGCGGGATGCCGCGGATGCGGCGCCAGCGCTGCATCTCGACGAGGCGGTAGGCCTGCCGCTGCAGGGGCCTCTCCTTGACGGGCTTGCCGCCACCGGCGGCGAAGACCGCCATCAGATCGACCGGCTTGTAGACGATCCGCGCGCCGTTCCGTTCGGCGAGATCGCGGAAGGCGCGACTGCCGACATAGGACCACAGCGAGAGGAAGCTGAAATAGTACGTGATGGTCGGCGACGAGGGGGCGTTCGAGGTCATGCCGGAACTCCGATCGGGCTCAAGCGGGCGAGCGGCACATGGCCGGGATCGCTGTGAAGGAGCGCGAGGCAGCGCTGCTTGATCGCCGTGAAGCGCGGATCGGTGATCAGGCCGCGGTCCCGCGGGCGCCCGAAATCGAGGGGAATGTCGTCGAGGATGCGTCCCGGCCGCGGCGTCATCACGACGAGCCGATCCGCCAGGAACAGGGCCTCGTCGATGTCGTGCGTGACGAACAGGATCGTGGTGCGGTGCCGGGCCCAGATGTCGAGGAGCAGTTCCTGCATCGTCAGCCGCGTCTGCGCGTCGAGTGCTCCGAACGGCTCGTCCATCAGCAGGACCCGAGGCCGGTTGATCAGCGCACGGGCGATCTCCACCCGCTGCTGCATGCCCCCCGACAATTCGGCCGGATAGCGCTCGGCGAAGTCGGAGAGCCCGACCTGCGCCAGCAGCGCCCGGGCCCGTTCCCGGCGCTCGCTGCGGCCGACGCCCTTCATCTTCAGGCCGAAGGCAACGTTGTCGATCACGCTGAGCCAGGGGAACAGGGTGTGCTGCTGGAAGACGATGCCGCGGTCGGGATGCGGCCCGGCGATCGCCCGCCCGTCGAGGCTGACGCTGCCGCGTGACAGGGCGAGGTGCCCGGCAACGGCCCCGAGCAGGGTCGATTTCCCGCAGCCCGAGGGCCCGAGGATGCAGACGAACTGGCGGCCTGGGATGTCGAGGCTGATGTTCTCGACCACGTCGAACGCCGCATCGCCCCGACCGAGCCGGATCGCCCCGTCCCGGATGGCGACGTGACCGTCGGCAAAGGGATCGGTGTCGGCAAGAGGATCGGTGCCGGTGAGAGGGCCGGCCTGGACCGGTGCCACTCCCGCGCTCATCGCTGCCCCCCGCGCCGACCCAGGGCGTCGCCCGGTCGCCGAGCCAGCGGACGACGAGGCTCGATCCCATCCCGAGGAGGCCGATCAACAGCATGCCGACGACGATGTCGTCGTAGTTCTGCAGCGTATAGGATTCCCAGGTGAAGTAGCCGATCCCGTACTGGCCGGAGATCATCTCGGCAGTCACGAGGCAGAACCACGCCGTGCCCATCCCGATCGCCGCCCCCGTCACGATGCTGGGCGCGGCGCCCGGCAGGATCACCTCGCGCAGGATCGCGGCATCGCCCGCGCCGAGGCTGCGGGCGGCGGCGACAAGCCGGGGATGCACCGATTCCACCCCGTGCACGGTGTTGAGCAGGATCGGGAACAGCGCGCCCGTGAAGGTGATGAAGGCCATCGAGACCTCGGAGGACGGGAACATCAGGATCGCCAACGGGATCCAGGCCACCGCCGGGATCGGGCGCAGCACTTCGAGCGGCGGCAGCAGCAGGTCGCGGGCGAGCCGTGACCGGCCGATGGCGAGGCCGAGGGCGACACCCACGCCCAAAGCGGCGAGGAAGCCCGACAGCACCCGCGCGAGGCTGGCGCCCAGATGGGTCGGCAGCGCGGGGGCGTGGACCAGCGCCCAGGCCGCCTGCGCGGCGGCCGCTGGGGTCGGTACGTTGCGGAAGGTGACGAAGCCGAGATCGAGCCGGCTGCTCGCCGCGAGATGCCACGCCAGCAGGCTCAGGGCCAGGGCGAGGCCGCGCAGCGCCAAGCGCCTGAGCGTGGATGGTCGCGCAAACCGGACCGGCCGCACGCGCGGCGCGCGGACCGGGGCGGCCGTCTCGATTCCTGAGGCGCTCACCGACGGGCTCATCGAGCCGAGAGCCGCGCGTGGCCGCTCCGCGCGGCGGCGAAATCGAGCACGTCGCCCCCTTTCGCCGCGGCGTGGGCCTGCGCGTCGCCCTTGAGCAGGAAGGCGCTCAGATGCCCTTGCGCGTCGCGCACGTACCAGGCCTGGGTGGCGAACAGCTTGATCCCGTTGCCCCGATCCTGGGCGTAGACGGCGCGGGCCTCGCGCCCCTGGCCTTCCAGTTCGGCGAGCGCCGCGAACGCCGCTTCCGGCGAGACGTACGGGCGGACCTTGTCCTCGCCGCGGATCCAGAGTTGCGCCACGCGGGACGGATCGGTGATCGGCTTCCCCGTTGCGCTGTCCTGCGCGGCGAGCGGCAGTGGCGCCTCGTCCCTGAGCCGCGTTTCGTAGTCGAGACCGGCCTGCGCCGCCGCGCCGCGGATGAAACGGTCATCGACGAAGCGGTCGAGGTCGATGTCGGAATCGGCCTTCTTCAGCAGCTTGAGCGTCTCAAAGGAGGTCTTCACCGCCTGCCGGTACGCCGGCTTCCAGGTCACGTCGCGGGTCTGAAGGCCGAGCGGTCCGTGGAACAGGTAGGCGACCTCCGCCTCGATCCCCGTCACCCGCTCGATGAGTTCGGAATACTTTTCCGGCTCGGCGGCGATCAGCCGGTCCGCCTCGATCGCCGCGCGGAGGTAGGCGGTGACGATCTCCGGGTACTTCTCGGCATAGTCGGCATCGGCGAGCGCGCCGTGGAAGGTCGGGGCGTCGGCCTGGGCGCCGTCGTAGATCTTGCGGGCGAAGCCGCGCCAGGGGAACAGCTCGGCGAAGGGCACGAAGTCGGCATGCGCCTCGATCTTGTTGGCGAGAAGTGCGGCGCCCGCCACCTCCGGGGCCTGGGTGATGATGGTGACGTCGCGGCCCGGCTCCCATCCCTGCGCCTTCACCGCCCGCAAGAGCAGCCCGTGCGCGGTCGAGGCGAACGGCACCGAGATCGTCTTGCCCTTGAGTTCGGCGAACGACTGCACCGGGGATTCCTTTGGCACGACGACGCCGTTGCCGCTGCCGTGCAGGCTGCCCGAGAGCACCGAGATGAACAGCGAGCGGCGCCCGGCCTTGGCGAAGGCGTAGCCGTTGAGCGAGCCGGGGAAATCGGCCATCGCCCCGAGATCGAGCTTGCCCGCCACCATCTCGTTGGTCAGCGGCGCGCCGCTGGTGAAGTTGCGCCACTGGATGTCGTAGGTCGCGTCCTTGTAGCGCCCGTCGCGGGGCAGGAACTTTTCTAGGAGCTTCAACTCGCGGATCAGCAGGCCGCCGGTGGCGCAATTGATCGTGGTGTCCTGCGTGCCGACGGCGACCCGGATCGTCTCGGCCCGGGCTGCCCCGGAGCCCGCCGCGCCGAGCACCGTGGCCGTCAGGAGGAGCGCTGCGAGGCGGCGGGTGAGCGGGATGTGCTGTGTCACCGTGAGGCTCCGTGAGGCGAGGCAGGTCCGTCGAGGCGAGTGCGTCGGCCGCTCGCGAGGGCGGCGACCTCGTGGATGTGCCGTTCGGACAGCCGTTGCGGCGAGCAATTAATTTCGTTGGAAAGTCGAGTTTCTGGATCGATGCGCAACTGTTCTTAAGCCGTAGAAAATCTCTTCTAACGAAATGTTTCGTAGGAGAAGAATGTGTTCTGTCGACAGCCCGATTTGGAATTGCTCTCAAGCAGGCCGCGCCGATAATCGAGAGCGGGAGATGGGTCATGCTCAGGGCCTCGCACCCGAACGTTTTCCCGAGGCTCCCATGTTCCCGAGGTTCCCATGTCGTCGGCACCGCTCGCCCTGTCCGAACCCCGCCGTCCGGCGCCCCTGATCGCCAGTGCGCTGTTCCTCAGCGAGACGGTCGAGGGGCTCGACGACGGGGCGGGCTTCCTCGACGGGCTCACCCCTGCCGAGAGCGCCCGGGTGCGCGCCGCCGGCCGCACGGTGAGCCTCGCGCCCGGCGAGAGCGTCTTCACCCAAGGGGCGCCGCACGAGGGCATCTTCCTGATCGAGGAGGGGCGGGTCCGGGTGTTCTATTCGGGGCCGTCGGGCCGGCAGGTGACGCTGGCCTACTGGACGCCGGGCCACTTCATCGGCGGCCCGAGCATCTATGGCGGCGGCTGCCATCAATGGTCGGGCGTGGCGATCGAGCCGGTGCGCGTCACCGTGCTGTCGAGCGCGACCCTGCGCGGGCTGATCCGCCAGATGCCGGGCTTCGCGCTCTGCCTCATCGCCGCGCTGGAGGCCAAGGGGCGCTGCTACACCGCCATGGCGCAGATGCTCGGCACACGCTCGGTGATCGAGCGGTTGGCCCAGCTTCTCCTCAATCTCGGCGAGCTCTACGGGACCCCTGAGAACGGCTCGGTGATCATCCGCCGCCGCATCACCCACGACGAACTTGCCGCCCTCGTCGGCTCGACCCGGCAATGGGTGACGATGATGCTCAAGCGGTTCCAGCGCGAGGGCATCGTGTCCGTCGATGCGACGCATATCCGCCTGGTACGGCCCGGGCGGCTGCAGGAGATCGTCCTGACCGAGGGGTGATACGGTTTCCGCTTGATCAAAGCGGGAACCGTATCGGTCAGCCCGCGCGGCGCTTGAGGAGGGCACCCATCGCGCCAGCGCGATGGGATCCCACCGAAGCCCAAATCCGCCATCCCGAAGGGATCAAACGGATTTGGTATGAGCCCGGCTCCGGCCCTGCGACCGGAGCGAGGCGCTCTCTACGCCGCCAGCCGCGCCAGCGCCCAGCGCGCGGTCTTGCGCACGTCTGGATCGGGATCGTTCGCGACGCCCTCCAGCCCCGCTTGCGCGGCCGGGTCGGCGATCTCGCCGAGCGCGGCGGCCGCCTCCTTGCGCAGGGACGCCATCTCCTCGGACAACGCCGCGAGCACCGTCGGCACGGCGCGGTGGAGCTTGAGCCGCCCGAGGCTGCGCAGGGCCTTCTGGCGAACCTGCCACGTGGCGTCCCCGAGCGCCGCGATCAGCACCTCGCCGCTCGCTTCGGCCCCTTCGGCCGTCCCGGCCCGTCCGAGGGCCTCGGCGGCGGTCTCGCGCACGCTCCACTCGGCGTCGTGCAAGGCGGCTGCGATCGCCTCGACGGCGCTGCCGTGGCGGGCGAAGGCGAGGCCACCGACCGCGGCGCGGCGCACCTCGGCATCCGCGTCGCGGGTCGCGGCGATGAGCGAGGGCAGCGCCTCCTCCCGCTTCAGGTAGGCGATGACACCCACGCCCTGCGCCCGCACCGCCGGCTCCGGATCGCCGAGCGCCGCAACCGCGGGCCCGAGCGCGGCGGGCAGCCTCAGCCCCCGCAGCGCCCGCAGGGCCGCCGCCCGCACGAAGGCATCGCCGTGCCCGGCGAGCGGCAGCAGCGGATCGCCGGCGCGGGCATCCTTCAACTCCGTCAGGCTCTCGGCCGCCGCTGTCGCGACCGAACGGTCGGGATCGGTGAGCGCGCCCGCCAGCGCCGCCGCCGTCTCGGGGCCGTCGAAGCCGCCGAGCGAGAGGGCCGCCTGCCGCCGCACGTCCGGATCGGGGTCGGCGGCGGCTCGGGCGAGCGGGGGCACGGCGTCCGGATCGGCGGTCTCGGCGAGCGCGAGGACCGCGACGCGGCGCACCGCCGGGTCGGCATCGTCGAGGCCGCGGGCGAGCTCGGCGACGTCGCCGAAATCCTCGAACGGATCGGTGATGGGCATCGGGCTCACCGCAGCAGGTAGGGAATCTGGACGGTGACGGCGCCGGTCGGGCAGTCGGTCTCGCAGGGCATGCAGTACCAGCACTCGTCGTACTTCATGTGGGCCTTGCCGGTGAGGTCGCTGATCCGCAGCACGTCGAGGGGGCAGACATCGACGCAGACCGTGCAGCCCTTGTCGGCGATGCATTTTTCCGGGTCCACGGTGACCGGGACCGCGCTGGGCTGGTGGGCGAGGGGCATGGATGTCTCCGGGCTCAAGCCTGCTTGCGGACACGCTGGCGGTCGTAGGCGCCGCGCTCGTCCGCCTCGATCGGCACGATGTACGGCGTGATCGGCCGCTTCTCGCTGACCATGCGGCCCTCCACCTTCCGCAGGATCGTGTGGCAGAACCACTCCGCGTCGTTCTTCTCAGGGCAGTCGGTGCGGTTGTGGTAGAGGCCCCAGCGGCTCTCAGTGCGGTAGAGCGAGGCGTGGGCGGCCATCTCGGCGCAGTCGAGGATCGAGGACGCCTCCAGCGCCCGCATCAGTTCGTGACTGTCGCGGGCGACCATCCGCGTCTCCAGATCCTCGCGGATCTCGGCAAAGCGCCGCTGCCCGATCTCCATCTTCGCCGTGACCTTGGGCGGCTGCAGGTAATCGTTGACGAAGCGGCGGGTCTTGTACTCGATCTGGTTCGGGGGAATGCCGTCCGCGCGCCGCGTCGGCGCCAGCACCCGCTCGCGCTCGCGCGCCACCGCTTCGGCATCGATCTCAGGCAGGTCGATCGCGCTCGCGTGGTCGATGGCGTGCTCGCCCGCCACCGCCCCGTTGGTGAAGGCGCCGAGCATGTAGTTGTGGGGGACGTTGGCCATGTCGCCGGCCGAATACAGGCCCGGCACGGTGGTGCGGGCGAATTCGTCCACGAACACGCCCGATGCGCTGTGGCCGGAGCAGAAACCCACCTCCGAGATGTGCATCTCGACCATGCGGTGGCGGTAATCGGTGCCGCGGTTCTCGTGGAAGCGCCCGCGCGAGGGCCGCTCGACCTTGTGCAGGATCGTCTCGATTTCCGAGACCGTGTCGGCGTGGAGATGGTCGAGCTTGAGGAAGACCGGGCCCTTGCCGCTCGAGAGTTCGTTGTAGAATTCCTGCATCATCTGGCCCGACCAGTAGTCGCACTCGATGAAGCGGTTGCCCTCGCTGTTGGCGGTGTAGGCGCCGAACGGCCCGGCGACGTAGGCGCAGGCGGGGCCGTTATAGTCCTTGATCAGCGGGTTAATCTGAAAGCATTCGAGGTTCGCGAGCCCGGCCCCCGCGTGGTAGGCCATCGAGTAGCCGTCGCCGGAATTGGCGGCGTTCTCGTAGGTGCCCCACAGATAGCCCGAATGCGGCAGGCCGAGCCGCCCGGCCGCCCCGAGGCAGAGGATCACCGCCTTGGCGCGGATCACCAGGAACTCGGCGGTGCGGGTGTTGACCGCCACCGCCCCGGCCACCGCGCCGTCGGGCGCGTTGAGAAGCCGGGTCGCCATGAAGCGGTTCGAGATCAGCACCTGCGCCTTGCGCAATTGCCGGTAGAGCGCCTTCTTGACGGTGTCGCCGTTGGGCATCGGCAGCACGTAGGTGCCGAGATGATGCACCTTCTTGACGTCGTAATCGCCGTTGCCGTCGCGCTGGAAGCGGATGCCGAAGCGGTCGAGTTCCTGGATGATCTCGAAGCAGTTTTCGGCATATTTGTAGACCGGCGCCTGATCGCAGATGCCGTCGTTCGCGATGGTGATTTCCTTGGTGTACTGCTCCGGCGTGGCGTAGCCGGGGATGACGGCGTTGTTGAGCCCGTCCATGCCCATGCTGATCGCGCCCGAGCGCTTGACGTTGGCTTTCTCCAGCAGGATCACCCGGGCCGCCGGGTTGCGCAGCTTGGCCTTCAGCGCCGCCATCGGCCCGGCGGTGCCGCCGCCGATCACCAGCACGTCGCAGGCGACCTCCGAGGTCGCGTCCTGAATCGCGTCTTGCGCTGCACTCATCGCCGTCTTCCTCACGCTGCCGCGCGGTCGGCCGCGCACGGGCTCATGTCGTCGCCGAGCGCGCGCAGGTAGGACCAGGGGAAGATCCCGCGGTCGTGCCCGTCGGAGAAGACGAGGTTCACGGCGTAGGCGCCGACCGGCACGACGTCGGTGATCGCGATGTCGTGCGGCAGCGCGGGGGGGAGCCCGTCGATCCCGGCACGCACGGTCTCGGCGCTGCGGCTGTGGGCACGAAGCGTCGCGGCCGTGAGGCGGGAGGCCGTGCCATCCTCCCAGATCACGTCGAGGCGCCGGCGCTCTTCCGTCAGCCTGATCTCGCGCGGGGTCGCCGCCATCTTCGTCCTCCTCGACGCTGCCCAGGCACCGAACAGGCGGGCCCGACCTCCGCGGTTAGACCGTCACAGCGAGGACGATTGAAGAAACTAATTGCCTCCCGTTCGCGGCGGCCGAGTTCAGGATCGGGGCGCGGTTGCGCGCCACATGGGATGGCGCTTGCCCCTGAGGGTAGCTTCGCCGTTTCCACGCGCTGCCCTTCAGCCGGCAGCGGTTAAGGTGAAAGCCGGCATCAATCGCACCGAGGGCATCTGCCCCGGCATGTGAGCGGCGCGCGTGCGAAGATCTAATCCGAGCGCTGTGACGATAAGAGCGGCGGTCACGGAAGCGATGTGCAGCGAGATGGGTCGCACCCATTGAGTTGGGCGCGGTCTCTGACCATCAGGGGCCGTGTCAATAACGAACCAGGAGATGGGGAGACAGCTCAACGGCTGAGGTGCCGATCAGCGCGGCTCGCGGGGTGACCCTTCCGCAATCTTACATGATGCGACCGCCGCCCCACGTATCGGCATAGGCCGTAGCAGGCCTTTTAGCCCAATTCAGAACTCTGGATCGTAGTCGTCCGCGATCGGCGGCTGATCCTTCTTGACCACCCACGTATCGGCTAAGGCAGTCGGTGCCGCTCTTGTCTTCGGTGGGCTGATGAGCATCGTTGCCCAGAACGCCCCAGTGGCGAGGGAAAGCGCAAGTAGGAACACGTAGATAGCACGCATGATCATCACTCCCTGATCAGGCAGCTCTATGGTGTCGCAGATTGCACAATACACTCGTGCGGCGGCACACGCGACGCAAAGTTCCGTGAGCTTCTTGCAGGCCGCCCCATCCGGCTCTGGGCGGGTGACAATCCTCTTCGCATCAATACCTAGGATTGCCTGGGCACTTTGAGGTCAGCCGGTCGCCGGATCGGCATTCAGCGTTGCGCCCCTTGCTATCGCCTACGAGCCGGGCGGCACCTCGAAAGCGGGTGCCGCACCGGCGAGGATCTTACTGTTGGACGGACCCAGGCCTGAGGCCGCTGAGAATTTCCGAGGCTCCATTTTTCGTGATGAGCGCGGATCCACGGATGCCTAGGCTGAAGTGCGATGCGATCACAAATCAAACACGTCAGTTGGAAGGCAACACACTTAACTGCCGTGCTGCATTTCTAGAATCTTACTTGAAGACGAATACTCAGAAAGCATCAGCTTCAGTTCGCTGCGGGGCATTGGCCTGCCGAGGTGATAGCCTTGGAAGAGATCCGCGCCGAAGGACGACACAAGGTCGATCTGCCACGCCTCTTCAACGCCTTCGACGATCGGCCGCTGAGCGCAATTGTTGACCAAGTCGATGATGTTTTTAAGTAGCTTTGCCCCACGCGGGGTATCACAGCTCTGCACGAAGAAACGGTCGATCTTGACCATATCAAAACGCAGTTCACTCAGGCAGGTAAGGCCCGCAAAACCCGTCCCGAAATCATCCAGCCAAACGCGGATCCCGATCGTGTTGAGCCGATCCATCAACTGAGCGACTTCTGGGTTGCCACTGATCTCCCCGCTCTCGGTGATCTCCAGAGCAAGGCGTGACGGAGCGATGCCGGCGGCTCGGACGATGGCTTCGACGGAACTGATGAAGTTCGGTTCGGAAATTTGTCGTGCGGAGATGTTCACGCTGACGATGGGTAGTTCGGGCTCGCTCGCGAGAAGGTCGCAAGCCTGGCGCAGGATCCATGCGCCCATCTCAAGAATGGCACCCGTGCGCTCGGCGACAGGGATGAACGTTTCCGGGGAAATCGCACGGCCTTGGGTGTCCTTGAGCCGCATAAGCGTCTCCGCGGCCCAGACGCGTCCGCTTGAGACATCGACGATGGGCTGAAAGACCGCGGATATGCGCCCGTCCGTGACAGCCGCTCGGAGCATCTCCGCATTCAGATCATCGCTCTCGGTGCTATGGCGCATCCTCGCGTTGAAGATTCGCGCGCGGTTGCGGCCTTCTTCCTTCGCGACGTAGAGAGCGTCGTCAGCTGCGGAAATCGCACGCTCCGGCTTATCCTCCGCGACATCCGCGGAGAACGCCGCTCCGATGCTCACCGTGACATGGGAGAGCGGATCACGCCGTGCTGCATGGGGGATCTGCAACGCCTCGACGGCTTGACGAACCTCCTCAGCGAATTCGAGAACCTGTTCGGCTGAATCGGCTTGAAAGAGCGCCGCGAACTCCTCGCCTCCGAAGCGCCCGATGGCATACCGCCTCTTTTCGGCAGCGCCGCGCATCGCCTCCCCCAAAGCGGCGAGGCAGCTATCGCCCCGTTGATGCCCGTAGCGGTCGTTGTAGAGCTTGAAGAAATCGACATCGATCAGGATCACGCCGAACGCCTGACCCGAGTTGATATTGGCGAGCCAGAGTTCCTGCAGGACGCTGTCGATCGCACGGCGGTTGGCCAAGCCCGTCAGGACGTCGGTCGTGGACAGCCGGAACAGCTCCTCGCCGCGTTGGACGACCTCACGCTGCTGCAACTCGGCCCGGCACGCGTTCAAATGCACGCGGTACCGCTCTCGATTGTACTTGAGATTGAGGAACGCCGTGAGCAGAAAACTCAGTATATATAAGGAACTAAAGCAGATGATGTAGGATGAATTCCCATTCGAACGGAGGGCCCAGAACAGAAATGTCGCGGTGATCAAGCCTGACGAGAGCAGGGCGAACCTGAAACTGAGGTTGAAAAACAGATTTGCGACCAGCATGAAGATCAAGCCGTATCCGGCATAGTAGAGGATCGCTGTTTCATCGGAACTCTGGGTCGCAAGATAGAGCCAGGCTGCGAAGCCGACATAGATGCCGAGTGAGCACTGAAGCTCGAGGGCCTGCGTATCGACGCCGCGACGGACCTGCAGCATGATCGAAGTGACATAGCCCACGCCGAGCACGAGACGCAGCGCGATGAGGTAAGGGAGCATGTCGCGGATGAGGAGCGCATCCATCACGCCGAACGCGACGTAGAGCAGGCCCACCAACTGACACGCGCGACCCATCTCTTCGCGCATCGCCTGTGCGTATTGCGCCCTGAAAGCGGCATTCAGAATCGGCGAACGGCGTTGAAACCAACGCTTGCCGAGCTCCTGATCGAGTAAATCGAGCGTATCGCTGTTCATCGTGGACCGAGCCTCATCCAGCATCGATACCAACGCGGTGTCCCAAAACCCTTAATGCGGCCTCCATCGCTGTGGATCGCACTGCCTGGGTATCAAATCCTTGATGCGTCATCATTCGGGATCTTTGGCTGTCCCACGCCCTGATCGGCCGGTGCGGCACGCACGGCACAGGCCCCGGCAGCGGTGAGCAGGCCGCACGCCGCCGGATCAGAGCGAAAAACGCTCACAGAAGAACGAAAAAGCGCGTCGAGATGCCGACGCTCTGCCTAAAGGCACGGATATACGAAGCCCTTGAACAAGCGCGACAAGCCTCTGGACAAAGCTTAACCATTCATTAACCTTAACCATAAGACCCGGATGCGCTCCGGCGTCGGGGCTAAGGGCGGTCGAGCATGTCGAGTGGGCAACTTTCTTTATCTCGTGACCCTGATCGCTTGCGCGATTTCGCTTCGCTCAGGGCGTTTGAACGATCACGAATCGACGGCGGGCGGATCCCGACGGAGCTGCCGGCGGCGCTCTATCCGGTGGTGGCGGATGACGTCAGCCGCGCCTTGACCAGCCTCCTCGGACTTGCGGTTCCGGGAAATTACACGGGGCTGACGGACGCGGTCATCGATCTGCTCAGGGTGCTGAAGGAGACCTTCAGTGAGCGGACATGGCGGGAAGCCGTGCTGCCGGCGGCCCGCGCGCATGCGCTGGCCAGCCTCGTTCACGAGTGCCCCTTCACGCGCCACTCCTTCACGAAGCCCCGTGGATACCCCGGAGATGCCGGGCTTCTCGACTTCGTCTATCGCCACCCAACCGCGCGGCCGTCACAGGAAGCCGCGACGGAGGCCGGGCGCACGGTCATGACGTTCACCGTGGGTGTGACGGCATGCGAAGCGGTGCGCCACCGCCGGTCCATCTTGGCCGGGAAGATCGACGAGGCCGCGGCACGCCGGGATCGACCCTCGATCTTGTCGGTCGCCAGCGGCCATCTGCGCGAGGCGGAACTCAGCATCGCCCTGACGGACGGACGGGTTGGGCGTCTCCTCGCAACCGATCAAGACGCTTCCAGCCTTGCGGTTGTCGATGGATACCGCAGCTCGATCTCGGATGCGATCGAGACGCGACAGGTCACCGTCCGAAACATTCTCTCGGAAAAGACGGACCTGGGCCGCTTTGACCTCATCTATGCTGCGGGGCTCTACGACTATCTCGATGCAAGGGTCGCGGCGCGCCTGACACGCATTCTCTTCGAGCACCTCAACGAAGGCGGACGGCTCCTCATTCCGAACTTCCTCTGGGGCGTCCCAGAGGAGGCTTATATGGAAGTCTTCATGGACTGGTACCTGTTGTACCGCTCCCGCGAGGAAATCGAGAGCTTCGCGCAGGACCTCGAGCCAGCCGAGGTCCGGCAGACGACCTACATAGAGGACGCGATGGGCGTGATCGGCTATCTCGAGATTGAACGCGTCTAGTAGCGAACCCGGCCTGATATTATCTAGCCGAGGCCTCAAGGCCTCTGTGCACAGCGGTGGAGGGGAAAATCTCTGGTATTGATTCCCCTTCCACTCGCGCGGCTGTGCCCGGCTTCCCGCCGGTGCAGCCCTGACCGACGAAGGCGATCTCGACGCTGTCGTCGGTGGCCGCCTGCACGGCCTTGGCCAGATGCTCGACCTGGGCACGGTCATCGGCGTTGGCCGGGGTGACGTGCAGGGCCAGGAAATGACCGAGCGTGTCCACCGCCATGTGCAGTTGCGAGCAGCCCTGCTTGCGCCCGGCCCCATCGTAGCCGTCCCGCTCGCCGCTCTCGGGCGTCGCCCGCAGCGTCCGGCTGTCGAGGATGACCGCTGACGGCTCGGCCTTGCGCCCGGCCACAAGCGTAGCACGGCGCGCAGGTCCTCGGCCCGTGGATCGAAGAAACCGGACGACAGCCAGCGTTGCGCCGGCTGGTAGACCGCCGCCCACGGCGGCAGCTCGTGAGGTCATCGGACACATCGGAGGGATAGGCTCTTCGAATCAGGCTCATGCCCGATCATCTCAGCCTCCCAGCCGACAGGTCCATGACAGCCTCTCGCACAGGATGATCGTTCGTCGATAAATCCGATCCGTACGCCGTTTCAGGCGAAGGCGGCCTCGCGGACCTCGAGCACGGTCAGGCGTCGGGTCTCGCCCGTCCGAGTGGCCCAATCGATGGACTGACCCTCGCTCAAGCCGATCAGGGCTGCGCCGATCGGGGTCAGGATAGAAATCTTGCCCTGCTCGATGTCGGCCTCCCCAGGGTAGACCAGCGTCACGGATTGCGTCCGACCCGTCGAATTGTCGCGGAAGTCCACCCGGCTGCCCATGCGTGCGAAATCGCGTTGAGCGGCCCCGCCCCGGACGATCTGAACCCGGTCGAGTTCGTCCGAAAGAAATGCGGCGACCTCCGGCGCGCGATCCATGGCGCTTGCCGCCAGTCGCGACAAACGTTCGTGGTCGTCGGCCGTCATCTTGATGCGCGGCTTCGCCGCAGCGAGGGAAACTTTTGTCAACTTCTTCGATCCTATTTGGGCGTTGTCGTACTACGCTGCACTAGGGCCTGGATCGTCCTCGACTTCTGGAGGAAGCAGGAGATCATTTTCGCTTTTTGCTGAGCTCGGCGAATACGGATAATTTCTGCGCGAAAACGGAAGCACGGTGCGTGAAGGCGGTGCCACGTCGGGCACGGAGATGGGCTGTTCTCGTTTCCTCGCCGTCTCACCTGCGTCGCCCGTAGGATGAGGTTCCGGATCGCGCTCAGGGGCATCCATAGATCCCGCCCCGATACTGCGTGAGAGCTGCCTATCCGGCCATCAGATCCGCGCATGTTCGTCGACGCGACTGACGCGTTCGCTTCACATGCCGGACGAAGGATTTGGTGTGGTGGTTGTCATGCGCTCTTGCCGCGGCAGCCGACAGCGTCTCGGCAAAACCCTCGCGCAATCCCCAAGCTCTGCGTACGCTGATGCGCCGCCGGCCTGGGGCTACTCGCCTGCGATCAGGCTACCTGCCCGAAACAGGGCACGGTTGAGAGTGACGGACCGGCACATGATCTTCAGAGCATCAGTGAAGTTGATGCACTTGTCAATTCGTTGGGAAAAGGCAATCGATGGCACCCAGCACCGCAAAACCGTCTTTCTTGGCCTGCTTGACAGCCCCATGGCTTAGCCTATGCTCCGTTAGATTATGCTGAACCGTCTTCAAAGCATTCGCCTTCTAGGGCGTGCGGGCAGCCTGCAAGCAGGCTCTTAAGCCCTGGCGCCTGGCTGGCCTGACAAGGCGCGGCCTGCTCCAGGGATGATCTCCAGCACTTCGTCCTTTTCGACGCGCAGGTCCCGAACGGGCTGCGCCGTCAGCCACTCTGCGCGGCTTGGCCGTGCGGAGCGGTCATGCTGTGAGGTGTTAGAATGGGCGCTGTTCGGAAACGTCCTCCGATTATGCTTCCAACCTACGACTTCGATCGTCTCGTCGCTTTTGGTCTTGCAGCGTATCAGCGCGGCGATCCTGATGCCGACTTTCTTCTCTCGGAACTCGACCGTGCGGTGACTTTCGCTGCTCCCCCGCCGCTGGGAGGGGTCGTGGCCGTCACTTGTCGAGTGAGCTATCGGCTTGACGATGAGCCGACGGTCCATGCGCGTCGTCTTGCGCATCCAAGCAGCGCGGTCGGCTCGGAAGAGGAAATCTCTGCCGCAAGCCCGCTCGGGGTTGCGATGCTCGGTCTCAGGAGAGGAGACCGCATGCCGTTTCGCGACAACGCTACGGGACGCGAGCATGTCGTCGAAATCGCAGATGTCGAGCCGCCCCGGTCCACGGATGACGCCGTGCCGCCCAGGCCATTCGATCGTCTTCTCCGCCGGTCTTCGCAGCCCGTGCCGGCAGCCGATCAGCTCTGAGTCTGACCGCATAATCGCGGCTGGAGCTTTGCAAAAATTTCAGCCCCACAAGACCTTGAGTGATGGCTGAGAGCCGCCGGCCCGCGCATGGCCGCATGACCGGCCTGGCCGGAGGCTCAGTAATTTTGCATGGGAGTTTCCATGGCGGCGACCAGCAGTGCCTCAGTACCTGAGCCTGCTCGCACCCGGATCCACCGGTCATGCTCGGCCATGTCTCAGATCAACGCTCCTCCATGGAGATGACGCCGGCGGCGGCGTCGCTACAGACGATCGGTGCCGGTCTCCGAACCAGCTTCATCGTGGCGCGAAGATCGTGATGTTGTTGTTGATCTGGTACGCTGCCGTCGGTGGGGTGTTGACGAGTCTCAGCCTGATGGGGCTCTCGCCGAGGATGGCTCCGAATGCGGGGGCGATCCTCATGGGAAAGCACCGAGACAGCGCCTCTAAGGCGGCATCCTCGGACCGTTTCCGCGCCTCCTGATCGCCCTTGAGCTGACGTGACGTGACGAGCGGTGGGCCCCGCATCCCCCCTGTCTTGTTCAGGCCGAAACGGAAGGCGATCTGCGAACCTTCCGTGTCTGCCGGCACCGTCCAGCAGGATGCCAGCGCGGCGCGGAACTCAGCCCAATTGTTGAATTGCGGGCGAGGAGGCCGTTTGAGCCCGAGCCAAAGTCAAAGGCGCTGCCGAAGCGCCACCTAAGATCACCGCGAGCGCTGTGAGGCGGGCCTGAAGCGTTTTCATTATGCTGCTCCGGTCTTGCGCAATCTCACACCGAGCCCACCATTATTCTACTCGCTGAAGATGGCGCCGGCGGCAACGCAACCGATCAAACGTCGGCCGACATGTAAGGCTGCCCCGCATCGACCAGCGCACGATCGACGGCTTCGATCGCCAGCAGGATGCGCGTGAGGTCTTCGGCCATCGAGACCGGCGCCAACGCGATCGCACCCATACGCTTGGCAATTGCGTTTCGCTGCCGCACGAGCGCCAGACGCGCGGCGTTGAGATCGTCCAGCTCGGTCGCGGACATATCGACTTCGTTCCTTTTGCGGTTGCAGGTTGCGATCGTCACCGCTCCCCAGGACGCACGCCGCGCTCGCTGCGTCGGAAGCCATTGAAGAAACGCGTCAGGGTGGCGACAACGCCGTCGCCTTCGGGCTCTAGGTCTGTTGCTTCACCGGCAGCATCCGCTTCGCTGAAGCGCTTGCCGGCCTCATATAGCACCTGCTCGACCAGCGGCGGCAAAGGTGCGCTGTGCTCTTCGAGGATCTGAGCAGCGCTCACAAGAGCTGTGAAGAGGTCCCGAGGTAGCCGGTGGTCGGTGATTTGCGTCTCTAGGATGCGCTCCGCAGCCAAGGTCGCCAATCTTCTCGGTCTGTGCGCTGACGCCTTCCATGTCGGCGAGTTCCTGGCCTTCGGTGTTCGCTGATGGCGCGTGCCCTTATGAGGTGCCGCCCGTGTCCATTCCCACCGAGCCGTCGGCACGATCGAGAACGCTGACGCGTGGACCGCGAACTCCGCCGCTCTGCAGCTCCCACGCATCGAGTGCCTCATTGGCTGCATCGATGATGTCGCGCGGTGTGCCGCCCGGGACTTCGGGTCGAATTGCCTCCACGAGACGAGTGAGGAGTGTCTGCTCCGTTTGAGGGTGCAACTCGCCCGATGCGTGGCGCATGTAGGCGGAGTAGACACTTTCAGCGATCGTCCGAGCCGTCTGATCAAGCGGTGGGGTATCCTGCTCCATCTCTCGCCTCCCTGCCGTACGGGCTTGTGCGAACCGCCGTTTCAGCCCGACTTGTTCTCAGCGACTCCGCCAGCACGGTGGGAGTTCCCACCGGCCCCAGTGATCCCATCGTGATTTGCCGAGCGTAGCTGCAATGGCGGGGAATGCGGCGACGGTGATGTTGGGCACCGGAGGCTACGAACGACACGCTGGCGCTGATCCCGGCAGCGCTGCACGGCGTCGCCCGCACCTGGCACTCGACTGGAGTACGCGGAGAACGGTCGTGTGGCTCGCAGTGATAGCATTCGGCCTATGCCTAGCAGCGAGGGGTAAAGGAGCCGACACCATCGATGATGCGTGGTAGGTTCAGCCGCATGTCAGATGAACAAATGCGCCTCGGCGCCCTGCACCACCAAGACGTAAGGGCAACCAAGGCCATCGAAGCGGCCGCAGATCGAGACGACCGCTACCGTCTGCTGGTCGAAGCGATCGTCGATTACGCAATCTATATGCTCGACCAACGCGGGTATATTGCGAGCTGGAACCCTGGCGCCCAACGCTTCAAAGGTTATACAACCGACGAGATCATCGGAGAGCATTTCTCCCGGTTCTACACCGCTGAGGATCGCGCGACGGATCTGCCGACCCGTGCTCTGCATATTGCCGCCACCGAAGGCCGCTTCGAGCAGGAGGGGTGGCGCGTTCGCAAGGACGGTTCCCTGATGTGGGCGCACGTGCTGATCGATCCGATCCGAAGCGAGGACGGCCAGCTTGTCGGCTACGCCAAAATCACGCGTGACCTGAGCGAGCGGAAGGCGACCCAGGAGGCTTTGCAGCAGAGCGAACAGCGCTTCCGCCTGCTCGTACAGGGTGTTCAGGACTACGCGATCTACATGCTCGACCCGCAGGGCAAGGTGTCGAGCTGGAACCGCGGCGCGCAACGCTTCAAGGGCTACACCGACGCGGAGATCATCGGGGAGCACTTCTCCCGGTTCTACACCGATGAGGACCGGGCGACCGATCTGCCAACTCGTGCCCTGCGGACGGCAGCGGACGAGGGGCGCTTCGAGGCGGAGGGATGGCGGTTGCGCAAGGACGGCACACGGTTCTGGGCGCACGTCGTAATCGACGCAATCCGCGGCGATCACGGTGAACTGGTCGGGTTCGCCAAGATCACCCGGGACATCACCGAGCGGCGCAACGTTCAGCAGGAGCTGGAAGCGACCCGCGCACGCTTCATCCAGTCCCAGAAGATGGAGGCAATTGGCCAGCTCACCGGCGGCGTGGCGCACGACTTCAACAATCTACTGGCGGTCGTGCTCGGCAACCTGAGCCTCGCTCGCAAGAGGCTGCCGAACGACCCGAAGCTGCGGCAGCTGATCGAGAACTCGATCCAGGCTGCCGAACGGGGAGCGGCACTGACCAAGCGCATGCTTGCCTTCGCGCGCCGGCAGGAGCTGGAGACTGGCCCCATCAACGTGCCGGACCTCGTGCGCGGCATGGCCGAACTGCTGCAGCGCTCGATCAGTTCCACCATCCTGGTCAACACGCAGTTCCCGCTGCAACTGCCGCTGGCCTTTGCAGACGCAAGTCAGCTTGAGCTGGCGTTGCTCAATCTGACTGTGAACGCGCGCGACGCGATGCCGGAAAGTGGGACGATCACGATTGCCGCCCGGGAGGAGCGAGTCGGCGCGGACGAGATCGCAGGCTTGGCGCCAGGACACTACGTTTGCCTGTCTGTGACGGACACGGGCACAGGGATGGACGCGGAGACACTGGCGAAGGCAACAGAACCCTTCTTCACCACCAAGGGCGTCGGTAAGGGCACGGGGCTGGGCCTCTCCATGATCCACGGCTTCGCCGAACAGTCTGGCGGCCGTCTGGTGCTCAAGAGCAACCTGGGCAGCGGTACCACCGCGGAACTCTGGCTGCCTGCCGCCGAGGGCGATCTCCTTCGCAAAGAAGACCATGCGCCGGCGCCGGAGTTACCGTCCCTGCATGCCCTCACGGTGCTGGTGGTGGATGACGACCCGCTGGTGCTGATGAACACCGGAGCCATGTTGGAAGACCTTGGTCATGAGGTGCTCGAGGCAACCTCGGGTGAGCAAGCGCTCCGCGTTCTACGACGCGCCGAGAGCATTGATCTGGTGATCACGGATCAGATGATGCCAGGCATGACCGGCGTGCAGCTGATTGACGCTCTCAAGGCCGAACGCGCGGATCTGCCGGTGATCCTGGCAAGTGGCTATGCTGAGTTGCCGGAGGATCGGCTCACGGGCATCGTGCGCCTCGGCAAGCCGTTCGAACAAGTCGATCTCGCACGCGCACTTGTGACGAGCCTCCGGCCAGAGGCGGAGATTGTGCCGTTCCGGCCCAAGCGAAGCTGACGCTGGCGCCGAAGTCTGCGTGAGTGAGAGGGCGGGGAGGAGCGTTATGTGGCGCTGCTCTGAACGATCAGCGGGAACCGCTAAACCGGCTTGGCTCGGTCAAAGGCGCTGAGCAGCTGCTCTGCCAGATAGGGCTTGGGCACGAACATGCCGTGGTCCGGCACATCGCGCGACGCCGGGCGACACCGCCCCGAGGTGATCACCAAGCGGATGTGCGGCCAACGCTCAGCAACCCGAGCAGCAAGCGCAAAGCCGTTCATCGATCCCGGCATCTCGATATCGGTGAACAGCACGCCGATGTCGCTACGGCTCTCCAGGATCTCCCAGGCCTCGTCAGCACACGCTGCTTCGATGACGGTGAACCCGGCGTCCTCCAGCATGTCGCTCGCCATCAACCGTACGAGGTTTTCGTCCTCGACAAGTAGGACCAGAGACGGGGAAACAGCGTGGGAGCGGGACATGAGGGGGAGAACGTCGGTCGGCTTACCGAGTTGCACGCAGGTTCGCGACGGAGCAGCGCATGCCACCAGCGTCACGCGACGTTGTCTGCATCGTACACCTCCACGACGAGGGACAGTTCATTGTGCGGGCCGGGGGTCGGCTGGAAACCCGGCGTCGTCGGGCAGGCCCGGACCGGGGCGGATAGGGAGAGCCCGACCGGGTCCGCGTTCCAGACCGGCGAGCCGGTCATCTCCAACCATCTTGAGGGCGAAAGCCGCATCCGCACGCCGGACGTCCTCCGCGAGCACGGGATCGGGCGGGCCATCAACCTACTGATTCAGGGCGAGGGTCAGCCGTGCGGCGTCCTTAGGGTGGACAGCCCGACCGACGGTCGGCTCTCGACCCAGACATTCGTCGCGTGATTGTCCAGGTCCCGCTGCGCAACCGAAGCGGTCATGCGTGCGCCTGATGACGAAGGGCTGCTCAATGTCGTGCAGCAGACATTGGGATGATTGTGGCTCGACAAAGAACCCTGAATTTCGCCGCACCCGTCGGCCTCGTTGCGGAGCGCAGCTGTTGGCCGAGGCATACAGCACTGCACAGGTGCGCCTTAGCTCGCACTGAAGAGGGTTGGGCCGCATTTCAGGCACGAGCGCGCACAGGGGCCGGGCGCTCCGTCGGCTTGAGGCGAGCGCGCCAGACGGAGCGCTGGACGAGATCTCCGATCACGCCCGCCAGTACTTCGGCAACAGCCTCGCTGCCACGGGTATTCAGCGTTCGCTGAGACACCACAACGGAGAGTCGCCAGGATGGTGTCGGATCGACGATGGGAATGGCGACCATCTCGCCGCGCTCGATCTCCGCAGCCAAGGCGAAATGCGGCATGATGGCCGCGAAGGCCTGAGCGCGCACGAGCTCCGCGATCGCCGGCAGGCTCTCGCAATCCGTTGCTGTCGGTGTGATGTCGTGGCGTGCCGCAAGTTGCTCGATCACGGTGCGCAGCACGTTCGGGCGACCGGGAAGCACGACTGGAAGCGCCTGCTGAAAGACCTGGCCGAACCTGATCTCGCGCCGCGCGGCCAGCGGATGAGAAGTGGGGACGATGAACATCAGGTCCTCGACCATCATCTCGGTCCAAGCCACGTGTTCGAACGCTTTGTGGTCGTAGAGCAGCGCGACGTCCAAGCGTCCGGACTGGATCCACTCGTCCAACGTACCGCTCATCGCCTCGACGATATGGAGACTGATGTTGGGAAGCGCCTCCGCCATGGCCCGGTGGAGTGGCAGAGAAAGACCACGGCAGGCTGAAGTCGGCAATCCGACCGAAATCCGTCCGCTCGGGCTCGTTGCCTGGGAGCGCATGACCTCCTTGGCCCGCTCGACCTCCTGCAGAATACGCCGCGCGTGTTCGTAGAACTTCAGCCCGAGCTCCGTGGGCGTAACCCCGCGGGCGTGCCGGAACAGCAGTTCGACACCGAGTTCGTCCTCAAGGTTGCGCATCTGTTGGCTGAGCGAGGGCTGGGCGATCCGCAGCACCTCAGCGGCCCGAGAGACGTTCCCGCTCTCCGCGATTTGCGTGAAGTACCGAAGCTGTCGGAGATCCATGGCAATCCTACCCGGGGCTTTTGTGAAAAGGCGCGGAACTCCACGCCTATGTCAAACTGCTCTAAGGCCGAGCAATCTGCGCAAACTATGTGCACCAGATATGATTTTTTTCTGCAAAAACAGCGTGTTAGCCAGCGATTGCTTCGCCAAGTCCCGCCTATGAACGAAGCTCATAGGTAATCCCAATAGCTCACATCGGAAATTGGTCTTTGATGCCTGTTGTATTGGTTGCGTAGCCTGACGGTCATCGCTTGAACATAGTGGCTGAACCCGAGCATCATCAGGGAATCGGAGCCCAACGCATGGTTGCGCCAAAGTATTTTCGCCGACTATTTCTGGTCGCGCCACTGGCTTTCACGATTCCTGGCTCGGCGCTTGCCCAGCAGGAGCCCTGCATCGGCAACTCTGCCGCCATCACCGGCCCGGCGGCCTTCACCGGCCAGGCCATCAGAATGGGCGCCGAGATCGCCCTTGAGGAGATCAATGCCAAGGGCGGTGTCCTCGGCAAGCCTCTGCGCTTCGTCCAGTATGACGACGCCGGAACGCCGCCGCGCGGCGTCGACAACACCCGGCGCGTCGCGCTGGCCGATAAGTGTGTCGTCATCCTCGGCGGTTACCACTCCACCGTTTCGGTGGCTCAGGTTGAGCCGGTCCATGCCATCGGCATCCCGTTCGTCGGCGTGCTCGCGGCCAACACACAGGCCATCGAGAACGGCCGTAATCCGAACTACATGTTCCGGGTATCGGCCAAGGACAAATGGGTCGCCCGCTTCCTCGTCGAGCAGGCCGCGAAGGTCTCGAAGACCGGAAAGATCGCACTCTTCTATGAGAATACAGGGTGGGGCAACGGTGCCGTGCCGGATGTGAAGGCGGCGATCGCAAAGGCCGGAAAGGAACTGGTCGCCACGGAGACCTTCAACTGGAACGATCAGGACATGACCGCGCAGGCGATCCGCGCGCGGGATTCGGGTGCCGACGTTGCCCTGTTCTGGGCTCTCGACCGCGAGGGCAACCAGCTCGTCCGCTCGATGGACAAGGTCGGCTACAAGCCCACCATCATCGGCGCCTGGGGCATCGCCGGCAATCTCGGCGAACTTGCCGGCCCGCTCGCCAATGGCGTCCAGGTCGTGCAGACCTACAGCTTCATGGGCGACCTCGACCATAAAGGCCAAGCGCTCTGGCAGAAGATCCAGACGAAGTACGGCCTGAAGGATCCATCGCAGATCAAGATGGGCTCCGGCATCGCCAACACCTACGACGCCGTTCATATCGTGGCCCAGGCCATCGAGAAGGCCGGTGCCTACGATTGGAAGAAGGTCCGCGAGGCGCTTTATCAAGTCAGATACGAGGGCTTGGTCGCGAAATACGATCCGGCCTTCGATTCCTCTGACCCGGAACGCCAGGACGCAATTCTGCCGAGCGAATACAAGCTGACGGTCTGGTCCGACGGCAAGCTCCTGCCGATTGCGCAGACCCCCTACGGCAGAACGAACTGACGGCAGACGCGTCCCCTCCCTCTTCGAACGGTGGGGCCGGGGCGGCTCGTTCGGATCCCGATCGCCGGGTCGCCCCAACTCCACTGAACGCCTGTCCGCTTCACACAGGGAACTCTCGCGGCAGCCATGACGACCGCCCTGCAATATACGCTCTCAGGCCTCGCGATCGGGGGCATCTACGCCCTCGTCGCACTCGGCTTCCACATCATGTGGTCGGCCGCCAAGGCCGTGAACTTCGCCCACGGCGACACGCTGATGATCGGCGCAGTCCTTGCCGTGATGGGCATTGATGCCGGCTTGCCGCTGCCGCTCGCTTGCCTCCTCGCCATCCTGGCCGGGGCCTTGTTCGGCGTTGTGCTGGAGCGTTTCGCGGTGCGGCCTTTCATCGGCTCCAACGCCTCGATCGGCTGGATGCTGACCACGATCGCGGTCGGCATCATGGCCGAATCCCTTGCCACGATGCAGTTCGGCGGCTTCTCGCGCCCCTTACCCTCGCCTGGCGTTGCAGGAGCGATCTCGATTCTCGGAGCGGGCGTCTATCCGCAGGAACTCGTCATCCCGGCCGTCGCACTGCTGGCAATGGCAGGCCTCTACGCGATGCAACGGCACACGCTCGTCGGGAGAGCGATGCAGGCGGTCGCCCATAACCGCCAAGCGGCTGCCCTGATGGGCATCAACGTCGACCGGATCGTGATGTTCTCCTTCGGCCTCGCGGCCCTGTTCGGCGCAGGGGCAGGCGTGCTCGTCGCCCCCGTGATCCAGGCTTCCGCCAGCATGGGCGTCCTCCTCGGGCTCAAGGGCTTCGCGGTCGCCATCATCGGCGGAATCACCAGTGGCCCCGGCGTCGTCCTGGCCGGCCTCGCCTTCGGGGTCATGGAGAAGTTCGTCGAGGGCTACGTTTCGACCGCGGCGCGGGAGATCGTCGGCTTCAGCGCGATGATCCTCGTCCTCGTCGCCTTCCCTCAGGGTCTGTTCGGCCGCCGGGAGATCTTCAAGGTATGAAGGCCCTCTACACTCTCGGCTTCGCGCTGCTCGCGGCCATCCTCGTTGTCGTGCCGCTCACCTCCGGCAACGAGTACGAACTGCGCTTGTTCATGCTGTTCCTGATCTACGGCGTGATCGCGGTCGGCCTGAATGTCCTCGTCGGGCTCACCGGCCTCGTCTCTCTCGGCCAAGCCGGACTGTTCGCGCTCGGCGCCTATACCGGCGCGATCCTGGCGATCCGGTTCAACCTCGACCTCGTCCTCGCAAGCATCGGCGCGGCGGTGGTGGCCGGGCTTTTCGGCGCGGCGCTCGCCTATCCGAGCGTGCGGGTGCGGGGCGTCTATCTCGCGGTGGTGACGATCGCCTTCGGCCTCATTGTCGAGAACGTTGCCATCGAGTGGCAGAGCCTCACCGGCGGCACGACGGGGCTCAGCGGCATCCCCGGCCCGAACCTCTTCGGATATCCGCTCTCGGGCTACGCCTTCTACGCCGTGCTCGCCATCACCCTCTTTCTCGCGACGCTGGCGACGCACAACCTGAAGCACTCGGGCTACGGACGCGCGATGCTGGCTGTCGCCCAGAGCGAGACGGCCGCACGCAGCCTCGGCATCGGCGCGACGGGGATCCGCACGCTCGCCTTCGCGGTCGCAGCCATGACAGCGGGGATCGCGGGCAGCTTCTACGCCTTCCTCAACGCCTACATCTCGCCCGACATTTTCACCTTCTCGGATTCCGTCCGATTCCTGCTGATGGTGATCCTGGGAGGAGCCGCCTCGACCTTCGGACCGGTCGTCGGCGCCTTCATCCTGACCTATCTGCCGGAGGTGCTGCAGCGCTTCGCCGAGTGGCAGAAATTCGCCTACGGCGCCCTGCTGCTGGCGGTGATGTTCGGCCTGCCCGGCGGCATCCTGGGCACACTGGGCCAACTCTACGCCCGTCTGCGCCCAGGCCCGCGTGGGGTCGACCCGAGCCAAGGCATGCCCGCCGCCGAGCTTCTGGCGGGCCGCAAGCCTGCCGGCCTGGAGACCCACAGCCTCACCGTTCGCTTCGGCGGGCTCACGGCGCTGAGCGCTGCGAGCGTTCGGGTCGCCCCGGGCGAGATCCACGCTCTGATCGGCCCGAACGGAGCCGGCAAGTCGACCTTCGTGAACACGATCTCGGGCTTCTACCGCCCGAGTGAAGGTGGCGTGCAACTCGACGGGACCGATCTCGCCGGCATCAAGGTTCACGGCATTGCGCGGCTCGGTCTCGCCCGCACTTTCCAGAACACCGAGCTGTTCGGACAGATGACGGTTCTGGAGAATGTCATGGTGGGTGGCTTCGCCCATCACGGCTACGGCTTGCCGGGAGCGATCCTGCGCACGCCCCGCTTCCGCCGCGAGGAGGCCGACTGCCGAGCCGCCGCAATCGGCCTGCTTGATTTCGTTGGGCTCAGTGAGGCGGCCAACGAGCAGGCCCGCTTCCTGCCCTTCGGCCATCAGCGCCGGCTGGAGATTGCCCGGGCCCTCGCCACGCGTCCCCGTCTGCTGCTTCTCGACGAGCCCGCCGCCGGGCTCACCACGCAGGAGATCGACGAACTGGAGGCCATGATCCGGAAGATCGCGGGACTCGGTGTCTCGGTGCTGCTCATCGAGCATCACGTCGACCTGATCATGGCGGTTGCCGACACCGTGACGGTGCTCGATTACGGCCAGGTCATCGCGAGCGACCGTCCGGAGACGGTGCAAGCCGATTCGCGGGTGATCGAGGCCTATTTCGGCGGCCCGTCCGCCATCCTCAACGAGGAGGCCGCCTGATGACCGATACGCCACTCCTCTCGGTCGAGAACCTCGAAGTCCGCTACGGCGCGGCAACCGCGCTCCGCGGTGCGAACCTGACCGTGCAGCGCGGCCAGCTGGTCGCCGTGATCGGCAATAACGGTGCCGGCAAGACCTCGCTGATGCGCGGGATCACCGGCCTCGTACGACCGAGCGGCGGCCGCGTTCTGTTCAAGGGCGAGGAGGTCACCCGGCTGCCCGCCCATGCCAAGGTCGCCCGCGGTCTCGCGATGGTGCCCGAGGGACGCCTGATCTTCCCCGACCAAACCGTCGAGGACAATCTGATACTGGGTGCCTACACCCATGGCGGCCTCAAGACCGCACAGGCGAAACGGACGCTGGAGCGGGCGCTCGCGCTCTTCCCGCGCTTGCGCGAGCGGCTGCGCCAGCCTGCCGGCAGCATGTCGGGCGGCGAGCAGCAGATGCTCGCCATCGCCCGCGGTCTGATGGCCGAACCCGACCTCCTCGTGATCGACGAACTCTCGCTCGGCCTCGCGCCCCGCGTCGTCGAGCAACTCATTGGCGTCTTGCGCGACCTCAACGGCCAAGGCCTCACCATTCTTCTCGTCGAGCAGCTCGCATCCTACGCGCTCGCCATCGCCGACCACGCCTACGTGGTGGCGCAGGGGCGCACGGTGCGGGACGGCCCGAGCGGGCTCATCGCCCGCGACCCGGAGGTCATGGAGACCTTTCTCGGCAAGAAGAAAGCCGCCTGAGAGCGGCATCCCGCCGAACCCGAAACGGCACGGCACCGGACGGTGCCGTGAACGATCCGTCACGCCCGAAAAGGACCCGCCATGCCCCAGCGCGTCGTCGACTTGAGCCTCCTGATCGAGGACAACATGCCGGCCCACAAACTCTTCCAGCGGCCGGTGATCACCACGCATCTCAGTCACGAGAGCTCGGCCGCCCTCAATCTCGGCGTGCCGGGCGACGCGATGACCTTCCAGACGAACTTCATCGCGATGCTCGACCACGTCGGCACCCATGTGGACGCCTTCCGGCATGTCGATCCGAACGGCCAGCCCATCGACGAGATGCCGCTGGAGCTGTTCATGGGCAAGGCGGTCTGCTTCGACCTGCGGCACATCCCCGACCTAGGCGACATCACGGTCGCCGACATGGAGGAGGCGCAAGCCAAGAGCGGCGTCAAAGTCGACGGCCACATCGTCCTGCTCTGCACCGGCTTCCACGCGCGTAACTATCCAAGCCTCGACTCGGTGTGGAAGAACCCGCTGCTGACCGTGGAGGCCACCCAGTGGCTGCATGAGCGCGGCTCGAAGATGCACGGTGTCGAGGGGCCCTCCACCGATAAGCCGAGCGACAACATCTTCGCTCAGCATCGCCTCTGCCGTGAACTTGGTATCAGCCATTGGGAATGGCTGGTGAACCTGGAAGAGCTTCTGGGCAAGGGCGAGGTGCAGTTCTTCGGTGTGCCGCTGAAGTTCAAGGGCGGTTCCGGCTCGCCGGTCCGCGCATTCGCCCTCGTCAACGACTGACGCCATTGCGGCGCCCCCTCGGGCGCCGCGCCTCCGTTGCAGAGAGTGGAGCGATGACGAGCGACTTCGACTTCATGACCGCGCTTGAGCTGCGCCGCCTGATCGCGGCGCGCGCGATTTCGCCGGTAGAGCTGACGGAGCGCGCCCTCGCGCGTGCCGAGGCGAGCCAAGCCTCCTTGAATGCCTTCTGCCACCTGATGCCGGAGGAGGCCCGCAGCGCCGCGCGCCGGGCCGAGGAGGCTGTGATGTGCGGCTCGCCCCTAGGGCTGCTCCACGGCCTGCCGGTCTCGGTGAAGGATCTGATCGCGGTGGGCGGCCAGCCCTACGCGTCCGGCTCGCGGGCCATGGCGAGCAATGTCGCCGCCGCCGATGCCCCCGCCGTCGAGCGCCTGCGTGCCGCCGGCGCCATCATCATCGGGAAGACCACCACGAGCGAGTTCGGAGCCAAGCCCGTCGGCGACTCGCCGCTCACCGGCATCACCCGCCATCCCTGGGATTTGGCGAAGACACCGGGCGGATCGAGCGCCGGCGCGGCCGCCTCGGTGGCAGCCGGGATCACGCCCTTCGCACTCGGCACCGATGGCGGCGGCTCTCTGCGCATACCTGCAGCGCTGACGGGTCTCGTCGGGCTCAAGGCGCAATTCGGGCGGGTTCCGGTCTGGCCGACCTCGGCAACGCCGACGCTGGCCCATGTCGGCGCGCTTGCTCGCAACGTCGCCGATGCCGCCTTGCTGACAACGGCGGTCGCCGGCCACGATCCGCGTGATCCCTTCGCCGTGGTCGGGCCCATCCCGGACCTTTTGGGCGCGGCAAAGGCTTCTGTCGCCGGCCTGCGGGTCGCCTGGAGCGCGACGCTCGGCTACGCACGGCCCAACCCGGAGGTCGCCGCCATCGCTCGTGCCGCTGCGATGGCGCTGGCAGACCAGGGCGCGATCGTGGAAGAGGTCGAGACCGTCTTCGAATCCGATCCAGCCGCTCTCTGGACGGCCGAGTTCTACGCCGGCATCGGCACCCGCCTGCGCGGCGTTCTCGAAAGCCGCCGCGATCTCTTGGACCCCGCCGTCGCCGATGTGCTCGACGCCGCCCTCGCCCAGGAGATGCGCGCCTACTACGAGACCGTTTTCGCGCGCTACGCGCTGCGGGACCGGATGGTCAGCTTCTTCAACGGCTACGATGTCCTCGTGTCACCGACACTGCCGATCTCGTCCTTGGAAGCAGGCAGGAACATCCCGGAGGGACTGGAAGATCGCAGTCTCGTCTCCTGGGCCTTCTACACCTATCCCTTCAACCTCACGGGCCAGCCCGCGGCCTCCGTCTGCGCGGGAATTGCCTCGGACGGAATGCCCGTCGGCCTCCAGATCGTGGGCCGCACTCTCGGCGAGTTCGACGTCGTACGAACGGCCGCGGGGATCGAGCGGACGAAGTCGCCGGGCTATAATCTTCGTCCGCTTACAGAGCCGTGAGGGGCAGCTGCGGCGAGGATGGTAGGGGCAAGCTCTGTTTCCGGCGAAGCGATTCCGAGCAGCGTTGCTGCTGCGCCTCCGGATCGTGCGAAGGCAATCTTCGGCAAACGCTCCGTGTCAGCCATTGTGATGACGACGAGGCAAGCCGTGCGCGGGAAGATGTCCCGTGCGGCACCGCTCACCGGCACCAGATCGACGATCGCTGGCCCACGCCCTGGCTCGGCAGGGATTGGGATTGAGGCAGTTAGAGCTGTGTCCGGCAGCGAGCGGGTGCGTGCCAGATGGGCTTGCACCTGTGCCTGCGCCGACTGGTGAGTCACGACGAGCCCATTGAGGCCGTCCTGGGCCAGCGCCTGCATCAGAGCCCGGAACCCGCCATTGCATGCGATCAGGCTGCCTCTGCGTGACACCGCAGCCGCGGCGAGGCCCAGCGCTTCAAGGTCATCGACGGCCGCCTCATAGCGGCTCCGGGAGTACCGCGCCGCCAGCAGGGCTGCGCGGGCCAGATGAGGTCGGTAGAGGTCACGGTGCGCGGCCTGCTCTCGTAGGAATGCCCCTTGCGTGTGGCGCCGCTCGATGCTGACGACGAGGGTATTGCCATTTGGTACCGCGATGGCTGTGCAGAAGTGCCACCCACCGCCGATCCGACGCATGTAGTCATACTGCCGGCACAACGGGACGGGCAGGCATTCGCAAACCGACAACCATGGCACTCCCCGCCGACAAACACGCTGCTTCGCCAAAATTTTTGGTCACTGAAGTCAACGAGTTAGGCGGGAGATCACCGACAAACTTCCCGCATGCGCACAACGGAAAACGCCCTCCACCCGATCCGGGTGGAGGGCGCTCGGCCGCGTGACGTGGCGCTTCGGCTCGAGCCGGGTTCAGCGCGGGTCGGGCGGGCCTTCGCCCTTGCCGACGAAGGGGATGCCCTCGATCGGACATTCCTCGGTGCCGACGCTGGAGCGGGTGATGGCGCGCACCGCGTCGCGGGTGCCGTCGGGGTCCTCGATCCAGCGGCGGTAGAAGTCGTAGGGGCATTCCGACATTCCGTGCCGGTTCTCCTTCGAGTTGATCATGCCGGTGTAGCCGCGGTGCAGCAGCTTGAAGAGGTGGTTCTCCGACTGGCCATGGGCGCGGAAATCGCGGATCAGGAACTTCGAGAGTGCGGCGTACTGGATGCCCATCTCCTCCTCGCCGCACTCGCCCAGCGTCCGGCCGTCGAAGCCGATGATCGCCGAGTGGCCGAAATAGCTGTAGACGCCGTCGAACCCGGCGGCGTTGGCCACCGCGACGTAGGTGTTGTTGGCGAACGCCATCGCCTTCGAGATCAGAACCTGCTGTTCCTTGGCCGGATACATGTAGCCCTGGCAGCGGATGATGAGTTCGGCGCCGCGCATCGCGCAGTCGCGCCAGATCTCGGGATAGTTGCCGTCGTCGCAGATGATCAAGCTGATCTTGAGGCCCTTCGGGCCGTCCGAGACGTAGGTGCGGTCGCCGGGATACCAGCCCTCGATCGGGGTCCAGGGCATGATCTTGCGGTACTTCTGCACGATCTCGCCCTGGTCGTTCATCAGGATGAGCGTGTTGTAGGGGGCTTTGCGCGGATGCTCCTCGTGACGCTCGCCGGTGAGCGAGAACACGCCCCAGACCTTGGCCTTGCGGCAGGCGTCGGCGAAGATGTCGGTCTCCGCACCGGGGATGGAGGAGGCGGTCTCGTACATCTCGCCCGCGTCGTACATGATGCCGTGGGTCGAGTATTCGGGGAAGATCACGAGATCGAGGCCCGGCAGGCCGGCCTTCATCCCGATGATCATGTCGCCGATCTTCTTGGCGTTTTCCAACACCTCGGCCTTGGTGTGCAGCCGGGGCATCTTGTAGTTCACGACGGCGACGCCGACGCTGTCCTGGCTCGACGAGATATCACCGTGCATCATGGCGGTGTTTCCTCCGGTTGGTGTGAGGGGAGGGCCCGTCGCGCGAGCCCCCTTTCTTGGCGCTCGAGCCGTGCCCGACCAGCTTGGGTCGGATCACGCCTCTATCCTCTTGTTGTGCCGCGCTTTCTTTCGACGAACCGGAACCCACTTCGTCGGAAAGCGCTCTAGGCGAGGGCTAGCCCGGAGCGAGGCCGAGCAGGGTGCCGAGCGGGATGACGAGGGTGGCGCCGGCGTAGAAGCCGTCCTTGGCGCGCCGCGCGGTGAAGGGGTTCCAGAACGAGTTCGGGTTGACCACATACTGAACCACCGGCTCGATGATCACACCCGCGCCGACGTCGAAATGCGCGTTGGCCTCGAACACGAACTTGTCGCGCGAGTACGGGGCGCCCGAGCCGCCCGAGATGAAGTTCGCGTCAGACAGGAACTGCGTGTAGTTCTCCGACAAGCGCTGCCAGTTCATCTTCAGCCCGTAGCTGTCGTTGGGCCGGCTCTGGTCGGGCGCGTCGAGGCGTACGCCGACGAACGAGTTGAAGCGGATCGGCACCGTCGGGTCGAAGGAATAGCCCGTGCCGGTATAGAGCGAGATTGACGTCGGGTGCGGGTTGGCGACCAGGCCGCCATCGGCGCGCCAGACCGTCTGCGTGCCGGTGAGCACGATGCCGGACGTGCCCGACTTCTGCAGCACCGGGGCGCCGGGGTTCAGGCCCTTCGAGGTGCCGAACACCGTCTTGAAGTTGTCGTCGTGATCGGCCGTGTTGAAGAAGCCGGTGAGCGAGGCGCGGCCGGGATAGGCGGTCATGGTGTAGTCGGTCTTGGTGCCGATCTCGGTCATCACCAGCGCGCCCGAGAGCCGCTCGTAGCCGAAATCGTAGCCCGACAACGCGTTGGTGCCGGGGTTCACCGAGAAGGCGCCGGCCTGGACGTAGCTGGTGGGCGAGAGCTGGTAGGCGGCGTTCGCGCCCCAGACCGCGTAGAGCGGCGAGGTGAAGCCGGCATTGATGTAGAACAGGTCCTGGAAGCAGGAATTGATCGAGTTGCACGGCGGCAGGCCGTAGTAGCGATCGGGGTGGGTGCGGCCGACCTCGATGACGAGGCGGTCATCAAGCAGCTTCTGCTGGTAGGTGAGCAGCGAGAGGCGGTTGTTGTTGGGGTTGAACGGCGGCTGGTAGCCCACCGTGGTGTCGCCGATATCGGCGGCCATGTTGAGGTTGCGGACGTTGCCGAAGAAGGTCTGCGTGAACTTGATGGTGCCGCCACTGATGTTGGCGATGCGCTGCATGTCGGCGGTCATGGAGAGGACGAAGTAGGTCGAGTTCGACTGCTCTCCGGTGCGCAGGCCGGCGGAGGGGTTGGCCTGGTAGAAGTTGTAGATGTTGATGTCGAAGGTGAGCCCGCGCTCGGCCATGTGGGTGGCCCAGGGCGCCAGCGGGCCGACGCGGACGGGATCGCTGGGTTTCTCGGCGATGCGCGGATCGGTGCGCGGCTGGGTTTGATCGTTGAACTGGCCCACCGGCGAGGGCTGCTGCGCGGAGACGCCAGTCGCCGTGGTCAGGCCTGCCGCCAGCAGGGCTCCGGCCGTTCCGATTCTCACGCCGCGGCGGCGTCTGGCCCGTGTCTGTGTCATTCGCTCAAGCATCGTCAGTCCCCAACCCGTCCTCTGCACCGGCCTGCGCACAGGGTTCGTCCCGCTTGTCGTGTCGCGGCCGGCGGCTCCCTCGCGGAGCTGTTCTTCGGTTCGATCCATCCTTCCGGATGTGGAGCGGCGGGCACACCGGGCGCCCGCCGCCGAGACGGCCGTTCGATCAGTGGCTGATCATCCAGGGCCGCGCATTCGGGAAGCTCTTGGCCGCCGCGGGTGCGGCGGACGTCTTCTTCGGCGAGCAGCAGCCGCAGCCGGCCCCGTGGGCACCGGAGCGCCGCGGTTCGTGGCGGCTGCGCTCGTTGGTGGCGTGGGCGGCCTTGAGGCCGGCATCCATGCCGGAGATCCGCGGGGCGGTGAGGAAGGCGCGCTGGCATTCCCCGCCGCAATCCGGGCAGTCATGCGGGTCCTTGAACTGCGCCATCGGGCGCAGCACCGTGAACGGACCACAACTCTCGCAGGCGTAATCGTAGACCGGCATCTCAAGCACTCTCAGGCAAAATGTGTGCGGTTTGCCGCCCGGAGAGGGCGACAAACCAAGAGATTCAGAGATCCGGCGAGAGCGGCATCTGGATCGAGCCGTCGAGGAACTTCGTCGGCCCGGCCTCGGACGGGTTGATGTCGAAGTCGAAGATGCCGGTCGGAATCCAGAGCGTGGCGCAGGCGTTCGGGATATCGACGACGCCGGAGATGTGGCCCTGGACCGGGGCGGTGCCGAGGATCGAGTAGGCCTGGGCGCCCGAGTAGCCGAACTTCTTCAGGTACTCGATCGCGTTGAGGCAGGCTTGGCGGTAGGCGACCGTGACGTCGAGGTAATGCTGCTTGCCGTACTCGTCGACCGAGACACCCTCGAAGATCAGGTGATCGTCGTATTTCGGGGTGATGGGCGACGGCTTGAAGATCGGGTTCTTGATCCCGTACTTCGCCATGCCGTCCTTGATCAGGCTGACCTTGAGGTGAACCCAGCCCGCCATCTCGATGGCGCCGCAGAAGGTGATCTCGCCGTCGCCCTGGCTGAAATGCAGGTCGCCCATCGAGAGGCCGGCGCCGGGCACGTAGACGGGGAAGTAGATCTTCGAGCCGCGCGACAGATCCTTGATGTCGCAATTGCCGCCATGCTCACGCCCCGGCACCGTGCGGGCGCCCGTCGCCGCGGCGTTGTCCTTCGCGTCACCCTTCAGCCGCCCCATATGCGCGGTCGGCCCGAAGGGGAGGGTGGCCAGCGCCGGCACCCGGCTCGGGTTGGTGTCGTAGAGCGCCTTCTCGCGGGTGTTCCAAGTCTCCAGCATCTTCGGATCGGGCAGACAGCCGATCAGGCCGGGATGGATCAAGCCGGGGAAGCGCACGCCGGGCACGTGGCGCGACTTGGTGAACATGCCCTCGAAATCCCAGATCGACTTCTGCGCCTGGGGGAAGTGCTCGTCGAGAAAGCCGCCGCCATTGTTCTTCGAGAAGAAGCCGTTGAAGCCCCACTGGCTCTCGGGCTTGGCGCCGATATCGAGCAGATCGACCACGAGCAGGTCGCCGGGCTCGGCACCCTCGACGCCGATCGGGCCGGACAGGAAGTGCACGATCGACAGGTCGATGTCGCGCACGTCGTCGGCGGAATCGTTGTTCTTGATGAAGCCGCCGGTCCAGTCATAGGTCTCGACGATGAAGTCGTCGCCGGGCTTCACGGTCGCGACCATCGGGATGTCCGGGTGCCAGCGGTTGTGCACCATGTCGTTGTCGTAGGCCGATTGCGTGAGATCGACCTTGATCAGGGTCTCGGGCATTTCCTTTACTCCTTTACTGTCCGGATTTTTGGCAGCCGTCCCCGTTGCGTGTCCGGTGTTGGTCCGGCCGCCCCCGTGGATCGTTGTTGTCGTTCTTCGTTCATCCGGCGCGGGTTCGGCGCCGGATCGGTTCGGGCGGGTCGCCGGGGCGCCCCGCTGATGGCTCAGCTGGCGAGCAGCTCCTTCAGCGCCGCATCCAGCACCTTGATGTCTTCGGGCGAGGTGCCGGGGCCGCCGGCGAAGTGGCCCCAATAGGTCTCGACCGTGCGCAGCTCCGCGTTCGGCATGTGCTCGACCTCGATGGCGCTGTCTTCGGGTGGGAAATACAGGTCGGTCGAGGCCGGCATCACGAAGGCTTTTGCCTTGATCGCGCCGAGCGCCTTCTTGAGATCACCGCCGTAGAGGTCGTTGGCGGAGATGTCGCCGTTCTGCCAAGTCCAGAGCATGGCGAGCAGGTTGTTGGCGTCCTTTTCGAGCAGCCAGCCTTCCCAGAAGCCGACGAGGAAGTCTTCGAGCGAGGCGTAGCCCATCTGCTTCAGGTCGGCCTCGACCCGGTAGAAGGTCTGCGAGAAGCCCCAGCCGGCATAGACCCGGGCTGCGGCGCGCAGGCCCTTCTGCGGTTGTTCGGCATAGAACCCATCGGCAAAGGCGGCATCCGCCTGGAGCGCCGCCTTGACGCCCTCCAGGAAGACGAAGTTGTGCCGCGAGCACTTGGCCGAGCCCTGGAACGGCAGGATGCGCTCGACCATGTCCGGGAAGATCGCGCCCCAGTGGAAGGTCTGGAGCGCGCCCATCGACCAGCCGGTGACGAGCTTGATCCGCTTGATGCCGAAGACCTCCGTCACCAGCCGGTGTTGCTGCACCACGTTGTCGTAGGCCGTGACCTTGGGAAAGCGCGGCCCGTTGAAGGGTGCCGGCGTGTTGCTCGGCGAGGACGACAATCCGTTGCCGAACATGTTCGGCACGATGATGAAATACCGGTCCGGATCGAGCGCCTTGCCCGGCCCGATCAGCCACTCGTTCTCGAGATGCGTGCCGGAATACCAGCACGGATAGACGATGACGTTGTCCTTCGCGGCGTTGAGCGTGCCGTAGGTCTTGTAGGCGAGCCGCGCACCGCGGATCGTCTGCTTCGACTGCAGGACGATGTCGCCGAGCTCGAAGATCTCGTAATCGGCCATCGCGAAGATCCTCAGACCGAGAGGAAGCGGGCGACCTGCGCCTCGTCGATGTCGGCACGCAGACTCTCGTGGACGATCGAGCCGTTCTCGATCACGAGAACCCGGTCGGCCACGTCCATGGCAAAGCTCAGCACTTGCTCCGAGACGACGATCGACAGACCGCGCTCGTCGCGAATCTTCTTCAGCGTACGCCCCATTTCGCGAATAATCGAGGGTTGAATACCCTCGGTCGGCTCGTCGAGAAGCAGAACCTTCGGCTTGCTGGCAAGCGCCCGGGCGATGGCGAGCTGCTGCTGCTGGCCGCCCGATAGGTTGCCGCCGCGACGGCCCTTCATCTCCAGCAGCACCGGGAACATCGTGTAGAGGTCCTGCGGCACCTTGCGCGAGCCAGTGACGGTAAGGCCCGTCTCGATGTTCTCCTGCACCGTCATGGTGGAGAAGATCATCCGGCCCTGCGGGACATAGGCCAGCCCCTTGGCCACGCGGGCATGGCTCTTCAGGCTGGTGACGTCGGTGCCGTCCACGGTGATCGTGCCGGATTTCGTCGGCACGATGCCCATCAGCGTCTTCATGAGCGTCGACTTGCCCATGCCGTTGCGGCCCATCACGGCGACGATCTCGCCCGGCGCGACGTCGAGGTCGATGCCGTGCAGCACTTCGCTCTGGCCGTAAGCCGAGTGGAGGTCGGAGATCGACAGCATGGCTTGGGTGCCCGGCATCACCGGCGGCACGAGCGGGGAGGGGGAAGTCTGGAGCATGATCCGTTCGCCCTCAGTGGCCGAGATAGACTTCGATGACCTTCGGGTCGTTCTTGACCCGCTCCATCGACCCTTCGGAGAGCACCTTGCCCTGGTGGAGCACGGTGACGCGGTGGGCGATGTCCTCGACGAACTTCATGTCGTGCTCGATGACGAGCACCGAGCGGCCCTTGATGATCTGGTTGAGGAGTTCGGCGGTCTTGATCCGCTCGCCGACGCTCATGCCGGCCACCGGCTCGTCGAGCATCAGCAGCTCCGGGTCCTGGATCAGCAGCATGCCGATCTCGAGCCACTGCTTCTGGCCGTGGCTCAGGAACTCGGCCCGCTCGTCGAGCTGGTCCTTGAGGAAGATGGTTTGGGCGATCTCGTGGATGCGGTCACGCACCTCGGCGTCGCGCTTGAAGGTCAGCGCCCCGAACACCGAGCGGCCGCGGGGGAACGAGATCTCGAGATTCTCGAACACCGTCAGGTCGTCGTAGATCGAGGGCGTCTGGAACTTGCGGCCGACGCCGGCCTGGACGATCGCGCTCTCGGAGAGCTTGGTCAGCTCCTGGCCCTTGTACTTGATCGAGCCGGCGCTGGCCTTGGTCCGCCCGCAGATCAGGTCGAGCACGGTGGTCTTGCCGGCGCCGTTGGGGCCGATGATGACCCGGATCTCGTCCGGATCGACGTAGAACGACACGTCGTTGACCGCCTTGAACCCGTCGAAGGAGACGGTCAGCGCCTCGACCGCCAGCAGGAAGTCCTTCTCGTCGGCGGGCGTACCGATAGGGGCGGATGAAGGAAGGATGGCCGCGTTCATGGGTTTCGTCCTCACTCGGCCGGGGTGCCGTGGGGCAGGGCGGGGCCGGCGACGGGGGCCAGACCCTTGGCCTTGCGGAACAGGCGGGGTTCGATGTGCTCGCGCCAGATGCCGGCGAGACCGTTGGGGAAGATCAGCACCACGGCGATGAACAGGCCGCCGAGGCCGAACAGCCAGAGGTCGGGGAAGGATTCGGAGAAGCTCGTCTTGGCCCAGTTGACCAGCAGCGTCCCCCAGACCGCGCCGAAGAGCGAGAGGCGCCCGCCGACCGCGGTGTAGATCACCATCTCCACCGAGGGCACGATGCCCACGAAGGAGGGCGACATGAACCCGACCTGGAGGGTGAACATCGCCCCGCCGATCGCCGCGAAGGCGGCCGCGAGGCAGTAGGCGAACACCTTGAAGCCCGCCACCGAGTAGCCCGAGAACCGGACCCGGTCCTCCTTCTCGCGCATGGCGACGAGAATGCGCCCGAGCTTCGACTTCTTCACGTACTGCGCCATCAGGATGCAGCCGATCAGCAGGCCGCCATTGACGAAGTAGAGGACGAACTTCGCGCTATCCTGGCGGATGTCCCAGCCGTGGAGGGTGCGCAGATCGGTGATGCCGTTGATGCCGCCGGTGTAGCCCTGCTGGCCGACGATCAGGATCGTCAGGATCGCGGCGATGGCCTGGGTGATGATGGCGAAGTAGGTGCCGCCGACGCGGCGCTTGAACATCGCCACCGAGATGAGGAAGGCGAAGGCCACCGGCACCGCGACGACGAGGAGCAGCGTCAGCGGCAGGCTCTGGAACGGGTGCCAGAACCAGGGAAGCTCCGTGATCTGGTTCCAGTCCATGAAGTCGGGAATGCCCGGCGTCGACTGGATTTTCGTGTTTTCGACGCTGGACGCCTCCAGCTTCAAGTACATCGCCATGCAGTAGCCGCCGAGGCCGAAGAACACGCCCTGGCCGAGCGAGAGGATGCCGGCATAGCCCCAGCAGATGACGAGGCCGAGGGCGACGAAGGCGTAGGTGAGGTACTTGCCGACGAGGTTGAGGCGGAAGCCGTCGAGCACGAGCGGCAGGACCACCAGGATCACGCCGGCCAACAGCGCGAGGCTGACCCACTCGACCGGCTTCATGAAGGGGTTGTCGTTGACGGTGACCGCCTTCGACAGGGACTGCATGGGACTTGTCTTCTGGTTCGTCATCGGGGCGCGCTCCTCAGCGACGGACCTTGAGGGTGAACAGGCCCTGCGGCCGCAGCATCAGGATTCCCACCACCGCGAGCAGGGTGAGCACCTTGGCCATCGAGCCGGAGAGGAAGAATTCGAGGGTGGATTGGGTCTGCGAGATCGAGAAGGCCGAGGCGATGGTGCCGAGCAGGCTCGCCGCGCCGCCGAAGACCACGATCAGGAAGGTATCGACGATGTAGAGCTGGCCCGAGGTCGGCCCGGTGGAGCCGATCATCGTGAAGGCCGAGCCGGCGATTCCGGCGATGCCGCAGCCAAGGCCGAAGGTGGTGCGATCGACCTTCTCGGTATCGATGCCGACGGCGCCGGCCATCGGGCGGTTGCTCATCACCGCGCGGATCTGCGCACCGAAGCGCGAGCGGTACATCAGCACCGCGACGCCCACGGTGATGACGGCGGTGACCGCGATCACGAACAGGCCGTTGATCTGCACCTCGATGGAATCGGTGACGGGGATCGAGCCCATCATCCACGAGGGCAGTTCGACGCCGACCTCACGCGGGCCGAAGATCGTGCGGTAGGCCTGCTGCAGGATCAGCGAGAGGCCCCAGGTCGCGAGCAGCGTATCGAGCGGGCGCTTGTAGAGGTGGCGGATCAGCGCCCATTCCACGAGCATCCCCATCGCCCCCGAGGCCAGGAAGGCCAGCGCCATGGCGACGAAGAAATACGCGCCGAACAGCGAGGGCAGGTAGGTCTGGAAGAAGGTCGAGCAGAGATAGGTGACGTAGGCGCCCAGGATCATGAACTCGCCGTGGGCCATGTTGATGACGCCCATCTGGCCGAAGATGATCGCCAGACCCAACGCCATCAGCACGTAGACGGAAAACAGGATCAGACCTGCAAAGCCCTGCATCACGAAGATCGAGCTGAGGTCTGCGAGCGAATAGTCGCCGAACATGGCTTGTGACTCCGGCGGAATTTTCTGGGAGAGCGCAGCAAGTGTCGGGCCACGCCCGTCATATCGCGGGTGTCCCCTCCCGCGAGGGAGGGGACCGGAGCGTCCGCGACTACTGGTAGCCCTTCGGGAAGGGGTTCGGCTCGATCAGCTCGGGGCTCTCGTAGACCACCTCGAACTGGCCGCTCGGCAGGGCCTTGGCGACGCGGGTCTTCGACCAGAGGTGATGATTCGGGTGGACCTTCACGTAGCCTTCCGGCGCCTCCTTGAACTCGATGTCGGCGGACGCCGCAGCGACCTTGTCGACATCGAAGGAGCCGGCCTTCTCCACCGCCATCTTCCACAGGAATGGGCCGAGATAGGCGGCCTGGGTCACGTCGCCGATGACGGTCTTGTCGCCCCACATCTTCTTGAAGGCGGCGACGAACTTCTCGTTGTTCGGGTTCTTCAGCGACTGGAAGTACTTCATGCAGGAATAGGCGCCGGCGATGTTGTCGCCGCCGATGCCGTCGATCTCGTCCTCGGTGACCGAGATCGTCAGCAGGGTCTGCTTGTTGAGGTCGATGCCGGCCGCCTTGAGCTGCTTGTAGAAGGCGACGTTCGAGCCGCCGACCACGTCGGCGAAGATCACGTCCGGCTTCTTGAGCTTGATCTTGTTGATGACCGAGTTGAACTGCGTGTGGCCGAGGGGGAAGTATTCCTCGCCGGCGACCGTGCCCTTGAGCACGTTCTCGATATGCTTGCGGGCGATCTTGTTCGAGGTGCGCGGCCAGATGTAATCCGAGCCGACCATGAAGAACGACTTGGCGCCCTTCTCCTTGGCGACCCAGTCGAGCGAGGCGAGGATCTGCTGCGTCGCCTCCTGGCCGGTGTAGATCACGTTCTTGGACTGCTCCAGGCCCTCGTAGAAGGTCGGGTAGTAGAGCAGACCGTTATATTGCTCGAAGACCGGCAGCGCGGCTTTGCGCGAGGCGGAGGTCCAGCAACCCATCACCGCGGCGCAATGGTCGTTGACGAGGAGCTTCTTGGCCTTCTCGGCGAAGGTCGGCCAGTCGGAAGCGCCGTCCTCCTGGATCACCTTGATCTTGCGGCCGAGCACGCCGCCCATCTCGTTGATCTGGGCAATCGCGAGCTTCTCGGCCTGGATCGAGCCGGTCTCGGAGATCGCCATCGTGCCGGTGGCCGAGTGCAGGATGCCGACCGTGACCTCGCTGTCGGTCACCGCGAGCCCGGTCGTGTTGACGGCCGAGGTCGGTGCGGCGGCGAACGCCATCCGCGGCATCATTGCCAGCGCGGGAAGCCCCGCGAGACCCATGAGAAGCTTGCGCCGCAGGGCCGAGTCCAGGCCCTTCTTGTCGTCCGCCATCGTGCCTCAACCCCTGTATCTCGTCTCGGCACGGCTCTGCCGGTCGGCGGCCGTGCTCGAACGAGGGGAAGGCTAGGCTTGATGATGCGGCGCACCCATACGCTGTTTTGCGTATGTCCGCCCGGAAGACCGGACCGTAGCGTACCGCTCTCGATTCCGTGAGCAGCGGGCGTTAGGGATGTCCGTGCCCCGCCGTAACGGACAGTTGGACAGGCTCTTGGCCGGCACGTCCGTTGCAAGCCGGTGATCCGCCCATCGTGAGGACGGCCCCCTGAGCGCCCGGTCCATCATCCCGATCCGTCGGGACTACAACCGCCTCGTCGCGGACGAGACGCTGGAAGACTATGCCCTGCGCTTCACCGCCAAGAAAGCGCGGCGCTGGTCGTCCTTCCGCATCGCGCAGACGGCGCTCGGCTCGCTCTCATTCCTGGCGCTGGAAGCCATCGGCGGCACGCTGGTGCTCGCCACCGGCTTCACCAACACCTTCGCCGCCGTGCTCGTCGTCGGGCTCATCATCTTCGCCACCGCCGCGCCGATCACGATCTACGCCGCGCGCTACGGGGTCGATATCGACCTGCTCACCCGCGGAGCGGGCTTCGGCTATCTCGGCTCGACGATCACGTCGCTGATCTATGCCGGCTTCACCTTCCTGTTCTTCGCCATCGAAGCCGCGATCATGGCGCTGGCGCTGCAGCTCTGCTTCGGCCTGCCGCTGTGGATCGGCTACATCGTCAGCGCGGGGGCGGTGATCCCGCTGGTGATCTACGGCATCCGCCTCATCAGCCGGTTCCAGCTCTGGACGCAGCCGCTCTGGATCGGCCTCAACCTGCTGCCGCTCCTCTGCATCTGGCTCTCGGGGCCGGTGCCGTTCGAAGCCTTCACCGGCTATCCCGGCCTGGAAGCCGCGGGCGCGGGCTTCGACCTGCGCCTGTTCGGGCTCGCCTCCGGCATCCTGCTGGCACTGCTGGCCCAGGTCGGCGAGCAGGTCGACTTCTTGCGGTTCATGCCGCCGCCTCAGGGGAGGGGCGATTGGCGCTGGTGGGTCGGGGTGCTCTCGGCGGGCGCGGGCTGGATCGTGCCCGGCATGTTCAAGATCCTGCTCGGCGCCTTCCTCACGGTGCTGGCGCTCGGCCACGGCGTCTCGCCGGAGCGCGCTGCCGAGCCGACGCAGATGTACGCGGTCGCCTTCGGCTACGTCTCGGGCTCGCCCGGCGTCGCGCTGGCGCTGACCGGCCTATTCGTGGTGATCTCGCAGCTCAAGATCAACGTGACCAACGCCTATGCCGGCTCGATCGCGTGGTCGAACTTCTTCTCGCGCCTCACGCATAGCCATCCGGGCCGGGTGGTCTGGCTCGTGTTCAACGTCGCCATCGCGCTGCTGCTGATGGAACTCGGCATCGACAAGACGATCGAGAGCACGCTGCCGCTCTATGCCTGCGTGGTCTCGGCCTGGGTCGGGGCGCTCGCCGCGGATCTCGCCGTCAACAAGCCGCTCGGGCTGTCGCCGCCGGGCATCGAGTTCAAGCGCGCGCATCTCTACGCCATCAACCCCGTGGGCACCGGGGCGATGGTGCTCTCGCTGCTCGCCGGCTGCCTGATCCATGCCGGCCTGTTCGGCGACGCGCTCCAGCCCTTCGCGCCGATGCTGGCGCTCGCCACCGCCTTCGCCGCCGCACCCGCCATCGCCTTCGCGACCGGAGGCAAGCGCTACCTCGCCCGCGACCCGCAGACCGCCTGGGATCGGACGGAGATCACCTGCCGGGTCTGCGAGCACCCGTTTGAGGCCGAGGATATGGCCCAGTGCCCGGCCTATTCGGGGCCGATCTGCTCGCTGTGCTGCTCGCTCGATGCCCGCTGCGGCGACCTGTGCAAGCCGCACGGACGGCTGGAGGTGCAAGCCCACGACGCGCTCGCACGGGTGCTGCCCGCCCGCACCGCCGCCTGGATCGGCGCGCCGCTCGGCCGCTACATCGCGCTGATGCTGACCCTGATCACGGTGATCGGGCTGATCCTCGTCATCGTCCATGCGGGGGCCGCCGCCGCGCATCCGGAGCATGGTGAAACCCTGCGCGCCGCGCTCACCAGCCTGTTCTTCATCCTGATCGTGATTCTCGGCGTGGTCGCATGGCTGTTCGTGCTGGCTCAGGAGAGCCGCCGCGTCGCGCAGGAGGAAACCGCGCGCCAGACCGCCCTCTACGAGGCCGAGATCGCCGCCCACAAGGTCACCGACGCCAAGCTGCAGCAGGCCAAGGAGACGGCGGAGGCCGCCAACCTCGCCAAGAGCCGCTACGTCGTCGGCATCAGCCACGAATTGCGCACGCCGCTCAACGCCGTGCTCGGCTACGCACAGTTGCTGGAGGGCGACCCGAGCATCCCCGAGCCCCGCCGCAACGGTATCCGGGTGATCCGCCGCAGCGCCCAGCATCTCTCGGGCCTGATCGACGGCCTGCTCGACATCTCGCGGATGGAGGCAGGCCGGCTCCAGACCCACCGCAACGAGATCCGGCTCGCCGATTTCCTCGCCCAGATCGTCGACATGGTGCGGCTTCAGGCCGAGGGCGCGGGCTTGACCTTCCGCTTCACCCGGCCCGAGATCCTGCCGGCGGTGGTGGCGACCGACGAGAAGCGTCTGCGCCAGATCCTGCTCAACCTGCTGTCCAACGCGATCAAGTTCACGCCCGAGGGCGAGGTCGCGCTGGAGATGACCTATCGCGGGCAGGTCGCCGTCTTCACGATCCGCGACACCGGGCTCGGCATTCCGGAGGCCGATCTCGGCCGGATCTTCGAGCCGTTCGAGCGCGGCTCGATGCCCGCCGCCCGCGCGGCGCCCGGCACCGGGCTCGGACTGACCATCGCGCATCTGCTGTCGCAGGTGATGGGCGGCGAGATCACCGTCGAGAGCCGGGTCGGGGAGGGCACCTGCTTCCGGGTGCGGCTGATGCTGGCCTCGGTGAACCGCCCGGCGCCTGCGGCGATGCCGCCCCCGCGGCGGTGATGCGGCCCGCCTTGTCCGAGCCGGGCCGCCTCGTTCTCGTCGCCGACGACGATCCCGCCCACCGCGCGCTGATGCGCGAGATTCTGGAGCCCCTGGGCTTCACGGTCGCCGAGGCACCGGACGGCCCGGCCTGTCTTGCCTTGGCGAAGGCGCGCGAGCCGGCGCTGGTCCTGCTCGACATCGCCATGCCGGGCATGAGCGGTTGGGAGGTGGCGCGAACGCTGCGAGAGACCGGCTTCACCGCCCGCATCGCGATGATGTCGGCCAATGTCCACGAGATCAGCCCGAGCCGCGGCGCGGATGCGCCGCACGACGACATCATCGCCAAGCCGTTCGACATGCAGGATCTTTTGGAGAGGATCACCGGGCTTCTGGGGACCGCCCGCCCGCTACCCGACCCCGCCCCGGAAACCCGCCCGATCGTGCGCCCCGAGCGTCCGGCTGAAGCTGCGAAGGGCGATGCGGCGCGCAGCACAGCCGTGCCGGCCGAGCACGTCGCCGCGCTGCTGCGCCTCGGCCGCATCGGCCATGTGCGCGGTATCGAGGCCAAGCTCACCGAGTTGGAGACCGACGCCGCCGTGCCGCCCGCCTTCATCGCGCAGATGCGCGGGCTGGTGACGGCCTACGACATGCGCCGCTATGTCGGCGTTCTGGAGGGGTTGGCCCGCGATGCCTGACACGCGGCGCGACATCGTCCTCGTCGTCGATGATTCTCCCGATACGCTCAGCTTCCTCACCGAAGCGATCGAGCGCTCCGGCGCCACGGTGCTGGTGGCGGTGGGCGGCGACCTCGCCCTCGACCTCGTGGAAGAGATCACCCCCGACATCATCCTGCTCGACGCGGTGATGCCGGGCATGGACGGATTCGAAACCTGCCGCCGGCTCAAGGCCAAGGGCCATCTCGCCCACGTGCCCATCATCTTCATGACCGGGCTGTCGGAGACCGAGCACATCGTGAAGGGCCTGGGCGCGGGCGGGACCGACTACGTCACCAAGCCCATCGCCCCCGACGAGATCCTGGCGCGCATCCGCGTCCATCTCGCGAGCGCGCGGGCGGCGCAGAGCGCCCGGGCCGCGCTCGACACCGCCGGGCGCACCTTGTTCGCGGTCGATGCCGCGGGTGCGGTCCTGTGGTGCACGCCGCAGGCCGCGCAGGTGCTCGCCGCACTGGGAGCGAGCGAGCCGCTGAGCCTTCCTCCGAGCGGGCGCGACTGGCTGTCCAAGTGCCTCGCCGGCACCGCCGCGCCCCTCACGCTCACCGACGCGCAGGGGCGCATCCATACCCTGAGCTTCATCGGCCGCACCGGGCCGGAGATCCTGCTGCGCCTCTCCGGCGATCCCGCCGCCGCCGGGCTGGAACGGCTGCGCGAGCGCCTGCCGATCACAGGCCGCGAGGCGGAGGTGCTGCTCTGGCTCTCTCGCGGCAAGTCGAGCCGCGACATCGGCGAGATCTTGGGATTGAGCCCCCGCACGGTGACGAAGCACCTGGAAGGCATCTACGCCAAGCTCGGCGTCGAGAACCGCACCGCCGCCTCGGCGGTCGCGGCGCGGCACCTGCGCGATCTGGATTGATCGGCCAAAGCCCGCCCGTCATCGCGCGGTGAAGCCGACGCGATCCAGGGCTCGTCCTGCGAGAGCATCGTTCCCTTGTTCGAAAACCGGCCCATGCCGCCTTCCAGGCAGCAAAGGCGAGGCGGCAGGCTCGCCCAAGGCCCGGTCAACCGCCGCCGCCGAGGCCGGCTCCTGATGGTCCGGCGCGGCCCGAACACGAACTCTCGATGCGAGAAACCGGCCAAACGGCCCATCTAATCCGCACGCGGGCCGGGCCTGCGACTTGAGGCGGCGGATGCAGGGGTGTAGGGCGCAGGCGTCATGCCTTCGCCGCATTCCAGGGGAAAGCAGGCCGCCGTCTCGTTCGGGTAGAAATCGTGCCGCGCCCGAGGCTGCCGATGCCGATCCGGCGCACCGCCAGGCAGGCCGCGCCTCGGACCGATCGGCCGGGCCTGCGGCCATCCCGCCGGGCTGCGGCGACCGAGTGAGCACCGCGTCACGTATCTACGCGCCATCCGTTGAAGGGGTCATAACGCCGATGTTCCTTGCCAAGTTCTCCATGGCCAAGCCTTCCGCGCGCCCACTGCGCGTGGCCGCGATCCTCGCCATGGCGGGCCTGGGCGCCGGCCTGGGCGGAACCGCGTTCGCGCAGAAGAAGCCGGCCGCTCCGACCCCGGCCCCGGCCCCCGCGCAGGCCCAGCCGGCCGCCCCGGCCCAGCAGCAGGGTCAGGCTGCCGGCCCGCAGCTCATCAATGTGAAGTCCGAGCCGAGCCAGGCTGACTGGACCAAGGTCTGCGGCAAGGATCAGGGTTCGGGCACCGACGTCTGCTACACCACCCGCGACTTCGTGTCGGATAACGGCCAGCCGGTGCTCGCCGTCGCGGTCTACGACATGAAGAACGCCGCGACGAAGCAGGAGGTGAAGGTCGTCCGCTTCCTGCTGCCGCTCGGCCTGATGCTGGCGCCCGGCATGCGCTTCGATGTCGACGGCAAGGAAGTGACCGGCGGCAAGTTCGCGGTCTGCTTCCCCAACGGCTGCTTTGCCGAGGCCGGCGGCGTCTCGAACGAGCTGATGACCGGCTTCAAGAAGGGCACGACGCTCAACGTCCGGGTCCAGAACCAGACCCAGCGCGAAGTCGTGTTCGCGGTGCCGCTCACCGGCTTCGGCAAGGCCTTCGACGGCCCGGCCATCGACCCGAAGGTGCTCGAGGAGCAGCAGAAGAAGCTCCAGGCCGAGATGGAGAAGCGCAGCGAAGACATGCGCAAGAAGCTGGAGCAGCAGGGTTCGGCCGGCGCCGCCCCGGCTCCCGCAGCCCCGGCCGCCAGCGCCGCGCCGAAGTAAGCCGCGCCGTTCCACGGACTTCGACCAGGAAAGCCCCGCCGTGCTCGCCACGGCGGGGCTTTCTCGTTCCCGGAGCGGCGGGCGCGGAACGCCCGGCCGCCTCAAGCGAAGAGTGAAACGCAACCACGAGGGGCTTCGTGCGCTCGGCATGTCCCAGATCAGCCGGGCGGCAACAGTCAACCGCCAAGTCGTCGTTAAGGATGTTTCGCCGAGCGGCCGCTGGGATAGCGGGAGCAATGGTGACGAAACGCACCGCGCAATCCCACTGCACAAGGTTAGGGGTTATTTAACGATCACGGCGGCCGCGAAGGAGCCGCAACGGAGTTCAGGCAATGAGCCAGCGCATCGACGACATCAAGTTCATGGCGACCATGACCTTCGTCACCTTGTTCGGTACCTGCCTCACGGCGCTGGTGGGCTGAGCCTCAGCCACTCCAGGCGCCGTCCGATCCGGAGGCTCCCTTACTAGCCCGGATCCGTTAAGAAGCCGCTTCCATCTTTCCCCTCGCGGGGATGTCGCCGGGACCAAGCCCGGCCGGAAGCGTGAATCGTGCGACACATCCACGTCATCGGCATCGGAACCGGCAACCCGGAGCACCTGACGATTCAGGGCCTCCAGGCGTTGAAGGCGACCGATGCGGTCTTCGCCCTCGACAAGGGGGACGCCAAAGCCGGCCTGATCGGCGTGCGCCGCCAGATCTGCGACCGCTACATCGAGGGGCGGCCCTACCGCTTCGTCGAGGCCGCCGACCCCGAGCGCGACCGCCGCCCCGCGGATTACGGCGTGGCGGTGGACGATTGGCACGCGGCCCGCGCGGCCCTCTACGAGGCTCTCATCGCCGAGCATCTACGCGAGGACGAGCGGGGTGCTTTCCTCGTCTGGGGCGATCCGTCCCTCTACGACAGCACCCTGCGCATCCTGGAGCGCGTGCTCGCCCGCGGCCGCGTCGGCTTCACCTACGACGTGATCCCCGGCATCACCAGCGTGCAGGCGCTCGCTGCGGCCCACCGCATCCCGCTCCACCGCATCGGCGAACCGGTGCGGATCACCACCGGCCGGCGGCTCCGCGACGGTTTGGGCCAGGAGCCCGGCGCCACCGTGGTGATGCTCGATGGCGACCCGCGCTTCGAGGGGCTCGACCCCGATCTGACGATCCACTGGGGCGCCTATCTCGGCACGCCGGACGAGTTGCTCGTCGCCGGCCGGCTCGGTGACGTGGCCGAGGAAATCCGCCGGGTGCGCGCCGAGGCCCGCGCCCGCCACGGCTGGATCATGGACATCTATCTGCTGCTCAAACCCGCTCCCTGAAGCCGCCGACACTCCGCCCTCGCGCTGCGACATAGTGTCGAGGCGGGGAAGCCCCTGCCGCAAACGATGCGGCTCGAAACCGATTTCTTCCCACCCTCCCATCCCCGGCGACAAGGGTCGCCTCCGGTCGCTTTTTCGCCCTGGCAAAGGCCTTGCGTCGCCGCTCTCGCGATGGACACTTCTCGGGTCGAACGAGAACCCGAACCATCCTGTGGGGGCGAATGATGGCGGCTGGCTCGCGGCGGGCCGTGCGCGGTGTTGCTTGCGTCTCGGCCGGGCTGGCCGGCGCCCTGATGGCGGGGATCCTGCTCTCCGGCCCGGGCCGGACGACCAGCCCGCGCGGGGCGATCGATCCGGTCGGCGGCGGGCTCACCACCCGCACCGATCTCCATGCGACCGCGCCGGAAGCGCCCGCGACCCGCATCGTCCTCGGGCCCGGCGAGCACGACATACGACTGTCCGGAGAGCTGACCGAGGGAGCGGCCGAGCGGCTCGCCGGGCTGCTCGAGGCCCACCGCGCGGTCGAGCGCATCCATCTCACCAGCGAGGGCGGCCTCGTCGATGAGGGCGTGGCGATCGGCGCGCTGATCGCGGAGCACGGCCTCGTCACCTACGTGCCGGATTACTGCGTCTCCGCCTGCACCCTGGCCTTCGTCCGCGGGCGCGAGCGGCTGGTCCTGGCGGAGGCCCGGCTCGGCTTCCATGCGCCCTACGAAACCGGCCCGCTCGGCGTCGAGATCGCGGCCGACAGCGCGCCCGAACGCGCCGCCTACCTCGCGGCGGGAATCAACGCCGATTTCGTCGATGCCGCCCTCCAAGTCCGGCCGGACGACCTGATGATCCCCGACACCGACACCCTGGTGAGGGCCGGCGTCGCCACCGGCCGGGTCGATGCCTACCGCTTTCCCGATTCCACCCTCGACGACGGTGCCGAGCCGGAGCGAGCCCGCACCGTGATCCTGCGCAACGTGCCGCTGCTGGATGCGGTGGAGGCCGACGCACCGGGGACGATCGCGCCGATCGCCGCGTGGTACCTCGACGGCTATCGCCGGGGCCGCTCGGAGGGGGACGCCGTCGACGGTGTCCGCCGGATGGCGGCGCAGGCCGTGGCGCGAAGCCTCGCCGAGGCCGACCCGGCCGCCCTGACCGATCTCGGCCGGATGATCCTTCACACGATGCAGCGTCCGAGCCCGGAGCGAAGGCGCATCTGCGCGTCGGCAGAGGATGTGGTGGGCGCCCTGCTGACGCGGTCACGCCTCGGCGCGGCACAACTCGCCGAGGGACGGGCGATCCTGTCGCGGGCGCTCGGGTTGAGGGCGACGGAGGCGGCGCCCCAGCCCCTCCGGGAGGCCTCGACGGGGCAGGCCGCCATCGCCGTGGCGACGGTGGCGGCCTCACCAAAGCCGGCGCGTGGGCGCGGCTGCGCGGCCCTGCGAAAAGCCTTCGCGGCCGCCCTGGCGCGCCCCATGCCCGAGGCGGCGCAGGCCTTGCGCCCGCTGCTGTTCCCCGCGTCGCCGGCACGCTCCCGCCCCGCGCTCGAAGCCTCCGCGCAACCGCGATAAATCCGGGCTGCCGCGGCCGTCAGTGCACCTGCCGTCGGGTGCCGTGGAGATGACGGGCGAGTTCGTGGCCGACCTCGACGGCGACCTCGTCGACGAGGCGGGCCAGGGGCGGATTGCGCAGGCCCGCGACCAATCCCTTCATCGCCGCGGCATGGTCGGCAAGGCGGTTGGCTTGCCGCTGAGCTTGGTGGACCTCCGAATCGACCGGCCGGCGCCCTTCGGTTAGGTCGAAGGCGAGCCCCTGGGTCGTGAGTGCCCCCGTTTCGGGATCGCGCCCGCTTCGCCCCATCAGGCGCAGCCAGCGCGGACCGTCGGGGCCGGGCCGCGTGCGGAACTCGGCCTCAAAAGGTCGTCCGTCTTCCCCCGCCGCCCGCAGCACGCTTTCCAGCCGGACCGCGTCCTCGGCCTCCAAAGCCGCCAGCGCCAGCGTCAGAGGTGCCCCGGCCGCCGAGGCCGCCGGTACGGCCAGGAGGCGCGCCAGGACCGGGGACAGAGCGAGTCGGTTGGAATCAGGGTCATGGGCCCAGGCCCCAATGCAGGCGGAGCCGGCGAAGGCGGAGGGAAGGTCAGGTTGAAAAGCCGTCATCTCAAGGCACCGGCATCGCTTCTGCAGGCATGTCGGACCGCAGCCTGGACGCTCGGCGAGCCCCCCAGGATCGACCCGACGAAAGCGGTTTCCTCAGCCAAACCGGCCGCAAATCGAAATCTCAGGTAAACTTTCTGCCGTCAAACTTGCCTTAGGTTACGATAGCGGAATGCAACCGCCCTCGTAAAGCGCTCAACCGGCACGACGGCGAAAACTCAACCTCAAGTCAACAGAGTGCGGGTCAGGGCCGGCATCGGCCTTAACGGGCGGTTAACTATGTTAGGTGAAATCCGGTGTCTGGGCGGCCCCGGGATCACAGGACCGGCAGCCCGACGAAACCGAGAGCGGTGGGGTGGCCGGCATGAAAGCAATCACGTTCGTCACGCAGAAGGGAGGCAGCGGCAAGAGCACCCTGTGCATCTCGCTCGCGGTCGCCGCACAGGAAGCCGGGCACGCGGTCTGCATCCTGGAGATGGACCGGCAGGCCACGATCACCGACTGGCTCGATCACCGCACCGCCGACGGCCCCGAAGTGGCCCAGATCGACGCCACGCAGATCGACCTCGTGATGGAGCGGCTGGCGGAATCGTCCTACGACTACGTGTTCATCGATACCCCCGGCATCGATTCCAACGGCACGCTCTCGGCGATCCGCGCGGCGGATCTGTGCATCATCCCCTGCCGGCCGACCCCCGCCGACCTGCGCGCCTTCAAGCCGACGCTCGCCGCCGTCTACCGCCTTGAAAAGAAGTTCGCCTTCGTCCTGAACCAGACCCCGCCACGCTCCTACCGCATCCGCGATGCCGCCGACGGGCTCGCGGTGCTCGGCATCCTGCCCGACGTCAACATCGTGGCGCGCAACGACCATCAGGACGCCATCGGCGTCGGCCAGGGCGTCACCGAATTCAATCCGAAGGGTCAGGCCGCGGGCGAAGTCCGCCGGCTGTGGAGCTGGATCGAGCGCCGCATGCAGGCGACGGGGCAGCGGACCCGCAAGGGAGCGGCCGCAGAGACGGCCAAGGACACGAGAAAGCATGTCAAGGCGGCCTAAGCTCGACCTCGCCTCGATCGTCGCCTCCGCCGGCCCGGCCGGCGGGCCGCGCAAAGGCGGCGCCCGATCGGCCGCGAAGGCGAACAGCCCGGCGGGCGCGGAGATCGTTCGGCTCGATCTGGCGGCCTCGGCGCCTCCGGCGCGGGCCGGGACCCTCAAGGAGCGCGCCAAACAGATGTCGGTCTATCTGGAGCCCCCGGTCTACGACCAGCTCCGGGATCTGGCCTATGCCGAGCGCACCAAGATGCACGCCCTGATGCTCGAAGCCCTCGACCTTCTGTTCAAGCAGCGCGGCGCCCGCTCCATCGAGCAGGTGCTGGGCGAGAACCCGCGCTGAGAGACGGGAGGCCGCCCTTCGCTTCGCGGCCCCCCGTCACAACGCGCGGCGCAGGTTCCTCTCGAGTCCTTCAGACCGTCTGCGCACACAACGCCTCGGCTCTCCCACGGCCTGAGCGCTCGTTCAGCCTTCCTTTACCGCGTCCGGACGATCCTCTGGGGACGGCCGGACGTGTGTTCCGGCTCGGCGTAGCGTGATCCCCTTGAGGCCCAGCTTTCCGCGGCCTTGGAGGAATCTGTGGCGTAGGCGGGGAGCGGGCGAGCGACATGACTCATGTCATGCCACGGGATTTGGCATCGATCAGGACGGCTGCGGACGCTCCGACGCGGGGTGCGATGCCGGTCCTGCGACCGGCCCTGCAGCTCCTGGCGGTCTGCGCGGTGGCGCTGACGACCGCCAACTGCGCCAACAATCCGGCCAAGCTCGCGGGCGGCGCCTCCTCGGGCAGCGAGATCGATCCGAAATACGGCGTGAAGGCGAGCCGCCGCCTCTACAACGAGGGCGACGTGATCCCGAAGGGGGGCGGGCGGCGCTTCTCGGGCAAGCCCTACGTGGTGGCGGGCAAGACCTACGTGCCGCGTGAGGATGCCCGCGGCTACGTGCGCGAGGGCCTCGCCTCCTGGTACGGCAGCGCCTTCCACGGCCGGGTCACCGCCAACGGCGAAGTCTTCGACCGCCACTCCATCGCCGCCGCGCATCCCACGCTGCCGCTGCCGAGCTATGTCCGGGTGACCAACCTCGACAACGGTCACTCGATGATCCTGCGCGTCAACGACCGCGGCCCCTACCATGCCAACCGTCTCATGGACGTGTCCGAGGAGGCGGCCCGCGCGCTCGAATTCCACCGCAAGGGCACGGCGCGGGTGCGCGTCGAATATGCCGGCAAGGCCTCGGTCGCCGGCAGCGACGATCGCAAGCTGCTCGCCACCCTGCGCACCGACGGTCGCCCCGCCGCGATCGGGCGCGCGCCGGTGATGATGGCCGATCTCGGCCCCTCCGAGCCCGAGGCCGCACCCGAGCGGCTCGAACGCGCTTCCCGCGCACTCGCCTTCCGCCCGGCGGGCGAGCGCGACGACGACGCGCCGGAGACGGCGGCACCGGTCACGCGCCCGGCCCGGCCCGCGCCGATCGTGCTGGCCAGCGCTGCCGTCGCCGTCCCGGCGGCGTTGCAGCCGACCGCCGCCCGCGCCGCGCCGTTCCGTCCGGCTCCGGTGGCGCTCGCCGCCCCGGCCAAGCCGGCGATCGAGCCGCGCCGCATGATGGCCGAAACCGGCCGCTCCGCTCAGCCGGCACAGGGCCGGCACAAGGATGCAACGGTTCCGACCCCGACGCGCCTGGCCTCCACCCCGGTGAAGGGTGCCTCCGTGCCCGTCCGTACCGCGCAAGCGATGCCGATGAAGGCAGCGACCACCAAGACGCCGGTGCAGCAATTCGCGGCCACCGGCACCGTCAAAGGCGCGCCCAAGCCCACCGGCAAAGCCGCGGCGCCCGAACCCGCCTCGCGTATGGCGGCGATGCCGCCGACCTCGAAGCAGGCGATCGCCAAGCTCGCCAGCACGGCCCCGGCGCCGGGCACCAAGCCCGCCGCCAAGACGGCTAGCAAGACGGCCGTGGCCCAGGCCCCCGGCCATTCCGGCGCCAAGGCGAAACGCTCGCAGGTGGCGGCGGCGAACTGACGCCAACCGACCGAAAGGGCCATCGCTCAGTGCGATCGGCCCACGGTTTCCGTTGCTTATGGAAAGCCCACGCCGGCCGACGCGGCTGATGGCTGTCGTGCCGCGAAGCCGTCGAAGCGGCTTCGCGCATGGGCCCGGTCCCCACCGAGCCGGCGTGTGACAAGGATCGAGACGACTACTCGGCCTTGGCATTCACCTCGAGCTTGTCGAGGACCGCGGCCGGGGTCGGGGCGGTGCTGACATCGACCATGCCGAGGCCGTCGCCGCTCTTCGCCTTGGCGCTGATCGAGAGCGTGCCGGGCTTGGCCACGAACTTGCCCATCGCCGCGCCGATCGCCTTGGCGGCCGCCGAGTTGCCGAGGATCACCGGCACGCCGATCACGCTCGCCGTCACGTATTCCTTGCGCAGTTCGTCGGGCTTGAGGCTCAGCACCTTCGCCTGGGCGTCGATGAAGCGTTCGAACAGGCCGCCATTCTCCAGCGTCAGGTCCAGCGCCTTGGCGGTGGCCGAGAGCATGGCGAAGCCCGAAACCGCGGCATCCGGGTCGAACACCTCGGGGCCGATGCCGCCGAGCGTGGCGTTGAGGTGGAGCCGGCCCATATTCTTGCCGGAGAGCGACAGCGCCTTGAAGCTCAGTTCGCGCTTGTCCTCGCTCCAGGCGGTGTCGGCGGTGGCGTCGAGATCGAGGTCGCGGTAGCCGTAGAGGCCGAGCGAACCAAGACCGGGAACGCCCTCCACGGCGGAGGCCGGCATGGTGAGGCCGTTGAGCGTGAAACGCGTCTCGGTCGGCACGCCGTCCTTCGGGGGCCCGAAGCTCATGCTGGCGCCGCGCAGGCCGATATGGAGCGGCGGGAGCGGAGTAAGCTTCGGTGCCTTGAGCGGATCGCCCGAGGCGGCCGGGGGCGTCACCGCCACCTGCGCGAGATCGAGCCCGAGATCGGACAGGGTCAGCGTGCCGATGACCGGCGTCAGGCGGCGCAGCTCTGCCTCCTGCAGGTCCGGCGCCGGAGCGGCCCCCTTCCCGGGATCGGTGCCGGCGGGGAGCGGAGCCTTCGCGAGGCGGCGCAGGGCGGCGATAGTCGGCTCCAGGGAGAAGCCGGTGAGCGAGAGGCGGGCGATCTTGCCCTGCGCCTCCTTGGCGCCGAAGCCGATCTCGGCGAGCGTGATGCCGGCCTCGCCGCCGCCCGCATAGCTCATGCGGCCGATGCTGAAGGAGAGCGGGTCATCGCCCTTCACTTCCTTCACATTCAGGTCCGTCGCCTCGAGGCTGCCGACCGAGACCGCTTCGGCGAGATCCGCGAGCAGGCCGGCCGAGCGGGCGCGCTTGGCCCGGTCGTCCTCGGCCAGGCCGCCATCGCCCAACGCTTCCACGGCGCCGCGCCAGGTCGCCGGCGTCTGGCGTCCGGCGAGGTCGCGGCCGATCAGGCGGGCGATCGACACCGTGGTGCCGCGCTCGTCGATGAAGGCGATGCTTTCGACAGCAAGCGCCACGTAGAGGCGCTGGAGCGGGCTGCTCGCGTCACCGGCTTCGCTGTAGAGGCGCGCCAGCGCGGTGAGATCGACCTCCTCGGCGCGGATGCGGCCGTAGCTGCCGCTGCCCGCCTGCGGCGCACCCTCGACGGTGAGCGTCGCGCCGGCCGCGGTCAGTTCGCTGATGCGCCCCGCCCGGATCGTGCGCGCGGCCACGTCGCGGTAGGTCACGACCTGCCGCCGCTCGCCGTCGCGGCGCTCGACGCGCAGCTCCGGCATGGTGAGGCTGCCGGCATCGAGGCGCTGGAGCCGGGCCGGCCAGAGATCCTTGACCGGGTCCTTCGCGTCCTTGGTGTCGGCCTTGAAGATCGCGAGCAGGTCGTCGCGGGAGAGGCGCGTGCCGCTCACCGTCACCTTCGGCGCGGTGACGAGCGTGTCGCCGAAGGCGAGGCTCACGTTGTCGAGGACGAGATCCTGGACCGCGGACGCCGCCTCCTGTGCCACGGCCGGCGCCAAGGGCGCGGGCCCTGTCAGCAGCGCGACCGCGCAAGCCGAGGCGAGCAGTGCCCGCATGAGAACGGGACGGCGCGTCGATGACGTCATGGCTGGATCAGATCGCAGGCTGGCGGGAGATCGGAGAAGGGCCGTGAGACTTCCATCCCTGCCGGTTTTCCACAGGCGTGGCAATTGCGCCGGTGCCACGGCAGGGCAATCGCGCGAAGCCGCTCGGGCGGGCTCATGTTGGGCGGGCTCATGGCGCTTGAGGCCGGAATGGCGATCGCTTCACCCGATCGCCGGGTCGGACTCTCCTCAGATCGCGAAGGAGGTGCCGCAGCCGCAGGAGGCGGTGGCGAGCGGGTTCTCGATCTTGAAGGACTGGCCGATCAGGTCGTTCACGAAATCGATGGTCGCGCCGCCCATATATTCGAGCGAGACCGGATCGACGAGCACGGTGGCGCCGTCGCGCTCGATCACCACGTCGTCGCCCTCGCGGGCGCTGGTGATATCGAAGGCATAGGAAAAGCCCGAGCAGCCGCCGCCGTTCACGCTGATGCGCAGCGACGAGCCGGGGGGCTCGGCACCCATGATCTCGTTGATCCGCTTGGCGGCGCGGGCGGTGAGGTTGATGTCGGCCATCGTGGCGCGGCCCCGTTTCTCGAACCGGTGTCGTGAAGGTAAGAGCCCGTAATTGTCGCGGGCTTCACCCGACCCAAGATATGGGGTGCGAGGGCTGGCCGCAACGCGGCTGCGAAAGGAAGAGCTGTGCAGGTGCGGCAGAACGGCGAGCGCTGGCGGGCGCCCTACGCCACCGATCCGGCGGCGACCCGCGGGCGGCTGATCCCCGAGGCGTTCTCGCCCACCCGCAGCGACTTCCAGCGCGACCGCGACCGGATCATCCACTCGACCGCCTTCCGGCGGCTGAAGCACAAGACGCAGGTCTTCGTGCATCACGAGGGCGACCATTACCGCACGCGGCTCACCCACAGCCTGGAGGTCAGCCAGATCGCCCGGGCGCTCGCCCGCGCGCTCGGCCTCGACGAGGATCTGGCCGAAGCGCTCGCGCTGAGCCACGACCTCGGCCACACCTGCTTCGGGCATACCGGCGAAGACGCGCTGCACGCCTGCATGGCCGAGTATGGCGGCTTCGACCACAACGCCCAGGCTTTGCGCATCGTCACCCGGCTGGAGCGGCGCTATGCCGGCTTCGACGGCCTCAACCTGACCTGGGAGACGCTGGAGGGGCTGGTCAAGCATAACGGCCCGCTCCTCGACGCCTCCGGTGCGCCGGTCCGGCGCTACGCCGCCGACGGCATCCCGGCGGCCGTGCTGGAATACAATGCGACCAACGACCTCGAACTGTCGCGCTTCGCCGGCCCGGAGGCGCAGGGCGCCGCGCTCGCCGACGACATCGCCTACGATGCCCACGACCTCGACGACGGCCTGCGGGCCGGGCTGTTCGATCTTGCCGACCTCACGGCCGTGCCGTTCCTGAACGGTTTGCTCGACGAGATCGACACCCTGCATCCCGGCCTGGAGCCGTCGCGGAAGATCCACGAGCTGGCGCGCCGGGTCATCACGCGTTTCGTCGAGGACGTGATCCGCGAGAGCGAGGCGCGTATCGCCGCGCTGGGCCCGCGCAGCGTCGGCGACATCCGCGCCGCGCAGGAGCCGGTCATCGCCTTCTCGCCGGTCATCGCCACGGCGGATGCGGACATCAAGCGCTTCCTGTTCGCGCGGATGTACCGCCACCCGGAAGTGATGGCGGTGCGGGCCAAGGCCGCGACCATCGTCGACGACCTGTTCTCGGCCTTCCGCGCCGACCCCGCGCGGATGCCGGCCGAATGGTCGGAGGGTCTGGAGAATGCCAGCGAGGCCCGCCTCGCCCGGCGCATCGCCGATTACATCGCCGGCATGACCGACACCTACGCGGTGCTGGAGCACGGCCGGCTGTTTGCGGCGACGCCCAACCTGCACTGGAGCCCGCCGAGCCGCGGCCTGCCGCTGACGGAGCCGTGAGACACCGCCAGCGGAAGGCTCACGCTCTCATTCGCAGACGCAGCCCGCGCCGTAGCCGGTGTTGTAGATCGGGGCATTGCCGTAGGTGACGGGCGCGTAGCCATAGGCCGGTGCCGCGTAGCCGTAGGCGGGTGCGGCGTAGCCGCCGTAACCACCCCAGCCGTAGCCGCCGCTCAGCGCGCCGCCGGCGAGCCCAAGGCCCAACCCCAGCCCGGCACCGGCCAGACCGATCCCGGCCCCCGCGAGGCCGATGCCGGCACCCCGTCCGTAGCCGTAGCCGCGGCCGTAGACGCCGCGCGCGGCGTATCCACGATATCCGAAGCCGTGATGGCCATAGCCGCGATGTCCAAAGCCGCCGCGATGACCGGCGAACCCGCCGCGATACCCACCGAAGCGGCCGGCCTGACCGAAGCGCGCACCATAGCCGTGATGGCCGTAGCCGCCCTGATGGCGACCGCCGCCGACATACCCGCCATGTCCGCCGAACTCGCGGGCCTCGGCGGTTGCGGGTGCGAGGATCAGGGTGGCGAGGGCCGTGGCGGCGAGGGCGAAGGACTTCATCGAAACAGTCTCCATGCAGGATCTTGCCTCGACAACGCCGCCCTTCGCGCCCTGCGTGCAACGCTGCATTCTACCGAGAGACTCTCTTGTCCCCGCGCGAAAGGCGGCACGGGACAAGCATAAGGCCAAATGACGGAGGACCGATTGAGCGCCGACCGCACCACCCCGCGCGACACTCGCGCCGCCTATCCCCGGCTCGTGCCGCTGACGACGCGCTGGGGCGACAACGACGTCTACGGACACGTCAACAATGTCGTCTACTACGCCTTCTTCGACACGGCGGTGAACGGGATCCTGGTGGAGGCGGGCGCCCTCGACATCGCCCGCTCCCCCGTCATCGGCCTCGTGGTCGAGACGGGCTGCCGCTACTTCGCCCCGGTCGCCTTCCCCGATCGGATCACCGCCGGCGTGCGGGTGTCCCATCTCGGCCGCACCAGCGTGCGCTACGAGATCGCGATCTTTCGCGAGGACGAGGCGGAAGCCGCCGCGCAGGGGCACTTCGTCCACGTCTATGTCGACCGGGAGACACGCCGGCCGGTGCCGCTGCCCGAGCGGCTGCGGGCCGTGCTGACGGAACTCGCGGTCGTGCGGAGGGAGGCGCCGTGACACTCCCGCCCGCCATTGCTATGCCGCCCCGGACGGTTCCGGCCGCCCGACGCGCGGGTGGGCCGGCACGCGGTAACGACGAACACTGAGCCTCATGAACATCTTCGCCCTCTTCGAGACGCGCGTGCGCGAGGCGCTCGAATCCCTCACCCGCTCCGGCCGGCTGCCCGAGGGACTCGACCTGTCGCGCGTCGTAGTCGAGCCGCCGCGCGACGCCTCGCACGGCGATCTCGCCACCAACGCCGCCCTGGTGCTGGCCAAGGAGGCCAAGCAGAACCCGAAGGCGCTCGGCGAGGTGCTGGCCGAAGAACTACGCACCGATCCCCGCATCGTCGAGGCGAGCGTGGCGGGCCCCGGCTTCATCAACCTGCGGCTCGCGCCGGAGGTGTTTCAGGATGTGATCCGTGCCGCGCTCAGCGAGGGCGAGAACTTCGGGCGCGGACACATGCCGGGCGGCCCGGTCAACATCGAGTACGTCTCGGCCAACCCCACCGGGCCGATGCATGTCGGCCATGGGCGCGGCGCGGTGTTCGGCGATGCGCTCGCGAACCTGCTCGCCGCCGCCGGCCGGCCGGTGACGCGCGAGTACTACATCAACGATGCCGGCGCGCAGGTCGATGTGCTCGCCCGCTCCGCCTATCTGCGCTACCGCGAGGCACTGGGCGAGACGATCACGATCCCCGAGGGTCTGTACCCCGGCGACTACCTCAAGCCCGTGGGTATGAGGCTGGCGGAGACGCATGGCCGGGCGCTCCTCGACCAGCCCGAGCACGAATGGCTGCCGCAGGTGCGCCGCTTCGCCATCGACGCGATGATGGCGATGATCCGCGAGGATCTCGCGGCGATCGGCATCCGCCACGACGTGTTCTTCTCGGAAGCCACGCTCCAGGGCGAGAACGGCGGCAAGGTCGCGGAGCTGCTCGACGCGCTGCGGCAGAAGGGCCTCGTCTACGAGGGACGCCTGCCGCCGCCCAAGGGCCAGTTGCCCGACGATTGGGAGGACCGAGAGCAGACCCTGTTCCGCTCGAGCCAGTTCGGCGACGACGTGGACCGGGCGCTGCTGAAGTCCGACGGCTCCTTCACCTATTTCGCCTCCGACATCGCCTATCACCGCGACAAGTGGCTGCGCGGCGCCAACGAGCTCATCGACGTGCTCGGCGCCGACCATGGCGGCTACGTCAAGCGGATGCAGGCGGCGGTGAAGGCGGTCAGCGACGGGCAGGCCCGGCTCGACGTCAAGCTTTGCCAGCTCGTGCGGCTCTTACGCGCAGGCGAGCCGGTGAAGATGTCGAAGCGCGCGGGCGAGTTCGTGACGCTGCGCGACGTCATCGACGAGGTCGGCCGCGACGCGATTCGTTTCATGATGCTCTACCGCAAGAACGACGCGACGCTGGATTTCGACCTCGCCAAGGTGGTGGAGCAGTCGAAGGACAACCCGGTCTTCTACGTGCAATACGGCCACGCCCGCCGCTTCTCGGTGCTGCGCCAGGCCCGCGAGGCGCTGCCCGGCGAAGATTTCTCGCCCGCGGCGCTGCTAGCCGACGCGGACCTCTCGGTGCTCACCGATCCCGGCGAGATCGAGATGATGCGCCTGATTGCCCAGTATCCGCGGGTGCTCGAATCAGCGGCGGCGGCGCACGAACCGCACCGAATTGCGTTCTACCTCTATGAAACGGCAAGTTCGCTTCATAGTTTCTGGAATAAGGGCAAAGACTTGCCGCAATTACGGATTGTTAATCCAACCGACAGAAACTCCACCCGGGCTCGCTTAGCCCTCGTCGAGGCTTTGGGCGGCGTTCTCGCCTCCGGCCTCGCGGTTTTGGGCGTCTCCGCACCCAACGAGATGCGGTGACCGAGGACGGTTGTTGAGAGGATGAAGCCATGACGGGACACGCTTCGCGCGCGACGGTCGACTTCGATGCCTTCGAGCGCGAGCTGCGTCAGACGTCGCAGGAGGCGATCCGGGCGAAGGCGCCGCAGGCCGCACCCAAGGGCGACCCGCTCGCCGAGCTTGCCCGCATCGTCGGGCAGGACGATCCCTTCCGCGCCCTGCTGGAAGCGCGGGAGAAGGGTGTCGCCCAGGAGGCGGCTCCGGTGACGCGCGCGTCGGAGACGGGCCGTCCGGCCCGCGTCGAGCCGACCTTCGTGGACGAACCTGCCCACGACCCGGCCCGGCCTCAGGCGCATGCCGACATGCACGGTCAGTCCCAGAGCCCGGCGGACGCCTTCGACCAGTATCTCGCCTCCGTCGAGCAGGGCATGTACGCCGACGGCACGACCGATCCGGCAGCCTTCGCCGAGGCCGACGAGACGTACCGGACGCGGTCTGCGGACCGTCCGCGCGGCCGCAACCGCCTCGTCCAGGTCGGCGCCGGCCTCGCCGTGGTCGCCGTCTGCGTCGGCGGTGCCCTGGCGTGGCGCGGTACCCATGGCGGCGGCAGCGGCGGCCCGATCACCGTGCTCGCCGACAAGACCCCGCTGAAGGTGCAGCCGACTGCGACCGACGGCGTCGAGATTCCCGACCAGAACAAGCAGATCTACGACCGCAACGCCAAGGACGGTCAGATCAAGATCGTCAACCGCGAAGAGCAGCCGCTCGACGTCAACCAAGCCGCCCGCACCGCCGCCGCCCGCAGCGACGGCGGCGAGCCGGGGCAGGGCGGGGCGACACCCGGTGGCACCTTGTCCGACACGTTCGGCGAGCCGCGCCGGGTGCGCACCGTCTCGGTCAAGCCGGACACCCCGGTCCACCAGCCGCCGGCGCCCGCATCCGAGGCCGCCCAGGCGCCTGCCTCGGCGATCCCGACCATGACGATGCCCGACACCGCTGCGAGCACCGCGACGCCGTCGTCGGAGCCCCGTCGCTCCGCGTCGCGCACCCTGGCCACGGCGCCGGCGACCACGCCCGTCGCCGAGGCACCGGCGGAGCCGCCGGCCGCGCCCGCCGCGCGCCCGAAGGCCCCGCAGCGCGTCGCCTCCGTCTCGCCCGAAACCACCGCCAGCACCTCCGAGCCGGCCCCCACCTCCGCCTCGCTCACGGCGCCGGTCAGCGGCTACTCGGTCCAGCTCGGCGTGCGCGGCAGCGAGAGCGAGGCGCGGGCCGCCTTCCGCGAGATGCAGGGCAAGTACAGCCAACTCTCCGGCAAGCCCGAGCTGATCCGTCAGGCCGAGGTGAACGGCAAGACCCTGTTCCGTGTCCGCGTCGGACCGCTCGCCAAGAACGAGGCCTCCAGCCTGTGCAGCGCGCTGCAGGGTGCAGGCGGCCAGTGCTTCGTCGCCAAGAACTGAGCTGAAACCGCGATTGCCATCGGCCGGCTCCGGTACGTCTCCGGAGCCGGCTCGATTCCGAGCATCCCATCCGACCCCTCATCCCGAGGTGCCCGCGTCAGCGGGCACCTCGGGATGAGGGCGTGAGGGGGGATCGAATCCGTGCTCGGCCTCCGCGATTGCTGTAAGCCCTCGCGCCCGTTTCGCCCCATCCGAGGAACGCCGGCCCCATGACCTCAGCCAGCATGACCTCCGCCAGCACGCCCCGCGCCGTCATCCTCGGCTGTTCCGGAACGGCGCTGACGCCCGAAGAGGCCGCCTTCTTCCGCGATCTGCGGCCCTGGGGCTTCATTCTGTTCAAGCGCAACATCGGCACGCCGGACGAGGTGCGCGCCCTGACCACCGCCCTGCGCGAGACGGTCGGGCGGGCGGATGCGCCGATCCTGATCGATCAGGAGGGCGGGCGGGTGCAGCGCATGGGCCCGCCGCACTGGCCGAAATATCCCGCGGGCGGCCGCTTCAACGCCTTCGGCAACGACGCCGCGGCGATCGCCCGGCTCGGCGCCCGGCTGATGGCGCACGACCTCGCGTCGGTCGGCATCAACGTCGATTGCGCGCCGATGCTCGATGTCCCCGTCGCGGGCTCGGACAACATCATCGGCGACCGGGCCTACGGCGACACGCCGGAGCGGGTGATCGAACTCGGCCGCGCCGTCGCCGAGGGGTTGATGGCGGGTGGCGTGCTGCCGGTCATCAAGCACATTCCCGGTCACGGCCGGGCGACCTGCGACAGCCATCTCGACCTGCCCGTGGTCGAGGCCGACCGCGTGAGTCTGGGCGAGAGCGACTTTCGCCCGTTCCGGGCGCTGGCCGACCTGCCGCTCGCCATGAGCGCGCATGTGGTGTTCACCGCCCTCGACCCCGAGCGGCCGGCGACCCTGTCGGAGCGCGTGATCCGCGAGATCGTGCGCGGCGAAATCGGCTTCGACGGGCTCCTGATGACCGACGACCTGTCGATGCACGCGCTCCAGGGCCCGTTCCGCGAGCGGGCGCAAGCCGCCTACCGCGCCGGCATCGATGTGGTTCTCCATTGCAACGGACGCATGGACGAGATGCGCGCCATCGCCGAAGCCGCGTCCGATCTGGCGGGGGAGGGCGCACGCCGGGCCGAGGCCGCGCTTGCCCGCCTCACGCCTCCGGATGCCATCGACGTGGACGAGGCGCGCGCGCGCTTCGACGCGGCCTTCGGGGCGGTCGCATAACGGCGGTCACGCCGCCGCTTTTCCGGCCTCAGACGCCGGCAGCCGCCCCGGCTGAGCCGAGGCTCGCTCCGCGGGGTGCTCTTCACGCCCGCTGGTCCTTCGACGCGCCCGGCAACGAGGCGGAGTGCGACAAAGAAGGGCAAGGGCTGCGCAGCCTTTGCCCGCTTGTGCGCCCTGCACTGCTTGTGTTCGCGCCACTCGATCCCTAGGTTCGCCCCAATTCAAGTGGAGGCGCCGCCGGGTTTGGTGCGGCGTAGGAGGTTGCCATGGGCAGCATGAGTGTCTGGCACTGGGTCATCGTGGCGGTCGTCGTCATGCTGCTGTTCGGCCGCGGCAAGGTGTCGGAGCTGATGGGCGACGTCGCCAAGGGCATCAAGGCCTTCAAGAAGGGCATGGCCGACGACGAGACCCAGCCGAATACGGCGACGAGCGTGCCGCCGGTGGGCCCGAACGATCCGGTCCGCACGCTGCCGCACCAGGGCGCGCCGGGCACCGCCCCGCAGCCGCCGCATGTTCAGCCGCACGTGTCGGCGGGCGACCATAAGGCCGTCTGACCGACGGGCTCGACACGGGGCGTGCAAAGGGGCGCGTAAGGGCTGCAACGGCTTTCGGGCACGGTTGAAGATCGGCTCCGGGCAGGATAGCGCGGGCCGCACGCCCGTCCTCGACAGGCGCGGCCCCGCGGGACGGACGACGCAATGCTGGACATGAGCTGGGGCGAGGTGATGCTGATCGGCGGCGTCGCCCTGATCGTCATCGGGCCGAAGGATCTGCCGAAGGCCCTGCGCACGCTGGGCCAGATCACCACCAAGGTCCGGCGCATGGCCGGCGAGTTCCAGTCGCAGTTCAACGAAGCGATCCGCGAGGCGGAGCTGGAAGAGGCCCGCCGCGACGTCGAGGGCGTCAAGCGCACCGTCGATTCCGCGCGGCCGACCTTCAACCCTGTCGACACCATCCGCAACGAAATCCGCAGCGCGGTCGAGGGCCGTCCCGGCTCCGGCAGCAAGGATACCGGCGCGAAAGAGACGGGCAGCTTCGACGTGCCGCGTCCGACGCCCGGCCAGCAGGCCGAACAGATGCACGGGGCTCCGGCACACGCCGCCGTCGAGACCTCTTCCACCACCCCCGGCACCAAGCCCGAGACAGGCCCGACTCCATGAGCGACGAGCGCGATGAGGCCGAGATCGAGGCCTCGCGGGCACCCCTTCTGGAGCACCTGATCGAACTGCGCTCGCGACTGATCAAGTCGCTGATCGCGTTCATCGTGATGTTCTTCGGCTGCTTCTTCTTCTCGAAACAGATCTACAACATCCTCGTCTATCCCTACGTCTCGATCGTGGGGGCGCAGAATGCCGAGCTGATCGCGACCCACTTCCTCGAACAGGTCTTCACCAACATCAAACTCAGCGTGTTCGGCGCGGGCTTCCTGGCCTTCCCCGTCATCGCCACCCAGGTCTACGCCTTCGTCGCGCCGGGCCTCTACCGCAACGAGCGCCAGGCCTTCCTGCCGTATCTCGTCGCGACGCCGATCTTCTTCCTGCTCGGCGCGCTCGTCGTCTTCTTCCTGGCGATGCCGCTGCTGATCCAGTTCTCGGTCTCGCTGCAGCAGATCGGGCAGCCGGGCGAGGCGACGATCAAGCTCCTGCCGAAGGTCGACGAGTACCTCTCGCTGATCATGACGCTGATCTTCGCCTTCGGGCTCGCGTTCCAGATGCCGGTGATCCTCACGCTGCTGGGCCAGATCGGTGTGATCGACGCGGCCTTCCTGCGGGAGAAGCGGCGCTACGCCATCGTGCTGGTCTTCGTCGCCGCCGCGGTGCTGACGCCGCCGGACGTGATCTCGCAGCTCTCACTCGCGATCCCGATGCTGCTTCTCTACGAGGCCTCGGTGTTCTCAGTCTCGCGCATGGAAAAGATCCGCGCCGCCCGGCGTCGGGCGCAAGGCATAGAGGACTGAGCGAGGACTGATCGCGCGCCGTCCGGACCCGGCAGGCCTCGTGATTGCGGTCAGCGGCTGAGGAGAAGATCAGCAAGATTGCGCATCACCATTTTGCGCGCAATCTTGAAAGCCTCCGGCCCCGCGCCACTCTTCTCCGATCTCAAACGGAGAAAACCTCATGTTCCAGACGATGCGGACCGCCCTGGCGGTCGCCGCCCTGACAACGCTGGCGGGTGCCGCCCAGGCGGCCGAGCTTCAGCGGGTGCGCGGCACGATCGAGAAAAGCGACGCCGGCACGGTCACGATCAAGACCGCCGACGGCACGTCCGAGACGGTGCAGGTCGGCGGCGCCAAGTTCGCCTGGGTGGTGAAGTCGAGCCTGGACCAGATCAAGGACGGCACCTTCATCGGCACCGCGACCAAGGGTGAGAACCCGATGACGGCCCTCGAAGTGGTGCTGTTCCCCGAATCCATGCGCGGCACGGCCGAGGGCCATTACGGCTGGGACGCGATCCCCGACCACACGGCGGGCGGCGGCGGGCCGGTGGTGAAGAGCTCCATGACCAACGGCACCGTGAAGGCCGGCGGCGCCAGCGCGGGCGGCGCGCCGAAGGTCAAGAGTTCGATGACCAACGCCACCGTGGCCAGCAGCAATGCCGGAAGCGGCGGCGAGCGCACCCTCACCGTGACCTACGACAAGGATGGCTCGAAGACGATCGTGGTGCCGCCCAAGGCGCCGATCGTCGCCTTCGACCCCGCCGACAAGTCGATCCTGACGCCGGGTGCGAAGATCTTCGTGGTCGCGGCCAAGGACGGCGGCAAGCTCGAAGGCAAGCTCGTCGCGGTCGGCAAGGACGGCCTCACCCCGCCGATGTGACCTGAATCACGACCGTCCCTGGCTTGCCGCCAGGGACGGCCACAGGGACCGCGCGGCCCCTGTGGCGGCAAGTCCGAGGCCTAGAAGGGAGACGACGGCCGCCAGGGCCGGCAACTCCGCATAACCCACGCCCAGCGTCAGCGCCGTACCGCCGAGCCAGGCGCCGAGCGCGTTGCCGAGATTGAACGCCCCCTGGTTCAGGGTCGAGGCGAGGTTCGGGGCATCGCTGGCCGCCTCCAGCACCCAGACCTGAAGCGGCGAGACCAGGGCGAAGGCGAGCCCGCTCCACAGCACCAGCACCGCCAGCGCCGGCCAAGTGAAGGGCGCGACCAGCGGGAACACGACGAGCACCGCGATGAGGGCGGCAAAGCTGCCGAGCACCGTGCGCATCAGGCTGCGGTCGGCGAGCCAGCCGCCCGCGAGATTGCCGATCGTGAGTCCGACACCGGCCGCGAACAGCGCCCCCGTCACGCCGCCGGGCGTCAGATGCGTCACGGTGAGCAGGAACGGCGCGATGTAGGTGAAGACGGTGAAGAAGCTCACCGAGGACAGGGTCGAAACCAGCATCGGCCGCAGCACCGGCCAGCGCCCGAGCGCCCGGAATTCCCGTCCGAGGCCGCCCCGCGTCCCGGGCATTCCGCCGGGCAGGGCGAGCGCGATCGCCGCCCCCGCCACGAGCCCGATGCCGACCACCGCCCAGAAGGTCGAGCGCCAGCCGAAGGCCTGTCCGAGCGCGGTTCCGAGCGGCACGCCGAGAACGTTGGCGAGCGTCAGCCCGGCGAACATCAGCGAGACGGCCTGCGTGCGCTTCTCCCGCGGCACGAGGTTGCGCGCGACGATGGCGCCGATGCCGAAGAAGGCGCCGTGGGCGAAGGCGGTAGCGACCCGCGCGGCCATCAGCCATGCGTAGCTCGGCGCCAGGGCACAGGCGAGGTTGCCGAGGGTGAACACCGCCATCAGGGCGAGCAGGGCCGCTTTGCGCGGCAGGTGCGCGGTTGCCATCGCCACGAGCGGCGCGCCGATCACCACACCGAGCGCGTAGCCGGACACGAGGTGGCCCGCCTGCGGGATCGTGACGTCGAAGTCGCGCGCCATCTCCGGCAGGAGGCCCATGATGACGAACTCGGTGGTGCCGATGCCGAAGGAGGCGACGGCGAGCGCGAGGATCGGCAGGGATGCCATGCAGAATGCTCCGGGCAGCGCGTGTGTTGCGCTGCAATACGAGCGCCGCAACATGGTCATCTCGGGCGGACGCGACAGGCGCATGACCGGGAGGCAGACCTGCACTCACGTCAGAACGATCGCGCGTGAGGGCTGCGCACCCGGCTCGCACGATGGCCCTTCGATGCCCTCTCGGAGCGCCACAGGCTGCGGACGAGGGCAAAAAGAATCTCTCTGCCTTTCCGCGCGAAGCGAGAGAACTGTCCTCCGCGCTAGAAAAACAACGCAAAAACAATCCGTTGATTTGCCCCACCCCAAGTCTTTAAATTTCAGGACAACAACGTCCCAACAACGCTCCGCTGCCCTTCGAAGATTTGAGGCTTGAGGCACTCCTTCAGGAGGTTTCTGGCCCCGCTCTTCCATGGCCGCGGTCCTGCCTCGGATCATTCGCGATGCCCGCACGGATCGTTGCCTTCTCCGGCAACACGCACCGCCCCTCCCGCACCCGCACCCTGGTCGAGGCGGTGGCCGCCGAATTGTCGCGCCAGCGCCCGATCGACCTGAAGGTCTACGATCTCGTCGATGCCGGCACTGGCATCGCGGTCGCGAGCCGCTCGGCCCTGCCGCTGCCGGCGGCGCGGATCGTGGAGGCCATCGAGAGCGCCGACGCGCTGATCATCGGCTCGCCGGTCTACAAGGGCAGCTATGCGGGGCTGTTCAAGCATCTGATCGACTTCGTCGCCCCCGAGGCGCTGGTCGGCAAGCCGGTGGTGCTCACCGCGACCGGCGGCGGGCCGCGCCACGCGCTGGTGGTCGAGCACTCCTTGCGCCCGCTCTTCGGCTTCTTCTCGGCGCAGACCACGCCGACCGCCGTCTATGCCGGCGACACCGAAATCGCCGAGGGCCGGGTCGCCGACGAGATCGTCCGCGCCCGCGTGGCGCAGGCCGCCGCCGAACTCGCCCGGCTCCTCGACGTCGCGCAGGCTGCCGCGGCGCCGTTGGCGACGGCCGCGGCGCGCTGAGATGACGACGCTCGACCGCCGCCGCCTCCTCGCGGCCGGCCTCGCCTTGGCCGGCACCGCGCTTCCGCTCCGCCTTGCCCGCGCAAGCGAGCCGGGCATGCTGCGCATCGGCTACCAGAAGAACGGCATCCTCGCGGTCGCCCGCGAGCAGGCCGCGATCGAGGCCGCGCTGAAGCCGCAGGGCGTGAGCGTGCGCTGGGTCGAGTTCTCGTTCGGTCCGCCGCTGCTCGAAGCGCTGAATCTCGGCGCGATCGATTTCGGCCAGACCGGCGACGCGCCGCCGATCTTCGCCCAGGCCGCGGGCGCGAACCTCGTCTACGCGGCGGCCCAGCCCAAAGGCGGCTCGGGCTCGGCGATCCTGCTGCCGAAGGGCTCGTCGGTCGCCACGCTGGCCGACCTCAAGGGCAAGCGCGTCGCCTTCGCCAAGGGCTCGAGCGCGCATAACTTCACCGTCGCCGCGCTGGAGAAGGCGGGCCTGTCCTACCGCGACATCACCCCCGTCCTGCTCGCGCCGGCCGACGGCGCCGCGGCCTTTGCCGGCGGCACGATCGACGCCTGGACGGTGTGGGATCCCTACTTCGCCATCGCCGAGGAAGGGCAGGGCGCACGCATTCTCGTCCAGGCCCCGGACATCACGCCGACCAACAACTTCTTCCTCGCCAACAAGGGCTTCGCCGAGGAGCGGCCCGAGGTGCTGAAGGCGGCCATCGCCGCGCTCGGCGAGGTCGCGGTCTGGTGCGAGGGCAACCGCCCCAGCGTCGCGGCGAGCCTGTCGAAGATCACCGGCGTGCCGCTGGCCGCCACGCGCCGCGCGGTGGACCGCATCCGCTTCGTCATCGCGCCGATGGATGCGGCGGTGATCGCCGAGCAGCAGCGCATCGCCGACCGCTTCCACGCCATCGGCGTGATCCCCCGCTCCGTGCGCGTGTCCGACATCGTCTGGACGCCGCCCGTGACCACCACCAAGACTCAGAACAACGGATGAGCCGAACCATGGCCGATTCCGCCGCGATCCGATCGCTCCCTGGCCGCGCAAGCCGCGCCAAGGCCGCCGCGCCGCTCCAGCGCAGGCCCCTGCGCCTACCGACGGGTAAGCTGCTGCCCTGGCTGCTGCCGACCCTCGTCCTGGCCGGCTGGCAGGCGGCGGCCTCGTTCGGGCTCGTCTCGACGCGCTTCATGCCCGCGCCCCTCGACGTGGCCGCTGCCGGCTGGCGCCTCGCCCAGACCGGCGAGCTCTGGGAGAACCTGTGGGTCAGCTTCGCCCGCGCAGCCGCCGGCTTCCTCATCGGCGGCGGCATCGGGCTGAGCTTCGGGCTCGCCAACGGCCTGTCGAACCTCTCGGAAAAGCTCACCGACACCACGCTGCAGATGGTGCGCAACATTCCGCACCTGTCGCTGATCCCGCTGGTGATCCTGTGGTTCGGCATCGACGAGGGGGCCAAGCTCTTCCTCGTGGCGCTCGGCGTGTTCTTCCCCGTCTACGCCAACACCCTGCACGGCATCCGCTCGGTCGATCCGCAGCTCATCGAGATGGGCCGGGTCTACGGCATGAACCGGCGCGAACTGTTCTGGCGCGTGGTGCTGCCGGGCGCGCTGCCCTCGATCTTCGTCGGCGTGCGCTACGCGCTCGGCATCATGTGGCTGACGCTGATCGTCGCCGAGACGATCTCGGCCAATTCCGGCCTCGGCTACATGGCGATGCAGGCCCGCGAGTTCATGCTGGTCGATGTCGTGGTGCTGGCGATCCTGATCTACGCCGGGCTCGGCAAGATCGCCGACAGCCTGACCCGAGCGCTCGAGCGCACCTGCCTCTCCTGGAACCCGGCCTACCGCAACGCCTGATCATTCTTTCCGCGCGTCTTTCCTCCGCGAGTGAGTTCCATGTCCGCTGCCACTGCCCTGCGCGTCGAGGATGCCGCCGCGCGCCCTCACGACGCCGGCCTCGCCATCACCCTGCGCGGCCTCGCGAAAAGCTTCGACGGGGGCGCCCCGGTCATCCGCGGCCTCGACCTCCACATCCCCGCCGGCCAGTTCGTCGCCGTGGTCGGCCGCTCCGGCTGCGGCAAGAGCACCCTGCTGCGCCTCATCCTCGGCCTTGAGGAGCCGAGCGCCGGCCGCGTCACCGTCAACGGCGGTGCCGGAAACGGCGCGGCCCAATCCAAGAAAATCATGTTCCAGGAGCCGCGGCTGCTGCCCTGGGCGCGGGTCGCCGACAACGTCGCGGTCGGGCTCGGGCGCGAGATCGGCCGGGCCGAGCGGCGCAAGCGGGCGCTCGCCGTCCTCGACGAGGTCGGGCTGGCGGAGAAGGCCGGCAACTGGCCCGCGACATTGTCCGGCGGCCAGCGCCAGCGGGTGGCGCTCGCCCGCGCCCTGGTGAGCCGCCCGGCGCTGCTGGCGCTCGACGAGCCGCTCGGAGCGCTCGACGCGCTCACCCGCATCGAGATGCAGGCGATGATCGAGCGGATCTGGGAGGCGCAGGGCTTCACCGCGATCCTCGTCACCCACGATGTCGGCGAGGCGGTGGCGATGGCCGACCGCATCCTCGTGGTCGAGGAGGGCGCCATCGCCCTCGACGTTGCGGTCGATGTGCCGCGCCCGCGCCGCCGCGGCGACCCGGCGCTCGCCGAACTCGAAGGCCGCATCCTCGACCGGCTTCTCGGCCACCACGCCTGACTTTTTTGCGATTTTCGGAGCGTAGCCCATGACCATCCAGACCGACGGCAAGACCGACGTTCTCTGGTTCCTTCCCACCCATGGCGACGGCCGCTATCTCGGCGCCTCGGAAGGCGCCCGCGACGTCTCGCTGCCCTATCTCCGTCAGATCGCCCAGGCCGCCGACGACCTCGGCTATTACGGCGTGCTGCTGCCGACCGGGCGCTCCTGCGAGGATTCCTGGGTCGTCGCCTCGGCGCTCGCCCCGCTGACGCAGCGCCTGCGCTTCCTCGTCGCCGTGCGCCCCGGCCTTCAGGAACCGTCGATGGCCGCGCGCATGGCCGCGACGTTGGACCGGATCTCGGACGGGCGCCTGCTCATCAACGTCGTCACCGGGGGTGATCCCGTCGAGCTCAAAGGCGACGGCGTCTTCCTCGACCACGACGAGCGCTACGTCGTCACCGACGAGTTCCTCCACATCTGGCGCGGGCTGATGGCCGGCGAGACCGTGAACTTCGAGGGCAAGCACCTGCGCTCCGAGAACGGCCGGGTGATCTTCCGCCCCGTGCAGGCGCCTTATCCGCCGCTCTATTTCGGCGGCTCCTCGCCCGCCGGGATCGAGGTCGCGGCCGAGCATTGCGAGGTCTACCTCACCTGGGGCGAGCCCCCGGCCGGTGTCGCCGAGAAGATCGCCAAGGCCCGCGAGGCCGCCGAGCGGAAAGGCAAAACTTTCTCCTACGGCATCCGCCTGCACGTCATCGTGCGCGAGACCGAGAGCGAGGCCTGGGAGGCGGCGGACCGGCTGATCTCGCGGCTCGACGACGCCACCATCGCCCAGGCGCAGGCGACCCTGAAGCGCCAGGATTCCGTCGGCCAGAGCCGGATGATGGCGCTGCACGGCGGCGACCGGAACAAGCTCGTGGTCTCGCCCAACCTCTGGGCCGGCGTCGGCCTCGTGCGCGGCGGGGCGGGCACGGCTCTGGTGGGCTCGGCCGATCAGGTCGCCGACCGGATGAAGGAGTATATCGATCTCGGCATCGACCGCTTCATCCTCTCCGGCTACCCGCATCTGGAGGAGGCCTACCGCTTCGCCGAACTGGTCTTCCCGAAGCTCCCCCTGCGCGCCACCACCGGCACGGCCCCGAGCACGGCCCGCAACAACGGTCCATTCGGCGAGGTGATCGCCAACGACATCGTGCCGACCCGCCGCGTCAGCGCCCACTGATCGGGGATTTTTAGTCCGATGCTTACCCGCACCCGCGCTGTTCCCGCATCCTCGCTGCTGCCGCGCCTGTGGCTGGCGCTGGCCGCGCTGATCTTCGTCAGCCTGACGCTGGCGGCACACGCGCAGGAGCGCACGGTGCGGATCGGCTACCAGAAATACGGCACGCTGGTCCTGCTCAAGGGCCGCGGCAGCCTGGAGCCGAAGCTGAAGGCGCTGGGCTACCGGGTGCAGTGGTCGGAATTTCCCTCGGGCCCGCCGCTGATGGAGGCGCTGAATGCGGGCGCGGTCGATTTCGGATCGGCGGGCGAGACCCCGCCGATCTTCGCCCAGGCCGCGAGCGACGTGCTCGCTTACGTCGCCCACGAGCCCGCCGCGCCGAAGGGCGAGGCGATCCTGGTTCCGAAATCCAGTGCCGTGCAATCGGTGGCCGATCTGCGCGGCAAGAAGGTCGCGCTGAACAAGGGCTCGAATGTCCACTACCTGCTGGTGCGCGCCATCGAGGCGGCGGGCCTGACGCTCGCCGACATCACCCCGGTCTACCTCGCCCCGGCCGATGCGCGGGCGGCGTTCGAGCGCGGCGCAGTCGATGCCTGGGTGATCTGGGACCCGTACTTCGCGGCGGCCGAAGCCGGCGGCAACGCCCGGGTGCTGGTCGACGGCACCGGCCTCGTGCCGAACCACCAGTTCTATCTCTCTTCCAAGTCCTTCGCCGCCGAGAACGGCCCGGCGCTCGACGCCATCGTCGCGGCGGTGGCCGAGGTCGATGCCTGGGCCAAGGACAACACCGATGCGGTGGCCAAGGAACTGAGCCCCTCCGTCGGCATCCCGGCGCCGATCCTGAGCATCGCCCTCAAGCGCCAGACCTACGGCATCCGCCCGCTCGACGAGGCGGTGACGAAGGAGCAGCAGCGCATCGCCGACACCTTCCACGGGCTCAAGCTCGTGCCGAAGACGGTCGACATCGCCGGCGCCGTGCGCAAGCCCGGAAGCTGATTTCTCTTCCCCGACCGGCCCCTCGCCGCAGCTCTGTCCTCCCTCCTTGCGGGGGAGGCGCCCGTCCCGTTTGCGTCCTCTAAAAAAACGAAAAGCCCTCATGAACCGCCGGTCCGCCGCCCGCCTCGTCCTCGCCGGCTTGACGCTGAGTCTCGCCCTCGGTTGCAACCCGGCCGCGGCGGAGGAATCCACCCTGCGCATCGGCTACCAGCGCTCCTCGGCGCTGATCTCGCTGCTGCGCGAGGACGCGACCCTGGAAACGGCCCTGAAGCCGCTCGGCGTCACCGTGTCCTGGCACGAATTCACCAGCGGCCTGCCGATCATGGAGGCGCTGAATGTCGGCCGCATCGATGTCTCGGCGGACGTCGCCGACACGGTGCCGGTCTTCGCGCAGGCGGCGAATGCCAAGATCACCTACATCGCGCAGGAGGCGGCCTCGCCGGAGGCGCAGGCGATCCTGGTGCCGGGCGATTCCCCGCTGAAGACGGTCGCCGACCTCAAGGGCCGCAAGGTCGCAGTCACCAAGGGCGCCGGCAGCCACTACCTGCTGCTCGCCGCGCTGAAGGCGGAGGGGCTGCCCTTCAAGAGCATCAATCCGGCCTACCTCACCCCGGCCGACGGGCGCAGCGCGCTTTCCGGCGGCAGCGTCGATGCCTGGGTGGCCTGGGACCCGTTCCTCTCCGCCGCGCAGATCCAGGCCGGCGCGCGCATCCTGCGGGACGGCACCGGGCTCTCGGCCTACAAGCGCTACTATCTCGCCTCCGACGCCTACGCCGAAAAGCGCGCCGACGTGCTGACCCTGCTCGTCACCAAGCTGCGCGAGGCCGGGACTTGGGTGAAAGCCAACCCGGACGCCGCCGCCGCGCGGCTGGGCGCCCTGTGGAAGATTGAGCCCGAGATCGTCAAACAGGCCAATGCCCGCCGCTCCTACCGGGTCGAGCCGGTGAGCCGCGCAGGATTGGCGGAGCAGCAGACCATCGCCGATGCCTTCCGCGCCGAGGGCCTGTTGCCGCGCGCCGTGGATGCGTCCGCGCTGCCCGTCTGGGAATTGCCGTCACGCTGACCCGAGGGGGTTTCACGCTAAGGGATCGAACACGATGACCCGTCAGGCGAGCCTGCCCCCCATCGCGGTGATCGGCGCGGGGTTCAGCGGCACCATGGCCGCACTCCAGCTTCTCGAAGCCCTGCCGCCGGAGCAGCCGGTGCTGCTGTGCGAGCGCGGAGGCAGCTTCGCGCGCGGGCTCGCCTACGGCACTGGCAACCCGGCCCACCTCCTCAACGTGCGCGCCGCCAACATGAGCGCCTTTCCCGACCGGCCGGGCCATTTCGAGGAGTGGCTCTCCGGCGCCGATCTCGGCGAGGGCGTGGTGACGACGTCGGCCGGCACCTTCGTGGCGCGGGGCCATTACGGCAGCTATCTCACAGACCTGCTGACCGCGGCCGTCACCGGGCCGGGGGTGCCGCGTCTGCGCCTCGTCAACGATGCGGTGGTCGATCTGGAGCCGCGGGCCGGCGGCTTCCTGCTGCGCACCGAGGGCGGGCAGACCCACCGGGTCGCCGGCGCCGTGCTCGCCATGGGCAATCTGGCCTCGGCGGCGCCCAAGAGCCGGCATAGCCTCGATCCCTGGGCTCCGGACAGCTTCGGCCGCCTGCACCCGCATGCGCCGGTCCTCATCGTCGGAACCGGCCTTACCATGCTCGACGCGGTGGCGAGCCTGCGGGCGCAGGGCTTTACCGGGGCGATCCTCGCCCTGTCGCGCCGCGGCCTGCTGCCGAACGCCCACGCCCCCGCCGACCTCTGGCCCATGCCGGACCTGAGGCCGGCCGACTTCGCCTCCCTGAGGCGGCTCCTCGCCCGCATCCGCTCGGACGTCGCGCGGGCCGCGGAACGGGGCGTCGGCTGGCATGGCGTCATTGATGCCCTGCGTCCGCTCACCGATACGATCTGGCGCAGCCTGCCGCCGCGGGAGCAGGCCCGGTTCCAGCGCCACCTGCGGCCGTTCTGGGATGTGCACCGCCACCGTACCGCCCCGCCCGCCGCGCAGACCATCGCCGACGAGATCGCCCGCGGCGCCCTCACGGTGCGGGCCGGTCGCCTGATCGCGATCGAGGACGAGGCGTCGCAGGCGGTCGTGACGCTGCGCCTGCGCGGGGCCGAGCGCCCGGAGCGCCTCGCCGTTCAGGCGATGATCGACGCCACCGGATTCGGCCATCTCCCGCAGAGCCGCGACCCGCTGCTGCGGCGGCTGCTCGATCGGGGCCTCGTGCGTCCCGGCCCGTTCGGGCTCGGCCTCGACGCGGGGGTGGATTACCGGGCGGTCCGCACCACGGCGGGGGAGGGCGGGGGACCGCTCTGGATCCTCGGGCCGCTCCTGCGCGGCGTCCTTTGGGAATGCACCGCGGTGCCCGACATCCGCAACGAGGCGGCGGAACTGGCCGGCCTCGTCGCCGCCACCCTCGACCGCGCCGCCGCGGCGTAGCCCCCCTCATCCCAATCGTCCGGAGCGTCGCCTCGAAGCGGCAGAGAGCCTTGCCTCTCCGCCGCTTCACGCATTCGTGAGGTAGGGCGCGAGGCCCGTCCGATCGCCCGGCATCCCCTCGCTCGGGCTGCAAACCGTTGGCCAACCTGCGGTTTCATACGGATCGGGCGCTACCTTTGGCGCGCCGACACACAATTCGGAATCGTTCTAAAGAGCTTGCTCAGAGTTTGGACTTGTTCTAATCAAGGGCGGTGACGACGGGACGTGCAGGGCCGAACGGTCCCGACGGAAGAACCCGCCAACGAGCAACGATCGAACGATAACCGGAGAGAGATCATGGCCACCTCGAGCAACGCCGCCTGCCAGAGCTGCCGCTTCTTCGACGACCACAAGACCAACGGCGCCCAGGCCGCGGGCGACCAGGGCCTGTGCCGCTTCAACCCGCCGGTGAGCCAGCCCGACCCGCAGAGCCAGGGCCTGTGGCCGGTCGTCGCTTCCAAGGATTGGTGCGGCCACTTCACCGCCGATCTCGCCCCGGCCGAGTAAGTCGCGGCTCAACCGAAGTAGTTCGAAAGGGCCGGTGCCATGTGCACCGGCCCTTTTCGCATGGGGCGTGGGAAGACCGGCAAATTGCGTCGGAACCGCCCCGCGGCGGTCATGATCCGGTCACCTTCCGATTCGATGGCTGCGGCGAAGGGGCAACGGTCCGTGCGCGGGCGGCCCAATCGTCAGGATGAACGGTGCGGCCCGCACTCGCTGCCGCGCCCGAGTGGGGATGTTTTTGCATGATCTTCGGACCGATCGGTGCGCGCGCGCCTTTCCTCCGCACCGGCCGCGTCGCGGCCCTCGCCGCCGGCCTCGCCGTCGTGGGCGGCCTGTCGGTGGCTCCCGCCTCGGCCGCGGCGCCCCAGCATGACCCGAGCGGCACTTGGCTGACGCAGGACGGCAAGGCGCGCATCCGCGTCGAGAAGTGCGGCCCGCAGGAGAAGAACCTGTGCGGCTACGCGGTGTGGCTGAAGACGCCGCTCAACGACGAGGGCAAGCCGCGGGTCGATTTCCGCAACCCCGATGCGAAGAAGCGCACCCGCGCCTCGCTCGGGCATCAGCTCATCCTCGGCCTGAAGCTGAACGAGGATGCCCATTACGAGGGCAAGATCTACAACGCCGAGGACGGCAAGTTCTACGACGTCACGGTCTGGTCGGACGAGCCGGAGGAACTGACGGTCAAGGGCTGCCTGATCGCCTTCCTGTGCCAGTCGCAGACCTGGAAGAAGGTGACGGACACCCAGCCCGGCCAGCTCACCGGCCCGACCAACGGCCCGAACGGGCCCCGCGCCGACGCCGAATGGGCTCCGAAATCCGCCCCCGGCACGGCCGCCAACGCGCCCGCCGCCACCGGCAGCGCAGGCGCCGCGACGAAGTCCGCGCCGAAGCCCGCCGCCCCCAAGACTCCGGCGCCGGCCCCGGCGCAGTAACCGGCCCACACGGAACGGGTCACACGACCCCTGCGGCAGGCATGCCGGGTGAGGCGAAAGCCTCATCCGGCATGCCACGTAATGACGGATCGCCTTCGGCCCCCGCGAAACCCGCTCAGGTCGTCGGGGTCGCCACCCGCTGGCGCAGCCCCGCGATCACCGCCTTCAGCATCTCGGCGCTCGCCTCCTCCGTGAAGCCGCCGGGCGCGCGCGCGGCGTAGATCCGCTCATGCACGAAGGCGAGCTTGGCGATCACCGACGGCGTCAGCGTGAACGGATAGAGCGGCGGCTGCCCCATGGAGCGGCTGAGCGAGTTCACCGCGTAGGTGAGCGGGATCCACGCCTCGACCACCCGCTCGAAGTCCGGCGTCTCGTAGGGATCGAAATCGATGCAGGTGGCCGGTACCGCCGGCTCCGCCTTGGCCCGCAGCTTCGGTTTCAGGCGGATCTCGAAGGCGCTGCCGGTCTCCAGCGTGTCGATGATGTGCAGGTAGTGGGCGAAGGTCTCGGCGAAATCCTCCCACGGATGGGCGGTCGCGTAGGACGAGACGAACGATTCCTCCCAATGCGGCGGCGGCCCCTCGGCGTGATGGCGCTTGAGCGCGGCCCCGTAATCGGCGCTCTCGTCACCGAACAGGGCGCGGAAGGTCGGCAGGCTCGCGTCGAAGCGCACCATCAGGTTCCAGAAGTAATGCCCGATCTCGTGGCGGAAATGGCCGAGCAGGGTGCGGTAATACTCGCCGAACAGCTTGCGGCGGCGCTCCCGCTCGACGTCGTCGGCCTCGGCGATGGACAGGGTGATGAGCCCGTCGAGATGGCCGGTCATCACTGGCGGTCCGGCGGATTCGGCGAGGAAATCGAAGGCGAGCCCGTCGGAATATTGCTCCCGCGTCACCAGCGGAAGGTCGAGGCGCAGGAGCGAGTAGAACAGCCGGTGCTTGGCCGCCTCGATCCGGCGCCAGCGGTCGAGATTGGTCCCGACGCCCAGGTCCGGCACCATCCGGTTGTGGCGGCAGGCGACGCAGAAGGCCTCGTCGGATTCCTCCGGCACCATCCAGTTGCAGGCGTCATGGGCCGCGTTGGCGCAGAGGCGGTACTTGCGGCCGGGATGGGCGTAGGCGCGGAACAGCGGCCCGCACCCATCTTCGCCGCTGGGCTCCAGCGCCGAGATCTCGTGCCGGTCGCAGACATAGCCGAGCCGCCGCTCGCAGCTCTCGCAGACGGTGCTCTCGAACGACAGCGGCTGGTCGCAGGCTTGGCACTGGAAGATTTTCATGGGAGGCCCCCGCTTCGGCCGTCGCGGGATCCCTACAAGAACCGGGCCGCAGCCTCGCTCCCGCGGCCTTCCGCATCAACCAAGGGTGTGAGCCGGACGAAGTTCCATGCCGGGCAACGGCCACTGCACGGTTCTTGCTATTCCGATTGCTCCTTCCGGCCGCCCGAACTGTAGTAAGGCATGCAACCGGCGGCCGAGCGCACCGCCCGCTCGTTCGAGACAATCGCAGAAGCCTTCGGAGCCTCCGTGTCGATCCAAGCCGCCCTGCACCACGTCACGCATTACCGCTACGACCGGCCGATCGCGCTGGGACCGCAGACGATCCGGCTCCGCCCGGCGCCGCATGCGCGAACCCGGGTGCCGGCCTACGCGCTGAAGGTCAGCCCGGAAAACCACTTCATCAACTGGCAGCAGGATCCGGCCGGCAACTGGCTCGCCCGGCTCGTCTTCCCGGAAAAGACCACGGAACTGCGCATCGAGGTCGATCTCACCGCCGACCTCGCGGTCATCAACCCGTTCGACTTCTTCGTCGAGCCCTACGCCGAGCGCCATCCCTTCGAGTACGAGCCCGATCTGAAGGTCGCGCTGGCGCCCTACCTCGTCCTCGACGACGCGCACGGGCCGGAGATCGACGCCTTCCTCACGCGCATTCCCGAGGAGACCTACACGGTCACCTTCCTCGTGGCGCTCAACGCGCTGCTGCGGGCGGAGGTGAATTACGGCGTGCGCATGGAGCCCGGCGTGCAGACGCCCGCCGAGACGCTCACCCTGCAGAGCGGCTCGTGCCGCGATTCCGCGTGGCTGCTGGTGCAGGTGCTGCGCCGGCTCGGCTTTGCCGCCCGCTTCGTCTCGGGCTACCTGATTCAGCTCGTGCCCGACACCACCGCCGTGGATGGCCCGGCCGGCACCAAGACCGACTTTACCGACCTGCACGCCTGGGCCGAGGTCTACTTGCCCGGCGCCGGATGGATCGGCTTCGACGCCACCTCCGGCCTGCTCACGGGCGAGGGGCACATCCCGCTCGTGGCCACCGCGCATTACAACGCCGCCGCGCCGATCTCGGGGCTCGCCGAACCGGCCAAGGTCGAGTTCGCCTACGAGATGACGATCAGCCGCGTCGCCGAGGCGCCGCGCATCACCAAGCCGTTCTCGGACGAGGTCTGGACCTCGATGGACGCGCTCGGCGAGCGCATCGACGCGGATCTCGCCGAGCAGGACGTGCGCCTGACCATGGGCGGCGAGCCGACCTTCGTCTCGGTGGACGACTTCGAATCCCCCGAATGGAACGTCGCCGCCGTGGGGCCGACCAAGCGGGGCTTGGCCGACCAACTGATCCGCCGCCTGCGGGACCGCTTCGCGCCCGGCGGCATGCTGCATTACGGCCAGGGCAAGTGGTATCCCGGCGAGAGCCTGCCGCGCTGGGCCTTCGCCCTCTACTGGCGCAAGGACGGCGTGCCGATCTGGAAGAACGCCGACCTGATCGCCGTCGAGGACGGCCCGAAGACCGCCACCATCACGGATGCCGAGCGGCTGATCGGTACGCTCGCCGAGCGGCTCGAACTCGCCCGCTTCGTCTTCCCCGCCTACGAGGACGCCGACTACTGGCGGATCCGCGAGAGCGAGTTGCCCGTCAACGTCACGACCGCGGAACCGCAAACTGGCAGCCCGGAGACCGATGCCCGGTTCAGGCGCGTGTTCGGGCGCGGCCTCGACAAGCCCGTCGGCTACGTGCTGCCGCTGGCCAACCTCGCGGCGGGGGAGGGCCGTGTCTGGATCTCCGAGACCTGGAAGTTCCGCCGCGGTGGCGCCTACCTAAATCCCGGCGACTCGCCGCTCGGCTTCCGCCTGCCGCTCGGCTCGCTTCCCTATGTGCCGCCGGATTCCTACCCCTATTACCATCCGCAGGACCCGCTCGACGCGCGCGGCGACCTGCCCGTCGAACCGGGCGGCCCCCGCGACGCTCCCCTGCCGAAGGGCGCCGACCGGGCTAACGGCGCCGGCATGGAGGGTGTGGCCGTGCGCACCGCGCTGTCGGTCGAGCCCCGCGACGGCGTGCTCTGCGTGTTCATGCCGCCTGTGGAGCGGGCCGACAACTATATCGACCTCGTCGGACATCTCGAACGCGTCGCCGAGACCATCGGCCAGCCGATCCATATCGAGGGCTACGAGCCGCCCTACGATCCGCGTCTCCCGGTCATCAAGGTCACGCCCGATCCCGGCGTGATCGAGGTCAACGTCCACCCCGCCGCCTCCTGGCGCGAGGCGGTCGACATCACCCGCGGCCTCTACGAGGAGGCGCGGCAGACGCGCCTGGGCGCCGAGAAGTTCATGATCGACGGGCGCCACACCGGCACCGGCGGGGCAACCACGTCGTGCTCGGCGGTGCGACCCCGTCCGACTCGCCGTTCCTGCGCCGGCCGGACCTGCTGAAGAGCCTCGTGCTGTTCTGGCAGCGGCATCCGTGCCTGTCCTACCTGTTCGCCGGGCTCTATGTCGGCCCGACGAGCCAGGCGCCGCGCATGGACGAGGCCCGCCATGACGGGCTCTACGAATTGGAGATCGCGCTGGCGCAGGTGCCGGAGCCGGATGGGGCCAACATCCCGCACTGGCTGGTGGACCGGCTGTTCCGCAACATCCTCGCTGATGTCACCGGCAACACCCATCGCGCCGAGATCTGCATCGACAAGCTGTTCTCGCCGGACGGCGCCACCGGCCGGCTCGGCCTGCTCGAATTCCGCTCCTTCGAGATGCCGCCGGATGCGCGCATGAGCCTCGCGCAGCAGGTGCTGTTGCGGGCCATCGTGGCGTGGCTCTGGCGCGAGCCGCAGACCGGCGGCTGTGTCCGCTGGGGCACGGCGCTGCACGATCGCTTCATGCTGCCGCATTTCCTCTGGGCGGACTTCCTCTCCGTGCTGGAAGACCTGCGCGGCGGCGGCTACGACTTCGACCCTCAGGCCTTCGCGGCGCAAGCCGAGTTCCGCTTCCCCGTCTTCGGCCGGGTGGAGCAGGGCGGCGTCGGCCTCGAACTGCGCCAAGCGCTGGAGCCGTGGCACGTGCTGGGCGAAGAAGGGTCCGCCGGGGGAACCGTGCGCTTCGTGGACGCATCCGTCGAACGGCTTGAGGTGAAGGTCGAGGGCTTCGTCCCCGGCCGGCACGTCATCGCCTGCAATGGCCGGCGCCTGCCAATGACGCCGACCGGCGCCAGCGGCGAGGCGGTCGCGGGCCTGCGCTTCAAGGCGTGGCAGCCGGCCTCCTCGATGCACCCGACGATCCCGCCGCACGGGCCGCTGACCTTCGACATCTTCGATGCCTGGAGCGGCCGTTCGATCGGCGGCTGCCGCTACCACGTCAGCCATCCGGGCGGGCGCAACTACGACAGCTTCCCCGTCAACGCCTACGAGGCAGAGGGGCGCCGTCTCGCTCGGTTCGAGGCCATGGGCCACACCCCCGGCCGCCTCGCGATGCCGGCCGAGGAGCGCACGGGCGACTTCCCCCTGACCCTCGACCTGCGCACGCCCGCACCCCGATGAGCGCATCGGCCGCCCTCGCGGACGGGCCACCGCCCGACGCCTCCGCCTGGGCGGCCGACGACCCGGCCGCGCGCATGCGCCGCTGGACGGAGGGCTACGCGCCCCGCCCCGGCCTCGCCGACGAGCTGGTCGATGCGGGAGGCAACCTGCGCGGCGGCTGGCCGCGCTTTCTGGAGCGTCTCGCCCGGCTCGACGACCGCGAGGTCGCCGCCCGCTTCCTCTCCGCCGAGCGGCATATCCGCGACGCGGGCATCTCCTACCGGGTCTACGGCGACGGGCGCGAGCATCCCTGGCCGCTGGGCTCGTTGCCGCTCGTCATCGACGCCGCCGACTGGGCGGAGCTGTCGGCCGGGATCGTCCAGCGCGCCGGCCTGATGGAGCGCATCGTCGCCGACATCTACGGCGCGGGCCGGCTCGTCGCGGACGGGTTTCTGCCCGCGGGCGTGGTCGCGGGGCATCCCGAATATCTCCGGCCTGTCCACGGCATCGCCCCGCCCGGCGGGCGCTGGCTGCCGATCTACGCCGCCGATGTCGGCCGAGGCCCCGACGGGCGCTGGCAGGTTCTGGCCGACCGCACCCAGGCGCCCTCGGGGCTCGGCTACGCGCTGGAGAACCGGATGGTGCTCGCCCGCGCCTTCCCGGACCTGTTCGCCGACCTCCATGTCGAGCGCCTGCCCGGCTTCTTCCAGGCGTTCCGCGCCGGGTTGGCCGCCTCCTGCGCCCGCAGCGACCCGCGCATCTGCCTTCTCACTTCGGGCCCCTACAGCAGCACCTATGTCGAGCAGGCCGCGCTCGCCCGCTATCTCGGCTTCCTGCTGGTGGAGGGCGACGACCTCGTGGTGCGGGATGGGCTCCTGCATGTCCGAACCATCGCCGGGCTGAAGCGCACCGACGCGGTCTGGCGCCGGATCGATGCCGACTATCTCGACCCGATGGAGCTGCGCTCGGATTCGCGCCTCGGCGTGCCCGGCATCCTCCAAGTGCTGCGCCGCGGCGGCGCCGTGGTCGGCAACATGCCGGGCTCCGGCGTGCTCGAATCGGCCGCGCTCGGGCCCTACCTGCCGGCCATCGCCCGGCGGCTCACCGGCGAGGAATTGCGGCTCACGGGGCCCCGCACATGGTGGTGCGGCGATCCGGACGGGCTCGATCACGCGCTGGCCAACCTCGACCGTCTGACGCTGCGCGCCGCCGCGACCCCGGTGCGCGGCCCGGAGCGCGACGCGATGCTGGCCGGCCCCGCTCTCGACGCCGCCCGCGCCCGCGCCGTCGCGTCCCTGCGCGAGCGGCCGTTCGATTGGGTGGCGCAGGAGCCCGCGCCGCTCTCGACCATGCCCGCGTGGCAGGATGGGCGGCTCGTCGCACGCCCCTTCGTCATGCGCGTCTTCGCCGCCGCCACGCCCGACGGATGGCGCGTGCTGCCGAGCGCCTTCTGCCGCGTCGCCGAGCACGAGGGCGGCGACCCCAGCGAGATGCGCGCCGGCATCCGCTCCGCCGACGTCTGGGTCCTGTCCGACACGCCCGTCGACACCCCGGGCCTGGTGCACACGAGCGCGCCGCGCATCCGCCGCATCGCCGGCCATCTGCCGTCACGGGCCGCCGACAACCTGTTCTGGTTCGGGCGCTACCTTGAGCGCGCGGAAGCGGTGATCCGCCTCGTCCAGGCCCATCTCGGCGTGTTCAGCGAGGCGATCGCCGCCGACGCCTCCGGCGAGGAGGGCGCGCCGACGGCGCTCGCCATCCGCGCGCTGCTCAAGGATTGGGGCGCGGTGAGCGCGGTCGATCTCCCGCCCGCGGCCGTGGCCGGGGAGGCGCTCTCCGGCAAGACGCTACACGGCTCGGGCCTCGCCCATGTGCTGGAGGCCCGGCGCATCGCCGCCTCCCTGCGCGAGCGGCTGCCGGCCGAATCCTGGCGGGCTCTGGCCGATTTGCGCGACACCCTGGGCTATACGGAAGCCTGGGCGCCGACCGAGGCGCAGCTCTTCGGCAAGGCCGAGCGGGCGCTCGGCCATCTCGCCGCGCTCACCGGCCTGATCCACGAGAATATGGGCCACGCCGCCGGCTGGCGCTTTGCCGATATGGGCCGGCGCGTCGAGCGGGCGATCAACACCTGCGGCTTCGCGCTCCGCTTCTGCAGCCCGGATGCCGGCGCCGAGGATCTCGGCGTGATGCTCTCGCTCGCCGATTCACAGATCGCCTACGGGGCCCGCTACCTCGTCGGCGTGAGCCGCGACGCGGTCTGCGACATGGCGGTGCTCGATCCCAACAATCCCCGCTCCGTCGCCTACCAGCTTCAGGCGATGGTGGCCCATCTCGACGCCCTGCCGGCGCTCGCCGCCGACGGGCTGCCCGAGCCGCACCGCCGCCGGGCGCTGGTGCTGGCCAGCACGCTCCAGACGGCGGAGGCCGCCGCGCTCGACACCGAGACCCTGGAGCGGTTCGAGGCGGATCTGGAGGGCCTCGCCGACGGGATCGCTGGCCGCTATTTCCCCAACGGCCCCGATGCCCTGCGGCCCGAGAAGCTCACGGGTCTCGCTTGATCTACAGCCTGCGTCACCTGACGACCTACCGCTATGCCCGGGCCGTCCGCTTCGCGCGCTGCAACCTGCGCCTTCGCCCCCGCGACGGCGAGGGGCAGCGGGTGCTGGAGAGCGCGCTGCACGTCACGCCCACGCCGACCAGCCGTCTCGCGCGGCGCGACTTCTTCGGTCTCGACACGCTGACCCTGACCCTCGACGAGCCCCATCGCGAATTCACGGTCGAGGCGGTCTCCCGCGTCGCCGTGGAGCGGCCGGCCCCGCCGCCGCCCGAGGCCGGCCTGCCCTGGGAGGCCGTGCGTGCGGCGGCCTTGGCGCTGCCCTCGCTCGGGCCGGACGGGCCGGCGCATTTCCAGTTCCGCAGCCAGCGGGTGCCGCTCGAACCGGCAGTGACGGACTATGCCCGCGCCAGCTTCCCGCCGGGGCGCAGCGCCTATGGCGGCGCGGTCGAGCTGATGCAGCGCATTCGCGACGATTTCCGTTTCGACGCCAAGGCGACCACCGTCTCGACGCCGCTGGCGGAAGCCTTCGCCCTGAGGGCGGGCGTCTGCCAGGACTTCACCCACGTCATGATCGCCGGCCTTCGCGGGCTCGGCCTGCCGGCGGCCTATGTCAGCGGCTACCTGCGCACTCGGCCGCCGGCCGGGCGTCCGCGCCTGCGTGGGGCGGATGCCAGCCACGCCTGGGTCGCCCTCTGGTGCGGGCCCGAGACGGGCGCGGGGGAGGGTGGCTGGATCGGCCTCGACCCGACCAATGCCTGCGTCGTGCGCGACGACCACATCGTTGTGGCACGCGGACGCGATTACGCCGACGTCGCCCCCATCGATGGCATGGTCGCCTCCGCCGGGGAGCAGAAGCTGACCGTCGAGGTCGACGTCATCCCCGAGGACGAGGCGGCCTGAGGGCCGGGCGCGATCAAGCGGCGACCCTGGCGTCCCATCCCGCCATCGTCAGATGGGCGACCGCCTCCAACTCGGCCCGGCTCGCGCCGTCGCGGGCCTGCAGCGACATCCCGCCCTGCACCGTCATTACGAAGCGGGAGAGGGCGGGGAGATCGACCGCGGCACCGAATTCGCCCTCCGCCACCGCCCGGCTCAGTCGCGCCAAGACGCGCTCGAATCCGAGGGCGCGCGCCGCCCGCACGCAAGCGCCGAGCTCCGCATGGCCCTCGCCGCCGACGGCCGAGAGCGTCACCATGCAGCCGCGCGGCGCCTCGGGCGCGCAGACCTGCGTCAGGGCGGCGGCCGTGTCCATCAGCAGGGATTCGACGGCCGCGCGCGCGGTCGGGGCCGCATCGAAGTTGCCCCAGACATGCGCCCCGTATCGCTCGCGGTAGTGGCGCAGGGCCTCCGTGTAGAGCCCCTCCTTCGAGCCGAACGCCGCGTAGAGGCTCGGCGAGCCGATCCCCATCGCCGCGGTCAGCTCGGAGATGGCGGTGGCCGCAAAGCCCTTGCGCCAGAACACGTGCATGGCCTGGGTCAGCGCCGCGTCCCGATCGAAGGCACGCGGCCGGCCGCGACCACGGGTTGGGCCGCAGCTCGGCGGTGCGGCGCCGGGGGAGGGACCGGGTTCAGAATTCTGCATCGATCGTTCTATAATTCGCTTGACCGCGATCGGCAACGCTCGTAGCCAATTCTGTGTCGTTCGATACAGAAAGATCAATCGATGAGTGAACTGGCAGGCAAGCGCGCCCTCGTAACCGGCGCGTCCCGCGGGATCGGCGCCGCCATCGCCCTGGCGCTGGCGGAGCGGGGGGCGGACGTCGCGATCACCTACGAGCGCTCGGCCGAGCGAGCGGCGGAAGTCGTGCGGGCGATCGAGGGACAGGGCCGGCGCGGCCTCGCCATCCAGGCCGACAGCGCGGACGCCGCGGCAGTGAAGCGCTCGGTCGAGACGGCCGCGGCGGAACTCGGCGGACTCGACATCCTCGTGAACAATGCCGGCATCGCCCGCGGCGGCCCGGTGACGGAGATGTCTTTGGCCGATATCGACGCGCTGCTGGCCGTGAACATTCGCTCCGTGGTGCTGGCCTCGCAGGCGGCGATCCCGCATCTCGGGGAGGGCGGACGGATCATCTCGATCGGCTCGTGCCTGGGCGAGCGCGTGCCGTTTCCCGGCGTCACGGTCTACTCGATGACGAAGTCCGCGCTGCTCTCGTTCACCCGTGGTCTCGCTCGCGAACTCGGGCCTCAGGGCATCACCGTGAACCTCGTGCAGCCGGGCTCGACCGACACCGACATGAATCCGTCCAACGGCGAACAGTCGGACCTCCAGCGCGCCATGACCGCGCTCGGCCATTACGGCCGGCCGGAGGACATCGCTGCCGCGGTCGCCTTCCTGGCGAGCCCGGCGGCGCGACAGATCACGGGGACCACCCTCACGGTCGATGGCGGCGCCAACGCCTGACCAACCCCGGCGGCCCGGACGCGCTCCGGGCCGCCGATCTCAGCCGGAGACGCCGGCCCGGTAGAGCCGCCCGCGCTCGGTCCAGGCCACGGTGAGCAGGGCCAGCGCGCCGAGCAGGGCGTAGCCATAGGCCACCGGCATCACCGTGCCGTCGAAGGCGTGCCCGATGACAAAGCCGCAGAAGGCGCCCAGGATCGTGGTGTAAAAGCCGAGGAACGACGAGGCCGTGCCGGCGATCGCCCCGAGCGGCTGCAGCGCGAGCGCGTTGAAGTTCGGCAGGGCGAAGCTGATCAGGAACTGGTTCAGCGCCAGCACCGACAGGAACAGCACCAGCGGCGGATGCCCCTGATAGTGCAGGCCGATGCCGACCTGCACGAGGCCGACCGCCGTGAAGGCGGTCACGCCCGCATGCGACAGGGTCCGCATCCCGAGCCAGCGCACGACGCGGGAATTGATCAGCGTCGCCGCCCCCATGGCGCCGGCCACCACGCCGAAGGCGACGGGGAACAGGCCGCCGAGATGGTAGAGCCCGGTGTCGAACACCTGCTGGGCCGAGCCGACATAGCCCATGATGCAGCCCGTCAGCAGGCCGAGCGCCGTGGCGTAGCCGATCGCCGCGCGGTTGCGCAGCACCGTGGCGAGCGCCTGCCCCGTGGCCCGCAGCGAGAGCGGGCGGCGGTACTCGGGATGCAGCGTCTCGGGCATGCGCAGGGCGAACCACAACGTGAGGATGCCGCCCAGCGCCAGCATCGACACGAACACCCAGATCCACGAGCCGAGCAGCAGCATGGTCGCGCCGATCGCCGGCCCGAGCATCGGCACGATCAGAAACACCATCATGATGAGCGACATCACGCTCGCCATCTCGCGGCCGGAGAAGCGGTCGCGCACGATCGCGGTGGCGAGCACCCGGCCACCCGCCGCGCCCATGCCCTGGATGACGCGGGAGGCGAGCAGCCACTCGTAGCTCGGCGCCAGCATCGAGAGGATGCAGCCGGCGGTGTAGATGCCGAGGCTGATCAGCAGGGTCGGCCGCCGCCCGAGCGCGTCCGAGACCGGCCCGTAGACGATCTGCGCCACCCCGAAGCCGATCATGTAGACGTAGACGAGGAGCTGCAGGCTGTTGGGGTCGGCGACCCCGAACCGCTCCTGGATCAGGGGGAAGGCCGGCAGCAGGTTGTCGATCGACATGGCGGTGACCGCCATCATCAGCGCGACGATGCCGACGAACTCGGCAAAGCCCGGCCCGACCCAGGGTGATGGATTCGAGGGGGATGGACTCGAAGGAGACGGGCTCGCCGGCGGGCCCGCGGGCACGCTCCGGGCAGCCTCCCGCGAACCGCCCGGCGAGGCCTCGGAGGCCGGGCTTCCGAGGGTAGGCCGAGGGGAGGATATCACGGTCGCGGATGCTCTCAGGGGCAGCATCCGGCTTGGGACCGGGCGCAGCGGGACAAGGGGTTGGCGTGTCGTAACGCGGGGGAAGCCGGCGCTATCCCTCCCCCATACGGGAAGGAGGGTTGTCTGCGACGCGGCGCCTATTTCGGCTTCCCGTCGCCTTCAGTCATCGCCGCGCTGAGCCGGGCGTAGTTCCGGGTTACGAGGGTGATGTTGGCAGGGGACGGCTTTTCGGGTTCGCCCGCCGCGAGCGCCGCCTCGATCTCCTTGACCGCTTCGGCCTTCTCCGTGGCGGGCATCGACTTGTCGGCCTGGACAGCCGCCAGTTGCTTCTTCAGCAACGGCGTTGCGCCGACATAGCTCTTCGTCTCGGGATCGATGCCGCCGAGCACCGCATCGACGGTGTCGCTGGCATCCTGAAACTCTTCGAGGCTGGCAAAGCCGTTCCGCTTCACGATCGCCTCGGCCTGGGCTTGCGCCTGCGCCTCGGCCTTCGGATCGGGCTTGTCGGGCGCGGCGCCGGGCAGCGCCGCGAGTTCGGGCTGGGCGACGAGGAGGCCGTAGATCTGTCCTTGCGTCAGCGCGATCGCCTTGCCCGGCTCCGGCGCTGTAGCCTGGGCAGGGGCTTGGGCAGGGACTTGGGCAGGCGCCTGGGCGAGCGCGCGGCCCGGAACCAGGGCGGTTCCGGCGAGGAGGGCGGAGACGGAAGCGGCGAACAGGCTGCGCGATAGGATCGTCATGATCGTCTGCCTCTGGTGTCGTGTCGGCGGCGCCGAGGAAAACTCCGCAAGCGCCGTGGCTTTCGCCCGCGCCGGGGGCTTGTCGCAGCGGGTCGCGGCGAAAGCGTGATGGCATCCGGGGGCGGCCCGCTCCGTGCGCGACCGCATTCGCCACGCCGCAGCCGCAAAGCCGGCCTCTGCTTCGCGGCCAAGCTGGCTGCCAAGTTCGCAGTCAAGCCGCCGACCAGAAGGAGAACAGCAGCCCGTGAGCCGTGCCCTCTTGAGCCGTGCCCCCGTGAGCCCGCGTCGCCCGCTGCCTGTTCGCGCAGCCTGGCTCGCCGTCGCGATCGCGCTGGCGGCCCTGAGCCCGGCGTGCGCGCACGATGATGTTACGGCGCGGGCGCAGGGACTCGTCGCCCCTTACGTCGAGGCGGGCCTGTTCTCCGGCGTCATTCTCGTGGCCCGGGACGGGCGGCCGGTCTTCCGCCAAGCCTACGGCCTCGCCGAGCGCGAGTGGGAGATCCCCAATACGCCGCAGACCCATTTCCGCATCGGCTCGCTGACCAAGGCTTTCACCGCGGCGGCCGTGCTGAAGCTCGCCGAGGCCGGCCGGCTCGGGCTCGACGATCCCGTCCGCCGCTGGGTTCCGTCCGTGCCGGAAGCCTGGGCGGGGGTGAGCCTGCGCCACCTGCTCCAGCACCGCTCCGGCATCATCAACTTCACGGCGCTGCCGAACTATTACGACCAGATCGCGCGGGTCGATCACACGCCCGCGCAGATCGTGGCGCTGACGGCGGGCGACCCGCTGCTGTTCCCGCCGGGGATACGCTTCGAGTACAGCAACACCAATTACGTGCTGCTCGGGATGGTGATCGAGGCCGCCTCGGGCCTCTCCTACGAAGGCTACCTGCGCGAAAACATCCTCGCGCCGCTGAGGCTGAAAGAGACCGGCTACGACGACCTCACCGTGATCCTGCCGCGGCGGGCCGCCGGCTACCGGCGGGGGCGGGCGCAGTGGCGCAACGCGGTGCCGATGGCGGCGAGTTCGGCCTATGCCGCGGGCGCGCTCTATTCCACGGTCGATGACCTGCTCGCCTGGGACGAGGCGCTCGCCGGCCCACGCCTGCTCTCCGAAGCTTCGCGCGCGGCGATGTTCGACGATCGCGGCACCGGCTACGGTCTCGGCTGGTTCGTCTCCCGCGCCTTTGGGAAACCCGGCGACAAGACGAGCGGCCACCGCGTCTTCGGCCATGCCGGGTCGATCCCCGGCTTCCTCTCGATCAACGACGTCTATCCCGACGACCGGCTCACGGTGATCGTGCTCTCGAACACCGAGACCGCGCCGGCCCAGAAGATCGCCCGCGACCTCGCCGCCCTCCATCTCGGCCATTACGCGGCGCCCGAAGAGATCGTGCTGGAGGACGTGATCCTCGACCGCTACCCCGGCACCTACCGCCTCGGCCCCCGCGCCTTCCTCACCGTCGCCCGCGAGGGCCGGGGCCTGACGGCGCGGGCGGAAGGGCCGGGGCTGCGCGAGCCCGCCTTCCCCTTCGTGCCCGAGAGCGACCGCACCTTCGTCAGCCCCGTCGCCGACATGCGCCTGACCTTCGAGACGGAGCCCGACGGCACGCCCACCGGGGCGATCCTTCATCGCGACGGCCGCGACCGGACCGGGCCGCGCGTGACCGCCGAGGAGGCGCGAGCCGTGCTCGCCGAGCCGCCGCAGGCACACCGCGAAGTCGCCATCGACCGCTCCGGCCTGGCGGCGCTCGCCGGCCGCTACGCCCTGGGACCGGGCTCCGAGATCGCGGTGACCATCGAGGACGGGCGGATCTTCGCGCAAACCACGCGGCAGCCGCGCAACGAACTCGTCCCCGAGGGCGAGCGCGCCTTCTTCCTGCGCACGGTCGATGCGCAGATCCGCTTCACCGCCGACGAGACCGGCCGCGTCACCGGCCTGATCCTGCACCGGAACGGCCTCGAGACCGACGCGCCGCGCCTGCCCGACGAGGGCGCCACGCCCCCGCTCCTTGGACAAAGGGCGGGGTCGCCAGGGGGCCTGAAAGGGTCTAACTGATGGAGCCGCAGCCGCCCCCGGCGGCAGGCAAAAACAATTGCGAAGACAGTCAAGTCGGCGGCCACCAGAAGCCGCGTTGGACAAAAGTCCAGCTTGATCGGACGAGGCGACTGCTCTTGTCTCCCGCCAAGACGCGGCAAGACCGGCGGCAAGAGCGGTCAACGAACAAGCGCAATGGAGGAAACGCGATGAACAAGCCCGAATTCCTGGCGGATGCCAAGACGAAGTCGCCGTTTTCGGCGCGCTACGACAACTTCATCGGCGGCCAGTGGGTCGCGCCGGCGAGCGGCCGCTACTTCGAGAACACCTCCCCCATCACCGGCAAGGTGATCTGCGAGGTCGCCCGCTCCGAGGCGGCGGACATCGAGCGGGCGCTCGACGCCGCGCACGCCGCCAAGGATGCCTGGGGCCGCACCGCGCCGGCCGAGCGCGCCCGCATCCTCAACAAGATCGCCGACCGGATGGAGGACAACCTCGATCTGATCGCGCTGGCCGAGACCTGGGACAACGGCAAGCCGATCCGCGAGACCACCGCCGCGGACATCCCGCTCGCCATCGACCACTGGCGCTACTTCGCCAGTTGCGTCCGCGCCCAGGAAGGCGCGATCTCCGAGATCGACCACGACACGGTAGCCTACCACTTCCACGAGCCGCTCGGCGTCGTCGGCCAGATCATCCCGTGGAACTTCCCGATCCTGATGGCGGTGTGGAAGCTGGCTCCCGCGATCGCCGCCGGCAACTGTGTGGTGCTCAAGCCCGCCGAGCAGACCCCCGCCTCGATCCTCGTGGTGATGGAGCTGATCGGCGACCTGCTGCCGCCCGGCGTCATCAACGTCGTCAACGGCTTCGGCCTGGAGGCCGGCAAGCCGCTCGCCTCGAACCCGCGCATCGCCAAGATCGCGTTCACCGGTGAGACGACCACCGGCCGCCTCATCATGCAGTACGCCTCGCAGAACCTGATCCCGGTGACGCTGGAGCTCGGCGGCAAGTCGCCGAACATCTTCTTCGGGGATGTCGTCAACGAGGACGACGACTTCTTCGACAAGGCGCTCGAAGGCTTCACCATGTTCGCCCTCAACCAGGGCGAAGTCTGCACCTGCCCGAGCCGCGCGCTCGTGCACGAGTCGATCTACGACCGCTTCATCGAGCGCGCGATCAAGCGCGTCGAGGCGATCACCCAGGGCTCGCCGCTCGATCCGGCCACGATGATCGGCGCGCAGGCCTCTTCGGAGCAGCTCGAGAAGATCCTCAGCTACGTCGATATCGGCCGCCAGGAAGGCGCCGAGTGCCTCACGGGCGGCGCCCGCGGCACCCGCGAGGGCGATCTGGCCGACGGCTTCTACATGCAGCCGACGGTGTTCAAGGGCCACAACAAGATGCGGATCTTCCAGGAGGAGATCTTCGGGCCCGTCCTCTCGGTGACGACCTTCAAGGACGACGAGGAAGCGCTCGCCATCGCCAACGACACGCTCTACGGCCTCGGCGCCGGCGTGTGGACCCGCGACGGAACCCGCGCCTACCGCTTCGGCCGCGCCATCCAGGCCGGCCGCGTCTGGACGAACTGCTACCACGCCTACCCGGCGCACGCGGCCTTCGGCGGCTACAAGCAGTCCGGCATCGGCCGTGAGACCCACAAGATGATGCTCGACCACTACCAGCAGACCAAGAACATGCTGGTCAGCTACTCCTCGAAGAAGCTCGGGTTCTTCTAAGACCTTCGAGAGTTCGAGACCGACTTCAGCCCCGGCCGCAAGGCCGGGGCTTTTTGCATTTCCGGCATGCGCCTCACCGGCCGGCCTTCGGGAGCAGCCCCTGTGCGGTCGCGAGGACCCGGCGTCGCCCGGCCTGATGGCATCGGGTCGGTGCCTCTCGGTCCTTGTTGTGGTGCGCATTCCTTCGACGAGCCGGTGACCACTTCGTCGGAATGTGCTTCCGCCGTCGCCGCTCCGGAGCCGAGCCTCGAAGACCGGCGGCTTCAGCCCGTCCCTGTCACCTCATCAGTTGATGCAACCGATGAACGAACATCGACACAACTATCAACCTCTGATCAGGACAAACGAAATAAGTCCGCCAATAATCCCAGTCAAAATCATTATATCTCATTGAAACAGCAATAATCGGGCAGGGCGCGCCGCATTCGGATTTAGATTCCATTATCAAACTCATGATAGATTTGAGGAGAAATTAGACTGGGGCGAAAAATGAGAATTAGCATCAAAGCAATACTCGTTGGCATGTTTGCCATCTTGACGATTGTATCCGCCATTCAGGGACTCGTTTCGATCAAAGCCCTCCAAACGAATGGCGAGAGCACGAACGTCATCATCACCAATGCAATTCCGTCCCTCAATCAGGCGAGCCGCATCAATAGGCTCATTCTGCAGGTCAGAACGGCCCAGCTGCGGTTCCTGACCGCACCCAATGATGCGATCAGGAAAGAAGACCTCGCCTTGGCGCATGAGTTGATGGAGGCGCGCACCGCGGAGCTCGACAAGTACAAGGTGCTCATCGCCAGTAGCACTGAGCAGGCCGCCTACGACGACCTCATCCAGACGGTCGGCGCGCTGAAGCAGGACTGGTCCAAGCTGCTGCGGATCGCCGAAACAAACGCCGATCAGGCGCTGGTGCTGTTCCGGACGGAGAACCATGCACGGTATCGCGCCGCCGCCGCCGCCGCGACCCGGCTCGTCGATCTGAACTTCGAGGTGAGCAAGGCCGCCGGAGAGGCCGCGCAGATCCAACAGACTCAGGCGATCCATACGGCCATCGCGATGCTGGTCGCGGGCCTCGTCGTCACGATCCTGGCCATGGCGTTCTCCATCTTCGGCGTGGCCCGGCCCATCGAGCAGATGACGCGCGCGATGCGCGACATCGCGAGCGGCGATACCGACCGGGAGGTGCCGTCCAAGGGCCGACGGAACGAGATCGGCGAGATGGCATCCACCGTCGAGGTGTTCCGCACGAACCTGATCCATACGCGCAAGCTGGAGGAGGACACCGCTCTCGCCCGCGCCTCGGCGGAGGAGCAGCGCAAGGCCGGCATGCGGCAGATGGCCGACCATTTCGAAACGATGGTCAGCGGGATCATCGGCATGGTGACCTCGTCCGCCAGCCAGTTGCAGGCGACGGCCCGGAGCATGTCGGGAACGGCCACCGAGACGGCGTCGCAATCCCTGACCGTGGCGTCCGCGGCTGAGGAGGCGGCGGCGAACGTGCAGACCGTGGCCGCCGCGGCCGAGGAACTCGGCGCCTCGGTGCAGGAGATCGGCCGCCAGGTGGCGAGTTCGGCGGACTTGGCCGAGAGCGCGGTCGGCGAGGCCGACCATACGGCGGTGCTGGTGCAGAACCTGTCGAACGCCGCCGCTCAGATCAACAACGTCGTCGCGATGATCTCGACGATCGCCGGTCAGACAAACCTGCTGGCGCTGAACGCGACGATCGAGGCGGCGCGTGCCGGCGAGGCGGGCCGCGGCTTCGCCGTCGTCGCGTCCGAGGTGAAGGAGCTCGCCAACCAGACGTCGCGCGCCACCGACGAAATCGCCTCCCAGATCGGCACAATCCAAGGGGCGACCGGGCAGGCGGTGGCTGCCATCGGCGGCATCGCCAGCCGCATCAGGGAGATTAACGGCGTGGCGTCGAGCATCGCCGCCGCGGTGGAGCAGCAGGGGGCGGCGACTCAGGAGATCGTGCGCAACGTCGCCCAGGCTGCGATCGGCACCGGCGAGGTGACGACGAACATCACCAGCGTGGCCGGCGCCGCCGAGGAGACGGGGGCTGCCGCGAGCCAGGTCCTGAGCGCCGCCGCGGAGCTGTCACGCCAGTCCGAGAACCTCTCGACGGAGGTTCAGCGCTTTCTCGCCACGGTGCGGGCCGCCTGATCGACGCGCCAAGCCGCGCCACCATATCCCGAACGGCATCCGAGGCCGCCGTCACGCGAGTGCGATGGGGGCTTCCGCAAGCGCCGCGCGGTCTTGCGAACGCGCCAGGATCAAGGCCCCCGTGCCCGGATCTCCCTGGCCTCGCCCCCCTCCACCAGCACCTCGGCCGGGGTCGGGTGGCTGAGGAAGCCCGTCGGGCTCGCGGTGAGCCCGTAGGCCCCCGATTGCAGCACCGCGACGAGATCGCCCTCGGCCAGCGGCGGCAGAGGGGCGGCGCGGGCCAGCATGTCCAGCGGCGTGCAGAGCGGGCCGACGACCGCGGTCTGCGTGCGTTCGCAGCCCGCATCGGTCACGGCGGCGAGGGGAAAGTCGCGCTTGACGATCTGGCCGAGATTGCCGCTGGCAGCGAGATGGTGGTGCATGCCGCCATCGGTGATGACGAAGCGGCTGCCGCGCGATTCCTTCACCGCCAGCACCCGTGCCACATAGACACCCGCCGGCCCGGTGAGGTAGCGGCCGGGCTCCAGCACCACGCGGGCGCTCGCCATCAGCGGGTCCGCCCGCAGGGTGGCGATCAGGTCGGGCAGCCCGGCCCGGATCGCGCCGAGATCGAGGGCGGTGTCGCCGGAGAAGTACGGGATGCCGAGGCCGCCGCCGAGATCGATCGACTCCAGCGGCCGCCCGATTCGGCTCGCGATCCGCGCCGCAAGCCCGAGCCCGTAGGTCCACTGGCCGAGGAGGGTGTCGGCCTTCAGCCCTTGCGTTCCCGCGAACAGGTGAAGGCCGACGAGGCGCAAGCGCGGTTCGGCCTCCGCGGTGTCGATGGCGGCCTCGATGTCTTCCTCGTCGAAGCCGAACGGCGAAGGCTTGCCGCCCATCCGCATCGCCCCGCCTTGCGCGGTCGCACCGGGATTGATCCGCAACGCCACCCGCACATGCACGCCGTGACGCTCGGCTGCCGCCGCGACGCGAACGATCTCCTCGCGGTTTTCGAGATGGATCTCGCCGATGCCGCCGCCGATCACCCGGTCGAGGTCGGCCGCACCCTTGCCCGGGCCGGCGAACAGGATCTTGTCCGGTGGAACACCCGCCCTGATCGCGGCGTCGAACTCGGCGCCGGAGGCGATCTCGGCCCCTGCGCCCTCCTGAGAGAAGACGCGGATCACCGCCGGGTTGGGGTTCGCCTTGACCGAAAAATCCACCTCCGCGAAGCCGGCGAGTGCCGCGCACAGCGCCCGGTAGATCCGGCGCATCGTATCGGCGTCGTAGACGAAGAGCGGCGTGCCGAATTCCTTTGCGAGGTCGGTCAGCGGCAGGCCGCCGACCCGCAGCACACCGCTCGCATCGCGCGAGAAGTTCTCGGCGATCAGCGCGGCGGCGAGGTCGGGAGCGTCGGCCATGGGTCCTAGATTTCCACCGCCGCGCGCTCGGCGGTGAGGCGCTTGTAATCGACCTTGCCATTGGGCGTGACGGGCAGCGCGGCCACCGCCTCGATGGTGCGGGGCACGAGATGGGGTGCCAGCGCCGCGCGGAGGCGCTGCAGCACGTCGGCCGTGCCCGGCGCACCCTCGGCGGGGACGGTGACAGCGTGGATGCGCTGGCCGAGGCTCGGGTCGGGCAGGCCGATCACGGCGGCGGCGCGGAAGGCGCCCGTCTCCATCAACGCCGCCTCGACCTCGGTCGGGCTCACGCGAAACCCTTGCGTCTTGATCATCGTGTCCTCGCGGCCGATGAACCGGAAGAAGCCGTCTTCATCCTCCACCACGAGGTCGCCGGAGCGGCAGACGAGGCCCGGCGCGGAACCGGGCGGTGGGAACGGATCGGGCACCAGCACGCGGGCGGTGTCCTCGGGCCGCTTCCAGTAGCCCATCGAGACGGTCGGGCCTCGGTGGTGCAGAATGCCGGGCTCGCCGGGTCGCGCCGGGCGTCCTTCCAGGGTGACGGCAAAAATCTCGGTCTCGGGGATGGCGCGGCCGATCGAATCCGGCCGCCGGTCGATCTCCTCCGGCGGCAGGTAGGTCGAACGGAAGGCTTCCGTCAGGCCGTACATCAGCACGACGGCCGTATGCGGCAGCCGCGTGCGCAGGCGCTCGATCGTCGGCAGCGCGAGGCTGCCGCCGGAATTGGTGATCGCCCGCAGCGCTGAAAGGTCCGCCTTGGCCAGATGCGGCGCGGCCCGTGTCAGCAGCGTCCACAGCGTCGGCACGCCGGCCAGCACGGTGATGCGGTGCGCCTCCAGCGCCCGCACCACGTCGTCGCCGAGCCGGGGCGTCAGCAGCACGATGCGCGCGCCCTGCTCGACGCTCGTGAGGAGCTGGTTCAGGCCGTAATCGAACGAGAACGGCAGCACCGAGAGGAGGCGGTCCGCGGGGTTGATGCCGAGATAGGTCCGCACGATGCGGGTGCCGGCGATCAGGTTGGCGTGGGAGAGCATCACGCCCTTGGGCAGGCCGGTCGAGCCCGAAGTGTAGAGGATCGCCGCCAGCCCCTCCGGCGTCGGCTCGCCGGGGACGAGGGCCGCGGCGTCGTCACCCGTCTCCCCATCGAGGATGCGCAGGTCCGAAAGGTCATCGAGCGCGCCTTCGAGCCCGGCCGCGTGGGCGGCATCGGTCAGAAGCACCCGCGCGCCGCTATCGGCGACGATGTGGTGGACCTGACGCGGGCGCAAGGACGGGTGGATCGGCACGAACACGCCGCCCGCCGCGCTGGCGGCAAAAATCGCGACGCATTCACGGATCGATTTCGGCAGCAGGATCGCGACCCGGTCGCCGGGCCGCAGGCCGAGACGCGCCAAGCGCTCCGCCAAAGCGGCGACGCGGACCCGGAAGCCGCCATAGGTGAGGGTCTCGCCCCCCTCGACGATCGCGGAGGAATCGTCCGCGCCGGCTCCTTCGAGCAGGTGGTGCAGCAGCGTCGGGGCCATGGGACGGGTCAGGCGCGGATCAGACGTCGGAACGCCGGTCGTCGATGAAATGGGCCAGCGTGTCGACGCTGGCGAAGTTCGCGAGGTCGAAGCTGTCCTCGTCGACCTCGACGCCGAAGCGGTCGCCGAGATGCATCATCAGGTCGAGGATGCCGATCGAATCGAGCGCATCGCTGGTCACGAGGGAAGTCTCCCCGGTGACGGCGCCGGAGGGAAGGCCCGGGTTGCGGGCCGCGATGAAGGCGAAGATCGCCTCCCGCACGTCGGCCATCGACTGAACCACGGCTTGGATGCCCCTCGATCGGTCCTGTGCTGGTCTCGGGTTGCGGGCTTAAGCCCAACGCAAGGGCAAGTCCATGGTGCGTGCATGGTGAGCGCATGGTTCTTGGACGATCCCCAGGCATCCATCGCTTCGCCCTGCCTCTTTAACCGGCGATTCACGCTGCCCCGCGAGGCTTCCCGGCATTCCTTTTCTCCCGGAGTCCTCGGCCCGTGTTCGGTTCAGCCCAGAACGGCGTCCTTCTCGCCGCCCGTCTCCTCATGGCTTCGGCCCTACTGCCGACCGGCGTGGCGCGCGCACTCAACGTCTCCGGTTTCGCGGTTGCGTTGGCCGGCGCCGGTTGCCCCGCCCCCAACGCCGTCGCGACGGCGGCGGTGATCGTGCAGGTGTTCGGGCCGCTGGCGGTCATCCTCGGTGTGATGCCGCGGATCACCGGACTGGCCATGGCCGGCTTCGTGGCCGGCATGGCGGCCCTGCTGCACCCGTTCTGGCTCCATGCCGGGGCCGCCGCGGTGACAGAGCGCAGCTTCCTCCTCGCCGATCTCGGGCTGGCGGGCGCCTTCCTGATGTACGCGATGACCGGCCCCGGCGCCTGGAGCTGGCGCGGGGTCTTCAGCTCCGGCGAGGCTTCGGCGCCCGCACGAGCCCCCGCCAAGCCGGCGGCCAAGGCGCCCGCGCGGCCTAAGTCCGGCAGCGTCAAGCGGGCGGGCGGCCGGGCTCCGGCGCAGGCCGCGGCGTAAGAGGGGCAAGGCTCTGGGGCGAACCGTCGGCGGGTCTCGGCACGGCCTCGGCGACCCGTCGCTGACCGGACACCTCCGCGCCCGCATCCGGCGCCAGCCGCCGGAACACGAAGAACGAGCCCACAGAGACCACGGCCACCCCGAGGAAGGCGAGGGAGAAATCCCCCGCCTCGATCCCGGCATGGCCGTGCCAGGCGGCGGCGCCCTCCAGCGCCAGGGCGCCGATGGAGACACCGAGGCTGAGGGACAATTGCTGCGCGACGCTGGCCAGACTCGTGGCCGCGCTCATCTCCCGCGATTCGAGGTCGGCATAGGCGATGGCGTTGACGCAGGTGAATTGCAGCGAGCGCACGCAGCCGCCGAGCAGGAGCACGCCGACGATGATCCAGTGCGGGGTCTGCGCCGTGAATAGCCCGTTGGCGGCGAGAAAGGCGGAGGCGACCAGCGCGTTGACCACCATCACCCGGCGGAACCCGTAGGCGCGCAGGATGCGCGGGCCAACGATCTTGATGAGAAGGGCGCCCGCCGCCGCGGCGAAGGTGATGAGCCCGGAATGCAGCGGATCGAGCCCAAAGCCGATCTGCAGCATCAGCGGCAGCAGGAAGGGGATGGCGCCGGTGCCGATGCGGAACAGGCTTCCCCCCGTCACCGCCGCGCGGAAGGTGTCATGCTTGAGCAGGTCGAGGCGGATGAGCGGATGCTCGGTGCGTTTGGCATGGCGCAGGTAGAGCCCGACGAAGACGACCCCGCCGGCCATGCAGGCCCAGGACACGCCGTCCGGTAGGAGATGGCGCCCGGTCGCGGCAAAGCCCAGCATCAGCAGGGCGAGCCCGCCGCCCGAGAGGAGGAAGCCCGTCACGTCGAGCGGTGGGCGCGTTTCCTCGCGGATATCGCCGAAATACAGGGTCGCGAGGACGATGCCGGCGAGCCCGATCGGGATGTTGATGAAGAAGATCCAGCGCCAGTCGGCATAGGTGGTGATGAAGCCGCCGAGCGGCGGCCCGAGGATCGGGCCGATCAGCGCCGGGATGGTGAGGTAGGCGAGCGCCCCGACGAGTTCGGATTTCGGCACCGAGCGCAGGATCACGAGACGCCCCACCGGCACCATCATCGCTCCGCCGACCCCCTGCACGAAGCGGGCGGCGACGAAGCCGGTGAGCGAATTCGCGGCGGCGCAGGCGAGCGAACCCGCCATGAACACGCACAGGGCGGCGCGGAAGACGTTGCGGGCGCCGTAGCGGTCGGCGGCCCAGCCCGAGACCGGGATGAAGATCGCCAGGCTGACGAGATAGGCGGTGAGCGCGAGCTTGAGGGCGATCGGATCGACACCGAGGCTCGCCGCGATCGCGGGCAGGGCCGTGGCGATCACCGTCGAGTCGGTGTTCTCCATGAACAGAGCGGTGGCGACGACGAGGGGGACGATCTGGGCGGGACGCATCGGCAGGGAGAAGCGCGCGACGCGACGAAGGTTGCGCAAGGCGCGCGCAAGGGGCGCGCAAGTCGCGCGCGAGAGGCGCGGCGACGTTGCACGAAGACGATGCCGGAACCCAACGTTGCGTGGGCGTGGGATGAAACAACGTGGCGGAACGGTCACAGGCCCGCCGGATACGCGCGCCGTCCCCCGTCCAATCCTTCCGGGACCGCCGGCTTAAGGCTAGGCTTCCGCCCGAAAAGCGATGCTGTCCCGCCGGTCACGGCAGGATACGCGTCCCCGAGCGTCCCCCCGGCGCCGGCCTCCATCCCGCGAAAGAGCCTAATGCCCCTGCGGTCGAACCTTCGTCCCGGCGTTTCCCGTCTCGCGCTCGCCGCCGCCCTGCTCGCCGGGTTGGCCGGCTGCGGCGACGTGGTGCTCACCGACGGCGGCGCCCTCTCGCGCCGCGACCAGTTCGTGGCCAGCGACGCCGTCGCCTCCGAGTCCAAGCTGTTCATCGATCCGACCCTGCCGCAGACGGTGCGTACCGTGCGCATCGTCCCGACCGTGTTTTCCGAGGCGGTCTCCGGCCCCGGCCTGTCGCCGGTGGAACGGCGCCTGATCGCCAACGCCGCCGACCGGGCGCTCTGCTACGACCTCTCGCTGCGCTACGACGTGGTGTCGTCGGGGCGCGCCGACCTCACCGTCCGTTCGGCGATCACGCGGGTCGATCTCACCAACATTCCGGCCTCCGGCGCGACCGTCGCCGCCACGACGGCGATCTCGGTGGCCGGCCAAGTCGGCATCGGCTTCGCCAACACCCTGGGCCGGGTGCCGGTGCCGCGGCTGCCGATCGGGCTCGGCAGCCTGACCATCGAGTCCGAGGCGCTCGACGCCCGCAACCGCCAGCGCGCGGCGATGATCTGGGCGGGGGCGGCCAACTCCTTCACCAACCAAGCCCGCTTCTCGGCCGCCAGCGACGCCTACGATCTCGCCGGCGAGTTCGGCCAGGATTTCGGCTCCTACCTCGCCACCGGCAAGGATCCGTTCAAGGGCGAGCTGCAGCTCCCGACCTACGACCGCATCCGCATCACCACGTTGGGCGAGGCGCCCCTCGACCCGGATTGCGAGGCCTTCGGCCGGGCGCCCGGCTTCGACGGCATCCTCGGCGACATGGTCGGCCTACCGCCGGAATGGACCGACAAGGGGCCGGGCGTCTCCGCCGCGCGCTAGCGCGGATTCCGATCGAGCGCGTCGAACCAACCTGCGCCCCTCGTCCCACTTGCGGGGAGAGGGGCTCGGCGGAGCGCCGCGTTCAAGCCGCCTCGAACAGCGGCACCGAGCGCATCTCCGGCACCAGCACCACGCCCTTGTCGGTGATGCGGATCTGCGGGATCACCGCGAGCGGGATCAGGTTGAAGCCCATATAAGGGATGCTGCAGCCGGCCCGCTCCCAGGCGCGCTTGAGCGCCTTCACCTCATCCGCCACCGCGCCCACGCGCTTGTCGGAGAGGAGGCCTGCCACCGGCAGCGCCACCATCGCCACGACGTGGCCGTCCTCGACGACGCAGACACCGCCTTGATGCGCGGCGATGGCATCGAGGGCCACCCGCATGTCGGCCTCGTTCAGCCCCGCGACGATGAGGTTGTGCGAATCGTGGCCGACGCTGCTCGCCACCGCGCCGCGCTTCAAGCCGAAGGCCGAGAGCAGCCCGTGGGCGACGCCGCCGGAACGGCCGTGCCGCTCGACCACCGCGACGTGGCAGAGATCGTGTGCGGCGAGCGTCGCCGCCCAATCCGCGCCGGGGGTGAGCGAGACGCGCTCATGCGTCAGCTCGATGCCCGGCAGCGTGGTGCGGATCGCGTTGACCGTGCAGGGCCCGGCGGGCAGCGCCGGGATCAGGGCGGGAACCGGATCGGGCAGGCGGACCGTGGCGTAGGCGGGGGCCGGGTAACGGTAGGGCCGGGCCAGGGCCTCTTCGAGACGCGGCGTCGGCCGGCGATCCTCCACCACCTGTTGCCCGCCGTACCACGTCGCCTGCGGCACGAGATCGTCGTTCAGAAGCACGAGGTCGGCTCGGCGCCCGCCGCCGAGGCCGCCAACCTCGCCGTCGAGGCCGTAGCGGGTGGCCCCATGCAGCGAGCCCATCGCCCAGGCCGCGGGTTTCGGGATGCCGCGCGCCACCGCCTCGCGTACGACCCAGTCAAGGCCGAAGGCGAGAAGGTCGTCGGCGTCGCGGTCGTCGGTGCAGGCGCAGACTCGCTTCCAGGCGGCGCCGTACTCGGTCACGGTGCCGATGGCTTTGGGCAGCGAGTGCCAGGGCGTGGTCGGCGGGCCGCCTCGCAAAAAGATCCAGAGGCCGGCTTCCAGGAGATCGTCGGCGATGTCGGCATCCACGGCCTCGTGGGTGTCGGTGACGCCGCTCGCGGCGTAGGCCGCCACGAAGTCGCGGCCGTAGACATGGCCGGAAACTGGGCGGCCCCGCTCCAGCGCGGCGCGGATGATGGCGTGCGCCCGCTCGTCCCCGCTCGCCACCGCGACGAAATCCATCTTCTCGCCGAGCCCGATCGCCTCAGGCCAGGCATCGAACAGGGCGCCGATCTTCTCCGCCGTCAGGTCGCCGCCCGCCGTCTCGAGATCCGGCGTGGTGGCGGGCACCGTGCTCGGCACGGTCAGGAAGATGTTGAGGGGCGCCGCGCGGGCATCCTCCAGCATCCATTCCACGCCGTTCACGTCCAGCACGTTGCCGATCTCGTGGCTGTCGCAGACGATCGTGGTGGTGCCGTTGATCAGCGCGGCCTCGGCGTAGGCGCAGGCCGTCACCATGCTGCTCTCGATGTGCAGATGCGGATCGACCAGCCCCGGCGCGATCAGGCCGCCGCGCGCATCGTAGCGCGGGGCGGCGCCGCGATGGTGGCCCGCCGGCTTCACCGCGGCGATGCGCCCGCCCGCGATCCAGATCTCGCGGTCGGGCAGGATGCGCTCGGAATAGGTCGAGAGCACCCGCGCACCGGTGATCACCAGATCGGGCTCGGCGCGGCCTGCGGCGACATCGGCGAGGCGCCGCGTCATCCGGGCCAGCGGCGCGACGGCGAAGCGGGTGAGGGGTTGGGCGGTCATCGGGGCCTTCCTTACGTGGCTCTCGGGCACGACGCGCAGGCATCGTGCCACGAAAGGAAGGCCGGGCGCAGCCGCCGGTAATGGTTAGTCCTGTTCGTCCGACGCGTCCTTGGCGCCGGCCTCGCCGCGGAAGCCCGTGGCCAGCACGTAGAGTTCGCTCGAATCCGCCCGGCTCGCCTGCGGCTTGACGTGGCGCACGGTGGCAAAGTCGCGCTTCAGCTCGGTCAGCAGATCGCCCTCGGTGCCGCCCTGGAACACCTTGGCGAGATAGGCGCCGCCCGGCGCCAGGATCTCGCGGGCGAAGACCGCGGCGGTCTCGGCGAGCCCGATGATGCGCAGGTGGTCGGTCTTCTTGTGGCCGGTGGTGTTGGCGGCCATGTCGGACAGGACGAGGTCGGCCCGGCCGCCCAGCAGCTCGGTCAAGCGCTCGGGTGCGGAGGGATCGAGGAAGTCGAGGGTGATGAAGGTCGCGCCCGGCATCGGCTCGATCTCGAGCAGATCGATGCCGACGATGCGGCCGCTCTCGCCGAGGATCCGCGCCGCGACCTGCGACCAGCCACCGGGGGCGGCGCCGAGATCGACGATCCGCTGTCCGGGCTTCAACAGCTTGAAGCGCTCGTCGATTTCGAGAAGCTTGAACGCCGCGCGGGAGCGGTAGCCCTCGCGCTTGGCGCGGGCGACGTAGGGGTCGTTGAGCTGGCGTTCCAGCCAGCGCTTCTGGGAGAGGGTGCGCCCGCGCCCGGTCTTCACCCGCTGCTTCAGGTCGCCGCGCAGGCCGCCCGTCCCGCCTCGCCGGTCGCTCATGATCCTGTCCTCAAGCATCGGAACGCACCGATGCGCTCACAGCCGCAGGATGGTCCCTATCGCGGCGCGGCGGGTCCGTGAAGACGTTCCGTCCGGGGAGTCGGTCGCCGCGGGCGATGAGACGAGGGCCGGCCCGGCTTTCTCAGCGATACCGCCCGCGGCGCCAGACGCCGTCCTCGCGCATCATGTTCATGAGCAGGCCCTCGCGCAGGCCGCGGTCGGCGATGCGCAGGCGCTCGGACGGGAACACCCGGCGGATCGCCTCCAGGATGGCGCAGCCGGCCAGCACGAGGTCGGCCCGGTCGCGGCCGATACAGGGGTTGTCGGCGCGCTGTTCGAGGCGGGTGTCGAGCAGATCCTCGATCGCGTCGCCGACCTCGTCGTCGCTCATCCAGAGGCCATCGACCCGGCGCCGCTCGTAGCGGGCGAGCCGCAGATGCATGGCCGCGAGCGTGGTCACGGTGCCCGAGGTGCCGAGCAGGTGGAAATAGGGTGCGGTGGCAGCCGCCGCAGCGCGGATCGCGAAGGGGGAGATGAGGTCGCCGACCTCCTCGACCATGCCCTCGAAGGTCCGCCGGGTGACCTCGGTACCGCCGTGGCGCTCGGCCAGCGTCACCACGCCGACGGGGAGCGAATCCCAGGCGCGGATGCGCAAGGTCGGGTCGGTCGAGGGGTTGGCCGCCGCGCCGTCGAGCCATGCGATCTCGGTGGAGCCACCGCCGATATCGAAGATCACGACCGATTCCGCCCGCGGGTCGGCGAGCGCGGCGCAGCCGGTCACGGCGAGATAGGCTTCCGTCTGCCGGTCCACGATCTCGAGGTCGAGCCCGACCTCGGCGCGCACCCGCGCCACGAACTCGGCGCCGTTGACGGCAAGCCGGCAGGCCTCGGTCGCGATCACCTTGGAGCGGGCCACCGCGCGGGACCTCATCTTGCCCCGGCAGATGCGCAGGGCCTCCACCGTGCGCTCGATCGCCGCCTCGGTGAGGCGATTGGAATTGCCCAACCCCTCGCCGAGCCGGACGATGCGGGAGAAGGCGTCGATCACCCGGAAGCCGTTGGGCGTCGGCTCGGCGACCAGCAGGCGGCAATTGTTGGTGCCGAGATCGAGCGCGGCATAGGCGTCGCGGCGGCCGTGACGACCGGTTTCGTAGCGGGGGGGGAAGCTCTCGATCGGGCGTCCGCCCGTGACCGTGCGGGAACCCTCCCGCGCTGTCTGCGGGTCGGCGGTGGGGCGGGCCGACACGGCGGCGGCGCTCTCATCCCTCATCGACGCGACCGAACTTCCTGGCGATGCAGCCCGGCAAGACGCCGGGCCGACGTGGCACCAAGGCTACAGGCGTTATTCAGGAACTGCAAAGGCTGGATGGCCGGCCTTACACGATTTGCCGCATGGATTGTTTCGCGAAAAGTCCCTCAACCCGGTTCCTGCCGCGGCTTAGCCGGCCCGCCGACCGTATAGCTGCGGCCCTTCCATACGGCCCGGCCGGCCCGCCCGGGGCGCAGCAGCACATTCCACTGGATCGCCAGCGCCGTGCCGACGGTGGCGGGGTGCAGGAGAATCGTCGCGAACGGCTCGGCGACCCGCAAAGTGATCGCCGCCCGCGTCGCCAGCGAGACGATGACGGCGGCCGCCGCCAGAACGGCGGCCGTGCCGGCGCCCAGCGCCAGGGCGGCGGCGAGGACGAGCCAGGGCAGGATATGGCCGCCGAACAGCAGCACCGTCCAGACCGGGAGCGAAGCGGGCGTCGCCATGCCCTCATGCGCGTTCTTCGAGAAGCCGGCCCAGCTCTGCGCAAAATCCCGGTACATCCGGCAGGCCGCGAGCGCGTGACCCGCGACGAGATCGGTGTGGAAGCCCTGCTCGCGGAACAGCCGGGGCAGGCGCACGCCGTCATGGAGCGAGGTGCGGATCGCGCCGTGGCCCCCGGTCCGCCGGTAGGCCGCGCGCGCGATCAGGATCATCTGCCCGCAGGCGGCGCCGAGCGAGGGGCGGGGCGAGGCGCGCATCAGGGCGATCGGCAGGTAGCCGAGCATCAGGAAGTCGATCATCGGCACAGTCAGGCGCTCGCCCAGGGTCTCCATCACCTGCCGCGGCACGCCGCTGACGAGATCGGCGCCGCTCTGGACGGCATGCGCGGCGAGCGCCGCTGCGCCGTCAGGTGCCAACGTGACGTCGGCGTCGAGGAACAGGAGGCGCTCGCCCCGTGCCGCCTCGGCCAGGGCGACGCAGGCGTGGTTCTTGCCGGTCCAGCCCTCGGGCAGGGCGGGCACGGCGATCAGCCGCAGGCGCGGATCGGTGCGGGCGATGCGCCCGACGATCGCCGCGGTCTCATCGCTCGAGTGATCGTCGCCGACGATCACCTCGACCGGGACGCCGCGACTCGCGAGCGCCGCTCGCACCGTGCCCTCGATCACCGCCACCTCGTTGCGAGCAGGGATCAGGATCGAGACGAGGCCGTCGCTCGGCGTGGGCTCGGGGCTGCGCAGGATCGCGAGATTGACCGCGGCCAGCCCCGCCGGAAGCAGCGCCAGCGCGAGGGTGATGATCGCGAGGACGAGGAGGGTGAGTGTCATCGGGTCCGCGTCTCCTCGGAATCGCCGTCCCGGTGGCCCGGCTCGAAGCGACGGCCGGTCAGCACCGCCGCGAGCCGCCGCCAGCCGTCATACACGCCGCCGACCCCGCGCCGACCCGCCAGCAGCGTTTCGAACCGAGCCGGATCGCGGGCGATCACGTCGGCGGAGAGCCGGTCGAGGGTCGCGGTCAGCGCCGTCTCCATCCGGTCGAGGCGCTCCGGGCGGGGCAGGGCGAGCAGTTCGGCGGCGGTGAGTGGTTGACCGAAGGCGAGGAAGGCTTCCGCCCCGCGCTCGTCCCAGAAGGCGTATTCCACGGCCAGCGGCAGGAAGGTCGCCTCGGGCGCCATCTCGGCCAGCCGCGCGACGCCGGGTTTCAGCCCGAGCGGGCGGGTCCGCACGTCGGCAAAGCGCCCTTGCGCCGTGATCCAGATCGCCCGGTTCGGCCCAGCCAGGATCGCGCGGGCGGCGGACAGGAATTGTGCGCCGCCCCGCGCGCTGTCGAGATCGACGGGGAAGGCGCCCAACTTCCGGAAGATGCCGTACTTCTCCAGCATCGCCGCATCGATCGGCGCGAAGCTCTCGCGCCCCGGAAACAGGCGGTCGGCCGCCACGATCAGGATCGCCGCATCCCACCACGCTGGATGGTTGGCGTAGATCACCAGAGGCGCCGTGCCGGTGATGCCGGCCGGAACACCCCAGCGGGCCAGCCGCAGGGCGTTCAGGTGGCGCCGCACGAAGCGGTCGAAATAGGCGGCCATGAACCGCCAGAGCGGGGCCGAGCGCTCGGGCGGAAGCGGTTTGCCCCGCGCCATGTCGAATCAACTCAGGCGGTCTTGCGCAGCTCCGGTTCTGCACGGCCGCGCAGGTCCTGATCGAGGGCGTCGGCCGCGATCCAGCCCGACATCATCACCATCGGCATGCCCGGCCCCGGATGGGCGGCGCCGCCCGCGAGGTAGAGGCCACGCACCTCCCGCGAGCGGTTGCCGGGCTTGAACGCGCCCATCATCCGCCCGTGCGAGGCCAGCCCGTAGATCGCGCCGTTGAGCACCTTGTAGCGGTCGTGGATGTCCTGCGGGGTGAGGTGGCGCTCGACGACGATGCGCTCCTCGAGATCCGGCATGCCGCCGGTGCGCTTGAGCTTCTCCAGGATCGTCCGGCGATAGGCCGGGAACATCTTCGACCAGTCGTGATGCGGCCGAAGATACGGCGTGTGGACGAGGACGTAGAGCGCCTCGCCGCCCTCGGGCGCCACGCTCGGATCGGTGGAGGAGGGGGCCGCGAGGTAGGCGGTCGGGTCGGGGGCCGGCTCGCCCTTGCGGTAGATGAAGTCGAACTCCTCCTCCGGGTCGCGGGAGAACACGAAATCGTGGTGGTTCAGGTGCTCGTAGCGCTTGTTCAGGCCGAGATAGAGCACCACGCCGGAGCAGGCCGGCTCGAAGGACTTCTTCTCGTAGGACTTGCCGACCTCGCCGCCGACGAGCTCGCGGTAGGTGCGCACCGAATCCATGTTGGAGATCACGGCGTCGTACGGCGTGATGCCGTCGCGGGTGCGCAGGCCGCGGAGCTGGCCCGCGGCGATGTCGAGGCCCAGCACCTCGTCGGCGGGCTTCATCGTGGCGCCGAGTTCGGTGGCGAGCCGCATCAGCCCCTCGGCCACCGCGCGGGTGCCGCCCATCGGGTACCACACGCCTTCGGCCGTCTGCATGTGGGCGATAGCGCAGAGCACCGCCGGCGCACCGTAGGGCGAGGAGCCGACATATTGCACGAAGTGGTCGAGCATCTGCGCGAGGCGCGCATCCTTGACCTTGCCGCGGATCGTGCTCGCGACGGTGGCGTGCATGCGCAGGCTCAGCACGTCGCGGAGCGTCCCGGGATTCATGTTGGCGCGCAGGTCGATCGTGTCGAACAGATCCTGCACCGCCTTCCAGAAGAAGAACCGCTCGGAGACGCCGTGCAGATGCTCGGAGACGGCGATGAACTTCTTGTAGCCGTCGCCCGCCCCTTGCCCGGGCGCGAACCGGTCCATGGAGGCGGCCATGGCATCCACGTCCTCGATCAGATCGACGCGCGAGCCGTCATCGAAGAAACAGCGCCATTGCGGGTCGAGCCGGCGCAGATCCATGTAATCGTGCACCGAGCGCCCGGCCTCGGCGAAGATGCGCTCCAGCACGCGCGGCACGGTGAGGATGGTCGGCCCCATATCGAAGCGGAAACCGCCCTCGTGCAGCACCGCGGCCTTGCCACCCATCCAGTCGTTCTTGTCGTAGACCGTGACGCGATGGCCGCGCGCGGCCGCCACGCAGGCCGAGGCCAACCCACCGAGCCCGCTTCCGACGACCGCGACCGAAGAACCCTGGCTCATTGGAAACGCGTCTCCCGCGCGGCCTGAAAAAGAAGGCCGTCAAAGCGAAGCTAGATGCGGGACCGGGCGGGTCAACGTGCCACCCGGTCGCGCTCGGTTCATTCCACGCCGCGGGCTGTGGACAGAGACGCGAGAAAATTGCCGATTTCCCGGCGCCGCTGCGTAGATTCGAGCACGTCGGCGCCGATCCCGAGACGCCACGCGCGATGGCGGCGGGTGGCGCCCTCGCTCCCGTCGAGATCCGAAATCTCGCCGGCATAGGCCTCGACCGCGGCGTGATCGGCAGCCAGCCCGGCGGAGACGACCGCATCGGCGCTCAGCCGCAGCATCGCGGCCAGTTCGTCGAGGTCGGTTTCCGGGTGGTACTGCGTGCCCCAGAACAGCCCGCGCCCGTAGCGGATCTCGATCGCCTGCACGTCGAGCATGGCATTCGCCGCGAGCACCCGTGCGCCGGACGGGGCGCCGACGACGGCATCGAGATGGATCGCGGGCGCATCCCAGGCGGGGGCGCGACCGGCCAAGAGCGGGTGAACGGCCCCGTCACCCGTGGCCGTGAGGCGCCGGGCGAAACCGTATTCCGGCCCGCGCGGATTCTCGCCGACATCCCCGCCCGCGATCGCCGCGGCGACCTGCATGCCCCAGCACGAGCCGAAGACCGGCAGCCCGGCTTCCAGCGCCGCGCGCATCAGGTCGAGCTGGCGCCGCACCGCCGGACCGTCATCGGCGAGCCGCAGGGTGGAGCCGGTGAGGACCATCCCGTCGAACCCGGCGAGATCGGATCCGATCGCGGCCTCGGCATCGGCCGGGTTCACCAGCGTACAGGCCGCCTCGGGCGCGAGATCGGCCACGACGCTGGCGAAGGCCTGCGAGGTGGTTTGGCCGACGGCGGCCTCGCGCTTCGCACGGCCGTCGCGGTCGTTGCCGTCGGCGATCAGCAGGCGCAGCATCGCGTTCGTCATGGGGGTGGGGCGGCTCCGAAGATATCCGGGCGAGAGGACATGCGGGCAAGAGGGCCTGCGGGCGAGAGGGCCAGCGGATGCGAACGAAGGCCCTGCCCGATCTGCCCGGCGCCGTCGCGGAGACGGGTCGCCACGGGGCAATCCGCCTCAGACCGTTCTCCGGCCCACCACGCCGACCGCGACCCCCAGCCCCACGGCCGCCAGCGCCGCCAGCACGCCCCAGGCCGGCAAAGCCGCCGCCGCGCCCTCGCCGAGGGCCGCCTGATAGGCCTCGATCGCCCAGGCGTTGGGCGTCAGCCAGCCGGCCTGCTGCAGCCAGGGGGGCATGAGGAAGCGGGGCACCATGCTGCCGCCGACCGCCGAGAGCAGCAGCACGCCGAAGGTCGCGGCGAGATGCGCCTGCTGACGTGTGGCCGAGAGCGCGCACGCGGCGAGCGCGAGGCCGGCCGCCATGGCCGAGACGAGGATCGAGGTGACGAGCCAGCCGATCCAGTGGCCGGACACATCGACGCCGTGCAGAAGCGCGGCGGCGGAAAAGATCAGACCGGCCTGGACCACGCCCTGGCCGAGCAGGAACAGGAATTTGCCCAGCACGATCACCGGCAGGCCGCCGGGGCCGGCGGCGAGGCGATCGGCCAGCCCGCCCTCGCGCTCGTCCACCAGGGAGAGCGCCCCCTGCATCGCCGCGAACAGCAGGAACACGGCGGCGATGGCGCCCGCATAGTAGCTCACCCGCTCGTTGCCGCGCCCGCTCGCGGTGGTGCGGGTCTCGACGAGACGGGTGAAGGAGAACGGCTCCTTCTTCGCCCGCTGCTCGGCGAAGGCCTCGTCGAGGAAGGCGCGCTCGTCCGGCCCGATCTTGCCGGAGCGCTCCACGTCCGCGACGATGCGCGAGAGCACGACGTCGGGCAGCGCGTCGTTGAGGGCCCGCTGGAGCTGGCCCAGCGCGATCGGTGTGGCGAGCGCCCGCGACGGACTCTCGATCAGCAGCACCGGCTGGCTCGCCGCCGCGCTCCCCTTGTCCTGGCCTGCCTTGTCGGGGCCAGCGGGTGCCGCAAGGTCGCTGCGCAGCACAAGGGCCACATCCACTTCCCCCGGCGCACGGCGCGGATCGCCGCCGCCTCGTCCGCCACATCCAGGCGCGCGATGCGCAAGGACGGCTCGGCCTCCAGCGCCGTCACGAGGCGCTGCGTGGTGGCGGTGCCCGCAAGGTCGGCGAGCCCGAGATGGATGCGGATGCGGTCGCCGATCGCGCCCGAAAAGATCGCTGCGAAGATCGCGAAGATGACGGTGGGCAGCACGAAGGCCATGGTCAGCGCCGCGCGGTCGCGCACGAGCGAGAGCCACATCACCCTGAATGCCGCCGCGATCACGCCGCGCTCTCCAGGCCCGGACGGTCGGCGAGGCTGTCCCGATAGAGGGTTTCCAGGCCGGGACGGCGCACGCGGATCTCGGCCACCGGCACACCGGAGATGCGCAGGGCGGCAAGCAGAGCCGCGCCGTCGAGCCCGCCGGCCGCGCCGTGGTCGGCGCGCCAGAACCGGGCGTCACCCGTGAGCGGCGAGAAGCCGGAGCGCCGCAGGGCCGCCTCGGCGGCGGCGTCCGGGGGGCTCTCCAGCACCGCCTCGTGCTCGGGCGGGGCGGCCTCAAGCGGGCGCATCAGCGCGGCCAGAGCGCCCTCGAGCCGGATCTGTCCGTCGGCGAGGATGGCGACGCGGTCGGCCAGGCGCTCGGCCTCGGAAAAATCGTGGGTGCTGATGACGAGCCCGGCGCCCCCCGCACGCAGACCCGCCAGCACCGTGTGGATCGACGCCCGCGCGTCGAGATCGACCCCCTGCGTCGGCTCGTCGAGCAGGATCAGGTCGGGCTCGCTGAGCAGGCTCACGGCGATGTTGACCCGGCGCTGGTAGCCGCCCGAGAGCGTGGCGACGAGCCGCCCCGCCACCTCGGCCAGCGCACAGCGCCCGATCGCCGCCGCGACCGCCCCGCGGCGCTCCCCGCGCTTCAGGCCGGCAAGCCGAGCGAACACGTCGAGATTCTCCGCGACGGTGAGGCGGGGATAGAGCGCGATCTCCTGCGGCACGAAGCCGATCCGCTTGCGGGTCGCGCGGTCGGCATGGGGATCGCCGGCGAGGATGCGGACGCTTCCGGCATCGGGCGCGAGCCGCCCGGCCAGCAGGCGGATCAGGCTGGTCTTGCCGGCCCCGTTCGGCCCGAGCAGGGCCAGCGTCGTGCCGCGGACGAGGGTGAGGTCGAGTCCGCGCAGGGCCGGACGGCCGCGATAGGCGAGGGCAGCGCCCTCGACGGAGACGAGGGGCGGGGCATCGCTGCGCATCATCCGCCCGTCAGCGCCGCGGCAGGGGACGGGCGATGCGGATCCGCACGGCGGCGCCGGGTTCGCGCAGGGCGAAGCTCGCGCTGGCAAAGTCCGGCCGGGCCCGGCGCGCGACCGCGCCGGAGAAACCGTAGGGCTCGAGCGGCAGGCCGAGCCCCGTCCGGTCGAGCCGGCCGTTGCCGTTCTCGTCCTGGAAGGCGGCGACCGCCCAGACGCCCGCGGGCACGTCGGTGAAGACGAAGCGCTCGGCGCCGCCGCGGACCGGAGCGCTCCGGCCGATCGGGCAGGCGGCCTCGCTCAGCCCGCCCTGGCACAGGGTGACGTAGACTTCGCCCGGCCCCGGCTCGGCCCCCTCGACGATCACCTCCAGGCCTGCCGCCCGCGCCGGGCCCGTAAGCGCAGCCAGCACGGCAAGGCCTGCGAGAAACGCGGCCCGCATCAGCTCGGATCGCCCTGCGTGGCAAGCGGCGAGGTCGTCGGCAGGTCCGCCAGGATCGCGGGGGCCTTCTCCTTGGCGAGATCCTCGATCAGGAGCCGGGCCGAGATGCGCGCACCCTCGTAGATCACCGGAAGACCGGAGCCTGGATGGGTGCCGCCGCCGACGAGGTAGAGCCCCGGCCCGAAGCGGTTATGGGGGCGGAACCACAGCATCTGCATGAGATCGTGGGCGAGGTTGAAGGTCGCGCCCTCATGCACCGCGAACTCGTCGCGCCAGTCGCGGGGATCGACCACGCGCTCGTAACGGATGCGGCTCTCGATGTCGGGAAGGCCGAGGAGCTTCAATCGCTCCAGAATCAGCTTGCGGTAGGTCGGGCCGACCGTCTCCCAATCGATGCCCGCCTTCAGGTTCGGCACCGGCACCAGCACGTAGAGGGCGGTATGGCCGGGCGGCGCCATGCCACCATCGGTGAAGCCGGCATGCTGCACGTAGATCGAAGGCTCCATCGGCAGCGTGCCGCCGGTGATCTCCTTGATGTTGCGCTCGTATTCCTTGGCCAGCAGGATGGTGTGGTGGCCCAGGCTCTCGGGCATTTTGCCCTCGATGCCGAGGTAGAGCATGTAGGTCGAGCAGGAGAGGCGCGCCTTGCCGATCTTGGCGTCGCGCCAGCGCGGGCGCCGCTCCTCCGGCACGAGATCGCGGATCACCTTGGCGAAGTCGCCGTTCACGACGACCGCATCGGCCTTCAGCGTCTCGCCGCCGACGAACACGCCGGTGGCGCGCTTGCCCTCGAACAGGATCCGCTCGACCGATTGCCCCAGGCGGATGTCGACGCCCATGCGGCGGGCCAGCCCCGCCATCGCCTCCGAGACCGCGCCGCAGCCGCCGACCGGGTGGTAGACCCCATGCTCGTATTCGAGGAACGAGAGGATCGTGAACAGGCTCGGGCAGCGGAAGGGGCTCATCCCGAGATATTTGGTCTGGAATGAGAAGGCGAGGCGCACCCGCGGGTCGGCGAAATAGCGCTTGAGATCCCGGTCCACGCTGCGGCCGGGATGGAGATGGGGCAGGGCGGCCAGCATCGCCGGGCTCGCCATCGACAGGATGTTGTCGAAGGGCTGTTCCAGCACCGGCTTGAAGTAGTTCAGCTTGGTCCGGTTCTCTTCGAAGAACTTTTCGACGTTCTCGGCGTCGGCGGGGGCGAGGCGGGCGATCTCGGCTTTCAGCCGCGGCACGTCGCCGGTGGCGCGGATCTGCCCCGAAATGCCGCCCTCACCCTCGAAGACGAGGTTGTATTGCGGGTCGAGCCGCTCCAGCCGGACATGGTCCTCCAGGCGCTCGCCGCAGGATTCGAAGATGTCGGCGAGGATCTGCGGATAGAGGAAGAAGGTCGGGCCGATGTCGAAGCGGTAGCCGCCCGGCGCCGCCACGGTCTTGGTGCGCCCGCCCACTTGGGCGTCCTTCTCGATCAGCGTGACGTGCAGTCCGGCCTTGGCCAGGAGCAGCGCCGTGGCAAGGCCGCCGGGGCCGGCCCCGACGACGATCGTGCGGCGGCCCGACAGGGTACGCAAACCTTCCCGCGACTGCAGCAACGCCCCAAGACTCCCAACCTGATATCGTCGGCGCAATCTTGGCCGGAAGCGGGCGAGGGGCAAGAGGCACGGATTGTCGCGTGCCGCCGGTCTCGACAGGTTCCGGCCGCGTTCAGGGCCGCCGCCGACGCAGCGGGAGCACGGCAGCGGCGCCGATCTGTGGGCCGGTCTCGGCGTCGAGATCGGGGACGGCGATGATCGGCGCGCCGCGCAGGTCCCGGCGCATGACGATGGCGCCGCGCTCCTCCAGATAGCCCAGCATGCGCCGGGCACGCCCCGCCGAGGAGGTGCCGTAGGCCTCCGCGAGCGCCGCGTCGGAGGGGCAGGGCGAACCTTCGAGCGCCGTGCGGGCGATGAGCAGGAACAGCCCGGCGAGATCCTCCGGCAGACCGGCGGCGATCTCCTGCGCCCGCTCCCAACCGGGTCCCTCGGCGGTGGCGCCCTGGACGCCGGCCCGCGCCACGGCGAGCCGCCGCTTGAACTCGGGCAAGCCCATCGCCTCGCCGCCGATCCGGCGGATACGGCAGCGGACGGTGAAGTCCTGGTAGAGGGTGGCGGGCGTGCAGGCGGCAGCGTCCGAATCGGCGAGCACCGAGGCGAGAATCTCGGCCATCGCCGCCTCGCGCTCGGCCGGATCCATCGGCTCCTCCTCCGGCAGATCGTCGCGCACCGGCGGGCGGTAATTGGCGAGCTGGACCAGCACGTCGGGGCCGGGCGCGCGCACGGGCTTGGGCCGGGGGGCAGGCAGGGGCCGGGCCTCTTCCTCGGCCGACGCCGTCATGATCAGGGCGCGCGCCTCCTCGCCCATGGTGGGCAGGGGGAGCAGGTCGGGGGCGGCGTTGCGGCTCTCGGTCACCGTCGGACCGATGGCGATCGGCAGCGGGCGCTTCGAGAGCGCCGGGCCGAGGCCGACGAAATGGCCGCGGGCGAGGTCGCGGAACATCTCGGCCCCGCGGCGGTCGAGGCCGAGCAGGTCGGCGGCGCGCGCCATGTCGATGTCGAGGAAGGTGCGGCCCATCAGGAAGTTCGAGGCTTCCGCGGCGACGTTCTTGGCGAGCTTGGCCAGACGCTGCGTGGCGATGATGCCCGCCAGCCCGCGCTTTCGCCCACGGCACATCAGGTTGGTCATGGCGCCGAGCGACAGCCGGCGGGCCTCGTCGGAGACCTCGCCCGCGGCGGCCGGGGCGAAGAGCTGCGCCTCGTCCACCACCACCAGCATCGGGTACCAGAGCGAGCGGTCGGCATCGAACAGCCCGCCGAGGAAGGCGGCGGCGGCGCGCATCTGGTCCTCGGCGTCGAGCCCCTCCAGCGAGAGCACGACGGAGACCCGGTGCTCGCGTACGCGGGCGGCGATGCGCAGGAGTTCCGCCTCGTTGCCGTCCGCCTCGATCACGACGTGGCCGTAGCGCTCGGCCAGCGTGACGAAATCGCCCTCAGGGTCGATGATCGCCTGCTGCACGAGGCCCGCGCTCTGTTCGAGCAGGCGCCGCAGCAGATGCGATTTGCCCGAACCGGAATTGCCCTGGACGAGGAGGCGCGTCGCCAGAAGCTCCGTGAGGTCCATCATCCCGGGCTTGTCGCCGGCCCGACCCAGATCGATCTCGTAGCCCATCCCGTACCCCGCTGGCGCCCGCTGCTTCTAACATGCGCCGGCCGGCCGGGGTCCGCGAGGGCCTGAGCCGTCCACAGGCGGGAGGCCGCAGGCGATCGTCAGACGCGGTAGAAGAGAACCCGACCTGCCGGGCATATCTGAAGCAGGAAATCGAAATCCCTGATGTTCCGCGTCAGAACCGTGGATCCGAGCTTCAGAGCCTGGAGGAACAGCACGCAGTCGTTGAGAGCCCGCCTGCGATCATCCTTGGCATAGTTTTGATTACGGCCCAGCATCCCGGCATAGACCGCCGCCTTAGCCAGCACCTCGGCGTCGGGCGTGAAGAGGCGGTGTCGCGGCACGCCTTCGATCATGCGACCGATCTTCTCCACCGCCTCCAGGCTCCGTGGGTCGGCCGGATCGAGAGCCCCGACCGCGTACATGAGTTCCTGCACGGCAACCGCGCTGTGGTTCACGTGTCGGATCGAAATCAGATCCCTGATGGCCGGCGGGGTCTTTCCTTGAAGACCATCGATATAGACGCAGGTATCGAGCAGAAGGTCATATCCGGCCTCAGCCCGAGCGCCGACGAAGGGGAGCAGGTCGTCCGCGCGCCGGAGCAGAGGCGATGACGGCATCTGCCTCCGAAGGCGCTCCGCAACCCTGAAGCTGAAAGCCACGTCGGGCCTGTCAGAATTCGAGATCCAGGCCCGGATCCACCGTACCGTGCAACTCACGGAAAACTTGCGCGAAATTGTCCTCGACTGCGAGGTTGGCCAGGGCGAACTCGACCAGCTCCGTGTCGGACTCCAGGCCCGTCCGTGCCTTCGCGCGCTCGATCAACTCGGATGAAACCCGGCCGGAGATTCGGGAATCCTTGCCGGCGGTGAGGCCGCTGGCCTGCGCGAGGGCCATCACGGCGACGACCTGCTCGCGCTTGATAGCTCCCTTGCGGCGGCTTTCCTCGGAGGGCAGCTTACCCAGGCTTTCCTTTGGCATTTGCCGAGCACCCCTGCTCATCACCGCCTCGACTGCCGTTGAACAAATTACATATTTGGGCAACATAGCCGGGGTTTAATCCAGGTTCAAGGCGCCCCCTGGGTCGGATGCGCGCTCCTGATCAAGATGAGAAACGCCGTCCGGCCAGATGATGCAGCGCGATCGCCCCCGCCGTCGCGACGTTGAGCGAGTCGAAGCCCGGCGCCATGGCGATGCGCACGCGGCGGGCGCGGGCCATCAGCGATTCAGGCAGGCCGGGCCCCTCGGTGCCGAGCAGCAGCAGCGCGCGGGCCGGTGGCTCCAGGGCGTCGAGCGTCTCGCTCCCGCCGGGGGTCAGCGCCAGCGGCGTCAGGGCGTGGCGTTCGGCGAGGTCGAGCAGCGCCGCCCCGCTCGGCGCGCGGGCGAAGGGCACGGTCAGCGCCGCGCCGGCCGAAACGCGGATCGCCTTGCGGTAGAGCGGATCGCAGGTCTCGGCATCGAGCCAGACCGCGTCGGCGCCGAAGGCGGCGGCGTTGCGAAACAGGCCGCCGACATTGTCGTGGTTGGTCAGCCCGACGAGCCCGACGACGAGGGCTGGGGCAGGGGCGGACGGGATCAGGGCCTCGGGTGACGGCTCCTCGCCGCGCAGGCCCACCGCCAGCACGCCGCGATGGATCGGAAAGCCGGCCACCGCGCTCATCACATCCTTGCCGGCAAGATAGACCGGCGGCCCATCCCCGCTCAGCAGATCCGCAAAGCCCGGCCAGCGCTCGGGCGCCAGCAGCACCGATTCCGCGGCAAACCGGGCGCTGCCCGAGAACAGCAGCCGCAGGGTCACCTCGCCCTCGACGATGAAGCGGCCCTGGCGGCCCACGAGGTCGCGCTCGCGCACGTCTCGGTAGGCGGAGAGCCGCGGGTCGTCCGGATCGTCGATGGCGATGGGCTCAGGCAAAAGAGGGCCGACTTTCGCTATCGCATCGTCCTGCCCCGAAAGCCGGCAACCACCTTTCGGGACGATGCTTTAGGCGCGGCCGCCGCCCATGCGCATGGCGAGCGGATCGGCCTCTTCCTTCTTCGGCACCTTCACCAGGGCCTCGCCGTCGAGCACCACCTCGTCGCCGACGGAGCAGGTGCAGGCCAGCCGGGCGCGGCGGCGCTCGGGGATCAGCTCGGCCACCTCGACCTTCACCTCGACGATGTCGCCGATGCGCACCGGCGCGCGGAAGTTCAGGGTCTGCGAGATGTAGACCGCGCCCGGCCCCGGCAGGCGGGTGCCGAGCACCGCCGAGATCAGGCCCGCGGTGTAGAGGCCGTGGGCGATGCGGGTGCCGAACGGCGTGCGCGCGGCGAAGTGCTCGGAGAGGTGGATCGGGTTGCGATCGCCGGTGATCTCGGCAAAGCCCACCACGTCGGAGGAGGAGATCTCCTTCTTCAGGATCTCCGTCAGTCCGACTTCGAGATCCTCGAAATAGAGCACGCGCAGTTCGGGCAACATGGTCAACGCCTCCCCGGTCCGGATCGCCGCTCGATAGGCGGCTTGGCTGTCCTTTGGCAGACCTTTCGCCTTGCACAGCCGCGCGTGCAAATCCAGCCGGACAATGGGCCGAGAGGCCCGCCTTCGGGAAGGGCCTCGACAGGGCAGGGCGCCTCGGTCCATCACCGGCCCGCTTCGCCCCACCCTCGGGAACCCGCCGGTGCCTCGTCTGCCGCCCTCGCCGAGTCTGCGCCCGGTCGTCGCCCGCGTGGCGGCGCTGAACCTCGGCTATTTCGGCATCGAGATCGCGGTGGCGCTCGCGATCGGCTCGGTGGCGCTGATCGCCGACAGCCTCGACTTCCTGGAGGATGCCGCGATCAACCTGCTGATCTTTGCAGGGATCGGCTGGAGCGTGCGCAACCGGGCGCGGCTCGGCACCCTGCTCGCCGGCATCCTGCTGGTGCCAGGCCTCGCCACGGCCTGGGCAGCCTACGAAAAATTCTCGGACTTCACCGCGCCGGCCCCCGTGCCGCTGACGCTGACCGGCCTCGGCGCGCTTCTCGTCAACCTCGCCTGCGCGCTGATGCTCGCCCGCCACCGCGACGGCCATGGCAGCCTCACCCGCGCGGCCTACCTCTCCGCGCGCAACGATGTCGCCGCCAACGTCGCGATCATTATTGCAGGAGCCGCCACCGCGCTGACCCTCTCGCCCTGGCCCGACCTCGTGGCGGCAGGCGGCATCGCCGTCATCAACGCCGATTCCGCCTTCGACGTGCTCAAGGCCGCCCGCCGCGAATGGCGTGCCGCGGCCGAGGAGGCGGCGCAGGCCCGCGCCTGACGCCTTCCAACTTCTCTCGAACCGACGGACGCCGTGCTGCGCCTCTTTCCCCTCTCCGACCTGCATCTCGAACGCCGCCGCCCGGAGATGATCCCGCCGCCCGCGGCCGCCTTCGACGTGCTCGTCTGCGCCGGTGACCTGCACGAGGGCCAGCCCGAAGCCGGGCTTGCCACGGTGCTGGCGCTGGCGGGCGAGCGGCCGGTGGTGCTGGTGGCGGGCAACCACGAACACTACGCCCCGACCGGCGACCCACGCACCGCGCCCGAACTCCTCGCCGCGCTCGAACGCGAAGTCGCCCGGCTGAACGGGCTGGGTCACCGCATCCACCTGCTCCAGGGCGGGCAGGCGGCGGTGATCGGCGGGGTGCGCTTCGTCGGCACCACGTTGTGGAGCGACTGGTCGCTCGCCGGGCGCTGGCTCACCGACGACACGCCCGACCGGCCCGACGACCCGGTCGCCTATGCGGCCGCGCGGATGACCGATCCCGTTACCGGATCGCGGGAATACCGCGGTTCGATCCGCCGGGCCGACCGCGAGCCCTGGTCGCCGGCCGACGCGATGGAGGCCCATCTCCGCGAGCGGGCGGCTTTCCTCGAAACGCTGGCCCAACCGCACCAGGGCCCCACGGTCGCCGTCACGCACCACCCGCCGAGCCCGCTCGCCGCCGACGCGTTCCGCGACAGCCCCGGCGTGCCGTGGTGGGTGCCGGCCTTCTACGCCACCACCATCCTCGACGACCTGCCGGACGCGGACCGTCCCGATCTCTGGATTTCCGGCCACTTCCATGCCGGGCACGATCTGCGGATCGGGCGCACCCGCTGGCTCGCCAACCCCGTGGAGGGAAAGACGTTTCGCAACGATCTCATCGTCTCGGTGGGATAGCGATCTCACGGACGAAACCCGACGGCGGCTTCGTGCGTAAGGCTCCGGCTCGCCACAGGCGGGACAAGCCAACAAAAAACGGGAGATTCGCCATGAACGCCTTCATCGCCGTCGTGCTCGTCTGCGCCAACGGCATCCCGCAGCAGGATTGCAACGACGAACGGGCGAGCGAGGTACGCAAGGTCCGCGTCGCGAACGAACTCGGCTGCACCAACGGCTGGCAGGAGATCATTGCCCGCACCGACCTGAGGGACGAAGTCGGCAAGACGAGCTACCTCAAGACCGAGTGCCGCCGGGTGAAGGAACGCGAATAGCTTGGACCGTTGCCTCTCCGGCGTCGCCTCCGCGCCGGAATCTGCTATTCAGGCGCGGTCGAGCCCTGAAATTCACGTGAGCGGAGGGGATCGGCACAGTGTTTCGCCGATCGTCGAGAGATTGATGCGCCCGAAATCCGGACTTGCCGCCCTGCGTTGGCCCGCCCTGGGCATGCTGGCCGCCCTGTCCGTGGCCGGGCCGGTCCTCGCCGCCGCGCCCCCGGCCCAGCCGACGGACGGTCCGGGCGGCGTCGGCGACAAGGCCGCCACCATCACCAAGCGCGCGGTCGGCAAGGCGAGCGCGGCGACCTATGCCTTCTACAAGGCAGGCCCGGCGCCCGAGGGCGGGCGGCCGGTGGCGGTGTTCCTGCACGCCTGGGGCGCGCCGAACCCGCAGGCCTACGGTGCCTGGATCGACCACCTCGCCCGCCACGGCTGGCTCGTGCTGTTTCCCCGCTTCCAGGAGGTGAACCGCACCCGGCCCTCCGACGCGCCGGCCATCGCCGCGCGCCTGCTGAAATCCGCGCTGGCGGATCTCGCAGGCGACGCCGACGCGAAGCCAGATACGGGCCGCCTCGCGCTGATCGGGCATCTGGCGGGCGCGCCGCTCGCCGCCCATCTCGCGGCGGAAGCCGCACAGGAGGGCCTGCCGGCGCCCAAGCTCGTCTACGTCGTGATGCCCGGCGGCATCGCCCGGGACGCCAAGTCCCGCGGCGTCCCGCTCGGCGATCTCGACGGCATCTCGCCCAAGACCCTGCTGGTCACGGTGATCGGCGACCGCGACGCGCGGGCCGCCGACGCCGCCGCCCGGCGCATCCTGCGCGACGCCCATTCCGTGCCGCCCGAGCGCAAGCTGTTGGTGCGGGCGCTCTCGGACGACCACGGCTTCCCGGCGCTCACCGCGACGCTCGCTTCGCCCGCCGGGCTCGACGCGGCCTATGACGGCGGCGCGATCAAGCTGCCGCCCGACCCGCCCGGCGAGAAGCCGCCACCCTTCCGCTGGTCGGCCGACATGGCGCTCTCCGGCGAGCAGACGACCCTGGTCTCGCAGATCAACAACGCCCGCGCCGACAGCCTCGATTTCCTGGCCTTCTGGCGCACCTTCGACATGGCGGCGACGGCTGCCTTCGCCGGCAAGGATGCCCAGAGCCTGAAGAACGATCCCGCTTTCAGCGATATGCGCCGCTGGGGCGACGGCTGGCCGGTCAAGCGCCTCGGCGTCGAGATGCCGAAGGTGCCGGGCACACCCGCCGCCGTGCAGCGCTGACCGCCCGTTTCCCGTCCCGATCCGAAACCTCAAAGGATGCCGACAAGCCGATGAAGCTGTTCCACTCGCACAGCTCGCCCTTCGTGCGGAAGGTGATGGTGGTCGCCCACGAACTCGGCCTCGCCGAGCGGCTGGAGTTGCTGCCGAGCGCCGTCCACCCGGTCAAGCGCGACCGCTCGGTGCTGGCGCAGCATCCGCTGGCCCAAGTGCCGACCCTGATCCTCGACTCCGGCGAGAGCCTCGCCGACAGCCGGGTGATCTGCGAGTATCTCGACGCAGAGGCGGGCGGCCGGCTGTTCCCGGCCGGAGGCGACGCGCGCTGGCGGGCGCTCAACGAGCAATCCACCGCCGACGGCGTGCTCGATGCCGCCCTGCTGATCCGCTACGAGCTGACCGCACGCCCCGAATCCGAGCGCTCGGCCGCCTGGATCGAGGGCCAGACCGCCAAGATCGAGAGCGCGCTGGCGTGGTTCGAGGAGCAAGCGGAGGCTTCGGGCGATCGCGTCGATATCGGCACCATCGCGCTCGCCTGCGCGCTCGGCTACCTCGACCTGCGCTTCTCCGACATCGCCTGGCGCGACGACGCGCCCCGGCTCGCCGCGTGGTTCGCGCGCTTCGAGGAGCGGCCCTCCATGGTGGCGACGCGCCCGCCCGCCGGATAGAGCGCTTTCCGACGAAGTGGACGCCGGTTCGGCGAAAGAAAGCGCGTTGAACCAAAGACCGAGAGACGCCGGCCTGATGCCATCAGGTCGGAGACGGCTCTCGCCTCTCCCCGTCTTCCGACTGGCTCGGCCCTTGCTAAGCTTGGACCGTCCCTGCCGGGAGGCCCACCATGCCCGATTTCGTCGCCGCTTCGCTCGCGTCCGCCGTCTTCTGCCTCGCGATCATCGCGCTCAACGCGCTGACCCGGCTCGCGCTCCAGGCCCCATTCGCGCCGGACGGGCTCGCCGAGAACGGCTTTCTGCAATACGGCGGCGCGCTGGCGCTCGCCGGGACGACCTATCGGCGGGCGACGCGTCTGCCTGGAAAATTCATCGGCGAGTGAACCGCCGGAACGGGTAAAACCGTTCCCGCCGAGAGGCTTATCCTGCACCGCTTCGTTTCTGGATCACGTCGCCGACGCGCGCGATCCGGGAGCACCACCGCAGCCTGAAACGAAAAGAGCCTGCCGCGAGGCGTTCGCGGCAGGCTCCGGATCGATGAAGATGCCCCGCCCGCTGCCGGGCCGGGCCGTTTCCTAGAAGTACGACTTCAGCACGCCGCGGCGGCGCACGTCGAGCGTGGCGCAGTGGAACGAACCGCCGAACGGGCCGTAGGACAGGAACGGCGCCGGGATCGGGTCGAAGCCCCAATCCTTCAGGGCCTTGATCAGGGTCGGCTGGCTCTGATCGACGACGATCTTCTTCTCGTCAATGGCGAGCACGTTGATCGAGGTCCAGGGCGAGCACATCGAGATCTTGCTCATGAAGCCTTCGACCGGGTCGGGGCGCGGGGCGATCAGCACGTCCCACTTCTTGAGCACCGCCGGCAGCTTCTCGACGTCGATGTAGTCGGGGTTGACCAGCACCTTGCCGGGCGCGAGCGGCATGAACGACGAGTCGATATGCATTGGCTGCGGGCAGCGGCTCTCGATCTCGTGAATGCGGAAGCCCGGTCCCAGGTGGCGGCGCAGCCACTCGATGCCCATCAGGTTCGTCACGTTCGAGCGGGTCACGAACAGGTCGCGGCCGCAGCGCACGAAGTCGGCCGCGTCGAAGACCGGCTCGAACTCGTTGACCGTGAACTGCATCGGTTCGCCGGCCTTCAGGTTCGGCACCCGATAATCGTAGTTGTAGAGATCGTCCGTCAATTGAGGACGCGGAGCCGACGTCCACCGCGCGCCATTGCGAAAATATTCCTTGAACAGCGAGCGGTAGGCATCGCCCTCGAAGTAGCGCGAGCGCCAGCACATCGGGCTCTCGATGATCTCGTCACCGATCACGAGATACGGGTCGCGCGGGCAGGCGACGCAGAAGCCGCGCGAGGTCCAGCGCGGCGCCTTGAACTTCTTCGAGAAGTCGACCGTATCCGGGCGGCGCACCTTCACGCCCTCGCCGGCCAGGATCGAGATGAAGTTGTCGAGCTCGGCTTGCGCGAGCTTCTTCATGAACTTGGGATACTTCCAGCCGGAGGCGAAGCGGTAGAACGGCTGGGCCGCCCGCGGCAGGTTGAAGATCACGGTGAGGTGATGGGTCGGGATCGTGGCGCCGTCGAGCGAGCCGACGATCACCTCCTCCAGCGGATCCCACTCGTTCCAGGCCATCACCGGGCTGCGGGTGGCGGGAGACTGTCCTCCCCGCTCGTCACGACCCTCGTAGCCCTGTGAAAAACCCGTCGACGAGGCGTCGTTGACCAAGGCGGAATCCGCCGTGATCTGCGGCTCGCGATCCATTTGAGGCTCCCTAGAAGCGGCATCTCGCGGCAATCGTCGCCAGCGTCCACCGCGGGCGCCGCTTTGCTCCCCGGTGTGTCAATCGGGTGATAGACAGGGCAGATCAAAGCTGCAACCTGCCGGAACGCTTCCCACCACCGGCTAAGCTTCGATGGTCGCTTCGGGTGGGATTTCGACAACACAAGCCTTCGCCGATGATCGAAAGAGGCTGATGAAGCGTCTCACAACACTGGCATCGATCGTTGGATTGGGCACGGCGCTCGCGCTGTTCCTGTCTTCCGGCGTGTCCGATGTCACCGCCGCGGTCGTCAGCGCGGGTTGGGGGACGCTCGCCGTCGTGCTCGCCCGCTTTGCGGCGGTCGCCTGGGCGGGCCTCGGCTGGTACGCGGTATTCCCCCGCGGCGCCGGGCCGACCCTGCGTGACTGCATTTCGCTGCGCTTCGTGCGCGAAGGCATCAACACACTCCTGCCGGTTGCACAGGTCGGCGGCGACCTCATCGGCGCGCGCCTGCTCACCCGCAGCGGCACGCCGGGCGGCATGGCCGGCGCCAGCATGTTCGTCGATCTGATGACCCAGGCGGTCACGCAGCTCGTCTTCACCATCGCCGGGCTTCTCCTGCTGATGCAGATCACCGGCGACGGGCCGATGGTCCGCACCGTCGCGGGCGGCGTGCTGATCGCCATTCCGGCGCTGGCCGCCTTCTACGTCATCCAGCGCCGCAGCGGTCACCGCCTGATCGAGGCCGCGCTGAGCCGCTTCGCCGCCGGCCGCGAGTGGCGCGCGCTCGGCGCGATCGACGTGCTCTTCGAGAACCTGCGCCGCCTCTACGGCAACCGCGCCCGCGTCGGCGCCGCGCTTCTGATCCACCTCCTCGGCTGGGTCGCCGGCACCGTCGAGGTGTGGATCGCTCTCAACGCGATGGGCTATTCCATCAGCTTCCTCGACGCCCTGGTGATCGAGAGCCTCGCCCAGGCCGTGCGCGGCGCCGCCTTCGTCGTGCCCGGCGCCATCGGAGCCCAGGAGGGCGGCCTGATCGCTCTGGGCGCCCTGTTCGGCATCCCGGTGGAAGCCGCGCTCGCCCTCTCCCTGGTCAAGCGCGTCGCCGACCTCGCCGTCGGCCTGCCGAGCCTCGCCTTGTGGAACCTGATGGAGCGCAAAGGCGCGGCGCCTGCCGAAACCGACGGCACCGAGACGGTGCGCGAGGGGCTCGGCGCGATCCGGGCACGGCTCGGCCGCCGCTCGGGCGCGACCCCGCTCGCCCCGGCCTACGGCTTCTCCGCCGCCCGGAACCCCGCCCCCCTTTCCTCCGACAACGAAGCTGGAGCGCTCCAGAAGTGCGCCTGAACCGCCGCAGCCTCCTTGCCGCCGCCGTGGCGATGCTCGCCCTCACGGCGACACCGCACCCCGTCCGGGCCGCCGACGATCCGGCCGTGGCGCCGATCCGGCGCCTCTACGCCAAGTTCGAAGAGGCGTTGAAGAACGGCGCGGGCGACCTCAAGAGCCGTCTGGCGATCGTCGGCGAGACCCTGGCCGAGACCTTCGACACGCCCGCCATGGTGCGCACCGCCGTCGGGCCGAAGTGGAAGACGTTCAAGCCCGAGCAGCAGGACGCGCTGACCGAGACCTTCGGCAAGTACTTCGTCACGCTCTACGCCAACCGCCTCTCGCAGGCGGCGGGCGGCAAGTTCCAGATCGAGCCGAAGAGCGAGGAGCGCGGGCCCAACCGCGTCGTCTCGACCCGCGTCTCGAACAAGGACGGCGACGATTCGGAAGTCGATTACGTCGTCAACGCCGGCAACAAGGTGCAGGACGTGTTGCTCAACGGCAATGTCAGCGAAGTCGCCTCGATGCGGGCGAGTTTCGCCGACCCACTCAAGGGTGGCGCCGACGGCCTGCTGAAATTTATGCGCGAACGCACCGATGGGATGCTCGCCGCCAAAGTCTCGCCCAGAGAGTAGGGCCAGAGACCAGGGATTGAGAAGCGCTCCGCCGGGCAGAACCAACCATCGATTCGGCAGGAACGAGACCACCGACAAGGCCTGGAGCCGACCGCGACCCGTTTGGGGCGGCGTCCAGGCTTCACCGTCTTCAGACCGCCGCCCGCGGCCCCGCCCCAAGACAGCAGCGAGCAACGCCGCGCCATGGATCTGAACGAGCTGCCGGCCTGGATCGCATCTGTGCTATTGCTGATGGCGCTCGCCGGTTGCGTCTATGCCCTGCTCGCGGCCTGGCTCGTCGACCGTTTCGCCGCGCGGCCGTCGCCCGCGCTCGCGGCCGATGCGCCGCGGCCCGGCGTGACGATCCTCAAGCCCCTCTGCGGCCTGGAGCCGGACCTCTTCGAGAACCTCGGAAGCTTCTGCCGCCAGGATTATGCCGGCCCGGTGCAGATCGTGTTCGGCGTCCAGAACGCGGCCGACCCGGCGATCGCCGTGGTGCAGCGCCTGCGTGAAGCCCATCCCGCCCTGCGCCTCGACCTCGTAGTGGATCCGAGCCAGCACGGCTCGAACCGCAAGGTCTCCAACCTCATCAACATGTCGGAGCGGATCGCCCACGCCGTCGTGGTGCTGGCCGACAGCGACATGTCGGTGAAGCCCGATTATCTCGAGCGCGTCGCCGCCGCCCTGTCGCAGCCCGGCATTTCCGGCGTGACCTGCCTCTATCACGGCGTGCCGGGCGACCGGGGTATGTGCGCCCAGCTCGCCGCGCTCGCCATCGACGTGCAGTTCGTGCCCAACGTCATCCTCGGCACCACCTTCGATCTCGCCCGGCCCTGCTTCGGCTCGACCATCGCGATGACGGCCGAATCGCTGGCCCGCATCGGCGGCTTCCGCGCGTTCAAGGATGATCTGGCCGACGATTACGCGATCGGCGAAGCCCTGCGCGCCGAGGGCGGCACGGTGGCGATTCCCGCCCTCACCATCGGGCATGCCTGCGTCGATACCGAGCTGTCGGGCCTGTGGCGGCACGAGCTGCGCTGGAACCGCACCATCCGCAACGTCGATCCGAAGGGCTATGCCGGATCGGTCGTGACCCACGCCTTTCCGCTGGCGCTGCTCGCCGCGCTGATGCCCGGCGCCGGCTCCGGCGCGCTCGCGGTCGCCGCTCTGGCCCTCACCTGCCGCATCCTGCTGTGCCTGCGCATCGAGCGGGCCTTCGGGCTAAGCCCCCACGCCTACTGGCTGTTGCCAATTCGTGACATGCTGTCCTTCATCAACTTCACTTGGAGCTTCGTCTCGGGTGCGGTGACATGGAAAGGTCACGATTACCGTGTGGTTGCGGACGGTACGCTGATTCCGGAGCACGGCCTCGGTCGCGAGTCGCGCGCGACTTCGGTCTAAGCTTCAAACCATTCGCCCTTTACAGATCAACGCTCGAGCCTTGAGGCCTTGAACCCCATGCGCACGCTCTTCCTGCAGGCCCCCACCTTCGACGGCTTCGATGGCGGCGCCGGCTCGCGCTACCAGGCCAAGCGCGAGATCAAGTCGTTCTGGTACCCGACCTGGCTGGCCCAGCCGGCCGCTCTGGTGCCGAACTCGAAGCTGATCGACGCGCCGCCGCACAACATCAAGCTCGAAGAGATCGTGGCCCAGGCCAACGACTTCGACCTCGTGGTGCTCCACACCTCGGTCCCGTCCTTCAAGTCCGACGTGAAGACCGTCGAGGCGCTCAAGGCGGCCAACCCGCGGCTGATCGCCGGCCTGATCGGCGCCAAGGTCGCGGTGGATGCCGCCGGCTCCATGGCCCAGGCCCCGTGCATCGATTTCTGCGCCCGCAACGAGTTCGACTTCACCGTCAAGGAAGTCGCCGACGGCGTGCCGATGTCGGAGATCAAGGGTCTGTCCTATCGTGATGCCAACGGCGTCGTGGTCCATAACGAGGACCGCGAGATCATGACGGACATGGACCAGCTCCCCTTCGTCACGAGCGTGTACAAGCGCGACCTCGAGATGGAGAAGTACTTCATCGGGTACCTCAAGCACCCCTACATCTCGTTCTACTCGGGCCGTGGCTGCAAGAGCCGTTGCACCTTCTGCCTCTGGCCGCAGACTGTCGGCGGGCACACCTACCGCACCCGCTCGGTCGCGCACGTCATCGAAGAGATCAAGTATTGCCTGAAGGAGTTCCCTCAGACGAAGGAGTTCTTCTTCGACGACGACACCTTCACCGATAACCTGCCGCGCGCGGAAGAGATCGCCCGCGAGCTGGGCAAGCTCGGCGTGACGTGGTCCTGCAACGCCAAGGCAAACGTGCCCTACGAGACCCTGAAGGTTCTCAAGGACAACGGCCTGCGCCTGCTGCTCGTCGGCTACGAGTCCGGCAACCAGCAGATCCTGAACAACATCAAGAAGGGCATGCGCGTCGAAGTCGCGGAGAAGTTCACCAAGAACTGCCACGAACTCGGCATCGCCATCCATGGCACCTTCATCGTCGGCCTGCCGGGCGAGACGAAGGAGACGATCCAGGAGACGATCGCGTTCGCCAAGCGCATCAACCCGCACACGATCCAGGTCTCGCTGGCGGCGCCCTACCCGGGCACCTTCCTCTACAAGCAGGCGGTGGAGAACGGCTGGCTCGACGTCGAGAACGCCGAGCTCGTGGACGAGAACGGCGTACAGATCGCGCCGCTGCACTACCCGCACCTGTCGCACTCGGAGATCTTCTCCGCGGTCGAGGAGTTCTACCGGAAGTTCTACTTCCGCGCTCCGAAGATCGCCTCGATCGTCAACGAGATGGTCCGCTCGCCCGAGATGATGAAGCGCCGCCTGCGCGAAGGCGTCGAGTTCTGGCACTTCCTCCGGGACCGCAAGGCCGCCGCGTAACACTGAACCTCCGGCTCCATCGAGCAAACAGGAAAGGCCGGGCACCCGCCCGGCCTTTCCTGCTTCCAGGGCTCCGCCCTGGACCCGCGAGAGGGCTTGCCCTCTCGACACCCGTGACGAGAGAACTCCCTTGAAGCGTCTGGTCGTCACCGCCGACGATTTCGGCCTCAGCCGTGAGGTCAACGAGGCTGTCGAGCAGGCTCATCGCGACGGTATCCTCACCGCCGCGAGCCTGATGGTCTCCGCGCCCGGCGCCGCCGACGCCGTCGCTCGCGCGCGGCGCACGCCGTCCCTGCGGGTCGGGCTGCACCTCGTGCTGGTCGAGGCATGGCCGACCCTGCCGCCCGCCGAGCTTCCTGACCTGACGGACGCGCAAGGGCTGATGCGGCGCGACATGGAGCGGCTCGGACTCGACCTTGCCCTCAAGGCGCGCGCCCGGCGGCAGCTCGCCGCCGAAATCCGGGCGCAGTTCGAGGCGTTTCGCGCGACCGGCCTGCCGCTCGATCACGTCAACGCGCACAAGCACTTCCACATCCACCCGCTCATCGCTGGCATGGTGCTGCGGGTCGGCCGCGATTACGGCATGCGGGCACTGCGGGTGCCGCGCGAGCCGCGCGATCTGCTGCGGCGCGCGGAGCCTGGCTTCCAGGCCAAGCCCGCTCTCGACACGGCGCCGTGGGCGGCGCTCCTCGCCGTGCGCGCCCGGCAGGCGGGCCTGCTGATCCCGACCCGGACCCTCGGCCTCGCCTGGTCCGGCGCGATGACCCCGGAGCGCGTCACCGCCCTTCTGCGCCACCTGCCGGACGGGCTCACCGAACTCTACACCCACCCGGCGACCGCAGGCGGCTTCCCCGGCGAGGCTCCGGGCTACCAATATGCCGCCGAGCGCGATGCGCTGATCGCGCCGCAGGCGCGGGAGGCCGCCGAGCAGAGCGGAGCGATCCTGGGCGGCTTCTCGGATTTCCTGCCATAGGCGGCCGCTGCGCGCAGCCGGCCCGGCTCACGGGGACCGACTCAGGCGCGACGGTGCTTCCACGCTGATCGAAATCAACGCCGGTCGCTGTGTTGGAGAGCATCCTCCGACCAGAGCCGAAGCCGGCGGATTGCCCCGAACCGTCCTAGCGGAGCGGGGCAAATGCGGCCGCCTCGGCAGGGGTCGGAACCGCGCGGCATGGCCCCGCGAAAACCGCTTCGAAGCCGTGAGGAACGCCGATCCATGAGACGACGCGCCGCCCTCGTTTCCCTTGCCGTCGCAGCGGGCTTGGCGGGCACAGCCGCCTCGGCCGCCGGGCTGGATTGCGGCCCACCGTCAGCGCCGCACCCGGAGGCCGACGCCGTCCTCACCCAGGCGATCGTCTCGCCGCAACCCGAGACGAAGGCGGGCACGGCGCTGGCATCCGCCATACAGCGTCTCAGGGCCCAGGGCGTGCCGCGCACGGTCATCGTCGATCGCGCGGTCGCCGCGTACTGCCCGCTCGTCGCCCGGGACGAGAGCCTGACGCTCGACCGCCAGCGCGAGGCGGTCCGGCGCTTTGCCTCCGCGCTGACGAGCCTCGTCTACGATCCCCCCGGCCCGAACGAGGGCGAGACCGCGTTCATCCTGAGCCTACCGGTCAAGCCGGCTTTGTCGCTTCAAATCGATGCCGCCGCCGCCAAGGCGGGCAAGACCCGCGAGGCCTGGATCCTCGAGGCGATCCAGGCCCGGTTGGCGGGCGACTGATACGGTTTCCGCTTGATCAAAGCGGGAACCGTATCGGTCAGCCCGCGCGGCGCTTGAGCGAAGCCCAAATCCGCCATCCCGAAGGGATCAAACGGATTTGGCATGACGCCGAACCGCCAACCGGACGGGTCCGGCTACTTCACCGTCGCGTGCTCGCGGGCGACCGTACCCGGCGGGCGACCGGTTTCCTTGCCCTCGGGGCGCTCGGCATCCGGCTGCTTCGGCGGCGGCCCGAGGAAGGCCGGGACCACGAAGAAGGCCGCGATCAGCGTGAAGAACAGCGACAGCGCGAGCAGTTCACCCATGCTGGCGGTGCCGGGATGGCTCGACAGCATCAGCGAACCGAAGGCGGTGCCCGTAGTCAGCGCCGAGAAGAAGATCGCCCGCGTTAGGCTGGAGGCCAGCATGTCGACGACACCGGCGCGCCACGCGATCACGTAGTAGATGTGGAAGGCCACACCGACTGCTAGCATCAGCGGCAGGGCGATGATGTTGGCGAAGTTCAACGGCATGCCGATGACCTTGAGCGCCATCAGCGTCCACAGGGTCGCGAGCACCAGCGGGCCGAGCGTCATCGCCACGTCCCACGGTTTGCGCAGCGCGACCGAGAGCAGGATGAAGATCAGCGCGAGCGCCGTCAGACCCGCCTGCACGAAGGCACCGAGGATGGTGTAGCTCGACTCGGTGGTGGCGATCGGCGCGCCCGTGGCGTGGGGATCGACCGTCTGCACCTCCTTGGCGAAGCGGCGCAGCACCTCGTCGTCGTTCGAGTCGCCCTTCGGGTGGACCTCGATGCGGGCGCGGCCGTCGCTCGTCACCCACTCGGCCTTCAGCGGCTTGGGCAGGTTGTCGAGGGCGATCTTCTTCGGATCGAGCAGCCCGGACAGGCGGCTCATCAGGGTCTTCAGATCGGTGGTCAGCGCGACGCTGGCGGCCTCACGCTTCTCCGCCGGGGCGGCGGCGAGGGTGTCGAGGGTGCCCGACAGGCGGTCCGCGGCCTTGGCGCCGGCCGAATCACCGTTGGCGATGGTCTTCAGCGCCGCGGCCGTCTCCTTGAGCGCCTTGACGTTCTCGGCATCCGTCGGCGGCGGCGGCTTGCGCGCCGGGTTGAGGGCGGGGGCGAGGAGCTGCGCCGTCTCCTGGATCGTGGCGAGCTTCTGGTCCTGGTCGCGCGGCACGAAGGTGTCGATCGAGATCACCTTGGCGACCGCGTCGAGCCCCTCCAAGCGCTTGGAGAGGGCAGGGACCGCATCGACGTTCGGAGCCAGCACATCGATCGAGTTCGGGCTGGTGGCCGGGTCCTTGATCAGGTCGAGATAGGTCGCGATCGATTCCACCTTCGGACTGCGAAGATGCATCGGGTTGGAATCGAAGGGCAGCTTCAGGAGCAGCGGGATGCCGGCAACGGTGATCACGCCGACGAAGATCAGCACCCACTTGCGGTGCTCGATGATCCAGTGGTCGACGCCCGCCATCCACGTCGTCTCGACCGCCCGCTTCTCGCCGCGCGGGTTGAACACCGCGATCAGGGCCGGGAGCAGGGTGAGCGAGAACAGGTAGGCTACGATCATGCCGACGCCGGCAATGAGGCCGAGTTCGGACACGCCGCGGAACTGCGTGGGCAGGAAGGCGAAGAAGCCGGCCAGCAGCGACACCGCCGCGAGCGTCAGCGACCAGCCGACGCCGCGCGCCGCACCGCGCAACGCCGCATCGACGCTGCCGAGTTCGTAGCGGTCGGCCCGGTAGCGGACGGCGAACTGGATGCCGAAATCGATGCCGAGCCCGACGAACAGGGCGGCGAAGGCCACCGAGATCGGGTTCAGCTCGCCCACCATGATGAGCCCGAGCGCGGCCGTCACCACAAGACCCGCGAAGGTCGTGATCAGGACCGAGATCACGAGGGGCCCGGAGCGCAAAGCCAGCCACAGGAACAGGACGATGGCGGCGGTCGTCAGCGAGTAGTTGAGGAAGGCGTCGTCGGCGAGCGTCGCGAACTCGTCGTCGGCCACCGCCACCGGCCCGGTCAGGCGGATGCGCAGGCCGTGCGCCGCGTCGATGTTCTGCTCGGCGGCCAGGCGCCGGATCAGCTTGGTCGCCTCGCGGCCCGGCTCCAGCGCGTTGTAGTCGAGCACCGGCTGGATCATCACGAACTTGCGGGTGTCCGTGGTCTCGCTGCGCCCGCCCGCGAGCAGGGTCTGCCACGACATGCGGGCGCGCTGCCCGTCGAGCACCTTGCGCAGGGTCCCGTCGATCTGCTCCATCGGCTGGGCGAGGTCTTCGAGCTTGGCGTCGCCGCTCTTCACGCCCTTCACGCCGAGGGAGAGCACCCGCATCACGCCGCGCAGCGACGGGTCGGCGGCCAGCGGCCCGAGAAGGCCCTGCTGCTCGATCAGGCGCTGGGTGGTCTGCTCCAACTCCTCCTGCGACATCAGCAGGAGGCCGTTGCGGTCGAAGAACGGGCCGCCGTCGGGCCGGTACACCGTCTCGATCTCGGAGCGGTGCGCCTTGAGCGCCTCGGCGAAGCGTGCGGCGGCCTCCTCGGCGATCTCCGGCGTCTCGCCGTCGATCACCGCGGCCACGAGATTCGTGCGCTGCGGGAACGCCTTCTCGAAGGCGATCTCGTCCTTGCGCCAGGAGACGCTCGGCTCGATCAGCCGCTCGACATCGGTGTTGATGCGGAACAGGTGCGCGGCCGCGCCCACGCCCGCGACCGTGAGGAGCGCCGCAGCCACCAGTACCAGCCAGCGGCGCCTGACGGAAAACGCGACGAGACGTTCGATCACGTAAAACCCTGTCTGCCTAACGATCCGGCCTGTCCCCGCGTGACGACGGGCCGGGACGCCGAAGTCCCGTCCTCCCCGCGACACAGGACGCGGCGTCCTCAGCAGGCGGCGACGCGCCGAATCGATCCTCGTCTTGGCCCGCGGGACGTGGCCCTCGCGAGCGAGAAACCGGGAGGGGCGCCGACGGCCGGCGGACCCTGCCCGTCGAACACGGACCGCGCGAAGAGCTCGATAAAGACTCCACGCCGATCATTCGTGTCGTTGGCGCGCTACCTACTTGTCCCAGCGGGGGAATGCAACGCGGCCCGGCAAACCGGTGCGATCCGGCGGCGGCGGTGCGATTGCGCACTGCAACCGGATTGCGCGACGATATCGCTTCGCACAAGCATTCCGAACGATGTCGGCTTCATGACGGGGTAGCGGACGCCGCACGGGACATCGTGCGAGAAATCGTGAACGTGTTTCGCCCCGTTTCGCCCCTTGCGGCCTGTCCGTGCAGAGGAACGGTCAAAAATCTGCCGCAGAATGCGGAAATCAAACGATCATTCCCGGTTCGGATCGCGCGACCACCGGCTTCATCTCCGAAGCCGCAGTTCGGCCGCGAGACCGGCACGACACACTCTCTCGAAATCGCGCTCAAAGCGCGCCCTCTCGGAACAGTTCCAGCCTAATGCGCTGGAACTTCTGTCCTTCTCACGCTAAGCAGCCCGGCTAAGTCCGGAACCCGCGCATCCAAGGAGCCGCGTCTTGGGAATCCCCATACGGTACGTCGCGAAGATCGGCGGTTACATCCTCAAGCAGCACATCACGGGGCGGAAGCGCTACCCGCTCGTCATGATGATGGAGCCGCTGTTCCGCTGCAATCTCGCTTGCGCCGGCTGCGGGAAGATCGATTACCCCGACGAGATCCTGAACAAGCGCCTGCCGGTGGACGAGGCGCTCGAATCCGTGCGCGAGTGCGGTGCACCGGTGGTCGTGATCGCCGGCGGCGAGCCGCTTCTCCACAAGGATTTGCCGCAGATCGTGCAGGGCATCATCGCGCAGAAGAAGTTCGCGATCGTCTGCACCAACGCGCTGCTCCTTGAGAAGAAGATCAAGGACTACAAGCCGAGCCCCTACTTCACCTGGTCGATCCATCTCGACGGCGACAAGGAGATGCACGACGGCTCGGTGTGCCAGCGCGGCGTCTACGACAAGGCGGTGGCGGCCATCGCGAAGGCCAAGGAGATGGGCTTCCGCGTCACCATCAACTGCACCTTCTTCAACAATTCCTCGCCGGACAAGATCGCCGACTTCTTCGATTCGGTGACCCGCATGGGCATCGACGGCATCACCGTCTCCCCCGGCTACGCCTACGAGCGCGCGCCGGACCAGAAGCACTTCCTCAACCGCAAGGCGACCAAGGACCTGTTCCGCGGCGTGTTCCGGCACGGCAAGGAGAAGGGCCGCGAGAAGTGGACCTTCCAGCAGTCGGGCCTGTTCCTCGACTTCCTCGCCGGCAACCAGACCTACCATTGCACCCCGTGGGGCAACCCGACCCGCACCGTGTTCGGCTGGCAGAAGCCCTGCTACCTGCTCGGCGAGGGCTACGCGGCGACCTTCAAGGAGCTGATGGAAGAGACCGACTGGGATTCCTACGGCACCGGCAACTACGAGAAGTGCGCCGACTGCATGGTCCACTCGGGCTACGAGGCGTCCTCGGTGGTCGATTCGGTCAAGAAGCCGTGGAAGCCGCTGATCCACGCGATCCGCGGCATCAAGACCGAGGGCGACATGGCGCCGGAGATCTCCCTGGAGAACCAGCGCCCGGCCGAGTTCGTGTTCTCCCGCAACGTCGCCCAGAAGCTGTCCGAGATCAAAGCCTCGGGCGTCGACACCAAGCAGGAAGCCCGCAAGCGCACCGCCGCCTGAGCGACGCGCTTTACCGCTTACCATGAGAGACCCGCGCGGCACCGGCCGCGCGGGTCTTTTCATTTCAAGGGCGTCGCGCGGGAAAACGCTCGCCTCACGGAAAGCGGACGCGCTGCAGCCATGGTGGCGGCTGAGCGCCCCTCGCGGAACGGCCGTCGCGGAAGAGGGAAGGGCGGGCGCCTCGCGAGGCGATCTTATAGCAGCCCGAGACCCGGTCCGAGCCGGACCCGGCAGCGGGCGAGCGCCGCGAAGGCCGCCGAGGAATCGCGGCCGAGCCGAATCATCTCGCCGATCCGGGCGCGGCCGCGCAGCAGCGCGCCGAGCACCGCCCGAATGTCCGGTTCGCCCTCCGGCGTCAGGGCCGAGGCCGCGAAGGCGGGCAGGGCGCGTCCTGCGGGGTCGCAAACCACCCGGATCGCCGCGAAGGGGAGGGCATGGCGGGCGGCGTAGGCGGCGGCCACATGCGATTCCATATCGACGGCCAGGGCGCCGGTGCGCGCATGCAAAGCCGCCTTATCGGCAACGGTCATGACCGCGACCGCGGAGCCCACGAGGCCGCCCGCGACGACGCGATCCGGCGCATCGGTCAGGCACTCGGACAGGCGGCGGGCAAGCTCGGGATCGGCGGGGAACCGCTGGTCCGCGTCGAGATGCGTGCCAATGACGATGTCGCCCGGCCGCAGGGTGGGGTCGAGCCCCCCGGCGATTCCGAAGCTGACCACCGCACGCAGGTCACCGGGAGACCGCCGGTCGAGCGCGGCCCGCAACCGCTCGGGGTTGCCGCCGGCCTGGATCGTCTCGACGCCCGGCCCGGCGGCGATGCGGGCCTCGCGGGCCAATCCCGCGACCGCGAGGATTGCTCCACCCGTCACCGCGCCGGACACCACCGGGTCCTGGATCACCGCGTGACGGTGTAGATCGAGGCGCCCGCCGCGATGGGCGAGGCCACGGTCGAGAACACGCCCAGCACCTTGCCCAGCTCCGCGAACGGCGAACTCGACACGTAGACGAGGTCGCGGTTCCGCATGCGGAAGCTCTGGGTCAGGAACATGCCTTGCGCGTCGCGCAGGTTCACCCGGTACACCACCGGCACCTGCCCTGAGGCCAGCAGCGGCGAGTTCGGCCGCAGCCGCCGCACCACCGCCGCCGGCTCGTAGCGGAAGATGAACACGCCCGCCGGATCGGCCTGGAACTCGCGCAGGCCGGAGGCGCGTGCCAGCGCCTGCGACAGCGTCAGCCCGTCCGCCGTGAACGGCACCTCGGTGGTGTTGCCGAGCGCACCCACGGCCAGGAAGGTCTGCGGATCGCGCACCAGGGTCAGCGTATCGTTCGGCCGTACGAAGATGTTCTCGCGCGGGTTGGCGACCACCGTGGTCATCGGCACGGTGACGGTGCGGTTGCCGCGCGAGAGCCGCACGAAGGTCTCGGCCACCGGGGTGCGCACGCCCCCGGCCTGGGCGATGACGTCGAGCAGACGGTCGCCGCGGCCCGACAGCGGCACGCGCATGCCCATGGCGCCTTCGCCGGTGACGGTGGCCGATTGTGAGATCGGTTTGGTGACGGAGACGAGCACCTGCGGCTGGATTGCCTTGCCGGCGAGTTCGGTCTCGATCAGCGCCTGAACGTCCTGGGTGCGGCGTCCGACGACCTTGATCCGACCGGCATAGGGGACGGTGATGCCGCCATCGGGCCCGACCACCTGCTCGGGGATCATCGCGGACTTCGAGCCGGCCGAGAAGCGGTCGGAGACGAGCGGGCCGGAGAACAGGCCGCCGGAACCGGCTTCCCAGACCTGCACCGACACGTAGTCGCCGACGCCGATCACCGGTTCGAGCGCCGGGCGGCTGTCACCGAAGGTGACGAGGAGGCTGTCGAGGGGGCGGGTGCGCAGGGCCTCGACGAGGGCGGGGGTGATGTCGATGATCTCGTAGCGGGCAAACAGGCCTTCGGCGGTGGCGACGTCGGCGCCGCCCTCGATCGCCGAGGTGGTCGGCCCCGCGGCCGGCAGGATGGAGCACCCCGACACCGCCGTGGCGGTGAGGAGAGCAATGGCTAGAGCGCGCATTCAGGCCGCCTGACGGTTTTTCTCATCGGGGTGGGTAGCCGAAACAGGCCAGGCTGTCCGTGGCGAGGCCGCCACACCGGGTCGGGGAGCACCGAACCGGGCCGCCTTTCCCCGCAGCCCACACTGATCCCACCCTCATCGGAGGCGAGGCCCGATCGAATCGAAGGCAGGGCGGAGAAGGGGCGGAGGATGGTCCTGGCGCTAAGGTCCGCTACCTGTCTGCGTCCGGCCAAGCCGGCGCCGCCCGATCCACGACGGGGCAGGGCGTCCGGCGCAGGCCCACATCGCTCTTTCAAGGCGTTGGATGACCGTTCCCCGATCCTCCGCCCCGACCGTCCTCGTGGTGATGGGCGTCTCGGGCTCCGGCAAGAGCACGGTGGCCGCGCTGCTGGCCGAGCGGCTCGGCTGGACCTTCGCCGACGGCGACGATTTCCACACGCCCGAGAGCATTGCCCGGATGCGGGACGGGCACCCGCTCGACGACGCGGCGCGTCAGCCCTGGCTTGGCCGCATCCGCGCCTGGATCGACGCGCGAATCGCGGCCAGAGAGAACGCCGTGGTCGCCTGCTCGGCCCTCAAGCGGGCCTACCGCCGCGCCCTGATCGGCGATCCCCAGCGGGTGCGCATCGTCTTTCTCGAAGGGAGCCGGACGGTCATCCAGGATCGGATCCGGGCACGGCACGGCCATTTCATGCCGGCCTCGCTCCTCGACAGCCAGTTCGCCGCCCTCGAACCACCCGGCCCGGAGGAAGACCCGATCACCGTCGGCATCGAGGAGGGGCCCGACGCCATCGTCGCGGCGGTCGCCACCCGTCTCGACATCCCCGCGGGCGACATCTGCGCATAGGAGAGAGCATGGCCATCGCCCTCGTCGTCTCAGACGTCGACGGAACGCTCGTCACCGACGACAAGCGGCTCACGCCGGCTGCGATCGAGGCGGTGCGGCGGCTCGGCTCTGCCGGGATCGGCTTCACCCTGGCCTCCAGCCGCCCGCCGGTCGGCCTGCGCCATCTCGCCGAGGCGCTCGACCTGCGGCTGCCGCTGGGCGCCTTCAACGGCAGCACCGTCTGTGCGCCCGACCTCCGGCCGATCTCGGAGCGGCTGATCCCCGAATCGGTCGCCCGCGAGGCGGCCGCGCGCCTCGACGCGGCCGGGATCGACCTCTGGGTGTTCGCGGACGGCGCCTGGAACCTGCGCGACGACCAAGCCCCCTATACCGACCTTGAGCGCCGCACCTTGCAGACGGAGCCGAGCGTCGTGCCGGACCTGTCGCCGCTGCTCGGCCGGGCGGCCAAGATCGTCGGCGTGAGCCGCGATCATGCCGGGCTCGCGCGGCTGGAAGAGGCGCTCGCGGCGGAGCTGGAGGGGCGGGCCGCCGTGCATTGCTCGCAGCCCTACTACCTCGACGTGACGCCGCCCGGCATCGACAAGGGCAGCTTCGTCGCCGATCTCGGCCGGCAGCTCGGCATCCCGCGGCAGCGAATCGCCACGCTGGGCGATGCGGCCAACGACATCGCCCTGTTCCGGGAGAGCGGATTGTCGATCGCCATGGGCAACGCCGCCCCCGCGGTCCGGCAGGCGGCCTCCGCGGTGACCTCAGGCAACAACGAGGACGGTTTCGCCCGCGCGATCAACCGGTTCGTGTTCGGCGACGCCTGAAATCGGCACCCGCCGCCGGGCGGAGGGCTGTGCCCCATCTGCGACAGGGCCGGCGCCACGGGCCTCGGCATCCGCAGGGATTTGCCCGGACTCCACGTTCCCGCCTCATTTGGCCCCGACCCAGGAGAAACAAACTGAGCCGTAACGAGTGACCCTCGCCCGGCTCCCGCGGCACCCGCCCTCTCTCGAGAGCCGGGCGCCGGCCAACGGGAGATGGAGCGCGGCACCGAAAACGACCGGGTCCCCCATGCGTCTTGTCCTCGCCGCCCTTCTTGCCGCCGCCCCGGCGTCGGCCTTCGCCCAGGAGGCGGCACGGGACAACATCGATGCGCTGATCGCCGAGCAGGCCCGGGCCAACAAGGTGCCCGAGGCGTTCGTCCATCGCGTCGTCAAGCGGGAGAGCAACTACAACGCCCGCGCCAAGGGCGGCTCGGCGCTCGGCCTGATGCAGATCAAGCACGCCACCGCCCGCGGCCTCGGCTATACCGGCGACGCGGCCGGGCTCTACAATCCCGAGATCAACCTGAAATACGGCATCGCCTATCTCGCCGGCGCCTACCGCGCCGCCAAGGGCGACCTGGAGCAGGCCTACCGCTACTACAATCGCGGCTACTACTACGCCGCCAAGCGCCTCGGCATCGACGCCACCCCGCCGGATGACGCGGGCACGACGACCGTCGCCACCGCCACGCCGCCCGCCGGTGCGAATGCCCGGTCCGCGAACGGCTTCGACGGCATGTTCGCCCTGCGCGGCAGCACGCCCGCCGTGGGTGCCCAGCAGGCGCTGGCCTACGCCGCGCCGGGCCCCGGCCCGACCGACGCCGTCGAGGTGCCGCTGCCGCCGCGCCGCCCGACCGCACTCTCCGCCGAGCCCGTGCAGGTGGCGAGCCTCGCGCAGCCCAGCGCTGCACAGCCGCAGGCCCAGATCCCGGCGCAGGCCGCTCCCCAGCAAGCCGCCGCCCCGCAGGCTGCGGCAGTGCAGGCGATGGCCGCCGCGGACGCCGTCGAGGTGCCGCTGCCGCCGCGCCGCCCCTCCGAGACCGTGCTCGCGGCGATCCCGCGTCCGACGATCGCCATCGCGGCGCGCAAGCCCGCCGAACCCGCCCCGATCCGGGAGGCCTCGGCCGCTCCGGTCACGCCCTGAGGCGATGGCCTGTCCATAGAGAAATCGGCACTCTAGCCAGTCGCCGTTCCTGCGGTTATACAGCCCGCCTCGAATCTCCGTTACTCAACGCGGTGCCATCGGCGATCCTCAGACATGAGGATGCCTTGGGCGCCCTTTTTGCCTGAGGTACACTCCCATGGCCGTTCCGAAGCGAAAGACCTCCCCCTCCCGCCGCGGCATGCGCCGCTCCGCCGACGCCCTCAAGGCCCCGACCTATGTCGAGGACAAGGACTCGGGCGAACTGCGCCGTCCGCACCACATCGACCTGAAGACCGGCATGTACCGCGGCCGTCAGGTTCTGAAGGTGAAGTCCGCCGAGGCGTAAGGCGACCGCCTAAGCGCCGACCGCCCTTCTCGGGCTGCGGCGGCGCAGCGGGTGTCCTGCCAGCGATGTGAAGAACCGGCCGTCAGGCCCGTTTTGCGAAGGCCGCATTCCGCGCGTAGAGCGCGGTTGCGGCCTTCGTGCGTTCGAGGCGTGCGGGACGCAAGGCTGGGTCGGCGCTGACGATCAGTTGGGTCAGAAAGCCCGCCATCGGGCGGCGCCCCCGGATGCGGGGACCGGCGTCGCTGGGCGTTTCGGCAACGAGGGCGCGCGAGGACGAGTCCGGACGGACGACATGGTCCTGATCGGCACAATCGGTCTCGAAACGGTCCATTCGCGTCAAACCTCCGGCCTCGCACGCGTTCTCGTGCAAAGCCGGGGCCGACGTTAACCGGATCTTAACGATCTGTCTCGCGCTGCCGGAGCATCATCCCGAACGGTGGCTGCCGGCTTTCGGAAAAAGATGATGCTCTGGGCGTAAAAGAGGGCGCGGGTTCGCCCTCTCGCCGACGTCGTCCGGCCGGACGCGCGGCAATCGTCCTTCGGGACGAGGCCCTACTTGCGCGCCAGCGATTCGAGGCGGGCCTGCATCTCGGCCATCTGCTTCTTCAACTCGTCGAGGTCGGCCGGGCCGCTGACGGCGGGCGTGGGAGCCGAGGCGGGGGGCGCGGCGGGTATCGTTCCCGGCGGCGGTCCGCCGGGGCCGAAGCCGCCGGTGAACATCTTCATCGCATCGCCGAAGAAGGTCATGTTGGCCCGCACCTGCTCCTGCAGCGCCTGCTGGAAGGCGGAGGGGCCGAAGCTCTGGGCCATCTTCTCGCGAAGGCCATCCTGATCCTTGGCGAAGTTGGCCATGGAGAATTCGAGGAAGCTCGGCACCATTGTGCGCATGCTGTCGCCGTAGAAGCGGATCAGCTGCCGCAGGAAGGCCACCGGCAGCAGATTGTCGTCGCCGGCCTTGTTCTCCTGCTCGAAGATGATCTGCGTCAGCACCGAGCGGGTGATGTCGTCGCCCGAGCGTGCGTCGTAGACGATGAAGTCTTCGCCGTTCTGCACCATCGTCGCGAGGTCTTCGAGCGTGACGTAGGTGGAGGTGCCGGTGTGATAGAGCCGGCGATTGGCGTACTTCTTGATGACGGTCTGATGCGCCCTGCCGTTCTCGGCCATCGTTGCGACACCTCCCGCTTCGCTCATGAGTCTGCGCAAAGCTCAACGCTCCGACATGATCGGCTGCCCGCCTGCGCAGGCCGGGCTCTACATTCGTCGGAACCAACCTTAAGGCTTTCGCGGCGCGGCGAAAACAGCAATTTATCCCTGTCCCCGTAGAATCCGGCGCATGCGAGCGCGGTCGTCTATGCGACGTTCCGCCCATGTTGTCCGTAAGCACGCTTGACTTCGCGAGGTGTGCGCTCTTCATCCGGTGAACGGCAGGTCGCGCGCCAGACATTCTGGTCTACCAAATATCGCGCCGCCGAATGAGGAGAACGTCACGATGGCAGCCAGTGAAGATATCGTCATTGTCGGTGCGGCGCGTACGCCCGTCGGATCGTTCGCCGGTGCCTTCGGTTCCGTGCCGGCCCACGAACTCGGCGCCACGGCGATCAAGGCCGCACTGGAGCGCGCAGGCGTTTCGCCGGACGACGTGGACGAGGTGATCTTCGGCCAGGTGCTCACCGCTGCCGCCGGGCAGAACCCGGCCCGTCAGGCCGCCATCGCCGCGGGCATCCCCGAGAAGGCGACCGCCTGGGGCCTCAATCAGGTCTGCGGCTCGGGCCTGCGCACCGTCGCGGTCGGCATGCAGCAGATCGCCAACGGCGACGCCAAGGTGATCGTGGCCGGCGGCCAGGAATCGATGTCGCTCAGCCCGCACGCCCAGTATCTGCGCGGCGGCCAGAAGATGGGCGATCTCAAGCTCGTCGACACCATGATCAAGGACGGCCTGTGGGACGCCTTCAACGGCTACCACATGGGCCAGACCGCCGAGAACGTCGCCCAGGCCTTCCAGCTCACCCGCGAACAGCAGGACCAGTTCGCGGTCCGCTCGCAGAACAAGGCCGAGGCCGCCCGCAAGGAAGGCCGCTTCAAGGAAGAGATCGTCCCCGTCACCGTGAAGGGCCGCAAGGGCGACACGGTCGTCGACACCGACGAGTACATCCGTGACGGCGCCACCGTCGAGGCGATGGCCAAGCTCAAGCCCGCCTTCGCCAAGGACGGCACCGTGACCGCGGCCAACGCCTCAGGCCTCAACGACGGCGCCGCCGCGCTGGTGCTGATGTCGGCCTCCGAGGCCGAGCGCCGGGGCATCACGCCGCTCGCCCGGATCGTGTCCTGGGCGACCGCGGGCGTCGATCCCAAGGTGATGGGCACGGGCCCGATCCCGGCCTCGCGCAAGGCCCTGGAGAAGGCCGGCTGGAAGCCCGCCGACCTCGACCTGATCGAGGCGAACGAGGCTTTCGCCGCCCAGGCGCTGGCCGTGAACAAGGACATGGGCTGGGACGACGAGAAGGTGAACGTCAATGGCGGCGCCATCGCCATCGGCCACCCGATCGGTGCCTCCGGCGCCCGCGTTCTCATCACCCTGTTGCACGAGCTGAAGCGCCGCGACGCTAAGAAGGGCCTCGCCACGCTCTGCATCGGCGGCGGCATGGGTGTCGCCATGTGTGTCGAGCGGGTCTGAGCGACCGGCTTCGGGAAGGGCGCGGGGAAGGGCGCGCGGCGCCCTTCCCACACCAAAACTCAAGCTGAATTTGACGAAATCAGCTTGAGGGTTTGTGAAATTTAAATGCGATGCGGGCTCGCGGTCGCCCGGATACACAGGCGGGGATGACGCGCGGCGCCCCGCTCCCGCGAAGGCGGTGACAGGATCGTTGCCCTGTCCGCCGCACGCCTAGCGGGTATTTCGCGAACCGTCTTAACAACAACCCGATACGGGATCACGGAGGAAACTATGGCTCAGGAACGCGTCGCCCTCGTCACGGGCGGAACGCGCGGCATCGGCGCCGCGATCTCCAAGCGCCTGAAGGACAAGGGTTACAAGGTCGCCGCCAATTACGGCGGAAACGACGAGGCGGCCAACGCCTTCAAGGCCGAGACCGGCATCCCGGTGTTCAAGTTCGACGTCGGTGATCTCGCGAGCTGCGAGGCCGGCATCAAGGCGATCGAGGCCGAACTCGGTCCGATCGACATCCTCGTGAACAACGCCGGCATCACCCGCGACGGCGCCTTCCACAAGATGACCTTCGAGAAGTGGCAGGCGGTGATCCGCACCAACCTCGACTCGATGTTCACCTGCACCCGTCCGCTGATCGAGGGAATGCGCTCGCGCAATTTCGGGCGCATCATCATCATCTCGTCGATCAACGGCCAGAAGGGCCAGGCCGGCCAGACCAACTACTCCGCGGCCAAGGCCGGCGTGATCGGCTTCGCCAAGGCGCTGGCGCAGGAGAGCGCCTCGAAGGGCGTCACCGTGAACGTGGTGGCCCCCGGCTACATCGCCACCGAGATGGTGATGGCGGTGCCGGAAGACATCCGTAACAAGATCATCTCGACGATCCCGACCGGCCGCCTCGGTGAGGCCGACGAGATCGCCCACGCGGTCGAGTACCTCGCCAGCGACGAGGCCGGCTTCGTTAACGGCTCGACCCTCACCATCAACGGCGGTCAGCACTTCGTCTGATCTAAGGCTCTCGCGCCGCGCCTTCCGAAGGCCGCCGGTCCGCTCGACGGGCCGGCGGCCTTCGCCGTTTCCCGAGCAACGTGCTCGCCTGCCCGAAAAATATACTTTATGCCGCCTTCCGAACCTCCCCCGATCGCTCCTTCGATGAACCGGCTGTGCTGCGCCTTGCGCTGATCCTGCGGCGGAACCTGCCTCGGCTGGCCGGCTTCGCGACCATCCCGCTGATCCGAGCGGTGTTCCTGCTCGCGCGGATGCTCGGCACCGACCGGGCGAGTGCGGCCGGCGGCCGGCTCGTTCGCCTCATCGGCCCGTTCCTGCCCTCGCACCGCACGGCGATGGACAACCTCCGCGCGGCCTATCCGAAGGAGGACGAGCGGCGATTGCGGGCGATCGCGCTGGAGGCATGGGACAATCTCGGGCGCACCGGCGCCGAATACGCCCATCTCGACACGATCTTCGATTACGACCCGGAGAACCTCGCGACCCAGCGCATGGAAGTGCGCGGGCTCGAGCAATTCTTCGCGATCCGCGACGACGGCCAGCCGGGGCTGATCTTCTCAGCCCACCTCGCCAACTGGGAACTGCCCGCGATCTGCGCGGAGAAGTTCGGGCTCGAGACCACCGCGGTGTTCCGCCCGCCGAACAATCCGGCCGCCGCCCAGCTCGTGCAGGAAGTCCGCCGCAAGACCATGGGAGGGCTTGCCGCCTCCGGCCCCGGCGCCGTCTTCGCGATGCAGGGCGTGGTGGAGCGCGGCGGCCATCTCGGCCAGCTCATCGACCAGCACTTCACCCGCGGTGTCGTGGTGACGTTCTTCGGCCGGCCGGTGCTGGTCAACCCGCTGCTCGGCAAGCTCGCCCGGCACCACGACTGCCCGGTCCACGGCGCGCGGGTGGTGCGCAAGGGCGGCGGGCGCTTCCTGCTCGAACTGACGCCGCCGCTCGATCTGCCCCGCGGCCCGGACGGGCTGATCGAGGTTCAGGGCGCGATGCAGGCGATGACGCGCGTGATCGAGGGATGGGTGCGCGAGCATCCCGGCCAGTGGCTGTGGATGCACCGCCGCTGGCGGCCCAAGATGCTGCCGAAGGGAACGCTTCCGGTGCAGCCCGCCGGGGAAGCGCAGAGCACCTGATCCCGGCGGACGGCGGATTCACAAGAAATCAGTCGGCCCACTCACCGCGGCGCATCACCGGCAAAGCCTCGCCGGATGCGGTGATCCCGTCCACGTCGATCTCGGCCGAGCCGATCATCCAGTCGATATGGATCAGGCTGCGGTTGGCGCCGCGCTCGGCGAGATCCGACTCGCTCAGACCGTCGCCGCCGTTGCGGAAGCACTTCGAGTAGGCCTGCCCCAGGGCAATGTGGCTCGCGGCGTTCTCGTCGTAGAGCGTGTTGTAGAACAACAGGCCCGAGGCCGAGATCGCCGAGGAGGCGGGCACCAGAGCCACCTCGCCGAGGCGGGCGGCGCCCTCGTCGGTGTCGAGCACCTTGGCGAGCACGTCGCTGCCGGTGCGCGCGTTCGCCTCGACGATGCGCCCCTCGGCGAAGCGCACGCGGATGTCGTCGATCAGGGTGCCCTGGTAGGAGAGCGGCTTGGTGCTGGCGACGTAGCCCTCCACCCGCGCCCGGTGGGGCGTGGTGAACACCTCCTCGGTCGGGATGTTGGCGTTGCAGACGATGCCGTTCTTGGCCGTCGTGGCGCCGCCGCACCATTCGTGATCATCGGCGAGTCCCACGGTCAGGTCCGTGCCGGGGCCGCGGAAGCGCAGGGCGGAGAAGCGGGCGCCATTGAGCCGCTCGGTGCGGCGGGCGAGATCGCGATTATGCGTGCCCCAGGCCGCGACGGGGTCGGGCCCGTCGATGCGCGAGGCGGAAAAGACCGCGTCCCACAGGCGCGCGACCGCCTCGTCCTCGGGCAGGTCGGGGAAGACCGTGCGCGCCCAGGGCTTGGTCGCGGCCGAGACGATGGTCCAGTTGGTGGAGAAGCCGGCGATCAGTTCCAGCGCCGGCACGTAGGCCTGTGAGCGCGAACGGTTGGCGCGGGCGACCTTGGACGGGTCCTGACCCGCCAGCAGGGACGGGTCGTCGCCCGAGATGGCGAGCCGGGCTGCTCCGCTCCGGTAGGCGTCGGCCATGCCGGCATAGAGCCAGCCGGCGGCCCGGTCGAACGCCTCATCGGGCGCGTGGGTGAAGCGGGCGAGCGTTGCGGCGTCGTCCGCGTAGAAGGTGGTGACCAGCGAAGCGCCGGCCTTGTAGGCCTGCTCGGTGATGGCGCGGGCCAGCGGCACCGCTTCGAGCGGCGCCGTCATCACCAGTTCCTGGCCCGCTTTCAGCCCGAGGCCGACCCGCACGGCGACTTCCGCCAGCCGGTCGAGGCGCTCGGTGAAGGGGAGGGCGGCCGTGCCCGGCGTCTGGCTCATGGAAGGGGTTCTCCAGGCTGTCACGCCGCGCGCCGTCTTCCCGGCCCGGAACCGATCCCGTCAGACCGATCCGCGGCTCAGGCCGCGCGCGACCACGTGATGTCACCCAGATTTTCGCGGAAGGCAAAGCGCAGGAGGTGGTCGGAGACCACATTCTCCAGCCGTGTTAGGCCGGCCGGGTCGGGCGTGGCCACCTGCATGACCAGGGCGTCGGGGCTGGCCTCGAAGGTGCAGATCCGATCCTCGCCGAACGGAACCCGACCCTTGTCGCCGCTCTCTTCGACCGGGAACTTATGGCTCCAGTGGCGGCAGAGCTGCTTCAGGTAGCGACTGGCTTCCGCGGTCGGCACCCGGGCCTGTGAAACGGGCATCAATGGTCTCCTTCAAAGTCGGTGCGGACGGGACGGCTCGGAACGCGTGCCCCAGGATGCAAGCCGGATGACTCGCTCCATCGCCCGTCGCTGCAGCGCGTCACCTTCCAGGGGAAGCGCACCGCACTGCGGTATGTGGAACGAGCGCCTAAAATCGTCATGCGACGAAACCGAGGCGGATCGCTCCGCCACCGGTGCCGGTAGAGGGCGATTGTCGGGTCGCAAGGGTTAACGATCTCATCATCCGGGCATCATTCCGGTTGCGCGCAAGGCTGATTCCCGGCCCTGTGACCCGGATCATGCAGCCATCTTGTGCGTTGCACAACAACCCGCGGAGGCCGGCGCGCGTTCCCGCGTGCGCCCCATCACACTCGCTTTCAGACCGGGAGAGCCGGCGGCGGATCGTCCGAGAGGGCCACCACCTTGCCCGGATTGAGCCCATCGTGCGGGTCGAGGGCGGCCTTCAACCGCCGCATCAAGTCGAGGCCGACGGGGTCGGCGGTGCGGGCGAGTTCGTCGCGCTTGATCAAGCCGATGCCGTGCTCGGCGGCGATCGAGCCGTCCATGCGCTCGACGATGCCGTGAACGATGGCGTTGAAGCGGCCCCACTGGCTCAGGAACTCCGCCTTCTCCATGCCGACCGGCTGGGTCAGATTGAAGTGGATGTTGCCGTCGCCGAAATGCCCGAACGGGCAGGGGCGCAGGCCCGGCATCGCCGCCTCGCAGGCGGCACTCGCCTCGTCCAGGAAGTCGGCGAGGCGCGAGAGCGGCAGCGAGACGTCGTGCTTGATCGAGCCGCCCTCCGCCTTCTGCACCTCGGGCAGCAACTCGCGCAGGCGCCACAGGGCGGCGTCCTGCGCCGCGCTGCCGCCGATCACCGCATCCTCCACCTCTCCCGCCTCCATCGCCTCGGCGAGCAAGGCTTCCATCTCGGCGCGGGTGTCGGAGCCGGGCCGGGGCGAGGACAGCTCCACCAGGGCGTAGGCGGCATGGGAGCCGGAGAGCGGCGGACGCACGTCGATGCCGTGTCTCAGCACCATCTCAAGCCCGAAGCGGGGCATGTACTCGAAGGCCGTCAGCCCCCGGTCGGCGCCGGCCCGGAGCCGCGCGAACAGGGCGAGCGCTGACCGCGCCGAGGCGAGGCCGACGAAGCCGACGCAGGTGGAGAGGGGCTTGGGGTACAGCTTCAGGGTCGCGGCGGTGATGATGCCGAGCGTGCCTTCCGAGCCGACGAACAGGTGTTTGAGGTCGTAGCCCGCATTGTTCTTGCGCAGCGCCTTGAGCCCGTTCCAGATCTGTCCGTCGGCGAGCACGACTTCGAGCCCGAGCACGAGGTCGCGGGCATTGCCGTAGGCCAGCACCGCCAGGCCCCCGGCATTGGTGGCGAGGCCGCCGCCGATCCGCGCCGTGCCCTCCGCCGCCCAGGAGAGCGGGAACAGCATCCCCGCCGCGTCGGCCGCGGCCTGGACGTCGGCGAGGATCATGCCGGCTTCCACCGTCATGCTGGCGCCAAGGGGATCGATCGCGCGCAGCCGGTCGAGGCGGTTGAGCGACAGCACGATCCCGCCGAAGGGCACGCCGCCGCCGACGAGGCCGGTATTGCCACCCTGCGCCACCACCGGCACCCGTGCCTCGGCGCAGGTTCGCACGGTGAAGGCGACGTCCTCGGTCGTGCCCGGCGCCACGACGGCCAGCGCATGGCCGCGGTAGAGCCCGCGCGACTCGACGAGATGCGGCGCGAGATCGGCCGGATCGGTGCGCACGTGCCGAAGGCCGAGCCGCTCGGAGAGCGTGGCCAGCAGGCGATCGTGGGAGAGGGGTGCGGTCATCGATGGAGGGCGGAGGCGGGGACGAACGAAGCGTCGCCTTCCTCAGATAGGCCGGGGGAACGGCATTTGCACCGAGGGCCGAGGATGGCGGAACGGGGATCCCGGGAAATGGCACACACCGGGCGCTTGCGGGTTTTCCCTTTGCAGCGGATCGCCGCCCGATCCGACCGTGTTTTCCGTCCCACCGAAGACGAGGCTTGAGGCGCCATGCTGTCCGTGATTCCGAACCCGCCGCGCACGGCGCTGCTGATCCACGGCAGTTCCGACCTGTTTCCCGTGCGCCGGGTCTATTGCGTGGGCCGCAACTACCGGGCCCATGCCCGCGAGATGGGCGCCGACGAGCGCGACCCGCCCTTCTTCTTCCTCAAGCCGGCCGACACAGTCCAGATCGTGCCCGAGGGCGTGACGGTCGAGCATCCCTATCCGCCCCGCACCGAAAACTACCATTTCGAGGTGGAGCTGGTGGCCGCCCTCGGCCGGGGCGGGCGCGACATCCCGGTGGAGACCGCCGGGCCCCATGTCTACGGCTACGCGGTCGGCCTCGACATGACCCGGCGCGACCTTCAGGACGAGGCCAAGCGGCAGGCTCGGCCTTGGGAGCTCGGCAAGGCGGCGGATTTCTCCGCCCCCATCGGCGCCCTGCGGCCGGCGGGTGTCATCGGCCATCCTCGCTCCGGCGCGATCACGCTGGCCGTCGATGGCGCCGAGCGCCAGCGGGGCGACCTTTCCGAGATGATCTGGTCGGTGCCGGAGCAGGTCGCGCTGCTCTCGACCTATTTCGAGCTGCATCCCGGCGACCTGATCCTCACCGGCACGCCCTCGGGCGTCGGGGCGGTGCAACGCGGCCAGACCATGAGCGCGCGGATCGAGGGCGTGGGCGCGATCGCGCTCAGGGTCGTGTGAGCGAGCCGGGGCGCGACGGGCGAAGCGCCTGCGTCTACAAGGCGGGCATGATCCCGAATCTCGACCGCCCCTGGCTCCACCGCTTGTCCCTGCGGGTCGCATTGTTCACGCGCGGCATGACGCTGGGCGTCCGCGGCGTCGCCATCGACGGGCAGGGGCGGGTCTGCCTCGTGCGCCATACCTATGTCGCCGGCTGGCACCTGCCGGGTGGCGGAATCGATCCGGGCGAGAGCGGCCCCACCGCGATGGCCCGCGAGTTCCGGGAAGAAGCCGAGATCGTGGTGTCGCCGGATGCCCCGCTGCAGTTGCACGGCTTCTTCCTGAACCCCGGCGCGCAGCGACGCGACCACATCGCCGTCTACATCGTCCCGGCCTTCACGGTGACGGGCCCGAAGCGACCGGACCGCGAGATCGCCGAGGCCGGCTTCTTCCCCCTCGATGCCCTACCGGCCGACACCACCCGCGCCACCCGCGCCCGTCTCGACGAGATCCGCGGCAGCCAGCCTCCGGCCGAGCTTTGGTGAGCCGCGCAAAAAAATCGACCTTGGCGCTTGCATCCCCGGCCGGGATAGTGTTTACCAGCGCCACCGACGGACGCGCCCACGGCGCCGGACGGACGGACAAGAGAGCGGGTGTAGCTCAGGGGTAGAGCACAACCTTGCCAAGGTTGGGGTCGAGGGTTCGAATCCCTTCGCCCGCTCCAGTTTCCTCAAAAGAACTGACCGACCTACGAAAAGCCGCCGCAAGGCGGCTTTCGTCGTTTCGGGCCTGTCGTATGACGCAGCCGCAGCCGCAGCGTTAACGATCTGTTAGCCAAACAATTCCTAACATCCGGCTGGCGCAGGAAGGCCGGGCATGCTCGAACATCGTAGAACGCGCGCGGTCGAGCGTTCCCTCGCCACGGCCGCGACACACTGGGCTTCGGGCCGCTTGACCGGAGCGGTCGCTGACGCCTTCCGCGCCATGGGGAGGCGCGGGGTCGATGCGAGCTGCGCCGCTTGATCCGACACCCGAGGCGGACAGCCTCCTGTCGCCCGCTGCTCGGGGCGAGCTTCCCGTGCAGGCGACCCTGCGCCGGCTAGAGCAGGAATTCGCACGGACCCTCGACACCGCCCCACAGATCATTCCTCAGGCAGCCTCGGAGACAGAGGGCGCGGCCGATCCGATCTACGTCACCCGACCGTTCCTGCCGCCGTTCGAAGAGTTCGAGCCGCTGCTGCGGCAGATCTGGCAGACGCGGATCCTGACCAATGGCGGCCCGTTCCACCAGGAGCTGGAAGCACGCCTGAGCGACCATCTCGGCGTGCCGCAGGTCGCCCTGTTCAACAACGCGACAACCGCGCTGATCATGGCCCTACGGGCGCTCGACCTCACGGGCGAGGTGATCACGACGCCCTATTCCTTCGTCGCGACCTCGCACGCCCTGCTCTGGAGCGGGCTCACCCCCGTCTTCGTCGACATCGACCCGGTGACCCTCAACCTTGATCCCGCCCGGATCGAAGCCGCGATCACCCCGCGCACCAGCGCGATCCTGCCGGTCCATTGCTACGGCCAGCCCTGCGACGTCGAGGCGATCGCGGGCATCGCCGCCCGGCATGGGCTCAAGGTGATCTACGACGCCGCCCACGCCTTCGGCGTGCGCCATCGCGGACAAAGCGTGCTGAACCACGGCGACCTGTCGGTCCTGAGCTTCCACGCCACCAAGGTGTTCAACACCTTCGAGGGCGGCGCCATCGTCTGCGCCGATGAGGCGATGAAGGACCGGATCGACAAGCTCAAGAACTTCGGCTTCGAAGACGAAACGTCGGTGATCGAAACGGGCCTGAACGGGAAGATGAGCGAGCTGAATGCGGCGCTCGGCCTCGTCCAGCTTCGGCACATCGGCACGGTGCTGGCGCGGCGGCAGGCGATCGATGCGGCCTACCGGCAGGGTTTGCGGGGCATTCCCGGCATTCGCTGCCTGGACTTCGCCGGGGACGGCGCGGCCAACTACGCCTATTTCCCGATCTTGGTCGGCCCCGATTATCCGATCGGGCGCGACGCGCTCTACGACGCGCTCAAGCGCGACGGCATCCATCCGCGGCGCTACTTCTATCCCCTGATCTCCGACCACGCGATGTACCGGACGCTGCCGAGCGCCCGGCGGGAGGATCTGCCCGTGGCGGCCATGGCGGCAGACCAGGTGCTGTGCCTGCCGATCTATCCCGACCTCGATCCCGCCATCGTGGCCCGGATCGTCCGGCGGATCGCCCTGCCATGACCATGCCCGCCACGGTCGCGATCACTCGGCGGCACCTCCGTCGGGTCCGAAGTCTCTCCGGCCTCGGTGATCCGCAGGGGTAAGGAGGCGCGCGCAAGCGACGCCGGCCGGACCCGCTGCGTCTCGGCTCGCTTCAACAGGGTGATCGGCACCGATCAGCCCACGCCGGCGAGGCGCTTCTCGATCCGCGTCACCTGCATCGGGTACCAGCGGCTTCCCCGTGCCGAGGGAATGCCCAAGGCGTTGAGGGCGTTGGCGACCTGCTCCAGCGTGAGCGCGCCCGCGGCGCGGATCTCGCTGAGGATCGGCGCCACCTCCTCCGCCCGCTCACGGCTCCGCAGCAGGGTCTCGCCCCGCCCCAGATTCTCCGCCAGAGGGCGTGGGTCGGCGAGGGATGGGATGGCCCTGTCGGCGGGCGCCCGCGCGCGGCGCTCGTCGGTGAAGCGGGTATAGAACGCGCGGCGGCGGGCCAGCGTCTCGGGGGTGCGGCGCACCCCGAGCCGGTCCTCGGCCTCCGCCACCGCGGCCATGATGCCGAGGGTCGCCTCGCTGACCTCCGGGCTGTCGGCGACGGCGAAGTGCAGGTCCAGGCGGCGCAAATCACGGCTCAGAGCGCGCAGGAACCCTGGATCCTGACCGGAAGCCCCGAGTCCCACCATGAGAAGCGTCGCGCCGTGGCGGCGGCACAGGGCCAGCGCCTCGCGCAGAGCCGGCTGCTCCATACAAGAATCGTCGGGCCCCCGCTCGATGCACTCGGCAGCGAGCCGGCCACGCCCTGCGAGGTGGCGGTCGATCGCGGCGCGCTGCGATGCCAGGGCGGTCTCCGGCGCCCCCTGTCCCAAAAGGGCGGGACGGAGATAGGAAACAAAGCGGTCTGAGGACATTTGCGGTCGGCCGGTCGCACGTCTTGGAGCGAGCACGGAGCCGGTGCAACGCCTCGCGGGTTCGCCCCGGTGGCGGCGCCGTTCCGAAACAAGCCCCGATAAGGGAACCCGGTTGTGGACGACAGCTACGATGCCATCAATATGAACAAAGCTTCCGATGAGGCGGCCGTCTCCGTCGTGCTCGGTTTGGGCGGCACGATTCGAATCGGCGCGAGCGCGCTCACGGTGTCCGACCTGACGGTGATGTTCGACGCGATCACGCGGACCGGCTCGGTGCAGGGCTTCGCCGACGCCCTCGGCCTGTCCTATCGCGCGGCCTGGGCGCGCCTCCAGGCCTACGAGACGGCGCTCGGCCGGCCCCTGGTGCGCAAGACACGTGGGCACGGCACCGCCCTGACGGAGTTCGGGGCCGCCTTGGCGGGCGCCTTCACCGCCGCCTCGGCGGCCTTGGAGGCCAGCCTCGGCCGCGAAACCCGCGCCGTCGAGCATCGCCTGCGCCATCTCATGAGCGGCGGGGCCGGAGCACTGACACTGGCCGCGAGCCACGATCCGTTGCTGGTCGAGGTCCTGACCGAGGTCATGAGCGGAGAACCGGGTGCAGAGACGGGTGTCGAACTCTCCGTGACGGGCAGCAGCGCGGCGGTGCAGCGCCTCCTTGAGGGCGGAGCCGATGCGGCGGGCTTCCATTGCGGGGCTCTCGCGCCGGAAGCGGCGGGCGCTCCGTTCTCCGCGATCAATGCCGGTGCCGGCCTCGTGCTGCACCCCCTGTTCGAGCGCGAGCAAGGCCTGCTGCTGGCCCCCGGCAACCCGCGCGGCATCCGCACGCTGGCCGACCTGACCGCGCCCGGCCTGCGCTACGTCAACCGCCAGAAGGGATCGGGCACGCGGGACTGGTTCGACCGCATGCTGGCGCAGGCCGGCCTGCCGGCTGGCGCGATCCACGGCTACACGGTCGAGGAATTCACCCATCAGGCGGTCGCGGCGGTCATCGCCTGCGGCGCGGCGGATGCGGGACTCGGCGTACGGGCGGCGGCCGACCGGCTCGGCCTCGATTTCCTCTCGGTCGGCTGGGAGACCTATTATCTCGCCGCCAGCCGCTCCCTCGCCAGCCCGGCGCTCGACGCCCTCGTCGCCGCGGCGAGAGGGCGCGCGAGCCGCACCCCCGGCTACCGCGCCGCCGCGGATCTTTGAAGGGCAACGGGGCGTTCCACAGTCAAGTCATTGGCCTCCGTCCTATCGTCGGAAGGTAGATTTCGCCAGCATCCAACGGTGAGATGTAAATTACCATAAGTAAAAAATATTTACATTTACGAAACAGCCTCGCGACGGACACCGCATTGTCGGGAACCGCACCGAAGGCGCCCCCCGGCTTACATGTCGATCGGCTGGCCACTAGTATAACAATTCCAATGATCCCTACGGCCGCCGAGCGCTCCACTTTTCGAGAACGAGCATGAATCGGAATCCCGCTCGAGCAGCGCTCGATCTCGTCACGGCGGACCCTGATTTCTCGCGACGGCTGCGACCTCTGCGCCGACGCCGCGCGTCGTTCCTCGTCTGCGCCGCGCGGGCGGGACAAGCAGGATGAAGGTCTTAGCGGGCAGTGGAACGGCGGTAAGCGGCCCCTTGCTGCGCAAGCTGCAAGGATTCAGCAAGCTGGAAGAAGCGGACGCAGCCGCCCTGGCGATCATCGAGGCGGGGACACGGCTGGTTCCGGCCGGCACGGACCTGATCTCCGAGGGTGACCGGCCCGAGGGCATGATCGCGATCACGGAGGGCTTCGCCTGCCGCTACAAGCTGCGGGCGAACGGTGCGCGTCAGATCACGGCCTACCTCATCCCGGGGGATATCTGCGACTTCGAGACCTCGATCCTGAACCGGATCGATCACACCATCGGCACGCTCTCCACCTGCCGCGTCGCGCGGATCGGGCCCGAGACTGGGCGGGAATTGCGTCAACGCCCCGCTCTCGCCCGCGGCCTGCGCACGGTGGCCCTCGTCGATGAGGCGACCCTCCGCGAGTGGATGATGAATATCGGCCGCCGCTCGGCCGTGGAGCGCCTCGCACACCTGCTCTGCGAATTGCTCGTACGCCTGCGGGCGGTGGGGCTTGCGAGCGGCAACAGCTTCGACCTGCCGATCACGCAAATCGACCTCGCCGACACCACCGGCATGACCAGCGTGCACGTGAACCGCTCGCTCGGCGAACTCAAGCGTGCAGGGCTGATCGAGCGCAAGGGCAAGCGCGTGACGCTCTGCGACCTGCCTCGCCTCGTCGAGCTGGCTGAGTTCCGGTCGAATTACCTGAATTGGGAAGCACAAACCGCCGCCTAGGGCCGTATTCGACCCCATTTCATCAGGTCGGCGTCTCCGGCCTCTTGTTGTGACGCGCATTCTTTCGACGAACCGGTGACCGCTTCGTCGCAATGCGCTCAAGGGTCGGATGGAGACCGAGAACCGCTCCCGGCTGCAACACACTCGCGAGCGGTTCTCGGCTTGGCCGGAACGGAGGATGGTCAGCGGTCGCGTGTCTTCGTGGTCCGGGAATCCTGGTTCTTGTTGCCCTCGGCCGCAGGGGACGCCCCCGGCACGCCCGTATTGCCCGAGCCGCCGCCCATCTCGCCCGCCTTCATCGCGTCGCCCTTCTGCATCTCGCCCGCCGTCCCGGCTCGGGATGTGCCGGCGGGCGTCGACGGCTTGGATGCGCCCTGGCCGGACGTCTCCTGCGCGGACGCGGCCCCGAGGCCACCGATCAGCAGAAGCGACGCGAAGCAAGCGATGTGACGTTTCGACATGTATGACCTCCTGATAGAGATGTCGTCGTAAACGTCCACAGAGCATGTTGTTCCGAAGTATTTCACTGTGTTGTTTTAATATTATATTATTCTTACATACTCCAGATCAATGACGCGGCTTGCCATACATCATCAGGGCAGAGCACCGCTGCGCGTGGGGCATCGGAAACCCGTTTGGTCGTCTCAGTCGCGAGATGGCGCCGAGCGGTCATCGAGCCGGCCGGCTTGCCAGCCCACGGAACGAGCCGTCGCTTATGACGTTCACCGTCGGACCTTAGCCGAGCATGGATGCCCGGCCGCATGAGACAGGAGACGTTCGATGGTGAAGATCGGAACCCGCACGATGCTGGCTCTGATCGCCTTCTCGGCCGCCGGCACTGCCAGCGTGCGGGCCGGCGAGGAGGAGCAGGCTGCGCTGTGCCGCGACGATGTCATGCGGCTGTGCTTGACATCGATCCCCGATCGCGGCCGCATCGTCAGTTGCATGAAGGCGCAACGGGCGAGCCTGAGCCCCGGATGCCGGGCCGCCTTCGACGAGGGGACGGCCTCCTCGGCCGGCCGGCGCTCGGCGAGCCTCCGCTGAGGACCGGGGAGCGCCGGTCGATCACCCGCTCTCCCACTTCGGCCTGGCCGTCATGCGCGCATGACGGCCGAACGGCGCCGGGACCGCTCCCGCGCCTGATTTCGATCCACGACAGGAGATACGGCTCCCGATGAACCGTTCGCTTCTCCCCCTCCTTCTGGTCACCGCCCTGACGGTGCCCGCGTTCAGCCAGACCGCTTCTGCGGTCGAGGGCTCACCGATGCTGCTGCACGGCAATTACTGCGGGCCTGGCAACAATGGGCCAGCGGCACCCGTCGATGCGCTGGACGCGGCCTGCGCCCGCCACGACGCGTGCACGCCGGACGGGGCGCTGGCCCCGAAGGCCTGCAACCTGCGGCTCCAAGTGGATGCCGAGCGCCTGGCCGACGATCCGCGCCAGCCGCCGGACCTGCGGATGATGGCCGGGCTCGTCGCCTCGGGCGCGGCGATGATGCCCTCGGCCCCAGCCTCCCGCATGCGCGCTCCCGCCGTTGCCGCTCCCGAGGCCGTCGAGATCGAGAGCCCGCCCGACGCGGATCTGCTCCCGGAATAGGCTTGGCGGGCTTCCCGTCTCGTCGCTCACGAAACGTCCGCTTGGCCGTCACACTCCGCAGGATGAGCGGCTTTAACGGCGGACGTTGCGTGAAGCCTTTTCAACCACCCCGCGCGAGCTCCATCGTGATGTGCTTCACCGACGGCGTGACGATCGCCACGAACTGCGCCTCACGCAGGCGTCGGAACGTCTCCGCGCCCTCCAGATAGCCGCGCGCGCCCGCCTGGAGCATGGCGGCTTGCGCCGCCTCCAGGGCCAGCCACGACACGTCGAGGCGCAGGCGCAGGGTCTCAAGGAAGGTCGCTTGGTCGGTCTCAGCATGCGCTTGCGCCGCGGCGGCGACACGCGCGCGCAGGGCATCCGCCCGCGCTTCGATCGCGTCCGGCCCGAGCGGCAGGAAGGCCGCGTTGGCGCGCCCACGGGCATCCGCGCGCATCAGCGCCGCGACCCCGCGGGCGAGCCCGAGCCCCATCCCGGTCTGAAGCAGAACGAAGCCGTTGCGGATGCGCGGCACGAAGGCGGCGGCATCGTGCGTGATCACGTCTTCGTCGGACAGGAGCGCGTCGCGGATCATCACCGTGTAGGTGCCGGTGCCTTCGAGCGCGATGAAACGGGCATTGGCCGCGATCGAGACAGAATCGGCGCCGGCCTCGAACAGCCCCATCACCCGCCGCCCGTCTGGCAGCGAGAGGATGCCGGCGAAACGCTGGCCCGGGCCGAGGTTCGACACCCAGGGCAGGCGCCCGCGCACCCGGTAGCCGTCGCCCGCGCGCTCGCCCTGGAGCGCCAGCGGTTCGATGCCGGAAAACGCCTTTATCGGGTTCGACAGCCCGGTGCCGCCGAGCGCCGCGCCCGAGGCGATCGCGGCGAGATGGCAGCGCGGGCCGGCTTCGTCGCCCTGGGCAAGGTACCAGACCAGGGCATCCTGGCACCACATGCAGAAGGCGGTCGAGAGGCAGGCCTGCCCCGCCTCCGTCATCGCGTCGATGGCGGCGAGAAGCCCCGCCGCCGTGCCGTCGGCGTGGTGCCCATAGGCGCCGGCCGCCCCCAGCGCCCGCAGGATGTCGGCGGGATATTCCCCGGCATCGATCGCGCCGAGACGCGGGCGCAAGGCTTCACGCACGATCCCGGCGACGTCGAGCGAAGGGGGCTCCGCGATGCGGGCGCTGGCGGCCATCGGCGTCAGGCCCGCGCCAGGGTGACGGCGACCGGGTTCTTCACCGTGTTGAGCACCGGCGACCACTGCCCGGCATGGGCCACGAGTTCGTCGAGTTCGGCAGCAGTCGCGCCCTCGACGTCGAGATGCACCTTGAGCCGCACGGCGGTGAGCCCGACCGGCTTCTCCGACAGGTCGCCGGTGCCCCAGACCGAGGTGATGTTGATGTCGCCCTCGGACTCGACCTCGATGCCCCTGACGGTCCAGCCGCGGGCGATCGCGTTGGCCTGGAGGCCGACCGCGACGCAGGTGCCGAGCGCAGCGAGCAACGCCTCGGTCGGGTTCGGGGCGGTGTCGTCGCCGAGCAGGGCCGGCGGCTCGTCGACGATGTGGGCATCGAGGCTGCGGATGTAGTTGAGATGGCGGAAGCGGCGGCCTTCCGCGACGGTGCGGGCGCGCACGGTCTTCACCACGCTCGGGTCGGCCCGGCCCTTCTCGGAGAGGGCGTGCAGGCGCTCACGATCGATCGGCTCGAACACCTTCTCGAAGGTCTGGACGATTTCCTTGGCGGCGGTCGCGGTCATTGTTGTTTCCTCACGTTGCGGGAATCCAGCGGGCGCGGGCGGCCAGCCGCCCGAGACCGGTGTCGAGGGCGTAGCCGATCCCTCCGATCAGCAGGACGAGTGCGGCGAGCCGGTCGTAGGAGAGGGTGTCGCGGGCGTCGTTGATGGCGTAGCCGAGCCCGCTCGTGACCCCGAGATACTCGGCCGGGACCAGCACGATCCAGGCAACACCGAGCGCGAGGCGCAGGCCGGTGAGGATGTCCTGCAGCACCGCCGGGACGATGACGGCGCGCAGAGCCGCAAGCCGGCCCGCGCCGAGATTGCGTGCCATGGCGAGCCAGACAGGATCGACCCGCTTCACTCCGGCGGCGGTGGCGAGCAGGATCGGCCAGATCGCAGCGGCGGCGATCAGGAAGACGATGGCCCCGTTCCAACTCGGAAAGGCGAGCACCGCCACCGGCATCCAGGCCAGCGGCGAGATCATCCGCAGGAGCTGGAACGGCGGCTGGAGGATGCGCTCGGCGAGCGGAACCGAGCCGATCAGCAGCCCGAGCGGCGCACCGAGCCCGAAGGCGACGGCGAGGCCCTGTCCGATCCGGGCGAGGCTCGGCGCCGCGGCCCGCCACGCCTCGCCGGAGGCGATCAGTTCGACGAAGGAGGCCAGCGCAGGCGCAGGCGCGAAACCGGCAAAGGCGGCGTAGGCCGGCACGCTCGCCAGAACCAGCCCGCCCGCGAACCACAGGGCAAGCAGTCCCGCGAGGCCAAGGAGCGGGGCCAACCGGTCGAGGGCAGAGGCACCGAACCGTGCACCGATTCCGGCCCGGCGCGGCACCGGGGCCGCGACCGCCCGCTCGACGGCGAGCGCCGCCTCGATCACACCCCCGCTCACAGGCTCAAGGTCTCCTGGCGGGTGAGCGCGGCGTCATCCGCCGCGCCCGGCCATTCGGGATAGCGCTTGAGCGAGGCGCGCACGAAGCGGTCGTCGACGAGGTCGCGCGCGACGAAATCCGGGTCGAGCCCTTTGAGGAAGCCGGCATCGCCCTCGACCACGGTGTTGCCCATCGCCTCAACGATCAGCTTCGTGGCGGAGGGGTAGGGCCAGGGCTGGAAGTCGATGCGTTGCGCCGCCCAGTCGCGGTGGCGGATCGCGCCGCTCGCCTCGTAGGCCGGGCCGTAATCGGTGGTCGCTTTGATGACGACGTCGGCGGGCATCGGCAGGTAGCCGCGGCCCTCCTTCGAGATCAGCCGGGCGACCTCCTCGCGGTTCTTCACGCAATAGGCCTGGGCCCGCACGATGGCATCGACCGCCTTGCCGGCCCATTCGGGCTTGGCCGCGATCTGGCTCTCATGCGCGACCACGACGCAGCAGGGATGGTTCTTCCAGATGTCGCCGGTGAAGCGCAGCATCCGCGCCCCGGCCTTGATCTCGCCGAGCGCATTGAACGGCTCGGCGACGATGTAGCCGTCGATCTTGCCCGCCGCGAGCGCTGCCGGCATCTCGGGCGGCGCCAGGATCTGAAGCGCGCACTCGTTCGGCCCGGCATCCCCGCGGATCACCGGCGTGACGCCGGATACGCGCAGCGCGTATTGCAGCACGACGTTGTGCATCGAGTACCAGTACGGCACCGCGACGCGCTTGCCCGCCAACCCCTTGAAGTCCTCGATCCCGCTCTTGCCGCCGACGACGATGCCCGAGCCGTTGGTATGGGCCCAAGCCAGGATCTTGACCGGGAACTTGTTGTTGTAGCGCATCCAGACGGGGATGGGCTTGAGCAGGTGGGCGAGGTTGAACTTGCCCGCGGCGAACCCCTCCACCAGCGCCGACCACGAGCGCACCGGAATCGGCTCGGCGACCTTCAGGCCTGCCTCCTCGAAATAGCCCTTGGCATGGGCCACCAGCAGCGCGGTCGCGTCGGTGATCGGCAGGTAGCCGATGCGCACGGTGTCGTCCTCGGCGGCATGGACCGCGCGGCCCGACAGGGCGAGCCCGCCGCCGCCGAGCAGGGCGGCGAGGCCGCCGCGGGCCAGCGCGTCGAGGGTGTTGCGGCGCGTCCAGTCGGCGCGGGCCCATTCGTGCGTCCAGAGGGCGGAGAGGTCGTCGGGGGCGGTCATCTGCGGTCTCGATGAGGAAGGATCAGGCGGCGCGGCCGGTGATGCCGGACGCGTCGCGGGCCACGGAACCAAGACGGCGGCGCAGCTCCGCCTCCGCGTCGTCACCGAGGGCGAAGTCGGCGGCGATGCGGGCCGGGCGCCCGTCGAGCACCACGGCGCGGGCTGCCAGAGCGGCCACATCGGCAAGATCGTGGGTGACGACGATCAGCGTCAGGTCGCGGGCCTGGGCGAGCCGCAGCACGTCCCCGCGCAGGCTCGCGCGCATCTCCGGGTCGAGCGCCGAGAACGGCTCGTCGAGAAGCAGGATCGAGGGTTCGCTCGCCAGCGCCCGGGCAAGCGCCACCCGCTGCTGCTGGCCGCCCGAGAGCTGGTGCGGCTTGGCGCCCACGCGCTCGCGGAGGCCGAGATCGTCGAGGAGGCGGCGCGCCTCCGCCTCGCGGGCCGCGCGGTCGCGGCCGAGACGCCCCGAGAGACGGGCGGGCAGCAGTACGTTGTCGAGCACGCTCGCCCAAGGCAGCAGGGCAGGGCGCTGGAACATCACCGTGCAGCCCGGCACCGGCCCGCGCGAGGGAATGCCATCGAGCCGCACGCTGCCGGCGGAGGGCGCGACGAGCCCGGCCATGATCTGCAAGAGGGTCGATTTCCCGACGCCGGAGCGCCCGAGGATGCCGATGCGCTCGCCCGCCGCGACTTCGAGATCGATGCGGTCGAGCACCGGGCTCGGGCCGTAGCGATAGGCGACGGCTGCGAGGGCGAGACGGGGAACGGAACGCGACATCGAACCTGAACAAATCGGACAGGACCGCCCCGGAAGGTCGACCGTGTCGTAGAGCGGCACGCGGCCAAGATGACCGACCAGCCATCTCAAGATCAATGAATGTAATATTCAAATATTGACACAAATTTGCATGATCGATCTCTAAGAACCGCCCGTTGTGGGAGGATTATTCTTGCCCGTCAGCCGTCCGTGCCTCGCTCGATCCTAAGGCGCGTCGGCGTTGAGCCTTGGCCCGCGAGGTTTGTCAGGGCTGACATCGTCCGGAGCCCGTCCCCTTCGGCGCTCCGCTGCAACGTGGAAGCGTTTTGCTTCGCCGATCAGCCATCCACACGTGCCTTCAACGGCACCGATACGCCGACCTCCCTTTTCCGGCGCAAAAGGGGAAATCTTGTCCCAGCATCGCGCTGAAAAAGGGCAATCGCTTTCATTGACGCACCTGTTTCCATTGCGGAATATCAGACCGCAATCGAAGAGCATCAAACGAAGACAAGAAGATCTTCGTCGGGCTCTCGATGACGCGCCGGCAAAGCGGGCGGACCGACATCCTCCCAGACCGGCCACCCCGCCGAGGTCTCGCATCGAGCGAGCCGACGCATCCCCCCGATCCGCCTCACGTGCCTGCGTCAGCGCCGGTCCGATGACCCGTGCGCGACTGCCTGAAGACGAGCCCGATGCCCAACGTCCTGTCCCCGCCGGCCCGCCTCCTGCTGTTCGGCGCCGGCCTCGCCTGTGCCCTGCCGCTCCTCGACACCCCGGCCCTGGCGCAATCGCCGAGCGCGGTCGAGAGCTTCACCGGGGAGGCCGGCCCCCGCACCAATCCGGAAGCGATCGGCGTCGCGCCGGACGGCAAGGTGAAGTGGCACGGGCCGCTCGCCCCCTACGCCGCCTCGCTGGCGCTCGCCGGCCTCAGCTTCGACGTCAACGTCTACGACTTCTTCTTCTCGAACCCGAGCGCGGGCCTGCGGCCCGGACAACTCTCGAACTCGGCCTATTACCTGCTGAGCCTCGATGCAGATCTGGACAAACTGGCGGGTGTCCCCGGCGGCTGGTTCCACATCACCCAGACCTTCTTCGGCCTGCGCTGGAACAACCGCAACATGGGCGCCGATATCGGCGACACCACGATCGGCTACCAGCCGACCTTCAACCGCGATTTCGCCCGCCTCTCGATCCTCACCTACGAGCAGCGCCTGCTCGACGACCGCCTCGCCATCGAGGTCGGGCGCACGCACCCGAACCGCTACTACGCGCTGCCGCCGTGCCAATCGAGCGTGAGCTGCTTCCAGGACATCCTACAGATCAATGCCGGGCTCAGTTCGCCGCTCTACGGCGTCTGGGGCGCCAATGTCGCCTACAAGACCTCTCCGGACGACTACATCCAGGCCGGCGCCTTCGCGGTGACGGGCCGCGCGAACTTCACCTCGGGCTGGGATTTCGGCCACGAACCGCTCAACGGCGTCGTGACGCTGGCCGAGATCGGCCACGCCACCACCTTCGTCACCGATCCCTATCCGAGCCGTGTGGCGCTGACCGGCTTCTACAACACCGCCGACCACGAGGATAACCTCAGGACGGTCTTCGGCACCTCGAAGGGGCTCAATCCCGGCGATCCGGTGCGGCTGCGCTCCGGCACTTCAGGCGTGATCCTCACCGGCTCTCAAGTGTTCTGGCGCGCCGATGGCGGGGCGGAGGCGGGCAACCTCAACCCGACCTCGCTCCAGGCCTATACCAGCCTCGCCTACGCCCCCGACCCGACGGTGCCGATCCGCTGGAACGCGTTCGCCGGCCTCACCCTCCAGGCGCCCGACCAGAGCCGGCCGCACGACCGCTACGGCGTCAAGGTCAACTGGCAGCGCATCTCCGCGGATTACGCCCAGTTCCTCGGCGACGCGAACTTCATCTCCGGCGGCAGCGGCGAAATCTATTCCCGCGACAAGCTGGTCTTCGAGGCCAACGCGCATCTGGCGCTCGGCAAGAACATCTTCTTCGAGCCGGTGGTCCAGTACCTCGTCAACGGCAATTCCTTCTGGAATCCCTTCACGCCCAACCGCACCAAGGACGGCTTCTACGTCGGCGCCACCCTGATCGTGCCGCTCGGCCAGTTGCTCGGCCTCGCCCCGGGCTGAGCCCCCGAGCATTCCCGCCGCGCCGCCCGAAGCCCCCCTCAACGGACGAAGCCTCATGACGCGCCAAATCCGCTTCAACGCCTTCGACATGAACTGCGTCGGCCACCAGTCGCCGGGCCTGTGGGCCCATCCGCGCGACCGCTCGTGGCAGTACAAGGACCTCGAATACTGGCAGGATCTCGCCCGCACGCTGGAGCGGGGCATCTTCGACGGGATCTTCATCGCCGACGTCGTCGGCTACTACGATGTCTACAAGGGCTCGAACTGGCACGCCCTGCAGCAGGCGGCGCAGATTCCGGTCAACGATCCGCTCCAGCTCGCCGCCCCCATCGCGCTCGCCACCGAGCATCTCGGCATCGGCATCACCGCCTCGACCTCGTTCGAGCACCCGTACACCTTCGCCCGCCGTCTCTCGACCGCCGATCACCACACCAAAGGCCGCGTCGGCTGGAACATCGTCACCTCGTATCTGGAGAGCGGAGCCAAGAACGTCGGCCAGTCGGGGCTCGCGCGCCACGACAACCGCTACGAGGTCGCCGCCGAATATGTCGAGGTGCTCTACAAGCTGTTCGAGGGCAGTTGGGAACCCGGCGCGGTCCTGCGCGACCGCGAGCGGCGGATCTTCACCGATCCGTCCAAGGTGCACGAGATCGACCATCGCGGCCGGCACTTCACCGTGCCGGGCTATCATCTCTGCGAGCCCTCGCCCCAGCGCACGCCGGTGCTGTATCAGGCCGGCGCCTCCGGCCCCGGCAAGGCGTTTGCGGCGGGTCATGCCGAGTGCGTCTTCGTCGGCGCACCGCTCAAATCCATGCTCAAGGCCTATGTCGCCGATGTGCGGGCCAAGGCCGTCGCCGCCGGCCGCTCGGCCCGCGACGTGCTGATCTACAACCTCACTACGGTGATCGTTGCCGAGACCGACGAGGCCGCACAGAAGAAGTTCGAGGAATACCAGTCCTATACCTCGTATGACGGCGCGCTGGTCTTCATGTCGGGCTGGAGCGGGATCGATTTCGGCCAGTACGCGCCGACCGATCTCGTGAAGAAGGTCGAGACCAACGCCATCGTCTCGATGGTCGAGAGCTTCTCCTCGGCCGAGAAGCCGTGGTCGATCACCGAACTCGCCCGCTGGGGCGGCATCGGCGGGATCGGGCCGGTCTTCGTCGGCTCGGCCGCGACGGTGGCCGACATCCTCCAGGAATGGGTCGAGGAGACCGATGTCGACGGCTTCAATCTCGCCTACGCGGTGACGCCGGAGACCTTCGAGGACACCGTCAACCTGCTGGTGCCCGAACTCCAGCGCCGCGGCGTCTACCCCAAGAGCTACCGCCCCGGCACCTTGCGCGAAAAGCTGTTCGGGCGCGGCCCGCTCCTGCCGGAGACGCACCCGGCCCATGGCTACCGCGACATCGAGGCGGTGAAGGCCCGCGAGGCCAACCGCCTCGAAGCGGCGGAGTGAGAGCGATGGCCGACCCGATTCTCGAACTCTCCGACGTCTCGCTCTCGTTCAAGGGCCTCAAGGCGATCAATGCTTTGAGCTTCTCGGTCGAGCGCGGCGAGATCTGCGCCCTCATCGGCCCGAACGGGGCCGGCAAGTCCTCGGCGCTCAACATCCTCAACGGCGTCTACCGGGCCGATGCCGGCCACGTCGCCTTCGAGGGGAAGCGCCTGCGCTCGATCCGGCCGGGCGCTGCGGCACGGCGCGGCATCGGGCGTACGTTCCAGCACGCCGCCCTGTTCGCGGGCCTCAGCGTCCTCGACAACGTGCTGGCCGGGCTCGCCCGCCACAGCCGCACCACCCTGATCGAGCACGCGCTGGGGCTTCCCCGCGACGCCGCCGAGACGCGCCGCTTCCGGGCCGCCGCGGAGGAGACGCTGAGTTTCCTCGAACTGACCGCCTACCGCGACCGCATCGTCGCGACGCTCCCCTACGGCATCCAGAAGCGGGTCGATCTCGCCCGCGCCCTGGTGGCGCGGCCCACGCTGCTGCTGCTCGACGAGCCGATGGCCGGCATGAACGGCGACGAGAAGCGGGCCATGGCCCGCTTCATCGCGGCGGCGCGCGATGAGTTCGGCACCACCATCGTGCTGATCGAGCACGATATCGGCGTCGTCATGAGCCTGTCCGACCACGTCGTGGTGCTCGATTACGGCCGCAAGGTCGGCGACGGCCCACCCGAGGCGATCCGCAACGACCCGGCCGTGATCGCGGCCTATCTCGGCAAGCCGCATTGAGGGCCGATCCATGAGCTTCTTTCTGGAAACGCTCGCGGGCGGTCTGCTCGCCGGCGTGATGTATGCCCTCGTCGCGATCGGCTTCGTGCTGATCTACAAGGCGTCCGGCGTGTTCAACTTCGCGCAAGGGGCGATGGTGCTCTGCGCCGCGCTCACCTTCGTGACGCTGACGGAACGCGACGTGCCGTTCTGGCTCGCCGGCCTGATCACGCTGGCGATCATGGTGACGCTGGCGGTCGCCGTCGAGCGGATCGTGCTGCGGCCCCTCGTGAACCGCTCGCAGATCACGCTGTTCATGGCGACACTGGGCCTGTCCTACATCATCGAGGGCGGCTCGCAGTTCGTGATGGGCGCCAGCGTCCACGAACTCGACCTCGGCATCAGCGACCTGCCGGTGGCGATCGGCCCGATCCAGCTCAGTTCCTTCGATCTCGTGGCGGCGGCGAGTGCCGGCGCCCTGGTGATCGCCCTGTGGCTGTTCTTCGAGCGCACCCGCGTCGGCGTCTCGCTGCGGGCGGTGGCCGACGATCCGCAGGCGGCGCTCTCCATCGGCATCCGGCTCCCCCTACTCTGGGCCACGGTCTGGGCGGTGGCGGGCTTCGTGGCGCTGGTGGCGGGCCTGCTCTGGGGCGCGCGCCAGGGGGTGCAGTTCTCCCTCACCTTCGTGGTGCTGAAGGCGCTCCCGGTGCTCATCATCGGCGGCTTCACCTCGATCACCGGCGCCGTCGTCGGCGGCCTCATCGTCGGCGCGGCCGACGCGCTCGCCGAGATCTATCTCGGGCCGCTGCTCGGCGGCTCCGTCTCCACCTGGTTCGCCTACGGGCTCGCCGTCGCCTTCCTGCTGGTGCGCCCGGCCGGACTGTTCGGCGAACGCGCCATCGAGAGAGTCTGACCCGATGCCTCCTGCCCTCGCTGCCGCCCTCGCGCCCGTCCGGCGCCCCGCGCTGCCCGCTCTTCCCGTGCGCGCCGCCGGCCTCGCCCTCCTGCTCGCGGCCGCCTTCGTGGCGATCCCGCTCACCGCCACCGATTACTGGTACAACGCGATCCTGATCCCGTTCCTGATCATGGCTCTGGCCGGGCTCGGCCTGAACCTGACCATGGGCTATGGGGGCCAAGCCTCGCTCGGCACCGGCGCCTTCATGGCGATGGGGGCCTACGCCACCTACAACCTGCTGCTGCGCCTGCCCGAACTGCCGCTGCCGGTCAGCCTCGCGGGCGGGGGCCTCATCGCCGGGGCGGTCGGCCTCGTCGTCGGCCTGCCGAGCCTTCGCATCAAGGGCTTCTACCTGATCGCGCCGACGCTGGCGGCGCAGTTCCTGATCGAGTGGGTCTTCAATCAGGTCGGCTGGTTCTCGAACTACGCCTCGTCCAGCGCGATCTCGGCCCCGCGGCTCGTGTTCCTCGGCTACGACCTGTCGAGCCCGGCCGGACGCTACGCCCTGACGCTGACCAGCGTCACCGTCGTCACGGTCCTGGCGTGGCGCCTCGTCGGAAGTCAGACCGGCCGCAACTGGCGGGCGGTGCGCGACGGCGAAACCGCCGCCGCCGTCATCGGCGTGCCGGTGGCCCGGGCCAAGCTCTCGGCCTTCTTCGTCGGGGCCGCGGTGAGCGGTGTGGCCGGGGCGCTCTGGGCGTTTGCCTATCTCGGCACGGTCGATGCCCGCAGCTTCGATCTCGACCGCTCGTTCCAAGCGATGTTCATCATCATCATCGGCGGCTTGAGCAGCCTGTCCGGCAGCTTCATCGGCGCCGCCTTCATCGTGCTGACGCCGATCCTGCTCACCCACCTGTCGAACGCGTTCCTCGGCGGCAGCCTCGACGGCGGCCAGCTCTCGAACCTCCAGCGCATCCTCTTCGGCGCGCTCATCATCGGCTTCCTGATCAAGGAGCCGAACGGGCTGGCCGCGCTGCTCGGCCGCCTGCGCCGCCCCGCCCGCTGACCCTTTTCCCAAAACCGTCCCGGAGAACCGAACGATGCCACGCCTGTCCCGCGCCCTGCGCGCCGTCGCCCTCGCCGCAAGCCTGACCGCCGCTCCAAGCCTCGCGCCCACCGCCTTCGCGCAAGAAGCCGGTGCTCAAGTGGCCAAGCAATACATTCCCCTCGCGACCTACCGGGTCGGCGCCTACGCCTCGTCCGGCACGCCGGTCTGGGGCGGGACCATCGACTACCTGCGCTACCTCAACGAAGTCGAGGGCGGCATCAACGGCGTCAAGCTGACCTGGGAGGAGTGCGAGACCGAGTGGGCGGTCGAGAAGGGCGTCGAGTGCTACGAGCGGCTGAAGGGCGGCCGTGACGGCTCGCCGGTGCCGCTGTTCCTGCCGCATGGCGATCCGATCACGAAGGCGCTCACCGAGAAATCCGCCGCCGACAAGATCCCACTGCTCACCACCGGCTACGGCCGCACCGAGGCGATCGACGGACGCGTCTTCCCCTACAGCTTCACCGCGTTGTTCAGCTTCTGGAGCGAGGCGTCCTCGGCGGTGAACTACATCGCCGAGCAGGTCGGCGGGAAGGACAAGCTCAAGGGTCTCAAGATCGCGACCGTCTATCACGACTCGCCTTACGGCAAGGAGACGCAAGTCCCGCTCGACCTGCTGGCCAAGACCTACGGCTTCGAGAACATCCAGATCGCGGTGCCGCATCCCGGCAACGACCAGTCGGCGCAATGGGCGCGCATCCGCCAGATCAAGCCGGACTGGGTCTTCCTGCGCGGCTGGGGCGTGATGACTCCGGTGGCGATCAAGACCGCGGCCAAGACCGGCTTTCCCGTCGATCACATCATCGGCGGCATCTGGTCAGGCTCCGAAGAAGATGTGCGGCCGGCCGGCAGCGTCGGCAAAGGGTATCTCGCCATCACCCCGTTCCCGGCTGGCGCCGAGTTCGGCATCCTCAAGAAGATCAAGGCGGCGATCATCGATCAGGGCAAGAGCGACCTGAAGGATCTCAAGAGCTTCGGTTCGGTCTACTACAATTCCGGTGTGATCGAGACGATCATCGCCGTCGAGGCGATCCGCACCGCGCAAGCCCGCTTCGGCAAGCGCCCCCTCAACGGCGAGGAGACGCAGTGGGGTCTCGAACACCTCGTGCTCGACGAGGCCCGCCTGAAGGAACTCGGCGCGGACGGCCTCGTCCAGCCGCTGCGCCTCTCGATCAAGGACCACGAGGGCGGCGGCGCCGGCAAGGTGCTGCAATGGGACGGCGCGAAGTGGAACATCGTCAGCAACGGCTGGGTCAAATCCGACCGTGAGCTGCTCCTGCCGGTGATCTACGAGCGCGCGGCGGCCTATGCCCGCGAGAAGGGCATCACGCCCCGCTCCGAGGACACGGCCGAGGCGGGCGCGAAATGAGCGCGTCCTTCCTCGACGTCGAATCCATCGAGGCGGTCTACGGCGCCTCGATCCTCGGCCTGCGCGACGTCTCGCTCAGCGTGGCCAAGGGCGAGATCGTCGCGCTGATCGGCCCCAACGGCGCCGGCAAGACCACGACCCTGCGGGCGATCTCGAACCTGCTCGGTGCGCAACGCGGCAGCCTGCGGCGCGGCGCCATCCGCTGGCAGGGCGAGGCGACCGGGCGCCTCGACCCGGCCGACCTCGTCGCCCGCGGCATCGTGCAGGTGCTGGAGGGCCGCCACGTCTTCGGCCAACTCACGGTGGAGGAGAACCTGCTGACGGGCGGCTATCTCCGCCGCCCGAGCCGGCGACAACTCGCGGATGATCTGGAGCGGATCTACGCGTGGTTCCCGCGCCTGAAGCAGCGGCGCGGGGCCAAGGCCGGGCTCACCTCCGGCGGCGAGCAGCAGATGGTGGCGATCGGGCGCGCCCTGATGACCCGCCCGACGCTGCTGCTGCTCGACGAGCCCTCCATGGGGCTCGCGCCGATCATCGTCGCCGAGATTTTTGAAATTGTCGCCCGCTTGAATCGTGAGGAAGGCGTGAGCGTGCTCGTCGCCGAGCAGAACGCCAACCTCGTGCTCGACCATGCCCACCGCGCCGTCGTGCTCGAGAGCGGGCGCGTGGTGGCCTCCGGCTCCAGCGCGGACCTCGCCGCGAGCGGCCGGCTCGGCGCGCTCTACCTCGGTGGCGCCGAGGCCGGGACCCGGCACTGAAACCTTTGTCCTTCACCGAACGAGACCATCGATGAGTGAACCCGACGCCGCCCGGTCGGCCGCCCCTTGGACCGCTTGGGGTACGCCCCGAGCCCGCGCTACGAGGCCCTCGCCGCGCGCTTCCGGCCCGTCTTCGCCCGCATCCGCGACGGAGCGGTCGCGCGCGAGCAGGACCGCGATCTGCCCCATGCGGCGATCGGATGGCTGAAGGAAGCCCGCTTCGGCGCCCTGCGGGTGCCGGAGGACGAGGGCGGCTTCGGCGCGAGCCTGCCCGACCTGTTCGCGTTGCTGGCCGAACTGGGACAAGCCGATTCCAACCTGCCGCAGGCCCTGCGCAACCATTTCGGTTTCGCCGAGGACACGGTCGGCAGTCCGGCGGGGGAGCGCCGAACGCAGTGGATCGAACGCCTCGCGGCCGGCGACCTGTTCGGCGGCGCGTGGTCCGAGACCGGGACCGCCGCGGTCGGTACCTTCGAGACCCGCATCCACCGCAGCGGCACGCGCTGGGGGCTGACGGGCAAGAAGTACTACACCACGGGCTCGCTCTTCGCCGACTGGATCGACGTCGTCGGCACCGGCGAGGCGGGGGAGGAAACCTCGGTGGTGGTGCCGGCCAAAGCCGCGGGTGTCGAGATCATCGACGATTGGGATGGGTTCGGCCAGCGGCTCACCGCCAGCGGCACCGCCTTGTTCGGGGACGCCCCCGCCATCGGTGAGCCCCTGCCGACGGCGGAGCGTTTCCCCTATGGCCCTGCCTTCTTCCAGGCCGTGCATCTGGCCACCCTCACCGGCATTGCCCGGGCGGCGGCGGGCGAAGTCGCCGAGGCGGTGCGCGAGCGCAACCGCACCTATTCCCACGCCGCCGGAGCCCGTCCCAGCGCCGACCCGCAGGTGCTCCAGGTCGTGGGCCGGGTTCACAGCCTCGCCTACGCGGCGGGTGCGATCACTATCCAAGCGGCGCAGGCCGTGCAGCGGGCCTACGAGGCGCGGGTCGCGGGCCTGCCCGACGCGGAGAGCCACGCGATCAATGTCGCCGCGGAAATCGAGCTGGCCCAGGCCCAGAGCGTGCTGACCGGCCTCGTGCTGGATGCCGGCGCGATCCTGTTCGACGCGCTCGGCGCCTCGGCCACGCGCCGCGGCCTCGCGCTCGACCGCCACTGGCGCAACGCCCGCACGATCGCCTCGCACAATCCGCGCATCTTCAAGGACCGCGTCGTCGGCGATTACGCGGTCAACGGCACCGAGCCGCCGTTCCAGTGGAAGATCGGGCAGGTGCAGGAGGCCCGCGGCTGAGCGTGTGACGGAGCCTCTGGCCGGGTTTGGCGCTCGACCGCCGGCCTCGTCGCGCACGAGAGCGCACGGCGCCATCAACAGGAGGTTGCAAAAACTGGCACACTCCCTTTAACCCGTTGCGAAGATCGCCGATCTCGTCGCCCGCCCCGCCGCCGACGGAAGGATACGGCTGCTGCGCCGGACGGATCGGCTCCTGGCCTGGGACCGGGCGGTGCTGTCGTCCTATTACGACGTGTTGCAGGGAACTCTATCCGGAGCCCGGATACGGTCTCGCCGTGGCGCCCGACCCGGCTTTCCATGTGGCCCAGCGCCAGGTGTCGATCGAGGTGTTCGGCGTCATCGCCCGCTTCATAGCGGCGAACCGCGACCTGCCCCCGTTCCACGGCATGTATCAGGGCTTCCACTTCCTGATGCGGGTGATCCTGCTGAGGGAGGCGGACGCGCAGGCCGCCCTACGCGAGAGTGATTTCTCCGACATCGTCACGCAGTTCGGGGTGTCCCGCTCGCATGTCCGCAACTTCCTGGCGGCGGCCGAGGCGGGCGGCCTCCTCACGGGGGCCGTCCGGGGCTGGAAGCATCTCGGGCCGACGCCCCGCGGCCTTTCGGCCGTGGACCGCTTCATCGCCGATGCCCTCGCCTCCCACGACCTGACCTATCGCATGGCGCGCGGCTGGAGACGGAGCCGGCCTGGCCGACAGACGCGCCATCCTGATCCGGCCGCTCCCGTCGATGGCGGCCGGCCTCAGGTCCGTGCACCGCTCATACGACGCGGGCCGGCGCTCGGGGCGATGCTCTCGATGACAGGGATGAGCCGGCCACCAACATGGCCGCCGCCCGCTTGATCCATCTCAACGCCGAGCCTGCGCCCGGACGGCAGTCTCTCCCGAACGGCCGACCAGCCGCATGACGGGAGATGATCCATGAATCTCAAATCCCTCCTCACCCTCGGCCGCCACACCCACGCGCCCTCGACCGACGCGAGCGCCGCGGCGCCGCCCCTGCAGCGCGTGGCGGAGCAGATGTTCGGCGACCTGCGCTTCGGCCTTCCGTTCTTCCAGGGCGGCGCGGCGCCGCGCATGGATGTCGTCGAGAAGGACGGGCGAGTCGAAATCACCGCTGAATTGCCGGGTCTCGCGCGGGACGACGTCCGGATCGAACTGGCCGACGACACCCTCGTCATCAGCGGCGAGAAGCGGCAGGAGCGGGAGGAGACCGAAGGCGCCCGCAAGGTCACGGAGCGCGCCTACGGCGCCTTCGTGCGTGCCCTGGAACTGCCCGCTGGCATCAAGGCCGAGGACATCCAGGCAAGCATGGACAAGGGGATCCTGACGGTGACGCTGCCCAAGGCGGCCGTGACGCCGCCGGAAGCCAAGCGCATCGACATCAAGTCGCCTTGAGGACGGCTCGGATGCAGTCGATGACCCCCTTGGCATGGCTCGTCCGGCGGCTGGACGAGGCCGCCCTGCTCGGCGTGGCGGAGCGTCGGGCCCTCCTCGCCCTCGCGCCGCAGGAACGGCTGGTGCCGGCCCGAACGGACATCCGCGACGGACAGAAAGCGGGGGGGCGCACCTGATCGTGGACGGCGTCGCCTGCCGCGCCGCGATGCTGCCCGACGGCACGCGCCGGATCCTCGCCCTGTACTTTCCCGGCGACCTCTGCAGCACGGGCCGCGGCGCGGCGGACCCGTTGCCGGGCACCATCGAAGCGCTGTCCCCTTGCACCGTCGCCGATATCCCGTCCGGCACGATCGACAGCCTGATCCGGAGCCATCCCGGCATCGAGCGGGCGCTGTGGTGGCTGACGCTCGTCGAACTCGGCATCGGGCAGCAATGGCTGATCAATGCCGGCTGGGAGGCGGAGCGGCGGATCGCCCACCTCATCTGCGAGGTGCGGGCACGGTCGCAGGCCGCCGTCCGAGACATGCAAGCCGCCGGCCGGGAGATGGAGGCCCCCGGCAGGGATATGGAGGAGTGCTTCGCCAGCGCCGTCCGGCAGGTGGTGATCGCCGACATCGCGGCGCTCTCCACGGTGCATGTCAGCCGGGTGCTGCATGTCCTCCAGGCCGCGCGCCTGATCACCCTGAACCGAGGCGCGGCGGCCGTTCCTCAGCCCGCCCCCCTCATCGCCTTCGCAGGCTTCGACCCCGGCTACCTGCACCTCCCCGATCACGCCGCGCGGGCCAAGCCGGAGCCCAGCGCGGGGATACGACGCGACCCGGTTCCCTGGGCCGGATCGAACAGGGATCTTGGATACGCCTCGCGAACCTGACCCCACTTGCTCCGAATCCGCTCGGGATTCACTCTCGGCACGACGCCGCGCTCCCGCCCGTCACCCTCGTCCGGCAGGAACTCTCTCATGACCTATGCCAGCATCATGGTGGCCGTCGATCTCGGGGCGGAGGCGCGCGACCGCGTGCGCCTCGCCGGCCATCTCGCCGACGACTTCCGCGCCCGGCTGATCGGCGTGGCGGCGGAGGAGGCCTCTTATGCCGTCCCGCCCATTGGCCCAGTGCCGGCGAGCGCCTACGCGCTGGCCGCCAACAGCGAACTCATCCTGAACGATCTCAAACGGGCCCATGCCGTCTTCGAAGAGGCGGCGGGCACCCGCAGCCGCGTCGAGTGGCGCTCGAATCTCGACTTCCCGCTGCCGTTCCTGATCGGGCAGGCCGCGGCCGCCGATCTCGTCGTGGTCGGCCGCAAGCCGGCATCCGGCCCGCTTCTGTGCTCGGTCGATCCGGGCGATCTCGTGATGCATCTCGGCCGCCCGGTCCTGGTGGTGCCGCCCGGCCTCGACCACCTCGACGTCCGGCGGGTTGCGGTCGGGTGGAAGAACTCCCGCGAAGCCCGCCGCGCGGTCAGGGACGCGCTGCCATTCCTGACGCGGGCCTCCCGCGTCGTCGTGGTCTCGATCGACGACGGAGAGAGCGCGGACGACACGGCCGACGTCGTCGGGTTCCTGCAGGCCCATGACATTGAGGCCACCGCGATCCGCACGGAGACCGGCGGCAGCGCGACCTCTCTGGCCCTGGTGGATGCGGCAGCCGAGCAGGCCGCGGACCTGATCGTCACGGGCGCCTACGGCCATGGCCGCCTGCGCGAATGGGTCTTCGGCGGCGTCACCCGCGACCTCCTGGCCGGCGCACCCGTCTGCTGCCTGATGAGCCACTGAACGCTGCATCCGGCCCGGAATCGCTGGAGCGCTTTCCGACGAAGCGGGCACCGGCTCGGCGAAAGAAAGCGTGTTGAAACAAAAACCTAGAGACGCCGGCCTGATGCCATCAGGTCGGATACGGCTCTAGGCCGGAGCCGCCCGATGACCGAGACACCCAACCTCAAGATTCCTCACGGGGGATACGTCGTCGTCGGCGACGGCCGCCGGGCCCTGGTGCTGCGCAACGAGGGCCACGCGCTGCACCTCGCCCTTCGCGTGCAGCACGTCTTCGAGGCGCCCCCCAACCCGCCGACGCGCGAGCAGGGCACGGACCGGCCGCCGCGCGTCCGGCAGGGGGAGCACCGCAGCGCCATCGAACAGACGGATTGGCACACGATCGCCGAGGAGCGCTTCGCGGACGAGGTCGCGGCGGCGCTGGACCGCATCGCCGACGCGATCCCCGCCCTGATCGTCGTCGCCCCGCCGCGCACGCTCGCATCGTTGCGGCAGGCGCTGTCCGAGCGCCTCAAGCGCGTCGTCATCGCCGAGATCGACAAGGATCTGACCAAGCTCTCGATCGAGGAGATCGGACGCCGCCTCACCGATGGGTGACGCGGCCGGCCCTTCGATCGCAGGGTCCGATCAGGCGTATGTCAGCCGATCCTCGACGGCGGACAGGCCGGGAGCCGACCACGCCGCCCGTTCGCACCAGCTGCGGTGATCGGGCGGCGTCGCGTCGCCGCTGCGGGACTTATCCGGGTAGCGGACCTCGATCTGCTCGACCACGGCGCGGACGCCGCGAACCCGCAGCGCGACCCGCTCGGCGATCCCCTTCTCGGCGCAGTTCCGCACATGCCCGCGGAGCGTCACGACACCGCTCTCGACGGTGACGCCGATCTGCGCCGCATCGATCATGGGTGCGAGTCCCAGCGCCGCAAGCACGTGTCGGCGCACGGTGATGTCGTCCATCTCCCGCCTCCTCGCTTCAAGGTTTCAGGCGTTCAGACGGCCAGCCAGAGCAGCGCGATCGTCACCACCGAGGCGGTGGCGGCCAAGCCCAGCGCCTGCAGGCTGCCGATCGTCCGGTAGCGGGCGATGTCCGTGACGACGCCCGCGCTCGCCGGCAGGCCGGCTCCGGCCGCTTCGGCGCGCGACACCGGCCCGGCCGGCGCCCGCACGTAGCGCACCGTCTCGATTTCGATGGATCGAAGCACCACACTCATCGCTCGCTCCCGTCTTCGTCCGACGGTCGCTATCCTGCCGCGCCGGCGGCACGACGCCTTGATTCACCTCAAGGCGATCGCGGCCGGCCCGGTCATCATCGCCTCGCGGGAGAGCTGGGCGGGCGCCTGCAAGGCGTGCCCGTCGCCCGGAGCGCCGGAATCGGATCCGCCCCGACGGGATCAAACCGGGGTTCTTGCGCTGGATCAAAGCGGATGCGGGTCGGTCCGTCACTCTCCGGGCGGTGTTCGCCACCGGAGCAGACCATGCCGAAGCCGCCGCCCGTCGCCCTCACGGGCATCCGCGACATCCTCGTCGGCCTGACCGAGGAGGGCCGCGGGGACGAGACCGCGAGCGCACTCGGCATCGGCCTGTCGCTCGCGGGGATGGCCGGCGCCCATCTCACCGTCCAATCGGCGGCCCGCCGCCTGACCATGGTCGGCGGATCGGGCTGGGGCTTCGTCAACGATCTCGTCGCGCAGGAGAACCGGCGTTTGAGCGCCCGCGCACGTGCCATCGCCGAGCGCGCCGTGACGGATGCCACGCTGGAGGGTGTGAGCTGCTCGATCGAAGCCTCCGCGCTCGCCTATCCCGAACTCGTCGGCCGCCTGACCGCCCGCGCTCGGCTCGCGGACCTCACCATCCTGGACGCCGAAGCGCGGGAGGTCGATCTCGATCGCGACGTGATCGACGGGGTCCTGTTCGGGAGCGGGCGGCCACTCCTCGTGGTGCCGCCGGGCGGCGATACGTTCTCGGCACGGCGGATCGTCATCGCCTGGGACGGCAGCGCCCAGGCGGCGCGGGCCGCCAACGACGCGCTGCCGTTCCTGCGCGCGGCCGAGGCGGTCGAGATCGTCTCGGTGGTCGGCGAGAAGGATCTCTCGACCTCGGTCGCGGGCGCCGAATTCGCCCCGCACCTCGCGCGCCACGGTGTGAACGTCTCGGTGACGAACGTCCCGGTCGACGGCGACGCCGCAGAGACGCTGAGACGGCAGGCCGGCCTTCTCGGCGCGGAGATGCTGGTGATCGGCGCCTACCGGCATTCACGCCTGAAGGAATGGTTCCTCGGCGGTGTCACGCACGCGCTCCTGACACGCTCCCCGGTGCCGCTGTTCCTCGCCCATTGATCGCAGAACCGATGTTCGAGGCCGTGAGCGGAACGCTCGCGCCCTCGGCGATGCGGCCGTGGCGACGATGCGCGAGCGCGTCGTCGCGGCGGTGGCGGACGGCGCATCCCTGTACGCGGCGGCCGGACACGAAAATCGGGCGTGAGGCCGTCTCAGTTCTCGACCACGTGGCGGAGGCGGCCGCGGTGAAGCGTGATCTGCCGGCTCCCGGAGCGCCGCAGCGCCCCGTTCTCCTCGAGCTGCGAGAAGGTGCGTGAGACGGTCTCGATGGTGAGGCCGAGATAGTCGGCGATATCGCGCCGGGTCATCGGCAGGGCGAACGCCCCGGTGCCGCCGAAGCGGCCGTCGACCTCGATGAGAAAGGCGGCGACGCGCTCCTGGGCGGAACGGCGGCCGAGCAGGAGCATGAGATCCTGGGCGTCGCGCAGGCTGGTCGTCGCCATGCCCCAGAGCTGGCAGGCGACCTCGGCGCTGCGGGTGGCGGCCCGCTCGATCTGCCGCCGCTGGAAGATCAGCACCCGGGTGTCCGAGAGCGCCTCCGCCGTGTGCCAGTGGGTGTCGCCCTGCTCGAACCCGAACAGGTTGCCCGCCAAGTGGAAGCCGGTGATCTGGCGCCGGCCGTCGCTCAGGATCTTGTGGGAGCGCACCGCCCCCTCGACGACCCGGTAGACGAACTCGGCGTCCTCACCCTCGCCGTAGACCTCCTCCTCGCGGGCATAGGAGAACGGTGTGCCGACGAGATCGGGGCAATCGGCGAAGAGGCCGCATTCGTGGATGCTCCGGCGCGGCGTGCGCGAGCCCGGAGCGACCGGAATGGATCTCGGCGTCGGCTTCGTGCCCATCGGTTCGCTCCTCATCCATCTCGATGAGACGAGAGTGGTCGCGCCACGGCACCGACGAAATTCCGGATACTCTCTTAAGTAGTCCCGCTTAAGGAAAACTACGTAGGGGTGCGGCCTGTCTCGCCGCTTCGCCAGCGGTTGCGCGCATGGGCACGGGTCGGGCCTGGAGCGCGCGATCCCGTCCGCCCGCGGCGAACGTCCCATGAGGTCCCATGAATCGGGGACGGACGGTGATGCCATGTATCATCGAAGATCGATTGCGCAAGATCAACGCCCTAACGCGCTCGGGCTGTAGCCTCTGCAATCAGCCGGAGCAGGGAAGGCGCACGCCGTGTCCCCTCACGTTGCGCCCTGGGCCGATCCGCGCAAGCCGCCGCGCCCGCAAAATCCCGCGGCGGGCTGTCTCTCTCGCCCCTGGATGCAGGACGGCGGGCCGCTCCCGCCATCCCGGTGACGGGGCTCCGCATTCGGATGGCCGGCTCTGGGGGGTCACGAGGGCAGGAACGCGGCCATCCCGTGATCGACCGCGAGCCGGCCTCACACGAAGCCGGCGAGCACGGCCCAGCGCACCAGTTCCTGCAGGCTTCCCGCCCGCGTCTTGGCCATGACCTTGGCCCGGTAGATCTCGACGGTTCGCGGGCTGATCCGGAGCCTTCGCCCGATCTCCTTGCTGGTGCCCCCGGTCACCAGATGATCGAGAACCTGGCGCTCGCGCTCGCTCAGGGTCGCCAACCGCCGCATGAAGTCCTGCAGGATCGGGTCGACCGAGCCGTTATGCCCACCCTGCTCCAGGGCGGCCTGCAGCGCCCGAAGGAGCGCCTCGCCATCAAACGGCTTCTCGATGAAGTCGCAGGCCCCGAGCTTCATCGCCTCCACCGCGAGCGGCACGTCGCCATGCCCCGTCATCATCACGATGGGAAGCGTGTGACCGGCCGAGCGGAGGGAGCGGAACAGGGCCAACCCGTCGAGGTCGGGCATGCGGATATCGGTCAGGATGCACCCCCGGAGCGGCCGCGTGAGCCGCGCCAGCAGGGCCGTTCCCGCCTCGTAGAGCCGCACGTCGAAGCCGGCCGTATCGAGAAGGAAGGCGACCGAGTCGCGCATGGCGGGGTCGTCGTCGATGACATGCACGAGGGCAGGGGCCATGGGTTACCGACCTCTCTCGGGTGCAGTCGGCAGGGTCAGCCGGAAGGTCGCCCCGCCCGCGGCGTTGGGCTCGACCCAGAGGCGGCCGCCATGCGCCTCGATGATGGTGCGGCTGATCGAGAGGCCGACGCCCATCCCGGCATCCTTGGTGGTGACGAAGGGCTGGAACAGCCGGTCGGCCACCTCCTCGGCGATACCGGGGCCGGTATCTGACACCGCGACCTCGGCTAAATCCGGCGAAACCCGCCGCGTCGCGACGGTCAGCTCGCGCCGGCTGCTGCGCTGCATCGCCTCGCAGGCGTTGCGCATCAGGTTGACCAGAACCTGCTGCACCTGAACCCGGTCGACCAAGACCGATCCGACCCGCGGATCCGGCACGACATGGGCCGTGATGCCCTGCTCGCCGGCCGCCGCCAGGGTCAGGGCACCGGCCTCCTCGATCATCGTCGCGACCGGCTCGATCCGTTTCTCCGTCTCGCCGCGGGCGACGAACTCCCGCAGGCGGGCGATGATCTGCCGGGCCCGCAGCGCCTGCTCGGCCGCCTTGTCGAGAACCTCCTGTGCCCTGGCGATGGTCTCGGGGTCGGGATGAGCGAGGAGGCGGCGGCAGCCGTTGGTGTAGTTGGTGATGGCGCCGAGCGGCTGATTCAGCTCGTGGGCGAGCGTCGTCGCCATCTCGCCCATGGCGCTCAAGCGGGAGACATGGCCCAGCTCGGACTGGAGTTCCTGAAGCCGCGCCTCGGTCCGCCGCTGCGCGGTGAGGTCGTTGATGAAGCCGGTGAAGAAGGTCCGCTCGCCCGAATGCATCTCGCCGATGGCCAGCTCCATCGGAAAGGTCGAGCCGTCATGCCGTCGGCCCGTCACGCACCGCGTGGTGCCGATGATGTGGCGCTGGCGCGTCTGCCGATAGCGCTCGAGGTCTGCGGCATGTCCATTCTGCATCGCCTCCGGCATCAGGATGCGGACGTCCTGCCCGATCGCCTCGCCGGCCGCGTAGCCGAAGAGGCGTTCGGCCGCCGGGTTGAACGAGTGGATCAGCCCCGCCTCGTCGATGACCACCATCGCCTCCGGCATCGTGTCGAGGATCGAGCGGAGATGGGCCTCGCGGGCGCGCAGCTCCGCCTCCACCTGCTTCTGCTCTTCGATGCTGAAGACGACCCCGCGGTGCCGGTGGGGCCGGCCCTCGGCGTCGAGCTGCACCTGCCCCCGCGAGCGCAGCCAGCCACCCCGCCCATTCGGCAGCACGACACGGTATTCGATCTCGTAACTGCCGCCGTCCCGCAGCACGCTCTCGATGGCGTGAGCGCGGGCTTGGCGGTCGTCCGGGTGGACCAGATCCTGGGTCGCGGCAAAGCTCGTCAGACGTTCGGTTGGAATACCGAAGAGGCAGCCGCAGGTCTGCGAAGCGCTGACACGGCCGGTGGAAATGTCCAGCGACCAGATGCAGACACCGACCTCGTGGAGGGTCTGCCGGAAGTCCTCGGCCGTCAGCGCTTCGCCGCCCCCCTGAATCGCCTCAGCCGCGGCCATGGAAAGCGTCATCGATTCCATCCCGGAAGTCTCTGCGTAGGATGAGGTGATAATTTTTGAATAAATTCTACATAAATTATGTCATTTGATAAATAAAAAGCCAATCACTCAACTCGTAACGGAAGATCTCGGTCTATTTCTCATGCGTACCGCAATTTGTGCCTGCATTAATAGGCACAACGAGAAATGAATTCGCTGGTTCCTCAACGCCGAGACGGCCTGACACAACCTCCCGCCTTTGAAATGGCGGTACCGCCGGTGGTGGTCTCCCCCGTTTGATCCGGCGCGGAAAAATCCTTTGCGCTGTATCAAGGCCGGCGGGCGCCCGCCGCTCCAACGATGGAGCGGTTCAGACCGGAGTCCTGCCATGTCCCAACCTGCCTCATCCGCGCTCACTGGCATCCGCGACGTCTTCGTCGGGATCGCCGTCGAGAACGAGAGCGACAGGGATTCGCCGGCCGTCGGCTACGGCCTGTCGCTGGCCCGGGCCGCAGGCGCCCACCTGACGCTTCAATCGGCGTCCTGGCGGCTCTACGGCGACAATCGCTGGATCAGCGGTTTCGACGACGGGACCGTCGCGGACATCGACCGGCGCCTCGATCGGCTGGCCCGTGCCATCGCGGAGCGCACCGCGGGCGATGCGGCGCAGGCGGGCGTCGTGTGCACGACCGAGACGCCGAGCCTGCACTATCCGGCCATCATCCACCGGCTGGCGGAACAGGCGCGGCTGCACGATCTGGCGATTCTGGATGCATTGGTCTGGACCTGCGACCTCGACCGCGAGGCGATCGAGACGACCCTGTTCAAGAGCGGTCGCCCGGTCATCGCGGTGCCGCCGGGGCACACGGGCTTTGCCGGCAGCCGGATCATCGTCTCTTGGGACGGAAGCGCCCAGGCGGCACGGGCCGCCAACGACGCGATGCCGTTCCTGCGTGCGGCCGAGGCGGTCGAGATCGTCTCGATCGGCGACGCGGCGGAGATCCGCGATTCGGTGCCGGGAGCCGAGTTCGCGCCCCACCTCGCGCGGCACGGGGTGAACGTCACCGTCAACAACCTGCCCGTCTCCGGCTCCATCGGCGAAACCCTGCGGAGCCAAGCCGGCCTGTTCCGGGCCGACCTGATCGTGATGGGCGCCTATCGCCATTCCCGCGCGCGCCAGTTCTTCTTCGGCGGCGTGACGCGCTCGCTGCTGCGAAGCTGCCCCGTTCCGCTGTTCCTGTCCCGCTGAAGGGCCCTTCGCGTGGGCCCCACCTGGCGCCGGTTTCGAGCATTCCACCAAGCTTTCGCTAACGCTCACGCACGCGGCGGCGACTGCATCGGCGGAGAACCGGAGCCGGTTTCACCTTTCAGCAATGGACGGGAGTGTTAGTGGGCCCGTCCACCATAAGGTTGCCGTCGAGCAGCCAGCTGGGCGAGGGGTGCCGTCAGGCCTGGGACAAAACTCGATGCTCGCTCTCGTCCTCGACGATGCCGAGATGAACAACCTGGTGATGGTCGCCTCGTTGCGGCCGCTCGCCGGCTGCACGCCGCAGGCCTTCACCGTGCCGGCCGAGGCGCTCGCCTTCGCGGAGGCGCGGGCGTCCGAGATCGGGGTCGTCATCACCGATTACGAGATGCCGGGCATGAACGGCGTCGCGTTCATCCGGGCGGTGCGGCGCATTCCCGGCCTCACCAACGTCCCCACGGTCATGGTGACGAGCCACGACCAGCGGAGCCTGCGCCGCGAGGCGCTGGAGGCGGGGGCGACCGACTTTCTCACCAAGCCCGCCGACGCGGTCGAGATCCGTGCCCGCGTCACGAACCTGCTCGCCCTCTCCGCGGCCCACCGGGCGCAGCGCGACCATGCCGCGCAGCTCGCCCGCGAGGTCGCGGCGGCGGTGGCCCTGATCGAAGAGCGCGAGCGCGAGATCGTCTCGACCCTCATGCGCGCCGCCGAGCACCGCGATTCCGACACCGGCGATCACATCGCCCGCGTCTCCGCCTATGTCGGGCTGATCGCCGAGGCGATGCGGATGCCCGCATCCGATGCCCGGCAGCTCTGTCTGGCCGCGACCATGCACGACGTCGGCAAGATCGCCGTGCCGGACGCGATCCTGCGCAAGCCGGGCGCTCTCACCCCCGAGGAGCGCCGGGAGATGGAACAGCACGCCGACCGGGGACGGCGCATCCTGGGCGGCAGCGCCTCGCCCGTCATGCGGCTCGCCGCCGAGATCGCGGGAAGCCATCACGAGCGCTGGGACGGGACCGGCTACCCGTATCGCCTTAAAGGGGAGGCCATCCCCCTGTCCGGCCGCATCGTCGCGGTGGCCGACGTCTTCGACGCGCTGACGACCCAGCGTCCCTACAAGCCGGCTTGGTCACCGGAGCATGCGCGGGTCTTTCTGCAGGAGAACACCGGCTCCCATTTCGACCCGACCATCGTCGCGGCGTTCCTGAGCCGCTGGGCCGACGTCCAGGCCTTCCTCGATCTCGGCCGCGACACCGCATCCGCGGCCGCCTGATCCGGTTTTTCGCGCGCTCGAAGCGTCAGAGCGGGTCAGCGAGCCCGCCCAGCCCGACAGGGACCGGACACGGCATCGGCGTGTCGCCTCGAGCATCGTCCGTCACAGGCTCATCCGCCCCTCAGCCAGCTTCGCGCTGCCCGCCGATCGCGTGAGCCATCTCGCTCTGTTCGCCCTCGGCGCTCCCGGTGGGCACGTCGAGACGGAGGTGGAGCGCGCTGACGGTGCGGGTGAGCAGGCCGTCCAGACCGGACGCCGCCTCGGCGAGGCGGGTCAGGTCGCCGTCGCGCGCCGTGCGTTCGATGGTGCCCGCGTGATCCTTCACCTGCGCCGCACCGATATTGGCGCTCATCGACTTGAGGCCGTGGGCGGCGCGGGACACGGCCGGGGCGTCGCCGCGGGCGAGGGCGGTCTCGAGTTCCAGGAGCGCCTGAGGCGCCTGGGCGATGTAGAGCCGGAGGATGCGCGCGAGGAAGTCGCGGTCGCCGAGCTCTTCCAGATTGGCGATCGTCGGTTCGTCGAGCAGCACATCGTCCGAAATCCGCGGCGCCTCCGACGTCACGATGTCAGCCGGATCGCGCAGCGGCGCGGCCCGCAGATGCTGCGCCAGCAGGCCGCCGAGTTGCGCCAGCGTGAACGGCTTGGCGAGCATGCCGTCCATCCCCGCCGCCTGCCAGGATTCGGCGCCGTCGCCGACGACATGCGCGGTGAGGGCCACGATCGGCACGCGGATCGCCCCGTCCCGTGCCTCCCGGGCGCGGATGGCGATGGCTGCGCTGAACCCGTCCAGCACCGGCATGCTGCCATCCATCAGGACGAGATCGAAGCGGTGCGCGGCGGCCGCCTCCACCGCGGCCGCACCATCCTCGACGCAGACGACGTCGTGGACGCCGAAGCGGCCGAGCGCTTCGGCCGCAACCTCGCGGTTGACGGCGCTGTCGTCGGCGAGCAGCACCCGCGCGCCGGCAAAGGAGGGCAGGGCGGCCGCGGCGCTCTCCTCGGCTGCCGGAGCCTCGACGGCGAGGGCCGTGCCTTCGGCGAGGGCGGCCAGCAGCGGGCGCCACTCGGCCTGGGCGAGGGGACGGCGCAAGACGGCGTCGGCGAGGCCCGCTCGCAGGAGTTCGGGCCCGGAGGTGTCGCCGATCGGCACCAGGGCGATGACCCGCCCCCCGCCCTCCGGGCGACGACGGCTCGCCAGAAGCTCCGCCGCCTCGACGATCCAATGACCCTCCCCGGACTCGACGGAATGGAAGCCCGCAGCCTGAAGATCCGCCGTGAGTGCCGCGCGCGTCGCGCCGCCCAGCGCACCGAGGCGGACAGCGGCGGGCAAAGCGGGGGCGCGGCGGAGCACGGGCTCGGCGCCTTCCGCGCCCGCGACTGGGATGCGCGCCCAGAAGGTCGAGCCCTCGCCGAGGCGGCTCTCGACGCCGACGCGGCCGCCCATGGCGGCGATCAGGCGCTCGGCGATCGACAGCCCGAGCCCGGTGCCGCCGAACCGGCGCGCGATCGACTGGTCGGCCTGGGTGAAGGCGGTGAAGATCCCCGACAGCCGGTCCTGCGGGATGCCGATGCCGGTGTCGGACACGGCGATGCGCAGGACCCGACCAGACGACTCGTGCTCCATTTCCATCCGCACCAGGACATGGCCAGTGGCGGTGAACTTGAGCGCGTTCGAGACGAAGTTGCCGAGCACCTGCCCGAGGCGCACGGGATCACCGAGGAGGGAGCGCGGCACGTCGCCATCGATCTGCGCCGCGAGGTCGAGCCCCGCCGACCGGGCGCGTTCGGCGAACAGGGTGACGACGGTGTCGGCGACGTCGCGCGGGCTCAGCGGGATCCGCTCCACCTCCAGGCGGCCGGCTTCCACCTTCGCGAAATCGAGGATGTCGTTGATGATGGCGAGCAGGGATTGGCCGGAGCGGGCGATGACCTTGGCGTAGCGCTGCTGGCGCGGCGGCAGGTCGGCCGAGGCCAGGAGTTCCGCCATCACCAGCATGCCGTTCATCGGCGTGCGGATCTCGTGGCTCATGGTGGCGAGGAACACGGACTTGGCCGCGTTGGCCTCGTCGGCGGATTGCTTGGCCTCGATCAGGTCGTGGGTCCGCAGCCGGATCTCTTCCTCCAGGCCCGCATTGTAGCGCGCGATCGCCCGGTCGCGCTCGTTCACGGCCCGCAAGAGGTCGTTGAAGCTCTCGGCCAGCGCGCCGACCTCGCCGCTGCCGGCCTCCGCGCGCCGGGAATAGTCGTGGCCGAGGCGCACCCCATCCATGGTCCGGGCGAGCGCCGCCAGCGGCCGGGTGACGCTGCGCTGCAGGCCCATCGAGACGGCAAGCCCGAGCGCCAGGGCGAGCAGCCCGGCAAACCCCGCCGTCAGGCCGACTTCCGCGACCCGCTCGGCCAAATCGCGGTTATCCGAGACCAAGACGACGCGGCCGATGGGGCGGGCGTTCTCCAGGATCGGAACCGAGACACGCAGCGTCCGCGTCGTCATGAGGTCGAGCGGCGAGACGGCGCCCTGATCGAGATCGATGTCGTTCGAGAGGCGCAATCCGATGCCCTGCTCGGCGAGGATGTCCCCGTCGGCCCGCTCGACCGACGCGTAGACCAGGGCCTCCCCGTGGGCGATCGCCCGCAGGGTGCTCTGCGCCGCCGCCTCGTCGCCCTGGGCGGTCGCCTGCGCGGCGCTCGCGGCCAGGATCTGCGCCGTCATCCGAAGGAGATCCCGCTTGGCCGCGGCGTAGCGCTCGACCTCGCGCCAGGTCGACAGACCGGTCAGGAGGAGCAGGGCGATGGCGACGGCGCTGGCCACCGCCAGGGCCAGCCGCCCGGAGAGCGAGCGGATCGGGTTCGAGAGGGGCGCACGCACGGGTTCTGTCTCGCGGCAAGGGTCTCGCGACGGGGCGGATCGGTGCTCCGGCACGGATCGCGATGGCGAGAGTGTCGTCCTGGATACGCGATCCAAGACGACACTCTAAGGTTTTGTTCTTGCATCGTCTTTTCCCGAAAGCCGGTGGCCGCCTTTCGCAACGATGCTCTATTGGCTGATGACGAGCCGCCCCGAGATCGGGCCGACCCCCTTCGGAAGCGGGACGCTCGAACGGTTGTAGTCCGCGTTGAGGTAGAGGTTCGGGCCCTCGTAGAGATTGATCTGCTGGGCCACGACGACCGTATAGGCGGAGAGATCCGCCACGGGCCGCTGTGAATCGATCACGAGGCGGCCGGCCGGCAGGTAGATGGTCCCGAGCATGGTGCGGGTGTTGTCGCTGATGATGCGGTAGGTCCGCATCGGCTTGCTTGCGTTGAGCGGCAGGGGCGTCGGCGTGACGATGTCGCCAAGAAGCGTATCGACGTTCAGCACCGGATCGGTCGGCAGGGCGACGGAGGGATCCTCCGCCATCAGCAGGCCCGCCATCGCACCCGTCGTCGGCGCTGTCAGGTCCACGGTCGTCCTCTTGTCGAAGAGAAGGCCGCTGTTGTTTCCGACGAAGTAGAAGCCGACATCCTTGCCCGTCATCGTCGCCCTCTTGTCGACGATGAGCGGGCCGTCCTTCATGACGTAGATGCCTGGCCGCAGCGTGACGACGGCATTCTTCGTGATGTGCAAGCCGCCGCAATAGGTGCCGGGATCGAGGGTGAACGGCGTCGCGATGACGTTGTTGCCCTTGCTCTTGCCGGTCAGCAGATCGGCAAGGCGGAGGATCTCGGGCAGGTTCACGCAGTTCCCGACCGGCGGGGCCGGCCGGTTGCGGAGCGGGTCCTCGATGACGGGACAGCTCGTCTGCGGGCTGGGCGTGAAGTTCGCCCGGTCGTCCTTGAAGCCCCCCGCGGAGCAGATCGTCTGCGCTCGGGCGAGCGCGCCGTCGCGACCGACCATCCCCGAGCGGCTGACGGAGTTCGAGTAGAGGGCGCAATCGTAGGCCGTGACCTGCGCGTTGCGCTCCAGGTTGAACGCACCCGCCGCCGCGGGATCGAGCGCCAGCATGCACAGGCGCATCCGCCCCACGACGCTCGCCCGGGCGCGGGCCGAGATCGGGATCGAGGCCATGCCGACGAAGGCCCCGAACGTGAGCTTGATGACCTGTTCGGCGCGCGCCTCGACGCTCGTCTTGTCGGAGGCGACGGTGACTTGGATGGAGACCGGGGCGTCGGCGCCGGCTTTCGCCTCGGCCTGGATCGTCTGGGTCGTCAGGCCGACGATGGACTCGCTGCTCGACACGACCAGCTTGAGGGCGTTGCCGCCGGCCAGCACGCCGGCATCGACCGCGCTTTGCAGATTGGTGCGCGCGGAGGCAAACCGTGCGTAATCGATCGCCCCTCCGACCAGGCCGATCAGGGTGGAGCCCGCCAGCGCGAAGATCACCGCGACCGAGCCGTCATTCTGCCGGCACAGGCGCGCGAAGGGCTGCCTCCACCGAATCGTGCGCGTCGACCCTCCGTTTACGTCTCGCGCCACCATCGTGACTGTTGACCTGTTGCTGGCTGCGTCCCTGTCCGAAGGGATAATTCTCCCGCGTTAATAGGGTCTATTGCGCAAGGACGGAGCAGTGTGCGTACGGTTTACGCACCCTTCACGACGAGAAGCCTCTCCTTCAGCGTCACGGAAGGAGGGATGGGCCGATCGGCCGAGCAACGCGATCGAATGATGCGGTCCGGATCAAGGCGGACATGGCTTTCCACCCGGCAAGACAACTTCAGCCTGTCCATTGGTTGCGATCCCCTCGCGCACCGGCCAGGCGGCCTTGCCCGTGAAGGTCAGGGTGTTGAGAACCGGAAAGAAGGAAAACAGCGGCCGGTAGGACAGCCGCGTTTCGGCCATGACGAAGCGGTCGCCTTTCGACGCCGTCCCCGCCGGCGGCGGCCCGATATCCGAGCCGACGATGCGCGCCTTGTCCCCCGATTGGACGCTGGAGCAGACCCTGGCCACGAAGTCGTTGCCCACCTGATAGACCCCGCCCGCGGTCAGCACGATGCCAGCGCCGGCCAAGCTGTAGGGGGCGGCCACGACCTGAGCGGCCGCGAACACGTCGTTGATGTCAGCGTAATCGTTCTTGGAGGCCAGGTCGGCCATCGCGATCGTGGCCTGGGCCAGACGGTTATTGGTCGCGATCGCCCGTGGAATCTCGATCGCTGCAATGAACAGGATCACGAGGATCGGCGCGATGAAGGCAAATTCGATGGCGCTCACACCGCCTTCGGCCCGACCGAACGCATGCAGGGTCGCCGCCGCACGCCGTCCTGTCCAGAGCTGCCTCCGCGGCTTCATGCACACGGCTTGTCCGCATAATCCTCCGTGCGGAAGACAGCCGTCGCCGTGAGGAGTTGCTTGCCGCCGGGCATGCGCTGACCGGTGAAGTCGAGAAAGCTGAAGGGCCGCAAGATCGGCACGGCGGCACGCAGGACGTGGATGCCGCCGCCCGACGGGCAGGTGAACTGCGTACCGAACCCGGCGGCCCAGTCGCCGCGGGCGACATCGTAGGCCGGCGCGATCTGCTTGATGGCGAAGGTGGCGGTGCGCACGAGATCGACCCGCATTTCATCGCATTGGTAGAGCCGGATGCCGGTGCCGCAGAGCAAACCACGCAGGGACTGCGCCGGGTCGGCGCCGGTCGCTTCTTCTTGGAACGTCCCCGTGCGGAGGAGGCGTGCCGCCCGCTGAACCGAGAGATCGAATTGCTGCTGGGCGAACACGAAGAGCGAAGCCTCCGCGATCACCATCATCAGGACGAAGAGCGGCAAGATCACGAGCGAGAGCTCGACCGCAGCGATCCCACCCACGTCGGTGATGAACCGCGACCTCAATGTGTCCGGCGCTTGGTGGGTTCGATTGTGCGGGGCAGGGCGGGAGGGTTTCAATCACTTCGTCTTCGCTGACGCCGCCTCTGTACAGCCCCGACACCGTCGTGAAACTTCTGGGCAGAGGTTACGCTCGTCCGACAATGATAGGACGGGACGCGTTTACGCTCGGTGAATACGGGCAGGAGGATTGCGCAAACCACTGCGACGTCAGACACGCTAAGAGGTCATTCCGCTTGAGGCGTTACCGGAGCGGGTCAAGGCGGAACCAGCCCACCGTCAGAATGCCCGTCAAACGGCCTGAGGAGCCTGTCAGCCGCGTGAGGGCGCGCGGTCTCGCAGTTGCGCACCCTCACTCCGCCCGGAGCGGCGGATCAGGGCGTGATCGCGACCTTCAAGACGCCGTCGCGCTGGTGCGCGAAGAGGTCGTAGGCCTCCTCGATCGCCTCCAGCCTGAACCGGTGCGTGACGAGCGCGCGGGCATCGATGCGGCCGGAGGCGACGACCGACATCAGGCGGCGCATGCGCTCCTTCCCGCCGGGGCAGAGCGTGGTGACGATGGTGTGGTTGCCGAGCCCCGCCACGAAGGGGCCGAGCGGGATGCGCAGATCCTCCGAATAGACGCCGAGGGAGGCGAGCGTTCCGCCCGGGCGCAGCACGCGCAGGGCGGCCTCGAAGGTCGATTGCCGCCCCAGCGCCTCGATCGCCACATCGACGCCCCGGCCGTCGGTGATCCGCAGGATCGCATCGACCGGATCTTCCTTGGAGAAATCCACGATCTCGTCCGCGCCCATGCTGCGGGCGACCTGCTGGCGCTCGGGCACGCATTCCACGGCGATGATCCGCGTGGCCCCCATCAGCCGCGCCCCGGCCGTGGCGCAGAGGCCGATCGGCCCCTGGGCGAAGACCGCGACCGTGTCACCGATCCGCACGCCCCCGCTCTCCGCCCCGGAGAAGCCCGTCGACATGATGTCGGGACACATGAGAACCTGCTCGTCGCTCAGATCGTCCGGAACGGGGGCGAGGTTCGTCATGGCGTCGGGCACGAGGAGGTATTCGGCCTGGGAACCGTCGATGGTGTTGCCGAAGCGCCAGCCGCCCATGGGCTTGAAGCCGTACTTCGTGTCCGGACCGTCCTGCGAGAGGCAGCCGCAGAGGCAGGCGGCGCTGTGCCCGGACGGCGTGATCGCGCCGGCCACCACCCGCTGCCCCTCCTGGAACCCCCGGACCGCGCTGCCGAGCCGCTCGATGATCCCGACCGGCTCGTGGCCGATCGTCAGGCCGCGCGCGACCGGATACTCGCCCTTGAGGATGTGGATGTCGGTGCCGCAGATCGTGGTGGTGGTGATGCGGATGAGGGCATCGAGCGGCCCGACCTCGGGGACCGGCTTCTCATCCAGCACGATGCGCCCCGGCTCGACGAAGATCGCCGCCTTCATGCGCGCCGCGCGGGCTCGGTTGCGCTCGGTGATACGGGTTTCGGCCTGACCGTTCATGCCCTGTCTCCATTCAGGGCCCCCCGAACCTCAACTCGCGAGACGACGGAAAGTTGTTCGATCGTCTTCGCGCCACGGTTGATTGTGCGCGCCGGCAATTCCTTCGCCCGTCTGCCGGCCTCCGGCAGTCGATGCAGGGTGCCGGATCGACCCGGTGCGGATCATCGCCCGCGCGCTGTCGGATTCGGGCGCTGCTGCGCGTGTTGGCAAAGACGTTCGGCGCAAGAAGGAGTATGGTGGGCCCGGCAGGACTCGAACCTGCAACCAGACCGTTATGAGCGCGCTACTTCTATGGGAAAGCGGTGGGTTTTCAGGGGTTTCGGGCCTTGTTTGTGGGCGTTTTTGAGCCCCCGGCGAGCCGGTTTCGTTGGCGAAACGTTGGTCGCGCTCTCGCCGTGCTGTCGAGCCCACGCTAACCTGCGGCATGGCTGATCCGAACCCCACCATCGGCGAAAGTTATCGACCGCCGTCGATGACCGACAATGGGCGCTCCGCTGCCATGGTTCGAACTTGGTTACGGCCTCGTCGCTTGGCCTCGTAGAGGGCTGCATCCGCTGCTGCGATCAGGGTAACCGGGCTGCAGTTCCGAATTGTCGAGGTCACAGCGACCCCACAGCTCACCGTAACTAGGCCATGTGGGTTGCTGGCATGGGGCACCGCCTGCACGAGCACCGCTTGCCGGATGCGGTTAGCTACCGCTTCAGCACTCGGCTCCTCGGTATCCGGCAGGATGACCGCGAACTCTTCGCCGCCAATGCGGTAAGCCGTGTCCGAGTAAGCGTGGATTGAACCTTGGGCCGAGCGAGCGATCAGCCTCAGCGCTTCGTCACCCTGCTGATGCCCATAGCGGTCGTTAAAGCCTTTGAAGTGATCCGCGTCCAAGATCAGCAGTGACAAGGCCTTGCCGGTGCGTGTCGCCCGCAGACACTCCCGCTCCAAGACCTCGTCGAACCGACGTCGGTTGCCGAGCCCCGTGAGCGCGTCCGTACTGGCCAGCTGCTGCAGCTCGGCATTCAGCGCGGCAGTTGCGCGCTGCGCAGCCTTGCGTCGGGTCAATTCGCGCCGGAACAGTGTCGTCAGCACGACGGTGGTGGTGCACAGGCTCAAAACCACAGCGGCGAGCACCAACGCCTTCTGCCACCAAGCTGCGTAGATATCCTCGGCTGTGAGGGCGATACTCAGTTGCAGCGGCAACTCGCCAACCTGCGCGACTGCGAAGGTGCGTGCGCCCTCGCCGATCATGGCCGGGCCTGTAAATACGCCCTGCCGGGTTTGCAGCATGCGCTGGTAGCTATCAGTCGCCGAGACGCTGCGCCCAACCAGTTGCTCGTCGAAGGGCTCACGCATGACGATGGTGCCGCCGGGCCCATACAGCGTTACCGTTCCAGCGTGATCCGGATCGATGGCCGCAAACAGCTGGCGGAAGTAGTCAAGATAGATTGAGCCGAGCACCACGCCGGCGAAGGAGCCGTCTGGATTGGACAGGCGGCGGCTGATGATCAGCGCCCAGCGGCCAGTGAGGCGTGACACAATCGGTGCGCTGACGTGAAGGCCCAGGTCCTTGTGGGTGGCATGATACTGGAAGTACTCTCGGTCCGCGTAGCTTAGCGGCTCGGGGTTGAGGGACTTCGAGCTGATGATCAGTGTACCGGAGCGGTCGAACACGAGCGTGTGGCCGAAGTTCTCAGCGTTTGCGGCTCGGTCGAATAGGATGAGCTGGCGCGTCTCCGGATCGGCGTTCCTGACGGCTGGCAGGCGCCAGCCGTCGACGATCGCGCGCAGAGAGAGGTCGTACATACCGATGTTGCGGGCAATATCGCGGCTGAGCACCTGCACCAGGCTCTGCGCCGCCGCGGTCGCGCGGCGCTCGGCATCACGGCGCATATCCCAAAGCATAAAAGCTGAGACGGCGCAGAGACCGACAACACACAGGAGGTTCAGCGCGGCCAGCAGCCATGGCGAACGTGTCCACCATAGATGCCGCCGAAAACCTGACCGGCTCACCATGCTCAGCGCCTCCCTGGTGCAATTTGCTGCGAGTGGCTGAGAGACAGATTAAGCTGCGCGACTTGGGCTGTAGATATTTCTGATAAATTGGTAAATTTCTGACTTCGATACTACGAAAGCACCCTTATTTGTTCAATCACGATGCTGAACAAGATTTCACCTATTTTGCCGGGCACGTGGAGACGAGGACAGGATCTGCTTGGCCGCCGTCATGAAGGCCGACCCGTTCGCTACCCCGGGTCTCCACGATAAAGCGCGCTAGGCCGATGCAGAGCGGAACGCTGCCCACCTCGATCCTGCTGGCACAGGTATAGAAGGCTTGCGCGAACAGGACGCCGAGCCCTTTGGCGGTCTTTGAACGTCCGCTAAGAGATGTCTAAGAGGATCAGCCGAGAGGCACGAGACAACACGAGATGGGAACGTACCGGCTGCATCGCGGGTGGCGTGAGCCTAATGGGCTTGTGACGGATCACGCCACGTCCGGTCAGACAATCACTGCACCGAGTGCCTATGACGCGGTGGCTGTTGCCCTTGCTGACGGCGACTTTCTGATCACCGACGACACCAACCTCGCCTGGCTTACGGACGATCAGGGCGCCATGGTTTGGTCCCTGAGGCTGGACGATGAAGACGTGGTTCCGAGAGCATGACGCGCCGAGTTGCTTCGCGCACGCTCAGCGCGATCGTACCGGCTCGGGCGCAGAAGGCTTAAAGCCCAAGGACGCCAGTCGCCGAACTGCCCGCACCGCGCTAACCTGCCCCCATGCCCGACAGCGCACCAGACCACACCATGGAGCCCAACGGCGAGGAAGGCTTCGTCGTGAAGGTCGGCAGAGAGGTGGCTGGTTACGTGACCCCGGATGCCGATAGCCCCGGCCTGTGGGTCACGGAGGATCAGGACCGGCAGCTCCTGGGGCGGGTTTACGATCCGGAGAAGGGTGTGTTCGGTCCCGGCATGTGGTGTGACGGATCGAGCCTGAAGCGTTCGGGCTCTTTCGTCCAGGTCTGGCAGATGAACTCATAAGGTGTGAGGCCGCGCAGGGTCTTGAGTCGGCGGCCGTAGTTGTAGGCATCCACGAACAGCTGCAGGTGCATCCGGAGCTCGTCGTGGCTGGCGTAATGGTAGCGCTTGACCGTGGCGTCCTTGATGGTGCGGTTCATCCGCTCGACTTGGCCATTCGTCCACGGGCAGCGCGGCTTGGTCAGGCGATGCTCGATCTTGGTCTGCTCGCAGGCCCACTCGAACGAGTGCCAGCGGTAGATGCGTGGCTCGTCGCGTTCGGCCCAATAAGCTGCCGCCTTAGCCTCGGCCTCCTCGTCCACCGGATGGTTGTCGGTGAACTGGATGCCATTATCCGTCAGTACCGTGTGGATCGTGTACGGCACGGCGGCGACCAGATCGTGTAGAAAGGCTGCCGCGATCCGTTGAGTTGCTCGTCCGTGCAGTTGAACGAATGCGAACTTGCTCGTGCGATCGATGGCCACGAACAGGTGCAGCTTGCCCTGTTCCGTGCTGACCTGTGCGATGTCGATGTGAAAGTAGCCGATCGGGTAGGCCTTGAAGCGCGACCGCTTCGGCTTGTCGCCGTCCACATCCGGCAGGCGGCTGATGCCGTGACGCTGCAGGCAGCGGTGGAGTGACGAGCGGGTCAGATGCGGCAGGCTCGGCTGCAGCGCGTAGAGGCAGTCGTCGAGCGGCAGCAGGGTGTGCCGCCGGAAGGCGACGATGACCGCCTCGTCCTCCAGGCTGAGCACGCTGGAGCGGGGCTCCTTCGGCCCCATCCGTGCATCCGTGCTGGTCTGGCGTGAGCGCCACTTCTGCACCGTCGTGGGGCTGATGCCGTAGCGCTTGGCAGCGGCCCTCACGCTCTCTTGACGAGCTTGGATTGCCCGACGGACCGTCTCAGTCGTCGTGGCGCTGCCGTGGAGAACTTGTCCCATAGCGCGTCCCTCCATGCGGCATCAGTTGTATCACCACACAACGGGACCGAACATCTAGCCCAGGCTCTAAAGTGCCGTCCGCGCGAGTGCTGAAGCTAGCGCTAGCGGAATACCGCTTGGACCTTCGAATTTGGTTGCTTTAATGTTGGAGCAGGAACCGGCCACATCGGCTACGTGCGGAGCCGCCAACCGGGTATTGTGGAGATAATCTTGGAACAGGCAGCTCAGATAAAGCTTCACATTGGTTGCGGTGACAAAAAGAGGAGCGGATTTACGAACATTGACGTTAGAGAGACATCAGCTACAGATATGGTGTCCGAGGCATGGGATTTGCGCGCATTTGACGATGGGATTGTTGATGAAATCTATAGTCGCCATATGATTGAACATCTACATCCTAAAAACGTGCGAATGGCATTGAGCGAATGGTACAGAGTTCTGAAGCCTCGCGGAGTGCTGCACATTATATGCCCCGATCTTGAATTTCACTGCAAGCAGTACCTTGGTCTTATTGATAGCTGCTTCCATAACCAGAGAGAACATGCTCTGGCCAGTATTTACGGGTGGAGATCTGGAGCATTCGGTGGAGAAGAATTTGACCTGCATCGATGGGGCTATGATCTAGAGGATCTGTCTAATCTGATGGGCCAGTCAGGGTTTGCGCTCACGGAAAGGGTTCGCGAAGGTGAAGACTCAGAGCCATGGCACCTCAATGCAAAATATATCAGGATCTAACGTAATATCCACACAAATCTGTTTAGAGCAATTCTATAATGACGTGCAATCGCTAAGGGGCTCATTTGCAGGTCCACACTGTGCTTCTTGTGCCCGCTTGATACCGGGAGAATGATCACGGTCTGGATCATATCCTGCTTATTGTTGGTCCTCGTGTTCACCTAACTGCAGACGAGAAGCGAAGGGACCCGCCCCTTCGCTCTCAGTCGGAGCCAGGAGGGACCCGTCCGCTCGTAGGCCGAGCAGCGCAGATGTAGTAATTAATACGGCCCAGGCCGTTAGGAGGACCAATACGGTATCGCCCGCGTCTTCAGCCTGATGACAGAACGCCCCTTCCGTAACGACAGAGACAAGACGCTGGCGTAGATCGACGGACAAAGGTGAAGGCATCAGTATCCTCCTTCGCCTTTCAACGTTCCAACTCCCGAGCCGCCCCAACCCGCTCGGGCACGGCTCTAGCGGCACCGTGTCCCGCGAATGTCTCCATCGGGTCTAGAACCGACCCATTAGGCGTGCGCGACCGGCAGCTCGTCCACCTGAGTCGTGTAGCGCGGCGTGCGCATCTCGAACTTCGTTGTCCATGTGCGCCGCTGCTGCGTCAGTCCGGCCCGCGCCGGCACCACGCTGCCGCGGCCGAAACGGGCGTTGCAGGCGTCCAGCGCACCCATGAGCCGCGTGGAGCGCTCGCGGTCGAGCCGGCCGATCAGCGCACGCTGCGAGGCCGCCAGTGGCACGAGATCGACTGTCACTACGCCTGCCTTCGAGTAGCGCCAGGGCGGGCTGCCCTGCTCGCGCCAGGTGCGGGCGACGCCGTGCAGCGCCGCGGGAATCAGCGCTAGCGTATCGTTGGTCGCCTCCGGCAGGGTCACCACCGTTGAGACCGAGCGCATCGGCTCGCCGCGGTCGTGCTCGCTCGTGTGGTAGAAGACCGTGATGTGGTCGGTGCCGAGGCCTTCCCGCCGCAGCTTCTCACCGAGCCGCGTGGCGTGGGCGGCAACTGCCTGCTCCAGTTCGGCCCGTTCCGTCACCCGGCCGGAAAACGAGCGCGTCACGGCGCAGCCCTTGCGCCGGGCCGGCACGAGTTCGAGCCCGAGGCAGGACACACCGCGCAGCTCGTGGATCATCCGCTCGCCGACAACCGTCAGCGCCTTGCGCACTGGGCGCGGATCGATGTCCCGCAGGTCCGCCACCGTATCGATGCCTAGCGCCTCGAGTTTCGGCAGCGAGGCACGGCCAACGCCCCACAGCTCGCCAACATGGATGCGGCAGAGCCAGTGCTCGTAGGCGACCGGCTCGGTCAGGTCGCACACGCCATCGAGTTCGGGCACCGTCTTGGCGATGTGGTTGGCGAGTTTGGCCAGCGTCTTGGTTGGGCCGATGCCGACGCAGGTTGGGATGCCGGTCCAGGCCCGCACGGTAGCGCGGATGTCCCGAGCCAGGGCGACGCGGTCGCGGCGCACGAAGGCGGTCAGGTCGAGGAAGCTCTCGTCGATCGAGTAGACCTCTATGTCGGGCGTGGCGTCGCGGTAGATCGCGTTGATGCGCGCCGACATGTCTCCGTAGAGGGTGTAATTCGACGAGAACACGCGCACGCCCTGTGCCTCGCAGAGGCCGCGGATCTTGAAGTAGGGGTCGCCCATCTTGATCCCGAGCGCCTTGGCCTCGGGCGTGCGGGCAATGGCGCAGCCATCGTTATTGCTCAGCACGATCACCGGCACGCGGGCGAGCTTGGCGTCGAAGACCCTTTCGCAGGAGCAGTAGAAGCTGTTGCCATCGATCAGCGCCAGGGCGCGGCCACCGCCGATTCGATCGCGTAAGCGCGCCTCGGCGCCACTCATCGGCCTTGGCCAGCGCGGGCGACATGCCAGCGGATGGTGAAGCGCACCACGCCCCAGACTTCGACCTCGGTCAGCTCCTCCAGGGCGTAGACGGGCAGGTCGGCATTGTCGAAGGAGAGGTGCGCCCTGTTGCCCTCGACGACCATGCGCTTGATCGACATCTCGCCGTCGACGGCCGCCACGACGACGCTGCCGTGCGCAGGCTTGAGGCTGCGATCGACGCAAGCGAGATCGCCGTCGAAGATCCCGGCATCACGCATCGAATCGCCGGAAATGCGCCAGAGGAAGGTGGCCGATGGGTTCGGCACGAGCCAGCGCGGCAGCTCGAGGGCGTTTTCGACGAAGTCGTCGGCCGGCGAGGGGAAGCCCGCGCACAGCGACGGACCCATCACAGGCACGCGCACGGTCGAGGCGCCGTCTGGGATCAGTTCCTCGATGCGGTAGAGCCCGGCGGCGCTCATGCCTTACCAGCCGTGCCACGCACGTAGCCGTGGGAAACTTGACGCCGCACCGCCTCCGTTTGCTGCTTGGCAGTCGTGAGGTCGGCCAGGGCATCAGCGATGGCCGCGATGAGGGCAGCCCGGTCATCGCCGCGATGCGCGCTCCTGTAAGCCTCCGCGATCTCCTCAGCCTCAGCACGTCGCGCATCTGCCGCAGCCGGCAGATCATCGTGCAACATCGTCCGACGCCCGACGACAGCGTGCATCTCAGCTCCAAATCCACTAGAACACAACGGGAACAAACCAGACGGGCAGGCTGGGTTCAACGCAGATCGGCAGAGCGCCAAAAAGGCATGGGGAGCGCTGTGGACGCGGAGCGAAAAAGGCAGTGACCGTCAAGCGTTACCACTTCCACTGCGTTGGCAGGGGCGGTGATGCCGTCTTCGATCTGACCGGCCGATGGGTGCCGCGACCGCGTGCGCTTGGACCGCAAGCTGACCGGATTGCGCAGGCACTCATGAATGGTGCGCCCGGTACGGACTGGACGGACTGGCTAGTCGATGTTCACGATGCCCGTGGCCGGCGGGTGCTGGTGCGTGCGTTCGCGGACGTGCGTGCAGGTGGGTGAATCTCTCAGGGAAGACGCGATGGAGGAGAAGCCCGAGCAGCCAGACGACGCCGTCGGGGTGAGGGTTGCAATCGGAGGCGTGCTCATCTGCCTGCTGATTTACGGCTGCTGGCAGTCCGTCGCTTGGTTCGCAGCCTCCTTCCCTAGAGACTTCCGGTAGGACTGGCCTTCTCGGCTTCGCCCGCGGTCTCGGCCTGGACGAGGCGACCCTGCGGGAAATCTACGAGGCTGTCGGGCGCGATGCCATGGCGACAGGCGCCAGCGACGACGAGCGCAAGGCCGAGGTGCGGAAGCGGATGCTCGCGGCGGCGCATGGGGCTTGAAACGAAAAATCCTGATATGATGCAGCAACCTCACCCAAAAGCGTTGAGGTAATGGGCTGGTTTCGGCACACCGGCCGGTGACGTCGTTGGAACATTCTTCCCCTTTCCGACGCGGCGTCCAGCTCGCTCTTCCGGAAAGGGTTTTCGCGTGCGCGCGCTTGAGGGGGCCTCGCGCCACTGTCGCTAGCATAATCCCCCATTCTTGACGGATGACTGACAGGGCGCCCGTTTTCCGCCAGCGCCTCGACTCGCGTCAAAACGGGAACTCGGTTTCCGAGTCCATTAACGACTCGATAACCACACCCAGACTGCAGGATCGACAAAAAAACTCGGGAATGGGAGCCTGACCCTTGTCGGCTGCAGTCTGGACGCCTATCTCAGACTCGCCCTCGGGAGTCTTGGGGATTGGGGGCGGGTGTATCGATGGCAGACGTAGGGGATTTTATCCGGCAGCGCTGGCCGACAGTTCAGCTGAGGATCAGCCGCCTCAACGAGCGGAAGCGCGCGCTTGAAGCTCAGTTGGCGGAGGTCGAAGCAGAACTGGAGGAGGCCGGCACAGAGTTTGAAGCCCTGCAGAACGCCGCCAATACACTGAAATTGAACACGACCCTACTCGCCGGGCCAGGGAATGATACTCAGGAGCCGTTCTTTCGATTTTATAGCTTCGGAGATGTTTCGATCAAGCAGGCGGTGAGATTAACCTTGGACGCCAATCGCAACGGGGTCAGCTCCCACGACCTGCATGCGATGATCAACCGTCGCTATTTCGAGGACAAACTGCAAAGGACGAGCTTTAGCCCCCAGCTAAGTCGTCTTAAGCAGGACGGAGAAGTCATAGATCAGGGATACGGTTGGATTTTGACCGACAAAGGTCGCGCCGTGATGGCCGAAGGCAAAATCCTGCCTTACACAAACTCAGTCTTCGACTAAATCAGTTTGGTGAGGATGAATAAATTGTACGCGTGCTCTCCGGCATAGGTTCGAGCCGGGAGAGAAGCTAGTCGAGCCGGCTTACCCCTTGTGGCGAGGGGTAGCCAGCCCGGCCAGGACCACACATCGCGAACGCTTTCCGCCTCGGAAAGCCCCAACGTTGCACGGCGTCACGCCCTCTTATGTGCATCTCTTGGGGCAACTTTCAAGGCGGACGGCACCCTCAGACCCTTCAAGGTAAAGGTACCGTCATGGCTGAATACCCCTGCGGGCGCATGCGCGCTCGCCACATCCTCTACGCGGTCAAGATCCTCGGCTGGAGCCAGGAGCACGCCTCGATGCACTTCAAGGTGAACGCCGGCACGGTCAGCAAGATCGTCCGCGGCAAGCGCTACCGTGGCATCACTCCGCTGCCTTTCTAGCCGCTGCCGAGCCGGCGTCGCCCCTGACGGCGATGCCGGCCGGTTCGGTCGTGAAATCCACCCCACTTTCTTCGAACGCACGGCGCCAAGCAGGAGAGAGAAATGAAGAAGGGTGATAGAGTTGAGGTCCGTTTTTTGGCGGATCCCGGCAAACAGATCGTTGGGATCCAGCTCGGTTGGATCTCACATATTGGAGTTACGAGGATCGAAGTTGAAATTCCCGCGCTGAGCGGAGCTATAACGCTCAGCGTAGAACGAAGCTGGCTGATGCCAAATGGACCTGACCAATGGATCCTTGAGCAACTTTCCGTAAAGGTGCCCTAGACGCCCACCTGCCCCAAAGGCCAGAAGCGCCCGCGACGCCGTCTGATAAGCCGACCGAGTTGATGATCTTGACGGGGGCGGTCTGACGGCCTGAAACGAGAAAACCCCGCCGCGGCTGAGCCGGGCGGGGCAAGTTGGGATGAGGGCAGCGCCCTGCTTTGGCTGTGGCTAGGCCGTCAGCCGTATGACGTTGTCGGACACCTCAAATGCTTCGGCGTGGCGGGTATCTGCGGGCTCAATCCAGCGCTCCGAGGCAGTCGGATTGAATGCTACGGAGAGAAAGACATCCCCGGAAGCATCCGCCCAGAGGTCGCGCGGCAGCCGTGCGCATCCCGTCGTCCAGCGCCAGGACCACTGGTCCTTGGACTCGACCGCATGAAACCCGTCTGCAAGCCGCTCGTCGGAAGGCGCAATCTCGCTATTCAGGAATAGGCCGTCGCTTATCCGAATGCTCGACACAGCGATGCTCAAGCGGCGATCATCCTTGTCGCGTCCCCAGGAGGGCCGGAACGACGCCGACATCAGCCGCACATCTTCAGCCTCGGCGGGAACGAGAAAACGGACAAGCCCATCGACGCAGACCGGCTCGGCCCGGACACCATCGATCGTCAAGTGGATGTCCATGTCGCTGGATTTACGCCAGCCGAGCAGCTCGGCGCGATCGGACAGACGCTCACGAACCACATCGACCAGGGCCCCGTCTGCGAAGAAGGGTCGGCAGCGGCCCGCGGAGGCGCCCCCAACCGATGGCGCCATGGCACGCTCGTGGAAGAAGGAGCGATCGTTAGCATCGAGATAGCTCTCGGCCGGGAGGTTCTCGGCCAGCAGGATGTCGTGGCTGTCGAGCTCCACGTGCCAGTAAGTGACACTCTCAACGGATGCCTGCTGCACGGTCGCACCATTGACGAGGCTCAGAGCAGGGATCAGCACCTCGCCGAGCACGTCAACGCAGATGGGGTGGCCCGGTGAAACAAAGAGGTCGCGCGCTGGGCGTCCGGGAGCAAAAGCGTCCTTGGCGATTTTAATGGGCTGAGCTGCAGCTTGATTGGCGTGTCGACGTAGGTCGAGCGTGCGATGGCCGATCCAGATGATGGGGCGGAGCGCGCCGGAGGCGGTTACTGCCTGATCGCCGACTTGAAGGCTCTCGACAGCCACCTCACCGCGGGCAGTGCGGATCTGCGTTCCGGTCGCGAAGCAAACAGGTGTGTAATCACCCAGGGTTGTTTCAGAAAATGTCTCAGTGGCTCCCACTGCAAGCTGCGTGTTTGAAGCGAGGAATGCGATGCCAGTTCCGTCGGCGTTTTGAGTGAAAACGATCTGATTTGGACTATCTAGATTAGATGCATAGGCCGTGAACTGATCCACTCCGTTGGATGATGTGAATACGACAGGATCTCCGACAGCGCTGACGGTCCCATTGATGCTATACGGCTGCGGATTGTTTTCATCGTTCTCGAAAATGCCGCTCTGAATGCCATCATTGTCTTGAGACAAGAAGTTAATGGCGTAACTCTGATTATCGAAAACGATCGGAAGTGCCATGGCTGCCTCCACTTTCCGCTATCGCGTTTATGACCCATCATCTGGCGGGCTAGGCACGTCTTCGTGCGATCCGCCTAGGAAAGCTTGTTCAATGGCGACTGCGATCAAACAACATATGAGGGGCGAATTCCGGCAATTGATCAAAATGCGGGTGATTTGGTCCGGGATGTGGCGTTATTGCAACGTGTTCACGTGAAGAGATGTACCCCTGATTTGTTATTCGATGATATTCTGAGGTACTGATTGTGGGATAATTATCAACATGGCCATGTGAAATCCTATATCCTGGTCAAAAAGTCAGTTCAGACGCAGGAACAGGTACGGCGCCAGAACGCGGAAGGGCGCAGAGTATCAAGGGTACTAGCGATCAGCGATCAACGCGGCGCCCCGCCGCTACAGAGGTTGCCTGCGCTCACCGGTCGCCGATCGAGGGCCACGTGCGCTCAATAGCGGCTACCGCGTGAGCGAGTTCCTCGCCTGCTCGGGCGAGATGCGTCGGGTCTCTGGCCCGAACTCGAACTCGTCGAGCCAGGGCTCGGCGTATTGGACCGGAAACATCCACTCCCATGGGTTACACATCCGCACCGTGTAGCTGTAGATCGTGGCCTTGCCGAAGGGCGTCGAGGACGGCGTCGGCACGCTGGCGATGTACTTGTCGCGACCGAGCTTGCCGAAGGCGGCCGGCTTGTCGTCGGTCTGCACGCTCCGTTCCCCGTCCGGCTTGTTGATGATCCGGTACGTGGTCTGCGGGCAGCGCAGGACGCGGTAGTTATCGAGTTCGATCTTCACGTCGTCGCCGGGGCGCACCACGGGCGTCAGCACCTTGCGGCTGAGGAATTGAACCGGATCCTGCTTGTTGGTGATCCAGCCACCGAGGACCGCGCCGCCGCCCGCTACGAGAAGCAGGCCGGCCCAGCTGAGAACGCGTGTGATCATCCGCCAAAGAGCCCCCGGAGAGCGGAGAGAGTGCCCGAGATCATCCCAGGCAGCTTTTGCAAGTTTTCGCCGACGGTCAGGGCTGCACCAAGCCCGACCGTAAAGCACCAGAAGGCGCGTCGGACCCATTTCACCGCCGAACGCACCCAAGAGCCGAGGCTTACGGCGTACTGGATCGCCTCCACGTCCGCCTGATCCAGGCGGAGGAACCACTGCTGCGCGTGCGTACCCGCGTGATAGAATTCCGGCCGATCCGTTTTCGTCCATGGCCCTAGCTCCCCCGACAGGCCCGAGAGGCCGGGAGAAGGCATCTCGCCCTCGGCTCCCGGGACTTGCCGTCCAAATGATCTTGCCATGTCACGTGCATCGCTCCGCCGGGGTTATTTCCGCGGGTCAGTTTCAGCGCCGGGTCATCTCATCCATGCGGCGCAGCTCGTCGGCATCCACCGTGCCGGCGGCGATCTGTTCCTGCGCAGGGATGAGGACAGCCGCCTCGCTGGCGTGGTCGTCGAGGTCGAGCTTGCGGAAGATCCGGGCCGCGATGCCGTCGGCACCACCGGCCGCCTTGATGACCGCAGGCGGCGCGGTGTCGATGACGTACTGCGTGCCCTTGGCGATGACCGGCACCGCCACGTTGACCGAAAGGGTCTTGCCCTTGGCCGCGCCGTTCACCGCGTTGAGGCCGAAGCCGACGGCCGCCTCGAGCATCATCTCGACCCGCCGCTGCGACAGGAACAGGGCGGCCCACGGGTAAACCTTGCGGATGGCCTGGATGATGTAGGCCGCGATGATCGGCAGGAGGATGGTCAGGATCGGTTCGCGCAGGGACACCGCCAGCGCGACGAGCCAATCGCCCCAGGGCAGGATCACGGCCTTGTCGCCGATGGTGGCGACCTCGGCGGCGAAGGCGGGAGACGCGACACAGGCGAGCGCCAGCGCCGCGAGCAGAAGCACACGGGTCATGATGATGGTCCTGATGGGGAGGATGCGCGGCTGGCCCGGCCGGCTCAGGTTCACGAACGGGGTAGGTCGCAGGCGTGGCTTGAGCGCTGTCGCAGCGCCGGGCACGATTCCATGCTGCCCTGCCGGATCTGAAGAGCTTCGGCGCAGGCGGCCGGCGGGTCGGTGCCGGCCCCCCACTTGAGCGCCGGCCCGCTGCACTTACGCCTCGCTCACTCCCGAGCGTGCCCCGGCGATCGTCGTCGGCAGCGTATGCGGCGCCGGCAGCGGCACGTCCGCCGGCCAGCGATAGGCGACGATCTCCGAGCGCTTGAACGCCGCGACGTTGACCGCGTCGCTCTGATTGCCGCCGAGCAGGAACACCTGGTCCTTGTTGGCCCCGACCACGAGGCCGGTGTGCCCTTGCCAGGACGAGTTGCCCCGCTTCTTCGTGGCGATGGCGCCGAGCGCGGGCGCTGGCAGGCCGATCCCCCAGGACTCGAACGAACGGGCCGCGAGGCTGCGCGAGCCGCGAAGCCCGGCGCGCTCCAGCACGGCATTGACTAAGGCCGCGCACCAGGCGGTGCTGTCGGTCTTGATGCCGGGGAAGCCCGCATCCGCGAACAGCTTGACCACCTCCGGGTTGTTCTTGGCGCCCGGCGCCTCCTTGAGGCCGTTCAGCGCCTCCGCCAGCACGAGCCAGCCCGGCTTCTCGGGCGCCTCGCGCCGCTCGCTGATGTCGGCCTTCTGCAGGGCGGCCTGCGTTTTCGGCCCGGCAATGCCGTCGGCGACGAGCCCCGCCGAGCGCTGGAACGCGGTCACGGCGGCGATGGTGCGGGGGCCGGCGTCACCGTCCGCGCTCGAGGGTCCGAGGTCATACCCGCGCGCCAAGAGAGCGCGCTGGATTTCAGCGACGGTCATCATATTTGGATCTCCGTGATTTTTCGGCACTCGCCGAGATTGTGTCTGCGCCCTAAGCGGACGGTATGGACTGGTGGAGGAACGGCTCACTCGGTCGCGCCGCAAGCGCTTCACATGCCCGGTTCAAGTCCGAGCCCAGTCCTCCACGTACCGTTGTGCCAAGCTTTAGCGCCGTTGAAGGTGTCCGCTGATAGCTTCGCAGCTGCGGTCATCAACGAGTTTTAATATATATGCATTTGCAAGAGCGATTTTACCCTAAGGATCGAAACTCATTCATTAGTGCAGTCCGACTGTTCAAATCTGTTTTCTTCAATTACCCGCCGCATCTTTTTATATAAATGGAGGTTCGAATGTACCCGATTGATACTGCAACATATGCTACGATTATCACTTTGATGCCCATCGCGTGCGTAGATGTAGCAATCGTTGCCGGCGGGAAAGTCCTTTTAGTTCGTAGGTTGGATGAGCCAGCAAAGGGACAGTGGTGGCTGCCGGGGGGCAGAGTGCTGAAGGGCGAGATGATGCGTGACACCGCCATAAGAAAAGCACGGGATGAAGTAGGCATAATCTGCAATGTTGGGCCCATAATCCACACCGCGGAAACCATCTTTGATGCAGGGCCAGCGGGTATTCCGGTTCACAGTATAAACTCTTGTTTCTTTCTATATCCAAAGGGCGAGGATATATCCATCAGCTTGGACGTCCACCATGAGGATTATTGCTGGATCAGCTCAATTGATCGCGCCTATCACCAGTATGTACAGCAATGCTTGCTGGCCGCAGGACTGAATTTTGAAGGAAGCTGAAGATTTTCGTTGAAATTATAATCAGTATCCGCACCAGCTGAAGGCATCGGGCTCGGGCCGGGTGGCGCGGCGAGCGGGTCGAGGTCGTTCAGGCGAGTTCGAGGTTCGCCGTCTGAACCGGGAATTGGATCGTCATGCCGGAGGCGTTCACGCCCATCAGCGTCGTGAGCGGCGAGAACTCCGGATCGCACAGCATCACCGTGCCAACGTCGCCGACCATGAACTCGGGCGGGATACCGTCGCGGCGGGTGATCCGCACCCGATCGCCGAACTTGAACGGTGCCGCCGCGGTGCGCCGCAGGAACTCGGCGTGCACGTGGTCGGCGATGGCCTCGGGCGTGTCGAGCGTTTCCGTCGTCGTGACGGTCTTGGTCAGCGTCAGCATGGATGGCTCCTCACAGAGTGGCGGCGCGGATCCACAGCGCGTCGAGCGCTGCAGCGTCGTAGCCGAGCAGTGCGCCCAGCTGCTCGGTGAGCGGGAGGCGGCGCTCGTAGGTCGTGGCGGCCGCCAGCATCATCCGCGCGCCGAAGCGCTGACCGTTCGTGTCGGGGATGTGGTCGAGCGCATCCTCCATCGCCTGCGGAAGCTCACCGCGGGCGGCCCAGGCCAGGGCCTCGGCTTCGGTGATGGTGCCGGCGAGCGCGAGCGCCTGGGCGAACTGCCGGTCGGAGATGGATGCGGGGATGGCTGGCCCATGCGCTTCCGGCTCGGCCGGCGCATTTCCCTCTGCAATCCAAGCCTCGTAGGCCTGCCAATCGTTATTGCTTGGATCGGATGGGATCGCAGTGTTGTCCGCAACCCGAACGATAATAGGAAGCAGCCGCCCATCTGGACCGTTTATTTTCGCGTACATCTTACAGCTCCGCGCTCGCAACCCAATGAGGGTACGTATAGTCGCCCGCAGGCCACGCCCCGTTCCCAAATGGCTCAAAGCCATCCGTCGAAATCGATTGTGCAAATGCTGTCCTACTGGCATTGGCTGCCGGAAAGTACCAAGTCCCGGACGCTCCCGTGCCATTGTTGTATGTCGTGACTGTCGGAGCCGCCCGCATTGTTTGCGGAAATCGAATAAATGAACTGTAAAAACTAAATACGTTATATGTGAATTGCACTCCTGTCCCAACATTGGTTGCCGTGCCTGGGCGCGTGCCCTGACTGTAGCTCTTTGAATAGTAGCGCTGGCACCGCCTCAACTCATCGTCGCGAAACTCGTAGGGAGTTGGCGTGCTGCCTAGTTCAAGTTGCACGTAGCCAAGGCTGCCGACGCCGAACTCCAATGTTACATTTGCCCCGGGCGAGAGCCCCGGCAGAGCGATCGGAGAGGGCGCGTAAGCACCCCCGTTGACACGGCAAAGCGCCGATCCAGCCCAGGACAGCACATGAGCGCCGCCGTCCGGAACATAGAGAGCGCCTTCGACGATCTGCACCAGTGAGCCGGATGCGATCTGCACGATGGACGGGCCGAGGTAATACACGGACGTGGCGCTATAGGTGCAGCCGCCAGCCCCAGCCTTCCAGCCATCATGCCCGTAGGCGTTCGCGGCAAGGGCGACATTGCCCGTGACTTCGCGCTGGTTGATCGAGAAGTCGCCGTTGCGGGTGCGGCGGCGAGATCCCGCACGCAGTGTCGTCACGGGAAGGAGCAGCGGCGAGCCGTCCGCGCGCTGATAGAAGAGCACGCCCCAGTTCCCAACACCGTCCGACGTGGCGTGGAGCCAATCGCCCGTCCGCGCCACGATGTTCGCCCGGCCCGGCAGGCCGAGGCCGGCAGAATGCACCAACGTCACGCCATCACCGGTGAACAGCACGAGCCGTTCCAGATTGCGGCCGGGCCCGAACGAGTTGATCGTGCCCGCACCAATGATCGCGATCTTGCCCGCTGGGGCCGAGCCTAGATCGACGATGGACCCCGCCACCATCGTGGCCGATCCCTTTCGCAGATCGCCTGTGCCGTTGGTCAGATCGAACAGCAGAGCATCGGTCGGCGTGGTGCCGTCCGGGAAAGCCCGCAGCGCCATGGTCTCGATTGTGACCGCCTGCCCGCCGGTGGGCGTGTAGGTGAGCGAGCGCTGAGCAACGTCGCCCCAGGTCCGTCCGGCGATGGCGAAGGCAACGCGCCCGATCGCGGTGCTCGCCACCTTGTCGAGCACGAGCTGACGCGATCCGGCGAACAGGTTGGTGGCGGTGCCGAGCAGGTTGGTGAGCGTCGCGAGCAGCTTCAGGCTCACCGCCGCAGCGAAGCTGGAGTCGGTGCCGTTGAACCCACGCGTGTCGATCAGAAAGGGCACGCTGTTGTAGGCGGTCGGGATGTTGCCTGCGGTGGTTAGCGTGCCGCCGTTCGTGCCGTTCGGAACCACCGTGTTGATGATCCAGGCATCGCCAATAGCCCGGTCGCGAGCGCCGAAATTGATCGTCATGCCCTGCTGCACGACGGCGTTCAGATCCATGCCGGTGATCGCCACCGAGTTGGTGTTCGCGGCAACCGTCGCGGTCGCGGTGGAGGGGCCGTAGAGAGGCATAGGGAAGCATCCTCAGAAGCGAGGGGAGAGCGCGGAGTTGTTTGCGGTGGGAGGCGGAAGGCGCGGCGGCGCTTAGGCGCGCGGCGTGAAGCCAGCGACGTGCAACTCGTCGATCTGGACGCGACTATCACCGGACTGGCCGATATAGTTGTACTGGATGCGAACCGAGTGGTTGCCGGCGCTCAGGTAGCGGGTTGCACGTCCAAAAAAGTTGGCTTGATTGGAAGCTCCGCCGGAGTAACGGTCAGAGTTGCCGTTGAACTGGCAGTATCCGGCGACCTGACCGTCAATCAGAATGCGCACGCCGATAATCGTGGTATTGGCGCCGAAGACAGATAACTTGCCGAACAGTTCCAGAGTGGATGGAAAGTCAGGGTTCGCAACATTGAAGGTGAAGTTGAGGTTCGCGTCGACCCGATCATTCTCGTTGCCGATACCCTGGATCAGCGTGTAGGAATCGATGTCGATCCGCAGCGGCGTCGAAGCCTGCCCCGAGGTCAGGATGAGGTTCGGCACTCGCAACGTCTGGCCGTCGAAGGTGAAGGGGTAGGACAGGCCGCCGTTCGCCGTGAACGCGACGACGTTGGCATCAAGCACGATCCGCGACGAACCATCGCCCAGGATGTCCATGAACAGGCCGGAGTTGCGGTAGAAGCCACCCCGCTCCGTCGAGAGCTGGATCGAGAACCGGACCGCCACGCCGGCAGGCGCTGAGACCGCCTCGAACTTGATCCGGCCGAACGCAGTGCCGGCATCCGAGCGGGCATACAGGTCGATGTTCGTGCCGGCTTGCGCCGCCGTCTGGTTCGCTTGAGCCGTTGCGACGGAATTGACGCCCGCCTCGACGCCCCCGACCCGCGCGCCGAGCCCGTCGATGCGCGTGCTCAGCGCCCCGTCCGAGTTGATGCGGGCTTGCTGCTCGCCGAGGAAGTAGGCGCGGTCGCTGTTCGTCTGGACCACCAGACTGTCGATGCGCAGCGCCAAGGCAGAGTCGCCGTCTGCGTAGGCCCTGGCCAGCGATGAGACGCTGGCCTCGATGGTCGAAGCTCGCCCTTCGAGCGCTCCCGCCCGCCCTTCGAGCGCACCGGCCCGGCCCTCCACCGTTCCGAACCGCGCGGTCACCCCCTGGAATTGCGAGGCCGTGGCGCTCTGGTTGTCCGTGACGGCCCTATTGAGGCTGGTAATGCCGGCTTCATTGGCGCCGGTCCGAGCCTCCAAGCTGGTGGCACGCTGCGCCAGGGCGCCGTCAGCGCTGGCCCGGGTCTGTTCCTCCGTCACGATCCGGGCTTCAGCGGTCCCAAGCCGCGAGAGGGCACCGTCCGTGCGTATCGTCTGCGCGGCATCGGCGGTGACACGCGCCAACTCCTCCCGTGTCAGGGCCGCCGTGACATCTCCAATCCGTGCCTGCAGCAGCGCCTGCGTCTGCACCAGCGCCTCGCCGTTGCCGGCGATCGCCCGCGTGACGCTGACGAACTGTGCCGCGGCATCACCTTGGAACGCGAGTAGGCGCGTGGACACTTCGGCGACGGAGCGCCCCGCCTCATCGAAGTTGGCGGACGTGGCCGTTTCGGCGCGAGCGAAGTTCTCAAAGAGAGACCCGGTTTGCTCACCGAGATATTCGAGCATCTGCGCCAGCGTGCCGACCATCACCGGCAGATCGACGGCGCTCGTGCCGGCGGCGGTGACGACGTTGCGGATGCTGCCTTCGGCGGCCGAGATCCGCGTCTCCGCCGTGGTCAGGCGGGTGCCCTGTGCATTGACCGTCGCGAGCGTGGCCCGCTGCTCGATCGCTGCGCCTTGTGCGGTGATCGTCTGCTCGGCGGTGCCGAGACGTCCACTCACCCCGTCGAACTGCGCCGAGGTGGCAAGCGTCGAGATTGTGGCGTTCACCGCGTCGAGCCGCAGTCGCACCGCATTGATCTCGGTCACGATGCCGTCGATGTTGCCGCCCTGGACCGAGCCGTACAGCTCGATCTGCCCCTTAAGCGCATCGACCAGCACGGAGAGCGATGTCAGGCGCTGACCGGTTTCTGCCTCCAGCTTCGCCACCGCGGCGATGCGAACGCGCCCTTCGTCGGGCAGGATCTCGATGCCCGCCGCCGCCTGATTGTCGCGCAGGGTCGCCACATCGGTCAGCAGGCGGAACGTCGCCTCGTTCAAGAGGGAGATGTCTTTGCGGACGTCGCCCATGATCTCGTCGACATAGCCGGCGCGGACGCTCGGATCCGCGGCAAGCGCACGGCGCAGGCTGTCGACGCGAGCCTGCGCGGCGGTCACGGCGGCCTGAGCCTCCTCGCTGGCGGCGTCGGCTGCAGCCTGCGCTGCCTCGATGCGCAGACGGGCCTCGTCGCCCAGTTTCTCATAGGGGATCGGCGGGATGGTCGAGACGTCGACGAGGCTACCCTGAACGATTGGCGCCACAGTGGTGAAGGTGGTGGAGACGTAGTCGCCCGGCAGGCCCGTTCGCCCGAAGGCGCGGGCGCGGACCGTCACAGGCTGGTCTGACTGGCGCATCTGCGCGCGGCCGCTCGACGCCGGACCAAAGGGCGACAGCGGCTCCCAGGCGCCGCCGGCATCATAGGAGATGTCGGCCTCATAATTCCGGGCGCCGCGGGTGACAGAGACGCCCCACACGACTTCGATGCCGGTCTCGATCCGCTCGCAGCGGGCGTGCAGCACCGAGATCTGTGGGATCAGGGGCTCGGCGAGATTATCGGCGTTGATCGGCGCCGGCGCGATCACTTGCTCATCGAGGAGTTGCCAGACGCGCGCGTCGTCGGCGACCATCTCGATCTGGACACGGTCGGCATCGCTCGGGATGGCCGAACGGGCGACGTAGGTCTCCTGCAGCTCGGTCAGCTCGCCGATGACAATGGTGGTTGGGCCCTGCGTGTCGCGAGCCAACACGTCGGCCAGGGCGAGCCCGGTCTTTGCCGCCAGCGCTGTCACGTCGTCTGGATGAAGCTCCAGCCCGCGGGCGCCGACACCGCGCATGCGCAGGATGCCCCACTCCCGCCCGTCGCGCTGCCGGATAGAGCCGTAGCCCCACTCTCCCGGCACGTTGGCCGTCACGTCCAGGGCCAGAACGTTGCCCGAGGCCGAGGCCGCGCCGAACGTCTGCTTGCCCTTAAAGAACCAGAGATCCGAGAGGACGTGGTCGCCGGGGAAGACGAGGCGCCCGTCCCATTCGGTGGTGACGCGCCGCTCGGCCCCGCGGAACACGGCGATCGCCGCGAGCCAGGTCGCGTGCTTCAGCGCGTGGAGACCGTCGCGGATGCCGTTGACCCGGTAGCGCTTCGGCGTGCGGGTCGCCGGGCCGAAGCTGAACCGGACCTCGTCCGGCCGGCGCGGGTCGCCGTCGCGGTCGAACTCGACGATGACGTCGCTGCCCTCGACCTTCGTCTTGAAGGTGGCGCCGCCGCTGTCGCGGACGATCTGCCGACGGGTGAGGACGTGCCGCGGCTCGGCCCGGCTCTCGTCGCGCACGAACGAGTGCACCGGCCCGACCTTCACCGGGTCGCATCGCAGCGGCAGCAGCACCTCGGAGGCTGCTTCCCAGAACGACGACACCTCGGGCAGCGCACCGTCGAAGGTGTCATTCGCGGATAGCAGGTTGTGGTAGTAGCTGGCCTTGGGCTGATCGAAGCCGTTCGGCAGGGCGAGACCGTGCTGCGAGCGCACGAGGTCGGCGAAGGCCCAGACCGCCTTGCGCTCCGGCTGCTCAACCCAGGCCGAGCCGTTCCACACCGGGATGATGCGAGTGGCATCGACCCAGATCTCGGAGAAGGCGGTGACGGTCAGGCCCTTCCCGGCCCGCACCCGCATGACGATCTCGGTGGTGTTCGGCCGGATCCGGACATCGTCCTTGATCGCCGCCATCTCGTCCCACGAGGCGGCGTTCTTCTGCTCGAACCCGACCGCCTCCGGGTACATGTTCTGCGCCCGCACCTTATAGGCGGCGTTCTTCGGGAGACGGAAGTAGGCCGAGCGGCGCAGCGGCGTGGTGGTGAGCGCGGTCGCGCCCTCGCTGGAGCGCCAGAGCTCGAACTCGGGGCCGGCCACCTCGCCCGTGTTCGGGTTGATCTCGCGGGCCTGGAAGATGACGCCGGCCACCGTCGGCGCATTTCGCCCCTGCGACGAGACGCGGAAGATCGCCGGATAGGTCCACGACATCTGCGCCGCGTCGGCGGTGACGCCCTGCGGGGTCAGCCGAAACCAGGGCGTCCACTCGGGATTGCCGCCCGGCCGCGGCATCTCCTGCCCGCCAACGGACGGCGAGGAGATCACGTCGCCCGGCGCGATGGCCGAGGGCTGGCCGTACAGGAATTCGACCTGCGTCCCGAAGGTGCCATCCGTCGAGGTGAACGGCGCCTGGATGCCGCCGCCTTCGAGCCAGAACACCGCCTCGCCGACATGCACGGCGTGGATCTGGAACCGGCCGATGCCAAGCGTCATGCGCTTGGTCAGCACCATCGTGTCGCCGTCGTAGGTGATGAAATCCTTCTGGCTGAGCGGCGGCGTGGACCAGCACCGGCCGTAAAGCAGCGGCTTGCGCGCGCCGGGCTTCGGCACGTTGCCGCCACCGGTGACGCTGAAGAGGCTGCGCTCGGTCTTCTTCTTCGCGGCGGAGGAGGCCTGCGCGGCGTAGCCGAGCGCCAAGCCGCCCACGACGAGGCCGGCTTGGATGGCAGTCGCCAACGTCCCGGTGGTGGCTCCGACGCCAGCGCCGAACGCGAGCGATCCGGCCAGCGCCGGGGCGGCATACGGCGCGATGGCGATGAGCGCGATCGATGCGATGGCGAGGCCGATGGAGCCGACGCCGCCGCGTCCCGGCACGACAGTCACCAGCACCACATCGTCGGGTCCCACCAGCGTGCGGCTCCACTTCGCGCGCAGGCGCACGGAGCCGTCCGTCGGGCGCACGAAGGTCTCGCCCTTCCGATGCACCGAGACGATGAAGCGGCGACCGGCCGGAGGCTTGTGGCGCGCGACGATCGTGGAGAGCCGGCGGCGGCGCCGATCAAGCAGCCGTACGGGCTCGCCGCGGGTCTGCCCGGCGATGTTCGCGGTGACGATGAGAGTCATGCAGCCCCTGAGGCTGTGAGGAAGGATGCGAGCCGGGGAGCCTTGTGCGGCTCACCCGGCCCGTTCACCATCGGAGGTGCTAGCCAACCCAATGGGAACCTTGATTGTATTCAACCATACAAATGGGGTGGTTACTGCATCTGCCGATGCAGAAATATTGAGTTGTGCGCATTAACCCAGAATTAGGAGCGCGATATTAAATTGGGCAAAATCTCACTGCGTGCCGACCATGCCTGATGTCCAAAATCGCGCCTCCGAGCGGACCGATGTGAATTGGATTTCGATTATCCGGCTGCCGAGCGGAGCAGAGGTGCCTTGCTCGATAAAGGATGTTTCCTCATCGGGCATGAAAGTAGCACTACCTTCCGATGTATCTATACCTGATACATTCAACATTCGAGTGGTCGGCCGAGATCTGATATTTAACGTTCAGCAGGCCTGGCGGCGCGGGCACTTCGTTGGGCTGACAATATTAAAAATCGGCAAGCTTCCTGCGCCGAAGCAGGCGGTATCTAACGAGGACGCAGCGAGCACAGCTCCGGCTGACTACCATCGCATTGGCGCACGTCGGAGCTACCGCTCACGCGATTAGCGCATGCAACCATCGTCACTTCTCTGCTCAGGCGGGGATCAGGTACGTCAGCCGCCAGCGGCGGGCCGCGGCGAGTTCGAGCGGTGGGTCGAGCACGACGCCGTGCCGCTCATCGGTGTGCAGGATCAGCCCGCCATCTTGGTCGAGGAACACGCCGCAATGGGTCTCGGCGCCGGCAACCTTCCCCATGAGCACGAGGGCGCCATCCACGGGCGCCGGGATCTCGCGCCACTCTGCGCGGGCCGGGTGGGTCCCCATGGTCTCGGCGCGGGCGCGGACGTCCGCAACGAGGGCCGGGTCCGCCGCCGGCAGCGCTTGGCCGAAGAGTTCCGCCTGCGCCAGGGCGGCGAGCCACCAGCAGTTCCGCTCAGCCTTGTCGTAGGCCGTGCCCCGCCACCGGCGCAGGAAGGCAGCGCGGTCGCTCACGTGAACAGGGCCGGGTAGTTGGCGCGGTCGAAGAAGGCGTCGGGGCCGCTCGGCACGTTCTGCTGCCGGCCGTCCGGCCACGCGATGGTTCCCTCGGCGCTGTCGGCGGAGAGTTCGACCGCCGTCATCTCCAGACCGCTGAAGCTGTCGTCGTCGGGACCGGCCACCTTGTCGATCTGGCCCGGCAGCACGCGATAGAACCGGATCGTGACCCGGATGGCCGCGTCGTAGCCGATGGCGCCCTTCAGCAGCTCGTGGAAAAGGTCCGACACGTTGTCCATGCGGATCTTGCCGTCGGTCGGCCCGTCGCTGTCGGCGCCGGGCGCGATCAGCTCGAAGGCGCAGAGCAGGTGGGGCTCGCGCGGGCCACCGGCCTCGACTGGCAGGCTCAGCGTCTCGCCCGGCTCACCCAACTGGCCGTCCACGTTCCGCACCAGCCGGATCGCTCCATCGAGCGAGGCGTGGTCCACCTCCAGCGTCTCGATCACCACGCCCTCTTCGTCGCCCGAGGCATAGGCCTCGCGCAGGGCTGCGCTCAGTGTCATCCGATCACCAATCCTGAACGATGAGGGTGAAGGTCACGACGTACTTGGACCGCTGCGGCGCTGACCAAGAGACCTCGCCCTCGATGGAGCAGACCCGCTGCCCAATGCTCATGTCCGGCAGCAGCACGGGCGCAGTGAAGCGGCGCGCGCCGGTATTCAGGTCGCTGAGGTGGAAGGCCTTGAAGATCACGAACTCCTCGGGCGACAGCCGAAGGGTCATGCTCAGCGACGTCGTGACGAAGAGCTGCCGACGACGGCGCCGCGACGGGCCATCGTCGAACTGCGTCTCCTGCGCCACCGGGTGAAGACTGCGCGTGCCGCCCGACGAGGCCAGCCCGCGCAGTTCCGGCAACGTGGACGGCCAAGAGGGGATCGCCATGCGTCAGCCGTTCCGGAAGCCGGCACCGCCCGCCGCCTGCTTGAAGGGGCCCTGACCACCGGCCGCGCGCTGGCCCATGCGCCCCTCGACGGTGCGCACGATCACATCGAGGCTGCCGTCCGAACGGCGCTTCACAGCCGGCTCCATCTCGGGCGACCCGGCTGGACGCTGGTCGATGAAGTTGATCGCCGGCACCCCATTGCCGTTGGCCGGCCGCATCGCAGCCGCGCTCGGCACGGTGAAAGCGTCCCGCCCGACGATCCCGCCGCTGTCGTAGCCTCGCAGTCCCCCGCTCCGGCGCAGCACCTCGACCGCGGCCACGCCGCCATGCCGGGCGACATCATCCTGGGAGAACACGACCTCGCCGCGGTGGACAAGGCCCGCCACGTCGTAGCGCTCACCGTGGCCCGTAAAGCCGCCGACGTCGAAGAGCCGGACGCCGCCGGTGGGCGAAGCGCCGGCTGCACTCGCTCCACCACCGAACAGGTTGGAGATGAAGCCACCAATGCCACCGCCAGAACCTCCGCCAACGGCGCCGAAGGCTGAGGAGATCGCGCTGTCCATGAACTTGGCGAGCAGCCGATCAGCGGCGTTGCCGGCGGCGTTCGTGAAGGCCGTGGCCGCATCCCCGCTACGTCGAAGATCGGTGACGAAGGAGGTGACGCCGTCGGAGAATACGGCCTTGGTCTCGGCCATCTCCAGCGTGTCGCGGCTCCGGTCGATCGCAGCGCGCGCCTCGGCTGAGGTCGTGTCTCCGAACCGAGCGCGGGCCATGGCGTAGGCCTGCTGATCAATGCGGCCGCGCCCAAGCTGTTCGCGGGCGAACTCATCATCCCGGGCGAACTGCACAAGGCGGGTCGCGCGCGACGCTTGCTCCGCCGACATGGCGAAGCCTTCTAGGCTTTTGCGTAGCGCCTCGCTCGGCGGGACGCCGCGGGAAAGCATGTCGCGGTAGAGGTCGGCCGCGCGGGTCGAGGCCTCCAGCGCCGCTCCATTGCGGCCGTACAGATCCGTATTACGCCGAAGCGCCTCTTGGCTGCGCTCTGCCGCCTGGGCCTGCGCGTCGAGATCACGAGCCACGCCGAGCGACGATGCGTCGCCCACATGGCCGGCCCGGCGCAAGATGTCGATGCCGTAGCCTGGGCCGGTGCCGTAGCCGTTCAGCGCTTTGATCTGGTCGCCGCCCGCCCACTGCTGACGCAGGCTCAGGTAGGCCGCCGCGCCCATCACAGCCTGCCCCGGGTCCTTGCGGTCGAAGCCTGGGATCAGCTTGCGGATGTCGGTCTCGGCATCAACCGTGATCTGCCCATACCCCCAAGCGGTCGAGGCCGGATTGCCGAACCGGTCCTTGATGTTCGTCGGACCCGAGAGGCGGAAGCCATTCTCCTTCTCACCGATCGCCGCCAAAATCTCCGGAGAGACAGTCGGGAAGCGCTGCGCTGCCGCGAGCACCATTTGCTGGATCTCAGCGGGCGCCCGTGCGAAGGCGCCGCCGCGCTGGGTCTGCTCCAGCGTTTGCGCGCGAGTCAGAGTTTCAAGCTCGATCCGCCTCGCACGCTCGAGACCATCCCGCTCTTCGTCCTTCGCGCTGCGCAACTGCTCTTCGAAGCGCTGGTTGATTTCGGCGGTAGAGCGGCCGAAGGGAGTCGCGCCAACGTTCCGGGCGTTGAACTCCGCGGTGCGGTTGAGCGCAGCGACGGCACGGCTACCAAACCTGTCGATATCCTCAACGAGATTTCTAACGGTGGTGCTGAGCTCGCCGAAGCCGCGCTTCGCCTCCTCGATCTGCTCAGGGCGCAGCCCGAAAGACATCGGGTCGGTGATGGCCTTGCGCAGCAAGACTCCCTGATCGGTCAGGCGCTTCAACTCTTCTTGGTCGGGAGAGAGTGAGCGCAGCACGGCGCCGACCTGATAGGAGCGCTGCGCGGCCTGCGCGCGCTCGGCCTGCTCCTGCCCTCGGCGCTGGGTCTCAAGCAGGCGGTCAAGTTCGGCTTGGATCGCGGGCCGCTGCGCACCGACGCCCAAAAAGCCAAGGATGCCAGTCTGCTGCTGGGGGCCCTCTGCCAGCACACGCCGGAGATCCGCGATGCGCGTCTGTAGGTCGCCACCGGTGGCGAAGCGATCCAGCGTCTGTCCGAGACGATCCCACGCAGTGCCGATGGTCTGCGTGACGAGTGCCCAGCCGCGGGTTTCTTCGGCCACGCCGCGGGTGCTGGCGCGGACGGCGTCGAGCAGGGCCCGCTGCGCTGCCAGCCGGTTACCCTGCGCATCGAGGCGGCTAATGTTCTCAGCCTGCGCCTCGCTTAGAATGCCGTAGCGCTGGCCGAGGTCGCCGACGCCCTTCGACACATCGCCGAGCGATGCCGCGAGTTGCGCCGCCCCATCAGTCGCATCGACGCCGAGGAAGCGTGAGAAGTCCCGCGTCGCACCGACGGCGTCACCCAGGATCTCCGGCCCGACGCGACCGCTCCCGGCATAGACCGTCGCGATTTCGCGCGCGCCGCGGCGGCTGAAGTTGCCGGCTCGCACCTGCGCGTCGGCGAGGTCGTTGATCTGGCCGAGGGTGACGCCCGAGGTGCGGCCTATGCCGGCAAGCGCCTTTTCTGTCTCCTGTTGCGAGTTGCGATAGGACACGGTGGCCGCGATGCCGGCAACGACCGCTGCCGTGACACCGCCGATCGCACCACCGACGAGACCGATACGCGAGACGAAGCCAGCAACTGCCTCGCCGGCCTGCCCGAACGCTCCCTTTACGCTTGCACCGCCGGGCCCCGCGAACACCTGCGCGATCTGAGGCCCCTGCTGCAGGGCGATCATGCTCAACGGCGAGCCGGAGCCGAGCTGCGCCGTGACGTCACCGCCCTGGTAGATCAAGTTCGTGATCTCGTCGGGACGCAGGCGTCGGTTCTGGTTGGCCGCTTCCGGCACGTTGTTGAGCGAGCCAAGCCGGCGGCCTGCTTCGATGTTCGCGAGGGTCGCGGCGCCGGCCGACCCGAGATCACGCCAGCCGGAGACGGTATTGCGCACGATGGTCGTGCGGGTCTCGGCTGTGCGGCGCAGCGCATCCGTCTCGGCCCGATAGGCGTCCTCGAACGCCGACGCCGAGGCACGGGCAGCACCCACCTGCGCGTCGCGCACACCGAGCAGCGTGTTGATGTTGGCCTGCGCCGTGCGGGCGGACTGCTCCTGTCGAGCGGCGCGGATCTGGTCCTGCCGCGCCATCTCGGCTTCGAACACCGAGGCGGAGTCGCGCGCCGAACCAGCCGAGCCGGCGCCAACCCCGAGCAAGGCGTTGACGTTCGACTGCGCGCGCGCCTGCGCTTCCGCCTCGCGCGCCGCCTGGGCAAGGCGCTGCCACTTCGCCGTCTGCCGGTCGGTGGCCGCCGCAGCCTGATCGGCTGCTACGCCGACCTTCTGAAAGGCCGCTTGCCCGGCGTTGCCGGCGTCGTCGAGGACGCGCTTCAGTTCGGCGCCGCCCTCGACGCCGAGGCGGATCGCGATGCTAGTCGCCATCGTCAGCGTTCTCCCGGTAGGCCTTTACGATCACGGGCTCGACCGACGGCAGCACGTCGGCGAGCAGCGGTGTGCCCGCGCCCATCGCATCCGCCATCATCAGGATCGCCCCGTAATCGAGCGCGTAGGGGCCGCCGAACCCGGCCCGGACTTGCCCGCCGCACCGGCGGACCACCGCCCACGCCACCACGCCCTCATCGGTCTCAGGGGCATGGACGGCGTAGGGGCACTCAGGGCAGGCTACGCCGCAGGCCTCGCAGTATTCGGATCCTCCCCCGAAGTGCCATCGGGCGAGTTCGAGGATGCGTTTTTTTCCTCGTCCCGCCGCAGGGCCGGGGTGACGTAGAGCGCATCGAGCGCGTCGTAGGCGGGCCAGTGGTCGAGCAGAGCTTCGATTGTCTCGCCTGTGACGGTGGCGGGCTCACCCTCTGCGGTGCCGACCCCTTCCCACTCGACGATGCCGCGCCGGGCAAGTTCATGCACCAGCGCCATGCCGGCGCGGGTGGCGACGTCGGTCTGATCCTCGTCGCGGTAGACCTTGCCGACCGCTTCGCGGGCGACGAGCATAGACGCGACGGTGATGGGCCTTACCTTGACGCGAACGCCGGGCAGAAGGTCGAGCCAGAAGGGCTCGGCCACGCTGGTCGAGAGCTTGATCATATGTCCTCGGAGGGGTGTCGATGAAGTGGGTTTTGCTCTGGGTGGCAATGGGCTCTGGCGGCTCGCTGACGAGCGGATCCGCTCAGTTCGACACGCCAGAGGCTTGCGCGGCGGCTCAGAAGTTGCACGCCGGGCTTGGGATGAAACTATCCATGACCAGCATCAACATCAGGTCCACCTGTGTCAGCTCTCAGAACGGCGAGCACAAAGATGCGCTCGCCAACTGATCAGTAGGTCGTCACGTTGTTGCGCAGGGTGGCGATGACGGTCTTGCCGGACACGCTGTCCTTGGCCGCCTGCCAGTTGAAGGTCGCCTGCACGCCGTTCGGGCCCGTCACCGGCGTCTTGGCGCGCGGCAGGTAGACGGCGGGCACCTCGAACACGAGCGAGCGGTCGGCATCGGTGACCCAGCCGAAGGTGAGGGCCACGGGGTCGCCCGCGGTCGCCTGGTCGAGCAGGGTGGTGTCGCGGAACCGGGTGGTGATCGACCCGGACATCATCACCATGCCGGGGTCGGCGTCCTCGATCCGGCCGTCGCCGCGGATCGTCTCCACCTTCTCCAGTTGGTTCGAGTAGGTGAAGTCGGCCGAGGTGACGGAGGCGAGCGCCACGCCCGCGCGGGTGACGGCGCCCTGGAACGGCGAGAACCGCTCGATCGACGCCTCGGCCGGCGTGCCGGCGCCGGAGGCGGACAGCTTGTTCTCGCCCTGCGCGATCAGTCCGAGCGTCGCCGTCAGCAGTCCGGAGCGCTGCATCTGCACGCGCATGGTGTTGCCGCGGACGCCGAAGTTCTGGCCGTAGCTTGGCACCTCGGGCAGGCCGATCTCGACGGTGCAAGACGGCAGACTGATCGCTCCCGAAGAGAAAACATGCTCCTGCGCGCCGCCGACCGTCGTCGTGGTGGGCTGGCCCATGAACAGCTTCAGCCAGTTGCCGAAGTTGCGCAGGTCGATCGGGACGACGACGTCGCCGTCGTTGTTGATGACGTCGCGCGAGGGCGGCAGGGCCTCGCGGCCGTAGCCGAGCAGGTCGGACGGGATGAGCCCCTGCTCCTCGCCGAGGTTCGACGAGACGAAGGGCAGCTTCCGGTATCCGGTGCTGGGCGGGGTGCCGTAGGTGGTCTCGAACGAAGCCGCCATGATGGCGTTCGCACCGCGAGCTCGGGCCATGGGTCTCTCTCCTGGCGGGGCGGTTCAGTTCAGGGGGTCGGTCGTGCCGTAGACGGCGACGATGGCGACGACGGCGAGGCGGGAGACCGGCGCACCTTCGGCGGTCAGGGGCTCGGTGCTGGCGGCACCGACCTGCAGGTAGTCGCAGAGGCCGCCGAGGGTCCGGTTGGCTGCGACAGCGGCGCCGATGGCCTGGAGCATGGCGTCGAGGCGGGCCTCGGCCTTGACCGTCTTGGTCGCGTTCGCGGCGACTTCGACGGGCAACTCGTGCTCGTAGATCCACGTCGTCGGGTTCAGCGTCACCTCGGGCTCGCCCGGATCGCCATCGTCGACGTTGACGTAGCCGTTGATCGGGATCGTCTTTTGCTTGACCTCGTTCCGGTAGAAGGTCGCCTTCGGAAGCGCCCCCTTCACCAGATCGGCCACGGCCTCGATCACCTGCTCGCGCTTGCTCGGCATGGGCGCTCGCTCAGTTGCAGATGACGCGGACGGTGACGGGGATGGTGGGCTGCGTCAGGTTCGGGACCGCCGTCTCGAAAGGCCCCGAGTTCAGGAGCAGCGTCCCGCGCGAGCGCTTCGCCAGCACCGTCGCGCCGGAGAGGGTCTGCGCCGTGACGCCGCCGAAGATGACCTGATCGCCAGCCCAGGTCGGGATCACATCGACATCAGCCGGAGACGTGCAGGCCGGCCACGAGTAGGTGACGAACCCCTGCGCGTTCGCATTCGCCGTGTAGCGCTCGACACGCTTGGGCGCGCCGGCCGCCCCCTGCGGACCGGCCGGTCCCGTGTCGCCTTTCAGTCCTGAGGCACCTGGGACGCCTTGAGGGCCAGGATCGCCTTTCGGGCCTGCTTGTCCGACCGCTCCTGTCGCGCCTGCTGGGCCTCGCTCACCAGGTTGTCCTGGCGCTCCGTTGGCTCCTGCGACGCCTTGAACGCCCGCGTCACCCTTTGGTCCCTGTGTTCCGGCATCGCCCTTGTCCCCCTTGGCTCCGGCTGTACCGGGAACACCTGGGACGCCGGGTTCGCCCTGCGGCCCTTGCGCACCTGGGGTGCCGACATTGCCGCGCGGGCCGCGCTCGCCTTGAGCGCCGGGCGCGCCGTCGGCTCCAGGCGGACCGGCGGGCCCCGGCTCACCCTGCTGCCCGGCCGGACCCTGCATGGTCCGCATGCCGTAGCCGACGGGCCGGGCTTCGGCCGCGATCGGCGTGGCGAGCGCGAGGCAAAGCGCGAGGCGGAGAAGCGCGCGCATCAGCCGCCGCCCATGCCGTAGTGCATCTCGGGGGTACAATCGCCGTCCGGCGGCGCCGTCGTCTTGGCGATGATGAAGTCGGGCTTGCTCGTGCCCATCGTGACGTCGGTGCCGGCGAGGTAGAGCACGCCGTTGTCGTCGGTCAGCGCCTCGTCGGCCGTTTTCGCGCCGAGGAGGCGGATGTTGACGTTGCACGGCACCACCACTCGATAGGTCGTGGCATCGGCCGGCCGGCTGATCGAGAACACCTTCGGCGTCGTGCCGAGCGCCTTAAGCCGGATCGGCAGCGAGTGCAGCCGCTGGAACGGCATGGTCGTGACGCGGATGCGGGCCGGGTCTGGGAAGGATACGACCTTCCCGTCCGCGCCGTAGACGGCCACCGGTTGCGTGCCCGAGCCCGACGGTACGCCCGGCGCGATGGAGGGCGGGGTCTCGGCCGCCGCGACGGTCAGGCCGGCGGCCAGGGTGAGGACGGCGAGCACAAGGCGCTGCATTGCGGCTCCTCCCGTTCAGGCTTCCCAGTTCGCGGCGATGGCGCCCGGCACGCGGTCGGCCCAGCGCTTGGCGGTAGTGGCGATGTCGAGCCGCTTGCGCAGCTTCACCTGCTTCACCAGCACGAAGATCACGACGAAGGACCGGCCCCGGTCGGGCCCGGCCTCCTTGATCGCGCGGAAGGATTTACGGCCCTGGTAGCGCGCCGCCTGCCGCCGGTAGAACGCGTCAGCCACCAGCACGCCACCCGATTTGCTCGGGACGAAGCGCAGCTTCACCCCGGTCTCGCGCTCCCAGGAGGCAGGCGACAGCGTGTTGCCGGTCGAGCCCTTGGAGCGGCGCCGGGAGATCTGCCGCACGCCCGCATCTGGTGTCGGGATCGCGAGGTACTTTCGACCCTGCGCGGTGATGGTGACGCCGCGGTCGAAGGCGTCGATGAGCTTCGGGGCATTGCTCGAGACGTAGGCCGCAGCCTCCGCGCTCTCGCCTGTCCGCGGGAAAGTCTGGCCGCGCCAGGTGTTGGCGAGGCGTTGGCCGAGGCCGGACTCGCGCACATCGCTGCGCAGATCCTCCTTCAGTCCCTCTGTAATCTCGCGCATGCCGGCGGTGACCGAGCGTGCGACTTGTTCCTCTGTGCCCTTCAGCGCCGCGCGCGGGTCGGCGGCGGTCGCCTTGAACCTCACGGCTCTTCGTCCTCGTCGGGCTCATCCGGCAGCACGGGCGCCACCTCGCAGGTGCGCACCAGCCGGCGCGTGTCGATCCGAGCGAGGCCGATCACCTGCACCGTCTCGGTGACCTCGCCGTCCTCGTCGAGGAGGTCGATCGCGTCGCCCTCAGCCGGCTCTGCCACCTCGGAGAGGCGCACGTCGATCAGCATGGCGTCGAGGTCGAACTGATTGCCGGCCGCGCCGATGATTGCCTCTGGCGAGCGCCGACGGACGCGCACGGGCAGGCCGGTCTCGGCACCGCCCGAACGCCAGATCGCATCCAGCCCGAGGTTGGGATCCTCGAACTGAGCGTCGACCATGATGGTGAAGGCGTTCACGCCTTGCGCAGCGCCTCGATCAGGTCGGCCTTGGTCTTGGCCGCCTCGATGTCGATGCCGCGCTCCTTCGCCAGGGCTTCCAGCTCGGGCTTGGACTTGGCGTCGAGGCCATCGGCGGGGGCCGTCGGCTCGACGGGTTTGACTGCCCGCTGATTGCCGTCGACGGCGTACCCACCGGTGACAGCTTCCTTCGCGGCCTTGTCGGGCAGGTTGCCGACCCAGCCGCGAGGTGCGGTGATCTTCGTGCCGTTCTCGTCCTTGAAGGAGAAGGCTCGGTTCATGCGAACGTACATGCTGGCGCCCTCCTCAGTTGGTGGTGAGCTTCACGATCAGATCGGGGCGCAGGCAGACCGGCAGCACGTTGGACTCCGTGTGCAGGTCGAGGCCCTTCCCGTGGGGCAGCTCGTCGGTGGAGACGAACACCTTGGTGGAGGGCGGCACGTTCGCGTCCTGGATCGTGTCGGGCGGCGCGATGTAGCGCTTGAAGAACGGCGTCCCGAGCGGGATCGCGATCGCTTCGCTGTCCGCCACAGCCTCGCGGGTGGCGAAGGTGCCGTCCGCCTGACGATAGCGGAAATCCTCGTCGACGCGCTCGATGGTGACGCCAGCGAAGTTGAAGGCGTCGTTGACGTCGTCGCGGGACGGGTTCGGGGTCGGGCCAGCGTAGTACTTCAGCCCGTCCTTCACGCTGGTGTGGCCGACGTACTTGTCGAAGAAGTCGGTCCCCGCCAGGATCCGGACGCCAGTCGCGCCCGTACCACGCAGCGCCTTGCGGATCGCCGACTTCACCACCCGGTTCTTCGCCGCGACGTCCGTCGAGGACGTGCCGAGGGCGAACGGCACCACGGTCTGCGTGATGTCGAAGGTGGTGAAGAGGTTCAGCAGTGTGCGGCCCGAGGCGTCCAGCACGAGGCCGTTCAGCGCTCCCCAATCGAGGTGAGAGTGGGTCGCGTCGTGCTTGGTCCGGATCGCTTCGAGCTTGTTGTTGAACACGTTGCCGAGCGTCTGGAAGACGTAGGCGCTGCCGTAGACCAGCAGGTTCTGCAGGTCGGACGGCGTGATCGCATCGTCGAGCGGGAAGTGCGGGATACCGAACTGCACCTCCTGCAGATCCTCCCGCATGTTCTTGTTGGCAGGGCCGCCGCGCTCGCGCGACGGGATAATGGTGATCTCACCCTCGGTGATGCTGGCCTTGACGTAGGTCGTGTTGATCGGCGTGTCCCGGAAGATGCCGAGCTGCGCGGGCCGGCCGGTCACGTAGGGCGGGATGTTGATGCTCTCGGTGAGCCGGTCGGCGGCGAACGCCGGGGCGCGAAGAAGATCGAGAGGCGTTGCCATAGTTCAAACCCCCATACGGGCGACGACGCCCTTGGCTTCGAGGGCGGCCAGGGCAGCCGCCTGCTGGGTTGCGTTGATGCCGGCGGGCCACTCCAGAGCCTGGAGGACCACCTCGGCGTGGCGGGCGAGGATGACGACGCGCTGATCGGCGGACGTCGCGTCGACGTTCTCGAGGAGCACGGCGGCGGCGTTCTGCGAGCCGTCGCTAGCCGCCGGAGCGAGCGGGACAAGCTTGCTGGATGCCGTGATGCGGCCGAGCACGACGCCCGGGCGCAGGATACCGCTGCCGGTGGCGAGCACGCCCTCGTCGCGGCTGATGCGGTTCCGACCTTCGGTCTTCACGACGTCGGCGTCGGTCTTCCAAGAAAGGGTGACGGGTGCCATCGCTCGAACCTCCTCAGGCCTGCACGCCGTGGCGGCGCTTCATGTCAGCGGTCAGATCGACCGACTTGGCGTCGTCCGCCTTCGGCTTGCCGTCTGCGGGTACGTGGCTGGAGATCGCGGTCTGCTCCTCGGCCGCCACGAGCTTGTCGAAGAGCGCGGCGCGCGCCTGCTCCACGGTCTTGCCATCGGCGAGCATGGTCGCAGCGAGATCTTCGGGGATGTTCGGGTCCTTCCGGCGAGCCAACGCCACGAGGTTCTTGACCTCCCCGGCAGCGCCGATGCGGGTCTTGGCCTCGGCGAGGCTGACGCCCTCGGCCAGCAGGCTTGCGGCCATGGCCGGCACGCCGCCGTCGACACACGCCTTGGCGATAGCGGAGGCGTCAGAGCGCGGAACGCTCGTCGCGGTCGCTCGGCTGACGGCCTCGTCCATCTGCGCCTGGGTGAAGGTGATGGTTGCGGGCTCGCTGCCCGCCTTGTCGTTCGCCATGGGTTTCTCCTGCTGGCGGGGTGAGGCGGCGGGCGCCGCCGCGGTGGAGCGGGCGCGGTTGGTCCACGCACGCCGATCCGACAGGGCGACCAAGCGCTCCGGCGGATGTTCGAAAAGGCGATAGTCGAAGGCCGTCGGCTGGGGCTCGGGATCGGCGCCAGCGGCGCGGGTCAGCACGCGGTCCGCGTAGCCGCCGGAGACCGCCTCTTCGGGCGTCATCCAGATCTCGGCGCGCATGTCGGCACGGACCTCGTCGACGCCCTTGCCGGTCTTCTCGGCGTAGATGCCGGCCATCGCCGTCGCGAGCGCGGTCAGCGCCGTGATCTGCTTCTCGTGGTCGTCGACCGTGCCGAAGGTGAAGCCCGAGGGGTCGTGCACCATCATCAGGGCACCGGGCGACATCACCACGTCGTCGCCGGCCATCGCGATCACGGAGGCGGCCGATGCGGCGATACCCTCGACGACGATGGTCTTGCGACCGCCATGGGCGGCGATGGCGGAGTGGATCGCCGCGCCCTCGGTGGCGATGCCGCCGCCGCTGTTCAGGCGGATGGTGACGTCCTGCCCGCGGCCGACCTGGGCCAGCGCGAGGATGACGTCCGAGGCGGTGAAGCACTCGTCCCAATAGAGATCGCCGACCGTGCCGGAGAGCACGATCTCGGTCCCATTGACCAACACGGTCATGGCGGCTCCTGTCAGGTTTTCGGCACGGGGTCTTCGTCGGGCGGCTCAGCCGGCGCGGGGTCCACCGCGCTGCGCCCGTCGCTGGTGTAGGCAAGGCCGAGATCGTCGGCGCGCTGGTTGTCGGCCGCGTTCTCGGCGTCGATCTCCTCGGCGTCGTAGCCGCCCTCGGCGACCTTGCGGCTGCGCGAGGACAGACCCGCCTGGATCTCCTTCGTCTTGCTCTCGACGTCCTGCACGGGGTGGATGTACGGCCACGCCTGCGGGATCCAGTTCACCGCGTAGACGTCCTCGCGGCGCATGCCCTCGGGCAGCTTCAGCGCCCCGGAAAGCAGGGCGAGGTCGACCCAGCGGCGCCAGACAGGCCGGCACAGCTGATAGACGACGAGGTGATGCTGCCACATCTCCACCGAGCGCCGGAACGAGTTCAGCGCTGCGCGCAGGGTCCGGTCGTTCAACTGACCGTAGTCGCCGCTCAGCTCCTCGTAGAGCAGGCCCGCGGCCACCGCGACGCCGCGGAGCGCGGTGCGCAGGTAGGCGTCAAAGTTCGGCCCGCTGTCCGGCGGCTCGGCGAAGGTAACGTCCTCGTTGTCGGCCAGCACCTGCAGCGTGCCGGGCTCAAGATCCAGCGGCGCTGCGCCATCGTCATCCGGGGCGTCGGTGCCGAGCGGGCCACCGCCGATCGCGCCTTCGGTCCCATCGTCGAGGACGCGCTTGATGAAGCCGACGAAGCGGGCGGCGTTCTTCTTCCGGACAAGCTCGGCGTCGAGGTAGCCGTCCAGGTCGTAGAGAGTGCGCAGGGCCCGGGCGAGCCAGGGCTCCCCGCGGTCCTGCCCGGGCCGCATCGCCCGGTAGAGGTGGCAGACGTCGGCCGCCGGGACGAGGGTCGTGTCGAAGCTGTCGGCGTTGAACGCACCATCGCCGGGGTGCTCCCGGTAGAGGTGATACCCGATGCGGCGCCCGATCGCGTCGTACTGGATGCCCTGCCGGATCCGGTTCGCGGGCTCGGTCTTGAGGTGCGGGCAGTGGTCGCCCTCGATCGCCTGAAGCTGCAGCGGCACCGTGAGGCCGTCGGAGGCGCGCCGGGTGCGCAGGCGGACGAAGGTCTCGCCGCCCTCGATCATGCCGCGGGCAGCGATCGCCTGCATACCGTAAAAGTCGTGCGCGCCGGTTGAGTCGGCCTCGTCCGTCCAGGCCAGCCACAGGCGCTGGATCTCAGCGCGGAACGCCGCGTCCTCGCGCTTGATCCGCCGCGCCTCCTCCTCGTCGAGGCCGTCGGTCGGGCGTTTGGCAATGGAGCGCGGGGTGATGCCGGTGCCGATGATGTTCGAGACGAGCTTGTCGACGGCGGCGCCGGCATAGGGGTTCTTGCGGGCCTGATCGCGCGACTTCCGGCGCAGCTCGTCGAGCGCGTAGGTGATCGCCGAGTTCGGCCCCCAGCTACCGACGCGCCACGACCGCGAACGCCGACCGACACCACCCGCGACGTCGTAGGGGCCAGCATCGGCCAAGGTGCCGCTGCCCTCGCCCGACAGGCTCATCGCCAGAGGAGCCGGGGCGGCACCGCCCTTCAGGGTGACGCTGACGTTGCGGTAGCCGCCGCCGTAGCCGGGCACACTCACCACCCGCTGCGGCCCGTCATCACGACCTGCCGGGTGCGGCGACGGACGACACCGCCACCCACCTGCGCGTCGAGGGCGTTGATCTGCTGGTTCAGGTCGCCGAGTGCGAGCCGCATCTCGGCATAGCTCCGGTACGTCACGCGGCCAGTGCCGTCGGCGCCCTCGACCGTGAGGATGCCGGACGCCATGGCGTCGCGAAGCTTCGAGGCTTGGGTGCGGAGCCGCGCGAGATCGCGGGCAGGATCGTCCGCCATGCTCTACCTCGTTCGGCTGCGGACCCGGCTGCGCGGGGCCATGCGTTTCAGGTTGCGGTCGGCCAGCGAGCCTGCGGCTACGGCCGGGGTCGCGATGTCAGCCGCCGGTGCGATCGTGGTCCGCTGGATGCCGAGGGCATCCTCCAGGCCGCGCCAGTGCGTCTCGCGCCAGCGGTCCCACCCGCGCATGGCGGCGAGCCCGCGGGCGTAGTTCGCGCAGTCCAGCCACTCGTTGCGGCGTCCGCCGATCGGCACCCATTCCCGCCGGGTCCGACCGCGGCTGACGCTGACCACCAGTTCCTCGGCGGTCAGCTGCCGGACGCCGTCCTCTGGGATATCCCGCGGGAGGTGGACGAAGCCGGCCGGGAACGGTGCGTCGCCCGAGGGGCGCTGCAGGCCGAGGCAGCCCATCAGCTCCTGTTTGGCGAAAGAGGCGCCGACCCGGACCGTCTTCAGTCCACGCCGGAGCTTCTTGCCCTTGGCTGTCGAGTCCTTGTTGCCGAGGCCGAGGAAGGCGCCGGAATAGCTGTCCTGGCCGTCGATCGCGTGGACATTGCCGCGCCCGGCCTGAGACCGGACGAAAGCGTAGACCTCTGCGGTGAAGGCGCTGGAGTCGATGCCCCAATCCCGCACCATCATCTCGGAGCCGCTGGCGTGTTCCCAGGTCTCGCTGAACATGGCCTCAAGCTCGGCCCAGACTTCGGACCGGCTCGTGTCGCCCGTCAGCACCCGGTGCTCGATCAGCCAGCGCTCGCGGTTGCGGCCGAAGCCCCAGACCGTGACCTCAAGGCGGTCCTTCTGCACGTCCGCGCCTGCGAACAGGATCAGCGCGCCGGACGGGACCGTGCCCGTCAGGTAGTCGTCGCGCCGTGAGTAGACGTCCTGCCACTCTGGGGCGTCGGCGCCTTCTTTCCACGTCCTGGCGAGCTGCGTGTTGAAGAAGGTCCGCAACGCCTCCGGTCCCCGTCGCAGCGCTCGCGCGAACTTCGCGACCGTCTCCTTGATGGTCTGCTTCGGCGCGTAGAGCTTGGAGGCCTGCCCGCCCGCGTGGTCGTTCGGGACAGCCTCGCAACCGCAGGATCGGCAGAGGGCCCGCCGCACCCCGTGCGCTTCGGGCGCCCATTGCTCGGGCACTTGGTTCTCGCCGCAGCAGGTGAACGAGGCGGTCTGGCGCCACTCGATCTTTCGGAGCGCGACGAGGCGCTGCGCCTCGGTCCAGGGCTGCTCGCAGCTGACGCACTCGTACCGCGCTGAGGCGGCGATGATCTTGCCGCCCTCGTCCTTGTCGAAGCGGACCTGCTCCCACTCCATCGACTGCCAAGCCGCACAGTGCGGGCAGCAGACGTAGGGTTTGCGCTGGTCGCTCTCGTCGTAGCTCGCCTCGATGGCCGAGCGGCCGGCGATCGTCGGGGAGCAGGCCACCACCGTCAGGCTGTTGGCCTTGAACTCGGCCTGCCGCTCCTCGGCGAGGTCGATCGGTGAGCCCTCACCACCGGCCGAGAGCGGGTATTTGTCGATCTCGTCGCAGACCAGCAGCCGGATCGGCCGCATGGCGAGGTTGGTCGGGCTGTTGGCGCCCACGAGGGTGATGTGGCCGCCGGGGAATTGCTTGTGCGTCAGGGTCGCGCCCGAGTCCCGCGACTTGGCGTCCCCGAATAGATCCCGCAGCACCCGCGTGTCGCGGATCATCGGGGCGAGACGGTCCTTCGAGAAGGTCTCGGCCGCGTCGTCCTTCGGGAACACGCCGAGGATCGGGCACGGCTCGACGTGGATGAAGCGGCCCGCGATGTTCTCGATGCAGGTGGTCTTGAGCAACTGCGTGCAGGCCATCAGCGTGATCTTGCTGACGCCCGGCTCGGTCGCCCACAGCATCGGCCCGCGCGCCACTTCGACACGCGAGGCGATGAACCGGCCGCCGTTCGAACTCTCCTTGCTCAGCCGGCGATACCGCTCCGCCCACTGCACCACGTCCAGATCCGGAGGCGGGGTCAGCCCGCGTCGCCACGCGCTGCGCAGGCTCGCGGTGTCAGCCGAACTCGCCGGCGGAGGGCTCACCGAGTTCGGTGAGGTGCTTTTTGACATAGGCGGTCAGGACCGGCGTCAGCTGCCTCGGTTCGATCTTGAGCTCGTCGGCCATCTCGATCGCGACCCGGGCCGGCCACGCCAGCCAGGCATCTCGGAGTGCCCGGCCTTCCTCGAAGAACGCTGCTTCGGCCGCGGGCCGATCAACGAGCTTGCTGCCGTCCCGCTCGACGATCTGCTTCCGGTGGAGGCCGAGCCAGTTTTCCTTGCGCCGGACCGCAATGGCGGTCGGCAGGTTCGGGTCGTCGGGGTCGAAGGCATCTTCCTGGCCGCCGTCGCCATCGAGAGGCGCCGGGCGCGGCTGTGGCTCGGGAGCGGGCTTCGGTGTCGGCTTCGGCGCAGCCTCAGCATGGGAGGCGTTGTTACCGTCCTTGGCCCTCACCGGGCGATGGGTAACGCCACCCCGATAGGTGGTCGGCCGCTGGTCGAGGTTCCACTCAGTGCGCTCTACGTCCACGCGGCCGGCGCCGTCGAGAACGAGTAAGCCCTTCTGCTTCCAGGTGGTTACGGCCTTGCGCGAGACGCCGCGATGACGGGCGAACTCGGCTTGGCTGAGGAATTTTGCCCCGGTCGTCTCTGCCATGGGCGCTGTTACCCGTCACCGCGTTACCGGGTTCCACGACCCTGGCGCTAGGAAAGCTGGGGGCCCCGACCACCCGTATAGGTTTGGGGATGCCAGGGTCCCCGGGCTGCAGGGCAGCGATCGCGCAGTAGCAGGTTTTTCCCTGCCGCCCCCTGGGATGCGTTACGGTGCATCTCAGCCCGCCAAAGCTGTCGAGCGACAAGGAGGGCACACCATGCGATTTGAATGCGACTCAGAGGGCGCGTGGATTGTGGATCCGGCATCCCTCGCCAGTAAGCTCGGAGTGACCGCGGCCCACCTTCAGAGCCAGGAGCGTCGCGGGATGGTTGGCAGCCGTGTCGAGATCGGCAGCGGCTCCGATGAAGGCCGCGCTCGTGTGACGGTTACGACCGAATATTCCGGCTGGCAGGGGCTTTTCGATGCAGACGGCGCTCTCATAGGCGAGCGCTTTTTCGAACCTGCAGGCACTGATGTTGCCGCGTCGACCGGGCTGCGCGGCAGACATTAGGCCGCTGATAGGACAACCTCAGTCTCCTCCGCCCGAGGATCCGCCATCGCTGCTGGACGAGCAGGACGACCCACTGTCGGAGTAGGACGACGAGGTGGTGCAGCTATCGGAGGGCGAGGGGGCCGACACACCGTAGCTCGGCGCGATTGAGGAGACCGAGTTCAGCACCATGCTTAAGGGCGAAGCTGGGTTCACCTGGCTGTCGTTCGCTGCCGACCGGGGCGAGCCAGAGGCATCGAGGAGCCGGGCGCGGCGCAGGCGGTTCTCATGCTCTTCTCGGCGCCGACGCTCTTCCTCGCGACGCTTGCAGCCGAAAATGTCGAACATGCTAGCCCTTCCTAGCGGTGCTATGCCCTACCTGGCTTCGCACCATGCAGATCTGTCCGGATCTCAAGCAACTTGCCCGGCCAGCCTATGCCTGCCACTTGATGGTCTCGACTGGCGGCGAGGAAAAATGAATGGCTTGGTCGGTCGAGATACTGAACGAGCAGACAGAAGATATCGAATATTACATTGCCGTCGGCGGCGAACGCGAAGCGCGAACATACGCCAATGAACAGAAGTCGTTGGGACGGAGCATCCTCGCGATAAAAGATCACGCAGGCAATCTAGTGTTGGACAGATATTACCTTCTGCCAGCTGACCGCCGCCCTGTGGTCGAACGCGCCTACCCCAGGAAAAGATAGGGTTGAGCTTGCTTGCGATCCCAGGGGCATAGTGCCGAACGGAATCACAGGCCGCAGAGGTGGGTGCGACCGGTTGGTATCCACTCGTCGTTGCGATCGGCGCCCATGCCCTAAGGGGCGCATGAAAAAGCCCCGCAGCGGGCCATCCGCTCGGGGCGCATCTTTCCAATCGTGAGAAGCGGCAGGGCCTATGGTGGCCTCACGTCCGTTCTCGCGCAGCCACCGAGCTATTCCGCTTCGTTCGTGGGGACGCAGCTAGAACGATAGAAGCTCACTATCAGAAGTCAATGCCTCGATAGGCTGCATGACATCGCTCAACAAGCGGCTTTCAGCCAGCGCTCCATGTGCATACGGGTCCTTTCGGCAGCATTGTGCTGGGGTGGGTCCCATGTCCGGCGAGGCCGGGCTTCATTAGGAGGAGGAAAGCTCCGCAAGATCAGGGGGTACCTTCGTCGTCTCGCCTGTGAGCGCCGCTTTCACGATCGCCGAGAGCGTTTCGGAGTCGATGCGCATGTATAGATTATCGACATTCCCGTAGTCGAATTTCATCCAGACGGACACTCCGCCATCGGCCTTTACGGCCGTCACCTCCTTGATTTGGCGCCTCCCCCCATTGTCCCCAATGCGGACGTACATCGTCGCCTCTCTCCCCTGGATTGCCCCGCCGCCTCATTCTGACGGCAGGGTACTCCCAGTGCTATCAGGTCATCACACCGCCTGCTGCTCAATCCGCGCGCCTTTGTCCAAGACCGTATCCCTTGGCCATCGCGGATCTTTGGGCCGAGTAGTTCGGCGCCGTCGTCGGATAGTCGGAGGGGAGGCCATAGCGGGCTCGGTAGCTATCGGCATCAAGCCCGTGTCGGCGGAGATGCCGCTTTAGGGTCTTGTAGGACTTGCCGTCGATGAACGAGATCAAACCCTCGGGCGTAATAGATTTGCGGATCTGGGCAACCGTCGGCTTCTCGATATCAAGGTCGGCCACATCAAGTGCAGCCGGTGTACGGCTGAGCCCAGCAAAGGCAGCATGGACACTTACGATGAGGCCGGGCAGTTCCCTAGCCGGAAGTACGTTCTTGCTGACATAGGCGGAAACTATATCTGCAGAGAGAGCGATAGGATTGCAATCTGACGCTGCGCCGGACGTGTCGCCTGACATATGGTAAGCATCCTTTCACTGATTCGCTGAGTGAGCGCAGATAAGTAGCAAAACAATATAAGAATGTCGCGTCAGTTGTGCGCAATTCATTTAGCAATACATTGGATGCCCACTTCTGAACGCTCTCAGTCGGGCGGATCAGAACGTGAAAGGTCCCGATCTGCCCGCGGCGTCAGAGGGTGATCTCGCGTTCGCGTAGCAGGATGCAGCGGCGTGGGTCGACTGAGACGAAGGCAACCATGCAGTCAGTCCGCATGGCGCCCGCGGGATGATGGGCGCCGAGTAGAACTTCATTGCTCCAGCCGAAATTCGCGGCGTGCTCGCCCCGATAGGCGTCACGCGGCCCTGTGCACATCTTCGATTGGGAGCCGGTAGTCGAAGGGCGCGCCCATCACCTCGAGCGATATGACCCCGACGGCACCGCCCTCCGCCGTGCCGACGAACTTGCCGACGAACCCGCTGAACAGACCCGAGCCGGCCCGCACTTCCTCGCCCACCTGCATGCCAGCCAGCGGCGTGAGGTTCGTGCGCCCGGCCAGTTCATCCTCGCCCCACTGCCTGAGCCAGCGCAGACCGGCCGAGTTCATGGCGAGGGGGCCGCGGTTGGCCGATCCGAGGATGCCGGTCAATCCGTGCATGTTCCGGCCATCGATGCCTCGCTCGCGCAGCGCCGCCAGCGTCTGGTCGCAGAGGCCGCCCAGCACGCCGAGGAACAGGTAAGAGCGCATGGCCGGCCGCTGCTGCTCGCGCCGGGGTACGCGCAGGTTCGAGCGCACCGAGCGCCGCCACAGGTACTCGCAGGGCACGTAGGGGACGAAGGGCGTCTCTTCCGCTCTGGCACCGCGGAGCATGGCTCGCCGGATGCTGGCCGCCGCCGATAGCTCCCGGCTCGGCGCCGTCGTGCAGATGTACCAGCGCACGGCCGAGGCGTGGAGGTTCGGGGTCTTGTTCCGGCGCTCGGCCGGGATCGGCTCGTCCTTCGCAATGATGGAGTTGTGCTGCGGGGTGACGCGGGCTTGGAAGCGCTGCCCATGCAGTTTGGCGCCCATGGCGGCTGTTCCTCAGTACGCTACGAGAGGAATTTGAAGGCGGTCGGCGCCGGTCCGAATGGGACGTTGACGCCGCCCGTAATGGCATCAGGTCGTGAGAAGACAGATCACTTAGTGGTGTCCGATTGCGCTGTGGTTCGCCCGCCGTGACGACCAAGGCCGGCAGCGCGAGCAACCTCAGCCCGCCTGGCCGAGTAACCTGACGCCGTCATCGGATAATCGGCGGGCAGACCGTAGCGCTGCCTGTAGCCGTACGGATTGAGGCCGTGCGTGTTCAGGTGCCGCTTGAGTGTCTTGTACGGCTTGCCGTCGATGAACGAGATCAGCGCGTCCGGCGTGATCGACTTTCGGATCTGCGCGGGCGTCGGCTTCTCGATCTCAGCCTCAGCAACTGGAGTGGCGCTCGTGCCGCCTAGGCCGGCAAGTGCCTCGTGCACGCTAGTGATCAGCCCAGGAAGCGCTTTAGCCGGTAGTGTGTTTTTTGCGACGTAGGCCGCAACGATCGTGGCGGTCAGATCGACAGTGTCGACCCCGATCGCGGCGGCATCATCGGTGTTGTCGTTGCTCATGGTTTTTCCTGACAATGAAGATGGCTGCTTAGCTTCCAGACGGCTGCATTCAAAATGTATTATTTCCGACTTAGTTCGCAGGGCGAATGCGCTAGTTGCTCGCTACAAGAGGTCTGTGCGTGCTAATGCTCATATCGAGCATTCCGTGGTCTTTTGATTCGGGGTGGTCACTGACCTCTCGTTAGCGCGAGGGATTGGGAAAGGCGGCGAGGTGTGTTTGAGGGGGCGACGCCTCGTCGCCGGCTCGATGCTCCAGTCGCGCATGACATTGGCGAGAGGACGGCCCGTTTCCTCGGCCTCGATCTTCGCGTCGCGCCGGAGGTTGCTGGCGGCAACACGGGCCGCCTTCACCGCCGGGTCGAGACGCGCGAGATAGGCAGCCTGGGCGCGCCGACGCTTCGCCCGCATGCCGGCGATGTTGATCGTGCCTTCCTGCGTGAAGAACCGGTGGCCGCAGGCAACGCACTCGCGCCGGCGGCGGATGACGCCCGGATCATCCTCGTGCGGCCGGCTGTCGATCACGCGGGTGTCGCCGGCGCAGCGGGCGCAGATCATGCCGACGTCTCCGGCGCAGGTGCGCCCTCACGCTCGCGGGCCTCACGCCGCTTCCGACGCTCATCCAGATCGGCCATAGCCGCGCGGCGCTCGGCGCTTTCCGCGCCCGCCGGCTCGACGACCGGGCCGTCCGCGGTCTTGGCAATCAGCCCCGTCAGCTTCTCGCTGTTCGCGGCCATCTGCGCGTCGGTGATGCGCTCCTCGGGCTTGGCGTCGAGGACGCGCTGCAGCCGAGCGGCCTGCCCGCGGGCCACCAGAACCATGCGTTCGGCGATCGCGCGCAGGCGGGCGGGCTTCGGCGCGAAGTCCAGCGTCGCCGGGTCAGCCGACACCTCGCCGCGGCGCCAGCGCCGGACTGCCGCCCGCACCGTCCAAGCCGGAAGATCCTCGACCGCATCGAGGTAGGCCTCGGCTTTGATGCTCACCGTCCGATCGTCCAGCCGGCTCGGCGCGTATTCCTGGATCAGGTCGCCCAGCACCCCGATCGTCTCCTCCACCGGTCCGGGCTCAATGGCGGCCTGCAGGTCGGCGATGCGCCGGGCGATCGCCGTCCGCTGGGGACCAGTCGGCATCCTCGATGCCGGGATCGTCGCGACGCGGGCCGTGATCTGCCGCGTGACCGGATCCACCTCCGTTCGCCCGGCTCCCAGGTCGGAGACCGCGGCGATCGATGACGCGAGCCAGTCCGGCAGCAACAGCATCGAAGCTGGATCCGCCGTGTCGATTGCCGGCAGCGCCGCGGCCGAACGTGTCGTGAGATCCTGAGCCATTGCGCTTGGCCTCCCGGGCGATGATCGCCTCGACGTAGGGGATGGGATTGGCGGTCTCGGCGGCCTCGGTCGTGTCGATGGCGGCCATCACGACCACGGCGCTGTCGCCGGCATCGCGGAGCCACTTGCCGAGCAGGGTCCGGCAGCGGGGCTCAGCGCAGCCGGTCATCCGGCGGATAGCGCCGAGGCCGCGATCGAACAGGTCTTTTCGAGGGTCGATGATCTCGGCCGACCGAGGCTCGCCGCTCGGCGGGGCCGATCCGTCAGGATCGGAAGTGGTGTTTGGGGTGGGGGTTATAGGGGGGGTCTGGGGGGGCAAGGGGGCGGGGCCCTTAGGGGCCGCCGTGACGTCACGGGTTGTAACGGGTTGTAACGTGACGTCACGTGACATCACGTGACCACGGCGACGGGCCTGACGCTCCCGGTCCGCCTGCCGACGCTTCTCGATCGCCTCGCGCTCGGCCGTCGCCCGCCCAAGCTCCAGCGCCACGCGCTGCACGAGGTCAGCATCGACGCCGGCACGGATCAGGTCAGCGATGAGGGACGGATCAGCACTCATGCCCGCGCCCTCCAGGCGCGCACCTCGGCCACCGTCGAAGCGACGATCTCCTCAGCGGTGAAGTGAATGCGGCCGGCGCCCGCGCACTCGTTGCAGCCTGGGCGGGCCTTGCGCATGCGGCGCGCATTGATGAACGAGCGCGGGGCACCGCCGGGAAAGCAGGTCGAGCACCAGCGGCCGTTCCCGACGAGGTAGGGATCAGGCACGAGCGCCTCCCTGCTGGCGGGCGGCGTGGCGCCGGTCCATCTCGCGGGCGATCAGATTGGCGACATCAGCCTCGGTCAGGCCCGGCGCATCGTCCTGCATGCCTTCGGCGATCTCGAAGGTGTCGAAGCCGTCGAACCAGAGCTCGAGGATTTCCTCCTCGACGGAAGGGCCGTCATGCTCAGCAGCGCGGCAGCTCATCGGCCGATCTCCGTCAGCACGGTGCGGACGTGGCCCTCGTCGAGGCCGAGCGAGACCGCGATGTGCGCGCAGCTCTGGCCCTCGCGGGCGCGGACCTCGATCTCGGCGCGGTCCTGCTCTTCGACGGAGGGCATGGTGAAGACCATGCGGACGTCGGTGGCGGCGCGGTCGATTCCGACGAGAGGATGGCCGTAGAGATAGCGCTGGCCGTCGTCGGCGATGATGCCGGCGGCCACCGCCACGTCGAGGCAAGGCTTCACCCGGTTGTCGATGTCGCCGCGAAATGGCGGCAGGTAGATCGCGACATCGCAGGGGCCGGCCATCCGGCAGGGAATGGGCTTCGTCGAGCAGATCATCAGCACCGCGCCGTCGCGCCACCGCCGATAGCGGGTCGTCTTCACGCGACCGCGGCCGACAACGTTGGCGAACAGGCTGTTCGTGCTCGGCGGCAACGGAAAGCGGATCTCGACCGAGGCCATGATCCGGCGGTGCGCGTAGACCGGGCGCTCCTCGGGCTTGAGGCGCGCGCCCAGCTTTGCGGATGAGAGGGAGGGCGCGCGCATGTCGGCTACGCCATGCCGAGGGCTTGGAGGTAGAGCTCGAGGATCGCCTCCTCTTCCTGCCGCTCGTCGTGATCCTTCTTCCGCAGGCGGATGATCGCCCGCAGCACGGTCACGTCGAAGCCGTTGGCCTTGGCCTCCGCGTAGACATCCTTGATGTCGCCCGCGATGCCGGCCTTCTCCTCCTCAAGACGCTCGATGCGCTCGATGATGCTTTTGAGTTGATCGGCGGCGACGGATGACGGGCCGCCTTGCCCGACCGCTGCGGGTGTGCTCATAGACAGTCCTCTCCAGAAAGAGACAGCAGCCGCTCGGGGCCTGCCCTGATCGACAATCAGCAGATCCGAGCGGCTTGCTTGTGCGCTCACCCCTCCGGGTGGCGCTCCTCCGCATCCGAGCGGGGATCCTTGTCGCGGTCCCACAGGCGGGGCTGCCACTCGCGGGCGCGCTCACGCCAGAAGCGCATACCGGCGAGGCAAGCGTCGCTGAGGTCCAAGCAGGCGTTGGCCGCGGCCTCGCAGATGGTTTCCATGACGAGGGCGACGCGGTGAAGGATCACGGGCGGCCCTCCTGAAGCTCAGCGAGTTCACGGCGGAGATCGGCGGCGCGGCGCTCGAGACGTGCCTGGCGCTGCTGGCGGGCAACGGCGGCGAACCATGCACTCGCATGCTCGGGGTGGACCGCGCAGAGGAAGTCGGCGCCGTAGCGGCACACGAGGGCGTCGTAGGCCGACCCGCTCGGTGAGTTGCCCTGCTCCAGCCACTTCCGGACGGTGTTGGCCGAGATGTTGGTCTCCGCCTCGACGCACTGCGCGGTCTTGAGCGGGTGCTGCGTGCGCAGAAACGCCGAAACACGTTCCGCTAATGTTCGGCCATCAACCTGACCAACCTTGGCAGAAGCCTGACCAGACTTTCCCATCGTCTTCCCCGATGCTGTGTGCATCGAGGAAGGCGCCGGCAGGAAATTGGAGGTGAGGGACGCGGCGGACATCTCAGCGGATCCCGGTCGAACGATGCGGGTACGCAGTACGCAGAACAGCGCGACCGCCACGGGCTTGGCGGCAGGGGCGGTCGCGCAGGGAAGAAAAGGCCGGGGCCCGAAGGCTCCGGCAGTCGGGGAGGAAACGCCCCCGAGGGGCCACGGAAGAGCCGCGAGCGCGGCGCGAAAGGGGAAGCGAGATGAACGAGCACACACTCGAGACCGACGGCGCCGCGACCATCCTGGCGATGCACGCCATGGTGACGTGGCTGGTGCGGCGCGAGGTCGAACGGGGCGACGGCGCAAGAGACGAACTCACCCGGCACATGGTCGAGGCGATGCTCGGCGTGGTGCAGGTGGATCCGGCGCTCGCCGAAGCAGCGCACGAGGCGCGCGACGTCGTCGCCCGTATCATCGACACCCGGCCGATGCTGGCGGTGCTGAACTGAGGTGCGCCCGATCCAGACGCGGGAACGTGAGACAGGATCGGGCGCGATCCGGCAGCCAAGGGGCCGTTTGGCTGACGGAAGGGGGAGAAGCTGATCATGCTGCGCTCAAGCAGCCTCCGAAGTGGCCGGGGCAGCCGACGGCGCGTCCCAGAGGTCAGGCCTCAAACGCCAGCGCGGGATTGCGCACCGGGTAGCCTTCTCGATCTTCACGGCGAGTTCGCCGGACACGCGCCCGGCTGTCTTTGCTTTCCAGATCGCGCCCTGTGTGACGCCACATGCCGCGCCCAGCTTGGCTTCGGAGCCAAGCATGGTGATCGCCGCTTGAATGAGGGATCGCGTGCTCATGGTGGTCGATATAACTACCGATGTGTTTGGTAGTCAATCACCAAATTGTCGAAGCGTTCCCACCACCGCGGTTGTAGAATGCCAACCTATGACGTGGCACGATCTCATCCGCGAGGCGCGCGAGGCGCGCGGCCTCAGCCAAGCGAAGTTGGCGCGCGCGGTCGGCGTGTCTCAGGCGATTATCGGTAAAATTGAGCTGAAGCAGGTCGAGACCAGCAAGGCATTGCGGGCGATCATCGACTTCCTGGATCTGGATCCCGCCCAATTTCCTGCGTCGGCCTTCGGGTCGCCTTGGCTGTCAGGCCCCGACGTGGGGCATAAGGCTGTCTCGGAGAGCGTGCCGCCGGAGTTTGCACTCGACCCAGCATATTGGGCGATGGCCGCCGGCCTCGTCGGCGACATCCCACTCTATGCTGCAGCCGAAGGCGGCGCCGGGAACATACTCATCGAGCGTGATGCCATTGGACAGGAGAAGCGTCCGCACGAGTTGCAGGGCGTAAAAAACGGCTACGCCATCCTTATCGTGGGCGAGTCGATGGTGCCGGAATTTGAGCCGGGCGACACCCTATATATCAATCCAAAATTGCCAGTCCTGCCAAACACTTCATGTGTATTTTATAGCAATAAGAACGACGAGCCAACGGCGACAGTGAAGCGCTACCTGTCAGACAAGGGCGATGCATGGCTCGTGCGGCAGCATCACCCGCCGAGGGACTTTGAACTCGATCGCCTTGAATGGGCGACCCGTCACCGGATTGTCAGCAAGAAGCTGCGATAGGCCTCAGAACGGCAGATCTTCCGGGTCATCCAGACTGCCGTAGGAGCGCACCAGCACGGGCTCGTCGAACTCGCTTGTCGACGGACTGCCTGTCCGCGCAAGGACCACAACAGAAGCCTTTCGCAGAGCCAGTCGCTCCGCCGTACGGAGAGCGGCTGCCTCTGATCGCGCCTCTTGAGGAGGGTCCATTTGCAGGCGGCCTTGCGCGCGGCTGAAGCTCTGCACGACGTAGTACGTCTTTCGCTCTGCCTGCTCTGCCAATAGCCACTCCCCCTACCCACCAATCGCGATGTTCGCGTTCTGTTCCTGTCGGGGTCAATCCCGGGGGCCTGGGGATCACTGTGGGTAACTACGTGCTCTGCTGGTCACCTACCTTGGTAGTTGACAACCAAACACCTCGGTCATAGTGTTTGCCCATCGCCACCCACGATGGAGCCGCCGCCGATGTCCAACAAGCCACCCTTGAACTGGGGCCGTGTGAAAGACCGGATGCGCGGGCAGCGCGCGGCGACGTCGGAGGTCCGCGAGGAGCGCCTGCGCACCATGGCCGGCCTCCGAGTCAGCGCGGCGCCTGCCCTGTCAGCGTGGAGAGGGCGATCCGCCCACCGCTACGTCGTCGGCATCCACGATGTCGGATCGGACGTCGCACTAGAGGCCGCTCCCGCTGTCGTGATTGCCGTGCGCCGCGACGAGGCCGGCCTCGCTTCCCCCATCGACGTTGCCAGCATCGAGACCGCCGCCGACGCGGTGGCTTGGGTCCGTCTGGCCCAGGCGTCGGGCGCCTCTGAACTTCACATTCACCGACTTGCCGATGCCGCCTCCGAGCGCGCCGCTGTGGTCGCCGATCTCGCGCCTGCGCTGCCTCCGAGCGACTGCGCCGCCTGAGCCCACCGCGCTTCGGCGCGCCCCTTCGCCTTCCCGCAACACCAGCCCGACGAGGCCACCCATGTGCGCGCCGTTCAGCCAGGCCGACCAGCCAGAGCCCGCGATCACGTCCCTCGATCTCGCCGATGCCGTCGAGCACCTGTGCCTCGCGGCGCAGGCCTACAGCGACGTGGTCCGCAAGGTGGCGATCGACGATGCCACCAGCCCGCAGCTCGGCCCGCGCGGGTCGCAGAGCGCGAACATGGTCCGGCTGCGTCTGGAGGAGGCGATGATCAGCCTTCGCGCCACCTGCCGGAACGCACTCGCGGGCACCACCGGCACCTATGCCAGCGAGGCCGACCTTGCGGAGGCGCAGTCCCAGCGCATCCAACACAACGACCGGAGCATCACCCGCACCGCGATGCGCCGGGTCGATACGGTCGAAGCCGCCGAGCGGTCTCTGATCGACCGCGCGCACGCGGTCGGCGCCGAACTTGCCCGCCTCGATGCCGCGCACCCCCACGGCAAGAGCGCCGCACCCGCGGCGACGCATGGGGCCCACGAGGCCGGCTTCGTCTCTCCCGCCGCTGCCTGAACCACCATGATCGCCCTGGCCCAGGATCTCCTCGCGGCCGGGATTGCACTGGCCGCCTACGTCGCCGGCGCCCTGCTTGCCCTCGGTCGCTGCAGGCGCCTCGTGCCGCCGCCGGCCCTGACCTTCTCCCGACCCTCCGACGACAATGAGGAGCGCCATGTCCGCGCCGCGCCCGGCCGCTGAGCCGCTTGATATCTCCAACGTGTCGGTCGCTGCGGTGATGGGCGTGCTTCTGCTCAGCAGCGGCGTGAGCTTCGTAGCCTGCCTGCGCATCAACGGCTGGCTCTGAGGCAGTCATGAGCCGCACGGAGTTCTCGAAGAAGGTGCGCCGCGATGCCTTCGTGCGCGCCGCCGGCCACTGCGAGGGCGCCGGCTGCGGCTGCAAGCTGACTACCGGCAAGTTCCAGTACGACCACCGCATCCCCGACTGGATGGGCGGCGAACCGATCCTCTCGAACTGCCAGGTGCTCTGCGACCCCTGCCACAAAGAGAAGACCAAGCAAGACGCCGCCGACCGCGCCAAGGCGCAGCACCGTGAGGACGCCCACCACGGCATCCGGACTGCGCCGCACCGGCCGATCCGTAGCGCGCCCATGCCGAAGCGCCCGCCTCAGTGCCGGGCCTCCAAGCCCCTCACCAAGACCCGTCTCCCGCCCCGTCCGATTTACGTGGAGCGCTGAACCATGCCGGTCTCACGTCGAGAAACCCCGACGCACGCGGGCGCCATGATCCGCTACGAGCGGCGGAAGAAGGGCCTGCATCTCGCTGATGTGGCCCAGCGGGTGGGCGTATCCACTGCGACCGTCTCCCGGTGGGAGCGGGGCCGCGAGCCTATGCCCTTCGAGCGACGCGAGGAAGTCGCCGAAGCGCTCGGCATCGATCCAGCACGCCTGGGCGACCCCGCGCCCGTCGAACTCACCAGCGAGGATCGCCGCGTCCTCGACGGCTACCACAGCCTGCCCCCGGGCGAGCGCGCCGCGATCCGCGATCTGCTGGGCCTGCGCCGGGCCGCCGGGAGGCGCGTGTCATGCTGAACCCCGCCAATCTCGCCGATTGGGACAAGCTCTCCGCCGGCCTGCTGGCACTCTCCGCGCGCCGCGCGCTGGCCTCCCGCCAGGGCGAGCGAATGCTGCAGCAGCAGTTCGCCCCCGTCCGAGAGGACGAGCACCGCATCGCCCCCCACGACTTTCCGGCTGTCGAGGAAGACCTCGGCGAGATGGATCGGGAGTCGGCGCTCCTCGCGCAGACCGCGCATGCCCTGGCGTTGGTTCGACGCCTTGCCCGTGACGAACAGAGCGGGCGCCCGGCGCCGGTCGCCGCCGAAGCGGAGCCACGCAGCCCGTCGGCTCGCCAGTTCCTCACCCGCGCCTTCGCCGCCCTCACCGGCGCGCCCTCTCGGAATGGAGGGGCGGCGTGACCCGTGCTCTGTTCAGCTTGGGCTACCAGGAGGCCGCACAGTTTCGTGGGCTACTCGAACTTGGCGCCGATCATTTCGTCTGTGCGCCAAACAATGGCGCAGACTTTTTCGCCCAGGTCGGGGGCGCTCAAAACAAAGGTGCTTGGGACAGCCTTTGCATCAAGCAAGGTTATCTTGACACCACCAGCCGAAACATCATGGACGAAGCATCCAACCGAGGTGTGTTCGTCCAGCGTAATCAAACCCTTATCGTTTACGCGAATGCGCGGCTCAGACCGGCGGTCCTCAGTGTAAGTCATTTCTGGGCCCCTCTAACTGTCAATCAATCCTCAAAAACTCGCAACAACCGCCGAAATGAATCGCTCAATTTGAGCGGATCTATGCGGAGTTTTGTGCCGGAGGCGACTCGCCCGACCCCTGGCGGTCTCGCTGAAGGGCAGCGGTGATGAGCGGGGTGCTCAAAGCCGGCCGGCTCATCACTGACGGGTTCAGTTGGGGGTTTGCACTAGGCTGCGCCTACGCCAGCCTCGTCGCCTTCGTGTCTGTCCGTCGCGTCGCCCTCGCCCCCAACACGACAGGGAGAACGGATCGTGGGTAGGGAGAGGGGTGCTATCGACCCCGCACGGATCACGCCGACCTCGCCACTGCGTCTCGATGTGGCGGCGTCCCTTGCCTACCCCGACGGGTCCATGACCGCGAACGGGCTCCGTACCGAGGCCGCCCGGGGCAACCTTCGCATCGAGAAGACCGCCGGTCGCTTCTACACCACCCTCGCCGACATCGAGAGAATGAGAGAACGATGCCGCGTCCAAGAAAGCGCGCACGCCTATGGCTCCGCCCCGAGCGCGTTCGCGGCGGGAAGGTCGTCGCAAACGCGACCTGGATCATTCTCGACGGAGGAAAGCATTTCCCCACGGGATGCACTCATGGCGAAATTGCGCTCGCCGAACAGCGCCTCTCAGAGCACATCGCGGAGAAGTACCAGCCGAAGCGCAAGCTGAAGGACATCGAGTCGATCGATGTGGCGGATGTGCTCAACATCTACTTCAGCGACAAGGAGATTGAGCCCGAGCATCGCAAGCGCTTTGAGGGGCGCATCGCACGGCTCGCACAGTTCTTCGGCGGCATGATGCTCAGCGAGGTGACCGGGGAGACGTGCCGCCAATACGTCGTGGTCCGCGGCAACAGCGGCGGGGCGCGTCGAGATCTTGAAGACCTCCGCGCCGCGATCAGCCATCACAAGGACGAAGGACTGCACCGCGGTGAGGTGCGTGTCGTGCTGCCGAGGAAGGGCGAGTCGCGCATGCGCTGGCTGACCCGATCTGAGGCCGCCCGACTGCTGTGGACGTGCTGGCGCTATCGCGAGGTCCAAGCCTGGAACACCGGCACGCGCAAGGGGAAGCAGGTCGCGACCAAGAAGCGCCCGCTCCGCCATCTCGCGCGCTTCATTCTCCTTGGCCTCTACACAGGCACCCGAGCCGGGGCCATCGCGTCCGCCTCGTTTCAGCGGGGGGAGGGGCGGTCGCATGTCGATCTTGAGGAAGGCGTCTACTATCGCCTCGCGCAGGGGAGGCGCGCCACCAACAAGCGTCAGCCTCCGGTAAAGCTGCCGCCGCATGTGCTGGCCCGCCTGCGCGCTTGGTCGCAGATCCCGCGCAAGGATGGCACGCTGCCTGAGTACGTCGTCGAGTGGAACGGCAAGCCGGTGGCGTCGGTGAAGACGGCGTTCGCCACGGCAGTGCGGCTTGCTGCCCTTGAGGAAGATGCCTCGCCGCACGTCCTACGGCACACGGCCGCGACGTGGCTCATGCAGCAAGGCGTCAATCTGTGGGAGGCCGCCGGCTATCTCGGCATGACACCTGAGATGCTGCAGAAGGTTTACGGCCATCACCATCCCGACTTCCAAAACGAGGCAGCAGGCGCGTTCAAGAACCGACGCCGGAAACCGCAATCGTTGGTCAAATCGTTGGCTAAACCGAAGCGGGCAGAGGCTGATGCCTAGGCGCCCTGCTAGGTTTCCCATATTTTGCAACTAGATAAAGGTGGTGGGCCCGGCAGGACTCGAACCTGCAACCAGACCGTTATGAGCGGTCGGCTCTAACCATTGAGCTACAGGCCCGCGCTTTATACTGCCGATTACTGATGCGCAGCACTGGCTTTCGACGACAGGTTGGGCAACAGAAACGACGACAGAAACGCTGCGTTTGAGTAGCCGGGCAGGGGGCTTCGGGCAAGCCCTCCATGCACGACCGCTGGCCACCGAGACCGAACCGCGGTTCGGTCGAACCGGCCTGATCCGAGCCCCACCGTCGGCGAACCTACGAGGCCAACGCGCGGGGGCGCAAAGCCTGTGAACCCGGTCAGCCGGTAAGCTTGAGGCAACCAGGCGCCCCTATGCCGTCGGCCCCACCATCAGCCGGCAGCCAGGATGCTCCTTCCCGAACTCGCGCCCGATCCGCTCCCGCCCGAAGCCGCCGAATGGCGCAAAGCCCTCGGCGCCCTCCGTCCGACTTCACCGCCCTGCCGGTATCTCGGCACCACGGCCTGGGCGAACATCCACGAGGCCTGCACCGACTTCATCGAGCGCTTCGGCGCCGAGGCCGTGCGCTTGGGCTGGACCGCGCCGCAGATCTTCGGCGTCCATCCCGAGCACGGGACGTTGCGGGTGGATTGGTGCGGGGTGATGATCACAGGAGGGCAGAAGGCGATCGGCATCGAGCCGAACCGGATCCTGTTCGGCAATGTGAGCGGCTACCGGAACACACCCGGCGTGCCGGTCGGCCTGCCGATCTGGGAATTCGCGACCCGTCGCGGCGGGAAATGACCGACGACGCACCGGACGCACTCAGTCGGGTGTGACATCGCGACCGTTGAAGAGCGCCGCCCGCCGACGAGCAATCGCCGCCCCACCTCCATGGAGCGGCGGCCGGCTATTGCGTGGCCGATCCGGAGGATCCGTGCGGCTCCGAGGGGCGATGCTTCGAAAGCGCTACCGGGGCTCGGCCGTAGGGGAACAGGCACCGGCCTGCGCCCCGCTTTCGCAGGCCGTCTTCGGCTCGGCGTGACCGAGGCGGGTCGTCGCCGCCGCGCTCGACAGCACGAGGACGAGGGCAACGAGCAGGCGGTAGAGAGGAAGACCGATCATCGTCGTGGCTCGGGCGGGGACGAGAGTGACGGGATCAGCGCGGCTGCGGGGCCGGCACGCGAATCGTGACCATCTGGCCGCTAATCGGATCGAAGACGGTGATGGTCATCGCGGGTGCTCGTGAACGTGGCTGGATCGACGTGTCCGGCTAACGCCTTTGTCCGCGATGGTTTCCGCGCCCTGTTCGGATGTAGTTAGCCATCCGTTAAGGCTGATCCGTCGGGGATCGCCGCCGCCTCACCAGGGCAGGAAGCGGTCGGAAGCCGGTCGTCCGGCCACCATGAATGCGATTGCGCCGACGACGCCTGCGAGCACGACAAAAACCTCGGTCCCGAACATGCTTTTCCCCTCGGCCCGGCTTGGGCGAGGTGCGTCTGGAGCGAGGTTGAGGCAGCAACGCGGCCCGCGGAGCGTCCTCGTCGTCGCAGTCGGGGTGGCGGTGGCAAGAACCTCTCGCGTCGCCTGATCCCCGAACGTAGGTTGCGGCATGCCCGCTGCCCGCTGCGTCCACTACATCGGCTTCAAGGACGACCGCTACTGGAACGCCTTCCGGATCTGGGGCGGCCCCACGATGATCCATCGGCGCTGGGACCGCATTGCCAAGCACGACATAGGCCCGGACGATGTGGCGATCTTCGCCGACGGCGACGAGCACCAGCCCTTGGCGGACTACAACGCGACCGACATCGACGAGCGATGGCTATGACGAACATCATCCGCCCCAACTTCGGTGGCCGCGACCGCGAAGCTGAGCCAGCCATCGCGGCCGAGGCGCTCGAGGCGTACGAGCCGCTCCACGTCTACGGGACCGCAGCGGGCTATCTCGTGGCCCTGCTGGAGGACGCGAGCGGGCCCGAAGGACGATGCCTCAAGGTCGTCATCGGCGCCGTCGGCGGAAACGTGTTCGAGGCCGTCGCCGTGATGCCGGCCACGGATGAAGGACGCGTCGATGCCGATATGGCCGCCATGGCGGTTCTGCGCGCGCTGGAGGTTGTCGAGCAAGGCAGCGGGCCGGCCACTGCCTGAGGCGCTGCGGGGGCAACGGGAGCGCCTTGTCGGCCCCTCCGCCTTCTCGAAAGGGCCGTCGCCAATGGGCTTGCGCCGGCTATCGCTCCCGACCTCACCGCACCGCCTCGATGGCCTTCTCGGCATCCCGATGGTCCTGCTCGGAGGCTTCGGGTGCAACCTGTTGTGCCGGGGCGTGCGGCGCCCGGCATAAGTCGACCCAGATCGGGAAATGGTCGGACCCGACATCGTTCAGGCGCTGCATGTCGCTCAAGAGAAAATGCTCGCTGAAGAAAATGTGGTCCAGGGGCCAGCGTGCAAACGGATATTGCGCATGGAAGGTCGAGAACAGGCCGCGCCCCTGACGGGGATCGAGAAGGCCGCTGATGTTCTGGAACAATCGATTCGTGTGGGACCAGGCCACGTCGTTGAGGTCACCGGCGACGATGGTCGAATCCTTCGTTTTCGCGACCTCTCGGGCGACCACGACGAGTTCGGCATCGCGCGGTGCGCTGCTATGGCCCGGATGGGGGGGCCGCGGATGAAGCCCGTAGAAGGTGACCGGTTCGCCGCTGGGCAGGACCACCGTGGTGCGTAACGACGGAACGTCCTCCTGCAGCAAAAAGCGGATCGTCGGATCGCGCAAGGGAAGGCGGGAGTAGAACAGCAGGCCGTAGGTGTTGTCCTGCGGATGTTCGACGCGATGCGGATAATGCGCGCGCAGCGGAGCCATTGCGGCGTGCCATCCCGCATCGGTTTCGAGCAGCAACACCAGATCGGGCGCCTTGGTGGCGATGAGATCGAGCGCCGCACCGTAATTACGGTTCGACTGGAGCACGTTGAGGACGAGGAGGCTGATACGGTCGTCCGGACGACACAACCCTGCTCCCTTTGCCTGAGGCGCCGTCAATCGCGTGAACGGCCGGATATAGCTGGCTTGCAGGGCAAGAGCCGCGACCATGGCGACCGCCAGAGTCAGAGCCGTGCCGTCCCGGGAGATCGCGAGAAGCCCGACACAGTTCGCAGCGAGCGCGACCGCGATCTGCAGCCGGGGAAAATCCAGGCTGCGGATGACGCCAAGGTTCGTCGGAATCAGGGGTAGCAACGTCGCGACGATCAGCAGAAGTGCGACAAGTTCCAGGGCGATCGACAAGTAGGCCAACTCTATTCCAATCAATCGGAGCCCAGCCCCATCGAGTCTCTGCTCGATTTCGACGCACAGTCTGGCGCCGGCTCCTTCGGGGTCATAGGGTGACGAGAGCGCCTGCGGTCATGCGCTCTCACGCCGCGGGCCTTCGGTCCGCCTCATGCGTCGGATCGCTCACCGCGCGCCACAACGATCAGCGCCCGATCCGGGAGAGGGCGCTGCAGCACCGACGCTTCGGCCCACGGGGCGCGCAGCCAGAGATCCCGCTCCTCATCCGTCGTCAGGATCACCGGCATCGCCTTCGGGTGGACCGCGGCGACCTCGACATTCGGCTCCGTGGTCAGAAAGGCGTAGAGGTCGTCCGTCGTCTCGCCGTCCTTCACCTTGCGCACCGAGGTCCAGCCCTCGGTCTTGATGCCGGCGAAACAGGCGAGCGGACGTTCTTCGGCGAGCGCGAACCACACGGGCGGGTGGGAGCCGTCGGGCAGGGCCTCGTTCTCGGAGAAGCTCGTCAGCGGCACGAGGCAGCGATGCTCCGGCCCGAGCCAGCGCCGCCAGTGCGGCGAGGCGGTGTTGCGCACATTCGTGACGCCCGGATCGGTCTTCTTGCCCTTCAGGGCGAAGGCCGGCGAGGGCATGCCCCATCGATACATCGAGAGGGTGCGTTGCCCCTCTGCGACGTGAACAATCGGCGCGGCATTGTTGGGAAAGATCCCAGGCAGGGGCGGCAGGTTGCCGGTCCGATCGGTTTCCACCTTGAACAGGCGCCGGATCTCGTCCTGGCTCTTGGTAAGGGCGTAGAGATTGCACATCGCCGGATGATAGCCGAGCCGGTCCGCCGCGCGCGACTCACAGCGCCGCGACATAGCCGGCGCCGCGTGGCGCGATCCGGCAGCCGCCCCTCGGTTGCGATCGCGTTAGAACCACAAGGCCCTGGAATCAGGGCCGAGGCAGGCCGCTATGCCGGCAGGACCACCACCTTCGTCTTCACCGGGGTTCGCGCGTAGAGGTGGATCATATCCTGACTGAGCAAGCCGACGCAGCCGCTCGTGATGCCACTGCCGATCGATTCGGGGTCGCTGCTGGCGTAGATCGTGTAGAGCGTATAGGCGCCGCCCTGGTAGAGGTGCAGGGTGCGGGCACCGAGCGGGTTGTCGAGGCCGCCCGGCATCCCGCGCGCGTATTGAGCAGCCTCGGGCTGACGCCGGATCATCTCCTTGGGCGGCGTCCAAGTCGCCCATTCGGACTTGCGGCCGACATACGCGTCACCACTCCACAAGAACCCGTCGCGTCCGACATTGGCGCCGTAGCGGGTCGCGGAACCGTCGCCCTCGACGCGGTAGACGTAGTAGTTGCGCGGATCGACGATGATCGTTCCGGCCGCCTCCTTGGTCTCGTACCGAACCGTCCGGCGGTAGTATTTCGGATTGACCTTGCTGATATCGACCGCCGGGATCGGGAATTTTTCGTCCGGTATCGGCCCGTAGACCTTCGCCGCGTCGGCGAGCATCGTGCCGTCGGACGTCACGCAACCACCGAGCCCGAATGCGCCGAGGGTGGCCGCCGAGCCCGCCAGAAACGAACGGCGGCCAAGACGCCGTGGCCGGCATCCGAGCAGACCGGTCTCGTCCGAACCGCCGGCGTCGGCGTGCCCACCATCCATCGTCATGCTTTCAGGGCTTTCCATATCCTGCAATCCGATGGGGACATGCATCGGCATCAATCCGGCCATCGTAAGGCTAAGCTGAGAGTGCGGCGACTTGGCTCGCCTGGCAAGTGCGGCGCTCGCGGCCGATCGATGGCCCTGCGACGATGCCGGACGCTTTGCTCCGAACCGCAAACGGCAGCCGGGATAATTCGCTCGGCTTCATGCTTGCTGACTGTCACGGGATGCCTCGGTGGCTAACCTTCGCGTTGCGAGCGCTGTCGATCCGGATGTCGCCATGCAGAAGCTTCGCGCTAGCTGTAGGCCGCGGGCCGCTTTAATGGCGGCGCGGACTCTCATGCCTGCCAGGGACGAGAGGCTCGGAGAGCGGTGAGGAAACACCATTGAGCGAACAGACCATTCAAGAAGGTCAGCCGGGTGACGATCCTCGCACCACCGCTGTCCTGATCCTCGTCGCGATCCGCGAGGCCAGCGCTCACCTCGGCAAGCTGCTCCGGCTGGCGCGAACGGAAATCCGCGGCAACCTCCGTATGCTTGCCTTGCTCGTGCTCCTGTTCGGCGGGGCGCTCCTGCTGGTCCTCGCCTCGCTGGTCCTGTTTCTGCTCGCCCTGCGGGATGCATTGGCTGCGCTGATCGGCAACGACGCGCTGGCAGCGTTGATCGTGGCCATGCCGTTCGTCGCCGCCACAGCGATTCTGACGTTCCTCGGCCTCAGGTGGATGAGCCTACGTGCGCCGGTCGGCTGAGGGGTCCGCCGAGGGCGGTAAACGGCCTCGAGCGGTAAACGGACTCGGGCACGCACCAAGTTCGGCAGCACCTTCAGTGTGAGATCAGGCAGAAACCCGGCACCGGCCATCGCGGTTGGCTGAGGCAGTCAGAGCCAATTCGGAGGCGGGAGTGCCGCGCTACTTCTTCGACACGCACGACGGTGAGTTTCATCGTGACGATGAGGGGTCCGAGCAGGCGGATTTTGAGGCGGCACGCAAGGAGGCAATGATCTTCTTGCCTGAGGTGGCGCGCTGGGAGATCCCGAAAGACGGCGATCACCGCTCCTTCAGCGTTTTCGTCCGTGATGAGAGCGGAGCCATCGTCTACACGGGAACGCTGACCTATTCCGGACTCCGGCTCACCAGCGCTGGATAATCTTGGAAGGCAAGGGAATGATCTGCTGAATTAGCGGATCATGTGCCATCGCGCGATGGCCGAAACTGTGCAACCTGCCGCCGTACCCAGTTCTTCGGCCCTGGCGCTAAAGACAACCGGGACCCTGGCCACCTGTATAGACCTGAATCCGCCGGGGTACCCCGGAAGAGGTAGGGAATAACATCCTCACCTGATCCACCCTCGAAACGATCGAGGCAAAATTCTCCATCAGCCTGTTGAACAGGTGCCGCAGCCTATCGTTTACGGAATACCAGCCGAATCAGATGATGTCTGGCGCGGCGTCATGCGGTGGGAGGCAAGATCCTCATGCCGGACAAAGCAAAGCGCGCCGATCTCGCCCAAAAGGCCCTCGACGCTTACCTTCACGAACACTCCGGCATCCGACGCTGGTGCTATCCGACCAGATCGGACGATATCGGAGAGAGCGATATCATCGACCTCGTCACCGACCTCCTGCTGTTGGCGGAGGTGAAAGGTCACGATCCTTGCAGTGTCGTCCGCAAGGCCGAAGTGCACCTTCAGGCTGAAGCCGATCTGCACGGCTGAGGCTGCCCCCAGGCTCCGGCGCACTTAGTGGCGGGGGTCGGAACGAGATCCTGCTGTCCTTCTGCATTCCCACGGTGTCGGGGTCAGTCAGACGTTGCGCGTCTCACGACCTCACCGGTGACGCCCTTGCTCGCGCCGTCTTCTCGCTGGGGTGCTTGGGGCCGAGTGCCCGCCTGTCTTCGTGTCCTGCCCGTCGATTCCCCCATGAGCCTGCACCGCCCCGGGTCGGCCTGCGGCGTCACGTCCAGGAACAGGCGGCCGGCGTTTGCCTTGCCCCTTCAACTCCCAGGGAGATCGATGTGACACGATACGCCGTAAGCACGCTGGGCACCCTGTGCCTCATGCTGTCCGCCAACCTCGCCCACGCCGAAGGAAAGCCGCTGCCCCCGCCGGCCTCCGACGGACAGCCCGTCATGGAGCTGACGATGGAGAAGAAGGACAGCAAGATCGTCTGCTCGCCCGCCGAGCTCCGTTTGCCGGCGAATACGAATGCCGAGCTACGGGTGATCAACAAGGCCGACCAGCCCGTGACCCTGACCATGGACGGTCAGTTCGAGAACGGCCTCGTGCAGCACGTGGATGGTGACCAGGGCCACTCCGCGAGTGAGAAGGGCTACACCATCAAGCTGAACGGCAAAGCCACGCTCAAGTTCAGGACGATGGCGGCTGGCGAGCATCCCTACGGATGCACGGGTGTGAACAGCCAGAGCGACCCCTTCGTCGGCAAGTACATTCTCGTTCCGCCAGCCGGCTGAGGCGCAGAGGCGATCGAACAGCCTCGGAACCGAGCCAGCCGTTGAGGTTTGGCTCGGTATCGCATCTCACCCGCAAGCGAGGAATGCCATGTCGAGCGACACACAACAGCATCACGAACTCCTCAGCGCTGTCAAAGCGGCTCAGGGCACGCAGGACGGGTCCTTCGAAAAGGCTGTGACACGGGCTTTCGAGCACGTCTTCGAGCACCTGGATCGGCTGAACTCTCACGTCTCGACCGGTGGTTCCGAGGGTGAAGAGCGGGCACTCAAGCCCGACGAGTCTCCCACCCTCCGCTGATTGTGAGGGATCTGCGTCCTCACGCAGATGCGCAACGTGATCCATCCATATGCGTCCCTGTCGCATTCGCGCCAGGGCGCTTCGGGGGGCCTGAACGAACCGGGCAACCCCGGCGTTGATCCTGCTCAACGACAAACAGGGATGGAAACGACCATGCAGACCAAGACAATCGCCCTTGCCGCAGCGCTGACACTGGCCCTTTCGGGGGCCGCTCTGGCTCAAACGCCTGCCGGCGGCGGAAGCGCCGAGGGCAACATGAACAACCCGGCCAGCGTGAAGAGCAATTCCGAGAAGAGCATGGAGCGCGCAACGGGTTCAGCGACCGGCAGCACGACCGGGACCGGCATGGCCCCGGCGGCGCCCGGTGCTGCTGGCGGTACGTCCGGCGGCAGCATGGGCACCGGCACCGGTGCGGGCACCAGCGGTGCCGGTGGCGCGGCCGGCGGGCGCTGACCAATCCACAGCGAGATAAGATCGGGGGGGTCGGCGTGATGCCGGCCCTCTTTCGTTACGACTCCAGTCTCGCTTGGCCGTCTCGGAACGTCGCTCTGCTCGGCCCGCATTCAGCCTCGACCACGCCCACCGGAAACCGCGCCGGACCCGAAAGCGCGTGTTCCGCGCTTAACCTTTCGGCTTGCGGTCCTCCGGCGTCTCCGGCTTGAAGTCCTTCGAGGGATCGGGGTTGTCCTCGGGCTTGAGCGTCGCGCCGGGCGTGCCTTTGCCGGGATGCCCCGTCTGCTCGTCGATGTTCCCGAGCGCACCGCCTTTGTGCGTCTTGCCGGCATCCGCACCCGGCTTCTCCGGCTTCCTCATGATGGTCTCCCGGTTCGCAGCGCAGAGCGCCTCAGGCCGTAGAACGCGCAGTAAGCCCCAAGGAACCGTCACTTCGGCATTATGATGCAGATTTGATCGGCCGGACCGGGTATACCGCTCGCCGCGCAGCGGTGATGTGCCCCGACATCACGGTCGCTGAAGAGGAGAACGTCATGCGCTACACCGTTCACTGGACCTCACCCTCGGGCCCTTCCAAGGAACCGCACGACCTCGGGGCGAGGGCCGCCGAGCGAGCCATGACCTTCGCGAGCATGGGCGCCTCGGAGGTCTACGTGGAGACCAGCGACGGACGAGTGTTCCGGGCGCCGGCGCAGATGGCCGCCTTGGTTCAGTACGCGCAGACCGCCGACGCCGAGTAGAACCGAAGCGGACAGCGGCAATCCCCGCGGCCTGCCTTCCGAGGGGGCCGATCAGGAGCCGACAAGCTGCCATTCGAAGACGAGTTGGCGAAGCCGCGTCTGGGCGGCGCGGCGGGCCTCGTCGAAGGTCGCGTAGCTCTGCGCGCCGTAGCGCCGTGGCTCCCCCTTCTCGACGATGGAGCAGACGAAGCGGCCCGGGCGCCGCCAGCAGGGTCTCACATCGATGGAGTAGGGATGGTGGTTCCGGTCAGCCATGCGGGCATGGTGCCATGCCCCGCGGCAGCGACCAAGGCGCGGCGACACCGCGCGGCGTTCACATTTGTAAGCGCGCGAATCCCAGCACCGGACGGGCGACCTCAGCTCTCATCCTGATCCTGCGCGGGACGTAAGGAGCGCTCGATCGTCTCCAGAACGGTCGTGGCGAGCACCGCATCCGGATCGTCACGGAACAGCACGTCGCGCAGCATGGCGAGGTAGCCTTCGAGGCGCTCGTCGTAGTGATCGGAGTCGATCGAGCGCAGCACGCTGGCCAGGAAGCCCACCGCCATCTGGTGAGCCACCTGCTTGGCGCCGAGCTCGGCGAGCCCTTCGGCGAGATTCGTCACCGCCGCGTCGTGCCGGGCGCTGACGGCGGCGAGCGCCGTCAGTTGCTGGGTCTGGTCCATCGGGTTGGGTCCTCAAAAGCACGTCGAGAGGTCGGGCGGGAAGCGCGCCGCGCGGTCAGGATCGGAGCCTACAGCTTCGCATCGGCGAAGCGGCGGAACGCTTCCAGCGTCTCGGCGCTGACATGGTGCTCGATCCCCTCCGCGTCGCGTCGGGCCGTCTCGGCACTGACGCCCACGGCGCGCAGGAAGCGCTCGACGATGCGGTGGCGTTCCCGCGACTGCTCGGCCAACGCCTGCCCCGCCGGGGTGAGGAACACGCCGCGATAGGGACGCTGCTGCACGAGGCCGTCCTCGGCGAGCCGCTTGAGCATCTTGGCGACCGTCGGCTGGGCCACGCCGAGGCGGGCGGCGATATCGACCTGCCGCGCCTCGCCGCCATCGCCGATCAGGTCGGCGATCAACTCGACGTAATCCTCCACCAGTTCGAGACGACGCGCCTCGCGGGCCTGACGGAAGCTCTCGACATGGACCTCCGCATCGACGAGCGGCGCATCCGCGCCCGCCGGGTGCACCTCGGGTGCCGGCTTCTGACCCATCTCTCGCCCCATATCTCGCGACGCATCCTGCATGAGGCGGCGGGCTCCTCCATTTCGGGCGCGGCCTGATTGGCCCACGCCTCATAGGGTCGTCAAACGTCTTCACGAAACACCCGGCGCACGGACCGCGCCTCGGCACGAGCGATGGCAAGTGCGGCGGCAAATGCGACGGCGAGAGCGATCGATCCGCCCGGTGTTTCGAAGGTACCCTACCGGCATGTTTAACCTAAGCCCCCCACGGCCGGGAACCCGGCTGGAAGCCCCTTGATCTCAGCTTCGGCGCAGCTTTATAGCTAATGCTATAAGGCCTTGCTGTGTGCGGGTGCGAATGGAGCGCCCGCTCTCCTGCGCCGGTCCGCTCCATCGGGAGCGAGGGGCAGGGGCAATCGGCACCTTGATGCGAATGGAAGTGGTGATGGATCAGGTTCGGCCGGCACCGCCCGGGCAAGCCCCAGCGGAACCGAGCCTCGGCGCGCTCAATGGCAGCGTGCCGGTGCGGGCGGGCGGGTCCTGGCTGTGGCGGCTCTTCGCCTTCATCGGGCCGGGATACATGATCTCGGTCGGCTACATGGACCCGGGCAACTGGGCCACCGACATCGCCGGCGGTGCCCAGTTCGGCTACACGCTGCTCTCCGTCATCCTGCTGTCGAACCTGATGGCGATCGTGCTGCAGGCGCTGGCGGCGCGGCTCGGCATCGCCACCGGCCTCGACCTCGCCCAAGCCTGCCGCGAGCGGACCTCGCGGCCCGTGAGCATCGCGCTCTGGCTGATCTGCGAGGCGGCGATCATCGCCTGCGACCTCGCCGAGGTGATCGGCACGGCCATCGCCCTCAAGCTCCTGTTCGGCATCCCGTTGACGCTGGGCGCGATCCTCACGGCGCTCGACGTGTTCGTGGTGCTGCTGCTGCTGCGCCGGGGCTTCCGGGCGCTGGAGGCCTTCGTGATCGGCCTCCTGACGATCATCTTCGTCTGCTTCGGCCTGCAGATCGCGATGGCGGCACCGCCGATCCAGGCCGTGCTCGGCGGCTTCGTGCCCTCGCGGGAAATCGTGACCAACCCGGCCGCGCTCTACATCGCCATCGGCATCATCGGCGCGACCGTGATGCCGCACAACCTCTACCTCCACTCCTCGATCGTGCAGACGCGCGCCTATCCCCGCACCGATCAGGGCCGGCGCGAGGCGCTGCGCTTCGCCGTCACCGACTCGACGGTGGCGCTGATGCTGGCCCTGTTCGTCAACGCCGCGATCCTGATCATGGCCGCGTCCGTGTTCCACGCGGGCGGGCGCACCGATGTCGAGGAGATCGAGCAGGCCTACGAGCTGCTCTCGCCCTTGCTCGGCGTCGGCATCGCCTCGACGCTGTTTGCCGTGGCGCTTCTGGCGTCCGGCCTCAACTCGACGGTGACCGCGACGCTCGCGGGCCAGATCGTGATGGAGGGCTTCCTGCGGCTGCGCCTGCCGCCCTTCGCCCGGCGGCTGGTGACGCGGGGCATCGCCATCGTCCCCGTGGTGATCGTCACCGCCCTCTACGGTGAGCAGGGTACGGCCCGGCTCCTCGTGCTGAGCCAAGTGGTGCTCTCGATGCAACTGCCCTTCGCGGTGATCCCGCTGGTGCGCTTCGTCTCCGACCGGCGGCTGATGGGTCCGCTCGTCATCCCCGGCTGGCTGAAGGGGCTGTCCTGGGTCATCGCCGGCATCATCGTCGTGCTGAACGTGAAGCTCTTGGTCGACACGCTCGCCGGCACCTGACCCGACGGCGCCTCATGCGTCGGCTGCACGCAGATGCGCCACGAAATCCTGCGCGAAGGGCGGCAGGCCCGCCAGATCCCGCAGGCAGAGCTTGAGGTCGCGCGCCGCCCAGGGATCCTCCAGCGGGACGGGCGCGATGCTCATCGTGCGCTTGGCCCGCCGCGCCGTGGTCTCCGGCACGATGCCGAGGCCGACGCCGCATTCCACGAGGCGGCAGACCGCGTCGAAGCTACGCAACTGCACCCGCAGCCGCATCGGCCGCCCAATGCGTGAGGCTTTGGCCGCGAGGAAGCGGGTCAGGGCGCTCGGCCGGTCGAGGCCGACGAGGTCGTGCTCCAGCACCTCCGCGAAGCCGAGGCTGTCGCGGTCGGCGAGCGGGTGGCCGGCCGCGACCACCACCACGAAGCGGTCGTGGCGGAAGGGGAAGGTCTGAAGCGTGCCGGTATCGACGGTGCCCGCGACGATGCCGAGATCGGCGGCCCCGTCGGCCACCATCCCGACGATCTCGTCGGATGTCCGCTCCTCGATATCGACGCTGACGCCGGTATGCAGGGCGAGGTAGGCGGAGAGCGCCTCGGGCAGGAATTCGGTGAGCGCGTTGGTGTTCGACAGAACCCGGATCTGGCCGACCGCGCCGCCCGCGAACACGGAAAGATCGCCTTGCAGCCGCTCGATCTGGCCCATGATCTCGCGGGCATGCGCCAGCAGGGTGCGGCCGGCGGGCGTCACCGTCACGCCCTGGCGCCCGCGCACGAGGAGTGCCGCGCCGAGCGAGGCTTCCATCGCCCGCACCCGCGCCGAGGCGGCGGCGAGCGCGAGGTTCGCCCGCTCGGCCCCATGGGTGATCGAACCGGCCTCGACGACGTGGCGGAACAGGTTCAGATCGACGAGATCGAAGCGCATCACAGGTTGAGTTCGACGAAGCGCTCTTAGGCCCCGCATTCGCGTGGGACGGAGCAAGGATCGGTCGCAAAGCTTATCACGAGAGCGTGAGCGAGGCACCAGCCTTCGCCAGTGGCGAAGGCACCCACCACGAAAGCCGAATTGCGAACGGTTCCAATTCGCGTTTGAAGCGCGCCCATGAGCGCTGCAGCCGCCAGCATTTTCGGAGGACAGGGCACGGTCGTCGCGGCCGGGGGCCTGCTCGTGCTGTGCATGGGACTGTGGGCGAGCGGGCTCGTGGCCGAGATCGTCACGGCGCTGATGTTCTTCGCGCTCGCGATGCTGCTCAAGCTCGCCCCGGCGCAGACGGTGTTTTCCGGCTTTGCCTCCTCCGCCTTCTGGCTGGTGACGAGCGGAATGGTGGTCGGGCTCGCCATGAATCGCACCAGACTGGGCGACCGGCTCGCGCGCCGACTGGCCGCGCGGCTGCCCGCCTCCTATCCGGGGTTCATCGCCGGCCTCGTCGCCTTCTCCTTCGCGCTGGCCTTCGTGATGCCGTCCAATCTCGGCCGCATCGCCCTGATGGTGCCGGTGGTGATCGCGCTGTGCGACGCCTTCGGGCTGAAGGCCGGGCGTCCGGGCCGGGAGGGCGCGCTGCTCGCCTTCGGCATCGCCACGCCGATGCTCTCGGCGGCGATCCTGCCGGCCAACGTGCCGAACCTCGTCATGGCCGGCACCGCCGAGACGCTGTTCGATATTCATCTCAGCTATCTGCCGTATCTTTTTCTGCACGCTCCGGTTCTCGGCCTCGTTAAGGGCGCGCTGCTCGTCGCCTGCACGATCCTGATCTTTCCGGATCGCCTCGACGGGAAGCGGCCCGAACTGCCGCCGCTGCCCCCATTATCGGCCGAAGAGCGGCGCCTCTCGGTGATCCTCGCGGTGATGCTGGCGCTGTGGCTCAGCGACGGCTGGCACGGCATCCCGCCCGCCTGGATCGGGCTCGCGGCCGCGGTGATCTGCCTGCTGCCGGGCGTCGGCGTGCTGTCGTCGGCGAGTTTCGGTGAGATCCCGTTGCGGACCTGCTTCTACGTCGCCGCCCTGTTCGGGCTGACGGCGGTGGTCAACGAAACCGGGCTTGGCGCCGATCTCGGCCACGCACTCCTCTCGGTCGCCCCGCTGGAGCCGGGCGCACCCGCCAAGAACTTCGCGACGCTGACCGGCCTGTCGATCGGCTTCCTGTTCACCGCCACCGCCAACGGCGCGCCCGCCCTCTACACGGCGCTGGCAGAGGAGTTCTCGCGGGCCAGCGGCTTCGACCTGATGAGCGTACTGATGGTGCAGGTGGTCGGCTATTCGACGCTGTTCCTGCCTTATCAGGCACCGCCCATCATCATGACGATGGATCTCGGCCGCCTGTCCCTGGCCGACGCGACCAAACTCACGCTCGCCACGGGCGTCGCGTCGCTGCTGGTGGCGACCCCGCTTGCCTACTTCTGGTTCAGGCTGACCGGGAGACTGGCATGAGACAGATCCGCGCGATCGTCAGCTTGACCAATGCTGCACCGCAGCACCGGCATTGCCGGTCGGAGCCGAGCGCCCTAACCCTTCCCTGGAATTTATCCAGTCTTCGACGCGAGGATCGTGAGCCGCGATGAACCCTACCGTCAGACCTACGGTCGCCCAGCCGCTCTCGCCCCATCTCCAGATCTACCGCTGGACCTGGACTATGGCGATGTCGGTGTTCCACCGCATCACCGGCACGGCGCTCTATGGCGGCACCTTCCTCGTCGCGGTGTGGCTGGTGGCGCTCGCCTCCGGTCCGCGCGCCTACGACACGGTGGCGTGGTTCTTCGGTTCGTGGGCCGGGCGCGCCATCCTGTTCGCCTATACCTGGGTGCTGCTGCACCACATGCTCGGCGGCCTGCGCCACTTCATCTGGGATGCGGGCTACGGCTTCGACCGCGACCGGCGCCTGGGGCTCGCCCGCGCCACGCTGATCGGCTCCGTCACCCTGACCATCGTGATCTGGGCGATCGCCCTGCTCGTGCGCTGAGGCTCGCCATGTCCCAGGTCGACAACCGCCAGAACACCGCGCTCTCGATGCGCACGCCGCGCGCCCGGGTGAAGGGCCTCGGCGCCTCGGGTCACGGCGCCGGCCATTTCTGGCTGCAGCGCCTGACCGGCGCCTCGAACGCGCTCCTGATGCTCGCCTTCGTCGTGATCATCGCGCTGATGGCCGGGCGGACCTACCCGCAGGCGGTCGCGCTGGTGTCGCACCCGCTGGTTGCGATCATCCTGATCCTGGCCGTGGTGTCGGTGACGATCCACATGCGTCTGGGCATGCAGACGGTCATCGAGGACTACGTGCACAGCCACGGCCTCAAGTTCGCGGCGCTCATCGCCAACACCTTCTACGCGGTCGCGGTGGCCGCTGCCTGCCTCTACGCGATCCTCCGCGTGAGCCTGGGCGGCCTCGCCTGATCGTCGTCACGGAACCAAGGATTCACGCCATGGCCTCCAACGGAACGAACGGCGGCGCGCCCGCCTACGCCATCACCGACCACACCTTCGACGTGGTGATCGTCGGCGCCGGCGGCGCGGGTCTGCGCGCCACGGTCGGCTGCTCCCAGGCCGGGCTTCGCACCGCCTGCATCACCAAAGTCTTCCCGACCCGCTCGCACACCGTGGCGGCGCAGGGCGGCATCTCCGCCTCGCTCGGCAATATGGGGCCGGACGATTGGCGCTGGCACATGTACGACACCGTGAAGGGCTCGGACTGGCTCGGCGACCAGGACGCGATCGAGTACCTCGTGCGCAACGCGCCGGCGGCCGTCTACGAACTCGAGCATTGGGGCGTGCCGTTCTCCCGCACGGACGAGGGCAAGATCTATCAGCGTCCGTTCGGCGGCATGACCACCGATTACGGCAAGGGCACCGCGCAGCGCACCTGCGCCGCGGCCGACCGCACCGGCCACGCCATGCTCCATACGCTCTACGGGCAGGCGGTGAAGAACAAGACCCAGTTCTTCATCGAGTACTTCGCCCTCGACCTGATCATGGACGAGGACGGCCGCTGCCGCGGCGTGATGGCGATCGACCAGGCCACCGGCGAGATCCACCGCTTCCGCGCCCAGCAGACCATCCTCGCCACCGGCGGCTACGGCCGCGCCTACTTCTCGGCGACCTCGGCCCATACCTGCACCGGTGACGGCAACGCCATGGTGCTGCGCGCCGGCCTGCCGCTGCAGGACATGGAGTTCGTGCAGTTCCACCCCACCGGCATCTACGGCGCCGGCTGCCTCATCACGGAGGGCGCGCGCGGCGAGGGCGGCTACCTCACCAACTCCGAGGGCGAGCGCTTCATGGAGCGCTACGCCCCCTCGGCCAAGGACCTCGCCTCCCGCGACGTGGTCTCCCGCTCCATGACCATGGAGATCCGCGACGGCCGCGGCGTGGGCAAGGAAGGCGACCACATCTTCCTGCATCTCGATCATCTCGACCCGAAGATCCTGCACGAGCGCCTGCCGGGCATCTCGGAATCAGCAAAGATCTTCGCGGGCGTGGACGTGACCAAGGAGCCGATCCCGGTCCTGCCGACGGTCCACTACAACATGGGCGGCATCCCGACGAACTTCCACGGCGAGGTGCTGACCCTGAAGAACGGCAACCCCGACACGGTGGTGCCGGGCCTGATGGCGCTCGGCGAGGCGGCCTGCGTCTCGGTGCACGGCGCCAACCGCCTCGGCTCGAATTCGCTGATCGACCTCGTGGTGTTCGGCCGCGCCGCGGGCCTGCGTTGCGCCGACATCGTCGAGCCCGACGCCCGCCAGCCGGAACTGCCGAAGGGCTCGGCCGACAAGGCGCTCGCGCGCCTCGACCGCTTCCGCTACGCCGACGGCGGCACCCCGACCGCGCAGCTGCGCGACCGGATGCAGCGGACGATGCAGAACAACTGCGCCGTCTTCCGCACCGGCGAGGTGCTGGAGGAGGGCAAGGGCCTGATTCACGAGGTCTGGCGCGGCGTCTCCGACATCGCGATCACCGACCGTTCGCTGGTGTGGAACACCGACCTGCTCGAGACCCTGGAATTCGACAACCTGATCGGTCAGGCGGTCGTGACCATGGAATCGGCGGTCAACCGCAAGGAAAGCCGCGGCGCGCATGCCCGCGAGGACTTCCCCGACCGCGACGACAAGGAGTGGATGAAGCACACGCTCGCGTGGCTCGACCAATCCAAGCACGGCGTCGAGATCGATTACCGCCCGGTCCACACTTACACGATGTCGAACGACATCCAGTACATCGAGCCGAAGGCGCGGGTGTACTGATGCAGCCCGCGGCGCAGTCGGTCGAACGGGGAGGGGCGGGGACGATGATCCCAGCCTCGCGTCGCGTCGTGCGTGCCGTCCTGTCCGCCGCGGCGGGGCTGCTGCTGATCGTGCCGGCAGCGGCGCGGGCACCGGATTTCGACTTCCCGGCCGAAGTCGCGGGCTTCAGTCGCGGCCCCCGCACGGATTACGAGGCCCGGGCGCCGGGCCACGGCTACTCCGTCGTCTACACGAACGGGCGCTGGAAGGCGGACATCTACGTCTACGATGCCGGTGTGGCGAACATCCCCGACGGAGCCTCCTCACCTGTTGTCACCGGACAGCTCGCGCAGGCGGCCGGCGACGTCAGGACGGCGGTGGCGCAGGGCCTCTACCGCGGCAGCGAGGATCGCGGCGCGGAGCGCCTGCCGGGGGAGGCGGGCGCCCGGCTCACCTGCCGCGCCTTCACCATCGATCACCCGGCCCTCGGCCCCACCGAGAGCCTGCTCTGCCTCACCGGTCTGCGCGGCCAATTCGTGAAGTTCCGCCTGTCCGGCCCGGCCGCGAAGCAGCCTCCGAAGGCGGAGGCTGAGCGGTTCATGACCGGCTGGCTCGACCGGCAATAGGATTTTTCCAGAAGCTCGGAGCGCGCCGCAGGCCGCCGCACCCAAAGGCACAGGACATGGCCCAGTTCAACCTTCCCAAGAATTCGCAGGTCACCGAAGGCAAGTCCTGGCCTGCGCCGGACGGCGCCAAGAACCTCCAAGTGTTCCGGATCTATCGCTGGAACCCGGATGACGGGAAGAACCCGCGCATCGACACCTATAGGGTCGATCGCGACGATTGCGGCCCGATGGTCCTCGACGCCCTGCTGTGGATCAAGAACAAGGTCGATCCGACGCTGGTCTTCCGCCGCTCCTGCCGCGAGGGCATCTGCGGCTCCTGCGCCATGAACATCGAGGGGCAGAACGCGCTCGCCTGCACCATGGGCATCGACGAGTGCAAGACCCCCGACAACGCCCTGCCGTTCCTGACCCGCAAGGACAAGGACGGTGCGGTGCGGATCTACCCGCTGCCGCACATGCCGGTCCTGAAGGACCTCGTGCCGGATCTGACCAACTTCTACGCGCAGCACGCGTCGATCGAGCCCTGGCTCCAGACCGAGACGCCCGCGCCCGAGAAGGAGTGGAAGCAGACGCCCGAGGATCGCGCCCGGCTCGACGGCCTCTACGAGTGCATCCTGTGCGCCTGCTGCACCACGAGCTGCCCGAGCTACTGGTGGAACGGCGACAAGTTCCTCGGCCCGGCCGCCCTGCTTCAGGCCTATCGCTGGCTGATCGACAGCCGCGACGAGAACACCGGTGAGCGCCTCGACGGGCTGCACGATCCGTTCCGGCTCTACCGCTGCCACACGATCATGAACTGCGCCAACACCTGCCCGAAGAACCTCAATCCGGCCAAGGCGATCGCCGAGATCAAGAAGATGATGGTCGAACGCGAAGTCTGATCGCTTCGCCGCAGGACACCCTTCGAGACGAGGTTCGAGAGCCGCGCCCCACCCTGGCGCGGCTCTCCTCGTTCCGGCACCCCGCAGGCGGCACTCATCGACTGAGGCAGGGCCGCCACACTGCCGCGAAAACCTGGACGTGTACGGCTTTTCCCCGGCCCGGCATGCAGCCTGCCTTGCCGCAAGCGCATTTGGCCCTGAGGGCAAGCGCGACCGTTGCGTGTTTGGGGTGAGGGGTCTTTGATGACGCGTGGGTTCCTGTCGAAAGCCGCCTGTCTCGCGCTGGCCGCGAGCGTCGGCGCCTGCGCCTCCAACCGCTTCGAGGGGCCCCGCGAGCGTCCGCGGCCCCAGGCGGCGCTCGAACCCGCCACGCCCGCTCTGCCCGCCGGCACGGTGACGAGCGAGCCGCTCGCGCCCCCGCCGGGCGCCTCCGCCGCGCCGGGCGAGCCGCCGCCCCCAGCGTCGCCGCGGCCCCCTCGCAGGCGATCGAGCCGCCGCCCCCGCCCGCTCCGCCGCCGGTGGTCGCGACCGGGCGCTCCTCGGTGGTGGGCTCGTGGAACGCCACCGATGCCGCGGGAAGCTGCAAGGTGTCGCTGTCGAGCACGCCCTCGCTCGACCTCTACAAGGCCTCGGCCGCGGGCTGCGGCAACAAGGATCTCGCCAAGGTCTCGGCCTGGGATTTTCGCGATGGCGAGGTCTACCTCTACCAGCCGGGCGGCACCGTCACCGCGCGCCTGCGGCAGGCCGGCGGCGGCCTCGAGGGTGCGCTCTCGAAATCCGGCGCGCAGCTCTCGATGGCGCGCTGACGCTTCAAGGGTTCACCCGCACCCCGAGCAGCACCGTGTGCGCCTCGTAGGTCGAGAGCGGGACGGTGCTGTTCAGCGTCGAGTAGATGTAGCTGCCGCGTAAAGCGAGCCAGCGGTTGAAGCGGTAGTCGAGCCGGGCGGTGGCGGAATAGCCCCGCTCGCGGATGCGCACGCCGTCGTAGTTGGTGGAGAGGTAAGCGCCGCCCAGCGTGATCGAGAGGTTGCGCAAGAGGTCGTGCTGCACTTCGAGGGTGGCGGCGTCGGTGAAGGCGCCGCTGGAGCCCGGCACCGCGGTCTCGATCACGCCCGTCTGCTGGTTGAACCGCACCGTGGTCAGCGGCGAGACCGACCAGACGAGCGCCGCGTTGATGACCGGCGCGTTGATGTCCTGCAGCGTGCGATCGATGTAGGAGCGGTGCTGCAGGCCGCCCGAGATCTCCGCCGTCAGCGTGCTGTTGAGCGCCACCGCCGCGCCCGCGGTGAAGGCGACGCCGTCGGAATCGCGGCGCAGGCCGAACTGGTCCACCGGCGTGTCGTAGACCCGGGTGTCGAGGAAGGTCTCGACGAAGGGCGTGATCGCGGGTGAGATCTCGTATCCGGCGCGCAGGCGCAGGCCGTACTGGTTGGCGTCGCGGTCGCTCTGAATGATCGTGGTGCCGTTGCCGAGCTGCGCGTCCTCGAAGACCGAGCGGTCGATCGAGCCGCGCAGCGAGAGCTGCAGCCGGTTGAAGTTTTCCTGCACCCCCGCGGTCGCGCCGTAGGTGGCGAAGAGCGGCCGGGTCGTCGCCCCCCCGCCCGCGCCGAGATCCGGGCTGCCGATGCGCTGGCTGTCGAGCAGGAAGCGGGTCTCCAGATCGATCCGGGTGTCGCGGTCGACGTCGATGCGCATCCGCGCGGTGCCCACGGCGTTGGGGCGGCTCGCCTCGGGGTTCTGCGGATATTCGAGGTAGCTGCCGCGCATCTCGGCGGTGAGTTCGCTCGCGGACCACTCGCTGCGCAGCGCCAGCTCCGCCTCGCTGCGCAGCGCCAGGGAGGGCCGCAGGCGGGTGCCGCCGATCTGGTCCGGGTTCGAATCGTAGCCGACGCTCTGGGTGAAGGCCGGCAGCAGCGTGAAGGTGCCGAGCCGGATGCCGAGCGGCGCGTAGGCGGTGTCGGCGGGGATCGGCCGGCGCAAAGCCGTGCCGAGCAGCAGCCCGGCGGCGTTCGGCAGGCCGAGCCCGAGGATCGGCGCCGGCAGCGGCACGCCGGAGACGGGCGTCTGGATCACCGGGGTGAGGCGCAGATCCGTGATCGTCTGCTGCGTGCGCGTCTGGGTGATCTGGCGGGTCGCCGTGCCGAGCCGGCGCGGGGGTGCCGCGCGCAGACGCAAGATCGAGGGCCGGGCCGGGGTGCCCCGCGTCGCGGCGGAGCCGGGCAGGCTCGTCGCGCTGCGGAAGCGCGGCAGGCGGGCCACACTCGGCTCCTCGCTCTCCTCGGAGGCGGGGGCCGGATTCGCGGTCGTGCCGCTGCCGAGCGGGGCGGGGGCGGAGAAGGCGCCGGAGCCGCGCAACGCCGTCGGCGCGTCGAAGGCGGAGCGGCGCGGGCGGCCCGCGGTCGCCGGTTCGGAGGGGCTGCGTGCGAGCGGGTTCGATGCCGTGCTGGGGGCTGGCTCGGCCTGCGACGGATCGGCCGTCTCCTGCGCCAGCGCGGGGCCCCGAGCAGGGCGGGGAGCAGCGCCAGAGCGAACGCCCCGCGGCGGCCCCCTCGCTTGTCCCCGTTCGGCCGCTCGCGTGACACCGGCAGCGCTCTTTCCCTGGATACGGCCGGCGGCCCGTGGACGGGGCGGCGTTCCGTTTCCGGTCGGCGCTCCATGGTTAACGGGGCTACACCGGGCATGGTTAACGTGCCGTTGCGGGGTGCCCACCCGCCCTGTCCCGCCATGGGCAGCCGTTGCGTAGCCCCCATGCGGCCACAGTCGCGGGTGAAGAGGGCGGATCAGGAATCGCGAGGGCCCGGCGCCGGGCTTTGAGACGGAAACGACAGCTTCATGGCCCTGGCACAGCGGATCGAGGACCGGAACCGGATGGACGGCGCGACGCGGGCGCCCGCCATCGCCTCGGCCCTGCGCACCATCGAGACCGAGCGCGAGGGCCTGGCCTGCCTGATGGCCGCGATCGATAACGGCCTCGGCGAGCCCTTCGCGCAGGCCGTCGAGCGGATCGGCGCGGCCCGCGGCCGGGTGATCTGCACCGGCATGGGCAAGTCCGGCCACGTTGCCCGCAAGATCGCGGCGACCTTCGCCTCCACCGGCACGCCCGCGCTCTACGTCCACCCGGCCGAGGCGAGCCACGGCGATCTCGGCATGATCCAGCCCGACGACGTGGTGCTGGCGCTGTCGTGGTCGGGCGAGACCACGGAACTGGCCGACATCATCGGCTACACCCGGCGCTACCGCGTCGGCCTCGTGGCGATCACCTCGAATGCCGCCTCGACGCTCGGCCGCGAGGCCGACACCTGCCTCGCTTTGCCGAAGGCCAAGGAGGCCTGCCCGAACGGGCTCGCCCCCACCACCTCGACGGCGATGCAGCTCGCGCTCGGCGACGCCCTCGCCGTGGCGCTGCTGGAGGCCCGCGGCTTCTCGGCCCGCGACTTCTCCGTGTTCCATCCCGGCGGCCGGCTCGGCGCCTCGCTGCGGCAGGTGCGCGAGGTCATGCATGGCGGGGCGCATCTGCCCGTGGTGGCCCTCGGCACCGCAATGCGGGCCGCCGTGGCCGAGATCGACGCCAAGGGTTTTGGGTCGGTCCTCGTGGTCGATGAAGCGGGCGCGCTCGCCGGCATCCTCACCGACGGCGACGTGCGCCGCGCCGTCTTCTCCCGCGAGGGGCTGGACCGCCTGCCGGTCGAGGCGGTGATGACCGCCAACCCCCGCACGATCACGCCTGAGACCCTGCTCGCCAAGGCGCTGCAGATCCAGGAGGCGATGAAGATCACCGCCCTCGTGGTGGTGGACCAGGGCCGCCCCGTCGGCCTCGTGCACTACCACGACCTGCTGCGCACCGGCGTGGCCTAGAGCATCGTGCTGGATATCGGATCCAGCACGATGCTCTAGGCTTTTGTTATTGCATCATCTTTTTCCGAAAGCCGGCAGCCACCTTTCGGGATGATGCTCTCGAGCGCATTCCGACGAAGCGGTGACCTTTTCGTCGAAAGAAGGCGCGTCACAACAAGGGCCGAGAGACGCCGGCCCGATGCAAGGGGGTCGGAGACGGCTCCAGGCGCCGCGCACCTCCGCCCCGCCACGCCCGCATCCCGAGGGGGCGCGCAGGCGCCCGCGAAGAGGGCTCCAGGGATCGCGCGGGATCGGGAAGATCCTTCGAGGCTCCGCTTCGCTGCGCATCTCAGGCTGAGGCCGAGGCTTGAAACCGAGGCTTGGACCCGCGCCCGTCGCCCCGACCGGTCGAACAGCTTTCTTGGTAAAAACACGTTTCCCCCCGCGGCCCTGAGATCCGGGCCCGGAGGACGGCTGGCCGATCGGCCGGCTGGGTACGCATCGTATACAAACCCCGAGGGGGACGCGGGACGCCGCGAAACCTCCGGATGGGTATGTGAGACTTTGCCGGTTTCCCGGCGTCCCGCGGAGGGGCCGCTTCCTTATCAGGGGAAGCCGTCCCTCCGTTTTGGCGTCACGGTCTCTCCACCGGCATCGACCCCGGATCTAGGCGCTGTGGGACCCTCGGCCCGCCTCCCCGCGAGGGGAGAGGGAACCTCGGCAGACGGCTATGGGCGGACTCGTCCGCACCGGACCTCGTATTGGGCCCGGCTCCGGTTGTTCCTGGGCGCCGACCCGAGACCGGCCTATGGCCCCATCCCGCGTTGGCGTTGTGTCGCGCACAGCGCCCGAGGCGATGGCGACCGGGCCACCGACGCGGGAACCGCCCCACCTCCCAACGAGCCTCGCTGGCCGGTCACCGGAAAAGCTCCCCCGGTTGGTCCGGGAGGCGAGTGCATCGGTTTTAGGATATAAAGCCTAGAATATCAAGGAATTTTATCAAAATTAAAAACCGTTGATCGAACCGGAGATTCTGGACAATATCAGGCTGAAAGTTCGACCCGCACCAGAAACAAGACGATATATCAATTGATAATTTCAGTGAATAACAATATTTAGCTCTAATAAATTTGAAAAATAATATATAGATCTCATATAAACTACAAGCTAGCGCAATTATACTTTACATTTCTCAAAATCAAAACAGATTCGCCCTGAAAAGTATCTGCTAATAGGATATGCTATGAAATTTACAGGTTTCAAAATAGAAAACTTTAAAGGAATAGATAAAGCAATCATCTCTTTAAAGCCAGCAGGATCAAATGTCTATACGCTGATAGGACTCAATGAAAGCGGAAAGACTACTGTCCTAGAAGCAATTAGCACTTTTGATTTATATAATGACGACACTACGCCGGCTCGACTAGGGCCTGTTGTCACTTGATCCAATCGCAGGCTGCGGCGAGGCAGAGGACGCCTGTGAAGCTGGCGGCGGTCTTCTCGTAGCGGGTGGCCACCGCCCGCCATTCCTTCAGCCGCGCCCAGAGGCGCTCGACGCGGTTGCGGTTGGTGTAGATCCAGTCCGGGCAGCGGGTGGGTGCTTCGTTGCGCTTGGTGGGGACGGCCGGCTTGGCGCCCACGTCGCGGATGTGCTGACGGAAGCCGTGACTGGAGTAGCCGCGGTCGGCCACGACCCACAGCGGCACGCCGGGCAACTGGTCGAGCAACGGCACGGCGTGGGGCAGTTCGTGCGCCTGTCCCGGCGCGAGGCGGAAGGCGACGGCGCGGCCCGCGCCGTCGGCGATCACGCAGGCCTTGGTGCCATACCCGCCACGAGACCGGCCAAGCGCTTCACGACCGTCTCGCTCGGTCGCAGATCCCCCCTTTTGGCCGCACCTGCCGCCTTCTGGTGCGCCCGCATGATGGTGCCGTCGAGGAACACCATGCCGAGCTGCACGTCGCTCTCCTGCACCAGGGCGAGCAGGCGCTCCCACACCCCGGCGCGCGCCCAGCGGATGAAGATCTGCGCCGCCCGCCACCACGGCCCGAACTCGTCTGGAATGGCGCGCCACTTGGCCCCGTTCTGGTGCCGCCACAGGATGGCCGAGAGCGTGCGTTGCAGGTCCTGCGGCGGGGTCTTCGCCTTCGGCCGGCAGGCATGCACCAGCGGCTCTAGAGCCGCCCACTGCGCGTCGTTCAGCATCAGCCCGCTCCATCCAGAGGACGGAAAACGCTCACACCCCCAAGACGTTCAGGCGACGACAGACCCTAGCAATTGGCGAAAATCGACCGAATCCAGTTTCTTTTGTTCCAAAACAACTAAAATCTAATTTCTCGGGACAGGTTGTTATTACCGCATTTATCGAAATCGAGCCTGGGGATAAGCCCCACTTTGTCCACGTTATTGAAGAAGCATTCAAAGCAAAGTTGGATATAAACAGTATTCCTGATCAATTCCAAATGAGAAGAGCATTCAATTTTCGAAATTCAGATTTCATAAATATACATTGGTCGATTGGAATAACATTGCTTGTTAAAAAGAAGGGCGCGCGCAAGTTTGAAGCACTTGAGTCGGCAGATATAATATGGAAACGATTTGCTGCAGAACTAAACTCAAAGCTGCCTCAAATTGTTTACTTCCCAACATTCTTGTTTAACCCTCCTGAGAAAATCGAACTAAACCCTGGAGAGGATGAGGAGCCAATAAATAAGTTGTATCGGGAAATAATTGAAAACGTTGCAAAATCACTGCCACGTCCATTGGACGTAAGAAAACATATTGTAGAGCGTGTTGTAAATGAGGAAACGCTAGCGAATAAGCTTATTAATATAATGCTTCTTGCCCCAGACAAACAAGAGCAAATTGAAGCCTCGCTCGCTGAACTATCCAACCACTTATCAGATACTGTCTTTGAACGCTGGTCTAAGATATTCGGCGGGAATTTCTCAGGACGCGAAATCGTTTTGCGTCTAGGTATTGGTGGAGAATCCCCGAATTATAAAGTTCACGTTGACTTTTATTTAAAGGACCGAAAATCTATGTACTCTATATCCGAGAGATCACTCGGATTTCGTTGGTTTTTTTCATTTTTATTATTCACAATATATAGAGTTTCGGCAAATAATATTCGCCACACATTATTTTTGCTTGATGAGCCTGCATCTAATCTACATTCTGCCGCGCAGCTGCAACTAATAGAAAATTTTCCCAAAATCGCGACAGGAAGCAACCAAATTATATACTCAACACACAGTCACTACATGATCAATCCGGAATGGCTTGATCAAGCCTTCATTGTAACGGATCAATCAATTACAATGATGCCAGTGAAGCAAATACTGCTTCTGGTTCTTCGCATACAAATATCGGTGTAAAAAAATATAGAGATTTTGTAGGATTAAACCCAGACAAAGTCACTTATTTTCAACCTGTGCTGGATAAATTAAATGTAGTTCCTAGCAAACTCGATGCGATCAAGCCGGCAGTTTTAGTGGAAGGGAAGGGTGACTATATTATACTTGAGTATGGTCGTCGCCTAATTCTCAAATCAGAATCCGCCTATGCGATCCTGCCTACGCGGGGTGCTACAGGAATGGATGAGTTGATCGGACTCCACATTGGATGGGGATCACGGTTCGCTATTTGTTTAGATGGAGACAAAGAGGGTATCAAAGCATCAAATAGATACAGGGAGAATTGGGGTCCATAAAGGATAATATATTTACTTTGCTAGACATCTCTGGAGACCTAAAAGATAAAGGAATCGAGGGAGTATTGACTGAAAATGACCTTAAAATCATATCAACGCATTTTTCAATAATAAAGCCTCCAACAAAAAGCCAAATACAACTTTTCTTCAGTGAAATGCTGTCTAGCAGGACTGTGGTAGCGGTATCTGCAAAGTTCAGGAAGATAGTCGGCGATTTCGATAAGAAATTTTCGTCGATTCTTGATTGATAAGTGATAAATATTCTTGCATCATTTATGGTGGCTACGAGTTTTGAGGAAAAATTAATTTAACTAGCAAACAAATACGCGAAGAAGCAACACACGACTTAGAGACATCTGAGACGCCTGCGCTTCAAAACACCGCCACCAGTCCCACCCCAATGACCATCAACACCGCCCCGGCGACGCGCCAAACGCTCGCCGGGTGCACCTGAAACCCGATCCAGCCGAAGTGATCGAGTACGAGCGAGGCGAGCACGCCCACGGTGACGATGATGCCCAAAAACGTCGCCGCGCCGATGGCGGGGGAGGCGTAGAGCTGGGCCAGGATCAGCAGGATGCTCAAAAAGCCGCCGAGCCACGCCCACCAGGGCACCTGCCCGAGTTGCTGGCCGGTGGGGAGTTCGAGTTTACCCAGGGCGAGGCCGCCCACGAGCAGGGCGGCGGTGCTGACCAGCAGGGTCAGGAGGGCCGCCGTCACCGGCAGGCCGAGCGACTTCGACAGCGTCGCGTTCTGTCCCGGCTGGATCGCGTTGGCGAGACCGGCGAGGATGGTGAGAGCGTAGAGTGACCACATAGCCCGTCATCCGAGACGCGGACCGCCAAGTTTCGCGGGTGCGACACCGGGACCGCTCCGCAAGCCGGGGCGTCGGGGCCGGCGCGGCCGGCCGACGGGGCTTTGGTTCGGGCCCTGCGCGCGGATCGACCCGGCCGGCCGCGCGAACGGCGGCTCGGGCCGCCCGTCCCCACAGCTCTCCGTCCGGGGCGCCGGCCCGCGAACCCGGACGCCGCCCGTGTTGCCGCGCGGGCCGGCGCCGCGCGGCGGGATACCGGGTTGCGCGGCCCCGGACGGACGGAGAGGGGGCGCGGGGCCGTGAACCCGCTTGCGGGCGCGCGCCCGAACCGCGCCGATGGCCCCTCGACAAAGCGTCGCCGCGGGAAGAAGGGTGGGGCGAAGGGCCGATGCCGTCAGGGCGGAGACGGCGCTCGGGGTCGGCGTGGGGGGCGAGGGCGGATGAGCGAAGCCATCACCATCGAGGATGTTTCGGGCGGCGTCCGCCTGATCCGCTGGAACCGCCCGGCCAAGAAGAACGCGCTGACCGGGGCGATGTACGACGCCGCCACGGCAGCGCTGACGGGCGCCGACGACGAGTCCCAAAAAATCGGGGCGGTGGTGTTTGCCGGGCTGCCCGGCGCCTTCACCGCCGGCAACGATCTGGCCGACTTCTTTGCCGCCGGCACGGCGCCGCGCGACGCGTTTTCCGAGATGCCGGCCCTGCGCTTCATCCGGCAGCTCGCCCGCACCCGCACGCCGATGATCGCGGCGGTGGACGGGCTCGCCATCGGCGTCGGCACGACGCTGACGCTGCATTGCGACCTCGTCTATGTCGGGCCGCAGGCGCGCTTCCGCATGCCGTTCGTGGAACTCGGCGTGGTGCCGGAGGCCGCCGCCAGCCACCTGCTGCCGCGCCGGATCGGGCTCGCCCGCGCCTCGGCGCTGCTGCTGCTCGGCGAGCCGTTCGACGGCGCGGCCGCTGTGGCGCTCGGGCTCGCCAACGCCGAACTGCCCTCCGAGACGCTGGAGGCGCATGCGCTGGCGCAAGCCGCGCGCCTGGCCGCCCTGCCGCGCCGGGCGGTGCAGGCGACCCGCGCGCTGATGCGCGGCGAGCAGGGGCTGGTCGAGGCGGCGATCGAGGCCGAGGCGCAGGCCTTCGAGGCGGGCCTGCGCGATCCCGAGACGCAGGCGCGGCTCGCCCGCTTCCTCGCTGGCAAGGCGTGAGCGCTTCGGTGACGCCTTCGTTGCGGGGAAAAATCTGCCTCGTGGCCGGGGCCTCGCGCGGGGTCGGGCGTGGGCTCGCCCGCGGGTTGGGGGAGGCGGGCGCGACGGTGATCGTCACGGCGCGCTCCTCCGAGACCGGGCGGCGCACCGAGACGCGCGCGGAAGCGATCGAGGACACCGCCCGCGAGGTCGATGCGGCCGGCGGCGAGGGGCACCATTACCTCTGCGACCACACCAGCGAGCGGGCGGTGGACGAACTCGTGCACTGGGCGCTGCGCCGGTTCGGGCGGATCGATGTCGCGGCAGCAAGCGTCTGGGGCGGCAACGAGGGCTATGACGGCGAGCGCTACCCCGACGGCGCCGCCTGGGGCACGCCGTTCTGGCGCCGCTCGGCCGAGCCGTTCTCGCAGTTTCTGGGGACGGGGCCCTATCCGGGATTGCTGCTGGCCCGCGCCGTGGCACCGGCCATGGTCGCCGCGCGCTCCGGCCTGATCGCCTTCGTCTCCTTCGGCACCGAGGAGGGATATCTCGGCGATTTCTACTACGACCTCGCCAAGGCGACGACGAACCGGCTCGCCTTCGCCTGCGCCGCCGAGCTGAGCCCCCACGGCGTCTGCGCGCTCAGCCTCTCGCCGGGCTTCGTCGCCACCGAGCGGGTGCGCGATCTCGGCCAGGAGGCGCTGGCCACCGAGAGCCCGCTCTATGCTGGCCGGGCGCTCGCGGCGTTGTCCGCCGACCCCGCCGTGCTGGACCGGGCGGGGCGGACGGTCCATGTCGGGGATCTCGCCCGCGCCTACGGCTTCACCGACGCCGACGGCCGCCAGCCGGAGCGCTTCCGGATCGGAGAGGAGATGCCATGAGCCTTAAGGGGAAGACGCTGTTCATCACCGGCGCCTCGCGCGGCATCGGGCTCGCCATCGGCCTGCGCGCCGCCCGCGACGGCGCCAACGTGGCGATCGCGGCCAAGACCGCGCAGGCGCATCCGAAGCTGGAGGGCACGATCTTCACCGCCGCCGAAGCCATCGAGCGGGCAGGGGGCCGGGCGCTGCCGCTCACCGTCGATGTCCGCGACGAGGAGGCGGTCAAGACGGCGCTGGATGAAACCGCAAAAGAATTCGGCGGGATCGACATCGTGGTCAACAACGCGAGCGCGATCTCGCTGTCGAACACGCCCAAGACCGAGATGAAGCGCTTCGATCTGATGCATCAGATCAACACGCGCGGCACCTACATGGTCAGCAAATACGCGATCCCGCATCTGGAGCGGGCGGAGAACCCGCACATCCTGATGCTCTCGCCGCCGCTCGACATGGCTGAGAAATGGTTCGCGCCGCATCTGGCCTACTCGATGGCCAAGTTCGGCATGTCGCTCTGCGTGCTCGGGCTCGCCGGGGAACTCCGGGGCCGGGGCATCGCCGTCAACGCCCTGTGGCCGCGCACCACCATCGCCACGGCCGCCGTTCAGAACCTGCTCGGCGGCGACGCGCTGATGCAGGCCAGCCGCACGCCGGAGATCATGGCGGATGCCGCGCATGCCGTGTTCCTGCGGGAGGCCAAGGGCTTCACCGGGCATTTCCTCATCGACGACACGGTTCTGAGTGAGGAAGGCGTCACGGACTTTTCAAAATACCGCGTCACAGCAGGCGTTCCGCTTGCGCCGGACTTCTTCGTACCGGACACAAGCGTCGCCCCGCCCGGGGCACTCGACTGAAGCCCCATCCGACAGGTCACATCCGTTGATCTTCACCCACAAGCCCGTCGCGGGCGGCTCCCAGACGGTGCTGGAACGCCGCTACCTCGAATTGCAGGAGCCGATCTCCGAGGACACGGTCTGGCTCGACCTCGTGCGCCCGACGCGGGAGGAGGAGGTGAAGGTCGAATCCTTCCTCGGCATCACCGTGCCGACGCGCGAGGAGATGAAGGACATCGAGCCCTCCGAGTTGCTCTACGTCGAGGCCGGCGCCCGCTACATGACGGGCCGCGTGCTCTCCCGCGTCAGCGATTCCGAGGAGCCGGGCCTGGCCGGCATCACCTTCATCCTGCGCGACAACCGGCTCATCACCGTGCGCTACGAGGAGCCGCAGGCGTTCCGGATGTACACCCAGCGCGCGGGCCGGGCGACGGGCAACGGGCCGTCGCGCTCGGTCTCGGGCGAGTCGATCCTGGCCGGGCTGATCGAGGCGGTGATCGACCGCGCCGCCGACGTGCTCCAGCTCCAGGGCGAGCGCATCGACCGCCTCTCGCGAAAGATCTTCGAGGACAAGGGCGACCCGTCCTCGCGCAACAACGCGCTGCAGGACACATTGCGCTCGCTCGGGCGCTACGGCGACCTGATCTCGAAGCAGCGCGAGAGCCTGGTCTCGATGGAGCGCATCCTGCTCTCGCTCTCGGCCACCTACCGCACGGCCAAGGCCCCGCGCGAGCTGCGCGAGGACGTGCGCTCGACGCTTCGCGACCTGCAATCGCTGGAAGAGCACGCGACCTTCATCTCGGCCAAGATCCAGTTCCTGCTCGATGCAACGCTCGGCCTCGTGAACCTGGAGCAGAACAACATCATCAAGCTGTTCTCGGTCATGGCGGTGGTGTTCATGCCGCCGACGCTGATCGCCTCGATCTACGGCATGAACTTCAAGACCATGCCGGAGCTCGACTGGCATTTCGGCTACCCCGCCGCCGTCGGCATGATGGTGGTGGCGGCCGTGCTGCCTTACGTGTTCTTCCGCTGGAAGAAGTGGCTGTAGCCCGCGCCGAACCCTGGGCCGGGGAGGTGGCCCTGCCTCCGGGCCGATCCCGGAAACCCCAGCGCCACCGGCCGAGGTTCCCGGAATTTTACGGCCTCCCCCCAAGAGAATTTTCGGACCCTGTCGCCTGAACTCACGTTCTTAAGGTGTCGGCCGACGGTGAGATCACTCCCCCGGCCCCCTCGTTCAGCAATCAGGAGACCAACTCCCATGGCCACCAAGCAGAAGACCTTGCACGATGCGTTCTACGAGACGTTGAAGGACGTCTATTACGCGGAAAAGCAATCGGTGCGTGCACTGAAGAAGTCGGCCAAGGCGGCCGAACATGACGAACTCCGCCAAGCGTTCGAGACCCATGCCGAGGAGAGCGCCAACCAGGTGGAGCGCCTGCAGCAGGTGTTCGAGATCATCGGCAAGCCGGCCCGCGCCAAGACCTGCGAGGCGATGCAGGGCCTGACCTCCGAGATGGAGGAGGATCTGGAGGATTTCGAGGACAGCCCGGCCGCCGACGCGGTGCTGGCGGCCTGCGCCCAGGCGGTCGAGCATTACGAGATCGCCCGCTACGGCACGCTCAAGACCTGGGCGACCCAGCTCGGCTACGCGGACGCCGCCAAGCTGCTCGACGAGACCCTTCAGGAAGAGAAGAAGACCGACGCGCTGCTCTCGCAGATCGCCGAGCGCATCAACACCGAGGGCTCCGAGGAGGCCGAAGCGGGCGCAGTGAAGGGCAAGGGCGGGCGCAAGAGCGCCTGATCCCACGTAGCACGCGGCGGGACCGATGATCCTGCCGCGAGACGGGCCGCGCATCGCAGGCAGGCAAGCCAGATCAGGAAAGGGGTGCCCTCAAAGGGTGCCCCTTTTTTCGTTCCGGACGTCTCCCGCCCCCCTTCCGACAGGCCGTATCGGCGCCGTCACACCCATTCGAAGTGCGAGCGCTCCTCCCGCTCGAAGGGCCTTCGAAAGCGTGCTCGCGAGGCCGGGTTGATCTTCGCCGGGCAGATTCCAGTCATCCGCGAGCGGGAAGCCGGCCCTTGAAGGGCGTGTCCGGCGCCAACCTCTGCACCCGCCGCGTGCCCGACCGGCACGGGGTTTTCCGCCGACCCAAGCTTCTGATGTTCCGCCTCTACACTGCTCTCTTTTTGCAAAGGCGGCAGCATCCCAAGGGATTATAATCGATCGAGGGATCTTAACCCGTTATTTAATACTCGCCCCGCTTTTCCAATAGATCCATTAGGCACCGAGCGGGCGGACTAACCTCAAATGAGATATATCAACAATGCGAGCGTCTTGTTGAAGCTATGCGCGCCGCTCGTCCTGATCGCCGGCATGGCTATCGCACTTATTCTGCACGAGCGGGCGGCATTCGAAGGAATCGCCGTCCAATCCCGCTATGTCGCCGACGTCCTGACGGTGCGACAGGAGTCTTATCTCAAGGCTCAGGCCGGTGTTGCGGAGGCGACCCTGCTCAGCCGCAACCTCATCATCGATCCCAGAAAGGAAAAGATCGACCGATACAAGGCACGATACGACGCCACCGTCAGCGGCGTTTACAAAAACATCGATCGGCTGATCGCCCTCGCGGACACGCCGGCACGCGTCAAATTCGGCAACGATGTTCGCAAACTCGCCGAAGCCTATTTCGCCGTCATCGACCGGACCATCGTTCTCGGCAGCAGGAACGAGACCGATGCCGCGATGACGATCGTGCAGGAGGAAGGGCAGCCCGCGCGGGCCAAGCTCACCGAGCTGGTGGAAGCGCGCACGCAGAAGATCATCGAGGAGATGCAGGCCGGCGCGAGCCAACTCGAGCGGGATGTCGGAACGGCCGTCACCCAGCTGATCGTGATGGCGGCGGTCGGCCTGCTCCTGGCCGCCGTGCTCTCCGGTGCGATCGTCGTGTTCGGCATTACCCGGCCGCTCTCGCAGCTCGTCTCCGTTCTGAACCGGATGGCTCAGGGCGAGATCGACTCCACGATTCGCCAAGCCGCGCGCGGCGATGAGATCGGCGCCGTGGGACGGGCGGTCGAGGGCATCAAGACGATGGTGGCCCGGAAGGCGGCCGAGGACGCCGAGCGACGGCAGACCGCCGAGACCGCCGCGGCGGCCGAGCGAAAGCGCACGATGATGGAGCTCGCCGACGGCTTCGAGGGGGCGGTCGGCGGCATCGTCGGCATGGTCTCCTCCTCGGCGACCGAGTTGCAGGCGACGGCCCAGCAGATGACATCGACGGCTCAGAGGACCTCCACCCGATCGACCACCGTCGCCTCGGCCGCGGAGGAGGCGGCCGCGAACGTCAACACGGTCGCCTCCGCCGCCGAGGAACTCGGTGCATCGGTGCAGGAAATCGGCCGGCAGGTCTCCGGTTCGGCCAACCTCGCCCAGCAGGCGGTGGCCGAGGCGGACGAGACCGGTTCCCACGTCACCGAGTTGAGCAGGGCTGTGACCCGGATCGGCGACGTGGTGAACCTCATCGCCAACATCGCGAGCCAAACCAACCTGCTCGCCCTCAACGCCACCATCGAGGCCGCACGGGCCGGCGAAGCCGGTCGCGGCTTCGCCGTCGTCGCCGCCGAGGTGAAGGAGCTGGCAAACCAGACCGCCCGCGCCACCGAGGAAATCTCGGGCCAGATCGGCCAGATCCAGGGGGCGACCGGGCAGGCGGTGGGTGCGATCGGCTCGATCACCACGCGGATTCGGGAGATCAACACGGTGACCGCGACGATCGCGGCGGCGGTCGAGCAGCAGGGCGCGGCGACGCAGGAGATCGTGCGCAACGTCGCCGAAGCTTCGGTGGGAACCAGCGAGGTCACGACCAACATCGGCGGAGTGGCCGAGGCCTCGGAGGAAACGGGAGCTGCCGCGAGCCAGGTGCTGATGTCCGCTTCAGAGCTGTCGCGTCAGTCCGAGCACCTGTCCGCCGAGGTCCATCGCTTCCTCGCGACGATTCGCGCTGCCTAGGGCGCATTCCGACGAAGCGGCCACCGGACATTTCGCGCAGCCCGGGGCCGTGTCGGACACTGCAGAAACGAGAAGGGGCGCCGAACGGCGCCCCTTAGTGCATCAATACCGGTAATTCCGGCTCGGATAGGCCTGCCCGCCGCCATAGCCGGCTCCGCGGGGCTGGACCTGGGAGCCGTAATCGACCTCCCGCCGTGCGCGCCGGTTCGCCAGGGCCCGTCCGGCCAGACAGCCGGCCACGGCCCCGACCACGCCGCGCTCGGCCAGATAATGTCCGGCGACACCGCCGATGATCGCGCCCTTGATGCATCCCTTGGCTTCCGCGGTCCCGGCGCCGAGCCCCGTCATGACCGTCAGCGCCAACGCCGTCGCAAGAATTCGCATGCTGTTCCTCCCAGGTGGTGGCGGAAGAAACCACGGCGGCGCGATGGCGTTCCGTGCCTCTTCCTCGTCGGTCTCGGCAATGGCCGGGAACGAGCGTTCCCGCAAAGGCGCGGCGGCGATTGGCGCGTCTCTCCCGGCCGAACGGTGCCGTCGGACCGACCGCTCAGGTGGCTTGGAGGCCGAGCTTGTACTCGCACATTCGGATCGGGCGCAGAGAACCCACCGGGTACCTGCCTCGAACCGGCTCCGGGCGATCCTTTTCTCGGACTCCGGCCGGCCGCCGCTTTTGACCCCAAGCGGGCCTCTCGCAGTGCGACCATAAATGTCCAGAAAACCGAGGTTTACCTGGTGCTCAAACCCGCCGGGAAAGGCTGCTTGGAATTCAAAACGCAGCATCCGGGTCGTGGCGCGGTTAAGGTGAAAGGGAGCCGTTCGCGCAAATGCGAAATGGACCCACTTGGACCTTTAGAAGAGACAGCGCTTCAGCAAGTCGGCGCGTGCGACGGGGATTTAGAGCTTCATTGGGCAGCTGAGGCGGCGCCCCTCACGGCGCCCGAATGTCCTGTAATGGGTATTCCCAGACCGCATTTGCCCTTGTTCCACGGCTCGGGCGACATCCGGGTTGCAACGCAGGTACTCGTCTTCGTCGAACTTAGCCTCAGGCTCCTCCTGGGACCCACAATGACGCTTCCGTTCCCGGTCATCAGTGTCGTACCCGCGACCGGGCTGGCGATCCTGATCTTCATCGTATCGGCGACGCCGCTCGTTACCGTAGCCATTATCGTAGCTGCGGCCGCGTTCACGTGGCCGATCATCATCATCGTCATCGTCATCGTACCCGCGACCACGAACGCCGCCGTCGCGCTCGCCATCGCTTCGACGATCATACTCCCGCTCGTCGTAGCCGTAGTCACGCCCCCCTCGCTGAGCTGAGGCTGAGCTTATCGCGCTCAAAAAACTCAGGCCCACGAGTGCCGTAACCCACAGTCTCCGCATGCCGGGTTCCTCCAGTAACAACGTCAGACGTGTCGCGTACCCGGCATTCGACAGCCAAGCCGCGAGCCTCAGCGTATCAGCTTGGACGTCACCCTATTCCGCTTCGGCGGTTCGCGTTCGCTGCTTGTCAGCCGCAGGTGCGGCGATAGCGTCGGCAATTGCCTTGGCCCTCCTCACCGTAGATGTCCTTGTTCTCGCAAGCGTCGCGAAGCTCGCGGCACATCCGGCGGTAGCGGCGCTCCTGCCGATCCTCGCGGTAGCCGCGCCCATCATCGATTTCGACGCCCCCTGGGCCGACCCGAAAGCCCTGCGCGAAGCTGGGAGCCTCCTGGATGATCAGCCCACCGAGGGCGGCCGTCACGAGCAACACCTTACGCATCTGAGCCTCCGAGTTCCTTAGATCGCTGGAGTGAGACAGCAAACGCATGGGCATCGAAAAGGGTTCGTTCCGGCTCGCGACAACCTCGTGATGGCAGCGCTTATCCGCACGGTCGTGCTTGGACGTCAGTCCGAGCTGACACCCACCATCCTTCGACATGACATTCAGCGGTTGAAAGATGCTGTTGCCTGATTTGCAAATAAAACGAACGTTGATGTGACATGAGCAGCTAGCCGCTTTCGACCCATTGCATGTCTTTGCACAAGGGCTTCCAACCTTGGGCAGGAAGCCCTTGTCGATCGCGTTATCCAGGGTTGGCGGCTGCCCAACGGCCATTCTGCGTGCGCCCACCGTAGCCGTAAGCGTCGCCGTCAACGGCATGCACGAAAACGTAGCACTCCTCATGCAAGGAGCCGATCAACGCTTCCATCCCAGCGAAGGCCGCACGGACGAAGGAGGTCGTATCAGCTTTCGTGTTGGTTCCAGCGGTGATCTTGATGTCCAGCCAGAACGCCGACAGCCCCGCATCTGTCGGGCGCTTTCCAGAGATGAACCAGCCCTGTGGATCGGCTTCCTCAACCAACACAGCGGTGACGTTCGGGTCCTTGCCAAGCCGCTCCGCCCCGAGCCGCGTTGCCAGTTGAGCGATATCGGACCTGAGATCGGCGCGCGGGGACGCAGTAACGTAGCGGACGGTGATCATAGGCATAGAAACCTCCTGGGCATTCGTGCGGAGTTCAATTTGGCATTGGCGCAACCAACGCGAAACGCTATGATTCGCACTTGTGATCATATCGATTCAATATCATGCTCGATCTTGCTTCGGTCCGCCTGTTCATCCTCGCGGTGGAGTTTGGCAACCTGACGCGGGCAGCGGAGGCGGCCGGTACGGTGCAGCCGGTGGTCAGCACACGCCTCAAAGGTTTGGAAGCGGCCCTCGGTCGTAAGTTGCTGGAACGCACGCCGCGCTTCGTCCGACCGACAGAGGACGGCGTGGCCTTCCTCGCCAAGGCGCGGGCGCTGATGGCTGCCCACGATAAGGCCGCGTGCTTCGACGATGAGCCAACAATGCGGTTCGCAATCGGGGCAAGCGATCACGCACTGGGAACAGGGCTGGAGCACGTCATACGCCACGTTCGCGCGGCACTCCCGTCGAGGAGCGCCCTCGAACTGCGCAGCGGGACCTCTCAGCAGGTCCGCGCGTCGTTCGACGAGGGTGAACTCGACGCCGTCATCATCCGCCGGGAAGCGGGCGGAGCGGATGGGGAAGTGCTGGGCACGGACCCACTGGGCTGGCGGTCCATGGAAGACAACGTCACAGCGCCAGACCTCCCCGTACCACTCGTGACGCTTGGGCCGCCCTGCGGGGTGAGAGCCGTTGCGATCAGGCGCCTCGATGCAACCAAGACGCCGTGGCGGGAAGCCTTCGTCGGAGGGAGTTGCAGTGCGTTGCTGGCGGCCGTGAGAGCAGGACTCGGTATTGCTCCAATGGGTGCCGTTGCCTCAGGGCGAATGAGCGATGTTGGACCGCGCTTCGGCCTTCCCGACTTACCGCCGTCGGAGATCGTGATGTTTGCCCGAACAAGCTCGCCTACGGCCAGTGCCGCAGCACGGGCACTTGAGGTGGCGGTACAGACGATGCTGCGTGCCACGTGATCGGCAGGGATAGGCCGTGCGGGCCATTTCGCCCCGCTGTCACCTAGACCGGTGCGTCAAGCCGAATGTCTGCAAACCGCCCGTTTCGGAGTCTCGGGGTGTCCGCTTCTCGGCGACACCGCCTCAGCCTTCTACAGAGCCGTTTTGTGTCTTTGGCAACCTTTGACGGTGCCGCCCAGGCGTGACAGACCGTTGGTATGTCGAACACGCCGACCTGCAACGTCTCCCTCACGGCCGAATTGATTGCCGACATCCACGTTGAAGTTACTTCAGGTTACTACTCGAACGCGAGTGAGGTGGTATGGGTCGGGCTCCGTCTTCTGATCGAGCGTGACCACGCGCGCTCGGCAGGTTGCCAGCGAACCCGCGCGGATGATTGTTCAGGTCGCTGAGCCGCATGACCGCCTCGAGATCAGCTCCACCATTCCCACAGGGTTTCCTCAACGACGTCGTCGCGGTCGAAAGCATCGCGGCCGTGCCCACGATCCTCGATGTGGTCTGTCGCACCACGGGCATGGGCTTCGCCGCCGTCGCCCGTGTCACCGAGGACCGCTGGGTCGCCTGCGCCGTCAAGGACGACATCGCCTTCGGCCTCAAGCCCGGTGGCGAGCTGGATCTTGAGACGACCATCTGCCACGAGATCCGGCAGAGTGGGGTCCCGGTCATCATCGACCACGTCGCCGATGACCCGACCTTCTGCGAACATCACACACCCGCCAAGTACGGCTTCCAGAGCTACATCTCGATGCCCATCGTGCTGCCGGACGGCACGTTCTTCGGCACGCTCTGCGCCATCGATCCGAAACCCGCCAAGCTGAACACGCCCGCGGTCGTGGGCATGTTCAAGATGTTCGCCGACCTGATCGGCTTCCACCTCGATGCCAACCAAAATCTTGCATCGCGCACGGCCGAGCGCGATCTCTACGAGAACATCGTTCAGTCCCACGCAGAGCCGATCTGCGTCTTCGACAAAGCGTACCGGCTGATCGCCTTCAACAAGGCCCACAACGACGAGTTCTTCCGGGTCAACGGCTTCTACACGAAGATCGGCGACGTCTTTCCCGACCTGTTCATTCCGGAGCAGGCCGCCGCGATGCGCGCCAATATGGCCCGCGCGCTGGCGGGCGAGGCGTACACGGTCGAAGCCGTTTTCGGCCGGGCCGAGTTCGGCCAGCCCTGCTGGGAGATCACCTACACACCCCTACGCGATGCAGCAGGAACGATATTCGGCGCGTTCCACCAAGCGCACGACATCAGCGCGCGGCTCAAGGCCGAGGCTGAGCTTCGGGATGCGCAGGACGTGCTGCGGCAGTCACAGAAGCTGGAGGTGATCGGCCAGCTCACCGGCGGCGTCGCGCACGATTTCAACAACCTTCTGACGGTCATCAAGTCGTCGACCGATCTCCTCAAGCGACCGGATCTCGCCGAGGACAGGCGCACCCGCTACATCGAGGCGATCTCCAACACGGTGGATCGCGCCGCGAAGCTGACGGGCCAGCTCCTCGCCTTCGCACGGCGGCAGACACTCAAACCCAAGGTGTTCGCAGCCTGCGACAGCGTACGCTCGCTCTCCGAAATGCTGGGTACGCTCACCGGTTCTCGCATCACGGTCGTGACCGAGTTGCCGGCGAACGCCTGCTTCGTGAATGCTGACCCGAGCCAGTTCGACACGGCGCTGGTGAACATGGCGGTGAACGCCCGCGACGCGATGGAGGGGGAGGGGCAGCTCACCATTCGCGTGGAGCCCGTCGAGCAGATGCCATCTGTGCGTGCTCACCCCGCGGTACAGGGGCCGTTCGTGGCGGTGTCGATCAGCGACACGGGCAGCGGCATCGCGAAGGACGTGGTCGAACGGATCTTCGAGCCGTTCTTCACCACCAAAGCCGTCGGGCAAGGGACCGGCCTCGGGCTCAGCCAAGTCTTCGGCTTTGCCAAGCAGTCCCATGGCGAGGTCGTGGTGGAAAGCGAAGTCGGGCGGGGCACCACCTTCACGCTCTACCTTCCTCGCGTGCTCGGCGAGATCCAGGCGCCGGAGCCAAGCGAGCCGACGCCGGTGCCGAGCGGCCGCGGCACCTCTGTGCTCGTGGTCGAGGACAATGTCGAAGTCGGCACCTTCGCCACGCAGACATTGGCGGAACTCGGCTTCGGCACGGTCTGGGCGGCGAATGCTGCGGAAGCCCTGGCGGAGTTGGCCAAGGACGCGGATCGCTTCGACGTGGTGTTCACGGACGTGATGATGCCCGGCATGAACGGCGTCGATCTCGCCCGCGAGATCCAGCGGCTTCACCCCGACCTTCCTGTCGTCCTGACCTCCGGCTACAGCCACGTTCTGGCCCGGACCGGCACCAATTGGTTCGAGCTTCTGCAGAAACCCTACTCGGTCGAACAGCTCTCGCGCACCTTGCAGGCGGTTGCCAAGCCTGCTCGCCGCAAGCGCATCGATGATGTGTAGTGTCTACCGTGGATGCCATCCGATCGGAGACGTCTCTCGTAAGGCGATGGCGGTGAGCTGGTGACACCCGGATGAACACGGAAATCGATGATTGCCGATAAGCCGCGAAGGGGACGACCACCGGCCGCCGAAGCGGGCGTTGCCGAGGAACGGATGCTGGAAGCGGCCACCGCGCTGTTCCTCGAACAGGGATTCGGTCGCACGACGCTCGATCAGGTGTCGCGGCGCTCGGGGACCGGCAAGTCCGCGCTCTACGGCCGCTTCCCGGACAAGGAAGCGCTGTTCGCTGCCGTCGTCCGCCGCTCGATCCACGTCATGTTCGATGAGCTGACCGCGAGCCCAACCGGCGTCGGCGTCCGGGAACGGCTGCGCCATGTCGGGCGCGGTTTGGCGGAAAACCTCCTTGTGCCGCGCTGCATTGCCTTGATGCGGATCACGGCAGCGGAAGCTCCGAATTTCCCGGACCTCGCGCGAATGGCGTACCGGGTCAGCTTCGAGGGCTCCGTCCGCTGTGTCCTCGCCGCCCTCGATCCTGCCGGCGGAGGCGAAGCGTCCCAAGACATGATCCGCATGGCCGAGCGGTTCGTGGAGCTGGCCATCCAGCCGATCTCGTTTCAGGCGGCCTTCGGTACCGACATCGAGCCTCTCCGGCAGCGATGCGCCGGCGACGTGGACGATGCCATCCTGCTCCTCGAAGCCAAAGGCTGGCTCAGGCGCGAAACGCCCGGAACTTAGCGCGCCGGCATCCGTTTGCAGGAAATGGACGATATCGTCCAATAGCCCGAAGGCAGTGTACGGCACTGGCGACCGGGCGTTTCAAAACTTCGAACGGGGCGAAAGCGATCATGGCAGACGACAACTTCACGAAGTGGCATATCGCCGGCCTGCACGCGCTGCGCTCGGCGAGCGAGCAAGGCGATGCGGCCGGCAAGGCGTTGGCCGGCAAGGTCGGCAATGCGGACCTCAAGGCCCTTCTCGGAGAGTACAGCGAGACCGCCGGCAAGCAGGAGACCCATTTCGTCGGCTTCCTGAAAGAGCTCGGCACCGAGCCGAACGGCTTCAAGGATCGCATCATGGAAGGCGTCGGCAACGGGACGTCCGAGATGGTCAAGGCCGCGCCCGATCAGGACCTGCTCGATCTCAGCGCCGTCGTCGGCACGCAGTCCGGCCTGGACTATTATGCGGGTGCCTTCAAAGGGCAGGGGGCTCTTGCCAAGCAGCTCGGCTACGCGGACCAAGCCGACAGCTACATGGCCATGAGCAAGGCCTGTAAAGCCCTGCGTGAGCGGTTCACCAAGGTCGGCGACACGATCCGCGCCAAGGCCGCCGGCGAAGCGCGCAAGGCCGCCTGATCCTGCAACCGCACAAGGCGCGGCCGGTCCCTCATCGGGGCCGGCTCGGCCGCCCGGAGGCTTCGATGCCGGCGACCCCATCCCGCTCGCAGAACCCATCCCGCCGCGCCGCCGCACCGGTGGCAGCCAAGCGCGACCTCGATGCGATCTACGGCATCCTGAGCAAGACCTACCCGACCTTCGATGAAACCGACGATCCGTGGATGACCAACGGCCTGTCCTCGACGCCGTTCAAGAGTCTCGTGTCGGTGTGCCTGTCCACGATGACGATCACCAAGCGCGTCGTGAACGCGGCCGTGCCGCTCTATGAAAAGGTTTCGACCTTCGAAGAGCTGCGCGATCTGCCGGACGACGAATTGCGTCGCATCATCAAGCCGGTCGCGCATTACAACCGCAAGACCAAGAACCTGAAGGAAATGGCCCGCCAGATCATCGAAGACTACGGCGGAAACATACCCGACAACCGGGACGACCTGATCAAGCTGCAAGGGGTCGGCCGCAAATGCGTCGATATCCTGATGAACTTCACCTTCTCGCAGGACAGCATCGCGGTCGATACGCATGTCCTTCGCGTCCTGAACCGTCTCGGTGTCGTGGACACGACTTCGGCCAAGCAAGCGGCCGACCTCATCAATGCGCAAACCCCCACGCGCCATAAGCGCCATGCGCATGAATGGCTCATCCAGCATGGGATGAAGATCTGTGTCGCTCGAACTCCGAAATGCGCTGACTGCCCGCTGACGAAACATTGCGACTGGTACGCCGACCATCGCGCCACCTAGGCTCGAAGCGGAGCCGTTTCCGTCAGTGCGGTTCTACAAATATCCCGAAATGAAGAGCGATCGGTTGCGTGACCGGCTTGTCGGCTTCTGGGGACAACGAAGCGTCCCTCACAGCGCGAACCGCACGCCGGTGAGGGTCTCCGAGACCGCCCAGAGCCGCCCGGCCGCCGCGCGGTCGAGGGCTTGGGACGCGATCGCGGCGGGCTTCGGGTAACCGCGGGCCTCCCAGACGCCGTCCGGTCCGTAATAGCCCCCGCGCTCCGCCTCCGGCGCGGTGGCCGCGTAGAGGATCGGCAGGGCGCCTTGCGCCGCCGGCTGGCCGATCAGCGAGAAGATCGCCCGTCCCGCTCCCTGCTGGAACGCGCCGGCCCGGTCGCCCCGGCGGAACACCTCGGTGCGGGCGAGCCCCGGATGCGCTGCAAGCGAGGCGATGCCCGATCCCGCCGCCTTCAGCCGCTGGTCGAGTTCGAGGGCGAACATCAGCAGCGCGAGCTTGCTTTGCCGGTAGGCGCGTTGCGCCCCGTAGATCTCGCGCCAGTGCAGGTCGTCGAACCGGATCCGTCCGCTGCGATGGGCGACGCTCGACACCGACACCACCCGCGCCGAGGGGCTCAGGGCCGGCCGCAGCAGCCCGGTCAGCGCGAAATGCCCGAGATAGTTCGTGGCGAGTTGCCGCTCGAACCCGTCCACGCTCTCCTCGCGCCGGGGCACCGCGGCGATGCCGGCATTGAGCACGAGCCGGTCGATCGCCCATTCCGCCGGCCACTCCGCCGCGAAGGCGCGCACGGAGGCGAGCGAGGCGGTGTCGATCCGGCGCAGCGACAGTGCGGCGGCGGGATGCTCCCGCCGGATCGCCGCCGCGGCGCGCTCCCCCTTCTCGAGATCGCGCACCGCCAGCACGACCGCGGCCCCCGCCCCGGCCAGCGCCCGCGCCGTCTCGAACCCGAGCCCGGCGCTCGCCCCCGTCACCACGGCGCGGCGACCGGCCTGCGAGGGGATGTCGGCGGCGGTCCAGGGATGTCTCGCCATCGAGCGGCGCTCCTCACGCGTCGAGTCGAAAAAAGACCGGTCGCGCGAAACCGATCGCGCGCGGGCTCCGTAATGGGCGGCGTGATCCCCGGACAAGACGGGGCACGGGCACAGGAGGAAACCATGTTCCGTATCCGCAGTTCGGTTACCAAATCGCTGACCCTGGGCGCTGCGCTCGCCCTCAGCCTCGCCGCCGCGCCGACGGCGGCGCTCGCCAAGAACCCGATGGTCGGCGGCGCGCCGATGTACGCCTCGAAGACCATCGTCGAGAACGCGGTGAACTCGAAGGACCACACCACGCTGGTGGCGGCGGTGAAGGCGGCAGGCCTCGTCGACACGCTCTCCGGCCCCGGCCCCTTCACCGTCTTCGCGCCGACCGACGCCGCCTTCGCCAAGCTGCCGCCGGGCACGGTCGACTCCCTGGTGCAGCCGCAGAACAAGGCGACGCTGACGGGAATCCTGACCTATCACGTCGTGCCGGGCACCTACACGGCCAAGGATCTGATGGCTCTGGCCAAGCGGGGCGGCGGGGAAGCCAGCCTGAAGACCGTCCAGGGCGAGCCGCTCACGGTGCAGGCCCGGGGCAAGAAGGTGTTCGTGACGGACGCCAAGGGCAACACCGCCACCGTCACCATCGCCAACGTGATGCAGTCGAACGGCGTGATCCACGTCATCAACGGCGTGCTTCAGCCCTGATCCTCCGCTGAGACCCGTTGACGCGCGAAGCCTCGGCCCGTCTGGGCCGGGGCTTTTTCGTTCGACCCTGATCTCACGAGCTCCGCCGGCGGGCATCCGGATCCCGCGTAAAATACCACCTCCGGAAACGATGGGTTTCCGTCGTTTCCCATTTTCAAAACCGCGCCCCGGGACCATCCTCGTACCGTCAAGCCACACCCGGAGCCGAAGGCCGCTCCGGACCACCGCACCGTGAGGAGAGGCGAGCATGGCGACGATCACCACCGGGGACGGCACCGAGATCTTCTACAAGGATTGGGGCCCGAAAGACGCACAGCCGATCATGTTCCATCACGGCTGGCCGCTCTCGTCCGACGACTGGGACGCGCAGATGCTGTTCTTTGCGCACCAAGGCTTTCGCGTCGTGGCGCATGACCGGCGCGGCCATGGCCGCTCGGCGCAGGTCTCCGAAGGCCACGACATGGACCATTACGCGGCCGACGCTGCGGCGGTCGCCGAGCATCTCGATCTCAGGAACGCCGTCCATATCGGCCATTCCACCGGCGGCGGCGAGGCCGCGCGCTACGTCGCCCGGCACGGCGAGCCGCAGGGCCGCGTCGCCAAGGCGGTGCTGGTGAGCGCCGTGCCGCCGCTGATGCTGAAGACCGAGGCCAACCCGGAGGGCCTGCCGATCGAGGTCTTCGACGGGTTCCGCAAGGCGCTGGCCGACAACCGCGCCCAGTTCTTCCTCGATGTCGCCGCCGGCCCGTTCTACGGCTTCAACCGCGACGGCGCGGCGGTCCGAGACGGCGTGATACGGAACTGGTGGCGGCAGGGCATGATGGGCTCGGCCAAGGCGCATTACGAGGGCATCAAGGCGTTCTCGGAAACTGACCAGACCGAGGACCTGCGGGCGATCTCGGTGCCGACGCTAGTGCTCCACGGCGAGGACGACCAGATCGTGCCGATCGTCGCGGCGGCGCGTAAATCGATCACGCTCCTGCGCAACGGCACGCTGAAGACCTATCCGGGCCTTCCGCACGGCATGCTCACGGTCAACGCAGACCAACTCAACGCCGACATCCTCGCCTTCATCCGCGGCTGAGCCGGGCGCCGGCCCGTCTCAGTGGGGCTGCGCATCGTCGCCGGGGAGGTGTTCACGGCCCCGGCGGCCGACGATCTGGGGCGCGTCGTGCACCCGCGGCGCGTGCGGGACACCCGCCGCGTCCATGGCCGGCCCGGCGAAAGTCGCGAGGCCCGGCAGCAGCACCGCCTCGGGCCGGGCCGAGGCGACGAAGACCTGCTTGGCGTTGTCGGGCCGCACCTCGATCGCGGCCGGATCGTCCAGGGTTCCGGCATAGACCCCGCACAGGCCGGGAAAGCGCTCGAACGTCATGAAGAGCGTCGTCCCGCAGACGGGGCAGAAATGCAGGTCGAGATGCCGGCCGCTGCCCTCGGATCGGTGGCGATACACGGTCGGCACGCCCGCGGTGACGTGCAGGTCGGCGCGGTCGAACAAGGGCTCGACGAGGTGGCTCGATCCGGTCGTACGCTGGCAGAAGCGGCAATGGCAGAGCGTGACCCGCAGCGGCGGCGAGCGGACCTCGTAACGCAAAGCCCCGCACAGACAGCCGCCCAACAGGTTCGGCATGCGCCCGCCCTCCGCACGGTATCGGACCGGGCCGCCTGCAGCCGAACGATCCGCCAGATGTGCCGAGACGATCTTAGATCATCCGGCCGACTGGCTCTATTGCAAAAAGCATTCACAGCCGGGCACTGAACAACAGGGAAGAGCCCGCCTCGAAACAAATCTTAGCGATCCGCACGCTTCATCCGACCGCTCAGATCCAGAATGCCGGCCAGCGCGATCCGCTCGCGGATCTTCTCGCGAATCCTGGTGTTGAACGGCGGATTTTTCGGCGCGGTGGTGGCCACAACCATCGCTTCGGCGACCGGTTTTGCCTCCCGCGGGTCGCTCCACGGACGGGCCGCCTGTACGAATCGGCCCAAGCGCCCTACCTTATGCCCATGTTAGATGAGCGCTCCCAGGCCAACCCGCATCTGATGCGGACCGCCGAGCTCATGGCCGCGGCTCAGTCCCTGGAGGACGTCGTCGACGTCCTGGCACAGACGGCCCGTCGGATCGCCGGCTCCGATGGTATCGCCGTCGTGCTGCGGGAGGAGGACGTCTGCGCCTATGTCGCCGAGGATGCGATCGAGCCCCTGTGGAAGGGGTGCCGCTTCCCGCTCGACATCTGCGTCTCCGGCTGGGCGATGCAGAACCGGGAGACGGCCGTCATCCTGGATGTCGGCAGCGATCCCCGCATCCCGGCGGCCGCCTATGCCTACAAGGCGATCCGAAGCCTCGTGATGGTCCCGATCGGTGCGCCCGAGCCGGTGGCCGCACTCGGCGCCTATTGGTGCGCCATGGTCTGGCTCGACACGACGACGGTGTCCCGCCTCGAAGCGCTGGCCCACCAAGCCACGGTGGCCCTTGCCCGGCTGCGCGCCCCGCAGAGCGCCGAACCGGCCATCCCCTGAGGGCCGGCACGGGTGACCGGCCGCCCGTTCGGGGATAAACCGCGTGGATCAGGAGGATGCATGCCGGTTTTCGTTCTCAGAGGCGCCTGCCGGGCTCCCGACGGCCAGATCGGGCCGCCGCTGTTCGAGGAGACGATCACGGCGGCCAGCCCGAGCGAAGCGGTCCGGCTCGCCAACGCGCACGATCTCTCGACCAAGGACGAGCGGGCGAACGCCCTCTGGCTCGTCGATGCGCAGGGCGTCCTGCACTGGTCCCTGCGGCGCGCGGATCGGGATTGATCGGAGCCGGATCGAGCGGACCGGCCTCTTTCTCACAAACGTTGCGATGAGCGGGGGAAAACCAGCCCTGCCCTGGCTGAATTGGTCATTGCGTGTGCTTTCGTGCTAAGTCTCGAGCAGAAATCCTCGATGGTCCTGCTCGGGGTTCTTTGCCGTCCCGCGCCCGACCTTTCCCGCGTCGGGACGCCGCGCGCCGCCGCCGGGACTTCACGCGGCGCGAGTTCTCGTCGAAAGATCTTTTATGAGCGACGATATCGACGCCAAGACCCGCGCCGCCGAGCGCGCGGAACGGGCCGAGCGTATGGCCCGCGAGGGGCAGCAGGCCATGGCCGAGCATCTGGCCGCGGTCAAAGCGGTGGACGAGCGCACCGTGCGCCTGCGGGCCCTGCGGCTCGCCAAGGAGGCGGAGGAGGCCGCGGAGCGCGCCGCCAACCCGCCCGCGCCCAAGCGCGGCCGCAAGAAAGCGACGGCCTGACCCCCATGGCCATCGACCGTACCCGCCGCCCGAGCGACCCGCGCCAAGCCGCCGAAGCCGCCTTCCGCGCAGTGACGACGCGCAAAGCCCCCGAGGAGGCCGCCCCGGCACCGCCCAGGGCGCCGCTGATTCCCGGCACGCGCGAGACGGTGTCCCTGCGCATCGACCGGGCCGTGCTGGAGCACTACCAGAAGGACGGCCCCGGCTGGCAGGACCGCATCAACGCCGCCCTCAAGGCCGCCGCAGGTCTTTGAGGACAGAACTTTGAGGGCGAGCCTCGGCGGATGACCGCGCCCGGCTTCTCCGCCGCGCGGGGATCGGCGCCGTGAGCGGGCTGGCAGATTGGCCCTTGGCGTGGCTCGGCCTCAGCCCCGACGAGACGACGGCGCTCCTTCTCTCCCTGCGCGTCGCCCTTGTCGCGACGCTGGCGAGCCTACCGCTGGGGCTGTTGCTGGCGTGGCTGCTGGCGCGGCGGCGCTTCCCCGGCCATGCCCTGCTCGATGGGCTCGTCCACCTGCCGCTGATCCTGCCGCCGGTGGTGACGGGCTACCTGCTGCTGCTCGCCTTCGGCCGGCGCGGCGTGTTCGGCGCGTGGCTCGCTGAGATCGGCATCGTGTTCTCGTTCCGCTGGACCGGCGCGGCGCTCGCCTGCGCGGTGATGGGCCTGCCGCTGATGGTGCGGGCGATGCGCCTGTCGATCGAAGCGGTGGACCGCAAGCTGGAACAGGCGGCGGCGACGCTCGGCGCCGCGCCGCCGCTGGTGTTCCTGAGCGTGACCCTGCCGCTCAGCCTGCCCGGCATCCTCGCGGGCGCGGTGCTCGCCTTCGCCAAGGCGATGGGCGAGTTCGGCGCGACCATCACCTTCGTTTCCAACATCCCCGGCGAGACCCAGACCCTGCCCTCGGCGATCTACACGCTGACCCAGGTGCCGGGCGGGGAGGCGGGGGCTTTGCGCCTCACCCTGATCTCGGTCGCGGTCTCGATGCTGGCGCTCGTCGCCTCCGAGGGGCTGGCGCGGCGGATGAGCCGGCGGATCGGGGCGGGGCGGTAGGGCTCGCTCCCGTTGCGACAGGGATAACCCCCTCGCATAGCACGGGCCGAACGGTCCTGCCCTCGTCCCAGAGACAAGCCGAAGCAGAAGACCGACTTCGCACAACCGGACGGGCAGCCGGGTCGCCGCCTGGCCAAGGGCCGGGCTTATCCGCAACAACACTCATGGCCAGCCGTCCCGAGTCGATCGGGATGCGAAGGGCGAGACGAAAGCCACCCAACGATGAAGCTGAAGCTAGCGGCGGCCTGCGTCCTGGCCACGATTGCCTTTCAAGCCAAGGCGCATTCCGGTTGCGGCGAAGGCGGACGCAACGCGTTTCGAGAATACAGGGACAAGCTTCAGCCAATGATCTCCGCACGCGTCAGATCGGTGCGGAGCGACGCCTCCATTGAGAGGATCAACATCGTCTCGCTATCGATCAGAAAAGATGGTGTCGTGACGTCATCAGAAATTGCGAATCGTCGGGATCGCCCCAGTTTGACGCAAGGTTACTCAGTATATTCCCGGCCGGCCTGCAGCCTCCACCGCTGCCGGCCTGTTACAGGCCCAATCTTATCACCTTGATGTTTCCCATACGATTTCGCCCCGACCGCCGGTTCTGAGTGCTCGTCTCGTATCGTGGGCTGATCCCGTGAGGTTTGTCTTCGCGCCATCGAGCGGATGGGTCGCCCGCCTCACGCGTAGGCATACGGCCCGCCCCGCTCCAGCGCCCGCTTGTAGGCGGGCCGCGCGTGGATGCGGGTGAGCCAGTCCGTCAGAAGCGGGCCCGCCCCGGTCCCGCGGGCGGCAAAGGCTTCGAGGGGAAAACTCATCATGATGTCGGCGGCGGTGAAGGCCTCGCCGCAGAAATACGCGCGCTCGGCCAATTCCGATTCCCAGTAGGCGGCATGGCGGCGCAGCTCCGGATCGACGAACCCGCCGGTGACCTTCCCCGCGATCGCCCGAACCAGCGGGCGCAGCAGGGCGGGGCTGCCGGGCGCGAGCCGCGAAAAGATCAGCTTCAACAGCAGCGGCGGCATCGCCGAGCCTTCCGCGTAGTGCAGGAAGTAGGTGTAGCGCGCGCGCTCCGGTGTGCCGGCCGGCGGCACCAGGGCGCCGTCGGCGCGGGCGGTCAGGAATTCGACGATGGCGCCGGTCTCCGCCACCACATGCCCGTCCGCCGCGATCACCGGCGACTTGCCGAGCGGATGCACGGCGCGAAGTTCGCGCGGCGCCTGCATCGTCGCGGGGTCGCGCTCGTAGCGCTTCACGGTGTAGTCGAGCCCCAGCTCTTCGAGCAGCCACAGCACCCGCTGCGAGCGGCTGTTCTCCAGATGGTGGACGGTGATCATCGCCTGCCTTTTTCGATCCTGCGCCGACAACGCGGCAGCGTGCGCATCGGGCCCCTTGTCGCCGCATCGGTTTTTCTGGGAAGCTCAAGCATCGTCCCGAAAGGTGGGCACCGGCTTTCGGAGAAGACGATGCAAAAAACAAAAGGCGAGAGCATCGTCCCGAACGGTGGGCACCGGCTTTCGGAAAAAGATGATGCAAAACAAAAGGCGAGAGCATCGTGCGAGCCGAGGCCCCATGACGATCGCGCCATGACGATCACGCCATGACCATCGCCATCGACGTTTCGCTCCGCCGCGACGGCTTCACGCTCGATGTCGCCTTCAGCGCGGGCGCCGGCCTCACCGCCCTGTTCGGGCGCTCGGGCTCGGGCAAGACCACGGTGATCGACCTGATCGCCGGGTTGGCCCAGCCGCAGCGCGGGCGCATCGCCATCGACGGCACGGTGCTGCTCGACACCGCGCGCGGCATCCGCGTGCCGGTGCATCGGCGGCGGATCGGCTGCGTGTTCCAGGAGGCGCGGCTGATGCCGCATCTCAGCGTGCGGCAGAACCTGCGCTTCGGCCGCCTCTTCTCCCGCGGGGCAGGGGGGCCGAGCCTCGACGCGGTGGCGGACCTGCTCGGCATCGGCCCGCTGCTGGACCGGCGCCCCGCCGGCCTGTCGGGGGGCGAGCGGCAGCGGGTGGCGATCGGCCGGGCGCTGCTGGCGCGCCCGCGGCTGCTGCTGATGGACGAGCCGCTCTCGGCCCTCGACGAGGCCCGCAAGCGCGAGATCCTGCCCTATATCGAGCGCCTGCGCGACGAGGCCGGCCTGCCCATCGTCTATGTCAGCCATTCCGTGGCGGAGGTGGCGCGCCTCGCCTCGACCGTGGTGGTGCTGGAGGCCGGCCGCGTGGCGGCGAGCGGCCCGGTCGATACCGTGCTGCGCCGGCCCGACCTGATTCCCGACGGCGCGGAGGCCGGCAGCGTGCTCGCCATGCGGGTCGAGCGCCACGATCCGGAGGCCGGCCTGACACGCCTGACCGGCCCGGCCGGCCCGCTCGACCTGCCGCTGATCGACGCTCCGCAAGGCCGCCGCCTCAACCTGCGGGTGCCCGCCCGCGACGTGCTGCTGGCGCTCGCCCGGCCCGAAGCGTTGAGTGCCCGCAACGTCCTGCCGGGCCGTGTCGCCGCCCTTCGGGAGGAGGGGACGGCCTGCCTCGTCGAGGTCGCTTGCGGAGGGGCGACGCTGGCCGCCCGCCTCACCCGCGCCTCCGCCCGCGACCTGGGTCTCACGGTCGGGTGCCCGGTCTTCGCCATCGTGAAGAGCGTGGCGCTCGATGCGGGCGAGGCGCCGGGGGGCGGGCGGATCGAGATTTGAGGGGAGCGCCGGGGCGCGGGTCAGCTCATCGGAGCCGGACAACCCGTCGCGCCCAAGCTGAGCGGGACATCGACGACGATGCGGAGCGTCACTCGGCCGGTTTCATCTGGTTGTCGTTCAGAGCCGGAAGGTGGGCTTCTGTATTGCGCTGCGCCGACTTTTCTCGCGCCGATAAAATAGCCTTGGCTGTTGCGGGAGAGCGCCGATTGATCCAGGCCTCGTGACGGGCGCGCGGCTCGCGAAGCGAGCGTTGTTGGCGCGTATTCATCCTCAGCCCCCTTCACCATCTCTTCCAACTTTCTAAGAGTGCGCGAAGCGACGGCAACGACAATTTTTGCGACGATCGCCTCTTCGCCCGGCCTTCTTCCACCATGGGTGGTTCGCACAGCGTCGCCCACCTCCCGGCCGCTCCCCCAAAGCACCTCGGCGATCAGTGAAAGCGCGCTATAAGCCCGCCATGGCTTCCGACGACCGACCGCTCGCCCTCGGCGATCCCAAATTCCCGGAAGTCGCCGACCGGCTCGGTCTGCCGCTGCCGAGCGGGCCAAGGTGACCGCCCCACCCGGCGCGCCGGATTCGGCCCATGTTGGCTCGGGGCCCTCCAGAGACGGCAGCGATGGCGCGGTGGCCGCGAGCGGAACCGTCGATACACACAGCCCCATTGCACCGCCGGAGGACGACTGGTCGCCCTGGAATCCGGGCGAATTGGCGCGGCGGCTGGAAGGGGTGGCGCGGCCCTGGTGCGTCGTCGGCGGCTGGGCCCTCGACCTGTGGCACGGGCACCAGACCCGCGACCACGAAGACCTCGAATTCACGGTGCTGCGCGACGATGTCGGGGTCTTCCGCCAAGCCCTATCGGACATGACGCTCTACACGGTGGCCGACGGTCGCTTCGAGATCCTGCCTGAAGGCGCAGAGCCGCCGCCTCACATTCTCCAGATCTGGTGCTTCGATGCCCGCGCCGCCCGCTGGCGGGTCGATCTGATGATCGAGCCGGGTGAGCCTGACGTCTGGGTCTGCCGGCGCTGCCCGGCCATCCGGCATCCCCGCGCGGAGATGGTGGCGTCGACGCCCGACGGCATCCCCTATCTCAGGCCGGCCGCCGTCCTGCTGTTCAAGGCGAAGCATCGGCGCGACAAGGACGCGGCCGATTTCGAGCGGGCCCTGCCGCATCTCACCCACGCAGAACGGCGCTGGCTGCGCGAGGGTCTCGACCGCCTGCATCCCGGACATGCCTGGGCGCAGGCATTGTAGGCGAAACCTTGTATAGGTCCCCCATGGCCTCCGACGACAGACCGCTCGCCCTCACCCTCGGCGATCCCTCCGGGATCGGGCCGGAGATCGCGCTCGCCGCGTGGCAGCTGCGGGGCGAGCGGGGGGTGCCGCCGTTCCAGCTCATCGGCGACCCCGAATTCCTGGAAGCCACCGCCTACCGGCTCGGCCTGTCGGTGCCGGTGGCCGAGGTCGAGCCCGACGACGCCTGCGAGGTGTTTCCCCGCGCCCTGCCGGTGCTGCCGCTGCCAAGCGGGGCCAAGGTGATCGCAACACCCGGCGCGCCGGATTCGGCCAATGCCGGCGCCATCGTCGAGTCGATCACCGCCGCCGTCGATCTGGTGCGCTCCGGCGCGGCCTCGGCCGTGGTGACCAACCCCATCGCCAAGTTCGTGCTGACGCGGGTCGGCTTCGCCCATCCCGGCCATACCGAGTTTTTGGCCGCACTCGCCGCACGAGAGGGGCGCGAGCCGCCGCTGCCGGTGATGATGATCTGGAGCGACACCCTCGCCGTGGTGCCGGTGACGATCCACGTCGCCCTGCGCCGCGTGCCCGAGTTGCTGACGCAAGATTTGGTCGAGCGCACAACGCGCATCGTCCACGCCGACCTGCGCGCCCGCTTCGGCCTCGAACGTCCCCGCCTCGTCCTGTCGGGCCTCAACCCGCATGCGGGCGAATCCGGCACCATGGGCACCGAGGACCGCGATGTGCTGGCGCCCGCCGTGGCGGTTTTGCGCAGCGAGGGCATCGACATCCGCGGGCCGCTGCCGGCCGATACCCTGTTCCACGAGCGGGCGCGGGCGACCTACGACGTGGCGCTCACCCCCACCCACGATCAGGCGCTGATCCCGGTCAAGACGCTGGCCTTCGACGAGGGCGTGAACGTGACGCTGGGGCTGCCCTTCGTGCGCACCTCGCCCGACCACGGCACCGCCTTCGACATCGCCGGCCAAGGCATCGCCAAGCCGGACAGCCTGATCGCCGCCCTGCGGCTGGCGCATCGCCTCGCGCACCGCCCGGCGGACACCGTCCTGCCCTTCCCCGTCCGCGCCTGAAGCGATCGATGAGCACCGAAGCGTTGAGCACCGACGGCCTGCCGCCCCTGCGCGAGGTCGTGCGGCGGCACGGGCTGGAGCCAAAGAAGGCGCTCGGCCAGAATTTCCTGTTCGATCTCAACCTGACCGGCCGCATCGCTCGCTCGGCGGGCGCGCTCGAGGGCGTGACGGTGGTGGAAGTCGGCCCCGGCCCCGGCGGGCTGACGCGGGCGCTGCTGGCGGCGGGCGCCAAGCGCGTGGTGGCGATCGAGCGCGATCCCCGCGCGCTGCCGGCTTTGGCCGAGATCGCCGCACACTATCCCGGCCGGCTCGACGTGATCGATGCCGACGCCGTCGGTTTCGACCCGCGCCCGCTGGTCGGCGACGGGCCGGTGCGGATCGTGGCGAACCTGCCCTACAACGTCGCCACCGTGCTACTCACCGGCTGGCTCGGCGCGGACACGCGCGACGAGGCTTGGCCGCCGTGGTGGGACTCGGCGACGCTGATGTTCCAGCGCGAGGTCGCCGAGCGCATCGTCGCCGACGAGTCGGACCGGGCCAATTACGGCCGGCTCGGCGTACTGTGCGGCTGGCGCACGCAGGCGACCATCCTGTTCGACGTGGCGCCGTCGGCCTTCGTGCCGCCGCCGAAGGTCACCTCCAGCGTCGTCCACCTGCGCCCGCGGCCCGAGCCGCTGCCCTGCCGGATCGCCGACCTCGAACGGGTGACCCGCGCCGCCTTCGGCCAGCGCCGCAAGATGCTGCGCCAGAGCCTGAAGGCCGCCACCCCCGACCCCATCCGCCTGCTCACCGCCGCCGGGCTACCGGAGACGGCGCGGGCGGAGGAGATCCCGGTCGCCGGGTTCGTGGCGCTGGCACGGGCGCTGGAAGCGGGGGAATCGCGTGAAAGCGCCCTGTAACCGAGCTTCCGGGCCGGGCGATGTCTTGCGACAGAATTGGCGGCCATCCTCTGGCATGGCCGCCCGTCACGAACTCTGTGCTGACCAAGTCCGCGATTGCCTATGGGTTCGTCTTCCATCTGGGCCCGCTCATGTGCCGGTCCATGTTGAACACGGATAGAAGCCAGGAGCCCCGCGCGCGAAACCATACGTGTGATGCCTGACCGCCGGTCGCGCCTTCAGCGGGACCGGGAAATGCAAACTTTCGACCCATGGCAGAAGGCCGGAAGGTCCGCTTCCAGGCCGTACGGTGGGCTGGCTTTGGCAGCTCCTGGCCGGGAGAGGCTGGTCCGCTTCGGCGGAGGTTAGCCGGAATAGGGGACATGCTGTCATAACGGCGAAACGATCATCTCCTTGCCGCATGCGATGCAGCGCGCGCTCTCTCCGACGATTTCGCAAGCCATGTCGTCCGACACGATACTGCGTCTGCACTTTGGGCAAGCGTACCCGTTAGGCACTGCAGCAAAATCGTACTGCGGGCCAATGTAAGCGCAAATCATGTGATGTAAAACTGGCGTGATTTCTAAATGCTCCGCTCCACAGAGCGGGCATGATGATTGGCCTGCCTCGATATTCATTGGGACATCTCGGTGACGCTATAATCAATAATTCAATCTAGGCCACAAATTTTTATCAGTGAACGGGAGATATCTGTTGAAATTTTACTGTAATGCATATGAACGCATACTGTAGAGTTAAGGGCTGGCGTTGACGCATCAGAGGTGAAACGTATGCGAGCAATTTGAGTCGCCGGACGATCCCGCAAGGTGAGCTGCTGTGAGCTTCCGAATACGGCAGAAACGGGCAGAATCTCTGTGATCTTTCCGGGAATGCGGCGGTGTCCGAAAAGCACAAATACATCATTTCCAATCCGAGGATCGATTAATCGCTCGTTGGGGATATACCAGTCAACATAGACATCGTTTGGGTTGAGGATGTCAGCGATCGGCGCGCCGGCGACGAGTGACTGGCCGGTCTGGGCCAGTCCTGTCGAGATGATGCCGCCGACTGGAGCGAATACCCGACCGGATCTGAAATTTTGCTTCACCTCGTCCAGCTGCTCGTGGATCTGTTTGCTGAACGCATCGAGAGAGACAAGCTGTTTCGTGGCCTCCTCGGCCTCGGCCTGCTGCGAGATGACGTCCTTGTTCGCGAGCGCGCGCTCACGGAGAATTTGGACGCGAAATGTCGTCGTCGTGCTGGCCATCGCAGCGATGCGTTCCAGAGCCGTCTCGGTTTCGCGCTGATACGCCCGCGCCGCTTCGAGCGATTCCGCGGCTACGCGCGCCTTGACGCGCAGTTCGGCGCTGCGGCCGGCGATATCCGACAGCGCGCGCATGTAGGTCGCGACGATGGTCTCCTGCTCGGGCGAGTACACCTGTCCGATTTCATCGCCGGCCTTCACGGTGGAGCCGGGCCTCACGTTCATGCGGTTGACCTGCACGGTGAAGGGAAGCGACAGCACGTGACGCGGGGAGGAGACGATTCCGGGACCGCTGAGGAAGACGAAGGGTGCGCCGAAATAGACGACAAAGAAACCAAGGACGCCGAAGATGCCCACGGCGTAGGCAATGCGCACGACCCGCCCGGCGGCGCGCCGGCGGCTCTCGACGGGATCCGGCACATGCGGGTCCAGGCGGTTGATACGAACGTTCATGAGACCACCTTTCCAACCTCGTCTGCGAAGAGCGCACGGCGGACGCGCGGCGGCACGTAGTCATCACGCCGCGAGGTGGCGAAGAGGATTTCCGACGAATAGGAAACGAAGCGGGCGCATTTCATATAAATTCCTTGGTATAATGGGAATATAAATGCAGCTCCAAGGCTGAAAAAACTTGGAGATCTGCTGAATAGAACGAACGCCAGCGCCATATTAAAAATTGAAATCCAAAGTAAAAGGAAATATATTGCAGCAATAAAGAGGATGGCGTGAGCCGGTCCGAACAAAATCACAATGTACATTGAATAAAACGGGAGGCTCATCGTCGGGATCAAATCGAAGACGATGAAATCCAGTCGCTGGAGGGTGTCCGGCAGTCGCTCCAGTGGATGGAAGAAGCTAAGCTCTCCATACATCATGGAGCGGATGCGCAACGCGTCGCGATCCCAGCGCGCGCGCTGGCGCAGAAGACCGACGGCTGCCACCGGACCGTCCGTTTCAGCCCAGGCATCTGGCACAAAGCGGACCCGATAACCAAGGCGCCGTAACCTCAGGCTGAACTCGAGATCCTCGCCAGGGCCGACATCAAGGCCGCCTTGCCGCGCGAAGACATCGCGCCGGTACATCGAACATGCGCCGGACAGGCAGGCAATCGCGCCGACAACATCGAGAATAGATTTTCCGGCGCTGATCGACATCATATATTCGACACTCTGCAGCCCGGTCCATAGCGACGCGCTCTCGTTGCGTATCGCGATGTTGCCGCAGGCGCCGGCCACGCGCGGATCATTGAACGCATTGGCAAGCCGTGCGATCGCGTCGCGCTCAAGAACTGTATCAGCATCGATTGTGAAGATGAGATCGCCGCTCGCGAACCTCGCTGCTGCGTTGATCGCAGCACTGCGGCCGCAGCGCGTCCCGTGGCAAATGACCATATCCACCAAGCCGTCTTGGCGCGCTCGGTTTGCGACGGCGCGCGTATCGTCCGTGGAGCCATCGTCAACGATGATAATCTCAAGTGGCGACAAGGTTTGCTGGCGGAGTGAGGCGATCGTCGGAGCAAGCCCCGAACCACCATTGAAGGTCGGGATGATCACGCTCACGGCCGCCTCGACCCGCCTATCGCCGGGTCGAGAACTCCCGAATATGCCGACCAATGACCAGGAAAGGAGCGAAAACGTGTAGCGGGGCAGATCGAACATAAGAGCGGAAAAAGCAAGCAAAAGCCAATTCGTATCAGCGATCACATACAGCATCGCGAACATCGATCACCTCAAATTTTTGGTCGTCGTTCGCACTATTCGCTTCGGATTAGCTATTCAGAGAATCTTGCCATCCGGCAGTATGGGGTAAAAACTCTAGATAAGCGAATATGGGTGGCCGGTCGGCGGCGTAAGCTCAGCAATAGGGCCTTTCAGAAACTTCGCCGTACCTTCTGGCGACAGCAGCTGAGCGACATACCTTGCCGGGTCTTCGAGTCCTGAGCGTTGGACAACTCTTGTAAGTCCGTGATCGATCACGACCATGGCCCAGTCTGCAGGCTCAGCACCATTCCAAGCTCAACCCTGCTCTCATGGCACCTGAGTACACTCTACGTCGGCAGACCTCAGCTCGCGTGGCGGTATGCCGGCCAGCGCTTGCAGGCGTGGGTGAACGAACGCGCCTCCTCGAAGCTTAGCAGCCAAGCAACCTTGGAGATCGGAATGCTGTCTTCGACGAGGTAAAGCTCAGCCCAATTCACCTTCAGCTGCTGAAGGGCTTCGAGAAATGTTGCGCCTTCTTTATCTGAGCTTCATCAGATCGTCGATCGCGCGCTCCACCTTCAGCCGCGCGCCGTAATGGATCATGTGGCCGAGGCCGGGCAGGAGCCGGAGCGTGCTGCCGGGGATCGTCGTGTGCAGCCGCACCGAGTGCTCGCTGGCCTTGACGATCGAGTCCGCGTCCCCCGCCAGCATGGAGACCGGCAGCGTCAGGCCGGCGTAGCGACGCTGGAGCCCCGTGACGGCGGCGTTCATCGAGGCGGCGTCCTCGGAGACCGCGCGCAACTGCGTTGCCGCCGCCGCGATCTCGATCGGGAAGCGCGCCGTGAAGCGGGCCGGCACGGGTTGGGGCCAGAACACCTGCCGGAACGATTGCCCGGTGAGCGAGGCGCTCACATTCGCCGGCACCATGGCCCGCATCGCGTCCCCGAGGCCCGGCACGGCCAAGGGGGCGATCAGGGCCGCGTCGGTGCGATGCCCCGGAAAGTAGGAGCCCGACAGCAGCACGAGCCCGCGCAACGGGCACCGCCCGTCGGCCGCGAGCGCGAGGGCGACGATCGTGCCCCAGGAATGCCCGACGATGAGCGGGCGCTTGACGCCGAGCTGTTCCAGCACCCGGTGCAGGAGCACGGCCTGAGCCTGAGCGGTCCAGAGGCGGTGGCGGGGGCGGCTGGTGTAGCCGAAGCCGGGCCGGTCGATCGCGATGACCCGGTAGCGCGCCGCCAACCGGTCGATCAGGCCGCAGATCGCAAAATCCTCGGCCATGGTGCCGTTGCCGTGGACGAGCACCACCGGCCTTCCGCGTCCGCGCACCATGACGTGCACGGGCAGGCCATCGACCGTCACGAATTGGCCGGGCGGCTTGCGGACCACTTCGGTCTCTTGTGCGGAGAAGGCGGCCGCGACCGCCTTCTCGGTGTCGCGGACCGTCCGCTTCACCGATCGGACCGTAGCCTTGCGCGTCTCCCGGATCGCCTGCTCGGTCGAGCGGGTCACGGCCTTCGTGACAGATTTGGCGGAAGATTTGGCGGCGCTCTCGAGGGAGCGTGTTAGTTGCCCTGTCATTTGCCGCGTCGTGCGGGTGAGGCTGCGGCTCACGCGGCGCCGGCTCTGGCGGGAGGGGTCGAAGGGAAACACGGCGCCTCGCAGGACAACGGGCCGGCTCGACCTCAGATTGGGCCATCCTGAGCATCGTCAGGGTGACACCGCATCGCGACGCTCCGGAGGGTCGCGCGCCGACACTACCGAGTTTTGACCGCGGCGCACAACCAGGGCTGGAACGGGGAGGCGGCGACCGGCCCCTCGCTTTCACGCCGTCTCAGCCACGCCGTACTCCTCAATGGGCGGGCAGCGAGTCGTCCGCCTTGTCGTGCTGGCCGAAGCGCTCGACCAAGGTGGCGCTGGCCTCGTTGAGGCCCACGACCTCGACGGTTCGGCCGGCGGCGTGGGCCTTCATCACTACGCGGTCGAGGGCGCCCACCGCCGAGATGTCCCAGAAATGCGCCGCGTGCACGTCGATGACGAGCCGCTCCACCGGCTCGCGGACATCGATCGCCTCGGCGAACCTGCCGGCGGAGGCGAAGAACACCTGGCCCGCCACCCGATAGGTGCGCGTGCGCCCGTCCGGCGACAGCTCGGCGGTGATCCGGCTCATCCGCGCGACCTTCCCGGCAAAGAACACGCCCGAGAGCAGGACGCCGACCAGCACGCCGATGGCCAGATCGCGGGTGGCGACCACCACCGCGACGGTGGCGAGCATCACCAGGGAGGAGGGCAGCGGGTTGGTGCGAAGCTGTAGCAGCGAGCGCCAGGAGAAGGTGTTGAGCGAGACCATGATCATCACCGCCGTCAGCGCCGCGACGGGGACGATGGCCAGGAGATCCTGCAACAGGACCAGCAGCGCGAGGAGGAAGCTGCCGGCCACCAGGGTCGAGAGCCGGCCGCGGGCGCCGGACGACACGTTGATGACCGATTGCCCGATCATCGCGCAGCCGCCCATGCCGCCGAACACGGCCGAACTCATGTTGGCGAGCCCCTGGCCCACACATTCGCGGTTCTTGGAACTGCCGGTATCGGTCATGTCGTCGACGATCTGCGCCGTGAGCAGGCTCTCCAACAGGCCGACCGCGGCGAGCGTCGCGGAGTAGGGCAGGATGATGCGCAGGGTCTCGAAGGTCAGCGGCACGTCCGGCAGGGCAAAGCTCGGCAGGGTGGTCGGCAGTGCGCCGAGATGGGCGACGGTGCGCACGTCGAGCCCGAGATACGCGGTCAGCGCCGTCAGCACGGCAATGGCGACGAGCGGCGAGGGCACCACGCGGGTGAGCTTGGGAAAGCCGTAGATGATCGCGAGCCCCAGCGCGATCAGCCCGTAGGTCGCCGGTGTCACGCCGGTGAGTTCGGGCAGCTGCGCTAAAAAGATCAGGATCGCCAGCGCGTTGACGAAGCCGGTCATGACCGAGCGCGAGACGAAGCGCATCAGCCGCCCGAGCCGGGCGAGCCCCGCCAGGATCTGGAACACGCCCATCAGGATGGTGGCGGCGAAGAGATACTGGACGCCGTGGTCGCGCACGAGATCGACCATCACCACCGCCGTGGCGGCGGTGGCGGCCGAGATCATGGCCGGGCGCCCGCCGGCAAAGGCGATGACGCAGGCGATCACGACAGAGGCGTAGAGCCCGACCTTCGGATCGACCCCGGCGATCACCGAGAAGCCGATCGCCTCCGGGATCAGGGCGAGCGCGACGACGATGCCGGAGAGGATGTCGGCCCAAGGGTTCGCGAACCAGTTGGCGAACCAAGTCGAGCCGAACCGCCCGCGGGCGGTTGAAACCGTCGATGACATTGCAAAAGATTCCGCAGAGGGACGCTAGGCTCCGCCGGCTGATGCGGGGAGGGGAGCGAGCGTCGCGAATGCGTGGTCCGGCGGATCGGCGGCCGGAAGAGCCACCCGGGCTTGCACCGGGTCCGAGCGATTGCGGTGGGGTTTACGGCGTGCTGCGCCGTAGCGCAATGCGGGGGGTTCAGCGCAAGAAACTCACCGCCACCGGCACGAGAACCGCCGTCAGGAACGCGTTGAGCCCCATGGCGATGCCGGCGAAGGTGCCGGCGACTTCGCTGACCTGGAAGGCGCGGGCGGTGCCGAGCCCGTGGGCGGCGAGCCCCGCCGCGAAGCCGCGGGCGCGCATGTCCTCGATGCGCAGGGTCCGCATCAGCGGCGTGACGATCACCGCGCCGGCCATGCCGGTCAGCATCACCAGCACGGCGGCCAGAGTCGGGTCGCCGCCGAGCGCCTCGACGATGCCCATCGCCACGCCCGTGGTCACGGATTTCGGGGCCATGGCGAGGCGCACGTCGTAGGGGATGCCGACGAGCTTGGCGAAGACCAGCGCCGAGGTCATCGCCGTGACGCAGCCCACCAGAAGGGCGGCGAGCATCGGCAGGAGCGCGCGCATCACCGTCGCCCGCCGCTCGTAGAGCGGCACGGCGAGCGCCACCGTGGCCGGGCCGAGCAGGAAGTGCACGAACTGCGCGCCCTCGAAATAAGCGCGGTAGGGCGTGCCGGTCAGCGTCAGCACGAGGCCGATCATCCAGATCGCGTGAATCACCGGGTTGGCCATCGGGTGGCGCCCGGCCGCCTGAAACAGGCGGTCGGCCACCGCATAGGCCAGCAGCGTCACGGTGAGCCACAGCAGCGGCGTGTGGCTGAGATAGACCCACAGGGCGAACTCGCCGGTCATCGGCGGTCCAGAAGCTTGGAGACCGCGACGAAGGTGAGCACCGTCGCCGCCAGGGTCAGGGTCACGGAGAGGGTGAGCACGATGGCGAGCGCCACCCCGTGGCTCGCCAGCACGTCGAGCTTGCCGACGATGCCGACGCCCGCCGGCACGAACAGGATCGAGAGATGCGCGAGCATCCCCTTGGCCGTGCCCTCCAGCCCGCCATCGACCAGCGGCGGCGGCAGCCAGCGGTTCGAGGCCGGCTGCGTCCGGTCGCGCAACACCAGGAAGATGAGGAGCAGCGCCATGCCGATCACCGGCCCCGGCACCGGCAGGCCGGCGGCGCGGGCGGCGACTTCGCCCACAAGCTGGGCGAGCAGGATCAGGGTCAGGCTGACGATCATCGAAACGTCCGGGATCCCAAAGGGATCATCCCTTTGGCGGGGTCTTGGGGCAGAGCCCCGATCTTGTTCCAGGGCACTGCCCTGGACCCGCGAAAAGGCTCGCCTTTTCGAAATCCGGATTCATCATCACGCGCCGGCGGGCTCGCGGAAGCTGCGGTCGCGGGCCGCCGTGATCGCCGGCTCGTCGAAGCCGAGCAGCTTGCCGAGGCGCCAGACCAGGGCCTCCTCGAACTCGTGCAGATCGCCGTCGGCGCCGGCCACCGACCACGCCATGGCAAGCAGCCGCCCCCGCTCTTCCGAGCTGCTGCCGTCGCTGCCGATCAGCTCGACCAAACTCGTCATGTCGCGGGTCTGCGCCTCGAAGGTGGCAGCGCGCTCGATCAGGCTCTCGGCTTCCGCGTCGCTGGCGGCGTAGCGGCGGCGCACGAGGCGCACCAGCCGCTCGCCCTCGGCCGGGTCGAGCACGCCGTCGGCGCGGGCGACGTGGACGAGCAGCGCGGTCGCCGCGAGATGCTCCTCGCTGCCATCGGGCACCGTCTCGGCCGAGGCCGGCAGGCCGAAGGCCGAGGAGGCATAGGAGAGAAGCCGCTGAAGGAGGGCCATGTCCGTTCCCGTCCGATTTTGCGCGCCACCGTCGGTGCCGGGCGGGACGGGGTCAAGCACGGAGCGCGCCGAAGCCCGCCGATCACAGGATTTCCGGCCTCGCCGTGGTGCGGCTGCACAGGGTGCGGCCGCGGCGTGGGATGGCAAGCAAACGGGGATGGTAAGCGAGCGCATCGCGCCCGTCGCCCTTCGTTATGCTCCCGATGCCCATGCGGGCAATCCGTGGGACGATGCCGCCGCTCCCCCCAACCCGATGGCGTTTCAGCCTTACCGGCTCGGCGCCGGGTAGCGCGTGCCGTCCACGATGGCGTCGAGGGGGATGCGGGCCCAGTCGAAGGCCGCCGGCTCGGCGCGCTTGCGGCACAGGATTTCGCTGTGGCCGTACATCTCGGTGATCGGCGCGAAGCGAAGGCCCGGCCGCGCCCGGTCGGTGAAGTAGCCGACGATCGGGCTGCTCATGCCCTTGTCGATCAGCTCGAAGCCGAGGGCGTCGTTGAACAGGGCGCGCAGGCCCATGTCCGAGAACTGAAAGAAATTCCACGGCCGCTCGTGCGAGCGAAACGAGAAGTGCGTCTCGACGAAGACGTGGCCGCCGACCTTCAGGAGCTTGGCGATCTCGACCGCCGCCACCCAGGGCATGGCGAGATGCTCGAACACCGCCGAGGAGAAGATCAGGTCGAAGCGCTCGTCGTCCCCGAAATAGTGGGAAAGGCGGTGGGCATCGCCGACCACATCGACGTTCTCGCCCGCGTAGAGGTCGAAGCCGACATACTCCGCTTGGGCGAAGCGGTGGCGGAAGTTGGCGCCGGTGACGTTGCGCGAACCCACCTCCAGCACGCGCAGGCCCGGCTTGTCGAAGCGCTCCGACAGGGTGTCGATCCAGGCGCCGTGTGCCAGGTCCTTCGGCGGCGCGATGCGGTCCCGGCGGAACCTGAACGGGAGCGTGGCCAGGGCGCCGTAGGCGCGGATCAGCGAATCGGCCGCCCCCTTCAGCATCTTTGTATCCCGGCGCAGACGACCATCTCAGCGCACTGAGGCGATGCCGTCGGCGGTGGTCGAGCTGCTGACGTTCTGGCGCAGGTCCGCCTCACCCAAAGTCTTCAGCTCCAGGCGCAGCAGCACGGTCTGGTTTCGCTCGCGCACGCCGATCGCGGTGGCGATGGGCGAGACGATGTAGTTCAGCGAAACCGTGGTGCACTCGTCCTGATAGCCGCCGCCGAGGCTCAGGCCGGAGAGGTAGGTCAGGCCGGGGCTGCTGTAGACCGGGGCGAGGCCGACCGGGTTGGAGAGATAGGCGGTGTAGAGGTCGGCGAAGGTGTCGCGGGTGTCGAGGTAGCGGGTGAAGTCGACGAGCGCCGAGCCGGTGACGAACCAGTTCGGGGTGATGCGGTAGGTGGCCGAGGCCGTCACGCCCTCGCGGCGATGGGCGAAGCCGAGCGCCGGCTGCGCCTCGTAGAACGAGTAGAACAGCGAGGTTTCGAGCGGCAGGAACGGCGAGAACCGCGCGGTCACGCCGGTCTCGAACCGGTTCACGGCGAAGTCGCGCTGGTCGAAGCGGGCGCGGCTGATGAAGCTGATGTTCTGGTTGGGCGAGAGCTGGAAGCGGCCGACGAAATCCGAGCGGCGGTTCTCCAGGCCGGAATCGAGGCCGACATTGGCCAGATCCCCGCGGCGGAACGAGTTCACGCCCGCGATCTGGATCGACTCGCCGAACATCAGGTTGGCGTACCAGCCTGACGGGGTCACGACGGAATATTGCGCGCCGAGATTGGCCCGCACGCCGCCCTCGACCCGGTCGTAGCCGGAGAACTTGTCCCACTCGAACAGCGAGGTGTCGTCGAAGACGAGGCTCTGCGCGTCCTCATTGGGCAGGCGGCCGATCCGGGTCTCGGAGGGCCGGGCGATCACCTGAGCGATCGGCTCCAGGGTATGGACGCCGAGCCCGCCGAAATCGGCGACGAAGGGATAGCGGTAGTCGAGGCCGATCGCCGGCATGACGCGGCCGGAGAAGCCGTCATCGACGGTGGTGATGTTGTTCACCAAGGCGTTCTGGAAGCCCGAGCGGCTCGGGTTCACGAAGAAGGCGTCGGTGCGCAGATAGGTGAACGGCGTGAAGACCTGGCCGAAATCGTCGATGAAGCTGCGGCGCCAGGAGACCTGGGCCGAAAGCCGCGTGTCGACGCCGCCCAAACCGCGCACAATGCAGCGGTCGCGCACGAAGGTGGTGCAGGTCTCGTAGAGCGGATAGCTGATCCCGTTGACGCTCGGGGCGAACAGGTAGCTGCCGGTGCGCGGGATGCCCTGGAAGTCGGTCGCCTCGCGGCTGAGGCTCGTGACGTTGGCCTCGAACCGCACCTCGCCGCCGAGCTTGCCCGGCCCATTGATGCGCTTGTCGTAATCGATCACCGGCAGGACGACGGGCTGCTCCTTCTGCCAGTCGAAGCTCGACAGGGCCTTGAAGTAGTAGCCGCGCGCCTCGAACCACGAGCGGTCGCCCTGGCCGATCAGGTAGGCGCTCGACACCGCCTCGCGGAAATAGTCGGTGGTGATGCTCTGGTTGCGGATGCGGTAATTGTCGAGGAACCACTTGTCGGTCACGCCGACGAGGTCCCAGCCCGTGCGCCAGTGCTCGTTGATGAAGAAGCGCCCGCGCGTCTCGACCGAGCCGCGGAACTCGCGGTCGGCCGCACCCAGCGGTCCCGGCAGGAAGGCCGAGGGCGTCGATTGGAAGATGCCCGACAGGCGCAGATTGTAGCTGCCGTTATCGAGGCGCTGGCGGAACTCGGCCTGACCCAGCACGCCCTGGCGCGAGACGAAGGCCGGGGTGATCGTCAGGTCGTAGCTCGGATCGAGGTTGATGAAATACGGGGTCGCGACGCCGCTGCCGAGCGGGGTCGAGGTGATGAAGCGCGGCGTCAGGAAGCCGGTCTTGCGCTTCACCGTCGGGTCGGCGGACTCGAAATAGGGCAGGTAGGCGACCGGGATCCCACCGATTTCGAGGCTCGAATCCTCGTAACTGATCGTGTGGGTCTCATTGTTGTGGATGATCTTGGCCGCCTTGATCTGCCAGAGCGGCGGCGTCTCCGGATGGTCCTTGCACGGCTCGCAGGCGGTGTAGGTCGCGTAGTCGAAGCTCGATTGCTCGCCCGCGATTCGCTCCGCCCGCGGGGCGGAGATGCGGGTGCGCACCGTCTCGCCCTTCATCACGACGGTCTGCTGGATGCGCAGGGCCTCGACGAAGCCGTTCTTGAAGTCGTCGGTCAGCTCCATCCGCTCGCCGGTGACCAGCGCCCCGGTCTCGTCGGTGAGGCGGACATTGCCTTCGGCGAAGACGCGGCTCGTGCCGCGGTCGTAGCGCACCCGGTCGGCCTGGAGCGTGCGCGCGCCGTAATGCAGCTCGGCATTGCCGCGCGCGGTCACGGTGTTGCGGTCGTTGTCGTAGATCAGCTCGTCGGCCTCGACGAGCAGGCGCTGGCCCTTCTCGCCGGGCTTGGAGCCGGCGAGCTTCTCCAGTCCGGCCTGGGCATGGGCGCGCGGCGCGGCGAGCCCGTAGGCTGCCGTCAGCAGTGCGGCCATGGAGACCGTGATCGCGATGTCGGCGACCTTACGCAACGCGTCCCTCGAACCCTGTGCAGCCCCCTGCACGCCGATCACGATAGTCCCTTGCACGACCGAACCCGTCCCGACCCGGACAACCGTGCATCAGCCGTCCTCCTGGTAGAGAAGCGTGAGCGTACCGAGCAAGCTTCCTACCACGGCCGGGAACCATGCCGCCACTGTCGGCGCGACCATCCCCGACGCGCCGAGGCCCTCCATGACCTGCCGCGCGACGTAGAGCACGAAGCCCGCGCTCACCCCGCCGAGCACCAGTTTTCCGACACCACCAAAGCGGAAGAACCTTAAGGAAACCGTTGCCGCCACAAGGACCATCGCGAGGTAGAGCAGGGGCGTTGCCAGCAGCACATCGTACTGGAGCCGGTAGCGCGTGGCATCCAGCCCGGCCCGCTCGTGGCGTGCGATGGTCTCCGGAAGTTGCCAGAAGGGCACAGATTCCGGAGGGGTGAAGCGCTGGCGGATCTGGCTCGGATCGAGTGTCGAGGCGACGAGGTAGACCTCGTGGCTCTCGGGCGGTTCATCGCGTGTGAGAACGCGCACATCGCGCAACTCCCACCATCCGTCGTGCAGGGTCGCGCGCGCCGCCTCGAGCTGTGCGGCGAACGCACCGGCCTCGTCGAACTGGAAGACGGTGACCCCGGCCAGCGTGGTCGTGCCCTCGACCGCCGTCTCGGCCCGGATGATCGCCTGCCCGTCGATGCTGCGCTGGCGCAGCCACAGGTCCTTGCCGGTGCCGGCCTTGGTGGATTTGGCGAAGATCTTCGCCTCGATCTCGCTGGAACGCTGCTTGAGCGCCGCGGACAGGGGATTGTAGGCGCCGATGGCGAGCGCGCCGATCGCCAGCGCGACGAAGGCGCCGGGCTGGAGGAACTGCCACGCCGAGATGCCGGCGGCCCGCGCCACCACGAGTTCGAGCTTGCGCGAGAGCTGGAGCAGGGCGGCCATGGAGCCGAACAGCACCGCGAAGGGCAGCACGCTCTCGGCCACGGCGGGCGTGCGGTAGAGCGCGAGCTGCGCCATCAGCCCCGGCGAGGCGCCCTCCGCGTCGCCCGCCCGCCGCAGCAACTCGACGAAGTCGAGAGTGTAGACCAGGGCGAAGACGGTGAGGAACACGCCGAGGATGGTGCGCACGAAGCGCCACGCGAAGTAGCGGCCGAGGGTCGCTCCGATCAGCATGCCGGCACCCTCAGGCCCGTCCGGCGAGCGGGCGCCGCCGCAGGCTGCCGGCGAGCCTTCGCCCGAGCCGGCCGAACCACTCGTTCATCGCGCGGGTGCGGGCGCCGCCGAAGATCAGCAGGCAGGAGAGGGCGATCGCCCCGAGCGGCGCGGCGTAGATCGCCACCACCGCGCCGGGGCTGCGCACGGCCGCACTGCTCGCGGCAAAACCGGCAATGCGCAGTGCGATCACGCCCACGACCGCGCTGGCCACGGCCAAGCCCCGGCCCTGGCGCGTGGTGCGCGGATCGCCCAGAGCGGCGAACGCGATGAAGGCCAGCGCCAGCGGGTAGAGCCAGGCGGAGAGCCGGTCGTGGAGTTCGGCCCGGAAGCGGCCCTTCTGCAGGCGGTAATAGCCCTCGCCCGTATCGGGGAAGAGCAGCGCCATGGTCGAGCGCTCGCGCGGCTTGTAGACCGTCTCGGAATCCGGCGGCGTGAAGGCGGCGAGATCGACGGCGTAGCGCTCGTAGCTCACGATCGAGGAATCGCGGCTGTCCTTCTGCTGGCGGTGGATGCTGCCCTTTTCCAGCACGAGGTAGGTCTGCCCATCGACCTCGCTCACGCGCCCGCGCTCGGCGAGGTAGACCACCGCCTTGCCGGCCTCGCGCTTGTCCTGGATGAACAGGCCCTGGAGGGAGCCGTCGGCGCCGCGCTCGCGGAAATGGAAGGTGATGCCGTTGTCGAGCGCCGTGAACTGGCCCTCCTTGACGACGTTGGCGACGAAATCCCCCCGCACCCGGGTCAGCACGTCGCGCAGCTCCTGGAAGGAGGAGGGCATCACCTGGATCGTCAGGAAGGCGACCACGACGCTGATCGCGAAGGCCAGGGTCGCGAAGGGCCGCAGCAACTGGCGCGGTGGCATGCCGGCGGCCGACATCACGATCAGCTCGGAATCGCCGTTGAGCTTGTTCAGCGCGTAGACGCAGGCAATGAACAGGGCGACCGGAGCGATCACCGTGATCAGCGTCGGCAGCGACAGGGCGGTGATGAACAGGAAGACGAGGAGCGTCTGCCCCTTGGCCGTGACGAGGTCGAGTTCGCGCAGGGCCTGCGTCACCCAGATCGTGCCGGTGAGGCCGATCAGGCAGGTGAGGAAGGCCCCGAGCGCGATCCTGAATATGTAGCGCTCGATCTGCGTCATCCGCGCCGCCCGAACCGGTCCTTCATTCACTCACCGCGAGCGGCACCCCATGCAAGGGACAAGGCGCCGATACTGCCGGCTTCGGGCGCTTGGAATGAGGCCGTTTCGCGGCGGGGTGAACAAGGCTGGACAAGCGAGCCTCAGTGAATTTCACTGAACTGCGTTCGAACGCCGCCATAGGAGGCAACGATGCCGACGCCGACTGGGCAGATGACCGTCACACTCACCCGTGAGCTGGAGCAGTTCGTTCGCGACAAGGTGCGTGAGGGCGCCTTTGCCACCACGAGCGAGTACATCCGCGACTTGGTCCGCAGCCGCTACCTCGCGGAGAAGGACCGTGAGGCGAGGCTGCGTGCCCTCGATGCGGCCCTCGCGGAAGGCATCGCCGATGCGGAGGCGGGCCGCGTCGTTCCGGTGGGTGAGGCTTTCGCCCGCATTCGCGCCGAACTCGGCATCGACAGCGAAAGCGGCAACAGGTGAACGTCGTCCTTACCGAGGCAGCGATCGGCGATCTCGTCCGCATCGGCCGCTTCATCGGACAGGACAATCCGACACGGGCAGCGAGCTTCGTGGCTGAACTGGAGAAGCGCTGCCAGAACCTGAGCGTCATACCACGAGCGTTCCCGCTCCTGCCGGGGCGCGAAACCTCCGACATCCGCCGCCGTCCTTACGGCGATTATCTGATCTTCTATCGTCTTCAGGTGGATCGGATCGAGGTGCTGCGCGTGCTGAATGGGGCGCAGGACTATGAGGCGATCTTGTTCCCGGCCGACTGAGCGTCTCTTTCAAAACGCATGATGCCGCGCGATGCGCGAGCGCGGTGGGCCCAGCGCTTTCGCGGCCGCACCGGCTGATAGTTGGTGCGACATCCTTGAGGCGCGTTGCCTGCCGGGCTGAGACGCCACCGCGTTGCGTTCTGCGTTTCAGCGGGTACACAGGTTCGCCGGTTTTCGCGGGGCATGCGGAGGAGCCGGCGGAAGACGGGTTGAGAGCGAAGAGCATCATGGCCGGTGGGATCGAAATCACCTTTGAGCCGCTGTCGTCGCGCGGCACGGGGGGCGACCTCGTGGTGTTCGTGGGCGACGACCTCGCCCTGTCCGGTGCCGCCTCCGAGGCGCTCGGCCAGCCCGGCACCGAGCTGGTCGCCCGCGCCGCCGCGAGCGAGCGCTTCAAGGGCAAGGCGCAGAGCGCGCTGGTCCTCCCGGCCCCGGCGGGGGTGGAGGCCGACCGGCTCGTGGTGATCGGGCTGGGATCGGAGAAGGACCGGGCCAAGATCGACTGGACCGTGCTGGGCGGCTTCACCGCCGGCAAGGTCGGGGCCCGCAGCGCCCGCGTCGTGATCGACGGGCCCGGTTTCGCCGCCAGCGCCCGGGACGTCGCCGACTTCACCCTCGGCGCGCGCCTGCGCAGCTACCGCTTCGACCAGTACAAGACCAAGAAGAAGGACGAGGACGAGGCGGGTGCCGCGCTGACCCTGCGGGTCGCCGACCCGTCCGGGGCGCAAGCTGCCGCGCGGAGCGCCGAGGCGGTGGCCGAGGGCGTGATCCTCGCCCGCAACCTCGTCAACGAGCCGCCGAACGTCCTCTACCCCGAGGAATATGCCCGGCGCGTCTCCGAGCTGACGCAGCTCGGCGTCGAGGTCGAGATCCTCGACGTGGCGCGGATGAAGGAGATCGGCATGGGCGCCCTGCTCGCGGTGGCGCAGGGCTCGGCCCGCGAGCCGCGGGTGGTCATCATGCGCTGGAACGGGGCGGACGACGCCGCGGAGCCGCCTCTGGCGCTGATCGGCAAGGGCGTGGTGTTCGATTCCGGCGGCGTCTCGATCAAGTCGGCCGGCGGCATGGAGGACATGAAGGGCGACATGGGCGGCTCGGCCGCGGTCGTCGGCACCCTGCACGCCCTGGCCTCGCGCAAGGCCAAGGCGAACGTGATCGGCGCCATCGGCATTGTCGAGAACATGCCCGACGGTGCGGCCTACCGCCCCTCCGACATCGTCACCTCGCTCTCAGGGCAAACCATCGAGGTCATCAACACCGACGCGGAAGGCCGCCTCGTGCTCGCCGACGTGCTCTGGCACATCCAGGCGACCTACAAGCCCAAGGCGATGATCGATCTGGCCACGCTCACCGGCGCGATCATCGTCGCGCTCGGCCAGGACATCGCCGGCCTGTTCTCCAACGACGACGCGCTCTCAGGCCAGATCACCGCGGCCGGTGAGGCGGCGGGCGAGAAGGTGTGGCGGATGCCGCTGATCCCGGCCTTCGACAAGGCGATCGACTCGAAGTTCGCCGACATGAAGAACACCGGCGGGCGCCACGGCGGCGCGGCCACGGCGGCCGCCTTCCTCAAGCGCTACGTCAACGACGTGCCGTGGGCCCATCTCGACATCGCCGGCGTCGGCATGTCCTCCACCCCCTCCGAGATCAACCGGAGCTGGGGCGCGGGCTGGGGCGTGCGCCTGCTCGACCGGCTCGTGCGCGAACACTACGAGCGGTGAGCCGCACCGGAGCGCTCTCCGCCGGCCCGGAGGCCGGCTCGGCGGAGGCGCGTGCCGCGCGCTCGGAACGGGGCCGCCTGGCCATCGCCGCGGCGCCGCTGCTGGCGGCGCTGACCGCCCTGTTCGTCGTCTTCCTCACCGGCTTCGATCAACGCAGCGCGATGCCGCCGGACGTGGCGGCGCGGTTCTACGGCTTCTTCCTCGACCGCTACCCGCTCTTCGCCTTCGCGCTGGTCTACGGGGTCACCCGCATCCTGACTGTCATGCTGGCGCCGAGCGCCGCTTCGCTGGTTCGGCGGATCGTCGGCGGGGGGATCGGCCTCGCGCTGTTCCTGGCAGCGAGCCTGCACCCGACTTTCGGCGGCCTCGTGCTGCGGGCCGGCTTCGCCACCGGCAGCGGCGCCTTCCTCAACGGCACGCCGATGGTGATCGCCTACGCGATGGGGGCAGGGGCCGCCGCGGGCCTGTTCGGGCTGGCCATGGGGCTCGGCGCGCGTCTGGCCGGTCGGCCGGGTCCGGCGCGCAGCGGGAGCCGCTGGCGCAGGGCCGGGCGGGCGCTGCTGGGATGGGTCGCGGGCTTCCTGGCGCTGTGGTTCGCCGCCGCCGTGATCGGGCTCGCCCGCGATGCCGGGTTCGGCCCGTGGCCGCGCCGCCCGCTCGACGCCCGCGACCTCGTCGTCGCCGCCCTGGTGCTGACGCTCGCCGCCCTGCCGCACGTGCTGCTCATGGCCGCCCGCCTGCGGCCGCAGCGGACGACTCGGGTGACACCTCAAGCCGCGCGGGTGGGCGTGGCTTGATCGAACGCGCCGGAAACGCTTAAGCCACGACGGGAAGCGGTGGAGCCGGGCTGAGCCCGGCCCTCATAAGCCGCGTGCCACAGGGCAGGAGGGACGAGGATGGCGCAGGACCGGAGCGCGGAGCGTCCTTGGCTGGCCGCCTATCCCCCCGGCATTCCCGCCGATATCGACGTCGAATCCGTCGGCACGGTGGTCGATCTGTTCGACCGCAGCGTGCTGCGCTTCGCCGAGCGTCCGGCGATCACCTGCTTCGGCGCGAGCCTGCGCTACCGCGAGGTCGGCGCCGCGGCGCAGGCGGTGGCGGCGTGGCTCGCCGCCAACGGCTACGGCAAGGCCGGCAAAGGCAGCGAGACGGGTGTGGACGGCATCGGCGACCGCATCGCGGTGATGATGCCCAACGTCCCGGCCTGTCCCGTCTCGCTGCTCGGCGTGCTGGTGGCGGGCTGCACCGTCGTCAACGTCAACCCGCTCTACACCCCGCGCGAACTCGCCGCGCAGATCAACGATTCCGGCGCCCGCGTCCTCTTCGTGCTGGAGAACTTCTGCCACACGGTCGCGCAGGCGCTGCCGCAGATGCCGAGCCTGGAGCGGATCGTCGTGGCGGGCCCCGGCGACCTGCTCGGGCTGAAGGGACGGATCGTCGATCTCGTCTCGCGGCGGGTGAAGCGGGCGGTGCCGCCCTACACCCTGCCGGCCGGGCGGACCCTGCGGTTCGAGGCGGTGGTGCGGGCGGGCCGCGGCCTCAAGCGCCCCTCGGTCGCGATCGAGCCCGGCGACGTCGCCTTCCTGCAATATACCGGCGGCACCACCGGCATCGCCAAGGCGGCGATGCTGACCCACCGCAACATCATGGCCAATGTCGAGCAGAGCCGGGCGTGGTTCCGCGGCCCGGCGGGGGAGGGGGACGGACACGTGGCGGTGACGGCGCTGCCGCTCTACCACATCTTCGCGCTGACGGCCTGCTTCCTGTTCTTCTTCCGGCTCGGCGGCTGCTGCCTGCTGATCCCGAACCCGCGCGATCTCGACGGCTTCGTGAAGACGCTCAGCCGCACCCGCTTCACCAACTTCGCCGGGGTGAACACGCTGTTCAACGCGCTGAACAACCACCCGAAGATCGGCACGGTCGATTTCTCAAACGTGGAGTACGTGGTCGGCGGCGGCATGGCGGTGCAGTCGGCGGTAGCCGCCCGCTGGAAGGCGATCACCGGCCAGACCATCCTCGAAGGCTACGGCCTGTCGGAGACCTCGCCGGTGGTGAGCGTCAACCCGCTCGGGCTCGCCGACTGGACCGGGACGATTGGCTATCCGCTGCCCTCGACCGAGGTGACGATCCGCGCCGAGGACGGCACGGTGCTGCCCTTCGGCGTGCCCGGCGAACTCTGCGTGCGCGGGCCCCAGGTGATGGCCGGCTACTGGAACCGCCCGGAGGAGACGCGGGCGGCGATGACCGCCGACGGCTTCTTCCGCACCGGCGACGTGGCGGTGATGACGCCGGACGGGCAGATCCGCATCGTCGACCGGATGAAGGACATGATCCTCGTCTCCGGCTTCAACGTCTACCCGAACGAGGTCGAGGACGTACTCGCCACCCATCCGGCGGTGGTCGAATGCGCCGTGGTCGGCGCGCCCTGCGGCGAGAGCGGCGAAATGGTCGTCGCCCACGTGGTCCTGCGCGATCCGTCCGTGGAGCCGGACGCGCTCAGGGCGCATGCCCGCGCGAGCCTCACCGGCTACAAGGTGCCCCGCCGGATCGTGATCCAGGACAGCCTGCCGAAGACCAATGTCGGCAAGGTGCTGCGCCGGGCCCTGCGGGACAGCGGGCCGGCGGCGGGCTGAAGGCTCAGCCCCGGCCGCATGCGTCGGCGATCCGATCGACCCGCAACAGCGGGCGGTCGTCCGCGCTGGGAATCGGGCGCCCGATGAGGGCGAGGCAGCGCCGCACGTCCCAGATCTTCGCGATCGCGGCATGGGCGTCCGGGTCGCCGATCACCGGCGGCCGCGGGCCGTACCGGCCTCGCGCGAGGCTCCGGAAGAGCCGTTCGGCCTGTTGCAACGGCTCGTGAAACCTCGCGCCGTCACCCTCGACGCGAGGGCGCCGGCAGGCTTCACGGAGGATACTTCAGGCAGAAAACTGCGCCCGGCCGGAGCGGATTTCCGGGCTATTGTGCAGTGCGGAACTGTGTCCGCCAGCGATCATTGCCCCCGGTGTGGTCCTTCCGGCGAAGGGATCTCGGGCGAAGGGACCTCGGCGACGCGGGGGCCTCGCCCGGCTCGCATCCTTCGCCGGCAGGATCGGCCGCGAGAGGATATCGATGGCGCAAGCCCACGCATTCTTCGACGAGCTGATCGGTTGGATCGTCCAATGGCCCTGGTGGGTGGCGAGCCCGATCCTGGTGGCCGGCTGCTGCGCGCTGGTGCTGCCTCTGCATGGGGTGGCCTATCGCTTCGCGCAGAGGGCGGTGAGCGGGAAGAGCCTGTTCTGGCGCTCGCTAGTGTCCCGCACCCGGGGGCCGAGCCGGCTCGCGCTGCTGGTCATGAGCCTGACGCTCGCGGTCTCCACCGCGCCGCTCACATGGCAGATCCGGCTCGTCCTCAATCAGGTGCTGCTCGTCGCTTTCGTGACGCTCGCGGGCTGGACCTGCGCCACGGCGATCCACATCGCCACCGTGATCTACCTGCGCCGGTTCAAGCTCGATGCGGAAGACAACCTGCTCGCCCGCAAGCACTTCACGCAGATGCGCATCCTCGAGCGGGCGGCGCTGACGCTGGTGGCCATCGTTACCATCGCCATCGCGCTGATGACCTTCGAGCCGGTGCGGCAATACGGGGTGAGCCTGCTCGCCTCGGCGGGCGCGGCCGGGCTGATCCTCGGGCTGGCGATGCAGCCGGTGCTCTCCAACCTCGTGGCGGGCATCCAGATCGCCATCACCCAGCCGATCCGGATCGAGGACGCGGTCATCGTCGAGAACGAGTGGGGCTGGGTCGAGGAGATCAACGCGACCTACGTCGTCGTGCGGCTGTGGGACTGGCGCCGCCTCGTCCTGCCGCTGACCTACTTCATCCAGAAACCGTTCCAGAACTGGACCCGCGAGGGCGCTTCGCTGATCGGCTCGGTGTTCCTTTACGTCGATCACCGGGCGCCGATCGAGGCGATGCGCAAGGAATTGCGGCGGATCGCCGGGGCGTCCCGGCTCTGGGACGGCAACGTGGTCAACCTGCAAGTCTCGGACGCGCGGGAGGGCGTGATCGAGCTGCGGATGCTGGTGAGCGCCCGCAACGCGCCGCAGACCTGGGATCTACGCTGCGAGGTGCGCGAGAAGATGATCGGCTTCCTGCAGAAGGAGCATCCCAGCGCCCTGCCACGCCAGCGGGCGGAATGGGTGAATCCCGATCCGCCCTATCCCGGTGGCCAGGCACGGCCCGAGACCGGCAACGAGACCGGCATCCGCGGCGAGCGCCCGCTCCAAAGCGATCCCCGCGCCGCGGCGGCCTGAACGAAGAAGGGCCCGGTGCGGTCGATCCGCACCGGGCCCTTGTTCTTTCCGTCGAGAGCAGCGGCTCAGCAGCTCGCGTGGCCGCACTGGCGGATGTCGCTGATGGTCTTGCGCATCGGCTCGACGCCAACCGCGCCGGGCAGGATCTCGTCGCCGATGACGAAGGCGGGGGTGCCCGAGAGGCTGAGCTTATCGCCGAGGCCCACGTTCTCGGTGAGTGCGGCCTTTACCTCCGGCCCCTGCGCGTCCTTCTTCAGGCGCTCCACGTCGGCACCGAATTCCTTGGCCACCGCGATCGCCCGCTCGCCGTTGATGCGGCCCTTGGTCTCGAGCAGCTTGGCGTGGAAGTCGAACATCTTCTCCGGCTTGAGCTGGAGCTTGGCCGCGAGCGCGATCCGGCTCGCCTCCAGCGACTCGGCGCCGAGCACGGGGAAGTCCTTGAGCACCACGCGCAGCTTCGGATCAGACTTGATCAGGGTCTGCACGTCGGTGAACGCCTTGCGGCAATAGCCGCAATTGTAGTCGAAGAACTCGACCACGGTGACGTCGCCGTTCGGGTTGCCGGCGACGATGCCGTAGGGCGAGTTCGTCAGCGCCTCGCGCGACTCCTTCAGCGCGGCGGCCTGGGCGAGCTTCTGCGTCTCTTGGGCGCGGCGCTCACCCTCGGCGATCGCCTCCTGCAGCACGTCCGGATTCTTGACGAGGTAGTCCTTGACGATCCCCTCGATCGCCTTGCGCTGGGCGTCGGTGAAGGGGGCGGCATCCTCCGCGCGGGCGCCGACGGCCGCACCGAGCGCAAGCCCGCCGGCGAGGGCGAAGACGGAAACGGAGCGGAAGAGCTTCATCGATACCTCGAAATGCATGTCGGGGACGACATCCCGGCCGGGACCAGCGACACGGCGTTCACACCGGCCCCGCCGACGAAACTATGGCACGGCGCATCCGCCGCGCCGACCCGAATCTGATCCGGACGGGAGCCCCCTGAAGGGTCTCGCGCCGTTACCTGCTCCCGGGCTGCGGCGATTTCGCGGCGACCGCCCCGTCCGGCCGCGCAACCGAAAGTCGTTCGATTTTAGCGATTTGCTAAATGATGCACCTCAAGTTCCAGGCAAGCAACGATTCGGCCGGAACGGGGAGGGCAGCGTGATCGTCGTGCTGAGCGACCGCCCGGATCGAAGCCAGTCCCTGGTGGATGCCGTGCGCGCGGTCGCCGAGTGCCGGGTCGTGGGCACCGACGAAACCTGGGCCCGGATCGGCCCCTTCCGCGGTGTGATCGCCGACATCACCCTGAGCCGCCCCGAAGCCAAGCGCTGCCTGCGCTTGCTGGCGAGCCGCCCCGCACGCACGCGCGCGCCCCTGATCTGCCTGACCCGCGGCAACGAGCAATCCGCCTTCACCGAGGCGCGCAACCTCGGTGCCACCCTGTGCCTGTCGGCGCTGGCCGAGCCGCGGATGGTGGTGGGCTCGCTGGTGCGCGAGGTCTGGCCCGAGAAGTCGGTGGCCGACCTCGTGGTGACCCGCGAGGCCGAGCGGGCGGGTACGCTGATGACGCGCCTGTTCGAATCGGCGCAGACCGGCCCGATCGACCTGCCGAGCGTCGAGCGGGGCATCGCCCCGGTGCTCGACGCCATCCACGAGGGCGGCCTGTCGCGCTGGCTCGACGAGGTGTGGGCACACGACGACGTGACCTTCCAGCACTGCCTGCTGGTCTCTGGCGTCGTCGCCGCCTTCGCCCAGAATCTCGGCCTCTCCGCCACGGACAAGCAGCTCATGACCCGCGCCGCGCTGGTGCACGACGTGGGCAAGTCGCGCATCCCGCTCGCCGTGCTCAACAAGCCCGGCCGGCTCGACGACGACGAGCGGGCGGTGATGCAGACCCACGCGCCGATCGGCCACGAGATTCTGATGGCGTCCGGCGGCTGCGACCCGATCACGCTCGCGGTGACGCGCCACCATCACGAGATGCTCGACGGCTCGGGCTACCCGGACAAGCTCTGCGCCGACGCGATCGGCGACCCCGTGCGGCTGCTGACGATCTGCGACATCTATGCCGCCCTGATCGAGCGGCGCCCCTACAAGGTGCCGATGTCGAGCCGCGACGCGCTCTCGATCCTGTCGAGCATGCAGGGCAAGCTCGAGGGTGGGCTGGTGCAGGCCTTCGGCCGGGCGGTGCAGACGGTGCCCTGAAGCGGCCTCCGGCAACGAGCGCGCGGTATCGGCGGTCGAGGGCCGCCTTTTCATCCCAGGCGTCGTACACGGGTCATCAAAACCATCAAAGGTTAAGCATGACCTGCCCCGCCTTGGATGTTCCGATGCCGCCTCGCCGCGCCCTCCGCTGCCTTGCTTCCGCCGCCGCACCGGGCCTCGCCCTGGCCGCGGTCTCGATCCTCGCCTCGATCCTGACCTGCTCCGCGGGCCCCGCCGCGGCCGACGAGACGTCCCGCAAGAAGGCCGAGGCCAAGCCGCCCGTGACCCTCGACGAGAAGGGCATTACGGTCCGGCTCGACGACGGCAGCACATTCCGCATCGGCGGCCGGCTCCAGGGGGATTTCGGCACGGGCCATGTGCAGCAGCGCGGCTTCGGCACGGTGTTCGAGGAGCCGGCGGCGATCCGCCGGGCCTGGATCGAGACCTATTACAGCCTCAAGGACTTCGAATTCGCCTTCCAGTACGACTTCAACGAGCGGCGCGTGCCGGTGAGCGACGCCATCGTCGCCTACAAGGGTTTTCAGGACGTCATCATCACCCAGGGCAACTTCAAGGAGCCGTTCAGCCTCGATCAGCTCATCAGCGACAATGTCAGCCAGTTCACCGAGCGCTCCCAGGCCGACGCCTTCGCCCCGGCGCGCAACTTCGGCTCCGCCATCGGTACCCACGGCGCCAACTGGACCGCGGTGACGGGCGTGTTCGGCGGCAACATCAACACCGGCCTGCAGAACAACGGGATCGCCTCGACCAGCCGCCTAACCTACACGCCGTGGCTCTCCGAGAACAAGAACGACGTGCTGCATCTCGGCCTCGCCGGCAGCTACCGGACGCTCGGCGACGACGACAGCAGCCTCAGCCTGTCGAGCCGCTCGGAGGCGTTCCTGTTCGCCCGCCCGCTCGCCAACACCCGGACAATCCGCGACGCCACGGCGATCGGCCGGGTCGGCGTCGAGGCGGCATGGCAGCAGGGTCCGTTCCGGCTCCAGGGCGAGTACATCCTCACCGATATCGAGCGCCGCGACGGACGCCCGCCGCTGCTGTTCCAGGGCGGCTACATCCAGGCCTCAGTGGTGCTCAACGACAAGGGCCGGCCCTACCGGGTCGTGCCGACCTACGGCAGCGACTACGGCGTCTTCACCGGCGTCACCGTCGAGGAACGCCAGCGGGTCAGCCGCGGCGGCACGGGCCTGTTCGAACTCGGGGTCCGTTACAGCGCCATCGACCTCGAATCCCGTGAGGTGCGCGGCGGCGTCGAGCACGACTTCACCGCGGGCGCGAACTGGTATCCCGAGCCTAACATCCGCTTCGTCTTCGACTACATCCGCTCGCATGCCGAACCGTCGGCGGAATCGCTGAACTTCGGCCGCCGCACCGTCGACGCCGACCTCTTCATCGGCCGGGCGCAGCTCACCTGGTAGGCGCCTCCCGCGGTTGAGCGGGGCGCCGGCAGGGTCTACCTGACCGGGGTCCCGCCTCTCCCGTGAGGAGCCTCGCCTTTGAGCCCCGATCCCGCCCTCTCGCGCCGCGCCCAGGCCGTGGCGCCCTTCCTGGCGATGGACGTGATGGCTGCCGCCGGCGCCCAGGAGCGGCGCGGGGAGGGCGTCGTGCACATGGAGGTCGGCCAGCCCTCGGCCCCGGCGCCCCGCGCGGTGATCGCGGCGGCGCAAGGAGCGCTCGCCGACGGGCGCATCCCCTACACCGAAGCGCTCGGGCTTCCGCGCCTCCGCGAGCGCATCGCCCGGCACTACGCCGAGACCTACGGCGTCAGCCTCTCGCCGGAGCGGGTGGTGGTGACGACGGGCTCCTCGGCGGGCTTCGTGCTGGCCTTCCTCGCCCTGTTCGATGCGGGCGCCCGGATCGGCGTGCCGCGCCCCGGCTACCCGGCCTATGACGGCATCCTGCGCGCCCTCGACCTGATCCCGCAGCCGCTGACCCTGCGTGCGGAGGACCGCTACGCCCCGACCCCCGCGCTGGTGCGCGCGGCCCATGCGGCGCAGCCCCTCTCCGGCCTGCTTGTGATGAGCCCGGCCAACCCCTCGGGCACGGTGATCGAGCCGACCCGGCTTGCCGAACTCTGCGCCACGGCGCGGGCGCTCTCGCTGCCCTTCATCTCCGACGAGATCTATCACGGCCTCAGCTACGGCGTGCCGACGGCAACCGCGCTGCAATTCGATGCGAACGCGCTGGTCATCAACTCCTTCTCGAAATTCTACTGCATGACCGGCTGGCGGGTCGGCTGGATGGTGGTGCCCGAGACGCTGGTCCGCGGAATCGAGCGGCTGGCGCAGAACCTCTACATCTCGGCGCCCTATCTCTCGCAAATCGCGGCGCTCGCCGCCTTCGACACGCTCGACGAGATCGTCGCGGTCCGCGAGGGCTACGCGGCCAACCGCGCCCTGCTCCTCGACGCGCTGCCGGCGCTCGGCTTCAGCGACATCCACCCCGTGGACGGGGCCTTCTATCTCTACGCCGACATCGCCCGGCACACCGACGACGCCAGCGCCTTCTGCCGGCGGATGCTGGAGGAGGCGGGCGTCGCCGCGACGCCGGGCCTCGACTTCGACCCGGAGGAGGGCGGCCACCACATCCGCTTCTCCTTCGCCGGCTCGAACGCCGAATGCGCCGAGGCGGTGGCGCGGCTGAAGGGTTGGCTGGGCTGAGCCGCTGGCTCCGGTATCGTGCAGCATCCGGCCTTCCCGAACGCCTGCGCACCGCAGACCTATCCGCCGGAAGACCCGCGGAACGCGCCGGATCATACCCCCTGATACGCAAAACGGGGCCCGGCTGAGCCGGACCCCGCTTCGCAAGCATCAGGACGCATCAGGAGCCGTGCGCGGGATCCGCGATCCCGCGCCGCGTCTCACTCTCCCGACAGCGCCGCCTTGGTGCGCGACCACCAGCCGGCCCGCTTGGGACGGTTCGGGTCCGGCGGCGTCAGCACCACCGCGACGGGCTCCGGCGCGGGCTCGGCGTTGGCCGGGCTGGGCGCTGCCGCTTCGGTCGCGGCCTCGGCGAAGGACTCGACTTGGATCGGCTCGAGCTCCGGCGCGGGGACGACCGGCGGCGGCTCGGCCGCGGCGCCGTTCTCGGCGGCGAGCGAGACGGTGCTCACATCGGCATCGTTGAACGGCTCCTCGGGGCCGACCGGCAGGGTATCGGAGGCGGTCTCCTCGGGATGCGCCTCGGACTCCTCCGAGGTCCGCACCTCGTCGGCATCGGAATCCTGCTCGGAATCCGAACGGCCATTGCGCTCGGTCCGGCCGCGGCCGCGACCGCCCCGGCGTCCGCGGCGACGGCGGCGTCCGTTGGCGTCCTCGCCGTTGGCGTCGGCGTCTGATGCGGTCTCGTCCGGCTCGGCCGCGGCGCCGAGAGCCGCCTCGACGGCCTCCGGCTCGGAATCGGGCGCATTGTCGCCGTCGTCCGCGCTGTCCTCGGCCCCATCCTCGCTGTCGGTCCCGTCCTCGTCCCGCGCGCGGGCCTCGCCCTCACCGGAGGCGCGGCCACCGCGACGGCGACGGCGACGGCGGCGACGGCCACCGCCCTCCTCGGACGCATCGGCGGCGGGGCGCTCCTCGGACGCGCCCCCGGGCTCCGCTTCGACCTCGGTCTCGACCTCTTCGGTCTCCTGGCTCTCGACCGCCTCGTCCTCGAACTCCTCGGCCTCGTAGACCGGCGAGATCGCCACGGCGCGCACGCCCGTCACCGGGCCCTCGTGCTTCACCGCCGGCTCGCCGCGTTCGAGCTGGAAGGCGGAGGTCGCCACGAGCCGGTCGTCGGCGGAGATGGTGATCGTGACCGAGAAGCGCTGCTCGAGATCGAAGAGATGCGCGCGCTTCTGGTTGAGGATGTAGAGCGCCGTCTCGGTGCGGGTGCGCAGCACGACGTTGTGGCTCGCCGACTTGAGCAGCACTTCCTCGATCGAGCGCAGGATGTGCAGCGCCACCGAGGAGGTCGCCCGCACGAAGCCCGAGCCGCCGCAATGGGCGCAGGGGATCGAGGAGGATTCGAGCACGCCGGTGCGGATGCGCTGGCGGCTCATCTCAAGCAGGCCGAAGGGCGAGATCCGCCCGACCTGGATGCGCGCCCGGTCGTTCTTGAGCGCCTCGTTCAGGCGCTTCTCCACTGCCCGATTGTTGCGCTTCTCCTCCATGTCGATGAAGTCGATCACGACGAGGCCGGCGAGATCGCGCAGGCGCACCTGCCGGGCGACCTCTTCGGCCGCCTCGAGGTTCGTCTTGAGCGCGGTGTCCTCGATGTCGTGCTCTCGGGTGGCGCGGCCGGAGTTCACGTCGATCGAGACCAGCGCCTCGGTCGGGTTGATGACGAGGTAGCCGCCGGAGCGCAGGGCGACGTGGGTCGAGAACATCGCGTCGAGCTGCTGCTCGACGCCGTAGCGGGCGAAGATCGGCGTCGGATCGCGGTAGGGCTTCACGACCTTGGACTGGCCGGGCATCAGCATCCGCATGAAGTCCTTGGCCTCGCGGTAGGCGTCCTCGCCGGAGACCAGAACCTCGTCGAGATCCTTGTTGTAGAGGTCACGGATCGCCCGCTTGATCAGCGAGCCCTCCTCGTAGACGAGCGCCGGGGCGGTCGAGGACAGCGTCAGCTCGCGCACGCTCTCCCACAGGCGCATCAGGTACTCGAAGTCGCGCTTGATCTCGGGCTTGGTGCGCGAGGCACCGGCCGTGCGCAGGATGATCCCCATCCCATCCGGCACGTCGAGGTCGGCGACCACTTCCTTGAGGCGCTTGCGGTCGGCGGCCGAGGTGATCTTGCGCGAGATGCCGCCGCCCCGGCCGGTGTTCGGCATCAGCACCGAGTAGCGGCCGGCGAGCGACAGGTAGGTGGTGAGCGCCGCGCCCTTGGTGCCGCGCTCTTCCTTGACGACCTGGACGAGGATGATCTGGCGGCGCTTGATCACCTCCTGGATCTTGTAGTGGCGGCGATAGGCGCGCGGACGCTCGGGGAGCTCGGCGAGCGCATCGCCCGAGCCACCGACCTGAGCGACGCGCGGCTCGCCGTCCTCGGACTCCTCGTCGTCGTCCTCGTCGTCCGAATCGTCGTCCTCGGAATCGTCGTCCTCATCCTCGTCGTCGGACTCGTCATCCTCCGAGTCCTCGTCGTCCGAATCGTCAGCCTCGGAGTCCTCGTCGGAATCCGCGTCGGCTTCCTCGATCTCGGCCTGGGAGACGGGCGCGCTGGCGGCGACGGGCTGCGGCTCGACCGTCTCTGCCTCGGCGGAATCGGCCTCAGCGGGCGCGGACTCGGAGGATTCCGTGGTCTCGACGGGCGGGTTCGGCGCCTCGGAGATCGCGGCGATGTCGGAGGGCTCGACCGCAGCGGCTTCGTCAGCCGACGCCTCACTGGCGGAGGTGCCGGGCTCCAAAGCCGCCTCGGGCAGGCTCGCGGAGGCATCGCCGCCGGCCTCGACCGGTGCGGACGCCGCGTCGCCCTCGCTCCGCTCGTCGTTCCGTTCTTCGCTCCGCCCTTCGACGAGAGCGGACCGCACCGCCTCGATCGCCTCCGGCGCAGGCGCGTCGGCGGCCTGGCCCTCACCGGGGATCGCAGTGTCCTCGGAGCCTGCGTCGGACACCGCCTCTTGCGACTTCACCGTGTCGTCGGGGCGCGCACCGCGAGCCTCGGCCCGGCGCCCACGCGAGCGGCGGCCCCGCGGCGGACGGCGCTCCTCGCGCTCGCGGTGCTCCTCTTCCTCGCGCGCCTCGGCCTCGATCAGCGCGAGGCGGTCGGCCATCGGGATCTGGTAGTAGTCGGGGTGGATCTCGTTGAAGGCGAGGAAGCCGTGGCGGTTGCCGCCGTACTCGACGAAGGCCGCCTGGAGCGAGGGCTCCACGCGGGTGACCTTGGCGAGATAGATGTTGCCCCTCAGAGGCCGGCGGTTGGCCGCCTCGAAATCAAATTCCTCGACCCGCGAGCCTTGGACTGTGACGACCCGGGTCTCCTCCGGATGCATCGCATCGATGAGCATCTTGTTGTTGGCCATGACGTGCTTTCGACATGGCGGCCGACGTCGTTCTCCTCACGCTCGCGCCGCTTGGTCCCGGCGGCGCCGCCCCCGGCCTGCGGGCCGGAAGGAGATGGGCGCGTGCCGGCCTCGTCGCCGAGGTCGCGGTGGATGCGGGGAGGGGATTGCCGTCAACCGCCTTGACGCGCCGGGCATCGGCGCGGTGGGGGTTGAACAGGGCCGGGGCGACGGAAGGGGCGAGGCGACGCGAAAACCGCGCGCCTTCGGCACGAGCAGCGGCAACCGATGCTGTGCGTCCTCCCATCCTGATCCGGCCTCGCGAAGATGGTGGGCCGGCAAGCGGCCCGTACAGATTTCATGGGCACGGCCGACCCGGAATGATCGGGAGGCCGCGAATGCCGTGACACCCGCCCGGATGCCGGGAGGCGCCGACTGACGCTGCTGATTCGAGCGAGGTGGGCGCCGACATGCCCCGGGCGCGCCCGGGGGCCGCCGAAGCGCCAACCCGGGAATGGGGTCGATATCATTACAGAGTGTCGCGGGAGAATTGCAAGGGTTCCGTATGACGGCCCCCGGCACTTCGTCAGGCAAGCGCGCCATCACCCGCACGTTCCCGTGAACCGGAGGCCGCCCCACGGGCTTGAACCCGACGAACCCGTTGGAATGGCAGAAATCCCGTCGGGATAGCAGGGGAGGGCTTCGCGGTGTCGCTTCCGGATCAATCGCTCGCCGCGGTGGCGAAGGAGGGGCGTGAGGCCCGCTACCGGGGCGACCCGGCCACCGCCAACCCGCACCCGGAGGGCTCGGACGCACACGCCGTCTGGCAGCGGGCCTGGGAGATGCCCGACGGCGAGGCAGCCGAGCGAGAAGCTCCCGACAGCCGCGCCTGACCCGCCGGCCAAGGATATCCCATCCACCGCCCTCATCCTGAGGCGGCCGCGTCAGCGGCCCTCGAAGGATCCTCCAGCCCCCGCGCGATCCCTGGAGGACCCTTCGAGGCCGACGCTGCGCGCCGGCACCTCAGGATGAGGGGGAGGGTGGGACGAGACATGGGACGCCGCAGGCGGTGTCGCTCCGGCACAACAGCGGCGCCGGGATCGGCGGGAGCGAAGTGAGGAACGGTTAACCATCTCGGCCGTATCTCGTATCGGAGGCTTCCCCGGACCCTTGGCCGCCCGATGCCGCACAGCACCTGCCTGCCCCGCACCGGACTTGTCCGCCCCATCGCCATCCTCGCGCTCGCGGGCGGCTTGGTGCTGGCCGCCGGCCCCGTGCCGGCTCAAGACGGCCCCGGCAGCCCGCAGCCCGGCGGCGCGGCGGTGGCGATCGCCGCCGAGACCGCGACGCGGGACGGCACGACCCGGCTCACCCTCACCCTGTCGAAGGCGATCGAGGCCCGCGCCTTCGTGATGGAGCGGCCGGACCGGGCGGTGATCGATCTGCCCGAGGTCAACTTCCAGCTCGACCAGGAGCCGGGCAAGGAGCCGGCCAAGATGAGCGGCCGCAAGCGCGACGGCGCCATCGCCTCGTTCCGCTACGGCCTGTTCGCCCCGGGCCGCTCGCGCATCGTGGTCGATCTCACCGGGCCCGCCGTGGTCGAGGCGATCGAGACGGTCAAGACCCGCGAGGGCGCGGTGCTGGTCTCGATTCCCTTCCGCAAGGTCGATCGCGACACCTTCCGCAAGGCGGCGGTCGCGGGCGATCCGAGCCCGGCTGCCGCGGGCAAGGCCGCGCCCGTGCGCGAGACCGCCGACACGCGCCCGCTCATCGTCATCGATGCCGGCCACGGCGGCACCGATCCCGGCGCCATCGCCGCCACGGGGGTGTTCGAGAAGGACATCGTGTTCGGCTTCGCCCAGTCCTTTGCCGAGCGCCTGGAAGCCTCCGGCCGCTACCGCCTGCTGATGACCCGCGACCGCGACGTGTTCGTGCCGCTGGCCGAGCGGGTGCGCATCGCCCGCGACGCCAAGGCCGACCTGTTCGTCTCGATCCACGCCGATTCGATCTCGGCCGCGCCCCAGGTGAAAGGCGCCACGATCTATACCGGCTCGGAGCGGGCGACAGACGGCGAATCCGCCCGGCTCGCCGAGCGCGAGAACCGGGCCGACGCCGCCGCCGGCACCGAATCCGGCGAGGCCCCGGCGGAGGTCGCGGACATCCTCCAGGAACTGACCCTGCGCGAGACCCGCGGCTTCTCCTCGGGCTTTGCCGGCCAGCTGATGGGCCAGCTCTCCCCGGTGATGGAGATGAGCACGAAGCCCCACCGCGAGGCCGGCTTCAGGGTTTTGCGCTCGCCCGACGTGCCCTCCGTGCTGATCGAACTCGGCTACCTGTCGAGCAAGAGCGACCTGGAGAAGCTGCAATCGGAAGAGTGGCGCATGCGGGTGACGGGTTCGATGGCCAAGGCCGTGGACCTGTTCTTCTCCGGCCGGGCCACGCTTTCGCGTCCGGTGGCGATCGGAGCGCGCTCCGCGGAGAACGGGAAAAGCGCGATCGCGTTCCGCCCCTGAGGAGCCGGACACGGCTCCACGGCGCGAAGCGTGCCTCGGCCTTTGCCGAGGCGTCGAGCGGAGCGAAAGCCTGAGCCCGCGGAGGCGGGCGCCGGCGACTGAGGCCGACGAAAGCTTAAGGGGAGCGCTTTCGAGCGGTCCCCTTGCATCGCCCCAGTTTCACCATAGAGCCGGTGTCGATACGGGGCTCGACGAGCCCCCCGTCCGCCTGACAAGAGGCACGGCCGCGCGGGGCCTCACCAGAGCCCGCGGCAGGCCCTCGCGCTTGGCCTTCATCGGCGCGCAGCGGACGAGCGACGGAACGGACCCCGGATGCGTTTCATCCTGCGATTCTTCGCCTTCCTGTTCTCGGCCGGTGCGGTGGTGTTCTGCCTCGCCGCCGCGGTCGGCGCGTTCTTCTACTGGAAGTACAGCCAGGACCTGCCCGATCACGCCGCGCTCGCCAATTACGAGCCGCCGGTGATGACCCGCGTCCACGCGGCAGACGGCTCGCTTCTGGCCGAATACGCCCACGAGCGCCGCCTCTACCTGCCGATCCAGGCGATGCCGAAGATCGTCGTCGCCGCCTTCCTCTCGGCGGAGGACAAGAACTTCTACAAGCACGGCGGCATCGACCCCGAGGGCATCGTCCGCGCGATCCTCACCAACGCCCAGTCCGGCAAGAAGCAGGGCGCCTCGACCATCACCCAGCAGGTGGCCAAGAACTTCCTGCTCTCGGCCGAGCAGACCTACGACCGCAAGATCAAGGAAGCGCTGATCGCGCTGCGGATCGAGTCGGCCTATTCGAAGGACAAGATCCTCGAACTCTACCTCAACGAGATTTTCCTCGGCACCATCGTCCCCGGCCGCAACCTGCACGGCGTGGCCGCCGCGGCGCTGGATTACTTCGGCAAGTCCGTCCACGAGCTGACGATCAACGAGGCGGCCTATCTCGCCGCCCTGCCGAAGGGGCCGAACAACTACCACCCCTACCGGCGCACGCAGCAGGCGCTGGCGCGGCGCAACGAGATCATCGGCCTGATGGCCCAGAACGGCTACATCACGGCCGAGGAGGGCACCGAGGCCAAGAAGCAGCCGCTCGGGGTCAACCCGCGCGTCGCCTTCCCGAACGCGGCCAACGCCAACTACTTCACCGAGGAGGTCCGCCGCGAGATCTCCGAGCGCTACGGCCAGAGCAAGCTCTACGAGGGCGGCCTCTCGGTGCGCGCCACCCTCGACCCGAAGATGCAGGCCTGGGCGCGCAAGGCGTTCATCGACGGCCTCGTGCGCTACGATCAGGGCCGCGGCTGGCGCGGGGCCGAGCATAAGGTCGATCTCACCGGCCGCGACTGGGGCTTGGCGGTGGCCGAGATGCCCGCGCTCGGCGACATCGCCCCCTGGCGGCTCGCCGTGGTGCTGAACACCAATGGCGGCGTGGCGCAGATCGGGCTCCAGCCCAAGCGCGAGGCCGGCGGCTCCCTCTCGAAGGAGCGCGAGACCGGCGCGATCACCGCCGAGGGCGTGAAGTGGACCGGCCGCGCCGTCGCCGCCGCGGTGAAGCCCGGCGACGTGGTCTATGTCGAGGCGATCGATCCGGCCAAGGGCACCTACCGCCTGCGCCAGAAGCCTGAGGTGTCGGGCGCCATCGTCGCGATGGACCCCTATACGGGGCGCGTTCACGCCATGGTTGGCGGCTTCTCGTATGAGGAATCCGAGTTCAACCGCGCGACGCAGGCGATGCGCCAGCCTGGCTCCTCGTTCAAGCCGATCGTCTACTCGGCGGCGCTGGACAACGGCTACACCCCGTCCTCAGTGGTGCAGGATGCGCCGATCACCATCGAGGCCGGCCCCGGCCAGGAGGCGTGGTCGCCCTCGAACTACGACGGCAAGTCCGGCGGTCCGCACACCCTGCGCTACGGCATCGAGCACTCGAAGAACCTGATGACGGTGCGGCTGGCCAAGGATATCGGCATGCCGCTGATCGCCGAGTATTCCCGCCGCTTCGGCGTCTATGACGACCTGCTGCCCGTGCTGCCGATGTCGCTCGGCGCCGGCGAGACTACGGTGATGCGCATGGTCACCGCCTACTCGATGCTCGCCAACGGCGGGCGCCGCATCCGTCCGACGCTGATCGACCGCATCCAGGACCGCACCGGCGAGACGATCTACCGCCACGACAACCGCAAATGCGTCGGCTGCGACGCGGAGAAGTGGTCGGGCCAGGACGAGCCCAAGCTAGTGGACCAGTCCGAGCAGGTGCTCGACCCGCTCACCGCCTACCAGATGGTCTCGATCATGGAGGGCGTGGTCCAGCGCGGCACCGCGACCCTGCTCAAGCAGATCGGCAAGCCGCTCGCGGGCAAGACCGGCACGACGAACGACGCCAAGGATGCGTGGTTCGTGGGCTTCTCCCCGGATCTCGCGGTCGGCGTCTATCTCGGCTTCGACAAGCCGCGCTCGCTCGGCGACCGGGCGACCGGCGGCGGGCTCGCCGCCCCCATCGTCCTCGACTTCCTGAAGGTGGCGCTCAAGGACAAGCCGCCGACCCCGTTCCGCGTCCCGGCGGGGATCAAGCTGATCCGCGTCAACGCCTCCTCCGGCACCCGCGCCGGCTCGGGCGAGGGCGGCGGCACCATCCTGGAGGCGTTCAAGCCCGGCACCGCCCCGCCGGATTCCTACGTCGCCCCGTCCGCCCCCGCCGCGGTGCCGCCCGATGCGGGCGCCGCCGCCCAGGCCGGCGGCGTCTACTGAAGACCCGCCGCCACGATCCGCGATCGACCGAGAGCCGCCCCGACCGGGGCGGCTCTTTTCGTTTCAGAGCGCTCTTGCGGTGGATCGTATTCAACGAAAACGTTCTTCGCCCGGATGCCGCACGACGAAGAACGAGCTTTCGCGATGAGCTGAAAAAACGCTCGATCATTCCTTTGACGACAGGTTGTTCCGAGACGATGATTGGACTCAACGCGATGATGACTCAAATAAAACCATCATCATCTCGAAATGCTTCAGAACAACGCTTCTCAGAGCGAGCGCCGCGCCACCATGTCCGTTCCGAACCCGTCCTCCGCGTCCGAGCCGATCCGCTTCGCCTACTGGGTGCCCAACGTCTCGGGCGGCCTCGTCATCAGCAAGATCGCGCAGCGCACGAGCTGGGACGCGGACTATAACCGCAAGCTCGCGCAGATCGCGGAGGCGGCGGGCTTCGACTACGCCCTGACCCAAATCCGCTTCACCGCCGGCTACGGCGCCGAGTACCAGCACGAATCGGTCGCCTTCAGCCACGCGCTCGCCGCCGCCACGACCCGGCTGACGGTGATCGCTGCGATCCTGCCCGGCCCCTGGAACCCGACGCTGGCGGCCAAGCAGATCGCCACGATCTCCCAGCTCACGGAAGGACGGATCGCGGTCAACATCGTCTCGGGTTGGTTCTCCGGCGAGTTCCGGGCGATCGGCGAGCCCTGGCTCGACCATGACGAGCGCTACCGTCGCTCGGAGGAGTTCATCCGGTCCTTGCGCGGGATCTGGACGCAGGACGCCTTCAGCTTCCGCGGCGATTTCTACCGCTACACGAACTACACCCTGAAGCCGAAGCCGGGGCCGAACCTGCCGGAGATCTTCCAGGGCGGCTCCTCGCGCGCCGCGCGCGACATGGCCGCCCGCGTCTCCGATTGGTACTTCACCAACGGCAACACCCCGGAGGGCGTGCGGGCGCAGGTCGAGGATCTGCGGGCCAAGGCGCAGGCGAACGGCCATTCCGTGAAGGTCGGCGTCAACGCCTTCGTCATCGCCCGCGAGACGGAGGAGGAGGCCCGCGCCGTCCTTCAGGAGATCATCGAGAACGCCGATCCGGACGCGGTGAAGGCCTTCGGCCACGAGGTGAAGAACGCCGGCGCGGCCTCCCCCGAGGGCGAGGGCAACTGGGCGAAGTCCAGCTTCGAGGATCTCGTCCAGTACAACGACGGCTTCAAGACCAACCTGATCGGCACGCCCGACCAGATCGCCGAGCGCATCCTCGCCCTCAAGGATGCCGGCGTGGATCTGGCGCTGCTCGCCTTCCTGCACTTCCAGGAGGAGGTGCAATATTTCGGCGAGCACGTGATCCCGCGGGTCCGCGCGCTGGAAGCCGCCCGCGAGCGCCGCGCCGAGGCGGCCTGACCCTTACGCTCGTCCCACCCCCATCCTCATCCTGAGGTGCTGCGCAGCAGCCTTGAAGGATCCTCCAGATCCCGCGCGATCCCTGGAGGATCCTTCGAGGGCGCCGCTTCGCGCCGCCACCTCAGGATGAGGGGGGAGGGTGGGATCGATCCCTTCCGATCCCCTCTCGCTTCGGAGACCGCTCCATGACCATCGCCGTCAATCCCACCACGGCCGAGGCCGGCAGCCGGCCGCAGGGCGTGCCGGGGCCTGCGCGCCCCGCGACCCCGGCTCATGTCATCCGCGACGACGCCGAGGCGATCCGCATCGCCCACGAACTGGCGAAAGAATTCCGCGAGGGCGCCTCGGAGCGCGACCGCACCAATGCTCGCCCGCTCGCCGAGCTCGATGCCTTCTCCCAGAGCGGCCTGTGGTCGATCAACGTGCCGCGGGCCTATGGCGGGCCGGAGGTCTCCTACAAGACGCTGGCGCAGGTGATCGCGATCATCGCCGCCGCCGACCCGTCCATCGCGCAGATCGCGCAGAACCATCTCGGCATCGTCGCGGCGATCCGCACCGTCTCGGACCCCGAGCAGCAGGCGCTTCTCTTCGGGCAAGTCCTGAAGGGCACCCGTTTCGGCAACGCCTTCTCCGAGCGCGGCACCAAGCGCGCCGCCGAGTTCGAGACCCGCTTCACCGATCACGGCGACCACGTCATCGTGCGCGGCCAGAAGTTCTATTCCTCGGGCGCGCTCCTCGCCCATCTCGTGCCGATCGTCGCCCTCGATGCGGAGGGTCGCGCTTGGTACGCCATCGCCGAGCGCGATGCGCCGGGGCTCACCGTGATCGATGACTGGTCGGCCTTCGGCCAGCGGGGCACGGCCAGCGGCACCGTCATCATCGAGGATGTGCGGGTGGAGAAGAGCCACCTCGTGCCGGGCTACCGCGCCTACGAGGCGCCGCGGGCGGATGGCGCCATCTTCCAGATCATCCAGGCCGCCGTCGATGCCGGGATCGGCCGCGAGGCGCTCGACGACACGATCGACTTCGTCCGCGAGAAGGCACGCCCCTGGATCGACAGCGGCGGGGAGCGGGCCTCCGACGACCCCTACACCATCCGCACCATCGGCGACCTGACGATCCGCCAGCACGCGGCGGAAGCCCTGCTCGACCGGGCGGGGCTGGCCATCGACGCCGCGCTGGCAAACCCGACGGCGGAGAGCGTGGCCGCGGCTCAGATCGCGGTCGCCGAGGCCAAGGTGCTGACCACCGAGACCGCGCTCGCGGCTGCCAACACCCTGTTCGAACTCTCCGGCACCCGCTCGACCCTGGCCGAGCACAACCTCGACCGCCACTGGCGCAACGCCCGCACCCACACGCTTCACGATCCCGTGCGGTGGAAATACGCGATCATTGGCAACCACGCCCTCAACGGGGTGAACCCGCCGCTCCACGCCTGGAGCTGAGGCTTCCGCACCGCCAAGCACACCGCAAAGCTGCGCCATAGGGGCGCGGCGCCCGGCCGGATCAACTTGGGCCCTGTCGCGTTCGCCTGTCAGATTTCGATCCATTCCAGACTGGCCGCCACCCGCGGCCGGTCCGGATGCGCGGGACGGCAGGCCTGATGAGCGACCATTCGACGAGAGACCGGCGCTTCGATCCATCGCGCCGCACGGTGATAGGCAGCTGCGCCGCCCTGGCGACGCTCGGGGCCTCCCTGCGCGGCCGGGCGGAGGCCGCCCCGGCGGCGGTCGACCCGCAGCCGCAGACCATGTCGGTCTCGCTCGAGATCAACGGCACCCGCCACGACCTCACCCTCGATACCCGCACCACCCTGCTCGACGCCTTGCGCGAGCATCTCGACCTCAACGGTTCGAAGAAGGGCTGCGATCACGGCCAGTGCGGCGCCTGCACGGTGCTGGTGAACGGCCGGCGCATCAATTCCTGCCTGAGCCTCGCGGTGATGCACGAGGGCGATTCCGTCACCACCATCGAGGGCTGGCGGATGGGGACAATCTCCACCCGCTCCAGGCCGCCTTCCTGCACCATGACGGCTATCAGTGCGGCTACTGCACGCCGGGCCAGATTTGCTCGGCCGCCGGCATGTTTTCGGAACTTGAGGCCGGATGGCCTAGCCATGTGACGGACGACATCACGCAGAAGGCCTCGCTCACCGACCAAGAAATCCGCGAGCGGATGAGCGGCAACATCTGCCGCTGCTCGGCCTATCCCAACATCGTCGCGGCGATCCGCGACGCCAGCACCAAGATCTGAGGAGGCGAACCCCATGAAGGCTTTCGCCTATGAGCGCCCCGCCACGGTTCAGGACGCCGCGCGCCTTGCTGCCGAGCGGCCCGGCGCCCGCTTCATCGCCGGCGGCACCAACCTGCTCGACCTGATGAAGCTTCAGATTGAGACGCCCGCCACCCTGATCGACGTCAACCGCCTGCCGCTGGCCGAGGTCACCGACACGGAAGACGGCGGCCTGCGCATCGGCGCGCTGGTGCGCAATTCCGATCTCGCCGCGCATCCCCGGGTGCGGAAGGATTACGCGGTGCTGGGCAAAGCCCTGCTCGCGGGTGCCTCGGGCCAGTTGCGCAACAAGGCGACCACCGCCGGCAACCTGCTGCAGCGGACGCGCTGCTACTACTTCTACGACACGACCAAACCCTGCAACAAACGCGAGCCGGGCTCGGGCTGCTCGGCCATCGGCGGGTTCAACCGGATCATGGCGGTGCTGGGGGCGAGCGATTCCTGCATCGCCACCAACCCGTCCGACATGAACGTGGCGATGCGCGTCCTCGACGCCACCGTCGAGACGGTCGATCCGCAGGGCGCGCGGCGCAGCATCGCCCTGGCCAACTTCCACCGCCTGCCCGGCGACACGCCGCAGATCGAGACCGACTTGAAGGCCGGCGAGCTCATCACCGCCGTGACGCTCCCCAAGCCCATTGAGGGCGTGCACCTCTACCGCAAGGTCCGCGACCGGGCATCCTATGCCTTCGCCACGGTCTCGGTTGCCGCGATCATCGCCAAGGGCGAGGGCGACAAGCCGAAGCTGGCCAAGCTCGCCTTCGGTGGGCTGGCTCACAAGCCCTGGCGGGTCGAGGCGGCGGAGGCCGCTTTGGTCGAGACCGGCTCGGCCGATGCCGCCGCGGACCGGGTGCTGGACGGCGCCCGCGGCCAGGGCACCAACGACTTCAAGATCCCGCTCACCCGCCGGACGCTGCGCGCCACCGTCGCCGAAGCCCTGCGAGCCTGAGGAAATCCGCCATGGACATGAACCAGCCGATCGGCGCGACGCCCCTCGACGGCAAGCCGGACGGGCTCGTCGGCCGCCCCATCGACCGCATCGACGGGCGCCTCAAGGTGACGGGCCGCGCGCCCTACGCCTACGAGACCCGCGACCTCAAGAACCCGGCCTACGGCTTCCTCGTCGAGGCCGGCATCGCCAAGGGGCGCATCCGCAGCCTGGATGTCTCCGCGGCCAAGCGCGCGCCGGGCGTGCTCCTCGTGATGACCCACGAGAACGTGCCGGAGCAGGGCGAGAAGAAGGAGCAGGTCTACCCACAATTGCAGGGTACCGAGATCCGCTTCCACGGCCAGCCCATCGCCTTCGTCGTCGCGCAGAGCTTCGAACAGGCCCGCGCAGCGGCCGCCCTCGTGCGGGCCGAGTACGATGTACAGACGCCCGAGGCCTCGCTGAAGGCGGCCCGGCCCACGGCCGTCGAGCCGAAGCCGGCGCAGACGCCGCCCGATTCCAAGATCGGCGATTTCGACGGCGCCTTCGCCAGCGCCCCGGTGAAGCTCGACGTGGAATACACCACGCCCGTGCAGATCCACGCGCAGATGGAGCCGCACGCCACCATCGCCTCCTGGGAGGCGGGGCCGGATGGCGAGCGGGTGACGCTCTACACCGCCAACCAGATGCTCAACCGCGGCCAGACCTCGCTCGCTTCGGTCCTGAAGCTGAAGCCCGAGAACGTGCGGCTCGTCTCGCACTATATCGGCGGCGGCTTCGGCTCGAAGCTCCAGCCGCAGCCCGAGGCGATCCTGTCCGCTCTGGCCTCGAAGAGCCTCAAGCGCCCGGTGAAGGTCGCGCTGACCCGCCAGCAGGAATTCCACGTCGCGACCCACCGCACCGACACGATCCAGCGCATTCGCCTGGGCGCCGACGAGAACGGGCGGCTCACCGCGATCGCCCACGAATCGTGGTCGGCGACCGCGCCGGGCGACGTCTTCTACGAGACCTCCGCCGTCGTCACCCGCTCGCTCTACGCGGCGCAGAACCGCCTGACCCGGCATCGGCTCGCCAACCTCAATGTGCCGATCGCCTCGGCCATGCGGGCACCGGGCGAGGCAGTGGGCCAGCTCGCTTTCGAATGCGCCATGGACGAGCTGGCCGAGCAGCTGAAGATCGACCCGATCGAGCTGCGCATCCGCAACGAGCCGGAGCAGGACCCGGAAAAGAAGGTGCCCTTCTCCACCCGCCAACTCGTCGCCTGCATGCGCGAGGGGGCGCAACGCTTCGGCTGGGACAAACGCGGTGCGACCGGCGCGACGCGCGACGGGCAGTGGCTCGTCGGCATGGGCATGGCGGCGGCCTCGCGGCTCAACCCGCTGATGCCCTCGCAGGCCGGCGTGCGCCTCAACCCCGACGGCACGCTCACCGTGCGGATGGCGATGACCGATATCGGCACCGGCACCTACACCATCCTGGCCCAGATCGCGGGCGAGATGATGGGCCTGCCGATCGAGCGCATCCACGTCGAGATCGGCGACACCGCCTATCCCAAGGCGGCCGGCTCCGGCGGTTCGTTCGGCGCGGGCTCGGCCGGTTCGGCGCTCTACGTCGCCTGCGACAACCTCCGGCAGTCGCTGCTGCAATCGGCCGGCATGACGCCCGAGGGCGCCGTGTTCTCGGAAGGGCGCGTGACTTCGGGCAACCGATCGGAGGCGCTGACCGATCTGGCCGGAGCGCAGGGTGTCGAGGCCAAGGGCGAGATCAAGCCCGGCGCGATGAAGGAGAAGTACTCGCAGCACTCCTTCGGTGCGCATTTCGCGGAAGTCGGCGTCGATGCCGACACTGGCGAGATCCGCCTGCGGCGGATGCTCGGCGTGTTCACCGGCGGGCGCATCCTCAACCAGAAGACCGCCCGCTCCCAGGCGCTCGGCGGCATGATCTTCGGCATCGGCGCCGCCCTCATGGAAGCGGCCGAGACCGACACCCGCTACGGCTACTTCGTGAACCACGATCTCGCCGAGTATCACGTGCCGGCCCATGCCGACGTCCCGGCCATCGATGCGATGTTCCTGCCCGAACTCGACGACAAGGCGAACCCGCTGAAGAGCAAGGGGCTCGGCGAGGTCAGCATCTGCGGCGCCGGGGCGGCGCTCGCCAATGCCGTCTACAACGCCACGGGCCTGCGCATCCGCGACTACCCGCTGACGCTCGACAAGGTGCTCGACGGCTGGAACGAGCGGGAGGGCGCGGCCCAGCGCCGGACCTGATCTTTTGGCTTACTGAGACACAGGCGGCACCCGGATTGCAGATCGTGATCCGGGTGCCCACCTCGAACGGAAACGTCCCTTCGACCCATCCCCCAGGCCGATTCGGGTCAGAACGAAGTCCTCACCCATGATCCGTTTTCCGATCCTCGGCGCGCTCGTCCTCGGCGGCCTCTCTCTTGCCGGCACCGCGACGGCGCAGGCCTTCCCGAACGACGAGGCGTCGGTGCGGTACCGGCAGCTGATCCAGCAGCTTCCGCCCTCCGAGCGTCCGCGCCCGCACGATCCGCGCTGGACCACGAACGGGCTCAGCCCCAGCGTCGGCCGCTTCGGCCTGCCCCTGTCCGGCCCGGCCGCCCGCGGCGGGATGACGGCCATTCGCTGAGCGCTCAGACAGACACGGGCGCGCTGAAGCGCGGCCGGTGACTGGATTGCGTCGCCGACCCTTGCGATGGCGGTGCGGAACCGCTCATCCGGGAAGGGGCTGTGAGGCGATGGACACCAAGCAGGACACGGTCGCCGCGCCGCCGAACCTGTTGGAGCGCCTGTTCAAGCTCCGCGCGCACGGCACAACGGTCCGCACCGAGCTGCTGGCGGGGCTGACCACCTTCCTCACCATGGCCTACATCGTCTTCGTCAATCCGAGCATCCTCGCCGATGCCGGCATGCCGAAGGGCTCCGTCTTCGTCGCGACCTGCCTCATCGCCGCGCTCGGCTCAGCCGTGATGGCGTTCGTCGCCAACTGGCCGGTGGCGCTGGCGCCGGGGATGGGGCTCAACGCCTACTTCGCCTACGTCGTCGTGCAGGGCATGGGCTATACCTGGCAGGCGGCGCTCGGGGCGGTGTTCATCTCCGGCCTCTGCTTCCTCGCCGTGACGCTGACGGGCCTGCGCCGGATCATCGTCGCGGGCATTCCGCGCTCCATGCGCATCGCACTCACCGTCGGCATCGGCCTGTTCCTGGCGATCATCGCGCTCAAGAACGCGGGCGTGGTAGCCGCCAACCCCGCCACCTTCGTGACGCTGGGCGACCTGCGCCAGCCCGGCACGGTGCTCGCCGTGCTCGGCTTCCTGATGGTGGCGGTGCTCTCGGCGCGGCGGATCAAGGCGGCGCTGCTCCTCACCATCCTGACGGTGACGGGCCTGAGCTTCGTCTTTGCCGGCAACGCCTTCCAGGGCATCGTCTCGGCGCCGCCCTCGCTGGCGCCGACGCTGTTTGCCCTCGACATCCCCGGCGCGCTGACCGGAGGGCTCGTCAACGTCATCCTCGTGCTGTTCCTGGTCGAACTGTTCGACGCCACCGGCACGCTGATGGCAGTGGCCAACCGCGCCGGGCTCCTGCCGGAGACGGGGCGCTCGGCCGCGCTCGACCGGGCGCTGATGGCCGATTCCGCGGCGATCTTCGCCGGCTCGCTGCTCGGCACGTCGAGCACCACCGCCTATCTCGAGAGCGCCGCCGGGGTGGAGGAGGGCGGGCGGACCGGGCTCACCGCCGCGACCGTGGCCGTGCTGTTCCTGGCCTGCCTTTTCTTCGCGCCGCTCGCCGGCTCGGTGCCGGCCTACGCCACGGCGCCGGCCCTGTTCTACGTCGCCTGCCTGATGCTGCGCGACCTCACCGCGCTCGATTGGGACGACCTCACCGAGGTGATCCCGGCCTGCGTCACCGCGCTGCTGATGCCCTTCACCTACTCCATCGCCAACGGCGTCGCCTTCGGCTTCATCACCTACGCTGTCCTCAAAGGCCTGACCGGGCGCGCCCGCGAGGTGAAGCCGGTGGTGTGGGTGATCGCGGCCGTGTTCCTGTTCAAATTCGTCGAGAGCGGCGGCGCGCACTGATTATTCCACGGGCCAGACGGCGTTTTTCAAGATCAAGGCGGTATCCGCGCGGCCGGCGGCACGATCTGTCCACGATCCGTCAATGAATTCCCGCCACGATCGGCCCCATCCACGCCCGCCGGGCCCGGCCTTGGATACCGGCCATGATCAAGCACACCGGCATCGCGATCCTTCTGAGCCTCAGCGGCTTCGCCCTGGGCAGCGTCATCGCGCGGGTGACGGAACAGGCAGGTGCGCCCGCGGCCGGGACGACGGCGGCGCCACCGGCCCTGCGCCACATCTCGCAGCTTCCGCCGCCGCCCGCCGCCGGGAAGCCCGCAGCCCGTTCAGGCCGCTGAGCGCGCGGGCAGGGCCTGCGCTGCCAGAGCGCCATGCGCCTCGGCGAGGATCGCGTAGGAGGCGAGCCGCGCGTCGTGGTCGTAGATGGCCGAGGCCACCATCACCTCGTCGGCGCCGGTCTCGGCCACCAGCGCCTCCAGCCCGGCGCGGACGGTCTCGCGCGAGCCCACCAGCGCGCGCGCCAGCATCCGCGAGGCCTGCGCCTTCTCCGCCGGGCGCCAATACGCCTCGATGTCGTCGATCGGCGGGGGCAGGAGGCCGCGGGTGCCGCGCACCAGCCGGGTGAATTGCTGCTGCACCGTGGTGAACAGGCGCTGCGCCTCCGCATCGGTCTCCGCCGCAACGACGTTGACGCCGACCATGGCGTAGGGCCGCTGCAACTGCTCGGACGGCTGGAAGCGGGCGCGGTAGGCCGCGAGCGCCGGCAGCAGCGCATCGGGCGCGAAATGCGAGGCGAAGGCGTAGGGCAGGCCGAGCATGCCGGCGAGTTCTGCCCCGAACAGGCTCGAGCCGAGGATCCACAGCGGCACCTTGAGGCCGGTGCCGGGCACCGCCTGCACCGACTGCCCCTCCCGCACCGGGCCGAACAGGGCCTGCAATTCGAGCACGTCCTGGGGAAAGCGCTCCGCCGACTCGTAGTCGCGGCGCAGCGCGCGCAGCGTCAGCCCATCCGTGCCCGGCGCCCGGCCGAGCCCGAGATCGATCCGGCCCGGATACAGCGATTCCAGCGTGCCGAACTGCTCGGCGATCACCAGCGGCGCGTGGTTGGGCAGCATGATCCCGCCCGCGCCGACCCGGATGCGATCCGTGCCCGCCGCCACATGGCCGATCACCACCGCCGTGGCGGCGCTGGCGATGCCGACCATGTTGTGGTGCTCGGCGAGCCAGAAGCGGCGGTAGCCGAGCTCCTCCGCGTGCCGGGCGAGGCTGACGCTGTTGGCGAGCGCCTGCCGCGGCGTGGCGCCCTCCGGGATGAAGGCGAGATCGAGGACGGAGAGGGGAGGCAGAGAGGAGGACATCAGCAAGCCGCGCACCTTCGCTTCACGCCCGTGGGGGCGGAAAAAACTGTTTCCCCTCGAAGCGGACAGATCGTGTGCAGGACGCCCCGGCGCAAGGAACGGGACCGCGCAAGGCCGCCGCCGGAGGTTGGCGAGAGGGCGGATAAGGGAAAGAAAGGGGCTTGCGCGCGGCCCGCGAACCGTCCTAGCCTCTCTTCATCGGCGCTGCGGCGCCGCCCTGAGACAAGGAGGTTGGCCATGAAACTTCACGGCATCAACGGCTCCCCCACGCGCACCGCCGACGCGGATCAGGACACGCCACCCAACCAAGATCGGCAGGGATAGTGGCTCCCTAAACGCTGCGACAGGTCGAGTTCCCCCGCCAGTCCGAGGGCGAGGCGGCAGCTCCCATCGCGCGAGAGAGCGTGGCCCCTGCAAAAACCCGTCGGCGAAAGCCGGCGGGTTTTTTGTGCCTGCACGGAGCGACTGCCCAATCGGCTGGCAGGCAAGCGAAATTTCCACCACATTGCGTTGTCATCCGCATCACGGCTCAAGGCTTGCACGAGTACGCTCCGAACGCTGCTCGGAGACCGGCACCGGATGCCTCTCTTTCATTTCGAGCTATGCCGGAACGGCCAGACGGTCGGCCGGACGGAGACGCGCGACTGCCCGGATTGCGGCATGGCCTTCCGCGCCGCCCGCGACATGATTCGCACGTTGCGCGAGGGCGAGACCCTGCCCGACGGCGCCCGCGAGCACACCCTGCGGGTCAGCTACGTCGATCACTCGACGCTGTTCGACCTGCCGTTCAATCTCGGGATCTGAGCCTATTCGACCGGACGATCCGACATCACCATCGTTTTCACGAGAGGCCGCCGACCTCGATCCGATCCAAACCGCTTGTATCCAAGCGCCCGAGGATGAAGACGAGGAGGGAAGGTAAGGATCAAGATCCAATCAGCTTGATCGTTCGAAGGACGGCTTGCGACCCCAGTCGGACCTTCGAGCAGCCACATCCCAATGTCTGGAGCGGATGGAAATCGGAACCTATGAGTTGAGTTTCGGGCGAGACTTTCGCGCCTTCCAAGTGCCTGATTGGCAACGACTACCCCGAGCCAGCCGGAAATTTTGAATTATGAAGTTTCGGCCTAGCTGCACCGTGCCGCTTGTGCATCAGCTTTGTCGGTCAGGTGTGAGTGCTACGTGCGCGTTGGGACGAGTTTTGACCAATAGCACGCGCAAAAAAGGCCGGGCAGTCGGCCCGGCCTGATTGGGGCACGACGTGGCGCAGCTCAGGTACGCTTGCTCATGTTGCCGCCGCTCATACCCTCGCAGCAGCAACCACCCTTCTTGCCCTTCTGGGCGTGGTTCATCGCCATGCTGCCTTTCCCGCACATCATCGCGCCCTTGCCCTTGCTGCCACCGCAGCAGCTCATGGCGAGAGCAGGAGCAGCGCTCAGCAGTAGCAAGGCTGTCGCGCTCGCAATCAGGTTCTTCATGGCTTGGTGTCCTCCGCAGGATGCTGCGTGATTGTGACCCTTCCCATAGGGGGAAGGTCAAGCGCTTGCCTACCGCTTCACAAAACCGAGGTCGGTCGCCACCGCCTTCAGGCTCTCCGGCTCCCGCTCTTTCCGCTCGCTGTAGCGATCCACTAGGTAGTCCGCTCGCTCGCGGGTCAGCAGCGTGAACTTTATCAGCTCCTCGCTGACATCCACCACCCGGTCAGAGCAGCCTCGGCCTCTTGCGGCCGGCTTCGTCGAACTCCTTGTAGGCCATCGTCACCGAAGCCTGATTCGGGGTGGCAATCATCCGCCTCCGGCGCCCGAGCACGCGCAGGCTGTTCACGGCGTTGAAGCTCTGCGAGCCGCTGGACACCCGCATCACGGCGAGGGTGCGCCCTTGCGTCGGGCGCACGCTGCCCTCGCTAAGCGGCAGCCAGTCAATTTGGCTCTTCATCACCCCGGTCAGGTTGCCGTGCCGTTCGGGGCTGACCCGCACCTGCCCCTCGGACCAAATCGAGAGGGCGCGCAGCTCCTGCACCTTCGGGTGGTCGGCAGTTATGTCGTCGGGCAAGGGCAGCCCGTGGGCGTCGTAGATGCGCACCTCTCCGCCCATGGCTTCCAAGAGCCGCGCCGCCTCATAGGCCAGGAAGCGGCTGAACGACCGCTCCCGCAGCGAGCCGTAGAGGATCGGAAACCGTGGCGCGTGCACGAACCGCTGCGACAGGCCCAAGTGCGCGCTGCTCGGCACCCGCTAGTTATATCTCTATGCTTCGTCCGCTTCGGTTCCTGATCCGGACTTTTCCCCTCACATCCAACCAATTCCTGCTTTCCACCCTCAGCATCCTGTCATGCAGTCAGGCTGATGGGGTTCGGCCCCTCGTATCCGGAGAGGTGAAGCGATCACCCCTTCCAGTTCTTGAGCGCGGCGAACGGGCTGCCGGACAGGTCCGGGGGCGGGGGGTTGAGCACCGGCTCGACCTGGGCGACCGCGTCCTCGCGGGAATGCGCGCTGCCCTGGGGCAGCTTGCCGCCGGCCGCGTCGCGGTGGCCGCCGCCACGGAAGGCGCGGGCGCCGTCGAGCGCCGTGCCGTCGATGGAGCGGAACGAGAGCGTGCCCGCCCGCTGCACGTTGACGACCCGCTTGGCCCGGCCCGCCTCCATCACCTGATCGGAGACCCGCTGGAAGGTGCCGGAATCGAGGCCGAAGGAGAGCAGCGTGCCGTCCGACAGGCGGTGGAACAGCGCGTCCGAGCGGGCGAGCGCCCGGGCGAGGCGCTGGCGCGCGGTCAAGGTCGGATCGTCGCCGGCCTCACCGGCAAGGAGGCCATCGACGAGGCGGGCGCGCAACTCGCCCGAGCGGCGCTCCAGCTCCGCCGGAGTGGAGCCCGCCTGCAGCAGGCCGGCCGCCGCCATCAGCAGATCGGAGACGAAGCGGTCGTGCCAGGGGTGGCTCGCCGGCACCAGGGTCGAGACGCTGTCCCAGAACATCTCGTCGAGGGCGAGGCCGCCGGCGAAGGCGGGTTCGCCCTTCTTCCACAGGTCGAGCGCCTCGACCGACTCGATCAGCGCCGCGAGGTCGGCCGCCGCCGTCTCTCCGGGCATCTTCGCCTCGGGCGCGTAGAGGGCGCGCTGGTCGTAGGCCATCCGCGTGGCGCAATGCGCCTCGTCGATGAGCACGAACACCTCCGGGTCGCCGAGATCCGCCCGCAGCAGCCCCGCGCGCTCCGGATCGGGCGCGGTCTCCAGGTTCTGGCGCTTGAGCTGATCGATCGAGGAGGCGTGGTGATCGAGCACGACGAGGCGGTGATGCGTGCCCTCCGCCCGGCCGCGGTTCATCGCGGCGAAGCGGCGCAGGAAGGCGATGGTCGGCTCCTCCAGCCCGAGATCGGTCATCAGCAGCGTCTCGGAGGCCGTCGCGCCGCGCAGGCGCTTCAGCTCGTCCTCCACCACCGGGCCGACATCGGAATAGCGGGCGACATGCACCACCCGCGCCACGTCCGCGAAGGCGGCGGCCACCGTCGAGGCGCCGTAGCCGTCGAGGTCGTGGTGGGTGATCTGCGTGACAATCATCGGCAGAATCATCGTCTCAAGGCTGGACAGGAGGCTCGCGGGACGCGAGACGGCGGGCGCCGCTGATGCGGCGTGCGAGATCGCAAGCCTCTTACGCCGGCCGGCCCCGGAAGGTCCACGGGCCTTCGTCGAGTCCGGGCTCGGTGCCGTCCTGTCCGCGGCGCATCGCCCGGAAACGGAAATGGCGGCAGACGTGCAGCGAAGACTCGGGCAAAGCCGGCAACCTTAACGCCCGGTTCAGGCGTTGAGATCCTATCTGCGACCGTTCTTCACCCCGAGAACGCTCTGAGACGAACAGTGCCTCATCGAACGCCCGGTCTGCGATCGTCTCCCCTCCGGGCCCGGCGGCGCAGCGGGCGTTTCGTGAAAGACGCGATGACTTTGTGACGATGACCGTGAGAGCCGACGAGGGAATGACGCATCCGACCGACCTTTCGACCCGCGATGCGGGTCCGGCGCCGATCGACCGCCGCCGGCTCCTCGGCGGGGTCGCGGCCGGCGCCGCCCTGGCCCTGCTGCCCGGCCGGGTGGAGGCGCAGGCGGCGCCGCCGGCCCTGCCCGCGGCGGGCTCGCCCTTCTCGGATGCCACCGTGCCCGACCTCGCCCGGGCGCTCGGCAACCGGCCCTTCGTGGCCCAGACCGCGAACGACGTCCCCGACGCGCTCAAGAACCTGCCGCGGGAAGCCTACGAGGCGATCCGCATCCGGCCCGAGGCGCTGATTTGGGGCGGCGAGCCGCACGGTTTCGCGGTCGAGCCGCTGCCGCGCGGCTTCTACTTCACCGACCGGGTCGCCCTGTTCCTCGTCGAGGACGGCGTGGTCCGTCCCGTCGTCTACGACCGCACGCATTACGACGCGGGCACGGAGGCGGGTGCGGCGGCCCTGCCGGAATCCGGTCGCGAACCGGGCTTTTCCGGCCTGCGCATCCGCGCGCGCTTCGGCGAGCGGCATCAGGATTTCGCGGTGTTCCAGGGCGCCTGCTTCTACCGGCTGGTGGGGCAGGGCCAGGAATTCGGCGTCGATGGGCGCGCGCTGATGCTGCGCCCGGCCGACCCGCGCGGCGAGGAATTCCCCCGCTGGCGCGCCCTGTTCGTGGAGCGCCCGAAGACGCCCGACGGCCCGCTGGTGATCCACGCCCTGCTAGATTCCGATTCGCTCGCTGCCGCCCTGCGCCTGGAACTGCGCCCCGGCGAGACCTCGACCGCGGCGATCACCGCCACCCTGGTCACCCGCAAGGCCGTCGATCACCTCGGGCTCAGCGGCATGCAGGCACCGTTCCTGTTCGGCCCGCACGACCGGCGCGGCGCGGACGATGCCCGGGCCGCGGTCTATGCCGCGGGCGGCCTGCAGATCCGCAATGGCGGCGGGGAGGCGATTTGGCGCCCGGTGCGCAACCCGGAGACGCTCCAGATCTCGGGCTTCCTCGACAACCGCCCGCAGGGATTTGGCCTGACGCAACGGGACCGTTCGTTCACGACCTTCGAGGATGACGGCCGCCACTGGGAACGTTGCCCCTCGCTCTGGGTCGAGCCGGGCGAGGCCACCGGCGCTGCCGAGGCAGGCGCCGAGGGCCTGTGGGGGGAGGGCGCCGTGACGCTCCTCGAAATCCCGAGCGATTCGGAAGTCAACGAGAACGTCATCGCCTATTGGCGGCCGAAGGCGGCCCTGCCCGCGGGCCAGGAGGTCCGTCTCGCCTACCGGCAGAACTGGGGCCGCGAGCCAGCTTCGGCATCACCGCAGGGCAGCCCGCTCGCGCGGGTCACGAGCACGCGCAGCGGCCGCGGCACCGCCAATCCCCGGCGCCTGTTCCTCGTCGACTTTACCGGCGACGGGCTGTTCACCGCTGAGGGCGCCCTCGTGCCCGTCGAGACCGTGCTGATCGCCGGCCCCGGCCGGATCGTCGAGGGCGCGACCCGCTGGATCGCCCATCCGGAGACCCGCACCGTCCGCGTCGCCTTCGAGCTCGATCCGGGCAGCGAGCGGGCCTGCGAGTTGCGCCTTGCCCTCAAGACGGAAGGGCGACAGATCACGGAAACGTGGCTGTACCGCTGGACGCCGTAATCCCTTGCGGGCGCCTTCGCAGCCCGTTGCCGACCCCTTGCCGGAGCGACGATGCCCGACACCGCCGATAGCGCCTCGACCGTGATGGACCGCCCCGTGGCGCACCAGGCCGAGGCGCGGACCGAGCCGGCCTCCATGCCGCCGCGCGCACCCCTGGCGATGCCGGTGCAGGATCTGCGCACCCGGCCCGCGACGCGCCGCGACGGCGGCGGCGGGCCGCTGGCGGCACGCCTGTTCGTGTTCGGCGGGGCTGCGGCCCTCACCGCCTACGGCGCGTGGCAGATGTACGAGGTGATCTCGGTCTCCGGCGGCGCGACCTGGCTTCAGTACGTGCTGCTGGTGCTGTTCGTCCTGAACTTCTCGTGGATCGCGCTGGCCTTCACCGGCGCGCTCCTCGGCTTCGCGACGCTGCTGCTGCGGGACAAGGCGGCGCCGCGTCCGGCGAGCCTTTCCACCCGCACCGCCATCGTCATGCCGGTCTACAACGAGGGCAGCGCCCGGGTCTTCGCCGGGCTCCAGGCGATGCACGAGGAGGTCGAGGCCACCGGCCTCGGGCGCCATTTCGACTGGTTCGTGCTCTCCGATTCGACCCAGGCCGACGCCTGGGTCGCCGAGGAGCGCGCGCTCCTCGATCTGCGCGCGGAACTCGGTCCCGAGGCCCGGCTCTACTACCGCCACCGGGCAAAGAACCATCACCGCAAGGCCGGCAATATCGGCGACTTCGTCACCGGCTGGGGTGGCGCCTACGACCACATGCTGGTGCTCGACGCCGACAGCCTGCTCACCGGCGACTGCATCGTGCGGCTCGCCGCCGCGATGGAGGCCGACCCTCAGGCCGGCATCATCCAGAGCCTGCCGCTCATCATCAACCGCAACACCCTGTTCGCCCGGCTCCAGCAATTCGCCGCGCGCATCTACGGCCCCGTCATCGCCACCGGCCTCTCGGTCTGGTCGGGCCGCGACGGCAATTACTGGGGCCACAACGCGATCATCCGGATGCAGGCCTTCGCCGAGGCCGCCGGCCTGCCGGACCTGAAGGGCCGCCCGCCCTTCGGCGGCCACATCCTCAGCCACGATTTCGTCGAGGCGGCGCTGATCCGCCGCGCCGGCTGGGGCGTCACCATGCTGCCGCGGCTGGAGGGCTCCTACGAGGAGAGCCCGCCTTCGCTGATCGATCTCTCCGTGCGCGACCGGCGCTGGGCGCAGGGCAACCTCCAGCATGCCCGCGTCATCGGCGCGGCGGGCCTCGCGCCAGCCTCGCGCCAGCATTTCGCCACGGGTATCGCCGGCTACGTCGCATCGCCGCTCTGGCTCGCCCAGCTGGTGATCGGCATCATCATCGTGCTGCAGACCGCCTGGGTGCGCCCGGAATACTTCTCCGCCGAGTTCGGCCTCTACCCGGTCTGGCCGCGCTTCGACCCGGTGCGCGCGCTCCAGCTCTTCGCCCTGACCATGGGCATCCTGCTCGCCCCGAAGTTTCTGGGCCTGATCCTGGCGCTTCTGGACGTCGAGACCCGGCGGGCCAGCGGCGGCGCGGGACGGCTGACCCTGTCCTTCCTGATCGAGATCCTGCTCTCGGCGCTGATCGCGCCGATCGCGATGCTGGTCCAGTCGGGCTCAGTGTTCCAGATCCTGGCCGGGCGCGACACCGGCTGGAACCCCCAGCGCCGCGACGACGGCTCGATCCCCCTCTCGGACATCGTGCGCCGCCACCGCTGGCACACCGGCCTCGGCCTCGTCACCGGCGTCGCAGCCTTTGCCATCGCCACCTCCCTGTTCCTGTGGATGTCGCCGACGATCCTCGGCCTCGTGCTGGCGATCCCGCTCTCCTGGGCGAGTGGGCAACTGGCGCTCGGGCTCGCGCTGAAGCACCGCGGCCTGCTGGTGACGCCGGAGGAGCACGCCCAGCCGTCCATCGCCCGCCGCGCCGGCGAACTCGCCCGCCGCAACGAGGCCCGCGGCTTCGACGACACTGACGCGCTCGCCGCGCTCCAGGCCGACCCGACCCTCGCCCGCGCCCACGCAGCGATGCTGCCCGAAGGCACGCCCCGGCCGCGCGGGACCATCGACGCCGACCACACACTCGCCCGCGCCAAGATCGTGGAGGCCGAAACCCTGGCCGAGGCGCAGGCTTGGCTCACCCCGAAAGAGCGCTTCGCCCTCCTCCACGACCGCGCCCTCCTCGATCAGCTCACCCGCCTGCGGCCAGCCTGAGCCCGGCTCTCCGCCCTGCGCACCCGCGCATCGCACATTGACGCTGATCCCCAGGGGGCCATAGACAAGCCTGTGACGCCACGGCGCGCTTGGATCGCGCGCCTCCGCGGACAGGGAAGGGTGGCCGAGTGGTTTAAGGCAGCGGTCTTGAAAACCGCCGTGGGGGCAACTCCACCGTGGGTTCGAATCCCACCCCTTCCGCCAGTACTATTTCCAAGGCTGTCCGATATTTTCCGACCATGTAGCGCGTCGCCCCTTGAGCCGGGGGTGCAGATGGCCTTACCCGTCCAAGGGCGTCCAAATCTGAGACAAGCCTGTCGGCTCTCTCGGTAGGGAACGCGGTGGGGATGCTGGCGGGGCTGGTGGGGATGGCGAACGCAATCAACCGTCTGACGGCCCGCAAGGTGCAGTCTCTCGACGCGCCCGGCCGGCACGCGGATGGCGGCGGCCTCTATCTCAACGTCACGGCTAGCGGTGCCAAAAGCTGGATCATGCTCTACCGCATGGGCGGCAAGCGTCACGAAATGGGGCTCGGTGCCGTCAACTCCGTGCCGCTGGTGAAAGCGCGCGAACTGGCCGCTGAGGCTCGGCAGAAGATCGCGGTGGGGATCAATCCCCTCCACGAGAAGCGGGCTTCCCCATCGCCTGTCCCCACCAAGGCTGCGACCTTCGCCGAGGTGGCGATCACCTATATGGCCGATCGCGAGACGACGTGGCGCAACGCGGCCCATCGTGCGCAGTGGCGGCAGACGCTTGAGATCCAGGCCGCGCCGATCTGGAACAAGGCGGTTCGGGACGTGAGCACGGCCGACGTGCTCGACGTGTTGCGGCCGATCTGGTCCACGAAGGCGGAGACTGCGCGGCGCATCCGGGGGCGCATCGAGCGGGTCATTGATGCAGCTCGGGCCGCCGGTCATTGCTCGGGCGACAACCCGGCTCGGCTGCGCGGCCACCTCGACGTGCTGCTTCCCCGCCAGAAGAAGCTTGCGCGCGGGCATCACCCCGCCATGCCGAGAACCAAGCTTCCCGGCTTCTACACCTACCTGTCTTTCCGAACCGAGCCGAGCGCCTTCGCTCTGCGGCTCACGATCCTGACGGCAGCGCGCTCCGGCGAGGTGCGCGGCATGACGTGGGGCGAGGTTGATATGGCCGGCGCCCTTTGGATCGTGCCCGGCGTGCGGATGAAGGGTGGCCGCGAGCACCGCGTGCCCCTGTCGGCCGAAGCTCTCTCCATCCTGCGCCATGCCCGACCGGACGACCCGGCCGGCAGCGATCTCGTGTTCCCCTCGCGCAAGAACACCAAGCTCAGCGACATGGTGTTCCTGATGCTGCTCCGCCGTGGCGGCATGGGCGAGTTCACCGTGCACGGCTTCCGCTCCACGTTCCGCGATTGGGTGGACGAAGAGACCGACTTCCCCGGCGACCTCGCCGAAGCCGCGCTCGCCCACCTCGTTGGAGATGAGACAGAGCGAGCCTACCGGCGAGGCGATGCCTTGGAGAAGCGGCGTCATTTGATGGACGCCTGGGCGAACTTCGTATGCGGCGTGAGCGGCGCGGCTTCCAGCACCCGCACAAGTTCTTCGTGAGCGATCAGCGTTGCCCCGCCGAGATGCCGAGCCGCTAGCTTCCCGTCTGCCATCATCTGGTAGATGGTCGAGCGACTGACGCCGAGCACCTGGGCGGCTGCGGCGGGACGATAGGCTAGGGGCGTCGGCGCCTGTTTCGTGTCACGGCTCGGCTTGCGCTCTGGGAGCGGACGGCCGCCTTCGTTCTGTTCTAGCATGCGGCTCTCCCTAGGCACGATCCGTTCCCCCTTCTGTCGTGTTGGGGGCGAGGGCGGCGCGGACAGCCTCGACGAGTTTCGCCTGCGCGATCCCTGCGGCTGCCGAACACCGCATGCAGGCTTCCTCAGCACCGATGCGGTCCATGATTTCGTCGATGCCGGCTGTCTCGGTCATGCGGCCCGAGGTCTCTTCGTAGACAGCCTCTGCCGTCGCTAGCTCGCGCTCGGCGGCATCGTAGGCGGCCAGCGCGTCCGACAGCCCCTTCCGCGCCCCGTCCTCAAAGGCACGGCTCTGGAGGGCGGCGATCTCGGCGAGCCGTGGGGCGATGAAGTCTGCCATCAGGGCGTCGGCTGTCATCTCGCGGTCGATGGTGGTCTGCGTGGACAGCGGATGCCGGAACAGCCACGCGATGAGCCGGGCGCGCTCGCGTTCGGACACCGCCTCGATCTCGGCGGCGAGGCTCTTGGGATCACCCATGACGATCATCCTCCGACTTCGAGACGACATGCAGCTTCGAGCGCGATACGGGTTCTGACGGGTCCACGGGGACGAAGCGCACGTCGATCTCGTGCGTGGGGATCACCCGCACCCGAGCCGTGAGCATGCAGCGGATGACGACGGCCTTGGCGCCGTTCTGGAAGGGCGAGGCGGAGACGACTTCGGCATCTCGCGCCAACACCTCGTGGGTGCGGTTCGTCTTGGGATCACGGACGCGCTCGCGCAGGGGTTCATTCGCTGGCACGGTCTGCCTCCTCGATCTTGAGCGCACCACTGGCGGGGGTATGGGTCTGTCCCTCCCTTGCCGTGGCCGCGCGGGCGGCGAGTGCGGTGCGGGCGGCTCGGAGGTGCTTCGCGAGAAGACGTGCCTCGACGTAATTCTTGCCCGCCCAAGCCGGACGCTCGTTGATTTGGCTCTCGTAGTGGCTGTGGCCGTAGGCTTCAGCGGCCTCCGCGAACGGCTTCAGCGCCCCCTTCAGCGCCTCCACCTCGGCCTGCAGCTGGGCGGCGCGGGCCTCGGCGGCGTCTGCCCGGTCGTTCGCCTGCATCTCCGCGCCGAAGTGCGGGCAGAGCATCGCGTCGTCGGCTCGGCCACAGCCAGGAAAGCCGGATTGGCACTTGGTCCAATCCTCGCGCGACAGGTTGCAGTAGGCGCACGGGCCACCGCTGTTCGCCAGGGCGGCGCGCAGACGGTCATTCTCGGCCAGCGCATACGCCAGCGCATCGGGGTTGGCGGGGGTCATGCCTTCTCTCCGAGCCGATCGTTGGATGAAGGGCTGACGCCGAGCGCGCGCCGAGCGATCTCTTGGGCGACCGGCGCATCGACCCAGAACTCGCGACCGTCCGGCATCTGGTACGAGCCGCCGACGCGGGCGGAGACCATCCGCTCGTTCATCAGGTTCTCGGAGACGACGACCTTCAGCGTCTCTCGATAGATTTCGAGGCTGCGGATCGGATCACCGTCCACGTCGCCGGGGCTCTGTCCGACAACTTCGGCTTGGACCCCGATTGCGCGGAGAGCGGCTAGGATCTCGAAGCACAGGGCCGACTTGCCCGAGCCCACCGGCCCGGAGACGATCACGTTGACGACGCCCATGATCAACCCTCCGCCTGTCCACCCATGCTCACACGGGCAGCACCTCAACGGCCGGCGACCACTTCCATCAGGTCAACTACCATGTGCAGATCGGCTACGCGACGCCGGGCGGCGCTGGTGCGGTCGATAACGTGGGTGGCGGGGTAGCCAATACGTCCGGCTTCACGCTCGGGGCCGGAGCGCACTCGCACACATTCGGGACCGACCTACAGGGCTCGCACTTCCACAACATCACCGTCTCCCTGACCCCGCAGGGTGGTGGCGCGGCCATGAACTGGCTCCCGCCGTTCATCCTCGTCTCGACCTACTTGAAGCTCTGAGGCGGCGATGCAGAACCTTCATCGCCCGGTGTCGAACCGCGGCCAGTGGCACGACACGCTCACCATCTATGCGAACGGCCTGCCCGACCCGTCGCAGACCGTTTTCACCTTCAACGCATGGCCGACTGACGCCCGCCCCGGCGGCTCGGACTATGGCTGGTCACGAAGCGGGGCGGGCTACTTCGTCCTAGCCGCAAGTACCGATGATGAGACCGGTCGCCTCGCTGTCGCGGTGAACGGTAGCTCGCTCGTCGTGACGTGGCTCTTTCCGCCCAACCAGATGAGCGGGCTCGCGGCAGGCTCCTACGAGGGCTGCATTGGCGCGTGGATCGGCGACGAGATGGCAGAGATCGAGCCGTTCCGGTTCGTCGTGCAGACGCGCGGCATCAATGACGGCGGACGATCCGCCTCTGTTGCGGAAGCTGTCCCAGCGGGCGGGGGCGGCACCATCACGGCCATTGTGGACGGGGGCGAGATTTAGCCGATGGCGGACCAGACCCTCATTGTTGACCGCCTTCAGGTCAAGCGCACCAAGGTGCCAGGACGCCGACCGGCCGCGCTGGCGGATGGGGAAGAGTTCATCAATCAGACGGACAGGTTCCGCTTGATTGGGGATGGTGTGACTCCGCCGGCCGATCTGCCTGCCTACCCCCTGCGGCCGGAAATTGATGATGTGCCGGGCCTGCGTGAAGCGATTGACAATGCGGGTGCGCAGGAGCCGCCGACCGTCGTGAACGACGCGGATTACCAGTGTCTAGCAACTGACCGGCAAGTCGCAATGGAAGCATTGACTGCTTCTCGGGTGATCTCATTGCCGGATGTCGATAGCTTTCCGTTTGGCCAAGATCTTCTCATTGCTGACGAAAGCGGAGCCTGTTCGGACGTTCGGCTGATCAAGGTTCGCCCCGGCGTGGGCACGGATGACACTATTGGAGGGGCGGATAACGACCCCGCCCTCAGTGTCGGCGTCATCGCTCTTTCCAGCCCTTATCAAGCCGTTCGCTTCCGCCGCGGCGCCACCAATCTCTGGATACGCCTATGATGAAGCGCTTTCTCGCCTCTTTCTCCGTGTTGCTAGCGTTCGCCGCGCCGACATTTGCGCAGACCCGCGCCCTACCGCCCGGCGAGATCCGCGCCAACGGCGACATCACCTTCGGCAACGCCCTGAAGCTTGGCAAGCGTGAGGGTAATAAGACAGTCATCACGCCCGACACGCTACAGATCCTCGGTCCCGGTTCGACCGGACCCGCTGACAACTTCAGCGTTGGGGGGGCGATGCTGCGCGATGTGACGCCTTCGATCCTGTCACGCCTCACGCCGGCACAGATCGCGGACGTTCGCTCGGGCGCGGGTTCGCTCGACGTGTCCGACGCGATCATCGCTGCGCTGAACTCCTGCACGGCCGGCGGTCCGCCCCCGACGGTGCAGTTTCCCGCAGGCCGCTACCGCGTCACGAAGGAACTCGTCGCACAGACCTGCACCGTCAACATCGTGCTCGATGCTGGCGCGGATATCTTTTTAGGCGCCGGCTTCACCCCGAATGCGACCACATACAACTTCGGCATCTTCCGCTTCATGCCGTCCGCCAAGGGATCTTCGATCCGTGGGCCCGGGACGATCGACGGCAACCGCGGCGCTTTGATCGACGCCTACCTTGCGACGCCGCGCAGCGTTCAGGGGAATGGGCTCTATGTGCAGCGCGACTTCTGGAGCTGCATCCACATCGACGCCACGCCGGACGTGACGATCGACGGCGTGAAGCTGAAGAACTGCATGACGTTCGGCATCGTGCATTTTGCCGGCGACCGGGCGCGCCTCAGAAATATAGTTGTCACGGATAGTTCCGCGATCCTGAATTCAATCTCGTCGTTCAACACGTCGATCGCCGATTTTGCAGGATATAACATTGGAAATTCGGTGAACGGGAAAGCCATCCCCAGCTTTACCTACCCGTTTGGTGTCGGCGATTGCTATAGCTGCACGGTCAGCAATATCTCGATCAAGGGATCGTACTATCTCGCGTATGACGGCACCTCATCGAGCAAGGGCACTCGGATCGGCGATCCCTACAGCGCGGGGTTCGCGCTGCAACGGCTCTACAACACCACCATCACCGGCCTGAGCGCCAGCGGCTTCTCTACGACCTTGCCTGGCCAGAGCGCTCCGGACGCGCGCGCGACGCAGGCGGCGTGGGGCGTGAACTGTGACAACTGCTACGACACGACCATTACCAATACGAATTTTCAGGGCTACTATTGGGGAGCATTGCTCGCGGGAAGCCGCGTCACCTTCACGAACTTCGTGATCGACGGCCAATATAACGTTGCGCCTTATCCGGGCGCAGAAAGCGCGTTCGGTATCAAGACCAATCCGTCTGGCCAGATCCGCGCCTTCTTTAATTCCGACAGCACATTCGATCACTACTCGAACAAAAACTCGGATAACATCATCGTCTCAAATGGAACGGTCACTCGAACTGGCGATGGCGTCTCTCTGGCGAGCAGCAACGTCAGCCTCAGCAACATCCGATCCATCGGCAATAAGAGCGGCGGCTTCGCATTCTGGGGCAACGCATCGAATATTTCGTATCCCGGCAGCGCTCCGTTCCCCGTGGACAACGTAAACTTGAGCGGCCTCTATTCCGCCTACAACGGTGGCGGCGGGTTCACTTGGAATACCGGCACCAACCACCGCGGCTCGAACTTGGTGTCGTTGAACAACGGCCAAGAGTCCTTTCTGACGAACATCAGCGCCGGGTTCTTCTGGAATGCCGGGTTCGGTGGCGACAAGCGGAACATCTCGATCTCGGACTGGACCGCAGAGGACACCCAGAACCGGGCCTACACCACTAAGGTGAGCTTCGTTCCCGGCACGTCTCAGGGCAAGCGGACCCTGATCGCTTCGAACTCGTCCGAGTTGAGCATCGGCCAGCGGATCAAGCTGAAAGCTGCTGGGCCGAGCGGCGCCGATATCACCGCCAAGATCATCGACATCACCGACGACATCATGGGGATCGAGACGGCGGCTGGCGCCGCGTTCGACGGCACCGGGTGCGCGGCTACAAACCTGTCCGGCACGGTCACCTATCCGGGGTCGAGCAATCTGCTCAACGGCACGGGCACGTCATTCCTGAGCCAGATCAAGGGGCCGGTCTATCTGCTGCTCAACGGCGGATACTATAAGGTCGGGTCGGTTGTCAGCGACACAGTGCTCCAGCTCGACAGCGTTCCGCCGGGGGCTATCTCGGGTGCGAGCGCGAGCTATCGCCAGTGCGGCATCGAGGGCATCCGCTCGCAGAACTACGGCGTGCAGCTCCCCGCTTCGTCGGACATCTCCGACGTCAGCCTTGGGGCCGCCTCGTCTCAGCGCGCCAAGGGTAACGTCACCGCCAATATCTCGGCCGCAACGGCCTCCCTTGCTGACGATTGGACGCTCTACACGGCCAACATCACATTCGTGGACGGAACCGGCGTGACGGTTGGCGACCGGCAGAGCCGTTACCGCGTCGAAGGCAAGGACCTCTGTGTGAACGGCTACGCGCAGATCGGCTACTCGGCCGCGCCGACCCTGTTCAACGTCTTCCTGCCGTCAGGTTTCGCCGCCGGGGCCATGGGAGGGTCGTTGACGGGCGCCAACACGACCACCCGAAACCGCCTGCTCGGGGTTGCGGTCAACGGTGACACCGGGGTGTCCATGATCCCGATTACCGGCAGTCTCATGGGTGGCTCTGGCCAGTACGTCCAGTACGGCGGCTGCGTCGCGCTGCAGTAGCCCGAGGCATGCCTCGTCGGTCCGATCCCGGCAGCATCTCACCTTCCCTCGACATCGGTGCTGACGCGAGCGCACGCCAACACGGCGGTGGTCGCCCTGGCGGCCAAGATGGCGCGCATCGTCTGGGCGCTGCTGCGCCACGGGCGGGTCTACGAGCCGGCGGCCGTGGCCGCCTGATCCGAGTTCGGCCGGCGCGGCGGGCGCCGGCCTTCCGATGTCTGCGAGCGGTGGAAGGAAGATGGCCTGACAGTCGACCGGTGTTCTGGAAGCCTCCCGGCAAAAATGGCGCATGACGCCGACCCCTTTATGAGGCCCAGGACGCGCGGATCTCCATCTTGGCCAACGGCTCTGCCGGAAGGCCGGATACGTTTATGCAGACTGCACAGACCAGCGGATCCAGAGCCACTTGCGGACGGGGCGGGCCATACGTTTTGCCGCGCCCGCCGCCTTCTGGTGAGCCCGCACATTGCTGCCGTCGAGGAAGACCATGCCCAGCGCGACGCCGCGCTCCTGCACGCGATCGAGCAGCCGCTCCCACACCCCGGCGCGTGCCCAGCGGATGAAGATCTGTGCCGCCTGCCACCAGGGCCCCAACTCCTCGGGGATGGCGCGCCACTTCGCCCCGTTCTGATGTCGCCAGAAGATCGCAGAGATCGTGCGCCGAAGCTCCTTGGGCGGCGTCTTAGCCTTCGGGCGACAGGCCTCGATCAACGGCTCCGACTCACCCCACTGCGCGTCTGACAGCATCACGCCTCCTCATTTGAAAACGAGAAAACGCGAGCACCGACAATCCGTTCAGGCGACGACAGGCCCTAGCATTACAGTTGCATTCGAGCTTTGAGATGGGCCTGTCGAGCGGTAGCTTGGTGGGCGCGTCGCCAAGCTGACCATGCGAGCACGAAGGCGGGTTCAATGCGCCGTTGCGCCAGCCGCATCGCCACGCGCCGGATCTCCTGAATGGACCACGGCACCTGCGAGCTTGGCGATGAGCGTCGTTTTTGGGGGCGGCCCGTTGGCCAGCCGGCGCACCCGCGCCAGCATCGCGAAGGCCAGCATCACCAGGCTGACGTGCCGGTGCCAGCCGTGCCACGAACGGCTCTCGTTGTGGGCCAGCCCGAGTTCCGTCTTGGCGGTCTCGAACGCGTCCTCGATCGCCCAGCGGCGGCCCTCTACCATCACCAGCTTCTCGACCGGGGTACCGGCCGGGCACCAAGTCGTGAAGTACGCCAGCGCCCCATCCGACAGGCTGCGCCGCACCAGCAGGCCGCGCGTCCACAAGCTCTGATCGAGCGCGGCGTCGAGCGCGTCAGCCCGTAGTGTGGCCAGCGGGAGATAGGCCCAGTCGAACAGCCGCGCTCCCTTGGTGCCCGCTCCGGCCGAGAGGCGCAGCCAGTCTTGGTCGGGGATACCCTTGGCGATGTCGTCGGCGGTGCCCGCAAGGTCGAGATTTGCGTCCCAGGACCAGAACCGATGCTGACCGGTGACGCCAAGCACGTAGCCCTTGTAGGCCCGCCGCAGCGCCAGTTCGATCTCGCCCACGCCGTAGATGCTGTCGGCCGCTACCCACGCGAACGGCACTTCCGCCCGGACGGCCCGCTCGATCATGGCGAGCGCCAATCTCGGCTTGGTGGCGAACGCGACAGCCTCGGGCACATGCGCGGCTCGCAGCCGGGCTGGATCCTCAGTCCAAGCCTTGGGTAGGTACAGCCGGCGATCGATGAAGTCATGGCCCTGATCCGAGACGTAGGCAGCAAACACTCCGATCTGGCACTTGGTGATCTTGCCGGCCGAGCCCGTGTACTGCCGGCCCACCCCGCACGAGGCTTTGCCCTGTTTGAGAAACCCGGTCTCGTCGATCACGAGAACCGCATCCAGTGAAGCGAGCGTCTCGACGACGTCGTCGCGCACCACGTCGCGCAGCGCCTCTGCATCCCAGTGCGTGCGACCGAGGATGGCCTGCTGACGCCAGGGGACCCGGGTCACCGGCAGCTTCGGCGCGCATCCAGCCGGTCTTGCGCCGCTCACCGCCGAGCAGTCCGTCCTGGAAGGCGTTGGCCGAGGCGGCGACACTCGGGGCGGCAAACAGCGGGCGGATGCGCTGCTTGGTCTGCCGCAGGGTCGTCGACCAGAGTTCAAGCGTGGACTCGAGCGAGGCTGAGGGCATCGCACTCTCCCATCCGAAAACCCTCAAATAGGAGTCTTGCCCAGCAACTGTAATGCTAGCGAGGATAGACTTCAGTCGGAGCACGACGCCTAAAAGTGTCCTAATCAGGAACAACCGGACTGGGTAGCAACTTTCCAGCAGATGAACTTCTATAAGAATCCAATGCAGCACTTGCAGCTCGTAGGCCCCACTGAAGAAGCTCCTCAGCATCTACAATAGATTTAGCTTCTGTGTAGCACCGTAGCTCCGGCGCATTACCTGAAGCTCTAAAATGGATTACCCGGTCGCGACTAATTCTCATCCTTACGCCATCCTGAACGCAAATATTCTCTAAATCACCAATGGGTCGCAGGAAATTTGTGCTAAAATCAAAGCCTTCTAACGAAGACACTAAATATTTACTAAAATCTAATGGGATATTTGACAGTCGACCACTCGCGGTTTCGCCTGTAGATAAATTTGAAACAAATTGTGACAGCGGCAACCCTAATCGCTTGATGTAGATGAACGTAGCCAAAATCGGAAGTATGGCGTCCCGAGTAAGAAGAGCTTGGAGAAATTTATCGTTAATATAAACATCGGATCCGAGTAAGAAGCCACCATTCGCCTCAAACCCAACTACAGTTTTGCCTCCCATAGCCTTGAGGTCGTTTATGCCGGCTATGACAAAGGGCGATCCAACTCTGGTACGCAAGACATGCTGAAACCTACCCATATCGTCGATAGCAGAGCGTGCCGTGACTGGGACGACCACTGAGTCAGCGGCTAGATATAAAGACGCTATCAATCCGAGAATATCCCCAGGTACGATATTCCCGCTAGCATCAGCAACTAAAGGCCGGTCCCCATCACCGTCGGTAGTGACTAAAGCGTCAAATTCATTGTTGCTCATTACATTACTTATAAACTGTATATCATCTATTCCGTGAGCTTCAGTGTCGATCGGAACAAAGGCGTCGGATCGACCGATAAGCGACACAGTCGCGCCTAGAGATTCCAGAATACTAGCAAGCAGGTCGCGAGAGACAGAGCTTTGTTGATATACTATGATACGCAAGCCCGACAACGAAGATGGTGAGAAGACATCAAGATATCTCCGCGCATAATTTTCGATTGCACATCTATGCTTTATCCTTGGAGAAGCACTCTTGGTGACGTGTATGGCATGCCCAAAATCAGTAATAAAACTTGCAATCAACTTCTCGTCGTCTTTTGTGATCTCGCCGTCAGGACGGTAAAATTTTAGTCCGTTGCGGTCATCCGGGATGTGGCTACCAGTCACCATAACAGCAAGAGCATTCATCCGTATGGCTTCAAGCGCCAGAGCTGGTGTCGGAACTGCGCCACAATCGAATACCTCAAATCCAGCTTCGATCGCGGCATCGGCGACTGTGTCAGCGATACCGGCACTGCTGGAACGCAAATCATACCCTACCAAAAGCACCCTACGACAATCCCCCGTCAATGCCACGGATTTGCAAAATGCGTAGGTGTATTTGTAGGTTGGAGCTCCTACGAGCTTTGTTACTAAACCGCGAAGGCCGCTAGTCCCGAATTTCAGATCATCCATAAGGCTAAGACTTTCTTGAACTGACGGATTTAACGACGGCAAACTTCAGGCTCGACGAGGCTGTAAATTCTTCAGGCATGATGTGAGACTACAAATTTCGCTCGTCCAATCGTCGCAGCCGGCCGCCAAATTTTAGAATAAAAACAATATACTACGCAATGCAAGTAACTAAATCGGCGCATGCGACAAGTTGCTGCTTAACGGCAATTTCGGATTGCGACTCACTTCTAGTGAATATCGTGCTGAAAACCTTAAGTCAATGTAATTGCAATCTATCGCCATGCTAAATTGCAGCTCTCGTGCTTTGATACAAGCCACGAGAGCCGACGGCGATATTTTGACAAACTCAGCACAAGCTATGGAGCGCAAAACTTCCCAAAAGATCTGAAACTGCTCAATCGCTGCTGGCGTTATTGCAAATCAAGCAATTTCCGAATGGCATAAACAACACCTGCCTGAGGCTGGGTATGGCGACCGCAGAAAGGCTGCTCTCGGCAATAATTTTGGCAAGCCAATGCTCTTCATCCGTACAAAAGCAGCGAATTAAAGAGCTTGTCCGTGCCAGAAGCTCCGATGCCGTAAGCGAACCTCTTCATACTCCCCAGCCCCTTGACATACGAGGCACTGCATCTCCACGAGACGCTGACATGAAAACTGAAGTCTTTACTGTTAAAGTCTATACCCTTTATTAGAACCTCGTCATCTAAACATACTACAAGAGATCGTAGTAAATAACTACCTCGCTAGAAGCTGCATACGATCCAACGGAATGGCGACAGCTAACTGAGGTGCGCCGCCGCCATTGCCGAGCTATTTGTTCCGCCAAAGCCACCGGGGGAGAACTTGCTTTATTCCCACACGTTAACGTCCGCCCCGTAGCAACCTCACCGGCTTCGTGGATCGTTAACCCACACTTGAGTGCTCATCCCCCAAACAACATCTGTGTTGTCGGGCACGAGGAGAGAGCCAGATCTCACAATTTCAAGCCGGTTCGATATTTTTCTCTAAACTTACAGTTATCACGGGCTTCACCTGTCGATCCAACAATTGTGGCTACAGGGCATCAGCGATTTGACTTTGCGGCCGCAAGATCTGCTAGAACCATTTCCTCAACCAACTCTGGAAATTGCACCTGATGCTTCCATCCAAGCTTTTCGCGTGCTTTGGTAGGATCCCCTAGGAGCTGGTCAACCTCGGTCGGTCTGAAGTAGCGAGGATCAATTTTTACCAAAACTTGGCCTGTCTTAGCATCGATACCGTGCTCGTCGAGCCCTTTTCCGTGCCACTCGATAGTTTTGCCAACAACGGAAAAGGAACGTTCTACAAACTCACGTACCGAATGCATTTCTCCAGTGGCTAATACGTAATCTTCTGGCACTTCCTGTTGGACGATACGCCACATCCCCTCTACAAAATCGCGCGCATGCCCCCAATCACGTAGCGCATCGAGATTTCCAAGAAACAGCGTGGGCTGAGTACCGAGCTCAATGGCGGCAACGGCGCGTGTAATTTTTCTAGTAACGAAGGTCTCACCTCTAGTTGGACTCTCGTGATTGAAAAGAATGCCATTTGAAGCATGAATACTATATGCTTCGCGATAATTAACGGTAATCCAGTAAGCATAGAGCTTAGCTGCGGCGTAGGGGCTGCGCGGATAAAACGGCGTAGTTTCTCGCTGCGGCACCTCTTGTACTTTGCCGTATAGTTCAGATGTTGAAGCCTGATAAAACCGCGTTTTTCCGCTGAGACCGAGAATCCGTATCGCCTCTAGGAGTCGCAAAGTACCAATGGCATCAGAGTTAGCTGTGTATTCAGGTGTTTCAAAGCTAACCGCCACGTGGCTTTGAGCGCCAAGATTATAAACTTCATCTGGCAGTGTTTCTTGCAAGATTCGAATTAGATTGGTTGCATCCGTTAAATCGCCATGATGTAGATGGAAATTCGTTGCCTTAAACCGGGGGTCATCATAGAGATGATCAACACGTCCAGTGTTAAATGAGGATGAGCGTCGCTTGATGCCGTGAACTACATAGCCTTTTTCTAACAGTAAAGCTGCAAGATAGCCACCATCCTGACCAGTGACTCCGGTTATTAGGGCTGTTTTCTGCTGCATGGAAAGTGATAGCTCCTTCTATTTCAATTCGCTGCTCGGGACTTGCGCCGCAAGTGAGGGTTTTTCTTATCGCCCCCGTCAAAGACAATCAAGCTTCAGGATGATTACGAAGAAACCAATCATAAGCACCTGAAATTCCCTCACGTAGATTAACCCGGGGTTGCCATCCTAGATTGGAAAGCCGATCGGAATTGACAAGTTTGCGAGGTGTGCCATCCGGTTTCGTCTCATCAAACTCAAGCCGCCCATTCCACCCAACAGTTTCAGCAACAACTCCAGCCAGTTCTTTTATGGTCAACTCTTGACCGGATCCAATATTGATCGGCATTTCTTGGGAGTAATACTCCATCAAAAATACGCAGGCGTCCGCGAGATCATCAACGTAAACAAATTCTCTAAGTGGAGATCCTGTGCCCCAAAGTGTGATGGCTTCGGAGTTTGAGCGTTTTGCTTCGTGAACCTTGCGTATCAGCGCTGGCAGAACATGACTGTTCTGAAGGTTGTAATTGTCGCCAGGGCCATAGAGATTCGTTGGCATGGCCGAAATAAAATTAATGTTGTATTGCCGGCGGTAAGCCTGACATAGCTTCAGACCAGCTATTTTTGAAATCGCATACCATTCGTTCGTTGGCTCCAATGGCCCAGTAAGAAGCGCGCTCTCATCTATAGGCTGCGACGCGAACTTTGGATACACGCAAGACGATCCTAGAAAAAGCAGCTTCTCTACGCCAATTTCTTTCGCGGAATGTATAATGTTTCCCTCGATCATCAGGTTGTCATAGAGGAATTCCGCAGGGTAGCTGGCATTGGCAACAATTCCGCCGACCTTTGCGGCGGCCAGGAATACAAACTCTGGACGTTCTTTTGCCATCCACCTCTCAACTTCGTTTTGCCGTCGTAAATCTACTTCGTCACGACCCACGGTAAGGATTTCGCAATTCTCTGAGGCGAGACGACGCACCAATGCAGAACCAACCATACCCCGATGGCCCGCTACGTAGACGCGTTTACCTGCTAAACGAGGGGCTGAGCTCATTGTGAGACCGTATCCTATCCTTGTTTCTACTATGCAATTGCTTGTCTTGGCCACGCAGTGTGCCGATGAGTGGTTCGGCGTGCTGTCACAAGCACAAGAAGCTCACCTTTCGCCCAAAAGTTAGCCTTATCATCTAGGCTGCTGTCAGGCTCATCAACTTCAACGATATCGCTTCACCGAGTGACCTGATTATAGTTGTTTCGAATCGAGGACACAGTGACATCGATTGTATCTACTTGTTCCACTTCTTTTCCGTAGCTATGCATAACGTCAGTTCCATCTGCGCTGGTCTCCGTGACATGAGGTGCCTATCCTAGCTGAGCACTAACTTGAATGCGCCGGAAGGTCCAGCGTCTTTGATGGACCGATGGTTCCTGGCGCTTTGCCGGCGCAGGCGCCTGTCCCTGTGGCATGGATTGCGGTAACGCACTAACCGACCTACAAAGATCCACACTCGCTCGCTATCCGAGAAGGCTGTTTCATAACAGCATGTCTCATTAGAGCTGTTCCCGGTCAGATAGCGACGGCCAAGTCGTTCTCGTAGCCGGCTGCGGCTAGGTAATTGCGACACTCCTGCGGAGTGAAGCGCGTGAATGCCTGGCCGATCGCCGCCCAGAGATCCGGGATCGTGCGGGCGGCCGCGCTCCTGCGGCCTTGATCGCGTCCTGCACGCCGGCAACCTTGTGGGCTCGCAAGTTGTCCATGACGACGATGTCGTCGGGCTGCAACACTGGGACCAAGGTCTCGGTGACATAGCGGCAAAAGCGCGTGCCGTTCCTGGGGCCGTCTAACGGCGCGATCGCGTACAGCCCGCTCGTGCGCAGGGCGGCCGTGATGGTCGTGGTCTTGTAGTGGCCAAACGTGGCTGCAAGCCGGCAGCGCCCGCCGCGCGACGCCCAACCGTAGCGCCGGGCCATGATGGTGGCAGCCGCCGTCTCGTCCAGAAACACCGGCCGGTCCGGATCGAGCTCGGGCTGCGCCTCGAACCACGCCTCGCGCGCCGCCCTTACGTCTTCGCGCTCCTGCTCAGCTGCGAACGTCGCCCCCTTTTCCAGGTGATCGCGTGTCGCTGGAAGAAGCGAGACAGACCACTCGTGCTGGTCTGCACGCCCTGCTCAGCCAAGCGGTCGCGCAGCTCGCGTAGGAAGAGGCGTGGTGAACCGCGCTGGGTTTCCCGGAGGCCGTTTGGCTTGGGTCATGCGGCCAAGGCTTGCGCCTCGGCCTGGGCAAAGTAGCGCGCTTCGGCCTCGGCAGGAGGCACGTCGCCGATCGGCTCGAGCAGCCGACGCGTGTTGAACCAATCCACCCATTCGAGGGTGGCGAACTCGACTGCCTCGAAGGATCGCCACGGCCCACGGCGATGGATCACCTCGGCCTTGAACAGACCGTTGATCGTCTCGGCCAGGGCATTGTCGTAAGAGTCACCGATGCTGCCGACCGAGGGCTCGACCCCCGCCTCCGCCAGTCGCTCCGTGTAGCGAATGGACAGGTACTGGCTTCCTCTGTCGCTATGATGCACGAGGCCGCCGCCCTGCAGGGGCCGGCGTTCATGCAGAGCCTGCTCCAGGGCGTCGAGCACGAAGCTGGCATGGGCGGTCCGCGACGCCCGCCAGCCGACGATGCGACGAGCGAAGGCATCGATGACGAAGGCCACGTAGACAAAGCCGGCCCAGGTCGCGACGTAGGTGAAGTCGCTGACCCACAAGGCGTTCGGGCGCGGCGCCTTGAACTGGCGGTTCACCCGGTCGAGTGGACAGGCTGCGGCCGGATCAGGGATCGTCGTACGGATCTTCTTGCCCCGTACGACTCCGGCCAACCCCATGACCCGCATCAGTCGAGCCACCGTGCAACGGGCCACCACGCCCCCTTCCCGGCCGAGTTGCCGCCAGACCTTGCGCACGCCGTAGACACAGAAGTTCTCCTCGAACACGCGGTGGATCTCGACCATCAGCGCCGCGTCCGAGCGAGCCCGGCTTGGCAGCCTGCCGGGATCGGCCCGCCGCGCGGCATGAGCGTGGTACATCGACGGGGCGATCGGCAGAACCTTGCAGATCGGCTCGACCCCGTAGGCGGCGCGGTGGTCGTCGATGGAGGCGATCATATCCGCGACCGGCGGTCGAGCTCCGCCAAGGCAAAATACGCGCTGGCCTTCCTCAGGATCTCGTTGGCCTGACGCAGTTCGCGGTTCTCGCGCTCCAGTGCTTTGATCCGCTCGCGCTCGTCTGTTGTTGGGCCGGCCCGCTGACCTCGATCCCGCTCGGCTTGGCGCACCCAGTTGCGCAGCGTCTCGCCCGAGCAGCCGATTTTGGAAGCGATCGAGCGGATCGCCCCGTATTGCGAGCCGTGCTCGCCCTGGCGGTCAAAGACCATCCGCACCGCGCGCTCGCGGACTTCAGGCGAAAAGGGTGTGCTGCGCTTCGTCATGGCTCCATCCTCTCAAGAGTGGGAGCCTCCGGGAAACCCGGCGCGGTTCATGGCTCCTGTTTGGAGGTCGCCAGGATCAGCGGCGCATGCGCCTCAATGCGCTTCTAGGTGTGATCGCCGCCCATCGGCTTGGGCGCGACATGGCCCTCTTGCTGCGAGCGCTGCGACCAGCGGCTGGCGCTCGACACGCTGACCCCGAAACGAGCTGCCGCTCGGTGGCACGAGGCACCTGCCGCCACGGCAGCCACGACACGCTCGCGTAAGTCAACGGACAGAGGTGAAGGCATCGGCATACTCCTTCACCCGTCAACGCGCCACCCGCTCACCCGTCGCAATCAGCCCGGGACCGGCTCCAGCTCGACTCTGGCCGATTTAGCGGCTTGGTATAGAGCGTAAGCCGAGGGGCGAGGCAGGATGAAGCGCCGTTTCGGTCTGTTGTGCTGAAGGCGGACAGCACAGAAGCCTGCTCGCGCTAGAGCGCGTAGCGCACTGCCTCAAGGCTGTCGACGAAGGTCGGCTTCGGTGTGGCGTACCATGTCGCCGCCGTAAGCCGAGTGCGCTCGCGTGTCGGCAGACGGTTGGTGAGCAGTGATACGATTGAGAACAGTTCCAGTATGCAGGGAGTGGTGCGGGCGATGGCCTCGTTCGACCATAGCCGCTGCGTTTCCACACCGAGGTGAGCTCGCGTCTTTTGGAAGGTGACCTCAGCACTCCAGCGCCGCACGAGCCAGGACACGATCTGCACTGGCTCGCCCTCGAGATCTGTGCAGATAGGGCCTGCGGTGCGAAGCGGTCCTTGGGATCGCGCACCAGTACCCAGAGGATCGGCAGACCGCCGTGCCGCCACACTGCGCTCCCGGAGGCGATCTCAAGGGTGTGCTCGTCCGCTCCATACCGGCCGGGCATAACGGTCGCTTGCCAGCTGGTGTTCTCATCCGTGAGCATGTCGGACAGGCTTGGCAGCCGAGCGCAGTTGGTACGTGGGCGCCGATCGTGCCGGGCGGCCATGTTGCTGCAGACTCGTAGAGTACCGCGTCGAGCCGCAGGCGGGTGATCGCCGTGATGCGGGCGAGGCGCATTGCGTCGAGGAACAGCAGTGCGGACAAGCCGCTGTCGCTGACCATGACGAGATCGCGTGTGCGCAGCCGACGGCGGGCCTGAAGAGTGAGTTGGAGGCTAATATCGAGCAGCGGCTTGTGCCGGCGCTCACGCTCCCGACAGGCGCGTTCGGAAGGGACGAGAGCGGTGAGGAACGGCAGGGCCCCGCGACGGGAAAGACTATCGCGACGTCGAGTGGCTAGACCTTGTTGCGCCTCGAGATGCCAACCGCCCGGATCAGGCCACGCTCGCTTAGCGCTTGCCGGAACGGGGCGGAACTCCCGTAGCCGGCATCGGTCAGCACAACGCCGAGGCGCGCCCCCGGCCGATCTCGCAGAAGGCGATTTCCGCCACGACCGCCTGGTCGTCGATCTGCCACGGCGCTCCGCTGCGAAGCGTGTCCACCAGTCCCTAAAGGCGATGGCGAGCACGCGTTGCCGCCGCGTGATGACGCTCTACCGGCTGATCCCCAGCTATACGGCGATCACCCGGTTCGTCGCTTCCGGGTCGGCATCGGCCTTCAGCACGACTTCCGCCCGCTTCGTCGCCTGACCCGCCCCACGCCATATGACCAAACGCGGCAGCGCAGAAAGCTTTGCCGGCGTTAGCACGACGACAGCCGACCTCGGTCCACGAGCCATCGGCGTTTCTCATCAGGGATACCGGAGCCTGCACTCCACACTCGCCGCATGTCCGACTCCTTCAGTCCCGGCTGATCCTCTCAATCAGCCCGGTCCAAAGCCAGCCGGTCAGGTCAATCGTGGACGGGCTCCTAGCGGATTACGGCAGCGAGACGCAGCCGCCGAATTGAACATACTGACCAGACGCAGTCATGAGGCTGCCGGCAATTGGGATCATGGCGACGCTGTTATCGCCGTTCACCGCGACGCCAAACAGACGGTTTCTGGTGGACGTGTTCGCACCCGTCAGCGAGCCGCCCATGCTGCCAGCCGCAAAACCCGTCGGCAGGAAGACGTTAAACAGGGTCTGGGCGTCCGAGTAGCTGATCTGCGCGTAACCGTTCAGGCAGAGGTTCTTCCCCTCGACCCGATAGCGGCTCAGCCGATCCCCGACCGTCACCCCAGATCCGTCTACGATGGAGATGTTGGCGGTGTAGGGCGTCCAATCGTCAGCAAGCGAACCCGGCGCCGCCAAAATGTTGGCGGTCATGTTGCCCCTAGCGCGCTGGGATGTAGCAGCCCCGAGGCTGATATCGGAGATGTCAGGCGAAGCGGGAAGTTGCACATCGTAGGCCTGCGAGCCGATACCCTCGATGCCGCGCGCCGACCGTGCCAGCCGACGAGGATGCGCTGACCCGCGCCGTCATTGCCCTGGCGTCCGAGTACGGGCGCTATGGCTTACCACCGCGTCACCGCGCTGCTGCAGGCAGGCGGCTGGCAGGTCGGCAAGGATCGGGTTCAACGCATCTGGCGTCGCGAGGGGCTGAAGGTCCCCAGCCGACATAGACGCAGGGTAGCGCAACCACAGCTTGCTTGATTGGCCTCAGTAGCGGTGGCAAAAGATGGGATCCTTCAGTTCTTGCCTTTCTTCTCCATCATATGTCTTGCAACGCGCTCAGCAAGCTAGATATGTCTCGAAGCGGGTCTCTCCCAAGACTTGCGGGGATGATACTCTCCTTTGACGGAGATGCTAGATGAACCAAGGTAGATAATTAGGCAAAATAAGCTTCAAAAACGCGTAGAAACACGAGATGAATAATATTTTAAAAAACGCAATTCCAAACATTATTGGCTCAAATCGGCCCTTAGATGTAAAAATTTTTCTAAATTCAGCACGTATTCCTAGCGAAATAGCGTTTATGGAATCGTATTTATTGCCTGGTCTTTCGGCTTGTGGCGATAATGTAGAAGTCATCAAAGGTGACTACGAGCCATGCGACATCGCCGTGATTCTTTTTTCGCCTCGACAAGGAGATTGTGCAACTCTGCGCTTCAAGAGAAGAATTAGGTATCTTCATCCTACCAATCTTCTAATTTGTGAGATGCCTGTACTGAGAGGTGGTGAGAAGTTATATACGAGGTTTGGATTCGATCATGTGCACCGCCTCGGTCGATTTTCGAACTGTATGTTCGACCGAAACCGATTTGAAAAAATTGGACGTAAAATCGAGCCCTGGAGGAAGGATGGCCGAAATATTGTTATTGCTAGCCAAGTGCAAGGAGACTATTCTTTGGATGGCATCGATATTGATGAATGGGTCAAATGCGTAGTTGAGTATGCGTCTGCAAATCATGGCAGACCAATAGTTGTCAGGCCTCATCCGCTTGATTTAGAATTCGAAAATAGACACACATTTGAGAAAAACATTGTAATTTCGAGAAATTCCCTCGAATACGACATCCATCAGGCTGCGGCTTGGGTGTCGTATACCAGTGGTTCTTCAGTCGATGCGGTGCTCGCAGGAGTGACAAGCATTGCGTTGAGCCGCAACAATTTGGCATGGGATGTTTCTATGCATCGAATGGACTGTATCGGAACATTTTTTGCGCCGGATCGAACAGATTGGTGCAATATGATCGCTCACCTTCAGTGGGATAGAGATGAAATTCTATCTGGCTTGGCATGGAGTAGCCTTCGCTCCCATATCCAATTCTGAACCGCTACATCGTCAGTGATGTAATCAGGTTTTCGCCCAGGGACGGCGGGCTATCGAACAAGTCTACGTCGCGGCTTAACACACCGACGACCGTCAGCGGGACGCAGTACGCCTCTGGGGCCTATCGGAAAGTGCGCGCCGAGCATAGATTGATCGGCTCGAGGGGGTTTCCCGGCAATCCCTAAGAAAATCCATGGGCGATTGCTGAGACAAGGCGTTCCTCAGTGACGACTATGACCTCGGGTGCGTGCATCTGTCCGGCCTATCGGTGAAGCGATTACCCCCATCACCCTCATGAATTCCTCATTTTACGCTCTCGTAACGAAGGCGACCTCGCAGGCCGTGTCGGAGATCAGGATCGGAAGTTGCGGCTCACGCCATGTTGCCATGGTTGGTCACCCTGATGCATCGCCACTCGCGCAGCGATCCCGCTGCGGGCCGAGGCCGGTGCGAATTTAGCGCTGCTGCAGCGCGTGATCGCGGCGCTGCTGGGCCAATGATCTCGGTACCGTCCGGCTTGCGCACCTGGCTGGCCACCGGACACACCGACATGCGCAAGAGCTTCGACGGGCTGGCCGCGCTCGTGCAGGACCGTCTGGCCCGCGATCCGTTCTCTGGGCAGGCCTTCGTGTTCCGCGGACGGCAGGGGCACCTGGTCAACGTGCTGCGGTGGGACGGTCAGGATTTTTGCCTATTCGCCAAGCCCCTGGAGAAGGGCCGCTTCGTCTGGCCGGCCACCGCCGGGGCCGCGACCGCGCTGACGCTGGCCCAGTTCGCCATACTGCTGGAAGGCATCGACTGGCGCGCGCCGCTGCGCAACGACCGGCCGAGAATTACGGGCTGAGGAAGACTCCCGAGGTGGCAGCGTCCGGGATTGAGGATGTGGCGAGCGCCCTCGGCAAGGCTTAAGCTGTCGGCGTGGCTCTTGATCCTGCCTTGCTGCCCAACAACGTCGATGCGCTCAAGCGTCTGATCGTCGGCATGGCGCCGAGGCGGTCCATGCCGATACCCTGATCGAGACGCTGCGCTTCGGACTCGCCCGTCTGAAGCGGGCGCGGTTCGGCGCCTCTTCCGAGAAGCTCGACGAGCGCGTGGAGCAACTCGAATTGGCCATCGAGATGCTGGAGACTGATGCGGCTGAGCGCTTGGGTGCCGAGGCGGTGGAGGTGCGCGCCTCAGGCTGGCCGGCGGGCCTTGCCCGAACACCCGCCGCGCGAGAGCGTGGTCCATGCCGGTCCCTGCACCCGCCTGGTCAACGGCGCGGCGCTGCGCTGGATCGGTGAGGACGTGATCGAGAGCCTCGATTACGTGCCGGGTCGGTTCAAGATCGTGTGCCATGTGCGCGAGGCCTTCGCCTTCTGCTCCTACGAGCAGGTGGTGCAGACGCCCGCGCCACCACACCGTTCCCCGTAGACGGGCCGGTCCCGGACTGCTCGCTTACATCGCGGTGGCAAAGTTCGACGACCACCTGCCGCTCTACCGCGAGGCTGAGATCTATGCCCGTGACGGCCCACAAGGTGGCGGGTGTGCGTAAGGCCATCGAGGCCGCCGGGGCGAGGCTGCTCTAACTCCCGCCTACAGCGGGACGTCAATCCGTGTATGGATGGCTCCTGCGGGTCAAGGATGTCGGATCGGTTTGGACGAACTGGTCGGCTGCGGCCATACAGCCCGCTCGTGCTGGTCTGAACGCCCTGCTCGGCCAGGGCGTCGCGCAACTCGCCGAGGCAAGCGTTCGGGCCGGGCCTCGTCGAGGGAGAGGATCAGATCCGCATGCGCCTCGATCGCCGGCAGGCGATCGTCGCCGTGTGTCGGTTTGGGGGCGACGTGACCCTGCTGCGCAAACAGCTGCGACCAGCGGCTGGCGCTCGACACGCTCACCCCGAACCGCGCCGCCGCCCAATGGAAGGAAGCGCCCCCGGCCACGGCCGCTACGACGCGTTCGCGCAGATCGACAGACAACGGTGAAGGCATCGCTGGCTCCTTCACCGGCCAACGCTCGAGCCACCGTCCTGTCGCAACACCGCCGGGCACGGCTCTAAGTGTTCGGTCCCGCTGTGTGGTGATACAACTGATGCCGCATGGAGGGACGCGCTATGGGACAAGTTCTCCACGGCAGCGCCACGACGACTGAGACGGTCCGTCGGGCAATCCAAGCTCGTCAAGAGAGCGTGAGGGCCGCTGCCAAGCGCTACGGCATCAGCCCCACGACGGTGCAGAAGTGGCGCTCACGCCAGACCAGCACGGATGCACGGATGGGGCCGAAGGAGCCCCGCTCCAGCGTGCTCAGCCTGGAGGACGAGGCGGTCATCGTCGCCTTCCGGCGGCACACCCTGCTGCCGCTCGACGACTGCCTCTACGCGCTGCAGCCGAGCCTGCCGCATCTGACCCGCTCGTCACTCCACCGCTGCCTGCAGCGTCACGGCATCAGCCGCCTGCCGGATGTGGACGGCGACAAGCCTAAGCGGTCGCGCTTCAAGGCCTACCCGATCGGCTACTTTCACATCGACATCGCACAGGTCAGCACCGAACAGGGCAAGCTGCACCTGTTCGTGGCCATCGATCGCACGAGCAAGTTCGCATTCGTTCAACTGCACGGACGAGCAACTCAACGGATCGCGGCAGCCTTTCTACACGATCTGGTCGCCGCCGTGCCGTACACGATCCACACGGTGCTGACGGATAATGGCATCCAGTTCACCGACATCCATCCGGTGGACGAGGAGGCCGAGGCTAAGGCGGCAGCTTATTGGGCCGAACGCGACGAGCCACGCATCTACCGCTGGCACTCGTTCGAGTGGGCCTGCGAGCAGACCAAGATCGAGCATCGCCTGACCAAGCCGCGCTGCCCGTGGACGAATGGCCAAGTCGAGCGGATGAACCGCACCATCAAGGACGCCACGGTCAAGCGCTACCATTACACCAGCCATGACGAGTTGCGGCAGCACCTGCAGCTGTTCGTGGATGCCTACAACTACGGCCGCCGGCTCAAGACCCTGCGCGGCCTCACACCTTATGAGTTCATCTGCCAGACCTGGACGAAAGAGCCCGAACGCTTCAGGCTCGATCCGTCACACCACATGCCGGGACCGAACATCTAGTAGCGTGATCCGTCCCTGAGGACAGCAAAGATCGTTCTTGCCATGCGATGCGCCAACGCGATGGCGGCGACTTTCGTCTTCTTTCGGGTTAGCATGACTGACAGCCAGTCCTGTCTCAGACCGCATCTCCGTCTCAGCATAATCTGCGACATGGCTCTCAGATAAAGCAGCCGACGAATATACCGGCTGCCCATCTTCGAGATCCTTCTGATCCTCTGTTTGCCGCCGGTGGAATGCGGTTTGGGGGGCAGGCCGAGCCATGCGGCGTGGTCCCTCGCGCAGTCGAAGTTGCTGACGTCCTGCGTCGTTGCTGCGATGAACGTTGCCGACGCCCGGGATCGTCACCGGACGCTGGCTCGTCTCGATTTGGGAGAGGGGTTGCTTCGATCTCGAGCGTCAACCACTGGATCCGCGCGTCGGTATCGACCAACTGCTCGAAGAGCAGGCTGACGGGCAATCGGGCCGCTTCCGGCAGTTGATGCACTTGCGTCCTCAACCGATCGACTCAGCAGATCATCGGCCGTCCCATCGTCAAGCACGCAGACATCATGAGTTGCCCACCAAAACCCTTACACGTCTGATTACCCAAGGATCCTCGGGCGACACGAATGCGCTAGCTATACAACTGCACCGTAGGAACGAACAATGGCATGGCAGTTGCTTGGACTCTTCCCAGGAGGCGATTTTGTCACAAGATAAAAATGGGTCTGCAAAGCGAATCGATCGACTCCTAGCCGCAACGTACGTTTGGTTTCAGGATCAAGAACAGCGTACGAATCGTTCGGCAAATTACTATCTAACATTGATGCAAAATCATCGCGATCTCTGAAGCCCCCGGGCAACAGAATCGCCTCGAATCCTTCATTTTGGTCATTCGCATTTTCAATCTCAACAAACAATAAAGAGGCCCTAATACCACGTCCAGGAAGGGAAATCCTAGCTACCGTCAGTGATTCCTTAACTGGATGGACTAGAACTCCGTTATAGTCTGGACTGAATGAGACTGGATCACCCCAGGGCTCCTCTGCAATTGGCAGGATGCGCTGAAAGGGAGTCTTTATATCCGCTTGGACACGAAAGATTGATCCCGGGATCTTCATGTCAGTCGACGATACTGGCAATCCCATTGCCGCTCCGAATGGCACCTCCGAACGAGCAAAGAGACTAAAATTCGTGGAAATCCACTGCGGATTTGTTGTGATAGCAGTATCAAAATCAGTCTTACAATAAATGTCGGGCAAGACACAAATTGCAGCACCAGATAGGGCCATCTTAAAAAAAAGCGACTCTACTGCAAATTCCCGCTCTTCCGGTGAAAACTGCACTTTAACAGTTGCGTTAGACCGAATAGTAAATAGCCGACCAACAGGACTCTTTCCGGCGAGTCCACTCACAATGTGTTCGCCTGCAACCACACGCGGCCAAATCACAATGCCATTTCGATTATCGGCAATTCCTTCATTGGCCGCTACGATGGTAAGTTCGGCCTTTGAAGATAGAGCTCGCGCAGCGACATCAAGGTACAGAGGGTCGACGACATCGGATGCATGCGATATCGTTACTAGATCAGACTCAGCAGCACATAACTTCCGCCAAATCGGATCGAAATAGTTATCACCGTATGGTGAGGTAACGACCTGATATGAAATATTGCTACCGCTCAAAGCAACTTCAATTTCCTGGGCATTCCCGTGGCTTCCCACAAAAACGACAATCTTATTGACGCTAGACCGCAAACAGAGATCAACCGCGCGAACAACTTGATCCGAAGATACGACGTTCAATAAATAAAACTCATGGCTCAGGCGTCGATAAGTTAAATACTCATTTTTAGATACTCCACCAAACTGCGTCCAGTACGGCTTAGAAGCCTCCGTAACTCTGTGGCACGAAGGTTGCCATTTTAATGCCCGCCTCATAGCAACAGCTAGACTGGCAGGATCAGAGTCGAAATGAAGGCAGTTCACCTCGTCAACCCAGCCCTCCTCTTCTGAAAACGCGAGACAATCCCGCCTAAGCAGCAATCTACGTTTCATTAAAGCTGTTTCGTAAGCAAATAAACAATAGCTTTCATAGTCCGACGGAATAACAATGATTGCGCCAGCGAGTAGAGCTTGCCTAGACGCGCCTTGCAGACCAAAGCAAAACTTAATTCTCTCTCTATGTCGCTCGGGAATGATTGCAATTAACGATGCAATATAGTTATCGTCCCACCCATATGAAACGATTAGTGCCTCGCTGTCATCGTCTGGGTACTGGTCGTAGTATAGACAAGCTGCTCTGAGGAACATATCCGGACGTTTGAAAGGCTGTAACCGCGATGAGAAAACAAATCGCTTTATAGGCTCCTCGTCATCGTTAAGCTCGAACTCATCGAGTAGAATAGGAGGCGTCTCGATGATTGCTTTGTTTCGCCAATCCTCGGTAAATTTGTAAAAATTGAGATTAAATTCAAGTATCGACTTCTGATGTGCAATTATCCTATCCGCATAGGCCAGTGCAAACCGCTCCAAATCAACCATTGCACCTCCATAGCCGGAGGGATGATGATAAAATCGTTCGGTAGATACAATTACGCCATAACTCGAGTGCAGTCGGACGCAAATTTCCGTGTTGACAAATGCAAGCCCTGCTCGCTTTGCTTCTATCGAAATGGCTCCCCACCCTCCATAATCGGGGAACTCGATCAGATCAAAAACGACTCCTGAGCGCTCAAGTCGAAGCAGTGAAACGAAGTACTGATAGGACACCCGGTACGGATGCAAGTAATCCCAACTTTGCTTAATGCTTGGGGCGATTGCACGGCCTAGTCGTGTCAACTCAAGATCGTCTTCATTGCAAAAATGGCATTCCACTTCGTACTGAGCACAGAACTCCTGAATCTCAACGCTTTTATCGTTTAACTCCTCAGATATAAGCAGGTGCAATGCGACAGGTACTTCCAATTCTGAATTTTGTTTGATCCAATTATACATAAGGCGCCCGATGCCACCGGGCGCGAAAGGATACAGTTCATTCGTTACTAAGCAAACCGACTTTTTTTTCCCATTATTGTTCGGCGTGCATTGATAAGCGCTTCGATCGGTGGTCACTTCAAACTCCTATATGCCTACGAAATCAGCCAACCTATCGATCGCTAATCCATTCCGGAATTCTACATACCCTTTCAGAAGGGCATCGAAATTTTCCGGGTCGCCTCTACGAGTCGTGATAAGTGCTTCTACTTGCTTAGTAATATGGGCTGGATTGTCAACAATTTCTACTTCTGTCATCTTTGTCAAAGGATGATCATTAAGTTCCTCAATACCAAGTCGGCCAGTCATACATGGTGTTCCGACAGCCAGAGCCTCCAATTGGGTCATAGGCTGACATTCCGCTAACGTGCAATTCATTACAACAGAGGCGTCTGCCATGCGCTCTAACAATTGACGTCCCCGTTGAAATCCAATAGTGCGGCATTTCTGTAAGTCACGTATATTGCCTAGCCCCGATGGGTCATTTACTGTAAGAACTTCCGAAATCATATCTGTGTCTAGCGCTGCCAGAATATTGGTATAAAGATTTTTTCGGATAGTATTTTCCAATGGCACAAAAGCATAACCTGGATCGGCCGACGAATGTCGATACATACCGCGCAAGGCTGGAGTACAATTAATGATGAGCTTAGGCCAGTACTGACTAATCACTGAGTTGAAATTTGGTTTTACGCTTGCGATTTTCCTCACTATTTTGTCTTGCAAAGCTTTTAGGATATATTTCTGCATTTCAACTTCAAAGTAGTTTTCAAATTGAGTGCTTGTTAGATGGCTTATGACATGTAGATTTATATTACTTTTAAAATTAGCATTCATTGCTCGAATAGCAAGATCCGCATTCAGGCTGTAGCCCTGACAAATGACATGCTTGATATTATTTTCATAAATAAATCCTATTAGCCTTCGGAGGGTATCTCCATCAAGGTTTCGATCGGCGGTGATACCGATCTTGTGTCCCGGAAGACACGAAGTAGCGCTTCTAATACCATGCCACTCTAAATGAAACAAATGCGCGACATGCCGGAAGCGCATGTCGACATGAGCATTAGTTGTCTCACGAGGGGCATCAAGGCTTAAGACTTCATATTGCATGACTTTAGTTAGTCCCCCCTTTAATCCGAGTATATTCCAGCAGTATCTTTTCTATCAGCGCCGGTGGTGCCGAGAGATGCTCCAGTCCGATTTCAGTTAGTGCAAAAGGATTTGGAAGATTACCTCTTCCGGCACCGATCTTTATGAAATGCTCGAGCGGGTCAACATTGTGAACCGAGTACTTTCCCGCATAAAACCTTCCGTGGAACCGAGAATTGCAATCCTCTCTATCTCGTACAGGCTTACTATAATAACTAGACAACGGATCGATGAGTTCATCTCCACTTCGATTTGATTGCATGTTATAGAATTCGGGATCAAAGTATCCTGAGAATGCTAATGGGACGATCCTTCTTAAAGTTCGCCAGTTTTTTAGATAGTGCGCAACTGGTGGCGAGGTGCATACTGCGCTCACAGTGCGATCAGATGCCGCTACATTGGCCAGATATGCTCGGTATATTTCGTTGTCGAATAATGTATTTGGAGACAGTGAGCCGAAAGGTGCTGCAAACAATGCGGTGAGAGGATTCAGGCTGGAGAGGTCTGCCTGACTGTCGCGAACAAGCGAGACCTGTTCTACGATGTGCGACGGATTTACGAGCGGGTGCGGCGCATATCCGAGTTGCACTCCATATTCGAAGTAGTCTCTTATCGGCGACATATCCGTAGCCGGAATGCCTCGACTTGAAAGATAGTACTGCTCATCGAACAAGAAGACACTGGGATCTAGACTAATCGACTTGTTATCAATTATTTCCCTTTTTGCCTCACGATAAAGAATTTCACTGATCGCAATATCGGCATCGACTACGGCGGCCAAAAAATCCCTCACGCTGTCAACTGCAGCCGAGCTAGTAGATTGAACGGCATGAATTGCATTGCGGGTGAATTCTCTCATAGAAAAGCGCATCCTTACAGAGTTTAGTTTGTTGCCGTGTATTTAGCGTCCGTAGATATCATTTATGCGAATGATGTCGTCCTCGCCCGTATAGGAGCCGACCTGCACCTCGATCAGTTCGAGCGGGATCTTCCCGGGATTGGTCAGCCGGTGCATCGAGCCGATCGGCAGGTAGACCGCCTCGTTCTCGTGCACGAGCACGATCGAATCGTTCAGCGTCACCTCGGCCGTGCCCTTCACCACCACCCAGTGTTCGGCCCGGTGGAAATGCTTCTGCAGCGAGAGCCGCCCGCCCGGCGTCACCATGATCCGCTTTACCTGGAAGCGCTCGCCGATATCGATGCGCTGATACCAGCCCCAGGGGCGGTACATCCGGCGATGAGCATCCGCCTCCGGATGCGCCTTCTCGCGCAGTACGGTCACGAGATCCTTGACCTTGCCCGATTTCGCCTTGGACGCGACAAGCACCGCGTCGGGGGTCGCGACCACCACGACGTCGTCGAGCCCGACCACCGTGGTCAGCCCGTCGCCCTCGCTGTGGACGAGGCTGCCCGTGGTCTCCACCAGTTCGACGCGGCCGCGCACGGCGTTGCCCTGGGCGTCGCGCTCCAGCACCTGCCACACCGCGTCCCAGGTGCCGACATCCGACCACGCGAAGGAGACGGCGAGCACACCGGCCCGCGTCGTACGCTCCATCACCGCGTAATCGATCGAGGTCTTCGGCGCCCGCGCGAAGGACTCGGCCTGGAGCCGAACGAAGTCGAGATCGGTGGCAGCGTTCCCGAGCGCGCCGCGGGCGGCTTCCAGCACCTCCGGTGCGTGCGCTTCCAGCTCGGCGATCATCACGTCGGCGCGGAACAGGAAGTAGCCCGAGTTCCACAGGGCGCCCTCCCCGATCAGGCGCTCGGCGCCGGCCGCGTCCGGCTTCTCGACGAAGCGCTCGACCCGGTGCAGGCCCGGCGCGTCGGGAAGCGCGCCGCCGGTGCGGATGTAGCCGTACTCTGTCGCCGGCCGGGTCGGGGTGATGCCCAGCGTCATGATCTGGCCGAGCCGGGCGCCCAAGGCCGCCTCTTGCGCGGCGCGTGCGAAGGCGGCGGCGTCCTCGATCACATGGTCGGCGGCCATCACCAGCACCACCGTCTCCGGCCCGCGCCGCGCGCCGTGGAGCGCGGCCACCGCGACGGCCGCCGCGGAGTCGCGCCGCTCGGGTTCGAGTAGGATGTCGGCACTGATGCCCGCCTGGGCGAGCTGCTCGGCGACGATGAAGCGCGACTCGGCCGAGGCGATGACCGTCGGCCTCGCGAACACGGTCTCGTCGGCGACGCGGCGGACGGTGGCCTGGAAGGTCGAGGTCGCGGGATCGATCAGCGGCGTGAACTGCTTCGGCATGCTCTCGCGCGAGGCCGGCCACAGCCGCGTGCCCGAGCCACCGCACAGGATCACGGGTAAAACGCTTTCGCTCGGCTCGGACATGCGCTTCACTAACCATTACAAGCGGACGGTGCGGTAGTGGCATCGTCTAGGTACACGAGCATGTTTGGGTCAAGACCGAACCTGTCCCCTGAGGCACGCAACTGACTTAGATGTTCGGTCCCGGCATGTGGTGTGACGGATCGAGCCTGAAGCGTTCGGGCTCTTTCGTCCAGGTCTGGCAGATGAACTCATAAGGTGTGAGGCCGCGCAGGGTCTTGAGCCGGCGGCCGTAGTTGTAGGCATCCACGAACAGCTGCAGGTGCTGCCGCAACTCGTCATGGCTGGTGTAATGGTAGCGCTTGACCGTGGCGTCCTTGATGGTGCGGTTCATCCGCTCGACTTGGCCATTCGTCCACGGGCAGCGCGGCTTGGTCAGGCGATGCTCGATCTTGGTCTGCTCGCAGGCCCACTCGAACGAGTGCCAGCGGTAGATGCGTGGCTCGTCGCGTTCGGCCCAATAAGCTGCCGCCTTAGCCTCGGCCTCCTCGTCCACCGGATGGATGTCGGTGAACTGGATGCCATTATCCGTCAGCACCGTGTGGATCGTGTACGGCACGGCGGCGACCAGATCGTGTAGAAAGGCTGCCGCGATCCGTTGAGTTGCTCGTCCGTGCAGTTGAACGAATGCGAACTTGCTCGTGCGATCGATGGCCACGAACAGGTGCAGCTTGCCCTGTTCGGTGCTGACCTGTGCGATGTCGATGTGAAAGTAGCCGATCGGGTAGGCCTTGAAGCGCGACCGCTTAGGCTTGTCGCCGTCCACATCCGGCAGGCGGCTGATGCCGTGACGCTGCAGGCAGCGGTGGAGTGACGAGCGGGTCAGATGCGGCAGGCTCGGCTGCAGCGCGTAGAGGCAGTCGTCGAGCGGCAGCAGGGTGTGCCGCCGGAAGGCGACGATGACCGCCTCGTCCTCCAGGCTGAGCACGCTGGAGCGGGGCTCCTTCGGCCCCATCCGTGCATCCGTGCTGGTCTGGCGTGAGCGCCACTTCTGCACCGTCGTGGGGCTGATGCCGTAGCGCTTGGCAGCGGCCCTCACGCTCTCTTGACGAGCTTGGATTGCCCGACGGACCGTCTCAGTCGTCGTGGCGCTGCCGTGGAGAACTTGTCCCATAGCGCGTCCCTCCATGCGGCATCAGTTGTATCACCACACAGCGGGACCGAACACTTAGAGCCGTTCCCGCTTACGTAGCGACGGCCAAGTCGTTGTCGTAGCCGGCGGCGGCGAGGCTGTTGCGGCACTCGTCTGGGGTGAAGCGGGTGAAGGCGTGCCGGATGGCGTCCCAGAGGTCAGCCACGGTGCGGGCGGCTGCGCTCCGCAGCAGAGCTTTCAGCTTTGCGAAGATCTGTTCGATCGGGTTGAACTCGGGGCTGTAGGGCGGAAGGTAGAGCAGCCGCGCGCCGGCCGCCTCGACCCGCTCGCGGATGCCGCTGACCTTGTGAGCTTGCAGGTTGTCGAGGATCACGATGTCGCCGGGCCGCAGCACCGGGACGAGGCGGTTGGCGACGTAGTCGCGAAAGCGCTGGCCATTGGTGGCGCCATCCGCGAGGTCGAAGGCGCACAGGCCGGTGGTGCGCAGAGCGGCGGTGACGCTGCGGCGCCCATCACATGGGCCGCGCCCTGGCAGAGCAAGGCCACACCGTCCGGCTGATGTCGCCGGAGTACGTGCGCCCCTACGTCAAGGCGCAGAAGAACGACGACCGCGACGCCGAGGCCATCGCCGAGGCGGCCACACGCCCGACGATGCGCTTCGTGGCACTCAAGTCCGAGGCGCAGCTCGACGTGCAGACCCTGCACCGGGTCCGCGACCAACTCGTGGGCGAGCGCACGGCGCTGACCAACCAGATCCGTTCCGTCCTGCTGGAGCGTGGCCACGTCGTGGCGCAGGGGCGCGCCAAGCTCACCGCTTGCCTGGCCGCGTTGCTGGACACAGACGCGGGCGCGTCGCTCACACCGCGCATGCGCACCCTCATGGCCGAGGTGCGCGAACGCTGGCAGGATCTCGACCAGCGCATCGCCGCGCTCGACGCCGAGTTCGCTGAGCAGGCCCGCATCAACGAGGACGCTCGTCGGCTGACCACGATCCCGGGCATCGGCGCACTCAACGCGACCGCGCTGGTGGCGGCCATCGGCGACGTGGCCAGCTTCGCCCGCGGGCGCGATCTAGCGGCTTGGCTTGGTCTCGTACCGCGGCAGGTGACGACCGGCGGGAAGCCTCGGCTCGTCGGCATCACCAAGCGCGGCAGCAAGTACCTGCGCAAGACGCTGGTCCAGGGTGCCCGCGCCGCGCTGCCCTCGCTGCGCCAGAGCGACACCCATCTCGGGCAGTGGCTGCGCGGGCTGCTGGCGCGGTCGCACGTCAACACGGCGGTGGTCGCCCTGGCGGCCAAGATGGCGCGCATCGTCTGGGCGCTGCTGCGCCACGGGTGGGTCTACGAGCCGGCGGCCGTGGCCGCCTGATCCGAGTTCGGCCGGCGCGGACGCGCCGGCCTTTCGATGTCTGCGGGCGGTGAGAGGAAGATGGCCTGACAGTCGACCGGTGTTCTGGAAGCCTCTCCGCAAAAATGGCACTCGACGCCGACCCCTTTATGAGGCCCAGGACGCGCGGATCTCCATCTTGGCCAACGGCGCTGCCGGAAGGCCGGATACGTTTATGCAGACTGCACAGACCAGCGGATCCGAGCCACTTGCGGACGGGGCGGGCCATACGTTTTACGGGTGATCGCATGGCGAGCGAAGAAGCGTGACAGCCCGCTCGTGCTGGTCTGAACGCCCTGCTCGGCCAGGGCGTCGCGCAACTCGCCGAGGCAAGCGTTCGGGCCGGGCTTCGTCGAGGGAGAGGATCAGATCCGCATGCGCCTCGATCGCCGGCAGGCGATCGTCGCCGTGTGTCGGTTTGGGGGCGACGTGACCCTGCTGCGCAAACAGCTGCGACCAGCGGCTGGCGCTCGACACGCTCACCCCGAACCGCGCCGCCGCCCAATGGAAGGAAGCGCCCTCTGTCACGGCCGCCACGACGCGCTCGCGCAGATCGACAGACAACGGTGAAGGCATCGCTGGCTCCTTCACCGGCCAACGCTCGAGCCACCGTCCTGTCGCAACACCGCCGGGCACGGCTCTAAGGCTGTTATGAACCGGCCGCGAGTAGAGCGGCCATTTTTGAGCATGAGGCAGACGAAAGCGACGAGGTGCAGGTCGGCCAGCATGTTGGCATATCGCTCGTAGTCTTTGACGAGCCGGCGGAGGCGGGTAGCCCAGCCGAAGGTGCGCTCGACATGCGCCGATCCCGACCCGGACCGGGACTGAGTCGGAAGGCTGCCAAACGCTCAATACGTTCGGCTTGATGACCGGCAAGGGAGCGGGGCGCGCCTTCGAGAACCGAGTGACCGAACTCATCGAGGCTCGTCCGACCGTCGCCGCCATTGTCGAGCCGCTTCTGGCAGCGTGGCGGGCTGTGCGTGACCAGATCGGTGTCCTGGATCGACGGCTCATCGCTCTGGCCAAAGGGGATGCCACTTGTCGTCTGCTGATGACCTGTCCGGGCGTCGGGGTCATCGTCGCCACGAGCTTCGCAGCCGCCATCGAGGCGCCCGAGCACTTCCGCCACTCGTGGTCCGTCGGCGCCTATCTCGGGCTGACGCCAGCACGCCATCAATCCGGTGAAGTCGATCGCACGGGTGGGATCTCACGACGCGGCGAACGCCTGATGAGAACCTACCTGTTCGAGGCTGCAGCCAGTCTGCTGGTACGCGTACGAGAGGACTCGGCCCTCAAGACCTGGGGGCGTGCTCTGGTCGAGCGCCTGGGGTTCAAGCATGCCGCCGTCGCGCTGGCGCGCAAGCTCGCCGTGGTGCTGCACGCGATGTGGCGGGCGAGGACGCCGTTCCAGCCGTGGCCGGTAGCCACCGCATGAGGTACGGGCGGACAGCGCGCATGCGAGCCATTCATCGAGATCCGCCAGTGTAAGGCGGGCAGAGGCGTCCCCGCCGGGACGCGAGCAGGGTCAGCCCGGTTGGGTCTTGCGGCCGGTGCCGAATCGGACCGCGCGCTCGACATGGCGAGCCCCGCTTCGAGACGCATTGTGCGGCGGTCGGATGGACCGACCGCGGAAACAACTACGATCCGGCGGTGACCGCTCTCGTCCGACTTGACGCCTGCAACGCGATCAAACAACAACGACCTAACGTCGGGGCAGCAGCACGAAGCCGCGCTTGACCCCGGGCAGCTTCACGACCTCCAGTCCGATGCCGTGCTTGCGTGCGGCCGCAGCGAGCTTCTCGCCTGTGTAACCCTGATCTAAGGCACTTTCGACGTGATCGTCAGTGGTCGCCTGCACGGCCTTGGCCAGATGCTCGACCTGAACCGGTCCTCGGCGTTGGTCGGCGTGACGTGCAGGGCCAGGAGATGGCCGAGCGTGTCGACCGCCATGTGCAGCTTCGAGCCCTGCTTGCGCTTGGCCCCGTCATAGCCCGCCCGGTCGCCGCTCTCGGGCATCGCCCGCAGCGTCCGGCTGTCGAGGATGGCCACTGAGGGCGCGATCTTGCGTCCGGCCGCCAGGCGCAGCACGGCGCCAAGGTTTTCGGCCAGTTGCTCAAAGCAGCCGGACGCCAGCCAGCGTTGCGCCTGCTGGTAGACCGCCGCCCACGGCGGCAGGTCGTGGGGCATCTAGCGCCACGAGGCGCCTGTCTTCACCACGTAGCGCAACCCGTTGAACACCTCCGGCAACGGGTGCGCGCGCTGGCCCGCATCCTCGCGCACCAGGGTCAGATACGGGGCGGCCAAGGCCCATTCGTCGTCGGACACATCGGACGGGTAGGCTTTCCGCGGCAGGCTCATGACTCATCATCTGAGCCTCACACCTCAAAGGTCCGTAACAGCCTCTTGTGGTCTGAGTTGGAAGTTCGTTGGCAGAAGCGTTTGATGCTGGCGAGGATGGCGTCGGCTGACTTGGTCCAGACGAACGGCTTCGGCTCGGCGTTGGTCTGGTCGATGTAGGCGTGGATGGCGGCTTCAAGATCGCCCGTGGTCTCGAACACGCCGCGTTGAAGCTGGCGCCGCGTCAGCAGCGCGAACCAGCCTTCGACGAGGTTGAGCCAAGAGGCCGAGGTCGGCGTGAAGTGCAGGTGCCAGCGCGGACGCTTCAGCAGCCAGTCGTGGATGAGCTTGGTCTTGTGTGTGGCCGCGTTGTCGAGAACCAGGTGCACATCGAGATCCTTCGGCACATCGGCCTCGACCTGATCGAGAAAGGCGCGGAACTCGATGGAGCGATGACGCCGTGCGCAATGGCCGATGACGCGACCGGCCTGTACGTCGAGCGCCGCGAACAGGTCGGTCGTACCAGCCCGTCGGTAGTCGTGGGTCTGGCGCTCGGGCTGGCCGGGGCGCATCGGCATCACCGGCGCGGTGCCGGTCAGCGCCTGGATCTGCGGCTTCTCATCGACACACAGCACCACGGCGCGGTGCGGTGGGGCCATGTAGAGGCCGACGACATCCCGGACCTTGTCGACGAAAGCCGGGTCGGTCGACAGTTTGAAGGCCTCGATCTTGTGCGGCTGCAGCCCGAAGGCACGCCAGATCCGCGAGACCATGGTCTGGCTCATGCCGACCCGCCGGGCCATGGCGCGTGTCGACCAGTGGGTGGCGTTCTCCGGCTGGCTCTCCAGGGTGCGCGTGATCATCTGTTCGATCTCGGTATCCGCGACCTGGCGCGGAGCGCCGGACCGGGGCAGGTCGACGAGACCGTCGAGGCGGTGCGCCAGGAAACGGGCGCGCCATGTCGTGACGCTCATGCGGCTGACGCCGAGCGCACGAGCGATGCCGCTGTTGGTCGAACCCGGCTCAGCGCAGGCCAGCACGATGCGCGCACGCTGGGCGAGAGCCTGGCCGACATTGCGACGGCGCACCAGGCCTTGCAGCCGCGTGCGCTCATCCCCGGTCAGATCAAGGTGCGCTGGCTTGGGACCACGGGCCATCGTAGCGACCTCCTCGTAGAAGGCCGCCACATGGTGCTCGCGCGACAAAACCGCAAGGAAACTTCCAACTCAGACCACTAGCACTAACTGGGCACTTTAAAGGTTGTCGGGCGTTCTGCTAAAGCCAGCCGCCAGTCGCTCGTCTCCCTCACCCTGGCGCGGGACGAGGTGCCCGTGCCGGTGGGCCTGCGCCTATTCCTGCCGGAGGACTGGACTGCTGACCCAGCGCGGTGCGCGCTGGCCGGCGTGCCCGAGGCGGCGACCGCCCCGCAGAGCAAGGGCCAGATCGCGCTCACCGAACTCGACCGCCTGCGAGCCGAGAGCGTGCGCTTCGGCATAGTGCTGACCGACGCCGGCTACGGCTGTAGCGCCGCGTTCCGGCATGGCCACGACGCGCGCGGGCTGGCCTGGGCAGTGGGCATCGCCAAGGACCAGAAGGTCTATGATCCCGACGTGCGGCTCGTGCCCCCGGGCGTGCGGGCCCGCAAACCCGTGCCGGATCAGGAGCCGCGGGAGGCCGAGGCGGTTCTGGCTAAGCTGCCTTGGCGGCGTGTGACGTGGCGGCAGGGCACGAAGAGTGCGCTCTCGGCCCGCTTCGCCATGACCCGCATGCGGGTGGGCGACGGCCCGGTCTGGGCCAACAACCGCCATCTGCCGGGCGGCGAGGTCTGGCTGGTGGGCGAGTGGCGCGCCTCGGGCGAGCGCAAGTACTACCTGTCCAACCTGCCGCTCCGCACGACCCGGCGCGTCCCAGCCGGCACAATCAAGGCCCGCTGGATCTGCGAGCAGGCCCACCAGCAGATGAAGGAGGAGCTCGGGCTCGACCACTTCGAGGGGCGCTCCTGGACCGGGCTGCACCGGCACGCGCTGATGAGGTGCAACGCCTGTGCCTACCAGCAGCATCTGCGTTTGGTCGCGCCCGACCGGACGGATCGGGGAAAAAGGTGGCCGGCCTACCGGGGCCGCCGCCGTCTCCGAGCCTGCCAGCCGTGCGTCAGGCCATCATCGGGCGGTTGTTCGTGGCGCTTATCCCGCCCGTGCAATGTCCGCACTGTCGGTATCGCTTCCGGCTGCTGTCTGACCTCAAAGTGCCCAGGTAGTGATAGGGACCTGCTGATCGGCCATGACCACCCAGGGCGGCGCGCTGCGCACAGCATGGCTTAGTGCGCCGCCCCCGAACCGTCGAGCCATCTTCCTGATGTGCTACGGGCCGGCCTTCAAAGTCAGGCGCTACGCCAAGGCCCTGCGACGCCTCGACATCCGCCACAAGCGCACACGACTGTCGAGGAAGATGAGAGTGTCCGGGTCGAATTCGTCTTGAGCTTCGAACCAATCCTCGCTCTCGGCCCTCACGTCCGACCGCTGCTGCTGCTCGGCGGTGTAAATCGTGTTTTTTTTGCGCAATGCCGTGGCACCGGAAGAAGCGCAACAGGCCACTTTTGCTGGTGGTAATGCCGCGCTCGGCCAGCAGAGCACGCACTTCCCGCCAGGGTGAGCGTCGGCTGCTCTGCCCGCAGGCTCAGGATCAGGTCGGCCTGCGCCTCGAGGTGCTGCGAGCGCCATTCGCCGCCCTGCGGCTTGTCCGCGACCCGGCCATCGCGCTCGAAGCTCTCCTGCCAGCGAATGGCGCTGGCGGAGCTGTCCCCGAAACGCTCGGCAGCTTGACGGCGCGAGGCGCCCTCGGCCACCGCCTACACAACGCGCCTCCGCAGATCCGACGATAACCGTGCCGCCATCCCCCCTCCTGCCGAAGATCAGCAGGGAATCAGGTCGCGCCGCAGGACCGAACCCATGACGACTCCTCGCGATCGGCAACAGCTCTTGCCCGTCGAAGACCCAAATTTTTAAGGCCGCGCAGTCTAGCATCGAGCTGGCCATACGGGGCTAGCCCTATCAGGCAACAGGCACTATCAACACTCCTTGCCAGAAGGCTCCTCGTCCGAAAACACCGATCATGCGTTGCCAGATTGTGCTGGCGCAAAGTGGGTACCGCGATGCAATTCACAGGTTTCGAAATACTCAAAAAGCTTAGCAGGCCGATTCCGGGGAGCTTGATACAAGTCGGAGCCCACAATGCTGAAGAGGTAAGCGCGTATAGAGCGTATGGGGTAGAATCAGCGATTCTTATCGACCCACTCGACAACTGCATAGCTAGCATTAAAGCAGCCGTCGCCGATAGTCCATCATACATTCCAGTTCAAGCTGTTTGCTCTAATACTTGCGGAAAAGAGATAAAATTCCACGTAGCCTCGAATTGGGGCGCGTCGTCAAGCATTTTACCCCCTGCCAACCACATCAATGCTCATCCGGAGGTTAGTTTTGATCAATCTATTGCGCTAACTACAACAACCGTTGACAAGATTGTTGCAGATGTACGTTTGGAGTATGGACTGAACAGGCCCTTTGAATTCATATTTTTAGACTGTCAGGGGGCAGAACTTATGGTACTTCAAGGTGCACAGTCAGCTCTAACTGAGGCAAAATATGTATATACAGAAGTTTCTCATGGCGGCCTATACGAAGGAGACGTCAGCTTTTTCGACATGCTGAGTTTCATGCGAGTATGGGGTTTCGATTTATACGATTTGGAGATGAATAGTAAGAAGTATGGAGATGCGCTGTTTATCAAGCGCGATATTTGATTTGCGAAGGAGGAAAGCTTGTCTAACGATGTTTTTGTGATTCCGCTGGGCGGGCTAGGGAACAGATTGCTAGCTGTGCTGTCTGGAATCCAGTTGGCACGCAGACGCGGCGGCGAATGTTACGTATCTTGGATAGCTGATGATGAATGCTATTGCCAATTCGGCGATCTGTTTGAAAAAAACTTGACGATCGAGCGGAGTCAGCTTGATAACATCCCCTCTATAGATCGCAGCTTTTCCGCTTATGAAGGTCGCCAGAGCGGAAGTGCGCTCGTCGAGATGCCTAAGCGTGGCGATGTTGTAGTATTTTCTAATACTGTCTTTTTGGATGATGATCAGATTCGCCACAGATTTAGACACGAAGGTCACCAACTCGCCACTTTTGCCAGCGATCTTGATGCCCTTGGGGTACTATCAAATATTAAATTTAGTGTTGATCAATATGCACATACGGTACCGTCCCTGAAGAACAGTGTCGGCATCCATATCAGGCGAGGCTACCGAGACGACAAGTTTAACACAAGCTGGCTCGACACGATCAGCCTTGAATTTTATAGAAAGATTGCGACAGCCTCAGCAAACGCCGGGCATGCTATTCATGTGTGCTCTGACGACGAGAAAGTCGTCAGCTTATTCAAGGAAGAGTTTGGGGCCTCCTCCTTCCCTGTTGAAAGTCGGGAGAAAGGCACCGATGTAAGAGCGGTACAAGACGCCTTGAGAGACATGCTAGCAATGTCAAGATGCAAGTACATTGTAAGCCTGTATGGCAGCACTTTTGGATACCTTTCAGCCATTCTCGGCCATTCCTCTCTCATTTGCATCAAAGGCCATGTATCCACTGGCATGGAGTTAGATGCAGCCATCAATTTTGGGCAGTATGATAAATCTGGGCGTGCTTTAGTGGAAAAACACAAAATTATTATCAGCTGAATCTCATCCTACTATTCCGCCGGCGTGAATCATCTTGCGATATGGCGTAAGGTGCACATGGCAGCCTTGACCGCGTTTCGGCGAGGCCTTCCCTTCCGGCCCTTCTACGAGCAGCTTACTCAACGGGGTCGGACCAACAAAAGCCCGCTTGTTGCGTCGATGCGGAAACTCCCGGTGACACTCAACAAGATTGCCCACGATTGACCTGACCGGCTGGCTTTGGACCGGGCTGATTGAGAGGATCAGCCGGGACTGAAGGAGTCGGACATGCGGCGAGGACAGAAGACGAGCGCGGAGCAGGTGGTGCTCAAGCTACGCCAGATCGAGGTGTAGACCGCCCAGAGCAAGAGCTTGGCGTTGGCGTGCAAGGAGGCGGAGATCTCCGAGCAGAGCTATTACCGCTGGCGCAAGGAGTACGGCGGCCTGCAGGTCGATCAAGCCAGTACGTGCCGACCGTGCCAGCCGACGAGGATGCGCTGACCCGCGCCGTCATTGCCCTGGCGTCCGAGTACGGGCGCTATGGCTACCACCGCATCACCGCGCTGCTGCAGGCAGGCGGCTGGCAGGTCGGCAAGAATCGGGTTCAACGCATCTGGCGTCGCGAGGGGCTGAAGGTCCCCAGCCGACATAGACCCCGCAGCCGCCTGTGGCTGAACGACGGCTCGTGCGTGCGACTGCGCCCGCTCCACCGCAATCACGTCTGGAGCTTCGACTTCGTCCAGGCACAGACCCATGACGGCCGAAGCCCGCGCATCCTGACGCTGATCGATGAGCACAGCCGGGCCTGCCTAACGCTGAAGATTCCTTAGCGGATCAACACCGAGGGCAATCCACTTCTGCCCACTGCGCCCGCCAGGGATTAGCTCACGCAGCTCGGGAGGCACCCAAGCGCGAAACGAGTAGGTGCCTTAGGGCGGCGAACGAGGCGGGTTTCAAGGCCGATCTGAGAGGGTCACCTGTGGCAAGGACCTGTAGCACCGGCGCCTTCCAACCCTCTGAAAGTCAACGCTTCTCGCGGTGCCAAGGGCTTAGAAGCGGACTGGCGGAAGGGTGTCCGACGTAGGGCGTTGGCATTACCCCTTGATGTCTTACCCCTTCGGTTTTGGCTGAGAATTTTGGCACCCCAGCCATAGCCGGCATTTTCCTGTCCACCAAATTATCCAACTGCACGAGAAAAAGCGTGAGCAGCCCGCTTGGGCAAATGCTTGGGCACAGCCCCAGAGACCGAAAAAACACCAGCAAGGTCAGGATCTTGCGTCGGGCACCCCTTCCGCCAGACCGCGTTTAATTGCCTGATCCGGCAAGACGCGTTGACTGTCAGAGGGTTGGGAGGCACCGGTGCGAAAGGGGCCCTCCCCAATAGGCCTCGAAACCCGCCGCGTTCGCCACCCAACGACCCGCTCGTTCCAGGCTTGGGTGCTTCCCGAGCTGCGTGAGGCAATCCCTGGCGGGCGCAGCAGGCAGAAGTCGATTGCCCTCGGGTATAACTCCGCACGCGCCTTGAGATACGGGCGGCCTCGCCCACCTCTCATCCAACCCGACGCCCTCCGACGACCTCACGGGATCATTCATGGCTGGCCTCAAGGACAAGCGCGGCTTCATCGACAAGGACCGTCTCGACCTCAGCGAGCGTAAAGCGGTCGAGTTCTGGATGAAGCGCTGGGGCGTCACGCAGGACCAGCTCACCGCCGCGCACCGAAAGGTCGGCCGCATGACCAAGGACATCGCGGCGGAGCTGGGCAAGAAGCGTTAAAGCGCTTTTCGACGAAGCGGACGCCGGTTCGGCGAAAGAAGGCGGGTCAAAACACAGACCGAGAGACGCCGGCCTGATGCAATGGGGTCGGAGACGGCTTTAGGGGCCAGCGAGCGTGATCCCGGCGGGGGCGCTCCATGGCCCCTGTCGTTGGAGGAAAATGCTCTCGGGTGGGAACCCTGGCCTAGGATAATCACCTATCCACCCTGCCTGGGACGGCCCTAAGCTCCCAAGGAGATGGTGATGAAGAAGACCACGCTCGCGCTGGCAATCCTGCTCGGAGGCTTTACGGCCGGCACCGCATCGGCAGCGCCGATTGCACCCGCTGGCATCCAAGCCGACAGCAGCGTCACGCAGGCTCGCATGTCCCACCACGAGCGGCGGATGATGCACCGGCACATGATGCGCAAGCGGATGATGCATCGGCACCATCACCGGTCGATGCGTCACCGGATGTAACCGGCGCATGTGATAAAGGGGAGGGCGCTCAATAGGCCCTCCCGCTCAGCAAGCCGCACGCGACAGTCAAGCGCTTCAGTTTGAGCCATCAGGCCAGATCAAATCATCGATGGATATGATTTTGATGAGCGGCTCGGACTGTCTCGCCCCGTCCGCCAGATCGAAGCCTGCCCGATCGGAACGTTGAGACCATCCGGTCCCTCGCCGAGGCACCTCCTCATGAAGGCTTGATGTTCCCCGGCCTCGACAAACACTTCGTGGCACGGCATGTGCGGGAGCAAGGTGTTTCGAACAGAGACCCAAGCTCCCAGCATCAGGATCGGTATGTTGCGCAACCGCGTTCGGCGACCGTTCACCGTCGAAGCCAAGTCGAACGGCCAAGCTCGCTTCGTCTCCATCCCCTCGAAGCTGCCGCGGGAGACGCAAAAGCAGGCGGGACACGCCAAAGCCGCGGCCCTGTGGCCCTCGCTCGAGGCCGCCACGCCCAGCGTTCCGACGTCGGCTGACGAGGCGCCGTCCGAGCATCGCCGCATCCTGCCGAGCCTCCTCGTCGCGGAGGTTCAGGAGCCCGAAGTGGAACCGGCGATCGAGCCCGAGGTGCTTCCCCGCGTTCGCCGGGTTGCGCCGCCCAGCACCGCGCCAGAGGACGCCCCGCGTCGCCGGGGCCGGCCGCGGAAGGTGCCGATCCCGAATGCCGTCGAGGAGGTCGTCGAACAGGCGGTCCCGGAGCCGCCTCAGCCCGTGACGGAGGCAACCCCCATCGTCAGCCGCCGCCCGGACAGGGCAGGCAGCGAGACGCTGCGCCTGGGTGAGCGGTGGAAGCGGCGCTTGCCGCGGGTGTGCTGGTAGAGCAGCCGCGGCCAACGCCGTGACCGCATTCCGCCGGACGATCGATCAGCCCGACACGAACGGCTTCACCAGCACGCGTCGACCGCTGAGGTCATGCACGCTGACATGCCACTGCGACCAATCCTCTTGGTCATCGAGGCTGCTCATCACCGCCTGGGCCACCTCGTCGGCACGCCGGACGAGGCGCGCGGGGACCCGGATGTCCTTGCCCTGCGCGTCGAACACGCATGCGTAGCCGTTCGTCGCGTGAAAGCGGTAGCGTGCCATCTGCGCCAAGCCCCTCGTTCCAACTCCGATAAGACGGTTGTTCGCCTTTCGTTCCCATATGGGGACAGACGGTGGAAAAGGGCAATGCGACCCACGGCCTCGCAGAGACTTACACCCCAATTTTGAACAGGCCGCGCCCTGGGGATGAGATCGCCTCGGTGGCCCTCGGACACCGGCTTTGCGGGACAGGCGGCACGCTCCGCCTGCCCCGCGGGCCGGCTCAGCCGGCGCCGTAGCCGCCCTTCGCATTGTCCGTCGAACGATCCGGCGATTGCCGATCGTAGCCGCCGGATTGAGGGCCGGGTTTTTCGCCCTCGGCCGAGGCCGGGCCCGTCGGTCCGAGATCCGGCTCCGCTTCGGGCTTGCTGCGCTCACCGAGCGGGCGACCGGGCGGCTGTGTCCCGACCGCCTCCCGCTCCGTCTTCGCGTCTGCCATCGTGAACCTCCTTGGCTTCCGACAAGGAAAGGGTTCATCCCCCGAGAGGTTTCTCCAAAGGGACTCTGGTCCGATGCGATCGGGCCGGGCACGGCTCTACGTCGCGGTCCCGGAGGCGAGATAGGCACGCCAGCCGCCGTGATCGCTGATGTCGCGCGCGCCCGCGAGCCCGGCCGCTTCCGCCAAAAATCCCTTCGGCGCCGTGCCGTCGGCCAGCGACAGCGAGCCGATCCCGAGCGGCGCGGGAATCCCCGCCACGAAGGAGCCGAAGGCGTCCGGCGCCAGCGCCCACACCTCGGTCTCGATCGCATGGCCCGAACCGGGCACGACGCGGATCAGGCCGGGCCGGGCCGGCGGCCCGCCGGGCAGCGCGTGCAGGCGGTAATCCGGCGTCGTGGGGACGGCGCGCAGGAAGCGGGCGCCACGGGCGGTCAGCTCGCCGTTGAGCGGCAGGCCGGACAGGTGCGCGCCGACCACCGCGATCTCGATCTCGTCCCCTTGCGCGCGATCTCCCCCTTGCGCGCGATCCCCGGGCGATGCGGCCTCCGCCGGAATCGGCACGCCGCTCGCCCCGAGGCTGCCGCCGGCCGCCGCGTGGAGGCGGGCGCCGAGTTCGGCGATGAGACCGTCGGCCCCGCGCGGCGCGATCAGCGTGACGCCGGACGGGAGGCCGTCGGCCCGGAAGCGCCCCGGCACCGCGAGGGCGCAGAGATCGAGCAGGTTGACGAAGTTGGTGTAGGTGCCGAGCTCGCTGTTGGGACCGACCGGGTCGGCAGCGAGGTCGGCGACCCGGCGCGGACGCGGATAGGTCGGCACCACGAGCACGTCGATTCCGCGCCAGACGGCTTCCGTCGCCCGGCGCAGTTCGGCGAGGCGGTAGAGGCCGGCGAAGGCATCCGCCGCCGAGTGACCGGTGGCCGCGCCGATGATCGCCCGCGTGGTCGGGTGCAGGGCCTCCGGGCGCTCCTCGATGAAACCGCGGATCGCCTGATAGCGCTCGGCCACCCAGGGGCCGGCATAGAGAAGCCCCGCCACCGCGAAGAAGGGCGCGAGATCGACCGTCACCGCCGCGCCGCCGATCACCGTGTCCAGGTCGGCGAGTGCCCCGTCGAAGGCATTCGCCGAGAGCGCGTCGCCGGCAAAGATCAGGCTCGCCGCATCCGGCACGCCGACCCTCAGGCCGGGGGGCAGGGCACCGGGGCGGGGTGGAACGGGCAGGGCGCGCGAATACGGATCCTGCGGATCGTATCCGGCCATGATCCGAAAGACCACATCGGCCTCCGTCACGGTGCCGGCGAAGACGGAGAGGGTGTCCAGCGTGCGGCAGGCCGGGACCACGCCGCGGCCCGAGACGCTGCCGAGGGAGGGCTTGAGCCCGACGATGTTGTTGAGGCCGGCCGGCACCCGGCCCGAACCCGCCGTGTCGGTGCCGAGCGCGAAGGTGACGAGGCCGCGCGCCACCGCCACCGCCGAGCCGGACGAGGAGCCGCCCGGCACGATCGCCGGATCGATGGCGTTCTTCGGCACCGGATAGGGCGTGCGCACGCCGACGAGCCCCGTGGCGAACTGATCGAGATTGGTCTTGCCGACGAGGATCGCGCCGGCCGCGAGCAGGCGCTCGACGGCCGGGGCGGTCGCCTGCGGCGTATAGGCGAAGTCGGGGCAGGCGGCGGTGGTGGGTAAGCCTGCGACATCGACATTGTCCTTCACCGCGAAGGGCACGCCCCAGAGCGGCTTGTTCGCGGGGTCGAAGGGACCCAGCGCGCGGGCGGCGGCCTGCATCTCCGCCTCCGGCACCCGCGCGAGGAAGATACCGGGATCGTCGGCGGCTGCGATGCGGCGGTCGATCTCGGCCAGAACCGCCTCGGGCGAGAGCCCGTCGGCATAGGCGGCGTGGAGCGCGCTGAGGCTCGGGAAGGCGGGAACCGGCATCGATCTCTCACGTCCGTGGAAGGGCGGCGTGCCGGCGGCACGCGGCCCGAAATTCGAAGGGGGATGGCTCCGGCGGCCCGAGCCTGATGGCCCAGCGGCCGGAAGGCCTATCGCGGCGTCTCCCGGCCCCGGTCGCCCTGCGGCAGCCGTCCGGCGGCCCTGGCCTGGAGGCCGAGCACGACCAGACCGAGGATCGCGGTGAGGGCGCGGTGGATCTGCTGCATCATCGGCCGTCTCCGTGCCTGTGCGAGGAGCGCGCCGGGCGGACTCCGCCGTCCGGCCGCTCGAGCCTTGCAAGATCCGTCCCGCCCTCAGGTCTCGAGGATGGCGACGAGGTCGCCGCCGCGCAGGGTGCGGCCGGGCTGGGCCCGGATCTCGCGGACCCGGCCGCCGACGGGGGCGGTGACCGCCACCTCCATCTTCATCGATTCGAGGATCGCCACCGTCTGGCCGGCGGCCACGGTCTCGCCGGCGCCGACGAGAACCTTCCAGACATTGCCGGGCACGGTGGTCGGCACGCCCTCGCAGCCCGGCGGGATCTCGGCGGCCTCCGCCGCCACCGCCTCGTCGGCGACGAAGCTGTCGAGGCCTTCCGCCTTCCAGCGCTCGCGCTCGGCGGCGAAGGCCGCCCTCTGGCGCGCCCCCGCCTGCTCGATCTCGGCGGCGTTGCCCGCGAGCATCCTTCGGTGCTCGGCGTAGGAGAACGTGCCGTCCTCGATCCGGATCGGATAGGCGCCGTGCGGGAAGGCGGCGCGGGCCTCGGTGAGTTCGGCGTGGCTGACGGGGAAGAATCGGATGCGATCGAAAGGCCGCAACAGCCAGGGATGGCCAGGCACGAATTCGCGGGTGGTCCGCCACGTGTTCCAGACCTGGATCGTGCGTCCGAACAGCTGGTACCCGCCCGGCCCCTCCATACCGTAGATGCACATATAGGCGCCGCCGATCCCAACCGCGTTCTCCGGCGTCCAGGTGCGGGCCGGGTTGTACTTGGTGGTCACGAGGCGGTGGCGCGGATCGACCGGGGTGGCGACCGGCGCGCCGAGATAGACGTCGCCGAGCCCCATCACGAGGTAGCTCGCATCGAAGATGATGCTGCGCACCGCCGCCTCGTCGGGCAGGCCGTTGATGCGGCGGATGAACTCGATGTTCGAGGGGCACCAGGGCGCGTTGGGTCGCACCAGCTCCTGATACTTGCGCATGGCGAGTTCCGCTTGCGGATCGTTCCACGAGAGCGGCAGGTGCACAGTGCGGCTTGGGACGCTCACCGACTCCGCCGGCGGCAATCCGGCCTCGATCTCGCGCAGGCTGCCGAGCAAGCGGGCGCGCGGCAGCGCCGTGCCGTCGTAGTGGATCTGAAGCGAGCGGATGCCCGGCGTCAGGTCGGTCAGACCGGGCAGCCGCGCGGCGCGCACCGCCTCGGCGAGCAGGTGGACGCGCAGCCGCAAGCCGATATCGAGGGCCATCGGGCCGTACTCGACGAGGAGGTTGTCGTCGCCCTGGCGGCGATAGGCGACGGGGACCGGGCCGGTCTCGTCGCGGGCGAGAATGGGCGAGCCGGCTCCGACGCTCGCGCCGCCGATCAGGGCCGGGGCGGCGAGCGCATCCTCCGGCCGGGCCAGGGGCCGGAACCGGACCGTGTCGCCGGGCCGGAGCTGGCCCATCTTCCACAGCTCGTCGCGGGCGATCACCGCGGGGCAGACGAAGCCGCCGAGACTCGGCCCGTCGGGGCCGAGCAGGATCGGCATGTCGCCGGTGAAGTCGATAGCGCCGACGGCGTAGGCGTTGTCGTGCAGGTTCGAGGGATGCAAGCCCGCCTCGCCGCCGTCGGTCCGTGCCCAGCGCGGCGTCGGGCCGATCAGGCGCACGCCCGTGCGGGCCGAGTTGAAGTGCACCTCGTAGGACGCCGAGAACAGATCGGCGATGTCGGCCTCCTGGAAGAAGTCCGGCGCGCCGTGCGGGCCGTAGACGACGCCGATCTCCCAATCCTGCGTCAGCGGCGCGGGCTCGGGTGGGGGGGCGGTGATTTCCGGTGCGTCGCCGAGATGAAGCACGTCGCCGGCCTTCAGCACGCCGGTGGCGTGGCCGCCGAAGGCGCCCAGCGCGAAGGTGGCGCGCGAGCCGAGCACCACGGGCGCCGCGAGGCCGCCGCGCAGGGCCAGATAGGCGCGTTGGCCCGGCCCCTCGATCGCGCCGATGGCGAGCGTCTGGCCTGCCCTCACCGAGAAGGCCTGACCGTGCGGGCGCACCTCCCCGTCGAGGGTGAGCCGCATCGCGGCGCCCGCGAGCGCCACCCGAGCGTCCGTGTGGAAGCGCAGCGTCGGGCCCGAAACGGTGAGTTCGAGGGCGCAGGTGTCCTGCCCGTTGCCGACGAGGGCGTTGGCCTGGGCGAAGGAGCGGGCATCCATCGGCCCGCTCGGCGGCACGCCGACCTCCCACAGGCCGAGCCGGCCGGGTAGTTCCTGAAGGCTCGACTGGGCGCCCGGCAGCAGCACCTCGATGCTTTTGGGAGCATAGGCGAGGTCGCGCAGGGCCGTGGTCGCGACGCGCCCGCTCGCCAGCAGGTCGGAGGCGGCGATGGTGCGCAGGTAGTCGAGGTTGGTCTCGATGCCGGAGATGGCGGTGTCGGCCAGCGCTGCCCGGAGTGCGGCCAAAGCCGCCGGACGGTCGGGCCCGGTGACGATGATCTTGGCCAGCATCGGGTCGTAGAACGGGGTGACCTCGGTGCCGGTGGCGATCCAGCCGTCGATGCGGGCGGTCTCGGGGAAGCGCACCTCGGTCAGCAGGCCGGCGCTCGGCGAAAAGTTGGCGTGCGGGATCTCCGCGTAGAGCCGGGCCTCGATTGCCGCGCCCCTCGGCACGAGTGGCCCGGCCGCCGTGATCGGGTCTTCGCCCGCGGCCTGGCGCACCATCCATTCGACGAGATCGATGCCGAACACCGCCTCCGTCACCGGATGCTCCACTTGGAGCCGCGTGTTCACTTCGAGGAACGAGAAATCCTCGCGGTCCGGATCGTAGATGAACTCGACGGTGCCGGCCGAGGCGTAGGCGACGCTCTCCCCCAGCGCAACCGCCGCGGCGTGGAGCCGGGCGCGCACGGCGTCGGAGAGGCCGGGGGCCGGCGTCTCCTCGATCACCTTCTGGTTCCGGCGCTGGAGCGAGCAGTCGCGTTCGCCGAGCGCCACGACGCGGCCGCGCCCGTCGCCGAAGATCTGCACCTCGACATGGCGGGCCTGCGCCACGAAGCGCTCGAGATAGACGCGAGCGTCGCCGAAGCTGGCCCGCGCGGTGCGCTCGACCGCGGCGAAGCGCTCGGCCAGCTCCTGGCCCGAATGGCAGAGCTGCATCCCGATGCCGCCGCCGCCCGCCGTGCTCTTGAGCATGACCGGATAGCCGATCGCTTCGGCCGCACGCAGCGCCGTCTCGACATCGGGCAAGAGGTCGGTGCCGGGCAGGAGCGGCACGCCGCTGGCCTTGGCGAGTTCGCGGGCCGTGTGCTTGAGGCCGAAGGCGCGCAGATGCTCCGGGCGCGGGCCGATGAAGACGATCCCTTCCGCCGCCAGCCGCTCGGCGAAGCCGACATTCTCGGACAGGAAGCCGTAGCCGGGATGGACGGCCTCTGCGCCGGTCGCCTTACAGGCGGCGATGACGGCCTCGACATCGAGATAGCTCTGCGCGGCCGGCGCGGGGCCGAGGCGCACGGCCTCGTCGGCGGCGAGTACGCCCGGCGTGAAGCGGTCAGCGTCGGAGTAGACGGCGACCGAGGCGATGCCCATGCGCCGCAATGTGCGCACGACGCGGGCGGCGATCTCGCCGCGATTGGCGACCAGAACCTTGGCGAACATGCGCTCAAGCCTCGCCGCGGACGGTCACGCGGATCGGCGTGGGGTTGAAGCCATTGCAGGGGTTGTTGATCTGCGGGCAGTTCGAGATCACGCAGATCACGTCCATCTCGGCCCGCAGCTCGACATAGTCGCCGGGCGAGGAAACGCCATCGACAATGGCCAGCCCGCCATCCTGCTCGATCGGCACGTTCATGAAGAAGTTGATGTTCGGCACGATGTCGCGCTTCGACAGGCCGTACTTTGCGACTTCCAGCGCGAAATTCTCGCGGCAGGCGTGGAGATACTTGGTGGCGTGGCCGAAGCGGACGGTGTTGCTCTCGCAGGAGCAGGCCCCGGCCGAGGTATCGTGGCGCCCGCAGGAATCGGCGGTGACGGTGAGCATCACCCGGCCCTCGTTCGACATCACCCGCGTGCCGGTGGTGACGTAGGCCGCGCCCTGCGCGCGCACCGTATCCTGGGACGAGTAGCGCTCGCCCATGTCGTCGGCGCGGTAGAACAGGGTATCGACGGCCTGGCAGCCCTGGCTGTCCTCGATGCGGATGGTCTGGCCGGCCCGCACGAGGGTGGAGAACGGCGCCTGCGCGGGCACGATGGCGTCGAAGAGCGTGGTCACGGTGTCGGTCATCGGTGTCGCTCCCCTCAGAAGCCGGCGGCGGCGTTGTTCTCGAAGCCGCGCACGGCCTCGATCGTGGCGGTGCGGCAGAGGTCGTCGGCTGCCGGGGGCGGGGCGCGGAAGCGGGTCACGGCCACCGGGTTCGGCGCGTAATCGGGCGCCGGGTCGAGGGGATGGGGGCAGTTCGAGAGGGTGACGATCAGGTCCATCTCGGCGCGCAGGTCCACGAAATCGCCCGCCCTGCGGCCGGCGGCGTTCCAGGCAAAGCGGCCCTCAGGCCCGACGACGACGGGGGCGAAGAACGAGACGCAAGGAGGGATGTCGCGCCGCTCCAGCCCGCTCTTGAGGGCGGCCAGAACGAGGTTGTCGCGGGTGTTGCGATGCGGCCCGCCGGCATAGCGCGCCGCGTTCGAGGCCGCATTGGAGCCGCCGACGAGCGCGTCATGCGCCCCGCAGGAATCCTCGACCAGCGAGAGCATCACCCGGCCCATGTCGGAGAACAGCACCCGGCCCTTGGCGAGGGCGGCCGTCCACTGCACCTTGACGGTGTCGGCATAGTTCAGCCGCTCGCTCGTGTCGGTGGCCGACCACGCCACCAGCGCGATGCTCGACGGGCCATGGTCGAGGCTGAGCCGGAGCGCCTCCCCGGCCTTCAGGGCGGTGGTCCAGTACCAGCCGCCGGGGATGATCTCGCGGTGGAGGATCGCGCCTTCGTCGAGCAGCACGCCGCGCGGGCTCGGGCCGGGCAGGGCGCGCGGGGCGTGGCCCTGGCCGGCCTGCTTCAGCTCTTCGTAGCGGCGGCGGTTTTCGGCGATCTGGCTCGCTTCGTCCGACATTGCGCATGTCTCCGATGGGGCCGGGTCGTCCCGGTCCAAAAGCCTTGTCGCGGCCGGGCCGTCCCGGCAGGCCAGAAGAGGTTGCGATGTCCTGTCCCCCGCCCTCCTTCGAGGGCGACGCTTCGCGCCGCCACCTCAGGATGAGGGCGAGGATGGGACGTTCATGAGCCACCAGGGTTCGAAGGTGACTCGTAGAAGGCGAAGAGCTTGCGGGCGGGCTCGACGATCTCCCAGGTGCCGGTGAAGCCGGCGGGCGAGACGAAGGCGTCGCCGGCCCGGAAGGTGGTCCGGGTGCCGGCCTCGTCGGTGACGACGATCACCCCTTCGAGAAGGTGGCAGAACTCGCTCTCGGTGAAGACGACCCGCCACGTCCCCCGCTCCGCCGCCCAGGTGCCGGCGGAGAAGCGCCCGTCGGCGCTGGTGAAGTGAAGCGTCGCGGTCTGAACCGGGTCTCCAGCCAGGATGCGCTCGGGCGCCGGCCGGTAGGTCGAGGGCTCGGCGGTGCTGTTCGCGAAGGCGATGACGGTCTTCATGGGAGCCTCCGCCTAGAACAGGTGGCTGTAGCGCTCGATTTCCCACGGGCTCACCGTGAGATGGTAGGCGTTCCACTCCTCGCGCTTGGTGCGGATGAACTCTTCGCGCAGGCCTGAGCCCAGCGTCGCCTCGACCAGGGGATCGGCGGCGAAGGCGTCGACCGCCTCCTGCAGGGTCTGGGGCAGGAACGCGATGCCGCGCGCCCGGCGCTCGCCGTCACTCAGCGCGTAGAGGTTGTCCTCGTTGGGCTGGCCGGGGTCGATCCGCTCGCGCACACCCTCCAGCCCCGCCGCCAGCACCAGGGCGGCGGCGAGGTAGGGATTGACCGCGCCGTCGGCGTTGCGGCTCTCGCAGCGCCCGCCGCCGGCCGGCACGCGCACCGAGTTGGTGCGGTTGTTCGAGCCGTAGGAGTTGAACACCGGCGCCCAGGAGAAGCCCGCCATCGCGCCCTGGCGCACGAGGCGCTTGTAGCTGTTCACGGTCGGCGCGAAGGCCGCGCAGAGCGCCCGGCCGTGGCGCAGCACGCCGCCGATGAAGTGGTAGCCGGTCTCGGTGAGGCCGAGGCCGCGGGGATCCTCGCCGGGCGCGCAGGCAAACAGGTTGCGGCCGGTCTCGCGGTCGGAGAGCGACATGTTGAAGTGGGCACCGTTGCCGGTGCGGTCGGCGAAGGGCTTGGGCATCATCGTGGCGATGAGCCCTTCCTCCTTCGCGTAATGCTTGGTCATCATGCGGAAGAAGGTCAGCCGATCGCACATGGTCAGCGCATCGGCGTACTGGAAGTCGAACTCGAACTGCGCGTTCGCATCCTCATGGTCAAACGAGTACAGATCCCAGCCGAGATCGTTGATCGTGGTCGCGACCTTGTCGAGCCAGGAGAAGTTGTCGATGAAGCCGCGCACATCGTAGCAGGGCTTCACCAGCTTATCGTCCGCCACCGGCGTGTGCAGCGAGCCGTCGGCAGCTTGGCGCAGCAGGAAGATCTCGCACTCGATGCCGAGATTGAAGCCGAAGCCCATCGCCTCAGCCTGAGCCAGAACGTTCTTGAGGGCGACGCGGGTCGAGAGCGGGTAGGGCTTGCCCTGGAAGGTGAGGTCGGCCGGCGCCCAGGCGAGCTTGCTCTCCCAGGGGAGCTGGATGACCTGCGAGAAATCCGGGACCGAGGCGAGTTCGTCCTCGTTCGGGGCTTGGCCCAGGCCGTCGAGGGCGTAGCCGGTATAGCGCTCGGAGCCCGCCGCCATCTGCGGCAGGTGGTCGATCGGCACCACCTTGGCCTTCTGCGCGCCGTGGATGTCGACATAGGCGCCGATGACGTATTTCACGCCCTTGGCGCGCAGATCCTCCTGCACGGCGCGCACCTGCGGATCGATGTCGTTCGCGTGGCCCATTTCAGGCTCCTGGTATGGGGACGGCGGGGCCGTCGTAGGAATGGGGAAGGGGCGGGGTCTCGGTGAGCCCGCGCCGGACGAGGGCGGTCAGGTCCTCGACCATCCAAGCGAACAGTTCGGCGCCTTCCGCCGCGCTCGCCTGCGAGGGGAAGCCGGTGACGCCGTTGCGGCTGGTGCGGTTGACCGGGTGGGCGAAGACGAGGTTTTGGGTGCGGTCCGGGTCGTCGGCGTCGACGATGCGGTCTTCCCGCACGAGGGCGGGGGCCTGCGCCTGCATCAGCGCGGTCTCGGCCCGGTTGGCGTGCCAATCCTCGGCGTCGGCGAAATGGGCCGCGCGCACCCGCTCGCTGACGGTGGCGGTGTTGACGAGCGCGACCATCAGGTCGTCGTGGGCCGCCCGCAGCAGTTCCAGCGCGCAGCGTAAGGGGGCGGCGTTGGTGACGTGGGCGTTGACGAGGAACAGGCGGCGCACGCCCGAATGGTAGGCTTGGCTTCCGATCTGCCGGACGAGTTCGGTCATCACGACAGGGTCGAGAGCGAGGGTGCCGGGCCAGCGCCGGGAATGGCCGAGCGAGCAGCCGTAGGGGAGGGCCGGCAGCATCGGCACACGGGTGCGCGCCGAAACCGCGCGGCAGAGGAGGTCGGCCAGCACGAAATCCATGCCGCAGCCGAGATGCGGCCCGTGCTGCTCGGTGGCGCCGATGGGCAGGAGCGCAGCCCCCGCAGCCGCTTCGAGATCACCGGGGATCTCCTCCCAGGTGCGGTCGGACCAGAGCAAGGGGAGAGTGGGGAGGGCGCTCATTCGACCTCGTCCCCCACGCTCGCCATCCGGGTCACCATATCGAGGCCAGCCAGATCGGTCGGGCCGTCGGCCTCCGCCTCGCCGGGGTGGATCAGCGCATCGAGCCGGGCGCGGGTGGCGCGGAATTCCGGTGTCAGGCTCTGGCTCGGATGGCGCGGACGCGGCACCGGCACCTCGATCAGTTCCTCGACCTCGCCGGGATGGGCCTTCAGGACGAGGATGCGGTCGGCGAGGTAAATAGCCTCGTCGAGATCGTGGGTGATGAAGACGATGGTGATGTCGATCTTGCGCCAGATCTCGATCAGGTAGGCCTGCATCCTGGCCCGCGACTGGGTGTCGAGCGCCGAGAACGGCTCGTCCATCAAGAGGATGCGCGGGCGCATGGCGAGCGCGCGAGCGATGGCCACGCGCTGCTTCATGCCGCCGGAGAGCTGGTGCGGGTAGGCGTCGGCGAAGCGCTCCAGCCCGATGAGCGCCAACCATTGCAGCGCCTCGCGCTCGGCCACATGCCGGGATTCGCCGTTCTCCTCCAGGCCGAAGGCGACGTTGCGCTTGACCGTGAGCCAGGGGAACAGGGTGTAACCCTGGAACACCATGCCCCGGTCGGCGCCGGGGCCGGAGACCGGCACGCCGCCGACGCTCACACTGCCCGAACTCTTGGTCTCGAGCCCGGCCAGGATGCGCACGAAGGTGGACTTGCCGCAGCCCGACGGCCCGACCACGCAGAGGAACTCGCGGCGGTGGGTGACGAGATCGATGCCGCGGAGCGCCACGGTCTCGGCGCCGTCCGCGTTGCGAAACACCTTGCCGAGCCCCTCGACCCGCAGGGCGACGTCGCGGGCCTTCAGCCGGTCGAAGCGGGCGCGGACGGGCTCGCACTGGGTGCGATAATCACACGGCTCGGCCGTCAGCGGGATGGGAGCGGACGCGCTCGTGCCGTCTCTCATGCCTCGGCCCTCGCATAGGGGAACAGGCGGCGGCCAATCAGCGCCAGGGCGATGTCAGTGGCGATGCCGACGAGGCCGATCACGAGGATCGCCGCGTAGACGTTGTCGAAATGCTGGTAGCGGGCCTGCTGCGTGATGAAGAAGGTGATGCCGGACGAGGTGCCGATCAGCTCGGCGACGATCAGGTAGGTCCAGGCCCAGCCGAGCAGGATGCGCTGGTCGCGGTAGATCTGCGGCAGCACCGCCGGCACGATCACCCTCCGGATCAGGCGCAGATTGCGCGAGCCCATGGTGAGCGCCGCCTCGATCAGCAGCGGATCGACCCTTCGCGTGGTGTTGGCGATGACGAGCACCTGCTGGAAGAAGGTGCCGATGACGATGATGGCGATCTTCGGCCCGTCGTAGATCCCGAGGATCGCGACCATCAGCGCGCCGAAGGCGGGGGCGGGCAGGTAGCGCACGAACTCGATCACGGGCTCGGTCAGCCGGGCGATCGTCGGTTGCGCCCCGCACAGGATGCCCAGCGGCACGCCGACGAGCGAAGAGATCGTGAAGCCCCAAAAAATGATCTGGATCGAGTGCCACAGGCTCGCGGGCAGCCAGATCGTATCGCGCTGCGGCGGCGGCGCCGTGAGCGAGGTCCAGAAGGCCACCGCGACCTCGTGCGGCGCGGGCAGGTAGACCGGGTTGGCCGGGCGGCCCTCGGGCACAGCCATCCCCGCGCTCTGGGCCGCCGCGACCTCCTCAGAAAACGCCGCCCGCGGCACCCGCATGCCGGGCTCCATCCAGGCGACGTCGCCGGGATTCGTGACTTCGACCAGCGGGTGCCAGAGGAAGGGCAGGTAGGAGACCGCCGCCCACAGCCCGAGCGGCAGCAGGAAGGAGAGCAGGGTGAGCGCCACGCGCCGACGCCGGGTCAGCGGGCGCGGCGCGCCGACCCAGGAGAGCCGCACCCGCCCGACGACCGGGGCGGTCCCCGCCACCGGCGGGAGCGGAGCGACCGCGACCGCTGGAACGGCGTCCCTCTCGGGATGGGGCTGAGGCAGCGGCGCGCGCATCCTCAAGCCCTCACTTGCCGTCGGTGAGGGCGGGGTCGATGGCGGCCTTCACGTCCTGCGCGGTCTTGTAGACCTCGAACTTGACGTTGAAGGCATCGGCGTGCCGGCTCGAACCGTAGAGCGAGCCGAACCCGTCGGCATCCTTCATCACCGCGCGGCCCTCGGCCAGGGTCAGAAGCTTGGTGCCCTTGAGGAAGCGGGTGAAGACGGCGGGCTCCACCCCGACCTTGGCCGCCATGATGGCGACCGCGTCGCCTTGCGTCTTCGGGTCCGTGATGTAGCCGACGACCCGGTCCCACAGGCCGACGAGCTTGATCCAGTCGGGCCGCCGCGCGGCAAGGCTTGCGGGCGTCACCGTGACCACGTCGTAGATCAGGCCCGGCCGGTCGGCGGAGCTGTAGAGCGGACGGGCACCCGCCGCGCCGCGCATCGCCTGCCCCGCGATCGGCTGCCACGCGCCGATGGCGGCGACGTCGCCGGAGGCGAGGATCTGCGGCGTCTCGTTGGTCTTGGCGTTGACCAACGTCACGTCGCTCTCCTTGATCCCGGCCTTCTGCAGGCCGTCGATCAGGAGCAGGTGCTCGACGAGGCCGACTTCGAGCCCGACCTTCTTGCCCTTGAGGTCGGCCAGCGACTTCACCCCCGGCTTGCCGACGATGATGTCGTTGCCGTTGGAGTAGTCGGTGAGCAGGATCATGACGTTCCGGGCGCCGTTGCCGCTCATGACGAGGGCGTCGCCGTTGGTGCAGGTCACCGCATCGAGCTTGCCCGCCGAGAACGCATCCATCGAGGCGGAGTAGTCGAACCACTCGAACTTGGCGTCGATGCCGGCCTCCTTGAGCCAGCCCTTCTCGATGGCGACCTGCCACGCCACCCAGCCCGGCCAGTCGCTGTAGCCGATGCGCAGCGGCTCGGCGGCCTGCGCCATCGGCGCGGCGAGGAGGCCGGCAGCGAGGGTCAGCGCGGACAGGCTTCGGCGGAGGCGCGTGAGGCCGCCGGTGATCAGGGTCGGGATGCGCATGTCTCGTCTCCTCGGGATCGTCGCCGGAACCGGATGGCCGCCCCTTGCCGTGGGTCGACCGCGGATTTTGCGCGCAGGCCGGCATCGGCGGGCTGAGAAGCCCGTCCGTCGGATGCCGGCACTGAGGTTGGAAGGGGGTGAGGCGCTTGGGCCCGCGGACGTTACGTCCGGCCCGGGACGAGGCGCGTGCGGCCCCCGAAGCGGCCGCGAAGGCGCGCGATCCCGGCCCGCGCCGTCCTCGGGCGGTGCAAGGCGTGCGATCCGCCGGGGCGACGATCGGGAGATGATGTCAGAGAAACGATCTGGGGGCTGATGCCGGGCATACGTTCCCTCTCAACAGAGAAAGAGATTGTACAAGACCTAACCTTGCCAATCTCTGGCTAGTGAGGTCTCCCGGGCTTTTATCCCGCCGTGCATCCGGGCGGATGTCTCCCGCCGCGGCAACCGCTCTCGGACCGAACACATCAAAGAGATGCTGGAACCCTAGCGATCAACTCGATGATGTTTTTAGGACCGGCGATTTTCTTGGTCAAGCGAAGACCATTCTTGGGCTGCGCAAGTTTTTACCTTTCATGCCCACGTTTTAAGCGCTCTGCAGCCTGGATTCGCATTCAGCGCAAGTGGGCGGAGCGGTGTTCGGCTCTCGATCCGCGGACGCAACCGGCACGCGCGTTCGGCGAAGCGCCGGATGACGGCATCGGCCAACGTGCCGCGCGGTACCGGCGGAGAGGCGCATCGGCTGGCCGGGAACCACGGGCCTTCTGCACAAGGCCCGCACATATCTTGCAACTTTATTGAACACGCTTGCTCAGAAACACGGCACGGACCAACATAGATCCGGTGCTGAGGCGTTAAAATTCCGGAACGTCGGTCGCTGCCAATAAAGCGTCGCAATACGACAAGCCCCCTCGAAGGGCCGGAAATACTCTTACATCGTCCAAGATAAGCTTGTCAGAAAATTCTGCCGCGAACAATATCGATCTATATCGAAAGGTGTCACCCCATGGGCCGGATCAATCTTGAAGGTATCAGCAAGATATTCGGCTCGAACCCCTCCAAGGCGCTCGATCTGATCGGCCAGGGGAAGCGCAAGGGCGACATCGCCGCCGCCTGCGGTGCGGTCGTCGGATTGCGCGACATCTCGTTCGACATCGAAGAGGGCGAAATCCTCGTCCTGATGGGCCTGTCCGGCTCCGGCAAGTCGACGCTCCTGCGCTGCATGAACCGTCTGGTCGAGCCGTCCTGCGGCCGGATCGTCGTGGACGGGGTGGACGTGACCCGGCTCGGCCGCAAGGACCTGCTCGCCTTCCGTCAGAAGACCTTCGGCATGGTCTTCCAGCACTTCGCGCTGCTGCCCAACCGGACCATCCTCGGGAATGTCGGGTTCGGCCTCGAGATCAAGCAGGTCCCGACCAAGGAGCGGATCGAGCAGTCGATGCAGGCCATCGAACTCGTCGGCCTGAAAGGCTGGGAGACGAAGTATCCCAATGAATTGTCGGGCGGCATGCAGCAGCGGGCGGGCCTCGCGCGGGCGCTCGCCGCCGATGCCGACATCCTGCTCATGGATGAGGCCTTCAGCGCCCTCGACCCCCTGATCCGCCGCGACATGCAGGCGGAGCTGCGCGACCTCCAGCGCAAGCTCAAGAAGACCATCGTCTTCGTCTCGCACGATCTCGACGAGGCCATCGCGCTCGGCGGCCGCATCGTCCTGATGAAGGACGGCGAGGTGGTGCAGATCGGGCAGCCCGAGGACATCGTGGCCCGCCCCGCGACCGACTATGTCGAGCGCTTCGTCGAGCATATCGATCTCGCCGCCGTGCTGCGGGCGGAGCAGGTCGCGGATCGCTCCGCCCCCGTGCTCGCCCCCACGCAGACGGTGGCCGAGGCGCGGACCGCACTCGGCGGGGCAGGTGGCCGCACGAGCGGCCGGGCGTGGCTCGTCGCCGACGGGGACGGACGGCTGGTCGGCCGCATCTTCGCCGAGAGGCTCGCCTCCGCTCGGCCGGCCGAGACCCTCTCCAGCCTGCTCGATCTCGGACAATCCGTCGTCGAAGCGGACAGCCGGCTGGACACCATCCTCGCGACGGTCGCCGCCGAGGAATCCGTCGCGGTCGTGGGCCGGAACGGACGCCTGATCGGCTCCATCACCAGCCGCGACGTCGTGCAGGCACTCGCCGCGCGGCCCGGCACGCACGCGCAGCCGCATGCCGGTGCCCCGATCCTCTCAAAGCCGTCAGGAGCCCCGACATGGAGTGGAACGTCCCCAAATTCCCCCTCGACACGCTCAGTGACAACGGCCTCGACTGGCTCACCGAGCATGGCAGTTGGCTGACCCGAGCCGTCAGCCGCACCGTCTCCGACTGGATCGAAACGCTGACCACCGCCCTCGTCGCGATCCCGCCATGGCTCTGCATCGCGGTCGCGGCCTTCGCGGCGTACCGGGCCGGCGGTCGCAAGATCGGGCTCCTGACCCTCGTCGGCCTGCTGTTCGTGTGGAACCTGCGGCTGTGGCAGGCGACGGTCGAGACCCTGGTCCTCGTCACCATCGCCACCGCTGCGGCGCTGGTGGTCGGCGTTCCCGTCGGGATCTGGTTCGCGCTCAGCCGACGGGCTTGGCGGACCTTCTCGCCGATCCTCGACATGATGCAGACGCTGCCGAGCTTCGTCTACCTGATCCCGGCGCTCCCCTTCTTCGGGCTCGGCGCCGTCTCGGCCTGCTTTGCGACGATCGTCTTCTCGGTGCCCCCGGTGATCCGGCTGACGGCGCTCGGTATCCGCAACGTGCCGAGCGAACTCGTCGAGGCCTCCGATGCCTTCGGCAGCTCGGCGACCCAGAAGCTGTTCAAGGTGCAGTTGCCGCTCGCGCTGCCGACCATCATGGCCGGCGTCAACCAGACCATGATGCTCGCCCTCTCCATGGTCGTGATCGCGGCGATGATCGGTGCCGGCGGATTGGGCCGCGCGGTCTGGCAGTCGATCCAGCGGCTCGAGGCGGGCGCCGGCTTCGAGGCGGGCATCGGCATCGTGATCGTGGCGGTCATCCTCGACCGCGTGACGCAGGCCCTCGCCGCCCGGGCTCGTCCGCACGGTGTGGCTTGAGGGCTACATGTTCGGCCGGAAAAGCAACTTATGCTTGCGTTCTCTGGTCGTTCGAATAACATAAGTCATACACCATGATCTTCTCTGATTAGCCTCGTTCTCCCCGAGCGAGAGAGGCTTCAGACGAGATCAGCCCTCAGATCAAAATCGGCACCATCCTCAAGCCATCCTGAAAGGCTCAATCCATGCGTGCACCGATACTTGGGGTGATCGCCTGCCTCGCGCTGGCCCAGACGCCGGCCGAGGCAGCCGGCAAACAGGTTCGGCTCGCCTACGTGGAATGGGCCGACGCCGTGGTCGCCACCAACATCCTCAAGCTCGTCCTTGAGGAAAAAGGCTACCAAGTGAAGACGATTCCGCTCGCGGCAGCGGCCATGTGGCAGTCGGTGGCGACCGGCGACGCGGATGCGAGCGTCGCGGCCTGGCTCCCCGTCACGCAGGGCGCCTATTACGAAAAACTGAAGAACCGCATCGACCTGATCGGCCCGAACGTCACGGGGGCCCGGATCGGCTGGGCCGTGCCCGCCACGTCGTCCCTCAACTCGATCGAGGATCTGGCGACCAAGGCCTCCGAGGTCGACGGCAAGGTGATCGGCATCGATCCCGGCGCCGGCGTGATGAAGAGTTCCGAGGCGGCCATCAAGGCCTACGGTCTCAAGGTCAAGCTGCTCGACGGCAGCGACGCCACGATGACCAGCGCGCTGAAGGATGCGGTTCGACAGAAGAAGGACGTGGTCGTCACGGCCTGGACGCCGCACTGGATGTTCGCGCGCTACGACCTGAAATATCTCGACGATCCCAAGAAGAGCTTCGGTGAGGCCGAGAGCGTGAACACGCTGGCCCGCAAGGGGCTCAAGGACGACCTGCCCGAGGTCTACGCGATCCTCCAGAAGTTCAAGCTCACCATCAAGGACGAAGAAGCCGTGATGGCGGAGAACGAGGAAAAGGGCGCCAAGCCCGAGGCGACCGCCGCGAAGTGGATCGCGCAGAATCGCGCGACGGTCGATGGCTGGCTGAAGTGACGGCCCGGTCCGAGACATAAGAAAACGACGGGAAACAGCTCGGAAGGCGACCTGGGTCTTCATTCAAGGGGTTAAGGCAAATGACGGCGAACGGTTTGGCGGCTGCCCTTGTGGCATGTGCCGCAGGGGTCATGCTGTGCCCATCAACAGCCGCTGCGCAGACGCAGGGCCCGGTCGAGGTCAATGCCGAGCCCAGCCAAGCCAACAGCGAGCAGCCGGTTGCCGTCCCCGATCCGCGCTACGCGCCCGAATCCCGCAGCAATTTCGATCTGGGGCCGCCGAAGGGGAAGACCGACTCGGGCACCTTCACCTTCGGCGGCGCCATCCGCGCCCGCTACGACTGGCGCTTCGACGATGCCAGCCGCGGCGGCGTGCGCAAGGCGCGGGAGAATTTCGACTTCGATACCCTCGCGTTCAAGGCGACCTACGATTCCGATACGATCTTCGGCTCGGCGCAGTACCGGTTCTACGGCGGCAGCTCGATCTACGGCCCTCGCAGCGGCTATCGCGGCAATCCGGGCGAGGTGAGCTACCCGATGTGGGCCTATGTCGGCTACAAATTCACGCCGGAAGACAGCATCACCGCCGGCATCAACCAAGCGCCCTTCGGCCTGACCCCGTATTTCGGGACGAGCTTCCTTGAAACCCTCGGCTTCACCATGGGTCTGGAGGAAGTGTACAATCTCGGCGTCAAGTTCTCGCATGTCGAGCCGGACTTCAATTATCAGGTCGGGTTCTATCCCGGCTCCGCGCCCAACGCCTTCGGCCTGAGCCCGGACAGCGCGCGCTACTCCACCGCGATCGTCCGGGCCGACCCCTACGTCACGTTCGGAACCAACAACGCCGAACAGAACATGTTCATCGGCCGGGCGGAGTACTTCGTTGTCAAGAGCGAGGACGTCTCGCTCGCCTTCGGCGCCTCCATCTGGCACTCGGACATCTACAATTTCGACACGCGCCAGACCGGCACCAAGCAGCTCGAAGGTCTGCACGCCCTCGGCACCTACGGTCCCTGGGGCTTCAAGGCGATCTATGTCCGCCAGGACATCGACCCGCGAAACCCCTTCCGCAACGATCTCGTCACGGTCGGCGGCTTCGACTTCTCGTACAACCTCGCGGCGCGCGGCAATTTCGTCTCGGCGGAAGTGACCTACAAGGTGCCCGATCCGATCGGCCCGTTCACCGTGGTGCCCTTCGCCGGCTTCAGTGCCTTCTACAAGGACAAAGCAAACTTCCGGGCCAGTGAGCGCTTTACGCTGGGCGGCGCCTGGACCCTGACGGCCGATCCGAACCTGATCATCTACACCGAGGCCGCCATCGGCCGGAACGACCCCTATGTCGGCGTCGGCGAGTTCAACAACGGCCTCGCCCAGGGCGGCGAGAACCGCTTCAAGTCGCGGTTCATCATGAATATCGGCTACTATTTTTAGAATTGGTGGTTTCGCGAGCGACGCGCCGGCTTCCCTGGGAGCCGGCGTTTTCGTTTTTCAGGTCTAGCGGCCCTACCGAGATCCAATCTCGTCGAAATCTGCATCGGCACGCAGCATTGAAAGCTCAGCGGGGCGCCGAATGATCCGGCGCCCCGCTGAGCTTTGATCAGGTGAGGTGGATTGGCCGCGGCGGCTCAGGCGCGCACGCTGCCTTGCGTCTGCACCAGCTTCCGCTCCGCGCTCGGCGGCTGGCCGAAGCAGTCGAGATAGGCCTTCGAGAAGTGCGAGGCCGAGGTGAAGCCGGACTCGAACGCGACCGAAAGTAGGGGCATCGCCGTCTGGCGGATCAGGTTGCGGGCGTGTTCCAGGCGGATGCGCAGGTAATGCTTGGCCGGTGAGCGGCCGAGATACTTCAGGAACAGCCGTTCGAGCTGGCGGGTCGAGAGTTGCACCGCGTCGGCGAGTTCCTGGCTGCCGAGCGGCTCGGCGAGGGAGGTTTCCATCAGCCCCACCACCCGCAGCAGTTTCGGGTGCGAGACCCCGAGGCGCATGCGCAGGTCCATCCGCTGGCGTTCGCCGGATTCGCGGATGCGGTGGTGGATGAGCTGGTCGGCGACCTCCGAGGCCACGCTCGGCCCGTGGTCGCGCACGATCAGCGACAACATCATGTCGGCCGCTGCGGTGCCGCCGGCGCAGGTAAAGCGGTTGCGGTCGATCTCGAACAGGTCCGAGCCGATCTCCAGCCCGTCATGCTCCGAGACGAGGCCCGGCAGGTTCTCCCAGTGGATCGTCGCCCGGTAGCCGTCGAGGAGGCCGGCCTTGGCCAGCACGTAGGTGCCCGTGCAGACCGCACCGATCGCCGCCCCGCGGGCGCTGCATCGGCGCAGGGCCGAATGGAGGGCGCGGTGATCCGGATGCTGGATGTCGATGCCGCCGCACACGACCAGCATGTCGAAGTCCTGCGCATCGCAGAAGCGGCCCGCGACCTTGACCTCGATCCCGTTCGAGGCGGTGCACTTGGTGCCGTCCTCCGACCACAGCGAGAAGCGGTAGAGATCGCGGCCGACCGCGCGGTTGGCGAGCCGCAGGGGCTCGATCGCCGAGGAGAAGGCGATCATCGAGAAGCGATCGACCAGCATGAAACCGACGGAGATGGCTCTCCCGGTCACGGCCTCGCTCGCCGCAGCAACACCTGCCGGGCATGTGGCCCCGGCTGCGATCGTCATTTCCATCCCGACCACCGTTTGTCGGCCTGTGCCGCGGCTTGGTGGGCAAGTCGCGTGCCGCGGCGATCCTTGTGCCGGCGGGGGAGCGATTCGGGGTCGCTCCGGCTGTACCCGGCACGGTCGATCGGACGCGGCACCTCCGCAGAGACGACGCCCACACCGGAACTTAATCTCCGATCGGCCGGCGAAGGCAACAGAATAATTCTTGTTTGCCCCTCGGATCACCGCCGCGTGATCGGGCAGGCCATCCGGTCTGCCGGTCGAACGGCCGCGCGAAACAGACCGCCGAACAGCCCGATCGAAGCCGCGCGGCGGCGTTTCGGCGGGACGGGCCGGGAAATCGATCGAGGTCGGGAATCCCAAACTCGCGGTCGCCGTCGATCAAGCCCCACCGCGGGGCGCGGACCATGATCGCTCAACACCGCGAGGTCGACCGATGCGCCGCTTCTCCCTCACGTCGCTGCTCTCCGAATCCCTGCGGGGCCATACCGGCTGGGGCCGCCAGTGGCGTGCCCCCGAGCCCAAGCCCCGCTACGACGTCGTCATCGTCGGCGGCGGCGGACATGGCCTCGCGACCGCCTATTATCTCGCCACCGTGCACGGCATCACCAACGTGGCGGTGCTGGAGAAGGGCTGGATCGGCGGCGGCAATACCGGCCGCAACACCACGATCATCCGCTCCAACTACCTCTACGACGAGAGCGCGGCGATGTACGAGCACGCGCTCAAGCTCTGGGAGGGGCTCAGCCAGGAGCTGAACTACAACATCATGTTCTCCCAGCGCGGCGTGTTGATGCTCGCGCACAACATCCACGACGTTCAGAGCTTCAAGCGCCACGTCTACGCCAACCGCCTCAACGGCATCGACAACGAGTGGCTCTCGAAGGAAGAGTGCAAGGAATTCTGCCCGCCGCTCGATATCTCGGGGAGCCTACGCTACCCCGTGCTCGGCGGCGCGCTCCAGCGCCGGGCCGGCACCGCCCGCCACGACGCCGTAGCCTGGGGCTATGCCCGCGGCGCCGACAACCGCGGCGTCGATATCATCCAGAATTGTGAGGTCACCGGCATCCGCCGCGATGCCTCCGGCGCGGCGGTGGGCGTCGAGACGACCCGCGGCTTCATCGGCGCCGGCCGGATCGGCGTGGTCGCCGCCGGCCACACCTCGACCCTGATGTCGATGGCCGGCGTGTCGATGCCGCTGGAGAGCTACCCGCTCCAGGCCCTGGTCTCCGAGCCGGTCAAGCCGTGCTTCCCCTGCGTGGTGATGTCGAACGCGGTCCACGCCTACCTGTCGCAATCCGACAAGGGCGAGTTGGTGATCGGTGCGGGCACCGACCAGTACACCTCCTACAGCCAGCAGGGTGGCCTCCACATCACCACTCACACGCTCGACGCGATCTGCGAACTGTTTCCGCAATTCACCCGGATGCGGATGCTGCGCTCCTGGGGCGGCATCGTCGACGTGACGCCGGATCGCTCGCCGATCATTGGCAAGACCCCGGTGCCGAACCTGTTCGTCAATTGCGGCTGGGGCACCGGCGGCTTCAAGGCGACCCCGGGCTCGGGCCACGTCTTCGCCCACACGCTCGCGACCGGCACGCCGCACGCGATCAACGCGCCCTTCACCCTGGACCGGTTCCGCACCGGGCGCCTCATCGACGAGGCCGCCGCCGCGGCCGTCGCGCACTGATCCGTCGGGAGCCAGACCCATGCTGCTGATCGCCTGCCCCCATTGCGGCAAACGGCCCGAGACCGAGTTCCGGTGCGGCGGCCAAGCCCATATCGCGCGGCCCACCGACCCGATGACCGTCGATGACGGCGCCTGGAGCGAGCACCTGTTCGTGCGCGCCAACCCCAAGGGCGTGCATGCCGAGCGCTGGTGCCACGTTCACGGCTGCGGGCGCTGGTTCAACGCACTGCGCGACACGATCAGCGACCGCTTCGTCGAGACCTATCCGATGGGGGCGAAGCCCACCCAATCCACCAAGAGCGAGACGAGGGCGTGAGATGGCACAGCCGTTCAGATTGTCCCGCGGCGGACGCATCGACCGCACCCGCCCCATCGTCTTCGAGTTCAACGGCAAGCCGGTCCACGGATTCGCCGGCGACACCGTCGCCTCGGCACTGCTGGCCAACGGCATCCACCTCGTCGGGCGCTCGTTCAAGTACCACCGCCCCCGCGGCATCCTGAGCCACGGCCCCGACGAGCCGAGCGCGCTGCTGTCGGTCGATCGCGGGCCCGGCCGGATCGATCCGAACAACCGCGCCTCCGTGATCGAGGCGCGCTCGGGCCTGCGCACGACCTCGCAGAACCATTGGCCGTCGCTCGAATTCGACGTCGGCGCGGTCAACGACCTCCTCTCGCCGGTCTTCGTGGCGGGCTTCTACTACAAGACTTTCATGTGGCCCCGGAAGTTCTGGGACCGGGTCTACGAGCCGTTCATCCGCGCCGCCGCCGGTCTCGGCAAGGCGCCGACGGTGGCCGATCCCGACCGCTACGCCAACCGCCACGCCCATTGCGACGTGCTGATCGTCGGCGCCGGCCCGGCGGGTCTGTCCGCCGCGCTCGCCGCGGCGCGCACCGGCAAGCGGGTGATCCTGGCCGACGAGGGCGCGGAGCCCGGCGGCACGCTCCTGCACGACACGACCTCGCAGATCGACGGACGCCCCGCGGCGGATTGGCTCGCCGAAACGCTGGCCGAGCTCGATGCCCGCGAGAACGTCATCCTGCTGCCCCGCACCACCGCCTTCGGCTATTACAACCACAACCACGTGGCGATGACCGAGCGCGTCACCGACCACCTATCCTCCGCCGCGGGCCAAGCGCCCCGCGAGCGCCTGTGGCAGGTGCGGGCGGAGCAGGTCGTGCTCGCTGGCGGCTCCCACGAGCGCCCCCTCGTCTTCGCCGACAACGACCGGCCGGGCATCCTGCTCGCCGAGAGCGTGCGGGTCTTCCTCAACCGTTACGGCGTGGCGCCGGGCCGCAAGCTCGTCTTCGCCACGAGCGGCGCCTCCGCCTACCAAGCCGCGCTCGATGCGCGTGCGGCGGGCCTCGACGTCACTCTCGTCGATCTGCGTCTGGAAGCGGATTGCGGACCGGAGCTGGCACGCCTGCGCAGCGCCGGAGTCGAAGTGTTGACCGGCCACACCGTGGTCGGATCGAAGGGCCGGAAGCGCGTCACGGGTCTCATCGTGGCGCCTGTCGGGAGCGACGGCCGGTGCGGCGGCCGTCGCATTCTCGCTTGCGACTGCGTCGGCATGTCCGGCGGCTGGACGCCCGCCGTCCACCTGTTCTCGCAGTCCCGCGGCAAGCTCGCCTACGATGAGGGCATCGATGCCTTCGTGCCGAGCCGCTCGGCGCAAGAAGAGCGCTCGGCGGGCGCGGCCCGCGGCAGCTACGACCTCGCCGCCTGCCTCGCGGACGGCTTCGCCGCCGGTGCCGCCGCGGCGGGTTCCGACGCACGGCAGGACTTCAGGGCGACGGAGACACTGACCGGTTTCCAGCCAGTGCGGATCATGCCCACCGACGCGAACCCGACCAAGGTCCGCGCCTTCGTCGATTACCAGAACGACGTCACCGCCAAGGACATCAAGCTCGCGGTGCGCGAGGGCTTCCAATCGATCGAGCACGTCAAGCGCTACACCACGACCGGGATGGCAACCGACCAGGGCAAGACCTCGAACATGAACGCGCTCGGCATCGTCGCCGGGCAGCTCGACAAGGCGCTGCCCGCCGTCGGCACCACGACCTTCCGGCCGCCCTATACCCCGGTGACCTTCGGTGCGCTGGTGGGCCCCGCCCGCCACGCCCTGTTCGATCCGATCCGCACCACGCCGATCCACGAATGGGCCGAGGCCCACGGCGCCCTGTTCGAGAACGTCGCCCTGTGGCGGCGCGCCTGGTACTTCCCGAAGGCCGGCGAGGACCTGCACGCGGCGGTCGCCCGCGAGTGCAAGGCGGTGCGCGAGGGCGTCGGCATCTTCGACGCCTCGACGCTCGGCAAGATCGAGATCGTCGGCCGGGATGCGGCCGAGTTCATGAACCGCCTCTACATCAACCCCTGGACCAAGCTCGCGCCGGGCCGCTGCCGCTACGGGCTGATGCTCAAGGAGGACGGCTACATCCTCGACGACGGCGTCGTCGCCCGCGTCTCGGACACCTGCTTCCACGTCACCACCACGACCGGCGGCGCGGCGCGGGTGCTCGGCCACATGGAGGACTACCTCCAGACCGAGTGGCCGGAGCTCGAAGTGTTCCTGACCTCGACCACCGAGCAATGGGCGGTGATCGCGCTCCAGGGCCCGAAGGCCCGCGCCGTGATCGCGCCGCTCGTCGACGGCATCGACCTCTCGCCGGACGCTTTTCCGCACATGGCGATGCGCTCAGGGACGATCTGCGGCGTGCCGACCCGGCTGTTCCGGGTGTCGTTCACCGGTGAACTCGGCTTCGAGATCAACGTGCCCGCCGACCACGCCCGCGCGGTCTGGGAGGCGGTGTTCGAGGCGGGCCGGGCCCACGGCATCACGCCCTACGGCACCGAGACGATGCACGTGCTGCGCGCCGAGAAGGGCTACATCATCGTCGGCCAGGAGACCGACGGCACGGTGACCCCGGACGATGTCGGCATGGCCGGCATGATCCCGAAGGCCAAGGGGGACTTCGTCGGCAAGCGCTCGCTAGCGCGCCCCGACGTGGTCGCCACCGGCCGCAAGCAGCTCGTCGGCCTCATGACCGACGATCCCAAGCTCGTCCTCGACGAGGGCGCGCAGATCGTCACCGATACCCATCAGCCGATCCCGATGCGCATGCTCGGCCACGTCACGTCGAGCTACTGGAGCGCCAATTGCGGCCGCTCCATCGCGCTGGCCCTGGTCGAGGGCGGACGCGAGCGGATGAACGGCCATCTCTTCGTCACCACGCCGGACGGGTTCACCCGCGTCACCGTCTGCGAACCGGTCTTCTTCGACGTCCAGGGGGAGCGCATCAATGCTTGAGACCCGCTACCGCGCCGCCCGCGCCCTGCCGCTCGGCGCTCTGTCCCGCTCTGCCCCCGCCGGCTCGGGCGTCTCGGTCCGGCCCGCGGGCGCCGAGGCGCGCTTCTCCCTGCGGGCGCGGCTCGCCGCCGGCACCGCGCCGAAGCTCGCCGGGCTCGCGCTCGATGCGCCGATCAACACGGTCGGCACCGACGGCGAGGTCTGGCTCGCCCGCCTCGGGCCCGACGAGTGGCTCGTCGGCGGTCCCGAGGCCGATGCCGACCTGCTCCAGGGCCGCATCCACGAGGCGCTCGCCGGGCTGCCCCACTCGCTGGTCGACGTCTCGCACCGCAATGTCGGCATCGACGTCTCGGGCCGGCAGGCCGCGGCGGTGCTCAATGCCGGCTGCCCGCTCGACCTGTCCGAGACCGCCTTCCCGCCGGGCAGCGCCACCCGCACCCTGCTCGGCAAGGCCGAGATAGTGCTGATCCGCGCCACCGCCGCACCGCTCTACCGCGTCGAGTGCTGGCGCTCGTTCTCGACCTACGTCCACGGCTTCCTCAATGAGGCCGTCTTCGGGGTCGAAGGGTCCGCCGCGCATTGATGCAGGATTGATACACGTTGGCGGCGAGCCCATCTCGTCCTTATGGCTCCCGCGCGGCCCCGGCACCCTGCCATGACGCGCATCTCCCCCGAACTTGCATCCATGTCGGGGAGAGCCGCCTTTTGAGAGAGCAACGGACCCGATGATCAGCACCTTCGATCTGTTCAAGATCGGGATCGGTCCGTCGAGCTCCCACACCGTCGGGCCGATGATCGCCGGGCGCCGGTTCCGCGAGACCGTACTCGCCCGCGGCGGCATCACCCGGGTGAGCGCCGAGATCTACGGCTCGCTCGCCTGGACCGGGCGCGGCCACGGCACCGACGTGGCGATCCTGCTCGGGCTCATGGGCCACGCGCCCTCCACCATCGACCCGGATCGGACGGCGCCGCTCGCCGATGAACTGCGCCGCACCGGCGATCTCGGCATTCCCGGCGTCCATTTCGAGCCCGAGCGCGACCTCGTCTTCAACTTCAAGGACATCCTGCCGCTGCACACCAACGGCATGCGCTTTCGCGCCTACGATGCCGGGGATGCGCTGATCGAGGACCAGATCTTCTACTCGGTCGGCGGCGGCTTCGTCGTCACCGCCGCGGAGGCGGAAGCCGCCGCGGCGGGTCATGCGGAGTGCGTGCCGCCCCCGCTCGCCTTCGGCAGCGGGCGCGAACTCCTCGACCTGACCCTGCGCACCGGGCTGACGATCCCGCAGATCCAGCTCGCCAACGAGCTGACCCTGCGCCCGCGCGAAGAGATCGATGCCGGCCTCGACGCGATCCGCGACGCGATGTTCGCCTGCATCGAGCGCGGCCTGCGCATGGACGGCGAGTTGCCCGGCGGCCTGCGGGTGCGGCGGCGCGCCAAGCGGCTCTACGAGTCGCTGGAGGCGACGAAGCTCGCCAACAGCCGCCCGGCCCACGAGATCATGGATTGGATCAGCCTCTACGCGCTCGCCGTCAACGAGGAGAACGCCTCGGGCGGCCGGGTGGTGACGGCACCGACCAACGGCGCGGCCGGCATCGTCCCGGCGGTGCTGCGCTACACCCGCGACTTCTGCCCCGATTGGAGCGACGAGCGCGGGCGCGAGTTCCTGCTCACCGCCGCCGCCATCGGCGGGCTGATCAAGGCCCGCGCCTCGATCTCGGGCGCGGAGGTCGGCTGCCAGGGCGAGGTCGGCTCGGCCGCGGCGATGGCGGCGGCGGGGCTCACCGCCGCGCTCGGCGGCTCGGCCTTCCAGATCGAGAACGCCGCCGAGATCGCCATGGAGCACCATCTCGGCATGACTTGCGACCCGATCGCCGGCCTCGTCCAAGTGCCCTGCATCGAGCGCAACGCTTTTGGCGCCAACAAGGCGGTGGTGGCGGCCTCGCTGTCGCTGCGCGGCGACGGCCAGCACCGGGTGAGCCTCGACGAGGTGATCGAGACCATGCGCCAGACCGGCCACGACATGCAGGCCAAGTACAAGGAAACCTCGCTCGGGGGGCTCGCCGTCAACGTCGCCGCCTGCTGAGGCATCGCGCCCGCCATCGCGAGTGGGGCCGGCCGGCATGGGGCGCGTGCCTTACGGCACGCCGCAGCGGCGCGCGCGGCGCCCCTCCGCTGCACGAAGCGCCGATCGGACCCGTGTCGGCCCTTTCCCGATCACACCGGCACCGACCGATCCCGCAACCCCTCTTCCGGCCCCGGAAGAGGGGTTTTTTGCGTCGATTCCGCTCTCCGGCAGGGCGGCGCGCCGCCGGCAACGCTCGGCCAGACGGGCGGCTTCATGCAAAACAGGTGAGCAATTCGCTAAATTTTGGGCCTTCCTGCTCAATGCATGCGCATGGAGCAAGTCTGCTCCCAAGCTTCCGCGCTCCTCCGGGGACAGAGGAAGGATCATACGAGTTCCGACGCGGGCCGTCCTCGTCTTGATCAACGACGGCGCGATCGAGGCTCATCTCATGTTCGGCAAGGTTTTCGAAAGTGTTCGCGCCCGGCTCCGCGTTCGGGCGGATGAAGAGGCTCTGATGGACCTCAGCGATGCGGCTCTGGCCGATATCGGGCTGAGCCGGGCCGCGTTGCCGGGTCTGCGCTCCCGCATCGAGCCGGCTCCGCTCGAGGCGAAGGCCAGCGAGACGCTGTTCCTGTCCTTCGCCTTCCCGATGGCCATCCAGCGCGCCTGAGCGCCGGTTTGCCGTGACCGATCGAATGTCTCTCACGACGCCCGCTGCGCCGTCAGCGCGGAAGCGGGGACAATCCGCGACCGGGCATCGTGTGAGGCACTTTTGCGCGACCCCACCCGCGCCCTCATCCTGAGGTGCTCGCGCCAGCGAGCCTCGAAGGAGAGTTCCAGTGATCGCCGTGCTCTCTGGAGCCCTCCTTCGAGGCCTCCGCTTTGCTCCGGCACCTCAGGATGAGGGCGCGGACGGGAAGAGAACACGGCCTGCGTTTGCTGCCATCGCACATCGAACAGGCTCTGACGGCCTTCAGGCCGCCGCGCTCTCCGGCAGGGCGACCGCCGTGGGCTCGTACCCCTCGGCCCGCAGAACCTCCACGAGATCGGCCGGGACGAGCGAGAGCGTGCGGGTGCTGACGAGCGGATGGATGTTGACCCGCGTCTCCGCCAGCAGGCTGTCCTGAAGGAACACCCGCACGCTGCCCGGCGCAGCGTTGAGCGCTGCCAGCGGCGACACGGCCCCGCTCTCGACCCCGAGCTGTTCGCGCAAGACATCTGGGCTCGCGAAGGACAGGCCGCCGCGGGCACCGAGCACGGCGCGGAACGCCTTCAGATCGACCTGCGCGTCATGCTGGAGCGTGACGAGGAAGTAGGTCTTCTTCCCGTCGCGCAGAAACAGGTTCTTGGTGTGGGCGCCGGCGATGTCGCCGCAGATCGCCATCATCGCCTCGACGGTGAGCACGGCTTCGTGCTCGTAGAGCTTGTAGGCGATGCCGCGCTCGCGCAGCCGCGTCAGCAGGTCGTCCGGGCTCAGGGGCATCGTTTCGCTTTCCTCAGGTCTTCGGTTCCGCCGGCGGGGCGAGCACGCCGATCTGCCGGAGATAGGCCAGGATCTCGCGGGCGGCGTCCTCGGGATCGGGCTCGACCAGGAGCCGGCCGCTCGCGGCCGAGCCACCCTCGCCGGTGGCCGCCTTCAGCCGTTCCGCCGCCGAGCCGCCCGCGGGCGCGCCCTTCACGATCTTGGGCCGGCGGCGATAGGGCCGCTCCTCCACTGCCAAGGCGAGAGCCGGAAGTGATGCCGGCGCGACGGCCAGCGCCTCGACGCGCCCGCGGCGGGCGCGGCCATAGGCGTAGGCAAGGGGGGCGGGGGCGTCCGGATGGCAGGTGACGACGACCGGCCCCCACACCACCACCCGGCGCAGGGCGCCCCGCCCGAGGCTCTGATCGAGGCGCAGGGCGCCCTCCGCGTCGGGCGCCGCCGCGACCACGTCGGATACGAGGGGTCGCGAGAGGGCGCGGGCCAAGGCGTAGGGCACGAGGCCGCTCTCCTCGCCGCCCTGGCTGCGCCGTCCGGCCAGGATCAGGTCGGGGGCAATCTCGGCGAGCCGCGCGGCGAGCGCGGGCACCGGGTCGTCGCCGGCCGCGATCCGGATGTGCTCGATCCGGGGCAAGCCCTGGCCCAGCGCCTCGGCGAGGGCGGCGGCATCCGGCCCGGCATGCAGGCCGAAGGTCTCGGACCCTGCGCCGAGCCCGGCAGCCATGCGGATCGCCTGCGCTTCGAGCCGCGGCAGCACGGACGCCCCGGAGACCGGATGCAGCCCGGCGGAGAGAAGGACCACGATTCTCATGACGCCTTCCCCGACCCGGCGGCCTCTTCCGCCAGCAGCCGCAGCAGGGCCGGCATCACGGCTTGCGCGTCCTGCACCACGGCAAGGCCGGCCCGCTCGATCATCGCCGCGTGGAGATCGGTGTTGACCGCCACCACATGCTCGCAGCCGGCCACACCCTGGAGGTGCTGCGGCGCGCCGGAGATGCCGAGCGCGAAGTAGCAGGTCGCCGCGAGCACCGTGCCCGAGGCGCCGACCTGGGTGTGGCGCGGCATCAGCCCGGAATCGCACAGCACGCGGCTGGCGCCGGGTGTCGCGTGCAGCGCACTCACCACCTGGCGGAAGGTGTCGAGATCGGAGAGGCCGTTGCCGGCCGACACCACGAACTCGGCGAGCGAGAGCGGCACCGTCGCGGGATCGGCCGGGATGCGTGTCGCCGAGACGATGTGTTTCGGGGTTTCCAGCGCGGACCCTTCGTAGGGTAGGGCGCGCGCCTCCCGCGGCGGGCCGGCATAGTCGGCGACCGCGTCCGGTGCCACGGTGGCGAGGCGGGGCGGAGCGAGGCTCTGCTCGACCCGGCGGCCCGGGCCGGGCGGACCAGACCCTTGGCGGCCACCACCTCGGCATTGGTGAACAGCGCCTCACCGAGACCCACCGCGACGCGGCGGGCGAGATCGCCGCCATCGAGCGATTCCGGGAACAGGACGTGGCGTGCCCCGACGCCTGCGAGCGCGGCCTCGATGCGGGCGGCCCGGCCTGCCGGGTCGTAGCCCTCCGCGCGCTCGAGCCGGAGCATCCGGTCGGCACCGGCCGCACCCAGCCCCTCGCACTCCCCTTCCACGATGACCGCGACGGCGCCCTCACGCCCGGCGAGCGCGCGCGCCGCGCCGATCACCTGCCGGTCATGGCTGGAGAGGCGGCCGCCGGGGGCGTCTGGCACCACCGCGACGAGGAAGGCGAGCGTCTCGACAATGATCGTCTTCGGCGCCTCCGCCGCGGGTGCGGTCCGGGGCGTAGCTGTGACAGCCTCGCCGACAGTGCGGCCGATCTGGCTGAGATCGTAGCGCGCCCGCGCAAGGCCCCCGATTCGCTGCGCCGCGCGCTCGGCCCGCGGGTCGCGGCGGGGCCGGCCGGAGCCGGTCGCACGATGGGCGCGGTCGTAGCGCGGGCGGGGGCCCTCGCCGGCGACGACGCTCGCCGCCCGCTCGGCCCGTGGGTCTCGGCGCGGGCGGCTCATCGGCCCGCCTCCACCGCCTGGAGCAGGAGTTCGGCCACGTCGCGGATCTCCGCCTTGCGGTCGGTCACGCCTTCCAGCATCGCCGTGCAGGAGGGGCAGGCGACGGCGACGATCCCGGCGCCGGTCTCGGCCGCCTGGGCCATGCGGATGTCGGGGATACGCCGCTCGCCCGGCACGTCGCTCACCGGCGCGCCGCCGCCGCCGCCGCAGCACATCGCCCGGCGCCCGGACCGGGTCATCTCACGGCGGGTGACGCCGATCGCGTCGAGCACCGCGCGGGGCGCCTCGGTCTCCCCGTTGTAGCGGGCGAGGTAGCAGGGGTCGTGATAGGTGACCGAGAGGTCGGGCAGACGGCCCGGATTGAGCTTGCCCGCCCGGATCAGCTCCAGCAGGAGGGCGGTGTGGTGGGTCACGGTGTAGTGGCCACCGAAGGCCGGGTACTCGTTGCGCAGGACATGCAGCGCGTGCGGGTCGGCGGTGACGATCCGCTTGAAGCGGTATTGGCCCAGCGTCGCGATGTTCTCCCGCGCCAGTGCCTGGAAGGTCGCCTCGTCGCCGAGCCGCCGGGCGAGGTCGCCGGTGTCGCGCTCCTCCGCGCCCAGCACCGCGAAATCGACTTGCGCCTCGCGCAGGAGCCGGATCAGCGCCCGCAAAGAGCGGCCATAGCGCAGGTCGTAGGCGCCCTCGCCGAGCCAGAGCAGGACATCGACCGGCTCACGCTCTGCGATCCGCGGCAGGTCGAGCCCGGCGGCGAAGTCGGTGCGCGAGGCCAGCGGGCGCCCGCCGGGATCGCCGGACTGGCGCAGCTCCGTCACCGGGACGACGGCCTTCTCGGGCAGCGCCCCGCGCTCCAGAGTCTCGTGCCGGCGCAGGGAGACCACGGCGTCGACGTGCTCGATCATCATCGGGCATTCCTCGACGCAGGCGCGGCAGGTAGTGCAGGACCACAGCGTGTCGGGATGGATGCGCGCATCCGGCCCGACCAGCCGAGCCAACGCCCCGCGCGCGCCCTCCGCCGCCCGGCCGCCGGGATAGGGATTGCCGGCATAGGCGGGCTCGGCCGGCGAGAGGCCGGCGACGAGATCCTGAATCAGTTTCTTCGGATTCAGCGGCTGGCCGGCGGCGAAGGCCGGGCAGGCGGTCTCGCAGCGCCCGCAGCTCACGCAGGCGTCGTAGGACAGGAGCCGGTTCCAGGTGAAATCGGCCGGCATCTCCGAACCGAGGCGGGGCGCGTCGAGGTCGAGCGGCTGGAGCGCGGTGTCGGGGCGGCCCTCGAACCGGCCGGGCCGGGGATGGGCGACGAGGTGGAGCGCGCCGGCCGCCGCGTGGCGCATCGGGCCGTGGCGCACCTCGAAGGCGAGGCCGAGCCCGCCGGCCGCCGCGAGGGCGAGCGCAACGGAGCCGAACAGGCCACCGCCGCCGCCGAGCGCGAGTATGAGGGCGGTGATCGTCCCGCCGACGGCGTAGGCGACGAGGAGGAACGGCAGGATCTGGAAGCGGCCGGCAGAGAGGCGCTTCGGCTTGGCCGGGTAGCGCCGGGCGCCGACGAGCAGCGAGCCGATCGCGGTCACGCCGAAGGCGAGCGCCACGAGGAACCAGTAGGGCCGGAAATCGGCCAGCGGCGGCAGGATCGCCAGCGCGGTGAGGATCGAGGCCGCGATCAGGCCGCCGGCCACGACCGCGTGCATGCGCGAGGCGTAGGCGTCGCGCGCCACGACGTGGTGGACGTCGACGAGGTAGCGCCGGGGCAGCTTGGCGAGCCCGTCGAGCCACGCCACCGGCGCGGCGGCGCCGACGCGCCAGAGGGCGGCGCGGCGCAGTCCCTGAACGAGGGCGAGCGCCGCCATCAGCCAGACGAGGCCGGGAAACACCGTGGTCAGGGGCACGAAGCTGGTCATTGACGGTGGGCCTACGGGCTTGGGCGACAGTTCCGGACGGGGCTTACGAGGACCGTACATCCCCTCTCCCCGCACGCGGGGAGAGGGTCGCGACGACCCTGTCGTCGGCGCGACGAGGCGGCAGCCGAGGGTGAGGGGGCCTGGCCGGAGGAGGCTCATCCTGAGCTGCCCCCTCACCGCCGCTCCGGCTTCGCCTCCGCTTCCCGCAGGCACGACAGGGTGCCCGCGACCCTCTCCCCGCGTGCGGGGAGAGGGGGAACCCAATCAAAGATCCTTGCACAGCCGCAGGGCATCGTAGATCGCCGCGTGGATGTTGCGGCCGGCCACCGCGTCGCCGATGCGGTAGAGCGCGTAGCCCTGCGACAGGTCGTAGGGCTGCGGCTCGCCGCGGATCAGCGCGTCCGGGTCGGTCTGGCCGTGGTTGACGGAGGCCTCCTTCAAGCCGTGGTAGAGCCTGTCCACCGGCAGCGTGCCGTGATCGACGACGATGCGGTCGACGAGGCGCTCCTCCTCGGCGTCGGTCATGGTGTTGCGCAACGCCGCGACGAAGCGGTTGCCCTCCGGATAGATCTCGATCAGCTCCAGGTTCGGGCTCATCACCACGCCGAGCTTGTAGAGTTCGCGCAGGTGGATCGGCTGGTTGGTGGTGCCGACCTCCTCCGCCACCATGCGGTCATGGGTGGCGATCTCGACGAGGCAGCCGCGCTTGGCCAGTTGCTCGGCCACCGACGCGGCGTTGTGCTGGCCCATCTCGTCGTAGAGCAGGACCGAGCCGGTGGGCTCGACCGCGCCGGCCAGCACCTCGGCGGTGGTCACCGCGTGCTGCGCGGCGCCCTTGGCGTGGCCGCGGAACGGCGTGCCGCCGGTGGCGACGATGACCACGTCGGGCTTCTCGGCGAGCACGGCCTCTTCCATCGCCTCGGTGTTGAGGCGCAGATCGACGCCGAGCTTGGTCACCTGGGCCACCAGCCAGCGGGTGATGCCCGACATCGCCTCGCGCCAGCCGGCCTTGGCCGCGATGCCGATCTGACCGCCGGCCTGCCCGCTCTTCTCGAACAGCACCACCGCGTGGCCGCGCTCGGCGCAGACGCGGGCCGCCTCCAGCCCGCCGGGGCCGGCGCCGATCACGACGACCCGGCGGCGGACATCCGCCTTGCGGATCTCGTGCGGCATCGTCGCCTCGCGGCCGGTGGCGGCGTTCTGGATGCAGAGCGCGTCGCCGCCGACATAGATCCGGTCGATGCAGTAGCCGGCGCCGACGCATTGGCGGATGTCGTCGGCCCGGCCCTCGGAGAGCTTCTTGACGAGATGCGGGTCGGCGATATGGGCGCGCGTCATCGCCACCATGTCGACATGGCCCTCCGCCACCGCGCGGGCGGCGGTGGCGATATCGGTGACGCGCTGAGCGTGGAAGACCGGCACGTCGACCTCGCGCTTGATCGCGCTCGGCAGAAACAGGAACGGCGCCACGGGGAACGACATGTTCGGCAGCGAGATCGCGTGGGCGATGTGGTCGCGCGCTTGCCCGCCGAGGATGTTGAGGAAATCCACGAGCCCACGCTTGGCATATTCGGAGGCGATGGCGACGCAATCGTCCTGGCTGAGGCCGTCGGCGATCATCTCGTCGCCGGACATGCGGATGCCGATGACGTAGTCGTCGCCCGCTTCCGCGCGCATCGCCTCCAGCACCTCGATGCCGAAGCGCATCCGGTTCTCCAGGCTGCCGCCATATTGGTCGGTGCGCTGGTTGACCGACGGCGACCAGAACTGGTCGATCAGGTGGCCGTGGGCCGCCGAGACCTCGCAGCCGTCGAGCCCGCCCTCGCGGCAACGGCGCGCGGCCTGGGCGAAGCTCTTGACGATGCGGGCGATGTCCTCCGCTTCCATCTCCTTCGGGATGGTGCGGGAGGCGGGCTCACGCCGGGGGGAGGGCGAGACGGTGGGGAGCCAGTGCTCGGTGTCCCACTTGGTGCGCCGGCCCATATGCGTGAGCTGAATCATCAGCTTGCCGCCATGCGCGTGCACCCGGTCCGAGAACTGCTGGAAGAACGGGATCACCGAGTCGTCGGCGACCGAGATCTGGTTCCAGGGTGCGGCAGGGCTGTCGACGGCAACCGAGGACGAGCCGCCGAACATGGTGAGACCGATACCGCCCTTGGCCTTCTCGGCGTGGTAGAGCTGGTAGCGCTCCTGCGGCTTGCCGTCCCGGCCGTAGCCGGGGGCGTGGCTCGTGGACATCACCCGGTTGCGGATGGTGAGGCCCTTGATGGTGAGCGGCTTCAAGAGCGCGTCGGCATTGGCGATCACGGGACGACTCCCGAAGGCGATGGGGAAAGCGTGGGGTCGCGGGCGGGGCCGAGCCCGCCCGTTCAGCGCTCGATGACGAGGTCGCTGGTGGGCTTCGAGCAGCACAAGAGCGCCATGCCGGCATCGATCTCGCGCTGACGGATGCCGCCGGCATGGGTCATGGCGACGGTGCCGGCGGTGAGCTTCGACTTGCAGGTGCCGCACAGGCCCTTGGCGCAGGAGGAGGGCAGGCGGATGCCGGCCTTGCGGGCGGCGTCGAGCACCGTCTCGTTCTCCGGACATTCGAGCACGCGGCGGGTCTTGGCGAACTCCACCCGGAAGATGCGTACGCCGCCTGCGGGCGCGGCCTCGGCGTCGAGGGACTTCTCGGCTTCCGCCGCCGCTTCCTGCTCGGCCTCCGGCAGCTCGCCGAAGTCGAAGCTCTCCTGATGGTGCCGGGCCATGTCGAACCCGGCTTGGCTCAGCATAGCCCGCACCGCGTCCATGTACGGCTTCGGGCCGCAGACGAAGACTTCGCGCTCGAGGAAGTCGGGCACGGCGTCGCGCAAGGTTTCGAGCGAGAGCCGGCCCTTCGGACCCGCCCAGGTCTCGTTGGGGGAATCGGTCTCGCAGACCGCATGGAAGTGGAAGGCGGGATCGAGCCGGGCCATCGTCTCCAGCTCTCCCCGGAACACGATGTCGGCGGGCGAGCGGGCGGAATGGACGAAGGCGACGTCGCGGGCTTCGCCCAGATCGTGGAAGCTGCGCGCCATCGACATCATCGGCGTCACGCCGCTGCCGCCGGACAGGAGCAGGTATTTTGGGGCCGGGTGGGTGAAGCAGGAGAACTCGCCCATCGGTCCGAGCGCGCGCACGGTGTCGCCGGGCTTGAGGGTGTCGTGCAGCCAGTTCGAGACCGGGCCGCCGGGCACGCGCTTGACCGTGAACGAGACCGCGTGCGGGCGGGTCGGGGCCGAGGAGATCGTGTAGCAGCGGTGGATGGTCTCGCCGCCGATCTCAAATGAGAAAGTCAGGAACTGGCCCGGGGCGTAGGCGAAAAGCCGGGGCGCCTTGGGCGCCAGCACGAAGGTCTTCACGTCGTGCGTCTCGTCGCGCACCGCGAGGCAGACCAAGGCGTCGTCGGCCTCCGCATCCCAGGGCGCGGAGGCCGCCAGCCGCCGGGCGGCCGGTTCGGAGGAGGCCGGGGCCATGGCTCAGCGCCCCAGATGCGCGGCCATGCGGCCGACATACCAGTTGCAGAACTTCTCCACGAGCATCTCGGTATGCGGCGAGTAGGGGCCGGGCTCGTAGGCCGGGCTCGCGACACCCTGCTGGCAGATGCCGACGAGTTCGCTGTCCTGATCGTTGGTGGCTTCCCAGACGCCGGTGAGGTTGGCGAGATCGTAATCGACGCCCTCGACCGCATCCTTGTGCACGAGCCACTTGGTGCGCAGCAGCGAGCGCTCGGCATCGAGCGGCAGCACCGAGAAGGTGACGATGTGGTCGCCGAGGAAATGGTGCCAGGAATTCGGCTGCGTCCAGACCGAGAGCCCACCGAGCTTGGCGCTGGTGAGGTTGCCGAGCAGCCGCTTGCAGGCGGCCTTGGTGTCGAGGGTGTGGGACTCGCCCTCGCCGTCGAGCGGCAGCCGCTCGGTGCGGAAGCCCGTGATCATGGTGTCGAGCTCGTCGATCTCCTTCGACGGCAGACCTTCCGCCTCCCACTCGCCGTGGCGGGTCTTGAGCAGGCAGCCGTAGCGCTCGGCGTTGGCGCGGTCGTGCTCGTCCATCTCCTCGGGCGCGAAGCCGAAGCCGTAGGCGAAGAGCGGCACGGTCAGCTCGGGATGGTTGGCCCCGCAATGGTAGCACTCGCGGTTGTTCTCCATCGTCAGCTTCCAGTTGCCGGGCTCGATGATGTCCTTCTGGAAGGCGACCTTGGTGTCGCGCACGTTGTGCGGCTCGATATAGGGGCCGAGCTTTGCGGCCATCTCGTCGAAATCGGCCGGGGGCTGGTCGGCGAGGCAGATGAACAGCAGGCCCGCGAGCGAGCGGATATGCACGGGCTTGAGGCCGTGGCAGCTCTTCTTGAAGTCCGGACCCATATGCTCGGCATGGATCAGGTTACCGGTGAGGTCGTAGGTCCAGGAATGGTAGCGGCAGACGAGGTTGCCGACCGTGGACTTCTCGTCATGGACGAGCCGGGCGCCGCGATGGCGGCAGACATTGTGGAAGGCGCGGATCGCGTTGTCGTCGTCGCGCACGATCGCGACCGAGGTCTTGCCGATCTCGACGACCATGACGTCGCCGGCCTCCGGCACGTCGGGCTCGACGCCGACATAGATCCAGTGGCGGCCGAAGATGATCTCCATGTCGGCCTCGAACACCTCGGGGCTGAGGTAGAACGGGGCTGCGAGGGTGTAGCCGGGGCGACGCTCGCGCAGCAGGCGCTGAAGCGGGGTCGGCGTCACATCGAGCATGGGGACCTCCCGAGCCGTATCTGGCTGTCGGGAATTATTGTTCGGCGGGGCCCCCGTCGCTTCCACCTCAGCGACATCCCCTTGGCAAACCGCGACGCGGCGAAGCCGGCGGTTTCAGGTCTCCCTACGCCCGCAGGATCGCCAAAGCCTCGGCGTGCAGGTCCGGCGTCGCCGCCGCGAGCACCCGCCCGTCGGAGGCGAGGGTGAGGTCTTCGCCGGCCCAGTCGGTGATGACCCCGCCCGCCGCGCGGATCACCGGCACCAGCGCCATGTAGTCGTAGGGTTGAAGGCCGGTCTCGGCGATCAGGTCGCAATGGCCTGATGCCAGCAGGCCGTAGGCGTAGCAATCGCCGCCGAAGCGGCGCAGGGCCGTCTTTGCGCTGAGGCGGCGGTAGCGCGCCTCGTCCGCCCCGGTGAAGCCCTCGGGCGAGGTGGTGAAGAAGCGCGCCGCGGCCAGGCTCCGGCAGGTGCTGGTGCGGGCGGGCTCGGCCCCGAACCGCGCCTGCCCCGGCAGGCCGGTCCAGCGCTCGCCCAAAGCCGGCATGTCGATCAGCCCAGCGACCGGTACGCCGCCGTCGAGGAAGGCGACCAGGGTGCCGAACAGCGGCAGGCCGGTGACGAAGCTCTTGGTGCCGTCGATCGGGTCGATCACCCAGACCGGGCCGCTACCGGGCGTGGCTCCGGGCTTCACCCCCATCTCCTCGCCGAAGATGCCATGATCGGGAAACCGCGCCTCGATCAGGCCGCGCAGGCGCACCTCGATGGCGCGGTCAGCCAACGTCACCGGGCTCTCGTCGGCCTTCGTCACGATGTCGAGCGGGGTGCGGAAATAGGCGAGCGCGATCGGGCGCGCGGCCTCGGCCAGTTCGGCGGCAAAGGCGAGGATGGTTTCCGGGGCGAGAGGGTCGGTCGCGGGCAAAGCCAAGTCCATCGCTCAGAGCGCCTTCAGGAAGAGCGGCCAGCGCGGGTCGTTCATGATCGAGCGGGCGCGCATGTGCTTCCAGATCCCGTATTTGTAGAAATCGAAGTCGAGGGTGGAGATCCGGTTCTGCACCATCGCCCAGGTCGACCACTTCACGTCGGCCAGCGCCTTGTGCACCATCAGGCGCGCGAACAGCGCCTCGTCGTAGCGGCCGAAATATTGTTCGATTAGTTCGCGATCGACGCTTTCGGGGAAGAACATCTCCCCGCTCCAGATCGCGATGTCGTAGAGCCGGTCGTTGTTGGAGGCGTACTCGAAGTCGATCAGCAGGATCGAGCCGTCCTCGCCGAGGAGGAAGTTGCCCGGCATCGGATCGTTGAAGCACGGCACGAGGTCGAGGCCCGAGGCTTCGAGCGCCGCCCGCGCCAGCCGGGTCTGGCGGGTGAGCCAGGCCTGATCCGGCGGCAGGAGCGCGCCGAGTTCGGCCGCCTGCCGGTCGTGCTCATCGATCATGTCGAACACGGTCTTGGTCAGCGGCAGGAGCGGGGCCGCGTGGAAGCGGCGATAGACGCGCATCGCCTCCGCCCGCAGGGCCGGGTCGGCGAAGTCGCGGTTGGTCGAGGGCCGGCGCCCGTCCACGAACTCGGCGATCTCGATGCCGTGGGCGTCGAGGTCGTCGAAGGTGCGGGGGCCGAGCCCGATCACCTCCGCCTGCCGGCTGGCGGCGCGGGCGGCGGCGCGGTCGATGAACATCTCGGTGCCGCGGCCCGGCATCTTGACGAAATAGGGATGCGGCTCGCCCTCGATCTCGACGCGCCAGTTGACGTTGCTGATCCCGCCGAGCACCGGGCGGTAGCGCGTCGGGCGCCCCTGCCAGCGCGGGACGGTGCGCAGGGCCGCCTCGAAGGCGTGCTCGGCCTCGGTGGCGGCATGGCCCAGAGCGATCATGGTCGTCTCCTCACAGCTCGTTCGGTCGGCGGGCCGAAACCGCAGGTCTTTGCGCGCGCAATCAGGCCCTTGCTCCGAACTTCGTCCTGAGGCGCCGAAGCAAAGCGGAGGCCTCGAAGGGGGCTCCGGGGTTCGCGCGGGAACGGGAGCCCCCTTCGAGGCCGCTTCGCGGCCCCTCAGGATGAGGGGGAAGCAACGGGATGATCGTCGTCGAGCGGGCCATCACAGTGCCCTCAGGGTTTCCTCGAAGCCTGGCCGGCCGACGAGCATCCGGCAGCGCAGGAAGCGCCACGCGGCGTATTTGCGAAATTCGAGCCCGCGGCGCGGCGAGAGCCGATCCATGGCCAGCGCGCGCAAGGCCCAGTGCAGGTCGTCGGCGGCGGCATAGGCGCGGGCGCGGTTGAACACGTCCGGACGGAAGCGACCCTCCGCCATCTCGATGCCGGCCTTCATCGGCGCCTCGAAGGCGCAGGCCTCGTTGAGGAAGGCGCCGAGCTGGTAATGGGGGTCGGTGTCGCAGGCCATGTCGAAATCGACGAGTTGCAGGGCGCCGCCAGGGCCGAACAGCAGGTTGGAGGCGTGCGGGTCGGCATGGGCCGGGCGGACATCCGTGCCGGCGGCCGTCAGCGCCGCCTCGATCGCGTCGGCCCAGTCGAACAGGAACCACGCATCGGGCGGCAGGGCGTCGGCCTCCGGCCCCAGCAGGGCGCGAAGGGTACGGATCGCGTCGAACACGTTCCAGGGCCGGCCGAAGGCTTCGCCCGCGCCGATCCGGCGGAAGGCCTCGATCACCGTGGCCATACTGTCCGGCTGCTGAAGCCTGTCGAGGGTGGCCGGGCGCCAATCCGGGCCGAGACACCGGAACAGGATCGCGCCCTGATCCGCCGCGAAATGCAGCGGTTCCGGTGCGAGGCCCAGCGCAGCGACCGTCTGCGCGCCGCGGAAGGCGGCGGCGGGATCGAGCAGGGCGGCGGCGCAGGGCTCGGAGACCTTGAGGAACAGGCTCGGTTCGGCGCCCTCGGTTTCGGCAACGTGGAACGTCGTGGATTCGACCCCGTGATAGGAGGGCGAGGCGAGGCCCGGCACCGCCACGGCGTAATGCGGCGCCTTGCCCCGAAGGTCGGGTAGCGCGGAGAAAGCCTGCGCCAGGGCGGCCTCGGCCAGCCGCTCGGGCGCGTCCTCGGGTCTGCCCAGCGCCTTCACCGGTCCCCTCCCGCAGTCTCGAGGGCGGCCATGCCCTCGGTGGTGAGGATCATCAGCATGTCGGCCAGCACCTGTGTGCCGAAGGCCTGATCCGCCGGGCTCGTGAACTCGGTCGGGTGGTGCATCACGCCGCCGCGGCAGGGCACGGCCAGCACCACCGAGGGGCAGACGGCGGAGAGGCTGACGGCGTCGTGGCCGCCGATCGTGTCGAGGTGGCGCGTCGTCGTGCCGTTGGCCGCCCCCGCGCGCTCGGCGAGCCGCACGAGCCCCGGCGCCATCGGGCCGGCGGCGCGCCGGTCGATGGCGCGCACCTCGTGACCCACCTCCGCGCGCGCGGCGGCCAGATCGACGGCCGCCTTCAGCCGGAGTTCGGCCTCCTCCAGGATCGCGGGAGAGCCGGAGCGCAGCTCGATGAACAGAACCGCCTCGCTCGGCACGGTGTTGGGCGAGTTCGGCCGCACTTCGAGCCGGCCGACGGAGGTGTGCAGGTCGAGGCCGTAATCGGCCGTCATGGCCTTGAGGTCGGCGATCAGGTAGGCGGCGCCGAGAAGTGCGTCGCGCCGCTCGGCCATCGGCGTCGGGCCGGTATGGGCCTGGCGTCCGAGGAAGGCGAGGCGGTACTTGGTGGCGCCCCAGTAGCGGGTGAAGGCGCCGAAGCGCAGGCCCTCGCGCTCGAGGATCGGCCCGCCCTCGATATGCAGCTCGATGAAGGCGTCCGGCACCGGCACGGCGTCGCTCCCGGCATAGCCGATCCGCGACAGGGCCTCGCCGACGGTGACGCCGTCGCCGTCGCTGCGGGCCAGCGCCCAGTCGAGCCCGGCGGCACCGGTGAAGACGCTGCTGCCGAGCAGGCTCGGCTGGAAGCGGGCGCCCTCCTCGTTGGTCCAGTTGGCGACCGTGAAGTTGCAGGCCGACGTCCTGCCCGCCGCTTCGAGCGCCGCGCGCACGGACAGGATGGCTTCGCAGGCGGCGAGCACGCCGAGCGTGCCGTCGAAGCGCCCGCCATTGGGCTGGCTGTCGAGATGCGAGCCGACCATCACCGTGGGCGCGCCGGGTCCGGCCAGTTCCAGACAGCCGAACTGGTTGCCGATCGCATCGACCCGCGGGGTGAAGCCGTGCGCGGAAAACCACGCGGCGAGCCAGTCGCGCGCCTGCCCGTCCTCCGGCGACAGGGTCAGGCGGGTCAGGGCGCCGTCCGGCCCGGCGCCGAAGGCCGAGACCGCCTCCATCATCGACTGGAGGCGGGCGGGGTCGATCCGCACGGGGGCGAAGGCCATCATGTCGGGCATGGATGTCATCGATGTCTCGGGAAGGGGCGGCATCAGGCAGCGCCCGCCAGCAGGGCGGCGCCGGCGCCCGGCACGCGGTGGCAGGCGGCGAAGTCGTGCGCGCCGCGCACGGTGAGGAACGGGGGATGCGTAACGCAGGCGTCGAAGGCCTGCGGGCAGCGCGAGCGGAAGGCGCAGCCCTGCGGCAGGTCGATCGGGCTCGGCGGCTCGCCCTCCATCAGGCAATCCTCCGGCCGGTAGCGCCGCGCCTCCAGGGCCGGCATCGCCGAGAGCAGGGCGCGGGTGTAGGGGTGGCCGGGATCGAAGAACAGGCGCTCGTTGTCGGCGAGTTCGACGACCTCGCCGAGATACATCACCGCGATGCGGTTGCAGGCTTTGCGCACCATCGCGAGGTCGTGGCTGATGTAGATGTAGGTCAGCCCGTGCGTGCGCTGCAATTTCTCGAACAGGGCCAGCAGCTTGAACTGCTCGGTCTGGTCGAGGGCCGAGAGCGTCTCGTCCATGAGCAGGATCTGAGGCTCGAGCACCATGGCGCGGGCGACGTTGATGCGCTGGCGCTGCCCGGCCGAGAGCCCGAGCGGCAGGTCGTCGTAGAGTGCGACGGGGAGGCCCACATCGTCCATCACCGCACGCACCCGCTCGCGGATCTTTCTCGGGTCGCGCCAGCCATGGGTGCGCAGCGGCGCTTCCAGCATGGCGCCGATCCCGGTGCGCGGCGGCAGCGAGTTGAACGGGTCTTGGAGCACCAGTTGCAGCTTGCGGCGGAATCCGAGGAGTTCGGCCCCCGACAAGCCGGCGATGTCGCGACCCTCGCACAAGACGCTGCCGCCGCTCGGGCGTTCCAGGCGGCTCAGGAGCCGCATCAGGGTGGACTTGCCGCAGCCAGATTCGCCCACCACCGCGAAGCTGTCGCCCTGGGCGATGTCGAAGGTGACGTTGCGGACCGCCCGCAGGGCGCTCGTGCCGGCAAAGCTCCCGCGCCGCTTCACCCGGTAGGTCTGCGACACGTCCCGCAGGCTGATGATCGGCTGGGGCGGCCGCGCGCCGGGGGCCTTCGGGACCGCGGGCAGGCGCGGGCGCTCGCCCCAGATCACCGGGATCTGCGCGACGAGATCGCGGGTATAGGCGTGGCGCGGGGCCGCGATCAGCGCCTCGGTCGGCTGCTCCTCGACCAGCCGACCGGCATCGATCACCAGGGTGCGGCTCGCCGCCTCGCGGGCCACGGGCAGCGAGGAGGAGACGAACAGGATCGCGGTCTCGAAGCGCTCGGTGAGCTCGCGCATCAGGCGGATCACCTGGGCGGCGACCGTCACGTCGAGAGGCTGGGTCACGTTATCGGCGACCAGCAGGGCCGGGTTCGAGACCATGGCATCGACGATGAGCGCGCGCTGCATCATCCCGCCGGAGAACTGCGAGGGGTAATCGTGGAAGCGCGCGGGGGCCGAGGGAATGCGCACAGCATCGAGCAGGGCGATCACGCGCGCCTGCGCCTCCTTCCGGCTCACTTCGGGCATGACGGCGCGCAGCTTCTCGACGATCTGGCGCCCGACCGGCAGGGTCGGGTCGAGGGCGCCCATCGGGTCGGCGCCGACATAGGCGATGTCGCGGCGCAAGAGCCGCATCGCCCGCGGCGGCAGCGCCAGCAGATCCTGCCCGCGGAAGGACACGGTGCCGGAGCGGATGGCGAGCGGGGCGGTGATCCAGTTGACCACCGCGCGCGACAGCACGGTCTTGCCGGCTCCCGAGGCGCCAACGACGCCGACGATCTCCCGCGGGGCGACGTCGAAGCTGATGCTGTCGAGAATGGTTCGCTCACGCCCGGGGAGGGTGAGGGCAACGGAGAGGTCGCGGACGGAGAGCACCGGGTCCATCAGGCGCCCCCGTGGATCGAGTTGCGGGCACGCTCGAAGGCGGCGCCGATCAGGTTGATGCCGGTGAGCGTGAGGCACAGGAACACGCCGGGCATGGTGGCGATCCACCACGCGTTGAGCAGGTATTTGCGCCCGTCGGCGATGATGCTGCCGAAGGTCGGCGTCGGCGGCTGCACGCCGAGGCCGAGGAAGCCGAGCGTCGACTCGAAGATCATCATCCGCGCGACATCGAGCACCGAGGTGAAGAGCAGCGGCGGCACCAGCAGCGGCACGAGCAGCGTGAGGATGATGCGCGGATGCGTGGCGCCAGAGACCTGCGCGGCGCGCACGTATTCGCGCCCGCGCTCGGCCATCACCACCGAGCGCATGACGCGGGCATAGACCGGCCAGTTCGACAGGCCGAGCACGAGGATGATCGCCGGGATCGTCGGGCGGTCGGCGCCGAGCACCGCGATCGCCAGGATGATCATCGGGATCGAGAGCTGCGCGTCGGTGATCCGCATGATCACCGTGTCGGTGCGCCCGCCGAAATAGCCGGCGACGGTGCCGAGCGCGCAGCCGATGATGACGGTGACGGCGACCGAGGCCACGCCGATCAGCAGTGAGTAGCGCAGGCCCACGAGGCAGCGCACCAGCATGTCGCGGCCGATCTGGTCGGTGCCGAGGGGGTGCACCCAGCTCCACTTGTCGCCGAGGAACAGCGGCGGCAGCAGGCGCGCCCGGATGTCCCGCATCGCCGGGTCGATGCCGCTGAGCTCCGGGTAGAGGGCGGCGGCGAGCACGAGCCCAGCGAGCACGACGAAGCCGACGCGAAAGCCCCCGGAGCGGGCGGCGCGCCCGAGGATGCGCCGCCCGATCGAGCGCGATGCCGTGACATCGACGCGGGGCGGAGCCAGCGCCAGGGTGGAATCCACGGCATCCATCAGTATTCGAGCCTCGGATCGATGGTGGTCGCCGCGAGATCGACGAGGATGTTGATGAGGACGAAGATCGCGCTGGTGACGATCGCGATGCCCTGGATCAGCGGGAAGTCGCGCTGAAGCACGGCGTTGATCGTCAGCAGCCCGAGGCCGGGATAGTCGAAGATGTATTCGACGATGATCACGCCCCCGAGCAGCGAGGAGAACTGCACGCCGAGCAGGTTGAGGAGCGGCACCGAGGCGTTGCGCAGGGCATGCGCGGCGACGATGCGCGGGCGCGACAGGCCGCGGACATGGCCGACGGCGACGTAAGACTCGCCCATCTGCGCCGCCACCGCGCTCGACAGCGTCCGGATCAGCACCGGCGACAGTTCGACGGCGAGCACCAGGGCCGGCAGCACCGTATAGGAGAAGCCGCCATAGCCGATCGCCGGCAGCCAGCCGAGCTTCACCGACAGGAGCAGGGCGAGCACGATGCCGAGCCAGAAATTCGGGATCGAGATGAAGATTGAGGAGACCGCGAAGGCGAGCCGGTCGAAGAACCCGCCGGGGCGCAGGCCGGCCGCGATCCCGAGCAAGGCCGAGAAGACCAGGGCGATGGCGAGCGCCAGGGCGGCGAGTTGCAGGGTCATCGGCAGGGCGTCGAGGATGAGATCGCCGACCCCGGCCCGCTCGCCGCGGGTCATATCGTCGAAATTCGCGCCCCCCGTCGCCGCGCCGTTGGCCGGCCGCATGAAGCTGCGGCCGAGATCACCCTGAACCACCCCTGCCGCGTAGCGGCCGAACTGCACGATGATCGGATCGCGCAGGCCCATGGTGGTGGCGATCTGCTCCACCAGGGAATCGGGCGCCATCCCGCCCACCATCTGGCGCACCGGATTGCCCGACATCACCCGCAGCAGGGTGAAGATCAGCAGCGAGACGAGGAAGATGATGACCGCACCCTGCGCGAGGCGCCGGGCGAGGAAACTGAGAACGAACATCGGGGCATCGGGTCCGGTGACGGAATCGACGGGGCGGGGCCCGGCCGCCCGCGGAGGCGGGCCGGGTCACGCGCCGGGCGCGGACAAGTTCAGTCAGGCGGTTTTGGAGGCGTCGATCGAGCCGTCCGGATAGATGTAGAGGCCCTTCAGCTCCTGCTGCATCGCGTGGATCATCACCGAGGTGAACAGCGACAGCGCCGGCATCTTGGCGGCCAGCAGCGGCATCGTCTCGTTCTGCAGGATGGCCTTGCGCTCCTCCAGCGTCGGCGCCGCGCGCTCCTTGTCGAGGCTCGCGTCGATCTGCGCATCCTCGATGCCGGTGATGCGGTGCGAGGAGGAGTGGAAATGGGTGCGCAGCACCAGATCCGGCTCGGGCGAGGCGGTGGACCAGCCGCAATCGACCATGTGGCCGGGCCCGCCGCCGGGGCGGTGATAGAGCCGCTCGTTCCAGGCCGCCGGCTCCAGCACCGTGAGGCTCACCGGAAAGCCCTGCTCGTTGAGCATCGCGGTGATGACCTCGCCGTATTCCTTGGTCTTCGGGTAGAACCCGACCGAGGTGATGTATTCGAGCGGCGGCAGCCCCTTGCCCTTGGGGAAACCCGCCTCGGCCAGCAGCGCCTGGGCCTTGGCCGGGTCGTAGGCCGGGTAGTTCTTCAGATCGACGTAGCCGAACTTCACCGGCGAGATGAAGTTGGCCGAGGCGTGGCCCGCCGCGCCGAGGATCTCCAAGAGCATCGCCCGGTCGATCGAGTGGCAGGCGGCCATGCGCACCCGCACGTCGTTGAAGGGCGGCTTGGAGCAGCGGAACCAGAGATACTTGTTCTCGACCGAGACGACCTCGTTAATCGCGATCTTCGGGTTGTTCTTGACCGTCTCGACCTGCTCGGGTTCGAGCCGCTCGACGATCGAGGCCTGGCCGTTCATCAGCGACAGCATCCGCGTGGTCGAATCGCCGGTGAAGGTGAAGTTGATGCCGGGAATGCCGGGCTTGCCGCGGAAATAGCCGTCATGGGCCTTGAGCACGGTGTCGTTGCCGCGCTGCTCGACGAAGCGGAACGGGCCGGTGCCGTTCAGGCGCCGGGTGAGGGCGCCGCCCGGCCCCTCGGCCACGTCCTTGGCCGAGAGGATGGGGAGGAACGAGGCCAGGAAAATGAAGAGGTGGGCGGGGTAGCCGCCCTTCGAGGTGTCGACGATCACGGTCTCGTCGTCGGGCGTGGTGATCGTCAGCGTCTCGGTCGGGCCGGGATACCACTGCGCCGGCCGGTCCTTGCCCGCGCCGTACTCGAAGGTCGCCTTGACGTCCTCGGGCCCGAACGGCTTGCCGTCGTGAAATTGCACGCCCTTGCGCAGCTTGATCTGCAGGCGGTGCGGATCGAGCAACCGGATGTCGGTAGCGAGTTCGTAGACGACCTTGCCGGGGTCATCGAGCGTCATCGGCGTGCGGGTCAGAAAGCCCATCACGAAGCCCTCGATGTTCTTCTGCGAGAGCGTGGTGTGGGCGGTGGGGTCCCAGTTGCCGGTGATGTTCTCGGCCGAGAGGAAGACCAGCGGCTTGCCCGATTGGGCGAAGGCCGAGGAGACCAGGAAGTCGGGATTGATCTGGGCAAAACCCACAGCGGCGGCGCTCGCCTGAAGAAACCGTCTGCGGTCCATTGTACCGGCCATGCTGAGGCTCCCGAGTTCCCACGCATCCATCAAAGTGGTCAAAAACCACATTGCAGGACCCGTGCCAGAAGCCACAAATCACACAGACCGGTCAGCTTGGCGGTGATCGCCGCCGGAAGGCAGGAGCGCTGAGGGGGCGAGCGGCGGTTCACCACGGAGGCCTGCTCGTTTCAGCGGCAGATCGCGGGCGGATCGAGCGCGCACATGCGAAAAGTCCGCCGACTGCCCCTCACGTGAGAGGTGATCGACGGGCCAGGCGTGCGCGACCGGGCGGCCCGCCCTTACCCCTTCGCGATGTCGGGGCAGGGCGGAGCTGGAAGCGACGCGTCGGTCTCTCAGAAATCGACGGAGGCGGAGACGATGAAGGTGCGCGGCGCGCCGACGGCGAGGAAGCCGCGGGCGGCGGAGGCCCAATACGAATCGTCGAGCAGGTTCTGGACGAGGGCGCGGAACACGACGGGCTTTCCGTTCACGCCCTCTGTCGTGTAGCGCAGGCCGGCATCGAAGCGCGTCCAGTCCGGAACCGACTGGGTGTTGGCCTGATCGTAGAACATGCTGCTGGTGTAGATTGCCCGTCCGGTCAGGGTCAGGCCCGGCGCCAGCCACGGCGGCAGGTCGTACTCGGCGTAGAGGTTGAAGGCCGTGTCGGGCACGCCGGGAGCTGCCTTCCCGTTGGCCTGGGCATTCGTCGCCCGAACCAGTTCCGCGTCGATGAAGGTGACGCCGCCGAGCAGCCGCAGGCCTGGGACGAGCTCGCCGAACACGTTGAGTTCGACGCCGCGGTTCCGCTGACGGGCGCTGACTGAGTAGATGTTGGTCGCGGGATCGGTGAAGGCGCTCGGCAGCTCGATCTCGAACAGAGCGGCCGTGGCGGCAATGGTGCCGAAATCGTACTTGACGCCGATCTCCTTCTGCCGCCCCACCGCGGGCGGGAAGATCTCGTTGGCATTCCTCGCCGTCGAGGGCGGGCCGGCCACCGGGTCGAGCGACTCGATGTAGTTGCCGTAGAAGGACAGGTTCTCGAACGGGCTCAGCACGAAGGTGATGGCGGGGCTGAAGCGGCCCTCCTGATAGTTCGAGGTCACCTGCCCCTGCGTCGGCCCCGGACGGGTGGCGAAGCCCTGCTGGTCGATCTCCTGATAGCGCCCGCCCAGCGTCAGCAGGAAGCGGTCGTCACCGAAGAACGACAGGGTGTCGGCCACCGCCACGCTGCGCGCGGAAAGCTGGGCGAAGAGCGGCTGCGCGGCGGAGCGGGGAAGCCCGATCGTCGGAATCGATCCGGTCGGCAGATAGACCGGATTGTAGATGTTGATCGTGTAGGGGGTGAAGACGGGCGGGACGAAGCCGCTGCGGAAGTTCTTGTTGTTCGCCTCGACGGCCGCGATGTTCACCTGATGATTGAGGAAGCCGGTGCTGAAGCGGGTGCGCAGGCCCACCTCGCCGGTGAGCCCCTGGATTTCCTGGGGCTGGATCGCGAGTAGGTTGGTCGCCTGCCCGGTCACGCTCGTCACGCGGTAGTTCGAGGTGAGGAAGTCTTCGTTGTAGCGGCTGGCGCCGCCGGCGATGTAGACCGTCGTGTCAGGCAGGACGTCGTACTCGGCCCGGCCCGTGATCATGCCGTAGCGGCTGTCGTTGTACTCGAACGGATTCGCGGTGTTGGTCCGGTTGTTCGGGGCACGGGGAATCTGAATACCGGGCGCGACCGCATTGAACAGCGAGGTCGGCGCCGTGACGTTCTGGGTCGAGTGGGTCATGTCGAGCGAGGCCCGGAACCGGTCGCCGCGGTAGTCGAGGCCCAGTGCCGCCACGCCGACCTCGATCGCGTTGTTGTCGAGCGGCGTGGCACCGGTGCGGTAGGCGCCGTTGAAGCGCACGCCCCATTCCTTGGACTCGCCGAAGCGGCGGCCGAGGTCGGCATGGGTCCAGATCTGCGCGTCGCTGATATAGGTCGTGGTGAGGCGCGCGAACGGCTCGTCGTAGGCGCGCTTGGGGATGAGGTTGATCGTGCCGCCGACGCGGCCGGTGCCGCCGCTCAGAAGCGCTGTCGGCCCCAGCAGCACTTCGACGCGCTCAAGGCCCTCCGTGAAGGTGCGGCGCGGGTTGGCGAGGTAGAACAGCCCGTCGAAGGCGGTGTCGAGATTGGTGACCGAGAAGCCGCGGATGAAATAGGAATCGCGCTCGCTGTAGGGCGGGGCGTCGTTGCGCACCGACGAATTGTTCAGCACGACATCGGCGAGCGACACCGCCTGCTGGTCCGCGATCAGCTTCTCCGTGTAGCCCGTGATGCTGAAGGGCGTCTTCAGGACGGAGCGGTTGCCGAGCAAGCCGACACGGGCGCCCGAGCCGACCTGCCCGCCGGCATAGGGCACGGGCGGCTGCCCGACCGTCCCGGTGGGCGGCGGCAGGCCGGCGGCCGTGGCACGGCCCCGGGCCTGAGCCTGACCCTCGACGTGCAGTTCATCGAGGGTCACCGCGCCGGCCGGCGCCGCGCCGAGCTGGACGTAGCGCGGGTTGACCAGGGTAATGGTCGAGGCGCCGGCCGGACGATAGGTGAGGCCGGTGCCGTCCAAGAGCTTGGTCAGGGCGTCGAGCGGGGCGAATTCGCCCGCGAGCCCCGGTGTCTCGAGCCGCGCCGTCAGCTCGGTCGGGTAGACCAGCTTGACCCCGGCCTGCTCGGTGAAGGCGACGAGGCCGGCCTCCAGCGAACCCTTCGGGATGGAGAGCCGGACGGGAGCGCCCCCCAGCGGCGCCTCGGCCAGGATCGTGGGGCCGCGGGGCCGCTTCGCCTCGCCGGCTTGCGCGGCCGCCTGAGCCATCACCGCGACCGACACGCCGGCCAGCGCGATCCCCGCCATCCGGCCCTGTAAAAACCTGCGCGCGCGCGACGCCATACCAAAGCCCCATCGATCCGTCGGGAGGGGCGGCACGCCCTGCGTCCTCCGCGCCCTCGACGGTTAAGATCAACGGGGGCGCCATCTCCTGACGTGGGCAGAGCGATTTTTTTCGCGCGCCCTCATCGCCCCGCTCACAGGGGTGATCCGACCAGCACCAGCAGGGGCGAGAGCCGCCGGATGCGGGTGCCCATGGTCGCGGCGATCACGTCGAGGGCGTCGTCGGTGTTGCGGGCATCGAACGCGCCGGTCACGCGCCGCTCGCCGAGCCCACGGTCGAGCAGCACGATGCGCCCGCGGCGGTAGCGGTTCAGTTCGGCCAGGACCGCCGCCAGCGGCTTTCCGGAATAGATCAGCCGGCCGTCGCGCCAGGCCGTGGCGCGCTCCACATCCGCCGCCGCCACGTGCAGGGCGTCGCCGCCGATCCGGACTTCCTCCCCGGCCGAGACGACGACGCGCCCACTCTCGGCCGACACATCGACACGCCCCTCCGTGACGCCCACGGGACGGTCCGCCCCGTCCGCGCGCAAGAAGAAGCGGGTTCCGACCGCGCGCACGCTCAGGCCGCCGCCGCGCACGACGAAGGGCCGGCTCCGATCGGGCACGACATCGAAGCTGGCCTCGCCCCGTAGTAGCGCGATCCCGCGCTCCCCCTCGGTGAACCGCACCGCGATCGCCGTGTCCGTGTTGAGGTCGACGCGGCTGCCATCGGGCAGCGTCGCGTGCTCGATGGCGCCGACGCCGCTCCACAGATCCGCGCGCAGCCGGTCGAGGAGACCGGTCTCGTAGGCCAGGGCGCCCGCGACCAGGGCGACGGCGGCAAGGCCGGCGAGCGATTTCGGTGTCTTGCTCGATGTCTTGTCCGACGTCTTGCGCGGGCGGGGATCGGGCAGATGCCCGAGCCGGCGCCACAACGCATCCATCTCGGCATAGACCGCCGCGTGGACGGGATCGGCCTTGCGCCAGGTCTCGAAGGCCCTGTGGTCGGCTTCCGTGGCGTCGGAGGAGGAGAGCCGCGCGACCCAGGCCGCGGCCTCGCGCTCGACCGGATCCTCATCGCCGTCGGCCTCGTCGGCCTCCGTCCCGTCGCTGCCGGCCACGCCAATCCCCCTGGGGCCCACCGCGGCCCGAAATGGCGCAGCGCGGATGTCCTATCCCCTTAGATCAACGAGGTCGCCGCCTCCTGATGCGACTCGTTCAAAAAAGATCGAGGCGGCTGCGCCGGCAATGCAGCAGGGCCTTGATGATGTGCTTCTCGACCATGTTGCGCGAGATGCCGAGGCGCTGCGCGATCTCGCCGTTCGCGAGGCCGTCGAGGCGGCTGAGCAGGAACACTTCGCGACAGCGGGGCGGCAAGGCGTCGATCGCCGCGGCGAGGCGCTTCAGCTCCTGACGGGCGATCGTCTGCCGCTCCGGGAGGGCGTAGCCGTCGGCGATCTCGGCGAGTTCCGCCTCGCATTTCGCCGCGAACAGAATCCGCTCCAGCCGGCCGCGGTTGCGCATCCGCAGGGCGACGTTGGTGGCGATGCGGAACAGCAGGGCCGAGGGGTGCTCGATGCTCGTGCGCGAGAGCGCGGCGACCATGCGCAGGTAGGTTTCCTGGCTCGCATCCGCGGCGTCGGCCGGGTTGTCGAGCAGGCGCTGGAGGAAACGCCGGAGCTTCAGCCCCTCGTGACGGTAGAGGGCATCGATCGACCCCCCCGCCGCCCCTCCCGCCATGAGGTCGGTCCCGTCGCCCACAGATGATCCCACGCTGATCGATGACTGAGGACCGACCAGAAGGAGACGCGTGGATTATGCAAGCCCCACAATAGCTTGTATCATTTCCAGTCTAGCGGACGATGCTGTCGCAAGACGTTGCACGGACAGTCGAAATACCAGCCCCAGAAACAAGACGAGAATTATAACAGCTAAAGACTACAAGTCATTTCATGACCTCGTTGCGGATCAGCAACGGATTTTTCCCATCACGGCGAAATGGGCGCTTCACAGGTCGCGATCATCCGGCGGCGCCGGGATCGAAGCCCGGCTCGGAGACGGACGGCGGTCCGGCGCCGCGGGATCGCGGGCACAATCAGGGATGGCTCGTTGGGCGCGCTCACGCCGTGACCGGCGAAGGCACGGAACCGGCCCACACGCGATAAAGCCACGGACAAATAAAGAATATTTTTGATGGCAACCAACTGTCGCGACAAGGCAACCAGGAAATCACCCTATATCAAGAACAATTCCAATAAATTCATCTTCTCTTGACGCATGCCTGAAGTTTGCGCAACACGCCTTCAGCCTCAAGCGATTCGAGGGAGCCCTCAGTCCGATGAGCAAGTACAACGAAGATCCATTTTCTTATCCCTACGCTTCCATCAACGACCTTTTCTTTCTCTCGAAACCGCACGATCCCCCACGCCCGCCACCGCAACGGTGAGTTCGCCGCGCGCTCGCGGCCCATGACGACGATGACGCACGGGCGGCCCGGCGACCGGACCGCTGCGTCGATCCGATGACGCGTCGCCGGGCCGGCGGATCAGATCATTCGGGCGCACGCCCCCGCCGCGATGCGGCCGGGCCCTCAAGGCTCTCAGGAGGTTTCGAAGATCATGCCACCCTCGTCTCAAGCCGTGGCCGAGGCAGCCGCCTTCCGCAGCTTCGCCAACGGATATCTGCGCGAGATCGACCCCGGCATCCGCATCCGGCACGCGCTGACGGACGGGCCGCCCGCGCCGTGCATCGAGTGGAATCTGCGCAGCCGCCGCCTCGCGATCCGCGCCGAGATCCTGTCGCCCTCGCTATGCGGCGCGCAGGCGTTCGGCCGCCTCTGGACCCGCCACCTGCACGAGCCACGCTGGCGGCCGGTGGCGCCGATGCGCGCGCTTCAGGAGCTTCTCGGCGAGGCCTATTCGCGCACGGATGAGGGGCGGGGCGACACCGCCCGCGAGCGGGAGTTGGAACTGCTCGGGCGCGTGCTCGGCAGCTACCGTGAGACCGCGCGCCTGCTCGACCTCGCGGAACGGGCGGCGGATGCGGAAACCGGCTTCATCGCCGCCGAGCGCGCCCTCGTCTTCGGCCACTGGCTGCACCCGACGCCCAAGAGCCGGCAGGGCCTCACGACCTGGCAGGCCCGTGCCTACGCGCCGGAGGAGGGGGGCACGTTCCAGCTCGCGGTGTTCGCGGCGCAGGCGAGCCTCGTCCGCCACGATTCGGCGGTGGCCCGCACCGCGCCCGACCTCGCCCTCGACCTGCTCGGCCCCGATGCTGCCGAGCTGGGCCTGCGCACCGACGAGATCGCCCTGCCGATGCATCCGCTCCAGGCCGAGGCGCTGATGCTGGAGCCGCACGTCGCCGCATGGGTCGAGGCGGGCCGCCTGCGGCGGCTCGGCGCCTTCGGCCCCCGCTTCACCGCGACCTCCTCGCTGCGCACCGTCTACGCCGCCGAGAGCCCGTGGATGGCGAAGTTCTCGCTGCCCGTCACCCTCACCAACTCGCTGCGGGTGAACCGGCTCGCCGAACTCAAGGCCGGCGTCGCCATGGCCCGGCTGCTGGCGAAAAGCGGTTTCGGCACCCGCCATCCCAACTTCCAGATCCTCGCCGATCCCGCCTACCTCACCCTTCACAGCCCCGACCGCGAGGAGAGCGGCTTCGAGACGGTCCTGCGCGAGAACCCGTTCCGCGACGGGGCGGAGCAGGGTGTCGCCACACTGGCAGCCCTCACCGCCGAGCCGCTGCCCGGCCGCCTCTCGCGGCTGGAAGCCCTGCTGCGGCAGGTCTGCCCGGAGGGTTCGGCCGCGCGCGCCCAGGCCGCCCGCACGTGGTTCGCCCGCTATCTCGATTGTATGCTGGAGCCCGTCGTCGCGCTCTACGACGCGCACGGCATCGCGTTGGAGGCCCACCAGCAGAACGCGCTGCTCGATGTCGCCTCCGGCTGGCCCGAGCGCGGCTTCTACCGCGACAACCAGGGCTTCTACCTCTCGGAATCCGCACGCCCCCGGCTGCTGCGCGACGCACCCGAGACCGGCGCCATCGCCTCGCTCTATTTCCCGGACGGCGAGATCCGCCGACGGCTGGCCTATTATCTCGTGGTCAACCAGATCTTCTCCGTCATCGCCCGGATGGGCCATGACGGGGTGGCGCGCGAGGAAACGCTCCTCGACGACCTCGCCCGCCGCCTGGAGGCGATGGCACGCCGCATGACCGGCGCCGGCCGCGCCTTCGCCCGCTCGGTGCTCGACGGTCCGACGCTCTGCACCAAGGCCAACCTGCGGGTGCGCCTGTCCGACCGCGACGAACTCGCCTCGGGCGACGGCACCGGCAACTACATCGACATGCCGAACCCGCTCATGCTTCGGGCGGCTCGGGGCGAGGCCGGCCATGCCCTCGCGTCCTGAGGCCATGCTTCCCGAAACCGTGGAGCAGCCCGAAGCGCGTGTCCTGCGCCAGTTGGCCGAAGCCGTCCTGTTCGAAGGGCTTGCCGAGCGCGAGCCGGCCCGCGACGTCGCCGGTCGGATCGCATGGCGCCTCGGCTCCCATCGCTTTCGCGCGGCCGGCACCCTCGGCCCCTTCGGCCGCCCCCGCCTCGATTCCGGTTCGGTCGAGATGGCAGGCGAAGAGGACGCCTGGGTGCCGGCCGACCTCGCCACCCTCGTCGAGGCCCTTCCCGCCGCCTCGGAGCACCGGACGCGGCTGCGGGCCGAGCTTCGGCAGACGATCGAACTCTGCCGCTGGAACGCCCAGAACCTCTCGCCGCCGGAGCGCCGCGCGCTGCCCTTCGCCGCGCTCGATGCGGCTTTGTGGGAGGGCCATCCCTATCATCCGAGCTTCAAGGCGCGCACCGGCTTTACCCTGGAGGATCACCGCCGCTACGGGCCCGAGACCGCCGCACCGTTCCGCCTCGAATGGCTGGCTGTCCGCCGGGACACCATCGCCCTCGCGCTGCCGGGCCCGGAGGACGGGTTCTGGCGGGCCGAACTCGGGGACGCGTGGGACGTGCTGACGTGCCGCCTCGATGAGGCTGGCCATTCCCTCGACACGCACACGCTACTGCCGGTCCATCCCTGGCAGATGCGCCGGCTTGCAGCGGAAGCCTTGCGCCCCTGGCTGGCGGAGGGCCGCGCCGTCGCGCTTGGCACCGCCGGCCCACGCTATGTCGCGAGCCAGTCCCTGCGCACGCTGCACAATCTCGACGACCCGTCCGCCGCGAGCGTAAAGCTGGCGCTTGCCGTCGTCTCGACCTCGAGCCTGCGCATCCTCGATCCGCATTTCGTGCTGACCGGCCCGGCCCTGTCCGACTGGCTCGCCGGCCTCGTCGCGGGCGATCCCGCGCTGCAGGGCCGCGTGACGGTGCTGCGCGAATACGCCGCCGCGCTCGCCGACCAGGACGGGCCGCTCGCCGGTCAGCTCGCCGCGATCTGGCGGGAGAGCCCGCGTCTCGTTCCCGGCGAAGCAGCCGTGCCCTTCAACGCGCTGGCCGTGTGCGAGGCGGACGGGAGCCCCTTCATCGCGCCCTGGCTCGAACGCTACGGCCGCGACGCCTGGCTCGACCGCTTGGTCACGGTCGCGGTGCTGCCGGTCTGGCACCTGCTCGCGGGCCACGGCGTCGCCCTGGAGGCGCACGGCCAGAACATGATTCTGGTCCACCGCGACGGCTGGCCGGACCGGGTGATCCTGCGCGACTTCCACGAAAGCGCGGAATACGCGCCCGACTTCGTGACGAGCCCGGAGCGCGTGCCGGATTTCGGGGCGATCGACCCGGCCCATGCCGGGCCCGCGGACGACCGCTTCCACGCCATGCGCTCGGCCGCGACGCTCGCCGAACTCGTCACCGACAGCCTGTTCGTCTTCAACCTCGGCGAGATCACCGGCCTGCTCCAGCGCCGGCACGGCCTCGACGAGGCAGGGTTCTGGCGCCGCCTCGGCGTGCGTCTGCGGCACCACGCGGCGGAGCATGGGCTGGAGGCGCGGTTCGCCCGCCTTGGGGTCGAGGCGCCCCGGCTGCGGGTCGAGGCGCTGCTATCGCGCAAGCTCGGGCTCGGCGAGGCGGGCGGCAGCCTGCTGGCCCCCAACGCCCTGTTCCCTTCCCCTGACGCCCTTTCCGGAGCCTGCATGATCGAGATCGACGGCCGCACCATCCCAGCGGACGCGATGGAGGCCGCCATCCGGCGCGTCGCGGATACGGCGATCTTGCGCGGCGGCAGCGGCGAGCGCGTCGCCGCGCGCTTCCGCGACACGGCCCAGGGCCTCGCGTTCATCCTCGCCGCCCGCCGCAGCGGCGCGAGCCTGCTGCCGATCCATCCGGCCCTGCCAGACGAGGGCGCGCGCCGGCTCGCCCAGCGCGCCGGCTGCCACCGCCTGTTCCTCGACAGCTTGGAGGGCGAGACCCTGGACGGCGCCGCGCCGCCGGGGGAGGGTGAGCTGCTCCAGATGAGTTCCGGCACCACCGGCGAGCCGAAATGCATCGCCCGCCCCTGGAGCGCGGTGGAGCGCGAGGTCGAGAGCTATGTCGGCGCCTTCACCGAGCCGGATGGGATGACACCGGTCATCGCCTGCCCGATCACCCATTCCTACGGGCTGATCTGCGGATTGTTCGTGGGTCTGCGCCGCGGCCGCGTGCCGGTGATCGTGGACACCACCAACCCGAAATACCTCCTGCGTCGCCTGCGCGAGATCGAGCGGCCGGTGCTCTACACCGCACCCGCCATGCTGCACACGCTGGCCCGGCTGATGCCCGAGGGCGAAACCCTCCATGCGGCGATGGTCTCGGGCACGCTCCTGCCGGCGCCGTGGTTTTCCGCCATCCGCGGGCGCGTCACCCACCTGTTCCAGCAATACGGCTGCTCGGAAGCCGGCTGCATCGCGATCAACCCGGATCTGCGCCGCGCCGACGCCATCGGCCGGCCGCTGCCGCATCACCGCGTTCGGGCGGGGACCGGCCCCGAGGCCCCGGCGGAAATCGTGGTCGAGGGGGAGGGCGGGGCGATCCACACCGCCGATCTCGGCTACCTAGCGCCCGACGGCATGCTGATCTTCGTCGCGCGCAAGGACGACACGATCAACGTCTCGGGCCTCAACGTCTATCCCGGCGAGGTCGAGGACGTGGTGATGGCGATGCCCGGCATCACCGACGCCGTGGCCTTCGCCCGGCCCGATCCGTTCGCGGGCGAGCGGGTGACGCTGCTGTTCAGCGCGGACGGTCCCGTGCCGCCCCGGGCGCTGCAGGACTGGTGCCGCCGCTGGCTCGCCGGCCATCAGGTGCCGGTCGAGGCGGTGCAGGTCAACGCGATCCCGCGCGAGGCCAACGGCAAGATTTCTCGTCGCGCGGTCGCCGCGCAGTACAGGGGCGGCGGCCTGGAGGCGGTGGCGTGAGCAACGAGACGCTGATCGCGGCCATCGGCACGGTGCTGCGCGAGGAGATGCAGCATCCCCATCTCGATGGGTTCGGGCCGGACGCACGGCTGAACGAGGATCTCTACCTCGATTCCGTCCAGTTGCTTCAACTCATCCTGTCGCTGGAACTGACGCATGGGGTGTCGGTGCCGGAAGAAGCGATCAACCGGCAGGACGTCTCCACCGTCGCCGACCTCGCCCGGCTCCTGGCGCCGGGCGTGGAGCCGGTCGCACCGGTCGCCGAGTCCGAGACGCCCTCCGAGGGCGTCCACGGCGCGATGTCCTACGACCTGAAGATCCACTGCTTCGTCAGTTGCGTCTGCGACGGGCTGAAGATGCGGGGCATCGACCACCGCCCGTTCTATGCCCTGATCTGGGACGCCGAGTTCGCCATCACCGACGGCTCGCGGCTCGCCTACCACTCGGACGCGATGGACCACGAGTCGTTCCGCTACTGGTTCGAGCGGCTCTACGGCGTGCCGCTCGTCTCATGGTACGACCATTCCCGTTCGAAGGACGAGAACATCGCCACCCTGCTCGACCTCCTGGACCAGCGGGAGCCGGACACGCGCATCATGGTGATGCTCGACATGTTCCATCTCCCCGAGCGCGAGAACAAGTTCAACCAGAACCCTTTCCCGCACTACCTGCTCGTTTCGCTCGGCGACGACCCCGACCTCTGGCAGGTGCGCGACCCCGACTTCCGCTGGGAGGGCGTGATCGAGCGCGAGCGGATGCTGAACGCCATCCGCCAGCCGAGCGTCGCCGGCGGCTACCGCTTCGACCCATCGCAGGCCCATCCGCCGACGGACACGGATCTGGCCGCCTTCTTCGACGCCTGCTTCCGGTTCGACTCCAACCCGCTGATCGATGCCGCGCGCGCCATCGTGCTCGCCCATGCCGAGGGGCGCGGCGGGCTGAAGCTGACGGATGTCGGTGAGGCGCTGCGCGAACTGCCGGTCATCACCATCCGCAAATGGGCCTACGAGCACGGCTTCGCCTTCTTCTGGCGGGCCCTGCGCTGGCCGGACCCGGAGTTCCAGCGGATCTGCGACGAGATCGAGGCCCTGGTGAACGGCCTCACCGCCCTGCACTACGCCGTCCTCAAGCTCGCCCGGACGGGGGAGACGGGGGAGGTCGCCCCCGTCCTCGCGCGGCTCGATGCGCTCGACGCGCAGGAATTCGCGATCAAGCGGCAGCTCGCTTCGGCCTACGCCGCGTGGCGGCAGAACAGCCCGGATCTCGGACAGGCGCTCCCGTCACGCGAAAGGCTCTCCGCATGAGAATCGCGCTCTGCACCATCAGCTTTCGCCACCATCTCGTATCGATCGGCGAACTCGCCCGCTTCGCCCGCGGCCACGGCTTCGACGGCATCGAATTGTGGGGCGTTCACGCCCGCAATCTCGGCCCCGGCGACCACGCCGAATGGCTCGCCGCCTACGGCCTGCGGGTGCCGATGCTGAGCGACTACCTGCCGCTCGACGCGCCGCTGGAGACCCTGACCGAGCGGACGGCCGAACTCGCCCGGCTCGCCGGGAGCTGGGGGGCGCCGCGGCTGCGCACCTTCGCCGGCACCAAGGGCAGTGCGGCCGCCTCGGCGGACGAGCGCGCCCATGTCGCCCAGCGCCTGCGGATGGCGGCGGACCAGCTCGCCGACCAGGGCCTGCGCCTCGTGGTGGAGACGCATCCCGGCACGCTCGCCGACACCACCGCCTCGCTCCTCGACCTGCTGGACGCGGTCGATCACCCGAACCTCCGGGTCAATTTCGACACGCTCCACGTCTGGGAAGGCGGCGACGACCCGCTCGCGTCCCACGCCCGGCTCTCCCCGCATATCGACTACTACCACCTCAAGAACGTGCGCAGCCGCGCCGACCTTTCGGTGTTCGAGCCGGCCAACGTCTATGCCGCGGCCGGACGGCGCGAGGGCATGACCGGCCTGTTCGAGGGCGCGCTGGATTACGCCGCCTTCCTCAAGACGCTGCCGCCGCAGGCGGAAGGCTCGCTCGAATGGTTCGGCGAGGCCAGCTTCTCGGTCCTGCCGACCGACCTTTTCCGCCTGCGCAGCGCCACTGCCGGACGCCGCGGGGCGGGAGCCCTCCACGCCGCGCGCTGAGCCGGCGCCGGAACTTCAGGAGACCGACATGACCGAGAGCCACGCCGTCGTCGGCACCCCGCATGCCAGCCGCTACCTCCAGCAGCTCTGCAAACACTGGGCCCACCGGTTCGAGACCGAGTTCACCCCGACCGATGCCCGGATCGCCCTGCCGCTCGGCGAGACGCGGCTGAGTGCCAGCGCCGAGACCCTGACGATCGACCTGACCGCACAGGACGCCGCCAGCCTGCCCGACCTGCGCGACGTGGTCGTGCGCCACATCGAGCGCTTCGCCTTCCGCGAGACGCTGCGCTTCGACTGGACGTGAGCCGCGTCAGGCAAGACGCGCTTCGCATCGAGCGTATCGCTGCAAGACGGCGTGGCGGCGTCGCTTCGGCCAGCACGCCGCCCCTCATGCTGAGGTGCCGCGCGAAAGCGCGGCCTCGAAGCACGCCGGAACGATCGAACCGAAACGATCGATCCGACGGCATCGGCGGCCGCGATCAACCTCGCGGCGTGCTTCGAGGCTGCTGCCGCAGCACCTCAGCATGAGGATCGTCATCGTTGCCGGAACGGACCGGTCGAACCGGCTCTCGACGAGATCAGACCTTCACACGGAGCGAGGACCAGTATGGATGTGACGATACGGGCCATGCGCGAGGACGACGCGCCGGATCTGTTCGAGATCTACAACCAGCCCGCCTTCCGTTTCGGAACGCTGGCGCTCCCCTACGAATCGTTCGAGGCCGTGAAGAAGTGGGCCGAGCCCCGCTCGCCGCGTGATCTGCACCTCGCCGCGCAGCAGGGCGAGCGCGTCGTCGGGGCGGCGGCCCTGCGCCCCTTCTACGGGCGGCGGGCGCATGCGGCGGAATTCTGGATCGCCGTGCACGAGGATTTCGCCGGACACGGCATCGGCTCGCGGCTTCTCGCGGCGGTGATCGATACGGCTGACAACTGGATCAATATTTTGCGCATCGAGATGACGGTCTTCACCGACAACACCCGCGCCATCGCCCTCTACGAAAAGTTCGGCTTCACCATCGAGGGGACGCACAAGGCGGCCTCGTTTCGCAACGGCATCTTCGCCGACGTGCATTGCATGGCCCGTTTGCGTCCCTCGATCGGCCCCTGAATCCCGGCAGCAAACCCGGTCGGGATCGCCCGAGCGTCTTCGTTTGAAGCCACCCCTGGAACGGCAGGAACATTGCTGATTTCGCGAAGGTTTCGCCCGTCAGACTCCGGCACCGCACAAGCAAACCGGCGCCCGAGCATCGTTTTCAGACCGGGAGACCCGAGACCATGCATCGGCGCGATTTTCTGACGACCCTGCTGACGGCAACGGCGGCCCTGGCCGTCACCCGGACCGCCCTGGCGCAACCGGCGCCGGCCGGTGCCATGCCGGCGCCGGTTTACCTCGCCATGGCGACGAAGGGCGGCCTGTTCCTCGAGAACACGGCGCGCGATGCCCACGCCAAGACCCGCAATCCGCGCGTCAAAGCCTTCAGCCGGGCCGAGGTGACCGAGCAGGTCAACCTCGCCCGCAAGCTGGACCCGTATCTGGGTGCGGGAGCGCCGATGGCAGGCGCGCCCGCCGGTCCGGCCGGCCTCGTCGGCGGTCTGGTCGAGGCGCCGCTGGCGGTGGCGGGCGGCGTCGCGGGGGCGACCGTCGGTGCGGTTGGCGGCGTTCTGGGTGTACCCGGTGGGCGCGGTCCCGGCGGCATGACGACGGATGAGCAGAAGGCTCAGATCCTGTCGCAGCTCTCCGGGATGCAGCCCGGTCCCGAATACGACGCGATGTTCGTCAACGCCTCGCTCCAGGGCCATCAGGAGGCACTCAACATCCACGGCTCCTACGCCCAGGCCGGCGACGATCCGGGTCTGCGCCGCATCGCGGCGGGTGCGATCCCTCTGATCCAGCGGCACATCGCGCAGCTCTCGCGGATGCAGGCGACGATGGGCGGCCGACGGGAGGGATAGGACCGGGACAACGCGGCGCATCGCTCCGGATTCGATTCCTGAGTGATTTCATGGGCGATGCGCCTTCACGACGTTCGGCGAAGGTTCCTCCGGGCACGCGGACTGCGTCTCCCGGAGATCCCCTACGGCCAGAACGGCGTCCGAGGCCGAGGCTGCGCTGGAGGATAGACTGATGCGGGATCCTTGCCCTCTTCTGCCAAAGTGTGAACCGTCTTCCAGTACGATTTCAACCAGTGACGGGCTTCGACCACCCCCACGAAAGTCCCCACCGCTACCCCGACAGAAGTGGTGATGACGATCTTAGACAGGTCCCACCGCAATAAATACTCGCCAGGACCGGGGCCAGAACTGACCATCGAAGCCATACCCGAGCCGAATCCCACAATCGTGAAGAAAAATAACTTGTCCACCACGATTGTAGCGAATTTGCTGTGCTTGAACTGCACGAGCGAGCCCTCCCACCGAAGCACTCGTCTCTAAGAAGCATAATCGCCAATCGAACCCGTTACACGGGCATTCCTCGGCGAGGATTGTCCACACCGAGTTGAGCATCCGCGCCTCGGATCGGCCTTTACCGAACGAGGTCGCCAAACCCGTTCCGACCCCAGCTCGAACAGGGTCGGCGCAGCCTCTCAGATCGCCGCGGCGGGATCGCGATCCTCCCCGTCGCCCGCCGGCGGAGGTGTCCGGTCGCGGCGCGAACGGCGCTCCAGAACGGCACGGCCGAGGGCGCGCAGGGGCGCGGTGAGGCGGCGGGCGTCGTCGGCGCGTTCCATGAGGGTCTCGCCGCGGCGGATCTCGCGGTCGAGCTTGGCCATGGTGCGGGCGAGCGCCGGGTCGTCATCGTCGAGCCAGACCTCGACGGTGCGGGCGAAGGCGATCACGGTGCCTTGAAGCTTGAGCCGGCCGAGCGGTCCTTCCGTGTCGATGCCGGCAGCGGCCAGCATGTAGCGGTGGGAGTTCAGGGCGACCCCGTTGAGCGCCAGCATGGACAGGACGTCGCCGCGCAGCGCGAAGGCGATGCGGCGCAGGGCCGGCTTGTAGGGCGTCATTGCGTCAAGCCGGCGCATCAGCACGTCGAACAGGCGCTCGCGGGCCGGCTCGTCGGCGAGGTCGGCGGTGTCGACCTCCAGCACCTTGCGGTCGATGATCCGCGACAGCCCGCCGAGGACGGCTCCCTTCGAGGGGAACAGGTCGCGCAATTCGGCCAGACTCAGCCCCGCCTCGCGAGCGATGTCGCCGACCTCGATGTCGTTCCAGGGCTGCTCGGCCGCGAGGCGCATCAGCGCCTCGACCGCGGCCTCACGCGGGTTGGGCTTGTGCGAGGCCGTGTCGGCGTTCGACGAACCGGATGGCCCACCGGTCTCGGGCTTGCCGCCGGTGTTGGGCTCGGGGGCTGTTTCCATGGTCCGTGCTCCGCATTCGGTTCACGTCCCATGTAGGGTCAGTGTCGCCCGCTTGAAACCGCTGGGCCTCTCAGCCGGACAATTCGCCCGCCCGCCGCCGCGCCGCCTCGACCGCCTCGCGCATCAGGTCGGGCAGCGCACCCTCGCGCATCAGCACGGCGAGCGCGGCTGCGGTGGTGCCGCCGGGCGAGGTCACGTCGCGGCGCAATTGCCCGGCCTCGCGAGCATCGGCGTCGAGCAGAGCACCGGCCCCCGCGACGGTGGCGCGGGCGAGCTGCGCCGACAGGTCCGGCGGCAGGCCCGCTGCCACGCCGGCTTCCGCGAGCGCTTCCGCCAGCAGGAAGACGTAGGCCGGCCCGGAACCCGAGACCGCGGTCACCGCATCGATCAATGCTTCGTCGTCGAGCCACGCCACGAGGCCGGAGCTGGCGAGCAACGCCTCCGCGCCCGCCCGCGCCTGCGGCCCGACCTCCGGGCTGCCGACGGCGCCGGTCGCGCCCCGGCCGATGCTGGCGGGCAGGTTGGGCATGGCGCGCACCACGGCGCGGGCGGTCGGCAGGCGGCGCTTGAGGTCGGCGATGGTCTTGCCGGCCAGGATCGAGACGACGAGGGTGTCCGGGCCGATCCATCCGGCCAGCGCCGGTGCCGCCGCGTCGAGAACCTGCGGCTTGATGCCGAGCACCAGCGCTCCGGCCGGGACGGCGGCTTGAGGATTGAGGCGCAAGGCCCGCTCGGCACAGAGTGTCGCGATCTCCGCGGAGGGTTGCGGATCGACGACGGTCACGGCGGCGGGGTCGAGGCCGCCCGCGAGCCAGCCCCGCAGCAGCGCCGCTCCCATCTTGCCGGCGCCGGCCAGAACCAGGGGCGTGGTAAAGGCGGTCGGATCATCGGGCGCGCGCGTCATAGGCCCTCGATCCCACCGCAGCCGCGCCGAATCAAGGGCGAGGGCTCGAGGACGGCGGCGCGATCCCGCAGGGCCGGCAGCTTACGCCTCGCCCTCGGTCTCGAACAGCACCGCATCGAGGGCCTCGCGGGCGCTCTTGCCGGCCCAGAGCACGAACTGGAAGGCCTGATAATAGCGCTCGCAGGCGTCGGCGGCCGTCTTCATCATCATCGCGCATTGCCCCTGCGTCGGCGCGATACCGTCGGTGAGCAGCAGCGAGTGGCGGAACATCACCACGCTGTCCGACGACCAAAGGTCGAAATGGCCGATCCAGAGCTGCTCGTTCACCAGCGCGACGAGGCGCAGCATCTCGGCCCGGCGCCGCTCCGGCACCTTGAGGTCGAAGGCGGCCGCCACGTGCAGCGACTCGACTTCCTCGATCCAGGTGAAGGCGACGTGGTACTCGGCCCAGCGGCCCGAGACGGAGACCGACATCTCGTCGGTCTCGATGCGATCGAAGATCCAGTCGCGCAGCGAGGCGAGGCGCTCGACGACATCGAGCGGGTGCTCCGGCCGGTCGCTGTCTTCGATGAGGCTAAGCTGGGTCATGGCGATCCAAGTTGTCGGCCCGGTCGAGAGGCTCGATCGGGTCGGCGGGCAAAGCAGGGCCGTGACGGGAGTCGAGGCAACCCACGTCGATCTCCGTCCTGCGGAGGGGTTCAATCCAGATTTCGCCGCCCCGGGGTTTGGTTCCACCTTTCCGCCGGGGCGAATCAACTTCGGATCGTTTATAGCCCGCGCCCCCCGCGGGCTTCAAAGCGTCGCCCCGGCATCAGCGGTGGGCAACGCAGCTATCCACCGATGCTTCCTGTGCAAAGAAATCCGGATTCGCGCTTTCCCGCGAGGGTGAGTCCGGACTGCCCGCTCATCCCAAATCCGGTTGATCCCTTCGGGATGGCGGATTTGGGTTTCGGTGGGATCCCAACGCGCTGGCGCGATGGGTGCCCTCCTCAAGCGCCGCGCGGGCTCGCTGATACGGTTTCCACTTTGATCAAGCGGAAACCGTATCAGACCGCTTCCGTGCTGCCGGCGCTGCCCGCCTCGGCGCCGAGCCGGGTCTCCAGCGCGCTCACCCGGGCGGCGAGTGCGTCGTTCTGGCTGCGCAGGGCGGCGACGAGGTCGCGCAGCACGTCCACTTCCTCGCGCGTGGCGATATCCATGTCGCGGATCAGGCGCTCGATCTGGCCCTTGACCATCGTTTCCGCCTCGCGGCGCACCCCTTGGGCCGCCCCGGTGGCATCGGTGAACAGGCGGGCGACATCGTCGAAAAGGCGGTTCGAGCCTTGCATGGAAATCTCCTCCGGCGCCCGGACCTGTCGAGCACGTGCCAACGACATAAGAATCGGCGGGCAGCAGGGCAATCGAGCGGCACCGACGAAACGCTTTGGCCATCACGGCGCGCGGAGGCTGTAAATCTGCTCAGGATTGTTGCCGCACGTATCGGGGCCGGCTGTGGAAACCCGCGGTTACAATCTTCGCCAGCGGCCATACTTCCGGGCAGGAGGCGCGCAGGATTAAGACGGATGCCGTCATGACCACCACCAACCTGCCGACGCCCCACATCCTCGTCGTCGAGGACGACCGCGAGATCAGCGCGCTCGTCGCGCGCTACCTGCGGGCCAACGAGTGCCGCGTGAGCGTCGCGGGCGACGGACGCGAGATGGACCGGGTGCTGGCCGATGCCCGGGTCGATCTCATCGTCCTCGACCTGATGCTGCCGGGCGAGGACGGCCTGAGCCTGTGCCGGCGCCTCAGGGCCGCGTCGCAGGTGCCGATCCTGATGCTCACGGCGAAATCCGAAGAGATCGACCGGATCGTCGGGCTGGAGATCGGCGCCGACGACTATCTCGGCAAACCGTTCAACCCGCGCGAATTGCTGGCGCGCATCCGGGCGATCCTGCGGCGCAAGGGCGCCGAGCCGCAGGACGGGGACGGCGCGCGCCGCTTCCATTTCTCGGGCTGGACCCTCGATGTCGGCCTCCGGCAGGTCTTGAGCCCGGAGGGCGCGCGCATCGCCGTCACGGGGGCCGAGTTCGACCTGCTCCACGCTTTGTGCCTGCGGCCGGGGCGCGTCCTCTCCCGCGACCAGCTCCTCGACCTGACGCAGGGGCGGGCGGCGGGGCCGTTCGAACGCAGCATCGACGTCCTGGTCTCCCGGCTTCGCCAGAAGCTCGAGCGCGATCCGCGCAACCCCGAGATCATCCGCACGATCCGCTCGGGCGGCTATCTGTTCGCGCCGGAGATCGGCCGCTCATGAGTCCTGTGAGAACCACGGCGGAGCCGCCCGCCGCCGCCCCGTCGCGAACCCGGCCGTGGCTGGCTTGGCCTCGTTTGCCCTGGCCCCGCCCGAAAAAGGCCGCCGGGCAGATCGCGCTCCTCGTCGTCGCGGCCCTGCTCGCCGCGCATGTGCTCGCGGCGGTCATGCTGCTGGCCCTGCGCGAGCCGTGGCGGCCAGACGAACGGCCCGGCGTCGCCGCGACCCGGCTCTCCACCGTCGCGCGGCTGCTCGATGCCGCCGAGCCGGACGAGCGCGACGGAATCCTCCGGGCGGCGGCGCGCGGCCTGCCGACCCTGCGCATCGCGCCGTGGGACGGCGCCGCGCCGTCGGCGGGGCAGGGGAAGACGGAGGACGAGATCGGCCAGCATCCCCTGATCGAGCGCCTTCGGGACGGCTTCGGGCGGGCGCTGCCGGTGACCGACCTCGCCCCCGGCCACGACCGGGGCAAGACCGGCCTCCTTCAGATCGGCATCACGACGCCGGCCGGCGCCCGGCTCCGGGCGGTGCTGCCCGACGATTTTCCGCGCCCGCCCGCGCAAGCGCCGATCATCTTCACCTTCGTCTTCCTCGGGGTCAGCCTCACGCTGCTCTCGTTCTGGGCGACGCGGGCGCTCACCGCGCCGCTTGCCGGCTTGGCCGCGGCGGCGGAGGCCTTCGGCACGGCGGAGGAGCCGCCCCCCTTGCCCAAGCGCGGCCCGGAGGAGGTGCTGGCGCTCGCCCGCGCGCTCGACCGGATGCGCACCCGCCTGCTGCGCCTGCTCGACGACCGCACGCAGATGCTGGCCGCGATCAGCCACGACCTGCGCACACCGATCACCCGCCTGCGGCTGCGCGCCGAGTTCATCGAGGACGAGCGCGCCCGCGAGATGACCCTGCGCGACCTCGACCAGATGAACGGGCTCGTGGAATCCGCGCTCTCCTATGTCCGGGACGGGCAGGGGGCGCCGGGCGAGGGCCAGACCACGCTGATCGACCTCGCCTCGGTGGTGCAGACCGTCTGCGACGGGTTCAGCGACATCGGCGCGGCCGTCAGCCTGGAGCGAACCCGCCACGTCCTCGTGCGCGGCCGCCCCGACGACCTCCAGCGCGCGATCACCAACCTCGTTGACAACGCCGTGAAGTATGGCGGTGGCGCTCGCCTCGTCATGGGGCCGGCGGGCTCCGGCGATCACCCCGGCGTGGCGGTGGAGGTGATCGACGACGGCCCCGGCATTCCCGATGCCGAGCGCAGCGCCATGCTCCAGCCCTTCGTGCGCGGTGACCGCGCCCGCAACCTCGATTCCGCGAGCGGCTTCGGCCTCGGCCTCTCGATCGTGCTCGCCATCGTCGAGGGGCATGGCGGGCGCCTGACCTTGGAGAACCGCCCCGGCGGCGGCTTCTGCGCCCGCATCGAGTTGCCGCTCGCCGCCGGACGGTCCGGGGCGACGGGCGCCGGCAGGGCGGCTTAACCACGTCCGCACGGCGTTCGGATGGAAGGCGCCGCCGACGCGGCCTGACCGCCATATAGCAGGATCGTTCAGTACAGCCGGCAAGGAGCGGGGGCGAACGACCAATCGCGGGATGCCCTCGCCCGAGATGTCCTCGTAAGAACCCAGCAACCCGATTGCTCTAGCGTCGGGGTGACTGGAATGACTTGGCCCTCGCTTTGATGAGTCTCTCCCGAACCGGAACCATCGAGGGCGAGTTCGCCGGCCTCACCCCGTTGCGGTTCTCGCCCTCGGTCGAGGCGCGGTTCGAGACGGAGGGGCTCTCCGAACGCATCAGGCTCGCCCAGGCGACGCTTTTCGCTGCCATTTTCCTCTACGACATCTTTCTCTTAGCCGACTGGATGATCCTGCCGGACGTGCTCGGGCCGCTCGCCGTGATGCGCCTGGGCGTCTTCACGCCGCTGACCCTTCTGATGATCTGGGTCCTGCCGCGCCGGACACGGACCTGGCAGGTCGACGGGCTGCTCGTGGGGGGCTGCTTCCTCTCGGTGCTGATGCCGTCCACGATCATCTCGTTCAGCGCATCGCACTACGTCGCGACCTACCAGCTCGGCTCGATGCTCATCATCTTCTACATGGTGCTGGTGCAGCGCGTCCGGTTCCGGATGGCGGTGATCGGGATGGCGCTGATCGTCCTGACCCAGATCTCGACCGTCGCGAGACGGCCCGAGGTCGATGCCCCGACCTTCTGGTACATCGTGGTCTTCTACCTCATCGCGGCCGCCATCATCCTCCTGGGATCGTTCGTGCTGGAGCGGACGGAGCGCTACGGCTTCCTCCAGCGCCTCCGGGTCGAGGCGATGATCGAGCGCAACGCGGAGATGGCACGGACCGACCAACTCACGGGCCTGTTCAACCGGCACCATCTCGCGACCATCGGCGCCGATCTCATTCCCAAGAGGGACACGCAGTCCCTCGGGGCGCTCCTGATCGACATCGACCACTTCAAGCGGTTCAACGACACCCAGGGCCATCTGGCGGGTGACCGCTGCATCCGCACCGTCAGCGACCTCGTGCGCGAGATGCTGGTCCCGGCGAACGAGAACAAGCCTCCGGTGGGAACGGCCGTGCGCTTCGGGGGCGAAGAGTTCCTCGTGCTGCTGCCGGGCATGGATGCCGCGCAGGCCGCCGCGCTCGGGGAGGCCATCCGCCGGCGCGTGGAAGGGGTCGGGATTCCGCATCCCGGCCTCGGGCCGAACGCCGTGGTGACGCTGTCGATCGGCGTCGCCGACTGGAAGAAGGGCCATACGGCGCTGGACACGCTCGTGAACGCCGCCGACGCCGCCCTCTATCAAGCGAAAAACCTCGGCCGCAACCGCGTGGCGGTGGCCTGATCGGCGCGGCGCCAGCCGGCCGCCGCGAGAGCCGTGTCCGACCCTATTGCATCAGGCCGGGGTCTCTCGGTCTCTGCCTTGACGCGCTTTTTTTCGACGAACCGGTGTCCCCTTCGTCGAAATGCGCTCTAGAACTCCATGTCGAGTTCTTCGATCTCCTCCGGCTCGCTCTCGGCCGACGCCGCCCACTCGCTCATCAGATCCCAGGCGAGGATCGTGTCGCGGTAGGTGCCCGTCGTGAAGGGAAGGGCGACGTCGTAGGTGCGAAAGCGCGTGCAGACCGGCGCGTACATCGCGTCCGCCAGGGTGGGGCGCGCGCCGAACAGGTAGGGCCCGCCCGAGCGCGACAGGCAATCCTCGAAGATCGCGCAGATCCGTTCGATGTCGCCCTTGGCGCCGTTGAAGATCTTGAAGCCGCGATGGAGGCTGCGCAGGTTCATCGGCAGCGCCGAGCGCAGGTTGACGAAGCCGCCATGCATCTCGCCCGAAACCGCGCGGCAGCGCGCGCGCTCGGCGGGCGCTTCGGGCAGAAGGCCGGCTTCCGGACGGATCTCGTTGAGATATTCGGCGATGGCGAGCACGTCCCACACCACGATCGCGCCGTGCTCCAGCCGCGGCACGAGGAAGGACGGCGAGAGGTGAAGCAGTTCGGCCCGCGTCGAGGCGTCCGAGCCGGACAGCACCTCCACCGCGAGATCGAGCCCGGCCATCCGGCACAGCAGCCAGCCGCGCAGGGACCAGGACGAGTAGTTGCGGCTGGAGATCGTGAGCGTCGCCTCGGCCATGGCCCTCTCCCCGGATGCGCGTTGCCCGAGCCTGTTGCCCGGAACCCGGCACTTGACGTTTTTCTAGGGCAAGTCTTGTGCCGGATCTCGCGCCCTCTGCCCGCCTTTCCGGCAATAGAATTCTTCTCCCGTAAACTCCTATGCAAGGTGATGCATCCACACCACAGGGGCGCAATATATACTTTTGATCGGTTGCGCCCAATCCAGAACCGCTTAGCCTGTCCCGTCTGGCATCGTCACGTGGGGCGGCAGTGGCGACCGGAAACGTGAAGCGGGCGAATCCGGGCCGTTCGGGCGTTCGCGAGAGATGGATGCGTGCAGGCACCTTGCGCGCTTGGAGTTTGCGCCCGATGCTCTACCAAGCCCTCGATGTCCAATCGGACATCGCCCGGCAGACCCGCCAATGGGGCCGCCTGCTGCAGGAAGCCTCCGCGCCGTGGATGCGGACGCCCTGGCACGACGCCGCGAAATGGTGGTCGGCGGGCGCGCGCATGATGATGCGCGCCGGCCTCACCTTCGCGCGGCCGGCCTACGGCATCCACGCCGTCATGGTCGGCAACCGCGAAGTGCCGGTGATCGAGGAGCCGGTGCTCGCCACGCCCTTCGGCACGCTGCTCCGCTTCCGCAAGGACATCGACACCGTCCAGCCCAAGGTGCTGGTGCTCGCCCCCCTCTCGGGCCACTTCGCCACGCTGCTGCGCAGCACCGTGCGCACGCTGCTGCCCGACCACGATGTCTACATCACCGACTGGCACAACGCCCGCGACGTGCCCCTTTCGGAAGGGCGCTTCGGCTTCGACGACTACGTCGATCACGTGGTGCGCTTTCTAGAGACCATCGGCGAGGGCGCCCACCTCATGGCCGTGTGCCAGCCCGCGGTGCAGGCGCTCGCCGCCACGGCGCTGATGGCGCACACCAAGAATCCGGCGCAGCCGCGCAGCATGACACTGATGGCCGGACCGGTCGATTGCCGCGTCAGCCCGACCTCGGTGAACCGGCTTGCGGTCTCGAAGCCGATCGAGTGGTTCGAGAAGAACCTGATCGAGACGGTGACCGGACGCCACAAGGGGGCGGGGCGGCGGGTCTATCCCGGCTTCACGCAGGTCTCCGCCTTCGTCTCGATGAATGCCAAGCGCCACCGGGACGCACATACGGACCTGTTCTGGCACTATGTCGACGGCAGCGCCGACAAGGCGCAGGCGATCGAGACCTTCTACGACGAGTATTTCGCCGTCCTCGACCTCGCCGCCGAGTTCTACCTCGAGACGGTCAAGATCGTCTTCCAGGACTACACCCTGGCTCGCAACCAGCTCACCTATCGCGGCGAGCCCATCGATATGGGCGCGATCCGGCGCACCGCCCTGATGACAGTGGAAGGCGAGCGCGACGACATCTGCGCCGTGGGCCAGACCATGGCCGCCCACGACCTCTGCTCGAGCCTGCCGCCGCACATGAAGACCCACCACCTCCAAACCGGCGTGGGTCACTACGGCGTGTTCTCGGGCCGGAAGTGGGAGGCGCAGACCTATCCGCTCGTGCGCAACTTCATCGCCTCGCACGCCTGAGTGTCTCTCACGAAACTTCCGCCGCGCTGTCATCGCCAGAACGAGAACAGTCAGAGACCGGGAGTTTTGTGAGGCACTCTGAAACCGTCTCTCTGCCCCTGCACTCTGCCTTGCGGGGCGAAGCCGGCGCCATCCATGGCGCGGCGTTTCCGGATCGGATAACGCCTTGGGTGACCTCGGCTTCGCCGCGCGAGGGCGGGACAGGGAGAAACGGCGCGGCGGCTTTGCAAGAGGCTTTCCTGCACTTCCAACACGAACCTGTTTCGTGTATGCCGCGCGCTCAGGTGCAATTCTTTCGCACCGATTCGGCTGCCGTCACGACGCCTCCTCCGGAATGCAGCCCGGAGACAGGGGCGCCCGACGGCTTTTTCCCGGTTCAGCCGGGATTCCGGGGCCGGTGCGGTTCGAAACGACAAATCTAGGGGTTGATTCCGTTGCAGGTACTCGTTCGCGATAACAACGTCGATCAGGCGCTCCGCGTCCTCAAGAAGAAGATGCAGCGCGAGGGCATCTTCCGCGAGATGAAGCAGCGCAAGGCCTACGAGAAGCCCTCCGTGCGCAAGGCGCGTGAGAAGGCTGAGGCTGTCCGCCGCGCCCGCAAGCAGGCCCGCAAGACCGCGATCCGCGAGGGCCTGATCGCCGCTCCGAAGCCGAAGCCCCGTACCGGTGCTCCGCGCCGCCCCGGCATGCCGAGCTTCTCGCAGCAGCCCGCAGCGGCCCCCGCCGCCGCTCCGGCGCCCGCCGCTTCCTGACTCGCGCCGGCCGCCGCGCGCGGCCCGCAGCATCGCGATACGAAAAAGCCCCGCCGGCTCGACCGGCGGGGCTTTTTCATTCTCTGAACGTCTGGCGTTAGGCGGCCTTGGCCGTCAGGGTGGCACGCTCGGCCTGCCGCAGCAGCTCCAGCGGCAGCCAGGGCTTGCGCATGTAGACGGCATGCGGCGGAATCTCGGTCCGGCGCTCCTCGCGGGCCCCGGAGGTCACCACGAGCCGCACCTCCGGCCAGCGATCCTCGACCGCGCGCGCCAACGCCGCCCCGTCCATCTTGCCCGAGAGGCGCGTGTCGGCGATCACCATCGCCACAGTCACGTCCCCGCGTTCGAGAACGGCCAACGCGTCCTCGGCGCTCGAACAGGCGATGACGTCGAGGTCGGTCTCCTCGATCAGGACGGTCGCGAGGTCGCGGGCGGCGTCGTCCTCCTCGACGACGAGCGCGACCGGGCTGTCTCCGGAATGAGCCATGATGTCTCCCTGAAGCTGTGCGAGCGGTTCGGAAGCGGCGGCCCATGGGCACGCCGCGGCGGAATCGGCGGCGCCGACGATGCTTGCCCTGCGACAACAAGTTTGAGGACGATCGGTTCAGCGAAATTGCACCAGCCTGAACCCTTCCGATCGACCCCTCCCTTAACGGACTGTTCACCACACGGAACGAATTGTTACAGTCCGGCGACACGCAGCGGTCCAAGCGGACCGATGCTTGCATAGCTCGCTCCGGACCGCAAAGGAGGCTCTTGTCCCGCCATGTGCCGCTTCCTCGCCTATCTCGGTGAGCCGGTCTTTCTGAACGAGCTGGTCTGCGCCCCGACCCATTCGCTGGTCCATCAGTCGCTGCACGCCTCCGAGGCGAAGACCGAGACCAACGGTGACGGGTTCGGGATCGGCTGGTACGGCGAGCACGCCGAGCCCGGCCTCTACCGCGACATCTGCCCGGCCTGGTCGGACGAGAACCTCGTGAACCTGTGCCGACAGGTGCGGGCGCGGACATTCTTCGCCCATGTACGGGCGGCCACCGGCACGGCGACGACGCGGGCCAACTGCCACCCCTTCGCCCATGGCCGCCACCTGTTCATGCATAACGGCCAGATCGGCGGCTATCACCGGATCAAGCGGCGCCTTGAGGCGATGATCCCCGACGCGCTGTACGACACCCGCCGCGGCTCGACGGATTCGGAGGCGCTGTTCCTGCTGGCGCTCGCCAACGGCCTCGATTCCGATCCCGTCGGCGCCATGGAGGCGACCTGCACCACCGTGCGCGACCTGATGCAGGAGGCGCACATCGCCGAAGCCTTCCGCTTCACCGCCGTGCTCACCGACGGCGAGAGCCTCACCGCCTTCCGCTGGGCCTGCGACGGGCGCCCGCCGAGCCTGTACTACCGCGAGAGCGAGCGCGGCCTCACCGTGGTCTCCGAGCCGATCGACGGCTGCAAGGAGGGCTGGACGATCGTGCCCAAGGGCGGAACGCTGCGGGCGACCCGCGGCAGCCGCGCCGTCGTCAGCCTGCCGCGCACGGAGCGCGCCGCCGCCTGAGGCTTGCCCAGGCGGGGCAGCCGTGATCAAGGCTTCGAAAGGACGAGTCCTTGTCAAAGGTGCAGGGCAGGGCCCTGCAGATCGGCTGTGCCGACGTCAGGGTGCTGCCTTGACAACCCGCCAAAGGGCTTGAAGCCCTTTGGGATCCCGATGAGCATTGAGTTCGAGACGGTCGCCGGCCTGTTCGGCGTGGCCGTGGTAGCGGGCGCCGTCGACGCCATCGCGGGTGGGGGCGGGCTGATGACCCTGCCGGCCCTGCTGCTCGCCGGGCTCGACCCCGTGAGCGCGATCGCCACCAACAAGCTTCAGGGCAGCGCCGGCTCGGTCTCGGCCACGATCGCCTTCGCCCGGCGCAGGCTGATCCGCTGGCGCGAGGCCGGGCCCGCCGCACTCGGGGCCGGCCTCGCTTCGGTGGGCGGCGCGCTCTGCGTCAGCCTGCTGCCGCGCCCGGTCCTCGACGCATTGGTGCCGCTGATGCTCGTCGGCATTGCGCTCTACTTCGCCACCGCACGGCGGATGAGCAACGAGGATGCGGCGGCGCGGATCACCCCCGGCCTGTTCGCGGTGACGCTGGCGCCGGCGGTCGGCTTCTACGACGGGGTGTTCGGGCCCGGTGCCGGCTCGTTCTACATGATCGGCTTCGTGACGCTGCTCGGCCTCGGCGTGGTGCGGGCTACCGCCCACACCAAGCTCTCGAACGCCGCGAGCAACGTCGGCAGCCTCGCCCTGTTCACGCTCCAGGGCGCGGTGATCTGGCCGGTGGGGCTCGCGATGGCCGTCGGCGCCTTTCTCGGCGCCCAGGTCGGCTCGGCGCTCGCCGTGCGCCTGGGCGCCCGGCTGATCCGCCCGCTCCTCGTCGTCATCGCCTGCGCGATGGCGCTGCGCCTGCTGTCGAACCCAGCCAACCCGTTGCGTCAGGCCGTGGCCGGATTCTTTTCGTAGAGGCGTCAGCCTCTTGAGGGCCGACGCTTCAGCGCGGGATGAAGGCCCAATAGTCGAGATCGAGGATCACCGACGGGTCGTAGCCCTCGCCCTGCTTGTCCGGATAGGCGCCGCAAGCCTGGTTCTTGGTCGCCACCGTGCGCAGGCGCAGCGCGCCGATATCGCTGCGGCCGGGCAGTTCGGCCGTCTCCAGCACCTCGGACCACGCATAGACCGTGTCACCGGCAAAGAGCGGCGCGACGTGGCGGCCGGCATTAATGCCGCCGATAGCGAACGCGTTGGCGAGCCCGTTGAAGCTGAGCGCGCGGGCGAGCGAGATGACGTGGCCGCCATAAATCAGGCGCTTGCCGAACTTCGTCTCCTTGGTCGCCACCGCGTCGAAATGGACCTTGGCGGTGTTCTGGAACAGGCGCGTGGCGATCTGGTGCTCAGCCTCCTCGACGGTCATGCCATCGACGTGGTCGATCTTCTCGCCGACCGCGTAATCCGCGAAGCGATGCGGGCTGCCGGCCAGCGCATTATCGTAGGCGGCCGGATCGAGCGGGGGCAGGGCGTGGGCGAGGTCGGCCGGGTTCACCACCTTGGCGAGCTGAGGCACGTGCTCCTCGGCGATCTTGGCCTCCGGGTCGCGCTTGCGCACGAGAACCCACCGGCAATAGCTCAGCACGGTCTGGCCAGAGGCGTCGGAGCCGGTGGAACGCACATAGACCACGCCGGTCTGGCGGTTGGAGCTTTCCTTGAGGCCGATCACCTCGGAGACGGTCGAGAGTGTCTCGCCGGGATAGACCGGGCGGTGGAAGCCGCCCTCGGCGTAACCGAGATTGGCCAGCGCGTTGAGCGACACGTCCGGCACGGTCTTGCCGAACACCACGTGGAAGGTGAGCAGGTCGTCGAGCGGGCTCGCCGGATAGCCGATCGCCTTGGCGAAGGCATCCGAGGACTGCACGGCGAAGCGCGGACCGTAGAGGGCGGTGTAGAGGGCCACGTCGCCCGTGGTGACGGTGCGCGGCGTGGCATGGCGGATGGTCTCCCCGAGGCGGAAATCCTCGAAGAAGCGGCCCGGATTGGTCTTCATGGCGCGCGTCGCTCCCTGTGCGGCTCTTGCTGGCCGAGGGGCACCGTCTTGAATATCGTATTCAGAACGAGGCCCTAAACTTCTGACATTGCGTCGGCTTTTCGGCCGAGCCGGTGCGCGACCGCCTTAGCAACGAGCCCGGCGCCCGCGCAATGCCGCGCTTGACGCCGGGGTGGGTCGCGCCGGAGACGCGATCAGAAGGCCAGTTGGACGTAGAGGTCGGTGGCGAGCTTCTGGGCGAACAGCAGCAGCAGGATCAGGATGATCGGCGAGATATCGACGCCGCCGAGATTGGGCAGGAGGTTCCGGATCGGCCGCAGCACCGGCTCGGTGACGCGATAGAGGAATTCGCCGATCTGCGAGACGATCGGATTGCGCACATTGACCACGTTGAAGGCCACGAGCCAGCTCAGCACGGCGCTCGCGACGAGGACGTAGATGTAGAGCTGGATGATGGTGTTGAAGAGCCAGAGCAGGGCGTTCATGCGGGGGGTTCGGTCCTCATCGCCCCGCACGGAGACCCGGCGTGAGGGACGCGGGTGCGGCGGGAAATTTCCGGAATTGACAGGCCGAAGCGGACAAGCCTACAAGGCCCTCGCCTCGGACGGGGCTGTAGCTCAGATGGGAGAGCGCCGCAATCGCACTGCGGAGGTCAGGGGTTCGATTCCCCTCAGCTCCACCAGGTTTTCCTCGCTAGGAAAGCCGAATGGTGGCAATGGGTTATGAGAGCGGAAAATGCCCGCTCTCCCCGGCAATCCCCATTCAGGGGACGGTTTTTTCCAAGCTTATGGGCTGTGCACCTTCACTCTCGAAGGTCATTCCTTCGCGGGCGTCTGCTCCTGCCCCTTACCGCTCTTCTTCTCAAAGATCCGCTCGCAGCCAGCCTTGGTCAGCGCATCGCGCTACAAGTCGAGGTTCCATCCTAAGTCGAGACACGGCGCATCAAGCGAGCATGCTAGGGCAGTCAAACAATGCCCTAATGCGTGCAATAGATCTGCGGATATACTGTCATCACAAAAACAGCGCTGTGTCGGCAGGCCGTCGGAGGCCCCCATATGCGCAAGGAAAACGTTCGTTTTATGGATACACGTGATCGCACAAACAGAAGACCACTCGGGGTGGGAAACGGCATTTGAGCAAGCGGAGGCTGGACCGCTGCTTCGCGCCATGATCTGACATTCGAGCAAGTGCGCCGGGATGGCTGCTTGTGCCCCGAAAGCTGCCGTTAGCTCGTAGTCGACCGCACAAGCTCGATCTCGGCCTGGTGGTGGCCGAAATCGACTTCGGGGTCGATTGCGCCGGCGGCGAACTTCAGGGCGGCCCCTCCCACCCTTGAGCTTCGGCGTGAAGCGCGCGGCCCTCTTCGCGCTGGGCGACGAAACTGTTGCTGCCTTGCGCTGCGCTCAGGTGACCTTCGTCGTCCGAGGTTGAGGCTGGCCTTTCCGGTTTCCGCAACACCTAAGAGTGCCTCACAAAACTCCCGGTCTCTGACCGTTCTCGCTCTGGCGATGACAGCGCGGCGGGAGTTTTGTGAGAGACACTGAGCGCCCAACGCGTCAGCCGACATCAATAGCAACCGGCGTTCTCATGCGATCGGCGGAAGGCGCATCTCCTTGCGAAAGGCCTTGTCAAAGGCGCTTGCCGGGACGAAGCGCCGCAGCAGACTGACCTGCCGTGCCTTGGATCCCGCGGTGTACCGCCGCTTGGGCGTCGCGGTCGTGGCGGCGCTCACGATGACCTTCGCCACGACCTCGGGCGCATCGGCGGTCATCATGACGTCGGCCAGGAAGCGGTTACGCCCGGCGCGCTCCGCCTCGTAAACGTCGAGGGGCGTATCGGATCGAACGAGGTTCCGGTCGAACGCGGTCCGCGTGAAGGCGGGCTCCACGAGCACGATCCGGATGCCCTGGCTACGGACCTCGTGGTCGAGCGACTCCGAGTAGCCCTCGACCGCGTGCTTGCTGGCGCCATACAGGGCCATGTAAGGCGCGGGAATAAAGCCCTGCACCGAGCTCACGTTGATGATGCGGCCACCCTTCTGGGCACGCATCAGGGGAAGGACCGCACGGGTCGTGCGGATGACGCCGAACAGGTTCACGTCGAACATGGCCTGCGCCTGCGCAATCGAGGTTTCCTCGGCAGGGCCGCTGATGCCGAAGCCGGCATTGTTCACGAGCAGGTCGATGCGGCCGGTCTCGCCGAAGACCATCTCGACCATCTCGGTGACGGACGCGTCCTCGGTGACGTCGCAGACCAGCATGCTTATCCCGCCCCCCGCGGCAGGCACCGATTTCCGGCTTGTCCCGAACACGCGGTAGCCCGCAGCCCGCAAGGCTTTGGCGGTCGATAACCCGATGCCGGAGGCGGCCCCGGTGACGATTGCGGTCTTGGTGCTGCCCTGGGTCACGATGACATCCCATTGTCGCGACAGGCCACTGCCGCAGACCTCAATACATTACGTTCGTAATTTTAATTGGCAAGCTGCATCGATGGCATCGATGCAGCTTGACGGTTTTCCCTGCGGGATCGCGAGGGCGTGGAATCCCGGTGTCGGCAGCTTGTCGGATCGGACCTTGCGTAGGATCTGCCCACGTCCCGACTAGCGAGCCGGCCCCTCGATGCGCGCACCCCACACGTTGATGACGTTGGAGGTCGTGGCAGGCGCGAGAACCTCGCCCTCGACCACGGTGCCGACCTGCCCCGAAACGTAGGTGCGCTTCGGAGCGATAGCACGGAAGGCATCCCGCTCGGGGGCGGCAACCGTCCCGGAAGCGGCCCGGGCGCTAGGGACGTCGAAGGTATGGCCCCACGCCTCGAAAGTGCGACCTTCCTGGGCGGCGGCCGAAGCGGTGAAGCCGGCGACGATTGCGGCAGCGGCGAGAATGGAACGAACGGTCATCGGAGTTCTCCTCATCGACGGAGCGGCTGGCCCTGCCGGTTCGCTTCGAACCAGTGGCCTCGCTCTCTACGATAACGTTGATATAAACCTATTCCGGCCGATGGCTTTGTGGCGGCGCACATGGTTGATATCAACCCTTCAAAGACCTCTCCGAGCAGCTGTTTCCGGCTTTGGACGCATGCCGACCGCACCTATATAGTTGGTATCAACCTTCCAGGGAGCCGCCATGGCCCGAGATCCCGTCCTGACCCCGACGATGGCCGCATCGGTCGAACGGAGCTGCTACAGCTTCGCGGCGCAGAAGGCCGCGCGCGCCATCGGGCGCAGGTACGACGCCGCCCTTCGACCGACCGGGCTCTCGAACTGGCAATTCACGTTGCTGATGATGCTGGTTCGCGAGGAGCCGCCGACCATCAGCGCCCTAGCGCAGCACTTGGCGACGGATCGCACGACCATCACGGCCAACCTGAAGCCCCTGGAGCGCCGCGGCCTCGTGACCGTCCAGGGCGATGCGGAGGATCGTCGTGTCCGGCGGGTCGTACTCAGCGAAGAGGGCCGCACGCTCCTCGCCGAAGCGTACCCTCTCTGGCAGCAGGCCCAGGAGACGGTTGCCCGACAACTCGGCAAGGTCGATCAGGGCGCCTTTCGTGCCGCCGTGATGGCCCTGTCGGCGTGAGTTCGGCCAAAGCGTCCCGGGAACCGAGGCTTGCTCAGGCTTCGAACTATCCGAATCTTCCGCTCTCGTTCGGCGTCACCGGGAGGGGAGTTCGTGCCGGTGCGCAACGGCGATACCGCACAATGGCGCCATCAGGCCGAGCGCCGGGGCAGACAGCATCGCCGGGTCGCCGACGCGCAGGTGGCTGATCGCACCACCCGCCATCAAGACAGCAAGGAGCAGCGCACCGTACGCGACGTATCCCCGGACCCAGAGCAAGATCGCACCCAGCATCTGGGCGAGACCCACCAGGTATATGAACCATGGCGCGTAGCCGAAGCGTGCGAAGCTCATGGTCTCGAGTTCGGACGCCGCAAGCTTCATTCCTGCCGCCCGGACGAAGACCGTCGCGAGCACATCCGGAGCGCCCGGTCGCCGAGTTGCCGTTTACACGGCGTGATGGAGATCCTTCCTGTCCCCTATGGTGCGGAAGTCAGCGTCTCACGCCCGCGGCTGGAGCTAGCGTTCCGGAAGTTATGGAGGGTGGGCCGAGGGCGTCGCTCGGGAACATCTTGCCCGTCGCGAAGGCCGCCGCGTTGACGAGCCCCATGGTGACGAACCCGGCCGACATGGCGATGAATGTTCCGGCGAGGCCGAGCCCGAACGCCAAGGCGAGCCAAGCACCGCCCAATGCGACCCCCATCCGAAGGAGGCTGGCGGCGAGCGGCCAGCCGACACGTCCTGCACCCTGAGCGGCGAAGTACAGGGCCAGCCCGAAGCCGAAAAATCCGTAGAACGGGCCGACGATACGCAGGTAGAGCGAGCCCGTTGCGAGCATCGCCGGATCGTCTCCGAACAAGCCGAGCCACGCGGCCGGATGCAGGGCCGCCGCGAGCCCGATGCACTCCGTCAGGACACCGGCGATGAGGGCACCCGTCAGGGCCGCCTGGCGGGCTCGTGCATGGTCGCCCGCTCCCAGGGCCGTACCGACGATAGCTGCGATGGGAGAGCCGAGACCGAACACGAGGGGACCAAGAGGTATTCGAGCCGGGCGCCTGTCCCGTAGCCGGCCACGGCCGCCGGCCCCGCCGCCCCGGCGAAGCCGGTCGCCACGATGACCGTGACGTTCGAGGTCATGCTGGCGATGCCCGAAAGAACCCCGATGCGCAGGATCTCCCGTGACGGCCCCCAAGAGAGAGCGGGCAAGCGGCGGCTCGGGCGGAGGACGCTGCGGCCGGACCAGATGTAGGCGGCGAAGACCGCGGACCCCGCAGCGTAGTAGGCCGCGAATGCCACACCACCACCCGCGACGCCGAACTCGGGGAACGGCCCCCAACCGAAGATGAGCGCGGGCGAGAGCGGGATCAGCACGATGGCCCCGACGCAGGTGACGATGGCCGGAAGCACCATGTTGCCGGTGCCGCGGATCACGGCCGACAGCGCGTTGAACAGCCAGATCAGGACCGCCCCGCCGAACACGATGGACGCGTAGACGGTCGCCGCTCGGAGCGAGCCTCCGGTCCCGCCCATCGCCGCGTAGAGAGTTGGCCCGAACGGGAGGGCGACGAGGCTCGTCGCAATGCCGAGCCCCAGGCCGAGCACCATCGCGTGCCACGCCAGAATTCCGGCCTCCGCCTGCCGGTCCGCACCCAGCGTGCGGGAGACCGCCGATTGGATGGCGCCCCCAATCCCGCCGGCGGAGAGCATCTGGACCAGCATCACCACCGGAAAGACGAGGGCCATCCCGGCCAAGGCGTCCGTCCCGAGCATCGACACGAAATACGTTTCGATAAGGCCAACGGAGGTCTGGACCGCCATCACCAGGATGTTGGGCGCGGCCATCCGGGCCAGGGTCGGCACGATAGGGGCCGTGAGGAGGCGGCGGGTGCGGACGTCCATGAGGGCTCCTGTCCGAGATAGTCCGACGACGCGCTACTGGCCGTCCACGGAACGCAGGTGGAAGCTCGGGCCATCCGTGCCGGCCTCGGCTTGCTTGGACATCAGCCCCAACGCCCCTTTTGAGACCCAGATTCGGAACGTCGAACCGGCTTCGAAACGCGCGGCCCCGAAACGTCTCAGGGGGTGATGGTCGAGCGCGCTGCCTGGAGGAGTTCGTCAGCCAGTGCCTCGTCGTCGACGCCCCGCGCCAGCACCACGGCCCCGACCATGGTTGACAGCGCCACGAGCGACCGCTGCCTACGACGCTCCTTCGCGCTCTTGGGCAGCCTGTCCGCGATGAGGCTGGCGAGCCCCTTGACCGCGTGGGTGAACCGCGACCGCAGGGCACTTCCGGCAGGCTCGCGCCCGATATCGTTCACCAGGGCCGCGACGGGGCAGCCTCTCCCAGGTGTCCGGACGTGCCCGAGGGAGAGATAGTTCTCGATGAAGGTGTCGAGGTTCGCCCGGTACTCGTTGCCGATCGCGGCGTCGAACGCCTCGGCCGCGAGGGCATCCTTGTTGGCGAACTGGCCGTAGAAGCCGCCATGGGTCAGGCCGGCGGCCGCCATGATGTCCACGACACCGATGCCGTTCAGGCCGCGCTCCCGGAACAGCGAGGATGCGACCTCCACGACCCGTTGGCGATTGAGCTTGGCTTGCTCCTGCGAAACTCTCGGCATCGTATCGTCCTCCGCCGTTGCTGGGATCCATATAGATGCGAGCAGTCATGTATTAAAGCTTCGGCTGGGGATGGACACTCTGGGGTGTCCGACCGTCCCATGCCTTTCGCAGAGGCTGTCGACCGACCTGCGCGAGGAGGGCAGGAGCGCAGGCCAGTCGATGCACCGCACGTTCGGAGGACAAACGCGCGATCTCGGGATGTCCTAGGGACGGGACATCGATGGCGGTCATTCGAGCCTCAGGTCCCGGCCGGCATCGGCACCGCGTCGGCTCCGGCGGCGCTCTCCGCATGGCGCGGCTCCCGCTTCACACGGAACCACAAGGCGTAGAGGGCAGGCAGGAACAGCAGGGTGAGCAGCGTGCCAACACCGACGCCGCCAATCAGCACGTAGGCCAGTGCCCCCCAAAACACCGAGTGGGTGAGCGGGATGAAGGCCAGCATCGCGGCCGCCGCCGTCAAAATGACCGGCCTGGCCCGCCGGACGGTCGATTCGACGATGGCATCGTAGTCCGACAGGCCCGCCGCCTGATCGTGATGGATCTGGTCCACGAGGATCAGGGTGTTGCGCATCAGGATGCCTGACAGCGCGATCAGGCCGAGGATCGCGTTGAAGCCGAAGGGCTGGTGGAAGATCAGCAGGGTCGGCGCGGCCCCGACGAGACCGAGCGGGGCGGTCGCGAACACCATGAACATGGCGGAAAATGACCGGACCTGGATCATGATGACCGTCAGCGTGACGATCAGCATGACCGGGAACACGGCTGCCAGCGACATCTGCGCCTTCACGCTCTCCTCGACCGAGCCGGCCGTGTCGATGCGGTAACCCGGCGGCAGCTTGGCCTTGATCGGGTCGAGCAGCGGGAAGACCTGAGCGTGAATGTCCGGCGGTTGCTTGCCGTCGAGCACGTCGCCCTGGACGCGGATGTAGCTCTCGCGGTTGTAGCGCTTGAGCACCGCGTCTTCGGTACGGCTTTCCAGCCGCGCGACCTGGGACACCGGGACCTGGCGCCCGTCTTTCGTGGCCAGCGTCAGGTCGCCGATGTCGCCGAGTGAGCGCCGCTCGGGACCGGGGCTGCGCAGGAGGACATCCACGGAGCGCAGGTTCTCGCGGACCTGGGTCGCGGGCGTGCCGTTGAGGTAGTTCTGCAACTGCTGGCCGGCCTCCTTCGGGGTCAGGCCGATCAGACGCAGACGCTCCTGGTCCAGGGCGAGGCGCAGGCTCGGGGTCTTGTCGCCCCAGTCGAGGTGAACCATCCGCATGTTCGGGTTGGAGGCCATAACGCCCGCGACTTCCGCCGCGATGCCGCGGATCACGTCGAGGTCAGGCCCGACCACGCGGAAGGCGACGGGGAAGCGGACCGGCGGCCCGAACACGATCTGCAGCACCCGCACGCGGGCTTCGGGAAAGCGGCCTTCCTCGACGAGCTCGCGCACCTTTACGCGCAGCGCGTCCCGGGCATGGGCATCGGCGGTCTGTACGACGATTTGCGCAAAAGCCGGGTCGGGCAGTTCGGGGTCGAAGGAGAGCACGAAGCGCGGCATGCCCTGGCCGATATAGCTCGTGATCTCGCGTGCCTCCGGCAGTTCGCGCACGGCCGCCTCGATCCGCTTCACGCTGGACTCGGTGGTAGCGAAGGCCGAGCCTGCCGGCAGCGTCACCTCGACGATGAGTTCGGGGCGTTCCGAGTTCGGGAAGAACTGCTGCTCGACCTTGCCCATGGCGACCACGGCCAGGCCGAACAGCCCGACCGTGATGCCGGCGGCCCACCATTTGTGGTCGACGGACATCCGCACGACGCGCCGCAGGCGCTCGTAGTTCTTCGTGGCGTAGATGGCGTCGTGACCGCCCTCGACCTTCTTGATGTTCGGCAGGAGCTTGACGCCGAGATAGGGCGTGAAGGTCACGGCCACGATCCACGAGATGATCAACGAGAACGAGACCACCCAGAAGATGTTGCCGGCATACTCGCCCGCCGTCGAGGCGGCGAAGCCCACGGGTAGGAAGCCGGCGATGGTAACGAGCGTGCCGGTCAGCATCGGCGCGGCGGTCGAGCTCCAGGCATAAGTCGCCGCCTCGATGCGGTCGTAGCCCTCCTCCATGCGCACCACCATCATCTCGATGGCGATGATGGCGTCGTCGACGAGGAGGCCGAGCGAGATGATCAGGGCGCCCAGCGTGATGCGGTCGAAGTCGCGGCCGGTGAGCATCATCACCACGAACACCGCCGAGAGCGTCAGCGGCACCGCGAGCGCCACCACGATGCCGACGCGGAAACCCAGCGCGACGAGGGACACGAAAATCACCACGCCGAGCGCGGTGAAGAACTTCACCATGAACTCGTGGATGGCGTCTTCGATGACCTTCGCCTGGTCGGTGATCTTGGTGAAGGTGATGCCGACGGGCGTCTCGTGGTGGATCGCCACCTCTTCTGCGTTGAGCGCCTCGCCGAGCTTGAGGCCGTTGTAGCCGGGCTTCATCACGAGGCCGAGCATCAGCGCGGGCTCACCGTCGTTGCGGATCTCGAAGGTCCGAGGGTCCTCGTAGCCGCGCTTCACCTCGGCGATGTCGCCGAGCTTGAGGCTGCGGTCGCCGGCGGCCACGGGCAGGTTGCGGATCGCGTCGAGCCCGTCGATGGCGCCGTCCAGACGCAGGTAGACGCGCGGGCCCTCGGCCTCGACGAAACCTGCGGGCGTCACGTCGTTCTGGTTGGCGAGCGCGGCCAAGACCTGCTGGCCGTTGATCCCGAGGGTCGCGAGGCGCTGGTAGGAGATCTCGACGAAGATCTTCTGAGCCTGCTCGCCGAGGATATTGATCTTCTCGACGCCCGGCACCCGTAGCAGGCGCTGGCGCAGGTCCTCGGCGCGCAGGACCAGTTGCCGGTGCGGCAGGCCCTTGGCCTGCACGGCGTAGAGGGCGAAGTAGATGTCCGAGAACTCGTCGTTGAAGAGCGGCCCGAGCACGCCGCGCGGCAGGCCGGAAGCTTGGTCGGAGAGCTTCTTGCGGGTCTGGTAGAACTCCGACTGAAGTTTCGCCGGCGGCATGTTGTCCTTGAAGATGACCTTGGTCACCATGAGTCCGGGCCGGACCGTGGTCTCGGCACGGTCGTAATAGACCAGTTCCTGCAGGCGCTTCTCCAGGGGGTCGGCGACCTGGCGCTGCATCTCCTCGGCGGTGGCGCCGGGCCAGGCGGCCGAGACTGTCATGACCTTGACCGTGAACGCCGGGTCCTCGGCGCGTCCGAGCTTCTGGAAAGCGAAGAATCCCGCGCCGGTCAGCGCGATCAGCAGGAACAGGGTGACGGCCCGCTCGCGGACGGCGAGCGCCGAAAGGTTGAAGCCGCTCATCGCACCACCCCCGTCATGCTGGTGGGCGCTCGGCGTACCTTCTGATCGGCCTTCAGCAGATGGGCGCCAAGAGCCACGATCCGGTCGCCCGGATTGAGGCCGGCGGCGACTTCGGCGCGCTCCTCGCCCATGCGGGCCACCTGCACGGCCTGCGGCTTCACCGTCTCGCTGGCGGCGTCATAGCGCCAGACCGAGGTGCCGCGCCCCTGGTCGAACAGGGCGGCGAGGGGCACCTCGACTGTCGCGGTGCGGACAGCATCAGGGGATTTGAGCTGCAGGGTGACGGTCGCCCCGAGCGAAGCGTCTTCACCGCCACCCGAAAGGATGTAGCGCGCCCGGTACGTTCGAGTGGCCGGATCGGCAATGGCGGACAACTCCCGCAAGCGCGCCGGGTAGGTTTCCTCGCCCTCGGCATAGAGCGTTGCCTTGGCTTCGCCCTTGGCCAGACCACGGCTTGCCTCAGGCAAGAAGATCTCCGCCTCCCGAGACCCATCGCGCGCCAGCCTGACCACGGTTTGGCCCGCAGCAACCACTTCCCCGGGATAGGAGGGAACCTCCATCACCACGCCGTCGGCATCGGCCTTGAGCTCGGCGTAACCTGCCTGGTTCTCGATCTGGCCGGCCTGGGCTTCGGCATTGGCGAACTGGGCGATGGCTGCATCGGCCGCACCCTTGTTCTGGTCGTAGGTCTGCTTCGAGGTCCAGCCGTCGGCCACGAGCTTACGGCTACGCTCCTCGTCGGCCTTGGCCTTGATCATCTGGGCGCGGGCAGCCTCGACGGAGGCGCGCGCGGCATTGAGGGCGAGGGTGAAGTCGGTCCGGTCGAGGCGCATCAACGGCTGGCCGAGGTGCACGCGGTCACCCGGATCGACGAGACGCTCGAAGATCTTGCCCCCTACCCGGAAGCCAAGGTTGCTCTCGGTGCGGGCCCTGATCACGCCGGTGTAGCGGGACACGACGCCGGAGCTTGGGGCGACCTCGGTCACTTGGACGAGGGGCGGCTCCGGGTTCACGGCCGTCTCGGCCGGCGAGCAGGCCGCAAGGGCCAAACCGGTCAGACCGATTACCCATCTCGCATCCATAGCCCGTTCCCCCATGGCCGATTGAGAGCTTAAAATGACGGGCATCATTTATTATGGCCGTCATGTATCGTCAATGGCCTTCGTCTGCCAGCCGGCGGCTCCACGAAAAACGGAGGTTTGGACCTCGGACAGAGAAGCAAGCAAGGCCCACCGCGCCCACATCTGCGGACCAACGCCGATGAGGGATGCGGTCAAGGCAGTCCTGCTCGACTTGGGCGTGCCGGACGGTCAGATACAGACCGAGGCCTTCGGAACGGACCGGCGCGATCCGACCAGAAGGACCGGAAAGTCCGGCAAATTCGTCGGCAAGGTGAGGTTCCTGGACACCGGCAAGACGTCGACGTCTTGGGACGGAGCGACGCTGCTCGATGTGGCTGACGAGGCGAAGTCCGCATCGACAGCGCCTGTCGCTTCGGGACGTGCGGAACCTGCAGGGTGAAGCTGAAAAACGGAGAAGTCTGGATGCCCGTGCAGGACGCACTCAGCGACGCCGATCGGGAGGATGGCTACATCCTAGCCTGCCAAGCCGAGCCGGAAGGTGACATGGCGTTGGAGGCCTAACGCCTCGCTCGGGAGGGGCGAGCGCTGCCACGAGAACTCACTCGACCGCTTCCACGCCGAAGAATTCTGAGACCGCGTCATGCGCGAAATAGCCGACATCCTGGCCGAGCGCGGCACCCTGCCGTCAGCCGAAATTTTGCCTGAACTCCAAACCTTGACCGTCCGCGGCGTTGCCCTGCACGGATGGCAAAGCGGCGGGTCGGACGGTGCTCCTTGCGGGACGGCGTCGGGCATTGAGTTCGATGGATGCAGGGCCGCTAATGTGCCCGGACCGGCAGTTGTCGTGACCGCCTACCGGTCTGGTTCTTCCTACGGAGCGGACATCTGGGTTGGCAGGCTTACGGTCTGCAAAGGGTCACGAGATCGCGCGCGGCACCGGTGCCCGTGCGATGGTTGCGGCCGGCGCAGAGTGCGGCCCGGGCTCCTCCTCGGTGCCGCTCTCATCCACGACTGAGGTGTTCGGCACCGGCCGACGAGACGCGTAGGGAGCCGTCAGCGCGACCGGTGCGGCCGGCCGATGAAGTCGATGAAGGCACGCAGGAGCGCCGGGAGATAGCGGCGCCCGGGATAGTAGAGGAAGGGCCCCGAAAACGGTTGCCACCAGGGCTCCAGCACGGGCTCCAGGGCGCCGCTGTCGAGATGCGGCTGCAGCCAATCCTCGAACAGCGTGATGATGCCAACACCTGCGACCGCCGCGTCCACCGCGAGATCGGTCGCGGCTCCGACACGCACGATCAGCGGGCCGCTCGGATTGACGCGGACGACCTCGCCGTCGCGCTCGAACTCCCAAGCTATCGTCGCGCCGCTCGCGAAACGTCCTCCGATGCAAGCGTGGTCCAGAAGCTCGCTCGGGTGTTGCGGGTGGCGGTGGCGGTCAAGGTAGGCCGGCGCAGCCGCGGTGGCAAAGCGCTGCTGCCGGGGGCCGATTGGGACGGCGATCATGTCCTGTTCGAGCCGCTCGTCGTACCGGATGCCAGCATCACACCCTGCAGCCAGTACGTCCACGAAGCTGTCCTCTGCGACCACGTCGAGGCGGATATCGGGGTAGGCCGCGAGAAAAGGCGGAACGATCCTGGGCAGCACCAAGCGCGCCGCGCTGACCGGCACGTTGAGCCGGAGCGTGCCGGCCGGCCGGTCGCGAAAGCCGTTGACGACGTCCAGCGCCGCTTCGACCTCGCCCAAGGCGGGGGTCAAACGCTCAAGGAGACGCGCGCCGGCCTCGGTCGGCGCGACGCTGCGCGTGGTGCGGTTGAACAGCCTGACGCCGAGGCGCGTCTCCAGCCGGCGCACCGCCTCGCTCAATCCGGAGGCGCTCGTGCCGCTCGCGCGAGCGCCTTCACGAAAGCCGCCTGCCTCCGCGACGGAGACGAAGGCGGCAAGATCGCCGAGATCCATCGCCATTGTTCGCAATCTCGCACAGCTTGTGCCGATTAAACCGTATTATCGCGCAATGCGGAAGGGTCTAAATCCCTACGCACCGCAAAGGAGAGACCTGATGGGCGACTTCAACACAGCCGGCACCTACGCGCTGGGCGATCGCACCGTGAAGCGCCTGGGGTACGGGGCGATGCAACTCGCCGGACCCGGAGTGTTCGGCCCACCGAAAGACCCGGCGGGAGCCATTGCCGTCCTGCGGGAGGCGATCGCGAGTGGCGTGAACCACATCGACACCAGTGACTTCTATGGACCGCACGTGACCAACCAGCTCATTCGGGAGGCGCTTCATCCCTATCCCTACGACCTGACCATCGTCACCAAGATCGGGGCAAGCCGGGGCGCGGACGCTTCCTGGAATCCAGCCTACTCCGCCGAAGATCTTACAGGCGCGGTCCACGACAACCTGCGCAACCTTGGCGTGGACGTGCTCGACGTCGTGAACCTGCGCATCATGTTCGACGTGCATGGGCCTGCCGAAGGCTCAATCGAGGCGCCGCTCACGATCTTGGCCGACCTTCAGCGTCAGGGCCTTGTGCGTCACATCGGGCTCAGCAACGTGACGGCGGCTCAGGTCGCGGAGGGACGGTCCATCACCGACATCGTCTGCGTACAGAACGCCTACAACCTCGTGCACCGGGCTGACGACGCATTGATCGAGGAACTCGCGGCGGCCGGCACGGCCTACGTGCCGTTCTTTCCTCTCGGCGGCTTCAGCCCGCTGCAGTCGACAACCCTATCCGCGGTCGCCAAGCGGCTCGGGGCAACGCCGATGCAGGTAGCGCTTGCTTGGCTGCTTCGCCGCGCGCCCAACATCCTGCTGATTCCTGGCACCTCATCGGTTGCGCATCTGCGCGAGAACCTGGCCGCTGCCGACCTGACGCTGCCGGACGACGTGATGGCCGAGCTTGCCCAGATCGCGATGGCGACCAAAGTTGGTTAGGGTATCAGCTGACCCGGCCGCCCGTCGCCCACGCAGGAGCGTGGCGGGGCGGCGCCACCTTCCTGCTATGGAGCAGGTTCGGGCAAGCTGGACGACTTAGCTAACCCGGATCGGAGACGCACTGATTGCTGTGCGCCATGAGCCAACCTTGGACCGGCAAGGGCTGAAACGCCGCTCTCGACGCTTAGCGGCCGCTGTGAACGTCCGCTCCTTGGGACGTGGTGAGACAGAGCCGGACGACGAGACTCAGTAAATAGGCGCCTGTCTGCCCCACCGTGAGGCGAGGCGTAAGCGGACGCTTCGCGTCAACGACGACACGGTGTTCGCGCATTTGGAGCGCCACCGGGATCGATGAAACGTTGAGCAACGTCACGGGTGGTTAAACCCTGTCGTCGTACAGCCATCACCGCATTTTGCCTCGGCGAGGCTACATGGGGGTGGGGCGGCACATGTCGGACAATCAGCGCGAGGCACTTCGCCAAAATGCGTTGGCCGAGATTGCCCTCCTCGACACGCCACCCGAGCGCGAGTTCGATACACTCGCGAAGCTTGCACAACGCATGCTTGGCACCGGCATGTCTTCGATCACCCTGATTGCTCCGGAGCGCCAATGGTTCAAGGCACGCTGCGGTCCCATGGCACCGGAGACGGCGCGGGCTCAGGCGTTCTGCCCGGTCGTGGTCGAAACCGAGGCGCCGCTCACCGTAGCGGACGCTCGCCTCGACCCTCGCTTCGCCGAAAGCCCATTTGTCACAGGCTCACCGTATATCCGCTATTACGCGGGCGTCCCGTTGCGGGTCCGGCGGCCAGACAGCGGCCACGTTACGATCGGCACGCTCTGCGTCCTTGACGAGCGGCCGCGCGAGCCGACCTCAACCGACTTGGAGGTTCTCGAAGAGTTGGCCTGCGTCGCCGAAGCCTTGATTGAGGCCCGGGCCGTCGCTCTCCGTGCTGCCAAGGCCGCCGAAGAGCACCGTCGAGCCGTAGAGCGGCTGGAGCGCGAACGCCGCCAGTTCAAGCAGGCGGAGCGCATGGCCGACATGGGATCGTACCGATACGACATCGAGAAGCAGTTCACCCTCTGGTCGGACGGTGTCTTCGCCATCCACGAACGGCCCGTCAGCGCCGGTGTGCCGAACGGCGAGATCATGAACTATTTCCCCGAGCCCGATCGCTCCCTATTCGTCGCCGCGGTCAGGCGCACGCTGGACACGGGCGAGCCGTTCGAGATGGACGGCGACTTCATAACCGCCAAAGGCAACGCGCGGCGCGTGCGGTACTCCTGCGAGATCGAGTTGGCCAAGGGCAAACCCGTTGCCCTCATCGGTCTGATCCAGGACATCACCGAACGGCACGGCTTGGAGCAGCGCCTGCGCCACCTCGCTTGCACCGACGACCTGACCCAGCTGGCCAACCGGGCCGAGTTTCACCGTGTTCTCGATGGACGGCTGCACGAAGCGCGCGCTGCGGACGACGACGTGGCCGTGCTTCTGATCGACCTCGACGGCTTCAAAGGCGTCAACGACGTCCTCGGCCATGCAGCAGGCGACGCGGTGTTGCGCGGTGTCGCCGATCGGTTGCGCGCTTTCTGCGATGACGGGTGTCTTCCAGCTCGGCTGGGGGGCGACGAGTTCGCGGTCGTGATGCCGGCCGGTCTCGATCGCGTAGGACTTGATCGGAAGGTGCGGCGCCTCCTGCACGAACTTGAGATCGTCATGCACGGACATGGCCACATCGCCCGTGTGACGGGAACAATCGGTATCGCGTGGTCGAGCGCGGCCGCGCAGAACCGCGACGTCCTCCTTCGTCAGGCCGATGCGGCGCTCTACGCCGCCAAGCGCACCCGGAAGGGAACGGCCCAGACCTATCAAGCCGGCACAGACCACCGGATGGCTGGCTGAGAGCGTCCGCGCTGTGACGCGTGAGCCGTGTCGCCAATTGATAGAAAGTCAGCCTAGAGCGCATTCCGACGAAGTGGTAACTGGTTCGCCGAAAGAATGCGCGTTGAAACGGGGAGCTTGAGACGCCGGCCTGATGCAATGGGACGGATACGGCTCTAGAAGGCGCGTACACCGCCGAGATCGTGCCCGGACGACGCTTACGGATTGAGTGGCTCGAAGGAGGACCGTCCGCGCGCAAGCGCAGCGTCAAGACTCGTCAGCCCACCCTCTGCAGGCATCGACCCGGCGATCGAGCGGACCCGCCCCTACATCGGGGATCGGTGGCGGAGCGAGGCCGCCGGAGAGGCTGCGGATCAGCTGGCCAGTGCCGGCTCGTACCGGGCGTCCTGCTCATGCTCCCTGAGCCACGTCTCAAATGTCCCGATCTCCAGCGGGCGGGCGAAGAGATAGCCCTGCGCTTCATCGCAGGCCATGGCCCTGACCTGATCGGCTGCCTCCGCCGTCTCGATGCCCTCCGCGACCACCCGGTAGCCGAGATCATGCGAGAGGTGGATCATCGAGTGGACGAGCGATCGTTCCCGCTCGCCGTCCGCAAGCTTGCGCACGAAGCTTTGATCGATCTTCACGACGTGCGCCGGGATGTCCTGCAGGTAGGCCAGGCTGCTGTAGCCTGTCCCAAAGTCGTCAATCGCCAAGCGAATGCCGCCCGCGGCCAGCAAGTCCAACTGACGTCGCGCCTGTTCAGCATTTTGCATGATCGCGCTCTCGGTCACTTCCATTTCCAACTGCCCGGGCGCAAGGCCGTGGCGCCGAAGGCCGGCCTCGACCGACTGGCCGAAGCCGGATTCGATCAGGTTCGCGGCTGAGATGTTGACCGACATCACCAAGCTGTGCCCGGCATCCTGCCAGCAGCGCGCCTGCGCCAGCGCCCTCTCGAGAACGAAGGCCGTCATCGCCCGCGCGTGGGGCGAGAGTTCGATCACCGGCACGAACTCGCCGGGGGACACTGGCCCCAACTCTGGATGGTCCCAGCGCAGCAGCGCCTCCGCGCCGATGCATCGACCGGTGGACAGGTCGATGCGCGGCTGGAAAACAAGGCGTAGCTGGTCGTCGGCGTGGAGGGCCGGCCCGAAATCCTGGAGCAGTTGGTACCGGCGCTGGTAGGCCTCATCCGCAACGGACGAGTAGACGCTGATGAGATCGTGCAACGACCGCGCGTCCTGAACCGCGCTGTAGAGGGAGCGCAGCGCGTCTTGTGGCGCCGTCGTGCAAGGCTTGAACACGCTCACACCGATCGCGCTCGTCAGCAGCATCCCAGTGATGGAGCGCTGCCGCGCCTGCCGGTGCTCGTCCGCGAGGAGGCGGACATAGTCGTCCTGCTGAGCCCCGCGTGGGGCGAGAAAGGTGAACTGCGTGGCCGCCGTGTGGTAGAGTTTGCGCCCTGGGCCGATGAGGCGCCGCAACTCCCGCGCGGCCTCCCGCACCAGATCGTCGACGCGGCCCGGACCCATGACGCGGCTATAGGCACTGACCTGCTCGGGTCGGCCGAGATCGATGAGCACAGCGATCCTGGCCTCGTCCGGATGCTCGGCGGCGAGATCGGCGAGGTCGTCCAGGAACTGGTTCCGGCTGGGCAGGCCACTCAACGGATCGACCCGGCCGAATGCGTGCTGCAACTCGATCTGCGCCATGACCATCGCGGCGAGGTCCGTGAGGGCGGCGATCTCGGCCGGAGAGACCGTGCGCGGCTCGGTTCCTAGGACACAGAGGGCACCCAGGCTGTAGCCTTCGCGCGTGACCAGCGGTGCGCCGGCATAGAAGCGGATGCCGGAGCGGCCGAGCACGCTGTCGGCGTAGAAGGCGTCCTGCGCGAAATCGGGGATCACGAGGACTTCGGCGCTTTCGGCAACCTGTCCGCACGGCGCCTTGTCCCGTGGGATGGAGCAGTGATCGACACCGATGCGCGACTTGAACCATTGCCGGTCGCGATCCGTCAACGACACCGCCGAGATCGGCAGGTTGAAGATCTGGCTGGCCATCCGTGTGATGCGGTCGAAGCTCTCGCTCGGAGGCGTATCGAGGAGATTAAGTGCCTGGAGCGCATTCAAACGGTCTTCTTCGAGACGCTCGCGGCAATCCGTTCCAGACATCGGGTGTTTGCCATTCTCCACAAGGAGAAGCAGCCGGCAGTACGCCGATTACTCCGAGCCTCGATTCGCGAATGCATACATGCCCCGACAGACCTTACCGGTTTCTGCCCAGGCCGTGGCGATTGCATCCACGGCCCAAGGATATCGTCAGCGGGGAATGAACGGACATTATCGAGGTCCGTTGCTGTTGTCCCATCTCGGTGCTGCCCCTCCGAACGGAAGCGTCCCAGTCCGCTACCAATCCCCGATGTAAGGGCGGGTGCGCTCGATCGCGGGGCCGATGTCGGCAACCAGAGAGCCGCGCGTGATTCCTGCTGCATGCCGAAAAACGGTATCTGCATCGTACCGGGAAGGAGAAACGCGCGAACCCCATCGCTGAATAAAGCACCGATTGCTTCATGGCTCGCCCGCGGGGATGGTCCGATCCCTTTTGACTCTGGTCCGCGCCCTCCTCACACGGGCCAGCAGGATCGCCGTCTGAACCGCGGCTCGCTTCAGAATGGGATTTGTTTTCGGACGGGCCGTGATTTGGCTTGCCCAGCCGTGGCTCTCGACGGCCGCAGCAAGGTCCACCGTGTAGCCGTCGGCGATCGTATGCGCTGACGTGTCGGGCTTCATCAGATACGTCTCGACAGCCGCGCTCACCTGCTCGTCGGTAACGGTCTTAGCTTTGAAAAGGTCGCCGACGGTCAGATAAGCAGCCATTGCTCAAGGTTCCGGATCGGTCCCAGCGACTTCGACGAAATCTGGCAAAGTTCGACTGTTCGAAGGCGTGGTTCCTGCACTGCAAGGCGTCGCACGCGGCGGCTACCCGCCTTTGACCCGCGTCACCTCGATCGGGCCGCCGTTATGGCGCGACGCGACACGACACGACACGAGATTTTGGCGTATCCGGTTGTCTACGACAATTGGAGCGCCATCAATATGAATTCGACTGCCGATAGGGGGACTGTCGTCGTCTCCGTCCGACTCGTCGGTTCGATGCAAATCGGTTCGAACGTACTTGAGGTGTCTGACCTGATGGTGGCGCTCGAAGCGATCGGGAGAACGAAGTCGATCAAGGGGTTGAGCGAGACCCTCGGCCTGTCCTATCGCACGGCCTGGTGCCGACTGCAGATGTACGAAATGGCTCTAGGCCAGCCGCTCGTGCGCAAGACCCGCGGCCAAGGCTCTGAACTCACGGAGTTCGGGGCTGCCCTGGCCGAAGCGCTCACCTCCGCGGTCGCGGGGCTAGACGCGAACCTTGGACGCGAGACCCGCGCCATTGAGCATCGTCTGCGGCGTCTGCTCACCGGCCGATCCGAAGTGCTGACGCTCGCAGCCAGTCACGACCCGCTGCTGATCGAGGTCCTGCGCGAGCTCCCGGCCGAGCACGGCCAGATCCGACTGTCGGTGATGGGCAGCAGCACGGCGGTGAAGCTCCTCCTTGACGGCGGCGTCGATGCTGCGGGCTTCCATTGCGGGGCGCTGACCCCCGAACAGGCGGATGTTCCGTTCTCGGGCGTGAGTTCGAGCGCTGGGCTCGTGCCGCGCCCGCTGTTCGAGCGCGAGCAGGGGCTGCTGCTCGCCCCCGGCAATCCGCTCGGCATCCGCACCCTCGCCGACCTGACCGCCGGGGGGGTGCGCTACGTCAATCGCCAGCCGGGATCAGGCACGCGCAGTTGGTTCGACCGCATGTTGGCGAAGGCCGGTCTTTCGCCGGACGCAATCCAGGGCTACGCCGTCGAGGAGTTCACGCATCAGGCGGTCGCGGCGATGGTCGCCTGCGGAGCGGCTGATGCCGGACTCGGCGTGCGCGTTGCGGCCGAACGACTCGGCCTCGATTTCCTCTCGGTCGGCTGGGAGACATACTATCTCGCGGCGAGCCGCTCTCTCGCCTCCCCTATGTTCGATGAGTTGGTTGCTGCGGTACGCGTGCGCGCAGCAGAAACAACGGGTTACCGCCTCTCAAGAGAACACAAGAGCCGAGCCTGATGGCTTTTGAGCCTCAGAAGTGGACCCTCCCTCGCTTCTTGGTCACGGCTCTTTTGCCCGTCGCTCCATACGTGGCGCCTGCACCGCGTCCTCCGGCGTTTCACGCACGACGGTGTGATCGGCCCGATGGTGATCTCGGATCGCGCATGTGGACACTCACCCCGCGCGCAGGCCACCGAATAAATCTTCCGGGGTAGGTCGGGCGGAGCAGCTCGATGTAGGCTGATGCACGGAAGAACCTCGCCGCGGCTGAGCCGGGCGGGGCCAGTTCATTGCAGAAGCCTGCTCGATTGCACCCGAAGAGCGCAACGGTGCGAACTGGCAGAAGGACGACCGCCAGCGGCCGTGAACCAGCCTCGATTCCGTTGGCATCACGAAATCTTGCGTCGGCATCGCTCGAAATACGGCTGAGTTCGCCGCAATTGCCCGCACCTGCGAGGCAAATACTAACCAAAATTAATTGACGCAAAGTAGGAAGCACTGTATCCGATGCTAACTTCTAGCGGAACGCGCCTGACAAGGATTGCATCCGATGGAAACACATCGCACGAATATGTCCGGCTACATTCCGGCAATGATAGCGCTCGTTTCGGTAGTCTATTTTAGTCTTCCGGTATTTGCGCAAGTCGCGGACGGCCAGCCTCCTGCCGACGTCGCGGCACCCGGCAGCAGAAGCGATGCAGATTCCGGTCAAGGCAAGACATCTGATCTCTTCTTTGCTGCACACGATGTCTCCGGGAAGCTCGGCACCCCTCTCCCGCTGGAAATCAAGCTTGTCCGCACAGGCAGGGTCTCGATCGAATCCATCCTCCTGCTGGGCCTGCCCCAAGGCGTGACGATCAGCGACTCGACCAACACTTTCTCGCCGTCAGACGAGACAAGGGACGTAGACATCAAAGCGTGGGATCTCCCGAACATCAAAATCACGCAGACCGACGAGCGCGAGAGCCGCTTCTCACTCGCCGTCGCGGCGATCTGGACTGCGGGGTCCGGCGGGCAGGTCGATGTCGCGACGAGCCTTCTCAACGTCAGTTTCCGCCCCGACGGTCCTGATCGGGCCACTGCCGCCGGCGACGAACCACGCAGCCCCGAGAAGACTGCGGCTGCGACTCGCGGAACCCTGTCGCCCCCTCAAGTCGTCGCCAGCGCTGCGGCTCCCGACGCATCGGCCACGGCCGAGGGCGTCGTGGTGCCGTCGGCCCGTGGCACGCCTCTCACGAACACAGCGGGGATCGACCGTCCGGCCTCGCCCGCCGTCACGGAGAAAAGGCCCGCCGCTGAGGGCGAGGCTGCGCCGCTCAGACGTCCCGTGGAGACCACACGGCCAACGCTCCAGGCAGACCCGCTGGTGGAGCGAGCCAGGGGTCTGATACGGCTCGGCGATATCAGCGGCGCCCGACTTCTGTTGGAGCGCGCACAGGCGCGCAACGCACCGAACGCGACCTTCCTCCTGGCACAGACCTGGGATGCGGACATGCTGCGCCGCTGGAACGTGCGCGGCCTGCGGGCCGATCCGGATCTCGCCAGGAGCCTGTACGCGAAGGCCGCAGCTCAAAACCAGACGGATGAGCGGCTGCTCGCCGCGACCGGCCGCTGACAGCACGCCTTGAAGAAAGTCCGACGATCACCGAGGGACACGCACATGTCGAGGCTTGCCCTGTACGCCGCACTTCTCGGGATCGCCTTGGTGGCGAACGACCCTGTCGCGGCAGCCCCAGACACCGCACCGGTCGAGGCCGCCCCCGCAACGGAAGCTGCCCTCGGCGAGCGCATGAACGCCAACACCGTCACGGTGGTGACCGGCACGCCCGGCGGAACCTACTTCCGCGTCGGCGCCGAGCTCGCCTTCGTGCTGGATGACGGCGATAAGCTGCGGATCTTGCCGATGCTCGGCAAGGGAGCAGGAGAAAACGCCTATGACATCCGGTTCCTGAAGGGCGTTGATCTGGGTTTCGTTCGCACCGATACCCTGGACCAGCTGCGGCAAGACAAGCGCCTGAGTAACATTGAGCGGCAAATTCAATACATTGCCAAGCTCTTCGACGACGAATTGCATATCATCGCACCGAATTCGGTTCGGACCGTTAGCGATCTCGCCGGCAAGCGGGTCAGCTTCGACGTCAAGGGCAGCGGCACCGACTACAGCGGCCGGGCCATGTTTCGCGAGCTCGGCGTCACTGTGGAGGGGATCAACGTCGATCAGCCCACCGCCCTCGAGATGCTACGCAATGGCGAGATTCAGGCTGTCGTGTCGGTGGCGGCTAAGCCGGTGGCTTTCATTGCGGGCTTCGATCCGGGTGAGCGCTTCCACTTCGTGACGGCGCCCTACCCGGACACGATGAATGAAGCCTATGTCCCCGCGACCCTGACCCGGACTGATTATCCGAAGTTTGTCGGCGAACAGGCGGTGGAGACCGTCGCGGTCGGCACGGTCCTCGGGGTGTACAACAGCCCGAAAGGATCAGCGCGCTATGAGAAGCTCGTCCGCTTCGTCGACGCCTTCTTCGGCCAGTTCGACAAGTTTCTGGCTCCGCAGCGGCATCCGAAATGGCGGGAGGTCAACTTCGCGGCCTCGGTGAAGGGCTGGAGGCGCTTCCGGCCGGCGCAGGAGTGGCTCGACCGCCACAAGGAGCAGGAGGCCGCTGCCCAGCCGGACCTGGACCGGTTCTTTCAGTCACAGCCCGAGCGACCGGCCGGAAAGGAGGAGATTTACCAAGCCTATCTGAAGTGGCGCCAAGCGCGGTGACCACCCAAAATCCGGCTTTCTGATCGCCAGCTTTTCCGGCCGACTAATCGGAAGTGGACAGCCGTGAGTTCATCTGTTCCAGTCGTATGCCTATCGTTGAAGCACTCGCTGCTCAACGACCTTGCTGGGGCATCAGGTTTTGAGCCTGCTTGACGGCCTCACGGCAGCTCTGGTCACCCTTGGCGTTCAGGTCCACCGCTTTTTGTAGCGCCATTTTAGCCTGAGAGACCTTATCTTCGGACGAGCGTTCGGGTGAAGCTTTAGCATCGCCGCCTTTTGCCGCGTCCGCAGCAGCGGTCGGGCGGTTCTCCGACTGACGACGGACGTCCTCGGGTGAAGTCGCCACGCGACCGGCCGCAACAGCATCGGCCTGCCCTGAACCAGCGGCCGCGCCGACCGGTCCAGAAACGCCACCCACCGTGCCCGGGGAGCCGCCACTCTCACGGGAGGCGCCGCCTTGCTGTGCGCGATCCGTCTCTGGAGTTCCGACCGGCTTGGCCGTGTTAGTGGTCGCAGCGCCCGCTGTGGCGCTCCTACCTGCTGTATCATTGGGGCCTTTCTGCTGACCGTAATCCGGCTCCGAGACAGGTGCCCCCATCCCGACCTGTGTACCGAGTTCGCGTTTCAGTTTGGCGATATCATCCGTGCATGGGCCGCCTTCCTGCGCAAACGCTGCCGGGCCAAAACTCAAGGCGGCGAAAGCGACAGCTCCGCAGAGTAGATGCAGACGGGACATTGGTTTCCTCCAAGGCTTCTTGTTGGCCCCTGCTCAACCTCCTGCGTCGGCGCGGGTTCAGTTGCCGGAACCGAAACGACGAGGGACGAGCGTCGGCCGCTCACGTCGCATCAATCCCGCCCAGCTCAGCCGTTGCAGGTTTTGATCTTCTCGGACGGTATGATTTCGCACTGAGTTTGAACAACGCTTTCGGAAGCGGATTGCCCGTTCAGTGGACTGTGGCGGTCCCTCCGAAGACTTGCCCCGCCGGCTCAGCCGCGCGGGGCATTTTCGTAGGCACGAGCCCTTGGAGGAGGCGGCGCCGACCCGCCGGGACCAAGATCGCCTGTCTGCCATCCATCCGGGAAGCAACATGGATTGGAGCGCAAAGGCATGGGCCATCGTACCAGGAAAATCGGCGAAACGCGTCGTCGGAGAATTGGTCATGGCCGAGCAAGCCCAGGAAGAAGGCTGCCGCTTCATGCGCGAACTTGTTGCGTTGTTGGCGGAAGAGCAACCTGGTTTTCCAGTCAGCGAGCAGGAACATCTTTTTCAGCAGCTGCTTGATCTGGAAAAGCGTGCTGAAGTTGAAGGCGCGGACGCCGTCGTGCGAGCAGCGATCGCGAGCGCGCGGAGAATGTCTGGTGTCGTCGCTGCCGCCCTCTGGCTGATCCGCCCCCACTGAAGTGGTCCGCCCTGAGGTATGGCTTTTGAGCCAGATGAGGACGGACAGATGGGAACGAAGCGGCACAAGCCGGAAGACGTGGTCGCCAAGCTGCGGCAGGTGGATGTTCTGGTCTCGCAGGGCCAGAGCGTGGCGGAGGCGATCCGGGCCATCGGCGTGACGGAAGTGACCTACTACCGCTGGCGCAAGGAGTACGGCGGCCTGAAGAGCGATCAGGTTCGACGGATGAAGGACCTGGAGGTTGAGAACCAGCGGCTGCGCAAGGCGATTGCGGATCTCACCCTCGACAAGCTGATCCTGCAGGAGGCCGCTCGGGGAAACTGACCAGCCCCGCGCGCCGACGCGCCTGCATCGCGCATGTCATGAACGTCCTAGACGTCTCCGAGCGCCGCGCCTGTCGGGCGCTCGGGCAGCATCGCTCGACGCAGCGCAAGGTGCCGCGGGGAAGAGAGGATGAGGCCGCGCTGACAGCCGACCTCGTGGAACTGGCTCGCCAGTACGGGCGCTACGGCTACCGGAAGATCGGTGCATTGCTGAAGGCGGCGGGCTGGTTCGTCAACGACAAGCGGGTCGAACGGATCTGGCGGCGCGAGGGGCTGAAGGTCCCGTCTCGGCAGCCCAAGCGCGGCCGCATCTGGGACGGGGATGGTTCCTGCCTGCGATTGCGGGCGGAGCGTCGCGATCACGTCTGGTCCTACGACTTTGTCGAAGCCCGCACGCACGAGGGCCGCAAGTTCCGGATGCTGAACGTGGTCGATGAGTTCACGCGGGAGTGCCTAGCGATCCGCGTCGCACGCAAGCTGAAGGCGGCGGACGTGATCGACGTGCTGTCCGACCTGTTCATCCTGCGCGGCGTGCCCAGCCATATCCGCTCGGACAACGGTCCGGAGTTCATCGCCAAGTCCGTGCAGGCCTGGATCACCGGTGTCGGCGCCAGAACAGCCTACATCGCACCCGGCTCGCCATGGGAGAACGGTTACGTCGAGAGCTTCAACGCACGACTACGGGACGAGCTTTTGAACGGTGAGATCTTCTACACGCTCAAGGAGGCGCAGATCGTGATCGAGAGTTGGCGTCTACACTACAACAGCGTGCGCCCGCACGCCTCGCTCGGCTACCGACCACCGGCCCCGGAGGTGTTCGTGCCGGCCTTCACCGCTTGGCCGGCTGCGCTCACTCGGTCGGCTCCGCCGGCCAAGCGACCCGTGGAGCAAAGGCCGACCCTGCACTAACTTAGAACTTGGACCACCGCGTGGGGGCCGATCAGGTCCAGCCTTCATCGGTACCGGCGAAGCGGTAGATGTAGACCAAGACCGTCACGCCCTCTCGCATCACGGGGCCGGACAGGGGTGAAAGCTCGAGTTCGTGGTCTTCTGACGGCATGGCTAACTGAGAGTAGGAGCGGTGATCTTGCGCGCGGTGCGTCAGTCGCCCGGCGTCCAATCAATGTCAGGCCGCTGGGCCAGGACTCTCTCGAAGTCGGTGGCGACGGTCTCCGAACCAGCCTCATCGTGGCGCGAAGATCGTGATGTTGTTGTTGATCTGGTACGCTGCCGTCGGTGGGGTGTTGACGAGTCTCAGCCTGATGGGGCTCTCGCCGAGGATCGCTCCGAATGCGGGGGTGATCCTCATCGGAAAGCACCGAGACAGCGCCTCGAAGGCGGCATCCTCGAACCGTTTCCGCGCCTCCTGATCGCCCTTGAGCTGCCGTGACGTGACGAGCGGTGGGCCCCGCATACCCCCTGTCTTGTTCAGGCCGAAACGGAAGGCGATCTGCGACCCTTCCGTGTCCGCCGGCACCGTCCAGCAGGATGCCAGTACGGCTCGGAGCTCAGCCCAATTGTTGACTGCGGGCGAGGCGGCCGTTTGAGCCAGAGCCAGAGTCAAAGGCGCTGCCGAAGCGCCTCCTAAGATCATCGCGAGTGCTATGAGGCGGGCCTGAAGCGTTTTCATTGTGGTGCTCCGTACGCTCACCTTCATCGACGCGTTGCGCTACGACCGGGTCTGCGCGCCCTGGGTCACCGACGGGCCGATCAGACGTGCTCGCCCCCACCCGAGTTCAAGCCGCCCGATCGACAGTTTCGGAACCGTCTGTCGCAGCCTCGAGGCAGGCCTCAACGGCCTGCCGGAGCGAGGAAACGTAGACGTCGGCTCCGACCTGCCGACCGAGGGAGGCATCCGTCAGCACCTTCTCGCCCTCGGGCCACAACCCGACCAGCAGCTTCACGGTAGGCGTCTTCTTCCGGAGCCGTTCGAGGAGGTAGCGCAGGTGAGCCGGGCTGCCGGTGATGTCGAGGTAGGAGATGCACACCATCGCCACTCCCGTCAGATCTAGGTTGCGGATCTGCTCGCGTGAGACGTCACCGTACGGAACCACGCGGGCCTCAAGTCCATGCTTGCGCAGCAGCTGGGCCAGCATGGCCGAGGAGGCCTCGTCGAGGGGGCCGCGCCCAGCGACGCACAGCACCGGTGTTTCGCCCCGCCACGCCTCGGGTAGCATCTCGCGCGGCGGTGCCTGCCCAGGGACGGCCTCGCTCTTGAAGTGCGTCCGCTCGGCCAGCGTCGGCGTCTCATTCGGGTTGACCGCTTTGTCCTCGCCTGACGGCTCGACGTCGGGTCGATCCTCGAAATCCTCGACGAGCGAGCGTGCCGAAGCGCGGATGTTCTCCAGCTGCGCCGGCGTCACGACCCCGCGAGCGTAGTCGTTGGCGGCGAGCTGAAGCCCTTTCAGTGCCACCTCGTCATAGTAGGAGGACAGCGAGCGCTCCTTCAGCATGGCCTCGCCGAGGTCGCGTGCCTCGTCTGGGTCTCCGGCCAACATGCGCTGATAGAAGTTCTCCACCGGCGTCAGCGGCGGCCGGTCGCCGAGAATGATGTCGAGGAACTCCAGGCTGTCGACGTGCCGCCCGAGCACCACGAGGCACACGGTGAAGGGCGTGGCCAGGATCAGGCCGATAGGCCCCCACAGGAACCCCCAGAACAGGGTCGAGACAATAACCGCGAAGGGAGAGAGACCGGTCGAGTGCCCGTAGAGCAGCGGCTCGATCACATGGCCGAACAGGGGCTCAACCACCAGGAACAGGATGGCCGTTGCGATGACCATGGACCAGCCTGGGTCGACTGCGGCGGCCAAAGCAAGGGGGAACAGGGCCGAGAGGAAGGCGCCGATATAGGGCACGAAGCGCATCAGCGCGGAGAACACGCCCCACAGGAGCGGATTGGGCACGCCGATGAACCAGAGACCGAGGCCGATGATGAAGCCGAAGGTCGCATTCATGCCAAGCTGGGCCAGGAAGTATGTGCCAAGCCGGCCGGCCGCGTCGTCCATGGCCATCGTCGTCCGGTGCAGGTCACCCGATCCGAACAGGCGGATCATTCGGTTGCGCAGGTCTTCTCGCTGGAGCAACAGGAACACGACCACGACGAGGACGATGCCGACCGTGGTCAACGGCTCGACAATGGGACCAAGCACCTTCTCGGCGAGGGTAAAGGGTGACGGATCGGGCTCCTGAACCTTAACGAGTTGAGCCTTCGGGGTGTCGCCCGCGGGGCCCGTCGACGCTGCAGTACCGGCGGCATCCGCCTTCTGGGTGGCGTTGTGGACTTGGTGGTTGAAACGCTGGAAGATCCGGCTGGCATTGCCGAGCCAACCTGCCTGCAGCCCGGCGAACTTCTTCTGCACGGTGGCTTGGTATTGCGGCAGGTCGCCGGCGAGCCCCGCGACCTGGGTACCGATAACGGCTCCGATGCCGCCGATGACCGTGAGCGCGAGCAGGACGGCGACGATGACCGATGGCACTCGGCCGAGCCTGAGTCGGCGCAGCAGATTGACGACAGGAGCCAGGACGAAGCTGAGGAGAACCGCCAGCACAAGCGGGATGAACACCTCACGCCCGAAGTAGAGGGCTGTCACGAGCACGACGCCGACGGCGAGGGTCAGGAGCCCGCGCAAACCGGGCACCAAGGGGGGCGGCACCTGGGCTGGCGGGCGCGGGGCGGCGGCTTCGTCGATCAGCATGCGGCGTAAAACCTCTCGATGCTGCGCCGATGCTCCCGGCACACTGCGTTCAACGCTGCCGGGCTGCTTTCGTCTCCCGTTTCCGTAGGGTCATCTCGCATCACGTCTCGACATCAACGCTCGCGTTGTGACCTGCGCGGGCGCGGCGGCGTTGTCCGTTCAGACGGCGGAGACGCGAGATGACGGATCGTAGCGACCGGATGCGGCAGGTCGTGGCCGGCTTGAGTGAGGGTGTTATCCTGATCGAGCCGGATCAGACCATTTCCTACGCCAACGGGGCCGCGCTCACGATGCACGGCGTGGCCGCGCTCGATGAGCTCGGCGAGACGGTCGCCGAGTACCGGCGCAACTTCGTTCTGGAGTATCGCAGCCACGCCGATATCGGCCCGCTTCAGCATCCCGTCGAGCGACTGCTGACGGGTGAGCTCTTCCGGGACACGGTCGTCGAAGTGCACCACTTCCGCGCTCCGGAGCAGCGATGGATGCACCGCATCCGCTCCCTCGTCACCACCGACAGCGAGGGCCAACTCACCGGCTTGGCGCTGGTGATGCAGGATGTCAGCGATCGATACGAGGCCGAGGCCCGTTTCGAGGACATGTTCCGGGCCAACCCGGCACCGGCCCTGGTCTGCCGCTTGGCGGACCTGCGCTACGTCAAGGTCAACCAGGGTTTTCTCGACCTGACCGGCTATGCCCGTGATCAAGTGCTCGGCCACTCCTTCTGCGAGATCGACCTGCTGACGCAGGCAGAGTGTCGGGCGCTCGCGGTCGAACGCCTGCACGCTGGCGACACCATCCCGCAGATGGAAGCCTGCCTGAATGTGCCCGCCGATAGTGAGAAGTACGTCATCGTCGCTGGCCATCCCATCCGAATGCCCGGCGGCGAGCGCTGTATGCTGTTCACCTTCGCCGATCTGGAGGATCGCCGCAAAGCCGAGATGGAGCTGAAGCTCAGCGAGGAGCGCTTCGCCAAGGCCTTTCAGCTCAGCCCGGTTCCCACCGCCCTCCTCAGCACGGACGCATTGCTGGCCTCGAACGTCAACGAGGCCTTCGCTGCCATGTTCGGAGATCCGGGCAGCCACCGGTCCGGAACGGTGGGTGGGACCGTCGCTGCGCAGGACAGCCTCTGGGTGGAGGAGGCCGAGCAGGCCCGATTCAAGCGCATGCTGAAGCAGGCGGGGCAGGTCCGAGGCTTCGAGGCGCGCCTGCGTAACCGGGAAGGTGAGATCCTCGACTGCTTGGTCTCGGCCGAGCCGGTGCGCATCAACGGCGAGACCTTCGTCCTCTGCGCGATGCAGGACATCACCGCTCGCAAGCGCACGGAGACGGAGCTGATCGCCGCCATCGAGACGGTCATGGCGGACGCGTCCTGGTTCAGCCATGGCGTCATCGAAAAGCTGGCGTTGATGCGCAACCCGCCGCCACCCGGCAAGCCGGCTGCTCTCGTCGAAAAGCTCACACGTCGCGAGCGCGATCTGTTGCTCGGTATTTGCAAGGGCGCCACCGACTCGGAGATCGCGGCCGAACTTGGTTTGTCGCTGAGCACAGTGCGCAATCATCTCGCCAGCCTCTATCGCAAGATCGGGGTCAATCGCCGGAGCGCTGTCGTGGTCTGGGCTAGAGAGCGAGGCATCGGCGAGTTTGCACCGAATGGAAACACGAAGCCGGGAAAATTAGGCTAGAAACACTAACCCGATTAGTTTGAAATATTAATATGTAAACCTCCGGAACATCGATTGTTTGGCCGGTTTATGGCTGTAGTAGCTCTGCTCGGCTCGAGCATCTCAGCAGTGATCGCAAGATCAACACGAGGTGCGGGCCATGGGCAAGGGCCGCAAGGTTCTGTCGAATGACCACGCGCATGCCCTGATCAAGCAGGCCGTTGCCATAGTCTTCGGTGACGCACGGGCGGAGGCGGAAGCCGCGGCCGAGATCGCGACCATCGAGGCGGTGCACGTCCAGACAGCGCCGAAACCGAGACGCTTTCGCCGCCCGCCCACCTAGGCAGCGGCCCAACGCAACCGCGCCCGCTCGATCCGAGTCATCGCGCACCGTGCACCGGAGCGGTCCGGCGCGATGTTGCGCGACCATCAGGAGCCACGCCCATGTCTCTCCTCGCCTGGATCATTCTCGGCCTCGTCGCCGGCTTCGTCGCGAGCCGGATTGTCAACAACACCGGCCAGGGGCTCGTCGTTGACATCCTGCTCGGCATCGTCGGCGCCGTCGTCGGCGGCTTTCTGTTCAACCAGTTCGGTCAGCCGGGCGTCTCCGGGCTCAATCTCTACAGCCTGCTGGTGGCCGTCGTCGGCGCCGTCGTGGTGCTTTGGCTCTACCACGCCCTGATCGACCGCCGCCGGGTGCTCTGATCCTCCCCCGCCGCCCTTCGCCCCCTTTCCCACTTCAGGAGTCCGCCATGGCCACCGTCACAGACCCAGTCCGCGGACCAGGTGACCGCGACATCCATGACCGCCACGTGCCGCAAACCAGTATGGTCGCCCCGGCCGAGGACCTGCGTACCGTCGCGCTCAATCAGATCTCCTGGGGCGCCGTCTTCGCCGGTGCCGTCGCGGCCCTGGTCCTACAAGTGATCCTGAACATGCTCGGCCTCGGTGTCGGCCTCTCGACGGTCGACCCGGCCGGAGACGGCACGCCGGGCGCCAGTTCGCTCGGCATGGGCGCAGGGTTGTGGTGGGTGGTTTCCGGCATCCTCGCTTCCGCTGCCGGCGGCTATCTCGCTGGGCGCCTGTCGGGCAAGCCTTCGAAATCCACCACCGGCTACCACGGCCTGACCTCCTGGGCGGTCACCACCTTGGTGATCTTCTACCTGCTCTCCTCGGCCGTGAGCGGGCTCGTGGGGGGCGCCTTCAACACCGCGTCCGGTGCCGTGGGCGGCCTCGGCCGAGCGGCCGGCGGCTCGATCCAGACTGTGGCGCAGACGGCAGCGCCGTCGCTGAGCAAGATCTCGGATCCCTTCTCCAGCATCGAGAACCAGCTCCGCTCCGGCGCCAATGGCCAGGATCCGGCCGCGCTCAAGGACGCAGCCGTCAGCGCCATGCGCGCGGCGGTCACCGGGGACGATGCCCAACAGGCGCAGGCCTCGGAGAAGGCGGCGCAGGCGCTCGCCAAGGCACAGAACATCCCGGTGGAGCAGGCCCGGACCCAGGTCCAGCAGTATATCCAACAGTTTAAGGAAGCGACGGCCAAGGCCAAGGAGCAAGCCAAGCAGGCAGCGGACACCGCGGCCCGCACCGCTTCGCAAGCGGCGCTCTACGGGGCCCTGGCTCTGATCCTCGGCGCGCTGGCCGCCTACTTCGCCGGTCGGAGTGCCGCGGTCGATCCGACGGTCACGCGGACCGTCGGCGTCCCAGTCAGGCAGCCCCGCGCATGAGCGCGGACCCGACCAAGAACGACCCGCACGGGCTCGGGACGGAAAGCCGGCCCGCAGCCGAACTCGCGGTCGGCGAGACTGAGACAATCCCGGTTATCGAAGAGACCGCCCGCATCGACAAACGGGTCGTCGAGAAAGGCCGGGTTCGGGTGCAGACCCGCACCGAAACCACCGACGACGTGCTCCGCGAGACCCTGCGCAGCGACGTCGTCGGCGTGACCCGGATCCCGATCGACCGGGTCATCGCGGAGGGCGAGGTCGCCCCAACGATCAGGACAGAGAATGGGGTGACCATCATCCCGGTCCTGGAGGAAGTCCTCGTCGTCGAGAAGCGCCTCATCCTCAAGGAAGAGGTGCACATTCGCCAGACCACTTCGGGCGAGGCGGTCGAGGTTCCGGTGACGCTGCGCAGGCAGCACGCCGTGGTCGAACGCGTGTCCGCCGACGGGCACGTCAGCGAAATCCCCCCAAGGAGCAGACCCCATGACCCAGACCATCACCGCCATGTATGACAACCGCGCCGAGGCCGAAGCCGCCCAGGCCAAGCTCGTGGCCGCGGGCATCCCGCAATCCTCGATCAGGCTGCTCGCGGGCACGCAGACGGCCCAGGCCGGCACGAGCCAGGGCTACGATCACACCCGCGACGAGGGTGGCTTCTGGGCCTCGCTCAAGGATGCCTTCATGCCGGAAGAGGACCGCTACACCTACAGCGAGGGCCTGAGCCGTGGTGGCACGCTCCTGACCGTCACGGTCGAGGCTTCGCATGTCGACCGGGCGATGGACATTCTCGAGGAGCACGGCTCGGTCGATCTCGACGAGCGCGAGGCAACCTGGCGCAAAGAAGGCTGGAGCGGCTACGGCGCCGCGACCACCAGCGGAGCCTCGTCGGCGACCGCGGGCACGACCTCGTCTTCCAGCACGGCAACGGCTACCGGCGCCACCTCAGCGCGCGGCACAGCGACGGGCGAGACGGACTACATCCCGGTCGTCGAGGAGCGGCTCAACGTCGGTAAGCGCGTGGCCGAGCATGGCCGGGTGCGGGTCCGATCCTACGCGGTCGAGACGCCCGTCAACGAGCAAGTGAACCTGCGCGAGGAGAACGTACAGGTCGAGCGCCGCTCCGTGGACCGCCCGGTCACGGCCGCCGACGAGGCCCTGTTCGCGGATAGGACCATCGAGGCCACGGAGCGCCGCGAGGAGGCTGTGGTGTCGAAGGACGCCCGCGTCGTCGAGGAGGTGGGCATCCGCAAGGACGCGTCCCAGCGGACCGAGACCATTACGGACAAAGTGCGCCGCACCGAAGTCGAGGTCGAGGACGAGCGCGGCAACGTCAGCCGCACCGGCGCGGACACACGTAAACCCGTGTGAGGAAACGACCCGGGAACGGCGCCAAGCCGTTCCCACTCCCTCGGCTCCACCGGGATTTCCTCACTAGGAAAGCCGAATGGTGGCAATGGGTTATGATAGCAGAAAATGGCTGCTCTCCCCGGCGATCCCCGTCAAGGGGACGGTTTTCCTCCCAAGTGTCTGGACTGCATAGCCTCCCCTGAAGGCCACTCCTTCCTCTCTGCGGCAGGCGACACTCGGCGCGTGCAAACCCGAAGAGCGACGAACCAAGCCAGAAGATGCTGACCTGTCGAACGTCAGCCCCTCTCGAGCCCATGACGGCTATCCCCACGTCGTCACACGCCGCATCAATTCTCGATGTGCCTGAGCCGCTGCAGGGCCGTGCCATCCTTCCGCGTCGATATCGGAGCGCCCAAGACGGCAGGACTTAAGGAAGTCAGAAGCTTATACCCTCGGCGTTCCAAATGGGGGCATTTCGAGCCTTCGGCCAAAGCCGCCAAGTGAGCCGCTCGCCCCCACCCCACAGACCTTCCGGAAACCTCAAACACGGGCTGTCGTCCGCGCACATTTCGGCGCTCCAGCCACGCAGCTGGCCAAGGTGCATTCGACTCCCGCGCCCGAAAAAGCGCAGCCTGCCAGTGAGCCCACCGTCAGGCGCGGAACGATGCGGTCACGGATGCGCTCGACGTCACGTCGCGGAACGACTGGCAACATCGATGCGTCCGCGGCTCGTCGGTCAGAGCGGGCGCGTCATCGCGTGCGATCTCAGCTTGGTCAGGCGCAAACGCCCGCCCCTTGTATGACACCACGAGCACACCATCTCAGGACCATCCAACGGGATGGTTTGAGGATGGTACTGGGATGGCAGATGATGTTCTAGATCTCCGTCCGAAAGCGCCCGACAGCGAGAAGCTGACGATCAACCTCGGCTTTGTCGATCTCGGCCGTGTCGATCTGCTGGTTCGAGACGGCTTCTATGCCAATCGCGCCGACTTCATCCGAACGGCCGTGCGCAACCAGCTCGACCGTCAGGGCGATGCCGTCACGCAGTCTCTAGCCCGCAAGAAGCTCAGCCTGGGCCTCTCTCACTACACCCGGCAGGACCTCGAAGCGGCAAGAGACGCGGGCGCTCCGCTCCACATCCAGGTTCTCGGTCTCGCCAGCATCGCCCCCGATGTGACGCCGGAACTCGCCCGTGCCGCCATCGCCTCCGTGCAAGTGCTCGGCGCCTTCCACGCCAAACCGGCGGTCAAGGCAGCCCTAGCCGACCGTACGGCCTGATCCCTCGCCTCAACGCCTTCGCGGCGAAGCCGGACACGCGCCCCGGCCCGTCCACCTCATTCAGGATCGTGATCATGAACGCATTCTCCGGCATCGACATGGGTGAGGTGACCCGTCTCACCCGCGCCGGCCAGCTCACGGAAGCCATGGCCCTCCTTCAGGGACGCTCGGCCTCCGCCAAGCCGCAAGCGGGCACGCCGGAGGGTGCACCCCGCAAGGACGCCAGCACCGCACGACCCGCGTCGACGATCGACATGGTCGCGCCTCGGGCCCCGGGTGGAGCGTGGACCGCACCGGGCTTCGGTCTGGGAACGGCCGGGGAAGCCCCTGCTGACGGGACAAGTCCCTCGGAACGGCAAGGGCTTGCAGAGACCCTGCGGTCCTTGCGCGAGCGCTTTCCCAAGATGGGCGGGATCTCCGGCCTCGGGGATGGCCTCGGATCGCCTCAGCGAGCTCCGATCCCGGTCCCGGATGGGGCTCGATACGAGGAGCGGACATTCTCAAACGCGGCGGGCAGCCGGACATACAAAGTCTATGTCCCGAGCGGCTATACCGGCCAAGCTCTTCCTCTCGTCGTCATGCTGCACGGCTGTACCCAGTCGCCGGATGACTTCGCGTCCGGAACGCGGATGAACGCGCTGGCCGAAGAGCAGACCTTCTTGGTGGCCTATCCCGGCCAGCCTCAATCGGCCAACATGCAGAAGTGCTGGAACTGGTTCAACGCTGCCGATCAGCAGCGCGGCTCGGGCGAGCCTTCGCTGATCGCGGGGATTGCCCAGGACGTCATCCGCGAGTTCTCGGCCGACCCCAAACGGGTCTACGTCGCGGGATTGTCGGCCGGCGGAGCGGCCGCAGCGATCATGGCGGCGACCTACCCGGATCTGTTCGCGGCGATCGGCGTCCATTCCGGGCTTCCCTATGGTGCGGCCAAGGATATGCCCTCCGCCTTTGCGGCCATGAACGGCGGCGGGACGGCTCAGCCTTTGGGAGCGCGCGCTTCGGTCCCGACCATTGTCTTCCACGGCGATGCGGACCGCACCGTCAACGCAGCCAACGGCGACCGCATCATCGCTCAAGCCAAGCCGGAGGGAGCCTTGGGGAAAGTCGTCACTCACGGGGAGAGCCCGGGCGGCATGACCTACACCCGCAGCGTTCAGTCCGATCCTTCGGGCCGAGAGGTGTTGGAGCAGTGGGTTCTGCATGGAGCGGGTCATGCCTGGTCCGGCGGAAGCCCGAACGGCACCTACACGGATCCGCGCGGTCCGGACGCCAGCCGCGAGATGGTGCGCTTCTTCATGGCGCACACAGGTGGAAGCGATACAAGACAACAATAAAGCTGCCGCCCAGGCGCTGGATCGTCGAGCGCTCCTTCGCCTGGGCCACCCGCTTCCGCCGCCTCGTCGAAGACGACGAGCGCTCTGCCGGCGCGCTGGCCGACCTGCATCGCGTCGCCTTCGTCCGCCTCATGCTCCGAAAGGCTGCTCTGCTCGCAGGCGGTTTGTAGCGGCCTCTATCGCGGCAGTCCGGCAAAGGGAAAAGGCTCCGACACGCGATAGGACCGTGTCGCGTTTCCGGCGAAGACGTTGGCCTGATCGACGCCGAGATCGAGTTTCAGCACTTTCCCCGTTTCCTTGGAGAAATCGATCTGATTCAGGTCGGTCCAGAACGTGTTGGGTGAAAGCGCCGATTCGAAGAAATAGAGGCGACGCTTGTGATCGAAGACCGTGCGCCAGCGTGTGGAGGATATGTCCGGTTTCTCCGGCGTCGAAAGCCCAAGCGGCACGGAAACATTGCGTATGATGCCGTATACGCTGGCCAAGAGGTGATCCGGGTCTCCATCCTGCGGGATCGATTTGACGTAGAAGGAGGCGCGGGCGAAGCGATCGGACGCGCGGTTCGTACCGGGCAGCATGACCGTTCCGCCGATCTGTGACCAGTAGGATGCAAGGGCAAGCTGCTGCTCGTAGGTCGGAGAGTTCGTCATCACTTGGTATTGGCGCCCATGATGAATGACCTGCTTGCCGTCGATATACTCGATGATGGCACTGTCCCCGCTGGAATCGGACAGGGACATATGGACATTTGCGATGACCTGAGTGCCGGGAATCACGCTCGTCACAAGCGTGAAGGGTTGCTTCTCAAGGGCGACAACGGCTTCATCGACGGTCGCGAAATTGTCGAGAGCGTATTGCGCCCAGACTGAGATTGCCAATCCAGGCGGGCCCTTGCCGTCGAAAGCCGGGTACTGCGACTCTTCAAGCCAGAGCACATTGGCCGTAAGGCCCTCTTCGTTGGCGCCGTCCGAGGTCGAATTGTCGAACGCTGTCGCGACCAAGGATCCATATTTCGACTCCCACCGGATCGAAGCAGGCCCGACCTCACCATTGCGCGCCATCCCTCGCGGCAGGATGTAGAGGTCGGTTCCGATGGGCTTTTCCCAGTCCATCGACCGGGCCGTGAAAATCTTGCCGTCTCGTCCAAGGTAAACGAAGCGGGAGCAGGCCGCTGCGGGTTCAACAACGACTTGGAGCACGGCCCAAAACGCCAGGATCGACACGAGAATTTTGATCGGAGGAATCTGTATCACTGCAATACATCCTTATCCGTTCGGAATATTGAAATATTGATTTGTCCAATCATGGCCTCGAAGTCTATAGGTTTTAGAGATCCGATCGAGAGCCGCACACAAACAACCAAGCCGATCGTCGAGATCATGGGAGCATGCCGGCGCTGACAATCATGGGCGGGCCATTTTTCAGCAATGACTTGAATCAAACATCATGGTGAACACGGCTTCACAGCTTTGCTTCTCCCGGCAGCTTCGGGGTGATTTCGCCACCCTTCAGGTTTGAAACGCTCGGAGGCATTGGGGATGGCAATGCGTCCCGTTTGCCGACGCCGCCCGCTCCTTGGCCTTGACGGACGGCTGGAAGCTGGGCCCTCCGAAACAATCTCTTGAGCCGTTGCGTTTCGCGGGGCTGGTTCTTCTCGGCGCTTCGTTCGAGAGCGGCTTTGGCTGAAACGGGAAGTTGCGTGCCCCTGCGGTGGATCGTTGTGACGGCTGGCGCAATCCTGGTTCGTCTGGCCCTGGTGAACTCCCTGGCTCGACGGCGTGCCAGGGGAGAGCAAAGCCAACGTCCGGGCCGGCTCGCGGCAAGGCACACCCGCGTCAACGGCCGAACGATGCATGCCCGTGTCTCGGTCGATCCCGTACCCGATGACAGCCTGCCCGTGATCCTGGTCCACGGGCTCGGGATGTCGAGCTGCTACATGATCCCGCTCGCGCGGCAACTCGCCCCTTACCGCCGGGTCTACGCGCCTGACCTGCCCGGCTTCGGCTTGAGTGAGAAGCCTCGCCGCGTGCTCACGGTTCGCGAGCTGGCCGATGCGCTGGCGGCCTGGATGGACGCGATCGGGATCGATCGCGCGGCCTTTATCGGCAATTCGCTCGGCTGCGAGGTGCTGGTCGAATTGGCCCTCGTTCACCCGCAGCGCGTCGACCGCCTTGTCCTGCAGGGGCCGACGCCGGACCCGGAATCGTGCGGCCTCGTCCGGCAAATGGTCGGCTTCTTTGCCATTGCACCGTTCGAGCGCTGGTCGCTCGCTTGGGTGGCGCTCGCCGACTATGCCCGTGGTGGGATCAAGCGTTACATCCTGACCTTACGCAGCATGGTCGGCAACCGCATCGGAGAAAAGGTCCTCCGAGTCACGCAGCCGACGCTCGTGGTTTGGGGCACGCGTGACTACATCGTCCCTTATGCATTTGTGACGAGCCTTGCAGCGGCCCTGCCTCGCGGCCGTCTTGCTGTCATCCCGGGCGCCGCCCATGGGATCAACTACTCGCATCCGAAGGCCTTTGTTTCGGTCTTACTTCCATTTCTCCTTGCCACCGGCCATCGCCCTAGGGACGTGCGGCGCGAGGCTCGGCATCGAGAGCCTCACCCTTCGGGAACGGCTTGAAGCTCCGCCGTGCTTGCGAGGATCGCCTCCTGTAACGCCGTCGCGGCGGGATGCTGTCGGCCCGAGCCGAGCACCACGAACTCGACCTCACCGATCGGCGGCAATCCGGCCGTCTCAGGGATCGGAGCCAGTCCCGGTGGCGTCACCTGGGCCGAGTGCGGCGCGATGCCCAGACCGGCTTCGACGGCGGCGCGCAACCCCATCAGGCTGCCGCTGGTGCAGGCGATCCGCCAGGAACGCCCCGCCGCTTCGAGGGCATCGAGCGCCAGGGTGCGCGTGATCGAGGGCGGCGGATAGAGGACCAAGGGCAGGGGCAACGCCGGATCGGGGACGAAGCCGGGCCGGCCCACCCAGATCAGCTCTTCCGCCCAGGCCAATTCACCGCGCGGATCGCCGCGTCGGCGCTTGCAGAAGATCACGTCCAGTTCGCCCGCATCGTAGCCCTGATAGAGGGCCCGGCTGAGACCGACCGTCAGCTGCAGATCGACGGAAGGGTGGCCATCCGCGAAACGCGCCAGAACCTGGGCCAGGGTCGACAGCGTATAGTCTTCGGAGACGCCGAGGCGGATGCGGCCGCGCAGGCCGCCCGGCGAGAAGAAGGCGCGCAGCCGATCGTGCGCCTCCAGCACGTCGCGCGCAAAGCCGATCATGGCTTGACCGTCCGGCGTCAGGGCGACCCGATGCGTGTCCCGCATGAGGAGGGAGCGGCCCAGCGCCTGTTCCAGCCGCGCGATATGCCCGCTGACCGTGGATTGCTGCAGGCCGAGGGTCTGCGCAGCGGCCGTGAAGCTGCCGCTTTCAAGGACGGCCAGGAAGGAGCGGATCTGGTCGACATTGAGGTTGCTCATCACGGTTCGTGATAGCCGATATCCTTACCGCTCGGGAGCCCGGTGGGCTTAGGGTCCAGGCCGAACCCGATTCGCAGCACCATCGCCGAGCCGCTCAGTGACCGCTCCCGTTGCCATCGCCATGATCTTCCTCGGCGGCTTCGTCGCAATCCCGGCATCCGGCCGATGGGCGCATCAGGTCACGGAAGCGCTCGCCTTCCTTCTTGCGACCGTCGTGCTGGTCATTGTGGTCATGCTCCTTTGCAAGACTTGGCCGGACTACTACGCCAGCCCACAGATTCCGGCGGCCATGACGGAAACGCCACTCGACGACTAGAGCGCTTTCCGACGAAGCGGCCGCCGGTTCGGCAAAAGAAAGCGCGTTGAAACAAAGGCCGTGAGGCGCCGGCCTGATGCAAATCAGGTCGGATGCGGCTTGAGCGCAGGGTGCCGCCTCCGCTGCCTACAAACCAGGGAAAGTCTCGTGAAGCCGCAGATCACGGATGGCGGCACATCCGCTGGAACCGCCCTTGCCTTCGTCGCCGGCTTCGTCGATGCCGCGGCTTTCATCGCGCTGACAGGCCTGTTCACGGCCCATGTCACCGGAAATTTCGTCCTGATCGGTGCTGAATTGGTCGCGAGCTCGACCGGCGTGCTGGCGAAGCTTCTGGCTCTGCCCGTTTTCATGGCGGCCGTGGCGGGGGCCCGTGTCCTTGCGCTGCTCCTGCAGCGGCGGGATGCCGATCCGCTGCCTTGGCTGCTCGCCGTTGAGGCCGTTCTCCTCGCGGGTTTCGGCTTGTGCGGGTCGCTATGGGCGCCACTCGATGCGCCGGACGGTGCCCCGGCGCTGATCGTCGGCATGCTCGCTGTCGCGGCCATGGGCGTGCAGAACGCGATCGGTCGCCTCTCCCTCGGCCATCTCGCTCCGACCACGGTGATGACGGTGAGCGTCAGTCAAGCGGTCATCGATGCCATGGATCTTGCCCTGAGAACGTCGGGGAACCCGGCTCAGACGCGCGCGCGGCTGCTGCGGGTGTTGCCGGCCATCGTGACCTTCGCCGCGGGCGCTCTGTGCGGCGCCTTCGGGATCGCCCATCTGGCCTTCGGCTGTATCACGCTGCCGATTATGATCTTGATCGGCTTGATCGTCCTTGTGGCGATGACGCCCGCCGAAGCGAACGCCACGACGTGAGCGACGCCGGAGATGGGCTCACGCGATAAAGCGGCCACGACGATTGTAGGCTCGAACGCCCAATCTTGAGCGATACGGCTCGAAGACGCGGCGGGCATGACAAGACGATCCTTGCATTTTGCGCAATCGATCTTGGCGTTGACCGCTCCGCATCGCTGCCATGCAGCCCCAGGCGTCACTGAGCCAAGACGCTCAACCTACAACGGTCCGCTCTTCGTCGGCGTGGGATATCGTTCCCGCGCCGATCAGACCCATTCTCCGTTGTACGTCGCGGCCTTGATTCAAAGCCGCCTGTCAGAGCGCTTTCCGACGAAGTGGACGCCGGTTCGGCGAAAGAAAGCGCAGTGAAACAAAGACCGAGAGACGCCGGCCTGATGCAATGGGGTCGGCGTCTCTAGAGCGGATCGGCTGTGCAAGCGATGACCAGAACAGCACTGACATGGCCCATGCCGCCGGGCCAGAGCGAAAGCCGGCGGCTTGCCGCCTTGCATCGCTTGCAGCTGCTCGACACACCACCGGATCCAGCCTTCGACCGCATCACTCAGCTGGCCCAGACCCTCTTCGATGTCCCGATCGCGCTGATTTCCCTGCTCGATGAGGACCGACAATGGTTCAAGGCCAAGTGCGGCCTGCACGTCTCGGGCACGCCGCGGGAACAGGCCTTCTGCAACTATACGATCCTGCACGACAGCGTGTTCGTGGTTCCCGATGCGCGCGCCCATGCCGATTTCGCCCTGAATCCGCTCGTGACCGGGGAGCCCTTCATCCGCTTCTATGCGGGTGCGCCCCTCATCGTCGCACCGGGGACAAGGATCGGCTCGCTCTGCCTCATCGACAGGAAATTGCGCGCCTTCAACGAAGAAGACAGCCAGTTGTTAGCCCGATTGGCGCAGGTGGTTACAGATGAAATCTGGTTGAGAACCCTTGCATCCGGGCAAAACGGGGTCTTCCCACATTTCGCACAGGGTAGGCCGCGTACCGAAACGCCATCCCTGATCACAGGCCTGCAGGTTCGTGCGGCCAGGGCGATGCTCGGCTGGTCCATCGACGAGCTGAGCCTGAAAACTGGCCTCTCACCGAATACCATCAAACGAATGGAGGCGGATGAGCAAAGCCGCCCAAGTAGCCCGTCCACGACAGTAAAAATCAAGGAGGCTCTGGAAGGCGAAGGGATTGTATTTCTCGGGCATGATGCGGCCGATCCCGGCGTACAACTTGTGAGAAAAATCAGTAACAACAAAGATCAATAGGTCGTTTAACGAGTTTTTAGGACCTGATTGCCCATCTTGTCCAACGGCAGACCGCCTGGCGGCAGTGCGGCGCTCCCGTCCTCCAAAGGGGCGCGGTTCAATCGAACAATGCCGCCTCTGGGATGGATGCATGTCGCTGTTCTTTCGCGGCGATCATGCCGTGTTGCACGCTTTCGGTCGTGCGCATGGCATGGTGGAGCTCACGCCGGCTGGCACCGTCTTGAGTGCCAATGCGTGCTATCTCGACTGGCTTGGGTATAGCTTCGACGAATTGCAGGGCCACACACTGGATGTCGTCCGGGACCCGTACGAGGCGACCCGCGCGGAGCAGCAGGAACTCTGGGCGGCGGTGACCCGAGGCGAGTCCCGGACCGCGTGCTCTCGGCATCTCACCAAGCAGCGCAACGCGATCTGGCTGCAGGTCAGCTACTGCCCGGTGCTCGACCGTACCGGTCGGGTGAGCAAAATCGTTCTCCTCGCGGTCGATGTCACGGCACAGCAGCAGAGCAGCGCCGATCACGCGGCGGTCCTTGAGGCCATCAGCTGCTCGCGCGCCACAATCGAGTTTGCCCTGGATGGCACCATCCTCATGGCCAATACCGGCTTCCTCGACGCTGTCGGCTACAAGCTGGAAGAGGTGCAGGGCCGGCACCACAGCCTGTTTGTCGCTCCGGCAGAACGTGAAAGCCAAGCCTATCGCGCGTTCTGGGCGGCTCTGGCGCGCGGCGAGTTCCAGCGCGCCGAGTACAAGCGCATCGGCAAGGATGGACGGGAGATTTGGCTGCAGGCCATCTACAATCCGGTTCGCGACAGCCAGGGCAACCCGTACAAGGTCGTGAAGTTCGCGACCGACATCACTCAGGACAAGCTGCACCGGGCCGACGTGGCAGGGCAGATCGCGGCCATCAACCGGTCACAGGGCGTCATCCATTTCGACATGGATGGCACCATCCTCGACGCCAACGAGAACTTCCTGAGCGTTGTCGGCTATCGGCTGGACGAGGTCCGCGGCCAGCACCATCGGACCTTTGTCGAGCCGTCTCAGGTCCAGTCAGCGGAGTACCTGCAGCTGTGGGAGGCCTTGCGGCGGGGTGAGTACCGGGCAGGCGTGTTCAAGCGCCTCGGCAGGGGCGGGCGGGCGGTCTGGATCCAGGCGAGCTATAACCCGATCTTCGATGCGGACGGCAAGCCGTTCAAGGTCGTGAAGTACGCCACCGACATCACGGCCAAAACGGCGGCCCAGCACGCGGCGACCGGCGCCTCAAGCCAGACGCTGATGAACGTGCAGACCGTTGCCTCGGCTGCGGAGGAGCTGAGTGCTTCGATCGGTGACATCGCCCAGAGCCTGGCCCGCTCGCGCTCCGAAGTGGACGCCATCCACGATCAGACCGTCGTGGCAGACCGCTCCACAGCGAAGCTGAAGGACGCCGCCGCGGCGATGAACGGCGTCGTCCAACTCATCCAGGGCGTTGGTCAGCAGATCAATCTTCTGGCCCTCAATGCGACGATCGAGGCGGCGCGGGCGGGAGAGGCCGGACGCGGTTTTGCTGTGGTGGCCGGCGAGGTGAAGAACCTGTCGAACCAAGTGACCCAGGCGACGACGCGGATTGCACAGGACATCCATGGGATGCAGGGAATCGCGGAAGACGCGGTGGGTGCCCTGCTCTCGATCGTGCAGGCGATCGGATCGGTACGGGAGACGGTGACCGGCATCGCCTCGGCCGTCGATGAGCAAAACGCCATCACCCAGGAGATCTCGTCCAGCATGCAGACGGCCGCACACGGTGTCGGCGAGATCAACACCAGTTTGCAGGCTCTCACGGGCTGAGAGGCTCGGCGCCGCGCGGTCGCGATGGGATCCGCCCAGGCGTGGTCCGCGCTGATGTACAGCCTGCGGGCCAGCGTGCCGGGCCAGGGTCACCCGCATGGAAAGCGGGCCAGCGGGTAGAATTCAAGTCATTCCTCTCGTGAGGGGAGCCAATTCGTCTCAAATCTTCTGACGGCGAATAGACGACGCCGCATGGGGTCGAGCTGCGACTTGTTTGATCAAATGATCGGAGGGCACAACCTACACTTTCGTTCATTGTCTCATAGTCCGGCGTCCGGCCGCGTTCCGGCGCGGTCGGGCGGCAGGCTCCTGTGATTGATGTTCGGAGACTTCCATGCCCCTGACTGTCTGCCGCCGCCCCATCGCCTCCGTCGCCGCAGCCGCCCTCGTCGCGGGCGGCGCGGCCGGGTTCGGCTTGGCCGGGCCCATGACCCCGGCTTACGCCCAGGCCCTGCCGAAGACCCCGATCGAGGCGCCCGATCAGCCGCCAGGCTCGTTCGCCAACGTCGTCGACAAGGTGAAGCCGGGTGTCGTCGCCGTGAAGGTGAAGCTCGACGACAGCGCCGACGATGACGACGACAGCGCGGGCGGCCCGAACATGCAGCAGGTGCCGCCGCAACTGCGCGAGTTCTTCAAGCGCTTCGGCCAGGGTGGGCCGGGCGGTCGTGGCATGCGGCCGCGGGGCGGGGTCGGCTCCGGCTTCATCATCTCGGCGGACGGCTACGTGGTGACCAACAACCACGTCGTCGACAAGGCCAAGACCGTGCAGGTCACGCTCGACGACGGCCGCACCCTCGACGCCAAAGTGATCGGCAAGGACTCCAAGACCGACATCGCCCTCCTGAAGATCACCGAGAGCGGCAGCTACCCCTACGTCCAGTTCGGCAAGGGCGCCCCGCGCGTCGGCGACTGGGTCTTGGCCATCGGCAACCCGTTCGGCCTCGGCGGTACGGTGACGGTGGGCATCGTCTCCGCCCGCGGTCGTGACATCGGCGCCGGCCCCTACGACGACTTCCTTCAGATCGACGCGCCGATCAACAAGGGCAATTCCGGCGGCCCGACCTTCAACGTCAACGGTGAGGTCGTGGGCGTGAACACGGCGATCGCCTCGCCGTCCGGCGGCTCGGTCGGCCTCGGCTTCGCGATCCCCGCCGAGACGGTGCAGACGGTGGTCGATCAGCTCCGCACCGACGGCAAGGTGGTGCGCGGTTATCTCGGCGTGCAGGTCCAGCCGGTGACGAAGGACATCGCCGAGGGGCTCGGCCTCGACAAGGCCAAGGGCGCGCTCGTCAATGACGCCGAGAGCGGCACGCCGGCGGCCAAGGCCGGCCTGAAATCGGGCGACGTAATCGAATCGGTCAACGGCGTGCCCGTGAACAACGCTCGCGATCTGTCGCGGCTGATCGCCGGCCTCAAGCCCGGCACCGAGGTGAAGCTCGCCTATCTGCGGGGCGGCAAAAGCGAGGTGGCCACCGTCGAACTCGGCACGTTGCCGGGCGATAGTAAGGTGACGCGGCGCGGCGACGACGCGCCGAGCGGTCAGGCCCGGCTCGGCCTGAGCCTGGCCCCTGCCAGCGAGACCGGCCTCGGCGACGAGGGCGTGGCGGTGATGGATGTCGATCCCGACGGCCCGGCCGCGGCCAGGGGCATCTCCCAGGGCGACGTGATCCTGGATGTCGCAGGCACCAGCGTCTCGAAGCCCTCCGAGGTGCAGGCACAGATCCGCGCTGCCGAGTCGAGCGGCCGCAAGGCGGTGCTGATGCGGGTGAAGAGCGCCAGGGGCCAAACCCGCTTCATCGCCGTCCCCCTGACCAAGGAGGGCTGATCCGCCCCGGATCGCCCGCTTCGGCGGCGTCCGCCTCGATGCCGAAAGCATTGCGGGCGATCGGGAGCGTGCCGTGCCGGCCCAACCCGTCATCGGGTAAGTATACCGATGCTCACGGGGCGCTCCTGCCGGCAGAGCGAGGCTATCCTGCGCCCAAGCCGGATCGGCGATCGGATCGCTCTTGCCATGCAATCCGGCGCGGTTCGTATCTTTTAAGTTGCAACCGCCCGGAACCTCGCTGAGCGACGGCCGTTCAATCTATAGTTGGAACGTCAGTTTTCGACCGTATGATCCTACCGGTCATACCTAACATAAGCAGACCTCCTCATCTTCGTGATTGGCCCGGCTGACCCTGCTGATTTGGTTTCCGGGCCTCAATCAACAAACAAGCCGATCTTCAAGCTGCATCAAATCATAAGTCATCATCATTTGACGTTGGCGCGACCGGCGATCGGCCCGTCGCACTGAGATCTGTTGGCCAGCTAGAGCCGTATCCGACCTGACGGCATCAGGCCGGCGTCTCTCGGTCTTTGTTTCAACGCGCTTTCTCTCGCCGAACCGGCGTCCACTTCGTCGGAAAGCGCTCTAGGTCGCCGAACTTCGGCATTCTGAGGTTCGACGAGATGCGGTCGATGGCATCAAGCTAAGGCAAAGGAGCTCATCATGCGTACAGGATCTTCGAAGACTTACCTGCTGTCTGCCATTGCGGTCGTCTTATCCGCCGGTCTCGTTCAGGCCGAAACCTCCAGCGGGAAGAGCACCGACAAGAATCAAGAAAAACTGGCGAGCAAGCCCCTCGAGAAAGTCACCTGCGAGGAGTTCAACGGGTTCGAAGACACGTTCAAACCGAAAGTCGTCGCATGGGCCGCAGGCTACAAACAGGGCCAGAAGAAGCCTGATGTGGTGGCGATCGATATTGCTGGGGTTGAGAAGGTCACGCCCTTGGTCGCTGAAGAGTGCAGGAAGGCGCCGACCGCTTCCCTATGGTCGAAGATCGATGGTGAGCTGAAGAAGATATTCTGATGCAGATCGGACTGCATCATTGAATGACCTCGCCGAACACGTGCTTCGGCAGCACTCGGCCGTCCATCACTCGGCCGATCGACCAGCTTCATCCCTTCCGCAGCTGGTCGAGCGCTGATTTCAGGGACCAATTTCGGCGCGCTCGAGACTCAGACCTGTCCTGTCCGGGCAACCGGACCGGCAGGCCTCGGACAGGGCCGAATGCGAGGGTCCACGGGGACCAGAGGAGCCGAGGATGAAGCGCGGTTCGAACGAGCCTCCTTCTGTCGTTTCAGTGTTGTCCGAAGAGCCGCACAGGTCGGCAAGCGCGATGGAGGTTCGCTCATGATGAAGCGATGGATCATCATCACTGCGGCACTTGCGACCAGCACGGTGACGCTCGCGCAGCCCCTTCCGCCACCGCCTCCGCCCGGCCCTCCGCCGCCGCCGTTGGTTTTGCCGCCTCCGCCGCCTCCGCCTCTGCCACCTCCGCCGCCTCCGCCGGTATTGCCCCTGCCGCCCCCACCGCCTCCGCCACCACCACCACCGCCCCCACCCGTATGACGTTGCGGCTGAGAGCCTTCAGCGATCGCCTCGCAGGCCTTAAGGCGGTTCAGTGGGTCGCACGATCCCGATCGGCAGCCAGACCGATATCCGAGCCCTTGACCGGCACCCTGCCGGCCTGGGCAAGGGCGCGCTCCAGCATCTGTCCATAAATCGGACGGCCGCCGAGCCATTGGGCCACAAGGCTGGCCGTGAGGCAGGCCGTCAGCATGGGCAGGACGAGCGCGTAGGCGGTCGTGAGTTCAAGCACCAAGACCACGCCCACGGCCGGTGCGTGCACCGTCGCGCTGAAGAGCGCGGCCATCGCCACGATGCCGAAGGAGACCGGCGTCACCCCGAGGCCGGACAAGACCTCGGGGAACACCATCTGCGCGAGCAGGCCGAAGGCCAGACCGATGCAGGTTGCAAGCGACAGGATCGGCGCGAAAATGCCCCCCGGCGTGCCGACGGAGTAACAGACAACCGACGTGAACAGCCGGGTGATCGCCAGCATCAGCAGCACGCCCGCACTCGGGGTCAGAACGGCGATCTGTGAAATCACCTGCTCTCCGCCCGTCGCGGTGCGCGGCGCGAGGATCAGCAGGGCGCCCACGAGCAATCCGACCAGGGCAGGCCACACATACGGGGCGCGCTTCTGCCATGCGGCGGCGAGGTCCAGCATCGCCAGGATGCATCGATTGAAGAGCACGCCCACCGCACCCAGGATGATGCCCAGCACGGCGAAGGCCGGCAACGAAGCCAGCGCCGCTGCCCCGGCCGACAGCGGCAGGTCCGGCCGCGCGCCCGAGATCATCTGGGTCACCGCGGTTCCGGTGATCGCCGCGGCGAACACCCCCATGTAGTTCCGGAAGCTGTAGGGGAACTGCTTGCGCGTTTCCTCGATGACGAACAGCACGGCCGCCATCGGGGCATTGAAGGCGCAGGCGAGACCCGCCCCCGCGCCGGCCGCCAGCAGAGCCCGCCGATCGACGTCCCTCACCCGGAACATTTCCGAGGCCGCGAGCGCCGCCGAGCCGCCCATGTGAATGGTCGGCCCCTCGCGGCCAAGAACCAGGCCCGAGCCGATCGCCGCGATGCCGGCGATGAACTTCACCGGCAGCACGCGCTCCCAGCGCACATGCCGGATGCCGGCGATGGCCCCCTCGATTTCCGGAACCCCGCTCCCGCTCGCTTCCGGGGCGAAGCGCCGGGTGATGAACACGGCAAAGACCGTGGCCGCCATGGTGATGGCGGCGCTCGCCGCGACCAACCGCCAACCGGCGGTCTGGCCGGCCAGCCATGTCGGCCAATCGATGATCCTGTCGATGGCGAGGTGGAAGAGGCCGCCGAACACACCCGTGAGGGCACCGGTGATCAGGGCCACGGCGACGAAGCGTGCCTGCTGCCAGGGCGGCGCGGGTTGATCTGCCGGCTTCATCATCGCCCCTTCCTCTCGCTGATCGCCGGCAAACCCTGGACTTCACGCGGTCCATCCCCGGAACGGATGTCTCGGTGGGACACGCCGAAGTCCCGCGGGGGCGGTTTCGGGGGCGCCCGGACCACCGGTCAGGCGGGCTGATCCTGCCCCGTCTTCCCCTTGCTCACGCGCTCGCGCAGGGTCTGGACCGTGACGTAGAGCATCGGCACGAGGAAGATGCCGATCGAACTGGCCGCGATCATCCCGCCGAAGACCGCCGTTCCGACGTCGCGACGGCTGATCTGGGCCGCGCCGGTGGCGATCACGAGGGGGACAAGGCCGAGGATGAAGGCGATGGAGGTCATCATCACGGCGCGGAACCGCTGCTCGGCGCCGCGGATCGCGGCCTCCTGGATCGGCACGCCGGCCTCCCGCTGGTCCTTCGCGAACTCGACGATCAGGATGCCGTTCTTGGCCGCAAGCGCGATCAGCACCACGAGGCCGATCTCGCTGTAGAGATCGAGCGAAAGGCCGGCGAGCTTGACGGCCAGGTAGGAGCCGAAGGCGCCGACCACGACGGACAGCAGGACCGGAATGGGGATCGTCCAGCTCTCGTAGAGGGCAACGAGGAACAGGTAGGCGAACAGGAAGGCGAGGCCGAGCACGATCCAGGTCTGCCCGGAGGCCTGCTGCTCCTGATAGGCGGTCCCGGTCCACTCGTAGCTGTAGCCCTCCGGCAGGGTCCGGTCCGAGATCTGCTCCATCGCGGCCATCGCGGCGCCGGAAGAGATGCCGGGCGCCGGGCTGCCGTTCACGCTCACGGCGCGGAAGTTGTTGTAGCGCGTGAGCACCTGCGGTCCGAGCACGATGCGCTCGCTCGCGACCGAACGCACCGGCACCATCTGGCCCGAGGCGCCGCGGACATAGATGTTCCAGATGTCGCGAATGTCGCCCCGGTTGTCCGCCTCGCCCTCCACATTCACCTGCCAGGTGCGGCCGTAGAGGTTGAAATTGTTGACGTAGACCCCGCCGAGCGTGGCCTGGAGCGAACTGAAGACGTCGCTCATCGCCAGCCCGAGCACCTGTGCCTTGGTGCGGTCGATGTCGAGGAAGATCGAGGGATTCGACGCCGTGAAGGTGGAGAAGACGCGGGCGAGCCGCGGGTCGCGGTTCGCCGCCGCGACGAGCCCGCGCACGACCGCGTCGGTCGCGGCCGGGTCCTGGCCCTCTCGCGCCTCGAGCACGTATTCGAAGCCGCCGCTCGTCGAGAGTCCAACGATCGGCGGAAGGTTGAAGGGCAGGACCGTTGCCTGCCCGATCGTCGCGGCCGCCGCGTAAGCGCGCCCGATCAGGGCCCCGGCGGATTCCGCCGCGCTTCGGCGATCGGCGAAGGGTTTGAGCTGCGCCACCAGGAACGCGGAATTCGGCTCGGCCGCCCCGTCCAGAAGCGAGAAGCCGACGATCGCAAGCACCTGATTGACGCCGGGCATGTCCTTCAGGAGCCGCTCGACCTCCGCTGCGACCGCGCTCGTGCGGGCCACCGAGGCGCCGTCGGGCAGTTGGACCGAGACGAAGAAGGCGCCCTGATCCTCCTCCGGGAGGAAGCCGGCGGGCGTGATCCGCGAGAGGCCGAAGATGCCGCCCGCGAACAGGAGAACCAGCACGAGCGAGAGCGCGGACACGCGGACGAGGCGGCGGACGCCCCCGGCATAGCGGTCCCGCACCCAGTCGATTCCGTTGAGCACCCGGCCCATGATGCCCCGCCGCGCACGCGTGGGACGCAGGAATACCCCGCAGAGCGCGGGCGAAAGGGTCAGCGCGTTGATCGCCGAGATCAGCATCGCGGCGCTGATCGTGACGGCGAATTGCCGGAACAGCGTTCCCGACACGCCTGGGATGAAGGCGATCGGAACGAAGACGGACAGGAGGACGAGCGTGATGGCGATGATGGGGGCCGTGATCTGCGTCATGGCGAGCTTCGTCGCCTCGGCCGGCGACAGCTCCGGATGCTCCTCCATCACCCGCTCGACATTCTCGACGACGACGATGGCGTCGTCGACCACGATGCCGATGGCGAGCACCATCGCCAGGAGCGACACGGTGTTGGCCGAGTAGCCGAGCACGTAGAGCACCGCGAAGGTGCCGATGAGGCTCACCGGCACGGCGATGGCGGGGATCACCGTCGCCCGCAGATTCCCGAGGAACAGAAACACGACGAGGACGACGAGGACGAAGGCCTCGGCCAGCGTCCGCAGCACCTCGGAGATGGTGTCCTTCACGAAGGTCGTGGAATCGTGCACGACCACGTATCGCAAGCCTGCCGGGAAGCGCGCCGAGAGCTTCTCCAGGGTTGCTTTGACGGCGCTCGCGGTCCGCACCGCGTTGGCGCCGGGCACGAGATAGATGGCGACGGGGACGCCGGGGCGGCCGTCGAGCCGGGATTCGCTGTCGAAGCTCTGTGCGCTGAGTTCCACTCGGGCGACGTCGCGGATGCGCACCACGGAGCCGTCGGAATTCGTCCGCAAGACGATCGCGCCGAACTGTGCCGGCGTCGACAAGCGACCCTGCGTCTGCACGTTCATCTGGATCTGCTGCTCGTTTGTGATCGGCGGCGCGCCGATGCGGCCGACCGGCGCCTGAACGCTTTGCGCCCGGATGGCATCCACCACGTCCGACGGCGCGAGAGTCAGGCTCGTCAGGCGATCCGTGTCGAACCAGATGCGCATCGAGTAGTTCATCCGCGCGAACAGGTTGGCCTGGCCCACTCCGGCCGTGCGCGAAATTTCGTCGAGCACGTTGATGATGGCGTAGTTCGTGATGAAGAGCGGGTCCTGCGCGCCCGTCTCGCTGTAGAGGACGGCAAACAGCAGGATCGCAGACGACTTCTTCTGCACCTTGAGCCCCTGCAGCTGCACCTCGGACGGGAGCTGCGACAAGGCCGACTGGACGCGGTTATTGACGCTGACCGTGTTGATATCCGGGTCGGAGCCGAGGTCGAAACTCACCGCCAGGCTGTAGCTGCCGTCATTGGCACTCGTGGACTTCATGTAGATCATGCGGTCGACGCCGATGACCTGCGCCTCGAGCGGCTGGGCGACGCTCGCCTCGACGACCTCGGCAGAGGCCCCCGGATACATTCCCGACACGCTGACCTGCGGCGGCACGATGTCGGGAAACTGCGCGACCGGGATCCGGAGCAGCGCCAGCCCCCCGGCGATCGTGATGATCAGCGCGATGACGATCGCGAGCCGGGGGCGGTCCACGAAGATGGATGAGATCATGACGCGCCTCGGGCTCGGCCGCCTGGGACAAACGAAGTGCGATCCGGGACGAGGGGCCGCGGAGCGGGACAGGGGACGGGGCAAGGGAGCCGGAAAGGGGGGCGGAAAGGGGGGCGGCGTCCCATGCTGCGCTAGCGCCGGCTATTCGGGCTGCCGCTCGCGCTCGGACCGGCGCCACTGGCGGCTCCGGTCGGAGCGTGTCCGGCCGGCGGCGAAACGGACGCAGCCGGCCCTGCGCGGTCCGCGTTCACGGCCGAATTCCGCATCATCCTCTGCAGAATGGCGTCGGCGGGTTTGGGCGAAACCGTCTCGCCCGCGCGGACCCGCTGCAAGCCTTCGGCGATGACCTGCTCTCCGACCTTGAGGCCGCTCGTCACCGCCGCGAGCGTCGTGCTCGACTGGCCAAGCTGAATCCGACGCTCCTCGGCCTTATTCCCCGGCCCGATCACGTAGACGTAGCTGCCCCGCTGGTCGGCCAGGACGGCAGCGCGGGGAATCGCGACCACCTCGACCGGCTCGACGCCCTCGAGGAACACGGTCACGAACTCGCCATCCGTGAGTTCACGAAGGGTGAGCAAGCTGCGGGTTTGACCGAAGATCGGAGGGTTCGGCAGCACGCCGCGAAGCAGGATCGTGTCCGTATTCGTCGCGATGGTGTTGTTGACGAAATCGAGCGTCCCGGTGTGATCGTAGAAGCGGCCGTCCGGGAGTTGTGCCCGGATCAGGACGGCGCCGAATCCGCCCGTCGGCCCATAGCGCGCTCTCAGATTGATCGCTTCACGGACCGGCACCGGAAACGTCACGAACATCGGGTCCTGGCTGATGATCGTCGTCAGCACCCCGGAGCCCGGCCCGACGACGTTGCCGATCGTCAGGGACGTGCGCCCGATCTGGCCCGCAATCGGCGCGCGGATCTCCGTGTAGCCGAGATTGATCTGCGCCGTGTCGAGCTGGGCTTGTGCGCCTTGGAGCTGCGCCTCCAAGGCCCGCTCGTTCGCGAGGGCCGCGTCGTAGGTCGATTGCTGCCCGGCCGGCCCGCCGAGCAGGGTTCGGGCGCGCTGCGTCGTCAGACGCGCGTTCTCCAATTGCGCTTCGACCTGCGCAATCTGCGCCTTCTGCGCGGCCACGACCGCCTGGAACGGGCCCTGCTCGAGAAGGTAGAGGAGCGCTCCTTCCTCGACATCCGTGCCCTCGACGAAAAGCCGCTTCTCGATGAACGCCGTCACCCGGGCGACGATGTCGACGCGCTGCTTCGCCTCGATGCGTCCGATGAACTGCTCCGTCTGGGTGATCGGCTCCTTGCGCGCGGCGATGATGCCGACGACGGGGGGGCCCGTCGGCTCGGCCTGCGCGAACGCCGTCGAAATGGCGGGCGGGCACGCGGCGGAGAGCGTTGCGGCGGCCACCCAGACCCGGAGCGTGAACATGCGGGTCATCGTCATGTCCGCCTCCGGGGGTTTGACGCGCTTTCTTTCGACGAACCGGTGAGCACTTCGCCGGAATGCGCTCTAGAACGACGGCTTATTGCCGATGCATTTGCATCGCTTCGATTTCAGAACCCGGCAGCGACCGCTGCAGCAATCTCTCGCACCGCGTCCGACCCATCCATTGCCGCGACACTCGATATTCATGTCGCGCGTCGTCATGATCTGGCCCGGCCGGCTCATCGCCGTTGTCGCAGTATAGATATTGACTCCCATCATCATCACCGGAACAGCAACGAGCATTGCAACGCTTCGCATGGCGCATCCTCCATCATGATTGGTCGATTGGCGGGCGGTGGATTGGACAATCTACCGATCAGGGTTTGAACCGGGCCTCTTCGTCAGGATGGGCGACGGTGGCGACGTGGCGATCCAAGTCGGCGCCGGCAGACGGATCGAACTGAGGCATGGTCAATCCCTGCAAGACCGACAGTATAGCCGAGGCGATCAGACCAGCACCTTGACGATGATCAATCCAATTCCTGTATGACTCCACGAGACCGTCAGGGATTTGCGGATTCTTCATCGCAGAGGACTGTTCCCGACCGGGCGTGTCCGAGGCGCGAGGTCGCGCACCGAACCAGCCGTCCGGTCCACGCCCCTGTTCGGAGCGCCGATCAGGTCGATTTCAGCAGCCATCGAAGCGGGAGGGCGATGAGCGTCAGGCTGACGACACTCATCGTCCAGAGCAGAACGAACCAGCCGATGCGACGGAGCTTGCCGGTGATCGTCTCGCTGCGAACCCGTGCGGCGTCGGGCCTGAAGGCAGGGTCCGCCGTCGGCTGATGAAGACCCATCAGTGATACCCGGATTCCGGTGTGACCTTGCCGCGGAACAGCCAGTACACGTAGGTCGTGTAGCCGAGCACCATCGGGACCAGCACCACCGCACCGGCGAGGAGAAAGGCTTGGCTGCTCGGATGCGTGGCCGCGGCCCAGATCGAGATGTCGGGCGGCACGATCATCGGCCAAAGGCTGATGCCGAGTCCGATGTAAGAGAGCAGGAAGAAGCCGAGCGCGCAGAGGAAGGGCATGATCTCCTCGCGCCGCTCCAGCGAGCGCTGGAAGCGGAGCGCCAGCAGCCCGACGAGCACGGGCACCGGCGCACCAACGAGGATGCCGGGGAAGGAGAGCCAGCGCTCGCGGAAGGGGGCGCTGAGGACGAGCATCGTGAGTGAGATGATCGCGATCAGGACCAAGGTCGCCAGACCCAGGGGGCGGGCGAGGCGGTAAGCGCGGATCTGCAATTCGCCCCCCGTCTTCCAGATGAGCCAGCATGCGCCCAGGAGCGCATAGCCCACCACCAGCGCCACGCCGGTTAGCAGGGAGAAGGGGGTGAGCCAGTCCCACCAGCCGCCGGCATAGGCCCGCCCCTCGACGCGGATGCCCTGGACGAGGGCGCCGAGCGCGATGCCCTGGCAGAAGGCCGCGACGTAGCTGCCCCAGGAGAAGGCCCGGTCCCACCAGAGCTGACCCCGAACTGTCACCATGCGGAAGCGCATCTCGAAGGCGACACCGCGGAAGACGAGGGCGAGCAGCATCAGGATCAGCGGCATGTAGAGCGCCGGCAGGATCGTCACGTAGGCCAGCGGGAAGACCGCGAAGAGGCCGCCGCCGCCGAGGATCAGCCAGGTCTCGTTGCCGTCCCACACGGGGGCGACGGAGTTCACCATCACGTCCCGGTCGGCCTTGGCGGACATGGCCGGGAACAGGATGCCGATGCCGAGATCGAACCCGTCCATCGCCACATAGAGGAACACGGCGGTGGCGATCAGGACGGCCCAGATCAGCGTGAGGTCGAGAGACATCGAAACCGCTTCCTTCACTCAGCGGGCTGGGCATTCGGACCGGCAGCGAGCGCCGGGGCCGGGGTAATGCCGGCGGTGCGCACCGGCTGGCCGGTGGGCAGACCCGCCTCGTGCGGTCGCGGGGGCTGATTGAAGAGGTGCAGAAGGAACCAGATGCCGGCCCCGAACACGACGAAGTAGACCACGGCGAACGCGGCCAGCGAGGTCGCGACCGCGGGGGCGGCGATGGGTGAGACGCTGTCGGCGGTGCGCAGCAGCCCGTACACGGTGAAGGGCTGGCGCCCGGATTCCGTCACCACCCAGCCCGCCGTGACGGCGACGAGGCCGGACGGGCCCATCGCGACCGCGCAGCGGTGCAGCCATCGCGACGTGTAGAGCCGTTCCTTCCAACGCAGGTAGAGGGAGGTCACGCCCAAGGCGATCATCAGGAAGCCGAGCCCGACCATGACCCGGAAGGCCCAGAACACCAGGGGCAGGTTGGTCGGCCAGGTGTCGCGGGGCAGGGCCTTCAGCCCGCGCACCTCGGCGTTCAGGTCGTGGGCGAGATACAGGCTCGCGAGCCCCGGGATGCCGATCGCCCAACGCGTCGTCTCGGCCTGCGCGTCCGGCCAGCCGAACAGGATCGAGGGCGCGCGCCGCTCACTGTCGAAATGGCCTTCCATCGCCGCGACCTTGGCGGGCTGATGGTGGTAGGTGTTGGTCCCATGCAGATCGCCCAGGACGAGTTGGACGGGGGCGACGATGGCCGCCATCCACATCGCCATCGAGAACATCAGGCGGGCGCGCGGGTTCGAGCGGTCGCGCAGGAGATGCCACGCCCCCACCGCGCCGACGATCATCGCGGTGGTGAGGTAGGCGGCGGTGACGGTGTGGGCGAAACGGAAGGGGAAGGACGGGTTGAAGACCACCGCCCACCAATCCTGGGGCGCGAAGTGGCCGTTGGCGTCGAGCACGTAGCCCGCCGGCGTCTGCATCCAGGAATTGGCCGACAGGATCCAGAAGGCCGAGGTCAGCGTGCCCACCGCGACGAGGCAGGTGGCCAGGAAATGGAGGCGCGGGCCCACGCGCTCCAGACCGAACAGCATGACCCCGAGGAAGCCCGCCTCCAGGAAGAAGGCCGTCAGAACCTCGTAGCCGAGGAGAGGACCGAGAATCGGAGCCGTCTTGTCGGAGAAGACCGACCAGTTGGTGCCGAACTGGTAGCTCATGACGAGCCCCGAGACGACGCCCATGGCGAACGCGATGGCGAAGATCTTGAGCCAGTACCGATAGGAATCGAGATAGACGGCGCGTCCGGTGGCGAGCCAGAAGGCTTCGAGCACGGCAAGGAAGCTGGCCAGCCCGATGGTGAAAGCCGGAAACAGGAAATGCCAGACGACCGTAAAGGCGAATTGGCTCCGAGCGAGATCGAGTGCGCTAGGAAGGTAGTTGTCCGGCATCTCTGAAACTCGATCGGCGGAAGTGAAGTACGGCTCCCTCAGCGCACATCCTCGACACCCCCTGTATTGGAGGCACCGGCAAAGTACGCCCCAACAGGGAAGCGCATCACGCTGGTGGCCGCATTGATCGAGATCAGCCGGGAGCGGCGCGGCCTCGATGATTGCGCCGCCCCACAGGCGTGGCTCACCCCGATTGGAGGGCCTGCGCGCCGGTTTGCTGGGTCAGGGTCAGGCGCACGACGATCATGGGTCGCGCGGACCGAGGAACCCGAGCCCACCGGATGCAAGGTTTTGAGGGGTGAGGCTGCAAGCCCCTCCCACAAGAGCCGCTCGAACGACGGCCTGCTCGGTTCTGGCCGGGCCCTGACGGTCGTTACGTCAAGGCCGCGCTTGTCCGGTAGAGCATGTAAGCGGCGACCGTGAAGATGAGGGACGCGAAGATCCGATCGAGCGCGCCCTTCCGTCCGGCGAGACGGCAGGCGAGGCGCATGCCGACCCAGCCGCCGAGGAGGCCGCCGACGATGTACTGGGCCGCGACCGGCCAATCGATCAGGCCCGAGAGGGCATAGTTCGCCGCCGTCGCAAGGCCGAAGGCGCCGACCGCGAAGAGTGAGGTGCCGATGGCGTTGATCATCGGCATCCCCGTCGCGAACACGAGACCCGGCACGATCAGGAAGCCGCCGCCGATCCCGAAGAACCCGGACGCCCCGCCGACGGCCAGCGCCACCGCGGCCAATCTCGGCGTGAAGGCGGGGGCGGACGGCGCGCCGGCCGCAGCACGCCCGGAGCCGTTGCGCTCGCCGGACCGCAGCATCAGCAGCCCGACGGCGATCATGAGCAGGGCAAACAGGAAGAGCAGACGCTCTCCGTCGAAGGCCTTACCCAGCGTCGAGCCACCGAGGGCGCCGACGACACCGAAGGCCGCGAATACGAGCGCGTTGCCCCAGCGCACGTTGCCCGCCCGCCAATGGCCGGAGAAGTTCGCCATGGCGCTGACCGCCACTGCGAGCGCACCCGTCCCGATCGCGACATGCGGCTGCCCCACGCCCACCACGTAGATCAGGAGGGGCGTCGCCAGGATCGACCCGCCGCCGCCGATGAGCCCGAGGCTGAACCCGACGAAGCCGCCGGACAGGAGGGCGAGCACGACGCTCATCGCGGGGTTGGCTCCGGATGATCCTGGCTCCGGCCGGTCGCCGCCGCGCCCGCCTGGGCGAACATGGCCGCCCCGCCATTCCGGGCCCGTCCGCTCACCTTTCCGCGACGGGGACGGCGCGGCTCCTCCGAACCGAACATCGCGTGCAGGATCTCGACGAGCTCGACCGCACGGGGTGCCGTCAGCGTGTAGAAGACCGTCTTGTGCTCGCGGCGAGTCGAGACCAGCCCGGCCTCGCGCAACTCGCCCAAATGCTGGGAGAGGCTCGGCTGACGGATGCCGAGTTCGCGCTCCATCTCGGCCACGGAGCACTCGCCTTCGAACAAGCGGCTGAGGAGGCGCAACCGTCCGGGATGGGCGAACACCTTCAGGAGGTCGGACACCTCCCGGGCCTTGTCCTCGGGAAATGAGGCCGCCGGGCTCATTCCCACACCGCCCCTTCCAGGGCGTTGAGCGGAAACTTGAGATAGCGCCTGCCGTTCGCCTCGGGCTCCGGCAGCCGGCCGCCACGGATGTTGACCTGCAACGCGTGCAGGATGAGCTTGGGCATCGGCAGAGTGGCGTCGCGCGCCTCTCGGATGCGCACGAACTCCGCCTCGCTGCGCGCCGCGACCATGTGGGTGTTGGCCGCTTTCTGCTCGGCGACGGTGCTTTCCCAGCGCGGTTCGCGACCGCCCGGCTGGTAATCGTGTCCGGTGAAGAGGCGCGTGGCGTCCGGCAGCGCGAGGATGGCCTGGATCGAGCGCCAGAGCGCGACGGCGCTACCGCCGGGGAAGTCGGCCCGCGCGGTGCCCGAATCCGGCATGAACAGGGTGTCGTGGACGAAGGCGGCGTCGCCGATCACGTAGGTGACGGAGGCCAGCGTGTGGCCGGGCGAGAACAGGATGCGGGCCGGCACTTCGCCGACCGAGAAGACGTCGCCCTCCGCGAAGGTCCGGTCCCATTGGGAACCTTCGGTCGGCAGGTCCGTGAAGCCGTAGAGGGCTTTCCAGAGCCTCTGAACCTCGACGACCCGCTCGCCGATGGCGGTCGGGGCCCCGGTGCGCTCCTTGAGGTATTGAGCGGCCGAGAAGTGGTCGGCGTGCGGGTGGGTATCCAGGATCCATTCGACCGAGAGCCCGGCCGCGCGCACGTAGTCCAGGATCTCGTCGGCGCAGCGCGTCGCGGTCGCCCCCGACTTCTCGTCAAAGTCGAGCACGGGATCGACGATGGCGCAGCGCTTCGTCCGCGGGCACGAGACCACGTACTGGATGCTGCCCGTGCGCCGCTCGTAGAAGCCCCGGACGAGGGGGCGCGGGCCGTCCGTCTCCGTCATGGTCACAAGGTTCCCGTTCGAAAGTACCAGTCGCCGGCCTCGCCCTCCGGACGGGCGGCGGCTCCGTGGAACGTCAGCGGCGGCGCGACGAGGATCGGGTCGCCCGGCCGCCAAGCCTCCGGCGTGACGACGTCCGCCTCGTCGGTGACCTGAAGCGCGGCGACGAGGCGCAGAATCTCCTCGACGCTGCGCCCGACCGTCATCGGGTAGGTGGTGGAGGCCCGGATGATCCCGTCTGGATCGATGACGAAGGTGGTCCTCACGGTCGCGCTCGACACGGCGCCCGGCGGCAGCATGCCGTAGGCGCGGGCGATGGCCATGGAGGGATCCTCCAGCATCGGGAACGGAACGCGGACGCCGAAGCGCTCCTCGATGTTGTGCGCCCAGGCGAGGTGCGACGGCAGGCTGTCGACCGAGAGACCGAGCAGATCGCAATCCAGCGCCTGGAACCGGGGATGGGCGCGCGAGAAGGCGAGAAATTCGCTCGTGCAGACCGGCGTGAAGTCCGCCGGATGAGAGAACAGGACCAGCCAGCGACCGCGGTAATCCTCGAGCGTCCGCTCGCCCATCGTCGTGCGCGCGCGGAAGCCCGGAGCGGGATCGCCCATCACCGGGGGGCAAGCCGGCCGCTCGGCCGCCGGATCGGGCCTTTCAATATGTGAAATCATATATCGATGCTCCAGGCTTTTCGCCGGCACAGAGGCAGGTAGTGCCGGTATTGTACCTCTGTCAATATTCGATATGCTCCGAGTGATTAAGTCAATATGCAATTTTATATAGCGACGGAACCGTCGGTGGACGTCCATCACATCACGCGCGACTTGGCCGTCGCACCGCAGATCCGGCCTGACGACATCCCGGCGGTCGCGTCCGCCGGGTTCCGGTCGATCCTCTGCAACCGCCCCGACGCCGAGGCCCCCAACCAGCCGAATTTTCGTGAGATCGAGCGGCTGGCCGGGGAGGGCGGCCTCGTCGCCCGCTACCTGCCGGTCACGTCGGGCCGTATCACCGACGCGGATGTCGCGGCCTTCGAGGCGGCGGCGGACACCCTGCCGAAGCCGACCCTTGCCTATTGCGGCACCGGCACGCGCTCGGCGACGCTATGGTCGTTCGCCGAGGCACGGCGCGGCCGCGCCGTGGCGGAGATCCTGGCTGCCACGAAGGCCGCGGGCTACGACCTGAAAGGCGCGGCGCCCCGGATGGCGGCGCAGGCCGGCGCGGCGAAAGAGAGAACTGAGCAACGGTTCGCGGTTCTCATCGTCGGCGGCGGCGCGGCCGGCCTCGCGGCGGCCTCAAGCCTGAAGGCGCGCAAGCCCGACCTGGAGGTCGCCGTGATCGATCCGGCCGGCATCCACTACTACCAGCCCGGCTGGACGCTGGTGGGCGCCGGCGTGTTCGACCCGGCGGTGACCGCCCGGACCATGGCGTCTCTGATCCCGGACGGCGTGACGTGGATCAAGGCCGCCGCTGTCGCCTTCGAGCCCCAGAGGAAGGCCGTGATGCTGGAGGACGGCCGGACCATCGGCTACGACCGCCTCGTCGTCGCCCCCGGACTCAAGCTCGACTGGGGCGGCATCGAGGGGCTGGTCGAAACGCTCGGCCGGAACGGGGTCACCTCGAACTACCGCTTCGACCTCGCGCCCTATACCTGGGAGCTGGTCCGGAACCTCGGCGGAGGTCGGGCCGTGTTCACCCAGCCCCCCATGCCGATCAAATGCGCGAGCGCCCCGCAGAAGGCGATGTATCTCTCGGCCGACCATTGGCGGCGCGCGGGCCGCCTGAGGGAGATCGGGATCGACCTCTTCACGGCGACCCCGAGCCTGTTCGGCGTGAAGGAATATGTGCCGCCCCTGATGGAGTACGTCCGGCGCTACGACGCGAAGCTGCACTTCCGTCACAACCTCACACGCATCGACGGCTCGGCCAAGCGCGCGTGGTTCACCTGCACGGCCGAGGACGGGACCCAATCGACGGTCGAGACCGGGTTCGACATGATCCATGTCGTTCCGCCCCAGCAGGCCCCCGATTTCGTCAGGGAATCCCCCTGGCGGATCCGAGCGGCTGGGTCGAGGTGGACCCGGCGAGTCTGCGCCACAAGCGCTTTACCGACGTCTACGGGCTGGGCGACGCTTGCAGCGCGCCGAACGCCAAGACCGCCGCCGCGGCACGCAAGCAGGCGCCCGTGGTGGCGCACAACCTGCTGCGCGACATGGGCTTCATCGAGGGGCCGGATGCCGTCTACGACGGCTACGGCTCGTGCCCACTCACCGTCGAGCGCGGCAAGATCCTGCTTGCCGAGTTCGGCTATGGCGGCAAGCTTCTTCCCAGCTTCCCGTCCTGGCTCCTCGACGGCACGAAGCCGAGCCGGGCCGCGTGGCTGCTCAAGGAGCGCCTGCTCCCGCCCCTCCACTGGCACGGCATGCTCAAGGGGCGCGAGTGGATGGCCAAGCCCAGGCGGGCGGTTTGAGCGGGCCGCACCAAGAGGCCGATCAAGGCCGTCGCTTGCGTCGATGCGCAGATCGAGCCCGGCATCAGAGCCAATCGGAGAAGACGCCCGCAGAACACGCAAGACGTCATCCACGTCAAATGGCCAAGCTTGTTCACATAAATCAATCCCCACGCGACCCATCGGACTTTTTCCGATCAGGCATCTTTTCGCAGAACCCTTTTGTCATTTGCGACGTTTCGAGCGTCTAAAGTTTCGGAGGATACGCCATGAAGACGATTGCGATGGGTCTTGCCGCGTTGCTGATGAGCACGTCGGTCTACGCTCAAAGCGCCGCGACCGGTGGGTCCGAGCGCGGCGGCATGCGGGCCGGTGCGGAGCAGTCCGGTGGGCAAGCCGGGATGTCGGGCGGCGAGCGCGGCGGCATGGGTGCCAAGGGCAGCGAGGCGCGCTCGGGTGGAAACGCCATGGGCGGTGAGCGCAGTGCCGCCCGGAACGACCGGGACGGCGGCGAAGCCGGCCGGGGCGGGGCGGATCGCGGTGACATGGCGCGCGGCGAGCGCGGTTTGGAGCGCGGCATGAGCGATCGCGCCGGCCGCGATACGGCCGAGCGCGATGAGCGGAGAGACACGGTCCGCAGCAACGCCCGCGCCGAGCGGAGCGACCGGTTCCAGGATCGCACGCACGACCGCACCCACGACCGGACTCATGTCAGCAGCCGCACCGATGTGCGCTCCACCACCGTCGATGGCGGCTATCGCCGCGAAGGTCGGTACGTGTTCGTCGGCGGCCGACGGATCGTGTACGGTTCGCCCGAGTATCGCCGCCTGATCGTCACCGAGCGCCGCAGCACCGGCCCGCGCCGCTACGTCACCATCCGCGGCCAGCGCGTGATCTACGGCTCGCCGGAATATCGCCGCCTAGTCAGCGTCGGCGAGACGCGCCGCTACGTGACGATCCGCGGCCAGCGCGTCATGTACGGCTCGCCCGAGTACCGTCGCCTCTCCACCACCGTCTCGACCACCGAGCGGCGCGGCGGCACGGTCAATGCGGGCTTCCGCGAGCGCAACGAGGTCCGTGGGTCGGAGACCCGCACCGATCTGCGCAGCCGCAGCAGCGAGACCCGCGACAGCGAGCGCAACGAGATGCGTGCCTCGGATCAGGCGCGCGGGGCTGAACGCGGCGGTCGCTCGATGGAGCAGGGCCGGGGCGGCGAGGGCGCGCGCAACGTCGGCATGCGCGGCGAGGGCAACGAGCGCGGCGGCGTCCGCAATGCCTCCGAGCAGGGCGGCGGCATGGGCAACACCGGCGGCAACCGCGGCAGCGAGCAGCGCGGCGGGATGCAATCCGGCTCGCGCGGCGGCGCCGAGGGCGGCGCCGGCATGAGCGGCCGCTGATCAGCGGGACTCCAAAGGGATCCTCCCTTTGGCGGAATGCCGGGGCTCTGCCCCGGCATTCTTCTATGGTTGTCTACGACCGTCCCAGAAAGTCGATCAGCGCGGCGTTGACCGCCTCCGGCGCGTCGTGTTGCACCCAGTGGGTCGCCTGCGGAAAACGCTGCAGGCGGCCCCGCTCGCATAGGTCCAGACTCGCCTCGGCAAGGCCCGTCTGGAGCGCCTGATCGCGCTCCCCCCACAGGATCAGCGTCGGCGCGGCGATCTTCGGCGGGTGCCGCTCGCGGGGCAGCTGGGCGAGCGCCCGATACCAGTTCAGCATCGCGGTGACCGCGCCGGGGCGTAGCCATTCGCGCGCGTAGACGTCGAGATCGGCCTCGGTGAAGCTGCCGGGCGCGCTCGACCGGCGCATCAGGGCCCGCAGCAGGCGGCCCTCCCGCGCCGTCAGCACCCGTTCGGGCAGCAGGGGGAGCTGGAAGAAGCCGGCATAGGCGCTGCGCAGGGCCTGCCCCGGATGGCGCCGGAGATAGGGGCCGAACACGCCGGGATGGCAGGCGTTCAGCGCGGCGAGCCGCTCGACCCGCTCGGGGTGAAAGCTCGCGACCCAGAACGCGACGAGCCCGCCCCAATCGTGCCCGACGAGGTTGAACCGCGCGAGCCCGCAGGCATCGGCGAGCGCGATCACGTCCTGGGCGAGCCGGTCGAGGTGGTAGGCGGCGATGCCTTTGGGGCGGTCGCTGAGGCCGTAGCCGCGCTGATCGGGGATGAGGAGACGCAGGCCGCTGCCCGCGAGCGGCCCGATCTGATGCCGCCAGCCGAACCAGAATTCCGGAAAGCCGTGCAGCAGGATCGTCGGCACCCCATCCGCCGGCCCCGCCTCGGCGACATGCAGGCGCAGACCGCGGAGATCGATGTGGCGGTGGCTGACGGCGGGATCGGACATGGGTTCGGGGACACTCGCGTGCGGTCGATGGGCAGGTCGGGACAGATGCCGGTATTTCGGCCAACCCGGCAGGGCCGGCGCGGTTCGGGCGCGGCGCCAACCGGGGCGGAAGCCGCTATAGGTAGCATCCGATCACGGGAGATGCCCTTCCCCGATGCCGCTGCTCCGCTGCCTTCTCGCGCTCGCCTGCCTGTGGCCGGCCCTGCTGTGGTCCTGCCTCGCGGCGGCCCGGCCCTTCACCGACGCCGCCGGGCGCCGGGTCGAGGTGCCGGATCGGGTGCTCCGGGTGCTCGCCGCCGGCCCGCCTGCGGCGGTGCTGCTCTCTACCCTGGCGCCCGACAAGATGATCGGCTGGCCGCGGGCGCCGAGCCCGGAGGAGCGCGCGTACCTCGCCCCCGCGCTGCGCGACCTGCCCGCCACCGGGCGGCTGACGGGGCGGGGCGGCAGCGCCAATGTTGAGGCGGTGCTGGCGCTCAAGCCCGACCTCATCGTCGATGTCGGCAGCACGGCGGCGACCTACGCCTCCCTTGCCGACCGGGTGCAGGCGCAGACCGGCATTCCCTATGTGCTGCTCGACGGGCGCTTCAGCGCGACACCCGAGACCTACCGGACGCTGGGCCAGCTCATCGGCACGCCGGAGGCCGGCGAAGCGCTCGCAGCGGCGTCGGAGGCGATCCTGAAGGGGGTGGCCGAGGCGGTGGCCGCGGTGCCGGAGGAGAAGCGCCCGCGCGTCTATTACGGCCGCGGCCCCCGCGGGCTGGAGACGGGCCTGTCCGGCTCGATCAACACCGAGATCATCGAGGCGGCGGGCGGCCGCAACGTGGCCGGGGCGGGTGCCGGCGGGCTCGCCGCCGTCTCGCCCGAGCAGGTGCTGGTCTGGAACCCCGACGTGATCATCGCCCTCGATCCCGATTTCCCGAAGCTCGCCGCCGCCGACCCGCTCTGGAACGGGCTGAAGGCGGTGCGCGAGGGCCGCGTCCACGCGGTGCCGACGCTGCCCTTCGGCTGGGTCGATGCCCCGCCGGGGGTCAACCGCCTGATCGGCCTGCGCTGGCTCGCCGGCCTGTTCTTCCCCGAGCAGTTCCCGCAGACGCTCGGCGACGCCGTGCGCGACTTCTACAAGCGCTTCTACCGGGTCGAACTCACGCCCGAGCAGCTCGACCGCCTCCTGCGCGACGCCGCCGGACCGGGGCCGACCCGGTGAGCGAGGCCGCGGGCGCCGCTCAGGCCCGACCCGCGCGGTGGCGCCTCCTGCCGCTGGCGGTCCTGGCCCCGGTCGCGCTGATCCTCCTCGTCCTGGTCTCGCTCGGCATCGGCCGCTACCCCGTGCCGCTCGCCGACGTTTTCGGGGTGCTCGTCGCCAAGCTGTTCGGCCAAGCGCCCGCCCTCGATCCCGCCGCGCAGACCGTGGTGCTGAACGTGCGCCTGCCGCGGGTGTTCGGGGCGCTCGTGGTCGGGGCCGGGCTCGCGGCGGCGGGGGCGACCTATCAGGGGCTGTTTCGCAATCCCCTGGTCTCGCCGGACATCCTCGGGGTTTCAGCGGGCGCGAGCCTCGGCGCGGTGCTCGGCATCGTGCTCGCCCTGCCGGTGGCGGCGATCCAGGGGCTCGCCTTCGCCGGAGGGCTCGCCGCGGTCGGCGCCGTCTACGCCGTCGGGTTGGCGGTGCGCCGGCACGATCCGGTGCTGACGCTGGTGCTCGCGGGCGTCGCCGTGGGGGCGCTGCTCGGGGCCGGGATCTCGCTGCTCAAGGTGCTCGCCGACCCCTACAACCAACTCCCCGCCATCACCTTCTGGCTGCTCGGCAGCCTCGCCTCTGTCACAGCGAGCGACATCGCCGCGATCCTGCCGGCGATGGCCTTCGGCCTCGCTCCCCTGGTGCTGCTGCGCTGGCGCGTGAACCTAATGAGCCTCGGCGACGAGGAGGCCCGCGCGCTGGGCGTCGAGACGCGCCGGCTCCGCCCGCTCCTGGTGGCGGGCGCGACGCTGGTGACCGCCGCCGCGGTCTCGGTGACGGGGGTCATCGGCTGGATCGGGCTGATCGTGCCGCACGTCGCCCGCCTGCTGGTCGGGCCGGATTTCCGCCGCCTGCTGCCGGCCTCGATGCTGCTCGGGGCGGGCTACCTCACCGCGGTCGATCTCCTGGCCCGCACGGTGGCCACCATCGAGGTGCCGCTCGGCATCCTCACGGCGCTCGTCGGCGCGCCGTTCTTCCTCTGGCTGCTGGCTGCGGGAAAGCGGGGCTGGGCATGATCCTGGAGGTTCAGGATCTCGCCTTCGGCTACGGCACCCGCATGGTCGGCTCCGGCGTCAGCCTGACGCTTCGGGACAGCGAGGCGCTCTGCCTGCTCGGGCCCAACGGCGGCGGCAAGACCACGCTGTTCAAGACCCTCCTCGGGCTGCTGCGCCCGCTCGCCGGCCGCGTCCTCTTGGACGGCACCGACCTGTCGGCGTTACCACGCCGCGAAGTTGCAAAACGAATCGCCTACGTGCCGCAGGCGCATGCCGCCTTCTTCCCCTTCACCGTGCGGGAGGTGGTGCTGATGGGCCGCGCGAGCCGGCTTTCCGCTTTTGCCAGCCCCGGCCCGGCCGACCGCGCGGCGGCCGAGCGGGCGCTGGCGACGCTGGGCATCGGCCACTTGGCCGAGCGCATCTACACCGAGATCAGCGGCGGCGAGCGCCAACTCGCGCTGATCGCCCGCGCCCTGGCCGGCGAGCCGCGGCTCCTCGTGATGGACGAGCCGACGGCGAGCCTCGATTTCGGCAACCAGGCGCGGGTGCTGACCCAGGTGCGGCGCCTCTCTGCCGCCGGCATCGCCGTGGTGCTCTCGACGCACGATCCCGGCCACGCCTTCCTCTGCGCCGACCGGGTGGCGCTGCTGCATGGCGGGCGCCTCGTCGCTTTGGGTCCGCCTTCGGAGACGGTGACGCCGGAGACCCTGCGGCTGCTCTACGGGGTCGAGGTCGCGGTGGTGCCGCTGCCGGGGCAGGGGCGGACGGTCTGCACGCCGCTGATCGGCTGAGCCGACCTCTCAGATCCCCGCGTACCAGGAAAATCCCATCTCCGAGACCATGCTGCCCCGGCCCTGGCCGAGCCCGTCCACCCGGTCGGTGGCCTCGATGCTGGCGAGGTATTTCAGCGACTTGTAGCCGAGTTGGCGCTCGACCCGCAGGCGCACCGGCGCGCCATGGGCCACGGGCAGGCCGCCGCCGTTCATGCCGTAGGCCAGGATCGTCTGCGGGTGCAGGGCATCGAACAGGTCGTAGCTGTCCCACCAGCCGTCCACCGTGCGGATCACGATGAAGCGCGCCTCGGGTTTGAGCCCGACGCTCGCCAGAACGTGGGAGAGCGGCACGCCGGTCCAGCCGCCGATGGCCGACCAGCCCTGCTCGCAACTATGCAGCGTCACCTGCGTGCGGGCCGGCATCGCCCTCAGCTCGGCCAGCGTGAAGGCGGCGGGCCGCTCGACGAGGCCGCTCACCGGCAGGCGCCAGTCGGAGAACCCGGACGCCTTCGAACGCCGGTAATCGGGGTTGTCCGGATCGGTGGTGTTGATGGCGGGAAACACCGCGGAGATCGCCTCCGGCCCGAACTCCCGCACCAGCGGCTGGTCGCGCAGGAGGAAGCGCTGGGTGGCCAGCGTCAGGGTGTCGCTCAAGCCGTAGAGACCCGGCCGGCGTGGGCCGCTCTCGATCAGCTCGCAGCCGCCGAGAAGGCCGCCGATCCCGAGAGCTGAGGAGCCGAGCATCAGCCTGCGGCGGGTGAGATCGCTCATCGCGGGTCCTCCTCTGACGGTGCCGGGCTGGATTTCGGCCGGGCGGAGCGCCCGGTGATCATGCCCCGCATCAGGTCGAGCGGCCGGTTGGCGAGCACCTGCCAGAGGTGGATGAGGAGGAAGCCGACGAACAGAACCGCCGACAGGAAGTGGATCGTGCGCGCCGATTGCCGCCCGCCGAACAGGGTGAACAGCTCGGGGTAGGCCGCCGTGACGCCGGGCGACATGGTGAGGCCCGAGAGCAGCATCACCGGCGCCAGCACGAGGATGACGGCGAGATAGGCGAGCTTTTGCAGCACGTTGTAGCGGGGCGCCCCAGTTGCACCCGAGCCGGTGAGCCGGAGATGCGCGCGGATGTCGGCCGCGATGTGCCGGGGGTGGAGCTGGTCGCGCTCGGGGGTCAGGCGGCGCAGGAAATGCCCGCTCGCCAGGGCGACGAGTCCATAGAGCGCGCCGTTGAGCACGAAGATCCAGGCGGCGAGGAAGTGGAGATTGCGGCCCCAGCCGGTCTGTTCGAGGTTCACCGGCAGCGGCAGGACGATCCAGGCCGGAGCGTCGTTGGCCCCGGTCTCGCCCCAGAACAGCCGGGGCAGGGCGAGCAGGATCGCGAGTCCGCTGACGAGGAGCGCCAGGAAGGCGCCGGTGTTCACCCAATGGGTCAGGCGCACCCAGAGCGGATGGCGCGGGACGGCACTTTCTCGACGCGCCGTCATCGCGTTCGTCATGGCCTGTCCGCCGTCATGGCCCGTCCGACCGCCGCAGCACGTCGAGGCGGTAGGCATCCGTGCGCGTGCCGGACAGCACCCGGCAGAACGGGGCCGCGCCCGCGATGAAGCCCTCCGCCGCCGCGTCGCCGGAGAGGGGATAATCCGTCTCGCCGAGCCAATGCACGAGGACGCAGTCGCCCCCCGGCGCCAGGCTCGCCTCCACCCGTGCGACGAGACGGGCCAGATCCTCCGTGCTGAGGAAGTAGAGCATCTCGCCGAAGACGATGAGGTCGAACCGGCCCTCCGGCCAGACCTCCGGCACCGCGCCGCGGACGAAGCCGACCTGCGGATATTCCGCGCAACGCGCCTGAGCGGCGTCGAGGGCAGCTTGCGCGACATCGAGGGCGGTCAGCGCCCCGCAGCGGGGGGCGAGCGCCCGGGTGAAGACGCCGATGGAGCAGCCGACCTCCAGGGCCCGGTCGTAGCGCGCCCGCGGCAGGGCCTCGAGCGTCGCGGCGTATTTCTCCGCCTCGTAGGCGCTGGAGGTGAAGCCCCAGGGATCGGGATCGGAGGCGTAGATCTCCGAAAAGTAGCGCTCCGGCAGCGTCTCCGTCCGACGGCCGCTCATCCCACACGCTCCGCGGCGCGCGGGGCGGCCTCGTCGGGCCACAGGGCGTGGGGCGGCTCGTCGGCCGCCAGGGCGTGCGCGGCCATGCCGGTCAGGGCGAAATCCGGGGCCGGCTGGCGCAGATAGGTGGCGAGGTCGCGCATCAGGCGCTCCAGGGGGTGGCTCTCGAGGAAACCCGCGAGCCCGATGGAACGCTGCGCCAGGGTGATCACGTCGAGGCCGGCCTGCTCGACCGCGGCGCGGGCGAGGTTGACGTAGGCGATGACCCGCTCGGGGTGGTCGGCTTCCGCGGCGGCGAGGCGGGCGGCGCGGGCAACGAGCAGACGGCTCGTCTCGGCCGCGACCATGGCCCGCCCGAACCGCGCCTGCTGGTGCGGGTCATCGGCCCGGCCGGTGGCGGAAAGATGCGCCCGGTGGGTCTCGAGCACCGCCTCGATCCCGCCGAGCTGGACCGCGAGGAAGCGCCACGCCCCGGCGAAGAAGAAGGGCTGGCGCCAATAGTCATCCGGCGCGCCGATCACCTCGCCGTCGCGCAGGCCGAGCCCGGAGAAATCCACCGTACCGGTCGCGGTCGTGCGCATGCCGTGAACGCGCCAGTCCGACAGGTCGGCCCGTTCGCCGGGTTCGAGGCGCAACACCAGCATCAGCCGGCGCCCGTCGGCGATCCGCGCCGTCACGAGCGGGCGGGTGACGAAGCCCGCCCCCGAGGCGTAAGTCTTCACACCCTCGAGGCCGTCCGCACCGTCGAGGACGAGGCCGCCCTCGGCCGGCTCGGTGTTCCAGACGCCGAAGAGCTGGCCCTCCGCCGCATCGCGGGCGAGCCGCTCGGCGACGGCGGTGTCGGCGTAGCGCAGCACCAGGGCGAGTGCGTTGACGTGGCCCTCGAAGAGACGCCCGACCGCGAGGTCGTCGCGGCCGATCTCCGTCAGCAGCGCCCGCAGGGCATCGACGCGGGCGGGCTCGCACAATCCGGCGCCGCCGAGCGCCTCGGGCAGGGGCGCGGCGAGATGCCCGGCCCGACGCAGCCGGGCGATGGCCTGCGCGGGAAAACCACTCTGCCCATCCGCCGTCTCGTCGCAGGCGCCGGCCCGGGATGCCCCAGGCGACCGCGCGAGAGAGAGGAGCGAATGGGGCGACACAAGCGGCTCGGGGTTCGATGAATCGTACGACATCCCCCGAACGGCTCCGGCACCCCCGCGCGGGCGCACCGGCCCGCGAGCGGGCTGCCGGCCTTACGGGAAAGCCATCCAGCAACAAAACCTAGAGCGGCACAGCGCGTCTTCCCATGCGGCGCAGTGGCGGGGGGCTGGATTATCCCCGGCACTGTGAGGGGCGGAACCGCGGGGCGCCTCACGGGCGTTCCAATCTTCGGCCGGACCGCACAAGCGGCCGGGACGACATCCGGAGGGGAGCGATGGCGGACGACACCGAGCGGCTCGGCCTTCTCATGGGCGTGTTCGAGCTGGCGCTCAGCCGCCTGTTCGAGGCGAGCCCCGGGGGAGGGCAGGCGCGCGACCTGTTCGTGGAGGACGTGCGCCGGCTCCTGGCCGACACCCGCGAGCTTCAATCGGACTCCCCGGCGGTACAGACCTACGAAGCGCTGCTGCGGCGGCTCGGGGCCACCCGACCCGGCGATGCGGACGGGCTCGGTGTGATCCCCACGCCGGAGCAGGGCGTGCCGCCGGCCGGATCGGGCGTGTAGAGAGGGTGCAGACCGTGAGCGAGACCGAACACGAGACCGATCCGGCGCCCGAACCGAAGCTTGCCGGCATCCTGACCTTCCCGCCGGAGGTCGTGGCGGCGCTGGACGAGCATTGCGCGGTCGAGCGCCTGCCGCGGGACCGGGCGATCTGCGAGATCGTCGCCGAGTATCTGCGCTTCAAGGGCTACCTGCGCGCCCGCCCCGTACACCCCCATCGCACGCCCAAGGGCGAAAAGTCGGAGGGGCTCTGACGATGGCGAGTTCGTTCAAGGGCCTGTTCCTCTGCCCGCCGAAGCAGCCGCGCCCGAGCCATGTCCGGGTCCAGGACGGGGAGGGCGGTGAGACCACCCTGCCGCTGGAGGAATACGAGGCCCGCGCCGGCCAGCCGCCCTGGCAGAGCCTGCCCTGGCAGGGCGAGGCCGGGCTGGTGCCGGATGACGGTGACAAGCACGGGCCCGAGATCAGCATGTGAGGCCGTTCACGGCTCACCGGGGCGATGGCGGACGCCTCCCCTCGCCCCGCCTGCGGGGAGAGGGGTTCTTGGCGGACCCGTCCCGCCTCACCAAGCCGTCGGCTTGGGGTTGCGCTCGTCGAAGCCGATCTGATGCCAGTAGGGATAGATCGGATTTTCCCGGCTCGCCGCATCGAGGCGGGCGATCTGGTCGGGCGTGAGCGACCAGCCCACCGCACCGAGATTCTGCTTCAACTGCTCCTCGTTGCGAGCGCCGATGACGATGTTGCATACGGTCGGGCGGCTGAGCAGCCAGTTCAGCGCCACCTGCGGCACCGTCTTGCCGGTCTCGGCGGCGACCGCGTCGAGGGCATCAATCACATCGTAGAGGTAGTCGTCGGAGACGGTGGGGCCGCCCTCCGCCCCGCTCGCCGTGGACAACCGCCCGCCCGAGGCCGCCTGCCCCCGCCGGATCTTGCCGGTGAGCCGGCCCCAGCCCAGCGGACTCCACACCATCAGGCCGACGCCCTGGTCGAGGCCGAGCGGCATCAGCTCCCACTCGTAGTGGCGGCCGATCAGCGAGTAATAGCCCTGATAGACGACGTAGCGGGCGAGCCCCTCCTTCTCCGAGGTCGCCAGCGCCTTCATCAATTGCCAGCCGGAGAAGTTCGAGGCGCCGATATAGCCGATCTTGCCCGAACGGGTGAGGTCGTCGAGCGCCCGCAGGGTCTCCTCAACGGGCGTCAGCGCGTCGAAGCCGTGCATGAAGTAGACGTCGATATGGTCGGTCTGGAGCCGTTTCAGGCTCGCCTCGCAGGCGCGGATCAGGTGGTGGCGCGACGAGCCAACCGCGTTCACGTCCTCGCCGACCCGGAAGGTCGCCTTGGTGGAGATCAGGAGCCGGTCGCGGCGGCCCTTGATCGCCTCGCCGAGGATCTTTTCGGAATCGCCGCTCGAATAGAGGTCGGCGGTGTCGAGGAAGTTGACGCCCGCATCGAGGCAGAGATCGATCAGACGGCTCGCCTCGGCCACGCCGGTGCTGCCCCAGTTCTGGAAGAACGCGTCGGTGCCGCCGAAGGTGGCGGTGCCGAGGCTGAGCACCGGTACCTTAAGGCCCGAGCGTCCGAACTGCCGGTATTCCATATCCGTCACTCCGCTGTGGCTGTCGGGAAACGGCCCTGAGAGGCCGCCTGCCCCCGTCTTGAGGAGCTCGGCGTGCCCCGGCAATGCGGCGGACCGGGGCGGGCACCCTGCAGGGCGCGAATGGCGCCGCTGCCATCATACCGCCATCGGGCGCCCGCGGTTCCGCCACCGAAAGGGGCAGGTTCCGCAAAGACTTCGTCAACCAAGAGCCACTATTAAAGCTCAAGTTTTAGGAACCCCGATCGGGACTGCCTCTTCTTTCATCAGATCCGGCGGCGGTGTCGCCAGCCGGTCTTAACATTGGGAATGTCGCCTCGTGAGTTTCACCGTCAGCGCCGGCACCGCTTCGCGCGTCTATTCCTGGCAGCACGGCTCCCTGCTGAGCGCCCTGGAGCAGGGCCTGTCGCTGACGACCTCCGGCATGAGCGACGTGCGCATCGTCGATTCGGAAGGCCGCAGCCACAGCCCCGCCGCGCTCTACCAGCGCGTGTTCGGGCAGCAGCCGACGGACGCGGACGCGCAGCCCCGCGCCCGCGCGGCCTGATCGCCCTACCCCCGGATCGCCGCCGCATCCGGCGCCACCACCGCGAACAGGTCGCCGAGCGCCGCGAGGCTTGCGGCCTGCACTGCGGCCGCCGGTACGGTCGCACCGTCCGGACCCGGCAGGGCGCGGGTGGCGGTCGCCGATGCGACCACGGTCGGGCGGAAGCCGAGGTTGAAGGCGCTGCGCGCGGTCGAATTCACGCACATATGCGTCATGAAGCCGGCCAGGATCACGTCCTTGACGCCGGCGGCCTCCAGTTGCGCCTGCAGGTCGGTGCCGACGAAGGAACTCGGATAGGCCTTGGTGATGACGGGCTCCCCCTCCCGCGGGGCGACCTCGTCGCTGATCTGGCCGATGGCGGCGGTGAGATCGTAGGGCGAGCCCGGCCCGGCATCGTGGCGCACATGGAAGACCGGGATCCCGGCGTTGCGCGCCCGTTCCAGCAGCGCCTGCGCCTCGCGGATCGCCGGCTCGACGCCCTCCAGGCGCATCACGCCCTCGCGGTAGGTGTTCTGCAGATCGATCATCACCAGGCCTGAGCCCGACAGGGAAGCGGGCTCCGGCGGCAGGCCGGACAGGCTGCGAAGTGTTTTGAGGTCGGTCATGGCTGGCCCTTCTCGTGGGATGCGTTTCCGGGCGGGATGTGAGCCGAGTGGGGCCGCCCGCGCAACCTGCTGAAAGGTCCAACGGGTGGAAGGCCACCGATCCCACCCTCATCCTGAGGCGCCCGCGCCAGCGGGCCTCGAAGGATCCTCCAGGGATCGCGCGATTGCTGGAGGATCCTTCGAGGCCTCCGCTTCGCTCCGGCACCTCAGGATGAGGACGAGGATGGGGTCGGCGCTGCGCGAAAGTCTTAGCGCTGCGCGGCTTGCATCGGCTTGTCCGATTTCGGCGCCTGGGGGGCGATGCGGCCGCCATCCTTGAGATCGGCCGGGGGGCTCAGCACGAGGCGCTCGCCGCCCGAGAGGCCCTTGTCGACCTCGACCACCGTGCCCTTGTCGCGGGCGACGTGGACCTCGACCCAACGCACGCGGTCGTCGTCGCTGGCGACGGCCACGCGGGTGCCGGACTGGTTGAACACCAGGGCCTCGGCCGGAACCGCCACCGTGGCGCCGCCGGTGCGGGGGATCGCCAGGGTCACGTAGACGTAGAGGCCCGGCCGCAGGGTGAGGTCGGGGTTCGGCACATCGACCTGCGTCGTCAGGGTGCGCGAGGAGGCGAGCAACGCCACCGAACTGCGCTCGACCACGCCGGCGAAGCTGCGGTCGGGCATCTGCGGCACCTTGATCTGGGCCGCGATGCCGGGCTGTACGCCCACCGCCGCGTTCTGCGGCACGTTGACCGAGATGCGCAGCACGTCGTCCCGGTCCATCGACAGGAGCGGCGAGCCTGAGCCGGCATCGGCCTGGACGAGGTCGCCGACATCGACGTTGCGGGTGGTGATCACGCCGTCGAAGGGGGCGGTGACGACCTCGAAGCCGGTCAGCGCCTTGAGCCGCCCCACGGTCGCCTGCTGCGCCTTGATGTTGGCCTGAGCCACCTTCACGTCGGCCTCCGCCGAGGCGAGGTTCGCCTGCTGCGCCAGCACGCCGGCCTGGGTGTTGTCGGCGTTCTGCTTCGAGGCCCAGCCCTGGCCGGCAAGCGTCGAGGTACGCGAGTTGGTGGCCTGGGCGAGGTTCGTGTTGGCCTTGGCCTGATCGACCATGGCCCGGGCCCGCAGGAGCTGGGCCTCGAGCTGCCCGAGCTGCGCCTCGGCTTGCGCGAGTTGCTGGTCGAGATCCGGGGCGGCGATGCGCAGGAGCACGTCGCCCTTCTTCACCCGCGAACCGAGATCGACGTGGCGCTCGGCGATGTATCCGGTGGCGCGGGGATAGATCCGCGCGGTGGCGAAGGGCTCGGTCTGGCCCGGCAGGGTCAGCTCGATCGGCCCGTCGAGGCGCTTGGCCTCCTCGGTGCGCACTTTCGGCACGAACTCCATCTGCCGGGCCCGCGTCGACTCGGCCCGGGCCGCCCGCTGCCAGTGACTGTGGCCGCCATAGGCCAGCAGGCCGAGCGCGATCAGCCCGGCCCACACGAAGCCGCCCTTGCCCGGCGGCGGCGGGATTTTCTTGTCCTCGCCGTCGGTCACGGGCGAATCCTCCGGTCGGATCGGACGGGCGTCATCAGACATAATCCTCGAGCGGCTTGGCCTCGCCCCGCCGCAGCAGGCTGTACAGGAACGGCACGAACAGCAGGGTCGAGGGCGTGCCGAGCGCGATGCCGCCCATCACCGCGCGCGCCAGGGCCGCGTTCTGCTCGCCGCCCTCGCCGGTGCCGAGCGCCATCGGCACGAGGCCCAAGAACATTGCGCTCGCGGTCATCAGCACCGGCCGCAGCCGCGTCTCGCCCGCGACGATGGCCGCCTCACGGGCCGAACAGCCCGTCGCCTCCCGGTGTTCCTTGGCGAAGGTGACGAGCAGGATCGAGTTGGCCGAGGCGATGCCCACCGACATGATCGCCCCGAATAGCGAGGGGATCGAGAAGGCGGTGCCGGTGATGAACAGGCTCGCGACGATGCCGCAGAAGGCGACCGGCAGGGCGGCCAGCACCACGAAGGGGTCGCCCCAGCTCTGATAGTTCACCGCCATCAGGAGGTAGACGGCGACGACCGCGATGCCGAGGCCGATGCCGAGCCGGAAGAAGGCGGCGCGCATGTTCTCGATCTGCCCGCGCACGGAGATCTTGTCCGGCGCCGGCAGGGTCTTCTGCTCCTCGGCAACGATCCGATCGATATCCCGGGCGACCGCGCCGAGGTCGCGGTCCTGCACCGCGGCGTAGACGTTGAAGGTCGGCTGCGTGTTGACGTGGTTGATCACCGTCTGCGTCGGCTGGCGGGTGATCGTGGCGATGCTCGACAGCAGCGTCAGCGCGCCGGGCCCGCTGCCGGCATTGGCGCGGGCAAAGAGCGGGGTGTTCTGCAGGGCGGTGAGCGAGGCGTTGCGGTATTCCGGCGTCTGGACCCAGAGCTGGTAGGGGATGCCGGTCTTCGGGTCGGTCCAGAAGTTCGGGTTCACCTGGAAGGAGCCCGACAGCGAGACGTTGAGGCTTTGCGCCACCTGCTGCTGGGTCAGGCCGAGTTCGGAGGCGAGCCGCCGGTCGACATCGACGAAGAATTGCGGCTGATCGACGATCTGATGCAGGTGCACATCGACGAGGCCGGGCGTCTCCTTCAACCGCGCCTCGATGCGCCGGGCGGCGGCCAGATCCTTCACCGTGTTGCGGCCCGAGACCTGCACGTCGATCTGCGCGATCACGCCGAAATTGAGGATCTGCGTGATGATGTCGGAGGGCTGGAAATAGACGATCATGTCGGGGAAGCGCTCGCGCAAGCGTTCGCGCAGGCGGCGCTGGTACTCGGCGACCGGGCCGTGCTCGTCCTTCAGGTCGATGAGCATCTGCCCGTCGTTGTAGGAGACGAACGAGCCGTCGGAGAAGGCGAAGTTATAGTTGTTCGAGGGCAGGCCGATATTGTCGAGGATCTGGTCGATCTCGTCCTCGGGGATCACCTCGCGCACCACCTTTTCGACCTCGGCGAAGGTCTGCTCGGCGGTCTCGATGCGCATCCCCGGCCGGGTGCGCAGGTGCATCGTCATCTGGCTCGATTCGACCTGTGGGAAGTAGTCCTGCCCCGTGAAGACGAAGAGCCCGCCGGTGCCGGCAAACAGCAGGACGACGCCGGTCACCGTCGCGACCGGGTGGCGTAGAACCGCGTGGAGCAGCCCGACATAGCCGCGGTGGAACCGGTCGAACCGCGCCTCGAAGCCGCGGCGGAAGGCGCCGGCCAGCCGGAAGACGGGGGAGAGCAGCCAGACAAGCGCCCGCTCGATCCGGCCGCGGCGCGGGGCGTCCGCTTCGCCGCCGTGGTGCTGGAGGTATTCGCGCGCTACCAGCACGTCGATCATCACCGGCACGAGCGTGCGGGTGAGGAGGTAGGAGGTCAGCATTGCGAACACGACCGCGAGCGCCTGCGGCGTGAACAGATATTTCGGCGTGTCGGTGAGTGCGAAGACCGAGACGAAGGCGGCGCAGATCGACAGCGTCGAGATCAGCGCCGGCTTGGCGATGCCCGCGGCACCCTCGACCACGGCGTTGCGGAACGGCTTGCCCTCCTCGAACAGGCGGTAGGTGTTCTCGATCGCCACCGTCACGTCGTCGACGAGGATGCCGACCGCGAGCGCCAGCCCGCCCAGCGTCATCACGTTGATAGTGTGACCGAGTGCGGCCAGCAGCGCCAGCGAGGTCATCAGGCAGAGCGGGATCGAGACGAGCACGATCAGGGTCGAGCGCCACGAGCCGAGGAACAGCAGGATGGTCAGGCCCGTCAGCGCGGCGGCGATGACGGCTTCGTGCCAGACGCCCTCGATCGCGTTCGACACGAAGACCGACTGGTCGAAGAGCGGCTTGATCTCCATGCCCTCGGGGCCGCCGCGCGGATGTCGGGGAGCGCCGCCTTGACGTTGTTGACCACATCCAGCGTCGAGGCGGTGCCGTTCTTCAACACCCGCATCAGCACCGACGCGGCGCCGTCGGCCCGCACCACGTTGACCTGCGGCGGGCCGCCGTCGCGGACATAGGCCACGTCGCGCACCAGCACCGGCTGGCCGTTGACCACCTTGATCGGGATCTCGTTGAGCGCCGCGATCGCGTCCGGCGTCGCGTTCATCTGCACCGGGTATTGCTGCTCTCCGATCTTGGCGAGGCCCGAGGGGATCGTCAGGTTCTGCGAGGTCACCGCGTTGGTGACCTCCAGCGGCGTCATCCCGAGCGCTTGGAGCGCGTGCAGGTCGAGATCGACCATGACTTGGCGCGGCGCGCCACCGAAGGGGGAGGGCAGGGTCGAGCCCGGCACCTGGGTCAGGCGCTGGCGGATGCGGTACTGGGCGTAGTCGTAGACCTTGTTGAGGCTGTCCTTGGCCGAGGTCAGCGCGAGCTGGATCACCGGCACCGAGGAGGCGGAGAAGCGCACGATCACGGGCGGCTGCACGCCCGGCGGCATCAGCGCGCGGATCGAGTTCGTGGAGGAGACGACCTGGGCGATGGCCAGATCGATGCTGACGCTCTGGTCGAAGTAGATCTTCATCACCGACGTGCCCTGGAGGCTCGTCGATTCCATTCGGGCGATGTTGTTGACGTTGTTGGAGATTCCGAACTCGGAATAGGTCGTAATCCGCTTCTCCATCTCCGGCGCGGACAGGCCCGTATAGGTCCAGACCACGACGACGACGGGGATATCGACCGCCGGCAGCACGTCCTTGGGGGTGACGACGATGGCGCTGACGCCGCCGAGCATCATCAGCACCGCGAGGACATAGGTCGTGATGCGGAACTTGAGGGCGTACTGGACGAGTCCCATGAATCTCCGGTGAAGTTGGATCTCCGGTGGATGTCCGGTCAGAGTGCCTCACGAAACGCCCGGTCGCCGACGGCCCTTAGCCTGGCCATGCCGACGGGAATTTTGTGAGAGGCACGAAGCCTTGGCCCGAGCCATGGCGCGGGATGATCCCACGAATACCGCACGGCGACTGTTTCTGTTCTATGTCCGATTGTCGCCGACAACATGCGCGCGCTGCGATGCCGCATCGCCGCCTGTCCCCGTTGTCGAGGTGCACCGCATCCGCCCGAAGCGACAGGGTTAAACTGAAAACAACTTTTGCAACAATTGACCTCAGGCCGGGCGCGGTGGCGATGGCGCCGGATTGTCGTCTGCTTGTGCCGCCAGCTGTGCCGCCTCTTGCTGTGCCGTGTCTTGCCGCCGCGCCTGCGCCCGGCCGAGCCAGAGCGCGTTGAGGAGCCACGCCGCCGAGAGCGGCACCGCCACCACCGCTGCGGCGTGGCCGCCGAAGCCGAGCGCGGCCAGCCCCGCATGGGACCACGCGCCGACCTGATCGCCGAGGCGGTAGACCACGGTGTCGATGAAGCTCTTCGCCTTGTAGCGGTCCTCGCGCGGCACCACCGTGAACAGCACTTCGCGCACGGGCCGGGCGATGGCGAAGTTGCCGGCCCGGCGCAGCACGTAGATCACCACCACCGAGGCGACGCTCGGCGAGAGCGCGAGCGCGGCGAACCCGACGATGCTTGCCGCCGGCAGCAGCGCCAGCGTCACCCCGACGCCGAGCCAGCGCGTGATGCGCCCGGTGAGGAAGAGCTGCACGCCGAGCGTCAGGGCGTTCACGGCGAGATCGACATTGGCGAAGAAGGCCGTCTGCGCCCCCCGGCTGGGGAAGTTGTTCTTGGCCACCGCCGCCTGCTCGAAATACAGGAAGGTCGCGGTGATCGAGAACAGCGCCAGGAACAGCGCGATATTGAGGAGGTAGGGCGAGGCGAAGGTCCGCCGGATGCCGGCCCAGATGTCGCCGCCGATCACCTCGCCCGCCCGCGAATCCTCCGGCACCTCGTGGAGGCGCCCGATCAGGCGGGCGAGGCCGCGCATGGCGAAGACCGCCGCCTCCAGGAGCACGGCGGCGGCGATGAGCAGCGCCCAGGTCGGTACGTCGCGCGCGAGCGTCGCCGTCACCGCCGAGCCGCAGATCGCGCCGAGCGTGGCGCCGGCCGCGATGAACCCGAACAGGCGCTTGCCCTGTTCCGTCGAGAACACGTCCACCACCGTGGCCCAGAAGATCGAGACCACGAACAGATTGAAGATCGAGAGCCAGACGAAGAAGGCTCGGCCCACCCAGACCGCGGCTTCACCTTCCGTAAGCGCGATCAGGGCGGAAAAAATCAGGATGTTGAGGATGAAGAAGCGGTAGGTCAGGGGCACGAAGCGCGCCCGCGGCAGGCGCTTGACCAGCCAGGCGAAGGGCAGGTTCAGCGCCAGCATGCCGATCAGCGTCGCCAGGAAAAGCCAGGGCAGGTTTTCCAGGCCGCCCGCCACGCCCATCTGGTCGCGGATCGGGCGCAGCACGTAGTAGCTCGCGAGCAGCGCGAAGATGTAGGCCCAGGACCATGCCAGCGCCGGGCCCTCGCCCGGCCTCACATCGACGAGGCGGGCGAGGCGGTCAGAGAGCGAAAAGCCCGACGAAGAGGCCGGGGCCTCGCTCAAGGCTTCACCCCGAGCTTCTGCTTCAGCTCCGGCGCCGAGAGGTCGTGCCCGAAGCCGGGCGAGCCCATGGCGAAGGTATCGGCCGCCTTCAGCTCGCCGACCACGACGGGGTCGAAGCCGGCATCCGAGACCAGGGTGCGGGCGGTCTCCAGCGCCTTCGGGTCGTTGCCGGCGATCGGCACGGCCATGCGCGGCTCGGGCCGGCCGGCATTCTTCTGGAAGATCTTGTAGTTGGCCGCATTGAAGGCGCGCACCACGTGGGCGCCGGCCAGATACTTGGCCGAGACCGCACCGATGCCGTCGCGCTCGACCTCGTCGGCGACGGCCCCGTCGCGGGCCTTCACCGCGTTGCCGGCATCGATCACGACCTTGTTCTTGAGCGCCGCGGCGTTCTCACGCCCCAGCTCCGGATAGGCCTTGTAGGGCACCGCGATCAGCACGGCGTTGCCGAAGGCCATCGCCTCCGCCGGCGTGCCGGCCCGCGCCTTGGGCCCGAGTTCCTCGACGAGCGGCTTCAGCTCCTCGGGGTGGCGGGAGGCGAAGAACACCTCGTAGCCCGCCTTGATCCAGAGGCGGCCGAGCGTGCCGCCGATATTGCCCGCCCCGATGATGCCGATTTTCTTGGTCGTTTCGGACTGCGCGAAAGCGGGCAGGGCAGGAAGCAGAAGCATGCCGGCCAGCAGAGCCAGCACCCCACGCCGAACGGAAGAAATCTCAAAACAATCAGACCGCATCGATGAAGGCCTCCATCTTGCGCCGCTCGGCGGCGTCCGGCAGCCGCCCGGTCGCGGCGGCGAGGTTGTCCTCGACGTAACTCGCCTTGGCCATGCCCGGGATCGGGCAGGTCACGGCCTCGTTGGCGAGGACGTATTTGAGGAAGAACTGCGCCCAGCTCTTGCAGCCGAATTCGGCGGCGAACGCGGGCAGGGGCTTGTCCTTCACCGCCTTGAACAGGCGGTCGCGGCCGAAGGGCACGTTGACCATCACCGCCACGCCGCGCTCAACGGCCAGCGGCAGGACGCGTTCGGCCGCCGCCCGGCTGTCGAGGGCGTAGTTCACCTGCACGAAGTCGAGCTTTTCCCGCTTCATCACCGTCTCGAGCTCGGGGAACTGCTCGTCGCGCCAGACCGTGACGCCGACATAACGGATCCGGCCCTGCTCCTTGAGGGCGCGCAGGACCGCGAGGTTCACTTCCGTGTCGACGAGGTTGTGCACGGCGATGAGATCGATCTTGTCCGTGCGCAGGCGCTGGAACGAGCGCTCGGTCTCGGCCTGCGCCGCCTCCCGGCCGCGGGCCGCGACCTTGGTGGCGAGAAAGATCTTTTCGCGCAGGCCCTCAAGGATCAGGCCGAGCACGTCCTCGGCGGTGCCGTAGCTCGGGGCGGTGTCGATCACCCGGCCGCCGAGCGCGACGAAGCGCTCGACCGCCTCGCGCAAGGGCGCGGTCGCCTCGGGCGTCGGCGCCACCTCGTAGCGGCGCGAGGTGCCGATGCCCATGGCCGGCAACCGCTCACCGGAGGAGGGGATCGGCCGGGTGATCAGGGCGTCGGCGGCGCGGGCCGGGCGCAGCAGGGCCGGCGCGAAGCCCGCTCCGGCGGTGAGGGCTGCGCCCTGCAACAGGGTTCGGCGGGAAAGCGGCGGGACGGGCGGCATGGAGGCGGGCTCCTCTCGCGGACGGGCGTGGCCCGAGCGAGATAGGGCGACCTCACGGCGCGGGCGAAGGGCTCAACCCGCAAAGCGACCGAAGGTCACCGTCGTCTCGCCGTAGCTGCGCCGCTCCAGTTCCTCGAAACCCGGTGGCAGGACCGCGCCAGCCTCGGCGGCCTCCTCGACGAGGACCAGCGCGCCGGGGCTGAGCCAACCGCCCCCGGCCGCCGCCGTGAGAGCCGCGGGTGCAAGGTTCTTCCGGTAGGGCGGATCGCAGAAGACCAGCGTCGCGGGCCGGTCCAGGGCAGGTCCAAGCCGGGTCGCGTCGCGCGGGATCAGCCGGGCGCGGTCCTCGCAGCCAAGGGCGGCGATTGCGGCGCGGATCAGGGTGCCGGCCTGGCGCCCCTCGTCCACGAAGAGCGCGCGGGCCGCGCCACGGGACAGCGCCTCGAAGCCGAGGGCGCCGGTGCCCGCGAACAGGTCGAGCACCACCGCATCCTCGACCGCGTCGTCGTAGGCGTGGGCGAGCACGTTGAACAGGGCCTCGCGCAGGCGGTCGGAAGTCGGGCGGATGCCCTCCGCCTTCGGTCCGACCAGCCTGCGCCCGCGCCATTCGCCACCGACGATCCGCACGCGGGAAGCCCCTTAGCCCTCGCCGCGCGGCGGACGGCTCGGACGTCCGCCCCCGCGCGGTCCCGGCTTGCCGCCACCACCGGGACGTCCCCCGGGGCACCGCCGGGCTTGCCGCCGGGACGTCCGCCCGGGCGCCCACCGGGCCGGCCGCCGCCACCGGGCTTGAAGTCGCCCCGCGGGCCGCCTTTCGCGCCACCCTTGAAATCGCCCCTGGCGCCGTCGCGGTCACCGCCCTTGAAGCCGGGCTTGCCGCCAAAGCTCTTGCCTGCACCACCACCGGGCCCCTTGCCGGGGCCCTTGCGGAAGGCGGGACGATCGGACGCCTCGGCGCTGCGCGGGGGCGGGCCGGCCGCTCGCCCTCGGCGGCACGGGGCCGGTCGCGCGGGGGGCCGCGACGCTCGGGCGGGCGCCCTTCGCTCGGCCGCTCGCGGCGGGGTGCGCCCTCGCCGCGCTCACGGGAGTCACCATGGAAGTCACGCTGAGGCCGGCCCTCGCTCCGCTCGCGCGGTGGACGCCCCTCGAAATCGGACGGACGCTCGCGGGGCGGCCCGCGCCGCTCGGCCGGTGCGGCCTCCCCGGCCTCACGGCGGCGGGGACGGGCATCGCCCGCGGGTGCGCCGCGACGGAACTCGTCCCGGCCCGGCCGCTCGTCGCGGGCGCGGTTCTCGCGCGGTCCCTCGCTGCGCGGCCTGTCATCGCGCGGCCGATCTTGGCCTGGCCGATCCTGGCGCGGCCTGTCTTCGCGCGCCCTGTCGCGGGGCGCGGACCGCTCCTCCTCGTTGCGGAAGCGGACCCGGCGATGCGGCTCGGGTGCGGGCTTCTCGGGCGAGGGCTGAAGCCGCTCCACCAGCACCCGGCGCTCGCCGGCCGCCTGGATCGCGCCGACCCGCTCGCGGCCGCGCTCGGCCGCCGCCGCGCGGGCGGTCTTGGGGTCCATGCCCCGGCGCGGCACCTTCGAGGCGCGAGGCCGCGTCTCCTCGTCGGCGCGCCACACGGTCGGGGATGGGGGACGCGGGGCCGGGCGTGCCCCGGCGCGGGGGGCGGCAGGGCGGGCGGGATCGCGCGGCGGACGGCCGGCCGCGCCGCCGCGTGACCCCGAGCGGGCCTCCGAGGCGCCCTCGTCGCGCGCGCCTTGACGGCCCCGTCCTGCGGGCGCCGCCTGCGCGGCGCGGGTGGCCTTCTTCGGGCTGCCGAAGGGGGCGATCGTCTCGCGCACCGGGCTCTCGAAATCGACGCCGGCCTGCTCGGCGAGGTTCTTTCCGAGCTGGTCCTTCAGAACCTTGGTGCGGATCTCCTCGACGAGGCCGACTTCGAGGTCGCCGAGCTGGAACGGTCCGAACGAGAGCCGGATCAGCCGGTTCACCGACAGGCCGAGATGCTCGAGGATGCGCTTGACCTCGCGGTTCTTGCCCTCGCGCAGGCCGAGCGTCAGCCAGACGTTGTCGCCCTGCGCCCGGTCGAGGGTCGCCTCGATCGGGCCGTACTCCATGCCATCGACGGTCAGGCCCTTCTTGAGCTTGTCGAGATCGGGCTGGGTCACGTCACCGAAGGCGCGCACCCGGTAGCGGCGCAGCCAGCCGGTATCGGGATGGGCGATCACCTTGGCCAGCCCCCCGTCATTGGTGAGGAGCAGCAGCCCTTCGGTGTTGATGTCGAGCCGGCCGATGGCGACGACCCGCGGCAGCTCTTCGGGCAGGCCGTCGAAGACGGTCGGGCGGCCCTCCGGGTCGCGGGCGGTGGTGACGACGCCGCGCGGCTTGTGCAGCAGCCACAGCCGGGTCCGCTCGCGGGCGGGCAGGGGCTCGTCGTCCACCGTGATGCGATCGGAATCGGTGACGTTGATCGCCGGCGAGGTCAGAACCTTGCCGTTGAGGGTGACGCGGCCGGCCTCGATCAGGGCCTCCGCGTCGCGGCGGGAAGCGATGCCGGCGCGGGCGATGGCCTTGGCGATGCGCTCGCCCTCGGGCGTGGCGGGTTGGTCCGCGGGCACGGCCGGGGAGGGGTCTGGAATGTCGGTCATCCGCGCCCCTTATCAGAGCAGCGGGTTGCACAAAAGGAAAAGGCGGCCCGCGAGGGCCGCCCTTTCATCGAACCTTGCGGCTCAGGTCGGTCACAGTCGCGGCGAACGACCGCGCACCGCGCCCATCACCGCCGAGATCAGGAACAGCGCGATCGCGACGAAGAACACGATCTTGGCCGCTTCCACGGCGGTGCCGGCGATGCCGCCGAAGCCGAGCAGCGCAGCGATCAAAGCGACGACGAGAAAGGTAACAGCCCAACCGATCATGGTATCCTCCTGACGTCCGTCTCGGACGATGTCTTGCAGTGTCTTTCGAAGTCTGTCCTGGCTGAGAAATTGCCAAGCTGCCGGAATCGTTCCGTCGATGGCGCTGAAAACAGTTGCCGGGAGCGAAGCGTTCCGGGAAGCGCCCGGCCCCGCTGCATTCGGCCGGCCTACGATGCCCGCGCGGCGGATGGCGCCCGGACAAAGCCCACGTCGGCGGCGACCGCCTTGAGCCGGTCGGGGTCACGCTCCTTGCGCTCGGAGTAGCGGTCGACGAGGTAATCGGCCCGCCCGCGGGTCAGGAGCGTGAACTTCATCAACTCCTCGCACACGTCCACGACCCGGTCGTAGAGCGGTCCCGGCTTCATGCGGCCAGCCTCGTCGAACTCCTTGTAGGCCATCGGTACCGAGGACTGGTTCGGGATGGTGATCATCCGCATCCAGCGCCCGAGCACCCGCAGGCTGTTCACCGCATTGAAGCTCTGCGAACCGCCCGACACCTGCATCACCGCAAGCGTGCGCCCCTGCGTCGGGCGGACCGAGCCCTCGCTCAGCGGAAGCCAATCGATCTGGCTTTTCATCACCCCGGTCAGGTTGCCGTGCCGCTCGGGGCTCACCCAGACCTGCCCCTCGGACCAGACCGAGAGTTCGCGGAGCTCCCGCACCTTCGGGTGGTCGGCCGTCGCGTCGTCGGGGAGCGGCAGGCCGTGCGCATGGAAGATCCGCACCTCGCCGCCCATCGCCTCCAGCAGCCGGGCCGCCTCGTAGGCCAGGAACCGGCTGAAGGAGCGCTCCCGGAGCGAACCGTAGAGGATCAGGAAGCGCGGCGCGTGCGCGAGCGGCGTCGACGCCTGCACCCGCTCAGCGGTGGGCAGTTCGGCATGCGCCTCGGAGAGGTTCGGCAACCCGTCGGCGAACGGCTGCTGGGGCTTGTCCACGCGGCAATCTTTCCATACGCTTCAACAAACGTTGAATTGATGGACCAGACATGGACGAACGGCAAGCCCTCGCCGCCTTCGCCGCACTCGGCCAGGAGCACCGCCTCCGTGTCGTGCGCGCGCTCGTCATCGCCGGGCCCGAGGGCCTCGCCGCCGGGGCGCTGGCGGCCGAGGTCGGGGTCGCCAGCACCAACCTGTCCTTCCACCTGAAGGAGCTCTCGCATGCCGGGCTGATCACGTTCCGGCGCGAGGGCAAGTCGGTCATCTACAGCGCCGCATACGCTGGCCTGTCCGCCCTGATCGCCTTTCTGATGCGCGATTGCTGCCAGGGTCGGCCGGAGGTCTGCGCCCCGGCCGTCGCCGCCCTGTCCGCCTGCGACTGCCCTACCGGAGACACCGCCCATGCCTGAGGCGTTCGACGTCGTCATCTACCACAACCCTGCCTGCGGCACGTCCCGCAACACCCTGGCCATGATCCGCAACGCCGGCATCGAGCCGCACGTGGTCGAGTACCTCAAGACGCCGCCGAGCCGGGCGCTCCTGCGGCAGCTTCTCGCCCGCGCTGGCCTCTCGGTTCGAGATGTCCTGCGCGAGAAGGGCACGCCCTACGCCGAGCTCGGCCTCGACGACCCGGCCCTGACCGACGCGCAGCTCCTCGACGCGATCGAGGCCCACCCGGCCCTCCTCAATCGCCCGCTCGTGGTGAGCCCGAAGGGCGTACGCCTGTGCCGGCCGTCCGAGGCGGTGCTCGACCTTCTGCCGGCCCAGCGGGGCGCGTTCGTGAAGGAGGACGGCGAGCGCGTGGTGGACGAGCACGGTCGTCGCGTCAGCGCCGCCTGAGGAAGCCCGATGTCCCTGTTCGAACGCTTCCTCACCCTCTGGGTGGCCCTGTGCATCGTGGCCGGCATCGCGCTCGGCCACGTCATGCCCGGCGTCTTCCACGCTGTCGGCGCCGCCGAGGTCGCCAAGGTGAACCTGCCGGTGGCGGTGCTGATCTGGCTCATGGTCATCCCCATGCTGCTCAAGATCGACTTCGTCGCGCTGCGTCAGGTCGGGCGGCACTGGCGCGGCATCGGCGTGACGCTCTTCATCAACTGGGCGGTGAAGCCGTTCTCGATGGCGGCGCTGGGCTGGCTGTTCATCGGCACCCTGTTCCGGCCCTACCTGCCCGCGGAGCAGATCGACAGCTACATCGCCGGGCTCATCATCCTGGCCGCCGCGCCCTGCACGGCGATGGTGTTCGTCTGGTCGAACCTGACCCGCGGCGAGCCGCACTTCACGCTGAGCCAAGTGGCGCTCAACGACACCATCATGGTGGTGGCGTTCGCGCCCCTCGTCGGCCTTCTGCTCGGCCTCTCGGCCATCACCGTGCCCTGGGGAACGCTGGTGCTGTCGGTGGTGCTCTACATCGTCATCCCCGTCGTGATCGCGCAGGCGGTCCGCCGAATTCTGCTGGCATCCGGCGGCCAAGCCGCCCTCGACCGTCTGCTCGGCCAGCTCGGTCCGGTCTCGCTGGTGGCGTTGCTGGCCACCCTCGTGCTGCTATTCGGCTTCCAGGGCGAGCAGATCCTGGCCCAGCCGGCGGTCATCGGTCTGCTCGCGGTTCCGATCCTCATCCAGGTCTACCTGAACGCGGGGCTGGCCTACCTGCTCAACCGCGCTGCGGGCGAACAGCACTGCGTCGCCGGCCCCTCGGCGTTGATCGGCGCCTCGAACTTCTTCGAACTCGCAGTGGCGGCCGCCATCAGCCTGTTCGGCTTCAACTCGGGCGCGGCGCTCGCCACCGTGGTCGGCGTCCTCATCGAGGTGCCGGTTATGCTGTCGGTCGTGTGGATCGTGAACCGCTCGAAGGGCTGGTACGAGCGCGGCGCGTCAACACGAGGCACGGCGCTGCAATCCGTTTCCCCCGAGACCCGAGTCGGGTAGCCGCGCTCGTCTGATCGCAGCCTCCCTCTGAGCCGTGTAAGCGGCTCATACAACTCAAGAACCCGCTTCCCACCCTCAGCAGCCCCTCACACGGTCGAGCGGATTGGATTTCGCGCCTGGCGGGGCTGCGACGCGTAGAGGTGCCCGGAGCCTGTCCCCCGGGCGCTCGAAAGCTTGCGAAGAGATCCGTCAGGCTGCCAGCGTCCGCCCGGGCCGGCCCTCGGCCGTGGTCCCGGCTTCGAGCAGGACGGCGATCTCGTGGACCGGGCGGGGCGGGCTGAACAGGTAACCCTGCACCTCCTGCGCACCCTCGGCCCGGATCGTGGCGAGCTGCGGCTCGGTCTCGACGCCTTCGACCAGGGTGGTGATGCCGAGGCTCGCCCCCAGGCTCACGATGGCGCGGATGATCGCGCCGGCCTCCGACTGGGCGGCGCAGTCGCGCACGAAGGAACGGTCGATCTTGATCTTGTCGAAGGGGAAGCGGCGCAGGTAGCTGATTGAGGAATAGCCGGTGCCGAAATCGTCCATGGAGATGCGCACGCCGAGCTTGCGCAGGGTGTGGAGCGTTTCGAGGTTCGCCTCGGTGTCGTCGAGTAGCACGTTCTCGGTGATCTCCAGTTCGAGCCGGCTCGCCTTGAGGCCGCTGGCCGCGAGCGCGCCGAGCACGCTCTGGATGAAGCCGCGGTGGCGCAACTGCAGCGGCGAGACGTTGACGGCCACGCTGATCTCGCCCGGCCAGTCCACCGCGTCCCGGCAGGCCTGGCGCAGCACCCATTCGCCGATCGGCACGATCAGACCGGTCTCCTCGGCGAGCGGGATGAACACCGCCGGGCTCACGAGCCCGCGCTCGGGATGGTGCCAGCGGATCAGCGCCTCCATGCCGGTGATGCGGTTGTCGGACAGGTCCACGAGCGGCTGATAATGCAGTTCGAAGCGGTCCAGCGTGAGCGCCTCGCGCAGCTCGCGTTCGAGGCCGAGCCGCTCGCGCAGGGTCTCGTCCATCTGCGGCTCGAACAGGCGGACGGTGCCGCGTCCCTCGGTCTTCGCCTCGTAGAGGGCGAGGTCGGCCTCCTTGAGGAGGCGCTCGATGTCGTGCGGGACGTCGCCCTCGGCCAGGGCGATGCCGGCGCTCATCCCGATCTCGACGGTGATCCCGTCGAGGGTGTAGGGCGCGGCCACGGTCTCGATCAGGCGCTCGGCCAGGGCCGCGGCCGCGGCCGCATCCTCGACGCGGGAGAGCACTGCGAATTCGTCGCCGCCGAGCCGGGCCACGACGTCGTGGCTGCGCACGTGCCCGCGCAGCCGATCGGCCACCGCCCGCAGCAGGGCATCGCCCACCGCGTGGCCGAAGCTGTCGTTGACCGGCTTGAAGCGGTCGAGGTCGAGGCAGAGCACCGCGAGCGGCGCCTCCGCGGCGGTGCGCAACGCCGCGAGCCATTCGGCGCCGACCTCGCGCAGGTGGGTGCGGTTCGGCAGGTCGGTGAGCCCGTCGTGGCGGGCCATGTGGATGATGCGCGCCTCGTTGCGCCGCCGCTCGGTGATGTCCTCGAAGGTCGCCACCCAGCCGCCGCCATCGGCCATGGGCCGGTGGGTCACGGCGATGACCCGCCCGTCGGCGAGTTCGCGCAAAACCGATTTCGACCCGTCTCCGCTGAGCGAGGTGCGGGTGCCCTCGCTGATCGCATCGACCGTGGCGCCGCGCTTGTAGCACCCGCGCGCCACCAGCATCTCGATGATGGCGCGCTGGCCCATGCCGACATGGACTGCGTCGTCGGGCAGGCCGAAGATCCCCAGGTAGCGCCGGTTCCACACCAGGAGCCGCTGCTCCGCATCGAACATGCACAGGCCGTGCGTCATGTTCTCCAGGGCCGCGTCGAAGCGCCGGTTCTGCTCGCTGAGTTCGGCGTGCGCCTCGACCAGGGCGCACCGGGTCCGGTGCTGCTCGGTGACGTCGCTGCCGACGCCGTGATAGCCCAGGAAATCGCCCTCGGGCGAGAAATGCGGGCGGCCGCTGATCTCGAACCAGCGCGGCGTGCCGTCGGGATGGCGGTAGACGTAGGTCAGGTCGCGGTACGGGCGGCGGGCGGTGATCGTCTCGCGGTAGACGGCAAGGCTGTCACCCTCCCCCTCGCAGACCAAGGCCGACCGCGTGAGCCCGATCAGGTCCGCCGGAGAGCGGCCCAGCACACGCTCGGCGCCTGGGGAGACGTAGCTGAATCGATCCTCGGCATCGGTGGCCCAGAGCCAGTCGAAGGCGATTCGCGCGAGTTCTTCGAGGTCGTTCAGGGGCATGAGATCACCGCGGACGAGCCGAACTTTTACGCCTAAAAGTGAATATTTCCTCATGCCCGCGACTTGGACATTCTGCCCAAATTTTACCCGTTCCGTGGTGGACCAAGTGAGGCTCAAGTGAGCTCCAAGTGGCCCCCAAGTGCAGAGGGGCCCCATGACTGTCGCCTGAATTGCACGCACCTTAGAAAATTCCGTAAGGTTGCATCACCGCAATCTCAGGGCCCCAGGCCACCGTCGGGTCGGGTACGCCGGAGCCTTCGCCCCACCGAGCCGTTATCCGCGATACGGAAGCGGTGACGTGGGAAGGACGGCGGATGGCAGAGGGCGACGACCTGTTTCCCGGCTTCGCGCCGCTCTGGATCGAGGGGCCGGCGGGCCGCTGGTTCGGCCGGGCCGGCGGCCCCGAATCGGCGCCGCCGCTCCTGTTGCTGCACGGCTTTCCGCAGAGCCACGCGATGTGGCACCGGCTGGCGCCGGCGCTCGCCCAGACGCACCGCGTCATCGCCCTCGACCTGAAGGGCTACGGCTGGTCGGCCGCGCCGGATTCGGGGAGAGGGGAGAACGCCTACGCCAAGCGGCGGCTCGGGGCGGAGATCGTCGCGGTGATGGAGCGGCTCGGCCATATCCGCTTCGCGCTGGCCGGCCATGATCGCGGCGCCCGGATCGGCTACCGGCTCGCCCTCGACGAGCCGGGCCGGATCGAGCGCCTCGCGCTGCTCGACATCGTGCCGACCGACGTGCAGTGGGCCCGCATCGAGGCGAACCCTGAGGCGAACCCGCACTGGCCGTTCCTGTCGCGCCCCGCCCCGGAACCGGAAACGGTGATCCGCCGCGATCCGGACGGCTATTTCGAGGGGCTGTTGCGCGACTGGACCGCCGCACATGATTTGACTGCCTTCGACGCCCGCGCGCTCACCCTCTACCGGCAGGCCTGGGGCGTACCCGAGCGCATCCACGCGATGTGCGAGGATTACCGGGCCGGCGGCGCCGACGGGCCGGACCGCGCCGCCGACCGCGCCGACCTCGCCGCGGGCCGAACCCTGCCGATGCCAGTGCTCGTGCTCGCGAGCGAGGCCTATTTCGACCGGGACAAGCCCGAGACCGCGCTGGCGGCTTGGCAACGGACCTTTGCGCCACGGGCGCAGGGCGCCCGCATCGCCTCCGGCCACTTCATGGCCGAGGAGGCGCCGGAGCCGACGCTGCGAGCGTTGCAGGCTTTCCTGGCAGCGTGATTCCTCAAAAGCGCTCGACCCACGGCCGCAGGGTGATCTCGTCGGTCCAGGCGCTGCGATCCTGGCGCAGGAGGGCGAGATAGCTCTTCGCGATGGCGTCCGGATCGAGGGTCGCGTCGGGATGGTCCTGCGGATCGGGCCGGGCGGCGGAGCGGATGGCGCCGTCGATCACGACATGGGCGACATGGATGCCCTGGGGCTGAAGCTCCCGGGCAAGGCTCTGCGCGAGGCCGCGCAGGGCGAACTTGCCCATGGCGAAGGGGGCCGAGCCCGCAAATCCCTTCACGCTCGCCGAGGCACCGGTGAACAGGATCGCGCCGTGGCGGTGGGGCAGCATCCGCCGGGCGGCGGCCTGCGCCACGAGGAAGCCGCCATAGGCCGAGACCGAGAGGGCGCGGGCCACCGCCTCCGGATCGAGATCGACAGTGGCCCCGCGCAGCCGTCCGCTGGCATTGTAGACCACCACGTCCGGCGCACCGCCGAGCGCCGGTTCGAGCCGGGGGAACAGGGCCTCGACCGCACTCGGGTCGGTGGCATCGCAGGCATGGATGACGGCCCCCGTCTCCGCGGCGAGGTCGTTGAGTTTTTCGGTGTTGCGCGCGGCGAGCCCGACCTTCAGCCCCTCGGCCGTGAACAGGCGCGCCAGCGAGGCGCTCAGGCCGGGGCCGGCACCGACGATCAGGGCGCGCTGGTAGGTCGGGACCATGGGAGGAGGCTCCGCTGCATTGCGAGGACAAAGGGTCGAACGCGCCGCCCGCAGCCGCGGTTCGACGCTCCGCCCCGACGCCTCTCCCGGTTCACCCCCGCCGCTCGGCGAAAAACTCCCTGAGCAGGCCCGCCGCCTCGCTCTCGCGAAAGCCCGAATAGACCTCCGGCGCGTGGTGGCAGGTCGGCTGGTTGAACACGCGGGGGCCGTGCTCGACGCCGCCGCCCTTAGGGTCGGAGGCGGCGTAGTAGAGCCGGCGGATACGGGCGAACGCGATCGCACCCGCGCACATTGGGCAGGGCTCCAGAGTCACGTAGAGGTCACAGCCGGTGAGGCGTTCGTCGCGGAGCGCGGCGCAGGCGGCGCGGATCGCCAGGATCTCCGCATGGGCGGTGGGGTCGCACAGCGTGCGCGGCCGATTGCCCGCGACCGCAAGCACGGTCCCGTCCCGCACCACGGCCGCGCCGACCGGCACCTCGCCCAGAGCCGCGGCCTCGCGGGCGGCGGCGAAGGCGAGGTCGAGGAAATCGGGCATCAGTCGCCCTTCATCAGTCGCCCTTGGAAGCCGCTTCGCGAGCGACCTCCCGGCCGCCGATATCGCTGCGGAAGAACCCGTCCGGCCAGTCGATGCGCTTCACCGCCGCGTAGGCGCGGTCTTTCGCCTGCCCCACGCTGGCACCGAGCGCCGTGACCGCGAGCACCCGGCCGCCATCGGCGAGCAGCCGGTCGCCGTCACGGCGGGTGCCGGCCTGGAACACCAGAACCGTCGCGTCGCCCGCCTCGTCTTCGGCCGCCTCGACGCCGCGGATCTCCGTGCCGCGGGTCACCGCGCCGGGATAGCCCTGCGCCGCCATCACCACCGTGAGCGCGGCGCGGGAGGCATCAAAACCGATCGCGACGCCGGAGAGATCGCCTTGAGCCGCCGCCAGCAGCGCCGGCACGAGATCGCCGGTCAGGCGCGGCATCAGCACCTGCGCCTCCGGATCGCCGAAGCGGGTGTTGTACTCGATGAGCTTGGGGCCCTCTGCCGTCAGCATCAGCCCGGCATAGAGGATGCCGGAAAACGGCGTGCCGCGGGCGGCCATGCCGGCCAGCGTCGGCGCGATGATCCGCGTCATCACCGTCTCGGTGATCTCCGGCGTGACGATGGAGGCGGGGGAATAGGCGCCCATGCCCCCGGTATTCGGGCCGAGGTCGCCGTCATGGACACGCTTGTGGTCCTGCGCCGTGCCGATCGGAACCGCACGGGTGCCATCGCAGAGCGCGAAGAAGCTCGCCTCCTCGCCGAACAGGCATTCCTCGATGACGAGCGCCCCGCCTTCCGTTCCGTCGAGGATCGCCCGCACGGCGGCCTCGGCCTCAGGCAGCGTCTCGGCCACGGTCACGCCCTTGCCGGCGGCGAGCCCGTCGGCCTTGACCACGATCGGCGCACCGCGCTCGCGGAGATAGGCCAAAGCCGGCTCGAGGTCGGTGAAGCGGGCGAAGGCGGCGGTCGGGATGTCGTGCTCGGCGCACAGATCCTTGGTGAAGCCCTTCGAGCCTTCGAGCTGCGCTGCGGCCTTCGTCGGCCCGAAGGCGGGGATGCCGGCGGCCTGGAGGTCGTCGACGAGGCCCGCCACCAGCGGCGCCTCCGGCCCCACCACCACCAGCCCGACCCCTTCCGCCCGGCAGAACGCGACGACGGCGGCGTGATCGGACACCGCGAGGTCCGGCCGGTTCTCGCCGTGCTGCGCCGTCCCCGGATTGCCGGGGGCGATGCACAGCCGCGCGCAGAGCGGCGATTTCGCGATGGCCCAGGCCAGCGCGTGCTCGCGCCCGCCGGAGCCGATGAGCAGGATGGAGAAGGGCTCGGTCATGAGAAGAACCCTATCCAAAAAATTTTGGGCCGGGGAAAGGGCGTTTCGCGTTTGCCCTGGCAACGCACGGGAGAAGCCGCCGCATGGCGCCGACAGATCGTCAGCCGGATCGTCACGAGGGGCCGAGCCGAAAGCGCCGCGGGCTCGGCCTGGAGGGCGCCAGCACCCTGGTGCAGACGCTGGCGATCCTCGGGGCAGGGGCCTGGGGCGTCTACACCTTCGTCTACGAGGCGCGGATCAAGCCGGGGCTCGCCCCGCCCTCGGTCTCGGTGAAGACCGACCTCGCCCGGGTCGGCGAGCGCGGCGACCGGGTGGCGATCCGCTCCACCGTGACCCGCACCAATGTCGGCCAGGCGGGGGTGCGCGTGCTCGGGCTCACCTACACCGTGGTTGGCATCCGCACCCGCTTTTCCGAACCGGGCGACGACACGGCGGCGCGGGAGGCCGCCTTCCGGGCCTCGCTTTCCGGCACGGCGAGCGTCGATGCCGCCCGCGACTACATGCGCGAGAGCGGCGGGACGCCGATCCTGCGCCAGGGGTTGCTGTTCTCCGGCGCGACGCCGCTCCCGAGCGAGCTCTCCGACCTCAACCCGGGCGAATCCGTCTCCCGCGACGTGATCGTCTATGCCGACCGCAAGACCTTCGACGCGGTGCGCTTCGAGGTGCGGCTCGCTTACGCCAAGGAGGACGACCCGCCGGTGCGCCTGCGCTTCGAGGCGGGCGCGGACGGAGTGCTCGCGACCGTCCCGGCCGAGCCCTGCCCCGCGCCGAAATGCCCGCTGCGGACCACGGATTTCGCCACGGAATTCTCGCTGTGGTGAGCGCGTCGGCGCGGCCCTCCCTCGGGCTCGCTTTATCCCGCGCGCCGGACGGAACGGTTGGCCGGGCTCGCCTGTTGATGTCTGCCATGCCGATCTGTCGCCACTCGATCGCCCCCCCCGCCCGCACGCCCCGCGAGCAACCCGTCGTTCGGCTGTCGCACTACGTGGTGCAGCGCCGCTCGGCGCCACGAGCCGCCAACGATAACCGCCGTTCGCGGCTCGCACCGGTCTGGCCCTGGGCCATGGCGGCCGCCGCCGCCCCGGCCGTGACGGCGGCGCTGATCCTCACGCGCCTGATCTGACGCCGGGCGCACTCATCGCACCCGCTGTCCTGTTCGCTCGACGCCTTCCCTTGAGAACCCGGCGCAGCCAGCGTTCCGTGCGGCGCGCGTGCCCTCGCGGAACAAGCCGTCAGCAAGGGTAACCACGCGGCTCTGGCGCCACACCCGCAGGCCGTTCCCCAGCTGATCGCGCGGTCGGCCTTTACCTCACCCGGCCCGTTCCCTAGCGTCCGGCCCCATGCCGCTCGTGCCCCCGCCACGTCCTGCGACCTCTGCCGCCGCCGTGCCGCCGCCGGGGGAGCCGGCGCCCTCGGCGCTGCTCCAGGCCAACACCCCCGAATGGTCGGTCGGCGATCTCGCCGCCGCCCTGAAGCGCACCCTGGAGGACGCTTTCGGGCATGTGCGTCTGCGCGGCGAGATCACCGGCTATCGCGGGCCGCACGGCTCGGGCCACGCCTACTTCTCGCTGAAAGACGGCTCGGCGAAGATCGACGCGGTGGTGTGGAAGGGCGTGCTCGGGCGCCTGCGCCAGAAGCCCAAGGAAGGGCTTGAGGTCATCGCCACCGGCAAGATCACGACCTTTGCCGGAAAATCCTCCTACCAGATCGTCATCGACTCGATGGAGCCCGCCGGCATCGGCGCCTGGATGGCGCTGCTGGAGGAGCGCAAGCGCCAGCTCGCGGCCGAGGGGCTGTTCGAGACTGACCGGAAGCGGCCGATCCCGTTCCTGCCGCGGGTGATCGGCGTCGTCACCTCGCCGACCGGCGCGGTGATCCGCGACATCCTCCACCGGCTGGAGGACCGCTTTCCCCGCCCCGTGCTGGTCTGGCCGGTGCGGGTGCAGGGGGAGGGGCGGCCGAGGAGATCGCCGCGGCGATCCGGGGCTTCAACGCGCTGTCGCCCGATGGCCCGATCCCGCGGCCGGACGTGCTGATCGTCGCCCGCGGCGGCGGCTCGATCGAGGATCTCTGGGCCTTCAACGAGGAGGCGGTGGTGCGCGCCGCCGCCGAGTCCGAGATCCCGCTGATCTCGGCGGTCGGCCACGAGACCGATACGACGCTGATCGACTTCGCCTCGGACCGCCGCGCCCCGACACCCACGGGCGCGGCCGAGATGGCGGTGCCGGTGCGGGCCGAACTCGCCGCCCAGGTCCACGAGCTCGGCGCCCGGCAGGCGGGCACGATGCTGCGGCGGATCGAGCGCGAGCGGGCGGATTTCCGGGCGCTCGTGCGGGCGATCCCCGGCGCCGACGCCTTCCTCGCCGTCAAGCGCCAGCGCCTCGACCTCGCCGACGCGCGGCTGCGGCCGGCGCTCGCCGCCAACGCCCGCGATTCCCGCGAGCGCCTGAACCGCGTCGCCGACCGCCTCACCCGGCGCTCCCCGGCGATCGCACTGGCCGAGGCGCGGGCTCGGCTCGCCGCCATCGACCACCGCCCGCGCACCGCCATGAGCCGCATCGTCGAGCGCCGCCGCGACCGGCTCGACGCGCTCACCAGCCTGCTCGGAGCGCTCAGCTACAAGGCCGTGCTCGCCCGCGGCTACGCGCTCGTGCGCGACGCCGACGGCCTGCCGGTGCGCTCGGCCGACGCCGCCGCCCGCGCTGCGCGGTTCCAACTGCAATTTGCCGACGGCGCTCTCTTTGCGCGCCCGGAGGAGGCTCCGGACGACCCCGTTGCGCCCCCCCTTGTCGAAGCCCCGCGCTCGGCGCCGCGCCCGAAGCGCGCGCCCCGCCGGGCCGCGCCCGAGCCCGCACCGAAGCCTGAGAAGGCGGCGGCCGAACCGGCCGCGCGGCAAGGATCGCTGTTCTGATCGCACGCGGCCGGGCGCCGTCCCGCCCCCGCATCAGCCCCTCCTTGCGCGGCAAGCACCTTGACCGGCACGGCCGCCTCTGCGACCGAGCGGCACGGCTCCTGCCTCACCGGCGGCGGGCCCCGGCATCCCGCAGGAGAGACGCGTGACCACGACGATCGACTCGGACCAGAAGCTCCACCTCGTCTTCGGCGGCGAGCTGGAGGATGTCTCGGGGGTACGCTTCCGCGACGTGAAGGATCTCGACATCGTCGGCGTCTTTCCCGACTACGCCTCGGCCCAGACCGCGTGGCGCTCGAAGGCGCAGGCCACCGTCGACAACGCGCAGACCCGCTACTTCATCGTCCACCTGCACCGCCTGCTCGAGCCGTAAGCGGGCAGGGCGGGGCCTCGCGCAGTGAAGTCCTTCTCACGAAACCATTGTGAGGGCTCGGCCCCGCTGGTATGAGCCGCGCGGCCGGATGCTTGTGCGGTCTCGGACGTAATCGTTTCGCGCGCGTCCCGCGAATGACTTGCAGAGTGAGCCGAGAGACGCCCGGCATGACGTCGTCCATCAAGATCATCGCCGGCAACGCGAGCCGCCCGCTCGCGGAAGCAATCGCCGGCTACCTCGAATTGCCGCTCGCGAACTGCATGGTCCGGCGCTTCGCCGACATGGAGATCTTCGTCGAGCTGCAGGAGAACGTGCGCGGCGAGGACGTGTTCATCGTCCAATCGACCTCGTTCCCCGCCAACGACCACCTGATGGAACTGCTGATCATGATCGACGCGGCGCGTCGGTCGTCGGCGCGGCGCATCACGGCGGTGATCCCCTATTTCGGCTACGCCCGACAGGACCGGCGCACCTCGGGCCGCACGCCGATCTCGGCCAAGCTCGTCTGCAACCTCATCACCGAGGCCGGCGCCGACCGGGTGCTGACGCTCGATCTCCACGCCGGACAGATCCAGGGCTTCTTCGACATCCCCACCGACAACCTGTTTGCCGCGCCCGTGATGGTGCGCGACATCAAGGAGCGCCTGGCGCCCGGCGAGCGCATGGTGGTCTCGCCCGACGTCGGCGGCGTGGTGCGCGCCCGCGCGCTCGCCAAGCGCATCGACGCGTCGCTGGCCATCGTCGACAAGCGCCGCGAGCGGGCGGGTGAGTCGGAGGTGATGAACATCATCGGCGACGTCGAGGGCCAGTCCTGCATCCTCGTGGACGACATCGTCGATTCCGGCGGCACGCTGGTGAACGCAGCGGAAGCCCTGCTCAACGCGGGCGCCAAGGAGGTCTCCGCCTACATCACCCACGGGGTGCTGTCGGGCGGCGCGGTCTCGCGCATCGCCGCCTCACGGATGAAGGAACTCGTCATCACCGACTCGATCCTGCCGACGCAGGCGGTCAAGCTCGCCCGCAACATCCGCGTGATCTCGATCGCACCGCTGCTCGGCGAAGCGATCGGGCGCACGGCGACGGAATCGAGCGTGTCGAGCCTGTTCACCTGAACGAATAGCGGGATTCCAAAGGGATCATCCCTTTGGCGGGGTCTCGGGCAGCGCCCCGGTCTTCCTCCAGGGCTCTGCCCTGGACCCGCGAAAGGGCTTGCCCTTTCGCAACCCCTGACTTCGCTCAGCGGATCTCGGCGATCTCGAACTCGTGGTCGTTGACCGTCACGGTGTCGCCGACGCCCTTGCCGGTGAGCGATTGGGCCAGCGGCGCGACGTAGGAGATCGACCCGGCTGCCGGGTCAGCCTCGTCCTCGCCGACGATGCGGAAGGTCTGCCGTGTGTCGTCCTCGCGCAGCACGGTCACCGTCGCGCCGAAACGCACGGTATCGCCCTCGAACGCTTCGACCGGTTCGGCCGAGTTCTTTCGCGCGGTCCAATAGCGCAGATCGCGCGAGACACGGGTGTGGTCGGCCTTGTCCTGCTGCGGCGAGAGGCCGGACAGCTCCGCCTCCAAGCGCGCTACCTCGGTTTCGATCTGCGCAAGGCCCTCGGGCGTCACGAAGTTGGTGTGGGAGGAGATGGGCCGATCGGGAAGATCCTCGAAGGCCTCGCCACCTTCCGGCTCACGGACGAATGCTCTGCTCATAAAATACGAAATGCCCCTGCCTAAGCCGCGGTTCCACCGATGGCGACGACGGTCCGGCCCCGCACCTGACCGTCGAGCAGGGTTTCGGCGAGGCCGCCCACCTCTTCCAGGGAGACCGTACGCGTCATAGCCTTGAGCCGATCACGGTCGAGGTCGCGTGCGAGCCGGGCCCAGGCCTCGCGGCGGGGCCCTTGCGGCGTCGTCACGCTGTTGATGCCGAGCAGGGAGACCCCGCGCAGGATGAAGGGTGCGACCGAACTCGGCAGGTCCATGCCCCCGGCATTGCCGCAGGCGGCGATGGCACCGCCGCCCTTCGTCATGGACAGGACGTTGGCGAGCACCCGGCCGCCGACCGCATCGATACCCGCGGCCCAGCGCTCCTTGGCCAGAGGGCGCGGCTCGCCCGCAAGCGCCTCGCGCTCCAGGATCTCGGCCGCACCGAGACCTTTCAGGTAATCGGCCTCGCCGCCCCGGCCGGTCGCGGCGATGACGTGCCAGCCGGCGCGCTTCAAGAGCGCCACAGCCACCGATCCGACGCCGCCGGAGGCCCCCGTCACCAGCGCCGGCCCGGCCTCAGGTGTGAGCCCATGCCGCTCCAGCGCAAGAACCGAGAGCATCGCCGTGTAACCCGCGGTGCCGATCGCCATGGCCTCGGCCGGGCTCAGCCCCTCGGGCAGCGGCACCAGCCAGTCGCCGCGCACCCGGGCGCGCTCGGAGAGCCCCCGAGATGGGTCTCGCCGACGCCCCAGCCGGTGAGCACCACGGCGTCGCCGGCCTTGTAGTCGGGATGCGCCGAGCCCTCGACGGTGCCGGCAAAATCGATGCCGGGGATCATCGGGAAGCGGCGGACCACCGGCATCCGGCCGGTCATGGCGAGACCGTCCTTGTAGTTCAGGCCCGAATGCGAGACCCGCACGGTGACGTCGCCGTCCATCAGGTCGGCCTCGTCGAAGTCGCGCAGGGCGAGGCTCTGGCCGGCTTCGCCCTTCTCGATCACCCAGGCCCTGAACGCCGCCATGGTCCGCTCCTCCCGTCTCATGTCGGGAGGGGAGCTACGGCGGCCCGGCCCTGAATCAAGGCCGCCGGTCGAGACCGACGCTTGAGACCGACATAGCCGCGGGCCTCAATAGCCGTCGTAGATGCTGCCCCGCGAGAAGCCGAGGCCGACCGCCACGTCCGCGGAGGAGGCGCCGGCGATGCCGAGAGCGTCCGGAATCGACCCGACACCGACAGGGCCATAGCCGGGAGCAGGACCGAACTCGGGCCCGCCCGCCGGCACCCAGGCGGCGCGGGCGGGCTGCACCAGCACCCGGCGTTGCGTGGTGGTGTAGACCGGCGGCACGGTGTGCGGGATCACCTCCGGCGGTCGCACCAGCACGCGGCGGGTCTGCACCGCGTAGCGCGGCGGGGTGGTCACCCAGCAGCCGACGAGCTGGCCGTAGGCATCGGTGCTGGTCTCCCACCGGCGCGCGCCGGGGGCGACCAGCACCCGCTCGGACACCGTGTCGTAGATCGGCGGCGTGGTGCGGTAGACGGTGCGCGGCGGCTGGACCAGCACGCGCTCCGCGACGGTGTCGTAGACCGGCGGCGTCACGACGCGGCGGTAGCACTCGGCACTGACACAGCCGCCCCCGGCTTGCGCGGGCGCGGCCAGGGCGATCACCGAGACGGCAGCGACGGCAAGGGAGGGGAACAGGCTCGAGCGGGGCAGGGGGGTGGCCATAACAACCTCGGAACGCGACTTCGATACGATTTCGACGCCGCCGCGAGGCCCGCACGGGCCTCAGCGTGGCATAACATTCGACGTACAGAGTGCGGCCAAGGTTGCCCGCTGGACAAGCTCGATTGTCAAAGACAGTAAAATTAACCAACGACTAAGACTACGCAGATCTAAACATTCAGCTTCGACTTCACATTTCAGCCGCCAAGCGGGATTGCACCGGATCAAAGACGCAGGCGGAGGCGTTGCCGAAAAACCCTTCGCACCGCGCAGGGGAGGGCGGGCGACAAGGCGCGCTTGTCAGCCCATCGGCCAAGGGCTAGAGCGCTTCCAAATCGGGCGGCGGCGGCGCCCGGGACGCTTGAAACCGCCGCACGAGGGGATCGCATCCGCAAGCGGGCGACGGGCCGGTGAGGAGCGCGCCCGCCCCTGCCCAGGCAAGCCCCCACCCAGGCAAGCGGATTTAAGGACCGAACGGCCCATGACCTACGTCGTCACCGACAACTGCATCAAGTGCAAGTACATGGACTGCGTCGAGGTGTGCCCCGTGGATTGCTTCTACGAGGGCGAAAACATGCTCGTCATCCACCCCGACGAATGCATCGATTGCGGCGTCTGCGAACCGGAATGCCCCGCCGAGGCGATCAAGCCCGACACCGAGGGCGATCTGGAGAGCTGGCTGAAGCTCAACGCCGACTACGCCAAGACCTGGCCCAACATCACCCAGAAGAAGGACGCCCCCTCCGACGCCAAGCAGTGGGATGGCGTGAGCGGCAAGCTGGAGGCCCATTTCTCGCCCAATCCCGGCTCCGGCGACTGAGATCCTCCGCCGTGCGCCCACGGGCAGCACGGCGGGACAGGCCCTGGAACCGCGGCGGCGTCTCGTCGCAGGCGGTTCATCCGGGGCGATGACCCAAACGCACCACGGCCTCCCTCGAAAGATCCACCGGAAGCTCCGGCGACGCTCTTTTCGGCTGACGAAAAACCTTCGATCCTCCCCTGCGGAGACGCGCTCGCGCGCCGGCAATCCTTTGATTCGCCGGCCTGTTCGTGTTACATAAGGGCTCGCCGTCGCTCACGCCCGATGCGCCCCTCCTGATCGCCCTCAAAGCGAGTTCCATCTTCCTGGAAAAGAGGCTGGCTGCAATCGACCGCCGGAAGCATCTCGCTCCCGGTGGGTGCCTTCGTGTGGTGTGAGCAACGCGAGAGCCCGGGAACCGGCCAGCGCCTCAATGGCGCGCCGCCGGACAGAGGCATGCGCCGGGTGTCCCGCCCCGGAGGTGACGAGCGTGCGGGCGTGGACGCGCCCCGCGTGGATGACAGTGGAGGCTCATTCCGCATGACCACAGCCAAGAAGACGACGGTAGCAGGCCGCCAAGGCTTCAAGACCGGCGAGGCGGTCGTGTATCCGGCGCACGGCGTCGGGCGGATCACCGCGATCGAAGAGCAGGAGATCGCGGGCTACAAGCTCGAACTGTTCGTCGTCTCGTTCGAAAAGGACAAGATGGTCCTGCGCGTTCCCACCGCGAAGGCCAACAGCGTCGGCATGCGCAAGCTCGCCGAGCCGGAACTCGTCAAGAAGGCCCTCGACGTGCTGACCGGCCGCGCCCGCATCAAGCGCACGATGTGGTCGCGCCGCGCCCAGGAATACGAGGCCAAGATCAATTCCGGCGACCTGATCTCGGTCACCGAAGTGGTGCGCGACCTCTTCCGCTCCGAGGCCCAGCCCGAGCAGTCCTACAGCGAGCGTCAGCTCTACGAGGCCGCCCTGGACCGCGTCGTGCGCGAGATCTCCTCGGTGAACAAGATCACCGAGACCGAAGCGCTCAAACTGATCGAGCAGAGCCTCGCGAAATCGCCGCGCCGCGCCAAGGCCGATGCGGAAGCCGATGCCGAAGGCGAGGACGACGTGCAGGAAGAGGCCGCCTGAGACGGCTTCCGTCAGCGAATCAGATCGCTGCACGATTCGCATGTGTGAACCAGAGGGCTCGGCGCCACGCCGGGCCCTTTTTTCATGCGCCGCCCGTACAGCTCTTGACCCTTTCGCCTCCGACGCCACGCGCCCGTAGGGAACAAGCGTCGCACGGATGTGTTGTGCCTCTGCCACGGAGGGCTTGCCCCATGGTCCTGTCCGGCATGTCGCCGACCGACGGGACGGAGCGAGCGGATCCGAAACGCTCGAACCAAGAATGCTCGAACGAGAGAGGCGGGGATGGCAGAGATCGCGGGGATGCGGCGTCAGTTCATTCGAACAGCGATGGAGGCGCCGTTCCTTGCGAGGGATGAAGAGCGTGGTTTGGCGGTGGCCTGGAAGGAGGCGCGCGACGAGCGCGCCCTGCACCGTCTGATCTCCGCGCATATGCGCCTTGTGATCGCGCTTGCCGGCCGGTTCCGCCATTACGGCTTGCCGATGGCCGATCTCGTGCAAGAGGGCCATGTCGGCCTGATGGAGGCCGCCGCCCGGTTCGAGCCGGAACGCGAAGTCCGCTTCTCCACTTACGCCACGTGGTGGATCCGCGCCTCGATCCAGGACTACATCCTGCGCAACTGGTCGATCGTGCGCGGCGGAACGAGTTCCGCGCAGAAGGCCCTGTTCTTCAACCTGCGCCGCCTGCGCGCCCGGCTGATGCAATCGACCGAGGAGCAGGTCGGCTCTGAGATCCACGGACGGATCGCCACCGCAATCGGCGTCTCACGCGAGGACGTGGCGCTGATGGATGCGCGCCTCTCGGGCCCCGACATGTCGCTGAACGCCCCGGTCGGCGAGGAGAGCGAGGCGTCCTCCGAGCGCATGGACTTCCTGGTCGACAACGCTGCTCTGCCCGATGAAACGGTCTCGGCCCTGGTCGATGGCGAACGGCGTCTCATCTGGCTGCGGCAGGCCCTGACGGTGCTCTCCGAACGCGAGCTCCGGATCCTGCGGGAACGGCGCCTCGCCGAGGATCAGGCGACGCTGGAAGCGCTGGGCCACCGCCTCGGCATCTCGAAGGAGCGCGTCCGGCAGATCGAGAACCGCGCCCTGGAGAAGCTGCGTCGGGCGCTCGCCGAGAAGTTCCCGCAGGCACCGAGCAGCGTCTACGCCTGATTGATCGAGGCAGGTTTGCTCTAGGGCGGCACAGGCGTGCCGCCCTTTCGCGTTTCAGAATGCGATCAGAGGTAAGCGCCGACCGCTCGACGGACCAAGCCGTCCGGTTCCGCCGCATGGATCGCCGGAAATGCTGGCAGGCATGGCTGCGAGCCGCCTTGTCGTGACGAAGGAGATCCGGCGTCGCCGGCAGGCTCCAGTCCGGCTGCACGCGCCGGAGGCGGCCCGTGGAGGCGTTGCGACCGACGCCGAGCCCTCGGACAGCCCTCGCCCTGCCGCCGCACAGCGCTGGGCCAGGCTCGGCGATTTGCCAGCATCTACCTGGGTACTTTGAGGTCAGAGGGCAGCCGGACGCGCTTGTGGCAGCGGGGGGACATCGCACGGGCAGGACGAGGCCGGCGAACTGTCGGCCGATGATCGCCTGCCGCACGACGGCACGGCATCACGAGGGCGCCATCGGCGGGCCGTCATGCCGATTGGCGCCCGTCAGCCTCAGGCCGAGCGGCGCGCCGCACGCCTCGGTGGCGAGGTGGCGCTTCGTGCCCGGCATGCCCCAGTCCGTTGGGTTCGGGCGGCTGACAGGGCTGCCCCTCTTTGGCCGTGACGACGGGCTTCGACCCGACGCACCCGGCTCCGGTCGATCTTACCGGCCGCGTGCCAGTGGCGCAGACGGCGCCAGCAATCGTGCCGCAGGGCGAGACGCGGACGCTGTTCAGCCCCTGCCAAGCCGGCGACCCGCCTCAAGCTCGACGCGCCCATCACCGGTCACGGCAGGGCCGCGCAATGGGGTGTCACGCGATCGCGCAGATGCCAGCCGTCCCAACCATGGCGCCCAGGCTCGACAGGGAACCGGCTCGCGAGGAACGCGTCGGGCCACGACCCGGCCTTGGCGTGATGCCGCCGGGCAAAATGGGAATTTTTAAATATCCATGTTTGTCAGCATCTTACTCGGAAATTCGCCGAATCTTGAGCGCGAAAAGCCGTCCTATCTGCGCAATAAGGGCCATGAAGCGCCCCGACCCGCTTGCGACCACGAAAAGTGCCGGCTATAAGCCCGCTCGTCGGCCCTCGGGGGCCGGCATCGGAGTGTAGCGCAGTCTGGTAGCGCACCACGTTCGGGACGTGGGGGTCGCAGGTTCAAATCCTGCCACTCCGACCAAGCAAGAAGAGGAACGCCCCCTCAAGGGCGTCAAGAAGTAAAAAAGGCGCCCGTAGCTCAGCTGGATAGAGCACCAGACTACGAATCTGGGGGTCAGAGGTTCGAATCCTTTCGGGCGCGCCATCTACTCTTCTGCTAGACAAGAGTTTTCCTCTTTGATGCCTTCGGCGTCGGGGTTACGGCTTGCAGATGGTTTGCAAGTTCCGTTCGCGGTGAGTTCTCCCAATCGAAGTTTGTTTGGTCCGCTAGCGCTCTCGTGCGAGCGAGGTGGCGGTCCAAAATCACGGTCACCGTCTTGAGCGAGTGGCCTGTGATGGTCGCGATCGGCTGCGGGCTGCCTCCGGCCTCCGACAGCATCGTTACGGCCGTTCCGCACAGGTCGCGGACGTGCAGGGCGGCGGTCTCGTCGAGCCCTGGCAGGGCGATGCTCCCAACAACGGTCTCCGTCGCCTCCTCCCAGAGTCGGGCGAAGTTCCTTTACTGGAAGGCGCGATCGGTCTTCGTCGTCAGGATCAGCAGCGACCTGCGCTCCATACCATCCAGCATGCGCCGGAGCGCTCGCGTGCAGGGATCGTGACCATCGCGCCAATCGGCCGCCGCGGGCGCTCTTGCCCTGCCTGAGCGTGATTGCGCTGCCATCGTAGGCCGACCAGGGCAGGCGCAGGATGCCGGCCTGGCGCGGTCCGGTGTGGAGGGCAATGATCGGCGCGCTGCGGCTCGATCGTCGCCACGCGCATGAAGGCGTCGATTGGCTCGGGCAGCCGGACGATCCTGGCTCGGTCGGCACGGTACAGCCGCTTCAAACCGCGAATGTGGTTCGCCTGGATCCGGCCGTTCTACTGACCCTGAGTCAGCATAGCTGAAATGACGGACAGGCGATTGCCCGCCTCGTGCTCGCCTGACGAGCGCGCCAGTCGAGGCGGCCCTGCTCGACCTGCCGGCGGTGACCTTCCGCGACCCGCATGAGCGGCCCGAGGGCATGGATGCCGGCACGCTGATCGTGGCGCCGCTCGGCAAGGTCGATCTGGTCGAGGCGGTGCGGGCCGTGCGCGACGGTTATGGTGAGGGCCGCCGCTTCGCCGGCGCCGTGCCGGATTACCAGGGCGGCGCGGTTTCGACCAAGGTCGTGCGGATCGTCCTGTCCTACATCGATCAGGTCAACCACACCGTCTGGTCGAAGCCCGGCCCCTTCTGACATCCCAAGTTTCCAAAGGGCCTCACGGCCCTTTGGCGGGTGTTCAGGGCCGCGCCCTGAAGCCGGCGGAGCCGCTCTCTACTCCGCCGCGTGCGGAAGTCGCTCACCCGTCATCCAGGCAGCGAGGTCTTCCCGCGCCCGGTCAGTCAGCGCGCGCTTCTTGAGCGCCGCCTTCTCGGGCCCGCGCAGGCGCTTGCCGGTCTCGTTGCGGGGCATCTGCGCCAGTGGCGGAAACAGCCCGAAATTCACGTTCATCGGCTGGAACGAGCGCGGCGCGTTGCGCTCCGCCTCCTCGGGCGCCTCGACATGGCCGCCGGTGATGTGGCCGATGAGCGCCCCGAGCGCGGTCGTCGGGGGCAGGGGGGCGAGCGTCTGCCCCTCTGCTTCGGCGAGCGCGTAGCGGCCGGCCATCAGCCCGACCGCGGCGCTCTCGACGTAACCCTCGCATCCGGTGATCTGGCCGGCGAAGCGGAGCTGGGGCCGTGCCTTCAGCCGCAGGGTCGCGTCGAGCAGGCGCGGGCTGTCGAGATAGGTGTTGCGGTGCAGGCCGCCGAGCCGGGCGAACTCGGCATTCTCCAGCCCCGGAATCGTGCGGAAGACGCGGACCTGCTCGGCGTGGCGCAGCTTGGTCTGGAAGCCCACCATGTTGAATAGGGTGCCCAGCGCATTGTCCTGGCGCAGTTGGACGATGGCGTAGGCCTTCACCGTCGGGTTGTGCGGGTTGGTGAGCCCGACCGGCTTCATCGGCCCGTGGCGCAGGGTCTCGGGCCCGCGCTCGGCCATCACCTCGATCGGCAGGCAGCCGTCGAAATAGGGGGTCGAGGCCTCCCATTCCTTGAACGCCGTCTTCTCGCCCGCGATCAGCGCGGCGACGAAGGCCTCGTACTGCTCCCGGTCCATCGGGCAGTTGAGGTAGTCCGCCCCCGTGCCGCCGGGGCCGGCCTTGTCGTAGCGGGACTGGAACCACGCCTTGCCCATGTCGATCGAGTCGCGGTGGACGATCGGGGCGATGGCGTCGAAGAAGGCGAGCGATTCCCGGCCCGTCAGCGTGCCGACGGCCTCGGCCAGCGCCGGGGAGGTGAGGGGGCCGGTGGCGAGGATGGTCGAACCCCAGTCCTCGGGGGGAAGGCCGGCGACCTCCTCGCGGACGATGGTGATGTTGGGGTGTTCCTCCAGCGCCGCGGTGACGGCCCGCGAAAACCCCTCGCGATCGACGGCGAGCGCCCCGCCCGCGGGCACTTGGTGGGCGTCGGCCGTGCGCATGATCAGCGAGTCGAGGCTGCGCATCTCCTGATGCAGCAGGCCGACGGCGTTGCCGTTCGCGTCGTCCGAGCGGAAGGAATTGGAGCAGACCAGTTCGGCCAGCCCGTCGGTGTGGTGGGCATCGGTGGCGCGAACGGGCCGCATCTCATGCAGCACGACCGTGCGGCCGCCCTGGGCAACCTGCCAGGCCGCTTCGGAACCGGCGAGGCCACCGCCGACGATATGGATCGGGTTCGTCATCGCAACGGAATAGAACCCCGCGGCCGCGCGATCAATGCGGGCGGGCACCGCAGGCGAGGCGGGGCGCCGCCGGCGCGAAGGACAGGATGCGCGCCATCGCCGCGTCGGCCAAGCGCGCACCGGACGCGCTCAGTGAAACCGGCCCCTCTCCCGAACCGGCGCAACCGCTCCGGAAGACTTAAGCCGCAATTGCTCGCGGGTGCCACATCGCGGCCGAGACAGGCAAACCGCGCCGGCGGTACCGTGAGCCCCCATCCCCGATATCCGGGCCGGACAAGCGGAGCGGACGGCAATGGCGATCTCTCCCGACGGGGCGCTGCCCTACTTCGTGTATGACGGCTACCTCGTCTCGCTCTATCCGTGGCAGGGTCAGCACGTCGCGCTCCTGACATCGGCCAACGATCTCGACGGCGATGTCATGCAGGACATCCTGAACAGGATCGACGCCGCCTACGAGGTCTACCTCGCCATCACCGGGCAGGCTCCGGCCACGTACAGAGCCTATAACGGCCTGCTCACGATCGCCGAGGTGCCCACGGCGCTCGGAGGCGCGGCGAACGCGATCGGCTTTCTCGGAGCCACCGGCATCGAGCTCACGACCGGCGCGTTCGATCAGCTCTACGCCGGCGCGGCCGAAGGCGGCACCTTCGATCAGACGGTCTTCTACGAACTCGGGCGGAACTTCTGGTTCTACGGCCCGCAACTCGGGACCGTGGATGCCTTCGTCACGGGGTTCGCGATCGCCAACCGGTTCGTGTCGATGCAGGAGGCCGGCATCCCCGGCAGCGCGTTCGGTGCCCTGCCGTTCGACGAATTCAAGCAGTCCATCCTCGAAGACCTTGCGCAGACCTTCTTCGGGGAGGCGGGCACGACGCTCGCCAACACCCTCGGCGCGGCGACCGGCGTTCCGAACCCCAACAATTGGGGGGCGGCCGACCTCGCCGCCGCCCTGCTCACCCAAGTCTACGAGGATCTCGGCTTTGATGCCTATGCGCGCTTCTATCAGGAACTCGCCGGCCGTCCCGCCGCGGGCACGCCGGAAGCGGTTTTCGGCAATCTGGTCGCCGCCGCGAGCCAGGCCACCGGGATCGATTACGGCTTCCTGAACAAGCCCGAGGGCGTCGCCTACGTCGTCGGCGGCCGGGGCGACGACCGGCTCGAGGCCGACGGGAGCGGCAATCCGGTCCTGGGCTTTGCCGGCGACGACACGCTCATCGGCACGGCCGGCGCCGACCGGCTGTTCGGCGATGCGGGCGACGACGTCCTGCGCGGCGGCGGCGGCCGCGATCAGCTCGTGGGCGGGGCCGGTGACGACACCTACTTCGTCGACACGCCCGGCGACCAAGTGTTCGAGGGCAGGGGGCAGGGCACCGACCGGCTCGTCGCGACGAGCGCCTACACGCTGGCCGCCGGCCAGGAGATCGAGATCCTGCAGCTCGCCAAGAGTACCGGATGCGCGCCGCTGTCCCTCACCGGAAACGCCTTCGGCCAGCGCCTGATCGGCAATGCCGGCGACAACGGGCTCGACGGCGGCGGCGGTGACGACAGCCTCGCGGGCGGCCTCGGCGCCGACCGGCTCACGGGCGGAGCCGGTGCCGACACCTTCGTGTTCGATGCCCGGCTCGGCCGCGGCAACGTCGATCACGTCAGGGACTTCGCGTCACAGGACGACGTGTTCCACCTCGACCACGCGGTCTTCTCGGGCCTCGACACCGGGGCGCTGGCGCCTGAGCAGTTCAAGAACCTCGGTCCGGCTAAGGCGATCAAGGCGGATGCCGACGACCGCATCCTCTACAAGCAGAAGACGGGCGAGCTGTTCTACGACGCCGACGGCAGCGGCCGGAAAGAGGCCGTCCTGGTCGCGGTGCTCGATAATCACGCCGCCCTCGACCACACGGATTTCCTCATCGTGTGATCCAGGGGTGATCCCGTCTGCCGGGCACGAAGCACGGGTCAGTGCAGCTTCGGCCCGATCAGGAACCGCTCGCGATCGACCGAGGTCAGCGCGAGCCGGGTCAGGCGCCCGTCCCGGTTGACCGTGAGGGGGACGCGCACCCCCGCCTCCCCGAGGGCCCAGACCTGCCGGAAGAAGCCGGCGAGGTCGGCGACCGGCTCACCCGCCACTTCGGTCAGCACGTCGCCCGCGCGCAGGTCGGCGGCCTCCGCCGGGCCCCTGTCGGCGGTCCCCATCACCACGACGCCGTCCTCGGTCTCCGTGGCGTAGAGGCCGAGCCAGGGGCGGGGCGGGCGGTCGGCCCGGCCGCGGGTCTCGAGATCGGTCAGGATCGGCGGCAGGAGTTCGATCGGCACGACCATGTTGATCGCCCGGCCCGCCCCCGTGCCGCCCTGCTGGAGCTGAAGCGAGCCGATGCCGACCAGCGCGCCGTCGGGCCCGATCAGGGCGGTGCCGCCCCAATGCGGGTGGGCGGGGGTGGTAAACAGGGCGTCGTCGAGGACGTACTCCCAGTAGCCGGCGAATTCCTGCCGGGCGACGAGTTCGACCGCGAGGCTGTGCGAGCGTCCGCCCGCCCCCGCGATCACCGCCCGCTCGCCGACCTTCAGCGTATCCGAGCGCCCGAGCCTCAGAGCGGGCAGGCCGAGGCGACCGAGCGCCTGGACGAGGCCGAAGCCGGTCTCCCCGTCATAGCCGACGACGTGGGCCGGCACCGAGCGCCCGTCATGGGTGGTGAGCCAGACGCTCTCGGCCTCCAGCACGAGGTAGCCGATGGTGAGCACCAGCCCGTCCTCGCGGATCACCACGCCGTTGCCCGCCCGCTCGGTGCCGAGCGTCTCCGCCGTGAAGGCCTCTGCCGGCACCCGCGAGGAGAGGGACACGACCGAAGTCAGCGCCCGCTCCAGATCGTAGGCGTAGTCGCCGGCCTTCGGCTGCAGGGCGGCCGGAATCCTGAATTCGCCGTGCGCGGACATGTTCTGCGATTTCCCTGCGCCCCACTCCGCCGCCGCCCGTGGACCGACTTGTGCGGAAACGGCGGCCGCCGGGGCGGCCGCATCCGTCTCCCGTCCGCAAGGTTCGCCGGGCTGCGCTTCCGACACAGATAGGCGGCGCATCTCGCGCCGACACCCGCCCGACGCCGCGTCGAAAGGCACCGGCGCCGGGGCCCGGCACTGCGCCCTCCCGCTTTCGCCCCGAACGAGCGCTCTTGCCGCCGCGAAACCGCCGAAACGGCTTCGCGATTACCCTGCCGGGGCCGTAACGGCCTGTGGTGCGTCGGCAAAGCCTCCGATAGGGTGCCGCTCCCTGTCCTGCCGCGCTGAGCGCCCGGCGGACGCTTCCCATCCAGACGCCCCGGAACCATGCCGCGTCCTCCGACGACCTCCCTCCGCGCCGCGTCCGCCGGGAACGGGCCGTGACGCCGCACGACGGAGACCTGGCCGGGCTGCTGGACCGCGTCGCCCGCCGGGACGTGGCCGCCCTGCGGGCGCTCTACGACCGGACCGCGCCGAAACTTTTCGGGATCATCCTGCGTATCCAACGAGACCGGAGCCTCGCCGAGGACGTGCTTCAGGATGTCTACCTGAAGCTTTGGCAATCGGCGGGCTCCTACGCGCCCTCGGCCGGGGCCCCGCTTCCGTGGCTGTGTACGATCGCGCGCAACCGGGCCATCGACGGCCTGCGCCGCCGGAGCGAGGTTCCGATGCCGTCTGGTGACAGCGGGGAGGCCTGGATGGAGCGCCTCGTCGCCCCGACCGACGAGGAAGGCGCCTTCCTCGACCGCGAGGCGCTCGTCGCCTGCCTGTCCCGGCTCGATCCGACCCAGCGCGACTGCGTCGTGCTGGCTTATTGCGAGGGCTGGTCCCGCGAGGAACTCGCCGAACGCTTCGAGCGGCCCGTCAACACCGTGAAGACCTGGCTGCACCGGACGCTGGCCGCCCTGAAATCCTGCCTGGAGCATATCGCGTGAGCGGCGGGAGCGGCAGACCGGAACCGGCGGAACGCGACCTGCGGGCGGCCGAGTACGTGCTCGGCACCCTCGATGCGGGGGAGCGCGCCGCGTTCGAATTGGAGCGGGCGGTCGATCCGGCCACCGAGGCGGCCGTGAGCGCCTGGGAGCGGCGTCTCGCCCCGCTCGCGCGCGCCGTGCCCGCAATCGAGCCGCCGGCCCATATCTGGCAGGAGATCGCCCGAGAGATCGCTCAAGAGAGGGAGCACGGCACCGCCGCGGGCGATCCCGCCCCCCGGCCGGACCAGGCCGGCGCCGCCAACGACAACCGCCTGCGCGACCTGCGGCGGCAACTCCGGCTCTGGCGCTTCACCGCGGCGGGGGCGGGGCTCGTCGCCGCCGGCCTCGCGCTGGTCGTGCTCACCGGCGCGCCGCGGCCCGGCGGGGAGCGAGCGGGCGGCGCGGGGGAGGGCCGCTACGTCGCCGTGGTCACGAGCGCGGGCGACCTGCCGGCCCTGATCGTCAGCGTCGACACCGAAGCCGCCACCGCCCGGGTCCGGCCGGTGGCGGCGCAGGCGCCGGCCGGCCGCAGCCTGGAACTCTGGTATGTCGGGCCGGGCGCCGCCCCGAAGCCGATCGGCCTCGTCGAAGGCGAGGCCACCCGCATCCGCCTGCCGCCGGAGGCCGGTCGCGGCGGGGACGGCGTCATCGCCGTATCGGTCGAGCCGCCGGGCGGCTCACCCACCGGCAAGCCCACCGGGCAGGTGATCTACACCGGCAAGCTGATCCGGGAATAGGACGCGCGGGCCCCCCACCGGGGCCGCGCCGTTCCGGTATCCGGGCGATTCTCACGCTCAAGCATCGTCCCGAAACGGACGAAGCCGCCCAGCCTTGCGGCGGGACGGCTTCGTGACCTTGAACAGACCGGGGACGCGATGGGCGCCCCCGATCGGATCGATCAGCTCAGTACTTGCGAACGAGCGGGGCCGGAGCCGGGGCCGGAGCGGCCGCCGGGGTGTAGAGCGGGGCCACGATGCGGAACCAGCCATCGGTGCTCTCGCGCACGCCAGCCGTGGTCACGACGTCGCGGGCGACGTAGGCCTGAACCGAGAACGGTCCGAAGTCGTAGCCGATGAGGCCGCCGAGGGCGAACCGGCCACCGCGACCGATGCGGCTGGTCGGGTCGTTCACGAAGGCGAGCAGGTTCGGGTCGAGGTTGACCGTGCCGTAGCCGATGGCGCCGATCTCGAACTTGCCGAACTTCTTGGTCGCGGTCAGGTCGAGGTTGAACGCGTCCGAGATCTGCACCGGGCCGAAGAAGCCGGGGATGCCGTTGCGGCCATCGAAGCGGCTGGGCGAGTCGTAGAAGTTGTAGGTCAGGTTGGCGGTCAGGTTCCAGCCGTCGCCGGTGTAGCTGACGGCACCGCCGACACGGTAGGTGTTGGAGGCCAGGATGTTCAGACCACCGCCGCGACCGGCGTTGAGCTCGTTGAGGTACGAACCGCCGAGCAAGCTGACGCCGATGTTGCCGCCGAGATCGAACGCCCAGATCGCGCCGACGAAGGTGCCGACGTTGATCGAGGTGTCACGGCCGCCGGCAGCGCGGCTGAAGGTGAACACCGTCGGGGGGGCCACGACGAACTCGAGGCGGCCGCCGAAGGGCACGTAGGGGGTCGCCCACACGAGGATCGGGATGTTGACGGCGGTGTCGACCGCGGTCGCGTTCGGGCCATCCGGGCTGCGGTAGGTGAAGGTGTTGATGGCGTAGATGCCCTCGGGGAGCGGCGCGCCAACGGCCAGACCGACCTGCTCACCGGGAACCGTGGTCGTCTGCGCCTGGGCGACGGTCGTCGTCATTCCGGCCGTGAGCGCAATGGCGCCCGCAGCGAGCCAGTTCTTCATCATTTTTCTCGTTCCTTCCCAAGGATTCAGGCGTCCGCCCCGTAGCGCCTGCATCGCCGCTCGCCTCCCTCTCTCCCCGGAGTGGATGGCTGGTGTGATGCCGGTGCCCCCTACGGCCGCACCTCAAGTCTCGACGTCGGGAACTATTCTACAGACCGACCGCGAAAGACAGGGGATTGCCTCCAATCTCGGCAGTTCGGACCCTACCGTTGCGCAAAAGCCGCATTTTTGCTGCGGAGCAACCAAGGGCTTAACGATCTCTTAACGCTGTCCATCTTGGACGAACGCGATCCCGCGAACCGGATTCAGGCGAAATAGTACATTATCGTCAAGTCATTGGCCGGGGCATCCGGCCGGGATTTTCCGGCAGAAGGGGCCGGGCAGTTGCGCAAGTGCGAAGGCGGGTTTCGGGCTCGCCCGGCACCGACGGCGCCGTCCCCGGAGAGCGGACGGCCCGGCTCCGCCGACCGAATCGCCCGCTCGGCCCGGCCCCCCGGCCGCGCAGGAACCCGTCGCTATCAGGTTGCGCCGGCCCGCCCGCTTCGGCCGGCGCGCCCTATTCGGCAGCCTGCCGGCCCGCGGCGTTGCTGCGGCGGCCCGATGCGGCGCCCGCCTTCGCCTTGGCCGCATCCTTGCCCGCGTCCTTGCCGGAGTCTTTGGCCGCGTCCTTGACGGCCTTCCCGGCCGGGCGGCGCGCCAGCACCTCGCGCAGGAAGCGCCCGGTATGGCTCGCCGTGCTCGCGGCGATCTCCTCAGGCGTGCCCTGCGCCACGACGCGGCCGCCGCCGTCGCCGCCCTCGGGGCCCATGTCGATCACCCAATCGGCGGTCTTGATGACCTCCAGATTGTGCTCGATCACCACGACGGTGTTGCCCTGATCGACCAGCTCGTGGAGCACCTCCATCAGCTTGGCGACATCGTGGAAGTGCAGGCCGGTGGTCGGCTCGTCGAGGATGTAGAGGGTGCGGCCGGTGGCGCGCTTCGACAGCTCCTTGGAGAGCTTCACCCTTTGCGCCTCGCCGCCCGAAAGCGTGGTCGCCTGCTGGCCGACGCGGACGTAGTGCAGGCCGACGCGGGCCAGCGTCTCCATCTTTTCGCGGATCGACGGCACGGCCTTGAACAGGTCGGCGGCCTCCTCGACGGTCATGTCGAGTACGTCGGCGATGGACTTGTTGCGGTAGCGCACCTCCAGCGTCTCGCGGTCGTAGCGCTTGCCCTTGCACACGTCGCAGGTGACGTAGACGTCGGGCAGGAAGTGCATCTCGATCTTGATGACGCCGTCGCCCGAGCAGGCCTCGCAGCGCCCGCCCTTCACGTTGAACGAGAAGCGCCCGGCCTGGTAGCCGCGGGCCTTGGCCTCGGGCAGGCCGGCGAACCAGTCGCGGATCGGGGTGAAGGCGCCGGTATAGGTCGCCGGGTTCGAGCGCGGGGTGCGGCCGATCGGCGACTGGTCGATGTCGATGACCTTGTCGAGATGCTCCAATCCCTCGATCCGCTCGAACGGGGCCGGGTGCTCCAGGGCGCCGTTGAGGCGCTTGGCCGCCGCCTTGTAGAGCGTGTCGATGATCAGCGTGGACTTGCCGCCGCCGGAGACACCGCTGATGCAGGTGAAGGTGCCGAGCGGGATCTCCGCCGTCACGTTCTTCAGGTTGTGGCCGCGCGCGCCGACCAGCCGCAGCATCCCGCGTCCGGGCTTGCGCCGGGCTTTCGGCGTCCGCACCGAGAGTTCGCCGGTGAGGTACTTCGCGGTCAGCGAAGCCGGATCCTTGAGAAGCTCCTCCGGCGTGCCCTGCGCGACGATCTCGCCGCCATGGATGCCGGCGCCCGGGCCGACATCGACCACGTAGTCGGCCTGGAGGATCGCGTCCTCGTCGTGCTCGACCACGATGACCGAGTTGCCCAGATCCCGCAGGCGCTTGAGCGTGCCGAGCAGCCGCTCGTTGTCGCGCTGGTGCAGGCCGATCGACGGCTCATCGAGCACGTAGAGCACGCCGGTCAGGCCCGAACCGATCTGCGAGGCCAACCGGATGCGCTGGCTCTCGCCGCCCGAGAGCGAGCCCGAGCCGCGGGCGAGCGTCAGGTATTCGAGGCCGACATCGACGAGGAAGGTCAGGCGGTCGCGGATCTCCTTGAGGATGCGGACCGCGATCTCGTTCTGCTTGTCCGTCAGCTTGCCCGAGATCTCCGAGAACCAGCGATGCGCCTCGCGCACCGACAGGGCGGTGACTTGGCCGATGTCCTGCCGGTCGATCTTGACCGCAAGCGCCTCGGGCTTGAGCCTTTTGCCGTCGCAGGCGGCGCAAGGGGTGGCGCTCATGAAGCGGCCGATTTCTTCACGAGAGGCGTCGCTCTCGGTCTCCTTGTAGCGCCGCTCCAGGTTCGGGATCACGCCCTCGAACGGCTTGTTGACCGAGTAGGAGCGCAGGCCGTCGTTGTAGTCGAAGCGCACCGACTCCTTGCCCGTGCCGAACAGGATCACCTCGCGGGCCTGTTCCGGCAGCGCCGACCACGCCACGGAGGTCTTGAAGCCGAAATGCTTGGCCAGGGCGTCGAGCGTCTGGTCGTAATAGGGTGAGGTCGATTTCGCCCAGGGGCCCACCGCGCCGCGCTTCAGGGTCAGCGCGGAATCGGAGATCACCAGCTCGGGGTCGATCCGCATCTCGTGGCCGATGCCGCCGCAGGTCGGGCAGGCGCCGAACGGGTTGTTGAACGAGAACAGCCGCGGCTCGATCTCGGGGATGGTGAAGCCGGAGACCGGGCAGGCGAAGCGCGACGAGAACGTGATCTTCTTCGGCGCCTCGCCCTCCGGCGCGTCGGCGAACTCGATGTCGGCGATACCGTCGGCGAGTTCGAGCGCGGTCTCGAAGGAGTCGGCCAGCCGCGCGGCGATGTCGTCGCGCACGACGATGCGGTCCACCACCACGTCGATGTCGTGCTTGAGCTTCTTGTCGAGCTTCGGCACGTCGTCGATCGCGTAGTACTCGCCGTCGATGCGAAGGCGCTGGAAGCCCTTCTTCTGGAACTCGGCGATCTCCTTGCGATACTCGCCCTTCCGCCCGCGGACCACGGGAGCGAGGAGATACAGCCGGGTCTTCTCCGGCAGTTCCAGCACCCGATCGACCATCTGGGAGACGGTCTGGCTCTCGATCGGCTCGCCGGTGGCGGGCGAGTAGGGGATGCCGACCCGCGCCCAGAGCAGGCGCATGTAATCGTAGATTTCGGTGACCGTGCCGACGGTGGAGCGCGGGTTCTTCGAGGTGGTCTTCTGCTCGATGGAGATGGCCGGCGAGAGCCCGTCGATCTGATCGACGTCGGGCTTGCTCATCATCTCCAGGAACTGGCGGGCATAGGCCGAGAGCGATTCGACGTAGCGGCGCTGGCCCTCCGCGTAGATCGTGTCGAAGGCGAGCGACGACTTGCCCGAACCCGACAGGCCGGTGAACACCACGAACCGGTCGCGGGGAATCGTCAGATCGACGTTCTTGAGATTGTGCTCGCGGGCGCCGCGCACCGAGATGACGCGGGTGTCGCGCGCGGCCGGGGCCGCCGCGTCGAACAGGGCCGAGAGCTGTGCGTCGGTCCGTTCCTCGGCCCTTCCCTTGGACTTGGCTGCGGTCTCAGGCTTGCGGGCTTTGGCTTTGGCCATGGACGACAAATTCTCTGCGACGATCCGGGCGCCCCGGTTGCGGCGCCCTCGCTCTCTGCTCGGGCGGGCAACGGGTGTGCCGCGCAGGAACAGTATCCGGGGACGGAGATGGGTTCCGGGCGGCGCGAAACCACTAGAACGGAACGGGTACGGCGGCAATGCCGGCCTATTGCGGCCGGTTTGCGGCCGCAACCTCCCCCTCGAACCGGCCGGACCGGCTCCCCTCCGACGGCCGTCGAAGCGCGGGTTCGTCTGCGCACATTCCGCTCCGATCGGCGCCCAAAAACACGCCATCCGCCGAAATAAGCATCAAGCAACGCGATCGATACGTTAGGATCAACTTAAGGTGAAGCTCGCTAGAGTTCAGCACAGTCTTAACAAAGCAAAGTAGCTCGACCGTAGAGTTCCCCTGAGGGTTGCATGAACGACTTGTCCCTTGCCGACGTCGTCGGTGCGTCGGCGCAGGCCCTGAAGTCCAGGGCCTCTTCCAACCTCGGCGCCATCCAGTTGATTGCCAACCGCATGAAGCTGCTGGCCCTGAATGCGCTGATCGAGGCGGCCCATGCCGGCGAGAAGGGTGCGGGATTCTCGGTCGTTGCGCAGGAAGTCCGAACCGTTTCGACCGAAGTCGAGACGCTGGCCGCAGCCCTGGGGACGGGCCTCAGCACCGGCGTGGACAACCTCACCGAGGCCGTCGCACGGCTTACGGGCGAGGCGCGCGCGGCCCGCTGCGTGGACCTCGCCTTGAACGCCGTCGAACTGATCGACCGGAACCTCTACGAGCGCACCTGCGACGTGCGCTGGTGGGCGACCGACGCCGCTTTGGTCGCCTGCGGCCGGGATCCTTCGCCGGAGAATGCGGCTTATGCCGGCGAGCGGCTCGGGGTGATCCTGTCGGCCTACACGGTCTATCTCGATCTCTGGCTGTGCGATCTTCAGGGCCGGGTGATCGCCCATGGCCGCCCCGATACCTATCCGGACATCCTCGGCGCGCAGATCGATTCCGAGACCTGGTTCCGGGACGCACGCGCCTTGCCGAGCGGCGACGACTACACGGCGGTCGATGTCCGGACCGAGGCGCGCCTGCGCGGCGCACAGGTCGCCACCTACTGCGCGAGCGTGCGGGAGGGCGGTCGCCCGGACGGGGCGCCGCTGGGCATCCTCGCCATCCATTTCGACTGGCAGCCGCAGGCCCGCGCCATCGTCCAGGGCGTCCGGCTGGGCGCGGGCGAGCGGGAGCGCACCCGCGTGATGCTGCTCGATGCCCGCAACCGCGTGATCGCCTGCTCCCGAAACGAGGGGGTGCTGAGCGAGACCTACCGACTCCGCACCGACGGCCGGTCCCAGGGTCACTACCGGGATGGGGACCGCCTCGTGGCCTTCCACGACACCCCCGGCTACGAAACCTATGGGGGCCTAGGCTGGCGCGGCGTGATCGAGCAGCGGAGCGTCGAAGGCGGCACGAATAGCCTTCCGTGACGGCATAGAAGCTGTTCGACCCGCAGGATGTGTTCGGGTCACGGGTGGGATGATGAAATCGTAGCGTATATGCCCCAAATTTAGGCAACTTCCCCTCGGCGAAATCTTTACTTTACGTTCGCCTTTCATGGTCCGGCCGCAACTCGTCCGGACCGTTCCATCATGAAGCTGCCCTCTTCCCTGCGCGCCCGTATCGTCACGGTGGCGCTGATCCCCTGCCTCGCCTTCGGCGCGGTCGCGGGGGTGGCGGTCGCGGAGCGGGCGGGGCAGGGCCGGGCGATGGCGCGGATGGAGAAGCAGGTCGGGCTCTCGGTCCGGATCGGCGCCTTCGTCCACGAAGCCCAGAAGGAGCGCGGCGCCTCCAGCCTCTATCTCGCCTCGAAGGGCACCCAGTTCGCTCCGGAACTCGCGGCCCAGCGCAAGCTGACGGATGCGGCCCGCGTCGCCCTGATCGCGGATCTCGGGGCCGCCGGAGCGGATGCGGAGTTCGCGCGCAAGGCAGCGGCTCTGCGTGAGAAGCTCGGCGGGATCGAGCGCCACCGCAGCGCGGTGGACCGGCTGGAGGCCAGCGTGCCGGCCAATCTCGCCGTCTATACCGGCCTCATCGCCGAGGCCCTCGGGGCCGTGCGCGGGGTGGCGCAGATCGCGGCGGACCCGGCCATCGGCGCCCGCGTTTCTGCCCTGTCCGCCTTTCTCTCGCTCAAGGAATTCGCCGGCCAGGAGCGGGCGGCGGCCTCCGCCGTGTTCGCCGCGGGCGCGATCGACCTCGCGGGCCTGCGCCGGCTCGCCGGGCTGGCCTCGGATCAAACGACCTTCGAGGGGCTGTTCCGCGCCGCGGGCCCCACGGAGGAGATCGCCGCGCTCGATGCCGCGAACACCTCGGACGCCGCGCGCGAGGTCGCCCGGCTCCGCGGCCTCGCGCTGGGCACGGCCCCCGGCCAGGCGCTCGCCTTCACCGACGCCAAGGGCTGGTTCGGGCTCGCGACCCAGCGCATCGACGGGCTGAAGGGGATCGAGGACCGGCTGACGGCCGGCCTGGCACGGGCGGCCGGGACGGCCCGGTCGCAGGCCGAGCGCACGGTGCTGCTCTGGGCCGGGGCGGCGCTGGCGACCCTGCTGCTCTCGGTGACGCTCGCCTTCGGCCTCGGCTCGGCGATCGCGCGCCCCTTGAGCCGGATGGCGCGGGCGCTGACCGCGATCGGGCGGGGCGAGACCGAGGTCGAGATCCCGGTGAAGGGTCCGGGCGAGCTGCGCGCCATCGCCGCCGCGGCTCTGGCCTTCCGCGACAGCGTGGCCGAGCGCGCCCGCATCCGCGCGGCTCAGGAGCGCGGCGCCGAGGAGGAGGCCGTCCGGCGCCACGCGGCGATGATGGCGGTGGCCGACGGCTTCGAAGCCCGGGTCGGCGGCATCGTCGAGGCGGTCTCGGCGGCGGCCCATCAACTGGAGGACGCCGCCCGGGCGATGAGCGATGCGGCGGGCCAGACCTCCGCCCTGAGCGCGTCGGCTGCCCAGGCCTCGGCTCAGGCAGCGCGCTCCTCCGACGGCATTGCCGCGGCGACGGAAGAACTCTCGGCCTCGATCCGCGAGATCTCCGCCCAGGTCGGCTCGTCGGCGCTGGCGGCGAACGCCGCCGAGGAGGAGGCGGCCCGCACCGCCGGGGAGGTCGAGCGCCTCGCGACAGCCGCCAACAATGTCGGCCGGATCGTCGGGCTGATCTCGGAGATCGCCGGGCAGACCAACCTGCTGGCGCTGAACGCCACCATCGAGGCGGCCCGCGCGGGCGAGGCGGGCCGGGGCTTTGCCGTGGTCGCGGCGGAGGTGAAGGGCCTCGCCGCCCAGACCGCCCGCGCCACCGACGAGATCGCCGGGCGGATGGCGGAGATCGAGGCCGCGACCGGCGCCTCGGTCTCGGGGATCACCGGCATCGCCCGCACCATCCGCGACCTGTCGCGGATCTCCAACGACATCGCCGCCGCGGTCGAGGAGCAGGGCGCGGCCACCGCCGAGATCGCCCGCACCACGGTCGAGACCTCGCAGGGCACGCGCCGCGCCTCGGAGGACGTGGCCGGCGTGGCCCACACGGCCGACGACGCCAGCACCGGCTCGGCCCAGGTGCTCGGCGCCGCCAGCGACCTCGCCCGTCAGGCCGCGGCGCTGCGCACGGAAGTCGGCGGCTTCCTGAATCAGGTCCGCGCAGCCTGAAACCGGGGATCCCAAAGGGATCATCCCTTTGGCGGGGTGCCGGGGCAGTGCCCCGGCTTCCCTCCACCAGGGCTCCGCCCTGGACCCGCGAAAGGGCTTGCCCTTTCGAAACCCCGAATTCAGTGCCGCGCCTCGCCCTGGGCGGGGGTGTTGCCCACGGCGCTGACCTCGTCGCCGATGCGTGGCTCGACCTTGAGGTTCTGGCGCAGGCTCTGGAGGTGGTCGGTCACGACCAGCGTGTCGGGCTTGAGGCCTTTGAGCACGGCGGTGTTGTCGCCGTAGACGTCGCCGACCTCGATCGCGGTCATGTGGACCGTGCCGGTGTCGTCCACGGTCCAGACCACCTGCTGGTCGAGCTGGGCCGAGAGCGCGACCGTCGGCACCAGGAGCCGATCCTGCCGGCCGACCTCGATGCGGGCGCGCACGAACCGGCCGGGCAGGTAGCGCTCGTCCGCATTGTCGAGCCAGGCCTGGATCAGGCGGCGGCCGGTGCGGGGATCGAAGCGGTTGTCGAGGCGGTAGATCGTGGCCTCGCGCACGGGCTCGCGCCCGACGTCGAGGAGCTGGACCTTCACCCGCCCCTCTCCTTGAGCGACCCGCACCGCCTCCGCATCCTCGGAGGAGAGCGCCATCTGCACGTCGATCGGGTTCACCTGCACCACGGAGACGAGGCTGGTCTGATTCTCAATCACCATGTCGCCGATATTGGCCATGGACAGGCTGGAGCGCCCGTCGAAGGGCGCGCGGATCACCGCGTATTCGAGGTTCAGCCGCTGGCGGGCGATGGCGGCCTCCGCCTCTTCGAGCTTGGCGGTGGCGGTGGCGAGGTTCGATTGGTTCTGCTGGGCGCGCTGCTCGGTGGCGAAGCCCTTGTCGGCGAGCTGCTCGGTACGGTTCACCTCGGCCTGGGCGAAGGAGACGGTGGCCTTGGCTTGGTCGCGCAGGGCCTCGGCCGATTTGCGGGCGACCTCGAACGGGCGCGGGTCGATGCGGAACAGCACCTGACCCTTCTTCACGTGGCCGCCGGGCTCGAACGGGCGCTCCATCACGAAGCCGGTCACCCGAGCCTGCAGCGCGGCGTCACGGGGCGAGACGATCGTGCCGGTATATTCGAAGGCGACCGGCACATCCTGGCGGCTGGCGCGCACCGCCTTCACCGCCAGCCGCGGCTCTTCCTTCTTCTTGGGTCCGGCCCGGCCCGCCACCTTGAGGTGATGGGCGAGAAAGCCGGGGATCGGGTGCCCGGCTCCCCACCACGCCCCTCCGGCGATTCCGAGCGCGCCGACGACGAGGCCGGTGATGACGAAGCCGACGCCTGACCGCACGAAATCCACTCTCCAACAGCAGGACGGGGGCGCCCGCCGGACGTGTTCCGGGCGCGACACGGGAGGGAACACGCGGAGTCCCAACACGTTGCACGCGGGTCCTTCACGGCCACGTTGAATTTCGCACGCTGCATTTCGGGAGCCGGCCCACCGAATGTTCTCCACGTTCGTCGACCGGCCGATCCTCGCGGGCGTGATCTCCGTCATCATCACGGTGATCGGCATCGTCGCCGGGCTGACGCTGCCGGTGGCGCAGTATCCCGAGATCGCGCCGCCGATCATCAACGTCCAGGCGACCTATCCCGGCGCCTCGGCCCAGCAGGCCTACGAGTCGATCGCGATCCCGCTGGAGCAGGAGATCAACGGCGCGCCGAACCTGATCTACATCCAATCGACCTCCTCGACCGACGGCAGCGTCTCGATCGACGCGACCTTCGCCGTCGGCTCGAACCTCGATGCGGCCGCAGCGGAAGTGCTCACCCGGTCGAGCCGCGCCGAGGCGAAGCTACCCGAGGCGGTGCGCGCGCAGGGGCTGGAGATCCAGAAGTCGTCGCGCCAGCGGCTCGGCAACGTCGTGCTCTACGCCGATCCGAGCACTGGTTTCGACGAGCTGTTCCTGGCCAACTACGCCGAGACCCAGGTCACAAAGCCTCTGCGCCGGGTCACCGGCATGGGCCGGATCGTGAACTTCTCCAACATGCGCTACGCCATGCGCATCTGGCTCGATCCGGCCAGGATGGAGGCGCTGGCGCTCTCGACCGAGACCGTGCTTCAGTCGATTCAGGCGCAGAACGCACAGATCACGACCGGCTCCCTCGGCAAGCTGCCGATGGACCGGGCGACACCGTTCGAGCTGCAGCTCGTCACCAAGGGCCGGCTGACGCGGCCCGAGGAGTTCGGCAACATCGTCCTGCGGGCCAATCCCGACGGCTCGGTGGTGCGCGTCTCGGATGTGGGCCGGGTGGAGCTCGGCTCCGAGCAGTACGGCGTCACCTCGAACTTCGACGGCAAACCCTCGGCGACGCTCGGCATCTTCCAGAACCCCGACGCCAACGCGGTCGAGGTGATGAACGGGACGCGCGCCACGATGGCGGATCTCGCCGAGCGCTTTCCCCCCGGCCTGCACTACTCCATCGCCCTCGATTCCACCGAGTTCGTGAAGGAGGCGATCTACGAGGTGGTGCGGACCCTGTTCGAGGCGATCCTGATCGTCACGGTCGTCACCTACCTCTTTCTGCAAAACTGGCGCGCCACGCTGATTCCGACCATCGCCGTGCCGATCGCGCTGATCGGCACCTTCGGGCCGATGGCGCTGCTCGGCTTCTCCTTCAACACCCTGAGCCTGCTCGGCCTCGTGCTCGCCGTCGGCCTCGTGGTGGACGACGCGATCATCGTCGTGGAGAACACCGAGCGCCTGATGGCCGAGGGCATGGCGCCGAAGCCCGCCTCCCGCGAGGCGGTCAACGAGATCGGCGGCCCCGTCATCGCCACGACGCTGGTGCTCGCCGCCCTGTTCGTGCCGGTGGCCTTCATCCCCGGACTGACGGGCCAGCTCTACAACCAGTTCGCGCTCACCATCGCCATCTCGGTGCTGATCTCGGCGATCGTCTCGTTGACCCTGACGCCGGCCCTGTGCGGCCTGCTGCTGAAGCCCCACGCGAAGGACGGGCCTCGGAAGACGCGCTGGTGGCGCAAGCCGCTGGACGGGTTCAACGTCGCCCTGGAGCGCTCGGCCGACTTCGTGGCCCGCACGATCGGATGGCTCTCCCGCCACATCATCCTGACGCTGGCCGTGTTTGCGCTGTTCGCCGGCGCCACCGTGCTGCTGGTGATGCAGCGTCCCACCGGCTTCGTGCCGGACGAGGACCAGGGCTATCTCTACGCCGAAGTGGCGATGCCGCTCGGCGCCTCGGTGCAGCGCACGGAGGCGATGAATGCCCGCTTCGGCGAAGTGCTACGCGCCCGCGACGACGTCGATCACACCATCGGCGTCAGCGGGCGCAGCTTCCTCGCCGACACCGTGGCCCCGTTCTACGGCTTCAACATCCCCGTCATGAAGCCCTGGGACGAGCGCACCACCACGGTCGACGACCTGATCCGCGACATGGAGGAGCGCTTCAAGCACGATCCCGACGGGCAGGTGCGCATCGCCGCACCGTCGCCGCTACCGGGGCTCGGCTCCCGCGGCGGCCTGACGCTGGAGATCCAGGATCGCTCGGGCAATGGCGGCCTCGGTCTGGCGCAGACGGCCAGTACCTTCATCGAGAAGATCCGCGCCCTGCCGGGGGTGGCGAACGCGACGCCGACCACCGATTGGGGCGTGCCGCAGATCCGCCTCGACATCGACCGGGCCAAGGCCGAGCAGCTCGGCGTGCCGCTGGCGCGATTGTTCGAAGCGCTCGGCACCTATGTCGGGTCGAGCTTCGTCAACCTCTTCAACCGCTTCGGCTTCGTCTACCAAGTCTATGTCCAGAGCGACGCATCTGGGCGGCGCCTGTTCCAGGATCTCGAGGCGCTGACCGTCCTCAACGCGCAGGGCGAGCCGGTGCGCCTCGGATCACTCGTCCAGGCGAAGTTCAGCACCGGGCCGACGGCGGTCCTGTCCTACAACACCTACCCGGCGATCGAGGTGGCGGTGACGGTCGCCCCCGGTTCCAGTTCCGGCACGGTGATCGAGGCGATCGAGGCCCTAGCCGAGGATCTGCCGCGCAACAGCTCCATCGAGTGGTCCGAGATCGCCTATCAGGAGAAGATCGCCGGCAACGTCGCGCCGCTGATCTTCGGCCTCGGCGTGTTCATGATCTTCTGCTTCCTGGCCGGGCAGTACGAGAGCCTGCGCATGCCGCTGGTGATCCTGCTCGCCACGCCGCTGGCGATCTTCGGGGCGGTCGGGTTCCTGGCCTTGCGCGGCATGCCGCTCGACGTGTTCGGACAGATCGGCCTGCTGCTTCTCGTCGGCCTGGCGGCCAAGAACGCGATCCTGCTGGTCTCCTTCGCCGAGGATCTGCGCCGACAGGGCAAGGACGCGCTTGAGGCGGCCCAGCACGCCACGCGGATGCGGATGCGCCCGATCCTGATGACCTCGTTCGCTTTCATCCTCGGCTCGGTGCCGCTCGCCATCGCCAGCGGCGCGGGGGCGGGCGCCCGGCTCTCCATGGGTACGGTGGTGATCGGCGGCCTGCTGGTGGCCACGATCCTGACCCTGTTCGTCACCCCGGTCTTCTACGTCGCCGCCGAGCGGCTGCGGGGGGAGGGCGCGATGGCGAGCGAGCCGGGCCAGGGGGAGTCGGGCAAAGGGGAGACAGGCAAGGAGGAGCGGGGCGCGACGGCGTAAGGGCCGACGCTCACGCGCAAAAAAGCTGCGCCAGCGCCTCCCGGGCGAAGGCCGGCGTGAGGGGCTTGGCCGCGAAGCGAACGCCCGCGGGCAGCGTGCCGGCGTCGGGGGAAGGACCGGCCGAGAGGGCGATGAGGGCGAGATCCGGCCTGCGCCGGGCGATCTCGCAGGTCAGGCCGAACCGGTCCTCGGGCAAGGTCAAGGGCAGGTCGGCATCGACGACGACGAGGCGCAGCCCCGCATGGCGCTCGATCTGGAGGAGCGCGCTCTGCGCACTCCAGGCCTCCAGCACCTCGAAGCCCGCCTCCGCCAGACGATCCGCCGTTTCGATACGCGCGGCGGTTTCGCTTTCCACGACGAGTGCCAGCGGCCGCCCGTCACCGTCCGGGGCAGGGGGAACGGGCAGATCCATGAGGCGTCCCGGATGTCCTTGGAGCGCGCCTGGGAGCATGCCTGGGCGTCCTGCCGACAAGCGGCGAGCGGGCGGGTTCGTTGCCCCCTACGTCGCTTTTCGCGCTATTCTTTTTCGAGAAGCCCCTTCAGGGGCGCCCTGATCCGGCACGTCACCCCTTCTCGGGCGTAGATCATCTGCGTCTCGCCGCCGACCGCCCCGGAGAACCCGCGTTCGATCAGCCGCGAGCCGAAACCCTTGCGGGTGGGCGCGGCGACCGGCGGCCCGCCGGTCTCGGCCCAGGTCATCGTGATGACCGGCTCGGCCTCCCCCGCATCCTCCGCATCCTCCGGCCAACGGGCCCGCGCGACGTGCCAGTTCACCCCGACGCGCCCGCCCGGCACCGAGAAGGCGCCGTACTTGGCGGCATTGGTGGCGAGTTCGTGGATCATCAGCGCCAGCGACAGGGCGGCTTTCGGCCCGACCTCCAGGTCCGGGCCGGACAGGTGGATGCGGCCGGGCTCGCCGTCGTCGTGGATGGTGAGCGCGCCGGCGATCACCGCCTCCAGCGCCGCCCCCTCGCCCTCGCCCGAGAGCAGGATGTCGTGCGCCTTGCCGAGCGCCACCAGCCGGGCCACCAGCGCCTCCTTCACCGAGGCGATGTCGGTGGCGTTGCGCAGTGTCTGCGAAGCGATGGCCTGGGCCATGGTCAGGGTGTTCTTCAACCGGTGGCTCAGTTCGCGGTTGAGGAAGCGCTGCTGCTCCTCGGCCTGGATGCGGGCGAGCGCCACGGAGATTCGTCCGGCCACCTCGCGGACGAAATCGACCTCGCCCGCGTCCCAGGCCCGGGGTTCGGCGGCGTGGGCATAGACGAGGCCGACGAGGGCGCCCCGCCGGGTCAAGGGCACGCCGATCAGTGCACGGGCGCCGGCCGCCGCGTAGCCGCCCGCATCCGGCGCGAGGTCCGGTTCGGCGGTCAGATCGGGCACGGCCAGGATCTCGCCGCGGCGCAGCCGCGCGAGCATGGCCGGAAACGGCGCGGGGCTCATCGTCCCGTCCGGTCTCGCGCGCCCGATCGCGAAGCCGCCGACGGTGGCATCGATGGCCGCGTAGCCCGCCTCCGAGAGGTCGAGGCTGCGCCTGAGGATCCGGGCCGCGATCCCACGGATCTCGTTGGGGCCGGCGGCGTCGCGCAAGGTGTCGCCGAGTTCGATCAGCGCCATCTGGCGTGCCTCGGTCGCCTTCTCCGCGGTGATGTCCTCGATCATCGCCGTGGCCTGGAGCGCCTCGCCGCGCGCCTGCGAGACGAGGTTGACCCGGCCCCAGATCAGGCGCCCGTCCTTGCGGCGGTAGCGCTTCTCCAGGGTCTCGCGCACGATCTCGCCCGCAGCGAGCCGGCGGTGGAGCTGGTCGCGCTCCGCCGCATCCGCCTCCGGCGTCCACTTGGCAATGGAATGCCCGACGATGTCGGATTCCTCCGCCCCCCAGATCGCGCAGAGCTTCGGGTTGGCCTCCAGCGCGATCATGGTGCGCGGATCGATCTGCACGATGCCGATATTCGCGCCCTCGACCACCGCCCGGAGCTGGGCGGCGACGCGGTTGCGCTCGGTCAGATCCAGCATGGCGCCGATCATGCGCAGCGGCCTGCCGTCGGCCCCGCGCACCATCGAACCGCGATCGAGCACGTCGGCGTAGGCGCCGTCGGCGCGGCAGAAGCGGTATTCGTGGTGCCAATCGTGGCCGCCGCCGCCGATGACGCGGCGGATGCCCGCCTCGACGCGGGGGCGATCCTCGGCGTGGATGTGGTCGAGCCACCACCGGCCGGTCGGCTCGACCGTCTCCGGTGCCCAGCCATAGGCGGCCTGAAGGGCCTCGTTCCACAGCACGTGGTCGGCGGCGAGGTCCCAGTCCCAGATCGCGTCGTTGGTGGCGCGGGTGACGAGGCGGTAGCGCTCCTCGGTGGCGGCGACGGCGACCTGCGCCGTGCGCTCGGCGGTAACATCGCGCACCGTGCCGACGAAGCGCCGCGCCCGTTTGATCCCCTCATCCGTTTCGACGACGAGGGTGCCGCGGGCCGCGACCCAGGCGATCACCGTGCCGTCCTCCGTCACCGTGCGGTAGGTGGCATCGAACAGGCCGGGCCCGGCCGGGTCGAGGGCCGCCTGCACGGCGGCATCGGTGCGCGCCCGGTCCTCGGGATGGAGGCGGGCGAGGAACGTGCCGGCATAGCTCACGGCCTCGTCCGGCCCGACCCCGAACAGGGCGCGGGTCCGCCCGTCCCAGGCGAGGGTGCCCGCCACGAGGTCGTAGTCGAAGATGCCGGCACCGGCCGCCTCGATCGCGAGCCGCAGACGGAACTCGCTGTCGGCCAGGGCCGCGGCCTCGGTCTTCCGGGCCGCGATGCCCCGGCGCAGTTCGAGCTGCGTCATCACCGTGCGGGCGAGCGCTTCGAGACCTGCGCCTTGGGCCGCGCTCAGACCCTCCGGCCGAGGCTTGGTGTCGAGCACGCACAGGGTGCCGATCGCCCGATCCTCAGGCGTCACCAGGGGCGCGCCGGCATAGAAGCGGATGCCGGGCTCCGCCGTGACCAGCGGGTTGGTGCGAGTGCGCGGGTCGGCCGCGAGATCGGGGATGACTAGCAGGCCGCGCCCGGCCAGGGCGTGAACGCAGACCGAGCGGTCGAGCCCGGTCTCGCCGGGGGCGAAGCCGAGCCGCGCCTTGAACCATTGCCGGTCGCCGGTCACCAGGCTGACGAGGGCGGTCGGCGTGGCGCAGAGCTGGGCGGCCAAAGCCACGGCATCGTCGAACGCGGCCTCGGCGGGCGTGTCGAGGATGCCGTAGCAGGCCAGCGCGGCCAGCCTCTCGGCCTCTGCGCCGGCCTCACCGGATGCTGGGAAATCGTCGGGCGGTCGGCTCATGGACGGACCCGGCAAGGACGAACCCGGCGCCCTTCTTCCGGAGCCGCCTGAAGCGGCCCGCCATCCGGACGGGCGCGATGGTGCCCCGGTGACGTGTCGGGCACAAGACACCTGCCGGAATCGCCGTGCTCCCGGATGGATAATCCGAGGTGTCCGGCTGGCTCGGGGGCGACCGAGAGCATCGTCTTTGTCCGAAAGCCGGAATCCACCTTGCGGAACGATGCTCTACTCGGGCGGCTCGATGGCGATGAGGCGCCCGCTCGGGCTGTAGACCGCGCCGAGCACGGTCTCGTAATGGCGCTTGACGCAGGCATGGCACTCGCAGGCGACCTCCTCGATCGCCGCCCGGTTGACGACGGTGATGCGCCCGCGCCCGACCTCGATCAGTCCCTGCTGCTGCAGCATCCGCAGGATGCGGGTGAGATAGGTGCGCTGCACGCCGAGCATCGCGGCGAGCGATTCCTGGGTGATCGGCAGAACGTTGTTGTCGAGGCGGTCCTGAAGCGTCAGGAGCCAGCGCAGGCAGCGCTCCTCGATCGGATGGAGGGCGTTGCAGGCGACCGATTGCAGCACCTGCGCGAGCAGGCAGTCGGAGTAGCGGGTGAACAGGTTGCGCAGGGATTCCGAGCGGCGCTTGGCCTCTTGAAGCCGGACCGAGTCCATCCGCAGAACCGGACCGGCGATCTGGATCAGGGCATGGGTCGAGGCGGGCAGGCCGCCATTGCTGACCACGCCTCCCACCGCGCCCTCGCGGCCGATCGTGGCGGTCTCGGCGCTGCGCCCGTCGATCATCGAGATCAGCAGGGTGACGACGGTCTGCTCGAGGGGAAGGTGATGAAATCCACCTCGCGGCCGGCGGCGAACAGCGTCTCGCCGCGCTGGTATTCCAGCCGCTCCAGATCGGGCAGAAGCAGGCCGCGATCCTCAGGGCTCAGACAGTTCAGGAGCAGATTGCCTTCAAAGCAGCGCTCTGTGGCCGAAGGCATGTACAACTCGAAGTCCGTCTGGTCGCCGAGCCGGCTCCTAGCGCAACGGTTGCCGCTCAGTCTGTCTACAAGTAGACATATCGCACGTTGAACACAAAAAAAATCAGGTCACGGCCAAGGTCACGGCCAAGTCGTATCGCGCGCCTGGAAGCAAGCGCGAAGAACGGTCACACCACAGAGGATGCGTTGATCTGAGGACGGAAGCCGCGACCAGCGGCTCCTTCCTTTCCCCGCTTACTCGCCTGCTTGCCCGCCTACTTGCCGGTGCAGAGGCCCTGGCTCGACAGGCGCCGATGCTCCCGCGGGTCGCAATCGGTGGCCAGGAACGAGGCCCACTCGGTCGGGCTGCCGTAGAAGGCGTTGCGATCGACGTCGCCGCGCACGCCGGGCACGCGCCCGGTCGAGGTGAACTGCCAGAGCATCCACTTGCGGTTGGCGTAGCGCTGCTCGGGCTCGGCCGCCGTGGAACGGACCCAGTGGGGATAGTCGGGCAGCTCGTCTTCCAGCACGTCCTTGTGGAAGGTGATGTCCGTGTAGATGATCGGCCGCTTGCCGGTATAGGCTTCCATCTCGTCCAGCATGTAGCGGATCATCGACAGCGCCTGGGCCTTGGGCAGCTTCTTCGGGCACTTGGCCGAGTGGCCGTTCCACTCCACGTCGAGCACCGGGGGCAGGGCGGTCGGGTCGTTCGGCACGTTGCGCTTGAACCACGCCATCTGGTCCTCGGCCGAGCGGCACCAGAACACGAAGTGGTAGGCGCCCCGCGGCACGCCGGCGCGGCCCGCGCCATCCCAGTTCTCGAGGAACCGCTCGTCGACGTGGTCGCCGCCCTCCGTCGCCTTGATGTAGGCGAACTGCGTGCCCGCGCTCTTGACCGAGGCCCAGTTGATCGGCCCCTGCCATTTCGAGATGTCGATGCCCTGGATCGGGTGGCCCTTGGCCCGCGCGACGCCGGGATGGGGCTTGGCATCACCCTTGGTGGGATAGAAGTCGTTCTGCGCGGCGCAGGCCGCGAGCCCGGAGAGCATCAGCGCGGCGAGCCCGCGCTTGAGCCATCCGCGCGGAGCCGGTGCGAGCCTCGAGGAAATTTCGGTGTCCAGCGACATCGACGGCCCGCCACTTCTTGCGTGCGACTTCAATGGGTATTCGATGCCCTTGATCCGGTTAACAGAACTTTGCTGGCATTGCGGCGGATTTCCGGAAGGCGTTGCGCCGCAGGCACATACGCGCCGCCGACGCTGTCCGGCGGACGGGCGGCCCCATCTAAAACGTTGTCGATCCTGAATTTTCCCTGAGCCGGCGATGCGCAAGATTCTGTTTACCATCGGATACGAAGGCCTGACGCCGGAGCGCCTGCACGCGGCCCTGAAGGCGGCGGACGTGTCCCTGCTCGCCGACGTGCGGGCGGTGGCCAACTCGCGCAAGCGCGGTTTCTCGAAAGGCGCGCTGAAGGCGGGTTTGCTGGAAGCCGGACTCGGCTACGCGCATTTCCGGGGTCTCGGCACGCCGAAATCCGGCCGCGAGGCGGCTCGCGCCGACGATGCCGGGCTGATGCGCCGGATCTATTGCGAAGAGGTGCTCGACACCGCCGATGGCGGGCTCGCCCTCGACGCCCTGGCCGAACTCGCCGCGGAGCGACCGATCTGCCTGCTCTGCTTCGAGCGCGATCCGGCCCGCTGCCACCGCCGCGTGCTCGCCGAACGGCTGGCCCCGCGCGGCTTCGAGACGGTCGATCTCTACGGCGATATTTTGTGACTTTTTGGGGCGTTGGGCGCGCGTCCCGCGCCCGCCCCGAAACTCCGAAATGAATCAGCGCATCAGGCTCGGCGCGCCGAGCCGCGGCTGCACGCCCTCGCGCATGACGATGCGCCGCAGAGGCGGGATCGCGCCGAGCACCACGAGGCCGAGGCCCCGCAGGGCATCGACGGGCAGGAAATCGGTGAGCAGCGAGCGGTTGAGCATGTCCACCGCCGCACCCCGCAGCCGCGCATCGACGCCCCGGTTGCGTCCGAACCCCGCGAGCGAGGCCGGTGCCCCCGGATCGCGGTTCGCCTCGCGGGCGGTGAACACCGCATCCCGCACGGCCGCCGCATCGCGCAGGCCGAGATTGAGCCCTTGCGCCCCGATCGGCGGGAAGACATGGGCGGCCTCGCCGATCAGGGCGAGGCGGTCGGCCACCGGCCGCTCCACCGAGAGGCCGCGCATCGGCACGAGGCCGCGCGGGCCGTCGATCCGCATGGCGCCGAGCATCGAGCGGGCCTGATGCTCCACCGCCGCGGCGAGATCCCGGTCGTCGAGCCCCGAGAGGCGCTTGGCCGCCGGCTCCGCCGTAACCCAGACGAGGCTGGAGCGGTGGCCGCCGGGGAGCGGCACCAGGGTGAAGGGTCCGTTGCGGGTGTGGAACTCGGTGGAGATGTCGCGGTGGGGCCGCTCGTGGGCGAGCAGGGTGGTGAGCGCCGCCTGCGGGTAGGACCATTCGCGGGTGCGCAAGGCAGACGCCGCCCGCAGCGGCGAGCGGCCCCCGTCGGCGCCCACGACGAGCTGCACCGCGAGGCTGCGCCCATCCTCCAGGTCCAGCACCGCGGCGTCTTGCTCGAGGCGCATGCCGGCCGAATCCGCCTCGAACAGGGTGAGGCCCGGCGTGGTGCGGGCCTGACGCCGCAGGGTCTCGACGAGGCGGGCGCTCTCGACGTTCCAGCCGAAGGCGTCGAGGCCGATCTCCGCGGCCGAGAAGCGGGCGGGCGGCGGGCGGAACAGGCTGCCGGTGTCGTCGACGATCTGAAGTTCGGCGAGCGGGCTCGCATGCGGGGCGATCTCGTCCCATGCGCCGAGCACCCTCAGGAACCGCACCGAGCCGTCGAGCAAAGCCACGGTGCGCCCGTCCGCCACCGGTGCGTGACGCCCAACCAGCGCGGTCTCCACCCCGTCGCGGGCGAGCGCCAGGGCGGCGGCAAGGCCTGCCGCCCCGGCGCCCACCACCGCCACGGTGAAACGCGGCGGCGCGGCGGAGGGGCGGGCGGGGGACGTCTGCACCGGGACCGTCACGACGGGAGACTCCTTGAAGGGCTCTCGGAAGGACCCTCAAAACGAGGATCGAAGACCGACTTCCTACAGAGGTGCGGCCGGCCTGGGGTCAAGTGCGGCCGAGGGTCCGAGCAGCACCTTGCCCGAAGCCGTAGGGGCAGCTTCGCGGCGCGAAGAGCGCCGCACCGAGCGGAAGCAACGGCGTGGAAGCATCAGCCTGCGGAGCTGGGCGCCAGCGCATGAGGCCTGCAAGAACCGAGGGTCAACGCCTTCAAGCGATGGCCCTGAGGGTTCGGGAGCAGCCGGACGTTCAAGCGTGGCGGGATCAAATTCAAATGAAACCAATTCACGCGCCCGGCATTGCCAACTTATGTTGAGGGAACTGCGCGCTCTCGCCGCACGCTCTCCGGGACAGAACCATCATTGACGTCCGAGGGGGCGTACCATGAAGCCATTTATCACCTCGCAGCCGGAGTCCGAGCGGAACCGGCTCGGCTCGTCCTTGGATCCCGTGCTCTCGGGCGTTGCGCGCGGCCTCGCGCGGCTGTTTCCACCCGTCGAGAATGTCAGGCCGCAGCGCAGCGGGAGCACCATCCCCGCCACTTCCGGAACGGACGGCACGGCCGGCGGGCGGCGCGGCCGCGTATGATGAGGCCCGACCTGGTCGCGCAGCACATCGCGGCGATGACCACGGCAAGCACCAACCTGCTGCGCCAGATGGAGGATGAGGGCCTGCGCTATCGGGTCATCGTGAGCCCGGAGGATACCGCCACGCTGCACGTCCGCGTGCGCGAACTGACGCCCGACCTCACGCAACGCATCGAGCGCTGCCTCGCGGGCATGGGCATGCAGGTCGCGGTCCGGGAAGAGTGACGGGCGAACCCGCCCACTTGGCCTGTTCCCACTTGGCTTGTGCCCAATTGGCCGGTGTCCTTCGGGCATAAGCCGCCAGGAACCCCTCGGAGCCCTTGTCTGGCTCCGCCGGACCGATATCTCGACCGTAGTTCGAGACGGGAACGCGGGAGACGGCGATGAAAGCGATCCGGGTACACGCCTACGGTGGGCCGGAGGCAATGGTCTACGAGGACGTGCCTTCGCCCGAGCCGGGGCCGGGCCAGATCCGCGTCCGCCAGACCGCCGTCGGCGTCAACTTCATCGACATCTACTTCCGCTCCGGCGCCTACAAGGCGCCCTCGCTTCCCTTCACCCTCGGCAAGGAGGGCGCGGGCGTGGTCGATGCCCTGGGCGAGGGCGTCACCGATTTCCGCGTCGGCGAGCGCGTCGCCTATGCCGGCGCCACCGGCACCTATGCCGAGGAAGTGGTGGTGGACACCAAGGGCGTCGTCCACGTGCCGGATTCGATTTCCGACGAGACCGCCGCGGCGATGATGCTGAAAGGCCTCACCGCGCAATACCTGCTGCGACGGACCTACCGGGTGCAGCCCGGCGACACGATCCTGTTCCACGCCGCCGCCGGCGGCGTCGGGCTCATCGCCACGCAATGGGCCAAGCATCTCGGCGCCACCGTGATCGGCACCGTCGGCTCGGCCGAGAAGGCGGAGTTGGCGCGCGAACACGGCTGCGACCACGTCATCCTCTACCGCGACGAGGATTTTGCGGCTCGGGTGAAGGAGATCACCGGGGGCAAGGGCGTGCCGGTGGTCTATGACGGCGTCGGCAAGGCGACCTTCCCCGCCTCGCTCGACTGCCTCTCCCCCTTCGGCATCTTCGCGAGCTTCGGCTCGTCCTCGGGGGCGATCGAGGCCTTCGACATCGGCATCCTCGCCGCCAAGGGCTCGCTCTATGCCACCCGCCCGACGCTCTTCACCCACATCGCCACCCGCGAAAGCCTCGACGCCAACGCGGCCGAGCTGTTCGAGGTGGTGGCGAGCGGCGCGGTGAAAATCCCGATCCACGCCCGCGCCAAGCTCGCCGACGCGGCGCAGGTTCATCGCGATCTCGCGGGGCGGCAGACGACCGGGACGACGGTGATGACGCCGTGATCCGCGTATCCTAGGACGAAGGGATTCCGGGCTCTGCCCGGACCCGCCGAGGGACTTGTCCCTCGGAACCCTCGGACTTCCCCATGATGCTCACAGACACCGACGTTCTGCTCGTTATCGACGTGCAGAACGATTTTCTGCCCGGCGGGGCGCTCGCGGTGCCCGACGGCGATGCCGTCGTCGCCCCGATCAACCGGCTGGCCGCGTGCGTTCCCCACGTCACCCTCACCCAGGACTGGCACCCGCCCGGGCATGCCTCGTTCCACGGGAGCCATCCGGGCAAGGCACCCTTCGACACCACGGACCTGTCCTACGGTGAACAGGTGCTCTGGCCGGAGCACTGCGTGCAGGGCACGCACGGCGCCGAGTTGGCCGCGGGCCTCAGGACGGAGCGGGCCGAACTGGTGATCCGCAAGGGCACTCACCCCGGCATCGACAGCTACTCGGCCTTCATGGAAGCCGACCGGCGGACCCGCACCGGGTTGGCCGGCTACCTCGCCGAGCGCGGCCTGACCCGCCTGTTCCTCGCCGGCCTCGCCACCGATTTCTGCGTGCTCTGGACCGCGCTGGATGCCCGCGCCGCCGGGTTCGAGGCCTTCGTGATCGAGGATGCCGTGCGCGGCATCGATCTCGACGGCTCGCTGGCGCGGGCCTGGAACGAGATGGAGCGGGCGGGGGTCGGGCGCACCGCCAGCTCGGCGCTCGGCTGAGATCCCGGGATTACGGGTCGAGGGCGTCCGCCTCGACGCCGCACTCCGCCGCCACGGTTTCCCGCAAAGCCGCGTAGAGGCTGCGAACCGTCCCGTGCCCGGCGCTGTCATAGGGCTGCGCACCGAGCGCGGTCACGGGGGCGAGCAGGCGCAGCGAGTTGGTGACGAACAGCGCCTCCGCCGCCGTCAACTCCGAGGGCAGGAGAGGGCGCTCTTCGACCGCGATGCCGAGGCTCGGCGCGATCCTGGCAACAAGCTCGGCCCGAACGATGCCCGGCAGCACGCCCTCGCTGAGCGGCGGCGTGACGAGCGTCCCTCCGAGGATCGCAAAAACATTGCCGGTACCGGCGCAGGCCACGCGGCCCCGCGTGTTCAGGAACAGAGCCTCATCGAAGCCTTGTGCCTGCGCCGCGCGGGCGGCGAGCACCGCATCGAGATAGCCGAGGGTCTTGAGGCGCGCGGCCGGCGAGGTCTCGTTGCGGGCGATCTGCGTGAGCGCCAGCCGCAAGGGCGCGAAGAATAGGGCGGCGCGGGCCGGGGCGGCGCTGCCGAACAGGAACGGGTTCGGCTCGGGCGGGGGCGCCAGCCCGCGCGGGCCGGGGCCGCGGGTCAACGTGGTGCGGATCGCCGCGAGCGGCGCGGTGCTGGCCAGCGCGCGCATCGCCTCGACGATCCGCTCCCGCGCGATCGCGAAGCCGAGCGCTTCCGCGGCGGCGGCGAGGCGATCAACATGGGCGGCCTCGAAGGCGACCTGCCCCTGAATCGCGAGGGCGGTGTCGAACACGCCGTCGCCGAGCAGCAGGCCACGGTCCCCCATGGCGAAGGGGAGGGTGCCGCCCTCGACCAGCCGCCCGTTAGACCACAGCATCGGCGAGCCTGTCCGTCCGCTCCGGCGCGCCCGCCGCCCGCCACGCACGGGCCTCCTTCAGGAAATTGGAAAACAGCGCGTGGCCGTTCTCGGTCAGCACCGATTCTGGGTGGAACTGGATGCCCCAGGTCGGGTGGCTACGGTGCGACAGCGCCATCACCTCCCCCTCCCCGGAGGCGGCATCGACGGTGAGGTGGCGCTCCATCTCCGGCGTCGGCTCCACGATCAGCGAGTGGTAGCGCCCGACCTGCATCGGCTGCGGCAGCCCTGCGAACAACCGCTCGCCCCCGTGCCGGATCGGCGTGGCGTGGCCGTGGAGCGGGCGGCCCGCCCGCTCGACCCGGCCGCCGAAGGCCGCGCCGATCGCCTGATGCCCGAGGCAGACGCCAAGGATCGGCACCTCGCCGGACAATTCGCGGATGGCCGGCAGGCTCACGCCGGCTTCCGCCGGGGTGCAGGGGCCGGGCGAGATCACCACCGCCTCCGGGTTCCGCGCGCGGATGCCGGCCACATCGAGCGCGTCGTTGCGCACGACCTCGACGGTCTCGCCCAACTCCTCGAAGTAGCGCACCACGTTGAAGACGAAGGAATCGTAGTTGTCGACGACGAGGATCATGGCGCCTCCTCCTCGAAGGCCGCGAAGACGCGGGCCGCCTTGGTCAGCGTCTCCTCGTATTCGGGGCCGGGCTCGGAGAGCAGCGTCACGCCCCCGCCCGCCTGGAGCACGGCCTGTCCCTTTGCCATGAACACGGTGCGGATCGCGATCGAGGTGTCGAGCGATCCGTCGAAGCCGAGCGCGCCGATCGCCCCGCAATAGAGCTCGCGCGCATCCGTCTCGATCTCGGTGATGATGTCCATGGCCCTGAGCTTCGGCGCGCCGGTGATCGAGCCCCCGGGAAAGGTTTTCTGGATGAGGTCGAGGGCATCCGAACCCTCGCGCAGCGTGCCCGTCACCACCGAGACGAGATGGTGGATGCCGGCATAGGATTCCAGCCCGCACAGGGTCGGCACCCGCACGCTGCCCGGCTCGCACACCCGCGACAGGTCGTTGCGCAGCAGGTCCACGATCATGATGTTCTCGGCCCGCTCCTTCGGATTGGTCTGGAGCGCGGCGGCGATCTCGGCATCGCGGGCGGGATCGGGATGGCGGGCCACGGTGCCCTTGATCGGTCGCGTCTCGACCGCCCGCCCCTCCAACTTGAGGAAGCGCTCGGGCGAGGAGGAGGCGACGGTAAGCCCTTCGAAATCGAGATAGGCGCCGAAGGTGGCCGGGTTGGTCTCGCGAAGCCTCCGGTAGAAGGCGAACGGGTCGAAGCCGGGCGGCAGGTCGGCGGCGAAACGCTGGGCGATGTTGGCCTGATAGATATCGCCGGCGCCGATATAGTCGCGGACCTTTTCGACAGCCACTTCATAGGTTTGTCGCGAAAAATTCGAGCGCCATGTGAGCCGGGCGCCCGTCCATTTCGGCAGCGGTTCGGACGGGGCGGCGAGCCAATCGGCGAAGGCATCGAGCCGCGCCTGCGCCCGTGCCGCGCGGGCCGGTCCGTCGGCTTCGGGAAAGCCGGTGGCGATCAGCAGGCAGGTGCCGCGGCCATGATCGACGGCAAGCAGGGTGTCGTAGAGGTTGAAGGCGATGTCATCGGTGAGCCCCGCCCGGCGCGCCGGGGCCGCGACCCGCTCCAGGCTCGCACCGAGATCGTAGGCGAAATAGCCGATCGCTCCCGGAATGGCGGGCAGGTCGGGCCGGGGCGCCAGACGGTAAGGGGCGAGGCACGCCCGCAACGCCGCGATGGGCGAGCCGGGCACCGCGCGCCCGTCCAGGGTGGCACGGCCGTCGCGGTAGCGGAACCGCGCGAACGGGTCGGCGGCCAGCACCGAGACGCGGCCGAGCGTATCGTGCCGCATGGCGCTGTCGAGGAAGGCGAGACCGGGCAGCCGGGCGAGCCGCGCCGCGGCCGCGACCGGGTCGATGAAGGGAATCTCGCGGGTCCAGACCATGGGCTCGGCCGTCATGCCTCGTGCGGCGCTCATTGGGATTCACCCAAGGGCGCGCGGCACCCTCCCGTCAATCGCCCCCGCGTTCCGGCCTCGCGGGCGGGGTATGCAGCCGCTCAGCCCGAAGATGAAGTGCTGTCTGAGGTTCCTGTACAAAGCCACTGTTGAATAGAGTCTTTTGGCTCTCAACGCCGCAAAGAGAGAAAAAGCTGAGAGGGGCCACCATGGCCTCGCCTCGTAGAGTCGCACCGGACGCGCTTGCAGCGCGTTCCACGCTGCACGACACTGTCAGGCAGCTCAAGGAGCCGCCATGCCGACCAAGTCGCTGATCCAGGCGCGGATCGATGCCGACACCAAGGAAGAGGCCACAGCCGTTCTCAAGGCCATGGGGCTGACCGTCTCCGATGCGGTTCGCATGATGCTCGTGCGCGTCGCGCGCGAGAAGGCGCTTCCCTTCGAGCCTCTGGTTCCCAACGAAACGACCATCGCAGCCATCCGCGAGGCGCGGTCCGGTAACCTTCCGGGCTTCACCAGCGTCGAGGCGCTGATGGCCGATCTCGATGCGGACGATTGAGCGAACCACGCAGTTCAAGCGTGACTATAAGCGGGAGATGAAGGGCAGGCACCGGGCGAGCCTTCAAGCCGACCTGACGGCGGTGCTGACCGAGTTGGCCGCGGATCGCCCCCTGGCGGCGCGCCTGCGCGACCACGCCCTGACCGGCAACTGGGCCGACCATCGCGACTGCCACGTGAAGCCGGATCTGGTGCTGATCTATCGGCTTGCAGGAACGGAAACGCTCCAATTGGTGCGCCTCGGCTCGCATGCCGAACTGGGCTTCTGACGATCCTACCGGCTACGCTCGCAACAGCGCCCCAATGCCGTTATATCGGCGCATCCACCGCTCTCGATGCAGGACGCGCGGGCCTCCGTTCCGGAGGGCCGCCCCAACGGGCCGTCATGACCGCAACCGCCTCTCCCTCGGACACCAAGGGCGCCGCCGCGCCGCGGATCTCCTTCGTGTCGCTGGGCTGCCCCAAGGCGCTCGTCGATTCCGAGCGCATCCTCACCCATCTGCGCGCCGAGGGCTACGAGCTGTCGCGCCGCCATGACGGGGCGGACGTCGTCATCGTCAACACCTGCGGCTTCCTCGATTCGGCCAAGGCCGAGTCGCTCGCCGCGATCGGCGAGGCCATGGCCGAGAACGGCCGGGTGATCGTCACCGGCTGCATGGGCGCGCAGCCGGAAGAGATCCGCGAGAAGTACCCGAACCTGCTCGCCGTCACGGGCCCCCAGGCCTACGAGTCGGTGGTCGCCGCGGTGCACGAGGCGGTGCCGCCCGCCCACGATCCGTTCCTCGACCTGATCCCGCCGCAAGGGGTCAAGCTCACCCCGCGCCACTACGCCTATCTGAAGATTTCCGAGGGCTGCAACAATCGCTGCACCTTCTGCATCATCCCGAGCTTGCGCGGCGATCTTGTCAGCCGCCCGGCGGGCGACGTGCTGCGCGAGGCGGAAAAGCTCGTCAAAGCCGGCGTGAAGGAGTTGCTGGTCGTCTCGCAGGACACCTCCGCCTACGGCATCGACACCCGCTACGCGTCGAGCCCGTGGCAGGACCGGGAGGTGCGCGCCCGGTTCTACGATTTGGCCAAGGAACTCGGCGAGCTCGGGGCGTGGGTGCGGCTGCACTACGTCTACCCCTACCCGCATGTCGACGAGGTCATCCCGCTGATGGCCGAGGGCAAGATCCTTCCCTATCTCGACATGCCGCTCCAGCACGCCAGCCCCTCGGTGCTCAAGCGCATGCGCCGGCCGGGCAACCAGGAGAAGCAGCTGGACCGCATCCGGCGCTGGCGCGAGATCTGCCCGGATCTGGCCATCCGCTCGACCTTCATCGTCGGCTTCCCCGGCGAGACCGATGCCGAGTTCGAGGAACTGCTCGACTGGATTCGCGAGGCGCGGCTCGAGCGCGTCGGCTGCTTCGAGTACGAGCCGGTCAAGGGCGCCACCGCCAACGATCTCGGCCTACTGGTGCCGCCGGAGGTGAAGGCCGAGCGCAAGCGCCGCTTCATGGAGGCGCAGAGCCACGTCTCGCTGCGCTTGCAACGGGCGAAGGTGGGCAAGCGCCTGTCTGTCATCATCGACGAGGCGGGCCCGACGGTTGCGCGGGGCCGCTCCAAGGCCGACGCGCCGGAGATCGACGGCAGCGTCCACGTCACCTCGCGCCGTCCCGTGCGACCCGGCGACATCGTCACCGTGAAGATCGAGCGGGCCGACGCCTACGATCTGCACGGCATCGCGGTGTAGGGCCGGGCGGCGGAGGAGCGGGGAGGGCGGGACGCGAACCGCCCCGCGCGCCGCACGTTGCCCCGTCACGATTCCACGCGAATGACGAGGCTCAGCATGGCGGACGAACAGCGCGACCAGAGCAGCGGGGCCGCGGTCTCGCCCAAGGACCCGGCGACGGGCAAGCTGAAGTCGCAACCGGGACCGATGGAGCGGGCCGGCACCGAGGCCGAGGAGGCCGCGCGCGGCAACTCCCCCTCCGGGGAAAGCAAGACAGGCTCCGAGGACGATCGCTCCGCTTGATCTGAGATGCGCACCGGCCTGACCGGCCTCTACGGCTTCATCGGCATCGTCCACCTCGTGGCGACCGAGCGCTTCCTGCCGATCATGCCGGGTTGGGTGCCCGCGCCCCGCCTCGTGGTGATCGGCACCGGTCTGTGCGAGATCGCCGGTGCGCTGGCGCTGTTCGTGCCCCGGCTGCGACGGATCGCCGGGATCATGCTGGCGCTCTACGCGGTCTGCGTGTTCCCGGCCAACATCAAGCAGGCGGTCGAAGGCATCGCCGTGCCGCCGATCCCCGACACGTGGTGGTATCACGGCCCGCGCCTCGCGCTTCAGCCGGTGATGGTGTGGTGGGCCCTCTACGCCGTCCACGCCATCGATTGGCCGTTCGCAGCACGAAGAACGGGCGATACTGGAGCACCTCGTTAAGATTAACCCGTCGGAGTAAAAGGCTTTTCGCTGAGGAAAACGGCACCGAAAGCGTATCCGAGCGGGCTCAACCGGTGGTCTTCGCCTCGTGACCCTGTCTACGCTCGCCGTCATGCCGAAGAGCCGCGATTCGAACCGGACGAACCGCCCGCCAGACGGCGCCGCACCGCCGGAGCAGGCGGCGGTCGAGCGCGCCCTGGAGCAGATCGTGGAGCGCCTGAAGCCGAAGGCGCCGGACCCGAAGCCCGCGAAGAAGGGCGACCCGCGGACGAAGGGCTGAGTCCCTGCCCATCGGCTCCGCCGACGTCAGGGCACTGCCCTGACAACCCGCCAAAGGGCCTGAGGCCCTTTGGGATCCCCGAACCTCATGTCTTCTCGTCGCGCTTCACGGCCTGCCAAGCCGCTTCCATGGCGGGGAGGGCGGTGTCCTCCAGGGTGTGGCCCTCGGCGGCGAGCCGGGCGGCCATGGCGGTGAAGCGGCGCTCGAACTTGAGGGTGCCGCGCCGCAGGGCCTCCTCCGGATCGACGCCCGCGTGACGGGCGAGGTTGGCGACCGAGAACAGCAGGTCGCCGATCTCCTCGAACACCGCCTCCGGCTCGCCCTTCTCCAAGCTCTCCTCGACCTCGTCGGTCTCCTCACGCACCTTGGCCAGGACCTGGGCCGCGTCCGGCCAGTCGAAGCCGACGCCGGCCGCCCGCTTCGAGATCCGGTCGGCCCGGGCGAGGGCGGGGAGGGCGCGCGAGACTCCGGCCAACGGTCCCGCCACCTCTGTTTTGCCCGCCGCCGCCTTCTCCGCGCGCTCCCGCGCCTTGATCGTCTCCCAGGCCGCCTTGATCGCGGCCGGGTCGGTCGGGCGCCGCTCGGGCGGCAGGAAGTCACCGGACGCGTCGAAGACGTGCGGGTGACGCCGGATCAGCTTGGCGCAGATCGCCTCGGCGACGTCAGCGAAGCGGAAGGCGCCCTCCTCCTCGGCGATCCGCGCCTGGAACACGACCTGGAGCAGGAGGTCGCCGAGTTCGTCGCGCAGGTCGGCCCGGTCGCCGCGCTCGACCGCGTCGGCGACCTCGTAGGCCTCCTCGATCGTGTAGGGGACGATGCTGGCATAGCTCTGTTGCACGTCCCAGGCGCAGCCCCGTTCCGGATCGCGCAACCGCGCCATCAGCGTCAGCAGCCTGTCGATCGGCGCCTCGTCCATCGCTCTTTCGCCCCATCCCGCCGGAAGCCCGGCCTCAGCCAAGCCACCGCTCATAGACCGTCCGCCGCTGCCGCGCAGCGCCGCTTCGCGGGCTCTCAATCGGGGAGAGAAGGGGCACAGTCTGTGCAAAATTCCGTGTATTCCTTTTGAAAAGAAGAGAAAAAGCCTCCGTTCGGTTTGGCGAACGCAGCTCCAACCTCCCTAGGAAAGCTATCTGTTAAGGATTCTCAGGGAGTCAGTTCAGCAGGTTATAGGGGAGGCGGAAAAGCCGTGATTTTACCGTGGCTTGAGACCCCTTTGCGCATCGAACTCTGCGCGAAACCGCATCGAACTCTGCGCGGCCCTGCATCGGATTCTGCGCAACCGACGGGGCCTGTCGCATCGGATTCTGCGTGGGCCCGTACCGGATTCAGCGTGCAAAACCGGTTTGGCCGGGGAAGAGCGGGGACAAGTCCGGAGTCGGGGGCAAGCGGGGGCGTATTGAACTCTGCGCAGGCGGATTCGGGCCGGCCGGCGGGCGTATGGAACTCTGCGTGCCCGGAATCCGCCCCTCCTCCGATCGCGGACGACACGCCTGTGCAGGACTCGGCCGTCCAAGCGTGGATTCCCGGGAAAACTCCGAAAGGCCACGGGACTCCGCGGAGCCGAATCGTGACAGATCGGTTGCGGCCCTGAGGGTCCTCCGACGATTCCGTCCGGAGCCCGAGGCTTGGATGAAGGCGAACACGACGTGACACGCAGCGGGAGGCCTTGAGGGCAGGCGATGTCGGGGCTTGAGGCCAAGATCGCCGCGATCCGTGACCCGGATCTGCAGGCGGAGCTGGAGGCGGCGCGGGGCAGGTTCCTGTTCGCGCCGATCGTCGAGCACCTGCTGTTCCGCCAGCGCGAGCGTGACGCCGCCCGGGCCCAGGAGGGGGCGCAGGCCGAGGCCCGCGAGGCCATGGGCCGCGACCGTCGCCGCCGCGACGCCGTGCGCGAGGTGATCGAGAGCGAGCCCACCGGCCCGGAAAACCTCCAGCATCTCCACTCGGTGCTGGCGCTCTGCGGCCTGCCCTACCGCGATCCCGGCGACGCCCGCGACTTCGTGCGCGAATACGGCCGCAACTCGCTCAGCCTCTCGGCGGGGCGCCTCAAGAACCCGATCACCGGCGAGATGGAGCTGCAGGGCCTGCCCTACGGCCCCAAGGCCCGGCTCGTGCTGCTGCACCTCTGCACCGAGGCGGTGCGCCAGCGTAGCCCGACCATTGAGGTCGCCGACAGCCTCTCAGGCTTCATGAAGGCCATGGGGTTCGCCGTCACCGGCGGCGAGCGCGGCACCATCGGCGCCTTCAAGGAACAGCTCAACCGGCTCGCCGCCTGCTCGATGCAGCTCGGCCTGTGGGACGGGGAGGGGCAGGCCTCGACCCTCAACGTGCCGCCCTTCCGCCAGCTCGAATTGTGGCGGCGCGGCGATGACGGCCTCGTCTGGCAGCGCACCGTCTCGTTCCATCAGGATTTCTACGACAGCCTGATCCGGCACGCCCTGCCGGTCGATATCCGCGCCGCGCGGGCCTTCTCCGGCTCGGCGCGCAAGCTCGACCTCCTGTTCTGGACCGGCTACCGCCTGCGCGCCCTGCAGCGCCCCCTGCGGCTGACCTGGGACAACCTGCACCGCCAGTTCGGCGCCGAGAACGCCAGCCTGCGCAGCTTCCGCCAAGCCTTCAAGGCGGATCTCGCCGGCCTTCTCGAGGTGTTTCCGCGGCTGCGGATCGACCTCGACGAGGGCGGCATGCTGCTCCACCCGGCCGATCCCGGCAGCCTGCTGGTGCCGCCCAAAGCCGCCCGCACCGCGCGCGCAGCGGCTTCTGCGGCCCGCGCCTGACGGAATTTTTTCGGGTTTCGGCCTTCAGAATATTCCGTGCGCCTATCCCCGTCGTTTAGGTAGTATGGAATATTCCAACATTCCGACGAAGGAAGACTTCTTCCCCAGCCGGGGAACGGTTCATTCTCTCTTCGGGGGCCGTATGATCCGCCTGTTCCGATACCCTGAAAGCCCTTCTTGCCGCGGTGGTGTGACAGCCGCCTCGAAGCACGCCACGACGCGTCTTCCCGTTGAGAGCTGATCCGGCCCGTTTCGAGGTGGCGCGCTGGCTCGGCGCCTCGGCACGCGGAGTGGCGGCCCGTAAGCCGCGCTCGCACAGACTTCCATCGCGCTGGTTCACTGTGTGCCTTCCATTCCGTATTCCGATCAGCGAACACCCCTGACGGAATAGAAAGACTCGCCTTCTCTTCCATTCCATGACATCGTCCATTCCGAGAAATTCCCCTCGTTGGGAATGAACGGTGAGGAATGCCAGCATGGTCCTGTCGGAAGCCGAGGCTCTGGCGCGGCTGGAGGCTTTGCGTCAGCAGCGCGACGCGATCGAGCGGCAGATTGCCGATCTCCTTCTCTACCTCGATCTCGGTCGACGCCTCGGCGGCCCGGCCGCTCCCGCTCAGCCCTCGCCGGACGCACGAGCGGACGCCCCCATCCCCGTTCCGGAACCCACGCCGCAACCGGCTCGGGCGCCGGCCGCCGCCCCGCCGGCTCCGCCCGCCGCTGCGCCCGAGAGACCTCCGGTGCCGGCCTTTGCCGTGCCGGTCGAGGGGGAGGCCGGCCTGTCGGAGACGGTGCTCGCCCGCCGCTACGGCCGGGCGGTGATCGAGGCGGTGCTCGCCGTCCTGGAGGAGGTGGGCCGCCCGATGCATGCGAGCGAGATCCTGGCGCGGATCAGCGAGCAGGGATTTTCCCTGCCGGGGCAGGACCCGGTGGCGGCGCTCAACACCCGGCTCTGGAAGCGCTCCGGTCCCGGCGGCCCGCTGAAGCGCCTGGGCGAGGCCGTCTACGCCCCGGCCGATGCGGAGGAGGCATAGGAAGAGGGATCGGCGGCGCGCCCTGAAAACATGAAGAGGCGGCCCGCGCGGAGCCGCCTCTGAACCCTGTCCGATGCCGTCTGCGGGCGCGACCGCCCCGTCCGAAGGAGCGCCGCCGGTCCGCGCCGTCTCAGCGCGAGGCGGCGACGGAGCCGGTCGATTCCGTCACCGCGCGCCGGTTCAGGTCTGGGCCAAGGTCTGGCCCCTTGGCCGTGGCGGGCGGATGGGCCGGAGCGAAGGCGCTGCCGTCGCGGGCCAGGGCCTCGCCGTGGGCGAACAGCGCCTTCATGTAGGGCTGGTCGAACGGCTTCTCCGAGGTCTTGGCGAAGCGCCCGTCGATGAGGGCGATCCGGAGATCCAGGCCGGTGCGCGCGGCATAGCCCTTGGTGAGCGCGAGCACCGCGCGGGTCTGCGCCTTGATCGCCGCCGACATGGTGCGGCCGAGCACCGAGAGCGTGGTGCGCGAGGCCATCTGGAATTCCGGTTCGAGCCGGTTGTTGACGACGAGGTAGACCCGGTTCGTCGGCAGGCGCAGCCGCGCCTCCCCTTCCAGGGCGGCGGCCGGCGCGAGGTAGAACGGGGCCATCGCCCCGCCATCGTCGTGCAGCTCCGCGAAGGGCTTGGCTTTGGCTCCGTCTTTCACTTCGGCGGGGATCGCCACCGGCGGGAAGACGCCGGGCACCGCCGTCGAGGCGAGCACGATCGAGCGGAACAGGGCCAGCGCCCGCGGGTCACCGGTCTCGGCATTGCGCTGGGCGATCGCGCCCATGTCCCACAACACCGGCCGCTCGCTGTCCACCTGCGTCGTGGCGATCAGCAGACGGCGGCCCTTGGCGTGCTCGGCCGCCACCGCCTTGAGCAGGGCCGGCGTCACCGCGCGCCCGATCCGCTCCTTGAGCGGCCACGTGTCGGTGAGCGAATCCGGCGTGCCGCCGAACTCGAACACGTCGGCGGCCGAGATCTCGGTGTAATTCTCGCGAAGGGCCGCGTCGGCCTTCTCGCCGAGCGTCGGCGCCGCGAAGGCGAAGGGGGCGATCAGCGCGCCGGTCGAGACGCCGGTGACGACGCCGAACTCGGGGCGGTCGCCGCGCTCCGACCAACCCGCCAGCAGGCCGGCGGCAAACGCGCCGTTCTCGCCGCCGCCGGAGAGCACCAGCCAGGGATCGGCGGCGCGGGGCGCCCCATCGATCAGGGCCTGGAACGCACGCGTGTCGTCGCCCGCGATCCGCACCGAGGCCGGCAGGCCCTCGGGCTGCGCGGTCGCAGCCTGGGCTGCAGTGTAGTCCGGCCGCGCGTCGGCGGGCTTCTTCGCCGGTCCGGCCATCGCCCCCTGCGACAGCGCGAGCGCGAGCAGCACGCCGGCCAGGACCCCGCCCCCGCGTGGGCCGGACGGAAAAGTCCGCATGATCGGTTCGTTGAACAGTTTTGGCATCGACGTACGTCTCCCGACGATGTTCGACAGCCCGCCTCGGCCGGAAAACACGGGCCGCGGCGGTCCGTTCCGTCCCGACTGCCCGGCGCCGAATGCTGCGCCGGGCAAGCTTTGCCGTTTCGCTCGTCCCGCGCACCCTTGCCGCCTGTCCTGGCATCCGGGCGGAAGCGGCGAAAACGAGAAAGACCTTGATGAAGACTTCTGAAATCTTGGGAAGTGTCGGACGATTTGGCTCACCGCGCAATCTTCGCTTTCGGATATTCACGGGTGGATCGCCAATGGGTGATGCGGGTCCGTATGCGGGAGCGGGTTCGTGCCGTGCGCGGGCGCACGATCCGCCGGATCGGGGATCGCGCGTCTCATCCCGCATCTCATCGCGTGTCTCTTGGGCCGATCACACGGCCGAGGGCAGGACCAAGGTCGGCTTTACGCCGGGGGGCGCCGTGCTCTAACGCCAAGGGCATAAGCGGAGGGCCGACGCCACGGCCCTTCGCGCAGCCGGAGACCGAGAGCCGATGAAACTGCCGCGCCGCTTCTTCCAGCCCCTCGCCGCGGGTGCGCCCGAGCCGTTCCGCGAACTGCCGATCAAGCTCGAGCGGATGATCCACTTCGTGCCGCCGCACAACGAGAAGGTCCGCGCCCGCGTGCCCGAACTCGCCAAGACGGTCGATGTGGTGCTCGGCAACTTGGAGGACGCGGTCCCCGCCGACCAGAAGGAGGCGGCGCGCAAGGGCTTCGTCGAGATGGCCCGCGCCACCGATTTCGCGGCCTCCGGCACCGGCCTGTGGACGCGCATCAATGCCCTGAACTCGCCCTGGATCCTCGACGACCTGTTCACCATCGTCGCCGAGGTCGGCGCGAAGCTCGACGTGGTGATGGTGCCGAAGGTGGAGGGCCCCTGGGACATCCACTACATCGACCAGTTGCTGGCCCAGCTCGAGGCGCGCCACGGCGTGACGAAGCCGATCCTCGTTCACGCCATCCTCGAGACCGCGGAAGGCGTGGCCAACGTCGACGCCATCGCCTCCGCCTCGCCGCGCATGCACGGCATGAGCCTCGGGCCCGCCGATCTCGCGGCGTCCCGCGGCATGAAGACCACCCGCGTCGGCGGCGGTCACCCGGATTACCGCGTCCTGTCCGATCCCAAGGGCGATGCCGAGCGGGCGTCCGCCCAGCAGGATCTGTGGCACTACACCATCGCCAAGATGGTCGATGCCTGCATGGCCAACGGCATCAAGGCGTTCTACGGCCCGTTCGGCGACTTCTCCGATTCGGCCGCCTGCGAAGTGCAGTTCCGCAACGCCTTCCTGATGGGCTGCGCCGGCGCCTGGACCCTGCATCCGAGCCAGGTCGCGCTGGCCAAGACCGTGTTCGCCCCCGATCCGGCCGAGGTGAACTTCGCCTCCCGCATCGTCGAGGCGATGCCCGACGGCACCGGCGCGGTGATGATCGACGGCAAGATGCAGGACGACGCCACCTGGAAGCAGGCCAAGGTCATCGTCGATCTCGCCCGGCTCGTGGCCGAGAAGGATCCGGATCTCGCCAAGGTCTACAATCTGCCCTGATCGTCGCGAATGGTGGCCTTGCGTTGGAACGGAAGGGCCGCGAGGCCTATCTATCGGTCATGACCCAGACCAGCATGAGAACCGCCAAATTCGGCCTCGGGGCGGTGGTCCGGCATCGGATCTACCCGTTCCGGGGCGTCGTGTTCGACGTGGACCCGGAATTCGCCAACACCGAGGAATGGTGGCTCGCGATTCCGGAGGACGTCCGGCCGCGCAAGGACCAGCCCTTCTACCACCTGCTCGCCGAGAATGCGGACAGCGAGTACGTCGCTTACGTCTCCGAGCAGAACCTCGTGCCCGACACCTCCGGCGAGGCTCTGCGCCATGCCGGCATTAGTGAGGTGTTCGAGCGTAGCGCCGACGGGGCCTACCGCATGCGGGTCAGCCACGCGAACTGACAGGCCCCGAAAGCGGACATCCGGCTCTCGGTAAAAGGCGGCGTGAAAACAACAGCCTAGCCTCGTCCGGAAGGGTGTGGCTGGGGCGATGGGCCGAAACGTCAAGCCGGGGAACGCTTTGTTCAACGGCTGTTGCTATCGAAGCGCGTCACCTCACCGTTGCGCGGGTTCGAGATAGCCATGGATGTGGTCACCATGCTGGTCATGAGCCTTGCCGCGGCCGCTGCCGCTGCGGGCTTCCTGGCCGTCGAGTGGCGGATCCTGCGCAACCCCGCGCTGCTTCTGTGGAGCGCGGGCTTCGCCACGATCGTCCTCGGCTGCTCGCTCTCGCCGGTCCGCGCCGCCTCCTTCCTCGTCGGGGTCTGGTTCGCCAACGGCCTGCTCGTCGTCGCCCACCTCCTGTTCCTCTTCGGCACGGCCCGCTTCACCGGGCGCCGGGTCGCACCGCTCTGGTGGGGCCTGCTGCTGGCCTGGGCCGGGCTCCTGCTCCTGCCGGCGGGGATCGACCCGACCCCGGCCTTCGCGATGACCAATTCCAGCCTCGTCGCCCTTGCCGCCCTGCGGGCCGCCCATCTCCTGCTGTCGCGGGCCGGCACGCCCTTCCCGGAGCGCACCGCCGCCTCCGACGCGCTCGGCGCCGTCTTCCTCGCCCACGGCACCTTCTACGCCGTCAAGGCGCTACTCGTGCCCGTGCCCGGCGCCTTCGTCAGCCTCGTCGGCTTCAAGGGCGTGCTGATCCAGGTCTCGCTGTTCGAAGGCATCCTCGTCGAGATGCTGCTCGCGCTGCTGATGGCCGCCGCGGTGCGCCGCCGCCGGGAGGAAGCGATGACGGCGCTCGCCGAGCGCGATCCCCTCACCGGCGCCTTCAACCGCCGCGCCTTCGAGAGCCGCGCCGCGGAGGCGTTGCGGGACATGGCCGCCGGACGCCAGTTCGGCGCCCTGCTGCTGCTCGACGTGGACCGGTTCAAGACGGTCAACGACAGCTTCGGCCACGCCGTCGGCGACCGCATCCTCGTGGCGCTCACCGGCGTGCTGGAAGCCTGCCTGCCGCGCCACGCGATCCTGGCACGGCTCGGCGGGGACGAGTTCGTGATCCTGGTGCCCGGCCTCGACGAGGCGGCGGCATCCGCGCTCGGCGCGGCGATCCGCGACCGCATGGCCCGCGAGAGCGGCCGGGGCCTGCCCACCGGCGCCACGGTCAGCCTCGGCGCCGCCCTGTTCAGCGGCGGCCCGGCCGGGCTCGACACCCTGATGGCGCTCGCCGACACGGCGCTCTACGAGGCCAAGGCCCATGGCCGCGACCGGCTGCAGGCCCGCCGCCTGGAGCCGCCGGCGGAGCGGGTTCCGGATCGATCCGGGCCGGGGGCGGCGACGCAAATGTCCGCGCAGGGTGGCTGCTGCGCCTGAGTGTCTCTCACAAAACGCCCGCTGCGCTGCCGTGCCCAGAACGGAGACGATCGGTGATCGGGAGTTTTGTGAGGCACTCTGAGACGGTTTCCGCGTGTGCGACGTCCGAATCGAAAGGGGCGCCCGCATGGCGGACGCCCCTGGTCGCAGATGATGTCGGGGATGCCGGACGGATCTCAGAAGATCAGGTCGAGTCTCGCCGCCTCGAAGCCCGCCGCCCGCACGCTGTCGGGGAGGGCGGAGGAATCGGCATAGCCGGCCTCGCGGGCCATGGCGTCGAGGGCGGTGCGCTCGTCCTCGGCACTGCCGGTCCAAAGGATCGCGCCGCTCGTCTTCTGCCGGATCTGGAAGATGCTCATCGTGAACCGTCCGTCGTCGTGAATCTCTTGACGGGGTAACCCGGCGCAGCCGTCCCGGTTGCACACGAGCGGTCCGGCGAAATCTTGAGCGAAGCGAGGAGGCGTCCGCCGCGTCTCGGGACCGACGGACCTCGGGGACGGGCCGCCGATCTCATTCGCCTGCGGCAACGCGCACAGGCTTCGACCGGGGATGGGTTTGCTACCCCATTCGCCACGAAATCGCCGGTTGCGCCGCGGAAAGCAGGCTGCGGCGCATCGGCGCGCCCCATGAGGCGATTCGCGATGCCGGCCCGTTTGCCCTTCCGTCCCGCTGCGGCGTGCCTCGCCGCCCTCCTCGTCGCGACCCCGCCGGCCCGCGCCGCGGAGACGCCGCCCGCGGCCGGGGTGCCCGATCCCGCTACGCTCCTGCCCGCGGTGAGCGTGGTCCCGGCTGAGCGCCGGGAGATCGTCGAGCGGGCGGTCGTGACCGGGACGCTGGTCCCCCGCGACGAGATCCTCGTCGCCCCCGAGGTCGAGGGCCTGCGCATCGTCGCGCTGCTCGTCGAGGAGGGCGACCGGGTCGAGCGCGGCGCGGTGCTGGCGCGGCTCTCATTGGAGATGATCGAGACGCAGGAGGCCGCCAACCTCGCGGCCACGGCGAAGGCGGAGGCGGCGATCCTCCAGGCGAAGAGCCAGATCGTCCAGGTGCAGGCGGCCCAGACCGAGGCGCGCCAAGCCCTGGAACGGGCGCAGGCGCTGGTGCGGACCGGCAACGCCACCGCCGTCACCCTGGAGCAGCGGGTCTCGGCGGCGCAGGGCGCCGACGGCCGGCTCGAGGCGGCACGGGCCGGGCTGGCGCTCGCCGAGGCGGATCTGGCCGCCGCGCGGGCGCAGGGGCGCGAGATCGGCCTGCGCCGGGCCCGCACCGAAATCCGGGCGCCGGAGGCCGGGATCGTCAGCCGCCGCACGGCCCGGGTCGGCGCCACCGCGAGCGCGGTCGGCGAGCCGCTGTTCCGCCTGATCGCCCGCGGCGAGATCGAGCTGGAGGGCGAGGTGCCGGAATCCGTCCTGCCGCGGCTCAGGGCCGACGCCCCAGCGCGGCTCGAATGGGAGGACGGGCGCGTGACGCCCGGCGCCGTGCGCCGGGTCTATCCCGAGGTCGATCGGGCGACGCGCCTCGGCCGGGTCCGCATCCGCCTGGACGCCGACCCGGCGCTGCATATCGGCGCCTTCGCCCGCGGCCGGGTCGAGGTCGCCCGGCGCGAGGGCGTGGCGGTGCCGCTCGCCGCCGTGCTCTACGCCGCCGACGGCTCGGCGAGCGTTCTCGCGGTTGCCGACGGCCGCGTCTCCGCCCGCCGGGTCGAGACCGGCCTCTCGGCCGAAGGCTTCACGGAACTGCGCTCCGGCATCGCGGCGGGGGAGGCGGTGGTCGCCCGCGCCGGCTCGTTCCTGCGCGACGGCGACCGGGTGCGGCCCGTCCCGCCGACGGCCCGAGCGGCCGCGGCCCGCTGAGGATCATCGCATGCGCCTCAACGTCTCGGCCTGGGCGATCCGCAAGCCGATCCCCTCCCTCGTTCTGTTCCTCGTGCTGATGGTGCTCGGCCTCGTCAGCTTCCGCGCCCTGCCGATCACCCGGTTTCCCAATATCGACATCCCGATCGTCTCGGTGACGGTCACGCAGTCGGGCGCCGCACCCTCCGAGTTGCAGACCCAGGTCACGAAATGGGTCGAGGATTCGGTGGCCGGGGTGAAGGGGGTCAAGCACATCCTCTCGACCATCTCGGAAGGGTCCTCGATCACCACGATCGAGTTCCGCCTGGAGGTGAACCAGGACCGCGCCGTCAACGACGTGAAGGACGCGATCTCGAAGATCCGCATCAACCTGCCGCGCACCATCGACGAGCCGATCATCAGCCGCGTCGAGATCGCCGGCCTGCCGATCATGATCTACGGCGCCTCCGCTCCGGCGATGACGCCCGAAGACCTGTCTTGGTTCGTCGACGACGTGGTGGCGCGCCAGCTCCAGGGGGTGAAGGGGGTGGGCGGCGTCGAGCGCCTCGGCGGCGTCGCCCGCGAGATCCGCGTGACCCTGAAGCCCGACCGCCTGCTCGCGCTCGGCATCACCGCGGCCGACGTGAACCGGCAATTGCGCCTCACCTCCGCCGACATGGCCGGCGGGCGCGGCGAACTCGCGGGCGGCGAGCAGTCGATCCGCACGCTCGGCGCCTCGGCGAGCCTCGAGACGCTAGGCGCGACCTCCATCGTCGTGCCGGGCGGGCGCAAGGTCCGCCTCGACGAGTTGGCGAGCCTGATGGACGCGGCCGAAGAGCCGCGCACCTTCGCCCGCTTCAATGGCGAGCCGGTGGTGGGCTTTGCCATCTCCCGGGCGATGGGGGCGAGCGACGCCGAGGTCGCGGTCGCCGTGGCCAAGCGCATCGAGGATCTGCACGCCGAGAATCCGGGCGTGCGCTTCGATCTGATCGACACCAGCGTCGTCAACACCATCGGCAACTACCACTCGGCGATGATGGGGCTGCTGGAGGGCGCCGCCCTCGCCGTGATCGTGGTGTTCCTGTTCCTGCGGGATTGGCGCGCCACCCTGATCGCGGCGGTGGCGCTGCCGCTCTCGGTCCTGCCGACCTTCTGGGTGATGAGTGCCCTCGGCTTCTCGCTCAACGCAGTGAGCCTGCTCGCGATCACGCTGGTAACCGGCATCCTCGTCGATGACGCCATCGTCGAGATCGAGAACATCGTCCGCCACATGCGGATGGGCAAATCCGCCTACCGCGCGGCGCTCGAAGCCGCCGACGAGATCGGGCTCGCGGTCATCGCCATCACCGCGACCATCATCGCGATCTTCGCCCCCGTCTCCTTCATGCCCGGCATCGCCGGCCAGTACTTCAAGCAGTTCGGGCTCACCATCGCGGCGGCCGTGTTCGTGTCGCTGCTCGTCGCGCGCCTCATCACGCCGCTGCTCGCCGCCTACTTCCTGCGCGACCACGGCCCGGACCACGAGCGCGAGGGTCTGGTGATGCGGGCCTATACCCGCCTCGTCGCGTGGTCGGTGCGGCACAAATACCTGACGCTGATCCTCGGCCTCGCCTGCTTTGCCGGCTCGATCGCCTCGACCCGGCTGCTGCCCGCGGGCTTCATCCCGGCGGAGGACGCGGCGCGCACGATGTTCGTGGTCGAACTGCCCCCCGGTGCCCGGCTCGACGATACCCAGCGCCTCTCCGACGGCCTCGTCGAGACCCTCCGCCAGATGCCCGAGGTCCGCTCCGTCTTCGTCGATGGCGGGCGCCAGTTGCCCGGCAAGAAGGAGGTGCGGCTGGCGAGCCTCACCGTGAACCTCACCCCGAAGAGCGACCGCGCCCTGACCCAGAAGCAGGTCGATCTCAAGATCTCGAGCGTCCTGCGGCAGGTCCCCGACATCCGCTTCTGGTCGCTGCAGGAGGGCGGGCAGCGGGAATTCGCGCTGATCGTCTCGGGCCCCGACAAGGCGGTGGTCGCGGATGTGGCCGCCCGCCTCCAGCGCGAGGCCGCGGGCGTCCCCCACCTCGTCAACGTGATCTCGACCGCGCCGCTGGACCGCACCGAGATCCGCATCACCCCGAAACCAGGCGTTGCCGCCGATCTCGGCGTCTCGACCGACGTCATCGCCGAGACGGTGCGGGTGGGCACCATCGGTGACATCGCGGCCAACCTCGCCAAGTTCAACGCCAAGGACCGGCAGGTCCCGATCCGGGTGATGCTGCCCGAGCGGCTGCGCGGGCAATTGCCCGAGATCGCCAGCCTGAAGGTGCCGGTGAAGGCCGGCGCGGCGGTCCCGCTCGCCACCGTGGCCGACCTGACGCTGGGGCGCGGCCCCACGGCCATCGACCGCTACGACCGCACCGTGCGCGTCGCCGTCGAGGGCGATCTCCAGGGCTCGGACGCGCTCGGCTCGATCATCGAGCAGGTGATGGCCCTGCCCGCCGCCACGAACCTCCCCGAGGGCGTCACCATCCGCCAGACCGGCGACGCCGAGGTGATGGGCGAGGTGTTCGAGGGCTTCGCGCTGGCCATGGGCGCCGGGCTGATGATGGTGTTCGGCGTCCTCGTGCTGCTGTTCGGCAACTTCCTCCAGCCGCTCACCATCCTGTTCTCGCTGCCGCTCTCCATCGGCGGGGCGATCCTGGGGTTGCTCGTCTTCCACATGCCGATCTCGATGCCGGTGGTGATCGGCATCCTGATGCTGATGGGCGTGGTGACGAAGAACGCGATCATGCTGGTCGATTTCGCCATTGAGGAGATGGCCCGCGGCGTCGATCGCGTCACCGCCATCGTCGATGCCGGACGCAAGCGGGCGCGCCCCATCGTGATGACCACCATCGCCATGGCCGCCGGCATGGTGCCGTCGGCCCTCGCGCTCGGGATCGGCGGCGAGTTCCGCGCGCCGATGGCGGTCGCCGTGATCGGCGGGCTGATCGTCTCGACGGGCCTATCGCTCGTCTTCGTGCCGGCGATCTTCCTGCTCGTCGACGACCTGTCGCGGCTGTTCGTGCGCCTGTTCGGCCGCTTCGTCGGCGGGGCGGACGAGCCGGAGGAAGAGGACGATGCGTATCGTCCGGGTCCGCCCGCCAACGCCTCCGGTCTCGGCCGCCGAGGGGTGGCCGCCGAGTGATCCGGGCTTCGGGTGACCAATGGGGGACATCAGGGTGCCGAAGTCGCGCGGCTGAGGCGTCTGTCACAAAACACCCGCCACGCCGCCTCCGGAAGGACAATGGGCCCGTGACCGGGGGCCGGGGATCACGCCGAGAACCAGGGCAACCTTAAGTAGCGCGCCCATGGCGCGGGCCTGACGACCCTTGTGCTCGGGCTCGGCACGCGTCCTGCAAGCGTGATTCCCTGACCCGCCACCGAAATCGCTGCGGAGTGAACGGCGGCTCGGCGGCATCGCCGCGGTGGCGAAGCATGGCACCGTGCGAATACGTCAGGGTTGTACCATCAAGATGGTGCGAAGCATTTCTCAACGCTTTTGATGTAAGCGGCCAAGATACGCTTCGAGTCCGCCACTGGCCTCGCGGCCACGGATGACCGATGCAGGAACCTCGGGACCGACACGAGCGTCAGGGAGTGCAACGCGAGGACGTCGTCGTCCTCGTCTCGGACCGCCGCGAGCGGGCGGAGCGCCTTGCCCGCGGCATCGCCCTGGTCCTGCCCTGCCGGGTCGTCGAGCCCGGTGCAGCCCTGCCCGCCGACCGGCCGATCGCCTTCGTTGTCGATCTCGCCACCGATCTCGCGGCCGATCGGGGAAGTGCCTGGATCATGTGGCTCGCCGAGCGCATTCGCGAGAGCGGGCTGCCCTGTCTCTATCTCGCCCGCGGCAATGCCGTCCAAGACACGGCGGCCGTGCGTCTGCTCGGCACGCCGACGGTGATCGATCCGCGCCAGTCCGCCGGCATCGTCCCGACGCTCATCCGCCTCGTCGCGGAAGGAAAGGCGAGGGGAGGCTCATCCGACAAGGCCCGGAAACCGGGCGGCGTAAGCCCCGAACTGCGGGTGGAGCGGGCCACCACCCTCGTCACCCGCCTGTTCGACAAGGCGGCCACCGGCCGGCCCCCGAGCCCCGAGGAGGCCGAGGAAGGCACGCGGATCGTCCTCGACACGGTCTCCGAGGTCGGCATCCGCACTTGGCTCGACCTCGTCTGGCGCCACGACATCCAGGTCTACCAGCACTCCTTGAGCGTCGCGGGCTTCGCGGCCGCCTTCGCCGCCGAGCTCGGCTTCTCCCGCGGCGACCGGCAGCGGCTCGCCAAGGCCGCGCTGCTGCACGATGTCGGCAAGGCGCTGATCCCCCATGCCATCCTCAACAAGCCGGGTCCCCTCACGCCCGACGAGATGAGGGTGATGCGCACCCATGCCGCGCTCGGCGCCGACCTGCTGGCCCAGGAGGCCGCCTTCGAGCCCGAGATCCTCGACGTGGTGCGCTACCACCACGAGCGCCTCGACGGGTCCGGCTATCCCGAGGGCCTGAAGGGCGCGCGGATCAGCGATCTCGTGCGGCTCGTGGCGATCTGCGACGTCCACTCGGCCCTGACCGAGCGCCGGGTCTACCGGCCGCCGCTGCCCGCCGCCGAGGCCGCCGCGATCATGCAGGCCCAGGCCGGCCAGCTCGATCCCGACCTGCTCAGGGTCTACCGCCCGATCATCTTCCGCGCCGGCGACGCCGCGGGCGGACCGTCCGTGCGGAGCTGATCCGGGATTCCGAACGGCATCCCTCCAAACCAGGGTCCCGTCTTTCAAGCCGGTCAGTGCCGTGCGGCGACCCGCTCGGCCAGCAGGCACAGGATCTCGAAGGCGATGCCGGCGCCCGCCAGCGCCGTGATGCCGGCGGAATCGAGCGGAGGAGCGACCTCCACCACATCCGCCCCGACGAGATCGAGGCCGCGCAGGGCCCGCAGCAGGTGCAGCGCCTCGCGGGTGGTGAAGCCGCCGATCTCCGGCGTGCCGGTGCCGGGGGCGAAGGCGGGGTCAAGGGCGTCGATGTCGAAGCTGAGATAGGTCGGGCCGTCGCCGGTCACGGCGCGGGCTTCCGCGGCCACCTCCGGCAGGCCGCGGGCGCAGACCTCCTCCATCGTAAGGATGCGCATGCCCTGCGCCAGGGCCCAGTCGCGATCGTCGGCCGCATCCATGCTGCCGCGGATGCCGATCTGGATGCAGCGCCGCGGGTCGAGCACCCCGTCCTCGACCGCGCGCCGGAACGGCGTGCCGTGGGTGAGCCGCGCCCCGCCATACTGGGAGTCGTCGGTGTCGCTGTGGGCGTCGATATGGATCAGCCCGAGCGGCCGGGCGGCCCCGAGCGCCCGCAGCACCGGATAGGTGATGAAATGGTCGCCGCCGACCGTGAGCGGCACGATCCCGGCCTCGGCGAGCGGCCGGTAGAACGCCTCGATCCGCCGGGCGGTCTCGGCGGCGTCCACCGGGTTGACCGGCACGTCGCCGAGATCGGCGCAGGCCGCCAGGGCGTAGGGCGCCACCCCCGTGGCGTGGTTGAGCGCCCGCGTGCCGGTGGAGGCCTCGCGCACGGCCCGCGGCCCGAGCCGGGCACCGGGGCGGTTGGTGGTGGTGCCGTCGAAGGGGATGCCGATCAGGCCGATCTCGATCAGTCCAGTCCCTTCGCCGGCCCCTTCGCCGGCCCCGTCTCCCACCGCCTCGACGGGATCGAGCACCGGCAGCCGCATGAAGCTCGCAAGGCCGGAGAAGCGCGGTGTCAGCATCCCCGAGGCCGGCTGGAACCGCGCCAGCCGTTCCGCCCGCGCGCCCGCCGATTCGCTCTCATCCGCCATGACGATCCTCCCCGGCGCGGCGTCTTCACAGCCACTTGCAGCGATGGTGCGATCTCACCCGCGCTCCGCATCAAGCCGCTCGTCTCCTCCGGCCGCAAGCCGTTTCATGAACCCGTTTCATCAACCGGTTTCCTGGCCGCAGCGTCATGCGCCTGTCGCGGCCGGCGCAGACTACGCAAGGGGCTCCGGCGAGCGGATACATTCGCTTGCGATGGCGTTGCGCATCGGAGCACGATACCGCCAAGCCTGATCGCGCAAGCCTGATCGAGACGTCGGGCACGCGCTCGAGAGACGTCGTCCGGCTGGCGCAGAGAGCGAGCGGACAGGAGAGGGCGGTTCATGACAGCTCAGGTCGCGGTCATCGACCGTTCGGGGGCCGAGGATTGGGATGAGATCCTCTGGCAGCAGCCGGCCGCCAACCTCTACGCGTCCCGGAGCTGGGGCCAGTACAAGAGCCGGCTCGGCTGGACCGTCCGGCAGGTCGCCCTGAACGACAACGGGGCCGATCTCGCCTACATCCAGTACCAGGAGCGCCGCACCGGCCCCGTGCGCCGGATCCTCGTGCAGGGGGGGGCGGTCCTCACCGCCCGCGGGCAGTTCCGGGCGGAAGCGGTGCTCGCCGCCTTCATCGACCATCTCGCCCTGCGCCCGGCGGACCTGCTCGCGGTGAAGAGCTACCGGCCTCAGGATCCGGAGGGGGTCACCGCCCTGCTGTCGCACGGCTTCGTGCCCGTCGTGACGGCGATGGATCACACGATCGAACTCGACCTGACACCGGACACGGACGCGATCCTGGCCGCGGCCGACCGGCGCTGGCGGCGCGAGGTCAACAAGGCGACGGGACAGCCCGATCTCACCGCCGTCTTCCTGACGGACCCGGACGAGCGGCTGCGGGCCTTCGACACCTTCGTGCGGATGTATGCCGCTCTCCAGCAGCGCAAGGGCTTCTCGAGCGGCCTCGACACGGCCGCCTATCGCGACCTCGCGGCGTCCGATCCGCACCTGCTCTTCCTCGAAATCCGCCAGGGCGGAGAGCCGATCCTGGTGCGCATCGTCCACACCGCGCGGGCCGTATGGACCGATTTCTTCACGGCCTCGGACGAGCGGGCACGATCGACCGGTGCGGCGACCCTCGCCGTCTGGCGGATCATCGAGCGCGCCCGGCAGGAGGGCGCCAGCCGCTTCGATTTCGGCGGTGTCGATCCGGCCGGCAACCGCGGCGTCTTCGATTTCAAACGCGCCTTGAGCCGCAACGTGATCCAGAGCGGTCCGACCTGGATCTACGCACGCAACGCCTTCATCCGCCGCGCCGCCGCGACCGCCCTGTTCCTGCGCTCGATCTAAGCCGCCGCCGGCCGGGGAGGTGGGGTCGGGCGCGCTGCCCCGCCCTCCCCTCGACGCAGCGGCTCAGCCTCGCTGCTTCGCGCGCAGGCTGCTGGCGTCGCCCGAGGTGTTCGTCATCGGTCCGGCGGGGCCGCTCGAATTGGCCTCTTCCTCGCCGGTGCGGCCTCCGCCTTGGCGGGCGCCGACATGGTCGTGGTACTGCTCGGTCTGGACGTGGCGGCTGTCGAGGCCGCGCTGGTCGGTGTGCCGGGACTTGTCGCGGTTGCTCAGCACCTCGTTCTCGCCGAGGATGCCCTCGGGCAGATCGGTCATGGCGCCGCTGCCGTCGCCCTTGCCCTGCGCGCCGGGGCCCATGCTGTGCCGGTCGGCCTTGGCCATGATGTCGCTCCTGTCGCTGTGAATGACGTGGAGGGAAGATCTGGGCACGGGGCCGAAGAGGGCAAGCTGAGCAGAAGAAAACTTATAGGTCTTTTGTGCGGGAACATTTCCGCTCACCGGACGGTCGCGGTATGATTGCCGCGCAACGGCTGCAGAGTCTCCTGCCGAACCGCGAATACGCTCCGAGGAGCCGGAGATGTTCAGGCGGACTTCGCCGCGAGCAATTCCGCAAACCGCGCAACCAGCCGCCGTGCGACCTCCTCCTTGCCGAGCTTCGGCCACGTCTCGACACTGCTGCCACCGTCGCGGGCGACGAGGTGGACGGTGTTCTCGGTGCCGCCCATGACCCCGCCCTCCGCCGAGACGTCGTTGGCCACGATCCAGTCGCAGCCCTTCCGCGCGATCTTCTTCTGCGCGTTCACGATGACGTCGTCGGTCTCGGCGGCAAAGCCCACGACAAGGGGCGGGCGCCCTTCGCTCCGGCCGGCGATGGTGGCGAGGATGTCCGGGTTCTCGACGAGCTGCAGGGGGGCGGGCGTGCTGCCGTCCTTCTTGATCTTGCCCGCCCGCATCTCGGCGGGCCGCCAGTCGCCGACGGCGGCGGCGAAGATCGCAAGATCGGCGGGCAGGGCCGCCTCGACCGCGGCGAGCATCTCGCGGGCGCTCTCGACCCGCACCACGGTAACGCCCGCCGGATCGGGGATCGCCACCGGCCCCGAGACCAGGGTGACGCGGGCGCCGGCCTCGGCCGCGGCGGCGGCGACCGCGTGGCCCTGCCGCCCCGAGGAGCGGTTGGCGAGGTAGCGCACCGGATCGATCGGCTCGTGGGTCGGCCCCGAGGTGACGAGCACGTGCCGCCCCGCCAGCGGTTTTTTTGGGATTTCATGGCCCGCCAGGAACCCGATGCCGGCGCCCTCGGCGCGCTGCGCCAGCAGGGCTTCGAGCGCGTCGGCGATCTCGTGCGGCTCGGCCAGGCGCCCCGGCCCGAACTCGGCCTCGGCCATCGCGCCCTTGTTGGGGCCGATCACCGCGACGCCGTCGGCCTTCAAGGTCGCGAGGTTCCGCTGTGTCGCCGGATGCTGCCACATCCGCACGTTCATGGCCGGGGCGATCAGGATCGGCAGGGTGGTGGCGAGCAGCACCGTCGAGGCGAGGTCCGGCGCGTGGCCGGTCGCCATCCGCGCCATCAGGTTGGCGGTGGCCGGCGCCACCACGATGGCGTCGGCGTCCCGGGCGAGCTTGATATGGCCGATATCGGCCTCGCTCTCCCGGTCGAACAGGTCGGTATGGGTCCGCTCCCCGGCCAGCGCGGCGGCGGCCAGCGGCGTGACGAACTCCTGCGCTGAGTCGGTCAGCAGCGGACGCACCTGCGCCCCGCGCTCGCGCAGGCGCCGGATCAGGTCGAGCGCCTTGTAGGCGGCGATGCCGCCGCCGACGATCAGGAGGATGCGGCGGCCGGCGAGGGGTTTTGGGGACGGAGAAGACATGAGGGCAGAACGGGGAATCGTAGGGCGCGCGTCAAGGGCCGCATGTTCGGCGCAGCTTGAGCCGAGGATTCAGGTCAAAGGGCGACGCGCGGTATGGCGCACGCTGCGGATGATGATTTCGCCGTTTCCGATGCGGTAGGTGAGTACGTAAGGATAGGGCGAGGCGACGATCCGCCGGACTCCACGCCGTGCGGTTGCCTGCCCTGCAAAAGGATGTTGCAGCAACAGGAGCATCAGGTCTTGCAAGCGTGCCTGCACATGGTTCGCACCCTGCGGATTATGCTGCGCGATGTAAGCGAGTGCCTGATCGAGTTGACGCGCGGCAGGGCGTGTGAGCCGCAGCTTCATAAGCCGCACGTCTCACAGCCCATACTTGGCCCAGATGGCGCGCACTTCCTCGTCGGTCGCGAAATCGCCACGCGCTTCGGCGGCATCGGCCTCATCCTGCTCCGCCTCTTCCTCAGGAGTGAAGCGGTAGACGGCCTGTTCCTCGCCCGCATAGCTCAGCACCATGCGGGCGATGGCGTCCTGCACCTCGGGCGGGAGGTTCCGGGCGGCGGTGATCGCCTTGTCGAGCAGATCGGTCATGGCAGGGGAGTGTAGGAGAAATCCGGCCGGTGAGAAGGTCTCTCACCGAAAGGCCAGCACCAGCGCCCCCACCGCGATCCCCCACAGGGCCAGGGTCGACCAGATCGCGCGTCGCCGTTCCAGCCGGGCGATCCGCTCTATCACCTGAACGTCGCGCGAGCCCTCCTCGTCGAGGCGGATCATGATGCGGCGGATGCGCTGGGCGATGTCGGGGATGTCGGAGACGACCTCGGCGAGCGTCAGCGCCGCGCGGGCGCCGCCCTCGATCCGGCCGACGGGGCCGAGATGGCGGGTGATCCAGGAGCGCACGACCGGTTCGGCGCCGGTCCACATGTCGAGCTGCGGATCGAGCGAGCGGGCGACGCCCTCCACCACCACCATGGTCTTCTGCAGCATCACCAGCTCGGTGCGGGTGCTCATGTCGAACAGGGCGGTCACGTCGAACAGAAGCGTGAGCACCTTGGCCATCGAGATCTCGTCGGCCCGGCGCTGGTGGATCGGCTCGCCGATCGCCCGGATCGCCTGCGCGAAATCATCCACCGAATGGTGGCGCGGCACGTAGCCCGCCTCGAAATGCACCTGGGCGACGCGGCGATAATCGCGGGTGATGAAGCCGAGCAGGATCTCGGCGAGGAAGCGCCGCTCGGCGTGGCCGAGCCGGCCCATGATGCCGAAATCGACCGCGACGAGCCGCCCCTGCGGATCGACGAACAGGTTCCCCGGATGCATGTCGGCGTGGAAGAAGCCGTCGCGGATCGCCTGGCGCAGGAAGGACTGGATCACCGTGCGGCCGAGCGCCTTCGGGTCGTGGCCCGCCGCGACGATGCCGGGGCGGTCGTTGAGGCGCACGCCGTCGATCCACTCGCTCGTCAGCACGTCCCGCGAGGTCAGGGCCCATTCGGGGCGCGGCGTGCGGAAATCCGCGTCGCCCGCGGTGTTCTGCGCGAGTTCCGACATCGCCGCCGCTTCGAGGCGAAGGTCCATCTCCATGGTGACGGAGCGGGCCAGGATCTCGACCACCTCCCGCGGACGCAGCCGCTCGGCATCGGGCAGGAGCGCGTTGACGATGCGGGCCATGAACCGCATCGCCTGGATGTCGCGCGCGAAGCGCTCGCGCACGCCGGGCCGCATCACCTTGACCGCGAGCGTGCGCTGCGTGCCGTCGGCATCGAGCACCGTCGCCTTGTGGACCTGGGCGATGGATGCCGCGGCGACCGGCTCGCTGAAGGCGGTGAACAGCGCTGGGACCGGCTTGCCGAGTTCCCCCTCGACCACGCGCAGCGCCACCCCCTGCGGGAAGGGCGGAACCCGGTCCTGAAGCCGCTCCAGATCGCGCGCGGCGGCCATGCCGACGATGTCGGGGCGGGTCGCCAGGAACTGGCCAAACTTGACGTAGGAGGGACCGAGCCGGGTCAGCGCCCGCTCCAGCGGGCTCGCGCCGGGGGCCTCCGCGATGCCGCGCCGCTCCAGCGAGCGGCCGAGCTTGAGCGCGAGCCGCAGATGCGGCGGCAATTGCGCCGCATCGATCAGCGCCAGCCCGCCCTCACGGGCGAGCACGAAGCCGACATGGGCGCCGCGGGCGAGGTAGAAGACGGCGCCGAGCATCATCGAACCCTGACAGGCATTTGCTCGAAGAGGGATCGCACCGGATCACCGACGCTAGAGCATCGTCCCGAAAGGTGGCCTCCGGCTTTCGGAAAAAGACGATGCAGAAACAGGAGCTTAGAGCATCGTCCCGGATCCGATATCCGGGACGATGCTCTAGGCGTGCCCTGCGCCGCGGGGCCCGGCCCGGCCGAGGTGCCCGTCAGCGATCGCGATCGGAAAGAAATCAAGAAATCTTCCAGCCGGAATGGATCGCGACGATGCCGCCCGAGAGCCGGCGATGGCTGACATGGCTGAAACCCGCCGTCTCGATCATCCGGGCGAAGCTGTCCGGGGAGGGGAACTTGCGGATCGACTCGACGAGGTACTGGTAGGATTCGCGGTCGCCCGCCACCCGCTCGCCGATGCGCGGGATCACGTGGAAGGAGTAGGCGTCGTAGATCTTCTCCAGCACCGGCAGGTCGACCCGCGAGAATTCCAGGCAGAGGAAGCGCCCGCCGGGCTTGAGCACCCGGTGCGCCTCGCGCAGCGCCACGTCGATGCGCGGCACGTTCCTGATGCCGAAGGCGATGGTGTAGCTGTCGAAATGGTTCGATGGCAGGGGCAGCGTCTCGGCATTGCCGGTGACGAAATCGATGCGGCCGTCGTACTTATGGCCCGCCCGCTCGGCGCCGACCCGCAGCATCGCCTCGTTGATGTCGAGCACGGTGACGTGGGTCTCGGGGCCGCCCGCCTCGAGAGTGCGGAAGGCGATGTCGCCGGTACCGCCCGCGACATCGAGATGCTGGTAGGGCCGGGTGCGCGACGGGCGCAGCATCGAGATCAGGTGCGACTTCCAGACCCGGTGCAGCCCACCCGACATCAGGTCGTTCATCAGGTCGTAGCGGCGCGCGACCGAGCGGAACACGTCGTCCACCTTGGCCTGCTTCTCGGAAAGCCGCACGCGCTCGTAGCCGAAATCGGCGGTGGCTTCGCTGTCGCCGGCTCCGATGTCCGTTCCGCTCATCCGATCATACCCTGCGCTCGCCCGTCGCCGCTCACGGCGTCGGCCGAGCCTCCTTAGCGAATGCCGGCTGGAACCGCCATGCGGCAGCGCGGATGCAGGCAGTGCCTGCCGCGTGGGTGCAAAATAGGAATCAGCTCCGCAGCGGCCCGCCGACGAGCCAGGCCGGGTCGAACCAGCGGTCGGCCTCGCCGTCGTAGGGGAGGCGGGTGACGTCCCAGTGCTGGATGTATTTCGCGTAGACGTTCCAGACCGCGATGCCGCCGCCGACGAAGATGCGCCGGCCGGGATAGCGCTTCAGCACCGCCTCCGGATCCTCGTGCGAGCGGATCACGTCGATGGTGCGGTCCTTGAACGCGAATTCGGGCACGGAGGCCACGGTCTTGGGGCCGGCGATCAGCACGTGGCCCATGGTGAGCGCGAAGAAGCGCGTCACGTCCTCGACGAAGAGCGGATCGGTGTTGCCCTCCCAGGGAAGGTGCCCGTTGAGGCCGAGCTGGCCCCGCTGGCCGATGGCGCAGATGCAGCGAACGTCGATCATGGCGCGAAACCTGGAAAACAAAGAAAGCGGGCTCTGCCCGTAAACCCGCCGGGGCCTTGGCCCCGGACCCCGTTACTGGGGTGCGGAGAAGGCGAGAACCCGGTCGCTGGGGAAATCGTAGAGTTTGCCCGTCTCGTTCCATGCGGGGGAGGCGAGGCGCACGAAATGCGGCGCCAGCTCCTCCGGGGTCTTCAGCGTCGCCGGATCCTCGCCCGGCATCGCTGCGGCGCGCATGCTCGTGCGCAGCGGGCCGGGGTTGAGCAGCATGGCGCGCACGCCCGTGCTCTCGTTCTCGGCGGCGTAGGTGCGCACCATCGCCTCCAGCGCCGCCTTCGAGACGGAGTAGGGCCCCCAATAGGCCCGGCACTTCGCGGCTGCGCCCGAGGAGACGAAGATCGCGCGTCCCGCATCCGAGCGCTGGAGCAGCGGGTCGAACGAGCGGATCAGACGCCAGTTGGCGGTGACGTTGATCGCCATCACCTGATCCCAGACCTTCGGCGTGACGTGGCTGACCGGCATCAGGTTGCCGAGGATGCCGGCATTGCCGACCACCGCGTCGAGCCGGCCCCAGCGCTCGTTGAGCGCCGCGCCCAGGCGGTCGATGGCGTCGTAATCGGTGAGGTCGAGGGGCACCAGCGTCGCGTGGCCGCCGGCGGAGCGGATCGCGTCGTCGAGTTCCTCCAGGCCGCCCTGCGTGCGGGCGACCGCGACGACATGGGCACCGGCGCTCGCCAGCGCCAGCGCGGCGGCGCGGCCGATGCCGCGCGAGGCGCCGGTGACGACGGCCACCCGACCGTCGAGGATCTTGTCGGCCAAAATCTTCTCGACCACGGGCTTCAGTCCGCCTCGGCCAGCATGGCGAAGCGCTTGGGCCCGGCGATCGCCAGATCGGTCAGGCCGGTCGGGTAGTCGCCGGTGAAGCAATGGTCGGTGTATTGCGGGCAGTCGGCGTTGCGCGCCTCCTCGCCCATCGCCCGGTAGAGGCCGGGGATCGACAGGAAGGCCAGCGAATCGGCGCCGATATATTGGCGCATCCCCTCGAGGTCGTGGGTGGCGGCCAAGAGCTTCTCGCGCTCGGGCGTGTCGATGCCGTAGAAATCGGGATAGGTGATCGGCGGCGAGGCGATGCGGAAATGCACCTCGCGGGCGCCGGCATCGCGCATCATCCGCACGATCTTCACCGAGGTGGTGCCGCGCACGAGGCTGTCGTCGACGAGCACGATGCGCTTGCCCTCGACCGCGGCGCGGTTGGCCGAGTGCTTCATCCGCACGCCGAGTTCGCGCACGGTCTGGGTCGGCTGGATGAAGGTGCGCCCGACATAGTGGTTGCGGATGATGCCCATCTCGAAAGGCAGGCCCGCTTCCTGCGCGAAGCCGAGGGCCGCCGGCACGCCGGAATCCGGCACCGGGATCACCACGTCGGCTTCGGGGGCCGCCTCGCGGGCGAGTTCCTGGCCGATGGCCTTGCGCACGCCGTAGACGCTCTTGCCGTTCACCACCGAGTCGGGGCGGGCGAAGTAGATGTACTCGAAGATGCAGGGGCGCATCGGCTGCTTTTCGGCAAAGCGGATCGACTCGACGCCCTCTTCCGAGATCACCACCACCTCGCCGTTCTCGACGTCGCGGATGAAGCGGGCGCCGATGATGTCGAGCGCGCAGGATTCGGAGGCGAGGATGTAGCGGCCGTCGAGTTCGCCGAGCACCAGCGGGCGGATGCCGAGCGGGTCGCGGGCGCCGATGAGCTTCTTGTTGGTCAGCGCGACGATGGCGTAGGCGCCCTGGATCTGCTGCAGCGCGTCGATGAAGCGCTCGACAATGCGCGGTTTGCGCGAGCGGGCGGCGAGATGGAGGATCACCTCGGTGTCCGAGGTCGATTGTGTGATGGCGCCGTCGCGCACGAGATCGCGGCGGATCGACAGGGCGTTGGTGAGGTTGCCGTTATGTGCCACCGCCAGCCCGCCGCCGGCGAGTTCGGCGAAGAGCGGCTGGACGTTACGCAGGATGGTGCCGCCGGTGGTCGAGTAGCGCACGTGGCCGATGGCGGAGCGGCCGGCCAGCCGCTCGATCGTGGCGCGGTCGGAGAAGGAATCCCCGACGAGGCCCTGGCGGCGCTCCGAGTGGAACACGCCGTCGTCGTAGGAGACGATGCCGGCCGCCTCCTGGCCACGATGCTGCAAGGCGTGCAGGCCGAGCGCCGTGATGGCCGAGGCGTCGTCGTGCCCGTAGATGCCGAAGACGCCGCATTCCTCGCGAAGCGTATCCCCGTCGATGTCCAGGTTGCGGACATCGGCGCTCGCGCTGACAACAGACATGTCGATCTCGAATCCTGGAGGCGCGCGGGTCTCGCGGGCCTCGCATCCGGCACGGCGGGAAACGGCCGGAGACGCGTGCCGCCCGCGACCTCGGCCGCGAGGGGTTACGCCAGGACCGTCGTGAAACCGTTACCTAGGCGCGGATCGCGTCGCAACCAAGACCGATTCCAACATATCGCGCGCAATGCGGCTGCATTGCTGGCGCAGGGCAATCGCTTGCAAGCGATCGCCCTGGTTTTTTACTGGCCTCAGTCGCCGGCGCCCGCCTCCGCGAACTGCATCGGCTCCTTGGGCTTTCGCTCCGCTCGACGCTTTCCGGGGTTACACCCCGAAAAGCCCGCTGCGCGCGGCGCTCTTCGCGCCGGCAAGCCGCTCAAGCGGCTTCGGAAACGGCCCGGATTGCGGGTGCAACGCAGATTTCGGATTTGAGGCGCGGTTCTCCTCAGCGCTTCGGCTCGGGCCCGGCCTCGCTGCGGCGCTGGGCGGGGAGATCGGTCTCCGGCGGCGGCTCTTCCGGCCCGTCGCCCTTCGGCTTGCGGAACTGCTTGAGGAAGCCCTCGGGATTGTCGGGCAACTGCGCCACCAGCGCCTCGCCCGAGCTTTCGAGCAGCGACCGGCTCTTGGCTTGCGCCGCCCAGTCCGGAACCTTGCCCTGGACGAGCCAGGCCAGGAACACCCAGCCGATCACGCAGATCAGGAAGCCGCGGCCCGCCCCGAACAGGAAGCCGAGCGAGCGATCGACGGCGCCGATGCGCGAATCGAGCACGAGGTCGGAGATCTTCACCGTCACCAGCGAGACCACGATCAGGGTGGCGAGGAAAATCGTGGCGATGGAGGCGACCAGCGCCACCGTATCGCTGGAGATGTGCTGCTTGACGGTGGGCAGGAGCAGCGGGTGGAGCGACCACGCCACCGCGGCGGCGGCCACCCAGGCAATGATCGCGAGCACCTCGCGGGTCACGCCGCGCACGGCGGCGAGCAGCGCCGAGACGAGCACGATGCCGAGCACCACGAGGTCGAGGACGGAAAACGGCATCGCAGGATATGGTTCGCTGGGGCGGAACGAGGCAGCCTTGCCCGGACGACGACGGCTCCCCCGGGCCGCGCATCCGCTGTGGTCCTTAACCATATACCCCGGCGAACCTCGGCCGTCACCTTCGGGCCGGCGCTCCGTGCGAGCGTCGCCGAGCCGCACGCGCGGCCTTCCGCATTCCCGTGCCGGCAGGGCGCGGGGGTTCCTCCCGGTATCGGACGTCCCGGCCGCAGATCCGATCCGCCAAGAAAGGCCGGTTGGTGAGAGCGAAATCCCACGCCGCGACGATGGCGCGCGCATGATGTTTTGTGATCGCTTCGAAAGAGGAAAACATCTTCCAAGCAATCTTGGCTATAACCGAAGTATTCAGGATCCGGACGGGGTGAGTTTATGGCTGGTACGATCGACAGGCGTGACTTCCTGCGGGGCTCCGCACTCTTCGCGGCCGGTGCCGCCGCCGGATTCTCCTGTATCGAGATCGCGAATGCCGCGCCGATCGCGGTGCCGACGGTCGACCGGTTGTCCCTGCGCGTCCTGATCGACTCGGCCCACGACCAGTTCCTGAAGCCTGCGACCGTCCAGGGCGTGCTGCATCAGCCGCCGGGCAACGGGCGCGGCGCCGATTACCGCAAGGTGCTGCACAATCAGTGGGGCCTGTCGCTCTTCGCGGAATCCTGGCGGGCGGAGGAGGCCCGCACGATCCTGCTCGATTTCGGCTACAGCCCCGAGGCCCTGCTCAACAATATCGAGATCCTGAAGGTCGATCCCACCAAGATCGATGCGCTGATCGTCAGCCACGGCCACCACGACCATTACGGCGGCCTGACCGGGTTCCTCGACAAGTACAGGAGCGCGCTCGCGCCCGACCTGAAGCTCTATGCCGGCGGCGAGGACAATTTCTGCCACCGCCACAGCCCGAGCGGCGTCCCCGGCCAGTTCACCGATTTCGGCCAGCTCGACCGGCGCGAACTGACGGCGCAGAAAATCTCGACCGTGCTCTGCGAGACGCCCACCGTGGTCGCCGGCCACGCCTTCACCACGGGGCAGATCAAGCGCGCCTCCATCGAGCGCATCCTGCCCAACACCTTCGTCGAGCGCGGCATCACCGACGGGCTGGGCTGCGATGCCACCCACTATTCGCCCGCCGAACTCCAGGGAAAGATCATCCCCGACGAGCACGTCCACGAGCATGCCACCTGCTTCAACGTGAAGGGCAAGGGCCTCGTGGTGATCTCGTCCTGCGGCCATGTCGGCATCGTCAACTCCGTGCGCCAGGCGCAGGAGGTCTCCGGCATCGAACGCGTCCACGCCATCGTCGGCGGCTTCCATCTCGGACCGGCGCCGAAGGAGTACCAGACCCAGGTCGTGGCCGAGATCAAAAAACTTGCACCCGACGTCGTCGTGCCGATGCATTGCAGCGGCCTGAACTTCGCCCTCGAGGCGCAGGCGCAGATGCCGGAGAACGTCATCGTCCCGACCACCGGCAGCCGGCTCGTCTTCAGTGCGTAGCCGGACATTCGCGGCCGGACTGCTCTGCCTGCTCGCAGCCTTGGACCCTGCGCGCGGCGAGACCCCGCCGCGCCGCTCGGCCGCCGAGCTGATGGACGTGCTGATGTGGAACCGCGAGCCGGTCGGCGGCCCGTTCGCGCTGATCGATCAGGCGGGGCGGCCCCGGACGGAGGCCGATTTTCGCGGCCGTCTCCTTCTCGTCACTTTCGGCTACACCGCCTGCCCGGATGTCTGCCCCACGGACCTGATGGAGATCGGCCGGGCCCTCACGCTGCTGGGCGAGGCCGGCGACGCCGTCCAGCCGCTCTTCATCACGCTCGATCCCGAGCACGACACCGCCGCGCTGCTGGCGGAGTACCTGCCGAACTTCCATCCGCGCCTGGTCGGCTTGACCGGCAGCGAGGCGGCGGTCCGCCGGGCCGCCGACGCCTACAAGGTCTTTTACGAGACGAGCCCACGCCCCGGGGGCGGCCGGGCCATCGAGCATTCCGCCTTCGTCTACCTGATGGATCGCTCGGGCGCCTATCTCGGGTTCTTTCCGCCCGGCACCTCGGCCGAGCGGATGCTGACGATCCTGCGGCCGCATCTCGCCGCACGGCCCGCGCCCGAGTAGGGCCGCGCTACATCTCCTCCTCAAACCGCACCGCCCGGGGCCGGCCCCCACCCTTTCGCGGCGCGCCCGAGGCGATGCCGGCGACGAGGTCGGCGATGTGGCGCAGCGCATCCGTCGGCAGCGCCCGGTCCCCGGCCTCGCCGCGCCCTTGCGGGGTGATCGCTTTGCCAAAGCCGAGCTTCAACGCCTCCTTCAGCCGGGCCGGCGCCTGCGAGACCGGCCGCACCGCCCCCGACAGGCCGAGTTCGCCGAAATAGACCGAGTCGGAGGGAAGCGCCGCGCCCGAGAGCGACGAGACGAGGGCGGCGGCGACCGCGAGATCCGCGGCGGGCTCGGTGATGCGCAGGCCCCCGGCGACGTTGAGGTAGACGTCGTGGCCGCCGAGCCGGATGCCGCCATGGGCCTCCAGCACGGCGAGCACCATCGACAGGCGGTTGGGGTCCCAGCCGACCACGGCGCGGCGCGGCATGCCGAGCGAGGAGGGGGCGACGAGCGCCTGGATCTCGACCAGCAGCGGGCGCGTACCCTCCATCCCGGCAAAGACGGCGGTGCCCGGCGCGGCGTGGTCGCGCCCGGCTAGGAACAGGGCGGAGGGGTTGGGCACCTCGGACAGGCCGGCATCGGTCATCTCGAACACGCCGATCTCGTCGGTCGGCCCGAACCGGTTTTTGACCGCCCGCAGGATGCGGAAATGGTGGCCCTGGTCGCCCTCGAACGAGGCGACCGCATCGACCATGTGCTCGACCACGCGGGGGCCCGCGATCTGCCCGTCCTTGGTGACGTGGCCGACGAGGATGACGGCCGTGCCCGTGGTCTTGGCAAAGCGGATCAGCGCCTGGGCCGATGAGCGCACCTGTGTGACGGTGCCCGGCGCCGATTCCACCGTCTCGGTCCACATGGTCTGGATCGAGTCGATGATGACGAGCGCCGGCGGGTGGCCCTGCGACAGCGTCTCGACGATGTCTTCGACGTTTGTTTGCGCCGCCAGCTCCACCGGGTGTTTGGCCAGCCCGAGGCGCTCGGCGCGCAGGCGCACCTGCCCCACCGCCTCCTCGCCGGAGATGTAGGCGACGCGCTCGCCGCTCTTGGCCATGGCGGCGGAAGCCTGCATCAGCAGGGTTGACTTGCCGATGCCGGGATCGCCGCCGAGCAGGATCACCGAGCCGCGCACGAAGCCGCCGCCGGTCACCCGGTCGAGCTCGTTGATGCCCGAGGGCGTGCGCGGCGCCTCCTTGGCCTCACCGGTCAGGCCTTCGAGGGGGAAGACGCGGCCCCGCGCCCGCGAGGGCCGGGTCGCGGCCGGGCCCGATCGCGGGCCGGCGGAGGCGACCTCCTCCTGGATCGTGTTCCAGCCGTTGCAGGCCTCGCAGCGCCCGCGCCAGCGGTTGTAGACCGCACCGCAGGACTGGCAGACGAAGGTCTGTTGGATTTTTGCCATGGGGGAGACGGCTCAGGGCAGGGATCTGTCGAACCTCCCACCCAGTCCCTCATCCTGAGGTGCTGCGAAGCCGCCTCGAAGGAGGGCTCCAGCCGGCCACGCGATCCCTGGAGCCCTCCTTCGAGGGCGCCGTTTCGCGCCGCCGCCTCAGGATGAGGGGAATGGGTGGGAAAGATCGGTCACTCTACATAGTCGCGAACATAACGGGAACCCAGGCTCGTCAGGATCTCGTAGCCGATGGTGCCGGCGGCTTGCCCCACCGTGTCGATGTCGAGGCTGTCGCCGATCAGCGTGGCGGTGCCGCCGCGCCGGGCCTGGGTTGCGTCGGTGACGTCGAGGATGATGAGGTCCATCGAGATCAGGCCGACGATCGGGCAGGGCACGCCGCCGACCAGCGCGTGGCCGCTGTTGCTGGCCGAACGGGGATAGCCGTCGGCGTAGCCGAGCGAGAGCGTGGCCAGCCGGCGCGGGGCAGGGGCCTGCCAGCGGGCGTTGTAGCCGCAGGTCGCGCCGGCCTCGACGTTACGGACCTGCAGGATCGTCGCCTCCAGCCGCACCACCGGCCGCATCGAATTGGGTTGGCCCGGATCCGGGTTGCCGCCGAAGAGCGCATAGCCCGGCCGCAGCAGGTCGTGGCGGGCGTCATTCGCAAGGCAGGTGCCCGAGGAATTGGCGAGCGAGGCGCGCATCTGCGGAAAGGCCGCCCGCACACGGGCGAAATCGGCGGCTTGGCGCGCGTTGAGCGGGTCGTCGGGCAATTCCGCGCTGACGAGATGGCTCATCACGAGATCGATGCCGGCGCGCGCGATCACCGGATCACCGGCCAGCGCCAGGGCCTCCGCGACGCAGAGGCCGAGCCGGTTCATACCGGTATCGACGTGGAGCGCGGCCGGCCCCGCGCCCTGCATGGCCTCGGCCCACTCGGCGAGTTCCTGCGCGTCCCCCAGGACCGGGCGCAGGCGATGGGCGCGAAACGCCTCCGCGTGGCCGGGCGGCAGACCGTTGAGCACGTAGAGCGCGGCCTCCGGCAGGATTTTCCGCGCGGCGATGCCCTCGGAGAGGTGCGCCACGAAGAACGTCCGGCAGCCCGCCCGCCACAGGGCCGGCGCGACCGCGGCGAGGCCGCAGCCATAGGCATCCGCCTTCACCACGGCGCCGCATTCGGCCTGCGGCGCGCACGCGCCGAGCGCCCGCCAGTTCGTCACCACGGCCGAGAGATCGACCGTCAGATGGGCGCCGTGGCCGCTGCGGAATGGATCGCCCGTGGTCGGGTTTTCCGGGAAGGATTCTACGGGCGCTATGACAGACTCCTGCGGGGAAAGCCCCGGCGGAGACGGGACCGGACCGTCGATCCGGCCACCGATATCACATCTGCTCGGGCATCCGGTCGCTTTGCGCCAGGTTCGAGAACCGGGTGATGTTGGCGTCGAACTGCAGCTCCACCGTGCCGGTCGGGCCGTGGCGCTGCTTGCCGAGGATGACCTCGGCCTTGCCGTGGACGCGCTGCATCTCGGCCTCCCAGGCGAAGAACTCCTCGGTGCCCTCGCGCGGCTTCTTGTTGCCGACGTAGTATTCCTCGCGGAACACGAACATCACCACGTCGGCGTCCTGCTCGATCGAGCCGGATTCGCGCAGGTCCGAGAGCTGGGGCCGCTTGTCGTCGCGGTTCTCGACCTGACGCGAGAGCTGCGACAGGCCGATGATCGGCACCGCCAGCTCCTTGGCCAGAGCCTTCATGCCGGTGGTGATCTCGGTCATCTCCTGCACGCGGTTGTCGCTCTTCTTGCCGGAGCCGGAGAGGAGCTGGAGATAGTCGATGATGAGCAGATCGAGGCCCTTCTGGCGCTTGAGGCGGCGGGCGCGGGCGGCGAGCTGGGCGATCGAGATGCCGCCGGTCTGGTCGATGTAGAACGGGATCGTCTGCATGTCCCGGGCGGCGTCGGTGATCTTGTAGAAGTCCTCCGGGCGGATGTCGCCGCGGCGGATCTTGTAGGAGGGCACGCCGGACTGCTCGGCGATGATACGGGTCGCCAATTGCTCGGCCGACATTTCGAGGGAGAAGAAGCCGACGATGCCGCCGTTGACGGTCTGCATGGTGCCGTCGGGCTGCTTCTCGCCGCGATAGGCCTTGGCGATGTTGAAGGCGATGTTGGTCACGAGCGAGGTCTTGCCCATGGCCGGGCGCCCCGCGAGGATGATGAGGTCCGAGGGCTGCAGGCCGCCCATCTTGGCGTCGAGGTCGGTGAGCCCCGTGGAGATGCCCGAGAGCTTGCCATCGCGCTGGTAGGCTTTCGCCGCCATGTCGATGGCCGCGGTCAGCGCGTCGGAGAATTTCTGGAAGCCGCCGTCGTACTTGCCGGATTCGGCGAGTTCGTAGAGCCGGCGCTCGGTCGCCTCGATCTGGTCGCGCGGCCGGGACTCGACGGGCGCCTCGAAGGCGCCGTTGACCAGATCCTCGCCGATGGTGATGAGCCGGCGGCGGATCGCCAGATCGTAGATGGTGCGGCCGTACTCGCCCGCGTTGATGACGGTGGTCGCCTCGGCCGCGAGGCGGGCGAGGTACTGCATCGGCGTGACGCCGCCGAGGTCGATGTCGCCGAGATAGGTCTTCAGCGTGATCGGCGTGGCGAGCTTGCCCGCCTTGATCAGCGAGACCGACACTTCGAAGATCTGGCGGTGCACCGCCTCCATGAAGTGCTCGGGCAGCAGGAAGTCCGAGACACGGTAATAGGCGTCGTTGTTCACCATGATCGCGCCGAGCAGGGCCTGCTCCGCGTCGATATTGTGCGGCGGCACCCGGTATTCGGGCTGCACCGTCTCGAGATTGGCCGTGAGGGCGTTGGGCAGGGCCATGGCGCTTGTCCGTCGCTCCGATGCGGGCGGCTTGGCCGCCCCGTTTCATGCCCGCCGGACCTTGCCTCGGGATGGTGAAGCCTTCCTTAGCCGACCCGGCTGGGAACGGCTGCAACACGCACGCCACGGGCCCCGAAACGCGAGACGCCCGCGGCTCCCGGGTCACGGGAATCGCGGGCGTCATGCTGGAACGGATTGAGAACAAGTCAACGCCGAAGCCCGGCGCATCCCCGTTCTCCACCGCTTATGCGGCTCAAGTCAGAGGTTTCGAAAGGACGGGTCCTTTCGCGGGTCCAGGGCGGAGCCCTGGAGAAAACCCGGACTTAGCCGCGGTCGTCGGCGCCCTCGCCGGCATCGGCCAGGGCCTGGCCGACTTCGAGGCCGAGATCGTCGAGGTTGAACTGCTCGCGCTCGGTCACCGACTCGCCGCGGGCCTGACGCTCGGCCTCTTCCGGCGAACGGGCGATGTTGACGGTCACCTTGACCTCGACCTCGGGGTGCAGGGTCACCGGCACGGTGTGCAGGCCCAGCGTCTTGATCGGCTGGTTGAGCACGAACTGGCCGCGCTCGACGCTGAAGCCCTCCTTGGTGACGACTTCGGCGAGGTCGCGGGTCGAGACCGAGCCGTAGAGCACGCCGGTCTCGCCGGACTGGCGGATCAGCACGAAGCTCTGGCCGTCGAGCTTCTCGGCCACCGTCTGGGCCTCGTTGCGGCGCTCGAGGTTGCGGGCCTCGAGCTGGGCGCGCTGGGCCTCGAAGTGCTTCTTGTTGTTCTCGGTGGCGCGCAGGGCCTTGCCGCGGGCGAGCAGGAAGTTGCGGGCGTAGCCGGGACGCACGTTCACGGTCTCGCCCATCTGGCCGAGCTTGGCGACGCGTTCGAGCAGGATGACTTCCATGGGGCTTCTCCTTGAGGTTGCTTGGAAGCGGGTGCGATCAGGCGTCGCCGCGAGCTTTCGGGCGGCGCCGGTCGAGGGCGGTATCGGCAATGCCGAACAGGATCAGGGCGAGCATGGCCACGCCCTGGGTGAGGAACAGCAGCACGTAGAGTCCGGCGAGCAGGGCGAAGCGCCCCGGCCGGCCGCGGCTGCGGTCATGGAAGGCAGCGAGCCCCTGGAGCGCGAAGGCCGCGCTGAAGGCGCCGATCAGGGCGATGCCGAGCGCGCCGGGATAGCCGGGCACCATCGCCAGCGTCAGGGCCGCGGCGAAGACCAGCAGCGTGGAGCGCGGCATCATCGTGGAGGGCAGGTCGGGCCAGGGCCGGAGCAGGCGCCCCGAGATCTGCACGATGCGGGCGGCAGCCCAGAGGTAGAAGGTGAACAGGATCGTGAGACCCTGGGCGGCGATCGCAGGCGCGACGGTCGCCAGCGCGTCGGCAACCTCGCTGGCAAGGTCGTCGGACTTTTGCGGCTCGCCGGTCTGAGCATCTCCCGGCGGCTGCGACACAGCCCCCTCGGCGTTTGTCTCCGCGGGCTTCTCGGCGCTGCCGGGAGCTTCACTAGCTGTACCGCTCTGCGGCGGAGCGGGAATCCGGCCGCGCTGCACCTGAACCTGCACGATCCGGCGGCTCATCGTGGTGAGCTGCGCGCGGAAGGTGTCGTAGTCGGGCGAGGCGATGACGGCGATAGCGATGAAGGCGAGCGCCGCGGTGCCCGCGACCCAGGCGAGCAGGCGCCCCGTCGGATACCACTCGATCGTGCCGTCCGCGTTCGGCCGGCCGAGCAGGGCGAGATAGGCGAGCCACCAGGCGGGGATGGCGAGGTAGGCCGCAAACGCCAGGCCGAGATAGGGCGAGATGAAGAGCGCGAGCGCGAGTCCGCCCGAGACGACGGCGGCGAGCGCCGCGCGGTGGCTCCAGCCCAGGCCGACGATGAGGATCGGCAGCGGGGCGAGCAGGTAGAGCAGGATCGAGAGCGTCGTGGCCTTGAGCAGCACGCCGAACAGCAGCGCCGCCACGAGGCCGGCACCGGCGCCGACAGGTATGTCCTTGGTCATGAAATCCGCTGTCCCGCTGTCCCGTCATGGGCAGGGTTAGGGGCTGAAGACGTCGCCCCAACGATCGGGCGGCCCCTTTGCGGGGAGCCGCCCTCGCGATTGATGACCGGCCCCCGTAAGGGCCGGCGGAAGGTCCTACTTGATAACGTAGGGCAGCAGGCCGAGGAAGCGCGAGCGCTTGATCGCCTGGGCGAGCTCGCGCTGCTTCTTGGCCGAGACGGCCGTGATGCGCGAGGGAACGATCTTGCCGCGCTCAGAGACGTAGCGGGAGAGCAGCTTCACGTCCTTGTAGTCGATCTTGGGAGCGTTCTCGCCCGAGAACGGGCAGCTCTTGCGACGACGGAAGAACGGACGACGGCCACCGCCGCCACCACCAGCACCGAATGCCATGATTAGTTCTCCCCGCCGAAGTTGCGCTCGGGACGATCGCCGCGATCACCACGGTCGCCGCCACCGAAGTCGTCGTCGCGGCGGCGCGGACGGTCACCGCGGTCGCGGTCCTTCCGGTCGTCGCGGTCGCGCTTCTGCATCATCGCGGAAGGCTCGGCCTCCAGCTGCTCGACGCGAACGGTCATGAAGCGCAGCACGTCCTCGGAGATCTGCATCTGGCGCTCCATCTCGGCCACGGCGGCCGGGGGGCGGAGATGTTGAGGAGCGTGAAATGCGCCTTGCGGTTCTTCTTGATACGGTAAGCGAGGGACTTGACGCCCCAGGACTCGATCTTCTCGATCGTGCCGCCGCCCGTCTCGATGACGCCCTTGTAGGTCTCGACCATGGTCTCGACCTGCTGGGCCGTCACGTCCTGGCGCGCCAGGAAGACGTGCTCGTAGAGAGGCATTCTTGGGCCTTTCCTTGCCATAAGGAAGCCCGCCCGCGCGTCGCGGGTGTGTCGGGCCGGTTCGTCTCGCATTCTCTCGGCGCCAAGCCCTTCGAGCCGTGATGATGGCCCGAGCGGTTGATCGAAGGCGGAGACACCGGACGACGGGTTCTGTGAAAAACCCTGTGCCGAGAGAGGTCGTCTCTTGCGGCACCGTCCGTTCAGCCCCCGGCCGGAGCGAACGCGAAGGCCGGGCCTTTAGAGGGATTCGCTCCCAATGGCAAGGGCAGGGCCCCGACGGGCAGGTCGAAATGCAGGACTTCCTCGCGGGTGCCGAGCCGCTCGTAGAGCGCGAGCGCCGGGCCGTCGCCGGGATCGCCCTGGACGAAGATGACCCAGGCGCCCCGGCCCGCGGCATGGGTCTGCAGCTGCCGGATCAGCGCCGTGGCGATGCCGCGGCGGCGGTGCTCGGCCTCGACGGCGAGATCGTAGAGGTAGATCTCGCGCCGTGCCCGCTCGAACTTGTCGAGCTCGTAGGCGACGAGGCCACCCAGAACGGTGCCGTCACGTTCCGCCACCAGCACCGCAACATGCGCCTTGGCCAGCAGGTCCGCGAGGTAGGCATCGTCCGGCGGGGCGGCGCCGTAGGTGTCGGGCTCGGCGAAGGTGCGTCCGAACAGGGCGTTGAGGGCGCGCATCGACGGGATGTCGCCAGGGCCGAGGCGCCGGACCGTGAAGCCCGGCTCGGGCCCGTCCGTCTTCGACGTCATGGCGGAGGTCTATTTCAGCGAGCCGGCGATGGCCTGCTGAATCCCCAAGATGTCGGCGCCGCGCTTGAGCGTGCGCTGGATCGGGTCGGGCCGCCCCGAGACCCAGATCTTCAGCTCCGAATCCATGTCGAAGCTGCCCGCGGTCTCAACCGAGAACGAGGTGATCGCGCGGTAGGGCACGGTCAGGTACTCGACCTTGCGGCCGGTCATGCCCTGGCGATCGACCAGGATCAGGCGGCGGTCGGTGAAGATCATCAGGTCGCGGATCACCTTGAAGGCGACGCGCACGCTCTCGCCCGGTGCCAGCACCCCGGCGAGCTGCCGGTCCACCTCGTCCGCGGAGAGGTCGCTGCCATGCCCGAGCAGCCCGTCGAGTAAGCCCATCACGCGTCTCCTGCTTTATCTCCGGCAGGATGTGGGGACGGCCCCGTTCGCGCGCGAGGGCGGTTCTGCGCTCAGCGGTGGCGGCGCTTGCGCGGCTTCTGCCCCTTGCGCGGACGGGCCTTAAGCGGATGGGCCTTGCGCTGGGTCCGGTCCATGCAGCTCGCCCAGATGCGGCGGCCGATCTCGCGCAGGCCGAGATTGAGCGGGTCCGGGGCGGAGAAGACCTGCGCCCGCGCCTCGCTGCGGCAGAACGCGTCCTCCGCGCTGCGGATCGGCGGCTCGCTCTGCGCGGCGGCGGGAGACGGCCCGAGGCCGGTTCCGAGAAGCGTGGCGAGAAGCAAACCGGCCGCGGTCAGACCGCGCCGGGCCGGCGGACCGAAGTGGTTGCCCAGGATACGCAATGCTCGGCCCTCCCTGTTCGGCCCCGGCGCTCGCCGCCTGCAGCGCGCATCCGCGGCGATCGAAGCATCTCTCACAAAACGCCCGCCGCGCTGATCATCACCGGGGCGAGAACGACCCGTGACCGGGCGATTTTGTGAGGCACTCTAACGTCGTCGGAGACGGGCTTGCCAAGCGTTGCCGGTCGATCGCAGCCATCAACTGCGTAATCTGCCCACAGGGAATGCTGCCGCTCGTCCGGCCGGGGGCATTGAGCGGTCTCGCACCGCATCATGACGAGGCGGAGGGGCAAAAGAAAACGCGCCGGGCTCGAAGCGTCCGGCGCGTGTGGTCGTGTCGTAAAACAGCCGATCGGTTGGGCGGACCGGCTTTGCGGCGCTCCCGGAGAGCCGGGAGCGTCCGCGGGAGGCTCAGCGACGAATCTTGACGTTGGCCTTGCGGGCGGCATAGCGCGCGTCGCGGGCCGCCTTCTTCTCCGCGGCTTCGGCAGCCTTGCGCTCGGCCAGTGCGGCGGCCTCGGCAGCCTCGCGGGCGAGCTGAGCGGCGAGCTCGGCTTCCTCGCGCAGGCGCTTCTCCTCCGCCGCCTTCCGCTCGGTCTCGATGCGGATGCGCTCGCGCTCGCGGGCGCGCTCGTCGCGGGCGCGGGCAACCTCGGCACGAGCCTGGGCCTTCGCACGCATCTCCGGATCGTCAAGCGGTGTCCGGGCCTTGAACTTCTCGAGCAATGCCGCCTTGGCGGCTTGGGAGCTCTGGCGGCGGTCTTCGAAATTCCTGAAGTCGAATGCGCTCATATGACCTTTCTCATGCATTGACACGGCCGGATGCCGGATCAGTCACAGTCCGGGCAGCCTGGACTCGGATCGAGCCTTTTATAGAACCGGCGCAGTCGATGCACGAGTGCGCCGCAACACGCAACAGATGTCGCCCCGGTTCGGGGCGGCTCCGGTGACATTTTTGGACCTGTTGCGGGATGGAATCAGGTTTTAGGGCAGGGCCCTCAAGCGTCCAGCGTATCCAGCCTCAACTGGCCTGCAGGTTGACGGCGGCTGGCTTGCCGCTGCGGCGGTCGTTCTCGACGTCGAAGCTGACCTTCTGCCCCTCGACGAGGCCGCGCAGGCCCGCCTGCTGGACGGCGGAGATATGCACGAACACGTCCTTGCCCCGGTATCGGGCTGGATGAACCCGTAGCCCTTGACCTCATCGAACCATTTCACGGTACCAGTCTGCATCCGGGTTCCTCCTCCGCTCGCCGCGGCACCCCGTATGAAATGCGTCCCGTCCTCGGCCGAAAAGGCCGTCCCGTTCGTCGAAGCGAGCGAGGAAACAAGCCGGCGCCGCGTCCCTTCCGGGGGCATCGAAGGTCTTGCCAAAGGCAGCCACCGATCGACGGTGCATGGTTAGATTCGATGCGGTAACCGTGCAAGCGGCGCAAAGGTTTCCGCCAAGCACTGCTCTTCGCGCAAAGCGGAAATTCGAGGAAGAAACTTGGCCATTTGGAGCAACTACGCTGGTCTTGCGTCGGATGTGACCGATTTGGCCCGGCGTAACATTGTTGTGACGACAACATTTGTTGGGGGGGGCCGCAAACGATCGCCGCTGCCGATTCGGGCCGTCGAACCGTATGGCGATCGATGGCGCATCCCGAAGACGCGCGGCCGGCATGACGTGATGTCGAGGGCTCGAGGAGGCGATGGACGGTGTTCTCCGGCCACGAAAAAGGGGCCGGTCACCCGGCCCCGTTCCGCCTCATCATCGTAACCCCACCTCGACCGCGGTCGATCGCGGCAGGGCCCCTGAAGCTGAGGGGCTCGCCCCTGATCAGTAATCGTAGCCGCGACGGTCGTAACCGCGGCGCTCGTACCGGTCGCGATCCCGGAAGCGCTGCTCGCGATAATAATCGCCCCGGTCGCGCCTGCGCATCTCGCGGCTGTCGTCGCGATCGCGCTGCCCCCGGGACCGGAGGTCGAACCCCGGCCGGCCGTCCGGACCAATGGTGATCGATTGCGCGGAAGCCGGCACCGCGGCGATCATGGTCGCCGCGACGAGTGTGCCGGCGAGCAGGGTCGTCAAGGTCTTCATGAGAGATCCCTCCTTTGTTGGTTGGGACGACAATGCATCGTCGCCGGAGCGGTTCCAGTATCGTGCCATCGGCGGGCCCACCGCATCTGGACTGTCCGGATAAGGCGAAGGCGCACGTCGCCGAACATCAATCTTCCCGTCCCGGCGCCTCCGAAGGCCGATAGCGTCCTTCGATGGGCGGCGTCGCGGATTGAGATGTGGGCGCAATCCCCGGAGCGAGATCCGGGTCCTGTTCCTCCCAATACAGTCATGGGAGCGAGCCCATCGTGTCGATGATCCGTCTTCGGACGGGCCGTCCGCTCGCCCCATACGCCGTGGCGCCGAGGTGCCGAGATCCTCGACGGCATGCCGAGCCGGAGGGGCCCCGCTTGACTCGATCTCGAGGCTGCATCTCAAGACGGCGCGTGCATCGGGCCCGCCGCCCTGTTGCCTGGCCCCGGAACCCGCTCGCATGCCCGTCCGCCCGCTGATCTTCTATCCCGATGCGCGCCTGCACCGGGCGGCCGAACCCGTCTCCGCGAACAGTGAGTCCTTGACCGGTGAGTCTTGGCGCGCGCTCGCGGCGGACGTGCTCGACACCCTCGGCGCCGTCTCGGCGATGGGGCTGACCGCGATCCATATCGGGCGCCCGGAGCGGGTGGTGGTGATCCGGCTTCAGCCGGACGAGCCGCACGCGGTCTACGTCGATCCGGTCGTCGCCTGGTCCTCGCCCGAGCGGGCCGCGCATCCGGAGGGAAGCGTCTCGATGCCGGGCGTGGTCGAGCCGGTGGAGCGGCCGGCCCGGGTCCGGGTGCGCTACCGCGACCTCGACGGCGCCGAGCACGAGGAGGAGGCCGAGGGCCTGCGCGCCGCCTGCCTGCAGCACGAGATCGACCAGCTCGATGGCATCTTCTGGATCGACCGGCTGACCCGGCTGCGCCGCGAGCGGGTTCTCAAGCGCTACGCCAAGCTGCGGGCGCAGCAGGCACGCGCGGGATCGTGAGGCATCACGCCGGACGCGCCAGGCTCGGTCCGGGGCGCCGGGCATGGTATGCCGGGCCTCGGCGTCTCGTCCCGAACAACGGCAACCGCCGTTCGGGATCAGGCTCCACCGTCCGAGACCGCTCCATGTCCCGCTTGCTGCACGTCGCTCACCGAGCCCTCGCCGCCTCAGCTCTCCTTGTCCTCGCGCTGTCCGCGCCGGGTGCCGTTGCGCAAGGGACAGGGCAAGGGACAGGCGGCCGGGCCGGCGATCAGAAGGCCCAGGCCCGGGCCGCTTCCGTGGTCGGCTGCACCTCGCTGGCCAACCTGCGCGGCCTCCTGCGCAGCACGGGCGAGGACCGCGCCGCCGCGCTCGCGGTCGCGAGCGATCCGAAATCCGATCTCGGCTGCAGCCCGGTGGACCGCGCCACGGTCATGGGGCTCGCCGACCACGTCGCCCTGAACGGCCGCGCCTACGATTGCCTCACCCTCAAGGGCACGGCGGTGTGCCACTGGACGGTGGCGGGCGCCGTCACGCCACCCGAGCGGCCGGCGGCGAAGCCGGCCCGCGGCAAGTAGGGTCGCGAGCGAGGGGCGGTCTCAGAACCGTGCCGTCAGGAACAGGCGGAGGTTGCGGCCCGGCAGCAGGATCTCGTCCTTCTTGAACGAGGCCGAGTTGCGGATGTCGTCGTCGAGCAGGTTGCGGCCTTGCAGCCCCAGCGTCACCTCGGTGGCGCCGTAGACCGTGGGGTCGAGCGCCTGGGTGTAGGCGAGTTCGGCGCGAAGATCGTTCCAGCCCGGCGTCGTCGTCTCGAACGGGGCGATCTCGGTGTGGTCGAAGGCGTGGAGCAGGTTGATCCGCGCGAACCAGCCGTTGGCCCGCACGAAGGCGCCGCCGCCGAGCCGGTGCGGCGGGATGCGCGGGACGTAGGAGCCGTCGTCGAACTGGGCGCGGACGAAGTCGTACTGCGCCTCGATTCCGGCCCAGCCGTCGCCGACGGCGAAGAGATCGAGCTGCGCGCCGATCTCAGCGCCGTAGAAGCTGGCATTGGCCTGCGAGTAGACGACCTGGCGCAGCTCGTCGCCGGAGCCGCAGGAGCCGAAATCGTCGTCGCAGCGGTTCCCGGTGTCGCGCCGGTAGATGAAGCCGGTGTAGCGCGTGACGTAGCCGGTGGCGTCGAGCCGCAGCGGCCCGTCCGCCCGGCGCAAGGAGATCTCGGCGGTGCGGGCGCGCTCCAGCCGCAGGGTCGGATCGCCGATCTCGAAGGTCGCCGAGGCGTGGTGCGGCCCCTGCGAGAACAGCTCGGCGCCGGTGGGCGCACGCTCGACATAGGAGCCGTTGAGGCTCGCCACGAAGCCGTAGGGCAGATCCTGCAGGGCGCCGAAGCTGAGGCTCTTGGGAGCGAAGCGGCGCGTCAGGGCATAGCTGAGCGGGTCCCCGTCCGTCGGAAGGTAGCTGCCGGGGAACTGCGTCGCGATGCTGTTGAGCCGGTCGCCCTCGATCCGGCCCGCGGCCTGGAACCGGAGCCCCCTGCCGACCGCCAGTTCCTCGAACAGGTAGGCGGCCAGCACCCGCGACTCGGTCGGCGGCAGGAAGCTCTCGAGCTGCGAGTTGAGCACCCGCCGGCTCGTCTGGACGCCGACCGCGCCGGTGAGCGTGCCGAGCGCGGTGAAGACCGGCACGTGCTGCGCCTCGAACCGGGCTTCAACCTCGCGGTTCTTGAAGATCGCCTGCACGCCCTCGCCGGCCGGGCCCTCATGCGCGTGGTCGTCATCGTCCCCGTGATCGTGATGGGCGTGCCCGAAGCCGATCTCCTCGTGGCGGTAGACCGAGCCGCCGGCCCAGAACCGCAGCACCTCGAACGGGCCTTCCAGCGGGCGGTATTCGCCGCGGGCGAGCACGCGGTCCTGGTTCGGGTTGAGCCGGGTGCGCGCCTCCTCCGCCTCGCCGCCGGGGATCTGATAGAGCGCGTTGAAGTGGCTGTAGGAGATGCCGAGGAAGCCGCGGTCGCCGATCGCCGAGATGCCGACCGAGCCCCCTTGCGTCTCGGTCGCCGAGTTGCGCTGGATGCCGCCGGGGATCGCGTAGGAATCGGTCGCGGTCGCGAACCCGTCGGCATGGACCGCGATGCCGTTCGCGCCCGCATCGACGCTCGCCGCCCCGAGCCGGCCGTTGTCGACGGTGGTGTAGCCCGTCGTGACCTGCCCCGTGATCCCGCGGGCGGGGATGAAGGTCGGTACTTGGTTGTTCTCGGCCGAGACCACGCCGCCGATCGCGCCCGAGCCGTAGCGCAGGGTCGCGGGGCCGCGGATCACCTCGATCCGGCTGGCGTTGAGCGGGTTGACCGGCACCGCGTGATCCTCGCCGAGATCCGACACGCCGCCGTTGACGATGCCGTTCTCCTGAATGCGCACCCGGGCGTTGTCGAGGCCGCGGATGATCGGCCGCGAGGCCGCCCCCGGCGCGTAGGTCGAGGCGGAGATGCCGGGCCGGTCGAACAGCGCGTCGCCGAGCGTGCGCGGCTGGTCGCGGGCGATCCGCTCCTGCGGCACCACCGTGACCGGCGAGAAGGTGTTCGTCACCACCGGCAGCACCTCGGCCGCGCGGGCGAACGGCACGGCGGGGGAGGGAGTCGCCGGAGCGGCGGGCCGGCCCTGGATCGGGCTCACCGAGGTCACGCTGATCTCCTCCAGCGTGGCCGCCTCCTGCGCCTGCGCCGAGAGCACGGTTCCGGGCACGCCCGTCAGCACCGCCCCCGCCGCCAGCAGCATCCGTCCTGAACGTCCGCCCCGCATGCCCGTCGATCCAGCCTCGTCACGTTACAATGTTTCATCGCGAGAATGTTACAATGTTGCAAGGCTTATCTGCCGCCCGTTCCGTCGGGGGAGGGCGTGTGTGACCGGCCTGCATCAGGCGGCTGTCCGGTGCGCGGCTGCACGGGGCGCGCACTGTCACCCGGCGCGCGGCGTCGCAGGCGCTTGTGCCGAGCGGAGCCGGACGTGACATTGGGGGCCCCGGAGATGGTGCCGCCTGTCCGGATTGATGTTTTCCGGAACCCGATGCCCACCGACGTGCTCCTGCCCGCCCTTCGCTTCCTCCTTCTCGGCCTCGGCCTCCTCATCCTTCTCTTCCTCGTTCCGCTCGCGACCCACGCCCTGTGGTGGACCGCGAAGGGCGGACGCGCGGAGAACTGGTCGACGGCGGATTGGTCGAGCGCCGGGCTGCTCCCGCCGGCCGCCGCCGTGCCGGGGGCGATGGTGCGGGTCTACGCCGCCCGGGTCGGGCGCTGGCGGGGCATCTTCGCCCACCACAGTTGGGTGGTGATCAAGGAGGCCGGGGCGCCTCGCTACACCCGCTACGACGTGGTCGGCTGGGGCCGGCCCGTGCGCACCGACGCCTACGCGCCGGACGGGCGCTGGTTCGGCAACGAGCCGGAAATCGTGCTCGGGCTCGACGGCGAGGCGGCGGCGCGGGCGATCCCCGGCATCCGCGCGGCGGTGGCGGACTATCCCCACCGCAGCCAGGGCTCGTACCAGGCGTGGCCGGGGCCGAACTCGAACACCTTCGCCGCCCACGTCGTCGCGCGCATCCCCGACAACGACGTGCCGCTGCCGCCCACCGCGCTCGGCAAGGACTGGACGCCGCCGGGCCGCATCGCCGAAATCACCCCGAGCGGCACGGGCCTGCGCCTGACCTGGCGCGGCTATGTCGGCTTCACCATCGGCTGGGTCGACGGGCTGGAACTCAACCTGCTCGGCGCGGTGGCCGGCCTCGACTGGCGCCGCCCGGCCCTGAAGCTGCCGGGCTGGGGCCGGATCGCGCTGATCCCCGGCGGCGACGCGGACAAGGCGGTGCCGGCGACGGAACCGGAGCGCCGCCCGGCGACCGATTCCGTCTCGGGCTGAGGCGCCCCGTCGCGTTTCAGCGCTTCGACGAGGTTTGGCCCGGCAGCGTCACCTCGCCCTGCCACTGGCCGGCGAACTCGGTCTTCGACGTGTAGGCGAGGGAGAAGCTGCCCTTGCCCTTCGTGCCGGCGAACTCGCCGGTCGCCGCGCTGTCCTGATAGGTGCCCGTCGCCGTGACGCGGCCCTGAGCGTCGGTCGTGACCGTGCCCCGGTAGAGGCTCGAGGTCGAGCCGCCGGGCGTCGTGAAGGTGATAGTGCCCTGCACCGGCCCCTGGCCGTTCTTGAGCGTGAGGGTCTCCACCCACTGCACCCGGGCGCCGTCGAGCGGGGTGCCGGGGCCGGTATTGATCCCGGAGGCGGTCTGCTGGAGCTTGACCTCGTTCGGGCCCAGAACCTGCGGTGCCTGGCTCTCAACCCGGCCGGTGAAGCTTCCGCCCATCGGCATCGCGAGGGCGGCCGCCGGAAGGACCGGGGTCAGCGACAGTGCGGCGGCAAAGGCGGCTAGGATCGTCGATCTGCGATACATCGCGTTTGCTCCCTCTGACAGGTCGTCGGGCGGCCGCGCGGTGCGACCGCCTCGAAGTCTCAATCTGGAAAAATCCTGCCGTCAACGCCGGGCACGAGCCGGGCGAGAGGGCTGTTTTTCGAGGTTTCTCCGCGTCTTGAGAGACGTTTCGTCTCCGCGCGGGCAGAGGTTCGTCCGAAAGGGTCAGGCGTCTGCGCCGAAAGATCCCACCGCTCCCAGCCGGGAGCCCGGCGGCGGTCGATTCGTGTTACCAGCGCCGTGACCGTTGCCGGTGACCGGCATCGTTGTAACGGCTCCTGCACGGATTCTCTGCACGGCCCCCCCTGCACCGGACCCTTCCGCGGCCCCCGATGACCGACCTTCTGATCCGCCCGGCGCAAAGCCATGACCGCGACGCGATCTGGTCGATCCTGGAACCGATCCTGCGCGCCGGGGATGTCTACGCCCTGCCGCGGGACTGGGACGGGGAGCGGGCGCTCGCCTACTGGTTCTCCCCGGCCCACCATGTCTTCGTCGCGGAGAGCGCGGGCGCGGTGCTGGGCAGCTACTACGTCCGCGCCAACCAGCTCGGCCCCGGCGACCACGTCGCCAACGGCACCTACGCCACGCATCCCGAGGCGCGGGGGCGGGGCATCGCCCGCGCCATGGGCCTGCATTCCTTCGAGACGGCTCGGGCGCTGGGCTTTTCCGCGATGCAGTTCAATCTGGTCGTCGCCACCAACACCCACGCCGTCGCGCTCTGGACGAGCCTCGGCCTCAGGGAGGTCGGCCGCCTGCCCGGCGTGTTCCGCCATCCCACCCTCGGGCCGGTCGATGCGCTGGTGATGCACCGCCCCCTGTAACCCCGCCTCCATTGAACACGGCCGCGCTTGGGGCAGATTGAGCCTCGCGCACCGTGAGAGGTGCGGGGAGGGCGCGTGCCTTGAGCTTCCTGATCTGCCTCGCGGCGCTCTTCTTCCTGATGGGAATCGCCTATCGCGGCTTCTCGGTGATCCTGTTCGCGCCGGTCGCCGCGATGGGCGCGGTGCTGCTGACCGATCCGGCTGCCGTGCCGACCCTGTTCTCCGGGCTGTTCATGGAGAAGCTGGTCGGCTTCCTGAAGCTGTACTTCCCCGTCTTCCTGCTCGGCGCCGTGTTCGGCAAGCTCATCGAGATCTCAGGGTTCGCCCGCTCCATCGTCGGCGCCGTTACCGGGCTCCTCGGGGAGGGAAGGGCGATCGTCGCGATCGTGCTGGTGGGCGCGATCCTCACCTATGGCGGCGTCTCGCTGTTCGTGGCGGTGTTTGCGGTCTACCCCTTCGCCGCCGAGCTGTTTCGCCGCTCGAACATCCCCAAGCGCCTGATCCCCGGCACGATCGCGCTCGGCGCCTTCACCTTCACCATGGACACCCTGCCGGGCACGCCGCAGATCCAGAACATCATCCCGGCCTCCTTCTTCAAGACCGACGCCTACGCCGCCCCGTGGCTCGGCGTCATCGGCGCGCTCTTCGTGTTCGCGGTCGGCGTCGCCTATCTCGAATGGCGCCGCCGCTCCGCCGGGGACGAGGGCTACGGCGAGGGCCACACCAACGAGCCGCAGGCGGTCGAGGACAAGGTCGTCATCCATCCCGCCGTGGCGATCCTGCCGCTCCTCATCGTCGGGATCGGCAACAAGCTCCTGCTCGCCTGGATCACCGCCGCCTACGGCGAGCAGGCGAGCGCGGCGCTCACCCCGGAGATGGCGGCCCATCCCGTCACCGTACAGGTGAAGACCGTGGCGGCGATCTGGGCGGTGCAGGGCGCGCTGCTTCTCGGCATCCTCGCCACCGTGATCCTCGGCTACCGCAACCTCGCCGAACGGTTTTCCGAGGGCTCGAAGGCGGCCGTCGCCGGCTCGCTGCTCGCCGGCATGAACACCGCCACCGAGTACGGCTTCGGCGCCGTCATCGCCGCGCTCCCCGGCTTCAAGGTGATCTCGGACGCGCTCTCGGCGATCCCCAACCCGCTGATCAACGAGGCGGTGACGGTCAACGTGCTGGCCGGCGTCACCGGCTCGGCCTCGGGCGGGCTCTCGATCGCGCTCGGCGCCCTGTCGGGCCGCTTCGTCGAGGCGGCGCAGGCGGCCGGCATCCCCCTCGAAGTGATGCACCGGGTCGCCTCCATGGCGAGCGGCGGCATGGACACCCTGCCCCATAACGGCGCGGTCATCACGCTGCTGGCCGTGACCGGGCTGACCCACCGCCAGTCCTACGGCGACATCTTCGCCATCACGATCATCAAGACCGTGGCCGTATTTTTCGTGATCGGGGTCTACTACCTGACCGGATGGGTCTAAGGATATACCCGCCCACGTTGTGCGCGGGGCGGCTGTGGGGTGCTGCGCCGCCGCTTGCACCGCCCCTTGCGCCGAAATGCTTCCCGCCGACGTGCCTCTCGCCGAAGCGGAAGCCCGTTCGGCGGCGCGCAGGTCGAAAATGCTGCGAGGAGCCCGCCCGATGAGCCATGCCGCCACCCTGCCGACCGAGCGGGCGCCGCTCCACAAGTCCCTGTTCGTGCAGGTGATCGCCGGGCTTCTGGCCGGCATCCTCGTCGGCGCTCTGGCGCCCGGCTTCGCCGCAGAGCTGAAGATCCTGAGCGACGCCTTCCTCCGGCTGATCGCGATGATCGTGGCGCCGATCGTGTTCTGCGTCGTCGTGCACGGCATCGCCGGGGCGGGCGACCTCGGGAAGGTCGGGCGGGTCGGCGTGAAGGCGCTGATCTATTTCGAGGTGATGACGAGCCTGGCCCTCCTGCTCGGGCTCGGGCTCGCCTACCTCGTCGGGCCGGGCCACGGCATGAACATCGATGTGGCAAGCCTCGATGCCGGGGCCCTCGGCGGCTACGCCGATTCCGCGCAGAAGCTGCAGGGCGGCGGCATCGCGCATTTCCTCCTCGCCATCATCCCTAAGACCGCCTTCGACGCGTTCGCCCGCAACGACGTGCTGCAGGTGCTGTTCTTCGCCGTGCTGTTCGGGGTGAGCCTCGCCCTGGTCGGCGGCGAGAAGGCCAGGGCGGTCTCGGGCCTGATCGACGCCCTCTCCACGGTGCTGTTCAAGGCCATGGGGCTGATCGTACGGGTGGCCCCGCTCGGGGTGTTCGGCGCCGTCGCCTACACGGTCGGACGCTACGGCATCGGCTCGCTGGCGCAGCTCCTCTCGCTCGTGGCCCTGTTCTACCTCGCGGTGGCTTTGTTCGTGTTCATGATCCTCGGCGCGGTGATGCGGCTCGCGGGCCTCAGCCTCGTCAAGCTCCTGATCTATCTGCGCGAGGAGCTGACCATCGTGCTCGGCACCTCCTCCTCCGACGCGGTGCTGCCGCAGATCATGCGCAAGCTCGTGCATCTCGGGGTGAAGGATTCCACCGTCGGCCTCGTGGTGCCCACGGGCTACTCCTTCAACCTCGATGCCTTCTCGATCTATCTGACGCTTGCCGTCGTCTTCATCGCGCAGGCGACCAACACGCCGCTCTCCTTCAGCGACCTGATGCTGGTGCTCGGCGTCTCGCTGGTCACCTCGAAGGGCGCCCACGGCGTGCCCGGCTCGGCCATCGTGATCCTGGCCGCAACCCTGAACGCCGTCCCCTCGATTCCCGCGATCGGCCTCGTGCTGGTGCTCTCGGTCGATTGGTTCGTCGGCATCGCCCGGTCGCTGGGCAACCTGATCGGCAATTGCGTCGCCACCGTCGTCGTCGCCGCCTGGGAGGGCGACCTCGACCGGGAGCGTGCCGTGCGGGTGCTCGACGGCCGGGAGAGCCTGGAGCCCACCGCCGTTTAGGGCGAATGCCGGACGCGGGGTCGATACGGGATCGAACGGATCGCCCCGAGACCGGTTTCCGACCAGGAGGCGCCGCACCGGACGTGACGGGGCCGAGGACGGGACCGGAGTTGGGTATGGCGGGTACGGCATTGATCGCGGGCGTCGGCGGTATCGTCGGCAACAACCTCGCCCGGCACCTCGTGGCGCAGGGCTGGCGCGTCGAGGGGCTCGCCCGGCGCCCGCCGGAGATCGCCGGGGTCACGCCGATCGCCGCCGACCTGCTCGACCCGGCCGCACTCGCCCGGGCGCTGGAGGGGCACGCGCCGAGCCACGTCTTCCTCACCACCTGGCTGCGCCAGCCGACGGAAGCCGAGAACATCCGCGTCAACGCCGCGATGGTCGCCAACCTTCTCGACGCGCTCCGCCCGGCGGCCAGCCTGCGCCACGTGGCGCTGGTGACGGGGCTCAAGCACTATCTCGGGCCGTTCGAGTCCTACGGGAAGGGCAGCCTGCCGCCGACGCCGTTTCGCGAGGACCTGCCGCGCCTGCCCGTCGAGAACTTCTACTACGCGCAGGAGGATGCGGTGTTCGAGGCCGCCGCGCGCGACGGCTTCTCGTGGAGCGTGCACCGCCCGCACACGATCGTCGGCTACGCGCTCGGCAACGCCATGAACATGGGCGTGACGCTGGCCGTCTACGCCACGCTCTGCCGCGAGACCGGGCGGCCCTTCCGCTTCCCCGGCTCGGCGGCGCAGTGGAACGGGCTCACCGACGTGACCGACGCGCGGCTGCTCGCCCGCCACCTCGAATGGGCGGCGCTGACGGAGGCCGCGCATAACGAGGCCTTCAACGTCGTCAACGGCGACGTCTTCCGCTGGCAATGGATGTGGGGCCGGCTCGCCCAATGGTTCGGCATCGAGCCCGCGCCCTTCGACGGCGCGGTGAACCCGCTGGAAGCACAGATGGCGGGCGCCGCCCCGCTCTGGGCCGAGTTGGCCGAGCGCCACGGCCTGATCGAGCCCGACCTGAACCGCCTGGCCTCGGCGTGGCACACCGATGCCGATCTCGGCCGGCCGATCGAGGTCGTGACCGACATGAGCAAGAGCCGGCGCCTGGGCTTCCTCGATTACCAGCCCTCGGACGACGCGTTCTTCGACCTGTTCGCGCGGCTGCGGGCGGAGCGGGTCATCCCCTGACCGCCGCAAGGCTCACCCCCAGAGACTCACACGACCGTCCCGGCCTTCTGCCGCCGGGTCGGGTGGGTCATGGCTTCCAGTTCGAGCAGTCCGTTGAGCTGGGCCTCGGTGAGGAGGCCTTCCTCCAGCACCAGATCCGCCACCGCGCGGTTCTCCTTCAGCGCGCGGCGGGCGATGCGGGAACTGGCCTCGTAGCCGAGCGTCGGCGCGAGCGCCGTGACGAGGCCGATCGAGCCCTGGACGAGGCTGCGGCAGCGCTCGCGGTCGGCCTCGATGCCGTCGATGCAGCGCTTGGTCAGGGTGTCGATGGCGGCCGTCAGCATCCGTAAGGAGCTCAGCACGCAGTAGCCGATGGTCGGCTCGAAGGCATTGAGCTGGAGCTGGCCGCCCTCGGCGCAGAGCGTCACCGTGAGGTCGTGGCCGATCACCATGTAGGCGACTTGGTTGACCACTTCCGGGATCACCGGGTTGACCTTGCCCGGCATGATCGAGGAGCCCGCCTGCACCGCCGGAAGCCGGATCTCGCCAAAACCGGTGCGGGGACCGGACGAGAGCAGGCGCAGATCGTTGCAGATCTTGGACAGCTTGACCGCGACGCGCTTCAGGACGCCGGAGAACAGCACGAAGGCGCCGAGATCCGAGGTCGCCTCGATGAGGTTCGAGGCCAGCACCATCGGCTGGCCCGAGAGCCGCGACAGCTCCTCCACGGCCAGTGCGGCGTAGCGCGGGTCGGCGTTGATCCCGGTGCCGATCGCGGTGGCGCCGAGATTCACCTCGCGGAACAGGCCGACGATCTCGGTCAATCGCGCCACGTCCTCCTTGATCGTGGCGTGGAAGCCGTCGAACTCCTGGCCGAGCGTCATCGGCACCGCGTCCTGGAGCTGGGTGCGGCCCATCTTGAGCACGTCGGCGAACTCCACCGCCTTGCTCTTGAAGGCGTAGGCGAGGTCGTCGAGCGCCTTGACCAGCGGCTGGGTGGCGAAGATCACCGCGAGCCGCAGGGCCGTCGGGTAGGCGTCGTTGGTCGATTGCGCCATGTTGACGTCGTCGTTGGGATGCAGCGCGGCGTAGTCGCCCGGCGCCTTGCCCATCAGCCTCAGGCCGACATTGGCGATGACCTCGTTGGCGTTCATGTTGGTCGAGGTGCCGGCCCCGCCCTGGATCGCATCGACCACGAAGGATTCGGCGTAAGTCGGATCGGTCGCGACGAGGGTGCAGGCCTCCTCGATGATCTTCGCCTTCCCCTTCGGCAGGTAGCCGAGCCGGTGGTTGGACCGCGCCGCGGCCTGTTTCACCAGGGCGAGCGCCCGCACCAGCTCCGGATAATGGCCCACCGACACGCCGGTGATCGGGAAGTTCGCCACCGCCCGCTTGGTGTGGATGCCCCACAGCGCATCGGCCGGCACCTCGCCGTCCCCGAGCAGGTCGTGTTCCGAACGGGTCTTCGCCCCTTCCATCGCCACCTTGCGCACGGTGGCGACGGCGAGATCCTCCTCCTGGGGCGGATTCTCCGCGGTGGTCCTTGCCACCGTGGCACTTGCCGCCGTCCCGAGCACGTCCGGGCGGGCGGCCTTCTCGGCCGCCGCGATGGCCGCGGCCTTCATTTCGGCCTTGGCTGCCTTCTTTCCCGAGCCGCCTTTGCCGCCCGTGCCCTTGCTGCCCGTGCTCCTGCCGCCCGTGCCCTTGGCCTTCCCTGCCGCATCCTTGGCGGAGCGCTTGGCCTTGGTGTCGGATGCCGTCTTCGCCACGGAAGTCTCCCCCGATGCGTCGGACGATCCGGCCGAATCCACGATGTCAGCGGCCGGTGACCGTCGGGTCGGTGTTCAGGTCTCCGCGTGCCGGGCTGTCAACCGTTCGCTGTCTGGTTGACGTGTCAGCATCCCCGCATCGTCAGCTTATGCGCGGGTGCAGCGAGGCCGGCAGAGGATCAAAAGAACAGCGTCGTGTTGAGATAACCGTAGAAGGTGTCGCCGGTATCGGGCGCGTTGGGCGCGTTGCGTAGGAAGTCGCCCTTGGCGAGATAGGCGAGGCCGGTATCGAGGATCATCTCGTTGGGGATGATCCAGTAGCGCAGGCGCCCCTCGATCTGGTGGCCGGCGAAGGTGCCGGAGCGGCCGGTGCGGTCGCGGATCAGGGTCGCGGCGAAGGTGTCGGTGGCGCTCTCCAGCCAGAGCGGGCGGTAGGCGATGAAGGCGTCCCAGACCGGGCTCGGGGTGATCTCGGCGCGGATCGAGGGCGAGATCAGGTTGGCGCGCTGCACCGGGCCGTAAAGGCCGGTCGGGCCGTACTCGAAGCGCCGGGCACCGAACAGGGTGTCGAAGCGGCTGAACTTGCCGTCATTGGCCCGGTCGCCGCTGGCGTGATCGTAGTGCAGCGACAGCCTCGGTTTCCACTCGTGGTCGAGGGTGTAGCCGACCTCGGCGTGGACGAAATAGGCCGAGACGGTGAGGTCGCGCTGGTCGGCGGCCGCGGGGGTCTCGCGGGCGAGGCCGGTCTGGTAGATCCCCTCGAAATCGTAGTCGAATTCGCCGACCCGCGGCGCGCGGGCGAGCCGCAGGCCGGGGGTGAACAGGCGTCGGTCGCGGGTCTGGACCGAGCGCAGGCCGGTGCCCGAATCCTGCTCGTAGAGGCCGTAGCCGTAGAGCTCGAACGTGCCGCCGAAGATGTTGGCGAAGGTATAGGAGGCGCCGAAGAGCTGCAGGTTCAGGCTCTCGCGGTCGAACTCGATGCCGTTGTCGAGGATGCCGTTGACGTCGTCGGGCAGCCGCGTGTGCGGCATCACCCACAGCGCCGTGAACTTGTCCTTGCCCACGCCCTGCCAGTCGAAGCTCACGCCGGTATAGGCGTTGATGGTGTTGCGGAACTGCTGGCGCGAGACGAGGCGGCGCGAGCCGATGTTCTTGGTGAAGCGGCCCACCGTGAGGCTGCTCTTCGAGCCGTTGTCACCGAGATCGCCGGTGTCGAAGTTGAGATAGGCCTGGCCCGGTTCGAGGGCATTGATCTCCGTGGTGAAGGCGGAGGAGTTGCGCTGCTGGAAGTAGCCGCGGCTGTCGAACAGCTCGACGCCGACGCGCACCGGTCCCTTGATCCCGTACTCCACATGCAGGGTGGTGAGGTACGAGTTCAGGATGTCGTTGGCCGCGAAGGTCGGCACTGGGCGGAACTGGTTGGCGATGCCCTCCACCCGCGGCCGGAACGAGCCGCTGATGCGCCAGTTCTCCGGCTCGCCGAACCCCTTGTAGAGGAAGTTCGGCGGCTTGGACGGCTGGGCCGCGAAGTAGGGGCCGTCCTGCTTCTTGCGGGACGCGGCGATCCCCGCCTGCATCGTGGCGGTCGCGGCCTCCGTGGCCGTGACGGGCCGTGTTTCCAGGGGGGCGGCAAAGGGGCCGCTCTGGGCCAGCACCGGACCGATGAAGAGGGGAATAGAGGCGCCGGCAAGTAACGACGCGCAGAGAACCGACCGCTTCACCACACCGCTCCTGTTCTTTCGCAGAGTTCGCTCGGGGCCGGCTAGAGATCGCCTAGACTGGTATACCAGTGCAAGGACCCCCGCTTTGATCGATGCATTTTGTCGGCGGGGCCGTGAATCCGCCCCTCCCGCATCGACGGGTTTTCCACATGGCGGCACGGGGCCAAAACGGAGCGAAATCAGGGAGTTGAACTGCGTATTTCAATCGCTGGAATGCCTTCGTCCTTTGTCCCCCGCCTGCAACGGCCCGGACGAAACCTCGTGATGACCTGATTTTTTCGGGATTAAATCAAATATTCTTCTTCGCCCGTCCGGCAAGGCAGGCCTCTCAGCTCCTCCGTGCAGGGGCGCGTCTCGGCTGAGCCCGCGCGATCGCACGATCCGGCTCCCCCACGCCGGGCTGTCCCCTCGGCACGATCGGATCATCCGTTTCATCCCGACCGGCCGCGTCGAGGGGCGGGGTGCGGCTGAAAAGTCACAGGCAGGCGGCGATCCGCGGCAACGTGCGATTGTGCGTGACGGGTCAACTACAGGGTTTTAGTATTTCAGTATTGATCCCTGCTTATACAAGATCGCCTGAAGATGGGCCATGTCTGCGCAGTCTGCACAAACGTTATGCAAGTCGTGCCCTCGGCCGTCGTCATGTCTCCTCAGGGAGCGGCATGGCGGGCGACTCGGCGCCGTGAGGGGGCGGGGCTGATGGCGGAGGTCCGGTGGATGGGGCGGGCTGCAACCACAGGTCTGGCAGGAGCCGCGATCGCGGTCACGGCCGTGATGGCCGTCGACGCCGCCCGGGCGGCTGACCTGCCTGTCAGGAAGGCGCTCCCGATCGAGTTTGTCCGGGTCTGCAGCGCGAGCGGTGCAGGCTTCTTCTATATCCCCGGTACCGACACCTGCCTGCGCGTTTCGGGCCGCGCCCGCTTCGAGGCCGGGTACATCCCGGTCCAGAACCGCACCAACAGTGCGGGCGACCTGCCGCAGTACCGTGGGCTGATGCGCATGAACGTCGATGCGCGCACCCAGACCGGCTACGGGACCCTGCGCGCTTTCCTGCGCGTGGAGGCCGCGAGCCGTACCGGCGTGACCATGGCGTCGGGCACGCAGCAACGCATCGGCAACGCCTTTCCGGCGACTGGCCAGGACGCGCTCGGCCGGGTCCAGAACTATGTCGTGGCCGACAAGGCCTTCGTTCAATTCGCCGGGCTGACAGCGGGCCGCGCCTCCTCGTTCTTCGACTTCTACGCCCACGATTACGAGCTGATCGGCTCGACGGCGGGGTCGGACATGCCCTCCACCAACCTCCTGGCCTAAACGTCCAAGATGGGGGAGGGCTGGTCGGCGACGCTGTCGATGGAGGATCCGAACCTCCGCAAGAACCCGTTCTACGCCGCCTCGGCCGCCCCCACCGGGACCATCCCCGGCCAGAGCGGCGTGAACAACGTCTTCGTCACCGCGCCGAGCCCCGTCATCCTCGGCACCAATGCCAACGGTACCGCCAGCACGGCCGTCTTCGTCGACGCGGTGCAGCGCTCGCGCATGCCGGACTTCGTCGGGGCGCTGCGCTACGATGCGAGCTGGGGCTCGATCCAGCTCTCGGCCGCCGTCAAGGACGTCAATATCGGCGGCTTCATCGCCAATTCCGGCATCTCCACCCTGACCGCCGCGCCGGGTTCCGCGACGGGGCCGGTGGGCGCCGGCACCGCCGCAGCCCTGCTCGCCACCCGCGGCATCACATCGGGATCACAGACCGATCACGGTTGGGCGGTGCAGGGCGGCCTCAAGCTCAACCTGCCCTGGATCGCCACGGGTGACGGGCTCTACCTGCAGGGCGCCTACGGCGAGGGCGCGCTGATTTATACCGGCTTCTCGTACTTCACCGGCAACTATAGCGGCCAGCTCACCCCGGTGCAGGGCGGCCCCTTCGTACAGGCCCTGGCCGACGCGGTGATCAACCCGCTGACCGGCCGGATCGACCTGTCGAAGAGCTTCACGGCGACCGCCTCCCTCCTGCATTATTGGGCGCCCGAATGGCGCTCCGCCGTCTTCGGGAGCTATGGCGAGGTCGGGTTTCGGCGCGGCACCCGCGAGGCGTTCAGTCTCGTCAACAACCTCGTCGGCTCCTCCGCGCCGCCGACCGGCGCGGCCTTCGCATCCAACCCGATCCTGCGCGACAACTACCAGATCATCGCCGGCGCGAGCCTGATCTGGTCGCCGGTCAAGGATCTCGATATCGGCATCGAGGGAACCTATATCGGCACCGGCCTGCTCGGCGGGCGCGACGCCGACGCGACCCGCCCCGTCACCGTGAATGGCCTGCCGGCCTATACCGAGAAGCACTACGACACGACGCAGATCCGCATCCGTGTCCAGCGCGACTTCTGATGGTCCGCCCCGGACGCACCCGCCGGCGGGCCCTGGGGAGTGGCGCTTCGCACCGATGGTATGGGCTTTGCCTCAGCGAGCTTGTCCGGATCGGATGACAAGCGCTTCTCTCAGCATCACTATGCGTTTCAAATCGCGTGCCCGTCCCGCGGTTCGTCCCGGCTGCAACGAGGCGGTCGTCGTCAGAAAAAGGTCCGCCGTATGCACCTGAGTCATGCGCTTTTCCTCGCCGCCCTCGCGATTTCGGCGGCCACGGCACCGGTCGGCGCGCAGGAGTTGAGCGGAACCCTCAAGAAGGTGAAGGACACGGGCGCCATCACCATCGGCTATCGCGACGCCTCGGTGCCGTTCTCCTATCTCGACGGCAATCAGAAGCCGGTGGGCTACGCCTTCGAGATCTGTCTCAAGGTCGCCGACGCGGTCAAAGCGCATCTGAAGCTCGACACGCTGGAGGTGCGGCTCAACCCCGTCACCTCCGCGACCCGCATCCCGCTGATCGCCAACGGGACGATCGACCTCGAATGCGGCTCGACCACCAACAACGCCGACCGGCAGCGGCAGGCGGCCTTCACCAACACCCACTTCCTCACCGCGACGCGCTTCGTCGCCAAGCGGGACAAGGGGCTCGACAAGACCGACGACCTCAAGGGCCGCACCGTGGTCTCGACCTCGGGCACCACCAACATCCGCCAGATCAACGAGATCAACACCGCCCGTGGCCTCGGCATGCGGATCCTGCCGGCCAAGGACCATGCCGAGGCCTTCCTGATGGTCGAGACCGGCCGCGCCGACGCCTTCGTGATGGACGACGTGCTGCTCGCCGCCCTCGTCGCCGGATCGAAGACGCCCGACGCCTACGCGATCTCCTCGGAGGCGCAATCGCGCCCCGAGCCCTACGGCATCATGCTGCGCAAGGACGACCCGGCCTTCAAGGCCGTGGTCGATGCCGCCACCGCCGCGCTCTACAAGAGCCCGGAGGGGACGGCGCTCTACGAGAAGTGGTTCACGCAAGCCATCCCGCCGCGGGGCATCAACCTGAAGCTCCCGATGAGCGAGGCGATGCGGAAGGCCTTGGCCAACCCCAGCGACAGCTCTGACCCGGCGGCCTACTGACCGTGCCGGCGCGGATGCGGTTGGGCGAGCTGCGATGAACTACACCTGGAACTGGGGCATCTTCCTGGAGCCGTCCCCCGAGGGCGCCGGCACCTATGCCGACATGCTGCTCTCCGGGCTGGCCTGGACGGTGGTCACCGCCCTCTGCTCGTGGGCCATCGCCTTCACCCTCGGCTCGGTGGTCGGCGTGATGCGCACGCTGCCCTCGCGCACCGCCAACGCCATCGGCGCGGCCTATGTCGAGGGATTCCGCAACGTGCCGCTGCTGGTGCAGATGTTCCTCTGGTACTTCGTGCTGCCGGAACTCCTGCCCGCGCGTCTCAGCTCGGCCGTCAAGCAGATGCCGGATGCGCCGTTCTACACGGCGGTTCTGTGTCTGGGCTTCTTCACCGCCGCGCGGGTGGCCGAGCAGGTGCGGGCGGGCATCCGCGCCCTGCCGCGGGGGCAGGCGCAGGCGGGCCTCGCGCTGGGCCTCACCTGGGCGCAGACCTACCGCGCCGTGCTTCTGCCCAACGCCTACCGGATCATCCTGCCGCCGCTCACCTCGGAATTCCTGAACAACCTCAAGAACACCTCCGTCGCGCTGACCATCGGCCTGCTCGAACTCACGGCGCGGGCGCGCTCGATGCAGGAATTCTCGTTCCAGGTGTTCGAGGCCTTCACCGCGGCGACCCTGCTCTACGTCGCCCTCAACCTCGTGGTGATCGCGGGCGCGACCCTGCTGGAACGGCGCGTGGCCGTGCCGGGAGGGCGCTGATGTTCGGGCATTTCGACCTCTCCGTCGTCGCCAATTCGCTGCCCTACCTGTTCGGCGAGGGGATGGTGTTCACGCTGACGCTCACCGCGCTCGCGGCGAGCGGCGGCATCGTGCTCGGCACCGGGCTGGCGCTGCTGCGGCTCTCGGGCGTGCCGGGTCTGACGCATGCGGCCAAGTTCTATGTCGAGCTGATGCGGTCCCTGCCGCTCGTACTGGTGATCTTCTGGTTCTACTTCCTGGTGCCCTATCTCGGCGCCTGGGCGATCGGCGCGGACACGCCGATCCAGGTCGGGGCGTTTGCCAGCGCGCTCGTCACCTTCACCCTGTTCGAGGCGGCCTACTTCTCCGAGATCGTGCGGGCCGGCATCCAGTCGATCCCGAAGGGCCAGAGCGCGGCGGCCCGGGCGCTCGGCATGAGCTACGCGCAGGTCATGCGGCTCGTGGTGCTGCCGCAGGCGTTCCGCAACATGGTGCCGCTGCTGCTGACGCAGACGATCGTGCTCTTTCAGGACACTTCGCTCGTCTACGTGCTGTCGCTGACCGATTTCCTCGGCGCCGCCTCCAAGGTGGCGCAGCGCGACGGGCGGCTGGTGGAGATGTACCTGTTCGCGGCGCTGGTCTACTTCGCCGTGTGCTTCGCAGCCTCGCTGCTGGTGCGCCGGCTCCAGGCCCGCACGGCGATCGCCCGGTGAGGGATAATCAGGATGAGGGTGGGCCGATGACCGCGCCGCTGACATCGCCGCAGCCGCCCGCCGCGGGCGGGACGATGATCGCCATCGAGGCGGTGTCGAAGTGGTACGGCGAGGTCCGGGTCCTGTCCGGCTGTTCCACCGCGGTGACGCGCGGCGAGGTGGTGGTGGTGTGCGGCCCCTCGGGCTCGGGCAAGTCGACGCTGCTGAAATGCGTCAACGCCCTGGAGCCGTTCCAGGAGGGGCAGATCACCGTCGACGGCACGCGGGTGCGGGACAAGGCCACCAACCTGCCGCGGCTGCGCGCGCGGGTCGGCATGGTGTTCCAGCATTTCGAGCTGTTCCCGCATCTCAGCGTCCTCGACAACCTGACGCTCGCCCCGCGCAAGGTGCTCGGGCGCTCGAAGGCAGAGGCGACCCAGCGCGGCCTCGACCTGCTGGCCCGCGTCGGGCTCTCGGCGCATGCACACAAACATCCGGGCCAGCTCTCGGGCGGGCAGCAGCAGCGGGTGGCGATCGCCCGCGCGCTCGCCATGGACCCGGTGGTGATGCTGTTCGACGAGCCGACCTCGGCGCTCGATCCCGAGATGGTCGGCGAGGTGCTCGACGTGATGGTGGAGCTGGCCCGCGATGGCATGACCATGATGGTCGTGACCCACGAGATGGGCTTCGCCCGCAAGGTGGCCGACCGGGTGGTGTTCATGGATCGCGGTGAGATCGTCGAGGACGTGGCGAAGGACGCCTTCTTCGACCGGCCCCGCAGCGAGCGCGCCCAGCAGTTCCTGTCGAGGATCCTCGCGCATTGACGCCGACAGGCCGCCTCCGGCTCTGCCCGTGAGGCGCTCCGGCCGTCGGGTGGCGCCGCGTGCGGCTGCGCCGGCCTCGGGCCCGACTGTCAGAACAGCGAGATGAGGACGATGCCGGCCACCATCAGGGCGGCCCCGCCCAGCCGCGAGGCGCCGGCCCGAACCCGCTTCATGCCGACCCAGCCGAAATGGTCCAGCGCCACCGAGGTCAGCAGGTTGGCGGTGATCAGGAGGCCGTTGAAGGCGCCCGCGCCGACCTTGTCGACGAAGAGCAGGCCGGCGAACACGGCCACGGCGCCGGTGAGGCCGGCCAGCGGCATCCACCAGCGCACCCCCTCGATGTCGGCCCGCTGCGGCAGCGGCTTCGGCCGCAGCAGGAAGACCAGCACGAAGACGAACACCACCGGCAGGAACGAGACCAGGGCCGCGAGCCACGGGTTGATCAGGGCTCCGCGCAACTGCGCGTTCCAGACCACGCCGATCGCCTGCAGGGCGCCCGCGACGACGATGAAGGGATAGAGCAGCCGCGGGTTGAGGCCGTGGCCGGTATCCTTGGTCTCGTCTTCCCCGGCGCCTTGCCCGGCGCCTTTTTCGGGCGTGACGCGGGCGATGAAGATTACGCCGATCGCCATGAGCAGGCCGCCGAGCCAGGGCATCGGCTTGAACCCACCGCCTTGCAGCCCGAACAGGCCCAGCGAATCCATCGCCAGCGAGGTCAGGATGTTGGCCGTCAGCGTCAGGCCGTTGAAGGGGCCGGCGCCGACCTTGTCGACGAAGGCGAGGCCGCCGAATACCGCCACCGCGCCGGCCACGCCGCCGAGCGGCGCGTACCACGGCATCGCCGCCAGCGAGTCGAGGCTCGGCAGCGGCGTCGGCATCACGAGGAACAGCGTCGCGAAGACGAAGACGATCGGCAGGAAGGAGACCGCCGCGGCGAGGAACGGATTGACGAGGTGCCCGCGCAACTGCGCGTTCATGGAGTTGCCGAGCGCCTGGAGCGCGCCCGCCACGATGATGAAGGGATAGAGCAGGGCGGCACTCACGCGGGTCGGCCTCCGGATCGGCGAAGAGTATGGGATCAGGCGAGGATCAGAGCCGCGAGGGCCAGCGCCAGCGCCGGGGGCATGACCAGGGCGCCGAGCTTCAGGAACGCCCAGGCGGAGACGTTCTGGCCCTCGCGGCGGATCGCGGTGAGCCAGAGGATCGTGGCGAGCGAGCCCGTGACCGAGAGGTTCGGCCCGAGATCGACGCCGATCAGGATCGCCCCCGCCACCGTCTCCGGCACATGGGCGGCCTGCACCGCGGCGCCCGCCAGGAGGCCCGCCGGCAGGTTGTTCACGAGGTTCGATCCGAACGCGACGAGCGCGCCGCCGGCCCAGGCCGTCGCGGCGGGATCGCCCTGCGCGGCGCGGCCCAGGAGGTCGGCGAGTTTCGCGAGCAGGCCGGTCTTCTCCAGGGACTCGACGAGGACGAAGAGCCCGGCGACCAGCGGCAGCACGCCCCAGGACACGTCCCGAACGACCGCGACCAGCCCGCCCCGATTGATCGCGAGCACGACGAGGGTGGTGGCGAGCCCGGCGATGAAGGTCGGCAGGCCGAGTTCGATCCCGGCGGCCGAGGCGCCGATCAGGGCCGCGCCGGTGGCGACGATGCCCCCGGCCGCGATCGTGCCGCCGAGCCCGAGCCTCGGGATCGCGACGTCGGTCGCGACCGTCTCGGCCTTCAGCCGCGCGTTCTGGGTCAGGCGCAGGACGAGATAGGTCGCGACGATGGCGAGGAGGGAGGGCAGGGTGAAGGTCGCCAGCCAGCGGCCGAGCGGCGGCATGTGCTCGGCGAAGACGACGAGGTTGGCCGGGTTCGAGATCGGCAGCACGAAGCTCGCCGCGTTGGCGATGAAGGCGCAGACGAACAGGTAGGGCAGGGGCTGCTTCACCCCGGCGGCCCGCGTCGCGGCGAAGACGGCGGGCGTCAGCACCACCGCGCAGGCATCGTTCGAGAGGAAGACCGTGACCACCGTGCCGACGACGTAGACGAGCGAGAACAGCCGCGTCGGCGACCCCTTCGCGGCCCGCACCGCGTGGGCGGCGAGCCAATCGAACAAGCCCTGCTTCCGGGCGATCTCGGAGAGCAGCATCATCCCGACGAGGAAGAGATAGACGTCGGTGCCCTTGGCCGCTCCCTCCAGGGCATTCTGCCAGGGGATCAGGCCGAGGAGGACGAGGAGCACCGCGCCGAGCACCGCCCAGATCGCCTCCGGCCAGGAGAACGGGCGCAGGATCACGCCGAGCGTCGCCAGCGCGGCGATACCCCAGGTCGCCGCGTTCGGGTTCGGGATCAGCGCGCCCATCGGCGTCGGGCTTCCTTCTGTCGGGGAGGATCACGGGATTCGGAGCGGCGGGGCACCGCTGCGGGTCGCTCCGGCTTGGAGCAGGATCGCGCATGGCCTCTCCGAGACCAAGCCCCGACGGTCTGTGCATCGCCGCCGATCCGCCGCTCAAGATTTCTCGCGCGCCGCCGTTCCTGTTTCATCCATCACAAGGGCGCGATCTTGGAGGGGTCTGAGTATGCGGGGCGGGATGCGTGCTCCGGACGGCCTCGGAGGCGCATGATCCCGAGCCCTGATCGAGCGATGCGCCGCGATGCGATGAGGTGGGGCGAAGCGGGCAGGGCGGAACAGCGTCCCGGAGCGCCGGTTCTCCCACGGCCTATCACCTCAACAAACAGGGAGATCCGCCATGAAGGCTCTGACCTTCGCCCTCGCCAGCACCCTCCTGCTCGCGCCCGCTGCCTTCGCCGCCGAAGGCACGGGGGCTTCCGGCACAAGCCGCTCCGGCACGGCCGACAGCACGGGGCCGAACGATGCCGGTTCGGGGGCGTCCCCCGGAGCGGCCGGAAGCGGCCCGACTTCGGGCGACAAGAGCCGCTCCGGCACGGCCAACAGCACGGGCGCCAACGATGCCGGCTCCGGTTCCTCGCCCGGCGCCAGCGGCAAGGGCCACGAGGCCCGTTAGAGCGCATTCCGACGAAGCGGTTACCGGCTTTCGGGGCGATGCAAGAACAAGCAGGCCGCGTCGCATCCCAAACGCCGAACGGGCCGACTAGGCCGGTCATGCGCGGCTGAAGCGCGATGGCACCGTCTTTGAAAGCATTCGCCGGCACCCGTTTCCGGGTGCCGGCGGTCATGAGGGTGGGGACGCTCCACCGGAGTGGCTATCCGGGTCCTGCCCCTCCCGAGACGGCCCGTCGGCGGCGGGCCGTCCGGGTTCCGCGCGGTTCCCGGACGATTTTTCGCGATCGCCGCTCGAGCGCCTCTCCTGACAAGGGCGGCTTTTAAGCGGGATCAGTCGTTCTTCACCGTGCCGTCCGGGCTGACCTTGACCTCCTGCTCGCGGTCGGTGAGCGCCAGCTTGATCTCGTACTCGACCGCATTGCCCTCGCGCTCGACCTCAGCCTCGTAGGCCTTGCTGCCGGGGCTCTTCTGCTCGGCGAGCTTGATCGCGTCCTTCAGCGAAACCTTGGCGTTCTGGAAGTCGCTCGCCTTCAGCCGGGTGAAGTAGCGCTCGAACGGCTGGTTCTCGCTCTTGTAGAGATCGCCCGTGTCGGCGTTGACGCCGTGCTCGACGAGCTTGCCGCTCGGGTACACGACCTTAATCGAGTAGTGCGCCGGGTTCTTGCTGTCGGCCTTCTCGAAGTCGGCGTCGATCGCCTTGCCGCCCTTCTCCTCGCCTTCGGCCTTGCCCTCGGCGGTGGCGATGGCCTGGGCGAGGCCGACCTTGGCCGACTTGGCGACTTGCCACTCCTTGAGGTCGCTGTTGGACTTGGTCGCTTCCGTGGCGCTCGGGGCGCGGCCGGTATTCTCCGGGTTCTTGGTCAGGTCGGGGTTCTGGGCCGCGGCGAGGCCGGTCATCAGGGTCAGCAGGCCGGTGGCGGCGGTGAGGCGCAGGAAATTCGTCTTCATGTGGCGGGCTTTCCGTTTCTTGTGTCGGCGCCTGAGGCGCTCGAGCTTGTTGCGGACCCACAGAACGGTCCGAGCCGCCGCTTGGTTGCAGCGCGTCACTGCGTTCGAGGCATGCTGGTGCGCGCCATCGACGATCGACAGGGCCAGAGATCGACAGGGCCGGCGCCGGCGCGCCCGAATTCGCGCGCTCCGTTGACATATATTCGATGTGCGAATAACTAATATGCCAGTCAAATATAAGCTGGATCGGGCGTGATCCCATGAGCCAAGCCGAGTCCGAGGCCGCCTTCCTAGCGCGCTACGATCCCGCCGATTACGCCCGGCCCGCCGTGGCCGTCGATCTGGTGCTGCTGGGCCTTTCCGGCGGTCGCCCGACCCTCCTGCTGCTGAAGCGTGACCGGCACCCGCATGCGGGGCGCCATGCGCTGCCCGGCGGCTTCGTCGGGATCGACGAGGCGTTGGATGACGCCGCCGCGCGCGTCCTGCGCGAGAAGGCGGGCGGGGCGCGGGCGCATCTGGAGCAGCTCTACACCTTCGGCGCGGTGGAGCGCGATCCGCGCATGCGCATCATCACGGTCGCCTATCTCGCGCTCCTGACCGAGGCGGCCTTCGCCGAGGCACGGGCGCGGGCCCCGGCCCTGATTCCCGGCGCGGTCGCGGCGTCGCCCGCGGCGGAGGGATCCGTGACGGTCCATGCGGCCGATGGCGCGGCTTTGCCGCTCGCCTTCGACCACGCCGAGATCGTCGCGCTGGCGATCCGGCGTCTGCGGGGCAAGCTCGACTATTCCGAGGTCGGCTTCGCCCTGCTGCCGGAGCTGTTCACCCTGCGCCAGCTTCAGGACGTGCACGAGGCGATCCTCGGCACGGGCCTCAACAAGCCCGCCTTCCGCCGCCGGATGCTCGACCGCGGCTGGCTCGACCCCACCGGCCGGTTCGAGACGGGCACCTCCTACCGCCCCGCCGAGCTGTACCGCCTTCGCCAAACCTCTTCGCAAACCCCGTCCCAAACCTCTTGGCAGACCCCCGCTCAAGGAGACTGACATGGCCACGATCCGCCGTTTCGGCGTTCTCTCCCAGCTGCGCAGCGAGGCGAGCCACTACGTCATCCGCTACCGCAACGGCCGCCCGCGCCAGAGCGGGCGCGGCCTCGTCTTCTGGTTCCGGCCGGAGACGGCGAGCATCAGCGAGTTGCCGATGGACGACCGCGAGATGACGCTGTTCGTCCGCGGCCGCAGCGCGGATTTCCAGGCGGTCGCGGTGCAGGGCAGCATCGGCTGGCACGTCGCCGATCCCGAGCGGCTCGCCGCCCGCGTCGATTTCTCCCTCGACCTGCGCACCGGCCGGCTCCAGACCGAGCCGGTGGAGCGGATCGAGGCGCGCATCGCCGGGCTGGCCAACCAGACCGTGCTGCAATTCCTCGGAACCGCGCCGGTGCGCGCCCTGCTCGATGCCGGGCCGGAGGCCCTGCGCGGGCAGGTGCAGGCGACGCTCGCCAACGATCCGTCGCTGGCCGAGATTGGCGTCGCGGTGGTCTCGGTGCGGCTCACCAACCTCGCTCCGTCGAGCGAGTTGGAGCGCGCGCTCCAGACGCCGACCTACGAGGCGCTGCAGCAGAAGGCGGACGAGGCCACCTTCGCCCGCCGGGCGCTGGCGGTGGAGAAGGAACGCGCCATCGCCGAGAACGAACTCGCCACCAAGACCGAGCTGGCCCGGCGCGAGAGCCTGCTGATCGCCGAGGAAGCGCAGAACGCCCGCAACCGAGCGCAAGCGCGGGCGGAGGCGGAGGGGATCGAGGCCGGCGCCGAGGCTGAGCGCATCCGCATGGTCGAGGGCGCGCGGGCCGAGGCCGAGCGGGCCCGCGTCGCGATCTACCGCGACGTGGCGCCGGGCACCCTGCTCGGGCTGGCCGCCCAGGCGCTGGCGGGCAAGCTCGACACGATCGAGCACGTGAACGTCACGCCGGACCTCCTTGCCACCCTGCTCGGCGAGGTCCGCCGGCCGGCCAGCCTCCCGGCCCGCTGAGGGAGGGGCTCATGGCCGCGCTCACCCCCCGGGCGGTCTTCGTCACCCGCGAGACCGATTACGAGTTGCTGATCGCCCGGCACGCCACGCGGGGACAGGCCCGCTTCTTCCTCGAGAGCCGCGGCCAGGGGCTCGCCGCGGTCGAGGCGCGCCACGAGCGCTTCCACGCGGTGCTGGCACAGGCGCGGGCCGCGGTGCCGGGCGAGTGGCGCCAGGCCCTGGTGCGGCGGGCCGACCTCGACCGCTTCCTGTTCGCCGGGGACGACGTCGTCGTCGCCGTCGGGCAGGACGGGCTGATTGCCAACGTCGCCAAGTATCTGGGCGAACAGCCGGTGATCGGGGTGAACCCGGCGCCGGACCTCTATGACGGCGTGCTGGCGCGCAACCCCGTCGAGCGGCTCCCCCGGCTGCTGCCGGCGAGCGTGGCGGGCGATGTCGCGATCGAGCGGCGCACCATGGTCCAGGCGGTGATCGACGGGACCGAGCGCCTGTTCGCCCTCAACGAGATTTTTGTCGGCCACCGCAGCCACCAATCCGCGCGCTACCGGATCGAGGCCGGAAGCGAGGCGGAGGAGCATTCCTCCAGCGGCCTCATCGTCGCCTCCGGCACCGGGGCGACCGGCTGGGCCCGCTCGATCAGTGAGGCGACCCGGCTCGACCTGTCGCTCGGACCCGACGAGCGGGCGGTGGGCTACTGGGTGCGCGAGCCGTTCCCGAGCGTCGCCACCGCGACGCGGCTGCGCGCCGGCAAGCTCACCGACTCGGACCTCGTCGTCACCTCGCGGATGAACGAGGGCGGCGTGATCTTCGCCGACGGAATCGAGCAGGACTTTCTCGGCTTCGGCTGGGGCCGGCAGGTGCGGATCGCGCCGGCCGACCGGGCCCTGCACCTCGTCACCGGCTGAGCCGGGCGGCATCGCAGGTCCGGGCTGTTCGGGAAGACCGGTTTCCTGGCCGCCCATCCCGTATATGGAACGCGTGCGGGACATCCGGGCGGGTCTCTCGACCACAATCATCCGTATGGCGCGATCCTGTCGCAAAACCGCCAAGGGTGCCGAGCATGGGGCGCGGGATCGCGCGCCGCCAGCGTCGGCGCGGGATTCGACCGATCCGGGAATGGGCAGCACGTGGAATCGGCAGCAGAGCATCGGATGAGCGGTCTCGCCGAGGTGGGACGGCACGACGAAGGACCGGGCGAGAGCCTCGGCGGCCGCGCCGTCCTGCGGGGGGCCGCGCGGCCCGATCTGATCCGCCGGGAGACCCTGGCCGACCTGTTCCGGGCGAGCGCCGCCGCGCGCCCCGATGCGCCCTGCCTGATCGATGCCGCCGAGCCCGGCTCCGGTGGGCGCCGCCCGGTCCTGACCTATGCGGAGGTCGATGCCCGCTCCGACGCCATCGCCGCCGGGCTGTCCACCCGCGGCATCGGCCCGGGGGACGTCGTGGGGCTGTGGATGGCCCGCGGCACCGAACTGCTGATCGCGCAGATCGGCATCACGAAATCCGGCGCCGCCTGGCTGCCCTTCGACGCCGAGGCGCCCGCCGACCGGGTCGCGGTCTGCCTGAACGATGCCGAGGCCAAGGCGCTCCTCGTCTCGGAGGCCCTGCGGCCGCAGGCACCGGAGGGTACGCCCGCGCTCACGACGGCCGAGGTTCTGGCAGCGGGGCAGGGGGCATCACCGCCCGATCTCGATGCCGCCGGCCTCGGTCCGGAGCACCCGGCCTACCTGATCTACACCTCGGGCTCGACCGGCGTGCCGAAGGGCATCGTCATCAGCCACGTCAACATCTGCCACTTCCTGCGCTCGGGCAACGCGGTCTACGGCCTCTCCGCCGACGACGTAGTGTTCCAGGGCGCCTCCGTCGCCTTCGATCTCTCGATGGAGGAGATCTGGGTTCCCTATCTCGTCGGCGCCTGCCTGTTCGTGGCGAGCCCGGCCATGATGGGCGACGTCGAATCCCTGCCCGCGATCATCGCGGAGGCCGGGATCACCGTGCTCGACACGGTCCCGACCCTGCTCGCCATGATCCCCGGCGACCTGCCGAGTGTCCGCCTCGTGCTGCTCGGCGGCGAGGCCCTGCCCGAGCCGCTGGTGGCGCGCTGGGCGACTGATCGGCGGCGCCTGTTCAACACCTACGGCCCGACCGAAGCCACCGTGGTGGCGACCGCCGCCGAGATGCGGCCGGGCCGGCCGGTCACCATCGGCGGCCCGATCCCGAACTATTCGGTCTACGTCGCCGACGAGGCGCTGAACCTCCTCGCGCCGGGCGAGCAAGGCGAGCTGCTGATCGGCGGCCCCGGCGTCGCGGCGGGCTACCTCAAGCGGCCCGAGCTGACGGCGGAAAAGTTCGTCGCCAATCCCTACCCGTCCGACGGGACCGATCCGGTGCTCTACCGCTCGGGCGATGCGGTCTCGATGACGCCGGAGGGCGACATCGTCTTCCACGGCCGCATCGACGATCAGGTCAAGATCCGCGGGTTCCGCGTGGAGCTCGGCGAGATCGAGGCGCGCATCCGGGCGCAGGACGGGATCAATCAGGCGGCGGTGGTCCTGCGCCGCGACGACGAGGTCGACCGCCTCGTCGCCTTCCTCGTGCCCGAACGCGGCGCCGATCTCGACCGCGCGGCGCTGCGAAAGAATCTCGCGGCGCAGATGCCGCCCTACATGGTGCCCGGCCATTTCGAGGCGGTCGAGACCCTGCCGCGGCTCACCTCCGGCAAGGTCGATCGCAAGGCGCTGCGGATCGCGCCGCTGACCGTGGCGGTGGCCGACGGCGAGCAGGAGGCCCCCGACAACGAGACCGAGGCCGCTTTGCTGGCGGCGGCAAAAAAGGTGTTCGGCGACGGTCCGATCGGGCTCGAGGCCGACTTCTTCTCCGAACTCGGCGGCCACTCGCTGCTTGCCGCCCGCTTCGTCGGCGCGGTGCGCGAGACCCCGGCGCTCGCCGGCATCACCCTGCAGGACGTCTATAACGGCCGCACCCTGCGGGTGATGGCCGCGAGTCTGATCGAGCGCACGGGCGGGGCCGGCGCCCAGACCGCGATCCGCGACCTGAGCTTTGCTCCGCCGCCGCTGCTGCGCCGGGCGCTGTGCGGGTTGGCGCAGGCGATCACGCTGCCCTTCGTCATCGCGCTGGCCACCGCGCAATGGCTCGGCATCTTCGTCACCTACCTGCTGCTCACCGGCGGCGGGCTCGGCTTCTGGGGCGAACTCGGCGTTCTCCTGCTGGTCTATATCGGCATCAACGCGGTGACCGCGACGATCGCGATTGCCGCCAAATGGCTGATTCTCGGGCGGACGAAGCCCGGCCGCTACCCGCTCTGGGGCGTCTATTATTACCGCTGGTGGCTGGCGCAGCGCCTGACGCCGCTGGTGCACATCAAGTGGCTCCAGGGCTCGCCCGTCATCGTCACCTATCTGCGCCTGCTCGGCGCGCGGATCGGCGACGACGTGCTGATCTCCGACCTCGATGTCGGCGCACCCGATCTGCTCACCATCGGCCGCGGCGCGTCGCTCGGCGGGCGGCTGGTGATCGCCAACGCGGAGGTCGTCGGCAACGAACTCGTCATCGGCTCCGTCGAGATCGGCGAGGATGTCGCCATCGGCACCTCCTGCGTGATCGGCCCCGGCACGGTGATCGGCGACCATGCCGAGATCGCCGACCTCACCACCGTGCCGGCCGGCACCGAGGTCGGCCCGGCCGAGGCCTGGGACGGCTCGCCCGGCCGCCGGGTCGGCACCGTGGACTTCGCTGCCCTGCCCGAACCCGCCACCGCCTCGCCCGCCCGCCGGGCGGCCTTCGGCGCGGTCTACGCCTTTCTGCTCGCGGCGGTGCCGGCAGTCGGCCTGCTGCCGATCTTCCCGGCCTTCTACCTCTTCGACCAGATCTCCGATAACCTCTCGGAACTCACCGACGTCGATTACCACGTCTACCTGCCGCTGCTGACCTGGCCCACCGCCATGCTGATGACGGCGGGCACGGTGCTGCTCATCGCCGCCATCCGCTGGGCGGTGCTGCCGCGGGTCACGCACGGCACCTTCTCGATCTGGTCGGGCTTCTACCTGCGCAAATGGCTGGTGGCGCTCGCCTCCGAAGTGACGCTGGAGACGCTCTCCTCGCTGTTCGCCACCGTCTATATGCGGGCGTGGTACCGGCTGATGGGCGCGCGGATGGGAAGGGGCGCCGAGATCTCGACCAATCTCGGCTCGCGCCACGACCTCGTCGCGGTCGGCGCCAACAACTTCATCGCCGACGAGGTGGTGGTCGGCGAGGAGGAGATCCGCCGCGGCTGGATGCATCTCCATCCCGTAGAGACCGGCGCCCGCGTCTTCGTCGGCAATGACGGCGTGCTGCCGCCGGGCGCGCACATCCCCGACGACGTGCTGATCGGCATCAAGTCGAAGCCGCCAGCCAACGACAAGATGGGGCCGGGCGAGACGTGGTTCGGCTCGCCGCCGATCCGCCTGCCGGTCCGCCAGAAGGTCGATCTCGGCTCCAACGCCCAAACCTTCGAGCCGAGCGTGTGGGCCAAGCTGCGGCGCGGCCTGTTCGAGGCCTTCGCCACCTCGTTCTCGCCGATGCTCTACATCTCGCTCGCCATCTGCGCGATCGACTGGGTGTTCTACCCCGCCATCCTCGCCGAGGATTGGGGCGGGCTGGCGCTTGCCTTCGTGCTCGTGAGCCTCGCCATCGCGCTGATCCAGACGAGCAGCGTCATCGCGCTCAAATGGCTCCTGATGGGACGCTACCGCCCCGGCATGCGGCCGATGTGGTCGTGGTGGGCGATGCGGACCGAGGCGATCGCCGTCGCCTATTGGGGGCTCGCCGGCAAGGTGCTGTTGGAGCACCTGATGGGCACGCCGTTCCTGCCCTGGATGCTGCGGCTCTTCGGTGTGAAGGTGGGCAAGGGCGCCTGCCTGCTGATGACCGACATCACCGAGTTCGACTGCGTCGAGATCGGCGACTTTGCCGCGATCAACCGCTCGGCCGCGCTCCAGACCCACCTCTACGAGGACCGCATCATGAAGGTCGGCCGCGTCGTGGTCGGGCGCGGCGTCACGGTGGGCGCCTTCTCCACTGTCCTCTACGACAGCCATGTCGGCGACTACGCGCGGCTGCGCCCGCTCACCATCGTCATGAAGGGCGAGTCGATCCCGGCGCATTCGGAATGGGAGGGCGCGCCTGCCGTGCCCGTGGTGCACGCGGCAGGCGAGGCTGTGGCGCGGGCGGCCTGAGGCCGGAGCCTCTCGCCGCCGCAGGCCATTCACGCCATACGCGTCGGTGTGGCTGAGCCGAAGGCGGCGGATCGTCCGCGGATGGGAGCCTTTACGTCAACGGCGACGAGGATCGGGCGAAGCTGTTCGCAGCTTGTCACGGCACCGAAAGTCCTGCCGTGGTAAGTCGTGCCGTGGTTCTCGGCCTCGGTGCGCGACCTGCGCGCCTTCCGCGTCGAGCAATGGTCCGACTTCACGGCGACCGTCAAAGGCTGACGGCCGCCGCGCTCTTCCGCCTCACGCCGCCTCGGTCTTCGCTCCGAGACGCTTGTCGAGATAGGTGTCGACGGTCTGGGTCAGCTCGTCGACCCGGCCGTCGAAGAAGTGGTTGGCGCCCTCGACCATCTGGTGCTCGATGATGACGCCCTTCTGGGTCTTCACCTTCTCGATCACCGGGATCACCTCGCGGGCCGGCGCCACCCGATCCTCCGAGCCGTGCACGAACAGGCCGGAGGAGGGGCAGGGCGCCAGGAAGGTGAAGTCGTAGCGGTTGGCCATGGCGGCGATCGAGATGAAGCCCTCGATCTCCGGGCGGCGCATCAGGAGCTGCATCCCGATCCACGAGCCGAACGAGACGCCCGCGATCCAGCAGGATTTGGCCTCCGGGTTGACCGACTGCACCCAATCGAGGGCGGCCGCGGCGTCGGAGAGTTCACCCGAACCGTGATCGAAGGCGCCCTGGCTGCGCCCGACCCCGCGGAAATTGAAGCGCAGGGCTGCGAAGCCGCGATTGGCGAAGGTGTAGAAAAGATTGTACACGATTTGATTGTTCATCGTGCCCCCGAACTGGGGGTGCGGATGAAGCACGATCGCGATCGGCGCGCCCTTCTTCTTGGGGGCTTGGTAGCGGCCTTCCAGGCGGCCGGCGGGGCCGGAAAAGATGACTTCGGGCATGGTGTCCTCGAGATGATCCGACCCTCACCCCTGATGCCCCCGCGAAGGCAGGGAGGCTGAGCCGGTCACGGCTTGACTCGTTGCGCGCGCCACCTACAAGCGCTCTTAGAATAATTCTAGGTCATTAGAATCATTCTAAACAGTTCGTCGGGTCTCGACCTGCGAAGCACACGGCGCGTTTCGCGCGGCTTAGCACGGGGGAGGGGGGCGAAATCAAGAAAATCAGGATCTGGCAGGACGATACGGAGCGAAACGGCAGGATGACGTCCGGCGCGCGCAGCTATCTCGATCACAACGCGACTTCTCCGGTGCGTCCGGAGGTCGCGTCTGCAGTCGCGCGCGCGCTCGCATTGCCCGGCAATCCCTCCTCGATCCATCAAGAGGGCCGCGCCGCGCGCCATGCGCTGCAGACGGCGCGGGCGGGGCTCGCCGCCCTGCTCGGCGCGGCGCTTGAGCGCATCACCTTCACCAGCGGCGGCACGGAAGCCGCCAACACCGTGCTCTCCGGTGCGCTTCGGAAGGCGGGCCTCCCTGCCCCCACCCGGCTGATGATCTCAGCGACCGAGCATCCGTGTGTCGCCGCGGGCCATCGCTTCGCGCCGGAGGCGGTCGAGGTGTTGCCGGTGGATGGGGCCGGCCTGCTGCGGCTCGACGTGCTCGCGGCCCGGCTCGAAGCCTGCCGGGACGAGGCCGTGCTGATCTCGGTCCATGCGGCCAACAACGAGACCGGGGTGGTGCAGCCGCTCGCCGAGATCGTGCGGCTCGCCCGCGCCCACGGACAGGCTCTGGTCCACAGCGACGCGGTGCAAGCGGTCGGAAAGATCCCGCTCGATTTCGCGGCCCTCGGCCTCGACGCCCTGACCCTGTCGGGCCACAAATTCGCCGCGCCGAAGGGGATCGGCGCGATGGTGCTGGCCGACGGCGTGAGCCTGGAGACTCCCTTCCTGCGCGGGGGCGGCCAGGAGGCGCGCCTGCGCGGCGGCACCGAGAACCTTTCGGGCATTGTCGGCATGGGCGAGGCGGCGGCGATCGCCCGATCCAGCCTGGAAGCCGAGGTGGTGCGGCTCGCGGGCTTGCGCGACGCGCTTGAAGGGCGGCTCCGGGCCATCGCTCCGGACATGGTGGTGTTCGGGGAGGGCGCGCCGCGCCTGCCCAACACCCTGAGCTTCGCTGTGCCGGGCCTCGCGGCCTCCACGGCGCTGATCGCCCTCGATCTCGCCGGCCTGTCCGTGTCGTCGGGCTCGGCCTGCGCCTCGGGCAAGGTGGCCCGTTCCCCCGTGCTCGCGGCGATGGGCGTGAGCCCTGCGCTCGCCGCGGGGGCGTTGCGCGTGAGTTTCGGCTGGAATTCGCGCCCGGAAGACCTCGAACGCTTCGCGGCGGGGTTCGAACGGGTCGTGTCGTCCCTATATCAGAGGCGAGGGCAGGCAGCCTGAGCGCCGCCCGCCCAAGCCATTCTTTCGGCGGCAAACCCGCCGTGTCGTTGGAAACCCCCGGTCCTTGACGCCGGAGTCGGTAGGAGACGCTGAATGCCTGCAGTGCAGGAGACCATTGATCGGGTCCGCTCGATCGACCTCGACCAGTACAAGTACGGTTTCGAGACCGTGATCGAGATGGAGAAGTCCGAAAAGGGCCTCTCCGAGGACGTCGTTCGCTTCATCTCGGCCAAGAAGAACGAGCCGGAATGGATGCTCGAATGGCGCCTCGACGCTTATAAGCGCTGGCTCACGATGAAGGAGCCGGAATGGGCCCGGGTCGAGTACGACCGGGTCGATTACAACAACATCTACTACTACGCCGCGCCGAAGCGTAAGGGCCCGGAATCGCTCGACGAGATCGATCCCGAGATCCTGAAGACCTACGAGAAGCTCGGTATCCCGCTGCGTGAGGTCGAGGTGCTGGAAGGCATCGCGCCCGAGCGCCGCGTCGCGGTCGATGCGGTGTTCGACTCGGTCTCGGTGGCGACCACCTTCCGGAAGGAGCTCGAGAAGGCCGGCGTGATCTTCATGCCGATCTCCGAGGCCATCCGCGAGTACCCGGACCTCGTGAAGAAGTACCTCGGCTCGGTCGTGCCGGTGACCGACAACTTCTTCGCCACGCTGAACTCGGCCGTCTTCTCCGACGGCTCGTTCGTCTACATCCCGCCGGGCGTGCGCTGCCCGATGGAGCTGTCGACCTATTTCCGCATCAACGAGCGCGACACCGGCCAGTTCGAGCGCACGCTCATCATCGCCGACAAGGGCTCCTACGTCTCGTATCTGGAGGGCTGCACCGCCCCGAAGCGCGACGACAACCAGCTCCACGCCGCGGTGGTCGAGTTGGTCGCCCTGGAGGATGCCGAGATCAAGTACTCGACCGTCCAGAACTGGTACCCCGGCGACAACGAGGGCAAGGGCGGCATCTACAACTTCGTGACCAAGCGCGGCGATTGCCGCGGCGCCCGCTCGAAGATCTCGTGGACGCAGGTCGAGACCGGCTCGGCGATCACCTGGAAGTATCCGTCCTGCATCCTGCGCGGTGACGATTCCCGTGGCGAGTTCTACTCGATCGCGGTGTCGAACGGCATGCAGCAGGTCGATTCCGGCACCAAGATGATCCATCTCGGCAAGAACACGACCAGCCGGATCATCTCGAAGGGCATCTCGGCGGGCCGTTCGCAGAACACCTACCGGGGTCTCGTCTCGGCCCACAAGAAGGCCAAGGGCGCGCGCAACTTCACCAACTGCGACAGCTTGCTGATCGGCGACCAGTGCGGGGCGCACACCGTGCCCTACATCGAGTCGAAGAACGCGTCGGCCGTCTTCGAGCACGAGGCCACCACCTCGAAGATCTCCGAGGACCAGAAGTTCTACTGCCTGCAGCGCGGCCTCTCCGAGGAGGAGGCGACCGCGCTCATCGTCAACGGCTTCGTCCGCGACGTGCTGCAGCAGCTGCCGATGGAGTTCGCGGTGGAGGCCCAGAAGCTGATCTCGATCAGCCTCGAAGGCTCGGTGGGCTGACGCGCTTCGATGCGGACGTGCTGCGCGCGGCCCACCGGCACAGCGCGCGGCACGCCGACGAGGTGAAGAGCAGCCCGCTCTGCGGGTGCTTCTATTGCCTGGAGATCTTCGCGCCGGACGAGATCGCGGAGTGGGTCGACGAGGACGCGACCGCTCTGTGCCCCCGGTGCGGCGTCGACGCGGTGATCGGTGAGATGTCCGGCTATCCGGTTCAGAACACCGCCTTCCTGCGGGCGATGCATCAGGAATGGTTTTGAAGGACTTGGACGAACATGCTTGAGATCAAAAACCTCGTCGTGCAGATCGAGGACAACCGCATCCTGAACGGCCTGAACCTCACCGTGAACGATGGCGAGGTCGCCGCGATCATGGGCCCGAACGGGTCGGGCAAGTCGACGCTCTCCTACGTCATCGCCGGCAAGGAGGACTACGAGGTCCTCGACGGCGAGATCCTGCTCGACGGGCAGAACGTGCTGGAAATGGCGGCCGACGAGCGCGCCGCCGCCGGCATCTTCCTCGCCTTCCAGTACCCGCTGGAGATCCCGGGTGTGGGGACGATGACCTTCCTCAAGGCCTGCCTCAACGCGCAGCGCAAGGCGCGCGGCGAGGCCGAGCTCTCGACCCCCGACTTCATCCGTGCGGTGAACGCGGCCGCCGACAAGCTCGAGATCAACAAGGAGATGCTCAAGCGCGCTCTCAATGTCGGCTTCTCCGGCGGCGAGAAGAAGCGCATGGAGATCCTCCAGATGGCGCTGCTGCAGCCGAAGTTCTGCGTGCTCGACGAGACCGATTCCGGCCTCGACATCGACGCGTTGCGCATCGTCTCCGAGGGCGTGAACGCGCTGCGCGCGCAAGGCCGCTCGTTCCTCGTCATCACCCACTACCAGCGGCTCCTGAACCACATCGTGCCCGACACCGTGCACGTCATGTCGAAGGGCCAGATCGTGAAGACCGGCGGCAAGGAGCTGGCGCTGGAACTCGAGGCCTCCGGCTACGCCGAGTACCGCACGAGCGAGGCTGCGTGATGGCCGACGTCACCAATCTCCGCTCCCCCGCCGAGGCCGGCCTCTCCAAGCTGTTCGAGGCCGCGCGCAAAGGCTTCGCCAGCGAGCTGGCGATCAGCCGCGAGGAGGCGTTCCGCTTCTTCGAGGCGACCGGCCTGCCGAGCCGCCGGGTCGAGGCGTTCAAGTATACCGACCTGCGCGCCGCCATCACCGAGGCCGCCCCGCCCGCCGAGGCGCCGAGCGAGGACGCGGCCCGGGCCGCCGTCGCCGGAACCGCGGGCTTCAACGAGGTCGAGGCTGTCCGCCTCACCTTCGTCAACGGCCATCTCGTCGCGTCCCTGTCGGATCTCGACCGGGTGCCCGAGGGCGTGACGGTCACGCCGCTCAACGAGGCGATGGGCAAGGGCGACGCCCGCCTGAAGCTCCTCGCCCCCGTCGAGCAGGTGCGCGAGAACCCGATCTATCAGCTCAACACCGCCTTCCTGGCGGATGGCGCGCTGATCTCGGTCGCCCCCGGCGCCAAGCCGGCGACGCCGATCCACCTGCGCTTCGTCGGCACGGGTGAGACCGCCTTCTCGACCGCGACCCGCGTTCTGGTCGATGTCGGCGCCGAGGCGGAGTTCTTCCTGCTGGAGAGCCACGAGGGGCCGGCCGGGCTGACCTACCAGCCCAACGACGCGCTCGACGTGCATATCGGCGCCGAGGCCGCCTTCCGCCACACCCGGCTCAACCGGGAAGGGGATGCGGCCGTCGCCCTCTCGACGCTCTCGGTGCGCCTCGACGCGCGGGCGCAGCTCGAGACCGTCAACCTCGTCACCGGCGCCAAGCTCTCGCGTCACCAGATCTACCTGCACGTCGCGGGCGAGGACGCCAACGCCGTGGTCAACGGTGCGACGCTGCTCGGCCACGGCCAGCTCGCGGACTCGACCCTGCTCGCCGACCATGCGGCGACCGGGGGCGTCGGCCGCGAGATGTTCAAGACGGTGATCGACGGCGATTCCACCGGCGTGTTCCAGGGCAAGATCATCGTCCGCCAGGTCGCGCAGCAGACCGACGGCAAGATGAAGTCCGACTGCCTGCTCCTGACCGACGACGGTCAGATGATGAACAAGCCGGAGCTGGAAATCTTCGCCGACGACGTCGCCTGCGGCCACGGCGCCACCTGCGGCGCGCCGGACGAGGATCTGCTGTTCTACCTCATGGCCCGCGGCCTGCCGCGCGCCACCGCCGAGAGCCTGCTGGTCCAGGCCTTCGTCGGCGAGGCGGTGGAGACGGTCACGCATGAGGGCGCCCGCGCGGTGCTGATCGGCGGGATCGAGGCGTGGCTGGCGTCGAGAGGGTAGGGCACCGCCCACAACCCGACCCGCGGATCGCCGGCCTGCCGGGGATCCGCGGGTCCCTGCCCAGGTCGGGCACCCCCACCCTGAGCCTCATCCCTAGGGGGCCGCGTCAGCGGGCCTTGAAAGGACGGCTCAGAGGATGCCGACGAAATCGGGAGGTCTCCTTCGAGGCCTCCGCTTCGCTCCAGCACCTCAGGATGAGGGGAGTGAAGGGAAAGACGGCTCCATGACGGGCCGCGCCGCTTCGAGGTCGAGAAGATGAACGCACCCGTCCGTACCACTGCCCAGGACTCGTCTTACGACGTCGAAGCGATCCGGAAGGAATTCCCGATCCTGTCGGAAAAGGTCTACGGCAAACCGCTCGTCTATCTCGACAACGCCGCCTCGACGCAGAAGCCGCGGGCCGTGATTGACGCGATGGTCTCCTGCATGGAGACCGGCTACGCCAACGTGCACCGGGGCCTGCACTACATGGCCAATGCCGCGACCGAGGGGTTCGAGGGCGCGCGCGAGACCACGCGCCAGTTCCTCAACGCGGCCTCGACCGACGAGATCATCTTCACCCGCAACGCGACCGAGGCCTACAACCTCGTGGCCTCCTCCATGGGCTGGGCCGGACTGATCGGGGAGGGGGACGAGATCATCCTCTCGATCATGGAGCACCACTCCAACATCGTGCCCTGGCACTTCCTGCGCGAGCGGCGCGGCGCCGTCATCAAGTGGGCGCCGGTCGATGACGACGGCAACTTCCTGGTCGAGGAATACGAGAAGCTCTTCACGCCGCGCACCAAGATGGTGGCGATCACCCACATGTCGAACGTGCTCGGCACGGTGACGCCGGCCGAAGAGATCGTACGCATCGCCCACGCCCACGGCGTGCCGGTGCTGCTCGACGGGGCGCAGAGCGCGGTGCACCGCCCGGTCGATGTGCGCGCGCTCGATTGCGATTTCTTCGTCTTCACCGGCCACAAGGTCTACGGGCCGACCGGCATCGGCGTGCTCTACGGCAAGAAGGAGTGGCTCGACCGTCTGCCGCCCTACCAGGGCGGCGGCGAGATGATCCGCACGGTGAGCCAGGACGCGATCACCTACAACGATCCGCCCCACCGCTTCGAGGCGGGCACGCCGGCGATCATCGAGGCGGTCGGCCTCGGCGCGGCGCTGGAATTCATGATGAAGCTCGGCCGCGACAAGATCGCCGCGCACGAGGCGATGCTGACCGCCTACGCGCAGGAGCGGCTCGGCGCGATGAATTCGATCCGCCAGATCGGCAATTCCCGCGACAAGGGCGGCGTCATCGCCTTCGAGGTGAAGGGCGCGCACGCCCACGACATCGCTACCGTGATCGACCACCAGGGCGTCGCGGTGCGGGCCGGCACCCACTGCGCGATGCCGCTGCTGACGCGCTTCGGTGTCACCTCGACCTGTCGCGCCTCGTTCGGTCTGTATAATACGACGCAGGAAATCGATGTCCTGGCCGCGGCTCTGGCCAAGGCCGAGATGCTGTTCGCCTGATTCTTTTGGGAATTTCGGCCGTCGCCCGCGGCGGCCGAGGGAGAGACCCGATGAGCACCGACGCCACCATCACCGGCGGCACCAACACCCCCGCCCTCGCGGCCGCCTCCGCGATCCCGGCCGAGGAAATCGATCGCCTGACCGACGACATCGTCGTGGCGCTCAAGAGCGTCTACGATCCGGAGATCCCCGCCGACATCTACGAGCTCGGCCTGATCTACCGGGTGCAGATCGAGGACGACCGGCGCGTGCTGATCGACATGACGCTGACCGCCCCCGGCTGCCCGGTGGCCGGCGAGATGCCGGGCTGGGTCGAGAACGCGGTCTCTGCGGTTCAGGGCGTCCAGTCCTGCTCCGTCACGATGGTGTTCGACCCGCCGTGGGACCAGAGCCGGATGTCCGACGAGGCCCGCGTCGCGCTGGACATGTGGTAGCGGCGCCTCAGCAGCGGACCGACCGGCCCGGCTCGAAGGCCACGTCCTCGTAAATGTCGGCGAGCGCGAGCCGCGCTCCGATGGCGGGCAGGCCGATCACGGCGTCGAACGTCTCGAAGCTCTCCCACCGATTCAGCATAGCACGGCTGTAATCGTCCGGTGTGCCGGGTCTCCTGGTGGACCGGCGCCGGGGGAGTGCTTATCTTTGCAGATGTACGAAAACCCCTCACCCGCCCGGGCCTTGAACCCGGCCGCAGGAGAGAGACCCCAATGTCCAGTTTCAAGGTGATCACGCTGACCGACCGCGCCGCGGACCGGCTCAAGGCGATCATGGCCGATGCGGAGACGCCGATCGCCGGTTTGCGCGTCGGCGTGAAGAACGGCGGCTGCGCCGGCATGTCCTACACGATGGAATATGCCGAGGAGCGGAAAGCCGGCGAGGACGTGATCGAGGACCGGGGCGTAACCGTGTTCATCGATCCCAAGGCGGTGCTGTTCCTGCTCGGCACCGAGATGGATTTCCAGACGACCAAGCTGTCGTCCCAGTTCGTGTTCAACAACCCGAACCAGACGTCGGCCTGCGGCTGCGGCGAATCCGTGGCGATCACGCCGGTCAATCCCGAGCGGCTCACGGCCGGCGCTACGGCCTGATCGGCGCTGCCTCGTCTCGCAGACCGGACGAGGCTTGAGCGCATGGCTCTCGCCTCGTCCCGGAGGCCGCCTTTCGGGACGAGGCTCTTATCCGTCTCAGGCGACGTCGCGCAGGTTCTCGACTTCGGTCTCGTCGAGGGTGCGGTTGCGGCCGGCGCGCTTGGCGGCGAACAGGCAGGCGTCGGCCCGTTCCAGCAGGGAGACCGCGTTGTCGTCCTCGCGCTGGGTCGCGACGCCGAGTGAGACCGTGACCTTGCCGAGCGATTCGCCGGTGGAGCGCTTCACCAGTTCGCGGCCGGTGACGCCAATGCGCACCCGCTCGGCGATGGCGCGCGCCTCGACCCGGTCGGTTTCCGGCAGGACGATGCCGAATTCCTCGCCGCCGAACCGGGCGAGCGTCGCGTTTTTCTGACCGATATGCTCGCGCATCACGATGGCGACGAGGCGCAGTACCTGATCCCCGGTCAGGTGGCCGTAGAGGTCGTTGAAGCGCTTGAACGAATCGATGTCGATCACGATCAGGCTCGCCGGCTTGCCCTGCTGCGCCGAGGCAGACTGCAGATCGACGCTCTTGCGGAGCGACTCCTCGAAACTCTTGCGGTTGCCCAGCCCCGTCAGGGCGTCGGTCAGGCTCTCCAGACGGGTCGCCTCCAGCGTCTCGCGCAAGGCCTCGATCTCGCTGCGGCTCTCGCGCATCCGCGCTTCGAGGGTGCGGTTGTTGGCGGTCACGTCGCGGGTGTTAGCGATGATCGTCGTGACGACCTCGCGCAGACGCGTCCGGCTCGTGGCCGTGTTGGCGATGTCGTGGGACAGGGCCTGAAGCGACTCGCCGTACTGGGCGGTGGAGCGGATCGACACCTCGATCATCTCCATGATGCCTTCGACCTCGGCGATGAGGCTCGAATTCATCCGGTCCACCTCCACGGCCATGCGGCGGCCGTCGATGTAGGTGTCGTGAAGCCCCTCGATGTCGGCGCTGGTCAGCGTGCCGTTCTGCGTCGTGAGCCGTTTGACCGCATCGTTCATCAGCGGCTGCGTGCCGGAGACGTAGAGATACCACACGGCGTAGGCCCGCGGCGTCGCGCAGGCACAGTAGTCGCGCATCAGCTCGAAGCTGCGCTGCGCGAGCACGAAACTGCGATCACGATCGGGATCGGGGCTCATCCGGTGACGTAGGCTCCTGCGGACGGGGCACGCCGCCCACATCGTCCGCTCCGCCGAAGTGTCGTCTCAGAATCTCGCCAGGACGTTAAGAGCGTCTCACAAAGCGCCCGAGCGCCGACCCTTCGCCGCGCGGGCGCTTTGATCGAAGCAGGGACCGGATCGCCCCACCCGTGCGGCGCTCGAGGAGGGCACCCATCGCGCCGGCGCGATGGGATCAGCGGGATTTGGTCGGGGAGCTACTTGCTCTTCCCGAACCCGGTCGGCTTCAGCAGGAAGGCCGGGACGTGCGAGCCGAGGCCGACCGGCGTCTCGCCGTCCTCGTCGCGACGCGGGGGACGGCGCTCGCCGCGCGCGCGTTCGGGGGCGCTCCGGACGGGCTCGCGGGCCAACTCGCGGGGAGGGGCAGGGGGTGCGGAAGGGGCAACTGCAACCGGTTCCGGCTCACGCACCGGGTCTCGCCGGGGTGCGTCGGCGCGGCTGCGCTCGGCGGCCGGACGGCGCCCTCCGCGGGAGCGGTTCTCGCTGCGGGGGCTTTCGCTCGCCGGGGCGGCACTCCGCTCGGTGCTGCGCCCGCCGCTCTTGGTTTCCTCGCCCCCCTTGGTTTCCTTGGCCCGGCGGCTGCCGCGGCGGCGGCGCGGCTCGTCGCCCTCCACCTCGTCGGAGACGCTGGCAAGATCGCCGTCGAGCCAGGCGATCGGCTGACCGATCAGGCTCTCGATCGCCGAGAGCGAGCGCTCGTCGCTTCGGCTCGCGAGGGTGAAGGCTTGGCCCGAGCGGCCGGCCCGGCCGGTGCGTCCGATCCGGTGGACGTAGTCCTCCGGGTGATGCGGCACGTCGAAGTTGAAGACATGGCTGACGGCGGGGATATCGAGGCCACGCGCGGCGACGTCCGAGGCCACCAGCAGCGGAACCTCGCCGCTGCGGAAGCCATCGAGGGCGGCCATGCGGGCGCGCTGGTCCATGTCGCCGTGGAGTGCTGCCGCGTTGAAGCCGTGGCTGGTCAGCGAGCGCTGAAGCTGGGCGACGTCGCGCTTGCGGTTGCAGAAGATGATGCCGTTCTGCAACTCGCTCGCCGAGCGGATGAGATGGCGCAGCACCTTGCGCTTCTCGTGGCCCTCCGCGCCCGTCGCCACGAGGCGCTGCTCGATGGTCGTGGCGGTGGAGGCGGGACGCGCCACCTCGACCCGCTGCGGGTTGTGCAGGAACATGTCGGCCAGCCGCTCGATCTCCGGCGGCATCGTCGCGGAGAAGAACAGCGTCTGGCGCGTGAAGGGCACCATCTTCACGATGCGCTCGATGTCGGGAATGAACCCCATGTCGAGCATACGGTCGGCCTCGTCGATGACGAGAAGCTCGACGCCGGTCAGCAGCAGCTTGCCGCGCTCGAAATGGTCGAGCAGGCGCCCCGGCGTCGCGATCAGCACGTCGGTGCCGCGGGTGAGCTTGGCATCCTGGTCGGCGAAGGAGACGCCGCCGATGATGAGCGCCACGTTGAGCTTGTGGTTGGTGCCGTAGCGCTCGAAATTCTCCTCGACCTGCGCCGCGAGTTCGCGGGTCGGCTCCAGGATGAGCGTGCGCGGCATGCGAGCCCGGGCGCGGCCGGTCTCCAGCATGGTCAGCATCGGCAGGGTGAAGGCGGCGGTCTTGCCGGTGCCGGTCTGGGCGATGCCGAGCACGTCGCGCCGGGCGAGCACATGCGGGATCGCCTGGGCCTGGATCGGCGTCGGCTCGGTGTAGCCGGCCGTGGTGACGGCTTGGAGTACCTTGTCGCTCAGTCCAAGATCGGCGAAAGACATCGGGTAGGGAAAACCATTGTGCGCGTGAAGTGGGCCGATCAGGGGCTCGAAAGCTCGCGCCGGCGGCGGATCGCGAGAGCCGTGCGCGGTACGCCATCACGCGTCCGAACGCGCGCGACACTTAGACCCCTGTGCCTGCTTGTCAATCGACCGAGACAGCGCAGCCTCCTCCCGCGCGGGCGGGGGACGGTTGCGTCGCCGGCATCCCGAGACCGTCTCAAACCCGTGCTCGCGTAAGGCCGACGTCTCCGGCCTCGCCTTGCCAGGCTTTCCTGGGCGGTCGTCTCGAGCCCCGCCGCGAAGGTCAGTCGCGCGCGCTCGTGCCGAGGGCGCCGCGGAGCGCGCAGGGGTCGAGCCGCAGCGACTGCGCCTTGACGCCGATCGAGCCCGTCACCTCCGGGTCGCCTCCCCGGTGAACCGACTTGCCGACCGGTTGGGCGATGTGGTGGGCGAGGGCGGTGGCGCCGAGGCCGACGATCAGCGCGGTCTTGATCGACCATGCGAGGGGGCCGCGCGGTCTGGGCGAGCCGGAATCGAAGGACATGGGCAGCGCAATCCATCGGGCCGGCCGGATCCGGGATCGGGCGCCGGCGCGGGGGATGATCGCCCAGGCGTGGTTAACGCGGCCTTGCGCGGCGGGAGACACCGACCGTTAACCGTATTGTCTTCAGGCTGTGCTGAATGGTTTGACTGTTGCCGGTTTTCGACAAGACGAGGCAACGATGTGCGCAAAGACACGTCGGGCCTGATCGAGCGCTTACGGCTGGGTAAGCTTCACCTTTCGTTGACGGATTCAGGTGCATTGATCGCTTCATCGCTGGAGGGCGACGGATACCGGGGAGCTCCCCGGGCCACTTCACACCAACACCGGCTCCCGCCAAATCAGGACACGACACGATGAAAATCCTGCTTCTTGCTTCGAGCGCGCTCGTTGCCGCCACCGTCGCCGCCTCGGCCGCCGACCTCCCGCGCCGCGCGGCTCCGCCGCCGGTGTTCCAGCCGGTGCCGGTGTTCACCTGGACGGGCTTCTACGCCGGTTTCAACGCCGGTTACGGCTTCGGCACCCAGGACGACCGCGTCCCGACCGTGATCGGCGTCGGCCCGGCCTCCCTGCTCGTGCCCCCGGGCACCACCGCCGTGGTCGCCTTCAGCAACCGTGAGTCCAACGAAGGCTTCGTCGGCGGCGGTCAGATCGGCTACAACTACCAGTTCACCCCGGGCTCCGGTGTCGTGATCGGTGTCGAGGCCGACGCCCAGTACGCCGATTTCGGCCGTGACCGGAACCGCTTCCTCTCGACCAGCCCGCTGGCCGCTCAGCAGGTGTTCAACCCGGGTGGTCTGTCCGGCCTCGACTTCTTCGGCACCGTCCGCGGTCGCCTCGGCTACGCCTTCGACCGCACCCTCGTGTACGGCACCGGCGGCTTCGCCTACGGCTCCGGCGGCGGTCGTGAGTTCGGCACCGGCGTGTCGAGCAACGACTTCCAGACCGGCTGGGCCGCCGGTGGTGGTATCGAGTACGCTCTTCCGACCGACTCGTTCCTGAACTTCTTCAAGTCTTCGGCCGTGACGCTGAAGGTCGAAGGTCTGTACGTGAACCTCGATCGCGGCACCGGCGGCCGTGGCGCCTTCGCGACCGACAACCAGGGCCGCACGGTCTCCATCGGCAGCCCGGGCACCGTGCTCGTCAGCGGTGGCCAGCAGGTCCGCGACACCGAGTTCGCCGTCGTCCGCGCCGGCCTGAACTACAAGTTCGGCTCGTACTAGGACCCGGATCTCCGGCGGTCCCTCACCGGACCGCCGGACCTCCCCCAGAAGAGCCCGGCTTCGTGCCGGGCTTTTTCGCGTGGGGTGGCTCGCCTCGCATGGATGCCGCGGTTAAGGTCTTGTTGACCATCCCGGCCGATCCTGTTCGGCCCGGAAGCCCGCGATGCGGGAACCGGCGCCCGCAACCGCCATGGCGAGACCCGCGCATCCGCATGACAACCGGCATGACATCGGGCTGCACGGCACGAGGCGCCGCGCGGCGCAAGGCATCGGCACGTCCGGGCCGGCTCGCGCTCCTCGGCGCGGCCGTGTACGGGATGGCCCTGTGTGGGTTCCCGTGCGGTCCGATCTCCGCTGCCCGGGCGGAGGAGCCGCTCTACCTGCGGATCCGCGCGAACCCGGACGCCCGGCTCGCCGGGACTTCGACCTCTGGAACTGCGGCCTCCGGGCCGGCCGCCGCAGCGACGGCGCGCGAATCCGTCTGGGAGCGCAGCGACCGGCGCGCCCGGATCGCGATCGCTTCGGTTTGCACCGGATGCCTTCCCGCGCGTTCCGACCCGATTGCAGTCAGGCCGTCCCCCGTGGCGGAGGCTGCGACCGCCGACATGCCTTCGCCGCTTTCGTCACCCTCTCCATCGCCCTTTGCACCGACAGCAGGTGATCCATGACCCAGGCCCATCCGACCACCGGCGCGACCGTCGATCCGGAATGCCCGGTCTCCCTCGAACGACTCGGCGAGGTCTACCGCGCCGACGACTATGATCTCCCCTACATCCTCGAGGAGATTCCGGCGCTGACCCGCGCCAAGCTCGCCGCCTATCTCTACGGCAAGAGCCACATGCACCAGCTCGGCCTGAAGGTGGCCCGCGCCTGCGAGCGCGACGACCTGGTCCAGGCGGTGGGCGAAATCGGCTCGGTGATCTACGGCCAGTCCCGGTTGAAGCCCGCTCAGGCGGCGCCGGAGGTCGAGGTGCCGGCCGGGCGCGGCAAGGGGGGGCAGGCCGCCCCGCCGAAGAAGGTCAAGATCAGCCTGGGCGGTTCGGCCGCCAAGGGCCGCAGCTTCGATTGAGCCGCGATGCCGTTCCCGGCCGCCCAACCACGGGAGGCGGCCGGAAACGGCGCTCGAACCTGTGTCTCTGCGCCGTTCCCGAGCCCGGCCCTGCGCCGTTGCGGGCCGTCGTGACCTGATCAGATCGATGCCGTATGACGACGAGAGGGCAGGTTCGATGTACGCGACGTGGTGGAAGCTCGGCCTCGACACGACCCTGCTCGCCTTCGAGGCGCAGTCGGTGATCGCCCTGCGGATGGCCAAACTCGCGGCCGGAGGCAGCGGTGCGCAGGTGGAGGCGCAGCGCATGGTAAGCGAGAAGCTGCTCGCGGCCAGCGAGGCGGCGATGCAGCTCGCGACGGGCGCCTCGCACGGCGCGGTCGTGGCCGGCTATCGCCGCAAGGTGCGCGCGAACCACCGCCGTCTTTCCCGCGCTGCGGAACGCGGTTAACCGCCCCTTAACCATGCGCTTCCATCGTTCGAACTCACGTCGGACGATTTCGGGAGAGCGTTATGGTGCTGTGCGAGAAAAGCGTGCGCGAGCGCGCCTACTACATCTGGGAAGGTGAAGGCCGGGTTTTCGGCCGGGCCGAGGCCCATTGGCTTCAGGCCGAATCCGAGCTGCTTCAGGCCCCGGCTGCGGCGCTGATCGAAGCCGAGGCGTCCGCTGCGCCGGCCAAGGTCGCCAAGCCCCGCACCGCCCGCGCCAAGGCAGCAGTGCAGGCCCCCGCCGAGGCTCTGGCGAGCGTCGCCAAGGCTGCCAAGGCCAAGGCACCGGCCAAGACGCCTGCTAAGACGCCTGCCAAGACCTCCGCGAAGGCCGCTGAGAAGCCCGCCGCCAAGGCGGTGAAGGCGGCACCCAGGGCCAAATCGGCAGCCAGCCGCGCCGGAGCCGAAGCGGTCGTCCTCCACTGAGCCGCCACTGAACGAGACGCGGTTCGAGAGCCCGCCGCCCTCCGGGGCCGGCGGGCTTCGCTTTTTGAGGCCCATTCGGGGAAAGTCGGGGCAAAAGTCGGGGCGAGCGAGCCCAAGGCCCCGGAACGCGGACCAGGCTCGGCCGTTTCCCTTCGCGCTCTGCGGGCGGAGCGCGGCCACGATTGGGGGATGACAAGCGATGCGCACGTTGATCGGACGAGGTGCTGCCGCCGTCTTCCTCGGCACGATGCTGGCGGCCGGCGCCGCTGCGGCGGGGCCCGTGCGGCCAGGCGACTCGTTCTACACCGGCCCCGCCGTGCCGGCGGTGAGCGGCCGGGCGCCCTGGAACGCGCCCTGGGAATACGATTCCGGCAGCGGCAACGACCGTCGTCCCGAACTGCCCTACTACCAGCAGGGTCGCGGCCAGCAGACCGGCGGGCCCGCCCGCAATCTCCTTCCCGATGACGGCCTCCAGCTGTTTCCGCGCTGAGATGGCCTGATTCGATGTCCGCTCGCATCAAAGCTGTCGTCTTCGACATCGACGGCACGCTGCTCGACAGCGTCGATCTGCACGCCCGCGCCTGGGTCGAGGCCTTTGCGCATTTCGGGATCGAGACGAAGGAGGCCGAGGTCCGCCGCCAGATCGGGAAGGGCGGCGACCAGCTCCTGCCCGTCTTCGTCGACGCGGACCGGCTCGCCCGCGAGGGCGAAGCGATCGAGGCTTACCGCTCCGATCTGTTCAAGCGATCCTATCTCGCGCAGGCCAAGCCGTTTCCCGCGGTGAAGGCCCTGCTCAGCCATGTTCGCAATGCAGGCCAGACCGTCGCGCTCGCGTCCTCCGGCAAGGCCGACGAGGTGGAAAACTACCAGAAAATCCTGGGTATCACCGACCTCGTCGACGTGGTCACGACCTCCGACGACGCCGACCGATCCAAGCCGCATCCCGACATCTTCGAGGCGGTGCTGAAGAAGCTTCCCGGCCTCCCCAAAGACGCGGTGATGGTGATCGGGGATACTCCCTACGATGCGCAAGCCGCTGCCGGCGCTGGCCTTTCCACAATCGGCGTCCTGTGCGGCGGATTCCCTGAGGCCGAGCTGTCGGCGGCGGGATGCATCGCGATCTACCGCGATCCGCAGGATCTGCTCGACGGCTACGCGCGCTCGCCGCTCGCCTGACGACGCGCCGGCTTCACAAAGCTGTGAAGCGCGGCGCGGGCGCTCGAAGGAACCGCTAACTGCAAGCCGGCAAACCTATGGCCTTGCGATTTGGAACCGTTTAAGAGCCCGCCCCGCGGGGGGCGAGCCCGTTTCCGGATGCGACTCATGCAGACCACGGCCGAGACGTTCATGGCGACCTCGAAATCGATCCAGCAGCAGGTTGCCGAGGCCATTGAGGACCGGGCTCTGCCGATCAGCCGGCTCCTGCGCCTGATGTGGGCCCTCGACGCCGACCGCAGCGCGGCCAACCAGAACCTGCGGGCTCAGCTCCGCGCCCGGATCGGCGCCCCGCTGAGCGCCTGATCTTTCTGTTTGCCGCGTCGCCTGACACGACGCGCGAGCAGACGGCTTCAACACCCGACACGTGCTTGCCTTTCGGCGCCCGACCGGCACCGGAAGGCATCGTTTTTCCAGGCCCTGTTTACTTAGGCTTCTTGCGCCTCGGCCGGCGCTTCGATCCGGCCGGCGCGCAGGCGCACGGTGCGGTCGCACAGCCGGGCGAGGCCGGGATCGTGCGTCACCAGCACCAGGGTCGCGCCGCGGTCGCGCTTGAGCCCGAACAACAGGTCTACGATCTGCCGTCCCGTAGCCTCGTCGAGGTTTCCCGTCGGCTCGTCGGCGACCAAGATCGCCGGATCGGGCGCGAGCGCACGGGCGATCGCCACCCGCTGCTGCTCGCCGCCGGAGAGCTGCGCCGGGTAGTGCCGCAGCCGGTGGCCGAGCCCCACTGCGTCGAGTTCCGCCGCCGCCCGTCCGTGCGGATCGGATGCGTTGGCGAGTTCGAGCGGCAGCGCCACGTTCTCCAGCGCCGTCATGGTCGGCACGAGGTGGAAGGCCTGGAACACGATGCCGATGTTGCGGCCGCGGAAGCGCGCGAGCCCGTCCTCATCGAGCCCGCCGAGATCCGTGCCGGCGATGGTGACGCGGCCGGTATCGGGCCGCTCCAGCCCGGCCATGACGGTGAGCAAGGTCGATTTTCCCGAACCCGAGGGGCCGACGAGTCCGACCGCCTCGCCGCGCTCGACATCGAGCGAGATGCCGCGCAGGACATGCACCCGCGCGGGGCCGCGGCCGAGGCTCAGCTCGATCTGCGACAGAGAGACGGCCTTGTTCGACATCAGGCACCGACCGATCTTGGCGGGGAATCTTGGCAGGGAAGTTGGCGAGCAGCTTGGCAACCACCCGGACATGTCCGAGCGAAAGGATACGGTCTTGCACCATGCGAACGAAGCGGAAGCCGGACCCGGCAGGCTTGTGTCATGCTTGGGCGCCCGGCGCGAGGCGGCCGCACCCGATGTGGGGCCGCGCCGCCTCCGGCGCAGGGCCGCGCTGATGCTCCTCTTCGCCGCAGCCACGCTCGTTGGCGCCGCGGGCCTGCTGCCCGGCTCGGCCCGTGCCGAGCCGTCGCCGCTCAAGCTCGTGGCCTTCGGCGACAGCCTCACCGCCGGCTACCGCCTGCCGGCCGACGCCGCCTTTCCCGCGGTGCTGGAGCAGGCGCTGAAGGCCAAGGGGTACCGGGTCGAGATCGCCAATGCCGGCGTGTCGGGCGACACCAGCACCGGCGGGCTCGACCGGCTCGACTGGTCGGTGCCGGACGGCACGCAGGGCGTGATCCTCGAACTCGGCGCCAACGATATGCTGCGCGGCACCGATCCGGCGGTGACCCGTAAGGCGCTCGAGACGATCATCGCGCGGCTGAAGGAGCGCAACATTCCGGTGCTGCTCGCCGGCATGCTGGCCGCGCCGAACCTCGGCACGGAGTACCGCGCCCGGTTCGACGCGATCTATCCCGACTTGGCCAAGGCGCACGGCCTCGTGCTCTACCCGTTCTTTCTCGACGGCGTGACGGGCCAGCGCGCCAACACCATGGATGACGGGCTGCACCCGACCGCCAAGGGCGTCGAGCGGATCGTCGAGGGCATCCTGCCGAGCGTCGAGACCTTCCTGGGCCGCCTGGGCCAGAATCCGGAGAAGAAGGGGTAGCGAACCATGCCGCGCCTGTTCACCGGCATCGAGATCCCGCCGGACATCACCGAACGGCTGTCGTTCTTCCGCGGCGGCCTGCCCGGCGCGCGCTGGATCGAGCCGAGCGACTACCACGTCACCCTGCGCTTCCTCGGCGAGATCGACGACATGATCGCCGCCGATGTCGATGCCGGCCTGCGGGAGGCGCGGGTGCGCGCGCCGCTCACCGTGACGCTGGACGGGCTCGCGAGCTTCGGCGGCGACCGGCCGCGGGCGCTCTACGCCTCGGTCGTCCCCACGCCGGAACTCGTCGATTTGCAGGAGGAGCACGAGCGCATCGCCCGCCGGGCCGGGGCCGCGCCGGAGCGGCGCAAGTTCACGCCGCATGTGACGCTGGCCCGCCTCAACCGCGAGGCCTCCCCGGAGGCCGTGGCGCGAAGGCTGACGGAGGCGGGGGTGTTTCCCCGCCTGACCTTCACGGCACGCCGCGCCGCCCTGTTCTCCGCCCGCACCTCGCGCGGCGGCGGGCCCTACCTCGTCGAGGCGGCCTATCCCTTCGCGGATGCGGATTTCGAGCTGGACGACGAATAGCGATGACTCTGCTTGCTGACGTCCTGCCCTTGCTTTGGGCCGCAGGTTGCGGCATGACGCGAGCCGCGCCGCGCGCGCCGTAGGAGTGTAGCTCAACTGGTCAGAGCACCGGTCTCCAAAACCGGGGGTTGGGGGTTCGAGTCCCTCCACTCCTGCCACGGCGCCCACCGAGCCCGACGCCGAGACCGACTTGGCATCCGACCGGCGGCACCCCTTCCCGAACCCATCGACAAGCCGGATCACTTGCGCTAGAGCGGGCGCATTCCGAGATCCTCAGATGCTGTCGGTGTGGGACGCGATTGTCCCCGCACCGCGATCGGTGGTTCCCGGAGCCCTGTCCGGTTTCAGTTGCGCCATGGCATCGAACGAAGCGACCAAGAAAGCCGACGCGGCCCGCGGACCCAAACGCGGCACGGCCCCCGTCGCGCCCCAGCGCCCGACCCCGCCCGCGCGCCCCGCGCCGAAGCGGGTGGGCCCGGTGGAGTTCCTGGGCGAGGTGCGCGACGAGGGCCGCAAGGTCACGTGGCCGACCCGCAAGGAAACCACCGTGACCACCATCATGGTGTTCATCATGGTCGTCGTTGCGAGCCTGTTCTTCGTCGCCGTCGATCAGGTGATGCGCTTCGCCGTCAGCCTGGTCCTCGGGATCGGCGCCTGAGTCATCGCAGGCGTCTTACGGACGCCGAGGAGTTGAGAGACCCGTGTCGAAGCGCTGGTACATCGTCCACGCCTACTCGAACTTCGAGAATAAGGTCGCCCAGTCCATCAAGGATCAGGCGGCCCAGCGTGGGCTGACCGAACTGTTCGACGAGGTCATGGTGCCGACCGAGAAGGTCACCGAGGTGCGCCGCGGCCGCAAGGTCGATGCCGAGCGCAAGTTCTTCCCGGGCTACGTGCTCGTGAAGTGCGACCTGACCGACGAGGTCTACCACCTCATCAAGAACACCCCGAAGGTGACCGGCTTCCTGGGCGCCGACAAGGCCAAGCCCGTGCCGATCCCGGACGCCGAGGCCGAGCGCATCAAGGGGCAGGTGCAGGAGGGCGTGGATCGCCCGAAGCACACCGTCTCCTTCGAGATCGGCGAGACCGTGCGCGTCTCCGACGGTCCCTTCGCCTCCTTCAACGGCACAGTCGAGGAAATCGACGATGCCCGCTCGCGCCTCAAGGTGGCGGTGTCGATCTTCGGCCGCGCCACCCCGGTCGAGCTGGAATACGGTCAGGTCGAGAAGGTCTGATTGTTTCGCATTTTGCGATCAGTCGGCACTGACTGACTGATCTCCGATTTTCCCGGCCGGCGGCTCTGCCGCGGCCCGGAAACGGCGATGCTTTCATGAGAGCACCGCCACAACCCCGCGGGAGATCCGCCCGGCTTCGCCTCCGGGATCCACGGATCGCACCGCGACCTGCAACCGCCCGTCCGTCCGTGCCTCGGCAGCCCGGCGACGCGCAATTCTTGGGAGCAGTCCCATGGCGAAGAAGATCACGGGCTACGTGAAGCTTCAAGTCCCGGCCGGCGCCGCCAACCCGTCGCCGCCGATCGGTCCCGCGCTCGGTCAGCGCGGCCTCAACATCATGGAATTCTGCAAGGCCTTCAACGCGAAGACCGCGCAGATGGAGAAGGGCACCCCGATCCCGGTGATCATCACCGCGTATCAGGACCGCTCCTTCACCTTCGAGATGAAGCAGCCCCCGGTCACCTTCTTCCTGAAGAAGGCGGTTGGCCTGAAGATCGGCAAGAAGCCGGCTTCCGGCTCCAAGACCCCGGGCAAGGGCCCGACCGTCGGCAAGATCACCGAAGCCCAGCTTCGCGAGATCGCCGAGAAGAAGATGCCCGACCTGAACTGCGACTCCGTCGATGCGGCGGTCGCGATGATCCGTGGCTCCGCGCGAGCCATGGGCCTCGAAGTCGTCGCGTAAGGGAGGGCGATATGGCACGCGAAGGAAAGCGCATCCGCGCCGCCCGCGAGGGTCTGGAGCCGATGAAGCTCTACGCCATCGACGAGGCGATCAAGCTGGTGAAGTCGAAGGCTTCGGCCAAGTTCGACGAAACCGTCGAGATCTCGATGAATCTCGGCGTCGATCCGCGCCACGCCGACCAGATGGTCCGCGGCGTCTGCAACCTGCCGAACGGCTCCGGCCGGACGGTTCGCGTGGCGGTGTTCGCCCGTGGCGCCAAGGCGGACGACGCCCGCGCAGCGGGTGCCGACATCGTCGGCGCCGAGGATCTCCTTGAGATCGTCCAGGGCGGCAAGATCGAGTTCGATCGCTGCATCGCGACCCCGGACCTGATGCCGCTCGTCGGCCGTCTCGGTAAGGTGCTGGGCCCGCGCGGCCTGATGCCGAACCCGAAGGTCGGCACCGTCACCATGGACGTGAAGGGCGCCGTTGCCGCCGCCAAGGGCGGCGCGGTCGAGTTCCGCGTCGAGAAGGCCGGCATCATCCACGCCGGCGTCGGCAAGGTGTCCTTCGACGAGCAGAAGCTCGTCGAGAACATCAAGGCCTTCGCCGACGCGGTCGCCAAGGCGAAGCCCACGGGCGCCAAGGGCACCTACATCCAGCGCATCGCCGTCACCTCGACGATGGGCCCGGGCGTGAAGGTCGAGCCGTCCACGGTTCTCACCGCGTAAGACGCGTCCGCAGGGACGTTTGGGAGAGCGCCCGGCCGAAAGGTCGGGCGCTTTTCTTTTGGTCGCTATATCTTTTCCGGTGATCCGGTGCGGTGCGTGCGCATCCCCTCTCCCCGCCTGCGGGGAGAGGGCTTCGGCGACCTCGTCGTCGCCGAAGCGAGGCGGCAGCCGAAGGTGAGGGGGCGGTTCGGGACGAGCCTCTTCCGGCATCGCCCCCTCACCCTCGCCCTCCGGGCTCACCGCGCCGACGACAGGGTCGTCGCGGTCCTCTCCCCGCGTGCGGGGAGAGGGGGAATCCGGCGTCCGATCGCCTAATCCGAGAGGGATCAAGCCTCAGCCACACCCTCCAGCGCCAACCTCAGGTGCCGCGGCCCCCGCAGCGAGGCGCCGGGCCGGTAGGGTGGTGGGTCCTCGATCAGGGACACGCCCTTCAGCCGCCGCACGAGGCTGACCAGGGCCACTTCCGCCTCGATCCGCGCGAGCGGGGCGCCGACGCAGTAATGCAGCCCGCCGCCGAAGCCGAGATGGCGGTTGTCGGGCCGGTCGGGATCGAAGCGGTCAGGGTCGGGAAAGCGGATCGGGTCGCGGTTGGCGGCGGCGAGCAGGAAAATCACCGGCGCATCCTTCGGGATGGTGATCCCGGCCACCGGGATGTCGGTGAGCGCTACGCGCGTGCGGTAATGGACCGGCGGCTCGTAGCGCAGCAATTCCTCGATCAGGCGCGGGGCGAGGTCCGGCTCGGCGCGCAGGCGCTCCCCATGCTCGGGGAAGCGCAGCAGCGTCAGCATCCCGTTGGTGATCAGGTTCACCGTGGTCTCGTGGCCCGCCACCAGCAGCAGCACCGCGGTGGCGATCAGGTCGAAATCGTTCATCCCCTCCTTATCGGTCGCAAGGTCGGAGAGGATGTCCTGCTGCGGGTCCTTGCGCTTCTCCTTGATCAGTCCCTGGAGGTAGTCGGCGATCTCGTTGAAGCAGACCTCGTTCTTGGCTTGCGTCTCCGCGTCGCCGCGCTGGTTCGGCTCCAGCGCGGTCGCGAGCTGCGTCGCCCAGCCGTGGAACTGCGCCTCGTCCTCCGGCGGCACGCCGAGCAACTCGCAGATCACGGTGACGGGCAGGGGATAGGAGAAGTCGTCGACGAGATCGATCTGGGTCTTGCCGCGCATCTTGCCGATCAGGTCGTCCGTGATCTCCTGCGTCTTCGCACGCATGCCGCGCACCCGCTCGGGCGTGAAGCAGCGCATCACCTGCCCCCGCAGGCGGTCGTGATCGGGGGGATCGCGGAAGATAAAGGGGCGGTGCCGCTTGCGGATCTCGGCCCGTACCGGCCGCACCAGCAGGTCGGTGACGGGGTGCCCGGTCCAACGGAATTTCTGCGGGTCGGGCAGGTCGTCCGAGCTGATGCGGGGATCGGAGATCAGCCGCGCCAGCTCGGCATGGCCGCTGACGACGTAGGTGCCGTCCTCCTGCCGCGCGACGGGGACTTTGCGCAGCTCGGCGTAGAGCGGGTAGGGGTTCGCCCGGTTGGCGGGATCGAGGATCTGGTCGAACAGCGTGCTTCCGCTCACGGGACTAGGGCTCCTGCACACGGATGCGGGGCTGATCGACGGCGTTCTCGATCGGCGGGAATGGGGCGCGCTCGCGGATCGCGGCCTTGTAGGCGGGCAGCCAGCGGGCGCTGTCGATGGCGGCGGCGGCGACGGTGCGGCCCGCCTTGCCGAAGGCGGCCACGAGGCGGCGCTCCTCGAACGAGCCGTGCACCACCGCGAGGGCGTCGGCGCCCTCGGTCAGGCCGACGAGCTTGATCGTCAGGCCGAATTGCTGCGACCAGAAATCCGGCAGGTGGTCGTGGCGGCGCATCGCCGAGGCATCGCCCGCCAGCATGTTGGCGGCGGCGGTCTCGGCTTGCGCCCGGGCGTTGCCCCAATGCTCGACCGCCACGAGGGCGTCGTCGTCGTGCGGGTTCGGCCAGCGCGCCACGTCGCCCGCGCAAAAAACGCCCTCGGCGACGCGGCCGTCATGGAGCAAGGCGCGGCAGAAGGCGTCGCAGCGCAGGCCCCCCGCGTCGGCTTCCAGTCCCGAGCCGTCGAGCCACTCGACATTGCGCAGCGTGCCGATCGCCGCGACGAGACAGTCGGTCTCGATCCGCGTGCCGTCCTTCAGGATCACGGCGGCGAGGTTCCCGGCGGCCCCCTCCATCCGCTCGATCTCGGATTCGAGGCGCAGATCGACGCCCTTTTCGCGGGCGACCTCGCCGATCAGGCCGCCGAGGCGGGGGCCGAGCGCGGCCGCCAGCGGCACGGCATCGCGCACCAGCAGGGTGACGGGGATGTCGAGATCGCGGCAGGTCGAGGCGACCTCGAAGCCGATGAAGCCGCCGCCGACGAGGACGACGCGTTGCGGCTTGGTCCGCAGATGCGCGCCGAGCCGCTCGGCGTCGTCGCGGTCGCGCAGGGTGAAGACACCGGCGAGGGCGGCCTCCTCCGGGTTGGGCCAGGGCCGCGCCCGGGTGCCCGTGGCGATCAGCAGGCGATCGTAGGGCAGGCGGCTGCCGTCTTCGCATTCGACGACGCGCCCGCTCAGGTCGAGCCGGGTCGCCGGCTGCCCGAGGCGGAACTCCGCGCGCAGATCGGGACGGCAGGGCAGGGTGGTGTCGGCGGAGTAGAGCCCGCGCAGCACCTGTTTGGAGAGCGGCGGCCGGTCGTAGGGCCGGTGGGGCTCGGCGCCGACCAGGGTCAGGCGGCCGGCATAGCCTCGTTCACACAGGGCATGGGCGGCGGCAAGGCCCGCCAGCGAGGCGCCGACGACGACGATGCGTTCAGGGTGTGTCGTCACCGCGCCTCTCCGGCCGCCGCGTCGGCGGCATCGGGGTAGGCCGTGATCGCCCGCACCGGGCAGGCATGGATGGCCCGCTCGATCTCGCCCCGTGCGGTCTCGTCCGGGGAGGGGTCGTAGACCAGCGCCTCCCGGCCGTGCAGGGCGAAATGCCCCGGCGCCGCGTAGATGCACTGCGCGTAGGCTTGGCAGCGGTTGAGATCCACGACGACCTTCATGGTGGGCAGTGATCCAGGCGTCCGGGAAAAGAATGGGCCGGGGATACGGACCCGGCACCGTAGCTAGGGCGGGCAGGGCGCCCCATCACGGCGGCGCGTCGACACGCCCTGCGGATCTCAAACGCGCGGGCGGTGCGAGAGGATCAAATTCGCTTTAAGGACCGGCCGGTTCGATGGTGCCCAGCGTGCGCCGCCCAAGCGCCCGCGCCTTGAGGCGCAGGGCCGGCTTCTCGACCGCGTACCAGGAGGCGGCGGCGACGAGCCCGGCGAGCAGAAGGGCCGGCACCAGCAGGGCCAGGGCGGAGGCCGTGGGCCAGAGCGCGTGCAGGCTCTGCTGGATCGGCCAGCCGTAGAGATAGACCCCGTAGGAGAGATCGGCGGGCGGATCGAGGGCAGGGCGGGCCAGTGCCGGCAGGAGGCCGAGCCAGATCGCCGCGTAGCTCTCCCCGAGGAAGAGCAGCGTCCGCGCGGGGGCGTGGCCCTGCAGCAGGAGGCCCGCGGCCAGGACGAGCAGCGGCCACGGCGTGAGGCGGATGGAATCGCGCCACAGGTAGAGGCAGGCCCCGGCGGCGAAGATCAGCGGCAGGCGCAGGGCCGTCTCGGTGCCCTTGGACATCTCGGGCCGGACCGCTTCGAGAAGGCCCAGGCTCAGCGCCAGGGCGGCGGTGAGCGCCGGCACCGCCCAGCGCCGCCGCAGCAGCCCGAGAAGCCCGATGGCGAGGACGCCGGCGTAGCAGATCGTCTCGTATTTCAGGGTCCAGACCGTGCCGAGCGGGCTGCGGAACGGGTTGGCCTCGAACAGGCCGGGCAGGCTGGCGTTGCTCTTGAAGGACAGGAGCGTGCCGCGCACGAAGCGCCACAGCTCCGGTGAGGCGTAGTACTCGGCGAGCGGCAGCCGGGTGAGGGCGCCGCCGAGCAGCAGCGAGACCGCCAGGGTCGCGGCGACGAGGCCCGGTCCGATGCGCAAGCTCCGGGCGATGACGTAGTCGCGCCAGCCGCGCCGGTCGTAGCTCATGGTGACGAGGAAGCCCGAGACGGCGAAGAAGCCGTTCACGGCGTGCTCGCCCAGCGAGAAGCCGGTGGTGCGGGCCAGCGGCTCGTCCGGCACGTGGCCGGAGACGACGCTGAAGGCGTGGCTGACCACCACCATCAGGGCGAGCGCCAGCCGTAAGGAGGAGAAGGCGTTGTGCGGGCGCGCCAGCGCCTCCGCGATGGTGGGGCCGGACAGGACGCCGCTCACGGTGCCAGCCCCTCGCGGGCCAGCGCGCTCTGCCCGCGCAGGGCGGCGAGTGCGCCCGCCGCCGAGCCGCCGTAGCGTTCGAGGCTCGCGCGGCGGAAGGCGAGGGCGGCCAGCGCCGCCTTCGGGGCGTTGGTGGCGAGCATTCCCGGGCTCGGATCGGGCAGGCCGTATTTCCGCGAGACGTAGGCCCGCGACCACGCCTGATGCCAGCGCGTCCGAAACACCCGGCCCGGCGCCGGAGCCGAGGAGCGCCCTCGCCCGTGCAGGGCCACCGCGCCGTGGACGTGGACCAGCGCACGCCCCGCATCCGCCACCCGGCGGCAGAGGTCGTCGTCCTCGTAGAACAGGAAGATGTTCTCGTCGAAGCCGCCGAGGTCGAGGAAGAGGGCGCGCTCGATCATCAGGCAGGCGCCCGACAGGAACGGCGCGCAGGCGTCGCCCTCGGGGAGATCACGCCGGCCCAGCGGATTGGTGAGGTAGGGCGCGAGCAGCGAGCGCGGCTGGTAGAAGAAGCGCCCGTCCGGCTCGTGGATGCGCGGCGCCAGGAGGCCGGCGTCAGACCAGGCCCGCGCCGCAGCCAGCAGAGCGGCGGCGGCGCCCGGCTGCAGCACGAGATCGGGATTGAGGATAAGGACGTGCCGGGCCCCCTCGGCGGCGCGCACGCCGATATTGTTGGCCCGGCCATAGCCCTCGTTGCGGGGATGGGCGATCACCCGTGCGCCGTGGGCTTCCGCCACCGCCACCGAGCCGTCGCGGCTGGCATTGTCGACCACGATCGCCGGAACGCCTTCGCGCGCCAGCGCCGCGAGGCAGGCGGGCAGGGCGTCCGCGCTGTCGTGGCTGACGACGATGGCGGTGAGGGGAGTGGGATGGGGCGGCATCAGGTCCTGCGCGGCTTCCCTCCCCTTCGGTGGCGGGTGGCCCCGAAGGGGGCGGGCGAGGGGAGCGCCGTTTCCGACAAAGCGGAACCGGCCCCTCACCCGCCTGCTCCGCAGGCACCCTCCCCCGCGGTGGGAGAGGGTTTAGGCGCTACGCCTTCTTCTCGGGCAGGTTGAGCCGGATGTGCAGCTCGCGCAGCTGCTTCGGGGTCGCCTCGGCGGGCGCGCCCATCATCAGATCCTCGGCGCGCTGGTTCATCGGGAACAGCACGACCTCGCGGATGTTCGGCTCCTCGCAGAGCAGCATGACGATGCGGTCGACACCCGGCGCGATGCCGCCGTGCGGCGGGGCGCCGAGGCGCAGGGCGTTCAGCATGCCGCCGAACTTCTCCTCCAGCACGTCTCGGCCGTAGCCGGCGATGGCAAACGCCTTCTCCATCACGTCGGGGCGGTGGTTCCGGATCGCGCCCGAGGACAGCTCGATGCCGTTGCAGACGATGTCGTACTGGAACGCCTTGATCCCAAGGATCCTTTCGGAATCCGCCTCGCCCAGGGCGAGGAACTCGTCCCGGTCGAAGTTCGGCATCGAGAACGGGTTGTGGGAGAAGTCGATTTTCTTGTCTTCTTCGTTCCACTCGTACATCGGGAAATCGACGACCCAGCAGAAGGCGAACTGGTCCGTGTCGGAGAGCTTCAGCTCGTCGCCGATGCGGATGCGCGCCTTGCCGGCGAGCCCAGCCGCCTTCGCCTCGGTGCCGGCGGCGAAGAACACCGCGTCACCCGCCTTGGCGCCGGCCTTCTCGGCAATCCGCGCCTGGATCGCGGCGGGGATGAACTTGGCGATCGGCCCCTTGCCGGTGAGCGCCCCACCCTCTTCCTCGAACACGATGTAGCCGAGCCCCGGCGCGCCTTCCGAACGGGCCCAGTCGTTGAGCTTGTCGAAGAACGAGCGCGGCTGGCCGGCGGCGCCGGTGGCGGGGATGGCGCGCACCACGCCGCCCGACTTGATGACGCCCTTGAACGCCTTGAACTCCACCGCGTCGTCGGCGAACTCGTCCGTGACGTCGGCGATGATCAGCGGGTTGCGCAGGTCCGGCTTGTCGACGCCGTATTTCAGCATCGCGTCGGCGTAGGTGATGCGCGGGAATTCCTTGGTCACGCGCTTGCCGCCGGCGAATTCCTCGAACACGCCGCGCAGCACCGGCTCCACCGCCTGGAACACGTCCTCCTGCGTGACGAAGCTCATCTCGATGTCGAGCTGATAGAACTCGCCCGGTGAGCGGTCGGCGCGGGCATCCTCATCGCGGAAGCAGGGCGCGATCTGGAAGTAGCGATCGAAGCCCGCGATCATCGTGAGCTGCTTGAACTGCTGCGGCGCCTGCGGCAGCGCGTAGAACTTGCCCGGATGCACGCGGGACGGCACGAGATAGTCGCGCGCACCCTCCGGCGAGGAGGCGGTCAGGATCGGCGTCTGGAACTCAAAGAACCCGCCCTCGCGCATGCGGCGGCGGAGCGAATCCACGATCGCGCCGCGCTTCATGATGTTGGCGTGCAGCTTCTCCCGGCGCAGATCGAGGAAGCGGTACTTGAGCCGGGTCTCTTCCGGGTATTCCTGGTCGCCGAAGACGGGCAGCGGCAGCTCGCCCGCGGGCCCGAGCACTTCGAGGTCGTCGATATAGACCTCGACGCTACCGGTCGGCAGCTCTGCGTTCTCGGTGCCGGCGGGCCGCGTGCGCACGCGGCCATCGATGCGGATCACCCACTCGGAGCGGGCGGTCTCGGCCGCCTTGAAGGCCTTCGAGTCGGAATCGATCACGCACTGCGTCAGGCCGTAATGGTCGCGCAGGTCGATGAAGAGCACGCCGCCATGGTCGCGGATGCGGTGGCACCAGCCGGATAGGCGGACGGTCTGCCCGACATCGGACGGGCGGATCGCCCCGCAGGTATGGGTACGGTAACGGTGCATGGCGGGCTCTTGAGAATGAGCCGGCACCATTCACGGGAGGCGTTTCAAGTCAAGGTGAGGGCCGGCTTGCCGTGCCCCTTACCGTGCCCCTACTCCGCGGCGGCCAGCGTCACCTCGGGCACCGGCACGCCGATGTCGCGCAGCAGCTCGGCGTCGGCATCCGCCTCGTTGTTGGCGGTGGTGAGCAGGCGCTCGCCGTAAAAGATCGAGTTGGCGCCGGCCAGGAAGCACAGGATCTGCGCCTCGCGGGTCAAGCTCTTGCGGCCGGCGCTGAGGCGCACGCGGGCCTTGGGCATGACGATGCGGGCAGTGGCGCACATCCGCACGAGGTCGAGCGGATCGATCGGCGGGCGGTCTTCCAGCGGCGTGCCCTCGACGGCGACGAGCGCGTTGATCGGCACGCTCTCCGGGTGAGGGGCGTGGTTGGCGAGCACGAGCAGCATCTCGGCCCGGTCGCGCACCCGCTCGCCCATCCCGACGATGCCGCCGCAGCAGACGCCGATGCCGGCCTGCCGCACATGCTCCAGCGTCTGGAGCCGGTCGTCGTAGGTGCGGGTGGAGATGATGTCGCCGTAGAATTCCGGGCCGGTGTCGAGGTTGTGGTTGTAGGAGGTGAGCCCCGCTTCCGCGAGGCGCTGCGCCTGGCTCTGGGTCAGCATGCCGAGCGTCACGCAGGCTTCCATGCCGAGCCCGCGCACGCCGCGCACCATCTCCAGCACCGCATCGAAATCCGGCCCATCCTTGGGCTTGCGCCACGCCGCGCCCATGCAGAAGCGGTGCGCGCCATTGGCCTTGGCGGCGGCGGCCTCCTTCAGCACCGCGTCGACCGGCATCAGCCGCTCGCGGGGGAGGTTGGCGCCCTTGTGGTGGGCCGATTGCGGGCAGTAGGCGCAATCCTCGGGGCAGCCGCCGGTCTTGATCGACAGCAGGGCCGCCCGCTGGATGTCGGCGGGGTCGTTATGCGCCCGGTGCACGACGCCCGCCCGATGCACGAGATCGAGCAGCGGCATGTCGTGGATCGCCTGGATCTCGGCCAGGGTCCAATCATGCCGGATGGCGGCGGGGGAGGCGGTGAGGGAGACTACGGTGTCGCTCATGCGCTTCTTTGAGGGCGAAGGCGCGGAAAAAATCAAGCCTTGCGGCGGGAGAGCCCGGTCGCGAAGCGCCCGGCACGCGTTGCGCTCTGCCCTGATTCAGCAGGCATGCGCGTCGATCACCACGTAAGCTTGACCGTCATCGCATCCACAGGCAGCATGATCGGAGAAATGCAGATTTTAGGCGAGTCTTCTGATGTTCGCGGCCGATCGTCTGATCCTCGCAACGGCCGTCGCGCTGCTCTGTCCGTGGGCGGCGCAGGCCGCGTCGCTCTGCGAGCGCGCCGTGCTGCCGTTCCGTGCCATGGTGGCGGCCCTTAAAACAGAGCCGGGTGCCCAGGTGCTGCGGGATAACGGCTCGGTCATCGAGATCGAGGACCCGAAGCGCTTCATCATCTGGACGCTCTACAAGGCCCACGGCGATCAACCGGACGCCTATATCTGCCGAAGGGTCGTGCAGGAGGACGGGCAGGTGAAGATCTGGATGTCGGCCGAGTGCGTCGGACGGACCTTGAACTGCGACGGCCTGATCGGCCGCCTCCTCTTGGAGCAAAACCGCGCGACGGCCCCGCTGCGCCGGTGACCGGTCCGCCGCCGAGGAAGACGACCGGGCCGGTTCGACGGGGCCAAAGCCTCGTCGGCCCCGTCGGAGAGGCCTGTGCCGTGCGTCAGTTCGTCGGTTCGCCGGCGGCGACCTTGGCGGTCCAGTCGTCGAAGGCCACGACCCGCTGGCGCTGCTCGCCGAGGCCGTCGATGCGCAGCACCATCTCGTCGTCGCTTCTGAGGTAGCGCGGCGGCTTCATGCCGAGGCCAACGCCCGGCGGGGTGCCGGTGGTGATGACGTCGCCGGGCTCCAGCATCATGAAATGCGAGACGTAGGCGACGATCTGCGCCACGTCGAAGATCATCGTCGCGGTCGAGCCGGTCTGCATCCGCCGGCCGTTGAGATCGAGGCTCATCGAGAGGTTCTTCAGGTCCGGAATCTCGTCGAGGGTGACGAGCCAGGGGCCGAGCGGACCGAAGGTCGGGCAGCCCTTGCCCTTGGTCCAGGTGCCGCCGCGCTCCATCTGGAATTCGCGCTCGGACAGGTCGTTGCAGATGCACACGCCCGCCACGTAGCGCAGCGCCTCGTTGGCATGGACGTAGGAGGCGCGGGCGCCGATCACCACGGCGAGTTCCACCTCCCAGTCGGTCTTGGCCGAGGCTTTCGGCAGGATCACCGTGTCGTTGGGGCCGACGATGCAGGAGGGCGCCTTGTTGAAGATGATCGGCTCGGCCGGGATCGCGGCCCCGGTCTCGGCGGCGTGGTCGGCGTAGTTCAGGCCAATCGCCACGAAGTTGCGGGTGCCGCCGACGCAGGGGCCGAGGCGGGTGCCGGGCGGCAGCAGCGGCAGGGTTTCGGGGTCGATCCGCGCGAGCCGGTCGAGCGACTCCCGTGAGAGGCCCGGTCCGGCAAGATCGCGTAGGGTTCCCGACAGGTCGCGCAAGCCGCCCTTCGCGTCCACGAGGCCCGGCTTCTCGTCACCGCTCGCTCCGTGCCGGATCAACTTCATCGTCGGCGTCTCCGTCCTGCTCGAGGCTCAACTAGAGGTGCGCGAGCATGGCCGCGACCGATCCGGGGTGCAAGCGGCACCGCGCGATGACATTCACCGCACGGACAAGGGGAGGACCCTGGTTCCGTGACATAAATTCCTCAATTGATATATAATTCAGTTTTCGGTTTTCTTCCCCTAGACCGAATGCGCGTGATCCTCTTCCATCCCGGATGGGACTTGGGTCGCTAAGAAAACGCTTCGGAGAAAACGAATGACTGGGGGGACGATCCGCGCGCTCGGGCTCGCGGGGGCTGTCGCGGCCGTTTCGATGGCGGGCGCGGGCGGGGCGCAGGCCGGTGCCTTCGGCCTGCGCGAGCAGAGTGCACAGGGGTTGGGCGTCGCCTTCGCGGGTGCGGCGTCGGGCGGGGCGGGCGTCTCGTCGATCTTCTGGAACCCGGCGACGGTGACGATGCGGCCCGGCTTTGCCAGCGAGCAGAGCCTGAGCTTCATCAACCTGTCGGGGGAGATCACGCCGACGGTGGGGACCGCGCCGGGCCTGCTGCCGTTCGGCGCCTCCGGCGAGGTCGGGCAGGGCGCCGTGGTGCCGTCGGGCGCCACCTCCTACCAGCTCACCGACCGTCTCTGGGTCGGCATCCAGACCGGCGCGCCCTACGGCCTCGTCACCAAGCCGCGCCAGGATTGGGCGGGCTCGGTCTATGCCCGCTCCTCGCGGATCTTCTCGCTGGCCTTCAACCCGGTGGTCGGCTTCAAGGTCAACGACTGGCTGTCCATCGCCGCCGGCCCGAGCATCGAGTATTTCCGCCTGACCCTGCGCGCGGCCGTGCCGGTGTCCGGCACCTTCCCGGGCCTCTACCCGTCGGGTTTCATCAAGGGCGAGTCCTGGGGCGTGGGCTTCACCGCCGGTGTCCTGGTCACCCCCGCCGCCGGCACGGCGATCGGCGTCGGCTACCGCTCCTCGGTCCACCACGACATCGCGGGCTCGATCGGCTTCCCCGACCCGCGGCAGGCCATCGCCCTGGGGCAGGTGCGGGCCAACCTCAACACGCCCGAGAAGGTCAGCGTCGGCCTGACCCAGGCAATCAACCCGGTCACCCGGATCAATCTCGGCTTCGAGTGGGACAACTGGTCGAGGCTCGGCGATGTCGGCATCGTCTCGCGGGCGCTCGGCGTGACGGTCAACCACCTGCCGCTCAACTTCAAGGACTCGTTCTTCTACTCGATCGGTGCCGAGTACGACTGGTCGCCGAACCTGACCCTGCGGGCCGGCTTCGGCTACGACAACGTGCCGATCGACTTCTCGAACCGCTCGGCGCGCCTGCCCGACAGCGACCGCTACGTCGTCTCGATCGGCGGCAGCTATCGCTGGAGCGAGAAGGTGCTGCTGACGGCCAGCTACGCCCACGCCTTCTTCGACCGCGGTCTTCTCCTGGCGGGCCCCGGCCGCGATTACAACATCGGCAACATCCCGCTCGCGGCCTCCACCGATGTCAGCGCCGACGTCGTTTCGGTCGGGTTCCGCTACCAGTGGGACGCTCCCGCCGCCGTCGCCCCGGCCCCGCTGGTGCGCAAGTTCTGATCGGCTGATCGGCCGCGACACGCCCCGCGCCAGCCCGGCGCGGGGCGTTTTGATTCTCGAGCATCGTCCCGAAAGGTGGTTGCCGGCTTTCGGAAAAGGGCGATGCTCTAAGAGGCGAGGCGGACCGGCGCGGCGGGAACCGCCTCCCCGGCCAGCTCGGCATCGAGTTGCCCGGCGAGCGCGAAGAAGCGCTGCCGCACCTGCGCCGCGTGCGGGTTCGCGCGCTCGATGGCGTGGAACACGTCCGGCGCATCGTCCCGCACCATGCCGACCGCCTGCATCAGCAGATCGAAGCTGCGCGTCGTCATCCGCGTCGGCAGCGGCTCCATCGCCACCAGCACCTTGGCGATCAGGTGGGTCAGACCCTGGACCGAGGCCATCGCCCGGTCATGCGCCTCCGGGGTGGTCAGGATCACATCGAGCCCGAGCCCGCGCCGCAGGAAGGCCGCCGCCCTGAAGGCGCCCCGTCCGCGGATCGGGCAGACCGCGATCTTCAGGCCACGGATGCCGTCGCCCGCGCTCTGCGGCCCGAACAGCGGATGGGTCGCGAGGATCTCGACATCGGCGGGCAATCCCGCCGCCAGGATCGCGGCCGGCCCCGTCTTCACCGAGCCGACATCGACCACCAGCGTGCCCGGCCGCAGATGCGGGGCGAGGGCGCGCACCGCCTCGTCGAGGCGCGTCACGGGGGTGGCGAGGATCACCACGGGGCAGGCTGCCACACGCCGCAGGTCGGCTGCGACCGCCTCCGGCCCCGCCTGCGCCGCGATCAGCCCGGCCGGCAGGTACGGGTCGTGGATCGTCAGGCGGGCATGCGGCGCGAGATGGCGGGCGATCAGGCGGCCGAAGGCACCGAAGCCGACGAGACCGACCGACGGGGCAGGGAGGGAGGGATGCAGGGCAGACACTTTGTGACCTCGGATAAGGGGCGAGGTCGGCGGTCCGTTGCGGGATGTTCCATGATCCTCAAGCCGCCGACGACGCAGCGGCTGAAGACATGACGAGTCCGATGCCGCTTAAGGGAGCGGCGCGCGATACGCCTCGGAGAGGAAGAAGCCCGTCATGATGGCGCGGCTCTAGGGCAGGCGCGAGTCCGCCGTCAAGCGGCCTGCGTCCGGACGGTGGCGTCATGATGCTGTGAGAAAAAGGAATCTTCGGATTCGCAGTGTGGCGGCAGTGTTAGTACATAACCCAAGTTACGATGTGTGTTTCCGGTGTAAGAACGATAAAATTGAGCGGAATACCAACAGCATCACCTTAATCGGCGCAGCCTAAGCCGGCCTTTGGTTATCAGGCTTGCCGGTCTTCATGCTCAAAATCGTCGCCTGTGTCGCGAGCCAGCACGATTTCGGCCTTGTTGCCGTTTCGGCTGGGATCTGTCTGCTCGGCTGCTTCTCCACTGTCACCCTGATGGCCGAGGCTGCCAGGGCCGAGCGCCGGTCCGTTTCCCCCTGGCTGATCGCGGCGGCGTTCGTGTTCGGCTGCAGCGTCTGGTCGCTGCACTTCGTGGCGATGCTGGCGTTTCAGCCGGGTGCGCAGGCAGCCTACGGCCTTCTTCCCACCGCAGCCTCGATCGGGATTGCGGTCGCCGGGGCGCTGATCGCCTTCCTGATCTGGTGTCGGGCGGACCACGACCCGCTCAAGGTGGCGGCGGCCGGCCTAGTGCTGGCGGCGGCGATTTCGGGCATGCATTACGCGGGTGTGGGCGCGATGGCGGCCAACAGCCTGCTCGCCTTCGAGGAGGCCCTTGTCCACGCTTCGCTCGGGCTGTGCGCGACCCTTGCGGTGATCGCCCTCGCCCGGGCCGGCGATCTCGCCGGGCTCGGCCGCCGCATTGAGGTCAGCCTGTGGCTGGCGCTCGCGATCTGCGGCCTGCACTTCACCGGCATGACGGCGCTCACCGTCGCGCCCGCCACCCCGGTGGCGGGGGGCGGGGCCGTCCTCGGTTCGACGCAGCTCGGTCTCGCGGTAGGGCTCGTGAGCCTCGCCGTCCTCGGCGCCGGGCTCACGGCGCTGCTGATGCAGCAGCATCTCATGCGCCGCCGCATGGACGAGCTGAGCCGCATGCGCCTGCTCGGCAACCTCGCCCACGAGGTGCTGTTCATCCACCGCGAGGGCCGGGTGGTCGAGATCAATCAGGCGGGCCTGCGCCTGTTCGGGGCCCCGGCCTCCGAGATCATCGGCCGGCCGCTGCTCGACCTGTTCGCGGAGGCCGACGCTCCGGTTCTTCTGCGGCGCAGCCGGTGCCACCCGGAGGATCTGTTCCCGGAGGAGTTCGAGGTCCGTACCGCCGCCGGCATCGCCGTGCCGGTGGAACTCACCTGCCGCGCCATCGACTATCTTGGCCGGCCCGCCACGGCGGTGGCCCTGCGCGACCTCAGCCGGCGCCGCCGCGACGAGGCGCGCATCCGCCACCTCGCCTTGCACGACGCCCTGACCGACCTGCCCAACCGCACCCTGCTGGAGGAGCGCCTGGGGCTCGCCCTGGAGAATGCGGCCGAGAACGGGACGAGCGTGGCCCTGGCCTATCTCGACCTCGACCGGTTCAAGCCCGTCAACGATTTCCACGGCCACGCCGCGGGCGACGCCCTGCTGGTCCAGGCGGCCAAGCGCATGCTGGCCGAGCTGCGCCCGACCGACACCCTCGCCCGGATCGGCGGCGACGAGTTCGTCATCGTGCTGGCCCATACCCGCACCCTTGCGCAGGTTGCCGAGACCGCCGAGCGTCTGGTCGCGGCGCTCGGCCGCCCGTTCCAGATCGAGGGCCAGATCGGAGGCTCGGTCGAGGGCTTGCGCGTCGAGATCGGCGCCTCGGTGGGCATCGCTCTCTATCCCAGCGACGGCAGCACCGCCGAGAGCTTGAAGCGCGCCGCCGACACCGCCCTGTACCGGGTCAAGGACGAGGGCCGCGGCGCGGTGCGCTTCTTCGAGGCCGCGATGGACGAGCAGCTCCAGGCGCGCCGCCGGATCGAGCACGAGCTGAGCGGGGCGATCGCGCGGGGCGAATTGGCCCTCGACTACCAGCCGATCGTCAACGGCCGCACCGGCGAGATCGAGATCTTCGAGGCGCTGATCCGCTGGCACCACCCGGAGCGCGGCTGCGTGTTCCCGGCGGACTTCATCCCGCTCGCCGAACAGACCGACCAGATCGGGCGGATCGGCGCCTGGGTGCTCGACACCGCCTGCGCCGCCGCCGCAGCCTGGCCGCATCCCTGGCGGGTCTCGGTCAACGTTTCGCCGAAGCAGTTCCGCCAGCCGGGCTTCGCCGCCGGTGTGGCGGCGGTCCTCGGCCGCCACGGGCTCTCACCGGGGCGGCTGGTTCTGGAGATCACCGAGAGCGTGTTCATCCACGACGCGGCGACGGCGCTGACGGTGCTCACGGCGCTCCGCACCCTCGGCGTGCGCCTCGCGCTGGACGATTTCGGCACGGGTTATTCGAGCCTGAGCTACCTGCAGCGGTTCCAGTTCGACAAGATCAAGGTCGATCGGTCCTTCGTGCGCGGCCTCGGGCAGCACGCGGACGCCCTGACGATCGTGCGCGCGATCACCCATCTCGGGCACAATCTCGGCCTCACGGTCACGGTCGAGGGGGTGGAGACGCAAGAGCAGCTCACGGTTCTGCGCGAACTCGGCTGCGACCAGATGCAGGGCTACCTGTTCGCCCGGCCCGCTCCGATGACGAACCTGTCGGAGACCGGCCCCTCGGATCGGGCGCGGCTGCGGGCCTTGTTCTCGAACGAGGCCGCCCGGGCCTACGCGTGAGGGATGGGCGGACGCGATGGTCCGCCCAAGTTTGATCGGGGCCTTTTCGATCGGAGCTTTGCCTCAGGGCGCGCGATGACGAGCGCCCTGCCGGGAAACGCTCAGGCCGCTTCCCGCTCCGGCGCCAGGCGGCGGCGGGCGTTCTCCCACCAGCTCCGCTCGCGCTGCGCCTCCGCTTCCGCCGCCTTGGCGGCGTAGAAGGACGCGTTGTGCTCGCCGCGCAGCGCCTCGCGGGTGAAGCGGATCAGGTGGTGGGCGACGAAGCCCATGTTGAACACCGCCTCGATCTGCCCGCGCTTCAGCGCGTGGCCCGCCGCCCGCCAGAACGGCCGGCGGTAATCGGAGAACAACCCCACCCGCGTGATGATGTTGAAGCCGAGGATCAGGCCGCGGCGCAGGTTGGTCTTGGTGAGCTTGCCCTTGGTCGGCGTGACGATGCGGTTGCCGTAGGTCACGTCGCACTGGTGCTTGAAGCGCTCGAACAGGTGCTCGGGGTGTAGGCGTGGGCGATGGCCCGGCGCCAGGAGTTCACCACCGTGTCGTGCGGGCGCTTGAACAGCACGTTCGATTCCAGGCTCGCATCGTGCAGGAGCCGGCCCTCGCGCTGCAGCCGGTCCCAGAGCGGCGTCTTGGGCAGCGCCTGGAGCAGGTTGATCGTCAGCACCGGGATCGCGGACTTGTCGATGAAGTCGATCAGGTTCTGCTCGGACTTGTCGGAATCCGAGTCGAGGCCGAGGATGATGCCCGAGGTCACTTCCAGCCCGTAGCTGTTGAGCGTCTCGATCGCCTCGTACATCGGCACGGCGGCGTTGTGGGTCTTGTCGATGCCCTTGAGCGCGTCGGCCTCCGGCGTCTCGATGCCGACGAACACCGTCATGAAGTTGGCTTGCCGCATCAGCTCGAGGATCTCGGGCTGCTTGGCCATGTTCAGCGTCGCCTCGCAGGCGAACTGGAGCGGGTAGTTGTTCTTCTTCTGCCATTCCACGAGATGCGGCAGCATCTCGCGGGTCGCCTTGCGGTTGGCGATGAAGTTGTCGTCGACGAAGTAGACCACCGCCGGGTGGCCCGGCTGGCTGATGATCGCGTCGAGTTCGGCGCACATCTGCTCCGGGCTCTTCAGCCGCGGCTGGCGGCCGTAGAGCTGCGGGATGTCGCAGAACTCGCAGCGATACGGGCAGCCCGAGGAGAACTGAAGGGAGCCGATCAGGTAGCGCTTGAGCGGCGCGGCCTCGTAGGCCGGGGCCGGGAAGTCGGACAGCGCCAGCCGCTCCTTGGTGTCGAGCACGACCTGCGCCGCCGGCCGCGACAGGTCGCGGTCGAGGATCTCGATGAGGCGGTCGGTGGCGTCGCCGATCTCGCCGACATGCAGGTAGTCGAAGTCCGGGTACTTCTCCGGCGCGCCCGACACCGAGGGGCCGCCGAGCGCCGCGACCTTGCCGGCGGCGTGCGCCCGCCGGCCGATATCGTGGATCTGGCCCTCCTGGATATGCATGCCCGAGACGAACACGGCATCGGCCCAGGCGAAGTCCTTGGCCGAGGCGGGCCGGATGTTCTCGTCAACGAAGCGGCATTCCCAGGTCTCGGGCATGTAGGCCGCGATCAGCAGGAGCCCCTGGGGCGGCATGAACGCCTTCACGCCGCCCATCAGTGGGTAGGCGTGGGAGAACGTCCCGAAGGACGGCGTGTAGGCGGGAAAGACGCACAGGATGCGCCGGCGGGACGAGACGGAAAGGGAGCATCGCATGGCTTCCTATCTAGCACAGCCCAGCCCGTTGGCGTCCCCTCTTTCCGCATCGAAGCGCGTTCAAGACCCCGTGCGATGCAACGTCGCCGGGTCCGCGCGGAGCGACTGCGAACCCTCCCGCGTATCGGGGCCGCCGACCTGTCCGCGTGCCCGCAATGCGTGTTGCGCGAAGGGCACAGTGAGGATCTCGGGGAGCACTGGAAACGCCGCCATGCGGTGAGCGCATCGGGCGAGGGTTCCGACCTGGGGGACGGCGCCGCGCCGGAGGCGGGCGCGAGGATTCTTCGCCCTCTCTCGCCGTTCCCTGAGGGCCGGCAAGGCCTTGCCACCGGACGGAGAGGGGGTGGCGCGGACAGCCCTGGCCGGACCGATGGCTTCAGAATAATCGACTATATAAAACACAAACTCACGTCACTTTTATGACGAAAAAATAGTGAAAAATATTGGATTAAGTCAGTCTAGCAGCCGTAATATAAGTAATGAGCCCGGAAATCCCTCGGGTTTTATTCAAGATAACTTTTAATCCTTCCGGCGGGGTGCTATCGGCCAAGCATGGCTGTGGGGCAGGCCGCCGGGATCGCTAAGCGATTGAGCCGACTAACGACTTCGCCGGGCGCCGCAGATGCTGCGGGCCGGTCGGCGCGGGTGGTTCGATCGGCCGTCCGGGGTTCGCGCTGCGCCAGAAGATCCGCAACCGAGGACTGGGCGCGTTCCAACACAACACGGCGAGCGTCATCACGCCGGCCCGGAACGCGGCAAAGGGGGTTCGAGAGATGAAACGACGTCTTCTGACCGCGCTGCTCTTATCGAGCGCTCTGGTGCTGCCATGCGCTCAGGCGCAGGCTCAGACAGTCGCTGAGCTTCAGCGGCAGATCAACGAACTCAAGGCGCTGATCAAGGCGCAGTCGGAGGCGCAGGGCAGAGGTGGGCGGGGGCCGCTACGGCAGGCGAACGCCCGCAACACCGATGCCGGCACCTTCCCGGCAGCCGGGCGCCCGAAGGAATCCGCGATCGGGCAGCCGGCCGCGCCCGGCCCGGTCCCGCACCGCTTCGCCATCGACGAGCCGGAGACGTGGTACGACGCGCTGGTGCCGCCCGCGCCGCAGCTGCTGGCCGACGGGCCGAACCACAGCGCCCGGCCCAAGACCTGGTTCGAGCGCCTCTCGCTGCGCGGCTACACCCAGCTGCGCGGCAACGAGTTCCTGTCCGGTGACGACACCGCGCCCTCCGGCGTCTCGCGCCTGCGCTCGGTCCACGACAGCGGCATCACCGACCGCAACAACTTCACCTTCCGCCGCGTGCGCTTGGTCCTGCAGGGCGACATCCACGAGCGGGTGTTCCTGTACATCCAGCCCGACTTCGCGGTCGGCGTGGGCGACCGCCAGCACTTCACGCAGCTGCGCGACGCCTATGCCGACGTGTTCCTCGACGACGAGCGCCGCACCAAACTGCGCTTCGGCCAGCAGAAGGTGCCCTACGGCTGGGAAAACCTGCAATCCTCGCAGAACCGCCTGACACTCGACCGTTCCGACGCGATCAACAGCGGCGTGCCCGGCGAGCGCGATATCGGTATCACGTTCTACTACACCCCTGCGCACGTGCAGCGCATCTGGGATCGTCTGGCCAAGGGCGGCCAGAAGCTGTTCGGCAATTACGGTGCCCTGGGCGTCGGTATCTACAACGGCCAGACCATCAACCGGGTCGAGGGCAACAACGACCTGATGACGGTCATGATGGCGACCTGGCCGTTCGAACTCGACGGGCTCGGCGAGGCGTTCAAGGGGCAGGTGGTGGAAGTCGGCGGCTCGGCCTACCGCAACCGCTTCCGGCCCGAAGCGACCTTCGGTTCCTCCACCGCCCTGGGCAACACCTTCGACGACGAGCGCGTCGGCGTGCACGCGATGCTGTACCCGCAGCCCTTCGGCCTTCAGGGTGAGTGGAACTGGGGACGCGGCCCCGAATTCGATCCCGTGGCCCGGGCGATCCTGACCAAGCCGCTCCAGGGCGGCTACGTCCAGGCGATGTACAAGGTCGACCATTCGCCGGTCGGCCCGTTCATGCCCTACATCCGCTGGCAGACCTATGATGGCGGCTGGAAGGTCGGGACGAACGCGCCGCGGCTCGACACCGATGAGTTGGAGCTCGGCGTCGAGTTCCAGCCGATCAAGTCGGTGGAGCTGACGCTCGCCTACGCCAACATGAAGCGCCGCGAGGCCAGCAGCAGCCGCTTCGGCCGGGCCGAGGGCGACCTGTTCCGCGGACAGCTCCAGATCAACTACTGATCGCGGAGCGGGGCTCAGCGAGCCGTCCTGGGCGGTTCGAGGCTCAGGCCTCGGACCGCTTCGACAGCAGCGCGGCGCGGCTCGCGCCCTTGCCGCCCTCGCTGTCCGGGTTACGCAACTCGCGCATCCCCGGCAGGTGGCCGTCCACGAGGAACACGAACACCACCAGCGCCAACAACACCTTCGAGGCCATCGCCCGCAAGATCCCCTGCTTTTGTGCGCTGCGGTGTAAGGCCGCCGCCCATGGTCGGGGATGCGCTGGCGCACACGGGCTCCGCGCCGCGGCGGACGCGGCGCGGGCAGAGTCAAGGATCAGTTAAGGCGAGGGCGTGCCTCCGGCCGGGGCCCATGCCTGCCCGCACACGCTCGGGCCCTCGTCTGCTTCCTTGCCTGCGACGGAAAAGTCGCATTGCGGGACTTGGCAGGCGGCTTGCACGCCGCTATAGACCGCGCTCCACGATTTCAACCATTGAAAGGGATCGGCCAATCGGTCGGTTTCCATTCGAGATGCCGTTCGGGCAACCGGACGGTGATGGCCGGGATGGTCTTGGAGCTTCTGCTCCGAGCGCCGTTTCCGGCTATGTCCTGTCCGAGACTGCAGGCGCCGGGCGACCGGCTTAATCGGCGACAGCCTGCACAGACGGGGAAGACCGAATTTTTCTACGTCTTCCTCCGGGGCCGTCAGGCGCCGGCGGGAGACCTCGGTTTGAACCAATCTCACCCGCGAGGGGCCCCAGCGGCGCTTCAAAGGGACAGGGCCGTGAGACGTCGTCCGCGACGGTTCCGGCTTCTACGCCGAGATCCGTTCCGGGCGGCAAGTGCAACCGGCGGGCCTGTCTCAGGTTCCGCCAACCGGAGAGAGCACAGTGGACCGGACAGCTAAAGCTGATCTCGTCTCGACGCTCAACGGCGTGTTCAATGCGAACGCCGTGGTCGTCGTGGCCCACTACAAAGGCCTCACGGTCGCCGACATGCAGAAGCTGCGCTCGCAGATGAAGCAGGCCGGCGCCACCGTGAAGGTCGCCAAGAACCGGCTCGCCAGCATCGCTCTCGATGGCACGGACGTCGCCTCCATCAAGCCCCTCCTGAAGGGCCCGACCCTGCTCGCTTACTCGAGCGATCCGGTCGCGGCCGCCAAGGTTGCGGTGGACTTCGCCAAGACGAACGACAAGCTCGTGATTCTCGGCGGCGCCATGGGAACGACTGCCCTGAACCCGGACGGCGTGAAGGCGCTCGCCTCGCTCCCGTCCCTCGACGAACTGCGCGCCAAGCTCGTGGGCCTCATCCAGGCTCCCGCGACCAAGGTCGCCCAGGTCGTCAACGCGCCGGCGGCCAAGCTCGCCCGCGTGTTCGGGGCCTATGCCAAGAAGGACGAGGCGGCCTGAGCCGTTTCTCCCCCATAAACCGACCCGTTCAAACCGATACACCAAAGGAACACGCACATGGCTGATCTCGCCAAGATCGTCGAGGACCTCTCCTCGCTGACCGTTCTCGAGGCCGCCGAGCTCGCCAAGCTCCTCGAAGAGAAGTGGGGCGTCTCGGCTGCTGCCGCCGTCGCCGTCGCCGCTGGCCCGGCCGCCGGTGCTGGCGCCGCTGCCGTCGAAGAGCAGACCGAGTTCACGGTCGTGCTCGCTTCGGCCGGCGACAAGAAGATCGAGGTCATCAAGGAGGTCCGCGCGATCACCGGCCTCGGCCTCAAGGAAGCCAAGGACCTCGTCGAGGGCGCGCCCAAGCCCGTCAAGGAAGGCGCGACCAAGGACGAGGCCGAGAAGCTCAAGGCCCAGCTCGAGAAGGCCGGCGCCAAGGTCGAGCTCAAGTAATCCGTCGATGGGCCGAGACCGGCCCATCGCATCCGGCGCGCGCTCTTCGAGGGCGCGCCGGCCAGACGCCCGCGGGCTCCGGCTCGCGGGCTAACGCTGCTTCGGGCGGCCGTCGTTCCTGAAGGCAGGAATGGGCGGCGAACGGAGACAAATTCGGTTCGGGTGGGCTGATCGTCCGGCGGGACGGCCCTTCGGGTCCGGTGATGGGAGGCGGTCCGCCTTCCCCGGGCACCCTACGCTGAGGTGGTGGAGCGAGGTCTCATGGCCAATACGCTGGTCGGTCGCAAGCGCATTCGCAAGTTCTTCGGTAAGATCCGGGAAGTCGCCGAGATGCCGAACCTCATCGAGGTTCAAAAGGCGTCCTACGACCAGTTCCTGATGGTGGACGAGCCCGAGGGCGGGCGTGCCGACGAGGGCCTGCAGAGCGTCTTCAAGTCGGTCTTCCCGATCTCCGACTTCGCCTCGACGGCGCTGCTCGAGTTCGTGCGGTACACCTTTGAACAGCCGAAATACGACGTCGACGAGTGCCGCCAGCGCGGCATCACCTTCGCGGCCCCGCTCAAGGTGACGCTGCGGCTCATCGTGTTCGATGTGGACCCCGATACCGGCGCCAAGTCGGTCAAGGACATCAAGGAGCAGGATGTCTACATGGGCGACATGCCGCTCATGACGGACAACGGCACCTTCATCGTCAACGGCACCGAGCGCGTCATCGTCTCGCAGATGCACCGCTCGCCGGGCGTGTTCTTCGACCACGACAAGGGCAAGACCCATTCGTCCGGCAAGCTGCTGTTCGCCGCCCGCATCATCCCCTACCGGGGCTCCTGGCTCGACGTCGAGTTCGACGCCAAGGACATCGTGCACGTCCGCATCGACCGCAAGCGCAAGCTGCCGGTCACCTCGCTGCTGTTCGCGCTCGGCCTCGACGGCGAAGAGATCCTCTCGACCTTCTACAACCGCGTCGCCTACCAGCGTGACGGGGCGGATTGGCGCGTGCCGTTCGACGCCGAGCGCCTCAAGGGCTTCAAGGCCTCGGTCGATCTCATCGACGCCGATTCCGGCGAGGTCGTGCTGGAGGCGGGCAAGAAGCTCAACGCCCGCAACGCGCGTCTGATCGGCGAGAAGGGCACCAAGTTCCTGCGCGCCGCGGACGAGGATCTGATCGGCCAGTACATCGCTGAAGACCTCGTCAACATGAAGACGGGCGAGATCTGGGCCGAGGCCGGCGACGAGATTTCCGAGAAGCTCCTCAAGAGCCTCGACGATGTCGGCGTCACCGAGCTGCCTGTGCTCGACATCGACCACGTCAATGTCGGCCCCTACATCCGCAACACGCTGGCGGTGGACAAGAACTCCGCCCGCGAAGGCGCGCTGTTCGACATCTACCGGGTCATGCGTCCCGGCGAGCCGCCGACGCTCGACACCGCCGAGGCGATGTTCCACTCGCTGTTCTTCGATTCCGAGCGCTACGACCTCTCGGCGGTCGGCCGCGTGAAGATGAACATGCGCCTCGACCTCGACGCCGCCGACACCGTGCGGACGCTGCGCCGCGAGGACATGCTCGCGGTCGTCAAGGCGCTGGTCGATCTGCGCGACGGCAAGGGCGAGATCGACGACATCGACCACCTCGGCAACCGCCGTGTCCGCTCGGTCGGCGAGCTGATGGAGAACCAGTACCGTCTGGGCCTCCTGCGGATGGAGCGCGCCATCAAGGAGCGCATGTCCTCGGTCGATATCGACACGGTGATGCCGCAGGATCTCATCAACGCGAAGCCCGCCGCGGCGGCGGTGCGCGAGTTCTTCGGCTCGTCGCAGCTCTCGCAGTTCATGGACCAGACCAACCCGCTGTCGGAAGTGACGCACAAGCGCCGCCTCTCGGCGCTTGGCCCAGGCGGTCTGACCCGCGAGCGCGCCGGCTTCGAGGTGCGCGACGTGCACCCGACCCATTACGGCCGCATCTGCCCGATCGAGACCCCGGAAGGCCCGAATATCGGCCTGATCAACTCGCTGGCGACCTTCGCCCGCGTGAACAAGTACGGCTTCATCGAGACGCCGTTCCGCCGGGTGAAGGACGGCGTGGTGACCGACGAGGTCGCCTACCTCTCCGCCATGGAAGAGGCGAAGTACTACGTCGCCCAGGCCAATGCTGGCATGGACGAGGGCCGCAAGCTGACGGACGACCTCGTGGTCTGCCGCCGCGCGGGCGAGGTCATCGTGGTCGCCCCCGACCGCGTCGATCTCATGGACGTCTCGCCGAAGCAGCTCGTCTCGGTCGCCGCGGCGCTGATCCCGTTCCTTGAGAACGACGACGCCAACCGCGCGCTGATGGGCTCGAACATGCAGCGCCAGGCGGTGCCGCTGGTTCGCGCCGACGCGCCCTTCGTCGGCACCGGCATGGAGGCCGTGGTCGCCCGCGACTCGGGTGCTGCCATCGCCGCCCGCCGCTCCGGCATCGTCGATCAGGTGGACGCCACCCGTATCGTCATCCGTGCCTCGGAAGAGACCGACCCGACCAAGCCCGGCGTCGACATCTACCGCCTGCAGAAGTTCCAGCGCTCCAACCAGTCGACCTGCATCACGCAGAAGCCGCTGGTGCGCGTCGGCGAGCCGGTGAAGAAGGGCGAGATCATCGCCGACGGTCCCTCGACCGAGTTCGGTGAGCTCGCGCTCGGCCGCAACGTGCTCGTCGCGTTCATGCCGTGGAACGGCTACAACTTCGAGGACTCGATCCTGCTCTCCGAGCGGATCGTGAAGGATGACGTGTTCACCTCGATCCACATCGAGGAATTCGAGGTGATGGCCCGCGACACCAAGCTGGGTCCGGAGGAGATCACCCGCGACATCCCGAACGTCTCGGAAGAGGCGCTCAAGAACCTCGACGAGGCCGGCATCGTCTATATCGGCGCCGAGGTGCATGCCGGCGACATCCTCGTCGGCAAGATCACGCCGAAGGGCGAGAGCCCGATGACGCCGGAGGAGAAGCTCCTGCGCGCCATCTTCGGCGAGAAGGCGTCGGACGTGCGCGACACCTCGCTCCGGGTTCCCCCGGGCGTGACCGGCACGATCGTCGAGGTGCGGGTGTTCAACCGCCACGGCGTCGACAAGGACGAGCGCGCCCAGGCGATTGAGCGCGAGGAGATCGAGCGTCTCGCCAAGGACCGCGACGACGAGCAGACCATCCTCGACCGCAACACCTATGCCCGCTTGGCCGAGGTGCTGATCGGTCAGTCGCCGATCGCCGGCCCGAAGGGCTTCCGCAAGGACACCACGCTGACCCGCGAGATCATCAGCGAGTATCCCCGCTCGCAATGGTGGCAGTTCGCCGTCGTCGACGACCGTATGATGACGGAAATCGAGGCGATGCAGAAGCAGTACGACGAGTCGAAGAAGCGCCTCGAGCAGCGCTTCCTCGACAAGGTCGAGAAGCTGCAGCGCGGCGACGAGCTTCCGCCCGGCGTCATGAAGATGGTCAAGGTCTTCGTGGCGGTGAAGCGCAAGATCCAGCCCGGCGACAAGATGGCCGGCCGCCACGGCAACAAGGGTGTCGTGTCGCGCATCGTGCCGATCGAGGACATGCCGTTCCTCGAGGACGGCACGCATGCCGACATCGTGCTCAACCCGCTCGGCGTGCCCTCGCGCATGAATGTCGGCCAGATCCTGGAAACCCATCTGGGCTGGGCGGCTGCGGGCTTGGGTCGCAAGGTCTCCAAGGCGGTCGATGCCTATTTGAAGAACCAGGACATCGCGCCGCTGCGGGCTGAGATGGAAGCGATCTACTCGCCGTCCGAACTCGAGGGGCTGTCCGACGAGGCTCTGGCCGAGGCGGGCAACAACGTGCGCCGCGGCGTGCCGATGGCCACCCCGGTGTTCAACGGCGCCAAGGAAGCCGACATCGAGACGATGCTGGAGATGGCCGGGCTCGACCGCTCGGCGCAGTCGACGCTCTACGACGGTCGCACCGGCGAGCCCTTCGACCGCAAGGTCACCATGGGCTACATCTACATGCTGAAGCTGCACCACCTCGTGGACGACAAGATCCACGCGCGCTCGATCGGCCCGTACTCGCTCGTCACCCAGCAGCCGCTGGGCGGTAAGGCGCAGTTCGGCGGTCAGCGCTTCGGTGAGATGGAGGTTTGGGCGCTGGAGGCCTATGGCGCGGCCTACACGCTGCAGGAGATGCTCACGGTGAAGTCGGACGACGTGGCCGGCCGCACCAAGGTCTACGAGGCGATCGTCCGCGGCGACGACACGTTCGAGGCCGGCATCCCCGAATCCTTCAACGTGCTCGTCAAGGAGATGCGCTCGCTCGGCCTCAACGTCGAGCTCACCTCCTCCAAGCAGCAGCAGGCGGCCAACGACCAGATCGAGCCGCCGGCCGACGCCGCCGAGTAACGACAGCCATCACCTCCCGCGGCGGTGCCTTTCCCGAGGCCCCGCCGCGGTCGAGCAGGAAGGGGCGGGGCCTTCCCAAGCACGACGACGGCCAGCGGCGCTCCGGACGAGCGCGGCGCCATGAGGATCAAGCCGTGACTGCCCAGGCGCGGGGCAGCCGGCGAGCAAGGAGCGGATCATGAACCAAGAGGTCATGAACCTTTTCAATCAGCAGGCCCAGCCGCAGAGCTTCGACCAGATCAAGATCTCGATCTCGTCGCCCGAGAAAATTCTGTCTTGGTCCTACGGCGAGATCAAGAAGCCCGAGACGATCAACTACCGTACCTTCAAGCCCGAGCGCGACGGCCTGTTCTGTGCGCGCATCTTCGGGCCGATCAAGGATTACGAGTGCTTGTGCGGCAAGTACAAGCGCATGAAGTACAAGGGCGTCATCTGCGAGAAGTGCGGCGTCGAGGTCACCCTCGCGCGCGTCCGTCGCGACCGCATGGGCCATATCGAACTGGCCGCCCCCGTCGCACATATCTGGTTCCTGAAGTCGCTGCCGAGCCGCATCGGCCTGCTGCTCGACATGGCGCTCAAGGACCTTGAGCGGATCCTGTACTTCGAGTCCTACGTCGTCATCGAGCCGGGCCTCACCCCCCTGAAGGAGCGTCAGCTCCTCTCGGAGGAAGAGTACCTGCGCGCGCAGGAGGAGTACGGCGAGGATTCGTTCACGGCGATGATCGGCGCCGAGGCGATCCGGCGCATCCTGATGGAACTCGACCTCGAGGGCATCGCGACGTCGCTCAAGGAGGAGATCGCGACGACGACCTCCGAGCTGAAGCCCAAGAAGCTGATGAAGCGCCTCAAGATCATTGAGGCGTTCCAGCTCTCGGGCAACAAGCCCGAGTGGATGATCCTGACGGTCGTGCCCGTCATCCCGCCGGACCTGCGCCCGCTGGTCCCGCTGGACGGCGGCCGCTTCGCCACGTCCGACCTCAACGACCTCTATCGCCGCGTCATCAACCGCAACAACCGCCTCAAGCGGCTGATCGAACTGCGCGCGCCGGACATCATCATCCGCAACGAGAAGCGCATGCTTCAGGAAGCGGTCGATGCACTGTTCGACAACGGCCGCCGCGGCCGCGTCATCACGGGTGCCAACAAGCGTCCGCTGAAGTCGCTCGCCGACATGCTGAAGGGCAAGCAGGGCCGCTTCCGCCAGAACCTGCTCGGCAAGCGCGTCGATTACTCCGGCCGTTCGGTCATCGTGGTCGGTCCCGAGCTGAAGCTGCACCAGTGCGGCCTGCCCAAGAAGATGGCGCTCGAGCTGTTCAAGCCGTTCATCTACGCGCGCCTCGACGCCAAGGGTTTCTCCGCCACCGTCAAGCAGGCGAAGAAGCTCGTCGAGAAGGAGAAGCCCGAGGTTTGGGATATCCTGGATGAGGTCATCCGCGAGCATCCCGTCATGCTCAACCGCGCGCCGACGCTGCACCGCCTCGGCATCCAGGCGTTCGAGCCGAAGCTGATCGAGGGCAAGGCGATCCAGCTTCACCCGCTGGTCTGCGCCGCGTTCAACGCCGACTTCGACGGCGACCAGATGGCCGTGCACGTTCCCCTGAGCCTCGAGGCTCAGTTGGAGGCGCGCGTCCTGATGATGTCGACCAACAACATCCTGCACCCGGCCAATGGTCAGCCGATCATCGTGCCGTCGCAGGACATCGTGCTGGGCCTCTACTACCTCTCGATCGTCGCCGACGGCTCGGTCGGTGAGCACAAGGCCGACGACAAGAACAACCCGATGCAGGGTGTGTTCGGCGATATCGGTCAGCTCGAGCACGCGCTCGCAGCCAAGTCCGTCTCGCTGCACTCGAAGATCAAGTGGCGCTGGCGCGGCCTCGGTCCCGATGGCGAGCCCGTCTCCCGGATCTACGACACCACGCCGGGCCGCGTGATCCTGTCCGGTGTGCTGCCGATGCACCCGAAGGTGCCCTTCGACGTCGTCAACAAGCTGATGACGAAGAAGGAGATCTCGGCGATGATCGACACCGTCTACCGCCACTGCGGTCAGAAGGAGTCGGTGATCTTCTGCGACCGCATCATGGCGCTCGGCTTCAGCCACGCGTTCAAGGCCGGCATCTCGTTCGGCAAGGACGACATGGTCGTGCCGGAGAACAAGTGGTCGATCGTCGAGGATACCCGCACGCTCGTGAAGGATTACGAGCAGCAGTACAACGACGGCCTGATCACCCAGGGCGAGAAGTACAACAAGGTCGTCGATGCCTGGGCCAAGTGCTCGGACAAGCTCGCTGCCGAGATGATGGGCCGGATCTCCGCCGTCCAGAAGGACGAGAACGGGGCCGACAAGCAGGTCAACTCGATCTACATGATGAGCCACTCGGGCGCCCGTGGTTCGCCCGCGCAGATGAAGCAGCTCGCGGCGATGCGCGGCCTCATGGCCAAGCCGTCGGGTGAGATCATCGAGACGCCGATCATCTCGAACTTCAAGGAAGGCCTCGACGTTCTCGAGTACTTCAACTCCACCCACGGCGCCCGTAAGGGTCTCGCGGACACGGCGTTGAAGACCGCGAACTCGGGCTACCTGACGCGTCGTCTGGTCGACGTGGCGCAGGACGCGGTCATCCGCGAGGTCGATTGCGGCACGACCAACGGCATCAAGATGCGCGCCATCATCGATGCCGGCCAGGTCGTCGCCCCGCTCTCCATCCGTATCCTGGGCCGCGCCACGGCCGAGGATCTGGTGGCGCAGGACGGCACCGTCATCGTCAAGACGAACGAGACGATCGAGGAGCGTCACCTGCCGGCGATCAACGCCGCCGGCATCCAAGAGGTGAAGATCCGCTCGGTGCTGGTGTGCCAGACCAAGAGCGGCGTCTGCGCCACCTGCTACGGGCGCGATCTGGCCCGCGGCACGCCCGTCAACATGGGCGAGGCCGTCGGCGTCATCGCGGCGCAGTCGATCGGCGAGCCGGGCACCCAGCTCACCATGCGCACCTTCCACATCGGCGGTGCGGCGCAGATCGCGGATTCGTCCTTCGTCGAGTCGAGCTTCGAGGGCACGATCAAGATCCGCAACCGCTCGCTCGCCAAGAACTCGGACGGCGACCTCATCGCCACCGGCCGTTCGGTCGCGGTGGTGATCGTCGGGCCGGACGGCACCGAGCGGGCGGTTCACCGCCTGCAATACGGTGCCCGCGTGCGCGTGGACGAAGGCGACACGATCAAGCGCGGCCAGCGGATCGCGGAGTGGGACCCCTACACCCGTCCGATCGTCGCCGAGGTGGACGGCATCGTCGGCTACGAGGATCTCTATGATGGTCAGTCCATCACCGAGACCACCGACGAGTCGACCGGCATCGCCAAGCGCGTCGTCATCGACTGGCGCGGTTCGTCCCGCACCTCCGACCTGAAGCCGGCCATGCTCGTGCTGGATCAGGACGGCAAGCCGGTGAAGCTGGCCCGCGGTTCGGACGCCCGCTACTACCTGCCGGTCGATGCCATCATCGGTCTCGATCCGGGTGCGAAGGTGCGGGCCGGCGACGTGCTCGCCCGTGTCTCGACGGACTCGGCCAAGACCCGCGACATCACCGGCGGTCTGCCGCGGGTGGCGGAGCTGTTCGAGGCGCGTCGTCCGAAGGATGCGGCGATCATCGCCGAGAAGTCGGGCTCGATCGCCTTCGGCCGCGACTACAAGAACAAGCGTCGTCTGACGCTGACGCCGCACGACGGCTCCGATGCCGTCGAGTACCTGATCCCGAAGGGCAAGCACATCCACTTGCAGGACGGGGACGTGGTGGAACTCGGCGACTACATCGTCGACGGCAACCCGGCGCCGCACGACATCCTGGCGATCAAGGGCGTGGAGGAGCTTGCTGCCTACCTCGTCAACGAGATCCAGGAGGTCTACCGGCTCCAGGGCGTGTCGATCAACGACAAGCACATCGAGGTCATCGTCCGGCAGATGCTGCAGAAGGTGGAAATCACCGACGGCGGCGACTCCGACATCCTCACGGGCGATCAGATCGACCGCACCGAACTGGCCGACTTCAACGAGAAGCTCCTCGCCGAGGGCAAGAAGCCGATCCAGGGCGTGCCCGTCCTGCTCGGCATCACCAAGGCGTCGCTGCAGACGAAGTCGTTCATCTCAGCGGCCTCGTTCCAGGAGACCACCCGCGTCCTCACGGAGGCGGCGGTCAACGGCAAGGTCGATACCTTGGACGGCCTGAAGGAGAACGTCATCGTCGGCTCGCTCATCCCGGCCGGCACCGGCTCGCTCGCGGCGGACATCCGCTCCATCGCGCGCCGCCGTGACAACCTGATCCTTCAGCAGCGCTCCGCCGAGAACGCGGCCAACGCCGCTGAACTCAGCGAGCTGCCCCCGGCGGCGGCCGAGTAATCGGCCGCTCCTGTCCGGAGCCACGACATGAGAAAGGCCCCGGCTCGGAAGAGCCGGGGCCTTTCTCGTTCGGGCGGGGCGCTGCCCCGGCACCCCCGCCGAAGGGGTGATTGGGCTCCGAGAGAGGGCGCTTAGAGCATCGTCCTGGATATCAGATCCAGGACGATGCTCTAAGCTTTTGTTCTTGCATCATCTTTTTCCGAAAGCCGGCAACCACCTTTCCGGATGATGCTCTAGCGGCCGGTGCGCACCCGCGTCCAGGCTCGGGTGACGAAGCGCTGGGTCGAGTCGTTCCAGGCGGTGTTGACCGAGAGCCGCTGCATCGTCGTCTCGTCCGGGTAGATACCGGGATTGTTGAGAAGCTCCGGCTTCACGAGCTTGCGCGCGGCGAGGTTGCCGTTGGCGAAGGAAACGAAATTGGTGTTGGCCGCCGCCACTTCGGGGCGCATCATGTAGTCGATGAAGGCGTGCGCCTCGGCCGGGTGGGCGGCATCCTTCGGGATCGCGAAGGCGTCGAACCACATCAGCGCGCCTTCCTTCGGGATGAAGTAGGCGATCTCGATGCCGTTCTTCGATTCCTCGGCGCGCTTCTTCGCCTGCATCACGTCGCCGGAATAGCCGACCGCGAGGCAGACATCGCCGTTGGCGAGCCCATTGACGTATTCCGAGGAGTGGAATTTCCGCACCGCGCCGCGGACCTTGTAGAGCGCGTCGGTCACCGCGGTGATGTCGTCCCAACGCTTCGAATCCGACTTGAAGCCGTAGAAGGGCAGGATCGAGGGAATCAGATCCTCGGGGGAGTCGAGAAGCATGACTCCGCAATCCTTCAGCTTCGCGATCGAGCCGGGATTGAGCACGAGGCTCCAGCTATTCAGGGGGGCGTTGGCGCCCAGCCGCTCGCGCACGGCGGTCACGTTCACGCCGATGCCGGTGGTGCCCCACATGTAATCGACGGCGAACGTGTTGCCCGGATCATAGGCTTGAAGCCGGGTGCTGATCTCGGGCCAGGCGTGTTTGAGGTTCGGGATCTTCGCCTTGTCGAGCGGCAGAAACACGCCCGCCTTGATCAGGCGCTGAAGGAAGGGGCCGGAGGGCACGACGATGTCGTAGCCGGACTTGCCGGCCAAGAGCTTCGTCTCGAGGATCTCGTTGTTGTCGTAGGTGTCGTAGACGACCTTGATCCCCGTCTCCTTGGTGAAGTCGTCGAGCACCTTCGGGTCGATGTAGTCCGACCAGTTGTAGATGTTGACGACCCGCTCCTCGGCCCGCACCCCGCCGGCCGCGCAGAGGAGGAGGGGGAGGGCGGCGAGCCCTCCCAGCAGAAGCCGCCGGATCACGATTTGCCCCGGACAGCCGTGACCACGATCTCGACGAGGTATTCCGGCCCGGCGAGCCGCGCCTCGACGGTAGCGCGGGCGGGCGGGTTCCCCTTGTCGACCCAGGCGTCCCAGGCGGCGTTCATCTCGGCAAAGCTTCCGATATCGGCGAGATAGACGGTCGCCGAGAGGATGCGGGCCTTGTCGCTGCCCGTCGCCATCAGCAGCCGGTCGATCTGTTCCAGGATCTGCTGCGTCTGTGCGGTGACGCCGGTGCCGACCACGTCGGCGGCCACCTGACCCGCCAGGAACACGAGGTCGCCATGGGCGACCGCCTGGGACATGCGCGGGCCGGTCTCGTAGCGTTCGATGGTCATCGTAGGGTCGCCGGTCTCGATTCGTGAAGGAAGCGAACCCTTCTGCCGCCCGGAGCGGTACCCCGTAAAGGGGTTCGAGCGGCGCGTCGGAATGCCGGAGGCGGGGCCGGTCGCGCAGGCCCGGATTTTTTGGACGGTCCCGCATTTCCCAAGGCAACCGGCGTCGTCGCTCGCGCGTTTGTCATCCGAATACGGCCAAGTCTTCCGGCCGGAGCTTCAGATCGACGACGACTTTCGGGGTTGGGACGACATGGAAATTCTCTGGACCATCATCATCGGCTTCGTGGCCGGCATCATCGCCAAGTTCATCATGCCCGGTGACAAGGAGCCGTCCGGCTTCATCCTGACGACGATCCTCGGCATCGTCGGCGCCTTCGTCGCGACCTTCATCGGTCAGGCGGTCGGCTGGTACGGGCCCAACGAGGGCGCGCGCTTCATCGGCTCCATCGTCGGCGCCTGCGTGGTGCTGGCGATCTACGGCTTCATCGCTGGCCGGACCAGCAGCCGGTCGCTCTGACAGGCGGCAGCCCGCTTTGAAGAGAAATGAGGCGCTCCTCGCGGGGCGCCTCTTTTTCGTTGGGCCCGGAAGCCGCGGCCACCGGCGCGCCGGAAGCGTCAGGTCTGGGCCGCCGTCCCGCTGATCGTTCCGGCGATCGTGGTCCGATAGGGGGTCGTCGGCCGGCCGATCAGCCCGCTCAGCTGGCGGTTCGTATCGTTGAGTCCGCCCTTGGCCGCTGCCATATCCGAATCGGCGAGCAGCGCCGCGAAGTCCTCCGGCAGGCCGGCGGCGACCAGGGCCGCCTTGAACGCATCCTCCGTCAGGTTCCGGTAGACGATCGTCCGGCCGGACAGCACGCTCACCGCTGCCGCGAACTCGTCCAGGGTGTAGGCGTCATCCCCCGCCAGTTCGTAGACGCGTCCGTCATGGCCGTCAGTCGTCAGCACGACGGCGGCGGCCTCGGCGAAGTCCGCCCGCGCGGCGGAGGCGATCCGGCCCTCGCCCGCACTGCCCAGAAGTACCCCGTGGGCCAGGGCCGGCGCGATCGAGGCCGCGTAGTTCTCGGTGTACCAGCCATTGCGCAGCACGGCGAAGGACAAGCCGGAAGCCTTCAGCGCGTCTTCCGTCCGCCGATGCTCGTCCGCCAGGGCGAGTGGCGAGGTGTCGGCGCGAAGCAGGCTGGTATAGGCGATCAGGTTCACGCCGGATTGCCGGGCGGCTTGGATGACGTTCCGGTGCTGGGCAACGCGCTGGCCGATTTCGCTGGACGAGATGAGGAGCAGGCGGTCGATGCCGCGAAAGGCTTCCGCCAATGTCTCGGGACGCGCGTAGTCGGCCACGCGGAGCGTGACGCCTTGCGCGCGCAGGTCCTCAGCCGCAGCACTCTCCAGCGAGCGGACACCCGCCACGATGGTGTCGGCCAGCACCCTCTTCAGCAAGGCTTCGATCACCAGCCGGCCGAGCTGGCCGGTGGCACCGGTCACGAAGAGACGCGGCTCGGATGTGGTCATGACGGTGGTCCCACTCGGTTCCCATGCGGTACAAGGTACCTAATTGAGACCGCGTGAGCCGTGAAGGAGGCACTTCTTTGGGACAAGGTAACAGTGACGGAACCGCCCTCCGGCCGGGTCAAATCGAACTGGCACGGCGGTTTGCCGTTTGGCAGTCCAGTTTCGCGAAGATCGCGTCATGTCCGGTCCGCGATGTGCTGGATCGGGTCGGCGACAAGTGGTCGATGCTGATCTTGATCGCATTGGCCGCAGGGCCGGGCCGGTTCAGCGCGGTTGCCCGCATGATCCCCGACATCTCCAAGCGGATGCTGACGCAGACGTTTCGCGACCTCGAACGGGACGGCCTCATCGCACGGACGGTGTTCCCGACGAAGCCGCCGAGTGTCGAGTACAGGTTGACGCCGTTGGGAAGCGCGCTCCTTGATCCGCTCGCTCACCTCGTCGGCTGGGCCGAGCAGAACCATGCGGCCATTCAAGAGGCGCGGAGGCGCTTCGAGGCCGGCTCCGTTCCAGACGGGAAACCGGACGCGTTCGCGCCCCGGTCTTCGGCCGACGTCTCGGCCGATTGAGGCTGCGCCTGATCGCGTCGCGACCACGCGCAGCTTCGATCGCGAAACGCGCGAGATCAGCCGGTCAGGTCGCGCCCGCCCGCGGTGACCGCCTTGACCGCGCAATGGCCGGTGGCACCGCGCACGGCGAGCCCGACGCCGACCACCAGGGCGGCGAGGCTCAGGAGCTTGTTCGGCCGGGGCTGGGCCGCCGCGGCGGCGATGCCGAGCCCCAGCGCGACGGAGACCGCCCGCTCGGTCATGCTCAGGTTCGGCTCGCCCGAAAAAATGTCCTCGATCATCTCGTTCACGGTCAACGCACTCCTTCTCGACGCTCGTGCGACTTCGCGGGGCGAACGCGGGGCGGGCGGGGCCGTTCCGTCGGTCGGCGACTATGACGCCGCCTGCGCCTCGGCGAGCAAAGCGTCATCGATCGCCCGCGCCCGCGCGGCCGCCTCGCGGGCGAGGTGGCGCCCGGCATAGGCCTCGAAGGCCGGGCGCTTCGGGATCGTACCGAACTGCATGCCCCAGCCGAGATGCGCGGCGACGTAGAGGTCGGCGGCGCTGAACCGGTCGCCCGCCACGAACTCCACCCCGGAGACGGCTGTTTCGAGCGTGTCGAGGGCCGTCTCCAGGCTGCCGTAGCCGACCATGCCCTGCATGCGCGGGTCGTCGGGGACGCTCACCTTGAGCACGCCGTTCGTGACCGCCGCCTCGAGCGGCCCGGCGCAGAAGAACAGCCAGCGGTAATAGGGGCCGCGGTCGCGGTGGCCCGGCGCGGGGGCGAGGCCGGCCTGCGGGAAGGCGTCGGCGAGATAGGCGAGGATCGCGGGGCACTCGGTCACCACCGTCGCGCCGTGGCGCAGCGCCGGCACCTTCCCCATCGGGTTGATCGCCCGGTAGGCCGGCGCCTTCATGGAGGTGCCATAGCCGAGGATCTCGGTGCGGTAGGGCGCGCCGACCTCTTCCAGCATCCAGCGGACGATCCGGCCGCGGGACATCGGGTTGGTGTAGAAGACGAGATCGTCGGACATGGGGGCTCCGGGGCGAGGCACCCGCAGGGCGGGCGTCGCCCCGGTGTTAGGGGAGGGCGCGCGGGCGCGGAAGCCTCGGGCGCCCCCGCGGGTCAGAACCGCGCGATGAGCTGGAAGCGCACGGTCCGGGGCGCGCCGGGCAGGATGTTGTTGTTGTTGTGCGCGGAGATGACGTAGCGCCGGTCGAACAGATTCTCGATGTTGACCTGAGCGCGCATGCTCTCGCTGAACGCGTAGAACACGCCGGCATCGAAGCGCGAGAAGCTCGGCAGGCGCACTGCGTTGTCCGACGATGCGAAGCTGGCATCCTGGTAGAGGTAGCCGACGCCGACGGAGAATCGCTCGCCGATGTCGAATTTGTTCCACAGGCTGAAGGTGTTGAGCGGAACGCCGCCGACAAGGTTGCCGGCCTGGATCACGTCGCCGTCGTCATCGATGTCGGCGACGATGCGCGGCTCGGTATAGGCGTAGCCGCCGGAGATCTGCCACCAATCGGTTGCGTAGCCGGTGATGCCGATCTCGCCGCCCCTTGTGTTCGTCTTGCCCGGGCCGGCGGAGAAGCCCGCTTCGGTGGATGACGGGATCGGCTGGTTGTCGCGATCGAGGTTGAACAGCGCAGCGGTGAGGATCAGGGCCGGCGTGATCTCGTATTTCACGCCGATTTCCGCGTTCTCGAACCGCTCGGGTGCGGACAAAGCGGTCGTCGGGTCCAGCACGCGGAACTGATCGCCCGCGCTCGGCAGGAAGGACACCGAATAGCTGCCGTAGAAGGCGAGATTGGGCAGCGGTTTCACCACGACGCCGACCCGCGGCGAGACGAGATTGTCGATGCGGCTGTTCGGTTGGGCAGGGAGGCCGGTCGCGGCGTCGGGACGACGGTCGCGCGATTGGAAATCGAAGCGGTCGAAGCGTGCGCCGACGATGAACTGCAGATGCTCGTCGATCTCGATCTGGTCCTGGGCGAAGGCGGAGAACACGCCGAGCCGATAGGTGTTGTTGCGGCCCGACGCGAGATTCCGCAGCGTTGCACCCTCGGTCGTGGTCGGCGCGAAGGGATTGACGGGGAGGTTGCGGGTGCCGGTCGAATTCCAGATGAAGTCGCGCCGGAAGTCGATCCCCTCCTGAAAACCGAGTTCCAGGCCGGCCACCACGGTGTGGGCGAGGGGGCCGGTGTTGAATTTGTAGGTAAAGTCGGTCTGGTTGAAGGTGTTCGTGCGGTCAGTCTGGCTGCCGTAGCCGCGCATCACGAACGAGGTCTCGTCGGCACTGACCGGACTGTTGGGGTAGGCGTTCTGATGGTACTTCGCGTAGTCGGCGATCCGCGTCTGGCTGCGCATCACGACGCCGCTCTCGAAGACGTGGTCGAGCTGCGCGTTGCCGATATGGGCATCGACGGAGCCGTTCGAGATCAAGGGCGCGCCGAACAGCGTGCTGGTGTTCTCGCGATAGCGCCAGGGGCGCCCGAACTGCGAGGGGATGCCGCGGTCGGCGATGCGGTTGTCGGAGAAGAACTCGTAGGACAGGCGCAGGGTCGTCTGCGGCCCGAGCAGGAAGGTCATCGTCGGGTTCACGCCGTAGCGGCGGATGTCGATGAAGTCGCGATAGGTGCCGGTATCCTCGAACACGCCGTTGAGGCGAAAGAAGGCGGTGTCGGAGACGCGGTCGCCGAGATCGACCGCCATGCGCTTGTTCCCGAATTGGCCGCCCTGCACCAGCACCTCGCGGATCGGCACCCCGTCGGCTTCCTTGAGCACGCGGTTGACCACGCCGCCGCCGCCGCCGCGGCCGAAGATCATCGCGTTGGGGCCCTTCAACACCTCGATGCGCTGGGTGTTGTAGAGGTCGCGGAAGTAGCGCGCGTCGTCACGGATGCCGTTGACGAAGAAGTCGGCGGTCGTGCGCTGGCCGCGGATCAGGATCTCGTCGCGGTGGCCCTCGCCCTGGGCGATGGCGACGCCGGGGACGTAGCGCAGCGCCTCGCCGATGCTCTGCACGTTCTGGTCGCGGATCTGCGCCTCCGTCACCACCGAGATCGCCTGCGGCGTGTCGATCAGCGGCGTGTCGGTCTTGGTCGAGGAGCGAAGGCGCCGGGCGAGGTAGCCGACCTGCGAACCCGAGCTGTCGACGACGAGGCCGCGCCCGGCCCCGGACCCGGCGACGCTGATCATATCGAGGGTGACGCCGCCGACCGCGGGGGACGCGGCGAGCAGATGGACCGCCTGAGCGGTCGGCAGGCCGGTGTTGATGTCCGTGACTTGCGCCCGCGCCGGGTGGATGAAAGCCGCAGCGATGCTTGTACAGGCAACGGAGCCAAGCAGCATCGGCCGCAGCACAGCGCGGCTCTGGCGAGCGTTTCTCATAAGCTTCCCCCTTATTTTATTAGAATAGACGGGGAAGTCTTGGCCCTAATCCGGCTCAGCTTGGCGAAGGTTGAATTATTCCAGTTTTGCCGATTTCATATGGAAAATAGGCAGTCGATACTTTGCCATTGCGCAAAATGGCCGAGGGCCACAAGCAAAGAGCGCGGCCCCCGGAGGGACCGCGCTCTTCAAACGTCCGGTATGGCGTGCGGGACGGGGCTTACTCGCCCGACGATTCCCGGCGGCGCTCGCCGCGGTCGCGGCGGGGGCCGCGGTCGCCACGATCACCGCGGTCGCTGCGCTCCTCGCGCTCCGGCTCGCCGCGCTCAGCCCGCTCGGCCTTCAGCTTCTCGGTGAGGTCCTCGCCGGTCTCCTGATCGACGACCTTCATCGAGAGGCGGATCTTGCCGCGCTCGTCGGCACCGAGGAACTTCACCTTGACCTTCTGGCCTTCCTTCACGACGTCGCCGACCTTGGCGACGCGCTGGGCAGCGAGTTCCGAGATGTGGACGAGGCCGTCCTTGGCGCCGAAGAAGTTCACGAAGGCGCCGAACTCCATGATCTTGACGATCGTGCCGTCGTAGATCGTGCCGGCCTCGGGCTCGGCGACGATGGAGCGGATCCAGTTATAGGCCGCCTTGATCGCCTTGCCGTCGGAGGAGGCGATCTTGACGATGCCGGTATCCTCGATGTTGATCTTGGCGCCGGTCTTCTCGACGATCTCGCGGATGATCTTGCCGCCGGTGCCGATCACGTCACGGATCTTGTCGGTGGGGATCTGCATCGTCTCGATGCGCGGCGCGTATTCGCCGAGCTCCGGACGGGCCGCGGTCAGGGCCTTGGACATCTCGCCCAGGATGTGGGCGCGGCCGTCCTTGGCCTGGGCGAGGGCGATCTTCATGATCTCCTCGGTGATGCCGGCGATCTTGATGTCCATCTGGAGGGAGGTGATGCCCTCCTCCGAGCCGGCCACCTTGAAGTCCATGTCGCCGAGGTGATCCTCGTCGCCGAGGATGTCGGACAGCACGGCGAAGCGCTCACCTTCGAGGATGAGGCCCATGGCGATGCCGGCGACCGGGCGGCGCAGGGGCACGCCCGCATCCATCAGCGACAGCGAACCGCCGCAGACCGAAGCCATCGAGGACGAGCCGTTCGACTCGGTGATCTCGGAGACCACGCGGATCGTGTACGGGAACTCGTGGGCCGGCGGCAGAACGGGCCGGATCGCGCGCCAGGCGAGCTTGCCGTGGCCGATCTCGCGGCGGCCGGGCGAACCCATGCGGCCGGTCTCGCCGACGGAGTAGGGAGGGAAGTTGTAGTGGAGCAGGAAGCGCTCCTTGTAGGTCCCCTCCAGCGCGTCGATGAACTGCTCGTCCTCGCCGGTGCCGAGCGTGGCCACGACCAGCGCCTGGGTCTCGCCGCGGGTGAACAGCGACGAACCGTGGGCGCGGGGCAGCACGCCGACCTCGGAGACGATCGAGCGGACGGTCTTCACGTCACGGCCGTCGATGCGGCTTCCGGTGTCGAGGATGTTCCAGCGGACCACCTTCGACTGCGCTTCCTTGAAGGCCGCCTTGACCTTCTCAGGGCTGAACTTCTGCTCGCCCTCGGCCGGGCAGAGCGCGGCCACGACCTTCGCCTTCACGGCGTCGACGGCGGCGTAGCGCTCCTGCTTGACCGTCTTCTTGTAGGCCTCGCGTAGCTCGGTCTCGGCGACCGCGAGAACGGCGGCCTCGACGTCGGCGTTCTCCGGCGGGGTGAAGTCGCGCGGCTCCTTGGCGGCCTTCTCGGCCAGGCGGATGATCGCCTCGATCACCGGCTGGAAGTGCTTGTGGCCGAACATCACGGCCCCGAGCATCACGTCCTCGGAGAGCTCCTTGGCCTCGGACTCGACCATCAGCACCGCGTCCTGGGTGCCGGCGACGACGAGGTCGAGGGTCGATTCGGCGATTTCCGTCACCAGCGGGTTCAGCTTGTAGCCGCCGTTGAGGTAGCCGACGCGAGCCGCACCGATCGGGCCCATGAAGGGCACGCCCGAGAGGGTGAGGGCGGCGGAGGCCGCGACCATCGCGACGATGTCGGGATCGTTCTCGAGATCGTGGGAGAGGACGGTGACGACGACCTGGGTGTCGTTGCGCCAGCCCTCGACGAAGAGCGGACGGATCGGGCGGTCGATCAGGCGGGAGACCAGTGTCTCCTTCTCGGAGGGACGGCCTTCGCGCTTGAAGTAGCCGCCGGGGATGCGGCCGGCAGCGTAGGCGCGCTCCTGGTAGTTCACGGTGAGCGGCAGGAAGTCGATGCCGGCCTTGGGCTCCTTGCCCGCGACCACGGTGGCGAGCACGGTGGTCTCGCCGTAGGTGGCGACCACGGAGCCGTCCGCCTGGCGAGCGGTCTTGCCGGTCTCGAGGACGAGCTTGCGGTCGCCCCAGATCAGCTCTTCACGTTGTACGTCGAACATATGTCTCTCGCCTTCAAACATGCGGTGGGCTGAGCCCGGCGCCGCCAGAGGCAAGACGGCGAGACGCTTCGTCTTAAGGAAGCGTCTCGCGATCCTGCCCTGGCGCCCTGCGCCTTCAAGCCGCCCGGATCGGACCGGCCGGGCCCCATGCCCGAGCGATCCTTCTTGGTCTGCCGCGCTCTTCGACGCCGAACCGGCGTCCACTTCGTGCGAAGCGCGGCTTGTGAAAACGCGGCCCCGTGGGGGACCGCGCGAAGGTTCGGCAGGCCTTAGCGGCGGATGCCGAGGCGCTCGATGAGGGTGCGGTAGCGCGCCTCTTCCTTGCGCTTCAGGTAGTCGAGCAGCGAGCGGCGCTGCGAGACCAGCTTCAGGAGGCCGCGGCGGGAGTGGTTGTCCTTGCCGTGGGTCTTGAAGTGGGCGGTCAGGTTGGTGATCCGCTCGGTGAGGATGGCGATCTGGACCTCCGGCGAGCCGGTGTCCTTGTTGCCCTTGGCGTAGTCCTTGATGAGCGCGGTCTTGCGCTCTGCCGTGATCGACATCGCAGGCCTTTCAGATGGAGGTTTGGTCGGAGGCGCCGCCCATGGGAGGGAAGGGCACCTTTGAAAAACTCGCGGTCGGGCCGGTGCCGGGATGTCGTCCAGCACGGTCAGCCGCAAGCGGCACAAGCCCCGCCCGGTAACCGGGTCGAGGCGGCGCGGACCATACACGAAATCGCGGGATGTGCCAGTGGCGCCGCCCGTCGAGGCGAAATCCGCCCCATACTGCTTCCCGATCCCGCCCTGCATCCGGCCCGGCTTTCGCTTCGCCGGATGCAGTCCGGTCAGGCACGTGAGACCCTATGCCCCGTTCCGCCCTCGGCGCCCGAAAGCCCATCGCCGCCCTCGTCGCGGACGCCGCCGATTCGGGCGGTCCGGCGCTCGCCCGAAACCTCTCCGCCTTCAGCCTCGTCTGCATCGGCGTCGGCGCAACCGTCGGGGCGGGCATCTTCGTGCTCACCGGCACGGCGGCAGCGAATTATGCCGGGCCGGGGCTGATGCTCTCCTTCGTGCTCGGCGCGGTCGCAAGCGGGCTGGTGGCCTTGTGCTACGCGGAACTCGCCGCGATGATCCCCGTGGCCGGCTCGACCTATTCCTACACCTACGTCACGCTCGGCGCCCTGCCGGCCTGGATCATCGGCTGGGATCTGGTTCTCGAATTTGCCATGGCGGCGGCGACCATCGCCGTCGGCTGGTCGGGCTATGCGCAGAGCCTGCTCGCCGATGCGGGCCTGCGGCTGCCGGCGTGGCTGGCCGCGGGGCCGGGGGAGGGCGGGATCGTGAACCTTCCGGCGGCGCTGGTCGTGCTGGCGCTCACCGCCCTGCTGATGCGCGACAACCGGGAGGCGGCCCGCACCAATGCCGTGCTGGTGGCGCTGAAGGTCGCGATCATCCTCGCCTTCCTCGGCCTCGGCGCGGGGCATCTGCGACCCGAACTGTGGCAGCCGCTGGTGCCCGCGAATGAGGGTACGTTCGGCGCCTTCGGCTGGAGCGGCATCTTTCGCGGGGCGGGGGTCGTGTTCTTCGCCTATGTCGGCTTCGAGACCATCTCGACCGCCGCCGGCGAGACCCGCAATCCGCAGCGGGACGCGCCCCTGGGCTTGATCGGTTCGCTCCTCGTCACCGCGGCGCTCTACGTGGCGGTGGCCGCCGTGCTCACCGGGCTCGTGCCCTATCGCGACCTCGACGTGGCCGACCCGATCGCGCGGGCCATGGCGGTGACGGGACTGACCGGCTTCTCCGCGGCGATCAAGGCGGGCGCGTTGATCGGGCTCACCACCGCGGCGCTCACCGCGCTCTATGGCCAAGCGCGGATCTGCTACGCCATGGCCCGCGACCACATGCTGCCGGATCTGTTCGCCCGGATCGGGGCACGGAGCCGGACGCCGTTCGTCGCGCAAGGGGTGATCGGTCTCGCTACAGCCGTGGTGGCGGCTTTGGTGCCGATCGACATCCTCGGCGAACTCGTCAGCATCGGGACGCTGTTCGCGTTCATCCTCGTCTGCGCCAGCGTGCTGATCCTACGCCGTACGGAGCCGGAGCGGGCACGGCCCTTCCGGGTGCCGGGCGGCGCGATCGTGCCGGTGCTCGGCATCCTCGCCTGTCTCGCTCTGATGGCGAGCCTGCCCGGCGATACGTGGCTGCGCCTGCTGGCCTGGCTCGGCCTCGGACTGGCGATCTGGTTCGGCTACAGCCGCCGACGCGTCGCAGCACATTCAGGTTTTGAAAGGACGAGTCCTTTCACGGGTCCAGGGCAGCGCCCTGGTTGAAGGGAGGCCGGGGCTCAGCCCCGGCCTCGCACCAAAGGGATGATCCCTTTGGAAACCCCGGACTCAGTACGAGCGGTGCGAACCCGCCGCCCGTCCGCCGCCGAAGCGGCGACGCAGGTAGCCGATGGCCTTGGGTAGCAGGAAGACGACGACGATCTGGCGCAGGATCGAGCGCATGCGGTGGGACTCCATTGCGAAAGCTCAGATTGGAGACCCAATGCCTGGACGGGCGTCTGCGTTCCCGGCTCAGAGCTCCAACGTCAACGTCACCGGGACGTGATCGGACGGCTTCTCCCAGCCGCGCGCCTCGCGGAACACCGCGACCCGGCGCACAGTGCCGGCGAGATCGGGTGAGACCCAAGTGTGGTCGAGGCGCCGGCCCTTGTTGGCGAGTTCCCAGTTCGGCGAGCGGTAGCTCCACCACGTGTAGATCTTTTCCGGCTCCGGGGTGAGGAGCCGCGCCGCGTCGATCCAGCCGGCCTCGCCCCGCAGTGTCTCGAGCGCCTCGGTCTCGACGGGGGTGTGGCTCACCACGTCGAGGAGCTGCTTGTGCGACCAGACGTCATGCTCCAGCGGCGCGACGTTGAGGTCGCCCACCAGGATCGCCGGCCCGGAGACCCGCCGTCCGCCCCAGACTCGCAACTCCGACAGGAAGTCGAGCTTGTGCGCGAATTTCGGGTTGAGGTCGCGGTGGGGCATGTCGCCGCCCGCCGGCACGTAGAAATCGTGCAGCACGATCCCCGCCGCCGGTCCCGCCTCCGGCCCGAGCACAGCCGAGATGTGGCGCGCATCGGGCCGCTCGCAGAAGCTCATCACGTCGCGGGTCAGCAGCGGAAACCGCGAGATGATCGCGACGCCGTTATAGCCCTTCTGCCCGGCGAAGACGATGTTCTCGTAGCCCGATCCCTTGAACGCCTTGAGCGGGAACAGGTCGTCGGGGCACTTGGTCTCCTGCAGGCACAGCACGTCCGGTTGCGCTTCACGGAGGAAGCGCAGCACGGACTCGATGCGCAGGCGCACCGAGTTGATGTTCCAGGTCGTGACGGTGAGGCGCACGGGGATTGCCTGAGAAGCGTGGCGTGAAGAGCCGCTTCGATAAAGCGCATTCCGACGAAGTGGAAACCGGTTCGTCGAAAGAATGCGCGTTGAAACAGGAGCTGGAGGCGCCGACCTGATGCGATCAGGTTGGCGTCTCTAGCTCAACCTGCGCGCCTCGCAAACCGTCAGGCCTCGGCCGCCTCCTCCTCCAGGGCGAGCCCGTGCAGCATGGCGCAGAGCCGGTCTCCGGTCATCCGCGAGAGGTCGAAGCCGCTCTCGCCGGCCACGTCGCCGTAGCGGGCCGCGTCGTCCGGCGAGGCCCCGACATAGGCCATCGACCAATCGGTGAAGAGGCGCGTCTCCACCGCCTCGAAGGCAAGCAGCGAGACCTCGCCGTGGCGCTCGTCCTGCTGGATGCGCTCGAAGGTGGCCTCGACCGCGTCTTCCGGCCCCTCCAGCACCTGCGCGAAGCAGCCGGCGTTGAACATCAGCGCCCCGGTGACGTCGATGCGGGCGTTGTTGGTGCGGCTCGCGGCCAGGATGCCGCGGATCGTCTCGTCCATCGCCGCGGGGGCACCGGCGACCCGGTTGCGGCTGTAGTAGACGAGGCGGCGCAGGTCTTTCGGCTTCATTCGGCGGGCTCCTGGATCAGGCGGGCAAGGTCGAGGGCGAGGCCGACAACAGGGCGGCGGCCTGGGCGGCCGGCATCGGGCGTCCGGTCAGGTAGCCCTGGACCTCAGTGCAGCCCTCGGCGCGGATGGCGTCGAGCTGCGTTGCCGTCTCGACGCCCTCGGCGGTGGTGCGCATGCCGAGGCTGGCGCCGAGCCGGGCGATGGCCCGCACGATCGCTCCACACTCGGCATTGCCCTCCATGCCGCGGACGAAGGACTGGTCGATCTTGATCTTGTCGAAGGGGAATTTCTGCAGGTAGCTCAGGGACGAGTAGCCGGTGCCGAAATCGTCCATCGAGATCTTCACGCCGAGCGCGCGCAGGCCGTTCAGCACGTCGAGCACGCTGTCGGTGTTCTCGAGGAGCGCGCCTTCGGTGATCTCCAGTTCCAGCCGGGCCGGGTCGAGGCCGGTCTGGGCCAGCACGTTCGTCACCGTCTCGACCAGCCGGCCGCCACGGAACTGCACGGGCGAGAGATTCACGGCGATCGATGCGGGGTGCGGCCAGCGCGCCGCCTCGCGGCAGGCGGTGCGCAACACCCACTCGCCGATGCCGACGATGACGCCGATCTCCTCGGCCAACGGGATGAACAGGGCCGGCGAGACCGGTCCGCGCTCGGGGTGGTTCCAGCGCAGCAGCGCCTCGAAGCCCGTCACGTCCCCGCTCTCCAGCTGGATCTGCGGCTGGAAGGCGAGATCGAACTGCTTGAGGGCCATTGCCCGGCGCAGGTCGATCTCCAGGCCGCGGCGCGCCTGCATCTGCGCGTTCATCGCCGGCTCGAAGAACCGGTAGGTGCCCCGGCCCGCGGCCTTGGCCCGGTAGAGCGCGAGGTCGGCGTGTTTCAGCAGGTCGTCGGCGTTCTGGCCGTCGGCGGGGGCGATGGCGACGCCGACGCTGACGCCGACATTGAGCATGTGGCCATCGACGACGTAGGTGCGCCCGACGAGATCGACGAGGCGGCGTGCCAGCGCCTCGGCCGCGTGCGGCTGCTCGACCCCGATATGGGGGCTGCCTTGGGGACCAACTTGGGGATCGACTTGGAGGATGGCGAACTCGTCGCCGCCGAGCCGTGCGACCAGATCCCCGCTGCGGGTGGCCCGGCGCAGGCGCTCGGCGACCTTGCGCAGGAGCGCATCGCCGACCGGATGCCCGAGGGTGTCGTTGACCGTCTTGAACCGATCGAGGTCGAGCATCAGCACCGCGAGCGGTGCCCCCGTCCGGGCCGCCTCGATCAGCGCCGCGTCGAGGCGGTCGTGCAGGCCGACACGGTTGCACAGGCCGGTGAGCGGCTCCTGCCGGGCCAGGGCCGCGCCGCGGAGTTGCTCGGTCACGTCCTCGAAGGTGAGGGCGAAGCCGCCGGCCGAGAGCGGCGCCAGCGCCGCCTCGACGCGGCGGTCGCCGCCGAGGGTGAGCCGCACCCGGACGGGGCGGGCGGCGCGCACAGCCTCCAGAATGGGCTCGGCCTCCGGCTCCGCGGCGCCGAAGGGCACCAGCAGGGCGGGGAGGGGAAGGCCGACCGGTTCGGCGCAGGCGAGCAAGGCCGCCGCGTGGGCATTGGCGAAGACAACGCTGCCGCCCGCATCGAGCAGGAGCAGGGGCGCGGCCATCTCGGCCAGCGCCGCCTCGAACGGCAGGGCGATCGACAGCGACGGAGCGGCGAGGGCGGACATGCGGCCGGACAGCGTCCCATGGAGGCCGCCCCACCTGGACGGCCCACCTATAGGCCTGCTTTCCTCTCAACGGATGCTTAAAGCCGGGATGCGCCTGAGCGTATCCGGGGAATTATTCAAAGAATTTGAGAGCACTCAACACGAGGTGGGACAACACATTTCGGTGATGCGGAGGGGGGAGCAATCCATGTTGTTGCCGTCCCTCATCGCGCTCAGCTCAGGGGTTTCGTCCCTCGATCTGCTGCTGCATCGCCTTGTCCTCGGACCGGCCGTAATTGATGAAGAACAGCGACCCATCGACCGCCTTGCCCTTCTGCAGGTTCGAGAGCTGCACGGTGGTGAGATAGCCCTGCGGGTCGGTGATCCGCCATTGCGACAGGGTCTTCATCTCGGCGTCGAAGAAGAGCTGGATCTTCGAGGTGCCGCCCAGCGTCGAGCGGTCCTCCAGCCCGATGCGCACGCCGCCCGGATCGTTGGTCACCTCGCTCACCGTCAGGTCGCGGGCGAGGTCGATCTTCTCCCGCAGCAGGAATTTCAGCGGCGTCTGCGAGATGAAGTAGAGATCCTGGGTGCCGAGCTTGCGGTCGCGCACCGCGACCGAGGTGCCATCGGCCACCACTTCGAGCGGGGAGGGCTGGTCGTACTCGAAGCGCAGCCGTCCGGGCTTGGCGAGCGTGAGCTTGCCGCCGATGCGCCGCCCGTCGGCGCCGATCTGGATGAAGCCGCCGGTCAGGGTCTGGAAGCCGTTGAAATAGCTGTTGGCCGCCGCCACGACGGTGGCCGGGTCGGCGTCCTGCAGCGAGACGCCGAGGGACGGCGCTCCGACCGCCGCAACCCGCGTGCCGGACGGGGCTGCCGGGGTCGCCGAAGCGGGCGCGCCGGGCTTGGCCGCCGCCTTGATGCTGCCGGTCTTCTCAGCGGGTTTCTCTGAGCTCTTCTCGGCCGCCTTGTCCGTTCCTTTGCCGGGCTTGGCCGCCGCCTTCTTGGCCGGGGCCGGGGCGGCCTCCGGCTCGGGCGCCCGGGCCGGAGGGGCCGGCGGCTCCTCCTTGCGGCCGAACAGGCCGTCGAGGAAGGAGGAGACCTGCGCCTCCACGGGCTGCGGCTGGAGCGCCAGCGCGGCGACGAGCAGCGGACCGGCAGCGAGGGAGAGGCGTCGGCCAGTCATCGTGTGGGCATCTCCGAAAGCTTGCGGGTGCGCGGGGCACTTGCCGTCCCGGTGGGGCTCTTGCCGTCCCGGTGGGGCACTTACCGTCCCGGTGCGGACGCGCGCGATGGCGGCGCGTCCGGATGTCGTGTTCGCGGGTAGACCCGGCCCCTGTGGCGAATATGCGACGGGGGCCGGATCTGCGCGGTCGTGAGAGGTCTCAGTCGTCGTCGTAGCCGCTGGAGGGTGCGCTCGCGAGGCCCTCGACCAGGATCTCGCGCTTGCCCGCATGGTTGGCCGGCCCGACGATCCCCTCGATCTCCATCCGCTCCATGATCGAGGCGGCGCGGTTGTAGCCGATCTGGAGACGGCGCTGGATGTAGCTCGTCGAGGCCTTGCGGTCGCGCAGCACCACGGCGATGGCCTGCTCGTAGAGTTCGCCGCCCTCGGCGCCCGCGGTGGCCGCGAAGGCACCGATGTCGAAGACCGGAGCGTCGGACTCCTCGGCTTCGGCAAAATCGTCCTTCTCGGCCTTGGCCGTGGCCCGCCCGCCCTTGGCCGGCTTCTCCGGCTGCTCGGAGGAGCCGTCGTCCGCCGTGACCGCTTCGAGGTAGGACGGCCGGCCCTGGCGCTTGAGGTGGGCGACCACGGTCTCGACTTCCGAGTCCGAGCAGAACGGCCCGTGCACGCGCGTCGTGCGCCCGCCGCCGGCCATGAACAGCATGTCGCCTTGGCCCAGCAACTGCTCGGCGCCCATCTCGCCCAGGATTGTGCGGCTATCGATCTTGCTCGTCACCTGGAAGGAGATGCGGGTCGGGAAGTTCGCCTTGATCGTGCCGGTGATGACGTCGACCGAGGGACGCTGCGTCGCCATGATGAGGTGGATGCCGGCCGCACGCGCCATCTGGGCGAGCCGCTGGATCGCGCCCTCGATGTCCTTGCCCGCCACCATCATCAGGTCGGCCATCTCGTCGACCACGATCACGATGTAGGGCAGGGCCGAGAGGTCCATCTCCTGCTCTTCGAACACCGCCTCGCCGGTGGTGCGGTCGAAGCCGGTCTGGATCGTGCGGGTGATGATCTCGCCCCGCTCGCGCGCCTCCTTCATCCGGGCATTGTACCCGTCGATGTTGCGCACGCTGATCTTCGACATCTTCTTGTAGCGCTCCTCCATCTCGCGCACGGCCCACTTCAAGGCGATGACCGCCTTCTTCGGGTCGATGACGACGGGGGAGAGCAGGTGCGGGATGCCGTCATAGACCGACAGTTCCAGCATCTTGGGATCGACCATGATGAGGCGGCACTCCTCCGGCTTCAGCCGGTAGAGCAGCGACAGGATCATGGTGTTGATGGCGACCGACTTGCCGGAGCCGGTGGTGCCGGCCACCAGCAGGTGCGGCATGCGGGCGAGGTCGGCGATGATCGGCTCGCCGCCGATGTTCTTGCCCAGACACAGGGCGAGCTTGTGCTTGGTCTCGACGAAATCGACCGAGGCCAGCAGTTCGCGCAGGTACACGGTCTCGCGCACCGGGTTCGGCAGTTCGATGCCGATCACGTTGCGGCCGGGGACGACGGCGACACGGGCGGAGATGGCGGACATCGAGCGGGCGATGTCGTCCGACAGGCCGATGACGCGGCTCGACTTGGTGCCGGGCGCCGGCTCCAGCTCGTAGAGGGTGACGACGGGGCCGGGGCGCACGGCGAGGATGTCGCCGCGCACGCCGAAATCCTGCACGGTCTGCTGGAGGTTGAGCGCGTTCTGCTCCAACTCGTCCGCATCGACCTCCTCGCCGTCGTTCAGCGGCGGCTCGGCGAGCAGTTCCAGGTCGGGCAGTTCGTAGTCGGCATTGCCGACGAACGACGCCTCCAGGTGGCGGCCGGCGGGGATCAGCATCGGACGCTCGGGCAGGATCGCCCGCGGACGGTTTTCGGGTTCGGGCTCGATGGCCGCCACGGGCTCGGCGGCTTCCGCCTCGAACGCGTCGGCGGTGTCGAGGGCGGCCTCCTGCATCGTCTCGGCAGCCGGCTCTTCGACAAGATTCTGGGCAAAATCCTCGGCCAGATCTTCGCTCGGCTCGACCTCGGCACCGGGCTTGGTGCGCAGCAGGACCGGCCGGGCCGGGATGGTCAGCGGCGCCGTCGTCATCCCCTGGGGGGCAGGGGAGGGGGCCTGCGGGGCAGGCTGCACCGGGGCGGGGGCCGGAGCCGGATAAGCTGTGAAAGGCCGCGCGGCGACGGGCGCCGCCGCCATGGCGGAGACCGGGGCTGGGGCGGGCGCCACGGCTTGCGGTGCGACGGCTTGCGGTGCGGCCTCAAAGGCGGGCTGCGGCGCGGCCTCGGTGAAAGCCGAACGGGCCGGACGGATCGCGGCGCGGGCGGCCATGGCGTTCAGCACCGGGCGGGGCGCGGCGGGCGCGACCGGCTCGGCGACCTCGACCACCGACTCGGCCGGGCCGAACCAGCCGTGCAGGGCCGACCAGTCCGGCACGTCCGACCAATCGGACGGCTCGGCCGGGACCGGCGGGATGAAGGGCGCGTAGAATGCCGCGAAGAGGGCGGCCTCCGGCGTTTCCGCCGGGGCGGGGAGCGGCGCGACCGGCAGGGACTCGGCGGCGACGGCCTCGAAGCGCATCGCGTCGAACCGGATCTCCTCGATCGCCCGCGCGGGCTGCGATGCGATCTCGGCCTGCGGCAAGACCTCCGCCTGTTGCACTTGAACGACGGGCTTCTGCCGGCGGTCGGGGGTGCGGAAGAAGCTCACGCCGGGCGGCGGCACGAACGGGCGGCGCCAGCTCGGCACCTCGGAGGCGGCCTGCTCGGCGCGCAGCCGGGCGGCCTCGTCGCTCTCGGCACTGCGCTGCGCCGCGCGCTCGGCGGCTTCGCGCTCCGCTGCCTCGCGGGCCCGCTGCGCCTCCAGCGCCGCGGCCTCTGCGGCGGCCTGGGCGTCGAGCAGGGCCTGGGCCCGGAGTTGCGCCTCGCGCTCGGCTTCCAGGGCCTGGCGGCGGCGCTCCATCAGAACGGTGTCGGGGGTGCGGGTGAAGCGCACCGCCTCGGGCAGCGCAGCCTGCGGCACGCCGTAAGACCCATCCTGTGAAGCGGGCAGGGCGTGGGCCGCCGGGATCACACCGGCCTCGGGCGCGATCGCCGCCGGGCGGCGCGGTGTGCGCACGAGGACGCCGGGACCGGAAGCGCGGGGATCGATGCGGCTCTCGAACGGCATCTCCGGCTGAGCGCCGTAGGGCAGGGCGGGCGCGGGCATCTCGAACAGCCCCTCCTCCGTTTCGGGTGCCCACGCTTCCGAACCCCAGTCCTCCGGCGCGGCTGGCGCGCGGCCGAGCATCGCCCCCGGCGGCACCAGCCAGCTCGGCACGTTGCCGGCTTCGAACCCGTCCGTGCCGGGCTGCGGCAGCGCCGGATGCGGCAAGGCGTGCGGGAGCGCCCGCGGCGGGGCCGGCGGCGCCCCGGCGATGCGCCGGGCAAGGTTGGAACGCAGGCTCATCAGCCGATGGGCGATACCGCCGATCGACCGGTCCAGGCGGTCGCCGCCGCGGCTCGGCCGCGATGGATCACGATGGGAATGGGGAGGCCGTCCCGATGCGCGCATGATCTGTGAGATGACTCGAAACAAGGTCCGGCTCCTGCGGAGCGGTTCGAGCCCCAAGGTAGGCGAATCGTCGTTAACGAACGCTTGCCTCAACCTTGGCCCACGCTCGTCCCACAGGCGCCCTCCCCTCTTCCGGGGCGCCCCGGACCCGCCGGTGCAAGCGTGGCATGAACCGGATATCATCGAGCGCAGTTGGCTCTTGGCGGTGATGTTTCGAGGCCCGGTGACAGAGGGCGGCCCGGTCGCGGGCATCCCCTGAATTAGGCTTGAAATCGTGCTCTGAGAGGCGCTTGGCAGGGTTTCCTGCCGTATCAGGTGAGCTGCGAGATCCGGTGACGAATCCGAGCCAAGAGACCTTGAGTCCGAAAAACTTCCGCTCCCTCTACCGGCACGGCTTTGCCCGCGTGGCCGCCTGCACCGGCCGCAGCCATCCGGGCGACCCGGCGGCCAATGTCGCCGACATCTCAGGCCTCGCGCGGCAGGCGCATGGGGCCGGGGCGGCGCTCGCGGTCTTCCCCGAACTCTGCGTCTCCTCCTACGCCATCGAGGATCTGCTGTTGCAGGCCACCCTCCTCGACGCGGTCGAGACGGGCGTGGCGCGGCTGGTCGAAGAGAGCGCCGGGCTCACGCCGCTGCTCGTCGTCGGCGCGCCCCTGCGCTGGCGCAACCGGCTCTACAATTGCGCCGTGGCGATCCGGGGCGGGCGGCTGCTCGGCGTGGTGCCGAAGAGCTACCTGCCGAACTACCGGGAGTTCTACGAGAAGCGCCACTTCGCCTCCGGCGCCGGCATCACGGCTGAGACGATCCGCCTCGGCGGGCTTGAGGCGCCGTTCGGCACCGACCTGATCTTCGCCGCCGACGATCTGCCGGGCTTTCGCCTCGCGATCGAGGTCTGCGAAGATCTCTGGGTGCCGCAGACGCCGGGCATGGACGCGGTGCTTGCCGGCGCCACCGTGATCGCCAACCCCTCGGGCAGCCCGATCACCGTCGGCCGGGCCGATTCCCGCGCCCTGCTGACCCGCGCCGCCTCGATGCGCGGCCTGTGCGCCTACGTCTACGCAGCGGCCGGGACGGGCGAATCCACCACCGACCTGTCCTGGGACGGGCAGACCAGCATCGACGAGAACGGCGTGCGGCTGGCCGAAGGGCAGCGCTTCCCTCAAGCGCCGGTCGTGACGCTCGCCGATATCGACCTCGACCTCATCGCTCAGGAGCGGCTTCAGGCCGGCAGCTTCGACGACAACGCCCGCCGGCACGGCACCCCGTCCTGGCGCACGATTCCCTTCCGGCTCGATCCGCCGGAGAGCGATCTGGGGCTCGAGCGCCGGGTCGAGCGCTTCCCCTTCGTGCCGGCCGACCCCGCACGCCTCGCGCAGGATTGCTACGAGGCCTACAACATTCAGGTCGCCGGCCTCGCCCAGCGGCTTGCCGCAACCGGCACGAAGCGGGCGGTGATCGGCGTCTCTGGCGGCCTCGACTCGACCCATGCGCTGATCGTCGTCGCGAAGGCCTTCGATCGGCTCGGGCTGCCGCGAAAGGACATCCTGGCCTACACCCTGCCGGGCTTTGCCACCTCCGACGAGACCAAGACCAACGCCCACGCCCTGATGCGGGCGCTCGGCACCACGTCGGAGGAGATCGACATCCGCCCGGCCGCCCGGCAGATGCTGGCCGATATGGGCCACCCGTTCGGGCGCGGGGAGGCGGTCTACGACGTCACCTTCGAGAACGTGCAGGCGGGCCTGCGCACCGATTACCTGTTCCGGCTGGCCAACCAGCACGGCGGCATCGTGATCGGCACCGGGGATCTCTCGGAGCTGGCGCTCGGCTGGAGCACCTACGGCGTTGGCGACCAGATGAGCCATTACGGCGTCAATGCCGGCGTGCCCAAGACGCTGATCCAGCACCTGATCCGCTGGGTGATCGCGTCCGGGCAGTTCGGCGAGGCGGAGAACCGCACGCTCCGGGCGGTGCTCGACACCGAGATTTCGCCTGAACTGGTGCCGGCCTCGGAAGGCGAGGGGCCGCAGAGCACGGAGGCCAAGATCGGCCCCTACGCCCTCCAGGACTTCAATCTCTGGTTCACCCTGCGCCACGGCTTCCGGCCGTCGAAGATCGCCTTCCTCGCGCTCCATGCCTGGGGCGACGCGGCGGCCGGCGACTGGCCGCCGGATTTCCCGCAAGCCAAGCGCGTCGCCTACGATCTGCCGGAAATCCGGCGCTGGCTCGGCGTCTTCCTCGATCGCTTCTTCCGCTTCAGCCAGTTCAAGCGCTCGGCGCTCCCCAACGGCCCGAAGGTCTCGGCCGGCGGCTCGCTCTCGCCCCGCGGCGACTGGCGCGCACCGTCGGATGCCAGCGCCCGGGCGTGGCTCGACGAGCTGGAGCGGAACGTGCCGAAGGCGTGAGGGGGCGGCGCGGCGCCCGTCTCTTACGGCGCTCCGCCGGTCCAATCCCCGCCACCTGCGGCCGGAGCGAGGTGGAAGCCGTCGAGGGTCTCGGCGGAGGGCGGGTGGCCGGCACGGCGCTGGGCGACGTAGTCGAGGGCGCCCGCCACGGCGCGCTCGGAATAGGGCTTCGCGATCACCCCGAGCGCGCCCGCGAAATCCGGCGGGATGCGCTTGGCGTTGGCGGTCATGAACACCACGGTGACCCGCGGGTCGCGGCTCAACTGGCGCGCCACCTCCACCCCGGTCGGCCCGTCGATGAGGTGAATGTCCACCAGCGCCACGTCCGGCAGGGCGGTGCGGCCCAGCGCGATGGCGTCCGCCGAGGAGCCCGCGACGCCGACGCTGACATGACCGAGGTCTTCCAGCAGGCATTCCAGTTCGAGGGCGATCAGCACCTCGTCCTCGACAACGAGAATGCGCAGGGGCCCCTCCCTCACCTCGGGCATCGCGGTTCTCCCGGCGTCGTTTGTACCCCCGCCCCGAATCGATCCGCCGGATTGGCGGCTGAGGGAGCGGGCCCGGCCCGTCGCGGGGCCGGTTTCCGGTGGAAACGGCCCGGAGTGAAGAAACGCATGTCCGTCACAATGCGTCGGTCCCGACCAGCGGGATCGTGATCGTGATCCGGGTGCCGGGCCCGGCATCCGACCATTCGAGGGTGCCGCGCAACTGGCGCACCACCATCTCGACCAGGGTGCGGCCGAAGCCTGCGGGGTTGGACGGCACCGCGGCCATGCCGATGCCGTCGTCCTGAATGACGAGGCGCATCCCCGCCTCGAAACGGTGTGCCTCGATCGCGACTCGGCCGCGGCGCGCCTCCGGGAAGGCGTGGTGCAGGGCGTTCGTCGTCAATTCGTGGATCAGCAGCGCCAGCGGGGCAGCCATGGCGGCGGAGAGCGCCAGCGCCTCGATCTCCGTCTCGATCCGGGTGCGGTCCCCGTCGAGGCCGGCGGCGAGGTCGGCGATCAGGTCGGCGGTGAACTCCCGGAAGTCGAAGCGGGTGACGTCGCCCTCCGAGTACAGCATCCGGTGGGCCGTGGAGAGGGCGCCGATCCGGTCAGCCATGGCCTGGAGCGCGTTGCGGGCGTCGCCCTCCGGCGTGCGGCGGGCCTTCAGCAGCATCAGCGAAGAGATGACCTGGAGGTTGTTCTTGACCCGGTGATCGACCTCGTGGAGCAGCGCGGTCTTCTGCTCCAGGGCCGAGCGCAGGTCGGCGGTGCGCTCGCTCACCTCGCGCTCCAGCGCGTCGTTGGCGTCGCGCATCGCCAGTTCCAGGCGGTGCTTGTCGGTCATGTCGGCCTGGGCCGAGAAGAAGAACAGGACCTTGCCCGCCTCGTCGCAGACGGGGTTGATCGTCATGCCGTTCCAGAACGACGTGCCGTCCTTGCGGTAATTGAGCAGCTCGCCCTCGAAAGGCCGGCCTGTGGCGAGCGCCGACCGCATCGTCTGAAGCACCGCCGCATCGGTGAGGGGACCTTGCAGCATGCGGCAATTCTGGCCGTAGAGTTCCTCGCGGGCATAGCCCGTGAGCCCGAGAAAGGCGCCGTTGGCCCAGACGACCGGGTTGTCGCCCCGCCGCGGATCGGTGACCACCATCGGCGTCGGGCTGGCCTCGAAGGCTGCCGCGAAGACCTCCACCGTGACGCCCGAGGGCAGGCTCGCTCCTTTGGGAAAACCCGTCATCTCTACGCCAACACAGGCATGCCGCTCTCGATCGCGGCACGCGAACCGGAGTCACCCGACGCATTCCGTAGCGTCCGGCCCCGCGACTCCAACGAGCCGGCCCCTCCCCCGTTCCGTGCGGTGAAGCACGGAGCACCCTGCGGACCTGTCATCGTGCCGGAGCCTGCAATTACGGTTCTATCAACCATGTTGGCTCTATACGGGGGCCAGGATTCCGACTTTGCGCGGGACTCGCAAGAGACATGACGGGGGCTGCGGGCCGCAAGTCCGTCATGTTTTCTGCGGAGATCGGGATCAAAGATGCGCGAGTGTCCGGGCGCCCGGCTCCGCGCGGCGTCCCAGATCCATGCAACCCTGCCCGACGGGCGGGGGCTCCAGGGAGTTTTACGCGATGGCGGATGCGGCGAACTCCAAGACGTTTCCTAAGGATACGCCCCTGAAAGCGCAGCCGCGCAAGCTGCGCCTGCGCGACATCACCGAGGACAAGCGCGTCGCGCAGATGCTGGCGCTCGGCTTCTCCTCCGGCCTGCCGCTCCTGCTCGTGCTCGGCACCTTCACCCTGCGGCTCGCCGATTCCGGCATCGACATCAAGACGATCGGCCTGTTCAGCTACGTCGCGCTGCCCTACTCGCTGAAGTTCCTCTGGGCGCCCTCGATCGACCGCGTCGACGTGCCGTTCCTGGCCCCGCGCCTCGGCCGCAAGCGCGCCTGGATGATCGTGACGCAGATCGCCACCGCCCTGGCGCTGGTCCTGATGGCCTTCGCCGACCCGAAGGACCATCTCGCGCTCATCGGCCTCGGCGCCTTCCTCGTCGCCTTCTGCGCCGCCACCCAGGACGTGGTGATCGACGGCTGGCGCATCGAGGCGGCGGGCACAGACCTGCAGGGCATCATGGCCGCCACCTCGAACCTCGGCTACCGGTTCGGGCTGATCCTGGCCGGCGCCGGCGCGCTCTACGTCGCGGCCTATGGCGGCTGGACGCTCGCCTATCTCTGCATGGCCGCGCTGATGGGCGTCGGCCTGATCGCGGCCCTGCTCGCCACGCCCTATGACCGGCCGCGCGAGGCGGCGACGGGCAAGCGCGACCTGCCCGCCGCCGTGCGCCGCGCCGTGCTGGAGCCGCTGACGGAACTCTACGCCCGGATGGGCAAGGCCCTGTTCGCGGTGCTGGCGCTCGTCGCGCTCTACCGGATGCCGGACTTCGTCTCCGGCGTGATGGCCAACCCGCTCTACATCACGCTCGGCTACGGCAAGGCGGAGATCGCCACCATCGTCAAGCTGTTCGGCATCTGGGTCGGGATCGCCGGGGGCTTTGCGGGCGGCTGGTCGATCGCCCGGCTCGGCATGTTCCCGACCCTGGTGATCGGCGCCTTCATCGCCGCCGCCTCGCACCTGTCGCTGGCGTGGCTGGCGCTGGGCGAGCCGGAGCAATGGCGGCTCGCCATCGCGGTCTCGATCGAGAGCCTTTGCGGCTCCTTCGCCGGCATCGCGCTGATCGCCTACATGTCGAGCCTGACCACGCCGGGCTTTGCGGCCACGCAATACGCCCTGTTCTCCTCGCTCTACGCCCTGCCGGGCAAGCTGGTCGCCGGCACCTCCGGCTTCGTGGTGGCGGCTTATGGCTTCCCGGCCTTCTTCGCGATGACCGCGGCGGTCGGCATCCCCGTCGTCGCCCTGTGCTTTGCCGTGGGACGCATCCCGCAGCGCACGGCGCCCGCGGAAAGCCCGGCCGAGGCCACGCCCGAGGCCGTGCAGGGGAACCCAACCGGCCCCGTCGGTCTTGCCTCAGCCGAAGCGGGCCCCGAGATCCCGCCCAAAGTCGCGAGGGCGCAGACGTGAACGACCTTGCCGTTGTTGGAGAAACCCTGCCGGTTCCGATCGACCCGCCGGCCGGAAAGCCCCTGTCGGAGGAGGACCGTGCCGTCCTGCGGCGCGCGGTGACCGTATTGGAGAAGCCGGGGCTCGCCTCCCGGCTCTCGGCGGCCGCGGGCGCGCCCCTCGACATGATCGGCCGCGCGCTGCCGGCGCCCATTACCGAGACGGTGGCCAGCGCCACAGAAGGCGCGATGCGCACGGCCCTTCGGGTCGCGCTGGCGACCCTGCCGGACAAGGACGTGAAGCCCGCCGGCACGGCGCTGGAGCGCATCGAAACCGAGGCCGGCGGGCGCCTGAGCCGCCTGCTCGGGTCGAGCGAAACCCGCCACAAGGCGCTCGCCGCGGTGACCGGCGCGGTCGGCGGCGTGCTCGGCCTCGCGACGCTGGCGGTCGAGCTGCCGGTCTCCACGACGCTCATGCTGCGCTCCATCGCCGAGATCGCCCGGGAAGAGGGCGAGGATCTGAGCGATCCCGAGAGCGCGCTCGCCTGCGTGCAGGTCTTCGCGCTCGGCGGACGGGCCGGCGCCGAGACGACGGTCGCCGATAGCGGCTACTTCGCGGTGCGCGCCGCACTCGCCAAGACCATGTCGGAGGCCGCCCGCTACGCCGCCCACCGCTCGCTGCTCGATGCCGGCGCGCCGCCGCTGGTGCGGCTCACCGCGCAGATCGCCGCCCGCTTCGGCCTCGTCGTCTCGCAGAAGGTCGCAGCCCAGGCCGTGCCGGTGATCGGGGCACTCGGGGGCGCTGCCGTCAACGCCGCCTTCATGGATCACTTCCAGTCCATGGCCCGCGCCCACTTCACCGTGCGCCGGCTGGAGCGGGCCTACGGCAAGGACGCGGTGCACGCGGCCTATCTCGAGGAGAAGGCAGCGCTCGGCCTCGGCTGAGGCGAGCGCTCACGGCCAGACCTTGATCGATACCGGCCGTCGCACGAGGTCGCGGTCTGAGGTGATGGTGCAGCCCTCAAGGCGCTGGGTCGCGAAGGTGAGGAGCGCGCCTTCGCCGACATCGTCGAAGTTGCGGCCCTTGGCACCCGGATCGAGCAGGGACGGGTAGGCGATCAGCCTTCCCTTGGCCTTGCACGGATCGTCGTAGAGCGTGGCTCCGGCCAGCAGCAGCCGCGGCACGTCCCAGGTCAGCAGGTCGCGCGACGTGCTCCAGTAGAAGCCCGATTCCGGAAACACGCCGCCCTTGGCCGCCATGAACACCGCGATCCAGGCCCCCGTGCCGCGGTGGCGCACCACCGCGCCGACGGGGGCGGGGAATGGCCCGACCGGCCGGCAGGTGTCGGCGATCTTGGCCGTCTTGCGGTAGGGGTCGGGGAAGGCGGCGGTAAAACCGGTGCCGGTCCAGGCGCGCCAGCTTGTGGGATCCTCCGGCCGCTCCGTACGGAACAGGCAGACGCCCGCCGCCTGATCGCTGCCGGGCCGGTCCCAGCCCGTGGTCGAGGCGAGGAAGTAGCGGGTTCGCCCCTCACTGACGATGTTCGAGGGGTTGAAGAAGCCCCTGTGCCGACCCTGGCCCTCCTCCTGCCGGAACGGTGCGCCCGCCACCACCGCGGGCGGCGCCGCGCGGGTAAAGCTCAGGCCCCCGTCGCGGGAAAAGGCCGCCGTGACCGTGTTGTACCAGCACTCCCTATAGACCTTGGAGCGGCAGCGGCCCTCATGCTCGTTGGCCTGGTACTCGTGGTGGAGGAGGGCGGCGACGTTAGTGCCGTCCTCGGTCCAGGTGGCGGTGATCCACGAGCGGTCGTCGTAGAGCGCCGGGTCGGGCTTCTCGCCGGAATCGAGCACCACGCGGCAATCGATTGTGAGGCGCTCGAAGTCGGGGCCGCGCAGGGCCCGGTTGCGGTAGTGCAGGCCGAAGACCGCGATCTGACCTGACGCGTCGCGAATGGCGCGGGCGGGCGCATCGGGCACGTCGGCGTCGTCGCAGGCGTCGCGGGAGGCGGAGAACAGCGTCCGCTCCGGCCCCGTTAGGGTCAGCGCCGAGAGTGGCGGCTCCGCGGCGGCGCGGGCCGGCGGCACGGCGCCGCAGGAGAGCGCGAGCGCTGCGACGAGGAGGCGAGTCAGTCTGGACATCGCGAAAAGATTGCGTTTTGAACCGTTACAGGGAGCTTGTCCGCATCCGCCGGAGCGAGCGCCGTCCACAGGCTGCCCCCATGCTGGTTATGATCCTCGGCCTCGTGCTGTTTCTCGGCACGCACGCCTTCTCCATGGCTCGAGCCAAGCGCGGGGAGGTGATCGGCCGGATCGGCGAGGGCCGGTTCAAGCTCGGTTACACCCTGCTCTCGGTGCTCGGCCTGATCCTGACCATCTATGGCTACGGCCTCTACCGGCAGGAGGGCATGATCCCGGTCTGGTCGCCGCCGCTCTGGACCCGGCATCTCGCGGTGCTGCTGACACTGTTCGCCTTCATCAGCCTCGCAGCGGCCTACCTGCCTGGCCATCTCCGCGCCCGGCTCAAGCACCCGATGCTGCTGGCCGTGAAGATCTGGGCGACCGCTCACCTCCTGGCCAACGGCGATCTCGGTTCGATCCTGCTGTTCGGCTCCTTCCTCGCCTGGGCGGTGGTCGCCCGCATCAGCGCCAAGCGCCGCGCGCTCACGGCCGGCCAAGTGGCGCAGCAGCATGGCGGGCAGGCCGCGCCGGCCGGCTGGCGCAACGACGCCATCGCCGTGGTCGTCGGCGTCGTGGCGTGGTTCGTGTTCGGCAAGTACCTGCACCCGCTGCTCATCGGCGTCGCCGCCTGGCCGGGGCAGGCCTGACAGGGCGATCGCTCGAAGCGATCACCCTGGTTTGCCTCCGGCCTCAAGCGCCGGCGGTCGCCTCCGTGACCTCAGGCTGTCGCTCCGCTCGATGCTTTCCGAGGCTAAAGCCCCGAAAAGCCCGCTCCGCGCGGCGCTCTTCGCGCCGCGCAACCGCTCAAGCGGCTTCGAGCGATGGCCCTGACAGACTTGAGCCCCCTATTCGCCAAAGCGGGGGCGCTGTGCTAGGCGCCCTCGATACGACGACGAGCGAGGCGAGCGCGCTCCGCGAGGAGCGCCCGGATTTGTCATGGCCGAGAACAACGAGTTCATCCGCGAGGTCGACGAGGATTACCGCCGCGACCAGATCGCCAACATCTGGAAGCGCTACAACGCGCTGATCATCACCCTGGCGGTCCTCCTCGTGGCCGGCGTCGGCGGCTACAATTACTGGCGCCATGCCGAGCGCACCCGCGCCGAGGCGGCCTCCGTGCGTTTCGACAAGGCCAACCGCCTCGCCAAGGACGGCAAGGCGGAGGAGGCGGACCGCGACTTCGCCGCGATCCAAGCCGACGGGCCGGGGGGCTACGCCCTGCTCGCCCGCTTCCGCCTCGCCGCCGAGGCGACCAAGCGTGATGCGGCCGCCGGAGCCGACGCCTACGACAAGCTCGCCGCCGACACCGGCATCGGCGATGCCCTGCGCGACCTCGCCCGCCTGCGCGCGGCGCTGCTGCGCCTCGACGGCACCGATCCGAACGCGGCGCTGACCAGCCTCCAGGGGCTTGCCGCCCCGACCAACGCCTTCCGCCACACCGCCCGCGAGATGCTCGGCCTGACGGCGCTCAAGCGCGGCGACATCGAGGGCGCCGGCCGCTGGTTCGACCAGATCAGCGCCGACGGCGAGACGCCCCAGGGCCTGCGTCAGCGGGTCGAGATCTACCAAGCGCTTGTGGCCGGTGGCGCCGTCACCGTGACGGAAGCCAAGCCCGAGAATGCCGCGCCGCCGCCGATCACCCGCTGACGGCGCGGCCGGAACCGCCTATCTTCGAACTGGATGTTGCGCGTCGGGCTCCCTTGCCCGCGCGCCTGACGAGACTGTTATTTCCCATGGATCTGCCGACCGTCGCGATCGTCGGACGCCCGAATGTCGGCAAGTCGACCCTGTTCAACCGGCTGGTCGGGCGCAAGCTCGCCCTGGTGGATGACCGCCCCGGCGTGACCCGCGACCGCCGCGAGGGCGAGGGCTTCATCGGCGACGTCGCCTTCCGCGTCATCGACACCGCGGGCCTCGAAGAGGCGGACGCCGACTCGCTGCTCGGCCGCATGCGCGCCCAGACCGAGGCCGCCATTCTCGAAGCCGACGCGGTGCTGTTCGTCATCGACGCCCGCGCCGGCGTCCTGCCGTCCGACCGGCCCTTCGCCGAACTGGTGCGCCGCTCCGGCTGCCCCGTCATCCTCATCGCCAACAAGGCCGAGGGCGGCGCCGGCATGGCCGGCGCCTACGACGCGTTCTCGCTGGGGCTCGGCGATCCGATCCCGTTCTCGGCCGAGCACGGCGAGGGCCTGGGCTCGCTGCAGGATGCCCTGCGTGAGGTTCTGCCCGAACCCGACGAGGAGGACGAGGACGGGGAGGGCGGCAAGGGCCTGCGCGTCGCCATCGTCGGGCGCCCGAACGCCGGCAAGTCCACCCTGATCAACCGGATGATCGGCGAGGACCGCCTGCTGGTCGGCCCCGAGGCCGGCATCACCCGCGATTCGATCTCCCTCGATTGGGAGTGGCGCGGGCGCCGGATCAAGCTGCACGATACCGCCGGCATGCGCCGCCGGGCGCGCATCGACGACAAGCTCGAAAAGCTCGCGGTCTCGGACGGCCTGCGCGCCGTGCGCTTCGCCGAGGTCGTGGTCGTGCTCCTCGATGCGACGATCCCGTTCGAGAAGCAGGATCTCACCATCGTCGATCTCGTCGAGAGCGAGGGCCGCGCGGTGGTGATCGGCCTCAACAAGTGGGATCTCGTCGCCGACCAGCCGGGCCTGCTCAAGACCCTCCGGGAAGACTGCACCCGCCTGCTGCCGCAGGTGCGCGGCGTCTCGGTGGTGTCGCTCTCGGGGCTCGCCGGCGACGGCATCGACAAGCTGATGCAGGCCGTGGTCGATGCCTCCGAGGTGTGGAGCCGGCGCGTCTCGACGGCGCGGATCAATGCGTGGCTCACCGACGCGCTCCAGCGCAACCCGCCGCCCGCGGTCTCCGGCCGGCGCATCAAGATCCGCTACGCGACCCAGGTGAAGAGCCGCCCGCCGCACTTCGCCCTGTTCGGCAACCAGCTCGACGCCCTGCCGAAATCCTACACCCGCTACCTCGTCAACGGCCTGCGCGAGGCCTTCGATCTGCCCGGCACGCCGATCCGGCTGTCCCTGCGCACCACGAAGAACCCGTTCGAGAAGGGCTGAGACAGCCGCTCCGTCCGGGAAAGCGCGATCCTTGCGGGAAGGACATTCCCCCGCAGGGGAGCGAGGGAGAGCTTCGGCCTTGGCGCGCGTTGAACTTGGGAACTCCGCTCCCTTGCTCGCGCCGCCCGAGTCCTTAGCCTGTCGGCTCCCTCTCGCATGGATCGTTTCCGATGGCCGGATCGTCCTCCGCCGCCGCGCGGCCGACGAAGCGCGTCGAGCCGCGCACGCTGGCCCTGATCGGGCTCGCGGGCCTCGCTGTCGCCGCCGCCGCGGCCCTGTTCGCGACATTGGCCGATGCCGGCACCGTCCAGGCGGTCCGAGAGGGCCTCAGCAGTCGCGGCTTCTGGACCGCGGCGGCGGTCGGCCTCGCGGCGCAGACCGTCGATGGCGCGCTCGGCATGGCCTACGGCATCACCTCGACCACGTTCCTGCTGTCCACCGGGGTGCCGCCGGCGGCAGCCTCGGCCTCCGTGCATGTGGCCGAGATCTTCACCACCGCCTTCTCCGGCCTCTCGCATTGGCGGCTCGGCAATGTCGACGGGCCGCTGTTCCGGCGCCTGCTGATCCCCGGCGTGATCGGCGCGGTGGCGGGGGCGACCCTTCTCACCTCGGTCGATGGCGAGACCATCAAGCCGTTCGTCTCGGTCTACCTGCTCGGGATGGGGCTCTACGTCCTGTCGAAGGCGTTCCGCACCCTGAAGGCCAACCGCGCGCCGCCGCGTGCCGTGGTGCCGCTGGCGCTCGGCGGCGGCTTCGTCGATGCGGTCGGTGGCGGCGGGTGGGGCCCGGTGGTGACGGCCACGCTGGTCGGCGGCGGTCAGGATCCACGCACCTCGATCGGCTCGGTCAACGCGGCGGAGTTCTTCGTCGCGGTGGCGAGCGGGTTGTCCTTCACCCTGCTCGGCGGGCTGACCCACTGGACCACCATCGCCGGCCTCGTCGTCGGCGGGTTGTTCGCGGCACCCATCGCCGCCCTGCTGGTGCGGGTGATCCCGGCGCGGGTGCTGATGGTCGTAGTGGGCCTCCTGATCGCGAGCCTCAGCCTCGTGAGCCTCGCGGAGCTGTTCGGTTAGCCGTCACCCGTCCCGCGTGGTCTCGGCGAGCCAGTCCACCACCGCGTCGAGGGCTTGGCGGTTGCTGGTGTCGCCGCCGCGGGTGCCCTCGAACGCGGCGATCTGCCGGTCGGCGCTGGTGCCCTCGCGCAGGATGCGGCGGGCGTCGGCCACCTCTTCGGTGCAGCCCAGCGCCTCGGCATCCTCCGCGATCAGCGAGAGCAGCGTGTCGAGGGCGGCGTCGAAGGGGAAGGCCTGCTCGGACGCCTCGTCGATCAGCTCGGCCTCGATCCCGCTGCGCTGGGCCCGCCACAGGTTCTCCGCCGCGATCGCCCGCGAGACGCCGGTGAGCCCCGCATTGATGTCGGGCCGGCGCTCGATCAGCCGCACGAGGCAGCGGAACAGGGCCGCGACCACGATGGCGTCAGCGAGCCGGGTGCAGGAATCGGCGATGCGCAGTTCGAGCGTCGGGAACTTGATCGAGGGGCGCAGGGACCACCACAGGAAGCTCGCATCCTGGATCGAGCCGGCATTGGTCATGATCCGCACGTAGCGCTCGTAGGCTGCCGCGTCGCCCATCAGGTCGGGCAGGCCGGTGCGCGGCAGCTCGCCGAAGGCGCTGAGGCGGTAGGCGGCGAGCCCCGTCGGCTTGCCCTGCCAGAACGGCGAGGAGACGGAGAGGGCCAACAGCAGCGGCTGGAACGGCAGCAGCCGGTCCATCAGCGCGACGCGCCGGTCGGGGTCGGCGACCTCGACATGGACGTGCATGCCGCAGATCAGGCTGCGCCGCCCGGCGAGGCCGACATCGCGCAGGATGCCGCGGTAGCGGTCACCCTTGGTCGGCAATTGCCGCGCCCAGTCGGCGATGGGGTGGGTGCCGGCGGCAAAGACCAGAAGCCCGTGCTCGCGGCCCAGCTCCGCCAGCGCCTGCCGCTGCTCCCGCAGCGCGGCATGGGCGGCCGGGAACGCCGTGGAGGGCGGGGTGCAGACCTCGACCTGGCATTGCAGCAGCTCGCGCCCGATCTCGGGCAGCCGCTCCCCGGCCGCCTGATGGAACGGCTTGACCGAGCGGCGCGGCGTGCCGCGGGTCTCGGCATCGGCGAGGAAATACTCTTCCTCGATCCCGAACCGGTAGGGGTGGGCGCTCATGCCGTGCTGACTCCGACGATCGGCTGACGCGCTCTCACCGGAGGGGAGGCCGCTCCAGCCAGAGAGGCGCACCGAAAGGACCTTGGCCGGGAGCAAGCCGTGAGCCCCGATATCGGTTCCCGGGGAGGCCCGGCGGCAAGCGCGACACCGTGGCCCCCCGGCACGGGCCGGCGGGGCTCGCGCCGGGGCCGGGGAGGGCGCTACAGCTCTCTTTCCCGCCGCCGCTTCTCTCCCACGACCATGCCCGAACTGCCCGAAGTCGAGACCGTGCGCCGGGGGCTCGCCCCCGCGATGGTCGGGGCGCGCGTCGCCCGCGTCACCCTGCGCCGGCCGAACCTGCGCTTCCCCTTCCCCGAGCGCTTCGCCGAGCGGCTGGAGGGCACCACGGTGCTGGAGCTGGCGCGCCGGGCCAAATACCTCACGGCGCATCTCGATTCCGGCGAGAGCCTGATCCTGCATCTCGGCATGAGCGGGCGCTTCGATGTGCGGCTGCCCGACGGCTCGAACCTCTCGCCGGGCGACTTCTACCTCGAGGGGGCGCTCGGCACGCCCAAGCACGACCACGTGGTGATGGTCTTCGCCAACGGCGCCACCGTCACCTACAACGACGCCCGCCGCTTCGGCTTCATGGACCTCGTGGCCACGCGCGATCTCGAGACCTGCCGCCACTTCGCCAGCATGGGCGTCGAGCCGCTCTCCGACGCCCTCGACGCGCCCCTGCTCGCGCGCCTGTTCGCCCGGAAGATCACGCCGCTGAAGGCAGCACTCCTCGACCAGCGCCTGATCGCGGGCCTGGGCAACATCTATGTCTGCGAGGCGCTGCACCGCTCGGGCCTCCACCCGGCCCTGCCGGCGGGCGCCCTCGCCAAGCCCGACGGTTCGCCGGCACCCAAGGCGAAGAAACTCGTCAAGGAGATCAAGGCGGTGCTGACCGAGGCGGTGGCGGCCGGCGGCTCCACATTGCGCGACTACGCCCGGCCGGACGGGGAGCGCGGCGCCTTCCAGCACGGCTTCCGCGTCTACGACCGGGTGGGCCATGCCTGCCCGACCAAGGGCTGTACCGGCCGAGTCGGCCGGATCGTGCAGGGTGGACGCTCGACCTTCTTCTGCGAAACCTGCCAGGTCCTGCCGGTCCGGTAAGGTCTGAACGGCGGGGCCGCCGGTTTCATCCCGCTTATGTCTCCCTGAAATTCGGCGCTCATCCCCCGTTCTTCGGCTCACCGCCCACGCGAATGTTGAACGGTTCAGGGCCGCAACGCGTTCTCAGCTTTGCCACAGCACGGCAAAGACCGTTTCCGCTCTTCCGATGCGCCGGCCGTTCGCGGCAGCGCCTCAAGAGCTCAACGACACGGAGGAACACATGCGCGCCATCAAGCTGATCCCGGTTCTCGGCCTGCTCGCCCTCGGCCTCGCAGCCTGTAAGGACGAGAAGAAGGACACCACGGGCACGACCACGCCTCCGGCCAACACTACGACCACCGCCCCCGCGACGCCGCCCGCCGCCGGCCAGACCACGGCGCCGACCACCCCGCCCGCGACCAACAAGCCCGCTGGCCAGCCGTAGCTTTAGCGGATTTGCGACGTCGCCCGGTCGGTGACCGGGCGACATGAAAGGAGGAAGGCTCGCCGGGAGGCGGGCCTTCTTGCGTTCGGGGCCTGCCACCCGACGCGCTTGACAGCCGCCGTCTCATGAAACATGTAAAGTTACATGAGACGAGACAGCAAGCTTTCGGGCGTCCTCCACGTGCTCCTGCACATGGCCGAGATCGAGGGGCCGGTGACCTCCGAGTTCCTGGCCGGCGTGATGCAGACCAATCCCGTCGTGGTCCGGCGCATCATGGCGGGCCTCCGCGACCGGGGTTACGTCCGCTCGGAAAAGGGGCATGGCGGCGGCTGGCAGATCGCCTGCGATTTCGGGGCCGTCACCCTGCGCGACATCTACGACGCGCTCGGCGCGCCCGAAATCTTCGCCATGGGCAACCGCAGCGAGGCGCCCGGCTGCCTCGTCGAACAGGCGGTCAATGCCGCGATGGACGAGAGTTTTCGCGAGGCGGAGGCGCTTCTGATGGCGCAGCTCGGCCGGATCACCCTCGCCGCGCTCAGCGCCGACTTCCATGCCCGCCTCGCGGCGCGCGGCGGCGACTTCAACCTGGAGACGGCCCATGCGGTATGATGCGATCATCGTCGGCGGTAGCTTCGCCGGCCTCTCCGCGGCGCTCTACATCGCCCGAGGGCGCCGGAAGGTCTGCGTCATCGATGCCGGCGCGCCCCGCAACCGGTTTGCCGCCGCCTCGCACGGCTTCTTCGCGCAGGACGGCGAGAATCCCCTGGCGATGATCGCGACGGCCCGCGCGCAGCTCGCGGGCTACCCGAACGCCACCTTCGTCACGGGGGAGGCGGTGTCGGCGCGAGCCGCAGGCGACGGCTTCGCCGTCTCGCTGGCCGGGGGGCAACGCCTCGCGGCGTCTAAGCTCGTCCTCGCCTTCGGCATCAGCGATATCCTGCCCGATCTTCCCGGGCTTGCGGAGCGGTGGGGCGCGAGCGTGCTGCACTGCCCCTACTGCCACGGCTTCGAGTTTTCCGGGCGCGTCCTCGGCGTGCTGTCGGCCGGCGCCCTATCGGTCCATCAGGCCGAACTGGTCGCGGAATGGGGCCCGACCACGCTCTTCCTGAACGGACACCCGGCGCCCGACGCGGAGGCCTGCGCCCGGCTCGCCGCCCGCAACGTCGGAATCGAACCCGGCCCGATCCGGGCGCTTGCGGGCGAGGGGCGGGCCCTCTCGGCACTCGTTATGGCGGACGGTCGGACGCTCCCGCTGGAGGCCCTCTTCGCCGGCCCCCGCTATCGCCTGAACAGCCCGCTCGCCGAACAACTCGGCTGCGCCGTGGATGAGGGCATGCTCGGGCCGGTGATCCGCACCGACGCGATGAAGGAGACGACGGTTGCCGGTGTCTACGCGGCCGGGGACGCGGCACGGTCTCCGCATAGCGTGGCCTGGGCCTCGGCCGACGGCGTGACGGCCGGCGTGGCCCTGCATCAGACGCTGGTGTTTCCGCGCATGGCGGCGTGAGGGGAGCCGATCGGACGAGGCCGGGCCTCGGGACCGGCGACTGCGGTGCCCCTCCCGACGCTCGTCAGGGGTATGCGGCAAGCCGTTGTTGCTTTTCTCCGAGGCGACCCCGTCTCGACGCGGCCTCGCCGTGCAGGCCGGCACCGAAGCCGAGACGGCCCAAGTTCAGTTCGATCCCCCTTCAAGCGGAGCGACTGATTTCGGCTTGTCAGCAATTGTCGCGGCGATCAGTTTGGGGGCGGCTTCGGCGCGATTCTCTTTGCCCGAGCCGTCCTTGATGGGATCGACGATCAGATGCAGCGGCTTCGATCCCATCGGCGCATCGCGCCGGTCTGTGTCGCGCTCGGCGTCATCTCGGGCTGTTCCGGAAGCGCGTTCGGCCAAGCCGTCACCCGTGCGCAGGTCGAGGCGCGTTTGCCGGCGCTCGAAGCGCTGGCGCAGCAGGCCATCGATGCGGGCGACGTGCCGGGTCTCGCGATCGCGATTGTCTACGGCGACGAGACCCTCTTCCTGAAAGGCTTCGGCCACAGGGAGATCGGAAAGCCCGACTTGGTCGGGCCGGAGACGGTGTTTCAGATCGCCTCCCTGTCCAAGCCCGTCACCTCGACCGTGGTGGCCGCCCTCGTGGGCGAGGGTGTCGTCGGCTGGGATTCGCGCGTCGCCGATCTCGACCCCGGCTTCCGGCTTCACGAGCCCTATCCGGCCTCGCAGGTCACGGTGCGCGATTTTCTCAACCACCGCAGCGGGTTGCCGGGCAGCGCCGGGGACGACCTCGAAGGGATCGGATACGGACGCGACGACATCCTCCGCAGGTTGCGCCTCGTGCCGCCGTCCTCCAGCTTCCGTGCGGGCTACGCCTACAGCAATTTCGGGTTCACCGAGGGAGCCGTGGCCGCCGCGAGGCCGACCGGCAAGCGGTGGGATGTCGTGGCCCAAGAAAAGCTCTTCGGCCCGCTGGGGATGACCTCCACGAGCACGCGGCATGACGACTTCCTGACGCGGGCCGACCGGGCCGCACTCCATGTCAGGCGCGACGGCGTCTGGACGGCCGGGACCGAACGCGATCCCGACGCGCAGGCGCCGGCCGGCGGCGTCAGCTCGAATGTCCGCGACCTCGCCCGCTGGGTGCGGCTCGAAATCGGAAACGGCCTGTTCGAGGGCACGCAACGGGTTGCCGGCGCGGCCCTCGCTCAGACGCATGTGCCGCTCACCGCACGCGGCACCAATCCCGTGACGGGAGGCGCCTCCTTCTACGGCCTGGGCTGGAACATCGAGTACGGTCGCCACGGCCTCGTCTGGGGCCATGCCGGCGCCTTCAGCGTCGGCGCGCAGACCCTCGTCTCGATCCATCCGGAGGCGAAGCTCGGCATCGTCCTGCTCACGAACGCCTTCCCGTCCGGCGTCCCGGAGGGATTGGCCGACAGCTTCGCGGATCTCGTCTTCGACGGCCGGATCCGCAAGGATTGGCTGAAGGATTGGGGCGAAGCCTACACGAGCCTGTTCGGGCCGGGCGCGGCGGCGAACCGCGCCGTCTACGGCCGGCCTCCGGCGAACGCCTCGGCGTCGCTTCCCCTGGCGGCCTATACGGGGCGTTACGCCAACGCGTATGTCGGCAATGCCGAGGTGGCGGAGATCGACGGTCGCCTGACCCTCACGGTCGGGCCCGGCGGGGCGCGGACCTATCCGCTGCGCCACTTCGATCGCGATCTCTTCCTCTGCTTTCCCGATGCGGAGGCGCCGGACAATCCGTCGGCCATCCGTTTCGCGATCGGAAGCGGCGGCAAGGCCGATGCGGTGACGCTCGACGCGTTGAACGCGAACGGTCTCGGCACCCTCGATCGGGCGAGCGAGTGAGCGCCGAGGCGCGAGGCTGCGCCAGCGGCCGGACGTGGTCCGCTTCGTTGGAAGCACTCGCGGGATGGATGGCCGCGCGTCCGGCTTCGGCCGTTAGCGCGAGGCCGTCTCCCGCCTCCCCCGCCGCCCCGCCATCTCCCGCAGCACCCGCCCCAGCTCCTGCGCCGAGTAGGGCTTCCTCAGCAGCTCGAACCCGTGCGCGTCGTCCTGGGCCAGGACGTGGCTGTAGCCGGAGGTGAGGACCACCGGCAGATCGGGGTAGCGCTCGCGCAGGATGCGGGCGAGGGCGATGCCGCCCATTCCGGGCATCACGACGTCGGAAAAGACCGCCTCGAACGGCGTCTCGGTGCGTTCCAGCTCGACCAGAGCCGCCTCGGCGTTCTCGGCCCAGACCGGCTGGTGGCCGAGTTCTTCCAGGATCTGGGTGCAGAAGCGGCCGACTTCGAGGTTGTCCTCGACCACGAGGATCCGCAGATGCGCCTCGGCATCCGCATCCGGCCTCGGCCGGGTGGGGGCGGGGGCTTCGAGGGGGCGGCGACCTCGGGCAGGTAGAGGGTGAAGGTGGTGCCCTCGCCCGCGCGGCTCCACACGTCCACGTCTCCGCCGGATTGCTTGGCAAAGCCGATCACCTGGGAGAGGCCGAGCCCCGTGCCTCGGCCGACCTCCTTGGTGGTGAAGAACGGCTCGAAGATGCGGCCGAGGTCGGCGCTGGCGATCCCGGTGCCGGTATCGACGACCGAGACCGCGACGAAGGGCCCGGCCGCGCCGGCATGGCCGCGGATCGGCGGCATCGGGACGGCGCCGTCGAGGCGCAGGGTCAGGCGGCCCTCGCCGTCCATGGCGTCGCGGGCGTTGACCGCCATGTTGACCAGGGCCGTCTCGAACTGGCTCGCATCGGCGCGCACGAAGCAGGGGGCGCCGGGCAGGTCGGTCACCACGCGGATGCGCGCGCCGGTCACCGAGTCGAGCATCTCCGAGATGCTGCGCAGCCGCTCGCCGACATCGAAGGTCTCGGGCTTGAGCGCCTGCCGCCGGGCGAAGGCGAGGAGTTGACCCGTCAGCTTCGCCGCCCGGTCCACCGTGTCGGAGACCGCGTCGAGGTAGCGGCGCTTGCGCTCGGGCGCGAGGTCGGGCCGGCGCAGGAACTCGACCGAGGAGCGGATGATGGTGAGCAGGTTGTTGAAGTCGTGGGCCACGCCCCCGGTGAGCTGGCCCACCGCCTCCAGCTTCTGCGACTGGCGCAGGGCCTCCTCGGCGTGGCGCTGCTCGGTGATGTCGCGGCCGAAGCCGTAGAGCAGGCCGTCGGCCGGCACGATGGTCCAGAGCACGCGGCAGGTGCCGCCGTCCTTGGTCAGGCAGGTCAGTTCGAGATCGGTCGAGGCGCCGGCCGCGAGCCGTTCCAGCGCCGCTTCGGCGGCCGCGCGCTCCTCGGGCGCGAAGAAGTCGGGCACGTAGCGGCCCACCGTCTCGGCCGGCGACCAGCCCAGCGTCCGGCCCCACGAGGGGTTCACCGCCTCGATCCGCCCGTCGGGGGTGGCCACGACCTTGAGGACCGGCGAGAGCGTCCAGACGCGGTCGCGGTCGCGCCGTTGCGCCACCACCTCCGCCTCCAGGTCGGCAGCCTTGGAATGGAGCAGGTGCTCCACGCGCCGCCGGGCCGTGATGTCCTGGAACAGCACCGCGACCTGCCGCCGCGACGGCGGCTCGATGCGGAAGGCGGCGAGTTCGAGGTAGCGCCCGGTGGCGACCAGCTCGCGCTGGAAGCGGATCGGCCGGCCGGTGCGCAGGACGTCGCCGTAGAGCGCGAGCCAGCCCTCGGCCTCCTCGCCGACGATCTCGCGCAGGCGCTTGCCGGCCACGTTCTCGATGCCGGCATGCTGGGCGTAGGCGCGGTTGGCGGTGACGTGAACGTAGTCGCTCAAGGGGCCGTGCGGGCCATCGATGAACTCGATGACGGAGTAGCCCTCGTCCATCTGCTCGAACAGCGTGCGGTAGTGCTGCTCGCTCTCGGCCAGCGCCGTGCCCTGGGCCCGCTGCTCGGTCACGTCCCGCACCACGCCTGCGAGCCGCAGGGCCGCGCCGTCCGCATCGCGCTCGATCTCGAGGGTGCGGGCAATCCAGCGCGACGCCCCGGTCCGGGAATCGCGGACGCGGTAGACCGCCTCCTCGGACGACGTACCCGAGGGGATCGCTGTATCCTCCGCCGGGAAGCGCTCGGCGAGCGCGGCGAGGGCGTATCGCTCGCGCACCTCCAAGCCGTGCAGGCGGCAGAAGGCGGGGCTCGGATGCAGCACGCCCTCGCGCAGGTCGAGGGTGAAGACACCGATCCCGGCGGCATCCTGCACGCGGGCGAGCTGTTCCTGCGCCGCCCGCAACGGCTCCAGGATCCGAAAGCGCGCCGATTCGGCGTCGGATGGCACGGGAGAGGGAAGACTTTCGGGCATGTTCACAAGAGCACATGTAGCACGCCGCCAGCGGGCACAAGCGCGACGGTTTGGACAAAACGGCCTTCGTCGCTCCGCCCCGGCGCCGTGACCGGCACCGGCAGGTTAGCGGGCATCGAGTTCCGGATAATGCCGGAAGATGCCCTCTTCGTTGAAGGGGAGGCAGCGCTCGCTGGCCCGGTAGGCGGCGATGCGCGGCAGCCGCCCGATCCGCTCCGCGTGGGCGACGACATGCGGCGTCTGCGCCAGCGCCCGGGCCGCGGCCTTCGGAAAGGCGTAGCGAAGACCTTCCACGAGCTGGAACAGCGAGGTGTCGGCGTAGCTCACCGCGCCGCCCACCAGATGCTCCGGCCCCGCCGGGTTGCGGGTAAGCACGCGCTCGAACCAGTCCAGGAATTTCGGGATGCGGTTCTTGCAGAAATCCTCGGCGCGGCGGCGCGCCTCCGGCCGCTGGTCCTCGTAGTACAGGCCGACGCCGACCGGGTGATGGGTGTCGTGCGCCTCCGCCACCATGTCGGCGATCGTGAGCTGGATCTGGTGCGTCCAGATTCGGTCGGCCTCATCCGCTCCGACCAGGCCGAGGCGCGGCCCGAGATAGAGCAGGATCGCCGCGGTCTGGCCGATCACGCGGTCGCCGTCCTTGAGGAAGGGCGGAGCGAAGGGCGGGCGGATCGGCTCGTCCTCCAGCCGGTCCATCATCGCCGCGATGCCGCCGCCCGCCTCCACGGGCTGGCGGGCGACATCGACGTAATCCGCCCCGGCCTGTTCGAGGGCGAGCCGCACGAACTCGCCGCGGCCGGGGATCATCGGCCAGTAGTGCAACTCGTAGGCCATGACGGAAGCCTTCCTCGGACTACCAGCCGCCGCGCTCCTCGCGGCTCGGCGCCCGGCCCTGGGGTGTCAGCGCGTCGATCACGCCGGGCAGGGCCTGCGCCAGTTGCGCGAGCAGATCCTCGCGCGGCAGGCCGGTCTCGCGGCTCAAACTGTCGAGGGTGCCCGGGCCCAGGGCATCGGCGAGACGGTTCGGCGCGATCTCGCGGTTGGGGCCGTGGCCGATCCACGAGCCAATCACGTCGCCGAGACCGCTCCGCTCGAAGCTCTGGATCAAGCCGTCGAGCCCGTGGGAGGCGGCGCCGCTTCCGTCATCCGGCTCACGGTCGAGCCCGGCATAGGGGCCGCCTCCGGGCGAACGGCTGCCGGAGGCACCCCCGCCGGGACCGTCGAGCATGCCGGCAAGGTCGCCGAAATCGCCGCCGAGGTCGTTGCCGGCCTCACTTGCCTGAGACGGCGGCCCGCTGCGGCGGCCCTGGTTGAACCCGCCGAGATCGCCGTCGTCTTCGCCCGGGCCGGGGAAGGGTCGGCCGCCGGATTCCGGTGATCCGCGGCCGAGGATGTCGCCGAGGCCGCCGCCGCCCTTGGCGAGCAGCATGAGGAGCGCTTTCACCACCGGCGAGGCCAGCGCTCCGCCGCGTCCGCCCCCTAAAACCTGTCCGACGACTCCGCCGATGACCTGATCGAGCAGCCCCATGCGTTTCCTCCCGCCGGTTCACGCCGCCCTTCACGCCCCGTGTGGCGGCCGTGCCGGTCCAACGGCGAATGCGGGGGTGGGGTTGCGGATCAGTTTTCGTGGTTCGAGCGGAACGGCTTCGAGAGGTGATCGGACGGGTTGGTGCGCACGGTCTTTCCGCTCTTGCCTTCCGGCACCACCGCGGTCGAGGAGCGGATCGCGCTCGGGGGCGAGACCTCGCCGCTCGGCCGCTCGGCGGAGCGGTCGTTACCGCGCACCGTATCGGTGCCGGAGGGCAGGGTGCCGGCGGTGGGCTGGTCGTTGGGGTTGGCCGCGCTCTGGGCCAGGGCCGGCGCGGACAGGAGCAGGCTGCCGAGGAGGGCGCCCAGGGCGGCCCGGCTGAGGGGGGAGGGGGATCGCATCGGTCGGCTCCATCACGCTTGGCGCCGCCGGCCGGGCTCACGGCGGAGCGGACCGACGGTTGCAGGATCTGAAGAGCCAATCGCAGGCGACGGCCGAGGTTCCGCCGTCGCGCGCCCTCACCCCCGCTTGCGTCCACCGCCGCCCTTGTAGCGGGGCTTCTGGCCGCCGAGTCCTTGCGTCGAGCGCGCCTTCGGCCGTTCCTGCCAGGGCACGGCGTCGGCCGGGAGTTCGCGGTCGGTGCCCGGGCCCATATTGTCGAGGGTGGGCTTCGAGATGCGGCTGCCCTTCTGACCGTAGCGGCCGGCCTCGCGCTCGATGTCGCCCTGCCGGGCCATGGGATCGTCGGAGACCATGAGTTCGGTCGCCTGCAGGCGCTTGAGCTCGTCGCGAAGCCGCGCCGCCTCCTCGAAGTCGAGATCGGCGGCGGCTGCGCGCATCCGCTTCTCGAGGTCGGCCATGACCGCCTTGAGGTTGTGGCCGACGGTGATCGCGTCCTTGGCCAGCCCCGTATCGACGCGAACGTGGTCGCGCTCGTACACGCTCTCGAGGATGTCGCTGATGCCGCGCTTGACCGATTGCGGCGTGATGCCGTGTTCCTCGTTGTAGGCGAGCTGCTTCTGGCGGCGGCGCTCGGTCTCGGCCATCGCCCGCTCCATCGAGCCGGTGATGTTGTCCGCGTAGAGGATGCAGCGGGCATCGGCGTTGCGGGCCGCGCGGCCGATGGTCTGGATCAGCGAGGTCTCGGAGCGCAGAAACCCTTCCTTGTCGGCATCGAGGATGGCGACGAGCGCGCATTCGGGGATGTCGAGACCTTCGCGCAGCAGGTTGATGCCGATCAGCACGTCGAAGGCGCCGAGGCGCAGGTCGCGAATAATCTCGATGCGCTCCAGGGTGTCGATGTCGGAGTGCATGTAGCGCACCCGCACCGAGTTCTCGTGCAGATACTCGGTGAGATCCTCGGCCATGCGCTTGGTCAGCGTGGTCACCAGAGTGCGGTAGCCGGCCTGGGCGACTTCGCGGACTTCGCCCAGCAGGTCGTCGACCTGGGAGCGAGCCGGGCGGATCTCGATCACCGGATCGACCAGGCCGGTGGGGCGGATGACCTGCTCGGCGAAGACGCCGGCCGTGCGCTCCATCTCCCACTTGGCCGGGGTCGCCGAGACGTGGACTGATTGCGGGCGCATCGCGTCCCATTCCTCGAACCGCAGGGGGCGGTTGTCGAGGCAGGAGGGCAGGCGGAAGCCGTACTCGGCCAGCGTCGCCTTGCGGCGGAAGTCGCCCTTGTACATGCCGCCGATCTGCGGAACCGTGACGTGGCTCTCGTCGGTGAAGACGAGGGCGTTGTCGGGCAGGTACTCGAACAGGGTCGGCGGCGGCTCACCGGGTTTGCGGCCGGTGAGGTAGCGCGAATAGTTCTCGATGCCGTTGCAGGCGCCGGTCGCCTCGATCATCTCGATGTCGAAGGTGCAGCGCTGCTCCAGCCGCTGCGCCTCGATCAGGCGGCCCATCCGGGTCAACTCCTCGACGCGGAGCTTGAGCTCGGTCTTGATGCCCTTGATTGCCTGCTGGAGGGTGGGGCGCGGCGTGACGTAGTGCGAGTTCGCGTAGATTTTGACGAACTTCAGCTCGTTGAGCTTCTTGCCCGTCAGCGGATCGAACTCGACGATGGATTCGATCTCGTCGCCGAACAGGCCGATGCGCCAGCCGCGATCCTCCAAGTGGGCCGGCCACAGCTCGATCACGTCGCCGCGCACCCGGAAGGTGCCGCGGGCAAAGTCCGACTGGATGCGCTTGTACTGAAGGGCCACGAGGTCGGCGATGAGCTGGCGCTGCTCGATCCGCTCGCCGAGGCTTACGGTGAACGACATCGCCGTGTAGGTCTCGACCGAGCCGATACCGTAGATGCACGAGACCGAGGCGACAATGATGACGTCGTCCCGCTCCAACAGAGCGCGGGTGGCCGAGTGGCGCATCCGGTCGATCTGCTCGTTGATGGAGCTTTCCTTCTCGATGAACGTGTCGGACCGCGGCACGTAGGCCTCGGGCTGGTAATAGTCGTAATACGAGACGAAGTACTCGACCGCGTTGTCCGGGAAAAAGCTCTTGAACTCGCCGTAGAGCTGCGCCGCCAGCGTCTTATTGGGTGCCAGGATCAGGGCCGGGCGTTGCGTCTCCTCAATGACCTTGGCCATCGTGAAGGTTTTTCCCGAGCCGGTGACGCCGAGCAGCACCTGATCGCGCTCGGCGGTCCGGACGCCCTCGACCAGGGCGGCGATGGCGGTGGGCTGGTCACCGGCGGGCGTGAACTCGGATTTCAGCGTGAACTTCACGCCGCCCTCCGACTTGGCCGGGCGCTCGGGCCGGTGCGGCACCCAGGCCTCGCCGTTCTTGAACAGCGGGTTGCCCTCGACGAGCAGCCGCTCCAGCGCCTCGACCGTGGCCGAGACGCCCTCCGTCGCAAGCGAGGGCGTCTCGGCATCGGGCGCGGTTTCCGGTGCCGGGCCGTCGTCGGGCGGGACGAGGCCCAGCGCCTGGGCCAGCCGCGGATCGACGTCGGCCGCGTCGCCGATGGCGAAGCCCGCCTGCGGCGCCTCGGCGAAGCCGTCCTGCGCAATCTTCTTGTAGGCCTTCGCCTCGCCCTTCTGTCCGCGTCCCTTCCGGGGCGTCTCCGGCTCGGGCTCGACCGCCTTCAGGCGGTTGCGGTTGAGGGCCGGGTTGAGCAGCGCGGCGAGATGCTCGTCGAGCGGCATCAGCTCGGGCCGGTCGGCCTTCGCCGTCGTCTTCGAGGTCGCCTTGGCGGGCGCTTTGGCCGTTGCTTTGGCAGGCGCTTTGGCCGGACTCACGCGCGGTGTCTTGGGTGCGGGCATGGCGGCAATATGGGCCCGTCGGGCGGTCTCCGGAAGAGTCCGAACGGCCCAAGATTGTCCCGGCTTGCGGCCGTTTTGGGCCAGACCGGCTTCGGGACAATCTCACATCGGGTCAGGCGCCATGAAAATGGTCGATCTCGGCCTGACCGAGGCGGAGCGGCCGCGGCGGATCGCGGCAGATGCGGCGTGATCACCGGCCGATGGCCTCACCGCCGCACCGCCTCCGGCAGATCCCGCTCCCAGGCGGGCTCGCCCGCGAACCGCTGCACCAGAAACTCCACGAAGGCGCGCGTCTTGGCCGGGCGCCGGCCCGGCGGCATCAGGGCGTGGATCGGCAGAACCGGGGAGGGGGTGCCGAAATCGAGGGGGACGAGCGTTCCCGCCCGCAGGGCCTGCGCCACCAGAAAGGTCGGCTGGTAGATCAGCCCGAGGCCGGCCACGGCCGCAGCCGTCAGGGCGGCGCCGTTCGGCGCCCGCAGGTTGCCCGAGACCGGGTAGGCCTGCTCGCCGAAGTGCCAGCCGCTGGAATCCGACAGGGTGTAGCCCAGGCAATTGTGGTTCTTCAGCTCCTCGGGCCGGCGCGGCGTGCCGTGCCGCTCGAAATAGGCGGGCGCGCCGCAGGCCACGAGGCGGCTGGATGTGAGACGCCGGGCGATCAGCCCCGAATCGGCGAGGGTCCCGATCCGCACGGCGAGATCCCACCCCTCCTCGATCAGGTCGACCCGCCGGTCGTTGAGGCCGAGTTCGATCGTCAGCGCCGGATGCGCGGCGGAGAACGCCGCGAGCGCCGGGGCGATCTCCCGCACGCCGAAGGAGAGCGGCACGTTGAGCCGCAGGGTGCCGTGGGCCTCGACCCCTTCGGCACCGACCGCCGCCTCCGCGTCGTTGATCTCGGCGAGAATACGCTCGCAGGCCTCGAGATAGGTCCGGCCGGTTTCGGTGAGCGTCAGGCGGCGGGTCGTCCGGTGCAGGAGCCGCGTTCCGAGCCGCGCCTCCAGGGCCGCGACATGCTTGGTCACCCCGGTCTGCGAGAGGCCGAGCGCCCGCCCGGCGGCCGAGAAGCTGCCGAGTGCGGCGACGCGGCAAAAGACCTGCATTCCCGTCACGCGGTCGAGCACGACAGCCTCACTCTCTCAGAGTGAGGTGAATGGCAGCGAACGCGAATTATCGCAATCGCCTGAGAAAGGCATGGTCCGGTCACCGTAAACGCCCGCGATCGCGGCACACCTTCGAGACGATCATGACCGACACCCGCACTGCCCCCTACGCCGCCCTGCTGCTGCGGCTCACCCTCGGCGGCCTGTTCCTGGCCCATGCCGGGCTGAAGCTGTTCGTGTTCACGCCCGCGGGCACCGCCGCCTTCTTCGGCTCGCTCGGCCTTCCGCCCGCGTTCGGCTATGGGGTGATCGCCGCGGAAGCCGTCGGCGGCCTCGCCCTGATCCTCGGCCTCTACGCCCGCTTCGTCGCCCTGGCCCTGGTCCCGATCCTGATCGGCGCGATCGTCACCGTGCACGGCGCCAACGGCTTCTTCGCGCAGAATCCGGGCGGCGGCTGGGAGTTCGCGGGCTTCTGGGCGGTGATGCTGCTGGTCCAGGCCGGGCTCGGCGACGGCGCCTACGCCCTGCGGCGGGCGTGAGACGAAACCCATCGGGAGAGGGACCATGAGCGAACCGATCCATCCCGGCACCCGCATCGGCCACGTTCACCTCAAGGTGGCCGATCTCGAACGGGCACTGGGCTTCTATTGCGGCGTGCTCGGCTTCGCCCTCATGCAGCGCTTCGGTGCCCAAGCCGCCTTCGTCTCGGCCGGCGGCTATCACCACCATATCGGCCTCAACACTTGGGAGAGCGCGGGCGGCCCTCCGCCGCCGCCCGGCACGACCGGGCTCTACCACCTCGCGATCCTCTACCCGAGCCGGGCGGCCCTGGCCGACGCCCTGCGCCGGGTCGAGGCGGCCGGCCTCTCCCTCGACGGGGCCAGCGACCACGGCGTGTCGGAGGCGCTCTACCTGCGCGATCCCGACGGGAACGGGGTCGAACTGTACCGCGACCGCCCGGAGGCCGAGTGGCCGCGGGACGGGAAGGGCGATCTCACCATGGTCACCCGCCGGCTCGACCTCGCGGGCCTGCGGGCGGAAGCCTGACGCTTCTCCGCTTGACGGCTCTGCACCCGCGTGTACTTTGCAATGCAAAGCACGCTTCGACGCGGGAAGCTGAACCCCATGCGTGAGACCCACGGCGACCTCGACAGGGCCCTGGCCGACATCGTCGCGATCCGGATGCAGATCGCGCGGGACACGGCGTTCCGCGGGCTCGGCTCTGCCACGCTCGCGGCCACCGGCGCTCTGGCCCTCGTCGTCGCGGGGGCCCAGGCCCTGCTGCTCGACGACCCGACCGCGCGGCCGGTCGTCTTCTTCGGCCTGTGGGTCGCCGCCGCCGTCACCGCCTGCCTCCTGATCGGGTTCGAGGCGGTGCGCCGCTCGCGCCGGGTCCATTCGGGGCTGGCCGACGCGATGGTATTCAACGCCATCGAAGGCTTTTTGCCCGCGGGCGGGGCGGGCCTCTGTCTGGGGCTCGTCTTCGCCCGTTTCGCGCCGGACCAGCTCTGGATGCTGCCGGGCCTGTGGCAGGTTCTGGTCGGGCTCGGCCTGTTCGCCTCCGCCCGCATCCTGCCCCGCTCCGTGCCGCTGGCGGGAGCGTGGTACCTGCTGGCCGGACTCACGGTGCTGGCGCTCGCCAGCGAGACGCGCCACCTCTCGCCCTGGCTGATGGGCGTGCCCTTCGCGGTGGGGCAGGGGCTCGTCGCCATCATCATCCACCGCCATTCGGGCCCAGGTGACGGATCGACTGACGGATCGACTGACGGATCTGCCGACGGAGACGCCGATGCCGACCTCTGATCGCAGCGACGCCCGCTTCTCCTACGAGGGGCTCGACCGGATCATCCACGAGCGGGCGCGGCTCTCGGTGCTGACCTCCCTGGTCTCGCATCCCCGCGGCCTCGCCTTCCCCGACCTCAAGCGCCTGTGCGGGCTCACCGACGGCAATCTCAGCCGCCACCTCGCCGTGCTGCAGGAGGCCGACCTCGTCAGCCTGGAGAAGGGCTACGACCAGAACCGGCCGCAGACCCTCTGCCGCCTGACGCCCTCCGGGCGCACCCGCTTCCTCGATTATCTCGGGGTGCTGGAGCAGGTGGTGCGCGACGCCGCGCAAGCCGCTGGCAGGCCACAGAATGCCGCCGGCAGGCCGCAGAACGCTGCCGGCCGGTCCCAGGCCGCCGACGACCGGCCCGCCGGCCACGACCGTTCCGGCCTCGCCAAACCGGTCTGACGACCGCACTCCGACATCCCACCGAACGCCGCATCCCCCGCCTGTCCCGCACCTCGCCCGGAGACTTTACGATGCAAAGCCCTCTCGATCGCAGATCAGGCCTCCACGCGGCGATCATCATGGACGGCAACGGTCGGTGGGCGAGCGCCCGCGGCCTGCCGCGGGGTGCGGGCCACCGGGCGGGCGTCAAGACGATCCAGCGGGTGGCGGAGGCCGCCCCCGCTCTCGGCATCGGCACGCTGACGCTCTACGCCTTCTCCAGCGACAACTGGCGCCGCCCGGCCGAGGAGGTCGGCGGGCTGATGCGTCTGTTGCGGGCCTATCTGCGCGGCGAGACCGATCGGCTCGCCCGCAGCGGCACCCGCCTCACGGTGATCGGCCGCCGCGACCGCCTGCCGCCCGGCATCCCGGAGGCGATCGAGCGGGCCGAGGCCGCGACCGCGTCGGGCGACCGGCTGCACCTGCGCATCGCCGTCGATTACTCCTCGCGCGATGCGATCCTCGCCGCCGCCGCCCGGCTCGGGCCGGAGGGGCTCAGCCGCGAGGGCCTGAGCGAGGCCCTGGGGGCGGACGGGGATGTCGATCTCCTGATCCGGACGGGGGGCGAGAAGCGGCTCTCCGACTTCCTCCTCTGGGAGGCGGCCTACGCGGAGCTGCACTTCACCGACCGGATGTGGCCCGATTTCGGCGCCACCGACCTCGCTGCGGCCGTCGCCGACTTCACCGCCCGCGACCGGCGGTTCGGCGGACTGAACCCGCCCGCGGTGCCGCAGGCCGCCTGACACGCCCCAGCCACGGCCCGGCTGCCCGGGTGGTCTCGACGCAGGATTCGTCCGGTTCTGCGAACCCTCGCTCATGTCCGGTGCACACGATGAAGATCTTGCTCGTCAACGTGCCCCATCCGGCGATCGGCAGCCGGATCCCCGACGACCATCTGCCTCCGCTGGGTCTTCTCGCCATCGGCGGCCCGTTGATCGATGACGGGCATGCCGTCTCGCTCATCGACGCCGAGTTCGGACCCGTGCCGCTGCCGGACCTCGTCCGGGAGATCGTGGCGCAGGCACCCGAGGCGGTCCTGTTCGGTCATTCCGGCTCGACCTCGGGGCACCCGGTCATCGCGGAGGTGTCGTCGCGGGTGGCCGCGGCGATGCCGGGCGTGACGATCGTCTACGGTGGCGTCTTCCCAACCTATCACGGGCGCGAGATTCTCGAGGCCGAGCCCCACGTCGCCGCGATCGTGCGCGGGGAGGGCGAGGAGACTGCCCGGCGGCTCATGGCGGCGCTCGCGGCGGGACGGCCCCTCGGCACCGTGCCCGGCCTCGCCTACCGCGATGGCGACGCGATCCGCGATCCGCGAGACGGCGCCGGCCCGGCTGATCCGCGATCTCGACGCCTACCGGATCGGCTGGGAGCTGATCGACCATGCCCGTTACAGCTACTGGGGCGGCCTGCGTGCGGTCGTCGTCCAGTTCTCCCGCGGCTGCCCGCATCCCTGCACCTATTGCGGCCAGCGCGGCTTCTGGACCCGCTGGCGCCACCGCGATCCCGTCCGCTTCGCCGCCGAACTCGCCCGGCTTCACCGCGAGCACGGCGTGCGGGTGATCAACTTCGCCGACGAGAATCCGACCGTCTCGAAAAAGGTCTGGCGCACCTTCCTGGAAGCGCTGATTGCGGAGAACGTCGATCTCATCCTGGTCGGCTCGACGCGGGCGGACGACATCGTGCGCGATGCCGACATCCTGCCGCTCTACAAGCGGGCCGGGTGGGAGCGCTTCCTGCTCGGTCTCGAGAGCACCGATACGGCCACCCTCGACCTGATCCGGAAGGGCGCCACCACGACGACCGACCGCGAGGCGATCCGCCTCCTGCGGGCGAACGGCATCCTCTCCATGGCGACCTGGGTGGTGGGCTTCGAGGAGGAGCGCGACCGCGACTACTGGCGCGGCCTGCGGCAGCTCCTCGCCTACGACCCCGACCAGATCCAGATGCTCTACGTCACGCCGCATCGCTGGACGCCCTATTTCCGGCTTGCCGAGGAGCGCCGCGTGATCCAGCTCGACCGGCGGCGGTGGGACTACAAGCATCAGGTGCTCGCCACCCGTCACATGCCGCCCTGGCGGGTGCTGCTCTGGTTCAAGCTGATCGAGGTGATCCTTCAGGCCCGCCCGAAGGCGCTGGCGCGCATCTACCTGAACCGCGATCCCCGCCTGCGCCACGCCATGCGCTGGTACACGCGGATGGGCCGGCGGGTCTGGCCCCACGAGATCCTGGCTTGGCTGCGCGATCCGCTGACACGGACGGGCCCGACGGTCGCGGCGTTCTGGGGCAGGGGGCAAGAGCGGGAGGAGGCGATGGCCGTGCGCGCCGCGGCCCGATCCCATCCGGCTGGTCGCGAGGCCGCCTGACTGGACGAAGCCCCGCAAACGCCACATGCACGGGACCAATCCCGTCCCGAAGCTTCCAAAAAAGATTCCGATGCAGGCCGATCCGAACGCTGCGCCCCCCGCCCTCGACGACGAGACCCTCGCCTTCGCGGCGCGCCTCTTCCAGTACGCCCGGATGGGCCATGCGGAGGAACTGGCCGAGCTGTTCGGCCAGGGGCTGCCGGCGAACCTGCGCAACGACAAGGGCGACAGCCTGCTGATGCTCGCCGCCTATAACGGCCAGGCGGCGACGGCCCGGGTGATTCTGGAAGCCGGGGGTGATCCCGAACTCGCCAACGATCGCGGCCAGACCCCGCTCGCCGGCGCTGCGTTCAAGGGCGATGCGGACATCGTCCGGCTGCTGCTGGAGCACGGCGCGCAGGTCGACGGGGCCGGCGACGGCACCCGCACCGCGCTGATGGTGGCGGCGATGTTCGACCGCACCGAGATCGTCGATCTGCTGCTCGCCCAAGGCGCAGACCCGTCCAGGCGCGACGCTTCGGGGATGAGCGCCGCCGACATGGCCCGGCAGATGGGGGCGCAGAACACGCCGGCTCAGTTGGAACGGGCGCAAGGGGACCGAGCGGGCTGACCGGTTTCGGCGCGCCCAGCCTCGTGTAGGATCGGGCGCGAGCCGGGCGAAAGAACCCCGGAGGCGAGACACGCCGGGAGGGACGCCATGCCGGATGCGGTCGGGGCGATCGACCAGGGCACCACGAGCACGCGCTTCATCGTGTTCGACCGCCGGGGCACGATCCTGGCGCAGGCCCAGCGCGAGCACGAGCAGATCTTTCCCCGTCCCGGCTGGGTCGAGCACGACCCGCGGGAGATCTGGCGCAACACCCATGCGGTGATGCGTGAGGGGCTGGCCCGCGCCGGGCTGGCGCCGGGGGATTTGGCCGCCATCGGCATCACCAACCAGCGCGAGACCGCCGTGCTCTGGGACCGGCGGACCGGCGAGCCTCTGCACGATGCCATCGTCTGGCAGGACACCCGCACCGACCGGTCCGTCGCCGCGCTCGCCCGCGACGGGGGGCGCGACCGCTTCCGCGCCGTCACCGGCCTGCCGCTCGCGAGCTACTTCTCCGCCTCCAAGCTCGCTTGGCTGCTCGACCACGTGGAGGGCGCGCGGGCGAAGGCCGAGGACGGCACCGCCCTGTTCGGGACGATCGATTCCTGGCTCGTCTGGAATCTCACCGGCGGCCCGGATGGCGGGCTCCACGTCACCGACGTGACCAATGCCAGCCGCACGCAGCTCATGTCGCTCGCGACCCTCGATTGGGACGAGGCGATGCTCGGCGTGTTCCGCATCCCGCGGGCGGTGCTGCCGACGATCGTCTCCTCCAGCGCCGTGCTCGGCGAGGCCCGTGACCCGTTTCCCGGCGTGCCGCTCGGCGGCATTCTGGGCGATCAGCAGGCGGCGCTGTTCGGGCAGACCTGCTTTTCGGCGGGCGAGGCCAAGAACACCTACGGCACCGGCTGCTTCGCGCTGATGAACACCGGCCCCGCGCCCGTCGCATCGAGCGCCGGGCTCATCACCACCGTGGCCTACCGGCTCGACAGGCGCCCGCCGGCCTACGCGCTGGAGGGCTCCATCGCCATCACCGGCGCCCTGGTGCAGTGGCTGCGCGACAATCTCGGGCTGATCGGCGCGTCGAGCGAGATCGAGGGGCTGGCCCGCAGCGTCGAGGACAATGGCGGCGTCTACGTGGTGCCGGCCTTCTCCGGCCTCTACGCCCCGCATTGGCGCGACGACGCCCGCGGCCTCATCATCGGCCTGACCCGCTACGCCAATCGCGGCCACATCGCCCGCGCCTGCCTGGAGGCCACCGCCTACCAGACCCGCGAGGTGCTGGAGGCGATGGAGCGCGATTCCGGTTGTCCGATCGCCGAACTACGCTGCGACGGCGGCATGACCGTCAACGACCTGCTGATGCAGTTCCAGGCCGACATCCTCGACCGGCCGACCCTGCGCCCGAAGGTTTCGGAGACGACGGCCCTGGGCGCGGCCTATGCCGCCGGCCTCGCCACAGGGTTTTGGAAGACACTCGAAGATCTTCGCGACAACTGGGCCGTGGACAAGCGCTGGCATCCGCATATCCAGGCAGAAGAACGTCGGGCACTGTTCGCCGGCTGGAGCCGGGCCGTAGAACGCTCGTTCGGATGGGTCGAGGAGAACGCTTGATGGGTGCTCGGATACGCTCGCTTCGGACCGCTCTACTGGTATCGGCCTTGGCGCTGACCCCGCTCGCCGCCGGCCTTGCTCCGATCGCGGCCATGGCCGCGCCGGCCGCCGCCTATCCCGGCCAGCAGGAGGGCGACCACGTCGTCGAGAACTTCAAATTCGCGAGCGGCGAGAGCCTGGATCGGGTCAAGCTGCACTACACCACCCTCGGCACGCCGCATCGCGGCGCGGACGGCGAGATCGACAACGCGGTGCTCGTCCTGCACGGCACCACCGGCACGGGCAAGAGCTTCCTGATTCCGACGCTCGGGCCGGAGCTGTTCGGCGAAGGCGCGCCGCTCGACGCGCGGCGCTGGTACGTGATCCTGCCCGACGGGCTCGGTCGCGGCGGCTCCTCGAAACCCTCCGACGGCCTCAAGGCGCATTTCCCCCGCTACGGCTATGGCGACGTCGTGGAGGGCCAGCACCGGGTCGTCACCGAGGCGCTCGGCGTCAAGCATCTGCGCCTCGTGCTCGGCACCTCCATGGGCGGGATGCAGGCCTGGATGTGGGGCGAGCGCTATCCCGGCGAGATGGACCTGCTGATGGCGGTGGCGAGCCAGCCGATCCCGGTGAGCGGGCGCAACGCCCTGTGGCGGCGCCTCCTGATCGAGGGCATCCGCACCGATCCCGACTGGAAGGGCGGCGAGTACACCGCGCAGCCGCGCAGCTTCGGCCGCATCCTGCCGATCTTCAACATCATGACCGAGAGCGTGCTCGGCCTTCAGAAGCAGGCCCCGACCCGCGCGGCGGCCGACACCGCCTACGACAAGATGATCGCCGGCTACGAGAACAAGGCCGACGCCAACGACTGGCTGTACTGGTTCGATTCCTCCTACGATTACGACCCCTCGCCGGACCTCGAAAAGATCACCGCGAAGGTGCTCGCGGTGAACTTCGCCGACGACGAGCTGAACCCGCCCCAGCTCGACGTGATGAACGCAGCGCTGGCGCGGGTGAAGGACGGCCGCTTCGTGCTGGTTCCGACCTCGCCCGAGACGCACGGCCATCAATCCCTGCGCTTCGCGGGTCTGTGGAAGGGCTACCTCGCCGAATTCGTGAGACAGCCCGAGGCGACGACGGAGAAGGAGAGCTCGTCGGAGCGGCCGGAGGGCAGCCGGTAGAGGGGCCGGGCCGCCGGCCGAGCGGAGCCGGCGCCGAAAGCCATCCATCGGAGCCTGCCACAGGCCGTCGTGATACGGCGGCCAGCCTATCCGAGCCGGTGGCGCCGGCCGCCGCATGCACTTTCTTGCAGAAATCGAGAGAACCTTAAGTATTGCGTTGCAGGGTGGGGCATCTCAAGAGGCCAACCACACCCCCGGATCCATAATGCGCGTTTCCCTCAAGGCTGCCCTGGCGGGCTCGTTCAGCCTTCTGGCCGTGGTTGCTGCGGCCCAAGGCGGGATGAGCGTCATCAAGCTCTCGAACATCGATCACGAAGTCCGCGACATCGCCGACAATTGGCTGCCCTCGGTGGGATTGCTCGGCGACATCAGCACCGCGACGCGGGACGAGCGGGTGAAGACCTACCGCTACGTCGCCGCCTCGCCGACGGACCAGCTGCTCGCCGAGAACGAGAAGAGCGTGCGGGCGAGCCAGGCGGCCCTCGAAGCCCTGCGGCGCGCCTACGAGCCGCTGATCGCCTCGCCCGAGGAGCGGGCGCTGTACGAGCGCTTCGCCTCGACCTGGACGACCTATTCGGGTCGGGTCGAGGCGATCGTCGCCCTGATGCGAGAGGGGCGGCGGGCCGAGGCGCTGGCCCTGCTCACCGGGCCCGAGGCTCTGGGCCTCGCGCAATCCGCGACCAAGGCGCTTCAGGAAAATCTCGCCCTCAACAAGCGGGGCGCCAAGCAGAGCGTCGAGGGCGCCGTCGGCAGCGCGGCCTCCGCCACCGCCTCCGCCTGGATCGCCATGGCCGTGACCCTGCTCTCGGCGCTCGCCGCCGCCCTGTTCGGCTGGTTCGGGATCTCGCGGCCGATCACGCGGATGACCGGGGCGATGGGCGCGCTCGCGGCGGGCGACGCGGCGGTTGCCGTACCGGGACGGGGGCGCGGCGACGAGATCGGCGCCATGGCCGCAGCGGTGCAGGTGTTCAAGGACAACCTGCTCCGCACCCGCGCCCTGGAGGAGGAGACGCAGGCCGCCCGCGCCGGCGCCGAGGCGCAGCGGCGGGCCGCCGCGCGCGCCCTGGCCGACGACTTCCAGCGCGCTGTGGGCGGCATCATTGCGGGCGTGACCGCCGCCGCGACCGAGCTTCAGGCCACCGCCCAGCAATTGACCGCCAATGCCAGCCAGACCGCCGGGCAATCCGGCACGGTGGCCGCCTCCGCCGAGGAGGCCGCCTCCAATGTCGGCACCGTCGCCGCCGCGGCCGAGGAACTCGGCGCCTCGGTGCAGGAGATTGGCCGGCAGGTCGACGGCTCGGCCTCCCTGGCGCAGGCCGCGGTGGCCGAGGCCGGGCAGACGGCGATCCTCGTGCGCGACCTCTCCGAGGCCGCCGCGCGGATCGGCGACGTGGTGGCGATGATCTCGACCATCGCCGGCCAGACCAACCTGCTCGCGCTCAACGCCACGATCGAGGCGGCGCGGGCCGGCGAGGCCGGCCGCGGCTTCGCCGTGGTCGCGGCGGAGGTCAAGGAACTCGCCAACCAGACGGCGCGGGCCACGGACGAGATCACCGGGCAGATCGGGCGCATCCAGGGCGCGACGGGTCAGGCGGTCGCGGCCATCGACAGCATCAGCGGGCGCATCCGCGAGATCAGCGGCGTCGCCACCGGCATCGCCGCCGCGGTCGAGGAGCAGGGCGCGGCGACCCAGGAGATCGTGCGCAACGTCGCCCAGGCCGCGGGCGGTACGGAATCCGTCACCCGCACCATCGCGAGCGTGGCGGGTGCCGCCGAAGAGACCGGGGCGGCCGCCGCCCAGGTGCTGGCCTCCGCGACCGAGCTGTCGCGCCAGTCCGAGCATCTCGGTGCGGAGGTGTCCCGGTTCCTCGATACGGTTCGCGCGGCCTGAGGCGGGAACCGCTTTTCCAGGGCTCTGCCCTGGACCCGCCGAAGGGCATGCCCTTCGGGAACCCGTTACGGGCGAAAACCCTCGAAGATCATCTGGTCCGCGTGCTCGCGGGCCAGCGCCCGCTGTGCCTCGGTGCGCACGGTCCAGGTCATCACCGGCATGTTCCCGAGCCGGCGGCAGAGATAGGGGACCGGACCCGGCAGGTCGCCGACACGCCAGGACAGGAAGTGCGGGCGGCTCACATGGAGGTGGAGCAGGCCCGACAATTCGGCCCGCGCTGACGGCGCCAGCAGGGCGTAGTGCGGATCGTCCTGGCTCGCCTCGGCGACGATGCCGCGGGGCAGGCCCGGCACGATCTCGGCCAGCGTCGCGACGATGCCCGGATCGAACGACTTCAGCGCCACCGGGGCGTCGAGCCCGGCGACGATCTCGGCGGCGCGGCGGGTGAGCCGCCGGTCGCCGTCGAAGCGCGACTTGATCTCGACGATAACGGGGACGCGGCCCGCGACCCGCGCCAGGAAGTCCGGCAGCGTCGGGATGCGCTCCCCCGAACCGGCCACGGTCAGCGTGCCGAGTTCGGCCGCCGTTCGCGATTCCACCGGCTCGGATGCCTCGGTGAGACGCCCGAGCGCCTCGTCGTGGAACACCATCGCCTCGCCGTCGGCGCTGAGCTGCACGTCGCACTCGATGGCGTAGCCGCCCGCCACCGCCGCCTCGGCCGCGGCCAGCGTGTTCTCCGGGATGCCGGCGGCGCGGTCGTGCAGGCCGCGGTGGGCGATCGGACAGGCAATGAGCCAGTCCGGCGCCCGGTCCAGGGTCGCGCTCACGCGACCTCGAACATCGCCTCGACCTCGACCGCCGCGTCGAGGGGCAGTTCGGCGACCCCCACGGTCGAGCGGGCATGGCGACCACGATCGCCGAGGATCGCGACCATCAGGTCGGAGGCGCCGTTCATGATCGGGGCGAGGCCAGCAAAGCTCGGCACCGCGTTGATGAAGCCGCCGAGCCGCACGCATTGCACGACGCCGTGGTCGAGGTCGCCCACCGCCGCCTGGACCTGGGCCAGCACGTTGAGCGCGCAGAGCCGGGCCGCCGCGATGCCCTGCTCGGCCGAGACCTCGGCGCCGAGCTTGCCCTTGTGCGCCGGGTCGAGGGTGCCGTCCGGGCCGAAGCAGATCTGGCCGGAGATGACGACGAGGTTGCCGGTGCGGATATAGGGCACGTAGTTCGCGACCGGGGCCGCCGCCTTCGGCAGCTTCAGGCCGAGCGCTTCCAGACGTTCCTTGACCGAGTTCATCGCCGTCTCCCGCATGATGCTGCGGGGGTCTGAGCATGGGGGAGGGGCGACTCGCAAGGGGGAAGGGCGGAAGCCATCAGGGCAATCGGTCGAAGCCGCCTGAGCGGCTTCGCGGCGCGAAGAGCGCCGCGCGCAGCGGGCCTTTCAGGACCTCAGTCCTGAAAGGCGTCGAGCGGAGCGAAAGCCTGAGCCCGCGGAGGCGGGCGCCGGTGACTGAGGCAAGCAAAAAACCAGGGCGATCGCCTTTAAGCGATCACCCTGGCAAAGCCCTCTCAACCGGCGGTCTCCGTCGCCTGAGGCTCGACCCGCGGTGCCTCCGCGGAAAAATCGTAGCGCAGGTCGGCATGGGCCACGGTCGCCGGACGGTGGGCGACGATGACCCGCGTCATCTTCAGGTCGCGCAGCGCGGCGGCGATGACCGCCTCGGTCGGCTCGTCGAGCGCGCTCGTCGCCTCATCCAGAAACAGAATCTCCGGGCGCCGGTAGAGGGCGCGGGCGAGGATCACCCGCTGGCGCTGGCCGCCCGAGAGGGTCGAGCCCATGTCGCCGACCAGGGTCTCGAAGCCCATCGGCGTGCGGGCGATGTCGTCGAGGATCGCCGCGCGGGCGGCGCATTCGCGGATCCAGCCGGGATCGGGCCGCTCGTCGAAACAGGCGATGTTCTCGGCGATCGAGCCGGCGAACAACCCGTCATCCTGCATCACCCCGGCGATGCGGGCGCGGTAGGCCGCCAACCCTCCGGAGCGGATATCGCGGCCATCGACCAGCACGGCGCCTTCGGAGGGCGGCAGCAGACCCATCAGGATCTTCATCACCGAACTCTTGCCGCAGCCCGAAGGGCCGGTGATGGCCAGGCTTTCGCCCGGCGACACCGCCAGGCCGAGATTGCGGAACACCCAGGGCTCGTCGTCGCCGTAGCGCAGGGACAGGCCGACGGCGCGCAAGCCCGCGCCGCGCACCGGCGGACGCTCGCCGGAGGGAAGGAGGGCGGGGGCCGCGATCGGCGCCGCCGCGGCGGGCATGGGGGCTGCGGCCTCCTCCGGCTCGGTCATGACGATGTCCGAGAGGCGGTCGGTCTGCACGTTGAGCATCCGCAGCTGGAAGCCCGATTGGATCAGGTTGCCGATGCGGGTCGAGAACTGGTCGCGATAGGCGAGGAAGGCGACCAGCATGCCGAGCGTCATCGACTGGTCGATCACGGCGCGCGCCCCGAGCACCAGCAGGATCAGCCGGTCGGCGCCGAACAGGAACTCGTTGCCGCGCCCGAACACAAGGTCGAGCCGCTGCAGCCGCAGCCGGGCGTTCAGCGCCTGGACGAACTGGTTCATCCACGTGCCGCGGCGGCGCTCGCGCAGGTTCAGGAGCTTGACGCTCGCCATGCCGCGCACGGTCTCGATGAAGTGGCTCTGCTGGCGCGCCTCCGCGACGATCGCCTCCTCGGTGCCCTCGCGATAGGCCTTGTAGGCGGCGATCCGTAAGCCGGCGTTGAGCGCGGTGGCGGCGACCGCCACCAGGGCGAGCCAGCCGCCGTAGAGGAACAGCATGATCAGCATGCCGACCGACATCAGCCCGTCGAGCAGCGCCTGGACGAGATCGGTGGTGATGCCCTTCTGGATCGTCGCGAGCGTGCCGAAGCGCGAGATCACGTCGCCGACATGCCGCTTCTGGAAATAGTCGAGCGGCAGCCGCGAGAGGTGGTCGAACAGCGAGCCGGACCATTGGTAGTTCAGCTTCGTGCCCGTGAGCATGATCGCCCAGCTCCGGGCGACGCCGAGGCCGAGTTGCAGCACGAGCAGCAGGGCGAGTCCGAGCGCCACGACCAGCAGCAGATCGAGATCGCCGTTCACGATGACCTCGTCGATGACGATCTGCGAGGCGATCGGCATCAGGATCGCGACGAGTTCGATCCCGAGCGACAGGGCCAGGATCTGCATCATCGCCGCGCGGATGCCGGCCATGCCCCGGAACAGGTCGGAGAGCGCGAGGCCGCGCGCCGCCCGCTCACGCACGAAGCTCTGGTTCGGCGCCACCTCCAGGGCGACGCCGGTGAATTCGCGCGAGGCTTCCGCGAGGCTCAGGGTGCGGCGCCCGCGGGCGGGATCGTGGATCACGATCTCCCGGCGCCCGACCCGCGCTAGCACGACGAAGTGGTTGAGCCCCCAATGCAGGATGCAGGGCAGGCGCAGGCGGCCGAGATCGGGCAGTTCCACCCGCAGCGCCCGCGTCGAGAGCCCCAGGGTGCCGGAGAGATCCATGAGGTTTCGCAGCGTCATGCCCTTCAGCGAGAGGGCGTGGCGGGCGCGCAAGCTTCCGAGATCGACCCGGCGGCCGTGGTAGCCCAGCACCATGGCGAGGCAGGCCATGCCGCACTCGGCGGCCTCCGCCTGGAGCACGACCGGCAGGCGCCGCCGGAAACCGAATTGAAGATCCGACAGCAGGCTCAACGTGTCCCTCCTTCGGTGACGAGATCGACGCTGCGCTTGACGTGGTAGAGGGGGTCGAGGAGCCAGCGGTAGAGCGGGCGCTTCTCGAGCGCGATATCGGCCTCGACCCGCATTCCGGCCTCCAGCCGGCGTTGCTCGCCATAGGCCGTCACGCTGTCGGCATCCGGCCGCACGATGATGCGGTAGACGCCCCCGTTCCCCGCATTTTTGGCCGTGTCCCGCGCCGCCTCGGGCCGGGCGTCGCCTTCGAGCGGCGCGCGGGTCACCTCCGTCACCGTGCCCCGGTGCAGGCCGAAGCGCTGGAACGGGAAGGCGGCGTAGCGCAGCATCACGCTGGCGCCGGGCTCGATGAAGCCGATCGCCGAGGAATCGACGAACAGGTTGGCCTGCAGCCGACCCTCGCTCGGCAGCAGGGTGAGCAGGTTCGCCCCCGCCGCCACGGTCTGCCCGGCCTGCGCCCGGATCGAGGTAAGGATGCCGCGCTCCGGCGCGCGCACCTCGATGGCGCGGCGCGCCTCGCTCTCGGCCCGCTGCTGTTCGAGCTGCGCGGCGGTGCGGTCGAGTTCGGCGAGATCCCGGGCCAGGGTCTCGTCGAAGGTGGCGAGTTTGGCGCGCAGATCCCCGAGCTTGCCCTCGACCTGAAGCCCACCCTGGCGGAACTGCGCGAGTTGCGAACTGGCCTGGAGATAGAGGTAGTTCTGGCTCTGGAAGTCGGCCGCGCGGGCAAAACCGCGGGTCACGAGGTCGGCGAGTTCGTCGGCGCGGGATTTGAGCGGCGGCACCAGCTTTTCCTGGAGCGCGAGCTGCTCCTCGATCCTGGCGCGCTGCGCCTCCAGGTTGGCGACCTGCTCCCTCAAGCCCTCCTTCTCCGCGGTGGCCATGGCCGCGCGGGCGGCGCGCTGGCGCTCCACGCTCTCCCGCTGACGGCCGAGCTGGGCGATCACCCGCTCCTGCGTCGGGCCGCTCGCCGAGACCGCGTCGAGGTCGATGGTAAAGAGGAGCTGGCCGCGCTCGACCCGGTCCCCCTCCTTGGCGCCCGACGCGCTGACCCGCCCCGCCAACGGGCTCGCCACGGTGATGAGGCCGATATCGGGCGCGAGCAGGCCGTCGGCATGGACTCGGCGGGTGTAGCTGCCGAGCCAGGCGTAGACGCCGACGAGGACGGCGAAGGCGAGGCACAGACCGACCACGACGCGGATCGCCAGGGGCTGGATCACCTGGGCCTCGCCGAGCCAGGCGCTTCGCCGTGCCTCCACGACCTCGCGACGGAACAGGGGCGCGTTCACCGGGAAGCCTCCTCCGGGGTAGCGATCGAACGATCAGGTGCGTTGTTCTGACGCATGCAGGGCGTAATCCGCAACAGCATCAAATTCTTAGCCGGTCCGGCGGCGCGGACGGCCGGCTCCCCGGCCGGCACGTCAATTTTTGTCCCCCGCGCGGGCGGCGGCCCGTCCCGCCACACCCGTCCCGCGAGGGTCGATCGCGTGGGTCGGCCGAAGGGAAGGGGAGCGGCGCACGCGTAGGGCCGGGGGCGGCGCGCGGAGTCCGGATACGACCGTTGGTCGTGCTGTGAGAGAGCAAGATCTGTCCATCCGAGAGGTCCTGAGCCGATCACCCCGGACCGTATAACGCAGCCCGGGTTGCCTGCCGGAATAATATCCGTACCTTATCCAGCAGAGCGACGCACACCGGCGCTCTTATTCCACAGGAAGACAGAAATACAGAACGTTCTTCCAGTACCATTCGGACAAAGGAGAAAACCATGCAGCAGAACATTGATACGGTCCGCGAGCTGAACGCTGCGGAGCTGGATCAGGTCGGCGGCGGTCTGTCTCTCGGCCTCGATCTCGATCTCAGCAGCGAACTCGGGGCCGTGTCCGGTGTCGTCGATCAAGTGGGCGGCCTCGTCGGCGGCACGCTCGACACCGTGCTCGGCGCGGTGGGCGGTCTGCTCGGCGGCCTGCTCGGGAAGTAATCCGATTTCCTGACACGTCCTCCCACGGAAGCGGCCGCCCCCACCGCTTCCGTGGGCCTCGTGCGGGACGCGACGACCGGATGCGCCCTCGACGGGCGCTTCCGCCGCCGGCACGATCGACCCCGCGGGCCGAGGGAACAGCAGAGGGAACGACCGCGTAGGCGGGTCGTTCTCATCCGTTCGGATCGAAGCGTCGCCGTGACGGCGCCGTCGCCTCGGCTCCGGCGCAAGGCCGTCAATTGGCGGCCAAAGGGCGGCGAAGACCGCCCAGGCAACAAGAACACGGCAACAAGAATTCGAAGCGCGCCCCGGAGGCGCGTCAGCGAGAGGGAGAACGACGCGGCCGATGAGCGTTCCGTTCGTCAACGCCTCGGTGCAGGGCGATCTCAGCGCCCCGCCGGACCGAATTTTCGGCCAGATCCCCGCCAGCGGCCTCGACGGCATCGCCTTCCTCGATTTCGCCTACGAGACGGCGGGTTTCAGCACGCACCGGGTCGGTGGCCTTCTCGTCGGCACGTGGCACGGCGGCTGGTACGGCCTGAGCCGGACCACGCTCACCTTCAGCGACGGCCCGACCGGCAATGAGCCCTGCGACGAGCGCACCGGGGAGGCCTTCGTCCTGCGCGGGCCCGGCTATGCCGGCCGCACGCTCTGGAGCGGGCCATGCCGCGGGCGCTATCTCGCCTTCATGCCCGCCGCGGTGGAGCGGATGATCGAGGCGCCGCTCTCGCATCTCCGGATCGATTCGATCACCTGCGATCTCACCGAGCGGATGACCGTCTCCCACCTCCTGGCCGCCCTGGGGCAGGCGGCCAGCGGCCACGACAGCGCCGCGGACGCGCTTCTGGTCGACAGCGTGGCGCTCGCGGTGCTGCGCGCCTCCGGCGCCCTGTCGAGCCCGCCCTCCCGCAAGAGCGCGGCGCTCACCGCCCGGCAGGCGCGGCGGGTGCGCGACCTCGTCGCCGAGCGGATCGATGCGCCCCTGTCGCTCGGGGAGATGGCGGCGGTGGCGGGCCTCAGCGAGGGCTATTTCGTACGTGCCTTCAAGGGCACCTTCGGCGTGACGCCCTATCAATATGTGTTGCGCGAACGCGTGACGCTGGCGCAGTCGCTGATCCGCTCCGGCACGGTCTCCTTGAGCGAGGCGGCCCTGCGCGCGGGCTTTCCCGATGCGCGGCGGATGGGGCGGACCTTCCGCAAGATGATCGGGCGCTCGCCGACGGAAGCGACCCGGCTGCAGCGGGCCTGAGCCTCAAAAGCGGGTGCCGGACGGCACCGCGGCGCGTCGATTTCGGGCGGATCGCGGCGGCGCGGGCCGCCCCGGCGCCGTCCTGCGATTGACAGAAGCGCCTCGTTTCTTAGTAATCGCGCCCGTGCCGCCCGTCCCCCGAGGCGGCACTTTCTTTTGGCGACTTCGGGAGCCATTGCGTTCCCTGGATCGAGCCCGAGGAGACGGACCCGCGTGACCTCCGCCCTGCTGCCGACCTATGCCCGCGCCCCGATCGCTTTCGAGCGAGGCGAGGGCGCATGGCTGGTCGCCGAGGACGGCGACCGCTACCTCGATTTCGGTGCCGGCATTGCCGTCAACGCGCTCGGCCACGCCCATCCGCACCTGGTCGAGGCGCTGACCACCCAGGCGCAAAAGCTCTGGCACACCTCGAACCTGTTCCAGATCCCGGAAGGGGAGCGGCTGGGCCAGCGGCTCGTGGACGCGACCTTCGCCGACGTGGCCTTCTTCGCCAATTCCGGTGCCGAGGCCAACGAGGCCGCCATCAAGATGGCGCGCAAGTATCATGCGGCGGGCGGCCATCCCGAGCGCTACCGCATCATCACCTTCGAGGGCGCCTTCCACGGCCGCACGCTCGCGACCATCGCGGCGGGCGGCCAGCAGAAGTACATCGAGGGCTTCGGTCCGAAGGTCGAGGGCTTCGATCAGGTGCCGGTCGGCGATTTCGCTGCGCTGGAAGCCGTGATCGGCCCGGAGACCGCCGCCCTGATGATCGAGCCGATCCAGGGCGAGGGCGGCCTGCGGGTGATCTCCGGCGAGATCCTGCGGCGCCTGCGCGCGCTCTGCGAGGCGCACGGCCTGCTCCTGATCATGGACGAGGTGCAGACCGGCGTCGGCCGCACCGGCAAGTTCTTCGCGCATGAATGGTCGGGCGTCACGCCGGACATCATGAGCGCGGCCAAGGGCATCGGCGGCGGCTTCCCGCTCGGCGTCTGCCTCGCCACGGCCGAGGCCGCCCGCGGCATGACGGCCGGCACCCACGGCACCACCTTCGGCGGCAACCCGCTCGCCATGGCGGTCGGCAACGCCGTGCTCGACGTGGTGCTGGGTGACGGCTTCCTGGCTCATGTCGAGCGCATGGACCTGCTGCTGACGCAGAAGCTCGCGGGCCTGATCGACCGGCACCCCCACGTCTTCGCCGAGTTGCGCGGGCAGGGGCTGATGCGGGGCCTGAAGCTCAACCTGCCGAACACCGCGTTCACGGCGGCCGCCCGCGCGCGGCATTTGCTGGTGATCCCGGCCGGCGACAACGTGGTCCGCCTCCTGCCGCCGCTGATCGTCGGCGAGACGGAGGTGGACGAGGCCGTGGCCCGTCTGGAGGCCGCGGCGACCGATTTGGAGGCGCAGATGCGTGGGGCCGCCTGAGGGCGGCACCGCGAGCGTAGATTTTGAGATGACCACGACCCTGAACGGCAGCGGCCCGCATGTCCGCCACTTCCTCGACCTGAAGGATCTCTCCGCCGAGACCCTGCGCGGTGTCCTCGACACCTCCGCCGCGATGAAGCGCGTGCGGGTGAAGGGCCAGCGCGCGGTGGAGCGACCGCTTACCGGCAAGATGCTGGCGATGGTGTTCGACCGGCCCTCGACCCGCACCCGCGTCTCCTTCGACGTGGCGATGCGCGAACTCGGCGGCGACACCCTGATGCTGACCGGCAAGGAGATGCAGCTCGGCCGCGGCGAGACGGTGTCCGACACCGCCCGGGTGCTGTCGCGCTTCGTCGATGCGATCGTGATCCGGACCCTCGACCACGGCCTGGTGATGGAGCTGGCCGAGCATGCCGAGGTGCCGGTCATCAACGCGCTGACCAAGGCCTCGCATCCCTGTCAGATCATGGCCGACCTGCTGACCTTCGAGGAGCATCGCGGGCCGATCCGGGGTCGCACGGTCGCGTGGTCGGGCGACGCCAACAACGTGCTGGCGAGCTGGGTCCACGCCGCCGCCCGCTTCGACTTCACCCTCAACGTCGCCGCGCCGCGGGAACTGGCGATGCCGCCGGCCCTCGTCGATTGGGCCAAGCGCGAGGGCGCGCGGGTCAACGCCACCACCGACGCCTACGCGGCGGTCGAGGGGGCCGATCTCGTGGTGACCGATTGCTGGGTTTCCATGGGCGACGACGACGAGCATTTCCGCCACAACCTGCTCTCGCCCTACCGGGTGGATGCGGCGCTGATGAAGGCCGCGTCCAAGGACGCGCTGTTCATGCACTGCCTCCCCGCGCATCGCGGCGAGGAGGTCACCGCCGAGGTGATCGACGGTCCGCAATCGGTGGTGTTCGACGAGGCCGAGAACCGCCTGCACGCGCAGAAGGGCATCCTGGCGTGGTGCCTGGGCGAAGCGGCCTGAGCCGAGCCATCGATCGATCGTAAGCCGCCGCCCGGCCGTGCCGGGCGGCGGCGGTGCGTCAACGCTGATGGGTCCGTCGCGCGCGGCTGCGCTTCTTGTGCTCGCCCCGCACATGCCCACGGTCCCGCACATGCCCATGGTCATGCACGTGCGAGTGCCCGTGCCCGCGGTAGTGGCGGTGACGCTCCGGGTGATGTGCGTGGAAATGATGATCGTGGTGGCGGGTGTTCGGGTGCCAATCCACGGCTCCGACCGGACTGCCGGCCAGGACACCGCCGAACACCACGCCGGCTGCTAGCATGAGGACAAAACGCATCGGTCGCTTCCCGCTGTCGCACGGAGGTCGTGCACAGGCTCAAACGCGCGCCCCGATGTCATATTCCGCGCCGATTTCGGTTCGCGGCGCGTGTTCTCCGTCGAGCTCCCTTCAACCCTGGGTTTGGGAGGCTGGAGATCGTCGCCCCCGCGTCCTCAGAGGCCGCGGGCCAGCTCGGTCAACTGGTCGGCGCAGATGCCCCAGCCCTGTTCGAACCCCATCGCCTCGTGCGCTTGGCGGTCCTCCAGCGTCCAGTGGCGGGCGCGCGCCGTGTAGCGGGTGCCGCCGGCCTCGTCGGCGAAGGTGAGGATCACTGTCAGGAACGGTTTTTCGGACGGCACCCAGGCCGAGCGGTAGGCATCGGTGACGACGAGGCAGGTATCCGGCACAACCTCCAGATAGACGCCCCGGTTGGGCAGATCCTGCCCGTCGGGACTGCGCATCACGATGAGATTCGACCCACCCGGCCGCAGGTCGAGTTCGACGACCGGCGTCGTGTAGGGTTTCGGGGCGAACCAGCGCTTCACCAGCTCCGGCTCGGTCCAGGCGCGCCAGAGCGCCCGGCGGGGTGCCGGGATCAGGCGGGTGAGGACGAGGTCGCGGGGATCGTCGGCGTCGCTCATGCTGTGTCTCTCCGATCTCTCAGGCCGGGCGCTTGGCTTGGTTCATCGCCCAGATCACGCCGAACGGGTCGCGGAGCTGCCCGTAGACGTCGCCCCAGAACATTTCCTGGTAGGGCGTCACCACCTCGGCACCGGCCGCGACCGCCCGGTTCCACCACGCGGCGATGTCCTCGACCGGCAGGAGCAGGCTGAAGGATTGCGGCGCCTGGAGCGGGTGGCCGTATTCGGGAAAGGCATCGGAGAGCATCACCGAAGTCCCGTTGACGACGAGGTGGACGTGCATGGTCCGCCCCTTCTCGTCCGCGGGCACGGAGGCGACGATCTCGGCGCCGAAGGCGTTCCGGTAGAATTCGGCCGCCCGCAGGGCACCGTCGAGGGTGAGATAAGCGACCACGCCGCCCTTCGGGGGCACAGCGGGTGACGTCGCCTCAGTCTCGCTCATCGCCGCTCTCCCTATGCGCGTCTCGGATGTCGGAGTGCGGAGGGTGCCGTGCGTCGCCGAGTCGCGCAAAGACTTTTTGAAGACCCGCTTTCCAGGGTCGCCGCGTCGTCGGGTGCGGCCCCGGCCGCGTTGTCGTCTCCTCCGCGCGAGCGGTCGGATCGCCGCAGTCCGGGGCCCGGCTGGAACGATCCCCGACGCCCTCCGTTGGCCCGCGGTTTTAGCAAATGGTCACCGCGCCGAGGTCGCACGGTCGAACCGGACGCCGCCAGGGAAGAGGATCGATTCATGGATCTCGGCATCAGCGGTCGCGTCGCGGTCATCACCGGCGGCGATTCCGGTATGGGCTACGCGAGTGCGGAATATCTGCTGCGCGAAGGCGTCAAAGTCGTCCTCTCCGACCTGAAGGAGAAGGAACTGGAGGAGGCGGCCGCGCGGCTCGCGGCGCTCGGCCCGGTCAAGTTCTGCCAGGCCGACCTCTCGTCGGATGCGGGGGCACGCAAGTTGCGCGACTTCGCCGACCAGGCCTTCGGTGAGACACCCACCATCCTCGTCAACGCCGCCGGCGTTACCGGCGCCACCGGCGACTTCCTGGAGATCGATGACGAGGGCTGGATGTCGACGATCCAGGCCGACCTGATGGCGGCGGTGCGGATGGCGCGCGCCTTCATCCCCGGGATGCGGACCCAGAAATGGGGGCGGATCGTGTTCTTCACCTCCGAGGACGCGGTGCAGCCCTATGTCGAGGAACTGCCCTACTGCGCCGCCAAGGCCGGCCTGATGAACCTGACCAAGGGCCTCTCCAAGGCCTACGGGCCGGATGGGGTGCTGGTGAACTCGGTGGCGCCCGCCTTCGTCGCCTCGCCCATGACCGATGCGATGATGGAGAAGCGCGCCGGGGAACTCGGCGTCTCCTTCGACGAGGCGATCGAGAGCTTCCTCGAAGAGAAGCGCCCCGGCATCGTCGTCAAGCGCCGCGGCCGGGTCGAGGAGGTCGCGTCGGCGGTGGCCTTCCTGTGCTCGGAGCAGGCGAGCTTCATCACCGGCGAGAACCTGCGCGTCGATGGCGGTGCCGTCCTGACCATGGCGTCCTGAGCGATGCGGGACCTCTCCTGCGACGTCGCGGTGATCGGGGCCGGCACCGCCGGCATCGCCGCCCACCGCGCCGCCCTCGATGCGGGCGTCCGCTCCGTGCTGATCGAGCAGGGCCCCGGCGGCACGACCTGCGCCCGCGTCGGCTGCATGCCCTCGAAGCTGCTGATCACCGCGGCCGAGGCGGCGCAGGAGGCCCGCGCGGCGCACCGGCTCGGCATCCGCATCGGCGAAGTGCGGGTCGATGGCCCGGCGGTGCTCGCCCGGATGCGGCGCCTGCGCGACCGCTTCGTGGAATCCGTCTTCGAGGGGGTCGACACCTTCCCCGACGAGACGCGCCTCACAGGGCGGGCCGTGTTCGAGGGGCCGGATGCCTTGCGCATCGACGACCACACCCGCCTGCGTTTCAAGGCGGCGGTGCTGGCGACCGGCTCCAGCCCGAGCGTGCCCGAGCCGTTGAAGGGGCTGGGCGACCGGGTTCTCACCACCGACACTGTGTTCGAGATCGAGGATCTGCCAGCCTCGCTCGCCGTGCTCGGCGCCGGCCCGGTCGGGCTGGAACTCGCCCAGGCCATGGCCCGGCTCGGTGTGGCGACCAGCGTGTTCGATCCCGGCGACAGTCTCGGCGGCTTGCGCGATCCCGATCTGAAGCGGGCCGCCCGCGAGATCTTTTCGGAGGCCTTCGATCTGCATCTCGGCGCGAAGGTCGAGAGCGGTGAGATCGCGGGCGAGGGCGCGCGACTCGGCTGGGACGGAGCCGGGGGCAAGGGAGACAAGACGTTCGATCGGGTGCTCGCCGCCGCGGGCCGTCCGCCGAACGTTTCGGGAATCGGCCTAGAGCACACCGGTGCGACCCTCAACGACAAGGGCGGCCCGGTCCACGATCCCCGCTCGCTGCTCTGCGAGGGCGCGCAGATCCTGATCGCGGGCGACGCCAACGCCGACCGCCCGGTTCTGCACGAGGCGAGCCGTCAGGGCCGCATCGCCGGGCGCAACGCCGCGCGGCTCGCCCGCGGCGAGGGGGCCGAGCGGCCGGAGCGCTGGGTCGCACTCACCATGGTGTTCAGCGATCCGCAAATCGCCGTGATCGGCGGCGGCTTCGACCCGCAAGCGGATCACCGCGTCGGCCGCGCCGATTTCTGCGACCAGGGCCGGGCTCGGGTGATGGACCGGGCGCAGGGCGGCGTCCGCCTCTACGCGGAGGCCGACGGGCGCCTTGCCGCCGCCGAGCTGATCGGCCCGGAGTCGGAGCATCTCGGTCATCTCCTGGCCTATGCGGTGCAGGACGGGCTGGACGTGCGGCGTTTGCGCGACCGCCCGTTCTATCATCCGACTCTGGAAGAGGGCCTCGACACGGCGCTTTCGAATCTCGGCGATCACCTCAAGTAACCATCGCGCGCCGGGGCTGCCATCTTGCCTTCATCGAGACGCGAGGTCGTCGCTTTGCCGCCGCTACGTCCGGCTACCCACTGTGTCGCGGAGGACTGTATGTTATCAGACAAAGTTCGGTCTTCTCAGGCACTTGGTCCGACTTTCGGGGGGACCGAAATGCGTGGCGAAGGCAGACCCGGCATTGCTTAACCGGGGCGTGGCAGGCATACCGGCTGCCGTAATGGTCGATCCGTCGCAGATGCATGCCGTGGGGCCGAACGGTGGTCCGGTCGACCTTCCGGTCGATCTCGATGCCTTGACCGCCGAGCAGCGGGATGAATTCGGCGTGGGCATTCTTGCCCTCGACGCCGCCGGAATCGTGCTCGCCTGCAATCGGGCCGCGGGCGCGCTGTGCGGCCTGCCGCCCAATACGATGATCGGGCGGAGTTTCTTTCGCGAACTCGTGCCGAGTGCCAACGTGCCGAGCTTCTACGGCCGCTTTCTCAGCGGCCAGCGCCGGAGCGTGGCCGATCAGGCCTTCGAGTTCGTGTTCGGCCGCATCCCGGCCCCCCTGCGGGCGCGAATCGGCCTGCGGTCCGGGGCGAACGGGCACATCTGGCTGACGATCACCCCCCTGGAGCAGATCGCCGCCGGCCCCTCGCGCGAGGCCGTCCTCGCGGCGATCGCCCAGCGCAGCCGGGCCGAGCCGGTCGATCCGAGCCTGTGCGAGCGTGAGCCGATCCACATTCCCGGCTCGATCCAGCCGAACGCGGTGATGCTCGCCGCGGACGCCGCGAGCCTCGAGATCCTGGCCTTCAGCGCCAACGCCGCCGACGTGCTGGCGCCCGATCTCTTCCCGCCCAACGGCCTCAACCTGGAGGCGGTGCTGCCGGGCGCGATCGTCTCCGCGATCCGCGACGGGCTCGCCGCCCACACCCTGACCGACGGGCGGCTCCTGCGCCGCTCGCTCACGCTTCCGCCGCGGGGGGAGCGCTTCCACCTCGTGGCCCATGCCCATCTCGGCCGGGTGATCGTCGAGCTGGAACTGGCGCCGGAGCGCCCCGAGGACTTCCTCGCCGCGAGCCCGCTCGACGCCGAACTCGCCATGATGCGGCTGCGCGCCGCCGAGTCCCTGACCGAGGCGGCGCAGATCGCCGCCCTCGAAATCCGCGCCATGACCGGTTTCGAATCGGTGCTGGTCTACCGGTTCGACACGGATTGGAACGGCGAAGCCATTGCCGAGGACATGGTGCCGGACTGGCAGCGCCCGCTGATCGGCCTGCGCTTTCCCGCCTCCGACATCCCGGCCCAGGCCCGCGCCCTCTACACCAAGGCCAAGAGCCGCTTCGTGATCGACCGCGACTGCGTGCCCGTGCCGCTGGTGGCCGACCGCGCCGCGGGCAACGCGCCGATCGACCTCACCTTCGCGCAGAACCGCACGCTCTCGCCGATCCACCTCGAATACCAGCGCAATCTCGGCGTCGACGGTTCGATGTCGATCTCGATCATGGTCGAGAACCGGCTCTGGGGCCTGATGATCGGCCATCACCGTCGGCCGCACTACGTCGCGCCGGAGACCCGCGCCGCGGCCACCGTGCTCACCGACGCCTTCGCTATGCGGGTGCAGGAGATCGAGGGCAAGGCGCTGTGGGGCGAGCGGCAGCGCCATCTCGACGTGCAGGGCCGGCTGGTGCGCGGGCTCACCCGTTCCGACGACTTCGTCACCTCCCTGACCCAGGGCGATCCGACTCTGCTCGACCTGTTCGGCGCCACGGGCGCGGGCATCGTCTCGGACGAGGCCGTCTGCCTCGTCGGCGTCACGCCGGAGGCGGCGAAGGTGCGGGCGCTCGCCGATTGGCTGCGGGAGAGCCTGCCGCCCGACGAGACCACCTTCGTCACCGACACGCTGGTGCTGCATCACGCGCCGGCCGCGGATTTCACGGAGATCGCCAGCGGGCTGCTCGCGGCCTTCGTCGGCACCTCGCGCCAGCATCTGCTGTTCTGGGTCAAGCCGGAAGTGCCGAGCACGGTGACCTGGGGCGGCGATCCGCGCAAACCCGTCCTGCCCGGCAGCGGCCCGGTGGCGGTGCTGCCGCGGCGCTCGTTCGAGCGCTGGATCGAGGAGCGCCGTGGCCATTCCACGCCCTGGGCGACGTGGAAGGTGGCGCTCGCCGCGCAGCTCGCCGACGCCGTGGACGGCGTGGTGCTGCGCCAGCGCCGCAAGATCGACGAGCTGACGGGGCTGCTCGCCGACAAGGAGCGCCTGCTGGAGCAGAAGGATCTGCTCACCCGCGAGATCGACCACCGGGTGAAGAACTCGCTGCAGATCGTAACGGCCTTCCTACACATGCAGCGCCGGCAGATCGCCGACCCGGAGGCGCGCCAAGCCTTCTCCGAGACCTCGGCCCGCGTCATGAGCGTCGCGCGGGTGCATGACAGCCTGTACCAGGGCGAGAGCATGGAGCAGGTCGATCTCGGCCAGACCATCCAGACCCTGTGCAGCGACCTCGCCGGCATGGCCGGCGACGAGCACAGCGTCGAGCTGACCGCCGAGCCCGGCCTGATGGTGCCCTATCGGCACGCGGTGGCGCTCTCGCTGATCACCACCGAACTCGTCACCAACGCATTCAAATATGCCGGCAAGCCCGAGAAGGGGGCGCGGATCAGCGTCTCCGTGGCCGGCGGCGAAGGGGCGGCCGTCCGCCTCAGGATCTGCGATGACGGCGAGGGCATGCCGACGGGCTGGGAGAACGCCAAGGCGCGGGGCACCGGGCTCGGCATGAAGCTGATCCGCGCCATGCTCGACCAGATCGGCGCCCGCCTCGACGTCGAGAACGCCGACGGTGCCTGCTTCACCGTTCACGCCTGAGCCCCACTTGATCGACAGCCTGCACGCCCGCCTGCGGGACGCCACGCAAGCGGCGCATGAGGCGCTGGAGCGCGACCTCGATTGGGAGGCGCGCGTGGCGACGCTGCCCGGCTATCGGGCCCTGCTGGTCCGCCTGCGCGGCTTCCACGCCGCCTACGAGCCGGCGATTGCGGCCGCGCTCGCGGACGCAGCCTTCTTCGATCCGCGCCGACGGCTCCCGGCGCTCGATGCGGATCTGCACGCCCTCGATCGCGCGGCACCCGATACCGTACCGGCACCCGCCGCGCCCCGCCTCGACGGGGCGGGCGCGGCTCTGGGTGCGCTCTACGTTCTGGAAGGCTCGACGCTGGGTGGCGCCGTCATCGGCCGCCACGTCGCCCGCCTGCACGGGGAGGGCGTGCCGCTGGCCTATTATGCCGGCCGCGGCCGCGCGACCGGGCCGCTCTGGCGGGAATTCCGCAAGCGGCTGGACGGGCTGCCGGAGGCGGAGGCCGCCGCCGCCTTCGCTGCCGGCATCGCGACGTTCGAGGCGATGCGTGGGTGGCTGACGATGAGCGAGGGCTGAATCGCCCGCTTCCAGGGGTCTGCCCTGGACCCGCGAAAGGACCTGTCCTTTCGAAACCCGGATTCAGCGTGGCGGCAGCACCTGCGCCCGCTTGGCTTCCAGGGTCTGCCAGACGATCAGCGAGGGCAGGCCCAGCGCCACGTCGGGGACGCGCTTGGCGAGCGACAGAGCGATGGCGGTGCCCGCATCGAGCCCGAACAGGGCGCCCACCACGACGAAGCCGCCCTCCTGCACGCCGAGCCCGCTCGGGACGGCGAAGGCCGCCGACTTGATCGCCTGCGAGAGCGATTCCAGCACCAACACCTCGGTCAGGCTCACCTCGACCCCGATGCAGGCGAGCACGATCCAGATCTCGGCCGCGCCAAGCCCCCAGGCCACGGCGTGCAGGGCGACCGATTGAGCGATCGGCCCGCGGCGCTCGCGGGCCCAGACCACATCGAGGGCCTCCTGCACGGAGAGGATGCCTGCCGCGCTTGCCTCCGGTTTCGCCCCCTCCGGGGCCGCCGAGCGCAGGAAGCGGCGCCCGAGGGCGGCGAGGCGCCGCTCCAGCCCCCGCGCCGCGCCGAGCGTCTGCAGGGCGAAGAAGGCGGTGACTGCCGCCACCGCCACCACGGCGGCCTGCGTCGTCCACCATGCGAGCACGGCGGCGGCCTCCCCCGGCAGCCGCCAGAGCAGGCCGGCGCCGAGCCCGGTGAAGGCCACCTGCGTCGCGACCTGGATCAGCATGTCGGCCAGCAGCGAGGCGGCCGCGAGGCTGCCCGCGACGCCCCAGAAGGTCAGCAGGCGCCCGCCCACCACCTCACCGCCCACCGAGGCGACCGGCAGGAGCACGTTCACGCCCTCCCGCACGAAGCGCAGGATCACGAAGGCGCCGGTCTCGACAGGGGGCTCGGCGGCGGCCTTCGCGGGATGGGCGTGACGTCCCGACGGCGGGATGCCGCGCAGCACCCGCGCCCAGGCGAGCCCGCACAGCAACACGATGACGGCCCGCACCCCGACGATGGCAGCCAGTCCCGCCGGACCGATCCGCCCGAAGGCCGCACCGATCGCCGCAAGGTCGTTGGTGGCGACGAGCCAGACGCCCAGCCCCAGCCCAACCAGGGTGCCGACGAGGGGCAGCCGGCGCAGCAGCCCGCGCAGGAGACGCCCCGGTCGCGCCTGTTCGGCGGGTAGGTCCGAGGAGGGATCTACCCGCTGATCCCCACGGCGAGCGGGTGCCTCAACCATTGCCCGCTCCATCGGCCGGGGCTGCCGGGCCCGTCTCGGACGCTGTGAACGCCACGACGGGTGCGGCCGGCGACGGCACCACCGCGGCGAGGGTGAGGGCCGCGGGGCCGATGGCATCGAGCGCCGGATCGACGAGGATGACGCGGCGGCGCGCCAGGGATTCCGGTGTGGCCAGCGTCAGCATCCGCTTGGGGCAGGGCCCGAGACAGCCCGTCTCCAGCACCCGGACCTTGCCGGCGCCCTTGCCGGCGGCGGCGTCGCGCGCGCCCGGCCGGAACGCCCGCTTGACGGCACGGCCGAGCTGCTTGCGGTCCACGCCCTGGCGCTTGGCGCATTTGCGGCAGACCAGCACGAGGTCCGTGAAGCCCGCGTTGGCCGTCTTCACCTTGGTCGTCTCGACCCGGGCCGATTCAACCCGGTCCGATTCGACCTCGTCCTCTCGGGCCGCCCCGCCCGGATCCTGCCGCCGTCCCACATGTCCCCCCGTCCGGCCCTTCGATTCGGGCCGCACTCCGTTTCGGGGGCGGTATCGCAGTCCCCCGGCCCGGGGCGCAATCCCGGCGGATCGCCGCGCCTTAAAAAGGGCCGAAAAGAACGTGACCTGAACCACCAGACAGGATGCCGCCCCGAGCTTGCCGAAGCGTCTGGTCCGAGCGTATCGCGCGTGGCCAGGCGCGAGGCCCCTCGTGCGGGCGTGCTCCGGCCGCGGATCCGTGAGGACCCCCATTCGATGAGTTCCGACGACGAGGTCAAGCAGGCGACGCGGGTCCGGCCGAGCCCGAGCGTTCAATCGCTCATGGATCTTGCCCGGCGCTCCGTGCCGGACCTGCGGCGCAACGCCGAGACGATCGAGCCGGTCTCCCCGGGCAAGGGCCGCTTCCCCGGTCGGGCGCTGGTTGAGCGGGCACGCCGCGGCCTCGAATGGACCCGGCTGCCCGGTCTGCGGCCGCGGCAGGCGCGTCCGCCCGAGCGGATGGCCAAGCGACTGTTCCGCAGCTACTGCCTGTTCGCGCTGGCGCCGACCGCGGTGGTCGGCCTCTACGTCTTCGCGATCGCCAGTCCGCAATATATCGTCGTGTCGCAGTTCGCCGTGCGCGGCAACGTCGAGCCGATGGCCAGCGCCGAACTCGGCCTGCACAGCGACCTGATCCAGAAGCACAACAGCCAGGACAGCTTCATCCTGCGCGACTACATCGGCAGCCGGCCGATGGTGGAGGCCGTCGATGCCAAGCTCGGCCTCGAACGGATGTTCTCGCAGGACGGGATCGATTTCTGGGCCGGCTACGGCGCGGGTCAGCCGATCGAGAAGCTGGTGCGCTACTGGCGCCGGCAGGTGATCCCGCACATCGATGCGATTTCCGGCGTGATCCACCTGAAGGTGCGCGCGTTCAAGCCCGAGGACGCGGTCGCGATCTCGGAAGAGGTGATTGCCCGCTCCGAGACCTTGATCAACAGCATCTCGCGCCGCGCCCAGAGCGACATGATCGCCAACGCGAAGAAGGAGGTCGAGCAGTCGTTCGAGCGGCTCAAGCAGGCGCGGGTCGCGATGCAGGAGTTCCGCAACCGCTGGGGCATCATCGATCCGGTGAAGTCGGCCGAGGCGGCCGTGACCACGATCGAGCTCCTGCGCAAGGACAAGATCAAGGCGGAGAACGACCTGCGCGTGCTGCGCGACTCCAAGCTCGACGAGAAGAGCCGCGGCATCCAAGTGCTCGTGGCCACCCTCGGCGCGCTGGACGGGCAGATCAAGGATCTGCAGGGCCGCCTCACCACCGACGGCATCGTCTCGAATTCCGAGCACAACCTCACCCAGGCCCTGCTCGAATACGAGGGCCTGATGGTCGAGCAGACGGTGGCGGAGAAGCTCAACGCCTCGATGCAGATGATCCTCGACCGCGCCCGGGTCGCGGCGGCCAAGCAGCAGATCTATCTGGCCACCTTCGTGCCGCCCCTGCTGCCGACCTATTCGGAATACCCGGCCCCCTTCTACGCCCTGTTCGCGGCCCTGTTCTGCTTCACCGTCCTGTGGAGTTCGGTCTCGCTCGTGACCGCAGCGGTCAACGACAACCGGCTCTAGGGCCGTATCCGACCCCATTGCATCAGGCCGGCGTCTCCAGGCCTTTGATTGAACGCGCATTCTTTCGACGGACCGGCTTCCCCTCCGTCGGAATGCACTCTAAGCGGCGCCGGACAAACGACTTTTAGCGAACGGCTTTCATCGAACGGTTTCCATGGCGGATTTCACCGATCTCATCGCGCGCGCCGTCAGTCCGTCCATGAGTCGGGAGGAGCGCGATCAGGTCTACACCGTGGTTCGCCAAGCGGTGCAGCGGCTCCAGGACCGCGAGGGCCTGGCCGGTGACGATCCTCGCATCCTGCTCCAGCGCCACCTGATCGAGGAGACGATCCGCGACGTCGAGTTCGACATCGTCCGCTTCCTCACCCTGCGCAAGATCGAGCAGGCGCGCGCGGCGCAGAACGCCGAGTACGAGGCGCAGTTCACCGAGAAGCCGTGAGGGGGCCGGTTGCTCGCCGGCAGTCGCGCGCAAGACGGCAAGCCACGTCTCCCGCGTGTCACACACGGACACGGCGAAGCGGCCATCCCGATGAGGGGCGGCCTTCGGAAACGCCATAAACGGGCAGGTTGTCTTCATTTGATGGAAACAGCTCATGCGGGAAGCTTCGGCCTCCTGCGAGCGAGCGTTCCATGCCTTTCCTGCGCACCTTTCCGACCAGGGCGGCGGATGCCGCCGGCCCGTCACCATCGACCTACGGCCTACTGCTCCTGTCGGTTGCAGCTGCCATGTGCGTTCAGAGTCTGACGGACGTCTGGCTTCACACCTCCGTTGTGCAGTGGCTTGCTCCGCTCTCGATGCTGGCTGGAGCTGTCTACTTCAACACCCGCCCGATCTCTCGCCGTCGCTTCGGCGCAGGACTCGCCCTGCTGGCCGTATTGATCATACAGCTACCCACGACCAGCGCTCTCGCCTACGGCGTTCAAGCCTTCGGCCTGCCGCTGCGCGACGACTGGTTCATCGGAATTGATCGCGCCTTCGGCTTCGATTGGCTGACGTTCCAGACCTCCATGGTCGAGCGACGGGCTTTGATGGAGATCCTGAGTCGAGCCTACGAGACATTCTTTCTGCAACTCGGCCTTACGCCCGTCCTTCTCGCAGCTCTGGGCGAAGTGCGTCGCTCCGATCGTTTCGTATCGTCCTTCATCCTCTGCGTGACGATGACGACAATCATCAGCGCCGTGTTGCCGGCAGAGGGCGCGGCAGGCCTCCTCGGGCCGGACGAGGCGCATCTGCTCTTCCAGGGCGCGACGCCGCTCGTGGATCTGCATGCGTTGCGTGACGGCACGATGCGCGCCCTGCCACTGAACGAAGTCGGGCCGCTGATCTCCTTTCCGTCACTTCACTGCGCTGTGGCCTACCTTGTGACGGCTGCGATCTGGCCGTTGCAGCGCTTGCGCTGGGTCGTGCTCCTCTTGAACGCCGTGATGACGGTTTCGGCCGTGACACATGGTGCTCACTATGCCTGCGACTGCGTCGCGGGCTTGCTCGTCGCTGCGATTTCGTTCCACCTCGCCGGGCAACTGGGGCCTTGGAGCGAGAGAATGTTCGCGCGGATGCGCGGTGTGGCGGTGCTGCCGGCCGCCACTGCTCCGACCGTGCTGACTCCGTAGAATCGGCCCGGCGTCTTTCGACGCCGCCGAGCTCAGCCATAGGCCGCCATGGCCCGGACGCCGCCGGGCTCGGCCACCTTCACGCCCGCCTCGACATACTCGTTGAGCTTGTTGCGCAGCGTCCGGATCGAGATGCCGAGGATGCGCGCCGCGTGGGTGCGGTTGCCGAGGCAATGGTCGAGAGTGTCGAGGATCAGGTCGCGCTCGACATCCGCCACGGTGCGTCCGACCAGCCCGCGGGTCGCGGCCTCCGCCGCGCTCGCCGCCCGCTCGACCGGGCCGGAGGCCGCCGTCGGCGCTGCGAGCGATTCGCCCTCCGGGCTCAGGATCGCCTCCGGACCGATCTCGGCCCCCTGCGCCAGGAGCACCGCGCGGTGGATCGTGTTCTCCAACTCGCGCACGTTGCCGGGCCAGGGGTTGCGGGCGACCAGAGCCTGCGCCTCGCGGGCCAGCGGACGCAGCGGCAGCCCGTTCAGCTCCGCGTATTTGCGGGCGAAATGGGCGGTGAGTTCGAGGATGTCGGCCAGCCGCTCGCGCAAGGCGGGCAGGCGCAGATGCACGACGTTGAGGCGGTAGTACAGATCCTCGCGGAACGTGCCCTTCTTCACCTCGTCGGCGAGGTTGCGGTTGGAGGTGGCGAGCACGCGGATATCGACCTTGACGGGGGCCGCGCCCCCGACCCGGTCGATCACCCGCTCCTGCAGCGCGCGCAGCAGCTTGGATTGCAGCCGCACGTCCATCTCGGAGATTTCGTCGAGGAGCAGCGTGCCGCCATTGGCCTCCTCGAACCGGCCGATGCGCCGGGCGACCGCGCCGGTGAAGGCGCCCTTCTCGTGGCCGAACAGCTCGGATTCGAGCAGGGCCTCGGGGATCGCCGCGCAGTTGACCGAGACGAACGGGCGGCCCGCCCGGTTCGACTTGGCGTGGACGTGACGGGCCAGCACCTCCTTGCCGGTGCCGCTCTCGCCGGTGATGAGCACGGAGGCTTCCGAGCGGGCGACCTGCTCGGCGAGCCGCACCACGCGCTCCATGGACGGATCGCGCCAGATGAAGCTGCGGGCGTCCGCTGCCACGGCCTCCAGGACCGCTGCGATCAGTTCGGGATCGGGGGGAGGGGGATGTACTCCTTGGCGCCCGCCTGGATCGCCGCCACCGCGGCGCGGGCGTCGGAGGCGATGCCGCAGGCCACCACCGGCGTGCGGATGCGCTCGTCGGATAGGGCCTGCACCAGCCGGCGGATGTCGAGGCCGACATCGACCATGACGAGGTCGCCGCCCTTGGCGCGCAGGGTCGCGAGCCCCTGGTCGATCCCGTCGGCATGGGTGACCGAGGCGCCCCGGTTCATGGCGATCTTCGAGGCGGTGACGAGTTCGCTCGAGAGCCGTCCGACGATGAGCAGCCGCATGGCGTGGTGTCTCCGAAAATTCATCCGGTTCGGATGGCCGCCCCGGCCCGCGATGATCTCTCATCGCAGGCCGGCCCCCGCGAAGGCGGGGCGGCGGCCGTCCGCCGGACGTGTCGATCCCGACCCGCAGGCCGGGATCGACACACCAAAGGGTCAGTGATCGTTCTTGATGATCTCGGTCATGGTGACGCCGAGGCGCTCCTCGACCAGCACGACCTCGCCGCGGGCGACGAGGCGGTTGTTGACGAAGATGTCGATGGCCTCGCCGACCTTGCGGTCGAGTTCGAGCACGGCGCCGGGGCCGAGCCGCAGGAGGTCGCCGATCGGCATGCGCGAGGAGCCCAGCACCGCCGAGACCACCACCGGCACGTCGAAGACCTGTTCGAGGTCCGCCGCATTCTTCGGGCTCGTCGGCGCGTCGCGGACGGAACCGGGGCCGCCCTCGTCGTAGGGCAGGTCGCCCTCGTTGAGCTGGGGCAGGCTGAAATCGTCGCTCGACATCGGGCTCAGGCCTCTGCGCTGGCGAAATTGGGGGAAAGGGCGGCGTCGACCGCGGCCTCGATGCGGGCGCGCTCGCGCACGACGCCGCCGTCGGCCCATTCGAGCCGGGCATCGCCCGGCGCCATGTCGGGTTCGCCCAGCACCACGAGGCGGCCTTCGAAGCCGTTCTCGCGCGACAGGCGCCGCATCAGCGTCTCCGCGTCATCGACGAGTCCTTCGTTCACCCGCAGCACGAGGTGGGGCACGCCGCGCAGGTGCCGCAGCGCCGAGCGGGCCGCCTCCTCCACCGTCGCCAGCGGCCGCGCATCGAGGGCCTCGCCCGCGATGCGCCGGGCGAGTGCGGCCGCGAAGGCCAGCGCCTGCGCCTCGCGCTCGCCGTCGCGGGCATCGGACTGGTTGAGGAGGCCGGCCGCGGCGAGCCCGACCCGGGTCAGCGCGTCGGCGAGCCGGGCCTGTTCCTGGAGCGCGGCCTCGGCCCGGCCGTCCTGCAGGCCGCGGGCATAGGCGGCCGCCTCGATGGCGGCCCGTTCGGCCTCTGCGCGGGCCGAGGCCTCCGAATCGGCGGCGGAGGGCCCGCGCGGGCGGCCGAAATCTGTGTCGAACAGGAAGGGGCGGGAGGCGCGCGTGCTCAATAGACCAACTCCTCCTCGCCGCCGTTCTTGGCGATCATGATCTCGCCCTTCTCGGCCAGCTCCTTGGCCAGTTCCGTCATCTTGGCCTGCGCCTCATCGACCTCCTTGAGGCGGATCGGGCCCATCGAGCCCATCTCGTCGGTGAGGTTCTTGGCCGCGCGGGTCGACATCTGGCGCATGAAGAAGGCGCGCACCCGCTCGTCGGCGCCCTTGAGCGCGCGGCACAGGGTGTCGTTGTCGACCTTGCGCATCAGGGTCTGGACCGAGCCCGGATCGAGCTTCAGGAGATCCTCGAAGGTGAACATGAGCTGGCGGATCTTCTTGGCCGAGCCACGATTGGCCTGGTCGATCGCCGCGAGGAAGCGGGTCTCGGTCTGCCGGTCGAAGGCGTTGAAGACCTCGGCCATGAGTTCGTGCGCGTCGCGCCGCGTGGTCTGGGCGATGGTCGAGACGAACTCCGTGCGCAGCGTTTCCTCGATGTGGCGCAGGGCCTCCTTCTGGACGGTCTCCATGCGCAGCATCCGGTTGAGCACGTCGATGGCGAACTCCTCCGGCAGGATGGTGAGCACCTTGGCGGCGTAGTCGGCCCGCACCTTCGACAGCACGACGGCGACGGTCTGCGGGTACTCGTTGCGCAGGAAGTTCGCGAGGATCTCGGGGTCGATCTGGGTCAGGCTCGCCCAGACGCGCTTTCCGGAGGCGCCCTTGATCTCCGCCATGATCGACGAGACCTGCTCGGGCGGGAAGATCTTGAGCAGCAGCGACTCGGTGCGCTCGAAGTTCGAGGTGATGCCGCCGCCCGAGGACAGCCGCGAGACGAAATCGACGATCAGCCGCTCGACGGTGGCGGCCTCCAGCGAGCCGAGCTGCACCATGGCGTGGCTGACGAGCTTGATCTCGTCCTCGTCGAGGCGCTGCCAGATCGGCGCACCCTCCTCCTCGCCGAGCAGCAGCAGGAGGGCGGCGGCGCGCTGCGGGCCCGGCATCTCGGCGAACGCCTTCGACGCATCGAGGCTCTCCATGGCAGCGTTGAAGTTTACGCCCGCGGACACGAATTCCCTCCTCTCTTCCGGTTCTGCCTGGTGTCAGCGTCCATCAGGAATCGTGGATCCAGTTGCGCAGCACCTCGACCGTCTCGGTCGGGCTTGCCCGCACCATGTCGACCACGCGCTCGACCGTCTCGGCTTGGATCTGGCCGTTGATCTTGGCCGACTCGAGGAACTTGTTGGTGCTGTTCTCGCGGACCGCGATCTCGACCGGCGCCTCGCCGCCCGCCGCCCCGGCCAGCGCGAGCGCTCCGGCCGGGCCGGCGAGCGCCATCGGCGCGTCGGATTCGAGCACGCGGCGCAGGAGCGGACGCACCACCGCCATCAGCACGACCAGGGTGAGCAGGCTCAGCACCGTGAGCTCGACGAGGCGCATCACCTCCTCCTTGGTCGGGCTCAGGAAGGACTGGATCAGGCCGGGCTCGGAAAATTCCGCGGCGGTGGGGGTCTCGGCAAAGCGCAGGTTGACCACCTCGACCTGATCGCCGCGGACCTTGTCGTAGCCGACCGCGGTGCGCACCAGCGCCGTGATCCGCGCGATCTCGGCGTCGGAGCGCGGCTGGTAGGCGGGCTTGCCGTTGGCGCCGGGCGCGTAGACGCCATCGACCAGCACCGCCACCGACAGCCGCTTGAGGCGGCCGCCCTCCAGGGTCTCGACCTTGGTGACGCGGGAGATCTCGTAGTTTGTCGTCTCCTCGTTCTTCTGCGAGGAATCCTTCTGCTGCGGCGCGGGCTGGTTCTGGTTGGCGCCCGGCAATTCGTTGCCGACGGTAACCTGCCCCTCCGCCCCGCCGGTGAGCGAGTTCTCGGAGCGCGTCTGGGTCGAGCGGACGACGCGGCTCTCGGGGTCGAAGCTCTCGGAGCGGCTCTCGACCCGGTTGAGGTCGAGTTCGGCGGTGACCTGCACCCGGGCGCGGCCCTGGCCGACGATGCCGGCCACGATCTCCTCGATCTGCGAGCGCATCCGCCGTTCGATGCCGGCCTGCCGCTCCTCCAGGGCGCCCGCCCCGTCGGCTTCCGCGCCGCGGGCGCCGTCGGCGAGGAGCCGCCCGCGCTCGTCGACGATCGAGACGCGCTCCGGCTTCAGGCCCTCCACCGCGGAGGCGGCGAGATGCCGGATCGCGCGCACCTGGCTCGCATCGAGGTCGCCCATCAGCTTGACGACGATGGCGGCCGAGGGCGCCTCGCGGTCGCGCTCGAACAGGCGGCGCTCGGGGATGACGAGGTGGACGCGCGCCGCCTGGACCCGGCCGATGGCGCGAATCGAGCGGGCGAGTTCGCCCTCCATCGCCCGCAGGTGGTTCACGTTCTGGACGAAGCTCGTGGAGGAGAAGGCGTCGCCCTTGTCGAAGATTTCGTAGCCGATGCCCCCTTGGGACGGCAGGCCCTTGCCGGCGAAGTCCATGCGCAGCTTGGCGAGGTCGGCGCGGGGAGCGAGCACGGTCTGGCCCATCTCACCCTTGGCCTCGTAGGTGATGCCGCGCGCGTCGAGCTCGCGGATCACGGACGAGGAATCCTGCAGCGACAGGTCGGAGAACAGCACGCCCATATCGGGCCGCGAGACCCGCAGGATCACGAAGGCGAAGAAGCCGACCAGCGTCAGCGTCACGGCCGCCATCGCGGCGATGCGCGCGGGCCCGAGCTTCGTCACCAGATCGAGGATGGGTTTCACGGACGGGCACGCCTGCGCACAGCGGTGCGGCCGCGAGGGATGCGCGGTCGCCCGGCAAGAATTGCCCGGTGCGTGGTTAGCGAGGCGTTAACGCCAGAGCAGTGTCCTTCACCAATGCCGCCGCGGAGAGCGCCGAGGCGCGGGAAGCGGACGCTGCGCGGGGCCCGAAAACGACGAGAGCCGCCCCGGTGCTCCGGAGGCGGCTCCTCATGCGTTGCGCGAACAGGTCATGCGCAACGTACGGGTCGAACTGGCGAAGTTCAGTGACGGTAGTGCTGGATGCGCGTGGTGCGCAGGCCGGCGAGTCCGTGCTGGTCGATGGAGTACTGCCAGCTCAAAAATTCTTCCGTGGTCAGGGTGTAGCGTTGGCAGGCCTCCTCCAGGCTGAGCAGGCCGCCGCGCACCGCGGCCACGACCTCGGCCTTTCGGCGGATGACCCAGCGACGGGTGGTGATGGGGGGAAGATCGGCGATCGTCAGGGGGCTGCCGTCGGGCCCAATCACATACTTCACGCGGGGCCGGGGTGTTTCGGTCATGATACGCTCTACACTCGACTGACCTGTCGAGAGAGAAGCTACTTGCACCCGCTTAAAAGTTCTTGAAGTCGGCCGCTCGAATGCGATTCGATTGTTGTGCGCAGATGTGGACAATTCCGGATCCATCGATGCTGCAGCGCATCAAGAGGTTGGCGCAGAAAGGGTTTTCACGCTCGAGGCCGGCACGCGGGCCGTGCCGATCGTCAGCACGGGTTCGGAGCCGCTGAGGTCGACGCCGTCCACGACGCCCGAAACCTTGGTATCGACGGCCACCTTCGTCCCCGTCGTGTCGAGGGCATCCACGGTGATCGTGTAGCGCCCGTCCTTGGCCGAGAGGCCCGAGGTCCCGGTGCCGTCCCATTCGAAGGGTTGCGCGCCGGCCTTGAGCGTCGTGGTCTTGGTGGCCACCACGGTGCCGTCGCTGGCCTTGAGGGTGATGACGGCCCTGGCGGCGGCCCGGTCCGGGGTCAGCGTCCAGGTCGCCTTGCCGTTCGTCAGATCGGTGGCGGCGCCGTCCGCGGTGATCGTCCGGCCGATCAGGCCGGAGGCGGACGAGGCCGATGCCGCCTTGGAGTTGGTCAGGATCGTGTCGAGCGAGGAATTGGTCTTGAGCTGCTGCTCGACGCCCGCGAATTGCACGAGCTGCTGGGTGAACTGGTTGGTGTCGAGCGGATCGAGCGGGTTCTGGTTCTTGAGCTGCGTGGTGAGCAGCGTCAGGAACTGCGTGAAGTTGCCCGCGATCGACTTCGTGTCGGTGGTCGAGGCGGCACTCGTCCCGGTGATGCTGGTGCTGCTCGTATTGCTCGTGATGCCGGCGGCCATGGCGTCGTCCTAAATCCGGATGTCGAGATTGCCGACGGCACGGAGCTGCCGCAGGGGAATGGCGTCGAGCGGGGAGGGGCGGGCGTCCCGTCCGCCCGGCCCGCCGTCGGAGCGGTCGCGGGACGCGGATTCGCCGTCCCGCCCGCCCTGGGATCCGGTCTCGCCGCGCAGGGACAGGTCGATCCCGCCCCCGCCCGCCTCGGCGCCGACGTCGAATCCCGCCTGCGCCAGGGCCTGCTGCAGAGAGCCCGCATCGCGCTGGAGCAGGGCCAGGGTCTCGGGACGGTCCACCACGAGATGCGCCCGCGCCCTGCCGCCCGCCTTGTCGAGGTCGAGCGACACGTCGATGCGGCCGAGTTCGACCGGGTCGAGGCGGATCGCGAAGCGGTTCATGCCCGAGAGCGAGCGCAGCCCGATCGTCATCGGAACGGCGCCCAGCGGGATCGGCGGCGTCGCCGGCTGGGGCGCCGCCGCCGCGGCATCCGCGGCCTGGGCTGCCTGCGGGCCCTGCGCGGCGCCGACGCCGCCGGGCGGGGTGAGCGCGGTTGTGGGGCCGGCGGGAGCCGGAATGGGTGAGGCGGTCGGCGCCACCGCTTCGGTGAGCGCCGCCTCGAAGCCGGCCGTGCCCGCGGCGGCGGAGACGGGGGCATCCCCCGTACCGGCCTTCGCGACGTGACCGGTTGCCGTCGCATCGCCGGGCAGGCCCGTGACGGGCTGATTCGCGTCGAGCCCGCCCTCGCCCGCGGACACACCCGCCGCATTCGTCGGCGCTGGCGCCGGAGCGGGGGCGGGGCGAGGAGGGGGGTGGGAGCGGCGGCCTCCGGCGATGCGGGATCGGTCTCGTCCCGCTCCCGTGCCTCGTCCTCGGACACCACCGCGGCACCGGCTTCTTTGGCGGCGACCTCTTCCGCTGCGGCTTCCTGGGCCGGTTCCGCGCTGTCGGCGGCCGGGCGTTCCGGCCGCTGCGCGGCGGAATTCACAGTCTTCGCGGCGCCCGGATTTCGGGCGGAGGCGGCCTCCGCGCCGTCCCGCACCGTCCTGGCCGCGAGCGGCTTGCTGCGGGCCGAGGCAGCCTGGGCGCGGCTTTCCTGCAAAGCCCCGGACGGCCCACTCTCGGCCTTGCCGCTTTTCGCCCTGTCGCTTTTGGCCGTCTCAGTTCTGGCAGCCCCGATCTTGGCGTTCTCTGTTCTCCCCGCGTCCATCCTATCCGCCCTGATGGCATCGCTGCGGGCGGAGGCGGTGTCGTCGCGGCGGGATGCGGGCCGGGCCGGTGCCGCCGGCCGCTGCTCTGCGGCTTCCAGGCTGAACCGCGCCGTGCCCTCGGCCCCCCGCGCCGCGGACGAGGCGGGCCGCAGGGTCTGCCTGAAAAACGCCTCCGCCAGATCTGCGCGCGAAACCACGATGCCGTCCCTCTCCTTCGTCGCCGAAGCCGCAGGAGACCAGAGCAAGCCGCGCACCATCTGCCGATGACGGGCAAGTTGCTGATAAAAAACAAGAAAAGTTTTAGCGGTGAAGGCCGCCTCGCGTCGGCCCGGCGGGATCTGCCGGCCTCCCGGCAGGATTTGCCGGCCGCTCGGGGCCACGATCCGGGCTTTGAACCGGCTCTCGTCGTCCCCATCCCTGGAAAGTCGGGGCCGGGATCGCTATAGACACCGGACATGCGCCCGGACCCCACGGTCCGGCGCGCGCCCGAAGGCTCCGCCAACGGCCGGCACCCGGCCCCATCACCGGCCATGAACTCGCTGGATCTCCCGAAGCCCCCGCACGAGACGCGCGTCGTCGTTGCCATGTCGGGCGGCGTCGATTCGTCGGTCGTGGCCGGCCTGCTGAAGCGCGAGGGCTACGACGTCGTCGGCGTCACGCTCCAGCTCTACGATCACGGCGCGGCGACCCATCGCAAGGGCGCCTGCTGCGCCGGCCGCGACATCCACGATGCGCGGGCGGTGGCCGAGACGCTCGGCATTCCCCATTACGTCCTCGACTACGAGGACCGCTTCCGGGAATCGGTGATCGACCGTTTCGCCGAGAGCTATCTCTCAGGTGAGACGCCGATCCCCTGCGTCGAGTGCAATCGCTCGGTGAAGTTCCGCGACCTGCTCGGCCTCGCCCGCGAGCTCGGGGCGGAGGCTTTGGCGACCGGCCATTACGTGGCGAGCCGGGCGCGGCCGGAGGGCGGACGCGCACTCTACCGCGCCCTCGATCCGGCCCGCGACCAGAGCTACTTCCTCTACGCCACGACCCCGGAACAGCTCGCCTATCTGCGCTTTCCCCTGGGCGAGCGACCCAAGGACGAGACCCGTGCCTTGGCACGGGAACTGGGCCTCGCCGTCGCCGACAAGGCCGACAGCCAGGACATCTGCTTCGTGCCCCAGGGCGGCTATGCCGACGTGATCGCCAAGCTCCGGCCGGAGGCAACCCGCCCCGGCGAGATCGTCGATCTCGACGGCCGGCGCCTCGGTGAGCACGAGGGCATCATCCATTACACGGTGGGCCAGCGCCGCGGCCTCAAGCTCTCGGCCGGCGAACCGCTCTACGTGGTGCGGCTGGAGCCGGAGACCGCCCGCGTCGTGGTCGGCCCGCGCGCCGCGCTCGCCACCCGCCGCATTCGGCTCACCGATCTCAACTGGCTCGGCGACGGCGCGCCGGAGGACATCGTGGAGCGGCCCGTGGCCGTGCGCGTGCGCTCGACTCGCGAGCCGCGGCCCGCGCGCCTGTCGTGGAACGCGGCCGAGGCCTGCGCCGAGGTCGAACTGCTCGTCCCGGAGGACGGGGTCTCACCGGGCCAGGCCTGCGTGATCTACGCCGATGACGACCCGCGTGCGCAAGTGCTCGGCGGCGGCACCATCCGGCGCATCGGCGCGTTGCAGGCAGGCGCCGCCGAGGCCGCCTGATGGGGTTGCTTCGCGCTGGGCTGATTTCGGTTTTCCCAGACCCCGCGATCGCTCTTCGAGCGGTTGCACCGCTCGACAGGCACGAAGAGCGCCCGCGAAGCGGCCTCGGCCATGCCGAGGGGGCTCAAGCATCGTCCCGAAAGGTGGTTGCCGGCTTTCGGGAAGGGACGATGCGGAACGAAATAGCGAGAGCCAAAGCCGCGCAGGCGGCTGCCGGCGCTTGAGGCCGGACATAATTGAGAGGGTGACAGTGAGATGCTGAGCGAGCGGGCGCCCGAGGCCGGGCCCACCACCGAGCTGATGCGCAAGGCCTATGCCCGCTGGGCGCCGGTCTACGATGTCGTCTACGACAAGCTCACTGAGCCGGCCGCCCGCGCCGCCGTCGAGGCCGCCGTCGCCCACGGGCCAAGGGTGCTAGAGGCCGGCGTCGGCACCGGCCTGTCGCTCGGCTACTATCCCCGCGACAGCTTCGTCTGCGGCGTCGATCTCTCCGAGGACATGCTCAAGCGCGCCCGCGGCAAGGTCCGCCGCAAGGGGCTGACCCACGTGAAGGGCCTCCAGGTCATGGATGTGTGCCGCCTCGGCTACGCCGATGCGAGCTTCGACGCCGTGGTGGCGCAGTTCCTCATCACCCTGGTGCCGAACCCGGAAGCCGCGCTCTCCGAGTTCCTGCGCGTGGTGCGCCCCGGCGGCGGCATCGTGCTCGCCAACCATTTCGGCCAGTCGAACGGGCCGGTGGCGCGGGTCGAGGAGATCGTCGCGCCGCTCTGCACCAAGATCGGCTGGTCCTCGGACTTCAAGGCGACCCGGATCGAGGCCTGGGCCCAGCGCAACGGCGTCGAGGTCGTCGGCCTCGCGCCGACCTTCCCCGGCGGCTTCTTCAAGATCCTGCGCATGCGCAAGCGCGGCTGAGGACGGACACGCGACATCCGTCCGGCGGAGGCAGGCCGATGACGCCAGGGGGCGGGGAGGGCGATCGTCCGAAGGACCGGCGCGACGACGCGGCGATCCGGCCGGATCCTGCGGCCGGGCCGCCGGGGCCGCGCCGGCCCTGGCTGCGCTGGCTCCCGCTCCTGGTGCTGGCCCTGCTCTCCGTCGGCATCCTCGCCTCGGGCGGGGCCCGCTTCCTCGATCTCGACCGGCTCTCCGAATCGCGGGTCTGGCTCCAGGGGCTCATCGCCGAGGACCGGGTGCGGGCGATCGCGCTGGCCTGCCTCGCCTATGTCGGCTCGGTGGTGGTCTCGCTGCCGGCGACGCTGGTGCTGACCGTGCTGGCCGGGCTGCTGTTCGGCCCCGTGACGGGGGCCCTGATCGCCATCGCCTCCTCCACGACGGGGGCGGCGATCGTGTTCTCGGTCGGGCGCTACGCCGCCGGCGACCTGATCCGGCGCAAGGCCGGCCCGCGGGTCGGCCGCTTCGCCGACGGGTTTCGCCGCGACGGCTTCGGCTACATCCTGATCCTGCGGCTGCTGCCGATCTTCCCCTACTGGATCACCAACCTCGCCCCGGCGGCCTTCGGCGTGCCGCTGCGCACCTTCGCGCTCGCCACCCTGCTCGGCCTCACCCCGGGGGCCTTCATCTATGCCGGTCTCGGTGCCGGCCTCGAAGACCTGCTGGCCACCCGCGACGAAGTGAAGGCGGCCTGTCTCGCGGCCGGGGGGGCGGATTGCTCGAAGGGCATCGATCTCCGCGCGCTGGTCACGCCCGGCATGGTGGCCGCGCTGGCGGCCTTGGCTGGATTTGCTCTTTTGACAGTTTATCTCCGTCGATGGCTTGAGCGGCGGACGCTTCGCGCATAAGACTTGCGCACAAGCGAATGGCGCGTCGCCGGATCGTCGTGCAACTTGTGCGACACAGGAGAAGCCGATGGCAGAGGCGCGCCCTCCGAACCACAATGGGACGATACAACGAAGGGTGATGCTTGAGACGGCCCCGCCTTCCGTTTCCCGGCCGGCAGCCCGAGTCGGCGGACATGGCGCAGAATGATCTGGCGGCGATCGCCGCCCTGCCATGGCATAGCGAGGCAACGGCTACGACCGCGCGGTCGCCCGGCCGGCTCGGCCTGTCCGGCCGCCTGTTCCTGCTGACGGTCGCCTTCGTCGTCCTGGCCGAGATCCTGATCTACGTCCCGGCGGTGGCGACCTACCGGATGTCGCGGCTCTCCGACCGCGTCGCGGCGGCACGGGTCGCCGCCCTCGTGCTGAACGCCGCCCCCGAGGGGCAGGTCCCCGACGAGACCGCCCGGCGCCTGCTCATGGGGGTTGGCGCCCGCGCCATCGCCGTGCGGGTCGGCGAGACGTGGCGCTACCTCACCGACGGACCGGTGCCGTCGGTGGTCGCCGAGACGGTCGATCTGCGTGAGCGACGCCTGACGGGCTCGGTCGCCGGCACCTTCCGGACGCTGTTCCTGTCCACCGAAGCGCCGATCCGGGCGATCGGAGCCGGCCAGGACGGCTTCGACGCCGTCGAGGTTCTGCTCGACGAGGGGCCCCTGCGGGCGGCCCTGGCGGATTTCTCGCTCCGGCTGCTCGTCGCCTGCCTCATCATCGCGGCCCTGGCCGCCGGGCTCGTGTTCTTCGTGCTCCAGCGGGCGATCGTGCGGCCGGTGGTCCGGCTCGCCCGCGACATCGCCGCCTTCGCCGACGACCCCGAGCGGACCGACCGGGTCGCGCGGCGCACGGCGCGCACCGACGAGATCGGGGAGGCGGAGAACGCGCTCGCCCGGATGCAGGTGGCGCTCGGCGGCGAGCTGCGCCAGCGGCGGCGGCTGGCCGAACTCGGCCTCTCGGTGAGCAAGATCAACCACGAACTGCGCAACCTGCTGACCACCGCCCAGCTTCTCGGCGACCGTCTGGAAAGCGTCTCCGATCCCCTGGTGCAGCGCGTCGCGCCGCGCCTCGTCGAGACCCTCGACCGGGCGATCCGCTTCTGCGAGGCGACGCTCGCCTATGGCCGCGCCACGGAGCCGAACCCGCAGCGGCGCATGGTGGCGCTCGGCCCCCTGCTCGAGGAGTTGACCGACCTCGCCGACCTGATGCCGGCCGCCCGCATCCGCGTGGAGGTGCGCGCGACGCCGGATCTCGAGATCGACGTCGATCCCGAACAGCTCCTGCGGGCGCTGACCAACCTCGTGCGCAACGCGGTCCAGGCCCATGCGGCGGCTCGGACCGCGGAGGGCACCGTGCTGATCGAGGGCGTCCGCAGCGGGGCGCCCGGCGCGGGTTCGGTCACGATCCTCGTGAGCGATAACGGCCCCGGCGTGCCCGAGCGGGCCAAGGCCAACCTGTTCGCGGCCTTTCAGGGCTCGACCCGGGCCGGCGGCACCGGGCTGGGCCTCGCGATCGCCTCGGAGCTGGTGCGCCTCAACGGCGGCACCCTCTGCCTCGACGAGACCGCGGGCGGTGCCCGCTTCCGCATCGTCATCCCGGATCGCGCCGCGCGCGTGAAGGCGGCCTAGAGACGATCGTCTTCATCCCCCGCGGTGCGGGCCACCGCTCCGGGATGCCGGGTGCGGACGGCGTCTCAGATATCCTCCATCCACTCGACCTGACCGTCGGAGAGGCCGTAGCGGGAACCCACGACCTTCACCTTGCCCTGCTTGAGCGCGTCCTGAATCACCAAGCTCTGCGTCGTGAGCCGTTTGGCGACGCGGCGTGCGTTGCTCCGCACCGACGCTTCGAGGAGGTCGCCGCCCTGGCTCCTGGCCTCCAGCACCGCCGGCACGATGGGCTGCACCATCTCCCCGATGACGCCGGGGAAGGTTGCGTTCTTCTCGACGACATCGACGGCGGCCGCGACGGCGCCACAGGACTGATGGCCGAGCACGACGACGAGGGGCACCCCGAGGACCCCGACGGCATACTCGATACTGCCCAAAGCCGCCGTATCGACCGTGTTGCCGGCGTTCCGGACGATGAACAGCTCGCCGAGCCCGCGGCCGAACAGGATCTCCGGCGAGACCCTGCTGTCGGAGCAGCCTACCAGAACGCAGAAGGGGGCTTGGCCGCGGGCGAGTTCGAGCCGGCGTTCGCGCCCGTTGGCGGCCAGGGAGGGCGCCTCGTTCCTGAAGTTCTCGTTGCCTTCCTTCATCAGCCGGAGCGCGTCGGCCGGAGACAGCGACGTCTTCGCCATGGGCGTCGCAGCCTGCACGACACCATTCGGCAGAGCGGTCGCAGCGAGGAGGCCCGCTGCTCCGAACAGGAGACGTCGGCGGCCGGCATGCGGCGGACGTGTCTCGGCGCAGCAATCGCAAGTGGCGTGCATGACGGCGGATCCCCACGCTCCGAAAGAGCTTCGCCGTCCGCGGCCCGCTTTGACGGCGTTTCGGACGGCCAATGCACCTCATCTATTCTTCGGGGGTGGCGCGGCAATCAGCAGGCACGAGCGATCGAGAACGATTGTGGATGAAAGAATCGGCCGGAACGTCCCGGATCGCTTCAGTCGAACTCTTTGCTCCTGCGGCCGAAAACGTTTCAGTCCGTGGAGCGGCCACACACGCGCCTTTCGACGTCCTTCCGAATACCCTCCTTCGCACGGCGAACCCGTCCGGGCGCGCCCTCCCGAAGAAATCCCTCAATGCCCCGCGCCGGCCGGCGCCGCCGCGCGCGGACGCCGGATCAGGGGCGTGCCGCAGGCCATGGCCAGGAACAGCACGGTCAGCACGAGGAACACGTCCTCGAAGCTCATCACCAAGCCTTGAATCCGCACGGTGTTGTTGAGCGCCTTCAGCGCCATGCCGTTGGCATCGCCCCCGAACACCTCGAACTGGCGCCGCATGGCGTCGAGCCGTTCCAGCGCGGCGCTGTTGGCCCAGGTGAAGCGCTCGTGCAGGCGCGCGAGGTGGAGGTCCCAGCGGGCGTTGAGCACCGTGTTGATGAGGGCGAGGCCGACCGCGCCGCCGAGGTTGCGCGTGAGGTTGAACAGGCCCGAGGCGTTCTTCATCCGCTCCGGCGGCAGGGTGCCGAGCGCGATGTTGTTGATCGGGATCATGCACAGCATCAGGGAGCAGCCGCGCAGCACCTGCGGCCACAGCAGCTCCCAGAAGTCCCAGTCCTTGGTCAGCCCGGTGACGATCCAGGTGCCGACGGCAAAGCCGGAGAAGCCCATCGCCATCATGACCCGCGGATCGAGCTTGGCGGAGAGCTTTCCCGCGATCGGCGCGGTGGCGAACATGCACAGGCCTGAGACGAACATCGTCTCGCCGATCTGCAGCGCCGAGTACCCGCGCACGCGGGCGAGATAGACCGGGTAGAGGTAGGTCAGGCCGTAGAGGCCGATGCCCATCACGAAGCTGAAGACGCAGCCGGCGGCGAAGTTGCGGTCCGAGAAGGCGCGCAGGTCGACGATCGGCTGGCGCGCCGTGAAGACGCGGGCGAAGAAGGCCAAGCCCGACACGACGCAGACGAGGGCGCAGACGAACACCGCCTCGTCCTGCAGCCAGTCGTGGTTCGGGCCCTCCTCCAGCACGTATTCGAGGCAGCCGAGGAAGCCCGCCATGAAGGCGAGCCCGGCCCAGTCGAAGGACTTGAGCAGGTCGAAGTTCGGCCGGTCGAAATCGATCAGGAGGAAGGTCGAGATCGTGACGAAGATGCCCGGCACGATGTTGATGAGGAACAGCCAGTGCCAGGAGAACAGGTCGGTGAGGTAGCCGCCGATGGTCGGACCGATGGTCGGCGCCAGCGTCGCGACGAGGCCGATCATCGGCGAGACGATGGAGCGCTTGGAGGGTGGAAAGATCGTGAACGCCGCAGCGAACACGGTCGGGATCATGCCGCCGCCGATGAAGCCCTGGAGCGCGCGCCAGACGATCATCTCGCCGATCGACGAGGAGGTGGCGCACATCAGGCTCATCAGCGTGAAGCCGGCCGCCGAGATCGAGAACATCCAGCGCGTCGAGAGCACCCGCGACAGGGTGCCCGAGAGCGGGATCGAGATGACCTCGGCGATGAGGTAGCTCGTCTGCACCCAGGGGATCTCGTCGCCGGAGGCGGAGAGGCCGGCCTGGATCTCGTTGAGCGAGGCCGAGACGATCTGGATGTCGAGGATCGCCATGAACATCCCGAACACCATGCACAGGAACGCCACCATGCGGCGGCGGTCGAGGGGCGGGTCGGCGGCAGGGCTTGCGGCGAGGGTCGCGCTGGCGGCCATGGGGCGCCTCGGTTACGGTTCGGGGGTGAGTTCCACCCGGCGACCTCATCCTGAGGTGCCCGCGAAGCGGGCCTCGAAGGAGGGCTCCAGGGACCGCAGCGCGATCTGAAGGGCTCCTTCGAGGCCTCCGCTTTCGCTCCGGCACCTCAGGATGAGGGCATGGGTGGGGCGAGCGGTTGCGCCGGCCGGCTCTTGCTGACCGGCCCGAGTCTCAGGGCCGGGCGGCGAGCCGCTGGACCGGCGCGTCGGCGCCCTCGCGGGTATCGACCTTCACCACCACGGACAGGCCGGGCCGCAGCAGGCCTTCGCGGGCGACATCCTCAGGCACGTGGACGCGCACGGGCAGGCGCTGCACGATCTTGGTGAAGTTGCCGGTGGCGTTGTCCGGCGGCAGCAGGCTGAAGACCGAGCCGGAGGCGGGCGAGAGCGATTCGACCGTGCCGACGATGTCGCGGTCGGGATAGGCGTCCACGTGGATATGGACCTCCTGGCCGGGCCGCACGCGGGCGAGCTGCGTCTCCTTGAAGTTCGCATCGACCCGCACGCTCTGTAGCGGCACCAGGGCGGCGATGCGCGAGCCCGGCGAGACATAGGCCCCGGCCTCCACCGCCTTGTTGCCGACGACGCCGTCGAAGGGCGCGCGGATCACCGCGAAATCGAGGTCGCGCCGCGCGCGGTCGGCGGCGGTGCGCAGCTCCGCGGCGAGGTTCTGGGCCTCGCGTGTCTGCGCCTTCAGCACTTCGACATTGGCCCGCGCGGCGACGAGTGCGGCCTCGGCCGACTTCACCGCCGCCTCGGTGCGGTCGCGATCGGCCTTGGCCTGATCAAGCCGGGATTTCGCCACGAAATCGGCCTGCATCCCCGTGGCGCGGGCGTAGTCGGCCCCGGCCCGCACGGCGTCGGCCTTCGCGGCATCGATCTGCGCCGCGCTTTGCAGCACTTGCGCCTGAGCCGCCTCGGCCTGCCGGCCGACGCGGGCGATGGTGCTCTCCTGCGTGGCGAGCTTGTCCGCGGCGGCCTTCAGGGCGAGGCGGTAATCGCCGTCGTCGAGCCGGGCGATCACGTCGCCCCGCTTCACCGCCTGCCCGTTCACCACGGGCACCGCCGCCAGATAGCCCGACACCTTGGCCGCGAGCACCGAGATATCCGCCTGCACGTAGGCGTCGTCGGTGCTGACGAAGAAGCGCCCGAGCGTCCACCAGTCCCAGCCGGCATAGGCGCCGCCGCCAAGCGCCGCGCAGAGCACGAGGCCCAGCACCGCGCGCCGCAGCGGCCGGCGCGGCTTGGCGGGGGAGGGCGGCACCGGCTCGGCGACCGGGGCAGGGCGCAGGGCCGGCGCTCGGCCGGCCTCGGCCCGCTCCCCCTCGGCCGTCTCAGGGGCGGCCTCCGACCGGCCGGAATCCTCACGCAGCGACATCGCTGACATCCCAGACATGCATTGACCGAACCGTTCGGTCATTCGAAGGGCCGAGTTGACGCCGCCCTCATTCGAAGGCTAGCTAGCACTGACTGAACGGTTCGGTCAATGCGAGCGAGTTGGGGTAAGCGGGTCAGGCCATGGCGGGTGCGGCGACACAGGAGCGGGGGCCGGCGGCCCCGCAAGCGACCCTATCGGGCGAGAGCGACAAGCGTCGGCAGATCCTGGAGGGCGCGCGTCAAGTATTCATGGCGTCGGGCTTCGACGGGGCCAGCATGGGCGAGATCGCCAAGACCGCGAACGTTTCGAAGGGCACGCTCTACGTCTATTTCGACAGCAAGGAAGCCCTGTTCGAGGCCCTGACCACCGAGGCGAAGGCAGGTTTGGCCGAGAACCTGTTCCGGCTCGACGAGGACGACCCGGATGTCCGCGCCGTGCTGACGCGGCTCGGGACCAGCTACCTCACGATGATGGCGCGGCCGGAGCACGTCTCGATCATCCGCATGGTGATGGGCGCCTGCGAGAAATTCCCCCGGTTCGGGCAGGCCTTCTATGAGGCCGGACCGGCCTGCGGGGTCGGACGGCTGAAAGCCTATATCGACGCCCAGGTCGCCGCCGGGCGCCTGCGCGCCGACGACACCGATCTTGCCGCCAAGCACTTCCTCCAGCTCTGCCAAGCGGGAATGCTGACGCGCCTGCTGTTCAATGTCGGGCAGGCACCCGACGAAGCGGAGATCCGGTACCGGGTCGCGGAGGCGGTCCGGGTGTTTTTCGCGGGGTATGGCCCCGGCGCGGAGCGCTGAGCGGGTTCACCCCGCAAGCGCGAAGGCGGGATCGTCGGCGAAATCGCCGCCTGAGAGAATCGCCTGCTCCAGGCCGCCCGCCGCCGGCAGCAGATTCTCGGCAAAGAAGCGGGCGAGCGCGATGCGCGCGGCGTGGGCCGGATCGGTCTCGCCGGCCTTCACGGCCGCGCTCGAAGCCAACCCCGCCGTCGCGAGGCAGGCCGCGCCCTGCACGAGGCCGAACAGGCGCAGATACGGCGTCGCACCGGGCAAAGCCTCCTGTGGTCGGTTCGAGGCCAGCGCCTTGAGCAGAAAGCTCGTTGCCCGGTCGAGGCTGCCGATGCCCTCGCGCAGGCGCGCCGCCGCGTGGCCGAAGCCGGGGGTGCCGTCCTTGAGCAGCCCCTCCGCCACACGCCGCATCGAAGCGATCTGCGCGCCGACCGTGGCGCCGCCGTTGAGCGGCAGCTTGCGGGTGACGAGGTCGATCGCCTGGATGCCGTTGGTGCCCTCGTAGATACCGAGGATGCGGGCATCGCGCATGAGCTGGGCCGCCCCCGTCTCCTCGACGAAGCCCATGCCGCCATGGACCTGAACGCCGAGCGAGGTCACCTCGTTGGCGATGTCGGTGGAGAAGGCTTTGGCCACCGGCGTCAGCAGCGAGGCGCGGTCATGCGCCGCCTTTCCCTCGGGTCCATCAGCGGCGTCGAGGCCTTGGGCGGTGAGGTAGCAGATGCCGCGGGACGCCGCCGTGTAGGCCTTCATCGTCAGCAGCGTGCGCTGGATGTCGGCATGCGCCACGATCGCGCTGACCGGCTCGGGCGAGCCCGGCGCCCGGCCCTGGCGGCGCTCGCGGGCGTAGTCGAGGGCCTTCTGATACGCGGCTTCCGCCACGCCCACGCCCTGCAGCCCGACATTGAGCCGGGCCGAGTTCATCATCGTGAACATGCAGGCCAGCCCCCGGTTCTCCTCGCCGATCAGCCAGCCGGTCGCGCCGCCCGCGTCACCGAAGGCCATGGAGCAGGTCGGCGAGGCGTGGATGCCGAGCTTGTGCTCGATACCCGAACACCGCAGGTCGTTGCGGCTCCCGTCCGGCAGCACCTTCGGCACGAGGAACAGCGAGATGCCGCGGGTACCGGCCGGCGCGTCCTTGAGGCGGGCGAGCACGAGGTGGCAGATGTTGTCGGCAAGGTCGTGCTCGCCATAGGTGATGTAGATCTTGGCACCCGTAATCCGGTAGCTGCCGTCGCCCTGGGCCTCGGCGCGGGTGCGCAGAGCCGAAAGGTCCGAGCCCGCCTGCGGCTCGGTCAGGTTCATGGTCGCGGTCCACTCGCCCGAGACGAGCTTTTCGAGGTAGCGGCCCTTCAGCTCGTCGGAGCCGTGGGCGGCCAGCGCCTCGACGCCGCCGGCGGTCAGCAGCGGGCACAGGCCGAAGGCGAGGTTGGCCCCGTTCCACATCTCGGTGCAGGCAGCGGCGATCAGATGCGGCAGGCCCTGCCCCCCGTAATCGGGTGCGGCGAGCACGCCGTTCCAGCCGCCCTCGACGAAGGCGCGGTAGGCTGACGCCCAGCCCGGCGCGGTGGTGACGCGGCCGTCCGAGAACGGCGTGCCGTGGCGGTCGCCGACCCGGTTGAGCGGGGCAATGACGTTGCCGGCGAGCCGGCCCGCCTCTTCGAGGATAGCAACCGCATCGTCCGGGCCGATCTCGGCCCCGCTCTGCGCCAGCACGGCGTCGAGCCCTGCGACGTGGCGGAGGGTGAAGGCCATCTCCTCGACGGGCGCGCGATAGCTCATGACCGGTACACCGCTCCTCCCGCCGCGCGTCGAGGGGGCGGCGATCCCGTTTGACGGCTTGCGGCTGAAGGGTCTACGGCCGGCCGTTCTTCCTCGCATCCACTCCGATATGGACGCCGTACCGTCAACCATCCCCACGCTGCGCCTGGCGGCCGACGCGGACGGCCTCGCGCGGGCGGCCGCCCTGCTCCGTGCGGGGCGTCTCGTCGCCCTGCCGACGGAGACGGTCTACGGGCTCGGGGCCGACGCCACCGACCCGGAGGCGGTGGCCGCGATCTACGCCGCCAAGGGCCGCCCGCGCTTCAACCCGCTGATCGCCCATGTCGCGACGCCCGAGGCTGCATTGGCCGAGGGCGTGTTCGACGAAGCCGCCCTCCGCCTCGCGAAAAAATTCTGGCCGGGGCCGCTGACCCTGGTGGTGCCGGCGGCACCCGGCGGCTCGGTCTGCGATCTCGCTCGGGCCGGGCTCGATTCCGTGGCGCTCCGCGTGCCGGCCCACGACATCGCCCGCGCGCTGCTGGAACGGGTCGGGCGGCCGGTGGCGGCGCCCTCGGCCAACCGCTCCGGACGGGTGAGCCCCACCAGCGCCGACCATGTGCTGACCGATCTCGACGGGCGCATCGCGGCGGTGCTCGACGGGGGCGAATGCCCGGTCGGTGTCGAATCCACCGTGGTCGCCTGCCTTGGCGGCCCGCCCCAGCTGCTGCGCCCCGGCGGGGTGACGCGGGAGGCCCTCGCTGCCGTGCTGGGCTTTGCCCCCGAGGCGGCCAGCGATCCGGGCTCGCGGCCCGTGGGTCCCGGTCTGCTCGCCTCGCACTACGCGCCGCGGGCCGGGGTGCGGCTCGAGGCCAGGACCGTCGAGCCGAGTGAGGCGGTTCTGCTGTTCGGCGCCTTCCGCCCCGCTGGGCTGGACCGTGCGGCCGCAGTCGAATCCTTAAGCGAGCGCGGCGATGCGGCGGAAGCCGCCGCCCGGCTGTTCGGGGCCCTGCGCCGGCTCGACGCCTCGGGCGCACCAACCATCGCCGTCGTCCCGGTGCCGGAGGAGGGGCTGGGCGAGGCGATCAACGACCGCCTGCGCCGGGCTGCGGCGCCGCGCTGAAACCGGCACGATTTTTCGTTGAACTTTTTTGCGGAACCAGACGGCCTTCGGCGCATTGTCCGATCACGAAGGCCAGTTCAGCCCCCAATGGCCTTTTCCCTTCAAGGCTCGGAGCAATCCGAGCCTTTTTTCTTGCCCGCCGCGCAAGCCGCCGCGGGCGACGGGAAAATCACCGCGCCCGCGCGGCGCGCCGCTGGATCGCCCGGCGCAGGATGCGCGAGAGATCCTCCACCGAGTAGGGCTTGTGCAGCAGCGGGAAGCCGTGGTGCCCGTCCTCGGCCAGCACGTGGCTGTAGCCGGAGGAGAGCACGATCGGCATGCCGGGCGTCCGCCCCAGGATCGTGCGGGCGAGTTCGACCCCGTTCATGCCGGGCATCACCACGTCGGTGAACACCACGTCGAAGCGCTCCGGCGTCCGGTCGAGTTCGGCCAGCGCCTGCTCCGCATCCATCGCCCAGACGGTGCCGTAGCCGAGTTCGGCCAGCGCTTGCGTCGCGAAGGCGCCGACCTCGCGGTTGTCCTCGACGAGGAGCACGCAGGTGCCGTGGCCGGGGGCTAGCGGCTCGGGCTCGTCGGCGGACTCGACCATCGTTGGGGCGACCTTGGCCCGCGGCAGGAACAGGGTGAAGGTCGTGCCCTGTCCCAGCACGCTCTCCACCGCGATGTCGCCGCCCGATTGCTTGGCGAAGCCGAACACCTGGGAGAGGCCGAGCCCGGTGCCCTGGCCGACGCCCTTCGTCGTGAAGAACGGCTCGAAGATCCGCGACAGGTCGGCGGGCGCGATGCCCGTCCCCGTGTCGGAAATCGCCACCGCCACGAAGTCGCCGGGCACGGCCGGATGGGTGCGCAGGGCCGGAATCTGCCCGGCATGGCCGACGCGGATGGTGAGCGTGCCCTCGCCGTCCATGGCGTCGCGGGCGTTGACGACCATGTTGACGAGCGCCGTGTCGAACTGGCTCGGATCGGCCTCCACGAGGCAGGCGAAGGGCTCGCCCGCGGCGTCGAAACAGGGCTCGATCAGGGTCTTCACCTGGATGCGCGCGCCGGTGAGCGTGCCGACCATGTCGGCCACCGACGCGACGCCGCGGCCGGCATCGAACACCTCGGGCTTCAAGGCTTGGCGCCGGGCGAAGGCGAGGAGCTGGCCGGTCAGCTTGGCCGCGCGTGCCACCGTGTCGGAGATGGCATCGACATAGCGGCGGCGGCGCTCCTCGGCGAGATCGGGACGCTTGAGCAGGTCGGTGGAGGACTTGATGACGGTGAGCAGGTTGTTGAAGTCGTGCGCGACGCCGCCGGTGAGCTGGCCCACCGCCTCCATCTTCTGGCTCTGGCGCAGCGCCTCCTCGATCCGCTCGCGCTCGGCCACCTCGGCGCGCAGGCGCTCGTTGGCCTCGGCGAGTTCGTGCAGGCGCAGCCGCTCCGCCGTGAGGTCGGTGATCACGCCGCAAAGGAGCAGGGTGTCGCCGTCGCCGTCGAGGCGGTTCAGCGACAGGTAGGCCGGGCGCTCGACCCCCGCTTCGTCGCACAGGGCGATCTCGCCGCGGGCCGGCATCCGCGCCGCCTGCGTGATCAGGGCGGCGAGCGCCGCGTCCTGTCCCCCGGCGGCGAAGCGCGCGAAGGGCTGGCCGATCAGGCGCTCCTGCGGGGTGCCCAGGGTCTCGGCGAGCCGGCGGTTGCAGTAGAGCAGCGTCCCGTCCGGCCCGAGGGTGAAGGCCCCCTCCTGAATCTGCTCGATCAGCACCCGGTAGGGCCGATCGGCATTCTCCAGGGTGTAGACCAGCCGCTCGCCGCTCGGACCCTCGACCACGATCGCATCGAAATCGCCCCGGCGGATCGCCGCCAGGGTGTCCTCGACCTCCTCCAGCCGCGCTTCCAGCGCGCGGATGCGCGCCTGCGCTTCGTCCAAAGCCGTGGCGTTGGGCTCAGTGCTCATCGGCGGCCCCGCCGAGTCCAAGCGCGCCGAGTCCAAGCCCGTCGAGGACATGCCGCTCGTCGCTCAGATCGCCGGTGATGCGCCGGGCGGGGAGGGGAGAGAGCCGCACCAGGGTCGGCGCCGCGACCACGCCGTCTTCGCCCGCGAGCGCCGATTGCTGGTAGATGTCGACCACTTCGAGGTCGCACGCGCCCCCGAGCCGATGCTCGCACAGGCGGCGCACGCTCTCGATGCTGCGGGTCGAGCGCGGCGAGGTGCCGGCGACGTAGAGGCGCAGCCGGGTGTGCCCGGTCTCCCCGTGACCCGTGATGTCCCCGCCGCTCAAATGCCGTCCACCTTCGCTGCGGGATTTGTCTCGGCGAGGTTCTGGGGCCGGATATCGAGGCCGACCAGCACCTTCTCGGTGTTGGACAGGTCGCCGATGATGCGCTTGAGCGGCGCGGGCAGGCGCCGCACCAGGGTCGGGATCGCCAGGATCTGGTCACCGGCCGCGAGCTGCGGATTCTTCATCAGGTCGATGACCTCGATGTCGTAATGGCCGGCGAGGTGCTCCTCGCAGAAGCGCTTGAGGTTGGCCATCGCCGTCAGCGACTTGGCGGTCTGCCCGGCGACGTAGAGGCGCAGGTGATAATGGCCCTCGTCCACCGTACCCTCGTTCACTTGGCCGGCGGCTTCGGCGTCGAGCCCGTCCTCGGTTGGTTCGGAGCCGCTCATCGCGTGCCTCCCCGGCGGGTGGAGAGGATGCGCCGCTCGCTCGTCAGCATCGCCTCGCGCATCTCATCCTCGCTCAACAGCACCGCCTCTTCCTCTGCCGCGGCTTCCAGGGTGGCGCGCAGTTCGTCGATCTGGCGCTCCAGCGACTGGCGCCGCCGTTCCGCCTCGCGCCGCCGTCGGCGGCTCTCCTGCTCGCGGCGCAGAACGGCGGCGGCTTCCTCCGCCTCCTGCACGACGCGGGCGGTGCCCGTCAGCACGCCCGCCGGGCCGATATAGGCCTCGACGAGGGCGATGCCGTCGCCCGACATGCTGAACTCGCGCACTTGGTTCGAGTGGCGCATGCCGCGGGCCTTGATGACGTAGAGCGTGCGCGAGCGCTCGCCGTTGGCCTCGATGTTGAGGAGCTTGATCCAGGCATCCATCAGCGAGGAGACGCCGATATTGCTGTCGTGGTCGAGGCTGCCGTCCTCGCGCAGGCTCGTGAACACCGCGGTGATGCCGCGGCTCTTCAGCATGTCGACCATGCGCAGCATCGTCGCCTGAAGCTCGGCCGGCGGGCCGCGCAGGGCCGAGAGCGGATCGACCACCACCACGGTGGGCGCGAAGCGGTCGATGTCCCGGTGCATGCGTGCCAGATGCATCTCCAGGCCGTAGAGGCTCGGACGCGCCGCCTCGAAGCGCAGCAGGCCCGCCTCGACGTGGCGGGCGAGGTCGAGGCCGATCGAGCGGGCGTTGCGGATGATCTGGTCACCGCTCTCCTCGAACACGAAGGACATGCAGCGCTCGCCGCGCGCGCAGGCCGCGGCGATCATGCTCGACGTGATCATGGTCTTACCGGTGCCGGACTCGCCCGACACGAGGATGCTGGTGCCGCGGTGGAAGCCACCGGGTTCGAGCATCGCGTCGAGGCCGGGGATGCCGGTCGAGGCCACGCCCTCGGCGATGGTGTAGTCGAGGTCGGCCGCGGTGACCGGCAGGACGCTGATGCCCTCGGCATCGATCAGGAACGGGTACTCGTTGGTGCCGTGGGCCGAGCCGCGATACTTCACCACGCGCAGGCGCCGCGTCGTGATCTGGTCCTCGACGCGGTTGTCGAGCAGCACCACGCAGTCGGAGACGTATTCCTCCATCCCCTGGCGAGTGAGCTGGCCGTCGCCGCGCTCGCCGGTGATGATCGCGGTCAGCCCCCGGTCCTTGATCCAGCCGAACAGGCGGCGGAGTTCGGCCCGCAGCACCGTCTCGTCGGAAAAGCCCGCGAACAGGGTCTCGATCGTGTCGAGCACGATGCGCTTGGCGCCGATCGAATCCACCGCGAAGCCGAGGCGGATGAACAGGCCTTCGAGGTCGTACTCGCCGGTCTCCTCGATCTCGCTGCGCTCCACCCGGACGTGGTCGATGGCGAGCTTGCCCTGCGCCACCAGCCCGTCGAGGTCGTAGCCAAGGGAGGCGACGTTGGCGACGAGATCCTCGGCGCGCTCCTCGAAGCTCATGAACACCCCGGGCTCGCCGAAGCGGGTCGCGCCGTTGACGAGGAAGGTGGTGGCGAACAGCGTCTTGCCGCAGCCGGCCGCGCCGCAGACCAGCGAGGGCCGCCCTTTCGGCAGGCCGCCGAAGGTGATGGTATCGAAGCCGTCGATGCCGGTGGCGACCTTCGCCAGCGCGGGAGCGCTCTTCGAAGCGTCCTTGGGGGTGCCTTCGGGCGGGCTCGCGGATTCAGACGCCAAGGCAGGTCTCCAGGACGATTACTTCCCCGGCCGTCATCGGGGGCAACCCGTCCGGTCCGCTGTCCAGGCACAGGATCGTCATGGGGGAGCGCTGCGGCCGGGACACGAGGAAGGGGGCGGGCGCCGGCAGCGGCGCCGGTCGCAGGCGCCGACGGGAGGGGGCGGAGGCGTCGTGAGGCAAGGGCGTCGTCATGAAGGTGTCATGGCGGGCCTCGAGCACCCGATTCCCGGCTCCCGTAATGCAAAGGCCAGGGGGTGGCAATACACGGCCCGGCGAGCGCCCGGCCGGCCCGCTAGGCCGTGATTTATGTTCCATATTTCTTCGAATCTTCTGCGGCTCCGCTGAAACCAATCGCCGCGCGGACACTTTGAGGAAAGCCGCTTCCCCTCAACCCGCTACAGCTCGCTTGACCCCCATGTCCTGTCTGTCCGAGCCGACCGATCCGTCCTCCGCCCCCCGCATCCTCGTCGTCGAGGATGAGTGTTTCGTGCGCATGGTGGCCGTCGATATGCTGGAGGAGGCCGGCCTCCCGGTGGCCGAGGCACCGGACGCCGACGCGGCCCTGCAACTCCTGGAGGGGAAGGCCCAGGCCTTCGGCGCCCTGTTCACCGACATCGACATGCCGGGCTCGATGGACGGGCTGACGCTGGCGGCGCGGGTGCGGGCGCGCTGGCCGCATATTCGCCTCGTCGTCACCTCGGGCCGGGTCCGGCCGCGCGCCGACGACCTGCCCGATGCGGGCTTCCTGCCGAAGCCCTATGGCCGCTCCGACCTGCTCGGCGCCCTCGGCCGGGCCGCCTGACGGCATCGCTCCGGCATCGGCCTCAGGCCGCCGGAACCGGCCAGCGCATCTCCACTCGCAGGCCACCGAGTTCGGAGCGGCTGAGGCGCATCCGCGCGCCGACGGCCTCCGCGAGGTCGCGGGCGATGGCGATGCCGAAGCCGGTGCCGGGCCGGGTCTCGTCCCAGCGCCGGCCGCGGGCGATGCCGGCGATCGCCGCCTCGCTCATGCCGGGGCCGTCATCCTCCAGCACCAGACGGTGTTCGCCGCCCTCCGCGCCTCCCGAGACGCGGATGCGGCGGTGGGCCCATTTGCGGGCGTTGTCGAGGAGGTTGCCCAGGATCTCGGTGAGGTCGCCCTCGTCGCCGGGAAAGGCGAGGTTTTCCGGGACTGCGATCTCCCAGCGTAGGGATTCTCCCTCGGGGAGCCGTTTCAGTGCACCGACGATCCGCGCCAGTGCCGGTCCGACCGGGCAGGCGCGCCGCCGCAGGCCCCCCGAGGCGGCCCGCGCCCGGGCGAGCGTGCGCTCGACCTGCCGGCCCATGGCATGCGCCTGCTCGGCGATCTCGGCCGCCAGGACGGGGTCGGCGGCTTCCGTGCGGCGGGCCAGCGCGTCGAGCACCGCGAGCGGGGTCTTGAGGCCGTGGGCCATGTCGCCCGCACCCGTGCGCGCCCGCTCCAGGTCGCGCTCCTGCGCGTCGAGCAGGCGGTTGAGGTCGGCCACCAGCGGGCGCACCTCCTCGGGGAAGGTGTCGGGCAGCCGCGCCTGCGCCCCGGCATGGATCGCGGCGAGATCCGCCCGCAGGGTCCGGAAGGGCGCCAGCGCCCGGCGCACGAACAGCGACATGGCGAGCGTCAGTGCCGCGAACAGGGCGCCGAGCGAGGGCACCAGCAGGCGCAGGAAGGTCGCGCGGCTCTGGGCGAGGTCGCGGCGATCCTCGGCCACCGTGACGGCGAGCGCCACCGTGCCGCCGTTGCCCGGAATCGAGACCCGCCGGGTCACGGCGATGAGCCGGCCGCCATCCGGCCCGGCGAGGTCGCCGACTGCCGGCTCCTCGGACGTGTCGGGCAGCGTGCCGAGGCTCCGGTCCCAGAGCGAGCGCGAGCGCAGGGCGGTGCCGCCGGCGCGCTCGACTTGCCAGTAAAGGCCGCCATAGGGCGTCGAGAAGCGCGAATCCGGCGGCTCGCGCGGCAGGGTCGGAGCCCCGTCCGGCGCCAGGGCGACCTGCCCGGCTATGAGCTTGGCGGTGCGGTCGAGGCCGTCGGCGGTGCGGGCGTCGAGCACCCGGTCGAAGATCAGCGTCAGCCCGATCCCGGCCAGCACCAGCGCCAGGGCGATCAACCCGGCGGCGGCCAGCCCGAGCCGCAGGCGCAGCGAGCCGCTGTTCACGGCGGATCGGACGGCACGAGGTAGCCGTGGCCGCGGCGGGTCTCGATGATGCCGGGGCCGAGCTTGCGCCGCAGCCGGGTCAGCAGGGCCTCCAGCGCGTTGGCCTCGCGGTCGCTGTCGCTGCCGTGGAGATGGTCGAGCAGCTCACCCGCCGCCACGACCTGCCCCTGGCGGTGGAGCAGGAAGGCGAGCAGGCGGTATTCGAGCGCGGTGAGGTCGGTCTCGCGGCCCGCCACCGAGACCGCGCGGGTGCGGGTGTCGAGTTCGACCGCGCCGGCCCGCAGGACGGGGGAGGCGTGGCCGGCGGTGCGGCGCAGGATGGCGCGCAGCCGTGCCACCAGCTCCTCCATCCGGAACGGCTTGACGAGGTAGTCGTCGGCGCCCGCGTCGATCCCCTCGACCCGCTCGCGCCAGCCGTCGCGGGCGGTGAGGATCAGCACCGGGAGCGCCACGTCGGCTCCGCGCAGGCGGCGCAGCACGCCCAGCCCGTCGAGGCGCGGCAGGCCGAGGTCGAGCACCATGGCGTCGTAGGTCTCGGTCTCGGCCCGGAACCACGCCGCCTCGCCGTCGCCGACGATCTCGGCGACGTAGCCGGCCCGCTCCAGACCCTCGCTGATATCGGCCGCGATGCGCGGCTCGTCTTCTACGACGAGGATGCGCATGTCGTCCCCGGAAGCGCGCGGGCCTCAATCATCGTCGTCCACGTCGAGGAGCTTGAGGGAGCTGGCATCGATCTTCACGTCGCGGCGGCGCCCGTCGGTGCCGAGGATGCGCAGCTTGTAGAGCCAGCGCCCGTCGTCGCGCTTGAGGTCGAGCGCTACCACGTCCCCCGGCACGGCGGCGCGGGCGGCGGCGAGCACGGCGTCGAGGGGGCGGATCTCGCCCCGCTCCAACGCCCGCCGCGCCCGCTCGCCGTCGTCGTCGGCCCGCGCCGGCACGGCGCCGAGAGGCACGGCACTCAGAGCCGGGATCAGCGCGACGAGCGCGAGGAGGAGCGGGCGAAGCGGGAAAGGGGACATCGGGGCACGAACCATGGCGCGACGCGGAGATGCCGGAATCCGGCTGACGCGAGGCTGACAGGCGGCGTCAGGCTCGCGCGAAGCGGGGCCTGCGAGAAGGCGGCATCGACGGCGCAGCGGCTCTGAGCGGCGCGCCGAACACCCTCTTCCCGCGAGACCCCTTCCGATGTCGCTCACCGCCACCATTCTGCTGATCTACGCTGCCTGCCTCGCCGGCACCATCGCCAGCCCGGCCCGATCCCAAGATGATCACCCCCAAGATGATCGTGCCTCGGAAGGACCGGGCACCCGGCGCCTGCTGGCCGCGCTCCTCGTTCCTGCGCTGGCGCTGCTCGCCGGATTGCAGGCCCCGCCGGCCCGGGCGGGCGAGGCGGCGCCCCGGATCGTGAGCGGCCCCGCCACGGTGATCGACGGCGCGACCCTCGACCTCGGCGGCCGGCGCCTGCGGCTCTACGGCATGGATGCGCCCGACCTCGACCAGACCTGTTCCGACGGGCACGAGCGCGACTATTCCTGCGGCCGCGCCGCCGCCGCGGCGCTGACGGCGCGGATCGGCGGGGAGAGCGTCACCTGCGAGCTGCGCGAGGCGGATGGCAGCGCGACCGCCCTTTGCCGTCGCGACGGCGAGGACCTCGCCGCCTGGATGGTCGCCAACGGCTACGCCATCGCCGACCGCAGCGCGCCGGCCGCCTACGAGGCTCAGGATCGGCGCGCCTGGGGCCGCCGTGTCGGGTTGTGGTCGGGCGTGTTCGAGATCCCCGCCGACCGGCGCCGGATGCGCCGCGCCAGCGCCTCGCTCTGAGGCGTGATCGCGGCGTCACCCGCGCCGGGCGAGCCCGCCCGCGTAGTCGCGCAGGGCCGCCGCGACCAGGGCGGCGACCTGCGCCTCGGTCTTCGGCGCGCGGATCACGAGGCTCGCCATCACCTCCGGGTGGACCCGTCGCTGCTTCGGCGTGCGGGCATGGTTCGACAGGCGCAGGCGCTCCGGTCCTTCGCCGCGGGCGAGGTAGCGGCTGTCGCCGCGGTCGTTCCGGGCGGTCTCGTGGAAGCCCTGCGCTTCGAGCAGGCGGCTCGCATGGGCGAGCGCCTCGAGCGGCGGGAGCGGGCGCATCAGGTCGCGACGGCGAGGACCGCCAGCGGCAGGGCCGAAGCGGCGAGGGCAGCGAGCGCAGCGGGGGCGACGTAGCGCGGCCGGTAGGACAGGAGCAGCACCAGCGCGAGCGCCGCGCCGGTCAATGCGCCGATCCACTGGACGGGACCGAACGCCCAGCCCTCCCACAGCCCGGCGACGAAGAAGGAGAGGGCGATCGCCCCCCAGCCGAACAGGCGCAGGCGCAAGACCGCTGCCCGCTCCGCCTTGCGGTCGAAGACCTCCGCATGGTGCCGGTTGAGACTCAGGCAGAGGGCGGCGAGCGCGGCAAAGCTCAGGGACAGATTCACGGCGAGGACGAGAGGCGTCATGCGTGGGTCGGCTCAGGGCGCCGCGCGGGCTGGCGGGCGGGGGAGGCGGGAACCGCGGCCGGCTTCGCAGCGCGCTTGGGCGCCTCGTAGCGCAGGATCTTGCGGGCGGCGACGGCGAACAGGCCCGCGAGCAGCAGCATCGCCCCGTCGAACCACACGAAGAGCGGGTCGCTGCCGCCCAGCCGCAGGGGATGGTCGGGGATCGTCAGGATGTCGGCCGCGACCACCGCGACGCAGAGCACCGACACGGCGGCCAGACCCTCGCACCACGCCCGGCGCTGCGGGCGGACGAGCGGCACCAGGGCCGCGACGATCCAGGCGCCGAAGAAGACGCGGATCTCCCAATCCTCGCGCCCGGCGAGACCGACGGGCAGGAGCCGGTTGGCGATGAAGAAGCAGGCGATGGCCGCCGGCAGGCCGGCGATGCTGCCGACATTCAGCGCCTGGACCAGCCGCAGGCCGAAGAAGGGCCGCTCCCCCGGCTTCGGCAGGCGGGCCAGCGACCAGAGCACGACGCCGGTCGCAACCATGGCGCAGCCCATGACCCCGCACAGGAAGAACACCAACCGCAGCAGGGTGCCGGCAAAGTGCGCCTCGTGCAGGCCGGTCATCACCGTGAAGGTCTTGGCCGCGGGCTTGAGGCCGCCGTCGCGGATCTCGAGGATCTCGCCGCTCACCCCGTCGAAGGCGATCTGCGGATGCTCGTGCGAGAGCCCGTGCGGCTCCTCGAACACCGCGACCACGGTGGCGTTGGCGTCGCCCGGATTGACGATCGTGAGCCGCTCCAGCGGCTCCGGCCGGGCCGCGACCGCCCGCTCCACGATCGGCCCGAGCGGGGCGAGCGCGGCAGCCTGCTTCGCGGGCGGGCGCGGCGTCGTGATCCAGTTGGCCTCGGTGAAGAAGGTCTGGGCGTTGCCCTTGTAGGCGGTGTTCACGCCCCAGGGCATGTAGAACGTCGCGAGGGTGACGATCCCGGTATAGGTGATCATCACGTGGAACGGCAGCGCCAGCACGCCGGTGACGTTGTGGGCGTCGAGCCAACTGCGCCGGGGCGCCTTGTCACGGCGGAAGGTGAAGAAGTCGGCAAAGATCCGCTTGTGGGTGACGATGCCGGAGATCAGCGCCACCAGCATGATCATCGCGCAGAGGCCGACGACCCAGCGCCCCCAGAGCGGCGGCATGTGCAGCTCGAAATGGAAGCGGTAGAGGAAGTCGCCCCCTTGCGTGTCGCGCACGGTGGATTCGGTCCCGGTCCGCGGATCGAGCAGGACATGGCCCGGACGCTCGCCCGGCCGGGTGCGCCAGAACAGGTCGAGCACCGGCTTGTCGGGCTGCGGCAGGCCGACGAACCAGGTCCGGGCCTTGGCCGCGTGCTGGCCGAGATAGGCCACCGCATGCTCGGTCGCCGCTCCGAGGGCGGCCGCCTCCACCGGCTCGACGCGCGTGAATTCGGGGCGCATCCAGCGGGAGATGTCCGGCCGGTAGTAGCTCGCGGTGCCGGTGACGAAGATCGCGAACAGCACCCAGCCGACGATCAGGCCGGACCACGTGTGCAGCCACGCCATCGATTGGCGGAAGCTTCCCTTCATGGCGCGGATCCTCCCATCGCCAGCCAGAGGAGGGCGCCGAGCACGAGGGCGGTGCCGGCCACGGTGAGCAGCGCCCGCAGCAGCGTGCGCGTCGCGAAGACGAGCACGACGATCCCCGCCATCACGGCGAAGCTGAGCAGGGTCGCCGTCGCCACCGCCTCGGAGCGCGCCATCGGCAGGGTCAGCGACAGCAGCGCGGTGGCGAGCGCGGCGATCCCGTAGCCGCCGCCCGCCGCCAGAACGACCCGGCCGGCCACGGAGGCCCGCTCGAGCGCCGTCGTCCTGCCTTGCGCACTGCCTTGCGAAGCCATGCCGGCCTCCTACCAGCGATAGCGCAGGGTTGCATAGACGGTCTGCGGCAGGCCGTAATAGCAACTGGTGTAGCCGTTGCAGCCGCTGACGTAGCGCTCGTCGAGGAGGTTGTTGGCGTTCAGCTGCATCGAGAAGCCCTGGAGCGTCGCGTCGAGGTACTTCAGGTCATAGTTGAGGGTGGCGTCGACGAGCACGCTGGCCGGCACCTTGAAGGTATTGGCCGCATCGCCCCAGGACGGCCCGAGGTAGCGCACGCCGCCGCCGACTTCGAGGCCGAGGAGCGGCCCCTCGCTGAAACGGTAGGTCGCCAGCAGCGAGGCGGTGGAATCCGGCACCAGAACCGGGCTGCGGCCCTGGAGCGGCACCGTCTGACCGGGGGTCAGGTCGTTGGCGGTTCGGCCGTCGTCGCGGACGTTGCGGATATCGAGGAGCGAGAAGCCGCCGACCAGGGTGACGCCCTCGGTCAAGTTCACCCGCGCCTCGAACTCCATGCCCTGCACCCCGACCTGTCCGGTCTGGACGACGTAGGTGCTGCCGTTCACCGGGTCTGCAGTCGTGCGGTTCGACTGGCGGATATCGAAGAAGGCGGCGGTGAGCAGGATGTCGGTGCCGGGCGGCTGGTACTTGATGCCGGCCTCGTACTGGTCGCTCGATTGCGGATCGGGCACGCGCCCGACGGTGCCGAAGGCCGGGTCGAACACGCGGCCCGCGACGATCGGCTCGAAGGCCTGGCTGTAGGACACGTACGGCGCCACGCCCGAATCGAACAGGTAGAGCAGGCTCGCCCGGCCTGTGAAGGCGTCGGCCGGTGCGTTCTGGAGCGTCAGGGTGCTCGGTCTGCCGGCGGCGAAGGAGCGGGTCGGCCCGGTCTGGCGCGCGACGTCGTAGCGCCCGCCCAGCGTCAGCACGAGACGGTCGAACTTTGCCTGATCTTGGAAGTACACGCCGGTCTGCTGCGCATCGACCCGCGAGACCGTGTTGAAGGCCGGGACCGCGATATTCATGTTGTAGTTCGGCGCCAGCACGTTCAGGTCCGGCGCGTCCGGGAACGGGGAGCCGCTCGTCCGGGTGCTGAAGGTGCGGTGATCGACGCCGAGCAGCGCGGTGTGGGCGATGAAGCCGGTGTCGAAGTTGGCGACGAAGTTGCTGTCCATCGTGTAGGCTTCCGCCGCCACGTTGGTGCCGATGACCGCGCGCGGGATCAGCGGGCCGCTGGCGAAGGGGCCGTTGCGGGGATTGAAGGCGCTGTAGACGCTGCGGTAGTCGCCCTGCGTGCGCAGGTAGCGCCCGGCCGAGTGGAAGCGCAGGTTCTCGCTGAAGCGGTGATCGAACAGGTACTCGATCGAGGCCTGGGTCCGATCCGAGCGCTCGATGCCGCGGTCGCCGTCGTAGAAGTTCACCGGCAGGCGGCCGATGATGCCGTTGCCGAAGTTGCGCGGGAACACCGTGCCCACCGCCGGGAAGCCGCCGTAGAAGCCCGAGAACGGATCGCGCTGGTAGTTGCCGATGATCGTGAGCTGGGTGTCGGCGGAGGGGCGCCACGACAGGCTCGGGTTGATCAGCGCGCGCTCGACCCGGGTCGTGTCCACGGGGCCGTCGCCGTTCCAGCCGAAGCCGACGATGCGGTAGGCGAACTGGTCGGCGAGCCAGGGCACGTCCGATTGGATCGGGCCGCCGACATCGACGCCGCCGCGCACCTCGCTGAAGCCGCCGCCCTGGACGAAGACCTCGCCGTGGCGGACGAATTGCGGCACCTTCGACACGAGGTTGACGATGCCGCCCGGGCCCGACTGCCCGTAGAGCACCGAGGCCGGGCCCTTGATGACGTCGATGCGTTCCAGCCGGTAGGGCTCGATCGTGGCGTTGGCATCGCGGCCGCCGATCAGCGCCATGCCGTCGAGGAAGACCGGCGCGTTAAAGCCGCGGATCAGGAACTGCTCCAGCCGGGTCGAGCCGGCGCCGCCGCGCTGCTCGGTGGTGACGCTCGGGGTGTAGCGCAGGGCCTGGTTGATGCTGAGCGCGTTCTGGTCCTCGATCTGCTTGCGGCCGATGACGGAGATCGACTGGGCCGTCTCCAGGATCGGCGTGTCGGTCTTGGTTGCGACGGTGCTGCGGCTGGCGACGTAGCCCGGCACGGCGCCCTGGGCGCCGCCGGGGCCGTACAGCGCGCCGCCGAGCGTGGCGCCGCGGCCCTCGCCGGTCACGCTCAACTCGGACAGTTCGACGGCGCCGGCCGCCTCCTGTGCGAGGCCCGGCACGGCGAGGCCGAACAGGGCCGTTCCCGACAGAAAGGTCGAGGCGAGCAGGCGCGCGATTTGGCCCGCACACGGAGCCGGCCGAGCAGAAACGGCGCGATCTTCGAACATCTTTTCCGGTACGCTTTTAACTTAGGTTATAAAAACCTAAGAGGACACAACGAGTTGTGCCTGCGTATGACAAACACCGAATGATGCATGCAAGATCTATGTTTTATAACTGTTATAAATACAAATACTTGAACGCTCGATCCTGTTTGCGCGCAACCATTTTTACTATCTGATATTTTCCTGTGCTGTTGCGGTTCTGCATCGGTCGCATCGGTTCGGATAACGGTCTCGGGACGACGCGCTACAGACCGGTTCGGTCCGCTTCGCCCAGGAGCTGCCGGCGATGGACCGGATCCCAGATCCCCTCGAAGACCGGAGCCGGACCTTTCAGCGCCTCGGGGGCCGGCATCACCGCGGCCGGAGCGATCGGCTGCTCCAGAATGGGAGCGAGGGACAGCGCGGCCGCAAGGGTGCCGATCACGCACAGGGCCGTGATCGCCCAGCGCGGCGCATTCCAGCTATGAAGAAGCACGGATCCGGCCGCGAGCAGCGCGGCGGTTCCGACGAGTTTGGGAAACATCGACGGCTCATTCGATACGACTCGGCCCCCCGGTGCGAGCGGGATGCCAGCGTGCTCTGTGCCAAATCGGGACATAGGCCGGATTTCGTGCCCTGTTCCAGCGGAAGGTCTTCGGCCTGACGAGCGTCGTATCCGACCTGATGGCATCACGCTTGCGTCTCTAAGTCATTGCTTGAGTGCGCTTTTTCTCAGAACTGGAGTCCGCTTCGCCGGAAAGCGCTTCGGGGCACTCGATCACTGCCGAGACGCGATGTCGCGACGGAGCGACGGGCATGGCCCGCAAAGCGGCGCACGAACTGGCGCAATAGTGATCGGTCCCAGCTGTGCCTTGAACCATATTTCATGTTAGGGGCGCGCAACGGTTCCACGATCCTGGGTGATCGGGAGGCGAACCCATTCGGCGAGGGAGGCCGACCCTAATGACGAGCATGCTGACCGTGATCGCTCTTCTTCTTGCCCCCGTAGGGGCTCTTGCGTTCGGCGCCTGGGCGTTCGGGCGTCTTCGTTCCGCGTCCTGACGCACGGCATCGCCGCCCGCTCGAGCGGGCGGCGGCGCTCCGAGGCGACGTCCTGCCGATTTCTGACACAAAACGGCATCACCGATGGGGCATCGTGGCACGCGTGCCGGCGAAGGGAGATCCTGCGCATGACGATTCTGCTTCGGTTCGCGCGTGGCCTTGCATCCGCAGCGCGCCATGTTGCCCGCCTCTCGCCTAAGGTGATTCCGCTCGCGCTCGTCTCGGTGATCGGCCTCTCGGCCGACCGGACGGCGAAGGCCGACCGCGACGGCGATGGCGACGAGACGACTCGCTCCATCGTCTACCGCCACTACATCTGAGCCCATCCCGGCCGCCGGCCGCGCGAAAAAGCGGCCCGCCCTCCTCGCGCGCAAGGCTCGGCCGGCGCTCGGCGATCCCGGCTCGCGCAATCCTCCGCCGTGACGGCTCGGTCCCCCCAGGCGAAAGCCGCGTCGCGCGCCACGGATCGAGCGGGCCGGAACCCCGCGGAATGCCGACAGGGACGACGCGGGCGGCCCCTCGGCAGACGCCGTGAATCCGAGGCTGCACCCGAGAACCCGCACGCATCGTCCGGAGCCCGTTTGGCGAGACGATGCCCAAATGCTCCGCGCCCGGCATGGTGCAATCGAGAACGCCTCTTACTCCTTGTTCCGAGGTCTGCTCTTTCGCTGAACTGGTATCCACTTCGGTGGAGAGCGCCCTAGCCCGGAAGAGCGCCGCGGAATACCGCTGCGCGCATGAAGCCCGGATTCGGCGCGGATACGGTCGGCCCCAAGTCTGATGTTGCTTCTGATGTTGAGCCTGATCTCAAGTCTGGCGCGAGGGGGATGACCATGGCCGACGTCACGTTTTCTCAGTCAACACTTGCCGGTTACTCGGGGCTGGCCTCGGCTCTGCAATGGGGCCCGGACGGACGGCTCTACGTCGCCGAGCGGTTCGGCAGCATCAAGGCCCTGACGGTCGCGCAGCAGGGCAACGGCTACGTCGTCACCAACACGGAATCGATCGACCTCATCCTCAACCTGCCCAACCACAACGACGACGGCACGCTGAACGCGAGCCTGAAGGAGCGGCAGGTCACCGGCATCCTCGTCACCGGCACCGCCGACAACCCCGTCCTCTACGTCACCTCGAGCGACCCGCGCATCGGCGCCGGCAATGGCGGCGAGGACACCAATCTCGACACCAATTCCTCGATCATCTCGCGCCTCACCTTCGATTCCGTGACCGATACGTGGAAGAAGGTCGATCTCGTGCGCGGCCTGCCCCGCTCGGAGGAGAACCACTCCGCCAACGGCATGGCGATCTCGCCCGACGGCAAGACGCTCTACGTGGCGGTGGGCGGCAACACCAATGCCGGCGCGCCCTCCAACAACTTCGCCGGCCTGCCGGAATTCGCCTACGCGGCGGCCGTGCTCAAGGTCGATCTCACGGCGCTCGACGCCATGACGCTGAAGAACCCGAACGGGCTCAACCCCTACCTCTACGACCTGCCGACCCTCGACGACCCCTACCGCCCCAATAACGGGACGGCCGGCAACGAGAACCCGGACGGCTCGGATGTCAGCGGCCCGTTCGGCGGGCGCGACGGGTTCAACATGGCCAAGATCACCGCCGATAGCCCGGTGCAGATCTACTCGCCCGGCTACCGCAACGCCTACGACGTGCTGCTGACCTCCGACGGCAAGATGTTCACCTACGACAACGGCGCCAATAACGGCTGGGGCGGGCGCCCGTCGGATGCCGCCGGCAACGTCGTGACCAACCAGAACCAGATCCCGCTCAACACGCCCGATCAGGACGGCGGCACCAAGCGGCTCAACTACGACCAGCTCCACGAGATCACGGGGGAGGGCTATTACGGCGGCCATCCCAATCTCGTGCGGGCGGTGGGGGGCCAAGCCGGCTGGCTGCTGACGCCGGGGGCGGGCGTGACAGGGGCGACCTTCCTGCCCCACGGCAGCGCCGGCCTGCCCGCCGATTTCGACTCGGTGATCCCAGCCGGCACCGCCGACCCGCGCGAGAGCGTGTTCTTCGAGGGCGGCATCAGCGACGGGGCGCTCGATACCGGCCAGGGCTCGCTCAACGGGCTGGCCGAATACACCGCCTCGACCACCTGGGCGACCGCCGACGGCGGCACCACGAGCATCAAGGGCGCGATCCTCGTCACGGATCTGGCGGGCTATCTCCACATCATCCCGCGCAACGCCTCGGGCGGGGTCGACACCGCTGTCGGCGCCGCGGGCCAGATCGTGGCGGCGGACAAGCAGGTCGTGCCGATGGGCGGCGGTGCCCCGCTCGGCATCGATGCGATCGGCGACGGCAAGCCGTTCGCCGGCACCGTCTGGGTCACGACCCTGGCCGACGGCAACATCAAGGTACTGACGCCGGGGCCGACCAACCCGCAGAACCTCGATCTCGACGGCGACGGGATCAACAACACGCTCGACCCCTTCGCCCTCGACCCCGACAACGGCACCGCGGGCACCGACGTGATCTCCGGCGGCGAAACGGTCGTGTTCAACTTCGAATCCGGCTCGCTTCCCGGCACCTTCGGCGGCAGCGGGCTCACCGGCGCGATGATCAACGGGCTCGACCCGTTCCTCGACGGTGGCCTCTACACCTCGGCCAACATCATCGCGGGCGGCGCGGGCGGCGTCATCCAGTTGAAGAACGTGCAGGAGGGCGACTTCACGGAAGGCAACAACACCCTCAAGGACGCGTTGCAGGCCGGCGTCACCTTCGATGACAGCGTGGCGACCGCCAACGTCACCATGACGATGGCGAACTGGATACCGAACGCCACGAGCAACGGCGGCTTCCCCTCGGCGGGCCTGCAGATCGGCACGGGAGACCAGGACAACTTCATCAAGCTGGTGCTCGGCGGGCGCGGCGAGAGTGCGGGGGGCAAGTATACCAGCGCGATCTTCGAGACCTCGATGGAGAATCTCGGCGTCGCCCAGACCAGCGCCGTCACCAACAACGCGCTCCTGAGCGCGACGAGCGCGAGCTGGGTGCAGCTGCGCCTCGCGGTCAATCTCGAGACCAACACGGTGACGCCGTACTGGCGCTTCGGCACCGGCGCGGTCTCCTCCGCCACCGACGCGAACGCCGCCTTCACCGCCGGCACCAGCCTGAGCGTGCCGAGCGGCAGCGCGCTGCTGAAGGCGATCCAGGGCGACTACACCGTCGGCGGCAAGGCGAGCGGGATGGCGGTGGGCCTGCTCGCCACCTCCAACGACGGCGAGGCCTTCACCGCCGATTTCGATGGGGTCACCATCACCACCACCGCCAAATCGGGCACCACGAACCCGGTCGTCGCGGCGATCAACACCGGCGGCGGGGCGCTGACGCAGGACGGGATCGGCTTCTCGGCCGACCAGTACTTTACCGGCGGCGCCACCTTCATCGACAGCACCGGCGGCAACGGCCTGCAATCGGCCTTCACCAACACCGTCTACCAGACCGAGCGCTACGGCAATTTCAGCTACGCGATCCCCGTGGCCAGCACGAGCCAGGCCTACACGGTCGAGCTGCGCTTCGGCGAGCTGTGGTGGAGCAATCCCGGCCAGCGCGTCTTCGACGTCACGCTCGAAGGCCAGACCATCCTCAACGATCTCGACATCCTGGCCCAGACCGGCAGCTTCAACACGCCCTACACCTACGTCTCCGGCCCGATCACGGCGGGTGCCAACGGCACGCTCGACCTGCAATTCGCCAACGGCATCGACAACGCCAAGCTCAGCGGCATCGTCGTACGCCAAGTGAGCGGGGGCGGCGGCACCGACATGACCAAGCCGACGGTTGGGCCCTTCACGGTCCAGGCGCCCGTGGCGGGGGACGCGAGTGCCAGCGTCACGGTGGTTTATAACGATGCCTCGGGCATCAACCTCGCCAGCATCACCGCGGCCGACATCGCGGTGACGGGCCCCGGCGCGACCGGGGCGATCACGCTGCAATCCAAGACGAGCACCAGCGCGACCTCGGCCACCGCCACCTACATCGTCGCCGCCCCCACCGGGGGCTGGACCAACGGCCAGTACACCGCCACCGTCAAGACCGGCGAGGTGTCCGATGCGAGCCCGGCGGCCAACACCAACCTCGCGGCCTCCCAGCTCTTCTCGGTCCAGACCAGCAGCGCGGGCGGGATCGTCGCGGCGATCAATGCCGGCGGCGCGGCGCTGATCCAGGACGGAATCAGCTTCTCGGCCGACCAATACTTCACCGGCGGCGCCACCTTCATCGACAGCACCGGCGGCAACGGCCTGCAATCGGTCTTCACCAACACCGTCTACCAGACCGAGCGCTACGGCAATTTCAGCTACGCGATCCCCGTGGCCAGCGCGAGCCAGGCCTACACGGTCGAGCTGCGCTTCGGCGAGCTGTGGTGGAGCAACCCGGGCCAGCGCGTCTTCGACGTGTCGCTGGAGGGTCAGACCGTCCTCAACGACCTCGATATCCTGGCCCAGACCGGCAGCTTCAACACGCCCTACAGCTACGTCTCCGGCCCGATCACCGCGGGTGCCAACGGCACGCTTGACCTGCAATTTCTCAACGGCATCGACAACGCCAAGCTCAGCGGCATCATCGTGCGGCAGGCGAACGGCGGCGGGAACGTCGATACGACGGGACCGTCGGTGGCCGGCCCCTTCGTGATCCAGGGGCCATCGACCCCGACCGCGAGTGCCAGCGTCACGGTGATCTACAACGACGCCTCGGGGATCAATCTCGACAGTATCGGGGCGAGCGACATTACGATGACGGGTGCCGGTCCGATCGGGGCGATCACGCTTCAATCGAAGGCGGCCACGAGTGCCACCTCGGCCACCGCCACTTATCTGGTCGCCGCGCCAGCCGGCGGTTGGATCGGTGGGGAGTACATCACCACCGTGAAGGCTGGGGAAATCGCCGATGCGAGTCCCGCCGGGAACACCAACGCCGCCTCCGGCCAAGGCTCGTCGTTCCAGCCGAATGTTCCGGTCGGGATCGTCGCGGCGATCAACGCGGGCGGAGGCGCGGTGAGTCAGGACGGGATCAGCTTCTCGGCGGACCAGTACTTCACCGGCGGCGCCACCTTCGCCGACAGCACGGGTGGCAATGGCCTGCAGACGGCCTTCGGCGGCACCGTTTACCAGACCGAGCGCTACGGCAATTTCAGCTACGCCATCCCCGTCGCCAGCACGACGCAGTCCTACACGGTCGAGCTGCGCTTCGCCGAACTCTGGTGGAGCAATCCCGGCCAGCGGGTGTTCGACGTTACGTTCGAAGGCCAGACCATCCTCAATGACCTCGACATCCTGGCCCAGACCGGCAACTTCAACACGCCCTATACCTTCGTCTCGGGCCCGGTCATCGCGGGCGCCAACGGCACGCTCGACCTGCAGTTCATCAACGGCCTGGACAACGCCAAGCTGAGCGGCATCGTCGTGCGGCAGGTGACCGGCGGCGCCGACGCGACGGCGCCGACCGTCGGCTCCTTCGATGTCGCGGCGCCCGTCTCCGCCGCGGGCCAAGCGAGCGTGACGGTGGTCTACAACGACACCTCGGGAATCGATCTCGCCAGCATCGGGGCGAGCGATCTCGCGGTGACGGGAGCAGGCGCGGTCGGGGCGATCAGCCTGCAATCGAAGGCGACGTTGAGCGCCACCTCGGCCACCGCCACCTACCTCGTCGCTGCGCCGGCGGGCGGCTGGGCCGACGGGTCGTACACCGCCACGGTGAAAGCCGGGGAGGTCGCCGACGCGAGCCCCTCCCTCAACACCAACGCCGCCACCTCGCACGCCTTCACCATCGACGTGACGCCCGGTGCCGACACCCTCGTCATGGCCATCAATTCCGGCGGGGCGGCCCATACCCGTGCGGACGGAACGGTGTTCGAGGCCGACACGGCGGCCGCCCCCCACCGCTTCTACGTTGCCGGCCAGGACGGGAACGCGACCTATTCCGACGGCGATCCGATTGCGGGCACCACCGACGACGCGCTCTACCAGAACCAGCGCTTCGGCTGGGCCAGCGCCTCGACCACGGATGCCGACGACGGACGCTTCGGCTACGCGATCAAGAACGCGGATGGCAGCGCGCTGGCCTCCGGCTCCTACGAGGTGATCCTGCACTTTGCCGAGATCTACAACCAGCCCGACGATCCGGGCGGCCTGAGCGGGGCGGGCCAGCGCCAGTTCAACCTCGGCATCGAGGGCACCACGGTCGCCAACTACGACATCTGGGCGGCGGCAACGGCGGGCGCGACCGCGACGACCCTGACGCGGACGGTCTCGGTCACCGACGGGACGCTCGACCTCGCCTTCTGGCAGGGGGCGGCCGAGAATCCGACCGTGGCGGCGATCGAGGTGTGGAAGGTCAATCCCGCCTCGGTTCAGGACGGCCTGTTGGTCTAAACTCTCAACCGATTTCCAGCTTCTCTTCCGGCGGCGTGCGGCCTCTCGTGCGCCGCCCTCGCGAAAGGTCTGTCATGTCCTTCGATACCTCCAAGGCCTTTCCCACGCCCGTTCCGAAGCTTGAGCCCAACACCTTCGCCTTCGAGCAGTTGCCGATGGTCAAGCCCACCGGCTTTCGCGAGTACGACGCCCGCTGGCTGTTCCCGCAGGAGATCAACCTGATGGGCGTCCAGGCGCTCGGCCTCGGCCTCGGCACGCTGATCCATGAGCGCGGCGTGCGCCCCGACATCGTCACCGGCCACGACTTTCGCGCCTACTCCGCCTCGATCAAGCTCGCGCTGATCGCCGGGATGCAGGCGGCGGGCCTGCGGGTGAAGGATATCGGGCTCGCGCTCTCGCCGATGGCCTATTTCGGCCAGTTCGCCCTCGATTGCCCCTGCGTGGCCATGGTCACGGCCTCGCATAACGACAACGGCTGGACCGGCGTAAAGATGGGCGCCGAGCGCCCCATGACCTTCGGCCCCGACGAGATGGGCCGCCTCAAGGAGATCGTCACCACGGGCGCGTTCCAGTACCGCGACGGCGGCGCCTACGAATTCGTCTCCGACTTCGCTCAGGTCTATCTCGACGACCTCGTGGCGCGCGCCAAACCCGTCTCGCGAAAGCTGAAGGTCGTGGCGGCCTGCGGCAACGGCACGGCTGGCGCCTTCGCCCCTGCGCTCCTGGAGCGGCTCGGCGTCGAGGTGATCCCGCTCGATGTCGAGCCGGATCACTCCTTCCCGCGCTACAACCCCAACCCCGAGGACATGGCGATGCTGCACGCCATCGCCGACAAGGTGCGCGAGACCGGCGCCGATGTCGGCCTCGGCTTCGACGGCGACGGCGACCGCTGCGGCGTGGTCGATGACGAGGGCGAGGAGATCTTCGCCGACAAGATCGGCGTCATGCTGGCCCGCGACCTGTCGAAGCTTCACCCGAACGCGACCTTCGTGGTCGATGTGAAATCGACCGGCCTCTACGCCGCTGACCCCGAGTTGCAGGCCCGCGGCGTGCGCACCGATTACTGGAAGACGGGGCATTCCTACATCAAGCGCCGGGTCAACGAACTCTCGGCGCTCGCCGGCTTCGAGAAGTCGGGCCACTTCTTCTTCAACGCGCCGGTCGGTCGCGGCTACGACGACGGCCTGCTCACGGCGATCGCGGTGATCGAGATGCTCGACCGCAATCCGGGGCAGACCATGGCCGACCTCTACCGGGCGCTGCCGAAGACCTGGGGCTCGCCGACCATGTCGCCGCATTGCGCCGACGAGGTGAAGTACGGCGTGGTCGAGGCCGTGACCGAGCGGTTCCGGGCACTCGAGGCGGCGGGCGAGCCGGTGGGCGGCCATTCGATCACCAGTCTCGTGACGGTCAACGGCGTGCGCGTGACCACCGCCGACGGCACCTGGGGGCTGGTGCGGGCCTCCTCGAACAAGCCGGAGCTCGTCGTGGTGGTCGAGAGCCCGGTCTCCGAAGCGCGGCTTCGCGAGATGTTCGCGGCGGTGGATGGGGTGCTGCGCCAGCACCCGGAGGTGGGCGCCTACAACCAGACGATTTGACCACACCTCTGACCGAAGAGGCGCGTGATAACGGTTCCGGCTGATCACCTCGTTGATGGGTGCGTGTCCCCTCGCCCCGCGTGCGGATAGGGGGGAGCGCCGGCTCGCCGAACCCATCACCCGAAGACCGTAAGAAGGCATGATTCGGGGAGGAGGACCTTTGGCAGCCGGCCTGGCGATACCCAGGCCGGCCGATCAAGCGTGGCCGTTCGGCAACAAACCGTTGTCTGTCAGAAAATTTCTGACAAAGACCCGCGAGAAAACAGCATTAAGCTGAACCGTTTTCGTCGGCCCATACCTCGTGGGGAGTAGTCCTCACGGGGTACGTTGCAGATTTACGCAATCGATCTGCTCGCTAACATTCTTTAGTCCCCCGCTCCGTTGCGATCATCGCATCTCAAGGAGCAATCATGCCTGCGGGCCAAACCTATAGCACCACCCCCATCCGCACGACGTACGACGGACAGGTTATCGAAAATCTGGATCTCTGGGTCTCCGACGGCGACGCCATCCGCGTCGATCACGACAACGTCGTCATCCGCAACGTCACCATCCACCACGCCGACGGCAACGGCATCGTCGTCGAGGACGTCAGCGGCGTCACCGTCCAGAACAGCCTCATCGTCAATTCCGATCCGCCCACGGGCAACGGGGGCGAGACCGATGCGGAGACCACCGGCATCCGGGTCGTCAACGCGTCCGGCTTCACCGCGTCGCACGTGACGCTGCAGGACAGCGGCACCGGCATCTATCTCGGCCAGTCCCCGAACGCGAAGCTCTCCTACATCGAGGGCCACAACTTCCACGGGCCGTTCCCCGGCGGTCAGCTCGTTCAGTTCTACCAGTCGCCGAACGGCAGCCTCTCGGATTTCGCTGTCACCAACGATGCGAGCCACTCGCATGTCGAGGACAACGTTTCGATCATCGACAGCCAGAACGTCTCGATCGCCAACGGCGTGATCGACGGCAACAACTCGCCGAGCGGTGCCGGCGTGATGTTCGAGGGTAATTCGCAGGGTGGCCACGTCCAGAACGTCGACGTGATCCACATGAGCAATGGCGGCTTCTCGTCCTACTCGGACGACGTGTCCTTCGTCGACACCCGCTCCTTCGACAACGATGCCGGAGATCAGGGCCGCGGCGCGTCGCTGTCGAACGGGCTGATCTGGAACGCGACCGGCCACAACGTCACGATCGACGACTCGACCTACACGGACCCAGGGGTCGCCAACAACATCGTCTGGGGAACCTCCTCGGCCGGCGCGGACGTGTCGGCAGCGCCCTCGGCCACGCCGATGACGCCGATCCACAACGTGTTCGACGGGACGGCGACCGACAGCACGCCGGTTGCGGCCCCGGTGCCGACGCCTGCCCCGACTCCTGCGCCGACCCCGGCCCCGACCCCGGCTCCGACTCCGGCGCCGTCCCCGGCGGCCACGGCCCCGACGGCCACGGCCCCGGCCGGGACGGGCATCGACCGCGACGGTACGGCGGCCTCCGAGACGATGACCGGCTCGCGCTTCGCTGATGACCTCGACGGGCGGGGCGGCAACGACACGCTCAACGGGCTCGCCGGCGACGACCGCCTCTACGGCGGGGCCGGCAACGACCGGCTCGACGGCGGCAGCGGCACCGACCACCTCTGGGGCGGCACCGGCGCGGATCACTTCGTGTTCAAGGCCGGCAACGGCACCGACTGGGTCGAGGACTTCCAGCTCAGCGGCACCGCGCAGGACGTCGTTGAAGTGAGCAAGGCGATGTTCGGTTCGTTCAATGCCCTGCTCTCCGCGGCCCATGATGTCGGCTCCGATGTCGCCATCACCTCGGGCGCCGACACGCTGTGGCTCGCCGACGTTCACAAGGCGCAGCTCTCGGCCGGCGACTTCCTGTTCGTCTGAGCATTTCCCGCGAAGCGTCCGGTGCACCGTCGCGTCCGAAGGGACGCGGGCCGGTCGCCGGATGCTGCGCGGGGCAGACTCGAAGCGCCTTTCGGTCGTGGCCGCGGGATCCTCCGCGGCCCCGGCCGGCGGCGGCGCGCCATCGAATCTCTTACCGCCCGATCAAGCGTGGCCACACGGCCACATCGGTTGTGCGCTGCGAAAAATATCGGGCCGCGGTGCCTTGGCTAAAAGCTTTACGGTTAATGACTTCCCAGGCCGAATAGGCCGCATGGCCTAGCGCAGATTAATTACGTTGCAGATTTGCTAGGTCGATCCACTGATTCTATTCATATAGTTATTGATTTTGTTGTAATATTAACAAATGGAGCAAATATGCCCACGGGTTTGACCACAAGCACCACGCCCATCCGTACGACGCATGATGGACAGGTCATCGAAAATCTGGATCTCTGGGTCTCCGACGGCAACGCCATCCGCGTCGAGCACGACAATGTCGTCATCCGCAACGTCACCATTCACCACGCCGACGGCAACGGCATCGTCGTCGAGGATTCCAGCGGCGTCACCGTCGAGAACAGCCTGATCGTCAATTCCGATCCGCCCAACGGCAACGGGGGTCTGGCCGGCGAGGCCACGGGCATCCGGGTCGTCAATGCGCCCGATTTCACCGCTTCGCACGTGACCCTGCAGGACAGCGGCACCGGCATCTATCTCGGCCAGTCGCCCGGCGCGACGCTCTCCCACATCGAGGGCCACGACTTCCACGGGCTCTATCCGTCGGGCCAGTTCGTCCAGTTCTACCAGTCGCCGAACGGCAGCCTCTCGGATTTCGCTGTCACCAACGATCCGAACGGGTCGCATGTCGAGGACAACGTCTCGATCATCGACAGCCAGAACGTCTCGATTACCAACGGCGTGATCGACGGCAACAATTCGCCGAGCGGCGTTGGCGTGATGTTCGAGGGCAATTCGCAGGGTGGCCAGGTCCAGAACGTCGACGTGATCCACATGGGCAATGGCGGCTTCTCGTCCTATTCGGACGACGTGTCCTTCATCGACACCCGCTCCTTCGACAACATCGCCGCCGACCAGGGCCGGGGTGATCCCCTGTCCAACGCCGTCATCTGGAACGCGACCGGCGACGGCGTGTCGATCGTCGACTCGACCTACACGGACCCGGCGGTGGCCAACAACATCGCCTGGGGGCCGTCCTCGGCCGGCGCGGACGTGTCGGCAGCGCCCTCGGCCACGCCGATGACGCCGATCCAAAACGTGTTCGATTGGGTGGCGGGTACGGTCGGGACCGTCGTTGGGGTCGTCACGGGCGACAGCCCGGCACCGCCCCCGGTCGCCGCCTCACCCTCCGGCACCAGCCTCAACCGCGACGGCACCGCCGGGGCCGAGACGATGACCGGATCGAACGCCGCCGACGACCTCGACGGGATGGACGGCAACGACACGCTCAACGGGTTGGCCGGCGACGATGCGCTCTATGGCGGGGCCGGCAACGACCGGCTCGACGGCGGCAGCGGCACCGATCATCTCTGGGGCGGGGCCGGGGCCGACCGGTTCGCGTTCAAGGCCGGCAACGGCACCGATTGGGTCGAGGATTTCGAGACCGGCGGTTCCGCACCCGACGCGATCGAGATCAGCCGGTCGATGTTCGGCTCGTTCGAGGCCGTCCTGGCCGCGGCGCAGGACGTCGGCACCGATGTCGCGATCCGCTCAGGATCGGACACGCTCTGGCTCGCCGACACCCAGAAGGCCGAGTTAAGCGCGGGCCATATCCTGTTCGTCTGACCGCGACGCCTGCGCGCTGAGGCGGAAAACCCATCCCTCCGCCTCATCCTGAGGGGGCCGCGCCAGCGACCCTCGAAGGATCGTCCAGGCTCGAAGGATTGTCCGGGGACCGCACGGGATCCGGAGGATCCTTCGAGGCTGCTGCGCAGCACCTCAGGACGAGGTCGTGGGTGGGAAAGCCTCGACGCCCTGGCCGTGCCCGTGGGAGCGGTGGGTGGCCAGGACCCGCTCGATCCCGGCCCGGAAGGCGGCGAGCGTGCCCAGCGGCCGGGCGCAGCCGCCGCAGGCGATGGCCGCCTCGGCGGTCGGGTCCGCCGGCCAGGTGACGGCGGGGGACCCGCAGGCCGCGCAGGCGAAGGTCCATTCGCTCACGAGGATCGCCACCCCCGGGCTCGCTGCGGATTGCGCGCCCATCACGCGCTGTTCCGGTAGTAGTGCGAGAAGTCGCGGTAGAGCGTGCCGCGGTCCGCGGCACGGCCCTCGTGGCGCTTCAGATCGACCTTGTTCAGGACGAGCCCGGCGACGGTCAGCCCGAGCCGGCGCATATAGGCGAGGCTCGCGGTGACGGCGGCCTTCTGCGTGCCATGCCACGCCACGACGTGGACCACGGCGTCGGCGTGCTGGCGCAGGAGCGCGACGTCGCCCAGCAACAGCACCGGGGGCACCTCGACAAGGATGATGTCGTAGCGCTCGCGCGCCTCCCGCACGAGCATGCCGAAGGTCGGCTCGGCGTAGATGTCGTGCCCGTCCTTGAGGCCGGAGACGCGGCGGATGGTCGAGATGCGGCCCTCCGCCTCCTCGTCGTCGGCCGGCGTCTCGTGTCCGAGATTGCCGTGGCAGCCGTCCTCGATCGCCGCGCGGCGGGGCGAGCCGTCGAGGATCAGAACCCGGCGCCCCATCGCGGCGAGCGAGCGCGCCACCGAGCGGGCGACGACGGACTTGCCCTCGCCAGGCATCGCCGAGGTGACGAGGACGACCTTGAGCGGCTCGCGCACCGCCACGAGTTCGGCCACCGCCGCCCGCACGGCCTCGCGGAAGAGGAGATCCTGTTCCAGGCGCTCGCCCGATTGCGCACCCGCCGGCCGGTTCGGCAGCAGCGCGAGGCAGGGCAGGCCGGTCTCGGCCTCCATCTCGCCCTGGCTGCGATAGCCCCGGTCGCGGCGGTCGAGCCCGAGCGCCAGCACCGAGCCGGCGCCGGCCCCGGCGAACAGGCCGAGGCCGAGCACCAGGCCGAGGCCGGGTCCGGTGGGCAGGGTCGGCACCTTGGCCGGCGCCAGCATCTGCGCCATCACCGGCTTGAGTTCGCTCAGCGCGTTGGCGGTCTGGTAGCCCTCGTCGAGGACGCGCAGGCGGTCGCGGGCGGCGGTCGCGTCGGCCTGGAGTGCGCGGAGCTTCGATTCGAGCGCCTTGCTCTCGATGAGCGAGCGGCGCACGGTCGCGACCCGCGCCTCGGCCGAGGCTTCGAGCCCGCGGGCGGCGCCGAGATCGACCTCGACCAGTTTCAGCACCTCGGCCATGCGGAGCTGAAGCCGCTGCTGGAGCGCGGCGATCGACGCCTTGAGCCGCAGCACGCTGGGGTGGTTGTCGCCGGAGACGGCGGTGAGCTGCTCCAGTTCCTGGCGCAGCTTGCTGTCATCGGCCAGCATCTGCTGGATCACCGGCGAGATCGTCGTGTCGGAGGCGTTGGGCACGCCGCCAAAGCGCATCACGTCCCCGGCGCGCTGCAGCCGGGCCTCCTCCGCCAGCCGCTTGGCCGAGGCGCTGGAGAGTTCGGTGAGGGCGTCACGCAACTGCTGCTCGCGCAGGTCCACGCCCTCGCGCACCGATTCGACGAAGCCCGTGCGCTTGCGGAAGGCGTCGATCTCGCTGTCCAGCCGGGCGAGTTCGCCGCGCGAGACCTGGATCTGCTCGGCGTACCAGCGGCTCGCCCGCTCGGTGGCGAGCGAGGCCGCCTGCATCTTGCGGGCGAGATACTCGGTGGCGAAGGTGTTGGCGGTCTCCGCCGCCCGCTTCGGATCGCGGTCGCGGTAGCCGATGGTGATCAGATAGGCCTTGGCGTCGTTGCCGACGGTGAGCCCGCGCAGGAGCCGCTGGGCCTGGGCGTCCCGCTCGGTCTCCTGCTGCGCGGTTTCTTCCGGACGGGTGCCGGGGAGGGCGGGCAGCGCGGCCTGAACCCGGTTCTCGAGGGCCTGCCTCAGGGAGCCGACCCATCCCGCGGATGCCTCCTTGGCGGCAGGCCCCGCCTGGGCCGCCTGCTTGGCTTGCCCGGCGTCCTCGAGCCGGCCCGCCACGGATTGCGCGATGGCAAACGAGCGGATGATGCGCGCCTCGCTCTCGACGACCGAAGCCGGTTCGAGGGCGATCTGCGGGCCGGACTTGCCCGTCCCGCGCACGTCCTGGGTCTGGCCGAAATCGAACTGGAGCAGCACCTCGGCGGTGTAGCTCGGCGGAAGGGCGAGCGTGGCCGCCCCCGCTGCCAGCGCCGACAGCACGGCGATCGAGGCGATCATGATCCGGCGCCGCCAGAGCACCGCCAGGGCGTGCCCGGTGACCGCCTCGTAATGGGAGGTCAGCGATCGCCCGCCGCCGGGCGGGTCGGCTTCGTGGAACGGATCCATGGGTCACGCCTGCGTCGGGATCGAAAAAGGGAAGCGCGTCGAGGGGAGGAGGGGCCGCCGGGGCTCCTCCTCAGCGGGCGCCCTTGGCGGTGAGCACCGCCGGCACCGTCTCGAGGAGGATGTACAGGTCGGTCCAGATCGACCAGTTGCGGATGTAGAAGCTGTCCTGCTGCTCCTGGACCGCGAGGTCGCCGTCGCTGCGGGCCGAGATCTGCCACAGTCCGGTCAGGCCCGGCGGCACGCTCGCCCGCAGCGCCTGGAAGGCCGGGCCGAACCGCTCGGTGTGATAGGCGGGGAAGGGGCGGGGGCCGACCACGCTCATGTCGCCGCGCAGCACGTTGAGGAGCTGGGGCAGCTCGTCGAGGCTGGTGCGCCGGATGAAGCCGCCGATGCCGGGCAGGACGCGCGGATCGTTGCGCAGCTTGCAGAACCGGTCCCATTCGCGCCGGGCGGCCTCGTCGGCGGCCAGATGCTCGGCGAGCCGCGCCTCCGCGTCGCGGAACATGCTGCGCAGCTTGTACACGCGGATGGTGCGGCCATCCCGCCCGACGCGGGGCTGGACGTAGAAGGCCGGGCCCGGATCGGCGATCTTCACCGCGAGCGCCAGCACACCGATCAGCGGTCCGCAGACGAGAAGGCCCGGCACCGTCACGGCAAGGTCGAGCGCCCGCTTGAGCCGCAGGTTGTGCGGCAGGAAGATCGCCCGGCGCACCACGAGCCCGACCACGGGACCGAGGCAGCGGGTCTTGAGGCGCACGGTCTCCACCTCCGGCGCATGGTGCGCCACGAGCACCTGCCGGAACGGGTGCCGGGTGAGCCAGGCGAAGCGGGTGGGCTCGCGTTCGCCGGGCGTGCAGATGGCGACCTCGGCCGCCTCCAGCAGGCTCGCCATGCGCTCGGCCGCCCGCTCGGTGTCCTCTCCTGGCCCCGGCGACACGACGGTGCGGAAGGGTTCGACCGCTTGATCGGCCGCGCGGACGATGCCGATCGGTCGGAGCCCGAGTTCCGGCCGCGCGGCGAGGCTGCGGGCCAGCTCGGTGGCCCCCTCGCCGTAGACGATGGTCGCCGCCCCCCACACGCCCCGCCGGACGAGACGCGCACGCACAAACCCCTCCGCGTAGTGCCCGAGCGGGATGGAGAGAAGGGCGGCGATCCCGGTGGCGGCCCAGGACCACGGCCAGGACCAGGGCCCGCCGCCGACCAGGATGGCGGCGGCGAACGCGAGGGCGGCGGCCAGACCGCGGCGGCGGAGCCGCTCGATCGGCTCCGCCTCGATCGGTTCGTAGAGGCCGCACAGGGCCAGTGCGCCGATCTGCAGGGCGCACCAGCCGGTCAGCATGGCCGGCGCGAGGCCGGCGGCCGCTCCGGCCGCCGCCATCACGAGAAGGCTTCCCCCGCAGGCGACCAGCACGGCGACGGTGTCGCCCGCGAGCAGGGCGCCGGTGACGATCCGGCGCCGTGCCTCGGCGACCGTCTCGGCGCGCCCGGACCGGACGGGTCCGAGACGCTCCTTGAGACGCTCTCGAAGTCGTCCCTGCCAGCCGGCTCCGCCGGCCGGCAGGAGACTGGTATTTGCGACATCGACGTCCGGCATGGGCTCGCTCGTGCTGCGTGACGGGCGGGAGGGCGGGCGGAAAGCGCGGGATCGCCGCGCTTACTCGGCGGCCTGCCGGGGGGCGGCGTCCGCCTGGGCCGCCTGTGCCTGCTGGATCTGTTCGTTGATCCAGCGGTAGGTCGGCTGCAGCCCCTCGCGCAGGTGGATGAGGGGCTCCCAGCCCAGAACCTCGCGCAGGCGGGTGTTGTCGCTGTTGCGCCCGCGCACGCCCTGCGGCTTGCTCAGGTCGAACGCCTTGTGGATCGTCTTGCCGGAGACTTCGGCCACGAGATCGACGAGGCCGCTGATGCTGACGAGTTCGTCCGTGCCGAGGTTGAGCGGCCCGTGATGGTCCGACTGCATGATGCGGTAGATGCCCTCGACGCAGTCATCGACGTACATGAACGAGCGGGTCTGCTGGCCGTCGCCCCAGATGTCGATCGTGCCGCCGTCGGGCGTGCGCGCGATCTTGCGGCAGATCGCGGCGGGCGCCTTTTCCTTGCCGCCGTCATAGGTGCCGAGCGGCCCGTAGACGTTGTGGAAGCGGACGGAGCGGGTCGGGAAGCCGTAATCCTCGGTGAAGTACTGGCAGAGCTTCTCCGTGTAGAGCTTCTCCAGGCCGTAGCCTTCCTCGGGCGCGGCCGGGAAGGCATCCTCTTCCTTCAGCGGGATCACGCTCGGCACGTCCTGCAGGTGCTGCGGGTAGACGCAGGCCGAGGAGGAGAACAGGAACCGCTCGACCCGTGCGTCGAAGGCGGCCTTCAGCATCTGCGCGCTGATCATCGTGTTGTTGAACGTGATCGAGGCGTGCGCGCCGGAGATGTAGCCGATCCCGCCCATGTCGGCGGCGAGGTTGTAGACTTCGTCAACGCCCTTCACCGCCTCGCGGCATTCCTCGAAGGACCGCAGGTCGGCGAGCATGAACTCGTCCGCGTCGCTGTTCCCGAAATCGGGATATTTAATATCGACGCCGCGGACGTGATAGCCGTGGCGACGCAGGTACGTCACCAGATGTCCACCAATGAAACCGCCGGCCCCGGTAACAACTGCGCTCTTCGACATGGGTGTGACGCCTTTTCTGCTTTGGCGCTTCCATTCTTATTTCGAGGGCCGACTGAGCATATCTTCTCGATGGGCGATCATACTTTCGCGCTACCGTAATCCTTTGGGGCGCTGCGCGGCCAAGAGGGGCCCGGCCCGTCGAAAGAGAGCATGACGGAGCGCGTGCCGGGTGCCCCGCAAGAGCCCCGGCCCCGCGCGATTTCGGCGTCGGGAACGCCTCTGGGCTGAACACGACGGAAGACGTGGCTCGATCGCGTCGGATCGGGCCACGTCTCCAGATCAGGGTCCAAGGCGCCGGTCGCGGGCGGGTCTCCCCGCCCAAAACAAGTGCCAAGCTATTGATGCGAACTGTTTTTCCGAAAAGCCTCGGGATGGCCTTTAGAAGGATCGGCGCGGTCGCGACGGCGCGTTCAGGAGCTGGAACGCGGCGCGCAGCATGAATTCGGGCACAATCCGCCCGTAGCGGCGGGCCAGCCGGCGCGGCTCGGTGCCGAGGCGGAAGGCCCATTCGAGCCCGCGCCGCTGCATCCAGGCCGGCGCCTGCCGCTTGGTTCCGGCGAGGAAGTCGAAGGCCGCGCCGACGCCGACCATGACCGGCACCTCGAGCCGGTCGCGGTGGCGCGCCATCCAGTATTCCTGCTTCGGGGTGCTGAGACCCACCCACAGGATGTCGGGCGCCGCCGCGTTGATGCGCGCGACGATCGCCTCGTCCTCCTCCGGCGTGGTCGGGCGGAAGGGGGGCGAGAAGGTGCCGGCGATGGGCAGGTCCGGGAACTGCTCCGTCAGCCGCGCGGCCAGCCGCTCGGGCAGGCCGGAGCCGCCTCCGAAGTAGTATTGCCGGTAGCCCTTGCGGGCGGACAGGGCCGTCAGCGCGCGCATGAGGTCGGGTCCGTAGACCCGCTGCGTGCGCGGGAAGCCGAGCCGGCGCGCCATGAAGACCAGCGGCATCCCGTCCGGCGTGACGAGGCCGGCGCGCTCGTGGATCGCGCGCAAGCTCCCGTCGGTCTGGCACTCGATGACGCCGTGGGCGCCGGTGATGCAGACGTAGTGGCGCTGGCGGGCGAGGATCCAGTCCTCGACCGCCATCACCGCCTCGTCCAGCGTGATCGCGCTGACCGGCACCCCCAGGATCGGAACGCGGGGGAGGGGTGCGCTCATGAGCCGGTCTTCGCGAGTTCGGGCAGCGCCGGCTCGAACGGCGTCACGCTCGAGCCGGAGGCCGAGAGCAGCGCCTCGAAATAGGCGATCGTCCGCGTCAGCCCCTCGTCGAGCCCGACCTTCGGGGTCCAGTGCAGCATCGCCTTCGCCCGGGTGATGTCGGGGCAGCGCTGGCGCGGGTCGTCCTGCGGCAACGGGCGGTAGACGATCTCCGAGCGCGAGCCGGTGAGCGCGATGATCCGATGGGCGATCTCGGCGATGGTCACCTCGGTCGGGTTGCCGAGATTGACCGCGCCATCGAGCGTGCCCTCGACATTCATCAGGCGCATCAGCCCCTCGACGAGGTCGTCGACGAAGCAGAAGGCGCGGGTCTGGCGGCCGTCGCCGTAGAGGGTGATCGGCTCGCCCCGCAGCGCCTGCACCACGAAGTTCGAGACGACCCGGCCGTCGTCGCGGTTCATCCGCGGCCCGTAGGTGTTGAAGATGCGCGCCACGCGGATCGGCACGTGGTGCCGGCGCTGGTAGTCGAAGAACAGGGTCTCGGCGCAGCGCTTGCCCTCGTCGTAGCAGGCGCGCGGGCCGCTGACGCTGACGAGGCCGCGATAATCCTCCGGCTGCGGGTGCACGTCCGGATCGCCGTAGATCTCGCTGGTGGAGGCCTGGAGGATCGGGATGCCGAGGCGCTTGGCGAGCCCGAGCATGTTGATGGCCCCGATCACGCTCGTCTTCGTGGTCTGCACCGGGTCGCGCTGATAGTGGATCGGGGAGGCGGGGCAGGCGAGATTGTAGATCTCGTCCACCTCGACATAGAGCGGGAAGGTCACGTCGTGGCGCATGACCTCGAAGCGCGGATTGCTCAGGTGCTGGGCGAGATTCGACCGGTCGCCCGTGTAGAAATTATCGACCGCGAGCACGTCGTGTCCCTGCGCCACCAGTCGATCGCACAGATGGCTGCCGACAAAACCGGCCCCACCCGTCACGAGGATACGCTTCTTCATCGCTCGACGTCTCCCATTGTCGGTCGATCCCAGCTTAGGAGACCTTGATCGGGTTCGGCATTGCTGTTTCGAGGAAGACGCGACGTCCTGCGTGCGAAGGCGGTTTACCACGATCGGGAGGTGCGAGCCCTTTCTTGCCGTGGGCCAAGCGGCGCGCGCGGAATCGGTTCCCAACCGCGCCTTCGAGCCGCAACCGGCACCGTCGGACTAACCCGGTCGCGAACCCCGAGGTGACCGAATAGCCAGAGCCAACGGGGAGGGGCTCTGGCATTCAAACAAGGCGTCACGGCAGCCCGGCCGCCTCCCGGTTCTCCCCGGTGCTCCCTCGAGCACAGAGGGCTTCGGGCCGGCATCTCCGGGGTACCGGCTGATCGGGCAGAGCTCCCGAATGGAGCAGTCTCCCGAGCGGCCGCGTCGCCGGCCGGCGCCCGGCAAGCGGCCTGAGAGGCGAAGGCATGCTCGATTTCAGGACATTTCGGTTTTGGAGCGGCGAGGGGCGCCGCGGCGCCACGCTCGGCGCGATGCTCGGCTCGGGACTTATGCTCCTTCTCGCCAGCACCCCTCTCGCCGCCGAGGCGCAGGCTCCGGAGGCCTTGCCGGAGCCCTCGGCCGAGACCGCGCTGCTGCTGTCGAGCGGCGACAAGGTGACGATGGTCGTCTTCGGCCAGACGGACCTGACCGGCGAGTACGTGGTCGATGCGGTGGGCGACCTGAACCTGCCGATGGTCGGGCGCGTCCGGGTCGCCGGGCTGTCGCCCGAGCAGGCCGAGACCCTGGTGCGCACCCGCCTCAACGACGGCTACCTGCGCTCGGCCACCGTCAGCCTGCGGCTTTCCGAGATGAAGCCGGTCTATGTTCTGGGCGAGGTGCGCTCGCCCGGCAGCTACACCTACCGCTACGGCCTCACCGTGCTCGGCGCGGTGGCGCTGGCCGGCGGCGGGCGGGTCGGCGACCGCTCGATCACCGAACTCAAGGGCGAGATGCTGACCGCGCGCGAGCGTCTGCGGAGCCTGGAACTCGCCCGGCTCGCCCAGCGCGCCCGGCAGCTCCGGCTGGAGGCCCAGCGCGACGGACGGACGAGCTTCGTCTCGGACGAACTGATCGGCCCGGAGGCGACGGCGCTGATGCGCGGCGAGCAGGAGATCTTCTCGCTCCAGCGCGAGACGGAGCGCAGCGAGGTCGGCCTGCTGCGCCAGCAGGTCGAGCGGCTGGAGACCGAGCGGACGTCGCTGACCCAGCAGCGGAATCTCATCGAGGAACAGGTCAAGCTGACCGAGGCCCAGGTCCGCAACTACGCGCGGCTGACCGATAACGGCCACGGCCTGCAGACGATCATGGTGGATCGGCAGCGGGAGAACGCCCGGGTCCGGGCGGAACTCGCCCGGATCGACGCGGAACTCGCCCGCAACGGCACCGCCACCGGCGAACTGACCCTGCGCCAGCGCGACACCGAGAACGGCCATCGCCGCCGGGTCGTGGCCGATCTCCAGGCCACCCGCCAGCAATTGCTGGAGACGGAGGCGAGCCTGCCCATCGCCCGCGACCTCTTGGAGAGCCGCGCCCGACGGCTCGCCGCCTCCGATGGCGGCACCGAGTCCACCGGCTGGAACGTCGAGGTGACGCGGACGCAGCGCGACCGGGCAGTGACGTTCCGGGCCAGCCTGACCTCCGTGCTGCTGCCGGGCGACGTCGTGCAGGTCTCACCCGCCAAGGCCGGCACCGGCGAGGCGCCGGCCCCGGCTCCCACACGTGGCGGGGCGGCCGCTCCCGGCCCCGTCTCGCAGGCGGCACCCGCCCTGCGCAGCTCGATCGAAACCCGCTGACCTTTCTTCCAAGTTCCATCTTCCAAGTCCCAGCACAAAAGGACGCCCGTCGATGCCTGCACGGATCCAGCCCGTCATCCTTTGCGGCGGCTCGGGAACGCGGCTCTGGCCCACCTCCCGCACCTCATTGCCGAAGCAGTTCGTGCCTTTGCTCGGGCCGCACTCGACCTTCCAGCAGACCCTGCTGCGGCTCCAGGGCCCGCTCTTCGCCCGGCCGATCGTGGTCGCCAACCGCGATCACCGCTGCCTCGTCGAGAAGCAGGCCGCCGCGATCGATGCGGGCGTCACCCTGCTGCTGGAGCCGGAGCGCCGCGATTCCGGCCCGGCGATCCTGGCCGCCTGCACCCTGGTGGCGCGGGAGGATCCGGAGGCGGTGGTGCTCGTGCTGCCCTCCGACCACATCGTCACCGAACCGCGCGCCTTCCGGCGGGCCGTGGCCTCCGCCCTGCCGGCGGCGCGGGCCGGGCGGCTCGTCACCTTCGGGATCGAGGCCGATCACGCCAGCACCGAATATGGCTGGATCCGGCCCGGCACCCGCGTCGAGGCGCGCTGCCACGCCGTGCACACCTTCGCCGAGAAGCCGGACGCGGCGCGGGCCGCGACCTACCTCTCGGACCGCTGGCTGTGGAACTCCGGCAACTTCCTGATGCGGGCGGACACCCTGTGCGCCGAATACGCCGCGTTCGATCCCGACACGGCCGCCGCCGCCGCCCTGGCGGTCGAGGCCGCTGCCGACGAGGGCGGGGCGCTCGCCCTCGACGCCGAGGGGTTTGCCGGCACCCACAAGACCTCCCTCGACTTCGCGGTGATGGAGAAGACGAGCCGCGCCGCGGTCGCGCGGATGCGCTGCGGCTGGTCGGATGTCGGCAACTGGAACGCGCTCTGGGCGATCAGCGAGCGGGACGATCTCGGCAATGTCAGCCGCGGCGCGGCCGAGCTGTTCGACACCGAGGGCTGCTTCGTCTCCTCGGACGGGATGGTGACCTCGCTCGTCGGCGTGCGGGATCTCGTCGTGGTGGCCGAGAAGGACGCGATCCTGGTGGCCGACCGCAGCCGCTGCGGCGACGTGCGCAAGATGGTCGAGATCCTGCGCAGCAAGGGCCGGCCCCAGGCCGAGTGGCACGCCTCCTCGCACCGCCCCTGGGGCAGCTACCGGGTGCTGGAGGCCTCCGACGGCTTCCAGGTCAAGCGGATCACCGTGGCGCCCGGCGGCCGGCTCTCACTGCAGAAGCACCGCCACCGGGCCGAGCACTGGGTCGTGGTGCGCGGCTGCGCCCGGGTCACCGTGGACGACACGGTCGCCGATTACCGCGAGAGCGAGCACATCTTCATCCCGCTCGGCGCCATCCACCGCCTCGAGAATCCCGGCAACGACGATGTCGAACTGATCGAGGTGCAACTCGGCAGCTACCTCGGCGAGGACGACATCGTCCGCCTCGAGGATGCCTACCACCGCGCCTGACCAGCCGTCATGACAGCCCCCGAGGAGCGGATAACGGAGACCGGACCGGACGCCGCGGCGTCCGAGCCGGCGGAGCACGGCGCCCTGACCCGGCACTGGGACAGCCTGGACGGGGAGGCCGCCGCGCTGCTCGGCGCGGTCGAGCGGAATCTCGACCGCAACGCGGACCGGGATCGCGGGCCGGAGGAGGGCCGGCGTCCGACCCCGCTCGGCGGGGAGGTGCACCGGCCCCGCCTCAACGGTCCGAGCCGTGCCGCGAGCCTGCCCGACCGGCCGAAGCGCTGGATCACCGCCGTGATCGCGGCGGCGGCGCTGACGCTGCCCTTCGCCACGCCGGCGGGCGATGCCAGCCCGCGGGCCCCGTTCGGCGGGCCTGCGCCCGAGCGGGGCGCCAAGTGACGGCCGCGTGACAGTCATCCAACCCGCCCCCTCATCCTGAGGTGCCGGCGCGCAGCGTCGGCCTCGAAGGATCTTCCAGGGATCGCGCGCTTCCTGGAGGATCCTTCGAGGCCCGCTGTCGCGTGCACCTCAGGATGAGGGTGAGGATGGGATGGGTTTAAGCCTGCGGACGCCTTCGAACCGGCTCACAGCAGCGCGTTGCGCCGGTTGACCGCGATCTGGACCAGCCCGGCGCGCGACTCGACGCCGAGCTTCTTGCGCATGCTGGAACTGGCATTGATGATCGTGCGGTAGCTCACCGCCATGGCGCTGGCGATGGCGTCGTAGGATTTGCCCTGGCTCAGCAGCGACAGGATCTGCAATTCGCGCGCGCTCAAGGTGGCCAGCGGGGCGGGGCGGGCGCTGCGGTTCAGCATTGCCACGTCGGTGGCGAGGGCGTGCGGCAGGTAGCCCCGCCCGGCATGGACCGCGTCCAGCGCCTCCAGGAAGGCGTCCGATCCGGCATCCTTGAGCGCGAAGCCGAGCGCGCCGCTTTCCAGGGCGCGGGAGACCAGCACCGGGTCGGCATGCATGCTGAAGACGAGGATGCGCGCGGCCGGGTCGAGCGCCCGGATGCGGCGGATCAGCGACAGGCCGGACAGGCCGTCGTCGCGAAAGCTCAGATCGGCCACCACGAGGGCCGGCCGGTGCCGGTGGAACAGGCGGTAGCCCGAGACGATGTCGGCGGCCTCGTAGACTTTGGCCACGCCCGCGGCTTCCGCCAGCCGGCGCACCCCCTGCATCACGATGGGGTGGTCGTCGATGACGAGCATCGTCTCCGGCCGCGCCGGCAGGGGCCGGGCGGAGGCGCGTCCGTCGCTCACGGTTGCCCTCCCGTCTGTTTTTCCGATTCCCGGGGCGGATCGGGCGGCATCTCCGGCGCGGCGATGTCCGGCCGCTCGCGGGCTTCGAGGCGGGTGAGCGCGGTGGCGTGGTCGGCGCCCTGGGCGCGGGTGTTGTAATAGTGCTGGCACATCTCGCCGTAGAGACTCTTGTTGCGCCCCCGCACCGACGCAATCTGGCCGAGGCCGTCGATCAGGCCGCGATAGGATTCCGTCTTGCCGATCTCGGACAGCATCTGTCCGAGCTGCACCGTGCGGTTGGCGATCATGCGCTTGTCTTCCACGAAGGCGCTGCGCGCCCGGTCGAGGGATTCGCGCAGTTCCCTGACCGCCGCGGCGTCGCCGGGCAAGGGGTGTCCCGCCTCGCGGCCCGCGAGCCAGCGCGCCGGGTCGGTTCCATCGGTGGGCGAGAGCCAGTCGGGCAGGTGGTCTTCCGAGGTCGAGGCGACGATGGCCCCGTCGTCCCCGCGGTCGGACGCCGCGCTCGACGTCTCGCCGGAGGTCTCACCGCGGTCGCAGGCGGAGAGGAGCAGCAGGGCGGCGAGACCGGCCGCGAGCGCTCTCATCGCAGGGCTTCCTTAGCCGGCGCGGCGATCGCGAGGCTGCGCGGGCCCTCGGCGACCGGCACTTGGGTGATCTCCTTCAGCGTGGCGAGATCGATGACGGACACGGTGTCGGAGAACCAGTTCGCCACATAGGCCTTTCCCCCCTCGATCACGATGCCCTCCGGGTAGCGGCCGACGCCGATCGTCGCCGCGTTTGCGAGCGTGCCCGCGTCGAGCACGGTGACCGTGCCGGCATGCTGGTTGGTAACGAAGACCCGCGCCCCGTCGGGGCTCACACTGACGCCGTAGGGCATGGCGCCGGCCGGCACGGTGGCGATGGCTTTGAGCGTCCCCGTGTCGATCACGGTGAGGTCGTTGCTGCGCACGTTGCCGACATAGAGGCGGCGCTCGTCCGGGCTGAGCGCCAGGGCGAAGGGGGCGGTGCCGACGGGAATCGTCGCGAGCCGGGTCATCCGCGCCCCGTCGAACACGCTGACCTGATGGCTCTCCCGATCGGCGACGTAGAGCCGGCCGGCGCGGTCGAGGGCAATGTGTGCCGGGTCGCGACCGGTCTCGGCGGAGGCCTCGACCGTGCCGTCCGCGGCCGAGAGCCGGTCGACGCGGTTGCCCGACCAGTCGGCGACGAACAGGGTCCGGCCGTCCGCCGAGGCGGCGAGGCCGAAGCCCTGGCCCTTGTAGGGGAGGCGGCGCAGCACCGCGCCCGTGGCGGCGTCGGCCACGGTGATCGTGTGCCCGTCCGGATGGCTGAGGAACACGGACCCGCCGCCCGCCGCGACCGTGGCGGGCGCTCCCGCTACGGTCGCGCGGCCCGCGACCGTTCCCGCCTCGAGGCGCGTCACCTGAGCCCCCTGCTGGCTCGCGACGTAGACCGTCGCGGCCCGCACCGGCAGGCCGGCGAGAGCGGGGGCAAGGAACAGTGCGACGAGGGCGGGGCGGATCATGGCGCGTGCCTTAGTGGGACCGGCTCATTTGCCCTTGCCGCCTTCCACGGCCGCCTTCAGGCCCTTCAGCCCTTCCGAGAAATACGTGTTCATCGCCGCCTTGCCGGCCTCATCGCTGAGGTTCTCCGGCGGCTCGTTGCCGGTGTCGCCGCGATAGAAGCGGCCCATCCACTCGACCTTGGAGCCGTCGCCCTCCGGGCTCACGGTGAAGGTCGCCGAGTAGGACGAGACCGGCAGCGCCGTCAGGTTCGGCTCGCCCATCCGGTAGGAATAGGTGCGACCCTCCGGCTTGTACTCGTCGAGGCTCTCTTCGAGTTTTCCGCCGTTCTTGAAGGTCAGCGTGCGGGTGCCGCCATCCTTCGAGCCGCTGCCCTCGGCCTTCCCGATCGCCGGGTGCCACTTTCCGATGCCGGCGAAGTCGCCCGCTACCTTCCACACCGCGTCCGGGCTCGCCTTGATCGTGATCGACTGGGAGACCTTCTGCGGGGTCGGGCCGTGGGCGAGGGCAGCGGTGGCAGCGAGCGCGAGCGGAAGAACGAGAAGGGACAGACGCATTATGACATCCTGCTGGGGGTGAAGGGTGTGAATCGGGCGCGGAGCGCGCCCGCGACGAAGACGGCGAGCACGAGGGCCAGAGCCGCCGCGCCGAGGAAGGGGCGGGGGTCGAGCCGGCTCGGAAGGGGGCGCGGCATGGCGGCCGCGAGCAGGGGCGCGCGCAGGTCCGGCCCGTCGAGATGGGCGTAGGCGAGGCCGGTCTGGGCGGCGAGCGCCTTCAGATGCGGCTCGCGCACGGAGGAGAGATGCTCCTCGCCGCGCGCCGCCGCGCCGCCGAAGGGGGCGTTGCGCGGGTTGTAGCCCTCGCGCGATTCCGCGTCGGCCGGGGGCGGGCCGAAGCGGTTCTCCTGCTGCACGTCGGTCTCGGCATAGAAGCCGGTCTCGCGGCCGCGATCGTTGAATTTCGGGATCGGCGCGAGCGCGTAGCCCCCTGCCCCGACGATCAGGCCGCGCACCGCCCCGGCCTTGCCCTCGAAGGGCGGGATGCCGTTGGCCGGCAGCGGCGGCGTCTCCTGCCCGTCGGTGATGAACAGGAGGTCGGTGTCGAGTTCGCCGGCCATGGTGAGGGCGCGGTGGAGGCCCGAAGCGATGCGGCTGTCGCCCTCCCAGGCCATGCGCCAGTCGAGCGCCGCGATCGCTCCGTCGAGCGGCGCGAAATCGGCGCAGACCTCGATCGGCGCGAACAGCAGGAAGGGGCGCCGCTCGGTGAACAGGGCGAGCGCGAGGCGCGAGCCGCAGGGCAGTTCGGGGATGAGGTCGCGCAGGGCGGCCTTGGCGATGTCGAGCCGGCTCGCCGGGCGCCCGTCGCTGGTATAGTCGCGCACGTTCATGCTGCCGGTGATGTCGACCACCGCCAGCACCGAGACGCCCGAGCGGGTCAGCGGCAGCGGCGGCACGACGATCGCCAGACCTGCGAGCAGCAGGGCGAGGGCGAGCGCCTGGAAGCGGCGGTCGCGCAGGTTTCTCGCGACTGGAAGCGCGGCCCACACCCTCATGGCCCGCGGATTCATGGCCCGCCTCTTGGCTGTCCGGGAATGTCGGTCCAGATCTGCTTGGGCTCGGCCTTCAGCTCGTCGCCGAATGTGCGGTCGAATTCCGGAAAGTCGCGGATCAGGCGCGAGGCGACGTCGAAGTTGAACTTCGCGTCCCAGAAATCGGGCCGGGCCTGGAGCGCCCGGCGGTAATCCTGGCGCGCGAGGGTGACCTGCGGGCCGGCCTTGTCGAGTTCGCTGCGCTCGATCAGCCGGAAGGCTTCGCGGATGCGGGCATTGGCGACGATGTAGCGGGCGCGGGCTGCGGCGTCGGCGGAATGCCGATGGTCAAGGGTTTCCAGCAGCGGCTCGGACTCGCCGAGGCGATCGCGAAACGCCAGGAATTTCGTCCGCGCGACGAGGAGCGCGTCGGGGGCGTCCGGCGAGACGGCGATGTCGCGCCCCGCTTCCAACTCGGCGATGGCCGCGTTGGTGCGCGCGTCCCGCCAAGCCGAGAGCGCAAGGGCGGCGGCGGTTCCGAGCAGCAGGATCGGCAGCAGCACGAGCAGGGTGGGGCGGAGGCTGCGCCAGCCCTGGCCCAAGCCCGCGCCGAGCCGGGTGCGCAGGGACGGGGAGGGCGCGTGGGTGAAGGCGGAGGGCATCAGGCGGCGGCCCTTCTCGGCGCAGCGGCGGGTGCGGGGCCGGCCGCAGCGGCACTCCGCTCACGGACGGGCGCGCGCAAAAAGTCGGTCTCGGCCAGCTTGGCGAGGACGAGGAGAAGCAGGCCGAAGGCGGCGAGGGCGTAGGCCCATCCGGTCAGGTCGCGGCGGGGGCGCTCCTCGGTATAGGGGATCGGATCGCGCTCCAGCGCCTCGATCTGGCGCACGGCGTTGGCCACGGCCTCGGCGCCCTCCGCCTCGAAGGCGCGGTAGGGCACGCCGAGGCTTTTGAAGAACAGGTCGAGATGGCGCTCGGGCGCGGCCTGGGGCGTGTCCTCGCCCGCGGGCTTGTCGGTGATCGAGGGCGAGCCCTTGGTGCGCAGGAACAGCCAGTAGAGGTTCGGCTGCACCTTGGTGAACTCGGCGCGCAACTGCGCCTGGATGCGCGGATCGATCACCGCCGCCCCGTCCGAGACCAGCAGCAGCGCCCGCGACACCCCCGGCGCGCCCGCCCCGAACTGCGACAGCGCCATGCCGAGGCCGCGGGCGACGTTGGTGTAGTCGAGGCCCGGCCGGTCGATGGCGGCGATGGCCGCGCGCACGGCATCGTGCCGGTCGGTCATCGGCACGACCAGCATCGGCGCGGTGGAGAAGGCGGTCACCGCGAACTGATCGTGGGCGCGCTCGCCGACGAAGTCGCGCAGGATGCGACGGGAGGCGGCGGCCTTCGATTCCTCCGCCCCCGAGGGCTGCCGGCCGGCAAAGGTCTCGTTCATGCTGCCCGAACGGTCGATCAGCATCGAGATCTGGGCGCCGATGCCGGTGCGGGTCACCCGCTCGCCGGCGCGGTACGGGCCGGCCAGCGCCAGGACGAGGCCGCCGATGGCCAGCATGCCGGCGGCGGTCAGGACAATCCGGAGACCCGCGGAGAGCGGATCCTCGGGTGCCGCCGCGACCGAGGAGACCGCGCTGCGCCGAGTGACGGACAGGAGCAGCGGCAGAAGCGCTAGGGGCAGGAGCCAGAGCAGCCAGGGCGTGGCCAGGCCGAGGGAGGGGAGGAGCGCCGTCACCGGGTCACGCGCTCCGCTCGACCGCGCCGAGCCGGCGCAGCAGGGCCTCGGCCTCGGGCAGGGGCAGCGTCGTCCCGGCCCCGGCGGTGTCCCGGCCGAAGAAGGCCAGCCGCGAGGCAGAAAAGAATTTTTGGAGGCCCCCGCCTGTCCCCGGAAGGCGGGATGGCGGCCGAGGAAGTCGGGCAGGTCGTCGGCGAGCACCCGGCGTCCGTCGGTGGCGTCGAGGCCGCGATGAAGGGCGAGCAGCGCCTCGCGGTACAGGGCTTCGCCCCGTGATCGCCGCTTCGCCTGACGGAGCGCCTTTTGAGCGAGCGCGAACGGCCGGCCACGGCGGCTGCGAAAAATCCACCACGCCCGGTCGTAGGCGAGCAGCAGCAGCGCCAGAACGGCGAGCGCGAGGAAGCCGGCCGCCGAGGCGAGCGCCGGCTGCGGATCGAGGCGCGGGGCGCGCCCGTCGGGCCGCAGGTACTCGGCCGGGTCGTCGCGCCGCTCGGGCTGCACCTCGCGCAGGGGCGAGACGCCGATCTTCCAGGCGGGCAGCTGCGCCACCGCCGTGGTCGATCCGTTGGCGCCGGCATTCTCGACGGTGACGGGAAAGCCCGGCACGTCGAGGGTCCGGGCATCGAGCGCGACGTAGAAGTCCTGATAGGTCAGGCGCAGCCGGATCACATGGGCGCCGTCCGCGCCCCGGCTCTCCTCCGTGCGCACGTCGCGCAGATCGAGCCAGTAGGTGACCGGACCGGGCTTCGGCAGGGAGGATCGCTGCAGGGTGAAGCCGGGATCGGTGCGGATCTCGGCCTGGACCTGCACGAGGTCGCCCTGGAAATAGCCGAAGGCGCGGGGCGTGCGCAGCTCGACGCCGCGCACCTGGGCGGCGGCCGGCAGCGACACCAGCGCGAGGAGGAGGGCGAGGGGCAGCGCGCGCATCGCTCTCACGTCGTCATCAGGTGGCGGCTCAGCGCCTCGGCGTCGAAGCGGTCGGCGAGCCGAAAGGGCGGACGGGCGAAGGGCGCGCAGATCCGGCGCAAAGCTTCGACGCGCTCCGCTTCGCGGGCGATCCAGCGGCGGCGCAAGGATGGGCGCAGGAAGACGAGGCGGCGCCCGGCGCCCTCCAGATCGTCGAGTTCCACGAGGCCCCAGTTCGGCAGGTCTTCGGCCTCGGCGGAATCGGCGAGCAGCACCGGGGTCACATCGTGCAGCGCCAGCGCCGAGAACACCGCCTCGATCAGCGCCTCCGGCCAGCGGAAATCCGAGACGAGGAAGATCAGCTTCGGGCGCCCGGCAAGGCGGCGCGCCGCCTCCAGCAGCCCCTCGGCGCCGCGTCCGTCGCAGGCCGCCTCGCCGAGGCGCGCGGCGGCGGCCTGGGCGGCGGCCCGGTGGCGGGTCGCGGGGAGGGTGAGGTCGTCGCGCAGAGTGTCGTCGCAGGCGATCAGGCCGAAGCCGTCGCCGATCCGCGTCGCGGAGCGGGCGAGCGTGGTGCAGAACCCGGCCGCCAGTTCGCGCCGGTCGGCCCGGCCGCGGAAGCGCATGGACGCGGAGAGATCGACCAGCGCGTAGGTCTCGACCGGGCTGCGCGCCTCGAAGCGGCGCACGAACACGCCCTCGAACGGGTCGCGCAGCGACGCGCGCACGTCGATGCGCCGCGCATCCGGCAGGCGCAGGAAGCTGACCTGATCGCGAAACGTGCCGAGGCCGCCGGCATCGCGCCCGCGATGGGCGCCGACCCTGTGCCCGCCCGGCCGCCAGCGCGGGAGGTAGATGATGTCGGCCCCGTCGTTGACCCCCTCCTCCGGACCGCTCACGGGGCGGGCACCGTCTCGAACACCGCGCGGATCAGGTCGGGCACGATCTGCGCGCGGCGCATCTCGTAGACGGGTTCGAGGAAGACGCGGTGGGCCATCACCTCGGGGAAGACGGCGCGGATATCCTCCGGCACCAGCCAGTCCCGGCCTTCCAGCCAAGCGCGGACGCGGGCGGCGCGCACGAGGAAGGCGACGCCGCGGGGCGAGGCGCCGCCCTGGACGAGGCGGTCCATGGCGATGCCGGGCAAGCGGATGCCGGCGGGGCCGGGGCGCACCAGCGCCTCCCACAGGCCGACGACGTAGGCCTCGATCGCCGGCTCGGCCGAGATCGCGTGCTGGATCGCGCTGGCGATGGTGCCGATGCGCTCGAAGTCGAGCACGCCGGCCTCGACCTCCTCGGTGAGCCGGTCGGTGTCGTGGAAGCGGGGATCGAACACGAGGTCGCGGCGGGCCCGCGCGTCGCGCGGCGCCTCCATGCCGATCTCCATGAGGAAGCGGTCGCGGGCGGCGGCCGGCAGCTCGAAGGTCTCCTCGCGCTCGACGCGGTTGCGGTCGGCGAAGACCTGGAGGTTGGGGAAGCGGTACTCGCGGTTGAAGGCGCTGACGCTGCGCTCGGCCATGATGCGCAGGAGCAGCGCGTGGACCTGCGGCCGGGCGCGGTTGATCTCGTTGAAGAAGAACACCGACAGATCTTCGGCGCGCCGCAGCACCGGGCCGGGCTCGACCCGCGGGCGGCCATCCTCGCCGAGATAGGTGTGATAGATCAGGTCAGTGGGCATCATGTCGACGGTGCCCTCGACGCGCTCGTAGGCGCCGCCGAGGCCGCGGGCGACCGCGCGCAGCAGCGTGGTCTTGCCGACGCCGACATCGCCTTCGAGCATGACGTGGCCGCGGGCGAAAATCGCGATCGTCAGCAGGCGGATCGCCCGGTCCTGACCGACGACGGCCTTGGCGATCTCGCGCTCGAAACGCGCGGCCGCGTCCCGCCAGTCGGTGAGCATGGCGTCGCCGGGGCGCAAGGTGTTCATTCGGCGGTTGGCCTTTTTCTTGTCGTTGGGAGCGCCCTCACGCGGTGTCCGCCCCTCCCGCTCCGGATCGGGCCTGCCCGATCCGGCAGGTCAGGACGGATCCCGGACAGGTCCGAGATCCGAAGGGGAGAGGCGGAGCCTCAGCGGATCAGTTCGCCGAGATCTTGGCGACGTCGTATTCGAACTTGCCGGTCTTCTTGAAGTTCTCGACACGCTTCTTGTTGCGCTCTTCCATCTGCTTGATGGAATCGGCCTGCTTGTTCAGCTCCTTGGGATCGTGCTTGGGATCGTACTTGGAGCCGGCGATCTTCTCGGGGAAGCCGGGCTTCGGCTCCCAGCAATTGCCCGCGGCCTTGCACTTGGTGCCGTCATAGGCGAGCGCCGGGGCGGCGAGGCCGGACAGGGCGACGATGGCGGCGGCGATGAGAGTGGTCTTCATGGTTTCCTCCACTTTATGGGACTTGCTCTTCTTGGGACTTGTCGCGAGCGGCGATCCCGCCCCCTCGATCGCGCCGGTTCGAGCCCGGCCCGAAACCCCGAAGGATCACTCGTCCAGCGGCTTGCACTGGCCCTTGGCGTCCTTCGGGATGACTTCGCCCTGCTTGTAGGGCGTGTAGGCCTTCTTCTGCTCGTCGTTGAGCCAGACGGCGTCCTGCTTCGGCCCCGTATAGAGGTGGCGAATCCAGGCGATGGTCTGAAGCATCTCGTCGGGCGTCAGATTCTCGTTGTGCGGGCCCATCATGCCGTTGGCGCCGCCGAAGATCGTGGCGAACAGGCCCACATCCGTGGTGTTGGACGGGTAGGTCCAGTAATTGTCGTTCAGGCCCGGCCCGAGCTTGCCCTCGGCGAGGTGGCCGTGGCAGCCCGAGCAGGACGTCGCGAACAGACTCTCGCCATTCCGCAGGCAGGACTTGTCGTCGATGTAGAGGTTCTCGCCGGTCTCGAGGAACTTCTTCACGGCGGGCGTGTCGCGGCCGCCTTCCTTGCCTTGCGACACGTCGAGCGCCTCGCCGGTCACGGTGTTGCGGAACACGACGCCGGTCTGCGGCCCGGATTGCGGCTGGGCGAGCGCGGGCAGGGCAATGCCTGCGAGCGTTAGGCCGAGAAGGGCGGTTCCGATCTTTACGCGGTTCATCATCGTCTTGTTCTTGGTCCTCAGCACACGTTTAGGACGCTTTCCGACGAAGTGGACGCCGGTTCGGCGAAAGAAAGCGTTTTAAAACAAAGGTCTAGAGACGCCGGCCTGATGCCATCAGGTCGGATACGGCTCTCGGTCGGGATCAGTTGGAGACGGGCAGCACGGGCACGCCCTCCTCCTTCAGGATCGCCTCGATCTTCGGCTTGGCCTTCTCCAGGGCGGCGTCGATCTCCGCCTTCAGGGCGGTGTCGTCCTTGCGCACGCCCATCGCCTGGTCGAAGCTCTGCGGCATCTTCCGGCCGTCGCTGGCCTGCGTGTCGTCGGGCACGGGGGTCATGCGCAGCTTGGTCGAGGAGTCACGCACGTAGCGGGCGACGTCGGGCCCGAAGGCCACGCCGACCTCAGCCTTGCCGGTGGCGACCTCGCTCACCATTCGGGCCGGATCGATCTGCGTGTATTGATTTCGCGGCGCGCGAAAGTTCACCAGCGAGTAGAGGTAGGCCATGTCCTCCTCGTAGCGGCCGATATCCTTGAGCATCGCCTCGCCGGGCGTGCCGAAGCCGACCACCATGTGGCTGACTTCCTTCAGGCGCGGATCGGACCAGGACTTGATGTCGAGATCCTTGTCGGCGCGGGTGAGGAAGACGTAGCCCGAGCGGTAATAGGGCTTGCTGGTCAGCACCCGGGGATCGTCGGCATCGAGCCCGATCACCACGTCGCAGGTCTTCTTCTCCAGCCCGTCGCGCACGAGGTAGATCGCGGGCTTTCCGAGCCAGACGAACTGGGCTTTGCGGCCCATGGCCTCGGCCACCGTCGTCGCGATGCGGTTCTCGAGCCCCGAGCCGTCCTTCATCGAGAGCGGCGGCTGCTCGGCGGCGCAGACGCGCAAGGTCCCGGCATCGGGTTTCGCGGCCTCGGCGGCTTTCGAGGTGGCTTTCGTGTCCTGCGCCTGGGCGGGTGCGCACAGGGCGGCCAGGGCGGTCAGGGCAGCGGTCAGAGCGACGACCGATGCGGCTGTACGGCGCCGTCCGTTCACGAGCGACATAGGTTCGTTTCCTCTGGCTTATTCTTATGAAATCTTGGCGCCGGGCTTTTTCGGCTGAGACCTGCCCTTGGCGCATCTCCCCGTGCGGACAATTGCCTGCGCAACGTCGGCGCGCCGGACGAGGGTCTGCCGAGAGAGACATGAGGTGGCGCGGACCGTCACAGGCCGTTCGTGCCCGCGCCATCTCGGCCCCGTCCCTCCCCCGGGTGAGCGGGGGAGGGACGGTTCGCATCTGCCGTCAGGCAGTTCCGGCTTCAGACGTTACTTGGCGGCCGACTTCCACTCGCCGACGTTCGGATCGTCGTAGGGACCCTTGCCGTCGAGCGAGAACACCACCACGCCGCCACCCATCTGGGTGTAGTTGGCGAGTTTCTTGAAGGCGCCCACCGCGCCGAGACCGGCGGTCGGATCGGCGAGGTCGAACACGAGGCCGACACCCGGCCAGCCGCCGACGCCGTAGTAGATGGCGACGTATTGCGTGCCCTTGTGGGTGTAGGTCATCGGGTAGCCGATGGCGCCGGACGGGATCTTGAACTTCCAGAGAAGGTCACCCGTGTCGGAGTCGCGTGCCTTCAGGTAGCCGTCGAGCGTGCCGTAGAAGACGAGGTCGCCCGCGGTGGCCATGGTGCCGCCCCACACGGCGAAGCGCTCCATCTTCTCCCACTTATAGTCGCCGGTGATCGCGTTGTATGCCTTGATCTGGCCGAGACCTTCGTAGTTCTGACGGTCGCCCTTCGGGCCCGGATACATGTTCAGCGTCGCACCGACGAAGAACTGACCCGCACGATAGGGAAGCATGAAGGGCTCCCAATCCATGCAGATGTGGTTGATGCCCATGAAGAACAGTTCACGCTTCGGATCGTACGAGTCGTGACCCTGGTTGTGGTAACCCATCGCCGAGGGGCAGATGTCCTTGGCGAGGTGGTCCATCCGGGTGCCGTATTCGGGATCGCGCACCGGCTGGCCCGTCTTGAGATCCACCGACTTGAACACGTTGACCGTGTCGTCGAGCTTGTTCGCCGAGACGAGCGCGCCGTCGGTCCGGTCGAGCGTGTAGACGATGCCGTTGCGGTCCGGGTGGGTCAGCAGCTTGCGGGCCTTGCCGTCCTTGTCCTTCTGCTCGGAGAGCATCATGACGTTGACGCCGGCATAGTCCCACTCGTCGTGCGGGGTCTTCTGGTAGCCGAACTTGGCTTCACCCGTATCGGCATCGCGGCCGAAGATCGTCATCGTCCACTTGTTGTCGCCCGGACGCATGGTCTCGTTCCACGGCGCCGGGTTGCCGGTGCCGAAGTAGATCAGGTTCGTGCCCGGATCGTAGGCGTACCAGCCCCAGTTGGTGCCGCCGCCGATCTTCCAGGCATCGCCCTCCCAGGTGCCGGTGCCGAGGCCCTTCTGACCGTAATGGGGGTTCTTGATGTTGAAGTCGGAGGCCAGCAGCAGGTCCTTGTCCGGACCCGTGGCGTAGGCGCGCCACACCTGCTCGCCGGTCTTCACGTCGTAGGCGGTCAGGTAGCCGCGCACGCCGAGCTCGGCGCCCGAGGAGCCGATGATGACCTTGTCCTTCACGACGTAGGGGGCGATCGTGAGCGTCGAGCCGACCTTGATGTCGGAGTTCTCGACCTTCCACACCGTCTCGCCGGTCTCGGCGTTGAGGGCGGCCACGTTGCCGTCGAGCTGGGTCTTGAGGATCAGCGCGGGGGTCTTGCCGTCGCCGGGCCAGTAGGCGAGGCCGCGGTTGACGAGGTCACAGCAGGCGACGGCGCGGGCGGCCGGATTCTGCTTCGGCTTGTCCTGCCACAGGATCGTGCCCGGATCGTCAAGGCCGAGAGCGAAGGTGTTGTTCGGGAACGAGGTGTGGATGTACATCTTGCCGTCGACGACGAGCGGCGCACCCTCGTGGCCGTTCAGCAGGCCGGTCGAGAACGTCCAAGCCGGCCGAAGCTGCTTCACGTTGCCCTTGTTGATCTGCTTCAGATCGCTGAAGTTGTTCGAATCGTAGTTCTTTCCGGGCATCACCCAGTTGTCGTCGCTCTTCGACAGCTCGACCAGCTTATCGTTGGCGTAGGCCCCGCTCGACAGCGCGGCCGGCGCGAGCGCCAGCATCGCCAAGGCCGAGACTGATGTCACAAACCTGCTCATCCTGCGTCTCCTCGCTGAACCGCCTCGCCTTTCGGCCTCGCGGTATCTCTCAGACGTTTTTCTGAGGTTCCAGGCTCGCTCGGAAGTCATCCGAAGTGCCGCATCGTGAATCTAAGGATATTCTTAGATTTGCGCGGTCTTATGAAAGACTTATTAGCGTCCCTTCGCCTATATTTTCTAGGCTTTGATTGGACGCGATGTCTTTAGCTGGTCGGACATTTCTTATCAGGACGATAAGGCAATTCTAAAAGTGCCAAGGCGTAGTGTCGCAACGTATTGGCATCGTCTTGACCGGGGCCGGGACCCATCGCACCGTTGTCGTCAACGGGCCCTCGCGAAGCGGCCCGACCAAGCGGGAGGCTTGTCGGCCATGGCGCAGGGGCAGCGCGCGCAGGGGAGGCTGGCGGTGTGCGGGCTCCTCGCCCTCGTGGTTTGGGCCGGGGGCGGCACCGCACTTGGAGACGATGCGCCGCACCCGCCGCCCGATGCCGCGGCGCCGGCCCGAGAGCGCGCACGCGCCATCACCGAAACGGCGGCGCTCTATCCCCAGGACGGGCGCCGCGACCTGACGAGCAGCGACCGCGTCCTCTATCCGGGGGCGGGCGTCCTCTGGTGCCGCCGTTCGGACGGCGTGCCGCAAAAGGCGGCCGCCGCGTGGCTGATCGGCACGCCGTCGCTCGTGATGCTGAACGCGCACAACTTCCGCAACCGGCAGCTCGAAACGACGCGGGCCGTCGGCGACTGCTACTTCCAGATCGGCGGCCGCAACTACGATTTCGTCGCCGAGAGCCTGCATCTCGGCGTCGCCGCGGACGCGACGCGCCTCCACATCACCGACGATTGGGCGCTGCTGCGCCTCGCGCGACCGGCCGAGGCGCTGCGCCAGCCGGTGCCCGATGCGCCCCCCGACCTCTCCACCGGCGACCTGTCGCTCGCCGTGACCCTGGTCGCCCCCGGCGGTCACCAGAACTACCGGGGCGACAGCAGCCTGGAGACCTGCACCGTGCGCCGGATCGACCCGCCGACGGAAGGCGGCATCCGGCGGGCCCGCCACGATTGCAACGACGGCTACGGCGGCTCCGGTTCGGGACTGTTCGACGAGGCGGGGCGGCTCGTCGCGATGCAGAGCGCCTCGCTCTCCATGAACTCCCGGCACGCCTTCGACATCGAGTTCCATTACGGCTCCGCCCTGCTCATCGAGGGCGCGTTGCTCGACGCTCTGCGCCGGGCGCAGCGGGAGGACACGACGCCGCAGGCGCCGTGAGCCGCGACCCGCACGAGCGCTCGAGAACGAAGGATTCCGGTGGACGAGCCCGGTTTCGCTTGCGCGGGTGAGACAGGATGCGCCTGGAACACCCTTCGAGAACCCCGGTTGCCCGGACTCAAACCAAGACACCGGGAGACGACGTTCGCATGTCGAAGCATCTGAAGACGGATACGCCGAGCGATGCCGACCTGAAGGGCAATCCGGGCATCGGGCAGTCGAAGGGGCTGACCGGAACCGACCCGGAGGCGATCGAGGGAGATTCCACCTTCGAGGGTGATGTCGAGAACGAGACCACACCGGAGGGCGGGGTCGATCCCAATCACCGCGGGCGCACGAACGCCTGAGCGATCGGCAGAAAAGCGCTCGATTAGCCTTAGTCGAGCAACCAGCGGAGGGAGCGGCGCAGTTCGGCTGTGCCGTTCCGGTCGAACCAGGCGCCGTGGCTGAACACCACCCGCTCCGGCGACAGGGCGACGAGCTGCGCTGCGGCACGGGCTGCGTCGCGCTTGCGCAGGCGCACCACCAGCCTGAGATAGATCGGCGCCCGTCCATCGGGCGCGGTCGCACCGGCGATCCGCAGGAGCGGGCGCATCAGGGGCGGGAGCTTCTCCGGTTCCAGGTTCAGCACGAGGTCGGTTAGGATCAGCGTCGCCGAGGCAGCGTGGAAGAAGGCGACTTCGCGAAAGCCGAAGCCGCCGGGCACCACCACCTGCGACAGGTCGTCGGCCCATTCGGGCGGAGCCGCGTCGCCGAGATCCCGGTCGAGCCGCACGCCCGCCTGACGGACCTGCCGGCGCTCGCGCAGGTTCGGGGCCGCCCAGGTCAGGGCCTGCGGGCAATGCCGCTGCCATTCCTTCAGATAGGTCCAGTGCCCGACATTGGGTGCGACGAGGTGGCGGATCGGCCCGAGCGCCTCGATCTCGCGGTGCAGGCGCGCGTCGTAGCGGGTCGGCGAGTGCAGCCATACGCCGCCGTCGGCAAGCCGCACGACGGTCATGCGCACGGGCAGCGGCAGGCCGGCGGCGTGGATCGGGCCGCTGTCCACGATCCAGAGACCGAAGGCCACGGGCTTGAGCCTGTCGAGGGGCGGGTAGGTGGGATCACTCACGGCAGCGGGTCCGGAATCGAGGGTTTTGCGGAAGGCCGATCATGAAGCCGCCGCTCGGCAGCCGCGTGACAGAGGCATCGAGACGGCGGCACGGGACAGCAACGGCACGGTGACGGGCCCTGAGATCGCAAATGCCGGGTCGCCCTGGCGACCGATAGACTTCCAACCGGAGCGCGCGCGCTCGGTTTCCGAATGAATGCTCCGCGGTCGTCGTTTCTGTCCTGTCGCGGGGCGGGAACAAAGCTTTCGCGCCAGCCTTCCCGTGACGACTCTTCCCGTGACGCCCCTTCCCGCACAGCCGGAACGCTCGCCGGCTCCCGTCCCACCCCGCACAGGAGAAGGCCATGGCGCAGCAGATCCCGATCAGCCGCGAGGCCCGCGCCGACGATCCGCGGGCCGATGCCGAGCGCGACGACGGCACCCACGAGATCGCGCCCGATCTCGCCTATCGCCGCCTCGTTCTGGCCAACGTCGTGTTCGTCGGCTCCCCCGGCGCGGGTGACCGCAACTGGGTCCTCGTCGATGCCGGCATTCCGGGTTCGAAGGCCGCGATCCGCAGCGCCGCCGCCGCCCGCTTCGGCGAGGGTGCGCGCCCGGCGGCCATCGTGCTGACCCACGGCCATTTCGACCATGTCGGCGTGCTGGAGGATCTGGCGGAAGAGTGGGACACCCCAGTCTACGCCCATGGGCTCGAACGCCCTTATCTCGACGGCAGCGCCGCCTACCCGACGCCGGATCCGAGCGTCGGTGGCGGCCTGATGGCGCGTATCGCGCCGCTCTACCCCACCAAGCCCGTGAACGTGTCGTCGCGCCTGCAAATGCTGCCCGCCGACGGCAGCGTGCCGCCGATGCCGGGCTGGCGCTGGCTCCATACGCCGGGCCATGCGCCGGGCCACGTTTCGTTCTGGCGCGAGGCCGATGGCAGCCTGATCGTGGGTGACGCCTTCGTCACCACCGCCCAGGAATCAGCCTATGCCGTGGCCACCCAGGAGCCGGAGGTGCACGGCCCGCCGATGTATCTGACCATCGACTGGCCGGCCGCGGGCGGCTCGGTGCGCAGCCTTGCGGCGCTCAAGCCCGAACGGGCGGTGACGGGCCACGGACGCGCCCTCCACGGGCCGGAACTGCGCCGCGGCCTCGATGCGCTGGCGCAAGATTTCGAGCGCGTCGCCGTGCCGGATCAGGGCCGCTACGTCGAGACGCCAGCGCGGGCCGAGGACGGCTCCGCCTACCGTTCACCGTGAGGCCGGCGGCAATGCGCGATCAAGCGAGCGCTCCCGCGCCGGCGGAGGGGGCCGACTTCCCGGTCGCGGCGGGCGTGCTGTTCGGGCTCGGCCTCGGCGGCTTCTTCGACGGCATCGTGCTGCATCAAGTGCTGCAATGGCACCACATGCTGAGTTCCTGGTACCCAATCACCTCGATCGAAAACCTCGAACTCAACACGCTGTGGGACGGGATTTTCCACAGCGCCACCTACGTCTTCGTCGTGGTCGGGCTGTTCATCCTGTGGCGCCGGGCGCGGGGGCGGCATCTCAGCTGGTCGAACCGGGCGCTTGCCGGCAGCCTTCTCGTCGGCTGGGGGCTGTTCAACCTCGTCGAAGGGCTGATCGACCACCAGTGGCTCGGCGTGCACCACGTCAACGAGCAGGTGGACCGGGCACACTGGCTGGCCTGGGATCTCGGCTTCCTCGCCTGGGGCCTCGCCATGCTGCTGGGCGGCCTCTGGCTGCTGCGGACGCGGCGCCGACAGGCTGGGGCGGCTCCCGCCGCGCTGCGGCGATGAGGCGGGCGGGAGAGGGCGGCCTGCGGCGGGACACGAAGACCCTACGGCGGGCTTGGCCCTGGCTCGTCCTCGCCGCCGGCCTCGGCCTCGCGACGATGCCGGCTTGGCGCGTTCTGGCGTTCGGCATCCGGGTGAGCGCGGAGGATCTGCTTCAGATCCGCTGCCTGCCGTGGTGAGGCCTTCTCAGGTCGCGGCCTCTGCCTCGCGCCGCTTGCCCCGCTGTACCGGCGCCGTTCCGCACACTCTTCGCGCCCGCCGTCCGATCAGCTAAACGGGCCCTCGATTCAGTGTCTTTCACTCCGCTTCTGCTTGCTTCGTCGCGGCTGGCAGGGGAGGGCGATCGGGTAACCCCGCGTTTCGTGAAGCACTCCTAGACGATAGGAAGCGGATTTCGATGACGGCAGGCGCGAACCACGGGGCGGAGAGCGGCTTCACCGCGATCGTGCTGGCGGCCGGAAAGGGCACGCGAATGCGTTCCGATCGGCCCAAGGTGCTTCACGCGCTGGCCAACCGCTCGATGCTCGGCCATGTGCTCGCCGCGGTGCAGGAGGCGGGCGCCGCCCGCCTTGCCGTAGTGGTCGAGCCGGGCCGCGAGGACGTTGTCCGCGAGATCGAACGGCTGGCGCCTGGCGCCGGCATCCATCCGCAGGCCGAGCGCCTCGGCACCGCCCACGCGGTGCTCGCCGCCCGCGCATCCCTGGAGGGCGGGCAGGACGTGATCGTGGCCTTCGGCGATACGCCCCTCGTCACGGCCGAAACCTATGCCCGCCTGCGCGCGCCCTTGCGCGAGGGCGCGGCGGTGGCGGTGCTGGCCTTCGAGGCCGCCGACCCCACCGGCTACGGGCGCGTGCTGACGGAAGGGGGCCGTGTCCTGGCAATCCGCGAGGAGAAGGACGCCTCGCAGGAGGAGCGGGCGGTGCGCCTGTCCAATGCCGGGCTGATGGCGCTGTCGGGCGCGCACGCCCTGTCGCTGCTGGAGCGGATCGGCAACGACAACGCCAACCGCGAATACTACCTCACCGACGCGGTGGCGCTCGCCGCCGGCGACGGCCTCTCCGTCGCCGTGGTGCCCGTGGACGAGGCGGAGGCGCAGGGCGTCAACGACCGTGTGCAGCTCAGCCAGGCCGAGGCCACGATCCAGGCACGCCTGCGCCGGGCGGCCCAGCTCGGCGGGGCGACGCTGATCGCGCCCGAGACGGTGTTCTTCAGCGTCGATACGATCCTTGGACGCGACGTCGTCGTCGAGCCGCACTGCGTGTTCGGTCCCGGCGTCGTCATCGGCGACGGCTGCACCATCCGCGCCTTCTCGCACCTGCACGATGCCCGACTGATGGAGGGCGCCGATATCGGCCCGCATGTGCGCCTGCGCGGCGGTGCGGTGCTGGAGGCGGGCGTCCATCTCGGCAACTTCGTCGAGATCAAGAACGCGACCCTGCATGCGGGCGCCAAGGCCTCGCACCTGACCTATCTCGGTGACGCCGAGATCGGAGCGGGCGCCAATATCGGCGCGGGTACCATCACCTGCAATTACGACGGCGTGTCGAAGCACCGCACGCTCATCGGCGAGGGCGCCTTCATCGGCTCGAATTCGGCGCTGGTGGCGCCGGTCAGCGTCGGCGCGGGGGCGCTGGTCGGGGCCGGCTCGGTTATCACCCGCGACGTGCCGGCGGACGCGCTGGCCGTCGCGCGGGGGCGGCAAATCACCCGCGAGGGAGCGGCCAAGACCCTGCGTCAGACCCTGAAGGCTGCCAAGGCGGCGCGTGAGGCGAAGAAGAGCTGAGCGGCCGAGCCGAACGGCTTCCGGCGGCGGGTGCTGGCCTTCCCGCGCTGTGATCCGTACAAGCCTTTCCATCCGCGCCAAGCTCAAGGTCGGGCTCCTCTTGCACCGCAGGAAGCCTCGCCTCGGGCGGACATCCCATCACGGGATGTGACGGCGCCTCTGATCAACGGCTTCAGGATCGGCCATGTGCGGAATCGTCGGCATCGTCGGGCGTGAGTCGGTCGCGGACGCGTTGGTCGAGGCGCTGCGGCGGCTCGAGTATCGCGGCTACGATTCGGCCGGCATCGCCACCTTGGATCACGGCCGGCTCGACCGCCGCCGGGCCGAGGGCAAGCTCTCGAACCTGCAGCTCAAGCTGGCCCAGGCGCCGCTTCCGGGCGCGATCGGCATCGGCCATACACGCTGGGCTACGCATGGACGCCCCAACGAGACCAATGCCCACCCGCACGCCACCGAGCGGCTGGCGGTGGTCCATAACGGCATCATCGAGAATTTCCGCGAGTTGAAGAGCGAACTCGAAGCAGCGGGCGCGCGCTTCGAGAGCGAGACCGATACCGAGGTCGTGGCGCAGCTCGTCAGCCACCTGATGGAGCAGGGGCTCGGGCCTGTGGCTGCCGTCGAGGCGGCGCTGCCGCGCCTGCACGGCGCCTTCGCCCTGGCCTTCCTGTTCGCGGGCGAGGACGATTTCCTGATCGGCGCCCGCCACGGCGCGCCGCTGGCCATCGGCTTCGGGCAGGGCGAGACTTATCTCGGCTCGGATGCGCTCGCGCTCGCGCCGTTCACCGATCAGATCACCTATCTCGAAGAGGGTGATTGGGCGATCCTGACCCGCGACGGCGCCGAGATCCGCGACATCACCGGTGCCGTGGTGCGCCGGCCGCGCCAAAGAATCGCGACACAGGCTTTCCTCGTCGACAAGGGCAATCACCGCCACTTCATGGCGAAGGAAATCCACGAGCAGCCCGAGGTCGTCGGGCGCACGCTGGCCAACTACGTCGACATGGCGCGCGGTCAGGTCGTCCTACGGGAGGAGCTGCCCTTCGATTTCGCCCGGCTCTCGCGCCTCTCGATCACCGCCTGCGGCACCGCCTACTATGCCGGCCTCGTCGCCAAGTACTGGTTCGAGACCCTGGCGCGTCTGCCGGTCGAGATCGACGTCGCCTCCGAGACCCGCTACCGCGAGCCGCCGCTGGAGCGGGACGGGCTGACGCTCGTGATCTCGCAATCGGGCGAGACCGCCGACACGCTCGCCTCACTGCGCTACGCCAAGGCACAGGGCCAGCACACGCTGGCGGTCGTCAACGTGCCGACCTCGACCATCGCCCGGGAATCTTCGGCGGTGATGCCGACCTTCGCCGGGCCCGAAATCGGGGTCGCCTCGACCAAGGCCTTCTCCTGCCAGCTTACCGTGCTGCTCTGCCTCGCGCTGGCTGCCGGGCGCGCCCGCGGCACCCTGAGCGCGGAGCGCGAGCGCGCCGTCGTCGATGCGCTCATCACTGCCCCCGGCTTGATGGCCGAGGCGGTGAAGATGGAAGCCGAGGTCGAGGGGCTCGCCCGCGAGATCGCGAAGGCCCGCGACGTGCTCTATCTCGGCCGCGGCACGAGCTACCCGATGGCGCTCGAAGGCGCGCTGAAGCTGAAGGAAATCAGCTACATCCACGCGGAAGGCTACGCGGCGGGCGAACTCAAGCATGGGCCGATCGCCCTGATCGACGAGAGCGTGCCGGTGATCGTGATCGCGCCGCACGACGCCATCTTCGAGAAGACCGTGTCGAACATGCAGGAGGTCGCCGCCCGCGGCGGCAAGATCATCCTCGTCGGCGACGCGAAGGGCGCGGCGGCCGCCGGGCTCGACACGCTGGCGACGCTGACCATGCCGGATGTGGACCCGGTGATCGCGCCGATCGTCTACGCGGTGCCGATCCAGCTCATCGCCTACCACACCGCCGTCTTCATGGGGAAAGACGTCGATCAGCCGCGCAATCTGGCCAAGTCCGTCACGGTGGAGTGAGCGGCGGGAGTACCGCTCGGCGCACCGATCCGGCCTTCGGATCGATGCGCCTGCCAACGAATCAGGTGCGCCAGGGGTGGTCGGGCAGCTCGGTGTCGCCGATTGCGCTGGCGCCTGCGAGCGCCACCGCGTCATCGTTCTCCACCGACGAGCCGCTGACGCCGATGGCGCCCGACATTTCGCCATCCGCATCGACGATCGGGATGCCGCCGGGGAAGGTGATGAGGCCCTGGTTCGAGTGCTCGATGCCGTAGAGCGAGCCGCCGGGCTGCGACAGGGCGCCGATCTGGCCGGTCTTCATGCCGAAGAAGACGGCGGTCTTGGCCTTCTTCTGCGCGATGTCGATCGAGCCGACCCAGGCGCCGTCCATGCGGTGGAAGGCCTTGAGGTTGCCGCCCGAATCGACAATCGCGATGCACATCTGGGTGCCGAGTTCGACCGCCTTGGCGCGGGCCGCTTGAATCGCCTTTTCCGCCTGTTCGATGGTGACGTGCATCGGGTCTTCTCCCTGAAACTTATCGCTGAACCTTGGCCACAGCGGGCTGTTCCGAGGTAAGATTTCTCGGGCCCCGATCAAGTTGCCTCGCGCACCACTCAATCCGCCCTTCGGCACCGGTTGCTCTTGAGCCGCCCGTGCGCAGCCGCTACGTCTCTGCCCCGGAGAGCCGGAGGCCGGGATGGATCCGTCCGTCCGCTCGTCCGTCTCTCGAGGTGCATACGTGGCGCCGACCCTCTCGCCGATTCCGGATGCTCCGGAACCCGCCTCGTCCAAGACGCGCGTCAGCGCCCGGGGCCGGCTGCGGACCTACTTCCTTACCGGCGTGATCGTCGCGGGCCCGCTCGCGATCACGATCTACATCACGTGGTGGTTCATCGCCCTCATCGACGGATGGGTGAAGCCGCTGGTGCCGGTCAGCTATCTGCCGGACCACTACCTGCCCTTCTCGATCCCCGGAATCGGCCTCGTCATCGCCTTCGTCGCGGTGACGCTGCTGGGCTTTCTCACCGCCAACCTGGTTGGGCGCTCGGTGGTCGAGTTCGGCGAGGTGCTGCTGGCCCGCACGCCCGTCATCTCCGGGCTCTACCGCGGCCTGCGCCAGATCTTCGAGACTTTGTTCTCGGCCAACGGCACCTCGTTCCGCACCGTCGGACTCGTGGAGTTTCCGGTGAAGGGGACGTGGTCGGTGGTGTTCCTCTCCGCACCCGCGGCCAACGAAGTGCAGGGCGCGCTCCATGCGAAGGAGGGGGGCGAGTCGAAAGATTACGTCGGCGTGTTCCTGCCCTGCGCGCCGAACCCGACCACGGGGTTCTTCTTCTACCTGCCGCGCTCGGACATCGTCGAGGTCGGCATCAGCGTGGACGACGCGGCCAAGCTCGTGATGTCGGCGGGCGTGATCCAGCCGGAGGATCCGCGGGCGGGCCTGCAGGCCATGGCCGCGTCCTTGCGGCAGGCGCAGATGCAGGAAGGCGAGGCCGCAGAAACGGAAAAGGCGCGCCGTGAACCGGCGCGCCAGGATCTGTAGAGCGTTCCGAGGCCTGACGGCCTTAGTGCTGGAGCGACGCCTTCTCGACCGGCAGCGTCGGCGGGGTCGCGTCGGCGACCTGATGGGTGGCCGCAGGGCGGGCGACCGGCGAGGACCAATCGCTGGCGATCTGAACCGTCACCAGCAGGGCGAGGCCCGCACACAGCGCGTTGGCCGCGATCCAGAGCCGGCGCGAGGATTGCCGCACGGCGTTCACCAGAGCGTCCGTCGACGTCTCGTCGCGCGTCTCGCGGTCCGAGATCGGCATGAGCCAGGGTTCGATGGAAAGCGTATCGGCTCCCCAATTCTCGGAGGAACCCGGCAGGCGTTGGAACGGTGCGATCGACATAGCGATCCTCCTTTTTTCCAGTGGCACCCCGGTCTACGAGGCCGTTTGTTCATCTCCAGTTAAGCGGCAATTGGGGCAGATACAAGGTAATTCCGCTTTTTCTGCCTTGTCCGACGCTCGTTCCGAGTGCGAGCGATGCTGCGCAAAGGCTTGATTGGAAACGGAAAACGCTCTTTTCCCGCGCAGCGTTGCCGCAGCCGGGAATGTCCGGAGCGGCGGCCTCGGCTTCCTGAACGACCCGTTCAGGATCGTCGGTTTCTGAACGGGCGATCATATTCGGCGTCCGAGGGGCTGCCTCCGGTGGCAGAACCGGGCTTTGCCCGGCCGCCGCGCGAACGCTCCGTCAGCCCGCCCCGATCAGCCGGATCGCCGCTTCGCGCTCGAACAGGTAGAGCAGCACCCTGAGCGCCCGGCCGCGCTCGCTCTGGAGGCGCGGGTCGCGCTCCACGATCAGCCGCGCGTCGTCGCGGGCGGCCTCCAGCAGGTCGCCGTCGGTCTCGAGCCGGGCGAGGCGGAAGGCGGCGGCGCCGGATTGGCGGGTGCCGAGTACCTCGCCCTCGCCGCGCAGGCGCAGGTCTTCCTCGGCGATGCGAAAGCCGTCCTCGCTCGAGCGCATCATCTCCAGGCGCGCCTTGGCGACCTGGCCGAGGGGCCCGCGATAGAGCAGCAGGCAGGAGGAGGCCTTCGAGCCGCGCCCGACCCGGCCGCGGAGCTGGTGGAGCTGGGCCAGTCCGAAGCGCTCGGCATGCTCGATCACCATGATGGTGGCCTCCGGCACATCGACGCCGACCTCCACGACGGTGGTCGAGACCAGCACGCGGGTTCGGCCGGCGGCGAAGGCCTCCATCGCCGCGTCCTTCTCCGGCCCCGGCATTTTGCCGTGGATCAGGCCGACCGCGTCGCCGAAATGCTTCTGCAGATCCTCGAACCGCTCGGCGGCGGCGGCGAGATCGACATATTCCGATTCGGCGACCAGCGGGCAGATCCAGTAGACCCGGTCGCCCGCGGCCAGGGCCCGATGCAGGCCGCCCACCACCTCGTCGATGCGCTCCACCGGCACGGTGATGGTCTTGATCGGCTGGCGCCCGGCCGGCTTCTCGTCGAGCACCGAGACGTCCATGTCGCCGAAGAAGGTCAGCGCCAGCGTGCGCGGGATCGGGGTGGCGGTCATCACGAGGATGTCCACCGCCTCGCCCTTGGCGCCGAGCGCGAGGCGCTGGTGCACGCCGAAGCGGTGCTGCTCGTCCACCACCGCGAGGCCGAGATCGCGGAACGCGACCGACTCCTGGAACAGGGCGTGGGTGCCGACCACGATGTCGATCTCGCCCGCCGCGAGATCCGCCAGCGTCGCCCGCCGCTCGGCGGCCCGGTCGCGGCCGGTCAGCAGCCGCAGGCGCATGGCACCCGCGAGCGGCACCAAGCGCTCGTAATGCTGGCGCGCCAGAATCTCGGTCGGCGCCATCAGCGCCGCCTGCCGCCCGGCTTCCACCGCCGAGGCCATGGCGAGCAACGCCACCGCCGTCTTGCCGGAGCCGACATCGCCCTGGAGCAGGCGCAGCATCCGCCGCTCGGCGGCCATGTCAGCGCGGATTTCTTCGACCGCCCGCGCCTGCGCGCCGGTCAGCGCGAAGGGCAGGGCGGCCTCGACGCGCTCTTTCAGATGCCCGTCGCCGGCATTGACCCGGCCGGGCTTCCGCCGCTGCCGGGCGCGCACCAGGGCGAGCGCGAGCTGCGAGGCGAGCAACTCGTCGTAGGCGAGGCGCTTGCGGGCGGGGCTCGCAGGCAGCGCCTGTCCCTCGACCGGGGGCGGGGGCGCCTCCTCCGGCCGGTGCTCGATGCGCAGAGCCTCCGCGAAGGGGGGAAAACGGTTGCGGGCGAGATAGGACGCGTCCTGCCACTCGGGCAGGACGGGAAGCCGGTCGAGCGCGCCGTGGACGATCCGGCTGATGACCCGCGAGGTCAGCCCCTCGGTCGCGCCGTAGATCGGCTCGACGGCGGGCAGGCTGGCCAATCCTTCCTGGTCAAGGATGCGCGAGGGATGCACCATCTGCCGCGTGCCGTCCCACAGGTCGATCCGGCCCGAAACGTAGCGATGGCTGCCGAGCGGCAGCATCTTCTCGATGCGGCCCCGCGGCATGCCGAAGAAGACGAGGCTGATGTCGCCGGTCCCGTCCTCGACCAGCACCCGGAAGGCCCGCTTGCCGAGCATCGGTGGCCGGTGGGCCACCACAGTGACGCCGAGCGTGACGGGCTCACCCGTCGGCGCATCGCGGATCGAGCCGCAGAGCGGCCTGGCGACCCCGCTCTGGGGCAGGTGGAACAGCAGGTCGGCGACGCGGGCCGGCCGCTCCTCGGAGCCGAGCAGCTTTTCGATGAGCGGCGCGATCTTCGGTCCGACGCCGGGCAGACCGCGGGCGGGGGCAAAGAGCGGGTCGAGGAGGCTGGGGCGAAGGCCGGGGGCGACATCCCCGCCGGAGCGGGGAGGGGCCGCATCTGCAGGGTGCCCGAGGGTCTGGCTGGTATCCGAGGTCATGTGACCGGAGGCTTGGGCCTTTGAAACGTGGGCGATGCTCGGGCTCCGTATACCCTGCTTCCTGCCTCCGTCGCATCTGGGCATATGACATCATGCGCGTGCGTCCCGTCGGATCCTTACGCCGGACGCGCCGTTTGCCCGGAGCTGCACGCCCCTCTACATGCGGGGTCAGGATTACCAGGGGACAGCCCATGTCCGGCACCACCCGAACCAGCGCCGACCTCGACCCGCGCCGCCGCCGCACGCTGTTTCGCGCGTGGCACCGCGGCATCCGCGAGATGGACCTGATCATGGGCCGCTTCGCCGATGCCGAGATCGGCGCGCTGTCCGAGGAGGAGCTGACGCAGTTCGAGGCGCTGATCGAGGTGCCCGACCGCGATCTGTTCCGCTGGCTCACGGGAGAGGACGCGACCCCGGAGAACTACGACACCGCCGTCTACCGCCGGCTCAAGGCGTTTCATCGGCACGACGCGCCGATCCATAGCTGAAACGGGGATCGGCGCTCCCTATCTTCCACTTGCCCCCTCATCCTGAGGTGCCCGCGTCAGCGGGCCTCGAACGAGGGCTCCAGAGACCGTGCGATCCCTGGAGCCCTCCTTCGAGGCTTATCTTCGCTCTGCACTTCAGGATGAGGGGAATGGTTTGGATCGCGGGTGATCCACGCCCCATCCCGATCCGTTTCCCCTGATACAGCACGCTCGATGGCCAAGCCCCAACCCAAGCCACCCGCTCCGAAGCCGCAGACCGCGCGCTTCGCCCTGCCGAAATCGGCGCCGCTCACCAAGGCGCTCGATGCGATCAAGCGTGGCGACAGCCCGACGCTGGCGAGCGTCCCCGACGGCTTCGATGCGCTGGTGGCCGCCGACCTCGCCCGCGCGCTGTCCGGTTCGTTCGAGGGGCCGGCGGTGCTGGTCCACGTCGCCCGCGATTCCGGCCGCTCCAACGCCTTCCAGAACGCGCTGAAATTCGTCGCCCCCGAGATCGAGGCGATGAGCGTTCCGGCCTGGGACTGCCAGCCCTACGACCGGGTCTCGCCGAACGGGGCCATCGCCGCCCAGCGCATGACCGCGCTGTCGCGGCTGACCCGTTCGCGCTCGTCGGAAGAGAAGCCGCGTATTCTCTGCACCACCGTCAACGCTCTGGTGCAGCGGGTGCCGCCGCGGTCGCGCGTGGCCGTCGAGACCTTCTCGGCGGCGATCGGCAACGTCGTGCCGATGGACAAGGTCGTGGCCTGGGTGGAAGCGAACGGCTTCCTGCGCACGGGAACGGTGCGGGATACGGGCGAATACGCCGTGCGCGGCGGTATCCTCGACCTGTCGCCCCCCGGCCTGCCGAACCCGATCCGCCTCGACTTCTTCGGCGACACGCTCGAATCGATCCGCGCCTTCGATCCGGAGACGCAGCGCACGGTGGGGTCCTTGCGCTCCCTCGACCTCGTGCCGATGAGCGAGGTGCAGCTCACCACCGAGACGATCCGGCGCTTCCGGCAGGGCTATCTGTCGAGCTTCGGCGCGGCGACCCGTGACGACCGGCTCTACGAGACGGTGAGCGAGGGCCGGCGCTATGCCGGCCTCGAGCACTGGATGCCGCTGTTCTACGACGGCCTCGACACCCTGTTCGACTATCTCGGCGACGTGCCGATGCTGTTCGACCCGCAGGTGGAGGAGGCGGCCACCGAGCGGCTGGCCCTGATCCAGGACTATTTCCAGGCCCGCGAAGCGGCGCTCAAGAACCCGCAGAGCGGCGTCGCGCCCTACAAGCCGCTGCCGCCGCGCGCGCTCTACCTCACGCCCAACGAGTGGAAGAGCAAGGTCGAGTCCGGCACGGTGGTCCGGCTCACCCCCTTCGCGACGCCGGATTCCGACGAGCGCGCGGTCATCGATTGCGGCGCCAGGGCCGGGCGAAGCTTCGCGCCCGAGCGGGCCGACGACGCGGCCAGCGTGTTCGACGCGGCCGTCGCGCATATCCGGGATCTCCAAGCATCCGGGCATCACGTGATCCTTGGATCCTGGTCCGAGGGCTCGCGCGACCGGCTCTGCGGCGTGCTGACCGACCACGGGCTCAAGAAGCCGACGGTGATCAACACCTTCGCCGCGGTCAACGCGCTCAAGCGCGGCACCGATGTGGCGGTCGCGGTCTGGGGGCTGGAATCCGGCTTCACCCTCGACCGGCTCGCGGTGGTGGCCGAGGGCGACATCCTGGGCGACCGGCTGGTGCGCCAGAAGCGCAAGTCCAAGCGCCCGCAGGACATCATCCTGGAGGTGCAGGCGCTCCAGCCCGGCGATCTCGTGGTCCATGCCGACCACGGCATCGGCCGCTTCGTCACCCTCAAGACCGTCACCGCGGCGGGCGCGCCGCATGACTGCCTCGAACTGCAATATGCCGGCGGCCTGCTGCTGCTGCCGGTCGAGAACATCGAGCTCCTGACCCGCTACGGCTCCGAGGATTCGGAGGTCGCGCTCGACCGCCTCGGCGGCGGGGCGTGGCAGGCCCGCAAGGCCAAGATGAAGCGCCGCATCCTCGAGATGGCCGGCGACCTCATCAAAATCGCCGCCGCGCGGTTCGTGAAGTCCGCCCCCAGCCTCAAGGCGCCGGAGGGGCTCTACGAGGAATTCGCCGCCCGCTTCGCCTTCCAGGAGACCGAGGATCAGGCCAACGCCATCGACGCGGTGCTCGACGACCTCAATGCGGGGCGTCCGATGGACCGGCTCGTCTGCGGCGATGTCGGCTTCGGCAAGACCGAGGTGGCCCTGCGCGCCGCGTTCGCGGCGGCGATCTCCGGCAAGCAGGTGGCGGTGGTGGTGCCCACCACGCTACTCGCCCGCCAGCATTTTCGCACGTTTGCCGAACGGTTTAAGGGACTGCCGATCAACGTCGCGCAGCTCTCCCGCTTTGTCTCGGCGGGCGAGCAGCGCCAGAACCGGGCCGGGCTCGCCGACGGCACGGTCGATATCGTCGTCGGCACCCATGCCCTGCTCGCCAAGAACGTCGCGTTCAAGGATCTCGGCCTCATCATCGTCGACGAGGAGCAGCATTTCGGCGTCGCCCACAAGGAGCGGCTTAAGGCGCTTCAGGCCGACGTGCACGTGCTGACGCTCTCGGCCACCCCGATTCCGCGCACCCTGCAGCTCGCCATGACGGGTGTGCGCGAACTCTCGATCATCGCCACGCCCCCGATGGACCGGCTGGCGGTGCGGACCTTCGTGACACCGTTCGATCCGCTGCTGGTTCGCGAGGCGCTGCTGCGCGAACGCTATCGCGGCGGCCAGTCGTTCTACGTCGCCCCGCGCATCGAGGATCTGGCCGAGGTCAAACGCTTCCTCGACACCGAGATGCCCGAGACCACCGTCGCGGTCGCCCACGGCCAGATGGCGGCGGGCCAGCTCGAGGACGTGATGACGGCGTTCTACGAGGGCAAGTACGACGTGCTGCTCTCGACCACGATCGTCGAATCTGGCCTCGACATCCCGACCGCCAACACGCTGATCGTGCACCGGGCCGACATGTTCGGTCTGGCCGCGCTCTACCAGTTGCGCGGGCGTGTCGGCCGCTCGAAGGCGCGGGCCTACGCCCTGTTCACGACGCCGGCCAACCGCCAGCTCACGACCCAGGCCGAACAGCGCCTGAAGGTGCTCCAGAGCCTCGACACGCTGGGCGCCGGCTTCCAGCTCGCGAGCCACGATCTCGACATCCGCGGCGCCGGCAACCTCCTGGGCGATGCCCAGTCCGGCCACATCAAGGAAGTCGGCTACGAGCTCTACCAGCAGATGCTGGAGGATGCGGTCACCGCCCTCAAGGCCGGCATCGAGGAGCCGGTGGAGGAGGCGTGGTCGCCGACCATCGCGCTCGGCGCTCCGGTCACGATCCCCGAGGATTACGTCGAGGATCTGACCGTCCGGCTCGGCCTATACCGGCGCCTCTCGACCCTCGAGAACGATGCCGAGATGGAGAGCTTCGGTGCCGAGCTGATCGACCGTTTCGGCCCGCTGCCGCCGGAGGTGGAACAGCTCCTGAAGATCGTGACCATCAAGATCCTGTGCCGCGACGCCAATGTCGAGAAGGTCGAGGCCGGGCCGAAGGGCGTGGTTGTCCACTTCCGCAACCGTTCCTTCGCCAACCCGCAAGGGCTCGCCGCCATGGTCGTGGAGCAGGGCTCCTTCGCCAAGGTGCGGCCCGACATGAGCGTCGTGTTCATCCGCGAGCTCGACGGCATCCCGCGGCGGCTGAAGGAGACGACGCAGATCCTGCGCGGGCTCGTCACGATCGCCAAGCGGGCCAAGAAGGCCGCCTGACCGGGCCTGCGCGAGACCGCCGGCCCCTTGCCGTTGGAGCGGGAGGGCGGAGCGGGCGTGTCACGCGCGACATAAGCGAGAGATCGCGGTGTGGGAGATCCTTCTCAACTCACGCTGCGCGTTGATGAATCGCTTGAAACGGCAGGTCATTTCGAATGACCTGCCAACAATTCTTGCATCTCGAAAAATAAAACGAGCCTTGATAAAGCTTCATTCGAGTCGCATATAGATCTTATCGATGCGAGGCCGGATTTTCTGGGCCGTGACGCCTCCGCAGGGCGGTTCTCATTTTCCTTCGTTATCGGTCGAACGACATAGCCTGGCGCTGCATGGCGCAAGGCTCTCTACCTGAATCCTGCGGAGACAAGGACATTCTATGAGCATCGGCACCGTCAAGTGGTTCAACGAGCAGAAGGGCTTCGGCTTCATCCAGCCTGAGGACGGCTCGAAGGACGTTTTCGTCCACATCTCCGCCGTCGAGCGCGCCGGCCTGCGTGGCCTCACCGAAGGCCAGAAGGTTTCCTACGAGATGGAAACCGACCGTCGCTCCGGCAAGCAGTCGGCGGGTCAGCTCCAAGTCGCGTAATTCGCGCCTGAACCCGATATGTCGAAGCCGCTCCGGACTGGAGCGGCTTTGCGCTTTTAAGGCCGTGGTTCATCCCGGACCCGGTACGATCAAGGACACTCTGTGAGCTTCACCAAACAAAACTCCTTCGACGACCGTCGCCAGGATTCGGCTTCCTCCCGGGAGGCCATGCTCGCCCGCTTCCGCGCCCGCCCCTCCAATGATGATCCGGCTGTGCAGGCCCGCCAGGCCGAGCGCCGTGCGATCGCCGTTGCGCGCGACGAGCGGGTCAAGGAGCGCGAGACGCAGCGCCGCCTCGATGCCGAGCGGCTGGCTGCCATCGCCGCCGCCGAGCGCGAGGCCGAAGTGGCGCGCAAGGCCGCCGAGATCGAGGCCGCCGCCGAGCGTGCCCGCGAGGCCCAGGCCAAGCAGAAGGAAGAGCGGGACGCCCGCTACGCCGCCCGCAAAGCCAAGATCAAGCTGCGCCGCTGAGCGCGCTATCGCTTTCCCGTGAGTCGGATCCCCGGCTCGTGGGCTTGCCCCGGCACGGAGCTGGGGCCGCTTTCGGTCGGACGTGCGATCGAGACCAGCTCTGACCCGTTGTCTTGAAGGGGCTCTCCTCCGCCGAAGCGGCTTCCCGCTTCGACGGAATGCGTTCGAGGAGACATCGATGTTTCATAAGTTCAAGATCGGTCAGCGGGTTCGCCGCGCTCAATCGTCCCCCACCGACGAGCGGCTGGGCTTCGGCACGATCAGCGAAGTCGTCCGCCTGATGCCCGACGATCCGACCGGGGAGCCCTCTTACCGGATCCGCTCCGGCTCGGCCGAACGCGCCGTCCGCGAGAGCGAGATCATCGCAGCGGCGTAATCGCCCGCTCGCGCATGAAAAAGGCGGGCCCGCGGCCCGCCGTCATTGTCCCGTTACGGGAAAGACCTAAAGCTCGGGCTCAGCGAGCACGTAGGGACCGATCCGGCTCTTGAGATCAACGGGTGCGCCGGGGCGGGGTCCCGCGTCGTCCATCTCGATGACCGGAATGCCGCCGGCCCGCATCCGGGCGCGCAGCCGATCGGCGAGCGCGGCGAGATGCGGATTCGTGCTGGACGAGAGCTGAAGGAGGATCGCCGCAGGACGGGCGATCACGGCGAGGACATCGTCCGCCGCTTCGATGGAAGCGGTGACGCTTGCATAACCGAGCCCGGCGAGGTCGGCGGCAAGAGAGCGATCGACGGCGCGGCGGCCATCATCGACGACAAGCACTTGTTGCAGCGCACCCATAGGCTTAAGCGTTACCCCATGTCGCGCCCTGTGTGAAGGGGCACCCCGGATAACCCGCATGGCCACGATTGGTTCGCCGGCCATGGAGCTGGGTGAACATGGAATCGCCGTGCTGAAGGCGGGATGAACTGCGCCGCACAAGTCGGGGACGTGAATCCCTGGCTGCCCCGGTTCTCGCCTAAGTCATTTCCTCCAATCGATTTTTTATCTGTCTGCTTGAGAGGACGGCACCGCGGAACGCACCGTTGGCAGGCCCGATTACGCAGGCGCAAAAATTTTTGGGGAGCCGGCGGAAGCGGACGGCTCCACGACCTCGATCGCGGTGGCGAAGCCCGCGAACAGCACCGGCGCGTAAGGCGTCTCCTGCCACATCCCGCTCGGGATCGCCTGCCGATTTCCGCGCTGCAACGGCGTCACGGTGCAGGCTTGGCCGCGGAAGGCGAGGCGATCGTCCGCGCCGCGCCTCATGGACATCAGGGCGGCGGGAAGGGCGAGCCGCTCCGGCTTGCCGAGCACCAGCGAGAGGTCGCCCGTCGTCCCGCGCCGGCCGGAGAGGATCGCCGTCTCGTCGAAGGCGACGGTGTCGATCACCGTTTCGAGGCGCAGGCCCTGCGACCGGTCCACGGCGCGGCTGCGGCTGGGGAAGCGGACCGGCGCCCGGTGCACCAGGGCGACGGAGCGCAGATCCGTCGGCAGGTCGCGGCCGGCGAGGTTCTTTTCGAGGAAGGCGGGGGCGACGAGATGCGTCGGGCCCGGCCGGCGCAGGGCCGTCGCGAAGGCGGCCCCGTCGAACAGCGGCAGCGTCTCCAGCGTGGCCCCTGCAACGAGAGCGGCCGCGAGCCCGGTGGCAAGGCCGCGCAGGTCGTGCGGGCCGATCAGGCTGAGGATGCGCTCGGCGGGCGCGACCCGCATCGCCACGAGATGGGCGGCAGCCGCCGCCACCACCGATTCGCCGCTGCGGTAGACCGGTTGCTCGGGGTCGCCGCCGATGAAGCTGACGATGCCGGCCGCGGCGGGGGCCGGTCCGGCCGGCTCTCCGGCAGGGCCGTCGAGGACGAACCGGTCGAGATTAATCACCCCATCCGGCACGTCGGGGCCGAAGGCGGCGAGGTAGCGCAGGCCGAAATAGCGTGCGGCGACGGCGCAGAGGCGCTCGGCGGGTGCGGCGGAGCCGAGGCGGGCCTGGGTCAGCACCGCGCTCAGCGCGACGTTCTGCGCCGCGGCAAGCAGGCGATCCTCGTCCCAGGAGACTGGGAGCAGGCAGGCGACGTGGCCGGCGGCCTCAACGGCGAGGATCGCCAGCGCGCTCTCGGCCGAGCCCGGCAGGCACAGGCCGATGCGGCTTCCCGGCGGCAGGCGCCAGCTCCGCAGGCCGCGGGCGAGGCGCTCCACGATCTCGGCGGCCGCGGCGTAGGTCCAGGTGATGGCGGGCCTGTCGCTCCAATCCGGCTTGTCGGCGGGGTCGACCACGGCGATCCGGTCGGGATGGCGCCGCGCCGTGGCGGACAGCAGGCTGCCGAGGCTGATGCGCCGCAGGGGCGCGTCGGCCGGCGTCTCATGCGAGGCCGCATCGGGGGTTCCCTGCGAGGCGCCTTTCAAGGCTCCCTGCAAGGCCCTTTGCGAAGCCTCAACCTGCGTGATTGCCCGTTGCGCCGACACTCGCGCCCGCCCTCGAAAGCCACCCTCGGTGATGAGCGAATAGGGTTAAGTAAGACTTAATGTTTGGTGGGCGCCGGTGTCTCGCGTAGAGATTTGGGGTGAGGGCAGGCCGCATTCGCCGGCGCGCCCGATCGTTCATGTCTCGGGCCTCGTCCTGGAAATCGAACCCGGAACGATGCCGCGGATTTTTGTTCGAGCATCGTCGCGAAAGCCTGGCGCCATCTTTCGGGACGATGCTGTCGCATGGGCCTGCGCAGCCTTCGGGATCGTGCGCGGCGGAGCGGGGGACCGGGGTTGATGCTCGAACTTCTGCGGCGGCTGTGGGAGGTCGAAAACCTTTCGCCCCACGGCATCTGTCTGCTGTGGCGTCCGGAGCTGATCTGGACGCATGTCGTCTCCGACAGCCTGATCGCCTTCGCCTATTTCTCGATCCCCGTCGGACTGGCCTATTTCGTGTCCCGCCGCCGCGACGTGGTGTTCGGCTGGATGTTCTGGTCGTTCGCCGTGTTCATCACCGCCTGCGGCGCGACGCATCTCATGGCGATCTGGACGCTCTGGGTGCCGGATTACGGGCTGGAGGCCGCGGTCAAGCTCATCACCGGCATGGCCTCCATTGGCACGGCGGTGGCACTCTGGGTCCTGATCCCGAAGGCGCTGACCTTGCCATCTCCGACCCAGCTCCGGCAGGCCAACGAGGCGCTGCAGGCCCGTATCGCTGAGCGCGACGCGGCGCTCGCCGCTCTGGAGGCCGCCAATGCCGAGCGCGCGCGGGCCGAGGAGGCCCTGCGCCAGAGCCAGAAGATGGAGGCGATCGGGCAACTCACCGGCGGCGTGGCCCACGACTTCAACAACCTGCTCAACGTGGTGCTGCTCAACCTCGACCGGGTCGAGCGCGGCCTGCCCGAGGCGAGCCCCCTGCGCACGCGCCTGCGCGATGCGGTGAAGGGCGCTGAGCGGGCGGCGACGATGACGCACAAGCTGCTGGCCTTCGCCCGCCGCCAACCGCTCTCCCCGGTCAGCACCGACGTGAACGCGCAGATCGCCTCCTTTGCCGAGTTCCTGCGCGGCACGATCGGCCCGCGCATCCGGCTGGAGACCGATCTCGCCCCGGACCTGCCGCGGGTGAGGATCGATCCGAACCAGTTCGAGAGCGCGATCCTCAACCTCGCGGTCAATGCCCGCGATGCGATGCCGGAGGGCGGCACGCTCACCCTCGCCACCCGGCCGCTGCCCGAAGGCGATGGGTTCGCCGTCGAAGTGTCCGACACCGGAGCCGGCATGGCGCCGGAGGTCGAGGCGCGGGCCTTCGAGCCGTTCTTCACCACGAAGCCGTTGGGGCAGGGGACCGGCCTGGGCTTGAGCCAAGTGTTCGGCTTCGCGCAGCAATCGGGCGGCAGCGCCGCTTTCGTGCGCGACGGCAGGCCCGGAACGACGGTGCGCCTGTCCTTCCCGGCGCAGGCGCCGGCCGTGAGCCGTCCGGCAGTGCGTCAGGCCCCGGTTGCCGAACCGGGCTTTGCGCCGCTCCTGCCGCCGGTGGCGGTCGCGGGCTAAAGCATCATCCCGGAAGGCGGTCGCCGGCTTTCGGGAAAAAGATGATGCAAGAACGAAAGCGAAGAGCATCATCCTGAAAGGTGGCCAGCGGCTTTCGGAAAAAGATGATGCGGGTGGGCCCGCACTCGAAAGGCATGCGGCTCTTGCGCCTTCCGGATGCGGGCCTGTCGAATAACAAGAAGACGTGGGAGGGGGGACGTATGGCCGACAAGCGGACGGTGCTCGTCGTCGAGGACGAAGAGATGCTGCTCAGCGCCGTGACCATGGAGTTCGAGGATGCCGGCTTCGCCGTGCTCAGCGCCGGCACCGCGGAAGAGGCCTACGGCCTGCTCCAGGGGGCCGGGCGGGTCGATCTCCTGTTCACCGATATCCGCCTGCCGGGCCAGCTCGACGGCTGGGACCTCGCCGAGCGCGCGCGCGTGCTGCACCCGGCCCTGCCGGTGATCTACGTGACCGGCTACAGCGCCGAGCAGCCCCGGCAGGTGAGCGAGAGCGTCCTGGTGATGAAGCCCTACCGCATGACCGCGATCATGAGTGCCGCGCAGCAATTGGGCGTAGAGTGAGGATGGCCACGGATCACGACAGGGGACGGCGTGCGGTATGTCGGAAGCGGCGCACGACGATGTCTCGGTCCGTGGCGCGATAGTCGATCAGGTAGGGAAACGAGCTGAGCGGAAATCGCCGGATGCCCCGTTTACTTGTCAAACGCCCTGCCTGGGGATGCGCTTGCAAGAGGGCCACGACCGATAGGATGCGCTCTTGAAGCCTGAAGGCAGCTTGGGGCGACTCGCTTGCGAGAAAATCAAGCGCCGCTTCGATTTGCCGAGCGGCGGTCAGAGTGTAGCGGACTCTCACCGACCATACTTCGCCCATATGGCGCGCATCTGCTCCTCCGTTGCGAAGTCACCGCGCGCCTCTTCGACATCCGACTCCGCAAGATCAGCCTCTTCCTCGGGCGTAAGCGGAATGACCGATTGCTCCTCACCCGCATAGGCGAGCACGAGACGCGCGATCTCGTCCTGCATTTCCGGAGAGAGTCCCCGCGCGGTGGCGACCGCTCGTTCGAGAAGATCCGTCATGAGGTCCATCCTATCGAGGCGGACAAAGCGCCGAAAGCGGCCTTCACGCGTCTCCCTCCCGCGCCTTCTCCCGCAACACGAACTTCTGCACCTTGCCCGTCGAGGTTTTCGGCAGTTCGCCGAACACCACGTGGCGCGGCAGCTTGTAGGGGGCGAGCCGCTCGCGGCACCATGCGACCAGTTCCTCCGAGGTCGCCTCCCGCCCCTCCTTCAGCTCGATGAAGGCGCAGGGCGTCTCGCCCCATTTCGCGTCGGGCTTGGCGACGACGGCGGCGGCCGCGACCGCCGGGTGCTTGAACAGCGCGTCCTCCACCTCGATCGAGGAGATGTTCTCGCCACCCGAAATGATGATGTCCTTCGAGCGGTCTTTCAGCTGGATGTAGCCGTCGGGATGCTTCACCCCGAGATCGCCGGAGCGGAACCAGCCGCCCTTGAAGGCGGCCTCGGTCGAGGCCGGGTTCTTCAGGTAGCCGCGCATCACCACGTTGCCGCGGAACATCACCTCGCCGAGGCTGGTGCCGTCGGCGGGCAGGGATTCCATCGTCTCAGGGTCGCGCACGTCGAGCCCTTCCAGAACGGGGTAGCGCACGCCCTGGCGGGCCTTCTTCCTGGCCTGCTCGTCGCGGGACAGCGCGTCCCAATCCTCGTGCCACGCATTCACGACCGCCGGGCCGTAGGTCTCGGTCAGGCCGTAGAGATGGGTGACGTCGAAGCCGGCCTCGCCCATGGCGGCGAGCACCGCCTCGGGCGGCGGCGCGGCGGCGGTGAGGAAGTGGACCCGGCGGGGGAGGGGGCGCTTCTGCGCCTCGGGGGCGTTCAGCAGCGTCGACATCACGATCGGCGCGCCCGACAGGTGGGTGACGCCGTGCTCGGCCAGAGCCGCGTACATCGCGGGCGCCCGCACCTGCCGCAGGCAGACATGGGTGCCGGCGACGATCGAGAGCGTCCAGGGGAAGCACCAGCCGTTGCAGTGAAACATCGGCAGGGTCCAGAGATAGACCGCGTGCTGCGGCAGCCCGGCGGTGATGACGTTGCCGAGCGAGAGCAGGGCCGCGCCGCGGTGGTGATAGACCACGCCTTTCGGATCGCCGGTGGTGCCGGAGGTGTAGTTCAGCGAGATCGCGTCCCACTCGTCGCCCGGCATCGCCCAGCCGAAATCGGGATCGCCGGCGGCGAGGAAATCTTCGTAGTCGGTCTCGCCGACAGGGGCGCTGTCTCCGGTGAATTCAGGGTCGTCGTAATCGATGACGAGGGGCGAGACCCCGGCCTTGTCTAGCGCCTCGCGGCCGATCCGCGCGAACTCGCGATCGACGATGAAGACCTTGGCCTCGCCGTGGTCGAGGCAGAAGGCCAGAGCCCCCGCGTCGAGGCGGGTGTTGAGGGTGTTGAGCACCGCCCCCGTCATCGGCACGCCGTAGTGGCACTCGATCATCGCCGGCGTGTTGGCGAGCAGCACCGCCACCGTGTCGCCGCGGCCGATGCCGCGGGCGGCCAAAGCCGCGGCGAGGCGGCGGCAGCGGGCGTAGAGGTCGGCGTAGGAGCGGCGCAGGGGCCCGTGGATCACCGCAACCCGGTCCGGGAAGGTGCGGGCGGCGCGATCGAGATAGGTCAGCGGCGTGAGCGGCTGGAAGTTCGCGGGATTCGGGTCGAGATCGCGGTCGTAGATCGTCGTGCGCGCCATGGTCTCGCCTCCCGTTTCAGGGGGAGATTATCCGAGCCCCGCGGGCGATCAACGGCATAGAAAAGGCCCCGCGGGCGCGAGCCCGGGAGCCTTGTCAGGTCTGAGGGATTTGAGGCGTAAGTCGGCCGAAAAGGCCGATCAACGCTCCCGGCCGCTGAGGAGCTTCTCCAGGGCGGCGAGCCCGCTGCGCTCTGCGGCCTCTTCCGTGGTCTGCACGCGATCCGCGCGCTGGAAGAGTTTGCCGTTCCGGCGGATGGCCCACGTGAAGTGCCCGGCAGGGCGCTCGCAGGCTTCGATTTCGAGGGTGTAGGGATTTGCGCTGTTGTTTGCCATGAGAGGAATATAGGGTCGCCCTTCCGGTCCGGCTACCCACCCAGTGCATAGTCGCGTTGCTTTTTGCTGGTGGCCCCGCACCCGGTGGCGCTGCGGATCTCCGCATTTGACAATCCGAACCGGATCATCGACACGGCGCCCGGCCGGGGCGCGGGCCGTCCGCCGGCCTTTTTCATCCGCGCCCGAGCCGCCGATGCCCGTTCCTCCCCGCCAGAGCCGGACCGCACCCATCGGGGGCGGGCCCCGCCGATGACGCGCCTTGGCGTCGCGCCGGCCGCGCTGTCACAGGCGGAGGGTGGCTGGCCGCTCGACGGCGCGCTGCGCCTTAGCGATCGGGTGCTGTCCTTCGGGGCCGCGAGCCATCTGCGCGCCTGCCTCCTGCTCCTGCTGATCGGTCTCGCCAGCTTCCTGCCGGGCCTTGCCTCGCTCCAGCCGATGGACCGGGACGAGCCGCGCTTTGCCCAAGCCTCCAAGCAGATGCTGGAGACGGGCGACCTCGTCGATATCCGCTTCCAGGCCGAGGCCCGCCACAAGAAGCCGGTCGGGATCTACTGGGCCCAGGCCGCCGCCGTCGCGGCCGGCGAGGCGCTCGGTGTGCCGCAGGCGCGCACGCAGATCGGGCTCTACCGGATCCCCTCGCTTCTCGGCGCGCTGGCGGCGATCCTGCTGACCTACTGGGCGGGCCTCGCCCTGCTCGACCGTCGCCGGGCGCTGCTGGCCGCCGCCCTGTTTTCCGCCTGCATCATGCTCTCGGCGGAAGCGCGCCTTGCCAAGACCGACGCGCTGCTCACCGCCTGCTCGGTCGCCGCGTTCGGCGCGCTCGCCCGCGCCTGGCTCGGGCGCGCCCGGTTGGAGCGGCGCCGCGGCCCGGCCTCGCTCGGAACGGCCTTGGTCTTCTGGCTCGGGATCGCCCTCGGCATCCTCGTGAAGGGGCCGATGGTGCCGCTCTTCGCCGGGCTCGCCGCCTTCGTGCTGTGCCTGCGCGAGGGCTCGGCCCGCTGGCTGCTCGACCTGCGCCCGCGCTTAGGCCTCCTCATCACGCTCGCCGTCGTGGCGCCCTGGTTCCTGGCGATCGCCTGGAAGAGCGGCGGCGCCTTCTTCGGCGAGGCGGTGGGGCGCGATATGCTCGGCAAGGTCGGCACCGGCGCCGAGAAGCATTGGGGCCCGCCCGGCGCCTACGCGCTCGCCTTCTTCGCCACCTTCTGGCCGGGCGCCGCCTTCGCCGCCCTCAGCCTTCCCTTCGCCTGGGCGCGGCGGGGTGAGGAGGCGGTGGCGCTGCTGCTCGCCTGGATCGTGCCGATGTGGCTGATCTTCGAGGCGGTGCCGACCAAGCTGCCGCATTACGTCCTCCCCCTGATGCCGGCGGTGGCGATCCTTACCGTGCTGGCGCTGTCGCGTGGCGCTCTCGATCCGCGACGTCCGGGCGCGCGCTGGGTGGCGGGGCTCGTGGTGCTGATTCCGGTCGGGCTGACGCTGGGCGTCAGCCTCGCCGCGTGGCGTCTCGACCATGTGCTGCCCCTGGCCGCCTTGCCGCTGCTGTTCGCCGCCTGCGTTCTCGCCGGCCTCGCCTGGGCCGCCTTTGCGCGCGGGGCAAGAGAAGGGGCGGGACGAGGGACAGGGCCAGAGGCAGGGGAGGGCGCTCTGGTGCTCGCCGTCGCCGCTTCGGTGGTGCTGTCGGGCGCCGTGTTCGGCCTGACCCAGCCGGTGCTGCAAAGCCTCAAGGTCTCGCCGCGGCTCGCCGCGATCCGCGATGCCCTGCCCTGCGAGGCGCCGCGTGTGGCAAGTCTCGGCCTTCGCGAGCCGAGCCTCGTCTTCACCGTCGGCACGGATCTGGCCATGCTGAATTCCGGTGCCGAGGCCATCGCCTTCCTACGGGAGGGCGGCTGCCGCGTCGTGCTGGTCGAGGACCGGTTCGCCGCCGAATTCGCGACCGCCCAAGGCGGGCAACCGCTTAGCCCCGTCGGCCGGGTCACCGGCTTCAACATCAACGGCGGCAAGCCGGTCGGGGTCTCCGCCTACGCCGCGCTGCCGGGTTCCACGCCATGAGCATGACGACCCAGTCCGAGCCGCCGCGCCTCAGCGTGGTGGTGCCGGTGAAGAACGAGGCCGGCAACATCGAGGCCCTGGTGGCCGAGATCGGCCATGCCTGCCAGACCCTCGCGCCGTTCGAGGTCATCTACGTCGATGACGGCTCGACCGACGCGACGCTGGCCACTCTCCGCGGCCTGCAGGCCAAGCATCCGTGGCTCAGGGTGGTGCGCCATGACCGCGGCGGCGGCCAGAGCGGGGCGGTGCGCAGCGGCGTGCTGCGTGCCCGCGCGCCCGTCATCGCCACGCTCGACGGCGACGGCCAGAACGATCCGTCCTTCATCCCCGTGCTCTATGCCGCCCTCGAGCAGGCCGGCCCGACGGTCGGGCTCGCGCAGGGGCAGCGGATCGGCCGGAAAGGGGCCTGGAAGCAGTTCCAGTCGCGGATCGCCAACGGCGTGCGCGGAAAGATCCTGAAGGACGCCACCCGCGATACCGGCTGCGGGCTCAAGGTGTTTCGCCGCGAGGTCTACCTTACGCTGCCCTATTTCGACGCGCTTCACCGCTTCATGCCTGCGCTCGTCACCCGCGAGGGGTTCGGCGTGGTGCACCGCGACGTGGTGGACCGGCCGCGCTTCACCGGGCACTCGAATTACGGGATGTTCGACCGGCTCTGGGTCGGCATCCTCGATCTGGCCGGGGTGTGGTGGCTGATCCGGCGCCGCCGCCCGGCCCCCCGGGCCGAGGAAATCCCACACAGCGAGAGCCGGTGAACCCATGCTGATCCAGCTCGCCGAGGACCTGCCGGCCTATTTCTACGACGTGTTCGTCACCCGCTTCGATTTCTGGCTGGTGTTCGGCATCGGGGCGCAGCTCGTATTCGGCTCCCGCTTCATCCTGCAATGGATCGCCAGCGAGCGGGCGGGAAAGAGCGTGATGCCGCTCTCGTTCTGGTTCCTGTCGATCATCGGCGGGCTGATGACCCTGGTCTACGGCTTCGTGCGCCGGGAGCCGGTGATCATCATCGGGCAGGGGCTGTCCACCTTCATCTACCTGCGCAACCTCGCCCTCATCTTCCGCGAGCGGCGCCGCGCCCGCCGGGCCTGAGACGAACCCGACGGCATGTTCCAGACCGCGACGGGCGATCCCGAGAGCATCGCCCACATCATCCAGGTAGCGCTCGCCCCCGCCTTCCTGCTCTCGGCGCTGGCGACCCTGCTCAACGTGTTCTCGACCCGCCTCGGCCGCGTCGCCGACAAGGTCGATGCGCTCTCGGCCAGCCTGCCCGGTGCGGACGAGGCGGCGCGGGCGACGCTGGCCCGCCGCCTCGCCTACCTGCGCCGGCGCTCGCTTCTGCTCGATCTCGCCGTGGTGCTGGCGAGCCTCGGCGGCGTGATGACGGGCGCGGCCGTGCTGACCCTGTTCGTCGGCGCCCTCAGGGACGCCTCCGCGGCCTCCGTGCTGTTCGCCTGCTTCGGCCTTGCGCTCGGCTGCACCATCCTGGCGATCCTGGCCTTCCTCGCCGAAATCCTCCTGGCCGGCCGGGGCATACGCCTGGAGGTCGAGCGCAAGCAGGACCGGCCGTGATCATCAGGGTTTCGAAAGGACAAGTCCTTTCGTGGGTCCAGGGCAAAGCCCTGGAGGATCGGTGAGCCTGTAATCCTCCACCCGCATCCGCTCGGTGCCGCGCACGTAATCGCCGACCGTCCCGGGCCAGAGGGTGCGATTGCGCCCCGCGCGGTCGAGATACCAGCTGCCGCAGCCGCCCTGCGTCCAGATGCTGTCCTGCATCCGCGCATCGACCTCGGCGCGGAAGCGCGCCTGAGCCTCGGGGCGCACCTCCAGCACGCCGCCGGGCTGGTCGCGCAGCCGCTTCAGCGCGCCGAGCACGTGGGCGACCTGCGCCTCGACCATCAGCAGCACCGAGTTGTGGCCGAGCCCGGTATTGGGACCGAGCAGCAGGAAGAAGTTCGGGAAGCCCGCCACCGAGACGCCGCGGAAGGCGTCCGCTCCCTGCTTCCATGCTTGCAGCAAACTTAACCCGTCGCGCCCGATCACCTCCGTGCGCACAACGCTGCCGCCGGGCGCGAAGCCGGTGGCGAAGATCAGCATGTCGAGCGGGTGCTCGGCGCCGTCCGCCGTGACGATGCCGTGGGGCAGAACCTCGCGGATCGGCGCGGTGACGAGGCTCGCGTTGGGCCGGGCCAGCGCCGGGTAATAGTCGTCGGAGAGCAGCACCCGCTTGCAGCCGAGGCGGTAGTCGGGCGTGAGCTGTCGTCTCAGAGCCGGATCGGCGATCGAGGCCGCGAGGTGCCGGCGGGACCACGCTTCGGCCAAAGCGGTTACGCGCGAGACGCGGGTGAAGCCCGCGAGCGCCGCGACCTCGCGGCGCCAGAACAGCGAGGCGCGGTGGAGACGGCGCAGGGGGGCGATCCGCATCAGCCACTGGAATCCGCGCCCGGTCGGGCGGTCGCCGCGGGGCAGGATCCAGGGGGCCGAGCGCTGGAACTGGGTGAGGTGGGCGACACGGCCGACGATCTCCGGCACGAACTGCACCGCGCTCGCCCCCGTGCCGATCACGCCGACGCGCTTGGCCCTCAGGTCGCAGGAATGATCCCAGGTCGCCGAGTGGAAGGCTTTTCCCGAGAACCGCTCCAGGCCGGGGAGGCGGGGCAGGGCAGGGTGGTGCAGGGCGCCCATGGCACCGACGAGCACGCGGGCGGAGACGACGCCCCTGTCGGTCTCGACTCGCCACAGGCCTGCCTCCGCATCGAAGACGGCGCGCGTCACGCAGGTCTCCAGGCGCAGGAACGGCGCGAGGCCGTGCGCGGCCACAAGCCCTTCGAGATAGGCCTCGATCTCGGGTTGCGGCGCGAAAAGGCGCGACCAATCGGATTTCGGCGCGAAGGAGAGGGAGTAGAGTTGCGAGGGCACGTCGCAGGCGGCCCCCGGATAGGTGTTCTCCCGCCACGTGCCGCCGACGCCCGCGGCCTTCTCCAGCACGAGGAGGCGGTCGAACCCGGCCTGCCGCGCGCGGATCGCCATGGCGAGGCCGGAAAAGCCGGCGCCGACGATGACGAGATCGAGGGGCGCTTCGCTCACGCGGCGACCTCCGCCTCAGGATGGGGGGGCGCTTTCAGGGCGCGGTGCAGGAAGGTCGCGGCCTCGTCGAGGGAGCGGCGTGCCTCGGGCAGAAAGCTCTCGGCGAGCTGCCAAGCATGCGCCACCACGGGAAACACCGTGAGTTCGACCGGCACGCCCGCGGCCTTTGCCTTCTCGGCGAGGCGCAGGGAATCGTCGCGCAGGATCTCGCGGACGCCGACATGGATCAGGAGCGGCGGAAACCCGGACAAATCCGCCTCGATCGGCGAGGCGCGCGGGTCGGCAGGGTCGGCCCCGGCGAGGTAGGCCGGAACCAGCCGCATCAGCGCCTCGGGGCGGAACATCGCGTCGCGCCGCCCATTCGTGCGGAACGAGGCGCTGCGGCCGATCAGGTCGGTGGCCGGCGAGAACAGGGCCGCCGCCACGGGCGGGGTCAGGCCGAGGCGGCGCGCCTCGATGATCGTGGTGAGCGCCAGGCTGCCGCCCGCGGAATCCCCGGCGACGACCGCCGGGCCCGCCTCCGCGAGCGCGGTCCAGACACCCGTGCAATCCTCGACCGCCGCGGGAAAGGGGTGCTCCGGCGCCAACCGGTAATCCGGCGTGAACACCCGGAAGCCGGCTCGAGCGAAGCGGCCGGTGACTGGGCGGTACAATTGCGCCGAGCAGGCAATGAAGCCGCCGCCGTGGCAATAGAGCAGGGTTGGGCGCTCGCCGTCCGCGCGGGTCCCTTCCGTCTTCGTCCCTTCCGTCTTCGCCCCTGCGGCCTCCGCCCACTCGCCGGGCACGCCGCCGACCTCGCCGGGGGTGAAGGCGACGCCGGCCGGCGTCGGGAACCGGGCGCCCTCGAAGGCGCGGCGGATCGCATAGACATCGTGGGTGCCGCCGAGTCGCCCCTTCACCGCGAGGCGGATGGTGAGATCGTAGAGGTGGGCGCGCAGGCTGGCCATGGTCACGTGTCTCGAACGGCGCGGCGGATCAGCGACCAGTAGCGCACCGGCATCAGGCGCTGGATCAGCAGGGCGCGGCGGGCATCGGCGCCGATCACCACGCGGGGCGCCCGCGTCTCGATCCCGCGCAGGATCGCTGCGGCGGCTTTCGCCGGGCTCATCGTCAGGAGGCGCTCGAAAGCGAGATGGGCTTCGGCGGCTTCGTGCGGATCCATGGTGCGAGGTCGGCGGGCGTTGCGGGCAATCGCGGTGGCGACCCCGCCCGGATGCACCAGCGTGACGCCGAGCCCGGTGCCCTCAACTTCATGGCGCAGGGCCTCGGTGAAGCCGCGCACCGCGAACTTGCTCGCCGCGTAGGCTGTCTGCCCCGCGGGCGCGATGATGCCGAACACGCTCGACAGGTTGACGATCTGCGCCTGTGCTTGAGCCCGCAACAGCGGCAGGCAGGCATGGGTCAGCCGCATCACCGCGTGCAGGTTCACGTCCATGAGCCAGTCGATATCGGCCGGGTCCGTGTCCTCGAACCGGCCGCCAAGCGCCACGCCGGCATTGTTGACGAGGAGGTGCAGCCCGCCGTGACGGTTACGGACCGCCTCCGGCAGTGCGAGGAGCGCCTCTCGGTCGGCGAGGTCGAGCACATGCTCGCTGACCGTGACACCGGCAGCGCGGGCGGCGCGCGCCGTCTCGGCGAGGCCCTGCGCGTCGCGGTCGGCCAGCGCCAGGGCGCAGCCGCGCCCCGCCAGCGCGAGGCTCAGCGCCGCGCCAATGCCGCTCGCGGCCCCCGTAACGAGGGCGGTCCGCCCCTGCAGAACGAAACGCTGAGCCATCTCCGCCTCAGGCGTCCGGGGGGAGGGCTTGCGTGCCGTAGGCCTCGGCCATCGCTTCGATCTCGGCGAGCTTGGCCTGGAGCCCCGACCAGTCATCGGCCTCGGCGATCGGCGCCCAAAGCGCCTCGACCTCGTCGATCAGCATCGTGCAGGGTTTTTCGCGGGCAAAGTAAGGGTGGTCGAGGTTGGCCTTGACGGCGGGACGCATCGCCTGGAGCGCAGTGTGGACCGGGCGGAAGGCGTCGCTGGCGTAGTGCTCGCCCGCCGGGCTCCGGGCCGCGCGGGGCTCACTCGCCAGCCCCCCGCGCCAGTCGAAGAAGACCTGCTCGAACGGCGCGCGGCTGGTTTCGAGGAAGGCCCAGAATGCGCCGACCAGCCGGTGGACCGCGCCCTCGCCCTCCCCTGCGCGGGGGTGACCCCGAGCCGGAACAGGATCGCCTCGGCGAACGCGTCCTGCAGCGCCGGGCCGAAGCCTTTCAGCCCCGCCTCCAGCCGCTCCTTCGGCACGAGGCCGAGCAGGCAATCGGCCAGCCGGCTCAGGTTCCAGAACAGGGCCTCGGGCTGGCGGCCGAAGCTGTAGAGGCCCCACTCGTCGAAATAGGCGGCGGTGAAGGCCGGATCATGGGTGGGAGCGAAGCGCCAGGGGCCGTAATCGAAGCTCTCGCCGGCGACGTTGATGTTGTCGGTGTTGAGCACGCCGTGGACGAAGCCCGCGGCCATCCACTGCGCGCCCATCCGCGCCACCCGCGCCAGCATCGCCTCGAAGAACAGGGCCGCGCGCTCCGCCGGCTCGGCTTCTTGGATGCCGGGATAGTAGGTTTCGACCACGTAATCGACGAGGCGGGCGATCGCCTCGGGCTGTTCGAGGAACTGGAAGCGCTGGAAGGTGCCGATGCGCAGGTGCGAATGCGACAGCCGCACCAGCACCGCCGAGCGGGTGGGGGAGGGCTCGTCGCCCCGCTCCAGCGCCTCGCCGGTCTCGATCAGGCTGAACGACTTCGAGGTCTCGACGCCGAGCGCCTCCAGCATGGCGGTGGCCAGCACCTCGCGCACGCCGCCCTTCAGGGTGAGCCGCCCGTCCGCCCCGCGCGACCAGGGCGTCGTGCCGCTGCCCTTGGTGCCAAGATCGAGCAGGCGCCCGTCGCGCCGGTCGTGGCCTTGCGCGAACAGGAAGCCGCGGCCGTCGCCGAGATCCGCGTTGTAGGAACGGAACTGATGGCCGTGATAACGCAGCGCCATCGGCCGCTCGAACGAGCCGGGCAGGGGTGTGAAGCGCGCGAAATGCGCGATCCACGCCTCGTCCGACAGATCGTCGAGCCCGACGCGCCGCGCCCACGCTTGGTTGCGGTAGCGCAGGATCGCCGAGGGGAAGTCGGCCGGGGCCACGACGTCGTAGAAGTCGGGCCCGAGATCGGCGTGGCGGCGCGAGGGTTTGAAAGCGGGCAGGGGTTCGGCTCCGTCCGGTGTGGCGGGAGGAGTCGGGCAGGCGCGGGGGAACGTCAAGCCGACGAAAGGCTGAACCCGGCGGCGGGGAGGGGCGATCCCTTCACCGAATGGCTGATCAGCCCTCCCCTGGCTATTCCGGGGCCGGCGCGGCATGGCATCGGACCGGAACGAGCCTCGCACACGGATCTTCCAGCGTGACCCAAGGCACCACCGGCGCCCGCGCCTCCGCGGCGGCTTACCCGATCCTGACGCTGACCACCCTCCTCTGGGCAGGCAACACGGTGGCCGGCAAGTGGGCGGTCGGGGAGGTCTCGCCGCAGGTGCTGACGACCCTGCGCTGGGCCTTCGCCTTCGCGGTGCTGCTCGTGGTGGCCCGCCGTCAGGTTCTGGCGGACCGGGACCGGCTGGTGCAGCGCTGGCCCTACCTGTTCCTGATGGGGGCGTGCGGCTTCACCATCTTCGCCAGCCTGTTCTACGCCGCCGGCACCTATACCAGCGCGGTCAACGTCGCCCTGATCCAGGGGGCGGTTCCCGTCTTCGTCATGGCGCTGAACCGCGCCGTGCGTCGCGTGCCTGTGAGGGCAGGGCAGGTGATCGGCGCCGCCGTGACCCTGGTGGGTGTCGCGGTGGCGACCACCCACGGCGATCTCGCGGTGCTGGCGCATCTCGGTCTCAACCGCGGCGACGGTCTGATGCTCGCTGCGAGCCTCGTCTATGCCGGCTACACCGTGGCGCTCGCCGGGCGCCCCGCCGTGTCGGGGCTCGCCTTCTTCACCGCGCTGGCGCTGGCCGCCTTCCTCACCTCGCTGCCGCCGCTCGCCGCCGAATGGGCGCTCGGCCACGCGATCTGGCCCGCCACCGCGACGGCCTGGGCCATCGTCGCCTTCGTCGCGCTCGGTCCTTCGTTGCTGGCGCAGCTGTCCTTCATCCGCGGCGTCGAACTGATCGGCCCGAACCGCGCTGGGCTGTTCGTGAACCTCGTGCCGGTCTTCGGTGCGGGGCTCGCCGTGCTGCTGGCGGGCGAACCCTTCGGCGGGGCCGAGACGCTGGCGCTGCTCCTCGTGCTCGGCGGCATCCTCATTGCCGAGATCGCCGGGCGGCGGGCGGCACGATCCCCGGGCCGTTGAACCGGGGCAGGGAAGGGCAGCGGCAAGTACAGCGGGAGGCGAGGGGGAGGGCGCTGCTCCGGTCGCAGCCCATCCCGAAATAGATCGCCCTGCGCCGAAATGGATGCCCGCCGGGCGTGCAAAAGCGCGGAAGTCGAAGAACTTAGAACCGTGTGCGATTGCAGCGTGATCGAGCCTGGCTTTGAGGGTTGTGCCTCATCTCATCCGCCCCGGCCCGAACGACGGGCGGAAAATCCTGCACCGCTGTGGGCGGGACACAGATCGGGCCTGAAAACCGGATAATGTTCTTTCGAATCACATTGCGGACCCTCCCCCCCAGATGCCGTCCTTCCTCGCCCTTGCCGCCGGACGGCTGCCCGCGCCGCCGTGGTTCGGCGACGTCGCTGCCCTGGGCGCGACGGGGATCGCCATCGCCCTGCGCCACGCGCTCGACGACGTGCTGCCGCCGGGCTTCCCGTTCCTGACCTTCTTTCCGGCGGTGATCCTGACGACGTTCTTCTTCGGCCTGCGGCCGGGGATCGTCTGCGCCGTGCTCTCGGGGCTCGCCGCGTGGTACTTCTTCATCGGCGAGGCGAACGTCTTTCTGTTCGATGCGCAGACCGCGCTGGCACTCGGCTTCTACGCCTTCATCGTCACGGTCGACATCACGCTCATCCACCTGATGCGCGTCGCGGGGGAACGGCTGAATGCGGAGCGGGCGGTGAGCGCCCAACTCTACGAGCAGCAGCGCACGATGTTTCAGGAGCTGCAGCACCGCGTCGCCAACAACATGCAGTTCGTGGCGGCCCTCCTCGCCCTTCAGAAGCGCAAGGTCATCGACAATCCGCAGGAGGCGGCCGACGTCTTCGACGAGGCGCAGGCCCGGCTGCAGACGATCGCGCGCATCCATCGCCGCCTCTACGACCCGGCGCGGGCCGACCAGCCCGTGGGCCAGTACCTGCAGGAACTCTGCTCCGACCTGCTCGACGCGACGGGCGCGCGCAACATCGTCTGCCTCGTCGATGCGCCGCCGGTGCGCCTCGATCTCGCCCGCCTGACCACCCTGTCGCTCCTCGTGGTCGAGGTGGTGACGAACGCCCTGAAACACGCCTTCCACGGGACCGAGCGCGGCACCATCACCATCCGGTTCGAAACCCTCGGAGCCGGGCAGGCGTCGCTCAGCATCGCCGATAACGGGCCAGGCATCCCCGCGACCTTCGATCCGGACACGAGCCGCAGTCTCGGCTTCCGGATCGTTCAAGGGCTCGCGGGCCAGCTCGACGGCACGCTGACCTACGCCAATGAGGGCGGCACGGTGGTGCGCCTCGTCTTCGTCACCGGTCCGACGGACGCATGACGGAGCGTCCGCAAGCCATCGCGGTCGGCCGGGGCAGGGCGCTTTCGCGTGAGGCGCAAGGCTGAAGCAGGCTCATGCGTCCGACAGAGTGCCTGCACGGCGTCTCAGGCCGTGGATCCGGCGCCCGTTCACGTCTGTCGCAGCCCATGAAAGCCGTTCGCATAAGATATATTATGGAACGTGGGGATGAGTGCAGATGCCCTTTCAGGCATCCGTTAACCATAAATCCTCAGCAATTTCCCGGTTTTCGTCCCTTCGAGGCCGATCCGGCCTGCGGCAAGCACGCATTGGAGCGGACCTCTCGCAATCGTCACAATCATCGGGCAACAGTCGGAGACATCGGGAAACAGAATCGGCTGCTAGACGTTTCGCCATGTTCCACCGCCCGCTCTCCGGTCTCATCCTTGCCACCGCCCTCGCCGGCCCGCTCGGCTTGTCCGGTGCCCGCGCGCAGCCCGATGCGCCGCCGGTCGTGGCACCGCAGATGCCGGCGTCCGTCGAGCGCCTGCCGACGAAGCTGGCACGGCTCGCCTCACAGCTCGGGCGCGACGGCGATGTGCGGATCGTGGCCTTCGGCTCCTCCTCGACGGAAGGGGCGGGCGCGTCGTCACCGGCCATGGCCTACCCTGCCCTGCTCGAGCGCGACTTGGAGGAGCGCCTCCAGATCGGCGCATCGAGCCGGCGCTCGATCACCGTGATCAACCGCGGCAAGGGCGGTGACACCGCCGAGGCGATGGCGCGGCGCTTGGAGCGCGATGTGCTGGCCGAGCGCCCGGATCTCGTGGTCTGGCAGACCGGCAGCAACGATCCGCTCGCCGGAGTGCCGCTGGAGCGTTTCGTCGAACTGACCCGCGCGGGCATCCTGGCGATCCGCGCCACCGGAGCCGACGTGGTGCTGATGGACCAGCAATGGTGCAGCAAGCTCTCGGGTATGGAGGGCGCCGAGCGCTACGGCGAGGCTCTGCACGCGCTCGCCACCGAACTGCGCGTGCCGGTGATCCGCCGCCGCGCCCTGATGCAGTCCTGGGTCTCGCACGGATTGATGACCCCGGCCCAGATGATCGGCCCCGACGGCCTGCACATGACCGATGCCGGCTACCGCCAGCTCGCCAAGGCGGCCGCCGCCCAGATCCTCGTTGGCGCCGGCCTGATCCAGCCCTCGATCGCCCGGAACTGACCGGGGCAGGGGCGGCTTTCGCAAGCATGGAGCCCCCTCCCCGCGCTGTTAAAGCCCGCGCTGTCGCATGAAGCAGGCCGAACTCACCGAAGCGGCTCTGGCCGCCTTCCTCGACGCCTTCTACGCCCGGGTGCGCCGCGATCCGTTGATCGGCCCCGTCTTCGCGGCCAAGATTCCGGACGAGGCATGGCCGCGCCATCTCGCCACGATCCGCGATTTCTGGTCCTCGGTGCTGCTCAAGACCGGCCGCTACAAGGGCAACCCGTTCGGCCGCCATCTCGGCATCGAGGGGATCAACCCTGCGCATTTCGCGCGCTGGCTCGGCCTGTTCGAGGAGACCGCCAGGGAGGTTTTCGTGCCCGAGATCGCGTGGATCCTCGTCGAGCGGGCACATCGGATCGGCGACAGCCTGAAATCCGGGCTGTTCTTCCGGCCGGAGATGCCGGCCGTAAGACCCTGATCTTCTTTAGAGCATCGTCCTGGATATCGGATCCAGGACGATGCTCTAACCTTTTGTCTTTGCATCATCTTTTTCCGAAAGCCGGCAATCACCTTTCGGGATGATGCTCTAGAGATCGACGGTCGCCGTCAGCCCGTCATAGGCCGGCACCACGTGTCCCGGCAGCTTCTTGGCCAGCGTGGCGTAGTCGAGATCGGTGTGGAGGTTGGTCAGGATGGCGCGGCGCGGCGCGACCTCCTCGATCAGGGCGAGCGCGTCCGAGACCGAGTAATGCGACGGGTGAGGGGTCTCGCGCAGGGCATCGATGATGAGCAGGTCGAGGCCGTGCAAGCGGGCCTTGGCCGCCTCGGGCATCAGGCTCACGTCCGGCGCGTAGGCGGCGGGGCCGAAGCGGAAGCCGTGGGCGATCTCGTTGCCGTGCTCCATGCGAAAGGCGTCCGCCACGATCGGGCCGCCCGCGCCCACGATGGTCAGCGGTTCGTCCGCGCGCATCTCGTGCAGGTCGAGAATCGGCGGGTAGAGGCTGCCCGGCGGCGTCTCGAAGGCGTAGCCGAAGCGCTTCATGAGGAGCGCGTGGGTGAGGGGGTCGGCATGGACCGGGATGCGCCGGTGCATGTGGATCACGAGCGGGCGCACGTCGTCGATGCCGTGGGTGTGGTCGGCATGTGCGTGGGTGTAGAGCAGGGCGTCGAGGCGGGTGACGCCGGCGTCGATGAGCTGTTCGCGCAGGTCTGGCGAGGTATCGACCAGCACCGTCGTGGTGCCCCCTCCCCCGTTTCCGTCCCCTTGGCGCCGCTCTACCAGCAGCGAGCAGCGGCGGCGGCGGTTGCGCGGCTCGGCCGGGTCGCAGGCGCCCCAGCCGTAACCGACCCGCGGCACGCCGCCGGACGAGCCGCAGCCGAGGATGCGCAGGCTCAAGCTCGGCATGCGCCCTCCCCCATCCTCATGCGGCGATTCCCTCGATCGCGGCGGCCTTGGAGAACAGCCGGTAGAAGTTGGCCGTCGTGCGCGCGGAAAACTCCTCGAAGGGCAGGCCGAGCGCCTTGGCCAGCACGCGGGCGGTGTCGGCGGTGTAGGCCGGTTCGCAGCGTCGCCCCCGGTGCGGCTCGGGCGCGAGGAACGGCGCGTCGGTCTCGACCAGGATGCGGTCGAGGGGCACGCTGCGGGCGATGTCGCGCAAAGCGTCCGAGCGGCGGAAGGTGACGATGCCGGAGAACGAGACCGACAGGCCGAGCTCAACCCCGACTTCAGCGAGCCGCGCGCCGGATGAGAAGCAGTGCAGCACCGCCTTGAACGACCCTTTGGCCATCTCGTCGGTGAGCACCGCTTCCATATGCGCGTCGGCGTCGCGGGAATGGATCACCAGCGGCAGGCCGGAGAGGCGGGCGGCCTCGATATGGGCGCGCAGCACCCGCTCCTGCACCGCCTCCGGCGCGGCGTCCTCGTAATGGTAGTCGAGCCCCGCCTCGCCGATGCCGACGCAGCGCGGGGCATCGGCCAGCGCGGCGATGGTCTCGGCCGGCACGTCCGGCTCCTCGGCGGCACCGTGCGGGTGGGTGCCCACCGTGTACCACACCGCCGCGTTCGCCTCGGCGAGCGCGCGGTAGCTGTCGGCCTTGGCGACCCGCGTCGAGATGGTGAGGAGGCGCGTCACGCCGGCCTCGGCCGCGCGGGCGATCACACCCGGAATGTCCTGCGCGAAGTCCGGGAAATCGAGGTGGCAGTGGCTGTCGACCAGCATGGTCTCTTTGGCGGATTCTTTGGGGAAGGAGCGATGCGGGGAGGCGGCGTCAGGCCGTCGCCTCCGGCTTCTCGAAGCGGGGGAAGATCGGGGCCGGGGCGGGCAGCGCCGTGCCGCCCTGCAGGCGGTACTCGGCGCCGGTAAAAGCGAAGCTGCGTGCGTTCACCGGCACGGCGAGCAGATCGAGCAAGGCGGCACCCGCCGTCGGCACGAAGGGCTGCACCATCAGGCCGACCCGGCGCAGGGTCTCGACCGTGACGTAGAGCACCGTGTTCATGCGCGCCGGATCGGACTTGCGCAGCTTCCACGGCTCTTCGGAGGCGAAGTAGCGGTTGGCCTCGCCGACCACGGCCCAGATCTCGGCCAGGATCGCGTGCAGGGCGAGATTCTGCATCAGCCCCCGTGCCTTCTCCGGCAGGGCCGCGGCGGCGGCGAGCAGGCGCTCGTCGGCCTCGGTGAAGGCACCCGGCTCCGGCACCGTGCCCTCACAGTTCTTCGCGATCATCGAGAGCGAGCGCTGGGCGAGGTTGCCGAGGTCGTTGGCGAGGTCCGCGTTGATGCGGTTGATGATCGCCTCGTGGTCGTAATTGCCGTCGCTGCCGAACGGCGCCTCGCGCAGGAGGAAGTAGCGCACCGGATCGACGCCGTAGGTGCCGACGAGATCGAGCGGATCGACCACGTTGCCGAGCGACTTCGACATCTTCTCGCCGCGGCTGAGAAAGAAGCCGTGGCCGAACACGCGCTTGGGCAGCGGCAGCCCGGCCGACATCAGGAAGGCCGGCCAGTAGACCGCGTGGAAGCGGACGATGTCCTTGCCGATGATATGCAGGCTCGCCGGCCAGAACCGGGCGTTCGGCGCCTGCGCATCGGGAAAGCCCGTCACCGTCAGGTAGTTGGTCAGGGCATCGACCCAGACATACATGACGTGGCCCGGCCGGTCCGGCACCGGCACGCCCCAGTCGAAGGTGGTGCGGCTGATCGAGAGATCCTTGAGGCCGGAGCGCACGAAGCTCGCGACCTCGTTCATCCGCGTCTCAGGGCCGAGGAAGTCCGGCTGCTCCGCGTAGAGCTTGAGCAGGGGTTCCTGGTACTTTGAGAGACGGAAGAGGTAGTTTTCCTCCTCCATCCACTCGACGGGCGTGTCCGTCTTGATCGAGCGGCGGTTGCCGTCGGGGCCGAGCGCGGTCTCGGCCTCGTCGTAATAGGCCTCGTCGCGCACCGAGTACCAGCCGGCATATTTGGCGAGGTAGATGTCGCCGTTGGCCTCCATCCGCCGCCACAGCTCCTGGGCCGCGGCGTAGTGGTCGGCTTCCGTGGTGCGGATGAAGCGGTCGTAGCTGCAGTCGAGCCGGTCGGCCACGGCCTTGAAGCGCCCGGCCATGTCATCGACGAAGGCGCGCGGCGTGACGCCGGCGCGGGACGCCGTCTGCTGGATCTTCAGGCCGTGCTCGTCGGTGCCGGTGGTGAACAGCACGTCGCGCCCGTCGAGGCGGTGGAAGCGGGCGATGGCGTCGGTGGCGATCACCTCGTAGGCGTGGCCGATATGCGGCGCGCCGTTCGGGTAAGAGATCGCCGTGGTGATGAGGAAGGGCTCGTTCGCCTTCTCGCTCGCGCTCACGTCAGAAGATGTCCCGGATGCGAAGGTCGGACTGTCATGCCTTGTGGCGCGCAACGTCCCGCGACGCAACCGGCCTGCCGGGCACCGGAGGCCGGCGCGCGCAGGAGGGCGCCGTCCCGTCCGCATTCGGCCCGAAGCCGCGCTCCTTGTGCAGACGCAAAAGAGCCCTGCCGGGACCCGGCAGGGCTCTTTGGACGTGCAGCGCTCGTGTAGGGTCGAGGGCGCTCAGGCGGCGCGCTGGGCGCCGACGGGCAGGACGTTCTCGTTGCCGATCTTGACGGCGGCGCGCTTCGCGGAAGCGGGCGCAGCCCCGCCGACAGCCGCGAACTCGCCGGCAGCAGCGGTATCGGCCTTCGGACCGAGACGGTTGGCCACCAGGGTGACCAGAGCGATGTTGGCGACGCCGGCAGTGAGGGCGGCGAGCAGAGCCAGGGAGATCATGGTGGGCATCCCGTGCGGTTTGTTGCGTTGCAGCGTATGTGCCACCAACGGAGCCGTTCTGGTATACCAAGCACCAAATGCCAGATATTCGCTGGACGCATGTAACGCGCGCTGCGAGGCCTGAGCCCCGAGCATTTTGCATTATGGTGCTATAATACCCAGTATCCTGTTCTATTTTGCATGGACACGGCGGGGATCATCGGGTTAATCCTCGGCGGCGCTGCGAACGGCCGGCAAGGTTCCAGTGTGCGTCAAAAGCGTTGGCCAACCCTCGCCGACGACTTCGAGGACAGTTTTCATGTCAATCGCCAAGGTTCGCCAGCCTGAAGAGCAGTGGATCGAGCTCCCGGAGCCGAATCTTGACCGTTACATGCTGCACTCCTGCAGCCGCGCTGCGAACGACAACCGCCGGCCGTCCGGCGAGATCTTTCGCGTCGTGCAAATCGGCGCCTGCGTGGTCCTGATCGGTGCAACCACCCTGATCAGCGCTTTGATCTAACGATCCGCGCGCGATTCGGTAGGCGCACTTTTCAGCCATCAAGACGGCTACGGAATCCGCGTCGCGGCCGCCAATTCACGAAAGGCCGCGAGCACCAGCGGCCGGCGGTCGAGATTGTAGATCGCGGCCTCGCGAGCCGAGGACGCGATGCGCTCGGCGGCCTCCACCAGCGCCAGCAGCCGGGCCGGGCCCTCCCCTTGCCGCCGGTCGATCTCGGCGGCGACGTGGCGCTGGATCGCATCGAGAACGGTGGCGAGCAGGGGTTCGGCGTCGCGGCCCGCAAGCGTTTCGGCCAGCTTGAGCACGCGCCGCCCGTCCGGCTCGGGCAGGCCGGCAAGAAGGGCCGAGACTTCCGCCTCGACCGCGGCGGTGGCGGGGTCGAGGAGTGCCACCGCGCGGGCGACCGAGCCCTCGCAGAGCGAGACGGCCCGCGCCAGAGCCGCCGCGTCGGGCCGGGCGAAGGGCGCCGGAAATTCTTCGATGATCGCGCGCACGTCCGCCTCAGGCAGCGCACGCAGCGTCAGGGCCCGGCAGCGCGAGCGGATCGTCGGCAGCAGGCGGCCCGGCGCGTGCGAGACGATCAGGAAGATGGCGCGGGGCGGCGGCTCCTCGATCATCTTCAGGAGGGCGTTGGCGCTGTTGGCGTTCAGATCCTCGGCGCTGTCGACGATGCAGACCCGCCAGCCGCCCTCCCCGCCCGCGGTGGCCCCGAACAGGGCAAGCGCCTCGCGGGCGGCATCGACCGAGATGCGGGTCGGCAGCGTCTTGGCACCCGGCGCCTGGACCCGGCGCAGCGCGACCAGATTCGGGTGCGACAGGGCCATCACCTGCCGCGCGGCCGGGTGATCCTCCGGTACGTCAAGGGAATCGGGGGACGGGAGCGTGCGCGGGTCGGCCACGAGCCGGCGCGCGACCCGGTAGGCCAGCGTCGCCTTGCCGATGCCGGCGGGACCGCCGATCAGCCAGGCATGATGGAGCCGGCCCACGGCCAGCGCCCCCGCGAAGGCCGCTTCCGCGTGACCATGCCCGAAAAGGCGGGTCTGTTCGCGGGGGCGCGGGACGTGAGCGAGGTCGCCCGCCTCGGCCTCGGTGCGGGTGTCGCGAGCGGTCCGGGCGGAATCAGGCCGCATGACCGTGTCCTTCCCGCTCCTTGCCCTCCCGGTTCTTACCCTCCCGCTCCTTGACCTCTTGCCGCTGCCCTTCTCCCAGCGCTGGCAGCAGATCCGGCCACCGGGCGGCGATGGCGTTGGCGATGGCGGTCTCGACCGCATCGGGGCCGAGATCCGCATCGATGACGCGGCAGCGCTCCGGCTCGGCCTCGGCGATGCTGCGGAAGGCCGTCCGCAGCCGCTCGTGGAAACGCATGCCCTCGGCCTCGAAGCGGTCGGCGGGTTCGCCCGCCCCGCGCCGCCGCGCCCGGGCGAGGCCGGCCTCGGGCGGCAGATCGAGGATCAGGGTGAGGTCGGGGCGCAGATCCTCGAGCGTTACCCGCTCCAGGCTGTCGATCAGCGCCGGATCCAGGCCGCCCGCCGCGCCCTGATAGGCGCGGGTCGAGTCGGAGAAACGGTCGCACAGCACGATCGCGCCGCGGTCCAGGGCCGGGCGGATCAAGTTCCCGATGTGGTCGATGCGGGCGGCGGCGAACATCAGCGCCTCGGCGAAGGGCCCGTAGGGCTTGGCCACGCCCCGCAGCAGCGCCGCACGCAGGGCTTCCGCCCGTTCCGTCCCGCCGGGCTCGCGGGTGGTCACGACCTCGCGCCCGCTCACCCTGCGCAAGGTCTCGGCAAGGCGCGCGATCTGGGTGGACTTGCCCGCCCCCTCCCCGCCCTCGAAGGTGATGAAGACGCCCCGCGGCGCATCGCTCGACATGGATTGCGGGCTAGCACAGTAGGCGACGGGGCGCGACCTAATCAGCCGCGCGCCCTAGTCGGCCATGGCGCCCTTGCGTCCCGTGAGCCAGGAGGCGCCCAGCACCACGAGGCCGACGGCGGCGATCAGCAGGGTCGAGGCGGCGTTGATCTCCGGGTTCACCCCGAGGCGGACCTGGCTGTAGATCCGCATCGGCAGGGTGGTGGCGCCGGGCCCCGAGACGAAGCTCGCGATCACGAGATCGTCCAGCGACAGGGTGAAGGCGAGGAGGAACCCGGCCGCGACCGAAGGCGCGATCAGCGGCAGGGTGATGCCGAAGAAGACGCGGGCCGGCCCAGCGCCGAGATCGGCGGCGGCCTCCTCCAGCGAGCGGTCGAGGCCTTTCAGGCGCGCACCCACCACCACCGCGACGAAGCCGGTGGCGAAGGTCGCGTGTGCGATGACGAGGGTCGCGATGCCCCGGTCGAGGCCGATGCCGACGAAGAGCAGCAGCAGCGACAGGCCGGTGATGACTTCCGGCATCACCATCGGCGCATAGAGCAGACCGGTATAGGCGCCGCGCCCCCAAAAACGCCCGTGCCGGTCGAGCGCCAGCGCGGCGCAGGTGCCGAGCACCCCGGCGATTGCCGCCGACAGGACGGCGACCTTCAGCGAGACGAGGGCCGAGGCGATCAGCGGCCCGTCCCGGAACAGCACCCCGTACCAGCGTGTCGAGAACCCGCCCCAGACGGTCACGAGCTTCGAATCGTTGAAGGAATAGGCGGCCAGCACGAGGATCGGCACGTAGAGGAAGGCCAGCGCGAGGGTGAGCGCCGTGCGGGCGAAGAGGCTCATCGCTGAGCCCCCTCATGAGCCCCTTCCACCGCTTCCTCGCGGCGCAACTCGGCCTCGCGGAACAGCACCACGGGCCCGACCACGAGGATCAGCAGCAGCACCGCCACCGCCGAGGCCAGCGGCCAATCGCGGTTGGAGAAGAACTCGCTCCACAGCACGCGCCCGAGCATCAGCGTGTCGGAGCCGCCGAGCAGATCAGGGATGATGAACTCACCGACCATCGGGATGAAGCAGAGCAGCGCCCCGGCGGCGAGGCCGGGCAGGCTGAGCGGCAGGGTGACGGTGAAGAAGGCCCGCGCCCGCGAGGCGCCGAGATCGGCGGCTGCCTCGGTGAGTGCCGGATCGAGCCGGCTCATCACCGCGTAGAGCGGCAGCACCATGAAGGGCAGGTAGGCGTAGGTGAGCCCGATCAGCACGCCATAGGGGCTATCGAGAATCGGCAGCGGCGCGGCGATCAGGCCGAGTTTCAGCAGGGCCGCGTTGAGCAGCCCCTCGGGCTTGAGGATCGCGATCCAGGCATAGACCCGGATCAAAAAACTCGTCCAGAACGGCACGATGACCAGCGCCACGAGGATCGGCTGCCAGCGCGCCGAGGCGCGGGCCATGGCGTAGGCCGTCGGCGTGCCGATCCCGACGAGGATCGCGGTGGCGAGCGCGGCATAGCCCAGCGAGGAGAGGGCGGCGTCGCGGTAGAGCGCGTCGGCCGCGATCATCTGGTAGTTCTGGAAGTCGAGCGCCTCGAAGAACTCGCGCCAGCCCTCCAGGCCGCCATCCCATTCGAGCAGGGGCAGGTAGGGCGGCTGCGCGGTGGCCGGCGAGGAGAAGCTGATCTTCAGCGTCACCGCGAAGGGCACGAGGAAGAACAGCGCCAGCCATAGCAGCGGCAGGCCGCGGACGAGACCACGCCCCAGGCGCTGAGACAGCCGCCCCGCATGTGCGGGAGCAACCGGCGATGAGCCGTCATCGCCGGTCGGTCGAGGCTGTCGCGACAGCCCGCTCATGCCGGCAGAATCCAGGCGGATTCCGCGGGCACCCCGAGGGTGACGGTCTCGCCGACCGCCGGGATCGGCCCGGGCGCCGGCAGGGCGGCGGAGGCGCGTAAGGTCGTGCCGTTCGCCATCTCGACCCGGTAGCGGATGCGGTCGCCGAGGAAGGTCGCCTCGGTCAGAAGGCCGGACAGTCCATGGAGCCCCTCCTCCCCGCGCACAATCAGACGCTCGGGGCGAACCGCGATCACGACCGCGTTGCCCGCCTCGCCCTCGCCGCTCGCGCGCAGGAGGCCGAAAGCCGTCTCGACGCTGCGGATGCCACCCGGCTCCGCCCGCCCGAGGCGGCCGTCGATCAGGTTCACGTCGCCGAGCAGACCCGCGACGTAGCGGCTCGCCGGCCGCTCATAGAGCGCGCGCGCCGGCCCCACCTGCACGAGGCGCCCGCGCTCCATCACCCCGATCCGGTCGGCGAGCGCCATCGCTTCCTCGGCATCGTGGGTGACGACGATAAAGCTCGTGCCGAGCCGCCGCTGGATCGCCCGCAACTCGCCTTGCGTCTCCTCCCGCAAGGCCCGGTCGAGCGCACCGAGCGGTTCGTCGAGGAGGAGAAGCCGGGGTTCGCGGGCCAAGGCGCGCGCCAAGGCCACGCGCTGGCGCTGGCCGCCCGAGAGCTTGTCGGGGCGGCGCGCCTCGAAGCCTTCGAGCCGCACCAGCCGGAGGAGGTCCTTCACCCGCCCGGCGCTCTGCGCCCGGCTCAGGCCCAGGCCTTTCAGGCCATAGGCGAGGTTGGCCGCCACGCTCATATGCGGGAACAGTGCGTAGGACTGGAACATCATGTTGACCGGCCGCCGGTGCGGCGGCAGCGCCGTCAGGTCGGTCTCGCCGAGACGGATCGCGCCGGAATCCGGCGTCTCGAATCCCGCCACCATTCGCAGCAGGGTGCTCTTGCCGCAGCCGGACGGGCCGAGCAGGCAGAAGAACTCCCCTTCCGCGAGGTCGAGGGAGACCGCATCGACGGCCGTATGCGCGGAAAAGCGCTTGGTGACCCGCTCCAGGCGGAGCCTCTGGTCCGGAAGGGGAGTGCTGGCGTGCAAGATGGATCTTCGGACCAGTGCCGCGACGTATCTTGGCGACGTAGCGTGGGAAATGGGCCGTGAGAAGCGCTCGCATCGGGAGCGTTTTCTAGGCGTCCTCCCGCAGCGCCTCCTGCACCCGAGCCTCCAACAGGTCGGGACGGCGGATGACGAGGGCGCCGCGGGTGCGGTCGATCAGGCCTTCGCCCGCCATCACCGTGAACTCGCGGGTCACCTGCTCCCGGCGGCAGCCGATGCGGGCGGCCAGCACGTGGTGGTAGGGCGGCGGCGTCACCACCCGCTCCCCCACGGAATCGCTCCCCTGCCCGGCCCGCGGCACGGAGAGGCGCAGCAATTCGGCGTAGAGACGGTGGCGCAGGTCGAGCAGCGCGTGCTCCATCAGCCGGGTGTTCAACTCGCGCACGCGCTTGGCGAGCAGGCGGAACAGCCGGTCGGCGATGACCTCGGAAGCGAACACGATCTGGCGGAAGACGGGGGCGGGGACGACACAGACCTCACCCCGGGTCAGCGCCGTAACGTTGGCTGAGCGGCCGATGCCGTCCAGCGCCGCCAGCTCGCCGAAGAAGGCGCCCACGCGCATCTCGCCGAGGATGACCTCCTTGCCGGATTGCGACCGGTTGAGGATCCGCACTTCCCCCATGGCGAGGAAGTACACGTCGGTAGAGATGTCGTCGTAATCGACGAGCGTCTCGTTCTCGTCGAAGCGCCGCCAATGGCAGCGCGTCTCGAATGGGGAAAGATCGACACCCGGTTCCTTGAAGAACGGGATGCTCGCCAACCGGGCTGTCGCCACGCCTCTTGTACCTTAGTCTACGCGCGTAGACTGAATGGTGAGGCTCCTGCCGGGGCGGGTCAAGTCGCCGGGCGCGGGGGGCGGACGATTGACGTGGACGGCGCGGGCCTCCGGCCGGCACCGGTTCCGCCGGAGGCAGGCCCGACGCCCCGAGTACGACTCACCGGGGACGCTTCGCGAGGCCGTCAGGGCACCAAAAGATCTGAAAGAGAAGCACTTAGCCGAAGAACGAATAAGGACTCTCTCGTCGGCTTCCATGAACTTGCCCGTCGCGCAACAAGTTTTTTGTACTTCAAGTAATCATTTTTCGCGTGATTTTAGGGGTCATTAACCGTAAAGTTTGGGCACCCATCAGAAGCAATCGCGGAGTTAACCGATGTTGGCTGGTTACCGTGACTTATTTCTGCAGGACGCTTTCAAGGTAGGACTGATTTCATCTTCGGGGATCCGCAATGATATCGGATGCCTCATTTGGGACGAGACACCCGATGGTGTCGATGTCGAAGTTGGCCCAGATGTCGTCGTTCCTGATTCTGTGCGCTTGTTCATCGGCTGCATGAAGATCGATTGTCGTTGCGCCGTCGTCGAACGCGAGGGTTGCCGTCTTCATCTCGCCTTTGTCCGCTGAGGCGGCGCCGCGATGGCGTCCGCTGTGGGCACCTGAACCGCCAAGCATTTGCAAGACCGCGCGATCTGTAGGAGTCGTGACGCCACGATTTCACGAGCGTGTGAGCACCCGCACCCGTAAGGGCCGGAGACGAGGCTAGCTTCGCCGCTCCCGAAGCGGACGCTCGGCCTATGGACGATAGTTTTTTCCTGAGTGCGGCACTGATCGTGCTGGCGCTCGCGCTGTCCGGTCCGGCGGCCCTGCTGCTGGCGCTGCGGCAGCGGCACCATATCCGGGTGCTCGAGCGGCGCCTCGCTCTGGTGGAGGCGCGTCCGGTCGCCGGCTCCGGGCCGATCACGGCTCCGATGACGACCCCGATTCTTGCACCGGAGCCGGCTCGTCCGGAGCCGGTGCCTGCTGCGGTGCCGCCCGTTCCCTCCCCTGCCCTTCCGCCTGTGCCGCCGCCGCGCGGTGCGGTTCCGGCCGTGGCGCGGGAGCGGCCGATCTCGGCCCCCGCCCCGTCCATCGAGGAGCGCTTCGGCACCCGCTGGACCGTGTGGGTCGGCGGCCTCGCCCTCGCCTTTGGCGCGGTGCTGCTCGTGCGCTACTCGGCCGAGCGCGGCCTGTTCGGGCCGGGCGTGCGCATCGCGGGCGCTCTTGCCCTCGCGCTCAGTCTCGTCGGGCTCGGAGAGTTCCTGAGGCGGCGCCTGCGCGGGTCGGAGCCCGTGCCTCCGATCTGGCCCGACGTACCGGCCATGGTCACCGCGGCGGGCACGGTCGGCCTGTTCGGCGCGGTCTACGCCGCGCACGCCCTCTACGGCTTCATCGGGCCGGGCCTGGCCTTCGCCGGCCTCGCGGCGACTGGCCTTGCCGCCATGGTCGCCGCCCTGCTGCACGGGCCGGCTTTGGCCGGCATCGGCCTCGTCGGGGCCCTCGCCACGCCGCTCCTCGTCGGGGGCGGGGGGACGAGCCTGTGGCCGCTCGCTCTCTACCTGCCGGTGGTGGCGGGCAGCGCCTATGCCTTCGCCTGGCTGAAGGGCTGGCGCGCGCTTGCGGTAGCGGGCGCCCTCGGCGCGGCGGCCTGGGCCCTGTTCCTCACCCTTCTGCCCGGTGAGAATGTCGCCGTGCAGGTCCACCTCGTGCTGCAGCAGGCGCTGGCGATCCTCGTCTTCGCCGTGCTGCCGGGGCGCGGCGTACCGGACGCAGAGGCGCGCCTCGATCGCTTCGCCGCGCTCGCCCTCGCGGCGACAGCGGGCGTGGCGCTGGCGGTGCTCGGCCTGACGGCCCATGCCGGCAGCGGCCTGGGCTGGGCCGCCGCCGCCCTGGCGGCGATCGTGCTGCCCGCGCTCGCGGGTTTCGTCGCCGCGCCCGCCGCCTTAGGGGGCGCCGTCGCGGCCCTGACGCTCGCCGGCGCCCTCGTGCTCTGGCCGGAGGCGGCCGAGCCCGCGAGCGCCGCCTTCTTCTTCCTCTGGTACGGCACGGACCATCCCGGTCTGCTGCTGGCGCTTGCGGCGGCCGGATCGCTCGCGGTCGCGGGTCTCGGCACGCTACGGCTCCTGGGCGGCAGCCGCCTGCCCTATGCCACCGCGCTGGCCTTCGCGGCGGGCGCGGCGGTGGCGCCCCTCGCGGCACTTGCCCTGGCCTATCTGCGAATCACGGGCGGCGTGGTGGCGCCGGACTTCGCCGCCGCCGCAGGGGGGCTGGCCGCCGGATTCTGCGGTCTTGCCGTCCTGTGCCGGCGACAGGGCGACGCCACCCCCTCCCCGGCCCTCACGCTCGGGCTCGGCGCCTTCGCCGCGGCGGCGGTGGCGAGCCTGTGCCTCGGCCTCGTCTTCGCCCTCGCGGGCGGCTCGCTGACGCCGGCCCTAGCCGGGGCGGCGCTCGCGACTGGCCTGATCGCCCGGCGCCTCGACATCCCGGCGCTGCGCTGGTGCGTGGCCGGTCTGGCCGTCATCGTCGCGGCGCGGCTCGCCTGGGATCCGGCCCTGATCCAGGGCGGCCTGTCGGACCGGCTCATCCTCAACGGGCTCGTGACCGCCTACGGCCTGCCGGCCCTGTGCTTCGGCCTCGCCGCCTGGGCGATCCGCAGACCGGATCGCCCGGCCGACATCCCGGAGCAGGTGGCCCAAGCCCTGAGCCTTCTGCTTTCGGGCCTGTTCGCCTTCCTGCAGATCCGTCACGCGCTCCACGGCGGCACCCTGGCCGATCCGGGCACGAGCGTGCTGGAACAGGGTCTGACGACGCTGACCTCCCTCGGCTTCTCCCTGGTGCTGGTGCGGTTCTCCGGCCCCTCGGCCTCGCCGGTGATCCGCTTTGCTGGCCTTGCCTTCGCCTGCCTCGCCCTGTTCCAGGGCGCGCTCGGCCTCGGGCTCGCCGCCAACCCGCTCCTGACCGACGAGCCAATCACGGGCGGACTCATCCTGAACGATGCCGTGCTCGCCTACGCCCTGCCGGCGGCGGCGGCCTTCGCCCTGGCGCGGGCGGCAGGCGGCGTGCGGCCCGTCTGGTTCGTGCGCATGGCCGGTGGTCTGGGGCTGGCCCTGAGCTTCCTCGCCCTGTGCCTCGCCGTGCGCCACGGCTTCCAGGGCGAGCGGCTCGGGCTCGACCGCGAGACAGGACAGGCGGAGTGGTACGCCTACTCGGCGGTGTGGCTCGGCCTGGGCCTCGTCGCCCTCGGCTACGGCATCCTGCGCGGGTCGGCGACCGCGCGGCTGGCCTCCGCCGTGCTGGTGGGGCTGGCGACGCTCAAGGTGTTCCTGTTCGATCTCTCAGGCCTGGAGGGGCCGCTGCGGGCGCTCTCCTTCCTCGGGCTCGGCGGCTGCCTGATCGGCATCGGCCTCGTCTACCAGCGCCTCGTCTTCGCGCCCGCCCCCCGGCCGGCCGCGCCGGATGCGTGAGACGGTCCCGTTCCGGCACGTCGCCGGTTTCCGGCATTGACCGTCGGCTAACCGGTCGCGGTCATTCTAAGGGGGAGCCACGTTGCGTATCGGCTCGGTCGTGCGAACGACACCCCCCGCCGTCCCGCGTGGACGGCGGGGACGCCCGCACCGGCTCGACGAGCGGTTGCGACGCCGCCGAACGCCCTCCCCCCACCGACACCACCACGGCGCTGAACGGGGTGAGCCGGGCCAACCCGCCGGTGACGATCCGTCGGCCCGGCGCGCTTTCGGTTCCGTCTCGGGGCTTGGCAGGTCCGGTACCTGATCCTTTAAAAAGGGGGGACCGGTCCCTTGTCCCTTCGTCTCGGCAGGGCCATGGGTTCGGAACCGAGCAGACGGGACAGAGAGCGCATGGCGAAGCCGGCGGACGAAGACGAGCAGGCCATCGACCGCCTGACCCTGTACATGCTCAAGGAGACGTACTGCGCCGCCGCGGGCGCCTTGATGCGGATGAGCCCGCAGGCGGCCGGGGTCCTGTTCGAAGCCTTCGAGCGGCAGATCGCCGACGCGCTCCAGCGCATGCACGCCCACCGCTCGGAGGGGCCGGATTCGACCGCCATCGCTCTGGCGGTCGGCGACCGGATCGCTGACATCCTCGATCAGGCCCATCGCCGCCAGTTCGAGCCGGTGACCGCGCCGGGACTTGAGGACCGCAGCCTCAAGGCGGTGCGGGAGACGGGCATCTCGAACGAGGCAGTCGAGATGCTGGCGGACCTCCAGCGCCGCTTCCCCCTTCCCTGAACCGTCGCCGCGGGGAGCGCGCGGCGACGGGACGGATCTACTCCGCCGGCACCACCCGCGGTGTCAGGGGCGCCGGTTCATCCTCGAACGGGCGCTCGGGGTGCATGGTGAAGGCGAGGCCCGCGCCCAGAAGCAGCAGGCCGACCGACCCGGCAAATGGCAGAATCCAGTTGCCGGTGAGATCCACGATCAGGCCGAAGGTAAGCGGCGAGACGATCGCGGCAAACGCCGAGCCGAAATTCATCAGCCCGCTCGCGGTGCCGGCGTATTGCGGGGCGATGTCCATCGGCACCGACCAGATCGGCCCGATCACCAGTTCGAGGAAGAAGAAGCCGCCGCTGAGCAGCAGCGCCACCAGGGTGAGGTCCTTGGTGAAGAACACGCCGGCAAGGCAGGCGGCGGCGCCCAGCATGCCGAGGCAGATCACGTTGCGGCGCGCCTTCTGCAGGTCGCCGGTCTTCTTCAGGATGCGGTCGGAGACCACGCCGCCGAGCGTGTCGCCGACCACGCCCGCAAAGAACACGCCCGAGGCGAACAGGGCCGAGTTCTTGATGTCGAGGCCGTAGCCGTCCTTGAAGAAGGAGGGCAGCCAGTTGAGGTAGAGCCACAGCGACCAGCCGTAGCAGAAATAGGTCAGCGTCACGGGGGCCATGCGCGGGATCAGCCGGCGCCACGGCACCGGCGGTTTGGCGGCCGGCTTGGCCGTCCGGTCGCGGATCGCCAGCCGTTCCAGATCCTCGTTCGTGATGGCCTTATGCTCACGCGGGTCGTCCCGGTAGTAGAACACCCAGACCAGCACCCAGGCGAAGCTGACGATGCCGAGCACGACGAAGGCGCCGCGCCAGCCGACATAGGCCATCATCAGCACCACGAGCGGCGGCGTGATCGCGTTGCCGAAGCGGGCGAACGAGTGGGTGATGCCCTGCGCGAAGCCGCGCTGGTCCTTGGCGACCCAGGACTGCATCGCCCGCGTGGCGGTGGGGAAGGTGGCGCCCTCGCCGAAGCCGAGAGCGAAGCGGGCCAGGAACAGCGAGACCACGCCGCCGACGAAGCCGGTCGCCACCGTCGCCGCCGCCCAGATCAGGCCGCAGATGAACAGCGTGCGCCGCGCGCCCCACTTGTCGGCCATCGCGCCGCCGATGATCTGGAACACCGCATAGGGGTAGGCGAAGGCCGAGAAGATGAGGCCGAGTTCGGTGTTGCTGAGGCCGAGTTCACCTTTGATCGCCGGGCCGGCGGTGCCGACGTTGACCCGGTCGACATAGGTGATGAAGTACATCAGGCAGAGCAGGAACAGCACCATGCCCGGCGCCGTCACGCGGCGTGGGATCGTGATCATCGGGGCTTCCTCCAGTTTTTATGAGCAATCGCCCCGGGCTCCGCATCTGACGCGCGGCTTGGCCCGAGGCGTGGGCGTTCGGGAAAAGATCAGCCGTCGAGGCCGGAGCGCAGGCTCGCCATGGCGGCAAGCACGCCACCCGGCCGGTGCGGCACGCCGGCGGCCGCCAAGCCCATCTCGACGCCGGACAGGGCGCCCATCAGGGTCAGGTCGTTGGTCTCGCCGAGATGGCCGATGCGGAAGATCTTGTCGGCGAGCTTCGACAGCCCGGCGCCGAGCGACATGTCGAATTTCTCGAGCACCAGCGCGCGGAAGGCGTCCGCCCCCTTGCCGTCCGGCATCATCACCGCGGTGAGCACCGGCGAGTGCTCGTCCGGGTTCAGGCACAGCACTTCGAGGCCCCAGGCTTCGACCGCGGCCCGGGTTGCGGCGGCGAGCCGCTGGTGGCGGGCGAAGACGTTGTCGAGCCCTTCTTCGAGCAGGATCGCCACCGCCTCGCGCAGGCCGTAGAGCAAGTTGGTGGCGGGCGTGTAGGGGAAGTAGCCGTTGGCGTTGGGCTTTAGCATCTCCTCCCAATCCCAGTAGGAGCGGGGGAGGTTGTTGGACTTTCCGGCGGCCCGGGCCTTCTCCGAGATCGCGGTGAAGCCGAGGCCCGGCGGCAGCATCAGGCCCTTCTGCGAGCCGCTGACGGTGACGTCGACGCCCCACTCGTCGTGGCGGACATCGACCGAACCGAGCGAGGAGATCGTGTCGACCAGCAGCAGCGCCGGATGTCCGGCGGCGTCGATCGCTTTGCGGATGGCGGGGATGCGGCTCGTGACGCCGGTGGAGGTCTCGTTGTGGACCACCATCACGGCTTTGAAGGAATGGCTGCGATCCTCGGCGAGCTTCGCTTCGACCAGGGCCGGATCGACGCCGTGGCGCCAGTCGCCGGGCACGAACTCGACCTCGATGCCCCACCGCGCCGCCATCTGCCGCCACAGGGTGGCGAAGTGGCCGGTCTCGAACATCAGCACCCGGTCGCCCGACGAGAGCGTATTGACGATCGCCGCTTCCCAGGCCCCCGTGCCGGAGCCGGGATAGATCACCACCGGTCCCTTGGTGCGGAAGATCGTGCGGCAGCCCTCCAGCACCTCGCGGCCGAGCACGCCGAAGTCCGGCCCGCGATGGTCGATCACCTGTCGATCCATGGCGCGCAGCACCCGCTCCGGCACCGGGCTCGGGCCCGGAATGTGCAGGAAGTGTCGTCCGGTGCGGTGCGTCATGGTCCCTCCCGTTGGGCCGGATGCCGGGCGCTTCACGTCGGGCCCGGTCGTTTCATCCCATAGGTTTGCATTCATTTTTGGCCGAGACAAGAAGTATCATGCCTACATTCGTCCCATCGACGGCGGTTGAGCCCGCTGCTACCAATCGGCCATGACTTCCGCCATGACACTCGCCGAACGCGAATCGGAGGGCGCGGACGGCCCGATCCCCCTCCCCGCCCGGCTCCCGGCTGAACTGCCGGCCAAGCCGCGGGAAAACCTCGTGCATTCCCTCCACGACGAGGTGCTGGCGCGGCTGCGCGAATTCATCGTCGAGGGCAATCTCGCGCCGGGCGCCCGTGTCCCCGAACGGCTCCTGTGCGAACGCTTCGGCATCTCGCGCACGCCCCTGCGGGAGGCGCTGAAGGTGCTGGCCTCGGAGGGGCTGATCGATCTGCTGCCGAACCGCGGCGCGCGGGTGCGCCGGATCGGCGAGCAGGAAATCGTCGAGCTGTTCGACGTGATGGGCGGGTTGGAGGCCCTGGCCGGCCGCCTCGCCTGCGAGCGCATCACGGACGAGGCCTTTGCCGAGATCGAGCGGCTCCACCATGAGATGTATGGCCACTATCTGCGGCGCGATCTGCACGGCTACTTCGCGTGCAATCAGGCGATCCATGACCGGATCGTGGCGGCCGCTGGCAACGGGCCGTTGAGCGCCACCTATGCCGGCTTCGCCGGGCGTCTGCGGCGGGCGCGCTACTCGGCCAATCTCGATGCCAACCGCGACCGCTGGGGTGAGGCGATGCGCGAGCACGAGGAAATCCTCGACGCCCTGCGCCGCCGGGCCGGTGCGGAACTCAGCGACATCCTGTTCCGCCACCTGCGCAACAAGCGAAAAGCCGCCGCCGACCGGGAGGCCGCGCAGCCTTTTTCCAGCGAGCCGACCCCGGCCGCCATCGATTGATGTCGGTACAACCCATCATTTTTGAATTCATTTTGCGCGATCAGACGGCCCGGATATGCCTCGCTTCGCTGCCAATCTGAGCCTGCTGTTCACCGAACGGTCGCTGCTCGACCGGTTCGCCGCGGCCCGCGCCGCCGGATTCGCGGCGGTGGAGATGCAGTTTCCCTATGCCGAGACGAAGGAGGCGCTGGCGCGCCGCCTCGCGGAGACGGGCCTGCTGCTCGTGCTGCACAACCTGCCGCCCGGCGACTGGGCTGCGGGCGAGCGCGGCATCGCCATCCTGCCCGACCGGGTGTCCGAATTTCGCGAGGGCGTCGCGCGCGCGATCGACTATGCCGGAGCGCTCGGATGTCGGCAGATCAACTGTCTTGCCGGGCTCATACCGGCCGGCATCGAGCGGGCGCGCCTTCTCGCGACGCTGACCGAAAACCTCGCCTACGCCGCCGACGCGCTGGGAAGAGAAGGCCTCCGCCTGCTGATCGAGCCGATCAACACCCGCGACATGCCGGGCTTCTTCCTGAACCGCCTCGCCGATGCTGCGGCTGTGATCGAGGCGGTCGGCTCCGAAAACCTCTTCATCCAGGCCGACCTCTACCACATGGCGATGATGGGCGAGGATCTGGCCTCCGAACTCGCAGCCCACCGCGCCCGCATCGCCCACGTCCAGATCGCCGACGCCCCCGGCCGCCACGAGCCCGGCACCGGCCGCATCGATGTCTCCGCCGCGTTCGCGACCCTCGACCGCCTCGGTTACGACGGCTTCATCGGCTGCGAATACCTGCCCGCTTCCGGCACCGAAGCCGGCCTCGGCTGGATGTCCGCCTACAGATAGGCCCGAGATCCCAAAGGGATCATCCCTTTGGCGGGGCGCCGGGGCAGAGCCCCGGCTTGTCTCCAGGGCTCTGCCCTGGACCCGCGAAAGGACCTGTCCTTTCGAAACCTGGACTTCAGAAGATCGGCATGCCGCCCGCGACGGTGATGAGGGCGCCGGAGGTGTAGCTGCTGTCTTCGGCCGCCAGCATCACGTAGGCCGAGGCGAGTTCCGCCGGCTGGCCGGGGCGGTTGAACGGCACTTGGCTGCCGAAGGTCTTCACCGCATCCTCGCTCATCCCGGCGGGGATGAACGGGGTCCAGATCGGGCCGGGCAGCACGCCGTTCACGCGGATGCCCTTTTCGGCGAGCAACTGCGCGAGGCCGAGCACCATGTTGCTGAGCGCGCCCTTGGTGGCGCTGTAGGCGAACAGGGTCGGCACCGGGTGCTTGGAATTGACCGAGGAGGTGAAGATCACCGAGGCGCCGGGCTTGAGATGCGCCAGCGCGGCCTTGGTGGCGTAGAACGGGCCGAAGATGTTGGTCTGGAAGTGTTTTTCGAACAACGCGTCGTCGATGTCCGTGACGCCCTGGTTCGGCTGCTGGAAGGCGGCGTTGTTCACCAGGATATCGAGCCGGCCGAATTCCTTGGCCGTGCGCTCGACGATCTCGCGGGCATAGGCCGCGTCCTTGATGTCGCCGGGGAGCAGCAGGGCGCGACGGCCCGCCTTCTCGATCCAGTTGCCGACGGCCTCCGCATCCTTCTGCTCGTCGGGCAGGTAGGAGATCGCCACGTCGGCGCCCTCGCGGGCATAGGCGATGGCCACCGCCCGGCCGATGCCGCTGTCGCCGCCCGTCACCAAAGCGGCTTTTCCGGTGAGCTTGCCGGAGCCCTTGTAGCTCTCCTCGCCGTGATCCGGCTCGGGCGCCATCTTGGCCGTCTTGCCGGGGAAACTCTGGGGCGGCGTCTCGAAGGGCGGGCGCGGGTATTTGGTCAGCGGATCGGTCATCACGGCTCCTTTTGAGGGATTGCCGCGTCAACGGGGGCAGCCGGCGGGTGTTCCACCCGCCGTTGCAGAGCCGCGCTCAGCGCCCCGGCGTCAGGGCCGCGTCGAGCACGCGGGCGACGTGGATCGCGTCGCGGCCGAGACCGTCGTGGATCTGGTGGCGGCAGCTCGTGCCGTCGGCGACCACGAGGTCGTCGGCGGACGCCTTCCGGAGCGCCGGGAACAGCGACAGCTCGGCCATGGCGAAGGAGACGTCGATCGTATCCTTGCCGTAGCCGAAGGCGCCGGCCATGCCGCAGCAGCTCGATTCGATCACCCTCACATCGAGCCCCGGCACCGCGCGCAGCACCGTCTCGACCGACCCCATCACTCCGAACGACTTCTGGTGGCAATGGCCGTGCAGGTGGGCGACCCGGCCGCCCTGGTCGGCGAGCGGGAGGCTGATGCGGCCAGCGGCAAGATCGGTGGCGAGCAGTTCCTCGAACAGCAGGGCGCTCTGGGCCAACTCGCTTGCCTCCGCCCGCGGCAGCAGGGACAAAAACTCGTCGCGGAAGGTGAGGAGGCAGGAGGGCTCCAGGCCGACCACGCGGGCGCCGGCCCGTACGAAGGGCAGGAGCGTGTCGAGCGTGCGCCGAGCCTCCTCCCGCGCCCGGTCGGTCTGGCCGGAGGCGAGATAGGTGCGGCCGCAGCAGAGCGGGCGGCGGCCCTCATGGGCGACGACGCGGTGCAGGCGGTAGCCGGCCGCCCGCAGCACCCGCTCGGCGGCTTCCAGATTCTCGCGCTCGAAGGCGCGGTTAAAGGTGTCGCCGAACAGGACGAGGTCGCGGTGGTCACCCGCCACGTCCTCGGGATGGGCAACCTCGCCGGTCTCCCGCCAGGGCCGGCGCCATTGCGGCAGCGAGCGACGGGCGGAGAAGCCGGTCCATGCCTCACCGAACCGGGCGAGCGCCGGGTAGCGGTTGCGCAGGTTGAGCAGCGGCGCGAGGGCTGCGGCGACGCTGGCGTAGCGCGGCATCTCGGCGACCAGCCGCTCCTTCAGCGGCAGGCCGTGCCGGGCGTGGTAGTGGTGCAGGAACTCGACCTTCATCTTGGCCATGTCGACGCCGGTCGGGCATTCCCGGCGGCAGGCCTTGCACGAGACGCACAGATCCATCGTGCGCTTCATCTCAGGCGACAGGAACGCGTCCGGCCCGAGCTGGCCCGAGATCGCCAGGCGCAGCGAGTTGGCGCGTCCGCGGGTCAGGTGCTGCTCGTCGCGGGTGGCGCGATAGGAGGGGCACATCGCGCCGCCGGCGAGCTTCCGGCAGGTGCCGTTGTTGTTGCACATCTCGACCGCCGAGCCGAACCCGCCCCAGTCCGACCAGTCCAGCGCCGTTTTCTGCGGGGCGCTCACCGCGTAGTCGGGGCCAAAGCGCATCAGGGTGCGGTCGTCCATCTTGAGCGGGCGGACGATCTTGTTGGGGTTCAGGCGGTTGTCGGGATCGAAGCCGTCCTTCACCGTCTCGAAGGCGCGGGTAAGTTTCGCGCCGAACAAAGGCTCCACGAATTCGGAGCGCGAGATGCCGTCGCCGTGCTCGCCCGAATAGGAGCCCTTGTGGCGGCGCACCAGCTCCGCCGTCTCCTCGGCGATGGCGCGCATCTTCCGGACGTCGCCGCCCTGCTTCATGTCGAGGATCGGGCGCACATGCAGGCAGCCGACGGAGGCGTGGGCGTACCACGTGCCGCGGGTGCCGTGCCGCGTGAACACCTCGGTGACCGCGTCGGTGTAGTCGGCCAGATGCTCCAGGGGGACGGCGCAATCCTCGATGAAGGAGACGGGTTTGGCGTCGCCCTTCATCGACATCATGATGTTGAGGCAGGCCTCGCGCACCTCCCAGACCGCCTTCTGGCGGTTGGGCTCCACCACCTCGACGACCGCGTCGGGAAAGCCGTGATCGGCCATGCATTGGTCGAGACGCTTCAGGTCGCGCTTCAGCGCGGCAAGGTCGTCGCCCGCGAACTCGGCCAGCAGCAGGCAGTTGGGCTGGCCCCGCGTGATGTCGGCCAGGGTCGTGCGGAATAGCGGGATGTCGGCGCCGAGCACGAGCACGTTGTTGTCGACGAGTTCGACCGCGACGGGGTCGAGGGCGACGATTGCCTTCGTCGTTTCCATCGCCGCGCGGAACGAGGGGAAGTGACACACGCCCATGGCCCGGTGGGCCGGCAGACGGGAGAGCTTGAGCGTCACCGCAGTGGTGGCGGCGAGCGTCCCCTCCGAGCCGACGAGGAGATGGGCGAGGTTCGGGCGCGGTTCGATCAGGGAATCGAGATTGTAGCCGCCGACCCGCCGCTGCACCTTGGGGTACATCGTCTCGATTTCGTCGCGGTGGGCATCCGCCAGGGCGAGCATGCGTCGGGCGAGATCTTCCGCCCGCGCGCCGCCGGTCACAGCGCTCGCCACATTGCCGGTGAGCCCGAAGCCGAAGGCGGCGCCGTCGTGGAACAGCGCCTCCAGGGCGAGCACGTTGTCGCTCATCTTGCCGTAGCGGAGCGAGCGGGCGCCGCAGGAATTGTTGCCGGCCATGCCGCCGATGGTGCAGCGGGTCGCGGTCGAGGGCTCGACGGGGAAGAACCAGCCGTCGGCTTTCAGCCGCGTGTTGAGGCGCTCCAGCACGTGGCCGGGCTCGACGGTCACCGTGCCCGCTTCCGCGTCGTAGGCGAGCACGCCGTTGAAGTGGCGCGAGCAATCGACCACGAGGCCGGAGCCGATCGGCTGGCCGTTCTGCGAGGTGCCACCGCCGCGCAGGATCACGGGGACGTCGTAGTCGGCCGCGACCTTCAGCGTCGCGGCGATGTCGGCGGCACTTTTGGGGAAGACCACGCCCGCCGGCATGATCTGGTAGATCGAGGCGTCGGTCGCGTAGCGTCCGCGGGTGAAGGCGTCGAAGCGGGCCTCGCCCTGCAGCACCTCCGCAAGCTTGCGCGGCAATCCGGCCGCGTTGCGGGCCTTCGCCCGCGCGCTGGAGGCCGGTGCCTCGAACGCTGCCTCGGCCGGTTTCGCGCTCGCGCCCAAGTGGAACCTCCCTCCCCGCGCCGCAGCCTGTACGGGCGCACGGCTTTTTGAATGCATAATTCCACCGCCGGGACGGGTCAAACGCGGTGGGGTCGCAGCGTCCCTTCCACGGCAAAGCGGCCGCCGGGGGATCGGCGGCCGCTTCGATGGGCGGATGGCGGAGAACGGTCGGGAGCGGCGGTTACAGGGCGATCCGCTGCGGGATCGCTCCCGGTCGATCGACCAGAGGCTCGGGCCACACGATGGCGCGGGCGGGCGTGGCGCGCGGGGGCTGCATGATGGGGCCGTGGCGCAGGATAATCGGGTTCGGCTCCGGTGCCGGCACGACCGGGGCCGGGCGCGGCGCAACGGGCCGCAGGCTGCGTTCCATGAAGCTGCAGACCAACGGCACGATATCCTGGCGGAAGCGCGAGCCGTTGAAGATGCCGTAATGCCCGGCGCCCGGCTGCATGTGGTAGGTCTTGGCCGCCTCGGGCAGGTTCACCGCGAGATCGAGCGCGGCCTTGGTCTGACCGAGGCCGGTGATGTCGTCCTTCTCGCCCTCGACCGCCATCAGGTGGCAGCGGCGGATCGCGCCGAGATCGACCCGTTCGCCGCGATGGCGCAGGGTGCCGCGGGGCAGGTCGTGGCTGATGAAGACCCGCTCGATCGTCTCGAGGTAGAACTCGGCGGTCAGGTCCATGACCGCGAGGTACTCGTCGTAGAAGGCACGATGGCGGGCGGCCGAGTCGCCGTCGCCGCGCACGAGATGGTCGAACATCGCGTGGTGGGCGTCCCGGTGGCGCTCGAGGTTCATCCCCATGAAGCCGGCGAGCTGAAGGAAGCCCGGATAGACCGCGCGGCCCGCTCCCGGATATCCGCCCGGCACCCTGTGGATGCAGTGCCGCTCGAACCACGCGAAGCCTTTCTCCTCGGCCATCAGGTTGACGGCGGTCGGCGAGCGGCGGGTATCGACGGGACCGCCCATCAGCACGGCCGAGCGCGGCACGAGCGGGTGATCCTCCGCTTCCATGCGGGCGATGGCGGCAAGCACCGGCACCGAGGGCTGACAGACCGCCGCGACGTGGAGGTCCGGCCCAAGCGCCGCGAACAGGGCGATGCAGGTATCGATGTAATCGTCGAGGCCGAAACGGCCGGCGCTCGCCGGCACCTGACGCGCGTCGGACCAATCGGTGATGAAGACCTGATGGCTGGGGAGGAACGCCTCGACCGTGCCGCGCAGCAGCGTGGCGTAGTGGCCCGACATCGGCGCGACGATCAGCAGCTTCGGCTTGGCCTCGAGTTCCGCGGAGGGCTCGCCGAAGGCGACGACGCGGCAGAAGGGGCGTTCCCAGACCACCCTCTCCGGCACGTCGAGCCCGAAGGCCGGCTTGGCGTAGACGCGGGTGGCGCGCTCGAACATCTCGCAGCCCGCAGCCATGGTGCGGCTCTGCGGGGCGTAGGCGAAGGGATTGAACGGGTTTTCGCAGGCAAGCTTGGTGGCTTCCGCCGCCAAGCGCATCGGTGCGAGCATAAGATGGCCGGCCTCGTAAAGAGGATACAGCATGCGAGCGCTTCCCTGGGAGCAGCTCGCTTGAATCAAGCTGTCCTTTTCTTGAGTTCGTGAGGGTTAAAACTCCGAACCCCAAGGAAAGTTTCGTTTGCTCTAGTTAGGTTGTGGATCAGAGCAGTCCCGCTCTCTCGAAAAGGGCGCCGCATCGGCTCGGCGGAGGCCGCCTGTCTCTGAGAACGCCCGCTGCGCTGCCTCGCCGGGAGGAAAGACGGTGGTAACCGGGCGTTCTTCGAGACACGCTTGACCGGTGACGTGGCGGTCGGGGTGGCGAGCGAGGGCGCCACCCCGAGCCGGTCAGGCGTTGGCTTGCGTCACGAATTTCGTCGTCAGATAGGCCTCGATCGCCTCGGAGCCGCCCTCGCTGCCGTAGCCGGAATCCTTCACGCCGCCGAAGGGCGTTTCGGGCAGCGCGATACCGTGGTGGTTGATCGAGATCATGCCGGCCTCGATCCCCGCCCCGAACCGGTTCGCCCGGGTGCCGGAGCGGGTATAGGCGTAGGCCGCGAGCCCGTAGGGCAAACGGTTGGCCTCGGTGAGCGCCTCCGCGTCGTCGGAAAAGCGCCGGATCGCCGCGATCGGCCCGAACGGCTCCTCGTTCATGATCCGGGCCTCCAGCGGCACGTCGGCGAAGACGGTCGGCTCGAAGAAGTGGCCGCGATTGCCGATGCGGCTGCCGCCGGTGAGGAGCCGCGCGCCCTTGGCCTCGGCATCGGCCACGAAGGCCTCCATCGCCTCGACCCGGCGGCCGTGGACGAGCGGGCCCATCTGCGTCTCGGGATCGAGCCCGTCGCCGACCTTGAGCGCCTTCGAGGCGGCCACGAAGCCGTCGATGAAGCGGTCGTACACGCCCTCCTGCACGAGGAAGCGGGTCGGGGCGACGCAGACCTGTCCGGCGTTGCGGTACTTGTTGGCGGACAGCACCCGCACGGCGGTGTCGATGTCGGCATCGTCGAACACGATCGCCGGGGCATGGCCACCGAGTTCCATCGTCGCCCGCTTCATGTGCTGGCCCGCGAGCGCCGCGAGCTGCTTTCCGACGGCAGTCGAGCCGGTGAAGGTGATCTTGCGGATCACCGGGTGCGGGATGAGGTAGCCGGAAATCTCGGCCGGATCGCCGTAGACCAGGGCGAGCGCGTCGCCCGGCACGCCCGCATCGAGGAAGGCGCGCACCAGTTCGGCGCAGGAGGCCGGCGTGTCCTCGGGGCCCTTCAGTATGACGGGACAGCCGGTGCAGAGCGCCGCCGAGAGCTTGCGCACCGCCTGGTTGATCGGGAAATTCCAAGGCGTGAAGGCCGCCACCGGCCCGACCGGCTCGCGGGTGACGATCTGCAACACGCCCTCCGCGCGGGCGGGGATGACCCGGCCGTAGGCGCGCCGGCCCTCTTCGGCGAACCACTCGATGATGTCGGCCGCCACCCCGGTCTCGACCCGTGATTCGGCGAGCGGCTTGCCCTGCTCGACGGTCATGGTGCGGGCGATGTCCTCCACGCGCTCGCGCATCAGCGCGGCGGCCCGGCGCAGCACCTTGGAGCGGTCGAAGGCGGAGACCCGCCGCCACGCGGCAAAGCCCCGCTCGACCGCCTCCAGCGCCTCGTCGAGATCGGCCCGCGTCGCTACCGCGACCCGGCCGATCGCCTCGCCCGTGGCCGGATTGAGAACGGCCAGGGTCTCGCCGCCGCCACCGGGGCGCCAGCGGCCGGCGATGTGAAGCGAAACGTCGAGGTCCATGAGCCATCTCCGTACGAGGGATGGCCTTCATATAGGCACCGCGGCGCCAGGGCATCCGCCCCGGATCGCATCCGGCCTGCTCGGTGGCCACGGGCAGGCCTAACGCCACGCGCCCCTGCCGGGGTTCGGCAGAGGCGCGCGGTCGGTGACGAGAAGGGCCGTGTTACGCGGCGTGCCACACCGCTGCATCGGCCCAGGCGCTGTGCCCATCGAGCTCCGCGGCGAAGACGCCGTCGAGCCGCTGCCGCTCACCGTCCACGAGGGCGCCGTCCACCGCCACAGGGCGGCAGCGGCCGTGCTCGCCGGCCGGCACGAAGTCCGGATCGGTCAGCATGCCGTCCTCGCCGGCGAACCAGACCCGGCTGCCCATGTCGTAGTAGCTCTCGGCGGCCAGACCTTCGGCGAGCAGGATGTCGTGCGCATCCAGCTCGATATGCCAGTAGGTCACCTGCGTCGCCGGCTCGCGGAAGACGGAGGTGCCGTTGATCAGGCACATCACGGGCACCAGCACGCCGCCCTCGCCGTTGGCATCGGCGCCGACGAGCACCGGATGGCCGTGCGAGAGGCGCAGATCGCGCGCCGGGAGGCCGGGGCCGAAGGCACCCGCGCGGATCCGGATGGGCTGCTCGTTGTGGGGCAGCGCCTCGCCCTTGGCATCAAGGGCGCGGTTGCCGATCCAGGTGATCGGACGCAGCGTGCCGGAGGCCGTCACGGCGAGATCGCCGACGATCAGATCCTCGACCGCCACCTCGCCGCGGGCGGTGCGGATGAGCGTGCCCGTGGTGAAGCAGGGCGCGGCCTGGACGTTGTAATCGCCGGCCGTGTTGTTGCCGTCGGCGAGGAAGCGGGTCCGGGTGGAGCCGGCAGGCGGGTTCGAGCCGACCACCTGCGTGTTCGAGAGGAGGTAGCGGTAGTTGCCGGCCTCCGTCTCACCGGGCGGGATGGCCCTGCTCACGAACAGGATCTGGCCCGAATTGTCGAACTGCGTCGAGGTCAACTGAACGGACGTGCCTGCAAAACCGGCGGGAGCATCGGCTCCATAGGTCAGCGTGACGGGATCGCCGACCGCGTTGATGGTGCCTGATACTGTGACAGAATAGGTCGAGGCGGTATCGACCTGAAAGTTTCCAGATGCGCCACCGTCGTCGGTTCCGAGAAAGCCGGGAGCATACGTCGTATTATTGAAAGTGATTGGCAAAGCCATAGTTCATCCCTCCCATCCTGAGCGGGCGCTTTTTCGTCAGTTCTGCGCCGAGCGATCATTTGGCGACGAAATACAGAGAGATGGGCTCCGTTCCAGGAGCGCCTGCGGGCTTCAACGCTGCTTTGCTCTGACTCTGCTTTCGGTCACGGCCCGACCATGCGGGGAACCTGCGACGCCGACAATCCATCGGGATCTGTTATCTGCCGATCGGATTATATTTCTCTCATGATCGTAGGCCGATGTGCCGGATCTGCAACATTTCACTGCCGAAAACGCTTGCCGATCAGTCATTTAGGCAAAATTGCCCGGGATTTTTCGGCAATGAATGTGCGTCTTTATCTGCCGCCGGATGGGATCAATGCGCCGATCCGTCGGCCGTGCGGAAAAGAGCCGCTCGCGGCGGCATGGTGCGGGTGGGCACGTCTCCGGTCGTAGCCGGGCGATTCCGGTGGCGGCCGCTCAAGCGCGACCTCCGTCGGTTCGATATCGCGCCATGACGTCCGTCCTCCCAACACCGAGCGCGGCGGAGCCACCCTCGCATCGAGAATCGGCTGCCGGGGAACACGACCCACGGCCGCACGCCCTCAATGGCACAATACGGTTCGCAGTCCCGGTTCGGGATGGGCGCCGGCGGGTACGGTGGACGGCTTCCTGCCCTTTCGGGGCCCCTCCCCTGGGACCGAGGCCGGATCGTCGCCGGTTGTCCCCGGATGGGGCAATGAAACCGGCGGCTGCATTGCATGACGAGGGCGGTAACCGCTGGATGTCGCGATCGAGTCGCACAGCCGGTGGTACGCTGATGCCGCTTGGGGGGCCGATGCCGGCTTGACGACATGACGACCTACACAGCCACGCGCGGAGCCATTCCGCTCTCTTCCTACGATCGGCCTACCGCGTCCGCCGGGCAGTCCCCTTCCATCGCGCCGGCGCAACTCCTGGCGATGCTCAAGCGCCGCCGTCGGCTCATCGCCCTCTCGATGATCCTCGGCACGCTGGGCGGCGTGGTCGTCGTCGCGCGGACGGAACCGAACTACGTCGCCACCGCCCAGGTCATCATCGATCCGCGCGCCTTGCGCGTGGTCGAACGGGAGGTGACGCCGAGCATCGACAACGCCGACGCGCAGATCGCATCGGTCGAGAACGAGATGCGCGTCCTGCGGTCGAGCACGGTGCTCAACGCCCTGATCACCCGCGACCGGCTCGACGAGGATCCCGAATTCGCCGGCGAGCCGCCCGGCCTTCTGCGCCGGGCGAAGGCCGCGATCCTCGACCGCGTCGGCCTGTCGCCGCCCCGCTCGCCCGATCCGCGCCGCGCGGCGCTCCAGACCCTGGAGCGCAAGATCGCCGTCCGCCGGGCCGAGCGCAGCTTCGTCGTCGAGGTGCATGTCGCGACCCGTGATCCCGACAAGTCGGCCCGGATCGCGAACGAACTCGTGACGCTCTACACCGAGCAGGCGAACCGGACCCGGTCCGAGCTCGCGCGCCGCTCCGGCGCCTCCCTCGACGATCGCCTGGCCGAATTGCGCGCCGCCGTGCGCGCCGCGGAGAACCGGGTCGCGACCTTCAGGAGCGAGCACGACCTCGTCAGCGCCGACGGCTCCCTCACCAGAGACCGGCGCCTGCGCGACCTCAACACGCAGCTCGCCGCCGCCCGGGCCCGGTCCACCGAGGCCCTCGTCCGGATGGAGCAGGTGAACGCTCTGCGCGGCGGGCTCGACGGCCTGTCGGAGGCCGTCCAGTCCCAGGCCATGATCCAGTTGCGCTACCAGATCACCGAGGCCCGCCGCCGCCGGGCCAACCTCGCCAACGTGCTGGGACCGCGCCACCCCGAGCTGAACTCGATCGGCCGCGAGATCGATGCCCTTCAGGATCAGCTCGGCCAGGAGCTGCAGCGGATCGGCGACGCGGCACGGAACGATTATCGCCGGGCCAAGCAGACCGAGGAGGAGCTGCGCAGGACGGTGGAGACGATGTCGACGGCCTCGCTCGCCGACGACCGCGCGCTCGCCGAGCTGCGCGCACGGGAGGCGGAGGCCGAGGCCCAGCGCAAGCTGTTCGGCCAGTATCTCGTGCGCTCCCGCGAACTCATCGAGCAGACGCAGGTCGATGTGAACAACATCCGCGTGATCGGCGCGGCGATCCCGCCCGAACTGCCGACGAACCTGAGCAAGGCCATCGTCCTCGTGCTCGGAACGCTGATCGGCCTAGCGCTCGGCATCCTGGCGGCGATCGCCCTCGGCGTCCTGCGCGGCGAGGCGGCGTCCCTGCCGCGGTACCCGGTTGGGTCGGGCGAAGCGGTGATCGCCTGACACCTCCTGCACCCCTGCGGCCGGAGACCCTCCGCCATCGGCGGACGCAGGGGCCCTAAACGCCTTTCCCGAGCCTCGCGCCATGACCGCAACCAGCCTGACCGAAACGAGCCTTCCGCCACAAGCCGTCCGGGCCGCGCCGCTGTCGATCGGGTCGTCCGGCGCGCGGTGGCGCGCGGCCTTCGTCGTCTTCGCGGTGCTGATGTGCGCGAACGCCTTCTACGTGCTCTTCCTCGGCAGCAACAACGAGGTCGGCAACACCAAGACGCTGATGCCGTCGAACCGGAACAACCTGCTCTATGTCGGGCTCTGGCTCTGCCTCTACGTCCTGTCCCTCGGCGTGGTGCTGCGGGACATGCTGCGCAACGGGATCGACCTCTGCCTGGTCGCCGTCCTTCCGTTCGCCGGCTACATCCTGCTCTCCACCTGCTGGGCGACCGATAGCTGGGCGTCGCTGGTTCCCGCGGGGATGCTCGTCCTGAACATCGCCATCGCCGCGGCGCTGGCCTGCATCGTCCATCCGGCCGTGTTCCTGAGCCTGTACGCCTGGACCAACGTCTTCCTGGTGGCGTCCTCCCTGGTGATGGTGGTGGTGATGCCCGATGCGGTGCGCACCGACATCACCCGGCCGGGCCTGCTGATGTCGGGCGAGCTGTTCGGCGCCTATGGCAGCAAGACCCTGCACGGCATGTCCGCCGCGAGCGCGATGCTGATCCTGCTGTTCCTGCCCAGTGCGAGCCCGCGGGGCCTGCGCGGGCCGGCACTCGGCATCCTCGCGCTCGGGTTGATCCTGGCCAACTCGATGTCTTCCGTGAGCGGCATCGCGGTGGCGGGCCTGACGCTCCTGGCCGCCCGGATGCTGCCCGGCTGCGGCCGGGCCATTTTCGCGACAGTGACCGGGTTCGCAATCTTGCTCTCGCTCTTCCTGCCCTTCATCGGGGTCGGCGACATCGCCGTCGCGCTCGGCCGCAGCCCCGACTTCACCGGGCGCAGCAACTTCTGGCCCTACGCCCTCGAAGTTTTTCGCGATCGACCGGTGTTCGGCTACGGCTATTTGAGTTTTTTCAACACCGACCCATTCTCGAAGGCATGGAATGTGTGGGAGCGAGAGATGTTCTTCTTCACACCCGACTTCCACAACACCTTCCTCGACACTCTGGTCGGCTTGGGCCTCGTCGGCGGCGCGTTCTATCTCGTCCTGCTCTTGGCCTCGTCCTGCATCTTCGCGCATCCGAGCCTTGAGCGGCGCACCGCCTTCCTGCTCTCGGCCCTCCTGATCGCCTTCATCCTCAACAGCGCGACCGGCTACCTTTTCCTCGCACACAACCGGATGTCGACGATCTTCCAGTTCTACTGCCCGTTCGTTCTCTGCCGCCGGTATCGGCCGCGCTTCCCGCAGCCAGCCGTCGTCTGAGCGTCACGCCGTCAGCCCTGTCTCGGGTGAAGCAGCGTTCGCTCGCGCGTAGGAAGGCGTTCCCGAAGCCGGCTGCGTCCGGACCCTGCCGCTCACGGCGATGGTCGGCCGATCGGCCGGGATGATCGCTTCGGACGTGAGGAAGTTTGCCCAGCATCGATGGCGGGCCGATGCCATGCGCCTCGAGCCAGTCGAGCGATCACGAAACATCGCCGCCCAGGACGGACAGACCCGCGCCGGGGGATGCTTCCATCAACGCGCCGCGTCGGGAAGTCGTGTGTGAGACCGCTGTGTGAGCGCGGTCATTTTCGCTTTTTGATTTTCGCCCCAACTCCTTCCGATCACTCAGGAAAGAGTTTGGTGCGGCCAAGAGGACTCGAACCTCCACCCCTCGCGGGACTAGCACCTCAAGCTAGCGCGTCTACCAATTCCGCCATGGCCGCCCTTGCCGCCGTGCCGCTTGTGGCGGCCGGTGTCTTGTGTGGGCGGCGCAGCGGATAACAGATGCCCGGGACGTGCACAAGCGCCGGATTCGTTTCTTCGCGTTTTGCCGCCTCGAAAACCGCTCAGGGCATCGTGCCCACGTCGTCGAGGATCGGCACGGCGCCCTCGCCGATGGTCACGCCGGGAGTGCGCACCACCTCGGCCTTGCGGATCAGCTCGGTCACCTCCACGGAGATGCGGTTGCCGGTCACCACGATCTGCCCGCGGGCGATCGGGTGATCGTTGGCGAGGATCTCGACCATGTCGGTCTCGGTGGCCTCCAGCTCGATCACCGCGCCGCGGCCCATGCGCAGCAGCATGTGCAACGGCATGTGGCTGCGCCCCAGCACGACCTTGAGATCGACCTGCAATTCGTCCAGGACCGCCACGCGCGGATGCTCCGTTTGTTAAAAACCCGGAAAACCTTCCGCACGCGATGGTGAAGTCTTGGTAAACAATTCCTTCACGGCACCCGCTTCCCGGCTTTCAATCGCACCCGCGACATTCCTGCCGCGGGCGGGCGCGCCGCCGGTGGTCTGGCGCGTGACCGACAGCCTCGTCGATTACCAAGAGGCGGAGGCCGAGATGGAGGCCCGCGCCACGGCCATCGCCCGCGGCGAGGCGGATGAACTCGTCTGGCTCTTGGAGCATCCGCCGCTCTATACGGCGGGCACTTCGGCCAAGACCGCCGACCTCGTCGAGCCGGAGCGCTTCCCCGTCCACCGCACGGGCCGGGGCGGACAATACACCTATCACGGGCCGGGCCAGCGCATCGCCTACGTGATGCTGGACCTCAACCGGCGCCGGCCCGACCTGCGAGCCTATGTGGCGAGCCTGGAGGCGTGGCTGATCGCGACGCTCGACGCCTACAACATCCGGGCCGAGCGCCGCGAGGACCGGGTCGGGGTCTGGGTGCGCCGGCCGGACAAGGGGCCGACCGTCGAGGACAAGATCGCGGCGATCGGCATCCGCGTGCGGCGCTGGGTGAGCCTGCACGGGATCAGCCTCAACGTCGAGCCGGACCTCGCCCACTTCTCCGGCATCGTGCCCTGCGGCGTGCGCGAGCACGGGGTCACGAGCCTGGCCGATCTCGGCCGCATCGTCAGCCTGCCCGAGGTGGACATGGCGCTGCGCGCCGCCTTCGAGCCGATCTTCGGCCCGACGCGCGACGAGGCTCCCTGAGCAAGTTCAGGGGTTTCGAAAGGGCAAGCCCTTTCGCGGGTCCAGGGCGGAGCCCTGGTGGTGGGTGAGCCGGGGCGCTGCCCCGGCGCCCCGCCAAAGGGGTGACCCCTTTGGGATCCCGGACTTTACGCGTCGGCGGTGGCCGTTGGGGCGACCGGGCGTGCGGACGGCGTTGCCCGGCGCAGGCGGAGACCCGCGCGCAGCAGCGGCAGCATGAGGCGGGCGAGCCGGATCTGGCCGGGGAGCTGTCGCGGCATCAGCGGGCGGTAGGCGAGGCGCGGGCTGGCGCGATCGACCGCCGCGACGATCTCGCCGACCCGCGGCAGGGCGGCGATGCGGCGGGCTTCCGCCTCGGTGATGCCGAGCCGGCGCGCCCAGGCGAGATCGCGGGTGAGCCGGCCCTCGTCGTAGAGGCGGCGCAGCCGTGCCCGCCAGACGTAGCGGTGGAGCGCGCGGGGGACCGCCTCCATGCGGGCATCGCACAGGGCGTCGGGCTCCTCGCAGCGGGAGCGGATCGTGTCGGCGACGCCGCCGGCCGCGCGGCCGGTGAGCCGGGCCGAGATCAGCACCAGCACCGCCCGGTCATGGCGCACGCGAAAGCCCCGCTGGAGCAGCGCGCCGACAAAGGCGCCGTCCTCGCCGAGCGGAATCTCCGGCATGCCGCCGACGTCGCGGTAGGCGGGAAGCCGCACGGCGAGCGAAGCGCCAATGGTGGTGCGGTGGCAGGGCCAGGGATCGTGCGGATCGGGATCGATGCGCGCCTCCATCTCGGTGATGAGCGCGTCGTAGGTGTCCTCCAGTCGGCCGCGGGCGGGCAGCGAGGGCGGCAGCAGGGCCGCCTCCTCCGGGATCAACTCGACCCGGCCGGCGACCGCGTCGGCGCCCGCCTCCAAGGCGGCGAGGTTGGCCGCGACCCAATCCGGCGGCACGATGCTGTCGGCATCGGTGGTCAGGAGCGTCGCCGTCGCGGAAGCCGTCCCCTCCGCTTCGAGCCACGCGACCGCCGCGTCCATCGCCGCGCGGCGCGCCCAGCCCGCATGCGCCCCGGCATGAACGCGCTCGATCACCCGGACGGGAATCGAGAGCGCCGGCACGAGACGGGCGACGATCTCCGCCGTGTCGTCGGTGCAGTTGTTGAGGAACAGCACCAGCCCGAGCCGCCCCGGCGCGAGGCCGGTCTGCCGGTCGATCGCCGTCAGGCAGCGGGCGATCCGCTCGGCCTCGTTGCGCACGGGGATGGCGATGAGGGTGTCGAGGCGCGACGGCGTGGGGGAAACGGGCGGCACGGACAGGCTCCGGGAAAGCCGATGGGAGGCGCCGGAATGCGGGCTCCGCGCGGCGCGTGTGCCTCCATAGGCTGCGCTTGATGAACCGCGGCTGATGGTCTCGCGCCACGGAACGGCGCGGGCGGGCCCCGGTTTCCCGCGCACCCCCGTCAGCAGGCAGCCTTCAACGGAGGCTTCGAAGAATCGTCCAGGGATCGCGCGGGATCCGGACCCCTCATCGCGGCGCGCCGCAGGAACCCGAAACGATGATCCTCCTCTACGGCATTGCCCTGCTCGCCGGCATCGCCACGGCCGTGCAACCCGGCCAAAGCACGCAGCTCGCCAAATCCTTCGGCGAGCAGCCCTTCGCAGCCGGGCTCGTCTCGATGCTGGTCGGCACCGTCACCATGCTCGGCATCGGCCTCGCGACCGGGCGGCTGCACCTGCCGAGCCTTCAGCAAGCCGGCCAGACGCCGATCTGGGCCTGGTTCGGTGGTGCGCTCGGCGCCGGCGTCATCCTGGCCCAGCTCTTCGTCGCGCAGCGGATCGGCGCGGCGGCCTTCCTCGGCCTTCTCGTGACCGCGGGCGTCGTCACCTCGATCATGCTCGACCATTTCGGGCTCGAAGGCTTCGCCGTCCATCCCGCGAGCATCACACGCCTTCTCGGCGGAGCGCTGATGATCGCGGGCGTCGCCCTGGTGGCTCTGTCCTGACGGGGTTCGCCCGGCTTAGCCCTACTCCGCCGCCTGCCGAAGCCGGGGCGAGGCCGGGGCGGCTGTCCCGGCCCGCGCCCGCGCCAATGCGGCGTCGAGGGCGTCGCTCAGCGAGGTCACGAGCAGGTCGGCGGAGATCGCCCGGCGCAGGCGGCCGAGGGAGGCCGGGTCGCGCTCGCGCCAGAAGCCGACGAGGATCGTCACCCCCGGCGCGGCCTTGCGGGCGCGACGGATGGTCAGGCGGATCTGCGACAGGCTGATCGGGTCGAGATAGGAGAAGCAGATCATCGCCGGGCGCTCGCCCTCGGGCAGACCGTTCCGCAACGCGTCGCCCGGCGCCACCCGCGCTCCGAGCCCGTGGCGGGACAGCGTCTGAGCGAGCATCAGCGTCGCGGCTTCGTCGAAGGCGCCCCCGCTCGGCACGCACAGGACCGGCGCCTCGCCACGCCAGGCCGACGCGAGATCGTCCGGGCCGAGCACGATGCCGGCGGTGTGGCGGTCCGGCCCCACCGCGGCGAAGGCGGCCTCGGCCTCGGCACCGATGGGCTTGCGGGAGCGCCGCGGCATGCCGCGCTTGCGCGCCAGCCCCAGCGCCTCGACCACCGTGCGGAAGCCGGCGCCGACCTCGCCCTGCCGCTCCCGGTCGAGCATGCCGCGCGCCGCATCCTCCTGGGCCATGCGCAGGCCCGGAAGCACGACCTCGTCGTAGTAGGTGACGAGCGCCCGCTCCTTCAGGAACAGCCGCCCCTGATCGACGGCCTCGGCCGGATCGCCCGCCAGCATGCGCTGGTAGAAGATCTCCTGAGGCCCGAGCGCCGGGCGGTCGCCGAGGATCACGTCGAGGAACCACAGCCGCTCGACATGGCGGCCGAGCACCACGAGGCAGACCGTCAGCGGGGTGGCGAGCAGGAGGCCGATCGGCCCCCACAGGAAGGTCCAGATCGTCGCCGCGAGGATCACCGCAATCGGCGAGATACCGGTCGAGTGCCCGTAGAGCAGCGGCTCGACCACGTGGCCGGCGATCGGCTCGATCACGACGAACAGGATCGCGACTTGGATTGCCATCGACCAGCCGGGATCGACGGCCACGGCGATGGCGAGCGGCAGCGCCGCCGAGAGCACCGCGCCGACATAGGGCACGAAGCGCGAAATGCCGGCGATGACGCCGAACAGGATCGGGCTCGGCACGCCGATGAACCACAGGCCCACGCCGATCACGAGGCCGAAGGCGACGTTGAGGATGAGCTGCGCCACGAAGAACCGGCTGAGCCGGCTCGTGGCGTCGTCGATCGCCGCGGTGGTGCGGCGCAGGTCGCTCGACCCCGCGAGCCGGATCGCGCGGTTTCGCAGATCCTCGCGCTGGAGCAGGATGAAGATCGTGAACAGCAGGATCAGGCCGAGCGTCGCCAGCGGGTGCAGCACCCCGCCCGCCACGCTGCCGAGCGTCGTCAGCAGTCCGGTGCGGGGCGCGTGGATCTCGACCTGCATCGGCCGCTCCGCCGTGCCGAGCGGCGCGTTGGTCTCGGACTTGGTCTTGGCGGCGGGCGGCTGCAACTCCTTGCCGATCTCTTCGGCCATGTCGAAGAAGCCGGAGAAGGTGTCCGACAGGCTTCCGCGCTCGGCGGTGGCGGCGCGCAGGGCCGTGATCTTGTCGCGCAGGGTCAGCGAGTAGCGCGGCAGATCGGTCGCGAGCTGTGCCGCCTCGCGGGCGATCAGGCTGCCGATGGCGCCGAGCAGGCCGAACGCGAGCACCACCACCAGCAGCACCGCCGCCACCCGCGGCACCCGGACGCGCCGCAGGGCCCGCACGGCGGGCACGAGGACGAAGCTCAGCAGGATGGCGAGCGCCACCGGCACGAGGATGTCGCGGCCGAAATACAGCGCGCCGGCGAGCGTCACGACCAGCAGCATCGAGGCGAGCGTCGTCACCACCGGCAGCGCCTGCCGCAGGAGCCGCGTGGTGACCGGATCGGTGGTCATGGCGTCCTCATGGGCAACGGGGCCCGTTCGGGTGAGGGAATGTCAGGAGCGGTGGGGGCGGGCCAGGCGCCTCAATCCCCCGCCCCGATCGCCGTGCCGATCTGGGTGAGCAGTTTGGGGAAATCGATCGGTTTGGGGTGATAGTCGTCGCAGCCGGCCTGGATCGCCTTGTCGCGGTCGCCCGACATGGCGTGGGCGGTCAGCGCGATGATCGGGATGGCGCGGGTATCGGTCGCGGCCTTCAGGGCGCGGGCGGTCGACCACCCGTCGAGGATCGGCAGGTTCATGTCCAGCAGGATCACGTCGGGCTGGGCGGCGCGGGCCTGCTGCACGCCCGCCTCGCCGTCATGGGCGAGCACGACCTCGTAGCCGCGGCGCTTGAGCCGGCGGGACAGGAAATCCCAGATCTCCTCGTGGTCTTCCACCAGCAGGATTTTGCCCGACACGCCTGAACCCCTTCTCGCGCCGCACGCGCTGTGGCCACACAACGCACGGAAAGCCGTTGCGGTAGCATAGGATCATTTGCAAAACCGCGTCCCTCCCACGGCCCCTCGCCTTGTGTCGCTCGGGCCGGGCCGGCTATGGGGCTTGGCGGCGGGATCATGCGAGGCGTTTGCGGTGCGACAGGGCGATGCGGAGGGCGATGATCCGCGCGTCGCAGCGCTGCTCGCGCGTCTCTCGGACGACGAGGTGCCGTTCTCGATCGCCGGGCGCGACGACTTGGCCGGGCTCACCCTGTCGCGCGCCGCGCTGAACGGTCACATCGATCCGACGGCGCCGCCGCGCTGGTGGATGGAGGGCGTGGGCGGGCTCGACCTCGCCGGCGCCGACCTCGCCGACGCCCGGCTGGAGATGACCGACTTTTCCGACGCCAACCTGCGTCGCGCCTCGCTCGCCGGAGCCCTCGCGCGCTCGGCCGGCTTCGCGAATGCCTGCCTAGAGGAAGCGGACTTTGCCGGCGCCGACCTCAGCGGCGCGCGCTTTACCGGGATTGCCGGCGGGCAAGCCTCCTTCCGCGAGGCGATGCTGGAGGATGCCGACTTCTCCGGCGCCACCATGCGCTTTGCCCGGCTCGACAAGGCTTTGCTCGATGGCGCCCGCTTCGAGGGAGCCGACCTGTGGGGCACCGACTTCACCGGGGCGGATGCCGACGATTCCGTGTTCCGAAAGGCCCGGCTCGACGAGGCCAACCTCTCCGACTGCAACCTGACCGGCGCGGATTTCGAGGGGGCGAGCCTGAAGAAGGCGCGGCTCGTCGGCTCGCGGCTGCGCGGCGCCAACTTCTCCGGGGCCCACCTCGACGGGGCGGACCTGTCGGGGGCCGACTTCTCCCGCACCAGCCTCGTGCGGCTCGACCTCACGACGTGCAAGCTGCACCGCGCGCGCTTTGCCGGCGCATGGCTGGAAGGCGTGCGGCTCTCCGTCGAGCAGATCGGCGGGATGGTCGGCGAGGAGGCGGCGGGCGAGTACGAGGCGGCCCAGGCGAGCTATCTCGCGCTCGAGCGCAACCTTCAGAGCATCGGCAGCCCCGAGGGCGCGAGCTGGGCCTACAAGCGCGGGCGCCGCATGGGCCGCCGCCATGCCGGCGTGCGGGCCCGCGAGGCCTTTTTCGCCCGCGATGTGCGGGGAACGCTGAGCTCTGGTTACCGCTGGATCGCCGACCGCTTCGTCGAGTGGCTGTGCGACTACGGCGAGAGCCTGTCGCGGATCGCCCGTGCCTTCCTCGTCGGGATCTTCCTGTTCGCCGGGGCCTATGGGGCGACGGGCGGGCTCTTCCACGAGGGCGAGAACGCGCCGACCTACAACCCGCTCGATCTCGTCAGCTACAGCGCGCTCAACATGATGACCGCCAACCCACCCGAGATCGGGGTGAAGCCGCTGGGCCGCGTCACCAACCTGCTGGTCGGGTTGCAGGGGGCAGCGGGGATCGTGCTGATGGGGTTGTTCGGCTTCGTCCTCGGCAACCGCCTGCGCCGCTGACTTTTGATTTCGCATCCGCGCGAAAGCCGGCCACACCGGGCGGACGCAAACCGTGACGACGCGGCTGCGACGCCGACGAAGCCATGATGCCGACGAAGCTGACGGGAGACATCACCGTGACCGTACAGGACGGGAAGGTGCCGGAAACCGGGCCGACCATGGCCGATTTCCGCAATCTCGCCGACGCTTTGCCGCAACTCGCTTGGATCGCCGAGGCCGACGGCACCCTCGTCTGGTACAATCGCCGCTGGTACGACTACACCGGCACGACGCCCGCCGAGATGGCCGACCATGGCTGGCGCAAGCTGCACCACCCGGACCATCTCGAACGCGCCGCGGAGCGCTTCGCCAGCTGCATCGCGGCGGGCGAGTCGTGGCAGGACACCTTCCCCCTGCGCGGCAAGGACGGCCGCTACCGCTGGTTCCTGTCGATGGCCGAGCCGGTCCGCAATGCGGAGGGCACCGTCCTGCGCTGGTACGGCACCAACACCGACGTCACCGAGACGCGTCTCGCGCAGGACGCGCTGGGCCATTCCGAGCAGCGCTTCCGCGCGCTGGTGGATGCCTCCGCCGCCGTCATCTGGAGCACGACCGCGCAAGGCGAGCTGATGCCGCCCCAGCCGAGCTGGGCCGCCTATACCGGCCAGAGCGACGAGGCCTATCAGGGCTGGGGCTGGATCGACGCGATCCATCCCGACGACCGGGCGCGTGTCGCCGAAGTCTGGGCCGAATGCGTCGAACGGGTGACCGTGTTCGAGGTCGAGTACCGCCTGCGCCGCCACGACGAGGTCTGGCGCGACATGGAGGTGCGCGGCGTGCCGGTGCTCGCCGAGGACGGCTCCATCCGTGAATGGGTCGGGCTCAACATCGACATCACCGCCCGGAAGGAGGCCGAGGCCGCGATCGAGCACGCCCGTGCCGCGGCGGAGGCTGCCAACCTCGCCAAGAGCCAGTTCCTGGCCAATATGAGCCACGAGCTGCGCACGCCGCTCTCGGCGGTGATCGGCTATTCCGAGATGCTCGGCGAGGAGCTGGAGGATCTGGGCCAGGCCGAGCTGCTGCCGGACCTGCGCAAGATCGAGTCGTCCGCCCGCCACCTGCTCGGCCTCATCAACGACGTGCTCGACATCTCCAAGATCGAGGCCGGTCGCCTGACCCTGGCCGCGGAGACCTTCGATGTCGTGTCCCTGATCGAGGATGTCACGGCTGCCACGCAGAGCCTGATCACGAAGAAGCGCAACCGCTTCCGCCTCGATTTCGAGGGGGACCTGGGCGCCATGCATCAGGACCAGTTGAAGCTGCGCCAGTCGCTGATCAACCTGATCGGCAACGCGGCGAAGTTCTCGGAGGATGGTGAGATTATCCTCGGTGTGCGGCGCCTGCGGGAGGGTGGGGCCGACTGGCTGAGCTTTTCCGTCTCGGATACCGGCATCGGCCTGACGCAAGAGCAGATCGGCCGGTTGTTCGAGCGCTTCTCCCAGGCGGATGAATCGACCACGCGCCAGTTCGGCGGAACCGGCCTCGGGCTCGCCATCACCCGCGCCTTCGTCGAGCGGATGGGCGGCACGATCGGCGTCGAGAGCACCTTCGGCGCGGGCGCGACCTTCACGATCCGCCTGCCTGCTGAACTCGCCGCCCACGAGGAAGAGGTCGAGGCGGAAAGCGTCGCCGCCCGCGTTCAGGAGATCACCGAGGGTGAGGCGCATCTGCACGACGTGGTTCTGCTCGTCGACGACGACCCGGCCGCCCGCGACCTGCTCCAGCGCTTCCTCGAACGCGAGGGGTTCCGCGTGCGCACCGCCAATGACGGGCGGGCCGGGCTGACCTTGGCCCGGGCGCTGAAGCCGCGGGCAATCCTGCTCGACATCGAGATGCCGCGCATGGACGGCTGGGCGGTGCTGCACGCGATCCGCACCGATCCCGAGATCGCCGAGACGCCGGTCATCATCACCAGCGTGGTCAACGAGTTCAGCCTCGCCCACGTGCTCGGCGCCACCGACTACATGGTCAAACCGATCGATTGGGGTGCGCTCAAGGATGCGATGGAGCGCTACCGCCCCGTCGATCGCGAGGGCAGCGTGCTCGTGGTCGATGACGACGCCGATGCCCGCGAGCGGGTGCGCCGCACGCTCCAGCGCGATGGCTGGCAGGTGCGCGAGGCCGAGAACGGCGCCGCTGCCCTGGAGAGCCTGGATCAAGTCCGCCCGAGCCTGATCCTGCTCGACCTGATGATGCCGGTGATGGACGGCTTCGCCTTCCTGCGGGCGCTGCGCGGCCGCCCGGACGGCGACAGCATCCCCGTGGTGGTGCTCACCGCCAAGGAGATCACGAGCGAAGAGAAGGAGAGCCTCGGCCGGCAGGCCGACCGGCTCATCGTCAAAGGTTCGATGAGCCTCTCCGAGATCGGCCGGCAATTGCGCGACCTCTACAGCCACCAGGACGGCACGCCGCTGCCGGGCAAGATCCAGAGCTTGATCGACAAGCTGTCGCCGTAGGTCATCCCAGCCAGCGCCCTCACCCTGAGGTGCCGGAGCCAAACGCAGGTCTCGAACGGGCTTCCAGGGATCGCGCGGGGTACTGGAAGACCGTCCGAGGCCGCTTTGCGGCAGATCAGGGTGAGGATGCGGGTAGGATCTTCGCTGCCTCCATCGCCCGCGCCAGCCCGTCATAGACCCGCGGATCGGTCATCTGCGCCACGTTAAAGCGCATGAAGCTGCCGGCCGTCTGCGAGACGCTGAAGACGTTGCCGGGGGCCAGCACCAGACCCTCCGCCAAGCCGGCGCGGGCGAGAGCCGCCGCGTCCTGCCCGTCCGGCAGGCGGCACCACAGGGTGAAGCCGCCGCGCGGCACGATCCAGGGCGTGATGCCGAGCGAACCGAGCCGGGCGGTGGCCTCCCGGCGCGCCCGCGACAGGCGGCGGCGCAAGGCTTCCAGATGCTTGCGGTAGCTGCCGTCGGCGAGCGCGCCGGCGATCAGCTCGGCGGCAACCGGGCTCGGGCCGCCGAAGCTCGTCGCCACCTGGAGATCGACCAGGGCCTCGATCCAGTCGGGGCGCGCGGCGATGAAGCCGCAGCGGATCGAGGCCGAGAGCGTCTTCGAGAAGCTGCCGATGCGGATCACGCGGTTCAGGCCGTCGAGGGCGGCGAGCCGGGGTGAGGGTTCGGGCTCCAGGTCGGCGAAGATGTCGTCCTCGACGATGGTGAGGTCGTGCGCCGCCGCGAGCGTCAGGAGCCGGTGGGCATTCTGCGGCGAGAGCGTCGCGCCGGTCGGATTGTGGAGCGCTGAATTGGTGACGTAGAGGCGCGGGCGATGCTCGGCGAGCGCCGCGGCGAAGGCTGCGAGATCGGGCCCCGTCGGCGTGTAGGGCACCCCGATGATCCGGACCGCGTGGACGCGCAGCAAGGCCTGGAAGTTGAAGTAGCAGGGATCGTCCACGATCACCGTGTCGCCGGGCCGCAGGAGGAAGCGGCCGATCAGGTCGATGGCCTGCGTCCCCGAGGCAGTGAGCAGCAGCTGATCCGCGCCGAGTTCGATCCCCTCCCCCGCCATCCGGCGCACGAGGTGACGGCGCAGAGACAGCGCGCCGCGGGTGACGCCGTAATCGGTCAGCACCGCGTCCCCGGCCTGCGCGAGGCCGCGCACGGCCCGGCGGATCGCCGCGTTCGGCATCCAGTCGGCCGGAAGCCAGCCGCAGCCCGGCTTGAGCATCTCCGGACCGGCATCGAGCGATTGGCGCGAGACCCAGAGCGGATCGATCGCCCGCTCACGCTGCGGCTCCGCCTCGGTGAGCGCCAGCGGCGAGACCGCCCCCGAGACGAAGAAGCCCGCGCCCGGCCGCGCCCGGATCAGCCCCTCCGCCGCGAGCCGGTCGTAGGCTTCGACCACGGTTGAGGGCGAGACGCCCATGGTCGTGGCGAAGCGGCGGATCGAGGGCAGCTTCTCGCCCGGGCTCAGTGCCCGGACGGCAAGCTTGGTACGGATCGCCGTCATCACGGCCGCCGTACGGCCCACGATCTCATCCGTCATGTCGCGGTCGCTCAAGCATATGGACGCAAAGGGCCATACAGTTCGGTTTGAACTGTAGGGTACTGTTTCTGGCGCCGCCAGGGTTCGAGTTCTAACCTCGCATTGCCCTTCGAGACGAACGATGCCCGAACATCACACGAACAATCCGACCGGAAAGACCTGGCATGGGTGGGGCCACGGCCTCCTCGGCGTGCTTATCTTCAGCGGCTCGCTGCCGGCGACGCGGGTGGCGGTCGGCGGTTTCACGCCGCTCTTCCTCACCGCCTCACGCGCGGTGATCGCCGCCGGGCTCGGAGGCGCGCTCCTGGCTCTGCTGCGGCAGACGCGGCCGGCGCGGGGCGATCTCGGGCCGCTCGCCGTGGTGGCTCTCGGCGTGGTGGTCGGCTTTCCCCTGCTCACGGCGCTGGCGCTCCGGCACATCACCTCAGCCCGCTCCATCGTCTTCATCGGCCTGCTGCCGCTCGCCACCGCCCTGTTCGGTTTGCTGGGGCCCCATGACAGGCCAAAGCCCGCCTTCTGGCTGTTCTCGGGCGTGGGCAGTGTGCTGGTGGCGGGCTTCGCCCTGGCGCGCAGCGACGGCGCCGACCTGACGGGCGACGGGCTGATGCTGGGGGCGATCCTGCTATGCGGTCTCGGCTACGCCGAGGGCGCGCGCCTGTCGCGCCGGCTCGGCGGCTGGCAGGTCATCTCCTGGGCGCTCGTTCTGGCCGCGCCCGCCATGGCCGTTCTGGCGCTCGCCACCCTGCCGGATTCTTGGGCCGGGATCGGCCTGCCGGCCTGGGCCGGGCTCGGCTACGTCTCGGTCTTCAGCATGCTGGTCGGCTTCGTGTTCTGGTATCGCGGGCTGGCGCTCGGCGGCATCGCCGGGGTCGGCCAACTGCAACTGCTCCAGCCCTTCTTCGGGCTCGCGCTCGCCGGCCTTCTGCTGGGCGAGCCGGTCGAGGGGGCGATGGTCGCGGTCGCCGCCGGGGTGGTGCTGTGCGTCGTCGCGGCGAAACGGTTCGCCTGAAGGCAATCCCGCTCAGAACCCCCCGCCCGCCTGATCGAAATCGACATAGGCCGTCTCGATCACGATCTGGGTGCGGCTGATGACTTCGAGCTTGCGCAGGATCTCGGAGACGTGGGCCTTCACCGTCGAGTCGCCGACCTGCAGCTCGTAGGCGATCTGCTTGTTGAGCTTGCCTTGGCGGATCATGCCGAGCACCCGCATCTGCTGCGGGGTCAGGCGGGCGACCCGCTCGGCGATCGGCGCCTTGTCGCCGCCCCGCACCGGGGCCGGCGCGGCGGCGAGATCGGGCGGCATGAACAGGGCGCCGCCGAGGACCTCGGAGATCGCCCGGGTCAGCGTCGCCTTGTCGACGGCCTTGGGCACGAAGCCGGCCGCACCGTGCCGAACGGCCTCGTGCATGATGCGCGGATCGGTGACGCCGGAGACGATCAGGATCGGCACGCGGGGAAAGCGCGTGCGGATCGCGGTGAGTCCCTCGAACCCGGTCACGCCCTGCATCGAGAGATCGAGCAGCGTCAGGTCGATGGCGGGGTTCCGGCCCAGGATCTCGCAGGCCGTGCCGATGCCGTCCGCCTCGTGCAAAACGGCCTCGGGGAAGGCGAGCGCGATGGCGCTCGCCAGCGCCTCGCGGAAAAGGGGGTGATCGTCGACGATCAGGAGGCGCAGGGCCTGTCCGCCTGCCAGGGGCGCCGCCTCGTCGGAGTGGCCGCCGATATCCGATTGTGCGCTGGCCGTCATCGCGATCATGTCTTCCGGCGCGCCGGCTTTGGCCGGCGAGGGCCCATTCGCGGATCTTAAGCCGATTCGAGATCCGCCGCTTCCCGGTCTTTGGTCCATCCCGCCCGTCCGGCCCGTCGGCACCGCCTGCGGCGTCAGACGCCTTCGAGGACGAGCTGGCGGCGGCCGGGGCGGTGCCCCTCCGAGCCGGTCTCGCGAAAGCCGATCTTGTGCAGCAGGCCCCAGGAGGCGACGTTGCCGGGCCGGCATTCGGCCACGATCGCCCGGCGGGGAAAGCGGCGGCGCAGCAGGCCGACGATGGCGGAGACCGCCTCCGTCCCGAAGCCGCGGCCGCGGGCGGCCCCGCCGATCCAGTAGCCGATCTCGACCGCGCCCTCCCCCCGCAGATGGGTGCCGACGACGCCGACGAGCGGGGCGGCGGGCTCGCGGCTCCAGACGCCGAGGAAGCGGTCGCGCCCATGCCGGCCCGAGGCGATCAGTGCCTCGGCGTCCGCCAGGGTGAAGGGGGTGGCGAGAAAATCGACCGCGCTGGTGATCGCCGGATCGTCGGTGAGCGCGTGCACGGCCCGCGCGTCTCCGGCACTGAGCGGCGCGATCGTCAGCCGACCGGTCTCGAGACCGGGCAGGTCGCTCAGGCTGTCGCGGCGGATCCGGCGGAGGAACATGTTTGCGGCATGCTGTGGCGCGCGTGAGACCATTAACGCTCTGTCGCCGCCATTTAATCCAGGGTCCTTGGAAAAATCTCGGCTCGAAAAAATCCATCCGGTCCCGCGTCGGTGGCTTACATGGGTGGCCTGCGGGGCGCTGGCGAACCATCGCAGCGGGCTTTGGTTGCCTCGCCAGGAGACCGTGATGACCGACACCCGTGACGCGATTCCGACCGAGACCCGGTACGAGCCCCAGGCGCCGCTCTCCGTGGCGGCGCGCAGCGCCTGCCCGCGCTGCGGCCGGGGCCACCTGTTCAAGGGGTTTCTAAGCATCGCCCCACGCTGTGATTCCTGCGGACTCGACTTCTCCTTCGCCGATCCCGCGGACGGACCCGCCTTCTTCGTGATGATGACCACGGCGATCCCCGCGGTCGCCTTCGGCCTGTGGCTGGAACTGACCTACGACCCGCCGGTCTGGCTCCACTTCGCCCTGACCCTGCCCGTGGTGCTGATCGCCTGCACCCTCCCCTTGCGCTTCTTCAAGGGCTGGCTGGTGGCGAGCCAATACGTTCACCGCGCCGAGGAGGGCCGGCTCGCCCGGCCGGCGCCGGTCGAGGCTGCAAAGCCGGACGCGCCCGGCCCACGCTAATTCCGATCCACGAAAAAGCCCGCCCCGATCGCTCGGGGCGGGCTTCGTTTACGTGCCGTTGATCCGGCCGGTCAGTGCGCGGCGGGTGCCGTCGCGGCCGGGTGGATCACCATCTCGGTGAACGGGTAGACGTAGGCCTGGAGCATCACGAGGCCGCCGACGAGGCAGGCCAGCACGATCGAGTGCCAGAACACGAAGCGCAGGATCTTGCTCTCCTGGCCGAAATAGCCCGTCGCCGTCGAGGCCACGACGATCGACTGGGCGTCGATCATCTTGCCCATCACGCCGCCCGACGAGTTCGCCGAGGCCATGAGGATGCCCGACAGTCCGAGCTGCTCGGACGTGATCCGCTGCAGGCCGCCGAACAGCACGTTCGAGGCCGTGTCCGAACCCGTGAGCGCGACACCGAGCCAGCCCAGCAGCGTGCCGAAGAACGGGTAGAGGATGCCCGTGCCGGCGAAGGCGAGGCCGAGCGTGGCGTCGACGCCGGCGTAGCGGGTGAGCACGCCGAGGGCGAGCATCGCGGCGATGGTGATGAGCGAGTAGCGCAGCACCCAGATCGTCTCGAAATACGCCGTGACGAGGCGCACCGGCGAGAACCGCATGATGATGCCGGAGATGATCGCGGCGAACAGCACGCCCGTGCCGGTGTAGGACATGTAGGTGAAGTTGAAGATCGCGGCCTCGGCCTTCGGCGCGGCCTCCACCGGGGGCACCTTCATGATCATGTTGTGCAGGCCCGGCACCTCGTACTTCCACGAGAAGATCGGGTTGACGATGCCCTTGAACCAGCCGGTGCCCCAGATCGCCACGATGATCGAGAGGATGATCCACGGCACCCAGGCCATGAAGATCTCGCTCGACGAGGCGGTGCGGCCGCCGACATGCACCTTGGGCAGATCGCCGGGGACGCCCGCGCCGAGGGAGGCCGGGCGCGGCTCACCGTAGCCGACCGACGGGTCGTGGCCGCGCAGGGCGGGCGAGGTCCACAGCTGGGCCGGACGCCACACCTTCAGGAAGGCGACGAGGGCGGCCATCGAGACCAGCGAGGCGCCGATATCGACGATCCAGGGGTTGATGTAGTTCGAGATCAGGAACTGCGCCGCGGCAAACGAGATGCCGCAGACGGCGATCGGCGGCCAGATCGCGATCATGCCGCGGAAGCCCGCGAACACCCAGATCAGCCAGAACGGCACGATCACCGAGAAGAACGGCAGCTGACGGCCGATCATCGCGCCGAGGATGTAGGGGTCGTAGCCCGTCACCGAGGCCAGACCCTGCACCGGCGCGCCGAGTGCGCCGTAGGCGACGGGGGCGGTGTTGGCGATGAGCGAGAGGCCGGAGGCGGCCAGCGGCGAGAAGCCGAGCCCGATCAGGATGGCGCCGGTCACGGCCACCGGGGTGCCGAAGCCGCCCGCACCCTCGAAGAAGGCGCCGAAGGCGAAGGCGACCAGCAGGAGCTGGATGCGCCGGTCCTCAGTGATGCCGGCCACCGACTGCTGGAGAATCGCGAACCAGCCCTTCTCCACCGTCAGCCGGTAGAGGAAGATGACGTTGAGGATGATCCAGCCGATCGGGAACATGCCCGTGACGACGCCGAGGAGGGTCGCCCGGACGGCGAGGTCGGTTGGCATGCCGAAGGCTACCACCGCCACGAGGAAGGCGACGACGAGGGCGAGGATGGCGGCGATGTGCACCTTGATCTTGCCGCTCGCGATCATGCCGAGCAGGGCGATCACCGGCAGCGACGCCATGAAGGTCGAGAGCCATTGGCTCCCGAATGGATCGTAGACCTGATTCCAGGGTGTCACGGGCCTTGCTCCTCCCAGGCCCCGATCTTCCGCCGGGACCTTCTGGCACAGGGTGCTAGCAGAGCCGCTAGGCCCGCTCAACGCAAGGCATCATGTATTCAATCCCACGATCGACAGATGTTTTCTTGGTGACGCTTTTGCGCACCGCGACGCCGCGGCGCATGGCAGGTCCGGGGGCCGGAGCGGCCCGGCGTTAAACCTGCAACCGGTGCGTGGGGCCGGGAACAGAGCCCTTCGTCGCGCGGTTCCGACCGCACACCCAGTGCCCGACCGAACCTCCGACCATCGGGCCGATCCTGGCTGTGACGATGCTCGGGGCTTTCTGCGGCGCACGTTCCGGTGGTGACCGGCAGCAGCGAGAGGCCTCCTCCCATGTTCATGCGCGTCGACAAGCTACAAGCCGAGCTTCCCGCACCGAAACGGAAGGACCCCAACGCGGCCGCCGCGCTGCAGGAGTTGCTGGGCGGCAAATACGGCGAGATGTCCACGCTCGGGAACTACATGTTCCAGAGCTTCAATTTCCGCAGCAAGGACAAGCTCAAGCCGTTCTACAGCCTCGTCTCCAGCATCACGGCGGAGGAACTCGGCCACGTCGAGCTCGTGAGCAACGGCGTGGCCATGCTCAACAACGGGCCCGACAACGACGGCGACGAGACGGACGGGGGCGACATTTCGGGCGCGCCGTTCGAGGACATGAAGGACATCCGGCTTGCCGCGGCCTTCCTGTCGAACGGGGGTGGTTCGGCGCCGATCAACAGCAACGGCGCCTCGTGGAACAACGACTTCATCACCTCGACGGGCAATGTCGTCGTCGATCTCCTGCACAACTTCCACCTCGAATGCGGCGCACGGCTGCACAAGCTGCGGGTCTACGAGACCCTGTCCGACTCGACCGGTCGTGAGGTCTGCGGCTACCTGCTGGTGCGCGGCTCGGTCCACGCCCACGCCTACGCCCTGGCGCTGAAGCAGATCACCGGCGTCGATCTCGACAAGTTCCTGCCGACCCCGAACATCAACCTCGACAAGATCCCCGAGTGCCAGAAGTACCTGCAGGAGGGGTCGCATCGCCGGCTCTACACCTGGAGCCCGAACGATTACCGCGACATCGCCGGGATCTGGAACAGCAGCGAGCACGCCCTGCCGGGCGATCCCCCGGGCGAGCTGGAGATCGTGGAGGGCATGCCCGACGGCGGCAAGATCCACCAGCTCACCGGCATCCCCTCGGCCTTCGCGCCCGATTATGCGCCGGAGGAGATGTTCGAGATCGCCCAGAAGCTGACGAAGAAGGCGCGCTGACGCCCCGCCCCATCGACCTCCTCCCCTTCGCGGGGAGGAGCTTCTATAAGTGTGTGAAACGTCTCTATCGCCCCGTGCGCGCCGCCCGCCACAGCCGCCACAGGCGGCGCCAGCGGGGGATCTCGATCACGCTGTTGAGCGGATCGTAGCCGGCCCGCTCCATCGCCGCGAGATAGGGCTCGACCAGCGCCGTCGGCAGGAAGGCGGGACGGGCCGCCGGAGCGATGGTGCCGCGGGCCGCCTCGTAGGCGGCAAGGTGGCGCCGTGCCAGCGCCCGCAATTCGGCGCAGGTGCGCACGAGGCCCGGCCCGCCGCGGCCCGAGACGATGTCCTCGCGCGTGACCCCGTTCTGGCGCAGCAGGTCGCCGGGCAGGTAGACCTGTCCCTGACGCGCGTGCCACGGCAGCGCCCGCAACAGGCCGGTGATGCCGTAGGCGACGCCCGCATGGCCGGCGGCCGCCGCGCCACCGGGCTCGGCCCCGTCGGCGAGCACCAGCCCGGAAAGGCGGATCAGCGCCGAGGCGGTCTCGCCGCAATAGCCCTCCAGATCGTTCACCCGCGGCATCGGATCGTCGTAGAGGTCGAAGACGCGGGCATCGATCAGGTCGACGAAGGGCTGGCGCCCGAGGCGGCGCGTGACGATCGCATCGTCCAGGGCTGCGGCGACGGGATTGGCCCGGACGTCGCCGCGCGCCTCCCCCTGGAGCGCGTCCCGCCACCATTGCAGGCGGATCTCCCCCGCCATCGGGTTCGAGGCCGCCTCGCGGACGCGGGCGATGGTCAGGCTGAAAGCGGAGAGCGCGAAGAGGTGCGGCCGGAAGGCGGCGGGCGCGAACAGGGCCGCGAAGTAGCGGTCCGGGTCGCTCTCGCGCACCAGTTCCTCGCAATGCCGGAAGGCGAAGGCGAGTCCGCCGTTGCCGGCCTCCGGGCTCGTCTCGGTTCGGGTCTCGGGGCGCGTCATGGAGCGGGGCTCACGCGGCGTTCGGAACTTAAAGCGCTTTCCGACGAAGTGGATGCCGGTTCGTCGAAAGAAAGCGCGACAAAACAAGGACCTAGAGCCATGCCCGGCCTGATGCAATCAGCCGGGCATGGCTCTAGACGGCGATCAGCGCGGCCGCGACCTTGCGGTTCTCGGCCATCAGGATGTTGTAGGTCCGTGCGGCCGCTCCCGTCTGCATCGTGTCCAGGCCGATGCCTGCGGCCTTGAGGCGCTGGCGCAAAGTTTCGGGCAGGAACACGATCTCGGCGCCGGTGCCGATCAGGAGCAATTCGATCCCCTCGGCCTCGGCGAGCACCGGGCCGAGGCTCGTCCCATCGATGCCGGTGGGCTCGTTCACCTCCCAGGCGCGCACGCCGGAGGGCAGCAGCAGGATCGAGCCCCGGTGGGACATCTGCCCGAAGCGGAAGCCGCCATTGCCGTAGGCGTCGATGCCGTGGCGGCCGGGTAGGAAGCCGTCGTGGATCTGCCCGGGGATTCGTCCCTCGCTCACGCCATGCCTCCGCTCGCCCGCATTCCGTACCGGAGGATGTCGGAAGCGCGGGCGCCCCTCTCAACCGCCGGGGCGGAGAAAGACGTCCCGGACCGGTCTCGCGCCTCCCGCCGCACGCCGCGCCCTACTCGGCCGCCTGCGGCAGGCCGGACTCGCGCTGCGACGCCTTCGCACCGGACAGGCGCAGGCCGATATAGATCAGCGACGGGGTCGAGACGAAGATCGCGGAGTAGGTGCAGATCACCACGCCGCAGAGCATCACCACGGCAAAGCCCTTGATCGCCTCGCCGCCGAACAGCACCAGCGCCACCAGCGACAGGGTGGTGGAGAGCGAAGTCATCACCGTGCGCGACATGGTGGAGTTGATCGAGAGGTTGAGGAGTTCCACCACCGGAATCGTCTTGTAGCGGCGCATCAGCTCGCGGGTCCGGTCGAACACCACCACCGTCTCGTTGAGCGAGTAGCCGACGATGGTGAGGATCGCCGCGATCGAGGTCATGTTGAACTCGATGCGGGTGATGATGAACACGCCGACCGTCAGCACGATGTCGTGCAAGGTACCGACGATGGCGCCGAGCGCCAGCTCCCGCTCGAAGCGGAACCACAGGTAGAGCAGCACCGCCAGCACCGAGAGCACGACGCCGATCGTGCCGGACTGCACGAGTTCGCCCGAGACGCGCGGCCCCACGGTCTCGGTGCGGCGGAAATCGTAGCTCGCGTCGAAGGCGGCGTGCGCCTTCTGCATCACCGCGGTCTGGCCCTGCTCGCCGGCCTGGAGCGGGAAGCGCACCAGCACCTGACCCTCGCCGCCGAGTTCCTGCACCTCGGTCTCGCCGAAGCCGAACCCGTTGGCGGTGTGGCGGATCTCGGCGACGTCCGCTTTCTGCCCGGCCTTGGCCTGAAGCTCGACCAGGGTGCCGCCCTTGAAGTCGATGCCGTAATTGAGCCCGACGGTGATGAACAGCACCAGGGTCACGACCGACATCACCGCCGAGAGCGGGAAGGTGACGCGCCGGAACCGCATGAAGTCGAAATGCGATTCGTCGGGCCAGAGGCGTAGCAGGCGCATGGTCGGTCTCGAAGCGAAGGGGGCGCTCCGAGCGCATCCCCTGAGATTTCAGCTTTCGCGCGGCCAGTGGGCCGCGCCGGGAACGAGGCGGCGGCGCCCCCTAGAACGGCAGGGCCTTGGGCCGGAACCAGTTGTACCACAGCGCGATCATCATGCGCGTCAGCGTCACGGCGGTGATGACGGTGGTGAGGATGCCGAGGATGAACACCACGGCGAAGCCCTTCACCGGGCCCGAGCCCATGAAGAACAGGAGCAGGGCGGCGATCGCCATGGTCGAGTTCGAGTCGATGATGGTGGCGAACGCCCGGTCGAAGCCGGCCTGAAGCGCCGAGACCAGGGAGCGGCCGCCGCGGGCTTCCTCGCGCATGCGCTCGTAGATCAGCACGTTCGAATCGACCGCCGTGCCGATGGTGAGCACGATACCGGCGATGCCCGGCAGCGTCATCGTCGCCTCCAGCACCGACATCAAGCCGAGGATCAGGCCGACGTGCACGATCAGGGCGATGTTGGCGATGAAGCCGAAAGTGCCGTAGGTCGCGAACATGAAGGCGATGACGAGGCCGCCCGCGACCAGGGTCGCCATCTTGCCGGCCTCGATCGAGTCGCGGCCGAGGCCGGGGCCGACGACGCGGCGCTCGACCACGGTGAGCTTGGCCGGCAGCGCGCCGGCCCGCAGCAGCACCGAGAGGTCGTTGGCGTCCTTGACAGTGAAGTTCCCGGTGATCTGGCCGGTGCCGCCGGTGATCGCCGAGCGGATCACCGGGGCCGACTGGATCACGTTGTCGAGCACGATCGCCATGCGCCGGCCGACATTCTCCGAGGTCGCCTGACCGAAGCGCTGGGCGCCACGCAGGTTGAACTTGAAGCTCACCATCGGCTCGTGGGTCTGCGGGTCGAAGGCGGGCTGGGCGTCGGTGAGATCGCTGCCATCGGCCATGACGCGGCGCTCGACCGGCACCTTGGCGCCGCCCTCGTCCTTCGAGGCCAGCATGTCGACGTCGCCGGAGGGCGAATCGGCCAGCATCCGGAATTCGAGCTTGGCGGTCTTGCCGAGCTGGTCCTCCAGCTCCTGCGGGTTCTGCAGGCCCGGCACCTGGACGAGGATGCGGCTGGCGCCCTGCTGCTGGATCGACGGCTCCTTGGTGCCGCCGAAATCGATGCGCTTGCGCACGACCTCGATCGCTTGGCTGACCGCACGGCGGGTGCGGTCGTTGATGCCGGCCTCGGTGAGGACGATCTGGATCGTGCCGTTCTCGGCCTCGTTGACCGTGAGGGTCTGGCCGCCGGCGGCGAGCGGGTTGTTGATGGGGGCTGCGAGTTCGCGCAGCTTCGGCATCACCTTCGCGCGGGCCGCTGCATCGGGGATGCGCAGCTCGACGCCGCGGTTGATGACGCGGATGCCGCCCTCCGGCGAAACCGCGGCCTCGCGCAGGATGCGGCGCACGTCGTCGCGCAGGCCGGTGACCATCGAGCGGACGAGGTCGGGCTGATCGATCTCCAGCAGGATCTGCGAGCCGCCCTGGAGGTCGAGACCGAGCACGATCGCCCGGGTCGGCACCATCCATTGGATCGATTTCGGCAGCGCGTTGACGAAGGCCTCGCGCTGCTCCTTCGAGAAGAAGCTCGGCACTGCGAGGCTCAGACCGATCAGGATGATGGCCAGGGTCGCGAAAATCTTGGTTCTCGAGAAGCGCAACATCCGCCCGGTTCCGACTGGGTTTACCGAAAGGTGCCGGGCCTGTGCGCCGGCACCCTCATGTGACCTCTCAGGAGGCCTTGACCGGGGCGCCCTTGACGCGAACCTCGGAGATCATCGAACGGACCACCTTCACGCGCACGTTCGGGGCGATCTCGACCTCGATCTCGGTGGCGTAGTCCGCGACCTTCGTGACGCGGCCGACGAGGCCGCCCGTGGTCACGATGGTGTCCTCGCGGCGCACGTTCTTCACCATGTTCTGGTGATCCTTGAGCCGGCGCTGCTGCGGGCGCAGGATCAGGAAATACATGATCACGAAGATCAGGACGAAGGGCACGAACTGCAACGCGACATCCGCGCCGCTTCCGGCACCGACTCCTTGCGCGAAGGCGGGGGTGATCAACGCGAGAAACTCCTGATCGAGGGCAGACGGCCCGTGAGGCCCGGCGGGACCGGTGCCTTGCGACGACGGGCTTGTCAAAACCGGCTTGCCGAAAGCGACTTGCCAAAAAGAGACATGCCAGGACCGGCGGGCCAGATCTGACCTGCCGGAAAGCGCGCGGACTATAGCGACGGGCGATTCGAAAGCAACGGCGGGTGATGCATCCGCAGGGCAATCGCTTCGAAGCCGCTCGGGCGGCTTCGAAGCGCGAAGAGCGCCGCGCGGAGCGGGCTTTTCGGGGCGCGAGCCCCGGACAGCATCGAGCGGAGCGACAGCCTGAGGCCGCGGAGGCGGCCGCTGGCGCTTGAGGCCGTCGTAAAATCAGGGCGAAGCCCTGGGATGCATCCGGGCCGGCGCCGCCGCGGTTCCCCTTTCTTTCGACCTTCGCCTACAAGGCGCCACCTCAACGAGGGCGGCCGCCCTCCCCCGCAACCGGACCCGAGATCATGGCTTCAGAGCCGACGCCTGCCGACCCCATTCCGAATCTCCTGCCGCTTCTGGAGCGGATCGCCGCAGCCCTGGAGCGCGCCGCCCCGCCCACCGTCCCGAAGGTGGATACGAGCGCCGCCGACGCCTTCCTGTGGGGGCCCGAGCGGCGGCTGATCCCGGTGCCGCGGGTCAACCGCGTCGAGATCGGCCTCCTCACCGGCATCGACCGGGCCCGCGACACCCTGGTGGAGAACACCGAGCGCTTCGCCCGCGGATTGCCGGCCAACAACGCCCTGCTCTGGGGCGCGCGCGGCATGGGCAAGTCCTCGCTGGTCAAGGCGGCCCATGCCGAGATCAACGCCCGCCGGCCGGAGGGCGCGCTGCCGATGAAGCTCGTGGAGATCCACCGCGAGGACATCGAGGCTTTGCCCGAGCTGATGAGCCTGCTCCGGAACGACCCGCACCCCTGGCTGGTGTTCTGCGACGACCTCTCGTTCGATGCCGACGACACCTCGTACAAGTCGCTCAAGACGGCGCTCGACGGCGGCATCGAGGGACGGCCGGGCAACGTGCTGTTCTACGCGACCTCGAACCGGCGCCACCTGCTCGCCCGCGAGATGGTCGAGAACGAGCGCTCCACCGCGATCAATCCCGGCGAGGCGGTGGAGGAGAAGGTCTCCCTCTCCGACCGCTTCGGCCTCTGGCTCGGCTTCCACAAATGCAGCCAGGACGAATATCTGGCGATGATCCGCGCCTATGTGGAGCGCTACGCGCTCGATGTGGAGCCGGACCGGGTGCGGGCCGAGGCGCTCGAATGGGCCACCACCCGCGGCTCACGCTCCGGGCGCACCGCGTTCCAGTTCATCCAGGATCTCGCCGGACGGTTGGGTCAGCGGCTCGACGGGTAGTCATTCCGCATATCCCCTCTCCCCGCACGCGGGGAGAGGGGCATGCCGGCCGCGCTGACGAGACCCAAAACGAAAAGGGCGGCTCCGTGGGGAGCCGCCCTTTGTCTGCGAGGATCGGAAAAGATCAGCCGCCGAGATGGGGCATCGGATCGACCGGGGTCGCGCCCTTGCGCAGCTCGAAGTGGAGCTGGGGCGAGGTGACGTTGCCGGTGGCGCCGGACTTGGCGATGGTCTGGCCGCGCTTCACCTTCTCGCCGGGGCGCACGTCCAGCTCGCCGTTATGGGCGTAGGCCGAGACGTAGCCGTTGTTGTGCCGCACCAGCACCAGCTTGCCGTAGCCCTTCACGTCGGAGCCGGCATAGGCCACGGTGCCGTCCTCGGCGGCCTTGACCGGCGTACCCTCGGGCACGGCGATGTTGATGCCCTCGTTGCCGGACGAGCCGTAGGCATTGATGATGCGGCCCTTGGCCGGCCAGCGGAACGACTCGGCCGCGGCCTGCGGGGCGGCAGCAGGGATCGGGGCGGAGGCGTCGGCGCTGGCGACCTTCACGGGGGCAGCCGGTGCCGCTTCCTTCGCGGACGCCTTGGCGGCCTCCTTGCTCTCCTTGGCAGCGGCCTTCGCGGCCGTTTCCGCGGCGCGGGCCTCAGCGAGCTTCTTGGCGGCGTCCGCCTTGGCCTGCTTGGCGTCGGCTTCGGCCTTGCGGGCGGCTTCCGCCTTCGCCGCTTCCTTCGCGGCTTCCTTGGCCGCATCCTTCGGATCGACCTTCGGCTCGGCCTTGGCGACCTTCTCGGCGCCCTTCTGGCCCGGACGCGGATGCTTGGCCGCCTCCGCCGCCTTCTTCGCCTCGGCCGCCTTGGCGTCGGCGAGCTTCTTCGACTGCGCCGCCTTTTCCGCGGCCTTGGCTTCGGCCGCCTTGGCCTCGGCGACCTTGGCGGCGGCAACCTGCCGCTCGGCGTCGCGGCGGGCCTCGGCCGCCTTCGCGGCAGCGGCTTCGGCGGCGCGCTTCTCCGCTGCCTTCTCAGCCGCCTTGTCGACGGGCTTGCCGAACTGGAGCTTGGGCTGCGGCGCCGGGGCGGAGGCACGCGGCGTCATCGCGCGGCCCGCATCGGGGTTCAGGCCGGCCACGTTGCTCGCCATGCCGCCGGAGATCGGCTCGGCCGTCGCGACGCGGGTCACGGTCCGGGGCGCGGCCGGGGCGGCACTGACCGCGCCGGGGCGCGGCGACAGGGCCGGGCCGGGAGCGGGCAGCGCCTGGGACTGGATGCGCGGCGTGCGGATCGCTGGCGCCGGCGCCATCTCGCCCTCGACGCCGTCGTTCGGCAGGCTGCCGGTGGCCGAGGGCTCACCCGTCAGCGACGCGAACGGGTTGGTGAAGGGATCGCCGAGACGCGAGGCGTCCGACGAACAAGCAGCGGTGCCACCGCCGATCATACCGATGAGGGCGAAGCGCGACAGCGTCCTCAAGCCCAGTATTTTCCCCCGAACCCGCATCGACGCACCCGCTTAAACACTGACGCAACGTGATGAGCTATTCAAACGGGATTCAGGTTAAGCAACCGTTCCCGAGATCGTCGCGGGGATCGGATTCACGCGGGTTCCGTAAAGGTTGAGGGAGTCTGGCAACGGGGCCGATCACGCGTCCGAGCGGGCGAGACCGCCCCTCGACGCGCACGCGCCGAACTGTTGCCGAGCCGCTACGGCGCCAGCGCACGGCCCGGCGTCATGGGGCCGAGGCGCAGCGCCGCCCCTTCCGTCCGGGCGTAGGCGGCGGCGCTGTCGCGGGTCAGCGTCACGAGCCGGCTCCCCCGCCCGGTCCAATAGCCCGCCACCAGCCGGCCGCCGGATTTGAGCGCGGCGGGGAGGTGCGGCGGCAGCGCGGCGAGACTGCCGTTGACGAGGATGCGGTCGTAGCTTCCGCCCCGTACGACTTCGGGCGCGAGCCCGTCATTGGTCTCGACGGTGACGTCGGAAAGGTCGCGCCCCAGATGCGCCCGCGCCGCGCGGGCGAGCCCCTCGTAGCGCTCCAGGCTGCGCACATGGGCGGCCCCGAGCCGCACCAGCAGGGCGGTGACGTAGCCCGTGCCGGTGCCGACCTCCAGCACGCGCTGGCCGGGTACGAGGTCGAGGGCGCCGAGCATCTGCGCGACGATGCTCGGCGCGGTCATGGTCTGACCGCAGGCGAGCGGCAGGGCGATGTCGCGCCGCGCATGGGGGCGCAGGGCCGGCGGCGCGAAGCGCTCGCGCGGGACCTGTTCCATCGCCCGCAGCACGGCGGTGTCGCGCACGCCCCGCTCGCGCAGGGCCAGCACGAAGGCGGCGTTGCCGGTCGCCTCCGCCAGCCCCGCGGACAGCCGTTCGGCCCGTTCGTCGGGCTCTCCGGCCTCAGGCGGCATGAGGGCCCGGACGGCCGCCCCCGCTCACGCCCGGAACGCCGCGGCGAAGCGGGTCAGTTCCGGCTCGTCGGTGAGGTCGAGCCGCAGCGGCGTCACCGAGATGCGGTTCTCGGCGATCGCCTTGAGATCGGTGCCGTTGCCGGGCTCGAACCGCGCCTTGGCGAAGGCGAGCCAGAAATAGGGGTTGCCGCGCCCGTCGTGGCGGGCATCGATCTGCAGGAGCGCCTGATTGCGCTGGCCCTGCGCCGAGACCGCCACGCCCTGCACGTCTTCCGGCTCGCAATCGGGGAAGTTGACGTTGACGAGGATGCCGGGCTCGATGCCGATCTCCAGGATCTTCTCGATCACCCGCGGCCCGTGCGTGGCGGCGCAGGCCCATTTCAGGTTGGCCCGCCCGCCCGCGCCGTAGGCCTGGCTCAGCGCGATCGAGCGGATACCGAGGATCGTGCCCTCCATCGCCCCGGCGATGGTGCCGGAATAGGTCACGTCCTCGGCCACGTTCTGGCCGCGGTTGACCCCCGAGAGCACGAGGTCGGGTTTGTGGTCCTTGAGGATGTGGGCCACCCCCATGATGATGCAGTCCGAGGGCGTGCCCTTCACCGCGAAGCGCTTTTCCCCGATTTGGCGCAGGCGCAGCGGATCGTTGAGCGAGAGCGAGTGCGACACGCCCGACTGATCGGTCTCGGGCGCGACCACCCAGACATCGTCGCTGAGCGCGCGGGCGATGCCTTCCAGCGTCTCCAGGCCCGGCGCGTGGATGCCGTCGTCGTTGGTGACCAGGATGCGCATCAGTTCTTCGGTCCCTCGATCCGGGTGAGGCCGCCCATGTAGGGCTGGAGCGCCGACGGGATCGTGACGCTGCCGTCGGGATTCTGGTAGTTCTCCATCACGGCGATCAGCGCGCGGCCGACCGCGACGCCCGAGCCGTTCAGGGTGTGGACGAAGCCGACCCCCCTGCCCTCCTTGGCCCGGTAACGCGCATTCATCCGCCGCGCCTGGAACTCGCCGCAGACCGAGCAGGACGAAATCTCGCGGTATGTCTGCTGGCCCGGCACCCAGACCTCGATGTCGTAGGTTTTCTGGGAGGCAAAGCCCATGTCACCGGTACACAGCGTCATGACGCGATAGGTGAGATCGAGCTTCTGCAGCACGGCCTCGGCGCAGGCGAGCATCCGCTCGTGCTCCTCGGCCGACTTTTCGGGGGCGGTGATCGAGACCAGCTCGACCTTGTTGAATTGGTGCTGGCGCAGCATGCCGCGGGTGTCGCGCCCCGCCGCCCCGGCCTCCGCGCGGAAGCAGGGGGTGAGCGCGGTGAAGCGCAAGGGAAGCTCGTCCTCCGCGAGGATGCTTTCGCGCACGAGGTTGGTGAGCGGGACTTCCGCCGTGGGGATCAGCCAGAAATTCTCGCCCGCCGCGAACTGATCATCGCGGAACTTCGGCAATTGCGCCGTGCCGAACATCGCTTCCTCACGCACGAGGACCGGCGGCACCACCTCGGTATAGCCGTGCTCGCCCGTGTGCAGGTCGAGCATGAACTGGCCGAGCGCCCGCTCCAGCCGGGCAAGCTGGCCCTTCAGCACGACGAAGCGGGAGCCGGAGAGTTTCGCGGCCGCCTCGAAATCCATCAGGCCGGTGGCCTCGCCGAGCTCGAAATGCTGACGCCCTTGCGTCAGGCGCTCACGGGACGAATCGAAGCGGCGGTACTCGACATTGCCGTGCTCGTCAGCGCCGGGGGGCACGTCGTCCTTCGGACGGTTCGGGATCGCGGCGAGACGCTCGTCGAGGGCCTTGGCTGCCTCCCCCTGCGCGGCTTCGAGGCCCGGTGCCTCTTCCTTCAGGCGGGCGACCTCGGCCATAAGCTCGGTCGCACGGGCCTCGTCCTTGGCCTTCTTGGCGGCGCCGATCTCCTTTGACAGCGCGTTGCGCCGCTCCTGGGCCGCCTGCGCGGCCGAAACCGCACCCTTGCGCGCGTCGTCGAGGGCGATCAGCTCGGCGCTGAGGGGCGCGAGGCCACGCCGCTCCAGATCGCGGTCGAAGGCCTCCGGGTTCTCGCGGATGGCGCGGATGTCGTGCATTTCGGGGCTCTTGAGGTCTTGTGCGCGCGAGGGCCCCGCTTTGCCGCATCGCCCCCGGCATCACAAGAGCGGGTGCGTCGGCAGGCGCTCCGGCCGAGGCTGGCCTTTCGCGCGCCGGCCCCTGCCCGGAGCGTCGGACTTCCGATAAATTTGGTCGGGAGAAACCGGCAAAAGCGCGTGCGCGCCGTTCGGCCGGATGCGCTTGTGGATCGCGGCGATCGGCACCATATCCTTGAAAGACCAGCACTTTTCCGCGCATTCGGCAGAAATATGCCGCTCTTGGGCGTCAGCTTGGGCGTTTCTGAGAGCAATCTATGAGAAATATAAGTGTAGGGCCCGCTTGAATTGCGCCCAACGGATTGTCTATATCAAGGGCGTCGAACACGAGGGACCCGGTGAACGAGCGGCCCACCTCAGTTCGAGGTCGAGCCGGTCGAAAGACCGATCTTCGTATTCAAAACTTTACCAGGAGACACGCCATGAAGTGGTCTGCCCCCATCGTTGCCGAGATCTGCGTCGGCATGGAAGTCACCTCCTACGAGTCCGCCGAGATCGACACCTTCAACTAAGAAGGCGTCGCCAGCCTCAGGCTGGTTCGGTTTCACCAATTTTGTCTATCAGGAGAAACGTCATGAAGTGGTCCGCTCCCGTCGTTGCCGAGATCTGTGTCGGCATGGAAGTCACCTCCTACGAGTCCGCTGAGATCGACACCTTCAACTAAGAAGGCGTCGCCGGACTCGATCCGGTGAGAACGGGGGCGCGGCCTGAGAGGGCGGCGCCCTTTTCGTTTGCTTCTGACGCGGCGAAAAGCAGGAAGGCCGGAGGGTTCGCGACAGAACCCTCCGGCCTTCCTGCTTTCGGTGTCCCGGTGCCTTGCTCAGAGACGGTAGCGGATCTGGTCGGTCCAGAAGCGCTCCAGGCGGGAGAGCGCTTGGTTGAGGCGGCCGAAATCGTCCTCGGAGATGCCGCCGATCGGCTGGATCGTGCGGGCGTGCTTGTCGTAGAGGCCCTGGATCAGGTCGTGGATCTCGCGGCCCTTCGGCGTCAGGCTGATGCGCACCGAGCGCCGGTCGGTCTTGGAGCGGGCGTGGTGGAGGAAGCCGGCCTCGACGAGCTTCTTGACGTTGTAGGACACGTTCGAGCCGAGATAGTAGCCCTTCGAGCGCAGCTCGCTCGCGGTCAGCTCCTTGTCACCGATGTTGTAGAGCAGCAGCGCCTGGACGCTGTTGACGTCCTCGCGGCCGCGCCGGTCGAACTCGTCCTTGATCACGTCGAGGAGGCGGCGGTGCAGCCGCTCCACGAGGTGCAGCGCCTCGAGGTAGGAGCCGGCGGCACCCTGAAGCTCCGGGGCGGCGTCGGTGGTCTTGAGGGCGGTGTTGGCGGCCTTCGTGCTCATCGTGGTGCCTTCCTGTCGGTTCGGTCCGGCTCTTGCTGGCCGGCATCGCTTATGAGGTGAACCTAAGCCGCACCGATGAAAGCCGATTTAAGCGACAGGATGAACTCGCGATTTACTTCTGTCGGTAAATGCAAAATGAAACGATGATGTTGACCTCTTGTTCAGCCTACATCGCGCGCTGCCAGCCAGGATAACACGAAGTAAACAGCGACAATGCTTGCCTGCACTGCGATCACCGGCACCGGCATCGGCAGGAGCTGCGGTGTCAGCAGCGCCAGCGTCAGGGCCGAGGTCGCGGCGAGCAGCCAGACCACGCCGCCCCAGGCGCTCGTCAGCCACAGGCCGACCGCCGCCACGAAGTCGATCACCGCGAAATAGACGATCGCCGATTGGCGTCCCATCGGCAGTTCGGCGAACGGCGTCCGGCCGGGAATCAGGTCGAGGATCTCGCCCCAGGTCGCGAGTCCCTTGACCAGCCAGACCAGCGCGGTGATGCGCATGAACCAGACCAGCACCACGTCCCAGCGGGTCTGCGCCCGCGGCGCGGTGCCCTCGATGCGGTCGCCGGCTCCGGCGCTCGGGCGTCCGCGCCCGTCGAGGGTCGAGCCGACCTTGGCGAGCGCCCTCACGTCCGGGCCTCCGCGGCGGCCGACGCTTCATGCGGGCCCTGGCTGCCGTCGAAGAGCGGCTCGGGGCCGTCGAGCGGGCCGAACGCGGCCTCGATCGCCCCGGCATCGACCGCGTCCAGGGTCGCGGGCTGCCAGGCCGGCCGGTTGTCCTTGTCGATGATCACCGCCCGCACACCCTCGTAGAAATCGTGCCCGCGCATCACCCGCTCGCACAGCCGGTACTCGGCGAGCATCGCCTCGGCAAAGCTCAAGTCGGCCCCGCGGCGCATCTGCGCCAGGGCGATGGTCAGGCTGGTGGGCGAGCGGGTGCGGATCGTCGCCGCGGTCGCGCCGGCAAAAGCGGAGCCGTCCCGCGCTGCCGCGTCGAGCCGGGCGAGCACCTCCGTTACGGTGTCGGCGGAGAAGCACGTATCGATCAGCGTTCGCTCGGCGACGAGGGGGCCGGTCTCCGTCCCCGGCGCATCGAGGCCGTCGAAGGCGCGGGCGATCGCCCCTCCCCCGCCAGCCGCTCGATGATGGTCTCGAAATCCTCCGCCCGCGCCGCGTGGGTCGCAAGTCCGACGGCGAGCGCGTCGCCCGCGCCGATCCGTGCGCCCGTCAGCGCGAGGTAGCGCCCGGTGTAGCCGGGCAGGCGCGGCAGGGCGTAGGTCGCGCCGACATCGGGGAAGAAGCCGATGCCGGTCTCGGGCATGGCGAAGCTGTAGTTCTCGGCGGCGACCCGTACGTCGCCGTGCAGCGAGATGCCGACGCCGCCGCCCATCACGATCCCTTCGATCAGGGCGATGTAGGGCTTCGGGTAGGACTTCACGGCGGCGTCGAGCCAGTATTCCCCGCGCCAGAACGCCATCACGTCGGCATGGCGCCCGGCCTTGCCGAGGGCCTGGATCTGGCGGATATCGCCGCCCGCGCAGAAGGCGCGCCCGCCCGAGCCGCGCACCACGATCCGGCTGACCCGCGCATCCCCCGCCCAGGCCCGGAGCTGCCGGTGCATCGCCTCCACCATCGGCAGGGTGAGGGCATTGAGCGCCTTCGGCCGTGTCAGGGTGATCAGCCCGGCCTCGCCGCGGGTCTCGAACACGATCTCGGGCTCGGCCGACGGCTCACGCACGTCCCGTTGCGCGACCCCTTGCTGCAAGGCCTGTTGCCCACCCGACATTCCGCGCTCCACCGCCGCGCTCTCCTTCGCCGCATCGTCACCCGAGCGGATGCCCGCCGTTTCGAAGCCGGGCTCTATGCCCGGAGGCTTTGCATCCGGGGCATTGCGCGGCCCTCTTAGACGAACTCCCGGGTGGGGCGTCAACGCGGAGCGTGCGACGGCGCCGAACCGCATCGACCGCCTCACGAGGCTCCTCGGGAAACGGGCCCTTCGCCAGGATCTGCACGCGCGGGGGCTTCTCTCTCGGCACCGTTCGGGGGCGCTCCGTCGATGTCCGGCAGTCGGGCCTTGGGACGGAGCCGGTCGCATTCGGCGGCCTGCGGCAACGGCACCTTTCGAGCCCGAATTCGGATGTGCTAGGGCACGGCCCGAAAAGGTGGAAACCGGCCTGTCCGAGTGGGCGATGCAAGGGCAAGAGGCTTGAGCATCGTCGATGGCCGCGCGTTCTGGGGCGCTTTCCTCACCCCTTCGTCTTGGGGCAAACCTCCGGTCGCGGGAGGGTTGCCGGGGGATGCGAATCCGGAATGCCCGCCCCGAGCCATCGCCGCCGGGCTTGCGGTCGGGCCTGGCTTTGACGTCTTTGTCGTGATGCGCTCCGCCGCACCGAACCGGTCTCCCCTTCGGTTCGAGAACGTCCTGGAGCAACCGGAGTCCTGAGGCTCATGTCTGACGCCACCCCGCGCCCGCTCGCCATCGAGACCGCGCGCGAAGCCGCCCCCGGTGCGGGGCCGCTGAGCCTGACCCAGCGCCCGCGCCGCAACCGCAAGGCGGATTGGTCGCGCCGCCTCGTGCGCGAGCATAGCCTCACCGTCGATGACCTGATTTGGCCGCTCTTCGTGATCGAGGGCGAGAAGCGCCGCGAGCCGATCGCCTCCATGCCCGGCGTCGAGCGCCTGAGCGTAGACGAGATCGTGCGCGAGGCCGAGCGCGCCGCGCGGCTCGGCATCCCGGCGATCTCGTTCTTCCCCTACACCGAGCCGTCCCTGCGCGATCCGACCGGCTCCGAGGCGCTGAACCGCGAAAACCTCGTCTGCCGGGCGGTGCGGGCGGTGAAGCGGGCCGTCCCCGAGATCGGCGTGATGACCGATGTCGCGCTAGACCCCTATACCAGCCACGGCCATGACGGCTTGATCGAGGCCGGCGCCATCCTCAACGACGAGACCGTGGCGGTGCTGGTCGAGCAGAGCCTGATCCAGGCCGAGGCCGGCACCGACATCATCGCCCCCTCCGACATGATGGACGGGCGCGTCGGCGCGATCCGCACCGGTCTCGACCGGGCCGGCTTTCGCGATGTTCAGATCATGGCCTACGCCGCGAAATACGCCAGCGCGTTCTACGGGCCGTTCCGCGACGCCATCGGCACCAGCGCGGCGCTGGTCGGCGACAAGCGCACCTACCAGATGGATCCCGGCAATGCGGCCGAGGCCCTGCGCGAGGTGGCCCTCGACCTCGCCGAGGGTGCCGACTCGGTGATGGTCAAGCCCGGCCTGCCCTATCTCGACATCATCACCCGCGTGAAGACGGAGTTCGGTGTGCCGACCTTCGCCTATCAGGTGTCGGGCGAGTACGCGATGATCGAGGCCGCCGCCCGCAACGGCTGGCTCGACGGCGACCGCGCCATGACCGAGAGCCTGCTCGCCTTCAAGCGGGCGGGCGCCGACGGGGTGCTGACCTACTACGCCCCCCGCGTCGCCGAGCGCCTGCGCGCGGGCGCCTGACGGGCCGACCCCAGACGCGACGATTTCGGGCGCGACGACCTTGGTCCGCATCGAGCGGGCGGCGCTGGCGGGCGCCGTCATCCTCTGGCTCGCGGCCGGATTCGGCTGCGACACGGCGCTCGACGCGCGCCGGGCGACGCTCTGCCGCCGGGCGGTGCCGGCGCTCGCCCCGCCCGGCGCCGAAATCGACCTGTTGCGGGTGGGATCGGGCGCGAGCCGCGGCAGCGTGCGGGTCGATTACCGCCTCGTCGGCGGCACCAGCGCGCTCGCCAAGGCCGAGGCGACCCGGCCCCGCTTCCTCGTCTGCCATTTCGATGCCGGCGACGACCTCGGCGCGGTGACGACCGAGCAAGGGCCGGTGAGCGGTGCCTCGCTCTACCTGCTCAGGCGCTACTACCTGACGACGCCCGAGGCCGAGGCCGCCGATCCGGGGCCCGGTGAGGGCGGGACCGGACATCGAGGCGTCGCTGGGCCTCGCGGCCCGGCTCTTGGCAGCGCCCCGCCGTCTCCCCACTTGTTCGAACGTGCACGCAACGGTCGAGGAAGCGGCGGCCATGACGGATTTTCAGCCCGGTTATCACCCCGGCTACACCAACCCGGCGGGCATGCCGGGCCAGGGCGGATTTCCCGTGCCGTATGTGCGGGCGAGCCTCGGCGGGCGCACGATCGCCTACCTGCTCGATCTCGCCTTCATCTTCGTGTTCACGGCCGTGCTCGCCACGGCGATCGCGATCCTCGGCGTGCTGACCTTCGGCTTTGCCTGGATGCTGTTCCCGATCCTCGGCGTCAGCGGCATCCTCTACAGCGCGATCACGGTGGGCGGTCCCAAGCAGAGCACGCTGGGGATGCGCATGCTCGGCCTGCGCGTGGTGGCGCCCGAGAGCGGGCGTCCGGTGGATTTCCTGACCGCGGGCATCCACGCGCTGCTGTTCTACGTGGCGATCTCGACCTTCCTGCTCTGGTGCATCGACGTGGTGTTCGGCCTCGTCCGCTCCGACCGGCGTCTCGGCCACGACCTGCTGCTCGGTCTGGCCGTCGTGCGCGACTGATCCCCCGTTCGGGTAAGGGGATGGCGGCGGAAAGCCGGCGTCATACCCATCAATCCGGTTGAGCCCCGCGTCGATCCCGTTACATTGGCTGCGGGGCCACCGTTCGATGTCGTGGCCCCGAGGGCGAGCCTACCTAGCGTGACGAGCCATCCGCGCGACACACCGCAGTTCTACCTGACGGCGCCCTCCCCTTGCCCCTACCTGCCGGGCCAGGAGGAGCGGAAGGTGTTCACCCACCTCGTGGGGCGGCGGGCTCGGGACCTCAACGAGATCCTGACCCAGGGCGGCTTCCGCCGCTCGCAGACCATCGCCTACCGTCCGGCCTGCGAGACCTGCCGCGCCTGCGTCTCGGTGCGGGTGGTGGTGGAGGATTTCGCCATCACCGGGAGCCAGCGGCGCATCCTCCAGCGCAATGCCGAACTCATCGGCACGCCGGAGCCCAACCGTCCGGCCTCCGAGCAATACGCCCTGTTCCGCCGCTATCTCGATGCCCGCCACGGCGATGGCGGCATGGTCGACATGACGGTGCTCGATTACGCGATGATGATCGAGGACAGCCACGTCGATACGCACCTCGTGGTCTACCGCGAGCGCGGCCCCGACAGCGCGATCCATGGCCGCGGCGTCGGCGCACCCGTCGCGGTCTGCCTCACCGACGTTCTCGCCGACGGCCTGTCGATGGTCTACTCGTTCTACGATCCCGACGAGGCGAGCCGCAGCCTCGGCACCTACATGATCCTCGACCACATCCGCCGGGCCCGGGCCCTCGGCCTGCCGTATCTGTATCTCGGCTACTGGGTCGATGGCTCCCGCAAGATGGACTACAAGGCCAAGTTCAAGCCGCAGGAGCGGCTGATGCCTCAGGGCTGGGTGCGGGTGGAGTAGCGCGCCGACACTCCATGAGTGGCGTGCGCACGGCGTTTCCGGGCCCTAAATTGTCTTGAATGGTAACTTTTAAGGTACTATTCTGGATGGAGATTCAGGAGTTTCTGGACGGGAGCGGCCGCAGTCCCTTCGCCTCTTGGTTCGACGACCTTGATCCCCAGGCGGCGGCCAAGGTGACCGTTGCGCTGGCGCGCATGGAAGCGGGCAACCTGTCGAATGTGAAGTCGGTCGGCGATGGTGTGCAGGAGTATCGGATTGCTTGGGGGCCCGGTTACCGACTGTATTTCGGGCGCGATGGGGATCTGCTGATCATCCTGCTCTGCGGCGGCACCAAGCGCCGGCAACAGGACGACATCGCCGAGGCACGGGCCCATTGGGCGGACTACAGGCGCCGGAAAAAGGAGACGGGCTGATGGCCCTGACGCGCAGCTTCAAGGACACCGTGAAGGCAAGGGCCGAGCGCGACCCGGCATTCCGTGACGCCCTGCTCACCGAGGCAGTGGACCAACTCCTCGCGGGCGATATCGAGACCGGCAAGTCCGTTCTGCGCGATTACATCAACGCGACGATTGGCTTCGAGCGGCTGTCGCAAGAGACCGGCACATCGTCGAAGAGCCTGATGCGGATGCTCGGTCCGACCGGCAATCCAACAGCGACCAACCTGTTCGGTGTCCTTCGGACGGTGCAAAAGGCCTCGGGCGTGCAGCTCACCGTCGCTATCGGCCGCTGAGCAAGGCCAACTGGCCGCCAGCCGGCTGCCTCGCTCACTCCTTCGTCCACTTCACGACCTTTGCCGGGTTTCCCGCCACGACCGCGTAGGGCGCCACGTCGCGGGTCACCACCGCGCCCGCGCCGATCACCGCCCCGTCGCCGACGGTGATGCCGGGCAGCACGATCGCGCCGCCGCCGATCCACACGTCGTCGCCGATGGTGATGGGCCGGGCCGATTCCCAGAACGCGGCCCGCGCGGTGCGGTCGAGCGGGTGCTCGGCGGTGTAGAGCTGCACCATCGGGGCGATCTGCGCGCGGTGGCCGATGGTGATCGGGGCGCAGTCGAGGAAGACGCAGTTGAAGTTGCAGAAGAAGTCGTCGCCGACCGTGATGTTGCCGCCGTAGTCGCAGGCGAAGCCGGGGCAGATCGTCGGGTTGCGTCCCGCCGATCCGAGAAGCTCGCGGATCACCGCCTCGCGGCCGGCCGCATCCTCGGGCTCCATGGCGTTGAGCCGCAGGAGCCGCCGCTTGGCGGCGTTGCGAAGCGCGATCAGTTCCGGATCGTCGCCGCGATAGGGCTTTCCGGCGAGCATCAGCTCGCGCGCGGTCTCGGCCATATCCGCCTTCCCAAGTTCCAAAAAAGATCAGCCGCGGCTGGCGCGGAAGGTGTCGCAGGACTTGGTCTGTCCGCTCTTGTAGCCGGTCATGAACCAGCGCATCCGCTGCTCGGAGGAGCCGTGGGTGAAGGAATCCGGCACGGCGTAGCCTTGCGACTTTTCCTGCAGCTTGTCGTCGCCGATGGCGCTGGCGGCGTTGAGCGCCTCCTTGATGTCGTTCTGGTCGAGGGCGTTCCAGCGGTCGTTCGAGTTCTTGGCCCAGACGCCGGCGAGGCAGTCGGCCATCAGCTCGACGCGCACGGAGAGCTGGTTCGCTTCCGTCTTGCTGCTCGCGTTCTGCTGGCGGCTCTGCACCTTGCCGAGGATGCCGAGCACGTCCTGCACGTGGTGGCCGACCTCGTGGGCGATGACGTAGGCGTAGGCGAAATCGCCCTTCACGCCGAACTTGGTCTGCATCTCCTTGAAGAAGCCGAGGTCGATATAGACCTTCTTGTCGAGCGGGCAGTAGAACGGCCCCATCGCGGCCTGAGCCATGCCGCAGCCCGAACGGGTGCCGCCCTGGTAGAGCACCATCGTCGTCGGCTTGTATGGCCGCCCGGTCTGGTTCGGCAGGATCTCGTTCCACACATCCTCGGTGTTGCCGAGGATCTTCGAGGCGAACTGGCCGGCGCGATCGGTCGGCGCCTCGCCCCGCCGGGCCTGCGTTTCGGGATCGACCCGCTGCTCGCGCTGCTGCCCGCCGCCGGTCATCTGCTGCGCACCGCCGAGCAGGATCGCCGGGTTGATGCCGGTGACCCAGGAGATCAGCAGCACGACGACGATCGTGCCGATGCCGAGGCCGCCCATGCCGCCGCCGGGGAAGCCGCCCCCGCCGCCGCCCTCGCCGCGCCGGTCCTCGACGTTCTCAGAGGCGCGAAAATCGTCCCAGCGCATAAAGTCTCCCGCCGCCCCGCGTCTCGCCCGGCCTCATCGGGATTCCGGACCTGATTTCTAGAATGGCGAGGCGGAGGATACGGTTCCGCTTGAGCCGCCCCCCGCCTACTTGCCCGCGGCGCTCCCGTCGAGGGCGCTCTTCAGCATCCGGAAGTCGCGCCAGGCGAGGCGCTTCTGCACCGGCTGGCGTAGCAGGTAGGCCGGATGGAGCGTGGCGAGCGCCCGGATCTCGCGGCCGTCGCCGAGGCGATACGGGTAGAAGCGTCCGCGCGCCTTGAGGATACCGTCCTTGGTGCCGGTCAGCGTCTGGGTTGCGGGCGCGCCGAGACAGACGAGGATGTCGGGGTTGGCGAGTTCGATCTGACGCTCGACGAAGGGGCGACAGATCGAGATCTCCTGCGGGGTCGGGTTGCGGTTGCCCGGCGGGCGCCAGGGCACGACGTTGGAGATGTAGGCGCTCGTCCGGTCGAGGCCGATCGCCGCCATCATCCGGTCGAGAAGCTGGCCGGAGCGTCCCATGAACGGCTTGCCGATCCGGTCCTCGTCGGCCCCCGGCGCCTCGCCGACGAACATCACCCGCGCCTGCGGATTGCCGTCGGCGAAGACGAGGTTCTTGGCGGTGAAGCGCAGGCCGCAGCCCTCGAAGCCGCGCAGCAGCTCTTCCAATTCCTCAAGAGTCTTCATCTGCGCGGCCCGTGCCCGCGCATCGTCCGCCGCCTCGCCGGGCTTGGCGCCGGCCGCGTTGCCATAGGTGCGGGGCGGCTCGCGCGCGGGCGCGTCGCGGCTCGGCAGCTCACGCCGGAACGCCAGGGGCGGCTCTTCCGCGGAGGGAGCGTCACGCTGCGGCGACTCGCTGCGCGGTTCGAGGGCCTCACGGCGTGGTGGGAGGGGCTCACGGCGTGGTTCAAGGGGCTCGCGGCGTGATTCTAGGGGCTCGCGGCGTGTGGCCGGCTCAGCCTGCAAGGCGGCCTCGGCCCGAACGGACTCGGCCTCGGCGAAGCGGTCGTGGGGCTGCTCGTCGAGGACCGCGTCGACGCCTGCCGCGACATGGAAGTCGAGGTAGGAGATCAGGTCGCCTCTGGCGTCGGTATCCGCGTGGTTTGCCGTCATCGTTTCCATGTGGCGTGGGAGCGACCTGTGGACAACGCCCGGATGCGTCCTGCGGATCGTCGCACGCTCGCCCTCCGCATGCCCCTGGCATCCCCCTGCGCCTGCCTGCCGCTACCCGAACGGCCTTGCCTTCTTACCTTGGAATCGCTTGAGAGACATCTTGACAATGAATCGAGCCGGAGCGGCGCCCGATGCCCGAACGGCCGCAGGAGGAATGAGGATGGCGCTGCCCGAACGCGAAGGCATGGATTTCGACGTGGTGATCGTCGGCGCGGGACCCGCCGGCCTCGCCGCCGCGATCCGCCTCAAGCAGCTCTCCGCGGAGAAGGGTGAGGAACTCTCGGTCGTCGTCGTCGAGAAGGGCGGCGAGGTCGGCGCGCACATCCTCTCCGGCGCCGTGGTCGATCCGCTCGGCCTCGACACGCTGCTGCCCGAATGGCGCGACGATCCCGACCGGCCGCTCAAGACGGCGGTGGAGCGCGACGAGTTCCTGTTCCTCACGAAGAACAGCGGCGTCACCATGCCGAACGTGTTCTTCCCCAAGCTGCTGTCGAACCACGGTAATTTCGTCGGTTCGCTCTCGAACACCGTGAAGTGGCTCGGCGCCAAGGCGGAAGGTCTCGGCGTCGAGATCTATCCCGGCTTTCCGGCCTCCGAAGTGCTCTACGACGAGCGCGGCATCGTCACCGGCATCGCCACGGGGGATCTCGGCATCTCCCGCACCGGCGAGGCGCGCGACGACTTCACCCGCGGTATGGAGCTGCGGGCCAAGTACACGGTGTTCGGCGAGGGCGCGCGCGGCTCGCTCACCAAGACGCTGATCGAACGGTTCGGGCTCAATCGCAACAGCGACCACCAGAAATACGGACTGGGCGTCAAGGAGCTGTGGCAACTCGCGCCGAACAAGTTCGAGCCGGGATTGGTGCAGCACACGATGGGCTGGCCGCTGCCGAACAAGGCGGGCGGCGGTTCGTGGCTCTACCATTTCGACGACCACCTGCTCTCGGTCGGCTTCGTGACGCACCTGAACTACGAGAACCCGACCCTGTCGCCGTTCGAGGAGTTCCAGCGCTTCAAGACCCACCCGATGATCGCCGAGACCTTCGAGGGGGCCAAGCGCATCGGCTATGGCGCGCGTGCGATCATGGAGGGCGGCTGGCAATCGGTGCCCAAGCTCGTCTTCCCCGGCGGCTGCCTCGTCGGCGACTCCGCCGGCTTCGTGAACGTGCCGCGCATCAAGGGCTCGCACAACGCGATCCTGTCCGGCATCCAGGCGGCGGACGCGATCTTCGACGCGCTCGTCGCCGGCCGCCAGGGCGATGAGCTGACCGCCTACGAGGAGGGCTGGCGCGACAGCCCGATCGGACGAGACCTCAAGCCGGTGCGCAACGTCAAGCCGCTCTGGTCGAAATACGGCACGCTCGTCGGCGTGGGGCTCGGCGGGCTCGACATGTGGATGAACACGATCGCCAACGCCTCGCTGTTCGGGACGCTAGGCCACGGCAAGCCGGATCACGCCTGCCTCAAGCCCCTCTCCGAGGTGACGCCGATCACCTACCCGAAGCCGGACGGCAAGCTCACCTTCGACCGGCTCTCCTCGGTGTATCTGTCGAACACCAACCACGAGGAGGATCAGCCGCCCCACCTCAAGGTGAAGGATATGGAGCTGCAGAAGCGGTCCGAGCACGACGTCTACGGCGGCCCGTCGAGCCGCTACTGCCCGGCCGGCGTCTACGAGTGGGTGGAGGACAAGTCCGCCAGCGACGGCGTGCGCTTCCAGATCAACGCGCAGAACTGCGTCCACTGCAAGACGTGCGATATCAAAGACCCGAACCAGAACATCAACTGGGTCACCCCGGAGGGCCCGGGCGGTCCGAACTACACGAACCTGTAATCCGGGGGCCAGGGCAGAGCCCCGGTGAAGGGAAGGCGGGGCTCTGCCCCGCCACCCCGCCAAAGGGATGATCCCTTTGGGATCCCGAACGGCTAGAGTTCCCGCCAGGCCGGCAGGTCCAGGCATGGCAGCCGGGTCGCCGCGTGGACGCCGATGGCGACCGCCCGCGCCAGCGTCTCGGCCGCCGCCGCGCCGAGGCGGGCGAGATCGGCCACCTCATCGCCGAGCAGCACCGCGCCGGTGGCAACCGCGAACACCACGTCACCGTCGAGCGGCGTGTGGGCGGGGTGGATCGCCCGGGCGAGCCCGTCCTGCGCGGCGATGGCGAGGCGCTTGGCCTGTGCCTTGGTGAGCGCCGCGTCGGTGGCGACGACCGCCAGCGTGGTGTTGGCGCCGGGGAGCGGCTCGCGCGGCCACGAGAGGGCGTCGTCGGGAACCTGCTGCGGCAGGCCGAGGCTACCGAACTCCCCGTCGCGCTCGAACGGTGCGGCCCAGAAATGCGGCCCCTGCCCCATCGTCACCCGGCCGAAGGCGTTGACCGCCACCAGGGCGCCGACCTGCGCGGGCAGCCCCGGCACCGCGCTCGAAGCCGAGCCGAGGCCGCCCTTGAGGTTGGCGGTGCGGGCCCCGAGCCCCGCCCCGACCGAGCCGAGGGCGAAGGCGCCGTCCTGCGCGGCGAGCGCCGCCGCGTAGCCGAGTTCGCGATAGGGCGGGAACCGGCCCCACCCCTTGTCGCCGCCGTTGAGCAGGTCGAACAGGATCGCGCCCGGCACGATCGGTACGCGCACGTCGCCGACCGCGAAGCCGCGCCCCGCCTCCCGCAGATGGGCGACCACGCCGGCGGCGGCGTCGAGCCCGAAGGCCGAGCCACCCGCCAGCACGAGGGCGTCGACCGCCTGCACCGTAGCGGCGGGATCGAGCAGGTCGGTCTCGCGGGTACCAGGGCCGCCGCCGCGCACGTCCACCGCGCAGGTGAAGGGCGTGTCGAATACGAGCGCGGTGACGCCGCTCGCGATTCTTTCGTCTTCCGCGTGGCCGACGCGGATTCCCGAGATGTCGGTGATGCGGTTGAGCCGGATCATCGCCTCTCTCCTGCCGATCCCGTCGTCAACGCGGCGCGGCGCCTGCGCTCGTGGCGGATCGCATCGTAGGCGTAGAGCATCAGCGCCAGCCAGATCAGCCCGAACAGCACGAGGCGGTCCGGCGTCAGGGTCTCGCCGTAGACCAGCGTGCTGAGCCCCATCAGGCAGGAGGGCGCGATGTACTGCATCAGCCCGAGGGTCGCGAGCGTCAGCCGGGTCGCCGCGGCGGCGAACCAGATCAGCGGCAGGGCCGTCGTCACGCCCGTGAGCGCCAGAAGCGCCCAAGTGCGGGCGTCGTCGGGCACCGGGGGCGCGACGAAGGCGAGATAGGCCAGAGCCGCGGGCAGGAGCAGGAAGGTCTCGGCGCAGAAGCCGACGGTGCCATCGACGGCGACGAGTTTGCGCACCAGCCCGTAGAGCGCGAAGGTGACCGCGAGCCCGAGCGACAGCAGCGGCAGGCGCCCCGCCATCGCCACCGCGATCACCACGCCGAGCACGACGATGGCCACCGCCACCACCTGGACCGGGCGCAGGCGCTCGCCGAGGACGAGGGCGCCAAGCGCCACCGAGACCAGCGGGTTGATGAAGTAGCCCAGGCTCGCATCGAGCATGTGCCCGCTCGACACCGCCACGAGGTAGAGCATCCAGTTGATCGCGATCAGGCCCGCCGAGACGACGAGCCCGCCATGGCGCGGCCGCAGCGGGAACGGGTTGGCGAGCCGCTTGCGCAGCAGCGCGATCAGGCCGACCACCAGCAGCGCCGACCATGCGATGCGCTGCGCCAGGATCGTGCCCGGCGGGATACCGTCGAGAAGCCGGAAATGCACGGGGACGACGAGGCCCCAGCTCAGATAGGCGGCGAGCGCGTAGATCAGGCCCAAGATTGCACGAGCGGCGGCGTGGCGGGGCGCCGCTTGTAGCCCGGACTGGGCGCGCGGTCAGCGCTTGCGGGCGGGGGCTGCCGGCGTCTCGCCGCGCATCAGGGCGTTGAGGCGCTCGGTGTCGAAGCCGGTGAGCATGCGCTCCTTCTTCGTCTCGGCCGCCGGCCCCTGCGTCACCGTGCCGGTCGTGACGGGATCGGGCAGGATCGGGGCGGCCCGCGCGATCGTCGGGGCCGGCACGGCGGCGACCGCCTGATGCATGAGCCGGTCCGCACTCACGAGAACGACCGAGAGCGTGCCGAGGCCGGTGATGGTGCCGAAGGTGATGACGCGCAGGATGCTCACGATGGGGAACTCGATACGCAGGGTACGCGGGACCGTGAACAGCGGCCCCGGAAACAGGATGCGCGCGGTGTCGTTAATGAACCGGACGGCCGGGCCCGCTGCGGACCGGCCCTATTCAGGACATCCGGAACAGGATCTGGCCATGAACGAGCAGGCGACGGCGAGCGACAGCCCCTTCATCCAGGGGCGCAACGCGCGGCTCTACGGCAAGAGCATCGATGAGTGCCCCTATGCGGAGGGCTCCGAGGATCGCGCGGCCTGGATCCAGGCCTACGAGGAGGCCGCGACCGACGATCCGGCAGCGTGAGGACGCCCGAGGCGAACCGAGACCGCCTTGACGCGTCCGGTCCCGGGAGGCTGAAAGGGCTTCAACGCGAAGCCCCTCTCATCCTCCCGAGGCCGATGTCCAACTCTCCCCCCCGCGACCGCGGTCGCTTCGGCGCCGACACCCGCCTCGTGCTCGCCGGGCGCGACCCGTCGGCCCAGCACGGCTTCGTCAACACGCCGATCTATCGCGGCTCGACGGTCCTCTACCCCACTTACGACGACATCAAGCACCGGCGCGGGCGTTACAATTACGGCACCTCCGGCACGCCGACGATGGACGCCCTGTGCGAGGCGTGGAGCGAGATCGCGGGGGCGGCGGGCACGGTGCTGGCGCCGTCCGGCCTCTCGGCGCTGACGCTGGCGCTGATGACCTGCGTCAGCGCGGGCGACCACCTCCTCGTCACCGATTCCGCCTACCGCCCGACCCGCATCTTCTGCGACGGCGTGCTGAAGCGCTACGGCGTCGAGGTCGAGTACTACGATCCGCTGATCGGGGCGGGCATTGCCGGGCTGATGCGCGACAACACGCGGGCGGTGCTCGTGGAGGCACCGGGCTCGCAGACCTTCGAGATGCAGGACGTGCCGGCCATCGCCGAGGCGATGCATGCCCGCGGTGGCGCGGTGGTGATGGACAACACCTGGGCGACGCCGCTGCTGTTCCCGCCGCACGAGCGCGGCGTCGATCTCGCGGTGGAGGCCGGTACCAAGTATCTCAGCGGCGGCTCGGACCTGCTGCTCGGCCTCGTCTCGGCCAACGCCGCGTACTACCCGGCGCTCAAGCGCACCTACGAGCACTTTGCCAATTGCCCCGGCCCCGAGGACATCTTTTTGGGTCTCCGGGGACTGCGCACTATGGGTCTGCGCCTGCGCGAGCACGGCGCCCGCGGCTTGGCCATGGCCGAGTGGTTCCAGGCCCGCCCGGAGGTGCTGCGGGTGCTGCATCCGGGCCTGCCGGACGATCCCGGCCACGCGATCTGGAAGCGCGACTTCTCCGGCGCCTCGGGCCTGTTCGGGGTGATCCTCAAGCCGGTCTCGGAGGAGGCGCTCGCCGCCTTCCTCGACGGGCTCGAACTGTTCGGGATGGGCTTTTCCTGGGGCGGCTTCGAGAGCCTCGTCATCCCCTTCGACCCGACCGTCTACCGCACCGCCACCCGCTGGCCGCCGGACGGCTCGGCGCTCCGCTTCCATATCGGTCTGGAGGACCCGGAAGATCTGAAGGCGGATCTGGAGGCCGGGTTCGCGCGGATGGCGGCTGTGGGCTGAGGGCGAAACTTGATTGGCTTGGCTGCCTGAAGGACTGGTGAGGGTGGAGAGCAGGCATTCAACCAGACGGCCGCAAGGGACCGCATTGCCATCGGAAGCAGACGTTCGCTGTGACGCACAGGCGCGTGCCTAGTGTGGCAACGCCCACTCAAGTGTGCATTTGCGCTACATTATATCATTGCAAATAATGCCAAAGTTTCTGAGGGGCTTTCTGAAGACGTTCAGCCCCGTTAGGGCCCTTGATTACTGTCAAGGTGACACATGCAATAAAAGGTCATGCTCGTTTGGTCTTATGTTATAGAGGCAAATAAAAATTAGATTCAATGTATGGCCTGCAAGTTACTCGCAATAATTCCTATTTGTTGCGGAGAATTCCCATGAGAGCACTGGTCTGGCACGGCACTGAGGACATTCGCTGCGACACGGTCCCTGACCCCAAGATCGAGGACGAGCGCGATGCGATCATCAAGGTGACCACTTGTGCGATCTGCGGTTCGGACCTGCACCTCTACGACCACGTCATGCCCGGCATGGAGAAGGGCGACGTGATGGGCCACGAGTTCATGGGTGAAGTCGTCGAGATGGGAAAAGGGGTCAACGGCGCTCTCAGGAAGGGTGAGCGCATCGTTGTGCCGTTCACGATCATCTGTGGCGAGTGCGACCAGTGCAAGCGCGGCTACTTCTCCGTCTGCGAACGCTCGAACCGCAACAAGCATGTCGCCGACAAGGTCTTCGGACACACCACTGCGGGCCTGTTCGGCTACACCCACCTCACCGGTGGCTACCAGGGCGGACAAGCCGAGTACGTCCGCGTGCCCTTTGCCGACAAGACCCACATCAAGGTGCCGGAGCACCTGAGCGACGAGCAGGTGCTGTTCCTCGGTGACATCTTCCCAACCGGCTGGCAGGCGGCCGTGCAAGCCGACATTCAGCCGACCGATACGGTTGCGATCTGGGGCGCAGGTCCAGTTGGCCAGATGACATTGCGCTCCGCGCTCCTTCTCGGGGCCAAGCAGGTGGTCTGCATCGACAGCGTGCCCGAGCGCCTTGAGATGGCACGCGCGGGAGGGGCCATAACTGTCGACAACGCGCAGGAGAGCGTAGTCGAACGCCTCAATGAGTTGACCGATGGCAAAGGTCCAGAGAAGTGCATCGATGCCGTCGGTATGGAGGCGCATTCGCCGCGCGCTCTCGAACACGCCTACGACCGACTGAAGCAGGCCGTGATGTTGGAGAGCGACCGCGCCGCAGTCCTGCGCGAGATGATCTATGTCTGTCGTCCCGCTGGCATCATTTCGATCCCGGGTGTCTACGGCGGGCTTGTCGACAAGCTGCCGATGGGAGCCCTGATGAACAAGGGGCTGACCATCCGCACTGGGCAAACGCACGTGAACCGGTGGACGGATGACCTCGTCAAGCGCATCGACGACGGGCAGATCGACCCCTCCTTCGTCATCACCCATCGGGTCAGGCTCGATCAAGGGCCCGAGATGTACAAGACCTTCCGCGACAAGAAGGATAACTGCATCAAGGTTGTGCTTCGGCCCTGATTGGCTCCGTAGCTCGTCGCAGTGCGGCGGGCCTGCTCCTCCTCCCTCATTGCGGCACCGAGGAAGTCAGCATGTCCGATGCCATGTCTCAAGGCGACCGCGCGCGCGCGCCTGTACCCTACTCCCTGCCGAGTTACCTCACCTCGGACCCGCGCCGTCGACCGGATCCTGCAACCAAGCAGCTCGCCCACGGCCTAGGCTGGTTCTCGGTCGGCCTCGGTCTGACCGAAGTCGCGTTTGGCAGTGCCATTGCTCGCTGGCTCGGAATGCCGCGCGCGGCCCCGGTCATTCAGGCCTACGGGGTGCGCGAACTCATACAGGGTGCCGGGATCTTGGGCTCGCGCGATCCGACACCGTGGATCTCGGCGCGCGTCGCGGGAGATGCGCTCGATATCGCCACGATCCTGCCAGGGCTTGAAGGCAATAATCCGCGCAAGGACAATGTGCAGATCGCCCTTATGGCTTTGGCCGGCGTCACAGCCATAGACGTGATCTGCGCGCGAAATCTCTCGGAAGCACCTCTCACCCCGTCCCAGAAGGTCCGGCAGGATTACCGCCGCCGCAGCGGCTTTCGCCGTCCCGTGAAGGCAATGCGAGGTGCCGCACGCGACTTCAAGCCGCCACCCGACATCACCGGCCCGGAGGCGATGCGTCCCTGGACGCTGGCCAACGCTTGAGGTTGGAGGGACGCAAGCCCAATGCTGTCGGTCCTCGAACAAGCGTTGGGCGCGCTCGTCATGGGCCTCGTCCTCGCCGACATTTTCCTGACGGTCCTCTACGCGCGCATCGGGACAGGCCTGATCGCGGACAGGGTTGCCCATCTCACCTGGGCAATCTTCCGTCGTGCCGCCGGTAGGTTCGGGCAGAGGCGGGACGCTGTGCTCTCCTTCTGCGGCCCGGTCATCCTCATCGCCTACGTCCTGCTCTGGGCACTGGGGCTGACCCTCGGAGCCGGCCTGATCATCCACCCCGCGCTCGGGACCGCCGTTCGAGCGAGCACCGGGGAGACGCCGGCCGACTTCATGACCGCCCTCTATGCCGGCGGTAGCAGCATGGCGATCGTAGGAGCCAGCGACTTCAAGCCGGTCACGGACGCCTATCGCGTCCTCTATCTCGTGAACTCGCTCGTCGGGATGTCGGCGACGTCGTTGGTTCTTACATACGTCATGCAGGTTTACAGTGCGCTTCGGCAGCGCAACGCGCTCGGATTGAAATTGCATCTCTTGGCGGGTGAAACGTCGGATGCCGCCGAACTCCTGGCGCGGCTCGGGCCACAGGGGCAGTTCAGTTCAGGTTACAGCCACTTAGCCGACACCGCAGCATCCATGGCCGAAATGAAGGAGACGCACCACTTCTATCCTGTGCTGTTCTACTTCCGCTTCCGGCAGCCCTTCTACTCGGTCTCAGCACAGGCATTTATCGCTCTCGACACCGTGTCACTGATCCGCAGTGGGGTCGCAGACCGGCAGGCAGCATGGCTGAAGGAGACCGCCGCCGTGGATGCAATCTGGCGCGTTGCCATACTGCTCGTTGTCACGCTCGAAACGACATTTCTGCCCGGGAGCCTGCCGGCCCCAGCTGATGTGAACAACGCTGAGAGCGAGGCATGGCGCGCCCGCTTTGCAGAGGCTCTTAGGCGACTCTCGGCAGCTGGGGTGGAGACGACACCCGATGAGGCAAGATTGGAGACTTACCTCGCGCTGAGGGCACAATGGCAGCCGCATATCGCACGACTGGCACCCGCGATGGCCTACCGCATCAACGAATTTGAGCCCGGCGGCCAGAAGCGCTGATGATGCGCCGTGGTCCGGGAAGTGGGTGAACTCTTCCCGTGGAATGGGGCGGCACTCTGGAGCGTCGGCTCCCTTGAAGCTCCAGAATTCATTGCAACGACCAAGCCTCTCCGTCTCGCCGGCAGAGGCCCCGGAGGTCCGCTGTACCTCCCTCAGCAGCCCTTCGTTGGTAGCATACTGAATGGCTTCTCAGGGTCGAAAGCGGCCCCTGCAGAACCAATCTGACTGGGTTGGGACCCTAAGGCGCAACCCACGTCCCCATCCAACCCTCGCCCTCCCGGGAAAAAACCGCCCGCCGGTGCCCGCGCCGGTCGAGGTAGAGCAGGTCCAGCCGCTCGGCCGTGAACACCACCGCGCAAAAATTCTCGCGGCCGAGGCGCGCGTCCGGGTCCTCGTCGGGCATGGCGTAGGCGTCGCCCCTGGCGAGCGCGGTGCCGGGGGCGGGTTCGACCCCGTAGCAGACCCGGCTCATGGTTAGCGCGGCGGCCCAGGCGGCGTCGGCGAGCGCGTCGTCAAGGTGCAGGCGTGCCCGCCCCTCGACGCGGAGCTGGAGCTTGGCTCGGCCGTCGTAGACGTGGAGGGCGGCCAGCCCGTTCTCGGCGATCTCCCGCGCCTTGTCCGAGCGCTGGTCGCAGTGGAAGCGCAAGGCGCCCGCCCCGGCCTCCGCCGCGCGCAGGACCACGGTGCGTAGCCGCGGACGGCCCGCCGCATCGACGGTCGCGAGAGATGGCGTGTGGAACGGGCTGTGCCGGTGTCCCACGCCGTCGGCGAGGCAGCGCCAGCCCTCGGCGCGGAAGCCGTCGAGGTCGTCGTAGAAGGAAGGCAGTGCGTCCACGAAAGGCTTTCCTTAGGCGTCATGCCGGGTTGCAGGAAGCCTGACCGGGCGGCTCTTGCCTGCCTCGGATGCTGACGCTGCGGGTGCGCCCGCGCAAGGTGCTTGCAACCGCGCATGCGTCCTCAAAGCCGTCGCAGCGAACCGACGCGAGCAACGGGTCGATCGAACTTCTCGGCCGGCTGCCTTGGCATCGCCACCGGTTCGCGCCATGGCATGGGTCCGGGAGGTTCTCGTTTCAGCTTCCTGCACCCAGCGATGGCACGGCTGGCTGGTTCCCGCGTTGAACGCTGTCGAACATACGGTCCCGCTTTTCCCTTGCCCCATTCCTTGCCCCTGCCCGCCCGCCCGAGACCTCTCCCTTTGCCCGTCCTCCGATCCCTTCCGCGTTCCGGCGGACGGCATCCGTCGTGCCGGAGGCGCACCGCGTGAGCGACGGGCCCTTCTTCCTCGACGGCGGCGGCGAGGCCGGCGCGCTGATCCGAGGGATCGACTGGGCGGCGACGCCGCTCGGGAGCCCGGAGGCGTGGCCGGCGGCGCTCAAGACTCTGGTCGGCGTGATGCTCGGCTCGCAACAGCCCATGCTGATCGTTTGGGGCGAGGCGCACGTCACCCTCTACAACGACGGCTACGCACCGATGTGCGGCGCCCGCCACCCGCGCGCGCTGGGGCAGGCGTTCGACGAGGTGTGGCACGACATCTGGGACCAGGTGGGGCCGATCCTGTCGCGGGCCTATGCGGGCGAGGGCACGCATATGGATGACATCGCCCTCACGATGCATCGCAACGGCTACCCGGAGGAGACCCACTTCGCCTTCGGTTATACGCCGGTGCGGATCGAGGACGGCACGGTCGCGGGCATGTTCTGCGCCTGCTCGGAGACCACCGCCTCGGTGCGGGCCGGCCGGCAGATGCATGCCGAGCGCGAGCGCTTCGCGCGGCTGTTCGAGCAGTCGCCGAGCTTCGTCGCGGTGCTCGACGGGCCCGACCACGCCTTCGCCTTCGCCAACGCCGCCTATCGCCAACTCATCGCCCATCGCGACGTTCTCGGTCGGCCCGTGCGGGAGGCTCTGCCGGAAATCGAGGGCCAGGGCTTCTTCGAGCTGCTCGACGACGTGTTCTCCACCGGCCGCACTCACACGGCGCACGGCGCACCGGTGACGATCCTGCGCGTGCCCGGCGGCATGCCGGAGCGGCGCTTCCTCGATTTCGTCTACCAGCCCATGCGGGACGCGGCCGGGACGATCACCGGCGTGTTCGTCGACGGCTCGGACGTGACCGAGCGGATCACCGGCAATGCGGCGCTCGCCGAGAGCGAGGCGCGCTTCCGCACCATGGCGGACGACGCGCCGGTGATGATGTGGGTGACCGGCCCGGACGGCGCCTGCCAGTATCTCAACCGGCGCTGGTACGACTTCACCGGCCAGAACGAGGCGCAGGCCCTCGGCCTCGGCTGGCTCGAGGCGGTGCATCCGGACGATCGCGGCTGGTCGGGCGACACTTTCCTGCGGGCGAATGCCCGGCACGAGGGCTTCAGCCTCGAGTACCGCCTGCGCCGCCGCGACGGCGTCTACCGGTGGGCGATCGACACCGCGAGCCCGCGCTTTGCCGCCGACGGGAGCTTCCTCGGCTATATCGGCTCGGTGGTCGACATCGAGGAGCGCCGCGCCGCCGAGCTCGCGCTCGCCGAGAGTGAGGAGCGCCTGCGGCTCGCCGTCGAGAGCGGCGAGATCGGCCTGTGGGACTTCGATCCGCGGGCCGGCACCCTGTTCTGGCCGCCGCGGATCAAGGCGATGTTCGGGCTGGCGCCTGACGCGGACGTGACCCTCGACGACTTCGCCGACGGCCTCCACCCGGACGACCGGGCGCGGGTCACCGCCGCCTTCGCCGCCGCCCTCGATCCCGTGGCCCGGGCCTTCTACGACGAGGAGTTCCGCGCGATCGGCCGCGCCGACGGCACGGTCCGCTGGGTCGCGGCCAAGGGGCGCGGCGTGTTTGACGCGGAGGGCCGCTGCCTGCGCGGCGTCGGCAGCGCCATCGACATCACCGCGCGGAAGGCGACCGAGGAGCGTCTCGTCGAGGCCACCCGCCGCCTCGACGCGGTGCTCGACAACGCGACGCAGGCGATCTTCATGATGGATGAGCGCCAGCACTGCGCCTACATGAACCGCGCTGCCGAGCGGCTGACCGGCTACAGCCTGGACGAGACGCACGGCAAGGCGCTGCACGACGTCGTCCACCATACCCGGCCGGACGGCAGCCCCTATCCGCTCCACGAATGCCCGATCGATCAGGCCTTTCCCGAGAACAACCAGGAGCAGGGCCAGGAGATCTTCGTCCACCGCGACGGCTCGTTCTATCCCGTCGCCTTCACCGCGAGCCCGATCCGCGACGAGGGCGGCACGCCGATCGGCACGGTGATCGAGGCGCGCAACATCGAGGGCGAGCTGCGTGCCAAGGCGCAGTTGGAGGCGTTCAACGCGAGCCTGGAGCAGCAGGTCTTGGCCCGCACCGCCGAGCTGATGCGGACCGAGGAGGCCCTGCGCCAGAGCCAGAAGATGGAGGCGGTGGGCCAGCTCACCGGCGGGCTCGCCCATGACTTCAACAATCTGCTCACCGGCATCACCGGCTCGCTCGAACTGCTGCAGACCCGCCTCGCGCAGGGGCGGATCACCGAGATCGACCGCTACGTCAACGCCGCGCAGGGCGCCGCCAAGCGCGCGGCGGCGCTGACCCACCGCCTGCTCGCCTTCTCGCGGCGCCAGACCCTGGACCCGAAGCCCACCGACGTGAACCGGCTGGTGATGGGCATGGAGGATCTGCTCCGCCGCACCATCGGCCCGTCGATCACCCTCGAAGTGGTGGCCGCGGGCGGGCTGTGGTCGGTGCTGGTCGATCCGAGCCAGCTCGAGAACGCGCTGCTGAACCTCTGCATCAACGCCCGCGACGCGATGCCGGATGGCGGGCGCATCACCATCGAGACCGCCAACAAGTGGCTCGACGACCGCGGCGCCAAGGAGCGCGACCTCGATCCCGGCCAGTACCTCTCGCTCTGCGTGACCGATTCCGGCACCGGCATGAGCCCGGACGTCATCGCCAAGGCGTTCGACCCGTTCTTCACGACGAAGCCGATCGGCCAGGGCACGGGCCTCGGCCTGTCGATGATCTACGGCTTCGTGCGCCAATCGGGCGGGCAGGTGCGGATCTACTCGGAGGTCGGCCAGGGCACGACGATGTGCCTCTACCTGCCGCGCCATTACGGGGCGGCGGAAGAGCCGGAGGCGGCGCCGGATCTGGCCGCCGCGCCCCGCGCCGAGCAGGGCGAGACGGTGCTGATCGTCGATGACGAGCCGACGGTGCGGATGCTGGTCACGGAGGTGTTGGAGGATCTCGGCTACACCGCGATCGAGGCCGCCGACGGCCCGGCCGGCCTCAAGGTGCTGCAATCGGACGTGCGCCTCGACCTACTGGTCACCGATGTCGGGCTTCCCGGCGGCATGAACGGGCGCCAGGTCGCCGATGCGGGCCGTGTCCTTCGGCCGGACCTGAAGGTGCTGTTCATCACCGGCTACGCCGAGAACGCGGCGGTGGGCAACGGCCACCTCGAGCCTGGCATGCAGGTCATCACCAAGCCCTTCGTGATGGAAGTGCTGGCCGCGCGAATCAAGGAGATGATCAACTCGCGGTGAGGGGGACAAGTCTCTGTTTTCGTGGGCGGATCGATGCCGAATGCCCCCTCTCCCCGCACGCGGGGAGAGGGAGGAGCTGAGCCGGCGCTCGAAACTAAAACCGCGCCGGATCGAGCTCGAAGGTCGGCGGCAGTGCCTCGAACCACTCGCTGTAATAGGGGTCACGCGGGATTGCCTCCGCCCAGCGCGCGCGGAAGCGGGCCTGCTCGTCCGCCGCGACGGTGCGGGCCCGGTTGCGGCTCTCGTAATGGTAGAGCTCGACCTCCGCGCAGTAGACGCTGCGCAGGCCCCGCTCCCACAGCCGCAGGCAGAGATCGACGTCGTTGTAGTTGACGGCGAATCCCTCGTCGAAGCCCCGGATCGCCTCGAACTCGGCCCGCCGCACCATCACGCAGGCCCCCGTCACCGCGAGGTAGTTGCGGTTGCCCGCGGTCGAGAAGAAGTGGCCGGGGTCTTCCCGCGGGTAGGAGCGGCGGGGATGGTCCGGCGTCGCGTCGATCACCGTGACGCCGACATGCTGCAACTCGCCGGTCTCGAACAGGAGCTTGGGGCCGACCGCGCCGACGCCGGGGATCTGCAGAAGCGCCAGCATCGCCTCGATCCAGTCGGGGCTGATGATCTCGATGTCGTCGTTGAGGAAGATCAGCACCGCGCCCGTGGCCGCACGGCTCCCGAGATTCATCTTGGCGGCGACGTTGAAGACCGGCTGGTCCCAGGTGACGGAGCGGGCATCGTACCGCTCCAGCGCTTCTTTCGTCGTTGGCCGCAGGTCGCCGTTATCGACCGCCACGATCTCGATCGCCTCGTAGGTGGTCCGCTCGCGGATGCTGGCGAGGCAAGCGGCCAGGAGATCGACGGTGCGGCCGCGGACCTCGCTGTCGCGCCCGGCGGTGGGGATCACGATCGAGACCAGGGGCCGCTCCTTGAGCGGCCGGCGCAGGTGGAAGCTGCCGGCAAAGGCGGTGGGGCGCACGCTCGCGAGCCCGCCGGTGCGCCGCGCCCGGTCCTCCAGTGCCCGGACCGCGGCGGCGACCACGTAGCCCTTGTTGTCCATGGCCTGGGCGGTCGAGCCGGGGATTGCGCGCCAGTGGTAGAGCACTTCGGGCACGTGGTGCACGCGGGCGACGTGCTCGGTGTAGCGCAGGACGAAATCGTAATCCTGCGCGCCCTCGCATTCCGCCCGGAAGGCGCCGATGCGGGCGACGATATCCATCCGGTAGAGCGCCAGATGGGCCGTGTACATGCAGGCTTCCAGGGTCTCGGGCGACCAGTCCGGCTTGAAGAACGGCTCGTAGCGCTCGCCGTCCACCGTGATCTTGTCCTCGTCCGAGTAGAGGAAATCGATCTGCGGATCCGCGTTCAGGGCGGCAATGAGCGCGTAGAACGCGTGCGGCGGGATCGCGTCGTCGTGGTCGATCAGCGTGAGCCAGTCGCCGGTGGCCAAGGCGAGAGCATCGTTGCTCGCCGCGACGATGCCGCCGTTCTTCGATCGCCGATGCAGCCGCACCCGCGGCTCCTCCGCCGCCAGCGCGTCCAGCATCGGCGCGATATGGGGCGCGCTCGACGCGTCGTCGCAGAGGCACAGCTCCCAATCGGGATAGGCCTGCGCCCGGATGCTCGCGATCGCCGCCTCCAGATAGGGTTTGGGCGTGTTGTAGACCGGCATGACGATGGAGATGCGCGGCCGCACGCGAAAGCCCGCGATCGCCGCCCGCATCGCCTCCAGGCTCGGCAGGGCCGGGCGCTCGATCGTCTCGATCCAGGCGGCGTAGGAGGCCGCCGCCGGGCGCGGCCGGGCGCTGTCCCAGAATGCCCGCCACAGGGCGGCGGGCGGGCGGCTGACAGCGAGGCGCCCGAGGCGCCCGAGCAAGGCCCCGCCCCTCCTCTCCTCCTCCGGCAGCCGCGCCCGCAACCGGCGGGCGACGGCGAGGGCGGCGGCGGGGCCGCGCAGCGGTTCGAGGGTCGCCCGCGAGAGGCGGAACCGCCCGCTCGCGGCGAGCGGATCGAGCCGCAGGCCCCGCACCCGGCGCGGCAGGCGGACGAGGTCGTCGATCCCCCCGTCCTCCCGTAATTCGAGCCGGACCGCCTCGTCCTCGCGAAAGCCCGAGCCGTCATCGACGTAAAGGAGCGGTACCGGCTTCGTGTGGCCCAGCCCTTCGAGGTCGGCACGGATGCGCACCCAGCCCCCCGCGAGCCGGAACGGAAACAGCCGTCCGCCGCGGGGATGGGTCAGCCGGAATTGCGGATCGGAGCCGGTGGAGCGCCAGACGCCCTCCCCCTCCGGCTCGATCTGTCCCTTCGGTTCGATGCGGCACGCGATCATGAGGCAACGCGTTAGAGCGCCTTCCGACGCAGTGGCAACCGGTTCGTTGGAATGCGCGTCGAATCAAAGATCGAGAGCCACCGGCCTGATGCAGTCCGGTTGGCGGCGTCAGCGCGGCGCGCAGTGAACCGCGAGCCAGATCGTCGGATTCTGGGTGCGTTCGACGCGATGCCGGCGATGCGCCGGGATCAGTAGGTGATCGCCCGCCGACAACAGACGCGGCGCGGGCTCGTCGGCGAAGCGGAGTTCGGCGCTGCCCTGAAGCACCGCGACCCACTCGTCCTCGTCCTGATCGTACCAGAAGCCCGGCGGGCTCGCTTGGCCCGTCGAGACGATGCGCTCGACCCGCAGGCCGGGACGCGTCAGCAGGGTCTCGAAGCGTTCTTCATCCGCATGCGCCGGCAAGCCGGCGAACAGGTTGGGACAGGGGATCATGTCGATGTCGCTCTCCCGGCCGACGAGGCGCCGCCGGACCTGGTCGGACACCGCGCGGCGTTCTTGCGCGTTGAAGCAGGGAAGGCCGCGCGTCCCGCGCCGCCGCAGCTTGCGACGGATCGATGCCCGAGACCAAACCCGCCCCGCTCCCCCCGGCCACCGAGGATGCCGGCCTGCCGACGCCGCCGAGCCCCGGCCGCCTGCCGCCGCCGAACCTGCCGCCCTCGCCCTCCACGGAAGACGGCGCGTCCGATGCCGGGACGGACGGCGCCGACACGGAGTGAGACGGTGCCGGACCACGCCGCGGCCCGAACCCGGATGGTCGAGACGCAACTGGTCGCCCGCGGCATCCGTGACGCGGCCGTCCTCGATGCGATGCGGGCCGTGCCGCGGGAGGCCTTCGTGCCGGACGCTCTGGCGGGGGAGGCCTACGACGACGGGCCGCTGCCGATCGGGGCGGGGCAGACGATCTCCCAGCCCTACATCGTCGCCCTGATGATCGAGGCGCTGGCCCTGCGGCCCGGCGACCGGGTGCTGGAGGTCGGCGCCGGTTGCGGCTACGCAGCGGCGGTGCTGGCGCGGATGGGCGCGCAGGTCTTCGCCATCGAGCGCCACGCGGCGTTGGGCGAGGCCGCTCGCGCGCGCCTCGCCGCACTCGGGCTCACGGTGTCTCTGCGCGTCGGCGACGGCCATGCGGGCTGGCCGGAGGCCGCGCCCTTCGACGCGGTCCTCGTCTCTGCGGCGGGCTCCACGATCCCCGAGGCGTTGAAGGCCCAGCTCAAGCCTCGTGGCCGCCTCGTCATCCCGGTCGGCCCGCCCGGCGGGCAGACGCTGCTGCGGCTGACCCGGCGCGGGCGGGACCGGTTCGAGAGCCGCGATTTCGGCCCGGTCTCCTTCGTGCCGCTGCTGCGAGGCGTGGGGACGGCGGACCCCGTGTGACGCGCAGGGTCTCCCGCCATGTCTGCAATGCGTTGCGGTGAACGGGGTCCCCCTTTGAGCCCGCGCATCGCCCGCCGATCGAAACCCGCCAGAAATTTCAAAAAATTGGGAACCGGACTCCTTTGGCCGCGTTACGCGCGTGCGAGGCCCAAATCGGGCTCGCTTATGGGGCGCCGGATGCAGGTGTCCGGCGGCCCTCGTCATCACGTTGCTCCAAGGAGGATGTGGTCATGAGGACCTTCGACTTTTCTCCCCTATACCGGTCCACCGTCGGTTTCGACCGGTTGTTTTCCCTGCTCGACCAAGCCGAGACCTCGGCTGCATGGCCGCCCTACGATATCGAGAAGGTGTCCGAGGATGCCTACCGCATCACCATGGCGGTCGCGGGCTTCGCGCAGGACGAGATCGAACTCACCCAGCACGACACCACGCTCCTCGTCACGGGCCAGAAGAAGGCCCAGGAGGGCGAGCGCCAGTATCTGCACCGGGGCATCGCTGGCCGCACGTTCCGCCAGAGCTTCAACCTGGCCCAGCATGTGCGGGTCACGGGCGCCAGCCTGGATAACGGCCTGCTGACGGTTGAGCTGAAGCGTGAGGTGCCGGAGGCGTTCAAGCCGCGCCGGATCGCCATCGGCGGCACAGGGACCGCCATCGGGCAGGACAACGCGTCGGCCGAGAAGACGCCGGCTCAGGTCGAGGACCTGTCCAAGGCCGCTTGACCCTCGGCGCACGCCACACACGAGCCAGCATCCCCGGAGGCTGCGCGCCTTCGGGGACCGCTTCCTTTTCGCACGAAAACCCCGTGCTTTCAGGGAGATGACCCGTGACGACGATGGACACGCATTCCGCCCATTCCGGCCCCATGAACCCGGCCGGCACCCCGGCCGCCTCGTTCGAGGCATGGCAGGCGCTCGTCGCCCCCGGCGACGTGTTCCGCCATCCGCGCGAGGTGCTGGCCCACCCGCTCTTGTCGCGCGCGGATAAGCGCGCGATCCTGGCCTCCTGGGCGTCCGATGCCTGCGCCCTCGAGAATGCGCCCGCTTTGCGCTGCCTTGCCGGCTGCAGGGCCGAGCCGGTGCCGGTCGATACCGTCCTCGCCGCGCTCGGCACGCTCGACCGGGGGCCTCCCTCGGCGAGCACGGCCCATTCCGGCAGTCCGGCCTGGCCCCGGCGCCCGCGGCGCGCATCGAACCGGCACCGGTTTTTTCGCCCCGGTCGCCGGGACGATGACGACGATCCGCCGCCCTGCCCGGCGGCGGTGATGCCCCGCCCGCGCACACCCCCGAGCGCGGCGGCCCTGGCCGTCGCCATCCCGGCCTGACCGCGGGGCGGCGTCCTGCCGGCTTTACGCTCGAGCCCGGCGTCTTCCTGAGGAGGACGCCGTCACCGCCGCCCGAACAGCCGCTCGATATCGGCGAGTCCGAGGCTCACGAAGGTCGGGCGGCCGTGGTTGCACGAGCCGGAGAGCGGCGTCGCCTCCATTTCGCGCAGCAGGGCGTTCATCTCCTCGGGCTTGAGGCGGCGGCCGGCGCGGATCGAGCCGTGGCAGCTCATCCGCGAGAGGATCGCGTCGAGGCGTCGGCTCACCGGATCGGGATCGCCCGCGCCGGCCGGGCCACCCTCCTCGACACCGCTGGCCGCCAGCGCGTCGAGCACGTCGAGCACGAGCCCCTTTACCGAGCCGCCCGCCAGCGCCGACGGCACGGAGCGCACCAGCACGGCGCCGGGGCCGAACGCCTCCAGGGTGAGGCCGAGCCGCTCCAGCTCGGGCGCCGCCTCGACGAGGCGGTCGGCCTCCTCGGGCGCCATCTCGACCACGTCGGGGATCAGGAGCCCCTGGGCGAGCACGCCGCCGCCGGCCCGCTCGCGCTTCAGCCGCTCGTAGACGAGCCGCTCGTGGGCGGCGTGCTGATCGACCAGCACGATCCCATCGCGGGTCTGGGCGACGATGTAGGTCTCGTGGATCTGCGCGCGGGCGGCACCCAGCGGGTGGGTCTCGGGATGGGTCTCGGCCTCCGAGCCCGCCTCCGGATCGGGCCGCAGGTCGGCGCCGGGCGGGGCGAGGTCGGCGGAGAACAAAGCCTGCGGCGTCTCGGCAAAGCCTGGATGGTCCTCGGTGAAGGCCGGGCGCGGCGCCGGGCGGTAGCCCGCGGGTGCGGCCACCGAGGGGCCGGAGAACAGGCGGCTCGCCGGGCGGGGGTTCAGGGCGCTGGCAGTGGAGGCGCCCGAATGCACGGCGAACCGGCCCACCCCCGCCGCCATCGGCGGGGCGCCCCCCATGCCGGTGCCGGCCCGCAGCGCGTCGAGGGCGGCCTGAGTGCCGGTGCTGGAAGAGCGCGCCCCGGCTCGGCGCAAAGCCTCGTGGATCGCGCTGACGATCAGCGCCCGCACCAGCCCCGGCTCGCGGAAGCGCAGCTCGGTCTTGGCCGGGTGCACGTTCACATCGACGAGGGCGGGATCGCAGATGAGATGGAGCGCGAGCACCGGGTGGCGGTCCGAGCTCATGGTGTCGGCATAAGCCCCGCGCACGGCCCCGAGCAGGAGCCGGTCGCGCACCGGGCGCCCGTTGACGACGAAGTGGATGTGGCTCGCCGCCCCGCGGTGGAAGGTCGGCAGGCCGACATGGCCGGCAAGCGCGAAACCCTCGCGGGCCATGTCGACGGGCACGGCATTGCCGGGGAAATCGGGGCCGAGCACGGCCCCGAGTCGGCGTAGCAGGGCCGCCGGGCCCGGCTCGCTCTCGGCGGGAAACACCGTCGGGCTGCCGCTCTCGGTCCGCAGGGTGAAGCGGATCTGCGGCTGCGCCACCGCGAGCCGGCGCAGGATTTCGGAGACGGCGGCCGTCTCGGCCCGGTCGGTCTTCAGGAACTTCAGCCGGGCCGGGGTCGCGGCGAACAGCTCGGTGACCTCGATGCGGGTGCCGCGCGAGGCGGGCGCCGGGCGCACCGGCCCCTTGACGCCGGAATCGAGGGTGAGGCTCACCCCCTCGCCGTCGGCGGTGCGCGAGGTGATCGTGAGCCGCGAGACCGCGCCGATCGAGGGCAGCGCCTCGCCGCGAAAGCCGAGCGAGCCGATCCGGGTCAGGTCGCCGTCGGGCAGCTTCGAGGTCGCGTGGCGCTCGACCGCGAGTGCGAGGTCGTCGGCTCCCATGCCGATGCCGTCGTCGATGACGCGGATCAGGCGGCGCCCGCCACCCTCGATCGCCACCTCGATGCTGCGCGCGCCGGCATCGATCGCGTTCTCGACCAGTTCCTTGACCGCCGAGGCCGGCCGCTCGACCACCTCGCCCGCGGCGATGCGATCGACCAGGATTGGATCGAGGCGGCGCACATGCGCGGGCGGCGGATCGCGAAGTTCGGGGGCGGCGGACATGGCCCGCGAAATATAGGCGGCCTGCCGCCCGCCCGATAGGCGCGCGGACCCGGTATCCTCACCCCCCGGTTCACCCCCGCGGCAGCATCCGGTCGCTGATGATGCGGCGCTGGATCTCGCTGGTGCCCTCGAAGATCGTGGTGAGGCGCGCATCGCGCCAATAGCGCTCGACCCGCCGCTCGGTGGTGTAGCCGTTGCCGCCGTGCAGCTGCATCGCCTGGTTCGTCACCCGCACCGCCATCTCGGTGGCCAGCAGCTTTACCTGAGCCGATTCGCTCTCGGCGGGCAGGCCCTCGTCGAGGAGGTGGGCGACCTGTTGCCAGTAGGCGCGGGCCTGGGCCACCTCGGCGGCCATGTCGGCGAGCGCGAAGCGCAGGGCCTGGAACTGGCCGATCGGCTGGCCGAACTGCTCGCGCTCCTGAAGGTAGGCGGTGCAATCCTCCACCGCGGCGCGGGCCACGCCGACCGCGCGGGCGGCGGTGTGGACGCGGGCGATGTTGAGGCCGCGCTGCACCGAGGCGAAGCCGCCGGAATCCGCGTCCGCCCCCTCGTCGCCGTAGAGGCCGGTGAGCCGGTCGCGCTCAGGCACCCGCACGCCGTCGAGGTTCAGCTCGAAGGTGAGGAAGCCGTGATAGCCGATCTTGTCGATGACGGTGCCGGTCATGCCCTTCGGGAAGGTGCCGGGCTCCTTGACCACGAGGAAGGGCTCGAGGCCGGCCGAGCGCGGCTCGCCGGGCTCGGGGTCGCGCACGCGGGCCAGCACCTCGATGAAGTCGGCGCCTTGAGCGAAGCCGGCCCAGCGCTTGGTGCCGGTGAGCACCCATTCGTCGCCCTCGCGCACCGCGCGGGTCTGCACGCCGGCCAGATCCGAGCCGGCGGTGGGTTCGGAGAGTGCAATCGAGCCGATCCACTGCCCCTTGGCGGATTTGGCCAGCAGCGCCCGGCGGCTTTCGTCGTCGAGCGTCTGGGTGCCGAGGCCCTGGCCGCGGGCCAGGATCGAGCCGGTGGAGAGCCACGCTCGGGCGAGTTCTTCCGAGATCAGGCAGTACTCGAACACGCCCAGCCCCATCCCGCCATACTCGGCGGGGATGGTGATGCCGAACCAGCCCTTCTCCGCCATCGCGTCGATGAGCGAGCGGGGCATCTCGCCCTTCTGCGGGTCGAGTTCGTCGGCGAGCGGCAGGATCACGTCGCGGGCAAACGCCCGGGCCTCCTCTTGGAGCGCGGCGCGGCGGTCGGTGCGCCAGGGCGAGAGCAGCTCCGGCGGGCGCGGCGCCTTAAATTCTGGCTTGGCCATGGTTCCTCCGCGTCTTTTTTGCCGTTGTTCGTCCGAGCCGAACGCTCAAGCTGGCAAAACGTTCGCGCGGGCCCCGCGGAAGGCCTGCGCGGGGCCGCCGCTCTTGCGCTGAAGCTCGCCCGCCCCCAGAACGCGGCTCATGCTGCGCGTCAACGATCTCACCTACCGCATCGGCGAGCGGGTCATCCTCGATTCGGCGACCTTCGCGATTCCCGACCGGGCGCGGGTCGGGCTCGTCGGCCGCAACGGGGCGGGCAAGACCACCCTGTTCCGGGCGATCCTCGGCGAGTTGCCGACCGATGCCGGCGCGGTCTCGCTGCCCAAGGGCATGCGCATCGGCGCGGTGGCGCAGGAAGCGCCCGCCGGCCCCGAGACCCTGCACGAGGTCGTGCTCGCCGCCGACACCGAGCGCTCTCGGCTGATGCAGGAGGCGGAGCACGCCGACGGGCTGCGCCGCGCCGAGATCGAGACGCGGCTCGTCGATATCGGCGCCCATTCTGCCCCGGCCCGCGCGGCGGCGATCCTGCACGGCCTCGGTTTTGACGCGGCAGCGCAGGGCCGTCCGTGCTCGGACTTCTCCGGCGGCTGGCGGATGCGGGTGGCGCTCGCTGCGGTGCTGTTCTCCGAGCCCGACCTGCTGCTTCTCGACGAGCCGACCAACTACCTCGATATCGAGGGCACGCTCTGGCTCTACGACTACCTCGAGAAGTACCCCCGCACGGCCGTCATCATCAGCCACGACCGGGAATTGCTCGACACATCCGTCGATCACATCCTGCACCTGGATCGGGGCAAGCTCACGATCTACCGCGGCGGCTATACCAGCTTTGCCCGTCAGCTCTCCGAGAAGCGGGTGCTTCAGGCGAAGGCGAAGGCCAAGCAGGAGGTCGAGCGGGCGCATCTGCAGAGCTTCATCGACCGCTTCAAGGCCAAGGCGACCAAGGCGCGCCAAGCTCAGTCGCGGATGAAGCGGCTCGCCAAGATGGAGCCCATCGCCGCGCTCTTGGAAGACGACGTGCCGGTGATCCACCTGCCGAGCCCGGAAAAGCCGCTCTCGCCGCCGATCGTGGCGATGGAGCGCGTCCAGGCCGGCTACGGCGAGCGCATCGTGCTCTCGGGGCTCAACCTGTCACTGGCCCCCGACGACCGGGTGGCGCTCTTGGGCGCCAACGGCAACGGCAAGTCGACCTTCTGCAAACTGATCGGCGGGCGGCTGCCCCCGCTCGCGGGCGAGATGCGGCGCTCCTCCAAGATGGAGGTCGCCTATTTCGCGCAGCACCAGCTCGACGAGCTGCGCCCGTCCGAGAGCGCGGTGGCGCATGTGCGCGACCGCATGCCCGACGCGCCCGAGGCCAAGGTGCGCTCGGCCGCCGCTCGGCTGGGCTTCCCGGCGTCAAAAGCCGACACGCCGGTGGAGAAACTCTCCGGTGGCGAGAAGGCGCGACTGTTGATGGGGCTCGCCGCCTTCGACGGGCCGCACTTGCTGATCCTCGACGAGCCGACCAACCACCTCGATATCGAGAGCCGGCAGGCTTTGGTGGAGGCGATCAACGATTACGAGGGGGCGGTGATCCTCGTCTCCCACGACCGCTTCCTGATCGAGGCCTGCGCCGACCGGCTCTGGATCGTCGGCGACGGCTCGGTGAAGTCCTTCGACGGCGACATGGACGATTACCGCCGTCTCGTGCTCGCCGGCCCGGAGCGGGTGGACACGTCCGGCGAGGGCACCGGGGGGCAGAAGGCCGAGGCGCGCCGCTCGGCGGTGGAGCGCCGCGCGGCTCTGGCGCCGCTGCGCAAGCGCCTCGACGGCATCGAGGCGCGCATGGCCAAGCTCTCGGCGGCGATCGAGAAGATCGACGCGGCCTTGGCCGACGGCACCGCCTTCCTCAAGGACGCGGCCAAGGCCGGCGACATCGCCCGCATGCGTGCCGAGGCGGCCGAAGCCCTGGCCAAGGCCGAGGAGGAATGGCTGGAGGTGAGCGGCGAGATCGAGGCGGCGGCCTGAGGCTAGGCCGCGAACCTGTCCCAAGCCCGCCAGTTCGAGCGCGGCTTATGGGCAGGGCCATCGCTCCTCATGCTGAGGTGCCGAGCGATCGCCCGGCCTCGAAGCACCCCGGAACGGTCGATCCCCCAGCGCGGCTCGATCGGGCAAGCGTCGCGGCGTGCTTCGAGGCTGCTCGCGCAGCATGAGGAGCATCCAGATTGCCGGACCAAGCTGGGTAAACTGTCTCTCGGACGGGCTCGCGCGCGGCGCCTTGCGAACCGGCATCCGGTTCCTTCCCCCTTCGCTCGCCTGCAAGCTTAACGGGAGGCCGCCGCGGCGTGAGCCGTGGGTGGCCGGTGATCGGGGCAACGCCGGCCCCTGCCCCGCGTTGTCCGACGCGAGAGCGGAACGGAGAAATCATGCGCGGCACGAGCCATCCCGTGACACGAAAGAGCGGAAAGGCCCTCGCGCTGCTGCCGCTGGCGGCGGCCGGCGCCTGGATCGCCTGGAGCCATCTCGGGCTGAACCGGGCCGGCCCCCTGCCTCCGGCCCTGCCGGGGCGGCGCAGCACCCTGCGCACGCGGGCGGGCCGGGTGAACCTCTACGCCGCGGATGCGCAGGGCGGACGGCCGCTGCTCCTGATCCACTCGGTCAACGCGGCGGCCAACGCCTACGAGGTCAAGCCGCTCTACGAGCATTACCGGGGCCACCGCCCCGTCTACGCGCTGGAACTGCCGGGCTTCGGCCACTCCGAGCGGGCGGACCGGATCTACACGCCCCGGCTGATGACCGACGCGATCCTCGACGCGGCGGCCGAGATCGCCGGCCGCCACGGCGGCGGGGCGCTCGACGCGATCGCGCTCTCGCTGCCGTGCGCCTATCTCGCCCGTGCCGCCTTGGAGCGACCGGACCTGTTTTCGACGCTCGGCCTGATCAGCCCGACCGGCTTCGATGCCCGCCTTTCCGGGTACGGGCCGGCGGACACCAACCGCGGCAAGCCGCTGGCCCGAGGGCTCGCCGCCTTCCCGCTCTGGGGCCGCCCGCTCTTCGACGCGCTGGTGAGCCGGCCGAGCATGCGCTTCTTCCTGGAAAAGACCTGGGGCAGCCGCGACATCGACGAGGGCCTGCTCGCCTACGACCAGCTCTCGGCCCGCCAGCCAGGCGCCGAGCACGCGCCGTTCTCATTCCTCTCCGGCTACCTGTTCCCCGACGATACGACGCGGGTCTACGAGGCTTTGCGCCTGCCCGTCTTCATGGTGCACGGGGCGCGGGGCGACTTCGTCGATTACCGCTATGTCGGCGAGGTGGCGGGCCGCCCGAACTGGACGATCCTGCGGCTGCCGACGGGTGCCTTCCCGCATTTCGAGAACCGGGCGGCGGTGACGAACGCCTACGACGCCTTCCTCGCCGCCCATCCCGAAGCGCGGGGTCATACCAAATCCGGTTGATCCCTTCGGGATGGCGGATTTGGACGCCGCTCAGGCGCCGCGCGGGCTTGCTGATACGGTCTTCGCTTTGATCAAGCGAACCCGTATCAGCCGACCGCTTCGATCCGGTAGCGCAGCCAGACGGTGCCGTCGTCGAACGGCGCGCAGGCGGTGCGGGTGAGGCGGCGGCGCGAGCCCATGGAATCCCCCTCCCCGCCCTCGAAGTCGAACAGGGCCGGCGTGCCGAGCACGCCGTCGACGGCGGGCGCGATCAGCAGGCTGAGTTCGTCCACGAGCCCGGCCTTCAGCATCGAGCCGTTGATGCGCCCGCCGCCCTCGACCAGCAGCCGCTCGATGCCGAACAGGCGCTTGAGCTTGGCCAGCGCCAGGGCGAAATCGACCTCGCGCTCACCGGCGATGATGTAGGATTGGCCGCCGGCCTTCAGGCGGCGCAGGCGGTCGTCCGAGGCCTGTCCCGTCGTCAGCACGATGACGTGATCGCCCTCGATGTCGTTGCGTGCACCCCAATCCATCGCGCCGCGGGCATCGAGCGCCACCGCGTAGCCGGACGCATCGGTGCGGGCGACGTGATCCTCGCGGGAGACAGGCTCCTCGGGCGGAACGGAGGCGAGCGGCTTGGCGCTGTCGGCGTAGCCCTGCATGGTGATGCGCCCGCACATCCAGGCGTCGCCCTGCAGCTGCTTGTGGACCTCCTCGTAATGCGAATCCGCGTCGATGGTGGTCCAGCGCCGGACCTTGATGCGCCCATCGACCGAGGTGGTCATGTGGCACAGGACGTAGGGGCGCTCCGATGTGTCGGTCATGGCGTCAGGGTTCCTGCTCTCGATTGTGGAGGCGGAACTAGACCGGCCGTCCATCCGGGCCAGGGCGCGCCGCCGCGGCGACGCGCCGCCGGCTTGGCCGAAGGCGCCCGCGCCGGATAGGCTGCTGCCGACGGATCGGGAGGCGAGGATGGCGACCTACACCGCGGATGTCCGCTGGGCGCTGGCGGCGGGCGAGGACTTTTCCGCGGGGCGCTACAGCCGCGGCCACACCGTGCGCTTCGATGGCGGCGTCGAACTCGCGGGTTCGGCCTCGCCGCACGTCGTCGGCAAGTGGGCGGTGGCGGCGGCGGTCGATCCCGAGGAGATGCTGGTGGCGGCGCTCTCGACCTGCCACATGCTGAGCTTCGTCCACGTCGCGAGGCTCGCCGGATTCGTCGCACAGGCCTACCGGGACCACGCTGAGGGCAGCATGGAGGAAATCGCGCCCGGCCGGCAGGCGGTGACGCGGGTGGTGCTGCATCCGCGCATCGAGTGGACCGGCGCGGCGCCCGACGCGGAGCGGCTCGCCGCGCTCCACCATGAGGCGCACGAGACCTGCTTCATCGCCAATTCCGTGCGGACCGAGGTGACGGTCGCCTGAAGGCGCGCTTGGCGAAACCGGCTCCGCCGGTGCATGTCCTCGACAACGCGATCCTTCGAGGACATCCGGATGACCGACCTGACGCTCGCCGCCGCCCAGACCCTTGTGGCGACCGCCCTGAAGACCGCCCGCGAACGGAATCTCAAGCCGCTGGCGGTGGTCGTCTACGACGCCCGCGGCGCCCTCAAATGTCTTGCGGCCGAGGACGGCACCTCGCTGCGCCGCGCGGAAGTGGCCCGCGGCAAGGCCAACGGCGCGCTGGCGCTCGGCCTCGGCTCGCGGGCGATCGCCAATCGGGCCGAGGAGCAGCCGCATTTCGTGGCCGCCGTGAGCCACCTCGTCGGCCCGGACGCTCTGGTGCCGGTGCCCGGCGGCGTGCTGATCCGCGATGCCGACGGCCGCCTGCTCGGCGCGGTCGGCGTCTCCGGCGACACCTCCGACAACGATGAGATCTGCGCCCTGGCCGGCATCGAGGCGGCGGGGCTGAAGGGGGAGACGGGGGCGTGAGCGCCTGACGGCCGTGTTCGGAGGCGCGCACCGCGTGTCCCCTCTCCCCAACCGAAGTCGGGCTTGCCCGACTTCGGCGACCGCTAATCGGATCCCGGGCAAGCCCGGGATCCGGCGGGGAGAGGCCGCCCTGCACCTTGTCGTGCAGGGCGGAAGCGAAGGCGAAGCCGGAGCGAGGGTGAGGGGGTATCCCCGGATGAGACGCATCCGGCACCGCCCCCTCACCTTCGGCTGCCGCCTCGTCGCGCCGACGACAGGGTCGTCGCGACCCTCTCCCCGCAAGCGGGGCGAGGGGATGCGTCGGGAGAAGGCTCGCCTGTCCGTGAGCCGCTTGGCGCCGTGGCACCGCCGTAGCGTTGCCTGAGCCCATGAACCTCCCCCGCCGCACCCTCCTCCAGACCGGCGCGGCGCTTGCTGCCGGGCTCGTCCTCCCCGCTCCCGCGCGGGCGGCCTCCCCCGTCTACCGCCGCGGCAACGACGCCGACCCGGAAACACTCGATCCGCACAAGACCTCGACGGTGGCCGAGGCGCATCTCCTGCGCGACCTGTTCGAGGGGCTGCTGACCTACGACAACCGCGGCACGATCATTCCCGGCATGGCCGAGCGTTGGACCGTCTCCGACGACCGCCTCACCTACCGCTTCCATCTTCGTCCCGACGGGCGCTGGTCGAACGGCGATGCGGTCACGGCCGACGACTTCCTGTTCTCGCTGCGCCGCATCCTCGATCCGAAGACGGCGGCGAAATACGCCGAGGTGCTGTTCCCGATCCGGGGAGCGGCCGCCGTCAATGCGGGTGAGCAGCCGCCGGAGACGCTGGGGTGACGGCCCCCGATCCCCGCACCCTGGAGATCGGGCTCGTCGAGCCGGTGCCCTACCTCCTCGAACTTCTCACGCACCAGACCTCGCTGCCAGTCCACCGCCCCTCGCTGGAGCGCTGGGGCGACGTCTTCGCGCGGCCCGGCAACCTCGTCTCGAACGGCCCCTACGCCCTGGTCGATTGGGTACCGAACGACCGCATCACCCTGACGAAAAACCCGCATTACCGCGACGCCGCCGCGATCCCGATCGAGCGGGTCGACGTCATCCCGACCCCCGACCTCGCTGCGGCGGTGCGGCGTTACGCGGCCGGTGAGATCGATTCCCTCTCGGACCTGCCCGCCGACCAGATCGCCTCGCTCAAGAGCCGCTTCGGCCCCCAGGTGCAGCTCGGACCGGGACTCGGCCTGCTCGCCATCGCCTTCAACCTGCGCAAGAAACCCTTCGACGACGCGCGGGTGCGCCGGGCCCTGTCGCTGGCCATCGACCGGGAGTTTCTGGCCGAGATCGTCTGGGGGCAGACCATGGCCCCGGCCTATTCGTTCTGCCCGCCGGGCCTCGACAACGCCCTGCCGCCTCCGCTCCTGCCGGGGCGCGAGGATGGGCCGATCGACCGCGAGGAGGAGGCGTTGCGGCTGCTGGCGCAAGCCGGCTACGGGCCGGGCAACCCGCTCACGGTCGAGTACCGCTTCAACGTCACCGACAACAACCGCAACACCGCGATCGCGCTCGCCGATGCGTGGCGCGGCATCGGCGTCGTGACCCGCTTCGTCTCCACCGACGCCAAGACCCACTTCGCGTATCTCCGCGACGGCGGCCCCTTCGACCTCGCCCGGATGTCCTGGGTCGCCGACTATTCCGACCCGCAGAACTTTTTGTTTCTGCTCCGCACCGGCAATGACGGGTTCAATGCCGGGCGCTGGTCGAACGCAGCGTTCGACGGGCTGCTGACCCAAGCCGCAGGGGAGCGCGACGTTCAGGCCCGCGCGCGGATGCTGTTCGACGCCGAAACCATCGTGCTCAACGAACTGCCCTGGGTGCCGCTGCTGCATTACCGCTCGAAGGCGCTCGTCTCGCCGCGGCTGCACGGGATGCACCCGAACATCCGCAACGTCGCCCCCACCCGCTATCTCCGGCTCGATCCATGATCCCGCTGATCCTGCGCCGGATCGCCCAGAGCCTGCCGACCCTGTTCCTGGTGGTGGCGGGCAGCTTCTTCCTGATCCGGCTGGCACCCGGCGGCCCGTTCGATCTGGAGCGGCCGCTGCCGCCGGCGGCGATGGAGAACCTGCGCCGGGTCTACGGCCTCGACCAGCCGCTGATCGTGCAGTTCGGGCGCTATCTCCTGAGCCTGCTGCGGGGTGATCTCGGCCCCTCCTTCACCTTTCGCGATCTCACCGTCACCGACCTGTTCGCGCGGGGGCTGCCCGTCTCCGTGACGCTCGGCGGCCTCGCGCTTGTCCTGGCGTTGGCCCTCGGCCTCGCGCTCGGCAGCCTCGCCGCCTTCAACCGCAATGGGCTCGCAGACCGGCTGGTCGGACTCGCCGCCTCGCTCGGGCTTGCGGTGCCGAACTTCGTCACCGCGCCCCTGCTCCAGATCGTGTTCGGCCTCGGCCTCGCTTGGCTCCCCGTCGGCGGATGGGCGGACGGCGCGCCGCAAAACCTCGTCCTGCCGGTGCTCACCCTGGCTTTGCCCCACGCGGCCGGCATCGCCCGGCTCACCCGCGCCTCGCTCGGCGAGGTGCTGATCCAGCCGCATATCCGCACGCAGCGCGCCATGGGGCTCTCGCGCGCCCGCATCGCTCGGCACGCGTTGCGCGGGGCGCTGCTTCCTGTGGTCGCGACCCTCGGACCGCTGGCGGCGGGGCTGATGACCGGCTCGGTGGTGGTCGAGACCATCTTCGGCCTGCCCGGCATCGGCCGCTACTTCGTCGAGGGGGCGCTCAACCGCGACTACACCCTGGTGATGGGCACGGTGATTCTGGTGGCGGTGATGGTGATCGTCTTCAACCTGATCGCCGACCTCATCGCCGCCGCCCTCGACCCGCGCGTGAGGCTGTCGGCATGAGCCTGACGCTCGCTCGCCGCCTCGCCCGCGACCGCCCGGCGCTTGTGGCCCTTGCGAGCCTCGTGCTGATCGCCCTGGCCTGCTTCGTCGGCCCGCGACTCACCGGGCACCCGCCCGAGCGGATCTATCCGGATTTCGTCCGGGTCGCCCCGAGCCTTGCCGCCCACCCGCGGCCCGACGCGGTGCGGCCGGCCCTCACGCGCCTCGCCTTCCGGATGCGGCTGACGCTGGAAGACGTGGCGCAGGACGGCGACCGGGTGCGCATGACGCTGACGGCGCCAAAACCGATCGACGCGCGCTCCCTCCGTCTGCTGCCCCGCTCCGGCCTGTTCGGCGAGGCTCAGGTGCTGGAGCGATCCGCGGATGGACGCCGGCTCGTGGTCGAGGCGCCGCTCCGACGGCTGACCTTCCTCCTCGGCACCGATGCGCTCGGGCGCGATCTCCTCAGCCGCTGCCTCGCCGCGGGGCAGGTCTCCTTGCTGATCGGGCTGACCGCGGCGCTCGCCGCGCTTCTCATCGGCGTCGCCTACGGCGCGGTCTCCGGCATGGCCGGGGGCACGGTCGATGCGCTGATGATGCGCCTCCTCGACATCCTCTACGCCCTGCCCTTCGTCTTCTTCGTCATCATGCTGCTGGTGTTCTTCCGTGCCGGCCTGTGGCTGGTGCTGGTGGCCGTGGCAGCGGTCGAGTGGCTCGACATGGCCCGCATCGTCCGCACCCAGACCCTGAGCCTGAAGGACCGCGATTTCGTCCGCGCGGCCTCGGCGCTCGGGGCGGGCACGGTTAGGATTCTCGTCCGCCACATCGTGCCGAATACGCTCGGATCGATCATCGCGGCGGCGACCCTGCTGGTGCCGCGGGTGATCCTCCTGGAAAGCTTCCTCTCGTTCCTCGGTCTCGGCGTGCAGGAGCCCGACACCTCCTGGGGCGTGCTGATCGCGGAAGGCGCCCGCGCGCTCGAATCCGCGCCGTGGATGCTGGCCGCGCCCGCGGGCTTCCTCGTGGTCACCCTGGTGGCCCTGAACCGGCTCGGCGACGGCCTCGGCGAGGCGCTCGACCCGCGGCTGTCCGCCGCCGAGGCTCGCTGAACCCGCCTCAGCGAGCCTCGGCCGGCAGATAGCCCTGGTAGACGATGCGCACCGTGCGCCGCTCGCCGGGCATCTCCGAAACGGGAATGGCCTTCGATCCGCGCAAGACGGGGGTGGGCTCGATCAGGCCGGGCTCTGCCGCAGCCGGGGTGGGCGGCGCCTTGGGGCGCAGCGCCCAGCGCTCGGCTCCGCCGGCGCTCGCCAGCGTGGAGACTGCGAGGACGGCCCCCATGGAGGCCAGCCCAGCGGCGAGCGGCGGAAGCAAGGATTTGACGGAAAGCTGCGCGAAAAAATTCATAGCGGGTGGCCCGGCGAACGGGGACATTCCGCAACCTGAAGCGTTTCCGAACGCCAATATGCCCTGCCCTCGGTCCGCCGCCGGGTGGGACTTGCGAACAATTTTGCCGAGTCAGGGTAAACGGAGGGTCCATGACGAGCCGAGCGGAAGGTCAGGCCGGGGCCGCGGCGCCCGAGCGCGTCGCAACCGGCACGGTCGTCGACACCGACATCGCCGCCCGGCTCGACCGCCTGCCCTTCGGCCGCTTCCACACCCTCGTCATCGTCGCGCTCGGCATCACCTGGGTGCTCGATGGGCTCGAAGTGACCTTGGCCGGCGCCCTCGTCGGCGCGCTGCGCAAGGCGCCGATGTCCTTTACCGAGTTCGATGTCGGCTTGGCGGCGAGCTCCTACCTCGTCGGCGCGGTCGTCGGCGCCGTCGGCTTCGGCTGGCTGACCGACCGGATCGGGCGCAAGAAACTGTTCTTCATCACGCTGTTCCTCTACCTCATCGCCACCGCGGCCACGGGCCTGTCGTGGAATATCTGGAGCTTCTGCCTGTTCCGCTTCCTCACGGGAGCCGGGATCGGCGGCGAGTACACCGCGATCAACTCGACCATCCAAGAGCTGATCCCGGCCCGGGTGCGCGGCTGGACCGACCTCGTCATCAACGGCTCGTTCTGGATCGGCGCCGCGCTTGGCTCGTTCCTGTCGATCGCGCTCCTGCGCCCCGAATGGATCGACCCGTCCTATGGCTGGCGCATCGCCTTCTTCGTCGGCGGCGGCATCGGCCTCGTCATCCTGCTCCTGCGCACTTGGATCCCCGAGAGCCCGCGCTGGCTCGTCACCCATGGCTATGCCGCGGAGGCCGACCGGGTGGTGACGGGTATCGAGAAGCGCTTCACGGATGACGGCATCACCCTGCCCCCGCCCGACCCGTCGCGCCGCCTCAAGCTCAAGGTCCGCAGCCACACCCCGCTCGCGGAGGTCGCCAACGCCCTGTTCGTCACGAACCGGCGCCAGACCATGGTCGGCCTCGCGCTGATGATCGCCCAGGCCTTCTTCTACAACGCGCTGTTCTTCACCTACGCGCTAGTGCTCGAGCGCTTCTACAACGTGCCCGGCGGCGATGTCGGCTGGTATCTCCTGCCCTTCGCGCTCGGCTCCTTCCTCGGCCCGCTGCTGCTCGGCCGGCTGTTCGACACCGTGGGCCGGCGCCCGATGATCGCCTTCACCTACGGCATCTCGGCGGTGCTGCTCGTCGTGGTCGGCCTCGTCTTCCGCGCCGACATGCTCGGCCCCTGGGGCCAGACCGCGGCTTGGATGGCCGTGTTCTTCTTCGCCTCCGCGGCGGCGAGCTCCGCCTACCTCACGGTGGCCGAGACCTTCCCGCTGGAGATTCGCGCGCTGGCGATCGCCGCCTTCTACGCCCTCGGCACCGGCATCGGCGGCGTCTCGGGGCCGCTCCTGTTCGGCGCGCTGGTGGAGACGGGCTCGCGCGACCTCGTCCTGGTCGGCTACTTCATCGGTGCGGCCCTGATGGCGGTGGCTGCCATCGTCGGCTGGATCTGGGGCACGGCGGCCGAGGGCAAGTCGCTGGAGGACGTGTCGAAGCCGCTGGCCGCGGCGTAAGGCTTGCACAGGCGCCGTTCGATCGCGTGTGCATCCCCTCTCCCCGCGTGCGGCGAGAGGGGGAGCGCGGCGGGCTACGAGCCGATCGACCCCTTGAGGCTCAGGTCGGCCCGGAGCGTGGTGTCGAACCCTTCCGACGCAGCCAGATCGCCGAGGCCACCGCCAGGGCGTCGAGCGGGAGGGTCACGGCGCCCTGGCGCTTGCCCCACAGTTCCAGCCCGCCGAAGCCGACGCGGCGGATCTCGAGCCACGCACCGAACGGGAACACCGTCTGGTTGCCCTCGCCGGGGCCGAAACACTCCTCGAAGGCCAGCGGATCGACCATGATCGCGTCGTACTTGGCGAGGTGGCTGGCGATCGCGACCTTCGAGCGGAACGGGCCGCGGTCGCGGCGGAACGAGGCGAAGCAGGGCTCGAACTCGGTGAGCGTCACCCACAGCTTGCCGCCGATGCGCAGGTAGGGTGGGTTCGGACCCTCAACGCCAAAGTTCTCCGGCCCCCAGCCCGCTTCGCTCATCAGGGATTCGGCGAGCGTCACCGGCTCGGCCGTTGGGGCTGCGGGCGGCCGCTCGTCCAGGACCCCCGGGGGGTCGGCGGGCAGGCCGGTTTCAGTCAGGCCGGCCTCGACCAAGCCGCCAGGGTTCGAGCTGCCCGGGTGAGAGCCGCTCTCGGTCACGCCACCGTGGATCATGCCACGTCCTCGCGCCTGCCGCCGCTCCGCGGGAGCGACCGGCACGCATTATCCCGCATCTAGTGCGGGCGGGCGAGAAATTTTTTTCACAAACAGCACTGCGCGCGTGACGCAGGCGCCCGACCGACGAGCGAGACGATCACACCTCGTCGTCGTCCTCGTCGATGCGGCTCATGCCCTTGAGCTTGGCGAAGACCGCATCGGCGTTGAGATCTTCTTCCTCTTCCTCTCGCTCCGCGGCGGCCGGGGCGGTCGAAACCTCGGTCGGCAGGAGCTTGGCGCCGCCATCGGTCGGCAGCACGGCGGGGCGGTCCTTGGCGGCGCGCTGCACCTCGAAATCGAGGTCGATCTGCGAGCACAGGCCGAGCGTCACCGGGTCCATCGGCTGGAGCGAGGCCGAGTTCCAGTGGGTCCGCTCGCGGATCTGCTGGATCGTCGCCTTGGTGGTGCCCACCAGCCGGATGACCTGCGCGTCCTTCAGCTCCGGGTGGTTGCGGATCAGCCAGAGGATCGCGTTCGGCCGGTCCTGACGACGGGACAGCGGGGTGTAGCGCGGGCCCTTGGTGGTGCGCTTGACCTCGGGCAGCTTCACCTTCGAGACCGCGACCTTGAGCCGGTAATGCGGCGCCTTCTGCGCCTTCTCGATCTCGTCGCGGGTGAGCTGGCCGGTGGTGATCGGGTCGAGGCCCTTGATGCCGGCGGCGACTTCACCGTCGGCGATGCCCTTCACCTCGAGCGGGTGCAGCTTGCAGAAATCGGCGATCTGTTCGAAGGCGAGCGAGGTGTTCTCGACGAGCCACACGGCGGTCGCCTTGGGCATCAGCGGACCTTGGGACATCGGACAAAGCTCCAGACGGTCAGAGTGCGCGGCAGGGAAACGGGCGGGATGCCGGAATGGCTTCCCCGCGGCCTCCGGCCCGGTCAGGCCCGAAGGATCCCATGTCGCGATGAATGAGGGGATCGCCTCTTATACAGGCGGGACCGGCCGTTGCGCAATTGCGTTGAGCGCCCTCGCGCGACGGCGCGTCAGGGCTCCGCGATGCGAACGGGGCCGCGCCGGTCGAGCGTTTCAGGACGGCGTTCCTGGCACAGCCTCAAGCCGAGCGCTCACCCTGCTGCTTGGATCGTCCCCTTGGCGCCCTTCCAGGACCGGGCGCAACGGCGCGACCTCGGCGGCGACATGGTCCATGAAGGCGCGCACCCGCGCCGCGTGGCGCAGGTCCGGGTGGGTCAGGAGCCAGAGTGAACCGGCGAGCTCCGGCTCCGGCCCGGAGAGACGGCGCAGGGATGCGAGCCGGTCGCCGCGGTAGCAGGGCAGCGGCCCGATGCCGACGCCCTCCACGATCGCCTCGCACAGCCCCTGCACGCTGTTGAGGCGCAGCGCGACCCGCTCCGGCCCGGCGCGGGCGGCGACGAAGCGCGCGAAGAGGCCGCCGGCCACCGCCTCGCTTGGGCTGACCCAATCGGCGTCGCCGCTATCCGTCTCGCCGTCCGCGTCCTCGCGCGCAGGCCCGTAGACCGCCCAGGCGATGGTGCCGAGCCGGCGCCCGACGAGGTTCGGCGGCGGGTCGTGGGTGGCCCGCAACGCCACGTCCGCATCGCGGCGGGACAGGTTCAGCGCCTCCTCGGAGGTGACGAGTTCGATCTGGACTTGTCGGTAGCGCGCCCGGAATCGGCCGAGTATCGGCATCAGGAAATCGGTCACGAGCGTCGCCGCAGCGGTGACGCGCAGAAGCCCCGAGGGCGTCTGCGCCCGATCGGCGACCTCCCGGTCGAAGCGGGCGACCTCCTCCTCCATCCGCGCAGCCGCCGCGGCCATCGCCTCGCCCGCCGGCGTCGGCACGTAGCCGGAGCGGTGGCGCTCGAACAGGCGCGCACCGAGTTCCGCCTCGACCGCCGCGAGGCGGCGGAAGGCGGTGGAAGGGTTGATGCCGAGATGCGCTGCGGCCGGAGCCAGCGCGCCCCGGTCGGCGATGGCCTGCACGAGGCGGAATTCGTCCCAGGCCATCGGCACCGCGCCCTCCTCCGTCCCTCGCTTGCAGAACTGCAAGAATGATCTTGCACGGCAGGGCATTTCTGCAAACAGCGCGAACCTTCATAGGAGTCGCGCATTCGACGCTCGGGCCGATTTGAGCGCGTCGCCTCCGCCCGAGGGCGGAAGGCCCATTCCGGGGCGACGCGCCGGGCCCGCGAACAGGAGAGACGACGATGGCGAAGGTTCTGGTGCTCTACTACTCGTCGTGGGGCCATGTGGAGCAGATGGCCAAGGCGGTGGCCGAGGGCGCCCGCGAGACCGGGGCCGAGGTCGCGCTCAAGCGCGTGCCGGAACTGGTGCCGGACGAGGTCGCCAAGCAGTTCCACTACAAGCTCGACCAGGAGGCGCCGATCGCCACCGTCGAGGAACTGGCCGATTACGACGCGATCATCTTCGGCACGCCGACCCGCTACGGCAACATGGCGTCGCAGATGAAGCAGTTCATCGACCAGACCGGCGGCCTGTGGGCCAAGGGTGCGCTGGTCGGCAAGGTCGGCTCGGCCTTCACCTCGACCGCCTCGCAGCACGGCGGCCAGGAGACCACGCTGACGAGCTTCCACACGGTGCTGTTCCACCACGGCATGGTGGTGGTGGGCCTGCCCTACAGCTTCGCGGGGCAGAACGGCGTCGAGCAGGTGAAGGGCAACTCCCCCTACGGCGCCACCACGATCGCCGACGGCGACGGCTCGCGCCAGCCCTCCGAGGTCGAACTCGACGGCGCCCGCTTCCAGGGCCGCCACGTGGCCGGCATTGCGGCCAAGCTCGCGGGCTGAGGCGCGGATTTCTCCTCTCCCCGCTTGCGGGGAGAGGGGATGAACGGGACTGCTCGTGAGCCCTACTGCGCCGCCGCGACGTCCTTCTGCCCGATGGCCGCGAGCACGATCCCCTCGGTGAGGATCTGCGGCAGCACCTGCGCCTCGCCCTGGCCGCGATAGACGAGGTAGAGCGGCACGCCGCTGCGGCCGTGGCGCTCCAACAGGCGGGTGATCTCCGGGTTCTGGTTGGTCCAGTCGCCCTTCAGGTACACCACTTGGCCCCCCCGGAACGCTGCCTGCACGCCCTCGCGGGCCAGCACCGTGCGCTCGTTGACCTGACAGGTGATGCACCACGCCGCCGTCATGTCCACGAACACCGTGCGTCCCTCCGCTCTCAGCGCGTCGAGGCGGGCCTGCGTGAAGGCCTCCTCGCCCTGTGCCAGAGCGGTGCGCGCCGCGGCGCGGTCGCCGTCGAGGATGGCGACGAGGCCCAGCGCTGCCGCGAGCGCCGCGACGGCCGCCACCCGGCCGAAGCCGGTGCCGAGCCGGCCCGCCCCGCGCGCCCGTTCCCAGGCCCAGGCGGCGAGCGCCACGAGCACGAGGCCGGTGAGCCCCGCGAGCAGCCCGTTGGGTCCGACCTGCTGCGCCAGCACCCAGACGAGCCACGCCACCGTGGCGTAGACGGGAAAGGCGAGCGCGCCCTTCAGCACGTCCATCCAGGCGCCGGGCCGCGGCAGCAGACGCAGCGCCTGCGGGACCAGCGTCAGACCTAGAAACGGCAGGGCGAGCCCAAGGCCGAGGCTCGCGAACACGGTGAGCGCGGCGAGCGGCGACTGCGTCAGCGCAAAGCCCACCGCCGCGCCCATGAACGGCGCAGTGCAGGGCGTCGCGACCAGCGTCGCCAGCACGCCGGTAAAGAACGAGCCCTGGTAGCCCGCCCGCCGGGTCAGCCCGTCGCCGAGCCCGACGATGCCGCCGCCGAGATGCACCGCGCCCGACAGGCTCAGGCCCATGGCGAACAGCCCGTAGGCCAGCAGCGCCACCACCACCGGCGACTGGAGCTGGAAGCCCCACCCGATCCCGGCGCCGCCCGCCTTCAGCGCGATCAGCAGCCCGGCCAACCCGAGGAAGCTCGCGAGCACGCCCGCCGTGTAGGCGAGCCCGTGCAGCCGCACGCGGGTGGCGGATTCGCCCGCCTGCCGCACGAGGCTCAGCACCTTGATCGAGAGAACCGGGAAGACGCAGGGCATCAGGTTGAGCAGGAGGCCGCCGATGAGCGCCAGCCCCGCGGCGCTCCACAGCGTCAGGGTCTCCTCTTCCGCCGGGGCGGGCGGCGTCTCGGGCGCGGCGGGAATGGCCGCGGCCGCCGTCGGCGCGGGGGCGGGTTCCGGGCCCAGCGCGTAGGCCTTGCGCGTGCCGTCCTCGGTGAGGGCGAGCACGCCGGCGAGCGCCTCGGGTGCCACCTTCGCATCGCCCGGCGTCAGGGTGAGATGCAGGCCGGCGGCATCGACGGCGAGATCCTGCGGCGCGGCGTTGTCGAGCGCGCCCTCGGCATAGGGGAAGAAGGCGGCTTCGGTCACGCCCGCGAGGCCCGGCCGGTCGAGATGCAGCACGAGCCGGTCGCCCGCGCGGGTCGTGCGATACGAGCCGGGCGCGGCTTCGGGCAGAGCTTCGGGAAGGGCGGCGCGGGCGCGAGCGAACAGGGCGGCCTGCCCCGAAGCCGGCTCCGCAGAGGCCGCCACCGGCAGATCGAGGCTCAGCTCCGCCGAGCCCGGAATGCAGATCTCCTCGCAGACGAGGTAGGAGAGCGTGCCGGAGAGCCGCACCGTCTCGCCGGCTCGGGCGCTCTCGGGCACGGCAAGCGGCACGAGCAGCGTGACGGCGCCCTCGTAGCCGAAATTCATCAGGGTCTGGACCGGTATGCGCTCCGGGACCGGCCACTGCACCGGACCGACCGTGAAGCCCTCGGGCAGACGCCACGCCATCTCCGGCGGCAGCCCGGAATCGCCGGGATTGCGCCAGTAGACGTGCCAGCCCGGCTTCATCGCCATGTGCAGGCCGAGCGTCACCGTGCGGCCGGGCACCAGCGCCTCGCTCTCGGCGACAAGGCGCGCGCGCACGAGATCCTTGGCCTTCACCGCCGTCATCGCCCCCTGCGCGCCGGCAAGGCCAGGGGCGGCAAGGCCGGCGGCGAGCGTCAGGAGGAGGGCGAGGAGGAGACGAAGCATCGATCTGTTTTCCGAGCGGCCCAGTACCCCTCCCCGCAAGGACGCTAAGCCCCGGGCAAGCCCGCGACCGCGAAGGGGGAGAGACCGGTTGGGCCGGAGCGGGCCGGCTGGCATCAGCGCGGCTTTATAGCAGATCGTCTCCGCCCCGTGAGCCGCGCGGGCCCGCGGCCTCGAACCGCGCCCGCGCCGCCCTTACTCCGCAGCCCGCTCCTTTTTCAGCCGGTAGAGCGCGTCGAGCGCCTCGCGCGGCGTCAGCGCATCGGGATCGATGCGGTCGATCAACTGGCCGAGCCGGTCGTCCGGCTCGGGTTTCACCGGCTCCGGCGGCGGGGGCGGTGCGGCGGCGAGGCTGGCGAAGAGCGGCAGGTCGTCGATCTTGCGGCGGGCGGGGCGCTCGCGCTCGGAGGTTTCGAGCCCTTTCAGGATCGCGCCGGCCCGCGCCACCACGCTCGGCGGCAGACCGGCGAGGCGGGCGACCTGGAGGCCGTAGGAGCGCTCGGCCACGCCCGGCACCACCTCGTGCAGGAACACCACGTCGCCGCGGTCCTCGGCCACCTTCAGGGTCGCGTTGTCGAGGCGCGGCAGGCGCTGGCTCAGCGCCGTCAGCTCGTGGAAGTGGGTCGCGAACAGAGCCCGGCAGCCGTTCTTCTCGTGCAGGTGCTCCAGGCAGGCCCAAGCGATGGAGAGGCCGTCGAAGGTCGCGGTGCCGCGGCCGATCTCGTCGAGCACCACGAGCGACCGGCGCGTCGCCTGATTGAGGATCGCGGCGGTCTCGACCATCTCGACCATGAAGGTCGAGTGGCCGCGCGCGAGGTCGTCGGCCGCGCCGACGCGGGAGAACAGCCGGTCCACCACGCCGAGCCGGGCGGAGGCCGCCGGCACGAAAGCGCCCATCTGCGCCAGCACGGCGATCAGCGCGTTCTGGCGCAGGAAGGTCGATTTGCCGCCCATGTTCGGGCCGGTGACGAGACGGATGCGCCCGGCCTCGTCGCCGGACAGGTCGCAGGCATTGGCGATGAACGCCTCGCCGGCCTTCATCAGCGCGGCTTCCACCACCGGATGGCGCCCGCCCTCAATCGCGAAGGCGAGGCTGTCGTCGATGACCGGCCGGGTCCAGGCGAGTTCGACCGCGAGCTCGGCGTGGCTCGCTGCCACGTCGAGGCCCGACAGCGCCTCGGCGATGTCGGCGATCGCCTCCGCCCCCTCGCTCACCCGCGCGCTCAAGGCATCGAACACCGCGGATTCGAGCGCCAGCACCCGGTCGGAGGCGCCCGCGATCTTCGATTCCAGCTCGCCGAGTTCGACGCTGGTGAAGCGCATCGCATCGACCATGGTCTGGCGATGCACGAAGTCCTGCATCAGGCCCTTGAGGCAGGCCTCGCCCACCGCCTGCGGCACCTCGATGTAGTAGCCGAGCACGTTGTTGTGCTTGATCCGGAGCGTCCGGCAGCCGCTGGCCTCGGCATAGCGCGCCTGAAGCGCGGCGATGACTTTTCGCGAGTCCTGGCCCAGCAGCCGGGCCTCGTCGATCTCGGCGTGGTAGCCCGCGCGCACGAAATTGCCGTCGCGCCGGTTGAGCGGCAGGTCGTCGGCGAGCGCCCGAGCCAGTTCCTCGGCCAGCGCTCGGTCGGCCTTTTCGAGGCGGCGGGCGAGACGGGTCAGCCCGTCCGGCAAATTTTCTTCCGCGCGAAGCTGCTCAGCGATCGTCGCGGCGGCGTCGAGCCCGTCGCGCAGGGCGGCGAGGTCGCGCGGGCCGGCCCGGTTCAGTCCGATGCGGGAGAGCGCGCGGGCGATGTCGGGGGCGGCGTGCAGCGCGTCGCGCAGATGCGCCCGCAGCGCGCCGTCCTCGGCCAGGAACGCGACGGCGTCGTGCCGCCGTCCGATCTTGGTCAGGTCAGTCAGGGGCCCGGCCAGATGCTCGGCGAGCAGCCGGGCGCCGCCGGCCGAGACCGTGCGGTCGATGGCATCGAGCAAGCTGCCCTTGCGCTCGCCCGAGAGGGTGCGGGTGAGTTCGAGGTTGGCGCGGGTGGCCGCGTCGATGGCGAGCGTCGCTCCCGTCGCCTCGCGGCTCGGCGCCGAGAGCGGCACCCGCGTGCCGAGCTGGGTGCGCTCGAGATAGAGCAACGCCGCCCCGGCCGCCGCAATCTCCGCCCGGCTGAAATTCCCGAACCCGTCGAGGGTCTTGACGCCGAACTGCTCGCGGATGCGCCGCTCGGCCGAAGCGGGTTCCAGTTCGCCCTGGGCCAGCGGCACCACCGCCGCCTTGGTCTCGCGCCACAGCTTGGCCAAGGCCGGATCGGCGTGGATGACCTCCGAGAGCACGATCTCCCGCGGTTCGTGCCGGGCGATCGCGGCGGCGAGTTCCGAGCTCTCCACCTCGCTCAGCGAGAACCGGCCGGTGGAGATGTCGAGGGCGGCGAGTCCGTAGGCCTCGCTCGTGTCGGAGACCTTGCGCCGGCCGATGGCGAGCAGCAGGTTGGCCCGCGTCGGGTCGAGCAGGCGGTCCTCGGTCAGCGTGCCCGGCGTGACGAGGCGGATCACCTCGCGCCGCACCACCGATTTCGGCCCCCGCTTCTTGGCTTCCGCGGCGTCCTCGGTCTGCTGGCAGACAGCGACGCGGTGGCCCAGCGCGATCAGCCGATGCAGGTAGTCGTCGGCCCGCTCCAGGGGCACGCCGCACATCGGGATGTCGGCGCCGCCGTGCTTGCCGCGCTTGGTCAGGACGATCCCGAGCGCGCGCGAGGCGATCTCCGCATCCTCGAAGAACAGCTCGTAGAAGTCCCCCATCCGGTAGAACAGCAGGCAGTCCGGATTGGCGGCCTTGATCTCGATGTACTGCGCCATCATCGGCGTGGCGCCGGGGATGTCGAGGGGCGAGGAAGTCACCGTATCCGCCGCCTGGGCACGCCGTTCGAGGGGTTGGGAACGCTGGGGTCTGGACATGAAGCCGAGGCTAGCAGCCCCGCTTGCGCCGGGCACCGCCGGGCAACCGTGAAGTCCGTGGACAAGTGGGCGCTCTCCCCAGCCGTCGCAAGCGACGGTGGTGCCGGGGTCGACGGGCGAACGAAAAAGGCCCGCCCGGCATCGCGCCGGACGGGCCCCTTCTCATGTCGCGTCGAGGCCGAAGCGCTCAGTAGCGCGGGCCGCCCGTGGTGGTGCCGAGCTGCTGCTGGTAGCCGGGCCGCTCCGGGTTGCGGGCGTTCGGGTCGCCGTGATGGTGGGTGTTCATGCGGCGGCGATGGCGCTCGGCCTTGGTCGAGTGGTGGTGGCCGAGCACGCTGTGATGGGGGCGGTGCCAGTGGTCATGGTGCTGGTCGCGCACGGTCTCGGCCGTCTGGCCGGCGATCAGGCCGGGGGCCGGCATGGCAGGGGCGGCGGAGGCCGACACCACTCCCAGACCGAGGCTGCCGAGCAGCGCGCCGGCTGCGAGTGTCAGGGCTATGCGCATCGTCGTCTCTCCGTTGCGTGCATGGACCGCACGCTGAGCCCACAAGTCGCATCTTGCCCGCTCGTTCCGGAGAAATCCCAAGATATGTTAACAAATTTTCGTGGGCGTCGCGGACAGCGATGAGTGGTGCGGGGCGGCGGTGATGGTTGCGCCCCGGCCCGAACCGCGGCACCTCGCGGACCATGTCCTCCCCTATCCCCGCACTTCCGATCGAGGCCGCCCTTCCCGCCCTGCGCGCGGCCCTGTCCGGGCGATCCTCCGCCGTGCTCGTGGCCCCGCCAGGCGCCGGCAAGACCACGCGGGTGCCGCTGGCTCTGCTCGACGAAGCGTGGCTCGGCGCCCAAAAAATCATCCTGCTGGAGCCCCGGCGGCTCGCCGCGCGCGGTGCGGCCGAGCGCATGGCCGCCACCCTCGGTGAGCGGGTCGGCGACACGGTGGGTCTGCGCGTGCGGCTCGGCTCCAAGATTTCGGCCCGCACCCGGATCGAGGTCGTCACCGAGGGCGTGTTCACCCGGATGATCCTCGACGATCCGGAACTGGCCGGGATCGGCGCGGTGCTGTTCGATGAGTTCCACGAGCGCTCCCTCGATGCCGATCTCGGGCTGGCCTTCGCCCTCGACGCGCAGGGCGCGCTGCGGGAGGATCTGCGCATCCTTGTCATGTCGGCCACCCTCGACGGCGCCCGCGTGGCGGGGCTTCTCGGCGATGCACCCGTGGTGGAATCGGAAGGACGCGCCTACCCGGTCGAGACCCGCCATCTCGACCGCGACCCGAACCAGCGCATCGAGGACGCGATGGCCGCCGCGATCCTGCGGGCGCTGCGGGCCGATCCCGGCTCGGTGCTCGCCTTCCTGCCGGGGCAGGCTGAGATCCGGCGCACCGCCGAGCGGCTGGAGGGGCGGCTGCCCGACGACACCGACCTCGCGCCCCTCTACGGCGCCCTCACCCAGGGCGAGCAGGATCGGGCGGTGGCCCCCGCACCCCCGGGGCGGCGCAAAGTGGTGCTGGCGACCTCCATCGCCGAGACCTCGCTGACAATTCAGGGCGTGCGTATCGTCGTCGATTCGGGGCTGGCCCGCGTGCCGCTCTACGAGCCCGGCAACGGCATGACTCGGCTCGTCACCGCGCGGGCCTCGCGTGCCTCGGTCGATCAGCGCCGGGGCCGCGCCGGCCGCACCGAGCCGGGTGTCTGCTGGCGGCTCTGGCCCGAGGCGGCGACCGCGGCGCTCGAACCCTTCGCCCGGCCCGAGATCCTCTCGGCGGATCTGGCCGGGCTGACCCTCGACTGCGCCGCCTGGGGCGTCACCGACCCCACCGCCCTGTCCTTCCTCGATCCGCCGCCGGCGCCGGCCCTGGCCGAGGCGCGGGCGATGCTGGCCGATCTCGGCGCCCTCGATTCTGACGGGCGGCTCACGGAGACCGGCAACACCCTGCGCAGCCTGCCGCTGCCGCCCCGGCTCGCCCGAATGGTCGCCCGCGCCGCCGAATCCGGTCACGCCCGCATGGCGGCCGATCTCGCCGCCGTGCTGGTCGAGCGCGGCCTTGGAGGCGACGCCGTGGATCTCGCCGAGCGCCTCGACCGCTTCCGCCGCGACCGCGGGGGCCGGGCCGCCGACATGCGCCGCCTCGCGGAAGGCTGGGCGCGGCAGGCGGCCAAAGCGGCCGATGCCGTCGAGCCCGATCCCCTGATGGCCGAGCCCGGCGCCCTGCTGGCGCTAGCCTATCCCGACCGGGTGGCGCGGGCCCGGGGCCGGGAGGGCGCCTTCCTGATGGCGAACGGCCGCGCCGGCCTCGTCGATCCGGTGAGCCCGCTCGCCCGCGAGTCCTTCATCGTCGTCGCCGACCTCACGGGCGCGGCGGCCTCCGCGCGGATCCTGTCCGCCGTGGCCATTGCGTCCGAGGCCATCGACGCCTTGTTCGCCGACCGGATCGGCACGGTGCGCAGCGTCAGCTTCGATAAGGAGGCGCGGGCCCTGCGCGCCCGCGAGGGCCGCCGCCTCGGCGCCGTGACGCTCGACGAACGCACCCTCCCCGTCCCCGCCGATGGGGAGGCGGCGCGGGTGCTGGCCCGCGGCATCGCCGGGCTCGGCCTCGACCGCCTGCCCTGGACGCCCGCCCTGGCGCAGTGGCGCACCCGTGTCCGCTTCCTCCACGGAGCCCAGGGAGGGGCGGAGGGCGGCGAATGGCCCGACCTCTCCGACGAGGCCCTGGCGGCGAGTGTCGAGGAATGGCTGGCCCCGGCCATCGTCGGGCGGACCTCGCTCGCAGCGATCACCGCCGACGATCTCGGCCAGGCCCTGCAGGGTCTGCTGCCCTGGACGCTGCGCGCCCGCCTCGAGACGGAGGCGCCGAGCCATGTCGAGGTGCCGACGGGCTCGCGCATCCCGGTCGATTACGAATCGGGCCCCGAACCGGTGCTCGCGGTGCGGGTGCAGGAGCTGTTCGGCCTCGACCGGCATCCCGCGCTCGGCGGGGGCGGGTGCCACTGGTGCTCCACCTGCTCTCGCCGGCCCACCGCCCGATCCAGATCACCCGCGATCTGCCGGGTTTCTGGCGCGGCTCTTGGGGCGCGGTGCGCTCCGAGATGCGGGGCCGCTATCCCCGCCACCCCTGGCCGGAAGACCCGCTCAGCGAGGCCCCGACCCGGCGGGTGAAGCCGAAGGGGACGTGACTGCGGACGCGACGGGCGATGTGACGGGCAACGTGGCGGATGCTTGGGGCATCAGCCAGATCAGGAGCCGGTGGGTCGGCCAGGAGATCAGGAGCGGGATGACGACCACGAGGCCCGCGAACCACGCCCAGGCCGGCAGGAATGTCTGCGCGGCGGTGTCGCTCATGCCCCAGACATAGTTGATGTTGACCGGCGTCAGCCCCGGATCGGGCCGCGGCGGCGGCATCAGGAAGAAGCAGACGAACAGGAGGATGACCGCCAGCGCCGACCACGCGCCCCAGGCGCGCCGGTCGTAGCCGAGCCGCCAGACGAGGAACACCAGCAGGAACGGCAGCCAGCCGTGGAACAGCGACAGGCCCCGCAGGAACGGCGAAGTCTCCGCGTTGAACATGTAGGCGGTCATGCCGGTGAGCGGAGTGCCCGCGGCCTGCGCCAGGAAATCGACGGCCCAGAGCAGTTGCGGCGCGAGGATGCCGGCGGCGCAGATCGAGACGAGAAGCGCGCTCTCCGCCCAGATGCCGACGAGGGTCAGGATCAGGGCGATGTCGCAGAAGTACAGGAAGTTCGTCGGCCCGTAATGGGTGAGATAGACCGGGAGCAGCACCGCCATGAAGGCCGAATAGGCGAGCTTGAGGCTCAAGGGGATGCGCGACGGGATCGGGCCGCGACCTCGCCCGATCATGCTGGTATCTGCCGCCGCGCTGCCGGCAGAACCTCCGGAAAGACCCATTGTCGCCCCCTGTCGTTTCCGGCTTGACCGTGGACGAGATTCGCTCCCGAGAGCGTGAGGGAACGCACGCGACCTGTCGCGTCCGGCGCGATCGCCGGATCGGGCGGGATGCGGTGCCGTTCTGAAGTGCTGTGAGGGAGAACATTCGATGCGCTCAGGGGCCGCTTCCGTCTTCTTCCCCCTGTTCGGGCTCGTGCTCACGGTCGGCGCGGCCGATGCGCAGACGCCGCCCGAGCCAGGCGCTGCCCGGCCGCTGGTGATCCCCCAGGTCGAGGGCGAGCGCCAGGGCAAGGTGCTGGGCCGGGCGCTCGCCTGCGGCGCGGAGCGCGAGCGGGTCGATCGGGTGCTGAGAGCCGGCCGCGAGCGCATGATGGCGGCGGTCGGCCGGGCGCTCACGGAGGAGCGCTACGCCCTGGCGCTCGACGACGCGATGCGTCTGGAGACGAGCCTGCCTGCGCCCTCTTCGATCGCGTGCGAGAAGGCGCTGGCCGGGCTCGAACGCCTGGAGAAGGCGCCGTAGACACCCAAACGATCAGGCGAAACGGCCGCCCTTCTGGATCACCTCGATCTTGTAGCCGTCCGGGTCGGTGGCGAAAAAGAAGGTCGCGAGCGCGGTGTCGCCGTGCTTGAGGGTTTTGACCGGCGTGACCGGAAGCCCCTCGCGCTCGAAGCGGGCATGCTCGGCCTCGGCATCCTCCACCACGAAGGCGAGGTGACCGTAGCCGTCGCCGAGATTGTAGGGCTCGGCGCGGTCCTTGTTGACCGTCAGTTCGAGTTCGAACGGCGAGGATGGGTCGCGCAGGTAGAGCAGCGTGAAGTCCGGAAAGTCGAACCGGTCGGCCGGCTCCAGGCCGAAGGCGCGGGCATAGTAGTCCCGCGAGCGCGCCTCGTCGCGGACGCGGATCATGGTGTGGACGGGCTTGGCCATCGGCCCTCTCTCCCCGGTACGGATGTTGTGTGGATGAGCGCCCATCTGGCGCAGTCCGGCCGGGCGGAAAGGGTTTTTGCCGTTTACCCGTCGTCAACCTTACCGGGTGCTTGCTGCCGGCAATGATGCGCACCGCGTCCCTCACCGCCGTCGATCCCGAAGCCCTGCTGCCGCCGGGCGACGCCGCCCTGCGCGCGGCGATGCGGGGCTGGCGCGAGGCGCTGGCGCGGGAGCGGCGCATGGCCGCCAACACGGTCGAGGCCTACGAGCGTGACCTGCGCCAGTTTCTGATCCATCGCGCCGCCCGCTCCGGCACGCCCACCATCGCCGGGCTGATCGCCCTGAAGCCCCGCGACCTGCGCGCCTTCATGGCCGCGCGCCGGGCCGAGGGGATCGGTGGGCGCTCCCTGATGCGGATGCTGGCGGGTCTGCGCTCCTTCGCCCGCTTCCTCGAACGGGAGGGACACGGCAGCGTCGCGGCGCTCGGCGCGGTGCGCTCCCCCAAGGTCGAGCGCCGCCTGCCGCGCCCGCTTCCCATTTCCGCCGCGCTGGCGATGACCGCGCCCGAGACCCGCCCCGACGACGACCGCGCCCCGTGGGTGCTCGCCCGCGACGCGGCGGTGATCGCCCTCCTCTACGGCTCGGGCCTGCGCATCTCGGAAGCCTTAGGGCTCACCGCCCGCGACGCGCCGATGCCGGGCATCGACGAGGTGCGGGTGACGGGCAAGGGTGGGAAGGTCCGCGCCGTGCCGGTGCTGCCGGCGGTGGCCGAGGCGGTGGCCGCCTACCTGTCGCTGTGCCCGCACCCCCTCGATCCGGAGGGGCCGCTCTTCGTCGGCGTGAAGGGCGGGCCGCTCTCGCCGCGAGTGGTCCAGTACGCGGTTTCCGCGCTCCGCGGCGCGCTCGGCCTGCCCGAGAGCGCGACCCCGCACGCCCTGCGACACTCCTTCGCAACCCATCTGCTCGCCCGCCGGGGCGAGCTGCGGGCGATCCAGGAATTGCTCGGTCACGCCTCGCTCTCGACCACGCAAATCTACACCAAGGTCGATGCCGCCCGCCTGATGAGCGCCTTCGAGGACGCCCATCCCCGCGCCCGGCGGCTGCCGCCCTCGGAACCGCCGTCACCGCGTTCCGAAACCGTTGATGCAGAGCAAGGCACGAGCGCCCGATCCGGCTATGCTGTCCGGCAGGACAGGCCGGTGGAGCGTAGAAATGCGTGAGTTTGCTCCGTTCACCTTGGTCTTGCCGCGATTGAGTGGCGGATTGTCATCAACCAAGCGGTCGCAAGCCGCCGTTTCAGCAGCCCCAAGGAGTGTCCGATGCGCGTGAGCGGAATCTGTCTCGCGATCCTGCCGGTCCTCGCCGTTCTGGCCGTCACGGCCACGGTGAAGACGCTCCTCCTCCCTGTTACCGCCGTGCGCCTGCTTGCCCGCGGCCGCGCCGCGCGGGCCTGACTGGGCTCGGACGACCCCTTCGAGGGAAGCGCTCGACGGGCCCGCACGGCCCTTCGAGCGCTGTCCCCCAAAAGAATCCCGTCAAGCCCAGCGCCAGCCGCCGGGTTCGATGACGAGGATGCTGCCCTGGCGGATGCCGAGCCGCGGGGCGGCGTAGATGTCGAGATGGCCGGCGACGACCAGCAGCGCCCGTGCGACGCCGCCATGGGCGACCATCACGGTCGGGCGGCGTAGCTCCGCCACCACTTCCTCCACCCGCGCCTCGACCATCGCGTAGCTCTCCGCCCCCTCCCCGCGCGGCTGGTAGCCCCAGCGGTCGCGGTCGCGCGCGGCGGCGCCTGCGGGATCGCGCCGCCGGATCTCGGCCCAGGTCCGGCCCTCCCAGGCGCCGAAGCCGATCTCCCGCAGCCGCATATCGGCCCGGTAGCCCCCCGCGGGCAGGCCGATGCCGGTGCGCAGGATCTCCATCGTCCGGCGGGTGCGGGTAAGCGGGCTCGCGACGTAGTCGGCGGTGGGCAGTTCCGCTCCGGCGATTCGGCGCAGGCGCGCGGCCGCCTCCGCCGCGTGGGCGAGCCCGTTGGCGTTGAGATCGGTATCGCGGTGGCCCTGAAGGCGCCCCTCCGCATTCCAGTCGGTCTGGCCATGGCGCACGAACCAGATCGTCGGCACTCCGCTCATGCGGCGGCTCCGACGCGACCGGCGCATTCCCTTAAAGACCTTGCCCTTGAAGACCCCGACGCGCCGGATCGGGAACGGCGAAGGCGGCGCATCTGTTGGGGCTCCAAGCTTATCCCTTCCTTGCGGGTCCGCGATGGCGGCCTCGCAATCGGCTCGTGAGCAGGTAATCTTCGGCATGGCGCGCAAGAACGGCAAGGACGGCAAGAGCGCCGGGAGTGAAAAAAGCCTCGAGAGCGACAAAACGGCGGAGACACAACCGCAAGCGGCGTGGCCCGACCATCCGCCTTCCTTCGCCGGCTGGGCCCGCGCGGCGATCGCGGGCACGGGCACCGCGCCGAGCCTGTCCCCCCATCTCCACCCGGTCCTGCCGCCGGCCGCGCCCGGCATCGTCACGGTCGAACCCGGCCAGAGCGTCAACCTCGCCGCGATCGATCCCGACGCCACCGGCGGTCTCGAGAAGGCGGCGGCCAAAGCCGAACTCGACGCGCAGCGCGTGCGCATCCGGGCGCTGCAGGAGAAGCTCTACGCCGAGCATCGCCGCTCCCTGCTCGTGGTGTTCCAGGCGATCGATACCGGCGGCAAGGACGGCACCATCCGCAACGTGCTCGAGGGGGTGAACCCGCAGGGCTGCCGGGTCTGGTCGTTCAAGGTGCCGAGCACAGAGGAACTCGATCAGGATTTCCTCTGGCGCTACCATCTGCGCACGCCCGGCCGCGGCCTGATCGGCGTGTTCAACCGCAGCCATTACGAGGACGTGCTCGTAGTGCGGGTGAAGGGCCTGGTGCCGGAGGAGACGTGGCGCGAGCGCTACGGGATCATCAACGATTTCGAGCGGCTGCTGACGCTCTCGGGCACGGTGATCCTCAAGTTCTTCCTGCACATCTCCAAGGACGAGCAGAAGGAGCGCCTGGAGGCCCGCCTCGCCGATCCGGAGAAGCACTGGAAGTTCGACCCGGCCGACCTCGTGGAGCGCAAGAGCTGGGACGCCTACCAGACGGCCTTCAACGACGCGCTCGCCCGCTGCTCGACGCCCTACGCCCCCTGGCACGTGGTGCCGGCCAACCGCAAATGGGCCCGCAACGTCATGGTCGCGCGCACCATCGCCGACACGCTGGAAGCGATGGACCCGCGCTTCCCCGAGCCGCGCAAGGGGCTGGACGGTATCAAGGTGCCGGATTGAGTCTTTTGCGCAGGGCCGGTTTCAGATCCCTTTCCACGCATCACTGCCCGAATGGTCTGCGTAGGCTGCGGTTGACGGCCTGGGGGCCCGCCGGGTTCGAGGGGCTGTGGGGATTGTTCGGACGAGGGTGAGCAGGACATGCGGGTCGCGCTTCAGGCCGTGCTGACCGGGCGCGTCGCGCCGCTGGGGGCGAAGGGCGCGGCGAGCGCCATCGCCAAGACCCCCGTGCTGGAGCCGGTCGTGGTGGGGACGCTCGGTCTCGCGGGCGACGAGCAGGCCGACCGGCGCGTCCATGGCGGCCCGGAAAAGGCCGTGCACCACTACGCCCTCGACCATGCCGCCGCGTGGCGCGGCGATCTGCCCGGCCTGCCCGATCTGCTGGAGCAGCCTGGTGCCTTCGGCGAGAATTTCTCGACCCACGGCCTCACCGAGCACGATGTCTGCGTCGGCGACCTGTGGCGGGTGGGGAGCGCCCTGCTTCAGGTCTCGCAGGCGCGCCAGCCCTGCTTCAAGCTGAACCTGCGCTTTGGTGTGCCGGACATGGCCCGGCGGGTGCAGGCGAGCGGGCGCACCGGCTGGTACTACCGGGTGATCGAGACAGGCGTCGTCGCGGCCGACAACGGGCTCGAACTCGTCGAGCGCCCGCATCCGGACTGGCCGCTGTCGCGGCTCCTGCACCACTTTTACGTGGATCGCCTCGACGCGGCGGCCTTACGGGCGATTGCCGGCCTCGCGCCCCTCACCGAATCCTGGCGGGCGCTCGCCGCCCGCCGGCTCGCGAGCGGCGCCGTGGAGGATTGGCGCCGACGGCTCGGGGAAGAGGGATGAACCCTATTCCCGCTCGCGGGTGATGTCCGGCGCGTCGGGGTTCTTCATGCCGACGACGTGGTAGCCGGCATCGACGTGGAGGATCTCGCCGGTCATGCCGCGGGACATGTCGGAGAACAGGTAGGCTGCCGTCTCGCCGACCTCCTCGATGGTCACGGTCCGGCGCATCGGCGCGTTGTACTCGTTCCACTTGAGGATGTAGCGGAAGTCGCCGATGCCGGAGGCTGCCAGCGTCTTGATCGGCCCGGCCGAGATCGCGTTGACGCGGATCTGCTTCGGCCCGAGATCGGCGGCGAGGTAGCGCACGGAGGCTTCCAGCGCGGCCTTGGCGACACCCATCACGTTGTAGTGGGGCATCCACTTCTCGGCGCCGTAATAGGTCAGGGTCAGCATTGACCCGCCGTTGCGCATGATCTTTTCCGCGCGCTGCGCCACCGCCGTGAACGAGTAGCACGAGATCAGCAGCGACTTGGTGAAGTTCGCCTCCGAGGTCTCGAGATAGCGCCCCGTCAGCTCGTCCTTGTCGGAGAAGGCGATGCAGTGGACGACGAAATCGATCCCGTCCGGGAACACCTCGGCGGTCGCGGCGAAGGCGGAATCGATCGAGGCGGGATCGGTGACGTCGCAATGCCCGACGACATGCGCGTTCAACTCGCGCGCCAACGGCTCGACGCGCTTCTTCAGCGCCTCGCCCTGGTAGGTGAACGCCAATTCCGCCCCGTGCGCGGCAGCGCTACGGGCGATACCCCAGGCGATCGAGCGGTTGTTGGCCACTCCCAACACCAGCCCGCGCTTGCCCGCGAGCAGCCCGCCCGGCTTCTGTTCCGACATGCGTCACCTTCGCTTCGGCCGCGCGGGCGCCTCTTGAGGGACGGCCCTGCGCCGGGGGCTTCCTTAGCCGAGGGTTGCCGGAGGGGGAAGCCTCAAGGCGCGCAGGATCACCTCAGGGCGATCCCGGTGTCCTCGTTCGGGCTCTCGAGGACCCTCCGCCCATCCGCGAACAGTGCGAACCCTTAGGATTCGCTCCGCTAGACGCCGAGGTCTACCCTATGGGGCGGCGTCCTTTACGCCGTCCCGGCCTTGGCCTCGCGGCGGCGGCGGGCATACTCGGTCAGGGCCGCGTCGTCGCTGGCCGGCAGGACGATGGCGGTGGTCGCGAACAGGTCGCCGCGGCTGCCGTCCTTCTTCGGCAAACCCTTTCCGCGCAGGCGGAAAGTGCGGCCGGAACTCGTCATCGCCGGCACCTTCATCTCGACCGCGCCGGTCAGGGTCGGCACACGCAAGGCGCCGCCGAGCACCGCGTCCTCCAGCGGCAGATCGACGGTGGCGCGCAGGTCCGCGCCGTCCACCTTGAACACCGGGTGGGGCTGGATGCGGATGGTCAGCAGCGCGTCGCCGGGCTCGCCGCGGGGACCGCCCGCGCCGCCGAGACCCCGCAGGCGGATGGTCTGGCCATCGACGACGCCCTTGGGGATCATCACGTCGACATCGCGCCCGCCCGGCAGGCCGATGCGCATCTTGTCCTCGCCCGCGACCTGTTCGAGCGTCACGCTGAGTTCGGCCGCGACATCTTCGCCGCGGATCGGCCCCCCGCGCCCACCCGGCCCGGCGCCGCCCGCGCGGAACGCCTCACCGAAGATGTGGCTGATGAAGTCCTCTCCGACGCCGCCCGGCCCGGCTCCGCCAGCACCGCCGCGTCGCTGCGTGAAGCCTTCGAAGTCGAAGCCGCCGCCACCGCCGCCGCGTCCGCCGCCGAACCCGGAAAAGCCCTCGAAGCCAGTCGCGCGCGGCTTGCCTTCGGCGTCGATCTCGCCGCGGTCGAACTGCGCGCGCTTCTCCTTGTCGCCGAGGATCTCATAGGCGGTGTTCGCCTCCGAGAAGCGCTCGGCGGCCTTCGGCTCTTTGTTGCTGTCGGGGTGGTACGCCTTGGCGAGCTTGCGGAAGGCCTTCTTGATTTCGGCCTCGCTCGCGCCCTTGGGGACACCCAGAACGTCGTAGGGGTTTCGCATCGGCATTCTTTTGAGGGGGTCGCAACCGAATAGGGATACGGCCTCTGCCGCACGGGTTCAACGTGGGAAGGGCGTTGCGGCTCTGCAACAGCCGATGAGGCCCCGTTCACCGATCCGCGATCACTTTATCGTCCGGCCGTCCGCGAAAGCCTCAGGACCGGGCCTGGGGGTTGGAGGCGCGCAGCCGCTTCAGCTCCCACTCGCCGCCGGACGGCTTGCAGCCGGTGCCGCGCACGAAGCGGTTATTGGCGCCGCCCACCACCGTCGCGAGGAAATCGCGGCAGATCTCGTCGCCGGCGACATAGGGCAGACCGGTCGGGTTGATGGTGCCGCGCATCGCGGTCTCCGGGTTGTCCCACTTCACCGGGCGCCCGTTGCCCTGCGGATCGAGGGCGACGGAGAGCGCGGCGTGGGCGCGGCGCCAATCCTCGCCGTCGAGGTCGCGCCCGAAGCTCGCGGGCCGCTTCGGAATGCTGCCGGTGACGAGCGGCTCGGGCGCGGCCGGCGCCTCCTCCGCCTTGAAGGACAGGATCGGCCCGCTGCAGCCGCCGCAGGAGAGGGCGGCGAGGCCGAGGGTCAGCAGACCCGCAATCCGGGCTGCGAGGCCGCGTCGCGGCGCGTGTCCACGGGTCGAACCGGCCCTCCCTTCGGCGGAGAGCACGATGACGAGGCCTTTACACGGACGCAGACGCATTACACCTGAACTCGAGACAGACGGGGGTCCGACGGCGTTGCTGCCCAACGTCGGTGCCCCCGACCCGGCTGCCACAGGGAAGAAAATGGCCATCGATCGGTTAAGAAGGGGTGATGCGGACGCGCCTTCGGTCCATCCGGAGGACTTCACCTTGTCGTGCGACCCCTGGGCGCTGTTCGCCGCGTGGATGGCGGAGGCGGAGGCGTCCGAGCCCGTCGACGCCAACGCGATGGCGCTCGCTACCGCCGATCCGGACGGCCTGCCCGACGTACGGGTGGTGCTGCTGAAGGGGTTCGATCCGCGCGGGCTCGTCTTCTACACCAACGCCGAGTCGGCCAAGGGCGGGCAGCTTCTCGCCAACCCGCAGGCGGCGACGGTGCTGTACTGGAAGTCTCTCGGCCGGCAGATCCGCAGCCGCGGCCCCGTCTCCCCGGTGACGCGCGAGGAGGCCGACGCCTATTTCGCGAGCCGCCACCGCGACAGCCGCATCGGCGCCATCGCCAGTCAGCAATCGCGCCCGCTCACCGACCGCCCGACCCTGATGGCCGAGGTCGCCGCCCTGTCGGAGAAATATGAGAACGGCCCGGTGCCGCGTCCCGAGCACTGGCTCGGCTTCCGCATCGCCCCGGTGCAGTTGGAGTTCTGGCAGAACGGCGCCTACCGCCTGCACGACCGGGTGCGCTTCACCCGCAACGGCGACGGCTGGACCCGCGCGCGGCTTTATCCCTGATTTTGATGCCCTGATCTCGATGCCCGGATCGCGGAGGATCGGGGTCGCTCAGGGCATCACCGAGCGGATCGCCGCGACCAGGCACTCCTCCGTGTAGGGCTTGCGGATGAACAGGCCGTCGGTCGGTATGTCGCCGGGCGAGGGCCGCACCTTGCCGGAGGTGATGACGATGCCGATGCGCGGCCAGCGCCGGTCGATGCAGGCGGCGAGCTTGATGCCGTCGATGCCCAGCGGCATGTCGATGTCGGTCACGACGACGCACACCGTCCCGCCCGCCTCCTGCTCTTGGTCGAGCATGCGGATCGCCTCGTTGCCGTTGGTGGCCTCGCGCACGGTGAAGCCGGCTTCCACGATCAACTCGACCGCGGCGCACCGGATCACGGCATCGTCCTCCACGACAAGGACGGTCGGCCTCGCGTCCGCCCCGCTCACGGCTGTCGCATCCCTCGTCCGATCATGCGTCTGATCCCCCGGCACGATCCCTCGAATCCGCGACCCCTCCCCGGGGTTGCATGAAGGCCGGCGCGGAACAAGCGTGCGAGACGAGCGGGGCCGTACGGCACCGGCTCTTCCGGAGGCGCGGGACCGCATCTCCGGCACCTTTCGCAATGCAGCGCGGCCCTGGATTTCCGGCGGGGCGCGGCTTATCCCTTTGCGAAGACCCAGCTTGGCCCGCTCACCCGCGGTGCGCGGGGCGGGCAGCGAGGAACCGGCTTTGGCCTCATCCAACGATCGTCGACGGGTGCTGCTGCTCACCGGCGCCAGCCGGGGCATCGGCCACGCCACCGTCAAACGCTTCTCCGCCGCGGGCTGGCGGGTCATCACCTGTTCGCGCCACCCCTTCCCCGAGAATTGCCCCTGGGAGATGGGTCCGGAGGACCACCTTCAGGTCGATCTCTCCAACGCGGCGGACACGGTGCGCGGGGTGCGCGAGGTCGCCGAGCGGCTCGCCGCCGAGGGCGGCCTGCTGCACGCGCTCGTCAACAATGCCGGCATCTCGCCGAAGGGCCCGGAGGGCGAGCGGCTCGGCGCGCTCACCACGGAATACGAGGACTGGGCCCGCGTCTTCCAGGTCAACTTCTTCGCGCCGATCCTGCTGGCGCGGGGGCTGTGCGACGAACTGACCCGCGCGCGCGGCTCGATCGTCAACGTCACCTCGATCGCCGGCTCGCGGGTCCACCCCTTCGCGGGCGCCGCGTATGGCACTTCGAAGGCCGCACTTGCCGGCCTCACCCGCGAGATGGCCGCGGATTTCGGGCCGCTCGGGGTGCGCGTCAATGCGATCTCGCCGGGTGAGATCGACACCTCGATCCTCTCGCCCGGCACCGACAAGCTGGTGGAGCAGATTCCGCAGCGCCGGCTCGGCACCCCGGACGAGGTCGCCAAGGCGATCTACTTCCTCTGCATCGAGGCGTCGTCCTACGTGAACGGCGCCGAACTTCACATCAACGGCGGCCAGCATGTCTGACCGCCGGGCGGTTCTCGCCGCCCTGCTGTCGCTGACCGCCCTCCCAGTTCTCGCGGCGGAGGATGGGAGCCGGGTCGAACCGGTCGCGCTGCCGTTTGCCGTTAAGGCGATGCGCGGCCCCGGCAGCGACGTGGCCCTTTCCGTGGCGACCTCCGGATTGCTGCCGGTCGCCCGCGCCCCCGCAGGCGCCAGCGCCGACCCGAAGGCCACGGGCAACACCGCTCCGCCATCCGTCGTCGTGGTCTGGGGCGAGGGCGGCGGCGCCGTTCTCAGCCTCGACGGCGACCGGTTGCGCACCACGCTGATCGGCGCCGAGGCGATCGAAGGGTTTGCCGCCGCCGAGACGCCGCGCGGGGCCGTGCCGGGCTCGCGCCGTGCCCTCGACGGGCCGCTCAGCGCCTATCTCACCGGGCCGACCCGCGCGCTCGGCGGCGCGCCGGGCCAGGGGACCGTGCTGACCTTGCGTGAGCGCCAGCCGGTCGGCGTCACCGCCGAGCCGAAGGCCGTGCCGGTGACGACCCAGACCCTGGCGCCGGGGGACGGCCGGGTCTTTGCCGGGCGCACGCCCCAGATCACCCGTCTCGACGGCCGCCCGGCGGTGGCCGCCGTGACCGCGCAGGGGCCGGCCGTTTCCGGCCTTGCCGTCGCGGCGAAGGGCACGGACGGCGTCTGGACGCTCCGGGCGCAGACGCCGCCGCAGGCGGGCAAGGGGCCCGAAGGCGCGCCGCTGGCGCTCGCCGCCGTTGCCGACTTCACCGGCACCGGCCAGCCGCAGATCGCCGCGATCCGCGCGCCCGACGGCGAGGGCGTGCTCCAGCTCTGGCGCATCGCCGACGGGACCTTGAGCCTCGCGGGCGAAGCGCCGGGCTATGCCGGCCCGGCGGCGGGCGAGGCGGCGGATCTCGCCGCTCCCGTTCCCCGCGGCGGTGGCGCTCCGCCCGATCTCGCCCTGCCGGTGGCGGGCCGTGGAGCCCTGGCAGTGGTGTCGCTGAAGGGCGGCAGCCCCGTCGAGCGGGTACGCCTGCCCCTACCCGCCCCGGCCGCCCACGGCGTCGCCGTGCTCGACGCGGGCGGAACCGCCAAAACAATCCTCGTCGGCCTCGCCGACGGGCGCCTCGTCGCGGTCTCCGCGCCGTGAGCGATCCGGGACAGGAGGATGGGCGGCTGTTTCCGGCGCGCCCGCTGATCGGCGTTTCGGTCGCGGTGATCCGCGACGGCCGCGTGCTGCTCGCCGCCCGCGCCAACGAGCCGATGCGCGGTGTCTGGACCCTGCCCGGCGGCCTCGTGGAGGCCGGCGAATCCCTCGCCGCGGGGGCGTTGCGCGAATTGCAGGAGGAGGTCGGGTCGCTCGCCGAGGTGGTCGGGCCGAGCCTGACGCCGACCGAGATCATCCTGCGGGACGAGGCCGGCCGCATCCGCTACCATTACGTGATCCATCCCCACGCCGCCCTGTGGCGCGCCGTCGAGCCGGCACCCGGACCGGAAGCGCTCGCCGTGCGCTGGGCCAGCCTCGACGAGGTCGCGGGCCTGACCACCACGCCGGGGTTGATCGAGACCCTGCGCGAGGCGTTCTCCCGCATCCGGTCGGCGACAGACGGTTCGGCAGAAGGCTTGGCATGAGAACGAGACTTGCCCGCCTGATCCTGGCCGCCCTGCTCGCTCTGACCCCGGCGGCGGAGGCTTTTGCGCAGCAGCGCTCCGGTACAGCCCGATCCGCGCCGAAACCGCCGGAGAAGGAGAAGGAGCCGCCTCCCCCGGCGGAGCCGCCGCCCGCGCCCTACGACCGCGACCTGATGCGGCTCTCCGAGATCGTCGGTGCGCTCGCCTTCCTGCGCACGCTGTGCGCCGCGCCGGACGCCGCTGAATGGCCGGCGCGGATGAAGGCGATCCTCGACAGCGAGGGGATCACGCAGAGCCGCCGCGACCGTCTCGCCGGCGCGTATAATCGCGGTTTCCGCGGCTACAGCCTGACCTATCGGGTCTGCACCCCCGCCGCGAATGAGGCCGCCCGCCGTTTCGTCGCCGAGGGTGAGCGGCTTTCGCACGCCATCGCCGGGCGGTTCGGCGGTTAATATCTATCCGGCTTGATCGCATCGGGTCGGCGTCTCCGGTGCCTCGTCAATCGTCCGAAGGCCGGCGGCCGCTTTTTGGGGCGATGCGCTAGCGCCCTGTTTTGAAACGCATTCTTCTGCTGGGCCGGTTTCCCTTTCACCAGAATCCGCCCTGAATTCGGCCGCGAGATCGCGTTTGTGGCGGCTGTGCCACACTCCGGAGGCCTTGCGAAATTCCTTCGCAATTGCGCCTCCGCGTTAACCTCTTCGCAATTCCCTGCTTCCCGGCCCGTGAAGGCTGCCGTATCGTGCCGATGTCTTGCCGGCACTGTTCCGGCCGAGAAACGAAGCCGCCCGCCATGATCCACGATGCCGACACCGCAACCTTCGATGCCGACGCGGAGAGCAAGCGCCTTGCGCTCGGCCTCGTGACGGAAGCATTCGCGGAGGGCTGCCTCGACGGGATCGACGGCGACTGCATGGCCCAGGCGGCCCTGTTCGCGGCGTTCCAGGAACTGGTCGCCACCTATGGCGAGGACGCCACCGCCCGCTACGCCGAGACCCTGCCCGAGCGTATCCGCGGCGGCGGGTTCACCACGACGCTTCAGCACTGATCGGTGGCCTGAGGCGGAGGCGTCAGCCGAATTCATTGAACCGCAACGCGAGCGGTCCCTACCGATCGTGCCGGCGCTCCGGATCGCTTCGGCTTCGCCTCGCGGTGACGACGAGGCGGGCCTCGTACCGGCAAAGCTCCGTTCGATGTGCAGCGTCCCGAAGGCCTGAAACCGGCCTTCGGGACGTTTTCTTGTCGTCTACTTCAATTGATCCCGGCAGGGCTTGAGAGCCTCCAGAGCCTTATCCGGCGCGGTGATGTCGAACGTGACGGCGTCCTCGCCGTCTCTCTCGACGCTGAGTTTCGACGTCGTTTTGACGAGCTTCAGGATATCTTCCGGATCGTTGGATCGGAGCAGGAGGGATCTAGGATCGAGGACGATCCAGTTCAGGCCGGAATACAGGTAAAATTCCCCCGTCCGGAGCGTGGCCTTGACCTCTTGGTCCTTGGTCCAGTTCCAGCCGGAAAATTTGAGTTCCAGGGTTGTGAGCTTCAGGTTCCTGTCGGGGATCGAGACGAAGGCGACGATCGTGGCGAATCTCTTGCCGTCGGCGCGCGGGGGCTTGTTCTCGTAGTGGATGGCGCAGGAGACGCCGTCCGGTGGGGCAAGCTGGACCGTCCACCCGTCCACGACGGTGGTTTGCACCGAAGCGGGGGGCGTCGCAGGAGCCGCCGGAGCCGGGCTTGGGGCGGCCGGGCTTGCGCCCGCGGCCTTGTCGGTGGCAGCCTGGGCGATCGTGAATGGCTGCGGCACATCGAGCGTCCGCCCGCTCAGCTTATCGCGCAGGGTATAGACCAGCACGTAATTGCCCGGCGGAAAGCCGTCGAGGTCGAGGCTGAGGTTGAGGAAAAAGTTCGGCTCGCCCTCCGCGCGTTTCACGGTCACGTCGCGGTCGATCATGCTCTTCTGGGTCGCGAGGGCCTTGCCCTCGGCCGTGCGGACCTCGAAATCGACGATCACGCCGAAACCGATCTGATCGCTTCCGATCGACTGCGTGGCCTCGCCCACCGGCTCGATATAGGTCAGGAGCGGCTCGCCGGGCTTGAAGACGTTCGAGGGCCGGGCTTCGACATCGCCGAAATCGGCGGCCTTGCGGGCGACGTACAGCGCACGCCGGGTGGCGTAGGGCTTCGCAGGCGCGGGCTGGGCGGCCGCCACCGAGGGCGACAAGCCGGCCGCCGCGGGCTCGGACTTCATCTCGACTTTCGGTTCCGGCTTCGTCTCGGGTTTGGCGGCCGTCTTGCCGCCTGACCAGAAGTTGCTGCTCCCGCCGGTCTCGGCCGGAACCCGGACGCTCTTCATGATGGTGTCGAGCGCCGCTTCGTTGGCCTGGCGCTGATCCTCGGATCCCCAGATCGTCATGAGGAGCGCGCGGTCCCGGCTCGCGTCGAGGGTCACGAGATCGACGATCGTCTTTCCGTATTTGTCGGTGGTGCGGTAGCGCTGAACCCGGGCCGGCGTGCCGCCGAAATCCATCGCCTGCTCGACCGGCTTGATCGAGAGGTTGACCTTCTGCTTGCGCAGGAAGCTCACCTTGTCCTTGACGAGGCTGTCGCGGTCCGCCCGCGTTTCGAAGCCCACCTCGAAGGAGACGTCGCCATCGGGCGAGGTCGAGACGACCTCGGTGTCGCGCACCTCGGTCTTCCAGTCGTCGGGGATCGTCAGGGTGACGGCCGGATTCTTCTCCGGCAGGACGATCTCCTTCGCCCAGGCCGCGCCTGCGCCCGTCAAGGCGAGCAGGCTCCCCAGCGCGACGCCTCGCATCGCCCATGCCGCATGGCTGTGCCATGACCGCATGGCAACGGTCGACACTTCACCTTTTCCGGACATCCGTCCCCGCAACCCTTGAAAGAAACGCAAGGCATCTTCGCGGCAGCCAGTCACGGATGACTTCGAAGTGATCTTCGTCTGCTCGGCGCGCCTCTTTCAACTATGGTGTCGGCTCGATCACCGGCACAATGACTGAGCGTCCCAAACGGCGCAGGGCAACCGTCCGTAGTGAACGGCTTACAGGCGGGAGGCTCGCGAAAAGCCTGCCGCCGGACGGGATATTCCGGCGCGGCGCTACCCCGTCGGCAGCGCTTCCTCGAACACCACCGCCTCGCCGCGTGCGGGGTTGGCCAACTCGCCCTGCCACATCACCGGCGTGCCTCGCACCAGCGTGCCCACCGGCCAACCGGTGACGGTGAGCCCATCATAGGGCGTCCAGCCGCATTTCGAGGCGATCCATTCGTTGCGGATCGTCTCGCGGCGCTTGAGGTCCACCACCGTCACGTCGGCATCGTAGCCCACGGCGAGCCGCCCCTTGCGGGCGATGCCGAACAGGCGCTTCGGGCCGGCGCTGGTCAGATCGACGAACCGGGCGAGCGAGAGCCGGCCGGCATTCACATGGTCGAGCATGATCGGCACCAGCGTCTGCACGCCGGTCATGCCGGAGGGCGAGTCCGGATAGGGCTTGGCCTTCTCCTCCAGCGTGTGCGGCGCGTGGTCGGAGCCGAGCACATCGACCACGCCCTGGCTCAGACCGCGCCAGATCCCGTCGCGGTGCCCGGCATCGCGCACCGGCGGGTTCATCTGCACCAGCGTCCCGAGACGGGCGTAAGCCTCGCTGCCGTCTATCGTCAGGTGGTGCGGCGTCACCTCGACGCTGGCGACGTCCTTCGCCTCGGCCAGAATCGGCATCTCGTCCGCGGTCGAGATGTGCAGGATGTGGATGCGCGCACCCGTCTCCCGCGCGAGCGCGATCAGCCGCTGCGTGGCCTTCACCGCCACCTCCGGCGAGCGCCAGACCGGGTGCGAGGCAGCATCGCCCGGCACGCGAAGGCCCTTGCGCTCGCGCAGCATCGGCTCGTCTTCCGAGTGGAAGGCGGCGCGGCGGCGGATGCGCTTCAGGATCTCGCGCACGCCGGCATCGTCCTCGACCAGCAGCGAGCCGGTGGAGGAGCCGATGAACACCTTGATCCCGGCAGCAGCAGGCAGCCGCTCCAACGCGGCGACCTCGCCGGCATTCTCGTGGGTGCCGCCGACCCAGAAGGCGAAGTCGCAATGCATCCGGTGGTGGGCGCGGGCCACCTTTTCGGCGAGTGCTGCGGCGCTCGTGGTCTGCGGGTTGGTGTTGGGCATCTCGAACACCGCCGTGACGCCGCCCATCACCGCCGCGCGCGAGCCCGTTTCCAGATCTTCCTTATGGTCGAGGCCGGGCTCGCGGAAATGCACCTGGCTGTCGATCACGCCGGGCAGGAGATGCAGGCCGCGGCAATCGCGCCGCTCCTGCGCCGATGCGCCCGAGAGGTCGCCGATGGCCGCCACCCGTCCGGCGCGGATACCGAGATCGGCACGATGCTCGCCGTCGTGGTTCACCAGCGTGCCGCCGGACAGGACGAGGTCGAAAGGCGCTTCCATCGGGCTCTCCCGGTTCGCATCGTGCGATTGAGACGAGGATAGCGGCGGCTTATGTCAGGCGTCCCACACGCGCAACGCCGCCGTCCTTTCAAGGAGATGCTATGCCGATCGCCCTGCTGCCGGACCGCACCGTCGTTGCCGTCTCGGGTTCGGACGCGCTCCCCTTCCTGCAAGGCATCCTCACCTGCAACGTCGAGACGCTGCCCGAGGGCGAGGCGCGGCTCGGCGCGCTGCTGACGCCCCAGGGCAAGATCCAGTTCGATTTCCTGGTATCCCGCTCGGACGATGGCTTCCGTCTCGACGTCGCCGCCGAGCGCGTGGCCGACCTCGTCAAGCGGCTCGGGCTCTACCGCCTGCGCGCCAAGGTGACGGTGGCCGCCGACCCGACACTCGGCGTGGCGGCTGCCTGGGATGGGGCCGAGACCGCGGCCGAAACGGTGCGGGTGCGCGACGGACGCCTGCCCGCGCTCGGCGAGCGGCTGTATTTCGCCGAGGGCGCGTTCTCGGCCGATGCCACGGAAGACGCGTATCACGCCCACCGCATCGGCCTCGGCGTACCTGAGGGCGGGCGCGACTTCGCCTTCGGTGACGCCTTCCCGCATGAGGCGCTGATGGACCAACTCGGCGGCGTGGACTTCAAGAAGGGCTGCTATGTCGGGCAGGAGGTGGTCTCGCGGATGCAGCACCGGGGCACCGCCCGCACCCGCATCCTGCCCATCGTCTACCGCGACGGCCCGGCGCCAGAGCCCGGCACGGAGGTGATTGCGGGCGCGCGCAGCCTCGGCGTCACCGGCAGCGCCGCCGGTGACCGGGGGCTCGCCACGATCCGCCTCGACCGCCTCGGCGACGCGCTCGCCATCGGTGAGCCGGTGCGGGCGGGCGGCACGATCGCGGCCGTGGCCAAGCCCGAATTCGCCCGCTTCGCCTTCCCCACCGACACGGCCGTGGCCGGATGAGCGCGGATTCGAGCGGGCTGATCACCACCCATCCCGACAACTGCCCGCGCTGCTGGTGGCCGGGGACCGATCCGGTTTATGTCGCCTATCACGACACCGAGTGGGGCGTGCCGGAATACGATTCCCGCGCGCTCTACGAAAAGCTGATCCTCGACGGGTTCCAGGCGGGCCTGTCGTGGATCACCATCCTGCGCCGCCGCGACGGCTTCCGCCGGGCCTTCGAGGGTTTCGAGCCGGAGCGGGTCGCCCGCTTCACGGACGACGATGTCGAGCGGCTGATGGGCGACACCGGCATCATCCGCAACCGCGCCAAGATCCGCGGCGCGATCAGCGGCGCGCGGGCGTGGCTCGCGATCGAGGAGGCCGGGCCGGGCTTCTCGCCCTTCCTCTGGGACTTTTGCGACGGCCGGCCGATCCAGACCAACGCGGCCACCCGCGCCGCGATCGCCACCGAAACCGATGTGTCACGAACGATGGGCAAGGCCCTGAAAGCGAAGGGCTTCACTTTCTGCGGCCCCACCATCGTCCACGCCTTCATGCAGGCGGTCGGCATGGTCAACGACCATCTCACCGGCTGCCATCGTCACGCGCCCTGCACCGCCCTCGGCGAGGGCCGCCGACCGTGAGCGTGGCCGCGAGCACTTCCAAAAAACCGGTGCGGGCGTGGCAGCGGATGCTTTCGGGCCGGCGGCTCGACCTGCTCGACCCCTCGCCGCTCGATGTCGAGATCACCGACATCGCCCACGGCCTCGCCCGCGTCGCCCGCTGGAACGGGCAGACGGCGGGGCCGCACGTCTTCTCCGTGGCGCAGCACTCGCTGCTGGTGGAGGCTATCGGCGGCGCCCTCGATCCGCGGATCGGCGCCCCGGAGCGGCTCGAATTGCTGCTCCACGACGCGCCGGAATACGTGATCGGCGACATCATCTCGCCGCTCAAGAACGCGATCGGCGACGCCTATCGCAGCGTCGAGCGGCGCCTGCTCGCGGCGATCCGCCAACGCTTCGGGCTCGCCGCGCCCTCCCCGGCGCTCGCCCGTCTCGTCAAGCGCGCCGACCGCATCGCCGCGGCGATCGAGGCGACCCGGCTCGCCGGTTTTTCGAGCGCGGAGGCCGACGGGATCTTCGGGCGCCCCCCGGTTCTGCCCGATCCCGTGAGCGCTGAAATCGAGCGGCTGGTCGCCGGATGGCCGACGGCAGAGGCGGAGGCGTGCTATCTCGCCCGCTTCGCGGCGCTTCAGCGCGGGGCGTGAGACCGAAAAAGAGAATGCCCGTCATCCACGTCTGCCCCCTCTCGCGCCTGCCTGAGACCGTCGCGGCCTCCGGCGCGAGCCATCTCGTGACGCTGGCCACGCTCGGCAGTGCAGTGGAGCGTCCGGCCGCGATCCGTGCCGAGCACCACCTGCGCGTCGGCTTCAGCGACATCGTCGCACCGATGGAGGGGCACCTGCCGCCGGGCGAGGCGCATGTGCGCGCCGTCCTCGATTTCGTGGCGGCGTGGCCGCGCGAAAAGCCGATGGTGATCCACTGCTATGCCGGGATCAGCCGCTCCACCGCGGCGGCCTATGTCGCGGCCTGCGCCCTGCGGCCGGATTGGGACGAGGCGGAACTCGCGCAAGACGTGCGGCGGCTCGCGCCGAGCGCCACGCCGAACCGCCTGTTCGTCGAGATCGCCGACCGGCTGCTCGGACGCGAGGGCCGGATGAGCGCCGCCGTCAGCGGAATCGGCCGCGGCGCCGAGGCCTTCGAGGGCACGCCGTTCCACCTCGCCTTGGCGTGACGGGCACGCCGCGCAGGGCGGAGATCGGTCGCACGCAATCGACCCGGGCTTGTGCGACCGCACGTCGCCCGTCATAACCCGCCCCAAAAGGAATCCGGGATGAACGATCTTACACCCGACGCATCTGCGGCGGCGGCGCCGGACGATCTTCCGTTCGAGCGGGCGCTGGAGCAGCTCGAGGAGATCGTGCGTCGGCTGGAGCGCGGTGACGTGCCCCTCGACGAATCGGTGGCGATCTACGAGCGCGGCGAGGCGCTCAAGCGTCACTGCGAGACCCTGCTGAAGCGGGCCGAGGCCCGCATCCAGAAGATCGCCATCGGACCGGACGGCCGGGCCGCCGGCACTGCGCCGCTCGACGTCGAGTAGGTGACGCCGGTGCGGTTTCAATCACGACAAAATTCATCGCGCGCAAAGGTTTGCGCGCCGTTCCTTACTTCGGGTATGAGGCTGGTCCGGTGGCACTAGCGGACACGACGATCCTTGAGGGTCTTGAGACGCCGGATCGTCTCCGGCTTCTGCCGGAGAGCGAGCTGCAGCGGGTGGCCGACGCCGTGCGCGCCGAGATGATCGACGCCGTGTCGATCACCGGCGGCCATCTCGGCTCGGGCCTGGGCGTGGTCGAACTCACGGTGGCGCTCCACCACGTCTTCGACACCCCCGACGACCGCATCGTCTGGGACGTCGGACACCAGTGCTACCCGCACAAGATCCTGACCGGCCGCCGCGACCGCATCCGCACGCTGCGCCAGGGCGGTGGCCTCTCCGGCTTCACCAAGCGCTCGGAGAGCGAGTACGACCCCTTCGGCGCGGCCCACTCCTCCACCTCGATCTCCGCCGCGCTCGGCATGGCCGTGGCGCGCGACCTCGAGGAGGCGGACGCCAAGGCCAAGGGCGGACCGGCGCCGAAGCGCCGCAACATGATCGCGGTGATCGGCGACGGCTCGATGTCGGCCGGCATGGCCTACGAGGCCATGAACAATGCCGGCGCGCTGCACTCGCGCCTGATCGTCATCCTCAACGACAACGACATGTCGATCGCGCCCCCGTCGGCGCGATGTCGGCCTACCTCGCCCGTCTCGCCTCCGGCGGCACCTACCGTTCACTCCGCGAGACCGCCAAGCAGCTCGGCAAGCTGCTGCCGAAGGCGCTCTACCAGCGCGCGGCGGCGGCCGAAGAGTATGCCCGCTCGCTGATCGTCGGCGGCGGCACGATGTTCGAGGAGATGGGCTTCCACTATGTCGGCCCGGTCGATGGGCACAATCTCGACCACCTGCTCCCCGTTCTGAAGAACGTGCGCGACTCGGATCAGGGCCCGATCCTGCTCCATGTCGTCACGCAGAAGGGCAAGGGCTACGCGCCGGCGGAAGCCAGCGCCGATCGCTACCACGGCGTGGTCAAGTTCGACGTGGTCTCGGGCGTGCAGGCCAAGGCCAAGGCCAACGCCCCGGCCTATACCCGCGTGTTCGGCGAGAGCCTGATCAAGGCGGCCGACGCCGATCCGAAGGTGGTGGCGATCACCGCCGCCATGCCCGGCGGCACCGGGATCGACCTGTTCGGCAAGGCGCATCCCGACCGGACCTTCGATGTCGGCATCGCCGAGCAGCACGCGGTGACCTTTGCCGGCGGTCTGGCGACGGAGGGCTACAAGCCGTTCGTGGCGATCTACTCGACCTTCCTGCAGCGGGCCTACGATCAGGTCGTGCATGACGTCGCGCTGCAGAACTTAGCCGTGCGGTTCTGCCTCGACCGGGCCGGCCTCGTCGGCGCGGACGGCGCCACGCATGCGGGCGCGTTCGATCTGGCCTATCTCTGCTGCCTGCCGAACATGACGGTGATGGCGGCGGCTGACGAGGCCGAGTTGGTGCACATGGTGGCGACCTGCCACGTGCACGATTCGGGCCCGATCGCGCTGCGCTACCCGCGCGGCGAGGGGGTCGGCATCGAGTTGCCGGAGACGGGCGTGCCGCTGGCGATCGGCCGCGGCCGCGTGGTGCGGCGTCCGGAGGGGGCGCGGGTGGCGCTGCTCTCGCTCGGCACGCGCCTGTCGGAGGCGCTGAAGGCGGCCGACGCGCTCGAGGCGGAGGGTGTCGCGGCCACGGTGGCCGATGCGCGCTTTGCCAAGCCGCTGGATGCCGAGCTGATCGTCGATCTGGCGATGAGCCACGAGGTTCTGGTGACGGTCGAGGAGGGCTCGGTCGGCGGCTTCGGGGCGATGGTGCTGCACCTGCTGGCCGAGCGCGGCGTGCTCGATACCGGCCGGGTCCGGGTCCGCACGCTGACGCTGCCGGACTTGTATCAGGACCACGACAAGCCGGAGAAGATGTACGCCGAGGCCGGGCTCGATGCCGAGGGCATCCTCAAGATCGTCCGCGCCGCGCTGCCGGAGAAGGCGGCGCAGCGCGAAGGCAGCGTGGTGAGCCTGAAGCGGTAGCCTCTGCCAACGCCCTCCCCCGCAGGGGGAGGGCAAGAGGCGTGTTACTTGATCACTGCGCAGCCGATGCGCGCGCCCGCGCCGCCGATGGGCTGGCTCGTGTGGTCATCCTCGTTGGCGTGGATGATTAGCGCCGAGCCGTCGCCGTCGCGCAGGCCGCCCTCGCCGGTCAGCGGAGTCTCGCTCGACACTTCCGCGTTCACCGAGCCGTCGGCGTTGGCGTAGACGTTGGGCAGGTCGCCCTCGTCCGGGCCGTCGGGGTTGAGCAGGCCGTGCTTGCTCTGGTCGTGGTTCACGTGGGCCTTCGACTTCTCGAACTTCTCCGTGTCCGAGCAGTCGCCGACGGCGTGGAAATGGATGCCGTGCCAGCCCGGAGGCAGGCCGCCGGCCTGAATTGACAGCCGCATGACGAGGGAATTCGCCCCGTCGCGGATCATGATCTTGCCGATGCTGTCACCCTTGCCGTTGGTGATCGCGCTCTCGTAGGTCTGCGGCGCGCCGGCACTCTCCGTCTTGGCGGGGGCCGGCTCCTTCGGAGTCTCCTTGGCATCTTGCGCGAAGGCGGACCCGGTAAGGCCTGCGAGCAGGGCCGCGGCCAGAGGGATGGCGACCGGTATACGGCGGATGGCAGGCGTCGTGGCCCCTCGCATGATGGCACCTCTCATGAACTGACTCACTCCGTTGCTGCGGCCCGGCGGTTCCGCCCGGGATTCCGCCACCGCTTGAGGCGGTGCGCAATCCGGGCTACCCGGCAAAAGCGGATTTCGCATCGCCCTTTTCGGACGAGCCGGCACGCGCCGTCTCAGGCGATGCTGTAGGTAACGCGAAGCGGCGCGTTCCGACAGGGGACGGGCCGATCCGTCTCGATCACGTGAGCATCGTCCCGAAAGGCGGCCACCGGCTTTTGGAAAAGAACGATGCAACATCAAAATCCGAGGCCCTCGTCCCGGATCAGATATGCGGGACGAGGATCTCGGGCGCGGCGGAGCGATTTTCGGAAGGGAGACCGATGACGGGCGAGCGGCTCCGGGCCGACCGGTTCCTGGTCGAGCGCGGGCATTTCCGCAGCCGGGCGCAGGCGCGGGCGGCGATCGAGGCCGGCCTCGTCAGCGCCGACGGCCGCCTCGTCACGCGCCCCTCGGATCTGGTCGAGCCCAGCGCCCGGATCGAAGCCTCGGCCCCCCACCCCTACGTCTCCCGCGGCGGCCTCAAGCTCGCCGCGGCGCTCGATGCCTTCGGCCTCGACCCCGCGGGCCTGCCTTGCCTCGATGTCGGCGCCTCGACCGGCGGCTTTACCGACGTGCTGTTGCGGCGCGGTGCTGCCCATATCCACGCGGTCGATGTCGGCCGCGACCAGCTCGACGCCGCCCTGCGCGCCGACCCACGGGTGACCAGCCTGGAGGGCACCGATATCCGCGCCCTCTCTCCGGGGGCGATCCAGCCCGCGCCGCAGCTGGCCACCATCGATGTGAGCTTCATCGGCCTGCGGCTGGTTCTGCCGGCTGTGGCGGCGCAGCTCGCCGACGAGGCCGCCATCGCCGCGCTGATCAAGCCGCAATTCGAGGCCGGCCGCGAGCGGGTCGGGCGCGGCGGCATCGTGCGCGACGCCGAGGTTCATGCCGAGGTCTGCGAGGGCGTACGCGCCGTGCTCGTCGGCCTCGGATTCACTGTGTCGGGGCCGATCCCCTCCCCCATCGAGGGTGGTGACGGCAACCGCGAGTTCCTGGTCGCCGCGAGGCGTTCCTCTGATGATTGCCTCTGATGATTGATCCCATGTCCGACGTGATCGAAGAGACTCTGACCATCGCCCGGCTCGGCGCCCGCGGCGATGGCCTCACCGAGGGCGGGCTGGCGGTGCCCGGTGCCCTGCCCGGCGAGCGCGTACGGGTGCAGCGCGGCGACCGCATCGGCACGCTGATCGCCGTGGAGGAGGCGTCGCCGGATCGGATCGCGCCGTTCTGCCAGTATTTCTCGGCCTGCGGCGGCTGCGCCGTGCAGCACCTCGCCCCCGCCCCTTACGCGGAGTGGAAGCGCGGCATCGTCGCCGGGGCGCTGGGGCAGGCGCGCATCGAGACCACGCTGATGCCGCTCCTCGACGCGCAGGGAGAGGGCCGGCGGCGGATCACCCTGCATGTGCGCGAGATCGAGGGCCGGGCGCGGGCCGGGCTGATGGCCGCGCGCAGCCACGCCCTGGTGCCGATCGACCATTGCCCGATCACCGTGCCGAGCCTGCACCGGGCGCCGGCCGTCGCGGAGGCGCTCGCCGCCCCGCTCGGGCACGGCCGCAAGCCGCTCGACATCGCCGCCACCGCCACCGTAACCGGCCTCGACATCGACATCCGCGGCCACGGGCAGGTGAGCGACGGCGTCCGCGGCGTCCTGACTCGGCTCGCCGGCGAACTCGACCTCGCCCGTTTGTCGATCCACGGCGACGTGGTGGTCGAGCGCCGCCCGCCCGCGGTCGGCGAGGGCCCGGCCCGGCGCGTGCCCTCGCCCGGCAGCTTCCTCCAGGCGACGCAGGCCGGCGAGGCGACCCTGACCGCGCTGGTGCTGGAGGCCATGGACGAGGGCAAGGCCAAGGTAAGGCGCGTCGGCGACCTGTTCTGCGGCAGCGGTCCCTTCGCCCTGACGCTCGCTGCGGGGGCCCGCGAGGTCCACGCCGCCGACGGCGAGGCCGCGGCGATCACCGCGCTGACCCGCGGCTACCGAGCCGGAGCCGGCTACGCCCGGATCACGGCGGAGGCGCGCGACCTGTTCCGCCGCCCGCTTCTCGGGCCGGAACTCGACGCGCTCGATGCGGTGGTGTTCGACCCGCCCCGCGCCGGGGCCGAGGCGCAGGTGCGCCGGATCGCGGAATCGAAGGTGCCCCTCGTTGTCGCCGTCGCCTGCGATCCCGGCACCTTCGCCCGCGACGCCGCGACCCTGATCGCCGGCGGCTACCGGCTGGAGCGGGTCACGCCGGTCGATCAGTTCGCATGGTCGGCCCATGTCGAGCTGGTCGGCGTGTTCCGCAAGCAGGCGAAGGTCACCGGCCGAACGCTGCGTCGCCCGCGCTGAGGCCCGGTGGAGGGAGATCGGGGCGCTGCCCCGAGACCCCGCCAAAGGGGTGACCCCTTTGGGATCCCAGGATCTCAACGCAGACCGGCCGCCGCGAGGGCCTCGCGCAGGGGCTCGGGGTCGATCGCGAAATCCCGAAGATATTCGGGTGCGTCCGATGGAATCCGGGGGCCGAACACCGCCGCATAATCCTGGCCGCAGGCGGTGGCGATCTCGCCGTAGAACCGGTCCTCCCAGCCCTCCGGCACGAGGTGGATGACCGGCGTGCCGGGCCGGCAGAAGACCGTGTTGGTCATCCCCGCCCCGGCGATGCCGACCACGATCTCGGCGGCCGAGAACCGCACCACCTGCTGCCGCACGCTGGTGAGTTCGGGATCGAACGCCTCGAAGCCGAGGCCGCGCACCAGGCCGAGCACGGCGTCGCGGTTGGCGAGCCCCCGGCCCCGCCCCGGATGCCGGTCCACGAACAGGCGCCGGCCTTGTCCGGTGAGCGTCCGTAACGCGAATAGCCCGCGCGGCAGGCGGGTCCGCGCCCGCATCTGCCCGGCGAGATAGCGCAGCGCGTGCGGCGACTTGCCCGTGCTCGGCAGGCTGCACGGCGTGGCGTGGTGCAGGCGCGCGAAGTGGTAGGTCTTGTCCCGGTCGAGGAAGCGGATCGAGACCCGATCGCGCAGCAGGAGCTGGATCGAGCGGCGCCGCGCCGCGTCGATATGCGGGAAGTAGGACACCAGCGCGACGGTGATCGGTACCCGCGGATGACGTTTACGCAGCAGCGCGAGCGCGTGCAGCCGGGGCAGGTCGTCGATCAGCCAATGGCCGTAATTGAACGAGCCCGCCGAGTTGAGGAGAAAGATGAGCCCCGCCTCGGCGATGGTCTCGTCCACGTGCAGGAAGCCGGGGCCGGGGCCGGGCACCACGTGCCGCTCCTGCGGCCGGTAGGTCTCGAACAGCACCTGTGGCCGGCCGTCCGCGACATGGAACAGGGCGTTGCCCGCAAGCCGGACGTCGCGGGTCTCGCACAGCAGCGTCGGCGGCCCCGGCGGGCGCGGCGCCGCGAGCGCGGCCCCCTGCTTCTCGCGGAAGGCGGCGCTGCCGCCGAACAGGCGTGGCGGCTCGGGGTCGTGCGCGGGAAAGCCGGGAAACACCGTGCCGACCACCTCGGTGAGCGGGCTCACCCGCTCGCGCAGCCGGTCGAGCAGGGCGGCATCGCCCGCGAACCCGCCGTCGCGGTACAGGCGCCCGGCCTCGCAGGTGAGGACGAGGTTGTCCTCGATCAGCCGGGCATGCGCCGCGGCCTCATCCGCTTGCGTGTCGTTCAAGCCTGCTCCTCGCGGGTCCCGCCGTGAAGCTCGTCCATTCAAGGAATGCGCAACACCGCTCGGGCATCGTCATCGTCCCGGAAGCCGGAGGCCGCCTTTCGGGACGATGCCCTAGACCCTTGTCTTTGCATTATCTTTTTCCGAAAGCCGAAGGCCAGCTTTCGGGTTGATGCTCTAGCATATCGCTGCGGGCGAAGTCCGACCCATGTCTTCCGCTCCCGGCCGCATTTGCCTCGGAGCGGCCGGCGCCTGTAGAGCCACGGCCCGCCCGCGCGTTCGGCATCGGCGAAGACGGTTGAGGAAGGGCGGGACTTCGTGTCGGACACGGCCACCGATCACATTCATGTCGGCAAGGACGGCTGGCTGTTCGTCGTCGCTGGCAGCAACAACGTCATCGCGCAGTTCAACGAGTCGGGCTTCATGGCTCACCAGACCGAGCTGTGGCGCCAACGCATCGCCGGCCGTGCGGCGCGCGCGCGTGAACTCGGCATCGCCTACCACCACGTCGTCGTCCCGGAAAAGCTCAGCGTCTACGACGGCTTCCTCGACGGGATCGCAGTCGATCACCGCCTCTCCCCCGCCCGCCGGCTGATCCGCGGCCTGCCGCGGCGGCGGTGGTTCTCCCGGTTGAGGGGGCATCTCCGGGAATGGCCGGTCACGCGCATCCTGCGGCGAACCTGCATCGACCTCGTCGCGCCGATGCGGGCGGCCCGCGCGGGTGAAGACCTGTTCTACCGCACCGACAGTCACTGGACCTTCGCCGGCTGCCACCTCGCCTATCGCGAGATCTGCCGCGCGCTAGGGGCCACGCCCTGCCCGGATCTTGCCGCGCGCGGATTCCGCGAGACCGAGATTTCCGGCGATCTCGGAGGCCGGTTCGATCCCCCGCGCACTGAACGGACGCGCATCCACGACCTGCAGCGCGATGCCGTGCGCCGCTACGCCAGCCCGATCGTCGAGGCGCGGGAGGCGGCCGGCCGCGCCGATACGCTCCATGTCGGCTCGCACGTGATCTACGCCAACGCCGCCGCCCGCGACCCGCGCCGCCTCGTCCTGTTCGGTGACTCCTACTCGCACTTCGCGCCGCTGATGCTGACGATCATGCTCGCCGAGACCTTCGCCGAGGTGCACTTCGTCTGGAGCACGTCGGTCGATTGGTCCTACGTCGAGCGGGTCCGGCCCGACATCCTGCTCACCGAGATCGCCGAGCGGTTCATGTTCCGCGTGCCCGACGACACGTTCAACCTCGACGACTACGCCGCCGAACGGTTCGGGGAAGAGGTGGGCGGGGAAAGCGGCGCGGCAGCCTGAGCGGAGAGCGCGTCAGAACAGCTCGCCCTGCACGATCTCAGCCTTCGCCGGAGCCCGGCGGCTTGCGGGTGGGGCCACCGGTTCGGGCAGCCCGGCATCGTCGTTGCGCGCGTTGTTGACCCGCTCGCTCACCGGATCGAGCCGCAGCCATTCGTCCGGGCAGGGCCGGCAAAGGCGGGCGGCTTCGGGCGCGTCCACCGCCGCATCGAGCCACGGCCCGACCGCTTCCGGGGCCAGGATCGCCGGCATCCGCTCGTGGATCGCGCTCAGGGTGCCGTTGGCCGAGCAGGTGATGATCGCCGCCGTATCGACTTCCGATCCGTCCGCGCCCATCCACGGCTCCCATAGGCCGGCGAACGCCATCGGCGTCCCGTCGGTGCGGCGCACCGCGAACGGCATCTTCGTCGCGGCCTTGCCAGTCCCCTCGCGGCGCCATTCGTAGAAGCCGTCGGCCAGGAACACGCAGCGGCGGTGGCGCAGCGCCCCGCGGAAGGCCGGCTTCTCGGCCGCCGTCTCGATGCGGGCGTTGAACAGGGTCGGAAAGTCCGACGGATCCTTGAGCCAGGTCGGCCAGAGGCCCCAGCGCATCAGCCGGAAATGCCGCTCGCCGCTCTCGCGGATCACAACGGGCACCGGCTGGGTCGGCGCCACGTTGAAGCGGCCGGGGAAATTCGGCTGCTCGGAATAGCCGTAGAAGGCGCGGTAGACCTCCGGCGGCTGGCCGATGAAGAAGCGTCCGCACATGGGCGCGATATGGGCTCTGGGCGAGGGCGGGATCAAGCGCAGCGGGGGCCCAAGTCACAGCGATGACGGAGGGTTGGATGAGATGAGGTAACAGGCTCCCGTTTTGTCGCGCCACGCATTCGCCGAACCGGTATCCACATCCGGGCCGAGGCGCTCTAACTTGGGGCCATGACCACCCCCGCGACGGCGAACGCTCCCGAGCCCGTCCTGCAGGTGCGCGCCGTGCCGGGCATGGCCCGGTTCGACGCCGCCGAATGGGACGCCTGCGCCACCTCCCCCGAGACCCTCGGGGCGGGCGACGAGACCTTCAATCCGTTCACCTGCCACGCCTTCCTCTCGGCGCTGGAGGAGGCGGGCTGCGTCTCCCGCCGCACCGGCTGGCTGCCGCTGCATGTCCGCGTCGAGCGCGAGGGCCGGCTCGTCGGCGCCGCACCCTGCTATCTGAAGTCCCACAGCCAGGGCGAATACGTGTTCGACCACGGCTGGGCCGACGCCTACGAGCGGGCCGGCGGCAGCTATTATCCCAAGCTCCAGGTCAGCGTGCCGTTCACGCCCGTCACGGGGCCGCGCTTCCTCATCGCGCCGGGGGAGGATCCCGACACCGCCGCCGCCGCCCTCGTCGCGGGGCTGCGCGCCCTGCGGGCCGAGACCGAGGCCTCCTCGATCCATGTCACCTTCGCCCGCGCGCGCGAGGCCGAACAGGCCGAAGCTCTCGGGATGCTGCCCCGCATCGACCAGCAGTTCCACTGGGAGAACGAGGGCTATGCCGGCTTCGACGATTTTCTCGGGGCGCTGGCCTCGCGCAAGCGCAAGGCGATCAAGCGCGAGCGGCGGGAGGCTCTGAGTCAGGGCATCACGGTCGAGCACAAGACCGGCGCCGACATCACGGAAGCCGATTGGGACGCCTTCTACGAGTTCTATCAGGACACCAGCGCCCGCAAATGGGGCCGGCCCTATCTCAACCGCACCTTCTTCTCGCTGATCGGCGCGCGGATGCCCGAGCGCATCCTGCTCGTCATCGCCAAGAACGCGGGCCGGCCGATCGCCGGCGCCATCAACTTCATCGGCGACACGGCGCTCTACGGCCGAAACTGGGGCTGCATCGAGGATCACCCCTTCCTGCATTTCGAGGTCTGCTACTATCAAGCCATCGACTTCGCGATTGCCCGTGGGCTGAAGCGGGTCGAGGCCGGTGCGCAGGGCGAGCACAAGCTCGCCCGCGGCTACCGCCCGGTGCCGATGCATTCGGCCCACGACATCGCCGACCCGGCGCTGGCCCGCGCCGTCGCCGACTATCTCAAGCGGGAGCGCAGCCACGTGAACGCGGCGATCGCCGAATACGCGGCGATGTCGCCCTTCCGCCGAACCTGCGAGGACGCCAGCGAATGAACCCGATCGACCGCATCCGCAGCTACGCCGACGAGCTGACCGCCCTACGGCGCGATCTCCACGCCCATCCCGAGATCGGCTTCGAGGAGGTCCGCACCTCCGGCATCGTCGCCGAGCATCTCGAAAAGTTCGGCATCGAGGTACATCGGGGGCTGGGCAAGACCGGCGTGGTCGGCGTGCTGCAGGGCCGACCGGGGGCGCGCCGGATCGGCCTGCGCGCCGACATGGATGCGCTGCCGATCACCGAGGAGACGAACCTCCCCTACCGCTCCACCGTGCCCGGAAAGATGCATGCCTGCGGGCATGACGGGCACACCACCATGCTGGTCGGCGCCGCCCGCTATCTCGCCGAGACCCGCGATTTCGACGGCACGGCCGTGTTCGTGTTCCAGCCGGCGGAGGAGGGTTTGGGCGGGGCCCGCGCGATGATCGCCGACGGCCTGTTCGAGAAATTCCCGGTCGACGAGATCTACGCGATCCACAACGCGCCCCATGGCCCGCACGGCGTGCTGCAGGTCCGGCCCGGCCCGATCATGGCGGCGGCCGATTTCTTCGACATCCGCATCACCGGCCGCGGCGCGCATGCGGCCATGCCGCATCAGGGCATCGACCCGATCGTGATCGCGACGGGGCTGGTCCAGGCGATGCAGTCGATCGTCAGCCGCAACAGCAACCCGCTGAAATCCGCCGTGGTCTCGGTCACGCAGATCCATGCGGGCGCGGCCTACAACGTCATCCCCGAGGGCGCGCATCTCACCGGCACCGTGCGCACCTTCGATGCCGATCTGCGCAAGCTGATCGCTGCCCGCATTCGCGAACTGGCGGCGGGCTTTGCCGCGGCCTACGGCGCCACCATCGAGGTGGATCTGCGCGACGTGTTCTCGGTGCTCGACAATCACCCCGAGCAGGCGGCGGCCGCCGCCGAGGTCGCCGCGGAACTGTTCGGCTCCGACAAGGTCGAGGCCAACACCGTGCCGCGCATGGGCAGCGAGGACTTCGCCGACATGGTTGCGGCGGTGCCCGGCGCCTATGCCTGGCTCGGCGCCACGCCGGGCCCGGGCCTGCACAATGCGAGCTTCGACTTCGACGACAGCCTGATCCCGCTCGGCGCGGCCTACCTGGCGCGGATGGTGGAGCGGCGCACGGCGGCATAAGCCATCCGCATTCTTCCAACCCTCCCCCTCATCCTGAGGTGCTGGAGCGAAGCGGAAGCCTCGAAGGATCGTCCAGGTCCCGCGCGTTTCCTGGAGCATCCTTCGAGGCCGCTGCGCGGCACCTCAGGATGAGGTGCGGGCTGGAGATCGGCAGCGAGCGAGCTCGAATAACGATTTGACCGCAAGGGACGGGATGCGCGCCCCACGCGGATCCGCCAGGATCGCCGCATCCCTTCTCCTGGAGGAGCCGATGCTCGCCGAACCCGAAATCGCCCCACCCGACGCAGCGCCCCTCACCGAGGCCGAGATGCGCGCCGCCGTCGCCGCGCGCGATGGCGGCTTCGACGGGCGTTTCGTCTATGCGGTGCGCTCCACGGGGGTCTATTGCCGGCCGAGCTGTCCCTCACGGGCGGCGCGTCCCGAAAACCTCTCCTTCCATGCCGGATCGGCGGAGGCGGAGGCCGCGGGCTTCCGGCCCTGCCGCCGCTGCCGGCCCGACGAACCCGCTCTGTCCGTGCAGCAAGCCGAAAAAATCACCCGCGCCTGCCGGCTGATCGAGGCGGCGGAGACGCCGCCTTCCCTCGACGCGCTCGCCCGCGCGGCGTCGTTGAGCCCGTTCCACTTCCACCGGATCTTCAAGGCGGTCACCGGCGTGACGCCGCGGGCCTACGCCCAGGCCCACCGCGCGGCTCGCGCCGCCGACAGCCTCGCCGAGGGCCGAACCGTGACCGAGAGCGTCTACGCGGCGGGCTACGGCGCGCCGAGCCGGTTCTATGCGGGCGGCGCGGAGCGGCTCGGCATGAGCCCGTCGGCCTACCGCAAGGGCGGCGCGGGCGAGCGGATCTTTTTCGCGACCGACGCCTGTGCCCTCGGGCTCGTGCTGGTGGCGGCGACCGTTCGAGGGGTCTGCGCGATCCTGCTCGGCGACGATGCCGACGCGCTCCGACACGACCTGACGGCGCGTTTCCCCAAGGCGGCGATCGTGGCCGGCGACGCGGATTTCGCGGCGACGGTGGCCGAGGTCGTGCGCCTCGTCGCGGCGCCGGGGGGCACCTTCGACCTGCCCCTCGACATCGGCGGCACCGCTTTCCAGCAGCGGGTGTGGCAGGCGCTGCGCCGCATCCCGGTCGGCACCACGGCGACCTATGCCGAGATCGCCCGCGCCATCGGCGAGCCGGCGGCGGTGCGGGCGGTGGCCATGGCCTGCGGCGCCAACGCGCTGGCCGTCGCGATCCCCTGCCACCGGGTGGTGCGCTCGGACGGGGCGCTGTCGGGCTACCGCTGGGGCACGGAACGCAAGACGGCCCTGCTCGCCCGCGAGGGGGTGAAGCGGTAAGCCCTCAGGCCGGAACGGCCGAGCCGGGCGGGGCCGCGTCATGGCCCGTGGGCGCGGGGGTGGACTGATCGGTCGGCGCATGCCCGGCGGCATGCGCATTCCGCGACTGGATCTCGATGAAGACGCGGGTGACGTTGCGGCTCTTCGCCTTGATGCGCTGCTCCAGCCGCGCCACCGTCCGCTCGACCTCGCCCGCGGGCACCTCGTCGGCAAAGTCGAGGCTGAGGTTCACGAGGATGTCCGAGGGGCCGAGATGCTGGGTCAGCACCGCGTTGACGTGCTGGACGGCGCTCTCCTCGGACACCGCCGCCTGGATCGTGCGCACCACCGCCGGGTCGGCGGCCTCGCCGATCAGCAGGCCGTGGGTCTCGATCATCAGGAAGATCGACATGCCGATCAGAACGAGGCCGATGCCGATCGAGGCCCAGCCGTCGAGTGCCGGCTTGTCGAGGACATGCGCGAGCACCACGCCGCCGATGGCGATGACGAGGCCGATCAGCGCGGCGACGTCCTCCACGAGGATCGTGTAGAGCGCCGGGTCCTTGCTGCGCTGGATCGCGGTGATGGCGCTGCGCTCGCCCTTCTCCGCCCAGAACGCCTTCACGGCCACGAAGCAGGAATAGCCCTCCGCCAGGATCGCGAAGCCGAGGATCGAGACGTTCACCCAGAAGCCGGACAGCTGAACGCCGAACAGGGTTGCGTCGGCGGAGGGCTCGGGGTGCTCGATCTTGTGCGCGCCCTCGTAGATCGCGAAGATGCCGCCGCCGAGGAAGATGAACAGGGCGACGATGAAGGCGTAGAAATACACCTCGCGGCCGTAGCCGAAGGGATGCTTGGCGTCCGCTGGCTTCTTCGCCCGCTTCAGGCCGACGAGCAGCAGAAGCTGGTTGGCGGTGTCCACCAGCGAGTGCGCGCCCTCCGCCAGCATCGCGGTCGAGCCGGTGAGGAAGGCGCCGACGAACTTCGCCGCCGCGATGGCGAGGTTGGCGCCCGCCGCCGTGTAGATCGCACCCGTGCTTTCGGCCATGTCCCGCTCCTGAGCGGCGCGCGCCGCCGTCACGGGCTCGTCAACGCCGCCGGAGTGGTCAAGGTTGCTGCGATGAGGCAGCCCGTGCAACGTGCCGCCCGTTTCTGCGAGGAACCGTGCGATGACGCCCTACGATCCGGATAACATCTTCGGAAAGATCCTGCGCGGGGAGATCCCCGCGCATAAGGTCTACGAGGACGAGCACAGCCTCGCCTTCATGGATGTGATGCCCCAGGGCGAGGGCCATACCCTCGTCATCCCGAAGGCGCCCTCGCGCGGGCTGCTCGATGCCGAGCCGCAGACGCTCGCGGCCGTGATCGGCACGGTGCAGCGGGTCGGCCGTGCGGTGAAGGCGGCCTTCAAGGCCGATGGGCTGACGCTGTTCCAGTACAACGAGCCGGCCGGTGGGCAGACGGTGTTCCACCTGCACTTCCACCTCGTGCCGCGCCACGACGGCGTGCCGCTGAAGCGCCATGAGGGCGGCATGGCCGACCATGCGGTGCTCGCCGAGCATGCCGCGCGCATCCGGGCGGCTTTGGACGAGGGCTGAGCCGGCTCCGCGACATCCGCTCGCGCCCGCTCGGGGGCGCGGATGTCGCCTCCGCTCAGGCGTGCCGTACCCCGTTCGTCGATCCCGCGCCCATGCCCGCTCCCGTGCCGGCACCCAGGCTGCTTCCCATGGACGCGATCACCGCGCGCAGGCCGGCATTCTCGGCCTCCAACTCGGCGATCCGGCGCAGCAGGACGGCCAGCGACGGGTCCGTCGACGGTGCCGGGGACGGCTCGGAGGCAGCCTTCTGCACCTCCGCGAAGGCGACGCCGACCGCGTCGCCGCGGCGCCAGCGCAGATTCGACCGGAGGGTGATTTCTTTCTGCGGGATGTAGAGGTCGAACGTTTCCGGCAGGGTGTTGGTCTCGCTCAACTCCAGCCGTGCGCCCATCTCCGAGAAATCGCGGACGAGGCAGTCCATGCTGGACGCACCCTTGTTGAAGTGGATCCGTCCCTTGAGAAAGGTTCGCTTGCGAGGCTCCTGGCGCTTCTCGCTGATCATGATCGGTCTCCGGCCCGCCTGACTGCACGCCTGTCTCGCATGCCGGCCGTTAAGGAATGCTCGACATGATTGCGCACCCGCTTACGGTCCGTCGGCCGCTCGCTCCGTCCCACCCTCGTCGAGGCACTGGAACAGGTAGAAGCCGTTGAAGCGCACGGCGGTCACCGCGGCGCGGTCGTCGAAGCCGGGGGGTGGGCTCGCGCTTTCATCGATTCGCCCGCCGAAGGTCCAGCGGCGCCCGCCGACGAAGCGCGGCACGGCACAGCTCTCCGGAACTGCGCAGAAAAGCGCTTCCCTGCCCCGGCGGCGGAACAGGTTGTAGCTTCGCATCGGATCTCCTCCGCATCGCCGCACCCTCGGAATCAAGGTAGCCCGACAATCGGTCCGGTTTGTGTCGGACAGGGCCATCGCTTGAAGGCGATAGCTCTGGTTTCCGGCTGGCCTCAATCGCCGGCGCCCGCCTCCGCGGACGGCATCGGTTCCTTGGACGTTCGCTCCGCTCGATGCTGTCCGGGGCTCACGCCCCAAAAAGCACGCGCCGCGAAGCCGCTCACGCGGCTTCGAGCGATCGTTCGGTTTTTGTGGGTATAGGCCGATCAGGCCGGGACGGCGTCGGCCTCTGCCCGGCAATCCGGCTCCTCGGTCGGCGTCTCGCGGTCGGCCGCGGCGAGGCGGACGGCGTGGTTGATCACCGCCATATGGGTGAAGCCCTGCGGTACGTTTCCGCGCTGCTCGCCCGTTTCCGCGTCGATCTCCTCGGCGAACAGGCCGAGATCGTTGCCCCGCGCCAGCAGCCGCTCGAACAGGGCGGTGGCCTCGTCGTTACGGCCAGCCAGCGCCAGACAGCCGACCCGCCAGAAGGAGCAGGCGGTGAAGGTCGCCTCGTCGCCCTCCAACCCGTCGTCCATCCGGTAGCGGTAGATGAGGTCGCCCGCGCCGAGTTCCTCGCCGACCCGCTCCAGGGTTTTCGCGACGCGCGAATCGTGCGGATCGAAGGCGCCGAACAGCACGGTGCGCAGCACTGCCGCATCGAGATCGTCCGATTCGTAGGCCATGGTGTAGGCGCCGCGCGCCGCGTTCCAGCCGCGCGCATGATACTCCGCTCGGATCTCGGCCGCGGCCCGCTCCCACCGGGCGATCGTGTCCGGACTGGCGAGACGGTGCTTCGGGTCGGCGCGGGCGATCTGCACGGCGCGGTCGAGACCGACCCAGAGCATCGCCTTGGTGTGCACGCTCTGGCGCTTCTCCGTGCGCATCTCCCACAGGCCGTGGTCGGCCGCGTGGCGGGCCCGCAGGATGTGGTCGGTGAGATGGCCAAGCGCCTCGGGCAGGTGGTCGTTGACCTTCACCGGCGGGTCGTATTCCACCGCCTCGAGGTAGCCGTGGAGGGCCACCAGGAACTCGCCGTAGATGTCGTACTGCTCCTGATCCGCCGCCGCGTTGCCGATCCCCACCGGGCCGATGCCGCGCCAGCCGCACAGGTGGTCGAGGAATTCTTCCCCCGGCACCGCACCGTCGAGGGCGTACATCAGGTGAAGGTCGCGCCCCCGGCTCGTATCGGCCTCGCGCAGGAAGCGCAGGAACTCGGCGGCTTCGCGCTGGTAGCCGAGATTGACGAAGGCGGTGACGGTGAAGCTCGCATCCCGCATCCAGACGTAGCGGTAATCGTAGTTGCGGTTGCCTGGCACCGCCTCGGGCAGCCCCGCCGTCGCGGCGGCGACGATGCCGCCGGAGGGGCCGTGCGTGAGGAGCTTCAGGGTCAGCGCGCTGCGCAGGACCGTCTCTCGGTAGGGCCCCTCGTAGGTGCAGCGGCCCGACCATTCCTCCCAATAGGCCCGTGTGTCGGCAAGCGACGCATCCACCGCGCCGGGTAGCCCTTCTCCGTCCACGCCATGCTTTTCACCGTGGGCGATCACGAGGTCGGCGCGTTCGCCGGCCCCGAGTGCGAAGGCGCCCTCGGCCTCATCGTCGCGGAGGACGAGCGGAACGGCGCAGACGGCGCGGATGGTGTCCCCGCCGCCGCGGAAGCGGATACAGGTCTCGCCCTCCGTCGTCGCCTCGGTCGGGGCGCGGGCGTAGTCGAAGCTCGGGCGCAGCTGCCAGCGGCCGGAGACGCGGCCGGACCGGCAGGCGAGGCGGCGGACCACCTGAGCTTGCGCTTGGCCGTCCGGTCCCTCTTCCGGCACCGATTCGTGACGGTGAAGCGGCATGAAGTCGGTGAGCACCGCCCGGCCGGAGGCGGTGACGAAGGTGGTCTCGAGGATGTTGGTGCCGGGCAGATACCGACGGGTGATCTCGGTCAGGCCGTCGAGGACGAGGCGGCAGGCACCGCCCCGCTCGCTGTCGAGCAAGGCCAGGAAGACGGCCGGCCCGTCATGGCGGGGCCAGCATAGCCAATCGAGGGAACCGTCTCGGGCGATCAGGGCCGTGGTGCAGGTATCGCCGATTACGGCGTAGTCGGCGATAGCTTTGTCGGTCACGGCCGTTCCCGGTTAAGTTGCGCCGCGCCAACGTCTCCCGGCTCACAAGGTTCGCCCCTGCGACATCAGGCAACGCGACGCGGCGCACCGGTCAGAACCGGGGCGCGCGGCTTCGCATGGACCGCCGCGAATGGCTCCTGGTCGGGCGGTAGGCCCGCCGCGTGCTGTAGCCCCGCCGCGTGCCGTAGCCGCCGGGCCGGCGGTAATTGCCGTTGTTGACGCCGGCGCTGCGGTCGTTGCCGGTGGCGCTCGCCGACGGCGAGAGGCCGCTGCCCGCATTGCCGCTGCTGCCCTGCGCGGCCACGGGGCCGGCGGCGAGGGTGAGCGTTGCGGCCAGGATGAAGAGGCCGCGTCGAAGCGGAAGTTTCATGGTTCTCGACCCTTTCGGAAAATGCGGCCCCGGACGGGCTCCGTGAGGGAGCGAACCGTGGCTCAGACGGCTTGTTCCCCGCCGATCCACGTGCCGAGCACCGCCCTGTCGGCGGAAAGCGCGACGAGATCGGCCGCAAAGCCGGGGACGATCCGGCCGAGCCGGGTGTCGAGCCCGAGAAAGCGGGCCGGGGTCAGCGAGGCCATGGCCAAGGCCTCCGCGAGGGAGGCGCCGCCACGCGTGCTCATGTGGCGGACAGCCTCCGCCATGGTGATCGCCGCGCCCGCCAGGGTGCCGTCCTCGCCGGTGAGCCGGTCGCCGGTCCGGACGATCCGGCGTCCGAACAGGGTGAAGGACGCGTCCGCGCGGGTGTCGCCGACCGGTGGCATGGCATCGCTCACCAGCATCAGCCGCTCGCTTCCCTTGAGGCGCAGGGCCAGCCGAAGCTGGTCGTCGCCGACATGGTGTCCGTCGGCGATGATCCCGGCAAAAGTCTCGGCCTCCGAGAGGGCGACGCCGACCGCGCCGGTCTCGCGCGGGCCGATCTGCGACATGGCGTTGAACAGGTGGGTGAAGCCGGTGAGCCCTTCCGCCATCGCCGCCCGGATCGCGACCCCGGTATCCGCCGTATGCCCGGCGCAGACGCGGGCGCCGCGGGCGATGAGGGCGGCCACCGCGCCGGCCGGCACCTGCTCGGGCGCCAGCGTCACCAGGGTGAGGCCGTGCTCGCCCAGGCTGGTCAGGAGTTCGGCGTCGCCGGGGCCGAATTCTGCGAGCCGGGATGGGTCGTGAATGCCGATCCGCTGCGGGCTCAGGAACGGCCCTTCAAGGTGGATGCCGAGGATGCCGGGGACGCCCGCCTGGATCGCCGCCGCAACGCCCGCGATGGCCGCCCGGATCGCGGGCCGCGTGTCGGTGATGAGGGTCGGCAGCAGCGCGGTGGTGCCGCCGCGCCGGTGCGCCGCCGCGATCCGGGCGATGCCGGCCACGCTGGAATCGTCGTTGAGGAGCACCCCTCCGCCGCCATTGACCTGACAATCGATGAAGCCCGGCGCCAGCACAGCGCCTGCCGGCAGCCGGACGAGGGGAACATCCTTTGGCGGCTCGGCGGTGACGTCGATGATGTGCCCGCCGCGCAGCACGACGGTGCGGTCGCCGAGCATCCGCTCGCCATCGAAGACGCGCTCAGCAGCGATCGCGTGATGATCCCGGGTTCCCAAAGGGATCATCCCTTTGGCGGGGACTCGGGGCAGCGCCCCGATGTCGTCCCAGGGCTCCGCCCTGGACCCGCGAAAGGGCTCGCCCTTTTGAAGCCCGGACTCGTCATCACAGCGTCTCCGTCACCTTGGTGAGGCCGGCCGGCTTGTCCGGGTCGAGGCCGCGGCGGCGAGCCTCGGCCTCGATGGCGCGGTAGGCCGGCACCAGCATGGCGATGGGGTCGCAGGCCGGATGGCCGTCGCCGAGCCAGGGCAGGGTGCCGAGGGGACCGCCGCAGGCATGGACCCGCATTCCGTCGCGGTTGAGGTCGCGCACGAGCGCGTCCACGCCCTCGGCCAGCGGATCGGCCTGGCGCAGGGCTAGGACCGGCGTTGCGACTGAGACGGAGGCGCGGGGCCCGTGGCGCAACTCCGCCGCCGAGTAGCCGAGCGCGGGCAGGCGCAGGGTCTCCGCGAGCTTGAGGGCGATCTCGCGCAGGGGCCCGAGCCCGTGTCCGCGCCCGGTGACGAAGGCCGCCGGGGCGCCCGCGAGATCGGCACTCCAGGCCGACCAGTCGAGGGCGAGCGCCTGTCTCAGCCGCTCCGGAAGGGCGGCAAGGCCCCGTTCCAGCTCGCTGTCGCCGGCCCAGGCCGAAACCAGCGCCGCGCCCGCGATGGCTGAATTCGTCACCGTCTTGGTGGCGGCGACCGCATGCTCCGGCCCGGCGAGGATCGGCAGGACGAGGTCGCTTGCCCGCGCGGCCGGGGAGTCGGGATCGTTGACGAGGGCGAGCGTCAGGGCGCCGCCGGCCCGCGCCGCTTCCGTCGCCGCGACGAGATCGGGCGAGCGGCCCGATTGCGAGACCACGATGAAGAGCGCGCCCGCCACGTTCGGCGGACGGTCATAGCCCGTCACCACCGAGGGCGCGGCGGCCGAAACCGGCAGGCTGAGCCGCGTCTCGATCAGGTAGCGCAGATGCACGCCGGCATGGCCCGAACTGCCCCGCCCGCACACCACCACGAAGGGGAAGCTCCTGGCCCGCAGCGTCGCGCCGATCCGGGCTGCTTCGCCGGCTACCAGCAGAGAGGCGGCATCGGGGATCTCGGCGATTTCCCGCGCCATGAAGGTCGTTGCGCTCATGATCGGCCCACCTCGCGAAGCGCCCGGCGCAGGTTGCCGTCATGGCGCAGGAGCAGGTCGTCGGCCCGCATGGCGCTCATCCCCCCGGCGAGCAGCACCGCACGCTTGATGTCGCCCTCGGCTCGCGTCAGGGCGTCGGCGGCGACGTCTGCCGGGCAGCCGGCGAGCTCGGAGACCATGGCGACGCCGCGGGCGCGCAGCTTCCGGTTGGTCGCGCGCATCGCCACCATCCGCCCGCGATAGACCCGGCCGAGCCGGATCATCACCAGGGTCGAGAACAGGTTGAGGATCACCTTCTGGGCCGTGCCCGCCTTCATGCGGGTGGAGCCCGCCAGCACCTCGGCCCCCGTGGCGGCGAGGATGCCGTGGGCGGCCTCGCGCAGGATCGGCGCGTCGGGGTTGTTGCTGACGCCGACGGTAACGGCGCCGCGGCTGCGGGCGGCCTTCAGCGCCTCGACGGTGAAGGGCGTCGAGCCGCTGGCGGCCAGCCCCACCACCACGTCGCGCGGGCCGATCTCGGCGCTTGCGATCCAGGCGGCGCCGTCGGCGGCGGAATCCTCCGCATCCTCCACCGCGCGCAACAGGGCGCCCTCCCCGCCGGCGATGGCGAAACCGAGCTGCACCTCCGGCCAGTCGAAGGTCGGCGGCAATTCCGCCCCGTCCTGCACGCCGATCCGCGCGGAGGTGCCGGCCCCGACATAGACCAGCCGCCCGCCCTCGCGCAGGCCCGGCTCGGCGGCCCGCGCCGCCGCATCGATCGCCGGCAGGGCCGGCCCCACCGCCGCCACTGCCGCGAGCTGGCCCTCCCAGAGCGCCTGGAGGATGTCGAGCCCGCCCCAGGCGTCGAGATCGACGTAGCGGGCGCTGGCGTCCTCGGTCCTCATACCTTGCGTGCCCTGCTCGTCCGCATCGCGTTTACCTGATTCCGTCTTCGGCACTGCATCACGCGCCTCGCCTGTTCGAAAGAGGTCATCTCCGGTGCGGTTCCGCCGGACGCGGAAAACGGCCGTCGGCGCGGTTTGGCTGCATGCGATCCGACGCGATCAGGGATCGGTTGGCCCGTCCCGGCGTTCGGTTGGCGCGCGCCGCTCCGGCTCCTTGCAGGCGGCGCGCTGCAATCCGGCCGGGGGAGAGGGCGTGCAACAGGAGCAGATCGAGGCGCATGCCGAGGAACGATCGGAACTCGCGTCGGATGAGCCGGCATCGGCGGCGTCGCGGCGCTTGCGCCTGCTCACCTACAACGTCCGCCATTGCCGCGGCACCGACGGGCGGGTCGCGCCGGAGCGGGTTGCGCGGGTGATCGCCGCCCTGGCGCCCGACATCGTCGCGCTCCAAGAGGTCGATGTCGGGCGCCCGCGCACCGACGGTCTGGATCAGGCGGAGGAGATCGCCCGGCTGGTCGGAATGTTCTCGCATTTCCATCCGGCCCTGCACATCGAGGAGGAGCGCTACGGCGATGCCGTGCTCACCCACCTGCCGTCGCGGCTCAAGCGCGCCGGCCCCCTGCCCGGCCTGCTGCGGCGCCCCGGCCTGGAGCCAAGGGGGGCGCTGTGGGTCGAGGTGACGGCGGGCGCCAGCAAGCTTCAGGTGCTCACGACTCATTTCGGATTGCTCGGGGCGGAGCGCGTCGCCCAGGCCAAGGCGTTGCTCGGGCCAGACTGGCTCGGCGATCCCGCCTGCCACGCGCCGACGGTGCTGCTCGGCGACTTCAACGCCATGGGCTGGTCGCGCGCCTACCGCCGGCTGAGCGGACGCCTCACCGATGCCCGGCGGCTCACGGGGGAACGGCGCTGGCGGCGCGGCGGCGCCACCTTCCCGAGCCGCTTCCCCCTGCTGCGCGTCGATCATGTCTTCGTCAGCGAGCGCGTCGCCGTCGAGCGCATCGCGGTCGTGGACACGCCGCTGGCGCGGAAGGCGTCCGACCATCTGCCAGTTCTGGCGGAGATCCGGATCGAGCCGGGTTGAGGGTCTTTCCGCGCGCGAGCATGGTCGTCCGCGGGCCGGCCCGACGACCGGCCGTGGACGGGAGAGGATGCGCGCACGATGACGAAGACGACCGGACCCCTGACCGCTCTCGGTCTCGCCGCCCTGACCGCATTGTCCGCCGGGCCGGCGCGGGCCGAGTCGCCGCGGATCGCCGTAGTCGCGACCGGCGGCACCATCGCGATGAAGCTCGATCCCACGACCCACGCGCCGGTCCCGGCCCTCTCGGGCGAGGATCTCGTCGCGGCGGTGCCGAAGCTGAAGGACATCGCCACCATCGAGGTCACCGAGTTCAGCAACGTGCCGAGCGACTATATGGGCCCGGACCGCTGGCCGGCGCTGACCGCTAAGCTCGACGCGCTGCTCGCCGATCCCGGCATTCGCGGGGCGATCGTGCTGCACGGGACCGACACCCTCGATCAGACCGCCTACTTCCTCGACCTGACGCTCAAGAGCGACAAGCCGGTGGTGCTGGTGGGCGCCCAGCGCAACGCCTCCGACGCGGATGCGGACGGCCCGCGCAACCTCCTCAACGCCGCCCGCCAGATCCTGGCCGAGGGCGCGGTGGGCCAGGGCGTGACGGTGACGCTCAACCACCGCATCAACGCGGCGCGCGAGGTGCGCAAGACCCACACCAGCAACGTCGAGACCTTCAATTCGGGGGAGGCGGGCATCCTGGGATACGTGGACGAGGACCGCGTCGTGTTCAGCCGCCGCTCCTTGCGCCGCCAGACCCTGCCGCTGCCGGAGCGGATGCCGCGGGTCGATCTCGTGGCGATGTATGCCGGCGCCGACGGTTCGCAGGTCCGGCACGCGGCCGAAAGCGGGGCCGAGGCGATCGTGGTCGAGGCCTATGGCTGGGGTAACGTCAACGCCGAGATGCACGACGCCATCGCCGAGGTCATCGCCAAGGGTGTGCCGGTGATCGTGGCGACCAGGGTCCATGACGGGCGCGCCCTACCCGTCTACGGCTTCAAGGGCGGCGGCAACACCCTGCGCAAGGCCGGCGCGGTGTTCGCGGGCGACCTCACGCCGGACAAGGCGCGCATCCTCACCCTGATCGCCCTGCCCACGGGCAAGGAGGCACGGAAGGATCAGGCCGCTTTGCAGGCGGTGTTCGACAAGTAGCCGCGCGCCTTCTGCTCTCTGGGACCGCCTCGACTTCGCGCGCATACCCTCTCCCCGCGTTCGGGGAGAGGGGGAGCCGGGTAAAATCCAACCGTCCGACCGTCACGGTGGAGGGTTCATGAGGCGCCTAGTGCCGCCTTCTCCGGTTGTGAGGCGGTGTCCTCCTCCAAGAAACTTGAGCCGCCAACCCGGCGCAGCGCCTTGCGGCGGTGCCAGGGGCGCCACGCGTCGGCGGGGCTCACCGGGTCGCCGAGGTGGAAAGCCTCGACGAGGCGGGCCACTGGGCCGCGGCGGGAGGGGACGAGGGGGCAGACCCGCGAGCACGGCATCAAGCGGGGATCGTCGAGCACCGCGCGCAGGGAGCCGCGCGCCGCGAAGGCTTGCCCGAACACATCGGGCGGGCAGCCGCCGTGATGGGAGAGCAGCCGGACGAGCAGCCGCCGCAAAGCCGCGCGGGCCTCGGCGTCGTCGGCCGGCACCTCCACGGCGAGGTCGCACTCGGTGTCGTAGCCGAGGGAGCGGTTGTTGAGGTTGGTCGAGCCGATCCGCAGCAGGCGCTCGTCGATGATCGCGACCTTGGCGTGGACCAGGATCGGCCGGCCCTTCTCCGTGTGCGGCGCCACGATCCGCAGCCGGTCGAACCGGTCCGCGCGGCGCAACGCCCTGATCAGGCCACGGCGGGCGCTGTCCATGGTCAGACGGTCGAAGCCGCTCGGGCTGCGCTCGGACAGCACGATCACGATCTCCGGCCCGTCGGGTTCGGCGAGGCGCTCGGCCAGCGCCTCCGCGACGACCGGCGAGGTGAGATACTGGTTCTCCAGATAGATGAAGCGCTCCGCTGCGCGGATCGAGGCGCGATAGAGCGCGGCGCTCTCCGTCACCGCCGGGCGCCCAGCCAGCGGCGGATCGGTGCGGGCGAGCCCCACCGTCACGTCGGTCAGGTGCGGCGCGAGGGTTTCGGGCCAAGGATCCAAGTCCGAGTCCCCGTCCGGATCGCCGTCGGCAGACGGAAGGCTTTCGCCGGTGGCGCGGCGCCAGCGCTCGCGGGCCAGATCCGCCAGCGCCCGCGCGGCGTCACGATCGACCAGCATCATCACGTCGTGGCGCGGCGGGTAGTCCTCGCCGGAGGGCAGGCGGCGGCGGGGGTCGCGGTCGCGGTGGGCGGGGGTGTCCCAGCGGTTCACCTCGAAGTCGCTGCCGCCGCTGAAGGCGATCGCATCGTCGATCACGAGGATCTTCTGGTGCTGGCAGGCGCCGAGGGGCAGCGTGCCGTCGATGCGGAAGTCGATCTCGGGCCCGAGGCTCTCCCGCACGCTGTCGGGGGTATGGTCGTTGCCCGCCGAGATCGGCCAGGGCATGTCCCAGATCAGGATGCGGATGGCGAGTTTCGGCCGCGCGGCCTTCAGGCGCCGCAGCAGTTCCGCCAGGGTCTCGCCCGCATCGGGGGAATCTCCCGGCAGCAGGCGCGCGCGCGGATCGAAGCTCCAGCCGATCAGGGTGATGGATGTCCGCGCCTTCAGCAGCGCCGCATGGGCGGCGGCGAAATAGGCCGCGCCGTCATGCAGCACCGCGACGCGCCCCGCCCGCTCCTGTCGCCAGCAGGTGAGCCCGGGCCGCAGCCAACTCTCGGACGATCCTTGACCCACCCCGCGTTCCATCCTCATGCGCGCACCGAGCTGCTACGCCGCGACGGCGCGCTCATCCCCTGTTCGAGCGGAACGCTCATCGTGCCCCAGCCTTTCCCAGCTTGAGTTTGCCGGCTTCAAGCTTGGCCCGCACCCGGCGCCGGGTGAGTTCCACCGCGGCGACGGTGGCGAGGAGGCCGAGGCCGAGGGTGATCCAGTGGGTCGGCTCGTCGCTGCCGGCATGGCGGCCGATGACGCCGAGATAGACGCACACCACCGTGCCCGGCAGCATGCCGATCACCGTGGAGACCAGATAGGCGGAGGTGCGAACATCCGTCACCCCGAAGACGTAGTTCTGGGCGTTGAACGGCACGAAGGGGCTGAGCCGCATCAGAGTCATGAGCCGCCAGCCGCCGTCGCCGACCGCCTCCACGGTGGCGTTCAGCGCCGGCCGGCGCTCGATCAGTCCCCGCACCCGCTCGCGGAACAGGTGGCGGGCGGCCACGAAGGCGAGCCAGGAGCCGAGCGTTGCCGAGAACAGCACCACCGGCATCACCGCCCAGCCGAAGGCGACGGCCCCGGCGATGGTGAGCGGCGTGCCCGGCACGACGAGAAGGGTCGCCAGGAAGAACAGCACGCCGAAGGCGAGGAGGCCGTAGGGACCGAGGCCGTTCGCCCAGTCCGAAAAGGCGCGCAGCCAGTCCTCGACGGGCAGGAGGTACCATGCTCCGACCGCCAGCGCGGCGGCGCCGGCCGTGGCTGCCCAGGTCTGGGCCGAGCGGCTGGGTTTATCCATTCGGTGGCTCGAAAGGGGGAACGGTGCGCCTGTCGCACGCGTCCCCAAACCGTTGGCCGGCGTAACTGTTCCGCCAAGCTCGGCCGTTATCGCGCGCGGTTCGATGGGCGCCTACGCGGCGCGGCGCCGGTCCCGACCGCTTTGCCGTCACCAGTCGCGGTCGAGTCGCACCGCGATCCGGCTCGGGCGCGCGCCCGCGAGCGTCCGTTCGAGGGAGGTGAGCGCTTGGCGCGCCTTGTTCAGGCGGGGGCTCCGCCAGCGGCGCTCGTGGCCTCTCGGCGCGATCACCGCCTCGCCGAGTCGGTCGCCCGCGAAGACCAGACGGTCGACCGCCCGTCGGATCGTCGGCGTCTCCTGGGTCAGGACGCAGAGGTCGGAGAGATAGTTGCGCAGGGCGTGCAACTCGTTGCGGCCCCCGCCCTCCCCTGCCAGCGCGACGAGCGTCCGCTCCATGGCCACGATGAGATCCGCCAGCGGCTCGGGTACGCCACGGGAGACTCCGTCGCCATCCCGGCGATCACGTCCGTCCCGTTCAGGCCCGTGCAGGGCGACTCCCATCCTGGCTCCCAGCTTCATCCGGCGCGGCAAGGGCTGCCGCGAATCGCGATGGTGATTGGTGTACGAAGGGTTAACAACCTCAACTGTTAAATCGATACAGGTCCAGGAAAAAAATGTGAAAAATAGTTTCAACGGTTCCGGGCGCCTCGCCTCACCCGGCATCATGGCCGGATGCCGCGCGTCATCGCCCCCTCAGACCGACAAAGGGCGGTCCGTCAGCGACGGGGCATCCTGCGAGACCCTCTGAGGGCGTAGACGAGGGCCGCGGCGGTCATCAGCGCGAGGGCGTACCATGTCAGCGCGTAGACGAGATGGTTGTTGTGGAAGGCCACCACGGTGAGGCCGCCGACCGTCAGGCCGCCAGGATTGGGCGCGGCGTCGGCATCCACGAAATAGGGCGCGACCTCATTCGGCGTGCCGCCGATCCCGCGGGCGGCGGCGATGGCCGCGACGTCGCGAGAGTACCAGCGGTCGGCCGCCGGATCGTTGTGGCGCAGGAAGGCGCCGCCGGGCTCGGTCAGGCGCAGCAGGCCCGTGACCGTCACGTCCCCGTCCGGCTCACCCGCGGCACGGGCCGTGCGCTCGCGGGCCTCCGTCGGCACGAAGCCGCGGTTGACGAGGACGGTGAAACCGCGGTCGGTCGCGAGCGGCACCAGCACCCAGAAACCGGCGCCGCGGGCGGTCACCGCCTGGACCAGCGTGGCGCGATCGTAGGCGAAGCGCCCGGTGAGGCGGACCCGCCGGTACTCGGCGGAGGCGGCCGTGAGACCGGCCCATTCCTCCGGGCCCGGTGCAGGCGCGGGCTCGGCGCGAATGCGGGCCTCGACCCGGTCGATCAGGTCGAGCTTCCAGATCCGGCGCTCGACCTGCCACGTGCCGAGGCCGAGGAAGACGCCCGTCACCGTAAGGCCCGCCAGGATCAGCGCGAGCCGGACGAGCAATGGGCGCCGCCGACCCGTTGCCGGGGCGGCGGGCGCCGGAGTGTCGGGTTTGCGGGACGCGTCAGGGAGCGTGACGCATCTCCTCGGGCGAGATCGGCATCATGTTGGTGTTGAGGTGGTGCATGACCCAGATCGACCCGCACAGGGTGATGACCACGAGGGTAATCGTGAAGATCAGCGCCATGAAGGTCCAGCCGCCCTCCGACTTCGTGTTCATGTGCAGGAAGTAGATCATGTGAACCACGATCTGCACCGCGCCCAGACCGAGGATGACGACGCCGGTGATGAGCTTGTCGCCCAGCACGTCGCCCATCACCAGCCAGAACGGGATCGCCGTCAGGATGACGGAGAGCACGAAGCCCGTGACGTAGTCTTTGAAGGAGCCGTGGCCGTGGGCATCCTGCCCATGGCCGTGATCGTCGGCGTGCGCTGCCCCGCTCATTGCAGGACTCCCATCAGGTACACGAAGGTGAAGACGCCGATCCAGATGACGTCGAGGAAGTGCCAGAACATCGACAGGCACATCAGCCGGCGCTTGTTCTCCGCCCCGAGGCCCTTGAGCCGGGTCTGGATCATCAGGGTGACGAGCCAGATCAGGCCGAAGGTGACGTGCAGGCCGTGGGTTCCGACCAGGGTGAAGAACGCGGACAGGAAGCCGCTGCGCTGGGGCGTGGCGCCTTCGTGGATCAGGTGAGCGAACTCGTAGAGTTCGAGCCCGACGAAGGCCGCGCCGAACAGGCCGGTGATCGCGAGCCAGAGCTGGGTCTTGGCGAGGTCGTCCTTCTCCATCGCCAGCATGGCGAAGCCGTAGGTGATGGAGGAGAACAGCAGCATCGACGTGTTCACCGCCACGATCGGCAGGTCGAACAGGTCCTTGGGCGAGGGCCCGGCCGCGTAGCTGCGGCCGAGCACGGCGTAGGTGGCGAACAGGACTGCGAAGATGAGGCAGTCGCTCATCAGGTAGATCCAGAAGCCGAGCATCGTGCCCCTTCCGGGTGATGCTCGCCCTCGAGATCGAGGAAGTCCGGCACGTCGGCGCCGGACATCCGGTCGCCGGCGAGGGTGTGGGTCGCGTGCGTTGCCATGATGCTGCTCAGACCCGCGCCGCGAGCGCTTCGGTCCGCTGTTGCTCGGTCCGGCGGACCGTCTCAGCGGGGATGTAGAAGTCGCGGTTGTAGTTGAAGGTATGGGCGATCGTGATCGCCAGCATCGCCACGAAGGTGAGCGCTGCGAGCCACCAGATGTACCAGATCATCGCGAACGAGAAGACGATGCTGACCACGCCCAGGATCACGCCGGTGGCGGTGTTCTTGGGCATGTGGATCGGCTTGTAGCCCGAGAGCGGACGCTGGAAGCCGCGGGCCTTCATGTCCCACCACGCGTCGAGGCTGTGCACCACGGGCGTGAAGGCGAAGTTGTAGTCCGGTGGCGGCGAGGAGGTCGCCCATTCGAGGGTCCGGCCTTCCCACGGATCGCCGGTCACGTCGCGCAGCGCCTCGCGGTTTTTGATCGAGACCGCGAACTGGACGATCATCGCACCGATGCCCAGCGCGATCAGACCCGCGCCGATGGCGGCGATCACGAACCAGATCTGCAGCGAAGGGTCGTCGAAGTGCTGGGCACGGCGGGTCACGCCCATGAGCCCCAGCACGTAGAGCGGCATGAAGGCGACGTAGAAGCCGATGGTCCAGAACCAGAAGCTGACCTTGCCCCAGAACTCGTCGAGCCGGAAGCCGAAGGCCTTCGGGAACCAGTAGTTCACGCCGGCGAACATGCCGAACAGCACGCCGCCGATGATCACGTTGTGGAAGTGCGCGATCAGGAACAGCGAGTTGTGCAGCACGAAGTCGGCCGGGGGCACGGCGAGCAGCACGCCGGTCATGCCGCCGATGGTGAAGGTGACCATGAAGCTGACGGTCCACAGCATCGGCACATCGAAGCGGATGCGGCCGCGGTACATCGTGAACAGCCAGTTGAAGATCTTCGCGCCCGTTGGGATCGAGATGATCATCGTCGTGAGGCCGAAGAACGAGTTCACGCTCGCGCCCGAACCCATCGTGAAGAAGTGGTGCAGCCACACGAGGTAGGACAGGATCGTGATGACGACGGTCGCGTAGACCATCGAGGTGTAGCCGAACAGGCGCTTGCCGCTGAAGGCCGAGGTGACCTCCGAGAACACGCCGAAGGCCGGCAGGATGAGGATGTAGACCTCCGGATGACCCCAGATCCAGATGAGGTTGAAGTACATCATCGGGTTGCCGCCGAGGTCGTTCGTGAAGAAGTGCGTGCCGACGTAGCGGTCGAGGCTCAGCAGCGCGAGAACGGCGGCGAGGATCGGGAAGGCGGCCACGATGAGCACGTTCGTGCACAGCGAGGTCCAGGTGAAGATCGGCAGCTTCATCATCGACATGCCGGGCGCGCGCATCTTCACGATGGTCGCGACCAGGTTGATGCCGGACAGCGTCGTGCCGATGCCCGCGATCTGCAGGCCCCAGATGTAGTAGTCGACGCCGACCCCCGGGCTCATGTCCGCGCCCGAGAGCGGCGGGTAGGCGAGCCAGCCGGTGCGGGCGAACTCACCGACGAACAGCGAGATCATGATCGTGGCCGCGCCGGACACCGTCATCCAGAACGAGAAGTTGTTCAGGAACGGGAAGGCGACGTCGCGCGCGCCGATCTGCAGCGGCACGACGTAGTTCATCAGGCCGGTGACGAACGGCATCGCCACGAAGAAGATCATGATCACGCCGTGGGCGGTGAAGATCTGGTCGTAGTGGTGCGGCGGCAGGAAGCCCTCGTTGGAGCCGAACGCGATCGCCTGCTGCGAGCGCATCAGCAACGCGTCGGCAAAGCCGCGCAGCAGCATCACGAGCGCCAGGACGACGTACATGATGCCGATCTTCTTGTGGTCGACCGAGGTCAACCAGTCGCGCCAGAGCGGACCCCAGAAGCGGAAATAGGTGATGGCGGCGATCACCGCGATCCCGGCCACGGCGACGCCTGCGAAGGTCACTTGCAGGATCGGTTCGTGGAACGGGATGTCCTCCAAGGAGAGGCGCCCGAACAGCAGGTGCTGCAGGTCCGTGTTTGCGAACATGGGTTGAAACTCGTCCGTAAATCCTGAGGCGGCGACGGATCAGTTGTTGGTCTGGTCGGGAGCGGAGTGGCCTTGGCCGCTCCCCTCGTGGTTCTTATCGCCGTCCGGCGTTTCGCTCTTGGGCGCGCGGTGCGAGGCCGGGGTCGTCGCCCCCGGGGCTTCGTCGCCGCGCTGCACATGGCGGTTGTCGTACTGGAGCCGCTCGGCGTTCTCTTGGCTTTCCTTGCCGGCGCCGCCCTTGGCGTCGATGGTCATCATCTCGTGCATGCACATCTTGCCGGGCACGGCGCACATGCCGAGGATCTTGCCGAAGAGGCCGTCGGCAAACGAGGCGTAGTAGGTGACGGGAACGCGCTCGCTCGGGCGCTCGAGTTCGAGATAGGCATCACGGCTCAATTCCGAACCCTGCTGCTTCACTTTGGCAATCCACTGGTCGAAGCCGTCGCCGTCGAGCCCATGGAACTTGAACGTCATGCGCGAGAAGCCGGTGCCGCTGTAGTGCGACGACAGCCCGTCATAGGCGCCCGGCTTGTTGATCACGGCGTGAAGCTGCGTCTGCATGCCGGGCATCGCGTAGATCATGCCGGCGAGCGCGGGGATGTAGAAGGCGTTCATCACCGAGGAGGCGGTGATCTTGAAGGTGATCGGCCGGTTCACCGGCGCGGCCAGCTCGTTGACCGTCGCGACGTTGTATTCGGGGTAGAAGAACAGCCACTTCCAATCGAGGGCGACGACCTCCACCTCCAGCGGCTTCACCTCCGCCGCGACCGGCTTGCCGGGCTCGATGCGCGAGAGCGGCCGGAACGGGTCGAGGGTGTGGGTGCTGATCCAGGTCAGCGCGCCGAGCGCGATGATGATCATCAGCGGCGCGGTCCAGATCACCACTTCGAGCCCGGTCGAGTGGTCCCAGTCGGGGTCGTGGCGGGCCGCCGTGTTCGACGCGCGGTAGCGCCACGCGAACAGCAGGGTCAGCACGATCACCGGGATGATGATGAGCAGCATCAGCCCCGTCGAGGCGAGGACGAGGTTGCGCTGCTGCATGGCGATGTCGCCGGAGGGCTGCATCACCACGAGGTTGCAGCCGGCGAGCAGGCCGAACAGCGGCAGGAGGACGAGACCCCGCAGGATCCGGCTCGCGGAGCCGGCCCCGGCACGGGCTCTCATTGAACGGTCGGCGGTCATGGCCACGAATCTTCGTTCCATCGCAAGGGCCGCGCGGGTGACTTCCCGCGTGGCGGCGGTTCGTTTCTCTCCGGAGAGGCCGAGCCGACGGTGTCGGCTCGGCCTCTCCGGGACCTTGTTGTGACGCGCTTTCTGGCGCCGGACCGGCATCCAGGGTTCGGCGGAAAGCGCTCCCGGTCCCGCGGCGAGATGAGTCTCCGCCCGCGGGGCCAAACTCACATCTGGCGCATCTCGGACCGGTCGAGGGAGAGCGCGAGCAGCGTCGCCAGGGCGCCCGACAGCAGGTACACGCCGACCATCGCGAGCCCGTACTCGGTGGAGAGGTACAGCACCACGAGGGGGGCGAAGCCCGCGCCGAACAGCCAGGCGAGGTCGGAGGTGAGCGCCGCGCCGGTGTAGCGGTAGCGCCCGCCCAGCCGCGAGGTCACGGCACCGGCGGTCTGGCCGTAGGACAGGCCGAGCAGCATGAAGCCGATATTGACGTAGATCGTCTGGCCGATGGCGTTCTCGCCGAAGATCAGCGGCGCCAGGATGCTGCCGCAGGCGAACACGGCGATCAGCCCGGCGCTGATGAGCAGCACGTTGCGCCGCCCGATCTGGTCGGCGATCAGGCCCGAGGCGGCGATCGCGCCGGCGCAAACCATGGCGCCGGAGAACTGCACCATTAGGAAGTCGCCGGCGGAGCGTTCGCTCGACAGGGCGAGCCACGCGATCGGGAAGATCGTGACGAGGTGGAACAAGGCGAAGCTCGCCAGCGGCACGAAGGCGCCGATCCACACGTCGAGGGCGTGGTGGCGGGCGAGATCGACGACGCTGACGGGCTCGAGCCGACCCTTGTCGAGAAGCCGGGTGAATTCGGGGGTGGCGACGAGCCGGAGCCGCGCGAACAGGGCCACGACGTTGATGGTGAAGGCGCAGAAGAACGGGAAGCGCCAGCCCCAGTCGGTGAAATCCTCAGGGGTCAGGTTGACAGAGAAGAACGCGAACAGCGCGCTCGCCACCATGAAGCCGAACGGTGCGCCGAGCTGCGGGATCATCGCGTACCAGCCGCGGCGCTCCCGCGGCGCGTTGAGGGCGAGCAGCGAGGCCATGCCGTCCCAGGCGCCGCCGAGCGCGAAGCCCTGCGCGACCCGCAGCACCGCGAGCAACTCGATGGCGACGACGCCGATCGAGTTGTAGCTCGGCAGGAAGCTGATCGCCGCGGTCGAGCCGCCAAGCAGGAACAGGGCAAGGGTGAGCTTCACCCCGCGTCCATGCCGCTTGTGGACCCACATGAAGAAGACCGACCCGAGCGGGCGGGCGATGAAGGCCAGCGCGAAGATGGCGAACGAGTAGAGCGTGCCCGTGAGCGGGGCAGCGAAGGGGAAGAACACCTTCGGGAACACCAGCACCGAGGCGATGCCGAACACGAAGAAGTCGAAATATTCCGACGCCCGCCCGATCACCACGCCGAGCGCGATGTCATTGGGGCTGACGTCGTGGTGGCTCATGGCCACTTGCGCGTCGCGCTCGAGCGGGTGGGAATTGGCCGTGGCGTGGTCGGTGGTCATCGCGGGCAGCCGGCTCGCCTGAAGGTGATCGGAGCCGCCGCCTTGGCGCGGCGTTCGGGACGTGCCTAGCGGATGGCTTGACATCCGCAAAGGGGTTTTGGCGACGCGTGTTGCCGCACAGGACGGCTATGCAGCGAAAGCAGAGGTCATGCGCTCAAGCGCAAAAATCTCAGCCCGAAACGCGTGAGATGCATAATACAACTGGTTTCATCTGTGCGTGATCGTCTCGAATCCGCCGGGTGCCGCGGGATGCCGCCGACACCGGCGCGGGGACCACCGGCGCCGGCCCGCCCGGCCTCAATGGCTGGGCGCTGCCGCGTCGCGCGAGGGCGGCCTGATCCTGTACCAGCCGACATAGAGGGCGGGCAGGAACAGCAGCGTCAGGGCGGTCGCGGCCAGGATGCCGCCGATCATCGCGTAGGCCATCGGCCCCCAGAACACCTCGCGGGCGATCGGGACCAGGCCGAGACTCGCCGCGGCCGCCGTGAGCAGGATCGGCCGCATGCGGTGGCGGGTGGCCTCGACCACCGCGTCCCAGGGCGCCATCCCCTCGGCCTCGCATTCCTCGATCTGGCTGACCAGGATCACGGCATTGCGCACGATGATACCGATCAACGCCAGGATGCCGAGGATGGCGACGAAGCCCATCGGCTTGTCGAACAGCAGCAGCGCCGGGACCACGCCGATCAAGCCTAGCGGCGCGACGGAAAAGACCAGGAAGAGCTTCTGGAAGCTCTGGAGCTGGATCATCAGGAACACCGCCATGGCCAGCAGCATCACCGGCACGACGGCGGCGATCGGGCCCTGGCCCTTGCCCGCCTCCTCGACCGCGCCGCCGACCGCCAGCGTGTAGCCCTCCGGCAGCGCCTTCATGTAGGCGTCGATGGCCGGCTGGAGCGCGGCGACGACGGTGGGGGGCTGGGTCGCGTCGTTGATGGTGGCGCGCACGGTGAGCGTCGGCACCCGGTCGCGGCGCCAGACGATCGGCTGCTCCAGATCGTAATCGATCTTGGCGAAGGCCAGGATCGGCACGACCGAGCCGTTGGAGAGCGCGACCTGAAGGCTCTGGAGCGTGTCGAGCGAGGTGCGCTCCACGGTGCGCGCCCGGCCGACCACGTTCACGAGGTAGATCGAATCGCGCACCTGCGTGATCGCTTGGCCGCCGACGACGGCGTTGAGAATGCCGGCGATGTCCTGGCTGGTGACGCCGAGCTGGCGCGCCTTGTCCTGCAGGATCTCGACGCGCAGCACCTTGCCGGGCTCGTTCCAGTCGAAGGTCGGCACGGCGAGCCGCTTGTCGGTCGCCACCACGTCGGCGAGCTTCAGCCCGAGCCGGCGCACCTCCTGCACGTCGGGGCCGGAGAGACGGTACTGGATCGGGCGCCCCACCGGCGGGCCGAGGCTGAGCGGCTGCACCAGGACGTCGGTGCCGACGAAGTCGTGCCGGCCGAATTTCTGCAGCCGCTCCATGACTGCGTCGCGCACCTCCAGCGACTTCGTGACGATCACGATCTGCCCGAAGAAGGCGTTGGCGAGCTGCTGGTCCAGCGGCAGGTAGAAGCGCACCGCGCCCTGGCCGACATAGGAGCTCCAGCGCTCGATGTCGGGATCGGCCTTCAGCCGGGCCTCGAAGCGGTCCATCTGCGCCCGCGTCTCGGCGATGGTGGCGTTCTGCGGCAGGGTCAGGTCGACGAGAAGCTCGGAGCGGTCTGAGGACGGGAAGAACTGCTGCTGCACGTGCCCCATCCCGACCACCGCCAGCCCCATCAGGGCGACGCAGGCGATCACGGTGATCCAGCGCAGCCGCATCGCGACCCGAAGGACCGCCATGAAGATGCGGGTGAACAGGCCCTGCCGCTCGGCATGGTGCTTCATGGTCTTGGGCAGGATGGTCACGCCGAGCAGCGGTGCGAACAGCACCGCGACCACCCAGGAGACCAAGAGCGAGGCGGCGATCACCACGAACAGCGAGTAGGTATACTCGCCCGCCGAGGAGCCGTTGAAGCCGATCGGCAGGAAGCCCGCCACCGTCACCAGCGTGCCCGTGAGCATCGGAAAGGCGGTTGAGGTATAGGCGAAGGTCGCCGCCTTCTTCAGGTTGTCACCGAGTTCGAGACGGGCCACCATCATCTCGACGGTGATCATCGCGTCGTCCACGAGCAGGCCGAGCGCGATGATGAGGGCGCCCAGCGAGATGCGCTGGAGCGTGACGCCCATGATCTGCATGACGACGAAGACGATGGCGAGCACGAGCGGGATCGAGATCGCGACGACGAGCCCGGCGCGCAGGCCCAGGCTCACGAAGCTCACAACCAGCACGATGACGACCGCCTCGACCAGCGCCTTGGTGAAGCCGCCGACCGCCTCCTCGACGATCTTGGGCTGGTCGGAGACGAGGTGGATGCCGACGCCGATGGGCAGCTTGCCCTCGACGTGGTGCATGCGCTCCTTCAGATCCTCGCCGAACTTGAGCAGGTTGGCGTTGGGGCGCATGGCGATGGCCAGCCCGATCGCCGGCTTGCCGTCGACGCGGAACAGGGCAGCCGGCGGGTCCTCGTAGCCGCGGGAGATCTCGGCCACGTCCGCGAGGCGGAAGAAGCGGTCGTTGAAGCGCAGATTGACGTTGCGCAGCGACTCCTCGGACGAGAACTGGCCGCTCACCCGCAGGCTTACCCGCTCCGACCCCGCCTGGACCACGCCGGAGGCGGCCACCGCGTTCTGCGATTGCAGCGCCTTGATTAAGGCCTGGAGATCGATGCCGTAGCCCGCGAGCTTGCGGGTCGAGAAGTCGAGATAGATCGTCTCGCCTTGCACGCCCATGAGCAGGGTCTTGCCGATATTGGGCACCTTGAGGATCTCGGTGCGCACGCCCTCGACGTAGTCGCGCAGCTGCCGGTGGGTCAGGCCGTCGGCGGTGAAGGCGTAGACGTTGCCGTAGACGTCGCCGAACTCGTCGTTGAACGACGGGCCCTGCACGCCCTGCGGGAAGGTGTGCTGGATGTCGCCCAGGCGCTTGCGCACCTGATAGAAGGCAGGCTGGATCTCCTCCTTCTTCGTCGTGTCGCGGAACTGCACGAACACCGTCGCCTGCCCCGGCGTGGTGTAGCTGCGCACGTAATCCAGCGCATTGATCTGCTGGAGCTCCTTCTCGATCCGGTCGGTGACCTGATCGAGGGTGTCCTTGATCGTCGCGCCGGGCCAGCTCGCCTGCACCACCATGGTCTTGATGGCGAAGGGTGGGTCCTCCTCCCGGCCGAGGCGCGAATAGGCCATCACGCCCGCCACGAGGCAGACGAGCATCAGGAACCAGACCAGCGAACGGTGGCCGAGCGCCCAATCGGAAAGGTTGAAGTCCTTCACGCGCGGAAACCTTTGCAGAATGTCTTGCCGGGCCGAATCCCTTGTCGGGTTCCGGCTTAGTTCCGGTCGTCGGCCAGCCGGACGGTCTGGCCGTCGCGCAGGGAATGGGCGCCCGCGACCACGACCCGCTCGCCGGGTTTCAGCCCCGTGCGCACGGCGATGCGCCCGTTTCCGTCCGGCCCGTCCCCGTCGAGGGTCACGTCGCGGCGCTCGACGTGCCGGTCGCCCGGCTCATCGCCCTGCAAGGCCTCTTGCACGGCCGCATTCTCTTCCCCGCGCTTGTCGGCCGCCGGCACGATCCACACCGAGCGGCGGCCATCGGCGTCGAGGAGCGCGGTGGCCGGCAGGACGAAGCGGCGCTCGATGCGGCGCTCCAGCGCGACGGTAATGGTGGCGCCGAGCCGGAAGGCGGGGCCGGGCTCTTCCAGGGTCAGGCGGACGCGGCGGGTGCGGGTGCCGGCTTCGGCGAAGGGGGCGACCTCGCGCACCCGGCCGCGGGCGGTGATCTCCGGCGCGCTCTGAAGCACCACCGTGAACAGCCCGTCCTTGGGCATGGCGCCGGCCGGCGTCTCGGGGATGTCGACTACGGCCTCGCGGGTCTCGGGCCGGGCCAGCGTCACGATCCCCTGCCCCGGACTCACCACCTGCCCGATCTCGGCGAGCCGCTGGGTGACGACGCCGTCGAAATCGGCACGCAGCTCGGTGTAGCCGATCTGGTCACGGGCCTTCTGCAGGCTGGCGCCGGCCTGGGCGAGGCGGGCCTGGGCGGTGTCGCGCCGGGCCACCGCCGCGTCGAGCTGGGCTTGGGTGACGTTGCCGCCCTCCATCAGGCGCCGCGTGCGCGCCTCGGTGGCCGTCGCGTTCTCGGCCTGGGCCTTGGCATCGGACAGTTCCGCCTCGGCGCGGCTGAGGTCGAACCGCGAGACGATCGGATCGAGGGCCGCGAGGCGCTGGCCCTTCTTCACGACGTCGCCGACGGTGACGTCGCGGGCCACCACCCGTCCGCCGATCTGGAAACCGAGCTGCGACTGGTAGCGCGGCTCGACCGTGCCGGCGAAGGGGCCGAAGATCACGCTGTCGGTGGGCTGTGCCAGGGTGGTCAGAACCGGCCGCACGGGCGGCGGAGCGGGCGCCTCCTGCGACGGCTGACAGGCGGTGAGCGGAGCGGCGCCGGCAACCACGGCGCAGACAAGGAGCGCGTGCCTCATCGTCCGCTCTCCCCCGCCGCGGATTTCGTCGGTTCCGGCGCGGCGTCCTGTGCCGCCAGCGCGACGTGCTGACCGGGGCGGAGGAACTGGATGCCGGCGACCACCACTGTTTCTCCGGACCTGACGCCGCCCTTCAGGACGATGTTGTCGAAGCCGTAGCGGTCGATCTCGACGCCGCGGATCGAGACCGTGCCCGCCGCGGAATCGTAGATCCACACCGCCGGCCGGTTGTCGAAGCGGTAGAGCGCCGACCAGGGCAGCACCACGGCCTCGCGCGAGGCGAAGCGGCCCCGGCCGATCACCACGGCGCCGAGCGACATCGCGGGCGGGGTCGCTTCCAGCCCGACCTTGACGCGGACCGTGCCGCTCGCCGCGTCCACCGTCGGCGAGATCTCGCGCACGTGGCCGGTCGCCGCTGCCGCGGGATCGGACTGGAGCGTGACGTGGATCGTCTTGTCGCCGGGCGGGTGGGCCGTCAGCGCTTCGTAGACGTTGAACACCGCGTCGCGTGGGCCGTCCTGGGCCAGCACCATCACGGCTTGGCCCGCCTGCACCACCTGCCCGACCTCGAAGGTGCGACTCAGGACGATGCCGGATACGCCCGCGCGCAGCTCGGTGTAGGAGAGCTGTTCCTCGGCGGTGCCGAGCGCCGCCTTAGCCGAATCGACCGCGGCTTGGGAGGTGCGCAGCTGCTGCTCGGCGTTGTCGTAGGACGGGCGCGTGGTGTAGCCGCCGTTGATGAGCTGCTTCTGGCGCTCGAAAGTCACCTTGGCCTGGGTGAGCTGCGCCTCCGCCGAGACCAGGGCGGCGCGGGCGTTGTCGAGATTCGCCCGCTGCGTCAGCGGCTCCAGCACCGCGAGCACCTGATCAGCGGTGACGTGATCGCCGACCTCGACACGGCGTTCGGCGACCTTGCCGTTGGTGCGGAAGGCGACGTTGGTCTGGGCCTGGGCCTGGATGTCGCCGGTGAGCACCACATCCGAGGTGACGGGGCCCTCGGTCGCCGTCACGACCCGCACCAGCGCGACGGACGGGTCTTCCGCCTCCGGGAGGGCGGAGGTCGCGGGCGCATCCGCCGGAAAGGCCGCCGTCACGAGGAGGGCCGACAGGGCGGCCGTGAAGGCGGTGGCGGTGAGGACGGGACGGAGCCGTGGGGACATCGGCCGAGTTTCCGGACGGCGGGGACGGGGCATACGGCCGATTCGTGAGAGGACGGCTTTCGCGGCGCAGGCTTATCGCCTATCTTACCGACCGTCCAGACGGTTTTTAAGCGAACTGGCTTGGGGGACGCCCCTGGTTTCTCTCGAAACATCAGCGACAACAGTGATTTAGTGTGGCACGCTGGATGGCGCGTGCAGGGCGGGGATCGGGGGCGATCATGTCGCAGAAGACGCGCAGCCGGCGCGACGACCGTGCCGAAGTGATTCTCGACGCGGCGGGCGCGGTCCTGCGCCGGGGCGGCGCGCGCGCGCTGACCATCGACGCCGTGGCGACGGAGGCAGGCCTGAGCAAGGGCGGCGTGCTGCACCATTACGCCTCGAAGGATGCTCTGATCCTCGCCCTCGTCGGCCGCAAGCTGGAGGAGCTGCGCACCGGCATCGCCGCCTGCGAGGCCGAGCGGGGCCCGGGCGCGACGGGGCTCGCGCTCGGCATGATCGAGCATCTGCGCCGCAGCTATTGCGAGGAGGACGAGTTCAGCCGCGCCCTTCTGCTCGCCTCCGCCGAGAATCCGGATGCCCTCGCCGGCTACCGGGTGTTCGTGGCCGAGCGGCTCGCCCGGTTCGAGGCTGCGGAGGGGCCGGCCGGTGTCGGGGCCGCCCTGTTCTTCTCGCTGCTCGGCGTCGTAATGGGCCGCACCCTCGGCTTCCACGATCTGAGCGCCGCGCAGATCGAACCGCTTCTGGGCGCGCTGGAACGCGCGGCGCAGGAACTGGGCTGAGCAGGCTCGGTGAGAAGGGGCCGGGCTTGTCGCGGGCCGTTCGGCTGCCGAGGCGGTGCAACGCTTGCGATGAAACGGGCAGCTTTGGCCGGTCGGCCCTGCTACGAGAAGAAGCTCTGACAATATGCAAGAGAGCGCCCGCCCCGGTCATGCGGAGCGGTAGAATCTCGACGATCAATGATCCGTCGGGTGCCGTCCGTCGATGGCCGGATTTCGGTTGTCCGCTTCGTGCCGCATGAAACGCACAAGGTGATCGGGTGCGCCGCTCATGGGATGGTTTCAACTCCTACGCAAACGAAACGCCGGTTCTCGATAAGACTCACATCAGTGATGGTGGCCGCTCCGACGACAAGCGCCTGTTCTCGGTCTCGAGCCAGCCTTGCCCGAGCGCGAAGCGGACGATGCTGGCGCGGGACCGGAGGCCGAGCTTCTTGCAGCCGCGGATCTTGTAGGTGTCGACCGAGGCCGCCGAGATCGACATGGCGAGACTGACCTCTTTCATCGTCATGCCCAGCGCGATCAGCCGGAGCACCTCGCGCTCCCGTGCGGTGAGGCCGCCCTCCTGGCCGGGATGCGGAGCGGGCGGGCCGGCTTCCGTACGGTCGGGCGGCGCTGGCGGCGCGCGCATTTCGGCATCGACGTACTGGCCGCCCAAGACGACCGCTTCGATGGCCTCCAGAAGGCTGGTGCCGGCGGAACGCTTCAGGACATAGCCCTGGGCCCCCGCGGTCAGCGCCTCGTCGACGAAGGCGAGGTCTTCGTTGACCGTCAGGAACACGATGTGCACCGCGGAGCCCACTTCCCGGAGTGCACGCGCCACCGCGAGGCCGCTCATGCCGGTCATGGTGATATCCATGATGACGACGTCGGGCTTGGTCCTGAGGACCAGATCCAGGGCGTGCCGGCCGTCGCTCGCCTCTCCGACGACCTCTATGCCGGCTGTCTCGCCGAGCAGGCCGCGGACCCCGCTTCTGAAGATTGGGTGGTCGTCGATCAGGGCGACCCTGACCCGTTCTTTCGCCATTCGCATCTCATCCCCCTGTCAGCGGCAATCGCGCCAGAATCGTCGTCCCGCCGCCGGGAGGCGATTCGATCATGAGCGTTCCTCCGAGCAGGGTCAGCCGCTCGCGCATGCCCGCGAGTCCGAAGCCGCCGCCCGCTCGCCGCGCCTCGGGCGCCTGCTCGCAGGCAAGCCCGGGCCCGTCGTCCTCGATCGCCAGGGTGACGCCCGTACTGGCGTATTGCAGGGTCACGGAGACGTGGCGCGCCCCCGGCGCGTGCTTGACGACGTTGGTGAGGGCTTCCTGCACCAGCCGAAAGATCGTCACCTCGATCTCCGGCGTGAGGCGGACCGTGGTTCCCGAAAGCTGGAAGTCGATGGGGATCGCGCTTTGGTCGGACCATTCGCGCACGAGGCCGCCCAGGGCGAGGATGAGGCCGAGTTCGGTCAGGGTGACCGGGCGCAGCTCGCGAACGACCTGCCGCAGGCTGGCCGAGATCGCATCGACCTGCTTCAACATCGCCTCGACTTGCGTCGGCGAGGGCGCGCGCCGCAGGCGGTCGAGCTGAAGCTTCAGCCATGCGAGCTGCTGGCCGGCCTCGTCGTGGAGTTCCCGGGCCAGACGCTCCCGCTCGGCTTGATGCGCCCGGTAGAGTTGGGCGAGGACCGCGTCCCGGTCGCGTTCGGCGCGCAGACGCGCCTGCGCGCTGCTGCGCAAATCGGCCAGCAGGAGGTCACGCTCGCGCAGCAGCGCCTGCTGGCTGCGCTGATGGCGCTCGCGCGCGGCGAGTTCGCGCCGCAGCATCGCCGCCTCGGTCGCCTGAAGATTGAACCGCATCTCCGGCGTCGGCAGGAGCCGCAGGAGAACCAGGGGGTCGATCCCCTCCCGGTTCAGGCGGAAGCCGTGGCAGCGGTAACGGCGTATCCCGCTTCCCCGCTTGATCGCGATCACGCCGGGAAGCGGCGTCCGCGTCGCTCTGGCTCGGGCCAGAAACACCGTCGAGATTTTGCCTGTGAGCGCGTGCTTGTCGGCCGGCGAGGTCTCGCTGTTGCGCGAGGTATGACCGCTCAGATGGGTCCGGGACGGATCCTCCCGTGTCAGCAGCAGGCGGGCGGGATCGTTGGCGTAGGCGATGCTGCCCGAGCGGGCGACGACCAGGACAGGGGCATCGACCGCATCGAGGACGCGCGCCGCGTCCGCGGTCAGCGGGCCTGAGCCGGCCGCCGTCGCCACGCTCTGATCCATCGACGAGGCCCCCCCGGACACGTCACCGCCTCCGTGCGGCCACGCGTGTTGTTCCGTGGAGCCGGCGAGGGCGCGATAAGCGTGTCGAGAACGTTCGGCATCGACGCTCGTACATCAGCCGCGTGATCGAGCCGCCATCACCCGCCACGATTACTGACATCGACGGAGTCCCCCCACTACCCACCGTTGCCATGGTGGCATGATCCATCCGGGTTATGATCGAAACACCGGATTAGTTCTGCCCAGGCGACCGTAAGGTTGTACGATATGACTCTGCTGCGGCGCGGTATATAACAAAAGTGTTTTGCCGATACCTCATTGTTGATAGCCCGAAAGGCGTATTCAGTTCATAATTGATAGCGCGTCGCGGATTTTCTGGAATGAGCTCCTGATCGAATCGACGATTCAAAATAATATTTGCCAATATCGGGTAGTCTCTTGAGAGAAACTTGCCGATTGCGGTTCGCATGTTAAGCATTGGGCGAGGCAGAGCTCTTCTGCGAGGCAGGAAAGTCTGTCAATTTGTCTATAATTCGGGATTTCGTTTTAATTTGACGTTTTCCTGAGTGCGGTGCGATTGAAAGCTGTGATTTTCAGAGCATAAAAACAGATCGGCGCGCTCGAAGTGAAGTTATAGCAGATATATTCATTTTACTCGCGATGATCGGCAATCTAAGGAGTTAACGCTCAGTTATGTTGCGGATCATCATCGCAGATGACCAAAGAAATTTCCGCATCGTCTTGCGGCGAACTCTGGAATTGAATCTGAGTGGAATCATCGTCGTCGATGTTTCGAATTCATCAGAATTGATTAACAGCCTTCGGTCACCGCTGAAGACGGACCTCGTGATCGTCGGATCGCGCCTCCTTCCGGCCGGCGATCCGACCTATCTCGGAGCCCTGAAGCGCGCGGCCGGCACCGCACGCCTCCTGCTCGTCGTCCCCCATGCCTCGGCCGACCTGTTCCAGGATGCTCTGAGCCTCGGCTTTCACGGATTGATCGTTCGGCGCCAGCGCCACGAGGAAATGCTCGAGGCGGTCCGAACCACGCTCGACGGCCGGCTCTACGCACCCACCACCATCCTGGCCGTGAAGCCGCCGGATGCCGGGGCGGGGCTGCGGCAACCGGAGCGCAGCGTGCGAACGTTCGGGTTGACCCTGCGCCAACGCGAAGTTCTGGCGCTGATCGGCAAGGGGTTATCCAATCGAGAGATCGCGATCGCACTGAGTATCGCCGAGGCGACCGTGAAAATTCACGTTTCAGCCGTGATCCGAATGCTCGGCGTCAGAAATCGAACCGAGGCTGCGCTGCTCGCGCCGACCATTCTCAAGGGAAAAGCCTAGTACGAACTGGATACGCCTTGTTGAGATGTCCAAGTTTTTTCTGACATGACAGGACACCTCCCATTCGGTCTAGTTAATTTGTGCCTAACCATTCTGCGACGCACAATATGTGCGTTTGAACGGCCTGAACAGAATCTGGCGGTCAGAGTGATCCGGCGCGGGAGGTTTTCAGGAGATCAGGGGAGTAGCTCCGATGGAACACATCGATACGCTCATCGTCAGTGACAACCGCATGGTCCGGGAAAGCCTGATCGCGCTTCTTTCCGGCACCCGCTTCATGGTGCGGCAGGTCGCGGCCAGCCCGGCGCTTCACCTGTCCGACCTCAAGGCGGCGCATTTGGCGCTCGTCGTCATCGATGAGGAGGCCGCGGGCATCGTCGGGCAGGTCGCCGAGGCGCTGCCCGAGGTCAAGATCGTGGCGCTCGCGCTGCGCGATACCGAAGGGCTGATGCTGCGCAGCCTTCAACTCGGCGCTTCGGCCTATCTGACCGAGGACGTCTCTCCGGCCGACCTGCTCAAGACCCTCGAGGTGGTGATCGCCGATTGCGCGGTGCTGCCGGTGAGCTTCCTCGGGCGTTTGTGCCTAGCCTTCGATCCGGTGCGCGCACCCGGTCCGGTCGCCGCCCTGACCGGGCTGCAGCGGGCGGACGGCACCTCGCTCTCCAGCCTGTCGAGCCGCGAGGTCAACATCCTCGAAGGGTTGGCCTTGGGGGAGTCCAACAAGGTCATCGCCCGCAACCTCGATATCGCGGAGGCGACCGTCAAGGTTCACGTCAAGGCGATCCTGCGCAAGGTCCGGGTGAAGAACCGGACGCAGGCGGCGGTCTGGGCGATGAACAAGGGCATCGTCACCAACGGCTGCGCCCCCGCCGAGCGGTTCGGCGGCCTCGTAGCGCCCCTCCCCTCGTCGCCGGCCGTGACAGCTTCTCCAGCGCGCTCGCGGCTGTGGCCTGACGATCGTGCGGCGCCGTGAGGGCCCGGCGCCGCCCCTGCCCGAACGCGCGTGGTCCCGCACGCGATCGCAAGCCGAAAGACGAGGAAGCCGGCCATGAAGGTGTCCGTGGTCACCCCGACGCTGAACGGCGTCGAATACTTACGCGAATGCATCGAATCCTCGCGGGCCAGCGCCCGCAACGGCATCGAGGTCGAGCACGTGATCGTCGATGCAGGCAGCACCGACGGCACCGTCGAACTGGCGCAAAGCCTCGGCGCCACCGTGCTCCAGGGCAAGGATCGCGGCATCTTCGACGCGATCAACAAGGGCTCCTTCGCCGCATCGGGCGAGCTGCTCGGCTTCCTCGGCGCCGACGACGTGCTGCTCGAAGGCGGCCTGGAGGCCGTGGTCGAGGCCTACAAGGGCAGCCATCGGCGCTGGGTCGTCGGCGGGATACGCTGGATCGACGGGCGCGGCCGGGGCCTGGGCGGGTTGGCCGCCCCGCCCAACTGGATGACGCCGCGCATGCTCGTGTGCCTCGGCTGGAATCCGGTCATGCACATGGCGACCTACATCGCGCGGGACTTCTACGCCGAGCTCGGCGGGTTCAACTACGCGTTCAGGGATTGCGGCGACTACGAGATGTTCTGCCGTGCCCTGGCGCAGGAGCCCTACGCCCGCGTCGGCCGGCCGGTCGCCTGCTTCCGTCGCACCGGGCAGAACAACAGCGCCAACCTCGCCCACAAGGCCCGGGCGCTGGGCGAAGTCGCCCAGGTCAAGGGGGTGCACGGACCGTCCTCCCGCGCGGAAGAGCTGTTCTGGCGCTACGCGCTGAAGGGTTACTTCAACGCCCGCAATCCGGACTGGCTCGTCAGCAAGCAGCTCGATCTCGGCCGCAGCCGGCTGAAGCTTCAGCCCCACGCCCACTTCTGATGTCCGAGGCGAAGCCCTCGCGATCCCGTCGCGATGACGGAGGGCGCCGGCTCGGACATCGCGCCGGCGTCATGAGGCGGAAGCCGCTCCGTTCGAGCGGATCCGGTGGCACGGTCCCGGCGCGGGGCGGGCGCCGCTATGCCGACCCCGAAACCGCCAGGGAGTCGCCATGGAGACGCTGATCGACCGCGCCCGCCACGTGGCGTCGGATGGACTCCCGGGCCCTCCGCGGATTCTCGAATTCGGGCTGATGCCGCTCGTGACCGCCGCCTTCCCCGAGCGCACGACCTTCCTCGACACGCGGCTGCGCTGGGCCGACGTGCGGACCCGCGCGCCGCGTTCCGGCAGCTTGCCGCTGCGGCTGCTGAAGCTGGCGCGGCGGGTGGCCGGGATCGGCCGGGCGTGCCTCGCCCAGGATTACGACATCGTCGTCGCCCGGTGTGTCGGCCCGGTCAACAGCGCCGGGCACGCCTACCCCGTCCATGCGGCCTTGAGCCTGATCGGGCTCGCCTTCCGCGGCCTCGTCCTGTTCGCCGCCCGCGGCCCCCGCGTCCGGCTCGCGGTCCTCGACGTGACCGACCATCTCACGATCCACCCGCGCGACCGCGCCTTCCTCCGGCGTTGCGACCTGTTCTTCAAGCGCGAGTTGGCCGCCAATCCGTGGAACACCCTCGAAACGGTGCTGCCCCGCGGCGCCTGCGCCGGCCATGCGCGCCAGGATCCCGCCTGCCTGGCGCTCCGGGCCAAGCTGCGCCCCTTCGCCCTCGGGATCGAGGCGACGGCGCTGAAAACCCCGATCCCGGCCTCCGCGCGCAGCTACGATCTGTTCTACGCCGGCTCGGCGCAGGGGATCGCCTTTCGTGAGACCGTCAGCGGCGTCTTGCCGCGATTGGCGGCCCGGGGGTGGCGCATCCACGCGCCGACGCATCGCCTGAGCCCGGAAGCCTTCGCCGAGGCGATCACCCGGAGCCGGTTCTGCCTGTCGCCGGGCGGCGTCGGCTGGGATTGCTACCGGCACTACGAGGTCGCGTCACTCGGCAGCGTGCCGATTTTCGATACCCGCCCGCTGACCGGCATCGAACCCTTCCTGCACGGACGCGAGGGGTTCTATCTCGACCCGCAGGAGGATCTGGAACGCGCCCTCGACCAGCTGTTGCGCACGGACGACGCGGGGGTCGACCGGATGACGGCGGCCGCTCAGGCTCTGGTCGAACGGGTCTACACCTTCGACGCGCTGGCCCGCTACGTGATCGCCGAGACGCTGGCGTTGGGCCCATCCCCTCGAACGGCGTCGCCGCCGAGCGAGGCGCTCGTCGCGGCGAAGGCCGGTCACAGGCAGCCCTCCCTGAACTGAACGGGTGGCTTATGAGCGCGCGGACACTGCCACTCACCCCGCCCGAGACCCGGCAGCCTCCTGCACCGTTGCCGCTGAGCCTCACCCTCACGATCGCGCGTGCAGCCATGTTGACGCGACGCCCGTCACAGCCTATCTGACGCCAGCACCGAGCGCGGGATGGCGGCCAACGCGATCCCACCTGCTTCCGGCCTCCCTCGACGGGGCCGGTGACGGCTTCGGTGGGGGATAGTTTAACGGTAGAACCGCGGACTCTGACTCCGCTAGTCCTGGTTCGAATCCAGGTCCCCCAGCCATCTAACGACCTAAGCCATTGCAGGCGCTGACGATTTTGCTGAACCGCCCTGCGGTCTGAGCATTTTGCTACACACCGCTGCTACACAGACCGTCCGCGCGGACGGCGGGAGCGCGGTTTGGGTTTCGTCGCCAACGTCGTCCAGCGCGGACGCACCTTCCACTTCCGACGCCGCATCCCGGCCGACCTTCGGCAACGTCTCGGCCGCCACGAACTCGTGCGCAGCCTCGGAACGGGCGATATACGCGCTGCCAAGCTCAGGGCCTGTCGGCTATACGTGGCGGCGGAAGAGCTGTTCTCGACCCTGCGCGCTACGCCGATTGATCGGCCCCCACGCGGTGGTCCAAGTTCTAAGTTAGTGCAGGGTCGGCCTTTGCTCCACGGGTCGCTTGGCCGGCGGAGCCGACCGAGTGAGCGCAGCCGGCCAAGCGGTGAAGGCCGGCACGAACACCTCCGGGGCCGGTGGTCGGTAGCCGAGCGAGGCGTGCGGGCGCACGCTGTTGTAGTGTAGACGCCAACTCTCGATCACGATCTGCGCCTCCTTGAGCGTGTAGAAGATCTCACCGTTCAAAAGCTCGTCCCGTAGTCGTGCGTTGAAGCTCTCGACGTAACCGTTCTCCCATGGCGAGCCGGGTGCGATGTAGGCTGTTCTGGCGCCGACACCGGTGATCCAGGCCTGCACGGACTTGGCGATGAACTCCGGACCGTTGTCCGAGCGGATATGGCTGGGCACGCCGCGCAGGATGAACAGGTCGGACAGCACGTCGATCACGTCCGCCGCCTTCAGCTTGCGTGCGACGCGGATCGCTAGGCACTCCCGCGTGAACTCATCGACCACGTTCAGCATCCGGAACTTGCGGCCCTCGTGCGTGCGGGCTTCGACAAAGTCGTAGGACCAGACGTGATCGCGACGCTCCGCCCGCAATCGCAGGCAGGAACCATCCCCGTCCCAGATGCGGCCGCGCTTGGGCTGCCGAGACGGGACCTTCAGCCCCTCGCGCCGCCAGATCCGTTCGACCCGCTTGTCGTTGACGAACCAGCCCGCCGCCTTCAGCAATGCACCGATCTTCCGGTAGCCGTAGCGCCCGTACTGGCGAGCCAGTTCCACGAGGTCGGCTGTCAGCGCGGCCTCATCCTCTCTTCCCCGCGGCACCTTGCGCTGCGTCGAGCGATGCTGCCCGAGCGCCCGACAGGCGCGGCGCTCGGAGACGTCTAGGACGTTCATGACATGCGCGATGCAGGCGCGTCGGCGCGCGGGGCTGGTCAGTTTCCCCGAGCGGCCTCCTGCAGGATCAGCTTGTCGAGGGTGAGATCCGCAATCGCCTTGCGCAGCCGCTGGTTCTCAACCTCCAGGTCCTTCATCCGTCGAACCTGATCGCTCTTCAGGCCGCCGTACTCCTTGCGCCAGCGGTAGTAGGTCACTTCCGTCACGCCGATGGCCCGGATCGCCTCCGCCACGCTCTGGCCCTGCGAGACCAGAACATCCACCTGCCGCAGCTTGGCGACCACGTCTTCCGGCTTGTGCCGCTTCGTTCCCATCTGTCCGTCCTCATCTGGCTCAAAAGCCATACCTCAGGGCGGACCACTTCAGTGGGGGCGGATCAGCCGCCTGGCACCGGCAAGTCGCAGACGATCGCCAACATCATCGCGGCCGCGATCGCCGACGGGCGCAGCGTGCTGTTCGTGGCCGAGAAGATGGCCGCGCTTGAGGTGGTCAAGCGGCGCCTCGACCGTGCGGGGGTGGGCGATGCCTGCCTTGAGCTGCACTCCAACAAGGCTAATAAACGCGCGCTGCTCGACGAGCTGCGCCGCACATGGGAGCTCGGCGCGCCCCGATCCGGCACCGAGGCGAGTCTCATCGCCCGGTTAACCGAGGCGCGCGACGCGCTGAACGCCCATCCAGCGCGGCTCCATCAGCAGCACGCCCCCTCAGGCCTCACGCCGTACCAAGTTATCGGACACCTCACGCGTCTGCGCCAGGATGGCGAGCGCCCGACGGACCTCGAGCTGCCCGCGGCGCCATCCTGGGACGCGGACGGGGTGCGGCAGCGCGACGATCTGCTGACCGAGCTTGCCCAGCGCGTCGCCGACATCGGCCGGCCAGACGATCACCCCTGGCGCGGTGTGGGGCTTGAGGCGATCCTGCCGACCGATGTCGAGCGGCTGAAGCTCCGTCTTGCCGGCCTGCAGGTGGCCCTGGGGGCGGCACAGGCCGAGGCCGAAGCGGTCGGGGCTTCATTCGGCCGACCGGGGCTCGCGTCCCTCGGCGACCTCGAACTCGCCGCCGCGCTGGCCGAGCGCTTCGCCGGAGCGCCGACGATTCTTGGCGACGCAGCCCTCGGCTGCGAGGCGTGGGCCTCGCACCGGCTTGAGATCGCCGCGCTGCTCGAGCGTGGCAGCGCCTACGCCGCGCTCGTCGCCGAACTGTCCGGAGCAGTGCGGGCGGAGGCCTATGCGGTCGACGTCGCGGGCCTGCGCACCGGGCTCGAGACACTACCGAGAACCTTCCCGGCCGAGGGATTCGCTCGCGCGGCCGCGCTCGAGACGCAGGTCCCGCGTGTGCTGGCTGCTGCACGCGATCTGAGGGGGCGTCTCGGGTCCGCGGCTTCGGCCGAAACCCTGTGTGACGTTGAGCGCCTCGTGACCACCGCGCGGCGTGTCGCGGACGCCCCAGACGCGAGCCCCGAGGCCTTCGCCGCAACTGTGTGGGAGCGCGGGGTCGATCAGGCGGGGGACCTCGCTGAAGCGGCGGCCCGGCTGGCTCAGGCCAGCGCAGCGACCGCAGGCGTTTTGACCGAGGCTGCCTGGACGACGGAACTCGCGTCGGCGCGTCAAGTCCTGGCAGCAAAGGGCACGAGTTTCACCCGGTTCTTGTCGGGTGAGTGGCGCGCGGCCAACCGACTCGTGAAGACGGTCCTCGCGGCGCCGACCACCCCGCTGCCCGCGGTACTCGCCGCCCTGGACGCACTTCAGGCTGGCAAAGCAGCGATCACCCTCCTGCAAGCCGAGGATGCCTTCGGGCGGGCGGCCTTCGGCGACGACTGGCGGGCTGAGCGCTTCCGGCCGGAGCCACTACAGGCCCTCGTTGCCTGGATGCGCAGCCTGCGCGGCCTGGGCGCCGAACCGCGCCTGATCGCGAGCCGTCTACCCGATCGCGCCGATCTCGAGGCGCGGGCCTCCGCCCTCGCGCGGCTGTGCGAGGTGCTCGGTCCGCTCGCGTCCAGCCACTGGGCGGATCTCGGCGACGCGAATGAGGCGGCTTTCCCTAGCGTCGTGGCGGTCAATCAAGCGCCGCTCGCACGAATGGCCGATCGGGCGGGCGCCATCGCCTCTCTCGACGCGGGCTGTCGCGCGGTGATGATCGAGACGGACACGCCCGTACCACAGCGCCTCGCCGTGCTGGCGCGCCTGACCGCCGCACAGGAGGCCGGCGACGCGCTCGAAGCAGCCGACGCACTCGGCCGCACCGCGTTCGGTCTGGCTTGGCGCGGCTCTGACTCCGACTGGCCAACCCTCAGGTCCGCTGCAGAATGGATCACGGACAACGCCGATATTCGCGTGCAGTCCGCACGCGTCTCAGACCGGGTGGCGCTGGCCAAGCGAGCGGAGGCAGCGGCGGCTGAGGCCAGACGATTGACCGCTGGCCTCGACGCGCTCTTCGCGGATCTGAGGCTCGAGGTCGTTGCCCGGTTCACCCACTCCGGTGCAGGCACGATCCCAACAGAGACCTTACGCTCCGCTCTTGCGCGCTGGGGCACGGAGATCGAAGGCCTCTCGAAATGGGTAGCCTACCGCGAACGTGCCAACCGGGCCCGGGATCTTGGACTCGGAGAGTTGGTCGACCGGCTGGCGGACGGGCGTCTCGCACCGGACACCGCCCGGCCGGCTTTCGAGATGGCGTACTTCGAGGCGCTGTTTCGTGCACTCACCAAAGCCGACCCAGCGCTCGCGCGCTTCGACGGCGAACTGCACGGACGGCTGGCCACGCAGTTTGCCGACCTCGACCGGCAGCGCATCGCCCTGGCGAGCGTCGAGGTCGCCCGCGCCCACCACCGGCGTATCCCGAAGGTCGCGGGCGGACTCGGGCCGCTCGGCGTGCTCAGGGCCGAGATGGCGCGCAAGCGTGGCCACATGCCGATCCGCCAGCTCATGCAGCGCGCCGCCCCGGCGATCCAGGCGCTCAAGCCCGTCCTGATGATGAGCCCACTCTCGGTGGCTCAGCTCCTGCCGCCAGGGGTAATCGAGTTCGACCTCCTCGTGATGGACGAGGCGAGTCAGATCCAGCCGGTCGACGCGCTGGGTGCCATCGCTCGCGCCCGCCAAGTCGTTGTGGTCGGTGACGAGAAGCAGCTGCCGCCCACCCGCTTCTTCGCCAAAATGACTGGCGGGACGAACGACGAGGAGGACGACGGCACCGCGCAGGTTGCCGACGTCGAGAGCGTGCTCGGCCTGTTCACCGCGCGTGGCCTGCCGCAGCGTATGCTGCGCTGGCACTATCGCAGTCGGCACCAGTCCCTGATCGCCGTCTCGAACAGCCAATTCTACGAGAACAAGCTGTTCATCGTGCCGAGCCCCTACACCGGCGAGGCCGGGATGGGCCTGCGCTTCCACGCGGTGGCCGGCGGGGTGTTCGACAGCGGCAACACCGGCACCAACCCCGTCGAGGCGAAGGCAGTGGCCGAGGCCGTGCTTCGGCACGCGCTGACCCACCCGAACCTCAGTCTGGGCGTCGTGGCGTTCTCGGTTAAGCAGCGCCGCGCCATCCAAGACGAGGTCGAGCGTCTGCGCCGGCTCAATCCCGAGACGGAGCCCTTCTTCCAGGACCATCCGAGCGAGCCGTTCTTCGTCAAAAACCTTGAGAACGTGCAGGGCGATGAGCGCGACGTCGTGATGATCTCGGTGGGCTACGGGCGCAACGCGCAAGGTTACATGGCGATGCGGTTCGGGCCCTTGAGCGCGGAGGGGGGCGAGCGGCGTCTCAACGTTCTGATCAGCCGGGCGAAGCGCCGCTGCGAGGTCTACGCCTCGATCACCGATGAGGACATCGACCTCGAGCGCGCCAAGGGCAAAGGTGTGCTGGCCTTCAAGCTGTTTCTGCACTTCGCCCGCACAGGGCGGCTCGGCATCGCGCAGACGACAGGGCGCGACCACGACAGCGTGTTTGAGGCACAGGTCGCGCGCGCACTGCAGGCCCGCGGCTATCACGTCCACCCGCAGGTCGGTCTGGCGGGCTTCTTCATCGACCTCGCCATCGCCGATCCCGAGCGGCCCGGCCGCTACCTGATCTGCATCGAGTGCGATGGGGCGGCCTACCACGCCTCCCGATCGGCGCGCGACCGCGACCGGCTGCGCCAGGCCGTGCTCGAAGACCACGGCTGGATCATCCACCGGATCTGGAGCACCGACTGGTTCCAGCGCCCCGAGGAACAGCTCGAGCGGACAGTCGCGGCGATCGAGGCGGCCAAGGCCGAACTCGACGCGCGACTGGAGTTCGGCGGGGCCCGTGCGCGAGCCGTTCCGGTCGAGGTCGTGACGATCGAGCGGGCTGACGTCGTCGAGGTCGGCCTGAGCGAGCGCTCGGACGACCAGCCGAGCCGCCTCTACGTCGAGCTGGTGCCCAACGCCCCGCGCGGCCAGCCCGAACTGCATGAGACGCCGACAGGACTGCTCGCTGGCCTCGTCGAGCAGGTCGTGGCGGTCGAGGGCCCGGTGCACATCGATGAGGTGACCGCTCGCGTGCGTCAGGCCTGGGGCCTGCAGCGCAGCGGTCCGCGCATCCAGGCAGCGGTCGAGCGCGGTGCCGAGGCGGCTCGCGCGCGTGGGGGGATCGAGCGGGAGGGTTCGTTCCTCACACTGCCGGGTCAGACCGTGACCGTGCGCGACCGAAGCCTGGCCGGTTCGGGTACGCTGCGGCGGCCGGAGATGCTACCGCCGACCGAGCTGCGTGCAGCGATCCAGGAAGTCGTGACAGGGAGTTTCGGGGCGAGCCCCGAGGAGATCGTCCCGGCGGTCGCACGGATGCTGGGGTTCAAAGCGACGAGCGCTCAGCTGCGCGACGTCATCGGAGCGCAGATCGAAGGGCTGACGCAGGACTGCACGCTGACTGCGCAAGGATCGCTGCTGACAATGGCGAGCTTGTCGCCAGCGCCACAGGCGGTGTGAGCGCCGATGGTGGTCGGTAATAGGGAAGAGTTTGGAGTGGCGCGCGCCGCTGCACCCCCCTAGCTCCGGCAAGCTCCCCGCCGCCCGTAGCCGGCGTGGCGGCAGCCGACACGCTCGCTGACGTAGCAATTCGCGCCGTCGAGCTACTACTTCGCTGTGCGGTCGCAGTCGTGATCACGCAGACGACCTCGCGGCTGGACGGGCTGGCAGGTCGACGTCCACGACGCCAAGGGGCGCCGGGCGCTGCTGCGAGCGCTCACTGACGTGCGGGCGTGAGGGAGCTAGCAACGTGGCCATGAGGACGCGCTTCGTGGATCTACTTTCGCCGCCGTGAAGCAACGGCCGCTCGCCCAACAGATGGCTCCGGTCCTGCGAGCTGTAAAGTACCCCCGACCTGCCATGGGCAATCCACAACCACCCGGGAGCAATACTCCACCACGGGGCTCTCACAACACTCTAGCTTACTGCACCAAAAGGAATGCGCTGGTGGCGTCTGAGATGCGCCATGAGCGGACCTCCGACCGAAGACACTGGAATGGCCGCTTGAAGGCCAACTGCTGCCGTTAAGATCGAATGGTTGGTCCGGCGGCCACAACGTCCTCAGGTATCCACCTCGCATCGCGCCGGCACCCTCCCGTGCGCCGAGCGTCTCGCAGACCTTGGAAGCCGGGACGACCGCCCTCACCTTCGGCGCATGCATAGCGAGTACGACGTCATCATCGTGGGGGGAGGCGCCGCCGGCATCGGCGCGGCACGGCGGCTCGCGGCCAACGATGCATCGGCCTTGCTGCTGGAGGCGTCTTCACGTCTCGGAGGCCGTGCCTTCACGCAGGACCTCGGTGGGTATCCGCTCGACCTGGGCTGCGAATGGCTGCACTCGGGCGACCGCAACGCCTGGGTCGGCATCGCCGAGGCATCAGGCTTCCCGGTCAACCGCGGCGATCCGCCGTGGGCTCAGTCGCATCCCGGCATCGCCCGGACCGAGGACGACGAGCAGGCGGCCCGGAGGGCGTTCGGCGGTTGGGAGGAGCGGCTCCGCCCGGTCGCGCGTGGCAGCGACCGGGCAAGCGACGCCCTGGAGCCCGGCGGCGCCTGGAACGCTTATGTGCGGGCCATCGCCGGCTTCATGAGCGGGGTCGCACCCGAGCGCATCTCCGCCTCCGACTACCTGGCCTACGACGATGCCTCGACGGGCAAGAACTGGAACCTGCCGCTGGGCTACGGCACGCTCGTCGCCGCCAGCCTGCCCTCCTCGACGGACCTGCGCCTTGCGACCCCCGTCGAGCGGATCGACCTGACGACGGACGGCGTCGCCGTCTCGACGCGGGCCGGCACCGTCCGCGCCCGAGCCGCCATCCTCACGGTCTCGACCGCAGTCCTGGCCAGCGACGCGATCCGCCTGCCTCCCGGGACCGAGCCTTGGCGCGAGGCGGCCGTCGCCCTGCCGCTCGGCCGCAACGAGAAGGTCTTCCTTGAGATCGGGCGCGATGCCGCGTTCGAGGCGGACTCCCACGCCTACGGCAACCTGCGCGACGCGCGGTCCGCCGCCTACTCGATCCGGCCCAACGGATGGCCAGTCATCGAGGCGTTCCTCGGCGGAGATGGCGCCCGCATCTTGAAGGAGGAAGGGCCGGCCGCCGGGTTCGCTTTCGTGTCGGCCGAGCTGACCGGCCTGTTCGGCAGCGACGTGGCGTCGGCGGTCCGCCCGCTCGCGGCGACTTCCTGGAGCTGGATGGCGTCCATCGGCGGCGCCTATAGCTGTGCCCTCCCGGGCGAATCACAGGCTCGGGCGCGGTTGGCCCGGCCCTTCGAGGAGCGGCTCTTCTTCGCGGGGGAGGCGACGCACCCCCACGACTTCACGACGGCCCACGGAGCTCACGACAGCGGCCATAGGGCCGCCGACGAGGCCTTGGCGGCGCTTCGGCATCCCAGAGCATATCCGCTGCGACAACGGCCCTGAGATGATCTCGAAGGCGCTGCGCAAGTGGGTCACAAAGACCGGATCGCAGATCCAATATATCACCCCGGGCTCGCCGCGGGAGAACGGGTATTGCGAGAGCTTCAACGGCAAGCTTCGTGACGAGTGCCTACGCCAGGAGATCTTCTACTCGCTGAGAGAAGCACAGGCAGTAATTGGCCTATGGCAGAACACCTACAACCGTGTCCGGCCGCATTCGTCGCTGGGCTACCGGCCGCCCGCGCCTGTCAACTTCCCGGATCTGGCCTACCGGCTACCCATGGCCACTGCCTTGCAGTAGCCTCCCATCTGGCCCGGTCCAAAATACCGGTCAGGTCATGGTAGGGTCAGCAGATGCGGGGGGATCGGCATCAAGGCGGACCGGATCTCATTCGGCAACCTGATCCGCTATCGCGGCGTTCCGGGCACCCCGGTTGGCATGCCGATCTGGGAGTTTGTCGGTCGGGCGCGGAAGGCTTGATGTTCCCTTTGGACTACACCATCGAAGAGAGCGCCAACGGCCAGTTCATCGTGAGGGTCGGCAAGGACGTGGCAGGCCACGTGTCCAAAGATTCCGAGTACCCGGGCCTCTGGGTTCTAGAGGATGCCGACGGCCACCTCGTGGGTCGGCATCACGATCGAGAGGACGGCGCTGCGTTTCTGGCCCTGCGGTTTGCGGCAGAAGGCCAGGACCAGCAATAACCAACGACGAACGATCCGCCGCCGAAATGCGCGGCCTACTCCGGTTCGCGCAGGGCCTCGGCCTCGACGAAGCCACACAGCCTTGTGACTCGCGTTTAGCAGCGGCTTCGGCACCTAAGCAGCATGAGGCTTCTTGCGGAATATTTTCGAGCACAAGCTGAGCTCTGCCGCGAGATGGCAGATGCGCTATCCCGTCAGGACGCCCCGGTCATATCGAAGCTCCGCGACATGGCTGCCGAGTTCGACCACAACGCCGGTGCGCTTGAACGGTGGCTTGCAGAAGATGCCACGAGCGAACCCCTCCAAGGAGGTGCCCCGGGCCTTCATTGATCGCAGGCCGCGACGGCTGACGTCGGTGATGACGACCGCATGGCCGAAATCCGGAAGCGGTTGCTTGCGACGGTCATCTAACAGGTACAGCTATTAGTGGGAACAGAAATGCTCACGTTAAAGTTGTTTCTCACGGATTGCTGGCAATAGAGTTGCCGTGTAGCCCCCCGGCGCAGAGCATGCTCCTATGTATCCCCCAAACGAACCAAAACGTGTGACCGAGCAGGACCGTCGTGTTGGACAGCGCATCAAGATGCTGCGCAAGTCCAAGGGAATTTCGCAGACTGCGCTCGGCAGGGCCATCGGCGTGACGTTCCAGCAGATCCAGAAGTACGAGAATGGCGTGAACCGAGTCGGCTCCAGCCGCCTGAGCGAGGTTGGGCGGGCACTTGAGGTACCGGTCTCGACCTTCTTCGAGGAGGGAGGCGGCCTAGTCGAGCAGGACCAACAAGAAGTGTTCGAGCTCCTCCGCGTCCGCGGCGCCGTCGATATGCTGAACGCCTTCATCACGATCGAGGATGCCCGGCTACGCCGCGAGGTCCTCGCCATCGTTCAAAGCGCGGCCCGCATGGAACAGGATCAAGGCACCTGAGCCAGCGGAGCCACGAGTTAACGGCCCCGGCGAACGCCGAGAGGACGGAGATCCCCTCAGCTCGGGTCACGAAGCCATGCGAGGTGAACCGATACGACCGCATGGCCGAGGTGCGGAAGCGGATGCTCGCGGCCGTGCGGTAGCTCAGGCCAATGGCGCGCTCGAAGCAGGCGTCCTCAGTGGCTGGGCGGTTCGGACGCGAAGACTGCTCGTCGCCACAACCACTTATGGCAAACGGTTCCCGCCCGTCGATGCCCACCAAGCAGTGGAGAAGCTGGTAACAATTTGTGAACCCACGCTCGGTTCTCGGGAACGCGCGAGTCGTTTATGGTTTCGTAATGCGAGGGCGCGACCCTCGTATGGCTCAGCTTGTGACGCGGTGGAATTCTGTCAGCCGTAGCCGCAGCCTTCGGGAAGGCAGCGGAGATTGTAGGGTTTCTGACAGGCCCTACCAAGCCGAGAAATGGTGGGCGCTCCTACCCAGGGGCGCCCGCCTACCTCAATTCATCAGCGGTGATGACAGAGAAGCGGCCATTTAGCCTGGCGCTGCTTAACTTTCTTTGGGTTCGTATGATGGTAGGTAGAGATCCACAGTTCTCCCGGTCCGACACGCTTAAGGGCCAGGATGTACGGGCGCCCTGTGACGCAGCTATTATATACTACCGATAAGCATTCCGGCCTTTTTGGATCCCGATAATACTGACCTTTCTCTACTGCAAAAGTAAGAAGCATCATATCATCACCGCCTATGTCGTCGTGGCTGTCGAATATGTGCCTCGCTTCTCTCCACCCGAGATTGACAATTCCCGGAAAGCAATTGATCTTAGTTGCTACTTCACGGGGCACCGATCCAATGTGCAAGACTTTTCTCTGTCCGGCGATCAGCTGAAGCAACTGACTCAATTCAACTGACATCTATGACGCAGGCCCGCGGTGAGTATCCGCTTTTGTAGGGGCCGCTCGCCTAGGTCGGTTGTGCAGCTTCTACGGATGGAGATCCAACACTAGCGCTTGCGGCAGGGGAGGCAATCCCGAGACTCCAGCGCGTCCAGATGCCAGACACGGAAAAACCCCGCCGTGGCTGAGCCGGGCGGGGCAAGTATGGATCGATGTGAAACACCCGCTGGAGGGCGGGCATGAGGTAGACGGGTGGCGGTGGGTGGATAGTCCGCCTCAGCTCGGCGACGACCCTCCAATCGGGAGCACCCCGGTCCGCCACCAATCCCCAATGTAGGGCCGCATGCGCTCGATCGCCGAGCCAATGTCCGGCCTGGTGGCGCGCACGAAAAACCCCGCCGCGGTCGGGGGCAACCGGGCAGGGTTCTTCGAAGGTAACGACGGAGAGTCGTCACAAGTGGAACGAGGCGCACCGTAAATTGTTCAGGCTTGGTCCGACACCGGACCGTTCTCAGACACGAAAAAACTTTGCTGCGGCTGAGCCGGACGGGGTACGCGACTTATGTAGTTCGCGTGGACGCTTCGGACCGACCCCTGTTGTCGTTGGTAGCCGGAGACTCGATCGCAACCTGCGTTCGGCCATCCTTGCGCTGTGATCGCCGGATCGCTTCGGCTGTGCGGAATGAGCGTCTCTCAATCCAGGCTTCGTGACGGCGTCGCAGCACCCGCCCTTGATTTCTTTGCTCTAGGCTCATGAAGTCCGCCGTTCACGTGTCGGGATAGGAGACCTAGACAGTGACGCCGTCGGCGCGGAGTTGTGCCGTCATTTGATCAACCGGCGTCTCAAATAGTAGCCCAAGCGTCTCAGGCTCGCGGACTGAAGTCTGCACGGGGTAAGAAAATCCCCGCGCCGGCGGCCCGGGCGGGGCAAGGTAGGAGTTGATACCCGCTGGAGGGCAGGCATGATGTAGACGGGTGGCGGCGGGCGGATAGTCCGCCACGTCACCTCGGCACCGAGCCGCCGTCCCATATCTCCCCCGTCCGCCACCAATCCCCAATGTAGGGACGCGTCCGTTCAACCGCTGGGCCGATGTCCGGCCGGGCGAGTAGTGGGCACTTGCCCACTCCGTCTCGCGGTGTGCCAGTACGTCGGTCGCAGACTTTTGCGTTCTAGACGCTTCGCTTCAGCAGGCTGCAAAACGCCGCAGCCACGCCCTGCGCCGAACGTTACGGAGATGGCATGCCAGATCTTGCGCAGAACAAGCTAACCGTGATCGCCTTCTATGAGCTGATGTTCAACGCGTGTCACCCGCGCGACGCCATCGAGCTTTATGCCGGCGACGACTATATCCAACACAACCCGCATGTCGCGAGCGGCAAAGACGGCTTCATCACCTATTTCGAGCGCATGGCCCGTGAATGGCCGGGCAAGCGGGTCGAGGTGAAGCGGGCAATCGCCGAGGGCGATCTGGTTGTACTGCACTGCCTCCAGCACTGGCCGGGAGACCACGATTACGCGGCTATCGACATCTTTCGACTCGATGAGAGAGGCCGGATCGTGGAGCATTGGGACGTGCTGCAGATCCTGCCCGAGGCCTCGGCCAACTCGAACGGGATGTTCTAGATCCCGCCTGCGCTACCAATGGGCTGGGAGCGGCCCCCGCATCGATGCTTGATCGTTCCTCCTTTGGCTCATGCTCTACACAAGGTGCCCTCATCACCTCGTCCGGCGTCTCCCGCGCGAACGTCGTGATCGGCCCGATGGTGATCTCTGACCGCGCGTGCGGCCGGTCACCCTTGGTTTCTACCTTCAAGCCAGCCATGTCCCCGGTATGGCTTACCGAATCGAATTCCGAAAAGATGGCGTCGTGTCCGGCGAGATCCACGACCTTGAAGACCGCGAGACGGCGAAGCTCGTCGCCGTCGAGCAGATGGCGCGCTTCGATGCCGAGATAGCCATCGTGATCGACGTGGATGGCCGCGGGGTTGAGGTCGCATCCATAACCCGAGAGGCCATGGCCTGGGACGACGAGCAGACACCTGGACCGTTATGAGCCGCGGTCGGCTTCACGGCTTCCGCTCGAATTGGAACTTCACTGCTAATTATTGGCTCAGTGCCGGGGCCGCCCGAGATATAGCTGATACCCGAATTTTCGACCTCAACGCCACATCGTCGGCCAATCCGTGGGTTCGATTGACAGTGAGAGATTCGAACTCACGGAGGCCTTTGGCGCTCGTCAGCTGCCGGCCGCTCAGACGAGTCACTAGACCGCAACACCTCCACCATTCTTGTGAAGTGGGGCGCCGTCCTCTCCAAAACCGTCAAGGTTTGGCTATCAGGCTGATCCGGTCACCTCGTGGTTGATTGCCGTCATGCTGTCCGTCTCCCGCGCCGTCGTGTCCAAGCATCGTGAGATTTCCGCGCTGCTTGCAAACTATGCCATGTTCCTCAGCCGCATGCTGGTTCTGGCCTGGGCCGCGGCATAGGCCCGATGGTCGAATTTGACGGGGTTTCTGACGTGGCAAACCGAGCGCAACGCCCGCAGTCACGGACGGCCTTGGTCGCCTCTGTCGCCTTTGCCATCATTCTCGCCGCAGCCGCTACGGTCGGCTGGCGCTGGTACCACTACGTCACTGCCGGAGCCTCACCCTACGATGAGGTCGGGATCGAAGTGAACCGAAGGCTGCCTGAGTCCCTGCGCGACTGGGGCTGCGCACGTATCAAGGAGCGATTTCCGCGGGCAGTACCGCCCTACGGATGTCAGCCGGGGCAGGTCTGAGGCTTCGACACTTCGGCATCTTCCTCGTGAGCGTCTGCCGCAGGTTCTCTGCGATCTGCAGAGCCCTCGCCGTGGCTGCGCCGGCCTCTTCTTTGAACTCGGCATTTTCGGCCGACGTGCGCCTGTGGGTAGTTTGCCGAGGCTCTGCCTCGACCCATCGGGCTGCCACCATGCGTTCGATTTCCGCGAGCGTCGTGTAGACGCGCCCGCCGATCCTCGCATGCCCCAGATCGCCGCGCGTGGCGGCGTTCCGCAGTGAAAGCCTCGACATCGAGCCGTCAGGGAAGGCGATGCGGGCGGCCACGTCGAGCGATAGCGGCGTCGCGTCGGTGATCCCCGAACGGTCTGGGATGCGAACGCCCCGCCTCATCCGAGCCTCCCGTCCCGGCATGCTGACGGCGATTTCGGCGAGCACCTGATCGGATGACAAGGTGCCGCCGGTCGCCTACGCAGAAGCGTAGCCATTGGCCTGCGATCCCCTGCCATGCCGATCCGGCGCGAGCATCGGTTCTTCTATCCGATTGATTGGCCGCAGCTCTCCGCGGTGATCCGCTTCGGCCGCGCCAAGGGTCGGTGTGAGGCGTGCGCGTGTCCGCATGGCCGCGTGGTGTTCTGCCTCGGAGACGGGCGGTGGTGGGACGACGAAGCGGCTTCCTGGCGCTACGGTGCCGGCGGGCTCGTCTGCATCGAGGTCGGCGCGGCCGATGTGCTCGGCGAGATTTGGACGACGTGGGTTGTGCTCGCCACCGGCCACCGGAACCACGACACGGCCGACAACAGCTCGGCGAACCTCGCGGCGTGGTGCCAGCGCTGCCACATGCTGCACGACGGGCCGGAGCATCGGCGGCGGCGGTGGCTGACTCTGTTCCGGCGGAAGGCGCTCGGCGACCTGTTCCGCGGCCCCTACGGGTAGCTGGGCACGCCAGCCGGACACGAAAGGGGTGAACGCGGCGGCGGGTCGGCAGAATCGAGGCTTGCCGACGGCCGGCTTCGATCTTCAGAACTCACCCGCCATACCGGCGCGCACACCTTGCTGATTGGCTTGGCTGTAGCTGTATCCGGCCGTCACCGCGATCGGGTTTGCCGTGTCGAGCCGATGCGCGAGACCGATGCCACCGGCCCACTCTCCTCGGAACGTTGCGCCGTTGACCGTCCAGCTGGTCCGCCCAGGCTGTGAAGGCATTGAGGCTGAAGTCATTGCCATGGCCGCCGCGACGCCCTGGCGTGCCTCGCGCCGTGTCGCCGTGGCGTATTGGCCAAGGCCGCTGATCTGTGCTCCCAAATTTTCGACTTGGGTCGCCAGTCCAGCGATCTGACCCGGCCCGTAGCCCGAGGTGGCCAAGTTGCCGGAGGCATCCGCCGTCACGAATGTGGTGAGGCCGGTCTGCGCCGCCCGGCTTTGGGATGAACCGACGCCTGCCAAGGTGTAGCTGCTGCGTTGGGAGCCGATAGCAATCTGGTTGGCGCGCGTCGTCGTCACGCCGGCGCCGATGGCGACGGCGTTATCCTGCTTCGCCACGGCACCCCGTCCCAAAGCCACCGCGTCGATGCCCCCGGCGCTGGCGCTGACACCGAGGACGGTGGTGCCCGCGGCACCGGCGTTGGACGAGCGGCCGATCGCCGTGCTGTTCTCACCCGTGGCGGCGGCGAAGGCGCCGAAGGCCGAGGCCTCGTTCCCGCCCGCGAGGGTCATGTAGCCGACAGCCGTGGTCGGGTCGGCGATGGCCCGTGCGCCGTAACCGATGGCTGTCGACCCATCCCATGTCGCCTGGGAGTCCGTGCCGATGGCCGTCGTCGCGGCAGCCATCGCTTGGCTTCCCTGACCGAACGCGGTGCTATCCATGCCGCTCGCGACGCTACTCGCCCCGACCGCCGTGGTCCGGTCCCCTATGGCCGTGCTGTCGTGGCCGATGCTGGTCGTGCCAGAACCCTGCGAGGTTGTCATGGACCCGACGGCGACGCTCGCGATCCCCACGGCCGCGGCGCCGTAGCCGCTGGCATAGGCGTCGGACCCCGAAGCGACCGGCTTGGCAGCACTGCGGGTGTTGTTGGCCCGCACTGGGAAGTCCTGCATCTTCGCGTCGATGGCCTGAGCGGTCGTATTGAGCTGGCCGAGATTGACGGCGTCGCCGGCCGCCTTGCCGTTGGCCACGCCGCTCACTTGGCGCGGTCCCTCCAGGCCGGCCAGATTGACGACCGTACCGGCGGCCTGGGCCGCGACCGTGACGGTGCCGCCCGTGCCCGTGGGCTGCAGGGTGACCTGCCCTCCGGCCGAACCGACCTGCAGCGCGGCGACCTGCTGCGTCACCGCGCGAATGTCGGTGGCATTGCGGGCCAGAGCCGTGTCGACCGCGCTCAGCGCGCTACCGACGTCAGCGAATGTACTGCCGCGGATGCTGTAGCTCGGCGCAGTCCAGCCTCCGACGGCATCGAAGCGCGCGCCGCCGCCCAGCAGGGCCGCCATCTGACTGTTGGCGGCAAAGATCTGCCCACCGTTGACGGCCTCGGTCGAACCGCTGCTCAAATTGCCTGTGGCGACGTTGACGATGCGCCGCTCGGCTCCGATACGCCCGATCGAGATCGTGTCGGCCTGATCCGCGATCGAGCCGTTGCCGATCGCGACAGCACGGGTCGCCGTTGCCGTGGCGCCATGCCCGAGGGCCAGCGCGTCACGGCCCGTCACGGACGGCGCGGTCAGACCGGCTGGATTGCTCGTGGCCAGCGGCAGATCGGTGATGCGCGCGCCGACATTCGTCATCGCTGCGTTCAACTGAGCCAAATTGACTGCATCGCTGTCAGCGGTGCCGGAGGCCAAGCCGGTCAGCTTGCGGCTGCCCTGCTTGCCGGTCAGATCGACGAAGGTGCCGCCCGTGTGCCCCGCCACGGTGATATGGCCGCCGGCAGCGTTCTGTTGCACGAGACCGATGCTGCCGTCGTCCAGGCTGCCGCGCAGGGCCGTCAGCGACGTCGAGAGCGAGGCCACCTCCCGGTTCGTGCTGTGGAGCTGCCCGCCATTGACCGCATCCGTCGAGCCGGCGGCCACCGTGCCGCCGGCCACGTTCACGACGCGCCGCTCAGCCCCTACGCTGCCGACCGATACCGTGTCGGCCTGGGTCGCAACCGATCCCGCGCCGAGGGCGACCGAGCGAGACGCCCGCGCCGATGCGCCGGAACCGAGGGCGGCTGCGTCGCCTCCGGTGGCCGAGGCGGCGGGCAAGCCGGCCGCGTTGCTGAAAGCTACGGCAGGGGAACTGCCGACGCTGAGGTTGGTCAAGGCCGCGCTGAGCTGCCCGACATTGACGGCATCGTTGGCGTTGAGGCCGGTGGCGACCCCCGTCACGCGGCGGTCCCCGGCGCTCCCGGTCAGGCTCAAGACCGTGCCGTTCGTGGCGGCCCCCACGCTCAGGGTCCGGCTCGCCGGATCCTGCTGCACGAGGCCAATCGTGCCGCCCGCTAGTCCCGCGTGGAGGCTCGTCAGGCCGGCTCCGGCGGCCGTGATCGCCGTTGTGTTCGTGCCGACCTGTCCCTGAAGGCCGGCGACGGCCGTGCTGGTGCCCTGGCTCACGGTCTGCAGAGCGCTGATGTCGGCTGCGTTGAGGCCGGCGCGAAGGTCCAACGCGCCGATGGCGCCCGCCACTGTGCTGAAACCCGCCCCTCCGACCGTGAAGGCCGGTCCCGTGAACGTTCCGATGCCCGCGTCGAAGGCGGCACCTCCACCCAAGCTGTTGCCGAGGCTGGTGAGCCCCCCTTGCACCCCCGCGATGCGGCCATTCGCGGCGCCCAGAGCCTCGTTGGTGGCGTGCAATTGCCGACCCGCCACGGCATCACTTGAGGTGGCCGAGAGCGCCGCGTCACCCACGTTGACGATGCGGCGCGTCGCACCAGCCGCTCCGACGGAGACCGTGTCGGCCTGATCGGCTACCGAGCCGGCGCCGAGGGCGACACTGCGCGCGCCCATGACTTGCGAGCCGTAGCCAAGGCTGAGCCCATCGCTGCCGGTCGCGAGCGGCAGGGCGCGGCCCGAGAGGTTGTTGCTGGCAATCGCCGTCGAGCCGGCGCCGCCGATGCCCGCGACGATGGTGTTGAGCTGGGCCAGATTGACCGCGTCGTTGGCGCCGATCGCGGCTGCCACGCCCGTCAGCCGCCGATCTGCGTTGCGGCTCGCGAGGCTGACGAGGCTGCCGCCCGTATCGCCACCGATCGTGACGGGCGCAGCGCTCCCACTCTGCTGGACGAGACCGATGGTGCCGTTGGCCAGACCCGTCTGCAGGCTGGCGAGACTGCCCGCGGTGCTGGCAAGGCCACTCGTGTTCGCGGCCGTCTGACCCTGGACCGTGATCAGGCCCGCGGTAGTGCTGGCGATCTCATCGGCGTGGGCACCGACTTGGCCGCGGAGGCCGGTGAGGGCGGCGGTGTTGCTCGCGACGATCTGGTTCGTCGCGGCAAGCTGGCCGCCGTTGACGGCATCGGCAGACCCGGCAGAGAGCCTACCAGCGGCAATCCCCGTGACCTGTCGGGGACCTGCGGTGCCGGCAAGGCTGATCAAGCTTCCATCGGTCGCGCTGCCGACGGAGAGGTCGCGGCTGATCGCGTCCTGCTGGACCAGACCGATTGCTCCGTTCTGAACGGCGGAGCGCAAACTCATGAGTTCGCCCGTCGTGCTTGTGAGCGACGCCTCGGTCGAGCCGACCTGCCCCTGCAAGCTGCTCAGCGAAGCAGTGAGGCCGCTGGCTGTGGTCGTCAGCTGGCCCTGCACATTCGCGATCGCGGTGATGTTGCCCGCAACCGTCTGATTCACGGCGTGGAGCTGCGATCCGTTGACGGCTTCGGTCGAACTCGCATTCACGGAGCCCGATGCAACACCGCTGAGATGACGAGCACCGAGGGTACCGGCGAGGCTCACGCGTGTCCCGTCCGTGGCCGCCCCCACAGTCAGGGTCCGGCCGGTCGGATCCTGGCCGACAAGGCCGAGCGCGCCGCTGCCGACGAGGGTCTGCAGGGTGGCGAGGTTGGTCGTGTTCGACGCGACCTGCTGATTGGTGCTGTAGAGCTGCGCGCCGTTGACGGCATCCGTCGAGCCGCCCGCGATCAATCCCGGTGACAGGCCGCGGATGCCGACGGCCCCGAGGGTGCCGCCCTTGCTAAGATCGATCGCATTCGTTGCCGCGCCGCTGCTGCCCGGCACATACTGCACCGAAAGCGTGTCGAGAGCGCCGAGGGCACCTCCGACTGACGCGTACGGGGTGCCGCCGACGCTGTAGCTCGGCGCTTGATAGGCGCCCGTAACGGCATCGAAACCGGCACCGCCACCCAATGAGGCTGCGAGATACTGACTGGAGCCGCGCAGCTGACCGAGATTGACCGCGTCATTGCTGTCCACCGCGGCACGCACGCCGCTCAACCGACGGTCACCGGCAGATCCGGCGATGCTCATCACGGCGCCGTCCGTCCCCTTCCCGATCGTCAGCGTGCGAGAGACGGCATCCTGCTGGACAAGGTGGGGCAGGCTCGCGACGTGATCTTGCAGGGTCTGAAGGCCGGCAGCCGTGGATGTAAGCGCCGTCGTGTTGCTCGTGAGTCGAAGATCGAGTGCACCGAGAGCCCCGCCGACGTCCCTAAAGGTGCTGCCCTGAACGGTGAAGCTTGGGGCCGTAAACAGGCCGGTGGTGGCATCAAACCTGGCGCCGCCTCCGAGCCCGCTAGCGAGGTTGTTTCCAGCGGCCGCGAGCTGACGAAGGTTGACGGCATCGGTAGGCCTAGTTCCGCCGGCCACGTTAACGATTTGCCGCTCGGCGCCTGCATCGCCGACCGACACCGCGCCATGGGTCGAGGCGACGCCCGCTCCGCTGAAGCTCTCTATGGCGCCGGCAAGCCCCGACCGCGTGGCGACTGATCCGCTTCCGAGGGCAACGGCACTGGACGCGCTGGCCGTACTTCTCGCGCCGAGCGCGATGCCATCGTCGGCGACGACGCTGCTGCGTAGACCGAGGGCGAGCGCCTGATTGGCCGCCGCACTCGCGCTCGACCCCAGCGAGAGCGCGTTGACTTTGCCCACCGCGGTGACGGCACCATTGCCGAGGGCAATGGACGAGATATCGCCCGCGCTCGCGGCCGTTTCGGTGACGCTGCCAAGGCCGGTGATGTGACCTCCTCCGATCGACAAGCCCTTGCCCGCATCGAGGGTCAGACTTGAGGCGCTAAGATTGCAGTTGCCCGGGCTGTTCACACTGACGAGATGACCGTTTGCGTCGAGAACACCCACGCGCAAGGTGATGTCTGAGAGAGGCGTGATGATTCCTTGGTTGATGTCGCCAACCAAGCCCGTGAGCGTTGATGTTAATCCGCCCACCAGAGGAAACGATGATGTGACCGGCGTCGGCCCGGCAAGATGAGGCAACTGAACGCCAAGTCCAGCGCAGACATTGACGAGATTGGCCGACTGCGCCTGAGCATCGCTTGCACAAAATAAAGCTGATAGGCTCGATGATGATAGGATTGAAAGCAATAAGCGGTGCTTAGGGGCGGGCATCGATAGAGACTTCGACGCTTTTCGATTTTGGGCTCGCAAACGAAAGCTTATCATTGCCTGGCTCTAAAAACCGTTAGCGTCCCAATTCAAGCCGCGCATTCTTAACAACGGTTTAACATCAGAAGTTGAAGAGGCATAACGCTACAAATTTCCGATGACGTGCAAGATTGCAACGATACAATTGCTAATTTCTGCGCTGTCGAGCCAAGACTCTGAAATTTTCAGGAGGCGGCGAAAGGCCACCTACCTCTGAGACAATGATTGTCTATCTGCTCAATAGGCTCTGACGATTTATTTATACAGCTATCTTCATGATTGATTGCGAGGGTTCGGAATTTGATGAATTGAAAATCAAATTAATAAATTTCGTTCAAGATATCGATATGTGCCTGTCTTGAGCAGATCCGCCTTCTTAAGCATCGGACGGATGAAAGTGACGAGGTGCAGCTCGGGCTGGGTGCTGGCGTAACGCTCGCAGTCTTTGATGGGCCGGCGGGAGCAGCTGACTCAGGCGGAGGAGCGCTCGACATGCGCTGATCGCGACCCGGAGCGGGACTGAGTCGGAAGGCTGCCAACCGGTGCGCGATGCGGTCTGATGGCCGCGTCCTCAACCTACGCCGGAGCGCTGCCATGCCCCAGTATGGCGCCCTCGACGTCTCGAACGCAGAGACCACCATCCACGTCATTGATGAGACCGGTGCCGTAATCTGGCGGGGTAAGCGCGCGAGCGATCCTGATGTGTTGACGACCACATTGCGCCGCTACGCACCCGACCTCGTGCGGGTCGGCCTGGAGACGGGACCGCTCACGCCTTGGCTCTACCAGACCTGCAAGGCGCTCGGCCTTCCCATCGTCTGCCTGGACGCGCGGCATGCAAGAGCCGCCACGGCCTTGCAGCGGAACAAGACCGATGCGCGCGACGCCGAGACACTGGCGCAACTCGTGCGCATGGGCTGGTACCGCGAGGCGCGGGTCAAAAGTTACGCCGCCCATGCCGTCTGCCACCTCGTCGGCGCGCGCGCTCAGCGCATGGGCGTGGCGATCGATCTGTCCAACCAGATCCGCAGCACGCTCAAGACGTTCGGCCTGATGGCCGGCAAGGGAGCGGGGCGCGCCTTCGAGAACCGAGTGACCGAACTCATCGAGGCTCGTCCGACCATCGCCGCCATCGTCGAACCGCTTCTGGCCGCGTGGCGGGCCGTGCGTGGCCAGATCGGTGTCCTGGATCGACGGCCCATCGCCCTGGCCAAAGGGGATGCCACTTGTGGTCTGCTGATGACCTGTCCGGGCGTCGGAGTCATCGTCGCCACGAGCTTCGCAGCCGCCATCGAGGCACCCGAGCACTTCCGCCACTCGCGGTCCGTCGGCGCCAATCTCGGGCTGACACCAGCACGTCATCAGTCCGGCGAAGTCGATCGCATAGGCGGGATCTCACGACGCGGCGACCGCCTGATGAGAACCTACTTGTTCGAGGCTGCAGCCAGTCTGCTGGTACGCGTACGAGGGGACTCGGCCCTCAAGACCTGGGGGCGTGCTCTGGTCGAGCGCCTGGGGTTCAAGCATGCCGCCGTCGCGGTGGCGCGCAAGCTCGCCGTAGTGCTGCACGCGATGTGGCAGGCAGGGACGCCATTCCAGCCGTGGCCGGTCGCCACCGCATGAGGTACGGGCAGCCAGCGCGCACGCGGGCCGTTCATCGAGACCCGCCGGTGTAAGGCGGGCAGAGGCGTCCCCGCCGGGACGCGAGCAGGGTCAGCCCGGGTTGGGTCTTGCGGCCGGTGTCGAATTGGACCGCGCGCTCGACTTAGTGAGCCCCGCTTCGAGACGCATGGTGCGGCGGTCAGATGGACCGACCGCGGAAACAACCACGATCCGGCGGTGACCGCTCTCGCCCGACTTGACGCCTGCAACGCGATCAAACAACCACCCAGCGCCTGGGTAGCAGCATGAAGCCGCGCTCAGCCTCGGACAACCTCAAAACTTCCAGTTGATTTCCGAACTAACCCGCAACCTTGATCAATTTCTCGCCGATATAGCCCTGATCAACGAAGGCGACTTCAATGCGGTCGTCAGTAGCCTTCGGCTGTCGAGGATGGCTGCTGACGACCCGCCGCTGTCTTGGGATGCACGGCATCAGAGATCGCTATGCGACCATCGCGAGCTTGATCAGAAGCCTCCGAACATCGATTTGGATCCCAATTCTGAGTACCAGAATTTTAAGGGCTCTCATTCATAGACCGCTAATCATGGCACAACTGAAGCGTGAAAAAACTTCGTGAGCGCGGGAACCACTAAAATTTTACGGATCGAAATCAGGTCTCAGAACAACCACTGATCCATGTTTGCCCCATAACAAGGGGGCAACAATGCAGATCTCTAGCCAATCCAACAATGCCTTCGGTCTTAATCTGGCCGGAAACGCCGGCTCGAATGGGCACGGCAAGAGTTCAGACCGCCTGTCAGGAAGACAGATCGGTCTGCATGTGCTCGGTAAGCCCCTTGAATTGGCTCCCATTGCTGGCCACTCGGCGGCCAAGTCTGCGCAGAATGCCGCTAGTAGCAGTTTCTCGAAAGTGTCCGGCCCGTCTTCCAAGGCAGCGGCAGCGGAACAGGCTAAGGTTGTCCCGAGCCAGGCGATGAAGCAGAGCGCCAGTGCCGCTGTCGCCGCTCTTCTCACGAACGCTTCCCAGAGCACCGCCAGCAAAGCTCCGCAGGCTGCGCAGGTCCAAGCCGTTGCTCAAGCTGGGATGACCGCCAACCAGACGATCACAGCTCCGGCGAAAGTCGAGCAGCCCAGCGCCATCACACCGGCAGCGAGCGTTGCCCCGTCTGCGGCCCCGGCAACTCCCTCGCCGAGCACCAGCGCGGCACCTGCTAGCCCGGCCCCATCGGCCTCCCAGGAGGCGCCTCAACAGTCGGCACCAGCGCCGGCACCCGCGGCTGCCCCGACAAGCCCCGCTAATGCTCCTTCGACCAGCACGACCCCGGCACCCTCGACGAACTCGCTCGCCGCTTCCTCGACCACTTCGAGCAGCCCAAGCACCACTCAGCAGGCGACGGCACCCCAGGCCGTGCCGCAGAGCACCAATCCCACGACGACAACGACCAGCACGCCGGCTGCGGCTCCCGCACCGACGACTGCTCCGTCGCCCTCCACGGGCAGCACGAGTACGGTTCCCCAGACGGCCACGGGTTCCTCGACCAACACGACGCAGACCGGAGCCTCGACGTCCTCAAGCAACCAGCTCACCACCCTGGTTCAAGGAACCACTGCGGCCGTGTCCTCCACCATCAGCGGGACGATCTCGGCTCTGTCGTCGGTCACGACCAGCCTGCTCTCGCCCACCGCCACCAAGACGACGACCACGACGGCTCCGACGAGCACAGCAACGGCGCCGAGCACGTCCACTATGACAGCGACGAAGACCGCGACCACCTCGGTCGTACAGAAGTACCTGTCCTGGTAGTGTCCGCCTAGACCGTCCTACGTCAGGCGGGCCTGTAGGAGGCGGGTGATGCGCGCGACCTCATCGCGCGCCTTCAGGATCGACGCCTCGCCGTCCAGCACGGACAGAAACGCGCAACGCGCCTCCCCAACCAATGGGCGCAGTGCCTGCCCCTGATCCGTCAGTTCGACGAAGAGCTGGCGCTCGTTCTTAGGATCGCGTCCGCGTCGTAGCAGGCCCATCCCCTCTAGCTTCTTCAGCAGCGGCGTGACGGAGCCTGGATCGAGGCCGAGCCGCTCGCTGATGTCCTTGAGTGGAACGCCGTCCTTCTCCCAAAGCGCTAGGAGCACGAGAAACTGCGGGTAGGTGAGGCCGTGCGGGTCGAGGATCGGCTTGTAGGCAGCGGTGAAGGCGAGCCCCGCCGAGTAGATGGCAAAGCAGAGCTGCCTGTCGAGGCCGACGAAATCGCTGTTTGCAGAGTCGCTCAAGGCACGGCTTCCGGTGCTGTTCGGCTGGGTGAGAGAATTACCCGCGCATCGTTAGCACGCCAATCGTTGGGTCACGCATCAAAAAGGGGTGCGGCCGAGAATGTGCGCCCTTCTCCGTCTCACGAGAGGCTGGCAGACGCTGAAAAGAGAACGGCCACGGGAGCCGGAACGAAGGTGCGCGTACATCCGGCGTCACCCCAATCCCGGCATCGTGGCCGCGTCCGATCGAGCGACAGGATCGCGATCGGCATGTCCCTGAGATGGGGGCGGCATGGTTAACAATCAATGAGCAGCCCCGCCGCCCGATCTACTCACGGGCTGGCGGGGCATGACATGCCGTGTCCACACGACGGAGAGCCAATACGCAACGCGGCTCCGGTCCAGGGTGGCAGTAGCTGGTTAGTGGCGCGTCAACTGTGCTCCATTCCACATGTCTCACTTTCGTGGTGTCGCCGCATCTCTCGCCCAGAGATGTGCGCCGCCTGACTGAGGCGGCGGTCGGCTCCGGGCTACAATTTTACTAACCGCATGAAATCCCATCTTAAGCTGTCGTCATCCGAACGCATCGCCTTATGGTGGCACTCATCATCAGCGGGTCCGACACAGGCGCTGATGGCTGGGAGAGCCGAGCGCTTCCGCCTGCCATGAAAGGCGACGCTACATGACTCTGGCCCTCAATCTGGATGCCACGGCCATGCTCATCCGCAAGCTGGAGAGCATCGCCGCCCTTACGGACGAGCAGCGTCACGCTATCGAGAACCTGCCGGTGAGAACCTACAACCTCGCTGCCCGGCAGGACATCATGCGCGATGGCAACAAGCCCTCGTACTGCTGCCTGATCTTCGACGGCTGGGTTTGCCGCTACAAGCTGCTTGGCGACGGCAGGCGGCAGATCTTCTCGTTCCATGTTCCCGGCGACATCCCGGATTTGCAGAGTCTGCACATCCCCACCATGGATCACGGCCTCGCCACCATGACAAAGGCCAGCGTAGCCTTCATCCCGCACGAGAGCTTGCGCGACCTGACGCTGCGCCATCCCAGCATAGGCGCTCTTTTCTGGCGCGACACGTTAGTTGACGCGGGCACCTTCCGAGCGTGGATGATCGGTATGGGCCGGCGCTCGTCCTTCGAGCACATGGCGCACCTCTTCTGCGAGTTGTACCTAAAGCTGCAAGCGGTTGGGCTGGCCGAACACTACCGCTTTCCGTTGCCAATGACGCAGATCGATCTCGCCGATGCGCTGGGTCTCACGTGCGTACACATCAGCCGCGTGCTGAAGGAGATGCGTGGCCGGGGCCTGATCACGCTGAAGGATCACACGCTAATCATCGAGGCTTGGAATGAACTTCGAGGGATCGCGGAGTTTGACCCGACGTACTTGCACCTGGAACAGCAAGCGGCCTGATGAGCCTACGCCTGCAGCCCGTTCAAGTTGCGACGGGTAGCACAGACACCGACAGCCACCTCGTCTTTTCAGACGACTTCCTGGTGGCGGTTCTGGTTCGGCTCTCGGATGGTCACGGGGAGACCGCCGGGATGTGGTTTCTGGAGGCTGGCTTTGGCCCCGTCGATCATCCAGCCGCGCCCATCTTCGCCGACCTTGACCACGCGCAGGGCTGGATCGAGCAGCGGCTGGTAACCACGGTGTAGTCGTCAACACCGTGATTGGCGGCGAGTATGACGCCTCGCCTCGATCAACCAATGCGCAGTCCCGCCGCGCAAATGCAGCCGGTGGAGGAGTGGGCGCCATGAGCGAAGATCTGGAAGCATGCGCGGCGATGCTGGAGCTGCTGGGCTCCCTCCGCAACTGTGCCTTTGTTCTGGAAGCGCTAACGGATGAGGCCGCGCAAATCGCGTCAGAAGTCGCCGACGAACTCGGAGGCGAGGTGTGGCGCGGGATCGCGCGCACTGAGGCCATGCCTTCCAGTAGCCATATCGAACCCTGGGCGCCTCGTCGGCAATACAAGCCGCGTTCCAGATGAAGGACGGTGCCAGGCCCGGAGGCCGGAGGGACGTCACTCCTCCGCTACGAACCCGGCCAGCGGCGCTACCAGGGTGCAGCACACCCCCTCCGGCTGGTAACGCAGTTCGACCTCGCCGCCGACCGTGCTGGCAGCCACGCGCTCGATCAGGCGCGAACCGAAACCGCTGCGCCCGGGCATCGCGACCGGCGGCCCGCCCTGTTCCGTCCACGTCAGCCGGACCGTCGCGGCCTCGCCGACCCCCTCGACGTCCCAGCTCAACGACACCCGCCCGTCCGGGGCGCTCAGCGCACCGTACTTGGCGGCGTTGGTGGCGAGCTCGTGCACCATCAGGGCCAGCGACAACGCCGAGCGCGAACCGCACGGAACGAGCGGGCCGGCGATGTCGAATCGTTGGCTCTCCGGCTCCTCGTGCATGCTCAGCGCGCTCCGGATGACCCCATGGATGTCGGCGCCCTGGATCGCGCCTTCGCCGGTCATCAGGATGTCGTGCGCCTTGCCCAGCGCCACGAGGCGTCCGGCTAGGACCTCCTTGGCGGCCTCGACGTCGGTGGCGCCACGGAGCGTCTGCGTGGCGATGGCCTGCACCATGGCCAGAGTGTTCTTCATGCGGTGCGATAGCTCGTGGTTGAGGAGTTGCTGCTGTTCCTCGGCACGCACCCGCGCCACCGCCGCCTCGACCCGGTCGGCCACGGCACGGAGGAAAGCCAAGTCCTCGGCGGTCCAATCCCGGGGAACGCGGTCATGGACGAAGAACAGGGCCACGGTGCGGCCGCGCTCCCGCACCGGCATGTTAATCAGGCTGGCGACGTCGATGGCCCGGAGTGCCCCATGGTTTGCAACGGTGCGTGGGTCCTGTCTCGCGTCCCTGACGACCACCGGCTCGCCGCGCAGGAGTTCCGGGAGCAGGTCGCCGTAATCCTCGAAGCGGTGCCGGCCAGCGACGCTGCGCAGTCCCCCGGCGGTCCAGTCCGGCTCCAGGAGGACGTACTCGGCCATGGCGTCGAGCCTGCCGAAACCGGCGCGCACGGCATTCAGCGTCCGGCCGACGATGCCGGCGGCCATCAGCGTCATGTCGGGGACGAGCCCGAGGTCCCGCAGCCCGTCGCCGAGTTCCAGCAGAGCGGACTTGCGCCGCTCCTCGGCCTCGCGGGCCCGCTCGGCCAGGACGCGGTCGGTCACCTCCAGGAACAGCACCACGAAGGTCTCGTCACTGAGCTTGTGCGCCCGGCCCTCGTACCAGCGGTCCAGGGTGCCGACCTGGCGGGTGAAGGTGACGGAGCGGCCGGTCGCGACCACCAGCGCGAACTCCTGTACCCAAGCGTCCTCGATGCCCGGCAGGACCTCGCGGATCGTACGGCCGGCGGCCTGCTCGCTCGGCACCCCGACCAGCTCGCCCCAGGCCCGGTTGACCTCCTCGTAGCGCCAGTCCGTCACGCGCCCGGCGGCGTCGCGGACGACCCGCCCGAGGATGAAGCCCTCGCGCAGCTGCTCGAACAGGCTGCGCCAGTAACGCTCGCTCTCGGCCAGCGCCTCGCGCGCGACCACCTGCTCGGTGATGTCGCGCGACACGCCGGCGAAGCGGACGGGACGGCCATGCTCGTCATGTTCGAGGTCGCCTCGGCGCGCGATCCAGCGGACCTCGCCGGTGTCGGGCCGCCGAATGCGGTACTCCACGTCGCGCGGTGCCTTCCCGCTGGCGCGGGTCTCGGCGGTCGAGACGAGTTGGGCGTCCTCGGGGATGACCAACCGCTCGAAGGCGGTGGAAGGGTAGGCATCGCGCTCAGGCAGGCCGTAGAGACGGCAGAACTCCGGGGTCGGGTGTAGGACCGCGTCGGCATCGACCACGAACAGTCCGACGCCGCCCGCCTCCTGGGCACGCCGGAGCTGGTCTTCGGCCTCTTTCAGTCGCTCGAAGCCCAGGCGCTGTTCGGTGCGGTCGCGCAAGATCTTCATGAAGCCGATGGCGGTCCCGTCGTCGTCCCGCAGGGCCATCATCTCGCCGCTCGCCCAGAAACGGCTGCCGTCCCGCTTGACGTGCCAGCGCTCGTCGATGCCGCGCCCTTCGGTCAGGGCGCTGTGCATCTCCATGCTCGGGATGCCTGCCGCTCGGTCCTCGGGCGTGAAGAAGGCATCGGCGGGCCTGCCGCGCACCTCCTCCGCTCGCCAGCCCAGGATGGCGGATGCGCCCTCGTTCCAGTCGGTGACGTTGCCGTCGAGGTCGAGCAGGACGATAGCGAAGTCGCGGGCGCTGTCGAACACCGCCTTGCGCCGATGCTCGCTGCGGGCGGCCTCGCGCCGGGCGGTCGCCTCGCCGGCCTCGGCGAGGCCGGCCGAGACCGTGACGGCGAAGATCTGCGCCAATCGGACGTCGGCCTGCGTGAACGCGTCCGGCACGTTCGATTGCAGCTTGAGGACGCCGACCGGCCTCCCGCCACGCCGCACCGGGACCAGCACGCAGGAGCGTAGGCCCAGACCCTCCACGAGGTCGCGCTTGACCCGGGGGTCGGCGAGGACGTCCGGGACCAGGAAAGGCTCGTCCGCGAGCAGGCAGGCGCCGGCCAGGCTGCCCTGCAGGGGCACCCTCAGGCCGGCGTGCCGAACGAGGCTGCCCCTCGTCGCGGCATAGACGAGTTCCTTGCCCTCGCGCATCTCGATGACGGCGCCCTCGGCATGCGGGACGGCTTCCCGTGCGCCTTGCACCAGCGCGTTGAGGATCAGGCCGAGGTCGCCCCGTGCGCCCGAGACTTCGGCCTGGAGGCGGATCAGGCCCTCACGCTGTTCGACGGCGCGGCGTTGCTCGGCCAGCGCCCGGCGGAGCTCCATCTGCGCCATGACCTGGCCTGCGAGCGCGCGCAGGGATTCGGCCTGGATACAGGTCAGGCCGCCGGGCCTCGGCTCCCCGTCGATCACGCAGAGGCTGCCCAGCACCTTGCCGTCCGGCGTGCGCAGGGGGGCGCCGGCGTAGAAGCGGATGCGAGGTTCGTCGGTGACGAGCGGGTTTTCTCGGGTGCGCGGGTCCTTGGCGAGGTCGGGGATGACGAGCAGGTCGGGCTCGGCCAGGGCGTGCGCGCAAACCGAGGAGTTCAGGTCGGTCTCGCATGGGGGGAACCCGACTCGCGCCTTGAACCACTGCCGGTTGCCGGCCACGAGGCTGACGAGGGCGACCGGTGTCTGGCAGATGTTGCGGGCGAGCAGGACGACGTCGTCGAAGCCCTTCTCCGACGCGGTGTCGAGGATGTCGTAGGCGTCGAGCGCGGCGAGGCGCCCGACGTCGAGGACGTCGGGCGTGGCAGGCGGCGGGACCATGACCGCTGACCGTTCGATGACGCTTCTCCTGGCCCGGTCCCGCGGGCCCGTCGCGACATGGGATGACCGAGGCCCGACCGAGCGACGTGCTTCGATCCATATCCCACAATCGAACGTCGCCAAACACGATGTTCCCTGATTGTCCCTGGATACATCCTCCCCTCGGTCCAGCGAGTGAATACAAAATCGTGTGAATGGCTTGGCCGTTCGGGACGGGTGGGGCGGCCACCGGTACGATGCGTGAACGAGGCCGGCTTGCCTCGCACGTGCCATCCGGTCCGGTCGATGAGCGCCGGCCTCATGCTACCGATAAGACAGAACGCAGTGCCGGACCGGACGTTGAGTGACCTGCCGCCGATCTTCGGCCGCCCGTACCCAGGACAGGGATGCCTTTGAGCGTGGACATCACGACCCTCGACCATCCCGGCCTGTTCGAGGCATCGCCGAACGCCTACCTCGTCCTCGACCGCCGCCTGCACATCGTCGGGGCGAACATGGCCTACCTGGCGAGCGTCAAGCGCGACCTGTCGGACATCGTCGGCCGGTGGGCCTGGGACGCGTTCCCCACGGACCCGGAAACCCTACGGCTCGCCATCGCATCGTTTGAAACGGTGATCCGGACCAAGCGCCCCGACACCATGGCGCTCCTGCGCTTCGACGTGCCCCGGCCGGCCTCCGAGGGAGGCGGCATGGAGAAGCGCTACTGGAGCATCACGCACGTCCCGGTCCTGGGCGCCGACGGCGAGGTGCATCAGGTCCTGCAGCACCCCATCGACGTGACCGAGCTGGAGCGCCTGCGCGAGGTAGTCCAGCGCGTCGGGGACGCGACCGTCCCCGCCTTGATCCCGGCGCAGACCGGGATCTTCGAGCGGGCTCGGAGCGTCTACGCCGACAACCTCGTGCTGCGCGCCGAGCGCGAGCGCCAGCAGCACATGTTGCAGCAGATGCCCGGCTTCGTCTGCCTGCTGACGGGCCCCGACCACGTCTACGAGTACGTCAACGACGCCTATCTCGCGATCTCCGGTCCGCGCACCTTCCTGGGCCGCACGGTCCGCGAAGTGTTCCCGGAACTGGCAGGCCAAGGCTTCTACGAACTCTTGGACCAAGTCTACGCCACGGGCGCGCCCTACGCGGCCCGCTCCTTGCCGATTCGCTTGGCTGGCGAGGGAGAGGGGCGCTTCATCGACCTGCTCTACCATCCCGTCCGCGATCACGCGGGTGCGGTCTCGGGGATCTTCGTCGGTGGCTACGACGTCAGCGAGCAGGTCCGCTCGCAACGCGCCCTAGCTGAGAGCGAGGAACGCTACCGCACTTTGTTCGAGACCATCGACGTCGGCTTCTGCATCGTCGAGATGAAGTTCAAGGAAGGCCGGGCGGTGGATTACCGCATCGCCGAGGCGAATCCAGCCTTCGAGCGGCAGACCGGCGCCAAGGTTGCGGGCCTCTGGGTCAGCGAGTTCGCGCCGAACCTGGAGCGTCACTGGTTCGATACCTATGGGCGCGTCGCCCTCACGGGCGAGCCGGCCCATTTCGAGAACCACGCCGAGGTCTTCGGTCGCTGGTTCGACGTGCGCGCGCTGCGCGTCGGCGACCCGGCCGCTCACAGGGTCGCAATCTTCTTCAGCGACATCACAGAGCGCAAGTCCATGGAGGAGGCGATGCGCCGCCTGAACACGTCGCTGGAGAGCCGCGTCGAGGAGCGAACCGCCGAGCTCATGCGGGCCGAGGAGGCGTTGCGCCAGTCCCAGAAGATGGAAGCCGTGGGTCAGCTCACAGGCGGGCTTGCGCACGACTTCAACAACCTGCTGGCGGGTATCTCCGGCTCGCTGGAGCTGATGCAGACCCGGATGCAGCAAGGGCGCGTCAACGACGTCGAGCGCTACATGGCCGCCGCCCAGGGCGCGGCGAAGCGCGCCGCCGCCTTGACGCATCGGCTGCTCGCCTTCTCGCGGCGCCAGACCCTCGACCCGAAGCCAACCGACGTGAACCGGCTCGTTTCCGGCATGCACGATCTCATCCAGCGCACCATCGGCCCGGCCGTCGCCTTCGAGTTCATCGGCGTCTCGGGCGCTTGGCCCACCTTGGTCGACCCGCACCAGCTTGAGAATGCGTTGCTCAACCTTTGCATCAACGCACGCGATGCCATGCCGGAAGGCGGCGGCATCACCATCGAGACGGCCAACAAGTGGCTCGACGAGCACGCGGCGCGCCGACACGACATGCCAGAGGGCCAGCACCTGTGCCTAAGCGTGACCGACACCGGCTCCGGCATGGCGCCGGAGGTGGTGTCCCGCGTGTTCGAGCCGTTCTTCACGACGAAGCCCATCGGCCAGGGTACGGGCCTCGGGCTCTCCATGATCTACGGGTTCGTGCAGCAGTCCGGAGGGCAGGTCCGGATCTACTCGGAGGTAGGCATGGGCACGACGGTGTGCATCTACCTACCGCGCCACTACGGCGATCTCGTCGAGGAAGACGGCGCCGAACTACCAATCCGACTTCCCCGGTTGGAACAGGATGAGACCGTGCTGGTGGTGGACGACGAGCCGACGGTGCGGATGCTGGTCACAGACATCCTCGACGACCTCGGCTACACGGCCATCGAGGCCGGCGACAGCGCCGCGGGCCTCAGGATCTTGCAGTCGGACGTGCGCATCGATCTGCTTGTCACCGACGTCGGCCTGCCGGGCGGCATGAATGGCCGGCAGATGGCCGATGCGGGGCGGGTCCATCGGCCGGACCTGAAGGTGCTGTTCATCACCGGCTACGCGGAGAACGCCGCGGTCGGCAACGGCCACCTGGCGCCGGGGATGGCGGTGCTGACCAAGCCCTTCCCCGTCGAGACCATGGCCGCGCGCATTCGTTCACTGATCGAGGCACGGCAGGTAACGGCGACGTGAGGTATCGGGAGCGCGTTCGTCGACCGCATGGCCGTCCGGTCACTTTGTCAGAAGTCGGACGTGACATTCGGCCGTCCCGATTGCCGTCCGTTGATGGGAGCCGAAGTGGGGATGGCCCTGTTATGAAACTGGCGGCCAGGCTTGGGGCGACCGGCCGGGATGTAGGTTAAATGGAGACCGAAACGGAGGAGTTGCGGCGGCGGCTCCGAGAGGCGGAAGCCGAGATAGACCGGCTTCGGCGGAGGAACGAGGGGCACGTCCATGCGCCGAGCGGTAACGAGCGCACCTCGGCCGCCGGAACCGACCTGCTGTTCACGGCGGCGGAGAAGACCCGCATGCCGCAGATCGTCACTGACCCGAACCTGCCCGACAACCCCATCGTCTTCGCCAACCGCGCGTTCCAGGAACTCTGTGGCTACGGCGCCGACGAGCTGATCGGCCGGAACTGCCGCTTCCTCCAGGGGCGCGGCACGGACCCGGCTGACGTCGCCAAGGTCCGCGACGCCATCACGGCGCGCCGTGACGTCGTCGTGGAGATCCTGAACTATCACCGTGACGGCACGCCGTTCCGGAACGAGCTCTACGTCAGCCCAGTGTTCGACCCGGACGGACGCCTGCGCTACTTCTTCGCGAGCCAACTCGACGTCACCCGCTTCCGCACCGAGGAAGACCGGCTCGCCGAGAGCGAGACGCGCTACCGGACCCTGTTCGAGGCCGTGGACGCCGGGTTCTGTATCGTCGAGGTACGCTTCGACGAGGTCGGACGCGCCGCCGACTACCGCTTCGTCGAAGTGAACCCTGCCTTCGAGCGACATACTGGGCTCAGGGACGTAGCCGGAAGCTGGGTCAGCGAAGTCGTGCCCGACTTGGAGCAGTCCTGGCTGGACGCCTACGGCGAGGTCGCCATCACGGGGCAGGCCACGCGCTTCGAGAGCGGCGCCGTCTCGATTGGCCGCTGGTTCGACGTCCATGCCCTGCGCGTCGGCGAGCCGGCCCGGCGGCGGGTCGCTGTCCTGTTCAACGACATCACCGAGCGGCGCGAGGCCGAGCGGACCCTGGAAACCACCGCGCGAGATCGCGCCGACGAACGCGACATGGTTTGGCGTACGAGCCGCGACCTGTTCCTCGTCTGCGGCTTCGACGGTCGCTACCGGGCGGTGAACCCGGCGTGGACCGAGACGCTTGGATGGTCCGAGGACGATCTCGTCGGCGCTCACTTCAATGAGTTCATCTACCCGGATGACAGGTCCGCGGTGGAGGGGGTCTTCGGCGACCTCCTGAACGGCGTCGTCCTCGACGGCCTAGATGTGCGCATGCGGACGAGTGATGGCGGCTTCCGGTGGCTGTCCTGGTACGCGATCCCGCGCGGCGACCACTTCTACGCGGCTGGCCGGGACGTGACCGAACGAAAGGCTCTGGAGGAGCAGCTTCGCCAGTCGCAGAAGTTGGAGGCGGTGGGCCAACTCACCGGCGGCGTCGCGCACGACTTCAACAACCTGCTAACGGTGATCAAATCGTCCACCGACCTGTTGAAGCGGCCCAACCTCGCCGAGGAAAGACGGACCCGCTACGTCGACGCCATCTCGGATACCGTCGACCGTGCCGCCAAGCTGACGGGACAGCTTCTGGCCTTCGCACGGCGCCAAGCGCTCCAGCCTGAGGTATTCGACGTTGGGCGCGGGGTCGCTTCGGTCTCGGACATGGTGCGCACACTCACGGGTTCGCGCATCCAGGTCGAGACGCGGGTCGAACCCTTCCGGGATGGTCGAGGGAGGGAGATCCCTTGCCTTGTCGACGCCGACCCTAGCCAGTTCGACACGGCCCTGGTCAACATGGTGGTCAATGCCCGCGACGCGATGGACGGCGAAGGTCATTTGACCATCCGGGTGGCGCCGGTGAACGCGATCCCGGCGGTGAGGGCGCATCCCGCCCAGCGCGGGGACTTCGTCGCGGTGTCGGTTTCCGACACCGGCAGCGGCATCGCCCCGGGGGACCTGGAGCGGATCTTCGAGCCGTTCTTCACCACTAAGGGGGTGGGCCAAGGCACCGGCCTCGGTCTGAGCCAAGTGTTCGGCTTCGCCAAGCAGTCCGGCGGCGAGGTCGTCGCCGAGAGCCGCCTGGGCGAGGGCACGACCTTCACCCTCTACCTTCCGCGCGCCGCCGCCGCTGCCCTCCCCGAGGCGGAGGCGCAGGAGCCGGCAGACTTGGCCGAGGGGCACGGCACCTGTGTCCTGCTGGTCGAGGACAATCACGAGGTGGGAGCTTTCGCAGCACAGGCTTTGGAAGAGCTGGGTTACAGCACCGTCTGGGCGACAGACGCGGAGAAGGCCCTGAACGAGTTCGAGCGCATTCCGTACCGCTTCGAGGTCGTGTTCTCCGACGTGGTGATGCCCGGAATGAACGGGGTCGACCTCGCACGCGAACTGAGACGCCGCCGGCCCGACCTCCCGTTGGTCCTGGCGTCCGGTTACAGCGATGTGCTGGCTGCACAGGGGACGCACGGGTTCGAGCTTCTACGGAAGCCCTATTCCGTGGCTGACCTTTCGCGCATTCTCCGACGGGCTGTCGAGCGACGGGCTTGGCAGGCGCGCTAGTCGACGGCCTGGAAATTCGCCAGCGGCGCCTCGACGACGCAAGTCACGCCACCGGGCGGATAATCGAGGACGAGTTCGGCCCCAACCTGGGCCGTCAGCCCGCGCTCGATCAGCCGTGAGCCGAACCCTTTTCGCGATGGGCGCAGCACCGGCGGTCCCCCATGCTCCGTCCAGGCGATGCGCAGGCAAGGCTCGGTCTCCGTCCGGACGAGCGAGGCCGTCACCGCGACCTCGCCCTCCGGGACCGAGAGCGCTCCGTACTTCACGGCGTTCGTGGTGAGTTCGTGCAGGGCCAGGGCCAGGGAGAGCGCGGCCTTGCCGCCGATTTCGATATCGGGCCCCTCGAAGACGACCCGGCGCCCGGCCGCCTCATGGACACCGACGCCCTGCCGGACCACCGCCGTCAGGGAAGCGCTCTCCGCCGCACCTCCGAGGAGCACGTCGTGGGCCTTCCCGAGTGCCACCAACCGGCTGCCGAGCACCTCCCGCGCCGCATCGATGTCGGTTGCGCCGCGCAGCGTCGAGGTGGCGATAGCCTGAACCATCGCCAGCAGGTTCTTCATGCGGTGCGAAAGTTCGCGGTTGAGTAGGTCCTGGTGAGCTTCGGCGCGCTTCCGTTCGGCGATGTCGGCAAGCGTGACGACCGCCCCCGTGCGCCTGCCGGTCTCGTCCCGCATCGGCGCGCCGACGATCTCAACCCAGGTCAGCGTGCCGTCGCCGCGCCGGTACTCACATTCCAGCTTGGCATGCTCGACGCCGTCCCGGATGATGCGGGTGAGGGGGTACTCGGAGGGTTCGACCTGCCGCCCGTCCGCGTGGAAAGCGACCCAGTCGCGGTAGCTCTCGGAATCCGGGGAAGGCAGGATCGGATGACGCAGCAGCTCCTCGATGCGCCTGTTGCCGCCAACAATGCGCCCTGAGGGCGCTTCGGCGAACAGGATGCCAACCGGCACGGTGTCGAGCACCGCCCGCAGCGACGTCTCGCTCGCCCGCAGGGCCCGCCCGGCACGCCGCTGCTCTGTTAGGTCGAGCATGGCTCCGATCATGCGGCAGGCGCGTCCGTCCTCGCCGCGCAGCACGTAGCCGCGGTCGAGCACGTCCGCGTAGGAGCCGTCCGCCCGCAGGAAGCGATATTCGCCTGTCCAGGCGGAGCTTGTGCCGTCGATGACGGCGTGGATCGAGGCGTCGATGCGGGCGCGGTCGTCGGGGTGGATGTGCGATATCCACCAGTCGCCGGTCGGCTCGACGGCCTCGGGCGCGTGGCCGTAGGCTTCGGTCAGGGCCTCGTTCCAAAGGACATGGTTGGTAACGAGGTTCCAGTCCCAGACGGCGTCGTTCGTGGCCCGGGCCGCAAGCCGGTAGCGCTCCTGGCTCTCCTGCAGGCGGGCGACCCCTTGTTTCTGCTCTGTTCTGTCGCGCAGGATCTTCACGAAGCCGATGGCGGCGCCGTCCCCGTCGCGCAGCACCATCATCTCGCCGTTGGCCCAGAAGCGCTCGCCGTCGCGGCGCAGGTGCCAGCGCTCGTCGATGCCGCGTCCCTTCTCAAGGGCCGCCTGCATTTCCCTGGCCGGGATGCCGGCCGCGCGGTCCTCGGGCGTGAAGAAGGCGTCGGCCGGGTGGCCGCACATCTCCTCGGGCTGCCAGCCCAGGATCTCGGCCGCCCCAGAGTTCCAATCGGTAACCTTGCCTTCGAGGTCCATCAGGACGATGGCGTAGTCGCGCGCGCTGTCGAAGACTGCCTTGCGTCGGTACTCCGTCCGCGATGCCTCACGAAGCGCCTCAGCTTCGCCCGCTTCGGCGAGGCCGGCCAAGATGGTGCCGGCGAAGACCTGCGCGAGCCTGAGGTCAGCTTCCGTGAATGCCCCTAGGCGACTTGACTGAAGCTTCAGGACGCCGACCACGCTCCCGGCCCGCCGGACGGGCACCACGACGCAAGAGCGCAGGCGGAGCGCCCCGACGAGGTCACGCCTAACCCGGGGATCGGCGAGCACGTCCCGAACAAGGGCGGAGCGCCCCTCGGCGACGCAACTTCCGGAGAGCGACCCCGAGACTGGCAGGCGCAGCCCGGCGTGCCCGGCGAGCGAGCCGCGCACGGCCCGGTAGACGAGTTCGTCGCCGTCCCGGGTCTCGATGACGGCGCCCTCAGCATGGGGCATGACCTCCATCGCTCCGGCAAGCAAGGCATCGAGGATGACGTCGAGGTCCCCCTTGGCTTCCGCGACCGTGGCCTGGGTCCGGATCAGAACCTCCCGCTGGTTGAGCACCTTGCGCTGCGCCTCGTTCAGCCGCCGTAGCTCAAGCTGCGCCATGACTTGGCCGGCGAGAGCCCTCAGCGACATGGCCTGCCGGTCTGTCAGGCCGTCTGGACGAGGCTTGTGGTCGATGACGCAGAGGCTGCCGAGGACCGCGCCCTCGGGCGACCGCAACGGCGCTCCCGCGTAGAAGCGCAGGTGCGGGTCGTCCGTGACTAGCGGGTTCGCCAGTGTGCGGGGGTCGCGCGTCAAGTCGGGGATCACCAGCAGGTCGGGCGCGACGAGCGCATGCGCGCAGACGGAGGCGTCGAGGTCGGTCTCGCAACGGGGGAAGCCGGCTCTCGCCTTGAACCATTGCCGCTTGCCGGCCACGAGGCTGACGAGCGCCACCGGTGCGTCGCAGAGTTCGCGGGCAAGATGGACGATGTCGTCGAAGCCCTGCTCGGGCGGTGTGTCGAGGATGCCGTAGCTGTCCAGCACGGCGAGGCGGTCAGGTGCCTCGGCCTCCGTCGTGATCGTGTCGATTGCCGTCATGTTCAGCGGGGGATTGCAGCGGAGCGGGGCGGCAATGGGCGCACCGAATGCCGCGTACCCGCCTCCACATGACAGGAACAAGGGACGATTTCCATAGCGCGCAACCGTTGTCGTGACCTCGCCATGATAGACCTACCCGGACCGTCGTCAGGGGCGGGAAGCCAGGGTGCTGACGGGCATGCCAGGAAGGGGGCATCGTCCTTTCGGGACGTGCGGCCTCAACAATCTCGCAATGGTGAGCGATAAGGTCTGCGACGTGACACGAATGCGGGAGGCCACATGGCCCCGGCTGTCGAGCCACCGGCCACCGACACCCGCGGACCTAAGCATCATGACACGCTACCTCGTCACGCGCGCCAACTTCCTTGTGTTCGGGGTGCTCGTCGTCATCCTGGCGCTGGTCGGGGCGGTGACATGGGAGCGATTGAACGCCTCGCGTGAAGCGCGCGAGTGGTCGCAGCACAGCTACCGGGTGCTCGCCACGACGAAGGATCTCGCCATCGCTCTACGGGATGCCGAGCGGGGCCAGCGCGGCTACCTGCTGACTGGCAGGGACGAGTACCTCGGCCCCTACCATGCGGCTCGCGACCGCATCGGCCTGCTCCAGGGCGAGCTTCAGAAGCTCACCGCCGACAATGCCGCCCAGCAGGAGCGCATCCGGGGGCTCGCGCCCATCCTCCAGCACAAGCTGGAGGAACTCGCCCAGACCGTTCAGGCGCGCCGCGACGGCGGGTTCGAGACGGCCCTGCGCATCGTGAACACCGACGCCGGCCGCCACGACATGCGGGAGGCCGAGACGACGGTCGCGGGCATGCTCGCCGATGAGCAACGGTTGCTGGACGAGCGCCTCGCCCAGAACGATGCCCGGGCCAAGTGGGTACGCTGGCTCGTCATCGGCGGATCGGTGCTCGCCATCCTGACGCTGCTCTGGGCGGCGCGCCTCCTGAACCAGGCATGGTCACGCTCCCACGCGACGGAGGCCGAGCAGCGGGCGCTGGCGATGCGTCTGCGCACCACCCTCGACAGCCTCAGCCAGGGTGTCGGCGTGTTCGGGCCCGACCGCAAGCTCGCGAACTGGAACGAGTGCTTCCAGGTACTGCTCGATCTGCCCAAGGCCATGCTTCGTCCGGGCACTGCCTACGGCGTCTTCGTCGAGCACACGGGAGAGCCGGGCCGGCCAGCCCTGGAGACCGAGGACCAGGTTCGGTACGGTAGCCGGAATCCCGGCGAGGCCGTCACCTACGAGCGGGAGCGCGTCGACGGCCACCACCTGGAAATCCGTCGGACGCCTATGCCGGACGGCGGTTTCGTCCTCACGGTCTCGGACATGACTAAGCGCGCCCAGGCCGAGGGCGTGCTGCGCGAGGTCCAGAAGATGCAAGCCATCGGGCAACTGACCGGAGGCATCGCGCATGACTTTAACAACCTGTTGCAGGTCATCCTCGGGAACCTTGAATTCGTCCGGTCCAAGCTCGACGGCGATGCCAGGATGCAGCAGCGGATCGAGCGCGCGGCCTGGGCGGCGCAGCGCGGGGCAACGCTTACCGGCCAGCTCCTCGCCTTCGCCCGAAAGCAGCCGCTCGCGCCGGCCGCCATCGACCTCGCCGCGACGATGCCGGACCTCATCCCGCTGCTGCGGCGGACCCTCGGGGAGCACATCGAGGTCCGTTACGTTGAGACCGCGGGCCTGTGGCCGGCGATGGCAGACCCGGCGCAGCTTGAGAGCGCGGTCCTGAACCTGGCCCTGAACGCGCGCGACGCCATGCCGGGCGGCGGGCGCCTCACCATCGAGCTCGGCAACAAGGTCCTCGACGAGGACTATGCCAGGAACCACGTAGAGGTCGCGCCGGGCGACTACGCCATGGTGGCGGTTTCCGACACCGGCCACGGCATGACCCCCGACATCGTTAAGAGGGTGTTCGAGCCGTTCTTCACGACCAAGCCCGACGGCAAGGGCACGGGGCTCGGCCTCGCCATGGTGTTCGGCTTCGTCAAACAGTCGGGCGGGCACGTAAAGATCTACTCGGAGCCCGGCGAAGGCACGACCGTGAAGCTGTACCTGCCGCGCGCCCTGGGAACGGTCGCCGCCAATCCCCGCACGAGCGCGCCAATCGATTTGCCGCGCGGCTCCGCGACTGTGCTGGTGGTCGAGGACGAGCCGGCGGTGCGCGAGATCGCCTGCGCGATCCTTTCCGACCTCGGCTACCGCGTCCTTGAGGCCGGCGACGGCGAGGAGGCACTGCGGGTTTTCGGCGCGAACGCAGCGGCCATCGACTTGCTGCTGACCGACGTGGTGCTGCCTGGCATCGTGCGCGGTCGCGAGCTTTCGGAGCGCGTCCGGGCGCTGCGGCCGGAGGTGAAGGTGCTCTTCATGTCGGGCTACACCGAGAACAGCATCGTGCACCACGGCCGGCTCGACAACGGGGTGCAGCTCATCGGCAAGCCGTTCAAGCGCGAGCAACTCGCCCGCAAGGTCGCCGAGGCGGTCGGCGCCCCTGCGGTCCCGGCCGCGGAAGCCGGCAACGTCGTCGCGCTGCGGCCCGGCCGGGAGGCATAGCCCTCATCGGGAGGAGGGCAGCGGCATCCGGACAGAGACCCGCAGCCCATCGGGGGCGAACGCGACGTCCACCGTGGCCCCTGTCTGGGAAGCCAGGACCTTGTTGAGGAGGCGGTGGCCGAAGCCTTCTCGCGTCGGATGCCCCACCGGCGGCCCGTCGTGCTCCGCCCAGTCCCAGCGTAGGGCGCGCCCCGGTTGCCCGTCCTCGATCCACCAAGTCACCTGCAATCGCCCGTCCGGGTCGGCCAGCGAGCCGTGGCGCAGGGCGTTGGTGGTGAGTTCGTGCAAGGCCATGCCGACCGGCACGGCGAGTTCGGAGGGCAGAACCACCCTCGGTCCCTCCAGGCTAAGGCGACCCCGCTCGTCGTAGGGCCCTAGCTCGGCCCGCAGCAGCCCGTCGAAAGAGGCGACCTGGGCAAGGTCCTCGGTGATCAGTGCGTGCGTCCGGGCGAGCGACGTGATGCGCCCCGACAGGGCGCGGGTGAACTCCGGGATGGTCAGCGACGAGCGCACGGTGGCGTTCACCACGGCCTGCACCGTGGCGAGCGTGTTCTTCACCCGGTGGTGAAGCTCGCGCACCATCAGCGTCTGCCGCTCCTCGTAATCGTGCCGTTTGGTGACGTCCCTCTGGGCGGAGACCCAGTGCGCGACGTTGCCGTCGGCCTCATGCACCGGCGTGATCAACCACTCGACCACGTAGGTCGAGCCGTCCTTGCGGTAGTTTACCGCCTCTCCCCGGAACGGCTCTCCGGCGACGAAGGCGACACGCATGCTGTCCAGGATGGCGCGATCCGTGTCGGGTCCCTGAAGGACGCGCGGCGACCTACCGAGGATCTCGTGCGCCTCGTAACCGGTCATGCGCAGGAAGGCGGGGTTGGCGTACTCGATGCGGGGCCCCGGCTCGTCTAGTTCGGCCGACGTAATGATGATGGCCTCGCCCGAGGCCTCGACGGCAGCCAGAAGCACGCCCAAGTCGGGTCGAACCGAGACACTCCGGCTAGGCTGGTGCAACGGGATTTCCTTTGGCGGCGGCACGGGTTGCCGGGCTCCGTGCCCGTCCGATGTACGATGACATGGTCGTCAACCGTCCGTCCGCGTGACGGTTGCCTTGAATTTGCGATCCTCCACGAGGCCCGACGTCGCGGGGAATGGCTCGCGGCGTACTTGCAGGGGTTGCATGCATCATAGGGCCGAGAGTGATGGCCGCACGTTTGAGTGCGGTTGCTTCGGACGGGACCCGCTGGGCGCTAAGCCCAGCTACAACCACGCCCACGAAGAACCCGTACGGTCGCCAATGTGCCCATACCTGCTGATGTCGTGGCCGCCGCTGCTAGGTCCGCTTCCTCCTACTGAGCAGACCTCTGGGCCGGCACGCTTGAATGTCCGCAAGGGGTCACGTGTTCGCATTCACGGTAGTTATTTGCCAGCTCGGATGCGCCGAACACGAGGACAAAATCGATCCTCCGCCTGTACAATATAGAGCAGAGCTTCTTCCTGCCTTAGGGAAAGAGCCATGCTCCCTATGAGCCCCGAGCCTCCACCGCTAGCCATGCGGGATGGGGACCGCCGGGTCGCACGCCGAAGGGCATCGGCCACAAGCGGCTCCGCGTACGCGGGACCGTAGGATGGAGGGAACGGGTCGCCCCAGACCTCCACGACGACCTAAACGCCCAGCGGATCGAGCGAGCGGGTCCGTCGGCGCTGGCCGTCCAAGCTGACGGGAAGCGGTGCGTAAAGGCCGACAGCACAGCCCCGGCCTGCCTGTTACAAGGTTGCACTTCGATCCGCCGGTCGACCGATGGCGTGGCTCCAAGATCCACCTGCCTGGTTCGGTACGAGGCTTTGCCAGCGCCCGGCAAAGCCTTGCCTCCAGCAAGCCGGTCTCCCTCAAACGCTCACCAAGATCCAGAAACAGGCAGAGAGCATAGCACGGCCCCTCACCCAGCAGCAGGCGGGGCCGCAGTGGCACACCCTGCCGCCTCGCCCCATCAGTGACCTGCGAAGTTGTGTTCTAGAACCGATCGCTCCGGTGAACATCGCTCGCCGCTCCGGGAAACACCGACCGAGCCGCTGACGCAACGGCCACCCGGAGCCTCGTTCTTCATGTCTGCCCACGACCTACACGCTCGCGTCGCCACCGCCATCCTCGCACAGCTTGAGACCGCGGACCCTGCTTCGTGGACGCCGCCCTGGCAAGGCGCCGACCCGCTGCCGCGCAACGCTCGCACCAGTCGGCGTTACCGCGGCATCAACCTACTGGCGCTGTGGTGCGCGGCGCAGACCAATGGCTACGCCGACGCGCTGGGCGACCTACCTGCAGTGGTCCGCGCTCGGGGCGCAGGTGCGTAAAGCCGAGCGCGGCACACTGGTGCTATTCTACAAGGACTTGCCGCGCAGCGACCGCTCCGAGACCGGCGAAGCCGACCCAGCTAACGGGGCTCCCTTCGTCGCCCGCGCCGCGCACGTCTTCAACGCCGCCCAGGTAGATACCGCCCTCTCCACCGCCGGCGCCTGCACCGACCCATCTCTACCGGCTCCACTGCCGGCCTTCGATACCTTCGTTGCGAGCACCGGCGCGGTGATCCGCGAGGGCGGCACCCGCGCCTGCTACGTCCCGACCACCGATATGATCCACCTGCCGCCCCGCGCCGCCTTCCGCACGCCCACGGGCTACGCCGGCACGCTTGCCCACGAACTCGTTCACTGGACTGGTGCCCCGCACCGCCTCGCCCGCGACCTTACCGGCCGGTTCGGCGCCCGCGCCTACGCCGCCGAGGAACTGGTGGCCGAGCTCGGCGCGGCCTTCGTGCTGGCCGACCTCGGGCTCTCGCGCACGCCGCTCCCGGACCACGCCACCTACTGCGCATCCTGGGCGCCGCTGCTGCGCGCCGATCCACGCGCCCTGAGCCACGCCGCCGCGCAAGGCTCGCGGGCGGCGGACTATCTCACCGCGTCGCTGCCTGCAGCTCTCAATCAGCCTTCATTCGAGTCGTCCGTCTCTGCTGCAGCGCCGACGGATGCCAGGTCGGCCGACGTAGGGGCGGACGTCGTTCCGCGCCAAGCCACCACATGAGCGCGTTCGTCCCACCCCCCTCGCGCCGTGCGCTGACCACACTGCTCGGCGAAGTCGCCTGGAGCGCCGAGATCGAACCGGGCAATGAGCCCACCTTTGTCGAACGCGCCCTGCGTGATCTTCTCGATGCGCTCGCCGCGCACGAAGCCGCGCTCGTCGAGCTCGATCGGCTGGAGGACGCAGTCGTCGCGGCCCACGGTTACCCCCGCGTACCACTGCCGGCGGACCTTGCCAGTCCTGGGCTCGCCTACGCGGCCGACCCCAGGACTATCGAACGCCGTCTCGGTCATGGTTTGCAAGCTCGCCGCCTGAAAGCCGAACTTCGGCGACGCCAAGCTGTTACGAATGAGCGTGGCGCCAAGCAGCAATTATGGATCAAGCACCCTGCGCCCGCTTCTCATCTCCAGCGGACGATTTCCGCTGGTGAACGCCTCGACGACATAGCCGACAGTGGTCACTGCGCCGCCGAATATCAGCACGCCGGCCATCAGCGGGAACGGTCGGCGCTCCGCTGGCGCGAGGGCAACCACAGGGGCAGGGCCGTTCCCCGTCGCCGCCAGCCGGGCCGAGGCCAGCTGGATCAGATCAAGGATTAGTGGCAGCGACACCGCGAGCTGCAATCAGGCACGAAACTGCCCAGGCTAAGGCCCAGGAGCCAGGTCAGCGCGGTACCGGCAGTGGCAGTGCCGCCCCAAAACCGCACGGCCCTGGCCCACTGCGGGCACCGTGCTGGCGAACTCAGGCGCGAGAGCTGTGCCCCCGTCGCCCGTCGCGTGCTCTACCTGCTCCGCCCGGTCACTACCTGTGGCCTGGCCGCGACACCGACCAAGCCATCCCCAGCCAACGCCGATGAAACCCCGCCTCACCCTTCCCGACGATGACTTGAGATTGTAGATCTTTCGCCCTGTGGGCGACCTCGCTGAACCGTGCTGACCTCGTTCGATGGTGCTACCGTTGGCTACCCTTGAACGCTCGCGCACGTACCCGTCTGGCACCACCCAGCTTTTGTTTAGTGCGATGCTAGCAACGAGCCTCATCGGTCCGGCCGCTGCCCTCGAAGAACTTCGAGACGGCGGGGCAATTCAGATATGTGATCGATTGGCAAGCGCCCCTTGGGATCCGGACGCCCCCGACTTACAGCACGCGGTCGCCTTCCAGAGCCTGCGCGCGAGCGAGGCTATCGCGGCGTGCCGGGACGCCATCGACCACGCGCCACGCCTGCGCCGACTGCACTTTCAACTCGGCCGCAGCTTCGATCGTCTTGGGGCCAACCAGGATGCCTTCCAGGCCTATCAACGGGCCGCAAACCTCGGAAGTGGCGCGGCTAAGGTCAACATCGGTATCCTCTTCCGGCAGGGGCGTCGTTTCGAGAAGAACGACGTGAAGGCGCGTTCCTGGTTTCGCGACGCCGCCGAGTCCGGCATCCCGGAGGGCATGTACTGCTACGCCACCGCCCTCGATAACGGGATCGGCGGGCTGCCCGACGTCGCGTCGGCCAAAGTGTGGTACGCGAAGGCCGCCGAACGGGGGACTGCGAAGGCCCGCGACGCGCTCGTCCGCCTCGAGATCGACGGCGCTGGCACGGGCGCGCGCTGTGATTAAGCGCAGGCAGGGGCACGCCGTCAAGGGCCGGCCATGACCAGTTCGCCGCGCTTTGTCGCTAGCCGCACGTTGTCCGGGCTGGAGACCGTCGAGATGGACGGACGGCCCGTCGTCGAGGCCTACGAACGCCTGCGTGACCTCCTGCGGCGCCACGGCGGCGACGTCGCCGGCCTCTTCGCCGAGCCCGTGATTTCTCGCAGCAACGGCGCGGCACCGGCCCGAATCGACTGGTACACGACCCACGAGGGGCCCGTCCGGTCCTTGGCCAACCTCGACCCGCCGCTGGCCGATGCCTTGCGCCGCCGCGTCCGCGCGGCGCTCGCGGCGCTGGCTCCAACGCTGCGCGACCCCGACGGGGGCGCGCTCGTCTCTGCCTGTCTCAACCTCGCGTCGCCCAGCTCCGTCCTCGCGGTCGGGGACGCGCCGCTCTTCGTCGACTGGGGCCTGCTCCCGGTCGGTCTAGCGGCCGATGAACGCGGACGCGCGCGCCACCACGCGGAGGTCCTGCACGCGCTCGCGCCCGATGATCTGCCCGATCCCCCAATCAACCGCGACGACTGGGCAGCTAACTTCAGGCTAACGCCCCCCTCGTCCCCCGCCGGGCCCCCCAGTCCCCGGCCGCGGCGGTCGGCGCGACCGGTGGGAAGCGCGGTGACAGTGCCGATCCTCGCGACCGCGATCGCCGCCGCGCTTGTCGCGTTATCCTACGTCCCGGGCGTGCTGATTTTCCCGCAGCCCCCGCAAGCGATGACCGTCGAGGCGCGGGCTATCCAGGCGGCGTGGCTCAACGGCCTCAGGCAGCGCCGCGAGACCTTAGCCGCCGCCGAGGGCTTCGCTTGCCCCAAGCTCCGCTCCGAACTGCCGACGCTCGTCCCGCAAAGCCCGGCGGGTGTGCGCTTGCCGGCGAACGTAGTGGCGCCGCCGCAGGCCCGCTCCAGTCTGGAGGCGCTCGATGCGCCAAACTCAGCGGCCCGGTCCGATACGTCCGGGACCGACGGCCTCCTCGACCGGCTCGAGCGCGGGACCGTCCTCGTCCTAGCCGGTGAGGCCGCCGCGTCAGGCTTCTTCGTCGCGGACGATCTTGTGGTGACCAACCGACACGTCGTCGAGAACGCGCCCGTTCTTATGATCGCTGGGCGCCACGCGGGCGCTGTCCCGGCAACTCTCGTGCGGATGGGCGAACCCGGCACGTTGACCGACTTTGCCCTGCTGCGGGTGCCGCCCCGGACTGGGGGGCGCCCGCTTAGCCTGGCGCCGCCGGGCCGCCCGCTCACGCCGGTCGTCGGCTCAGGCTTTCCCGGCCTCTACCTCGGAACCGACCCGACCTTCGCCCGCCTTCGAGACGGCGATGCTGCGGCGAGCCGGGATCTCGTCCCGGTTCTCCAGACCGGGGTAATCAACCATTTGCAGCACTACGATGAGGCCGCCGTGACACTCGTCCTGCACGGCGCCGAGATCGCGCCCGGCAACAGCGGGGGGCCCCTTGTCGACTATTGCGGCCGCGTTGTCGGCGTGAACACCTTCGGTCGGACTGACGAACGCCTACCGGTAACCGCGCGCTACGCACTGGGGTCCGACGGACTGGCCGCCTTTCTGACGACGGCGGGCGTGAGCGTGAGCCTCGACCCCCGCCCCTGCGATCTCCAGGCGACCGCGCGACCGGAGGCCACGGCCGCCGCGGAGCCGACGGAGGCTGCCGCCCCGTCGAGTCCGGCTCCGGCTGCCCAGACGGCACCGCGGCCGGACGCACGCCCCGCTCCCCGTCCGGGCCCCGCCGCCCGATCGCCGGCACGCTGAAGGCCCGCAACCATGTCGGCCACCACGAAGCTCACGGAAACCCCGCGCCAGGGGCTCGACCCGGTCAACCCCAAGCTTGCCCAGCAATTCGAGCAGCTCGTCGATGTACTGACGCGCCGTTTGAGCCCGGCACATGCCCGCCTACTCTCTGAACCCGTACCTGTCGCGATGTCCGGAGGCCGCCCGGGCCTCGCCTGGTTCGCCGCGATAGACGGCGACGCGTACCCCGTTTCGGAGCTCGACGCGGCCACAGCCGACGCTCTGCGTGCCGCCGCCGCGCGGCTAACCTCCGAGATCGCGGCGCTAGCCGACGACCTCGAGCGGGAGGGTGAGGCCTCCCGCGAACTGGCCCGTCTCCTGCGCGATGCTCTCGTCGTGCCGGACAATGCGTACCTCTGGTCGGTCGACGGAGAGCCGGTCCTGGTCGCCTGGGGCTACCGCCGCGCGGGCGGGAACGGCCCTGCGGTCGCGCGCGCCGGCGTCATCACCGCGAGCACGGCCTCTACGCTGACACCTGCTACTACGAAGGCCCCCTCGCCCGCAGCACCGGTGCACGTCAAAACTCCCCCCGGGCCGCCCCCATCCCCAGTCGCGGCCGGGATGACCCGCCGCGTCTGGGTCGCACCGGTGCTGTGGCTCGTGTTCGTGCTGCTGTGCGGCGTCCTGGCCGACCGTCTGCTGCAGGCTTGCGCTGTGGGCGACGCGGGCTGGCCGTCCTGGCTGCGCGCCGTCCTCCCAGACCGCTGCCCTGCGCCGTCGGCCGCCTTCGACCCGGCGGCAGCCTCCGTGCTCGCTGCAATCCGGGCTGCCGATGGCGAGGTCCACGCTGCGGAGCTCACGCTCACACGGCGCGCGCTGTCGTGCGACGCGAGTTGCCCCGTCCCGCCGCCGCGACGGGCCGCGGTCGAGACCCCGCGGGCGATCCCGATCGATGTCGAGCGGCGGCTCGAAGGGATCGAACGCGGGCGAGGCCTCGAATTGACGCTTGCCTGGGAGGGGGCGTCCGACCTCGACCTTCAGGTGGCCTGCCCGGATCAATCGCGCATCGCGTTCAACAACCGCACGGCCTGCGGTGGGCGGCTCGTGGCCGATCAGAACCACGATGGCGGAACGGGCGCCAGCCGCCCGGTCGAGCACGTGATCTGGGACGCGGCGCCCGCGCCCGACGGCCGCTACGCGGTGGAAGTCAACCTTTTTGCCCGCCATGGTGAGACCCGACCGGAGATCCCGTTCCAGGTCGTCCTATCGCGCGGCGGGCAGGTCGTCACACAGCGTTCCGGCCGGGTCTCGGCCGAGCGCGTCGGCCTCGGCGTGCTGACCTTCGACATGCCGGCTACGATCGCGACGGGAAGCTCCTCTGTGCCCTAATCCGCCTGCCCCCGACACGTCGTCCGCCACACTCGAGACCCTTACCCGCGATGTATGTCGATCCCGTCCAATTCGGTCCCACGATACGACTGGTGCCTCACAGCGGCGTGCAGTTCGTGGAGTATGCCTTCCATGTCGATGCCGTCGGCCGCCTGTCACGCCGCTTCGTCGAGCGCGAGGTTCCGGGCGGGGTACAGGCAGACGGACGGCGGACCTACCGCCTACTCCCGACCTGGGACGAGGACGACCCCAGTGGGAATGAGGTCGAGAGCGCACGCGCTGACGACCGCGAATACGCGGTCAGCGAGCGCAGCGCCCTTGAGGTCTTCCTCGAGAAGTGGACGCCGGTACCGATGCTGCGCGTTAAGGCTGGGCTCGACGGCGGCGAGGAACTGGACCTCGGCCCAACCAACTGGGCGCGGGTGCGCGTAGTCGAGGTCGCCGATCGTGCGCCCGACAGCCCAATCAGCCACCGTGTCATCTTTGCCTTCGACACCGAACTCCTAGAGCGGCGGCCGAACCGTCCCTACACCGCACCCTGTCTCGAGGACGCTGCCAACGAGCACGAGTTCCGCTTCGCCCACCGCTTCCGCGACATCGGCTGGTTCCTGGGGGCCGCCGGGGAGGACGACGCGGGCCGCCAGCGCGCAGGCTTCCAGGAATGGGTCCCGTCCTGGTTGCTAGAGCAATTCCGCGAGTTCAAACAGGCCCAGCGCCCCGACCGGCCTTTACGTGAGACGGACTTCCCGAACGCGCTGGAGCACTACGCCCGCTACCTTGTCTTGCTCGAGTACCTGCAACGGGCGGTGCGGCCGCGGACCTTGCGCCTCACCGACACGGTGACCGCTCAACCGGCGATCCGCCCTGTCACCGTCGATCTCATCCTCGATATCGGCAACAGCCGCACCTGCGGCATCTTGATCGAGTCCCACCCCAACGAGGATCGGGTCGATCTCAACAACTCGTTCGTGCTGCAGCTGCGCGACCTCACGGAACCCGAGCAGGTCTACACCGAACCGTTCGAGAGCCACGTTGAACTGTCCCACGCCAAGTTCGGGCGCGACCACCTTTCGCGGTTGTCGGCGCGACCGCGAGCGTTCTTCTGGCCGAGCCCCGTCCGGGTGGGACCCGAAGCCGGCCGCTTCCGCGAGCTCGCGCAGGGGACGGAAGCGGTAGGCGGCCTGTCGAGCCCCAAGCGCTATCTGTGCGACGTCCGGGCCGTGAACCAGGAATGGCGCTTTCCTGACCGCGATTATGGTGCGGACGGCACGAGCCCGCTCATCGACCGCACCATCCGACAGTACGTCAACAGCCGCGGCGACGTCATCGCGCAGCTCGATGCCGATCGGAAACGCTACGGGATCCGGGTGCAGCCCGACGATCGTGTAGGGGCCTCGCGGCTCACCTTCTCGCGCTCGTCCTACTTCACGTTCATGGTGGCGGAGATCGTCTGCCACGCGCTGTCGACCATCAACAACGCCGGGGTGCGGGAACGGCGGCGCACCAAGGACGCGCCGCGCAAGCTGCGCCGGATCATCCTCACCCTGCCGCCGGCCATGCCCGTGCAGGAGCAGCGCCTGCTCCGCTCGCGCGCGGAAGGGGCGGTCAAGCTGATCTGGCAGCTCATGGGCTGGGCCGACAACCCGCCGCCCGGGCTGAGCGCGCCCGAGGTGCACGTATCCTGGGACGAAGCGAGCTGCGTCCAGTTCGTCTACCTGTACGGCGAGATCACGCAGAAACTCGGTGGCGCGGTGGACGGCTTCCTGCGCCTCGTCGGCCGCCCAAGGCCGTTCACGGAGCCAGACACGCCGCCCGCCCCGGACGCCGCGCCGGAGCCTTCGGTACGAATCGCCAGCATCGATGTCGGCGGCGGCACCACCGACCTGATGATCACGACCTACTACGCAGAGGGCAACCGCGCGATCAAACCGGTGCAGAACTTCCGCGAGGGATTCCGCATCGCAGGCGACGACATACTCAAGCGGGTCATCGAGCGCCTCGTGCTGCCCACCATCGAGGCTGCCCTACGCTCCGCTGGGCACCCCGACCCGCACGCGCTGTTGCTGGAGCGCTTCGGTGGCGACCGGGCCAACATGGCCGAGCAGGAGAAGCATCTACGGCGTCAGTTCGTGTCGCGGGTGCTGGAGCCGATCGGGCTGCGCATGCTCGGCGACGTGGAGGCGAGTGCCGAGATCACCGCGCGGCCGTTCCCCGAGTTCTTCCCCGAGCGCGGGGGGCGCACGTCGCGCCGCGCCCTGCCGCAACAACGCCTGCTCGACTTCCTGGAAGCGCCAGCCCGTGCGGGTGGCGCGGTCGGCTTCTCTCTGACGGACTGCGTCTTCGAGAGCCGCGCCGAAGTCGTTGCGACCTGCGTTATCTCAACCCTCGACCTCGTCCTCGACAACTTGTGCGAGGCCATTCACGCGCTGGATGCCGACGTGGTGCTGCTCTCAGGCAGGCCCTCGCGGCTCGATGCCTTCGTCGACCTCCTCGTCGATAAGCTGGCCGTCTCGCCGGACCGGGTGGTGCCGCTGCACCAGTATCAGGCTGGCAACTGGTACCCGTTCCGCGAGCGCGACAACCGCCGGATCGGCGATCCGAAAACCACCACGGCGGTTGGTGGCATGCTCTGCGCGCTGGCTGAGGGGCAGCTCACTAATTTCACGCTGTTCACCCGCCGCCTCGGGCTGCGCTCGACGGCCCGCTACATTGGTGAACTGGAGCTGAGCGGCCAGCTGCGCGACGCCGGTCTGTGTTTCCGCGACGTGGACCTTGATGCCCCGCCCGCCGACCGGCGCGCAGGACCGGCGATGAGCGCCAAGCTGCGCTACTATGCGCCGATGCGGCTGGGCTACCGACAGCTCCCGGTCGAGCGCTGGATCGCCACGCCGCTCTACCGGCTGCGGATGCGCGCGGGCGAGGCGGCGGCGAACCTTCGGCTGCCGATCGAAGTCGCGCTGGAGCGCGTCGGCGACGGCCGGCCCGACGACGACGGCCCAGACGCGCTGATCCGGTCAGAATCCATGAAGGAAGAGTTCGAAATTACCGACGCCTACGACGCGGACGGCCTCGACGTAAGGCGAAAGATAGAACTCGTCCTCGATACGCTGCCCTCGGAGCAGGGATACTGGCTCGACACCGGCATTCTTACCCTGGATTGAACGTGCCAGACCCGATCGAAGATGCATCGACCGCCGACATGTCGACTGAAGATCTGACGCAGGATTGCCGTGACACCCGCCGCTTGGCCGACGACGCCGAGCGCTGGCTCGGCGATGAGGCCAATGCCGGGGTCGTTGGGCGCGAGCGCGAGGATCTTGTCCGCTACGTCCGCAAGGCGGGCCACCGCGCCGATCGCCTTGCGCGTGCAGCGCAGCGTCCGATGTGCGCTGGCGTGTTCGGGCCGAGCCAGGCGGGCAAATCCTATCTCGTCGAAGTGCTGGCGCGCCCGGAAGGCGGGGCCCTACGCGCGCGCTTCGATGGGCACGCGGCCATCGATTTCCTCGCCGAGATCAACCCAATCGGCGAGAAAGAGTCGACGGGGCTCGTCACGCGTTTCAGCGCCGCCGCTCAACCAGGGACCCCGCCGGGGCTGCCAGTGCGGCTGCGCGTGTTGTCCGAGGCCGATATCGTCAAGGTCCTGTGCAACACGTTCCTGCACGACGGCGACACGACCAAGGAGAGCCCGCCCACGGCGGAAGAGATCGCCGCTCTCCTCACCAACCTGAAGCCAGCCGTCCGCGCGGGCGCCGCTCGCCTGACCGAAGCCGAGATCGACGACCTGCAGGACTACCTGCGCGACCAAGCGCGTGGCACGCGTTACCTGGACGCCCTGGCCCGCTACTGGGACGGGGCACGCGCGCTCGCCGGTGGCCTCGACCTCAACGAGCGCGCCCGGCTGTTCGCCCCGCTCTGGGGCGGACACGCGGCGTTCACCGGCCTCTACCGCCAGCTTGCAGAGGCGCTCGAACGCCTGGGCCATCCAGAGGAGATTTTCGCGCCGCTCGAAGCGCTGGTGCCGCGCGAGGGCAGCATCCTTGACGTGGCGACGCTCGCGGGACTTGGCGCGAGTGCATCGAGTGACACGCTGACCGTGCGGGCGGCCGGCGGATCGGCAGTCTCGCTGCCGCGGGCTACAGTCGCCGCGATCACGGCCGAGCTGCGCATCGAGATCGCCGACGCGCCCCGCGCCTTTCTGGGGGAGGCCGATCTCCTCGACTTCCCCGGGGCGCGCAGCCGCCAGAAGGTCGATCTTGGCCACTTCCTAACAGCTCAACCCGACGCGCTGAAGGAGACGTTCCTGCGCGGCAAGGTCGCCTACCTGTTCGATCGCTATGTCGCCGAGCAGGAACTGACGGCGATGATGCTGTGCGTCCGGCCCTCCAACCAAGAGGTCGTCACGCTGCCCGACTTGGTGGAGCGCTGGATCGCGCTCACGCACGGGGCGGCCCCGGAGGCGCGCGCGCAGCTGCCCAACCTTCTCTTCCTCGTGCTGACGTGGTTCGACAGCCACTTCGTCGACAAAGCGGGCGACGCCGGACAGGACGCAGGCCTGCGCTTTCGCAACCGGATCGAGGCGTCGCTGACGGGTTTCTTCGGCAAGGCTCATGCGTGGCCGCGTGAGTGGACACCGGGGACGCCGTTCCGCAACGCGTACTGGTTCCGCAACCCGAACTATCCAGCCGAGTCGGTGATCCGCTACGAGGGGCGGCGCGAGGTCGCCTTCTTGCCAGAGAAGCAGGGGCGGATCGCGGAGTTGCGCGCTGGGTTCAGCGCTCTGCCGGAGGCTGCTGCGCACTTCCAGGATCCAGGACGCGCCTTCGATGAGGCGCTGCGCCTCAACGACGGCGGGGTGAGCTACCTAGTCGAGAACCTCGCACGCGTCTGCCGCCCCGCTCTGAAGGCCCAGCAGATTGCTTCCCGGCTCGACGCACTGAGGGCAGAGATGCGGGAGCGGCTGGCCCGCTTCCACGTCGCCCTCGACATCGAGACGCGCCTCGCGGAGCGACGTGAGGCGGCAGGGCAGGTGTTCGATGCCCTCGACCCCGTCGTCGCTGCTGGCAGCCTCGGCTCACTCCTGCGGGCCCTCCTCGTCGATCCCGCGGCGCTTACCGACGTCCTGCATGGAACCGAGGCGGCCCCCCAGGAGGCTCACCAGTCGGCCGCGCCGCCGCCTACCGCACCGCGCGTCGTCCGACCCGGATCGATTGCGCGTCCGGGAGCACCGGCAGCCCGGCCTCAGCCAGTCGCTCCCGTACTCGATCGCGAGCGCACTATGGCGCGCGCCGCGCTCGGTGCCTGGATCGATCACCTCAATCGCACCGTCGAGGCGGAAGGATTCGGGCGCCGCTTCGCCGTGCCACTGACCGCAATGGAGATCGTGGTCGGCGAGCTGATCACACTCGCCCGCCGCGCCGATGTCGAGGGGACGATCGCCGCCGACCTTCGGACGCTGGCAACCGTCGAACGGTCCGAGCAGTCCACAGCCAAACTCGCCCTGATCGCCGCCACTCGCCTCAATCGGCTTGCAGGAGGGCTCGGCTTCAACCTCGTGCCGCCGGCCGGGGAGCGCCCGTCGATCGAAGAGGGCGAAGGCGTGCGGATCGCCTTCGCGCCGCGCCCGATAAGTTACGACGCGCGCGCGATTACGCAGGCGCCAGCGACGTTCGCGCACGCCTACGCGACCGACTGGTTCCATGGGTTCTACCGCGTGGCCGAGGACAACGCGAAGAGCGCGTCTGGCGTAACGATCGACCTGGAGCAGAACGCCAGGATCGGTGCGATCCTCTCCGGCCTCCAGCCGCGCGTGGCCTGAGTCCTCGGTCCTGGAAACACCCATCATGACAATCCGCATTACCGAGGACGAGGCCGAGACCGGCGGCTATGCCTTCGTCGACCTTGGCCGGCCCGCGCCCTCAGCGCTGCTATCGTTCCGCCGCCAGGACGCCGAGCCCCGCCACCTCGGCGCCGAAGGCTGGCAGCCGGAAGTAGCTTGGCTCGCGCCACTGTCGATTAGCGAGCGTGACGGCCGTGCCGTCGCGCGGTTTGGGCCGAACGTCGTCGATCGCATCGAGGAACTGGTCCCGATCGAGATCGTGGCGCAGGACGGCACATCGTTCGGCGTGGTTTCCTGGCCGTTCATTACGCCGGCCCCGGCCGGGTACGGAATCCTCGCCGCGGCGCCGGTCGCCCCGCCCAGCCTGACGGAGACCGCCGCACGGGACGTGTCACCGGAGGTCCCGGTTGTAGCCGACGCGGAGAATGCGCCAGCGTCGGCCCTTGATCCACCCACGCCGCCGAACGCTGCGCGGGCAAGTCTGCCGCTTGCCGAGGTGACGGTTGAAAGGCGTCCTCGGGTCTGGCCGGTGGCCGCTGCGCTGTTCCTCGGTCTGGCTCTGGCCGCGGCCGGCGGCGCCTACGTCTACCGGGACGATCTGCGCACGATCTTAGCCACCCGGGAAACGCCGCAGCCAACGTCGAGCAACACGCCGCCGCCGGTTGTGGAACAGGCACCCATGACCCTGGCTGCTCCTTCGCAGGAGGCGCCGCGCCCCTCGGCGGCGGAGCTGCGCCAGCGGTACACTCGCCTTATCGAAGCGCGCGCGTCCGCGCCCGCGTTCCTCGATCTGGGCGAGACGGCGCTCGCCGCGCACCAAGGAGGGACCGCATTCCGTGCCTTCGAGGAGGCCGACCCGGTCGCGAACGCGGACGCCGCATGGCAGCTCGCGCGCTTCTACGATCCTAGCAATCCCGACGCGGTCGCTCGCACTGCGGCGCGGCCTGACGCTGTGCGCGCCGCCTACTACTACGCCCTGTGGCGCAACCGCTCGCCCCGACACACCGATGCGCTGCGGGGGTTGTGCGATGCGAACACGGACCTCGCGGGCCGCGACGAGCGTCTGCGCACCATCTGCCGCCCGTGATGCGAACCAGCCGAGCCGCGATGAACGTCCCCTCTCACGACCCGCCCGCGATGCCGAGCACGCCCGCCGTGGCCCCACACGCCCTGATCAGCCATGCCATGATCACCCACGTTCGAGATGGCCACCGACGGATCGCCGCTGCGCTAGCAGTAGCGCTCAGCCTCACTCCCGCTATCGGGCACGCGGCCGCGCCGGGGCTCGCAATTCAAGCCGCGACGGGGCGAAGCTCCGCGGTGACCGCCCAGCGCATCGCGCTACTGATAGTGCCGCAGCCGGCAGCCGCCAGCGGCCGGGCGGCGACCGCCCATGCCGACGAGGAAGCTTACCGCAAGCGCCTGCGGGACATCGGCTTCGACGTGTGGACGCTCGGCCCCGCCGACCGCCCGCAGCTGGAGCGAGGCCTTCGGGAGGCAGTCGCCCGCCTGCCGGAGGACGTGCAGATCGCGGTGTTCGCGTTAGGCCCGAGCGTCGGCGGCACGGACGACGTCCACATTCTGCCGAAGGACGCCCCCTCGGACGCCAGCCAGCGTCCGGACATGCTCGATAGCGAGGGGCTGCGCCTGAGTGACCTGCTGCGCCGGATCTCCCAGCGCCGGGCACGCGACCTCGTGGCCGTAGTCGATGAGTGCCAGCCGGCTGCGGGCGGGCGCTGCGACTTCGACGCGGCGGCGGGCGCATCGGGCGCCAGCATCATCGGCAGCGAGCGTGCCGGGCGGCGCAGCCCCTCCGGGGCACCTCTCGCCGGGCGCGCCTCGTTGCGTGAGCCGATGCTTGGGGCGATGGCACTGGAAGGCGAGAGCTTCCTACAATCGTTTGCCTTCCTGCGCCGCGTGCTCAGCGACAGTGATCTGGAGCCGCGCGCCAGCGGCTCGCTCACCACGTCGTTCGCGTTCCTGCCGCAAGGCTTCTTCGCGGGACTGCCCACCGCTTGCAACCGCATCGACCCGAACGCAGACCCAGCGTCCTTGCGTGGAGTAAACCTCGACCCCCCGATTGGCGCCTGCGAGGCGGCGACAGCGACCTATCCCTACGCCCGCGCATTCGAGGATCGGCGCCAAGCCGGACGGGAGCAGCGTGCCTTCCAGAAGGCTACCGCCTCGTGCGAGGACGGGACCGCCATCGCGAGCTACAGCGCGGCTTACCCGGCGGGCCGCTTCCGCAGCCTCGTCGACAACTTCAGCATCGACTGCAATCGCAAGCGCGACCGCCAGGAGGCGGACGAACGGCGTCGACGCGAGGAAACGGATCGCCAGCGGGAGGCTGAGCGGCAGCGACAGGAGGTTGAGCGTCAGCGACAGGAGGATGAGCGGCGCCGAAGAGAGGAGCTGGACCGGCAAAGGGAGGCGGCTAGGCTCGAACAGGAGCGACTCGAGCGGGAGAGGCAAGCTCTGCGTACCCCCGCCAGCAGCGCTTCGGGTTGGACGCTGAACTTCGCGAGCAACCTGCTCGAGATCAGGCCGATGATGAACGACCAGTACGACGCTCAGAAGCAAACCTACACGACGATCTGGCGCTCGCGGCAGCACGGCGACCAAGTGATGATGTACGTGCAGATCAGTCCGAACGAGCGCTGCGGCAGCGCGCAGCAGTACATCGCCGAGCAGATCCGCCCCCGGCGTGGTCAGGTTAGCCGCTCACAGGAAGTCAACTCGGCGCCTGGGCGGGCGGGCTTCGTCCTCGAGGGACGCGGGACCGCCGTCGCCCAGGGCAGCTTTGACGACCGCAGCTTCTACGACTTCGCCACCGTGCGGCGCGACGATCGCAGTACGATCACCAACATCGGGGCGCGCTTCCCAGCCGAGTACAGCGATGTGTATCGGGCTGAGCTGCTGCGGATGATGAACTCGATGCAATTGCCCACCCGCGACATCTTCACGAACCGGTGCGGCTAGTAACAGCACCGGACGACACCGAAGCGAGGGATCGGACGTGCTGGCTTCACGAATAACCGCGATCATCGCAACCGGTATGGTGCTGGTGGCATCCGGACGCCTCGGATCGCCAGCGCTCGCCGACGCCACGCAGGATTGCCGCTCGGGTACACCGGACATGCGCGTCGCCGGGTGCAGCCGTCTCCTGTCAGAGGCGCGCACGCCACGGCAGCGGGCCATTGCGTTCGATGGACGCTGTTGGGCGCAGATCGATCGTGGTGCGTTCTCCGACGCGCTGGCTGACTGCAACAGGGCCATCCGCGCCGACGACGAGTACCCGTACGCTTACCACAACCGTGGCGTCGCCCTCGCTGGGCTGCAGAATCCGTCGGCGGCGATCGCGGACTTCGACCACGCCCTTGCGATGCGCCCCAACTTCTCGAACACGCTTCTCAATCGGGCGAAGGCCTACATCGCCCTGGGAAACACTTCCGCCGCCATCCGCGATTTCGAGGAAGTCCTGCGGCAGAAGCCTGACAACGAGGAGGCTCGGTCGAACCTTTCTCTGCTGCGAGGTGGACTGTCCGTCGGTGGCGGCTCACTCGTCTCCAATACGCTCTGCGGCTCCGTCGGCTGCAACTGACGCGATGCGCGATGCTGCTGAACAGGTCGGGCTCGCAGCGGACGGCACCGAAGATGCGAGCGCACGATGCCGCTCGACCGCCCGCGTCGGGCGCAGCGCCCAAGCCCAACGCCGCGCTTTCGCCGGCGGATCGATGCCACCGCCGGCACGTAATGGGTCGGCGTTGGCCATCGTCTCTGTCGTCGCGCTCACCCTGCTCGGCATGGGCATGGCCGTGCACGCCCGTGAAGCTGCCGCAGACGAGGCCAGCGAACGAAGCCACAACGCAGTTGAGGCGCGCAACCTTGTGTCCGGCTGCGCAAACTTAGAGTATGTTTCATCACAGGAATGGATCTGCAAAACTAGCTTGGCGACGCTAATTCTTCCACTGTCCCATTCTCGAAACAATCAGTGCGACGCGCTATAATATCTAGCTGAAAAATTAATCGCTATTTGGACTTAGAGATATCAATCTGCTCGATATGAGTGATCGTATCCTTTGGATTTGGCCGTGGCAGGGGCGGCGTTTGTGGTGATAGCGTGGGCTGAAGCGTCGCGACAGGTGGCTTCAACGCGCCTCCTTTTTCTGTTCGCTTGCCGGGCGGCATCGCGCGTCTCGCCGGCGTCGAAGGAACCTCGACGATCTCGTCACTCGGATCTGCCGCAGGATTCGTCTGCGTCACGGAGGGGGGAAGTGTGCTTTCGATCGTTGCTGGCGGCTGCGTGCGCACGTTTCCATAACGAAGTATGCAATTACGCAATGCAATGGGGTCTTGGATCAACGTGCAGTCATTGACGTTGCCGAGCGCTGCCTGCGCAGCGAGCTGCGTTGGAAGGGCAAGGCTGGCAAAGAGGATTGGGAACCGCGGCAGCGCCATTGATAGATTACCAATCAACGAGGTCGATTAAGGGATTCTAGGGATACCGCAGGCGAACATCGGACGTCCACCGTCTCCAGCCTGTAGCGACAATCCTCATGCATTCCCTCTGGCTCATCCTGCTCGCCTTCAGCGCCATTGCCTTATCCACAAATCGAGCGTGTGCTGACGACGGCGTCTGGATCAGTCAAGTCTCCACGACGCGCGCAGCGGCGTCCCTTCCTTCGGCCGGTCGCGGAGAGTACGACGCGCTGGTCATCGGAGGTCGAGCTTTCCGCCCGACCACCGCACAAAGCAACCTGCACATCGTCGCGGTCCATGAGCCGTTCCTCGATCGACAGATCTCTCAGTCCGGCGAGGGCAACTGGATCGTCGGCGTTCTAACTGCATCTATGAGCAGCGTCCGCATCGAGCAATCCGGGTTCGGCAACGGGGTCGGCGTCCAGCAGGACGGCTCCGGTCATCAACTGACGGCGATCCAGGCTGACCGCGGAAACGAGATGCTCCTGACGCAGAGTGGCGATTCGCACCGACTGAGCGCGATGCAGTCCGGTCAGCAGAACGTAATGATGCTGCAGCAGAGCGGAAGCAACAACGTCATGACGGCCGTGCAAGCGGGAGCGATGAACACTATGGGCGTGGTTCAGAGCGGCAACGGCAACCGACTCGCGGCCTACCAGCGCTGATCCATCAGTACACGGCCGCGACGATGCAGCCGCGGCCCATGCTGGCGCACAGCGCCTTCTCGCCCGTGACGGCGGCAGCGGTGGTTCCGCGGTTCACGCGCAAGGGTCCAGCTCGGCGCCCGGACGGGGCGCCGGAACTGTCAAGCAGCGCCGTCAGCCCGCTCTGGCTGCCCAGCAGCTTGGCCCCCAGTTGCCATTCAGCCGATTGCAGGCGTGTGAATGCCGGAAGCGCCGGGTTGCTCATACCTGGAAGCGATGCGTAGCTTGTTGAGGGCAGCGGCGTCGTTCCGACAGGCGCCCATTCGTGCGCAGGGCGACCGGTGATCGCCCGGACATAGTTTTGCGTCTCCAGCGGCAGCCCGGATCGACCGGCGAGCCAAGCCCGCACGCGCCCCTCTCCGGCGTTGTAGGCGGCCGCCGCGAGCCCCTCGTTGCCCAGGCGCCGCCGCAGGTCGGCGATGTGTTCGGCCGATTTTGGCAGCGCCTTCACCGGATCGAACGGGTCGTCGAGCCCAACCTTGGCGGCCGTCGCCGGCATGAACTGCGCGATTCCCTGTGCGCCTGCGAAGCTGACGGCGAAGGGGTTATAGCCGCTCTCCTGGCGAATCAGCCGTTTGAAGAAATCGACCGAAACGCCGTGCTGCAACGCGGCCGCCTCGGCGATCGGCTCGAGCGCGCGCCGTTCTCGCGAGGTCGGACCGGATCGCGCCGGCACGGTGTACGCCGGGAGCGCCGGACGGATGGCGACCGTCACCACATCGCGTGCGCCCTGCGCGCTCGTGAGTTGCGACAGGAGCGAAGCTTCTGCCTCGCTCGTCGGCGAAGCCGATGCCGGTGCGGACAAGAGGCAAGCCGCGGCGAGCGGGCCGATTCGCAGGCGATACCCTCTACGACGGCTAAATCTCATGCGCGCGTGCCCCCACCCGTTGCCCAGGCTCATTTTCAGTGCAGCGAATACACAGGGGCCGAGCGTAAGCAATAGATTGAGGCGAAAGTCGTGACGTCGGCCGCGCGGATTGCGTAGTTTGCTTGCATGGTGTGGCATCTGCGTTTACCGATCGTTAACGCCGCGATGTTGCGTCGTCGGATTTCGCCATGGACACTTTCATTCACTCGCTCGGTATCCTTGGATTTGCAGTCGTGATCGGTACTCCGACGCAGGCGCAGACGGTCGCAGCAAACAATCAGGCGTTCATCGATCAGCAGAGCGCTGCGGGACGAGCCATCATCGTCAACGACACGACGTTCGTTCAGAGCGGGCTCGGCAACCGGCTGGGATCGGCCACGAACAACGTCTCCCAATCGGCAAGTGCGGAGGGCTCCGCGAACAGGCTGGATGTTCAGCAGACCTCGAGCAACAACCTGATCGGCTTCGATTTCAATGGCGGTGAACTGCCGGTCCGCCAGCAGGGCAGCGGCAACGCCGTGCAGCTAACGCAGGAGTTCGGCAACGGCAACGTCGTCGGGGGGTGCGCCAACGCAGCTTAGGCTCGGCGGACGTCGCCAACGAGTTCGTCATCTTGCAATCGGGGCGCGAGAACTACGTTTTCGACGTTGATCAGCAGAGCACCGGCCTCACCCGCAACACGGTGCGCGTGATCCTAACGGGTAATCGCAACGGCTTTGCGGGCGGCACGGTCCTGCGCGGTGAGACGCACTCGGGAGCCCTCAGCGGCCTCTCCGGGCTCAGCGAGCTGCGCACTATCGCCGCTGCCGATGCGCCGCTGCCGTTTTACGCCGCTTTCGACGGGCCGGCGGCCTATGCGTTACCCGCCAGCCGACCAGGCGCGAGCGTACTGCAGGTCGGTTCGGCTAACCGCGCCGACCTGAACGTGACGGGCGACGACAACAGCTTTCAGATCGATCAGAACAGTCGCTCGGCGCTGGGCGCACAGACCACGAATTTGACGAACGCGGTCGCCTGGACTGTGTCAGGCAGCAGCAACTATCTCTACGCGCTGCAGGTCGGCGCCGGGAATTCGGCCACCAACGTGGTCGTCGGGCAGCAGAACACACTGGCCGTCTATCAGGCCAGCGAGGCAGGGGCCGGCCAGTCGGGCTACGGCAACATCGTCGAATGGCGTCAGGGCACCGGGTTCGGCGACATCCAGAACAGCGCCGAACTCGTCCAGCTCGGCATCAACAACACGCTGACGGGAGCCCAGCTCGGCAGCCTCAACGTGGTCCACAGTCTTCAGCGCGGCGCCGGCAACGAGGTCTACGCGATGCAAATCGGCAGCGGGCAGCTCGCCAACGTTGCCCAGGCAGGGGTAGGCAACATGACGAACGTGCAGCAGAGCACGTTCGCCCCAGCGCCCGGAACCTCCGCGCTGCGGCGCTGAACGTAAGCGAACCGCATCGCGGGCGCGGCGCTACCGCGCCTTCGAGGACGGCTTGATCTGCAGGACGGACACCTCGTCCATCTCGCCGACGCGGCGACGGTCGCTCGTCGGCGCTACCGGCTGCGCCGGACTGGCGGCTTGCGCTTGTCCAGCGGTCGGCTGTGCAGGAGAAGCCGGCTGCGCGGGAACGGTTTGGCGCGCGCGGGCCTGCGGCGCAGGCGTCGGGAGGACCGGAACGGCGCTCGCCTTGCCAAGGACGCCGACCCTCACATTCACATACGCGACTTCCTGCTTCGCAGTGTCGTATCCGCATTCGTAGATGGCGCGAACCCACTCCCTCTGCGGGCTAAGGATGCGAATCGAGTCGCCGCGATACCGTACGACGGGGGAGGTGGGCTGCTCGGGCGAATCTGCTTCCTGGAAGATGCTGCCGTAAGGCCGCATCAGCCAATCGTAGTCGCCGGGCGCCTGTGCCTCGACGCGCGGGGCGCAGGCCTGAACGGCACGGTCGGCGTTCCCCCGGATGCACGCGTTGTTGCAGACGGGCGCCTGTGCGGCCTGAGCCGGCGGAGGTGCTGCGGGGCCGGTCTGCCCAGGCGCGGCGGGAACAGGAGTTTGCGGCGTCGTCTGCGCCAGCGCACTGCTGGAGCCGATCGCAAGTACGGCTAGGGACCGAAGCACCACTCTCATCACCTCACCCTGTTTCTTATGGAACAGAAACGGCTCGCCCGAAGGCGAGCCGCTGCGTTGCTCAATAAGCCCGATCGATCGAGCGACCGTTTGAAGCAAGCGAAGCTGCGGGAACGGGCGATCCGTTCCCGCATCCTTACTTACCGCGTACGGTTCTGAGTGATCGTCGCGACATTGCTCACGCCGTTCTGCAGCACGTTCGCGATGTTGCCGTTTGCACCCTGGAGAACGTTGGCGCTGTTGGTCATTCCGGTCTGCACGCCGATGTACTGGTTCGAGAAGCCGTTCTGATCGACAATGGCGGCGTTCCCCGTCCCCGACTGTGTCGACGTAGCAAGGAGCAGATACCCGTCCTGGCGCACGGTCAAGCTGTTGCCGCCCACTCCACTGCCATTGTCCTGCCTATTCGTAACGGTATTTCCAAGCCGAATTTGGCTGTTGTTCTGCGTCACGTCCAAAACTTGGCCAGTGCCACTCTGTCCGTTATCGATGGAGTTGTAGAAACCAGTCTGCGAGGTGGTTGCTCGGTTTCCGATTCCAGCCTGAACACTCGTTAGACTGTTCACAGCACCATTCTGAACCGCCACAAGGTACTGATCGCTGCCGGACTGGTTGGCCGTAACGACGTTCTCAAACCCAACACCACCAGTGTAAGCATTCTGGAAGATCGACATCGTGCTGCCAGAGCCAGTCTGTGTCGTGTTAGAAATATTTCCGTCGCCGGTCTGGTTGGCAAATAAGGCGAGAGAAGAGCCGGTCTGACTTGCAGTTACGCGAGAATTGTTTGCAGCGTTATTGCTATCAGACTGGCGGACGTCAACAAAGTTGGCTACCGGACCGTTGTTCTGCTGCGTAACCGAGGCGCTGTTGTTGAAGCCGCCAAACTGAGCGAAATACGCGTAGTTAGCTTCACCGCCGCCCGAATTTTGAGTCAGGTCAATGCTCGAGTCCGTTGAATTCTGGCGAATGATGAGGCCATTCCCCGTGCCCCCCGTGGAGTCTTGGAAGACGCTAACAGAGCTCCGGGTGCCCGCCTGCTGTATATAGTCTCCACGCCCAGTCGGTGTTTCGCCAGCATAGGCAGCACCACCGCCGTTGTTGGCCGTTGGCAGTCCACCAGTATAAGGGCTATTGAAGGAGTTCGGGCCAGCATACCCGTTCGGTACAGGTACGACACCGTTGCCATTGCCACGCTGCTGATAGCGAGCCTGATTGCTGGTGCCGCTCTGATCAATCCGCAGAAAGTTCCCATTACCGGTCTGGTCGGCGCCGTAGTTCGGGTTGCCGGAACCTACCCCCGTGAAGTTCGTCGCGCCGACAACGTTATTCGAGCCACCTTGATTGACGGTGAGGGTGTTATTATTGCCAATCTGATTGGCGCGAAGGTTGGCGTCGAACCCGACGTAGCCGTTCGAACCCGACTGATCGATGTTCAGTTGATTGCCGTCGCCAACTTGGCCTGTGTACAACTGGTTCGCCTGCGCGAAGGCGGTCGTCGAAAAGGCGAGCGTCGCCACACTGGCGGCAAGCGCCAGAAGATGCTTGTGCATGATGCTTCCCCTTAAGGCGTCGACGCACGACCTGGCGCCCCGCCATTGTTTCATCACGCGGCTTGCGCCGCATTGCTCGTTGCGGCGTCTCGTTCCGGCCCTTGCGCCGCTCCGTCGCCTTAACGATTCGTTTACTAACGGTCGATTTCAAAGTTCGCATCATTCATTTGGATGAACTGTTCGGTGCAATCAGCGGATTTTCTGAAATCAACCGTTCATATCAGTGTTAATGTTACCGATGGTACGGCCGTGGTCAAATCGAACGCATAACAAAACGGTCTATGTTGCGATTAGCGACAATTAATGCTGCCATAAGCAACTCGTAACTCCTATAATCAAAGTATTACCGGGACTGGCAATATCGAAGGCCGCGCCAACACGCTCAAGTGCGGCATCGCCGGTGTCTCGAAACCATGCGGGCGGGCGAGCTCGGCATCTTTCGCTGCGGCTGCCTGAAGCGCGTCGACGAAGATCGTCCTTGTACGATTCGGTTACCCGCTCATCCGAACGAATGATGCGTCGCTCGAACCGTCATGGTTAACCATTGCGGTGAGGCGCATCTAACGGGTGCCGCTTCAAATGGATCACGCGAATGCTACAGGTTAAGATCGAGCCGATCCGAGCCATGACCAATGGAGCGTGTGAGGCGGGTCATCTCGTATGGCTCAGCGGCTGTCTTGCAGCCCTCGTCGTGGAGGCTGAAGGGGGGTGGTATCTGCATAGCGGTCTCGGCCCGTTCGAAGGCGAGGGTATTTTCTTTCCCACGGTTGCGGCAATCGAGGCATGGATTTGCACTCACCTGTCTGCGGCCGGGGTGGAGCAATGAAACCGCCTACGCAGAACGCCCTGGGGATGAGGAAGCACAATATTAATCAGGTCGGTTATAAAACTTCACCGGATCGTTGCAGAATGCTGCCAACGAGTGCGGTAGCGGCAAGCAGCAGTGTGGCCAACGGCAGTGCAGACACAGATACCATGGCTCAGGACGCTGGAGAGGATGAGTTGTGGCGGGCTTATCATCGACACGCAGGGGGCCGTGATCGAAATCAACGACACCGCCGAACAGATCTTGAGTCGCGAGCTGCTGCTGGAAGCGCAGAATTGTCGCGATGGTTGGCGGCGCGATGCCTTGAAACGTCTGTTGGCTCGCGCCGACTCACGCTTCCGGATCGATCACGAGGCCTGGATCACCGTTCATCACGAGGATGGCGCGCCGCTGATTCTCCACGCGATCCCGCTCGCGTCACCGGCGATGTCCACGCAGGCGGCGAGCGCGCACACCATGCTAGTGATGGTCGATTTGCGCGAGCGGCCGCGGCCGTCGGTCGCCGTGCTCCAGCGCTTGTTCGACCTCACGCCGGCCGAGGCGCGGTTGGCGCTGGCCATCGGTGCGGGGCGAACGCTGCAGGAAATTTCGGACGAGACCCGCCTCAGCAATGCGACGCTGCGCAGCCAACTCTCCTCTGCCTTCCACAAGACCGGTACGCGGCGCCAGCCCGAACTCGTCTCGCTCCTGTCGCGAGTTGCCATCTTGCCCTGAGAGCATGGGCTGCAAATCGCTTCCGCCGGCAAGGAGCCTTTTCATGAAGCACGCGATCGCTTGGCTTCTCGGACTAGCTGGAGGTGCGACTGGTGGCGTTGTCGGCTCGATGCCGGCGCAGGCTCAGGACGGTCTCACGTGCGCGATCGACCTCGCGATCAGGGACGGTATGGCGGAGATTCAAGGTATCGTCGTGTCGCAGGCGGGTGGGAAGGGCACATACCAGCTAATCGTGATGAAGGCCGGCCGCGCAGGCGCATCCAACGTGTCTCAGGGGGGCAGGTCACACTCGAACCAGGCGCACGGACAGGCGTTGGGATTATGAATCTATCAGTCGAGGCCGGCGCACGCTACGAAGCTGTGTTAACGCTCGAAGTCGGCGGCGCTCGTCGGGAATGCCGAGCTGTTGGCACGACTGATCTCAAATTGTGAAGTGCGGGAGTTTGCTCATGAAAGTCCGTCATCCTATTCTCGCCCTCGCCGCAGTTATGTCGTTTGAGCCGATATCCGCAGTTGCGCAAGAGAGCAGCGTGTACATCACGCAGGTCAATCAGGGCGCATTGCTCACGAATTCCCGTCGGCCGGCTTCGCCGGAGGTTTATTCGCGCATTCTCGGCAATTCGAGCGCGCCGACGAGCACGCGGCCGACCGCCGCGCCGGACACGTTGGGCGTCGATCTCACGACGCTGAACGGCAACCCCAACACGGTGCGCAATGCCGTCGCCGCAGCCTCAGTCGCTGGGAGCGGTGCGGGCAGCCTTACGAACAACGTTGCGGTCCTCAACCAGTTCGGAATCGGAAACGTCGGGACGATCGACCAAACCGGATTCAACAACAGCGCAACCACTAGCATCACCGGCGATCGCAACGTGACGAGCCAGACTCAAAGTGGCGGCAGCAGCAACCAGTCAGTCATCGGCGTCAGTGGTTCGGACAATCGTATAACTTCAGGACAGACCGGTAGCGGAAATTCGACGAACCTGTCGTTAGTTGGGAGCGGTTATACGATCAACTCCCAGCAGAATGGATTGAACTTGAGCTATACGCTGACTTCCGACATGCTTAGTTCTAGTGGTAAAACTATCACAGTGGAGCAAACAGGTGTCGGATCGGCTCGCAATTCAATCCTGACCACGTTGCCAGCTGGATCATTCCCCGCCATACCCCGTCGGTAGTGGGTGGTCGCTAACGCGATACGAGTTATAGCCGTATTATATATTGGGGAAGGCGCGTGAAAACAACTGTTTTGGGAGTTTGCGCCGCCTTTACCCTGGCAAGTTCGGCCGCTGCGGGTCCGCTGAACTATCAGCCGGTAAACCCGTCCTTTGGCGGCTCGCCGCTGAACGGCGGTTGGCTGCAGTCGCAGGCGACCGCCCAAAATATCTTCGTGCGCAAGCGTCAACTGGCCGACGCAGTAGCACAGGCCGCACTGCAAGCTCAGCAACGGCAGACAGCAACTTCGCCGGCTTCAAATTTTGCGGCGATCATCAACGCACGCCTGCTTGCAGCCGTCGCCGACCGGATCACGAACGCGATCTTCGGCGAAAATGCTCAGCCAAGCGGCACCTTCGTCGTGCAGGGAACGACTATCTCGTTCCAGCAAGTTGCCGGGAACGTTCAGATCACCGTCAATGACGGTGCGAGCTCCTCGACGGTGACTGTTCCGCTTGGCTTCTGAAATGTGCCCCATCTGAATCATCGCGTCGCCTCTATTGTGAAAATTTCGTTCAACCTAGAGCCCGCCGCAGTCAATTGCTGCAGGCTTCGAGGATACGTGTCTCGATGATCGTCAAGCTTGCTCAGGTCGCCCTTCTCAGTTTCGCGGTCGCCGGCTGTGAATACGTGGCCGGAACTCGCGAGCCTTTGGAGATGGCACCTCAGGTCACGCCGTCATCGCCAACGGGGATCGGCCTTGAATCACTGCCGCCACCGAAGCGGCCTATCGACATCGCGCTGTACGCGTTCCCGGATCTAACGGGCCAGAATAAGCCCAGCGATAATTTTGCGGAGTTCTCGCGTGCCGTGACGCAAGGCGGCTCGGCTTTCGTAATTGATGCATTGAACCGCGCTGGTGGAGGAAAGTGGTTCAACGTCATCGAGCGCGGCGGCTTGCAAGCGCTACTTCAAGAGCGACAATTGATTCGGGCGACGCGGCAAGAGTTTGAGGGCGCGAATGCCAAACCTCTGCCGCCTCTCCGATTCGCTGGATTGATTCTGGACGGCGGCATCCTTGCCTACGATGCAAACACTATCACTGGTGGGATAGGTGCCCGCTTTCTCGGTATCGGCGGGGACACTAAGTACCGCCGTGATATGGTAACTGTCGCATTGCGTGTTGTATCGGTCCAAAGCGGTCAAGTTCTTCTTAGCGTAACCACTACCAAGACTATTTACTCTGTGCTGCTTGCGTCTAGTCTGTACCGGTTTGTCGCGCTTGATCGGATTGCTGAGGTTGAAGGCGGATTCTCTCGCAACGAGCCAACTCAACTCGCAGTTCGTGAGGCGATCGAGCTGGCGCTTTATTCCCTCATTATGGAAGGCGCTGAGAAGAAACTCTGGAATTTTCGTTCCGATGAGCTTTCTGAGCCCTTGAGGCGTCGGTACAAGGAGCGGCCCCTGACCGTTAAGGCGGAACTTACCGAGCAGCAGACGCCGCAATATACGAGTGCCTCCCGTGCCTTGCCCTGGTTGAAGTCGGATGAGGGCAGCGAGACCGCTACGGTTCCGGAAGTCGTGCCCTCTGCGCAAGCTGTCGCCTCGGTGGCATCACATTGAAAAATGAGTTTTGTCGAAAGCTCGGGCTCTCCTGGTCAACAGAAAAGGAAAACTGACCTATGCGGAACCTGATCGGCATAAGTGTCGCGTCGTTGCTTTGCATTGTAGAATGCCAAGCAGATCCTATCGAGACACCGCACGTGGAGTTCGTCACCGATCTCGCTAAAGTTGCAGGTTGTCAGTTCCTCGGGACGGTAAAGTCGCCACGAGCAACACTTGGTTCTCGACGGGCAGAAGATTTCGATCGGTACAACTCTATGATGCAAACCATCGCAGCGAGCCACGGTGCGACGCATCTGTACGTCTTGAATCGTGCGGCAGGTTGGGGTGGTGCTGCAGCTTTTGGCGCCGCTTACAGTTGCCAATACTAGGTAAATTTGCTGACAAAAATTCTCATGGTTCGGGCTGCTATTTTATAATTCTATAAGCGGCGGTGTCGTAGACCTATAGCCTCCGTGAGGGCTATAGATGGGTCGATTTAAGCATTTGAATCGGCCGGCACCTCGGAAAGTTTCGGCGAAGAGAGAAGCTGGGAAAGAATTAAGTAAAGGATCGATTCGGGTCCACATCAACACACGAGTGGCAAGCGCAACGCACGCAAGGTCGTTGCGCGCGAGCTGGCAGCGGATCGTACCGGACAATATTTTGCGCGCTCTGACGTGCTGACCGGGACGTGCGAAAAGTCTAAAATTGGGAAAGCGTACAATCGACGCGGCCACGTCAACGCGGCACTGTAGAACTGCGACGCGGCGGCTCGATACGTCGCCGAGGTTGCCCGGCTAAACCCGACCGTCGCGGCTATCAAAACAATCGCGAAGGCGCTGCGGCTGACTAGGCGTCTCGTCGAGGCGTTGGACGCGTCCGATACCGCCGTGCGGCTCGCCCCTGGTCAGGCCTTCGTCCTTCGCGGGCAGGCCATGGTCCAAGAGGAGATGGGGCGGCTCGATCTAGCCGTCATCGACATCAGCCGCGGTATGGCGATCGACCCTCGCGACCCGGGGCTGCCGGCTACCCGCCGCCAGCTCTACGTGAAAATGATCAGGGACGAGGATGCCATACGGAATTTCACTGTGGCTCTCGAACTGGACCTGACGCGGACGGACCCGTTGCTGAATCGCGGTCTAGCTTGCATCCGAATGGGGCGGACCGATGCGGCACTTGCGGATCTCGCCGCCTACGCCGCGGACCATCCCGACCACGCGCAGGTCGCGGCGGTCCTGAGCATCCAAAAGCAGGCGTCTGCACCGGGCGGGCGGTCGTCGCTGATCACCGACACGGCAGAGACTGGTGGATTGCCTTAAGGGGCCGGTCCGACAGCCAGGAGGAGCGGGCCTTGAGACGGTTCGACCCAAGCAGAGGGTGGAGCCGTGCTCCACGTCTCGGTGGGGGCCAACGGCCAGACGATGTCCGTGGCCGCGATCGGCATCACGAACGTAGGCTCGCCCCGTTGCGGATGAAGCATGGGTCTTGCAGCCTGCACCACGTCCCTGCTACACATCCTGTGACGGCAGCGAAGCTAACCGTCTGCAGTTCATCAGGTTTTTTCGTGGCAGTCTGGTGGATCCGTATCCAGGTCCCCCAGCCATCGGTTTTCGCCCGCCCGGTCCGTGACCCGGCGGGTTTTTTGTTTCTGGCGTCCCATCCGCGGGCCTGCTCGTCCTGCAGCGCGCTTCCTGCTTCGAGGGCGCACGACGCTCGGTATCGGTGATCCGCATGACCGGCTCGGAGCGTGGTTCCTAGGCGGTTCGGTGTCGGTCCTGATCCAGAGCGCGCAAGGCGGCAGGGCAAGGCGGCAGGGGTTATGTGCTGTTTGAGGCAGCGCGCGCCGCGGACATCGGCGATCACCGGGCGCCCGGCATGCGGGACCGAGCGCATGGTCAGATCGCAGCGCGCGAGATGAGGTCGCATGGACGTCACGATCTTCAGCACCAAGGCCTATGATCGGCGGTTCCTGGACGGGGCCAACGCGGCGGCGGGAGAGCCGCACCGGCTGCGCTATCTCGAAGCCCGGTTGACCCATGAGAGCGCGCCGCTGACGCAGGGAGCGCAGGCCGTGTGCGCCTTCGTCAACGATGTGCTCGACCGGCCCGTTCTGGAGGTGCTGGCCGCCTCGGGCACGCGGATGGTGGCCCTTCGCAGCGCCGGCTTCAACAATGTCGATCTTCCCGCCGCCGCGGAACTCGGCATCGCGGGCGGCCGCGTCCCGGCCTATTCGCCGGACGCGGTCGCCGAGCATACGGTGGCCCTGATCCTCGCGCTCAATCGCAAGACCCACCGGGCCTATGCCCGCGTCCGCGAGGGGAATTTCGCGCTCGAGGGGTTGCTGGGCTTCGATCTCAAGGGGCGCACGGTCGGCATCGTCGGAACCGGCAAGATCGGTCGCGCGGTCGCGCGCATCCTCGCCGGCTTCGGCTGCCGCGTGCTGGCCTATGATCCCATGCCCTCGGCCGAACTCGCCGACTTCGGCGCGGAGGCCGTGGGCCTCGACCGACTTCTGGCCGAGGCGGACATCGTCTCCCTGCACTGTCCGCTGACGCCCGACACGCATCACATGATCGACCGTGCCGCGCTGGCGCGGATGAAGCGTGGCGTGATGCTGATCAATACGGGGCGCGGGGCGCTCGTCGATACCGCGGCGCTGATCGAGGGTTTGAAATCAGGGGTGATCGGCGATCTCGGCCTCGACGTCTACGAGGAGGAAGGCGGCCTCTTCTTCGAGGATCTGTCGAACCAGATCATCCGGGACGACGTCTTCTCGCGCCTGCTGACCTTCCCGAATGTGATCGTGACGGGGCATCAGGCCTTCTTCACCGCCGAGGCGCTGGCGGCGATTGCCGCGACCACCATCGAGAACCTGTCCTGCTTCGAGACGCAGGGCGTTCCGCGGCATCCCGTATCGGTCGAGCGCCTCGCCTGATCGCGACCGGTGACGTCGAGCACGGATGTCAGCCAGGGCTCTGCCCAGGACCCGCGAAAGGACTTGTCCTTTCGAAACCTGGACTCTCGCTCGCGCCGAGATGCTCCACCAAGTGCTCGGCGAGTTGGCGGGCGTGCGGGGGAAGCGCTGCGAAGCTGCGGGCGCAGAGCCTGAGCTGGCGCACGGTCCAGGGTTCGTCGATCGGAATCGCGCGGATCGCCAGCGTCTCCGCCGCGCGCTGCGCTGCCGCCTCGGGGACGATCGCCACGCCGACGCCGCGCTCGACCATGCGGCAGACCGCATCGAGCCCGTTCAGGCGCACCCGCAGCTTGAACGGGCGGCCGGCGCGGGCGGCGTGGGTCGCGAGATGCGCCTGCAGCGCCCGGCCGTGGCTGAGGCCGACCAGAGGCTCGTCCAGCACCTCCCGGAACGCGACGCCGCTCCGCTGCGCCAGGGCATGGCCCGCCGGCACGGCGAGCACGATCCGGTCGAGAAGGAGCGGCCGGGTTTCGAGCGCGCCGAGATCGGTCGTGTCGGCGACGATGCCGAGATCGGCAAGCCCGCCCGCCAGGGCATCGACGGTCTCGCGGCTGGTGCGCTCTTCGAGATCGATGTCGACGCTCGGATGGGACGCAAGGAAGCCGGACAGCGCATCGGGCAGGAAGGCGGCGACCGCCGCGGTGATCGACAGGAGCCGGACATGACCGCGCAGGCCCCTGGCGTACTGGCCGAGTTCGCCGCGCATCTGTTCGAGCTGGCCGAGCACGAGCCGGGCGTGATGCACCACGGCGAGGCCCGCCGGCGTCGGGCGCACCCCGCGGGGATGGCGCTCCAGCAGCGGCACGCCGCCATCCGCCTCCATGCCGCGGATGCGCTCGCTCGCCGAGGCGAGCGCCAGCCCGGCCCGCTCGGCCCCGCGGGTGATGCTCTCCGCCTCGACGACGTGGAGGAACAGGCGCAGGTCGGTCAGGTCGAAGCGCATGGAGCATCGTCGCGAAAGGTGGCTGCCGGCTTTCGGAAGAAGACGATGCAGGGACGAAAAGCCAGAGCCTCGTCGGCGAGGCCGCATCCCGCGGCAAAGGCTTCGGCTCAGCCGAAGGCTGACACGGGCCACTTCCGCATTGTCGCGCGCCGTCACGCTGCGAAACTCAAGCTATGCCACGCGACGCACAAACCACTTTCCGCTCGGGCGATGCTCGCCTCGAAGCCGCCGCCCTTCTGCTGGCGGCCTTTACCGCGCTGGTCGCCATCGCCCGCTCCGATGCGGCTGCGCCCGCCTGCGCCGCACCGCCCCCGGCAATCGCCCGACCGGCCCCGGCCGTCATGCTCGTCACCGCGCCGCCCTCCGCGCAGGAGGCCGAGGCGGAGGCCGCGCGGCAGGCGATCCTGCGCGACATGCGGCTCCACGACTGACCCTTGCCCCCTCCCCCGATCGAACGTGCTCATGACGTTTTCCATGGACCCCCTCCCCCTCGCAGTCGCTGCGTCGGCCTTCCTGCTTGCGGGCTTCGTCAAGGGCATGGTCGGGCTCGGCCTGCCGCCCGTCGCCATGGGCCTGTTGAGTCTCGTCATGGCGCCGGTCCAGGCCGCGGCCCTGCTCGTGGTGCCCGCCTTCGTCACCAATGTCTGGCAACTCGCCGCGGGCCCGCGCTTCGGCACGCTGCTGCGCCGGCTCTGGCCGATGCTGGCGGCGAGCGTCGTCGGCACCCTGGTTGCGGCGGGGATCCTTCACGGGAATTACGGCGCGGAAGCCACGGTCTTCCTCGGCCTCGCTTTGATCGCCTACGCCGTGATCGGCCTCGCCGCCCTGCGGCTCCACGTTCCGCCGGGCATGGAACGCTGGCTCGGGCCGCTCATCGGCGCGGCGACGGGGCTGGTAACGGCGGCCACCGCCGTGTCCTCGTTCCCCTCCGCGCCCTATCTCGGGGCGCTGGGCCTGACCAAGGACGACCTGATCCAGGCGCTGGGGCTCTCCTTCACCGTCTCCACCGTCGCGCTCGCCATCGCCCTGGCCGGCGGCGGCGCCCTCTCGCTCAGCGTCGCGGGCACATCCCTCATCGCCCTCGTGCCGGCCCTGCTCGGCATGGCGCTCGGCGGCTGGGTGCGGGGGCGCGTCAGCGAGCGGGCGTTCCGCCGCTGCTTCTTCGTCGGCCTGCTGGGCCTCGGGCTCCATCTCGTCCTGCGGCCGCTGTTCTGAAGCGTCGTCCCGAACGGTGGTGGCCGGCTTTCGGGAAAAGACGAGGCGGAAAGCTCAGCGCGCCGCGCCCTAGGGCTCGACCTTCCGTAGCACGAGGGGCACGCCGATCTCGGGGTCGCGGCGCCAGCGCCCCTCCCCGATCGCCACGAGGCTCACCGCGTGGCCGCGCCGCGCCTTCAGCGTCAGATGCCCGTTGGCGAAGCGCCAGCTCACCGGATCGAACACCGTGATCCCGCTGTCGCGGCAATCCGCCAGCACCCGCACGGGGGCGGTGTCCTTCCCGGCTTCGGGGGCAGCGCGAATTCGAGGCGGCAGACATCCTTCTGCTCGGCGCGGTCGAGGGCGTAGAGGCCCGAAGCCGGACCCTCCGCCGGCTTCTCCGGCACGGCGGCCGAGGCGGGCGTGTCGCTCTCCACCGCATTCGCCGCGGGCGTGACGGTGGCCGCGCCGGGGGCCGCGGGCGGCAGCATCGCCGCGATCTGCAATGGTACGAGGTTGTAGCGCTCGCCGTTCTCGGCGGAGGCCCCGAGGCTCATCCCGTCCGGGTTCTTGGCGAAGGCCAGCACCGGCCGCAGGTTCCGGTCCACGAGGCGCAGGCCCTCCCCCGTGAACAGCCAGCCGCCGATGCCGGCCATGAGCGGCAGGGCCCGGCGGCAGCCGGCCGGAAAGCGCGCCACGCGCCCGCTCGGACCGGTCTCCATGGCGAGGGTCAGCACGCAGCGCCGCCGTCCGCCCTCCAGGGACAGATCCCAGGTGCCCGCCGCTCCTGCCAGGGTCTCGGGCAGGGTCGCGAGCCCGGCCGGCGCGCCGCCTCCGCCCTCGGCCGGCATGACCGCGGGCGCGGGCTCCGTAGCGGGTGGACTCTCCTGCGCCCAGGCCGCGCTCGGCGGCAGGGCCACCAGGGCGGCGGCCAACGCTCCGGCCAAAGCTCCTGCCCAAGCTCTTGCCCAAGCGCCTGACCATGCCATGCGCGTCATCGTCGGGCCCCTCATCGCTGGCCCTTCCAGGGCGTTTCCGGCACCGGCGTCACCGGCCCCTTGCCGTCGAACCACGAAAACAGATTGTCGGTGAGCAGCCGGCCCATCGCCGCACGGGTGTGGTGCGAGCCCGAGCCGACATGCGGCAGCAGCACGGTCCGATCGAGATCGATCAGCGCCTGCGGCACCTGCGGCTCGTTCGCGAACACGTCGAGCCCCGCCCCGAGGATCGTCCCCGCCTGAAGCGCGGCGATCAGCGCCGCCTCGTCGATGACGCTGCCGCGGGCGATGTTGATCACGACGCCGTCAGCCCCGAGCGCCGCCAGCACCCCGGCATCGACGATCCCGTTCGTGCCCGGCCCGCCGGGTGCGGCCACGATCAGCGTATCGACCGCCTGCGCCAGCCCGAGCAGGCTGTCGTGGTAGGTGTAGGCAACGTCGGCCTGCGGCGTGCGCCCGTGATAGGCGATCCTCACGCCGAACCCTTCGAGCCGCTGGGCGATCGCCCGTCCGATCCGGCCGAGCCCGAGGATGCCGACCCGGCGCTCCCGCAGGCTCGTGGTGAGCGGGAAGCTGCCCTCCCGCCAGCGCCCGGCGCGCAGGTAGCGGTCGGCCTGCGGGATCTGGCGGAGGGTGGCGAGCAGGAGGCCCAGCGCGAGGTCGGCCACCTCGTCGGAGAGCACGTCCGGCGTGTGGGTGACGACGATGCCGCGGCGATGCGCCTCGCCCGCATCGATCGTATCGTAGCCGACGCCGAAGCTCGCCACGATCTCGAGCTGCGGCAGCCGGTCGAACAGCCTCGCATCGATCGGGCACATCGCGCCGACCGCGAGCCCGCGGATGCGCGGTCCCACCGCGTCGAGGAACGCCTCGCGGTCGGGCGCCTCCTCCAGGCGGTGCAGGCGGAAGCGCTCGGCGAGCCGCCCGGCCACGTCGGGGCGGGTCTGCCGGATCAGGAGGATGTCGGGCGTCTCGGCTGGTGGCACCGGCTCACGGCCTCCCAGAGGTCGGCAAGGAAGAGGTCAACAAAGGATAGGCCGGGAGTATCGCTGCGCCGCGCGCCGGTCCAGCCGGTGAGGCGAGCGGGCTGCAAAAGTGTCATGCGCGCCGCATGTGCGCGGCCGCCCTTCCGAAATCGCCCGAGGAGCATTACACAAGAGGTCTTCCGGATACTCCCCACGATCCGGCCGCATGGTTTCCCGCGGCCCGGTCGAGGCGTTTTCCGCGATGGAGCCTTCAACCCGTCAGAATAGCTGCATCATGACCGCGCCGCGCACCCTCTACGACAAGATCTGGGACGACCACGTCGTCGATGTCGAGCCGGATGGCTCCGCCCTCCTCTACATCGACCGCCACCTCGTGCACGAGGTGACGAGCCCCCAGGCGTTCGAGGGGCTTCGCGTCGCCGGCCGCACGGTGCGCGCGCCGCACAAGACGCTGGCCGTCGTCGATCACAACGTCCAGACCTCGGACCGCTCCAAGGGCATCGAGGATCCCGAGAGCCGCACCCAGCTCGAGGCGCTCGCCGAGAACGTGCGCGACTTCGGCATCGAGTTCTACGATGCCCTCGACCAGCGCCAGGGCATCGTCCACATCATCGGGCCGGAGCAGGGCTTCACCCTGCCGGGCCAGACGATCGTGTGCGGCGATTCCCACACCTCGACCCACGGCGCCTTCGGCGCACTGGCCCACGGCATCGGCACGTCGGAGGTCGAGCACGTGCTCGCCACGCAGACGCTGATCCAGCGCAAGGCCAAGAACATGCGGGTGACGGTCGACGGCACCCTGCCGCGGGCGTCAGCGCCAAGGACATCGTGCTCGCCATCATCGGCGAGATCGGCACCGCCGGCGGCACCGGCCACGTCATCGAGTATGCCGGCGAGGCGATCCGCGCCCTCTCGATGGAGGGCCGGATGACGATCTGCAACATGTCGATCGAGGGCGGTGCCCGCGCCGGCATGGTCGCGCCCGACGAGACCACCTACGCCTACGTCAAGGGCCGCCCGAAGGCGCCGAAGGGCGCGGCGTTCGACGCGGCCCGCCGCTACTGGGAGAGCCTGGCCACGGACGAGGGCGCGCATTTCGACCGCGAGATCCGTCTCGACGCCGCCAACCTCCCCCCGCTGGTCTCCTGGGGCACGAGCCCTGAGGACATCGTCTCGATCCTCGGCACGGTGCCGGATCCGGCCCAGATCGCGGACGAGAACAAGCGCCAGTCCAAGGAGAAGGCCCTGGCCTATATGGGCCTGACGCCGGGAACGCGGATGACCGACGTCACCCTCGACCGGGTGTTCATCGGCTCCTGCACCAATGGCCGCATCGAGGATCTGCGGATCGTCGCCAAGATGGTCGAGGGCCGCAAGGTGCATGACAGCGTCTCGGCGATGGTGGTGCCGGGCTCCGGCCTCGTGAAGGCGCAGGCGGAAGCCGAGGGGATCGACCGCATCCTGAAGGATGCCGGCTTCGACTGGCGCGAACCCGGCTGCTCGATGTGCCTCGGCATGAACCCGGACAAGCTGCGACCGGGCGAGCGCTGTGCCTCGACCTCCAACCGCAACTTCGAGGGCCGCCAGGGCCCGCGCGGCCGCACCCACCTCGTCTCCCCGGCGATGGCGGCGGCGGCGGCGGTGGCCGGCCGCTTCGTCGACATCCGCGAGTGGCGCGGCTGAGCGTTGCTCCGGCGCGGCAGGCTTGTGTTGCCTCCGCGCCGCGCGAATCTCCCGCTTCGGGATTTTTGACCGGCGGCGGCGAAACAGCGATTGACGCCTTCGCCGCCGCCCCCTAAACGAACCCCATCGCCGACCGGCAACGGTCCGGCGCCCAGGTGGCGGAATTGGTAGACGCGCTGGTTTCAGGTACCAGTCTTGCAAGAGGTGAAGGTTCGAGTCCTTTCCTGGGCACCATCAGCGACCTAATGCGCTGATCCGCAAAGAAGTTCAGGCAAATCATCGTGTTAGCCAGCCCGTGTGGTACACAGGGGTGGTACACACTATGGTCCTGGCAATGTCCCGACCCCAGCTTCGCAAGGGCGCGCGCACTTACCGGCTGCGCAAGCGCGTCCCAGCCGACCTCGTCGCTGTCGTCGGGCGGCGTGAGGTTGTTGTAAGCCTAGGTACAAAAGATCCGGCCGAGGCCAAAAGGCGGCTGCCAGACGAACTTGCGAAGCTTGAAGCGCACTGGGTGGAGCTTCGGCGAGGCCAGTCCTCCACTCTGTCTGCTGCAGACGTGCTCGGCGAGGACAAGAGCGCCGTTTATCACAGCCTGAACGAGCGCGAGGCGGCCGAGCGGGCGCAATGGATGTATGCGCACTGGCTCGGACTACACCGCGACAATCCTAGTCAGCAGCGTTTCTGGCCGACGGATCTTTACCGCCATCTCTGGCGCCCCTCCTCCGCGCGTCTTGAGAAGGGAAAGGATGGTCGGATCAGCGTGAAGGCCGACCTCGACGCCGCGCGCGCCGAGAGGGTCGATGAGCTCGAGGGCTGGTGCCGGCTCCAAGCCGAGACGGTGCTCGACCTGCATGACATCCATGCCGACGAAGCGAGCATCCTCCGGGTTGCCAGAGCCATTGCAGCCCAGGTTCAGCGCGCGAGCCTGACGCTCGCAGCCCTTGCGCGAGGTGAGCCCGAGGCCGTATCCGCGATGTCTCAGGCAACTGCGCGCCCATCACGACCGGCAGTCAAGCCTGTGCGGCTAAGCGAACTCGTCGAGGCGTGGTGGCAGGAGGCGGAGCAGACAGGCAAGTCCGAGTCGACACGCGAATCCTACACCAACACAATTCGGCAGCTCCACGCCTTTCTCGAGCATGAAGAGGCTCATCGCATCACTCCCGATGACATTCGCCGATTCAAGGACTTTCGCCTCAGCAGCAAGAAACGTAATGGCGAGTTTGTCTCCGCGACTACGGTCAAGAACAGCGATCTCGCCGCACTAAAGTCGGTGTTCGGCTGGGCGGTTACCCATGGCTACTTGTCCAAGAATCCGGCGGCGGAAGTGTCAGTATCGAAGGTCGCTAAAGTCAAGCTGCGTGAGCGCGAATTTTCGGACGAGGAGGCACATGCCATCCTACGAGCGGCCTCGCAACTCCAGCCGGGCAAAGAGCTCCCGCAGACCTATGCCGCCAAACGCTGGATTCCTTGGTTGCTGGCCTTCACAGGCGCGCGCGTAGGCGAGATCGCGCAGATGCGGCGGCAGGATTTACGGTGGGTAGCTGTTGAGGGCTTTCCCAATGGGGTATGGGTTCTCAGGATCACGCCCGAGGCCGGTCCGGTGAAAACGAAGCAGGCGCGTGAGGTTCCGCTGCACCGACAACTCGTGGAGCTCGGCTTCCCGGCGTTCGTTGACGGAGTGCGGCAGGAGCGGCTCTTCCTCGTGCCGGACGACGAGGGCAAGATCACGGGGCCGCTCCAGGCGCTGAAGAACCGCACAGCCGAATTTTCGCGTAAGCATGTCAGCGACCGCGGTGTCAGTCCTAATCACGGCTGGCGCCACCGTTTTCGAACAGTCGCAACAGAGGCCGGTGTAGCCAGCAACGTCATCGACGCGCTGTGCGGCTGGTCGGCTCGAAGCGTAGGCGAACGCTACGGCAGCGTTTCACTGAAAGCACGCGCTGACGCCATCGCACGCTTGCCGCAGATCACTCTGTAATGGCTGTGCACGATATGAAGCCGGCAGCCTCTGAGCACTGCATCTTGGCGTAATCGGAGCAGCTGTAAATCGGGAGCATCGAACCCCGACGGGTATCCCTGCTAGTTACCGAAAACCGGCTACCTATCATGGTTCACCGCACCGGCGCGGGTGCAGGAGAACGGTCCGGTCGCCTTGGTCCTGCAGTGTTTGGACGCCGAGGCCTCCGGGCCGGCATGGGCGCAGGCTGAAATCAATTGGCAGCAGCTCAGCCTATTCGGCTGAGTCCCGCCTACAAAAAGGGGCCAGCCTCCCGGCTGGCCCCTTCGTCGCTCGCGCGACGTCCCGCCTTACTCGGCGGCGGTCATCTCGGGCGTGTAGTGCCCGCACCAGTCGGTCGCGCCGACCACAGGCCAGAGGCCGTGCGCGTCCGGACCGGGCTGATTCACCGGTGGGTTGAAGCGGCACAGACCCTCGTCGTGCTGCGCGGCCGCGCCGTTGACCTTGTGCTCGTCGAAAAACTTACAGCTCTCACACTTGGCGTTCGCCATGGGGATGCTCCTGCAGCTGGCGGGCGGCCCTGCCGCCCTGGTGCGAATTAGAACAGATCCAATCTGGCTGTTCAACGAACAGGCCACAGCCGTGTTCCACCACCCGTTCATGCCTTGTGGACGGGCGGGCCATACCGCTGGTCAGCGTGTCGCAGGCCCGTTTAAGCTCGCCAGCACAGCCGCACGGCAGATCCGCCGTCGGCCAGGGAGAACCAAGCCGGGACCGTGCCGCCGTGAACCAGCCCCTCGACAGCATCGCGAGCGTTCTCGAAAGCACGGGGGACTACCGCGTGCTGCGCCGGCTGGTGCCGCTGGCTGACGTCCCAGAGCCGCCCAACGAGCCGACGTTCATCGGCCTGGTGCTCGACGTCGAAACCACCGGCACCAACTTCGCCACAGACGAGGTGATCGAACTCGGCATCCTCAAGTTCGAGTACGGCGCCAGCGGGCGCATCTACCGGGTGCTCGAGACGTTCAACCAGTTGCACCAGCCTCAGAAGCCGATCCCGCCGGAAATCACCCGCCTGACCGGGATCACCGATGCCGATGTGGCCGCCAAGCGCATCGACGATTCCGCCGTGCAGGCGTTGGCGGCCGACGCCGCGGTGATCATTGCCCACAACGCCAGCTTCGACCGGCAGATGTGCGAGAGCCGCTGGCCGGTGTTTGCCGAGAAGAACTGGGCTTGCTCCTGCCACCAGATCCCGTGGCGGGCCGAGGGCCATGAGGGCATGAAGCTCGGCTACCTGCTGATCGACCACGGGTTCTTCCACCAGGGTCACCGGGCGATCGACGACTGCCACGCCCTGCTCAGGCTGCTCGACACCCCGCTGCGAACCTCCGGGCGCCTAGCCCTGTCATGCCTGCTGGAAACCGCCCGCCGGCCCACCGTGCGCCTGTGGGCACAGGGCTCGCCAATCGAGACCAAGGATCTGCTGAAAGCCCGCCGCTACCGCTGGAGCGGGGCGCGGCGCTGCTGGTACATCGACCTTGAGGAAGACCAGATCGAGATTGAGCGTTCATTCCTCAGCGAAATCGTCTACCGCCAGCCGTGCGGCGAGCTGCCAGCCGATCGGTTTACGGCCAGGGACCGGTTCTCCGCGCGGACTAACCCCGAGGTCTAGCCGGTCATTCCTCTAGGTCCGGGCCCTCCCCAGTCGTCGCGTAGGGTCAGCTGGACGACAGCGCGCAGGGCTCGTTCTTTCAAAAATCCGACAGCCGTCACCGGGAGGGGCAGATGCTGACGGTGGACGCGATCAACCGCCGGTATGGCCGCGACCGGGTACGGTTTGCGACCAGTGGCCTCGAGCTACCGTCGAAGCTCAAGGCCGAGTTCCATTCGCTCAGATACACGGCGCGATGGAGTGAGCTTCTAAGCGTATGAAGAGGTTAGTGCGGCAACCTCATGTTGAAATTGCTTGATTGTTGACTCCATCCCGTCGAGAACGGACTTATGCCTCTCACGTATCCCGATCCGTTCTTAGAGATCAGGGTTGACCACCTTAATCTCCCTTTGCCTGTCCAAGGCCTTTGTGCAGGCTACGACGGAGGCACATGGCGGAGCTCTCAACTCGCGGACCATTTGTTTAATTGGCTGCCTTATGCAGCCTTGAATCAAGAGCATCAGTTATCGTTCGGGCCGGCAAACTTTTTAGAACTACTTAAGTTGGCCGCTGCTCACATCTACCATACTAAAAAGACCTCTACTCGCGGAGAACTGGGAGAGCTTCTGTTCCACCTGATATGCGTTCTTCACTACGGAACGGTTCCAGTAGTCTGTAAGCTCATTCTGAAAACCTCTTCCAACGACACTGTGAAAGGGTTCGACGGGGTTCATCTAGTCCCTTTGGACGATGATTTTGAGCTCTGGCTAGGCGAGTCTAAGTTTTACAAAGACGGAAAGGGTGCTATCAAGGAGGCTGTTGCTTCTATTGAGCAGCATATCGCGCCGACCTTTCTCAAAACAGAGAAAGCTATGCTCATTGGGCACGTTGCAGAGGATATCCCGCACCGAGATCAAGTTATAAAGCTATTTAAATCACAAACGTCGTCGGACAAACTTATTGAAAAATCGGTTTTTCCTATCCTGATCGCCTACGAGAGCAAGTCTGTTGCAGACTTTAAGTCTCTTTGTCAGGGCTATATCAGCAGCTTAACGTCAGAGATTGAGAGCCTTCGTAGCCATTTCACGGATAGGGCGTCTGGTATAAGGCTAAGATTTCGACTGATATTCGTTCCAATGGGTAAAAAGCAGGACGTTATCAAAAGTTTTGACCAAAAATTGGTGCCTTTCTTATGACGGCTCTGGACAACCTCCGTTCGCTTAGAAATGGCGGCCGTCTCTCTGCAGACGACGTTTTTGAGGCTATCTTTGCTGCCGGGGCAATGTTGAACGACAACGATCGCGAGGCTGATGAAGCCCTTGAGCTATCAATCCGCCTCTTGGAAGCGCGTCGAAACGGGCAAATCCCGGAAGGCTGCGTTGACGCTGTTGAGTATCTTGCCGAGGAATGTGGTCTTTATCCTTACGTGAATATCGACCGGTTCAGTCATCTGACACAATCGGTCATTGAAGCTCACGCCGTGGAACTAGAAGAGAAACTATATCTGCATTCAAAGCAGATGAAAGTTCTGCTATGGCTGCTCGCCGGGGATAATGTCATTCTTAGCGCGCCAACCAGTTTTGGCAAAAGTTTACTCGTTGACGCTTTTCTTTCGCGGAAGCGTCCAAACGTTGTCGTTATGATACTTCCCACGATAGCCCTGATTGACGAAGCTCGTCGCAGATTGTCACGGACGTTTAGAGGCAAGTATCGACTGATAACTACGGTCACCGAACATTATGATGAAGCTCAGCCGACGATTTTCATTCTCACACAAGAGCGATTTTTGCAGCGTGAAGACAACCTGCGGATTGGTTTTCTCTTCGTTGACGAATTCTACAAGCTCGACCCAGGTAGGGAGGATGGCCGCTACGAAACTCTAAATCTGGCTGTTTACCGAGCTCTCCCTAAGTCACGGCAAGTTTTTATGGCAGGGCCTCACATAAGGAACATCGACTTAGGGCCGAACTGGACCGGAAGCTTTCGGTTCTCGCAAACGAACTATCGGACCGTGACGGTCAACATCGTTGATCGTTCCGCTAAAGAAGAAAAACTTCAGACATTTTTGGCCGACCTTCGTGGAGTTGGTGAGCAGAATTCGTTAGTGTTCACCGCTGTGCCTGCCAGCGCGCAGAACTTAATGGGCAATATCATCGAGGCAGGGATAACTCATCCTTCCGACCTTGGGGCAAAGCTTGGTCAGTGGATTGCGGATAACTACCACCAAGATTGGCAGGTTGGTCGTGGCGCTGCAAACGGGATTGCGGTCCATCACGGACGTTTGCCGCGCTCACTAGGGCAGATATTCGTACGTATGTTCGACGATGGTCACTTAAAGATTCTGATCTGCACATCAACGCTTATTGAAGGTGTAAACACGTCCGCCGCCAACGTGTTTATCTATGACAAGAAAATAAACAAAACGGATTTCGATTTCTTTTCGTTCGCTAACATACGTGGACGCGTTGGCCGGATGATGCGTCATTTTGTTGGCAACGCTTACCTCTACCATGAACCCCCGGCTGAAGTTGAAACGCGGGTAGATGTCCCCGTCTTGTCAGACCCCGGAAGTTCAACCGATTTCATCGTCATGAACGTCGCTAGGGCAGAGCTGTCAGCGGATGGTAAGGAGCGACAAGATAGGCTGCCGGTGGAGAGTGGCTTGAGCCGAGAGATCTTGCAGAAACATGGCGTTCTGGGTGTCGATCTTTTAAGCGAAGTTTACAGTCGACTGCAAGTCGAGTTGCGGGAGCGGCCAGATGATTTCATTTGGACGGGGCATCCAAATAAACAGCAACGTAAAGCCTTGGCTGAATTTGTACTGCATATTGCGCATGCGAGGCGGGACACGCCGGGCCTTCACTCAGCCGCGCAGGTCGGCTGGGCTTGGTCTCAATTAGGACAAATCCATACATTCCCATCTTATCTCCGGTGGTTCTCCCGGACTTTTGGCAAAGATGGTAATCTCTCAGCTGGAGTAGATACAGCCTTTCAGTTCTTGCAAGCTTGCGAGTTTATTTTTCCCCGGTCGATTGCCGCTATCGAGGCTTTAGTTGGGCATGCCATGCCGCGTGCAAAGATTGCGTATAGTCCGTTTATTGTTTCTCTGGAGAATTGGTACAGACCTGTCTGGCTGAAGCAATTAGATGAGGCTGGTGTTCCCATACCTCTTTCTGAACGCCTTCGGAAGCGCATTGGGGACGTTGACGATAGGGCTGGGGCGATTGCTGCCATCAAAAACTTGGACTTCAACAACTTGCTAGAATTTGGCGAAATCGACCGGTTCATCATCGAGCAAGCGTTGGCATCTACCTGAACCAAATTGGCCTCGCTCATAACTCGCCAGATGTGAGCAGTAGACAAGTTCCTGCAACCGCACCGCTTCCCTCTCCAAAACTCACGTGCAAATCGCCCACCCTGCACATCGTACGTGCGGTGCCGTGATATATACATGATAATGTCCTTCGTCGAATATATCGAAGAGGGGATTGAGATGGCTATGGACGAACGAGATCACGCTAGGGCTGCCTACGACGAAACACGGAAGGAGATTGCTCGCCTTGAGGCACGAAAGGGTACCTTGCAGTCCATGCCGTCAAATACCGTGCGAAATTCATAGCTCGAATCGACACAGCGTTTCTTGGAGGAGGCGCGCCAAGAGGCCGGGGAGCTGGAACGCCTCGGCTGGCGTGTATGAATTGGTAGGAGGGGGCGATGGATTGGGTCGGTCCAGCTGTTACAGCAGCTGTGGTGTCGGGTATTATCTCGATAGTCAGCCTTTTTATAGGAAGATCGACAACGCTTATTACCCACAGACAAAAACTGGATGCTGACCGACAGCTTGCTGAAAGAAAAGTCGAGGCTGATATTGCTCTTGCAAGAGCAAAGTTTGAATACGACCGCGAACAGGCTATATTTAAGCGGAAATTCGAACTAGCTGAACATATGTTGTCTGATGCTTATCAGCTACGATCCCTTATGGAATACGTCCGCAATGGGTTTTCATTCAGTGGAGAAGCTACCTCAAGGGTAAGTGATGGTGCCGAACGTGAAGAAATAAAAAGACTGCGCGATAGTTATTTTGTGCCTCAGGCCAGATTACAAGCAGAAAACAAATTTTTGAGCAATATGCTCGCCCGTAGAACGGCTTGCCATGCTCATTTCGGATTAGAGGCAGACAAAGCGTTTGAGTTGTTTCATCAATCACTACACCAAACACGTGTTGCATCGCAGCTTCTTGTCGAATGGACTGCCCCTGGGGAAGATGTTGACAAAGAGACGATGAACAATCTCAAGGCTGATATTTGGAAAGGATATGCCGAGCATAAGGGAAAGGATAATATTGGCCGGAAGATAGAGGAGGCGGTTGGCATCTGCGAGAAGTTGTGTCAGCCAGTGCTAGGGTCGTCGGTTTGACGTGAACCGGTTCGCCGCTCTCGGCAGCTTCCTGCCCCGGCCTTCGTGGCTGCGGCGGGCGACCGCGCCGCCTACCGCTTCCTAAAGTTCTTCACGGCGCAGATCCGCAATCCCAACACGTGTCGCGCCTACGTTATGGCGGTGGGCAAGTTCTGCACTTGGTTGAAGCGGTATGGCCTGCGCTCAATCACCGACGTCAGCTCCATCCACATTGCCGTCTACGTTGAGGAGCTGGGACGCAGCCACAGCGCCTCCACGGTCGAGCAGCGGTTGGCCGCGATCCGGATGATGTTCGATTGGCTGGCGACGGGCGGCGTGCTGCCGTTCAACCCGGTCAGCGGCGTGCGAGGGTCGAAGCATGTGGTGAAGCGGGGCAAGCCCCCTGTGCTCCCACCGGACGAGGCGCGTGCGATCCTCGACGCCATCGACGTGAGCACGCCCATCGGCCTGCGCGACCGGGCATTGATCGAGCTGATGGTCTACAGCTTCGCCCGGATCGGCGCGGCCACCGCAATGCGGGTCGAGGACGTGTACGTGCAGAACCGCCGCCTCTGGGGCGGCTGCACGAGAAGGACAGCAAGGCGGTGGACCTGCCCTGCCACCACAACTTGGAAACCTACCTGCACGCCAACCTGGACGGCACCGGCATCGCCGGCGACGGTAGCGGGCCGCTGTTTCGCACGATCCGGCGCGGTACGGGCGAACTGACCCGTACCGCCCTCCCCGCCGCCAACGCCTACGCGATGGTGCAGCGGAGGGCGAAGGCGGCCGACATCGCCACCCGGATCGGCAACCACACCTTCCGGGCCACCGGCATCACCGCCTACCCTAAGAACGGAGGTACGCTGGAATGCGCCGCTGCCATCGCCAGCCACGCCTCGACCCGGACCACGCAGCTCTATGACCGGCGCTCCGACGAGGTGAACCTCGACGAGATCGAGCGCATCCTGATCTGACGGCAGGCCCGCACAGCTTGCCGTATCCGGCGGTCGTGGGCGTAGACCAGGATCGGCGAGCCACTCCGTAACCGAAACGTCAGACGCGGGATCGGCACGCTCGGCGACCACCGCATCGACGACGAGTTTAACGACGTAGAGCATCCCTGCCGGCACGCCCGCCCGGACGATGCGCAGGCTGAAGCTGGCAAGCGTGAGCGTGGGATTGGTTGATCATGCCAAACGATGCAGAGCCGGCAGGTGCCGCAAAGGGCCAACGCGTCCGGCCAAAGATGATAGCAGCCGATTGAAAAGGGGTAGTCGCAGCATAACTTCCGTGATGCGATATAGGATTATAATCTTGATTTAGCGATCGTTTCGACTATACTGCTGGTGTTGACCGGTTGTGCCGTTCGCGCCCGTTGCCTCAGTCAATGAGCACGAGGAGACGTCCAATGTATCGGCGATCACGACGAGCACGACGACCGCGGCCCCGGCCACTCACGCGCCAGGTTCGCAATAACGCGTTCCTCCCTCGCTGCCACACCTGCCAGAAGGCCCCCACTCCGGGGGCCTTCGTCGTTTCTGGAGATCCTCGATGACCCGCCACGTTCCCACCAAGCGCCCCTCGAAGACAGCGAAGCCTCTCGGCTGCGCTCCGACGCCCTCGTTGCAAGGGGAGTCCGCGAGGCATTCCACCCCGTCCGCATCGTTGTCGTGCCCGACCTCCGCTGCGCTGCGAGTAATCGCTGGCAAGGAACCGGAAGCGACATCGTCCACGGTGCACGAACTGAGCGCAGCCGAGATCATGGCCCAGCCGGCAAGCGGGGACGACCGCAAGACCGATGAGGACGGTCTAATCAGCACAACCACCTCCACGTCATTCAGCACCGAGAGGAAGGGCGGCGCTGCCGATGCAAAGGCCAGCGTGTCCGGTATGGTCGGTACGGCAGCGGCCAAGCCCGAGTCCCACTTGCCCCCTGCCGCGGCATCGAACGCGCCCCGTCCCGGTAATCGCACCTTCGTCGGCGAAGCCATGCCGCGTGACCCCACTGAGATTGGCCTCGGCAGCGTCGTGCTTGCCCATGAGGGTGAGGATGAAGGCTGGTGGGAGGCCGAGGTGATCGGCATCAACGGCCGGGTTTTCTCGCTGCGCTGGCGCGACTACCCCACTCAGCCGACCATTCTGCGCAAGGCGACCGAGCTCGCCCTGCTGCCGCCCGGCGAGGCGTAGCCCAGGCCAGGAGAGCCGCGCCCAGGCCGCCTGATGGCCTGGGTCGCTCAGCGGCAATGCCGCCGCGGCTGCCGGAATACCCCTCCCCTCCCTTCCTGAAGGCTACTCATGACCGACATCCTCGATGTGGGGCGCGTCGCTGCGCTCAACGACATCCTGCGTCGCTCGCTCAGCGGCGGGACGCTGGTCCTCACCGCCGGCATTGTCGCGCTCGGCCGCGAGCGCCAGCAGGTCATCCTCGACACCATCGCCGCCTTCGACCGGTTCGATGCCGACAACGATCCGCACGGCGAGCACGACTTCGGCGCGCTCGAGGCGGCCGGCGAGTGGGTGATGTTCAAGATCGACTGCTTCGACCGCTCGGGGCGCTTCGCCTGGCCCGATCCCGCCGACACCAGCGTCACCACCCGCGTGCTCACCGTCATGCTCGCTGGGGAGTATTGAGGTGAGCTGCTGCGATGGGACGCCCCCCGTCGGCGACGCTTCCTCGATGCGGGGTTCGCCGACGCGGCGGCGCTTGCTCGCGCTGCTGAGTCGCCTGCCCATCATCGCCGTACAGTTCGAGGCCACCGATCAGCGTCGCGCCGGCCGAATGGACGTTGTGGCCGACGCCGATCCGATGCCACGGCTATTTGCCGAGTTTCAGGCACTTCTCGACCGGCACGCTGCCGCGATCGTGACCCGCGACGGCATCGAGGCGGCTCTCGTCGACCGGATTGGCTGGCCGCGCGTGGCGCTGCCGGGTGGTTCGGACAGCGAACCGCGCTACGCGGCTGAGCTCGCAGAGATCGCGCGAACTGTGCCACCGGGGCGTCGCCGTGAGCGGCTCGAGCAACGCCTGCGGCGTCAACAGCGGCGGTGGGACGAAGCGGCCGCAACGGTGGGTCTCGCGGAGGCCGATCTGCATGAAGCGACACTCGACGGCGCCGTCCTGGCGGCGGCTCAGGCATTCCTGGTCACGCCCGCCTGGACCATCCACGCGCTCGTCCTCAAGCTCCTCGTGCTGCTCAGCGTGCACGCGCCTGGTCCGGCATCCGACGAGACCAGCCCCTGGCGCGAACTCCGGCTGATCCTGGCCGACCTCAGCCGCCTCACAGCCGCAGAGCGAGCCATCCGGTAAGCGCGCGGCTAGTGCGCCGGCTTGCGGCCAGCCTTCGAGGACGCCGGCCGTTCAGCCTCGCCATCCAGCTCGACGAGCAGGTGCGCCACCGGCACGGACAACGCCCGGGCCATCGCCTCGAGCGTCGAGATCGCCACGTTCTCCGAACCGCGCCCGACCCGTCCGACATAGGCACGGTCGATGCCGGCCGCGAGCGCCAACCGCTCCTGCAACAGGCCTTGCGCGACCCGCAGCCGCCGCAGGTTCCAGTCACGGCGTAGCAGGCGCCCAAGAGCGCCCCGTACCGGCACCACGACGCCGCCGAGCTGTGATGCCTGCCAGCGCGAGCGCGTTCGTGGTGGCCCCGAGATGCCGATGACGCGCCCCCTTCCTTCCCCTCCGGTTGGCATCATCTCGTCGTGCGGCGCTATGACCTTTGAGCGCCACCTGGCCTTTCACCAGTGCCGCATTCGGGCCTACGCGAATGCTCAGAGGTTCGGGTCGTGAGAGCCGCCGTTGATCCATGATGGGCGCCGTCGGCGACTCCTTGGTTGTCGAAGTCGTGCAACCTGTGGGTCTGCCGATGCCATGCGTCGAGAAGATCCCTCCCCCTTTGACGCAACCTCGGTAATCGACGCGCCAATTGTCTGCCTGCGGCTATTACCGAGCCACCTGATGCGCCATCCATGGATGCGCTCGGCCACTTCAACTTTCAGCACACGCTGTACCGAGCGCAGCATGCCATGAGCAAAGAGGTGAATCGGGAATGAAAATTAAAGAAATTCAAACCGAAGATGGTGACTATGAGGTGCGCATCAAAAGTAATCAGCCGATTTTGCTTACCTTTGATGATTTGGTTCAGCTTGCCGGCGAGGAAAATGTCGACGCAATCCCTTATGCGTTGGCCCATCCTCGCTTCCCGCCGCCTATCAATCATCCCTTCGGTAATGACGGGTCGCAAGAGGATAGCGTGTGGATCTATGAGCGCGCTTGGCCCGTCTTCATGGAAGTCGCGGAAATGCTGCGCTGCTACCATCAGCGCAACGCGGATGAGCTGAGCCGAAGGAACTGGCGGCGTCGCCAGCGCGAATCTCTCCGCCTGTCGTCCGCCGAAGCCAGCAACGGGGTGGCCGACTAAATCACAACCAACCGTGTGTCCGGAGCAGGCAACTGCTTCGGGCGCATGTGGCCCAAGTCCGTGCACATGGCAGATCACTTTTGCAAAAAAACGCTACGGTTCAGCCGTTCAGCAATCAATTGCCGCAATTCGGCTTTGTGGTGCTCCTGAATCTTGAGCACAGTCACTTTACGCCCGGCTTTCGACTGGCGGGTTTTCCACGCATAAGCCTTGAATGCCCGTACGGACATTTTCTTCCGATGCTGCGTGGCGACGTCATTTACGAGATCTATCGCCTCCTGACGTGTGATGTCGTATCCGCTCTTCTGCTCATGATCAACGATGATCTGCCCAATGTCTTTCAACACCTTTGGGCTTGCAAAATTCGCGTTTTCCCGCCCCCAATCCTTGAGCCATTTCTCGAAGTCGGTTTGTTTGAAGAGCACGTCGGCGATCACGTCGGGCTGGGGAGGATCACGCAGCACCACCTTGCCGGTGAAAAAGACGAGATAGGCTTGCTTTGTCCAAATCCCTGGCCGGTCGAGCGGCGACTCGTTCCCCGAGCCGTGATGCACCGCCACGGCTTTCAAGCGTCTGGTTGCCAAGGCATGTTGGAGCGGCGCTCGAACGCTTTTGTAGAGTCTGGTACAGGCTCGGCGCTCATCCCGCTTCAAGTCGAGCTTCAGCGGGATGCTGTGCAGAGTGCCTCTCCGGCCAACCAGCGTGAGCGTGTGACGGACCCAGATCCGCTTCCCCTTCTTGTCGCGCAGTTTATTGGAACGTCGAAATGGCATCTGCTCCCAACCCGGAAGTTGGGCCCACACGTCCGGGTGATCCTGACGCCCGAGTGCGTTGACGGCGTCCTCCACCCGCAAATAGCCTGGAAGCGCGGTCGCAGGTCCATCGGAGAGACGTAAATCCATAGGCCCCGCCCTAGCTATCTGACGTCATCACCGCACGAGACCGAATTCACCACGCAGCAACGCCCGGACAATGCGTGAGCGGGCACTGGCCCGAGGGGAGGCGCAGAGTACCACTGCGGGTGAGCAGGTGCCATGATGGAGGCGCTCGTCGCGAATGCTTCAATCACTGTCGGTTGCTCGAACCCATCGGCAACATGCCTCTCGCCGAAGCGGAAGCACGCTACGGCAATCCAGCCGAGGTCCAACGCTTGGCCGCTTGTCTCAAACCCGATGGCCTCCGGGAAACCCGGCGCGGCTCAGTCGGACGTTGATGCGAGAGGGGGCTGAACCGGCTCGCCGCTGTGATTAGGGCGCACGCTGTCGTCAAGCACGGGATGACGACGTGCGGGTGGGAGCCCGTAACGACCGCACGCGACGCGATGATGGACCGGGCCGGCGAGCTCATCGAAGGGCACGCGCAAACTCGACGATGCCATCATGCGCGCCGAAATGCCTGATTTGGTCGAGGCGGCACCACGGCCGGGCGTCGTCCCGATGACCATTTAAAAGGTTCGTCTGCGTACCGCGTGGATCCAAAGCTCGTCTCAGGACAAAGATCCAGAGGGCGGTTCGAGGTCTCGCAGGCAGGGTGAGCCCGGTGAGACGGTGAGATGCGGGCGAAAACCCGACCGTGTCTGTCACGGCGGCTCAGCCGGCCGTGCACCGATTGCAAAAAAGCGCAGCCCGCTCAGCGACATAAATCCGGGCGGGTAATCGGGACGGAGAATACCCAGCGTTTGTATTCACCCTGAAAATGACCCTGTAGATGGAAGGGCTTCGCCATTGAAAGCGAGGCCCTTTGTGACCCACTTCCGCCCTCCCGATCCGCCTGACTGCCTCGTGGCACTCGGGCTCGACAACTTCGAGACTGCCGAGGACGCCGCCCGCCGTCAGCACGCCATGGTTCAGGCCCTGGCCCGAGCCGGCGCCCCGCCGAGCCTGATCCGCGGTCTCAGTCAGTGCACGACCGATGAGTGCGGCCTACGGCGCTGCCGCGACGGCTGCCATCATGGTCAGCGCAAGCAGCGCCTCGCGCTCACCCTGCAGGCCGATACGCTGCTTCGCAGCAAGCCTGGCCCCCTTCTTGCCGTGAGCCTCGTCCACCCGCTGTGGGCGGTGCCCTACAAGGCAGCACCGGGGGCGATCTCGATCCCGGCCGTCAAGCAGCACGTGAAGCGCGGCTTCATGCGCCTCACCGCGCGCATCGGGAAGCGCCCGACGGCGGTGGGCGCTTTCGAGGTTTGCCTGAATCGTGACTCAAAGGGGACGAAGACCTGGGCTGGGCAGGTTCACCTCGTTGTGGCGGGCGCGACCCGGGACGAGCTCCATGCGGCGCTCGGGGTGGGCAAACGCTACCCGCTGCCGCCCTACGCCAAGCCCCTCGTTGTCGAGGACGTCGGCAACACGGTGCGTCAGCAGGCCTACGCGCTGAAGCGGTACGCCGAGCAGCGCATCGCCTACGTCGCGGCGAATGGCCGCCAAGCCCGCCGTCACCTCCCGCTCGACGCCAGCGATCAGCGGACCTTCGACCGCTGGCTGTGCCGCCTCAGTCTCGGCGAGCGCGTGATCCTGGTCGGCTGTAAGCGCCTCAACGGTCAGCTGGCGAGCGTTGCGCCATGAGCTGTGTACTCACGACAGTGCGTCATAAGCCGCCATGATTGACGTTTTTCAGCAGGAAATTACCAGAATCACGGATGATTTACATCGAAAATAACTAAAGCTGCAAAGGAGGGCCCAGTGGGCCGCTATAAGAGCTATCTCAAATCTTCCACGGTCTCAATCGACCGTATCAATCATGTGAGACGGCGAGACGGTGAGACGAACCTGTCTCACCGGGCTCACGTGCCTCACAGCGAAAAGCGCACGGCGACGACCATCAAGGCCTCCCGCGCTGCGCGGCGCGCTGCTGCCCGCCACTCCGGCGCGCCGATCCGCATGATTCGCATCCGCAAGGAGGCCGACCATACCCTGCACTTCCTCGTGACCATCGATCTCGACCGCGGGCGCACGAAGATGCTGACGATTAGCCAGATGAGTTCACTGGGCCAGATCGCCAAGGAAATCGGCGCTGTCTCGGAGCACCTCTCCCGTGACCTCGACGTGGCCAAGGAACAGGTCGCGGCGCTCATCGCCGCCGCTCCCAATGAGACCAGGACGGCGGTCGAGTACGGCGGCTGGAAGGACCGCGAGGCCTACATCGGCCCCGACCTGCGCCGCGGGCGCGGCTGGGACCGCTATGTCTGGAGCGGTACAGTCTCTCCGAGCGCCATCCTCGCGGCGGGCACGTTCTGGGGCTGGCGCCGAGAGGTGGCGGCCCTGTGCGCGGAGTCGAGCTACCTTGCCTTTGCGCAGCTCGTGGCGCTCGCCGGCCCGGTCCTGTACTGGGCCGACCTGCCCGAGGGAGCGGTGTTCCACTTGGCCGGCCAGTCCTCCACCGGCAAGACCACGACCGCGCGGGTTGCCGCCTCCTTCGACGGCCCGCCTGACAGCCACGGCAACTGGCATCAGAGCGATCGTCGTACCGGTGAGAACGCCGCCATCCGCTGCGACCGCGCGTACATTCTCAACGCGGCCGAGAAGGCCAAGCGGGAGGATTTGCGTGCGGTCCTCTCGAGCATTACGCACGGCCTCGTCGAGGGCGGCAGCAAGCGGTACGCGGCTGCGGTTAAGGCGACCCTGCCGGACCTGCGCATTCGTTCGCCCATCCTCAGCAACGGCAACCGGTCCGGGGCGGAGATGGCTCGAACCGCGCGCTTGCCGTGGGATGAGCAGGAGGCGGCCCGCTTCATCACCATCCCGGTGCCGCCGCGCGAAGAGGGCGGCATCGTCGACCGGCCGAAGGGCTCGGAGCCGGGCTACGCCGCCGACCTCATTGCGCGGCTGGAGGACGGCATGAAGCATCATCACGGCCGCGCCCTGGGACGTTGGCTCGATCACGTCTGGGCACACCGCGGGCGCGTCAACGGGCTGATCGAGGAGTTCGTCGAGACGGTGCAGCCGGCCGACGCCTACCATGGCCGCATCGCGCGCAAGTTCGGGCTGATCTACGCCACCGGTACTATCGCGGTGGGGACCGGCTTCCTGCCCTGGAAGGCGGGCCTGCCCCTGAGCGTGGTGCGCCGCCTCTACCGTCGGGCGTTGGCGGCTCTGCAGGAAGGCTGCCCGGTCGAGGCGCTGGTCGCCTTGCGCGAGGCGCTCCTTGACCCCGCGGTGTTCCCGGACATCGGCGCAGCCAAGGAGCTCGTCCTCGACGACGACCGCGTGGCCGGCTTCCGCTTCAGCCGCGCGGAGGGCGAGTTCGTGGCGATCCGTCAGGAGAAGCTGAGCGCGGTGTTGGGCAAGACGACGGCGCCGGCGGTGCTGATCGCTGCGCTTGAGGAGGCGGGCGTGATCGAGGGTGGGCACGGGGCACGCCGGGGTAAGCAACTCCACGTCCGCCTCATCAGCCGCGCCAACGGCTGCATCGTGACAAAGCCGCGCTGCCTGGTGATGAAAGCGGACGCGCTTGCCGCCTTCGTCGAGGCGGCGGGCCGGGGTCGTCGCAGCGACGAGGACGCCATCGTGTTGGCCTGACGATCAGGAGCTATGACCGTATCCCCCACGGGCTTCGCGTCCGTGGGGGATACCAGCACCACGCCTTCTTGCTCCCAGTCTGAACGGCGCTCTGCACGCCAAGAAGCTAGGGGACGCCGACCTGCACCCGCTTGACCTCAGTGGCCCCGGGCGCGAACAAACACTGAACATACGAGCGTGAGGCGCCTGAGGGCGTGCGCGCCGGTTCATTTCCGGATCGACGCCGATGCGCAAGATCATCCACATCGACATGGACGCGTTCTATGCGTCCGTCGAGCAGCGCGACGACCCGAGCCTCCGCCATCGCCCGCTGGCAGTCGGCGGGTCACGCGAGCGCGGCGTCGTGATGGCGGCAAGCTACGAGGCGAGGGCCTTCGGCGTGCGCTCGGCCATGCCGTCGGCCACCGCGCGCCGGCTCTGCCCCGATCTCGTGTTCGTGCGCCCGCGATTCGAGGCCTATAAGGCCGTCTCATCGGAGATCCGCGCCGTGTTCGAAGAGCATACGCCCATCATCGAGCCGGTTGCGCTCGATGAGGCCTACCTCGATGTCACGGAGAACCTGAAGTGCCTGCCGACCGCGACCGACGTCGCGCGGGACATTCGCGCCACGATCCTTGCCCGAACCGGGCTCACGGCTTCAGCAGGCGTGTCCTACAACAAATTTTTGGCCAAAGTCGCCTCGGACCATCGCAAGCCCGACGCGCTGTTCGTCATCACGCCGGCCATGGGCCCCGGCTTCGTGGAAGCCTTGCCCATCGGCCAGTTTCGCGGCGTCGGGCCAGCGACCGAGGCGAAGATGCAGCGGCTGGGCATCCGTACGGGCGCCGATCTGAAAGCACGCTCACTCGACGAACTGCGGGCGGCCTTCGGCAGAGCAGGCGATTACTACTACCGAGTGGCTCGGGGAGTCGACGAGCGGCCGGTGCGAGCGCACCGCGAGCGCAAGTCCATCGGTGCGGAGACGACATTCTCCGACGACACAAGCGAGCACGCGGTGCTGGCCGAGCGCCTGCAGCCGCTCCTCGATAAGGTCTGGGCGGTGGCGACAGCGAAGGCGGTGGTGGCACGCACCGTGACGCTGAAGTTGAAGTTCTCGGACTTCGCTCAGATCACGCGGGCGCGCTCCCTCACGCAACCGCTCGCGGATCGTGCGATGCTGGAGCAGGTCAGTCTCGGGTTGTTGCGCGACGCGTTCCCCCTGCGCCGGAGCGTGCGGCTGATCGGGACGGCGCTCTCTTCGTTGCAAGCGCAGTCTGGCGAAAGTGGACCGCAGCAACTTGATTTCGCCATGTGATGAGGCGGCCAGCCATTGTCGCCAACCCTGAGGCACCCCTTCGTCCACCGCGAGCCACCTCCTGCATCGATCCGTCTGACAAGGGGGCCTCGCCGCAGCCCTTCCCCAGATAATGGGTGCGAGGTGCGACTCAGACCGGTCTGCTGGCCTGACGCGATGGCCGTCGTTCGAGAGCGAGTCGCTTCTTCGAACCCTGAAGGCAGAGCCAGACCTAGTTTCCGTCAGTTCGTGCGAGGCCGAACTTTGGCTCGGAGCGTGATACGCGTCAGCTCGGACGGAGGACCTAGTCGGAGGGCAAAGCCTGGCCACAGCGCCGTGCCGTTGTTGACGTAGAGCGTCATCCCACCGAACGCGGTCGCGCCCGAGACGAAGCCGCCGTTCCCCCGCAACCGCGCCCAGGCCGTCGGAGCGGCGTGGGTCGCTCAGCGGCAGCGCCGCCGCGGCCTCCGAAACCCCCTCCCCTTTCTTCCCAAAGGCTTGCCCAGACCGACATCATCGATGTGGCGCGCGTCGCTGCGCTCAAGATGATGAAGGGAATCATACCGACCACTGCGCTGAACGACCCAGCGCGGCCGGGGTACTTCGTGCCATTGAAGGACATCGCAGCGATACGGCGGATGGAGTCACAGGGTACGGTTCGCACGCAACGGTCCGGGGTATCCCGGACGCTACACCAACTCAGCCAGAGGCGGCGGCGAGCCGTGACGGGGCTGCCGGAGAACGCGTTGCGCGCGGGCGCGACGAACTTCCACGAGCTGTTCGACGACCGCTACTATGAATGGTCGCAGCAGGACGAGAACCGGCGTCGGACCGAGGAGCTGCTGAAGACACTGGTGATCTGAGAGTGGGTTCAGGCCCGGATGAAGAAACGGAGCGACCGACCCCGGAAACGGAAGGGCCGGCCGCTTTTGTGAGTTGAGGCAACGAATTACAGGGAGCGTCGTGAACCGACAACTGTCCGCAGCGATTCTTGGCGTGAACCTGCAATTGTACGGGAGGTTATGTCCCTTACAGTCTGTACCCAAACGATTCTGAATGCGGAGCGAAGTGCCTTCAATACATCGATCCGCATACTGAATCGCTAACCGAAATGTTACTTCAAAGCCTCCACGTTCATCCAATGATCCCGGCGCCGAAGCTGGCGTCGCTCTGTGGTAAGCGGCCCTCATAGAAACCGTACTGCAGGTAGTGGAGCATCGGATTGAGGCCAGCGGCCTGAACGTCCTGGTTGGTCGCCAGATACGCCGTCGTGTCGAACTCAACCGACGGATCGCGGCCCTCACGGGCGCCGTACTGGATGTAGTGCGTCAGCGGATTGATGCCGGCCGCCTGAACGTCGGCGTAGGCGTCGAGATAGCTGTCGGTGTCGAACACCGCGTTCGGATCACGGCCCTCGGCAATCCCGTACCTGCTGTAGTGGTTGAGCGCGAAAGCGAAGCTGTCGCCGCCGGCCGCGATCGCCGCCTCAGCCACGTCCAGATTGCCGAGCAGGTAGAATTCCGCGTCGAAGCCCTGCGCGGCGCTGAGATCCGCCACACGGCCGACCGCTTCGTCGGCGCTGCGGCCTTCGCCTTGACCGTACTCCAAGTAGTGACGCAGCGGGTTGAGGCCGGCCGCTTTCACATCCGGATTGGCGGCATAGTAGGCTTCGTTGTCGAAGTTCACGCCGGGATCGCGGCCCTCGCGGAAGCCGTACTGATCGTAGTGGGACAGGGGGTTGAGGCCGGCGGCCTGCACGTCCGAATTTGCCGCGAGATAGCCCTTCGTCGAGAAGAAGGCGTTGGGATCGCGCCCTTCGCGGAAGCCGTACTCGGCATAATGCGTATCAGCATCAATGCCCGCCGCAGCCACGTCGCCGTAGCGGCTGAAGTAAAACAGGTCGTCCACCAGCGGTGAGCCATCGGCGTTGTCGATGGTGCGGTCGCTGAATTGATACACTTCGATGCCGCGGAAGGTGTCGCTCCCGTCGGGCCCGGTGATCACCGTGGCGCCGTCGGCCGCAACGCTGACGAGGGCCGCACCGAAGGCGAAGTTGAGGATCGCCCGATCCGTTCCGCCGCCACCGTTGAAGCTGTCATTTCTGGCGGTGCCCGTGAATGTGTTGTTCTCCGCGCCGCCGACGAAGATCGCGCCGACCGGGCTCGGTTGGCCGGTTCCGGGCCCGTCCGTCCCCGGTGGGTTCATCGGGGGCTGACCGGTGACGGGGTCGTGCGGGCCGTCTTCCGGCCCATAATCGTCCTCGTCGTCATGATCGCCGTGATGATCGTCTTCGTAATCCGCTTCGATGAATTCGTCGTCATCGTCGTGCTTCCGGCCGGATCCGAAATGCGGCAGGCCGCCCGGACTGGTGAAGGAGACGCTGTCATCCCCCCTGGTCATCGTGGTGACGCCGCTCGTCGCATCGGTCCTGATCTCGTATTCGGCCGAGGTCGCGCCGTCCGGCAGTTCAATCATGTCCTGAGGGCGCAGGTTGCCGACGAGCGTGTCGTTGCCGCCGTTCGACCGGAAGACGACGCGGTGGGCCGACGAGAGCGCGGTGATATCGACCGTGTCGTCGCCCTCGGAGCCTTCCAGCGTGATCGTACTGGTTAGCAGGCTCGTGCCGGTGAAATCACCGACCGGCACGAAGAGGTCGCCGCCGCCCCGACCGTTGATCACGATTTCCTCGATGTTGTCGAGTTCGGCGACGACTGAGGCGCTGCCGGTGCCGTTGCGGGTGATGACGATTTCGGTGTTGCCGTTGAGATCGGCGATCCCGACCTCCAGCGCGGCGGCCCGCGTGTAGATCCGGAACGCCTCGGCCGTGGTGTCGCCGATGACCTTCATCGTGTCGACGCTGCCTACGATGTTCGTGGCGGTCGTGTCGCCATTGACCAAGTCGCGGCCGTCGCCCGCCGTCCAGTAGATGGTGTCGCCGCCAGCATCACCCCTGATGGTATCGTTGCCCTGGCCACCGACGAGATGGTCGCTGGCCGCGCCGCCGTTGAGCGTGTCGGCCCCGGCAAAGCCGAACACCGCCTGCGATCCGGCCGCGCCGTTGGCCCCGTTCAGGCCGGTATTGTTGCCGGTGGTGCCCGCCACCACCGTGTAGTTGGCGCCGGCAAAGCGCAGCGTCTCGATCGTGCTGAGGGTATCCGTCCCCTCGGCTCCGGTCAGGTCCGTCACGACCAGATTGGTGCCGCTGGAGCCGAGGGCGAAATTGGCCACGGGACCGGCGAAGACCGCCACGTCGGTGCCCGTGCCGCCGTCCAGGCGATCGTCACCAGCGCCACCGTTCAAGGTGTCGTTACCCCCGGCCCCATTGAGGATGTCGTTGCCGGCATTGCCGTTCAGCGTGTCGTTGGCGCCCAGGCCGAAGAACCCGCTCGTCCCGTCGGCGATGTCGTCGCCTGCCGTCCCGTTGAAGGTGTTGGCCACGACCGGGATGGCATCCCAGTTTTCGCCGACGATGCCGGTCGGCGCGGAGAAGAGTACCTCCTGATGCCCGGCCCCGTCCGTGAAGCTGACACGGACCCTGAGGATCTCGCCGACTTGGCTGCCGACACCGAGGACGCCGTCGTTGGGCGTGAAGGAATTCCCGTTCGCGCTGACCTGAAGGTCGCGCCACGTGCTGCCGCCGTTGGCCGAAGCCTGCCACTGGTAGTTGAACATGCCCAGCCCGTTCACGTCCTGGATCGCGCTCGTATCGACTGTGAGCGTGAGCCCTTCCGTCGGCGAAGCCCGGCCATTGGTCGGCGTCGGATCGACGATGACGGGTGCTCCCGTGGCCGGGAACGGCAGCTGGTTGAGGAAGTACTCGACCGTGCCGCCGTTGCCGTCGGAGAAGCGCAGCTTCTCGATGTTGGACAGCCGGTCGATGCCGTCGGAGTTGGCGTCGGGCTCGGCTTCGCCCTCCGGTGTCTCGCCGGCCGGGTCGTCCTCCGGCGTCGGATCGACAGTCGCGGCCACCCGGTGCGCGACGGTGATGCTGCCGTCCGCGTTCTGGGTGAAGTCGTAGTTCGCCAGCACGTCGCGATAGACGGCGATATCGACGGCACTGTTCGACGCGTCGCCGTCCACGATTTCGCGAACGATGGCGAGCTGCCCGGGATTGATCGTGCGATCGAACATCAGATCGGTAAGCGGCCGGCCACCGAACTGGGGCACCGCATTCGGCGCCGGAGCGCCGTTCACGTACTCGGCTTCGAGATAGACCTGACCGGCCATCTCATCGACCGTGTAGGCGATCCCCTCCTCGACGAAGCGGATGCGCACGTTGAGCCAGCGGTCGCCGTCGATGATATCGTTGCCGGCCAGGCCCGTGATGACGTCACTGCCGCCGCCGCCCAGGAGGATGTCCGAGGCATCGGCCGTGGAGAAGACGACACGCTCCTGAACACCGTTCTCGTCCAGGATTGGCACCGTCTGGCCGTTGACGACCCGCGTCACCGGGACGCCGGCGCCGAGATGGGCGACCAGCGGGGCGAGACCGCTGATGAGGGCGACGTTCTTGGCCAGAAGGTCGTTGGAGTAGGAGTCGAGCGGCGCGTTCGGGCCGGGGATGGCCGCCGTGCCCTCAAGCTCGGCACGGGTGTTCACGGCAGTGATGCGCCCGGTGAGGACGTCGTCCTGCTTCCAGCCCGAGAGGCCCTCGACCAGATCGAAGCGGTCGCGCAGGATGAAGGCTTCCTGCGTCGCGAAGATCGGAATGCCGAGATTCGAGTTGGCGGCCTGGCTGTCGCCTTTGTGGACGGCCCAGTCAAAGCCGGCCATGCCGTTGCTGCGCTGAATGCCCTCGCTGTTCTGGAACATGATGTCGTCGCCCGACTCACCGTCGTAGTCGGTGTCGCCGCTGCCACCGTTCAGGACATCGTGGCCGATGATCGTCGAGTTGAAGAACAGCTCGGAATTCTCTCCCGACAGGCTGTCGAAGCGTTGGCCGCCCTCGAGCCAGTCGTCGCCCTCGTTGCCCAGAAGCACGTCGCCGCCGCTTCCGCCGAGGACGAAGTCGTCGCCGGTCCCGGCGAAGGCTTCCTTGCCGTCGGGGCCCGTCACGATGAAATCGTTGCCCTGGTTGCCGAAGAGCAGCGACAGGCCCGAGCCGCCGTGGATGACGTCGTTGCCTTCGTTGCCGTGCAGGAAGTCCGCCTCGCCGATATCCGTGCCGGCATTGGTGATGATGTCGTCGCCTGCCCCGCCGAAGACTTTGTCGACGCCGTAGCCGGCCTCGATCCGGTCATCGCCCGCCTTGCCCCAGATCGCATCGTCGCCGCCGCCGGACACGATGATGTCGTTGCCCTCCGTGCCGCCGATCGTGAAATGCTCGTTGCTGTTCACGCGAATCGACTCGGCAATCCCGTCGCCGTTGGCATCGACGCGCTCGATCAGCTTGGAGAAGCCGCCCAGGAACGGATCGTCCGAAACCGGATCGGCGCCCAGTTGCTTGCTGATGTCCAGTTCCAGAGTCGGCATCTGGAAGGCCGAGAACAGGTTGCCGGGCAGCGCCGTCGAGTGCGCGTCGCCGAGATCGGTGTTGCGCATCACGAGTTCGGCGAACGTGTTGTTCTCGAGTTCGTTGAGCAGGTTCAGCCCTTGCGTGCGCGACAGGTAGTAGAACCGGTCAGCATCCTGCAGGTTCTCCATCGTCATCTGGAAGACGAAGCTGAACGTCGAGCCCAGCATGCCGCCGAACGCCATCTTCTTCTCGGCAAGCCCCCCCATCCAGAAATCGACCGTGTTCAGGCCGCCGAGGCTGCCGTCGCCGGCATAGGCACCGGTATGATTGAGGAAATCGAGCCGGTCGGCGTCGAAGGCGGCTTTGGCATCGCCCGTCAGGGCAGAATCGCCGAGCACGAGCTTGGTTGCGGCTGCGCGCAAGTCGGCGACCGTGCGCGGAGCATCGGCCGTGTTCAGCACCGAGGCGTGGTTCCCGTAGGCCGCGATGAAGTTGATGATCGAGGCCGGATTTTTGAGGTTGAGCGCGAAATCGGCCCAGCTCTCATAGGGCTTGAGCAGCGTATCGCCGGTCTCCTCGAAGAACCGCTCGCGGGCCACGTTCAGCGTCGGGGTGCCAACATCGCGACCGCGCGCGAGATTGATGGTGGCCAGATCCAGCGGGATTCCGAGGAGCTGATTGCGCAGGACGTCGGTGACGAACTCGTCGATCTCGCTGCCGGTCTGGCGGCTCATGCCCCGGATGATGGCCCCCGAGGCGGCTTCGGCATCGCCGAGCGAGTCGTACATGATCGGGTTGAGGAAGCCGTCGAACAGGCTGATGTCGTTCTGAACCGGCTTGCCGTCCGCATCCATTCCGATGACGGCAATGTCCTGCCGCAGCATCGAGTGACCGAAGCGGTAGACGACGTGCGCAAACTCCGCCGCGATGCTCGGATTGATGTCGGCCGAGGGCTCGAACACGAAGGCGTCGATGTCGGGCTGCATCATGCGGCCGAACTCTTCGAACACGAGATGTTGGTACTCCATCTCGTTGGTGAAGCGCCCGGCCTGGAACAGGCGCTCACCGTCCCACACCAACGCCGCCCGTTCGGCCTCGGTGGTCGGCATGGCCTCGACATCGACCAGCAGCCACTGGTTGAGGAAGGCGAGATCGCCTGAATCGAGCGCGATCTGCTTCGTCATTTCGACGACGCGATTGTGCTCGGAATGGAACACTTGGTGGACGGCGGTCAGCGCGATGTTCTCGTTGGCGCGGCCATCGCCGGCGACGAAATGCCGGTCTAGCAGTTCGTTGTCGTAGGCGGTGGCGCCCCGCGGGCCCTGAGGACCAGGCGTTCCGTCGGCATTGGCATAGCCGAGCGCCGCATCGCCGTCCGCCTGAAGCACGCCGCCGGCAATGACAGGCACGGCCGCATGGGCGATGTCGTCGAGGAAGGCGTGTCCGGTCAGGACCACGCCCTGTGCGCTGACCGGTGCGGCGGGATTGCCCTCGCGCAGCACGTCGTCGGCCGTGCCGAGCAGACTGTCGGGGCCCATGCCCACGACGAGTTGCGGATAGCCGTTAGGGCCAGGGATGAAGTTGCCGTAGGGATCTGCCGCGACCAGCGGGATATTGCCGACGTTGAGGTCGGTCAACTCGATGCCGAGGACGGTCTTCGCCTGCGCCTTGATGTCGGCCCATGTGGCGAGGCCACCGTTGCTGCCCTCCAGCAGGTGTCCGGAGGCGATTGGTTTGCCGTCGGGTCCGGGAATATACTCCCGCATGAAGACCTGCTTCGATGCGGTCGAGGCATAGGTCTGGTTCTGATCGACCCAGGGCGTAGTCAGGTTCTTGGGGCCGGCACCGTCGTCGGCTGTTCCGAGAATCCCGTCCGCGCCGGCCTCGACGGTGACGCGGGTCAGCGGAATGTAGTTCTGCCCGCCGGGCACGTAGAGCCGGTCGTCGGGGGACAGCGGCACGTAGACGGTGCCGTTTCCACCCTTGGCGACAAGGTCGAGGCCGTGATCGAAGAACTGGCCGAAGATCGTCATCCAGCCGTTGAACGGTGACGACAATCCTTCGTCGGGCGAGACATTCGGCAGAAAGACGGTGTTCCCGTCCATCTCCACGCCGTACTGAGCCAACTTGGCGTCGAGAGCTGCTGTGGCAGCCGGATCATTCGGGGTTATCTTCGCTGCATTGTGCGCGCCGACGATCTCGCTCAGCGCCGTCATCAGCGGCTGACCTGTCAGACCGGCATGGGTCAGCGCCGCCGCGATCGCGGCCGGATTGTCCAGGGTCTGATCCACGATCAGGTTCGAGATGATCCGCGGATCAGCGTCGATGACCGTGCCGCTACCGGGACCGGGCTGAGATCCGGACCGGACGCCGGCATTGGCGTAGTCGTTGTTGGAGTACCACGTCTCGACGTTGGGCAGCGGATTGAAGTCGTAGCGGTCGCCATCCGCGTCGTTGATGTAGGTGGGGGTGAAGAGGCCGGGAAAGCTCTGATCCGAGGCGCCCCAATTCTCGCGTCCCGGAAGCAGATTGTTGTAGCTTCCATCGACGGTGCGGAGGCCATAGGGGAGCAGATGCGCCTGGGTCAGCCCATCATTACCGTTATATCCTGCAACCAGTTCGGCCAGAACGCCACCTTGAGCGTGCGCTTCCGCGATTTCAATCTGTCTGAGAATGAACTCGAGATCGTGCTTGACGAGCGCAACCATTATAGCCCCCATGATAACGAGCGTCCGCATCGCGGAAAGCGAACGCCGATTGTCAAAAGACCAAAGACGCCGCTTCATCAAAGCTTGAGCGCCAGATCCTATAGTCAGAGCGACTATGGCTATCGAGTAATTTCTGCATAAATTTCAGTCAATATTGGCGAGGAAATATCCAGGGAACTAGTACTGAAGGCCATAATTCCTACGAACTTGGGTGACTGCGTCGACTATTGCGCGTCGGTGCTCTACTCCGAAAGGCGCAGTTCAGGACATTAATCCGCCTTGCATGCTTGCTGCTTTCGCGGCAGCGCCTGATAGCAGCGAACCGGAGTCACAGATGGTCTTGAGGTCGGGTGCGAGGCGGTCGATCAGCCACATCAGTTCCACGTTGGGGCCGGCCTCACGATCCAAGCCGCGGCTTGAGATGGTTTGGTTGAGGTAGCCGTAGATGTAGAGCTTCAGCAGCGTCGTGGGATGATAATCGCGCTGTCAGGTTGACCTGACCGGTATTTTGGACCGAGCCGAGTGAGCGACTGTCTTGCTGGTCAAGCGGGTTGCCATGGCGTTCCGTCTCTCAGGAAGGCGTTGAGGATGGTGATCAGCTTCCGAGCGGTGGCAATCAGGGCGACGAGCTTGGGCTTACCGGCTGCGATGAACCGATCACGGAAGGTTTTCAGCGCGGCGTTGTGACGGCGGGCCACCATGGCCCCCATGAACAGCGCCGTGCGAACAGGTGCGCGGCCGCCTGCGATGAAGCTCCTCCCTCGCCACTGACCAGATTGTCGCGTTCAAGGGGCCAAGCCGACCAGCGCGGCGACTTGCTTTCCGTTGAGGCTTCCAAGCTCGGGCAGCTCCGCGATCAGGGCTCGTGCGATCGTCGGTCCAACACCGGGAACGGAGGTCAGGAGGGTCTCCTTCCTGCGCCATTCAAGCGACCAGTCTACCTCTGCAGCGATCGAGCGGTCGATCATACTCTGCTCCTGTTCCAACGCCTCTATGACGCGCCGGACGCTGTCTCGAATGCACGATGTGACCTGACCGGCTGGCTTTGGGCCGGGCTGATTGAGAGGATCAGCCTGGATCAGAGGAGTTGGGAATGAAGCGAGGACAGAGGCCGAGCGCGGAGCAGGTCGTGCTGATGCTGCGCCAAATCGAGGTACAGACGGCGCAAGGCAAGAGTATCGCCGTCGCGTGCAAGGAGGCGGATGTCTCCGAGCAAAGCTTCGTGACGAGTGCCTACGCCAGGAGATCTTCTACTCGCTGAGAGAAGCACAGGTCGTGATTGGCCGATGGCAGAACACATACAACCGTGTCCGGCCGCATTCGTCGCTGGGCTACCGGCCGCCCGCGCCTGTCAGCTTCCCGGATCTGGCCTTCCGGCTACCCATGGCAACTATCGTGCAGTAGCCTCCCATCCGGCCCGGCCCAAAATACCGGTCAGGTCAGTCTGCGCCGCCGCCGACTAGAGGGAACCCAACCGTCGCCTGCTTCACCCGCGTTCTTACCAGACGAGCGCAAAGAATGGTGGGGGGGGGGTAGGACTCGAACCTACGTAGGCATTGCCAGCGGAGTTACGGTCCGCCCCCTTTGCCGCTCGGGCACCGCCCCCATGCAGAAGATGATAGCCTGTGCGCCGACTCGCACTAACTCGCTTTTCGGATTGCCTCGATCGAGTAGGAGCACCCGACACCTGCGGGGCCACGGCATCTTGATCCGATCTTAGGGACGGAAGCGGGGGAGGAGCGGTTGGGCATCGGAGCGAAGCTGATCGTGGCCGCCGCACTCATTCTCGCCGTGCTCCTCCTGATGCGGGTGCTCTCCCCGAATAAGGGCTGCCCTAACGGACAGGTGCCTGTGTCCACGATTGCTGGCACCGCCTGTATGCCTCGCGATGGCTGATCCGGTCTCCGAACGCTGCGCCGCCGAGATGCGCGGCCTGCTCCGGTTCGCGCAGGGCCTCGGCAGGACGAGGAAACACAGCCTTTTGACTCCCGTTTTACGCCAGCTTTGGCTCCTAAGCAGCATGAAGATCCTGGCGGCATATTTTCGAACGCAGGCTGATCTCTGCCGGGAGATAGCAGACGCGCTGGCCCATCAGGACGATCCGGTCATATCGAAGCTTCGCGACATGGCTGATGAGTTCGACCACAACGCCAGTGCGCTTGAGCGGTGGCTTGCTGAAGAGGCCTCAAGCGAACCCGTCCGAGCAGGCACCCCGTGCCTTCATTGATCGCAGGCCGCAGCAGTTGGCGTCGGTGATGACGACCGTATGGCCGAAGTCTGTAAGTGGATGCTCGCGGCCTCCATCTGATTTTAACTTATGATTGCCTAAGCTAAATGCATTGCTTAGGGGACTGTTGGCAGCGATCGAGTCGCAATAGAGTTGCCCCGCCGCTCGCAATGCAGAGCATGAACCCATGACCGACTATAATGCATCGCCAAAGCAGGCAACCAAGGAGGACGTTATCGTCGGCCTGCGCATCCAGACGCTGCGTAAATCCACGGGCCTCTCACAAACTGCGCTCGGCATCGCCATCGGCGTGTCGTTCCAGCAGATCCAGAAATATGAGAATGGCGCGAACCGTGTCGGCGCCGGCCGCTTGAGCGACATCGCTCGGGTACTTGGAGCGCCGGTCTCCGTCTTCTTTGAGGAAGGGGATGCCGCCGCCGCGCAGGAGAAAACAGAGGTCTTCGATTTGCTGCGTGCCCCGGGCGCCGTCGATCTGCTGAACGCCTTCGTCACGATCGAGGATGACCGGCTACGCCGCGAGGTTCTGGCCCTCGTTCGCAGCGCGGCTCGCATGGAGCAGGTTCAGAGCACCTAAGCCAGCGGAGCCGAGAATGGCTTAACTGTGCGAACACCGAGGCGACCGCACGGCCGACGTGCGGAAGCGGATGCTCGCGGCGGCGCGCGGGGCTAATAAGTGCAGGAGGACACAATGCCGGAAGCCATTGAACACCTGGAAAACTGGTGCACCGATCAGCACAAGCTCTTGTCCAAAAACCTCGACCTCATGGAGAGGGGATTGCTCCATACGAGCGAGGGCCGCGTCGGCGGTGGCGTCGTCAATACAACAGACGCATCGATTGCTCGAACGAAGGAGTCGCTCGCCGAACTTGAGAGTGTGCTTCAGATCATTCGCGATGATTCGGCGGAGTTGGCGGCGGACGGACCGAGCGAGTAACGCCTGAAACGAAAGGCGATTATATCGTTGACACATACGGCAACCGGAGGTAGGTTTTAGCTCTAGGAGCTAAACCGATGTCCGCCCTTTCCGCCGCCTTCTTCCACGACGAAGCCGCCGCTTTCGCCAAGCTGGAAAGCCTCCTGTGGCCGGAAGGTCCGGTCTGCCCCCACTGCGGTGGCATGGGCCGGATCACCAACGTCAAGGGCGGTCGCATGGGCCTGCGCCGCTGCGGCGACTGCAAGAAGCAGTTCACCGTCACAGTCGGCACGGTGTTCGAGTCCAGCCATGTGAAGCTGCACCTGTGGCTCCAGGCTGCGCACCTTCTCGCGTCCAGCAAGAAGGGCTTCTCCGCGCATCAACTGCACCGGACCCTTGGCGTCACCTACAAGACCGCGTGGTTCATGTTCCACCGCCTGCGTGAGGCGATGCGCGATGGCGCCCTTGCCCCGATGGGCGGTCTGGACGGCCCGGCCGGTGGCGCTGGCATTGTCGAGGCTGACGAGACGTTCATTGGCCGTGAGCCCGGCAAGCCGAAGAAGCGCGCCTATCACCACAAGATGAAGGTGCTGAGCCTCGTTGACCGGGACACGAAGCAGGTTCGCTCCGTCGTTGTCGATGACCTCAAGCCCGACACGGTGAAGCCGATCCTTGCCGCGAACATCGCCAAGGAAGCCAGCCTCTTCACCGATGAGGCGGGCCACTATGTGAAGCTCGGCAAGGACTTCATCGAGCACCAGATCACGTCCCACGGCAAAGGCGAGTACGTGCGCGGCATCGTCCACACGAACACCGTCGAGGGCTACTTCTCCGTGTTCAAGCGCGGCATGAAGGGCGTCTATCAGCACTGCGGCAAGCAGCACCTGCACCGCTACCTCGCGGAGTTCGACTTCCGGTACAACAATCGGGTGAAGCTCGGCTGTGGTGACGGTGAGCGCGCTGATCGGGCACTTCGGGGCGTCGTTGGTAAGCGCCTTACGTATCGAACGACTGGTGAGGGGCTATAAGCATCGTTGAGGAAAGGGCCGATACGAAGCATAGATCGGCCGCTTCCGCTTACGTAAGATCAGATAGACCGAGCAGAGTGTGCTGGCGACGCGTCTGCTCGGTCGAATAGATTGTAGTACGCGTCTCTAAGACCTTAGCTGCATAAGCTCGGTTAACTGGCCATTCGCGAGCGCGGTCAAAGTCTGGCCCTAGAAGACCCTTGAAGTCATCTCCGTTGGGCACGACGAGGTGAAACGAGCCAGTTTTTACGTCCAATCCAACGAGAGTTCCAATTACTGGAATGGTTTCACTAGCCTCGTCCGACGCTGCTTCGATAATTCCAACGATGCGCTCCATACGAGCGCGATCAACGATTTGGCCAAGCTGACGGCCATCAGATCGGTTCCACCGCACATCTGCATCGAAGCCGCCCTTGACGTTGGCGGCTGACCAATCGTGGACGCGTTTAACAACCGCGTTTCCCAGAGCTTGTGCGATCTGCCGAACAGCAGGACGACTATCGATCTCCACCACGTCGAAAAAGGCATCTATCGAGGCGTCTAGGGCGCCATGCTGGAACATGTCGCGCTGGGCAGGTGCCAATAGGACCACGCCAAGCGAGCCGGCATAGGTGTATCCGACCTCTAGCATGCTTTCTTCGAGCGCCTCGTTGCCGAACGTTGCCTTAGCTTTCGGCCCGTTTTTCTTGGCGTCGTGAACCTGCGTAAAAAGGTTCTGGTAGGTCAGCATCGACTCCGATACGTAGGCAAGGCCGTATCGGCGGCTTTCGACTTGGACGAGACGATAGTTGCAGACCTCGATCTGAGTTTCCTGGGCGAGTTCTAAAAGCCGCGAGCGTAGCTGCCTGACAAGCTTTTGCTTGGCAGCAAGGTTCATGCGCAAAGCCTTGCTGTCCGGCTCCCTCATGGAAGCCGCCTCTAGCCTCGCCACAGACGCGATTGCGCGTCTCGTTTCTTCAGCGACGGATGCGTAGCCCGACATCTGTCTCGCCCACTCTCAAAACCGCGATCCCTTTGAGGTAAACACCATTGTGCTCACTGCCGTACTGCTCACTCCATAGCCTTTCGTTTCCATCGAGCCGGAATGAAGCATGGCCGATCGGGAATAGAGTTTCGGCGAAAGCATCGACCTTGTCAATAAAAATGTTGTCGTTTATAGCATCTACTAGAGCTTCCTGATCTGCATTCAAACTTTCTGCAACATCCGGGTCCATCAATAGCGCGACATCTACATCGCTTGGATCATTTTTTACGGTAAGGAAGCTTCCGTTGACAAGAATTTCGCAGCAAATGTCGGCAGACTTAATGGCTTGGACGAATGTGCAGAGGCGAGCAAAAAGGTTGGGGCGCATCGCAGATTTGAGAAACGGCCTAACGCACAGATCCTCGATTTCGGTTAGCTGCCGATAATGACGTCCTGGCGCCAGCAATGGTGCATAATCAAATTTCGTGCCCGCCATGCTGCGCATGGTACCTGCGGCTCGGCCAACCGCAATAGCTAAGCTTGCCGCTCGGCTTGGGAAGTTTGGCGCTGCGCCCGGTAGGCTTCAGTCAGCTCGGTTGGCTCCGGCGGCTTTTTGCTGTTCGCGCGTCGAGCGCCTACATTGAAGGCGATCCGAGGGCTGCACTGATGCCGACAGACACCCCCACCAAAACCAAGACTGCCAAGCTCGGCGCTGAGAAGCTGACGCCCGAGGAGCAGAAGCGCCGCTTCATTGAGGCCGCTCAGGAGGCGGGAGCAAGCGAGAACGAGGCCGACTTCGATGCCGCGCTGAAGCAGATCGCAAATCCGAAGCAGCCCAACTCCGGCCAAGGGTAGAGTGTGGCACTCTCACGCTAGTCCACGTCGCGCGGTCGCGTTAGCAGCGCCGTAGAAAGGGGCTGCGAAATGTTAACGAACTCGATCATCGGCATGATACGCCGCCGCTGGCGGACTGAGCGCCCGTTTGAGGGCAGCACGAAGGAGAGCTTGGAGCGCAAGATCCAAAGCGGTGCGGTCCGTGAGGACGTGAAGGAACAGGCGCGTCGCGAGCTACAGCTTCGCAAAGATCAGCGCCTAATCGGCTGAGCTGAGCACTGCCGCCATTTGTCGATGCAGGTCGCCGGCAACCGACTGGGGAAGCAGCACGACCGCCTCAGTTCCGTCCGCCTTCTCCAGGCGAACACCCAGCGTCCGGCCGCCGTCGATCAACTCGACGCTGATAACCCGACCAACCGCAAACGCGTCGGGGCGGCATCACTCGACATGAACTGAACTCCACGAGGGGCGAAACTCGCCCAACGGTCGTGGTCGGTCAAGATGTATGTGCGAACGATATAATCGCCAAACGAAAAACCCCGCCGCGGCTGAGCCGGGCGAGGTGAGTCTTGGGAGGAACGACAGGGGTCGTCAGGGCGGAACGGCTGAAAGTGCCGGCGGTTCTAGCTTGGTCCGAAACCGGACCAAGCCGCTCAACTCGGCACTGGCCCGCCCGACCCAAGCTCCCCAGTTCGCCACCAACCCCCGATCCAGGGCCGGCTGCGCTCGATTGCCTGGCATTACTCACTAAGGCGATGGCCTCACATGAGGCAAAAAATCTCTATCTATGATTATTTGCTTGCGAATCATGGGTTCGTATGATGAGGAATGTGTTGAGGTAGCAGGTCGCTGTTTCTGTTTCTATCCTCGGTTGCTTATATAGGCGCAATTCTACCTCTCGGATGACTATGGTGGATGCCATGAGATTGTCGCCGAGTCTGTATCGAGATATTATGCACTGCTCTTGTCCGTCTTGTGGGACAATACACGAGAAAAGCGGCAAATGGTTTGCGACGGTTGCTAAGTATATTTGTCTAGGTTGCGGCAAGACAGTATTTCTAAACTATCCCAAAAAACTTCACATATTTGTTATGCACTCAGAGGCAAAAGCACGGGACGCAACTTAGAGCTGCATCCGATCAGGTTGCGTCGTAGCCGGCAGCAGCCAAATAGGCTCGACACTCCGCTGGCGCAGAGCGGTTCAGGCTCTGCTTTATGGCCTCTCAGAGGTCCAGGATGGTCCGCGCCGCGGCGCTACGCAGGAAGCTCTTCAGCTTCGCGAAGGCCAGCTCTATGGGGTTGAAGTCGGGCGAGCAGGCCGGGAGGTAGAGGAGCCGTGCTCCCACCGCCTCGATGTGCTCGCAGATGCCGCTGACCTTGTGGGCCGGCAGGTTGTCCATGACGACCGTGTCGCCAGACTGACACCGAAGCGTTCGGCTGCTTGGTGTCGCGACGCGCCGGTCTCGACCGCATGAACCACCCGCTGACGCAGATGGATGGACACCCAAGCGGTCTTCTGCGCCGCGGCTGGCAGAGGTCCGAATGGGGGGAAAGCAGTAGTTCGGCGGGCGGATGCCGCGTGACCGGAAGCGCCAACAGCCGACATTAGCTCAATGTCCGAAAGAGGACGCTCGCCGGTCACCCTCGCATCGCGAGCGATTCAGCCCGATAGCGTGGCGTACTCCGCCAGCGAGGAGACTACGCCGTAGCGCATGCAATAATAGACGAGGTCAATGTCGGAAGACACACCGAGCTTTGTCTTCACGGCGTAATGGTAATTCGCAACGGTCTTGGGTGTCACGTTGAGCGCGCTCGCGATCTCCTCGGTCGATTGAGCGTCGAGCAGCATCCTCAGCACCTCGAATTCGCGCGGCGATAGGCGCTCGAGGGCAGAAGCCTCCTCCTCAAGCCGCGTCAACGCAAGCGCGGACGCGATTTCCGGGCACATCGCCGTCTTGTTCTTCGCGACGTTCCTGACGGCCCCGCCAGTAGCTCCGGCGCGCTGCTTTTCGTCATGTAACCTTTGGCGCCGGCGCGGAAGGCCTGGAGCGCGTAGCTCGCATTGGCGTGCATGCTGAAGACAAGGATGCGCGCGTGCGGGTCCCACTGGCGTATCTGCCGGATCACGTCGATCCCGCCGCGGCCGGGCATGCTGATGTCCATGATGACGACGTCGGGAGCGGCCTCCTTGTAGAGCCGATAGGCCCCGATTCCATCGCCGGCCTCCGCGATCACCGCGATGTCGCCTTCCTTGTGGAGAAGCCGCCGATAGCCTTCGCGCACGATGGCGTGGTCGTCGACCAGCATAACCCGGATCACGGCATCCATCAGATCTGCTCCCGCGGTTCGAGGGGGACCGAAAAGCTTACCCTCAGCTCGACGCCCCCTTCGGGGCGCTGAGCGAGGCTGAACGCGCCGCCGAGCGCGACAACCCGCTCGCGCATGCCGACCAATCCGACGCCGCTCGACGGACCGGGGGATGCTGCAGGCGGCAGGCCGACACCATCGTCCGTCACGCTGAGCGCGATCAGACGCGACCGCTCTCCCGTCCGCGACGCCGATACCGGTCCTCCGCGAAGGAGGACTTCGACGTTTGCGGCTGCCGCGTGGCGCGCAGCATTGTTCAAGGCCTCCTGCACGATCCGGTAGATATGGCCGGCTGCCTCCGCCGGAACGTCATCGAAGCAACCTTGCCACCGGAATACGAAAGCCGCGCTCCCCTGCCTGGCATGACAGGCGGTCAAGGCTTGAAGGCTGGCGATGAGCCCGAGGTCGTCAAGTTCTGGTGGCCTCAGATGGGCAAGCGTTTCGCGAAGCGCCCTCATCGTGCCTGACGCGAGAGCGACTAACTCCTGGCTTTCTTGGGCAGCCTCTGGCGCGGTCGCGCGGACCGTTTTGCTGATGGAGGTCGCCAAACAACTGAGCGCCGTCAATCGCTGCGCGATGTCGTCATGGAGTTCGAGCGTGATCATGCGCCGCTCGCGTTCTTGAGCGTCCACCAGCCTACGGGCAAATTCGGCACGCTCGGAGGTCGTCGCCTGAAGCGATTGCGCAAGATCGTTGAACACGTCTGCGATGCGCTGCAGCTCGCGCAGTCGGAAGGAAGGCAGGCGGCTTGAGAGGTCGCCGTCAGATAGACGATTGACGCCTGCGAGGACCTCGGCCGCCGGCCGAAGCGCGTGATCGACCACAACATAGACGAGCACGCACAACGCGCCGATCGTCATCACCAACAGGCCAAGCGTTCGCGTCAGCTCCATCCAAGCTGTGCGTGCGATCGTTGTCGGATCCAGCGTGGTGCGGATCGTCCCCCAGCTCTCGCTGCGATAAACAAGACGTCGTTCCGTCTGCGAGCGACGGACGAATAGCGCGTGGGAGGCGGCCACGAACCAAGCCGGCGGGCTGGAGACGCGCTCGTCGCTGCCGACGCAGCTCGCGTTGCGGACCTCGGTGACCGGGCCGAGCAGCTGGATGCATTGTCCGGCGCCAAGTGAAAATTTCAGGACAGAGTCCCAGTCGGGAAAGCGGTCGGCGCGATCGAGGCCTCGAGTGATCCGGATGATCTGAACCATCAGCTGTCGTTCGACGGCTTCCACCACATCCTCGTTCCGGCGATCGGCTTCCGCGGCGACATGACGGACGGTCAGCGCCGCGCCGCCTACGAGGCAGAGCATGGCCATCAGGACGATGCGCCCGACCAAGGTCCATTTGAGGTCGAGCCCGCTTTGGCGGCGCGTTTCCCCAAGCGTATCGATCGCCACGGAAACCGATGTCTTCGTGGCGGCGGCCTTGCCCGCCGAACCCGGCCGGAGCTCGCCGAGGAAAAATGCCCAAGGGTTCATGTGCCGATCGCCATTCCAGCCGGGCCTGAAAAGCTCATCATGCCGCCGTCACACGATGCCTCCAAACGGCTTCGGAAAAAACAATCGGGTGAACGAGAAATCACCGTTTCGCCCAGTTAAAGTCAGTCTGAGCCAATGTACTCAAATGAATGTCGGCTTGCTCGCCGATAATGTAGGGTATCACAATGAAGAATAGTTTTACTTCCGCCGCTGTGCTGGCTGCAGGTCTGGCGTCGACCGCTGCGGTCGCAGATCCTTCGAGCCACAAGCAGATGATCACCATTTCGGATGCTGCTGCTGTGAAGTGGAAGCCTGCCCCAGCCGCTCTGCCCAAAGGCATTGAGATCAGCGTCATCATGGGCGATCCGGAGAAATCCGGTCCGTTCGCGTTGAGGCTCAAGATACCACCCGCGACGACCATCGCTCCGCATACCCACGCGACCGACGAAACCGTAACACTGCTCAACGGCGCTCTCATCCACGACATGGGTGAGAAGATCGTCGAAAGCCGCGGTGAGCCGTTCCGCGAAGGCGGCTTCCTCTACCTGCCGGCCCACATGCCCCATTCCCTGTGGACCAAGGATCAGCCGGCGGTCATCCAAGTCAATGGCACGGGCCCCTTTGGACTGAACTACATCAACCCGGCCGACGATCCTTCGAAGGCACGCTGATAGGGCACACCCGTCATCCTCGAAAATCACAAGCGGCTCGAAGTGAAGGGCCCCGACCGGGGGCAGAAGCCCGTTGCACTCTCGCTCGCTGGTGGCGCACTGCGCGCGTTGGCGGCGGATCCAGCCTACGCCAAGCCCATCCGAAACCTGGTCATCGTCCACGACATGCTCGAGGATGGGTCCGGCCGGCGCAAGATTCACGATTGTCTCAACGCTGAGAGCGATCGCGTGTCGGAGAGGCAACCAACGCTGACATCGTTCAAGAATGACGTGGCTTGGTCTCGGCACTCATCCTGGCGTGCACTGGAGCGTCAATCAGGCCTGGCGACATCGGTTCGATGCGTACGGACGCCAATCCCAACGTGAGGCCACGGGCGACGACGGCGGCACCTATCACGCCCAGGCCTCCCTTGTCGGCGCCAGCGGGCTCGGGGCGTACTTCCTGCAGCCGTGCCGATTTGAAGGCCCGGTCGAGGATTGGTCATCGACTTAGAGTGCTTCGCAAGTCTCCCGCGGCGCTGCCGTCTTCCCTTCGGTACCGGCAGCGCAGCGGGAGGTTTGTGGAAGACACCGGGATATCCGGCGTCGGGAACGTAGGCGCACGTAGGTAGCAGTGATCAAGCGTGTAGGGCGGCAGCACGCCTGTCGGTGGTGCGGATCGCCGCGCCCGAACCAGAAACTATACGCGATAAATTCATCGCCAGTGCCACCTTAGCGATATGCTGGATTGCTCGCATCGCCGCGCTTTCGGCGAAATATCGAACGTGCGCCGTCGCTTTGATCGTGCGGCTTCAATCTAACTCTGGTCTAAGCCTCTGATTTGAGCAGCAGCACGGCGTCAACGGCTCCATCGAGATAGATGCGAGCGAAGCGAACACCGAACAGGTGGTCCAGCTCGTTCCCGCGAGCAATCTCCGCAACTGGTCCGTCGCCCATTATGCGCCCTCGCCCCAGCAGCACGAGCCGATCGCAATCGCGCACGGCCTGCTCGATGTCATGTAAGACGAGGACGACGATCCGGTTGCGGGCATACCCACGATCGGCATCGAACGCAGGGACAGATCGTGAGCATGGATCGTCGGCGAAATAGTTGGCTAGACGGGCTCGAACCGATGGGATCGGCCGTCCCGACCGTCGAGAGCGGACATGCCGACCTTGAGCCGCTGCGATGGCTAGGGGTCGCCGCTATCGTGGAGGCGACGACGCTGCTGCTCCTCGTCGGCGTGGCAGTCCCCTTGAAGCACCTCGGCGACTGGCCCCTGGCGGTCCGTGTCCTCGGTCCGGTCCACGGCTTCGCCTTCGTGGCCTACCTCTGGCTGCTCCTCCGGTTGCTCGGCACCGGCCTCCTGTCGCGCGGCGAGGCGGCCCGGCTTGCCGTCTCCGCGCTCGTTCCCCTGGCTGGCTACCTCGCGGCCCGCTTCCTCGCTCGCCGTGTCTCGGGACGGCCCGATCGGGGTTTGGCAAGATGATCCCGCTGGACGCCTACCCATGGCTCAAGGCGCTGCATGTCGCGTGCGCGTTGCTGTTCGTCGGCGGTGTCGTCGCGAACAGTTTGCTCCTTGCCGCAGGGCGTGCGGCAGGAGCCCGGACCGCGCCGGTCCTGAGGCAATGGGATCGCACGGTCACGGTGCCGGCGATGCTGGGCGTCTGGGCCTTCGGCATCGGCCTTGCGGTCTCGGGCGGCTGGTTCACGCACGGCTGGCTTCAGACGAAGCTGGTTCCGGTCGTGCTTCTGTCTGCCATCCACGGCCTGCAATCGGGACAGATCCGAAGGCTTGTCGAGGGGATGGACTTCAAGCCCGTGTGGGCTGCCGGTCTCATTGTCCCATCCGTGATCGCGATAGCCGTTCTGGCAGTGATCAAGCCGTAGAGGAAGCCGGACCGACGGCGCCGGTATCCGCATGCTGCCCGCCCGGGAGCGCACCATGGCACATTCACCGGCCCCGACCGCGAGGTTCCTGGCCGGCCGAGGGCCGGCATGCGGACGTCTCCGACAGCCGCAACGGGTGGAAAGCAGGCCTTGTACCTTGCTGCAGCAAGGGTCGGCTTTGCCGTCGATAGCAGACAGTCGATGACCAGCGATCACGGCTGCCAGAGGTGCTCGCACCTTCAGCGCAAGCGACGCCATCCGAGCACAAAGCCTGACAGCGAGATGATCAGGCCAGCTGTTGAGAGAAGCCATACCACGACATCCCAAACAGGCCGCCGCGCGAGCAACACGACGAAGTCCAGCGTGTGAAGGCCGTTGAAAAGCCAGCGGCGGATGCGGCCTGAGTGGTCAAGCCCACCAAGAACTTCGCCGGTCGCCGGATCGATGTGAAACCATGTGCTCTCGGGATCCGCGAACTCCACGCGCAGCACCGGAAGTTGCCGCGTCTGGTGGTGCGAGTACCAGTAGGCGTCCTCAGCCTCCAAGAGCGTTGTGCGCGCAATCGGAGCGTCCTGCAGGAGTTGCCGGGCCGCCGTGAGCAACCGCTCGCGCGGCACCGGTGCATCTCTGCAGCAGGAGTTCTGATCGCTGTCACGACAGAGCGGTATCACCTGGGGCCGTCCACCGACGTGGTACAGGCGAAGCTCGACCGCTGAGGTGCAGGTAGCCGCTTTCAGGTCTTGAACAGCAAGGGCAAATTTCGGCTCGGTCGTGCCCGCGTAACGTTCCAGCTTGGCTTGTGAGGCGGCCCTCGAACTGAACCAACGGTTGGGGTTCATGGATAGCCAGCCGCTCACGACGAAGGTGATCAGTGTCACTCCACCGATCACGCCCGCGAGGTGATGCCAGGCGGGCCAGCCCCGGTAGGGCGTGACCCGGCCCGAGCTATAGCGGTCCCTCAGCCGCAACCGCAGAACGCCGATCCAGAAACCAGTCATTGCCGTGACGATGCTGATGCCGGACACCCAGAGCACGACCTCGCGCCACAACTCGGCCTGCGCTCTCAGTGGCGTCAGGTAGATCCAGTGCGGAATGGCTCCGAGCCAGTTCCACACGCGCTCGGTGCGGCTGGTGTCGAGGGCGACCTCACCTGTACGAGCCGAGACGTAGAGACGTGTCCCAGCCGGATCTCCCAAAGCGATCAGGTGGAACGGTCTCAGGGGATCATAGCGCGCGGTGACCGACCACTGATCGCGCGTGACCTCGCCGACGATGGACGGCCGCACGGCACGCGGATCCTTGGCAGCAACTGCGAGTGCCTGTTCCCCGCCGACGTTGTCGATGAGGCGCCCGTTCTGTGCGGATACGATGGTTCGCGCCCCGTTCCAGGCTGTGACTCGGTAGACGGGCTCCGTGCCGAGCATCTGGAGGCGAAGATCTTGGGGAAACCGAGACTGACTTGCCGCGGTCAGAGCATCGGATGGACTGATTTGAACCCCATCCCAGCGCAGAGGCTGGAGCCCGGCACGACGCTCCGCATCGCTCAGCGCAGGGAAGCCGACATACATCATTACGACGCCGGACACGAACCAGATCGCGAAGAGTAGGCAGGTCACGATTCCAAGCCAGCGGTGGCCGAGATACAGCCACCGCTTCAGGATCTTCAGGGGCCTGGCCACGGCTCAAAACGCGATGTTGTAGGCCACCTCGACCGAGCGCGGCCGCCCCAGCAGCCACGTGTTGGCGCTGCCGGTCACGGGGTAGATCTCATCAAGCAGGTTGTAGACTCGCACGCTGAAGCGGGAGTTGTCGGTCACGCGATAATCGACGCTACCGTTTACCACCTCATAGGAGGGTCGACGCACCGTGTTGGCAAAGTCGCTGAAGGTCTCCCCCACGAACTGCACACCCACCCGGGCCTCCCAATGCGGCGCAAAGGCCCAGGACAGCCACAGGTTGGCCACCCGCTCAGGCACCGAGATTGGCTGGTTGCCGGCGTAGTTGACGGCCACGCCACCTGCGGATTGCTGGAAGTTGTCGTACTGGGCGTGCAGCAGCGCTAAGTTCCCCTCGATGCGCCAGTTCTCCCAGAGACCGAGCGAGGCGAACGCCTCGACGCCGTGCGAGGATTGGCTGCCGACCTGGATCGATACGGTCGGCCGCAGCGGGTCGACCGTCAGCAGGTTGTCCTTCGTGATCCGGTAGCCGGCGAGTGTGAACTCTCCGCGCCCGCCCCAGAACATCTGCTTGTATCCGACCTCGATCTGTTCACCGGTCGAGAGTTCGAAATCCTTCTGCGCGAGCGAGAGGGTAATCAGCGAGTTCACCGGGTCGACGGCCGTGGCGTAGCTTACATACAGCGAGCTATCTGGGGTCGGATTGTAAACCGCCCCGAAGCGGTAGCTGACGGCACTGAAGTCCTTCGTGAACCCGGAGAAGGGCGCTCGCAAGGTCTGCTGTCGGACCGTCGGTGCATCGTAACGCACGCCAGCGATCAGAGAGAGCTCATCGGTGAGGACGAGGCGGTTCTCAGCGAAGAACGAGTACTGGTCGGACGATGTCGCATAGCCTGGCGTCGTGGCGTCGAAGCTGGAGAAGAGGCCGGGGCTGAAGATAAACGGATTGACGCTGCTCTCGCCGCGATAAGGCGAGTTGTTGGTGTGTCGGAACGTGATGTGGTTGACGTCGAAGCCCGCCACGAACTCGTTGCGGAAGCCGAAGAACGAGCCGCGGAAGGCGGCGTCGAATCGGTTCCCAATCTGCTCCTGGTCGTGAAAAATTTCGATTGGCGAGGTGCGGCGAATGAGGCCCGTCGCCGGCACGAAGGCGTAGCTCTCGACGTTGCGCCAATGCCGGTCTGAGACCAGCCGGTAAGCGGTGTTGCGGATGGTGATGTCCGCGGTTGGGGTCCATTCCGTCCTGAACTGTGTCCAGTTGTCCTGGAACACGATCCTGCTGTCGTCGACGTTGTAGTTCTGGAACCGCAGGCGCGGATCGAGCCGACCACCAGTCAGCGGCGTCCCGAAGTAGCGCAGCGGCGCTTGATAGCCGTAATCGTGTGAGAGGCTGAAGGCGAGATCCGGGGTGGCCTGGTAGAGGATCGAGCCAGACACCGCGAGGTTGGCAAAATCCCCGTTCTGCCTAAGCCACCCGTTGGCCTGGTTGCCGCTGACGTTGAGGCGGTAGAAGACGTTCTCGCCGATCGGACCACCGCTATCGAAGGCCAGACGTTTCACACCGTCCGAGCCCAACGCGGCGCGCGCGGCATTGATCGGCACAGCGACGGGCTTTTTGGGAACCACGTTGATCACGCCACCGATCGCTCCATCCCCGTACAGGACGGAAGCAGGCCCGCGCAGCACCTCGATGCGATCAACGTTCCAGGTGTCGAACGGGTAGGTGATCGTGCCGGCGCCGACATACAGCCTAGTCCCGTCGTAGAGCTGCATCACCGAGTTTACGCCCGAGAAGCCGCGGGAGGTGTACGACTGGAAGCCGTTGCCCGGCGCGCCGATCGTCGTGATGCCGGCCGCGTTCTGGGTGACCGCCTCTTGGACGGTCTCCTGCCCCCGTTCGCGGATCTTCTGACCTGGGATGACCTCGATGCTGGCTGGCGTTTGCAGCGGCGACAGGTCGAGACGGCTGCCGCTCCGGTTTGGCGTTGCGAGGTTCAGTCCTGTGGCCGCCGCAGTGTAGGGGGTCGACGCAAGGAGGCGCGTGCCCGACCCTGCACCGGTGACAGTTAGCTCTTCCAGCGTGACTGCATGTCCGTTGTCCGCAGCCTCCCCACGCTCCTGAGCGGCAAGAGGATACGAGGCCAGAACAAGGGTGCTCGTGGACACTAGCAGAGCAGTGGCCGAACGTGAGCGCTCGATTGACGAGCGCGTGCGTCGGAAAGCAATGAACATGGAGCCTCGGGCAACGGCAGTGGCACGTCACCGCGAACGAGGCCTCAGCTCACCGCCTCCTCGCAGGAAGGCAGCGCTTCGACACCCGCCAGGACACCCCGCCCGACGCGTTTCGCGTGTGACCACGACTGACGGCAGGTCTCCTGGCTCGCGGGTCGCTGCCCTCTCACCGTCTTCCCGGGCGAGGCTGCCCAGTGACATGGTGGCGGAAGGCTCGCCGCTTACAGTTGCGGGGGCAGCCGCGGCATCGGGTTACCCCTCACCGCGTTCCCTTTTGATCCCCGAGGGGAACCGTCACGCGCATGGTAACGCCATCGTCAGCGCAATCCGTCGCTTTGGAGCAACACCAAACACTAAACCCTTTTTTGTGCCCAACCATAGGGAACGGTTCGACCGGGTCCCCTGCGGAGATCCTCGAACGTCTACTTTTACCTTGATAGCGGCCTTGCTCTCAGACGGCTTCGTAGGGCTGCTTGGGGTCGAGAGCGGCCATACCGGCCTAACGAGTTGAATGTCGGCTGCTGGCGCACAGCAGCGGTCAAGCCTCCGCCTGCTCAACTGCCGTTTCTCATCCCGAGCCGCCCTCTCGTTGCGCGATCAGACATGCGAGAAAAATGACCGTTTTTTAGCCGCTTAGATGTGTGCAGAAACCGACTAAGAGAAATCAGATTCCAAGGAGCGGGACCGTTAGGTGGTTATAAGGGATCTGCTGCGCGCCGGTCAGAGCTCGGGAGCGTCGTCTGCTGACCACGAGTCTTGGCCCTAGTGCGGGTAGCGGCGGGCCAGATCGGCGAGCTGCCGAACCTCTTCCAGCAACTGCTGCAGCACCGCCCCAACGTGTCGGCCCCGCCCACCGAGTTGCTCCAATGCCGACGGTAGGCCAGCAATCTCGCGCTCCAGGTTGTCGTGCAGGGTCAGGAGCGCGTCGCTGTTGGCTTGGATGTGCGGGACCCGTGAGCCGAGATCCACCCCTGCCGCATGCGCCTCGGTCAGCTCGGTGACGATGCGGCTGACCTGCGGTGTCGCGAGACGCATGGTCGGCAGGACGTGGATCTCGGCGTCGCTCATCAGGCGGCCCGCACCGTGTTGAGGAAGCGCGCGACCTCTGCACCGAGATGCTCGGACTGGCGCGAAAGCTCGGAGGCCGCTGACAGCACCTGGCTGGCGGCGGCCCCTGTCTCCTCGGAGGCCTGTGCAACGCCTGCGATGTTGCTCGTCACCTCGCCCGTGCCGGTGGCGGCCTGCGAGACATTGCGCACGATCTCATGTGTGGCCGCACCCTGCTCCTCGACAGCGGCGGCGATCGTCGCCGTTACCGCGTTGATCTCGCGGATCCGGCTCGTGATCGTCCCGATCGCCGTCACAGCCTGACCCGTCGCACCCTGGATCTGCGCGATCTGCCCCGAGATCTCGTCGGTGGCCCGCGCGGTCTGGGCCGCGAGTTCCTTGACCTCGCTCGCCACGACCGCGAAGCCGCGACCGGCCTCACCGGCGCGTGCCGCCTCGATCGTGGCATTGAGCGCCAGCAGGTTCGTCTGTCCGGCGATGTTCGAGATCAGGCTCACGACATCGCCGATCCGGGTTGCGGCTTGGCTCAGTTCGCCGACGAGATGGGCTGTCTGGTCCGCTTCGCCCGCGGCGGTCTGCGCGAGGTTGGCCGAACCGCAGACCTGGCGTCCAATCTCCTGGACGGAGGCGCCGAGCTCCTCAGCGGCGGCGGCGACGGTGCTGACGTTGGAGGCGGCCTCTTCAGCAGCCGCCGCGACGGTGGTGGACTGGCTCGCGGTCTCGGTCGCGGTGGCGGTCATCGTGCTGGCCGTCGCCTGCAGCTCGGTGGCGGACGACGAGACCATGCCGACAATGCCGCCGACAGCACGCTCGAAGCCATCAGCCAGCTCCAGCATCGTGCGCTTGCGCTCGACGGCGGCAGCCTCATCGGCGATGCGCTTGACCTCGGCCTGCTCGGCCGCCTTCTGCGCAACCATGGCCTTGATGCCTTCCACGGCCTTGCCGATGGCGCCGATCTCGTCGCCGCGGCGGGCCTCTGCGATCTCGGCATCGATGTCGCCCTTGGCCATACGCTGGAGGACGTCGACGAGACGGCCCATCGGCCGGACGGCGCCCCACACAGCGATGGCGCCGAGCAGGCCGAACGCCGTCAGCAGGCCCGCCACGGCAAGGCTGGTGAGAGTGACGGAGGCCGCCCCGGCGATCTCCGCCGCCTGCGCCTTTGCTGCTTCAAGGTCGCGCAGATTGGCCTCGACGCGCTTCACAACGGACTCGACGACCTTCCGGCGCGCCGGACGAACCTCGGTGTTGGACACCTTGGAAGCCTCGGCGTTGTTGTTCTTGAGGCCGAGCGAGATCGACCGCTCCGCGGCAGCAAAGAACGCGTTCAATTCCTCCTTGATGCCGAGATTCGTCGTACGGCGAACGTCTGTGTCAGCGAGCCCGATGAGGCGATCGATGGCGGTGAGTGCCTGCTGCTTGGAGATCTTGTAGTTCTCGGCCTGAGCGGCCATCGCCGCATCTTCGGTCTCGATAATCGTGTTCTTCTCGCTGATGGACGCCTCGTCGAGGGCGACGTTCATCTGCAGGGACAGGACAGCACGTGCTGAATTGATGTCGACGATGCGCTGCGTGTTCTCGGACAGTGTCGCCAGTTTGTCGCGAGCCAGCACGATGATGCCGGCGGAGACGATGAGCATCACCGCGGCTGGTATGGCCAGTTTGCCGAGCAGCCGGAGATTAGTGAGTCAGGACATGGACGACTTCTGAGGGGCAAAGGCGCTGCATCCGCGAGCTGCCCTTTTGCCTACGGATGAGGCAGCATCACATTTCGTTGGCTAACAACCTATTAACATCAAGAGTATTGTCTTGCCGCCATAACATAAGTAGAGCAATCTCGATCATTGCGTGATATTCATCCATTTTACGCGTTCAGGGTTGTGCGCTGGAATGAAGTTTTCGCAAATTGCGATTCTCACTCTGTTCCTCAACCTGATGTCACACTCAACGATAACATACAGCCGTCCTGGCCTGAGAGCGTATTTGAAGTGTTTAATCCAGGCAGGATTGATGCGGGCGTTGGCGGCCATGAGACTGGCGATGCAGGCGAGCCTTCCGGTTGCGACGTCGCGGTGGATGGTGCGCTCACGGTGCAGGCCGCCTCAACGGCTGAGCGGGTATCAGTTTGGAGAAAGGAGTCTGGCGCGTACTCACCGCATCGCTATGCGCACGTCCAGCGACACGGCTTCGAAATCATGTCCGGGATCAATGACGTAAATCCCCGTCTGCGCACGGTCTTCATCAAGGGTCCAGACGGCGCCATCATCGAGCTGCTGCAGCGGTTGCCCCGTCCCTGAGGCAGGCCGCAGCTGTCCAATCCAAGACCGCTCGTCAGCGCAACTCGGAGTCGGACGGTTCAATCAGCCAGCACTGTACATCCCCGATTTGCACCGCACTTCCGGGGGTCTCGAAGCCTGCATCGGTCTATCGGGCCCTCACCAGACGAGGCTCGCGTGGCATGCTCTCGGCGTGACCCGTCGGGCCAGAGGCACACCGGGTTTGGTTGCGCCCGCCTGCCTTCGCCTCGTAGAGGGCCGCGTCCGCCGCCCGGTACAGCGCCTCCGCCGGCTCCCTGGGCGAGCCGGAGCCGGTCGCGAGGCCGATGCTCACCGTGACCGCGCCGGCTCCGATGCCGGCTGAGGGCAAGGTGAGCGCCGCAACCGCCTCGTGGACCTTACCGGCGATGCGCGAGGCACCTTCCTCGTCCGTGTCCGGCAGCAGCAGGACGAACTCCTCGCCGCCCACTCTGGCCACGAGGTCGTCGGGCCGGTTGACGCTCGCGGAAAGACAGCAGGCCACCGCCTTCAGCACCTCGTCGCCGACGGCGTGGCCGTAGCGGTCGTTGTAGCGCTTGAAGTGGTCGGCATCGACGACGAGCAGCGACAGCGGCTTGCCCTTATGCCACGCTGTCTTCCAGGCACGCTCCGACACCTCGTCGAAGCGGCGCCGGTTCGGCAAATCGGTCAGGGCATCGGTCCGCGACAGCCGGGCGAGTTCCGCCTGCAGCACAGCGCGGCGGCGAAGATCCTGTCCGTACAGCAGAGACAGGAACACGGTCAGGCCGCATAGAACCAGGACCACGCTGCTGATGACGAGGGCCTTGAGGCGCCAGCCGGCCTCGATGTCGCGAGTGGCGAGTGCAACGTTGAGGACAAGTGGCAGGTCGCCGACCCGGTTGAAGGTGTAGTGGCGCTCGACCCCGTCGCGCACCGAGGTGCCCACGAAGCTCCCGGAGCGCTCGGCCACAAACCGCCGGAAGGTCGAAGCACCGGCGATGTTCACGCCGATGTCCGCCTCCTCATAAGGCTGGCGCATAAGGCGCGTGCCGTCGCGCAGGTAGAGATTGATCGCGCCGTCCCGACCGAGGCCGATCTGGTCGAAAAGGCGACTGAAGTAGTCGAGCTTGAGGCCCGCCAGGACCACCCCGCTGAAGGAGCCATCGGGCTTGTCGATGCGGCGGCTCAGCACCACAATGCGCGAACCCGTTAGTCGGGAGAACAGCGGCTTGCTGATGTGCAGGCCCAGGTTCGGATCGGCCTTGTGGGCCCGGAAGTAGTCGCGGTCGGCGTTGTTCAGACGGCGCGCTGGGACCGCCCCGGCGTCCAGGACACTGTCGCCGTGCTCGTCGAGGACGAGCATCACGCCGAGGTCGCGCGCGGTCCCGGCACGGTCGAACAGGACGAGCTGGCGCATCTCAGGGCTCAACGCGTCGAGGCCGGGGACCCGGAGATTGTCGACGACCGCCTGCAGGGAGAGATCGATGATCTCGACGTTGCGGGCGATGTCGCGCTCGATGACCTGGAGCAGGTTCTTCGAGGTCTGCTCGGCCTTGTCCCAAGCGTCCTGCCGCAGGTCGAGCAGCATCAGCCCGGAGACGACGAGCATGCCGACAGGGGCCAGCACGCCCAGCGCGATCCAGGTGCGGGCGGAGCGGAGCCGTCGCGCGAGGCGTGGCGGCAGGACCATCGGCGGGCTCTCCCAAGCTTCTTCGTCGTTGCTTGGTATCTGGAGCCTGCCGCCTAACCGGCGATTTCTCCGGACGCCGCTCCTGGCCCTTCAACGTTGTCGTGACTAACGCCGCGTTGAGGAGGCCACGAGGATTCTCATCGTCCGCGGGACTCGGTTGCGCGGTGTTCGAGGCGGACACCGGGCGGTCGTCGACCCGCGGTCGCTGCCCGCTTCTACCCGGGGGGGCGTGGCCGAGACAGGAACGCTGGTATGGGCGACCCAGCGCAGGCCGACGCACGACGAGTTGGTCTGGGCCTGGCCCGCGCGGGAGGGAGCGGGTCCAGCCGAAATTGCACGCGGCTGGTGGCAGCCGGCCATCGATATATTGCGCGAGGAGCGCCGCCGGACGGCATCCCTGGAACGCGCCTGTGCATCGCGTCGGTCCGGAGCGATGCGATCATTCTTATCGGACCGCGAACCGCTTAGCTTCACTGGCAGCGAACCTCATGATGATGTCGGCGAACCCACGTTTGAGAAGGGGCTGGTGGCCGGCCGGCCGAACGTCGCCTGCGCGGGGGCGGAAGCGGGAGGATTCAGGCGACTTGCTCCGAGTTGAAGGCTTTGTTGCCGGGCCAGCAGCCGTCCCCAAGTCTGAGCGCTCTGAAGCCACGCCTCCACATCCGAGTCTGCTCACGCACCCACAGCGGACCTGCCGCCGCACGAGGGCGAATGTCTGCAAGTGGCGCGGAGCTGAATAAGGCGGGGGCGAACTCCTGACCCCAAGCGGATTTCGAGCGTGTGTCAGCCGAAGTTCTGCATAGGGGCAGAAAGCGGACGCGGCGCGAAGCGGCTTAGCGCAAGCCGCAGGCTGGAGTGGCTGCGGCAGCGGACCGAGTTAACGCTGTTCTGAACGAACCTCCGGCTCTTCGGAGACAAAATTGCAAGCGCGAGGTTCCTTCTACGGCCACGCCTAGAGCGTGGGCGAGAAGGGAGTGAGAGCGCTGAATCACACCTTGCGACATGGGGACGAGCCCGTGCTCAGTCCCATTGCCTGGGCGCTGATCGAGCTGGACGAGATCGGCTATGTGGTGACTTGCACTTCGGCCGCCCCGACACCGCGGTGGCGCGTCGACACGGGCTCCGTGATGACATCTCGCCAGATTATCAGCTTCGCAATCGAGGCAACCGCGCACGCATCGAGCCGGCTTCAGCCCTCGTCGGCGAGGTCGCCCGCGAAATAGGCACGAGGGACGACGACCGCATGGCCGAGATGCGGAAGCGGATGCTCGCGGCGGCCAGGTGAAGCGCAGCCGGACTTCACTCTGCGGCCTTGCGGGCGCTCTGCAAGACAGCGGTGAGCGCGGCGCCCGCGTGCTCGACGCTCATCTTTGCGAAATCGCCCAGCTCGGCCGGGATCGCGAAGCTTGGCTCCGTGGTGGCCATGATGCCCCTCCAAACTTTGCGCCGCCGAGCAGTTGCTGTGGTGCCAGACCTGCATGGTGCCTCGCGACGTAACCGTCAAGCTGAATGAAGCGGCTCATACCGTTATAGCAGTTCGGCTTTCACGCTTGAGATTTCAGGGTACCATTTTGCTGCCGTCGTATACTTTATGCGAATTGATGCTCATTGTGCGCAATCATGATGTGCCGGATCGAATTGCGTAAACTGCGAAAGTTGTCACTTAATATTTGTTTGTTCTGCAAGAAGCTGCGCGCATAAGCTTGTAAATTGTACCTTGGTATGAAATGAAAGCTGCAAGCCTAGCGAGATAAAGAAGTCGCAGGCGGGGGCGTCAAATGTTTATCGATGAGTGCGATCTCTCGCCGCCTGACCGTGGCTGGAACTACGAACCTTCGCGTGCTGAGCTGCTCCAGAAGATATCCGCTCCTCTGTACACAACCGATGCCGAGGGTTGGCTGACGTACTACAACGATGCCGCAGCCGAGCTGTGGGGCCGTCACCCTGTCATCGGTGAGGAGCGCTGGTGCGGCTCTTGGCGCATCTACGATACTGACGGCAAGCTACTGGCGCGCGAGCAGTGGCCATTGGCAGTCGCCTTCCAACAGAGCCGTGCTGTGCACGGTCTGCAAGCTGTTCTCGAACAACCTGATGGTACTCGCGTGCCAGTAATGCCGCATCCGACCCTGCTGCGCGACAGATCAGGGATTGTGGTCGCTGGCTCAAACATCCTTCTGAAGGTCGCACAACCGTCAGCTCTTCACAGCCAATTCAGTGACCCATCAAACACGGAGCTATGGGTATAACCCGTTCTTAAGAGAGCACTCGCTCCAAGCTGAGATCAAGCCAATGTTAAGGGCGTTGTTTAGGGGGACTGAGGTGCAGATGTTGGACGTGACCCGGACAGCTGTGGCGCAGGAGTTCGTTGAGATCCTCATACGTCGCGCCCAGCGCAGCGGAGACTGCCCTGCACAGATGCTGCGCGAGCACGGCCGGCGTTTAGCCCTGCTGGTGAAGCTAGCGACAGACACGCAGTTCCAAGCAGTTCTTGCTGAGCTGGATCGCCAGGCAACGAGGCTGGAGCTGAGCGCGGGGATAGAGATACGAGAAACAGTCTGCGCGTGACCTTTTCCATTCGCAGATGCTGCGGGGCGGCATTGGTTTCCTGATGAGCCTAGCAAACAGATCATCCTGCTACCCAGATGGAATCGCTAGCAGGCTTTGTAGGGACAGCTGGAAAGCATAGGCGCATTCGGCGCCCTGGTCTCATTTAGCTTCGACACGACAACAATCTTTTCTTCAGCGAACCTGATTGTTCACGGCTCTAGTTCTATACACAATGTAACGCACCGCTAAAAAGCCGCACATAAGCTAGATTAAAGCGTTGGGCAGGACGTCAATTTAGAACATCGGACGACAGTCAGACGAACAGCGCTCGAGCAAGCTGGGATGGTTCAACCGGCTTTTCACAGTGTGGCACGTGTGCGTAGCGCTCTGGTAGCGCAGCCTTGTTGTAGCCGGTAGCGAATACGAACGGAACGCCGCGCGCCAGCAAGGCTTCGGCGACCGGGTAGCTCATCACCTTATGTAAATTGATGTCGAGCACCGCGGCATCGAGTTCATGGGCGGCAATCAGCTCCAGTACCGTTTTAACGCTCGCGGCCGGACCAACCACCTCAGCCCCGAGCGCTTCGAACTCGGCATCCATCGCGTTTGCGATGAGGTAATCATCCTCCACTAAGAGCACACGGCATCCCACCCATTGGTTGGCTGCAGAGGTCATTGGGCCCTTGTCCCAGCAAGCTCAGTGAGTGGCAGGTCAATGGAGCAACGCAGCTCATTCTCGCCAAGTTCATAGTCTGTGTGTGCCTTTAGCGTGTAGGGTAGCGCCTTCTCGATCAGCTCGCGCCCATAGCCCCGCCGGATCGGGTTGCTCTGTTGCGAACGGCAGATTCCCTCCTCCAGCCATGTCAGGGTGAGGCGCTGCTCTCCGGCTTCGGCGGTGTAGGTGTCCCAGCTGACCCAGAGTTCGGCCTGCTCACGGGACAAGGCACCGTACTTGCGCGCATTGGTGGCAAGTTCGTGCAGAGCCAGAGCCAACGTCTGCACACTGCCCTTTCGCAGCACCACCCGAGGCCCCTCTACCGCGATATGCTCCCGCATGTCTGTCGCTCCGAGCGCATCAAGCTCCATCTCGACAAGGGCCCGAATGGTAATTGGCTCCTGGTCAGAGCGGGAGAGCAGGCCCTGCACGCGAGAGAGTGCTGCAAGGCGGTCGTTGAAGTGCTCGCGGAACAACTCAGTCGGGCCGGTCTGAGCCATCGTTTGCTGCGCGATGGCGCGCACCACAGTGAGCAGGTTGCGGGTGCGGTGCTGCAGTTCATCCACCATGACGGCTTGTCGCTGCTGCAGTTCGTGCAGCTCGTGGATGTCCATGGCCGCGCCGAACCACTCCGTTACCTGCCCCTCTCCGCCAAAGATTGGCACCTGCCGTGCGAGGAACCACCGGTATTGTGCATCGCGCCTACGCAGTCGAAACTGCGCGTCGATTGGCTGCTTGGTCTCGATTCCATGCACAAATGCCTCCTGCACGCCCCTACGGTCATGGGGATGCATTGGGGCGAGCCAGCCGAAGTCCTGCACCTCCTCTGCCGTTTGGCCGGTGTAATCGAGGAAGGATTGGTTCTCTGAGAAGGTGAGCCCGCTCGCGTCCGAGCGCCATAGAATGACCGGCACAAGGTTCGCTAACGCCCGGAACCGCTCCTCGCTCTCGCGCAGGCGCTCCTCGGTGTGACGGCGCTCGCTCAAGTCAGCCGTGACAGCCAATAGCGTACTCGGCTCGCCCTCATGGTGCAGCGGTTGCACACGGCTGTTGGCCCACACGTGATTACCGTCAGGGCGCAGGTAGCGCTTGTCCAGCGAGGCGGGCTGGTTTGTTCGAAGCGCCTCCGCGACAGCGATCAGGCTGGAGGGGACGTCGTCAGGATACGTCACGTCCATCACGGTGAGACGCAGCACCTCCTCACGGGTGCGCCCCAGGATACGGCAGAGCTCGTCGTTGGCACGTAGGAAGCGGCCATCCTGCGCAAGCTCGGACAGCCCGACTGCGGCGCTGCCGAAGATAGCGGCGAGTTGCTCGTCACTCTGACGTGCGATGGTTTCGGCTCGAGCCCGCCCGCCATTCTCAGTGCAGATCATATGGACGTAAGCGACTCGTCCGTCCTCGTCGCGCACAGGCATGAGGATGGCATCGGACACGTCTGCGTTCGCCTGACCCTCACAGCACATACTGAGTGCTTGGCTGTGGACCTGTATCACCTCACCTGCGAAGGCACGCTGGTAGAACGGCTCGGCCGCCGCCCAGCCAGCCGGGAAGGTATGAGGCAGTGTTTGGCCGAGAGCCGCGGGATGGTGCTCGCCTAGAAAGGTAGCAGCCGCATCGTTGTAGATCAGGAGGCGTTCTGGCCCGCATACGAGGCTGGTGGCAAGAGGGTTGGCCAGCGCCATCTCGACAGCAAGTTTCAGGCGTGGTGACCAGTGCTCGGCTGATCCGAGCGGCGATCCTGACCAGTCATGCGCGCGGATGCGCTCCACCATTTCACTACTGCCAGGCGGCCACTCGAGCGAGTTGCGACTGCCCATGGGGCCTCTCCTACATGCCCTAACCCTAATCTTATCACGAATCGGAGCGAGTTGATCGGCCTCCAGTACGGCAATTTGCTCTTAATCCGGGTCGCTCAGAACGACGACCACGTGGGCAGACAGAGCCGCTGACAACAGATCGAGCCCAAGCATGGTATACTGCGGCCTCGGAAGCTCTCTGAACCAGATAGCAAGCAAAGGGGCAGGGACTAGAAGCCAGCCCTGGTAGTCGGCTTCAAAGGCGGGGCTAGGCGGAAAGTCATGGGCAGATGAGGCCGCGCGTCCGGCCTAGCGTCAGACCTATGCCAGCGCTAGGAGGTTATGAGCGGTGAAGATCATAGCCTATTCGATCCTGCCCTTGATCTTGCTTAAAACAGGCAGGATCAGCAGGCGGCGCGGGATACCGATACCCTAGCCTTCAAGGGGCTTCAGCACGACAATATCGAGGTCCTAGCGTATCACCACTTCCGACACTGCTATGCAGATCGGCCGCAGGCAATAGGCGTCGCCGTCGAAGATGTCCTATGCGGGGTGAGCTCGGAGGGTTGGCAAATCGACTGTGGGTTGAGTCTCAGCCACCCTCTAGCCTCATTTAGTGCGAGCGTCTTCGGTCGCTGATACACGTCAGCCGGCCATAACAGGTACTTACGCAACCGCAGGCGGGTCAATTTGGCAAAAATCTGTACAAAAATGCCCAAACCCTGCAATCACAGCCTTCCCATCTGATCACGCGTCTGTGATCTTAACTCTCGGCCTTGGGGAGGACCCTATGACTTTGAGCGAGCGCCCCTTTCTACAAGCGATGCGCATGCGCCATGAGGCTTGGATCAACCGGCGCTCTCCTCATGTGGCCGCCGCAATTCGCCGCGCCAAGCTCAAGACATCTTGTGCTAAGTCAAAGAACAAGTCTTTGCCTCACAACGACAATGTGATTGAGTTAGCATTGCTTGACAGAACGGGACGATCGCTCTGCGGCAGCGGCGCCGCGCCTCAGCCCCCCAAGCTTGGTGCTCAGCTCTCCACGGCAAGTTTACAAAAGTAATTATTGATGCCATGGCGAGTCGTATACAGACTTGCCAATCGGCTAGATCAGTGTCAGGATGATAATGTCTACATGCATTGATTGGCCACAACCTTAGACGTGCCGCTGCCGCCCTACGTGACTTGCTCAAAGCTAACAATCTGGCAGATGCTGCTCCCCTTGTTGCTGCCGATCGGGGTACATTGCCGGACCGCACATATGAAGCCCGCAGCATAAGCGTTTTGGTCCCAATCTTACGCCGAGGGGATGTGCGCGGACATGAGCGCGGCCAGCATGCCAAGGCCGCTACAAGCCTCGCGGCTGCGGCTGCCTGAGCACGATGTTGAGCCGGCCACCGGGCGGACGACCCGGCAAGGTGCTGGGCGGCCCGCTCATCAGCACCTGGAGAGGCATCGACCTGCCGGCGAGCGAACACCTGACCCCTTGCAGACCCTCAAGCCTGCCGGCCGAGACGTCCGCTTGGTCGGAAGAAGCGGACCTTTAAGCGGCGGTCACGACATCAGCATGTCATGGCCCATTAGCATTGGGCTCGTGTGCTGCTCGGCGCGTGCACAGACTGACGATCAAGATTCTATGATCGAGCGGATCTTGCTGGCCAATACCTCCACCGGGAAGGGCTTGGTGATCATTTGCATACCCGGTTCGAGATGGCCGGCCCCGAAGGCGGCGTTCTCCGCGTAGCCGGTCATGAACAGCACCTTGAGACCGGGCCGGCCGATGCGGGCCTGATCGGCGAGCTGGCGCCCGTTCAGGCCGGGCAGCCCGACGTCCGTGACGAGGAGGTCAATCCGTGCGTCCGACTGCAGGATGCGCAGGCCAGACGGACCGTCGGGCGCCTCCCGCGTGGCGTAGCCGAGTTCGCCCAGGACCTCGACGACCAGGCTGCGCACGGTATCGTCATCCTCGACCACGAGGACCGTCTCGCCATGTTCAGCACGCGGCGTCTCGCGCCCGGTCGTGCCGGGTTCCTCCGCCTCGCCGTAATAGCGGGGGAGGTAGAGCTTCACCGAGGTGCCCTTGCCGGTCTCGGAGTAGATCTTAACGTTGCCCTCGGACTGCTTGGCGAAGCCGTAGATCATGCTCAGGCCAAGCCCGGTGCCCTGGCCAATGGGCTTCGTCGTGAAGAACGGGTCAAACGCCCGCGCAATAACCTCCGGCGGCATCCCGCTGCCGGTGTCGGTGACGCAGACGCAGACGTACTGCCCAGCCCGCACCCCGACCTCGCGAGCAACGTAGGCGTCGTCCAGGAATGAATTAGCCGTCTCGATGATAAGCCGCCCTCCATCCGGCATCGCGTCGCGCGCGTTGATGGCCAGGTTGAGTATGGCGTTCTCCAACTGGTTCGGGTCGCACAGCGTCAGCCAAAGGCCACCCGCCACGACCACTTCCAAGCGGACGCGCTCGCCCAGCGTGCGGCGCAGCAGGTCGTCCATCGAGCCTACCAGCCGGTTCACGTCCACGGCCTTCGCCTCCAGCGGCTGCTGGCGCGAGAACGCCAGCAGGCGATGGGTGAGCGCCGCCGCACGCTGCGCCGAGGCCATGGCGAGGCCGGCGTACCGGGTCAGGTTCTCGGTCCGCCCCTCGTTGATGCGGGTCTGCATCAGGTCGAGCGATCCAACGATGCCGGTGAGCAGGTTGTTGAAATCGTGCGCAATGCCGCCGGTGAGTTGCCCGACAGCCTCCATCTTCTGAGATTGGCGCAGTTGCTCCTCGGCCTGCTCGCGTTCCGCGATGGCCTCGCGGACGCGGGCCTCCAGCGTATCGTTCATCTCGCGCAGGGCGACCTCGGACGCCTTGGTGGCCGTGACGTCATAGACCACGCCGACGTGACGCATCTCCGCCGAGGCGTCCTCGCGCACCGCCTCGCCGCGGCGGGCGAGCCAGCGCATCTCACCAGTGTCCGCCATCCGGACGTGCATCTCCGCGTAGGGCAGCTCACCGACCTCCCGCACGCCCGGATCGAGCAAGGGGCCGCCCTCGAAGACGAGGGTGTTGACCGCGCTCACCGCCAGCGTCTCGGCCGGCACGACGCCGAGCAGACTGCAGAACTGGGGCGAGACCTCGACGGTGGCGAAGCCCGGCACGTACTCGAAGGTGCCGATGCGGCCGGCGGTCTGAGCGATGCGCAGCCGTTCCTCGACACGCTTCTGTTCGGTGATCTCGACCAGGGCGCCGGTAAAGCGCATAGGTTCGCCGTCCGCGCCGTATGCGCAGCGTCCACGGGCATGGACCCAGCGGATCGCGCCGTCCGGCGCCTGCAGGCGGTATTCCCGGTCGAAGACCTCGGCGCCATTCAGGATGCCGCTGACCGCGAGGCGCACTCGCGGACGGTCCTGAGGGTGGACGCGATTGAAGAAGGCGCCGGTGGGCACTCCGACTGCGCCGACGTCCTGCTCGATGCCGTTGAGGAGCGCGAAGCGGTCGTCGACGTGGAGGCGCTTGCCCGGGATGTCCCAATCCCAGGTCCCTGCGACCCCCGCGGCCGTGAGGGTGATCTTCAATTGCCGCTGGGCGTCGGCAAGACGCCGCTCGATGCCGGCCTGACGTTCGGCCGCGACCTGTCCCTGACGCGCGGGCGTGACGTCGACCTGAGAGGCGAAAAAGTTCAAGAGTTCGCCGGCCTCATCGAAGACCGGGCTGAGGTAGAGCTCGTTCCAGAATGTCGAGCCGTCCTTGCGGTAGTTGAGGAGTTGAACTTTCACCTCCTTCCGACCGGCAATCGCGCCCCGGACCTCGGCCAGGGCGGCAGGGTCGGTATCGGGGCCCTGGAGGAACCGGCAGTTGCGCCCGAGCACCTCGCCGGCCGAGTAGCCGGTCAAGGCGAGGAAGGCAGGATTGGCGAAGACGATGGGGTTATCGGGGAGGCGCGGATCGGTCATGACCATCGGCTGGGGGGTGCGTTCGAGCGCGGCGATGAATGGCCCCGCTGAGCCACGCATCTCCTCGGCCGCTCCGCTCAGGGAAGCGGACGTACGTCCCGGCCCGCGACCCTCGTCGTCGGTCGGATGGGTCACGACTCGGTCTCACCGATGGCCCGCTCGACGAACTCGTCGATCAGGACCTTCAGGCTTTCCAGGGACGGCAGGTCCATCAGCATGGCGATGTACCCTCGGATGTCGCGCTCGCGCACCGCGAAGTTGATGTACAGGAACAAGACTAGAGAATCGGTTCCCTCTTCGCCGACCGGCCGGAAGATCCGCGGACCGTCGCCCCTCATGACCTCCGGCAGCGACATCGTCAGGGTCCGCTGCAGCAGGTTAGCCATCGTCGCGAGGCAGCCGTTCAGGATGACGTTTCCGGTCTCGGTGAGCGCCTCGTCCTCCAGCTCCGCCACCTCGTCCGCGGACAGTTCCTCGCCGGCCACTGCCCGGACGAGCTCGCGCCCGTTTTCCTGCGGGAAGATCAGGAGGGCGCGGCCGGCGAAGGCGCCGGTGAAATCCTGCTGAATGACGACGAGCTCGGACGCCTCCCGCTCCCCGATCATGCGCGCGGCCTGGGCCCGGGACACGATCTCCACGGCCGGCACCGACAGCAGCACCTGAACGCCGATCATCTTGCGTAGGCTGGCGGCAGCCTTGCTGACGCCGATGTTGACGAGCTCGGTGAAGGCGTCGCGCTGCAGTTCGGTGAGATCGACTGTGGCTGCCGTCACGAGGCCGCCCTGCGCAGCCTGAGGGCGGCACCCGATAGGAAGCCGGCGAGCGCCTCCTCGGTGAGCGGCTTCGCGAGGAAGGTGGCGTCGACGCTGCGGGCGCGCGCGATGATCTCGTCCTGGATGTTGGCCGAAACCACGGCGATGGGCATGTTGGGTTTTGCAGCACGTAAGTCTGCGGCGAGTTCGAGGCCGTCCTTTCCGGGCATGTTGAAGTCGAGGAGCGCCACGTCGACCTGACGCTCGCCCATGATGGACTGCGCCGCGTCGGCGTTAGCCGCCTCCGCCACCTCCCAGTCCGGCCTGAGCTGGCGCAGGAGCTTGGCGACCACGAGGCGCGCGAGCTTACTGTCGTCGACGATGAGGACGGTGATCGGCATGGAGGGCGATGCTGCTTGAATTGCGCGCGATACGCTCGGATGCGTGGCGGGAGGTCCCTTATGCGCTGGGGTCGTCGTGGGGCAAAGCCGTAAGTGTCAGGGACGCCGCGTTATCCTGGCTGGAAGGGGGTCAGCCAGCGGCCGACGAACGGGTCGCCGCAGGTCCCTAGCACGTTGGGCCGCAGCCGGAGCAGGACTTGGTACACCGCGGTGTGCATGCGGGTGCAGGCGGTCCAGTCCACCGAGGCGGCGCGGTTTTCGAGGATGAGCAGGGCGAGCGTCTCGGCGTCCTCGACCGGGCAGACCCCTTCCAAGCATATTGGCGCTCCCGACCCGGCGTCGGTTCGGCGTACGACGGCCATCACCTTTGCTCCCGAGCTATCTGGTCCACCGTCGGTTCGGCCGCGAGCAGGGAGGCAGGGTCGAGCACGAGCAACACGCGGCCGTCGCCGAGAAGGGTCGTGCCTGCCACCCCCGGCAGGGCCGCCACGAGGCCGGATGGCGGCCGGACCACCGCTTCGATGCGGTCCTCGACGCGGTCAACTTCCAGGGCGGCGGTCTCCGGACCCGCTCGGATGGCCAGGAGCAAGGCCTCCGGGGCTGCGATGGAATCGTGCCCATGCCCCGACAGGTCGACGAGCCGAAACACCGCAACGGTTCGGTCCCGCAGGACCGTCGCACTCCCGCCGGCGACGGCATGAATGGCCGTCCGCGGCCTGCGAACGACCTCCACGACGGCGTCCATCGCGATGCCGTACGACTCCCCGCCCGCTTCGACCACCATGATGCGAGCCAGGGCGACGGTCCGGGGCAGGTGCAGGCGGACCGTGGTGCCAAGGCCGACTTGGCTCTCGACCGAGACGCGGCCGCCCATGCGCACCGCCGCCGCACGCACCGCGTCCATGCCGACGCCCCGACCCGACAGGGCGCCGACGCTCTCCGCCGTCGAAAAACCCGGCGCGAAGATCAGGTCGATGAGCGCTTCGTCATCGAGTGTCGCGGCCGCCTCGGCCGAGCATAAGCCGCGCTCGACTGCCCGGCTGCGGATGAAGGCCGGGTCGATCCCGCGCCCGTCGTCGGAGACCGACACGACGATGCCGTTCTCGTCCTGCCCAGCTGCCATGCGGATGCGCCCGGCTCCGGGCTTGCCGCCCCGTCGCCGCGTTGCCGCATCCTCCAAGCCGTGGTCGACCGCATTGCGTACGACGTGCAGCAGCGGCTCGAACAGGTTCTCGACGATGCTCCTGTCCGCCTCCGTATCCTCGCCTTCGACGTCAAGGACGACCTCCTTCCCAAGGCTGCGCGCGGCCTCGCGCACCAGGCGCGTGAAGCGGCGGAACACCCCTGAGAGCGGCGTGAGGCGGAGCGAGACGGCGCTCCGATGCAACGTCGTCGAGAGGCGCCCGATGTTCGCATCGGCCTCGCGGATCGCGCGGGCCAGCGTGCCCGCATCCTCGCCGGCCTCGGCCCGGGCGGCGAGATGGCCCAGCGTGTTGCGGGCCACGACGAGTTCGCCGACCAGCGCGACGAGGCCGTCGACCCGGGCGGCCTCGACCCGCAGGGTACGGGCCGCGTCCCCAACGGGGAACTCGGTTGCTCCCCTAGCCTCATCGGCACCGATTAGGGAAGCGGTGTCCGGCCGACCGGTCAGGACGGCATCGATGGCCGCTCGGAGGGCATCCGACCCGCGTTCGAGCGCCCGCGCGCACTGCTCCGCGTCGACGGAACGGCCAATCGACCGAAGTGTGTTCGCCGCCGCTCGGGCGCAAGCTTCCGAACGACCCGCGTCGGTGACCCCATCGTGCGCAGCGGCCAGAACGCGGACCTGTTCCGCAAGGATTGCGGCGACGACCGGCGGCAACGTGGGCGCGACCCCGGTCTGAACCTCGCCGACCACGGTCTGTGCGCCGGCCACGGGCATATCAATGACCGTTATTTGGTCGCCGACGAGCCGGAAGGCCGTGTCCACCTCCGAGCGCGGGGCCTCGGTCAGCAGGGTGATGACGAGGTTGCAGGCATAGGCGTCAAACTCCTCGCCCGGTTCCCACGGCGTGGCCGGTTCGACCGAGACGGCCCGCAGGCCGGGTACCTTCCGGACCAGCGCGAGCGGGTCGTCCCCTGTGAAGAAGCAATCGTTCCGGGGCAGGTACCGCACCGCGGTCAGCGCTTTGCCACTGACGTCGGCGGGGTCGGCGAGACGGATGGCCCATCCAGGTAACGCTGCCGCCTCAGCCGCCTGGACCTTCGCTTTGCGCCCGATGAGAGAACGGTGCCGCTCGGCCAGATCGGCCGCCTCGGTCGCGGCGGTGGCCGGCAACCGCTCCGTCGCCTCGACCGCGTCGGTCCATCGCGCCGTGGCATCGAGGGTTTCCAGCGAGAGGTCGATCAGCTTGGCATCCACCGCGACGGTCCCGACCCGCGCCGCGGAGAGGCCATCCTCGGCGGCGTGCAGGAGCGCGAACCACGGCGGATAATCGAACAGACCGACGGAGCCCTTGAGCGTGTGGAAGGCGCGGAACACCCGGTTCACCGCCTCTGCGTCGCCCGGTGCCGCCTCAAGCGCGAGCAGGTCCTCCGTGGCCGATTGGACGAGCTCGCGCATCTCGGCGAGGAATTGTTCGAGAAGCTCGTTCACGGGCGCCGTCCCGCGAGCGCCCGGGCATGCGCGGCAAGCGCGTCCTCGGAGAGCGGCTTCACCAGATAGAAGTTCGCGCCCGCAGCTCGCGCCGCCTCCCGGTCGCCGTCGCCGGCCTCGGTGCTTGTCATAAGGGCGGGGATGGATCGGATCGGGAGCTCGCGACCTCGCAGGGCGCGGAGGAAGCTGAAGCCGTCCATCTTCGGCATGTTCACGTCCACGACGAGAAGGTCGTAGGTCGTGCTCAGTACGCGTTCCAGCCCCTCTATGCCGTTGAGCGCCTCGTCGACGACGAAGCCCGCCTTCTCCAGGACACCGCGATAGTACATCCGCACCAGGCTCGCGTCGTCGACGACGAGCACACGGGGGGCTCGAAGGGTGCGGTCGCGGTCTCAGACATGCTCGCCCTCGCGCGGCCGCCTATAGACGATGGCGTCATCGTAGCGGCAGACCCTGAACAAAGGGGAGATCCGGCTCATGCTCTCGGTGTGGCCTAAGCAGACGAACCCGCCCGGGACGAGGGCATCGAAGATGTTGTCCGCCGCGACGCGTCGAGAGGCGTCGTCGAAGTAGATCAGGACGTTGCGGCAGAACACGACGTCGAACCGACCCTGCGTGGCCATCGCCGCCGCCTCCGTGAGGTTGCAGGGAGTGAAACGCACTGAGCCGCGCAAGTCCGCAAGGATGCGCCAGGCCGGGCCGAGGCGGGTCTCCTCGCGCACGAAATAGCGGGCGACGAGATCCGGGCCCAGCCGCATCAGCGCGCGCTCGCCATACCGGCCTTCCTCCGCGGCGCCGAGCGCGCGGGTGTCAATGTCCGAGCCGACGATCTCGACGTCGTAGCGGTCGACCTCCGGCCAGTTCTCCAGGAGCCAGATTGCCACCGAATAGGGCTCTTCGCCGGTCGAGCAGGGCATCGACCAGATCCGCACGGTTGCCCCTGACGGCTTGCCGGCGACGCGCTCCGGCAGAAGCGCGGAGGTCAGGCAGCGGAGCTGGTGGTCCTCACGGTAGAAATAGGTCTCGTTGATGGTGAAGGCGTTGATGAGGTTCTCGACCTCACCGTCCGTGTCGGCGCGCAGGCGGGCGAGGTAGACCGCGAACGAGCGGGACGCGGTGGCCTGCATGCGTTCGGCGAGGCGCCGGTCGACGAAATAGCGCTTGGCCGGCGTGAACAGGATGCCGGTGCGCCGGTACAGGAACTCGCAGAAGCGCGCGAAGTCGGCATCGGTAACCAGCGATGTGGGTTCGGACACGCGCTCAACGCCCCAATCCGAGGCGCGCGAGCACGGTGTCGATGGCCTGGGGCAGGAAGGCCTCCGATGAGAACCGGGTCCGGGCGGCACTCAACGACGGCACCGCATCGGACGTCCCGACCTCCGCCAGCACCTCCACAGCTGCACCGCAGACGTTCGGGTGGGTCTCGCGCTCAAGCAGGCTCGCGAGCATGCCATTTGCGGCCTCGGTCGGCTGCGTCCGCACGATCTCGGTGGCGAGCAGCCGGACGTCGGCGTCCGCGTCGGCGAGCAGGCTGGGCAGCACCGAGGAAGCCGCGGCGGGCATCGCCTGGAGCGCCTCGATGCAGGCGTTGCGCAGCGACGCATCTTCCGAGCGCAGGTGCCGGGCGAGCGCGGCGGCGGCGGATGGATCGGCTATGGTCAGAAGCGCCGCGAGAATAGCTTCACGAGCGCGCGGGTCCTTCTCCGCTTCAAGCGCATTCCCTAGATCGTCCGCCATCCCGGTGCGGCAGGTGAGGTCGCGTGGGGCGGGAACGGCTGCAGACACGCCCGTGCTTTCGGGCGGACGGGGGGGGCGCGGCGTACGAGCGGCATCAGGGCACCATGTCCAGCAGCGCGTCGGCGATGTCGTCGAGCGGCGAGACTACGGTGGCGCCCCCTGCCCGGACCAGCTCTCCCGGCATGCCCCACACCACCGCCGTCTGCTCGCACTCTGCGATGGTGCGGCCGCCCTTCGCCCGCAACTCTGTCATCGTCGCGGCGCCGTCGCGGCCCATGCCGGTCATCAACACGCCGATCAGGCGCGAAGGCTGGACCAGTTCGAGGGCGCTCGCGACGAGGCGGTCGACGCTCGGGTGCCAAAGATAATCGGCATGAACCGGCACCGGCTGCACGACCAGTCCGGAGGGGCGGCGCGCGAGCGTCACGTCCGCGTCCCCCCTGCCGACGTAGACGTTGCCCGAAGCCAGCGGCATCGGCCGCGTGGCTTCCTGCACCCGCAGGGCGCACAAGCCGTCGAGCCGGCGTGCCAGAGGCCCGGTGAAGCTGCCGGGCATGTGCTGTGCGACCACGACCGGCCACGGAAAATCGGCCGGCAATCGCGACAGCAAGGCATCGAGCGCGGGCGGTCCGCCTGTGGATGTCCCGACCAGCACGACGCCCTCGACCGGCCCAGGTGTTGGCGACGACGTGGGCGGTGTCGCAGGCGAAGGCATGGTCGCTCGTCTCGATGGCGATCCCTCCGCGCCGCGGGCCGAAGAGGCGCTCCTGGCACGGATGCGCTCTGCCAGGCGGAGGGTCGGACGCAGGCGGGCGCGGGCGGCCGCCCGGACCTTCTGCACGATCAGCGGACCGAGGCGGTCGATGTCCAGGGAGACGGCGCCGCCAGGCTTGGCGACGAAGTCGACGGCGCCGCGCTCCATCGCGTCGAGCGTGACCTCCGCGCCATCCGCGGTCAGGGACGACACCATCACCACCGGCGTCGGCCGATCCAGCATGATGCGGTCGAGGCATGCGAGGCCGTCGAGGCCCGGCATGTTGACGTCGAGGGTGATCACGTCCGGGCGGAACCGGGCATGCTCTGCCAGCGCCTGATCGCCATCCCGCGCGAAGGCCAACTCGAAGTCCGGTTCCTGCGCGAACACGCCGCCGAGTAGCTTGCGCATCAGCGCCGAGTCATCGACGACCAGGAGGCGGATCATGCCGCGGGTTCCGCGCCGGCGTCCTGCCGCCGCGGCCGCTTCGTCGAAGCGCGCACGCTGCGGTCCGTGCCGGCGAGGAGGGCGGAGGCGTTGACGATGGGCAGGAGGCTGCCATCGTCGAGGGTTGCGACCCGGTCGACGGCGTTCTCCACGTCCTCGGGGAAGCCGGGCGTCGGCCGGATCGCGGCCGCGTCAAGGCGCAGCATGCGCGAGACGCCGTCGACGAGCAGGCCGGCGACGCTGCCACCGGCTTCGAGCACGACGATGCGCCGGCGCGGGCTGGCCTGGCCGGGCGGCAAGCCGAAGCGTCGTCGCTGGTCCACCACGGCCAGCACGGTACCCCGCACGTCTATGGCTCCGACGACCAGGTCCGGCGACCGGGGCAAGCGCGCCATGGTCTCCGGGACGCGGAGAACCTCCCGCACCGCGCCGACCGCTACGCCGTAGCTTTCGCCTCCGACGTCAAAGACCACGACCTGCTCAGTCGCATCTCTCGCCATCACATCCGAGGTCTTGGCGTTATGGGATCGTACGGTCGAGGTGGTCACGGACGTCCCTTCCAACAGGCGGTCGGCGGACAGCACGGAGACGAGCATCCCGGCCGCACCGACCCGGCAGATCGCGTCGACGGCGGTCGCGCCGCCCCGGTTCAACGCCGACGGCACCGGATCGACGGCATCAGGCGCGAGCCGCAGGATCGGACCCAGGGCATCGACGACGAGGCCGGTCTCCGTTCCTCCGAGGCGCGCGACGACGATGCGCGCTTCCGATCCCGGCAGGGGCGCGGCGAGGCCAAGCAGCGCCGGCAAGTTCAGCAGCGGAAGCACCCGGCCCCGCAGCGCGATGACGCCCAGGGCGGCGGCCCCGGCCCGCGGCACCGGCACGACGTCTGGCGGCAGCGCGAGCACCTCCGCAACCCGCTCCAGCGGCAAGGCGTAGGATCGCCCGGCGGCCGTGAAGGAAACCAGCGCGACGCGCTCCGCATCCGCCACGTTGGCAACCTCTACCCGTTCATGCCGGACGCCTGCGGACGCGCCCGCACGCCCACGGGGAAACGCTTCCGCGACCAAGGCCGGGAGATCGAGCACGCGAGCCTGCCCCGACCCGGCCGCGATGGTGAGACGCCGGACTTTCGATGGGCCTTCTTCCTCGAATGATTCCGCGCCTGCCGAGAACGCGACGACGCGGTCGACTAACAGCCCGACCGCCTCGGCCGCCTCTGCCACGACGACCCGAGTCGGTTCCGTGGCGGGCTCCAATCCGGGACGTACGACGCGGCGCAAGTCGAGCACCGGTAGGGCCGTACCGTGAAGGTTGGTGAGCCCGGCCAGCGCGGCCGGTGCGCCAGGCACCCGCGTCAGTCTGGGCGGCCGGAGAAGCTCGCGGACGATGCCCGCATCGAGGGCGAAGTCGTCCGAGCCCAGCGTGAAGACGAGGTAGCGTCGGTCGCGCGTGCCGTCGGCCTCAGGCATCCGCAGCCTGCAACTCGTCGGCGAGCGACGCGATCTCCTCGACGCTCGCCGCGAGGTCCTCGGCACCCTTCGACTGCTGGCGCGCCGCAGTTGCGGCCTCGCTTGAGGCGCGGTCAGCCTGCTCGGCCGCAGCCGCGATCTGTTGCGAGCCCTTCAGGCCCTCGCGGGCGGCGACGACGATGGCGTCCGCCCCGGTCAGGACGTCGGCATTGCCAGCCTCCAGTCGGGCAATGTCTTCCTCGACGCCGGCCAGCGTGGTGACCAGAGCCCGATTGCGCTGCGCCTCCGTCTCGGACGCAGCGACGACCATCTCAAGCGCGCGTCGAACGGCGGCAACACCATCTTGTATGGCGCGCACGGTGTCGAGGATGCGGTCCGCGTTCGCCGCCGCGTCGCGGGCTAGCGCGCGGATGTCGTTCGACACCACGGCGAAACCCCGACCGCCCTCGCCGGCGCGGGCCGCCTCGATGGCGCCGCTGACCGCGAGCATGTTCACCTGCACGGCGACGAGGGCGATGGACCCGACGGTCTTCTCGATGCGGCGATTGCTGCCCTCCAGTTCGCCGATGCGGGCGAGGCAGGCGCGGGTCTCGCCGAGGGAGCGCTCGACGCCATCGGCGAGGAAGCCGACCGCCGAGCGCACGTCCCGCAAGGTCGCGCCGATGCCGGCGACGCTCTCTCGGGCGGCCGTCGCATTCGAGCTGAATACCGCGGCGCTACGCTCGACCTGGGCCATCGCGGCGCTGGACTGCTGCGCGGCGGCGCTCTGGATGGCGGTCCCGCGGCTAATCTGGTCGATGGCGGCGAGGATCTCGCCTGCCGCCCCAGCCAATTCCTGGACCGTAGCCGAGAGTTCCTCGGCCGCCGAGGCGACCTCCTCGGCTCGATCCCGGACCGAGCCGCTTCCGGTCAGGTCGTCGGCGAGGCCCGCCAACGCCTGCGCGGTCGTTTGAGCCTGGTCGAGGGATTGCGTCTGCTGCGCCACGGCCTGTTGGGCCTGCCCTGCGGCGGCGGCCTGCTCCTCCGCCGCGGAGGCGATCTGCTCCGCGCCGCGTTGCGCCTCTCGGATGGCGGTCTCGGCCTCGACCGCTGCGGCCAGGATGTCCTGCGCGCCCTCCGACAACGTGCCGAGTTCCGACCGGACTGCCTCCAATCTCTCAGTCACGCGGCTGCCGGCCTCCGCTTCGGCCGTCGCCGTCCGGGCCGCGGCGCGTATGATGTCGCCGACGCCGCGGACCTCGGTGCGGATCGCCTCGGCTAGCGTTCGGACCTCGGCGGCGCTCGTTTCGGACGTCTCGGCGAGCGCCCGCACCTCGTCGGCGACGACCGCGAAGCCGCGCCCGTGCTCGCCGGCACGAGCCGCTTCGATGGCGGCGTTCAGGGCGAGCAGATTAGTCTGGTCGGAGATGTGCTCGACCGTACCGGTGATCTCGCCGATGCTGGCGGCCCCGCGGTCGAGCTCCTGGATCAAAGTGACCGTGTCGGACTGTCGGTGGGAATTGGCCTGCACGGCTGCGACCGACGTGGTAATTTGAACTCCGTTCTCCGCCAACAGCGTCTGGAACGCCGTGGTCGACTGGCGCGAGGCGTCAGCCCGTTCCCGGGCCTCTGACAGGCGGGCGGCGATGCCCTCGATAGCGCCGATGGACTCCTGCGCAGCCCCGGCGGCTTCCTCGGCGCCGGAGGCGATCTGCTCCATCGACCGGCGCAATTCCTCGGCGGCCGCCGACGCCTCGGCCATCCCCGCCGCGAGTTCCTCCGTCGCGGCGGCGAGCCGCTCGGCGGCCTTCTCCCGCCTCGCACGGGACCGTTCGCGCGAGCGTCCGGCTGGGACGGGCGTGACCGGGGAAGGGTTCGGAACACTCGCGCCGGCATCGGCGGGTCCTTCCTGCGGCGCAAGCCGCGTCCTCTTCACCAGCGCCATGGACGGTTCACCCGCGTTCGACCGTCCCTCCTGCCGAACGCAAGGGTGAGGAGGGTTCGGAAGTAGAATCCGCGGTTCTAAGCCTGAGGGCGCTCCGGTCAAGGATAACCCGGCAGTATCGTACGGTTGCGTGTGGATGCTCTGCGCGCCAATGCGCCCCCCGCGCGGATGATGAGCGGCCGCCGCCCCTGTGGGATCACGATGTCTGGCATCAGAGGTGATCCAGCCTGACCTGCCCGAGCGACAGCGCATCGTCATGGAGCGCGCGACTGCGTCCGCATCCACCTCGGGACCGACTGACGCGAGCAGGTGCCGGCGCCAAAATGGCAAGCCCAATCACTACAGGTCGTACGGTCTCGCCCGGCTACCGCACGGGAGCTCCCGCGGACCCGGCGGCACCCTCCCGGGTTCCACAACCCATGGCGCCATCCGGGCGCCGCGCTGGAGCGCCGCTTTGCCCCACCGCCGCTCAGCCGCCTCCCGACATTCGGCGAGGCAGGCCACGTCCACGTCGTCGAGACGCCCAAGGGTAGCCCGAACAAGTATGCCTTCTCGGACGCGTTCGGCGCCTTCGTATTCGAGATGGTCATGCCGGAGGGCACGAACTTCCCTTACGACTTCGGCATGATCCCCTCGACTAAAGGCGCCGACGGCAACCCGCTCGACATCCTGCTGTAGCTCGATGCGCCCGCCTTCTCGGGCTGCATGCTGGAGGCGCGGCTGGTGGGCGTCATCGAGGCCGAGCAGCGAGAGCGCGACGGCGCTTTGGAGCGCAACGACCGTCTGATCGGCGTAGCGGTGAAAGCCCGCACGCATGCGCACGTCCATACCCTGTCCGACCTGCGACCCGGCCCTCTCGACGAGGTCGAGGTATTCTTCGGCCACTACAACCAGCTCGCCGGCAAGGACCTCCGGGTGCACCGGCGCGGCGACGCGGAGGTGGCGCTCGCCCTAGTTCGGGACGGCGTCGGGGCTTTCGGTCGGGCGAACGGCTGACCATCAGGTACGGGCACATTAGCGACAGCGGATACTTCCGGCGCCGGTCAGGGCAGAGCACGACGGCTTGGGCGGGACGCCGGCTCCCAACGCCGTGAGCCGGCGTCCCGCCCGACGCCTATCGGCGGGGAGGCGGCCCGCCCTCGGCGCCCAGTCGAAGCATGCAGGCGTGATAGATTTCGGCAGCGGATTGGCTCGGGTGCGCGGGTCCGCGGTCAGGTCCGGGATGACCAGCACCTCGTCCGGCTGGGCGAGAGCATGGGCGCAGACCGAGCTGTTGAGGTCGGTCTCGCAGGACGGGAAATTGACCCGCGCCTTGAACCATTGCCGGTCGCCGCCCACGAGGCTGACGAGGGACACCGGGACCTGGCAGAGTTGGCAGGCCAATCGGACGATGTCGTCGAAGCACCGCTCGTTCGGGGTATCGAGGATCGCGTAGCTCGCCAGGGCGTCGAGGCGGGCATCGTCCTCGACGAGGGACGGAAGGTGTTGCAGGACCATCGGTTCCTGTCTCGTCTCACCCCTGCGAACGCCGGTCGTCGGGTCGTCGTCACATTCTGCCCGACCGAAACCCAGGAACACCACGGGGGCTTCGTCGGGCAAGCAAAACCTTTCGGCTGCGCCGGTCCGTCCGCCCCCCGTGTCGTTGACGGCCTACCTCGTGCCGATGCGACGGCGGGGTGGTGTCATCGGCTAAGTCCCCGTCCCGGACGGGACGCGGGATTCCCCCCCTTGCGGACCTGGTCAGGCTCGACCGTCACCCAGGATGCGCCTTCGGCGCTGCCAGGTGGCGACCTTGCGCAGGAGTCGGGAAAGGTCCTCGACCGAGTACGGCTTATGCAGGAGTTCGAAGCCGTAGGTGCCGTTCTTCGCCAGCACGTGGCTGTAGCCCGAGGCGAGCAGCACCGGCAGGTCGTGGTGGTTCTCGCGGATGTGGTGGGCGAGGTCGATGCCGCTCATGCCGGGCATCACGATGTCGGAGAAGACGACGTCGAAACGGTCCGCGTCCCGGGCCAGCTCGGCCAACGCCTCCTCTGCGTTGTTGGCCAGCACCGTGACGTAGCCGAGGTCGGTCAGCGTCTGCACCGCGAAGGTGCCGACGTCAGCGTTGTCCTCGACGACCAGCACGCAGGTGCCGTGGCCGTCCACCAGCGGCGCGGGCTCGGCCTCGTCGACCCGCCGCGCCGCGCCGTCCACGCGCGGCAGGTACAGGGTGAAGGTGGTGCCCTCGCCGACGACGCTCTCGACCGTGACCTCGCCGCCGGACTGCTTCGCGAAGCCGAAGACCTGACTGAGCCCGAGGCCGGTGCCCTGGCCCACCTCCTTCGTGGTGAAGAACGGCTCGAAGATGTGCGCGATCCGGTCGGATGGAATGCCGATGCCGGTGTCGATGACGGACACCGCCACGAACGAGCCGACAACGGACGGGTGGGCCCGCACCGCGGGCATCCGTTCGGCTGTGCGCACCGCGATGGTCAGCGTGCCCTCTCCGTCCATGGCGTCCCGGGCGTTGACCGCCATGTTCACCAGCGCCGTGTCGAACTGGCTCGGGTCCGCGTTCAGGAAGCAGGTCCGGTCCGAGAGCCTGGTCTCGATGCGGATGCGCGAGCCGGTCAGCGTGCCCATCATGTCGCCGAGGGCCCGCACGCTCTCGTTGGCGTCGAACACCTCGGGCTTGAGCGACTGGCGGCGGGCGAATGCCAGGAGCTGCGACGTGAGCTTGGCGGCGCGATCCACGGTATCCGAGATCGCGCCGACGTAACGGGTGCGCCTCTCATCGGAAAGCCCCGGGCGCTTGAGCAGGTCGGTCGAGGACTTGATCACGGTCAGCAGGTTGTTGAAGTCGTGCGCGACGCCACCGGTCAATTGCCCGACGGCCTCCATCTTCTGGGAGTGGCGCAGGGCGTCCTGCGCGGCGGCGAGTTCCGCCTGCGCCGAGACCCTCGCGGTCACGTCCCGACCGGTCGCGTATGTCAGGCCGCCGTTGGGCGCGGCCACCCAGGAGATCCAGCGGATCGAGCCGTCCTTGTGCCGGTAGCGGTTCTCGACGACTGGCAGGCCGCCGCCGGCCGCCAACTCGTACGCGTCCCGGGTGAGGGCGTCGTCCTCGGGCAGGACGAATTCGGACACGTGCCGGCCGACGAGTTCCTCCGGCGCGTAGCCGAGCAACGTCGTCCAGGCCGGGTTGACCTTGCGGAACACACCCTCGAAATCGATGACCAGCAACAGGTCGGGAGACGTGTCCCAGAGGTGCTTGAGCTCATGGGAACGCTCCAGCACCTGCCGTTCCAGGTCGACGTTGAGGCTGGCGAGCTCGGAGCTGGATCGCACCGCCTCGGTGGTCTCGACGCAGGCGCAAAACATCCCCTTAACGGTTCCGTCAACGTCGCGGATGGGCGAGTACGAGAAGGTCCACCACGTGTCCTCCTCGAAGCCCTTGCGCAGCATGCGCAGGGGGAGGTCCTCCTGGTAGGTCGCCTCGCCCCTCATGGCGCGCTCGATGAACGGGAGGATCTCGTCCCAGATCTCCGGCCAGACGTCGCGGAAGGGCCTGCCGAGGGCGTCGGGGTGCCTCGCGCCGAGCATGACGGAGTAGGCGTCGTTGTAGAGGTAGCCGAGGGACGGCCCCCAGGCGGCGAACATCGGAAATGCCGACCCCAGCATCAGGCCGACGACCGTGCCCAGCGGGGCCGGCCAGGTCTCCGGGGCACCCAGCGGCGAGGCCGACCAGTCGTGGGCGCGCATGCGGGCCCCCATCCCGCCGCCGGTCAGGAACGGTGGTGCGCCGGACACGCGATCAGGCCCCGCCGAAAACGGTGTGCGAAGATGTCACGCGCGGTCTCCCCGCGAGGATGGGCCCCCCGGCAACCGACGGGAGAAGCGGGCCTCTTTTAGGCCACCGGACCAGGAGGTTCGGATGTTCGAGGCGGCGTGCAGCGTGGTGCTTGCGAGCATGGGCTTCGTTTGTGGGGGCATCCGCCAATCATCGGTTACGAGCGGAGCGACGGTGCGGTCCGGGGAAACGGCACGGCTCAACGCTGCGCCTTCCGATAGGTCCCATCGGATGCCCGGCATCGGTCGGCGGACACGGGCCATCGCCGTTCCCACCTAACCGACCACCCGCCTGCGACTCCGGGGCTTCGAGGCCGCGCGACGCAGGATGCGCGACAGCGCCTCGACCGAGTAGGGTTTCTGCAGCAGCTCGAATCCGTGGTCGCTCTCCTGCGCCAGGACGTGGCTGTAGCCGCTGGTCAGAACCACCGGCAGTCCGGGATACAAGCGCCGGACCTCCCGCCCGAGCTCGACCCCGTTCATGCCGGGCATGACCACGTCCGAGAACACCACGTCGTAACCGTTCGGCTTCTCCGCGAGCGCCGCCAGTGCCTCGTCGGCGTTCGCGACCCAGTGCGTGCCGTAGCCGAGCTCCTCCAACGTCTGGGTCGAGAAGGCGCCGACCTCCCGGTTGTCCTCGACCACCAGGACGCAGGTGCCTATCCCGTCGACGACCGCGTCAACCGCCACCGGCTCCTCGACCCGGCCGGCGCCTGCGTCCGCGCGCGGGAGGTAGAGGGCGAAGGTGGTACCACGCCCGACCTCGCTGTCGACCACCACCTCGCCGCCGGATTGCTTGGCGAAGCCGAAGACCTGGGAGAGGCCGAGCCCGGTGCCCTGGCCGACCCCCTTGGTGGTGAAGAACGGCTCGAAGATCCGGTCCACCTGATCGTCCGGGATGCCCGATCCCGTGTCGGTCAGCGCGATCCGGACGAAGTCCCCGACCTGCACGGGATGCGACCGCATCGCCGGCACCACGCCCACCGCCTCGACGGAGATGTCGAGCCGACCCTCGCCGTCCATGGCGTCGCGGGCGTTGACCGCCATGTTCACCAGCGCGGTGTCGAACTGGCTTGGGTCGGCGCTGACGTGGCAGGCTTCGTCGCCGACATGGATCGAAACCGCGATCCGGGCGCCGGTAAGGGTCCCGACCATCTCGCCGATGGCCCTGACGCTCCGGCCGACGTCGAACACCTCCGGCCTCAGCGCCTGTCGCCTCGCGAAGGCGAGGAGCTGCCCGGTGAGCTTGGCGGCCCGGTCGACCGTGTCGGAGATGGCGGCGATGTAGCGAACCCGGCGCTCCTCGGCGAGGTCCGGGCGTTTCAGGAGGTCGGTCGACGACTTGATGACCGTCAGCAGGTTGTTGAAGTCGTGCGCGACGCCCCCGGTCAATTGGCCGACAGCCTCCAGCTTCTGCGATTGCCTTAGCGCCTCCTCGGCCTGCAGCAGGGTCGCCGCGCGCTCCTTCTCCAGGGTGACGTCGCGCGAGACGCAATAGAGCATCCCCTCGACCGGCACGGCCGTCCACGACAGCGTGCGGTAGCTGCCGTCGCGGGCACGGAAGCGGTTCTCGAAGGCGAGCGTCAGGCCGCCGCCGGCGAGGTGGGCTACCTCGGCCCGGGTCCTCTCCCGGTCGTCCGGGTGTTCGAGCCACTCCGAGGTCTTGCCGATGATCTCGTTGGCCTCCCATCCGAGGATGCGCCGCCAGGCCGGGTTGATGCTGACCCAGACGCCTGTCGCGTCGGCGACGCCGAGCATGTCCTGGCTCACCTGCCAGATCCGGTCGCGCTCCTTGGTGCGCTCGGCGACCTGGGCCGCCAGCGTATCGTTCAACGCCCGCAACGCGCCCTGGGCGCGGACGCGCTCCACGGCGTCCCAGATCCGGGCCGCGACCTCCTCGACCAGCGAGACCTCGTCGTGCGTCCAGACCCGCGGCTCACGCTGGTTCACGTAGACGACCGAGCGCAGCCGGCCCTCGTGGACCTGCGGTACGGCGACGAGGGCGGCGATGCCGAAGGCGCCCATCCCGAGGCCGGCGGTGTCCGGATCGGCCTCGACATCCGCGTAGACGGATGTCCGGCCCTGCCTGAGGTTGGCGATGTTGCCGGGCCCGAACGCGTCGAGCGGGTAGGTGTTGGCCAGCGCCGCGACGCCGTCAACGTACTCGGTGCCCAGGACGGCGGTCAGGCCGTCGGTCCCGATCATCCCGTAGCCGACCCGGCTCGCCCGGAGATAGGCCCCCAACGCATCGACGGCCGCCTGCATCCGGCCGCGGGGACCGCCTTGTTCGCGAAGCGTGTCCGTCAGGTTGAGGAGGAAGCGCTGCCGCGCCTCGGCCGCGTGCCGCTCGGCGACGCGCAGCTCAAGCTCGGCGTTGACCTCCCGCAGGCGGCGCTCGTCCCGTCGGCGGCCGGTGACGTCGGAGACCGTGAGCACGGCCCCGACGACAGTGCCGCCCTGCAAGACGGGAGCGTTCGAGCACACCACCTCGACGGGGGCGCCGTCCCGGTCGAAGAAGGTCGCGTCGCGCTGGCGAAGGGTCTGCCCCTCGCGGATGGCCGCGACGAAGCCGCATTCGGAGGCCGGGAACGGGCGCCCGTCGGGATGGTGGTGGTGGGCGGCCTCGTGCAGGTTCTGCCCGACTAGGGTATCCGGTTCCCAGCCGAGCAGGACGTGGGCGGCGCGGTTGGCGAAGGTGACGACGCCGTCGAGGTCGAGCTGGAACACCGCCTCGCTGACGTGGTCGGTGACGGTCTGCAGCAGGTCGGTCTGGCGCTGGAGCTCCTCGGCCGCGAGGCGCTGTCCGGTGCGGTCACGCAGGATCTTGAGGTAGCCGACGTGGCTGCCGTCCTCGGCGTGCAGCGGCATCATCTCGCCGAGCGCGAAGAAACGGGAGCCGTCCTTGCGCTGGTGCCAGCGCTCGTCGTTGCCGCGCCCCTGCTCCCTGGCGCCTTTTAATTCGCGCTCGGGGATGCCGGCGGCGACGTCCTCCTCGGTGAAGAAGACATGGGCAGGCTCGCCGCACATCTCCTTCTCGGACCATCCGAGGATGGCCTCGGCGCCGGCGTTCCAGCTCGTGACCCGCGCGTCGAGATCCATCGTCACGATGGCGTAGTCGACGGCGCTGTCGAGGATCTGGCGGTGGCGGGTGTCCGCCTCGCGGACCCGCCGCACGGCGTCGTCGCGGGCGACCATCGAGCGGCGCAGTTCCATCTGCGCCATGACCTGACGGGCGAGCGCTTCGAGGGATTCGGCCTGCTCCGGCGTCAGCCCCTCGGGCCGGGGCTTGCCGTCGATCACGCACAAGGTCCCGAGCGGCTTGCCCTCGGGGGTCTCAAGCCGGGCACCGGCATAGAACCTGAGCCTGGGCTCCTCCGTGACGAGCGGGTTGTCCCGGGTCCGCGGGTCGGCGGTCAGGTCCGGGATGACGAGCAGGCCCGGCTGCTGCAAGGCATGCGCGCAAACCGACTGCGACAGCGGCGTTTCGCAGGGGTCGAAGCCCACCCGGGCCTTGAACCACTGCCGGTCGCCGGCGACGAGGCTCACCAGCGCGACCGGCGTGCCGCAGATGCGGGAGGCGAGCAGCACGATGTCGTCGAAGCCCTGCTCGCCGCGCGTGTCGAGGATGCCGTAGCGGTCGAGGGCGGCGAGCCTGGCCGGATCGCGCGCGGCGTCCTCAGGCGCGGTCACTGGTGGCCTCCGGGCTGGTGAGTCCACGGGCGGCCTTCGCCTCGTCGCGCTCGATCATCTGACGGAGCGCCGTTCTGACGACCTCGCTGATGCAGGTGTACTCGCCCTTGGCGACCTGGGCCTCGACGTAGGCGATCAACGGTTCGGTCAGGGCGATGTGTCGGGAATGTTTCGCGGCCATCGGCGAGCGGTACCAGCTCCGTCATCCGGTGTCGCAGTCGCGACACCTAAGATCACGCCGACGTGTGCGGACACGGTGCCGCGCCAGCGCCAAGAGGCGACCCCGGCGGAAAGGCGGACAGCGTCGCTAGCCAGGACCACGGTCGAGACCGAGGTGAGCTTCTCAAGTGTCGGTCCGCGCCGGCGTACGACTATCGCCGGGGACGTTCGGCGACGTCGCGCGTTGTGGTTCGCTCCCGCCGCCGGGAGCCGTGAATGGGGGGATATCATGCATTCGGACACGCCCAGGCCAGGGGACGAGCCGCTTCCGCCCATCGGCGATCCGCCGCCGGACCCGGCTCCACCGGAAGGTGACCCGCCGAGCGAGCCACCGGCGCCCCAGCCCCCGGCCCGATCAACGGACGCTAGGGCCAAAGCCAAATCAGCTTGACCATGTCAGGGGCTGCTTCCGACCCGTTGCAGACGGTCGGAAGGTCCGCTCTCAGGCTTTGCCAACGCGAAGAATGCGTGACTTATGAGGGACCTCCTCACAGTGCACACCCCGAGCATGGCCGCGCGCAGAAGCATCACCGTCTCGATCACCCCGGAACAGGACGACCTCATTCGGTCGTGCCTGCAATCCGGCCGCTTCGCGAGCACCAGCGAGGTGGTGCGGGCGGCCCTGCGCCTTCTCGATCAAGATGAGGGGCGGCGGCGACCCATGGCAGGCAAGGCAGCGGGGACGGCCTTGTCGAGCCCGTCTCAGAACCCATGACCCAGACTGCCGACAGCCTGCCTGCACCGTCGTCCGCTACTCAATCGTCATGGGAAACACCGGCTGTGATCGGCGGTGGCCAAATGGGGCAGCGCGTTCGCGACACGAATTGGTCGGTCACGCCGCTCGGGGCATACGATACGTGGCCGCAGTCGCTCCGCACGTCTCTGTCGCTGGTGCTGAACGCCAAGGGGATCGCCGCCCTCTACTGGGAGCCGCAGCAATGGCTCCTCTACAACGACGCCTACGGCGAAGCGCTTGGTGATCGGCACCCGTGGGCGTTCGGCCGGCCGATGCCCGAGGTCCTGATCGACATCGCACCGGTGCTATCGCCGCAGGTCGCCGAAGTTCTCCGCACCGGTGAGGGCTTCTCGGTCGAGAATCTGTCGATGACGATGCGCCGGCACGGACGCGACGAGGAGACTGTCTGGACCTACAGCTTCTCGCCTGTGCAGGGCGAGGACGGTGGCTTCGCCGGCGTGCTGTTGCTCGCCACCGAGATGACGGGCCAGAAAAAGGCCGAGCGAGCCCAGGGCCGGGCCACGGCGCGGCTGGAAACCGCGCTCAAGGTCGCGCAACTCGGCACCTACGAGTGGCGACCCTACGCCGGGCTGATAGAGCTGGACGCGCGAGCGAGTGCGATCTTCGGTCTGCCCGGCGCGGGCGTGTATCCGCACGAGGATGCCTTCGCCCGTGTCGCGCCCGACCATCTGGACCGGCAACGGGCGGGGGCATTGGGTGTAATGGGGATCGAACGTCCGTTCGACCCCGGCGATCTCGGACGCACGGTCGACTTTGACTATGACCTCGTCCACGGCGACGGAACGCGTCGCTCGATCCTGAGCACTGGCGTCATCATCCAGGATCCCGACGGCACGCGACGAATGGTGGGCGCCTTCAACGACGTGACCGACCTGAGGCGGGCGGAAGCACAGTTGCGCAAACAGAACGCCACGTTGGAACAACGTGTCGAGGAGCGCACCGCCGAGCGCAACCGGATCTGGCAAGTCAGCCAGGACATGCTGCTGGTCAGCGACCTTACGGGCGTGTTCCAGACCGTCAATCCGGCCTGGACCCGCGTGCTCGGCTGGACCGAGGCGGAACTGGTCGGCCGTACCTCCGAGTGGTTAGAGCACCCGGAGGATCAGGAGAGGACCCGCGCCGAGATCACTCGTCTCGCCGAGAGTGGTGCCGCGACGCCCGCCTTCGAGAACCGGTTCAGGACGCGCTCGGGCGACTACCGCTATCTATCATGGACGGCTGTGCCGGAAGGTGACCGGTTTTACTGCGTGGCGCGCGACGTCACGGAGGAGAAGATCCACGACGAGGCGCTGCGCCGATACGAGAACATCATCCAGTCCGACACTGCGCCGATCTGCGCCTTCGACACCGAGTATCGGCAGATCGCCTTCAATCAGGCCCACAGCGACGATTTCTTCCGAACCTACGGCCATCGTGTACGGCTCGGTGAGGTGTTCCCGGACTTGCTGCTGCCTGAGCAGGCGTCGATGATCCGGGGTTTCATCGATCGGGCGCTCGATGGTGAGATGTTCACGGTCACCGCCGAGGTCGGCGATCCGGACCTGACCGTTCCGCATTGGGAGTTGTCATACGGTCCGCTCAAGGCTGCCGATGGCAGCATCGTCGGGGCATTCCATCATGCCAAGGACGTCTCGGCACGGGTGCACATGCAGACCGAGCTTCTCCAGACGCAGGAGGCTCTACGGCAGGCCCAGAAGATGGAGGCGGTGGGCCAACTCACCGGCGGGCTCGCGCACGACTTCAACAACCTGCTCGCGGGCATCTCCGGCTCCCTGGAGATGATGCAGAACCGCATGCAGCAGGGCCGCTTCCAAGATGTCGAACGCTACATGGCGGTCGCGCAGGGAGCCTCGAAGCGCGCCGCCGCCCTGACGCACCGATTGCTCGCTTTCTCGCGGCGTCAGACTCTCGATCCGAAGCCCACCGACGTGAACCGGCTGGCCCTCGGCATGCAGGAGATGATCCAGCGCACGGTCGGGCCATCCATACCAATCGAGGTGGTCGGGGCGGCCGGTCTCTGGCCCGCGCTGGTGGACCCATCCCAGCTTGAAAACGCACTCCTGAACCTGTGCATCAACGCCCGCGACGCGATGCCGGACGGCGGGCGCATTACCGTCGAGACCGCGAACAGGTGGCTAGACGAACGGGCCTCGCGCAAGCTCGACATCCCGGAAGGCCAGTACCTCTCGTTGTGCGTGACCGACACCGGCACCGGCATGCCACCGGAGGTGGTGGCGCGGGTCTTCGAGCCGTTCTTCACCACCAAACCCATCGGCGAGGGCACCGGCCTCGGCCTGTCGATGATCTACGGGTTCGCCCAGCAGTCCGGCGGACAAGTGCGGATCTACTCGGAAGTCGACAGGGCACGACGGTATGCATCTATCTGCCTCGCCACTTCGGTGAGATCGAGGATGTCGAACAGTCGGCCAAGGTCGACGCGCCACCCCGTTCCGAGCAGGGGGAGACCGTGTTGGTGGTTGATGACGAACCGTCAGTGCGGATGCTCGTCACCGACATCCTGGAAGACCTCGGTTATACGGCCATCGAGGCGGGCGATAGCGCGGCGGGCCTCAAGCTGTTGCAATCGAACGTGCGCATCGATCTGCTGGTGACGGATGTCGGCCTACCTGGTGGCATGAACGGGCGGCAGATGGCCGACGCGGCTCGCGTGTCGCTTCCGAACCTCAAGGTGCTGTTCATCACCGGCTACGCCGAGAACGCGATCCTCGGCAACGGGCATCTCGCCCCCGGCATGGCGGTGCTGACCAAGCCGTTCCCGATTGAGACCATGGCTGCGCGCATCCGCTTGATGATTGAAGGCAGCAAGAAGCAGGCGCGCCGCTCTTGACCCCCGGCTGGAATGGAGTTGGACGGAGGGGGAACGTCCGCTCCCGGATCAACGACCAAGGCCCGAGTACCATCCCTAGCAGCCCTTCACATGGTCAAGCTGTTTGGATTTTGACCCTAGAGGGACCATGGAAGTCATGGCGCGGCGTCCCTGGCGGGTCGCAGCGCCACGACGTTCGAGGCCTCGGGGATCGTCGATGCGGCGGTCCCCAGGACCTCGGCGACCTTGCGGGCGAGCTGTTCGCGCTTGAATGGCTTGCCTACGAGATGCACGCCGTCGTCCGACCGGCCGTGGTGCACGATGGAGTTCTCGGTGTAGCCGGACATGAACACGACCCGCACCTCCGGTCGCAGGGCCTGCACGCGCTCCGCGAGTTCGCGCCCCCGGACCTTGCCGGGCAGGACCACGTCGGTCAGCAGCAGGTCGACGGTCGCCGCGTTAGCCCCGAACACCCTGAGCGCCTCCTCGCCGTCGGGCGCTTCCAAAACCTGGTAGCCGAGGTCGGCTAGGATCGCGCAGGCGATCTCACGGACCGCGGCCTCGTCCTCCACCACCAGCACCGTTGCCGAGCCGCGGGGAAGCTCGACGGGCGCGCTCGTGCGCTGGGCGACGGTCGCGGCGCCGGCTGCACGCGGCAAGTAGATCTTCACGGTCGTCCCCTCGCCAGGCTCCGAGTAAATCTTCACGTGACCGCCCGACTGCTTGACGAAGCCGAAGACCATGGCGAGGCCGAGACCCGTGCCCTTGCCGTCGGGCTTGGTCGTGAAGAACGGCTCGAAGACACGCTTTATCACCTCCGGCGTCATGCCGTGGCCGGTGTCGGAGACCGCCACCATGGCGTAGTCGACGGGTACGACCTGGGCGTAGTGGCGAGCGTACTCGTGGTCCAGCACCTTGTTGCCGAGCTCGATGGTGAGCCGCCCGCCGCCCGGCATGGCGTCGCGCGCGTTCAGGGCCAGGTTCAGGACCGCGCTCTCAAGCTGCGCCGGGTCTGCCATCGCCGGCCACAGGCCAGCGGTCTCGACGTAACGGACCTCGATGTGCTCCCCGAGGGTCCGCCGCAGCAGCGGGATGAGGTCCGGCATCGTCGCGGCGAGGTCGATGACGGCCGGCGCGAGCGGCTGCTTTCGGGCGAAGGCGAGGAGCTGGCCGGTAAGCGTTGCCCCGCGCTGCGCCGCCCAGGCCGCGCGCTCGATCCGCTGCGGCGGGCGGGCGTCGCCGTCGAGCTTGGCCCGGACGAATTCAAGGTTCCGAGGATGACCTGCAACAGGTTGTTGAAGTCATGCGCGATGCCCCCGGTCAGTTGCCCGATGGCTTGCATCTTCTGGGCCTCGCGCAGCACGCCCTCGGCCTGGGCGCGCTTAGTCATGTCCGAGACCGAAGGCTAAGCGGCCATTCCAGCAGCTCGGTTAGAAGGGCCGCTTATGGCGCGAAGCCGAACAAGGCGGGGCGAACTCCTGACCCCTTGACCTGACCGGCTGGCTTTGGACCGGGCTGATTGAGAGGATCAGCCAGGACCGAAGGAGTCGGACATGCGGCGAGGACAGAAGACGAGCGCGGAGCAGGTCGTTTTGAAGCTGCGCCAGATCGAGGTGCAGACAGCTCAGGGCAAGAGTTTGGCGTTGGCGTGCAAGGAGGCGGAGATCTCCGAGCAGAGCTGCGGGACGAGTGCCTGCGCCAAGAAATCTTTTACTCGCTCAAGGAAGCCCAGGCCGTGATCGCCCTTTGGCAGAACACCTACAACCGCGTCCGGCCGCACTCGTCCCTGGGCTACCGGCCACCCGCGCCCGTCAGCTTCCCCCACCTGGCCTTCCGGCTACCCATGGCAGCCGCCATGCAGTAGCCTCTCACTCGGCTCGGTCCAAAATATCGGTCAGGTCACGGCCGCTCGCCGGGCGTCACGACCACCGGGCTGATGCACGTGCTCGGCCCGATGAACAGATAGGCGCGGGCACCGTTGGCCGGCTTCCCGCCCGTAATGCCGAAGCTTCGCGCTAAACTCCTGCCGAACCTCGAACGGCAGCGTCGGCGGGCGTCGGCCGATGCTGTTCCGGAGGAAGACGCCCAGCGACATGTGCCGCGGCCTCCACCCCTTCCCGCTTTGGTGGCAACCTCGACCCGTTGCGGCCGTTATCGTCTGTGATGAATTCGAGCCCTGATCCACTTTCGCGCACGGCTACTGAAGCCGATGCTGAACCGATTCTCGACGCCCGCACACGGCTCCGGCTGGGGCGACAGCTGCAGGCTTTGTACGAGCCGATGCTTGACGAAGTGCTGGATCCACGCTTGGCTGAGCTGATGGCTCAACTTGAAGTCGATAGAGGGCAGTGGCAGCAAGGCTAAACTATCGCGAAAGGAGGGCTCCTATCGAAGCCCTCCAGAGCGCCTTACATGCGGTTCATCATCCGGCGGTCCATGCGCCGTTCCATCATTCGCCGCTCCATCCGCGTCATCTGAACTTGAGTGACGATGCCTGGGTCAGCCTGAAGGCTGTTGAGCGACAATGGTGCGGCCGACGCTGAGCCGGCACTTAGGGCAAGGCCACTCAGAAACACCGCTGCTGCGAGGGTAAGAGCACCATTGCTCATGAATTTTCTCCTGCGGAGACCAGCGTTGCCAGCCTGACCATAAAAGTAAAAGTTTTATAGTTTAAGTTCGTAAAAACAGAAGTAAATTTCTGGTTGGGTGCGTCTAGAGCACAGTCGATCGATCGCTCAGGATGTATCCCGGCGCCGGCTCGTTTCGCTTTCTCGGAGGCTTGTACGATAGCATGATGAGAAAAGTTTCATAGTGCCACTGCACTAGCCTGTTCCATTCGAAATGGCATGCTGTCTCAATGAGTAGCCTTGCCGCCCGATTTGCTCATCGCCCGGCGGCTTCGCACTGTGCTATTGCCCTCTCCGTTCTACCGTCATCGTCTCTGAAGAATCGGACCCGATGGAAGGTACCCTTGCCACGCTTTTTCGCTTTGTACAGAGCTCGATCCGCGTGCACGAGGAGCACATGATTGTCGGAGATGCATGAGTCGCACTCCGCGATACCAATGCTGACCCCGATGCTGGCGAGCGTCCCTTGGCCTAAGTAATAGGGCAGACTCACGGCTGCGATGATCGCGCCTGCTACCCTTTCAGCAGAGGCTGCCCGCCGCCCAGTTAACAATACCGCGAACTCGTCCCCTCCTAGACGGGCGATCACGTCGGTGACCATGATCACGTCGCGCAAGCGGATCGCGACCTGCTGCAAGAGAACGTCACCTGCCGCGTGCCCATAGGTATCATTCACGAGCTTGAAGCCGTCCAAGTCGAGGTAAAGTAGGGCTACCGCATGCTTCCGACCATCCTTTCGGCCGGCCGATACAGCGGTTAGGACTTGATTGAAGTAGGTACGATTGGGCAGGCCGGTGAGCCCACAATGGAGTGCTTGGTGACGCAGAGCCCGCTCAGTGCACAGTAGCGTCACGTAGTCGGCGTGCAGCCGTCGGCTCACAGCCGCAACCGCCACTAGGTAGAGCGGCGCCATCGCGCAGAGGGGCAGGAACCATGGCTGACCGTCCGAAAATGCACCGGCCGTGAAGGGCACGACAACGCTGATCATCTGGACCAGGGTTGTGCGCGGTGCGCCGGGATTGCGGGCCGACAACCCACCTACCAGGCCGGTCGTAACAAGGCAGGCGAACGGAACCAGCACCGGGTCGGCCGAGGCCATGCAGAGGCCGACCCCGCAGCCAATCTGAGCGCACCAGAGCAAGGAGCTGAGCACGTACAGGTCCGTCAGCGGGAGCCACCCGCCCGACCGCTGACCTGAGTTGTGAAGGGTGCGCCTCATCACCAGCATGGTCGTGAGGCGCACGAGGGTGAGGGCTAGGTCAGCGCAGAACCACGCGAGCATGGCTGGCGTGGGAACGCGAAGGACGGCGAGACTGGCCAACGCAGCGCCCACGACGGCCGCCACGATCAGGGGGCGACCCCGACGATGAGGCGCCCGCGCAGGATGGTGAGCACGTCCGGAGGAACCTGCTCGGGCGAGCTAGTTAGCCAAGCCGTGAGACTCCAAACCGGCGGCGGTGGGTCGGTGGGGACGAACGCCATGAAGCTACCAGCGCATGGTAAGGCTTGAGGCATTGTTTAAGGATCTGATCGGCCCCCACGCGTTGGTCTGGGTGCGAGTTTGTGCACGTGGGCTTGAGGATCCCCCGGACTGAGGGTCAAAGGCAAGGCAGGCGCCTCCTCGTGCGGGACAGGCCCTAGTCCGAGTGCGCGTCGGCCCACTGCCGGAACCGCATTACTGGACACCGCGTTAGGGAGCCCATTCTTAACCCGGAGATGAATTCATGCAGCCGCAAGTCGATGCTCAGAGCCGCGCCGAAGCCGTGATGCCTTCCCTGCCAATGGCATTGCTCGGCTTTGCCACGTCGACCCTTGGCGTCGTCGGGATCATGACCTTGCTCGGGTCCCTCGTCTGAGGCGCCGGGATCTCACCGATCGGCGGGCGGTCTTCGGAAGAGCCAACGGAAGGTGCGAACGGCATGTGGCAACCCCTCGGAGGCCGTCTCCAGATGGACGCTCGCGTCGATGTGCGGAACCGCCCACCGGCGGCATCCCAGGGATGAATGAGCGGCGATAGCCATGCGTCTTCGCCACATTGGTGGGGCGCAATCAGATCGTACGTCAAATAGCGCAAGCCATGAAAGCCTTCAGCATTTATTGTCAAAGATTTAATTCAATGGAGTTCGAACAGCAGACAACTGAAAGTATTTCGTTAAGTCGCCGATGCTAGAACGGAGATGAAAGACGGCTTTTGGTAGGTGGCTTTGGTTCGCGCTTCCGGACGGCTAAGGAGCAGCATGGCGCCGTTCGTTGGCTTGGCCGCTGGTTTCCATCGGGATAGCGGGGGCACGGTTACCGTCATCGTTGCGCTCGCCGCAACGACCCTGATGGGACTCGTGGGCGGAGCGATCGACTATGCCCGGCTGGTCTCGGCCCAGAGGCACATTCAGCAGGCCACCGACGCCGGTGTGATGGCCGGTGGCAACGCCCTCAAGCTCGTCGTCTCCAATACCGCCTCGGTTATCGGCCTGACCACCCAGACCATCCAGGACGAGATCAAGGACAGCGTCAAAAACCCCGTCACAATCCAGGTTGACGTCGCCAGCGACAAAACCAGCGTGACGGCCGTAGTCGAACAAACCATCCACCTCACCTTCGGGCCGTTCGTCGGCATGTCGGTGTCCAAGGTGTCGGCCAAAGCCAAGGCCAGCGTCGTCGGCAAGATGCGCCTGTGCATGCTCGCGCTCGACGCGGCTGCGGCCGGTGCGTTCAACCTCGAAAAGAGTGCGCAGGTCACGGCCTACGATTGTGCGCTCTACGCCAACTCCAGCAACTCAAGCGGGATGGTCGGGCGCAACAACTCGATGGCGCGGGCGCAGACCATCTGCTCGGCCGGTGGCTTCAAGGACGACCGGGCCAACTTCACGCCCAATCCGCAGACCAACTGCCCCGTCATCACCGATCCGCTGGCCGATCGTCCGGCGCCGCCTGTCGGCAGTTGCGTGAACTTGCCTAACCTTATGCAGACCCTCGATGCCATGACCGGCAAGAGCAAGGGTAAGAACCCAGTCCCGACGAACTACACGCTCAGCCCCGGCACCTACTGCGGCGGCCTGAAGATCACCAAGGACTCCGTGGTGACTCTGCAGCCGGGCATCTACGTGATGAAGGACGGTCCGCTGATCGTGGACAAAAAGGCCACGCTGACTGGCACCGGCGTGGCGTTCTACTTCACCGGCAACAATTCGGGGCTCCTGTTCGACAAGAAGACCACCATCAGCCTGTCGGCGCCGACCACCGGGGTCATGGCCGGGCTGCTGATGAGTGAGGAGCGGACGGTGTCGGCTCCGACCGACCCGGCCGACCAAGTCGATACCCTGCTCGGTGACGTGATCACGCCGACCCCTCCGCCCTTGGCCGCGACCAAGCCGATGCGCATCTACCGCATCATCAGCGACAATGCCCGCACCGTGCTTGGCACCATCTACCTACCGAGCGGGCGCTTGGTGATCGATGCAAGCCGCCCGGTGGCCGATATGTCGGCCTACACCGTCGTTGTGGCCCAGCAGATCAACCTCTACGAGGGGCCGAACCTCGTTCTCAACGCCAACTACGGCAATACCAGCGTGCCGGTGCCAAAGGGAGTTGGCCCTGTTTCGGGGCGACTTCTGCTCAGCCAGTGAAATGGACCGTAGAGCGCCACCATCTCGGCAGTGCTCTCTAAGGCTTGTCGAATTGTGGGAGGCAGGGCGAAATGCCGTATCGTCTGCTTCGACCTGCGATCCCGGCATTGAGCTCGCGATCAATGTATGACTACTATTCAGCCATTGCGGACCTGTAGCTGCACGGGGGGAGGCGTGACCTAGGAAATGTTGGGGTTCTGCGTACGCATCATCACGTGGATGTCCGCAAAGGTCGCTTCCCACTCGGCTGCTGATATCGGCATCAAGCCGAAGACCCCAGGAAGAAGGCCCCCTCCGTAGCCAGAAATGCCAACCGGGCACGTCGCGCAGCTGAGTCCTCGTGACCTGAGCGGCTGGCTTCGGACCGGGCTGATTGAGAGGATCAGCCGGGACCGAAGGAGTTGGATATGTGGCGAGGTCAGAAGACGAGCGCGGAGTAGGTGGTGCTCAAGCTGCGCCAGATCGAGGTGCAGAGGCTCGGCGTTTCGTCATGCGCCGAGCTCCGTTTCAACCTTACTTTCAAGCAGGTTTGGCAGCCTTGCGAGGCCGACCAATGCGCTTCGGCTTGGAGGCTGCAGTCGGTTCGGGGGCCGGCTCAGGCTCTGGCACCACATTTTTGCGCGGATTGCCCAGCCCAAGTTGCTTGGCCAGCGCCGAGCGCGCGGCCGAGTAGTTCGGGGCGACGGACGGGTAGTCGCTCGGCAGCCCGTAGCGGGTGCGGTACTCGTTGACAGAGAGCCCGTGTACGCTGAGATGCCGCTTCAAGGTGCGATACGGCTTGCCATCGACGAACGAGATCAGCGCGTCCGGCGTGATGGACTTCCGGATCTGCGCCGGCGTCGGCTTCTCGACCTCACTACTAGCTTCGACTGACGGTGCAATCGATAGGCTTGTAAACGCACCATGCACCTGCACCAGCAGGTTCGGCAGTTCGCTTGCCCGAATGGAATTCCTGCTGACATAAGCGGTGACGATATCCGCCGTTATGATCAGCAGATCGGGCGATGTGTTGTCTTCCATAGTGATTTGCTCCTTTCGAGGGCAGCACAATCACGAGAGAGTCCGCGGCGCAACAGAACTGCGCCACATAGCTGTGTGGAAGCGTTTAATTCATTTGGCGGGTGGCTTGACGGGCGGCAGCGGAAGGGCTGCCACCCACTTGGAAACGTCAGGCTGAGCTTGCGAGCGCGAACTCTGCTTCGGGCGCACCACCGTGGTCCGGGTGTCATCGCCAAGTAGGCTGAGGTGACTGAATCGTCCGATGAGACTCGAACGCCCTACACCAAGGCTTCAGGGTGCGGAGATGGCGTTCCGTTGAAGTGGCGCGGCACGAGGGGGCAGCCGCTATGCAGCTTGCGGTGCTGTAGGCTTATCCGGGGTTCGCTTGTGTAACTGCCAGCTGTGATTACCGGGCCGTGACAGCGGGGGCACCGCTTTGATTTATCCCGGTGGGCTTTGTGCGCCTCATCTGCTGGTACGCATACCCATGCGCCATCGATCTTGACCTCGCAGGGCGGGGAGACATGCTTAACCATTCGTTACCCTGCCACGTGGAGGTGGCGGCACCAAGGTCGAGCCGTCCGTTGACGGGCGAGAGAAAAGGTCGCGCAGCTCGCACACGTTCGGCTGCGACGGCATCCCGAGCAAGTCGCGAGCAAAGCAACTATGGGTGCCTTTCAACGGGGCACACAACGTGGTACACATCGTACATAACGTGCTGGCGTAAGTGTATGATTTTGCTCAAGCAAAATCTTTGCGGGCCCAATCCTTTCCTGGGCACCATCAGCTGGCTAAGCCGCTGAGCCGAAAAAACAATCAGTGAAAACAGAGACTTAGGGCAGCCCGGGTGGTACATACGGGTGGTACAAATGTCGTTGATGACGACGCGTCCCTGAAAGCATCTCAAAACCGGCATCTACTATCTGCGGCGGGCCGTGCCAGCCGACCTTCTCGCGTGCATCGGCAAGCGTGAGGAGAAGATCAGCCTTGGCACGAAGGATCCGGTTCGCGCCAAGAGCCTCCATGCCCGTGCCCTCCTTGAGCTGGACGAGCGGTGGACGAACCTCCGCGCAGGCCCAAAGCTGCTGAGTGAGCGCGAGGCACACGAGATGGTTGCCCCGCCCTACGCTTGGTGGATCGACCAATATCGCGACGAGCCGAGTCAGCAGGCGTTCTGGCGGACTGATCTCGGCGATAACCTTTGGCCCCGCCGCCCGCCTGGCTTGTCGCTTCAACCGAACCTGGGTGCTGCGCTCATCTAAGAGGCGGCAGATCCAACGGTCGGTGCTCAGCGAGACATGGAGGAGTGGTGCACCGACCAAGCTGATGCCGTGCTGAAGCAGCGCGGCATTGTTGTCGATAAGTCGGACCGTCGAAAACTCGCCTGGGCTGTCACGGCGGTGACGCAGCGGGCAAGTCTCACCCGCAAGGCCGCGGCACAGGGCGAATCCCTCGACGTCGGCCAACACCCGATTGCGCCTCAAACCTTTCCGTCGTCGGCGATGGCTGCCCAGCCGTACGGCACAGCGCCGACCACGTTACAGCCGGAAAAGCTGAGTGCCCTGGTCGAGGCTTGATGGCTCGAAGCCGAACGGACCGGCAAGTCGGTCTCGACCCGCGCGGCGTACGCTCACGCCTTCCGCTTATTGATCGCCTTTCTCGGGCCCCGGGAAGGCGCTGAGCGAGACGCGCGCGACCTCCCGCAAGGCGCCCCGATCGGCTCCGGACGACGCGAGGACGCCCATGCCCGAGGCAACCGTCGAGAGAAACCGCGCCAGTGCCGCGGGATCGGCGGTCTCGGCAAGGTCGCCGTCCTGCTGAGCCTGAACGAAACGCTCGCGCAGTTCCGTCTCGGACAGCGCGCGCCGGGACGCCAACTCGAACGGGATGTTCTCCGAGCCTTCGCCGCAGGCGAGCCCGCCCTGGACCAGCAGGCAGCCGGGCGGGTTGGCCGGATCGGTGTGGCTCTCCACGATGCTGAACAGGAAGCGCTCGGCCACGTCGCGCGCGGTGGGGCCCGCAAGCACGTAGCGCATGTGCTCGGACCGGCGCTGGGCATAGCGGTCGAGGGCCGCCTTGAGCAGACCCTCCTTGCTGCCAAAGGCCGCGTAGAGGCTCGGCGGCTTGATACCCATCGCCTTGGTCAACATCGCGAGGCTCGCGCCGTCGTAGCCATGGCGCCAGAACACCTCCATCGCATCATCAAGGGCCTTGTCCGTGTCGAACGACCGGGGCCGCCCCATCGCCATTGTCCGCAAGCTCCAAGTTTTGTATCGAGTGGTAGATAAGTCTCTTGACGTGCCGCGTCCATGCCGACATGTGTATCACACGATACAGATGTCGGAGCCGGCCGTGCACCCCCATCGCGACACGTCCCTAGGCCATTTTCTCTTCCGGCGCAGCGCCGGGGTCGGCCTCGTTCTCGCCTTGCTGGCGGGTGCTTCCTATCAGTTCATCTCGGCACCGCTCTTCAAGGGGGATGCGGCGGTCGCCGCAACGCCGCAAGCCGAGCAGGCCGCACCGGCTTCGGTCGCCACCGTCGAGCCGCGGGACGTCGTCCTCTGGGACGCGTTTTCGGGCCGGCTCGAAGCCGTCGACCGAATCGACGTGCGGGCCCGCGTCGGCGGCGCGATCCAGTCCACGCACTTCGTGGAAGGCGAGCTTGTCGAGGCCGGCGATCTCCTCGTGACCATCGATCCGGCGCCCTACGCGGCGGAGGTCCAGCGTCTGGAGGCCCAGGTGGCCGGCGCCGAGGCGCGCGTCGCCCTGACGTCGAGCGATCTGGAGCGCGGGCGCAGACTCTCCGACCAGCAGATCGTCACGGCGCGCGACCTCGACGTGCGCGCCAACGCCTTCAAGGAGGCGAAGGCGAGCCTCGACGCGGCGAAGGCGGCGCTGGAGGCGGCGCGCCTGAACCTCAGCTATACCCAGGTGCGGGCAGCGGTGGGCGGACGCGTCGGACGCCGGGAGATCACGCCGGGCAACCTCGTGGCGACGGGAGCGGGGGCCGCGGTGCTCACCACCCTCGTCTCGGTCGATCCGGTCTACGCGAGCTTTGACGCGGACGAGACCGTTGTTGTGAAGGCCCTGGCCTCGATCGCCGGCCCCGCGGGCGGGCGCGGCAGGCTCGACCGCATCCCCGTCGAGATGGTGACGGCGGATGGGGTTCGCGCCCGCGGGCATCTGCAGTTCATCGATAACAAGGTCGATGCCCGCAGCGGCACGGTTCGGGTGCGCGCCACCTTCGCCAATGGCGACGGCCACCTCATTCCCGGTCAGTTCGCGCGGATGCGGCTCGGTCAGGCCACGCCCGAGCGGTTGCTCCTCGTCGATGAACGGGCCGTCGGCACCGATCAGGACAAGAAGTTCGTGCTCGTGGTCGGGGCAAACGACCGCGCCGAATTTCGCGCCGTCACCCTCGGCCGGGCGGTCGAGGGCCTGCGCGTCGTGACCGCGGGCCTCTCCGGCGGCGAGCGCATCGTCGTCAACGGATTGCAGCGCATCCGCCCCGGCACGCTCCTGCGCCCTGAGCCGGTGGCGATGGGCGTGCGTGCGCCCGGTGCCGCCGGAGCGCGCGAGCTCGCCAGCGCCGAGGCCCCGTAGCTTTCAGCCCCTTCGACCATTCCCGACCCGACACGTGCGGCCGCCCTCTCGGCGGCCGCCTGACGCCTTGCGCCTGATGCCCGACCCCGGAGGGCGAACATGAACCTGTCCAAGTTCTTCATCGACCGCCCGATCTTCGCGGGCGTGCTCTCGGTGCTCATCTTCATCGGCGGCCTCATCTCGCTCTTCGCGATGCCGATCTCCGAGTATCCGGACGTTGTGCCGCCCTCGGTGGTGGTGCGGGCGACCTTCCCGGGCGCCAACCCCAAGGTCATCGTCGAAACGGTGGCGACACCGATCGAGGAGCAGATCAACGGTGTCGAGGGCATGCTCTACATGTCGAGCCAAGCCACGACGGACGGCGTCATGACCCTGACCGTCACGTTCCGTCTCGGCACCGATCCGGACAAGGCGCAGCAGCTCGTTCAGAATCGTGTCTCGCAGGCCGAACCGCGCCTGCCGGCCATCGTGCGCCAGCTCGGCATCGTCACGGTGAAGTCCTCGCCCGACCTGACCATGGTCGTGCACCTCGTCTCGCCCAATGGGCGCTACGACATGACCTATCTGCGCAACTATGCCGCGCTGAACATCAAGGACCGCCTCGCCCGCATCGACGGCGTGGGACAGGTGCAGCTGTTCGGCTCCGGCGACTACGCGATGCGGATCTGGCTCGATCCTCAGAAGGTGGCCGAGCACGGCCTATCGGCGGGCGACGTGGTAAGGGAGATTCAGGCGCAGAACGTGGAGGCGGCGGCGGGCGTCATCGGCGCTTCACCGGCCGTTCCCGGCCTCGACCTGCAACTCTCGCTCAACGCGGAAGGGCGCCTCACCAGCGAAGAGCAGTTCAGCGACATCGTCGTGAAGACCGGGGAGAACGGCGAAATCACGCGGCTTCGCGACATCGCCCGGATCGAACTCGGCGCCTCGGACTATGCGCTCCGCTCGCTCCTCGACAACAAATCGGCGGTGGCGATTCCGATCTCTCAGTCGCCGGGATCGAATGCGATCCAGATTTCGGACGAGGTCCGCCGGACCATGGCCGAGATCAAGAAGAATATGCCGGAAGGCGTCGACTACCAGATCGTCTACGATCCGACGCAGTTCGTGCGCGCCTCGATCGAGGCCGTCATTCACACGCTGCTGGAGGCGATCGCCCTCGTCGTTCTCGTGGTGATCCTGTTCCTGCAGACCTGGCGAGCCTCGATCATCCCGCTCTTGGCCGTGCCGGTCTCCATCATCGGCACCTTCGCCGTGATGCATGCCTTCGGCTTCTCGATCAACGCGCTGAGCCTGTTCGGTCTGGTGCTCGCGATCGGCATCGTCGTCGACGACGCCATCGTCGTGGTCGAGAATGTCGAGCGCAACATCGAGGCGGGGCTGTCGCCGCGGGACGCCAGCTACCAGGCCATGCGCGAGGTCTCGGGGCCGATCATCGCCATCGCGCTGGTGCTCGTCGCGGTGTTCGTGCCGCTCGCCTTCATCAGCGGCCTCACCGGCCAGTTCTACAAGCAATTCGCCCTGACCATCGCGATCTCGACCGTCATCTCGGCGATCAACTCGCTGACCCTGTCGCCCGCCCTCTCGGCGCTCCTACTCCGAGACCATCACGCGCCGAAGGACCGGCTGACCCGCGCGCTCGACACGCTGCTCGGCTGGTTCTTCCGCCGGTTCAACCGCGCCTTCGGGCGGGCCTCCGACGGCTACGGACGCGGCGTCGGCTCGGTCGTGTCGCGAAAAGGCGCGATGATGGTCCTCTACCTCGTGCTCGTCGGCGTGACCGTGGTGCTGTTCCGCCAGATCCCCGGCGGTTTCGTGCCGGGTCAGGACAAGCAGTACCTCGTCGGCTTCGCGCAGCTGCCCGACGGCGCCACCCTCGACCGGACCGAGGAGGTGATCCGCACGATGAGCGAGATCGCCTTGAAGGAGCCGGGCGTCGAGAGTGCCGTCGCCTTCCCAGGGCTCTCGATCAACGGCTTCACCAACAGCTCGAACTCGGGAATCGTATTCTCGACGCTCAAGCCCTTCGCGGAGCGCAAGGATCCCGCGCTGAGCGGGGCCGCCATCGCGCAGTCCTTGAACAAGAAGTTCGCCGCGATCCCGGAAGCTTTCATCGCGATGTTCCCGCCCCCGCCCGTCAATGGCTTGGGCACCATCGGCGGCTTCAAGCTGCAGATCGAGGACCGCGCCGGCCTCGGCTATGAGGCGCTGAACGAAGCGACCAAGGCGTTCATGGCGAAAGCCGCACAGGCGCCCGAACTCACCGGCCTGTTCTCCAGCTTTCAGATGAACGTGCCGCAACTCTTCGCCGATATCGACCGGACCAAGGCGCGCCAGCTCCGTATCCCGGTCACCGACGTGTTCGACACGCTGCAGATCTATCTGGGTTCCCTCTACGTCAACGACTTCAACCGGTTCGGCCGCACCTACTCGGTGCGCGTCCAGGCCGACGCGCCGTTCCGCGCTCGTCAGGACGATGTCGGGCTGCTGAAGGTCCGCGCCGGATCGGGCGAGATGGTGCCGCTCTCGGCCTTGCTGCGTGTCCGCCAGACCGCGGGACCGGAGCGGGCCATGCGCTACAACGGCTTTCTCTCCGCCGATATCAACGCGGGGGCCGCCCCCGGCTTTTCGTCGGGCCAAGCGCAAGCGGCGGCGGCGCGCATCGCCGCCGAGACGCTGCCGCGCGGCTTCGCCTTCGAATGGACCGACCTCACCTACCAGGAATTCATCGCCGGCAATTCCGGGAGTTGGGTTTTCCCGCTGGCGCTGCTGCTCGTCTTCCTCGTGCTGGCGGCGCAGTACGAGAGCCTCGCCCTACCGCTCGCCATCCTGCTGATCGTGCCGATGGGATTGCTCGCGGCCATGTTCGGGGTCTGGCTATCGGCGGGCGACAACAACGTCTTCACGCAGATCGGACTGATCGTCCTGGTCGGACTCTCGGCCAAGAACGCGATCCTGATCGTGGAATTCGCCCGCGAGCTTGAGTTCGCCGGTCGCAGCCCGATCCAAGCGGCGATCGAGGCGAGCCGCCTGCGCCTGCGCCCGATCCTGATGACCTCGATGGCCTTCATCATGGGCGTCCTGCCGCTCGTGATGGCGACCGGGGCCGGAGCGGAGATGCGCAGCGCCATGGGCGTCGCCGTGTTCTCCGGCATGATCGGCGTGACCGCCTTCGGCCTGTTCCTGACGCCGGTCTTCTACGTCCTGCTGCGCAGCCTCTCCGGCAACGCGCGGCTCAAGCAGCACGCTGCAAGCGCGCCGATGACCGGCCCAGGCGACATCGAGCAAGCTGCGTAGCGGCTTCGACCTCCTGTTTCGAGCAATCGAGCTAGGCGGTCGAGGCCGCTGTGAATGGCCCTTCGAGGGCGTCGCTCGCACAGGTCGCATGGCGGCAGTGACCACGAAGCCGAAGGTCCACCTCCCGAAGCTGGTCCAAGGATCGCTACTGGCGCAACGTCGAACTATTGGCGTGCGAACTCCTGAGCCCCTCGCGGACATTCAAGACGCTGCTGCCGAAGGTCCGGATTGGTCGGAAACCGGACTTTCGCCTTTCGCCTGAAGGCAGACGTTCCGCTTCCGACCGGATTGGGTCGAAGCAGTCGACGCGCCCGCTTCCTGAAAGCGGACACCACCCATAAGACGTTCCGCGGTGACGTCCGCAGGCTGCGAAAACGGCTCGGCCAACTTCCGTGATCACTCCGACAAAAAATGCAAAACACCTCTAGACGACCGGTCTAATTCGGTCTATCTCATCCTCATGGCACGCCTCGCTGCACATACCGACACCCGACAGGAAATCCTCGATTCAGCCTACGGCCTAGTCGGCGCGAAGGGGTTCTCTGGCGTCGGGCTCAGCGAGATCCTAACCTCGGCTGGTGTGCCAAAGGGGTCATTCTACCACTACTTCGGCTCCAAGGAGGCTTTCGGCGAGGCCCTCTTGGCGGACTACTTCGAGAGCTATCTCGCCGACCTCGACACGACACTCGCCGAGCCTGGGCTGAGCCATGCCGAGCGCCTGATGAACTACTGGCGCAAATGGCAGGCCACGCAGGGGGGCATCGACGACCAGCGCAAATGCCTTGCGGTGAAGCTTGCGGCGGAGGTCTCGGACCTGTCCGAGCCTATGCGGCTCGCCCTTAAGAGCGGCACTGCCGCGATCATAGAACGGCTGGCGCGATCCATCGCGGCGGGCGTGGCGGAGGGCTCGCTCACGGTCGAGAGCGAGCCACATACGACCGCCGAGAATCTGTATCACGTCTGGCTCGGTGCGAGCTTAATGGCCAAGATCGTCCGGACCGACGCCCCATTCGAGGCTGCCATAGGGACAACCCGGCGCAATCTCGGCCTCACGTCACACTGATCCGCCGCGTTCCAACGTTGCCGAAAACCCAACTTATCACGGACAAATTCGAGACGACCGGTCTACTGTGAGCTGAAGCCAATTACCTTCCCTGAGCCGGCGCAAGCGCGACCCGCGCGAACGGCTCAGAAATCAAGACTGTCCCCTCACCCAAGCGAAAAACTCGGAGAGCAATGATGAAGATCCTGATGGTGCTGACCTCGCACGACCGACTCGGCGACACCGGCCGGAAGACCGGCTTCTGGCTGGAGGAACTCGCGGCCCCCTACTACGTGTTCAAGGATGCAGGTGCGGAGGTGGTCCTGGTGTCACCGGAGGGTGGCCGCCCGCCGCTCGATCCGAAGAGTGCCGAGCCGAGCTTCCAGACTGACACGACGCGCCGCTTCGAAGCCGACGCTGCGGCTATGGCGGTGCTGGCCGAGACGGGCCGGCTCGATGCCGTCGGGCACGAGGGCTTCGATGCCGTCTTCTATCCCGGCGGGCACGGCCCCCTCTGGGATCTCGCCGAGGACCGGGCTTCGATCAGGCTGACCGAGACGACGCTCGGCGCCGGCAAGCCCCTTGCCCTGGTTTGTCACGCCCCCGGCGTCCTCCGCCATGCCAAGGCTCCTGACGGGAAGCCCCTTGTCGAAGGCCGGAAGGTCACCGGCTTCACCAACACCGAGGAGGAGGCCGTGGGCCTGACCGAGGTGGTTCCCTTCCTGGTCGAGGATGAGCTGAAGCGAAACGGAGGCCTCTACGCCAAGGGTGCGGATTGGGAGCCCTTCGTCATGACGGACGGCCTGCTCATCACCGGCCAGAACCCGGCCTCCTCCGGTCCCGCCGCCGAGCGTCTCGTCGCACACCTCGCGAACCGCTGAGGACGCAGGCGCCCCCCGGGATCGGGCCGACGTGCCATAAGCGGCGGGGCGCCCGCGGCCAGATGCCGGTCATCGGCACACGCCTGTGGGTGGCCTTCAGTGAGACGATGCCAGTCTGCGCGGCCGGACCGCGCACAGAGATGGCGAGGTCGGTGCCGAGGCCCAGCGGCGACATGCCCGCCGCGATGGCCGCCGACTCACCGCCGCTCGATCCGCCCGGCGTGCGGGTAAGGTGCGACCGTGCCCCTCAACGTGACCGGCCTGCCGGGCCTGTCGATGCGCTTCGGGACGAGCCGCGAGGGTCTGCCGATCAACGTGCAGCTGGTGGGCAGCTGGCAGGCGGAGACCACGATCCTTCACGCGGCCTCGGTCCTGGAGGGTGTGAGCCCGGTCCGCGGCCTGCACGCGAGCCTCTGACAGGAGGGAGCCTGCCGGGGAGCGCCACCCGTGCCCGGCCATGAGCGGACGTCGAACCGCTGAAACGGGAGCATAGCGGCCAACCTCCGCTCCCCGAGCAAACGTCCGCTTCTTGTGTTTTGCGTCCCGGGACCGGACAGGCAGGAAACCATCCATCTGAGACGCTGAGGCGATCGCTGCGTGTTGGCCGGTGCTGGCCGATCAGAGACGGTCCGCCTGCATGGAGCGCAGCAGGAAATCGGACGCGCGCCCCATCGGTCTCAGAACGGCAGGAGCCGCCGAAAGCGGGCGATGTTCACGAGCGACACGAGGGACGAAGCGACGTAGGTGAGGGCCGCAGCGCGCAGTACGGTGCGGGCGCCAAGCATATCGTCAGCCTCGAGGAAGCGACCCGTTTCCAGGATGGGCAGAGCCCGGCGAAAGCTCGCGTCGAGCTCGACGGGCAGCGTTAAGAGGTGGAACAGGAGGCGAGCACCGAGGAGCGCGATGCCGACACCCACCTGCAGGGCGAGCAGGACAGGCGACTTGAGGATGGCGAGCATCAAGGGCGCGGTCATCGTCACCACGGCCGCGGCGAACTCGAAGCCCTGCACGACCGGGGCGAACCTCACCCGCGCCGCGAGCAGCCGGTCCCCCGCCGCGTGCTGGAGTGCGTGGGAGACCTCGTGCGCCGCGACCGCGACCGCCGTGATCGAGCGGCCGTCATGGTTCTGCGGCGACAAGCGCACGACGTTCGCGACCGGGTCAAAGTGGTCGGCCGGCGCGATCTCGACGGGAACGTGCTCGAGTCGTGCTTGGTCGAGCAGATGGCGTGCGAGCTCTCCCCCGGTCCCGGGTAAGTCCGGCCGCTCGGTGGCGTGTTGCTGCATCGCCCGGCGCACCCACCACTGAGGGCCGAATACGAGGCAGAACAGGAGGGCGGCTCCGAGCGCTACGAGGACCGGCATGCCGGGTATGTAGGCGCGTGGCCCGAGTCGGTGAAGCAGGCCAGGACCGGCACCCATGAATACGCCGCCTTGGCGATCTCCGCGATGCGCTTGGCCATCGCGGGATCGTCGAGACAGATCCGGATCGCCCAAGCCGTCGCAGCGCCGGCTGAAACGGCAGGAGCGCGGGCCCGGTCGACGATAGATCGAGCCCCCCGGTCGGACGCGGTAGGGGGGCGATCTAAGTCCGAACGTGCTCCCACACCTTGGAGATGACGACCGAACCCTCGCCGACCGAGGCTGCGACACGCTTGACGGAGTTGGCCCGCACGTCGCCGACCGCGAAGATTCCCGGATGCGACGTCGCATAGGGTGAACGCGCGCCGATCGCGTCCCCGGTCAGGACGAAGCCGTGGCCATCGAGTTCGACGAGCCCCGAGAGCCAGCCGGTGTTGGGGGCAGCACCCACCATGACGAAAACGGCACAGGTCGAGATCGTGCGCATCGTGCCGTCGGCCACGTTGCGGATCGTCACCGCATCGAGGTGATCGTCGCCGTGAAGGGCGGTGATTTCGGCCCCGTACTCGATCGTGATCCCCGGGTCGGCCTCCAGCCGGCTCGACAGGTACTTCGACATGGACGTCGCAAGCGATTGCCCGCGCACGAGAAGGCGAACGTGTCGGGCTGAGCGGCTGAGATACATCGCCGCCTGGCCGGCTGAGTTGCCGCCGCCGATGATGATCGTCTCGGCATTCCTGCAGTAGCGTGCCTCGATCTCCGTCGCAGCGTAATAGATGCCTGCACCCTCGAACGCCTCGAGGCGTTCGATCGGCAATCTTCGGTACTGGACGCCGGTCGCGACAACGACGGCCTGTCCCCGAACGCGCCGGCCGTTGTCGAACGTTGCACAGAACGATCCGTCCTCAAGCCGTTCCAGCTTCGCCACGCGCCGCGGCATCGCGAACCGCGTGCCGAACTTCATCGCCTGGACCTCGCCGCGCCAGACGAGGTCGGCGCCCGAGATCCCAGTCGGGAAGCCCATATAGTTCTCGATCCGGCTCGATGTGCCGGCCTGACCGCCGATCGCCACATCCTCGATGACGAGCGCGCGAAGCCCCTCCGCGCCCGCATAGACGCCCGCCGCCACCCCGGCCGGTCCGCCGCCCACGATAAGGACGTCGAAGGCCTCGTCGTCGACGAGGTTGTAGTCGAGGCCGAGCAGCCGCGCGACCTTGGCGGGTGTCGGTTCGGTCACGACGATATCCCGTCCGAAGATCACAGTCGGCCGTTCGGACGAGATCGAGCAACTCCTGGCGACGCTCGCCGCCTCCGGGCTGCCCAGCGGATAGGACCTGTAAGGAAGGCGGTTCCGGCTCGCGAACTCGGCAATCCGCCGGACGCTCCGGTCGTCGTCCTCGCCGAGGAGCACCAGGGTGCCGTCGTGCGAGTCGAGCTGCCGCCGCCGTCGTGCGGCCAGGACCGTGATGATGATGTCCGACATCTCCGGGACCTCGGACATCAGTCGCAGCATCTCCGGGCGTGGCACTTCGGTGACGATGGTATCGGCACTTGCCCGCATGGGCATCGACCAGACCCCGCCGTTCAGGAACGAGATCTCGCCCATGAACTGGGTCGGTCCGAGGGTAGACGGCAGATGGCGCTCATTTGTGAAAGGGTTGACCACCTCGATCTCGCCAGCCTCGACATAGACGAAGCGGTCGGCTGGATCACCGGCATGGACGAGAAAGGTACCGGCCGGGTAGTGCTTCTCGGCTCCGATCGCCCGAAGCGCGGCGACATGCGATTCGGCCAAGGGGATGCGCTGCATCTCGCGCAGATCACGGCCGATCGTTTCCATGGGTCGCCCCCTCGCAGGTCATCCGCTTTGGCGCAGCATCAGTGGCTGAGCTTCGGTAGGCAAGTCCTGCGCGCGAGCGTATGCATGGTCGAAGCTGCAGGTCTGGGGTGGTGCTCCTAGAACGTGCAACCCGGCCTGAGCCGACCTCTGCTTCGGTGATGCCCGCGACTGTTGCCGAATGACCGAGACGGGCGCAAAGTCGAAGGCCCGCTTCTGGACCGAAGGCCACGGTCCGGTGGTGGCGCACAGCAGAACCATCGGCGTGCGAACTCCTGACCCCTTGCAGACCTTCAAGCCTACCGGCCGAGACGTCCGCTCGGTAGAAAGAAGCGGACCTTTGAGCGGCGGTCACGACATCAGCAGATCGTGGTTCATTACGCCCCTGCCGTTCAAAGCAAACGGCTCACTTTTGCAATCTCTTCTCACTCGGCAGTGCCGGCTCATCCCTCGGTGGATGGCCGAACATCGCCTTGTAAGCACGGCTGAACGCTGCTTCGGACTCATAGCCGACCCGTAGTGCGACCTCGCCGACACGTGCCTCGCGGGCGACGAGCATGTTCCGGGCGAGCGTGAGCCGCCACTCGTTCTGGTAGCGAAGTGGCGAGCGCCCGACGAGCGCGGCGAAACGTTCGCAGAAGCTCGACCGGGACATGCCGGCCGCGTCGGCCAGGGTGTCGACGCTCCAGCGCTGCAGTGGTCGCTCGTGTATGACCTTCAACGCTCGGGCGATGCGGGCGTCGGACAACCCTCCCAGCCATCCGGTGGTGTGCCCGCGCTGCACCCAGGTCCGCAAGGTGCGGATGACGATGACGTCGATGATCCGTGAGATCATCAGGGCCGCGCCGGGCTCGTCGTCAGTCACCTCGACCATCAGGAAGGGTACGATGCCGTCAAGCCACCCGGCTCCTTCGGCGCGCCGGATGTGGATGCGCCCGGGCAGGGCCGAGATCATGCCGCGAAGGCTGTGGGGATCGAACGAGAACCGGCAGACGATCACCGATGCGTGCGAGGCGGACGCCACCAGCCTGGACCCTCCGAGCCCGCGGGGCAGAAGCACGAGATCGCCCGTGTCGATCACGACGCGCTCCCCGCCATCGTCCTCGACGTCGAGCGAGCCGTCGGCGACCACCAGGACATGGGCGGCATCGGCTTCCAGCTCCAAGACCTTCGACCACGCGACTTCGTGTGATCGGACATGGTCCCCGGTGAGCCGGATCTGCGCCAGTACGTGCGAGAGCAGGTCGCCGGAGACGCCCGGTCCGGCGTCCGGAAGAACGGTCAAGTTTTCCAGTGATCCGGTCATGGGTGCCATCAGCGTCCGATTGTAAACGTACCTTCCGAAGCGACGCGTATCTCTCTGAAAAAACGCCGCTTTCACGAAGCCTGGCGTTTCGGGCGCCGAGGCTGCCGCGTGATTGCCCGTCGTCCCGATCCTCCGCTGCGCCGCGCACCCGAAGGGAACGTCAATGACAACCGTCCAACAACCCGGCCGTGACACTTCCGGCTGGCTGAGCTCCTATTACTTCCTCCGTGCCGGAGTGTCCGTCGGTTGGGTTGCGGCCGCCTTCACCATCGGAAGGGCCATGCCGCCGGCCGCGGCGGCGCTCCTGGTCGCCTATCCCGCCTGGGACGCCGTCGCCAACGTTATCGACGCGCGGCGCAGTGGCGGCTTGGCCGCCAATCCCAGCCAGGTCCTCAACGCGGCTGCTAGCACCGTCGTCGCCCTCGGGGTCGCCGTCGCACTGGGGTGGAGCCAGCACGCGGTGCTGGCGGTGTTCGGGGTCTGGGCTATCCTCTCCGGCCTGCTGCAGCTTGCGACCGGCGTGCGGCGCTGGAATGCAGGTGCTCAGTGGGCGATGGCGCTGAGCGGAGCCCAGTCGGCCCTCGCGGGCGCCCACTTCATCTTCAAGGCGAATGGTGCCTCGACGCCCGGGATCACGGACATCGCCCCCTACGCCGCGTTCGGCGCCTTCTACTTCCTGGTCTCGGCCGTGTGGTTGACTGTGGCGCAGGCCCGGAAGGGAGCGACAGAACGGACCGCATGACTCTGCGCGGCGCCCGTGGAACACTCGAACCCCCGTCGTTGGCCGCGCGCGACCAGTTTGGAATCGGCGAGATGCCCGGCCCGGATTGCGCAATCGAAACCCTCCGCGACGAGGTCGACGAAGTGGTCGCCGTAGGTCCCGTGGACGCCTTGCGGTACGACGCCCGCCGTTCGCCCGCGTGACGGCTCTCACGAAAGCAGGGCGCGCCGGAAGGCAGGACGTTTCGCCCGAAGCGCGGCCAACGCCTCGTCGGCGGCGCGCACCCCACTATCGTGGGCTCCATGGGCGGTGGTGAAGTCGAACGGGTGCGTCGCCTCACCGGCGAAGAACAGCCGGTCCTCGAACGGCTGGGCCAGCCGCGCCCTCGCGTACGACTGCCCCGGCAGGGCGCAGCTATAGGCGCCGCCGATGAACGCCATACGGCTCCACGACTTGGCCGCGAGCGGGCGAAGGGCCGATGCCACGTCGCTGCCGAACAGGGCGACCAACTCGGTGGACACATGGGCGAAGCCGGCGGCTGGGCCCTCCTCCTCCAAAATGCGGGCCCCCTCGCCGCCGAGGAACGCCTCGATGACCGGCCAGCCGTTAGGCCGGATCGAGTACGCGGCTGATCTCGCGTCGCGCAGGTTGCCGTAGGCGTGCGAGTCCGGCTCGAAAGCGGTATCGCGCCCGATCTCTAGGAAGACCTTCTCGTTGCGCCCGAGCGGCAGGGCGGCGGCCGCTTCGCGCCAGGCTTCGGTCCCGGAGGGTAGGCGGATTGCGTCGCCGGCCAGGACTGCGGTCGAGACCGTGAGGATGGCGATCCCGGCGCGGACAGTGCCGGCCCGCGTTGTAACAGCGACGCCCTCCGCCGTCAGGTCAATCCGCTCAGCAGGGGTCGCTAGGCGCAGCGCCACCGCGGACGGTAGGCTGGCGGCAACGAGCGTGCCGTATCCGAGTGGTACGCTCCAGTTCCGACCGGTCGAGGCCGTGTCGTAGGCCATGTAGTCGGCGGCAGATATTCGCTCGGGCGCTACTCCGCTCATGAAGCCGGCGATGGCCCGCACGTAGGCGTTCCACTGCCCCCCGGGCTCAAGGGCATCGCTCGCGTGGTCGCTGCCCTGCGCGACGTGAGGAAGCCGCTCGTTCCAGTCCCGGAACGCCCTTTGCGCCGCCTCCTGCTCGTCCTGGACGATGCCGGGATGCGCTTTGGCCCATGGCGGTTCGCTTCGGTCGACCGAGAAGCCGGACGCTTCGGCGATGGCGACCCAGGCGTTGCGTTCACCCGAATGGAGCCACTCGCAACCGAGGTCGAGCGGATAACCACCAAGATCCTGCGTGAATGCGCGCCCCCCGAGCCGCGAGGACGCCTCAAGCACCAGCACAGTCAGCCCGTGTGCTGCCAGCCGTCGCGCGGCGCCGATGCCGGCGGCGCCTCCCCCTACGATGATGACGTCGAACGCACTTTCCATGAGAGGGAGGTGAGGTCGGGCATCGGGCGGGACAAGCGTCGTGGCCTTCTCGTCTGAGCACCGGCCGCGATGGCCGCAAGCGCGGCTACCTCCCGCGTCAACGTTGGCCGTTACGTGACAAGCGGCCATTCCGTTGCCTTGGAACGAAGGTCCCGAAATGGCGCTTTTCGGACGAAAGAACCGCAACTTGAGGGCCGAAAGCTGTGGCGAACCGGCGTGAGATCGGGGCGGCTGCGCTGGCCGCCGCAGCCCTCCTGGCGGCTCGACCGTCACAGGCGCTTGATGCAGCCAGGCCATCCGTGAGGGTGCCACCAGTCCGCATCGCCATGCTGCTCTATCCCGGTATGACGGCCCTCGATGTGGTTGGCCCACAGGGGCTGCTGGCGGGACTTGCGCCGGACACCCTTCACCTCGTCGCGCGGTCCGTCGGACCCGTCTTAAGCGACACCGGCCTCAGCCTCATCGCCACAACGAGCTTTGCCGACTGTCCCACCGAACTGGATGTGCTCTTCGTGCCGGGAGGCGATGGCACAGCCGCTCAAATGCGCGACGCTGCTACGCTGGCCTTTCTGCGGGATCGGGCCAGCCGGGCGCGCTGGGTGACGAGTGTCTGTACCGGATCACTGATCCTCGGAGCAGCCGGGCTCTTGAAGGGCTATCGCGCGACCTCACACTGGTGTGCTCGCGATACTGTTCTTCCGCTCCTCGGGGCGATCCCGGTTGATGATCGAGTCGTCTTCGACGGCAACCGGGTGACCGCCGCCGGCGTCTCGGCTGGGCTCGACTTCGCCCTGGCACTCGCCGCCCGCCTGCGCGATGAGGATTATGCACGAACGGCACAACTCGTCGCCGAATATGCGCCCAAACCGCCGTTCGAGGCAGGAAGTCCGGCCGCGGCCGGGCCGATCATCACCCGGACGGCGCAAGCGATCCTCGACACGCTTGTGACTGAAGCGCGAAAGGCCGCTGCCCCGCTTCAACTGCCAGAACCCGGGCCCGGTGATGCGCCTTCGCCTGCTTCCCGCGAGGACTGATCGGTCCTGTTTGCTGCACTCAGCCGCTGCAGCTTCAGATCGACATTGTCGAATGACCAGCGACCCTACCGGCAAATGAATTCTGCGTCTACGGTGGTACAAACGCTGCCGAGGCGCGCAGTCTAAGTTTCTGCTTTTGCTAGCTTTTGTTGGGAAAGTGGGCAATCCTCTCCCAGGCACCAATTGATCTCTGACCCATCGAGATCCTTGGTTTTCTAAGTTTCGATCCCGTACCTTGTTGAAGGGTGCGGGATTTTTTCTTGCCTGAAGGGTTCGCTTCGCCCTGGCGGCGCGCTGGCAGATCGCGCTGTGCCGGTTTTGATCGGCTTCTGGAAAATCCGCCGGAAATCACGCCTTCGAGCGGCCTCGAAAACGAAAGTGGGTGGCGGGAGTTCTCTCCCGCCACCCACTTTCTGATGCCGGCGAGGGTGCCGACGTGACCGCTATCGGTCTTCTCAGTCCTTGAGGTCGGCCGGGACCTTGCCGCCGTTCTCTTCGAGCTTCTTGATGACCTGCTTGTGCAGCCAGATGTTCATCGAGGCCGAGTCGTTCTTGTCGCCGGTGTAGTGCAGCTCGTCGGCGAGCTGCTGGCGGGCGTGCAGGCTCGAATCGAGATCGAGCAGCTTCATCAGATCGACGATCGAGCTGCGCCAGTTCAGCTTCTGCGAGTTCTTCGCGGCGAGGTCGTTGAGCACGGCCTCGACATCGACCTGTCCGCCCGACGACGTTCCGCCGCTGGTGGGCGTGGAGGCCGGGGCGCTGCCGCCGCCGGAGGACGGCTGGGCCTGCGTCTCGGAGGGCTTGGCGGACGACTCGCTGGCCTTCGCCTCCGACGAGCCGAACGGGTTGAGGATCTTGCTGACGATGCTGCCGAGAAGGCTCATGGCGTAGGGTGTCCTGTCGTCTGTCCCGCGGCGTGGATGCCGCTTTCGGCTGGGTAAACGGCAGGAGGAACGGGGCCGTTCCGTCGCAGGCCGGCAAAGCTTCGTCGCCCGGCGTGCTGCTGCCGTGCGACGCTGGTGTGGAAGCGCGATTGGAAGATGGCGCCCGCTGTGCCATGGGGAACGCCATCCGGCACCCCTGGAACCCGTTTCGATGCGCAATCTGTTCAAGGCCTTCGGCCTGATCGCGGGGCTTCTCGCCCTTCCCGTGCCCTTCGCGGTCCCGCTCGCCGCCCAGACCGTGCCCGTGCGCATCGGCGTCATTCCGGTGATCGGCGCGGCACCCGTCTTCGTCGCCAACGGCGAGGGTTGGCTCAAGGAAGCCGGGCTGGCGCCGGCCTTCACCACCTTCGAATCCGGCCCCAACATGATCCAGGCGCTCGCGTCCGGCACCATCGACGTCTACGTCGCCGGCATCGCGCCGCTCGCCGTCGCCCGCACCAAGGGCATCGACGTGCGGGTCGTGGCCGCCACCGCCATCGAGGAGATGGTGTTCGTGGCAGCCCCCAAGCTCGCCCCCTACTTCGCGTCCGCCCCGAGCAAGGCCGAGGCCTTCAAGCAATTCAAGGCCAAGGAGGGCCGCCCCGCTCGGCTCGCCACGCAGCCGCCGGGCTCGGTGCCGAACACCACCCTCCAGCACTGGCTCTGGCAGGTGGTGAAGGCCGACAAGGCCGATGTCGAGATCGTCGCCATGGGCATCGACGCGACCCAGCAGGCGCTGCTGGCCGGTGCCGTCGACGGCGCCTCGATCCGCGAGCCGGCGCTCACCATCGTCCAGGGCCGCAACCCGAAGATTACGCTGATCGCCACCGGCGGGGAGATGTTCCCCGATCAGCCGGGCACCGTGGTGGCCGTCTACGGCAAGTTCGCCGACGCCAACCCGAAGGCGGTGGAGGGCCTCGTCTCGGCACTGGTCAGGGCAACCGACCTCTTGAAGACCGATCCGGCGCGCGCCGCCCCGCCGGTCGAGGCAGCGCTCGGCAAGGGCATCACCGACGTCGCCACGATCCAGAAGGCGCTCTCCTCGCCGGCCGCGAAGTTCGTCGCCGACCCGCGCACGATCATCGAGGCAACGAAGAAGATGCAGGCCTATCAGGTCTCGATCGGCACCCTCGACAAGGAGGCGCCGACCGACGGCCTGTTCGACGCCAAGCCGTTCGACGCGGTCAAGAAGCCCTGATTTCCACGATCATGACGCCATGACCTCGTTCCGCTCGGCCGCCCTGGCGGTCGTCGGGCTTGCCGCCTTCCTCGCCCTGTGGGAGGCCGCACCCCGGCTCGACCTCATCAACCCGGCCTTCTTGCCGCCGCCCTCTTCCATCCCGGCGGCCTTCGCCCGGGAGATCACCAATGGCGCCTGGCTGACCGCGGTCGTCGAGAGCCTGAGCCACTACGTGGTCGGGCTCGGCGCGGGCGCGCTCGCGGGCGTCGCCCTTGGGCTGGCCACGGGCATGTTCGCTTGGTTCGACAGTCTGACCGCGGGGATCGTGCGGCTGCTGCGCCCCATTCCCGGCCTCGCCTGGGTGCCCTTCGCCATCATCTGGTTCGGCGTCCAGCCCTCGGCCGCCGTGTTCATCATCGCCATCGGCGTGTTCTGGATCGTGTTCTTTGCCACCCAAGGCGCCGTGCGCCACGTCGATCGCGACCTGATCGAGGTGGCCCAGGCCTTCGGTTTCCGCGGACCCCTTGCGCGGCTCACCAAGATCCTCCTGCCCGCCGCCACGCCGGGCATCCTCGTCGGCCTGCGCACGGCGCTGGGACAGGCCTGGATGGCGGTGGTCGCCGCCGAGATCTTCGGCGTGCCCGGCATCGGCGCGCGGATGATGCAGGCCTCCTCGCTCCTCTCCACCGACATCGTGGTGGTCTACATGCTCACCATGGCCGGGCTGTACGGCCTGTTCGATACCGGCTTCGTCGCCCTGCAGGGCTGGCTGCTGCGGTGGCGCGCATGAGTGGTCCCATCATCGACATCCGGGGCTTAAGCCTCGCCTACGAGCGCAACGGACGGCGCACCGAGATCCTGTCCGCCCTCGATCTCGCGGTGCCGCGGGGGCAGTTCCTCGTCATCGTCGGCGAATCGGGCGTCGGCAAATCGACGCTCCTGCGCGTGCTGATCGATCTGGCCAAACCCAGCGGCGGCACGGTCCATCTTGGCACCGATCCCCAGAAAACCCGCACGCCGATGGCGCTGGTGTTCCAGGACGCGCGGCTGCTCCCCTGGCGGCGGGTGATCGACAACGTCGCCTTCGGCCTGGAGCGGCACGGCCTGTCGAAGCCCGAGCGCCGCGAGCGGGCGGCGGCGATGCTCAAGCTCGTTGGGCTGTCCGATTTCGCCGGCCGTTGGCCGCACCAGCTCTCCGGCGGCCAGCGCCAGCGCGTCGCCATCGCCCGCGCCCTCGCGGTCGAGCCCGAGGTGCTGCTGATGGATGAGCCGTTCTCGGCGCTCGACAGCTTCACCCGCGAGGGCCTTCAGGACGAGATCCAGCGCATCAAGGCGCAGACGGGCAAGACGGTGCTGTTCGTCACCCACGACATCGACGAGGCGGTCTACCTCGCCGACCGGGTCGTAGTGCTGGCGGGCAGCCCCGGCCGGATCGCGGCGGATGTCACCCTCGCGCCGCCCCGCCCGCGCCAGCGCCGGGATGCAGCCCTGGTCGAGGCGGCGCGCCACCTGCGGGCGGAACTATCGCGGCGCTCGGCGGAACTGTGAGGGATCCGTCAAGCTTGCCATCTTGACGGTTCTCTGCCTGCGTTGGAACCATCGGCGCTAGGGTGGCGCGTAGGCTAGTACGTTTGGGGCCGGGCGCCTGGGGGATTGCAAGATGGGGTTTTTTCAGGACGCCCTTGTCCGTTTTAACCGGGTGGTGATGTCCTACGCCGGCGATTCCGTTTTCATGCAGGCGGCGGTCTCCGCCGCGGCCAACGTGATCGTCGCCGACGGCGACACCGATGACGAGGAGATCGAGGCGGCTCTCGTCAGCATGCGGGCCAACCCGATCCTTCAGAAATCCTACGACACGCTCACCCTGGAACAGGCGCTGTTCGAAGCACTTGCCCGTGCGGAGCTGCGCGCCGGGCGCCTGGAGAACAGCCAGCACGTCGCGGCCATCGCCGACCGTCCGCTGGAGCAGCGCCAACACGTCTTCCTGATCGCGGCGGACGTGGCCGACAAGGGCGGCATCACCGAGAGCGAGCACGCGGTGCTCGACGAACTGGCCCGGGCGCTCGACGTGGACAAGGCGGCGCTGCTCGTCTGAGTCGCTGCGCGGGAGCGCCCCGCTCTCAACATCGTCCCGAAAGGTGGTCACCGGCTTTCGGAAAAGACGATGCTCGGACCAACCCCTTCTTTCGGACGGCACCGAGCCTATACTTCACGGCTCGGACAGGAGCGCGGCCATGTACAAGGTAACCGGCACAGATCCCGCCGGCCGCACGCTGTCCTTCGCCTGCGGCACGGACGAGCAGGCTCTCGAGAAGACCTGGGAGCTGGCCGGACGCGGCTTTCGCAACATCTCCGTCGCCGACCCGAAGGGACGCGAGATGAGCGCCACCGCCTTCGAACGCTCGCTTGATTTCGACTACGACTGAGCTGACTCGAAGGGCCGATCGAGCTCCAGCACCGAGCGCTTCTATCCGACGGCTTGCTCAACCCACTCCCGCAACCCTAAGTGTCGCCCTCGATAAGAGGGCTCCAGGGATCGCGCGACGTCCGGAGCCCTCCTTCGAGGCCGCTCCGCGGCATCTCAGGATGGGGAAAGAGTTGGATGGCGGGGTCGGGAGACGCCGCTTACGCCGCCCGCTTCTGGTAATCCTTCACATCCGTGAACCGGATCTTCTCCCAGCGCTCCTCCTCGTAGCGGAGTGAGAAGGCGGTGGTGGCCATGAAGACCGGCGCGCCGTCGAGGTCGCTCGCCATGGCCGAGCCGTGGGCGTTCACGAACCGATCGATCTCAACCTCCGATTCCGCCTCGATCCAGCGGCAGACCGAGAACCGCGTCGTCTCGTAGTCGATCGGCAGGCCGTATTCCGCCTGGAGCCGCTCTTTCAGCACGTCGAGCTGCAGCGCGCCGACCACGCCGACGATGGCGGGCGAGCCGTCCTGCGGGATGAAGACCTGCACGACGCCCTCCTCGCCCATCTGTTGGAGCGCTTCCCGCAGCTTCTTGGCCTTCATCGCGTCGGTGAGCTTGATCCGCCGCATGATCTCGGGGGCAAAGCTCGGCACGCCGCGGAAGACGATCTCCTCGCCCTCGGTCAGCGTGTCGCCGATGCGAAGCGTCCCGTGGTTGGGGATGCCGACCACATCGCCGGCATAGGCCTCGTCGGCGATGGCGCGGTCCTGGGCGAAGAAGAATTGCGGCGCCGAGAGCGACATCGGCTTGCCCGTGCGCACCAGCTTGGCCTTCATCCCGCGCCGGAGCTGGCCCGAACAGACCCGCATGAAGGCGATGCGGTCGCGGTGGTTCGGATCCATGTTCGCCTGGATCTTGAACACGAAGCCGGTCATCTTCGGCTCGGACGGCTGCACGGCGCGCTTGTCCGCCTCCTGGCCGCGCGGGGGCGGCGCGAAGCGGGCGAGCCCGTCGATGAGGTCGCGCACGCCGAAATTGCGCAAGGCCGAACCGAAGAAAACCGGGGTCAGGTGTCCCTCGCGAAAAGCTTCGAGATCGAAGGTCTTGAGGCCGCCCTCGGCGAGCTCCACCTCCTCGCGCCACGCATCGGCCGCGCCGTTCTCCGTCAGCAGCGTGTCGAAGAGCGGGTCGCCAAAGCCCGAGACCGGGATCGTGCCGGCATCGTCCGCCGCGTCGAGCCGGCGCACGCGGTTGCCGCCGAGTTCGTAGGTGCCGGCGAAGTTGCGCCCGAGCCCGATCGGCCAGGTCACGGGCGCCACGTCGAGGGCGAGCGTCTTCTCGATCTCGTCGAGCGTCTCGAACGGGTCGCGCGCCTCGCGGTCGAGCTTGTTCACGAAGGTGACGATCGGGATGTCGCGCAGCCGGCACACCTCGAACAGCTTTCGCGTTCTGGCCTCGATGCCCTTGGCGGCGTCGATGACCATCACGGCCGAGTCGACGGCCGTCAGGGTGCGGTAGGTGTCCTCCGAGAAGTCCTCGTGGCCCGGCGTGTCGAGCAGGTTGAAGACGCAATCGCCGTACTCGAAGGTCATCACCGAGGTGACGACCGAGATGCCGCGCTCCTTCTCGATGCCCATCCAGTCGGACCGGGTGGAGACGCGGTTGCGCTTGGCCTTGACCTCGCCCGCGAGCTGGATCGCGCCGCCGAACAGCAGCAGCTTTTCCGTGAGCGTGGTTTTGCCCGCATCCGGGTGCGAGATGATGGCGAAGGTGCGCCGCCGCGCGACCGGATCGGTCTTCGCATCGGCGGATTTGGCGTCTGTTTGCATCAGCATGGCGGGCACCGGCCGCCGCGGGGCGGTCGGCCGCTCGTCTCGAAGGGGGACCGGGCGGTGTTCCGCTCTCTACGCGTTCCGCGCCGCCTACGCAAAGCCGCCTTCCCTACCCTCGCCCGACGAAGGGCATGTTCGTCGCCATCACGGTCATGAACAGCACGTTGGCCGAGAGCGGCAGGCCGGCCATGTAGACGACGGCCTCGGCGACATGCGTCGCCTCCATGTAGGGCTCGGGCCGGATCGAACCGTCGGCCTGCCGCGCGCCCTGCCCGAAGCTTTGCGTCATCTCGGTCTCGGCATTGCCGACATCGATCTGACCGCAGGCGATGCCGAAGGGGCGCCCATCCAGCGCGGTGGCGCGCGTAAGGCCGGTGATGGCGTGTTTCGTGGCGCTGTAGGGCGCCGACATCGGCCGTGGCGCGTAGGCCGCGATCGAAGCCGTTGTTGATGATGCGCCCTCCCCTGGGGTCCTGCTTGCGCATCATCCCGAAGGCGGCGCGGGTGCAGAGGAAGGTGCCCGTGAGGTTGACGTTGACGCTGGCGAGCCAATCCTCGACCGCGATCTCGTCCACCGTCGCGGCGGGGGTGAAGATCCCGGCATTGTTGAACAGCAGGTCGAGCCGCCCGAAGCGCTCGCTCACCGCGGCGAACAGGGCCTCGACGGCACGCGGATCGGACACGTCGGTCGGCACGCATAACGACGGGCCCGGCAGTTCTGCCGCGACCCGCTCCAGCGCCTCGCCCCGCCGTCCGGCGAGCACCAGCCGCCACCCGGCCTGCGCCAATCCCAGCGCCACCGCCCGCCCGATGCCGGAGCCCGCCCCAGTCACGACCGCCACCCGATCACTCATCGCCATTCCTCTGCCGTCCCGCTCCCGCCATCGAGCCTCAGAATAAGCGGTCGCATCGATCCGGTGCAGGGGCGCCGTGCACGCTCGGCCAATCGCAGGAGCCCAAGTGATCCCCTCACAAACGCGCGCCGGTGCGAGGCGGAGGCCTCCAACCCAGTTGCCAGTCCCGCCCGGCCCGTCTAGAGATCCGGCGGCTTGAAGCCGATGGGGCGTCGCCAAGTGGTAAGGCAGCGGTTTTTGGTACCGCCATTCCCAGGTTCGAATCCTGGCGCCCCAGCCAAGTCTCTGCTAAGTCGTTCAATGGCAACGACTTATATCCCGGACATTTTTCTCCGCACTCAGGCGTAACCGTTAGCACCCTGCCATGGCCGGGCAAGGTGCGTCCTCAGAAAAGGCGCGCTGGATGTTCGGCGCCGGCCTGGAGTGTGCCGGATCGAGCCTGAACCGGTCGTGCCGTTTCGCCCATGTCCGGCAGACGAAATCAAAGAGCGTCCGGCCGAACAGGGACTTGAGCCGGCGCCCGTATCTGTAGGCCTCCACGAACATCGCCGGTGATGGCGCACGCCCCGTGGCTGGCTTTGGGGTGCGCCAGCCATCCGGCGGCTGTGAATCGGGCTGTCTCGGGTTCAGATGGGACGACGGTACGGCGGCCGAACCCGATCCTGGCGTTCCGCGGAGGCGACCAGAGCCGCGGCAAGGCCGGCGGCCATCAGATCCTCGGCGAGCCCCCGCGCGAGGCCGAAGGGTGCGCCCGTGCCGGGGCCCCGCGCCGCGCGACCGAGCAGCGTGCCGGCGACGGCGCCCGCGACGCCGGCCAGTGCCCCGGCCTCGGGCGAGGCGCGGCGCCCCGCGAACATCCAACCACCGACTGCGCCGATCGCGAGCCGGACGGCGAATGAAGGAGGAATGCGCCGGTCGGGCGCGAACGGCATCTTGTCCCCGGCCATCTCGGCAAACGCCGCCGTGGTGGCGACAGTCCGCGCAACGGGGCCGGCGGGGATCGCTGCGCTCCGGGTCCGCCCGTCTGCGGCGGCCCAACTCAGCGCGGCGCAGGCCGACATGGTGCGCAACCCGGCCAAGAACCCGATCCCGGCCGAGGTCCCATAGTCCTGCATCGCGCCTGCCCTCCGTCGGATGGAACGCCCATACCGAACGGGCAAGACGGCAGCGCCGGCCGGTGTTCCAACGGACATCACCGGATCGGCGCGGGCGCGCGCGGCCTTGTCGGAGACGTTGCGAAAGGCCGCAGGTGGCGTCGGGAGCCCTCAGTTCGGGCGAGCGTTGACCGGGACTATCATGAATCGCGGTGGTCGAGCCCCCCGGCTCCCAGCCGCGAGCGCGCCGGCCGCTGCGTTCGCCCCGTTCGCCTGCGGCCGGCGCGTCCCCTCATCGCGGGCGCAACTCACTTCGACCGACTGCGGGACCGGTCCGAGGAGTGTGGCGCGGCCGGCATCGATTCCTGGGATTGAACGGGCGCTTCACGTGGCTCGGCACGGTGCGGTTCGGGAAGGGCGAATGCTTCTGCTTCGTCGCACCCGATCCGTACGAAACGTTCGACGGGATCCGCCCACGCATAAGAAGCTTCGACGACGACTAGGAGCTGAAGGCCACCTATGACGAATGGCGCGGTCGCCGCTTGGCCTTCCAGGCGCGCGTCGCTGCGGGCAAACCGGACGCGGTCCGCGCGGGCTGGCAGCGCGATTACATCGCCGGGCGCGATCCGGCCGACCGCGAGGGACCGACATTCCACCGCACCAAGCGGATTTTAGCCCAAGCCCGTCCGGTCGGCGCCGGGCGGAGCCGATGCCGCGCTATGGGACATCGCAGCTTTCGTCGCGCCGCCGCGCCTGAAAACGGGCCCTCGCGCCGCCGCTGCGTTGGTCGCGCACATGCCCGGAACATGAGCATCGAGCGCGCGTTCTCTGCGCACTTCCTGAATAATCGCTCGCCAACAAGGCAACTCAATGCGCGACGTCAACAAGTCGAACGGCACGGCTATGCTTGCGACGTGGAAGCGTAGCGGCAGAACCGCTCCTGCGATGAGCAACGCTGGACTGGCAAAGTCGGCACCCATCACCACGACAAGTCACGCCCCCCACGGTCAGCAAGGCTCGCCGGCCAACCGCGTTTCTCGCACAAGCGATTTTGAGGGCTTCGGATCCTTCTCGAGCTGAGTGGCCGGATACGGGATCTTCGGGTTCGGCTGGCCCCTCCCAGAGGCCCAGGGCGGGGCCGCCGACACCTGAAAGGTACGATGCGGGAATCGCGATGGCGCTGAAGCACTTCTTGCGGATCACCCTGCTGTTCCGCCTGTGAGATCGGGCTCTCCCGTCAGAAGGCTCGTTCCGGTGGTCGCCGCGACGCTCGAATGACCCGTGCCGCCGATCAACAGGCCTCTAAGAGCGCCGTGGCCATCGCCAGCGGCCCGAAGCCCACGGCATGCACGAAAAAAGGGCCGGCGCGCAGCGCCGGCCCTTTTCATATCGTCCAATCGAGGCGGGCGCACGAGTGAGACCCGTGCGCCCGATCCCGAAAAGAGATCAGTCGTTGATGGCGGCGACGACGCCGGCACCGACGGTGCGACCGCCCTCGCGGATGGCGAAGCGCAGCTTCTCTTCCATGGCCACCGGCACGATCAGCACCACGTCCATGGTCACGTTGTCGCCCGGCATCACCATCTCGGTGCCATCAGGCAGCGTGCACACGCCGGTCACGTCCGTCGTGCGGAAGTAGAACTGCGGGCGGTAGTTGGTGAAGAACGGCGTGTGGCGGCCGCCCTCTTCCTTCGTCAGGATGTAGGCCTCGGCCTTGAACTTCGAGTGCGGCTTCACCGAACCCGGCTTGCACACGACCTGGCCGCGCTCCACGTCCTCGCGCTTCGTGCCGCGCAGCAGCACGCCGACGTTGTCGCCCGCCTGGCCCTGGTCGAGCAGCTTGCGGAACATCTCGACGCCGGTCACCGTCGTCGTCGTCGTCGGACGGATGCCGACGATCTCGACCGACTCACCGACCTTGACGATGCCGCGCTCGACGCGACCCGTCACCACCGTGCCGCGGCCCGAGATCGAGAACACGTCCTCGATCGGCATCAGGAACGGCATGTCGATCGGACGCTCCGGCTGCGGGATGTACTCGTCGACCGTCGCCATCAGCGCCAGGACGGCTTCCTTGCCGATCTTGGGCTCCTTGTCCTCGAGCGCCATCAGGGCCGAGCCCTTGGTGATCGGGATGTCGTCGCCGGGGAAGTCGTACTTGGAGAGGAGCTCGCGCACCTCCAGCTCGACCAGCTCCAGGAGCTCCTCGTCATCGACCATGTCGACCTTGTTGAGGAACACCACCAGCGCCGGCACGCCGACCTGACGGGCGAGCAGGATGTGCTCGCGAGTCTGCGGCATCGGGCCATCGGCGGCGGACACGACCAGGATCGCGCCGTCCATCTGGGCGGCACCGGTGATCATGTTCTTCACGTAGTCGGCGTGGCCGGGGCAGTCGACGTGCGCGTAGTGGCGGTTGGTCGTCTCGTACTCGACGTGGGCGGTCGAGATCGTGATGCCGCGCGCCTTCTCTTCCGGCGCCTTGTCGATCTGGTCGTAGGCCGTGAAGGTCGCCCCGCCCGACTCCGCCAGAACCTTCGTGATCGCCGCCGTCAGCGACGTCTTGCCGTGATCCACGTGCCCGATCGTGCCGATGTTGCAGTGCGGCTTGGTACGGGAGAACTTTTCCTTGGCCATCGTGCAATCCTACCGCGGGACCGGCCATAAGCCGGGCGTAAAGGCGCGGACCGATTAGAGGCTTGTGCGACGATGATCAAGCGGCAGGTTTGCCGGCAGGGCGGATCGCGCCGAATGAGGGGTCAGGACGCGGCCTCGCCGACCTGCTCGTAGAGCCGCTGCGCCTCCGGGGCGCCGCCGCGGCGCTCGCCGAGATCGAGCACCCGCACCAGCATCGTGCCGTGGGGGGCGGCGACGGTGAGCACGTCGCCGCAATGAATGGCCTTGGCCGGCGCGTCGGTACGGGTGCCGTTCACGCGGACATGCCCGTCGCTCACCAGCCGGGCCGCCATCGAGCGGGTCCGCGCAAAGCGCGCGAACCACAGCCATTTGTCGAGGCGCTGGCGCCCCGCGCTCATCCGGCGATCACGATTGCCGGAGCCGTCACGGCGCCAGCTCTCCGAAAAGCCGGCAACCGCTTGTCGCGCGGACGCGTCAGCGCTTGCCCCCGTCCGATTCGAGCTTCGCCTTCAGCGCGGCGAGCGCCGCGAAGGGCGAATCGGGATCGGGCTGGCGCTCGCGGCGCGGCGGGCGCTGCTCGGGGTTCGGGCGGCGGTTCTCGTCGCGGCGGTCGGGGCGGTTGCGGCCGCCCTGATGCTCGCGGCGAGGGCCGCCCTCGCCCTGGCCTTCCCGGCGGCTGTCGCCCCTGCCGTCGGCACGGGCCGGACGTCCGCCCTCCGGACGGTCCTCGCGGGGACGGCGCGGGCCGTCGTTACGCCGACCATCTTGGCGACCGTCCTGTCTGCCCTCTTGCCTTCCGTCCTGGCGCCCCTCCGGCCGTCCCTGGCCGCGGCCGGGCCGCGGACCGGTGTGACGCTGCGGACGGTGCAGATGCCAGACCTCGACGGTCTCGGGCGCGGCCGGTTCGGCGGCTGCATCCGCCTCCGTGGAGGGCTCATCGGCCGGAATCGCCGAATCGGCTGCGTCCACCGCCTCGACCTCTCCGGTCGCCGCAGCCGCCTGCGCGGCGTCGGCGGTCTCGGCCGGCATCGGCGCGGCGGCTTCGGGAGCGGCGTCCGCCGTCTCGGCCCCGTCCGGTGCCGTTTCCTCGATCGGGGCAACGGCTTCGACCGGTGCGGCGGCCGCCTCTTCCGCGGCGGGCTCGGCTTCGGCGGCGACCGTCTCGGCTTCGCTCCCGGCCTCGGACGTCGCCTCGGCAGGCGCCGCCTCGTCGCTCGGCTCGGCCGTGGCACCGACGTCGGTCGCGTCCTGCGACGGGGCCTGAGCCGTACCCTCGGCTGAAGTCTCTTCGACCGATGCCGCCTCGCCGGCTGTCTCTTCGCCCGCCGGCTCCTGCGGTGCGGCCTCGGCGGTGCGCGCGGCGGGGACGGTCGGTGCCGCCGCGACCAGGGGCACCGTGATGGCCGGGCCGGGACGGTTCTGCGCGACGTAGCCCAGCGACTTCAGGATTGAGGCGAAATCCTCGCCCGAGCAGCCGACGAGCGAGGTCATGTTCACGGTGGCCACGAAGCCGTCGCCGTCCGCGGTGCCGGCCGGCGGCTCGCCCGGGGTCGTGCCGGGGCGGTAGGCGATGGCCGGGCGGATCAGGTCGGCGAGCCGCTCCAGGATATCGACACGCACCGCCCGCTCGCCGCAGACCCGGAAGCCGGCGGCGCGGTAGAGGCCCTTGGCGATGTTCTGATCGACCTTGATCGAGGTGCGGCCGGAACTGGCCAGATGCGCGATCTCGTCGAGGCCGGGCTGGTCGAGGCCGCCGTTTTTCAGCGCCCAGAGCTGGGCGGCGAGCGTGCGCGGGGCGGGCTTCAGCAGCGCGGGCAGGAAGATATGGTAGGCGCCGAAGCGCACGCCGTGACGGCGCAGATTCGCGCGCCCATCCTGATCGAGGGTGCGCATCTCATGCGCCACCTTGGCCCGCTCCAGCACGCCGAGCGCCTCGACCACCTGGTAGCCGATGCCGCGGGCGAGCCCGGTGAGGTCGGCCGCCGTCTCGATCTCCATCAGCGGCCCGAGCAGGCGCACGACGTGCGCGCGCAGCCATGCGGCCAACCGCGTCTCGACCTTCTCGCGCGCGGCGCCGGACAGGCTGTCGTCGGCGATGAGGCGGATGCCGGGCTCGAACAGCTTGTCGCCCGGCGTCAGCTTGGCGACGGGATCGCCGGTCCAGCGGATGATGCCGTCATGCGAGAGCACCAGCGAGGCGTCGGCGGCCGAGGCGAAGCGGTCGGCCCGCGCCTCGATCTCGCCAGCTAGCGCCTTGTCGGCGGCAGAGCGCAGGGTCTTGGCTTCGTGGCCCTCGGCTTGCGGGTCGGGCACGAATTGGAAGCCGTGAAGACGGCCCACATGTTGACCCTCGACGGTGACGTCACCGCCGGAGGTGATTTCGGCTTCCAGCATCGTCTTCTCTCTCAAGCGCCGCATCAGGACGCTGGTGCGCCTATCGACGAAGCGGCTCGCGAGGCGCTCGTGCAGGGCGTCGGACAATCTGTCCTCTACCCGACGCGTCTCGCCCTGCCAATGCAGAGGATCGAGCAACCAGTCAGGCCTGTTTGCCACGAAGGTCCAGGTCCGCCCTTGCGCGATGCGCTGGGACAGGGCGTCGATGTCGCCGTCGGTGCGGTCGATCATCGCCACATGGCGGGCGAACCAGTCGTTGGGGATGCGCCCCGCCATGCCGCGCATCAGAAAGCGGTAGAGCTGGGCCACGAGGTCGGCATGGGTCTGCGGGTGGACCTTTCGATAGTCCGGCACGCCACAAGTGTCCCAGAGGCGGCGCACCGCCGCGGGGCCCTTGGCCATGTCGCGGATGTCGTCCTCGCGCATCAAGATCTCAAGCGCCTGCTGGTCCTCGCCCATCGGCGCGCGGGTGAGGCCCTGCTCGTGCGGATGCTCGTCGAGGCTCGCCTGGAGCCGTTCCAGCGAGGCGAATTCGAGGTCCGGGTTGCGCCATTGCAGCATGCGCACGGGTTCGAAGTCGTGCGTCTCCAGCGCCTCGACCATCTCCGGCTCGAAGGGCGGGCAACGCCCCGTCGAACCGAACGTGCCGTCGGCGATATGGCGCCCGGCGCGCCCGGCGATCTGGCCCATCTCGGCCGGGGACAGCTTGCGGAACCGGGTGCCGTCGTATTTCCAGTTCGCGGCGAAGGCGACGTGATCGACATCGAGGTTGAGCCCCATGCCGACCGCGTCGGTGGCGACGAGGTAATCGACGTCGCCCGATTGATAGAGTTCGACCTGGGCGTTGCGGGTGCGGGGCGAGAGCGCGCCGAGCACCACCGCCGCGCCGCCGCGCTGGCGCCGGATCAACTCGGCGATGGCGTAGACCTCCTCGGCCGAGAAGGCGACGATCGCCGTGCGGTGCGGCAGCCGCGAAATCTTCTTTTCGCCCGCGAAGGTCAGGCTCGAGAGACGCGGGCGCGTCGTCGTCTGCACGCCGGGGATCAGCGCCTGCACCAGCGGCAGCATGGTCGAGGAGCCGATCAGCAGCGTCTCCTCGCGGCCCCGCCGGTAGAGCAGGCGATCGGTGAAGACGTGGCCGCGGTCCATGTCGGCGGCGAGTTGGATCTCGTCGATCGCGACGAAGGCGACGTCGAGGTCGCGTGGCATCGCCTCGATGGTGCAGATCCAGTAGCGCGGCCGGTCCGGCTTGATCTTCTCTTCGCCGGTGATGAGGGCGACGTTCTCGGACCCGACCTTGGCGACCACGCGCAGGTAGACCTCGCGGGCCAGGAGCCTGAGGGGAAGGCCGATCATGCCGGTCGGATGCAGAAGCATCCGCTCGATGGCCATGTGCGTCTTGCCCGTGTTGGTCGGGCCGAGCACCGCCGTGACCCCGCGCGCGCGGGCCTCGCGGTGAAGGGTGCGGAGCGTCATGCGGGGGCGGCGATCCCTACGGCGCTGAGGGCCGTCGGCGGAGCGGAGGGCAGCCGGGCGCTGGGCCCTGCATCGGAAGTCGGCCGCTCGAGCACTGTCTCAGATACCTGATCCGGGACGGTGCTCGAGGCTCTTGCTTTTGCATCATCTTTTTTCCGAAAGCCGGCAACCACCTTTCGGGACGACGCTCTAGCGGTACGGGGCGAGCCGCGGCGACCGTCCCTCATATGGGATGCCGGGGCCCTGCCCGCCAGCCGGGGCGCCGACGCTCGGATAGGCGTAGATGTCGATCCGGGGTTGCGGCTGCTGCGGCGTGAGGTCGGTGCAGAGGGTGTCGGGCATCGCCGTGAGCGGGCCGCGGCGGGGGGCGCGGTGCTCGATCACCTGGGCGCTGGAGAACGCATCGGGGCCGCAATCCGGCCCGGTCGTGAGGGGGCCGTCGGCCTGAGCGGCGCCGGAGACGAGGAGCGGTAGGGCGAGGCAGACGATCCGCAGAGCGTTCCTGGGGGTCGAAGCATTTGCGAACCGACGCATGGTTGAGCCTCCTAACCGCATCGGAGCTACTTCGATCTTCGTTCGGTCCCGCCCGGCCCCTCATCCTGAGGTGCCGACGCGCAGCGGCGGCCTCGAAGGATCTTCCAGGGACCGCGCGAGATCTGGAGGATCCTTCGAGGCCCGCTGACGTGGGCACCTCAGGATGAGGGTGAGGCAGGGATTCTCGGGGCGAAGAGACGCTTGGTCCGAAGAACTACTGCTGCGACAGGCTCGCATCGGCGACGACGCCCGGCTGGGCTTCGCCGCCGCTGGCGGTTGCGGTGCCGGTCCGCGTCCAGCGGGTCGCCTCGATGATGTTGGTGCCGAGCGTGGTGCGCACGGCGATCCGCAGCGGCACCAGCACCCGCGTTCCCTCGACGGGCGCGAGCCAGACCGACATGTCGCGGTTGTCTTCCATGAACTTCACCCCCGGCCGGTCGGGCCGGTGGCCGGCGATGGCGACGTAGCGGGCGTTGCAGACCAGAACCGGCCCGCTATAGCCGGGCTTTTCCACCTGCCGGGTCTCGCCGTAACTCAGGACCACGTTGAAGCGGGTGGCGCCGTCGAAGACGGGAAGCGTGCGGTTGCAGTTCTCGGGATCGGTGAGGTCGGCGCGCGCGCGGGCCGGCATCATCAGCGCGCTTGCGGGATCGATCACGCCGCGCTTGGCCGCGGCGGTGACCGGCACCCGGTCGCCGGTATCGAGCAGCGGCGGGGTCACCTCGGCCTGGGTGACGTTGCCGTTGGCCAGCGCCATGCGCACGGCGATGCCCGAACTGCTGGTGCGGGTGGCGATCGAGAAGGCGCTCGGCAGCGGCGCCGCGGCGATGCTGCCCGAGGAGCGGGCCGAGCCTTGGCCGCCGGTGACCGCGCCGACGAGGCCCGTCAGCACCGCCGAGACATCCATGCGGTAGCGCGCGCCGTCGAAGGCGCCGGTGAGCTGGGCGTTGCCGATCGGGATACCGGCGAGGTTGACGCTGTAATCGACGGCGACGCCCGCGGGGGCCGACTTGGCCCTGTGGGCCCGCGGCGCGGCCTGCGTCCCGGCCGGAAGGGCGAGCGCCCCGGCGAGGAGAAGGAGGTGGGCGCGAAGGATGGGCTTGGCGCGCATGGTCTGGACTCTGGGCGGCTCCACGCTCCCGCGCCGCTCGGGACGAGACGGCTGGGACGAGGAAGCTTAGCGCCTGCCATGGTTAACAGACCGTTCGGGCGACGCCAGGGGGCTTTCGGGCAACGCTGCTACCGGGCGTGCCGACGCACGCCCTACGAGAGCCATGACACCAGCCTGACAGCAACCGGCCTTTGTATAAAATTTAATGCAATCGTAATTCCTGTGGGCGAGCGTCTTATCATAGATCAGGCGCGGTGGGTTCTTATGAAGGGCGTCGTTTTTACGGAGTTCCTGGACTTCGTGTCCGAGGCGCTCGGTTCCGACGTCGCCGACGACATCATTGATGACGCGGACGTCCCGAACGGCGGGGCTTACACGGCGGTCGGGACCTATCCGTATACCGAGATGCAGGCCCTGGTGACCGCCCTGTCGCGCCGCACGGGCAAGCCCGTGCCTGACCTGCTGACGCTGTTCGGCCGCCATCTCTGCCGACGGTTCGCGGTGCGCTATCCCGAGTTCTTCACGGTGCAGACATCGCTGTTCGACTTCCTCGAAAGCGTCGACGCCTACATCCACCGCGAGGTCCACAAGCTGTACCCCGACGCCGAACTGCCGGTGTTCCGCCTCACCCGCTACGGCTCGGATGCGATCGATCTCGATTACGAGAGCTGCCGGCCCCTTGAAGCGCTGGCCGAGGGCATGATCCACGGCGCGGCCGACCACTTCCGGCAGCCCGTCGCCATCGCCAAGCTGAGGGTCGAGCACCCGGCCGGCCCCTTCGTGCGCTTCTCCATCAAGCACGCGGCCTGACGCCGTGATGCCGGAACCGGACGAAGGCCCGACGGTCACGGCAAGCCCGGAACGCGACGAGCGCATCCGGCGCCTGGAGCGGCGCGTCGCCCGCGAGCGGAGCGCCCGCGCCGAGGCCGAGTCCCTCCTCGAAGCCAAGTCCCGCGAGCTCTACGCCCTCAACCAGCAACTCTCCCGCTTCGCCGCGGATCTGGAACTGCGGGTGGACGAACGCACGCGCGAACTGGCCCTGGCGCGCGAGCGCGCCGTGGCGCTGGCCGAGCGCGACCAGCTCACCGGCCTGGCCAACCGCACCCGCTTCGCCCGCGTCCTCGGCGCCGCCGTCGGCCGGGCGGGCCGCGGGACGGGCAGCGAGCGCTTCGCCCTGCTCCTGCTCGACCTCGACCGTTTCAAGGAGATCAACGACAGCCTGGGCCACGAGGCCGGAGACGTGTTCCTCCAGCATGTCGCCCGCCGCCTGAGCGGAACCATCGGCCAAGGGGCGGTGGCGGCGCGCCTGGGCGGCGACGAATTCGCGGCTATCGTTCCGCTCGGCCCTCGCAGCGATCTTGCCCGTCTCGGCGAGGCCGTGGTGGCGGACATCCGCCGGCCGGTCGCCTATCGCGGGCGGATGCTGGAGGCGTCCGCCTCGCTCGGCATCGCCGTCTTCCCCGACGATGCCGCGACGGGCAGCGACCTTCAGCGCTTCGCCGACATCGCCCTCTACCGCTCGAAGGCGGCCCGCGCCGCTTGGACCCGGTTCGACCCGCGCATGGGCCGGGAGATCGAGGAGCGGCAGGCCCTGGGGGCCGATCTCGGCGCGGCAATCCGCTCCGGCGCGATTGAGCCATGGTTCCAGCCGATCGTCGACGGGGTCACCCGCTGTCCCGTCGGGGCCGAGGCGCTGGCGCGATGGGTTCATCCGCAGCTCGGCTTCCTCGCCCCGGCTGCCTTCCTCGGTCTCGCCGAAGAGCGCGGAATGATGCGCGACCTGTTCGCGGGGATGATGCGCCGCGCCTGCCCGCCGGCGCGGGGCTGGGTCCGGGCAGGGGCGATCCGCACCCTGTCGGTGAACCTCTCGCCGAGTCAGTTCAAGCTCGGCTCGGTCGCCGACGACGTCATCGCGCTCCTCGCCGAACTCGACTTCCCGCCCGAGGCGCTGACCGTCGAGATCACCGAGGAGGTGCTGCTGAACGATCTCGATCGCGCACGGGTGCAGTTGGAGCGGCTCGCCGCCCATGGCGTGCGGATCGCGCTCGACGATTTCGGGGTCGGCTACTCCAACATCGCCTATCTTCGCCGGCTGCCGATCCAGACGCTGAAGCTCGACCGGCTGCTCACCGTGGACGTGGCGCAGGAGCACGAGGCCCGCTGCATCCTCGGCGCGATCGTCCAGATCGCCCGCGCCCTCGACCTGCGATTGGTGGCGGAGGGGGTGGAAGATCCAGGCCAAGCCCTCTGGCTCAGCCATCTCGGCTGCCGCCACCTCCAGGGCTACCTGTTCGGCCGGCCGATGCCGGCGGAGGCCTTCGCCGGCTATCTCGGCTTTGACGGGGCGCGGCGCATCGCCTGAGGTCCTGCCGCGCCTTACGTCTGCGGTGTCCAGGCATGCCCGTGATAGACGAAGCGCTCGCTTTCACTCGCCAGTGCCGCGAGGCCGCTGAAGGCGGGATCCTTCACGGTGATGACGCTGGTGGGGATGGTGCGCATCTGCTCGGCGAAGGGCGCCTTGCGCTCGAAAGCCTCGCGGAACGCGCCCTCCCGCAGGACGGAGACGATCCGCGGGGCGATGCCGCCGCCGATATAGACCCCGCCGGTGGCAAGGAAGGTCAGCGCCAGATCCCCGCATACCCGGCCCAGCAGCTTGCTGAACAGCGCGAGCGCGGCGTGTGCATGCGGATCCTCGCCCGAGAGGCCGCTGCTCGTGATCTCGGCCGGATCGCACAAGGAACCGTCGCCGCCCGCCCGCACCGCGCGGATCGCCGCGCAGATCCGGGCGAGACCGGGACCGGAGAGCAGCGTCTCCACCGTGACCCGCCCCTCGACACGCTCGACCGCCGGCCAGATCTCGAACTCCTCCGCATCGGTCGGCCCGAGATCGGTGTGGCCGGCCTCCGTCGAGACGATGGCGAGGCGGTCCTCGTAAGGGATCAGGGCGGCGGCGCCGAAGCCGGTGCCCGGCCCGAGCACGAGGCGCGGCCCGCTTGCGTCACCGCGACTTGGACCGATCGGCGTGAGGTCGTCGGGCGCGATGCCGGCCGCGCCCGCGGCGACCGGCACGTAATCGTTGACGAGGGCGACCCGCGCGAGCCCGAAATCACGGGCGATCGCGGCGGCGTCCACCAGCCAGTCCGCGTTGGTGAGCTGGACCGCCGGCGCATCGACCCGGCCCGCGATCGCCAGGATCGCCGAGCGCGGCGCGGGCCCGCCGCCCTGCGCCAGGGAGGCCCGGATCGCCGCGCTCGGATCGGGATGGCCGTGCGTCGCCTCGCGCGAGAGGAGGCGGGGCGGCGCCCCCCGCGTTTCGATCAGGCCGAAGCGGGCATTGGTCCCGCCGATATCGCCGATCAGCACCGGGAATTCGAACATCCGCCTCTGGCCTCTCGTGGTGCTTTGCCGCGACCTTAACAGAGGGTGCGTCGGCCGTTCGGCAAGCGGTGAACGAAGCGGTGAACGATGTCAGGCGGCGGGCAGCGTGTCCGGGTCGATCGGCGCGCCCTCGGCCCAGGCGGTGATCAGCGCGCGCACATCCGCGGGTGTGGCGATGCGGCGGCCGGCCACGGTCTCACCGTCGCCGATGCGCACGCTGATGCCGCCATCCTCGTTGACGGAGGCGAAGGCGATCTCGTCGGTGCGGTCGTCGCCGAGGAAGATCGCGCGCCGGCCGGCATAGGGGGCCGCTTCCAGAAAGGCGCGGATCGCGTGGCCCTTGGTGGCGTCGGCCGGCACGATCTCGCCGACCGCCTTGCCGAGTTGGAGCCGGTAGGCGGAGCCGAGATCGGCCGCCACCGCTTTCACGATGGTTTCGGCCGCCTGCGCGTCGCCCGGCGTGGCGAGCCGCCAATGCACGGCGACCGAGGCGCCCTTGTCCTCGATCAGTACGGATTCGTAGCGGGCCGTCTCCGCGTGCAGCCGCTCGACGCCCGCGCGCAGGTCCGGATGATCCTCCGGCCGTCCGCCGCTCAGATGGCCGTCCACCCGGCGCTCGACGCCGTGCAGCCCGGCCACGTCGAATTGGGCGGGGCTCAGGAAATCGTCGATTACCGCGACCGGCCGTCCGGTGACGACGGCGAGCGCGCCCCCGAGCCGTTCGCGCAACCGCTCCAGCGCGGGCACGAGGGTGGGATCGACCTGCACCGCGTCGGGGCGCGGGGCGATCTCGACCAGGGTGCCGTCGAAATCGAGGAACAGGGCGTAGTCTGCGGTCTCGCTCACGGCGTCGTCCTTCTCTCGGGCTGCCCATGCGCTAGCATGAGGGGCGGTTGCGACAAACCGCTGATGCGACACCAACGGAGGCGCCCGTGCGGCCCATCCCCGTCCGCCCCGGCCCGGGCCAGGAAAGCGTCTGGGACTATCCCCGCCCGCCCCGGCTGGAGCCGGTGCCAGAGCGGCTGACCGTCATCCTCGGCGGCCGGCCCATCGCCGCGACCACGGCCGGCTTCCGGGTGCTGGAGACGAGCCACCCGCCGACCTACTACGTCCCGCCCCAGGATATCGCGGAGGGGGTGCTCGGACCTCCGCGCCGGGCCGGAATCTGCGAGTGGAAAGGCAGGGCCGTGCTGTTCGACGTGACGGGCGGCGCAGAACGGGCGCCGGGGGCGGCCTGGGCCTATCCCGATCCGACGCCGGGCTTCCGGCCCATCGCCGGCTACGTCGCCTTCTATGCCGGGCCGATGGATGCCTGCCTCGTCGGCGACGTACGGGCCGAGCCGCAGCCTGGCGGCTTCTATGGCGGCTGGATCACGCCGGGGCTCGTCGGCCCGTTCAAGGGCGGGCCCGGCACGATGGGCTGGTGACGGTTTTCGGGCTGGCGCCCAGGGCCATCGCTTGAAAGCGATCACCCTGATTTTTTCCTGGCCTCAGTCGTCGGCGCCCGCCTCCGCGGATCAGCCTCGGTTCCTTGGGCTTCCTCTCCGCTCGACGCTTTCCGAGGCTCACGCCTCGAAAAGGTCGCGCCGCAAGCCGCTCTTGCGGCTTCGACCGACCGCCCAGGGGCTGGCGCCCCTCCGTGCGAGGCCGCTACACGGGCCTTGGACACGAACGCGAGGAGCCGCGCATGCAGGTTGAGACCGATCCCCGAGACGTCGGCCTCTGTCCCGACCGCCTCGAACGGATCGATGCCTGGATGCGGGGCTACGTCGAGAGCGGGCGCCTGGCCGGTCTCTCGGTGAGCGTGCTGCGGGGTGGCCAGACCGCCTTCTTCCGCGCCCACGGCCATGCCGACCTCGCGCGGGACAGGCCGTTCGCCGCCGACACCATCACCCGCATCTACTCGATGACGAAGCCGCTGACCTCGCTCGCGGTGCTGATGCTCTACGAGGAGGGCCGCTTCCAGCTCGATGATCCGGTGGCGCGCTTCCTGCCCGAATTCGCTGAGATGCGAGTAATGACCGGCGGCAACCGGGCGAAGCTCGAGACCGAGCCGGCGCTTCGCGCCATCACGATCCGCGACCTCCTCACGCATACCAGCGGCCTGACCTACGGCTTCATGGAGGCGACGCTCGTCGACGCGCTCTACCGCCAGAACGAGATCGACTTCCAGACCTCGACCCTGCCGCTCGCCGACCTCGTGGCCAAGCTCGCGGGGCAGCCGCTGCTGGCCCAGCCGGGGGCGGAGTGGAACTACTCGGTCGCCACCGACGTGCTCGGCCATCTCGTGGCGGTGGTGTCGGGGACCGACTTCGCCGAGTTCATGCGTGCGCGCATCCTGCACCCGCTCGGCATGGACGACACCGACTTCTTCGTGCCGGAAGAGAAGCAGGCACGCTTTGCGGCGAACTACGCCTTCGACCGCGCGGGCAAGCTGCGCCTCTACGACGACAGCGTCGGCAGCCGCTTCCTGGCGCCGCCGCCGCTGGCCTCGGGCGGGGGCGGGCTCGTCTCCACGGCCGTCGACTACCTGCGCTTCTGCCGGATGATCCTGAATCTCGGCGAACTCGACGGTGTGCGGCTTCTCGGGCGCAAGACCGTCGAGCTCATGCTGATGAACCACCTGCCCGGCGATCTCGCCGCCATGGGTCAGCCGCGCTTCGCCGAATCGTCCTATGCCGGCATCGGCTTCGGTCTCGGGGTTTCGGTGATGCTCGATCCGGCCCGCGCCCAGATCCTCGGTACGCCGGGGGAGGTGTCCTGGGGCGGGGTGGCGAGCACCTCGTTCTGGATCGATCCGGACGAGGACATGGCGGTGCTGCTGCTCACCCAGCTCGTCCCCTCCTCCGCCCTGCCTCTGCGCCGCGAATTGCGGGTGCTGACCTACGCCGCCATCGAGAGCTGAGGTTCTTCACCGTTCCGGACGGGTCCCGGGAACGGAAGCGAGGCCATTAACATATGTCGATGAGCCTTTTCTCGGCATCGGAGCGGATCGCCTTCGCGCCGATGCCGTGAGCCTGTCTGCATCCGCCGCGACCGGATCGTTCGAAGACACCAAGGGAAGCCCGTCCGGACATGAACGATCTCAACGACCGGAGCCCTCTCGGTCGACGCGGCCCGAGGATGCAGGTCAACCCGCCGGTCTTCTTCACCTCGGCCGGGCTGACGCTCGCCTTCGCCGGTCTCAGCGCGCTGTTTCCCGCACAGGCCAAGTCGATCTTCGACAACCTGCAAGCCGCGATCGTGCACGAATTCGGCTGGTTCTACATCGCCGCCGTCGCCGGCTTTCTCGGCTTCGCGATCTTCCTGATGCTGAGCCGCTACGGCGACGTGAAGCTGGGGCCGGACGACAGCGAGCCCGACTACAGCTACCTGTCGTGGTTCGCGATGCTGTTCAGCGCCGGCATGGGCATCGGCCTGATCTTCTTCGGTGTGGCCGAGCCGCTTCAGCACTATGCCACGCCCCCCGTCGGCGAGGGCAAGACCATCGAGGCTGCGCAGCGGGCGATGGTGCTGACCTTCTTCCACTGGGGCGTGCATGCCTGGGCGATCTACATCGTCGTGGGACTGGCGCTGGCCTATTTCGCGTTCCGCCGCGGGCTGCCGCTGACGGTGCGCTCGGCCCTCCATCCCCTCATCGGCGACCGGATCAACGGTCCGATCGGGCACGCGATCGACATCTTCGCGGTGCTCGGCACGATCTTCGGCGTCGCGACCTCGCTCGGGCTCGGCGTGCTTCAGGTCAATGCCGGTTTCACCCACCTGTTCGGCGTTCCGAACAACACCTTCGTGCAGATCATCCTGATCGCCGCGATCACCGGCTGCGCCACGCTCTCGGTCGCCTCGGGGCTCGACAAGGGCGTGAAGGTCCTGTCCGAACTGAACATCATCCTGGCCGTCGTGCTGCTCGCCTTCGTGCTGATCACCGGCTCGACGGTGTTCCTGCTCCAGGCCTTCGTTCAGAATCTCGGCGCCTATCTCGGGGCGGTGGTCGAGCGCACGCTCCAGACCTACGCCTACAAGCCCAATGAATGGCTCGGCAGTTGGACGCTGTTCTACTGGGGCTGGTGGATCGCGTGGTCACCCTTCGTCGGGATGTTCATCGCCCGGATCTCGCGCGGGCGCACCATCCGTGAATTCGTCACCGGCGTCCTGCTGGTGCCGGTGCTGTTCACGTTCTTCTGGATGACCGTGTTCGGCAACACCGCCATCGAGATGGATCGCGCCGGCGCGGTGCCGCTCGCGCAGATCGTCAAGGACAACATGCCGGTCGCCTTGTTCGAGATGCTCGGGCACCTGCCGTTCGGCATGATCGCCTCGGGACTGGCGACGCTGCTCGTGATCTTCTTCTTCGTCACCTCGGCGGATTCCGGAGCGCTGGTGATCGACATGATCACCTCGGGCGCAGCCGACAACCCGCCGCTCTGGCAGCGGGTGTTCTGGGCGGTCAGCAGCGGCGCCATCGCCGCCGTGCTGCTCGTGGCGGGCGGGCTGGAGGCGCTCCAGACGGCGGCGATCGCCAGCGCCCTGCCCTTCTCCATCGTGATGATCTTCATCTGTTACGGCCTGCTCCGGGCCCTCCAACTGGAGGGGCGTGCCGGCGGCCTCGACCTGTCCTCGGCCGCCGCCGGGCCGTCGGGCGGCCTGTCCTGGCAGGAGCGGCTGGCGGCGATCACCCACTCCTACCGGAAGGAAGACCTCAAGACCTTCCTCGACGAGACGGTCGCGCCCGCGCTCGAAGCGGTGGCCGGGCAGATGCGCGAGAGCGGCTTGTCGCCCGAGGTCGTGCGGTCGGCCGAGCGCATCGATCTGATCGTTCCCTACGGGGACCGTGGCGCCTTCCGCTACGGCATCCGCGTGCGCGGATTGCGGAATCCGAGCTTCGCCTGGGCCGAGAATCCGTCGAAGTCGTCGGATGAGCGCCATTATCGCGCCCTCGTTCAGACCTCCGAGGGCGACCGCCCGCACGACGTCACCGGCTACGGCCGAGATCGGGTGATCGACGATCTCCTGAAGCGTTACGCACAGTTCCGGGCGGTCCGGGGCGCTGCCTGAACCGATTGCGTCGGATAGGCCGAGGCCGGAGTCCGCCGGTCTCGGCGGGCATCGCTGCGAGGCGCTTCAAGCGCACAGCAGGACCGCGCCGCCTTCCGTCCGCAAACCCTGCCGCGCCGTCATCGCAGGCGGCGCTATGAGCCTCGGCGATCGTAGCCGCGTGCTGCTGAAGCGATGGACACCCCATCGACGCACAGACACGGACCGCGTGCCCGAGACGGCAGCGGGGCGTCCGAAGCATCCCTCATCTTACGTCCGCTACGATCGCGGAAATACCGCTTTACGTTGTTCCGAGCGCCTCTAACCCGATGGCCTCGAAGAAAATTTTTCGCCGCTTCAAAAAAAGTTTGAACCGCCGTTGAGCGGATGATGCACTGCAACTGACTCGTTTTGATCGAAGATTTTTGTCAAACCACGAGACTGCTTGATTGAACTTTAGTGCCGGCCCTGTTTGGATCCGGCCTTAGAACAAAACCAAGTTGGGCAGGAAACGATGGTCAGTCCCGAGCCTTGGAACGCGACCCGCGCGGCTGCAATCGTCGCCGGGCTGCAATCCCTGGAGGGCGCGACTCTCCCTATATTGCATGCTCTGCAGGAGGCGTTCGGCTACGTCGACGCGCAGGCGGTGCCGATGATCGCCGACGCGCTGAACCTGTCGCGCGCCGAAGTGCATGGCTGCCTGACCTTCTACCACGACTTCCGGCGCGAGCCGCCGGCCGGGCGCCACCATGTCAAGTTGTGCCGGGCCGAGGCCTGCCAGGCGATGGGCTCCGACCGGCTGCACGGCGAGATCCTCTCGCGGATGGGCTGCGACTGGCACGGCACCAGCGCCGACGGCGTGACCGTCGAGCCGGTCTACTGCCTCGGCCTCTGCGCCAACGCGCCCGCCGCCCTGGTCGATGACGAGCCGCTCGCTCGCCTCTCCGCCGAATCCCTCGACGCCGCCCTCAAGGAGGCCCGCGCGTGAGCATCACCGTTTACGTCCCGCAGGACGCCGTCGCCCTCGGGCTCGGTGCCAACCGCGTCGCCCGGGCGATCTTCGCCGGTGCCGAGCGGCGCGGTCTCGACGTGCGCATCGTCCGCACCGGCACCCGCGGCCTGCTCTGGCTCGAGCCGATGGTCGAGGTCGCGACCCCTGAGGGCCGCATCGCCTACGGTCCGGTGACCCCGGCCGATGTCGAGGGCCTGCTCGATGCCGGGCTCACCGAGGGGGGCGAACACGCGCTCCGCCTCGGCAAGCCGGAAGAAATTCCGTTCCTGGCCAAGCAGCACCGGCTCACTTTCCACCGCTGCGGCGTGGTCGATCCGGTCTCGGTCGAGGATTACCGGGCCCATGGCGGCTACCGTGGTTTGGAGGCCGCGCTGAAGCTCGACGCCAAGGGCATCGTCGCCCAGGTGCGCGATTCGGGACTGCGCGGGCGCGGCGGTGCCGGCTTCCCGGCCGGCATCAAGTGGAACACGGTGATGCTGGCCCAGTCGGACCAGAAATACGTGGTCTGCAACGCCGACGAGGGCGATTCCGGCACCTTCGCCGACCGGATCATGATGGAGGGTGACCCCTTCAACCTGATCGAGGGCATGACCATCGCCGCCGTCGCGACCGGCGCCACTCGCGGCTACATCTACTGCCGCTCGGAGTACCCGCAGAGCTTCAAGACCCTGCGCGACGCCATCGCCAACGGCGTGCGGGCCGGCGTCCTCGGCGACAACATTCTGGGCTCCGGCAAGAGCTTCCACCTGGAAGTGCGGCTGGGCGCCGGCGCCTATATCTGCGGCGAGGAAACCTCGCTGCTGGAGAGCCTTGAGGGCAAGCGCGGCATCGTCCGGGCCAAGCCGCCGATCCCGGCGCTGAAGGGCTTTCTCGGCAAGCCGACGCTGGTCAACAACGTCATGACCTTCACGGCCGTGCCGTACATCCTGGAGCACGGCGCCAAGTCTTACGCCGAGTACGGCATGGGCCGCTCGCTCGGCACCCTGCCGATCCAACTCGCCGGCAACATCCGGCAGGGCGGCCTGATCGAGTACGCCTTCGGCATCACCATCCGGCAGGTGATCGAGGATTTCGGCGGCGGCACGGCCTCGGGCCGGCCGGTCCGCGCGGTGCAGGTCGGCGGCCCGCTCGGGGCCTACTTCCCCGACGACTTGCTCGACACGCCGCTGGATTACGAGGCGATGGCGGCCAAGAAGGGCCTCGTCGGCCATGGCGGCATCGTCGTGTTCGACGACACCGTGGACATGGCCAAGCAGGCTCGCTTCGCCTTCGAGTTCTGCGCCACCGAATCCTGCGGCAAGTGCACCCCCTGCCGGGTCGGCGCCACCCGCGGCGTCGAGACCATGGACAAGGTCATCTCCGGCATCCGCCCGGAGGCCAATCTCAAGCTCGTCGAAGATCTCTGCGAGATCATGACCGACGGCTCGCTCTGCGCCATGGGCGGCCTGACGCCCATGCCCGTGATGAGCGCGATCACCAACTTCCCCGAGGATTTTCGGCGCGCGGGCGATCTGCCCGTCGCGGCCGAGTGAGGAGGCCGTCGCATGACCCTCATCAAGGAAATCGACTACGGCACGCCGATCCGGCTCAATGAGCAGACGGTGACGCTGACCATCGACGGCGAGAGCGTGACCGTGCCCGCGGGCACCTCGGTCATGGCCGCCGCGATGCATATGGGCACCAAGATCCCGAAGCTCTGCGCTACGGATTCGCTCGAGCCGTTCGGCTCCTGCCGGATGTGCCTCGTGGAGATCGACGGCCGCCGCGGCGCGCCCGCCTCCTGCACCACCCCGGCCGAGAATGGCATGGTCGTGCACACGCAAACCGACAAGCTGCATCGGCTGCGCAAGGGCGTGATGGAGCTCTACATCTCCGACCACCCGCTCGACTGCCTGACCTGCGCCGCCAACGGCGATTGCGAGCTGCAAGATACTGCAGGTCAGGTCGGCCTGCGCGAGGTGCGCTACGGCTATGACGGCGACAACCACGTCAAGCCGGCCTCCGACCGCTACCTGCCCAAGGACGAGTCGAACCCCTACTTCACCTACGATCCGTCGAAGTGCATCGTCTGCAACCGCTGCGTCCGCGCCTGCGAGGAGACGCAGGGCACCTTCGCGCTGACCATCGAGGGCCGCGGCTTCGACAGCCGCGTGGCGGCGGGCCCGACCAACTTCATGCAGTCCGAATGCGTGTCCTGCGGCGCCTGCGTGCAGGCCTGCCCGACCGCGACGCTGCAGGAGAAGACGATCCACCAATACGGCCAGCCGGACCATTCCGAGGTCACGACCTGCGCCTATTGCGGCGTCGGCTGCGCCTTCAAGGCCGAGATGCAGGGCGACAAGGTTGTCCGCATGGTGCCCTACAAGGGCGGCAAGGCCAACGAGGGCCATAGCTGCGTCAAGGGCCGCTTCGCCTACGGCTACGCCACCCACAAGGACCGCATCACCAAGCCGATGATCCGTGAGAAGATCACGGATCCGTGGCGCGAGGTGTCGTGGGAGGAGGCGATCAACCACGCCGCCTCCGAGTTCAAGCGCATCCAGGCGACGTATGGCCGCGACTCGGTCGGCGGCATCACCTCGTCGCGCTGCACCAACGAGGAAGCCTACCTCGTCCAGAAGCTGGTGCGCGCCGCCTTCGGCAACAACAACGTCGATACCTGCGCCCGCGTCTGCCACTCGCCGACCGGCTACGGCCTGATGTCCACGCTCGGCACCTCCGCCGGCACGCAGGACTTCAAGTCGGTCGAGGAATCCGACGTGATCCTCGTCATCGGCGCCAACCCGACCGACGGTCACCCCGTCTTCGGCTCGCGGATGAAGAAGCGGCTGCGTGAAGGCGCCCGCCTCATCGTCGCCGACCCGAGAAAAATCGACCTCGTGAAGTCGCCCCACATCCGGGCCGACCATCACCTGCCGCTCAAGCCTGGCTCCAACGTCGCCTTCATCAACGCCTTCGCCCACGTCATCGTCACGGAAGGGCTGATCGCCGAGGACTACGTCCGCGAGCGCTGCGATCTGGCCGAGTTCGAGTCCTGGGCCCGGTTCATCGCCGAGGAGCGCAACTCGCCGGAGGCCGCGCAGGCCATCACCGGCGTCGATCCGCAGGAGATCCGCGCCGCGGCCCGGCTCTACGCCACCGGCGGCAAGGCGGCGATCTACTACGGGCTCGGCGTGACCGAGCACAGCCAGGGCTCGACCATGGTGATGGGCATGGCCAACATCGCCATGGCCACCGGCAATATCGGCATGGTGGGTGCGGGCGTGAACCCGCTGCGCGGCCAGAACAACGTGCAGGGCTCCTGCGACATGGGCTCGTTCCCGCACGAGCTGCCGGGCTACCGCCACGTCTCGGACGACGCCACCCGCGAGAGCTTCGAGGCGATCTGGGGGGCCAAGCTCGACAACGCGCCGGGCCTGCGCATCACCAACATGCTGGACGAGGCCGTCGGCGGCAGCTTCAAGGGCATGTACATCCAGGGCGAGGACATCGCGCAGTCCGACCCCGACACCCATCACGTCACCTCCGGCCTCAAGGCCATGGAGTGCATCGTGATCCAGGACCTGTTCCTGAACGAGACCGCCAAATACGCCCACGTCTTCCTGCCGGGCGCCTCGTTCCTGGAGAAGGACGGCACCTTCACCAATGCCGAGCGCCGCATCTCCCGCGTGCGCAAAGTGATGGCCCCGATGGGCGGCTACGGCGATTGGGAGGGCACGGTGCTGCTCGCCAACGCGCTCGGCTACAAGATGGAGTACACCCACCCGTCCGAGATCATGGACGAGATCGCGGCGCTCACCCCGAGCTTCGCCGGCGTCTCCTACGACAAGCTGGAGGAGCTGGGCTCGATCCAGTGGCCGTGCAACGAGAAGGCGCCGCTCGGCACGCCGATGATGCACGTCGACCGGTTCGTGCGCGGCAAGGGCCGCTTCATGATCACGGAATACGTGCCCACCGACGAGCGGACCACGGGCAAGTTCCCGCTGATCCTCACCACGGGCCGCATCCTCTCGCAGTACAATGTCGGCGCGCAGACGCGGCGGACCGAGAACTCCCGCTGGCACGAGGAAGACGTGCTGGAGATCCACCCCTTCGACGCGGAGATGCGCGGCATCGTCGATGGCGACCTCGTCGCCCTGGAGAGCCGCTCGGGCGACATCGCGCTGAAGGCCAAGGTGACCGAGCGGATGCAGCCGGGGATCGTCTACACGACGTTCCACCACGCCAAGACCGGCGCCAACGTCATCACCACCGACTATTCGGACTGGGCGACCAACTGCCCCGAATACAAGGTGACGGCGGTGCAGGTGCGGCGCACGAACCGGCCCTCCGACTGGCAGGCGAAGTTCTACGAGGAGGACTTCTCGCTCACCCGCATCGCCGAAGCGGCGGAATAGTCTTCCAACGGGGCGGGTTTCGGCCCGCCCCCAGACGTCCGATCCTGTCCCTCAGGATGAGGGAGCAGGAGGGCGCGCTTTCCAATCAGACACAGCCGAGTGCGGGCATGAGCGCAACGACCATCAACGACCGACTGGTGCGGATGGCCAACCAGATCGCCCTGTTCTTCCGGTCCTACCCGGAGGAGGAAGCGGTCTCGGGCATCCACAAGCACATCGTGGCGTTCTGGACGCCGAAGATGCGCCGCGACCTCGAAGGCTACGCCGAGGAGGCCGGCGAGCGGCTCGACGCGCTCGTTCACCGCGCGCTTCACGAGGACCCGGCGGTCGAGAGCCCGGTGCGTCCGGCCACCCGCAATCCGCAGCTCGTGGGCGAGGGGGCCAGCGACGCGGGGTAAATGCCGGCGGCCTGCGGCTTGAGAAGCCGGCCGCAATCGGCCTACCACGGCGGCAGCCCGCCCTCTCAGCGGGTGCCGGGGCGGCGCATCCGTGATCGACAAGCTCGAATTCCTCCTGGCGCTCGCCCGCGAACAGCATTTCGGGCGCGCGGCAGAGACCTGCGGCGTGACCCAGCAGACCCTCTCGGCGGGGGTGAAGAGCCTGGAGGACCGTTTCGGCGTGCGCTTGGTTCAGCGCGGCTCGCGCTTCCAGGGGTTCACGCCCGAGGGGGACCGGGTGCTGGCCTGGGGCCGCCGCATCGTCGGCGACGCCCGCGCCATGCAGGACGACGTGGCGGCGCTCCGCAAGGGGCTGTCGGGACACCTGCGGATCGCCGCGGTGCCGACGGCACTGCCGATGGTGGCCGCGCTGACCACGCCCTACCGCGCACGCTACCCGAACGTGCGCTTCAGCGTCCTGTCCACGACCTCGGAAGAGATCTTCTCGCTGATCGACAACCTCGAGGCGGATGCGGGTCTGACCTATCTCGACAACGAGCCGCTCGGGCGCGTGATCGCCGTGCCGCTCTATACCGAGCACTACCAGCTCCTGACCGCGGCCGGCGGCCCCTACGACGACCGGGCCAGCGTCACCTGGGCGGAACTGGCGAAGATCCCGCTCTGCCTGCTGACCCCCAACATGCAGAACCGCCGCATCATCGATCAGCAGATACGGGCCGCGGGCGGCGAGGCGGCGCCGACGCTCGAGTCCAATTCCATGGTCGTGCTGATGACCCATGTGCGCACCCTGCAGTGGGCGAGCGTGATGCCGGCCATCCTTGCCGACGCGCTGGGGCCGACCGAGGGCCTGCGGGCGATCCCGATCGTGGAGCCGGATCTGCGCCACGCCATCGGCCTCGTCGCCCCGCGCCGCGACCCGGCGACACCAATGGTGACCGCTCTCGTCAACGTCGCCCGCGCCGTAGCCCGGACCCTGGACGGCGAGGATCAGGTCTCGCCCGTGCCGCACGGGTCCGGACCAGGTTGAGATCATGAGATCCCAAAGGGATCATCCCTTTGGCGGGGCGCGGGGCAGCGCCCCGCTTCAACGTCTGGCAGCTCAGGCGCCAGGGCGCTGGATCACGGCGCAGAGGGTGAGCGGACCCTGCTCCTTGCGCATGACGGCGCAGGTGACGCGGGCGCCGTCCACCTCGACCGTGCTGTGGCGCTTGTCCTGCGCGCTCGCGCGGGCCTGCCGAGTGGCGTCCCGCAGCCGATCCGGTGCGATCCCCGTGATGGCATGGCCCGCCTGTACGAACAGGGTGTCGTAGGCCTCAGGCGGGGTCTCGCCCTTGTACTGCGCGCCGACGGAGGACGCGTTGGCGCCCGCGCAGGAGAGCGTCAGCGATGTCTGCGGCCCGGCCTCGAACCGGGCGAAGTCGGCGCTCCGCTCGGCGACCGTCGCGCTCGTGGCCCGTTGCACCCGGTCGATCAGATCGCTGCAGGAATCCTCCGCCATGGCGGGGGAGGCGGCGAGGGCGAGGAGGAGGGCGAGGGTGCTGCGCATGCATCCGATGTAGGGCAAACCAGCAAATCCCGTCGCCGGTCTGGACTGAGGCGTAGCGCCGCTGCGCTCACGGTTGCCAGGGCTCGGCGGGTTGCGCCTCCGCTTCCTCTGCGCCCTGCGTATCGAGCTGGGCCTGGATCGCGCGCAAAGCCTCCTGTACCCCCTGCCCCGACGCGGCCGAGAGCACCAGCGGCTTGCCGCCCGCCGCCCGCTTCAGCCGGGCGAGCTGCTGCTTGAGGGTGTCGGCATCGAGCGCGTCCGCCTTCGAGAGGGCGACGATCTCGGGCTTGTCGGACAAGCCCTCGCCGTAGGCCTCCAACTCGCGCCGCACCAGCTTGTAGGCCTTGCCGGCATGCTCGCTCGTGCCCTCCACGAGGTGGAGCAGAACCCGGCAGCGCTCGACATGGGCGAGGAAGCGGTCGCCGAGGCCAACGCCCTCATGCGCGCCCTCGATCAGGCCGGGGATGTCGGCGAGCACGAACTCGCGCTCGTCCGAGCGCACCACGCCGAGACCCGGATGGAGGGTGGTGAAGGGATAGTCGGCAATCTTCGGCTTGGCGGCGGTGACGGTCGCCAGGAAGGTCGATTTGCCCGCATTCGGCAGGCCGACGAGGCCGGCATCGGCGATGAGCTTGAGGCGCAGGATCAGCCACATCTCCTGGCCTTCCAGGCCGGGATTGGCGTGGCGCGGCGCACGGTTCGTAGAGGTGGTGAAGTAGGCGTTGCCGAAGCCGCCATTGCCACCCTTGGCGAGCCGCACCCGCTGGCCGACCTCGGTCATGTCGGCAATCAGCGTCTCGCCGTCCTCGGCGAAGACCTGCGTGCCCGCCGGCACCTGAAGCACGGCGTCGTCGCCCTTGGCGCCGTGGCAGTTCGAGCCCATGCCGTGCTCGCCCTTCTTCGCCTTGAAGTGCTGCCGGTAGCGGTAGTCGATCAGGGTGTTGAGACCCTGCACGCATTCGATCCAGACATCGCCGCCCCGTCCGCCGTCGCCGCCGTTCGGCCCGCCGAACTCGATGAACTTTTCCCGCCGGAACGAGACGCAGCCGGGACCGCCGTCGCCGGAGCGGACGTAGACCTTGGCTTCATCGAGGAATTTCACGGTGCTTCGCCTTGGATTCTGGACCGGGAGGGCCGGTCAGCTTTCTGTGCGACGGCACTGGCCGTCGAGATTGAGGTACTGGATGCTGCGCAGGCCCGCCTCGAACCATCCGCCGGCATCCGGCTGGCGGCCGTTGGCGCCGCCATCGCCGTAGAGGTTGATCTGGATCGCGCCGTCGGGCGAGCGCAGGGTCGGCGCCTCCCCGTCGCGAGCATAGGTCCAGGTCGGCCGTTCGTCGAACAGGGTCTGAGACCCGTCCGCCTCCCGCTGGAACAGTTGCCCGTACGCGGTTCCGCCACCCGCAGGGCTGGCGAAGTAGAACCCGACCTTCGGGGTGCGGCCGGCGAAATTGTAGAACTCACAGTAGAGCCGGGTCTCGCCCCGAGGTCTCGGGGCCGGCGCCGCCGCGGCTTCGATCGGCGGCGGCGGCACCTCGCGGGTGATCGCGAAGATCAGGCTGCCGAGGGCGATCGCGGTGAGGCCGGCCCCGAGGCCGGCGACCGTCCGTGTCCTCATGCCAGGCGGCCTCCCGCGGCCGTCCCGCGCCGGTCGAGCCATTCGGCCCGATCGAGCCGGAAGTTGTGGCTCGGCACGGCACCGCCCCGCGCCTCGAAGACCGGTGCGGATTCGCCGGTGAGGCGGAACCCGCACTTCTCCAGCACGCGCCGCGAGCCAGGATTGCCGATCATCGCCGACGAGGCGAGCGCTCGCTCCCCGGCATAGGCGAAGGTGGCGTCCACCAGCGCCTCGGCCGCCTCGGTCATCAGCCCTTCGCCCCAGAACGGGCGCCCGAGCCAGTAGCCGAGATGCGGTTCGGACGCGTCGGGCCGGTTCTCGACCGAGACGACACCGATCAGGTTCGCGGGCGCCGCCCGCCGGCACAGGGCCATGATCAGCCCCTCCCCGGCCGTGTTCATCGCCCGCGCCTGGATCACGAAGCTTTCGGCCTCGGGCAGCGGAAGCGGGCTCGAAATCCGCGCGGTCATCTCGGCCACGGCCGGATCGCCGGCGAATCGCGAGACGGCCTCGGCGTCGCGGGCCGTGGGCCAGCGCAGCCAGAGCCGGCGCGTCTCGATGCGGAAAACGTCGTCGCGGGTGAGATCGGGGAACATCGTGAGCCGGTCATGCGAGGGCGCGCGAAGGCGCCGTCCGGGACGACGAAGGGGAGGATGGTGCCCCATCCTCCCCCGTGTTCCGATCCGCTCGAAGCTTCGCGTGAAGCCTTCAGCGATCGTCCGCCGGTTCGGTGTGGGACACCGGCGGGACGCTCGCTTCGTCGTCAGCGACAAGCGTCCGCCGTTACTCCGCGGCCTGGGCCAGCGGCACTACGGTTACGAAATCGCGGCCGCGCCGGGTCTCGAACTGCACCTTGCCCGGGACGAGGGCGAACAGGGTGTGGTCCTTGCCCATGCCGACATTCGTGCCGGGGTGCCACTTCGTGCCGCGCTGGCGCACGATGATGTTGCCCGGAATCACGGCCTCGGAGCCGAACTTCTTGACGCCGAGGCGCCGGCCGGCGGAGTCGCGGCCGTTGCGGGACGAGCCGCCTGCTTTTTTGTGTGCCATGGGATTGCTCCGGAATTCTGCTGGATCTGCGTTCGGACGGGCGGCTGATTACTCAGCGGCGGCCGGGGCGGACTCGGCGGCCGGCTCGGCCTTCCGGGTCTTGCGCGGCTCGGCCTTCGAGGTCTTGCCGCCGGCGCTGATCTCGGTGATGCGCACGACCGTGAAGTCCTGACGGTGACCGCGGCGGCGGCGCGAGTTCTGGCGACGGCGCTTCTTGAAGGCGATGACCTTCCGCGTGCGGCCGTGCTGGACGATCTCGCCGGTGACGCCGATACCCGACAGGAGCGGGGTGCCGACCTGGGTGGCATCGCCATCGGTGAACAGCAGCACGTCGCCGAAGGTGACGGCGGCGCCGGCCTCACCCTCGAGGGTGGCCACGGTGATGACGTCGTTGGCGGCAACGCGATATTGCTTGCCGCCTGTCTTGATGACTGCGAACATCGTTGTCTCTCGTGTTCTGTGCCGGCCTCCGGCGCCGTGAGGGCCTGGGCCGTCTTCTTGTTCAGGTCATCCGCGCAGATCAGGCTAGGCCGTGAGCGCACGAACGCGAAACGCGCGGACTTCGTCGAGGAAGCCGCGCGGTGCCGGCCGGATAGTCGGGAGCGGGGCTTCTGTCAAGGCAAGACGAAGACCGGCCTACCGCTTCGTCAGCCCGCCCAGCACATTCCGCAGGATCGCGTCGCCCACCTCCGTGCCGACCTTGCGCGCCATGGAGCGGGCGGCGTTGCCGATGACCTGCTCGGCCAGACTCGGCGGCGGGCGGCGGGTGCGGCCGGTTCCCTTGCCAGCCCCTTTGCCCTTCAATGCCGCTTCCTCGCCGCTGCCGAAGATCCCACCGAGCCAGCCGCCGAGCATGCCCGAGAGGCCGCCTTCGCTCTGGCCCGCGGCCTCCGCCGGGGCGGAATCGAGGTGCTTGCGCTGGGCCAGCATCTCGTAGGCGCTCTCGTTGTCGATCGCCTCGTCGTATTTTCCGCGCAGGGGACTCTGCCCGATGATCGCGGCGCGCTCGGCCGGCGTCAGCGGCCCCACCCGCCCCTGCGGCGGGGCGATCAGCGCCCGTTCCACGACCGAGGGCGTGCCCTTGGCTTCCAGAAAACTCACCAGCGCCTCGCCGACGGCGAGTTCGGTGATCGCCTTGCCGACATCGAAGCCGGGGTTCTGGCGGAAGGTCTCGGCGGCGGCGCGCACGGCGCGCTGGTCGCGCGGGGTGAAAGCGCGCAGCGCGTGCTGCACCCGGTTGCCGAGCTGGCCGAGCACCGTCTCCGGCACGTCGAGCGGGTTCTGCGTCACGAAGTAGACGCCGACGCCCTTCGAGCGAATCAGGCGCACCACCTGCTCCACCGCGTCGAGAAGGGCCTTCGGCGCGTCGTTGAACAGCAGGTGCGCCTCGTCGAAAAAGAACACGAGCTTGGGCTTGTCGAGGTCGCCGACCTCGGGAAGCTGCTCGAACAGCTCGGAGAGCATCCACAGCAGGAACGAGGCGTAGAGGCGCGGCCGCTGCATCAGCTTGTCGGCGGCCAGGATGTTGACGAAGCCTCGGCCCTCCCGGTCGGTCCGCATGAAGTCTTCGAGGTTCAGCGCCGGCTCGCCGAGGAATTGGTCGGCGCCCTGGTTCTCCAGCACGAGCAGCGCCCGCTGGATCGCGCCGATCGAGGCGCTCGAGACGTTGCCGTAGGTGGCCGACAGCTCCTTGGCGTTCTCCGACAGGAAGGTGAGGAGCGCGCGCAGATCCTTCAGGTCGATCAGCGGCCACTGGTTCTCGTCGGCGACGCGGAAGGCAATGTTGAGCACACCCTCTTGGATGTCGTTGAGTTCGAGCAGGCGGGCGAGCAGGAGCGGACCCATCTCGGTGACGGTGCAGCGGATCGGGTGGCCCTGCTCGCCGAACACGTCCCAGAACACCGTCGGGAAGCGGTCGGGCTCGTAAGAGATCCCGAGTTCTTCCGCCCGCTTGACGAAATGCGGCTTGGCCTCGCCCGCGGCCGCCAATCCGGAAAGATCGCCCTTGATGTCGGCGGCGAAGACCGGGACGCCCGCGTTGGAAAAGCCCTCCGCCAGCACCTGCAGCGTCACGGTCTTGCCGGTGCCGGTGGCGCCCGCCACGAGGCCGTGGCGGTTGGCCAGCCGCAGGCTCAGCACCTCGGGCTTCGGTCGCGGCCCCGTGCTCCGGCCGACCAGAATCGTCCCCTCGCCCGCTGTCATGCCGTCCTCGTCCGATCCGTCGCCGTTGTGCAGGTGTCGTGACGGACAGGGTATGGCGCCCCGCCCGCCCGATCCAGGGCCGGGACGTTGGCAACCCTTGATTTCGCCGTCGCCGCATCGGACAGACACGCATCTGCTAAGGAGGAAGCGTTTCATGGAAGAATTGATTGCCCGTGTGACCAACCGGACCGGGCTCGACGCGGGGACCGCCAAGACCGCGATCGGACACATCCTCGCCTTCCTGCAGAAGGAAGGGCCGGCCACCGAAGTGGGCCAGTTGATGGCCGCGCTTCCGGGCTCCGAGACGGCGATCGCCGAGGCCAATGCCGGCGAGGGCGGCGGCGGGCTGATGGGCATGCTCGGCGGCATGATGGGCGGCGGCGTGATGGCGCTTGGCCAGAAGCTGATCTCGGCCGGCGTGCCGATGAACCAGATGCAGCCGCTCGGCCAGGAACTCTTCGCCTACGGCCGCGAGAAGGCCGGTGAAGACGTCATGGGTCCGATCGTCGGCTCGATCCCGGGCCTGAACCAGTTCGTCTGAGACGGCAGGATCCTGCCCTAAACTCCTGTGATCGTTAGCCGGTTTTCATTCGCTGGCTACCATGGGCACTTCGCGCGAAGCCTGGCAAAGGCTTCGCGCAAGTCTCTGTCAAGGCACGAAGATCTCCGTCATAAAAGCGTGCGGCCTTCGTGATGTTGTCGCCGCGCAAGAGGACGCATCGCGCGGCCTCCCGCGACGGGATCGTGTCGATCATGCTGCCGAATTTTTCCCCGCGCGAGGCCACGGCCGCGTGGAAGGCCGGCTGGGAGACCAAGGTTCAGGCGCCCTTCGCCCGCTTCCGCCAGACCTTCGAGGGCGGCGACCTCGCCCTGCCCGGCGGTGCGCCGATCCTGCTGAAGAACCGGGCCAAGCGCCCGCTGCTCGAACCGGGGCTCGACGCCAGCCTCGGCCGGATCGGTGCGCTCGAAGTGCGGCTCGCCACCACCAAGTCCGAGATCCGCCGGGCGCAGCGCCTGCGCTACCGCGTGTTCTACGAGGAGATGTCGGCGGTGCCGACCGGCATGGCCGCGCTCAAGCGCCGCGATGTCGATGCCTACGACGCAATCTGCGACCACCTCCTCGTCATCGACCACGCGGCGACCGACGCCAAGCCCTTCCGCAAAGCCCGGCCGAAGGTGGTCGGCACCTACCGGCTGCTGCGCCAGGACCGGGCGGAGGCGCATCTCGGCTTCTACTCCTCGGGCGAGTACGACCTCGCGCCGCTGCTGGAGCGCCATCCGGGCAAGCGCTTCCTCGAACTCGGCCGCTCCTGCGTGCTGAAGCCCTACCGCACCAAGCGAACCGTCGAACTCCTGTGGCACGGCATCTGGGCCTATGTGCAGCACCACCGCATCGACGCGATGCTCGGCTGCGCCAGCCTGGAGGGCACCGATCCGGAGCGTCTCGCGCTGCCCTTGAGCTTCCTCCACCACCATGCCCGCGCCCCTGAGGCGTGGCGGGCCCGCGCCCTACCGGAGCGCTACGTCGCGATGGATCGGCTGGCGAAGGAGGCGGTCGATCCGAAGGCCGCGCTGATGGCGCTGCCGCCGCTGGTGAAGGGCTATCTCCGGGTCGGGGCGACCTTCGGCGACGGCGCGGTGGTGGACCGCCAGTTCGGCACCACCGACGTGCTCGTGGTGCTGCCGGTCTCAGGCATCGCCGCGCGCTACATCGGCCATTTCGGCGCGGGTGCGGATCGGCACGCCGCCTGACCGCGCCGGGTTGCGGGGCGGGGTGAAGCCGGTTCAGGCCGAGCGCCCCTCAACCCTCGCGCGTCGTTCGAAGGTCATGCTCGCCGTCTCCGCTCATCCCTCCGATCGTGACCGCCTCGGCGCGATGACGGCCGCGATCACCTGCGTGGCGGTGGTGGGCACGGGGCTCGGCCTGTCGATCCCGCTCTTGTCGCTGGAAATGGCGCGGATGGGCGCGTCGAGCGTCGTCATCGGCCTCAACACGGCGGTGGCGGGGTTCGCGGCGATTCTCACGGTGCCGTTCGTGCCGCGGCTCGCCGCGCGGGTCGGCGTGGTGCGCCTGCTGATCCTGGCGATCGTGCTCGGCGGGCTGTGCCTCTCGGCCTTCAAGCTCTTCCCGAACCTCATCCTGTGGTTTCCCCTCCGCTTCGTCTTCTCGACGACGATGGGCGTGCTGTTCGTCCTCTCCGAGTACTGGATCAACGATGCGGCGCCGCCCGAGCGGCGCGGGCTGGTCATGGGGATCTACGCGACGGTCCTGGCCATCGGCTTCGCCATCGGGCCGACCCTGCTGACGCTGCTCGGCACCGACGGATTCGCGCCGTATTTCGCCGGCTCGGCCCTGTTCTTCCTCGGCCTCACCCCGCTGGTGCTGGCCCGCAACCTCTCGCCCGATCTCGGGCACGACGAGGGGGCCGGCATCCTGGCCTACCTGCGCCTCGCGCCGCTCGCGGTGCTGGCCGCCGCCCTCTACGGCGCGGTGGAGGCGGGCGCCTTCGCCATCCTGCCGCTCTACGGCCTGCGCATCGGCCTCGACGCGACGATTTCCGCCGCCCTGGTCAGCGCGGTGGCGCTCGGCAACGTGCTGTTCCAGATCCCCGTCGGCCTCCTCGCCGACCGGGTGGACCGGCGCCTCGTCCTCCTCGGCGCGAGCCTCGCCGGGGCGCTCGGGGCGGCCCTGATCCCGGCGGCCTCCGCCTCGCTGCCGCTGCTCTCCGCGCTGCTCTTCGTCTGGGGCGGGATCGTCGGTACGCTCTACACGGTGGGGCTCGCCCATCTCGGAGCCACCTTGCGCGGGCCGGATCTGGCCGGCGCCAACGCCGCCTTCGTGATGCTCTACAATGCCGGGCTGATGCTCGGGCCCCCGCTCATCGGCGGCGGCATGGACCTCCAGCCGCCGCAGGGCTTCGCCGTCGCCCTCAGCCTGCTCTTCGCGCTCTACGCCGTGCCGGTGGTCCGGAGTCTCGTTCGCGGACGCGCGGGCTGACGATCGGTTGCGACGGGGTACGGAACGCCGCCGCCGCGGTGCTCGTTATCTCGTCGAAGCTGCACCGTTGCCCGTCCTCGCGACGTGAAGGAACCCGACCCATGAGCCTCATCGGACGCCTCGTCACCAAGCTCCTCGGCACCGACGACCGCGTCGTCGCCCGCGACGACCGCAACGCCGGATCGAGCTCCCCGATCGGCCGTCTCGTCACCAAGCTCCTGCGGAAGTAGGTCGCGCTACAGGGCGTGAGCCAAGGGCCGGCGGCTCGGAAGGGCCGCGCGGCCCTTTTTCATGCCGGTTTCTCGTCGGTTGCCGGGATCGCCGCACGGGATTGCAACCCTGGGGACCGGCCTGTGGGGTGGCCAATGTGGGGTGGGGCCTTTATGCCCCTGGCGCTTCCCGGTCTCGAATCCTCACAGGTAAAGGCTCGGGTTCCTGCCCCGGTTCACGTCACCGGGCCGCGCGACCCGATCTGCAATCATGTCCTCATTGTACGAAGGTGCCCCGGCCGCCCCATCCCCGGCGGTCGACGTCGAGGCGAGCCGCGGCTTGCCGACCTACATCGTCGGCCAGGATGGGCACGGCCATTGGGTCGCCCTGGAAAGCCAAGGCCTCGGCGGCGGCTATTTCCGCAGCCGCGAGGCGGCGTTCCAGTACGCGGTCGGCGAGACCGGACGCCGTGCGGGCGCGGTGCGCCTCAGCGCCGAGCCGCTGCGCATCGCCCTGTGACCCTAGCGGCGTTCAGCGCGCCGCCACCGCCTCCCGGACCACGTTCTTGACCAGCGGCGCCGCCGGCACGCTCGGCTGCCAGAACTGACCCGTGCGCCCGGCCTCGTAGCCGAACTGGTAGAGGCTGCGCATGTAGGCGGTGTCGAAGCCGCGCGCCGTCGTGGTCTGCGGCGCGCGCTCGTCGATATAGGTCAGGTTGAAGCCCATCCCGTTGCGACGGGCGAACACGTCGGTGGCCACCAGCGTCGCCCGCGAGCGGGCGCGACTGGCGGTGGTGAAGGACTTCTCGACGATCGACAGGGTGTTGTTCTTGGTCACCTCGAATTCCGGTTCGAGGCGGCCGTTGATGACCACGTAGATGTCGGCCTTGCCCGCGCTGCGGAAGCGCCCGTCGCGCACCAGGAAGGATTGCGGGAGGGTGAAGACCGGCGTCACCACCGAGCCGTCCACGTGCATTTCCTGGAAGGCGCGGCCCTCCGCCTGCACATCGAGAAGCTGAGGCGGGAACACCGCCGGGATGCTCGCCGAGGCGGTGAGCACATCGGTGAACAAGGACACCGCGTTGGGCGCGCCGCTCGCGGCGATGGCGCCCATGTTCCAGATCACGGCGCGCTGCGTGTCGAGATTCGTCGTCACCACGAGCAAGCGGCGGCCCTTGGCGTGCTCCTCCGCCACGGCATGCAGCAGCTCGGGCGTGACGTAGCGGGCGATGAGGTTGCGCAGCCGCCCGTCGCCGAACAGGCCGGAGCCGAATAGCACGTTGGCGATGCTCGGGCTCTGCACCAGCGAGTCGGCGATGCCGCTGGTGTAGATATCGGTGAGGTAGGGATCGTAGGCCGGTCCGAGGAAGGCGAAGGGCGCGATCAGGGCGCCGGTCGAGACGCCGGAGACGATGGTGAATTCCGGCCGCTTGCCCGAGGCGGTCCAGCCGTTGAGCACGCCCGCGCCGTAGGCACCGTCACCCCCGCCGCCCGAGAGCGCGAGATAGGTGAAGGCCTGACGCTTCTTCTGCGGGCCGGCGGCCATCGCCACGAAATCGGCGGCGCCGGCATCGGCATAGGCCCGCACACCGACCATCCCCGGCACGGTCGCGGCTTCCGCCTCGCTCTCCGTGTAGTTCGTCCGCGGCAAGGAAGAGCAGGCCGCTGCCTGCCCGGCAACCGCCGCGGCAAGGAGAAGGCGCGACCAGCGGAAACCTTTTGGCATCGACATGACCCGAACAAGCCCGATGGAACAGGGCAAGCTTACACGAAACGAGCTTGGCCGTATTGCGTTCCCGCACACACGTGTTGCGCTCAAACGCTGGCTGATGCCGTGTTGCCACAACGTGAGCGAGCGTAGTCGCGCAGGTTCGCCTCTCGAGGTCCCCTGTTGCACGGGTACGCTTGCGCCGGACTGTCGCGGCGGCCCGGCGCGGTCTGCCGCAGGGCGGCGTGCCTCAGAGCCGCATTTGGCCCCATTGCATCCGTTCGGCGTCTCTCGGTCTTTGCTTTGACGCGCTTTCTTTCGCCGAACCGGCGTCCATTGCGTCGGAAAGCGCTCTCATCTCTCGAATTTGTCATATGTTCGCGCCGTGCCAGCACGTTAGGATCCCACCAATGTCCGGAGCCGAGCACGAGACCCCAACCGCCTCCTGCGCCCGCGTTGCGGGCGGGCGGCGCCCATGCTGAGCGGGTCGGCGATCCTGAGGGTTCTCCTCCTGATCCTGGCGGCGGCGGGCTTGGCCTGGATCATCCAGTCGGTCTGGCTGCACGGCCCGGATTCGGAGGCCGCTGCGCCAGCGGCCGCGACGGTGACACCCGGCCGGCCGTCGGGCGCTGCATCCGCGCTGCCTCCGCCCGCACCAGTGCGCGTGGTGAGGCCGGCCGAGCCGTCACCGGAGCCGCCCCGACCGGTCGCCGAGGCGCCGCCTCAAGCCCTACCCACCTCGCCGCCGGCCGATCCCGCGCCGTCACCCGCCCCCGTCGCGCGGACGGCGCCGCCGGAATCCGATCCGGTGGCCGAGGCGGAGGAGAACGCCCCACCGGCCGCGGTCTCCTTGATCGACCTCAACACCGCCTCTCTCGCCGAGCTGAACGGCCTGAAGGGCGGCGGTGCCATCGGCCGGACGATCGTCCAGCACCGTCCCTACGCCTCCGTCGACCAGCTTCTCAGCAAACGCGTCCTCAACCGCGCCACCTACCAGCGCATCAAGGATCAGGTCTCGGTGCGGTGACCGGGTTGCCGTGAGGTCGCCGCCGAAGGGCGCATGCGGGTCGCAGAAAACCGTCGATCGAGAGACAACCAAGCGACAAGTGCGCTTTGAAGAAACCGGCGGATCGCTTTTCCGACCACCGGACCCTGCATCCAACCCTGGCACAGCGCGCGCCGAGGCCCTAAACAGGGCGGACGATCCCGAAAAAAGGCCGAGGCGGCTCCATGCAAACGACATCCGGCGCACCGATCCTCCGCCAGGATCTGGGCGTCGAGGAGACGGCGGAATCCGACAACATCGTCCGTTGGGATGGTGAGCGGCTCTACGTCGAGCAGGATATCTACCACAACGGCCAGCTCGTGCACCGCAAGTACCGGCGCACCATCACCGAGCCGGTTGCCCGCGCCCTGCAAACGATCCTCAAGCGCTCGCAGCAATGAGAGCGGCGGCGCTGGGCCTGCTCGCGGTGCTGGCCGCCGCGCTGTCTATGCCCTTCGCCGTCTCGCCCGCGGCGGCGCAGGTGCGGGTGACCTTCGTGGCACCCGAGCGCTACACCGATGCCCAGAACCGCTTCGGTTCGGGCCTGTCGCCGCGGGTCGTGCTGGCCGAGATGCGCCGCCTGTTCGAGACGCTCGGCAATCAAGTTCTGGCGCCGGGCCAGACCCTGGACATCGCGGTGCTCGACATCGACCTCGCCGGGCTCGATCAGCCGAGCTTCGGCGCGGCCCAGGGCGTGCGGGTGGTGACCGACATCACCCCGCCCCGTTTCCGCCTGCGCTACGCCCTGAAGGAGCGTGGCCGCACGGTGCTGGCGGCGGAGGAAGTCGTCAGCGACATCAACTTCCTGCTGCGCGCCAACCGCCTCTCGTCCGGGCAGACCTTCTTCTACGAGCGCGAGGTGCTGCGGGACTGGTTCCAGGCGCGCTTCGTCCAGCGCCGCCCGCCGCCGGGCTGATCCCGCTTTCGTCACACGCCCGACGCCCGAGCCTGTCATCCCCGCGCCGTCGGGATGCGGGGGAACGCCGGGAGACATGCGGATCGTCCTCGTCGCCAACGCCGCGTCGGGCGCTTTCGCCGATGGCCTGACGCCGGACGCGATTCGTGCGCGGCTGAGGACGGCGGGCCTCGACCTTCTCCCTGAGCCGGACGACAGCCTGCCCCTGCCCGAGCGCCTGCGGGCGGCCCTGCGCATGGAGGGCGTCACGGCCGTGGCGGTGGCGGGCGGGGACGGCACGCTCAACTGCGCGGCCGGAATGCTCGCGGGCAGCGGCGTGGCGCTCGGCATCCTGCCCCTCGGCACCATGAACCTGCTGGCCAAGGATCTCGGCATCCCGCTCGACCTCGAAGGGGCCATCGCGGTGCTCGCGGCGGGGCAGACCCGCGCCGTCGATGTCGGCCGCGTCAACGGACACGTCTTCCTCATCAACTCGGTGCTCGGCATGCCCGCCCGCATGGTCCGCCACCGCGAGGCCTTTCGCGGGCGACGTCTCGGCATCCCGGCGCTGCTACGGCTCTCGGCAGCGGTGCTGCGCCATCTCGGACCCTATCCGCGCCTCTCGGCGGTGCTCTCGGCCGGCGGGCGGCGGACGCGGTTGCGCGTGCGCCTGCTCGCGGTGGTCAACAACGATTACGCGGAGGGGCCGGGAAAGATTCTGGAACGGAGCCAGGTCGATGGCGGTGAGTTGACGCTTTACATCGCCCGCCGGCTTTCGCCGTGGCGCCTCGCCCGGCTGGCGCTCGGGTTCGGGCTCGGTCGCTGGCGCGATGAGCCGGGCCTGGAGCGCCGTGCCGCGGCCCGCTTCGTCGTCTCCGCCCGGAGGCGCGCGTTACGGGTGATGAATGATGGAGAGGTTCGCTTGATCGCCCCGCCCCTGCGCTACCGCCTGATGCCCCGTGCCCTCACCGTGATCGTGCCGGAGCCGCTCCGGTGAGACGGGTCGCCCACATTTCCGACCTGCATTTCGGACGCACCGATCCAGCGGTGGTCGAGGCGCTCGTGGCTGAGCTGAACCGCGATCCGCCGGACCTGATCGTGGCATCCGGCGACTTCACGATGCGGGCGCGGCGCAAGGAATACGTCGCGGCGCGCGCCTTCCTCGACCGGCTGACCGCGCCCTGGATCGCGGTTCCGGGCAACCACGACATCGCCTATTTCAAGCTCCTGACCCGCTTCTTCCATCCGTTCGGTCGCTACCGCCGCTTCATCGCGAAGGACACCGAACCGACCTTTCTCGACGACGAGATCGCGGTGGTCTGCCTCAACACGGTGCGGACCTGGGCGCCGGAAACGGATTGGTCGCAAGGGAAGATCACCCGGGCGCAGATCGCCCGCACCGAGGAGCGGCTGGCGGCGCTGCCGGATCACGTCTTCCGGATCGTGGTCGGCCACCATCCGTTCATGCCGCCGCCCTGGGATGCGGAGGCCCGCCTCGTGGGGCGCGCCGACGAGGCGCTCGACGCCTTCCGCCGCCACAATGTCGGGCTGACGCTCGCCGGCCATCTCCACCGCCACTATTCCCGCTTCGCCGAGGCGCCGGAGACCGGCACCGAACCCGACTTGGTGAGCGTGGATCGGGGCATGGCGCGGGCGGGCGGTGCGCGGCTGCTCGCCGTGCAGGCGGGCTCGGCCACCTCGACGCGGCTGCGCGGCAACGAGCCCAACGCCTACAACCGCATCGTCATCGAGGACGGGCGGGCCACCGTCACCGTGCGGGTCTGGACCGGGTCGGCCTTCGAGGATGTGCGGGAGGACGGATCCGTGCCCGCTCCGACGGAGGCGCAGGCGGGCGAGGCGGAGCCGGCCGGGCGCTGACCGCCCGGCCTCCCCCCTTCCGGGGCTCAGGACAAAGCCGTCTGCCGCGTGCGCTTGCCCGCCAGGCTGACGGCGAAGGCCACGGCGAGGTTGAGGGCGAGTGCCACCACGCCGATGTTGAGATCCTGCACCGGCCCCGGCAGGCCGGGGAAGAGCTTGGCTAGCGTGTAGCCGCCGAGCACGGTCACCGCCACCGCGGCCACCCCCGCCAGGATGCCGGCCATCGCCCCCGCCCGCGTGAGCGGGTTGTGGGTCCACAGGCTGAAGAAGAAGGCCGGGAAGAGCTGCGTGACGACCGCGTAGCCGATCAGCAGGAGCTGCACGATGGTCTCACCGCCGTAGAGGGTGAAGCCGACGCAGGCGATCGCCAGCAGCGGCGCGATCCCCTTGGCGAGCTTACCCGTGGTGGCGTCGGTCGCGTTGCGCGCCAGCGGCCGGTAGAGGTTCTGCGCGATGAGCGTCGAACCCGCGATCAGGATCATCGAGCCCGGCACCAGGGCGGTCAGCACGCCGGTGGCGCCGATGACGCCGACGAACCACGGCGGGAAGGTCTCGAGCGCGATCCTGAACAGCGAGAGATCGACGTCCGGCCCGGTCAGCCCCGGCACCTGCAGCACGGCCGCGAACCCGGCGAAGAACACGAACAGCAGCATGAGCTGGTAGAGCGGCAGGAACACCGCGTTGCGCCGAAACGTGCGTGCATCGCTCGCGGTGTAAATCGAGGCGAAGATGTGCGGGAACATCCAGCCGCCGAGCGCCGTGAGCAGCGTGGTCGAGGCGAACCACGTCGCGCTCTGGCCCCGGTCCGGCAGCGCGAGGAAGCCGGGCTTGGCCGTATCGATGGCCTCGAACATCGGGCCGATGCCGCCGTAGTAGTGATACGGCAGATAGATCCCCAAAAAGATCACCACGAACAGGATCATGAAATCCTTGAGCACGGCGGTCCAGGCCGAGCCGCGCACGCCGGAGACCATCACGTAGACGGTCAGCACCGCCGCGCCGATCCAGATCGCCAGCGTCTGCGAGATCGCACCGTAGGAGGCAGTGGCGACGATGATGCCGAGCCCCTTGAGCTGAAGCACCATGTAGGGGACGAGCGCCACGATCCCGACCAGCGCGACCAGGATGCCGAGGCTGCGGCTGTCGTAGCGCGCCGCGAAATAATCGGGCTGCGAGAACAGGTTGCGCTCCTTGGCGAAGCGCCAGGCCGGCGGCAGGATCCAGTAGGAGATGACGTAGATCAGCGTCAGGTAGCAGAGGATGTAGTAGGTCGGCCCGCCCTTGCCGTAGGCCCAGCCCGAGCCGCCGAGGAAGGTGAAGGTGGTGTAGATCTCGCCTGCCATCAGCAGGAAGACGAGCAGCGTGCCGAAGCCGCGCTTGCCCACGCTCCACTGCTCCATGTCCATGTCGTGGCCCGACCGCGCCCGCAGGCCCAGGCCGAGCGCCACCACGACGGCGAGCGCGATGATCGCAAGGGCGGCGTTCATGGCCCCTCCTCCGGTTCCCGGTTGGCGGGATCGGTGAGGTAGATCAGCCCCATGATCGCCGAAGTTGCCACGGTGCAGCCGACGAGCCACGCCAGCAGCAGCGGCATGCCGAGCACCATGGGCTCGACCCGGTTGAGGAAGAACGGCCCGGCCAGCATCCCCAGGGCGGGCAAGGCCGCAAGCCATCGAAGCTGCTTCATCGCCGGGCCCTCCCCGGTGATGGCTTGCGGAAATGTCGTCTCGCTCGGGTCATGCGCTCCCCATCCTTGGCCTCGGGAGCATGAGGCAGAATTCGCACCAGCGCGAGAGCTGCCGCGAGGGTCGGCGCCGACTTTCCCCCTTAAGCGGCCCGCAGACCGCCGCTCAAGCGGCCTCCTCCTGGCGGCGGTCCAGCAGAGCCGGCAGGGCGCGCAGGTTTAGCGGCTTGGGCAGGAAGCCGTCGAAGCCGGCCGCGGAGGCCGCGTCGACATCCTCGCGGCCGGTATTGGCGGTGAGCGCCACGAGGTGGAGCGGGGTCGCGCCGGTCTCGGCCTCGCGGGCGCGGATGCGGCGGGCGGTCTCCAGGCCGTCGAGGCCGGGCATGCGGATGTCGATCAGCGCAAGGTCGAACGGCCCCTGCCCTTCCGCCGCCGCCAGAGCCTCGAGCCCGTCGCGGGCGTGGATCACCTGTGCGCCGAGTCGCTCCAGCGCCTTGGTGGCGAGCAGCGCGTTGATCGGGTTGTCCTCCGCCAGCAGCACCCGGCGGCCCGGCGCGGCGGTCTTGGTGGGTGCGGTCTTGCCCGATGCAGTCTTGCCCGATGCAGTCTTGGCCGGACCGGGCTGGGCCGTCGCGTCGGCCGGGCTGCGGGCCGGGGCGGGCCGCGGCTCCAGCAGGCGGTCGAACAGCGAGCGGGCGCGCACCGGCTTGATCAGGTAGCTGTCGAAGCCCGCCGCGTTCGGGGCTCCGAATTCCCGCCGGTCGAAGGGCGAGAGCAGGATCAGGCTGCAGCGCACGCCGCAGCGGGCGGCCTCGGCCGCGAGCCGCCGCACGGCGGCGTCGCCGAGGCTGCGGTCGGCGATGAGCGCATCGAAGGCCACGCCCGACAGCGCATCGAGGGCGGCCTCCGCGCTGTTCACGACCACCGCCGCCGCCCCGGAGCGGCTGAGCCGCCGGGCCAGGAACGGCGCCTGATACGGCGAGGCCGCCACGATCAGCACCTTTCGCGGCGCGAGGCTCGGTGTCTCGGGGCTCATCGCACCCTCCGCCGCCGGCAGCGGCAGCATGACCCGGAAGGTCGAGCCGCGCCCCACCGTCGAGCGTGCCTCGATCGTGCCGTTCATGCGCTCCACGAGGCGGCGGGTGATGGCCAGACCGAGGCCGGTGCCCTCGTGGCTCGCGCTGTCGTCGCCCTGCTCGAACTCCTCGAACAGGATCGGGATGCGCTCCTCCGGAATGCCCGGCCCGGTATCCTCGACCGTGAGGACGAGCCCTTCCCCCTGCCCCTCCCCCGACCGTGCGAGGCTGACGCCGACACCGCCGGTCTGCGTGAACTTGATGGCGTTGCCGGCCAGATTCACGAGGATCTGCCGCACCCGGTCGGCATCGCCCACGCGCAGGGCGGCGAGGTCGTCGGCGATGTCGAGGGCGATTTCCAAGCCCTTGTCCTGCGCACGTGGCGCCAGCAGCTCGACCACGCCCTCGACCAGGGCGGCGACGTCGAAGGGCTCGGCGGCCAGATCGAGGCGGCCGGCCTCGATCCGGGAGAAGTCGAGGATGCCGTCGACAAGGCCGAGCAGCGCCTTGCCGCTGGTGCGGAACGCCTCGACATAAGTGCGCTGTTCGGGGTCGAGCCGGGTGTCGAGCAGCAGGTCGGCCATGCCGAGAATGCCGTTCAACGGCGTGCGCAGCTCGTGGCTGACGGTGGCGAGGAAGCGGGATTTGGCGACGTTGGCGGCCTCCGCCCGGCTCTTCGCCTCGTCGAGGACACGCGCTGCCTCGACACGTGCCGTGACGTCCTGGCCGGCCCGCAGCCAGTTCGGACCATCAACGCTGCCGGAGACTGGCATCTCGATGAAGGAGAACCAGCGCGGCAGGCCGTCCACCGGCACCAGACGCTCCTCGACCACCCGCACGCCATCGGCGCGCTGCTCGCTCGCGCCGCGCTCGATCACCTGCGGGCTCAGCGTCGAGCCGATCAGCTCCAGCGGCTTCATACCGAGCAGCGCGGCAAACCCCGCGCTGGCGAAGGTGATCCGCCCCTGCCCGTCCCGTTGAACCACGGCCTCGGTCGTGGCCTCGACCAGCACCCGGTATCGCTCCTCGCTCTCGGCGATCTGCCAGAGCCGGTCCTGGAGCGCCTCCGTCATGTCGGATTCCGGCACGACGGGCTCGCGGCGGCGGAGCGACACCAGGATCAGCGCCAGCATCGCGGCCGCGATGCTCAGGCCCATCACGCTCACCGCAAGGGTCATCGGTTCCACGTCGGTCCCCCAAAGTCCGGCCGAGGCCGGAAGCCGGCTCGTCAGGGGAGCGACAGTGCCAGCCGCGCGTGAAGCGGCGCTTGAGAAAGAAGCTTAAGGGGGGATGAGCGGGACCGGTGATTTTTCGGCGATCCAGTGCCGCAGGGATTCCCCCTCACCCCGCGTACGGGGAGAGGGGATGGTCGGACCCCGGCTCACACCTCCGGAAACCGCTTCAGCAGCGCGTCGCCGTTGAGCCGGAGGGCGGCGCCGACCTCGGCCAGGGCCGCGTGCTCCTCGCGGCCGATACCCTCGTGGTCGGCCACATCGGCGGCGATGAGGAAGACGTTTCGGCGCTGCTCCTCCGGCCGCTCGGCGATCGCGCCGATCCGCACGAGGTTCTCCGCGCGGCCGGCACGGGTGCGGGCGCGGCCGAGCCCCTCGTAGAGCGCGTGTTCCAGCATCAGGCTGTCGTAGCCCTTCTCGATGATCGGGTTCGCCCGGATGCCGGCGAGCGCCGTCTCGAATTCCTCGGTCATCAGCTCGCCGTCGGCGACCGCGACGTTGGCGCAGGCCGAGACCGCCGCCTGCATCAGCGTCTCGTCGCCGGCATAGGCCTTGAGGGTGGTGCGGAAGCGCTCGACCGCGTCGTGAAGAAGGCCCATGGCGTGAACGAAACCCTGCCCGATAAACCCTGTCTCAGAGCCCCGACAACGGGGATGCCGGTCAAACGATCCGCGCGCTGTCCCGCACCCGCGCCTCGGCGGCCTCGATCGCCTCCGGCGTGCCGACATGCAGCCATTGCCCATCGAGGCGCAGGCCCTGGAGCCGGTTGCGTTTGATCGCCCGGTCGAACAGCAGGGTCAGGGAGAACGACCCCTCCGGCGTGTCGGCGAACAGCTCCGGCTTCAGGATCGCCACGCCGGCATAAATGAAGGGCGCGACCTCGCGCTCGCCGCGCCAGCTCAGCCGGCCGTCGGAGTCCATGTAGAAGTCGCCCGCCCCGTCGTAACCGAGGCTCGTCGCGGTCGGGGCGACGAGGAGCAGGATGTCCGTCGTGTCGGGATCCCAGGCTTCGATCAGCCGGCCGAGATTGGGCCGCGGCCCCTCCAGCCAGAACGAATCCGAGTTGAACACCACGAAGGGCTCACCGTTGAAGTGGTCGAGCGCCTTCTTCACACCGCCGCCGGTCTCCAACAGCGCGTCCCGCTCGTCGGAGACGACGATCGCCGGCGCGCCGGTGCGGTGGGAGAGATGGCCCTCCATCAGGTCGGCGAGCCAGTGGACGTTGACCACCGCGGTCTCGATGCCGCCCGCCGCCGCCCGGTCCAGGGCGTGGTCGATCAACGCCTTGCCGGCGACCTCGACGAGGGGCTTCGGCACCGTCGCGGTGATCGGGCGCATGCGCTTGCCCAGGCCCGCCGCGAGCACAAAGGCGCGGGTGACGTTTTTGGGGGTGGGTTCAGCGCTCATGCCGCCTCGGCCGGTCCGGTTGAAAAGAAGCGTTCAGGACGCGGCGGGATCGGCGTCCGGCCGCGGGGTGACGAGGCTCGGCAGGTGAGTCTCGTGCCACGCCCGCACCGCGGCCAGCGCCGGATGGGCGAGGTTGCGCGCGAGATAGCCCTCGATCCGCGGCAGATGGGCGAGGTAGCCCGGCTTGCCGTCGCGCTTGTCGAGCCGGGCGAAGATGCCGAGGATCTTGGTGGCGCGCTGGGCCGCCAGCACCGCGTAGGCGCGGGCGAAGGCCTGCATGTCGAAGCCGATATCCCGACCGCGGCGCTCCCGGATGTAGAGGCCGAGCAGGCGCAGCTCGAAATCGGCGCTGGCATCGACCCGCGCGTCCTGGAGCAGCGAGGCGACGTCGTAGGCCGGATGCCCCATCACCGCGTCCTGGAAGTCGATGACTCCGACCCGCTCCAGCCCGGTCCGCTCGGGGAGCCAGATCAGGTTGGGCGAGTGGTAGTCGCGCAGGGTCCAGGTGGCGGGCTCGGCGATTAGGTCTTTCAGCGCATCGGTCCACAGCTCGCGGAAGGTGCTGCGCGCCTCCGGTGACAGGGTCGTGCCGCGGATTGCGGCGGCGTACCACTCGGGCAGCAGCTCCGCCTCGAACAGCAGGGCTTCGAGGTCGTAGGGCGGGATGACGTGGTCGATCCCCTCGCTCACCGGCACGGCGCTGGGCAGATCCGTGGCGTGGAGCTTGGCCAGCAGCCGGACGGCTTCCGCGTAGCGCTCGGGGCGCGGCGTGCCGTTCTCGGTCACCGGCTCGGCGCCGAGATCTTCCAGGATCAGCAGGCCGGCATCGAGGTTCTCGCCCAGGATCTTCGGCGCGGAGAAGCCGATCGCGCGCAGCGCCCGGTCCATGCCGACGAATGCGTGGACGCTCTCGGCGAGCTTGACCACGGCGCTGTAGGGCTTCCCGTCCTTCACCGGCGGCCCGTCTGGGCGGGGCGGCGAGATCATCAGCACAGCGGTCTCGCCACTCGGCTTCACCAGCCGCTCGTAGGCGCGCGACGAGGCATCGCCCTGCATCAGCACCCGGTCGGCCTCGTCCCATCCGCTGCGGGCGAGCAGGGCCCGGACGGCGCGGGCGCGTGCCACCCGCTCGCGCATCTCGGGCGTACCGTCGATCCGCACGAGGCGGGCCTCCTCGCCGAACTCGGCCCGCAGTGACAGCTCGACGGTGAGCGTCGGGTTGTCGCGCGCGCCCAGGCGCTCGGGCCACTCGACCAGGGTGATCGCGGTCTCGGAGAGTTCGTCGAAGCCGAGTTCCACCAGCTCGTCCGGGCCGCGCAGGCGGTAGAGGTCAGCGTGGATCACCGCGCCGCCGGAGCGGGTCTCGTAGGGCTGGATCAGGGTGAAGGTCGGGCTCGGCACTTCGAGCCGCGGGTCGCCGGCCAACTCGCGGATCATCGCGCGGGCGAGCGTGGTCTTGCCCGCGCCGAGCCCGCCGGACAGGGCCACGAGGTCGCCGGGCCGGAGGATGCCGGCGAGGAAGGCGGCCATGTCCTCGGTTGCGCCCTCCTCGGGCAGCAGCACCTCCCAGGCCGCGCGACGCGGCGCCGCTGGTGTTTGGACCTCGCCCTGCGACGGGCCGGGCTGCGGGCTTCCCGCCATGCCGTCCGGATCCTCGCTCACCGCCCCAATCCTCCGCAACACCGCGAACGGCCACCCCGATCAGGGTGAAGCCTCCGCCCTTCTAGAGCCGTATCCGACCCGATTGCATCCGGCCGGCGTCTCTAGCCCCTTGTTTCGACGCGCCTTCTTTCGACGAACTGGTGGTCACGTCGTCGGAAGGCGCTCTAGCAGGAGATGTTTAACCATTTTTGGCGGCTCCGGTGAGCCCTGCCCCCTCGGCGGCGGCCAACCTGATCCCGATCCCGTGAGCGCCCGGTCCTACTCGGCGGCCTCGGCGAGCCCGCCATTGCCCGGCGGCGGCTCAACCGGGAACAGGCAGGTGACGCGGGTGCCCGTGCCGGGTGCCGAGTGGATCTCGACCCTTCCGCCGTGCAGCTCGACGAAGGAGCGCACGATCGAGAGGCCGAGGCCGACACCGCGATGCTTGGTGCCCAGCGTGTTGCTCTCGAACCGGTCGAACACCCGGTCGATGACCTCGGGCGCGATGCCGCGGCCGCGATCGGTCACCGTCAGCCGCAGCTCCCGCCCCTCGCGCCGCGCCTCGACGCGGACCTGCTGGCCGGGCGCGGAGAAGCCGACCGCGTTGGAGAGCAGGTTGAACAGGATCTGACGCACCCGCTTGCCGTCGGCGAACACGCTGCCGACACCCTCCGGCACGTCGAGGTCGAGGCCGATATCGGATTCCGCCAGCCGGTCCTCGATGCCGCGGACGGCGGCTTCCACGGTGGCGCGCACGTCGATCGTTTCGCGCTGAAGTTCGAGCGAGCCGGCATCGATCGAGGCGAGGTCGAGGATGTCGTTGATGATGACGAGCAGCGCGGCCGACGAGCGCATGATGTGCTCGGAATATTCGCGCTGGCGCTCGTTCAGGGCGCCGACCGTCTCGTCGCCGAGAAGCTGGGTGAAGCCGATGATGTTGGTCAGCGGCGAGCGCAGCTCGTAGGAGACGTGGTGGACGAAGGTGTCGCGCAGTTGCGAGGCGCGCTCCAGCGCGTCGTTCTTCTCGGTCAGCGCCCGCTCCACATTGGCGCTCGCGGTGACGTCGATGAAGGTCAGCAGCGTCGCGCCGAGCGGCAGCGGCTGCGAGGAGCAATCGAGCACCGTGCCGTCGTTGATGTCGAGGCGGCAGCCATGGCCGCTGCGGGTCTCGGACAGGCCGGTGACCGACTGGCGGATGCCGGCCCAGGGGCTCTGGTCCGGCGTCAGCGCCCGGCAGGCGGCGATCACCGCATCGACATGCGGTTTGCCCGCCAGCGTGGCCGGGTCGAGGCGCCAGGTCGCGGCGAAGGCGCGGTTGGCCACCGTGAGGCGCCCGTCGGCGCCGAACACCGCCACCGGCTCCTTGAGGGCTTCCAGGGTCTCGGCCTGCTCCTTCATCAGCGCGTCGTAGCGCGAGGCGAGCTTCATGCTCTCCGAGACGTCGTGGTAGAGATAGGTCAGGCCGCCCTGCGGGTTGGGGTCGGCGACGACGCGCAGCGTCCGCCCGTCGGGCAGGTACCAGGGCGTGTCGGTGGGCTCGACCGCGCGGTAGGCGGCCAGGACATCGGTCTTCCACGAACGGAAATCGGCCTGCTCGGGCAGTTTGCGCGCGGCGCGCAGGCGGTCGAGGATTTCGCCGTCGAGCGGGCGGCCTTCGAGGAAGGCCGGGTCGAGATCCCACAGGCGCTGGTAAGCGGCGTTGTGGAAGATCAGGCGCTGGCGCGCGTCGAACATCGCTACCGCGGTCGGCAATTGGTCGAGGGTGCGGACGTTGGCGTCCATCTGGCGCTGCAGGTCGGCCCGCACACTCTCCAGCTCCGAGACATCGACGGCGATGCCGACCCGGCCGGCTTCCAGCGTGCTCTCGCTGACATCGAGGGTCCGGCGCGCACCCGCCACCACCGCCGAGAGGCGCAGGGCCTGGGCGGGGAGACCCGGCCGGCGCGCCTGCCGGACGATCTGCTCGCGGGCGCTCCGGTCGAGCAGTTCGAGGCCGTGGCTGAGGGCGGCCTCGCGGCTCGGGGCCTCCACGGCGGCGGCGTAGGCCGCGTTGACGAAGGCGAGCGCCCCGTCCGGGCTCCGGTGCCAGATCGGCTGCGGCAGCGCATCGAGCAGGCCCGCCAGCGCGGACAGGCCGCGTTTGGCCTCCTCCAGGGTGTGGCGCAGCTCGATCAGCTCGCGGCGCTCGTCGGTGGTCTCGCGCAGGCGCAGCAGCGCCCGCCCGCCGACCGCCTGACCCTGCGCTTCGATGTAGCGCCCGGCGAGGCTGCGCAGGTTCATCCGGAAGCCTGTGCCGCGCTCGCGCAGCGTCGCGACGGCGGAGTCGAGCAGTTGCGCGTCCTGCGGCGCGAGCCACGTGCCGAAAGCGAGCAGATGCCGGGAGCCGCCCTGAAGCCCGCGCGAATCCTGGCCGCGAAGATCCTGATTTCGAAGATCTTGGTTTCGAAGATCCTGGGCAAAGCCCGCATCGCCGACGATCGACGGCTCGCCGCGCCCAGCCCAGGCGACGAGAACCTGACGCTCGGAATGGAGCAGCATCTCGGCGCGGTCGTGCGCGCCGCGAAGATGGGCGAGTTCGTCTTGAAGCGCGCGCTCCTTGCGCGTCCAGCCGACGCGCTCGCGCAGGTAGACCAGCGACAGGATGGTCGCGAACAGGATCAGGCCGAGGACGACGGCGAGGCCGGCAACGTTGTGCGTCTGCATCGCTCCCAGCATCGGCCTCGCTTCGATGGACGGAGCGCCCTCGGCGAGTGCCGCGACCGGTGCCGCGACGACGAGGACGCCAACGCGCGACAGGGCGCGCGCCGCCCGTTCCAGACCCATGTCCCGCCCCCACCCCAAACCCGGCACACTCCGCAGGCCGTCGGGCCCACGCCTGGAAAGCTCCCGGACCGCACCGGGCAAACACCCGCTGCCGCGACCGGCTTGCCGCCGCCGCGCGGGCACCTGCTTCCGAAGATTCGCGCCACTGTAACGCGGGGTCGATTCCGCCTGGAAGCGCCATTATGGCCCGGAACCCGTCGGCCCTGCATTCCGGCGCCACACAGCACCCAAAAGCCACACCACCGAAATCGGGACTTGACGAATTTCGAAGACTTTCAAGGCGCCGGGCCACGGCCGGAATCTGACTTCGCGCGGCGCCGGCGACCGCCAAAACAGGTTCGCGGCGACGCCTGTCGCCCGCCGCCCCAGCGGCCGATGTCGCGCAAACGCAAAGAAGCCCGGCCATGGGCCGGGCTTCCTCGCGAATCTTGAGCTCAGCGGCACCGGGCCTCCGACTTCCTGCGCGGAAGCCGGAGGCCCGACGACCGATTAGTAGCGGTAATGCTCGGGCTTGAACGGGCCGGTCTGCGACACGCCGATATAGGCGGCCTGATCGGGGCGGAGCTTGGAGAGCTTCACGCCGATCTTCTCGAGGTGGAGCGCCGCGACCTTCTCATCGAGGGCCTTGGGCAGGGTGTAGACCTGACGCTCGTACTTGCCGGGGTTCGTCCAGAGCTCGATCTGGGCGAGCGTCTGGTTGGTGAAGGAGGCCGACATCACGAAGGACGGGTGGCCCGTCGCGTTGCCGAGGTTCACCAGGCGGCCCTCCGAGAGGAGGATGATGCGGTGGCCGTCGGCGAACTCGATCTCGTCGACCTGCGGCTTGATGTTCTGCCACTTGAGGTTCTTCAGGCCGGCGACCTGAATCTCGTTGTCGAAGTGGCCGATGTTGCAGACGATCGCGCGGTCCTTCATGGCCCGCATGTGCTCGATCGTGATGATGTCCTTGTTGCCCGTGGCGGTCACGAAGATGTCGGCGCGGGGTGCCGCGTCTTCCATCGTGACGACCTCGTAGCCTTCCATCGCCGCCTGCAGGGCGCAGATCGGATCAATCTCGGAGACGAGCACGCGGCAGCCGGCGTTGCGCAGCGAAGCGGCCGAGCCCTTGCCCACGTCGCCGAAGCCCGCGACCATCGCGACCTTGCCGGCCATCATGACGTCGGTGCCGCGGCGGATGCCGTCGACCAGCGACTCCTTGCAGCCGTAGAGGTTGTCGAACTTCGACTTGGTGACCGAGTCGTTCACGTTGATCGCCGGGAAGAGCAGCTTGCCCTCCTTGGCGAGGTTGTAGAGGCGGTGCACACCCGTGGTGGTCTCCTCGGAGACGCCCTTGATCGAGTCGGCCAGACCGGCGAACCAGCCCTTCGGCTTCTCGGCGAGCTTCTTCTTCAGGAGCGCGAAGAAGACCTCCTCCTCCTCGGATTCCGGCTTGTCGAGGAAGGCGGTGTCGCCGTTCTCGGCGCGCAGGCCGAGGTGGACGAACATGGTGGCGTCGCCGCCGTCGTCGAGGATCATGTTCGGCATGCCGCCGTCATGCCAATCGAACAGCTTCGAGGTGTAGTCCCAGTACTCGGTCAGGGTCTCGCCCTTCACGGCGAAGACCGGAATGCCGGCGGCGGCGATCGCGGCGGCGGCGTGGTCCTGGGTCGAGTAGATGTTGCACGACACCCAGCGGATGTCGGCGCCGAGCGCCTTCAGGGTCTCGATCAGCACCGCCGTCTGGATCGTCATGTGCAGCGAGCCGGCGATCTTGGCGCCCTTGAGCGGCTGCGACGCGCCGTACTCGGCGCGGGTCGACATCAGGCCGGGCATCTCGGTCTCGGCGATCGAAATTTCCTTGCGGCCGTAATCGGCCAGCCCGATGTCCTTGACGATGTAATCGTTGGCAACTGCCATCTCGGTATCCCTTTTCAGTCGTGGCCGGCGCGAAACGGCCAATCGTTCCGGCGCATCGGCCGGTTCACCCGGCCGGGTCGGCCATCCCTGTAGCAGGGCTCTCGCTAGGGAGCAATCAAGACATAAAGATGTCTTTATGCGTTTAATTCCAGGGTGGAGCGCAGGTGCCAGCGCGGCCGCTGCGGCGCTCGCGCTGAAACCGGTCGCGTCGAGCTGGACCGGGCATGAGCGTCTGTCGCCAGCCGCAGCTTCCTCGCTGGGGCAGGGTTGATTCCGGCAGGGAAAATGCCCGCGCGCTCGCGATATTTAGTGTGCTGCCAGATTGCCTGAGTGCCTCCACTCGAGCCGTGGCAGACCGAAAGAGCCGTTCAAAGACAATTAGATGTCGATCAGTTGCGCTCTCGCGATATGATTTTGCTGGATTGTCTGCATATTTGATTCGTAAAAAAAGCAATTTTGTCGCACTTTTAGTTTCATATCGAGGATTTGCCTTTTAATTTCTCAATAAATCATCTATACTAATACATATTTTTATAATATACGAAACTAAAAGAATGGTCATTGTGATAATGGCGAATTTGTCAAAAGCGTCGATCTCAAGAGCGATTACGCGGCGAACTGTGTCAAATACGGGTAATGCTACGATTAGCAAAATTACAGAAGTTCGTGGGTCATTGTATTTTTTCATTACATTACGAAATTTGCTGATTTTGGACGGCGAAGTGCCTTCTGTGGCGCCAATTTTATCGGCTTGTTCTTTCGACCTGATGCTAAAAAGAATTAAAAGAAGTGCTATGCTTGATGCAATTAAGTATGCGTCCGGGATAAATCTACTTAATATAAATAAAAATATAGCAATAAGAGCGCTCAAATCCGCGGTAAAACTGAGTAGTATTTTTCGTCTGCAATTAATCATGAGGCTCGCGCGTCCCTGCCTGAGTTCGTTGGCGGCGTGCAAAATTGCTACCTAAATAAGCCGTAGGGCAATTTCGTAAACTACCGGTTGAAGATTGATTGATAATCCTGCCTAAGACGGCCAAGGCTCTAAGGTGCATCCCGGTATGTCTTAGTATGCTTCAATTTGACCGAGCTCGAATTTAGGCCGGCTCGTCCCGCAACTGCCGCCGGATGATCTTGCCGCTGGTCGTCATCGGCAGGGTGTCGCGAAACGCGAGCGCGCGCGGCACCTCGTGGGCGGAAAGCCGGGCCTTGGCGAAGGCGAGGATTTCGGTGGCCAGCGCGTCGGAGGGCGAGAAGCCCGCGCGCAGGGTGACGAAGGCCTTCACGGTCTCGGTGCGCAGCGGATCGGGTACGCCGACCGCGGCGGCGAGGGCCACCGCCGGATGGGCGCAGAGGCAGGCCTCGATCTCCGCCGGGCCGATCCGGTAGGCGGCGGAGGTGATGAGATCGTCCTCGCGGCCGACGAAGCGGATGTAGCCGTCGGCGTCGCGCCGCGCTTGGTCGCCAGTCATCCACCAGCCGTCGCGAAATTTCTTGGCGGTCGCCTCGGGCTGGCGCCAGTAGCCGAGGAACAGCACCGGATCGGGCGCGCGCACGGCGATCTCGCCGGACTCGTCCGCATCCGCCTCGGTCCCGTCCTCGCGCAGGACCGCGACGCGGTGGCCGGGCACCGGCTTGCCCGTGGCGCCGGCCCGCGCCACGCCGATCCGGGCGCTGGAGGCGAGAACGAGGTTGCACTCGGTCTGGCCATAGGCCTCGCCGATGGTGAGGCCTAGGGCGTCACGCGCCCAATCGAAGGTCTCGGCCCCGAGCGCCTCGCCGGCGGAGGCGATGTTGCGCAGGGCTGAGAGGTCGAATGTTTGGCGCGGATCGGCCACCCCGCGCAGCATGCGCAAAGCCGTCGGCGGCAGGAAGGCGTGGGTGACGCCGAGATCCGCCATCAGCCGGAACGCCGCCTCTGGCTCGAACCGGCCCGAGGCCTTCGCGACCACCGGCATGCCGAGGCGCAGGGACGGCATCAGCACGTTGAGCAGGCCCCCGGCCCAGGCCCAGTCGGAGGGGGTCCACATCAGCCCGGTTCCCTCGGGAGGGAAGCCGTGCATCACGCTCCAGCCCGGCAGGTGGCCGAGCAGGACCCGGTGGCCGTGCAGTGCCCCCTTGGCGAGACCGGTCGTGCCGGAGGTGTAGATCATCAGGGCCGGATCGTCCGGCCCGGTCGCCCGCGTTGCGAACCCGTCCGGGGCGCTCTCCAGAGCCGCGAAGAAATTCTCCGCGGCCTCCCCTGCCCCATCGACCGAGAGGATCGTGGCGAGATCCGGCAGGTCGGCGCGCAGCCGCTCCAGCTTGGCCAGCCCGGGCGCGTCGGTGACGACGGCGCAGGCGCCGGAATCGGCGAGGCGATGGCGCAGGGCCGCCTCACCGAACAGGCCGGCAAGCGGGAGTGCGATCGCCCCGAGCCGGTAGGCGGCGAAATGGGTCACCACCACCGCCACCGATTGCGGCAGCAGCACCGCCACCCGGTCGCCCGGCCCGACGCCGCGCGCGGCCAGCGCCGCCGCGAGCCGCAGCGAATCGGAACGCAGGCGGCCGTAACTCACCGGCTCGGGCCGGTCGTCGGGGCCGAGCACGAGGAGCGCGGTGCGGTCGGGCTCGCTCAGCGCCCAGCGGTCGCAAACATCGGCCGCGATGTTGTAGCGCTCCGGGATCTCCCAGCGGAAATCCCTGACGAGCGTCTCGTAGCGATCGGCCCGCTCCGGCACGGCAACTTCCTCGAACTTGCGGCGGCGCTCGGCCGGTGCCGCCTCTTCCTCCCGGGCGCGCTGCATCCGAGCGCGTCCGGGTGTCTCTCATCCATCCCCGTGCAAGCCGGGACAATCCGCGTTCTGCACGCGGCCGTGCGGCTCAGTCCTGGCGCTGCGGGAAGCCGCCGCGGAAGGCGAAATCGGTGATCGGGCGGCGGCCGTTCGGGCGCTCCTTGGCTCTCTGCTCCTCGCTCAGCTCCGCCCAGGGCGTGGCGCGTCCGACCCCGTAGGCCGCCTCGACCCGGTGATGCTCGGGGACGTTCAGCGCGGCGGGCGCCCGCTCCCGGTCGAAGCCGCCCATGCCGTGGACGTGCCAGCCCTGACGGTTGGCCTGGAGCGCGAAGGCGAGCGAGGCGGCGCCCGCATCGAGCGAGTGGCTGGCGGACGGCTTGAGCTCGTCGCCGACCTTCATCCGCTCGCTGGAGACGAGGAAGACGAGGGCGCCGGTGCCCTCGGCCCATTTCTGGTTGCCGGGCACGAGGAGGTCGAAGAACGTCTGCCATTCGGGCGTGCCGCGCAGCGCGTAGAGGAAGCGCCAGGGCTGCGAATTGTAGGATGAGGGCGACCAGCGCGCCGCCTCGAACATCCGCAGCAACTCGGCCTCCGGCACCGCCTCCCCGGTGAAGACGCGCGGCGACCAGCGCTCGGCGAAGATCGGCTCGATGGCGTGGTCGGGCTCGCGGGTGGTGGGGCGGGTGGTCTCGTCGGTCACCGGGGGCGGTCTCCAGGCTGGCAGGGCTTTGGTGCAGCGCACGGTATGGCACCGCACAAGAGCGGGCTAGAGCGCATTCCGACGAACTGGGAACCGGTTCGTCGAAAGAATGCGCGTCACAACAAGGACCGAGAGACGCCGGCCTGATGCAATGGGGTCGGATACGGCTCTCGGGGGCGGCATTGCCGCGCTTGTCATGGCGCGCGAAAACAAGGTGAACCACATCGCCGCGACGAGGATGCTCATGGGCGAAGCCGGCACGAACCCTCTCCTGCTGCGCGAGGACCGCGACGGCGTCGCCACCCTGACGCTCAACCGGCCGGGCGCCCGCAACGCGCTTTCCTTTGCCCTGCTCGAAGCGCTGCGCGCGACCTTCGCCGACCTTGCGGGGGACGACACGGTGCGGGCCGTGGTGCTGGCGGCCGCGGGCCCCGCCTTCTGCGCCGGCCACGACCTCAAGGAGATGACCGGCTACCGCAGCGACCCCGACCGCGGCGCGAAACGGTTCGAAAAGCTGTTCGCGCTGTGCTCAGACGTGATGATGGCGATCCCCGCCCTGCCCCAGCCGGTGATCGCAGCGGTGGAGGGCGTCGCGACCGCGGCCGGTTGCCAGCTCGTCGCCTCCTGCGATCTGGCCGTGGCGGGGGCGCAAGCGCGCTTCGCCACGCCGGGCGTGCAGATCGGCCTGTTCTGCTCGACGCCGATGGTAGCGCTCTCGCGCAACCTCTCGCGCAAGGCGGCGATGCGGATGTTGCTGACCGCCGACATGGCGGATGCGGCGGAGGCCCGGCGCCTCGGTCTTGTCAACGACGTGGTGGAGGCGGGCGGCGCTCTGGCCGCCGCGCAGGCGCTCGCGGCAGGGATCGCCGCGCGCAACCCCGACACGGTGCGGGTCGGCAAGCGGGCCTTCTACGAGCAACTGGAGATGCCGCTGACGCAAGCCTACGCCCATGCCGGCCGGGTGATGACGGAGAACATGCTGGCGCGGGCGGCGGAAGACGGCATCGAGGCTTTCCTCGACCGCAAGAGTCACGGGCGGAATCACGGGCAGAATTAGCGGAAGGACCTCGGCAAGGCGCAGTGAGGCGCGAACCGATCCGCGCTCCGCGCATTGCCTCCCCGCCGCCCTGAAGCCGTCACGTGACCCGGGCAAACGGACTGCCATGCTCCTCAGACGTCCCCCTCCGATCACCGCCGAGCCCGGTCCGAACACGAAAAAAATCGTGAGCTGGAACCTGCTGCGCCGCACCGGCGCGGCGGTGGATTGCCTCGTGGCGTTGATCGAGCAGGAGCGGCCGGACTTCCTGCTGATGCAGGAGGCGACGAAGGAGATCGCGGCGCTGACCAAGCGCGTCGGTGGGGTCTATGCCTGGGCGCAGTTGCCGGGCCGCATCCACGGTCCGGCGATGTGGAGCCCGACGCCGTGGCCCAACCCGCCCGAGATCGTCACCCTGCCGCCGGGTGTGCTGATCGACCGGGTCTGCCAAGTGCTCGACACCGGTGAGTTCGGCGTCGCCAACGTGCATCTCTCGCACGGGCAGGTGCTGAACCGGCGCCAGTTGCGGCGGATCGAGAGCCACCTGCCGCCGCGCGCGGCGGTGCTGGGCGACTACAACATCGTCGGCCCGGCCCTGCTGCCGGGTTTTCGCGATGTCGGCCCCCGGCGGCCGACCCATGCCATGGTCGATGTGCTGCCGCTGCGGCTCGACCGCTGCCTCGTGCGCGGGCTCGTCTGCCATGAGCGTATGGTCCTGCCCCGCGGGCTCTCCGACCATCACCCGATTGTGGTGCACCTCTCGCCCGCGCCGGAGGGGGTCCCCTCGCTCGGCCGGCTCAGAGGTATGGCAGAAGCAGTCGGACGGCTGCGTCGCGCAGGCGCACGGGGAGCGAGCGGGCGTCGAGGTCGGCCAGGCGCAAAGGGGTCTGAAACTTCGTCGCAATGAAGGCTTCGAGCGCCCGGGCCAGCGCCACGTCGTAGACCTCCACGTTGAGCTCGAAGTTCAGGCGGAAGCTGCGCGAATCCCAGTTCGCACTGCCGATGAAGCACCATTGCCCATCGACGGTCATCGCCTTCGAGTGATCGAAGGGCGGCTCGTCGATCCAGACCCGCACGCCGCTCTTCAGGAGCGGATCGATATGGCCGTGGGTCGCCCAATCGACGAAGCGGTGGTCGCTCTTGCGCGGGATGGCAATATCGACCGCGATCCCCCGCGCCGCCGCGAGGCTCAGCGCGTTCAGCACGAGTTCGTTGGGCAGGAAATAGGGGGTCGTCAGCCGGATCGACTCCTTCGCGCAGGCGATCGCCTGGAGCACCACGGTCGCGATCTTCTCGATGTCGGCGTCCGGGCCGGAGGTGACGACGCGAGCGGTGACCGTGCCAACCGGCGCCAGCCGCGGCAGCCACGCCTCGCCCTCCAGCTCCTCGTCGCTGACGAACAGCCAATCGGCGATGAAGGCCTGGGTCAGGTGCTCGACCACCGGGCCCTCGATCCGGAAATGCGTGTCGCGGATCGGAAAGTCCGGCTTCTCCGAGACCCGGTTGCCGTCGGCGATATTGACGCCGCCGGTGAAGGCGACCCTTCCGTCGACGATCAGCAGCTTCTTGTGCGTGCGCAGGTTCAGGAACGGCATCCGCCAGGGCAGGACGGAGTGCATGAACAGGCCGGCCGGCACCCCGAGCCGGCGCAGATGCCGCCATGCGGCCGGAAAGAAATAGCCGCTGCCGATGCCGTCGAGGATCACGCGCACCTCGGCGCCGCGATCCTGCGCCGCCTTCAACGCAGTGCAGAACGCCCGGCCGGTGGCGTCGTCGCGAAAGATGTAGCTCGACAGGGCGACGCTGCGGCGGGCCTCGCCGATCGCTGCCAGCATCGCCGGATAGGCCTCGTCGCCGTTGCGGAGGAGCTCGAACCGATTGCCCGCCACCGTCGGCAGGCCGGTCACCGCCTGCACCGCCAAGTCGAGGGCGTGGTAGTCCTTGGGCACGTGGGCAGAGGGCTGCGGCGTCTCGTCGATGGTCTGCGAAGGGCGCCGCTTCAGCCGGCGGGCGCGCCGCTCCACCCGGTTGATGCCGAAGGTGAGGTAGAGCAGCGTGCCGAAGACCGGCGCCAGCCACGCCAGTCCGATCCAGCCGATCGCCGCGCCCACCACCCGCTTGCGCAGCAGAACGTGGACGCTGACGCCGAATGTGAGCACCAGGCCGATGGCCGCGACGATCTCGGTGCGGAGCGACGCCGTCGTGCCGAGCCATCGAGTGAGGACTTCTTCCACCGGTCCGCCTGCTGCACTGCCCTGTCCGGGAACGGCGCAGGAGATAAGCCAAGCCTGGTGTGACGAACAGGCAGCCCTCCACAAATCGCCGTTGCATGCTAGAACAAAGATCGAACGGTGGGCGGAGCGGCCGGGGCCGGCCCCTGCCTCTTTTCGAAAGCCTTCACCATCTTGCCCTCAGGTGGTCGGTCACGACCGCAGAGCGTCAGGTTCAAACCGTCGAGCATGTCCGCCAGCGCCGCCCCCCGCGTCTTCACGATTCCCCCCGGTGCGCCGTTCCTGCCGACGCTGGCGGACGCGCTCGTGTCGGGCCGCCTCGTCGGCGCGGTCGGCGGCGATCCCTTCGCGCTCGCCTCGGTGACGCTCTATTTGCCGACGCAGCGCGCGGTGCGCGCACTCTCGACCGTGCTGGCGCAACGCCTCGGCGGAGCGGCCCTGCTGCCGCGGATGATCCCGCTGGGCGAGGCCGACGAGGCGGAGCTCGACCTCTCGTCCAACACGCTGCTGGAGACGCCGGAAGACCTGCTCTACCCCTCCATCCCCGCGCTGGAGCGCCGGCTGATCCTGGCCCGGCTCGTCCAGAAATGGGCGGAGACGGTGGACCGCGAACTCCTGCCCATCGACGACGAGGTGCCCTTCCTCGTCCCGTCCTCCCCTGCCGACGCGGTGGCGCTCGCCGCCGACCTCGAAGGGCTGATGGACGCGCTCACCGTCGAGGGCCTGCCCTGGAGCGAGATCGCCGCGGCGGTGGAGGCCGAGCATTCGCGCTATTTCCGCCTCACCCTCGACTTCCTGAAGATCGCCGCCGAGCACTGGCCCGACATCCTTGCCGCCCGCTCGCTCGCCGACCCCACCGCCCGCGCCCGCCGCCTCGTGCTCGCGGAGGCCGACCGGCTGTTCCGCGAGCGGCCGGGCGATCCGGTGATCGTGGCCGGCTCCACCGGCTCGGTGCCGGCCACCGCTCGGCTAATCGCGGCAGTGGCCCGCCTGCCCCGCGGCGCGGTGGTGTTGCCGGGGCTCGACCTGCACCTCGACGCGGAGGGCTGGGAGGCGATCGACGGCGCCGGCGGCAAGCACGACGAGATCGCCCACGGCCATCCGCAGGCGATCCTTCGGGCGCTGACCGGACCGAGGGGCTTTGCCGTCGAGCGTCGGGATGTCGAGACGCTGGGGGATCTCTCACCCGAGGCGGTGGCGCGGGAAAAGCTGCTGTCGCAGGCCCTGCGCCCGGCCGAGACCACCGATGCCTGGGCCGGGCTCGACGCGGCCGAGCGGATGACCCTCGCGCGGGAGGGCATGGCGGGCCTTGCCGTGGTCGAGGCGGCGGACGAGCGCGAGGAGGCGCTGGTCGCCGCGCTCGCCCTGCGCGAGACGCTGGAGACGCCCGGCGCCACCGCGGCCCTCGTCACGCCCGACCGCGGGCTGGCCCTGCGCGTCTCGGCCGAACTCGCCCGCTGGGGCATCGCGGCCGAGGATTCGGCGGGCTTGAGCCTGGCGCGCTCGCAGGCCGGACGCTTCGCCCGGCTCGTCGCCGAACTCGCCGCCGAGGTGGCGCCGGCCCGCGTCATCGCGCTCCTCGCCCACCCCTTCGTCCGGCTGGGGCTCACCCGCAGCGAGGTCGTGCGCGCGGCCGCGGCCCTCGAGATCGGCGGCCTGCGCGGCCCCGCCCCGATCCCGAAGAACAGCTTCGATGGGATGCGGGCGGCGGTGGCGCTGCAACGCAACGCCACCGAGCGGGTGCCGCGCGCCAAGAAGCGGCTGAAGCCGGTCGATTGGGATCTCGCCGAAGACATTCTGGACCGGCTGGAGATCGCGCTCGATGCGTTCCGCACCGACCTGCAGCCCGAGATCGGCAACCTCGTGGCGCTCGCCGCCGGGCACCGCGAGGCCTGCGAGCGGATGATGGGCGAGGCCGACGAGGGTGACGCGGACGAGACCGACGATCCCTCCCTCGACACGCTCGACGGCCTGTTCGACGATCTCGAATCCGCCGAGCAGGAAGAGCTGCCGGGCCGGTTCTCCGACTACGCCGCCTTCTTCACCGCGCTCTCCCGCGACCGCACCGTCGCCTGCGCGCAGCGGAGCGCGCATCCGCGCCTGCGCATCCTCGGGCCGCTCGAAGCGCGCCTGCTCTCCGTCGACCGCATCGTGCTGGGCGGGCTCGACGAGACGGTCTGGCCGGTGCGCCAGACCACCGACGCCTTCCTCAACCGGCCGATGCGCGGGGACGTGGGCCTGAGCCCGCCCGAGCGGCGGATCGGACAGGCCGCCCACGACTTCGTGCAGGGCTTGGGCACCCATGATGCCGTGGTCACCCGCGCGGCCAAGCGCGAGGGCTCGCCGACCGTGCCGTCGCGCTTCCTCCAGCGCCTGCGCGCCTTCGGCGGCGATGCGGTCTGGGCCGATGCTATCGCCCGCGGCCAGCGCCTGCGCGGGCTCGCCGCGCGGCTCGATCGCGGCCAGGAGGCGCCGCCGCCGCGCCTCAAGCGCCCGGCGCCGAAGCCCGACCCGGCTCTGTTCCCGGAGCGTCTCAGCGTCACCGAGATCGAGACGCTGGTACGCGATCCCTACTCGATCTACGCCCGGCATATCCTGGGCTTGGAGGCGCTGGAGCCGATCGCCGTGGTGCCGGGCGCGGCCGAGCGCGGCAGCCTGATCCACAAGGTCCTCGGCGATTTTTCCGCAGCCCATCCCGGCGCGCTGCCCGCGGACGCGGAAACCCTGCTCTACGCGATCGCCTTCGACGCCTTCGGCCCGCTGCAGGACCAGTACCCGGAGCTCTATGCCGAGTGGTTTCCCCGCTACGAGCGCATGGCGGTCGCTTTCCTCGAATGGGAGGCGAGCCAGCGCCAGGGCTTGCACACGATCCACGCCGAGCGCTCGGGCAAAGTGACGATTCCCCTGGGCGAGCGAACCTTCACGCTCTCGGCCCGTGCCGACCGGATCGAGGCCCGCGCCGACGGCAGCTACTGCATCGTCGATTTCAAGACCGGCACGCCGCCGAGCAACCGCACCGTCTTTGCCGGTTTCTCGCCCCAGCTCACCCTGGAGGCGGCGATGCTGATGCATGGCGCCTTCGAGGGGCTGAAGGCCGCCTCCCCGCCGGACCTCCTCTACGTCTACGCCTCGGGCGGGCGCGAGCCGTTCCGGCCGATCCCGGTCAAGCCGCCGCCCGGCGATGCGCGGGCGGTGGAGGCCGTCGTCGAGGAGCATTGGCAGCGCCTGCGCGGATTGATCGCCCGCTACATGACCGGCGAGGCCGCCTACCTCTCGCGCCCCTATCCGCAATACGAGCGCGCCTACAACGAGTACGATCACCTCGCCCGCGTGCTCGAATGGTCGCTGGCCGGGCAAGGAGAAGCCGCGTGAACGCCCCGTTGACCGGCTTCACCGTCGATGATCTGACCAAGGCGGCACAGCGCCGGGCCGCCGACCCGCGCCTCTCGGCCTGGGTCTCGGCCAATGCCGGCGCGGGCAAGACCAAGGTGCTCACCGACCGGGTGCTGCGCCTGCTCCTCGACGGCGCGCCGCCCGGCCGCATCCTCTGCCTCACCTTCACCAAGGCGGCGGCTGCCAATATGTCGATCCGCGTGTTCCAGCGCCTCGGCCGCTGGGTGACGCTGGACGACGCGGCGCTGACCGCGGAACTCACCGAACTCACCGGCGAGCGGCCCGCCCGCGACACCTTGCGGCTGGCCCGCCGCCTGTTCGCCCGCGCCGTCGAGACGCCGGGCGGCCTCAAGATCGAGACGCTGCACGCTCTGTGCGAGCGGCTGCTGCACATGTTCCCGTTCGAGGCCAACGTGCCGGCCCGCTTCGTCGTGCTCGACGACAACCAGTCGCGCGAGGCGTTCGAGATCGAGACCGACAACGTGCTCGCCGACGCGATCCTCGGCGGCAACCAAGCGCTGTCCGACGCGCTCGCCGTGGTCGGCGCGGAAGCCTCCGGCGACACCCTGCGCGACGCGATCCGCTCGGCCATGCGGACGCGGGCGCTGTTCTCCGACCACCGCGCCCTGGAGCCGGCGCTCGCCCGCCTGCCCCGCGCCCTGGCGCTGCCGGACGGCGCCAGCGTCGAGACCATCGAGGCGGAGATCCTGGAGGGGAGCAGCCTCGGCGATTGGCGCGAGATCGCGGGCCGGCTGCGCACCGGCAAGGCGACGGACGAGAAACTCGCCGACGGGCTCGTGGAGGCGCATGCCGCCCTCGGCGCGGGCAAGGCGCTGGCGCCCTACCGCTCGGTCTTCTTCACCGACAAGGATGAGCCGCGCGCGGCCAAATCCTTCGGCACCAAGGCGGTACCGGAGGACATCAAGCAGGCGCTGCTCGATGAGCAGGCCCGGCTGATCCCGCTCTTCGACGCGCTACGCGCCGCCCGCGCGCTCGCCCGGACGCTGGGCCTGTTTCGGCTCGCCGCCGAGATCCACCGCCGGGTCGAGGCGCAGAAGACGCGTCTCGGCGCCCTCGATTTCGACGACCTGATCCACAAGACCCTCGACCTGCTCTCGCGGGTCGGCGCCTCCTGGGTCCTGTACAAGCTCGACCGCGGCGTCGATCACGTCCTCGTCGATGAGGCGCAGGACACCAACCCGCAGCAATGGGAGATCCTGCGCACGCTCACCGCCGAGTTCGCGGCGGGCGAAGGCGCGCGCGGCCTCACCCGCACCCGCTTCGCCGTGGGCGATCCGAAGCAGTCGATCTACAGCTTCCAGGGCGCCGACCCGCGGGAATTCGAGCTGACCCGCCGCGCCTGGGGCCGGGCGGCGGAGGGCGCCGGGCACGACTTCGCCGATGTCAGCCTGCGGCTCTCCTTCCGCACCGCGAGCCATGTGCTCGCCGCGGTCGATGCCGTGTTCGGCGTGCCGGATCATTTCGCCGGCCTCTCCTTCGATGCGGGCGCGCCGGGCACCGTCCACGCCTCCGCCCGCGCCGGCGTGCCCGGCGCGGTCGAACTCTGGGGCATCGAGGAGCCGGCGGAAGCCGAGGAGCCCGATGCCTGGGCCGCCCCGGTCGATGCGCCGGAGCCCAACGCGCCGGCCATCGTGGTCGCCCGCCGCATCGCCCGCGCGGTGAAGACTTGGACGACGAAGGGCGATGCCTGCGGCCGGATCTGGCGGCCCGGCGATGTGCTGATCCTCGTGCGCAAGCGCTCGGCCGCGTTCGAGGAGGTGATCCGGGCGATGAAGGGGCTCGGCGTGCCGGTGGCGGGCCAGGACCGGCTCGAGGTTGCGGGCCACATCGCCGTGCTCGATCTCGTCGCGGTCGGCCGCGCCGGGCTGCTGCCCGCCGACGACCTGACGCTCGCCACCGCCCTCAAGACCCCGCTCGTCGGCCTCACCGACGACGACCTCACCCGCATCTGCGCCCGCCGCCCCTTCGCCGAGACGCTGGAAGACGCACTGACCCGCCACGCGCAGGCCGGTGACGGGGCGGCGATCCGCGGCCTTACGGCCCTGCGGCTCTGGATCCAACTCGCGGCGGAGAACGGCCCGTTCGGCTTCTACGCCGCCCTGCTCGGGCCCCATGGCGGGCGCAGCCGGCTGGTGGCGCGGCTCGGCGGCGAGGCGGGCGATGCCATCGACGTGTTCCTGGCCCAGGCCGCCGACGCCGAGAACGGGGGCGACGCCCCCTGCCTCGACGCCTTCCTCGCCGATTACATCGTCCGACCGGGCCGCGGCCGAAGTGGTCTCTCGGTCAAGCGCGATCTGGAATCGGGCCGCAACGAGGTGCGGGTGATGACGGTTCACGGCGCCAAGGGCTTGGAGGCGCCGGTCGTCGTCGTCATCGACGGCTGCGAGCCGCTCGGCCGCAACGACCCGCCGCTGCTCGGCCTCGACTCCACCGCCGACGGGCCGCTGCCGCCGGTCTGGACCGGCGGGCGCACGCAGGATTGCGCGGCGACGCTGGCCGCCCGCTCCGCTCTCCAGGCGCGGGCGCGGGAAGAGCATAACCGCCTGCTCTACGTCGCCATGACCCGGGCCGCCGACCACCTCGTCATCGCGCCCTATCGCGGCGCGACCCGGGAGACGCCGGCCTCGTGGTGCGAGATGGTCCGCATCGGCCTGGAGCGGGGGCTGGGGGACGGCGAAGCGGTCGAGACCGATCACGGGCCGATCACGATCTGGCGCGACGGTTCGGCCGCCTCGCTCGCCGCCGCCGCAGCGGACACGGCCCCGCCGGAGCCCGAAACCGTGCCGGACTGGCTGTTCTCGGCTGCCGCACCCGAGGCCGAGGCCGCGCCGCCGCTCAGTCCCTCGGGCGCGCTCGGCGCTGCGGACGGGCAGCGCCAGCCCCGTCGGCGCCTCGGCGATGCCGAGGCCCGCCGCCGCGGCGCCCTGGTCCACTCGCTTCTCGAACACCTGCCGCGGATCGAGCCGGCCCGGCGGGCCGAAGCCGCCGACCGCTTCGCCCGTGCCCGCGCGCCCACTCTGGAGGAGGCCAAGCGCAAGGATCTCGTCCGCGCGGTTCTGCGGCTGATCGAGGCGCCGGACCTCGCGCCGCTGTTCTCAGACCAGGCCCGCGCCGAGGTCGCGCTCTCGGGGCGGATCGTCGTCGAGGGGATCGAGCGCGACGTCACCGGCCGGATCGACCGGCTCGTCGTCGAGGACGGCCGGGTGATCCTCTGCGACTTCAAGACCGGCCGCCCGCCCGCGGACGATGCGCCGCTGCCGGAGCGCGAGGCGGCTCAGGTCAGCCTCTACGCGCGGCTCGCCGCCGCGATCTGGCCCGAGCACGCGATCGTGGCGCTGCTGGTCTGGACCTCGGGCCCGGTGGTGCGGCGGGTGGAGGGGGCTCTGCTCGGACAATGAGCGCTGCCCGATGATCGAGCACCATGAGACGCACAGTCCCTCCCCCCGCACAGCGGGGAGAGGGGGGAGCCTCGGCGAGACCCACTCCGTCTTCCTCAGCTGCCCTTCTTCGGCGTCAGCTTGACGATCTGGCCGTCATCCTCGGTGACGGCGTAGACGGCGCCGTCGGGGCCGACCCGCACGTCGCGGACGCGGTGTTCCAGCGGGATGCGCTCCTCGGTGACGACCTTATCGCCGTCGAGCTTGAGCGCGACGATCCCGGTGCTGACGAGGCCGCCGATGAGGAACTGGTTCTTCCAGGCCGGGAACGCGTCCTTGTCGTAGAGCGCCATGCCCGAGGGGCCGATCACCGGATCCCAGTAATAGACCGGCTGCACCGTGCCGCCCGCCTGGGTCTGGCCGTCGCCGATCTTCTCGCCGGAATATTCGATGCCGTAAGTGACCACCGGCCAGCCGTAGTTGAGGCCGGGGCGCGGGCGGTTCAGCTCGTCGCCGCCGCGCGGCCCGTGCTCCACGGTCCAGAGACGGCCCTGGTTGTCCAGGGCGGCGGCCTGGACGTTGCGGTGGCCGTAGGACCAGATCTCGGGCTTGGCCTTCTCGCCGCCGGTGAAGGGATTGTCTTTCGGGGCGTTGCCGTCGGTGTCGATGCGGAAGACCTTGCCGAGCCCGCTCGTCAGATCCTGCGCCTGCCCGCGGGTCTGCTTGTCGGAGCGCTCGCCTACGGTGACGAACAGCTTGCCGTCCGGCGCGAAGACGAGGCGCGAGCCGAAATGCTTGTCGCCGTCATAGGTCGGCATCTGGCGGAAGATGACTTTGACGTCGTCGAGCTTGGCCTTGCCGTCGCTCTCGACCAGCTTGGCCTTGGCGACCGTGGTGCCGTTGCCCTTGTCGCGCGGCTCGCTGTAGCTGAAGTAGATCGTGCGATCCGCGGCGAAGCTCGGGCTCAGCGCGACGTCGAGAAGACCGCCCTGCCCCTTGGAATCAACCTTCGGCACGCCCGCCACCGGCTGGCCCACCGTGCCGTCCTTGGCGATCAGGCGGATCTTGCCGGCCTTCTCGGTCACGATCATGCGGCCATCGGGCAGGAACTCCATCGCCCAGGGGCTTTCCAGGCCCTTGGCTACGACGGCGGTTTCGAACTCGGTCTTCTGCGCGGGCTCCGGCGCACGGGTCTGGTTGGGCAGGAGCGGCTTGTACTCAGTGTTCGGCGCTTCCTTCTCGGCGATCGATGTGCCGGCACTCGGCGCGGCCGGCGCCTGGAACGATTCACCCTCGATGCGGGGCGAGCGCGATTCCTGTCCGGCCGGCTGCTGAGCGAAGGCTGGGGCATCGAGGCCGAGGGCCGCAACGGTGGCGAGCAAGAGGGAAAGGGTGCGCGTCACGTCGATTGATCCTTGTGCGGGTCGCCGATCTTGCTCGCCAAATGGGGCGCAGGTGGCCCACGGCGAGGGTTGGGCCGCGCGAGGAGACGGACTCGCCACGTGGTTCGTCAGGGGCAAGGCGCTGGGCAATGCTCTTGGCAAGGTGCTGGGCAAGGCCGCCGGCAAGCCGCGTGTGGGGGGATTGCGGGGACGAAGGCAGGCTTATCCATGTGGGTTCGGCGTGCCAGACCCGCGGCCGGGGCGGGATGCCTTGACCGGGCGGTCGGGCGTCGCCAATTCTCGCGTCACCGTGAGGCGCCGAACCCGCTCTCGGTGCCCTCTGCGCAGGGGCCCTCCATGCACCCGCGTGGGACCCGCGTGTCGAAAGGACCTACGATGGCGACCGTGAAAGTGACCGATGCGAGCTTCGAGCAGGACGTTCTGCAGTCCGCCGAGCCCGTCGTAGTGGATTTTTGGGCGGAGTGGTGCGGCCCCTGCCGGCAGATCGGCCCGGCGCTGGAAGAGATCTCCGCCGATCTCCAGGGCAAGGTGAAGATCGTCAAGGTCAATGTCGATGAGAACCCCGGCATCGCCTCGACCTACGGCATCCGCTCGATCCCGACCCTGATGATCTTCAAGGACGGCAAGCTCGCCAGCCAGAAGGTCGGCGCCGCCCCCAAGGGCGATCTCTCCCGCTGGATCCAGGCGAGCGCCTGACCCGACCCGAATTCGGGCCGAACGACCCGAGACAGCCCGGCCGCGAGGCCGGGCTTTTTTCATGCCTTGCTTCGCTCGCGATGGGCCCTGAAACGCAAGAAGCCCGGCCTTGCGGCCGGGCTCCCTGGTTTCGAGACCCTGTTATTGAAGGTTCGGCTTAGTAGCTGCCGAACTTGTAGTTCAGGCCGGCGCGGACGACGGCGAACTCGGTGTCGTTGCGGCGCGAGGGCCGGAAACGACGATCACGCCCGGGCTGGTCGTGCCGATGACGGCGCCGGCATTGTTCACCGCGAAGGCGCCGTTGAGGGCACCGCCGCCGCGATCGAGGTTCACGTACAGACCTTCCACCTTCAGCGTGACGGCCGAAGAGCGGAAGAAGTTCAGGAACGAGTCGGTCGGGAGAGCGTACTCGACACCACCGCCAGCAGCGTAGCCGGTGCGGAAGTCGTCGGAGGAGCTGTTCGGCAGACCGAACTGACGGCCGCCGCCGGCGCCGTAGGCGAAGCCGCCGGTGCCGTAGAACAGGACGCGGTCGAAGGCGTAGCCGAGGCGACCGCGAACGGTGCCGAAGAAGTCGAGGCTGGACAGGCCGTTCGGGTTGAACACCTGCTGAGCGGCGACGCCCGGGAAGGCCGGGTTGCTGTTCGCGACCGCGAACTGGTTCCGGTCACGGCCGAAATCGACGTACTGAGCGTCGGCCTCGATACCGATCACGACGCCGGAGCCCGGGGTGAACTGGTAGTTGTAGCCGATCTGACCACCGCCGACGAAGCCGTCGCTGCGGCTGTTGCCGCCGAAGGCGATGACGGCAGTCTGGCCGGGACGCACGAGGCCGGTCAGGCTGTTCACGCCGACGACCGGAGCCGCACCGTTGTCATCGACGCCGAAGCCGTAGCCAGCGTTGAAACCGGCGTAGAAACCGGTCCAGGTGAACACCGGGATGGGCGTGAAGACCGGCGGCGGAGCAGCGCGGCGCGGCAGGTCGGCGGCGGAGGCCGCCGCGGTCAGCGCCGTGAAGGCGGCGAGAGAGGTGAGAAGCTTTTTCACTTGTTGATCCCCAGCAGAAACCCGATCGCCCACAAGCTAGACCATTTCCCTGGCCTGAGATGTAGCGAACAGGCCACACCCGGGGGGCCACAATCGACCCGCCGAGCGGTTACATTCGGTGCGCGGGGAGGCCGAAACCAGTTTTGCGTAAATCAGGCGGTCAGGATGCGCCGATCGACGGGACGGCGCGCAGACACCATCGCGTCGGTTGCATGATTCGACAGGTCACGGGCCGGACGACGGAAGGTCGATGAAGGTCTTTTGCCGCGCGGCGTGACGCGCGAATCGCTTCCGGCTCGTGTGGTTTGACCAGCGATGGCCTTGCGGCGCGAATCTCTGGCCCTCGCGCCGCACCCGTCGAATGTCCGCTTCGATCAGGCGGGCGCCGTCAGACCGGGATCGTGCCGTTGGCTTCGAGCACGGCGCCCGCGAGATAAAGCGAACCGCAGATGAGGACCCGCGGCGGGCGCTCGAAGACCGTGTCCGCCAGGGCCGCCAACGCCGCCTCGACGCTCGGAGCGACCTCGGCCGAGAGGCCGACCTCACGGGCGATCTCCGCCACTTCCTCGGCGGGCCGCGCCGCCATCTGGCCGGTGATCGGCACCGCCACAAGTGAGCGGGCAAGGCCGACGAAGTTCTTCAGGAAGCCTTCGGCATCCTTGGTGCCGAGCAGCCCGACGATCAGCACCAGCGGCACGTCGCTGCGCTCGCCGAGATCGGCCATGGCGGCGGCGAGGATCCGCCCGCCATCGGCGTTGTGGCCGCCGTCGAGCCACAGCTCGGCGTCCTTGGGCATCCGCTCGGCGAGCGCCCCGCGCACGAGGCGCTGGAGCCGGCCCGGCCAATCGACGTTGCGCAGGCCGGCTTCGAGGGCGACCGTGCCGATGTCGCCGAAGCCCGCCGCGCGCAGGGCCGCGATGGCGGTGCCGGCATTGGTGAGCTGGTGGCGCCCGGCGAGGCGGGGCCGCGGCAGATCGAACAGGTCGATCTCGTCCTGGTAGACGAAGCGCCCGCTCTCCTCGTGCACGGAGAAGTCCTGGTTGCCGATCCGCACCGGCACCGCGCCGATCCGCTCGGCCTGGCGGCAGAGGACGGCATCGGCCCCGGCATAATCCTGGGCGGCGATCACCGCCGGGCAGCCGCGCTTGAAGATGCCGGCCTTCTCCATCGCCACCGCCTCCACGGTGTCGCCGAGATATTCGGCATGGTCGCGCCCGATCGGGGTGACCACGGCGCAGGCCGGGTGGTCGATGACGTTGGTGGCATCGACCCGGCCGCCGAGGCCCACTTCCAGCAGCAGCACGTCGGCGGGGCATTCGGAAAACAGCAGCAGGGCGGCCGCCGTGGTGATCTCGAACACGGTGATCGGATCGCCCTTGTTGGCCGCCTCGCAGCGGGCGAAGGCGTCGGCGAGCCGGTCTTCGGCGACGTAGTGACCGCCGCCGATGCCCCCTAAGCGGATGCGCTCATGGAAGCGCACGAGGTGGGGCGAGGTGTAGACGTGGGCGGCCAGGCCCCCCGCCTCCAGAATTGCCCGCATGAAGGCGATGGTCGAGCCCTTGCCGTTGGTGCCGGCGACGTGAATCACCGGCGGCAGCCGCCGCTCAGGATGATTCAGGGCCGCGAGCAGGCGCTGGATGCGCCCGAGCGACAGGTCGATCGTGCGCGGATGCAGGGCGAGGAAGCGCGCCATCAACGCGTCGGAGGATTCCATCTCGCGCGGAGACCTTCTGTCGCGGATTGAGTTCAGGCCGCGTTCGGCAGGGGTTCGGGTGTGGTCGGCTCGGGGGCGGTGCCGGGCTCGGGCGTCCGGCGCACGTCCATCAGCAAGCCGCAGAGCCGGCTGATCGTCTCTTTGAGCTGATGCCGGTGGACGACCTGATCGACCATGCCGTGCTCGCGCAGATACTCCGCCCGCTGGAAGCCGTCGGGCAGCTTCTCGCGGATCGTCTGCTCGATGACGCGGGGGCCGGCAAAGCAGATCAGCGCGCCGGGCTCTGCCAGATGCACGTCGCCGAGCATGGCGTAGGAGGCGGTGACGCCGCCGGTGGTCGGGTTCGTCAGCACCACGATATAGGGCAGCCGCGCGGCCCGGAGCCGGCGCACGGCGACCGTGGTGCGGGGCATCTGCATAAGCGAGAGGATCCCCTCCTGCATCCGCGCGCCGCCGGAGGCCGCGAACAGCACATAGGGCGTGCGCTTCTCGAGCGCGGTCTCGGCCCCGCGGACGAAGGCCTCGCCGCCGGCCATGCCGAGGGAGCCGGCCATGAAGCCGAATTCCTGAGCCGCGATCGTCATCGGCAGGCTGCCGACCCGGCCGAAGCCGATCTTGAACGCGTCGGGCATCCCGGTCTTGGCCCGCGCCTCCTTGAGACGGTCGACGTAGCGCTTCTCGTCGCGGAACTTGAGCGGGTCGGCCGGCACCTCGGGCAGCGGCACGTCGATCCAGGTGCCCTCGTCGAACATCATCTTGAGACGCGCCGTGGCCGACATCTTGAGATGGTGTTCGGAACCGGGAATGACCCAGTGGTTCTGCTCGACTTCCTTATGGAAGACCATCTGGCCCGTGTCGGGGCACTTGACCCAGAGGTTCTCCGGCGTCTCGCGCTTGAACAGCGTCTTGATCCGGGGCCGTACGACCTCCGAGATCCAGTTCATCGGCTCGACCATGGCGTCAGACTCCCTGTCCTAGCGCGTTCACTTGCCGCGTTCCCTTGCCGCATCGATATCGGATCGCCGCCGCCTCGATCCCAGGGGATCTCCCTGCTGAGCGGCTGCGGTCAGGGCCCGGCCGGCGCCTTGGCGGCGCTGCGGACCCCCTGCGCCAGTTCGCGCACCAGGGAGGTGACCGCCTCCACCGTGCCGTTCCCGGCCCGGTCGCCGGGCTCGAGGCTGCGGGCCAGCGCATCAACGAGGGCCGAGCCCACCACCACGCCGTCGGCGCCGCGGGCAATCTCGGCCGCGTGCGCGCCGGTCTTCACGCCGAAGCCGACGACGACGGGTAGGTCGGTATGCGCCGTGATCCGGCTGACCGCCTGCGACACCCGGCCGAAATCGGGGGTCGCCGTGCCGGTCACGCCGGTGATCGACACGTAGTAGACGAAGCCCGCGGTGTTCGCGAGAACCGCCGGCAGGCGGGCCTCGTCCGTGGTCGGGGTCGCGAGGCGGATGAAGGCGAGCCCCTTCGCGAGCGCCGGCAGGCAGAGCTCCTCGTCCTCCTCCGGCGGCAGATCGACGACGATCAGACCGTCGATGCCGGCCGCCTGCGCATCCTCCAGAAAGTGGGGCACGCCGTAGGTATGGATCGGGTTGTAGTAGCCCATCAGAACCACGGGCGTCCGGTCGTCGCCCTCGCGGAAGCGGCGGACGAGGGCGAGGGTGCCGCGCAGATCCTGGCCCGCCTTCAGCGCCCGCAGACCCGCCGCCTGGATCGCCGGCCCGTCGGCCATGGGATCGGTGAAGGGCAGGCCGAACTCGACGATGTCGGCCCCCGCCTTTGGCAGGGCTTCGAGCACCTTGAGCGAGGTCTCCGGATCGGGATCGCCGGCCATCACGTAGGTGACGAGGGCGGCACGTCCTTCCGCGCGGCAGCGGGCGAAGGCGGCATCGATGCGGGCGGTCATGGTTCTCGCTCCCGGCGGTAGGTCCGGCCTTGAGGCCCGGGGCACGGTTCCCCCGGAACCGGGCCGCCGCGCAGGGCCCGACTTCCCCGGCCAATTCCTCGACCGGTTTCCCGGCCAAGTGGGGGCGCCTACACCATCCGCTCGCGTCCGTGAAGCGCGAGCGCGCTCGCCTTACGCCGTCGAGTCCGGCGCAGGGCCAATGACACCGTCCAGCCAGTCGCGCAGCAGCAGGTGGGCGATGGCGGTGGCCGGCGGCACGGTCAGGCCCTCCGGGTGGTTGCCCTCGATCATCCGCGCAACGTCCGGGCGCGAGAACCAGCGCGCATCCTCCAACTCGTCGGGATCGGTCCGGATGTCCTCCGAGACGGCCTCGGCCACGCAGCCGATCATCAGAGAGGCCGGGAACGGCCAGGGCTGCGAGGCGTGATAGGCGACGGCGCCGACCGCGACGCCGGTCTCCTCCCGCGTCTCGCGGCGCACGGCGTTCTCGACCGTCTCGCCGGGCTCGATGAAGCCGGCCAGGCAGGAATACATCCCCGGCTTGAAATGCGGGCCACGCCCCAGCAGGCAGGTCTCGCCCCGCCGCACGAGCATGATCGCCACGGGATCGGTGCGCGGGAAGTGGTGCAGCCCGCACGCCTCGCATTCCCGGCGGAAGCCGCCGGCGGCGATGGTGGTCGGGCTGCCGCAATTGGCGCAGAAGCGGTGCCGCGCATGCCAGGACAGCACCGATTTGGCGGTGGCGATGAGCCCCTGCTCCTCGCGGGCCACCGCGCCCTCGGTCGCGAGCGTCCGCAGGTCGAGGGCGCGGTGGCCGGGCTCGGGGAAGAGGAGGGCCGCCTCCCCCGGGACGGCGCCGGCGAAGACCGGCCGCCCCTCGACCCGTCCGAGGTAGATTTCGACGGCGCGTTCGCCGGCCCGGCCGGCCTCGTCCGGCGTGAGCAGGGCCGTTCCGGTCTCCGCCGGGGGGGCGCGCAGGATCACCGTCTCGCCCGCCATCAGCACGAGGCGGGCATCCGCTCCGGCATCCGTCAGGGCGGGGGCCGGGCCGAATTCGGCGGAGTGTCGCACGAGGCGGCTCGCGGCATAGGCGAGCGCATCCCGGCCGGGCGTGGTGGGCGAGCCTGTCATGCGGGGCGCCTCACGCGGCCATGAACAGGGCGGCGGCCCGTTCGAGCAGGGCGGCGCGGGCATGCGGCGGATAGGGCTTGCGCTCGCCGACGCCCCAGACCGGCCCAGGCCAGGCCGGATCCGAGCGGAACCGGGCCACGACGTGGATGTGAAGCTGCGCCACCACGTTGCCGAGGCTGGCGACGTTGACCTTGTCCGGCTGGGCGAGCGCCTGCATGACCCTGACCGCGATTCGCGTTTCCTCGAAGGCGAGGCTCGCATCCTCCGGCGTGAGGTCGGTGAGTTCGCTCAAGCCCGGCCGCCGCGGCACCAGAATCAGCCACGGGAAGCGTGCATCGTCCATCAGCAGGACGGAGCAGAGGGCGAGATCGCCCACGGCATGGGTGTCGGCGGCGAGGCGCGGATCGAGGGGGAAGGCGTCGGTCATGCCGGGAATCTAGCGCGCCGGGCCGAAAAGTGGGGCCCGGTTTCCGCGATCGGCTCGGCCGCGCGAAGGTTGATCACGCCGTGTCAAATTTCGGTTAACCATATTCTGGCACGCAGGGGGCGGTGATCGGGAGTCGGCGGGCGGCGGGCCGCGCCGGGATCGCCGTGGATGACGCGATGACGGGCGGCGCGCAAGGAAGCGGTGAGCGAAGCCGGGACGCGGTGGTCGCCATCGTGGCGGCGCGGACGCCTGCTCCCCTCGTCCTCGCTTTGCGCGGGCAGCCCTGCAGCGCCCGCATCCTCGCGGTCTCGGGCCATGTGATCGACGACCTGATCGCCGAAGCCCCCGAGGTGATCGTGCTGGAGGCCGAGCCCGAGCGCTTCGACGCTCCGGCCCTGATCCGCGCCCTACGGGAGCAGGAGAGCCTCATCCGCACGCCGGTCCTGCTGGTGGCCGGCGGCGACGCCCGCACCTTGCGCCGGATCGGTCGCGAGGCCGGCGCCACCGACACGCTGTCCAAGCCGTTCGACGCCCTGGAGTTTCAGGACCGGGTCGGTGTTCTGATCGAACTCGCCCTGGCGCGCCGGGAGAGCGACGATCGCGCGCGCGCCATGCGGCGCGACGCGGCACGGGCGGTGGCCGATGCCTCGGCACGCGAGCGCGAACTGATCCGCCGCCTGATGCTGGCCGCCGAGTTCCGCGACGACCGGGCCGGCGACCATCTCACCCGCGTGGCCGGCTGCGTCATCGCGGTGGCCGAGGGACTCGGCCTGTCGTCGGCGGAGGCCGACGACGTGGCTCTGGCCTCGACCATGCACGACATCGGCAAAATCGCGGTCCCCGACCACATCCTGATGAAGGCCGGCCCCCTCACCCCCGACGAGTGGGAGGAGATGCGCCAGCACGCCCTGCGCGGCTATCACATGCTGCACGACAGCCCCTCGCGCCTGCTCCAGATCGCCGCCGAGATCGCGCTGACCCACCATGAGCGCTGGGACGGCAGCGGTTATCCCCGCGGTCTCAGGGGCGAGGAGATTCCCCGCTCCGGCCGGATCGTCGCGGTGGCCGACGTGTTCGACGCGCTGATCTCCGTGCGCAGCTACAAGCCCGCCTGGTCCCTGGAACGGGCGCGCGCTCATGTTGAGGCGGAGGCAGGCCGGCATTTCGATCCGGACTGCGTCACCGCCTTCCTCTCGCGCTGGGACGACATCGTCGCCCTGGTGGAGGAGCGTGCGGCGTAGGACGCGCTCGGCCGATCCGCCGTCATTGGGCGCGGCGATGCCGTCGAGAAGCGCCCGCCCCTGGAGCGACTGGGACTGGTATCGGCGACGACCGGCTCCGGTGTAGGCACAGGGCGGGATATCGTCACGAACCGTCAACTTGAGGCGATCCTCTCGAAAAGGCTGGGGCATCCGCGCCGGTTCGCCCGCGTAATCCGCACCGTGCAACGCCGCTGCGCGGTGCAGGTAGTGGTCTCCGCGCCCGGTTGGCGTTAGAAACGGCATCCGAATTCCGATCCGGCCGTCTGCCGGTTCGCGTGTACCGGTGCGAATGCGCCGGTTCTTAAGGCGCATCTCCCTTGCCATTTCCGTCTCTGCCCTCCCCCCTGGCGCGGGCGCTCACCGAGCGCAACTATGCCGAGCCGACACCCGTCCAGCAGGCGGTGCTCGATGCCGTCCCAGAGCGCGACCTGCTCGTTTCGGCTCAGACCGGATCGGGCAAGACCGTTGCCTTCGGTCTCGCCATCGCCGGTACGCTGCTCGGCGAGGACGAAACGCTGCCGCCGCCCGGCGCGCCGCTGGCGCTCGTCATCGCTCCGACCCGTGAGCTGGCACTCCAGGTGCAGCGGGAGCTGACCTGGCTCTACGCGCAGACCGGCGCGCGCATCGTCCCTTGCGTCGGCGGCATGGATCCGCGCCGCGAGGCCCGCGCGCTGGAGGCCGGCGTCCACATCGTTGTCGGCACGCCGGGGCGCCTGCGCGACCACATGGAGCGCGGCCGGCTCGTCACCGAAGGTCTTCGCGCCGTCATCCTCGACGAGGCCGACGAAATGCTCGACATGGGCTTTCGCGAGGATCTCGAATTCATCCTGGCATCGACCCCGAAGGACCGGCGCACCCTGCTGTTCTCGGCGACCCTGCCGAAGGCCATCGTCGCACTCGCCGAGAGCTACCAGCGCGACGCCCTGCGCCTCGCGGTCGCCGGCGAGACCCGCGGCCATGCCGACATCGTCTACCGCGCGGTGCGGGTGATGCCGCGGGAGGTCGAGCACGCCGTCGTCAACATTCTGCGCTACGTTGATGCGCCGGTGGCGATCGTGTTCTGCAACACCCGTGACGGCGTGCGCCATCTCCAGGCCTCGCTGACCGAGCGCGGCTTCTCCGCCGTGGCGCTCTCGGGCGAACTCGGCCAGGGCGAGCGCAACGCCGCGCTCCAGGCCCTGCGCGACGGCCGCGCCCGTGTCTGCGTCGCCACCGACGTCGCCGCCCGCGGCATCGACCTGCCGGGCCTCGACCTCGTCATCCACGCCGACCTTCCGCACGATGCCGAGGTGATGCAGCACCGCTCCGGCCGCACCGGCCGCGCCGGCCGCAAGGGGACGAGCGTCGTGCTCGTGCCGCCGGCCAAGCGGCGGCGGGCCGAGCAGATGTTCGCCATCGCCAAGGTCAGTCCCGATTGGAGCGGCCCGCCGAACGCGGACGAAATCCGCATCCTCGACCGCGAGCGGATGATGTCCGATCCGCTGCTCGCCGAGCCCGAGACGGAAGAGGACCGCGAGTGGGAGCGGGAATGGGCCGAGGCGCTGATGGAGCGCTGCCCGCCCGAGCGTCTGGCCGCGGCCTTCGCCCGGCTCTACCGCTCGCGCATCCCCGTGCCGGAGGAGGTGAGCGATCCGGCCTACGAGACGAGCCGGCGTCCGGATTCCCGCAGCAGTGTGCCGGTTGGCGCGTCGCGGGTCGGTGACGACGAGCCGGCGGCGTGGTTCCGGCTCAATCTCGGCCGCCGCGACCGGGCCGAGCCGCGCCGCCTTCTGCCGATGCTGACCCGCCGTGGGCAGATCGGCCGCGGCGATATCGGTTCCATCCGGATCTTCGACAACGAGACGACCTTCGAGGTCCGCGCCAGCGCGGCGGACGACTTCGCCGCGTCCTTCGCCCGGCGTGGGCCCGCCGATGTCCGCGTCGAGCGGATGCAGGGGGATGGACCGGCCGCCGCCAAGGCGCCGAAGAGCCCCCGCGCCCAGCGCCATCGCCGCGAGGCGACCAAAACCGGCCGAGGCGGCTGAGCCGCTTCGCGACGGTGCCGGGGCAAGAAAGCCGCCCCGGCGACGGTTTCGGGTGTGCAAACGTAATGGCGGCGTTCGGCTCGTTCGAGCCCGGCCTTACTCGCCGCCGGACTTATTCGCCGCCGGACTTGCCGCCGAGCAGGCCGCTCACGGCGGCATCCCAGCCGTCGCGGATCTGACGGCCGCCGGGAATCTTGACGCCGAGCAGTTCCGGCTCTTCCGCCGCGTCCTGTGCCGGTCGCGCGGCGGGTGCTTGCGCCGAGGCGGTCTGCGTCGGCCGCGCTTCCGTGGCGCGGTTGCGGACGACGGGCGCGGGCTTCCGGCTGGGATCGGGCTTCGCCGGCTCAACCTTGGCGGTTTCAGCCTTGGCTGTGTCAGTTTTGGCTGTCTCGGTCTTGGTTCTGGCCTCGACCTTGGCTTCGGTCTTGGCGATCTCGGGTTTCGTCTTCGCGGGCAGCGACACGAATCGCGCCGGCTGCTCCGTCTTCGCCTGCACCATCTCGCTCCGGCTCGGAGGCAGTGGCACCGTGACTTTGGCGGGGGCGAGCGCGGCCGCCGTGCGGGCTGCGGCCGGAACCGTGGGTGCGGGCTCGATCGGCAGGGTCGCCCGTGTCGGCGGCGCAATTTCCGGCGCTGCAGCCGCCACCGGCGCGGGCGACGGCGCTGCGGCCGGTGCGACGGGTTCTGCAGCCGGCAGGCTGGCCCGGCGCGCTTCCGGCAACCCGACGGAGGCCGGCGCCAGCGCCGGAACGCCGTCCTTCAGGTCGGGCCATTGCGAGGCGACGGGTGCGATCCGCGCCGGCCGGCTCCTGGGATCGGCGAGATCGGAGAAGAACGCGAAAGCCCCCACGGCGAAGACGAGGAGGGCAGCGCTCCCGCCCGCGGCGCCGAGGATGACGGGCAGCCGGCGACGGGCCGGAGCCCTGCTCTCGGCCGGCCGGGTTTGAGATGGGTGAATCGTCACCGACATGCGGTCGGCCTCTTGCACGTTGTAGCCCTGCAACAAGACGGCCTCGGCAATGCGGCGGCAAGATGTCCGGCGTCGCCTGTTGAGAATTCAGGCGCCGTCCACCCACACGAATCTGGCGGAAACTCCAGGGCGGCCGGATCTGATCGGGACAGGCGCGCCCCGGACAAGTCTCGTCGCGATGAGTTCTCGCGATCGACCTTAGCCGAGCCGGTTTAACGGAGCGTGTAACCGGATCGATGCGGTGCGCGGGTGGTCGTCCGGCGATCATAAGAAAAACATCAGTGTGCCGCGCGACCCTGCGGCGCGGCCCCGGCATGGACAATCATCCGGCGATCGGCCACGGTGCCGCCGTGCCGAAAGAGTAGAAATCTGAGCCTTTTAACCGATGGCGGTTTGCCGAATGGTCCCGGATCTGGACTGCTCGTGTCGGCGTATGGCGGACTGATCGACCGCGAGGGCCCGTGCCGATTCCCGCCGCGACGCAAGCTTCCCCGACGCCCCTGATGGCGCAAAGCGTGGCCGATCCCAACCTCGACAAGGCGCAGGATCGGGCCGACGGCACAGGGCTGCCGTTCTGGGCCGGCTGGCCGACGCGCACGCGGCTCATCCTGGTCGTGCTCGCCATCGACATCGTTGCCGCCCTCGCCTCCTGCGGCGTGATCGTGCTGACCGCGCGCAGCGCCGTGCAGGTCGAGACCGCGGCCGGTCTCGCTACCGTCGAGCCCTTGGTCGCCGACACCATCCGCTCCCTGCGCAGCCCGAGCCCCGAGAGCGTGCTCCACACCCTCGACCTGCGCTTTCAGGCCCTGCGCCACGTCCGCGTGACCATCCTCGATGCGGACGGCAAGCGTGTCGGATTCGGTCCCTCTGAGCAGGCGCGCGAGCAGCGGACGGCGCCGCGCTGGTTCGTCCGGCTGATCGCCCCCGAGCCGCGCCAGCACGATCTGCCCATCGTCGTGAAAGGCGAGCGGATCGGCACCGCCGCGATCACGACCCAGCCCCTAGACGAGATCGAGGAGGTCTGGGGCTATGCCCGCTCGCTGGCGCTCGCCAGCCTGATCTTGAACCTCGCGGTGCTGGCTGCCCTCACCCTGGCGCTCGGGCGCATCCTGCGGCCGCTCGGGCGCCTCGCGGACGGGCTGAACCGGCTGGAGCGGCACGACTACACCGCCCATCTCGACCCGCCCGCCTCCCGCGAACTCGCGGTGATCGCCGAGCGCTTCAACCGCGTGGCCGGGGCGCTCTCCGACGCGCGGGCCGCCAATGGCCGCCTCAACCGCCAACTGCTGACGGCCCAGGACGACGAGCGCGCCCGCATCGCCCTCGAACTCCACGACGAGTTCGGCCCGTGCCTGTTCGCGCTGGAAGCGAACGCGGCCTCCGTCGCCCGGCTCGCCGCCAGCCCCGGCGAGATCGACCGCGGCCGGCTCGCGTCGCGGGCCGGCGACATCGGCAGCATCGTCGGCCAGGTTCAGGTCCTCAACCGCGACCTTCTCAACCGCCTGCGCCCGCACGGGCTCGGCGAGGTGCCGCTGACCGATTGCCTCAACCTGCTGCTCCGCGACTTCCGACGGCGCCATCCCGAGACCGCCTTCGATGGCGCGTTCGAGGGCTTGGCCCGCGGCTACGGCGACATCGTCGATCTCACCGTGTTCCGCTGCATCCAGGAGAGCAGCACCAACGCCGTGCGCCACGGCGCCGCCCGCCACGTCCGGGCCCGCGCGACGGAGGAGACCGACACCGCCGGCCTGACGGTCCTGCGGGTGAGCGTCGAGGATGACGGCACCGGGATCACGCCCGGCCACCGTGTCGGCCTCGGCCTGTCGGGGATGCGCGAGCGGGTCGAGGCGCTCGGCGGTCATTTCAGTCTCGATACGGCGTCTCTTGACAACAAAGCCTCCGGAACCGTTGTCCGGATCACCCTCCCGATCGATCCCGAGCGCGACGGCAGCGAGGTTCCGCCTCCGCCCGTCGCGCCGCAACCCAAGTGATGCGTGTACGATGAACGCGCCGGTCAGCAGCCCCATGATGAGAGCAGCGTCGAGCAAGGGTGCCGCCACCCCCGTCCTGGTCATCGACGATCACCCGATCGTCCTCCAGGGCTGTCGCCGCGTGCTGGAGGATGCCGGAATCGAGACCGTGGTCGAGGCGACCGGCGTCGTCTCCGGTTACCGCGCCTTCCACCGCCTGCGCCCGCCGGTGGTGATCTGCGATCTCACCTTCCAGGGCAGCGGCCTCGCCGGCCTCGCCCTGATCCGGCGCATGCGCGCCATCGAGCCCGAGACCCGCGTGCTCGTGTTCTCGATGCACAACGACCCCGTCATCGTCTCGCGGGCGCTGGAGGCCGGGGCGCTCGGCTACGTGCTCAAGGATCACGCCTCGAACGAGCTGTTCCAGGCGTTCGAGCGGGTGCGTGCGGGCGAGGTCTATCTCGACCGGCGGCTCGCCACCGAGGTCGCGATGCTGCGCGCCGACCCGCGCCGCACCCCGGAGACGCAGCTCACGCCGCGCGAGCAGCAGATCCTGGCGCGCCTCGCCCAGGGCAAGTCCTACGGCGCGATCGCCGCCGACCTCTCGGTCAGCTACAAGACCGTCACCAATGCCTGCTCGCAGATGCGCCAGAAGCTCAGGGTGCGCACGCTGGCCGAACTGATCCACGTCGCGGTGACCCAGGCCCAGCGGCAGGGTTGATCCTTTTCACAAGACGGAGCGCCGTCCTTGGCTGAACAACTCTCTGCCGGGCGCTTCTCGCAGGAAGCCTGGGCCCGCAATCTCGCGGCCTTTGAGGCGATCCGCACGATGCCGTTCAACGCGGAACTCGCTGACGGCTCCCTGAGTCGCGAGCGGTTCCGCCGCTACATCGTGCAGGACGCGCATTACCTCATCGGCTTCGGCCGGGCGCTGGCGCTCGCCGCCGCCAAGGCGCCGCATCCCGACCGGATCGTGCAGTTCGCCCGCGGCGCCGAGACCGCCATCGTGGTCGAGCGCGCGCTGCATGGCGGCTTCTTCCAGGAATACGGCATCGATGCCGGGACGTTTGCCGCAACGCCCCTCTCGCCGGCTTGCGACCACTATGTCGCGTGGCTGATCGCGACGGCCTATGCCGAGCCCTACGAAGTCGTACTCGGCGCGCTTCTTCCCTGTTTCTGGATCTACGCCGAAGTCGGCCGCGACATCTTCGCCCGCGCCAAGCCCGACAATCCCTACCGCGCTTGGATCGACACCTATGCCGGCGAGGAGTTCGGCGAGGCGGTGGCCGCGATGATCGCCGCAACCGACGAGGCGGCCGCCGACGCCTCCCCGGCCCTGCGCGCCCGCATGCACGCGGCCTACACTCACGCGACCCGCCTCGAATTCGGCTTCTGGGACAGCGCCTACCGGGATCTCACCTGGGCGCTGTGAGCTGGGACCCCGGCGCGGCCGCTTCGCGTGACAGCTTGGCCGGGTCCTTGCACTGCAATGTCGCCTGAGGCCGTTGCGCCCGCGTCGGTTTCACGATTCATCTGTGTGAGAATTCGGCCGCTCCGTCAGAGGAGTTCGGCCGGTACGAGGGGGTTGGGGCAGATATGGCGTCAGGCTTGGCGAGTGACCTTTTCCGGATCAAGACGCTCGAACGGCTCAACGCCGACGCCGAATCCGGCGAGAACAAGCTGGAACGCCATCTCGGCCCCTGGAGCCTGATCGGCCTCGGCATCGGCGCGGTGATCGGGGCGGGCCTGTTCTCTCTCACCGGCATCGCCGCGGCCGAGCATGCCGGCCCGGCGGTGACGCTCTCCTTCGCCATCGCCGCGATCGGCTGCGCGCTTGCGGGCATGTGCTACAGCGAGCTCGCCGGCATGATCCCGGTGGCGGGCTCGGCCTACACCTACACCTACGCCACGATGGGCGAGTTCATCGCCTGGATCATCGGCTGGGATCTCGTGCTCGAATACGCGGTCGGGGCGGCCACCGTCTCGGTGAGCTGGTCGCGCTACGTCGCCCGCTTCATGCGCGACACCTTGGGCATCAACCTGCCGGGCTCGCTCGTGCACTCGCCCTTTGAGACCTACCAGCTCGCCGACGGCACGCTGGCGCACGGCATCGTCAACGTGCCGGCGATCCTGATCGTGGTGGCAGCCTCGACCCTGCTGATGATCGGCATCCGCGAATCCGCCCGCGTCAACGGCGCGGTGGTGCTGCTCAAGCTCGCGGTGGTGGCGATCGTGATCGGGGTCGGCCTGTTCTACGTGAAGGCGCAGAACTATGACCCCTTCCTGCCGGCCAATACCGGCACCTTCGGCGAGTATGGCTGGAGCGGCGTGATGCGCGCGGCCGGCGTGGTGTTCTTCGCCTATGTCGGTTTTGACGCGGTCTCGACCGCGGCGCAGGAGGCCAAGAACCCCCAGCGCAACATGATGATCGGCATCCTCGGCTCGCTGGCGATCTGCACGGTGCTCTACATCGCCTTTGCGGGCGTGCTGACCGGCCTCGTCCACTACGAAGCGATGCGCGGCGATGCCGCCCCCGTGAACACCGCGATCGCGGCGACGCCCTTTCCGTGGCTGAAGAGCCTCGTCACCTTCGGCGTGATCTGCGGCTTCTCGACCGTGATCCTCGTGCTGCTGCTCGGCCAGAGCCGAGTGTTCTACTCCATGTCGAAGGACCGGCTGCTGCCGGGCTTCTTCTCGGCGATCCATCCGAAGTGGAAGACGCCCTACCGTTCGAACCTGTTCTTCATGGTGTTCACGAGCGCGCTCGGCGGCTTCCTGCCGATCTCGCAACTCGGCCACATGACCAGCATCGGCACGCTGCTCGCCTTCATCCTCGTCTGCGCCGGCGTCGTCATCCTGCGCCGCACCCAGCCCGACGCGCCGCGCGCCTACCGCACCCCGCTGGTGCCGTTCGTGCCGATCCTCGGCGCGCTGTTCTGCCTCGGTATGATGGTCTCGCTCGATGGCGATACGTGGCTGCGCCTCATCATCTGGCTGGCGATCGGCCTCGTGATCTACTTCGCCTGGAGCCGCAAGCACAGCCGCATCGGCCGCGAGGAAGGGGCGAACGCGACCTCGGCTCTGTAAGGGTGCCGATTGCGGCCGCTCTCCCGCCTGGGAGAGGGGTCGCGCCTGCCGGGCAATGGATGCTTCCGGCGGCGGCGTCGGGCCGTTTCGGCTTCGCTACGGATCGACGTCTCGCCGATCCGTCATCGCCATACGCGGCAAGGCAACCCATCCCCCTAGAGGTGACAGGGCCGGCGCCGAGATCACGGGCTGTCGGGCCGCCTCAGGCCCGGCGTGCCAGCGCCACCACCGGCGGTTCGGCGAGGCCGACGAGCGGCCAGCCCACCTCGATCGACTGCCGCTCGCGGGCGATGAAGGCGGTGGGCATCTCGGCCTGCATCTCGGCCTCGACCGAGCGCAACTGCACGTCCGAATGGCAGGGATGGAGGTGGATGATGGCGAGCGCCTTGGCGCCCGCGCCCTTGGCCAGTTCCACGCCCTTCTGCCACGTCGAGTGGCCCCAGCCCTTGCAGCAGGGATACTCGCCCTCCGTGAACATGCCGTCATAGACGAGGAGGTCGGCCCCCTCGACGAAGCGGCACAGGTCCGGATCGGGCCAGTTCACGCCGTGCTCGATGTCGCTGATGATGCAGAGCCGCTTGCCACCATGGTCGAAGCGGTAGCCGGTCGATCCCTGCGGGTGGTCGAGCAGAATCGTATCGACCCGGATGCCGTCGGCAAAGGTGAGCGGCTCGCCCGCGCGGAAGCCGTGATGCGCGAAGGAACAGGGCAGCACGTCGAGCGTGACGGGAAAGAGAGGCGGCGAGAACAGCCGGCCGAGGGCGTCCTCGGCGCTGGCCCCGTCGAGATTGCCGCAATAGGTGTGGATCGTGCGGGCGCCATCCAGAACAGCCGGTTTGAAGAACGGCAGACCCGCCGTGTGATCGAGATGCAGGTGGCTGAACAGCAGGTCGATATCCTGCGGCAGACTCTCGCAGCAGTTGCGCCCGAAGGCGCCGAGGCCCGAGCCGGCATCGATCACGAACAGACGTTCCCCGCAGCGGATCTCCAGGCACGGCGTATTGCCGCCGAACTCGGCGTTCTCCGGGCCACTGACCGGCGTAGAGCCGCGGACGCCCCAGAAACGCAGGACGAGGGAATCGTCCTTGGCTGGATATGGCAGGGTCATGGATCGGTACCAATGCTCGGCCTCGGGCCGGGCTTTCTCTGGTGGTAGTGGTGCCGCCGCACGCATCCGCGCTATGGATCCGCGGCTGTTCTTCGGCCCCTCTTCAGGCTCCGAGTGTACAGTGCGGAGATGGGGGGCCGCCATTCGGGTTTGTGTGCGTGCTCGCACACGCCGTTTTGAGCGGCTCCAAGTCAGCGCTGAGCCAGTTTCTCAATCGGGGGTTGCGAAGGGGCGAGGTCGGGCGGCGGCAGCGTACGCTCGATCGCCGCGCGAGCGAAGCTCGGCCAGGTCTGCGCATAGCGCGTGACCGGTGCCGTGATGCGGGCGGTGGGAGCGACGTAGGGCGGCACGAAACCCGCGGTCCGCACGGTGAGCGACGGGCTGGCCGTGCCGATCCAGGCCGCCCATAAGGCGTCCGGTACGGGCGGCGGTGGCGGCGCCCTGCGGCGGGCGGGGATCAGCACGACCTCTTGGCCGGCATAGGCCAGCGCCTCCGGCCGGCTGATATCGCCCACCGGATGACCCTGAAGGATCCGCGCCGCCCAGAAGGCGTGCTGGCCGCCGTCGGAATAGGTCGTGCGCACGGCCGCCGCGCCCTCCTCCACTAGGGCGGCGATGCGGTCGGTCTCGTCCTTGTGCAGGGCGGTGAAGGCCGCCTCCTTGGCCGGATCGCGCGAGGGCGCGAAGGTGTAGCGGCCGCCCGCGACGCTCACGGCCGGCTCCTCGCCGGTCGCCTCGAAGCGGTCCGAACCCTCCTTCAACTGGCGCCAGAAGGCGATGTTCGGGTCGGTCCGGTGCCGGGCCATGTTCGCGGCGGTCATCCGGAACGGGAAGGACTGAAACTGAAACGCGCCCTGCCCGCCGGCGAACGCCTCGCGGGCGATCGCGAACAGTTCGCCCGCCACCGCATCCGTCATGGCAAAGCAGCCCATCGACGAGCAGACGCCGTGCACCATCACCGCCGAGCCGGTGGAGCCGTGTGCCCGGTCGTAGGCGTTGGGGTAGCCGACGTCGAAGGAGAGGTAGTAGCGCGAGTTCGGGTTCATCTGGCTTTTCGCCACCGTGTAGAACCCCTCCGGCGTCTGCCGGTCGCCGCTCTTGGTCTTCGGCCCGAGCTGCCCCGACCAGCGGCAGATCGGATAGGTCTTGATCGGCACGTAGCGCCCGCTGGCGTTGCGCTTCCAGACCTCGATCTCGGATTCCTTCTTGTAGGCCCGCAGCACGATCGGCGAGGCGGCGTTGGTGCCGCGCGCGGCCATCAGCGCAAGCGTCGCGGCCGGGATCGGCGCATTCGCCTTGTCGGCCCGGGCGAGCGTGTTCGACGCGGTGAGGATCGCCAACCCGACCAGCCCCGGAATCAAGGTTCTGAGGAAGGATCTCACAGAGCCTCGAGAGCGGTTCGGGGGAAGCATGCACCGTCTCGATCGAGGCCGACCGGCGGTGCCCGCGGGCGACGGAACCGGATCGTGCACAAGCTTTGGGGCGGTTTTGCGGGAAAGGGAAGCGCTCAGACGGTCACCGCCTCGGTTTCCTGCGGATCGCCGGCCACCACCGTGTTGCGCTCCACCCGCAGCACCGCGTCGAACGGCGCCTGCCGGTTCAGGGTGTCCTCGTCGGGCAGGCAGACGATCAGCGCCGCCCCGGCGCGCAGCGCCCGCAGGCGCTCGATCCGGGCGGTGATCTCGTCGGGCTTGCGGTCGTCGAGGGAGAGGCCGACCACGAGGATGTCCGGGCGGCGCACGAGGCAGCGCACGAACTCGATCGCCACCCGCTCGCGCGGGCCGATGGCGCCCTCCCCCAGGATCGCGCGCTGGCCTTGGCCCGCCACCGCGACGCCCGCCTCGATCCGCGCCGCGAGGCCGAGCCGGTAGACGGTGGGCTCCAGCCCCTGCTCGGCGAGCACCCGGCGCACCAGAGCGCGCACCCGCCCCTCGGCGCCCGCCTCGCCTTGGGTGATGCGCCCGAACAGCAGGTTCTCCTCCAGGCTCGCGGCGGCGGTGAGCCGGGAGGGATCGTAGAACTCGACCTTCTCGCGATAGCGCGGCGGCAGCATCGCCGCGAAGGAGTGGCGGGCGGCGACCAGACGCTGTTCGAGCGCCTCGTCGATCAGGCCGAAGCGGTGGCGGGTCTCGCTGTAGCGCAAAGCGAGCCCGATCAGCCGCTCGCGGTCGCGGTGCCCGGCCGGGCCGCGCCGGAAGCCGCGGGACTCGGGCTGGCGCGCGACCAGATCCTCGAAATAGCCCCGCTCGGCCGCCGGAAACAGCGAGAACGTCTCGAACAACGGGTGGTCGTCGGGCAGGTCGGCAAAGATCTCGACGGTGGAGCGCGCCACTTGCAGGCCGACATCGACCAGGGTTCGCGTGAGATCCTCCGCCTCCAGCACGGCGCGCAGGTAGGGGTGGGCCGCGAGCCGCGCTTGCGAGAAGGCCGGGCTCACCGCCTCGCCGAACAGGATGTTCTCGCCAATATCGGCCTGATGGTTGTAGCGGGCCGGATCGAACGGCTCGACGAGCCGGGCCATGCCTTCGCTCGCCAGCGCCTCGCGCACGGCCCAGCGGGCGGCGACGACCGCCGCGGCGGTGGCGGGATCGTCCTCGGGATCGACCGAGGCCTCAAGGCCCCGCTCGTAGACGAAGGCGTCGAGTCCGGTGAGCTTGAGGATGGCGATGCGCTCGGCCAGTCCCGATGCCTCGCGGTCGCCGCTGCGGGCGCCGTAGAGCAGGTTCTGGCGCAGCGTCCCCTCGATCAGGATCGCCTCCGAGCCGGCCAGCGCGATCCGCCGGGCGCGCTCGGCGGAGTCGAAGGCGCGCAGGTCGGTGCCGCCATAGGTGACGGCGCCGGCGGTGGGCTCGATCTGTCCGGCGAGCAGGGCGGCGAGCGCCCGCGATCCGCTGCCGCGGTGACCCACGATCGCCACATGCGCCGGCATCGGCAGGGCGAGATCGACGCCCGTCAGCCGCTCGCCGCTGCCGGGATCGTAGGCGCCGACGCCCTTCGCGACGAGGGCGCCCGCCGCCGGGAACGGGACCGCCTTGCGCGACCGGTTCCCCGGTAGGCGGGGGCTCAGGGCGTCGAGCGTCTCGGCGATGGTGCGGAACAGCGGGGCGGCCGCCCGATACTGGCTCCACAGCCTCAGGCTGATCGCGACGAGGGTTGCCGCTAGGGCGAAGGCGCCGGCCGCGGCGACCAGGGCTCCGGGCAGGACGTTGTCGGCCTCCGTGGCGGCCTCGCCCTGCCACAGGGCGGTGGCCACGAGGAGGGCTGGCAGGATCACGACAAGCGCGAGCGCCGGGGCCCGCGCATAGGCGAGCCGGGCCTCGGCCCGCACCAGCGCGCTGCGCGCCGCCCGTGCGCGCAGCCCCAGGCGGCGTCGCTCGAACGCCGCCGCCCCGTGGGCGCGCACCGCCGGCATCCGCCGGATCAGGTCGCGCAGGCCCGCCTCCGTCGCGGCGGTGTCGGCGAGGCGCAGGCTGCGCCGGGCGGCGGTGCGGCTGGCGAGCAGGACCCGCGCCAGCCCGACGGCGGCGAGCAACAGCGCGATCACCGGCACGAGGCGCGGGGCCGCGAGTTCCGCCATGACGAGGGCCAGCAGGATCGCGGCGAGCGTCAGGCCGGGCACGACGATGCCGACCGCCGCGAGCGGGCCCATCCGCGCCAGCGCTTGGCCGATGAGGCCCGGCAGCGCCCGGAGATCCTCGCGGGCACCGGGCGGCGAGGCGAGGATCGCCTCGGTGGCCCGCGCCCGCAGCCGCGCCGTGGCCCGGGCCTGGACGGAGAAGCAGAGATACGCGACCGCAGCCCCGAGGGCGGCCAGCAGCAGGGCTGCGGCGGCGAGCGAGGTCAGCGCGATCAGCGGCAGTTCCGTCGGCGGCAGGCTCCAGCCCGGGAACAGGATCGGCGCTTCGTGTCCGTGATGGCCCGGCAGCGGCAGGGCGATCCGCAGGAAGGGCAGGAAGTCCGGGCTGCTGCGGGTCAGCACCGAGATGAGATCGCGCAGGCACAGCAGCACGAACAGCGCCAGCGGTCCGCCGAGGCCCACCGCCAGCGCGAGCGCCGCCGCGTGCCGACGCGGCGACGAGGCCCAGGCGAACAGGACGGGATCACGCTCCATCGGCATTCCGGGCGCCCGGCCAAGCCGTGGCCGACGAATTCGCGGCGGTGGGGTGCGGCATCGGAGAACGGTTTCGGCGCTGTGAAGGACGATCCGGCGGGCCGGCGCGTGAGGAGGCCGTCACGGATCGTCCTCTTCGCCGGATCGTCCTCTTCGCATGGAAACGCCGCGGCGCAAGCCCGCGCGGCCGGCGCGTCGCATTGCATTCCCGCCGCGGCATTGCTCTTTGGTGCGGGAGAGCACATGGCGGGCGATCCGCGTTCGAGTCCGTGGGCGGAGGGCCTGCCTTTCCCGCATTTCCCAGCCATCCCGTTCGGCAGCGCCCTTCCCCACCCTCCCTTCGGACGAGACCGGATGGCCGTGCGAGACACACCATCGCCCGCCTTTGTCCTTCAGGATCGAAGTCGCGCGCAGCCCGCGGCCGACCGTTGAGCCGATGACCGAACGCGCGTTTCAACCTGCCGCCGAGACCGTTCCCCTCTACGGCGCGCCGGTGATCGGGCCCGACGAGACGGTCGCGTCGATCGCTGCCGCGCTCGCGGGGAGCGTGCTGGCGCCGCCCGGCCGCCTTTGGCGGCTCGCCGTTGCCGGAACGCTCGTCCCGATCCTCGTCTGGGCCGGTCTGCGCTCGACCGTGCCGGCCGCGTTCGGTCCGGCCGCCGCCGCGTGGTGGATCGGGCTCGCCGCGGGGTGCCTGCTGATCTCGGGGCTGCTGCTGCTCGCGGGCGTGGCCTGGCGCTGCGGAATCGGCCGCCTGGCGCAGACCGCTGCCCTGCTCTGCGCGGGTCTCGCTGCGCTCTACCCGGTGCCGGTCCATCCGGTGAGCCTCGGGGCCTTGCTCCTGGCGAGCCTCGGCCTGTGGGCGGCGGCGCTCCTGCCGGATCTGGCGGTGTTGCGCGACGCCGCGGGGCCGGATCGTCGACGCGCCCGTCTCTACCGAATGCTGTCCGCCGGCTGGTGCGGCTCGGCGCTGCAATGGCTCGCCTGGGAGCGGGCCAGCCGGGGGTTCGGGCTGCTCGGCATTCTCGCGGCGGTGGCGGTGCTGATCGACCTTGCGCTGGCGGCCGCCCTTCGCACCGACCGGCATGACACCCTGCTTCCGGTCGCCCTGCTGGTCGAGGCGGTGCTCTCGGGCGCCGGGCTGATTGCGGCGCTCGCCATGACCCTGCGCCGAAGCCGCGGGCTCGACGGCCTCATCACCGGCCGGCACCTCGATATCCTGGGGCGGCTGCTGCTCGCCTTCGGCCTGGCCGCCCTCTATTGCCACGTTACCGAGATCGTCACCGCCCTTCTCTATGGCGACGCGGCCGAGCGGGCGCGCCTGACGCGCCGGCTCCTCGGCGACGAGGCGCCCGCCTTCTGGATACTCATGCTCGCCGGGCTTCTCCCCACGCAGTTGTTCTGGATCCCTGCCATCCGCCGCAGCGCCCTCGCCCTCGGTCTGATCGGCGCCCTCGTCGCCATCGGCCTCGGCGCGGATCACGTGCTCGCCACGCGAATCGGGGCGATAGGGGCGGCCCTCGCGGATCTCCTCACCGCGGGGATCGCGACCCTCGGTTCCGCCGGGCTGTTCGTCCTCGGCCTGTTGCTTCTCTTCCGCCTCGTGCCGCCGGTCGGAATCGCCGAGACACGCCAACTCGCCCTCGCCCAGAACGTGCACGCCGCACCGCGGGTGCCAGAGACCGCGCCGGACGCCCGGCCGGGCCCGTTCGCCGTGCAGACCCTTGCCCAACCGCCTGGCCAGCCCCCTGGCCTCATCGCGATCTTCGCCTCGGAGGCCGGGCTGGCCGAGGCGGCGCGTGGGCTCTCGGGGCCCCGGGCGCCGCGCCTCGACGCCTTCGGCCCGGTCCCGATGCCGGAGGCCACCGCCGCCCTGCATCGGGAGGAGCGGAGCCTGAACCGCCTCGCACTGTTCGGTGCCTTTCTCGGATTTGCGGCTTTCGTTGCCATCCGCATCGCGGGCCTTGCCGGGGACATGCCGGACGGGCCGGCGAGCGTGGCGGCACTCCTCGCCCGCCCGCTCTCTTGGCCCGATTCCTGGCCCAATTCCTGGTCGACCGCTTGGCCAACGCCTTGGCCGGCCGCGTGGCCGTTATCCTGGGCCATGGCGGCGGTGCCGGCTCTCTCCGCGGCGGCGGCGGGCGGCGTGCTCGGCCTTGCGGTCGCGCTCCTGTCCGTTGTGAGAGCCGGGCGGGCCGGCCGCCTCCCTCCCGCTGCCCTCGCCGGACATTTCATCCTGACGATCGAGTCCTCCGGCGCGCCGTTCATTCCGGCGGCCCTCGCCCGGCGCCTCAACGCCCTGCCGGCGGATGCGGGACGTCCCCTCGCCCTATACGGCCTCGCCGCCGGGGAGCCGCAGCGGTGAGCGCGGAGGAGAAGGGCGGCGCCGCCCGCAAGGCCACGGGGGCGAAATCCGCCAGCGCCTATTTCCGCGATCCGGCCCGCCGCCCGGCGGCGGCCTTCGCGGCCGGACTGGCCTGCCTGCTGCTGGCGTTCCACCATGCCGGGCTGCCCCGGCTCGCGCCGTCCTATCTGGCTGCCTGGACCTGCCTCCTCGCGCTGCCGGCAGGCGCGCTGCCCGTTGTCATCATGATCGAGCGGGCCGATGCGTGGCGCCCGCAGCCCGAGACCGCATTGCTGGAGACCCTGCGCGGCCTTCTCGTGCTGATGCCGGTGGCCGCGATCCTCGCTCTGCCGATCCCGGTGGCCGCCCTCCTGCTCTACCCGGCGCCGGAAAGCGCCGGGCCGAATGGCCCGCTCGCCCTGCTCGGAGCCGCACCGCCGCTGCTCGCCGCCCGCCTCGCCCTCTACTTCGCGCTCTGGACCGGGCTCGCCCTGCTCTTCGCCCGCCGCGGCGGCGAGCCCTGGGCCAAGGCCGGCCGGATCGACGACGGGCGCGCCGTGCTCGGCCTCGGACTCCACACCGTGGTCGGCACGTTGGCCGCGGACGACCTCGTCATGTCGGTCGGAACCGATCCCGGCCTGCGCTTCCATGCCAGCGCCTTCGGCCTGCTGGTGCTGGCGGCGTGGTCGAGTCTGGCGCTCGCCGCCGCGATCCTCGTCGCGCCGCCCGATGCGGGGCCTGCCCGGCGCCGCCACGATCGGCTCACGCCGCTCGCCGTGCTGCTGCTCGTCTGGGCCGGCCTGCACGTCGTGCAGTTCCTGATGCTCGGCGCCGCCGCCGATCCGGGGGCCGCCGCGTGGTACCGGTTGCGCGCGGGCTTTTCCGGCCGCGCCTTGGCGCTGTCCGCAGCCGTCGTCGTCGGGCTTGCCGCCATCCTGACCCTGCGTCCCGGCGAGAACCGCACGCGGCTGGTGGCGGCGCTCGCCGTCGCGGTCCATCTCGCCGAACTGTTCTGGTTCGTCACGCCCGCCTTCCGCGGCCACTTCCGCGTCGGCTTCACCGACCTGTTGGCGCTCGCCGGAATGATCGGGCTCGCCCTGGGATTGGCGCCCGCGGTCCGTCGCCTGACTCCAGGGCTCGCCGTCACCCCCGTCTGGCCGGGCCGCGAGCGCGCGCGCGGGAGACCGGGCGCGGCGGCGGGGGACATGCACCGCAAATCGGTTGTTCCGCCCCCGAAGCTTCCTAGTTTCCCCTCCCCGCCTCTGTCGATCCTACCGCGCGCGACGCAGAAGACCCCGGCCACCATGTGCGAACTGCTCGGAATGAGCGCGAATGTGCCGACCGATATCCGCTTCTCCTTCGCGGCTTTGGCCCGGCGCGGCGGCGAGACCGGCCCGCATGCCGACGGCTGGGGCATCACCTTCTACGAGGGGCGCGGCTGCCGCTCCTTTCACGACCCCGAGCCCAGCGCCCGCTCCGAACTCGCCAAGCTGCTGCGCCGCTATCCGATCAAGAGCCGCATCGTCGTCGCGCATGTCCGCAAGGCCAATCGCGGGCGCGTCAGCCTGGAGAACACCCACCCCTTCTCCCGCGAGCTGTGGGGCCGGCGCTGGACCTTCGCCCATAACGGCCAGCTCAAGGGCGTGAAGCGGCTGCCGCTCGGCCGGTTCGAGCCGGTCGGCACGACCGACAGCGAACACGCCTTCTGCTGGATGCTGTCGCAGCTCCAGGAGCGCTTCCCCAAGCCGCCCCGCGCCGCGACCCTGGAGGCGGCGATTGCGGGTTACGCCCTCATCCTTTCGGAGCGCGGCGTCTTCAACATGCTGCTTTCCGACAGCCGCGTGCTCTACGCCCATTGCGGCAAGCGGCTCTGCTACCTCACCCGCCGGGCGCCGTTCGGCACGGCGACGCTGATCGACGAGGATTGGCGGGTCGATTTCGCTCAGGAGACCACCGAGACCGATATCGTCACCATGATCGCCACGCGGGCGCTGACCCGGGACGAGACCTGGACCGAGCTGGAGCGCGGCGACACCCTCGTTCTCACCGACGGGGTGGTGCGGGTGCGGAAGGGCGCGACGCGGCGGCGCGCGCGTCCGATGCCGGAGATCCACGGCGCAGCCTGAGGGCGATCGATCGGGAAAGGCGGAGGGGCCTGCCGATTTGCCGCATTCAAGCGACAGGATCGGCGAATCATCTCACTCTTCGGGCGACAGACTACCGTCTGGTGTGCAAGCGTGGCAGTATTTCGCGTGGCGCGGGTGTGCGTGATCGGGCCGATGCGCTACAACTATGTTAAGGGCCGTACCGGGGCCTGCCCCGTGTGCGGCACTGCGCCGGCATTGCCGAAAAGTCCCGATCGCGAAGAGCCCGATGCGTAACGATACCGAAGCGACCCTGGATCGTCCCGCGATGACAGACGGCCGTCCCAAACTTTCCGACTCGATCCGCAGCCATCTCGGCGATCATCTGCGCAGCGTGTACGACACGCTCGGCGCGGGCGAGGACACACCGTCCCGCTTCTCCGAGCTGATCGGCAAGCTCGAAGCGGCCCTCAAGGCGCAGGGCGAGCGGATCGATCCTGAATTCCGCAACGGCCTGCTCTCCGCGGTGCCGTCCTTGCGCGCCTTCGCCCTATCGCTGACCTCGAATCCGGCGCGCTCCGACGACCTCGTTCAGGACACCCTGCTCAAGGGTTGGCAGCACCGCGCCCGCTTCCAGCCGGGCACGAACCTCAACGCGTGGCTCTTCACGATCCTGCGCAACATCTTCTACTCGGATCACCGCAAGCGCGTGCGCGAGGTCGAGGATCAGGACGGCTCCTACGCCGCCCGCCTCGCCACCGCGCCGCATCAGGGCGACCGGCTCGATGTCGAGGATCTGCAGACGGCGCTCGCCAAGCTGCCGCCGGACCAGCGCGAGGCCCTCGTGCTGGTGGGCGCCGAGGGCGTCTCCTACGAGGAGGCCGCGACCATCATGGGCTGCAAGGTCGGCACGGTGAAGAGCCGCGTCAGCCGCGCCCGCGGCCGTCTCGCCGAACTCCTCGGGTATGACGAGGAGGACCTGTCCTCCGACCGTCTCATCCAGTCGGCGATGCCCGACGCCTGAACGTTGGCTCGAAGGACGCCGGAACCGTCTCGCCATCGAAACGGTGGCGACGGATGCGGTAAAGGCCGAGCGGTTTGCTCGATGATTGGCAGCCGAGTCCGACTTACGGGACTTGGTGATACGGCCCGCTTTCCGGTGTCGAACCCGTATCTGCTTCCGTGCAGCGGGTTCCGGTCACGACCGTAGTTGGGGACTTGGATCTCGCAGCGTCGATTTCTGAATGCCGTTGGCCATCGTGCCGGACGATGCTCTGAATGACGCTTCGGAGGCAGCCCGATCGTATCCGTGGGGCCGACGTACCGACTCTTGATCATGTCGGGGTCGTTGCGCGAACGCGAACCTCTGACGGCCCTTGGCGGGGAGCTGGAAACCCCGCGGGCGTCCCGTCGCGAAAATCCGACGTTGGACGAAGCCCGCCGAGCTGAATGCGACTGGCTCGCGGGGCCTGTCTCTGGGGGAGCCCGTCTTCGCGAGATGGCGCAGGCCGCATCGGGATGCGGCGCCTTGTGAGTGCGTCTGCGGTGAGCAGATGGCTACACAGGCCGTCAGCGAATAGAGAGCGCGCGAGCGGGGAAGCGCTGCCGCTACGAGCCATTTGCAGCGCATCGACAATGGTCAGCCGGCCAGGTGGCCTTGAGATCGGCCCGGACTTCGACTGCGCGGACCCTATCGACTCGCCGTATCGGAGCCGGCCAGCGGAGTCCGATGACTCCGCCAACGCGGCATCGATCCTCAGGCGGCCTTGCGGCGCCCGCCGGTCTTGCGGCCTTCGCCGGCAGCGGTCTTGCGGCGCGGCTCGGGTGCAGCTTCCGCCACCACCTCATCGACCGGCTCCGCGGCCTTCGCCGAGGATTTGCGGCGCTGCTGGCCGAGGCCGAGATCCTTGGCGAGCGCCGAACGCGCGGCCGAATAGTTGGACGAGACCGTCGGATAGTCGGCCGGCAGACCGTAGCGGCGGCGGTAGCCGTCGATGTCGAGGCCGTGCGTGGTCAGGTGCCGCTTGAGCGTCTTGTAAGGCTTGCCGTCGATGAAGGAGATCAGGGCATCCGGCGTGATCGACTTCTTGATCTGGGCCGGTGTCGCCCGCTCGACTTCTTCTTCCTTGGGCGCCTGCGGTGCCGACAGGGCGACCAGGGCCGCATGAACCTGAACAATCAAGCCCGCGAGTTCAGGCGACGGCAGAGAGTTGTTGGAGACATAAGCCGAGACGAGATCGGCCGCGAGTTCGATACGGTCGTGTTGCGTGACCTGATTGGTTTCCGACATTGTACGTGATCCTATTTGCCCCTCGTTCTTGTGAGCTAAAAGGATCTGAAAAAGATTCAAGTCCGGTTCTAGCCATTTTCCCGGAAAACGACTGCAAAATCGAGAAAAAACCACGATCTGGCTGCTATTGCGAACGATCAGTCCGGATCAGACACCAGGTTGCGATCGCTCCAGGTGGTGCACACAAGCTGAGGTTCGATCAAGCGCACGATGAAGGGCGCTTGATTCGTCCGTTCAACAAACTGTGAGAGGTCAGTCCGAGCTGAGCGCCTGTCTCGGCAGGTCGAACAGGCCGACTTCCATGAATCACGGCAGGTCCGGGATGGTTCGCCCCGCCATGACGGCGCAACTGTATCGGTCGGAGCCTGCCGTTAGAGGCCCGGCAGCATGGCCTCATCGTCGTCGCGCTGGCTGGCGGGACGGCGTTGCCCGCTCGGCGTCGGCAGAGTGCAGCGATAGACCACCGCGTCGGGCGGTCCGAGGGCGGCGTTGAGCGGGACCGTGACGGTATCGCCGGAGAAGCGCCAGTGTCGGGTGCCGCGATCCCAGTAGAGCCACACGGTGGTTTCGTGGCCCTTCACGTCGAACACGGCGGCCTTCTTCGAGAGCGCCCGGAGGGTTCGCGGCTCGTAGAGGCCCTTGCGGCGATAGGCGGCGCGGGACTCGGCGTCCTGGCGATCGACGAAGGTGTTCTGGACGATCTGCAGGGTCGCTCCGGGTTTGCGGAGGAATTTCTTGAAATCGCTCAGGGATCGCAAGACCACGGGCATGGTGTCCTTCCAATCGTCAAGTCACGGACGCATCCTGCATTGTGCGACGGCACCTTAGTTCCGCCGAGATGACAGTTATCCCTCACGCACAAAGGTGGTGTCGGGCGATATCCACGGGAAAACGGCGCTGTCCACAGGAGTCGAAGACTCTTGAGCTCGGCTGTTCGGCGCCTGCGGCTTGGCCCGGACCCGGCCTCGGCTTGACCTGCGGGCCGGGCTCGGGCGTTTAGGCCTCATGCTGCTCCAATTCTTCACGGGCCTGCGCGAGGCCCGCGTGCCGGTGTCCCTGCGCGAATACCTCACGCTGCTCCAGGCGATGGAGAGCGACCTCGCGGACAAGCGGGTGGAGGAATTCTACTTCCTCGCCCGCACCGTGTTGGTGAAGGACGAGTCGAACCTCGACCGGTTCGACCGGGTGTTCGCCTCGGTCTTCAAGGGGCTGGAAACGCTGGGCGAGGCGGTCGAACCCGCCGCCATCCCCGAGGAATGGCTGCGCAAGCTTGCCGAGAAGTATTTGACCGACGAAGAGAAGGCCGAGTTGAAGGCGCTGGGGTGGGACAAGCTGTTCGAGACGCTGAAACAGCGCCTCGCCGAACAGAAGGAGCGTCACCAGGGCGGGTCGAAATGGATCGGAACCGGGGGCACCTCGCCCTTCGGCGCCTACGGTTACAATCCGGAGGGAATCCGCATCGGCCAGGACGGCAACCGCAACTTCCGGGCGGTCAAGGTCTGGGACCGGCGCGAATTCAAGGATCTCGACGATTCACGCGAACTCGGCACCCGCTCCATGCGGGTGGCGCTCCGCCGCCTGCGCCGCTTCGCCCGCACGGGGCGGCCGACGAACTCGACCTCGACGGCACCATCCGCGAGAGCGCCCGCAAGGGCTTCATCGACGTGCGGCTGCGCCCGGAGCGGCGCAACGCCGTGAAGGTGCTGCTCTTCCTCGATGTCGGCGGTTCGATGGATTGGCATGTGGAGCTGGCCGAGGAGCTGTTCTCGGCGGCGCGCTCCGAGTTCAAGCACTTCGCGCATTTCTACTTCCACAACTGCCCCTACGAGGCGGTGTGGACGGAAAACCATCGCCGCCACGACGAGCGTATCCCGCTCCTCGACGTGATCCGCACCTATCCCTCCGACTACCGCGTGGTGTTCGTGGGCGACGCCTCCATGAGCCCCTACGAGATCGCCCATCCCGGCGGTTCGGTGGAGCACTGGAACGAGGAGGCGGGCGAGGTCTGGCTCGGCCGCGTGCTCGATCATTTCCCGAAGGCGGTCTGGCTCAACCCGATTCCGGCCGAGCACTGGGGCCACACCCACTCGATCGGCATGGTCCGCCGGATCTTCGCGGACCGGATGTTCCCGCTGACGCTCGAAGGGTTGGACGGGGCGATGCGGGCGCTGCTGCGCTAGAGCGCTTTCCGACGACAGGTTCGTGGCGAGGACGGCCAGCGGCGGGAGCCCGCAGAGGCTGCCGACCAAGACAGGCTCCGGTTGGAACCGTGCCTCGGTCTGCTCGGCGCCGCAGGGCGAAAGGCCGAGCCGCAGCGTATCCTGTACCGGGCGGCGTTCATCAGCAGGACGAGCGCGGCGAGTCCGCCCGGAGCGAGGCAGGCCCCCGCGCGGCGTCGCCTCAGCCCTGGCGGGCCGGGGTCGTCACGATGAGGCCGTCGAGTTCCGGCGTCACGCGGATCTGGCAGCACAGGCGCGAGGTCGCGCGCACGTCCGAGGCGAAATCGAGCATGTCCTGCTCCATCGGCTCGGCCGGCCCGACCTTGTCGGCCCATTCCCCGTCCACATAGACATGGCAGGTGGCGCAGGCGCAGGCCCCGCCGCACTCGGCATCGATCCCCGGAACGTTGTTGCGGATCGCCGTCTCCATGACGGTCGAGCCAACCTCGCCGTCGATCGTGCGGGCCGTGCCGGCGTGATCGACGAAGGTGATCTTGGGCATACCTTGCTCCGGGACGTGTCGGCGTCCGCCTGCGATCCTTCAGGGGGGCGGCGTGGCGCCTGCTTGCGGGCGGCCGAGTGAGAAAGCAAGCGCCAAGCCGGCGCTTTTCCGTCGCGCCACCGGTGCGGATGCCGCGTGTCCGTTCGCCGAGAGGTCGGGCCGGCGCGGCGGCGGTCTTACGTCGCGGGCATCGAGCGAGCCTGACAGGCGGCCGCTCACATCTCCAGGCCGAGGGCGGCGAGCGCCGCCAGCGTCTCGGCGACGGCGCTCCCCAACGCTTCGAGATCGGCCTCGCCGACGGTGCGAAGCCGGGTTTCGACGGTCGTGCTCGCCTCGGCCACCTGCATCGCTCCGACGCCGAGTGCCGCCCCCTTGAGCGTATGGGCGAGATCGGCCCGTTCCTCCGCCGGACGGCTCGCCTCCGCCATCGCGGGCAGGAGCCGGCGGCACTGATCCTCGAACAGGCTCAAAACCTCCCGGGCGAGGTCGGCATCGCCGAAGGTCTGCGCATCGAGGTGGGCGTGATCCAGCAGAGGGGCGAGCTTGTTCTCGAGGTCCACGTCCGTCCTTATCGTCTGCTTGATCATCGTTGTTCGGAATGAAACGGCCGCTCCATCCGCCCGGTTCTGGGTAAAAGCGCTCGCCGCGGCGACCTGCCTGTGGGTGGCGCCGGCTATCCACAGCGCAGGGCCGCCGGGGGCGTACCCGTTTAAGGCTGCAAGCGTCAGAACTTGGGGCGAATGCCGGATCACGGGACCCGGCTTGGTAACCATTCCGTTAAGGTTTCTTGGGTGCGCCGGGCCGATCGGGTATCGGGGGCATCATCCGAGGGACTAAGATCCCGTGAGACGTCGGGTAAATCCGTCTCCATTGCGGAGGGCGCGAGCTCTGCAATGGACGGCGATGCGTACGAGGGTTGCATGGCCACCGAGAAGAAGCTGAAGGATCCGGCAGAGGCGGCCCTCTCCGCGATCGAGCAGGCTTTGAATCTGGACATTCCGGCACCGGGCGACACCGCCCGCGTCGAGCCGCGGCTGCCCGATGTCGGCGACAGCGATCCGCTGGCCGATCCGTTCTCCGAGGCCGGGGGACGCCGCACCCCGACCCTCGACATCGATCCCGCCGCGTCCGATCTGCCGCTGCCCGAGCGGGGGCGCTCGCGCCGCGAGGGCGGGCTTCTGCCGCCCGACCGCTCGCTGGTCGCCAACGACGATCGCCAGAACATCGGCATCCTGCAGCAGACGCTCCGGGTGCGGCCCTCGCGCAAGCCCTACCTCGTCGCGGCCATCGCCTCGTTCCTGTGGCTCGACGGCCTCGTGGCGCTCGCCTGGAACCAGTCCGGCGGCGATCTGAAGACGTTCATCACCGGGCTCACCGCGCTTCAGGCGGCGGTGGTGGCCACCGCCATCGCCGGGCCGATCGTGCTGTTCCTGATCACGGCGATGCTGGCCGTGCGCGCCCACGAGATGCGCCTCGTCGCCCGCGCCGTCGGCGAGGTGGCAATCCGGCTGGCCGAGCCCGAGAGCTTCTCGACCGACGCGGTGCTGACCATGTCGCAGACCGTGCGCCGCGAGGTTGCTGCCGTCGGCGACGGCGTGGAGCGGGCGCTCGCCCGCGCCGGTGAACTCGAAACCCTGGTGCGCGGCGAGATCTCGACCCTGGAGCGCGCCTATTCCGACAACGAGATCCGCATCCGCAGCCTCGTCGATGAGCTGATTGCCCAGCGCGAGTCCATCGTCGGCAGCGCCGACCGGGTGCGCGGCGCGATCGCCGGCTCGCACGAGAACCTGTCGAGCGAGCTGGAGGGCGCGGCCGAGCGCATCGTGGCCGCCATCAACGGCGCGGGCGAACGCGTCACCGGGGCACTCGATGCCCGCGGCACCGCGATCACCGAGGCGCTCGGCGAGGTCGGCGAACGGGTGGTCGGCAACGTCTCGACCCGCGGCGACGACCTCGTGCGCCAGCTCACCGCCACCAGCGAAGGCGTGCGCGGCGGCCTGGAAGAGATCGGCACCACCCTTACCAGCGCGCTGCAGCAGCGCGCCGACGAGGTGACGCAGGCGTTCGAGCGCACCGGCGGGGCGCTCACCCGCACGCTGGCCGACAATGCGGGCGCCGTCGCCCAATCCCTGTCCGAGACCGGCACCGGCCTGATCGAGGCGCTCGACCGCCAGGGCGGCGCCGTGCGCGAGACCTTCGAGCGCTCGACGAGGGGCCTGGAAGAGGCCTTCCTGTCGCGCGGGACCGAGCTGACCGAGCGTTTCGCCCAGACCGGCGGCGCGATCACCGCCCGCTTCGCCGAGACCGGCGAGGGCTTGAGCCGCAACTTCGCCGCCACCGGCGCGGCGATCTCCGAGGACATCGCCGTTCGCGGCGCCTCGCTGCGCACCGAGATCGAGGCCGCCGGCACCGGCGTCTCCGAACTGATCGAGGGCCGTGGGCGTGACGCGCAGGCCGCCCTGGCGCTTGCCGCCGGCAGCGTCGCCGACGACTTCTCCACCCGCATCGACCGGGTCCGCGACGCGTTCCTGGCGTCCGCCACCCGCGCGGCCGAGACCATGGACGGTCGCGGTCTCGAACTCGCCGCCCGCATCGAGGCGGCGGCGTCCCGCGTCGATGATGTCATCGCCGTCCAGGGCGGGGCGCTCGCCTCGAACCTCGATACGGCGGGCGAACGGGTCGTCGGCCTGATGACCGAGCGGGCGGCGCAGGCCGCCGCCACCGTCGAGCAGGCTCTGGCCGGGCTCGGCGCCAGCTTCGCGGCGAACGCGAACGGCACCGCCGAGAGCCTGGGCGAGACCGTGGCCCGTCTGGGCCAGGATCTCGATGCCCGCACCGGCGCCGCCCAGGACGGCATCCGCCGCAACGCGGAGACTGCGACCGCATCCGTCGGCGCGAGCGTCGAAGCGCTGGAGCGCCGTCTGCGCGAGGCCGCCGAGGCCATGAGCGGCCTGCTCGCCGAGCGCGCCGTGGAATCGACCGCGCGGATGCTGCACGTCGCCGAGGAGACCTCGGGGGCCGCGCAGGCGCAGAGCGCCGCCGTCACCACCCGCTTCGCCGAAGCCGCCGAGGCGCTGCGCCGCGCGGCCGACGAGGCCGCCGCCGCCGTCGAGAGCCGTTCGGACGACGTGGTGGGCCGCTTCCAGGCCGCCGCCGACCGCGTCGGGGGCGAGCTGGGCAGCCGCAGCGAGAGCGCGTCGCAGGCCCTTCACGCCGCGATCCAGCGGATGGCCGACGAGCTGTCGGCCCGCAGCGCCGAGGCGACCGGCGCCCTGGCGCTCGCCGCCGCCCATGCCGGCGGCGAGATCGACAACCGCACCAACCAGTCGATGCACGCGCTTCAGGATCTCCTGCGGCAGGTGGCCGACGAGATCTCCGTGCGCGGCTCGGAGGCCAGCGTCGCCCTGTCGCTGGCGGCGGCTCAGGCCGGCGGCGAGATCGGCAGCCGTGCCGACCAGTCGGCGCAGGGCCTGCGCGACCTGCTGCGGCAGGTGCAGAACGAGATCGACGGCCGCAGCGCCGAGGTCACGGACGCGCTGGCGCGGACCGCCGAGCGGGTCGGCGGCGAAGTCGGTGCGCGCACCGAGGAATCGCTGCGGAGCCTGCGTGAGACGCTGGGCCGGATCGGCGAGGAGCTGTCCACCCGCGGCGCCGAGACCAGTGCGGCCCTGGCCCGCGCGGCCGAGCAGGCCGGCGGCGAGGTCAACAGCCGCACCGAGGCGTCGCTGCGCAGCCTGCGCGACGCCCTGGCCCAAATGGGCGACGAGCTGTCGGCCCGCAGCGCCGAGGCCACCGCTTCCCTCGCCCGTGCGGCCGAACAGGCCGGCGGCGAGGTCGGCGGCCGCACCGAGAGCGCCCTGGAGGCCCTGCGCGAGACGCTGCGCCGGCTCGGCGACGAGGTTGCCGCCCGCGGCGAGGCTACGACGCGCGCGCTGTCGCGCACCGCAGAGGACGTCGGCACCGAGCTGGAGACCCGTCTGGGAACCCTGGAGGACAGCTTCGGCCGCCACGGCCGCGGCGCCGCCGCGCTCATCGCCAGCCAGTCCGACGAGGCTCAGGCCCGCCTCGAAGGCGCCAGCCGCGAGGTCGTGCTCGCCATTGCCGGCCATGTGTCGCAGGTCGGCGACTCGCTGCACCGGAGCCACGCTGCCTTCGTCGAGACCGCCGACAGCCGCACCCGCGCGGTGGAGGAAGCCCTCGGCAACCGGCTCGCCGCCCTTCAGGAAACCATCGCCCGCGGCGACATCCTCGCCGACCGGATCGCCGGCAACGCGCAGACGCTCGGCGACACCCTGGATTCGCGCCTCACCGAGATCGACCGGATCATCGCCGTGCAGGGCAATGCGCTCGCCGACTCCCTGGCCGAGCGTGCGCGTCTTGCCAGCGAGACCGTCGAGACCCGCATCGGCGAGATGGAATCCCTCTCGGCCCGTCGCGCCGCCGAGATCGGCGAGAGCTTCGCGGCCCTCGTCGGCCATGTCGACACGCGGCTGGGTGCCCGCGCCAACGCCCTCAATGAGGCGCTGGTGCTGCGCAGCTCCGAGATCGCCCGCACGCTGGATGAGGGCAACCGCATCCTCACTGACGCCCTCGACCGGCGCATCGAAGGCTCCGCGCAGGACATCGCCGACCGCGGACGCTCCGTGGGCGACGTTCTCGCCGCCCGCGCGGCCGAGATCGCCGAGCGGCTCGAGCGCACGACCCAGGATCTCGCCCGCCGCCTCGACGAGGGCGCCGAGCGTCTCGATACCGGCGTGGTCGCGCGTCTCGATGCCCTCAGCGGCACGCTGGAGGAGCGCACCCGCCACCTCGACGAATCCTTCGGCATCCAGGCGCTCGAAGCGGTGCGCCTGATCGAGAGCCGCACCCGCACCATCGACGGCGAGCTGACCGGCCGCATCCGCGACCTCGTCGCCCTGCTGGAGCGCCGTAGCGGTCTCGCCGTCGAGGCGCTGGGCGGCCATGTCGAGGCCATCGCCCGCCTGTTCGACGAGCGGGCCGAGAGCCTCAACCACCTGTTCGATGAGCGCGGCGGCGCGCTCGCCGCCGACCTCGACCAGCGCGGCCGCGTGGCCGTCGAGGGGCTTGAGGGACGTCTCTCCGACATCACCCAGGCCCTGGAACAGGGCGGCGCTTCGCTCGGCGCCCTGCTCGACCGCCGCGGCACTGCCTTGCTCGCGACCCTGCGCGACCTCATGGGACAGGTCGACGGCCTGCTCGGCGAGGGCACCGGCCGCCTCGGCCACGCCTTCGAGACCCAGGCGAGCGAGATTCGCACCCTGCTCGACAGCCGCGCGGACGATCTGCGCGGCCTGATGGAAGGCAGTGCCGGCCGCGTGCGCGGCGAACTCGAAGCCGGCCTCGGCAGCTTCGAGACGGTGCTGGACGAGCGCCTGCGCACGGTGCGCGACCTGCTCGACGCCCGCAGCGCCGAGATCCGCGACACCTTCGATCACCGCACCGACGACCTGCGCGGCCTGATGGAGGGCGGTGCCGGACGGGTGCGCAACGAGTTCGAGGCGAGCCTCGGCGCCCTCGACACGACGCTGGCGGAGCGCGTCCGCACGGTGCGTGACCTGCTCGATGCCCGCAGCGCCGAGATCCGCGACACCTTGGATCACCGCACCGACGATCTGCGCGGCCTGATGGAAGACGTCTCCGGCCGGGTGGGCGGCGCGTTCGAGGCGAGCCTCGGCAGCCTCGATACGACGCTGGAAGAGCGCATCCGCATGGTGCGCGAGTTGCTCGATGCCCGCAGCGCCGAGATCCGCAACACCCTCGACAGCCGTACCGGCGAGCTGCGCGGCCTCGTGGATGGCAGTGCCGGCCATGTCCGCGGCGAGTTCGAGACCGGGCTCGGCACCCTGCGCGCCGCCCTGGAGGAGCCGGCCCGCACGGTGCAGGACCTGCTCGACAGCCGCGCGGGCGAGATCCGCACCATGCTCGATGCCCGCAGCGATGATCTGCGCACGACCCTGGAGGAGCGGGCCCGCACGGTTCAGGACATCCTCGACCACCGCACGGCCGAGATCCGCGGGCTGCTCGACGGCCATGCCGGCCGCCTCGACGAGGGCTTCCAGGGCCGCATCCTGCCGCTCCAGGCGGCGCTGACCGAGGGCGCGCGCCTGTTCGTCGAGACGCTGGAAGCCGGCATCGGCCGCGCGGCCGGCGAGGTCGATGCCCGCACGCGGGGTCTCGCCTACCTGTTCGACGAGCGCCTCGGCGTTCTCGGCGACATCGTCGACGGGCGCGGCCAGCAGGTCGCGCAGACCGTCGAGAGGCGGTCGCAGGAGCTGCGCGCCCTGTTCGACGAGATCCACGCCACCCTCGGTGCCCTGGTCGATGAGCGCTCGACGGCGCTGACCGGACGTCTCGAGGCCCAGACCCAGGCGCTGGCGACGGTGTTCGACGAGCGGATGCGGAGTCTCGACGGGCTCGTCGAGAGCCGCGGCGGTGAGTTCGCCCGGCTCGTGGAGAACCAGGCGGCGAGCCTGTCGCAGACTGTCGAGGCCCGCAGCGAGGACTTCACCGCCCGCATCGACGCCCGCCTGCGCGCCTTCGCCACCGTGGTGGCGAACCGCGCCAACGCCCTGGCCGACGCCTTCGACGAGCGCCAGGACGCCTACACGGCGCAGATCGACGGGGGCACGGCTCGCATGGTCGCGACGCTCGATGAGCGCGCACGCCAGCACGCGGCCCAGTTCGAGACAGTCGAGGAGCGCCAGAAGGCCGTCGCCGCCTTGATCGAAGAGGGGACGGCCCGGATCGCGGCGACGCTGGACGAGCGCGCCCGGCAACAGGCCGCCTTTGCCGAGGCCTTCGACGGCCAGCGGGAATCCTATGCGAGCGTGATCGAGCAGGGCACCGTCCGCATGGTCGCCGCGCTCGAGGAGCGGGCGCGCCGCCACGCCGCGCAGGCGGAGACGGTGGAGGAGCGTCAGCGGGCCGTCGCGGCGCTGATCGAGGAGGGCACAAGCCGAATGGTCGCGGCTCTCGACGAGCGGGCCCAGCGGCAGGCCGCCCTCACCGAGACCCTCGACGGGCAGCGGGATGCCTATGCGAGCGTGATCGAGGAGGGCACCGCCCGGATGGTCGCAGCTCTCGATGAGCGGGCCCAGCGGCAGGCCGCGCTCACCGAGGCGTTCGACGGGCAGCGGGACGCCTATGCCTCCCTGATCGAGCAGGGCACCGCCCGCATGGTCGCCGCACTGGAAGAGCGGGCCCGCCGCCACGCGGTGCTGGCCGAGGCGTTCGACCGCCAGAAGGAGGCCTACGCGGCGCTCATCGACGGCGGCACCGCCCGGATGGTCGCGGCCCTGGACGAGCGTGCCGAGCGGCAGGCCGCCCTGGCTGAGACCTTCGACGAGCGCCAGAACGCCTACGCGGCGCTCGTGGACGACGGCATCGCCCAGATGGGCCGGATGCTGGAGGAGCGCGCCCGCCGTCACGCGGCCGAGGTCCAGGCCCGCGCCGACGCGCTGGCCGAGACGATGGATCAGCGCAACGGCGCGCTGGCCCGCATGATCGACGGACCGGCCGCGGCCCTGGCCGACGCCCTGGCCGAGCGGGAGCAGGCCCTCGACCGGCTCATCGCCGACAAGGGTGCACCGCTGGTCGAGGCTCTGCGCGAGCGCACCGACGCCATCGTCGTCCGCACCGTCGAGTCGGCCAAGGCCCTCCGCGTCGCGCTGGACGAAGGCGCGGCGGCCTCCGCCGACACCGTCGCCCAGGCGCATGAGCGGGTCCGCCGCGACGTCGCCGGCTTCCTCACCCGGATCGAGAACGCCAATGACGGGTTGAAGGATCTCGTCGGCGGCGCCTCGGAGAACCTCGGTGCCATCGAGCAAGGGCTCGCGGCCCGCGTCGAGCAGATCCAGTCGGCCCTCGACCGGGTCGCCGCCGACACGGCACAGGCCTCCGACCGGGTCTCGACCCAGGTCGTGGCGCTCCGCGAAGCCTCGCAGGGAGCACTCGCCCAGGCGTCGAGCCTGGCCGAGACCCTGGATGCCCGTGGCAAGGCGCTGGTGGAGCGCACCGGCACCCATGTCGGCGCGCTCGAAGCGGCCGCCGGCAATCTGGAAGCGGTGGAAGGTCGTCTCGCCGAGAGCCTGTCGAGCCGGCAGGCCGTGGTCGAGGCGGTGCTGTCCCGCCTCGAGGAGCGCAGCCAGGCCATCGAGGCCCAGACCGGCCGCTTCGGCAGCGTGATCGAGGAGACGCTGCGTGCGGCCGAGGCCCGCGCCCGCGAACTCAGCGAGAGCGTCGCCCGCGTGGCCCGCGAGGCTGGGACCGCCGTGGCGGGCGACTTCGAGCGCCTGCGCAGCGGCGCGGATGCCGAGAGCGCCCGCACGGCGGAAGCGGTGCGCAGCGCCATCGAGGAGGCCTCCGCCAAGATGATGCAGAGCTTCGCCGCCGCCTCCGGCCAGTTCGGCGACTCGGTCACGCGGATGAATGCGATGGCCGCCGAGATCCGCCGCGAACTCGACGCCACCCGCGCCGACCTGCAGCGTGGCGTTCTCGACCTGCCCCGCGAGACGCAGGATGCCACGAGCGAGATGCGTCGCGTCGTGGCCGAACAGATCGACGCACTGAACGAACTCTCCGCCCTGGTGGCCCGCTCGAACCGCTCGGTCGATGTCGCCCAGCCGGCGGCGCAGGCCCGCGGGGCCGAGCAGCGCCGCACGGCCGAGGCCGGCCGCGCCGTGTCAGCGGCCGCGCCCGCACCGGTCTCCGCGCCGGCGCCGGTCCGCAATGCGGCCCCGGCGGCGGGCCGGTCTCAGCCGGCATCGGCCCCCGTGCGTCCGGCGAACCCGGCCGCTGTCCCCGGCCAGGTCCAGGGGCGGCCCGGCACCCGCGACAACCGCGGCTGGCTGTCCGATCTCCTGACCCGTGCGTCGCTCGACGATGACGGCGCCGAGGCGGTCCCCGCCCCGGCTCCGGCCGCCGCGCCCGAGGCGAAGGGGCCGGTGGAGCGGATCTCGCTCGACGCGATCTCGACCGACATCGCCCGGATGGTGGATCATCAGGCCTCGGTCGAGTTCTGGCAGCGCTACCGCCAGGGCGACACCAACCTGTTCGACGGCCGCCTCTACACGGTCCAGGGGCGCCAGACCTTCGAGCAGATCCAGCGCCGCTACCGGGCGGATGCCGAGTTCCGCCGCACGGTCGATCGCTATGTCGGCGAGTTCGAGCGGCTGCTCGGCGAGGTGACGAAGAACGACCGCGACACCAAGCGCGCGGACGCCTACCTCACCTCGGAGACGGGCAAGGTCTACACCATGCTCGCCCATGCCAGCGGCCGGTTCGACGAAGCCTGAGACCGACGATCGGAGGAGGCGGGTTCGGTGTCACCGAACCCACCTCACGATCCGATCGAGTAGGCTGCCCCATGAAAAAGGCCCCGTCGCTGGCGAGCGACGGGGCCTTTTTCGTACGATGTCGCTCCCCCGAGGGAACGGCGGGCGCCGGATTACTCCATCACGGCGGCCTTCATGATCACGACCATGGTCGCGCGGCCGGGCGCGTCGCCGAGGCAGCGGATGCTGTGGGGGCGGTCGCAGCGGTAGCGTAGCGTCTCGCCGGCATTGGCCCGCTGCACCTCGCCGGCCACATCCACCTCGAAGCTGCCCTCCAGCACCGACAGCGACTCGACCGAGCCGCGCTGGTGCGCGTCGGATTCGAGCACCCCGCCGGCATCGGCGGTCACATCGTACCATTGCAGCCACTCGACGGTCTTGATCCAGCCGATGATGGCCAGCCGCACCTTGCCGTCGTCGGAGACGAGCCGCGGGGTGTCGGCGCGCGAGAAGCGCTCGATGAAGGGTTCTTCGTCGGAGGTGGCGAGAACCCGCTCGATCGACACGTCGAGCGCCTGGCTCAACCGCCAGATCGTCGCCAGCGTCGGATTGGTCTCGTTGCGCTCGATCTGGCTGATGATCGACTTCGCCACGCCCGATTGCTCAGCGAGTTCGGAAAGGGAGAGGTTGTAGGCCTTGCGCAGACGCTGGATCGTCTTGCCGAGCTGGCCCGAAAGCACCTGGGCGCCGCTGACGAGATCCTTCGGCCGTCCACGTTCGAGGCTTGCCGCTATGTCCTGCATCACGTCGGTCCGCTGAAAGTGCCCGACAAAATCTTCGCGCGCCGGAAACACCCTCGCGGGCGGATCGGATCACGAAATCGTGTGCGGGACACCGAAAGGCGTTCCGTTATCCGAACGAGCGTTTGATCTGTCAAACGCAAAAGGCGGAAAGGGGCTGATTTCGCCTAGGCGAGCGCCTATCGCCAGAGCGCGAAAAAGTGGTGGAGCGGGCCGTGGCCATGGCCGACCGGCACCGTGTCCGCCGCGCGGATCGCCCCCGTGACGTAGGTCTTGGCGCCCCCCACCGCCTCGGCGAGGCCCTGGCCGCGGGCGAGCCCCGCCGCCACCGCTGCCGAGAGGGTGCAGCCGGTGCCGTGGCTGTTGCGGGTCTCGATGCGCGGCGCCGCGAACCGGCGCAGGGTTCCGTCTGCGGCGATCAGGTGATCGGCGCTCTCGCTGCCCTCGCCGTGGCCACCCTTGATCAGCACCGCCCGCGCGCCCCGCGCCAGCAGCCGCCGCCCCTGCGCCACCGCCTCGTTCTCGTGTCCCGCTTCCCCCTCGTCGAGCAGGGTCGCGGCTTCGGGCAGGTTGGGGGTGATGATGGTGGCGAGCGGCATCAACTCGGTGCGCAGGATCTCGACGGCTTCCTGCGAGATCAGCCGGTCGCCGCTGGTGGCCACCATCACCGGGTCGAGCACCACCGGTATACCGGGCGCGTGCCGCCGCAGACCTTCGGCCACCGCCCGGATGGTCTCGGGCCGCGAGAGCATGCCGATCTTCACCGCCCCGACCGCGAGGTCGGAGAACACCGAGTCGATCTGCGCGGCCACGAAATCGGCGGGCACATCGTGGATCGCCTGCACCCCGCGGGTGTTCTGGGCCGTAAGCGCCGTGATGACGCTGGCGCCGTAGACGCGCAGGGCGGCGAAGGTCTTGAGGTCGGCCTGGATGCCGGCGCCCCCGCTCGAATCCGAGCCGGCGATGGTCAGGGCGATGGCGGTCATGGGCGTCTTCCCTCGTCTATTTTTTTGATGGTCCGCTTCTTCCGGCCTTAACGCGTGCCCGTGCTCCCGCGCTGGCCCAGCGCCTCATCGACCCGTGCAAGCAGATCCCGCGCCTTGGCCTCGGTCGCACCGCCCTTGAACAGAGCGCCGATCAGAGCCACCCCGTCGGCACCGGCCCGGATGACGGAGGCGGTGTTGCTGGCGTCGATCCCGGCGATCGCGCCGAGCGGCAGGCTCTGGCCGCGGGCGAGCCGGGCGCGGAACACGATCCGCTGCAACCCGTCGAGCCCGACCGGCGGGTCGGGGTTGTCCTTGCTGGTGGTGGCGAACACGCCGCCGATGCAGGCGTAGTCGATGGGAAGCCGGTAGAGTTCGTCGGCCTGGGCCCCGGTCTTCACCGTGAGCCCGATGATGGCGCGCGGGCCGAGCAGGCGGCGCGCGTCTTCGGGGTGCAGATCCGACTGGCCGAGATGCACGCCCTCGACGCCGGCGGCCAGCGCGAGATCGACCCGGTCGTTGACGAGGAGCGGCGCGCGGCCGGCGAGGGCCGCATGGATCGCCCGGATCCGTGCGAGGGCCGCGCGGGCGTCGGTCAGATCCTTGTCGCGGTACTGGAGCAGGGTGGCGCCACCGGCCACCGCCTCCGCCGCCAGGGTGGCAAGCGCGGTGGCATCGCCCCCCAGCACGCCGACATCGAGGATGCCGTAGAGGCGCAGGTCCAAGGCGACGCCCGCCGACGGCCGGGACAAACCGAGCCCTGTTCCGCTGCCCATACCCGCTCCCTTCGATGAATTCGCCTTTCGATCTAGCAGGATCGGCCTGCCGCGGCGACTGAGGCCAGCAAAGAACAAGGGCAATCGCGTTCGGGCGATTGCCCTGGATGAGGCCGGGGGCTCCGTTGACGGTGCCGGGGCCAATCCGGCAAGACCGGAATGCGGGCCGGAACCGCTTCCACCGCCGCGGGGATGCCCACGAAGAGGGGCTGAAGGCCGACGAACGCATGAGCACGGCCGAACTGGGTGTGACCGCCGCCGCGGCGGATAAGGGGACGCGCGCCGCCAGCGCTTCGTCGGTGGGGCTCGTGGCCGTCATCGTCGCGGCGACGGACGGCGAGCCGCGCGCGCTTACCGTGCAGGTCGAGGGACAAGCCGAGGGTCGCGAGAGTGCCCTGCCCGCCGGGCCGTTGGTGCCGGAGCACGCCACCCTGGAGCGGGGCCTTCGCGCCTGGGTCGAGCAGCAGACGCATCAGCGCCTCGGCTATGTCGAGCAGCTCTACACCTTCGGCGACCGTGACCGGGAGGGCGGCCAGCACGACGTGCACCTGCTCTCGGTGGCCTATCTCGCCCTGGTGCGCGAGCTGCGCCCGGCGGGCCTTGCGGAAGCCGCATGGCGCAACTGGTACCGCTACCTGCCGTGGGAGGATTTCCGCGAGGGACGACCCCCGGCGCTCGCCGAGATCGAGCCGCGCCTGATGGCCTGGGTCGCCGCTGCCTCCGACCCGAAGCTCCGGCGCATGCGCGAGGACCGGGTCGGGCTGAGTTTCGGGATCGGCGGCGCCTGGAACGAGGAGCGGGTTCTGGAGCGCTACGAATTGCTGTTTGAGGCCGGGTTGATCCCGGAGGCCAATGGCCAGAACGGCGCCGCCGTGCCCGACGACCTCGCGATCACCGGCCAGCCGATGGCCCATGACCATCGACGGGTGCTCGCCACGGCGATTGGCCGCCTGCGCGGCAAGATCAAGTATCGCCCGGTGGTGTTCGAGTTGATGCCGCCGGCCTTCACCCTGCTTCAGCTTCAACGCACGGTCGAGGCGCTCTCGGGCATCCGGCTGCACAAGCAGAACTTCCGCCGCCTCGTGGCGCAACAGGGCCTCGTCGAGGAGACCGAGACGCTCACCAGCGGCAATGCCGGGCGCCCGGCCCGGCTGGTGCGCTTCCGCCGGGAAGTTCTCCTGGAGCGCCCCGCCCCCGGCGTTCGGCTCACCCCGACGCGGCGAACGGTGTGACGCTCACGACAGCGGACTCCCTCCTCCCGGAATGAAGGCCGGAATTCATCGGGGGCGGATGCGCTATCCCTGGAAGATGCGACCGAACTGTTCGGGGCAGCCGGCAACGAGGGTCGGTGCCAGGGGCAGGTCGGCCCGGGTGCACAGGCTGAATCCGTAATAGGACGTCAGCATCTCGATCTCCGGAACGCAGACCCAGAGACGAACAATCGACCCGTCCTCGACCACGCTGATGAGAAGCATCTGCCGCGTATGGTCGAAGGAGACGGCCTGTTCGCGAAACAGGAGTTCGACCGAACGGATCTTATCAGTCGTGATCCGTGTATGTGCCCAAATCATCGGCAAATGCCCTCCAGTGGAGCGTTTGCCGGCTCGGCAGCGGTCGATCAATCGATATGGATGCAGGGCAGTCGCCAGTGCTGCCTGCGGATTAAGCGCTTAGCGAGATCGTTCGACGGCCCTGAGGTCTCTTCAGGCCAGTTCAAGGCCGGCTCTGGACGTGCAGGCGCGGCGCTGACGGAGCCGAACGCCAACGCGCGTCCCCTCTGAGATCGGCAAGCCGTCGAAGCGCTGGGCGCAATCGGACGGCACGCGGGCCCGGCACCGCCGAGCCCGCGTTGACCAAGTGGATCTGCGCTCAAGCGAAGCTGCGCTTGGGCTCAAGCGTCCTTCTTGCGGCGCGGAGCGCGGCGCTTCTTCTCCGCAGCGGGTTCCGGCTCGGCGGCCGCCGGCTCGGGCGCCGCCTCGACTTCCGCTTCCGGCTCGGCGATCCGGCGGCGCTGCTGACCCAGGCCCAGCGCACGCGCCAGTTCGGAGCGCTGCTCCGAGTAGCTCGCCGAGGTCATGGGGTAATCGTTGGGGAGGCCCCATTTCGCCCGATACTGTTCCGGCGAGAGGCCGCGCAGGGTGAGATGGCGGCGCAGCGTCTTGTAGGGCTTGCCGTCCTCGAAGCTGACCAGAAAGTCGTGGCTGATCGACTTGCGGATTTCCTGCGGCGTCGCCTTGGGCGGCCCGGTTTCGGCGGTGGGACGGCCGCTCAAGCTGACCGAGCGAATCGCCTCATGCACTTCCCCGAGAAGCTTCGGCAACTCGGCGCTCTGTACGTGATTGTTGCTGACATAAGCAGACACGACATCGGCCGTGAGGGTAACGAGGCGGGCTGTCTCCGCGTCCTGTTCACTGGTGTCCATGGCGCAATCTTCTATGAGGGGGCTTTAGCTGGAATACGGTAAGCTCAGGACCGTGCTAGAGCAAGACATCGCGTATAAATTCGAGCGCAGTCAGGTCGAAGAGAACTGAGCGTAGCGTGTGTTTCTATCCAAATCGAATGGAAAAAACGCCGATCGCGGCCTTCGGAAAAAAAGGATTAGGCCCACCTTAAGGGTGACGCTGACGATCTCAAAGAAATATTTCAAATGATAGAAAGCTCTTGAACACACGTCGGAAAATGTCGACGTTTCAAAGAGTTGAGATCCCAGATGGTTGCCGGATTTCCCCGTCGGCATGCCAGAGTTGCCGGCCTGATGTCATCGCGCCGGTCGTGGAGCGGAAGACACGCCTTGGTTGCGACGTCCTGCCGCAGAATTACGTATTTTCTGTGGATTGCCGGGTGTTGGATCGGTCCGCCCCGAAATATCCGGCGCGCGAGAGCGTCTTGCGCCAGTTCTCGACCGACGCAGCACTGCCTTCACTGTCCAGTCCCGGAGAGCCGATTGTCAAAAGACGGATGACAGCCGAAGGCCCGCCATGTCGATTGGCGGATGATGTGCGCTCGATTCGGCGGGCGCGTGGCTCTACGTCCACCGGACAATATTTGCGAGGTGAAGCGTCTGGCTCATCGCGGATGACGGGCGCGAGACCCTGCCGATCCATTTGGAGAACGGCTGTCTCCTCATGTGCGGCACGGACGCGTTGCTCGTTCCGGCCAAGCTCTTACGCGATGAACCACGCGGGTGATGGATGTCGTCCCGGCTCCGAGGGGCGGCAGCCGGCTTTCGCGGGGCGTTCGTCGGCCATTCGGTCGGGGATCGCTTCGCAGGCACCGTCCCGGCACGCGCGGACCGCGCGTGCCGGGTTTTCATTGAGCAAATGTCGAGAGCGTATCCGGGCCGAAGCGGCTCTGTAATCAGTCGAGCCCGAGCATGAGCCCGAGATTCTGCGCCGCCGCGCCCGATGCGCCCTTGCCGAGATTATCGAGACGACCGACCAGTACGGCTTGGCCGTGGCTGTCGGAGCCGAACACCCGCAATTCGAGCCGGTCGGTGTCGTTGAGAGCCTCCGGTTCGAGGCGTTCGCGGTGGGCGCCCTCCTCCGCGCCGCGCACGACGGTCACCAGCGGGGTGCCCGCGTACCAATCGGCCAGCGCATCCTCCAGGTCGCCCGGCTTCGGGCTGCCGGGCAGGGCGCCGAGATGCAGCGGGATACTGACCAGCATGCCTTGCCGGAAGTTGCCAACGGAGGGGATGAAGATCGGCCGCCGGGTGAGCCGGCTATAGGCTTCGATTTCCGGCAAGTGCTTGTGTCCGAAGCCGAGCCCGTAGAGCTGGAACGGGGCGCCCTCCCCGCGCTCGTAGCTCTCGATCATGCTGCGGCCGCCGCCGCTATAGCCGCTCACCGCATTGATGCTGACGGGATGATCCGACGGGATCAGGCCGCGTTCCACCAGCGGGCGCAGCAGCGCGATCGCCCCGGTCGGGTAGCAGCCGGGATTGGCGACCCGGCGCGCGGCGCGGATCACCTCGGCCTGATCCGGCGTCATCTCGGCAAATCCGTATGCCCAGCCCGGCGCGATACGGTGGGCGGTGCTGGCATCGAGCAGCTTCGGGCCGCCTCCGGGCAAGCTGTCGGCGAGCGCCGCGGTCTCGCGGGAGGCGTCGTCGGGCAGGCACAGCACGGCGAGGTCGACCTCTTCGAGGATCGCCCGCTTCACCGCCGCATCCTTGCGGCTCTCCAGCGGAATACTGACGAGGCGCACCCGGCCCTCGCGCTCCAGGCGCTCGCGGATGCCGAGGCCGGTGGTGCCGACTTCTCCGTCGATGAACACCTTCGGGGCGCTGAGGCCGTCGGACATCGCAGATTCCTTAAGCTCGGCCCCGATCCGGGCCGGTCTGACACAGGGTGTACCGAGCCGTCCCGGTCGCGTCGGGCACGCTCGATAAGATGCGTCTTCGGTGGCGCGGAGGTGGAAGCTTCGTCTTCCCCTGTCAACGCCCCTCGGTCGCCGCGCGCGGCCGCGCCCATCCTCCCGTGGATGGGAACGGTGCGGCCGGAACTCACGATGACGCCTCCTGTTGACAGCCGAATGTCGCTCAGGAGGCGAAACCGATGTCAGGCACGGCGAAGAAGACCGATCCGAAGCTTTGGGAGAAGGTGAAAGAGGAGATCACCGAATCCTCCAAGGGCGGCAAGCCCGGCCAGTGGTCCGCCCGCAAGGCGCAGATGGCCACCAGCGAATACAAGAAGGAGGGCGGTGGCTACGCCGGCAAGAAGTCCGACGACAACCACCTGAAGCAATGGACCGACGAGGAGTGGGACACCAAGTCGGGCAAGGAAAGCGGCAAGACCGGCGAGCGCTACCTGCCCAAGAAGGCGCGGGAAAAACTGTCCGATAAGGAATACAGCCGCTCGACCGCGAAGAAGCGGGCCGATTCCGCCAAGGGCAAGCAGCACTCGAAGCAGCCCACGGACGTGGCTGAGAAGGCGGCCACCGCCCGCAAGACCGGCGGCAAGGCCGGCAAGACCTCGGACAAGGGCGGCACCGCCGGCGCGACGAAGTCCGAACTGATGCAGCGGGCGCGCAAGCAGGACATTCCCGGCCGCTCGAAGATGACCAAGGGCGAACTGGAGCGCGCCCTGACCCCTTGATCGTCTTCGAACGGTGATGGGCGCGGGAGGGGCGTGATCCTCCCCGCCCTGTTCAGGAGCGCTTCTCGGCGCCGACCACGACGAAGCCCTGGCGCTCGAAGTGCGGGCGGGCCGCGGGGCTTCGCAGAAAGCTGAGCAAAGAAGCGGTGCGATCCGCGCGGACCGAATCCTTGGTCAGTGCGGCCGGGTAGACGATCGGCGGGTGGCTGTCGGCGGGGAAGGTTGCCACGACCTCGACGCCCGGATCGCTCGCCGCATCCGTCGCGTAGACGATGCCGAGGGGAGCCTCGCCGCGGGAGACGAGCAGCAAGGCCGCGCGCACGTTCTCGGTCTGCGCGAGCTGGCCCTTCACCCGGTCCCAGGCGCCGAGCTTTTCGAGGGCGGCCCTGCCGTACTTGCCCGCGGGCACCGCCTCGACATTGCCTAGGGCGAGCCGTCCACCGGCCAGCGGGGCGGAGAGATCGGTGCCGGGCTCGAGCGTGACCCGCAGGCCCGACCCCTTGGCCGCCACGAGGACGATGGCGTTGCGCAGGAGGTTGACGCGGCTGTCCGCGCGGATCGTGCCGTTCGTCTCGGCATAGTCCATCCAGGCGAGGTCGGCGGAGATGAAGAGGTCGGCCGGCGCGCCCGCCTCGATCTGCTTGGCCAGCGCGTTGGAGCCGGCATAGGAGATCCGCGTCGTGCCGCCGGTCTCCTTCGTCCAGGCTGCGGCGGCTTCGTCCAGCGCGTTCTTGAGGCTGGCGGCGGCAAACACCACGACAGGTTCGTCCGCAGCGCGTGCGGCGAGGGGTGCGGCGGTGAATGCGAGCAGCAGGCCGGCCATCACGGCGCGGCGGGTCCGGACGAGACGGGACGATATCATGACGGCTCCAAAGGTCGTGCCGGGCCGCCATCGATGCGGCGGGCCCGGCGCCGGCTCGGTCGAGCCGTCACGGTGCCGGACGAGCGCCCGGCACACACACCATCCGCGTTTAGCGCGTCGGGAATACCCCTGTCATTGGCCGGGGATCGCGGAGGTCCCCCTCTCCGGATTCAGTCGTCGGACGGGCCGGCCGCCGAGGATTCGGGCTCGTCGGCGGTGAAGCCTTCGAGCCAATCCAGGCTCTCCTGCGAGCCCGCCTCGTAGGGGTTGGCCGAATCGGGCCTGCCCATCGCCTTGGCGGCTTTGCCCTCTTCGAAGATCTTGCTCGATACCACGGCCATCGACCGATCCTTTCTCGATGTGGGCCCGGACGGGTCCGAGCCGGGAGATGCGGGACAGGAAATGGTCGGGCCCGGCCGGAGTTCCCCTCGCCTCACGCGGTGGGCTCGGTCCCCTGCGCCGGCTTGGTCTCGGCGCGATGGAGCCGGCTCAGCAGCACGAGCAGCGAGCCCGGCAGCGGGGAGTCGAGCGTGTCCGATGCGAGGATGTCGGCGTTCGTGGCGCGGCGGCGGTCGGGGCGCGGCTCGCGCCTGACGACGACGGGGGAGCGAAAGCGGACGGATCTAGGTGTCATGACGCGATGAGAACTCGACAAGCGCCTGATGAACGAGACGGAAAGACGCCTCGCGCAACGCCCGGCCACCGGGCATGGCCCCGCCGGCCATCGGGGCCGACAAGGCGCATGCGCGAGACGCTTCGGACGGTGAGAACGCCGCCTCGCCGATCCGGTTCCGGCGCTTTCGGCTAAGAATTAAACATCATGCCTGTGGATTAAGCATCTTTTGTCTTGCTTGTGCTGTTGTGGGTACGTGCTCCCGCTCGATTGCTCATGAACAGCGCGTCGAAGGGGTCGTGAAGCCCGTGGCCCTTGGCGCGCGCGGATGGTAGAGGGCGCCCCATGCTCGAAGGTCTGCCGCCGCACCGACCCACGCACGTCCTGCGCCTGATCACGGACGAGCCCTCCGCTCGCGCCATGACCGAACTGCTGGGCGAGATGTTCGACCCCATGGAGACGGCGGTGGCCGCCTTCGAGGTCGAAGAGACCGGCGCGTGGCGGTTGGAAGCCTATTTCTCCGAGGAGCCCGACGCGGAGATGATCCGCGACCTGATCCGCCCGATGGTCGGCGAGCAGGCCGACGCGGCGGTTTTCGAGACCATCGACCAGCAGGATTGGGTGCGCGCCTCGCTCGAGGGGCTGAAGCCGGTGCGGGCGGGCCGCTTCCTCGTCCATGGCGGTCATGACCGTCATCAGGTGCGGGGGAACGACCTCGCCATCGAGATCGAGGCGGCGCTTGCCTTCGGCACCGGCCATCACGGCACCACGCTCGGTTGCCTGCGGGCGCTGGTGGACGAACTGAAGCGGCGGCGCCCGGCCCATGTCCTCGATGTCGGCACCGGCACCGGCATCCTGGGGTTTGCCGCCGCCAAGGTGCTGCGCACGCCCGTCGTGGCCGGCGACCTCGACCCGGAGGCGGTGTCGACCGCTCGCGGGAATGCCCGCCTCAACGGCCTCGGGCCATTCATGCGCTTCTACCATGCGCCGGGCGTGCGCCACGCCCTGGCGAACCGTCCGCGCGGCTTCGACGTGGTGTTCGCCAACATCCTCGCCCGCCCGCTCAAGCGGCTCGCGCCCTCGCTCACCGCCGTGGTGGCCGATGACGGCGTGCTGATCCTCTCCGGCCTGATCGAGCGCGACGTGCCGGGCGTGCTCTCGACCTACCGCCACCGCGGCTTCCATCTCGCCCGCTCCGGCGTGATCGAGGGCTGGGCGACCCTGGTGCTGCGCCGCGGCGGGGCGGCGGCGCGTCCGCGCTGAGGAGGTGCGGCGATTGCTCGAAGCCGCGTGAGCGGCTTGCCGGCGCGAAGAGCGCCGCGCTGAGCGAGAGCCCAAGGAACCGAGACTGCCCGCGGAGGCGGGCGTCGGCGACTGAGGCCGGCAAAGAACCAGGGCGATCGCTTTCGAGCGATGGCCCTGGAGGGTGTCGCGCGGGCATCCGACGCGGTAGGTTTCCGCCATGACGACGCCCCTGCCCCGCTTCCAGACCTTCGACGATCCCAGCCACGCCAAGGGGCCTGAACGGATCGAAGCCCTGCGCGCGGCGCTCCGCGAGATCCGCGCCGACGGCTTCGTCGTGCCACGGGCCGACGAGCATCAGTCGGAATACGTGCCGGCCAACGCCGAGCGGCTCGCTTGGCTCACCGGCTTCACCGGGTCGGCCGGCCTCGCGGTGGTCCTGGCCGACGAGGCGGCCCTGTTCGTCGATGGCCGCTACACCCTCCAGGCCCCGGAACAGGTCGATACCGGGATCATCACCGTCGTGCCCCTTGTCGAGACGACGCCGGAGGCTTGGCTCGGCGCCCACCTGAAGCCCGGCCAAACCCTCGCCTACGATCCCTGGCTTCATACGCCTGACGGCGTGGCCCGCCTGGAGCGTGCCGCCATCAAGGCCGGGGCATCCCTGCGCGCCGTGCCGGACAATCTCGTGGACGCGGTCTGGGCCGGGCGGCCCCGGCCGCCGGCGGGCCGTGTCGCCGCCCATCCCGATGATCTTGCGGGCGAGACCCGTAGCGACAAGCTCGACCGCATCCGCGCCGCGCTGGCGGAAGGCGGGATCGACACCCTGGTGATCTCCGATCCCCACAACCTCGCCTGGACCTTCAACCTGCGTGGGTCCGACATCGCGCACACGCCCCTGGCGCTCGGCTACGCGCTGGTGCCCCGCGAGGGGCGGGCCGCGCTCTACCTCACCTCGCCGCAGATCGACGCCGATCTACGCGCCGCCCTCGAACCGCTGGCCGACCTTCGCCCGCGCAGCGCCTTCGACGCGGATCTCGCCGGCCTGTGCACCGGCGCCGCCCGCGTCCGGATCGATGCGGCGACGGCGGCGGCGGCCCTCAAGGATCGCATCGAGGCCGCCGACGGCGTCGCCGATGTCGGCGCCGATCCCGTCACCGCGATGAAGGCGGTCAAGAACCCGGCCGAGATCGCCGGCACCCGCGCCGCCCACCACCGCGACGGCCTTGCCGTGACGCGCTTCCTCGCCTGGCTCGACCGGGCCGCGCCCGAGGGGGTGAGCGAGATCGCCGCCGTCGAGGCACTGGAGGATTTCCGGAAGGAGGGCGGCCTGCTGCGCGATGTCTCCTTCCCGACCATTTCCGGCTCGGGCCCGAACGGTGCCATCGTCCATTACCGCGTCACCCGCGCCACCGACCGCACGGCGCAGCCCGGCGAACTCTTCCTGATCGATTCCGGCGCGCAATACGCCGACGGCACCACCGACATCACCCGCACCGTCGCCATCGGTACGCCGACGGACGCGATGCGCGACCGCTTCACCCGCGTGCTGAAGGGCCACATCGCCATCGCCCGCGCCGTTTTTCCCGAGGGGACGACGGGCGCGCAGATCGATGCCTTCGCCCGGATGAGCCTGTGGGAGGCCGGGCTCGATTACGACCACGGCACTGGCCACGGCGTCGGTGCCTTCCTCTCGGTCCACGAGGGTCCGCAGCGCATCGCCAAGACCGGTACGGTGGCGTTGAAGCCCGGCATGATCCTCTCGAACGAGCCGGGCTATTACCGGAGCCATGCCTACGGCATCCGCATCGAGAACCTGATCCTCGTCGAGGCGCGGACGATCCCCGGCGGCGACCGGACGATGCTCGGCTTCGAGACTCTGACGCTGGCCCCGATCGACCGGCGGCTGATCGATCCGGCCGTGCTCGGTGCGCGCGACGCGGCCTGGCTCGACGCCTACCACGCGCGGGTGCGTGAGGCTCTGTCGCCGGATCTCGACGGGCCGACGCGGGACTGGCTGGAGGCGGCGACGCGGCCCCTCGGGGCCGTTTAGCCCGGCGTTTTCCGGGTTCGATCGATGAAGGTCGTCTACGGTGCGCACGCCCTCGACACGCTCGCGGAGCGTGCGATCGAACGGGCATGGGTGGAGCGCACCCTGTTGTCGCCGGAGAGCGTCGAGCCTGATCCCATCCATCCGGACCGGATGCGGGCCTTTCGGGCGTTGCCCGAACGCGACGGGCGCGTGCTGCGTGTGGTATACGTCCCGATCCCCGGTGGCGCACGCGTCGTGACGATGTTCCTCGATCGCGGCAGGAGGAGGAAAGCGTGAAGAGCCGCTACGATGCCGAGACCGATGCGCTCTACGTCCGCTTCACCGAGACCCCCATCGTCGAGAGCGAGGAGGTGCGGCCTGGTATCGTCCTCGACTTCGATGCCGAGGGCCGGATCGTCGCGCTCGAAATCCTGGATGCCACCGCCCATCTGGCGCGCGGTGCCGACCTCGCAGCCCTGACGGCCGCTTAAGAGACAACTCCCGACGATGGCCCGGCATCCCGCAATTCTGTTCGTGTGCCTGGGCAACATCTGCCGTTCGCCGCTGGCCGAGGCCGCCTTCCGGCAGGAGGCCGAGCGGATCGGGCTCGACGTCACGGTCGATTCCGCCGGCACCGGCGACTGGCACGTCGGCGAACCGCCGGACCCGCGCGCGATCGCGGTGGCGCGGGCGAACGGCGTCGATATCGCGGGCTATCGCGGACGTCAGGTCGCGCCGGCCGATTTCGAGCGCTTCGATCACGTCGTTGCCCTGGATCTCGCCAACCTCGCGCGGCTGCGGGCCCTGCGGCCGGAGGGGTCGCGGGCCGCGCTGAGCCTGCTCCTCGATCACGTGCCGGGCCGGGCGGGCGAGCCCGTGGCCGACCCCTATTACGGCGCGCAGGAGGGCTTCGACACGACCTGGGCCGATGTGACCGCAGGCGCCCGAGCCCTCGCCCGCCGGGTCGCGGAAGCCGAATGAGAGACCTCGCCCGGCACGCGGCGGACCTGCTCGGCGTCCCCCTTGCCGAAGCCCGGCCGATGGCGGGCGGCGACCTGTCCCAATGCGTTCGCCTGAGGCTGGGGGATGGGCGCGAAGCCGTGGCGAAGACCGGGCCGGCGCCGCAGGAAGAGGCCCGGATGCTCGCGGCCATCGCCGCGACCGGCGCCCCGGCCCCCGCCGTGCTGGCCGTGGACGAGATGGTGCTCGTCCTCGAATGCCTACCCGATACCGGTTCGGGGCCGGGCACCGACGCCGATCTCGGCCGGGTCGTCGCCCGCCTGCACGCCGCCGAGGGCGAGCGCTACGGCTGGCATGCCGATTACGCGTTCGGCCCCGTCGCCATCGAGAATGCCTGGGGCGACGATTGGCCGGCCTTCTGGGGCAGTCGGCGCCTGCTCTGCCATGCCGGGCACCTTCCTATCCCGCTCGTCCGGCGGATCGAGCGGCTGGCGGACGACCTTGGCAATCGCCTTCCGAAGCGGCCCCGCCCGGCCCTGCTCCACGGCGACCTTTGGAGCGGCAACGTGCTCTATGGAGGCGACCGGGTGTCGGGGCTGATCGATCCGGCCTGCTATCACGGCCATGCTGAGGTCGATCTGGCGATGCTGAGCCTGTTCGGCCGCCCCGGTCCCGGCTTCCGTGCGGCCTACGGAGCCCCCGAGCCCGGCGCGGCGGAGCGCGCGCCGATCTACAAGCTCTGGCCGGCCCTGGTGCATTGGCGCCTGTTCGGCGACGGCTACCGGGGCATGGTCGAGGGTTTTTTGGAGACGGCCGGGGTCTGACGCATCTTTCGCCCGGCGGCTGCTGACGGCGCATGGCCAAGCCTCCGCTGTCGGAAGATCGCTCCTGCCCTCAACGCATCATCGCGCGCGGCACGGCCGTAATCAGGCGCCATGCCGTTCCGTCGTCCTCTCGCTGCCAGACGCTGCGGACCTGCGGGTTGCGGTCATCAGGCGACATCAGCGGCCCCTCGATCACCATGCGCTCAAGGGCGCCCTGTGTCGCCGGCACCAGGGTTCCCGGATTCAGGATGAAGTGGCCGAGCAGCGCATCGGCCATGATGCCGGGGCGATCGGGATCGAACCCGAAACTGAGGAAGAAGCGTGCCTTGGGGCCGCCTTTCGGGTGATCCACGTTCAGAAGGTATTTGACGATCTTGTCGCTCGGCACCCGCAGCGGGCCGTACCCGCCGAAGGCGCTCAAGGAACGGGTCGTCCAGCAAAGGCCACGTTGCTCGCCCCGACCGTCGCGAGGGCCCCCATGGGCTCGGGAAACTCGACCTCGTAGGCCTCGCCGCCGCGCCAGACCGCGACCACGGTGCCTTCGGTCCCGGTCGGGATGGTATCTCCGTCCATCGTCACCACGTCGGTCAAGACGCGGACATCATCGAGCTCCCGGAGCGCAGCCCCGGGGCAATCTTCAGACCACTGATAAACAACCTCGACGGACATGAGCGGAAGATTGGGACGCCTGCGAGCATCCGTCAACGGAGACGGGTCGTATGCGTCCCGGTCGAGCCCGACGAAGCCCGCCCCTACTCCGCCGGAGCCGGCATCGCCGATAGACGCGGCTCGAAGCGGCCGCCCTCCGTCGGCTTCATCTCGACGCGGCGGTCGTGGTGCTTGTGCAGGGTCGAACGGTGGCCGATCGAGACGATGGTCGTGCCGGGCATCGTCGCGCGCAGCGTCCGGTAGATCTCGGCCTCGGTTTCCTCGTCGAGGGCGGCGGTCGATTCGTCGAGGAACAGCCAGTCGGGCTTGGCCAGGATCGCCCGCGCGATGGCGAGGCGCTGCTGCTCGCCGCCCGACAGGCGCCGGTCCCAGGTATCGACCTCGTCGAGCTTGTCCGCGAGTTGGGGAAGCTGAGCGGCCTTGAGCGCGTCGCGCATCTCTTCGTCGGAGAACCGGTCGATCGGGTTCGGATAGGCCACCGCGCCGCGTAAGGAGCCGAGCGGGAGATAGGGCCGCTGCGGCAGAACCAGCGCCGACTGTCCGGCCGGCACGTCGACCCGGCCCTTGCCGAACGGCCAGATCCCGGCGATCGCCCGGAACAGGGTCGACTTGCCCGAGCCCGAGGGGCCGGTGACTAGGGTCGCTCCGCCCTTCGGCAATTCGAGCGCGCCCGCATGCACGATCTCGCGGCCATCGGGCAGCGCCAGCGTCAGGTCGCGGGCAGTCACGCCGCCGGCGGTCTCGTTGCCGTTGGCGAGGCCGTAGCCGGCGCCGGCCAGAGCCTCGGCCTGGGTCATCGCCCGCTTGAACGAGCCGAGACGGATGGTGTTCGCCTTGTAGGCAGCGAGGATGGTGTAGGAATTGATGAAGAAGTTCAGCGAGTTCTGGACGTTGCTGAACGCGTTCGAGGTCTGCTGCAGGGCGCCGAGGGTGATCTTCTTGGCAAAGAAGGACGGCGCGGCGATGACGAGCGGGAAGATTGCGCTCATCTGGCGGTAGCTGAAGGTGAAGGCGATCAGCTTGATGCGCCGGAAGATGATGCCGACGTAGTTGTCGACGATAGCGTGGAACAGGGTGGCGAGGCGGGACGCCTCGGCCCGCTCGCCGCGCAGCAGGGCGATCTGCTCGGAATAGATCCGATTGCGCGCCAGGGCGAAGCGGAAATCCGCCTCGACCTGTTCCTGCCGGTAGTCGAGGCCGATGAGCGGCTTACCGATGAGGTGCGTGAGCCAGGTGCCGACCACGGCGTAGGCGATCACCAGCCACACGAGGAAGCCCGGGATCACGGCGTCGGTGAACGGCAGCACGAAGTCGCGCGAGAGCGTCCACAGGATGACGATGAAGGAGACGAGCTGCGCCGCCTGCGAGAGCAGCCGGGTCGAGAGCGTCGTGGTCTGGGCGATGAAGTTGTTGACGTCCGACTGGATGCGCTGGTCCGGGTTATCGGCGTGCTCGTCCACGAAGGGGATGCGGTAATGCGTGCCCTCCCTGAGCCAGCGCTCGTAGAGATTGTGGGTGAGCCAGGTGCGCCAGCGGAGCTGCAATCCGGCATCGACGTAGATGTCGAACATGCCGATCACGACGTTGAGGATCGCCAGCGGCACGAAGATCCAGCCGAGCTGATACCAGAAGCTCGGTGCGTCGAACTCCTGCAGCGCGTTGTACATGTCGCGGTAGAAGAAGTTGAACCGCAGCGTCAGCGCCACGTCGGCGAAGCTGACGAAGATCGACAGCGCCACGAGGTTGCGGCCGATCTGGCCCTCGGTGCGGCCGAACCGGCGGAACATGCCGATCTCCCGGCTCGGGGCGTCGTGGCTGGCGAAATAGGGGTCGGCGATCAGGGTGATGTCGCGGATCGGCTTCCAGTGCGAGACGGCGAGCACGATGGCGGCGAACACCACGGAGCCGGTCGCGGCGAAATCCGGCGGCAGCAGCGCCGCGACGACGCCCGGCAGGGCGCCCATCGCCGCCAGGGTCTTGGCGCCCGCCAGCAGCAGGTAGCCGACGCCGTAGACCGAGATGAAAATCTTCAGGTAGGCCGAGAGGCTGTTCGAGGCGATGAGGATGCCCGCCATCGCGAAGCCCGCGAGCGAGACGTAGAGCGGTGGGCTCGGAATCCCCGGCATGGCCAGCAGCAGGAGGGCGGCGAGCGCCGTCAGCACGGCCTGGATGCCGAGCCTGCTCTTCAATGCGGCCACGCGGGTCGTTCCTTCTCGCTGCACCGGCCCTGTCCATCCTTGGATCGGATGGCGCGCCGACGGACGGGTTCAATCGCCGAATGCGGCGGCCCTGGCTATCCGTCGTGGCGAGAACGTGGCGCGCAGCCGCGCCTGTCACGTGAAATTTCGGTCATGTCGCGGGATGGGGCTGCCGCCCGCCAGCGCCGAACGCCGCCGGGTGCGACACCGTAGACAAGTTTTCCGACGACTTTTGAGATGCTTGCCGGGACTGCGCCCTGCACCTCTCGGCCCTCAGTTCGCGTCCCAGTTCCAATCACCGTAATCCGGCTCGCGGCACCGGTAGCCGATCGGGCATTGCGGGTTGTCGCGGGTCGGGACGAAACGCAGCTCGGCAATTTCCGTGAGTTCGCAGAAGCTGCGGTCGCGCACGAAGCGCTCGGGCGGGCGCCCGCCGAAGCTGAGCGTCGCCGCGCCTTCCGCCTTCACCAGGGCCATCGCTTCCACGCAGGTCGGGCGCGCCGTCTGCGTGCGCGGCTGGGCCATGGCGGGAGCGAGGGCAAAGGGCGACGTGAGCAGAGGCGCCAGTGCCGAGCCGAGAACGGCGAGGGTGACAGGTTTCATTACACGGGTACGGTCGACGGCCGTCGCGGCCGCCAAGCTTGACCATGGCAGGTTCCGCTTGCTGCGGGAAGGGGTTGCCGTGCCTCTGCCGCATTCCCGGCGTCTATCGCGGAATGTGGGCCACGATGGCCTTGAGTCGTTTTAGGAAAAGCGCCCTGTGTTGCGGGCGGCCCGGGTCGAAGACGCGGCCGGCCGCATGGCGCCGTTTTCTGAAACATCGTCTCGGACGCGAGAATGCTGATATCGGGAGCACAGGCCGAAGAGGCGGTGAGAGGGGCGGCGGAAGAGCCGATGACGGCTGACGGCGCGCAGGAGGCCGGCGGGACCGGTGAGGGGCACGGGAGGTAACGTCCGCGGTTCTGTCGCGGCGTCTCGCGATCCCGGTGATCCTGGCCGCGGGCTGGGGCGCCCTGTTCGCTTACACCCTGATCGTGCTCACCGATGACGGTCCCGTGGCGGCGCCGGCCGGTCAGACTCGATTCGCGCCGACCGACAGCATCGACGTCCCGGAGGTGCGGTTGCCCGAGCCGGAGCGGCCGGCGACGCCCGCCGCCAACCCGCGGCGGGTGCTTACGGTCGCCGCGCCCGCACCGCCGCTGGAGACGGTGGTCCCCCTCGCCGAGCCGCGGCCCGCCGCTCCGCTGGTGGAGCGTGCCGCCTTCGTCGGCATCTGGGGGCCGACCCCGGTGGCCTGCGGCCAGCGCCAGCGCCGCCGCGGTTTCCTGCCCGCCACGATCACCGAGGACGGCGCCAAGGCCGGGCGCACCACCTGCCGCTTCCGCAACAACCGCCGCGAGGGCAGCGCCTGGACCATGGCCGCCGATTGCAGCGAGCGCGGCCGCCGCTGGACCTCACAGGTCCGCCTCCTCGTCGAGCATGACCGGCTCACCTGGACGAGCGGCAAGGGCCAGGCGAACTACATCCGCTGCAGTCGGAAATCCGACTGATACGGTTTCCGCTTTATGAAAGCGGGGATCGTATCAGCAAGCCCGCGCGGCGCCTGAGAAGGGTACCCATCGTGCAGGCACGATGGGATCACACCGAAGAGCAAATCCGTCATCCCGAAGGGATCAACCGGATTTGGTATGAGGCGTAACTACGCCGCCCTGTGCTCGACGAAGCGCAGCCCTAGCGCGCGAGGCCGGACCACGACCCGCTCCGGCACGAACCGCCACAGGCGCTCGGCGCCGTCGATCCGTTCGTCCTCGTTCGGATCGAGCATGATCTCGGTGCGTCCGCTCATCTGCAGCAGAGCGCCTGTCGCAAAATCCGGAAAGACCAGTCCAGCGCGCGGATTCGCCAGCAGGTTGCCCAGCGTGTTGAAGAAACGGTTGCCGGAATAGTCGGGCACCGTGAGGCCACCCTCCGCACCGACCCGAACGAAGCCGGACCGCCCTCCCCGGTGCGAGACATCGACCTGCCGCCGGCCCCCCGCATCCTCGACGAAGCTCGCCACGAAGAAGGTGTCGGCCGCCGCGACGAGAGCCCGCGCCGCCGGATCGAGCCCGTCCGACAGGACGGGGCGGGGCCGGGTCGCCCCGTCTCCGATGCGGGGTCCTTCATGCCGGCTGCGGATGTATTGCGGGCAATTCCCGAAACTCTGCTCGACGCGGATCGCGAAACCCTCCGGCCCAGCGCGCTCGACGGTTCCGTTCAGGCGGTTGCGGCGGCGCGTGGCCAGTTCGATGCCGAGCAGCGCCACCCCGTCGCCGTCCTCCAGTCCCGCCTCGGCGGGATCGTCCGGATCGCGGCGCCCGTCCACCTGGAGCCGAAACGGGTCCGTCGCGTGCAGGAATCCCGGTTCGCCCTCCCGCAACGTCGCCCAGGGGCGGCCCTCCCCATCCACGCTCCCGAGGACGGCGAAGGGCAGGAGCGGAAAGAACGCCCGGTGCTGCTCGGTCAGGTGATCGCGGATCACCCGCGGGCCGAGTTCGGCCATCCGGCCAGCCATGCCGACACTCTCTTGGATCGCCACCTCGCCCCGGTGCCAGGGGGAGGCTGCGGCTTGCCCGTTCATGCGGAGGCTCCTGTCGCGTTCAGGCCGACCGGCGAGGCCGGGAGTGACACGAAGCCGGGCAGCGCCTCGATGCGGGCGAGCCAGGCGCGGACGTTTTCGTAAGCCGCGAGATCGACGTTCCCCTCGGGCGCGGCGGCGATGTAGCTGTAGAGCGCCACGTCGGCGATGGTCGGACGGTGGGCGGCGAGCCAGTCGCGGGACGACAGTTCCGCATCGATCAGCGCCAGAATCTTATGGGCGCGCGCGATCACCTCCCCCGCATCGAAGCCGGCGCCGAACAGCGTGACGAGGCGGGCGGCGCAGGGGCCGAAGGCGATCGGGCCGGCCGCGACGGAGAGCCAACGCTGCACCCGCGCGGCCCCTTCCGCATCCTCGGGCAGCCAATCGCTGCGCCCGAGCTTCTTCGCGAGGTAGACGAGGATGGCGTTGGAATCCGGCACGATCGTTCCGTCATCGTCGAGGACGGGAACCTGCCCGAACGGGTTGATCGCGAGAAAATCCGGCGAGCGGTTCTGCCCTCCGGCGAAATCGACCTCGACGGTCTCATAGGGCTGGCCGAGCAGCGACAGGAACAGGCGTGCCCGGTGGGCATGGCCCGAGAGCGTCAGGCTGTAGAGCTTCACGGCGTCGTCTCCTCCCGGCCGCGGGATCGGCCGTGGGGTGGATCACACTCCTTCTCCGCCGCGAGGTGAACCGGCATTGTCGGCAAGCGACTGTTGCGTGCAGCGGAATAATCGCCACTCTGCCCCAGACAGGGAGGGGCCGCGATGGACCGGCTGCAAGGGATGCGGGTGTTCGTGCGGGTTGCCGAGAGCGGCGGCTTTGCCGGGGCGGCCCGTGCGCTGTCCATGAGTCCGGCCGCGGTCACGCGCGCCGTGGCGGCCCTCGAAGCGGTAATTGGGGCGCGGCTGTTCATCCGCACCACGCGCTCGGTGAAGCTCACCGAGGCCGGCGGTCGCTATCTGGAGGATTGCCGCCGGATCCTCGCCGAGATCGCGGAAGCGGAGGCCGCTGCCGCGGGCTCGACCGCGACGCCGACCGGTGTCCTGACGCTGACGGCCCCGGTGCAGTTCGGGCGGCTCTACGTGTTGCCGGTGGTGACCGATTATCTCACGCGCCACCCAGCGGTGACGGTCCGCGCGCTGTTCCTCGACCGGATCGTCAACCTGATCGAGGAGGGCATCGATGTCGGCGTGCGGATTGGACATCTGGCCGATTCCGGGCTCACGGCGACCCGCGTCGGCAGCGTGCGCCGGGTCGTCTGCGCCGCACCGAGCTATCTGGAGCGGCACGGCGTGCCCGAAACACCCCGCGACCTGCGCGATCACGCGGTGATCGGCGCGTCAAACCCCGGTACCCTGCCGGAATGGCGGTTCGGACCCGAGGGGCGCACCACGGTGGGCGTTCATGCCCGGCTCGTCTGCAACACGGTCGATGCGGCGCTGGCGGCGGCCCTCGACGGTTGGGGGATCGCGCGTCTGCTGTCCTATCAGGTCGCGTCGGCGGTGGCGGAAGGGCGCCTGCGCATCCTACTCACGGATGACGAGGAGGCGCCGGTTCCGATCCACGTCGTCAGTCCCGGGGGACGGCGGGCGCCGGCCAAGACCCGCGCCTTCGTCGATCTCGCCGCGGCACGGCTGCGCGCCGATCCGCGGGTCAACCCGGCGGCCTGAGGCGGTGGGAGGGGAAAACCCCCTCCCCCTCAGTACACGTCGGCCTGATAGCGCCCGCTCTTCTTCAGGGCGGCGAGGTAGGCCACGGCCTCATCGGGGTTCTTGCCGCCGAACTGGGCGGCGACGTCGATGATCGCCCGCTCCACGTCCTTGGCCATGCGCTTGGCATCGCCGCAGACGTAGAAATGGGCGCCGCCCTCCAGCCATTTCCACAGCTCGGCGCCGTTCTCGCGCATGCGGTCCTGCACGTAGGTCTTTTCCGTGCCGTCGCGCGACCAAGCGAGCGAGAGGCGGGTCAGCACCTTGTCTTCCTTGAGGCCGTTCAGCTCGTCCTTGTAGAAGAAGTCGGTCGCCTGCCGCTGGTGGCCGTAGAACAGCCAGTTGCGGCCGGGGGCCTTCGTGGCCGCGCGCTCACGCAGGAAGGAGCGGAACGGGGCGACGCCGGTGCCGGGGCCGCACATGATCACGTCCTTGCCCGCATCCGCCGGCAGGCCGAAGCCGTGTGCCTTCTGCAGGTAGATCCTGACCTTCGTCTGCTCCGGCAGACGCTCGCCCAGATGCGTGGAGGCAACGCCGAGGCGCAGGCGCGAGCGGTGGTTGTAGCGCACCGCATCGACGGTGAGCGAAACCCGGCCCTCATCCATCTTCGGCGAGGAGGAGATCGAGTAGAGCCGCGGCTGCAACTCGTCGAGCGCCTCGAGGAAGACCTCGGCATCGGGGCGCGCACCGGGGAATTTGTGGAGCGCACCGAGCACGTCGAGATGCTGCGCATCGCCGTCCGGATCCTCGCCGGCCGCCAGCGCCTGCGCCTTCTTCCGGGCGGCACCCGAGGTCAGCAGCGAGAGGAGCTGGTAGAGGTTGTCCGGCGCAGCACCCAGGGAATACTCGGTCAGCAGCCGGTCGCGCAGAGTCTTGCCCGCGATCATCCGCTCGGGCCGCGTGCCGAGTTCGGCGATCACCGCATCGACCAGGGCTGGGGCGTTGGCGGGGAACAGGCCGAGGGAATCGCCCGCCTCGTAGGTGATCGGCGTGTCCCGCAGGTCGATCTCGATGTGCCAGGTCTCCTTCTCGCCGCCCGGCGCGTTGAGGCGCGTGCGGGAGAGGAAGGTCGCCTCCACCGGGTTCTCCCGGCAATAGCCCAGCGGCCCGAGTTCCGGCTCCTTCTTCGGAGCGTCGCCCGCCTCCGCCTTCGGTGCGGCCGTGCCCCCCGCGGCGCCGAACTCCTCGTCCAGCTTCTTGAGCATCCGGAGCGTTTCTTTGCCGCCGGGCTGGCAAAGGTTCAGCCGCTCCTCGCTCTTGAGGAAGATCGCGTTGGCATAGTCGGCGCAGTTGTAGCCGCACTGTCCGCAATCCTGCTGGGCCATGGCGGCCATCAGCTTCTGCGGCTCGGAGCGGTCCTTGGCGATCGCCATGCGGTCGTTGATCGGCATCGACGGGTCGTGCCAGGGCGCGTCGTCGTTGTCGGCCAGCTTCGGGCCCGTGGACGGCGCCTCGCCGGGGGCGAGCGCGGTGGCGCCTTCCACGGCGGGGCCCAGCAGCGCGGCGAAGTAGCCGGACAGCCAGGAGCGCTGATCGGCGTTGAAGGGGGCGCTCTCGGGGATGAGAACGAGCGGGGGCGCGACGTGCTGGGTCATGCGGCGGCCTTGAGGGCAGGTTGTTCTTCGGCGGCGTCGCGCAGGGCTTCGGGGCCGGTGCGCGCGGTGAAGGCCTGGAAGCTCTCCTCCGGGCCCTGGCGGCGGGCGAGATAGGCGTTGAGCAGGGCCTCGACGCGCGAGGGCGCGTCCTCGGCCTTCACCGCCTTCCAGATCTCGGTGCCGATCTTCGGGTTCTCGGCGAATCCGCCGCCGACCACGACGTCGTAGCCCTCGACGGTGTCGCCCTCCTCCGAGACGACGACCTTGGCGCCGATCAAGCCGATATCGCCGATGTAGTGCTGGGCGCAGGAATGGTGGCAGCCGGTGAGATGCACGTTCACCGGCACGTCGAGGTTCGGCACGGTCCGCTCGACATGGTCGGCGATGATCATCGCGTGGCCCTTGGTGTCGGAGGCGGCGAACTTGCAGCCGCGCGAGCCGGTGCAGGCGACGAGGCCCGAGCGGATGCCGGCGGCCTTCACGGTGAGCCCGAGCGCGAGCACCCGTTCCTCGACCTCGGCCACCTTCGCGTCCGGCACGCCGGAGAAGATGAAGTTCTGCCAGACCGTCATGCGGATCTGGCCGTCGCCGCATTCCGCGGCGATCTTCGCCAGCCCGCGCATCTGGTCGGTGGTCATCTTGCCGACGGGGAGGACCACACCGACCCAGTTCAGGCCGGGTTGGACTTGGGCATGGACGCCGACATGGCTGAAGCGGTCGGTCGGCCGGCGCGGCGCGACATGGGCGGCGTCGACCCGGTCGAGCTTGCGCCCGAGCTTCTCCTCGACCGCGGCGATGTACTTGTCGAAGCCCCAGGCGTCGAGGACGTACTTCATCCGGGCCTTGTTGCGGTTGGTCCGATCGCCGTTCTCGATGAAGACCCGGATGATCGCGTCGGCCACAAGGTTGCAGTCCTCGGGCCGTAGGACGATCCCGGTGTCGCGGGCCAGATCCTTGTGGCCCGAGATGCCGCCGAGCACGAGGCGCATCCAGACGCCGGGCGCGACCGGGGCGCCCTCCAGCACCTGGATCGCCTGGAAGCCGATGTCGTTCGTCTCTTCGAGCGCCGGCATCACGCCGCCGCCGTCGAAGGAGACGTTGAACTTGCGCGGCAGGCCGTAGAGCGAGCGGTCGTTCAGGATCCAGTTGTGCCAGGACTTGGTGAGCGGACGGGTGTCCAGCAGTTCCTGCGCGTCGATGCCGGCGGCCGGCGAGCCGGTGACGTTGCGGATGTTGTCGGCGCCCGCGCCCTGCGCGGTCAGGCCGAGATCGATCAGCCCGTCGAGGAAGGGCTGGGCGTGCTCGGGCGCGATCTCGCGCACCTGCAGGCCCGCGCGGGTGGTGACGTGGCTGTAGGCGCCGCCATGGGCGTCGGCGAGGTCGGCGAGGCCGGCGAACTGCCAGTGGTGCAGGATGCCGTTCGGAACCCGGATCCGGCACATGTAGGAGGTCTGGGTCGGCGCGACCCAGAACATGCCGTGGTAGCGCCAGCGGAAATTGTCCTCGGGCTTCGGAGCCTTGCCCGTGGCGGCCTCCGCCTTCAGCCGGTTATGGCCGTCGAACGGGTTCTCGGCGCGCTTCCACTTCTCCTGGTCGCAGAGCTTGCCGCCCTCCTTCACGGTGCGGATCTGCGCCTTGATGTGGATCGCGTCCGGGCCCGTGGGCTCGGCCGGCGCGCTCGCCGGGGCTTGGCCTGCGGCGAGGCCGCCGGTCATGCGGGCCGCGGCGATGCCGGAGGCGAAGCCTTCCAGGTAGCGCTTCTGCTCGGCGTTGAATTCGTCTGCCATCGCTGCCTCACTCACGCTGCGAGGGTTTTCGGGGCCGGGCCGAACATCAAGTCGTCCCGGTCGTCAGGGGAGAGCGGCGCGCCGGAGCGGATCAGCTCCTTGCAGCGCGCCTGCTCCGCGATATCGCCGACGAAGACCGCCCCCGCGAGGCGGCCGTCGGCGATGATCAGCTTGCGGTAGAGGCCGGCGGCGGCATCGTGCATCACGACCGCCTCGGCACCCTCGGGCGTATCGACCAATCCGGCCGAGAAGACTGGCAGGCCCGACACCTTGAGGCTGGTGGCAAGGGACGTGCCGGGATAGGTCGCCGCCTCGCCGAGAAGCGCCCGCGACAGCACCTCGGCCTGCTCGTAGGCGGGCTCGACGAGGCCGTAAACGACGCCCCTGTGCTCGGCGCATTCGCCGAGCGCATGGATCGCCGGATCGGAGGTGGTCATCCGGTCGTCCACCGTGATGCCACGCCCGCAGGCGAGCCCGCAGGACTGCGCCAGGGCGGTCGAGGCGCGGATGCCGACCGACATCACCACGAGATCGGCCGGGATCACGCTGCCGTCCTTCATCCGCAGGCGCTCGACGCGTCCGTCGCCCTCGATCGCGGCGGTGTCGGCGGACAACATCACCTTGACGCCGCGCGCTTCCATCGCCGTGCGCACGAGGCGGGCGGCCGCGTGGTCGAGCTGGCGCTCCATCACCCGGTCCATGACGTGGATCAGCGTTGTGTCGACCCCGAGCCGGGCGAGCCCGACCGCGGCCTCCAGGCCCAGAAGCCCGCCGCCGATCACCACCGCCTTGGCATGCTCGACGGCCGCTTTGCGGATCGCCGCGACGTCGGCGAAATCGCGGAAGGTGAGGACGCCGGGCAGGTCGATGCCGGGCAGCGGCAGCCGGATCGGCAGCGAGCCCACCGCCAGCACCAGCTTGTCGTAGGGCAGCACATGGGCCGAGCCGACCAGCGCGATGCGGTTCGCCCGGTCGATCTCGGTCACCGGTGCGCCGGTGACGAGACGGATGCCGTGCTCCTCGTACCAGGAGAGCGGACGGAAGCCGCAGGCCGCCTCGTCCACCTCGCCGCCGAGAAGCGAGGAGAGCAGCACCCGGTTATAGGCCGCCACCGGCTCGGCGCCGACCACCGTCACGTCGTAGCGGCCCGGCGCGCGCTCCGTCAGCCGCTCGAGGAAGCGGAGTGAGGCCATGCCGTTGCCGACAACAACGAGTCTGTCCTTCACGCTCATGAACTCGTGATCCCCCTTCACGAACTCAGGCAGCGAGAGCAGGCTTGGCGTGGCGGGCGTAGAGGAATTCCAGCACCGCGGCGCGGGCGTGGACGTAGGTCGCGTCCTCCACGAGGTCGAGCCGGCGGCGGGGCCGCGCCAGCGGCACGGGCAGGATCTCGCCGATGGTGGCCGACGGCCCGTTCGTCATCATCACGATGCGGTCGGAAAGCAGCACCGCCTCGTCCACGTCGTGGGTGATCATGATGACGGTGTTCTTCAGCCGCTGCTGGATCTCCATGGTCTGGTCCTGGAGGTGGGCGCGGGTCAGCGCGTCGAGCGCACCGAACGGCTCGTCCATGAGCAGCACGGTCGGCTCCATCGCGAGCGCGCGGGCGATGCCGACGCGCTGCTTCATGCCACCCGAGATCTCGTTCGGGCGCTTGTCGGCGGCGTGCACCATGTTCACGAGCGCGAGGTTGTGCTCGATCCACTGGGTGCGCTCGGCGCGGGTCTTCTTGCCCTTCGAGACCTTGTCGACGGCGAGCGCCACGTTCTCGCGCACGGTGAGCCAGGGCAGCAGCGAGTGGTTCTGAAACACCACCGCGCGGTCAGGGCCGGGGGCGTTCACCTCGCGCCCGTCCAGCAGCACGCCGCCGGTCGAGGCCTTGAGCAGGCCGGCGACGATGTTGAGCACCGTCGACTTGCCGCAGCCGGAATGCCCGATGATCGAGACGAACTCGCCCTTGGCGATGTCGAGGTTCACGTCGCGCAGCACTTCCGATGCCTTGCCGCCGCGATGAAACGTGATGCCGACCTGGGAGAGGGAGAGATGTGCCATGTTCTTAATCCCTCACGCTGCGCTGGTGCCGCGGGTCACGAGCACGCCGAGCCCGGCGACCATCCGGTCCAGGACGAAGCCGATGAGCCCGACATAGACGAGGGCGACGATGATCTCGGAGATGTGCGACGAGTTCCACGCGTCCCAGATGAAGAAGCCGATCCCGACGCCGCCGATCAGCATCTCGGCCGCGACGATGGCGAGCCAGGACAGGCCGACGCCGATGCGAAGACCGGTGAAGATGTAGGGGGCCGCCGAGGGCAGCATGATCTTCACGAAGAACTCGATCGGGTTCAGCCGGATGACCGCGGCGACGTTGCGGTAGTCCTGCGGAATGTTGCGGATGCCGACCGCGGTGTTGATGATGATCGGCCAGATCGAGGTGATGAAGATCACGAAGATCGCGCTCGGTTGGCCGTCGCGGAAGGCGGCGAGCGAGAGCGGGAGCCAGGCCAGCGGCGGGATCGTGCGCAGGATCTGGAAGATCGGGTCGAGCCCGCGCATCGCCCAGTCGGACTGGCCGACCAGCGTGCCGAGCATCACGCCCGCCACCACCGCCAGCGAGAAGCCCAGCGCCACGCGCTTCAGGCTCGCGGCGATATGCCAGAACAGGCCCTTGTCGGTGCCGCCGTTGTCGTAGAACGGATCGATGATGATGTCCCAGGCTTCCGTCACCACCCGCGAGGGCGGCGGCAGGCCGGCGGTGGGGGAGGAGCACAGCACCTCCCACAGGAGCAGGAAGCCCGCCAGGACGACGAGCGGCGGCAGGACGCGGGCGGCGACGCCGCGCAGCCCGGCCAGGGTGATGAAGGGCGTGCGGGCCTTGGCGGCGCGCTCGCGGGTTGCGGTGAGCGTTGCTCCGGTAGCCATCACGCGACCTTCTTGATGCCGAGGCTGTTGAGGTAGGCGGCCGGGTTTTCCGGATCGAAGACCTTGCCGTCGAACAGCGTCTCGACGCCGCGCGAAGTGGAGGTTGGAATCGCCGCAACGCCGAGCGCCTTGGCGGCCTCGCGCCAGAGATCCTCACGGTTGACCTTGGCGATCAGCGCCTTGGTGTCGGTCTGGGCGTCGAACTTGCCCCAGCGGATGTCCTCGGTGAGGAACCAGAGGTCGTGCGACTGGTACGGGTAGGAGGCGTTGTCGCCCCAGAACTTCATGATGTGCGGGCTGTTCTCGACGACGCGGCCGGTGCCGTAGTCGAACTTGCCCTTCATGCGATCGACGACGTCGGCGACCGGCACGTTGATCCACTGGCGCTTGGCCACGATCGCCGCCATCTCGTCGCGGTTCTCGGGCTTGTCGCACCATTGCTGGGCCTCCATCACCGCCATCAGCAGCGCCTTGGCGGCGTTGGGGTATTTGTCGACCCAGGCCGCGCGCATGGCGAAGGCCTTCTCCGGGTGGTCCTTCCAGAGTTCGCCCGTGGTGATGGCGGTGTAGCCGATGCCCTGGTGGATGAGCTGCTCGTTCCACGGCTCGCAGACGCAGAAGCAGTCCATCGTGCCGACCTTCATGTTCGCCACCATCTGGGGCGGCGGCACGACGATGGTCTCGATGTCCTTGTCGGGGTCGATGCCGCCGGCGGCGAGCCAGTAGCGGATCCAGAGGTCGTGGGTGCCGCCGGGGAAGGTCATGGCGGCCTTCACCGCCTTGCCCGACGCCTTCTTGGCTTCCAGCGCGGCTTTGAACGGCTTGGTGTCGAGCCCGATCTTGTGGTCGATATGCTCCTTGGCGATCGAGATGCACTGACCGTTCAGGTTGAGCCGGGCCATGATGTACATCGGCACCGGCACGTTGTTCTGCGTCACTCGGCCGGCGGAGATCAGGTAGGGCATCGGGGTGAGGATGTGGGCGCCGTCGATGCCGTTGCCCTCGGAGCCGAGCACGAGGTTGTCGCGGGTGGTGCCCCAGCTTGCCTGCTTCAGCACCTCGGTCTCGGGCAGGCCGTACTTGGCGAAGATGCCCTTCTCTTTGGCGACAAAGAGCGGCGCGGCATCGGTGAGCGCGATGAAGCCGAGCTTGGCGCCCTTCACCTCCGGCCCCGCGCCCTGCGCGAAGGCACCGGCCGGCAAGGCGGCACGAGCCGCACCCGCGAGGGCGAGGGCAGCCGCCGCCCCCTTGAGGACGCCGCGGCGGGTCGTGTTGCCGTGATCGATGCTCATCCGCTCTTCGCTCCGGTGCGCTGTCTGCACATGGAAAAGGCCGCCGTCCGGGATCGCCTGCGCGATCGACCTTCGTCGCGTGCGGGCAGTCCGGATCAGCGGCCTTGCTGACGTTTGGGGCGCGTCGTCGTTGACGAGCCCGTGCGAACATCTCTGCAGGAGCCGTGCCAATTGCGCGGAAGAGCGTGCCGCCCCTCTCGGAGCGCCGGCATCACGGGTTTGCTGCGCTGCCCGCGCTCAGCGGCCCAACAATTTCATGCGGTGCACAAAAAATGGGCCGATGCTGCTGCGCGATGCAGCCCAAGCCGGTCCCATGCGGCTGAAAAAGTGATCAGCCGCCGATGGCTGCGGCGAAGAGGTCGGGCCGGTAGAGCGCCGCCGCCCGGTCCGCCGCGTCGCCGCCGGACGCCACCTGCCCGCAGGCGGCCATCTGCGCCACCAGCCACCGGGCATGCTCTCGGTCCGGCCGGTGGGTCGCCGCGTCGAGGCGCAGATAGTCCGGGTTCGCCCGCTCGGTTCCGTCCCGATCCACGATCAGCGCGCCACTGAGCGTGCGCGCGAGAAGCGCGGCATCCGCGTCGAGTTCTGCCCGTTCGGCGAGCAGACGGCTCAGGGCCTCGCGATTCTCGGGGGCGGCGCACCAAAGTCCGGCGCGGTGGACGGCCCTGACCAAAGGTGCCGTGAAGTCGGCCCCCTCCGCGGGCAGCGCCAGCACCTTCTCCGGGCAGTCGGGCGCGATCTCGCAGCCGAGTGCCGCGATCCGGCCGAGGCCGGCGGCGACCGCGACGCTGTTCCAGGGAGCGCCAACGCAGAAGCCGTCGATCCGCCCGCGCCGGAGCGCATCCACCGTCTCCGGCGGCGGCACCACGACCAGCCGCACCGTTGCGTCGAGGTCGAGCCCGCTCAGGCCGGCGAACAGGCGGAGCTGGTAGGAATGGCTGGAGAAGGGATGCACGGTGCCGATGACGAGCGGACGCCCCTCCCCGGCCCGCGCGCGGGCGACCGCCGAGAAAGCCGCAGCTACGTCACCGAGCCCGTCGCTCTCCGGGGCCATCGCCGCCCAGAGCGCGTTCGAGACGGTCACGGCGTTGCCGTTGAGGCCGAGCGCCATCGGCACGCTCAGACGGGCCTCCGGCCCCGAGAGCCCGAGCGCGCTGGCGATGGCGAGCGGCCCGAGCATGTGCGCGGCGTCGAGATGGCCGAGCGCCAGCCGGTCGCGCAGGGTTGCCCAGGAGGGCTCGCGCGCGAGTTCGATCTCGAGCCCCTCGGCGCGTGCGAAGCCCAGTTCCGCCGCCGCGATCACGGGGGCGGCGTCGGTGAGGGGGACGTATCCGAGTCTGATCCTCATCCGAGTAGATCCGCCGCGGTGACGATGGCGCGGGCGATGTCGACGATCTTGCGCTTCTCGTTCATCGCCTGCCGCCGCAGGAGCTTGTAGGCCTCGTCCTCGCTCATGCCCTTGCGCGTCATCAGGATGCCCTTGGCGCGCTCGATCAGTTTGCGGTCGGCGAGTTCCGAGCGGGCCTCGTCGAGTTCGCGCTGGAGCCGGGCGAAGGCATTGAAGCGCAGGATCGCGATGTCGAGGATCGGCCGGATCCGTTCCGAGCGCAGCCCGTCCACCACATAGGCCGAGATGCCCGCATCGACCGCCGCCTGCATCATGGTCTGGTCCGAGCGGTCCACGAACATCGCCACCGGCCGCTCGGCCTGCCGGGACAGGCCCGACATCTGCTCCAGCACGTCCCGGCTCGGGCTCTCCAGATGGACCACGATCACGTCGGGCTTCAGGCTCGCCACCCGCGCCTGGAGGTCCGGCCCGTCCGCAAGCACGACGACGTTGCCGACGCCGGAGGCGCGAAGGCCCTCCTCCAGGATCGCGGCGCGGGCGCGGCTCGGATCGATCACGGCGACGGTGAGGCTGGTCTCGGTCATCGAGGGCCGGAGTGGTTCGATCCGTTCGAGGAAGGCATAGGCGAGGAAGGCACGGGGTAAAGAAGGCGGTCCGTCTACATGGAGGCACGTGCGGACGCACCTGCCTCGTGAGGGGCGGACGCATCGCAGGCAAGCCGTATGCCCGCCCGGTCCATAACGACAGTTACAAACCGACATCGGCCGGCCCCGCTTCTGCCGCAAACCGGGGCGCACACTCAAGCCGCTCGCGAATCTATCAGGAGGGGCCGGTTCATGCGCGTCGTCGATCCGCTGCGAAAGCCGGACGTGTCCGCGACCCCTCGCGCCGTGCTTCCCCCCCTGCTGCCGACCCTCGGCCTCGCCGTGGCCGCCGCCCTGCTGTCGCTCGTCTGCCGCGAGCCGGCCAAGGGGCCGACCATGCCGCCGGTCGAATCGGCGCGGCCCGTGCCGGCCATGGCTGCGGCGCCCGGCTTCACGGTGTTCGATCCGGGCAAGGCCCTGCTCGCCGATGTCGAGGCGGGTCCGGCCAGCGAGGCCTTCGCCCGCCTCGTGCCCCTCGTCGCCGCAAACGAGGCCGCCCCACCGCAGGCCCGCCCCCCGCGCCTTGCCACCCGAACCGAGCGCCGGCGCGCCACCGCGAGCCGGATGGCGACGACGCAGCCCGCGAGCCCGGCGAAAGCCGCGTCCGAGCCGGTCGTCTCGGCCCCAGCCGCCATGGCGCGTGTGGAGGACGAGAGTGATCGCGTCCTGCCCGCAGGCGCCCTCCCCTTCGCCGCCGTCGACGCGGTCTGGGATGCGGCCCGTACGGCCGGCTCCGGCGCGGCGACCAAGGTCACGACCAGCGTCACAAGCCTGAGCGGCTCGGTCGTCAGCCTCGTCTCGGATCTGCGCTGAGACGGAGCGCGGTGCGCCGCCAAGCGCGCGGTCTTCACAATCGTTAGCCCCGAAACCTTGCGAAGCGCGGCCGCTGCGCCACTTCGCGCGGAGCAGAACCGCGATCACGTCCACCGCGTCGCCGACGCGGCGGCTTTTTCGTGCGTGATGCTCTGCGAGTGAGGCCGAAGCCCGCGTATCCCCCGCGTCGTTCGGCTCAGGGTACGGCGACGGAGACCGGGATGGCGGGACGGATCGAGGATTACGCCCTGATCGGCGACGGGCGCACCGCGGCCCTGGTCGGGCGCGACGGCAGCATCGACTGGCTGTGCATGCCGCGCTTCGATGCCTCGGCCCTGTTCGCGAGCCTCCTCGGAACGGAGGAGCACGGCTTCTGGAAGCTCGCTCCGGCGGCGGAGGGGGCGCAGCATTCCTGGCGCTACCGCGGCGGCTCGCTGGTGCTGGAGACCACGCACAAGACCCATGAGGGCGAGGTCCGCGTCACCGACTTCATGCCCGTCGGCGACGGCAGCCACGTGATCCGCCTCGTCGAGGGGGTGCGCGGCCGGATGGCGATGCGGATGGAGCTGGCCGTGCGCTTCGATTACGGCTCGGCGGTGCCCTGGGTGTCGCGCAGCGAACTCGGGGATCTGCGCGCCATCTCCGGGCCGCACAAGGTGGTCCTGCGCACCAACGCGCCGATGCGCGGCTCCGCCCACCAGACCACGATCTCGGAATTCACGGTCTACAAGGGCGACGCGGTCCGCTTCGTGCTGAGCTACGGCGCCTCGCACGAGGACGATCCTGCACCGATCGAGCCGCGCCGCTGGCTCGACGACACCAACCGCTTCTGGCGCGAATGGTCGAGCCGCTGCACGCTCCAGACGCCTTGGGACGCCATCCTGCGCCGCTCGCTCCTGACGCTGAAGGCGCTGATCTACCAACCGACCGGCGGGATCGTCGCCGCGCCCACAACGTCCCTGCCGGAAGAACTCGGCGGCGTGCGCAACTGGGACTACCGCTTCTGCTGGCTGCGCGACTCGACCTTCACGCTGCTGGCGCTGATGGATTCAGGCTACATTGAGGAGGCCCGCGCGTGGCGCGACTGGCTGACCCGGGCGGTGGCCGGCAACCCGGAGCAGGCGCACATCCTCTACGGCATCGCCGGCGAGCGGCTGCTGCCGGAGATCGAACTCGATTGGCTGCCCGGCTACGAGGGTTCGCGGCCCGTGCGCGTCGGCAACGCGGCGATCGCGCAGTTCCAGCTCGACGTCTACGGGGAGTTGTTCGACGCCCTGTTCCAGGCCCGTGCCCGCGGCATGGGGCAGAACAAGGACGGCCTGCGCGTCGGCCAAGCGATCATCAAGCACCTCGAGACGGCGTGGCGCCAGCCCGATGAGGGCATCTGGGAGGTGCGCGGCGGGCGGCGCCACTTCGTCCATTCCAAGGTGATGGCCTGGGTGGCCTTCGACCGGGCGATTCGCAGCGTCGAGCTGATGGGTGACGACGATCCGCACACCGTCGAAGCGCCACTCGCGCACTGGCGGGCGATCCGCGACGAGATCCACGCCGAGGTCTGTGCCAAGGGGTTCGACCCGGAGCTGAACAGCTTCGTCCAATCCTACGGAAGCAAGGCGCTCGATGCGAGCCTCTTGCTGATCGCGCATATGGGCTTCCTGCCCCAGGACGATCCCCGCGTGGTCGGCACGGTGGCGGCGGTCGAATCGCATCTGATGCGCGAGGGCTTCATCCTGCGCTACGAGACCGAAGGCCAGACCACCGACGGCCTGCCCGGCAACGAGGGTGCCTTCCTGCCCTGCAGCTTCTGGTACGCCGACAATCTGATCGGCCTCGGCCGCTGCGACGAGGCTCGCGACCTGATCGAGCGCCTGATCGGTGTCTGCACCGACCTCGGATTGGTCTCCGAAGAGTACGACGTGCACGCGAAACGGCTGGTGGGGAACTTCCCTCAGGCGTTCACGCATGTTGCGCTCGTCAACACGATCCTCAATTACAGCCGCGCGACCGGTCCTGCGAAGGAACGGGGCAGCGGCGCGGACGTATCCGAGTCGAGGGTAGGCGAATCCATCGCAGCGCAGTAGTCGCACTCCGTCAGACGGCGGGCGATGGAAGCGAGAAAGACGGTAACTCCATGAGCGGTGCAGACACGAGCCCGAAGGCGGCCCTGAGCCAGGGCGACAAGCTCGCGATCGACACGATCCGGACGCTCGCGATCGACGCGGTGCAGAAGGCCAATTCCGGACATGCCGGCGCGCCGATGGCGCTGGCGCCCGTCGCCTACACCCTGTGGAACCGGTATCTGCGCTACGATCCGGCCCATCCGCATTGGCCGAACCGCGACCGCTTCGTGCTCTCGGCGGGTCACGCCTCGATGCTGCTCTACGGGCTGCTGCACTTGGCCCGCGTGGCCGAGAAGGACGGCGGTAATTCCCCCGCCATCTCGCTGGACGACATCAAGAAATTCCGGCAGCTCGACAGCCGCACGCCGGGCCACCCGGAATATCACTTCACCACCGGCGTCGAGACCACCACCGGGCCGCTGGGCCAGGGCGTGGCGAACTCCGTCGGCATGGCGATGGGCGGCCGCTTCAAGGGCGAGCGCCTGAATCGGCCCGACCTGCCGCTGTTCGACTACAACGTCTACGCCATCTGCTCGGACGGCGACCTGATGGAGGGCGTCAGCCAGGAGGCCGCCTCGATCGCCGGGCACCTGCGCCTGTCGAACCTCTGCTGGATCTACGACAACAACACCATCACCATCGAGGGCCACACCGAACTCGCCTTCTCGGAAGAGGTCGCCGCGCGCTTCCTCGCCTATGGCTGGCAGGTGCTGCGGGTGGCCGATGCCAACGACACCCACGCCATCGCCTCGGCGCTCGAGACCTTCCTGCAATCGAGCGACCGCCCGACCCTGATCATCGTCAACTCGATCATCGGCTACGGTGCACCGACCAAGCAGAACACGTCGAAGGCCCATTCCGACGCGCTCGGCCCCGACGAGGTGAAGGGCGCCAAGCGCGCCTATGGCTGGCCGGAGGACTCCGAGTTCCTGGTGCCGGACGGCGTCTACGACACCTTTGCCGACGGCATCGGCAAGCGCGGCGCCGCGCTCTACAGTCAGTGGCAGGGCTTCTTCGAGGCCGCAAAGGCGGCGGATGCGGAGCATGCCGAGGAACTGTCGGCCTTCCTCGAAGGCCGCCTGCCCGAGGGCTGGGACCGCGACATCCCGGTCTTCGAGGCCGACGCCAAGGGGCTCGCGACGCGCGAATCCTCGGGCAAGGTGCTCAACGCCATCGCCCAGCACGTGCCGTTCCTGCTCGGCGGCTCGGCCGATCTGGCGCCGTCCAACAAGTCGAACCTCACTTTCGAGGGCGCGGGCTCGCTGACGCCGTTCGAGCCGGGCGGGCGCAACATCCATTTCGGCGTGCGCGAGCACGCCATGGGCTCGATCGTGAACGGGCTCGGGCTCGTGGGCTTGCGCGCCTACGGCGCGACCTTCCTCGTCTTCGCCGACTACATGCGCCCGCCGATCCGGCTCGCCTCGCTGATGGAGCTGCCGGTCTTCCATATCTTCACCCACGACTCGATCGGCGTGGGCGAGGACGGGCCGACCCATCAGCCGGTGGAGCAGATCCTCTCGCTGCGCTGCATCCCCGGTCTCCTGACCCTGCGCCCGGCCGACGCCAACGAGGTGGCCGAGGCCTACCGCGTAATCTTCTCGCTGAAAAATCAGCCAGCGGTGCTGGCCCTGTCGCGCCAGCCGCTGCCGACCTTCGACCGCTCGAAATACGCCCCCGCCTCCGGCACCGCGAAGGGTGCCTACGTGCTCGCCGATAGCGAGGGAACGCCGGACGTGATCCTGATCGGCACGGGCTCCGAGGTGCAGCTCTGCGTCGGCGCCTACGAGACCCTGAAGGGCGAGGGCGTGAAGGCGCGCGTCGTCTCGATGCCGTCCTGGGAGCTGTTCGAGCGCCAGGATGAGGCCTACCGCAACAGCGTCCTGCCGCCGGAGGTTCTGGCGCGCGTGGCGGTGGAGCAGGGCAGCGTGATCGGCTGGGACCGCTACGCCGGCTCCTCGGGCTCGATCGTCGGCATGCACACCTTCGGCGCCTCGGCTCCGATCAAGGATCTGCTCGGCAAGTTCGGCTTCACCGCCGAGAAGGTGATCGAAGCGGCCCGCGCGCAGGCGGCCAAGTACAAGAAGTAGGGCGCGCAGACGTTGAACCCTCTCCCCTGAAGCGGGAGCGGGTGGCCCGCGAAGCGGGTCGGGTGAGGGGAGCGCCGGCTCTAGAAAGATTGGAGCCGGCCCCTCTCCCGCCCTGCATCCGCAGGGCACCCTCCCCCGCAGAGGGGGGAGGGTTAAGGCGCCCGCGACCGCCCTATCTACTGGGCACGGGGACGCACAAGAATTACGCGAGGACGCTAGAGATGAACGCGCTGAACGCCCTCTTCGCCGAGCACGAGCAGGCGGTCTGGCTCGATTTCGTGGCCCGCGGCTTCATCGCCAAGGGTGAACTCCAGGCGTTGGTGGAGAAGGACGACCTGCGCGGCGTCACCTCCAACCCGGCCATTTTCGAGAAGGCGATCGGCCACTCGGCCGAGTACGACGACAGCCTCAAGGCCGTGCTGAGCCAGGGCGATGCCCGCGTCATCGATCTCTACGAGGGGCTCGCCATCGCCGACATCCAGGCGGCGGCCGACGTCCTGCGCCGGGTCTACGACACCAGCGACGGCGCCGACGGCTATGTCAGCCTCGAAGTCTCCCCCTACCTCGCCCTCGACACCGAGGAGACCTTGAACGAGGCCCGCCGCCTGCACGCGGCGGTCGGGCGCGACAACCTCATGGTCAAGGTGCCGGCCACCCCCGCCGGCCTGCCGGCGATCCGCCAGCTCACGGCGGAGGGCATCTCGGTCAACATCACGCTGCTGTTCTCGCAGAGCGTTTACGAGGAGGTCGCCAACGCCTTCATCGACGGGCTGACCGAGTTCGGCGCCAAGGGCGGCGACGTCTCGAAGGTCGCGAGCGTGGCGAGCTTCTTCATCAGCCGCATCGACAGCCTCGTCGATAAGAAGCTGGACGAGGTCGGCGGCTACGAGGATCTCAAGGGCAAGGTGGCGATCGCCAACGCCAAGCTCGCCTACCAGCGCTACAAGCGCATCTTCTCCGGGCCGAAATGGGAGGCGCTGGAGGCCAAGGGGGCGAAGGCGCAGCGCCTGCTCTGGGCCTCCACGGGCACCAAGAACAAGGCCTATTCCGATGTGCTCTACGTCGAGGAGCTGATCGGCAAGAACACCGTCAACACCATGCCGCCGGCCACCATGGACGCGTTCCGCGACCACGGCCGGGTGCGCGCGACGCTGGAGGAGAATATCGGCGAGGCCGAGACCGTGATGGCACGGTTGGCCGAGGCCGGCATCGACATCGAGGCGGTGGCGCGCCAGCTCGTCGAGGAGGGCGTGCAGCTCTTCGTCGATGCCGCCGACGCTCTGCTCGGCGCGGTCGCGGGCAAGCGGGCGGCGTTGCTCGACCATCGGCTCGACGCGCAGACCTTCAAGTTCGACGAGCCGCTTCAGGCGGCGACCGACAAGGCGGTCGAGTCCTGGCGCGCGAGCGGCGCGATCCGCCGGCTCTGGGCGCACGACGCCACCGTCTGGACAGGCCGTGACGAGGGCAAGTGGCTCGGTTGGCTGCGCATCGTCGAGGACGAGCTGGAGCGGGTCGATCTCTACGAGAGCTTTGCCGAGGAGGTCCGTGCCGAGGGCTTCACCGATGCGGTGGTGCTCGGCATGGGCGGCTCCAGCCTCGGCCCGGAGGTGATCTCCGCCACCTATGGCCACCGCGAGGGCTTCCCGAAGCTGCGCATCCTCGACTCGACCGACCCGGACGAGGTCCGCGCCGTCGAGGCCGCGGTTAACCTGGAGACGACCCTCTTCATCGTCGCCTCGAAGTCCGGCTCGACCCTCGAGCCCAACGTGTTCCGCGACTACTTCCTCGGCCGGATGAAGGAGGTCGTCGGCGCCGACAAGGCGGGCCGGCATTTCGTCGCCGTGACCGATCCCGGCTCGGCGATGGAAAAGGCCGCCAAGGACGACAACTTCCGCAAGATCTTTCTGGGCGTGCCGCAGATCGGCGGGCGCTACTCCGTGCTCTCGGCCTTCGGTCTCGTTCCCGCGGCGGCGGCCGGCGTCGAGATCCGCGAATTCCTCGACAGCGCCCGGATGATGGTCCGCTCCTGCGGGCCGGCGGTGCCGCCCGCCGTGAATCCCGGCGTGCGCCTCGGCGCGGCGATGGGTGTCGCGGCCAAGGATTTCGGGCGCGACAAGATCACGATCATCGCCTCCCCCGGCATCGGCACCTTCGGCACCTGGGCCGAGCAGCTCATCGCTGAATCGACCGGTAAGGAAGGCGTCGGCATCATCCCCGTCGAGGGCGAGCCGGTCGGCGTGCCGGCCGTCTACGGCGAGGACCGGCTGTTCGTGTATCTCCGCCTGACCAGCCAGGCCGATGCGCGCCAGGACGAGGCGGTGAAGATCCTGGAGAGCGAGGCGCAGCCGGTGGTGCGCATCGATCTCGACAAGGTGGAACAGCTCCCGCAGGAATTCTTCCGCTTCGAGATCGCGACCGCCGTGGCCGGGGCGGTGCTCGGCATCAACCCGTTCGACCAGCCCGATGTCGAGGCGAGCAAGATCGAGACGAAGAAGCTGTTCGCCAGCGCCGAGGAGACCGGCGCCCTGCCGGCCGAGACGCCGATCTTCGAGGACGAGACGGTCGCGCTCTATGCCGATGCGGCCAACGCGGAGGCCCTGCGCTCCGGCGAGGGCTTCGAGGCGATCGTGGCCGCGCATCTGGCGCGGGTGAAGCCGTGCGACTACGTCGCCGTGCTCGCCTATGTGGAGCGCAACGAGGCGCATCAAGCGGCGTTGCAGGAGGCCCGGCTGACGGTGCGCGACGCGCGTCAGGTCGCGACCTGCCTCGAGTTCGGCCCGCGCTTCCTCCACTCGACCGGGCAGGCCTACAAGGGTGGTCCCGCTTCCGGCGTGTTCCTCCAGATCACCGCGGACCCCTCGGCCGACCTGCCGATCCCCGGGCGCAAGCTCGGGTTCAAGACGGTGATCGCGGCGCAGGCGCGGGGCGATTTCGCCGTGCTGTCCGAGCGCAAGCGCCGGGCGCTGAGAATCCACCTCAAGGGCGGTGATGTCTCCGGCGGCGTGAAGCGCGTCGCCGCGGCGATCAAGGCAGCAGTCGCCGGATAAGGCTTCCCTCCCTCTCCCCGCTGTGCGGGGCGAGGCCCGCAGGCACCCTGTCGCGCCTGCGGGAAGCGGAGGCTTAGCCGAAGCGATGGTGAGGGGGCGGCTCCAGAAGGGACTCTGTCTGAGCCGCCCCCTCACCATCGGCTGCCGCCTCGCTTCGGCGACGACAAGGTCGCCGAAGCCCTCTCCCCGCGTGCGGGGCGAGGGGCTCGCATCGATTGCCGTCGCGGTCTGTCTTCGAAAAAGATCAGTGCGTCAGCGGGCCGGGGATCGCGGCTTCCGCCTTCAGGAGCAGCCGCTCCTCGTGGCGCTTCATGAACAGCCAGAGCGCCAGTCCACCGAAGACCACGAAGGCCAGCAGCGCGAGGCCGACGGGGCCGACGATGTGCTCGATTGAGCGGCCGCAGGCATAGGCGCCGAAGCCCATGATGCCGGCCCAGGCGACGCCGCCGAGGCCGTTGAACAGCATGAAGCGGCGCGCATCGAGCCGGTTCACGCCGGCCAGCACCGCCGCATAGGCGCGCAGCATCGCGGTGAAGCGTCCGAAGAACACGATCTTTCCGCCATGCTCCCGGAACAGGTATTGCCCGAGCTTCAGCCGGCCATGGTCGAGGGCGATGAGGTGGCCGTAGCGCAGCAGCAGCGGCATGCCCCAGCGGCGCCCGACCCAGTAGCCGACGTTGTCGCCGAGGATCGCGGCCGCGGCCGCGGCCGCGACGATGAGGACCACGTTGAGGCTGCCGGTGCTGCCGGCATAGACGGCCGACGAGATCAGGATGGTCTCGCCCGGCATCGGCACGCCCGCGCTCTCCAGCGCGACGACGACGAAGACGGCAAGGTAGCCGTAATGGGCGATGAGGTCGGCGATCGGAAGTCCCTGAAGGAAGGACATGAAAGAGGGCGTCTCCGCGGATCGTTGCGCGGCGCAGTCTGGCCAGGAACGTGGCCGCAGGAGGGCGGCCCTTCTCCCTCCCCTTCAGCCCGCCGGGTCCGCCTCCGCCGGGGGCTCGACCGAGGCGAGCGTGAGGACGGCGCTCTCCCCGCCCGTACCGGACTGGCAAAGGGCGGCGAAGTCGTCGTCCGGCAACGGCAGCAGCCGTGCGAGACCCTCCGACACACCGAACAGGACGGGATCCGTCGAAAGGCCGAAGCCGGGCGGGAGGAGGCGTGTGCTGTCGATCATGACGGGCTCGGACCGCCGAAGGGCGGAAGTGGTGATAAGCCCTTCGGCGGCGCCCGGTTGCATGGCACGACCGATTGTCGTGACATGCGGCACATCGGCTCTGCGCGGCTCTTCCCGTCCGCTGCCTAGCCTCAGCTTGCCTTGAGGAACTTCTCGACGCTCGCGCCCAAGCCGGCGGAATGCGTCGCGAGATCCTCGGCGATGGTGCGGACCGAGTCGACATGGCTGCCGGTGGCGTCCGCCGCCGAGGACACGCCGACGATGTTGCCGGACATCTCGTGCGTCGAGGCCGCCTGCTCCTCGACCGCGCTCGCCATGGCGAGGGTGAGCCCCGAGAGGTCCGTCACCGCCGCGGTGATCGTGCCGATGGCCTCGACCGCCTCGCCGGTGGCGCTCTGGATCGCGGCGATCTGTCCGGAGATCTCGCCGGTCGCCTTCGCCGTCTGCTCGGCCAGGGCCTTCACCTCGGCGGCGACCACGGCGAAGCCGCGGCCGGCCGCGCCCGCGCGGGCCGCTTCGATGGTGGCGTTGAGGGCGAGCAGGTTGGTCTGATCGGCGATCGAGCGGATCATCGCCACCACCGCATCGACCTTGCGCGCGTTCTCGGCGAGCTGGCGCACCGTCAGATCGGTTGTCTCGGCCTGGGCCGCGATCCGCTGGGCGCGCTCGGACACGCTGCCGACCTGCCCCGAAATCTCCTGGATCGACGCCGTCATCTGCGCCGAGCCCGCCGCCACCGAGGCCGCGCGCTGCCGGGCGTCCTCGGCCGAGCGCGACAGTTCCTCCGCCGAGGACCCCATCCGCTCCACTGCCGACCGCACCGCCTCGACCACCCGCGAGACGTCCGCCGACATCTGAACCTGCGCCGTGATCACCGACCACGTCACCATCGGGCCGACATACTCACCCTCGGGCCCGTGGATCGCCGAGACGCGCAGATCGAGGGTCTCGGGGCCGACCCGGATCTTGGCCCGGTGCGGCAGGCGGCTGCTGTCGGCCAGCATCGTCCGCTGATGCTGCGGGTGCTTGTGGAAGACGTCGAAGGAGCGGCCCATCATCTCCGAGACCTTGATCGGCAGATGCTCCTCGATGGTGGAGAGCGTCGTCACCGAGGTCTTGTTCAGATAGTTGATCTTGAACTCGTCCTTCGGGTCCACCGTCATGACGGCGACGGGCATACCGTCGATCATCGTCAGCAGCCGGCTCGTCTCGTTCTTCTTGGCGGTGATGTCGGTCGCGAACTTCATCACCCGCTCCGGCTTGCCGTCCGCCCCGAGCACCGGGTTGTAGGTCGCTTCCAGCCAGATCTTGCGTCCGGACTTGCCGAGACGGGGGAACTCGCCCGAGGCGTACTTGCCGCCGCGCAGCGTCTCCCAGAAGGCGCGATAATCGGCGCTCTCGGCATAGGCGGCCTCGACGAAGATGCGGTGATGCTGGCCCTTGATCTCGTCGAGCTCGTAGCCGATCGCGTCGAGAAAGTTCCGGTTCGCGTCGAGAACCGTCCCATCCATCGCGAACTCAATGGTCGCGAGCGATCGATCGAGTGCATCGAGCTTCGCTTGGGCGTCACTTTGCTTGGGCTTACGGAACATCACAGAACCCCCGTGACGCAATCTTTCTCTGGCAGCCACGTCGCCAGAGCGATGTCGTCATTGATCGAGGGCGGATCTCGGCGATTTCGCTCGATGTCTTTCATCCGCCCCTTATGACGAATGTTCATTTTCTGGGTAAATTATGGATTAAAATCTCTGGTGTAGAGCGTTGCAATCGTCTGTAGGCTGCAATCTTGTTTCGACATGCGTCGCACAGACCGCAACTACGCTAGTAACATATGATATAAATTCGCCATTGCGCTGGCGGTGTCTCCTCCCCGTCCGCGTGGGGTTCGAAGATCAGCCCACTTCGCAGCCTCTTCGAGGATAGTCGGAAGGGAGCGGCCTTCAGACCGCTCGCCCTCCCCTGCGAACCGGATGGGACGCGTGTCTTCCGTCCGGCCCGGCCTGCGAGCGGTGTCGTCAGTGGCGCTCAGGTGCTGCGGCGCAGATGGTCCAGCGGCACCGGTGCGGCGTGGGGCCGGCTGCCGAGCATGGCATCGATCAGCGCCACGACCTCGGCCCGGCCGACATTGGCGGCAGGCTCGAACGGGGTCCAGGTCTGGGTGAAATCGAGGCGTTCGAACACGTCGCGATAGCGGCGCAGCTCGTTCACGGTGAGCGGCACGCCGCGCACGAAGGCCTTGTGGGCCGAGATCGTCAGCGCCTTGCGAAAGTCGTTCGGGTCGAGCTCGAACTTGAGCGCGTCGCCGCAGAAACAGATCTTGCGCTTGCGGTCGAACAGCACGGCGTGGCCGTCGAAATGGCCGGCGGTGCGGTGCAGTTCCAAGCCGGGAAGGGGTTCGAGGAAGTCGTCGTAGGGCCAGGAGACCTGAAGCGCCGCGCTCCAGATGAAGTCGGCCGCCGGCAGACACAGTTCCGGGTCGAAGCGGTCCTGAAGCTGCACCAGCGCGCCGTAGGAATGCGGGTGCGAGGCCGAGAGCACCTGCATCCCGCCGAGCCGCTCGATCTGGTCGAGCGCCGCCTCGCTGAAGACGGGGCAGGCCTCGAAGCCCATATTCCCGTTCTCGGTCCGGATCAGGTAGGCGCTCGGGCCGATGCCGGAAACCGGATCGTTCCAGAAACGCCAGATTCCGGGCTCCAGCTCTTCCCAGTGGCAGGGAAAGGCGTCTTGCGCCTCGCGCGTGGTGCGGAAGCGCCAGCCATCCTGCGGCACGACGTGTCGGGCGTCGAGGCACATCGGGCAATGCGGCGGCGCCTCGAAGTGGCGCTGCCAGAACCCGCAATTGTCGCAGGTATAGGCGGGCAGCTTCAGGGCGCCGGCGAAGGGCAGGTAACCGGGCACGGGCAAGTCCTCATGGGTGCCCGCGGGCGGGCCGGAGATCGGACGGTCCTATCCGTCCGCTGCGGGTGAAGAAAGGGCTCGAGCCGTATCCGACCTGACTGCATCAGGCCGGCGCTCTAGCTCTTTGTTTTGACGTGCATTCTCTCGACGAACCGGTGACCACTTCGTCGGAATGCGCTTTCGCTCAGAGCCGCCCGAGCAGACGCAGCGGCCGGCGCAGAGCGCGCGCCGCCAGGGCGGTTCCGAGCAGGGCGGCGCCGACGGCACCGAGCACGAGGGCATCGCGCTCCCGGCTGGTCCAGAACTCGGAGCGGGTCGTCTTGGCCCGCTCGCTCATGGCACCGTCGATGCGCGCCGCGCCCGGCGCCGGTGCGTCGAGGTTGCCGCGCCGATCCGGGACCGCCTTGTCCTCCACCATGTCGTCCCAACTCTGCGCCGCCTTGCGGTCGGCGTAGGACGGCAGGAGGGCCTGGGCCGCTGCCATCAGCACCGAGGTCCGTCCGACCCAGACCTCGCGGGTCGGCCGCTCGGCCGCGTGGTGGATCGCCTCGGCGCACAGGCGTGGATCGAAGACGGGATCGGGGGCGCGCTGTCCGTGGCCGGTCCGGGTGCGGGTCCAGCCGAATTGCGGTGTGTTGACCGCCGGCAGGTAGACCACGCTGAGCGCGATCTTGCTGTTCTCGTGGATCAGTTCGGCGCGCAGCGAGTCGGTGAAGCCGCTGATCGCGAACTTCGCTGCGCAATAGGGCGCCTGGAGCGGAGCCGCACGGATCGCCAGCCCCGAGGAGACCTGCACGATCACGCCGCGGTCGCGCGGCTTCATGCGGTGCAGGGCCGACAGCGTGCCGTGGACGGTGCCGAGATAGGTCGCCCCGGTGACGGTGCGGTACTCCTCCGGCGTGACCTGGTCAGCCGGGCTGACGATCGTCGTCATGGCGTTGTTGATCCAGGCCCGGATCGGCCCGAGCTCCTGCTCGATCCGGTCGGCCGCCGCCTCGACCGCCGCGGCGTCGGCCACATCGGCCGGGATCGCCAGCACGCGCCCACCCTCGCGGGCGAGCAGCGCCTCGGCCTCGGCGAGACGCTCGGCACCGCGTGCCAGGATCGCCACCGACCAGCCGCGTTGCGCGAAAAGCTGGGCCGTGGCGAGGCCGATCCCGGCGCTTCCGCCCGTCACCACGGCGACCCGCGCAGCACCTGTTCGTCCCTGCCCTGCCAAACCGTATCCTCCTGCGCTCAACCTGCCCGTCAATGCGCGCTGTGCGGGCGGAGTTGCGGCGGGGGCGACGCTGCGACGATGCGAGCCTGGACCGTTGGATACGAGAAGGCCCGCCGATCCGAAGATGGGCGGGCCTTCTCGATGTTCAGCGCTTGCGCGGGGAGGCTCAGCCGTGGGCTGGGGCTCCGTGCGGCGCGCCATGCCCGTCGCCGCCATGCGTGTCCTTGCCGCGCTTCCTTCCGATCCAGATCACCGCCTTGCGGATCACCACGTAGAAGACCGGCGTCAGGAACAGACCGAAGAAGGTCGCACCGATCATCCCGAAGAACACCGCCGTGCCGAGCGCCTGGCGCATCTCGGCGCCGGGGCCCGTGGCGATCACCAGCGGAAGCACGCCGAGGATGAAGGCGAAGGCCGTCATCAGGATCGGGCGCAGGCGCAGGCGGCAGGCCTGGACCGCGGCATCCACCGGGCCCTTGTTCTCGCTGTTCTCGATGTCGTGGGCGAATTCCACGATCAGGATCGCGTTCTTGGCGGCCAGACCGATGAGCACGATCAGTCCGATCTGGGTCAGGATGTTGTTGTCCTGCCCTCGCAACTGCACCCCGAACAGGGCGGCGAGCACGCCTGTCGGCACCACCAGCAGGATCGCCAGCGGCAGCGCCCAGGATTCGTACTGCGCCGCGAGCACGAGGAAGACGAGGAGCACGCCCAGCGCGAAGACGTAGATCGCCGTGTCGCCCGCCGCCTTCTGCTGGAAGGCGATCTCGGTCCAGTCGTAGGAATAGCCCTCGGGCAGGGCCCGCTTGGCGATCTCCTCCATGGTGTCGAGCGCCTGACCGGTCGAGACGCCGGGCTGCGCCACGCCCTGCAGCGGCACCGAGTAGTACAGGTTGAACCGCTGCACGATCTGCGGGCCGGCGATGTCGCGGATCGAGGCGAGCGTGCCCATCGGCACCAGGGCGCCGGTCGAGGAGCGCACCTTGAGCTGTTCGATGTCCCGGCGCGACATGCGGTAGACCGCGTCACCCTGCACGCGCACCTGATAGATGCGGCCCAAGGTGTTGAAGTCGTTGACGTAGGCGCCGCCCAACGCCGTCTGCACGGTCGAGAAGACGTTGGCGAGCGGCACGTTGAGCATGCGCGCGATGGTGCGGTCGATGTCGAGGTAGAGCTGCGGCGTGTCGTTGCCGAAGGTCGTGAAGACCCGCGTCACATCCTTGCTCTGGTTGGCCTGCCCGATCACCTCGCCGGCGGCCGCGAGCAGCGGACCGATCTCGGAGGATTGGCGGCTCTCGATCTGCATCTTGAAGCCGCCGCCCTGGCCGAGGCCGCGCACCGGCGGCGGCGGGATGACGATGATGCGCGCTTCCTGGATGCCAGCCGTCGCCTTCAGCACGTCGCCGGTGATGACGGCCGCGCTCCGGCCCTGCGCGGCCCGTTCCTTGGCGCCCTTGAGGGTGAGGAACATCACCGCCGCGTTGGTGGTGTTGGTGAAGGTCGCGCCGTCGAAGCCCGCGATGATGACGGTGTTGGTGATGCCGTCGACGCCGCGGGCGATTTTGGCGGCACGGTTCACGGCATCGGTGGTGCGGTCGAGCGAGGAGCCCGCGGGCAACTGCACGACGCCGATGAGGTAGCCCTGATCCTGGTCCGGGATGAAGCCCGTGGGCGTCGTCCGGGCGAGGTGCAGCGTGCCCGCGATCACGCCGGCATATAGGATCAGCATGGCGATCACGCCGATGGCCGTCCCCGTCAGGAAGCGGATCGAGTGGGCGTAGCCGTTCGACAGCGCGTCGAAGCCGCGGTTGAACAGGTGCGCCAGCCAGTTGAGGAAGCGGGTGAGGAAGAATTTCGGCGGCTTGTGCTCGTGGTGCGGCTTCAGCAGCAGCTTGCAGAGCGCCGGCGACAGGGTGAGCGAGTTGAAGGCCGAGATGATGGTCGAGGCCGCGATGGTGAGCGCGAACTGCTTGTAGAACTGGCCCGAGATGCCGGGGATGAAGGCGGTCGGGATGAACACCGCCGCCAGCACGAGGGCGATGGCGATGACCGCCCCGCCCACCTCGTCCATGGTCTTGTGGGCCGCCTCGCCGGCCGAGAGCCCCTCGGCCATGTTGCGCTCGACGTTCTCCACCACGACGATCGCGTCGTCGACCACGATGCCGATGGCGAGCACGAGACCGAACAGGGTGAGGTTGTTGAGCGAGAAGCCCAGCGCCGACATCACCGCGAAGGTGCCGACCAGCGACACGGGAATCGCGATCACCGGGATCAGCGCCGTGCGCCAGCTCTGGAGGAAGACGAGCACGACGATGACGACGAGGAGGACCGCCTCGAACAGGGTCTTGTAGACCTCGTGGATCGACTCCTCGATGAACTCCGTCGGGTTGTAGGCGATGCGGTACTCGACGTCCGGCGGGAAGTTCTTCTTCAACTGCTCCATCGTCGCCTTGACCGATTCCGCGGCCTCGAGCGCGTTGGTGCCCGGCCGCTGGAAGGCGCCGATGCCGACCGCGGGCGTGTCGTTGAGGAAGGAGTTCGTCGTGTAGTCCTTCTGGCCCATCTCGACGCGGGCGATGTCGCGCACGCGCACGAGGCGCCCGTCATTCGCCTTGACGATGACGTCGGCGAACTGCTCCGGCGACTGAAAGCGCCCTTGCGACTGAACCACGAGCTGGAAGGCGGCGCCCGGCGCGGCGGGCGGGCCGTTGAGCTGGCCGGCCGCGACCTGCACGTTCTGCTCCTGCAGCGCGCTCGTCACGTCGGTGGTGGTCAGGCCGTAGGCGGCCATCTTCTGCGGATCGATCCAGACCCGCTCGGCATACTCGTTGCCGCCGAAGATCGAGATGTCGCCGACGCCGTCGAGGCGCAGCAGCTCGTCGCGGATGTTGAGGTAGATGTAGTTGGCCAGATAGTTCTGGTCGTAGGTGCGCTTGGGCGAGAGCAGGTGCACGACCAGCATCAGGTCGGGCGAGGCCTTGCGCACGGTGACGCCGAGGTTGCGCACGTCCGGCGGCAGGCGCGGCTGCGCCACCGAGAGACGGTTCTGGACGAGCACGTTGGCGATATCGAGGTTGGTGCCGACCTTGAAGGTCACGGTCAGCAGCATCGCGCCGTCGTTGGTCGACAACGACGTCATGTAGAGCATGTTGTCGACGCCGTTGATCTCCTGCTCCAGCGGCGTCGCGATCGTGGCGGCCACCGTTTCGGCGTTGGCGCCGGGGAAGCTCGCGCGCACGGTCACGGTCGGCGGCACGATCTCGGGATATTGCGAGACCGGCAGCTTCTCGTAGGCGACGAAGCCGACGATCAGGAAGATGATCGACGTGACCGAGGCGAAGATCGGCCGGTCGACGAAGAAATGGGCGAAACGCATCGTTCAAACCTCTCGCCGGCCGGTGCGCGCTGGCGCGACCCGTGCGGCTTGCCGTCTGCGTCCAGGCCGGCATCCCCGGTCGGTCCGGGAGCGTCGGCGCTCGAAAATCTTTACTGTCCGCGTCCCGCCTCGCCCCCGCGACGGTGCCGCATCACCGCGACGTCACTTCTTCGACGGCGGCAGCTCGACCGTCTCGGGCTTCACCTGCGCGCCCGGGCGGACCTTGGCGACGCCGTTGACCACCACGAGTTCGTCGCCCTTCAGGCCGTCGCGGACCACGCGGTAGCCGTCGACGATCGGCCCGAGCTTCACGGTCCTGGCCGAGACCTTGTCGCCATCGCCGAGCACGTAGACGATGCGCTTGTCCTGGTTGGCCGAGACCGCCTCGTCGGGGATCAGGATGCCCTGGAACGGCTTGGTCGCGGGCATCGCGACGATGCCGAACAGGCCCGGCTTGATGAAGTTGTCCGGGTTCTCGACGGTGGCGCGCAGGAGCATCGTGCCGGTCTGGTTGTCGACCCGGTTGTCGACGAAGTCGAGCGTGCCCTTGCGGGTCGGCTTCTCCTCGCCGGACAGGGCGATCTGCACCGGAGCGCCCTTGCCGCGCTGCATCTGGCCCATGCCGATGCCGAGTGAGCCCTGGTATTTCAGGAACGAGCGCTCATCGACGGTGAAGCCGAAATAGACCGGATCGAGCGAGACGATCCGGGCCAGGATCGTCTGGTCGGTGCTGACGATGTTGCCCTCGGTGACGAGACGCTGGCTGATCCGCCCGTTGATCGGCGATTTCACTTCCGTGAAGTCGTAGTTGAGCTGCGCGTTGCGAAGCGCCGCTTCCGCGCTGTCCACGTCGGCCTGGGCGGTCTGCGAGGCCTGACGGCGCTGGTCGGTGACCTGCTCGGAGATGTTGCCGCCGCGCGACAGCACCTGGGCACGCTCCAGATCCGTCTGGGTGAAGGAGAGCCGCGCCTTGGCCGAGGTGAGCGCGGCCTGGGCTTGCTCCAGAGCCGCCTTGTAGGGGCGGCGGTCGATGATGAAGAGCACTTCGCCCTTCTTCACGTTCGCGCCGTCCTGGAACATGATCTTGTCGAGGTAGCCGGTTACGCGGGCGCGGACCTCGACGAATTCGATCGGGTCGAACCGGCCGGTATACTGGTCCTGCTCGACGATCTCCCGCACCACCGGCTTGGCGACGGTCACGCCGGGCGGCGGCGCGCCCGGCATCTGCGCGCCAGCCGGCCCGGCACCCAGCAGCGCGGAGGCGATCAGCGGTGTGGCGAGTAGAAGAGGCCTGAGGCTACGCATCATTCGGTTCCCTGCATGGCGCGGCCTAGTCCCCGCAACCTCGAGTGGGGCGTGCGCTCCCGCACATGGCGGTCCATCGCGGAAGGAACGGTTCGGCGCTCTGCAACGCAGGCGTGCCGTATCTAGGATTCAACCGGTTCTCCGGCGGCGTACCAATCCTTGAAGGCCCCCGCGTAATGCTCGCTCACATCGAGGCCGGATTGCTGCGCGGCGGCGATCGCATGGACGGAGCGCACGCCCGAGGCGCAGGAGAAGACCGGGCGGCGCCCGTCCGCTGCGATCAGCGCCTTCAAGGCTTCAGGGTCAAAGCTCGAGAGCGGGTGCGAGACGGAGCCGGGAATGCGCCCACGGGCGAATTCATGATCCTCACGCACATCGATGAGCAGCAGCGAGCCGTCCGCCAAGCCCTGCTTGACCGTCTCGCGGTCGAGGTCGACCACCTTCATCGCAACCGATCTTTCCAAAGGGAGGGAGCCGCCGCGGAAGGGGGCGGGTCACATCGAGCGGGGATTTCTTAAGTCTTCTCGCCCGTGCGGCGCAACAGCGGCGGGCAGGCTGGCGAGTGCGGCATCGACCCGCTCGAAATGCGCGGTCCAGCTTGGCGGTTCGTAGGCAGCGAGCCGCCCCGCCAGCTCCGTCCGCAACCGGGAGCCCGGTTCGCTCAAGGCCCGCACCGCCGCCGTCCAGCCCGGTCCGTCGAGCGGATCGAGGAAATGGGCGAAACCGCTGCCGATCTCCCGGTGCACGGGGATGTCGGAGGCGACGACCGGAAGGCCGCTGGCGGCGGCTTCGACCACCGGCAGGCCGTAGCCTTCGATGAAGGAGGGCATCAGCAGGGCGGTGGCGCCCCGCATCAACCGCGCGAGGCCGTGGGTGGACAGGCCGACCACCTCGCTCACATGCGGGCGGATGGCCTCGCAGCGGTCGAGCATGTCGGCGACGTTCTCGATCTCCCAGCCGCGCCGGCCGATCAGGACGAGCCGCGGGATCGCCGCACCGGTCTCGGCGCCGTTGCGCTCGGCGAGATCGCGCCAGAGGTTGAGCAGCAGCAGGTGGTTCTTGCGCGGCTCGATCGTGCCGCAAACGAGGAAGGTCGGCCGCGCGAGCGCCGGCAGCCCCGCCTCGCCCGCGCCGCTCGAGAAGACGGGCTCGACGCCGAGGGGGACCACGGTCACCGGCGTCGGGCCCAGGCCCCGCTGCCGCGCGTAATCCGTGAAGCGGGCGCCGACATCGCCCGAATTGACGAGCACCTGCGCGGCGTGGCGCGCCACGGTCTCCATCCGGATCGCGTGGCGCTCGGCCTCGCCCGGCCGGCCGTATTCGGGGTGGGAGATCGGAATCAGGTCGTGGACGAAGAAGACCGGCCGCACGTCGCGCCGCGAATAGAGCCAATCGAAGCGTTCGGGCCGGTCGAGCCGCAGGTGCGAGGTGTGAAGATAGATCGTTCCCTCGGGCAGGCGCTCGATCCCGCCCGAGCGCAGCACCCGCAATCCGGTTTCGGCCTGAAGGCGACGTCGGTCGAGCCCGCCCTCCGCCCGGCGCCGTGCTGCCTTCGGGAACGGGTGGGAGTCGCCCGCAAGCGAGGCCGCGAGCGCCTGAAACACCGGATCGGCCTCGGCGACCACGTCCTCGACCCAGCCCGCGGCGACCGCCTCGACGATGCCGCGCGCGGTCGCGCGGTCGAGGACGCGCGGGCCGTACGCCGTCGAGACGAGCCCGAAGCACGTGCCCTCCGCGCCCTGGGACAGGATGTGCCGGGCATAGGCAAGATCGACCCGGTCGATGCCGGTCGGGCTGGCATGACGGAGCCGAGTGATGAGACGGGTCAGGTCGATGGCGAGACAGGCTTGCATGGCCGGCTGCATAGACCGGATTCCGTGATCCTGGCGACCGTCACCGGGTCATCGCTGCAGGTCTTTGGCCGCGGGTCTTTGGTCAGGCCTTGCGCCGCGGATCTAGTGCTGTTGCCGATCCAGCTCGGTGCTGCGGCTCGCGATCTCCCGGGCGATCTCGAGCAGGAGGACATCGACGAGCTGGCGCAGCCGGGGCTTGCCGCTGGCATCGATCGCACGGCGCGCCGCGATGATGAGTCCGGCAGCCTCGTCGATGGCATCGGCCGCGGCCGCGTGTTCCAGCTCCCGCAGGGTCCGTGCCTGCACACCGGGATCGGCGGTGTCGATCAGCGTCCCCTCCCCGCGCACGGGTTGCTGCCGCGCGTCCCGGTGAATCCGGCCGCGGCACAAAAGCCGGCGCTTGGGTCCGGAGAGTGAGGGAACCCAGAGATCGACCGCGACGTCGTCCTCCTGCTCGGCGGCGTGGCGGACGTCGCCGAGGAAGCGGGCGGCCACCGACGCATCGAGGCCCGCGGTCGCCCGCTCGCTGCGCAGGGGGTGTCCGGCAAGGCCGGCATCCCCCGCCATCAACTCGGCGGCTCCCTCGTCGAGGATGAAGCATCCGGTCGCCGGATCCCACTCCCAGGTTCCGACGATTCCAGGCGTCGTCATGGTTCCGGCGAGCCCCGGAACCGTTGCGTACCGGGCGTCACTGCGTCTGCGTTTCAAGGTACTACTCCCCGCGCACAAAGCGTCAGGCTTGTGATGGCTGCGTCCTGCCAGGGCGGCCGGATCGCGGTGCCGATGTCCGGCGACGGATGCGGCGCACCCGTCGCCGCGTCCGTCAGGAGGCGAGCCGGGCGAAGCTGACCCGCGGCGGGGCCAGCACCGAGCGGATGTCGCCGCGCTTGTTCTGGAGCTGGCGCAGCGAGCGGCCGTCGAAGGCCGCCTCGACCGCGACGATCTCCTCGCCCTCGATTTCGTGGGGCAGGCCGAGGGGCATCGCGCGCAGGTGCAGTTGCAGCAGGCGCAGGATCCAGCTCGTCGGCATTTCGGAGATGAAGCTGGTGATCCCCCGCGGCAGCCCCCACTCGACGATGGCCGTCATCAGGGCCAGGGCCGTCGGGTTGAGCCGCCGGCCCGAGGTCCGGGCGCATTCCGCGACGCAGATGCGGCCCCATTCGACGATATGCGCGCCCGACGGCGCCGCCCCTTCGCAAAGCTGCGGCAACACCATCGGCAGCAGGTAGGGCCGGGTCGTCGGCAACAGGCGCGAATAGCCGATGACGGACTCGGTTTCGTCGAGGGCGAGGAGGTGGATGGCGTGCTCGTCGTCGAACTCGTCGATTTCGCGCCGGTCCGGGCGAGCGAGGTTGGACCAGCCCAGTTCTTCGACGAAGACACGGTGTCTCAGGCGGAAGGCCTGATCGAGCGCACCGGCATAGTCCTGCATGTTTTCAGCGGTGACGACATGGATCATCGGAACACCTCTTCAGAAACCTGAAGTGTTCGTCCCAAATCCAGTCGTGTCGCGGCACTACGAGAACCCGTAGGGTTTCGTTCGGGCGGTCTTTTGCCGTTCGGGAATTAAGCCAGTCCGCGAGCGCTTATTCCGCCACTCTCGCAAATCGCGCGGCCCACGTCTCTATCTTGGATTGAATGTGTAAAACAATACAGAACTTGCCGACAGCCGGCGGAGGAGCGGCTCACATTACCGTGGTCATGAGCGCTGCGGCGCGATCCTGCACCGCGTCCGCGCGGCTCCAAGCGCCGGCGGATGGCGTCGCCCCGTGCAGCGATCCGGATATCGCGCCGGGCGCGATGCGCCGGACATGCAATCTTGCATTGCCTGTTTTCGAAAGCTCGCCACGCGCGGTGCTTCGGTCGCGCCGCGGCTCACCCTTCCGGCGGCTCTTCGACCTGAGTCGGGCGGTCGATGGCGGCACGGTCTGGTCCGCTCAGATGATCAGGCCGCGCCTGAACCCCTCGGCCACCGCTTGTGTACGGGACACGCAGCCGAGTTTCACCCGGGCGGAGCGCAGATGGAAATCGACGCCGTGCCGCGAGATGCCCATCAACTCGCCGATTTCCCAATCGGTCTTGCCCTCGGCGACCCATTGCAGGCTCTCGCGTTCGCGCGGGGTCAGTCCCATCCGGCGTTCGCTGGGGCCGTTGTCGATGAGCAGCGTCTGCCCGACCACGTAGGAGGCGAGCAGGGTGAGCATCCCGCGCTGTCCTGGGCTAATATCGAGCTGCCGACCCGCGAAGGTGAGGCCGCCGCGCTCCTCCTCCAGCGTGGCGAGCGGCACCGTAAAGCCGTCGCCGAGGCCGAACTCGCCGGCCTCGTTCATCACCTGCCGCGAGCGGGGGTCGAGCACGCCCGCCGGTTCGATCTCCGACCAGCGGAAGCCGGTCGTGCTGGACAGGGTCGCCTGCACGACCGGGTCCGTATACATATAGCCCTTCGAAAAGTAGAGCCGGTTCCACTCGTCGGGAGTATTCTCTAAAATAAGGTAGTTCTTTTGTGTCCGCGCCGGCAGGCGTTTCAGTGGAATCATCGCCGAGATGACGTATTCGATGCCCAGCGCGTTGAGCCGCGGCATGATGGCCCGCAGGATATCCTCACGCGAATGCGCTCGATCGAGCGACTTCAGAATTTCCAACGTCAGGTCAAGCGATTTTCTAGACATGGCCCGGCAAAATCATCGCACTCTCATCACGATAAGTCGTTGCTACGCCTTTGAGAAGGGCGCTCGCAAATTTCGTTGAAGTTGCTTCGCTGTTGCCTGCGCGGAGTCAACGACACAGGGAGCCGGCGCGCCCCCTGTCTGCCGTCCTGCGCGACGCCGTACGGCCGAGCAATGCGCTGAATCAAATTTCGAGGGTCGGCACGCGCTCGTGCACAGGTCTCGTCCGCAGGGTGAAGGACCGCACCCTGCGGTTCGGCGTTCGCGGAAGGGCTTGCGCTGTCCGAAGCGGACCGCTATGAGCCGCGGGCCGTAAGGGCGTCGGAGTGTAGCGCAGCCCGGTAGCGCACCTGTCTGGGGGACAGGGGGTCGTCGGTTCAAGTCCGGCCACTCCGACCATTTCTTTTCGATGACCTGGGGCAGGCTCAGCTTCCCGCGCTGCCGCCGTTTTGCAGGTTGTTTGCAGCTTCCTGTTCAGGCGCTGTTCGCTGAGCTTCGCTATCGCCGACTCGACCAACGTCTGAGGCTAGGCTAGATACCGGTCTAGAATCTTTTGTGCGAGCGCCTGTCAGTGACCCATAGTGGTCGCGATCCGCACCAGATGGTAGCAGGTGTTGCGGGTCTCGCCCTTCGGATCCGTGCCGCGCATCGCGACGTAGCCCTTCGCCGGCGTGCCGCCGCGCAGCCGTCTGCGCTTGCTTGGCGTCAGTCGAAGTCGCTCGAACCTAGGTGACCGGCGACGTCATTACCCGGATGGAGCGCCGCGTTGACAATCTCGTGTCCTCGGTACGTGACGAAATGAAGGAGACGCGCGAGACGATGCTCAAAGCCATCATGGGACGCTCGTCCGGCTGATCCCGCCAAGCATCCTCGACCACGCTACCGCCCCGAGGCTTCAGCCTCGGGGTTTTTTCTTATGCCCAAGATGCCGCCTGAGTTGGTGCTTGGCTCGACAGGTCAGTTAAGCTCATCGGGATTTCTGGTCCGCGGGAAGTGCTGCTAAGCCTCCGGCCTCTAGGTGCCACCTGTGAGGTTGAAGCGATGCGCCTTCGCGCCTTGGCCGTTCTTGCGATACTACCCTTTGCGGCACTGGCTCAGCCATTACCAAACGCCAAGCGAACCCCAGCTCCAGCAAACGACAATCCACCTCTAAAAGCCTTACGGGTAGATCAGGAACCGTCTGGCGCAGCCTTGGTCAAGGAAGTCCAAGGGCTAGATAGGTCGCTCGCTGGCACGAAAAACCCAAATGCCATTATGTTGGGAGCCGGAAACAGAATTTCGTTCTGCCCCGCCTTATCGTGCATCCATGGCCCCGCTAGCGGCTCTATACAGTCGGATTTCTTCGACCATCAAAGGGCTTCTCTGCTTTTATCTGCATCGACTAACGGCGACGGGCAGACGCAAGAGCAAACCCTCGCAGTTACCACAACAATTGGCACCGGATACACCTTGCCGTATAAGCCGAATTCCCCTTATAAGGCTGGAGATAATGTCGCCGTTGGGAATGCTGTCTACCGGGCGACACAGGCAGGAACGACCGCAGCCTCAACAAAACTGCTGGGCTCCCGCCCCGATCGCCTGCCGTTCACCGTCACCGATGGCACGGTGAAGTGGGACTGGATCAACGATGCCGCTATCAACGCCAAAGTTGGCTCATATTTTGAAACGAATGTCGTAGATGGGGCTGGCTCCGCTTGGGGCGCGGCCTTTAATTACCACATAAATACGAAGCCGAAGATCGGTAATTTTTTTCCGGGTGTTGAGTTTGATTATGCTAACAACAGCGGCCACGATTGTGCACTGGGAGTGACGGACTGTACCGCTGTTCGGGTGGGGCTTGCGGGAAATGCGCAGGTTACTCACGGCGTTCAGATCACCGGCGAGGGTTCTTCAACCACTGGATATTCTTCGATTTGGGCCCTGAGGATCAACGGTGACAAGGTCGCCTCTCAGTCAGCCATCGAAATTGACACCGCCACACCGATTGGTCTCGGTTTCGGTTCCTCAGGGATTGGTGGCGGACCGCACTCAATCGCAACGATCCAAGATGTGACAGCCGGCCCTACGACCCTGCAGACTGCGGGCAGTAAGACGATTGCCGATCTAGTGCTCGGCGCGGGTGGTCCGCGTGCCATTCAGATCAACGGTGGGCGCTCCTCTGCTGCAATCGAGGACAATTCAAACAGCCCAACCTCTGTCAATATCGGCGGCAAAAAAAGCTTAGCTTCGATACGAGATGGATCGGTGGCGCCGATTGGTATCCTACTCCAGGGGAACTACTCAACCTCCCAAATCGCGGGCCTCGGCTGGAGCGTAGGTCCGGACGGCAGCCTGACCACTTCCAGGATCACGGAGACTGGATCAACCGCACCAGCGACCTCGAATTCGCCATGTCGGGTTGGACAACGAGCGTGGGATCAGAACTTCGAATATAGGTGTGTTGCGGTGAATAAATGGAAGCGAGCTTCCTTGTCCGACTGGTAGATGGCGGGTTCACCTGACTTGCCCACGGCGGCGGCGGCGGCTAGAACGTTGGCGATCAAATAACCCGAGGGGTTTGAGTATGTCGAATTATAGAATACATGAGCATAGCGGTAAGGCGGATCATTATAGCTTTTCATTCGCAGGCCGGGAAATCAAATTAACAGAGCATCCTGGTACAATTTTGTCTGTCGAAAGCCTCGCGGCCGGCGCCTATGAAACCCCACTTCCCATAATGCTGATGGCGGCGCTGTCTAGAACAGAGGGGTCACTCTGTGACGTTGGCGGAAACATCGGTATATACTCGGTTTTGGCGGCGAAAACTAAAAATACCGCGCATGTATACGCCTTTGAGCCTCTTCCTGAGGCGCGGGACGTGCTTATTAAAAATCTTCATTTGAACGGGGTTGCCCATCAGGTCGAGATCAATGAATGCGCTCTTAGCGATGCCGAGGGCACGGCCGCGTTACACCTTCCCGATCCGGGGCATGGCCTGCTCGAAACGAGCGCTTCGTTGGAGGCTGATTTCAAGGAGGCAGCAAATACGATCGAGGTGCCAATTCGAACGCTTGATAGCCTGAAGCTTTCCCGGAAGCTGGCCGTGGTAAAGGCGGACATCGAAGGCCACGAAGCGGCGTTCTTGCGCGGGGCGACTAGGACCCTTGCCGAGGATCGACCGATTGTGTTTGCAGAGATCCTAAGCGGAGCCTACAAATCTTTATTCGATTTATCCAAGATGTTGGAAGGGCTCGAGTATATTCCGTTCCGGATGCGGCCCGATGTGGTAATTCACACGAAGGTTATAGTGCCGGACAAGGGGTGGAATTACGCTTTCATTCCGACTGAGAAGATTGATTTGTTCCGCGACTGCTGCCGCGCGCACGATATCGAGATGCTGCGCTCGTACTAGCAAGCGGCCATAGTTCAGCCCCCGCCGCGCTCTACGCGGCGGGCTTTTTGTACCTTGCTAGCCTCGTGCCTCAACCATCCTGATCACGAAATTAGTCTTCTTGCTTGGGGCCATAGATTTCGACCTCGTCGAGATGGAAGTAGTCTGTCGCGGCGAGCCAGAGCTTGACGTATCGGGCCTTGCCCTGTGCTCGCACAATCAGCGGGTGGCCATCGGCACCTCCGTAGGGAGAGTTGCCGTTATTGAAGAACAGGCGTTCCCACGTTTGACCATCGCAGGACGTGTCGATGACAAGCGGGTAAGCGCGTGCGGCCATGCCTGGGTCTTTAAGCGAGTTAAAGACTCGTATTTCGTCAAGCGACAGCACTGATCCAAGGTCGGCGATCCACCAGGGATTGGGCTCGTGCTGAGTGTGGAAGCCGTCGGCACCGGTGACTGTGCCGTTGATCGCCCCGCGCGCGTCTTCCTCGACGGTCTGACCTCTTGACCACTGACATATGGAGCTCTGCGTCGCACGGGCCGCGCGCGCCAAGTTCGTTCCGCCGTGCGGCTTGACGATGGAGGTGGCTCTCGCCCGGCTACGGACGGCCTCGACTTGGTCGCGCCAGTAGTCGTGAAGATACAGGTCCTCACGCTCCGCAAGTCCGCCCAGAAAAGCGGCGAATTCCTCATGCCGGGTTGGAAGCGTTCCCCACATCGGCTGGAAGTAATAGGCTCCCAGCGTGCCCCTTTCGACTCGACGTTGAAAGTCCTTCCTCGATCGAAACAAAAAATGATAAAGCACAGCTTTCGCGACTATACGCTCGCGCCGCCCAATGTCGGACATGAATTGCTCGGCCGATGCTGGGAAGTTCGACATGAAATCGGTCATCGACTCGCCGAGGACATTGGCCTCACGCAAGCTCGCGGAAATAGTCGGTGGCCAACGATGGTTGAGCATGTCGATCGGCGGTCGCCCGATCTTCCGAGGATCGATGGCGGCGCTGCGATTGATCGTTTTCGTAAAGTAATTCATCTGCCGTCGCTCGTCTTCACGGTGGGTGAATTGCAGGAGCGTGCTGCCCTTTGGGCGTTCCTCGAAGTCTTCGGGCCCGAACCAAATCCAATTGAAATGAATGCAGTCAAACTCTCGTTCGAACTCCGACATAAAATTTTTGATGTTATTGTGCGGTTTGAGGGCCAGAAACTCATCTGCGTCGATGAACAAAAACCATTCGGTCTCGTGCTTGTAATTCTCGAGGAAATGGATCCAGCAAGCTGGCTGCTGGCCCTGGTAAGGGACATGATGGAACGTGACGTAGGGGGTTTGGCGCTCGATGTAGGGCCTTAATTTATCGTACATTTCTACCGGATCGTCGTCATTGCAATATATGTAGGCGTGGTCGAATCCCAATGAAATGTAATATTCAAGCCACTCAACGATTGTTTCGCTTTCCCAGCGAGAGGTGTTCAGAATGGCGTGCTGGTACTTCGGCATGTTAGGACCTTGAAACCGTTTATATGCTCACGCTGCCGCAAATCTCACTGCCAGCAACACTGCAACCTGGAGATGGGTCTAGGTCGGATCTGTCGTGATTGGATTCGCCTTAGCTATGGCAGAGCCGAGCTTGATGCCCGGCTTTATGATTTCCGCGCTGAGCGGATTTCAGCTGCATAGCGAAGCCTCCTAATTGCTGGGCTGAGCTAGCACATCGGATCAATAGGCGTCACCTGTGCCGCCCAGCCAATCCCGCCGCATATCAGCGTCCCACATCGGCGCTGACGAGATGCACGGAGCCGAGCAACATTCTCGCCAGCACATCTCCACTCAGACGTTGCAGCGGTCCCAATCGCACTGAGCGGCCAGCGCGTCTGCAAGCACGGTAGTGAGGCGGACTCGCTCGACCTCTACGGCAGCACCATCCACCGCCACTGGGCGGCAGCGACTGCTTCAACCCGGCACGACGAAGTTCGGATTGTAAAGGGCGTGATTGGCTCTCGGGATTGGCCACGACCAAACTCGCCCAGCCGTGCCCGGCGACGGCCGCGGCGAGCTCCAGGCTGTATCCTTCGGCGATCAGGTGGGTGGTGGTGCCGAGATCGGCTTGGTCAGCATCGACCGCCCCGTTTACTTGCTTGGCGGTTACGGCCTTGGCCTTGAAGATTTAGCCGACTGTGGGGAGGGATCGCCATCCGACGAGCCGAACTCGCGGGCCATTCGGCGACCAGCACACCGCGCGCAAGGCAGTCGAGGCGGATGATATCCGCTTTGCGAAATCCGCCTAAGTCATTGCTACTTCTAACGCATACTTTCGGAATTTGGTGGAAAAGATGCTGGCTTTCTATAATCTAGGCCAATCTGGGCGGGCACAAGGCGTCGGTTCAAGTCCGGCCACTCCGACCATTCATTGCCGAGACCGCATTCCCGCCGGGGAACGATGCCGTCTCGCACCCCCCCTCTCTCTGCCGCCGTGATGCTCGCGACCGCCTTCAGGCCGTTGCCGAGGCGATGACGCCGGTGCACGGCTGATGCGGGAAGCCCACGGCGCCTGAGCGACGCCGCCATCCGTCATCCCGAAGGGATCAATCGGATGTCGCGTGAGAGCCGTCGGTCGGCGGCCGGGGATCGGATTTGCGTAGCTTTATGATGGTCTCCCGCAGCCAGCGCTGACTGGGAATGGCGTCGTTGGACGTGTGCCAGATCATCGAGATGGAGACGTCCGGCAGCGTGATCGGTGCCGGGCTGACGGTCAGGCCCATGCTGTCGGCGAAGAAGCGCGCGAGCCGGGCGTGCATCGTGGCGATGACGGGGGCTTGCCGCACCACGAAGGGCATCACCGAGAACCGCGGCGAGGTCAGCGCGATGACGCGCTTGCGGCCGATCTTGGCCAGCGCGTCGTCCACCACGCCGTGGGCGCTCTCGACCAGGCTCGTGAGCAGGTGCGGGAGCCGCACGTAGTCGTCGAGCGAGATCGGCGCCGTCACCCCAACCAGCTCGGCGTTGAAGATGCAGAGGTAGCTCTCCTTGTTGAGGATGCGTCGCTTGTGGTGCGTCTGGCCCTGCTCGAACACGCCGATGCCGAGATCGACCCGCCCCGTATCGAGGTCGTCGAGGATGCGGTGCCGATCGACCGTGTGCAGCAGGAGCTTCACCCCCGGTGCCACCGCCTGCAGATGCGCGATGAGGGTCGGCATCAGGAGCACCTCGGTCGAGTCCGGGATGCCGAGGGTGAAGGTGAGGTCGGCCGTGGCCGGATCGAAGGCAGCCGGCGGCGTCGTGATCTCCTGAATCTGGGACAGTGCCGCTTGCACCGGCCCCAGGAGCGCCAGCGCGCGCGGCGTCGGCCGCATGCCGTCGGGCCCCCGCGTCAGCAGCTCATCCGAGAAGGCGGTGCGCAGCCGCGCCAGGGCATGGCTCATCGCGGACTGGCTGATGCCGATCCGTCCGGCTGCGCGGGTCACGCTCCGCTCCGTCAGCAGCGCGTCGAGGGCGACGAGCAGGTTGAGATCGAGCCGGGATAGATGCACGTGATCGATGCGCATTATGAAATCGATCCATTTGATTCATGGGCCATGACCCAGCACATACAGTCTCACGAAGCGACGGGGAGCCCGCCGCACGAAAAGAGGCTGATCTCGATGTCCAAGACCTTTCTCTCGCTCACCACCGCCGCGTTGGCCTTCACTGCGCTTGCCACGGTGCCCGCCCGCGCCGCGGAAATCGGCGGCGCCCACAACGTCAAGACGGTCGGCGCGCTGACCCTGGAAACTCAGGGTGTGGCCACCAGCGATCTCTCGGTCCACCGCCAGGGCGGCTTCGCCCTCCCCGGCTCGGTCCAGTGGATCGATACACCAGCCGATCAGGTGAGAACCCGGCAGGCCGCCTTCTGAGCCGGCGTCGTGAGACGCCTAGACGGAACAGATGACCCTCCGGCGCCAGATGGCGCCGGAGACGTTTTAAAAGGGTACAGGATAGGCCCGCGGGCCAACGCCCCGTCAGAATAGGAAGCGGGATCTCGCATCCGTCCGACGGTCACAGCGCGCCTTCCGCGGGCTTGAACCGGGCGAAGCGCAGGGCCAGCATCGGCAGCACGGCGAGGTTGAGCAAAGTCGAGGTCGCGAGGCCGCCGAGGATGACCAGGGCCATCGGGCCCTCGATCTCCCGGCCGGGTTCACCCGCACCGAGCGCCAGCGGCAACAGCCCGAGGCCGGTGACGAGGGACGTCATCAGGATCGGCACGAGACGGTCGGCGGCGCCCTCGATGGCGGCCGCGAGGTTCCAGGGCCGCCCTTCCACCAGCACCAGATGCTCGTAATGCGCGACCATCATGATGGTGTTGCGCAGCGAGATGCCGAACAGGGTCACGAAGCCGACGATCGAGCCCAGCGAGATCACCGCGCCGCTCAAGGCCACCGCCAGCACGCCGCCGACGAAGGCGAAGGGCAGGTTGACGAGGACGAGGGCAAGATTGGTCAGCGAGCCGGTCACGACGAGGAGCAGGAGCACGATCCCGAGACCGGCGAGACCTGCGTAGAGCGCGAGTTCGCGCCGCGCCTTGGCCTGCGTCTCGGCCGCCCCCCCGAATCCGATATCGATGCCCGAGGGCTGCGCGACCTCGCGGGCGATCTTCCGTTTCGCGGCCTCGGTGAAGGAGGCGACGTCGCGCCCCTCCACATTCGCGGTCACGACCCGCACCCGCTGCGCGCCGATATGGCCGACGGCGTAGCGGCCGGCGGTCTCGTAGATGTCGGCGACCTGGGCGAGCCGGATGTAGCTGCCGCTCGGCGTGCGCAGCGGCAGGTTGCCGAGCGTCGAGAGGCGCGTGCGTACGATCGGTTCGAGCACGACGACGACGTTGAACACGGCGTTGCCCTCGTAGGCTTGGCCGACGATGTCGCCCTGATAGGCCGTGCGCACGATTTCCAGGACTTCGATCGCGTCGAGGCCCCAGTGGCGCAGGTCGGTCGGGCGCAGGCTCACATTGACCTGGGGCAGGCCCGGCGGCGACTTGAGCTGGACGTCGGCCGCACCGCGCACCTCGGCGAGTTCGCGCGCCACGTCGCGGGCGGTGGCCTCGATCCGGTCGAGATTCGTGCCGGTGACGCTGATCACGACCGGCGCGGTGAACCCTGAGACGACCTCCTCGATGCGCTCGGTCAGGAAGGTCTTGAGCGAGAAGCTCGCGCCGGGCGTCGCCGCCATCAGTGCGCGGATGCCGGCCTCCGCCCGCTCCTGCCCCTCCCCGTCGAGGCCCGGTTCGAGGTCGATATGGATCTCGCTGTCATGCGTGCCGCCGAGATCGTAGCCTGCCTCGGCGCGCCCGACCTGCTGGGCCACCGCGCGCACGCCGGGCACCGCCTTCAGCCCCGCCGTGATGCGCCCGCCGAGCCTCAGCGTCTCCTGAAGGGAGGTGCCGGGGGCCGAGGCCATGTGCAGGATGAGATGCCCCTCCTTGAGGTCCGGCAGGAACACGCCGCCGAAGAACGGCACCGGCAGGGCTGCTACGAGCGTCAGGGCGAGGCTGGTGCCGAAGACGAGACGCGGGTGACGGTTGAGCCGCGCGAGCCCGCTGATATAGACGCCCCGCACGCGGCGGCTGACCGGCGGCTCGCGGCTCGGCAGGTTGGTGCGCCCGGCGAGCAGCAGGCGGGCCAGTGCGGGCGTGACCGTCAGCGCCACGGCGAGCGAGGTCAGCACGGCGAGGATGTAGGCCAGCGCCAACGGGCCGAACAGCCGACCGGGCACGCCGGTCAGGGCCAGCACCGGCAGGAACACGAGCAGCACCGCGAAGGTGGCGTAGGCGACCGAGACGCGCACTTCCAGGATCGCGTCGAGCACCACCCGTGCGCCGGGTAAGGGCGCGGCGGCGCGGCGGTTCTCGCGCATGCGGCGCATGACGTTCTCGACGCCGATCACCGCGTCATCGACCACTTCGCCGATGGCGATGGCGAGGCCGCCCAGCGTCATGGTGTTGAGGCTCTGGCCGAACAGGCCGAGCATCAGCACCGCGCCGATCAGGGAGAGCGGGATCGCCGTGGCGCTGATCAGCGCCGTACGCCAGTCGGCCAGGAAGACGAACAGCACCACGACGACGAGGATGCCGCCGAGTGCCAGCGCCTGGACCACGTTGTCGGTAGCCTGCGTGACGAAGCTCGCCGGGCGGAACAGGTCGGTGCGCAGGGTGGTGCCATCGCGCTCCAGCCCGGGGCGCATCTCGGCGAGCGCCGCCTCGACGCCGGCCGTCACGTCGAGGGTGTTGGCGCCGTATTGCGCGCCGACCATCAGCAGCACGCCCGGTTTGCCATCGACGAGGGCCGCGCTGATCGCCGGCTCCGGCGCCACCGCCACGTCGGCGACGTCGCCGAGCACCACGCTCGCCCCGCCCTCGTTGATGAGCACGGTGCGCGCCACCGCCTCCGGGGTCAGGGATTGCCCTTCGGTCTGCAGGGTGATGCGCTGGTTGACGGTATCGACGAAGCCCGCCCCGCGCACGCCCGTCGCCTTGCGGCCGGCCGAGAGCACGTCGTTCAGGCCGATGCGGAAGCGCACCAGATCCTGCGGCCGGACCTGGATACGGATCGAGCGGAGATCGCCGCCATAGACCAGCACCTCGCCGACGCCGGGGGCGGCGAGCAGGCGCAGGCGCAGACGCCAATCGGCCACCGTGCGCAGGTCCATCAGCGACTGCGTCGGGGAGGTCAGGCCGATGAGGAGGACCGAACTCGTCGAGGAGGTCAGCGCCGTCATGGTGGGGGGCAGCACGCCCTGCGGCAACCGCGCGGTGATGGAGGCCAGACGCTCGTTCACGAGCTGGCGGGCCCGGTAGATGTCGCTGCCGGAGGCGAAGGTGGCGGTGATGACCGAGAGGCCCTGGATCGAGTTCGAGCGCATCGTCGCCAGTCCCGGCAGGCCGCTGATCGCGACCTCCAGCGTCTGCGTCACCAGGGTCTCGACCTGTTCGGGGTTGAGGCCGGGCGCCTCGGTCTGCACCGTCACCGTGGGCGGAGCGAATTCCGGGAAGACGTCGTATTTGGCCGAACCCAAGGCGACGATGCCGTAGACGGCGAGCGCCAGGACCAGCGCCAGGACGATACCGGGCCGGCGCACCGCGAAGGCGACCAGGGCGGCCTGAGGGCCCAAGGTCACGGGCGCAGGGGAGAGGCCCGGCGGATCGTCGCGCGCCGGTCCGCGTGCGGGCCGTTGGTCGAGCATGCTCAATCGTCGTCCGCATCCGAGGACTGGATCTGCCCCTTCAGCTCCTCGGAGAGAACCGCCTGCGGCCCGGTCACGACGATCTCCGCCTCCGCGCCGAGATCGTCCACGACGTAGGCGTCGGCCGAGATCGGCGCGTCGGCTCGGAGGGGATGGCGCGCAAAGGCGTCGTCGCCGACGCTCCGGTAGATCCAGGCGCCGCCCTGCCAGTGCACCACGGCGCTTTCCGGCACGGCGATGCCCGTCGTCTCGCGCTCCGAAGTCAGGAAGGCGAGCGTGCTCATGCCCGGCAGGAGCCCGCTGTTGCCGGCCACGGTGTAGAAGTAGCTGACGCCCTGAATGCGCTGGTCGGTCCGGGTCGCGGGCGAGACGTAGCGCAGCGCGACGCGCTCGCTCTGCGGCGGCACCTCGGCATGGGCCGTGCCGGGCGGCGCCCGCAGCGTCTCGCCGGGCGGCAGCGTCACCTGCACCAGGAAGTCGGTGCGCTCGATCAGCCGGGTGATGACGGGCGAACGCTCGATGATGGCCCGCCCGATCACCGTGCCCCATTCCTGCTGCGCGGTGGCCGCGAGGGTCCGGACCTGCGACTGCGCCGCGGCGAGCGCCGCCTCGTCCGTGCGGAAGGTGCCCTCGGCCGTCTCCAGCTGCACCTGTGTCGCGTACTGGCCGAGGCTGCGCGCCCGGGTGTAGGCGGCGCGCGAGACTTCCGCCTTGGCTTCGGCGGTCTGCAACTGCGCCCTGGCGCTGGCGTAGCTGTTGGTGAGTTCCGTGACCCGCGCGAGATCGAGGACCGAGCCGAAGGCCTGGACCTCGATGCGGTGGGGCATCCGCTTATGGCGCGCCGTTGCGACGCCGATCCGCGCCTGCTCCGCATCGGTCAGCCGCACGACGGCCTGACCGCCTTCCACCGCGACTCGCGAGGGCGGGGGCTCGGTGCGGTCGGCGGCTGATTCGCCGCGGGCGTCGTCACCCCGGAAAACCGATCATGCAGGTCCGAGAGGATGGGGCCGGCCTTCACGCGCAGGCCGATGCCGGCTTCGGTCAGCGTGAGCGCACCGAGCGCACCCGCGCCGAGCGCCAGCCCCACGGGCAGGACGACCCGCCGCATCACCACGCCTCCACAGCCCTCGCGTTCTCTGCGCGATTTGCCACTTTTGCCCGGTTTGTTCAGCGTGGTCTACCGGGTTCTTGTGGCTTGATCCGCTTGGAACGGGACAGCGCCGCGACGGCGGCGGAAGACGCGCCCTGTCGGCGCGTCGAACGGTTCTGCGCGCCCGATGTCACCCGCCGGTACTGGACAGGCCGGTGCAATCCGCCGATGACAGCTAACCTGTCCAAGAGAGTCGTTGAGAGCCGTGCGCGCGGTAAAGAAGTTTCTGAAGAAGCTGAGTCTGTCGGCCCTGACGACGCGGCGAGCGCCGTCGTCGATCGTTCGCACCCCGCTGCCGGGCTTCGATCCGATCTATTACCTGTACTGGTATCCGGACGTGCGCGCGTTTCCGCAGGGGCCGCTGGTCCACTACATCCATTACGGCTGGCGCGAGGGCCGTGACCCGAGCGCCGGGTTCAGCGGCGAGGGCTACCTGAAGGCCAATCCGGACGTGCGCGAGAGCGGCTGCAATCCGCTCGTGCATTTCGTCGAGTGCGGCCTCGCCGAGGGCCGGAAGGGCTGGCAGAAGAATCCGGACGCGCCGCCGCCGAAGCCGCATCCGATGGGTTACCAGTCGGGCAAGCTCCTGCCGCCGCCGACCCGCCCTGCCGGCAGCTGAGGCCCACACCGGAACCGGTCTGCAAACCTGGTCCTGTTGACGAGAGGGGCCGGCTGTGGCTGTAGGCCCCATTGCGTCCCGTTTGGTTGAGAATCCGTCATGTCCGAAGGCGATACGCTGGCCAAGGCCCTGGCCGATGTCCGGCAGCGGATGACCGATCTCCAGGCTGAGTACGACCGCGTCTCCGGGGAGCTGACCAAGCTCCGGGCCGCGGAGAAGTCCCTCGCTTCCATCGTGGAGGGTGGCCCCTTGGAGCTGGTCGCGAGCGGGCGCGGCGCGGTGGCACCGGCGTTTCCCGGTGAGGCGCGTTCGACCCGCGGCGGCGGACGGGGTAGCCGCGGACCGCGGGCCAACTCGGCCAAGGGGCGGCTGAAGGCTCTCCTGGAGGAAGCCGGGCCGCAGGGCCTGTCGCATGCCGAGATCTCGCGGCGCCTGCCCGATGTCGCGCCCAACACGCTCAACACCTATCTCAGCGTCATGGCCAATAGCGGTGAGGCGGTGCGCCGCGGCGACTTCTACGCGGCCGGAACCCCCCGCCCCGCCTCCGACGAGACGCGGGAGGACGAGGCGGACGCGCACGAGCCGGATGATGGGGACGAGGAACCTGACGCCGCGGAGTGAGGCGCAGGCCCGCTACTCGGGCAGCGCGAACACCACGAGCGCGTCGCCCGTGCCGAAGCCCGACCCCTTGGTGAAGGAGGCGCCGCCCGCGGCGACCGCCACGTATTGGCGGCCCTCGACGGTATAGGTGACCGGCGGTCCGCCGATCCCCGCCCCGCACTGGAAGCGCCAGAGGATCTCGCCGGTCTTCGCGTCGTGCGCGTCGAGATGGCCGTCCTCCTCGCCCGAGAAGACGAGGCCGCCCGCGGTGGCGAGAGTGCCGCCGGACAATCGGCTTCCCGCCTTACGCGACCACGCCACCGCCCCGCCCTGCGCGAGATCGACCGCGGTCAGCGTCGAGAAGGTCGGCTCGCCCTTGGCTTCCCCCGTCTCGGTGTAGCGGATCTCGCCGCGTCCGCCCGCGGCCGGCGCGGTCTTCACCGTGTAGGTCGCCGCCCCGTGCCGCACCTGAGCGAAGGCGCGGCCGCTGCCCGCATCGTAGGCCACCGGATGCCAGGAGACCGCCCCGAGGGGGCCAGGGCTGACCACTGTACCCTCCGGGCTCGGGGCACGAACAGGTTCTTGTGGGTGATGAGCGGGGCGGATTTGGCGATGAGCCGCCCGTCGGCGCGGTCGTGGACATAGATCCAGCCGAGCTTGCTCGCCTGCGCCACCGCCTTCACCGAGCCCTTCTCGGTCGGGTAGTCGAGGAGGAAGGGCGGGCTCGCGACATCGTAGCCCCACTGCTCGTGCGGCACCTGCTGGAAGTGCCAGCGCAAGCTGCCGGACTTCACGTCGAGGGCGACGAGGCTCATCGTGTAGAGGTTGTCGCCCGGGCGCGTCAGGCCGAAATTCTGCGGCGCCGGATTGCCGGTGCCGAGATAGATCAGCCCGAGATCGGCATCGTAAGCCGGCGTCATCCAGAGCGAGCCGCCGCCGACCTTCCAGGCTTCCCGGTGCTCGGGGGCTGCGGCCTTTTCCGCGGCGATGTCGCGGTGGAGCGGGAGGCCGTCCGCGGTCTTCTCGACGAAGCCGCCCTCCCAGCCGTCGGCCTTGGTGACGTACCAGCGCCAGCGCTCCTCGCCGGTCTTCGCGTCGTAGGCGGCAAGCCAGCCGCGCCGGCCGTAGCCGCCCTCGATCCCGACCACCGCGCCGCCGTCGAGCCCACCCTTTTCGTCCTCAACATGGAGTCCGTAGCCCGCCCCGGTCACCCCGACGATGACGAGGCCGTCGGCCACCAGCGGCGGCATCTTGAAGCCGAGGCGGCTCGAACCTTGGACCGGCTTGTCGCCCAGGCTCGCCGCGAGCGCCGAGGCGGTCTCGGACTCGCCCTCCTCCGGCCGCACCGCCTCGCGGTCCCAGACCAGCCGGCCGGTCTTCGCGTCCAGCGCGATGACGCGCCCGTCCATGGTCGCCTCAAAGACGAGGCCGCCCGCGACCGCCACGCCCCGGTTCGAGGGCGGGCCGAAGATCTTCTCCGTGCGCGCCTTGTGGGTATAGGTCCACAGCGTCTTGCCGGATTTCGCGTCCAGCGCCGCGACGTGGTTGCCCGTGGTCGAGACGTACATCACGCCCTCGATCACCACCGGCTCGGCCTGGAAGGTGCCGGTGATGCCGGTCTGGAAGATCCAGGCCGGGCGCAGGCGGCCGACATTGCCGCGGTCGATCTGCGCCAGCGGCGAATGATGGGTATTGCTGGCATCGCGCCCGAAGGCCGGCCAGTCGCCGGACGGCCGGACGGTTTCCTGCGCGGAGGCAGGCCCCGTTGGCAGAAGGTTCGCCGAAACGAACAGCAGGGCGGCGAGGCCGGCGCGTCCCGGATTCGGATGCGTGCTCCGGCGCTCGGCAAGCGTCTTCGTGCGGCGTGTCACTCTGCTTCTCCCGTGCTTCCCTTCCTGGTTACGGTGGGGCGGCGATCCTGTCGAACGGCGAAAGCGCTTTGGCCGCACGACTTTCTCGGACCCAACATCCGTTTGCGTGGTTCTTCCATCACAGACCGACCGCCGGCCTGCTCGACGGGCACTCAAACGGCGGTCCAATCACTCGATACGTGAGGACTTGATGCGAACTCTGATCCTGGCCGCGACGCTTGCGGCTTTCGCGGGCCCGGCCTTCGCCCAGACCACGGCACCGACGGCGCCTCAGTCCGGTGCCCCCGTGTCGGGTGGCCAGAACAACACGGGCGCCGATACGAACGTCACCATCCCGCGCGGCAGCACCGGGGCGGACACGGTGCAGACCAATTCGGCGGCCGGCGGCAATGCCAACCAGCCCTCGCGTGCGGTGCCCCAGGGCAGCGGCGGCGGCGGCAGCGGCAGCGCCGGGGGCAACTGATTCTCGAAGCGTGACCCGGGCCGGTGCTCTTACCGGTCCCGGATTACCCGCGCGGCGCCATCCGCAGCTCGAACTGGGCGCCCTTGCCCGGCCTCAGCGTCAGCGTGCCGTCGAGTTGTCGGGACAGATTGCCGACGACGCGCATCCCAAGGCTCGCACGGGTTTTCAACGGGTCGAAGCCCGGCGGCAGGCCGATGCCGTCGTCGCAGACCGAGACGGTAAGCCCGCCATCCTCGCGCATGACGGCCTCGACGCGAATCTCGCCGTGCCCGTCGGGATAAGCGTATTTGATCGCGTTGGTGACGAGTTCGTTCACGAACAAGCCGAGCGGAATTGCGAGATCGGCCGGCATGGTCACGGCTGCGGCGCGGCAGACCAAAGCATGAGCGCCCGCGGTTTCCGTGAGCTTCTCGCATAAGGCTTCGAGGAAGCCGGCGACGTCGATGCGCGTGAGGTCCGGCTGACGCCAGAGCTGGTCGTGGACCTGGGCCACCGCCTCGACGCGGGCGCGTGCGTCGGCCAGAGCGCTTTTCACATCCTCGTTGTCGGTGCCGCGCGCCTGGAGCGCGAGAAGCCCCGCGACCACGGCGAGGCTATTCTTGACCCGATGGCTCATCTCGCGGCTCAGCAGGTCCTGCCGCTCCAGGGCGACCTTGAGCTGCGCCTCCGAGCGCTGACGCTCGATCGCGCTGCCGAGCAGGTTGGCGAAGCCCTGCATGAAGGCGATGTCGGCAGGGCCGAACATGCCCTCGCGGGTGTCGTCCACCTCCAGGACGCCGTAATGCCCCTCGCGGTTGGTGATGAGCACGTTCACCGCCCGGCGGATGCCGTGGCTCGCCATCAGTTCCGGCGTGCGAAAGCGCGTCTCGTTCTCCAAGTGATTGGAGATGACGGGGCGACCCGTCTTCAGGGCGTAGCCCGCGGGCGAGGCGAGGTCGGCGCCGACGACGGCGCGCCCGATGCAATCCGGCTCCCAACCGATGCCGGCGCATACGAGGAGCATGTCCTGCGTCGGCTGATATTCGAGTGCCTTGCAGAACTGCGCGTTCATGCCCTCGGCGCAGAGTTCGGTCGCCCGCTGCAGCAGCGGCAGCAGTTCGGTTGCGCGCAGGGCCTCGACGCCGAAATCGGACAGGATCGCCTGCTGGCGCAACCGGAGGTCCAGAACCTCCGGTGAGATCTCGGTCATGCGGTCGTCTCTGGGTTCCCGAAATGGGGGCTCACGCGCGAACAATGCGCGGTTGCAGACGACGGTGTCGGCAATGTGAGAAGGTTGGGTGCGCGGAGGAAAAGGGAAGGACACATGGGGGCGGAAAGGCGCGATTGGTCCGCTCCCTCCCTCCGTAACCCGGTCGAACCTTCAGAACGCGATGCGTTCCGCTCCTCGAGATCATCCTGGATATCGGATCCAGGACGATGCTCGAGCTTCCCGTTTACGCATCATTTTTTCGAAAAGCCGGCCGCCACCTTTCGGAATGATGCGCTGGCTCAGGGCTTGGCGTTGAGGAGCTTTTCCGCGCGGGCGATGGCAGCCTCGCAAGCCGCAGCGTCGCCCTTGCCGTCGGCCGTGCGGGCCTCTTCCAGGGCCACCCGGGCCTGCTGAGCCTGATCGCCGCCCTTTCCGGCTTCCGCCGACTTTTCCGGGGGCGCCTCGCGCGTGTCGGTCTGGCCGCCGGTGCCGGTCTGGCCTTCGCCCTCACGGTGAGCCGCGATGGTCTTGCTGCCGGTCGAGGCGGCGATCGAATCCGAGGCCTCGGACTTCGCCCGGCCGTCGAGTTTGGCGATCTTGTCGGAGCAGGGCGAGGCGAGCACCGGGCCGGCCAGCAGGATTCCGGCCAGCGACAGGCCGAGGGTGAGGCGGGCGGTGGATGTCATGAAGCGTGGGTCCTCGTGCAACACAGATGCCTGTGAAAGTCGCGGAGGGGTCTGAGAGTTGCCGGCACGGCCGATCCTCGTCCCCTCGACCTTCGGACGGCGCCCTCCCCCGGTGAAGGGGAAGGGCGCCGGCCGGCGACCTCAGGTGCTGAGCTGGTCGCGCAGCGGCAGCTCGCGCACCCGGCGTCCGGTGGCGGCGAAGACCGCGTTGGCGATGGCCGGCGCGACCGGGGGAACACCCGGCTCGCCGACGCCGCCGAGCGGGCTGTCGTAGTTGTTGGACGGCACGAGATGCACCCGCACCACCTTCGGGGCGGCGTCGATGCGCAGAACCTCGTAGCCGTCGTAGTTCGACTGCTCGGCCCGGCCGTTCTTGAAGGTGATCTTCGAGGTGAGGGCGAGGCCCATCCCCATGACCACCGCGCCCTCCATCTGCGAGCGGACGCGCTCCGGGTTCACCTGCGGTCCGCAATCGACGGCGATATCGATGGCGTGGACCTTCACTTGGCCCTTGTCATCGACCTCCACCTCGGCCGCGACCGCAGTGTAGGTCACGAAGCTGTAGTGGCCGGCGATGCCAAGGCCCCGGCCCTTCTCCAGCTTGCGGCCCCACTTGGCGCCGTCGGCCACCGTCTCGATGACGCGGCGCAGGCGGCCGGTATCGACGGGGTAGCGCTTCGGATCCTCGCCGTAGTTCCAGACGTCGCCGATCTCGGTCGGGTCGATCTTCCGGGCGGGGCCGATCAGCTCCAGCAGGTAGTCCTTCGGGTCGCGGCCCGCGGCATGCGCGAGTTCGGCCACGAAGGACTGGATCGCGAAGGCGTGCGGGATGTTCGAGACCGAGCGGAACCAGCCGATCCGGGTATGGGCGGAGGCTTCCGGGTTCTCGAACCGCAGGTTCTTCAGCGCCAGCGGGTTGTTGACGAGGCCCATGCCGAGCTCGAACGGCAGCTCGTGCTTCGGGTCGGGCGCGAAGATCGAGCCGATCGTCGGCGCCACCGAGCGGTGGAGCCACGCCACCGGCATGCCCTTCTCGTCGACGCCGGCCTCAATCCGCTCGACCGAGATGGTGTGGTAGTAGCTGTGCTGGATGTCGTCCTCGCGGGTCCAGACCAGCTTGACCGGCTGACCGTCCATGGCCTGCGAGCAGAGGGCGGCCTCGACCACGTAGTCGGGCTTCGACTTGCGGCCGAACCCGCCGCCGAGCAGCGTCACGTTCACCCGCACCTTGTCGGCGGGCAGGTTGAGGCGCTTCACCACTCGGTCATGGGCGGCCTGCGGCCCCTGCGTGCAGGCCCAGATCTCGCAGGCGCCGTCCTTGATGCGAGCGACCGCGGCCGGCGGCTCCATCGGCGCCTGGGCGAGGTGGGGCACGAAGTACTCCGCCTCGAACTTCGCCTTGGCGGTCTTCATCGCGCCATCGACGTCGCCCGCGACCCGCACGACCTTGCCGGGTGCGCGGGCAGCCTTCTCCAGCTCCTTGCGGAAGGCGGTGGTGTCGTAGGACGCGTTCGGGCCGTCATCCCAGGTGATCTTCAGGGCCTCGCGGCCCTTCATCGCCGCCCAGGTGTTCTTGGCGATCACCGCGATGCCGCCGAGCGGCATGAACTCGGACGGGATCTCACCGCCCTCGATTTTGATGATCTTGACGACGCCCGGGACCTTCTTGGCCTCGGTGTCGTCGAACGAGACGACTTTGCCGCCGTAGACGGCCGGACGCGCGACGAGGGCGTAGAGCATGCCGTCGAGCTTTACGTCGAGGGCGTAGATCGCCTTGCCGGTGGTGATGTCGTGGTTGTCGATCAGGCCGATCTTGCCCTTGCCGATGTAGCGGAAGGCTTCCGGCTTCTTGAGCTGCACGCTTTCGCGGGCCGGCACCGGCAGGGCGGCGGCCGCCTCGGCGACGTCGCCGTAGCCGAGCGTACGGCCGGACTTGGCGTGGGTCAGGACGTGGTTCTCGGCCTTCACCTCACCGGCCGGCACGCCCCATTGCTTGGCGGCGGCCTGGATCAGCATCAGCCGCGCGGCCGCACCCGCATGGCGGAAATGCTGAAAGAAGTGGCGGAGCGAGCGCGAGCCGTCGGTGTCCTGGTTGCCGAAATGAGTCTCCTCACCCCAGGCCTGGACCACCTTCACCTTCGACCAATCGGCCTCCAGCTCGTCGGCGACGGTGAAGGCGATCGAGGTGCGAACGCCCTGGCCCATCTCGGAGCGGTGGTTGGTAACGGTGACGGTGCCGTCCTTGGCAATCGCGACGAAGACCTTCGGATCGTCGCTCCAGCCGTTCGGCATGCCGTCGGCGCCGAACTTCTTCGCCTTCTGCTCCTCGGTCTGGCCCTCATCGGCCTTGGCACGGTCCGAGAGCGAAAGGGCGAGCACCAGGGCGCCCATGCCGCCGAGGATGCCGCGGCGGCTGACATTGTCGATCCGGACCGGGCCGGCGGCGTTCTGCGAGGCGGCGAGTTCGGCCATCAGCTTGGCTTCGTGAATCACAGGCGATCTCCCTTGGTGGCGGGCGCCTGACCGGCAGCCTGATGGATCGCGGCGCGGATGCGCGGATAGGTGCCGCAGCGGCAGATGTTGCCGCTCATGTTCTCGTCGATCTGCTGGTCGGTCGGCTTCGGGCTGTCCTTGAGGAGGGACGCCGCCTGCATGATCTGACCGGTCTGGCAGTAGCCGCACTGAGCGACATTGAGGTCGCGCCACGCCACCTGAACCGGGTGATTGCCGTCGGGCGAGAGCCCCTCGATCGTCGTGATCTCCTGGCCTTCCGCCGCGGAGACGGGGGTGATGCAGGCCCGCGCGGCGGTGCCGCCGAGATGGACCGTGCAGGCGCCGCACTGGGCGATGCCGCAACCAAACTTGGTGCCGGTGAGGCCGAGTTCGTCGCGCAGATACCAGAGCAACGGCATCTCGGGATCGCCGTCGAAGCTGCGTTCGGCTCCGTTGACCGTGAGTTTTATCATCGCTGTCATCTGCCGTTTCAGGATGGAGGGCGCGCGAGCGGAGGGAATGCCCGCCCGGCGGCCAGATCGATCTGCCGTCCCCAGGGATGCCGTACCGGGACCGGCCCGAAGCCCGACAGGCGGGTGGGGCGGTGCCGTGGCGACCGGTTTCACGGGCAAAGCCGTCCGGCTCTTGGTGTGCCTGCCGTCGGCCACAGCGTTTTCGCTGCGCCACGACAATGCGGAGGCCGCAGGACGGCCTCAACTGCATTTCTTATCTGGAATTAATCAGAACTGGGATGCTCTGGCAATCGCGCGACTCGGTTGTGTCCGTCACATCGGGGTCGCGGGGCGGGTATCTGCCGCGGTCCGGGCGATCGCCTGAAACCGTCTGTGCGGTCGCGCACACGGGCTCTGTAGCAAATGCTGGTTCGGTCGGCCCGATGCTCACCGACGCTCGTGCTCGGCTCTCAAGGCTGCGGGTAAGGCCGTGTACCACGCGGCGTAGGGCGTGTTGGCGATCATGCGCCGGTTGAGGTCGGGTGCGCCGTCCGTCCACCAGACCGGACCGCGCTCGCCGAGCCCATGCTTGGCCGCATCCACGGCCGCGCGGGCGCGCACGAGTGCCGCCTCGTCGCTGGAGCGCTTGGCGGCGCGCACGGCGCGGCGGGCATCCATCAGGTCGCGGACCAAGCGGTCGCGCTGCGTCGGCTCGAGATCGGGCCGATGGCGCCGCCACAGCCGGCCATGCACGACGATGTAGCGCCCATCCGGCGTTTCCAGCACCCGCATCGCCGCTCCTTCGCCCTGATTGGTGGCGTGCATTCTCAAGCGCATTCCGACGAAGTGGTCACGGTTCGTCGAAGGAATGCGCGTCAAACAAGGACTGAGAGTCGTATCGGCCCAGATGCAGGCCGGCCAAATACGACTCTTAAGACACCCTGTCGCCGATCCCGAATTCTGCGACCGCGACGGTCTCGCGGAGGTATCATGAGAGGGATCGAGACGGGGACGCGTGGCCTCGGGTGAAGGTTCCGGGGCGGCGCCTCAGGCGAAGTCGCCGATCTTGTCGGCGACGACGTCGGGCGCGGTCACCGAGGCGTGGCCCGCCTGCCAGAGACGGTGATCGTCCGAGCCCGACGCATGCGGGTTGCTCTCCGCCTCCTCGCGCCGCTCGCCAGCCCGGCGGCCATCGCGATAGGCGGGCTCCTTGGTCTCGTCCCAGTCGATGCCGATGCCGTCCATGGTGCCCCCTCCTCTCGCGACCCGCAGCCCTCGCGCCGGCAAAATGTATCGCTGCCCGCGCTGATGGCGAGGGGCGCGCCGGAACAACCGCGCCACGCTGCCCGCCAAGCGCGGTTTGCGTTCGGACGGGGTTCACTTAAGCCGCGCTTGGTGTCTCTCACAGAACGTCCGGCGCACCGTCATCCCCGATGGGGTAACGGTCGGTGACCGGGCGTTTCGTGAGACACGCTGAAGGCTGCCTTCCGCCGGAGACGGGACGGGGTGGCGCGCGTTTCATCCGTGAATCCGCATGGCCGGCCCGGCCGGCAGGATCACCCAACACCGAGTACGGCCCCGAGGACGCCCGATGAGTCGCCTGGACGAACTGAAGAACGACCCTGCCTTCCGCCAAGCCGTCCTCGCGGTGCGCGGCGCGGCCAGCACCCTGAGCGGGCGGGCGATGACCCACGAAGAGGCCGAGCTGCTGGTGAGCTTCGCGCTCGCCACCTACGCCAATGCCGGCGGCCTCGCCGAGCCGAGCCTGAGCCGGCTCGCGCGCTTCGCCGGCAAGGTCGAGCCCCATGAGAGCTTCGAGAGCATGATGAAGCACTGAGGCCGGCTCGAGCGCATTCCGACGAAGCGGTCGCTGGCTCGTCGAAAGAATGCGCGTCGCGACAATGACCCAGAGCCGTATCCGGCCTGACGCAATCAGGTCGGATACGGCTTTTGGGGGGCAACGAGCCCCCTTGCTTTTGTCCTTGCCTCTCGCCCTCAGCCGAACGCGCCAACCTCGTGCTGGATGATCCCCGAGATCTCCCGCACCCGCTCGAACATCCGGCGGATCGGGCCGAACAGCGTGTTGTGCTCGGTCTCGTAGGTGCCGACGTCGCGCGGGCCCGGCGGCTCGCCGAAGTTCAGGCCGAGCGTCGGGTCGGGCGTCACGGGGTAGATCTCGTCGAGCAACTTCAGGCAGCCGTCGATGTCGAGGCGCAGGAAGCGTTCGAGCAGCGCTTCGCGGGTCAGCCCGGCCTGCGGGCGGAAGCTCGGAATGTGGGCGGCCAGGAACCAGATCCGGTGGATCAGCGCGAGGCGGATCGCGTGGAGCAGGGCGAGCCGGGTCGACATGGTCGCGAGATCCGGCGCCGCCGCCTGGAGCGAGAGACCGTCGCAGGTCAGCCGTCCGAACAGGCGGCGCAGGTCGGGCGAGAGGTTCAGCCGCTCCAGCGCGGCGGCGATGGTGACGAGCTCGTCGCGCCGGGCGTCGCGCCGGGTGCGGCGGGCCCGCTCCAGCCACACGGCCGGATCGAGCGTGTCGATATAGGCGCGCATCACGTCGAGGTCGCCGACGCTGGCGGCGTGCTGAACGAGGCGGAAGGCGCGGGAGAAGCGCACCGAGTTCGTCCTCATGTGGCGGAACAGCTCCGGCGCCCGGTGCGCGGCGCGGCCGACGCCGTGCAGCGAGTTCGCGAGATAGCCGAGCTGCTGCAGGATCGCGTTGTTGGGGATCGCCCGCATCTGGCGCGGATGGGTGATCGCGGCCGGTCCGCCGCCATCCGACTGGCGTGCGACGGGGCGCGAGCCGGTGCGGTCGATCAGGCTCGGGCCGAAGGTGCCGAGAAGTGCCGCGTAGCCGCGGTCGTCGACCAGGGTTTCCATGTCCTGGCGCACGACGCGGAAGAACTCGGCGGCAAAATCCGCCTCCTCGTAGATCGGATCCGTGGTGGGGGCCGCGGCCCGGTCGTTGAGCGCGTAATCGGCGAAGGCGTCGTCCTCGGTCAGCGCGTCGGCGAAGACGTGCTCGGCGATGCGCGCCACTGAGGCGCCCGCGAGTTCGGGCGAGCCGAACATCAGGTAGCCGTCCGAGCCCTGGAAGCTCGATTCGAGCCGCTCTCGGATGCCCGCCTTGGCGTTGCGCTGGCGCGCATCCTCCGGCGCGAGATAGGCGAGGCGGTCGCGCAACGAGGTTGGATGGGCGCCGCGGCCGATCGATTCGCCGTGGGTATCGAAGATGACGAGTTCGATGTCCGACAGGCCGTTCTGCGTCATCAGCTCGGTGATGCGTAGGCGCAGGCGCTCGATCCAGAAGGTGGCGGCCAACTGGCCGACATAGCGCCCGGAATCCGAGTAGCCGAACTGGACCGAGAGCCGGCCGAGCCGCTTGAGGTGGGCGCGCCAATGCGGGTTGCGCAGGGCGTCGTCGAGGACGCGGATGCCCTGTTCGAGCGCGCTCGCGGTCTCGAACAGCGGCGTGATCTCGAGCTTGTCCGAGATGCCGTAATGGCGCGCGAGCCAGAGCGCCGCGAGCAGGGTGTAGCCGGTCTCGGTCTCGGCGATGAGGAAGCGCACCGGGTGGGTGCCGTCGACATGCTTGAGGATCTGCGTGATCGTCATCATCAGCCGCGCGGCCGAGGCGCGCTCGGCGGCGAGTGCCCCGAAATCGACGGGCACGGGGCGCACGTCGTTAAGCAGCGTGTTGATCGCCGAGAGGTGCGAGCGCCTCTGCGCCGCGTCGGTCGGCTCGCCCTCCAGATCGATGACCCGGCGCACCGCGTTGTGGATCTGGCTGGCGTTGAGCCGGAAATGCGGCAGGGCGTTCGAGAGGCCGTGGGCGGCAATGCCGGAGCGCAGCACGGCGATGGTGCGGCGGTCCGCATCGGTCTCGGCGGCACCGATCGCGGCGGCCAGCCCGGCCAGGATCGGCCCGGCATCGGTCTGCGCGCGCTCGCGCTCGATGATGAGGGCCAGTGCGAAGCGGTGGACCGCCTCCAGCGAGGGCTTGGTGCCGAGCAGCGGCGCGCCCGCGAGCTGACGCTCGACGGCATCCCGCGCGCCCGCGGTCAGCTCGCGCACCACGCGGGTGGCGGGGATGTTGGGCAGCTCGCGCATCAGCCGGTCGAACTGCATGCGCTTGGAAATCAGCCGGTAGCGCATCGTGTCCCACCAGCCGATATCGGTGCGACCGTCGGTGTCGCAGCCGACCCAGCTCGCGATGGCCAGCGGCTTGGGCACCAACTCAGTCCAGCGATCCGGCCAGCGGGCGCGGGCGGCATCGAGGATCGCGCCGTTAAAGGCGTCGATCGCCGCGCGGCCGTGGTTGGCGGCGACGCAGGCCTGCTCGAACTCGTCGTCGAGGCTGATCTGCGGATCGGGCCGGGTCGAGCGTGCGGCGGCCTCGCCGATGACCGGCGCGCGCCGGTCGGCGTCGGCGAGCGAGGCGGCCCGCGCGATCAACGCGGCCACGGCCCGCGGCATGCCGAAGGTGGGATGCGCCGTGAACACCGCCGCAAAAGCGGTGCGGCCGACGCGCTCGCGGAACGTCTCGAAATCGCCCGAGCCCCGCGCCACCGCCGCCACGAGCCGGTTCGCGACCTCGACCGCGGGCGCCGCCTCCCCCGTGGCGGCGTCGGCGTCGAGGCCGACATAGGCGCGCAGTCGCTCGGCCCGGTCTGTCAGCGCCCGCCGCCGCAGGGTGGCGAGCAGCGCGTCGAGATCCGGTTCGCCGATCTCGTCCCGGTCGAGTTGGCGGGTGATGGCCAGCGTCACGGCGAGAACGGGGTTGCGGAACGGGTCCTCGCTCGCCTGCTCGCGGGTGCGGGCGACGAGGTCGAGAAGTTCGGCTTCCAAATCGCGATCCGCGGGCCGTGCGGGCGCGGCCGTCGGGTGCCCGGATGCGTGCGTCGAGGGCTGCGGCGGGCCGGAGCGGGGGTCTTCGAGGGGCATCGAGCGTTCCTGGACGTGAGCGGCCGGTGACCGTCGGACGGCGGCGATTACGCGGTTCTCACCCTTCGGCTCGAGACGCAAGGACCGTTCCGGCAAGGGGGGTAGACCGGGTTGTGGAGGGGCGAGATGTCGGCGGGATCGCACGGCCTCGATCGCGAAACGGGCCTCCGACCCTCGCCCTCTCCCCGCGCGCTGGCTCGGCAAGGCCGAAGCCTGCTGCGCGTGCAACGGCGCGCGATCCGGTCTAAGGTCGGTCCGATCATGGAAACCCTGGTGATCCTTGCCGCGGCGGCGGCGACCCTGCTCGCCTGCGTCTTCGTGGTAACGCTCTCCAAGGGGCCGCGCCGGCCGCCCCTGCGCCTTCCCCGCGAGGAGGAATGGGACGACGATGCGGACGCCGTCGTGAAGGCGCTGACCCCGTCCCAGCCCAGCCCGATCGACCGCGGGGCGCAAGTGCTCGACGCCCGATTACTCGATGCCCAAGTGATCGATGGCTATATCATTGACGGTCACGTCATCGACGGCGAAACGGTCGATCCGCCCAAGGGCGGAGAGCCCCGAAAGTTCCAAGCGGAAGAACTCGATAGCCGGATGCTCGATCAACTTCTCGACCAGCAGAACCAAGTGCTGAAGCAGGCGCTCGAGCCGGACGCGCTGCGGCCGTCCGAGACGAAGGACCGGGCAGCCCGATGAGGCGGGTCGGCCTGCTCGCCGCCCTTGCGGCGACCTGGATGGCGCTTGTTCCCGGCCTGGTTTCCCCGGTCGTGGCACAGGACGAGGCGGCCCCGGACCCAGCCCCCGCCGAGGCGGTGCCGGACGCGCCCAAGCGCAAGATACGGCCCAAGCCTCGCCCGAAGCCGCAGGCCAAACCCGCGCCGGCCGAGACCGCACCCGCGAAAGCCGCCGACACGCCGCCCGCCGAGCCGGCCGCGAGCCCGATTCCCTCCGCCGTCCCCTCGCCCACGGGGATGAACTTTGCCGCACCGCCGGTTGCCTGCGATCCGGGCCAGGCTGTCCGCTATCAGGGCGATAAGAACCTCGAGCTGTGGGTGACCCGCAGCGGCCGCATCACCATCGACAACCCCTTGCGTCCGCTAACGCCCGACGTGACCCGCGTGCTGCAGGTCGTGGTCGCCGGCAAGGTCGCCACCGCCTACGGGCCGGACCTGCTGTCCCTGCGCCGTGGCGCCTCGCCGGCCACGCTGGAGGGGACCATCGGCGGCCGGATCCAGTGGGATGCCTCCATCGTGGCCCTCCCCGACAGCCTGCCGATCAACGCGGAGACGGGCAAGCCCCTGGCCGAGCTGCGCTTCCTCGAATGCGGCACCGCGCCCTCGGGCAAGCTCCTGCCGCCGCCGAAGGCCCGCCGCATGGCGCCGACCCCCGAAGCTGTCGCAGCGGAGGCTGAGAAGGCCGAAAAGGCTGCCAAGGCCGCCGCGCTTGCGGCCGCGAAAGCCGCGAGCGTGGGCCGGGCGGTGCAGCCCCCGACCGGCGGCGCCCCGCAAAATCTCACGCCGCCGCGGATGCCGGGCTCGGCCTTGCCGCAGGGGGCGATTCCCTGAGCGGAGCCGTGATCCTCGTGGTGGGCGGGGCCGGCGCCTTCGGGTCGCGGCTCGTCGCCGGGCTCGCCGCGACCACCGATCTCCGCGTGATCGTTGCCGGCCGCGATGTCGCCAAAGCGGAGGCCGTGGCACGCACCGTGCCGGACGGACGCGGGCGGGCGGCACGCCTCGACGCGACGGAGGTCAGTGCGGGTGAGTTGCTGGCGCTCGGCGCGACGGTCGTGGTGGACGCGGCAGGGCCGTTCCAGGGCGGGGCGCCGGTGCTCGCCCGCGCGGCGATCGAAGCGGGCCTGCCCTATCTCGATCTCGCCGACGGCCGCGACTTCGTGGCCGCCTTCCCCGCCCTCGACGCGGCAGCGCGGGCCAACGGCGTCGTTGCGCTGACCGGTGCCAGCTCGACCCCGGCCCTGTCGAATGCGGCGCTCGACGCGCTCACCGCGGGCTGGCGCACGGTCGAGACGGTGCGGGTCGCCATCGTGCCGGGTAACCGGGCGCCGCGCGGCCTCTCGGTGATGCGGGCGATCCTCTCCTATGCCGGGCAGCCGGTGCGGGTGCTGCGGGCCGGCACGTGGCAGAACCGGCCCGGCTGGGGCCTGCTCAGCCGGATCGCGGTGCCGGGCCTCGGCCGGCGCTTCGCCAGCCTGTGCGAGACGCCCGACCTCGACATCCTTCCCGCCCGTTTCCCCGCTTTGCGCACGGCCCTGTTCCGCGCCGGGCTCGAACTGCCCCTGCTGCATCTGGGCCTGAGCCTCGCGAGCCTGCCGGTGCGCTGGCGGCTGCTGCCCTCGCTCGTGCCCCTCGCCCGCCCCTTCCTGGCGATCGCCGGCTGGCTCGACCGCTTCGGCAGCGACCGCGGCGGCATGAGCGTCGAGGCGCTGGGAACGGACGCGACCGGGCGGCCGGTCCGCGCGGTGTGGAGCCTCGTCGCGGAGGCCGGCGACGGGCCCTATGTCCCGACCCTGCCCGCGCTCGCCGCGATCCGCCGGCTCACCGATCCATCCGCCGCACCGATCCCGCCCGGTGCCCGCCCCTGCGTCGGCGTGCTGTCGCTCGAGGCGATCGAGGCGGAGATGGCGCGCCTCGCCATCCGCACCCGCTGCGACATCGATCACCCCGCCCCGCTGTTCGCGCGGGTGCTCGGGGACGGCTTCGCGCGGATGCCCGAGGCGTTGCGCGCCGTGCACGGCGCGGTGGGCGATGGCGCCTTTCGCGGCCGGGCCGCGGTGGTGCGCGGGCGCGGCCCCTTGGTCGCGCTCGTCGCCGCGCTGTTCCGGTTGCCGCCCGCCCTGGAGGATGGGCCGATCCGCGTGACGATGGAGCCCGACCTCGACGCCGGTTCGGAACGCTGGACGCGCCATTTTCCGGATCGCCGCTTCTCCAGTCGGATGCGGCGCGCCGGCCCCGACGGGAGCGGGCGGGTGCGCGAGCATTTCGGCCCGTTCGCGATGGATCTCGCGGTGAGGGCCCATGCCGACGGGCTCGACATGGCGGTGACCGGCTGGCGGTTCGGCCCGCTGCCCCTTCCGCGGTTCTTGCGGCCGACGACGCAGGCCAGCGAGCGGGTCGATGCGCAGGGCCGCTTCCGCTTCGACGTGGCCCTGTTCCTGCCCTTCCTGGGGCTGCTGGTGCATTATCGCGGTTGGCTGGTCCGCTGCGACGAGAGGGAAGAAGAAACGCCATGAGCGACACGCAGACGGCCGCGCAGGTGATCGATGCCCTTGGGTTGAAGCCCCACCCGGAGGGTGGGCATTACCGCGAGACGTTTCGCGACCCCCGCACGGTCGAGGGGCGCTCGGTCGGCACCGCGATCTATTACCTGCTCGGGGTCGGCGAGACCTCGGCCTGGCACCGGGTGGACGCCGCCGAGATCTGGCACTGGCATGCCGGCGCGCCGATGGTGATCACGATGAGCCCCAACGGCCACGACGCCTCCGCCCACCATCTCGGGCCCGACCTCCTGCGCGGCCAGCGTCCGCAACTCGTGGTGCCCGCGGGTCACTGGCAGACGGCGACCAGCCTCGGCGCCTGGACGCTCGTCGGCTGCACGGTCTCGCCGGGCTTCGAGTTCTCCGGTTTCGAGATGGCGCCCGAGGATTGGCGCCCGACCCCGCGGAGTTGACGGGCAACCGGAGGTCCGCCCAGTGCGCTGTTCTACCTTGAGTTGATGACATCATGACGCAGCACGGAAAGCGCGAGTCGGGCGTTGCCGGTTAAGGCCGCGACGCCTTCGACCCTTTGCCAGGAGACCTCCGTTTGCGCATTCCCTCTCACTCCCGCCGCCTGTTCCTGGCCGGAGGAGCCGCCGGCCTCGGCGCCGCCATCGCCGGCAGCCGGGCCGCCGCGCAGGGCGGCGGGAGCGGTATCCCGACCGGGCCGGTCGGGCGGCCCGAGCCGAAGCTGGAGGCGGAGCCGCCTCTCCCGCTCGACCGCCAGGTCGGTTGGGCGGTGGTCGGCCTCGGGGATTACGCGCAGGGTTATGTCCTGCCCGCCCTCGCCCGTGCCCGCCGTTCCAAGGCGGTCGCCCTCGTCTCCGGCAGCATCGAGAAGGCGAAAGGCGTGGCCGCGCGCTACGGCTTGAAGGAGAGTGCGCTCTACGGCTACGACACCATGGGCCGGCTCGCCGAGAATGACGCGGTCGGTGTCGTCTACATCGTCACGGCCAATTCCACCCATGCCGAGCTGGCGGTGAAGGCGTTCGAGGCGGGCAAGCACGTCTTCTGCGAGAAGCCGATGGCGAATTCGCCGGCCGAGTGCCAGCGGATGATCGACGCCGCCAAGGCCGCCGGCCGCAAGCTGATGATCGCCTACCGGGCGCATTGGGAGCCGCACAACCTCCGCGCCAAGGAGATGCTCGACGCGGGCGAACTGGGACAGGTCTGGTTCGCGACGTCCGACCATCACCGGCCCCTCGACCCCGCGCTTCCCCGCGACCAGTGGCGGATGAAACGGTCGGTGGCCGGCGGCGGCTCGCTGGTCGATATCGGGATCTACAGCCTCAACGGGCTGCAATGGTTCTTTGGCGAGAGCCCGAACGCCGTCGCGGCGTCGATGCAGGCACCGCCCGACGATCCCCGCTTCGCGGAGGTCGAGAACGTGTTCACCGCCGAACTCGCCTTCCCCTCGGGCCGGCGGGCGACGATTTCCTCGGGCTACATGGCCAACAAGAAGCGGATCGACCTCTGGGGCGACCGGCTCGTCGCCACCCTCGATCCGGCCACCGCCTACCAGGACAACCGCCTCGTCGTCTCAAACGCGAAGCGGGCAGAGGAAATCCTGACGAAGGAGACGAGTGCTGCCCAGTTCACCGGCGAAATCGACCATTTCTCGCAGGCCGTGACGGAGGGCACGAAGATCAGCACGCCCGGCGAGATGGGCCTGCGCGACGTGCGCCTGATCGAGGCGCTCTACCGGGCCGCCCGCGAACGCCGCTGGCTTGATCTCAACCCGGACATGACCGTGCGCGGCGCCTGATCGTCTCTCACGAACCCCCGCACCGCCGCGCCCGGATGGGACACGATCGGGGGTCGGGCGTTTTTCGAGGCTTTCCGACACCCAGTGGAGCCGAACGATGCCGTTTCTCATCGCCGCCGCGGCCGCCATCGCGGGTATCCTCAACACGGTGCAGTCGGGCGCCAACGCCTCTCTGAACAAGGCGCTCGATCAGCCGATCCTCGCGGCCCTCGTCGTCACGGCGGCCAACGTCGCGGTTTATCTCGCGGCCGCGCCCTTCATCGGGATCGGCTGGCCGGGGAGCCAGCGGATCGCGGGCGTGCCGTGGTGGGCGTGGCTCGGCGGGGCGATGGGCGCGACCTACGTGCTCGCCACGATCTTCATCGCCGAGCGGCTGGGTGCGGCCGTGTTCACGGGCATCACGGTGACGGCCGCCATCATCACCTCGGTTCTGCTCGACCATTTCGGCTGGGTCGGGTTCGCCCAGCACACCGCCGACCCCTGGCGCATCCTCGGCTGCGCGCTGATGATCGGCGGCCTCGTTCTCGTCTGCCTGCGCTGACGCGGCGGCCCGTCGCTGCCGGGAAGCACCTTGCCGGATCGCGTGACGCCGAGATCGGCCAGAAGCCGCTCGTCGAGACCGGACAGGTCCTCCGCGATCGGCTCACCCCGCCGGTCGCGCGAGGCCGTCGGCCGGTATCGGTGCCATCCGGCCACGAGGCGAGCGATCTCCCGCTGCAGGGTCCGTCCAATCCATCCGATCATGTCTGCCTCCGCTGTTGCGACGGACAGGATGGGGCGTGGCCCGCGATGAATCGAACGAATTGATTTTACGGAAACGGTGAGGAATGCTCATCGCAAAGGCTAAGCCGTGGCAGCAGGATCATCGTCGCCGTGAATGCGCCCAATCCCTCGAACCTCGATCTCGATCTCATCCGTACCTTCGTGACGATCTGCGAGGCCGGCACCTTCGCGCGCGCGGCCGAGCGGGTCGGGCGCACGCCCTCGGCGATTAGCCTTCAGGTCAAGCGCCTGGAGGAGCGTCTGGGCCGGGCGCTGTTCCTGCGGCAGCCGCGCGCCGTCGTGCCGACGGCGGACGGCGAGGCGCTGCTCGGCCTTGGCCGGCGCCTGCTCGCCTTGAACGACGAGGTGGTGACCTTCTTCGATGCGCCGCCGATGGAGGGACGGGTGTGCTTCGGCGCACCCAACGATTCCGGCCTGTTCGCCCTGCCGGCGATGCTGCGCCGCTTCGCGGCCACCCACCCGCAGGTCGAGGTCGATGTCCGGCTAGATGCGAGCCGCCTTCTGGTGGAGGCCATCGCCGACGGCGCGCTCGATCTCGTGCTCTTTGCCGGCCATCTCCCGTCGGACCGCGCGGCGCAGGTGGTCCATTCAGAGGATTTGGTCTGGGTCGGCCTGCGCGGCGGCCTCGCGGAGGCGCGCCGGCCCCTGCCGCTCGCGCTCTGCCAGAGCGGCTGCACGTGGCGGGCGGCGGCGCTCGACGCGCTCGATCAGGCGGGTATCGCCTACCGGGTCGCCTATACGAGCGAGCATTGCCAGGGACAGATCGCGGCGGTGGAGGCGGACCTCGCGGTGGCGCCGCTCCCGTTGAGCGTCGCGCGGCCGCCCTTCCAGCGGATCGCGGCCCTGCCGCCGCTCGGCAGCTACGACGTGCTGATGCGCCTGCGCGACAATGCCGGACCGGCGGCGCGGGCGCTCGCGGGCCATGTGGCGGACAGTTTTCGCGATCTTCCCGGCCTCGGCAGCCGGCTCTTCGCCTGAACGCGTCAGAGCGTCACGAGAATTTTTCCGAACACCTTGCGCGATTCCAGGCGCTCCAGGCCGCTGGCGAAATCGGCGAGCGGCAGCACCGTGTCGATGACCGGGGTCAGGCCGGCGGCCATCTTGTCGAGGCTCTGGCTCATGTTGGCGATGCGGCAGCCGAACGAGCCGGTGATGCGGTATTGCTGCTGGAACAGCTGCATCAGGTTCATCTGCACCGACACGCCGGAGGTCGAGCCGCAGGTGACGAGCCGCCCACCGCGCTTCAGGCAGAGCAGCGAGCCGTTCCACGTCTCGGCGCCGACATGCTCGAACACCACGTCCACGCCCTTGCGCTTGGTCAGCCGCCGCACCTCGCCCTCGAAGCGCTCCTCGCGGTAATTGACGACGTGGTCGGCGCCGAGCGCCTTCGCCTTCTCGCCCTTCGCGTCGTCGCCCACCGTCGTGTAGACGGTACAGCCGATCGCCTTGGCCATCTTGATCGCCGCCGTGCCGATGCCCGAGCCGCCGGCATGAACGAGGATCGACTCGCCCGGCTCTAGCCGTGCGTTGTCGAACAGCATGTGCTGCACCGTGCCGAAGGCGATGCCGGCGCAGGCCGCCTGGACGTGATCGACGCCCCCCGGCACCCGCACCACGAGGCGGGCCGGCAGGTTCACCCGCTCGCGGGCGAAGCCGTCGAGATGGAAGCCCATCACGCCGGAGACGTCCTCGCACAGGTTATCTCGCCCCTCCTGGCAGGCGCGGCATCGGCCGCAGGTCAGCGCGCCGTAGGGCACAACCGCATCGCCGACGGAGAGCCCCTCGACGCCCTCGCCGACCGCCGCGATCTCACCCGCCGCCTCCGCGCCGACGGTGAGCGGCAGCTTGCGCTTGGCGAAGGCCATGCCGCGAAAGCCCCACACGTCGATGAAGTTGAGGCCGACCGCCCGGACCCGGATCTGCACTTCGCCCGGTCCCGGCGCGGGCGGCGGCTCGACCTCGATGAGGCGCAGATCTCGGTCGCCGAAGAGCTGGAGGGCTTGCATCAGGATCGAACTCGTCTGGCGTTGAGGAAGGACTGGCGCGGCGTACGAACCGGGCCCGGCCGGGGTCGCCCGACGCCGTACCGCGAAACAGCGGGCGCCGGGAGCCCCCTCCGGCCGCAGCGCATCGACGATGCGCCGACCGGTTCGACGGACGGCTCTTCTCGATTCCGCGAGACACCGTTGCGCGATTGACGCGGGGCGCCAGGTGACTTTTGGATCAGAGCATGTCTTTCACATAAGGATGTGTCGAGTAGGCAGCGAGTGGCCAACCGGTGCGGGAATGTCCGCGTGTATTCGTGCCTACGATTGGGCACGGACACCTCTTGGCGCCATTGGTGATTGGCCGCAGAGTCTGAGGACGATGGTCGAGTTGATGCTCGGCTCTCCTTTGCCGGCCGCGATCGCCTGGGGTCCTGAACTTACGGTAATCTATAACGACGGTTTCGACGCGATCGACAACTTCAGCGATCCGCCGCCCCTTGGTCGCCCATTCACGAAAGTCTGGCCAAAGCCGGAAAGCGACGGAATCGTCGACTCGATACGACAGGGGCAGGCCCGTCAGATCATTGATCGCTACTGGGATCTTCCCGCGCGGACGGAGCGACCCTTCGGCTGGTTCACGTCCCAGTGGACGCCGCTGCGGGACGAAGCGGGAGGCTTCGCCGGGTTCTATCTCGCGGCCTTCGAGACGACCGATCGCGTCCTCGTCGAGCGGGCCTTGCTCGAGCGCGAGGAGCAGCAGGCCTTCGTGCTCGGCCTCAGCGACGCGCTGCGCCCCCTGGCCGATCCGCTCGAAGTCCAGGCCGTGGCCTGCCGCTTGCTCGGCGAGCACCTTCAGGCGGACTACACGTACTACCTCAACCTGTACGAGGCGGAGGGTTTCGCGATCATCGCACAGGATTTCGCGCGCGCGGGTCTCCCCTCGCGGGCCGGGAAATATCCCCTCAGCCTCGTCGGTTGGGCAATGCCCCATCAGGGCCAGGGCCAGCCGATCGCGATCACGGACGTGCAGACATCCCCCCTGGTCCCGGACGACTGCCGGGAGAGGGTGCTGGCCGACCGTGTCGTGAGCCTGCTCGGCATTCCGCTGGCGAAGCAGGGCCGCCTCGTCGGCGCACTTGCGCTCTCCATGACGACGCCGCGAGAATGGACCCCCGCGGAGATCGCGCTGGCCACCGAGATCGGCGAGCGCACCTGGGCGGCGATGGAGCGGGCCCGCGCGGAGAAGACGGCGCGCGAGGCCGACATTCGCCTGCGCACCCTGGCCGATGCCGCACCCGTCCTGATCTGGGACGCGGATTCGAGCGGCACGATCCTCGTCAACGACCACTATCTCGACTTCTTCGGTGTCAGCTTCGAGGCCGTGGCGGGGTATGGCTGGCAGAAGTTCCTGCATCCCGAGGATGCCGAGCGACACCTGTCTCTCTTCCAAGAGGCGTTCGCGCAGCGCCATTGCTTCACCGACGAGGCCCGGCTCCGCCGCGCCGACGGGCAGTACCGCTGGCTCAGCACGTCCGGCCGGCCGTTGGAGGACGGGCGCTTCGTCGGCGTCTCGATCGACGTCACCGAGCGGCGCCTCGCCGAGCAGCGCGTCAGGCGCAACAACGCCGTCCTCCAGGCGATCAACCTCGTCTTCAGCGAGACGCTCGGCGCCTCCTCGGAGGAGGAATTGGCGCGCATCTCCCTCGAAGTCGCCGAAGAGCTGACCGGCAGCGCCATCGGCTTCATCGGTGAGATCAATGAGACCACCGGGCGCCTCGACGGCCTGTTCTTCAGCGATCGGAGCCGGGCCCGCTACGCCGCGCACGCATCGGAGGGGGATGACGGCTTCCCGATGGGCAAGTCGGCGCTGGGGCTTGCGATTCACGGCATCTACGGGCGGGTGTTGCAGGATGGCGCGGGCGTCATCGTCAACGATCCCGCCTCCCATCCCGACCGCGTCGGCACGCCGGCCGGCCACCTGCCGCTGACGGCCTTCCTCGGCGTGCCGCTGAAGCAGGGTGACCGGACGCGGGGTCTGATCGGGCTCGGCAACCGCCCCGGCGGCTACCGGCCGGAAGACCTTGAGGCGGCGGAGGCGCTGGCGCCCGCGATCTGGCACGCCCTGCGCAGCAAGCGGGCGGAGCTGCGCCTGCGCGAGAGCGAGGAGCGTTTCCGGCAATTCGCCGAGGCTTCCTCCGACGTCCTCTGGATCCGCGATGCGGAGACGTTCGAGATGGAGTTCGTCAGCCCGGCGCTGCGGACAGTCTACGGCATCGAACCCAACGTGCTCGGCCCCGAGATCAGGCGGTGGGCCGGCCACATGCTGCCGGAGGATCGCGAGAACGCCCTGCAGAATCTGCAGCGGGCGGCGACCGGCCAATCCCTGCTGAACGAGTTCCGCATCAAGCGGCCGAGCGACGGCGCCTTCCGCTGGATCCGCAGCACGCTGTTTCCCCTGCGCGACGAGCAGGGCCGGGTGCGGCGCATCGGCGGTCTGTCCTCCGACATGACCGAGGCCAAGCTGCTGATCGGGCATCAGGCCGTGCTGCTCGCCGAATTGCAGCACAGGGTGCGCAACATCATGGCGGTGACCCGCTCGATCGTCGCCCGCACGGGCGAGCGGGCGGAGACCGTGTCCGATTACGCGTCCCTGGTGGGAGGGCGCCTCCTGACGCTGGCCCGCGTCCAGGCCCTGCTGACCCGCTCACCCAATGCCGGCGTGCCGGTCGCTACCATCGTCCGCGACGAGATCGACGCCCAGGACCTGCGCGCGGACCAGTACGATCTCTCGGGACCCAAAATCGAACTCTCGCCCAAGGCGGCGGAGATCCTGACGCTCGCCGTTCACGAACTGGCGACCAATGCCCTGAAATATGGAGCCTTGTCGGTGCCGGATGGGCGCGTGCGGGTGAATTGGTCCTCGTTCGAGAAGAGAGGCGAGCCCTGGCTCGGCTTCGATTGGGCGGAGGATGGGGTGTCGGAAGCGAAGATCGCGGATGAGCGTGAGGCGAATCGTCGCACCGGTGCTCGCCGTGGTTTCGGCCGCGAACTGATCGAGGGGCGCCTGCCTTACGAACTCGGGGGGCGCGGTCGCCTGGAGATCGGCCCGGAGGGGGCGCGGTGCCGCCTCGAATTTCCGCTCCGCGATGGCGCCAGCATTCTTGAAACCGATGCCCCGCAACGAGCGACCGTGTTCGGAGGAGCGCTCGACATGACCGGCGAACCAGATTTGAGCGGCTATCGTATCCTCGTGGTGGAGGACGATTACTATCTCGCCACCGATACGGCACGCGCGCTCCAGGGAGCGGGCGCGGAGGTGGTCGGCCCCTGCCCCAGCGAGGAGGCGGCGCGCGAGGCGCTCGATGAAGGCGCGCTGGCAGCGGCGCTGGTGGATATCAATCTCGGCTCAGGGCCGTCCTTCACCCTGGCGGCCCTGCTTCGGGAGCGCGGCGTGCCGTTCGTGTTCATCACCGGTTACGACGAGGGGGTGATTCCGCCGGATTTCGCCGATGTGGAGCGCCTCCAGAAGCCGGTCGAGCTGAAACGCGTCGTCAATTTCCTCGCCGACACGCTGCAGGCGGCGCAGTGAGACCCTCACTCCTCGCAGTTCGGGGACGCCGCGTCAGTCTTCGTGGTCCGGGACGTCGGCGCAGGGCTCAATCCGGCGTCAAGTAGCGCCGCCGCGCCCAGCCGAGGGTGCGGTCGAACTTCACCCGGCACCATGTCAGCCCGCTCGGCGTCTCGTTGGTGCAGCCGAAGCCGAGCACCCGGCGCCCGACCGGGATCTGTCCGAGGGCCGGCGCACCCGCATCCGGCGTCTCGCGGATCGTCAGGCTGTCGTCCCGCGGCAGGCCCTCGACACGGAAAGGCTCGGCGCCCCAGGCTGAACCACCGCCTGCGAGCAGCAGGGCAAAGGCGAGGCGGGGCAGGGAGCGAGACATCGCGGGCCGGTTCAGGTGCGGTGGATGCCCATCATCGCGGTCAACCCGCCATCGACGGGCAGCACGGCGCCGGTGATGTAGGCCCCGCCCTCCCCGATCAGGAAGGCGGCCATCGCCGCGACCTCTTCCGGCTTGGCGAAACGTCCGAGCGGGATCTGGCGCTCGATCCCCTCGCGATGGCTAGCATAGGCCGCCAGCATCTCGGTATCGATGAAGCCGGGCGCGATGACGTTGACGGTGACGCCGCGCTTGGCCGACTCGATCGCCAGCGTGCGGCAATAGGCGATCAGGGCGCCCTTGGTCGCCGCGTAGGCGGCATTGCCGGCATTGGCCTGAAGCGCGGCCACCGATCCGATGGCGACGATGCGGCCGGCGCGCGCTCGGATCATCCCACGCACCAGCGCCTTGGCGATCCGGGTCATCGACCAGAAGTTCACCTGCATCGCCGCCTCGGCCCGCTCACGGTCGAGCATGGCCGCCAGGGCGTCCGCCGACTGGCCGGCATTGTGGACGTAGCCGTAGAAGCCCTGGCCCTCGGCCCACTCGCAGAACGCCTCCACCGCGTCGCGGTCCGACAGGTCGAGGGCGCGGGCGGTGACGCTACCTTCGCCGTGCATCGGCACGAGTTCGTCGGCGAGCGCCTGCGCCCGCTCCGGCGAGGAGCGGTAGGTGAAGGTGACGGTGTGGCCGGCGGCCGCCAGGGCGCGGACGGTGGCCGCACCGAGACCGGAGGCGCCGCCGACGACGAGGACGGATTTTCTTTCGTCGCTCATGTCCGCACTCATGCCGGCTCGTCTCCCAGGACGAGGCAGGTGTTCTGCCCGCCGAAGCCGAAGGAATTCGAGAGGATCCGCGAGACGCGGGTGTCGCGGGCGGTCCCGACCACGTCGAGGAGCAGCGCCGGATCGGGCACCGCGTAGTTGATGGTCGGCGGGATGCGCCCCTTCTGGATCGTCAGCAGCGACACCACCGCCTCGATCGCGCCGGCCGCGGTGAGCGTGTGGCCGATCATCGACTTGTTGGAGGAGATCGGCAGGCGGGCCACCCGCTCGCCGAACACCGCCGAGCAGCCGAGCGCCTCCATCTTGTCGTTCTCCGGCGTCGAGGTGCCGTGGGCGTTGACGTGATCGATGGCCTCGGGCGTGACGCCGGCGTCGTCGAGGGCCGCGCGCATCGCCGCGATGACCGGCGCCCCGTCGGGGCTGGAGCGGGTCCGGTGGAAGCCATCGCCCTTCTCGCCGCAGCCGAGGACGTAGCCGAGGATTTTCGCGCCGCGCGCTCGCGCCGACTCGGCACTCTCCAGCACCAGGGCGGCGGCGCCCTCGCCCATGACGAAGCCGTCACGGTTCTTCGAGAACGGCTTCGAGGCGCCCTCCGGCGGATCGTTCTGCGTCGAGAGCGCCGAGAGCAGCGAGAAGCGGATCAGCGATTCGGGATTCACCGAGCCGTCGGTGCCGATGCAGAGCGCGGCGTCCATCTCGCCCCGGCGGATGGCCTCGACGCCGAGCTGGATCGCGGTGGCGCCCGACGAGCAGGCCGTCGACAGCGAGATCGGCGAACCGCGGGTGCCGAACCGGTCGGCGAGCCGGTCGGCCACCGTGCCGAAGATGAACAGGTCGTGCCACGCGTCAAAACGGCGGGACGCGGCGGCGCGCTGGAGGCCGGCATAGGTCACAGCATCCGGTTCGCCCGCGGCCTCCGCCAGAGCCTGCCGCTGCGGCCATTCCATCTCGACCGGCGGCACCGCCACGAACAGCCCGCCCGGAAAGCCCGCGCCGATGCCGGATTGCGTCACCGCCTCCTCGGCCGCCACCATGGCGAAGCGCTCGGACAGGAGCGGGGCCACCAGGGGGTCGGTGTCGAGGAAATCGACGGTGCCGGCGATGCGGGTGCGCAGGCCCTCGGTGGGGAAGCGGCTGATGGCGCGGATGCCGGAGCGTCCGGTCGTCAGCGCGTCCCAGTTCTCGGTGGCGCCGCGGCCGAGCGAGGTGACGATGCCGAGGCCCGTCACCGCGACGAGCGGGCGTCCCAGGGCATCGTGGGTGGAGGAGGAGCGCGGTTCTGGCATCGGGGCCTCAGACCATGGTTTCGGCCGGCACGCATCCGGACCGCCGCGGTGGCGGTCTCCGAAGCGGCGGGCACTCGTTCTCGCATCGCCATCGTCCCGAAAGCCGGCAGCCCTCGGGATGATGCGCTAGATCCTCACGACGCGGATCACGCCCTCGCCGCGGCGGTGGCCGACCGAGGTGACCGCGACCTCCGCGGCCGATCCTGCGGCGCAGAGTGCGGCGGCCAAGGCCGCCCCGAACGGGGCCGCGACCTCCATCGGATGGCCGATCATATCGCCCGTGGCGCGGATGCGCGCGCCCGGCAGCGCCGCGTCGAGTCCGGCGATCTCCTCCGCCGCGAGGTCGGCCAGACCGGTGGCGCCCGAGAGCACCACGTCCGGCCGCTCGATCCCGGCCTCGCCGATGAGGCGGGTCAGGCTCGCGGACACGCTGCCCGGCGCGCGGGCCACCCGGTCGTTGGCTACCGGCATCAGCCGGGCCAGGGCCTTCGCACCGCGGGCGGCGGCGTGTTCGGCTGCTTCCAGCACAAGGAAGGCGGCGGCGCTGCCGAGCACGAAGCCGCCCGTGCCCTCGGCCCCCCGCTCGAAGACCGGCCGGTAGGCGGTCTTGAGAAGGTAGCCGCCCATCTCGTGGACGACCATCACGTCGGGCCGCTCGGCGTTGTAGGAGCCGCCCACCATCATGGTGTCGACCTGGCCCGAGGCGATGCGGGCATGACCGATGCGCAGGGCATCGACGCCGCTCGACTCCTCGCCCATGAAGGTGCGCGAGGCGCCGGTGACACCGTGGACGATGCTGATATTGCCCGCGAGCAGGTTCGAGAGCTGGGCCAGGAACAGGGTCGGCCGGAGGTCGTTGAGGAGCCGCTCGTTGAGGAAAGCGCCGGGATCGTTGGTGCCGCGCAGGCCGGTGAGGATCGCGCCGTCGACGGCGTAGTCGCGTTCGCCACCGCCCGCCGCCACCACGAGCGGCAGCGCCGACTTGAAGCCCGCATCCTCCTTCACCCCGGCCGAATCGAGCGCGAGGCCGGCGGCGTAGACGCCGAGCCGCTGCCACGCCTCCATCTGCCGCTGATCCGACTTCTTCGGGATCTGCGCGTCGAGGCTCACCGGTGCCACCGGGTGCACCGGATAGGGCGCGAACGTCTCCGCATCCGTGCGCGGCGGCGCATGCGAGGCGAAGGCGTTCAGGTGCGTCTCGATCCCCTCGCCCGCGCAAGAGACGAGGCCGATCCCGGTGATGACGACGTCACGGGCCTGCGGACGGCTCACGGCTGGGCTCCATCCAGAAGGCCGATCTTCCGGGCGCGTTCGCGCATCGGCGCGTCGAGGCCGGCCGGAAACGGCATGGTGCGGAATCGCAGCTCCGCATCGCACAACGCCTTGCCCTCGTGGCGGATCGCGGCCTTCGTCACCGCATAGCCCGAGCCGTCGTGCTCCAGGGTCGCCGTGATCTCAAGGGCGGCCCCCGGACCGACGAAGGAGCGGAAGCGCGCCTTGTCCACGGCCATGAGGAACGGCATCTGCGCGAAGTCGAGATGGGCCAGCACGAGGTAGCCGGAGGCCTGTGCCATGGTCTCGGTGAGCAGGACGCCCGGCACCAGCGGGTGGCCGGGGAAATGTCCCTCGAAGACCGGGCTCGCCTCGGGCACGAGCGCCCGCGCCTCGATGCGGCCGGCGGCGCGGTCGAGCCGCACCACGGAGTCGATCATCTCGAAATATTCGAGCCGCATCGCGCGTGAATCCCTGAAGCCCGACGGATCAGGCCTTGGCGGCCTTCTCGGCGACCAGAGCGTCGATGCGTGCGCAGAGGTTCTTCAGCACGAAGTACTGCTCGGCCGGAACCTTGCCCTCGTTGACTTCCTGGGTCCAGCGCTCCAGCGGCAGCTTGATGCCAAAGGCTTTGTCGACCGCGAAGGCGATGTCGAGGAAGGCGAGCGAATCGATGCCGAGATCGTCGATGGCGTGGCTCTCGGGCGTGATCTTGTCACGCGGGATATCCGCCGTCTCGGCAATGATGTCCGCGACGCGGTCGAAGGTGGCGGTCTCGTTCGACATTAGGGCTGGCCGCTTTCTTGATTCTTCATATCCGGCGTCGCCAACCCCTCGCACGGCACGCCCCCAAGACGCCCGAGCCGGTCTGCGGCCCCGCTTCGCCGCCGGTTCCCGATGGCGCTTATGAAAAGATCGCGACCCCTTACACGAAGCGATGGAGCACGGGCAACCTCGGGCGTTGCGGCCGGCCCGCCTCCTGCCCTGGCTCTCAGCCGGCCGAGCGGCTGAGGTCGAGCGCCGGCGCACGGGTGTCCGCCCCCTGCCGCGGACGCTCGCGACCGATGCGGCGGCCCTCCGCCGGCGCCGTCCGCTTGCGCTCCGCCGTGCGCGGGCGCACCAATTCGCCGAGCGCTACAAACTGGTCGTTGTGCCGCTGCCCCGCATCCTGAATGCCGAAGCCGAGTGCGAAGGAGCGGGCGAGATCCGCGTCGGCCGCCACACCGTAGCGATCGAGGGCGGCCAGGAAGACCCGCCGGAAGCCCAGCGGCGCACACCACGCCTTTTCCGCAAGCTGCATCGGCCAAGTCCACAGCCCGTCGCCGCGGCGGCTGGCGATCTCCTCACGGGCAATGAAATAGCCGCTTGCCGGGTGCTCGAGGCCTTCCTCGAGAATGCGCCAGTCGCGGTCCGGGGACGGCTGCCGCGCCGCAGGTGCCGGCCGGTCGAGCCCGTCGTCGTCGAAGCCGATCTCGATCATGGAAGCCTCCTGCCTTGCGGGCTGCGCCGGGGCAGCGAATCAGTCCGGAACGTTCCATGAACAGTGCGTCTGGGCGGCGAACAGGTCAAGCCTTTGTTCGTAGTTCGTTCCAATTCTCGCCGGGTCCTTTGCCGGTTTGCGTGCGCGTTGGACAAGGCGAGGCAACCAGTCTCGGTGGGAGCAGATAAGATGCCGCCCGGCATCGTGAACATGGGCTCGGAGGCCTGCCTCATCCGACTTTGCGGCGACGAGTTCGTGCTGCTCGTATCCGAACGAAGCCCGGCCGAGGCGCGCTGGCTCGCCGAAGAAATACATTGCGCGGTCGCTCGTGTGGACGACCTTCCGGCCTGGACCATCAGCCTCGGCATCGCCGTGGTCGAGCCGGGCGAGACGGACGTTTCCGCCGCCATCGAGAGGGCCGACCGCTCCCTCTGTCGCGCCAAGGCCCGGGGCGTGACCGTGCCGCGGCCTGAAGCCGCCTCTGGATTGCCGCTGTGCCCGCCATAGGTCGCTCGCGCCGACACATCGGCGGAACGGAGTGAGGCGGCGATGGGCGGCACGGATCGGACGGAACCTGAGCTCGCCCGCAGCCAGAGGGTGCTGCGCGCTCTCCTCGTCGCGGCGCTGCTGGCGCTCGGCCTCTACATCCTGTCCGGCTTCCTGAGGGCGCTGGTGTGGGCGGTGGTGCTCGCCATCGCCCTCTGGCCGCTCTTCGTCCGCGCGCACCGCCGCTTCCCGCCGGGGCGGCACAACATCCTGTGGCCTGCCGTCTTCACCGGCCTCGTCGCTCTGGTTCTGCTACTGCCCATCGCCGTGCTGGCGGTCGAGGCGGGCCGCGAGGCGCACGACCTCCTGGCCTATGCCCGCGAGGCCGAGCGCAACGGCATCCCTGTGCCGGATTTCGTCGCCCGCCTGCCCTATGGGGCTGCCGCCGTCACCGATTGGTGGAACGCCCACCTCGCCCATGCGGGACTGGCGCACGAACTGAGCGAGCGGCTCAACACGACCTCGAACCGGGACCTCACCCGCAGCCTCGGGGCGGGTTTGGTGCACCGGGCGGTGCTGTTCGGGTTCTGCCTGCTGGCGCTGTTCTTCCTGTTTCGCGAGGGCGATACGGTGATCGCGCAGTCGCTGCGGGCGAGCCATCGCCTGTTCGGGCCGCGCGGCGAGCGGGTGGCGCGCCAGATGGTGGCCTCCGTCCATGGCACGGTGGACGGGCTCGTTCTCGTCGGGATCGGCGAGGGCTTCCTGCTTGGGATCGTCTACGCCTTTGCCGGCGTGCCGCACCCGGTGCTGTTCGGAGCGCTCACTGCGGTGGCCGCGATGATCCCCTTCGGTGCGCCGCTGGCTTTCGGCCTCGCCGCCGTGCTGCTGCTGGCGGGCGGGGCGGTCGTCCCCGCCGCGATCGTGGTGGCGGCGGGCTTCGTCGTCACCTTCGTCGCCGACCATTTCGTGCGCCCGGCGCTGATCGGCGGCACCACCCGCCTGCCCTTCTTGTGGGTGCTGCTTGGCATCCTCGGCGGCGTCGAGACCTTCGGCCTGCTCGGACTGTTCGTCGGCCCGGCGGTGATGGCCGCTTTGATCCTGCTGTGGCGCGAATTCACGGAAGGGTCGGGGGAGCCCGCGTGACCCCTCAATGCTTCAGCGGCCGCCCGAGCTTCTTTGCCAGGATCCGCTGCGGGCTCTTCTCGGGGTCGGCTTGGTCGGCGACCGCGATGTAGGCGGTCTGCTCCAGCATGTAGCGCCCGCCCATGGCGCCGTGCATCACGAGGTCGGAGAAGGTCACCCAGGTCTCGCCGGGCTGGAAGCGCACATCCGCCTGGGGCGCGTTGGCCTGATAATCCAGGTCGCGCTTCAGGGCGTCGTGGAGGTGCAGCATCAGGTGATCGTATTCCGAGCGCTTGGCCTTGGTGATCTTGAGCGCGGCCAGCACGCTCGCCGAGAGGCCGGAATAGCCCGGGAGCTTCGGCAGGAATTTCTCGGCCATCGAGCCGAAATCCTCGCCGACCCGCCACAGCCGCGGCTGCCCCTCGGCGTTGATGTTGCGGAAGATGCGCAGGATGCGCCGCTCGCCGATCGGGTTGGAGGGGAAGGCATCGACATGCATGCGCGTGTCGTCGCGCCGCCAGCTCAGCTTGCGCTTGTCGACGTCGAACGGCCGGTAGGAGGTGCCCGCGAGCGAGACCTTTTCGCGGTAGGCCGGGAGATAGGTGTCGATCAGATTTTCCGCGAAGCGGCGGTAGCGCACCAGGAGGTCGCGCAGGCGCGCCTGCTCCTCCGCGCTGCCGGCTCCGCCTCGCAGTTCGGCCGTCTCGTTGCGGATCGCGACGTTCTTGGCCTTGCCGTCGGCGAAGGGGCGCTCGACGAAACGCTGCTCGAAGGCGTCGAAGGGGAAGTCGAGGTCGCGGAAGACGAGGACCGAGCCGCTTTCCAGCGCCTCGACAAGGCCGGGCGCGCCCGGCACCGCCTCGGCGCGGGAGACGGGAAGGACGGGGCTGATCATGGCTGGCATTTCCCGCACGATTGGATGGTGCGCGGTGTAACCGACCGGCTCACGCTCTGCCAACATGCCGGCCCGGTGCGGCATCGGGTCGGACCTGACGTTTTGTGGTGGACGAGAGCGTCCGTCCGCTTGCCCCGTTGCTCATGCGCGCGTCTCCTGATCCGCAACCTGGGGCATGGGCGGAGCGTTCTCTCCGCGAGAACGTCCGTTCCCGGACGAGGAGCCGGCCATGGCGACGCTGAAGGAATTCGAGGAGGCTCTGCGCGAGCACGGCATGCACATGGCGCTCGCCCTACTGGAGCGCCTGCGCGAGCGTGACCGCCAGACCCGCACCATCCGCCCGGCCCGGCGCCTCACCGGCCAGAAGATGACGCCCGATCTCGCCCGCGCGATCCTGGAACTGCACGCCTCCACCGGCATGACGCAGCAGGAGATCGCCTTCAAGGTCGGGGTGAACCAGGGCCGGGTCAACGAGGTGATCAAGCGCGGCAAGTGGCTCGACGACGATCCCCACGCCCCCGAGGCGGTGGCGCGCGACAAGGCGAAGGCACGGATGCGCGCCGACCCCAAACCCCGTCCGAAGCCCTCGGTTCGCAAGGAGACGCCGCGCGCGGCAAAGCGGCCGGCCGCCCCCCAGGGGCAGTTCGCGTTCGGGGACATGTAGCGCCATGACCGGCACGGGCGCGGCGCTCTGCCGGGTGGTGCGGCCCGGCAAGGCCTTCATCGGCAAGCAAGGATTGTCCTACGCGCCCGGCATCTCGGCGGAATCGGCGGGGGCGACGGGCCTTCACCTGCAAATGGTGACGATCCCACCCGGAGCGCGTGCCAAGGCCCATAAGCACGAGGGCCACGAGACCGCGATCTACGCGCTCGCCGGCACCTCCTGCACATGGTGGGGCGAGCGGCTGGAGCACCACACCGAGCTGCGGCCCGGCGAGTACTTCTACATTCCGGCCGGCATGCCGCACCTGCCCTACAATCCGAGCCCGACCGAGCCCTGCACGGCGCTCATCGCCCGCACCGATCCGAACGAGCAGGAAAGCGTGGTGCTGCTGCCGGAGCTCGACGGGATACATCCGTGACGGGCACGGTTGAGGAATCGGATTTCCTCTCGCCGGACCTCTTCGATGCGATGCGCCCTGGTTTGCGTAGCTCTGCTCGCCGGCATCGGGCCTGCTCTGGCGCAGCGCCCCTCCACCACGAACCTCACCTGCGCCCAGGCCCGCGCCGTGGTCACGCAGCAGGGCGCGGCGGTGCTCGGCACCGGCGGGCCGACCTTCGACCGGTTCGTGCGCGACCGCTCGTTCTGCGAGGCGACCGAGATCGGTCGGCGTGCCTTTGTGACGACCCGCGACAATCCCGGCTGCTTCGTCGGGTACACCTGCTACGAGCCCGGTCCCGGCGACCGGTTCGGGGATTTCTGACCCAGAGATGTGAAAACGCCCCGGCCTCGACGGCCGGGGCGCTCCCCTGCGGGGTCAGCCTTGCGGCTGAACGGTTACGCGGCCTGCTGGACCGAGCCCTCGATCACCGGCTGGCTCGACGGCCGGCTGGCGATCTCAATGCGGCGCGGCTTCTTCGCCTCCGGGACCTCGCGGACGAGATCGACATGGAGGAGGCCGTTCTCGAGTACGGCGCCGGTCACCTGAACGTGGTCGGCGAGCTGGAAGCGGCGCTCGAAGGCGCGGGCGGCGATGCCCTGGTAGAGAACCTCGGCGGACTTGCCCTCGGCAGGCTTGCGCTCACCCTTGATGGTGAGGGCGTTCTCCTTCACCTCGATCGACAGGTCGGCCTCGGTAAAGCCGGCGACCGCGACGGTGACGCGGTAGACGTTCTCACCGGTGCGCTCGATGTTGTAGGGCGGATAGGTCGGTGCCGCCTCGGTGCTCACGAAACCGTCGAGGGCCGAGAACAGGCGGTCGAAACCGACGGTGGAACGGTACAGGGGGCAAGATCGAACTGACGCATCACATATCCTCCAGAAGAAGCAACATGCTCGATGTATTCGGGTCCGCCCGTGGGCCGGACCGTCGCGCCGCCGTCTCGGCCGGCGCATCGATGATATTGGTGGGCTCCAAAAACCGTGCAAGGGTCTGTTTGCGGGGATTTCGCGTGAGCTTGAGCAAAAATTTTTTCGAGGCGCGCCCATCGTGCTGACCCTGCGTCCCACCCCCGGTAATCCGGTGCCGCCCGGCGCCCGCCTCGTGCCGGTCGAGACCGCCGACGGCGTCTCCTTGCGGGCCGCGACGTGGCAGCCGACGACGCGGGGCGTGAAGGGCACGGTCTGCCTGCTTCAGGGCCGGGCCGAGTTCATCGAGAAGTATTTCGAGACGATCAGCGACCTGCGTGCCCGCGGCTTCTGCGTGGTCGCCTTCGACTGGCGCGGCCAGGGCGATTCCGGCCGTCAGGTCCGCGACGCCCACAAGGGCCATGTCCGCCACTTCGATGATTACCGCCTCGACCTGAAGGCGATCACCGAGACCGTGCTCGTGCCGATGATGCCCGAACCGCATTTCGGGCTCGCTCATTCCATGGGCGGGGCGGTGGCGCTGACACTCGCGGCGGAGGGCCGGCTGCCGTTCCGGCGGCTCGTCACCGTCGCCCCGATGCTGGCGATCCGCATGGTGCGCTGGCCGGCGGGCGCCTCGCTGCTGGCGCGGGGCCTGCAGCGGCTTGGGCTCGGGCGTTGCTACATCCCCTTCGGCACGGCCGTCTCGATCGCCACGAAGCCGTTCGCCGGCAACCGCCTCTCGACCGATCCGGTGCGCTACGCCCGCAACGCCGAGGCCGCCCGCGCGGTCGGGGCCGGTGCGGTCGGCGATCCGACCATCGCCTGGCTCGCCGCCGCCTTCCGGGCGATGCGCCGGCTGGCGGACCCGGCGCTGATCCGGCGGATCCGCACGCCCTGCCTGATCGTCGCGGCGGGCGCCGACCCGGTCTGCAGCACGCCGGCGGTCGAGCGCTTCGCCGCCCGGCTCAAGACCGGGCACCTGATCGTGCTGCCGGGCGCCCGCCACGAGATCCTGACCGAGTGCGACGCGGTCCGCGCCGATTTCTGGGCGGCCTTCGACGCGTTCATTCCCGGCCATCTCGTCCATTCGGCCGCCGGCGAAGCCGCTCCTCACGCCACCGTCGCCGGCTGAGCGGATCGGGCTTCGCGGGCGCCGTCCGCCCGCGGCGTTGGCGGCCGGCCACGTCCGACGGCGTGGTCGCAACCTGCGCGAATGCAGGCTGGTTTGCACTTCGCTGGCGTTAAACGTGTTTTCCCGGAGCACCGCGCGGGCTTGTGGATCGGTTTCCGCTTCGATCGAGCGGAAACCAGGTCGACCGGGCCGCCGGTTGCGCCGCGCGCGCGTAAAGACCTCGTCATCCGGTTCGCCGGGATGCGATCCGGTCACGTCGGATTCGCAGGTCTGAAGCGTTCTCGATCGGAATCTGCCGCCCGCCCTCTCGGCGCGTTCAATGTCCGGACTGCGTCGGCCCTGCATCCCATAGTAATGCCCGACGGCTGGTTCGATTTCGGATTTTCTATTTCGCTCCTCGCACGTCCCAGGTCCGCAGCCTGTCGAAGCGAACTCTGTTCCATATTGCCGTCAAGCCATCAGGTTATTCAAATATAAATTTGGGATCTACATGATTTCTCATGTGATGATAGGCGAATAATTCAGTTAAAATCCGAATTTGTAGGTCAATCGCTTAGGAGCATCTTCATACTAGATTGCGATTCATCCAGCTTCTTGTTGGTCAACCTCGGAGCCGGCCTGTCACAAGCCGACTTAGAGTTGCCCGACGGCGGCGGAACAGCGAAGCGATCCGGAAGCAGCGCGGATGGCTCGGAGGATGAAAATATGGCGAAAATCTCGGTCACCTGGGCCAATGAATACTCGATGGGGTTGGCCGGGTGGCAGGCTGGTCTGATCCTCGCGACGGCACAGGCGGCTGCCGACGCTTGGGGCAAGTACATCCAAGTCGAGAGCACGTTCGATATCGCGATCGGGATCGGCAATGTCGGCGGCGCCCTCGCCAACGGCGGCCCTCAATGGACCTGGAACGGGAGATGGTGGGAAAACACCCCCATCCTGAAGGCCCGCGAGGGGTATGACCCGAACGGCGGCGTGCAGGACGCCAACCTCACGCTCGGTGAGCATACGTTCCGCGATTGGTTCTACGATCCGACAGGTGTTGCGGCCGCGCCCGGCAACAGGTTCGATGCCTTCACCATTTTCCAGCACGAGATCGGCCACGGGCTGGGCTTCCTCGAATTCCCTGCCACGGTCGGAGCCAACGGGCTGCTCCTCTTCAATGGTGAGAACACGCGGACGGTTCTCGGCGGCCCGGTCGTGCTCGATGGGGCCCGGGCGCATGTGTGGGGATCCGAGGATCTCATGGACCCCTATCTCGGCTGGGGCCAGCGGTCCTACATCTCGGACCTCGACCTGGCGATGCTTCAGGACAAGGGGATGCCGATCTCGACCGAGCGGGCCGACAAGATGTGGCTCGGCAACCGGGCTGACACCTTCTTCGCCTATGGCGGTGACGACTGGATCGACGGCGGCTGGGGCGACGACAAGCTCTTCGGCGGCGTGGGCAACGACACGCTCATCGGCGGGGACGGGAACGACGCGCTGGACGGCGGCGTGGGCAACGACACGCTCATCGGCGGGGACGGGAACGACGCGCTGGACGGGGGCGCGGGCGACGATACGCTTATCGGCGGAAATGGGGGCGACACGCTGGAAGGGGGCGAGGGCATCGACAGGGCCGTGTTGACCGGCCGGAGCCAGGACTACGTCGCGCTCTACGGCGCCACCGGCTCACTCGCCATCAAGCACCTCGGCTCCGGCAGCATCGACACGCTGACCTCGATCGAGACGCTGAACTTCGACGACACCGTGCTCGGCATGCCGGGCCTCCTCGCCCATCTGCAACAGCGCTTCGGGCCCGTACAGGCCGGCAAGGCGCCCTACGAGATGGCCCTGAACGCCGCCGCGGACGACGCCTACCGCCCCGACATCCCCGAGATCGACGGCGCGTTCAGCGTCACCGCGCGGGTGCGGTTCGACGACCTCGCCGGCGGCCATTTCCAGCGCGTCTTCGATACCGGCAACGGTCCGGACAGCGACAACATCTGGCTCGGTCAGGTCGGCAACGGCCGGGACATGGCCTTCGAGATCCTCGACGGCGCGATCAAGCATAGCATCACCGCCAGGGACGGCATCACCCAGGGCGTCGAGGCGCGCTGGACCGCCGGTGTCGACGAGCGCGGATGGATGTCGCTGTACAAGGACGGTGTACTCGTCGCCGAGGGTCAGGGGGGGGTGCCCCGCGACCTGACGCGCGCGAAGGATCTCGTGGGCCAATCCAACTGGGCGCAGGACGCCGCGCTGAAGGGCAGCATCTACGACCTGACCTTCAAGGACGACCTGCCCGACATCCACGGCGCCTTCACCGCCAGTGCGACGGTCCGGTTCGATGATCTCGATGCCGGCGCATGGCAGCGCGTCTACGACATCGGCAACGGTGCTGGCGCCGAGAACGTCTTTCTCGGCCAGATCGGCACCTCCAGCGACATGCAGTTCATGATCCTGAACGGCACCAACTCCGCCAACATCGTGGCCAAGGGCGCGATCGTCGAAGGCCAGGAAGCGACCTGGACGACCAGCGTCAACGAGACCGGTTGGATGCGCCTGTTCAAGGACGGCGTACTCCTGGCCGAGGGACAGGGCATCGTCCCGAAGGACGTCGCGCGGACCAACGAGTTCGTCGGCAAGTCCAACTGGACATGGGACAAGCCGCTCGTCGGCGAGGTGAGCGACCTGACGATCACGCCGTTCAAGGGCATCCCGGAGATCGACGGCGCCTTCAAGATGTTCGCCGAAGTCCGCTTCGACGATCTCGCCCACGGAAACTATCAGCGCGTGTTCGATACCGGTAACGGGCGGGACAGCAACAACATCTGGCTCGGTCAGGTCGGCAACGGTGACGACATGGCCTTCGAGATCCTCACGGGCGCCACGAAACACCGGATCACGGCGGCGGACACCATCGTCGAGGGTGAGATGGCGAAGTGGCAGGCCAGCGTGGACGAGGCCGGCTACATGCGCCTGATCAAGAACGACAAGCTCGTGGCCGAGGGCCAGGGCGCGGTTCCGCTGGATGTGCTGCGCACCAGCGATCTGGTCGGCCAGTCCAACTGGTCGTGGGATACCGCGCTGGCCGGACAGGTGAAGGATCTGATCTTCGCCTGAGCCGGTCGCCCATCGCCGGGGCGGACCGACGTCCTCGGCGATGGGCGGGCATGACAAGGATCATGACAAGGACAAATGCGAGCCGTTCCCGTTCGCCGTTGCGATCGGGGCGGCTCGTCCGCGTCGTGCGATGATAACGCGGCGTCCTTCCCTCTGGGGCGGGGCCCTAAGGGTTGAGCACCTTCAGCGCGGCGTCGTGCAGCCGGCGGTCTCCGGCGGCCACGATCCGGCCGCCGCCGGTGGCCGGGCCGCCGTCCCAGCTCGTGACGACGCCGCCCGCGCCCTCGACGATGGGGATCAGCGCGACGATGTCGTAGGGCTTCAGCCCCGCCTCGACCACGAGGTCGATCTGGCCGGCGGCGAGCATGCAATAGGCGTAGCAGTCGGTGCCGTAGCGGGACATCTTCGCCTGCCCCTCGATCGTCCGGAAGCGCTCGGCCTCCTCCCCTTCCGCGAACAGGCGCGGGTCGGTGGTGGCGAGGATGGCGTTGCCGAGCGCCTCGTTGCGGCGGGTGTGGAGGGGGCGTTCGCCCGTCGCGGAGCGCACGCTCGCGGTCTTGCCGTCGCCGAGGAAGCGCTCGCCGAGATAGGGCTGGTGCATCAGGCCACGCACCGCCGCGCCGTGATGGGTCAGCCCGATCAGCGTGCCCCAGGTCGGCAGGCCGCTGATGAAGGCGCGTGTGCCGTCGATCGGGTCGAGCACCCAGACGCATTCCGCATCCGCCCGCTCCGAGCCAAATTCCTCGCCGAGGATGCCGTGGTTCGGCAGCCGGTCGTTGATCATCCGCCGCATCACCGCTTCCGCCGCGCGGTCCGCCTCAGTGACCGGGTCGAAGGCGTGGCCCGTCCCGTGGGACTTGTCGTCCAGGCCGAAATGCGCCCGGAAGAACGGCAGGATTGCCGCTCCGGACTGGGTGGCGAGGTCTTCCATGAACTGGGCGAGATCGACGACGCTCATCGAGGGGCAGCCTCCCATTGACGGGCTGAGACGAAGCCGCCCTCAAGCCGTCCCGTCAAGCCGGCTCGGGCAGGGCCTGCCGCGGGGGCGTGGCCGCATCGCTCCGCTCGGACCAGTCCGGGCCGCCCTCGTTGCGGGCAAGGGCGAGGATCGTCTCGATCAGGTCGCGCAAGGAGGTGACGTGGTCGTCCGCGCCGATCTTGGCTCGCACCGCGTCGTCGGCGAGCATCGGCTCGTCGAGGCGCCACAGCCCGGCGACGATCGGCACGGTGTCGATCTTCTGGCGCAGCCGCGAGACGAGGCGGCGCAGATGGGTCGGCTCGCCGGACAGCGCCAGCGAGATCACGCAGACCGCTTGAGCCGGACCCGGCTGCCACTCGGCGATGCGCACCCGGGCGACCTCGGCGAAGGGCACCTGCCGGGTGCCGAAGCCGCGCTTGCGCAGGAGCTGGTCGGCAATGGCGGTCGCCGCCCCGTCGAGGAAGCCGCGGCCGGAGACGAGAAGCACCGCACCGTCGGCCTGCCACGCGGCGGGCAACTCGTCGGGGTCGGGGATCGGCTCGTTCTTGCAGGCGCTCTCCCCGTCGCCAGCAGCGCCGGCCCCGTCGAAGAGGCGGGTGGGTTTGGAGGCCGGATCGGGCACGGCATCCTCGCGGTCCTCCAGATCCTCCACCAAAGCCGTGATCGAGGCGCGGATCTCGTCCTTCTGGCTCGGCGTCAGCACGCCGCGGGCGGCGTCGCGGGAGGCGAGTTCGAGACCCTTCAGCACGACGTCGTCGTAATAGGCCGAGAGCGAGCATTCGCGCAGGATCAGGTCGGCATGTTCCTGCGCCTCCTCCGGGTCGTCGGCGAGCATGCGCTGGTAGAAGTTCTCGATCGGCGTCAGCGCCGGGCGGTTGCTGAACAGCACGTCGAGGAATTCGAGCCGATCGACGTGGCGCCCGAGCACGACGAGGCAGACGGTGAGCGGCGTCGAGAGCAGGAGGCCCACCGGTCCCCAGAGCCAGGTCCAGAACAGGGCCGAGACCAGCACCGAGAACGGCGAGACGCCCGTCGAGTGTCCGTAGACCAGCGGCTCGATGATCTGCCCGACGATGGGCTCGACGAGGGCGAAGAGCAGGAAGGTCGACAGCACCATGCTCCAGCCCGGATCGACCGCCGCCGCGAGCGCGATCGGCAGGACCGCCGAGAGGAAGGCGCCGATATAGGGCACGAAGCGCATAACGAGGGCGAAGATGCCCCACAGCACGGGGCTCGGCACGCCGATGATCCAGAGCCCGACGCCGATGACGACGCCGAAGGCGGAGTTGAGGGCGAGCTGGCCCAGGAAGTAGCGCGAGAGCCGCCGGGCCGCGTCGTCCATCGCCACGGTCGTGCGGTGGAGGTCGCTCGAACCGGCGAGCCGGATCAGGCGGTCGCGCAGATCCTCCCGCTGCATCAGGATGAACAGGAGCACGACGAAGACGATGCCGGCGGTGGCAAGCGGCTGCGCCACCGGCGCCAGCACGGTGGTGGCGAGTTCGAGCGGGCCCGGGCGGCGCTCCTCCACCTGGACCAGGAGCGGCTTCGGCGGCTCCGGCTCGGCCTTGCGGTTACTGTCGCGGGCGGCCTGCTGCTTGGCCTTCTCGGCCGATTCCTTGCTCTCCTCGCCGCTCTGGTGGATCGCCCGGTTGATGTTGGCGATGTAGTCCATCGTCTGGCCGAGCGTGCCGGCCCGCAGCCCCTCGATCTTGCGCTCGACGGTGCGCTGGTAGCGCGGCACGTCCTGCGCGAGTTCGGCGACCTGCACGCCGATGACGGTGGTCACCGCAGCGATGATCCCGGCGGCGAGCAGCACCGAGACCAGCACCGCGAAGGCCCGCCCCAGCTTCAGCCGGCGCAGGAAGTTCACCAGCGGGCCGAGCACGAAAGACAGCAGCACCGCGATCGCGATGGGGATCAGCACCTCGCGCGCGAAGAAGAGGCCCGCCACGATGATGGCAAACACGACGAGGGAGGAGGCGAGCGGACCTTTCGGCGTCTCGGCCGCGGAAACACGCGCCGGGCGCGGCGGCACGATGAAGCCCTCACCGGTGGATATACGCTTCATGTCAGGCCGGGCTTCCTCTCACGCCACGCTTCATCCGAAGGCCCGACGGATCGCGTCGCGATGCGGGCCTCGGTCTCGCTCACAAGGGTCCGCGCGCGCTCCGCACGACGAGCCGCCGTCTATCCGGGCGATCGTCGTCACGGGCCAGCGCATGGACCAGCGCCCGGAGGCACCTGAGCTCAAGAAACCGTGAGCGGGCTGAATTCGATCCCTGAAACGTCGCCGTAACGGATTCGTCCCTCAGGACGTCGCAGAGGGTTCGGCGAAGGGGCGCAGGCTAAAGCCCGCCCGCTCAAGCTCGGCCCGGACCGCGCGTGCCATGGCGAGCGCCTCCGGGTTGTCGCCGTGGACGCAGACCGTGTCGATCGCGACCGGAACGCGCCGCCCGCCGAGCGTGAACACGGCGCCCTCCCCGACCATGCGGGCGACGCGCGCGGCGGCCTCACTCGCATCGTGGATCACCGCACCGGGCGAGGCGCGGGGGGCGAGCGTGCCGTCCTCGGCATAGGCGCGGTCGGCGTAGATTTCCCGCACGAGGCGCAGGCCGATGCGCTCGCCGGCCCGCTCGGCGGGAAGCCCCGGCATCACGACCAGGGCGAGATCGGGATCGACACCGGCCACGGCACGGGCCAGCGCTTCGGCGATCGCCGCATCCTCGTTCGAGAGGTTGGCGAGCGCCCCGTGCGCCTTGACGTGGGTGACGCGGGCGCCGGCCAGGGCGGCGCAGGCCTGGAGCGCACCGATCTGATAGGCGATGTCGCGCTCGATTCTTGCGGGACTCTCCTGGATCCGGTTTCGGCCGAAGCCGCGCAGATCATGGAAGCCGGGATGGGCGCCGATCGCCACGCCTCGCGCCTTCGCCGCAATCACCGTCTCGACCATGATGTCAGGGTCGCCCGCATGGAAGCCGCAGGCGACGTTGGCCGAGGTGACGATGTCGAGCAGCGCGGCGTCGTCGCCCATGCGCCAGGGCCCGAAACCCTCGCCGAGATCGGCGTTGAGATCGATGCGGGCGACGCTCATGCTTCTGCTCTCACACCGCCACCGCCATTGCGGCCTGCTCCTCGACCCCGAACACCCGCTTGTAGCGCTCCACCTCGGCTGCCGGCCCCTGCGCCTTGCTCGGATTGTCGGAGATCTTCACCGTCGGGCGGCCTTCGGCTTCGGTGACCTTGCACACCACCGAGATCGGATCGAGCCGCCCTTCCGGCACGAGGCCGCGGAAATCGTTGGTCAGCCGCGTGCCCCAGCCGTAGCCGATGCGCATGCGGCCGTGGAAATGGGCGTGGATCGCCTCGATGTCGTCGATATCGAGCCCGTCGGAGAAGATCGCCAGCTTTTCGCGCGGGTCGCAGCCTCGCGACTCCCAGAAGGCGAGCGCCTCCTCGCCGCCCGCGATCGGCTCCTTCGAATCGATGCGGATGCCGGTCCAGGCCGTGAGCCAGTCCGGCGCCTTCGCGAGAAAGCCGGTGGTGCCGTAGGTGTCAGGCAAGGCCACCAGCAGGTTGCCGGCATAGTCCTGCTGCCAGTCGGCCAGCACCGCGTAGGGCGCGGCTGCCAGCGCCTCATCGTCGTCTCCGGCGAGCGCGGCGTAGACCATCGGCAGTTCGTGGGCGTTGGTGCCCACCGCCTCGACCTCTCGGCGCATGGCGATCAGGCAGTTCGAGGTGCCGAGGAAGGCGCGTTCGCCGAGGCCCTCGCTCATCGCCTGCACGCACCAATCCTGCCACAGGAAGCCGTGGCGGCGGCGCGTGCCGAAATCGGCGATGGAGAGGTCGGGCAGGCGCTTCAGGCGCTCGATCTTCTCCCAGACGCGGGTCATGGCGCGGGCGTAGAGCACCTGCAGCTCGAACTTGCCGAGGCCCCGCAGCACCGCGCGGGAGCGCATCTCGTTGAGGATCGCGAGAGCCGGCACCTCCCACATCGTGGTCTCGACCCAGGGGCCGTGGAAGGTCAGCGCCACCTGTCCGTCGCGCACCTCCAGCTCGTAGTCCGGCAGGCGAAACGCTTCGAGCCAGGCCATGAACTCGGAGGAGAGGATCTGACGCTTGCCGTAGAAAGTGTTGCCGCGAAGCCAGGTCGATTCACCGCGGCTCAGGCGGATCGTGCGGGCGTGGTCGAGCTGCGCCCGCAATTCCCCGAGGTCGATCTCGTCGGCGACCCGCACGCTCCGGGTGCGGTTCTGGATTCCGAAGCTGACGCGCAGATCGCGGTGACGGCGGAAGATCATCTGCGCCATCAGGAGCTTGTAGAAATCCGTATCGAGCAGCGAGCGCACGATCGGGTCGATGCGGAAGTTGTGGTCGTAGACCCGCTTCGCGAGGTCGATCATGGGCCGTCCGTGTTCGGGGAGTGTCGCCCGAGCTTGGGGCGGATCGCCCCGGCGATCAACGCCGGCGGGCGCGGGGCGTCATGACAAAAAAGGCGCCCCCACCGGAGGCAGGGGCGCCGAACGTGATGGGTAAGGGCGTGAGGCCCGCTCCCAAAAAGATCAGGCGAGGTTGACCTTCTTGGTCTCGGTCTTCGGGCTCTCGCCGGTGAGCGAAGCCTTCACGTAGCCGTAGAGGTGGACCATCGTGGAGGACGGGCTGTCCCAGTACTCGCCCTGCTCGGGATGGATGCGGATCAGGCCGACCTCGGGGTCGTTCTTGCCGTTGGGGAACCAGGTCTTGAGGCTCTCCTGCCACTTCTCGTCGATCAGCTTCTGGTCGCGGATCACCTCGGCCTTGCCGGCGATCGAGACGTAGGTCTGGCTCGACGGATCGGAGTAGGAGAGGTTCACCTGATTGTCGCGGCCGATCTCGGCGGTCTTCGGGCTGTGCAGCTTGGTGAAGAACCACACGTCGCCGTTCTCGTCGATCTCGTTGTTCCACATCGGGCGGCTGTTGAGCGTCCCGTCCTGATCGGCGGTGGTCAGCATTGCGACCTTGACGTCCTTGACCAGCTCGAAGAGCTTCTTCGCGCCCTCGTGGTCGCGATGGTTGCCCTGGTGCATGAGATCCGTACTCCGTCTGTCGTCAATGGCGTGAGCCGGGCAGGCTGAGGACCCATGTCGATGGTCCGCTGCCCGGCGATTGCCTCGACAACGAGCGAGGTCGATCTTGGTTCAGGGGTCGGTCGAAGCTTTGCCGGAGAGTGAAGGGGATGAGGGGTGCGCTGCTGGCCATGCTGCTCGCCGCCGCCGCTTTGCCGGCCTCCGCGGAGGTGCGCTTCGGCTCCGGCGTGCGCATCGGCGGCCACGACTTCTCCAACCGGCGCTCCCGCAGCGTCCATATCGAGCGGGTGAAGCGGCTGCGCGGCCCCGTCGGCTGCCGGCACCTGCGCCGCGGCGTCTATCGGCGCGGCGACGGCTCGGTCGTGCGCGGGCCGATGGAAGAATGCAACCTGATCGCCATTCCGCCGGGACGGCAGCGCTGAGAACACGGCTTGAAGGCTGGCGTTTGGCGCAAGGGTGGTTAGATGGTCGGAAGCGGGATGGCCCGCCCCGGCGCCCGATGGAGCTTGAGTTTTGGCGATCACGCGCGACGACGTGCTGAAGGCGCTCTCGACTGTCACGGTCGATCGCGGCGGCACCACCCTGCCCGATTCCGGCCGCCTCTCGCAGGTGGTGATCGACCCGGGCAACCGGGTGATGTTCTCGATCCGGATCGATCCGAGCGAGGCCGAGCGGTTCGAGCCGGTGCGGCGCGAGGCGGAAGGCCGCGTGCTGGCGCTGTCCGGTGTGTCGAGCGTGCTCGCGAGCCTGACCTCGGAGCGGGCGCCCAACGCCCCGGCTCCCGGCGCGGCGCCGCGTCAACCGGCCGGCGGTCCCGGCGCCCCGCCGCGCCAGGGCAACGCGCTGCCGGGCGTGCGCCACATCGTGGCGGTGGCCTCCGGCAAGGGCGGCGTCGGCAAATCGACCACCGCCTGCAACCTCGCCCTGGCTTTGAGCGCGCAGGGCCTCAAGGTCGGCCTGCTCGATGCCGACATCTACGGTCCCTCCGTGCCCAAGCTTCTGGGGCTGTCCGGCAAGCCGCGGGTGATCGAGGGCAAGACCCTGGAGCCGCTCCAGGCCTATGGCCTGAAGGCCATGTCGATCGGCCTGCTGATCGAGCCGGAATCGGCGATGATCTGGCGCGGGCCGATGGTGCAGTCGGCCATCACCCAGATGCTGCGCGACGTGGCCTGGGGCGAACTCGACGTGCTCATCGTGGACATGCCCCCCGGCACCGGCGACGCGCAGCTCACCATGGCCCAGGCCACGCCGCTGTCGGGCGCCGTCATCGTCTCGACGCCGCAGGATCTGGCGCTGATCGATGCGCGCCGCGGCGTGACGATGTTCCGCAAGGTCTCTGTGCCGATTCTCGGCGTGATCGAGAACATGGCGACCTTCATCTGCCCGAATTGCGGGGCGGCCTCGGCGATCTTCGGCCATGGCGGCGCCCGCCACGAGGCGGAGCGCCTGGAGGTGCCCTTCCTCGGCGAGATCCCGCTCACCATGGCGATCCGCGAGACCTCGGATGCCGGCCGCCCCGTGGTCGCCACCGATCCGGACGGGCCGCAGGCCAAGATCTATCGCGAGATTGCCGGGAAACTCTGGGCCAACCTCAGCGGCGCGCCAGCCGGCCGCGCGGCGCCGAAGATCGTCATCGAGTGAGTCCCGCTCCGGTCCCCGGGTCGGGTATCGGGCCGGGTGTTTTGGGCCTGATCCTGGCCGGCGGCCTGTCGCGGCGGATGGGCGGGGGCGACAAGCCTCTGCGCACGCTTGCCGGACGCACCCTCTTGGAACAGGTCGCCGAGCGGCTCGGCCCGCAATGCGCCGGCGGGCTCGCGCTCAGCGCCAACGGCGATCCGGCCCGCTTCCGCGCAGCGTTTTCCGGCCCCGTCCTGCCCGACACCGTGCCGGATCATCCGGGGCCGCTCGCTGGCATCCTCGCCGGATTGGAAGCCGCCGGTGAAGCGGGCCTCACACACATCGTCAGCGTGCCGGGCGACGCGCCCTTCCTGCCGGAGGATTTCGTCGCGTGTCTCGTCGCGGTCGCGGCGGCGGAGGGCAAGCCGATCGCGCTCGCGGCCTCGGGCGAGCGGCGCCACTTCACCAGCGCGCTCTGGCCGGTGGCCCTGCGGGAGGATTTGCGGGGCTGGCTCGCTTCGGGCGAGCGGCGCGTCGGCGGCTTCATCGAGCGGCACGGGGCGGCGGTGGCGTCCTGGCCGGTCGAGCCCGTCGATCCCTTCCTCAACCTCAACGCGCCGGAAGATCTGGCCGCCGCCGAGGCGCTTCTGGCGCGGGTTCCCTGACGAGCCGGCAATGCACCGCCGACAGGCTCGCGGATGTTGTGCAAGCCCCTCGGAATTCATATTTAAGTAACTGAGACGACGGCCTTTGGCAGGCAGCGGGTCATCCCACTTCTCCCCCCTCATCCTGAGGTGCTGAAGCGAAGCGGAATCCTCGAAGGATCCTCCAGAACACGCGCGGATCGGGAGGATCCTTCGAGGCCGCTTCGCGGCACCTCAGGATGAGGGGAGCGGTTGGGATTGGCGGCCCTTTGACCTGTCCTTGCTAGTCTTCGTCCGTTGGCGTTCCGCCATGGGCGACCGAACGAGAACCCGAGAGAGCGACGTTGGCAGACGACAACGACCAACCCGGCGCCGGCACGCCCCCGCCCGCGACCGACATCAAGCCCGTCTCCATCACCGACGAGATGCGCCGGTCCTACCTCGATTACGCCATGAGCGTGATCGTGAGCCGCGCGCTGCCCGATGCGCGCGACGGCCTTAAGCCGGTGCACCGGCGCATCCTGTTCGCGGCGCATGAGAGCGGGCACCTGCCCGAGCGCCGCTACGTCAAGTCGGCCCGCATCGTCGGCGACGTGATCGGTAAGTACCATCCGCACGGCGACCAATCGATCTACGACGCCTTGGTCCGCATGGCCCAGGACTTCTCGATGCGCCTGATGCTCATCGACGGGCAGGGCAATTTCGGCTCGGTCGACGGCGATCCGGCCGCGGCCATGCGCTATACCGAATCGCGTCTGGCCAAGCCCGCCAGCGCGCTCCTCTCGGACATCGACAAGAACACCGTCGATTTCCAAGCGAACTACGACGGGGAGCACGAGGAGCCGACGGTCCTGCCGGCCCGCTTCCCGAACCTGCTGGTCAACGGCGCGGGCGGCATCGCGGTGGGCATGGCCACCAACATCCCGCCGCACAATCTCGGCGAGCTGATCGACGCCTGCATCGCCCTCATCGACGATCCGAGCCTGACCATCGAGGCGCTCAACGAGATCGTGCCCGGTCCCGACTTCCCGACCGGCGGCCTGATCCTCGGCCGCGCCGGCACCCGGCAGGCCTACGCCACGGGCCGCGGCTCGATCATCATGCGGGCGAAGTCCCATATCGAGGAGCTGCGCAAGGAGCGCGAGGCGCTGATCTTTACCGAGATCCCGTATCAGGTGAACAAGGCGACGCTGGTCGAGAAGATCGCCGAGCTGGTCAAGGAGAAGCGCGTCGAGGGCATCTCGGACCTGCGCGACGAATCCGACCGCGACGGCATGCGCATCGTCGTCGAGATCAAGCGCGACGCCATGGCCGAGGTCGTGCTGAACCAGCTCTACCGCTACACGCCGCTGCAATCCTCGTTCGGCTGCAACATGGTGGCGCTGAACGGCGGCCGCCCCGAGCTGATGAACCTGAAGGACCTGCTGCTGGCCTTCAACGACTTCCGCGAGGAGGTCGTCTCCCGGCGCACCAAGTTCCTGCTCAACAAGGCGCGCGAGCGGGCCCACGTCTTGTGCGGTCTGGCCATCGCGGTCGCCAATATCGACGAGGTGATCCGCCTGATCCGCACCTCGCCGGATCCGAACACCGCCCGCGAGGCGTTGATGGCCCGCGATTGGCCGGCCCACGACATCGCCCCGCTGATCGCGCTGGTGGACGATCCGCGCTACCGCGTGGCCGAGGACGGCACCTACCGGCTCTCGGAGATCCAGGCCCGCGCGATCCTCGACCTGCGCCTGCAGCGCCTCACCGCTCTCGGCCGTGACGAGGTCGGCGACGAGTTGAAGAAGCTCGCCGACGAGATCGCCGACTATCTCGACATCCTGCGCTCGCGCGTCCGTATCCAGGCGATCGTGAAGACGGAACTGGCCGAGGTGCGCGCGCTCTTCGCCACCCCGCGCAAGACCGAGATCATCGATTCCGACTTCAGCGTCGAGGACGAGGATCTGATCGCCCGCGAGGACATGGTCGTGACCGTGTCCCATGCCGGCTACGTCAAGCGCGTGCCGCTCTCGACCTACCGGGCCCAGCGCCGCGGCGGCAAGGGCCGCTCCGGCATGGCGACCCGCGACGAGGATTTCGTCACCCGGCTGTTCGTGGCCAGCACCCACACGCCGGTGCTGTTCTTCTCCGACCAGGGCCAGGCCTACAAGGAGAAGGTCTGGCGCCTGCCGATGGCCGCGCCGAACGCTCGGGGAAAGGCGCTCGTCAACATCCTGCACCTTCAGAACGAGGGCGAGCGCATCTCGACCATCATGCCGCTGCCCGAGGACGAGACGTCCTGGGACACGCTCGACGTGATGTTCGCCACCGCCTCCGGCAATGTCCGCCGCAACAAGCTGTCGGACTTCACCACGGTGAACCGCAACGGCAAGATCGCGATGAAGCTCGATCCGGGCGACCACATCGTCCATGTCGAGATCTGCCGGCCGGAGCAGAACGTGCTGCTCACCACCGCGCTTGGCCAGTGCATCCGCTTCCCCGTGGAGGATGTGCGCGTCTTCAAGGGCCGCGACTCGACCGGCGTGCGCGGGATCAACCTCGCCCAGGACGACAAAGTCATCTCGATGGCGATCCTCAACGCCTTCGACGCGTCCCCCGAAGAGCGAGCCGGCTATCTCAAGATGCGCCGGGCGGTGATCGGCGACGCGGGCGAGGCGGAGGCCGAGCCGGCCGAGGCCGAGGAGGCTTCGGAAGCCTCGGCGATCTCGCTGGAGCGCTACAACGAGATGGGGGCCGCGGAGCAGTTCGTGCTGACCCTGTCCGATCGCGGCTTCGGCAAGCGCTCGTCGTCTTACGAGTACCGGACCTCGGGCCGCGGCGGCAAAGGCATCACGGCGATGCGGGTCAACGCCCGCAACGGCAACCTCGTCGCCTCCTTCCCCGTCGAGGCGTCGGACCAGATCATGCTGGTCACCAATGCCGGCCAACTCATCCGCGTGCCGGTGGACGATATCCGCATCGTCGGCCGCGCCTCGCAGGGCGTGACGGTGTTCAACACCGACAAGGCCGAGCGTGTCGTCTCGGTGGAGCATATCGAGGGCGAGGACGAGAACGAGAACGGCGAAGAGGCAGTCTGATCGAAGGGGCTGCGGAGGGGGCGAAACGGGCCCCTTCCGCAGCTCGGCAGAAGGCTCGATCAAAGTTTTGTGATCGAGGATTATTTTTGGAATTACAGTATTAAACCGAAGTAATGGCGTTATATCGCTGCCGTAACATTGGTGTTGCCGTTATATCATAGTTTCCAGGCCCGACCGTCGGTAGAGAAAGTGCGGCTTTCCTCACACCTTCGGTTCGAGCCTTGCGCAATTCCCTGATCCTCTCCGGCCTCGCGGGCATCCTCCTTTCCGGGACTGCGCTGGCCGCCGACCTGCCGCGCCGCGCCGAGGCGCCGGTCTTCACGCCGATCCCGGTTTTTGCCTGGACGGGCGCCTATTTCGGTCCCAACGGCGGCTACGCCTACACCGAGAGCGACACGCTGCGGACCACCGGCATCGGTGCGCTCCAGGCCAACGTGACCAACGACCTGCGCCGCGCGAATGTCGCCCTGCCGAAGGACGGGTTCAGCTTCGGTGGTCAGGCCGGCTACAACTTCCAGCTCACGCCGGGCACCGGCTTCGTCTTCGGCTTCGAGACCGACGCGCAGTACCTCGATCTGGCGCGCAGCCGCACCGAGACGATCTTCCGCCCCGCCATCAACCCGAACGTCCTGCGCAACGTCTACGCCGCCGACCTCGACTTCCTCGGCACCGTGCGCGGCCGTGTCGGCTACGCCTTCGACCGCGTCCTGGTCTATGGCACCGGCGGCTTCGCCTACGGCACCACCACGCTGGCCGCGGTCTTCCGCACGGGAACGCCGGTGACCTATGCCGGCGCCCGCTCCGGGCTCGAGACCGGCTACGCCTATGGCGGCGGCATCGAGTACGCGATCCCGGCCAATTCCTTCCTGGATCTCACGGGGTCCCTGCAGATGACGGTCAAGGCCGAGTACCTGCGCTACGACCTCGGCAGCCGCACGGTGCTGATCCGCAGCACGGGCGGTCCCGGCGTCGGCTACAACATCGAATCCCGCACCGAGGGCGCTCTGGCCCGCGTCGGCCTGAACTTCGGGTTCGGCACGTACTGAGGCTGGGGAGGCCGGCGGAGCGTTCCATTCCCGCCGGGGCCTTCGATCCCGACCCCATCGCGTTCGCGCGGGCGCCCTCCGGGGCGCCCGTTTCTGTTGGCGGCGGTTCCGTTTGCGGGGAAAATGCTCTAGGCCCGTTCCCGTGACGACCCGTACAGCGCTCTACGCCGGTTCCTTCGATCCGGTCACCAACGGCCATCTCGACGTGGTGCGACAGGCCTGCCGCCTCGTGCCGCGGCTGGTGCTGGCCATCGGCGTGCATCCGGGCAAGGCGCCGCTGTTCACGGCCGAGGAGCGCGCCGCCCTGCTGCGCGAGACCTGCGAACCGCTCGCCGCGGCCGAGGGCGCGAGCCTCGACGTCGTCACCTTCGACGACCTCGCCGTCACGGCCGCCCGGCGCTGCGGGGCGCGCCTGTTCATCCGGGGGCTGCGCGACGGCACCGACCTCGATTACGAGATGCAGCTCGCCGGCATGAACGGCGCGATGGCACCCGAGGTCCAGACCGTGTTCCTGCCCGCCTCCACCGGCGTGCGCCCGATCACCGCGACCCTGGTGCGCCAGATCGCGGCCATGGGCGGCGACGTCTCCCCCTTCGTGCCGTCGGTCGTCGCCGCGCGGCTTGCCGCCCGCTTCGCCAAATCCTGATTCCGCCCGATCCTGATCCCCACCACGGAGCTTTAGACCGCATGAATCGCCGCCACGCCGTCCTCGGACTCGCCCTCTCCGCCATGCTCTTCGCCGCCCCGGCGCGGGCCGGCGAGAACACCGTGCTTCTCGAGACCAAGGACGGGCGGGTCACGATCGAGCTGCGCCCGGAGATCGCGCCCAAGCACGTCAAGCAGCTCAAGACGCTGATCGGCCAGGGCTTCTACGACGGCCTGAAGTTCCACCGCGTGATCGACGGCTTCATGGTCCAGACCGGCGATCCCAAGGGCAACGGCACCGGCGGCTCCACCCTGCCCAACATTCCCGCCGAGTTCTCCTCCGCGCCGTTCAAGCGCGGCACGGTCGGCATGGCCCGCTCGGGCAGCCCGAACTCGGCCAACTCGCAGTTCTTCATCTGCCTCGGCGACGCGGACTTCCTGAACAACAATTACACGGTCGTCGGCGTCGTCACCTCGGGCATGGACGTGGTCGACAAGATCAAGAAGGGCTCCAAGGCCGATAACGGCTCCGTGCAGAACCCCGACAAGATCGTGAAGATGACGCTCGCCGGAGGCGGCCAATAGCGGCCCGCCGGCCATCGCGCCGCGGGGTCTGCATCCTCGCGGCCTGCCTCGTCCCGATCATGGCGGGCGGGGCCGATGCGTTCGACGGCATTGAACCCTGGCGCACCCTGCCCCAAACCTTGCGGGGTACGCAGCATGTGCCGCTGCCCGCCGGTGACACGGCGGCGGCCCCGGCCGATACCCTGAAGGCGCTCTACCCGGCGCTCGCCGCCTGCTGGAAGGCGCCCGAAGGGCTCAGCCGGTTCGAGCGCGTGGAGATCACGGCGCGTCTCTCCCTGCGCCGGGACGGCTCGGTGATCGGCATGCCGCAGATCACCTTCGCCAAGACGCCGTTTGCGAACACGCCGGGCGATACGAGGGCCCGGGACATCCTGATTCGGGCGACGCGCGACGCGATCGCCCGCTGCACGCCGGTCCGGGTCACACCGGCTCTCGGCGGAGCCATCGCGGGGCGCCCCCTGGCGCTGCGCTTCATCTACGACGGACCCAGAGGACAGGGAATTTAACTCATGGCAGAGACGAACGAGACCATCGTCCTGGAGACCACCAAGGGCCGCGTCGTCATCGCGCTGCGCGCCGACCTCGCCCCCAACCACGTCGAGCGGATCAAGACGCTGACGACCCAGGGCTTCTACAACGGCGTGCCGTTCCACCGCGTCATCGACGGCTTCATGGCCCAGACCGGCGACCCGACCGGCACCGGCTCGGGCGGCTCGGAGCTGCCCGACCTCAACGCCGAGTTCAACGCCGAGCCGCATGTGCGCGGCACCTGCTCGATGGCGCGCACCAACTTCCCGCACTCGGCGAATTCGCAGTTCTTCATCTGCTTTTCCGACGCACGCTTCCTCGACCGCCAGTACACGGTGTGGGGCAAGGTGATCGAGGGCATGGAAGTGGTCGACACGATCAAGCGCGGCGAGCCCGTGCGCGATCCGGACCGGATCGTGAAGGCGACCGTCGCGGCGGCGTAAGGCTGTTTTTCCCCCTCTCCTCGCCTGCGGGGAGAGGGGGCATCTGATGGCGCGATGAATTGGCCGCGGCTCAGCCTTCCGGCGGCTCCCTGAGCCCCGCGGCCTCTTCGAGCCAGGTCAGGATTTCCGGGGCCCGCCAGGGCTTGGGCATGAAGGTCGCGGTGACGCGCAGGTCGCTCGGCTGGTCGCCCGCGTCGCCCGAGGTCAGCAGCAGGCGGATACGCGGCCACGTCACGCCGATGATCCGTGCGAGTTCGAAGCCGCCGATCGTGCCCGGCGTGCGCACGTCCGAGAACACGACGTCGATCCCGTCGCCCCGCTGGTGCAGGATGTCGAGCGCACGCTCGGCCGTCTCGGCCTCGATGACCTCGAAGCCCTTCTCCTCCAGCAGCTCGGCCGCGAGGTAGCGCTCGTCGGGTTCATCCTCGACGACGAGAATGACGGGCCGGCGGCCTGTGGGTCGTGCGTCACTCATGACTGGTCACTCATGACCCTGATTAATCTAGAGGGCTCGCGGGAAAAACGCAGATTGCGCATCCCATACGATAACCTCCGGCAAAGTCCCCGGCAGACAATACGATAGAACGGTGGGGGCAAACGTCTGTCGTTCATGGGCAACAGCGCCTGGATTTGTTGCGCTCAAGTCGGGTCGGCATGCGCTTTTGCGTGAGATAAGCCGTCGCACCCGCTTTGCGTGCAGGGCTTGATGCGTCGCCGACTCCATCAATCCGGGGTCAAGGGTTTGGTCGGAATAAAATCCGCATTTTCAACAGGGATGGCAACGCGAGGGCGGTTGACGGGTTACAGCTCAGGTGCGTTCACTGTTTGTTCTGAGCGACACCCTCCCGAGCCCCTGAACCCGCACCCATGCCCCTCCCCGATCTCCCGACGTGCCGACGCTGGATGCGCTTCGCCGCCTGACGGACCGCACCGGGGCCGGCAGCGAACCGGCGGATTCGCGCGCCCTCCCCTTCGGGGTGACGGGGCTCGACGCGGCTCTGCCCGGTGGCGGGCTGGCCCTCGGGGCGCTCCACCAGATCCATGAGGGCGGCCCGCGCGGGCGCTACGCCGCTAGCGCCGTGCTGTTTGCCGGCGGCATCCTCGCCCGGCTCGACGGGCCGGTGCTGTGGTGCCTGCACAGCCGCGATCTGTTCGCTCCCGCGCTCGCCCGGGTCGGGCTGCATCCCGACCGGGTGGTCTATTGCGAGACGTGGCGGGATGCCGAGGTGCTGCCCGCCATGGAGGAGGGCCTGCGCCATCGGGGGCTGGCCGGCGTCGTCGGCGAATTGACCCGCATGACGCTCACCCCCTCCCGCCGGCTCCAGCTCGCGGCGGAGGGCTCGGGCGTCACCGCGCTCGTCGTCCACCGCCTCTGCGCGGGGGAGGCCGTCGAGCCGGAGCCCAGCGCCGCGCGAACCCGCTGGCGGGTGGCGCCCGCCCCTTCGGAAGGAACGAACCGTCGAATGGGCCGGCCGCGCTGGCGGCTCGACTTGCAGCGCTGCCGCGGTGGGGCGCCGGGGGCTTGGATCGTGGAGGCTTGCGATGCGCAGGGTCGTCTCGCTGTACCTGCCGTCCTGGCCGACCGACCGGCTGCGCCGGAGCGGGTCCAGCACCGCGCCGCCGGATGAGCCCCTTGCCACCGTGGCGCAGGACGGTGCCCGGCGCCTTCTGGCCGGCGTGGACGCCGCCGCCCGCCGCCTCGGCCTGCGGCCGGGGATGAGCGCGGCCCATGCCGGGGCGCTGGTGCCGGGCCTGCACCTCGTCCCCGCCGATCCCGAGGCGGATGCGGCGGCCCTGGCGCGGCTCGGCCTGTGGTGCCAGCGCTACGCGCCGATCGTCGCCCTCGACCCGCCCGATGGGCTGGTGATCGACATCACCGGCGCCGCCCATCTCCATGGCGGCGAGGCGCCCCTGCTCGCCGATCTCTCCGCCCGCCTGGAGCGGACGGGCATCACGGCGCGGCTCGCGCTCGCCGACACGCCGGGCTGCGCCTGGGGGCTGGCCCGCTTCGGCGAAGGGGGCATCGTGCCGCCGGGCGACGCGGCGCCGGTGCTGGCCCCCCTCCCGGTGGCGGCGTTGCGGCTCGGCGCCGAGGCCGTGCGGGCGCTGCAGGATGTCGGCCTCGCCCGCATCGGCCAACTCAGCGACAAGCCGCGGGCGGCCTTGCGGCTGCGCTTCGGCGCCGAAATCCTGTTCCGGCTCGACCGGGCGCTTGGGCACGCGCCGGAGCCGCTGACGGCGCTCGCCGCCCCCGAGACCCCGCGCGTGGCCCTGCGCTTCGCCGAGCCGGTCGGCGCCCGCGAGAGCCTGGAACGGGTCGTCGCCGACCTCTGCGCCCGGCTCGTGCCGGAACTGGAGCGGCGCGGCCTCGGGGCGCGCCGGCTCGACCTCGTCTTCGTCCGCGTCGATCGCCTCGATCAGGCGATCCGAATCGGCACGGCGGGGCCGAGCCGCGACGCCACCCACCTCGCCCGGTTGCTCACTGAGCGCCTCTCTCTGATCGATCCCGGCTTCGGCATCGAGGAAGCGGTGCTCTCCGCCTCGCGGGTCGAGCCCCTGGCCGAGCGCCAGAATTCCCATCTCGCCGCCGGCCCGCAGGCGCCGGATCTCGCCGCCCTGGTCGATACCCTGCTGGTGCGCCTCGGCGCCGCCCGCGTCTACCGGCTGGCACCCGTGGAGAGCGACCTGCCCGAGCGGGCGGTGCGCCGCGTGTCGGCTCTGGCCGCCCCCCTCGGCGCGCTCTGGCCCACGGACCTGCCGCGCCCGGCTCGCCTTCTGGCGCCGCCGGAGCCGGTCATGGCGATGGCCGAGATCCCCGATGCGCCGCCGCTGTTCTTCGTCTGGCGCAACACCCGCCACCTGATCGCACGGGCCGACGGGCCGGAGCGGATCCTCGGCGAATGGTGGGTGGCGGACGCGGAATCCGAACTCACCCGCGACTATTATCGGGTGGAGACGGAGGCGGGCGAGCGCTTCTGGCTGTTCCGCGACGGCCCGATGCAGGCGAACGGGCGCTGGTGGCTGCACGGGCTCGGCGAGGCGTGACACCGACCCGCGATGATCCATTGCGGGTCGCCACCGCGACTGCGGGGCGGCGGGCGTCCGCCGGACGCATCGCGTCTGACCTTGGTCGGAAGCGATGCAACTCAGCATGAGCACGCCGGAGCTTCAGGTCACAACGCATTTCTCTTTCCTGCGCGGCGCCTCGAGCCCGGAGGAGCTTTTTTCCGCAGCGAGCTTGCTCGGCATCCCGGCGCTTGGCGTCACCGATCACGGCTCGCTGGCCGGAATGGTCCGCGCGCATCAGGCGGCGAAGGTCACGGGCGTGCGCCTCGTCGTCGGCTGCCGGCTCGACCTCGACGATCTGTCTTCGCCGCTGCTCGTCTACCCCACCGACCGGGCCGCCTACGGCCGGCTCTGCCGCCTGCTCAGCCTGGGCAAGGCCAGGGGCGGCAAGGGCCGCTGCCGCCTGACATGGCGCGATCTCGAAGAGTGGCAGGAGGGGTTTTTTGCAATTTTGCTCGCCGAGCAGCCGGGACCGGCGCTTCCGAACGACCTCGCCCGCTTCAAGGGCTTGTTCGGCGCCCGCGCGTCCTGCGCGCTGACGCGCCGCTTCCGGCCCGACGACGCCGACCGGCTCGACGCTTTGGCCGCCGCCGCCCGCGCCGCGCGAGTGCCCACCGTCGCCACCGGCGACATCCTCTACCATGTCGCGGGCCGGCGCCGCCTACAGGACGTGGTGACCTGCATCCGGCTCGGGCTCACCATCGACCGGGCCGGGTTTGCCAAGGAGCGCCACGCCGACCGCTTCCTCAAACCCCCGGCCGAGACCGCGCGCCTGTTCGCGCGCTTCCCCGAGGCGCTGGCGCGGGCGGGCGAGGTCGCGGCGGCCTGCCGCTTCTCGCTGGACGACCTCGCCTACACCTATCCGACGGAAAGCCGCGAGGACGGGCTCTCGCCGCAGGAACGCCTGGACGTCCTGACCTGGGCCGGCGCGGCACGGCGCTATCCAGCCGGCGTGCCGGAGGCGGTGACGCGCCAATTGCACCACGAACTCGACCTGATCGGGCGGCTGGCCTACGCCCCCTACTTCCTCACGGTCGAGTCGATCGTCGCCTTCGCCAATCGCGAAAAGATCCTGTGCCAGGGGCGCGGCTCGGCGGCCAATTCCGCGGTTTGCTTCTGTCTCGGCATCACCTCGATCGATCCGACGCGGCAGAACCTGCTGTTCGAGCGCTTCGTCTCGGAGGCGCGCCGCGAGCCGCCCGACATCGACGTCGATTTCGAGCACGAGCGCCGCGAGGAGGTGATCCAGTGGATCTTTCAGACCTACGGCCGCCACCGCTCCGCGCTCACCGCCATCGTCAGCCGCTTCCGCTCGCGGGGCGCCTTGCGCGAGGTCGGCAAGGTGATGGGCCTGCCCGAGGACGTGACCGGCGCGCTCAACCGCATGACCTGGTCCTGGAGCAGTGAGGGCGTCGGCGAGCGCGAATTGCGCGAACTCAACCTCAACCCCGACGACCGGCGCCTGCGCCTGACGCTGGCGATCGCCCGCGAGCTGATCGGCACGCCGCGCCACCTCTCCCAGCATCCCGGCGGCTTCGTGCTGACCCTCGACCGGCTCGACGAGTTGGTACCGGTCGAGCCGGCGGCGATGGCCGACCGTCAGGTCATCGAGTGGGACAAGGACGACATCGACGCCCTCAAGTTCATGAAGGTCGATGTGCTCGGGCTCGGCATGCTCGGCTGCCTGCGCCGCGCCTTCGATTTGCTGGCCGAGGTCAAGAACGATCCGCACGACCTCGCCTCGATCCCCTCAAAAGATGAGCCGACCTTCGCGATGATCCGGCGCGCCGACACCCTCGGCGTCTTCCAGATCGAGAGCCGCGCGCAGATGGCGATGCTGCCGCGGATGAAGCCGAAAGAGTTCTACGACCTCGTCATTGAGGTCGCGATCGTGCGCCCTGGTCCGATCCAGGGCGACATGGTCCACCCCTATCTGCGCCGCCGCGAGGGCCTCGAAGAGGTGACCTACCCGACGCCCGAGTTGAAGGCGGTGCTGGAGAAGACGCTCGGCGTGCCGCTGTTCCAGGAGCAGGCGATGCAGGTGGCGATGGTCGGCGCCGGCTTCTCGGCGACGGAGGCCGACGAGCTGCGCCGCTCCATGGCGACCTTCAAGTTCACGGGCGGCGTCCACCGCTTCCAGAACCGCCTCGTCGAGGGCATGGTCGCCAACGGCTATGCCCGCGATTTTGCCGAGCGCACCTTCAAGCAGCTCGAGGGCTTCGGGTCCTACGGCTTCCCCGAGAGCCACGCCGCCTCCTTCGCGCTCCTGGCCTATGCCTCCTCGTGGATGAAGTGCCACCATCCCGACGTCTTCTGCGCCGCGCTGCTGAACGCGCAGCCGATGGGCTTCTACGCCCCCGCCCAGATCGTGCGCGACGCCCGCGCCCACGGCGTCGAGGTCCGCCCGCTCGACGTGAATTTCTCGCAGTGGGACTGCACCCTGGAATCGCTTGGCTCGGGCCGCAAACTGTTCGCGGTGCGCCTGGGGCTACGCCTCGCGAGCGGCTTGGCCGAACGGGATGGGCAGCGCCTCGTGGCGGCACGCGGCGGGCGCCCCTTCGCCTCCCTGCCCGAACTGGCGGACCGGGCCGGCATCCCGGCAGCCAGCCTGACCTGCCTCGTGCGGGCCGACGCGTTCCGCTCGCTCGGCCTCAACCGGCGCGAGGCCGCCTGGGCGGTCAAGGCCCTGCGGCCCGATCCCCTCCCCCTCTTCGCCGCCCTGTCCGCACCGATACAGGCCGAGCCGGCGCAGACGGCGGAGCCCGCCGTATCGCTGCCGGCGATGAGCGCGGGCGGAGAGGTCGTCGCCGATTACTGCGCCAACGGCCTTAGCCTGCGCGCCCACCCCCTCGCCTTCCTGCGCGAGACCCTCACCACTCTGGGGGCCCGGCCCTGCGCAGCGCTGGAGCGGGTGGGCAACGGGGGGCGATCGTCGTCGCCGGGATCGTACTGATGCGCCAGCGGCCGGGCTCGGCCAAGGGCACGATGTTCATGACCCTGGAGGACGAGACCGGCATCGCCAACCTGATCGTCCGGCCCGAGCTGTTCGACCGGCAGCGCCGGGTCGTGCTCGGCGCCCGGCTGATGGCCTGCCGCGGGCGGGTGCAGCGGGTCGGCGACGTGATCCACCTCGTGGCCGTGGAGCTGTTCGATCGCTCCGGCCTGCTGCGGCGGATCGGCGAGGAGCCGATTGCCCTGCGCACCGGCCGCGGCGACGAGACCGGCCAGAGCGTCCGACCCGATCCGCGTGAGGCCGCGCTGCCGGTGCGGGCACGGAATTTCCGGTAGGCTCGAAGCGCGATTGGCCGATCCTGCTAGGAGCCTCCTTTGGACCTGGACGGGCGTTGACGCGCAATCCGTATCACTCTGTAGATAGCTCTGTGGTGCGGGCCGTCTGTGACCGAACCGCACTCAGTCCGCATCGCCCGGAGCCCGTCTCGACGTGTCTGCTGAACCGATCAAGGGCCCGGCCTCATACTTTCCCTCCATCGAGAAGACGTACGGGCGTCCCATCGGCGAGTGGCAGGAGATCGTGCGGAAGAGGCTGCCGGCCAAGCACATGGACTTGGTCGCGATGCTGAAAGCCGACCACGGAATGGGTCACGGACACGCCAACGCGATCGTGGCCCACGTCCTCGCGGCGGAACGGAAGTGACCCCTCTTCGGTCGCTGTCCGCCCTCAACACGCCTGCGCGCATTCAGGCCGGCTGGACTTTCATCCGAGGCGCCGTTCCTCGCCAACCGCGACGGCTTACCGGTCGCTGATCGAACAGGATGGCCGGCCGCCGGGTTAGTCCGAGCGCGAGGGAGGCCACGATGATCCTGCGAACGGGCGCGGTCTGGCTCGGTCCACCGCGAAGAAAAAAGGTCCGTTCCGTCGATGCAGACAGTCCCCCAACCGCGCGACACCGCCATCGTGTTCGGCGGCGGCAACGCGCTCGGTGCCTATCACGCGGGCGCCTTCGAGGTTCTGCAGGCCCGCGGCATCCGGCCGGACCGATTGGTGGGCGCCTCCATGGGGGCCGTCACCGGGGCGATCATCGCCGGCAACGCGCCGGAGGACCGGATCGAGCGGCTTCACCGGTTCTGGAACGAGGCGACCCTGCATACCGGCCTCACCGGAACCGATTTCCTGAAGCCGCGGCAGTACTATAATGCCCTCCACTCGCTCCTGACGCTGGCCTGGGGGCGGCCCAGCATCTTCACGCACCGCTATCCCGGCCTGTGGTCGGCCCTGCCCTGGGTGCCCAACGACGTCGCCCTGTTCGATCATAGGCCTCTGCGCGCCACGCTCGAGCGTCTCGTCGATTTCGAGCGCCTGAACCGGGCCGAGATCCGGCTCACCATCGCCTGCATCGACGTGGCGACCGGCGAGGAGGTGTTCTTCGACAACACCCGCCAGACGATCCAGCCCGAGCACATCCTGGCCAGCGCCGCCCTGCTGCCGGCCTTCCCGCCGGTCGAGATCGACGGGCGGATGCTGTGCGATGCCGGCTACACCAACAACCTCCCCCTCGATCCGCTGTTCGAGCCCGAGCCGACCCGCGACATGCTCTGCATCGCCCTCGACCTGTTCTCGCTGCGGGCCGATCGGCCGCGCTCGCTCGACGCGGTGCTGGAACGGGCTAACGATCTCATCTTCGCCAGCGCCGCCCGGCGCGCGGTGACGGGACTGGCGCGCAGCTACGCCCTGCGCGAGCGGCTCGATCCGGACGGTCCCGCCGCGATGCTCTTGCACATCGTCCATCAGGCCGGCGCGGACCAGCTTGCCTCGAAAAGCTTCGACTTCTCCCCCTCCTCGATCCGCGACCGCTGGGAGGCGGGTGCCCGCGATATGGAGCGGGGCCTCGCCCGCCTGGCCGAGCTGCCGACTTCCGGCGGGCGCTTCCACTACGAGTGCCCGTGAGGGCCGGGTGCCGACAAGCCATTGCCCCGAACGGTAAAATCTGATTTTCGAAATGATTCTTCCGGCTTGCAACGCGTCGGCTTAACCGTGCGCGGGGCCGCTGCCGGCCCCTTGCGGATCACCCATCATCCCGCATTCCGAGCGTTTGCAGGCGGCCTGGAGCTCAGTCGTCCCCCTCGTCGGGGATCTTCATCAGGTTGCCGCAGGCCTTGCAGTGCACGGCGTCGGGCTCGTGGCGTTGCAGCCCGCAGGCGTCGCAAGGGAAGCGCACTTTGTAGGGACGGAACACCACCTGAGCGAGACGGAAGAACAGCGTTACGCCGCAGATCATCACGAAGACCGAGAGCAGCCGCCCGGTGGGTCCCGGTAAGGTGATATCGCCGTAGCCCGTGGTCGTCAGCGATGTCACCGTGAAGTACAGCGCATCGATCGGCGTCTGGATGGCCGGGTTGGTGTTGTGCTGCGTCGCGTAGACAATACCCGTCATCGTGAAGACGAACACCACTAGGTTGGTGGCCGCCAGAATGACATCTTCGTTGCGGCGGAACAGCTTGCTGTCCTTCCGCAGTCGCTCCAACAGATGGTAGGTGCGCAGCAGGCGCAGCGTGCGCAGAATGCGCAGGAACCCGATGCCCTCGACCACCACCGGGGCGAGGAACGAGGCGATCGCGATCACGTCGGTCCAGGTGCTCAGGTGCAGGAACTCGCGCGCGGGGGCGCGGCTGATGCTGAGGCGGGCGGCAAAATCGAGCAGCACGCATACGCCCAGCACCAGGTCGCAGGCGATGATCCAGGGCATCAGCGGCAGGAACGAGGTGACCATGACGAAGGCGATCGTCGCCACGTCGAACACGAGCAGGGCGTAGCGGAAGCGGTGCGCCCGTCTGGTCTCGCCCTCGTACAGATCGTGTATCGTCGCGGTCAGAGTTGCCATGGATCGCCGGCCTGAAGGGAACTGAGCCTATGAGCTCTGTGTCGGCAGGTATCCGGCCACGAAGCCTTTTGCGTCGCCTGTCGGCCGGGACAACTCCAGCAGGGTGATCGCCGCGAGCAGCGGCACGCCCGAGGCAGCCAGAACCCGTTCCGACAGGCGGGTTTCCATGGCGCCTGAACGGCGCTTGGGCAACTGACGACGCATGGTGGTCCCAGCTCTGTTGCCAGAGACATCGGCGAGCGGGGGAGGTGCAGCGGCGAGGTCGGATCGTCAGGCTGGGCTTGCGGCAGAGGTCTCGCCGTTGTCGTCAACCCCTGTCTTGCCGCCTGGATGTGATGGGACTGGGCCTTGAGGCAGCGTGAAACGCTGGTGGGGTATGCTCCACATGCAGTTTAATATAATGACAATCTGACGTAATCCCTGCATTATATCGCCTGATTTCAGACCGGGCCCCCTACAACTCAGGCGAGCGAATATGCAAAGCCTCTCCTATTCCACCCCTGTGCAGGCATGATCATGGATGTCAGCCGCCTCGCGGCCGCCGTTACGGATGCTTATGCCGCGCAAGCTAAGCCGCCGCTTACGCAGGAATTGATCGCCCAGGTTCGAGATGTCCTGGTGAAGGCTTTCGAAGCCGAAGGCGGCGGATCGTCGGGCGCCGATCGTCTGGAACGACTGAACGCCGCGCTCGACGCGTTCGAGACGGAACTCGACGCCGTCGTCGGTCCCCGTATCGCTTCGCTGGACGAGGCATCGGGAGCGGTCGCCATGCGGACGCGCTCCGAGGCGGGACAACCGCTGCGCGCCTTCGGCGGCCAGTAACCGCCCCACTCCCCGGCACTTTTCCGTCCCTCCGTCCCCATTAGTTGGAACACAGGTCGCGTCATGAGTGAGGCAAGTGGGACTGTCCGGAGCTTCGCGCATCCGGGCCGTGGCCGTAACGTCGCCCGCGCCGTGCCGAAGGGGCGTCAGGTCGATCCCCACGCCAAGGTCGAGATCGAGGAGCTGCTCGGCACCCGCCCGCGCCAGCGCGACCTGCTGATCGAGCACCTGCACCTGATCCAAGACACCTACGGCCAGATCAGCGCCGATCATCTCGCGGCGCTGGCCGACGAGATGAGCCTCGCCTTCGCCGAGGTGTTCGAGACCGCGACCTTCTACGCGCATTTCGATGTGGTGAAGGAGGGCGAGGCCGACATCCCGCGCCTGACGATCCGGGTTTGCGACAGCATCACCTGCGCCATGTTCGGCGCCGACGAGCTGCTGGAGACGCTGCAGCGCGAGCTGGCCTCGGATGCGGTCCGCGTCGTGCGCGCGCCCTGTGTCGGCCTGTGCGACCACGCCCCGGCGGTCGAGGTCGGGCACAACTTCCTGCACCGGGCCGACCTCGCCTCCGTGCGCGCCGCGGTCGAGGCCGAGGACACCCACGCCCACATCCCCACTTACGTCGATTACGACGCCTACCGGGCCGGCGGCGGCTACGCGACCCTGGAGCGGCTGCGCAGCGGCGAACTGCCGGTCGATGACGTGCTGAAGGTGCTCGACGACGGCGGCCTGCGCGGCCTCGGCGGCGCCGGCTTTCCCACCGGCCGCAAGTGGCGCTCCGTGCGCGGCGAGCCCGGACCCCGGCTGATGGCGGTCAACGGCGACGAGGGCGAGCCCGGCACCTTCAAGGATCAGCTCTACCTCAACACCGATCCGCACCGCTTTCTGGAAGGCATGCTGATCGGCGCCCACGTCGTCGAGGCCGCCGACGTCTACATCTACCTGCGCGACGAGTACCCGATCTCCCGCGAGATCCTGGCCCGCGAGATCGCGAAGCTCCCCGAGGGCGGCACCCGCATCCACCTGCGCCGTGGGGCCGGCGCCTATATCTGCGGCGAGGAATCCTCGCTGATCGAGTCGCTGGAGGGCAAGCGCGGCCTGCCGCGGCACAAGCCGCCCTTCCCCTTCCAGGTCGGCCTGTTCAACCGGCCGACGCTGATCAACAACATCGAGACGCTGTTCTGGGTGCGCGACCTGATCGAGCGCGGCGCCGAATGGTGGAAGAGCCACGGGCGCAACGGCCGCGTCGGCCTGCGCTCGTACTCGGTTTCGGGCCGGGTCAAGGAGCCGGGCGTCAAGCTCGCGCCCGCCGGCCTGACCATCCAGGAACTCATCGACGAGTATTGCGGCGGCATCTCTGACGGCCACAGCTTCGCGGCCTACCTGCCGGGCGGAGCCTCGGGCGGCATCCTGCCGGCCTCGATGAACGACATCCCGCTCGATTTCGGCACGCTGGAAAAATACGGCTGCTTCATCGGCTCGGCCGCGGTCGTGATCCTGTCCGATCAGGACGATGTGCGCGGTGCCGCGTTGAACCTGATGAAGTTCTTCGAGGACGAGTCCTGCGGGCAGTGCACGCCCTGCCGCTCGGGCACGCAGAAGGCCCGCATGCTGATGGAGAACGGCGTGTGGGACACCGATCTCCTCGGCGAGCTGGCGCAATGCATGCGCGACGCCTCGATCTGCGGTCTCGGTCAGGCGGCCTCGAACCCCGTCAGCACCGTGATCAAGTACTTCCCTGATCTCTTCCCGGAGCCGCGGGCCGTGGCGGCCGAGTGACGCCCAGCCCGACGATGTCTCCTCACCCGATGCCAGAGCCTGGAGCGGACGCATGAGCAACGGCCCCGAACCGCACGGCAACAAGATCGAACAGCCCGAGATCCGCGCCGACGAACGTCAGGATGCCGGCGGGCCGGCAAATGGCGCACCATCGACCTCCGGCGGCGCCTACTCGCAGGGCGCCAAGTCGGGTGGCCAGGCCGCGCCGGATCCGTCCGGCTCCTACGGCATCAAGGACGCCCCGGTCGCGCCCGCGACCATCGCCTTCGAGTTCGACGGCCAACAGGTCGAGGCCCAGCCCGGCGAGACGATCTGGGCGGTCGCCAAGCGCCTTGGCACGCATATCCCGCATCTCTGCCACAAGCCCGATCCCGGCTACCGCCCGGACGGCAATTGCCGCGCCTGCATGGTCGAGATCGAGGGCGAGCGCGTGCTCGCCGCCTCGTGCAAGCGCACGCCCGCCATCGGCATGAAGGTGAAGTCGGCCACCGAGCGCGCCACCAAGGCCCGCGCCATGGTGCTCGAACTGCTCGTGGCCGATCAGCCCGAGCGCGCGACCTCGCATGACCCGTCGTCGCATTTCTGGGTGCAGGCCGACGTCCTCGATGTGACCGAGAGCCGCTTCCCGGCGGCCGAGCGCTGGACCAGCGACGTCAGCCACCCGGCGATGAGCGTCAATCTCGACGCCTGCATCCAGTGCAATCTCTGTGTCCGCGCCTGCCGCGAGGTTCAGGTCAACGACGTGATCGGCATGGCCTACCGCGCCGCGGGCTCCAAGGTCGTGTTTGACTTCGACGATCCGATGGGTGGCTCCACCTGCGTGGCCTGCGGCGAGTGCGTCCAAGCCTGCCCGACCGGGGCGCTGATGCCGGCCGCCTATCTCGACGCAAACCAGACCCGGACGGTCTATCCCGACCGCGAGGTGAAGTCGCTCTGCCCCTATTGCGGCGTCGGCTGCCAAGTCTCCTACAAGGTCAAGGACGAGCGCATCGTCTACGCCGAGGGCGTGAACGGACCGGCCAACCAGAACCGGCTCTGCGTGAAGGGCCGCTTCGGCTTCGACTACGTCCACCACCCCCACCGCCTGACGGTGCCGCTGATCCGCTTGGAGAACGTGCCCAAGGACGCCAACGATCAGGTCGATCCGGCGAACCCCTGGACGCATTTCCGCGAGGCGACCTGGGAAGAGGCGCTCGACCGCGCGGCGGGCGGCCTGAAGGCGATCCGTGACACCAACGGGCGCAAGGCGCTGGCGGGCTTCGGCTCGGCCAAGGGTTCGAACGAGGAGGCCTACCTCTTCCAGAAGCTCGTCCGCCTCGGCTTCGGCACCAACAACGTCGATCACTGCACGCGCCTGTGCCACGCCTCGTCGGTGGCGGCGCTGATGGAGGGCCTGAATTCCGGCGCCGTCACCGCTCCCTTCTCGGCAGCGCTCGACGCCGAGGTCATCGTCGTCATCGGCGCCAACCCGACCGTGAACCATCCGGTCGCGGCGACCTTCCTCAAGAACGCGGTGAAGCAGCGCGGCGCCAAGCTGATCATCATGGACCCGCGGCGCCAGACGCTCTCGCGCCACGCCTATCGGCACCTCGCCTTCCGCCCCGGCTCGGACGTGGCGATGCTCAACGCGATGCTCAACGTGATCGTCACGGAGGGCCTCTACGACGAGCAGTACATCGCCGGCTACACCGAGAACTTCGAGGCTCTGCGCGAGAAGATCGTCGACTTCACGCCGGAGAAGATGGCCTCGGTCTGCGGCATCGACGCCGAGACCCTGCGCGAGGTCGCCCGGCTCTACGCCCGGGCCAAGTCGTCGCTCATCTTCTGGGGCATGGGCGTCAGCCAGCACGTGCACGGCACCGACAACTCGCGCTGCCTGATCGCGCTCGCCCTCATCACCGGCCAGATCGGCCGGCCCGGCACCGGCCTGCACCCGTTGCGCGGCCAGAACAACGTCCAGGGCGCGTCCGATGCCGGCCTGATCCCGATGGTCTACCCGGACTATCAGTCGGTCGAGAAGGACGCGGTGCGTGAGCTGTTCGAGGAGTTCTGGGGGCAGTCCCTCGATCCTCAGAAGGGCCTCACCGTGGTCGAGATCATGCGCGCGATCCACGCGGGCGAGATCCGGGGCATGTTCGTCGAGGGCGAGAACCCGGCGATGTCCGACCCCGACCTCAACCATGCCCGCCACGCGCTGGCGATGCTCGACCATCTCGTGGTGCAGGACCTGTTCCTGACGGAGACGGCCTTCCACGCCGACGTGGTGCTGCCGGCCTCGGCCTTTGCCGAGAAAGCCGGGACCTTCACCAACACCGACCGGCGCGTGCAGATCGCCCAGCCCGTCGTCGCCCCTCCGGGCGATGCGCGCCAGGATTGGTGGATCATCCAGGAACTGGCCCGACGCCTCGACCTCGACTGGAACTACGGCGGCCCGGCCGACATCTTCGCCGAGATGGCGCAGGTGATGCCGTCCTTGAACAACATCACCTGGGAGCGGCTGGAGCGCGAGGGGGCGGTGACCTATCCGGTCGATGCCCCGGACCAGCCCGGCAACGAGATCATCTTCTATGCCGGCTTCCCGACCGAGAGCGGTCGCGCCAAGATCGTGCCCGCGGCGATCGTGCCGCCGGACGAGGTGCCGGACGACGAGTTCCCGATGGTGCTCTCGACCGGCCGCGTGCTCGAACACTGGCACACGGGCTCGATGACCCGGCGCGCGGGCGTGCTCGACGCGCTGGAGCCGGAGGCGGTGGCCTTCATGGCACCCAAGGAGCTCTACCGGCTCGGTCTCCGGCCCGGCGGGTCGATGCGGTTGGAAACACGGCGCGGCGCCGTCGTGTTGAAGGTGCGCTCCGACCGGGACGTGCCGATCGGCATGATCTTCATGCCCTTCTGCTACGCGGAAGCCGCCGCCAACCTTCTGACCAACCCCGCCCTCGACCCCCTCGGAAAGATTCCCGAGTTCAAATTCTGCGCAGCCCGCGTCGTCCCCGCGGAGGCTGCGCCGATGGCCGCCGAGTAAAGCGTGTGACGGGCGGCGCGTTCAGGCGCGCCGCCCGGTCTGCCGTGCTTCCCGCACGCCAACGAAGAACCAGGTCGCGCGATCGATCGCGTGCAAACCCCGTCGCTTGAGCCCGTCGAGCTGGATTGCCCAAAGGCAGGCATTCCAGCGGTCTACGTTGTGTCGAAGGCCGACCATCCGGCTGCGGCCGTCGCGTGAATCCGGCTCCCCGCTTCAAACCGTGCTTCGCACCGTCAAGCCGGCTGCGTTTCGCCCCGATCTCTAGCGGTGTTCAGGTCTGCGCCGACTTGGCCGGCCTGAGCGAGCGCCGCCACCGGCCCGGCATCGGCCAGGCCGAGACCGGGCGTGATTGCCGCCGTGCTGCGAGCACGAGGTAGATGAGGGAGGCGAGGTGCCCCGCCCCCACCGCCGCCGCGGCGCCGCTGACGCCGCCGGCCTGCATCAGCGGGACCACCACGGCGAGCGACACGACCATGCTCACGCAGAGCGAGGCAAACAGCACCCGGGTGTTCTGCTTGGCGCGGAAGTAGTTCGCGGTGAGGTCGCGGGCCAGCACGATCACGACGCTGACCGAGAGGATGTGCAGGCAGTTGGCATAGGCCGCATATTCCGCCCCGAAGATCAGGCGCAGCCACATCGCGCCCGGAATGGCGAGGACCGCGAGGATCGCGATGATCGGCACCCCGAGCTTGATGCCCGTGCGCATGAGGTAGCGGCGCAGGGCCGCCTCTCCGCCCTCGGAATGCGCGCGCGCGGCGGCCACCGGCAGGACGTTCTCCGTGGCGGCGAGCAGCAGCAGCACGGTCCCGACGAGGTACTGCGCCGCCCGCAGGCCGCCGAGTTCCTCGAGGCCCAGCGTCGCGCCCGCCACCAGCCAGATGAGCTGCTCCTGGACGAAGGTGACGAAGACGATCGGCAGGAGCCAGCGCGCGAGCGGGATGTGGCGCCGAAAGACCGCGCCGGTCTGCACGCAGCCGGGCCGGCGCAGGATCGGCCGGCCGAACGCGACGATGAAGGGCAGGCAGGTCGCAAACGAGGTCGCGGCGAGCAGCCAGACGAAGCCGTTGCTGCCGATGACGTCGTGCTCAAGCCAGATCACCAGGGCGATGAAGGGGAAGCTCGCGGCGCGGGCGAAATCCATGAGCAGGGCCTGCACGCCCCGACCTTTCGCAAACAGGAGGCGGCGCAGGGTGAACTGGAGGTTCTGCGCCAGCATCAGGGCGCAGGCCGCCACAAGCGTCTCGCCCGACATCCCGCCGATGAGGAGGGCGATCACCACGAAGACTGCGCCGGGCACGCAGAGCAGGAAGGCGCCCGTAAGGATGGTTGCGGCATAGGCCTTCGAGACGCCGCTGCGGGCACCGACCAGCGTCATCATCGGCGCGGTGATGAGGGCGTTGTGCAGGGCCTGCGCGAAGGTGAGCACGATCAGAATCATCGCGAAATGCCCGAACTCGGCGATGCCGAGCAGACGGGCGGCGACGATGCCGCTGAGGAAGCCGAAGCCGCTGACGACGCCCTGGTCGGCCAGGGCGGCGAGCGCGGCCGGCGGGCGCCGGACGAGGCCGGCGGCGCGCCGGAGCAGGCCTGCCGGCGGGACGGGCGCGGTGTGGGCTTCAGGCATCGCGGATGTCCTGCTCAGCGCGTGGCCAGGATGGCCGTCGCGGCGCGGCGCATCGCCCGGCTCCGGCTGAACAGCCAGAGCGGGTTGGACGCCACGACGTTGCGGCTGGCGCCGCGCTTGAATTCGGTGACGCCCGGATTGCCGGCAGGGTCGATGCCGCCGAGATCGAGCACTGAGGCCCCCTCGCGCTTGGCCCGCTCGATCAGGTGCCAGAGGGCGAGGCGGCCGGCTCCGGTCGCCTTGGCCCGCTCGTTCGAGGCGACGTAGAAATCCGTCCAGCGGTTTGCCGTCCGGTGGATGATCCGCACCAGAACAGGTTCGTCCCGCTCGCGCATTTCGAGGAACAGGAGGTTCGGGTCGTTCGCCGCCAGATCGCGGAAGGCCGCCGTGTCGAGGCTGTTGCGGAAGCCCTTGCGCCGCTTCAGGGCATCGTAGAGGCGGCCGAAGGTCTCGAAGGCCGCCAGCCGCTCGGCCGGACCGGTCGGGAATGTGGTCGTGAGATCCAGGTTTCGCTCGGCGGTCTTGAGCACGTCGCGCCAGCGGCCCTCCATGGCGGAGCGGATCTGGTCCGTCTCCGCGGTCAGATCGAGTTCCAGCGTGTGCGTCCGGGCGGTGACGACCGGCGCGAAGCCGTAGCCGAGCAGGGCAAGCACCGCTGCCGGCGTCTGGAATTGCTGGTAGTTCACGCCGAGCAGATCGAGGCGGCCGAGTTCGAGATGCCCGAGAAAGGCCCGGAACACCGCCTCCGCCCGCTTCTCACCCAGCCGTGTCAGGACCGGGCAGCCCTGCGCCAGGACGACGTGGCCGAGCCAGCGGCGGCGGCGCTGAACCTGGGCGTAGGCGAGCGCCTGCCCGTCACCCGCGCGGATGGCGAGCCGCCGCACGTCCCAGCCGATGCAGCTTTTGTACTCGCCCCAGCGGCGCGACGCGTAGAGATTGGCGCCCGGCTGCTGCCAGACCGCCGCGTCCCAATCGGGATCGTCCGTGACGTCGACGACCGTCAGTTGCCCCACCTTCGAACATCCTCTCCGTGCCGGCCGTTCCGGCGCGGGACAGGCCATGGCCTGCCTAACGCTGATGAGCAAGGGACGAGCCACCGCGCCGTCATCAATATTGAAACCAATATGTCAGATTAACCACGGTCGCTCGGGATGATTTGAGCAGATGCCATCAGCGTATCTCTGTGATAGATGCAGGAATCGGAGGGTGAGACGCGGATGAAGCACTGGGTCAAAACGACGTTGCGCCGCGCGCCGGCCCTGCGCGCGCTCGCCCTGCGCGGGAGCGCCCTGTTCAAGTCGTTGGCCTGCGCCGAGCCCGGTCTCTACACCCTGTGCTACCATCAGGTGCCCGAAGCCCAGCAGGATCGTTTTGCCGCGCAATTGCGCCATCTCGGCCGGTACGGCGATTTCATCGATGCCGACGGGGCCGCCGAGCGCCTCGCCGCGGGTTGGCCGGCCCGCGACCGCGCCTTCCTCGTCACCTTCGACGACGGCTATGCCGACACCTTCGAGGTGGCGCGTCCGGTTCTGCGGGCCCTGGGCATTCCGGGCATCGTCTTCCTCATCAGCGACTGGATCGACGCGCCGCCGAGCACGCCGCCCGGCCTCGACCGGGCGACGTCCCTGTCCCCGAGTGGGCGCCTCTACATGAGACGGGCCGAGATCGCAGCCTGGTGCGCCGACGGCCTCGACATCGGATCCCACACCGCCACCCACCAGCGCCTGAGCCGGCTCGACCGCGCGCGGGTCGCCGACGAGATCACCCGCTCCCGGCGCGACCTTGCTGCCCTCACCGGCCGGGAGATCCGCCATTTCGCCTGCCCCTGGGGTGTCGCCGGCCACGATTTCGATCCGGAGCATGACCCGGCGCTGGCCCTGGAGAGCGGCTACCGGACCTTCTTCACCACGCGGCGCGGCCGGGCGCTGAGCGAAGCGGACCTGCCGGCGATGCCCCGCCACGTGGTCGAGCCGCATTGGCCGGTCTCCGATTTCGAGGCGCTGATGGGCGGCCGCCGGACGGGATGGCGGGCGCGGGGAACGGCTTGAGACGATTTCCAGTCTCGACACGTGTTGACCGCGTCGTCCCGAAAGCCGGTGGTCACCTTTCGAGCCGATGCTCTATCCCTGCCGATCGGCGCCGGGCCGGTTCGGGTCCGCGGCGCCTGACCTGAGGTCGCCCATCCATGGCAACCGGTGCGATGCGCCCGATCGTCGTCGTGACCGGGGCGCTCGCGCCCTACACGCATGTTCTCTACGAGCATCTGGCGGAACGGCTCGCCGGCCGAGACGGCCGGGCCCTGCACGTCCTGTCCTGCACGCCGCGCGAGAGCGCACGGCAATGGGTGATGCCGCCGCCGCGCCTCTACCGGCATGCGGTGCTGCCGGGCTTGCGCTGGCACCGCTCCTCGATCCGCAACCTCTACGTCAACCCGGCGGTGGTGCCGCGGCTCGCCGCCCTCCATCCGGCGGCGGTGGTGCTCAACGACTTCTCGCCGACCATGCTGTTGGCGGCCGGCGCCGCGCGCCTGCGGCGCATCCCCACCCTGATCCGCACCGACGGGGTGCCCGAGACCGATCCCGGCGAGCGCTCGGCCCCGCATCGCTGGCTGCGCCGTGCCATCGTCGCGGGGGCCTCCGCCGGGATCGGACCGAGCGGGGGCAGCGGCGCCGTGCTCGCCCGCTACGGCTTGCCGGCTCGAAACTTCGTCCTGAGCCCGCTCTTTCCAGCCTGGACGCCGCCCGCCCCGCCCCGGCCGGACACCGAACGGCCCTACGACCTCCTGTTCTGCGGCATGCTGAACGAGGAGGTGAAGGGCGCACGCTTCTTCACCGACGTGGTGCTCGGCTGCTGTGCCCGCGGTCGGCGCCTGTCGGTCCGGGTCGCGGGGGACGGCCCGTTGCGGGGGGAGATGGAGGCGCGGTTCGCGCAGGCGGGAATCTCCGCCCACTTCGATGGCTTCCTGGGCCAGGAGGCGCTGCCCGAGGTCTACGCTTCAGCCCGACTCTTCCTGTTTCCGAGCCGCGGCGACGTGTGGGGAATCGTCGTGCAGGAGGCGCTCCAGAGCGGGACGCCGGTGCTCGCCTCACCCCATTCCGGCGCGGCCCGTGGTCTCCTCGAAACCTATGACTGTGGCGAGGTGCGGCCGATGTCGGTGGCGGATTGGGTCGAAGCGGCGCTGCGGCTCCTCGACGATGAGGGCCGCCGCCGGGACCTGCGCCGTGCGGCCGAGCGCGCGCTCCCGCATTTCACGGTGGAGGCGGCCGTCGCGGGATATCTCGATGCCCTCGAGCCCCTTCTGGCGGAGCGCACCTGACCGTGCCATCCGGCCGGATCACGCAATGCGAAGTTGTATTTAGACTTGCTCGCGGCGCAGGACGGAAGGGGCGTTCTGCAGCCGCTCCGGGCGGAGGCTACATTCGACCGCGGAAGCGCAGATACTCGATGTATCCGGCCGGATCAGGGTCAAGCCTTGGTCGATAGTCCGAAAAGGCTAGGACTCACCTCTATCGAACTGCCGAGCGTCTCGCAGGGAAGCGATTAACATTCTATAGCAAATCGAGAATACATCGGCCCTATAAGTGATATTTTTACCACATCTTATTGGAAGACAAACTCGGCAATATCGTCCTTAAAAATTTGACTTGCTTCGGCTGTTTATTTCGAACGATTGTGGTTTTGCGGATCATTCATCGCCCGCTTGTGTCCGCCTGGCATCCATGTCTCGCTGGAAGCGTTTCATAATGGACATAATCAAGAAAATGCGCTGGGAGCGTCCACTTGATCTTGATCGCGTCGAGTCTCAAGAGATGACTGTCGCTTCTCACGACGCTCCGAAGCAGGCCGATAGCCTGACGAGTATTCTGCGTCTCGTCCAATCGGATGCCGATGCGAACGCCTCCTTGGTGGTGGCGTCGCCCTCCTCCTCTCAGGATTGGGCGAACCTGATCGATCGCGTGCGGGCCGCCGCCCAGCGGACGCGCGAAGTCGAGGCGCAGGCTCAGGAGCAGGAGCAGCGCGTGCACGAACTGCTGGAACGCGTTCGTGACGACGTGAAGCTCGCCAGCGAGCGGGTCCGGGCCGCGGAGACCAAGGCGGCCAACGTGCAGGCTCAGGCCGAGCAGCGCATCCGCGCGGCGGAAGAGCGGGCCGAGGCTGCCGAGGAGCGTGCGCGGATCGCCGAGGATTGGCTGAAGCAGGTGCACGAGGCCATCGTCAGCGAGTTCTCGACCCTCACCGAGGTGCCGTCCAAGGCTGCGTGAGACCTCCGCGGTCGTGATCCCGATCGGCGATGAATTGGCTCGTCGCCGATTGCCCCCGCAACGGCCGGACCCTCAGGGAGAGCCGGTCGCGGGTCGGCCTCGGTGCTGCTTAGTCAGCGCCGCGCGTCCGTGAACGGCGAGGCCGGTAACCCATCCCGCCGCATCTTCGACGGGTCGAGGCGAAGCGTGATGCCGCGCTCGGCGGTGAAGCGGGCCAGCGCCTCGAGGTCTCCCGGATTCGGGGCCGGGCCGTCAAGGTGGGTGTTGAACAGGATGATCTGCCGGCTCGCCTCCGCCTTGTCGGTGAGCGCGAGGTCGTCGCTCCCGATGCTCACGTTGTCGACGATCTGGTTGTTGCGCGCCACGCCCGGCTCGTCGGTCAGTGCCTCTGCAAGCTTCGGATAGCGCATCCGCCAGGGCGGGGCGTCGAGCGGCATCGCGGCGAAGGCGGCCCGGAACTCCGAATCCGCTTCGTTCAGCGATGGCTTCATCCACGTCAGACCCCGCGCATCGAGGGCGACCATCGGGCTCGACGCGACGAAGACGTTGCGGGTGATCGTGTTGTCGTTGCCGCCGCCGATGAAGACCGGCTGCTGCACATTGACGAACAGGTTGCGGCGGATGGTGAAGCCGCTCGCCATGTCGTCGAGATAGACGCCCTTCACCTCCATTCCCGGCCCGGTGCGGATGTCGTGGACATAGTTGTCCTCGATGATCGAGCCGCGGGCGGTGAAGTCGCGTCCGGCATAGATCGCGCCGGTATCGCTCAGGCCGTGGATCAGGCGGGCGACCTCATTGCCGCGAAACACGTGGTCGTTGCCGCGCAGGTAGATGGCGTAGCCGATCGCGTCGGTGATGAGGTTTCCGCTCGCCTCCGCGCCGACGCCGTCGAGTTCGATCGCGGAACTCTGGGTCTGGCTCAGCCGCGAGAAGCGGGTGAAGCGGGTGTCGCGCACGAACAGCCCGCCCCGCCGGAGCGTGGCGCGGTCGCCGCCGACGAGGCGGACCGCGCTCGCGCCGATATCATGGATCGCGCTGCCGGAGACGCCACCCCCGGTCACCCCCTCGAACACCGCCGCCCGGCCTGCCGTCCAGGCCAGTTCGCTCGCGCGGATCTCGATATCCTCGCCCCCCCGCACGACGATCAGATCGCCGCGCGCGCGCTCCAGCCGAAGCCGCTCGATGCGCAGATGCCGCGCGCCATCGGCCCGGATCAGCGTCTCGGCGAGGCTGACTTCAAGGTCGGCCGCGCCGGGAGACGGCCAGGCCAGCAGCAGGCCGCTCTCGCCGTCGCGCCACCATTCGCCGGGTTCATCGAGGGCACCGAGCGCATGGACCAGCCGCATCCGGGCGCCGTCGCGAATGCCCTCGTAGGGCGGCTGGTCCAGTTCGAGCTGGCGGCGGCGCGGATCGACCTGCGCCACATGAAGCGTTTCCAGAAGCCAGTCCCAGCGCCAGAAGCCCTCCACCCACAGGTCGCGCTCCAGGGACAGATCGGGCATGCCCGGCTCGTCCTTGAGGGTGAACGCCAAGCCCCCCGCTTCGGCAGCGGCAACCGTCGTCCAGCCGGAGTTCGGCCCAGGATTTGGCCCAGGGTTCGGCCACTGCGCCGGGCGCAGCGCACCGCCCGCATCGAAGATCTCGGTGACGCGCGGGTGCGTCTCGCGTAGGCGCCGCGGCGCGCGGTAGGCGAGCTCCCCGCGCAACGCCTCGGGCAATTGGTAGGCACGCACCGCGCCGCGGGCCGAGGTCGGCAACCGCGCGCGCAGGCGCGGCGGCAGCGATGCGGGCGCAAGGGGCACGCTGCCGACGAGCCGGCTCGATCCGTCGGCGGCCCCGCGCAGGATCAGGGGCGCCTCGGCCGTGCCGGCATGGTCGGGGCCGATCTGGACGGGCGCCGAGATCCGGTGCGTTCCGGGTTCCAGCTCGACGACGATCGCCCGCCCCTCGCCCTGACGGCGTAGCGCGGCGACATATGCAAGCGCCCGCGGCAGGTCCGCAAAGCGGTTGTCGCGACGGGGGGCTCTGTCTCCGGTGGGCGCAACCCGCAGGACCAGCGGCGCTTTCGCCTCGCCGCCCCGAACCTCCGCGGTCAAGCCGAAGAGCGGCGATCCGACGAGGACGGCGGCGAGGAGCGCGGCCGCGCTCCGCAGCGGGCCGAGGCTCACCCCTCGGCCTCGGCGTCGGTCATGACGAGCTGCACCCGTGGGTCGCGGCCGAGGGCGTCGAGCGCCCGCCGCAGCCGGGCGGTGCCGCTGCGGGCGGCGCTGGCCGTCAGCAGCAGGGCCGGGAAGCGCTGGTCCTGGGCGAGGCGCTCGGCGGCGATGTCGGTGCCGATCAGCCCGATATCGACGAAGACGGTGTCGAAGGCAGAAGCCGCCGTCAGGATCGCCCCGGTATAGGCCGCGGTGCCGAGGCGCAGGGCCGCGTCGTCGTAGGGCAGGATCTTGACCCCGGTCGGCCCCTCGACCAGCGCGTCGCTAAGCCCCGAATGCGTCCGCAGCACTTCGGCGGCGCCGCGCTTGGCCTGGCTCCGGAGATCGCGCGAGATCATCGCCTCCGGGTCGGCATCGACGAGCAGCACCCGCTGGCCGTCGAGCGCGGCCGAGGCGGCGAGGCTGCGCGCCAGCTCCGACTTTCCGCTCCGGTCGTCCGCCGAGGTGACGAGGACCACCGTCGGCCGCGTGGCCCCGAAATCGCGCTGCAGACGGCTGCCGAGACGGGCCACAGCCACGTCGTAGGCGGTGTCGGCGCGCAGGGATTCGCTGCCGGCCTTGCTCCGCGTCCTAGTCGGCACCTTGGCCGGAAGGGCAGCGACCACGGGGAGCCCCGCGAGCTGCTGAAACCGGCGGCGCGAACCGATCCGCCCCGCGGCCGGCACGGCGAGGAGGGCGAGCGCGGTGCCGAGGCCGAGCCCGGCCGCCAGCGCCGCGGCGAAGATGGCCGGGATCGGCGGGCCGAGCCGGCGCTCCGGCAGCGAGGCGGGCGAGATGACGCGCGAGGTCGAGGTATCGAGGCGCTGCTGCTCCTGAAGCTCGCGGGCGCGGACGAGGAAGGCTTCGTAGACCGCGCGGCTCGCTTCGACCTGCCGCTCCAGTTCGCGCAGGCGCACGAAGCTCTTGTCGACGGACAGAGCCTCCTTCTTGCGGCTCTCCAGAGTGGCGGCGAGCGAGGCCTCGTTGGCCTGCGCCGACCGATAGTCGTTGCGCGTGGCTGCCGCGATGCGGCGGATCTCGGCGTTGATGTCGTTGCGCAGGGTCTGCACCTGCAGCTCGCCGGTGCGCAGGGTGGGGTGACGGGGGCCGAGGTTGGACAGGGTGTCGGCTCGGGCCGCCTCGATCTGGGCGAGCTGGGCCCGCAATTGCGCGACCGTCGTGGACTGGACGATTTCGGTCACCGAGTTGAGGTCGGCCCGCCCGTTGGCGACCGCCTCGATCTGGGCGAGCCGCCCGCGCAGCTCGCCGGCCCGGGCACGCGCCGCGCCGAGCTGCTGGTTGAGCTGGGTCAGCGCCTGCTCACTGACGAGCTGGCCGCGGGTGCCGACCAGGTTGTTGGCGGCGCGGAACTTCTGCGCCTTGTCCTCGGCCTGCCGGAGGTCGTCCTGCAACTCGCCGAGCCGGCTCGACACCGCCTCGCCGGCCTTGCGGGTGACCTGCGCCTGCGCCTGCGAGACGGTGGTGAGGTAGGTTTCGGCGATGGCCTGGGCGAGTTCGGCGGATTTCCGGCGCTCCTCGCTGGAGACGGCGAGCTCGACCACGAAGCTGCGCTCCAGGCGGCGCGCGGTGGTGCGATCGCGCAGCGTGCGCAGGGCGGTGAGCGTGTCGTCGGCAGGGCCGCCGGCGGTGACGATCAGCGAGGAGAGGCGGCTCTTGAGCGTCTCGAGCGGCGAGGCGGGACGAACGAAGTCCGGGTCCTGGTCGAGCTTGAACCGAGTCACGACCTGCCGCAGCACCTCGTCGGAGATGAGGACCCGGATCTGGCTGTCGACGAGGAACAGGCTCGCATCGCTCGCCTGATCCGAGGGCGTCACGCCGTCCTTGACCACTTGGATGCCGCGCGGGTCGATCAGGATCTGCGTCACGGCGGCGTAGAGCGGCGGCACCAGCGCGAGCCATGCCACCGCCGCCACCAAGAGGAGCACAGCCGGGGCCAGCACGAGCGCCCAGCGCGCGCGCAGGGCCCGTCCGATCTCACGCGGGTCGAGGAACCAGGGTTCAGGCGTCACGTCCGGCTTGCCCGGCTCGGCGCCGACGAAGAACCGCGAAGGCATCCGCTCGATCATCGTCATCGCGAAACTCTCGAACAATACGCGCCTGCGGGCCTCGGCAGCCCGCAGCAACCGATCCGGTCCGCCATGCCCGTCCCCGAGTGGGTCGTCCGGGGACGATCCTTCCCGTTTCGGGACAGCGGCGGCGGGCCGAAGGTAGTTTGGGTCTCACACTTCAAGATGTGCGCCAGGATGCGCATCACGCGGACGCCGCAACCGGGAGACCGAAGGCGGTGGCTGCCGGAACGGGCGTGGCCGCGCCCACGGGCTCGCGACGCAGGGCGCCGATGCGGGCATAGGCCAACAGCCCCACGAAGGTGAGGACGTTGATGTTCCAGTCCTGAAAGATGCCCGGCGTCGTCATGCCGTTGAGGATCAGGAAGAACACGCAGGTGGCGACGAGGCGGCGTCCGGGACGGTCGAGCTTCATCCCCCAGCGCAGGGCGGTCCCCAGCACCATCGCGCAGAGGCCGAGCCCGATCAGGCCGGTGCCGGCCCAGGCGCTGAGCACCATGTTGTGCGAGCTGGAGATGAACACGGCGTCGCGTGCCAGCGTCTCCGCCAAAGCCGTGGTGGGAATGAGGAGCTGGATGAAGCGGTCTCCGGCGGCGTAGCCGGCGCCGACGAAGCGGTCCTTGGTCGCCTCGATGAAGACCGGCCAGAAGGTGCCGCGCCCGGTGGCGTCGGCCAGCTCCTCCGGGGGCTTCTGCAGCACGACCGAAACCACGTCGAGCAGGGCGGGGAAGGCCGACAGGCCGACCATCAGCACCACGAACACGATCAGGTAGACGGTGAAGGCCGTGTAGCCGAGGAGGCGCAGCCGGGGGTGACGCGACGCCACCATCAGGCCGGGGGCTGCCGCGATGAGCGAGGCGGTGCTCGCGGCCGAGCCCGCGATGACGAAGCCGACGAAGGCAAGCAGGAGATGGGCGCGCCGGTGCGGGATGCGGTCGTCGAAGATGACGAGGAAGGCGTGCGCGGCGCAGAGATAAGGCATCAGGTTGTGCTTGGCCGACGAGAACACGACCCCATGCGCGAAATTGTCGAGGATGATCGGCGTCGTGGCGACCAGCCACGCGACGGTGAACAGCGCGAACAGGTTGGCCAGCCGCCGCTCGATATCGCTGCGGTCGAAGATCAGGATCGAGGTGAGCGTGAAGATCGCCAGCTCCACGGTCCGATAGACGGTGTAGCTCGGCACGATTGACCACGCGGTGCTGAGGCCGTTCACGAGGATCATCAGCGTGAACGGCAGGTACGGCATCGAGAACGCCACCAGCAGGACGCGCCGGTCCACCGCGATCCGGGCGATGAGATAGAGCCCGGTCAGCCCGGTCATGACGATGAGCGCGAGGTTGGAGGCCGTCAGCCCCTGCTCCAGCACCGCGTTGCCGTCATCCCGCGGGACGTTGAAGACCAGCGGCAGCAGCGCGAAGATCGTCGTCAGGGCGAACGGGACCGCCAGCGGACCGTTCAGCGGCCCCATCCGGGTCTCGAGTCGGTGGCGCGCCAGCGGGTAGAACAGCACGAACCAGACCGCCACCGCGACGACCAAGAGGAAGTTCAGCATTCCGGCACTTCCATGGAACGTCGTCTCGGTCTGGTCCGGGTGTCGAGAAAGCCGAACTCGTGCCCCGCCGATCCCGTGCGGGCCAACACTCCGTGGAGTCTTGGTTTATGGCGTCTTTCAGGCTGTGAGGCGTGCGCGCGACTTCGTGACCACTCGGAACAGCGCCCGATCGATCTCGCGGCGGCTTCATCGGACCGTCGGCTTACGCTGAGCGCTAGAAGCTGCTGCCCTAGGCGGATCGCCGCGTGGAGGCGCGCGACGACATCGGCCGGAAACCGCATCGATCCTTGTTTCGACGGGTTTCTCGGCCCGGAACGGCGCCGCTTCGGCGGATAAGCGCCCTCAGGCACCGAACAGGACGACCTCGGTATAGGTGAGGTCTCCGGTGGCCGGCGGGTTCGGGCCACGGGCGTATTTCGGGGCGCGGCCCTCGAAGAAGTGTCCGGCAAAGCCCGGCAGCTTGCCGACGGCATCGAGCACGAACCACGGCATGGCGTGGTGCAGCATGAGATGCCGGCCGATCGCGCCGAGGAAGGCGGACAGGTCGAGCGCGGTCGAGCGGTAGACGAGCTGAAGGCAGGGCAGGCGCGGCCACCGGGTTTCCCCCGGCCGCAGCTTGATGGCGCGCCGCTGGAACAGGACGGCCCACGCCTTCTCCCCATCGGAACAGACGAGGCCGATGCAGCCATAGGCGAGGTGATCAGCCACCAGCCGGGCCTCCGGCTCCGGCAGCAGGCGAAGGGTCTCCGGCGTGGCCACGCGGACGCGGCGCCCCCGGCCGAGGCCGGCGAGCAGCGGCATCACGAGCATCTGGCCCGAGCAGACCGGCTTGAAGCCGCGCGCCTTGTGCATCTGCCACGTCTGCGGAGCCGGCGAGACGTTGGTGTAGGTCACCCGCCGGTCGCGCATGGCGAAGCCGTCGAGCAGGGTACCCAGCGCGCGGAATTCCGGCAGAACGTACCAGCTCGAGAGGTTGCAGCGCAGATGCGTGCCGGCCTCGTCCGTCACCATGCGGTAGAGTGCGAGCAGGACGCCGACGATGGCCCCGTCCCGTTCCAGCACATAGCCGTAGCGCGGCACGTCGTCGGGCAGCGGCTGCGTGCGGTGCCGGTCGAGCCCGGTCCGCCAATAGGCTTCGGAGCGATCGGGGAAGCCGACTTGTAGCAGCCGCACCACGGAGGCGAGGTCATCCTCCTCGATGGTGCGGCAGCGGACCTTGACCCGCGCGCTGCGGACGCCCTCCCCGCGGGTGGGACGTCTTCCACGGTCTCGCTCACCCCAATCATCGGCGGCTCCCTCCGGCTCGTCGCGCTGTCCGGAACCCATTTCGTCCAACGGCTCCGCGCGATCGAACCGTGAGCAAGGCGCGCTCTCGTCCCACTCGGAGACGCGCTCGAAACAGAGCGAAATCAATGCCAGCCAGCCGATGCCGTTTCGGGACTGCCAGTCTTGTTGAATGGATTGGTATAGGCGTCGATTTGTCGCCCAAGCCATCCAAAATATATTGATTTAGCGGAAATTTTCGTCGAGTGAAGCCTCGGTTCAAGGTCACTGGCCGGCTTCAGGCGGTGCTGCCGGCGTCGATGGTGAGCACCGTGCCGGTGACGTTGCGGGCGCGGTCCGACATCAGGTAGGCGACGGCGTCGGCCACGTCCTGCGGCTCGGCCAGCCGCTTGAGGGCGCTGCGGTTGGCCACGCGCCCGCGCTCCGCCTCGTCCATCTCGCCGGTCATCGCTGTCTCGATGAAGCCGGGCGCCACCGCATTCACCGTCACCCCGAGCCGCCCGACCTCGCGGGCGAGCGACTTGGTGAAGCCGATCATCGAGGCCTTGGTCGCGGCATAGACCGACAGGGCGTTGTAGCCGGTGAAGGCGATGATCGAGCTGACATTGACGATGCGGCCGGCGCCGGCCGTCATCATCCCACGGGCGAGGTACTTGGTCAGCACCATCGGCGCGAGGGTGTTGAGGTGGACGAGTTCGGCGATCTTCGAAGCCGGCATCGTCGTCAGCAGGCCCGGCGTGCCGAGCGCGGCGTTGTTGACGAGGCCGTAGACCGGCCCATGCTCGGCCCGGATTCTCTGGGCGAGAGCCTGGAGCGCGTCGATCTCGCCGAGATCTGCGGCCATGAAAGCGATCCGGCCGGGGGCAGCCACTTGCGCCGCCTCCAGCGCCTCGCTCGGGCGCCGGGCGAGCGCCACCACGCGAAACCCGTCGGCGGCGAGCGTTTCGGCCATGGCGAGGCCGAGCCCCCGGCTCGCGCCCGTGACGACGACGAGGCGTCCGGTCTTGAGATCGTCGCTCACGCGCCCCTCCGCACCAGCTTGCCGCCCGACGTGATCGGCAGCGCATCCACGAATTTCACGCTCGCCGGCACCTTGTGTCCGGCCAGGCGCGGGCGGCAGTGGGCGATGATCGCCTTCTTCAGCGCCGCCTGATCCGTGCCCGCGTCGGCGCGCAACACCACCTCCGCCTCGACCACCGCGCCGAGGATCGGGTTGGGTCGCGCCCGCACCCGGGACATCGAGATGCCGGGGAAGACGTTGATGACGGTCTCGACCTCCTCCGGCTGCACCTTGGCGCCGCCGACATTGATCACGCCGCTGCGCCGGCCGAGGAAGTGGTAGCGCTCGCCCCGTCGCTCCACGAGGTCGCCGGTGTCGATGAAGCCGTCCCCGGCGATCAGCGCCTCGGGCGCCGCGCCGAGATAGCGCCGCCCGGTTCGGCCGGAGCGCACGAACAGGCTGTCCTCGCGCACGGTGATCTCGATCCCGGCGCGGGTGCCGATCAGCGCGGCCGGGAAACCCTCCTGCCCGTCCTCGACGGTGAAGCCGACCCCGCCCTCGGTCGAGGCGTAGGCGTGGGCGATGCGCGCCTCAGGGAAGGCGTCGCGCAGGGCGTCGAGGATGTTCTGGTCGGCGATCTCGCCCGAGAGCCGCACATAGCGGGGGCTCAGCCGGTCGAGCGCCGCGCTCATCAGAGCGAGGCGCCAGTGCGAGGGCGTGCCGAGGATGTGGGTGACGCCCGCCGCGCCGACGCGGACGAGATAGTCGCGCACCGGCTCGCCCGCGTCGGAGAGCACGAGCGAGGACGGCCCGAGCATCGCCCGCAGGAACACTTGGAGGCCGCCGTAGCGGCGGATGTCGTAGAAGGCGCTCCACACCGTGCCGGGCTCCGGCGCCGCAGCCGTGTTGATGCCGCCGGCGAGGCCTTCGAGGGTGTGGGCGACGAGCTTCGGCGCGCCGGTGGTGCCGGAGGTGGCCAGTGCCCACTCCGTCTCCCGCGATGTCTCGGAGCCCGCGCGGAACGCGTCGGCCGCGTCGATGCGGGGCAGGCCCGGTAGCGCGTCGGGGGACAGCCCCTCGGCATCGGCGACGCAGATCTCCGCCTCGGAATCGTGAGCGATCCGGGCGATGTGCTCCGGCGCGAGCTTCGGGGGACGAGGGCGAGCCGGGCCGCGAGGCCGTCGAGCGCGATCATGGCGCGGGCCGCCGCCATCTGCCCGCCGACGGCGAGCAGCACCCGGCGGCCGGCGAGCGCCGCGGTCACGGCGGCGTCACGCTCGCCGGAAACGATCCCGGCGAGATCTTTTTTGCTGCGGTGGTCGGACAGGAACAGGCCCTCGAGTCCGCCCGCCGCCAGAAGTCTCTCGCGCAGGATCATCGGGGTCAGGCCGCCTGTCGGGCCGCGGCGCGGTCGTAGAGGGCGACGAGGTCGCCGACCGTCACCGGCAGGTCGGAAGCATCCATCTCGCCGAACGGGTCGGCGCCGGTGAGATCCTCCATCCGCGCGACGAGGAGCGCGAAGCAGAGCGAGTCGAACTCGGTGTCGAGCATCACGAGGTCGTCGGTGATCGGCGGCATCGCCTTTTCCTGCTCGGCGGCGATGGCGGCGATCTCGGCGAAGACGGTCTCACGCAGGGACATGGTGGCTCTCCTCAAGGCTGGGTGGGGCAAAGGGGTGGGCAAGGGGTGGGGTTAGAGGGCGCCGCGGAGGCAGGCGCCGAAGTCGCGGGCGATCTCGGACAGGATCGGCCGGCCGCGCGGCATCAGCCGCCCGAGGCCGTAGAAGAAGTGGATCATGCCGGCGTGAACGGTGTGGGCGGTCTCGACGCCTGCCCGCTCCAGACGCGCGGCATAGGCCGCCCCCTCGTCGCGGACGGGATCGTATTCCGCCATGTGGATGCGGGCCGGCGGCAGGCCGGTCAGGTCCGCCTCACGCAGGGGCGAGAGACGGGGCGACGGGCCGGCGGCTTCGGGACCGCAGGCCGCAAGGTCGCGCCGGATCGTCGCCTCGTCGAGGAAGTATCCTTGCGCGAAATCGCGGCGCGAGGGGTGGCTGCCGTGCACGTCGAGCACGGGGCAGATCAGGAGCTGCGCCCGGATCGAGCCGCCGCGCCGCTCCTGGCAGACCCGTGCGGCGAGCCCAGCCCCGGCGGAATCGCCGCCGATCCCGAGCCGGGCCGGATCGATCCCGAGCGTGTCCGCCTGTGCGGCCACCCCATCCATCGCCGCCAGCGCGTCGTCGAGGGCGGCCGGGAACGGGTGTTCGGGCGCGAGCCGGTAATCGACCGAGACGACGCGCAGGGCGCCGGCCTCGGCCAGCACCCGGCAGAGTCCGTCATGGGTGTCGAGGCCGCCGGTCACGAGGCCGCCGCCGTGTAGGTAGACGAGGCCGGGTCCACTTGCGCTGCCCTCTAGCGCGTAGAGCCGCGCGGAAATCGGCCCGGCCGGACCCGGCAGGACGAGATCGCGGGTCGCGACGCCCTCGGCGCTTAGCCCGGCGAGGCGCGCGAGCCCGCGCATCCCCTCCCGGCGGGCCTCGAGGGTGATGCCGTCCGAGCTTCCGAGCGCCATCATGTCGAGGAAGCGGCTGACATGCGGATCGAGCGGCATCGGACGGCGCCTTGACGTCAGAGCTTCAGCGCCGCGCGGACCGGGGCCGGCCACGCGTCGATGCGCTCGCCGTGGGTGGCGAACAGGGCCACCGCGAGGCGGTCCATGCCGAAGGCGACGCAGCCGGTATGGGCGGGCTCGCCATCCTCCAGGTTGAGGCCCCAGGTCGTGCCGAAATGCTCGCGGTGATAGTTAAAGCTCATGCAGGCGGTGCCGGCGGCCGCCCCCCGGAGCGGGATCAGCAGCTCGAACTTCAAGGCCTGTTCGAGCTGGCTGAAGGCCATGATCTGGCCGAGCCGGCCGAAGAACGGGTCGCTCGCGGTCTCGACCGTGTAGGGCAGCCCGAGTTCGTCGGCCATCGCGGTGGCGGTCGCGATCCAGCTCTCGCGGAAGGCGACGATCTGCTCCGGCGTGCCGATGCGGACGTATTCGCGCATCCGGAAGGATTGCAGCCGGTCGAGATGGCGCGAGGGTTCGCGGCGGAAGCAGTCGCAGGCGACATCGAAGCGGTAGCCGGTGGCCGGCACCGCGCCGCGGGCGGCGGCGATCGGGTAGACCGGGTAGCAGGCGGCCGGGGTCAGAACGAGGTCGGCGGTCTCGAGGTCCGCGGTCCAGTCGCCGCCCTCCAGATGCTTGTCGGCCGACGCGCGGATCTCCGTCTCGGTGCCTTCCAGGCAGGAGACGCAGCCGAGAAGGTTCGGGAAGCTCTTGAGGTAGCCGTGCCGCTCCAGATGCGCCCGGCTCATCACCGGCGGGAAGCGGAACACTTCCGTCTCGGCCTCGCGCCGCGCCGAGATGAAGGCGGCCAGCGCCTCCACCACCGACTCGTAGGCGCCGGTGCGGGCGTAGACGCCCTGCGCGTTCATCGGCTTGAACATCGCGTCGAACAGGGCGTCGAGCGGGTCGGTCGCGGGCGGCGAGGCCGGCGCGTTCATCACGGGCATGTTCATGGCGGGCAGTCCTTCGGCAAAGGGGGCAGTGGAGCCTTTGCTCCGCCTGTCGGGCGCGAAGAGCGCCCCGCGGAGCGAGAGCCAAGGTCGCCGAGGCGACCGCCGGCGTTCGAGGCGGGAACGAACCTCGCTGAGCGCCTTCAGGCGCTGAGCGAGGCGGCGACGGGCGACATCAGCGTCGCGGTGGCGAGGTTGGCCAGGATCCGGTCGTTGTGGATCATGATCGGCGCCGAGAGGATGTCGCGCAGCGCCCGGCCGATGCTGAACGCGCCGTCCTGACGGTAGCCGGCCAGCCCGTTGGCGCGCAGCGCGCTCGACACGGTGGCGACGGCGAGTTCGGAGACTTCGACCTTGAGCATCGTCAGCGCGGTCTGCACGTCGAGGCCGGCCAAAGCCGCCGGGTCGCCCTCGGCTCCCTCGAAGGTGTCGAGCGCCTGCGTGACGAGGGCGCGGGCCTGCTTCAGGCTGGAGACGGCGCGGGCGTAGTGCAGCGCGCCGGGCGGGGCGACGCCGCCCGCGCCGCGCATCGCCGTGCGGGTGAAGGCCTGCGCGCGATCGACGGCGGAGGCGGCGATGCCGGTCCAAGCGCTCGACCAGAGGATGTGCGAGACCGGCGTCATGGTCCGGTTGTGGATGTCGCTGTAGCGGGCGGCGAGCACCTGCTCGGGGCGACCGCGGGCGACGAGTCGGAAGCCGCTGCTGCAGGTGCCGCGCATGCCGAGCGTTTCCCAGCCGCTCAGGCGCTCCAGGGTGTAGTCCTCACGCAGGAAGACGCAGAGCACTTGGTCGGAGGGGCCGGCCTCGGCCGAGCGGCGGGCGACGGTGACGACGCCGTCGGCCTGGGCGCCGTAGGAAATTACGGTCGCGGCCCGCTCCAGGGTGACCGCATCGCCGTCGGCCTCGATCGCCGCGGAGGAGGAGCGGACATTGCCGCCACCCTGGCCCTCGGTCGTCGAGGACGCCATCAGGAGCTGTTCGCCGGCGATGCGGCGCAGGAGGCCGTCCTGCCAGGGCTCGCCGCGGCCATGCCGGATCAGGCAGGCCACCTTGGTCTGGTGCATGGCGAAGATCATCGCCGATGAGGCGCAGGCGCGGCCCAGCACGTAACAAACTTCGGCCAGCATCCGGACGGAGGCGCCCTCCCCGCCGAGTTCGATCGGCACGGCCGCACCGAGCAGGCGCTGCGAGCGGAAGGCGGCGACGGCTTCCTCGGGGAAGCGCCCGTCGCGGTCCACCGCGTCCGCATGGGTGGCGGCGATCGCGGCGGCGGCCGCCGCGCGGGTCAGAAGGTCGGCGGCATCGCCGACGTAACCGTCCGGCCGGGTCGTGGGCTGCATCGTCATGGCTGGGCTCCGTTGGACTGAAGCCGGCCGGGCCGGCGGCACGTCAGGGATGTTCGTGAGGGGCGGCGCAGTCTGGGCGATCCGGACTTGGCCGCTCAGGCGTTCGGGCCGCGCACGCTCTCGACCATCCGGGCGATGGTCTCGATCGAGTAGAAGTTCTTCGGCGTCAGGCTCGCGGGCGGGATCATGATGTCGAACTCCGCCTCGACCGCGACCATCAGGTTGACGAGATCGAGCGACGAGAGCCCGACATCGACCAGGGCGTCCGCTTGATCGAATTTCGGCTTGATCGCGTGGCGCGCGGCGATCGCGTAGGCGAGGCCCATGGTGCGATCCGCGACGCTGGCTGCCACCGCTTGCGACATTGTCCTTTTTCCCTTTGGTCCGTGCCGACTGGATTGGTCTGTGACCGCTTCGATTTCAATACGGCCTGAGTTTTATCAATACTCTTGCTGATTGTGCCGAAAAAGCATTTATCGATGTTAAGTGTTTTGCTGGTTAATCTGTCTTGTTGTCAGCGGCACTGTGGATGCGACCGATGCCGCGTGCCGCCTCATCCGGTGAGATTCCGATGAAGCGCCCGCCGCCATAGGCCAGGGAGGGCCGCTCCATCCGGTTCAGCCGCACCGCGCGCACCGCGCCGAGGAGGATGGCGTGGCTGTGCCGCTCGATGACCTCTTCCAGCGCGCAATCGACGATGGCCTGCGCCTCGGTGAGGCCGGAGGCGCCCGATTCCATGATCGTCCAATCCGCGCCACGATAGCGGGCGGCGCCCCGCAACCCGCCGATGCCGGCAAAGCGCTCGGCGGTGGCCTGCTGCCCGGCCCCGAGGATGCTGACGCAGAAATGCCGCCGCCGGGCGATGACCGGCCAGGTCGAGGAGGCGCGGTTGACGCAGACCAGCATGGTCGGCGGATCGACGGAGAGGCAGACGGCCGAGGTCGCGGTGAGCCCGACCCGGTCCTCGCCGGTTCCGGCGGTGATCACGACGACCCCGCCGACGAGGCGGCGCATCGCCTGCTTGAGGAGCCCCCGTCGATGGCGGGCTCCGGCGCCAGCGCGGCGGCAGCCATCACGCCCCCCATCCGCCGAACGAGCCGGCCGAGGTGCCCGGTGTCGATGATCTCCGGTGCGCGAGCATGGTTCGTAACCCGTTCGTCGATGTGAAATGGGACCTTGTGAAACCTGCCCGTTCCGCACCGGTCGAAACCGGACGTTATCGGTTCATCTCTATGTCGTTGCCTGTCCTTGCGGCTCGTCTGTGCAAGTCCAGGGCCCGGCTGGACGGGCCGGAAACTGTTCAGTTCCGGTACGAACCGCAGGATGTGCCGAGGGATGGTCCCGAACCGGGACGCGTCCTGCCGTCTAGTGAGATCGAAGCGATGTCCCAGAGCCCTGACGCCGCCCTCCCCGCCCGAAGCCGCGGGCGGAACGCCGCCCAGGCGCTCGTGGATCAGCTCGCGGCCAACGGCGTCACCCACGTCTTCGCGGTTCCGGGCGAGAGCTACCTGCCGGTGCTCGATGCGCTCTACGAATCGGGTATCGCGCTCACCGTCTGCCGCCAGGAGGGCGGCGCGGCGATGATGGCGGAGGCCCACGGCAAGGCCACGGGGCAGCCCGGCATCTGCTTCGTCACCCGCGGTCCCGGCGCCACCAATGCCTCGGCCGGCATCCACATCGCCCAGCAGGACTCGACGCCGATGATCCTGTTCGTCGGCCAGATCGAGCGGGGTCTGCGCGACCGCGAGGCGTGGCAGGAGGTCGATTACCGCGCCGCGTTCGGGCCGATCGCGAAATGGGCCACCGAGATCGAGACCGGCGCGCGGATGCCGGAATACGTCTCGCGCGCCTTCCACACCGCCACCGGCGGCCGGCCGGGCCCGGTGGTGGTGGCCCTGCCGAAGGACATGCTGAAGGACGCGGCCGAGGGGCCGCTGGCCCCGCCCTTCCAAGCCGTCGAGGCCGCGCCCGGCGCGGAGGATCTCGCGTCCCTCGCCGCCCTGCTGGCGGAGGCCAAAAGCCCCTTCCTGGTGCTCGGCGGCAGCCGCTGGACCGAGCAGGCCTATGCCGATATCCGCCGCTTTGCCGAAGCCTTCGATCTGCCGGTGGCCACGAGCTACCGCCGCCTGCCGCTGTTCGACCCGCTGCATCCGAACTACGCGGGCGATCTCGGGCTTGCCGCCAACCCGAAGCTGGTGGCGCGGGCCAAGGCCGCCGACCTGATGATCGTGCTCGGCGGCCGCCTCGGCGAGGTCGCGAGCCAGACCTATTCGCTCCTCGACATCCCGGCCCCCCGCACCCGGCTCGTCCACATCCATCCCGGAGCGGAGGAACTCGGCCGGGTCTACGTTCCGCATCTCGGCATCACCGCCGCGCCGGCCCGGATGGCGGCGGCGCTGGCGCGGCTCGATGCGCCGGCCTCCGTCCCGTGGGCGGCCGAGACCCGTGCGGCCCATGACGCATATCTGGCGTGGTCGCAGACCCCGACGCCGCAGCCCGGCCCGGTCAATCTCGGGCAGGTGATGGTGCATTTGCGCGAGGCGCTGCCGGAGGACGCGATCCTGTGCAACGGCGCGGGCAACTACGCCGCCTGGATCCACCGCTTCTACCGCTTCCGCCGCCTTGCCACCCACATGGCGCCGACCTCCGGCTCGATGGGCTACGGCGTGCCGGCGGCTGTGGCGATGAAGCGGATTTTTCCCGACCGCACGGTGGTCGCGATCAACGGCGACGGCGACTTCCTGATGAACGGCCAGGAATTCGCGACCGCGGTGCAGTACGGCCTGAACATCGTCTGCATCGTCGCCGACAATGCGAGCTACGGCACGATCCGTATGCATCAGGAGCGCGATTTCCCGGGCCGTGTCCTCGCCACCGACCTCGTGAACCCGGACTTTGCCGCCTATGCTCGCGCCTTCGGCGGCGTCGGCTTCACCGTGGAGCGGACCGAGGATTTTCCGGCGGCGTTGGAGGAGGCCCTGGCGGCGCAGCGCCCTGCGATCATCCACGTGAAGTTTTCGGTCGATGCGATCACGCCGGGCCTGAGCCTCACGGCGATCCGCGAGAAGGCGCTGGCGGGCGATTGAAACATCGAAGCCACCCCAAGACCGTTCGGGCGAAGCGTGCGAGAGACAAGCATGGCCGTTCGGCCCCGGCCGCGAACCAAAATTCGTTTCGTCGCGTTCCTAGCGGCTGATGAGGAGACCACCCGATATGAAGGCGATTTATGCAGTGGCGGCCGTAGGCCTGGGCTTGATGGGATCCATCGCCTCAGTCTCGGCCCAGCCCTACGGCAGCCGTGACTATGGCTACGAAGAACGCGGCCGTGGCTATGGTGGCCGCGATTACGACGACGAGGACCGCGGCCGTGGCTATGGTGGTCGTGGCTATGGCCGGCGCGATTACGGCTTCGATGAGCGCGAGTATCTGCGCTGCAATCCGGACGTGCTCCGCGCGGTCCGACGGGGCCAGATGGAATCCGGAGCTGCGCACTACCAGACCTTCGGTCGCCGTGAGCGCCGCCGTCTGAGCTGCTGACCGAGATGAGTCTGTGGCGGCTGCAAAGCCTGAGCTTTGTGCCGCTACGACAGCCGCCCGTGCGCGAAATCCCAGTAAAGCTGGCGTGCGCGGCGGAACACCGGCCCTGGCTCGAAGCGTACGTCATCGAGCCCGGTGACCGGGGCGACCTTGGCGAAGTTGCCGGCGGTGAAGACCTCGTCGGCGCTAAGGAAGTCCTCGTAGCTTAGCGTCTTTTCCACCACCGTGACACCGGCCCCGCGCAACAGCGCGAGGACGCGGGCGCGGGTGATGCCGGCGAGGAACGTCCCGTTCGGGACCGGGGTGTAGACCACCCCGTCCCGCGCGAAGAACGCGTTGGCGTTGGCGAACTCGGCGATGTTGCCGAGCCCATCGAGCATCAGGCAATTGCCGAAGCCGCGCGACAAAGCCTCGGTGAGTGCCCGCGCCCCGTTGGGGTAGAGGCAGCCGGCCTTGGCATCGACGGGGGCGACCTCGATCGACGGGCGGCGGAAGGGCGAGAGCGTCGCCTTGAAGCCCGACGGCAGCGGCATCGGTGCCGTGTAGAGCGACAGGCACCAGTTGGTGGAGGCGGGATCGAAGCGCACGCCCCCGGCAAACCCGCTCTCGGCCCAGTACATCGGCCGGATGTAGAGTTCGGCGTCGGGCGCAAAGCGCATTAGCCCCTCGGCGACGAGCCGGGCCCATTCCTCGACCGCGACCTTTGGCGTGAGCCCGAGGGCGGTGGCCGAGCGGTTGACCCGGGCGAGGTGCAGGTCGAGGTCGGGCGTGACGCCCTCGAAGGCGCGGGCGCCATCGAACACCGTCGAGCCGAGCCACGCGCCGTGGGTGCGCGGCCCCATGATCCGGACATTGCCGGGATGCCACGCGCCCTCGAAGAAGGTCCAGGTGTCGGGGGGCGAGGTGTCGTGATCGGGCGTCGTCATCGCGGCCGAGCCTCCGGGATGTGCTGAACCGGCCATCGCTCGAAGAGCGATGGCACCGCCAGCGGGGCGCGAAGAGCGCCCCGTGGAGCGGGTTCGGGAGGACGACCCGTCCTTCCGAAGACAGAGCGGAACGAAAGCCAAGGCCGCGGAGGCGACCGCCGGCGTCTGAGGCTCCAGCCTCGATGCATTCAGGCGGCTTCGAGCGCGCTGCCGGCGCCGGAGCGGCGGCTCAGCATCCGCTTGGCCTTGCTGGCCGCGCGCAGGGCGAGCGCCACGACCTTCGGCTGCGTCTTCCGGCAGAAGGCGACCTTCCGCACGTAGCTCTCGACATGCCAGTGGCAGACCGCGCCGCGGGGAATGAACAACACATCGCCGGCCCGGAAGGTCTTGGGCGGGGAGAGGCCGTCGCTGATCGTGGCCGAGCCCTCGATGAAGTGGATCGTCTCGTCGATGTCGTAGTGCCACTCGAACCGCCCGGCGGTGCAGTCCCAGACCAGGGTCCAGGCCATGCCGTCGGCGCTGCGCGAGAGCATGGTGTTGCGGGCCACGGGCCGTCCCTCGTGGATCCAGCTCGGCTCGATCGGGGCGGCGCGCAGCTCGCCCGAGGTCACGGACGGAATCATCGCTGTGGTCGACACGGCATCCTCGCTGAAGCGCTCTCCGCCGAAACGGGGCGCCGGTTCGGCGCACGAGAACGCGTTGATGACAAAAGGAGCGGACGTTCGGGACCATTCCGGAAGCGCCGAGCTTATCGGAAAACACGGTTCCGATCGCATGACAAGTCGATTGTGCGGTTATGACTAATGCGAGGGCTGGCGAAGACTGTCGAATTGCAGCCGATCTTGCGCCGTATCAAGACTAGGGCCGATATGGCACGCCTGTCCCGTTTCGAGACAGCGGCCGGGCAACGGAGATTGGGCCTAAAAGACGGTGCTGTGCGGCCGGAGCCGACGTCTGCCGGGCGATTTCCCCATCATCGAAGTCATCGATCAAGACTTGTCGAATTTTCGCCTTCACCAAGTCTCGCAAGCTGTCATCCCGTTCCGGTACGGTCAAGTCTGGTCCAAGCCTTGCGCTCAGGGTCTCAACTCCGCGGTTTCGGAACAGCTTCAAGACATGCGCAGCGAAACGATCGCCCTTCATGCCGGCTTCGACCACGATCCGGCCACGCACGCGGTCGCTGTGCCGATCTATCAGAGCGTCGCCTACGCCTTCGACAGCGCCGACCACGGCGCCGCCCTGTTCAACCTGGAGGAAGAGGGTTTTCGCTACAGCCGGATCGCTAACCCGACGGTCGCCGTGCTGGAGCGGCGCGTGGCGGAACTGGAGGGCGGCCATTCGGCGCTCGCCGTCGCCTCGGGGCAGGCAGCGCTCCACTACGCCATCGCCACCCTGGCGGATCACGGCGGCAACATCGTTGCGGTGCCCCAGCTCTACGGCACTACGCATACGCTGCTGGCCCACGTCCTGCCGCGCCAGGGCATCACCTGCCGCTTCGCCGCGAGCGATCGGGCCGAGGATATCGCGGCGCTGATCGATGGCGACACCCGCGCGGTCTACTGCGAATCGATCGGCAATCCGGCCGGCAACATCTGCGATATCGAGGCCCTGGCGGCCGTGGCCCACGCCCACGGCGTGCCGCTCGTGGTCGACAACACCGTGCCGACCCCGATCCTGATGCGGCCGATCGATTACGGGGCCGACATCGTCATCGCCTCGCTCACCAAGTTCATGGGCGGCCACGGCACCACACTCGGCGGCATCATCGTCGATTCCGGGCGCTTCGACTGGACGGCGCAGGCTGAGCGCTTCCCGATGTTCACGCGGCCGGACGTTTCCTATCACGGCCTCGTCTACGCCGACCATTTCGGCCCCGGCGCCTTCGCCGCGCGGGCGCGTAGCGTCTACCAGCGCACCACCGGCGCCGTGTTGCCGGCGATGTCCGCCTTCCTGCTGCTTCAGGGCATCGAGACGGTGGCGCTGCGGGTCGAGCGCCATGTCGCGAACGCGCGCAAGGTCGCCGAGCACCTGCGGGCGCACCCCCAGATCGCCTGGGTGAACTATGCCGGGTTCGAAGACAGCCCGAACCACCCAATGGCGCGCAAGTACCTGAAGGGCGAAGGCTCCTCGCTCCTGACCTTCGGCGTTGCGGGCGGCTTCGAGGGCGGCAAGACGTTCTACGACGCGCTGAAGCTGGTGAAGCGCCTCGTCAATATCGGCGACGCCAAGTCGCTCGCCTGCCATCCGGCCTCGACCACGCACCGGCAGATGACCCCCGACGAGCAGCGGGTCGCGGGCGTGCTGCCGGAGACGATCCGGCTCAGCGTCGGCATCGAGCATATCGACGACATCCTCGAAGACCTCGACCAAGCGCTTGCCGCCGTGGCCCCCGCTGCACTCGCGGCCTGAACCCTTCCCCATCGCGTCCGGAGGAGACCCGCCATGCTGGACTACGGCACCCCGATCCAACCCGTGAGCCTGCCCGCGGCGGAGCTGGATCTCGGCGCAGTCGGCGGCATCGCGTGGCCCGAGCCGGTGCAACGCAGGCTTCGCGTCGGCCTCCTCAACAACATGCCCGACAGCGCCCTGGTGCAGACGGAGCGGCAGTTCCGGCGCCTGATCGGCCCAGGGGTCGAGCTGCGCCTGTTCAGCCTCGATACGGTCCCGCGCGGTCCCCTCGCCCGTGCCCATCTCGATCGCTTCTACGAGGCGCGAGGCGCGTTGGCCCAAGATGCGCTGGCCGGAGCCGGGCTCGATGCCCTTGTCGTCACCGGCGCCGAGCCGAAGGCCAAGCGCCTTTCCGACGAGCCGTTCTTCCCGGCGCTCGCGGCGGTGGTGGATTGGGCGGATGCGAGCGGCGTCCCGACCCTGTTCTCGTGTCTGGCCGCGCATGCGGCCGTGCTGCATCTCGATGGCGTCGAACGCCGGCCGCTGCCGACCAAGCATTCCGGCATCTATGCCTGCACGGCGGTCGCGCACCATCCATTGCTCGCGGGGATGCCGGCGAGCGTGCCGGTGCCGCATTCGCGCTGGAACGACCTCTCCGAACAGGCGCTGACCGCCCGCGGCTACCGCGTTCTGCGGCGCTCCGAACAGGTCGGGGTCGATCTGTTCATCCGTGAGCGCGGTGCCTCGATGGTCTTCCTCCAGGGCCATCCGGAATATGACGGCGATACGCTCGCCCGCGAGTACCGCCGGGACATCGGCCGCTTTCTCGATGGCGAGCGGGACACCCCGCCCGCGCTGCCCGAGAACTACTACGTCGACGAGGCGGTCCTGCGTCTCGACGCCTTCGCCGCAGTGGCACGGGCCTATCGCTCGCCCGCCCTGCACGCCGACTTTCCGACGATGGCCGAGACCCTGCCCCGTCCGGCCGCTTGGTCGGAGGCCGCCACCGGGCTGTTCCGCAACTGGCTCGCGCTGGTCTCGGACCGCGTCGCGCTCGCCGCGTGAGAGCGCCCGCGATGGACCAGACTTTCGCCGCAGCCTCCCCCGATCCGCTCGAGGGACGCCCGGAGCCGGACAGCGCGGCCCCGCCGCCCCGGCCGTCCTCCACGGCCGGCTGGCTCGGGGCCCTGGCCCGCACGGCGCGGATCGACGCGAGCCCGGAGCGCATCTTCCCCCTCGTGCTGGACGCCGTCGCCGCCGAGCGCCCCCATGCGCCGGCCCTGATCGGCCGGGACGAGACCCTGAACCATCGGGAACTCGCCGCCCGCCGCAACCGCTACGCCCGCTGGGCGCTGGCGCGCGGGCTCGCCAAGGGCGACACCGTCGCCCTGTTGATGCGGAACTGCCCGGACTATCTCGCGATCTGGCTCGGGCTCACCCGCGTCGGCGTCTGCGTGGCGCTGCTCAACACCCACCTGCGCGGCGCCGGCCTCGCCCATTGCCTTGTGGTCGCTGCCCCCCGCCTCGTCATCGCCGCCAGCGACCTCGCCGACGTGCTGGAGGGGGTCCTGCCCCATCTCGCCGAGCCGCCGGAGATCGTGTGGCAGGGGCCGGACGCGCGTGATTCGCTCGCCGCGGCCTCGGCGGGGTTTCGCGAGGCTCCGCTCGGGTCCGACGAGGCGCCCTCCGTCACGCTGCGCGATCCCGCGCTGCTGATCTACACCTCCGGCACCACCGGCCTGCCCAAGGCCGCGCGGGTGAGCCACCACCGGGTGATGATGTGGACCCATTGGTTCGCCGGCCTGATCGACCCGACGCCCGACGACCGCATGTACGATTGCCTGCCGCTCTATCACAGCGTCGGCGGCGTGGTGGCGCCGGGCTCGGTGCTGCTCGGCGGCGGCTCGGTGGTGATCCGCGAGAAATTCTCCGCCAGCCGGTTCTGGGCCGACGTGGCCGAGAGCGGGGCGACCCTGTTCCAGTATATCGGTGAGCTGTGCCGCTATCTCACGCTCGCCGCCCCCGACCCCGCCGAGAGGCAACACCGCCTGCGGCTCTGCACCGGCAACGGCATGCGCGCGGAGGTCTGGGAGGCGTTCCAGGCGCGCTTCGCGATCCCCCGCATCCTCGAATTCTACGCCGCGACCGAGGGCACGCTCTCGCTCTACAACGTCGAGGGCCGGGTCGGCGCGGTGGGGCGCGTGCCCTCCTTCATGGCCCGGCGCTCGCCGGCCCTGATCGTCCGCCACGACGTCACCACGGGCCTGCCTGCCCGCGATGCGCAGGGGCGCTGCATCCCGGCCGAATTCGGCGAGGCCGGCGAATTGCTCGGCCGGCTCTCGGAGCGGGCGGAATACACGTTCGAGGGCTATACCAGCGCCGCCGAGAGTGCGCGCAAGGTGCTGCGCGACGTGATTGAACCCAATGATGCCTGGATGCGCACCGGCGACCTGATGCGCCGGGACGCGCAGGGCTTCTTCACCTTCGTCGATCGCATCGGCGACACCTTCCGCTGGAAGGGCGAGAACGTCGCCACCACCGAGGTCGCCGAGGCGCTCCACCGCGTCGCGGGCGTGCGCGAGGCCAACGTCTACGGCGTGTCCGTGCCGGGGGCGGAGGGCCGGGCCGGCATGGCGGCGCTCGCGGTCGGGCCGGATTTCGACCTCGCGCATCTGCACGCCGAGATGGAGACCCGGCTTCCGGCCTATGCCCGGCCGCTGTTCCTGCGCCTGAGCGACGAACTCGGCCACACCGAGACCTTCAAGCAGAAGAAGGTCACCCTGGCCGAGGACGGCTTCGATCCCGCCCGGACCGACGACCCGCTCTACATCGACCGCGACGGCGCCTACCGCCGGATCGATGGGGCCCTCTACGCGCAGATCGCCGGGGGTGAGCTCCGGCTTTGAGGCGGTGCTGCGTCGCCTGAATCCGGGTTTCGAAAGGACAAGTCCTTTCGCGGGTCCAGGGCAGAGCCCTGGTGAAGGGAAGCCGGGGCGCTGCCCCGGCGCCCCGCCAAAGGGATGATCCCTTTGGGATCGCACATTTCAGGCCGGCTGAAGGCTGCCGAGTGTGCCTGACGGGGCCCGCAGAACGCGCCGTAGCAAGCCGGCGAGGACGAGGCAGACCAGCACTTCGCTCGTGATCGCCACGCCGAGCAGGCCCTCGATGCCGAACCCGCGCACCGCCGGGTAGACGAGGGCGAGATTCAGAGCCGCCGCCGCGGCCGTCGCGGCGAAGACCGCACCGGTCCGCTCCAGCGCGCGAAACGCGCAGATCTGCGCGAAGGACACGAGCGAGACCGGAAACAGCAGCGAGTACCACGCCACCACCCAGGCATAGGCCGCCATGTCCGGCCCGAACGCCGCCGCGAGCAGGCTCTTGCCGGTGAGCGCCAGCAGCGCCGTGAAGCTCAGGCCCCCGGCAAAGCCGATGGCGGCGGTGATGCCGATGACCGGCCGCAGACCGTGGAGGCCGCCCTGCGCCAGGGCCCGGCCGGCGATCGGCGGGACGATGTTCTCGAGGGCGTCGCGGATCAGGTTGAGGACCCCGAGAATGCTCTGCGCCGCGCGCAGCACGCCGATCAGCGTCACGCCGAGCAGGGCTCCGGCGACGAGCAGGCCGCCATAGCCGCTCAGCCACTGCATCAGCCCCGTGAGCACCAGCCAGCGGCCGGAATGCCATTGCCGCCGGCTCGCTGCGCCGAACTCGCCCGCCCGCCACGCCAGCGCACCCCGGAACGGGATCGCGCAGAGGCAGGACAGGGCGGCCGAGGCCGCGACGACCTCCAGGGCGCGGGTCGGCGTGAGCATCCCTGCCCGGCTGAGCAGGATCAGACCCGCGAGCTTGATCCCCTGGTTGAGCGCATCGATCCCCAGAACGACCGGCGGCCGCCCGCGGGCGAACAGGTAGCGGCGGCAAAAGTCCTGGGCGAGGTGGGCGGCGCAGGCCACGCCTGCCGCGAGGCCCAGCGCCCGGTCGCCGAAAGCCAAGGCGAGCCCGATCGCGACAGCCCCGCCGGCGAGCGCCAGGAAGGCGGCTTCGTGGACGAGGACGATGGCGTAATAGGCCGGCCGCGCCTCGTCGCCCAGACCCGGCCCGATGCTGATCATCGGGCAGACGACGAGGCCGAGCTGCAGGCTGACGGTAAGCAGTACCGCGATCCAGGCCGTCGAGAACAGGCCGAAAGCCTCGAGGCCGAGCGCGTGCGCCAGCACGATGGTGGTGGCGAAGTTGCACGCGCTTACCAGCGCCTGATCGGCCACCGACAGCGCCGGACCGGCCGCCCCCCGCGCAAGAACCTTTCGCCCGAGAACAGCGCGGCGGGCGCCGGCCAGGGCACGGAGGTCGCGCGGGAGGGCGGGCATGCTGTGTCCGGGTGAGGGCGAGGTGATGGAGATGCCTGCCGGAAGGAGGCCTGAGCGACCCTAGACGAGGCGGGCGCACGCACCACGCGGACATCGGGAGAGGCGGCGACGATTCCTCGATCGTTCGGGGTACGTCGGAAGTACGGGCCGGCGCGCTCCCGATGCGCCGCCGGCCTCGATTGTCAGGAGGTGCGCCGCCCGCAAGACTTCTCCCCGATCTGAACCGGTGGCGATTGTCGATGGGCGGGTGTTGATGGCAGCGACGACGACCATCCCTGCCCTGTCGCGGGAAAGCCGCCTTGCGGAGTTGTTCCTGGCGGCGCTCGGCATCGCGTTTGCCGGGTACATGATCTTCGGCAAGAGCTTCGCCTATCTCGGCCTGCCGCCGCTCTATGCCGGCGAATTGCTGTTCCTGCTGGGGCTGCTCGCCGCGCTGCGGGCGCGATCGGGCATCAACCTCGTGGCTGGGCTCGCCACCGCACCCGCACTCTGTCTGGCCGCGCTGATGGGCTGGGTGCTGCTGCGGACGCTCACCGGCCTGCGCGAATACCGGGTCGATGCCCTGCGCGACGGCGCGGTCGCGCTCTACGGCGGCTACGCCTTCGTCATGATCGCCCTCCTGCTCGACGATCCGCGCCGGCTCGGGACCCTGCTGCGGATGTTCCGCTGGCTTGCGCGCATCGCAATCCCGATGGCGATCATCGCCTTCATCCTCGGCGACGTGCCGTTCTTCGCGGCGCGGGCGGGCGAACTCTCGGCCCATCTGACCGGTGCCTGCGTTCTGGCGCTGGTCGGCCTCGTCCGGGTCGGGCCGGGCTGGGTCGCCTTCGTCGGCCTCGGCGCGGTGCTCGCCGCCGCCCAGAACCGCGGCTCGATGCTGGCGATCGCGGTGCCGGTCTGCCTCGCCCTTCTGGCGGTCGGGCAATGGAAGCGGATGGCCGCGACGCTGATCCTCGGTGCCGGCCTTCTGGGGGCCGCGGCCGCCCTCGATGTCGAGGTGGAGCTGCCCAACAGCGACCGGCCGGTCAGCGCAGCGGCGGTGGTAAACAACATCGTCAGCATCGTCGCCCCGAGCAGCGGCGGCAACCTCGACGACACCAAGCAGTGGCGGCTGCGCTGGTGGAACACCATCGTCGGCTACACCGTGAACGGGCCTTATTTCTGGACCGGCAAGGGCTTCGGGCCGAATCTGGCCGAGACCGACGGCTACGTGGTCGGGCTGGAGAATGGCGGGCCGACTCTGCGCAGTCCGCACAGCATCCACATGACCTACCTCGCCCGCAGCGGCGTGCCCGGCCTCGCCTTGTGGCTCCTCACCTGCGCCGTCTGGATGGCGGCCATGCTCGCCGCCTTCTGGCGTGCGCGCCGGATGGGCGAGCGGAAATGGGAGAGCTTCTTCCTGTTCATCGCCTGCTACGTCGCCTCGATCGTCATCGATGCGAGCTTCGACGTCGCCCTGGAGGGGCCGATGCTGGCGATTCCGTTCTGGACGCTGATCGGCATCGGCATCGGCGCTGCGATGATCTTCCGGGCGCAGGCTGCCGCCCTCCCGCTCGACAGGCCGTTCCGGCCCGGACGAGTGCGGGGCATGTCCCTAGGCGCGCTCGCCGGTCTCGCGCTCCTCGCGCCCTGGCCCGCTGCGCCCGCCCGTGCCGAAGAGAGCCGGCGCACGGTCAGCGACCCGTCCGGACCCTGCCTCGTGCTGCGCGACGTCTCCGACCGGACGATCGAGAACCTCGACCTCGGGCCGTGCGGCGGCGAGGGGGTGCGGATCGAGCGTTCGCGCAACGTGACGATCCGCAATCTCACGATCCGCGACACCGGGGATGTCGGCATCTATGTCGAGGGGAGCGACGGCGTCATCATCGAGGAGAACCGGATCGACAACACCCTCTCGGGCATCCGCGCGCTCTCCTCCACCGGGGTCGAGGTCCGCTGCAACAGCGTGCGCAACGTCCGGGGTCCGATCCCGGCCGGCCAGTTCGTGCAGTTCGACAAGGTGAAGGGGCCCGGCAACGGCATCTCGTGCAACATCGGCGAGAACGAGCCCGGCCGCGGCGTGCCGGAGGACGCGATCAGCCTGTTCCAATCGCGTGGCGAGCCGGGCCGGCCGATCCTGGTCAGCCGCAACCGCCTCGTCGGCGGCGGTCCGAGCCAGTCCGGCGGCGGGATCATGCTTGGCGACGGCGGCGGCGCCTACCTGGAAGCCCGCGACAACCTGCTGATCGATCCGGGCCAGTACGGGATCGCGGTGGCGAGCGGCAGCCACATGACTATCGCCGGCAACGTGGTGATCGCCCGGCCGCAACTCTTCACCAATGTCGGCATCTCGGTCTGGAACCAGTACGCCGAGCCCTGTCACACGGTGACGGTGAGCGGGAACAGCGTCGATTGGCGTGCCCGCACCGGCCGGCCCAACCCGTGGTGGGACGCCAAGAACTGCGCCGGCACGCTCTGGTCGCTCAACCGGACGCTTTCCCTCGATCCGCAGCGCGAGATCGCGGCTCAAGCCCCCTGCGCCTGCCGGACGGCCGGGCGTACCGCCCAATCCCCCGCCCTACCCAAGACCCCGAAGGAAGCCGCGCGATGAGCGACCCGGTGCAAGGCCGCGTGCAAGACTCCTTGCAAGACCCCGTCGATGCGGAGCGCCCCGACATCGTGGTGCTGGCCCTGGCGCGCAATTGTGCGGCCACCCTCCCCGCCTTCCTGCGCTTCCTGACCTCCCTGAGGGACGCGGGGCTCGATTGCCGCGCCCTTGTCGGCGAAAACGATTCCCGCGACGGCACCGGGGCGCTGCTCTGGGCGGCGCAGGCGCGGGGCGAGCTCAGCCATGTCCCCACCGCCTTCATGGCCGACATCCGCGGCCGGCTGGCGCGGATGGCCCGGGGCCGCGAACATCTCAAGCGCGTGCTCGACGGTCAGGGGCCGGCGCCCGCCTATGTCTGTGTCGCCGACATCGACAACGTCATGGCGCGCCCGCCCGAAGCGGGGGCGGTTCTCGCGGCGTTGGCCAAGCTGGAGCGGCCGGGCCTGTTCGCCGTCTCGGCGGCGTCGCAGCCGCACTATTACGATCTGCTCGCCTACGAGGACGAGGCGGTGAGCTACGAGTACCTTCTCGACGACATCGCCCGCCACCGCCGCGGCGCGCTCGGCTATTACCGCTTCTTCTCCGATACGATCTACCCGGCGCAAAGCGCGCTGACGCGGGAGCGCGAGACCACCTGCCTCTCGGCCTTCAATGGGCTGACACTCTACCGCGGTGCGGATTACCGGCTCGGCTCCTATCTCGACGACGATTACGCGCGCTGCGAGCACCTCACTCTCAACCGCCGCATCGCCGCCGCCACGGGCCGGCGGATGCTGGTCGATCCGGGCCTCGTCCTGCGCACCCCCGGCGACCACGCCCAGCGCGGGTTTCTCTCGTTCTACGCGAGCCGGGTGCGGAAGATGGCGGTGGCGCGGCTGCGGGGGTGACGGGTGCCGCCGGTGGTGGCTCGGCAAGAGGCTCTTCCGGCCATGCCCCCTCACCTCCGGCTGCCGCCCCGCCAGGCTCCCCGACGAAGGGCGAGACGTGGCCCTCTCCCCGCGTGCGGGGGGCGGAATCAACGGTTCCCGAAAGCGATCAACCGGAAACCGTCTCGGACGCGTGAGGCCGTCATTTCCTGAACGGCACGCCCTTCGTGGTGAAACGCTGCCCGCCACCCGCGGCGCGTATGGGGCGCGGCTGGCCTCGCCCCTTGCTCACGCCTGTGCCTGTTCCCGGCGGCTGCGAGAACGGCACGAGCTGGTCCGGCCTCGGCCCGATCAGATCCGCACGGCCCATCTCGCGCAGCGCCTCGCGAAGCAGGGGCCAGTTCTCGGGGTCGTGGTAGCGCAGGAACGCCTTGTGCAGCCGGCGCTGCCGCAGGCCCTTGATCGCATCGACAGGCTCGCTGCCGCCGCGGCGCACGCCCTGCAACGGGTTGATCTCGGTGTGATACATGGTCGTGGCCGTCGCCATGGGCGAGGGCAGGAAGGTCTGCACCTGGTCGGCACGGTAGTCGTTTTTCTTGAGCCAGAGGGCGAGGTTCAGCATGTCCTCGTCGGTCGTGCCCGGATGCGCCGCGATGAAATACGGGATCAGGTAGTATTTCTTGCCGGCCTTCTTGGCAGCGGCGTCGAACATTTCCTTGAAGCGGTCATAGGTCCCGATCCCCGGCTTCATCATCAGGTCGAGGGGACCGCGCTCGGTGTGCTCGGGCGCGATCTTCAGACGGCCGCCGACATGGTGGGTCACGAGCTCCTCGACGTATTCGGGGCTTCGGACCGCGAGGTCGTAGCGCACGCCGGAGGCGACCATCACCTTCTTGACGCCCTTCACCTCGCGGACCTTGCGATAGAGCCGGATCAGGTCGTCGTGCGAGGTGTTCAGGTTGGGGCAGATGTCCGGGAAGACGCAGGACGGCAGCCGGCACGCCGCCTCGATCTTCGGGTCCTTGCAGGCCATCCGGTACATGTTTGCGGTCGGCCCGCCGACATCCGAGATCACGCCGGTGAAGCCCGGCGTCTTGTCGCGGATCCGCTCGATCTCGCGCAGGATCGAGCCCTCCGAGCGGTTCTGGATGACGCGGCCCTCGTGCTCGGTGATGGAGCAAAAGGTGCAGCCGCCGAAGCAGCCGCGCATGATCGTCACCGAGAACTTGATCATGTCCCAGGCGGGAATCTTCGCGTCGCCGTAGGACGGGTGGGGCGCGCGGGCATAGGGCAGGTCGTAGACCGAATCCATCTCGTCGCTGGTCAGCGGGATCGGCGGCGGGTTCAGCCACAGGTCGCGGTCGCCGTGGCGCTGGACGAGCGGGCGCGCGTTGCCGGGATTGGCCTCGCGGTGCAGCACGCGCGAGGCGCGGGCATAGGCCTCCTTGTCGTCCTTGACCTCGTCGTAGGCGGGGAGCCGGATCACGGTGTCGCCGGGCCGGCGGGCGGCGGCCTCGTCCGTCGAGTCGAGATCGTCGGCGGGCAGCTCGGTGTAATGCTCGGGCACGCGGCGGAACAGGGCGACGCCCCGGACTGACTCGAGTTCGTGCGGCGCTTCGCCGGCCGCGAGGCGGTTCGCCACCTCGACCACGGCGCGCTCGGCATTGCCGTAGAGGAGCAGATCCGCTTTCGCATCCGCCAGGATCGAGCGGCGCACCTTGTCGGACCAGTAATCGTAGTGAGCGATCCGGCGCAGCGAGGCCTCGATGCCGCCGAGCACGATCGGCACGTCCTTGTAGGCCTCGCGGCAGCGCTGCGTGTAGACGATGGTGCAGCGGTCTGGCCGCCGGCCGCCTTCCCCGCCGGCCGTGTAGGCGTCGTCATGGCGCAGCCGGCGGTCCGCCGTGTAGCGGTTCACCATCGAATCGAGGTTGCCGCCGGTAACGCCGAAGAACAGACGCGGCTTGCCCAGAGCCTTGAACGGCTCCGCCGACTGCCAGTCGGGCTGCGCGATGATGCCGACCCGGAACCCCTGCGCTTCGAGCAGCCGGCCGATGATCGCCATGCCGAAGCTGGGGTGATCCACGTAGGCGTCACCGGTCACCAGCACGATGTCGCAGGCGTCCCACCCGAGCGCCGTCATCTCGGCGCGGCTCATCGGCAGGAACGGCGCAGCCGTTCCGGGGGGCGGTTTGCAGGCCAAGGGGGCCACGGGAGCCAAGGGGGCTACGGGAGCCAAGGATCGCTCAGTTGAAGCTCGGAGTTCCATGGGGCTATCCATAGGCCGCCAAGGCCGCGAGCTCAACGAAGGGCAAGAGCGGCCGGCCGTCGCCCCTCGATCCCGACCCGCTGCGATGAGCGGGCCCGGCGCCGGCCCTCACGCCAAAAACATCACGGCTCGGGCGGGGCCTTCGGGTTCTTCTCGGTGCGGTCGCGGTGGGCGGCGGCGCGGGCGAGCAGCAGCATCGTCACCGGCGTGGTGATGGTGATGAACAGGCCGATCAGCACGTCGCGCAGGACGATGTGGCCCTCGATCAGCGACAGCAGCAGCATCGAGCCGGCCAGGATCAGGAAGGCGCCGAGCGTGGCCCCGAGCGTCGGGGCGTGGACGCGCTCGTAGAAGGTCTTCAGGCGGATGAGCCCGAGCGCGCCGGTCAGCGAGAAGCCGGCGCCGCCGAGCGCCAGCGCCACGACGATCCAGGCCGCCCAGGCGGGCAGGTCGGCGCCGGTCACTGGATCACCTCGCCCTGCATCAGGAACTTGGCGAGCGCCACGGTGGCGGTGAAGCCGATCATGCCGAGGATCAGCGCGCCCTCGAAATAGAGGCCGCTGCCGGTGCGCATGCCGTGGACGACGATCGCCAGCATGCCGTTGAGGTAGAGCGTATCGAGGCCGAGGATGCGGTCCTGGGCGCGGGGGCCGCGCAGCATCCGCCACGCGGCCAGCGCCATCGCCAGCACCAGCATGCCTTGGGCGAGGCCGAGGCCCCAATCGAGGACGGTGGCGGCGCTCACGCGAAGATCTCCATGAGGGGGCGCTCGTAGCGGTCCTTGACGCGGCGGACCCAGCCCTCGCTGTCGGTGTCGTCGAGAAGGTGCATCAGCAGGCGCCCGGTATGGGAATCGTACTGGACCCAGAGGGTGCCGGGCGTCGCGGTCAGGATGATCGACAGCACCGACAGGCCGAACGGCGTCGTCATGTCGAGGGGGACCGAGACGAAGCCGGTGCGCCGCTCGCCGCGATGCAGGCCGAGGATGATCTTGGCCACGTCGATGTTGGAGCGCAGCATGTCGTAGAGGACGGTGAACAGCAGCCGCACGGCGAGACCGGGGCGGCGGACCCGCACCGGTCTGGGGCGCAGCGCCCGCATCACCGCCGGCACGGTCAGCCCGACGAGGAGCGCGAGCAGAACGTTGCCCGGCGTCGGCGGTGCGTTCAGCAGCAGCCACATCAGGACGAGGCCGGCGGAGAGGAAGGGGTGGGGCAGAAGCGCGTTCATGGCCTTGCCCCCGCTGCACCGTTGCCTGCGCCGCCGTTGCCTACGCTGCTCTTGCCTGCACTGCTCTTGCCCGCTTCACCTTTGCCCGAATCGAGGACGGCGCGGACGTAGTCCTGCGGCTGCGACAGCCAGCGCACGGTGGCCTCGCTGTAGGCGAGCGCCGGCCCGCCCCACAGCGCGAGCGCGATGCAGGCCGCGAGCAGGACGCTGAGGCTTGCGAGTTCCGGCGTCCGCATCGTCGGCGGCGGGTCGTCATGGGGCACCCACAGGCTGAAGATGCCGAGCCGCACCAGGGGAATCAGGGTGCCGAGGCTGGAAAGCGTGAGCGCGGCGATCAGCCACCAGGCCGAGGCGGTCATGGTGTTCGAGGCGAGCCCCGAGAACATCGCCAGCTTGCCGACGAAGCCCGAGAGCGGCGGGATGCCGGCGAGCATCAGCGTGCAGAGCAGGAAGCCGCTGCTGAGGATCGCCACGGCCGCGGGGATCGCCCGGCCGACCTCGACGGCGTCGGCATCGTCGAAGGGATCGCGGTACTCGTCGGCGAAGACGGGTTGGGCCGCATCCGCCGGGTCGCGGGCGCGCTGCAGGATCTCGGCCAGGAGGAACAGGGCGCCGGCCGCGCAGGTCGAGCCGACGAGGTAGTAGAGCGCGCCGGAGAGCGCCGCCGCGCTGCCGGTGCCGAGTGCCGCGAGCACCGTGCCCGACGAGATCATCACCGCGTAGCCCGCCGCCCGCGTCAGATGGCGCGCGGCCAGGATGCCGAAGGTGCCGAAGGCGATGGTCGCGAGGCCGGTGACGAGGATCCAGCTCTGGCCGAACCCTGCCGAGCTGCCGTCCCCGAACAGGAGCAGGCTGAGGCGGATCACGACGTAGACGCCGACCTTGCTGAGGATCGCCAGGATCGCCGCCGCGGGGGCGGTGGCGGCGGAATAGGTGGTCGGCAGCCAGAAGCCGAGGGGCCAGGCGCTGCACTTGATGAGGAAGGCGATACCGAGCACGGCGCAGCCGACCTCGAACAAAGCGGCCTCGGCCGGAGGGCTCGCGAGCCGCCGGGCGAGGTCGGCCATGTTGAGCGTGCCCATCGTGCCGTAGATCAGGCTGACACCGATGAGGAAGAACAGCGAGGCGACGAGGTTGACGGCGATGTAGCCGAGGCCCGCCCGGATGCGGGTCTCGCCCGAGCCGTGCAGGACAAGGCCGTAGGAGGCGGCCAGCATCACCTCGAAGAACACGAATAGGTTGAACACGTCACCGGTGAGGAAGGCGCCGTTCACCCCCATCAGCAGCAGCAGGAAAAGGCCGTGGAAGCGCGGGCCGGCCCGGCCCCAGCGCGCGAAGGAGAAGACGAGGGCGGCAAGTCCCAGCACGCCGGCCAGCGTCAGCATCACCGCCGAGAGCCGGTCGGCCACCAGCACGATGCCGTAGGGCGCCGCCCAGTTGCCGAGGTGGTAGACCTCCGGCGCCTCGGCCGCCCGGCCGACGAGGGCGAGGGCGATGCCGAGGAGCACCAGCACGGTGGCGAGACTGATCGCCGACTTCAGGCGGTGGCGCCGCTCGTCCATCAGGAACATGACACCGGCGGCGGCGATCGGCAGCACGATCGGCAGGACGACGAGATGATCGGACCACAGGACCGCGCCGGGGCCGCTCAAGAGGGGCGCGTTCATGGATGCGGGTTCTCCGGCGTGGGTTCGGCGTGATGCGGCTCCCGGCCGTCGACGTGATCGCTGCCGGTGATGCCGCGGGCTGCGAGCAGCACCACGAGGAAGAGGGCGGTGAGCGCGAAGCTGATCACCAGCGCGGTGAGCACCAGCGCCTGCGGCACCGGATCATCGACCGAGACGGTCTCGGGCCCGGCCCCGAGCACCGGCGGCGCGCCGACGGTGAGCCGGCCCATGGCGAAGATGAACAGGTTGACGGCGTAGCTCAGCAGGGAGAGCCCGAGCGCCACCTGGAAGGTGCGCGGGCGCAGCATCAGCCACACACCGGAGGCGGCGAAGACGCCGATTCCGGCCGACAGCACGATCTCCATTACGCCGTCTCCTCGCCGGCCTGTTCGGCATCCAGTTCGGCCTCCGCCTCAGCGCTGCGGGTGCGGCGCAGGGATTGGTGCGCGAGCGCCACCAGCATCAGCGCGCTCGCGCCCACCACCAGCACCATGATCCCGAGATCGAACACCAGGGCGCTCGCCGCCGGGACCTTGCCGAGCAGCGGCAACTCCCAATAGGCGAAGTAGGCGGTGAGGAAGGGTCGCCCGAACGCCCACGAGGCCGCGCCGGCGCCCACCGCGATGAGCAGGCCGAGACCGATCCACGAGATCGGCTGAATGCGCAGGCGCTCCTCCACCCACCGCGCGCCGCAGGCCATGTATTGCAGGATGAAGGCGATGGTGAGCGCGATGCCCGCCGCGAAGCCGCCGCCGGGCAGGTCGTGGCCGCGCAGGAACAGGTGCAGCGACAGCAGGACGATGAACGGGAACAGCCACGTCATCACCACCCGCGGCACCATCAGGGCGTCGGCGGTGGTGTCGCCGGGTTTGCGGCCCTCGCGGGCGCGGTCGTAGGCGTCGTGGTGGTGCTGCTGCTTGGGACGCTCCAGGCTGTCCGGGGCCGGGCGGAAGCGGCGCAGCAGCGCGAACACGGTCAGCCCGACGATGCCGAGCACCGAGATTTCGCCCAGCGTGTCGAAGGCGCGGAAATCGACTAGCAGCACGTTGACGACATTGCGCCCGCCCGCCTGCGGATAGGCCTCCTCGATGAACCAGCGCGCGATGCCGTCACCGGCCGGGCGGGTCATCACGGCGTAGGCGAGGCCGGCGAGCCCCAGCCCGGCAAAGCTGGCGATGCAGAGATCGACGAGGCGGCGGCGCCGGGCCCGCGCCTTCTCGGCGGCGGGCGCGGGAATCGCCCGGTCGCGCTTGGGCAGCCAGCGCAGGCCCAGCAGCAGCATGACGGTGGTGACGATCTCGACGAGGATCTGCGTCACTGCCAGATCCGGCGCCGAGAGCCAGAGGAAGGTCAGGCTGCTGACGAGGCCGGCCCCGCCGACGAAGATCGTGGCCGAGAGGCGATGATACTTCGCCCGTTCCGCCGCACCGATCGCGCAGGCGCCGCCGACGAGCCACATCAGCGCGAAGGCGGGATCGAACGGCGTGAGCCGGCCGAGCGCGAAGAGGTCGAGCCCGCGGGCGACGCCGGTCGCCAGCGCGGCGAGCAGGGCGGCGAGGAACAGGATGCGCAATTGCGGCTGGAGCCGCTCGGCGCCGAAGGCCCGTTCCAGCAGGCGGGCGCCCTTCGTCAGCCCGGTCATCACGCGCTCGAACACCCAGCCGCCGTCGAGGCGGTCCATCAGCCAGGGGCCGCCGCGGGGATTGGTGTTGATGCGCTTTCCGAACAGGACGTAGAGCAGCACGCCGCCGACGAGGGCGATCATGCTGAGCGCCAGCGGTGCGTTGAAGCCGTGCCAGATCGCGAGGCTGTAGGTCGGGGTCTCCGCGCCGAACACCGCGCTCACCGCCCGTTCCAGGGCCGGGCCGATGGTGAGGTTCGGGACGAGGCCGATGGCGATGCAGGCGAGCACCAGCATCTCGATCGGGATGCGCATCCACCGCACCGGCTCGTGCGGCGTCTTCGGCAGATCGTGCGGGGGCGGGCCGAAGAAGGTCTGGCGGATGAAGCGCAGCGAGTAGAGCATGGTGAAGGCGCTGGCCAGCGTCGCCAGCACCGGCAGGGCAATATGGATCGGGTGGTCGCCCATGTTGTCGACCGCCTCGGAGAGGAACATCTCCTTCGAGAGGAAGCCGTTGAGCAGCGGCACGCCGGCCATCGCCGCGGCGGCGACCATGGCGAGCGTGCCGGTATAGGGCATCGCCCGCCACAGGCCGGAGAGGCGGCGCATGTCGCGCGTGCCGGTCTCGTGGTCGATGATGCCGACCGCCATGAACAGCGAGGCCTTGAAGGTCGCGTGGTTCACCGTGTGGAAGATCGCGGCGACCACGGCGAGCGGCGAGTTGAGGCCGAGCAGCAGCGTGATCAGCCCGAGATGGCTGATGGTCGAGTAGGCGAGCAGACCCTTCAGGTCGTGCTGGAAGATCGCGCTCCACGAGCCGATCAGCAGGGTCGCCATGCCGGCGCTGCCGACGATCCAGTACCACGCGTCGGTGCCCGCGAGCACCGGCCACAGGCGGATCATCAGGAAGATGCCGGCCTTCACCATGGTGGCCGAATGCAGGTAGGCGCTGATCGGCGTCGGCGCCGCCATCGCCCGCGGCAGCCAGATGTGGAACGGGAACTGCGCCGACTTGGTGAGCGCGCCCATGAGCACCAGCACCAGGGCCGGCAGGTAGAGCGGGCTGTTGCGGATCGTGTCGCCCGAGGCCAGCACGGTGGCCAGATCGTAGCTGCCGACGATGCGTCCGATCAGCACCGTCCCGACGAGCAGGCACAGGCCGCCCGCCGCGGTGATGGTGAGCGACATCCGCGCGCCGTCACGGGCCGCGGCGTTGTCGTACCAGTAGCCGATCAGCAGGAACGAGACGATGCTCGTCAATTCCCAGAACAGGACGAGCTGGATCAGGTTGCCGGAGAGAACGATGCCGAGCATCGCGCCGACGAAGGCGAGAAAATAAGAGAACAGCCGCGGCACCGGGTCGGCGGCGGCCATGTAGTAGCGCGCGTAGAGCACCACCAGCGCGCCGATGGCGAGCACCAGCACGGCGAACAGCCACGCGAGCCCGTCGAGCCGCAGGACGAGGTTGACGCCGAGGCTCGGCAGCCACTCGACCGCGTGGACGACGGTGCCGCCCTCGGCCAGTTGCGGCGTGAGCGCGAGGATGCAGCCGAGGCTGGCCAGGGTCACGAACCCGGCGAGCACGGCCGCGGCGGTGCGCGCATGACTCGGCAGGGCGCCCGTGAGCACGGAGCCCGCGAAGGGGAGGATCGCGGCGGCGGCGAGAAAAGCGTTGGACGACATCAACCCTGGCGAGATGCAGGCTCGGGAACAGCCTGAAGGACGAAAGGGGACCGCGCGTGAGAGTGATACGGTTTCCGCTCGATTCGAAGCGGGAAGCGTATCGCCCAGCCTGCGCAGCGCTCAAGCGAAGCCCCAATCCGCTATCCCTATGGGATCGTCGGAATTTGGGTTGAGACCACTCGCCCTGGTGGGCGTGGCACTCGCTGATGCACTTAAGGCATGTCCGGCGGTTCGACCGCAAGGGAATGGCGAGGAAAAGGCGAAATCGGCCCGATGGTTGCGCGGCGTGAGAATCCACACCTTGCCCCCGAACGCACCTCGATGCGGAGGTGACGCCGGTGGGCAACCGCGGCGCCATCCTCACGGTCTCTCACAAAACGCGCTGCTATGACCGGCCCGAGGCCGGCCGGCGGCCGGGCGTTTGCTGAACCATCCTCAGAGCGGGAAGGCCGACAGCGCCTGTTCGAGCGCCCGCCGTGCCATCTGCCGCGCGGCGGCCTCCGTCTGCGTTTCGGATTCAATGGCGGGCACCCGGACCGTCGCCGAGACCTCGACGATGTCGCGTCCCGCATCCGGCCTGCCGAACAGAACCCGCACCACCACCTGCCGCCGGCCGTCGATCACGTCCTGCGTTTCCTGGGTCATCCGAACCGGCATCCGTGTCTCCCTTCAAGCCGGTGGCGCCCGATGCGCCCCGCCGTCTCCGGCAGGACGAACGAAGCGCGGGGCGAAGCGTTGCTTGGGCGGCGCCGGGGCAGGCTGAGGCTATGGGCCGCGCGGGCGCAGCGGGATTGAAACGGCGCGGCGGGTGAACGGATCGCGATCCCCTGCCCCGGTCGACCCGACAAGAATCAAATGTTCCGCCCGTCGGACTCCGTCCGTTGACCGTCGAAAGTCCCGAAATCTTCGCGCGACGAACTCTGAGTGTCCGCTGACGGGCCGTTGATCCCGTTTTGATACGGTTTTCCGCAGGCACAGGCTTTGCTGAACTGGTCACAGTTCAATCCCGACGGTTTCGGCCGTCCCGGGGTGGAGCGGTGACGGGCGAGCGCTTGCGCCGTGCCGAATTCCCAATCGGGTCAGAGATTCCGACGATCGATCGCAGACGGGACCAAGTTATGGACGCCAGAAAAGCTCCCAACGTCGTCATCATCGGTCTCGGTTATGTCGGCCTGACCCTGTCCGTCGCCCTGGCCCGCCGCGGTGTCCAGGTCTACGGCATCGAGAAGCGGTCCGACGTCGTCGAGAAGACCAATGCCGGCGTGCCGCATTTCGCCGAGGTGGGGCTTCAGGCCGCCCTCGCCGACGTCGTGAAGAAGGGCCGCTTCGTCGCGAGCACCACGACGCACGATGTGCCGCGGGCCGAGTACTACATCATCACGGTCGGCACCCCGCTCTATCCCGGCTCGCACGAGCCGCGTCTCGACATGATCGAGGAGGCGACCCGCGAGGTGGCCGAGCACTTCACCGAGGGCGCCACGGTGATCCTGCGCTCGACCGTGCGGATCGGCACGACGACGGGCGTGGTCAAGCCGATCCTCGACCGCACCGGCACGCCCTACCACCTCGCCATGTGCCCTGAGCGGACGCTCGAAGGCGACGCGATGCGCGAACTCATCAACCTGCCGCAGATCGTCGGCGGCGAGACGCCCGACGCCTCCGACGCGGCGGCCGCCCTGTTCAGCCGCCTGACCCACACCATCGTGCGGGTCGCGAGCCCGGAGACGGCGGAGATGATCAAGCTCGTCGACAACACCTCGCGCGACGTCCACTTCGCCTTCGCCAACGAGGTGGCGCGGGCCTGCGACGCGCTCGGCATCAACGCCAACGACGTCATCCGCTACGGCAAACTCGGCTACACCCGCACCAATGTCGCCGCGCCGGGCCTCGTCGGCGGTCCCTGCCTGGAGAAGGACCCGCACATCCTGCTCTCCTCGGTCTCGGGCCAGGGCGTGAACCTCGAGATCACCGCGGCCTCCCGCCTCGTCAACGAGCGCCAGCCGGCGGAGACGGTGGGCAGCCTCGTCGAGCGGCTGCGGGCCCGCCGCGCCGGACCGTTCAAGGCCGTGGTCGCCGGCCTCGCCTTCAAGGGCCGCCCGGAGACCGACGACCTGCGCGGGTCGATGTCGCTCCACGTCATCCGCGAGATGATGGCGACCGAGCAGTTTTCGGAAATCCGCGTCTATGACGGCGTGGTGCCGATGGACCACATCCGGGCGATCTCGTCGGGGCTGACGCCCTACGACAGCCTCGCCGCCGCCTGCGAGGGCGCCGACGTGCTCGTGATCGCCAACAACCATCCGGAATATTCGAAGATCGATCTGGAAACGATCATCGGTACGATGTCGGATGACGCCTTCGTCTACGATTACTGGAACAACCTCAGCGAGATGCCGGCGGAGGTTCTGGAAAATCGCTACGTCACCGTGGGCAACCTCGTGGGTAAGTTTCAATGAGCAGACTGGCTGTCACCGGGGCGGGCGGATTCATCGGCGCCCACCTCACCCGCGCGCTCCTGGCCGAGGGGCACGAGGTCGTCGCGATCGACAACTACATCCGCGGACAAGCCTCGCGGCTCGCCAACGCCCAGGGCGCGATCGAGCGGGTGACGCTCGACGTGCGCGACAAGGATGCGCTGGTCGAGTCGCTCCGGGGCGTCGAGTGCGTGTTTCATCTGGCCGCCGTCAACGGCACGGAGAACTTCTACACGCAGCCGCAGCTCGTGCTCGATGTCGGCGTGCGCGGCGCGCTTGCCGTCTCCGAAGGCTGTATCGAGGCCGGCGTGCCCGATCTCGTCGTCGCCTCCTCGGCGGAGGTCTACCAGACCCCGCGCGTGGTGCCGACGGACGAGACCATCGAGATGGTGATCCCCGACTCGCTCAACCCGCGCTACTCCTACGGCGGGTCGAAGCTGATCTCGGAACTCATCGCCTTCAACTATTGCCGCGACAAGCTGCGCAAGGTCCAAGTCTTCCGCCCGCACAACATTTACGGGCCGGATATGGGCTGGAAGCACGTCGTGCCGCAGCTCATCGAGAAGATCGTCGCGGCCGGTGACGGCGGATCGATCACGCTCCAGGGCGACGGCAGCGAGACCCGCGCCTTCTGCTACGTCAGCGACGTCGTCGACGGCATCGTCCGGATGTGGCGCGACGGCGCGAGCATGAACGTCTACCACATCGGCTCGATGGAGGAGGTCGCGATCCGCGATCTCGCCCGGATCACCGCGGAGGCGCTCGGCACCCGCGTCGATCTGATCGCCGGACCGGCCGCCGCCGGGGCGACGCCGCGCCGCTGCCCCGACATCGGCAAGATGCAAGCGATCGGCTACGCGCCGAGCGTTTCCCTGGTCCAGGGCATCGAGCGCACGGTCGCGTGGTACCGCGAGAACCCGGCGCCGACCGATTCCAACCCGCTTCTGTAGGGGCCGACCGATGCACAGCTTGGCGGGCAAGACCGTCTTCGTCGCCGGACATCGCGGCCTCGTCGGCAGCGCTCTGGTACGGCGTTTGAAGGGTGAGGATTGCGAGGTCCTCACCGCGACGCGGGCGGAACTCGACCTGTGCGATCAGGCCGCCGTGCGCGCCTGGATGCGGGACCGGCGGCCGGACGCGGTGTTCCTGGCCGCGGCCAAGGTCGGCGGGATTCTGGCCAACGCGACCTACCCGGCCGACTTCCTCTACGAGAACCTGATGATCGAGGCCAACGTCATCGAGGCGGCGTTCCGCGAAGATGTCGGCAAGCTGCTGTTCCTCGGATCGAGCTGCATCTACCCGAAATTCGCCGAACAGCCGATCGTCGAGTCGAGCCTGCTCACCGGATCGCTGGAACCGACCAACGAGTGGTACGCGGTCGCCAAGATCGCCGGGATCAAGCTGGCCCAGGCCTATCGCCAGCAGCACGGCCGCGACTTCATCTCGGCCATGCCGACCAACCTGTACGGGCCGGGCGACAATTTCGACCTCAATTCCAGCCACGTCCTGCCGGCCCTGATCCGCAAGGCGCACGAGGCCAAGCGCTCCGGCGCGAAGGAGATGGTGATTTGGGGCACCGGTTCGCCGCGTCGTGAGTTCCTGCACGTCGATGACTGCGCCGACGCCTGCGTGCACCTGATGAAGACCTATTCGGAGGCCGAGCACGTCAATGTCGGCTCGGGCGAGGACATCCCGATCTACGACCTGACCCGCCTCGTCTGCGACGTCGTCGGGTTCGAGGGCGAAATCGTCCGCGATCCGAGCAAGCCCGACGGCACCCCGCGCAAGCTGATGTCGGCGGACAAGCTGCGCGGCCTCGGCTGGGCGCCGAAGGTGCCGCTGCGGGACGGCATCGCCGCGACCTATGCGTGGTTCCAGGAGCACGTCGCCCATGGCTGAGATCGAGGGAAGCCTGTCCATGGATGCCGTGGCCATCCCGGCCTCCGGGCCCTACGCGCTCCGGATCAACCGGAACGATCCCTACCTCGTCCAGGCGGACGGGCCGGCGGCGCATCGTCTCCCGGCGACCCGCATCCTCGGCGTGCCGGTGAGCGTCATCGACATGCCGTTCGCCGTGCGCACCATCATCGGCTGGGCGCGAGCGCGTCGCACCAGCATGATCTGCGTGCGCGACGTGCACGGCATCATGTGCGCCCAGGACCAGCCCGATCTGAGGGCCGCGCACGAGCGGGCCAGCATGATCACTCCGGACGGCGCGCCGCTCACGATCATCAGCCGGTTCTTCCGCGCGCACGGCACCGGCCGCGTTCCGGGCCCCTCGCTGATGGAGGAGATGTTCGCCGCCACGCAGAACACCGGGATTCGCCACTATCTCTACGGCGGCAAGGAGGGCGTGGCCGAGCAGGTTGCTGCGAATTTCGCCCACAAATATCCCGGCACGGAAGTCTGCGGCCTCGCTTGCCCGCCCTTCGGCGCCGTCGCGCCCGATCTCGACGCGCGGCTCACGGATGCGATCAAGGCGGCCGAGCCGCACATCGTCTGGGTCGGCATGTCGACGCCCAAGCAGGACATCTGGATGAACGATCACCTCGATCGTTTGCCGGGCATGGTGCTGATCGGTGTTGGCGCCGCCTTCGATTTCCATTCCGGGGCGGTCAAGCGCGCGCCGAAATTCATGCAGGTGCTTGCCCTCGAATGGCTGCACCGGCTCCTGAGCGAGCCCCGGCGGCTGTGGCGGCGCTATCTCGTCATGGCGCCCGTCTTCCTGTGGAAGATCGCGCGCCAGCCCGAGCCACGCCGGTCGTAAGGAGCCCTGTGTTGCGCGTCCTCATCGTCCACAACCACTACCAGATCCGGGGCGGCGAGGACGCGGTGGTGGAGCACGAGGCCGCGGCCCTGGCCGCGGCCGGCTGCACGGTCGAGACCCTGGCCTTCCACAACGACGAGATCCGCACGCCGCTGGATCGCCTGCGCACGGCGTTCGAGGCGCCGCATGCGCCCCGCGGCATCGCCCGCGTCGTCGCGGCAGTGGAGCGCTTCCGGCCGGACGTGGTCCACGCCCACAACACCTTTCCGCTGGTCTCGCCCGCCATGCATGGGGTGGTGCGGGCGCTCGGCCCGGTGACCGTGCAGACGCTGCACAATTTCCGTCTCGCCTGCGCAGGCGCCATGCTGATGCGCGACGGCGCGCCCTGCGAGACCTGTCTCACCGGCTCCTCCTACGCGGCGGTGCGCCACGGTTGCTATCGCGGCTCGCGGCTCGGCACGTTTGCCGTGGCGCGGATGATCGACCGGCACCGCCGCACCGGCACCTGGACGCGGGACGTCGATGCCTTCGTCGCGCTGACCGAGTTCGCCCGCGGTCGCTTCATCGCGGCGGGTTTGCCGGCGCAGCGCATCTTCGTGAAACCCAACGGCCTGCCCGATCCGGGGCCGCCGAGTGAGGGCCCGCGCGAGGGCATCCTGTTCGCCGGCCGCCTCAGCCCCGAGAAGGGCGTCGAGATCCTGAAGGGGGCCGGCGCGCTCCTTACCGCACCGGTCGATGTCGCGGGCGAAGGGCCGCTGCGGGAGATGCTGGAGGGGGCGCCGGGCCTCAACCTGCTCGGTGCCCTGCCCCGCGCGGAGATGCGGGCGCGGATGGGCCGGGCCGTCGCCCTCGTCGTGCCCTCGCTCTGGTACGAGGGTCTGCCGATGGTCGTGGCCGAGGCCTATGCGGCGGGCACGCCGGTGATCGCCTCGCGGATCGGTGCGCTCGCCGGTCTCGTCGAGGACGGCGTGACGGGCCTGCTGGTGACGCCGGGCGATCCGGCCGACCTCGCCCAGGCCATCGAGCGGTTGCGCGCCCGGCCAGAGGAAGCCCAGCGGATGGGTGTGGCCGCCCGTGCCGCCTACCTGCGCGACTGGACCGAGACGGCGACGACCGCCACGCTGCTGACGGTCTATCGCTCGGCGCTCGCTGCACGGATGCGGGACGGGCGCGCCATCGCCTGAGGACGCGCGCCTTATCAGGGTACGAGCAGGTCCGCGGATGGGGCCCGACCTCATCCCTGATCCGGTCGATCCCTTCGGCATGATGGGGCTGGGTTTCGCTCGAGCGGCGTGCCGGCTAAGCGCGACGCTTTCCGCTTGGATCCAAACGACTACCGTATCGCGTCGCTAATCCAACGACCGGTAGCGCAACCTCTGCTTTTCGAGTTCGGAAACCACCTGCTCGGGTTCGAGGCCGTCGTCGTATGGAGCGTTCTTAAGTTCGTGCAGAAGGAACAGCATCGCGAGACATCCGACGCCGATCGCTCCACAGATCACCAACGACAGGCCCGTCATCGCTCCCCCACGCACCGCCCGCTGCTTATTAACCTAAATTACTCTGAGCCGAAAATGGATTGCAAGCGGATCTAGGCTCGCCCGCTGCGTGTGCGGCGAAGTGCGGCAGATCGGATCACCGGCACGCCATCAGGCTGATCTTGGCGGCCATCACCCGGCAGCCGGCGGGAGAGAACGCGCCCTCATGGCCGAAGCCCGGAACACTCACGCTTTCGCAGTTCTCGGCATAGGCGCGCCAGCCGAGCATCGGGTCGAGCGCGGGGCCGACCGGAACACTCTCACTGCGGACGATCAGCACCGGCCCGGGATGGGGGCGCGGCTCGTAGGCCAGGGCGAGCGCGTCGAGTTCGTCGGTCACTTGCCAGAACGCGTCCTCTGGGCTCGGGGCGGCGAGCCCCACCCGGTTCAGGGCACTCCGCAGCCCGCGCCAGGCGCGGTGAGAGCGGAACCAGAGATGGGCCCGCGAGCCGAGGTAGCCGATGCCGTCGCGGCGGAGGTGGCGGATGAGCGCGGCGAGCCGGCCGCGCCGGTAGGCCGCCATCACCCGCATGCGCGCGAGCGGCTTGAAGCGCCTGATATAGCCGGGCTCCCAGCAATCGATCAGGACGACGAGGGCGACGTCCCGGCCGCCCTGCGCGAACTGCCGGGCGATCTCGAAGGCGAGAACGCCCGAGCGGCAGAACCCGACGAGGCGGATCGGCCCCTGCGGCTGCGCCGCATCGATCGCGTCGCGATAGGCGCAGGCCAGCCGCTCCAGGGTTTCCTCGTGGGGCGGAACCCGGCTTTCCAGTTGCAGCGTCGCGAAGGGATGGTCCGCCCCGAGGGCCTCGGACAGGGGCCGGTAGAGTTCCTGATCGGCCGCGGCGTGGTGGATCGCGGTGAAGCCGGGCCGCGCCTGCGCCGTCGGCTCCTGAAGCGCGCGGTGCCGCACGCCCGCCGCCGCCTCGCCGCTGAGGAAGGCGCAGAGCCGTGCGACCGTGCCCGCCTCGAAGAACGACCAGAGCGGAACGGTTCGGCCCGTCGCCGCCTCGATCCGGGCGACCACGCGGGCGGCCAGCAGCGAGTGCCCGCCCGCCGCGAAGAAATCCTCGTCGTCGGACAGGTCGGGGCGGCCGAGCATCTCCCGCCAGATCGTGCGTATCGTCGGCAGAAGGTCGCCCGCCGCCTCGCCCGCCGAGGGAGGCGCCGTCTCGGGGGCAGGTGCCGCATCCGGCGTCACCCGCGCGGCCGTCTCCTCCGCCTCCGGCTGCCCCGCTTCCCGGGATGCCTGTTCACGCTCGGCCGCGACCCCTCCCCCGCCCCTTCCCAGGGGGGCCGGATCGGGCAGCCGCGCCCCGACCGCCGCGCGGGCGGCCTGCTCGAAGTCGGCCAGCAGGCCGGCGACGGTCTCCGCCGCATAGAGGCCGGCATCGTACTCGCAGATCAGGCGCCAGCCGGCCTCGCCCGGCGCAAGTTCGAGATCGAGGTCGAAGAAGCTGCCGGTGGGGGCGTAGTCGAGATCGACGAGGCGGATCGGGGCCGGCTCCCCGACTGACGACCCGCCGGACGGCGTCGCCTGGGGCGTCGGCCTCATCCGGACGTTGACCGAGACCAGCGGCGGCCGCAGCCCGTCGCGGCAGGGCGCCAGCGCCTGCACCACCCGGTCGAAGGGGGCGAGCGCGTGATCGCAGGCATCGAGGATCGTCCGGCGGGTCGCCGCCAGCCGCTCGGCGAAGCTCTGCTCCGCTCCGACACGGGTCCGAAGCACCAGCGTGTTCACGAAGGTGCCGACGACCCCTTCCAGCTCGATCTCGTCGCGCCCCAGCACCTGCGTGCCGATGGCGATGTCGCCGCGCCCGGTGCGTGCGCTTAGGAGCCCGAACAGGATGGTGCAGGCGAGGACGAAGGGGGTCGCGCCCTGCGCCCGCGCATAGGCCTCCATGCGCGCGCCGAGATCGGCGGAAAGCGGGCGGGTCTCGGCGGCGAAGCGGCGCTCCCGGCCGGGGCGGCGGGGATGGTCCGGCGGCAGCTCGAACGGGGTGAGATCGCGCAACGACCGCGCCCAGAAGGCGAGGTCGCGTTCCGCCGCCTCGGCGAGGGCCGGGGAGATCTCCCATTCCGCGAAGTCGGCATAGTGCAGGGCCGCAGGCGCCAGAGCCGGTGTCTGTCCCCGGATCAGGGCGCCGTAGATCGCGACGAATTCGCGGGCCAGCACCACCATCGACCAGCCGTCGCAGACGCTGTGATGGGCGGTGACGAGCAGCAGGGAATCGCCGCGCCCGAGCCGCAGCAGCGTCACCCGCACGAGCGGCGCGCGGGCCAGATCGAAGGGCTTCCCGGCCTCCGACTCGGCGATCTCGCGCGCCTCGCCGAGGCGGTCGCCGGGCAGGCCGGAGAGGTCGATTTCGGAGAAGGCCAGCGGCACCGTTCCGGCGATCCGCTGCACCGGCCGCCCGCCCTCCCCGACGATCGACGTGCGCAAAGCTTCGTGCCGGTCGAGCAGGAGGCGGAAGGCGCGGGTGAGGATCTCGGCATCGAGCCGCCCGGCAATGCGCCAGCGGGCGGCGACGTGCAGGCTCGGATCGCCCGGCCTCAACTGATCGAGCAGCCAGAACCGCGTCTGGCTGTGGGAGCAGCGGGCCGTGAAGGCGTCGCCGCCGTGAACCTCGCCGGTCATGGCCGGCGATTCCTGCGTGAAATGCCGCATCCCGCCCGCCCTCACGCCTGACCGACCGCTGCGCGGTCGGCGTCGGCGGGCCTTGGGCGCCGGATCGACGGGATCGGCGCGCGCGCGGCGGCCGGTGTTTCGCGCCCCTCCCCGAGGCGCCCGTGCAGCAGGGCCGCGACCCGGGCGATGGTGCGTTCCTGAAAAAGATCGCCGGCCCCGAGCGGCAAGTTCTCACGCCGCGCCCGCGCGACGATGCGGAACACGCTGAGCGAATCCGCCCCGAGCGCGATCAGGTCGTCGTCCCGCTCCACACTGGCGAGCCCCAGCACTTCCCGCCAGATCGCCGCGAGGGTGGTCTCGAGGCCGTCGTCGGATGTCGGGACCGGAGCAGGCTTGAGGGGAAGCTTGATCGCGGCGGCCGGCTCGGCCGGACCGGTGGGCCCGGCCTCGGGAGCGGGCAGCGCCCGGCGATCGACCTTGCCGCTCGCCGTCAGCGGCAGGGCCGACAGCCGGACCCATTCCGAGGGGATCATGTAATCGGGAAGTTCGCGGGCGAGCGCGGCGCGCAGATTGCGCAGAGTGGGCGCCGCCTCGCCCTCGGGGCGCACGAAGTAGCAGACGAGGCGATCTTCGCCGCCCGCGTCGGGGCGCAGCACCACGACGGCGTGCAGCCCAGTCTGGCGCAGCAGCACCGCCTCGATCTCAGCGGGCTCGATCCGGTAGCCGCGCAGCTTGATCTGGTGGTCGGCCCGTCCCAGGATCTCGACGCGTCCGTCCGGCCGGTAGCGGGCCCGGTCGCCGGTCCGGTAGAGCCGCGCCCCGGCGCATTCCGGCAGCGCACTCGCGATGAAGCTCCGCTGCGTCAGGTCCAGCCGTCCGAGATAGCCGCGGGCGAGCCCGAGCCCGCCGATCAGCAATTCACCCGTGACCCCGACCGGCACCGGCTCGCCCTGCGCATCGAGGATGAACAGGCTGGTGTTGTCGATCGGCCGCCCGACCGTGACCGTCTCCTCCCCCGGATCGATCCGCGCGGCCGAGGACCAGATCGTCGTCTCCGTCGGCCCGTAGAGATTCCAGAGTTCGCCCCCGCCCTCGGTGAGGCGCCGGGCCAGATCGAGTGGAAGAGCTTCGCCGCCGCACAGCATCTTGAAGCCGGGGCGCGAGCGGAAACCTGCCTCCAGCAGGAGCCGCCACGTCATCGGCGTCGCCTGGAGCATGGTAGCCTCGCCCCATTGCAGGCGGGCGAGGAGGGCGTGGCCGTCGCGCGCTTCCTCGGCCGAGGCGAGCACGATCTGGGCGCCGCGGATCAGCGGCAGCAACAATTCGAGCCCGGCGATGTCGAAGGTGACCGTCGTCACCGCCAGCAGCCGGTCGTCGCGTGCGATCCCCGGTGCCCACGCCATCGAGAACAGCAGGTTCGAAAGGCCGCGATGCAGCACCTCGACGCCCTTCGGCGCGCCGGTCGTGCTCGACGTGTAGATCAGGTAGGCGGCCCGCTCCGCCGGCACGCGCGGGAAGCGGGTCGGCGCCGGTCCGTCGAGACGATCGACCTCGATGACCCGGGGGCCCTCCGGCAGGAGCGCGCGGTCGGCCGCGAGCGTGAGCATCGCGCCGATCCCGGCATCGGCGACGATTCCCGCGCGGCGGGCTGGCGGCATCGCCGGGTCGAGCGGGACGTAAGGGATGCCGGCGCGCAAAGCGCCGAGCATCGCCGCGACGAGGCCGGGCGAGCGGCGCATGAGCAGGCCGACGCGGGCCCCCTCGGGCAGAGCGCTTCCCTGCAAGGCCGCGGCGACGCGATCGGCCCAATGGTCGAGGGCGCCGTAGGAGACGGTCTCTTCGCCGAAACGGATCGCGATCCGGTCCGGGTCGCGCCGGGCGTGGAGCTTGAAGGCCCGCATCGCCCCGACCTTGAGCGGATGGGCTGTCTCAGTCGCGTTCCAGTCCACCAGCATGGTCTGCCGCTCGGCCGCATCGAGCAGCGGAACGCGCCCGACCGGCTGCGCGGGATCGCGGGCGAGATGCCCGAGCAGGGTGAGGTAGTGCTCGATCCAGCGCTCGATCGTGTCCGGTTCGAACAGGGCGCGGTTGTAGATGGCGTCAACGGTCAGCCCGTCGGCCGTCTCGCTGAGGCTGACGGTGAGTTCGAACGTCGAGAAGCGCTTCGGCGCGGGTGCAAGGGTGCCGCGCAGGCCCGCCCCGAAATCGATGGTGTCGGCGAAACGCTGGAGGTTGAACTGCACCTGCGCCAGCGGCGGGCGCGCCGGATCGTGCGGCCGGTCGAGATGGTGCAGCAGCCGCCCCAGGGTGCAGTCCGCATGAGCGGCGGCCTCGGCCAGGGCCGCGCCGGTGCGGGCGAGATGGGCAGCGAAGGGCTCGTCCGGGTCGAACCGGGCCCGCAGCGGCAGGAAATCGGCGTGGTGCCCGACGAGGCCCGGCTCGCCGCGGCGCGGCTGGCCCGCCATCGGCACGCCGACGACAAGGTCGTCCTGCCCCGAGAGCCGCGCGAGGAGCACTTGAAAGGCCGCGAGCAGCGTGGCGTTCAGCGTCTGCCCCTGGCGGGTCGCGAGCGCTTTCAGCGCGGCGACGAGCGGCGGCGGCAGAGTGGCGCTTCGGGTGTCGCCGGCAAAGCCGCGCAGCTTCGGCCGCGGATGGTCGGTCGGCAGGTCGAGCGGCGCGGGCAAGCTCGTATAGAGCCCGGCCCAGTAATCCAGCGCCCGGCTCGCCTCCGCCTCCGACGGAGCACTGCCAGCGGTCTGCGGGGCCGGCGCCAGCTCCTCCGGCGCGGCGCCGTAGGCGCTCGCGATCGCGTCGGCCAGGACCGCGAAGGACCAGCCATCGCAGGCGATGTGGTGGGCCGAGAGGACGAGGACGTGACGCCGCTCGTCGAGGCGAACGAGGTCGGCCCGCGCCACCGGGCCGGCGACGGGATCGAACGAGAGGCACGCTTGTGTGTGAAGATGCGCTGCCAGAGCGGACTCCGGATCGGATTTGCCTGCGAGATCGACCCACCGCACCGGCACGAGGCCCGCGGGATCGATCCGCACGGTCTCGCCGCTCGGCGAGAAGCGGCTGCGCAGGGCGTCGTGGCGGCCGAGCACCGCTCTCACGACGGAGAGAAGCCGCTCGGCGTCGAGCCGGCCGTCGAGCCGTAGGGTGACGATCTCGGTCATCGCGGCATTGGCGTCGGCGCCGAACTGCGCGGCGAGCCAGATCTCGGCCTCCCCGTCGGTCAGCGGCCGCTCTGCCCCGCGATCCGCCATCGGCAGAGCCGGCGATGAGTGCGGTTCCGGCAGGCTCACCCGCGCGGCTGTGAAGGTCAGCGCGAGCGTGCGAAGCTGCTCCTCCACCACGCGGCACACGGCATCGAGCTGATGCCGGAAGACCTCCTGCAGTTCCTCCGGCGTCGGCGTGGCGAGGGGGACGACCGGCCGCCCCTCCCCGTCCGAACCAGGCGCGGCGTAACGGGCCGGGATCGACTGGAAAACAGCCTCGCCGTCGATGCAGGACATCCCGATCCTCGTCTGGCCGTGCGGCTCATCGGCGGAGGTCGGGCATCCCGCACCGGACGCCAGCCGCGCCGCCGGGTTGGAACCGGGCGCTCTCGGCGATCGGGCGTCCGATGAGGCACACCTGCCTTCGCGTGACGAGCAGGAGGGTCATCGCGTCGCCGGGAGTGTGAGGACCGGTGTCTCGACCGGTTTTTCCGCAAGCCCCCGAGAGACGTTATTACGACCATACCAGCGGGACGGCGGCGATCATCTGCCTCCTTGGGAGTAGTGCTTCTCCACTCTGCGCGCTTCATTGCGCGGGCCGGTCGGTGCTCTTCGAGGCGTAGTCCTAGAGTGCGGAATTCGACCGTGCTTCCGACGAGGCGGTTCCGGAGAGGCGCGCCTCCAGCCGCTCGATCGCCGCGCTCACCAGCGCCTTCGAGGCGTGCAGCGTACCGAGTTCGACTGAGGACATCGCCAGCAGCACCGGCAGGAGGTTATCGCTCGGCCGGCCGTCGTCGCGGAACAGGCGCAGATCGTCGTCCGGCTTGAGGCCGACGCTGCCGGCGATCCGCGCGGCGTAGTTGCGGATGCGCGTCTCGTCGTTGGCGCAGACAGGGGCCGGGAGGCTGAGATCGAGCAGGCTGCCCTTCGGCAGCGAGGTGGCGATCGAGGGCAGTGCTGCCGCCTCCGCCGTGAGCCGGTCGGGCGCCAGCAGGGCGGCGGGATTGGCCGCGCCGGAGGCGACGAGAGTGCGGGCCGGGGTGACCGCCGGCGGAGCCTTGGCCGCGATTTTCGGTGCCTCGGTCAGGCCCGTTGCGATGTCGGCGGCCGGCCTCGGCACGGAGACGGCCGATCCTGCCACGGCGCGGGGCGCCCGCCCGGGATGCCCGGCGAGCCGCGCGCGGGCCGACCAGGGCTGCACCCGCAGCCCCGCGGCGGCGCTGGGCGCGGCCCGCGCGACGCCGCCCCGCCCATGTCGCGCGAGGAAGCGGGCGCGCAACGTTCCGCCGATGCCCCGCGGTGCGGTCGTCGTTGACACGGCGGGCGCGGCGGCTTGGCGTGCCGGCGGCCTCGGTTTTCCAGCGACAGGCGCGGCCGCCACGGGGCGGGCCACGCCGCACTCGGCGGGCGCCCAGCGGCGCACGATGGCGAGTGCCGAGCGGCGTCCGTAATCACGCTGGTAGCGGCGCAGGAGCTGCACCGCCGCATCCGCTCCGTCGGCGGCGGTGGCGAAGCCGGTATGGCCCTCCGCGTCGCCGCCGAGCTCGCCGCTCCAGCGCGCCTGTTTGATGCACCAGTAATTGTTGAGCCGCACACAGCGGGCGACGAAGCCAGGCTCCGTCGCCGCGTGCCGGACGACGAAGGCGAGCGAGCCCGGCGCGAGGTTCTCGCCCGCCTGTTCCCGCCAGTTCGAGACGGCCCGCGCCACGAGGCTGAAGCTCGGCGCGGGCGCCGGGGCCGCCTCGGCCGCGCGGGGAGAGGCGGCAGGCGCGCCCGCGCCGTGTCGAGCGCGGGCTCGATCCGCGGCAGCAGCATCGTCACGGCGAGGAGCGTTTCGAGGAGCACGCCGGTCTTCCCTACGCGGTGTCAGCTCGGCTGTTCTCGTTGAGGAACGGCGCAAGAGGGCGAAGGGTTCGGTGCCCGAGCATCATCCCGAACGGTGCTTGCAGGCTTTCGGGACGATGCTCTCGCTGGCAAAACCCCTCAATCGTCGTCCATCAATCGTCGTCCATGTCCGCCGCGAGCTGGCGCGGGCGCACGAACCGCAGGAGACGCCCGCCGCCCGCGGCAATGTCCTCCCAGCCCTCCGCGTCGAACGCGAACACGGCGAGCGCCGCGGTCGGAAACTTTTCGCGCAGATCCTTCTGCAAGTCCTTCGGCCCTTCCCCGACGAGCCGCAGGGCGAGATCGCCGAGGCCGGGATTGTGGCCGATGACCAGCAGGGTCGTCGCCTCCGCCGGGGCGGAGCGGATCGCGTCGAGAATGCGCGCGGCCTGCGCCTCGTAGATCGAGGGCACCGTCTCCATCGGCGTCTCGGGAAGCTCGGCCCGCAAGGCCGCCCAGGTCTCCTGCGTGCGCCGGGCCGGCGAGACCATGACATGGTCCGGCGTCAGCCCCTCGCGGGCGATGTAGGCGCCCATCAGCGGTGCGGCCTCCCGCCCGCGCCCATTGAGCGGGCGGTCGATATCGGCCACGCCCTGCGGGTAGGCGGATTTGGCGTGGCGCAGGAGGAGCAGGCGGCGCATCATTGGAACCCGACCACGGCGTGCGGAACGTAAGGGGCTTCGAGCCGGGCGATCTCGTCCGGCATCAATTCGAGGTCGAGGGCCGCCGCCGCATCGTCGAGGTGCCCCGGCTTCGAGGCGCCGATGATCGGGGCGGCCACGCCCCGCTTCTGGATCACCCAGGCCAGCGCCACCTGCGCCCGGGGCACGCCGCGGTCGCGCGCCACGTCGGCCACCGCCTCGACCACCTGCCGGTCGGCCTCGACCGTGGCGTCATAGAGGTTCTTGCCCACGAGATCGCTCTCTTGCCGGGCGCTGCCCGCGTCGAAGTCGCGGGTGAGCCGGCCGCGGGCGAGCGGGCTCCAGGGCAGGAGCGGGATGCCCTGGTCGGCGCAGAGCGCGATCATCTCCCGCTCCTCCTCACGGTGCAGCAGGTTGAGGTGGTTCTGCATCGTCGCGAACCGCGTCCAGCCGTTCAGGTCAGAGGTGTAGAGCGCCTTGGCGAACTGCCACGCGAACATCGACGAGGCACCGATGTAGCGGGCCTTGCCCGCCTTCACGACGTCATGCAGTGCCTCCAGCGTCACCTCGATCGGCGTGGCGTAGTCCCAGCGATGGATCTGGTAGAGATCGACGTAATCGGTGCCGAGCCGTTTGAGCGAGGCGTCGATCGCGGAAAAGATCGCCTTGCGCGAGAGGCCGCCGGCATTGGGCTGGTTCTTCTGCGGGTAGTAGACCTTGGTGGCCAGTACGATGCTGTCGCGGTCGGCGTAGTCCTTGAGCGCGCGGCCGACGATCTCCTCGGAGGTGCCGTCCGAATAGTAGTTCGCGGTGTCGAAGAAGTTGATCCCGAGATCGAGCGCCCGCTTGATCAGCGGCCGGCTCTCCTCCTCCCGCAGGGTCCACGGATGCGGTCCCCGCTCCGGCACGCCGTAGGTCATGCAACCGAGGCAGAGGGGCGAGATGTCGAGGCCGGTGCGGCCGAGCTTTTTTGTCTGCATGGGATCGGTCACGCGGAAGCGGGTCGGAGCCGCTTAACTGGGGCGCCGCGGCGGTCCGTCACCCGCCCCGTCCCTCACGGCGCATCATGAAGGCGAGCTTCTCGAACAAGCTCACGTCCTGCTCGTTCTTCAGGAGCGCGCCGTGTAGAGGCGGAATCAGCTTGCGGCCGTCACGCTCGCGCAGGGTCTCCGGCTGGACGTCCTCGGAGACGAGGAGCTTGAGCCAGTCGAGCAATTCGGAGGTCGAAGGCTTCTTCTTGAGGCCCGGTACCTCGCGGGTCTCCAGGAACACCCGCAAAGCCTCTTCGACGAGGCGGTGCTTGATGCCGGGATAGTGCACCTCGACGATGGCCTTCAGCGTCTCGGCATCGGGGAACTTGATGTAGTGGAAGAAGCAGCGGCGCAGGAAGGCGTCCGGCAGCTCCTTCTCGTTGTTCGAGGTGATGATGACGATGGGGCGGATATCGGCGCGGATCGTCTCGCCGGTCTCGTAGACGTGGAACTCCATCCGATCGAGTTCGGTCAGCAGGTCGTTGGGGAACTCGATGTCGGCCTTGTCGATCTCGTCGATAAGCAGCACCGGCCGCTGCGGCGCAGTGAACGCCTCCCACAGCTTGCCGCGACGGATGTAGTTGGCGATGTCCGACACCCGCGGGTCGCCGAGCTGCGAGTCGCGCAGCCGCGAGACGGCGTCGTACTCGTAGAGGCCCTGCTGCGCCTTGGTCGTGGACTTGATGTTCCAGGTCAGCAGCGGCGCGCCGAGGCCCCGGGCGATTTCTTCCGCCAGCACCGTCTTGCCGGTGCCGGGCTCGCCCTTCACCAGGAGCGGGCGCTCCAGCACGATCGCCGCGTTGACCGCCGTGGTGAGATCGGGCGGCGCGACGTAGGACTCGGTTCCGGTGAAGCGCATGGAGCCTCGCGTCGGGAGGGGAATCGAAGCGGACTAACCCGAGGCGAAGCGGCTCGGCAACCGCTCACGCGGCGGTCGACGCCCGGGGCGTTCCCTCACAACGTCTTCCCGTCGTGCCACACGCAGTTCGAGGCCAGAATCCCCAGATTCACGTCCGACTTCTGCGGCTGCGGCAGGGTCTTGCCGTCCATGGCGAGGTCGATCTTGATTTCGACCTGCCCCTTCGTTTCGTTCGAGCGACGGGAGAAGTAGCAATATTGCTGGAACGGCCGCTCCTCGTTGGCCTTGAAGTTCCAACCCGTCACGATCTGCCCGTCGAGATAGGGCACCTGCTTGAACACGGTGAAGGTCGTGTTCACCGGCGCCTGCGAGGCCGGGACGGCGTCGGTGCCGAGCTGGGCCTTGGTCGGCGTCGGCACCGCGTTGGCCTTCTGCGCCGGCAGACCTTCGAGCTTCAGGGTGTTGTCGGTGAGGGTGACCTCGCCCTTGGTCTTCAGCGTCACGTCGGAGAGCGCGGCCTGCATCGCGCTGGCGATCTTCTCCGCCGCCGAGTCGAACTGGTTCATATACGCGTAGCCGTAGCAGGCCGCGCCGATGCCGATCCCGGCCAGCGCCGAGAAGGCCCCGGCGCCGATCGCTCGCAGCAGAAAGGCGCGGGCGAAGTGCATCCGCGCCTCCGCCCGCAGGCGGCCATTGACGTGTTGCGCGAGCACGATGTTCTCGTGCGTGCCGTCGGTGTGGATACTCATGGCCGGGCACTCGCCTCAGGAGCGCTCTCCGCCGAAGGGGCCGCCGGTCGGCGCGGGAGAGCGCGTTTAAACAAGGATTTCGCAAGGAATTCGAGCCGCTCCCGATCGGGGGCGGCTCGATGGATTTACGCGGTGGCGCCGGTGGTGGCGTTGCCGGAGGTGTTGGCGGGCGGCGGGGGCGGCGGCACCACGGGCGCCGTGCGCCGCTCCAGCGGGATCACCGAGGCCTCCCGCGTCATCGGTCTCGGCTGGGCCAGCGCCATCTCCTGGCGCACGCCCTCGGCGATCGAGGCGAGCAGGTAGGGCGTCGCCTCCGGGTTCACCGCGGCGCCGAGGTCGTCCTCGTCCATGAAGGTCTTGCGCACCGAGACCGCCGAGAGAGCCAGAATCGTCGAGGCGAAGGCGGCGCAGAGCGCCGGCACGAACACGAAGATGCGCAGGAAGGCGTGGACCTGCGCATCGTTCACGTCGATCGGATCGACGCCGTAGACCATGGCGGTGAAGGAGTGGAGCTGCGAGCGGTTGACCGAGTTGCGGTAGGCCTGCTCGGCATCGGCCACCTTGCGGTCGGCCGCGCCGCGGTCGAGGGCGGCGCGGGCCTTGCGGGCCTCTTCCAGCTCCTTGACGATGGCGCCCCGGTCGCTGCCCGCCTTGGCCACCGCCGCGTTGAGGGTCGCGGTGCGCGGGTCGGTGACGCATTTCAGGTTCGAGTAGCGCATGCCGCGGCTGTTGGTGCCGTAGACGCGCTCGCAGCGCTGCGCTGGAAGCCCGGCGAGCTGCGAGGCATTCTCGGCCGAGCGCCGCTCGATCTGCTCCAGTTCGTTGGTGTACTGCTCGACCCGGGCATTGGCGGCGGCGATGCGCGTATCGATGCTGTTGCGATCGGCCTGCGCGTCCTTGAGGGCGGTTTTGGCCTTGGCTGCGTCCATCAGGCGGGGATGGAACATCATCTCGCCGAGCTGTGACACCGACTTGGTGGTGACGCCCGCGGCGAAGATGATGCCGACGATGGCGAGCGCCTTCACGAACCACGAGCGCTGGGTGCGTGCCAGGATGCCGAGCGGCACGCGGCACAGCTCCACCGCGGCGTAGACCAGCGGCGCCAGCAGCATGAAGTAGAACGCCCGGTCGTCACCGTCGCTGTAGGTGCCCGCGAACAGCCACGCCCCCCAGAGCGAGGCGCCGATCACCATGAACTCGACGAGATAGGCGATGGCGACGTAGCCCCACTTGATGCGGTAGCCACGCTCGATGTCGCGTTGGTGCTTCCAGCGCTGCTGGTCGAGCATCCATTCGCGCCGCTCGCGCTGCACGTCCCGGCTCGGAGGCGTGTCGGACAAGAATTTCATGGGCCAGAACTTCATGGGCCTCAGATCGCTACGGGCCTCCGGCTGAGCGGCGGACCTGCCATCCCCTAACATCGCGTTACCCGAGCGTAAGGGCGTATTGTGCCGAAGTTGTGCCGGCCCGATCGATGAGCAGTGGATGGCGGCCCGACGCGATCGCTGCGGGTGAAGCGGGCGCGAAAACGGCCGATCGCCCCGGAAAACGGTTGCTCCGCCACCGGCTCGCCGCCCATGATGCCGCCGGTCCCTCCCGCGGCATCGAAGATGCAAGGAGCCGGGCCGCCCTCTCCTCCCCTCCAGGCGTCAGCATATCAGCCCGATGACCGACCCCGTGCAGGCCGGAACCCAGATCGCCGCGGAAGCCGGCGCGCATGCGGGCGGCTACCGGGAGGCGATCCTTTTCCTCGTCACCGCCGGCATCGTCGTGCCGCTGTTCCACCGCCTGCGGATCAGCCCGGTGCTCGGCTTCATCGGCGCGGGCGCGCTGCTCGGGCCGTTCGGGCTCGGGCGCTTCGCCGACGCGCATCCCTGGCTCGCGCCCTTCACCATCGGCAACCGCGCGGAGATCGCGCACCTGGCCGAGTTCGGCGTGATCTTCCTGATGTTCATGATCGGGATCGAGCTGTCCTGGGAGCGCCTGCGGGTGCTGCGCCGGCTCGTCTTCGGCCTCGGGGCAATTCAAGTGGCGGCCTCCGCCACCGTGATCGCCGTGATCCTCATCGTTCTGGATCAGCCGGTGGCCGGGGCGGTGCTGGTGGGGCTGGCGCTCGCCCTCTCCTCGACCGCCGTGGTGCTGCCGGTGCTCGCCGAGCAGAAGCGGCTCGGCACGCCGGCCGGACGCACCAGTTTCGCGATCCTGCTGTTTCAGGATCTGGCGGTCGCCCCGATCCTGTTCGCCATCGCCGTGCTCGGCCGCAAGGATGGCGGCGACCTCGGGGCCGCGCTCGCCCTGGCCCTCGGACAGGCGGCGATCGCCCTCGCCGTGATCGTGGTGGCCGGCCGGGTCGCGTTGCGCCCGCTCTTCCATCTCGTCGCGCGCACCCGCTCGCCCGAACTGTTCATGGCGGCCTGCCTGCTCGTCATCGTGGCGACCGCCCTGGTCGCGGCGGGCAGCGGCCTGTCGATGACGCTCGGCGCCTTCGTTGCCGGCCTGCTGCTCGCCGAGACCGAGTATCGCCGCGCGATCGAGGCGACCATCGATCCGTTCAAGGGACTTCTGCTCGGGGTGTTCTTCGTCTCGGTCGGCATGAACCTCGATCCGGCCCAGCTCATCTCGGCGCCGGGCGCGATCCTCGGCCTGTCGGTCGGGCTCCTCGTCATCAAGGGCGCCGTGGTGCTCGTCGGCGCCCGCATCATGAAGCTGTCCCGCTCGGTCGCCCTGGAGGCGGCCCTGCTGATCGGCCCCGGCGGCGAGTTCGCCTTCGTTCTGATCGGCGGCGCGATGGCGACCGGGCTCGTGCCGGAGCCGGTGGGCGGCGCCGCCCTCATCGTCACCACCGTCACCATGATCGCGATTCCCGGCCTCGCGGCGCTCGGCCGCCGCATCGGCGGCCGCGCCTCGAAGCAGCAGGTCGGTCCGGCACAGGCCGAGCCGGTGCCGGAACCGGAGCAGAACCGGGTGATCATCGCGGGCTATGGCCGGGTCGGGCGGCTGGTCGGCGAGATGCTCAAGCGCCACGCGATTTCTCACATCGCTGTTGATTCGGACCCCGCCCGTGTCGCCGAACAGCGCCGGCTCGGCAGCCCGGTCTATTTCGGTGATTCCGCCAACACGGAGATGCTGCGCCGCTGCGACATCGCCACGGCCCGCGCGCTGGTGGTGACCCTCGACAATCCCCGCGCCGTGGAGGCGGTGGTGCAGGCCGCCCGCGCCGAGCGGCCGGACCTCACCATCGTCGCCCGCGCCCGCGACGCGCGCCACGCCACGCAGCTCTACGAGATGGGCGTCGACGACGCGGTGCCCGAGACGATCGAGGCCTCACTCCAGCTCTCCGAGGCCGTGCTGGTCGATGTCGGCGTGCCGATGGGCCACGTCATCGCCTCGATCCACGAGCGCCGCGACGAGTTCCGCACCATGCTCAAGCGCCGGGAAGCGGAGGCGCGGCCGGTCTTCCGCGCCCGCCGCACGGTCGGCAAGGGACGCGAGACGCCGTCCGAGGCCAAGGCCGCCGAACCGGCCCCGAGCCCGCGGCCGGTCGGCAAGAGCGCCTGAGCGGAAGAGCGCCTGAGCGGGCTCCGGCCCGCCCTCAGGCGTCCGGCAGCGCGGCGACCAGGGTCCGAAAGCGGTCGCCGCGGACCTCGAAGTTCGGGAACTGGTCGTAGGAGGCGCAGGCCGGCGACAGCAGCACGACGGGCGCCTCGGTACCGGATGCGCGGGCGGCCCGCGCCGCCGCCTCGGTCGCGGCCTCCAGCGTGCCGCAGCGGGTGAAGGCGACGCGTCCTTCCAGCGTCGCGGCGAAGGCCTCGCTCGACGCACCGATCAGGTAGGCGTGGGCGACGCGGTCGAACAGCGGCGCCAACGGCTCGATGCCGCCCTCCTTCGCCTTGCCGCCGACGATCCAATGGATGTCTCGGAAGGCCAGCAGCGCCTTCTCGGTCGAATCGGCGTTGGTCGCCTTGGAATCGTTGACGAACAGCGTCGGGCCGATCCGGCGCAGCGGCTCCATCCGGTGGGCGAGGCCGGGAAAGCTCTTCAGCCCCGCCGCGATCTCCGCGCTCGTGAGACCGAGCCGGATCGCGGCGGCGACCGCGGCGGCGGCGTTCTGGAGGTTGTGGTCGCCGAGCAGCGCCTGGATGCCGGTGACCTCGGCGATCACGGCGCCGTCAGGCCCGCGCACCGTACCGTTGGCGCCGACATAGTCGCCCGCTGCGTCGCCGTGCCCCTCAACATGGAGGCGGATGCGCTCGCCCGTGCGGCGCTCGGCGATCGCTGCGCAGTAGGGGTCATCGACGCCGATCACGGCGAGATCCGCGCCCGCCACCAGCCGCTCCTTGATCGCGGCGTAGTTCTCCATGGTGCCGTGACGGTCGAGATGGTCCGGCGTCAGGTTGAGCAGGATGCCGACGCCGGGTTTGAGCGAGGGCGTCAGGTCGATCTGGAACGAGGACAGTTCGACCACGTGGACGCAGGTAGCCGCGGGCGGCTCCAGCGACAGGATCGCGGTGCCGATATTGCCGCCCATCTGCACGTCGCGCCCGGCATGGCGCAGCAGGTGGGCGGTGAGCGCCGTGGTGGTGGATTTCCCGTTGGTGCCGGTGATGGCCACGAACGGTGCGTTGGGTGCCAAGGCCGCGCGCTCGCGGCAGAAAATCTCGATGTCGCCGATGACCGGGATGCCGGCCTGCCGCGCCAGTCCCACGGTCCAGTGCGGCTCGGGATGTGTCAGGGGCACGCCGGGCGCCAGCACCAGGGCCGAGAAGCCCGACCAGTCGGCCTCGTTGAGATCGGTGACGGTGATGCCCTGCTCGCGGGCGCGGTCGCGGCTGCCCGCGTTGTCGTCCCAGGCTAGCACGTCGGCGCCGCCGGCCAGCAGCGAACGGACGGTGACGAGCCCGGACCCGCCGAGGCCGAACAGGGCGAGTTTCTGGCCGGCGAAGGTGGTGGCTGGCGTCATGGTTTTGTGTCTCTCGTCCCGGCTCAGCGCAGCTTCAGCGTGGCGAGCCCGACCAGCGCCAGGATGACGGCGATGATCCAGAAGCGGATCACGACCTGCGGCTCCTTCCAGCCCTTCTGCTCGAAGTGGTGGTGGATCGGCGCCATGCGGAAGACGCGCTTGCCCGTGAGCTTGAACGAGACGACCTGGATGATCACCGACATGATCTCCAAGACGAACAGGCCGCCGACGATGGCGAGCACGATCTCGTGCTTGGCCGCCACGGCGATGGAGCCGAGCAGGCCGCCGAGTGCGAGCGAGCCGGTATCGCCCATGAAGATCTGCGCGGGCGGCGCGTTGAACCACAGGAAGCCGAGCCCCGCCCCGATCACCGCGCCGCAGACCACGGCGAGTTCGCCGGTGTCGCGCACGTAGTTCACCTGCAGGTAGCCGGCATAGATCACGTTGCCGACGAGGTAGGCGATGATGCCGAAGGTGGCGCAGGCGATCATGACGGGGACGATGGCGAGCCCGTCGAGGCCGTCGGTGATGTTGACCGCGTTGCCCGCCCCCACGATCACGAAGGCGGCGAACGGCACCCAGAACCAGCCGAGGTTCAGCAGCGTGTCCTTGAGGACGGGGAAGGCGAGCTGGTTCTGCAGTCCGGCCGGCGAGTAGAGCGAAATCATCAGGCAGGCCGCGCCCGCGATCGCGAATTCCAGCAGGAGGCGGAAGCGACCCGAGAAGCCCTTGTGCGATTGTTTCGTGACCTTGAGGTAGTCGTCGTAGAAGCCGATCGCGCCGAAGCCGAGGGTCACCGCGAGCGTCACCCAGACGTAGTGGTTGTGCGGGTTGGTCCAGAGCAGGATCGAGACCACGGCGCCGGCCAGGATCATCAGGCCGCCCATGGTCGGCGTGCCGCGCTTGGTGAGGTGGCTGGCCGGGCCGTCCTCGCGGATCGGCTGGCCCTTGCCCTGGCGCAGGCGCAGCAGCGAGATGATCCAGGGCCCGAACCAGAACACGAAGAAGCCCGCCGTGAACAGCGCGCCGCCGGTGCGGAAGGTGATGTAGCGGAACACGTTGAGGGGCGTGAGCGTGCCGCTCAGTTCCGACAGCAGATAGAGCATGCGTTCGTCCGCCCGCGGCAGGTTCTTTGTCGAAACGCCCGGCACGGCGTTGCGCGCGGCCGGATGGAACGGCCGGGCGTGAGGGCCTGGCCGATGGAGTGAAGCTTAGCGAACCGCGTTCAGCGAGGCTTCGCGCGGGTCCGGCGCGACCGCGTAGCGGGCTTTCACCGCTTCGACAATGCGGACCATGCGCATGGAGTTGGAGCCCTTGACCATCACGGCATCGCCCGACCGCAGGGTCGCGAGGACGGCATCGGTGACTCCCTCGGCGGTCGGCGCGGCCGTCCCCCGCACCGGCATCGGCAGCGCCTCGAACAGGTGCGCCATCAGCGGGCCGACGGCGAAGACGAGGTCGATGCCGTTCGCGGCGACCGCGTCCGCCAGTTCGCGGTGCAGCGCTTCACCCGCCGCGCCGAGCTCCTTCATGTCGCCGAGCACGGCGATGCGCCGGCCCTTGGCGCCGGTGTCGATGCCGGCAAGCGTCGACAGCGCCGCGCGGATCGAGGCGGGGTTGGCGTTGTAGCTCTCGTCGACGAGGAAGGCCTCGCCGTCCCCGATCCGAAGCGCCGTGCGCTCGCCGCGCCCGACCGGCGGCTTGAGGCTTGCCAGCGACAGGGCGGCGCGGGCGAGGTCGGCGCCGAGCGCGTGGATGCAGGCGAGCACGCCGAGCGAGTTCATTGCGACGTGCCGGCCCGGCGTGCCGAGCTGGTAGGTCACGGGAACGCCCATCACGGTGGCATCGACCACCGACACGTCGGGGCGGGTCAGGATGCGGTGGGCGCACACATCCGCCGCCGCGTGCTCGCCGAAGGTGATGACGCGCCCCGCCCGCGAGGCCTGCGCGTGGGCGAGCAGGCGCTCGTAGTTCGGGTTGTCGCGGTTGATCACCGCGACGCCGCCGGGCTTGAGCCCGGAAAAAATCTCGCCCTTGGCGTCGGCGATGGCCGAGAGCGAACGGAAATGCTCGATATGCACCGGCTCAACCGTGGTGATCAGCGCCACGTCCGGCCGCACCATCGCGGTCAGCGGCAGGATCTCGGCGCCGTGGTTCATGCCGATCTCGAACACGCCGAAGCGGGTGTCTTCCAGCATCCGCGTCAGCGTCAGCGGCACGCCCCAATGGTTGTTGTAGGAGGCGACCGAGGCGTGCGTGGCGCCTTGCGCCGAGAGCACGTGGCGCAGGGCTTCCTTGGTACCGGTCTTGCCGACGGAGCCGGTCACCGCGACGATCGCCGCCCCGGTGCGGGCGCGCGCGGCCAGACCGAGACGACGCATCGCGTCCAGAACCGGATCGTCGCCCTCACCCGGCACGGCCAGCACCGGGCCGGCGCCCTCGAATTCCTTCGCACGGGCTTCCGCGACCACCGCCGCGCCGGCGCCCTTCTCCAGGGCGGCGCGCACGAAGTCGTGCCCGTCGCGCGCCTCGCCGCGGATGGCGAAGAACAGGTCGCCGGGTTCCAGGCTGCGGGTGTCGATCGAGGCGCCGGTGACGGCACGCGGCGCGCCGATCAGGCGCCCGCCGGTGGCCGCTTCCAGGGCGGCGGGGGTCCAGAGGGGGGCGTCGCTCATCCGTTCAACTCCGCGATCGCGGCGCGCAGGGTGTCGTGATCCGAGAAGGGGAGCACGCGTGGCCCGACGATCTGGCCGGTTTCATGTCCTTTGCCGGCCACCACCAGCACGTCGCCGGCCCGCAGATCCCGCACGGCCGCGCGGATCGCCTCGGCCCGGTCGCCGATCTCCTCCGCCCCTGGTGCCGCGGCGAGGATCGCGGCGCGAATGGCGGCAGGCTCCTCGTTACGGGGATTGTCGTCGGTGACGATGACCCGGTCGGCGAGGCGTTCGGCGATGGCGCCCATGATCGGCCGCTTGCCGGCGTCGCGATTGCCGCCGCAGCCGAACACGACGACGAGGCGCCCGCTGGCGAAGGGGCGGAGCGCGCTCAAGACATGCTCCAGGGCTTCCGGCTTGTGGGCGTAATCGACGAGGCACAAGCCCCCGTTCGCTTCGCCGATCCGCTCCATGCGGCCCGGCACGCCGGTGAGCCCTTCGAGCGCTGCGAAGACGCCGGCCGGATCAGCCTGACCCGCGGGCGTCGCCAGGGCGAGACCCGCTGCGACCAGGGCGTTCTCGACCTGGAAGCCACCGACCAGCGGCAGGCGCACGCGATAGTCCTTGCCTGCGTGGGCGAGCGTCAGGCTCTGCGCGAAACCCTCCGTCCCGGCCTCGACGAGGCGGATGAAGTCGCCGCCGCGCCCCGTGGTGCGGATAGCGTGGCCGGCGGCGTCGGCCACGCCGATGACGCGCTCGGCATAGGCGCCGTCCGCATTGACGATGGCCGGACAGCCCTTCGGCAGCAGCGTCGTGAACAGGCGGAGCTTGGCGTCGAGATAGTCCTCGATGGTGGGGTGATAATCGAGGTGGTCGCGGCCGAGATTGGTGAAGGCGGCCGCCGTCAGCTCCACCCCGTCGAGGCGGCGCTGCTCGATGCCGTGCGAGGAGGCCTCCATGGCCAGATCGGTGATGCCCTCGTCCACCAGCCGTGCCAGGGTCTCGTGCAGCGTGACGGGGTCGGGGGTCGTCAACGAGCCGTATTCCGCGCCCCGGTTGGTGACGATGCCGACGGTGCCGAGGCTCGCCGATTCCTGGCCGAGGCGCGACAGGATCTGCCGCACGAAATCGGCGACCGAGCTTTTGCCGCTGGTGCCGGTGACCGCGACCACCGTCTCCGGCTGGCGCCCGGAGAGGCCGGCGGCGGCGAGCGCCAGCGCCCGGCGGGCATCCGCGACCTCGATCCAGGCCGTCGCCTCGGGCAGATCTGCTGGGCGCGTCCCCTCACCGGCCACGGCGACCGCGCCGGCCGCTGCCGCGGCGGCGGCGAAAAGCCGGCCGTCGGCGGCGGTACCGGGTACCGCTACGAACACGCCGCCGGGCACGACCTTACGGCTGTCGGCGGTCAGCCCGGCAACGGGGCGGCCGGCGATGGCCGGGTCGGCTTCCGGGAACAGGTCGCCGAGAGTCCGGTCGTCAGGCGTCGGCTGGCTCATCGGCAAAACAATCCTCGGAAGCGTCCATGCGGGTCAGGCCGACGGGGTACAGGCTGCCGTCACTGCCCGTCCACCATGGTCGCATGGTAGGCGCCGAGCTTCACCATCAGCGGGAACGGCTTCACCGGCGGATCGAAGCGCGGTGCCAGCCCGAGGATCGGCGCGGCCCGCTCGATGATCTTGCCCGTGACCGTGCCGGAATTGTAGGCGGCCGTGGCGTAGCCGCCGGTCTCGGGCAGGCCCTGCGGCTCGTCCATGATCGTCAGGAACAGGTATTTCGGCTTGTCCATGGGCGCCGCCGCCATGAAGGTCGTGAACAGGCGGTTCTTGGCGTAGCGCCCGTTGATGACCTTCTCGGCCGTGCCGGTCTTGCCGCCGACGTAGTAGAGCGGGATCGACGCCTTCTTGGCCGAGCCCTCGACCGCGTTGAGGCGCATGATGAAGCGCATCGCCTCGCTGGCCTCCGGCTTCATCACGTGGCTGGCCTTGCCCCGCGCGGTCGGCTCGTCGGTCTTCAGGAAGGTCGGCGTCATCAGGTCGCCGCCGTTGATGATCGCCGCCACCGCCGCCGCCGCCTGGATCGGCGCCACCGCGATGCCGTGGCCGAAGGCGATGGTGATGGTGTTGATCTCGGCCCAGCGCGGCGGAAGGATCGGCGAAGCCGATTCCGGCAGCTCGGTCCGCATCCGGTCGAGCAGGCCCATCTTCTTGAGGAAGGCGCGGTGGCCGGGCACGCCGACGCCGAGAGCCATCTTGGCCGAGCCGATGTTGGAGGAGTGGGTGAACACCTCCGGCATCGTCAGCACGCGGCCGGTGGCGTGGTAGTCGTGGATCTTCTGCCGGCCCCAGTGCAGCACGCCGCCGCGGGTGTCGAAGGTGGAGTTGACGTTGTACTTGCCGGAATCGAGCGCCATGGCGAGCGTCATCGCCTTGAAGGTCGAGCCCATCTCGTAGACGCCGACATTCATCCGGTTGATGCGGTCGTCCGAGAGCGCGTCCTTCGGCTCGTTGGGGTCAAAATCCGGATAGGAGGCGAGCGCGACGACCTCGCCGGTGGTCACGTCGAGGATCATCGAGGCGCCGGCCTTGGCCTTGAACTTCTCCACGCCCTTCACGAGCTCGTCGCGCAGGGCGAACTGGGCGCGCAGGTCAAGGGAGAGCTGGATCGGCGAGAGGTCGGTCTGCTTGGCCACGAGGCCGAATTCGTTGAGCGCCTTGTTGCCGCGGTTGTCGATGTACTTCTCGATGCCGGCGATGCCGATATTGTCGAGGTTCGTCGCGCCGATGACATGCGCGGCCGCGACCCCGTTCGGGTAGACGCGCTTGTGGTCGGGCAGGAAGCCGACGCCGGGGATGCCGAGGCGGTGGACTTCGAGCTGCTGCTTCGGCGTGATCTCGCGCTTGATCCAGACGAAGCCCTTCTTCGAGGACAGCTTGGCGCGCAGCTCCGCCGCGTTCAGCTCGGGCAGCACCGCGGTCAGCAGTTCGACCGCCTCATCGGTGTCGAAGGTGCGCACCATCCGCTTCGGTTCGGCGAAGACCGAGACGGTGCGGATGTCGGTGGCCAGGATCTCGCCGTTGCGGTCGATGATATCGGGGCGGATCGCGGTGGTGGCGGCCGCCGCCACCCGGTGCTCGTCGCTGTTGCTCGCGGGCGTCGCCGCCATCACGATCAGCCGCACGCTGATGGTGACGAACACCGCCGTGAAGGCGAGGCCGACCAGGGCCACGCGGGCATGCGAGCGCTCGATGGCGAGACGGAACATGATCCGGGTGAGCCGCGTCAGCGCCGAGACCGGAGGCTCGCTCCGCACCACCCGGTCCGCGCCCGGCTCCGGCACGGGGGCATCGGCCGCGAGCGCGTCCGGCTGCTCGTGCTGCAGGCCCTGCGACGGACCTTCCTGCGACGGATCTTCCTGGGAAGGATCGTGGGACACGGGGACGCTACCTCGAAACCGCGGGCGGGCGGGTGGAGACGGTGCGGGTGGTGACGGAGCCGGTGGTGCGCGGCTCGTCGCGGGCGCTCCCCGGCTTGTCCGTCGGGGTCACGGTCGGGGTCGCCGTGGAGGCGAGCAGGCGGCCGATCTCATCGCCGCGGTCGGGCCGGTTCGGCAGATCGGAGAGCCGGGCGAGATGCCCGTTGCCGATCGGCTCGAGGGTGAGATGCCGCTCGACCGCCGCCTGGAGCCGGTCCGGGCGGGTCAGGAGCTGCCACTCGGCGCGCAGCACGGCGATGGCCTGCCGCTCCTTGTGCAGGCCGGTCTTCAGCTTGGAGACCTGACCCGCCTGATAGAGCGTGTCGTACTTGATCGAGTAGGCGTAGACCGCCGAGCAGATCAGCCCGACGATCGCCAGCACGTTGAGAAGCCGGATCACCGCCGTGGCCCCCGTCCCTGTGGAGCCGGCAGGCTCGCCAGCGTTTCGATGGCGCTCAGCGGCGGCGGCGCGGGCGCGTCGGTCCGCTCGCCGGCGCGCAGCTTGGCCGAACGCGACCGCGGGTTCACGTCCGTCTCCGCCTCGGAGGGCAGCACCGGACCCTTGGTCACCAGCTTGAAGCTCTTGGGGGCCGGCCGCTCCACGCCCGGGACGTGCCGGGAGGCCTGCGCCGCCCGGCCGCTGCGGGCCGAGAAGAACTGCTTGACGATGCGGTCTTCCAGCGAATGGAACGTCACCACCGCGAGTCGGCCGCCGGGCTTGAGCACCCGCTCGGCGGCGTGCAGGCCGCGCACCAATTCGCCGAGTTCGTCGTTCACCGCGATCCGCAGGCCCTGGAAGCTGCGGGTCGCCGGATGGATCGGGCTGCCGGGCTCGGGCCGCACCACGCCGGCCACGAGGTCGGCGAGCTGCGCCGTGGTCTCGATCGGGGCGCGGCGCCGCGCCTCGACGATGGCGCGCGCCACCGCCCGCGAGCGGCGCTCCTCGCCGAAATGGTAGAGGATGTCGGCGAGCGTGGTTTCCTCCTCGCCGTTCACGAGGTCGGCCGCCGAGGGGCCCTCCCCGCCCATGCGCATGTCGAGCGGCCCGTCCTGCCGGAACGAGAAGCCGCGCTGCGCCTCATCGATCTGCATTGAGGACACGCCGATATCGAGCACGATCCAATCGGCCTGCGCCTCGTCCTGATCCGCGATGAGCGTGTCGAGATCGCCGAAGCGGCCCTGGACCAGCCGCAGGCGGCCCCCGGAGGCAGTCACGAGGTCCGCTCCGCCCCGGATCGCGGTGGGATCGCGATCGATGGCGATCACGCGCACCTCCGGCCCGGCCTCGAGCAGCGCGCGGGTGTAGCCGCCCGCTCCGAAGGTGCCGTCCACGGCCAGGCCCGGCCGGTCGAGGGAGAGCGCGGCGAGAACCTCGGCGAGCAGGACGGGAACGTGGCGAGCCTGCTCGCCCTTCGGCAGCTCGGCTCTGGCCGTGCGCGGCGCCCGGCTCATCGGCATCGCCCCACGGTGCTCTCGCGGAATCCGTAGAGAGCTCGGGCGCCACCCGGCGGGGGATGCATCATGGGAGCCTGCTGAATGGACGGACCGCAGGGCGGCCCGAGAAGTGGCGACGCCGATCCGCGAGCGGCTCCGGCCATGCGCGCGCAGTCCCGCGAGGCAACCTGGGCGAGTGTTGGCCGATCCAGAACAGGGCGTCAACGGGATGGCGCGGGGTAACATGGGCCCTCGAAACGCGTCAACGAGCTTGACCATGCAGGCAGCTCTGATCTGACCGCATCAAGGTTAACCGAGCGTCAATGACCGGGATGTTTTCTTGAGGTTTACCAAGCCAAGCGATGGCAACTCTCGCCGCTGGCGCCGGATGCGCTGTGGCCGAATTCACGAAACTCGGGAAGCACTTGCCCCGACGGACGCGGGACCGCACGCGTCGGCCGGATCGGGTGGATCAGCCGGCCTGTAAGCCGGGTTCTGTAGGGCCCGTGAGATGAACTCACGGACGTGGCAGCCATTCCTCTGGGACGTCCGTTACCGGCCGCCTCGAGCAACCAACCCGGGCGACGAGCCTGGAGAGAGGGCCTGCCCTCCCCTCGCGGAGAAGGCGTGTCGCCCCTATTCGGTTTTGCTCCCGGTGGGGTTTGCCGTGCCGTCCGCGTTGCCGCGTCCGCGGTGCGCTCTTACCGCACCCTTTCACCCTGACCTTGCGAAGGACAAGCCTTCCGCAAGGCGGTCTGCTCTCTGTGGCACTGTCCCTGGGGTCGCCCCCGCCGGAGGTTATCCGGCACCGCCTCTCCATGGAGCCCGGACTTTCCTCCCCGTCTGACGACGGAGCGGCTGCCCGGCCGGCTGATCCGGGGCACGGATTGCGCCGTGGGGGGCGCGGGGTCAAGGCTCGGGGGAAACTTTACGCCTCCGCCAGCATCGCCAGCCAATCGTCCTCCGAGACCACCTTCACCCCGTGCTTCTCGGCGTCCTTGAGCTTCGAGCCGGCGCCGGGGCCGGCAACCACGAGGTCGGTCTTGGCCGAGACCGAGCCGGAGACCTTGGCGCCCAGGCGCTCGGCGGTGGCTTTGGCCTCGCTGCGGGTCATCTTTTCGAGGGAGCCGGTGAACACCACCGTCTTGCCGGCAAACGCCGCCGCCGAGGTCGTGGTGGCCAGCGGTTCGGTTCCCACCTCTTCGAGCAGCGCCCGCACCGCCGCGTCGTTGTGCGGCTCAGAGAAGAACTGGATCAGTGAATCCGTCGCCACGGGGCCGATCTCGCCATCGTCGGCGAACAGCCGGTAGGCGTCGCCGGGCCGCTGCGAGGCAGCCCGCTCCAGCGCCGCGTCGGCCTCCGCCTCGCTGCCGTAATGAGCCAGCACCGCCTCGCGCTGGGACGGCGTGAGCCGTCCGCGCAGGCGGGCGCCGAGGCTCAGATCCTGCATCGCCTCGCCGGGCAGCGGATCGAGGGTGTCGAACAGCCGGTCGCGGGTGCCGGGCCCGATCCGCGGGAGCGCCGAGAGTTCGAGCCAGTCCTGACCGGCCTGCTCCCGCGTCGCCGCTGCGAGGGCCGCCATCAGGGCGGGCATGTCAGGAAAGCGCTTGGCCAGCGCCTTGGCCGTCGATTCGCCGATCTGCGGGATGCCGAGGGCGAACAGGAAGCGGTTGAGCGGGATCGTTCGGCGGGCGTCGAGCGAGGCGAGCAGGTTCTTGATCGCCTTGTCCTCCTCCTCGCCCTTCTTCTTCGTCGGCTTCTTCGGCGCCGGCTCGCCCTCGGCACGGCGCTGGGCGGACAGCGCTTCGCGCCGGGCGACGATGGCCGCCTTCAGAGGCTCGAACTCCAGGCGGAACAGGTCGGCGGGCTGCTTCACGAGGCCGGCCTCGAACAGCACCTCGATATAAGTCTGGCCGAAGCCTTCGAGGTCGAAGCCGTTGCGCGAGACGAAGTGCTTCAGCCGCTCCACGCCCTGCGCCGGGCAGATCAGCCCGCCGGTGCAACGGCGGATCGCGTCGAGTTTTTTCGTACGCGGGTTGAGTTCACGCACGGCCCGGCTGCCGCAGGCCGGGCAGGTATCCGGGAACACGTAGGGCACCGCATCTGCCGGGCGCTTGTCGATCACCACATCCCGCACCTTCGGGATGACGTCGCCGGCGCGCACCACGATCACGGTGTCGCCGACGCGGATGTCGCGACCCTCGCGGATCGGCTCGCCGTCGGCGCCGACGCCCTGGACGTAACCCTCGTTGTGCAGCGTCGCATTCGACACCACCACGCCGCCGACGGTGACGGGCTTGAGGCGCGCCAGCGGGTTGAGCGAGCCGGTGCGGCCGACATTGATGTCGATGGCGAGAAGTTCGGTGATCGCCTCTTGCGCCGCGAATTTGTGCGCCAGCGCCCAGCGCGGCGCGCGGCTGACGAAGCCGAGCCGCCGCTGGAAGCCGAGGTCGTCGACCTTGTAGACGACGCCGTCGATGTCGTAGCCGAGACCCGCCCGCTCCGCCTCGATGGTGCGGTAATGCGCGATCATCTCTTCGGCCGAGCGGCACAGCTTGGTCCGCGGGTTCACCGGCAAGCCCCAGCCGCGGAACCGCTCCAGCACCGCCGATTGCGTGTCGGTGAAGGGCTCGGAGACCTCACCCCAGGCATAGGCGAAGAAGCGCAAGGGCCGTGAGGCGGTGATCGCCGGATCGAGCTGGCGCAGCGAGCCGGCCGCGGCGTTGCGCGGGTTGGCGAAGAGCGGCTTGCCCGCCGCCTCCTGGCGCGCGTTGATGGCCGCGAAATCCTCGTGCGACAGGTAGACTTCGCCGCGCACCTCCAGCACCTCGGGGATGTTTTCGCCGGAGAGCGTTTCCGGGATGTCGTCCACCGTCAGCGCGTTGGCGGTGACGTTCTCGCCGACCTCGCCGTCGCCCCGCGTCGCCGCGGTGACGAGCCGGCCCGCCTCGTAACGCAGCGACAGCGACAGCCCGTCGATCTTCGGCTCGGCGGTGAAGGCGACCGCCTCCTCGGCCGGCAGGTTGAGAAAGCGGCGCACGCGGGCCACGAACTCGTCCACGTCCTCGTCAGCGAAGGCGTTGCCGAGCGAGAGCATCGGCACCGCGTGCCGGACCTTGGCGAACTTTTCCGAAGGCTTGGCGCCGACGCCCGCGCTCGCCTCGGTGGTGCCGGTCAGCGCGGGGAAGCGCGCTTCGATCGCCTCCAGCTCCTGGCGCAGGGCGTCGTATTCGGCGTCGGTGAGTTCGGGCGCGTCCTCGTTGTAGTAGAGCTGGTTCGCCCGCTCGATCGCCCTCGATAGCTCGGCATGGCGCGCCTGGGCGGCATCCTCGCTCAAGGCTTCGACGGCGGCGGAAAGGGGCGTGCTCGGCATGGGCCGCGTTCTAACCGATCTCGCGCGACGGTGCGTTAACGCTGGTGCCGGCAACGTCCCCATTCCCGCCACAACTCGACGGGCAGAACCCTCGCGACGACGGCTCGGGGACGGATCATGGCAGGACGCATCATCACGGCACTGGCGCTGGCCGGCCTCGCGGGCCCGGCGCTGGCCGCCCCCTGCGCCCCGCCGATGCCCCCGCCGGCGGAGGCGCGGCCGGAAAAGCCGAAGCTCCCGGAAAAACCCGCCTGCCTCGACAAGAAGGACGGCTGCCCCGGCTGGGAGGCCTACAGCTACAACGACGCGATCAAGGCCTACAACGCCCAGGCCCAGGCTTTCCAATCAGTCGCAGGGGCTTACGTCCAGAAGCTCAACGCCTACGTCAAGGCGAGTTCGGACTACGCGCAATGCGAGGTGAAGGCGTTGCAGCAGTGACGACCGTTACTGAGTTCATCGACTGGGCCGAAGGACGGCCTGGGCGCTACGAACTCGTAGATGGTGAGATCGTATCGAGGCCGTATCAATGCGTTCGGCATGTCGAAACGAAGTTTGCTGCCCAGATCGCCTTGTCCGAAGCGCTTCGCGTGATCCCTCTTTCCTGCGAGATGCTGCCCGGCGGTCTCTGCGTTCCGATCGACACCCAAACCGCCTTTGAACCCGATGCCCTCGTCTATTGCGGGGAACGCCTCGCTCCGGATGCGATCACCGTCCCGGAGCCCATCATCGTCATCGAAGTCATCTCCCCGAGCACGAAACAGGTCGATATCGGTGCCAAGCTCCTTGGCTACTTCCGCCTTCCGAGCCTGCAGCACTACCTCATCCTCGACACCGAGCGGCGCACGGTGATCCATCACCGCCGCAGCACGGGCGACCTGATCGAGACGCGCATCGCCGCCTCGGGCGATCTCTCGCTCGATCCGCCCGGCCTCACGCTCGCCGTAGCGAGCCTGTTCGCGGAACCTTGAGGCGGCCTTTGCTTGACGCTTGCCGAGCGGGGTGCGACAGGCCCGGCCCATCTGTCACGCGAGACCGGACGGCCCGATGTCCCAATCCCTCGACCTCCTCGTCCTCGGCAACGCCATCGTCGATCTCATCGCCCATGCCGAGGAGGATTTCCTCGTTAAGCAGGGCGTCACGAAGGGCGCGATGCAGCTCGTCGACGAGCCGCGGGCCGAGAACCTCTTCGAGGTGATGGGTCCGGCGACCGTCGTCTCCGGCGGCTCGGGCGCCAACACCGCCGTTGGTGCGGCCTTGCTCGGCGCCAAGACCGGCTTCGTCGGGAAGGTGCACGAGGACGAACTCGGTCGGCTGTTCAGCCATGACCTGAAGGCCACGGGCGTGCGCTTCGACGTGCCACCGGCGACCGAAGGGCCGACCACCGCCCGCTGCTTCATCCTGGTGACGCCCGACGGCGAGCGCACCATGAACACCTATCTCGGCGCCTGCCAGGGCCTCTCCCCGGACGACGTGGACGAGGCGACCGTGCGCTCGGCCCGCGTCACCTATCTCGAAGGCTATCTGTGGGATCCGCCGGCCGCCAAGGACGCGTTCCGCAAGGCGGTGAAGGTCGCCCATTCAGCCGGTAACGCCGTAGCGCTGACTCTGTCGGACGCGTTCTGCGTCGGTCGCTACCGTGAGGAATTCCTCGAGCTGATCCGCAACGGCAGCATCGACATCCTGTTCGCCAATATCGGCGAGTTGCAGAGCCTCTACCAGACCGACGATCCGGACGCCGCCGTCGCGGCCCTGCGCGAGGAGCGCGGCGGGCAGGGCACGCACCTGCTCGGCCTCGTCACCCGCTCGTCCCAGGGCGCGCTGGTGGTGCGCGGCGGCGAGGTGCGGGCGGTGGATGCCTTCCCGGTGCGCGAGGTGATCGACACCACCGGGGCCGGCGACCTGTTCGCGGCGGGCTTCCTCGCGGGCTACACCCGCGGCATCGACTACGTGTCGTCGGCTCGTCTCGGCGCGCTCGCGGCGGCCGAGGTCATCGAGCATATCGGTGCCCGGCCGCAGCGCGATCTGCTGGCGCTGGCGCGCGAGCACAAGCTCATCTGAGGCTTTCGCCCACGGGATCCGGCGCCCGCAGAGGCGCCGGAGAAGTTCGCGATCAGCGCGAGCCGATCAGCTCGACGTCGAAGATCAGCGTGGCGTTCGGCGGGATCACGCCGCCGGCGCCGCGGGCGCCGTAGCCGAGATCCGGCGGGATCGTCAGGATGCGGCGGCCGCCGGCCTTCATCGTGGCGACGCCCTCATCCCAGCCGCGGATCACCTGGCCCGCGCCGATGGTGAACGAGAAGGGCTGGCCGCGATCACGCGACGAATCGAACTTCTTGCCCCGCTTGCCGCCGCCCTCGTCGAGCCAGCCGGTATAGTGGACGGTGACCTGCTGGCCGGACTTCGGCTCGGGGCCGGTGCCGACCACTTCATCGGTGTAGCTGAGGCCCGAGGGCAGCGTGACGGGCTGGGCGGCGGAAGTGGCACTGGTCATGGCGAGGGCGATGGCTCCGGCTAGGGGAAGGATCGAGCGCATGAATCTCGTCTCGGGGCGTCGTCGCTGACGACGGGGCGCGCGGGTTAGCACGCGCCCGGCCACAAGGCTAATAACGGGCCCGGATGGCACCGCGCTCCATCGCCGGGCAGGCGCCGGCCTGCGGACCGACCACGAGGTCGCCCTGGCGCGGATTGTTGAGGGCGAGCGGCCCCGTATCCTTCCGGCCGATGAAGCCGCCGCCGAGCTGCTCCTCGAAGAAGCCGTCGCCGAAGCGGATGTAGCAGCGGTCGATGATCGCCACCGTGTCGTAGCTCGCCCGGTAGGCGGCCTGCTCCGGCAGGGCGCCCGGGCCGCAGGTCAACGCCACGTCGATGCGTCCGGAGTGATGGTACTGGATCGTCTGCGAGCGGTGCGGCCGCACCGCCACCCAGGGGCCGCCGTCGCGGCTGACGAGGGCGACGTAGCCGGATTTGTTGATGATGCGGCGGGCGCAGGACGCCTCCGCCGGAGCGATGCTCGCTGCCGTCACGGCGAGGGCCGCCGCCAGTCCCAGTGCCGTGCTCAACCCGCGCATCGATCCCTCCGCTCCACAGGGCCGAAAGGGAGACATTCCGACGGCCACGCTTTCGCCGACAACCGGGAGCCGGCCCGCGCGTTCCATCGCGCGCGTCGAACACCCCCGCTGTTTCCCGCACGCTCAGCAAATCGCATTCAAAACCGGTTGCCTCGCCGGCAATCGAGTCCGTAAAATCAATTCAAAACGCGAGTGATCGCTGATCCGTCACGCGGCTCCAGCGCCGCATGAGAGGGGTCGCCGGCCCTCGAAGGGAGGATGGATGTGATGGGCTCTTCGCCAGCTTTCGATTCGCGTCGTGCGTGTGCCTCGACCGGGCGGCATGACGAGGCAGTGTCGATGACGGAAGCCGCGAAGTCCGGCCCTCTGGCCGGCGTGAAGGTCATCGAACTCGCCCACATCATGGCCGGACCGGTCTGTGGGCTGATGCTCGGCGACATGGGCGCCGAGGTCATCAAGGTCGAGAAGATCGAGGGTGGCGACGACACCCGCCGCTCGGTGCCGCCCGCAATCGAGGGCGAGAGCGCCGCCTATATGATGATGAACCGCGGCAAGCGCGGGATCGCCCTCGATCTCAAGAGCGCGGACGGCAAGGCGGTGCTGCGGCGCCTGCTCGCCGACGCCGATGTGCTGATCGAGAACTACCGCGCCGGCACGATGGAGCGGCTCGGCCTCGGCTACGACGTTCTCCGACAAGAATTTCCGGGGCTGGTCTACTGCTCGCTCTCGGGCTTCGGCCGCTCGGGGCCCTATGCCGAGCGCGCGGGCTTCGACCTCGTGGCGCAGGGCATGAGCGGGCTGATGAGCATCACCGGCGAGGGGCCGGGCCGGCCGCCGATGAAGTGCGGCCCGCCGGTCACCGACATCACCGCCGGCATCCTGGCGGCGATGGGCGTGCTGGCCGCCCATGTCCACAAGCTGAAGACCGGCGAGGGTCAGATCGTCGATACCTCGCTGTTCGAGGCCGGCATCACCCTCACCTATTGGCAATCGGCCATCGCCATGGCGACCGGCGTCGCGCCGGGGCCGATGGGCTCGGCCCATCCGCTGAACGCGCCCTACGAGGCATTCGAGACGGCAGACGGCTGGATCACCATCGGCGCGGCCAACCAGACCAACTGGCTGCGCCTGCTCGCGGTGCTCGGCGCCGAGGATCTCGCCGCCGATTCGCGTTTCTCGGCCAACCGCGACCGCATGGCGAACCGCGCGGCTCTGGCACAGGTGCTGGCCCCGCATTTCCGCACCGCGCCCTCCGCCGATTGGCTCGCGCGGCTGGAAGCCGGCGGCGTGCCGGCCGGGCCCGTGCTCGACGTGCTCGCGATGCAGGCCGATCCCCAGACGCGCGCCCGCGAGATGGTGGTCGAGGTCGAGCACACCCGCGCCGGGCGGATGAGCACGCTCGGTCTGCCGGTCAAATTCTCAGCGACGCCGGGGCGGGTGCACGGCCCCGCGCCGCTGCTGGGCGAACACAGCCGCGCCATCCTGGCCCAAGCCGGCTATGACGGGGCGGCGATCGACGATCTGATCGCCCGGGGCGTCGTGCGCGAGACGACGGCCTGAGACGCTTGACGAGGAACCGCTCCATGAACGCTGACGCCGAGACCGCTTCGACCGACGAACTGCTCTTCGCGGTGGATGCGGCGGGCATCGCCCGCATCACCCTCAACCGGCCGAAGGCGCGCAATGCGCTGACCTTCGCGATGTATCGCGGGCTGGTGGAACTGTGCGAGCGGATCGAGGCGGACCACGCGATCAAGGCGGTGATCATCACCGGCGCCGGGGACAAGGCGTTCGCGGCGGGCACCGACATCGCCCAGTTCCGCAGCTTCAGCAAACCGGAAGACGCGATCGGCTACGAGCGCTTCATGGACCGGGTGCTCGGCGGCCTGGAGCGCCTGCGGGTGCCGACCATCGCGGCGGTCGCCGGCGCCTGCACCGGCGGCGGCGCGGCCATCGCTGCGGCCTGCGACATGCGCATCGCCAGCCGCGACGCCCGCTTCGGCATCCCCATCGCCCGCACGCTCGGCAATTGCCTCTCGCAGAACACCCTGAGGCGGCTGGCGAATCTCATCGGCGCGCCGCGCGTGAAGGACATTCTGTTCACCGCCCGGCTCGTGGAGGCGCAGGAGGCGCTGGCGATCGGCCTCGTCAACGAGGTGGTCGAGGATGCCGCGGCCGTCGCGGCCCGAGCGGATGCGCTGGCCACCCTGCTCGCGAGCCACGCGCCCCTCACCCTCCAGGCCACCAAGGAAGGCCTGCGCCGCATCGGCGAGGAGGGCGTGGCGGAGGCCGCCGAGGGCGAGCGGCCCGGCGACGACCTGATCGTAATGACCTATATGAGCGAGGATTTCCGGGAGGGCATGGAAGCCTTCCTGGGCAAGCGCCCGCCGAGCTTCAAAGGGCGCTGAGCCTGCGGCGTCCGCTTCGTCGGAAAACGCTCTAACGGGGCGACGCCTCAGTCCCCTCTTCGCCGTAGATCGCCGCGATCACCGGCTTCTTCGAGCGGATATGCCGGCGCATCAGCCCGGCGAGTTCCTCGCCCTGACGGGCGCGGAGCAGCGGAATCATGCGCTCGTGCTCCTCGACCGCCTGGGCCCACTGCGCCTCGGTCTGGTGGGCACTGTAGCGGGAGCGCTGAATCCGGCCGGTGAGACCCAGATACAGGCTGCGCAACTTGGTGTTGCGGCTCGCCAGCATGATCGCCTCGTGGATTTCGCGATTCAGGCGGAAGTAGCTCGTCTCGTCGCGCGCCTGCCACGCCGCCATCATCGCCTGATGCTTCGCCTCGATCTCCGCGAGTTCCTCGTCGGTAATCGTCCGGCAGGCGAGGTCACAGGCGGTCGCTTCGAGCCCGGCGATGACCTCGATCATCTCCTCCAGCTCGTCGGGGGAGATGCTCGCGACCCGGGCGCCGCGATTCGGCAGCAGCTCCAGAAGGCCTTCGGTCGCCAGGATCTTGATCGCCTCGCGCAGCGGCGTGCGCGAAATTCCGAACCGCTCGGTCAATTCGCTCTCGTTGACGCGCGCACGCGGCTCGAGTTCGCCTTCGTTGATCAATTCCCGCATCCGGTCCGCCACCTCGTCATGAAGGTAGCGACGGTTGATCCCGATACTGGGCTCAATTCTATTCATCGAGCTCTCAAAGAATTTTAAATGCGAAACTACGCGTCGCAATTTCTAGACTTGCGGCTACCGCCTGTCGAGATACGCGGCCGTTCCCAGCTTCGTGAGCCACACGGAAAGTTCCGGACCTGCGAAAGGCGACCATCGCGACGGCGCGCGGGACGGCTTGCGAGTGATTGAATTTTTCATGCATTCAGGAGCGCCGCGGGAGCCCCTTGCAGCGGAGCGTGGCGGCGGGACCGAGCGGACGGGGCCCGCAAGGAAGGATGCGCCATGATCGATCTGTTCAGCGACACCCAGACGCGCCCGACGCCGGGCATGCGCGAGGCCATGGCGCGGGCCGAGGTCGGCGACGAGCAGTCGAACTCCGATCCGACCACCAATGCGCTATGTGAGCGCGTGGCGGAGATGCTCGGTCAGGAGGCGGCCGTGTTCATGCCGTCGGGCACGATGTGCAACCTCGCCTCGATCCTCGTCCATTGCCGACCGGGCGACGAGATAATCGTCGACGACCAGTCCCACATCTACAACACCGAGGCCGCCGGCTCAGCCGCGATCGGCGGCGTCTCGGTGAAGGCGCTGCCGACGCGGGTCGGGTTGTTCACCCTGGCCCAGGTCGAGGCGGCGATCCGGGTTCCGCAGCGCACGGCGCCGCGCTCGCGGCTGGTCTCGATCGAGCAGACGACGAGCTTTTCCGGCGGGACGGTCTGGGACATCGGTGAGATGCGCCTGATCCGCGACTACGCCCAGGCGCGCGGCCTGAAGGCGCATATCGACGGGGCGCGCCTGCTCAACGCGGTCGTCGCCAGCGGCCTCTCGGCGGCGGAATATGCGGCCGGCTTCGACAGTGTCTGGATCGATCTCAGCAAGGGTCTCGGTTGCCCGGTCGGCGCGGTCCTGTCCGGCACGCGGGATTTCATCGACCACGCGTGGCAGTGGAAGTACCGGCTCGGCGGCGCGATGCGCCAGTCGGGCGTGCTGGCGGCAGCGGGGCTCTACGCCCTCGACCACCACATGACCCAGCTTGCCGAGGACAACGCCAATGCCGGCCGGCTGCACCGGGCGATCGCCGACGTGCCGGGCCTGGCCTTCGACCCGACGGCAGGGCAGTCGAATATCCTGTGCTTCACGGTGGAGGCCTTGGGCATCACCGCCTCGGCCTTCGCGAGCGCCTGTCTCGAAGATGGGGTGCGGGTGCGGGCGATCGGAGCGCATCAGATCCGTGCGACTGCCAATCTCGACGTCGATCGCGCGGGCATCGACCGGGCGGCCGAGGTGATCCGCGCGAAGGCCGCGGCGTTCATGCAACGAGTTTGATGGTCAGGGGCCGAGCGCCCCTCTTCCATCCCGGCACCTCAGGGTGAGGCTGTGGTCTGATAGCCCGTGCTGAAGATGCCGCCGGCTGGGCGGCACTCACCGAGGAGCGCCGCCCGAAAACGCGAAAAGACTACTTCTTGTTGTCGAGGTCCTGAGCCATCTTCAGGTGCTCGTCGAGATGCGGCTTCGTCTTGATGGCGAAGGCCTTGAGCGCCGCGTTGTCGCCGCTCTCGGCGTAGCGCTTGTAGAGGTCGGTGGCGTTCTTATGCGCCGTCACCTGATCGTCGTGATACTGCTTCGTGAAGTCGTTGCCGCTCAGGCTCTTGAGCTTGTCGAGCTTGCTCTGGTGGGCCGAATCCAGGGCGGTCGGAAGGTTGAGCTTCATGTCGCCGGTCTGAACGACGGATTTCAGCTCGTCCGAGGTCTTCTTGTGGTCCTCGATCATTTTCTTGGCGAAGGCTTTGGTCTTCTCGTCGGCCTTCTCCAGGGCGAGCTTGCTCGTCTGATCCTCGAACATGTCGCTGATGACGGCTTGCGTGACGAAGTCCTGAGCCGTGGGGGCGACGCCCATCAGCGAGTTCACGCCGGTCTTCTCGCCGACCGATTGGGCATGGGCCGGCATCCCCGCCGCGCCCAGCAGGAGCAGGCAGGCGGCGGCAGTGAGTGTCGTTCTCATGGAAGTCTCCTAGGACAGAATCGGACCTGTCGGAGCAACCGGAGCGGGCGTTCGATGTTCCTGGCGGAGCCGGAGGCGCGCCGTCACGCCTCGCAGTTCGCGGTCTCGCGGGCGAGCCAGTCGATGACGCCGGACAGCGCCTTGCGCTCGCTGCCGCCCGCGGCGAGCGAGGCCTCGTAGGCCCGGATCTGCCCGTCCGCGCTGGAGCCGCATTCGGTGATGGTGAGGGCATGTGCGATCTGTGCGTTGCAGCCCAACGCCGCGGCATCCTCCGCCACAAGGTCGAGCAGGCGCTCGACGAGGCGGCGCACCGGCACCGCCTCCTCCGCCGCCTCATCGATCAGGGCGGCGTGAACGCCGTCGCGCTGCGCCCGCCACAGGTTCTCCATGACGAAGCCGCGCGAGGCGCCCGTCGGCCGGGCGTTCAGCTCCGGCCGGCGCACGCAGAGTCGCACAAGGCATCGGTAGAGCGCGGCGATGGCCAGCGTGTCCTTGAGCCGGGTGCAACTGTCGGCGACCCGCAATTCGAGGGTCGGGTAACGAATCGACGGGCGGATGTGCCACCAGAAATAGGTCGCGTCCTCGACGGCACCCGCCCGCGTCATCACCCGCACGTAGCGCTCGAAATCGTCAGCTCCGTCGAACAGTTCCGGCAGGCCGGTGCGGGGCAGCTCGGCATAGGCACGCAGGCGGTAGCCGGCGAGCCCGGTGCGGTGGCGCTCGTAGAAGGGCGAGGAGGTGGAGAGCGCGAGCAGCACCGGCAGAAACGGCATCAGCCGGTTGATCAGGTCGATGCGCTGGTCCGGCTCGGGCACCTCGACATGGACGTGCAGGCCGCTGACGATGGAGCGCCGGCCCACCATCTGCAGCGTCTCGATCATCTTGCGGTAGCGGACCTTGGCGGTCTCGCGCTGGTCGGTCCAGATCGCGGTCGGGTGGGTGCCGGCGGCGAAGACCTTCAGGCCGTGCTCGCGGCCGATGCCGCACAGGCCGGTGCGGAGCTTGGCCAGGGCTTCATGGGTCTCATCGAAGCTCGCCGAGGGCTTGGAGCAGATCTCGGCTTGGCTCTCCAGCATCTCGCGCTCGACGCCCTCCAGCCGGTTCCGCGCCGCCTTGTGGAAGGCCGAAACCGATTCGCTGGGCGCCGCCCGGGTGCGGCTGTTGGCCAGGAACAGCTCTTCCTCGATCCCGAACCGGTATGCGTGTGCCATCGCTCGTCCCACCTTCCGGGTCCGACCCGGTCCGGATGGAAGCAAGCACGGGCCCAATTGGTTCGTGCGTTAACGAACGATACGATCGAGGCGGTTGTTCACGAAGAAATACAGCTCCTTGGCGCCGGGCTCGGTGTAGAGCACCTGCACCTCGCGGCCGGAACGGCCCTCGCCGACCAGGACGTCGGTGGGCGGGCGGCCCTTGAGCCGCACGAGGTCGCATTCGCCGATCCCAGTTTGGATGGCGGCGGCCGTGCCCGGTGCTGGCCCGGTGCAGGCGCCGTTGCCGTCGAGCACGGGGCCGAGCGCGGCGGCCGGCGCCGACGGGATCGCGGGCAGAACCGCGCTCGGTGGCGGCGGTGGCGGGATCGGTTCGCGGCGCTCGGCGGTGTTGCAGCTCGCCAGCAGCAGGGCGGGCAGAAGTCCCAGAAGCAGTCTCAAGGCGTCGGTCTCTTCTCCGGCATGGTCGCGCCCGACGCGCCACCGCCCTTCGCGCTCCCGTTGGAGCGGGTCTCCAGCGCTCGGGCAAACAGGTCGGCGGCGTCGTCGTGGAAGGCGTTGCGCGAGTCCGGCCGCGTGTAGAACATGTGGCCGCCGGGATAAACCGAGAGCTTGAGGCGGTCGGGCGAGCCGTAGACCGGCATCTGGTCCAGCAGCATCTTCGAGGTGAAGTAGGGCGTCACGAGGTCGGTGAAGCCGTGGGCGACGAGCACCCGCATCCGCCCGTCGAGCGCCAGCGCGTCCTTTAGGGCCCCCATCGCTTCCGGCGCCGAGCGGCCCGAGCCCCAGGTCCAGCCGCGGTTGACCGCGCCGTTGAGCAACTCGTAGCGCATGTTCTCGACACGCCAGTTGAGGCGGCCCTGATAGAGCTGCACCATGGCGGTGGTGAGCGGCGCCTGCAATGCGTCGAGCACCGGATCCTCGAAGTTCGATTGCGGAGCGGTCGGGTCCGGGTCCCAGCCGGTCACGCCGGTGTCGTAGGCCGAGGCGACACGGCCGGCATCGCGGCCGATCTCGCGCTGGTAGCTGTGGGCGGTGAGTCGCCCGGCCTGGCGCCGCACGGTCTCCGGATCGAGGCCGGTCAGCGCCGAGACCTTCTCGGCGAGCCGCGCCACCGCCTCCCGGTCGGACGGGCCTTTCAGGAGATCGGTGAGATAGGCGCCGGACGCGTAGGCTTCCGCCTCCTTCATGAGTTCGCGGCTCGGCGTCGTGCCCGCGCGCTCCAGCGCCGCGGCGGCAAACGAGGGGAGTTTGGTGACAAACCCCCAGGGCGTGGTGCGGGGCGGCTGCAGCCACGCGAAGTCGAGCACGGGGGAGAGCAGCACGAGGCCCGAGAGACCGACGCCGACATCCTGCTGCAGCTTCTGCGCGATCAGCGGCCCGCGGAAGCCGCCATAGCTCTCGCCGACGAAGAATTTTGGCGAGGCGAGGCGGTCGTTCTGGCGCAGATAGCGGGCGATGGCCGCGGCGAGCACCGAGGCATCCGCATCGACGCTCCAGTACTTCTTGCCGTCGCCATCCGCCGCGCGGCTGTAGCCAGTGCCGACGGGATCGATGAAGACGAGATCGGTGAAATCGAGCCAGGTCGCCGGGTTCGGCTGAAGCGCGATCGTCTGCGACGGGCTGATCGAGGCGCCGTCGGTCGGCAGGCGCCAGGGACCGATCGCACCGATATTGAGATAGGCCGAGGCCGCGCCCGGCCCGCCATTGACGCCGAAGGTAATCGGCCGGGCGGCGGCCTCCTCCGGCTTGCCCGCCTTGGTGTAGGCGATGAAGGCGATCTCGGACTGAAGCTTACCCTCCTCGTCCACGAGGGCGAGGCTGCCGGCGGTCGCGGTGAAGGCGAGCGCACGCCCGTTCGGTCCGTCGATGCTGTGCTCGGTGATCGCGTCCGGCGGCAAACGGCGTCCTTCCGGCGCCTTGCGCGGCTGGCCCTGCGCCGTTCCCCTCCCCTGCGCTTGGCCAGGACCGTCACCCTGTGCCGGGCCGTGCTGGGCCAACACCGGCCCCAATCCCACGGTGAGGGAGAGGAGGCCGGCCAGGTAGAGCCGGGCCGTTCCGGCACGGGGGGAGAGGGAGAAGGCTTGCGTCATCGGTCTCTCGCGATCCTCGGGCGATTGGTCGTGCGTGTTGTCGCGCCTTCCCATCGGACGACGAATTGATCTCACGCCTTCTTGGTCCAGCGCCCGCCCTCGTCCTGCTGCCAGTAGGCGATGGCGTGGCCGGCGGCCTTGGCGCCGCGCCATTGCTCGCGCGCGTGGAGCAGTGCGTCGGTGTCGGTGCCGTCGAACAGGATGCAGATCCGCTGGTAGCTCTCCGCATCCTCCGGCAGTTCCGCGCCCTCCACGAGGAAGCGGATCGAGGCGCCGTTGGGGTTGGTCTCGCGCAGGGTCAGCACCACGGGCTGCCTCGCCGCGTCCGTGTCGCGGTCCGTGCCGTGGGGCAGGAAGCTCTCGTCGGTATAGGTCCAGAGGCCGTCGTCGAGCGCCTGAAGCCGCTCCTCGCTCACCGCCTGGATGGCCGCCTGCCAGCCGCGCTCCAGCGACTTCTCGACGAGGCTGGGCAGCACCTTTTCGAGGGGCTGGCGCTGGAGGTGGTAGAACAGGATTTCGGTCACGGTATCGCACCATATAGGGTCTGCTGCCCCGAAGGCAGTGCGGACGTGGCGTCGCGGCCGCCGGACCCACGGATCGCGCGACGGCTGAGGAAATTCGCGCTGAACCATGCCGTCGGCGGCGGGTTCGCTTTCCACACCCGATATCAGGGAAGGAAAGAACCATGCCGACCAAGATGATCGCGCTCGCCGCCGCGCTGACCCTCGCCGTCTCCGGGGCAGCCTTCGCCCAGTCGAGCACCGGCAAGGGCGGCACCGGCGGCACCACGGACAGTGCCAGCCCGGTGCGGAACAACACCGGCAACAGCATGCGGCCGACGAACGGCAGCCCCGCAGGCGCAACCACCGGCTCGACCGGCACCATGGCCCCCGGCGCCACGACGGGCAACGCGCCGGGTGGCACCATGGGCGGTGGCGCGGGCAGCGCCGGCGGTGGCAACAGCGCCGCGGGCCGCTAACGCGAGCCGGAGCGCAAGCGAGGGGGCCGGAGCCGATCCGGCCCCTTTTTCGTGAGCGGCGTCAGCCCCGCTCGATCAGGTGCGGCACAAACAGCGCGGTGTCGCCGGTGATCGGGCCGTCGGATTCGCGGATACACAGTCCGGCCGGCGCATCCCCGACGATCCAGGCCCCCAGGAGCGGGCGGCGGCCGTCGAAGCAGGGCAGCTCGGCCAGCCCCTGCCGGATGAAGCCGTTCCCACCGTAAGGCCCATCCGCTCCGGCGACGCGGGCGCCATCGGAGAAGATTTCGACATTGGCGCCCTCCCGCGAGAGCAGCGGCTTGCGCACATAGTCGCCGCCCAGGCTCGCACCGGCGGGATCGGACTCGAAGAAGGCCGGCAGCAGGTTCGGGTGGCCGGGCTCGCGCGCCCAGAGATGGGCAAGCAGGCCCTTGTTGGAGAGCACCATCTTCCAGGGCGGCTCGAGGAACCGCGTCGGCGAGGCCGCGACCGCCGAACCGAACGCGTCCTGAAACGCCCATTCCCAGGGGTAGAGCTTGAACAGGGCGGCGAAGGGCTGCTCGTCCGGCCCGCAGAAGGCGCCATCCGCCCGCAGGCCGATCTGGGCGAGGTCGAGCAGGATCGTCGCGCAGCCGGCCTGGACCGCGCAATCCTGAAGGTAGCCGGCGGTGCCGAGGTCTTCCGGACCGCTCGTATCGGCGGCGAAGGCGATGAGGCCGGGCGGCGCGATCTCGGCGAGACGCGCAATCAGCCGTTCGTGAAGTGCGTTGAACTGGTCGCTGCCCGCAGGAAGGCGCCCTTCCTTCAACCCCTGTTCGAGCCAGAGCCACTGGAACACGGCGGTTTCGTAGAGGGCGGTCGGGGTGTCGGCGTTGTATTCGAGGAGCTTGGCTGGCCCCGTGCCGCCGTAGGAGAAATCGAGGCGTCCGTAGAGGCTCGGATCGCGCCGGTGCCAACTCGCTCGCACCGTGTCCCAGACCGGTTCGGGAATCGCGAGCGAGGTGAGGATGCGCTCGTCCGCGACCGCCTCCGCCGCGAAATCGAGGCAGAGCGCGTGCAGCTCGGCGCTCGGTCCTTCGATGTCGTCTTCGATCTCGGCCAGCGTGAAGGCGTAGGCGTGGCTCTCGTCCCAATAGGGTTCGCCGTCGATGGTGTGGAAGGCAAAGCCGGCGTCCCCGCGATCTCCCGCCAGCCGGGCCGCTCTCCGCAGGCGAAGCGGCGCATCAGGTGCCGCCGAAGGAGGAGAAGCTCTTGCCGCTGCTGCCGAAGCCGCCGAACTGTGTCGCTTTCGCCGCGGCGGGCTTGAGCGTTGCCGAGGAGGCGTGGCCTCCGCCTCCGGTGGAGACCTTGCCGCCCGACCCGGTGCAGTAACTGCCGTGATGACCGCCGTGACCCTGGCGGTGCTCGTAAACGGGTTCGGGTGTCACCCAATCGGAGGCGCGGCGACCGAGCAGGAAGCCCGCCATGCGGGGGACGGACTGCGGCGGCGTATTCGGATCCGGCAGGCAATGCGACGACCCGTGGTGCTCCTCGCACTCCGCCGCTGACTCATAGTGTGGCGCGGTCGACGGATAGGCCGCACGGGCGGTGGCATAGTCGCTGCGGCACTCTTCGGCCGGGCGAATGCCGTCGGCGGCGCAGGCGGCCGCGTCGACGTAGACGAGGACGTCTTTCGACGGCGCAGTCCGCTCGAGAGAGCCAAGGCCGAGTGCTGCGAGGCCCGCACTCGCGACCAGCACAGTTGAGACGGTCTGCGAGCGTTTGCTCGCGGCCGCGTCGGGCGGTGTGACGGCCGGAGCAGGCTCGTCCGGCCTGCGTCGGCCGAACCCGCGCCCGGTCTCGCGGTCGTCCGCCACGGCGTCAGTAGCTCATGCAGGCGGCGTTCACGAGGCCGCCCGCCAGGGAGGCGGCTCCGAGCAGGACAGCGGGCGCCGTTTGGCCCTCGTCGATCCGCTGCGACAGGTTCGGCAGCAGCGGCCGCATCAGCCAGTAGATCGCGACCTGCACCACAAGGGCGACGAGCCCCCAGACGATGCAGTCGAGCAGCGAGCCGGCGTAGCGCACTGCGGCTGAGAGCGGGATGGAGTAGCCGAGAAGGCTGCCTCCGAGAGCGAGCGCGGCGGCGAGGTTGCCCTCGCGCACCAGAGCGATTTCCCGGTGCGCCGTCGCGGTGAGGTAGGTCACGAGGTAGAGGGCGGTGAGCCCGAGGGAGACGGCGAAGTAGGCGAGAAAGGCCGGAAGGCCCGAGATCGTCGTCAACCGTGGGTCCCTCTCTCGATCACACCAGGCGGCTCTGGTCGATCGCGGCGGCGATGAACCCCTTGAACAGCGGGTGCGGCTCGAAGGGGCGCGACTTCAACTCCGGGTGGAATTGCACGCCGATGAACCACGGGTGGCCCTCGTGTTCAACCGTCTCGGGCAGGAGCCCGTCCGGCGAGGTGCCGGAGAAGCGCAGACCCTTGGCCTCCAGGCGGGCGCGATAGGCCATGTTGACCTCGTAGCGATGACGGTGGCGCTCCGAGATCTCTGTGCCGCCGTACATCTGCGAGATCTTGGTGTCCGCACCGAGCGTCGCCTTGTAGGCGCCGAGCCGCATGGTGCCGCCGAGATCGCTCTCGGCCGCGCGCCGCTCCAACTCGTTGCCGCGCATCCACTCGGTGAGGAGGCCGACCACGGGCTCCGCGGTCGCGCCGAATTCGGTAGAGTTGGCCCCCTCGATCCCGGCGAGCGAGCGCGCCGCCTCGATCACTGCCATCTGCATGCCGAAGCAGATGCCGAAATAGGGGATGTTGCGCTCGCGGGCGTAGCGGGCCGCGCGGATCTTGCCCTCGGCGCCGCGCTGGCCGAAGCCGCCGGGCACGAGAATGCCGTGCAGCCCTTCGAGGAAGGGCGCCGGGTCCTCGCGCTCGAACACCTCCGCCTCGATCCATTCGAGGTTGACGCGCACGTTGTTGGCGATGCCACCGTGGGTCAGCGCCTCGGTGAGCGACTTGTAGGCGTCCTTCAGCCCCGTATACTTGCCGACGATGGCGATGGTGACCTCGCCCTCGGGGTTGCGCACCCGCTCGAGGATGTTCTGCCAGCGGTCGAGCTTCGGCTCGGTCTCCGGCTCCATCTGGAAATGCGCCAGGATCTCCCGGTCGAGTCCCGCCTCGCGGTAGGAGAGTGGCACGGCGTAGATCGTGTCGACGTCGCGCGCCTCGATGACCGCGCTTTCCCGCACGTTGCAGAACAGGCCGAGCTTGCGCCGCTCGTCCTGCGGGATCGGACGGTCGCAGCGGCAGAGCAGGATATCGGGCTGGATGCCGATGGAGCGCAGCTCCTTCACGGAGTGCTGCGTCGGCTTGGTCTTCAACTCACCGGCGGACGGGATGTAGGGCAGGAGCGTGAGGTGCAGGTAGCAGACGCTGCCGCGCGGGCGCTCCTGGCCGATCTGGCGGATCGCCTCGAAGAACGGCAGGCCCTCGATGTCGCCGACCGTGCCGCCGATCTCGACCAGAACGAAGTCGTAATCGTCATTGCCGTCGAGCACGAACGCCTTGATGGCGTTGGTGACGTGCGGGATCACCTGGATCGTGGCGCCGAGATAATCGCCGCGCCGCTCCTTGGTGATGATGTCGAGGTAGATCCGCCCCGTGGTCACGTTGTCGGCGCGCGAGGCCGGCAGGCCGGTGAAGCGCTCGTAATGGCCCAGATCCAGGTCGGTCTCGGCGCCGTCGTCGGTGACGAACACCTCGCCGTGCTGCGTCGGGCTCATCGTGCCCGGATCGACGTTGAGATAGGGGTCGAGCTTGCGCAGGCGCACGCGGTATCCGCGCGCTTGGAGCAAAGCCGCGAGGGCGGCGGAGGCGAGGCCCTTGCCCAGGGAGGAAACCACGCCGCCGGTGATGAAAACGTACCGCGTCATGGGCTCTGGTCCATAAAGGGGCTCAAGCGATTCGCCAAACCGCAACGGTTACCGCACCCCGCCGGCCACGCGGGAGGCGGCACGGGGCGATGCCCCTCATGCCGTTGAGGAATTTGTCTTCCACGTCCCCGCGGCCGATGCGCCGGCCGCAAGGCTCTTATCCGCAGATGGTGCGGCTGCGTCGCATCGCGCTCAGCGCGATTGCGGCGCGTCCGGCGTCGCCGGTGCGGCCGGCGGGGTGTTCGGAGCGGGCGCCGGGGTTGCCGGCTTGGCCGGTGCGTCGGTGGGAACCGAGGCGGGCTGGCCGCCCTGGCTCGGGCTGCCGCTGCGCAGCGTGTCGAGCAGGTTGTCCGCGTTCACCGGCTTGTCGGTCTGCTGCGTCTGGCCCTGCGGCGTTCCGGCCTCGTCGAGGATCGAGCGAGGCGCGGCGGTGCGGTGGGCCAAGATCGCCAGCGCGATGCTGGTGGTGAAGAACAGGGCGGCGAGGATCGCGGTCGCGCGAGTCAGCGCGTTCGCCTGGCCGCGGCCGGTCATGAAGCCGGAGACGCCGCCCCCGCCGCCACCGCCGAGCCCGAGCCCGCCCTCCGAGCGCTGCAGCAGCACCACGGCGATGAGCGCCAGCACGATGATGAGGTGGACGACGATGAGGACGGTCTGCATTGCGATTCCGGTGCCCACTCGCGCGGACGCTGTCGGTGTGCCGTACTAAAGGTCGCGCGCAAAAGCAGCGCGCCCGCGTATCCGCTGCACGAAGTGGGGGCTCCTACACCGTTTGCCCACCCGCGCCAACCAGCCTTTACGCAAGCGGGCGGGACAAACGCCTCGCGCGCGGCGAACGCGCGGTCAACATGAAGGTTGAGCCGAGGCATCGGGAAATGCCGCTCGCCCGCATGGAGGTGACGCCTGGGAAAAACGCCGCAGGAGCATGGTCATAGGGCCATGGCCCGTGCGAGGAGTCGAAAATGAGCGATTTTCAGCACGAAGCCGGGCGGTTCGCCGCCTTCATCGACCGCGCCGACCGCGAGGAGATGGAGGCCGTCCAGGGCGACCTCCTGCGGATCGCCCTGGAGCGGCCCGACCCGGCGGGGCGGGTGCAGGCGATGGATTCGCTGCAGGCCGCACTCTCGGACCGGATCCGGCCGGTCGCGATGAGCCCATTGCAGCAGGCCTTCTACGTCGCGGTGCTCTCGATGATCGAGCGCACCAAGGAGGCGGTGGCCAAGGCGCCCGCTCGGGCGGACTAGCCACGGACCTAGCGCGTTCCATGCGGCAGGCCCTTCTCGTCGTCGATGTCCAGGCGAGCTTCCGCGTGCCGGACACGATCGTGGCCGGCATCACCGCGCTGAGCCGGACGCTGACACACGGTTGCGACCGTCGAGCGGCACGACGAGGCGGTGACGCCCTTCAGGGCGCAGCTCGGCTGGGCGCCGCCGTTGGACGAGGCGCCGCTGGTCCCGGCCGACCGGGTTTTCGTCAAGCACGGCTACCTGCCGCCGCCCGCGCTGATCGACCATTTCAAGGCGCTCGACATCGAGCGCGTCCTCGTCTGCGGCGTGCAGACGGAGACCTGCTGCCTCGCCGCCGGCTTCATGCTGTTCGATGCCGGGCTGCGCCCGACCCTGCTGCCATGGCTCAGCGTCGGGTCGTCCCTCGACCGTTCGGCCTCACTGGGGGCCAAGCTCTGGCGGCATCATTTCGGCAGCGTTCTGAGTGGCCCCGACGCACTGTAACCGACGGGTGGGGCGGCGGGTCAGCGGGTCTCGGTGCAGCGCGCGGTCGCAAGTGCCGACCACGCCGGTTCGAAATCCGGCTCGGCGCCATCGTCTCGCTGCGCCGACGCTTCCAGACGGATGACACCGCCTCCACGCTGGACCTCGACAATGAGCGCCGTCTCCTCGCCGCCCGATCCCACGGTTTCGCGTGTCATCCGGTAGCGGGCGATCGTCGCACCGAGCGGCCGGCGCTCCGTCAGGGCGGTCGCGTCTCTGCCGTGTCCGGGCGTCAGCTTGATCTCGACCACGCTGCGCCGGCCCTCCTGCCCGATCGGTTGCAGGACGATGTCCGCGCCGCGTGACCGGGCCGAAAAACCCTTGGGGACATCGACGGTCAGCCGACACCCGCCCGGTACCGTGATCGCCGCGCCCCGCGCTGCCGTGGTCGTCAGGAGAAGGGGGATCGTTCCGGCCGTCGACAGAAGCAGCCGGGTGCCGAGCAGCCCCGGCCCGATGAGGCTGAGGGCGCGGCTCGGCCGGGACAGGGCTCACCCCTCGTAAGCGCGGCAGATCCCCAAAAAGTCCTCCGCCACGAGGCTGGCGCCGCCGACCAGCGCGCCGTCGACGTTCTCCACCGCCATCAGTTCGCGGGCGTTCGAGGGCTTCACCGAGCCGCCGTAGAGGATGCGGATCTTGTGCGCCTCCTCGCCGACGAGCTTGTCGAGCATCTCGCGCAAGGAGGCGTGGACCTCGGCGATCTCCGTCGCCGTCGGCGTGCGGCCCGAGCCGATCGCCCAGACCGGCTCGTAGGCGATCACCGTGTCGGCGCCGGTGGCGCCCTTCGGCAAGCCGATCGCGAGCTGCGCGCGCACGATGTCGAGCGCCCGGCCCTGCTGGCGCTCCTCCATCGTCTCGCCGACGCAGATGATGCCGCGCAGGCCCGCGCGGCGAGCGCCGAGCGCCTTGGCGTGGACGCCGTCATCGGTCTCGTAATGGTAGGCGCGCCGCTCGGAATGGCCGACGATGACGTAGGTTGCGCCGAGATCGGCGAACATCTCCGCCGAGATCGAACCGGTGAAGGCGCCGCTCGGCCGGGCGTGCAGGTTCTGACCGCCGATGGCGACCACGGAGCCGTAGACCGCCGCCACGCAGGAGGAGATCAGCGTCGCGGGCGGGCAGATCAACACGTCGATCTTGTCCGCGAGCGCCGGCGAGAGCCCGTCACGGATTGCCTCCACGGTCGGGACCGAGGAGAGCAGACCGTTCATCTTCCAGTTGCCGGCAACCAGCGGACGGCGTCCCTCGCTTGCCATGGCGTCCCGGTTCTCCGTGTCTCGTTCGAGGACTTACAACGTCTAGGGCGGACCTAGCAGAGCAAGCTTAGGCGCGCAAACCACCTTTGCGATCGTCCGGCACCCATCCCGCCCCCGTCCGGTCCCCCCGGACGACATGCCCTTTGCGCCGCCGTTCCGATCGTCTATCGCGGGGCTCGAATTTGTTCCCCGCCCGTGCGGGCAGGGACCGTAGAGATTTAGGCCCGGGCGTCCGATGCTCCAGTCCATTCGCAGTGCCAGCCAGCATTGGCTCGGCAAGGTCGTGCTGTCGGTGATCTTCACCTTCCTGATCGCGGGCGTCGCGATCTTCGGTGTGGAGGAGTTCTTCCGCGGCGGGTCGAGCACGGCCGTCGCCACCGTCGGCAAGACGCCGATCTCGGCCGAGGAGGTCCGCACTGCCTATCAGAACCAGCTCCAGCGCTATCAGGCGCAGCTCAAGCGGACGCTGACGCCGGACCAGGCGCGGGCGATGGGCCTGGAACGGCAGGTGCTGGCCCAGCTCATCACCGAGGCGGCGCTCGACCAAAAGACCACGGATCTCGGGCTTGCCGTGTCCGACGCGACGGTGCTGCGGGCGATCCAGGACGAGCCGAGCTTCAAGAACGCCAATGGCAGCTTCGACCGGGCGCTGTTCTTCCAGACGCTCCAGCGGGCGGGCCTGAACGAGGCGATGTTCGTGCGCGAGCAACGCTCGGTGATCGCCCGCCTGCAGCTGGCCGACGCGATCGTCGCCGAGATGCTGGTGCCCCAGGCGATCCGCGAGGCGGTGCACCGCTACTCGACCGAGCGCCGCGACGCCGCCGTGCTGACGCTGGCGCCCTCCGCCGCGGGCGAGATCCCCGCCCCGACCGACGAGGCGCTCAACGCCTACTACGAGAACAACAAGGCCTCGTTCCGCGCCCCCGAATACCGCAGCCTCAACCTGCTGGTGCTCGACCCCGCCGCGCTGGCCAAGCCCGACGAGGTGTCCGACGACGAGGCGCGCAAGGTCTACGACGCCAATCCCGGCCGGTTCGGCAAGGCGGAGCGCCGCACGATCCAGCAGATCAGCTTCCCCGACGAGGCGGCTGCTGCGGAGGCGCGGGCCAAGATCGAGAGCGGCGAGTCGCCGTTCGAGACGGTGGCCGCCGACCGCGGCCTCGACCCGAAGCAGCTCGATCTCGGCACGATGACGAAGGCCGAGCTGTTCGATCCCGCGGTCGGCAACGCCGCCTTCGCGCTGGAACAGGGCAAGGTGAGCGAGCCGGTGAAGGGCCGCTTCGGCACCGTGCTCCTGCGCGTCACGGCCATCGAGCCGGGCACGGTCAAGCCGTTCGACGAGGTCAAGGACGAGATCCGCAAGGAGATCGCCCTGAAGCGCGTGCGCGACGGCGGCTTCGACAAGGTTCAGGACGCCATCGAGGATGCCCGCGCCTCCGCCAAGCCGCTGGCCGAGATTGCCAAGGACCAGGGCCTGACGCTGCTGAGCATCCCGGCGGTGGATGCGCAGGGCAACGACCCCTCCGGCCAGCCGGTCGCCGGCATTCCGGACAAGGAGAGCACGCTGCCGGCCGCCTTCCGCGCCGATGTCGGCAACGACACCGAGGTGCTGCGCACCAAGGCCGGGGGCGCGATCTGGTACGATGTCGTCAAGATCGACCCTTCGCACGAGAAGCCCCTGGCGGAAGTCCGCGACGAGGTGGTGAAGGGTTGGACCGCAGCCGAGATCGAGAAGCGCCTCGTCGCCAAGTCGAAGGAGCTGACCGAGCGCCTCGACAAGGGCGAGGCCATCGAGACCGTGGCGCAGGAGGCGGGCGTGCCGCTGAAGACGATCACCGAGATCGGCCGCAACCAAGCGAAGGACGACCTCTCGACCGAGATCGTCGAGCGCATCTTCACCACCCCGGTCGGTAAGGCGGCCTCGGCGCCCGCTGGCGAGGGACGCGCGGTGTTCAAGGTCACGGCCGCCACGATGCCGGCTTTCGTGCCGGGCACGCCGAGCGACGGGCAGCTCGTGACCTCGCTGCGTACGGCGCTCGCCGACGACGTGCTCGGCGAGTTCATCGCCGAGGTGCAGAAGAGCGCCGGCGTCAATGTGAACCAGACCGCCCTGCGGCGGGCGTTCGGCGGCGAGTACTGAGGTCCCCCTATGACCGAGCCTGCGCACGAGGCCGTAGCGCGCGCCTATGACGCCGGACGGGCAAGCCTGCTCGGCCTCACCCTGGTGGCCGATCTGGAGACGCCGGTCGCGGCCTTCCTCAAGCTGAAGGCGGTCCATGCCGGCCCCGGCTTCCTGCTCGAATCGGTCGAGGGCGGCGCGGTGCGCGGGCGCTACTCGATGATCGGGCTCGACCCCGACCTGATCTGGCGCTGCCGCGACGGGCGCACCGAGATCGCCCGCGACGCAGGCCTCTCAGACTTCGTGGCCGACGAGCGGGCGCCGCTCGCCTCGCTGCGCGCCCTCATCGCCGAAAGCGCCGTGGGCGACGATGCCGAGAGCGCGGCTCTGCCGCCGATGGCCGCCGGCCTGTTCGGCTATCTGGGCTACGACATGGTCCGCGCCATGGAGCGGCTGCCCGAGCCGAACCCCGATCCGCTCGGCGTGCCGGATGCGATCCTGATGCGTCCGCGGGTGATGGTGGTGTTCGACGCGGTGGCCGACGCGCTCACCGTCGTCACCCCCGTGCGTCCAACGGATGGCGTGAGCGCCCGCGCCGCGCTGGAAGCCGCGCAGGCCCGGCTCGACCGGGTGGCGGAAGCCCTCGAAGGCCCGTTGCCGGTCGAGGCACGCCTCGACGTCTCGAGCCTTCCCCTGCCCTCCCCGGTCTCGAACACCGAGCCGGACACGTTCCTCGGCATGGTGGCCAAGGCCAAGGAGTACATCGTCGCAGGCGACATCTTCCAGGTGGTGCTGTCGCAGCGCTTCGAGGCGCCCTTCACCCTGCCGGCGCTTGCGCTCTACCGCTCCTTGCGCCGCACCAACCCGGCCCCGTTCCTGTGCTACCTCGATTTCGAGGCGTTTCAGATCGTCTGCTCAAGCCCCGAGATCCTCGTGCGGGTGCGCGAGGGCAAGGTGACGATCCGCCCGATCGCCGGCACCCGCCGCCGCGGCGCCACACCGGCCGAGGACCGGGCGCTGGCCGACGAACTCCTGGCCGACCCGAAGGAGCGCTCCGAGCACCTGATGCTGCTGGATCTCGGCCGCAACGATGTCGGCCGCGTCTCGAAGATCGGCAGCGTCACCGTCACCGACTCGTTCTTCCTCGAATACTATTCCCAGGTCATGCACATCGTCTCGAACGTCGAGGGCGACCTCGACCCGAGCCACGACGCGCTCTCGGCGCTGGCCGCCGGCTTTCCCGCGGGCACCGTCTCGGGCGCGCCGAAGGTGCGGGCGATGGAGATCATCGACGAGCTGGAACGCGAGAAGCGCGGACCCTATGGCGGCTGCATCGGCTATTTCGGTGCGCGCGGCGAAATGGACACCTGCATCGTCCTGCGTACGGCCATCGTGAAGGACGGCCGCATGCATGTGCAGGCGGGTGCGGGCATCGTCTACGATTCCGATCCGCACTCCGAGCAGCAGGAATGCGTGAACAAGGCGAAAGCCCTGTTCCGAGCGGCGGAGGATGCGGTGCAGTTCGCGAGCCGGGCCAAGCGCGGGCAGTAGGCGCTGCAGCGAAACCGGGCGTGAGCCCCCGCGCTGCGGCGGGGGCCGCGCCTCGACAGCCTCAGGCCGCCTTCACGTCCGCGAGAAAGCTCGCGACCGTGCGGCCGAGCCCTTCGGAGTCGCGGGCGACCTGGCGGGCCGCGTCGAGAACCTGCGTCGCCGCCGATCCGGTCTCGCCCGCGCCTTGCCGCATGCCGGCAACGCTGCCGGTGACATGTTCGGTGCCGCGCGCCGCCTCCTGAATGTTTCGGGCGATCTCGCGGGTCGCGGCTTCCTGCTCCTCCATGGCCGCGGCAATGCTGGCCGAGACCTGCTCCAGGCCGGCGATCTGCCCGCCGATGGCGCGGATCGCGGCGACCGCCGCCTTTGTCGCGTTCTGAATCGCGCCGATCTGGGCAGAGACCTCCTCCGTCGCCTCGCCGGTTCGCGCGGCAAGCTCCTTCACCTCCGTAGCGACGACCGCGAAGCCGCGGCCGGCTTCCCCGGCGCGGGCCGCCTCGATCGTGGCGTTGAGCGCCAGCAGGTTCGTCTGACCCGCGATCCCCGAGATCATGGCCACGACAGCGCCGACGCGCTCGGCCGTCTCGCTCAGGGCGTGGATCGTCGCGTCGGTCTCCGCGACGCGACCGACCGCTGCCTCGATCAGGCTGATGGACTGGGCGACCTGGGCGGTGATCTCCGCAATCGAGGCCGACAATTCCTCCGTGGAGGCGGCGACGGTCTGGACGTTGGCCGCGGTCTGCGTCGCGGTCGAGGACGCCGCCATCGCCTGCGTGGTCGTCTGGTCGGCGATCCCGCTCATCGAGCGGGCGGTCATCTCCATGTCGGCGGCCGCCGTGTTGAGGCCGCTGGTCATCCGGGTGGCGTCGGTCTCGAAGGCGCGGGTCACCGCGTCGAGCCGCTCGGCGCGCACCATCTTGGCCCTGGTCTCACGGGTCTGTTCGGCCTCGAGCCGCTGCCGGGCCAGAGCGCTGTCCTTGAACACCGCAAGCGCCCTGTTGAGGGCACCGACTTCGTCGCGCCGCGCCACGTCATCCACCGGCGTGGCGAGGTCGCCGGCCGCGAGTCGCTCGGTCGCCTGAACCGCCCGTCGGATCGGGCGCGCGATCCCAAAGACCGTGATCAGGCCCGCCAGCGAGGCCAGCACTCCGACACCGACGACGGCGACGACGATGAGGCGCGTCATGGTCGCGCGCCCTTCCTCCTTCACCGACCGGATCGTGGTCTCGGTGCTGGCCGCATTGACGCTCAGGTGGGATGAGAGGCGCTCCTCGAGGCGTCGGCGTGCGGCCCGCCCCTCGCTGATGGAGATGGCAATCGCCCCCTTCTGATCGCCCTGCAGGGCGCGCTCGATGCTCTTGTCGACCACGCTGAGATAGGTGTTCACCACGCTGCGGGTCTCCGCATAACGCTTGTGCAACTCGCTCGTCTCGGCCGCCGCGAGGATGTTGTCGATCTGTCGGAAGATCTCCGCGCGACTCGCGTCGAACAGCGCCTTCGACGTCTTCATCTCGGCGAGGTCGGTCTCGATGATGATGTTCTTCTCGTGAATCGTCGCTTCCTTGACCGCGCGATCGAAGTCGCTGACCGCGATGCGGCGGCGAACGGTGTAGTCCGTGAGTTGCGCCACCCGTTCCAGCGTCCCCTCGATGCCGGATTTGGCCGTGAGCACGAGGCCGACGCTCAGACAGATCAGGAGGCCGATCGGGATCGCAAGCTTCAGGGGCAACTTGAGATCATTGAGTTTGCGCATCATCGATTTCCGAGCACGGCTTGAAGTAATTTGTCATTCAAACAAATGATAAGACGAGGGTTTTAATAGGCGGTTTCACGCCCGCGGTTTTTCAATGTCCGGTTGAGCTGGGGCTCTTGCCCCGCACTGGGGCAACGACCGGCTGCGGCCACGGTCATGCTCACGGCCGCGTCGGTTCCACCGAGCGTGTGTGGGGGATGCGGTGCGCCCCGGGCACCCGTTGACCCCGGCCCGATCAACCGTCACATCGACGGGGAAACTCCGCAAAGCCGGCGGCCATGTCCAACGTCCTCGTCATCGACAACTACGATTCCTTCACTTGGAATCTCGTCCACCTGATCGGCCCGCTCTGCGGGCGGATCGACGTGGTGCGCAACGATCAGATCGATGTCGCCGGCATCCGCGCGCGGGCGCCGGACGCGCTCGTGCTCTCGCCGGGGCCCTGCACCCCGAACGAGGCGGGCATCTGCCTCGACGTGGTGCGGGAGTTGGGCTCCGAGATCCCGATCTTCGGCGTGTGTCTCGGGCTCCAGACCATCGGGCAGGCCTATGGCGGCGACGTGGTGCGTGCGCCCTCCCCCATGCACGGCAAGGTCTCCACCATCCGCCACGAGGCGAAGGGTGTGTTCCGCGGCATCAACGAGGGCTTTGCCGCCACGCGCTACCATTCGCTGGTGGTGGACCGCGCGAGCTGCCCGCAGGATCTCGCGGTGACGGCGGAGGCCGACGGGCTCATCATGGGCTTGCAGCACCGCGAACTGCCGGTGCACGGCGTGCAGTTCCACCCCGAGAGCATCCTCTCGAACCACGGCACACAGATCCTGCGTAACTTCCTCGACATTGCCGCCGCTTGGCGGAAGGACGCCGCGCCGCGCGCGTGACAAGCCCGGCCGCGGCGTGCATTGACGGCTCCATACCCCCTCCCCCTCCTGACCATGGGTGGAGGGCCCGAACAGAGCCACGACCCCGATGGACGCCTTCAAAACTCATCTCGCGATCGTCGCGTCCGGCGCCCCGCTGAGCCGCGAGCAGGCCCGCGCCGCCTTCGACGACCTACTCTCGGGCGAGGTCACGCCGATCCAGGCCGGCGCCTTCCTCACCGCCCTCTCGGTGCGTGGCGAGAGCGAGGACGAGATCGTCGGCGCGGTCTCGGCGATGCGCGCGCGGATGTTGCCCGTTGCAGCACCCGAGGGCGCCATCGACATCGTCGGCACCGGGGGCGACCATTCGGGCAGCTACAACGTCTCGACGCTGGCCGCGATCCTCTCCGCCGCCTGCGGCGTGCCCGTGGCCAAGCACGGCAACCGCGCCGCGACCTCACGCTCCGGCGCCGCCGACGTCCTAGCCGCGCTCGGCGTGAAGATCGGGCTCCCGCCCGAGGCCCTGGCGCGCTGCCTTTCGGAGGCGGGGCTCTGTTTCATGTTCGCGCAGACGCATCACGGCGCCATGCGCCATGTCGCGCCGGTGCGCACCGAATTGCCGTTCCGCACCATCTTCAACATGCTCGGGCCGCTCTCGAACCCGGCCGGGGTCACCGCGCAGGTGTTCGGCGTCTCGCGCCCGGCCTGGGCCGAGCCGCTGACACGGGTGCTGGCCACGCTCGGCAGCCGCCGTGTCTGGACCGTGCACGGCTCCGACGGGCTTGACGAGATCACCACCACCGGCCCGACCGCGGTGGTCGCGCTGGAGGACGGCGCGTTCCGGCACTTCACCCTCGATCCGCGCGAGGTCGGCCTGCCGCTCGCGACCCTGGACGACCTCCGCGGGGGCGACCCCGAGCACAACGCCGCCGCTTTGGCCGCCGTGCTGGAGGGCGCCCGCAACGCCTATCGCGACATCGCCGTGCTGAACGCGGGGGCCGGCCTCGTGGTGGCAGGCGCCGCCGGGACGCTCGCCGAGGGCGTCGCGCAGGCGCAGGAGGCGATCGATTCCGGCGCGGCGCGGGGCACGCTCGCGCGCCTCGTCGCCGTTTCCAATGCGTGATAGACGGCTTTGAGCGGTTCTAAGGAATAACCGATGGACGACATCGTGGCCGACGTGACCGTCGGGCCTGCCACCTCGACCCCGGAGCGGGCGAGCGTGCTGGCCCGGATCGAGGCCTATAAGCGTCGCGAGATCGCCGAGGCGAAGCTGCGTCTGCCGCTGGCCAAGCTGGAAAAGCAGGTCGCCAAAGCCGACCCGCCCCGCGGCTTTGCTGACGCCATCGCCCGGCATATCGCGGAAGGCCGTCCGGCCCTGATCGCCGAGATCAAGAAGGCCTCCCCCTCCAAGGGGCTGATCCGCGCCGATTTCGACCCGAAGACGCTGGCCAAGGCCTACGCAAAGGGCGGCGCCACCTGCCTTTCGGTGCTGACCGACACGCCCTCCTTCCAGGGCGCACCGGACTTCCTGATCGAGGCGCGGGCGGCTTGCGACCTGCCGGTCCTGCGAAAAGACTTCATGTTCGAGCCGTATCAGGTCTACGAGGCCCGCGCCTGGGGCGCCGATTGCATCCTCGTCATCATGGCCTGCCTCGATGACGCGGAGGCCGCCGCCATCACCGAGACCGCGCACGATCTCGGCATGGACGTGCTGGTCGAGGTCCACGACGCGCAGGAACTGGAGCGGGCCCTGCCGCTCGGCACCCGTCTGGTCGGCGTCAACAACCGCAACCTCAAGACCTTCGAGGTCTCCTTCGAGACCGCGATCACCCTGAAGCCCGGTATCCCGGCCGACCGGATCGCGGTGGCCGAGAGCGGCATCGGCGGACATGCCGACGTGCTGCGGCTGAAGCAGCACGGGCTCAACACCGTCCTCGTTGGCGAGAGCCTGATGCGGCAGGACGACGTGACCGCGGCGACGCGCTCCCTGCTGTTCGGGGAGCAGGGCCGGTGAGCGGCGCCACCCTTACCCATATCGACCGGACCGGCGCGGCCAACATGGTCGATGTCTCGGACAAGGCCGCGACGTCGCGCACCGCCGTGGCCGAGGGCGTGGTGGTGATGAAGCCCGAGACCCTGGCTCTGATCCGCGAGGGCGACGCCAAGAAGGGCGACGTCATCGGCACCGCCCGGCTCGCCGGCATCATGGCTGCCAAGCGCACGCACGAGCTGATCCCGCTCTGCCACCCGCTGCTGATCACCAAGGTGCGGCTGACCTGCGAGCCCGACGATTCCCTTCCCGGCCTGCGCCTGACCGCGGAGGTGAAGGTGCAGGGCCAGACCGGCGTCGAGATGGAGGCGCTGACCGCCGTCTCGGTGGCCTGCCTGACGGTCTACGATATGGTCAAGGCCGCCGACCGCGGCATGCGCATCGAGGGCATCCGCCTCCTGTCGAAGGAGGGCGGCAAGTCCGGCGCGTGGAACGCCGGCTCATGAGCCTGCTCCCCGTCGCCGAAGCGCTCGCAAAGATCCTCGCCGCCATCCCCGGCCCGGTCGCGGTGGAAGAAATCCCCATCGCGCAGGGCGCCGGCCGCACCCTGGCCGCCGACCTCACGGCCCGGCGGACCCAGCCGCCCTTCCCGGCTTCCGCCATGGACGGCTACGCCGTCCGCGCCGCCGACGTGGCGACGGTCCCGGCACGCCTACGCCTGATCGGCACCAGCGCGGCCGGTCACGGATTTTCCGGAACATTGGCCGCGGGCGAGGCGGTGCGCATCTTCACCGGCGCACCGGTCCCCGAAGGCGCCGATGCGATTCTGATTCAAGAGAACGCCGAGGCCGAGGGCGAGACCGTCACCGCCCGCGAGCCGGCGGCGGGTCGCTTTCTGCGCCGCGCCGGCCTCGATTTCCGCGAGGGCGAGACGCTGGTGCGGGCCGGCGAGACGCTCGACGCGCGCCGCCTCGCGCTCGCGGCCAGCGCCGGTCACGCCGTGTTGCCGGTGCGGCGCAAGCCCCGGGTCGCCGTCCTCGCGACCGGTGACGAGCTGGTGCGGCCGGGCGAGCCGGCGGCGTGGGACCAGATCGTCGCCTCGAACGGCCTCGCCCTCGGCGCGCTGAGCCTGGAAGCCGGCGCGGAGGTCATCGATCTCGGCATCGTCACCGACGATCTCGGTGCCCTGCGCGAGGCGGTCGGTCGCGCGCGGGCGGCCGAAGCTGATCTTCTGGTGACACTTGGCGGCGCCTCGGTCGGCGATCACGACCTCGTCCAGGCGGCGCTCGGGGCCGAGGGGCTGGAACTCGGCTTTTGGCGGGTGGCGCTCCGGCCCGGCAAGCCGCTGATGCACGGGCGGCTCGGGCCCATGGCGGTGATCGGCCTGCCGGGCAATCCCGTCTCCTCGATCGTCTGCGGCCTGCTCTTCGTGGTGCCGGCGATCCGCGCGCTCCTCGGCGACCCGCGCGCGGGCGAGGACCGCAGCGAGCCGGCGCTTCTCGGCCGCGATATGCCGGAGAACGACGCCCGCCAGGACTACCTGCGCGCCCGCCTCGATACGGCGCCGGACCGGCTGCCGGTCGTCCATCCCGAGTCGCGCCAGGATTCCTCGATGCTCTCGGTGCTCGGCACCAGCGAGGCCCTGCTGATCCGCTCAGCCCATGCGAGCCCCGCCAAGGCGGGCGACCCGTGCCGCATCATCCGGCTGGATCGGCGCATCGTCTGAGCCGCCATCGCGGCTGATGCCGCTGGTTGTGGCCCCGACGGCGCAAAAGTCTTGCATCCGCCTGATTTTCTGCCGAAGAGGACGGCCTTCACCGGCAAAAAGCACGGGACCGTGCGGCGGACGCCGCCGGGCAAGCATGGGCGGGGAGCGTTGGGACCGATGAGTGAGACGCGGGAGCTGGGTTCGGCCGATATCCAGAAGGTGCTGGAACTGCTGCCCCACCGCTATCCCTTCCTGATGATCGACCGCATCATCGAGATCGACCGGGATGAGAGCTGTATCGGCATCAAGAACGTCACGGCGAACGAGCCGCAATTCACCGGGCACTTCCCCGGCTTGCCGGTCTTCCCCGGTGTGCTGCTGATCGAGGGCATGGCGCAGACCGCGGGCGCGATCTGCTGCCGCCACATCATGAATGACGACTTGAAGACCAAGCAGGTCTTCTTCATGACCATCGACAAGTGCAAGTTCCGCAAGCCCGTTGTGCCCGGCGACCAAGTGCGCTTCCACATGACGAAGATGAACCAGCGCAAGACCATGTGGTGGTTCCGCGGCGAGGCCCGCGTCGACGGCGCGCTCGTGGCCCAGGCCGAGATCGGTGCCATGCTGGTGACGGAGTGAACGCAGTGCGGGACGGGATCCATCCGAGCAGCGTCGTCGAGGACGGCGCCCGGCTCGGGGACGGCGTGCGGATCGGTCCGTTCTGCCATATCGGGCCCGACGTCGTGCTGGGGGACGGCTGCGAACTCGTCAGCCACGTCGTGGTCGCCGGCCGGACGACGGTGGGCGCACGCACCCGGATCTATCCCTTCGCGTCGATCGGCCATCCGCCGCAGGATCTGAAGTTCCGCGGCGAGCCCTCGACGCTCACGGTCGGCTCCGACTGCCTGATCCGCGAAGGCGTGACCATGAACCCCGGCACCGCCGGCGGCGGCCTGGAGACGGTGGTCGGCAACGGCTGCGCGTTTCTGGCCAACAGCCATGTCGGCCATGATTGCCGCGTCGGCGATCACGTCATCTTTTCGAACAACGTCATGCTCGCCGGCCATTGCACGGTGGGCAACTACGCCATCCTCGGCGGCGGTGCGGCGGTGATCCAGTTCGCCCGCGTCGGCGATCACGCCTTCGTCGGCGGCCTCTCGGGGCTGGAGAACGACTGCATCCCCTACGGCATGGTGCTCGGCAACCGCGCCTACCTCTCCGGGCTCAACATCATCGGCCTGCAACGCCGGGGTTTTTCGCGCGAGGACATCCACGCCCTGCGCCGGGCCTATCGGCTGCTCTTCGCCCAGGAGGGCACGCTGATGGAGCGCGTGGAGGACGTGGCCGCCGAGTTCGACACCCATCCGGCGATCCACGAAATCCTCGCCTTCATCCGGGCGGGCGGCAAGCGCTCGATCTGCACGCCCCGCCCCGTCTCCGCGGCGGCCTGAGGCGGCCCGCCGTGATCGATCCCGCCCGGCCCCTCGCCCTGGTGGCCGGCGCGGGCCACCTGCCGGAACTCGTCGCAGCCTCCCTCGATCGGGCGCGGCGGCCGTTCCGCGTGCTGGCCGTGCGCGGCTTCACCGAGCGGGCGATGCGGCGGCGCGCGGATGCGGTGGTCAATCTCCTCGATATCCCCGGCACCCTGCGCATCCTGAAGGAGTGGGCCCCCGCCGCCGTGGTGCCGGCCGGCGGCGTCACCCGCCCGAGCCCGGCGGCACTCCTCAACGCGGCGCATGCGGTTCGCAACCGCGATATCCTGAAGAGCTTGGCCGGCGGTGACGACCGGCTGCTGCGGGCCGTGCTCTTGCTGCTCGAAGAGAACGGGCACCGGGTGCTCGGCGTCCACGAGGTCGCGCCCGACCTGCTCGGTCGCCTCGGCAGGCTCGGCCGGGTAGAACCGGATTCCGACGCGACCCTCTCGATCGCCTCGGGTCGTGCCATGCTCGGCGCCCTGAGCCCGTTCGATGTCGGGCAGGCCGCCGTAGTGGCGGGCGAGCGCGTCATCGCCGTCGAGGGCCCCGAGGGCACGGACCGCATGCTGGCCCGCGCCCGTGCGCTCAACCGCAAGCCGTTCGGCCGCGGCACGCCCGCAAAGGGGACCGTGCTCGTCAAGCTGCCGAAGCTCGGCCAGGATCTGCGGATCGATCTGCCGGCCATCGGCCCGCGCACCGTGCGCCGCGCCGCGGAGGCCGGCTGCGCCGGCATCGCCATCGGCGCCGGCCATACCCTGGTGATCGATCGGGAGGCGACGGTGGCGGCTGCGGATGCGGCGGGCCTGTTCCTGATCGGCGTGGAGGTCGCCCCGTGACGCATCGGCGGATCTGGCTCGTGGCGGGCGAGGATTCCGGCGACCAGCTCGGCGCCAAGCTGATCCGGGCCCTGCGGGCACTCTCGCCCGAGCCTCTGACGCTCGGCGGCGTCGGCGGAGAGGCGATGGAGGCGGAAGGCTTCCGCTCGCTCTTCCCGATCGATGACGTCGCGGTGATGGGCTATCTGCCCGTGCTCGCCCGCGCCCGTACCCTGCTGCGGCGCATCCGCGAGACGGTCGACGACGTCGTGGCGGGCCGGCCCGACGTGCTCGTCATCATTGACAGCCCCGGTTTCACCCACGCCGTCGCGACCCGCGTGCGCAAGCGCCTGCCGGATCTGCCGATCATCGATTACGTCTCGCCGAGCGTGTGGGCGTGGCGGCCGTGGCGGGCCAAGGGCATGGTGCCCTTCATCGACCACGTGCTCGCCCTCCTCCCCTTCGAACCGGACGCGCATCGCCGCCTCGGCGGGCCGCCCTGCTCGTATGTCGGCCACCCGCTGATCGAGCGTCTGGCCGAGCTGCGCCCCTCCCCCGACGAGGCCGCGATCCGCGAGGGGCGCCCCCCGGTCCTCGCCGTGCTGCCGGGCTCGCGCCGCTCGGAGATCGAGCGGTTGATGCCGGTCTTCGGGCAGGCGACCGCCAACCTCGCCCGACGGGTCGGCCCCTTCGAGATCGAGCTGCCGGCGGTGAGCCGTCACCGCGCCCTGATCGAACGACTCGCCGCCGCGTGGGAGCGGCATCCACGGATCGTCCATGGGGAGGCCGACAAGTACGCGACCTTCCGCCGGGCGCGGGCCGCGCTCGCGGCCTCCGGCACCGTGACGCTCGAACTCGCGCTCGCCGGCGTGCCGATGGTGGTGGCCTACAAGGTATCGCGGGTCGAGGAAGTCATCGCCCGACGGCTCATCCAAGTGCCGACGATCGTGCTGCCGAACCTGATCCTGTCCGAGAACGCTATGCCGGAATTCGTGCAGGCCGATTGCACGCCGGAGCGGCTCGCCGAAACGCTGGCACCGCTCCTTGCGGGCGGCCCCGCCCGCCGCACGCAACTCGACGCGCTGGCCCGCATCGATGGCCGAATGCGGCTGCCCGGCGACGAGGAACCGAGCCGGGCGGCGGCCCGGATCGTCTTGGAGGCACGGCGGGCGGCATGAGCGAGGAAGCAACGCCGAGGATCGCGATCTACGTCGATGCCGACGCCTGCCCGGTGAAGGACGAGGTGTACCGCGTCGCCGGGCGCTACGGCCTCCACGTCTTCGTCGTCTCGAACAGCTTCCTGAACCTGCCGCGCGAGCCCTGGATCGAACGGGTCGTCGTCGGGGACAAGTTCGATGCGGCCGACGACTGGATCGCCGAGCGGGCGAGCCGGGGCGCTATCGTGATCACGGCCGACGTGCCGCTCGCGAGCCGATGCGTGAAGGCCGGAGCGGTCGCGCTCGCGCCGAACGGAAAGGCCTTCACGGAATCGTCGGTCGGTCTCGCGCTCGCGACCCGCAACCTGATGCAGGATCTGCGCGAGGCCGGCGCGATCACCGGCGGTCCGAGGCCGTTCTCACCGAAGGACCGCTCGGCCTTTCTCGGCGCCCTGGATCGCGTGGTCATGCGCCTGAAGCGCGATCTCAAGCTCTGACATCGTGTGCCTCCGGACCGCTGGGTCCGGAGGCGCCCTTTAGAGCATCGTCCTGGATATCGGATCCAGGACGATGCTCTAGGCTTCTGTTTTGCATCATCTTTTTCCGAAAGCCGGAGGCCGCCTTTCGGGATGATGCTCCAGCTCAGCTCCGCTGGCCGATCGGCGTGTAGTCGCGGCGGTCCGGGCCGATATAGAGCTGGCGCGGGCGGCCGATCTTCTGGGACGGGTCCTCGATCATCTCGGCCCACTGCGCGATCCAGCCGACGGTGCGGGCGAGCGCGAACAGCACCGTGAACATCGAGGTCGGGAAGCCGAGCGCCTTGAGGGTGATGCCCGAGTAGAAGTCGATGTTCGGGTAGAGCTTCTTCTCGATGAAGTACTCGTCCTCGAGGGCGATCTTCTCGAGCTGGACGGCGACCTCCAGCAAGTCGTCCTTGATCCCGAGTTCGTTCAGAACCTCGTGGGTCGTCTTCTGCATGATACGCGCACGCGGGTCGTAGTTCTTGTAGACCCGGTGGCCGAAGCCCATCAGGCGGAAGGGATCGTTCTTGTCCTTCGCCTTGGCGACGTATTTCTGCACGTTCTCGGGATGCCCGATCTCCATGAGCATCTTGAGCGCCGCTTCGTTCGCGCCGCCATGGGCCGGGCCCCACAGGCAGGCGATGCCGGCCGCGATGCAGGCAAACGGGTTGGCGCCCGAGGAGCCGGCCAGACGCACCGTCGAGGTCGAGGCGTTCTGCTCGTGGTCGGCGTGCAGGATGAAAATCTTGTCCAGCGCGCGGGCGTAGATCGGGTTGACGACGTATTCCTCGCACGGAACCGCGAAGCACATCCGCAGGAAGTTCGACGTGTAGTCGAGGTCGTTCTTCGGATACACGAAGGGCTGGCCAATCGTGTACTTGTAGGCCATCGCCGCCAGCGTCGGCATCTTTGCGATCATGCGCAGCGAGGCGATCATCCGCTGCGACTCGTCCGAGATGTCGGTCGAGTCATGATAGAAGGCCGAGAGCGCGCCGACGCAGGCCACCATCACCGCCATCGGGTGCGCGTCGCGGCGGAAACCCTGGAAGAAGCGGTTCATCTGGTCGTGCACCATGGTGTGGCGCGTGACCCGGTAGTCGAAATCCGCCTTCTGGGCCGAGCTGGGCAGCTCGCCGAACAGCATCAGGTAGGCGGTCTCGAGGAAGTCGCCGTTCTCGGCGAGCTGCTCGATCGGGTAGCCGCGATAGAGCAGCACGCCCTCGTCGCCGTCGATATAAGTGATCTTCGACTCGCAGGAGGCGGTCGAGGTGAAGCCCGGATCGAAGGTGAACTTGCCGGTCTGGGCGTAGAGCTTGCCGATATCGACCACGTCGGGGCCGATCGTTCCAGTCTTGATGGGCAATTCGACGTTTTTGTCGCCCACGATGATGGTGCTGGCGGAAGCGCTCATGGGATCGCGGACCCTCTCCTGCGACGGGAACAGCACTGGACCGGAAGGCAACGCCTCCCGCCCCGTTGTGGCGCCGCAGCAGAGCACTGCGCCCGCTCACTGAAGCACCGGGTTAGCGGATCGGTCGGCGCCCAGCAACGGTGGGCTGCTCCCGGCCTCTTCGCATATGCGAAAAACAGGCTGGATCTGTCACTCCGCGAACGGGATGAAATCGGATCCGGCCCGTTCGCTCATCCAGCTCTCGACGATTTCGAACGCTCTGCAAGAGCGAAGATGACGCTGAAACACGCGTCCAGGCAAGACTTTCCCGCCCTCGCCCCGACGATGGGCCGCCGTCGCAAGGTCAGGCTGTCATTCGCGCTGGATTGTCATTCGTGGCGCCACGAAGCCCATCAGCGCGCCGAGACGGCACGCGGTGCACCAGCTGAGCCGATGCACCCGGATGTTCTCTGCGGGGATCCGTCGCGTGGCCGTCTCAGGCCGGCAGGCGATCCCGGAGGCGGGCAAGCGCCTCGTCGCGGCCGAGCACGGCCAGGACGTCGAAGACCGGCGGCGAGGTGGCGCGCCCCGTGAGCGCCGCCCGGAGGGGCTGAGCGACCTGGCCGAGCTTGACCCCCTGACTGTCGGCGAACTGGCGCACCGCAGCCTCCGTCGTCGCCGCGTTCCAGTCCGGGAGAGCTTCGAGCGCCGGCAGGAGCGCGCGCAGCCGCTCGGGCGCGTCCCCCGCAAGCAGGGCCTCGGCCTTGGCGTCGAGGGCAAGCGGACGCGCGGCGTAGAGGTAGTAGGCGCTGTCGAGGAGTTCGACGAGCGTCTTGGCGCGCTCCTTCAGGCCGGGCATCGCCGATACGAGCTTCTCGCGCAGATCCGGCGTCAGCGCGGTCGGCAGGCCGCGCTCGGGGCCGCGGGCCGGCAGGATCGCGTCGATCGCATCCACCAGCACGGAATCGGCGCTGCCGCGGATGTAGAGCCCGTTGAGGCTTTCCAGCTTCGTGAAGTCGAACCGCGCCGCCGAGCGGCCGATCGCCTTCAGGTCGAAGGCGGCGATCATCTCCTCGGTGGAGAACACTTCCTGATCGCCGTGGCTCCAGCCGAGCCGCACGAGGTAGTTGCGCAGGGCCGCCGGGAGATAGCCGCGGTCGCGGTACTCCTCGACGCCGAGCGCGCCGTGGCGCTTCGACAGCTTGGCGCCGTCCGCCCCGTGGATGAGCGGGATATGCGCCATCGCCGGCACGTCCCAGCCGAGCGCCCGGTAGATCTGGCTCTGGCGCGCGGCGTTGGTGAGGTGGTCGTCGCCGCGGATCACCTGCGTGACGCCCATGTCGTGGTCGTCCACCACGACGGCGAGCATGTAGGTCGGCGTACCGTCGGAGCGCAGCAGCACGAGGTCGTCGAGATCGCGGTTGGCCCAGGTGACACGGCCCTGCACGGCGTCCTCGACCACGGTCTCGCCCTCGCTCGGCGCGCGCAGGCGGATCACCGGCTTCACGCCCGCCGGCGCCTCGGACGGGTCGCGGTCGCGCCAGCGGCCGTCGTAGCGCGGGGCGCGGCCCTCGGCGCGGGCGGTCTCGCGCATCTGCGTCAGCTCTTCCGCACTGGCATAGCAGTGATAGGCGTTGCCCGAGGCGAGCAGGCTCTCGGCGACCTCGCGGTGCCGCTCGGCGCGGGCGAACTGGTAGATCACCTCCCCGTCCCAATCGAGGCCGAGCCAGCGCATCCCGTCGAGGATCGCGTCGATCGCCCCTTGCGTCGAGCGCTCCCGGTCGGTGTCCTCGATGCGCAGCAGCATCCGCCCGCCGAAGCGGCGGGCGTAGAGCCAATTGAACAGAGCCGTGCGCGCTCCCCCGATATGCAGGAAGCCCGTGGGTGAAGGCGCAAAGCGCGTGACGACCGGTGACGACATCGGCGGCTGGGAGGCTTCTTCAAAAAGTGCGGGATGGCGCGCGTGCGGCTGCGGCCGGTCTCGGCGGGCGTGTAGCACGAGCGAGCCGATGCGTTAAGAATTCGTCATGGCTGCCCATCGCGCGGGCATCGCAGGTCTCCGAGCGCGGCGGGGTAGAGGCAGGGCACATGGCAGGGGGCGGCGGCAGGGCGATGCGCGGGGCCGTTCCGGCCCTCCTCGCCGGTCGCCTCCCCGCCCCCGCGCAGCTCTGGCAGGCCGCGCGCGACGGCTTGCGCGGCAGCGTCGCCCGCGAAGCCGAGCAGCGGCGGTTGTTTCCCTGGCTCGCCGTCGCCTTCGGGGCCGGCATTCTCGTCTTCTTCACGGCGACCGATGGAGAGCCTTCCCTCGCCGCGCCGCTGATCGCGGCGGGGCTCTGCCTTTCGGTGACGCCGCTGCTGCGGGCGCGCCCAGTGGCGCTCGCGCTGATGCTCGGCCTCGCCGCCGTCTTCCTCGGCTTCGCGGCAGGCGTCTGGCGGGTCGCCTCCGTCGCGGGGCCGGTGCTGACCCGCGTGACCATCGCGCCGCTTGTCGGCCTCGTTGAAGGGCTCGATGAGCGCGAGGGCGGCGCGCGGCTGATCGTGCGCGTCGAGCGGTTCGGCGATCTCAATGCGGAAAGCCGCCCGCGCCGGGTGCGGGTCTCCTACCGTGCCGCGCAGGCCGTGCGGCCGGGTGACGCCATCCGCGCCACCGCCCGCCTCTTGCCGCCGCCGGAGGCGGTGCGGCCGGGCGGCTACGACTTTGCGCGCGACGCTTACTTTCGCGGGATCGGCGCCGTGGGCTCGCTGGTCGGCAAGGTCGAGGTCGGGCCGCCGGCCGAGCCTCTGGCCCTGTCGCTGCGGTTGACCGCCGCCATCGACGCGGCGCGCAATGCCTTCACCCGCCGCATCACCGACGCGATCGGCGGACAGGCCGGCGCGGTGGCGGCGGCCCTCGTCACCGGAAAGCGCGGACTGATCTCCAACGAGACCAACGACGTGCTGCGCGCGGCGGGGATTTACCACGTCGTCTCGATCTCCGGGCTCCACATGGTGCTCGCCGCGGGCGTCGTATTCTGGCTGGTGAGGGCCGGGCTCGCCCTGGTGCCGATGCTGGCCCTCGCCTGGCCCATCAAGAAGATCGCGGCGGGGACGGCGATGCTGGGCGTGACCGCCTATTGCGCCTTCTCCGGCTGGGACGTCGCCGCCGAGCGCGCGCTGATCATGACGCTGGTGATGCTCGGCGCGATTCTCGTCGATCGCCCGGCGCTCAGTCTCCGCAACCTCGCCCTCGCGGCGATCCTGGCGCTCGCCCGCGAGCCGGAGGCGCTGCTGGGTCCGAGTTTCCAGATGTCGTTCGGCGCGGTCGCCGGCCTCATCGCCTGTGCGCCGCTCATCGACGGGCGGGTTTTCCGAACCCACAGTTCGTCGCGGATCGCGCGGTCCGCGTCCTGGGTGGCGAAGGCGGTGGTCGGAACGCTGGCCACGACGCTGGTGGCGCAACTCGCCACCGCGCCATTCGCGACCTACCACTTCCAGACCGTGCAGCCCTTCGGCCTCGTCGGCAACGCGCTGACGCTGCCGCTCGTCTCGCTCGCGGTGATGCCCGCGGCGGTACTCGGAATGCTGGCCTACCCCTTCGCCCTCGACCGTCCGGTCTGGTGGCTGATGGGGCTCGCGGTGCGCGGCATGCTCGACATCTCCGCCTGGATCGCCGGGTTCGGGCAAGCCAACGTCGTGCTGCCCGCGTTCGGAACGGGCGCCCTGATGCTGCTCGCCGCCGCCCTGCTGCTGGCGACACTTCCCGTGTCGCGGCTGCGTCTCCTCGCCCTCGTGCCGGCGGGGCTCGGTATTGCCCTCGCCGCGAGCCCGATCCGCTACGACATTTATATCGACCGGGACGGGGCCGGCGCCGCGGTCCGCGGCAAGGACGGGCGCCTCGTGGTTCTCGGACGCCCGCCCGGCTTCGTGCTCGAACAATGGTTGAAGGCCGATGGCGACGGGCGCCCTCCGGAGGCCGCCACTGGCGCCGCCGGGCCGCGCTGCGACCGGATCGGCTGCACCCTCACGGCGATGGACGGGCGCGCCGTCGCTCTCGTCATGGACAAGCGTGCCTTCGCGGAGGATTGCGCCCGGGCCGACATCCTCATCACCCGACTGCGTGCCCCGCCGGGCTGCGCCGCACCGCTGATCGCCGACCGGACGTTCCTGGCGGTGCGGGGCGCCACGGCGATCCGCCTCGGAACGGAAGGGCCTGAAATCGTCACCGCCCGCGGGGCCGATCAGCCGAAGCCCTGGCAACCCCGGCCTGCCAGCGCGGCGACGCCGGCAATTGAGGCGGGCCCCCAACCTTCCAATGATCCAAGTGCGGCGGATCCATCAGACCCGCCGCCCTCCGAAAATCCTCAGTAACGGCGCACGAGGCTCACGAGCTTGCCCTGGATGCGCACCCGATCGGGCCCGAGCACGCGGGTCTCGTATGCCGGGTTGGCAGCTTCCAGCGCGATCGACGAGCCGCGGCGGCGAAGGCGCTTGAGGGTCGCCTCCTCGTCGTCGATCAGCGCGACGATGATGTCGCCATTGTTGGCGGTCTCCTGTTTGTGGATCACCACGAGGTCGCCATCGAGAATGCCGGCCTCGATCATCGAATCGCCGCGCACTTCCAGCGCGTAATGCTCTCCACCAGACAGGAAGTCGGGGGACATCGAAATCGAATGGCTCTGGCTCTCGATCGCCGAGATCGGCACGCCGGCAGCGATCCGGCCCATCACCGGCACCATCACCGATTGGCCCTTGCCGTCATGGGCCTGAAGCATGGGAGGCTTCGGCGCGGCGGGCTTGGCCGAAAGACCGCCCTCGACCACGCTCGGCGTGAAGCGACGCGGCTCGGACGATGCGGGCTTGGCCGCCGGCATGTCGGGCATGCGCAGGATCTCGATCGCCCGCGCCCGGTTCGGCAGACGGCGGAGAAACCCGCGCTCTTCCAGCGCCATGATCAGGCGGTGGATGCCGGATTTGGATTTCAGGTCGAGCGCGTCCTTCATTTCGTCGAAGGACGGCGGCACACCGCTCTCCTGCATCCTCTGCTGGATGAACTGGAGCAGTTCGAGTTGCTTGCGGGTCAGCATGCGGCACCTGCTGTCGACCGCGGGCCGGGGGCGCCGCAGAATCGTTGAAAACAAAGCACGAACAGCCTAGACGTTCCTCTCCTGTTCCGCAAGCATCCCTCCGGAAGCGACAGAGGCGGCGGAGCTGTCGCCCCGCCGCCTCTCACGTCGTGCCGTGCCTCGGGATCAGGCCGGGATCACATCCACGATCTCGTAGGTGTCGGGGTCGATGATGACGATGTCGTCCCCGACGAGAATGAACTGCAGGCCGCGATAGGCCGGCACGACCGAGAGGATCGCCGGAGGCAGCGGGTGCAGCGAGACCGAGCGCGGGATCGCCGTGCCGACGCGGACGGCGAAGTTGACGTTCGTGACGGCGCGAACGCTGGAACGGGAGATCGACTGGCGGAACTCAGTGCGCTGCGTCGAGCTCAGGTTCCTCGAGGCGCCCCGTGCCTCGACGGCCGTGCCGCGACCACCGCGCTCGCCGCGTTCACCCGCAGCATCTCGGCCGCCGCGCTCGCCCGGCCCGTCACGGCCATCCCGTCCACCGCGCTCGCCCGCGCCGCTGCGGTCGGGCTGCCCGGACTCGCGGTTGCCGCGCTCGCTCGGCTGCTCGGCGCGGGCCGGGCCGCCCTCGCGCCCGCCACGGGCGCCCGGCTCTCCCGCCTCGCCGCCGCGTGCCGCCCCGCCGCTCTCGCCGCCGCGGGCAGCGCCGCCGACATCGGCGCCGCCACGGGCACCGCCAGCGCCGCCGGCCTCGCCCGCGCCGCCCCGTGCTCCGCCGGCCGCACCGCCGCCCACGCCGCCAGCGCCTCCGCCGGCACCACCAGCACCGCCTGCGCCCATCCCGGCACCTCCAGCGCCAGCACCCCCAGCGCCGGCACCTCCAGCGCCGGGGCCCCCGCCGCCGCCAGCACCGCCGCCGCCGCCTTGAGCGAGTGCGGTCGCCGCGCCTAACATCAGAATTGCGGCCGTCGCCGTACTGCGAAAGAGTTTCGTCATGTTCCGTCCCTGTCTTTTCTCAGCGACCGACCTGGTGCCGAAGCTAGGGACGCAACGGCAGCCCTCGGAAAACCGTTCCCGGCGGATGCCATCCGGTTGTTTGTTCAGAGCAATCGCGGCGATGCACGAACGGATACGGTGACGGCTGCCGGCAGTCCGGAACGTAACCGTTGATGTGCTTGGCAAAACTCGGACGGCAGTATCGCACTTGAGCCAACACGCTTGCTGCGCCGGGCCCGCTCCTTCGCGGGCGGAAGGCCGTGATACGGTGGCCGGTATGATATGCCAGCTGCCGTCCCGGAGCGCGGGGGCGATGGGCTCGGTGAGTCCAACGCTCTAAGCGTGGGAGCGCAACGTTCTCCGGCATCTGTCATGGAATGGCCGCCGACCGCGTCGGCGTGGGGCCGGTGTCGGTGAGATACCGGCCTCTGATAAGGGCTCACGGCCGCTCGCGGGCCGGACAATCAGGGGAAACGCATGCTGGACACCAGCGCTGCCGCGCCGCCGCTCGACGAGGCCGCCGACCGCCGCCGCCGCATCATGGCCATCGTCGGTTCCTCATCGGGCAATCTCGTCGAGTGGTATGACTTCTACTGCTACGCCTTCTTCGCTCTCTACTTCGCCCCGGTGTTCTTCCCGGAGGGTGACGACACGGGCCAGCTCCTGAAGTCGGCCGCGGTCTTCGCGGTGGGCTTCTTCATGCGGCCGATCGGCGGCTGGCTGTTCGGGCGCATCGCCGACCGTCTCGGGCGCAAGACCTCGCTGATGATCTCGGTGCTGATGATGTGCGGCGGCTCGCTCGCCATCGCCCTGCTGCCGACCTACGCGACCGTCGGCCATCTCGCGCCGGTTCTTCTCGTGATCGCGCGCATGGTGCAGGGCCTTTCGGTCGGCGGCGAGTACGGCACCAGCGCAACCTACATGAGCGAGGTCGCGACCAAGGGGCAGCGCGGGTTCTTCGCCTCGTTCCAGTACGTCACGCTGATCGGCGGCCAGTTGCTCGCGTCGCTGGTGCTCGTCGTACTCCAGAGCGTGCTGACGGCCGAGCAACTCACGGCCTGGGGCTGGCGCATTCCCTTCGTGATCGGTGCGCTGGCCGCCGTGGTTGCCCTGTTCCTGCGCCGCTCGCTCTCCGAGACAATGAGCGCGGAGAACAAGGATTCGAAGGAAGCCGGAACACTCTCCGGTCTGCTCAAGCACTGGCGGGCCTTCGCCGTGGTGCTGGCCTATACGGCCGGCGGGTCGCTGTCGTTCTACACCCTCACGACCTACATGCCGAAATACCTCTTCAACACCGCCCATATAGACAAGGTGACTGCGTCGCAGATTACGACGGTGGCACTGTTCGCCTACATGGCGATCCAGCCCTTCTTCGGCTGGCTCTCTGACCGGATCGGCCGGAAGACGAACATGCTGCTGTTCAGCGGCCTCGGCATGGTGATGATCGTGCCGTTGATGACGGCCATCGGCACCACCACCGATCCCGTCCTGTCCTTCGGCCTCATCATGACCGGGCTCGTCGTGATCAGCTTCTACACCGGCATCAGCGGCATCGTGAAAGCGGAGCTGTTCCCGACCCAGGTGCGGGCGCTCGGCGTCGGCTTGTCCTACGCGGTGGCCAACTCACTGTTCGGCGGCACGGCGGAGGCGGTCGCGCTCTGGCTCAAGCATGTCGGCGCGGAGACCAGCTTCTTCTGGTACGTCGCCGTGATGCTGGCGATCTCGTTCATCGCTTCACTGGTGATGCCGAACCCGAAGCGCCACGGCTATCTCGACGGGGACGGCACCGTGGAGGAGGCGCTGGGACGCAAGACGAGCCCGGTTCTGGCCTGATCGGCGCGAGGGTGTCGTTCCGGACATTGATCCGGAACGACACCCTCGCCTCGTGTTGGCGCATCGTCTTTTTCGAAACGCCGAGAGCCACCGCTCGGGGCGGTGCCTTGAGCTCAGCCGAGGCGCAGGATTGCCCGCGCCTCGGCCGGCGTCGCCGGCCGGGCGCCGTGCTCCGCGCAGATCCGGGCGGCCAGACGGACAAGGTCGGCATTGCCATCGGCGAGCCGCTCCTTCGAGAGGCGCACGTTGTCCTCCAGGCCCGTGCGCACGCCCTGCGCCCCCCGCGACACGGCCCAGCCCATCACCGGGCTTTGGAAGCGGCCGATGCCGAAGGCGCCCCAGGTCGCGCCCGGCAGCAGGCGTCGGGTCTCCGCCAGCAGGATGTCGAGCAGGTGCGGGTCGGGTGGCAGCGCGTTGCGGATGCCCATGACGAACTGGAGATGGGGCTCGGCGCCGATCACGCCCTCGTCCACGAGACGGCGCGCGTTGTGGATGTGAGTGAGGTCGAACACTTCGATCTCCGGGCGTACGCCCTCTTCCCGCATCCGCCGGCCGAGCGCCGTGAACGAGGCTGCCGGGTTCTCGTAGACGCCCTCGCCGAAATTGACCGAGCCGGTGGTCAGCGAGGCCATGTCCGGCCGATGGATCAGGCAGGCGCCCCGCTCCACCGGATCGGGGCCCGACCCACTCGTCGAGAACTGCACGATCATGTCCGGGCAATGCCGGCGGATGCCCTCCTGCACCTGTCCGAAGCGCTCGGGATCGAGCGACGGCCTCTCGTCGTCTTCCCGGACGTGGATATGGGCGAGCGCCGCGCCGGCCTCGTAGGCGGCGTGGGTCGATTCGATCTGCTCGGCGGGCGTGATCGGCACGGTCGGGTTGTCGGACTTGCGGGCGACCGAGCCGGTGATCGCGACGGTGACGACGACGGGTCTCATCGCGGCCGGCCCCTCAGCCCAGCGCCTGTTCGACCGCGCGGCCGCAGGCCTGCGTGTCGGCGGTGCCGCCGAGATCGCGCGTGCGCAAACTCCGCTCCGAAAGCACTCGCTCGATGCCGGCGACGATCTCGGCGGCAGCCTCCCGCTCGCCGAGATGCTCCAGCATCATCGCCCCCGACCAGATCTGGCCGATCGGGTTGGCGATCCCCTGTCCGGCGATGTCGGGGGCCGAGCCGTGCACCGGTTCGAACACGGACGGATAGAGCCGCTCGGGATTGATGTTGCCCGAGGGCGCGATGCCGATGGTGCCGGTGCAGGCGGGCCCGAGATCGGAGAGGATGTCGCCGAAGAGGTTCGAGGCGACCACCACGTCGAACCGGTCCGGGTTCAGCACGAAATGCGCGGTCAGGATGTCGATATGGTACTGGTCCCAGCGGATCTCAGGGTAGCCCTCGGCCACGGCCCGCACCCGCTCATCCCAGAACGGCATGGTGATCGAGATGCCGTTCGATTTGGTCGCCGAGGTGAGGTGACGCTTGGGCCGACTCTGCGCCAACGCGAAGGCGAACTTCAGCACGCGATCGACGCCGTGGCGGGTGAACACCGATTCCTGAACCGCGAACTCGCGCTCGGTGCCGGCGAACATCCGCCCGCCCGCGTTGGAATACTCGCCCTCGGTGTTCTCGCGGACGACCCAGAAGTCGATATCGCCGGGCTTGCGGCCGGCCAGCGGTGAGGGCACGCCCGGCATCAAGCGGACCGGGCGCAGGTTGACGTATTGGTCGAACTCGCGCCGGAACTGGATCAGCGAGCCCCAGAGTGAGATGTGATCGGGCACGCGCTCGGGCATGCCGACGGCGCCGAAGAAGATCGCGTCGTGGGAGCCGATCTGCGCCTTCCAGTCCTCGGGCATCATCCGCCCGTGCGCCTCGTAGTAGTCGCAGCTCGCGAAATCGAACCAGTCCTGCACGATCTCGAAGCCGTGGCGGGCGGCGGCCCGCTCCAGAACCCGAACGCCCTCCGGCATGACTTCCTTGCCGATGCCGTCGCCGGGGATCACCGCGATCCGGTAGCTGCGCTTCGTCCCGCCCATGGTGGTCGCCTTCGTGTCCGCCCCGGCGTCTCACTTGCGCCAGTGTCTCGCGGCGTCAATGGCGGGAGGAGACAAGCGGGGACTCCGCTGCCGGTCGAGGCGCGTTCGGATTCGGACGTGGGGGTGGGGGCCGGGGCTCAGTTGATCGAGCCGGTGGTCTCGCCGGGGCAGGTCTCCTGAGCGCGGGCGCGCAGGACGCGCTTCAGACGCAACGGCTGCGCGCCGTCGGCACCGTTCAGCGTGCCGACAAGCGCGTCGGATCCGGCCGTGCCGCGGAAGCTGACGAGACCGGCGCTCGTCTCGACATGGAAGGCGACATCCTTCGTGCTGTCGTCGATCGACACCGCGGTCTCGATCGGGGCAGGCAGGCCCGCCCCCTCGTAGACGAGGTTGTCGCCCTTGGGCCAGCGCTTGAGCGTGATGCGCCGGCCGGCCTGCGCGCCGTCCGCCGGCATCGTGCAGAGATCGGCGTAGACGTAGGTGCCGGAGACCCAGCTCGTGCGCGCCTCCGCCGGCAGGGCGGCGAGACCGGCGATCGTCAACCCAGCGACCAGGCCACCGAGGAGACCGGAGCGTGCGTGGTGGCCGGCTGACGACATGTCGATCCTTCCTGTCCGGCACCATGTCGGTGCCCGGAACGGAAAGGCTCAGGCCCTATCCCGTTCCGTTGCTATCGGATTGCAAGGTGCGCGCCAGCACCTGCCGGATGTCACGCGCCGGCGCCCTGCCATGCCTCGTGTCCCGCCCGGTCGAGAACGGCGAAATCCTCTTCGCTCAGGGTGAGGGTTGCGCCCGCAGCATTCTCGGCGAGGTGGCGGGGATCGCCTGTGCCGGGGATCGGCAGCATCACCGGCGATCGCTTCAACAGCCATGCGAGGGCGACCGCGCTGCCGCTCGCGCCGAGACGCCCGGCGATCGATTCCAGGGCCGAACCGGGGCCGGCCAGCGATCCCTTGTCGAGGGGCGCCCACGGGATGAAGCCGATGCCGTGCCGCTCGCAATGCGTCAGCACCGCCTCGCTGGTACGATCGACGAGATTGTAGCGGTTCTGCACGCTCGCCACGGGGAAGAATTTTTGGGCGGCCTCGATGTCCTCGACCGAAACCTCGGACAGGCCGACATGGCGGATCAACCCCTCCTCCCGCATCCGGGCGATCGCCTCGAACTGCACCTCGCGGGGGCAGTCCGGGCCGATTCGATGGAGCTGCCACAGGTCGATCCGCTCAAGACCGAGCCGCCGCAGGCTCATCAGCACGCATTGGCGCAGGTAATCGGGATTGCCGACCGGCTGCCAGATATCGGGCCCGTGCCGCGTCAGGCCGCCCTTGGTGGCGATGACGAGCCCCTCGTAGGGGTAAAGCGTCTCGCGGATCAGATCCTCGCTGACGAAGGGGCCATAGCTGTCGGCGGTGTCGATCAGGTCGATCCCGAGGCCGGGCACCGCCCGCAGGGTCGCCTTCGCCTTCTCCCGGTCGGGCGGGTCGCCCCAGATGCCGGGCCCGGTGATGCGCATGGCGCCGAACCCGAGTCGGTGAACGGTGAGATCCCCGCCGATCGCGAAGGTGCCCGATGCTTCGACGCTCGCCATGCCCGTGTTCCTCTCGCAGCCTTCGCGCTGACGGGAGAACCCGAAAGGCCGCTGCCGGGTCCGTTGGCGGCGCAGGGCGCTTCAGAACTCGCGGATCAGCCGCAGAGCCGCGACGAGCCCGGCGTCACGGTCCGTTCGGAACTCGACACCGAGGCCGGCCTGGAGGCTCGTCAGTTCCGAGAGCCGGCGGTGGATCTGGGGAATGACGAGGGCGCGGGTGCGGTCGTCCCCGGCGATGTCCTGCCTCAGGTTGACTTCGAGCCCCAGCACCGTCTCCGGATCGAAGTCGTAGAAGACGGAATGGTTGAGGAGCAGCGCGGTCGGTCCGAGCCGGCGCAGGCCGACCTGCCGCAGCCCGGCCATGCTCAGCATGCTCCAGTGCGCGTCGAAGCGGTATCCGGAGATGTAGAGCAGCGAATTGCGGAACGTCGCGCTGCCGCGCTCGACTTGGCCGAGATACTGCCAGCCGTGGATCCAGCGCCCGCCCGCCCCCGTGCCGAAGGTGCCCTGGAGGGCGAACTTGACCTGCGTCAGGCGCCCGTCCTCGAACGGAAGCTCCAGCTCGAACGACTGGCCGTCGGCGTAGGCGTATTCGAGTTCGGGGGCCCAGTCCGTCGGTCCCCGGTCCAGCGGCCGGACCGCCAGGACGTTGACCTCGCGCTCCCCCGCCCGTGCCCCGAGCGGACGCAGCAGGTCGAACACCATCGGTTCGGGGATGCGCGGGTTCTCCGCCGCAAGCGGATCGGCCCGGGCGATGGCCGGTAGGGCGGCGCAGGCGGTCAGGGCCAGCGCGACGCTCCGGATCATCGCCTCCCTCGGGCCGAGCCCCAACGCCGCTCGGCCCGCCGCGAGGGCGAGCCGATCGAAAAGGCCGTGACGGGAGCGGGCGGCACCGGTCTCAGGGTCCGTGCGTCTCATGTGGCAACGTTCGGCCCCGTGGCGGAGCCGGCCGTTGGTAGACGCTGACGGGTGGACCGCTAATCCGTCCGCTCGGTGGGGCCGTCAGGCGGCCCGGATTGCAGCGAGGAAGTCCTCGACCTCACGCCGCACGTTTTCGGACTGCGTCGAGAGTTCGGACGAGGCCATCATCACCTGCTGCGCGGCCGATCCGGTCTCGCTCGACAGCGCCTGTACCTGCGCGACGCTCATCGACACGTCCTGGGTGCCGCGGGCTGCCTCGGAGGCGTTGCGGGCAATCTCGTTGGTCGCGGCGGTCTGCTGTACGACGGTTGCCGCGATCGAGGCGGTGATGTCGTTGACCGAGACGATGGTCCGGCCAATCTGCTGGATCGCACCGAGTGCCTGGGTCGAGGCGGTCTGGATCGCGCTGACCTGATCGGAGATCGCCTCCGTGGTGCGGGCGGTTTGCGCCGCGAGTTCCTTGACCTCGGTGGCGACGACGGCGAAGCCGCGGCCCGCCTCGCCGGCCCGCGCCGCCTCGATGGTGGCGTTGAGGGCGAGCAGGTTCGTCTGGCTCGCGAGCCCGGAGATCATCGTCACCGCCTCGCCGATCTTCTCGGCCGCGCGGCTGAGATGGCTCATCGAATCGGTGGTCGTCCGGGCCTCGTGGCTGGCATGACCCGCCACGTCGTTGGATTGCTGAACGCGCCGCTCGATCTCGCTGAGCGAGGCGACCATCTCCTCGGCCGCTGCGGCGACCGTCTGCACGTTGACGGTGGCTTCCTCGGCCGCGGCGCTGGAGGTGACCGCCTGCCCGTTGGTGTTGTCGGCGACCTGCGTCATCGACCGGGCGGTGCTGTCCAGTTCGGTCGCCGCCGAGGTCACGATGGCGATGGAGGCGGCGATCTTTTCCTCGAAACCGCGCACCAGCCCATCGACACGATCGGCCCGGCGCTGGCGAGCGGATTGTTGTGCCACCCGCTCCGCCTCGAGTTCGATGCGGGCCACGGCGTTCTGCCGGAACACCTCGACGGCCTCGGCCATCCGACCCATCTCGTCCACCGCGTCCCGAGACGGCACCTCGATGGCCGTCTCGCCCGCGGCGAGGCGGCTCATCGCGGCGGTCATCCCTGAGATCGGGCGGATCAGGCTGCGGGCAATCAGGAAGGCCAGGGCGGCACCCGTGGCCAGGATCAGGCCGAGCAGGATGAGCTGGACGGTCTTCGCCCGCGTCATCAGGGCGTTGCTCTGCTCGACCCCGTCCTGAAGCGCCGTCTCGAGCTTGCTGCGCACCGACAGGCCCGTCGCGTTGATGCCGTCCACCCTCGGCTTCAGCGTCTCCTCGAAGAACGCCTCGCTCTCGACGATGGCCTGGGAGGCGGCGACGATGCTCTTGTTAAGCCGGTTCAGGGTCTCGCCGACGAGCTTTGCCGTCTCTTGGTCGGCGGCGGCGAGATCGAGACCCTTCAGTTTCGCCAGGGCCGCCTCGGCGTTGCCGAAGGCGTTGGCCGAGAGGGCACGGCCCTTCGGGTCCTTGGTGGCAAGGAAGCGCCAGTTCATGATGCGGAACAGAAGCAGCGTGCGCTCGACCTCCACGGCCTGAGCGATCACCGCATCCTGGCCCGTGGCCCGCAACTGGGCGACGAGGGCGCCGGAAGCCTTGGTCAGGTCGTCGCCGTTGGCGTAGACGCCGGCCCGGTTCTCGCGGATCTGCGCGCCGAGCTCGACCAGCTTCGGCAGCGCCTTGCCGAGATCGGTGGACTGATCCCGAAGCCGCTCATAGGCCGCGCGCCGCTCCGCGCTCGGTGTGCTCTCGATGAGCTTCTCGGAGCCCTGCCGGATCGAGTCCAACGACGCGAACATCCCGGTCGTGTAGTCCGGCGCCTGGGTCAACCTGTACTGGGCAGCCTGACCGATCAACCGGTCGGATAGACCATTGATGGTGTAGAGGGTCCGGGCTGCGGATTCGAGCTGAGCCCGCGCACGGAACATCTCGTCGAGACTGTCGAGCTGCGTGTAGGAGAACGCTCCCATACCGCAGGACAAGGCGACCAATGCTGAAAATCCGCCGTAGAGACGCGTGCGAATACCGGTTTTCATCAGACTGCCATCGAGCGAACAAATGTTGTCTCGTTGTGCCGAATGACGCCTTTCCGGGATCTTAACTTACGATGGTCGGAGCCTCATAAGTCGGCAGTTATGCATAAAAACCAGACAGTTGACCTGAGGATGTTCAAGTAACCTGAGAGAGCGTTCAGGCGGGTCGTGCCGCCTCCTTCGAACTCGTGCGACGCTTGATGCAAAACCGGGTGCGGCGGACCGCGCGGTTGCGGCCGCTTGGTGAGGCGCCGTCTGCGGGTCGCAGAGCGTCGAGACCGAACGAAAAAACGCCCGCTCTGGGAGCGGGCGCGAAGTCGGGATGAGATGCAGGGCGGTCGGCGGGGCCGGAGGCGGCCCCGCCGGGATGTCCGAGGGGATCAGCCCTCCTTCTTGCCGAGAGCTACGGCGACGAAGCGAGTCTGGCCCTTGGCGCTCTTCACCCGCATCAGCACCGCCTTGCGGCCGTTCGATTCTGCGGCGCGAATCTGCGCCTGGACGTCGGAAGGCTTCGAGACGCTGGTGCCGGCGACATCCAGGATCACGTCACCCTGGGCGATGCCCTTGGCCGCGGCCGGACCGTCGGGATCGACATCCATCACCGCCACGCCCTCGTCGCCGAGGCCGATCTCGCTGGCAGGGGCCAGGCTGAGTCCGAGGCGCGCTTGGCCACCAGACGAGCTATCACTGCGGCTCGCGACCTTGGCGTCGGTCGGCTGCGTGCCGAGTTCGACCGTCGCGACGTCGCTCTTGCCGCCCCGCAGATAGGCGAGCTTCACCTCGGTGCCGGGCTTGAGGCCGGCGATGCGGCGCGAGAGGTCGCGGGCATCGTTGACCGGGGCGCCGTTGACCGACTCGATCACGTCACCCGACTTCAGACCGGCCTTGGCCGCGGGCGTGCCGTTCTCGGCGTGATCGACCAGAGCGCCCTTGGCCTTGTCGAGGCCGAGCCCGTCGGCGATGTCCTTGGTCACCGGCTGGACCTGCACCCCGAGATAACCGCGGACCACCTTGCCGTCGGTGCGGAGCTGATCGACCACCGTCTGCACCGTCTCGGCGGGGATCGCGAAGGCGAGGCCGACCGAGCCGCCGGACGGCGAGGCGATCGCCGTGTTCACGCCCACGACCTCACCGTTGACGTTGAAGGTCGGGCCGCCGGAATTGCCCTTGTTGATCGGCGCGTCGATCTGCAGGAAGTCGTCGTAGGGGCCGGCGCCGATGTCACGGCCGCGGGCCGAGACGATGCCCGCCGTCACCGTACCGCCGAGACCGAATGGGTTGCCGATGGCGACGACCCAATCGCCGACGCGCGGGGCGCCCTTGCCGAACTGGACATAGGGGTAACTGCCGCTCTCGGTGATCTTGAGCAGCGCGATGTCGGTCTTCGGATCCTTGCCGATCACCTTGGCATCAAGGGTGCGGTTGTCGTCGAGCGTGACCTGCACGGTCTTGGCTTTGTCGACGACGTGGTTGTTGGTGACGACGTAGCCGTCCGCCGAGATGATGAAGCCCGAGCCGACCGCGCCGCGCTCGCCACGCTGCGGCATGCCGCGCCCGCCCTGACCACCCGGACCGCCCTGGCCGAAGCGCTTGAAGAACTCGCGCAGTTGCGGCGGCACCTGCTGCAGGTTGGGGCCGCCCGCGCTGTCGTCGTCATCGTCGGCGCTGTTGTCGAGCTTCACCTTCACGGCGACGACGCCCGGCTTCACCTTGTCGACGACGTTGGCAAACGAGCCCGGCGGGTGCTCAGGCGCCTCGATCGGGGTCTTCGGCAGGGCCTGGGCATAGGCCTGGGTCATGGGCTCGGTCAGGCCGAACCCGGCCGCGCCGCCCGCGACGAGGGCGGCTGCGGCGACGGAGGCGAAGGCGCGGCGGCGGACAGTCATGGTCATGGAGGTCTCCGACGGGAAATGGGCCGGTCAGCTGCCCTTCCGTTGAACGTCGGGGCGGCGATCCGTGAGGAGACTCCTAGAGGCCCGAGCCTGACCGCCGGATGGCGCGAAGATTACGGTTTGGACAGGTCCGCCTCCTCGGGCGCCGAGGCCGTCAGGCCCGAGCGCCAGCGCAGGTCGGCAAGCAGGCCCGACGGATGGGTGTCGAGCACCGGCGTGATCGGCAGCCCCGCTGCATGGAGGAGCCCCGCCGCCCAGTGGTTGCAGACATTGCTGTACGAGAAACGCCCATGCGCCTCGTAGAACAGGCTCGGGCCGTAGAGCCCTGGGCCAAGAGCGGCCGGCTGGCCATCGGTGAGCCGGAAGCTCGCCTCCAACCGCGCGAGGAGCCGGGCCAAGCCTTTGCGCGAGAGCGGGACCGGGACGATGTCGGCCTGCGGGAAGCTCGCGCGGGCGGGGCGTGCGAGGCCGACAACCTGGATCACGCCGTCGCTTCCACCGGGTGTGAACAGCGCCGAGAGGGCCAGCCGCCAGTCGAAGGCGGCGAGTGTCGGCGTCGCCCGGTAGAAGCGCGCCTCGCCCCAGCCGAATTCCAGGGCGTCGTAGGCGCGAAAGCGCGTGGCGAGATTGCGTAGGGCGGTGCCCGCCCCCTCCCCCGTTAGGCTGTCGCGCGGCAGGACGAGACCGGAATGCCAGCCGTGGCTGACGAGGAGCACCGTCTGCGTATCCGGCTCGGCCGGCGGGTAGAGGCTCGGGTCGCCGGAGCGGGCCGTCCAGAGCGTGAGCGCGAGAAGCGCGGCGGCCAGCCCGGCCAAAGCCAGTCCGGCAAAGGCCAGACCGAGCCGCCGCAGCTTTCTCATGCCTCGCTGAGCCGGACCAACGCTTCCTCGATCTTGACGAGCCGGGCCGCCTCCGCGTCGCGGCGCTCGCGCTGCTCGTCCACCACCTCTTCGGGCGCGCGGGCGAGGAAGTCGGCGTTGCCGAGCTTGCCGTCGATCTTGCCGATCTCAGCCCGCGCCTTGCCCGCCTCCTTCTTCAGCCGCGCGACCTCGGCCGCCAGATCGACGATGCCCTCGAGCGGAAGTGCGGCCACGCTGCCCCGCACGAGGAGCTGGACGGCGTTCTTCGGCGCGGCGTCGGCAAAACCGATCTCGGAGAGGCGGGCGAGGCGGGTCAGCGTCTCGCTCCAACGCTCGACCCGAGCACGGACGCCCTCATCGGCGCCCACCAGCACCAGCGGCACCTGGGCGCCGGCGGGCACGTTGGTCTCGGAGCGGGCCGAGCGGACCTCGGAGATCAGATCGACCAGCCAGCCGATCTCTTCCTCGGCTTGCTTGTTCGTATAGGCCGAGAGCTCGGGCCAGGATTCGAGCGCGAGCAGGCCGCGCGGTGTCGGCAGCACCTGCCCCTTGATCGCCCACAGCTCCTCCGTGAGGAAGGGCATGAACGGGTGCAGCAGCTTGGCGATCTGGTCGATCAGGAAGGCGACCGTCGCCTGCGTCTCGGCGCGTGCCGCCGGATCGACGCCCTCGCCCTGAAGCACGGGCTTGGCGAGTTCGAGATACCAGTCGCAGAACACGTTCCAGACGAAGCGGTACGCCGCGGCCGCCGCATCGTTGAAGCGGTAGACCGTGATGCCCTGCGCCACCTCCGCCACCGCCTTGGCGGCCTCGGTGAGCGCCCAGGCGTTGAGCGTCTCGCGCACGGCCTCGGGCCGGAAATCGGCCTTCAGTTCGCAGCCGTTCATCTCGGCAAAGCGCGCCGCGTTCCAGAGCTTGGTCGCGAAGTTGCGGTAGCCCTCGACCCGCTGCGGCCCGAGCTTGATGTCGCGGCCGGGGGCGGCGAGCGCGGCCAGCGTGAAGCGCAGCGCGTCGGCGCCGAAACGGTCGATCAGATCGACCGGATCGACCACGTTGCCCTTCGACTTCGACATCTTCGCACCCTTCTCGTCGCGGACGAGGGTGTGCAGGTAGACGGTCTCGAACGGCGCCTGATCGGTGAGGTGCAGGCCCATCATCATCATCCGGGCGACCCAGAAGAAGATGATGTCCTTGCCCGTGACCAGGGTGTTGGTGGGGTAGAAGCGGGCCAGTTCCGGCGTCTTGTCCGGCCAGCCGAGCGTCGAGAACGGCCAGAGCGCGGAGGAGAACCACGTGTCGAGCACGTCGGGATCGCGGGTCAGCGCGACCTCACGGCCGTGCTTGGCCTTCGCCTGCGCGACCGCGTCCGCCTCGCTCTCGGCGACGAATATGCCACCCTCCGCATCGTACCAGACCGGGATCTGGTGGCCCCACCAGAGCTGGCGCGACACGCACCACGGCTCGATGTTCTCCAGCCACTGGAAGAAGATCTTTTCGTAGTTGTCCGGGACGAAGCGAGTCTGCCCGTCGCGCACCGCCTGGAGGGCGCGCTCGGCCAGCGGCTTGACGTTCACGTACCACTGGTCGGTCAGGTACGGCTCGATCACCACGCCCGAACGGTCGCCATGCGGCACCGCATGGGTGTTGGGCTCGACCAGACGCAGCAGGCCGCGCTCCTCCATCAGAGAGACGACGCGCTTGCGGGCCTCGAACCGGTCGAGGCCGTCGAGCGCCAGCGCGGCTTCCTCCGGCTCGGCGCCGTCGAGGAAATCGGCGTTGCCGGCGATCTGGATCCGCGCCTCGGCATCGAGGACGTTGATCGGGCGGCAACCGTTGCGGCGCCCGACCTCGAAGTCGTTGAAGTCGTGGGCCGGGGTGATCTTGACCGCGCCGGTGCCCTTCTCCGGATCGGAATAGGCGTCGGCGACGATCGGGATCAGCCGGTTGACCAGCGGAAGGCGGACGCGTTTTCCGACAAGGTCGCGGTAGCGCTCGTCATCCGGATGGACGGCGACGGCCGTATCGCCGAGCATCGTCTCGGGACGCGTCGTCGCCACGGTGATGATCGCGCCCGTCGGCGTGCCGGCCTCGTCCACGACGGGGTAGTCGAAGTGCCAGAGATGGCCCTTCACCTCGATCTGCTGCACTTCGAGGTCCGAGATCGCGGTCTGGAACTTCGGGTCCCAGTTCACGAGGCGCTTGTCGCGGTAGATCAGCCCCTGCGCGTGCAGATCGACGAAGGTCTTGAGCACGGCGCGGCTCAAGCCCTCATCCATGGTGAAGCGCTCCCGCGACCAGTCACAGGAAGCGCCGAGCCGCTTGAGCTGGCCGATGATCGTGCCGCCGGATTCCTCCTTCCAGGCCCAGACCCGGCGCAGGAATTCCTCGCGTCCCAACTCGCGGCGGCCCGGCTGCTGCGTCTCCATCAGCTTGCGCTCGACCACCATCTGCGTGGCGATGCCGGCGTGGTCCGTGCCCGGCTGCCACAGCACGTCCCTGCCCCGCATCCGCTCGAAGCGGACGAGGATGTCCTGGATCGTGTTGTTGAGCGCGTGGCCCATGTGCAGCGAGCCCGTCACGTTCGGCGGCGGGATTACGATGCTGAAGGGCTCGGCGCCGGCCCGCTCGGGGCGGCCGGCGCGGAAGGCCTGGCCCTCTTCCCAGGCCGCGGAGACGCGCGCCTCGACGGCGGCGGGGTCGAAGGTCTTATCCATCATGGGCGGGGCGGGCTTTTCGAGGCGGCGTTCTAAAAGATGTCGCCGCCGCTATCGGCCCGCCGCGGGGCCGTCGTCAACCGTCGGCCCGTCAGTGCCGCGGGCAATCGCTTGAAGCGATCACCCTGGTTTTCTTCTAGCCTCAAGCGCCGGCGGCCGCCTCCGCGGCCTCAGGCTGCCGCTCCGCTCGATGCTTTCCGGGGCTCATGCCCCGAAAAGCCCGCTCCGCGCGGCGCTCTTCGCGCCGCGAAGCCGCCCAAGCGACTTCGATCGACGGCTCTGCAGGTGCTGCGGTGCAATCACCCCGTGATCGAGGGCCGAACGGCTCACCGCCCGCGGGCGACCCGCTCGATCTCGATGCGCACCAGCCGCTCGACCATGTGCGGAAGGTTCTCGTCGAGCCAGCTCTTCAGCATCGGCCGCAGCATGTCCTTGACGAGATCCTCGAGCGTGCGGGCGTTCTGCGACAGCACCGTGTGGGCGAGGAGCTGGAAGTTCTGACCGACACTCTCGCCGGTGCTGGACGAGACGAGCCGTTCCGTCACCTCTTCCTCGACCGCCGCGCGGACCCGATCGGTCACTCTCGGGGCGGGCGGCGGCTCGGGGGCAAAGTCGAAGGGATCCGGCTTGGCTGCCGCCGGGGGCTCGAAATCGGGCTCCGGTTCCGGGTCGAAATCCGGCATGCGGAAATCGATTTCGGGGATGTCGAAGGCAACCGGCTCGGGCTTGCGCACCGGCTCTGCCACTTCGGCGAGATCGAGCACGTCGTCGTCCGGCGGCAGCGCGGGGGCCGGCGCGGGCGGCGCTTCGGCCTCGACGGTCTTGGGAGCTTGGTCGTCGGCAATGATGCGGCGGATCGAAGCCAGGATCTCCTCCATGGAGGGCTCCTGCGTCTTGTCCTGAACCTTAGGGCTCGCTGCGCTCATCGGGACGATACTCGGTGACGATTGACAAGACGATGACTTGGTTAACGAACTATTGCATCGCCTTGCCCGGCATCAACCATGGTCCGCCGCCGGCCAACAGGAAAACGTCGTCCGCGGCGAGGCTGTCAGCGCCCGTCGGGGGTGCGCAGGCCGAACCAGAGATCGCGCACCTGATCGAGATGTTCGCGGGCGCTGTACGGGGTGACCGGCAGGCTGGTGAAGCGGACGGTGAGCCGGCCGACGGCCTGGACGACATCGTAGGAGTTCACCACGCGGTCGCGCTGGGCGCGGATCAGGGCGACGCGCGCGGAGAGCAGTTCCTGCTGCGCGTTCAGCACGTCGAGGGTGGTGCGCTGGCCGACGCGAGCCTCCTCACGCACGCCGTTCAGCGCCACCTCGTTGGCCTGAACCTGCGCCTGCGAGGCGATCACCTGCGCCTTCGAGGCTTCGAGATTGCCCCAGGTCCGCACGATCGAGGCGCGGATGGTGTCGCGGTCCTGGTCGGCGACGAGGCGGGCGCGCCCGACATTCTCCTTGGCCTGCCGGATCGCGGCGTATTCGGCGCCACCCTGATAGAGCGGAATGTTGACCCGTCCGACGATGGAGGCGGTGACGCCGTTGTCGCCGGGGAACTGCTGATCGTACCGCTGCTGCACCGCTCCGGTGATCTGCGCCTGCGGATAGAGCGCGCCTTCGTTCACCTTCACCTGCAGCTCCGCCACGTCCACGGCGTGCAGCGAGGCGAGGATCTGCGGATGCTCCTTCAGGCCGATGAGAATCGCCTGATCGAGCGAGGCCGGCACGTAGCGGTCGAGCGGGCGCCCGGGGGCGAGCTGGCGCGGTTCGACGCCGACGATCTGGCGGAAGATACCGATCGAGGCACGCAGGGCCGCCTCCGCCGCGCTCACCTGCGAGCGCGCGCCGGCGAGGCGTGCTTCGGCCTGGGCGACGTCGGTGCGGGTCACCTCGCCGACATTGAAGCGGTCGCGAGTCTGACGAAGCTGCTCTTCGAGCACCTCGACGTTGTTGCGCTGAAGCTCCAACGTCGCCGTGTCGCTCAGGACGTTCATGTAGGCCTGAGCGGCATTGAACAGCGTGTTCATCTCGGTCTGGCGCAGGCCTTCCCGCGTGCTGAGCACGGTCGATTCGGCCGCGCGCACCCGGTTGTCGGTCTGAAAGCCGTCAAAGACGTTCTGGTTGATGGTCAGGCCCGCGCCGCCCGGGCGGGTCGTGAGATTGATCGGCCCGCTGGCGCCGACGCCGCCGATCTTACCCTGGAATTGCTGGATGCCGATGTCGGCCGAAAGCGCGGCGTTCGGTCGGTAGCCGGCCTGGAAGCGATTCACATCCTCGTCGGTCGCGCGCAGGTTCGCCCGCGCCGCGTTCAGCGCCGGGTTGGCCTGATAGGCGCGGGACAACGCGCTCTCGAGGGTCTCGGCAGCCGCCGGACTTGCGACAGCCAGTGCCGAGACGACGGCGCCAGCCAGCCGAAGCGCGGACCGCGCCGCAGGGTTCCGTTCTTTCACGTCGATCAGCCCTTGCGGTTTCTCGATATGCCGTCCCGCCGCACTGCCGTGTCCGCTCCGGTGCGTCGCCTCAGCAAATGCCCCGGAGGACATCTGCAGGACGACCCGCACCGTGAGGGTCGCGGCAGGGATGCCGCATGCACATCCATGCGATGGAATGGCTAGCCCGCCTCGTGCCCGAGAGTAGCCGAGCTTGCGCTACCGACGACAGGGCTTACCGCACCGCGTCGTCGGATTGCGGGCGGGTGCCTCAAAAAAGCGACACCCCAGCGGACTAATCCCTCATGGCCGTGTGCCGGCCCGCGCGCGTGCTTTCGCGCAGTTTTCGGCGGTCGCCGTACCCGGCGCGGCAGTCGGCCTGAGATGGAATGGATTCGGTGCGTCGGCCGGGCGCGACGCGCACGGATTGCGTGGGTTCCAGGGGCCTGACGACGGCCCCGGCGTAGCCTCGGTGCCACTCACAAAGCGTTCGCTGTGCCGCCGTGTCCGGAGGGAAGACGGGGGCGGTCGGGAGCGCTTTGAAATAAAGACCGAGAGACGCCAACCGGATGCAATCAGGTCGGATACGGCTCTATGAGCGCGCTTAGAACGCGAAGCCGGGTTCGGTCGCGAAGCTCTTCAGGGCCGGCAGCGAGGCATCGAAAAGCGGGCGGGCCCCGAAGGCATCGCCCGCCCGCACGAACAGGGTCGCCTTGGCGTTGCGGTGCGGACCGAGCACGCAAACCAGGCGCCCGTCGTCACGCAATTGATCGAGCAGGGCCTGCGGCCGGACTTCGACCCGTCCCTCGACGAGGATGGCGTCGAAAGGCCCACCCTTGGCCGGAGCGGTCAAGGCGCCCTGGACGAGGTTGACGGTGTCGCCGAGGCGCTCGCGGGCGGCGCCGATGAGATCCGGGTCGGATTCCAGGGCGACGACCTCGGCGCCGAGCTGCCGGAGGACGGCCGCGCCGTAGCCGTAGCCGGTGCCGACATCGAGGGCGCGGGTGCCCGGACGGATCTTGAGTGCCTGAATCAGGCGCGCCAGCAGCATCGGGGCCGGCATCGCGCGAATCCCGTCCGCGCCCGTATCGAAGGTCAGCGTCTGGTCGATATAGGCGAAATCCTCGCGGCCCGGCGGGACGAAGCGTTCGCGGGGTACGGTGTCGAAGGCATCGAGCACCGCGACGTTGTTCACATCGAAGGTCCGGAGCTGACAATCGACCATGAGGCGCCGCGCCTGAGCATAATCGAGCATGAGCCGTCCATCCCTCGCCGCCGCGCCAGACCGTTTCCCCGCCCGCCCGTCGAGCGGCGCCGGCCCGAGCGGGTCGGGTTGTCGTGGATCGTTCCCAGAATTGCAAGGCTCGCACGAGCGCCTTGCATGGCCAGAAACGAGCAGATTGTCAGGGGTATCGGAAAGTTTGGAGGCCTCGCCCGGAATCGAACCGGGGTGCAAGGATTTGCAGTCCTCTGCGTAACCACTCCGCCACGAGGCCTCGTCGCGAATGCGCGACACTCCGGGCCGAGCGGCCGGTCCGGAGCGAGGCGTCTCTAGCAGAGGCTTGACCCGCTCGGCAACGGTCTTGTCGCTCGATCGACACAAACGCCGCCGCCGCACCGCGACCCGGTGGAAAAAGTGCGTCGTCGGCTCAGAAGGCGCAAAAAGCGGTGATAGGACCCTTGCGTCCGAAACCGGCGAAGGCTAATGACCCGCCACCGCCGCTGAGGCGGCCCGGTGATCCCCGATAGCTCAGTTGGTAGAGCAAGCGACTGTTAATCGCTTTGTCGCAGGTTCGAGTCCTGCTCGGGGAGCCAAATCTTTCAAGCACATAGCGGGTCTACGGCAGAGGCGTGTTGCCGCCGTTGTTCCTCGGCCGTTTTTAGACGCCGAGCTTCTCGCCGCGCCGTTCGTAGCTCGGCCGCGCGGCCCGACGGAACCATCGATCCGCGGTTTTAGAGCATCGTTGTCGATATCGGCGTGGGCGTCGCGGTGCTCATCACGTTGTCCGGCACCGCCCCAGCCTCGCAAGCCTCACTGATCGACCCTGCCCTGCTGTCCATGTTCCAGATGCCGTCCGGGCAGCCGGAGGCACGCGCCAGTTCGCAGTACGTGCGGCTGAAGTGCAGGCGCCGCCAAGGGGGCCGGAGCCTTCGCTGGTGACCAGGGACTAGCGCCGGGCGGCGGCATGTCGGCGAGCCGTTCGGGTTCTTGGCTGAGATCGTGCTCGGCGATCTCGTTGCCGGTCGACCCCGACGTCGACTGGGCCACCATGGATGCGCGATCCTCGAACAGCAGGGCCGGCGGTCGCCCGCGGGCGCGTTCGAATCGGGATGTGTTCCAATCCATGATCAGCAAGCCAAGTCGTCGTCGTGTCCTTCACCTCGTCGGATCGGCCCGACCCAATCTCGACGTCGGCGCTGGTGTTGTGGAGCGCCAGCAGCGTGCGAACCATCGGGTGCGGGCTCGTCCCGGTCGCAAGCCGCGTAAGAGCCGCGCCAGTCCTTCTCCTTGCCGGGACAATCAGGACCTGCGCCCGGTGCTCGGTGAGGGCCAAGGTGCCGTCCAAGTCGAACACGACGAACGCGGGCTCTCGCCGGCGTGAGGCTCTGATCGAGTGCGGGGATCGCTGGTCGCGCTCTCTCGTCGGCAGGACGTGCAGTCGTGAGCGCTCGACGGGTTCGAACGACTCGGGGGGGCAGTTCGATAAATGCGTAGTGGAGAATGGCGTGTGTGTTTTAAAATCTGGTCAGACCAAGCTAAATAAAGTCATCGTCTTATATTTGATTGAATACGGCTTCTGATCAATAGTTGATTTGGGTTTGTATTTGCCATATTTAACTGAAGTGCGTCATCGCACAGACGACTTTGTGTTGATTTTATAGATTGATGCATCCTAAACCCAGATATAGCGGCGTCTGCGGCCTTCCATAACTCTTCGTGACCCGCGTTGACGACGGTTGAGCCTCGCAGAAATGCGTCGCCAGCCGTGGAATTATGGATCTCAAAAAAGCAACAGAGACACTTATCGTTTTCGCCGATTTGGACCTTCTCGTTGAACGGGTGCTTGCGCTGGTGCGGGCGCATAATGCGCTGAGGCGGGACGGTTTTCACCTGATATCCGATGACGATTTGGTCGAGATCTATCGATTGCTCACCGAGCTTCATGAGGTGGCGATCGATGGCGTTGATCCAGACTTGGTCGCGCCGACAATTCTTCAACTGCGCCTGAAGCTCACCGTCTTGGAAGTGACGATCAGGGCCCATCTCAACGCGCCAAACCCCCAATATTTGCATTGAGGTCATGCTGAGGCAGATCGGATAACCGCCTTTGGCTTACGAATTTCGGTTGGGAGCCGAGGGGGCGCCCTCCGATACGCGGTCTGTGAAGCTATTCACCAAAATAGGGTGCATGCGTCCGTAGCCCCATCAAGCGTGACCGGCATGGGTCTAGGTGTCTGGTTCGCGATGTGGTGATACGGTTGGCCACCGTGCTGCGCGAAATGCGCCGTGGGCGCGGTTCTCTGCAGCAGCGCCACGACGACTGACGCAGTCCGTTGCGCGATACAGCGACGTCAAGACAGCGTGAGGGCGGCTGCCAAGCACGACGGCGTCGGTCCGAGCGCCGTGTAGAAGTGGTGCGATCAAGAGACGACGGCCGATGCCGCCATGGGCCGAAGGAGCCCCGCTCGACGTTGAAGACACCGGAGGAGAGACGGTCATCGTCGCTATCCGGCGGCACACGGTGCTAGCGCTGGACGACGGCCTCTACTGCCTGCAGCCCACCATCCCGCACCTGACCTGTTCGTCGCTGCGCGGCTGCCTGAGCCGGCTGCCGGAGATGGATGGCGACAAGCCCGAGAAGAAGCGCTTAACCGAATACGCCATCGGCTACCTGCGCGTCGATATTGCCGAGGTCAGGACAGAAGGAGGCGAGCTCTACCTCTTCGTCGCCATCGATCGAAACTCGTAGCACGTCTTTGCAGAGCGAGAGGCAGAAGCTAATCGCTACACTGCATCGGACTTCTTACACGCGCTGGTCGCGTTCGCCCCGTACAAGATCTACGCGGCGAGCCTAGGCGACGAAGTTCGAGATGCTCGCGCCGCACTGCAAGCCGCAGGTGGACGAGCCGCCGGTCGCGCATTGCTGCCCTGAACTGCCAGTCGTGCCAGCACCTTCAAGACGAAGTGTGTGGCTTGGAGACTGGTGATCCAGCGCAGAGGGGCCGTCGGCGTCAGCTCCGCCAGACAGTCCCCTCTGACATAACTCAGCGAGCGGACGCTGCTGTGGCGTCGGCCACGATCTTGCGGTTGGCGGGCGCAGCAACCGTGATGTGAGGCGTGGTCGTAAGCTCGGACGCCGGACGGACCGAAGCAGTGGCGCGAGCCTGTTCGCGGAACAGCGGCGGGGTCAGATGAATGCTCTCATCAGCCACGGCGGAGTTCGCCACAGCGACAGACGCGAGAGCGACGAGGGAAAGAAGCTGCATCGTACGCATGGATCATCTCCGGTGTGGTCAGCCTGTCACGGCGACCGATGGAGGATTGAACCATGGAATTTGTGCAGTGCGATAATCGCTGTGTGCATCGCACCATAATGCGCTGTCAGGCGTCTCGTCTCGATATTATGCAGAACCTCTAGGCATGTTGCGTCGCTTCGGGTCCATGAGCCATGCGCTCGGCGGATATCAAGAAAATCTTGAAATGCTCAAAAAGATTTATTCTGACGCGTTATATTTCGCTTAGGCGCCTCCACGACCGTTTGAGTGCATAGGCCTGCGCAAAAAGTATTTCCGCTACGCAATGAAACCAACCCTCGCTCGGCCAGGCATCGCAATTTAAAACCTGGATACTGATAGGTTGCTGTCGTTGCTTGGCCTGGGCAGATCGCGGATATGCCGATCGTGCACGCGTGAGTGGATCGACCTATTTGGCCGACCATGCTGAGAAAGCTCGCCCAATGACGAAAACCCGGAGCCCAAGGAGGATCGTGGGACTGCCAGTCGGCGCGCCGGGCGTGTCCCGATAGCCGCTCACGTTGCCGAACAGGATCTTTTGCGGATCGGTGCCGATCGCCTTGTGCCCGCCTGTGATCATCACCCCCACCAATCCAGACGCGACGTCCCGTGCTCGGGATGGACGCCGAAGATCTGCGGCGTGGTCCGGCCTAAGCGCACGGCCTCGGCGCCGAAGCGCCTGATGAAGTCGGTGCAGGCCTTGTAGATGTTCGCGCAGGCCGTGGTGCCGAGATACCGGCAGGGCGGTGAAGTCGGTTGGAGTGCGCCGAAGGCTCTGCGCCCTTGATCCGCTTCGGAGCGGGCACCAGTCCGTGACGGGGCATCAGTGCAGCCCACCGACATGGAAACCGTCGGTTCCCTCAGCCTCGCCGGTCGGAGGTAAGAAGAGTTGCACCGGCCCGGTACGCGCAGTGGATAGCACGTGCCGGCGCCGAAGGTTTCAGGGGCTCGTTCACCAACAGAGAATGGCGTCACTCCTCCCGTCGGATGCGAAGCCGATCGACCGTAAGCTCGCCGATCTCTAAGCGGCCGATCCGGGCTCGCCCGATTGACAGCCGCCCGATCGCGAAAGCTCCTACGGCAAGCGCACCAACGGCGAACGCTCCAACGGCGAGTGCCCCGACGGCGCCCCGCTTGACCGCGGCCTCTCGGATCGCTACGGATGTCAGCGGATCAGCAGGTAGCTTGCGGATCATCGTGGCAGACCTTTCGCTCGAAGGAGGTCCCGGCAGAGTGCGAGGCATTGGAGTTCAGCCTTGCCGCCAGCCTATCTCGGCGATCGCGCGCAAGCGAGACTGGATATCACCGCAGGGTGAATCTCGCGTCAGCGAATCACCCTCTCCGTGTTGCCGTCTCTTAAAAAAGTCAGCCACTCCACCCCGACTGTTCATCGCTTTGTCGCAGGTTCAAGGCCGGCTGGGGGAGCCAAACTCTTCCAAGCTCTCGGAAGCCTGCGGTTTCCGCACTTTACGGTGCGCTGGAATGAGCGCGAGAGCGACGGCTGCGCAGTGCTGATCGTGTGTGATCCGCCCGACCGGCTTTGCTGAGTTGCCCCCTGGATCGCGCTTGGGCTCGCTTGAAGGGCGTTATGCGCATCGGCCTCGCGCCGCCTCTATAAGAGCGAGAGCCGCCCGGTCTTCCGAGGCGGCTCCCTTTTACGATGTGCTCGGCCGTTGATCGTGACACGAGTTGTCGTCGGCGACAGCTCTCACGTGACCGCTGCCTCAGCGCTTCTCGTCAACGACGGGGGCAAGAATGCGCGGGGTCTGCTGGTGTTGGACCACCCGCCATTCCTCGTGCGACAGCCGGCGGTAGGTCGAGGTGCAATGGGCCTCGTAGGTTTCTTCGCCCCGTGAGGCTTTCACGGAGTAGGCGATGACGATCAGGCCTTCCTGGGGACGCGCGATCCGGCCATCGTCGAATTCGACGCCGGACCAACGGGGCGTGTTCGCGACCGCTTCGATCGCTTGAGCGCCGCCGAAGACGTAGGGCGGCTGCGGCAAGGCCATCAGGCACTCGTCGTCGACGAGTTCGCGGTAATGATCCGGGTCACCGGTCCAAAGGCTCTTTTCGAACGACCAAACACGATCATCGTCCACGGGGTCCTCCTCAGGCTCTCGAAGTGCCGGGACAAGACCTGCGCGCGGTGATCGTTCCTGGAGTGCACCCACCCTGATGGTCGCGTGCGTCGCCCTGCCGGCATCGGACCGGTCAAAACTCTCATGCTCACCAAGAAGCCGGCGAGCTTCACGTCGACCTGTTCCGCCAGCGCCCTCAGGCGCTGGCGACCTCGAACTCCATGCCGCGTCCCGGTCCCTGGTCGGCATAATCCACGAGCGTCAGCCCGCGCTCGATCAGCGTCTCTTCGAGAATGTCGCGGTGCTTGCGCACCATCTGCCCGATCGCCAGCGGCGTCAGGCGCGGGCTCGAGCGACGCAGCGCATCGACGCCGACATGGGCCGGCATGCCCTCGTTCTCGGCGATCCGTGCGAGCGCCAAACCCAGGTCGCGCGCTTTCGTCTCCGCGGCCGATTTCGGCTTGAAAGCCATGTGATGCCTCTTCTATCGATACTTTCGTCAGGCGGCCTGCAGCGTCTCGGCGAAGTCTTCCGGCACCTCGCCGAACCGACCGAGAATCGTTGCGCTTTCCAACTCCCCCGTTTCGTCGTCGGCCACGATCTGGATCGCGGCGGTGCCTGGCAGCCGTGTGGCCATCGCCTCGGCCCGCTTCAGTGCACCGTTCACCGTCGGCGACACTTGCTGGTCGCCGGGGCACAGACGTTTGCGCTTCAGAATGAAGGTCTGCACGAGGTAGGTCGTCCGCATCGTCACCGTCGGTTCTCCCGCACCAGGACCGAGCCGGCCGCCATTCACGCGTCGGGCAGGCCGACGCGGTCACGGAAGCCCGAGCCGGAAATCGGCCGCCCGCTTGTTCTATTTTCGTTCTAGCATGAAAGATGGCGCTGCGTGAGCCTGTTTTGCAGCGCCGACACGCTTGGCGGGCGGCTGTTTGCAGCGTTCGCGATCAGCCACCACCGATGCCGGAGATCACTTTGCCGGTGCCGTTGCAGTCCGGGCAAGCTTTGGCTTCGATCTGGCCGCTTCCGCTACAGCGGGGACACAGGTTCTCACCCGTTCCGGGTGTTCCGGGCGGTGCTTCATCGCCGGGTTTCGCGGGTTCCGATTGCGTCATAATTACGCTCCCTCATCTGAGGTCAGGGAGAACCCGCGCCGTTTTAGCCGTGTTCCCGGCGCCGACGTTTACGACGAGGGGCCCGCATCGACGTCACGCAGGATAGCGGGCACCTCGTCGATGATCTCGCGTGCCAGGAAGCCGACTGGTCCGACGCGCTCGGCGAGCCGTCGCCCGGCTTGCCCGTGCAGATAGACCCCCCATGCTGCCGCTGTCGTCGCCTCCGTGCCGCGTGCGAGCAGCCCCGCGACGATGCCCGCCAAGACATCACCGGAGCCGGAGGTCGCCAGCCCGACGCCGCCGCCGCTGTAGAGCCATGGCTCACCCGAGGGGGGCACGATCCAGCTCTGCGCGCCCTTCATGATCACGACGCATCCAAGCGTTTCGGCAGCCCGCTGAGCTGCCACCAGAGGATTGGCTTCGACCTCGCTTCTGTCGATGTCCAGGAGCCGGGCCATCTCGCCGGCATGCGGCGTGATCACCGCGCGGCCACCGCAGGATCGAACCGCGCCGGCCTGCGCGCCAAGCCCGGCAATGACGCCGGCATCGAGCACGAGCGCCGAGGAGGCTCCAGCCGGAAGAAGTGCGTGGACGAGCGCGTCGGCCGTGGCCCCGGCGCTCAGCCCCGGGCCGATCAGGATCGCGTTGCAGCGCTCCGCCAAGGCCGGCAGGCGCGCCGCGGCCGCGGCCGGGTCGATCCCACCCTCCTCCGTCTCGGTGAAGCCGATGACCCGCGCCTCGGGCACCGCGAGAGCCATCGCCGATGCGGCGCTCTCCACGGTCGCGATTCGGAGGCGACCGGCCCCGGCCCGGAGCGTGGCGACGCCCGCCAGAAAGGCGGCGCCCGGAACTTCGGCGGATCCACCGACCACGAGGACCGTGCCGCGCTGCTCCTTGCTGCCCTCGTCGGGGATCGGCAGGGGCAACTCCCGAAGGCGATCGAGTGTGAGGTGGTTTACCTTCATCGGGCGGCTGCGTGTGCGTCCGGATCGGTCCAACGTCGCGGCGTCATCCTTCGCAGGTCCGAGGATGGTGCCGGACGGTAAAGCGTCGGACGGCGCGTCCGTATCCCTGCAGCGTACGAGCGACCTCGTTCGATTTGGCCGCTTCAAACGTGTCACTGGCTCCAATTAGCAATTGGATACAAAATCGCGGCCTCGGGTTCCCCGATGGACAGATCATCGGGAACCATCATGAAAAAACTTCTCATTCTCGCAAGCGCGGCCGGCCTCGTGGCTGCGAGCCTCGTCCCGCTGACGGCGACATCGGCCGATGCCCGCTCCCGTCACAAGAGCCGTGGGATCGTCACGAGCGACGGCAGCGTGACCGGCGGACGCGGCCGGGGCCAAACGATCTCTCGTGGCGCCACGGGAGCCAGCACCATCAGCCGCAATTCCGCGGCGGGCGGCAATGCCAATCAGCCCGAGCGTGCGGTTCCGCAGGGGAGCGGTGGCGGTGGAAGCGGTGGCGCCGGCGCGCAGTGAAGCCACTCGGCGCCGGCGAACGGCGCGGGCGGCGATCACGACGACAATCGATGCGAAGAAAGTGTGTGATCGATGGCACTCCGTTCCGAGACCCCGCCCCCTCCGGCCGACCATGTGCCGGACGCACCCGCTCCGTCGGAGCGTCCGACCAGCGCGCAACTGAAGGCCGAGATCGATTCCGGCCGCACCGGCGATAAGATCCCCGCTCACGATCCCGGCTTGTCGCCCCTCGGGACCGATGACGAAGCGGCCGGGACGCCTGCGGATGCGTCCCGCGTCGCGCTGGCACGCGAAGAGGAGACCCGGCCGCGCCGCCAGAGGGCCAGCCGAATGCAGACCGGGCACGGTGCCAATCGTTGGGTTATGCCGGCCTATTACGGGGCCATCGTGGTGGCGGCCCTGGCGGTCGGACTCGTCGTGTGGCTGTTGCGCTGACCTGACAGATCGCTGCGATCGGGCGATCCCAGCCATTGCCCCGGCGGCGTGATCCGGTCGGCCCGCTTCGGACGCCCTGCCGGCGCGTGTCGATGCACGATTGTTCCAACTTTACGCGATGGTGCAACGGCATCTTATCGGGCGCCTGCCACGCTTCGATGCTCACGCGGGGACATCGATGTCCAATCATGCAGGATTTCTGGTCGACGCCCCTCCGACGCCCGGTGAACCTGGGTTGATCGCGGTCGATGAGCACACCTCGATCGGGTGCTGGGTCCACGACATCTCCGCGCAGGACGTCGAGATCGTCGTTCCCGACGCGTCCCTCGTCCCGGACGTATTCCTGCTGACATCGTCGGCCCAGGAATCCATCAAGGTGTGCCGCACCCTGTGGCGAACCGACGAGATGATCGGCGCACGGCATCTCTAGGGCGTCGTCCAGACAATGGTCGCCGGCCTTCGACACCGCGGTACGATAAGGGCGGCTTCGAGCATCGCTTCGGAAAGCGCATCGATGCGTGTGCAACGAACCACGCAGGCCGTTGCCGGGTTGATCGAGCCGGAGGTGCCTCATGGCCAAGACCAAACAGACGGACAAAGTCGAAGCCCCGGATCGACCGCGCCTGACGCCCCAGGGCCATAGCAGCGGCACAGCTTCCGGGGAGGACAGCACCGATCCCCAAGGCGGCGCGAAGCAGGGCCAAAGCGACAAGGCGGAAGGCGAGCGGCGCGAGGGATAAGCGCTGAAGCTCTGGTCGCCTGAAACGCGGTGATCCGCGTGTTCCCTTGAGGTCAACGCGTGACGGGCCGGCTTCTCAGGAGAAGACCGACCCGCCTGTCGCCTGCGTACCGCATTGGGGGGCTGGCAGCCCAACGACAGTGATTCAAACGGACCGAGTGCCGCGGATCATCCCGAGCCGTAACGACCGGGAAAACTTCGATAAGGCCGCCAAATCGTTGCCACAGCGGTCTTTTTTCAGCGAAATCGCTGCGGAACGAGGGAATTTTATCCCCATCATGTGCGCGAGCACACGAAGTTCGCTTTCCGTGACGGTGGCTGCCGAAGAAGGCGTTTCCCCCAAACCGCACGGAATCTCTCGGATATCCCGGCTTTACATCGGTGCGTTCGACCGGAGCGTGGGCAAACGTTGGCCCGCCACGGTTCACGTCCGGCACCTTGCATCATTAGCGACGAATTTCCGGCCGCGTCGTCAACGGTAAGTTCTTATTAACCATCTCGATGCAATCCTCGTGACCATCGCTCCCCCTTGCCGGTTGCGACACAGTTCCTTCAGATTCGGCCTGGTCGATTCATGGTACATCTCGCGACGGACTGCCCCAGCGGATTGATCGTCGAAGCCGCCATGCCCGCTCTAAATGGCGAGAGTCGCGATCGGATCGGACAGGGCCTGCGTGAGGCCTATGTCGAGCGCTGCGACGCGCAGCCGATCACCGACGCGCAGGTCGAATTGCTGCTGCAACTCCGGCAGAAAGAGCGCGATCGCCGCCGCAGCGCCTGAGGATCGGGTCTCCCCGTCTCAAGAGGCCGTGGCTTGACGATTACTGCCAGCGCCGGGCCTTCGGCTGCTGGCGCCGGACCTCGGCGGCCCGGATCATGGTCAGCACTCGATCGAGATCCTTCAGCAAAGACGACTCGGTCGCGCGTGCCGAGGCGATCTCCTGGTCATCGCTGCCGAAGCGCTGACGCTGCTGCTGCAGCGTCAACTCGTCCTCAAGGGCCGCCCGCTCCGCATGGAGCGCGAGGTAGGCCGCGTCCTGAGGATCGGCCGGATCGAGGAAGGGCTCTTCCTCGCGGGGTGAATGTGGCTCCGTCACGATGACGGTCTCCTCGGACGTTTCAAGCGCAGACCCGGTCCCACTCAGGATCTCAAGAATGAGATCTCGTGAAGATCACTCTCGTGGAACGACTGAGCGTGCCTCACGAAACTTCCGGGCGCTGACCATCGTTGCATCGGCCGCTATGGTGCGGCGGACATATTGTCAGAGAAACTGACCCGCGCACCTGTTCCGGTAACGCTCCCGGGGGACGAGTGGTCCCGTCGCGATCCCATCCTCCGTGAAATTTCGTCTTCCCCCGGGGCTTTCCGGGAGCTTTCCAGGGGCTGTCATGTCACCGTCATGTCGCCGTCATAGAGGCGGCGCGTCGGTGCACTAGATGGCAGCAGCGTCGCAGCGAGACCGGTTTCAAATCAGGACCGGCCCCGACAATGCGCCCGACACCCTACGGAGATGCTCGTGAAACCCTTCACTTACGCTCTGGCCGTCGGCCTCGCGGCCGCCCAGCTCGCGACCTCAGCCCTGGCCGCCGACATCACCGGCGCCGGTGCCACCTTCCCCTTCCCCGTCTATTCGAAATGGGCTGAAGCCTACCGCAAGGATACCGGTACGGGCCTGAACTACCAGTCGATCGGCTCGGGCGGTGGCATTAAGCAGATCCAGGCCAAGACCGTCGATTTCGGCGCCACCGACGCGCCGCTGAAGGCCGCCCAGCTCGAGAAGGACGGCCTCGTTCAGTTCCCGACCGTCATGGGCGGCGTGGTCCCGGTGATCAACGTCCCGGGCATCGAGGCCGGCAAGGTCAAGCTGACCGGTGAACTCCTAGCCGACATCTATGCCGGCAAGATCCTGAAGTGGTCCGACCCGAAGATCGTCAAGCTCAACGACGGCGTGAAGCTGCCCGACGCGAACATCACCCCGGTCTACCGCTCGGACGCCTCCGGCACGACCAACATCTTCACCACCTACCTCTCCTCGGTCTCCGAGCCGTGGAAGAAGGAATTCGGCGCCGCCACCACGGTGAGCTGGCCGGTCGGCCAGGGCGGCAAAGGCAACGAGGGCGTGACCGCCACCGTGAAGCAGGTTCCGAACTCGATCGGCTACGTCGAGTCGGCCTATGCCAAGCAGAACAAGCTCGCCTACACGCTGATCCAGAACAAGGCCGGCAAGTACCCGCAGCCCGACGACAAGGCGTTCCAGGCCGCCGCTGCCAGCGCCGATTGGAAGTCGACCCCGGGCTTCGGCATCACGCTGACCAACCAGGCCGGCGAGGAAGCGTGGCCGATCACCGCCGCCACCTTCATCCTGGTCCACAAGGAGGCCGCGGACGCCGCTAAGGCCGGCGACGTGCTGAAGTTCTTCGACTGGGCCTACAAGAACGGTGACAAGCTCGCGACCGAACTCGACTACGTGCCGCTGCCGGACAACGTCGTCGGGCTGATCCACGAGGAGTGGAAGGGCATCAAGGGCAAGGACGGCAAACCCGTCTTCGGCATGTAAGCAACCGTCTCAGGCCCTCTCCCGCACCCGGGAGAGGGTCTTTCTCCGAGTGTCCGGCTCGCCTCACGAGCCACGGCGCGCTAAACGCCCTCCATTCGAAGAGCCCTTCCGCGGATGACCGCCTTGACCCAGTCCATCGCCCTGGCCAGCGAGAGCGGCGTGCCCCGCACCGCCCCGAGCAAGACCGCCGACCGCCTGTTCAAGGGCGCGGCCTACGGCTCGGCTCTGCTCGTGCTACTGGTGCTCGCGGGCATCCTCGGATCGATCATCTACGGGGCGATGCCCGCGTTCAGGGAGTTCGGCTTCGGCTTCCTCACCTCCAGCGCCTGGAACATCGGCACCGAGCAGTTCGGCGCGCTGCCCGCCGTGATCGGCACCGTCGCCGCCGCCCTGCTGGCGCTCGTCATCGGCGTGCCGGTTTCGCTGGGCATCGCGATCTACCTGACGCAGCTCTGCCCCGGCTGGGCGCGCAAGCCCGTCGCCATGACCATCGAGCTGCTCGCATCGGTGCCGAGCATCATCTACGGCATGTGGGGCCTGTTCGTGTTCGCGCCGCTGTTCGCCCGCTTCGTGCAGGTGCCGGTCTCGAACCTCGTCGAAGGGCTCCCGATCGTCGGCACGATCCTTTACGCGCGCATCCCCTCCGGCGTCGGCGTGCTCACCGCCGGCATCATCCTCGCCATCATGATCGTGCCGTTCGTCGCCTCGATCACCCGCGACATGCTCGACCAAATCCCGACCGTGCTGCGCGAGAGCGCCTACGGCATCGGCTGCACCACCTGGGAGGTCGTGCGCCATGTCCTCGTGCCGCAGGCCTCGGTCTCGATCATCGGCGCGATCATGCTCGGCCTCGGCCGCGCGCTCGGAGAGACCATGGCGGTCACCTTCGTGATCGGCAACGCCAACCGCCTCTCCGCCTCGATCTTCGATCCGGGTTCGACCATCGCCTCGCGCATCGCCAACGAGTTCAACGAGGCCGACGGGCTCCAGCTCTCCTCCCTGATGGCGCTCGGCTGCCTGCTCTTCATCATCACCTTCGTCGTGCTGATCATCGCGCGCCTGCTGGTGCGGCGCACCAAGGTCGCCTGAACCGAAACGTCCGCAACGCCGCCAGCCTCGGAAAACGACGCGCCATGGATGCCAGCACTCCCCTCGCAACGGCCGAACGCCCCCGGAGGGCGAGTCGTGTGCGCTCCGGCCGCCGGATCGCCGACCGCGTCCTGATCCTGGCGAGCACCTTCGCCACGTTGCTCGGCATCGTGGTGCTCGGCTCGATACTGCTGATGCTGATCGTCGAGGGCGTGAAGGGCTTCACCCCCGCCCTGCTCACGGAACCGACACCGGGGCCGGGCTCCGTAGGCGGCGGCATCGCCAACGCCATCCTCGGCAGCCTCGTGATGACGTTCATCGGCATCGTCATCGCCACGCCGATCGGACTGATGGCCGGCACCTTCCTCGCGGAATACGGCCGCACCTCGAAGATCGCGGACATCATCCGCTTCCTCAACGACGTGCTGCTCTCCGCCCCCTCGATCCTGATCGGCCTGTTCGTCTACACGCTGATGGTGCGGCCGATGGGGACCTATTCCGGCTGGGCCGGCGCGGTGGCGCTGGCCATCATCGCCACCCCCGTGATCGTGCGCACCACCGAGGACATGCTGCGCCTCGTGCCAAGCCAGATGCGCGAGGCCGGCGCCGCGCTCGGCGCGCCCCGCTCCCTGGTCATCCGCGCGATCACGTGGCGGGCGGCGAGTGCGGGTGTCGTCACCGGCATCATTCTGGCGCTCGCCCGCATCGCCGGCGAGACCGCGCCGCTGCTGTTCACGGCACTCAACAACAACAGCTGGTTCAACGCGAACCTGCTCGGCGGCGTGCCCAACCTGCCGGTGATGATCTACCAGTTCGCGTTGTCGCCCTATCCGAACTGGCAGAGCCTGGCCTGGGCGGGCGCCCTTCTCATCACCGTCACCATCCTGGCCCTGTCGGTGGTGGCCCGCCTTGTGATCAAGGACCAGCGGGCGCGCTGAGGCCGCCCCCCGGACAGACCTCCTACCTGCGAGACAATCCGATGAGCGCCTCCCCCGCGATCCGCAGCCAGTTCGAAGGTCGAAGCCCGGCCGACGTCAAGGCTCCGGTGCGCATCGCCTGCAAGGATCTCAACTTCTACTATGGCAGCTTCCATGGCCTGAAGGACATCAACCTCGATTTCCGCGACCGGCAGGTGACCGCGCTGATCGGGCCTTCGGGCTGCGGAAAGTCGACGCTGCTGCGCACCTTCAACCGCATCTACAGCCTCTATCCGGAGCAGCGCGCGGAAGGTGAGATCCTGCTCGACGGGCAGAACGTTCTGGACCCGAAGATCGACCTGAACGAATTGCGCTCGCGCGTCGGCATGGTGTTCCAGAAGCCGACCCCCTTCCCGATGTCGATCTACGACAACGTCGCCTTCGGCCTGCGCCTCTACGAGAAGCTTCCGAAAGCGGAACTCGACGTGCGCGTGGAGGAATCCCTGCGCAAGGCGGCGTTGTGGGACGAGGTGAAGGACAAGCTCAAGCAGTCCGGCACCGGCCTCTCCGGCGGCCAGCAGCAGCGCCTGTGCATCGCCCGCACCGTGGCACAGCGCCCCGAGGTCATCCTGTTCGACGAGCCGACCTCGGCCCTCGATCCGATCTCCACCGGCCGCATCGAGGAGCTGATCGAGCAGTTGCGGACCGAGTTCACGATCGTCATCGTGACGCACAACATGCAGCAGGCCGCCCGCATCTCGCAGTTCACGGCGTTCATGTATCTCGGTGAGCTGATCGAATTCGACGCGACCACGAAGATCTTCATGAACCCGGCCAAGCGGCAGACCCAGGACTACATCACCGGCCGCTTCGGCTGAGATCGGCCGCGACTGCACGACAGTCGCAGCCCCCTTGCGCCCTCGTTGAGACGCGCCCTCTTCCGCCGGACCCGTGTCCATCGCAGCTTGAGAGCGCCCTCGTCCGACCGCCTGATCGGGAAATTCGCGACATGGCCGACCATATCGTCTCCTCCTACGACACCGACCTCGAGAACCTGCGCCGCTCCATCGCTGAGATGGGCGGCGTGGCCGAGAAGATGATGACGGATGCCACCGACGCGCTGGTGCGCCGGGATACCACCCTCGCCCAGGCGGTGATCGTCGCCGACAAGCGCCTCGACCTGCTGCAGCGGGAGATCGAGGAGCGTTCGGTTCTCCTTATCGCCCGCCGTCAGCCGCTGGCCATCGACCTGCGCGAGACGATCTCCGGCATCCGCGTCTCGGGCGACCTGGAACGGATCGGCGATCTCGCCAAGAACATCGCCAAGCGCGTCGTGGCGATCAGCGATCAGGCGCAGCCGCAGAAGATCGTGCTCGGCGTCCAGCACATGAGCGACCTCGTGCAGGAACAGCTCAAGGACGTGCTCGATGCCTATGCGAGCCGCGACGTGACCGCCGCCCGCGAGGTGTGGGAGCGGGACAGCGCCATCGACGCGCTCTACAATTCACTGTTCCGGGAACTCCTCACCTACATGATGGAGGATCCGCGCAACATCTCGTTCTGTACGCACCTGCTGTTCTGCGCCAAGAACGTCGAGCGGATCGGCGATCACACCACCAACGTCGCCGAAACCATCGAATACCTCGTCACCGGCGAGACGCCGACGGCCGAGCGGCCCAAGAACGACGCTTCGAACTACGCGACGATTACGCCGAGCACCTGACACCGAAGGTTTTTCGGCGGGCGCGGCGATCAAGAAACGTCTCCGGCTCCTCTCTCGAGGGCCGGGCGTGACGGATGGAAAGACGGGCGATGACGAGTGCGCACATCCTGATCGTCGAGGACGAGGAATCGCTGACGACCCTGCTGCGCTACAATTTGGAAGCGGAGGGTTTCCAAGTCGATGTCGCGGTTCGCGGCGACGAGGCCGACCTTCGCCTGCACGAGACCACGCCCGACCTCGTACTCCTCGACTGGATGGTGCCGGGGCTCTCGGGGATCGAGCTGTGCCGGCGCATCCGTGCCCGCCGTGAGACCGAACGCCTGCCGGTCATCATGCTCACCGCCCGGGGCGAAGAGACCGACCGTGTGCGCGGCCTCTCGACCGGCGCCGACGACTACGTCGTCAAGCCGTTCTCCGTGCCGGAGTTGCTCGCCCGCGTCCGTGCGCTCCTGCGCCGCGCCAAGCCCACCCACGTCTCCGACATGCTCGTGGCCGGCGATATCGAGCTCGACCGCGTCAGCCATCGCATCCGCCGGCAGGGCCGCGAGATCCATCTCGGGCCGACCGAGTTCAAGCTGCTCGAATACCTGATGCAGAGCCCCGGCCGAGTCTTCTCGCGGGAGCAGTTGCTCGACGGCGTGTGGGGCCATGACGTCTACATCGACGAGCGCACGGTCGATGTTCATGTCGGCCGCCTGCGCAAGGCGATCAACCGCCCGCGCCAGAGCGATCCGATTCGCACCGTGCGCGGCTCCGGCTACTCGTTCGACGAGATGTTCGCCGGAGCGGAGTGATACGGTCTCCGCCTGATCGAAGGGGGAACGGTCTCGCTCAGCCCGCGCGGCGCTTGAGCCAACTCCAAATCCGCCATCCCGAATGGATCAACCGCGTTTCGGTCTGAGGGGCGGTCCTGTGAGTCGGGCAACGCCCGTCCCCACTCGGTACACGCGGGCAATCGCCCGTCATGGCGGGCGTGCCCGGCCGTCCTCTCCCGGAGGCGTTAGCGGAAACCGGCGACGCGGCGGTCGCGCTTGCGCTCGGCGGCCGGCTGATAGGCGATCTGCGCGTGCTGGGTGCAGTACGGAAGGCCTGTGATCGCGCGGCCGCCGCAGAAGCGGAAGTCCGGCGAGGTCGGGTCGCCCATCGGCCAGCGGCACATCGATTCGCGCAGATCCATGATGGTGACCCGCTCGGAAACCGCGAGGGCCACCGGCTCCGGGGCGGGCTTCTGCGGCAGCGGGAAGTCCGGTGCGGGCCTGTGTGCCACGATCGCAGGCGGCTCCGGCAGCGTCGGCTCCTCGGCGACCACGACCTCCATCTCGACCTCGGCAGCCAAGCCCTCCCGGCGACGTCCCTGCGACGCCGCACCCATCGACTTGACGCGACCGGACAGCCCGAGGCGATGCACCTTGCCGATGACGGCGTTGCGCGAGACGCCACCGATCTGCAGGGCGATCTGGCTGGCGCTCAGGCCGTCGTCCCACAGGCGACGAAGCAGCTCGACGCGCTCATCCGTCCAGCTCGGGACCGCTTCCGTCATTGTCCCCTCCACGTCGAAACATCCTTGAACGTGAGACCGGCCGGCAGCGCGGCGCTGCTGGCGCGCATGGCGACAGCAGGCATGGCCAGGGCCCGCGATCCGGCCCTGCACATGTCGGTTAACAGACGCCAAAGATGCCGTTGGCGACGCTGTGGAGACTACAGGACAGCTCGGCCGCGGAGCAAGGGTCCGCGCGTCTCACCGTCCGGTTTCCCCCGGCAATCGGGCCCGTCGGACGGTGAGACGGATCGGTTTCCGTGGTGGAGCCAGCGAATCCTCCGCCATCCGTTAACACGTTGCGTAAACTTGATCTTTTCCGAGCATCCGGATCGGGCGAGGGCCGGCTGGCCGGGGTGCCGGGCGGTTGCGCGTATCGCCGAGATGTCCGCGGTCGCGTCGGAAGCGCGATCGAAAAAGATTGTCCGGGCGGACGGGATGACTATGTGACGGACGTCGTCCGCCGGCCTGCCGCCTGTGGACAACCCACTTCAAGCGGACTTTGGGAGATCGCATGCGACTGCGCCTCGCGCCGGCCCTTTTCCTCCTTGCCGCGATGCCGGGAAACGCGATGGCCGCGGGGCCGGCCGCACCGGTTCCGAACGAGGCCGCGATCCGGCTGGCCAACCACCGCGCGGTCTACGACCTGTCGCTGGCGCGCTCCGAAGGGACGCGGGCGGTCGAGGGCGTGCGCGGGCGCATCGTCATCGATTTCTCGGGCGACGCCTGCCGCGGCTACACCATGCAGACGCGTCAGGTGACGATGCTCAATTCCGGCGAGTCCGGCGACCGCACCTCGGATCTGCGCAGCACCACCTTCGAGAACGGCGACGGCAAGAGCTTCCGCTTCCGCACCACGACCGTTCTCAACAACGCGCCCTCTCCGGCCGTCGATGGGACAGCGGAGGCGGCCGACGCGCTCAAGGTGAAGCTCAAGGAGCCCAAGCGCGACCAGTTCCAGGCCGAGGGCGCGGTCCTGTTTCCGATCCACCACATGATCCGCCTGATCGAGGCGGCCAAGGCGGGCGAGACGACGGTCTCGGCCAAGGTGTTCGACGGTTCGGATGACGGGCGCAAGGTCTACGACACGCTGGCCATCATCGGTCGCCCGAACGCGGCGCCCGCCGCCGACACCGAGCGCGACAAGCCGCTGCGCGAGGGCGACCACGGCACCATGCGCCGGTGGCCGGTGACGCTGAGCTACTTTACCGCCGGAGCGGGTGAGCGCACGCCGATCTACACCCTCACCTTCGACCTCTACGAGGATGGCGTGAGCGGGCGGCTGCACCTCGATTACGGGGATTTCGCCATCGACGGGAATCTGACGCGGCTCGACCTCGCCAAAGCCGACCCGAAGGCCGATCCCACCTGCAAGAAGTAGTCGCCGCGCCTCAGGTCCGGCGACGCTCCGGCTCGCCGGTGAAGACGAGCCCGCGCTGAATCGCGGCGCTGCCGAACTTTTCCCGCAGCCGGTCGAGCGCCGCCTCACGGCGGGCGACGCGCTCGATACCCTGATCGGCGAGATCGCCGCGGTCGGCGTGGATCGCGCCGCAGAGATCGCCGCCGCCAATGCCGATCAGCCGGAAGGCCGTGCCGTCGCAGGCCGCCCGCAGCATCGGTTCGCCCTCGCGGAAGAGCCGGTCGGCGAGCTGGGTGGGTTTCAGTCCGCCGCGGGTGCGGGTGCGCAGCCGGAATCGGGCATCCTTCAGCTTCAGCGTGACGCTGCCGGCGGCGAGTTCTGCCCGCTTGAGCCGTGCCGACACCTTTTCGCAGAGCTGCCAGAGGATCGGCCGCAGATCCTCGAACCGGGTGAGATCGGTCGAGAAGGTCGTCTCAGACGAGACGCTCTTGGCCTCCCGGGTCGGGCGCACCGGCCGACGGTCCCGGCCGGCCGCGAGATCGATGAGACGCAGCGCATCGCGCCCGAGGGATGCCTGGAGGCGCGTCGGATCTGCCCGCGGGATGTCGCCGACGCGGTGGATGTTGAGGGCAGCGAGGCGGTTTCGCGCACTTTCGCCGATACCGGGCAGGATGCCGACCGGCTTGTCGGCGAGGAAGGTCGCGGCGTCCTCGCCCGCGATGATCGAGAAGCCGCGCGGCTTGTCGAGGTCCGAGGCGATCTTGGCCAGGAACTTGTTGTCCGACAGTCCCACCGACACGGTGATGCCGACCTCCGCCTCGACCCGTGCGGCGAAGCGGGCGAGCGTGAGCGCCGGGCTCGTCCCGTGCAGGCGCTCGGTGCCGGAGAGGTCGAGGAACGCCTCGTCGATGGAGACCGGCTCGACCAGCGGCGTCAGCGCCAGCATCATCGCCCGCACCTCGCGGCCGACGCGGGCGTACTTCTCCATATCCGGCCGCAGCACGGTGGCATCGGGGCAGCGCTTCAACGCCTCGAACATCGGCATCGCCGAGCGCACGCCGGAGATCCGGGCGAGATAGCAGGCGGTGGAGACGACGCCGCGCTTGCCTCCGCCGATGATGAGCGGCTTGTCGCGCAAAGACGGGTCGTCGCGCTTCTCGATCGCCGCGTAGAAGGCGTCGCAATCGACGTGGGCGATGCTCAAGGCGTCGCGGGCCGCGTGCGTGAGCAGGCGTGGCGAGCCGCATCCGCGGCAGCGCAGGGCGCCCTCGACTTGCATCGTCAGACAATCGCGGCAGAAGGGTCTCACGTCGAAAACCTCGCCCGGCCTTTGCCGGGCTGATGCGGGCGAGACAGGTTGTACGAATGTCCGGAGCCGCCGACCAGGGTTCTCCCGCGCACCATCCCACGCCAAATCCCGATGCCGCTCCCCTGCGCATCCTCGTCCTCGGCGGGACCACCGAGGCCAGCGCGCTCGTCGCCCTTCTGGCGCGCGAGCCGGATGTCTCGGTGACGCTGTCGCTGGCCGGCCGCACCGCCGCGCCGCGGCCCGAACCGGTGCCGACTCGTATGGGCGGGTTCGGCGGTGCGGAGGGGCTGGCGCGGTGGATTGCCGGGAGCGGCATCGAGGCGGTGATCGACGCGACCCACCCCTTCGCCGCGCGGATCTCGGCCAATGCGGCCGAGGCCTGCAGGGCTGTGGCGGTGCCGCTCCTCGCGGTGCGCCGCCCGGCCTGGGAGCGTCAGCCCGGCGACGACTGGATCGCGGCGGCGAACGTGCCGGCCTGTCTCGACGCGCTCGGGGCCGCACCGAGAACGGTATTTCTCACCATCGGCCGGCAGGAACTGGCCGCCTTCGCCCGCGCGCCGCAGCACGCTTATGTCGTGCGCACCATCGATCCGGTCGGCGACGCGCTGCCGGTGCCCAACCTCGTCACCGTCAGCGCCCGTGGCCCGTTCACGCTCGCGGATGAGATCTGCTTCATGCGCGAGGCGCGAATCGAGGTGCTGGTGACGAAGAATTCCGGCGGCGCCGCGACCTATCCGAAGATCGAGGCCGCGCGTCGGCTCGGGCTTCCCGTGGTGATCGTCGACCGCCCTGCCCTGCCGGATGTGCCCGCCATCCCCGATGCCGTGGGCGCGCTTTCCTGGCTGATGGCACGGCGCAGCGAGCGCAGAGCGCCGTAAATCGGCTCGACGCCGCCCGGCCCCGATGCCATGGCAGCGTGATGCCCGCGCCTCGACCAAAGAACCGCCTATGACCCGCGCCCTGATGATCCAGGGGACCGGGTCCGATGTCGGCAAGTCGCTTCTGGTGGCCGGGCTTGCCCGTGCCTTCACCCGGCGCGGCCTGACGGTGCGTCCGTTCAAGCCGCAGAACATGTCGAACAACGCCGCCGTCACTGCCGATGGCGGCGAGATCGGCCGGGCCCAGGCGCTCCAGGCTCGCGCCGCGCGGGTCGCGCCCTCGGTCCACATGAACCCGGTGCTCCTGAAGCCGCAGAGCGAAGTCGGCGCGCAGGTGGTGGTGCAGGGGCGGATGATCGGCACGGCGCGGGCGCGGGAGTACCAAGCCTGGAAGCCGCGCCTGATGGCGTCCGTGCTCGACAGCTTCGCGCGGCTGCGCGGCGAGGCGGACATCGTGCTCGTGGAGGGTGCGGGCTCGCCAGCCGAGGTGAACCTGCGGCAGGGCGACATCGCCAATATGGGCTTTGCCCGGGCGACCGGGACGCCGGTGGTGCTCGTTGGCGACATCGACCGGGGCGGCGTCATCGCCAGCCTCGTCGGCACGCAGGCGGTGCTGGAGCCCGACGATTCGGCGATGATCCGCGGCTTCATCGTCAACCGCTTTCGCGGCGACCCGACGCTGTTTGCCGACGGCATGGCCCTGATCGCCGCGCGCACCGGCTGGTCGCCGTTCGGCCTCGTGCCGTTCTTTCCTGATGCCGGCCGCCTGCCGCCGGAGGACGCGGTGGCGCTCGATGCCCCGCAAGCGCGCCGTGACGGCGCCGTGCCGCTGATCGCCGTGCTGCGCTTTCCGCACATCGCCAATTTCGACGACCTCGACCCGCTAAGGCAGGAGCCCGGCGTCGCGGTGACCTTCGTGCCGCCCGGCGAGCCCGTCCCGGCGGAAGCCGATCTCATCATCCTGCCGGGTTCGAAGACCACGATCGACGACCTCGAATGTCTGCGCGCGGAAGGATGGGACATCGATATCCGCGCCCATCTGCGCCGCGGCCGTCACGTGCTCGGGCTGTGCGGCGGCTACCAGATGCTCGGGCGCTCCATCGCCGACCCGCAGGGGATCGAGGGCGCGCCGCGTGATCTGCCGGGTCTCGGCCTCCTCGACGTCGAGACGGTGATGACGGGTGAGAAGCGCCTCGTCGCGGCCACCGGCACGACGCTCGCGGACGGCGCGCCGTTCTCCGGCTACGAGATGCATATCGGCGACACGACCGGGCCGGACACCGCCCGACCGCTGCTGCGCTTCGCCGACGGCCGGGCCGACGGGGCCGTCTCGGGCGACGGGCTCGTGACCGGCACCTATGTCCACGGCCTGTTCGCCGACGATCGCCAACGCGCGGCCTGGCTCGCCCGGCTCGGCGCCGCGCCGGGCCTCACCCGCTACGAGGCCGGCATCGAAGAGGTGCTCGACCGCTTTGCCGACCATCTCGAAGCGCATCTCGACTGCGACGGGCTGCTGCGCCTGCGCTGAGGGACGCTCAAGCATCATTCCGAAAGGCGGTTGCCGGCTTTCGGAAAAAGATGATGCAAAGACAAGAACCTTAGCGGCCGAAGGTGAGCCAGAGGCCGGTCCCGGCCGCAACCAGCGTGAATTGCAGCGCGCAGGCCGTCCGGTAGAGCTTCAGCGCGCGCACGATGTCGTCGGGGTTGGCCTCGGCCCGCCCGTCGCCCATCCAGGCATCCTCGACGCGGGTGTCGCCGTAGATGCGCGGGCCCGCGAGCCGTAAGCCCAGTGCCCCGGCCATGGCCGCCTCGGGCCAGCCGGCATTGGGCGAGCGGTGGCGGCCCGCGTCGCGGCGGATCGCCCGCCACGCGCCCGCCGCGGAGACATCCCGGCTCAGGGCCGCCGCCGCGATCAGCAGGAGGGCGGTGAGCCGCGAGGCGGGCAGGTTCACGAGATCGTCGAGACGGGCCGAGGCCCAGCCGAACGCCTCGTAGCGGGGGGTCCGGTGGCCGACCATGCTGTCGGCGGTGTTGATCGCCTTGTAGAGCGCGCCGCCGGTGAGCCCGCCCGCGCCGATCCAGAAGGCCGGTGCGACGATGCCGTCGGAAAAGTTCTCGGCGAGGCTCTCGATCGCGGCCCGGCACACGGCCGCTTCGTCGAGGCTTTCCGGGTTTCGGCCGACGATCATCGAGACGGCGGTGCGACCCCCGGCCAGCCCCTCCGTCCGCAGGGCGGCGGAGACGCGCCGGACATGGACGAACAGGCTGCGCTGCGCCGGCAGGCTCGCGGCGAGAATCGCCAGGACCACCAGCCCGAACCCGTGGCCCGTGAGCGCGGCGAGCGCCGTCAGCCCCAGGGTGACAGCGGCCACCGTGGCGAGCAGCCCGGTGAGCGCCAGGATGCCGCCGAGCCGGCGCGTTCGCGGCGTGCCCCGGTTGAGCCCGCGTTCGAGCGCGGCGATCAGCCGGCCGATCCAGGTGACAGGATGGCCGAGCGCCCTGTAGAGGCGGTCCGGATAACCCGCCATGGCCTCGATCAGCAGGGCGAGGGCCAGGATGCCGAGGGTGTCGGGCGGATGGGTCAGGGCGATCCAGGACATCGTTGGTGGGGTCGGTGCGGGGCGGGATGGGCGGACGCGAGGGGCTGACGGACGATTCGCGCGACGGGATCGCGCATGGCGGCGATCTCGACGCGGCCCGCCGGCTGTTTCCGCGCGCGCCCGAGCCGTGGATCGACCTTTCGACCGGTATCAACCCGGTGCCCTATCCCCTGCCGCCCCTCATAGCCAGCGCCCTTTACCGCCTGCCCTCCCCCGCCGACCTTGCCCGGCTCAAATCTGCGGCGGCGGAGGCCTACGGCGCGCCGGGGCCGGACCATGTCGTCGCCGCGCCCGGCACGCAGATCCTGATCGAAACCCTGCCGCGGCTGATGCCGCCGTCCCGCGTCGCGGTGGTCGGGCCGACCTATGCCGAGCACGCCGCCGCCTGGACCCGCTCCGGCCATACCGTGCGGATGGTGACCGATCCGCGCGAGGCGGAGGGCGCCGAAATCGTGGTGGCGGTCAGCCCCAACAATCCCGACGGGCGCGTGTTCTCGGCCGAGGCGCTGGCGCGCGTCGCCGGGCGAGGCCTCGTCGTGCTCGATCAGGCCTTCGCCGACCTTGAACCCGTGGAGCCGGCGCGGCCGGGGCCCGGCCTCGTGATCCTGCGCTCGTTCGGCAAGACCTACGGGCTCGCGGGCCTCCGGCTCGGCTTCGCGCTCGCCGAGCCGGCATTGGCGCGGCGCATCGAATCCGCCCTCGGGCCCTGGGCGGTTTCGGGCCCCGCCATCGCCGCAGGCTGCGCGGCGCTGCCGGATACCGCGTGGCGCCGTGAGGCCGCCGCCGCCCGGGCGAAGGATGCGGGCCGCCTCGACCGGATGATCGGGCGGGCCGGTGGACGGGTCGTCGGCGGGACGGCCCTGTTCCGCACGGCGGATTTCCCGGACGGGCCCGGCCTGTTCCGGGCACTCGGCGAGGCCGGGATCTACGTGCGGCGCTTTGTCGAGGCGCCGGAGCGGCTGCGCTTCGGCCTGCCCCCGGACAAGGCGGCGTGGTGCCGCCTCTCGCGGGTGCTCAAGTAGGCTGGGATCGGCCGCCGAGCCAGGACACGGCCAGCGCGGCGAGCGCAAAGGCCCCGCCAACGGCGCAGACGCCGGGCCAGCCCGCGAGGAGGAAGGCGCGCGAGCCGAGGAAGGCGCCGGCCGCCCCGCCGATGAAGACGGCGGTGAACAGCACGGTGTTGATGCGCCCGCGGGCGCCCGGTGCGAGGGCGTAGGCACGGGTCTGGTTGGCGATCAGCGCGCCGTTGATGCCGATGTCGAGGAGCAGCACGCCTGCCGCGATGGCGAGGAGCGACACCTCACCGGCGAGCGCCAGCACCGCGAAGGCCGCCGCGACCAGGACGCTGCCGACGATCACCACCGGCCGGGCGCCGCGCCGGTCGCTGTAGCGGCCGGAATAGGGGGCGATCAACGCGCCCGCCACGCCGATGACGCCGAACAGGCCCGCGCCCGCCGCGGTGAGGTCGAAGGGCGGCGCTTCGACGAGGAGGGCCAGCGTCGCCCAGAACGCGTTGAAGCTGGCAAACAGCAGGGCCTGCGACAGGCTGGCGTTGCGCAAGATCGGCTGGCTGCGCACGAGATGCAGCAGCGAGATCATCAGCGCGCGATAGCGCAGGCGCTGCTTCGGTGCGCTGCGCGGCAGCGTGCGCCACGCGACCCCCGCCATGGCGACGGCGAGGCCGGCCGCGGCGAAGAACACTGCGCGCCAGCCGAACTGCGCGCCGACGAAGCCGCTCGCGGTGCGGGCGAGCAGGATGCCGGAGAGGAGGCCGGTCATCACCCCGCCGACTATTCGCCCCCGGCTCGCATCGGGCGCAAGCTCGGCGGCGAAGGGCACCGCCTGCTGCGCGGCGCAGGCGAGTACGCCGATGACGAGGCTCGCCGCCGCGAGCACGGCGAGATTCGGGCTGAGCGCGGCGACGACCAAGGCGACGGCCAGCCCCAGCAACTGCCACACGATCAGGTCGCGCCGCGGCAGGGCATCGCCCAGGGGCACGAGGAACAGGATGCCCAGGCCGTAGCCGACGAGGCTGGCCGTGGGCACGAGCAGGGCCGCCCGCTCGCCGAACTCGGCGACGAGGACCGCGAGCAGAGGCTGATTGTAGTAGATGTTGGCGACAGCCCCACCCGCGATCAGGGTGAGCCCGACGCGCGTCGTGGGGGACAGGGCGCGGTCGCCCCCCGCATCACGGCTCATTGCTGCGCCGCCCGCATCTCGGCGAGCTGGGACGGGGGCATCGAGGGGCGGGGAAAACGGCATGGACCGCCCCATACGGCAGGCCACCGCCGGACCGCCAGCCCCGGTGAGACCGTGAGGTGCAGCCATCGCGCGGCAGAATGTCCGATTTTGCTCCGATGGCCCGACGAAACGTGCGGTCAAAGACCGTGTCATCGCCGAGGACGAATGGGGAGCGCACGTCGCACCGGCGACACCCGGACGCGCGGTGGTAGCATCCCCCAAAAGAGCGCCTATATGATCAATTGTAAGAAAAACGCACAGCCTTCGCAGCAGCTTGGCCGGGTAACCATTTACAGATGGGCGCGTGATGGCGCACATTTTCTCCAGGTGGCCGGCCGCCGCTTCAAGATGAGGAGTCGTGTATGTCGAATTACCGCGTCCACTTCGCGAAGCAGATCCTCGGGGTGCCCTTCACGGTCGGCTTCGTCGAGATTTCGCGCGCCCGCGATCCGGAGCGCGCGCTGAAGGCCGCAGAGATCCGCTTTGCCCGCTCACGCGGTGTGAACGATTGGCGCGAACGCGCCGACACGGTGGATCTCGCGCCGCATGCGGAGGCCGAGTTCTGAGGGTCGCCGACGGCTCGGCCTCGGCCGACCATCGCCTGCCGCGACAGGGTGATTCGCGCAGCGGAATGGTGTTGCCGGAGGCGCCCGGCAGGGCTCCCGCATACCTCCCATATCTGGCGCCGAGGCGGCGTAGGCTTTAGGTTCCGGTAACGGCCGAGCCTTGTCTGCGTCGGCTCGGCGGATCCAAGGGCTTGTTCGGTCATGGCGGCGATCTCGTTCCTCGGCGATCTCATCCAGACCATCAGCGACCGGGGCCGGGACCTTATCGGCTTGGCCCGCTCCGATCTGGCGCGGACGGCGAGCGCGGCCGACCTCGCCCGGTTCTGCGAAGACCTGATTTCCCGGCGCGGCGAAGCCTCGGGCGTCGCACTCGCGCGCTTGATCCTCGATCGCTACGCTGCCTTTCCCCTTGAGGACCGGCTCGCCTTCCTCGAACTCATCGCCACCGAATTCGGTGCCGACCACGATGCGGTCGATGCCGCGATCGCCGCTTACCGTGCCGATCCGACGCGGGCCCGGCTCGGCCTGTTGCACGTAGCCGCCGAGCCGCGCTCACAGGAACTGATTCGGCGACTCAACCTCGCCCGCGGCGGCACCCTGGCGCTGGTGCGGATGCGCGAGGATCTGTTCACGCTCCGCAAGCGCCTGAAGGACCGGGAGGCCGCCCCGGAGACGATCGACGCGGCGGTGAGCCTCGACAGCGATTTCGAGCACCTGTTCGCCTCTTGGTTCAATCGGGGCTTCCTCGTTTTGCGCCCGATCGACTGGTCGACGCCGGCTGACATCCTCGAGAAGATCATCCGCTACGAGGCGGTCCACGAGATCGCCGATTGGGACGAATTGCGCCGCCGCATCCAGCCGACGGATCGGCGCTGCTTCGCCTTCTTCCACCCAGCCCTGCTCGACGAGCCGCTGATCTTCGTCGAGGTGGCGCTCACCAACGCCATCGCTCCGGCGATCCAACCGATCCTGGCCGACGGGCGCGAACCGGTGCCCGCGCGCAGCGCCACGACCGCGATCTTCTACTCGATCTCGAACTGCCAGAAGGGCTTGGCCGGCGTCACCTTCGGCAACTTCCTCATCAAGCAGGTGGTCGAGGATCTCGCCCGCGAGATTCCCTCGCTGAAGACCTTCGTCACCCTCTCGCCGGTGCCCGGCTTCCGCACCTGGCTCGACCGGGAGCGTGGCGCCGACGCGCCGCAGGGCCTGACGCGGGAGGATGTGGAGGCGCTGCGCCTGCTCGATACCGAGGATTGGCGCAGCGACAAGACGAAGTGCGAGGCGGTGCGACGCGCCATGCTGCCCGCGGCGGCGGCCTATTTCCTGCGCGCCAAGAATGAGAAGGGCCGCCCGCTCGATCCGGTGGCCCGCTTCCATCTCGGCAACGGCGCCCGGCTGGAGCGGATGAACTTCCTCGGCGACACCTCGAAGAAGGGCCTGAAGCAATCCTACGGGCTGATGGTGAACTACCTCTACGATCTCTCGGCGATCGAGAAGAACCACGAGACCTACGTCAATCTCGGTACCGTCGCGACCTCCTCGGCGGTCAGCCGCGAACTGCGCTCCAACCTGCCGCCGCCGCGGGCGGTGGTGCTGGCCGAGGCGGGCTGATCCGCGTCTTCAGCGGGGCGGCGGACGCCGCTTTTTCGCGGCCGCGCGGGACCGAATCCCTCCTCGCACGTTCTCCTGTCCGACGCCCGCCCGAAACTCTCAAGGTGGCGGGCCTAACAAAAACAGGAGTTCCGCCATGGTGGATTCGGATCGCATCGTCGGCACCGCTAAGGATCTCGGCGGCCGGGCGCAGGGCGTGGTGGGCGATGCGCTCGGCTCGGACCGGGATTCGCTGGAAGGCCGCTACCGGGAAGCCGAGGGCCGCGCGCAGCGCATCTACGGGCAGGCCAAGGACACTGTGCGCGATATCGCCGACGATGTCGGCGGCTATGCGGAAGATGCCTATGACCGCGTCAGCCGCAACGGCGGCACGTATCTGCGCGACGGGCGCGAGCGGGTCGAGACGCAGGTCGGGGAGAACCCGTTCCTCGCTCTCATGATCGCTGGCGCTGTCGGCTACGGCCTCGCCCTGCTGCTGCATTCGCGTCGCTGAGCGAAGTAACCAGAGCGCGGCTCTCGATCATCGTCCTAGATGTCTGATCCAGGACGATGATCGAGGCATTCACTTTTGCATCAGCTTTTTCCGAAAGCCGGCAACCACCTTTCGGGAGCATGCCCTAGTGCCGCGCTCCACTGTTCGTCGGTGCTACTGCGCCGTCCAGCCGCCATCCATGGCGATGTTGGCACCGGTGATCTGGCTGGCGCTGTCCGTGCACAGGAACAGGGCGAGCGCCGCTACCTGATCGATCGTCACGAATTCCTTGGTCGGCTGCGCCTTGAGCAGCACCTCCTCGATCACCTGCTCCTTGGTGAGGCCGCGCGCCTTCATCGTGTCCGGGATCTGGCTCTCCACCAGCGGCGTCCAGACATAGCCCGGTGAGATGCAATTCACAGTGATGCCGTGGGTGGCGAGTTCGAGCGCCGCCGTCTTGGTGAGGCCGACGACGCCGTGCTTGGCCGCGACGTAGGCCGACTTGTAGGGCGAGGCGACCATCGAGTGGGCCGAAGCCGTGTTGATGACCCGGCCCCAGCCATTCGCCTTCATGTGCGGCACGGCCGCACGCAGGGTGTGGAAGGCCGAGCAGAGATTGAGGGCGATGATCTGGTCCCACTTCTCGACCGGAAAGTCCTCGATCGGCGAGACATACTGGATGCCCGCATTGTTCACGAGGATGTCGATGCTGCCGAACGTCTCGACCGAGAGCGCGATCAGCCCGCCGATCTCGTCCGGCTTGGTGAGGTCGGCGGGCGAATAGACCGCCTTGACCCCGAACTCGCTCTCGATGCCGCTGCGGGTCCGCTCGATGTCTTCGGGGTTGCCGAATCCGTTGAGGACCACGTTCGCGCCGTCCTTGGCGAAGCTCTTGGCGATGGCGAGTCCGATGCCGCTCGTCGAGCCGGTGACCACGGCGGCTTTCCCTTGCAGGCTCATGATTTCCCTCCGGTTCGCGGGCCGCGCGGACCCTCTCACCCCACGACTTGCCCCAATGGTTCGGCGAAGTCGATCTTGCTGCGCCGCACGCGCTGACGCTAAGCGGCGGTTGACACCCATGCCCGCTTCCCCGAACACCTCGCGCCGGTCGCAGGGCGCCGGGCGGGTGCACGGCTGCCGAGCAAGAAGTTGGACCGACGATCGATGGCGGTGATGCGCTCCTATCTCGACTTCGAGAAGCCCGTGGCGGAACTCGAGGCGAAGCTCGAGGAACTCAAGGCCCTGGGCCAGCGCGACGGCGCGGTCTCGATCAGCGAGGAGGTCGGGCGCCTGGAGGGCAAGGCGGCCCAGGCGCTCGCCGAAATCTACGCTGCCCTCACCCCCTGGCAGAAGACGCAGGTCGCGCGACATCCGCAGCGGCCGCATTTCGTCGATTACTGCGCCGGGCTGATCGAGGAGTTCACGCCGCTGGCCGGCGACCGCACCTTCGGCGAGGACGAGGCGATCATCGGCGGCTTCGGGCGCTTTCGCGGCCGCCCGGTCTGCGTCCTCGGCCAGGAGAAGGGCGCGACCACCGAGGCGCGGCTGCGGCACAATTTCGGGATGGCCCGGCCGGAGGGCTACCGAAAGGCCGTGCGCCTGATGGAGACCGCCGACCGCTTCGGCCTACCGGTCCTCGCCTTCGTCGACACCGCCGGCGCCTTCCCCGGCATCGAGGCCGAGGAGCGCGGCCAGGCCGAGGCGATCGCCCGTTCCACGGAAGCCTGTCTGGCGCTCGGCGTGCCGAACGTCGCCGTCGTTATCGGCGAAGGCGGCTCGGGCGGGGCCATCGCCATCGCCACCGCCAACACGGTGATGATGCTGGAACACGCCATCTACAGCGTGATCTCCCCGGAGGGCGCCGCCTCGATCCTCTGGCGCGACCAGGGCCGGGCGCACGACGCCGCCACCGCCATGAAGATCACCGCGCAGGATTTGCTGCGCCTCGGCATCATCGATTCCATCGTCCCCGAAGCCACCGGCGGCGCCCACCGCGACCGTCAGGCGGCGCTCAACGCCACCGGTGACGCCATCGCCCGCGCGCTGGCCGAGTTCGAAGGCTTGAGCCCGGACGAGGTCCGCGACCGGCGCGCGCAGAAGTTTCTCGAGATCGGCCGCAAGCTGTGAAACGGGGGCTCGGCGCGGGCCTGCTGAACGGCCTGCGCCGCCTCGGCCGGCGCGACCTCCGCGAGCCCGGCGCCGTCAACCACATTTCGCTCGGCAGCCACTGCCATACCGCGCAGATCCTGAAGGGGCTCGATCTGCGCACATGGTCGGCGCCCTTCGACTGGATCTTCTCGTCGCCGGGAATGGTCCGCGATTGCCTCGCCGACGACTTTTCCGATCTGCTCGACCGGCGCCACTACGAGAGCACGCCCCTGCATGAGCGGCAGGCGCCGAACGAGACGCGTTGCCGCCATCTCCTCTACCGGGATCGGCACGCGATTCCGTTCGTGTTCAACCACCACGACCCGGCGGCCAGCGACGAGGATTACCGCTTCCTGCAAGCCGGCGTGCGGCGGCTGCGTGCGGCACTGGACCGGCCCGGTGCCCGCAACCGCTTCTACCTGATGACCGCCCTCCCCACCGAGGCGGCGACGGTTCGGGCGATCCGCGATGCGCTGACGGCGCGGGGTGCGGACAATCACCTCCTGATGCTTCAGCTGCACCAGGGGGAGAGCCGGACAGTGAGCGTGCTCGCGCAGGAGCCGCATCTCGACTGGCTCCGGATCGAGATTCGTTCGCCATCGGTCGGTGTTCGCTTCGCCGATTCCGCCGATGACGCCTTCGTGAAGGCTGTACTGCGCGAGCGCAGCCCATTTCCTGCGGAACCGTGATGGATTTGCAACGGCTGTCCACAATGTGGATCGCCGTCTTGCGGTAAGCTCTGGGTAAGCTTAGCGAGCCTATAGGGTTCGGGGAGTGACGTCCGCAAAAGGGCAGGAATTGCCCTGCGGGCGAGGACACGTAAGGACGGGTTCCCCATGGCTGTGCGTCCGTTTGTGGCGGCTGCTGCCGTCGCTCTGGCGATGACCCTCGGTGCCTGCCAGGACAGCGCCATGCTTGGCGGCGCTTCGACCCGCAGCCTGACGCCGATTCCCCCGCAGACGCTCGCGCTCATGCAGACCAAGGGCATGAGCCAATCCGACCCGATTCTGATCCGCGCCTTCAAGAAGGAAGCGGAGATGGAGGTGTGGAAGCGCGGCGCCAACGGCCAGTACGCGCTGCTGAAGACCTTCCCGATCTGCCGCTGGTCGGGCCAGCTCGGCCCCAAGCTGAAGCAGGGCGACCGGCAGGCGCCGGAAGGGTTCTACGCGATCACGCCGGGTCAGATGAACCCGAATTCCAGCTACTACCTCTCCTTCGATGTCGGCTATCCCAACGCCATAGACCGGGCCAAGGGCGGCACCGGCAACTACATCATGGTGCACGGCACCTGCTCGTCGTCGGGCTGCTTCGCGATGACCGACGCCTCGATGTCGGAGATCTACGCCATCGCCCGCGAGGCCTTCAACGGCGGCCAGCGCGCGTTCCAGTTCCAGTCCTACCCGTTCCGGATGACGGCCTCGAACATCGCCAAGTTCCGCAACGACCCCAACGCGCCGTTCTGGAAGAACCTCAAGGAAGGCTCGGACTATTTCGAGACCCTCAAGGAGGAGCCGCGGGTCGCGGCCTGCGGCACCAAGTACGTGTTCGGCGGTGCCGACGTGGCGGCGGGCAACTGCACGCCGCGGGTCGATCCGCTGGTCGCCGAGAAGCGCGACCGCGACAGCCACGAGGTTGCCGAGCTGATCGCCAAGGGCACGCCTGCGACCCGCGTCGTCTATGACGACGGCGGCCAGAACCCGGTCTTCCGCCCGCAGAAGCCGGAGGGGCCGACCTTCGCGGCCCTGATCGAGAACGAGAAGGAAAAGGAGAAGGAGCTCGCCTATACGGCCAAGGAATACGGCCGCTATCACCTCGGTGACGTCAGCCGGCCGGAGAGCCTCGCGCTCGGGCCGAACGAGTTCGAGGTCGATGCCAAGGGCAAGCCCGTCCTGATCGCCGCCGCCCCCGCCGATGCGCCCGGCCCGACCAAGGCCGCCGCCGCCCGTAAAGAGCAGGTGAAGCCGACGACGGTGGTCGCCGTGCAGGAGCCGGCCAAGGCGGCTGACAGCAAGGCGGGTCACGCCAAGCCCGGCTCAGCCAAGCCGGCCCGTGTCACCGTGGCCGACGCGGACGGCGATGTAAGCGCCTTCAGCAAGGTCCTGGGCAAGAAGCCCGGCAAGGACGAGAAGGTCGCCGAGGCCCACAAGCCCGAGACCCACAAGTCCGAGGCCCCCAAGGCGAAGCCGCAGGCCGCGGTCACGACCACCGGTTCCCTGCGGAACTGATCGCCCCGACGGATCGTCGGCATCCGGAGTCATGATCGTATCGTGAGGCGCCCGCTCGGGTGATTGCCGGAGCGGGGCGCTAACCCCATCGACAAACCGGCGGGCATCCTGTACAGCCCCGCCCAACTCACAACAGGATGCCGAAATCCTGACGCCCGGACTTTACCGGACGGGCGCTAACGGCCGGAGCTTTTTCAATGAACATCATCGAGCAGCTTGAGCGGGAAGAAGTTGCCCGCCTCGCCAAGACCATTCCGGATTTCGAGCCGGGCGACACGGTCATCGTCAACGTTCGCGTCAAGGAAGGCGAGCGTACCCGCGTCCAGGCCTATGAGGGCGTCTGCATCGCCCGGAACGGCGGCGGCCTCAACGAGAGCTTCACCGTCCGCAAGATCTCCTACGGCGAGGGCGTGGAGCGCGTCTTCCCCGTGCACTCCCCGATGATCGATTCGATCAAGGTGGTCCGCCGCGGTAAGGTCCGTCGCGCCAAGCTCTACTATCTGCGCGACCGCCGCGGTAAGTCGGCCCGTATCGTCGAGCGCTCGGACCGCTCCGATAAGGCCAAGGCCCAGAAGGCCGCTGCCGCGACTGCCGCGGAGTAATCCTTATCCAAGAGTGGCCCTACGGGGCCGCTCCTGCCGATGCGCCCGTCCCGAGATGATCGGGGCGGGTTTTTTGTTTCGCACTTCCATGCACAGAGAGGACCGGCACGGGCAGCCGGTGCTGAGTCCGTCCCAGGTCGATGTGCGATCCGGAGCCGAGCACGGACGCCTGTCGATCGCCGTTTGCGGACGACGCGACGGAGCGCGGCGCGTGCGCTTTTCTCAGGCGGATCGGTGGGCATTACCCCACCCGCGAGGTCTTTTTGTTCGGAAGCCGAGCCCGCGGAACGCATCAGGCTGACAGCGACGCCGATCTCGCCGTTGTACTGGACGGCGATCACGCCGAGCGTAGCCGTATCTCGGGCGAGATGGCCGAGGTCGCCTTCGATATTCTGAGGGAAACCGGTCTGACCGTTCAGGCCGTGCCGCTGTGGGAGAGCGAATGGCGCCATCCCGAGCGCTTTCCCAACCCCATTCTAATCGCGAGCATCCGGCGCGACGGTGTTCGCCTGTGACCGGCGCGATCACCCTCGCCTTCATCGGCAAGGCCGAGCGAGCGCTGGCGGCGGCTCGGCTCCTTTCGCCGGCGATACCGAAGGCGGTTGCAGCCGCCTTCAGGATGTTCGCATCCGCGCCGATGATATGGCCGGAGCACCCTCGGCCGAGGAAGCCGACTGACCTCTCGCTTAGGCCGAGGGGTTCGTTGCGACGATGCGAGAACGGCTTTTCCCGGATTGACGCTGGCTCGTACGCGTAGCCGAAGCCGACGTTCCAGCGTGCGGGTCGCCGTTACCCCCGCCGCAGCGCCTCCAGCACCTTGCCGCCCGGCCGCCCGGTCGCCGGCATGCCGAGTTGGCGCTCGATCTCCTTGATCGCCTCGCGGGTCTTGGAGCCGACCTTGCCGTCCGGCTCGCCGACATCGTAGCCGCGGGCGGTCAGGCGGGTCTGGAGGTCGCGGCGCTCGGCACGCGAGAGCGGCGGATCGTCGGTCGGCCAGTCGGCCTGGACGCCGGGGCGGCCCCGCAGGCGGTCCGAGAGGACGGCGATGGCCAGCCCGTAGGACTCGGCGGCGTTGTAGGAATAGATCGCGTCGAAGTTCTTCGTCACGAGGAAGGCCGGGCCGTTGATGCCGGCGGGCGCGATGATGCCGGCAGGCCCATCTCCCGTCAGCGCCTTGCCATCGACCCGGGTGACGCCGAGCGAGGCCCAATGGCCGACGGCGTGCTTGTTCTTGCGGCCCGCGGCGGCAACGTTGAAGCCGCGCGGCAGCCGCACCTCGTAGCCCCAGGGCTGGCCGTTCGACCATTTGGCGACGCGCAGGAAGTTGGCCGTGGAGGCGACCGCGTCGGCCACCGAATCGACCACGTCGCGCCGCCCGTCGCCGTCGCCGTCCACGGCGAGACGTTGGTAGGTGGTCGGCATGAACTGCGTCTGACCGAAGGCGCCGGCCCAGGAGCCGGTCAGCCGCGAGGCTTCGATGTCGCCGCGCTCGATGATCTTCAGCGTCGCGATCAGTTCGGACCGGAAGAAGTCGCGACGGCGGTTGCTCGAGCAGGCGAGCGTGGCGAGGGACTGCACCAGCGGCATCTTGCCGAGGTTCTTGCCGAAATTGGACTCGACGCCCCACACCGCGGCGATGGTGTGACGATCGACGCCGTAGCGCGCCTCCGCGTTCGCCAAGGCCTGGGCATGCTGACGCATGGCCGCGCGCCCGTCCTCGACCCGCTCCTCGTCGACCAGCGCCGACATGTAATCCCAGATCGGCGTCTTGAATTCCGGCTGCGCCTGGGACAGTTCGATCACCTTGTCGTCGTAGGCGATGTTGGCCGTCGCGGCGCGGAAGGTCTGGGCCGAGACGCCGGCCCCGGCGGCCTGCGCCTGGATGCCGGCAAGGCAGGATTGGAAGTCGGCTCGCGCAGGGCCGGCGAGAAGGCCGCTGGCAAGGGCAAGCCCGATCAGGCTGGCGCGGGTGGCTGGCGTCGGCATGGGTCGGCGCTCCGTCAGAGTTCGGGGATTCTCTCGCGCGATTCAGGCGATACGAGGGTTAACGAAAGGTGAGGACCGGGGTGCGGCGGAGTCGTGCCATGGGGCGCGGCATTGACCGTGTCGGCGTTCTCGTCTAGGCACCCGCTGGTGTACGGGGCTCCGGTTTGGGGCCCCGTCGCATTTCATGCGCACCCGTGGGCGGTAACAGCCGCCCTGTCGCCCTCACCGCTTCGGCGAAGAGGGAGAGGAGGGCGCGTTCCTCAAAATTTTGTTCCAGAGGAACAGCGATGTCAAAACGCGTCCAGGCGAAGCACAAGCTCGATCGCCGCATGGGCCAGAACATCTGGGGCCGCCCGAAGAGCCCCGTGAACCGCCGCGAATACGGCCCCGGCCAGCACGGCCAGCGCCGCAAGGGCAAGATGAGCGACTTCGGCACGCAGCTGCGCGCCAAGCAGAAGCTCAAGGGCTACTACGGCAACATCACCGAGAAGCAGTTCCGCCGTTACTACGCCGAGGCGATCCGCCTGCGCGGTGACTCCGGTGAGAACCTGATCGGTCTGCTCGAGCGCCGCCTCGACGCCGTGGTGTACCGTTCGAAGTTCGTGGCGACCCCGTTCGCGGCGCGCCAGTTCGTCAACCACGGGCACATCAAGGTCAACGGCCGCCGGGTCAACATCCCGAGCTACCAGGTCAAGGCCGGCGACGTGATCGAGGTGAAGGAAGCCTCCCGCCAGCTCGAGATCGTGGTCGTGGCTTCCCAGCTCGCCGAGCGCGACGTGCCGGACTACATCGAGGTCGATCATCACAAGATGACCGCCCGCGTCACCCGGATCCCGGGCCTCACCGAGGTGCCCTACCCGGTGCAGATGGAACCGAACCTCGTCATCGAGTTCTACTCGCGCTAATTATTCGAGATCGTCTCGAAATGTGAAAGGGCCGCCCCTCGGGGCGGCCCTTTTTCGTTGCGGCTCCAAGTCTTTCTTGTGACGCGCATTCTTTCAACGAACCGGTGGCCACTTCGTCGGAATGCGCTTTAGCTCGGCACGCCGCTCGCCAGCAGGCGAGTCAGTTCCGCCGCCGGCCGCTCCCGCGAGAGGCCGACCGCCTGCCCGGACCAGAGCGGCGAGAAATCGCCCGAGCCCGCCGCCTCCGCGGCCGTGCGCAGGGGCTGGAGCGCCACCGCCGCGCCGGGAAAGGCCGGAGCGAGCGGGCTGACGGGTCCGAGCTCGCGCACGGCACGGGTGAGTAGGCCGCGGGCCGGGCGCCCGGTCAGCACGTTGGTGAGCGCCGTGTCCTCGTCGCGGGCCGCCGCCAGCGCCGCACGGTAGGGCGCGGAAATGCCGGCCTCCGGGCAGCGCAGATAGGCGGTGCCGACCTGTACGGCGCTGGCGCCCAGCGCGAAGGCGGCCGCGACGCCGCGGGGATCGCCGATGCCGCCGGCCGCGATCACCGGCACATCCACGGCGTCGGCGATCTGCGGCACGAGGGCGATGGTGCCGACCTGCGAGGCGGTCGCGTCGGTGAGGAACATACCGCGGTGACCGCCGGCCTCCGCCCCTTGCGCGATCACCGCATCGACGCCGCGCTCCGCAAGCCAGCGCGCCTCGCGCACGGTGGTGGCCGAGGACAGGATCAGGCAGCCCACGTCCCGCACCCGCCGCAGCAGCGGCTCCGCCGGCAGGCCGAAATGGAAGCTGACGACGGCCGGGCGCAGCTCTTCCACCACCTCGGCCATCGCGGCGTCGAAGGGCGCGCGATTGGCCATCGCCACCGGCGCCGTCGGGTCGAGCCCGAACGCCGCGTAGTAGGGCGCGAGGGCGGCCCGCCACGCAGCCTCGCGCGCCGGATCGGGTGCGGGCAGCTCGTGGCAGAAGAAGTTCAGGTTGAATGGCGCCTCCGTCACGGCCCGGATCGCGGCCGTCTCGGCGCGGATCTGATCGGGCGTGAGCGCGGCGCAGGCAAGGGAGCCGAGCCCGCCCGCCCCGCTAACGGCAGCGGCTAGCGGCGCCCTCGGGCCGACCATGGGAGCCTGGATGATCGGATGCACGATCCCGATCCGCCGGACGAAATCCGTCTCACCTGTCACGGCTGTCTCCTCACTCGCCCCAATACGGGTCACGGGACGAGGCCGGACGGGGCCAGATCCCGGTCAGCGGAGGGATCGTCGCCGGGGCGGAGCGCTAGGCCCCCGGCGACGCCGGATGCTCTGCCGTCGCGGCGGCAGTCGTGCGCGCGGCCTCCTGCTTCAGGCGCTTGCGGTACTGCGCGGCGCCGAAGGGAAGGCCCGCGAGATAGGCTAGGCTCACCGCCGCCATCGCCTCGAACGGGAAGCTGATCACGAGGCCGAAGCCGACCACGACCACGAGGAAGATCGGCACCACGAGGTCGCGCGGCACGCGCTTGCCCCAGGTCTTGCCCGAGAAGGTCGGTACGGTGGAGACGACGAGGAGCGCGATGGCGAGGACGTAGACGAGGATCACCGGCCGGCCCCAGGCACTGAAGTCGAGGCCGAGGAAGTGCAGATAGAGCGGCAGCATGCCGGTGATGGCGCCGGCCGGCGCCGGCATCCCGACGAAATAGTCCTTCTTCCATTCCGGGCGGTTGGGATCGTCGAGCATCGCGTTGAAGCGCGCGAGCCGCAGGCACATGGCGATGGCGAAGACCAGGGCGACGATCCAGCCGACGGACTTCAGGTTGTGCAGGGTGAAGCTGTAGAGGATCAGCGCCGGGGCACAGCCGAAATTGACGAAGTCGGAGAGCGAGTCGAGTTCGGCGCCGAAGCGCGACGTGCCCTTGAGAAGACGCGCCACGCGGCCGTCGATCCCGTCGAGAACGGCGGCGACGATCACCGCGATCACCGCCGGCTCGAATCGGCCCTCGAAGGCCAGCCGGATCGCGGTCAGCCCGAGGCAGAGCGCGAGCAGGGTGATCATGTTCGGCGCGATCATCCGGAACGGCACCGGCCGGAACCGGCGCGGCCGATCGTTCGGGTCCGGCGCGAAGGGCGGGAACAGATCGTCCATGTCGTCGCTCGACTCGTCTCTCGACGTGTCTTTCGGCTCGTCGCTTCTCGGCATGTCGCTCTTCTGCAAAGAGATCAGATGCGGCGGAAGGCCCGCTCCGAGCCGCCACCGAGGTCGGCCAGCACGGTCTCGCCGGCCACCGCCTTCTGGCCGAGGCCAACGAGCACGCGGGTGCCGAGCGGCAGGTAGACATCGACCCGGGAGCCGAAGCGGATGAGGCCGAAGCGCTCGCCGACTTGGCGGGACTCGCCGGCCGAGACGAAGCCGACGATGCGCCGGGCCACGAGGCCGGCGATCTGGACCACGCCGATGCGGACCGGCTGGCCGCGATGCGTCGTCTCCATGACGAGGCCGTTGCGCTCGTTGTCCTCGCTCGCCTTGTCGAGCTCGGCGTTGAGGAACAGGCCCGGCGTGTAGTGGATCTGCCCGATCTTGCCGGAGACCGGCACGCGGTTCACGTGGCAGTCGAATACGTTCATGAACACCGAGATCCGCAGCATCGGCTCGTGCGAGAGGTCGAGTTCGGCCGGCGGCAGCACGGTCGAGATCAGGTTCACGCGCCCGTCCGCGGGGGAGACGATGAGGCCGTCGCCGACCGGCACCACCCGCTCGGGATCGCGGAAGAAGTAGCAGACCCAGAGCGTCAGGATCAGGAAGATCCAGCCGAAGAACTGCGAGAAGTAGCCGAGCACCACGGTGAGCACGATGCCGATCAGGATGAAGGGGTAGCCCTCCTTGTGGATCGGCACGAGCGTCCGGCGGATCGTCTCGATTAGGTCGGTCATGGTCTCTTGAAGCTTTTCGCGCGGGGCGCTCCGCTGCCGGATGGCAGGGGCCTCGGCATCCGTCAACCGCCCCGTGGCGGACGCCCGACCCGGGATGCCGCGGCAAGGCCGCCCGCGTCGAACAGGCGATAGGTGCGCCGTCCCGCCGCCTTGGCGGCGTAGAGGGCGGTGTCCGCCAGCGCGAACGGGTCCTGCACGTCTCGGCACAGCGCCGCGCCGACCGAGGCGCCGAGCCGGTAGCGCCGTCCCCCTTGGTCGAACGGGCGACCGAGGATCTCGACGAGCCGTTCGGCACAGGCCGCCGCCTCTGTCGCATCGGCGTCGAGAATCACGGCGAACTCATCGCCGCCGATGCGCGCCACGAGCTCGGCGCGGGGGCAGGTCAGGCTGATTCGCCGGGCGGCTTCGAGAAGGCAGCGGTCGCCGGCCGGATGCCCGTGGGTATCGTTGATCGCCTTGAAGTCGTCGAGGTCGATCAGGAGCAACGCGCTCACAGGGTCCCGCAGGCGGGCGTCGAAGCAAGCGCGGTTGGCAAGACCCGTCAGGGCGTCGGTCTGCGCCTGTAGACGCAGCTCTTCGAGGCGGCGGCGCTCCTCCGTAACGTCCTGCTTCAGCCCGTACAGCCGCATGGGCCGGCCGTTTCGAAGCTCGACCGTGGCGGTGATGCGGATCCAGCGATGGCCGCCACCGGGCGGAAGGAGTTCGGCGTCGAGGCTGAACCCGCCTGCCGCCGCGATCGCCCGGTCGCGCAAAGCCGTCAGCCGCCGTCGCGATGCGGCGGTATAGAGGGCGAGTGCCTGGGGCCGCTCAACCGGAACACCGTGGGGCAGGCCGAACAGATCGTAGACGCCGTTGCTCCAGGTCAGCCGCTCATCCGGCAGGCTGCAGATCCACAATCCCATTCCGGCGACCCGCAGCGCCGGTTCGAACGGTGCCTCGGCCCGCACCAGAGCCGCCCGCTGCGCGCCGATGATCGCCGCCTGGATGCGCAGCTGCATCCGCAGGCGCTCGAGTTCGGCGCTCCCGCCCGCTCCCGCTCGCGGCAGATCCGGATGCCTATCGTCGGTTGCGCGAATCGGGAGGCCTCGTTGCGGTTGGATGCCTCTACATCTTTCATAAAAGCTGCTTTCCACAAGGTGAAGGCCGATCCGAATCGGCCGGCTTGAAGGACCTCACAAAACGCCCGATCACCGATCGTCTCACCGTTGGGCACGGCTGCGCAGCGGGCGTTTCGTGAGGACGCTCAGGCGACCGGCTCCGAGCGCCGTGCCTCTTCCAGCAGCAGGCGCTCGTCCTCGGCCCGCTTGAGTGCCTCGCGGGCGGCATCCGCCTCGCGCTGGCGGTTCCAGAGCGCGGCGTAGACGCCTCCGCGGGCGAGCAATTCGGCGTGATTGCCCCGCTCGACCACGCGGCCCTGGTCGAGCACGAGGATCTCGTCGGCGTTGATGACCGTCGAGAGGCGGTGCGCGATGACCAACGTGGTACGGCCCTGGCTGACGCGGTCGAGGGCCGTCTGGATGTCACGTTCGGTGAACGAGTCGAGCGCCGAGGTGGCCTCGTCGAGGACGAGGATCGGCGGCCCCTTCAGGATGGTGCGGGCGATCGCCACGCGCTGCTTCTCGCCGCCCGAGAGCTTGAGCCCCCGCTCGCCCACCGGCGTGTCGTAGCCCTCCGGCAGGCTTTCGATGAAGCGATCGATCTGCGCGAGGCGGGCGGCCTCCCGCACCTCGGCCTCGGTCGCGTCCCAGCGGCCGTAGCGGATGTTGTAGCCGATCGTGTCGTTGAACAGCACCGTGTCCTGCGGGACCATGCCGATCGCCGCACGCAGCGAATCCTGGCGGACGGCGGTGATGTCCTGGCCGTCGATGGTGATGCGGCCGGCCCCCGGCTCGTAAAAGCGGAAGAGCAGGCGCGACAGCGTGGATTTGCCCGCACCCGAGGGGCCGACGATGGCCACGGTCTTCCCGGCCGGCACCTCGAACGAGACGCCGCGCAGGATCGGCCGCTCCGGGATATAGGCGAAGCGCACGTCCTCGAAGCGCACCGTGCCGGCCTCGACCTTGAGCGGGGGCGCGCCCGCGCGATCGGCGATCTCCGGGTTGCGGTGGAGGATCAGGAACATGTCGTCGATGTCGATCAGCGCCTGTTTGATCTCGCGGTAGATCATGCCCATGAAGTTCAGGGGCATCGAGAGCTGAATCAGCATCGTGTTGACGAGCACGAAGCCGCCGATGGTGGTGTTGCCCGCCATGATGTCGCGGGCGGCCAGCAGCATCACCGCCGTCATGCCGACGGTGAAGATCACGGCCTGGCCGGCATTGAGCACGGCGAGCGAGACGTAGGTCTGCGTCGAGGCCTTCTCGTAGCGTTCCATCGACGCGTCGTAGCGGGCGGTCTCGCGCCGTTCGGCACCGAAATACTTCACCGTCTCGAAGTTCAGCAGCGAATCGACCGCCTTGGAGTTGGCCTCGGTGTCCGAGTTGTTCATCCGGCGGCGGATGCCGATGCGCCAGTCGGTCGCCTTCCAGGTGAAGCCGAGATAGCTGGCGATCATCGCCGCCACGACCACCGAGTAGAGCCAGTCGAACTCGTAGGCGAGGATGCCGAGCACGAGGACCAGCTCGACGATGGTCGGCACCAGCGTCAGCACCATCAGGCGCGACAATTCCTCGATGCCGGAGCGGCCGCGTTCCAGCACGCGGGTGAGGCCGCCGGTCTTGCGCTCGAGGTGGAAGCGCAGGGACAGGCGATGCATGTGCTCGAACGTCTGGAGCGCGAGCTTGCGCACGGCATGCATCGCGACCTTGGCGAACAGTCCGTCGCGAACCTGCGTCAGCCCGGCCATGGCGATCCGCGACAGGCCGTAGAGCGCGATCAGCAGGAAGGGCGCCGAGAGGAGCCCGGCCGGCACCGCAGCGGCAGCGGCCTCGCCGGCGCCGTCCTTGGAGCCGATGGCCGCGACCAGCGCGTCGGTGGCCCATTTGAAGGTGAAGGGCATCACCATCGTCGCGGCCTTGGCGACGAACAGGAGGCCGAAGGCGAGGAAGACCCGGCGCTGAAGATCGACGCGGCCGTGTGGCCAGAGATAGGGCCAGAGCCGGCGATAGGTCGTCAGGAGGCCAGGGCGTTCGAGGGGCGCAGACGCGCCCTCCCCCGCCGGCACGGGTGCATTTGCCATGATGAGGTTCGAAGAGATCTTTCGGCGCCAGGCGGCCGTCGCGAGGCGCATATAGGCGCTCGCACCGGATCGCACATCCTCTTCGCGCCTCGGGCCTCCGCCCGTTCCGTCAGGTCCGGCGGTCCGGGCCGCTTTTGGTAGACGGCACGCTCGGCTTGGATTCGTTGTTCGGCAGCACGAACATCTGGCCGGGATAGATCCGGTTCGGGTCGCGGATCTGCTCTTGGTTGGCGTCGTAGATCACGGTGTAGCGGTTGCCGCGGCCATAGGTGCGCCGGCTGATCTGCCACAGGCTGTCGCCGCGCGTGATCCGGGCGGTGGCGACCTCCGGCACGAATACGGCGCCCCCCTCGACGCCATCCGGACGGCGCGGCGAGAGCGCGGCGGCTCTGCCATCCGCGCCCGGCGCCGGTGCCGCTGCGGCCAGCGACCCGGTGCCGGATGCAGCCGGACGCTCCGGTTCAGTCCCTGCCGCGCCGCCGGCCCTGGCCGGGGGAGCCGTGGGCCTCGGTACGACCCCCAGGTCGCCGGATTTGAGCTTCGCCGCAGCCGGTGCCGTCGCGGAAGTCTTGCCAGTCGCCGCGGGTGCTGTTGTCTCGGCTGAGCTGTTGTCGGCGTAGCGCGTCGGCGGCACGCTGTCGGGATAGGCGAAGGCGACCTCGGCGCGGGCCTTCACCTTGCTGCCCCCCGAATCGACGGAATCGACGCGGATGCGGTAGGCGCCCGGCTTCACCCCACGCCCGATCGTGAACGCCACGCGCCCGTCAGCTCCGGATTGTCCCGAGGCGACCATGGTGTCGTTGAGGTAGAGGCGCAGGCTGCTCCACGCCGTCGTCTGGCCGGTGACGTGCAGGCGCCCGCCCTCCTGCGCGTCCACGCTGACGATGCGAAGGGCGCCCGCTCCCGGTGCCACCTTGCCGGCTCCCCGCGATCCCTCGGCGACTTTCGGCTCGGGCCCAGCCCGGCCGGGCGTTTCGGCGGCAACCGTGGCCGGCGGCTTGCCGGAGGCGTCCGGCGCGCCGGGTTGAGACAGAACCCGCGTCGGCGCGTCCGGGGCCGTCAGGGCGATCAGCGGCTTGGTGTTGCGCGACTCCGCGACCACGACGGTCACGCTCTCACGTCCCGGCAGCGGCTTTCCGTCAGCGCCGGTGGCGCGCAGGGCGATTTCGCTCGAGCCCGGCGGCAGGTCCGGCGGCGTCAGGGCGAACTGGCCGGAAGCGTCGGCCTGAGCGCTGGCGAAGGGTTTTCCGTCGCGCAGCAGCTCGATGCGGCTGTTCGGCGCCGCGCGCCCGGCGATCACGCTCGCTCCGTCGGGCTCGACACGCACGATGTCGAAGGTCGGCGTGCCGTCATCCGCACGCGGCTTCGCATCGGCCGCGCTCAGTTCTCCCGGCCCGATCCCCTCTTGCGAGAGGGCTCCGAGGGCGGCATGAGGGGAGTCCGTCGAGGGCGCCTTACCCGCGCGGTCGCCGGTCTGCGTCCCGGCCGAAGGCTTGTCCGGCGTGGCCGGTGTTTCGGCAGAAGGATTGACCGCCGCGTTGCGCTTGAGAAGCTCTCCGGTCCCGAACAACGCGACCACCATGGCGAAGCCGCCGAGCAGGCCCGCAATCGCGAGGACGATGCTTCGCCGTACCTCAGCCGTCATGGCCGCCTACTCCCGTACGCCACGGGCCGCCGCGGGCGCGCACGATCTGCCGCCGCGTGTCGAAAACCCGTCTAAATCCGGTGACATATTAACGAACATGAGAAGAACACCAAAGCTCGAACACGGCTGCGCCGTCGTTTCCTCGGCAAACTCAGCAATCTGTCGCTCGGATAAAGGCCCGGCCGTGTCCCGCCGTCGCGGTCGGGGAGGCCTGTGATGGTGCCGCTCACTTCCGTCTGCGTCTATTGCGGGTCCGGCTTCGGCGGTGATCCGGCCTTTGCCGACGCCGCCCAACGGCTCGGCACGGTGCTGGCCCGTCAGAGGATCAAGCTCGTCTATGGCGGCGGCAATGTCGGCCTGATGGGCACCGTCGCGAGTGCGACGCTCGAGGCGGGCGGCTACGTCACCGGCATCATCCCGGACTTCCTGAAGTCGCGCGAGCGCATGCTCGATGCGGTGCAGGAGACGATCGTCGTCTCCGACATGCACACCCGCAAGCGGCTGATGTTCGACCGCGCCGACGCCTTCGTCGCCCTGCCTGGCGGCATCGGCACGCTGGAGGAACTGGTCGAGCAGCTCACCTGGGCCCAGCTCGGCCAGCATCGCAAGCCGATCCTGCTGCTCTCGGTAAACGGCTTCTGGGACCCGCTGATCACCCTGATCGACCACATGCGCGCCCACGGCTTCATCCGCGAGGGGCTCGACCTGAACTACCTCGTCGGCGAGGATCCCGACCTCGTTGTGGAAACGCTGCGCGAGGTTCTGGGCCGGGTCGAGCCGGCGCCGCTGGCGGATGAACTGATCGAGAAGCGCTTCTGATGGCCGCCACGATCGAGCCCGGCCAGACCATCGCCGGCGAGCACCAGGGCGAGTATTACGGGACGGTGCTGGCCCGCCTCTCGCGCAATGCCGCCGTCCAGCGCTACCTCGAAATCGGCGTTGCCTTCGGCGACATCTTCTCGGGCATCGCCTGCCGTCACGGCGTCGCCGTCGATCCGGAGTTCCAGCTCAAGACCAACGTCGCGGCCAACAAGGTCAGGGTCTCGCTGTTCCAGACGATGAGCGACGTGTTCTTCGCGAACCTGAACCTGCGCCGCCATGTCGGCGGGCGGATCGATCTCGCCTTCCTCGACGGGATGCACCTGTTCGAATTCCTGCTGCGGGATTTCTTCAACACGGAAGCGATCTGCCGACGGGATTCGATCATCGTGATGCACGACTGCCTGCCGGTGGCCGCGCCGATGGCCGACCGCGACCCGATGCAGGCCGGCATCCGCGGGCGCGGCACCCCGTTCGAGAATTGGTGGACCGGTGACGTCTGGAAGATCGTGCCGATCCTGAAGCGCTACCGGCCGGATCTCGACGTGATGCTCGTGGACGCCGCGCCCACGGGTCTCGTGATCGTCACCGGCCTCGATCCATCCTCGCGCACGCTCAAGACGAACTACGACGCGATCCTCGAGGAGTTCTCGCGGCTGCCCAACACGGCCGCCGAGATCGCGCAGGTCTATGCCGAGTACCCGATCGTGCCGACAACCGAGGCTTTGCGCCGCCTCGGTGGGCGCTCCTACGCCCATCGTGGCGGCTGGTTGCAGCGGCTGAAGGGCTGATACGCTTCAGCCGCTGCGCGCCTCGGCCAGCCATTCCCTAAGGTTCGGGCAGCCCTTCAGCCCGCCACCGTCCAGGTGGTGGTGCCGTCCTTGTTGTCCTTCACGCTCACGCCCAGGGCAGTGAGCGCGTCGCGCACCCGGTCGGAGGCCGCCCAGTCCTTCGCGACGCGGGCCGCCTTGCGCTCGGCGATCAGCGCCTCGACCCGCGCTACGTCGATCCCAGCCGCGCCGACCCGCTCCGCTTCGCGCTGCGCCTGCGTGACGGCCAGGAAACCCATCAGTCCCGCGCCGGCCTTAAGCGCGGAGGGGCTGGTGCCGGCAAGGCGATGCAATTCTCCGAGGGCCGCGGGCGTGTTCAGGTCGTCGCAGAGCGCCTCGACCACGCCTTCGGGCACCTCCGCGTCGGGCGCCGCTTCGCCGGCCGCCTCGTACCAGCGGTCCAGCATCCGGCTCGATTCCTCCAGGCCCCGCAGGGTCCAGTCGATCGGCTGCCGGTAGTGGGTCTTGAGCATGTTGAGGCGCACGACCTCGCCCGGCCAATCGTCCAGCACTTGGCGGATGGTGATGAAGTTGCCGAGCGACTTCGACATCTTCTCCCCCTCGACCTGCAGGAAGCCGTTGTGGAGCCAGACATGGGCCATCACGTCGGTGCCGAAGCAGCAGCGCGACTGGGCCACCTCGTTTTCGTGGTGCGGGAAGATCAGGTCGAGGCCGCCGGCATGGATGTCGAAGGTTTCGCCGAGATGCTTCCACGACATCGCCGAGCACTCGATGTGCCAGCCGGGCCGGCCGGGCAGGTCGATCCCGCAGGGTGAGGGCCAGGACGGTTCGCCCGCCTTCGAGGGCTTCCACAGCACGAAATCGAGCGGCGAGCGCTTATAGGGCGCGACCTCGACCCGGGCGCCCGATTCCATCTCGTCGAGCGGGCGCTTCGAGAGCGCGCCGTAATCGGGCATGGAGGGGACGTCGAACAGAACGTGCCCTTCCGCCACGTAGGCGTGGCCGGCCACGACCAGCCCCTCGATCAGACGGTGCATCTCGGCGATGTGGTCGGTCGCCCGCGGCTCGATGAAGCGAGCCGGCTCGCCCGCGCGGTTCACGTCACCGGCCATCAGCACGCCGAGGTCGCGGATGTCCCGGTGGAACTGTGCCAGCGTGCCGTCGGTCAGTTCGCGGATGGTGATGCCGCGTTCGAGCGCGCGGGCGTTGATCTTGTCGTCCACGTCCGTGACGTTGCGGGCATAGGTGACGTGCGCCGCCCCGTAGAGGTGGCGCAGCAGCCGGAACAGCAGGTCGAAGACGATGATCGGCCGCGCGTTGCCGATATGCGCCGCGTCGTAGACCGTCGGCCCGCAGGCATACATCCGCACATTCGTCGGATCGATCGGGACGAAGGCCGCCTTCTCGCGGGTCAGCGTGTTGTAGAGGCGCAACATCGGCGTCATCGACTGCGTTCCTGCCGGGCTTGCCCGGCCTCCCCTGCGGCCTGCGCCGCCCTCGTCGTTTGTCGTTGCGGCCCAGCATCTTCCGCCGGCCGTCCCACGGCGCCGAACGGCACCGCTGCCACAGTGTCGCCGGAGCCGCCGGCCGCCGCTGTTGCGCTGCCGCGACGGTCGCCGCGCCAGGGTTGGGCTACCGCAAAACGGTGATGAATTCGAGCGGGGCGGCGGATGCGCCCTCCCGCAACCGACCGAAGGCGGACCGGCAAGGATTTGTTTACCGCGCCGTCCGAACACTCCGCACTCGAACGAACCCGTTCACAAGGTTTTCACCATGCGCCGCACGGTCGCCGCCCTCTTCGTCCTCGCCACCGCCGCCCTCCCGGCCATCGCCGGCAGTGAGCCCGCGCCTGCGCCCAAGCATGTCGAGAAGACGTTCCTGATCCCGGCCGAAGACGGCTACGGCGTCGGCGAGTGCCTCAGCGGCGGCCCGAGCGAATGCGGACAGGTCGTCGCCAACGCGTGGTGCGAGTCGCAGGGCTTTGCCAGCGCCGCCAATTACGGCGTCGCCGCGCAGGACGAGTATACCGGCGCCATCGGCGACGCCGCTCCGGTGAAGAGCGCGCCGCGCCCGCTGCGCATTACCTGCCAGGATTGATTCGGCGGACGCGCTACTTCACGAAATCCGCGCATTTCGGCGGCGGCTCGGTCCCCCACGGTGCAAGCGGCACGGCGGAGGTGGAGTTCTTGGGCGAGCCCTGAACCACCTTGTCCGAATAGACCATGTAGATCAGCGTGTTGCGCTTGACGTCGCAGCCACGCACAATCTGCATCGATTTGAAGATCAGCGAGCGGCGCTCGCTGAACACCACCTCGCCCTGTTTGACCTTGTCCTTGAACTGGACCGGGCCGACTTGCCGGCAGGCAAGCGAGATGTCCGAGACATCCTCGGCAAGACCGAACGTCCCCTTGATGCCGCCCTTCTCGGGCTGGGTGTACCAGCAGGCGATGCCGGCCACGGCAGGATCGTCGATGCCGTAGACCACGAGCTTGTCGTTGGGTGTGAGCGGGCGCCAGACCGTCGACTTGTCGAAGATCCGGTCGGGCTCCTGGGCCCGGGCCGGGGCGGACGCGGCGAGACAAGAGACGACGAGGGCGGCGACGCCCGCGACGAGGCCGGCCGAGACCGAGCGGCCGCTCCCATTGGTGCCCGTGAGCCACATCATCGACGCAATCCCCTCAAAGCTTAGCCGCAGAGACGTGGTGTCTCTGTCCCGAAAGGGCGAGGGGCTTTAACACATGTCGGTGATCGCTTGTGCCGCTTCGTGCGGCCCGGCATCCTCACGCGTCCTTCCCCGCGACCTCCTGCTCGAGAATCCCAGCATCCGCACCATGCCGATGATCGGACCGCAGTTTCGCCGCGTAATCGGCGCCGCGCTCGCCGCGCTTGTCCTCGCTGGAGCGTGGCCGGCTGCGGCTGCGCCGGATGTCTGGGCCTGCCAGCGCTACCGCACGGAACTCGCCAACCTCAACGCCAGCGCTTCGACCGCGTCGGCGCTCCAGAGCGAGGTCGCGCGTCTCGAGTCCTACTATCGCAGCCTCAATTGCGAGGGCGGTAAGTTCCTGTTCTTCGATACGCGGCCCCCGCAATGCGGCGCCGTCGAAGCGCGGATCCGTTCACTCAACGCCACCTATGGCGGTGGGGATGGCGAGGTCGTCGCCGCCCGCCGTCGGCAACTCGTCTCCGCTGTGTCGAACGCCTGCACCGGCCTGATCCCCGGCGAGGGACAGGAGGGCGTTTCAGGCGGCCAGACCGCCCGGGGTGGCCCGAAGGTCATCTGCGTGAAGACTTGCGACGGGTCCTATTTCCCGATGGGCAACCTGCCGGACGGGCGCGGCGGGGCCGACGAGATGTGCCAGGCGCTCTGCCCCGGCACGGAAGCGGTCGCCTACTCGATGCCGCATGGGGACGACGCCCTGAAATACGCCGCCACGCTCAAGGGCAGCCGCGCCTACACGGCGCTGCCGACCGCCTTCAAGTTCCGCAAGAGCTTTACCGCCGACTGCTCCTGCAAGCAGGAGGGCCAGACCTGGGCCCAGTCGCTCGTGAAGGCCGAGAGCATGCTGGTGCGGCACAAGGGCGACATCTTCGTCACCCCGATGACGGCCGAGAAGCTCTCCCGCGCGCCCAAGGTGCGCCTGACCCTGGTCGGCCGAGCCGACCGGACCGCGGCGGGCCTCGCGGCCGACGCCGCCAACCGCGACGGCGCCGTGCCCCCGGCCGCGAAGGACGCCGCCGAACAGGCCGAACAGACAGGCTCGACCGGCGAGAGCCGCAGCGCCATTCGCGTCATCGTGCCGAGTCTGCTTCCGCCCCCGGCCCTGACACCCATCCCCTGAGTCCCACGCCATCGGGCGCAAAAGCCCGGTTTCGTCGCCTGAAGGGCCGCAAACGAAGCACCTGTCTCGACCGGTCGCCGTCGGATCTCGACATGGAGGCATCGGGAACCAATCCGGTCCGACCGTGTTCGGAACCGCCGATTGTGTTTTACGAGGCCGACTTTATGCGGATGACCCGCTCGCTGCTCCTTGCCGGCACCATGCTGCCCGCGCTCGTCCTGTCCGATCTGTCCGCAGCGCGGTCTCTCAGTGACGGCGGGCGGATCGAGTTGGCCCAGCGCGAGGATGCCGGCGAAGGTCCGCGCGGTGGCGGACGCGGACCGGGTGGTCCCGGCGGACTTGGCGGTGCCGGCCCGGCGGAGCGAGGTGGCGTCGAGCGCGGCGGCCCGCCGGCAAGGGAGAGGCCGGACCGATCCGAGAGTCCGGAGCGGCCCGAGCCGCGCCAAGCGCCCGCCGCCCGTGAGCGGCCCGAGGCCGCCGAGCGGCCGGCTCGTCCCGAACGTCCGGCGGCGCAGGAGCGGCAAGAGCGGCCTGAGCGGCCTGAGCGTCAGGAGCGTCCTGATCGCCAAGAACGTCAGGAGCGTCCTGATCGTCAGGAGCGTCCCGATCGTCCGGACCGTCCCGAACGTGCGACACCGCCCCAGCGGCCCGATCGCTCCGAAGAGCGGCCGGCGGCGCCTGCATCCCGCGAGCGCACGCAGGACCGCGACGCACCCGCCCGGCGCGAAGCGCCCGAACGCGAGGCGCCTGCCCGGCGCGAGACCCCGGACCGGCCCGACCGTGATGGCCAGGACCGTCCGGGCCGTCCCGCCGGCCGAGAGGCCGATCGCCCCGACAGCGCCCCGAACCAGCGCCGGGCTCCGAACGCGCCGACGCCGCCCAATGCGGAACGCCCGGAGCAGCCGACGCCGCCCACGGCCCCGAATCCGGCTCAGCCGAACACCCCGCCGAACCAGCGGCCCGGTGTTCCCGGCCGTCCAGCGACGCCGAATGTGCAGCAGCCCACCCGACCGGACCAGCCGGCCGCACCTTCCGCGGCGCAGCCCGACGGCGCGCGGGAGGCGCCCGGCGGTCGCACGCCGCCGAATCAGCAGCCGGGCGTTCCCGGCCGTCCGGTGGCGCCGAACCAGCAACCCGGTGTTCCCGGCCGTCCGGTTCAACCGCCTGATGGTGCGGCCCCGACCCAGCCCGGTGCCGTCCCGCTCGGCCAGCCGGCGCCGGCCCCCGGCACGCAGCCGGATTCGCGCAACCTCGATGATCGTCGTGACGGCGACCGCCGCGATGACCGACGAGACGACCGGTATGACCGCCGTGACGGTGATCGCCGCGACGAAAACCGCCTCGACGACCGCCGTGGCGACCGTCGCGACCGCTTCAACGTGCCGGGCACGCCGGCCTACGTCCCCGGCGGCTTCCGCGACGACGATTATCGCGGCCGCGACTACGACACGATCCGCCGCGACCGCCGCGAGTACGATGTCGATGGACGGACCTATTACCGGGAGCCCGGCCGCATCATCGTTCGCGACCGCGACACCACCTTCATCCGCCACGACGAGAACGAGCGCTTCCGCACCATCTATGGCGACCGCGGCTATCGCAGCGAACGGCGTGGCGGCGAGATTTACAGCTACGTCGACAGCCCGGCGGGCGGCCAGATCATCACCGTCGTGGACGATGACGGCCGGCTCCTGCGCCGCTCCCGTCGCTACCGCGACGGCCGCGAGGTGGTGATCATCAACAACGCCTATGGCGGTGCGCCCCGGCCGATCTACGAGGACGTGGTGGAGCTGCCGCCGCCGGACATCCGCATCCCCCGCGACCGCTACGTGGTCGATTACGAGCAGGCGGACGAGCGCGCCGTCTACGAGGCGCTCTCAGCCCCGCCGGTACAGAAGCTCGATCGGCGCTACACGCTCGATCAGGTGCGTTACAGCCCGCAGCTGCGGGCGCGGATGCCGTCGGTGGACATCAACACGATCACCTTCGACACCGGCTCCTTCACCGTCACGCCCGATCAGGCCAAGCGCCTCTCGACCATCGCCGAGGCGATCAACCGGACGATCAAGGACAATCCGCAGGAGGTGTTCCTGATCGAAGGCTACACCGATGCGGTCGGCTCAGACATCGACAACCTCTCGCTCTCCGACCGCCGGGCGCAGTCGGTCGCCTCGGTGCTGACGCAGAACTTCCAGGTGCCGCCGGAGAACCTCACCACGCAGGGCTACGGCGAACAGTACCTGAAGGTGAACACGCAGGACGCCAACCGCGAGAACCGCCGCGTCACCGTCCGCCGCATCACCCCGCTGCTCCAGCAGCAGGCGGAGGGGCAACAACCCGCTGCACCGCGTTAATCGAAGATCTTGAGCATTGTCCCGAAAGGTGGTCGCCGGCTTTCGGACAAGACGATGCAAGAACCGGAATCAAGAGCCTCGTCCCGGATACCCGATCCGGGACGAGGCTCTTGACCCTCCCCTAGCTGCGGCGCAGGTGGGGGAGGGTTAAGCGTGAGCAGCACGGGACGGCGATGGCGGACGACAGCGACCGGTTCATCGAGGCCGGGACGCCGACCTTTCGCCGGGCGACGCTCGCCCTGTTCGCGGCGGGGTTTTCCACGTTCGCGGTGCTCTACGGCGTCCAGCCGCTGCTGCCGATCTTTCACGACACCTTTGCGGTCTCCCCGGCCGAGAGCAGCCTCGCGCTGTCGCTGCCCTGCGCCACACTCGCGATCGCGCTGCTGGTCGTCAGCCCGCTCTCCGAGGTGTGGGGGCGCAAGCGGGTGATGGCGGTCTCGCTGTTCGCCTCGGCCCTGCTCACCATCGGCGCCGTCCTGATGCCGAGCTGGCATGGATTCCTGGTGCTGCGGGCGCTCACCGGCATCGCCGCGAGCGGCCTGCCCGCCGTCGCCATGGCCTATCTCAGCGAGGAGATGCACGGCCGCGCCATCGGCCTGTCGATGGGGCTGCTGATCGGCGGCAACGCGCTCGGCGGCATGGTCGGGCGGCTGCTCGCGGGGGTGATCGCCGATCACGCCTCCTGGCGCTGGGGCCTCGGCATCATCGGCGTGCTGGCGCTGTTCGCGGCTCTGGCCTTCCAGTTCGCCCTACCGCCCTCGCGGCACTTTCTCGCCCACCGGATGCGCTGGCGCGAGGTTCCGGGCACCTTCACCCACCATTTCCGGGATGCGGGCCTGCCCTGGCTGTTCTTCGAACCGTTCCTGCTGATGGGCGGATTCGTCTGCGTCTACAACTACATCGGCTTCCGCCTGCTCGATCCGCCCTTCTCATTGAGCCAGACGGTGATCGGCCTGATCTTCATCGTCTACCTCGCGGGCACGGCGAGTTCGGCCATCACCGGCCACATCGCCGGGGTGCTGGGGCGGCGCAAGGTGCTGTGGCTGGCGATCCTGCTCGGGATCGGCGGCATCGCCCTGACGCTGGCGGACAACCTCGTGCTCATCATCAGTGGCATCGTCGTCGTCACGGTCAGCTTCTTCGGCGCGCATTCGGTGGCGTCGAGCTGGGTTGGGCGCCGGGCCTTGAGCGACCGGGCACAGGCCTCCGCGATCTATCTCTGCATGTACTATCTCGGCTCGTCCCTGCTCGGCACGGCGGGCGGCTGGTTCTTCCTGCATTACGGTTGGCCCGGCGTCGCGGGCTTCTTCGGCAGCCTCTACGTGGCGGCTTTGCTCATCGCCCTGCGCTTGACGCGGCTCGCGCCACTCCCGCCCACGGGCGGCTGACACGGCGCGGCGTTGAGACGGTCAGGCGACCCGATTGAGTTTCGGGCCGTGCGCTCGTTATCCTGTCGGAGGAGAGGGAGAGCGCGACATGACCAGCGTCAGCACCTGCCTGTGGTTCGACAAGGACGCGGAGGCGGCCGTCCGCCTCTACGTCTCGCTCGTCCCCGATTCGCGGATCGATCACATCCAGCGCGCGCCCGGCCCCTGGCCCGGCGGCGAGACCGGCGAGCCGATCCTGATCGCCTTCACTTTGGGCGGGCAGAGCTTCCAGGCGCTGAACGGCGGCATGTCCGTCGATTACGGGACCGCCGCCTCCATCTCGGTCTCGTGCCGGGATCAGGCCGAGGTCGACCGCCTGTGGTCGGCGCTCACCGCGGAAGGTGGCGCGGAGATCGCCTGCGGCTGGCTGCGCGACCGCTGGGGCGTGCCGTGGCAGATCGTGCCGGAGAGGCTGCCGCGCCTCCTCGCCGATCACGATCCGAATGTGGCCGCCCGCGTCTTCACCGCCATGCAGGGCATGGTGAAGCTCGACGTCGCGGCTCTCGAACGCGCTGCGGCTGGGGCGGAGCCGACGCCATGAACCAGCCGCTGAGCCACGATGCCCACACCGCGAGCCAATTCGGCAGCCGCGCCGCCGAGTACGTCGCGAGCGCCGTCCATGCTACGGGCGAGGATCTCGCCGCTTTGGCCCGCTTTGCCGCCCTCCCCCATGCGGCCGTGCTCGATCTCGGCTGCGGCGGCGGCCACGTCACCTACGCAGTGGCGCCGCAGGTCCGCTCCGTCACCGCCCTCGACCTGTCGCAGACGATGCTCGACGCGGTGGCGGCGGAAGCGCAGCGGCGCGGCTTGGCGAACGTCGCCACGCGGCGGGCCAGCGTCGAGGCGCTGCCCTTCGCCGATGCGAGCTTCGATGGCGTGGTGTCGCGCTACAGCGCCCACCATTGGGGCGACGTGCCCGCCGCCCTGCGCGAGGCGCACCGCGTGCTGGCCCCTGGGGGGCGCTTCGGCCTGGTCGATGTCGTGCATCCCGGGCCGCCCCTGCTCGATACCCATCTCCAGGCCTGGGAGCTGCTGCGCGACCCCTCGCATGTCCGCGATTACGGCGAGGCGGAGTGGCGCCGGATGCTGGCGGAGGCCGGCTTCGTGCCCGGCGCCGTCCGGCGCTGGCGCGTGCGCATGGAGTTTTCGTCGTGGGTCGCCCGGATGGGCACGCCGGAGGCGAGCGTCGCCGCCATCCGCGCGCTTCAGACCGGCGCGCCGGAGCCGGTGCGATCTCACTTCGGCCTGGAGGACGACGGAAGCTTCACCCTCGACGTCATGATGATCGAGGCCGAACCCGATGGTGTTTCGGACTAAGCCCCCTCGCCCGCGAGCCGCCGCACGGCCCGCTCGCGCCCGATCAGCGGCAGCAGCGCCGCGAGGTCCGGCCCGTGGTCGAGGCCGGTGAGCGCGAGGCGCAGCGGCATGAACAGGGCGCGGCCCTTGGCGCCGGTCTCGGCCTTCACCGCGTCGGTCCAGGCCTTCCACGTACCGGGGCCGAACGGCGCCTCCGGCAGCAGGCGGGCGGCCATCGCGATGAAGTCGGGCTCGGCGATCACGGGCGTCACCGGCCCGTTCACCACCCGCCACCATTCGGCGGCGTCCGAGACGCGGCCGAGATTGGCCCGCACCGCCAGCCAGAAGGCTTCCGCTGCCTCCGCGGGGACACCGAGGGCGGCGAGGCGTTCGCGCACGTCTTCGAGCGGCATGTCGTGGACGAGGCGCGCGTTCATCCCGTCGAGTTCGGCCGGGTCGAACCGGGCCGGGGCGCGGGACAGGTGGGCGAGGTCGACGAGACCCGCCAGTTCGTCGAGAGAGGCGATCGGGCGGACGGCCTCGGCCGAGCCGGTCAGCACCGCGAGCGAGCGCACGGCCGCGGGTTCGTAGCCGGCCTCGCGCAGCGAGCGAAGAGACAGGTGGCCAAGGCGCTTCGACAGCCCCTCCCCGTCCGCCGTCGTCAGCAGGTTGTGGTGGCCGAAGGCGGGCACGGCGGCGGCGAGGGCTTCGAAGAGCTGCACCTGCACGCCGGTATTCGTGACGTGATCCTCGCCGCGGATCACGTGGGTCACGCCGACCTCCGCGTCGTCCACCACCGAGGGCAGCGTGTAGAGGTAGCTCCCGTCGGCACGCACCAGCACGGGGTCGGAGAGCGAGGCGCAATCGACGTGGCTCTCGCCCCGCACGAGGTCGTTCCAGGCAACGACGCGGTGGTCGAGCTTGAACCGCCAATGCGGCTGCCGGCCCTCGGCCTCGAACGCGGTGCGTTCGGCCTCGGTCAGCGAGAGCGCCGCGCGGTCGTAGATCGGCGGCAGGCCGCGGCCGAGCTGGCGTTTGCGGCGGCGATCCAGCTCCTCCGGTGTCTCGTAGCAGGGATAGAGCCGACCGGCCGCCTTCAGCCGCTCGGCCGCCGTATCGTAGAGGGCGGTGCGATCGCTCTGACGGAAGAATAGGTCCGGCTCGATCCCGAGCCAGCCGAGATCCTCGGCCACGGCGGTGGCAAATTCCTCCGTCGAGCGCTCGCGGTCGGTGTCGTCGAGGCGCAGCAGGAAGCGCCCGCCCTCGCGGCGCGCGAACAGCGCGTTCAGCAGCGCGGGCCGGGCATTGCCGATATGCAGGAAGCCGGTCGGCGAGGGAGCGAAGCGGACGAGGGGGGAAGCGGCCATGAAGCCGCTCTACCCAATTTTCTTGGGCGCTGCACCGTCCACACTCAATCGCGCCGTCAGTTCTTCGGCGCCGCGCCGGACTCGGTCCGGTCGGGACGACCAAGGATCCAGTCGCGCGCCGCCTTGACCCAGGCCGGCTGGCCCTCGCGGCCGTCGCCGACCACCACCGTCGCGGTCATGCCCGCCACCAGGGTCACCTCCGGCGGCACATGGTCGATGCGGATGCGCACCGGCACCCGCTGGGCGAGCCGCACCCAGGTATAGACCGGATCGACGTTCGGCAGGCCTTGCGTGCTCGTCGCGGCGTTGGCGGTCGAGATGCCGAGCGTCAGGCTCTCCACCGTGCCCTTCAGCGAGGCGCCGTAGCCCATCAGCGCCATCTCGGCGGGGGCGCCGACGTGGATATGCGCCATCTTCGTCTCTTCGAAATAACCGTCGACCCAGAAGGAATCGGTGTCGATCACCCGCGCGTTGGCGGTGCCGGTCTGCGCGTAGTCGCCGACCCGCAGCAGCAGGTTGGTGACGCGCCCGTTCACGGTCGAGCGCACCTGCGTACGTTCGAGGTTCTTCTTCGCCTGCGAAAGCTGCGACCGGGCAGTCTCCAGCGCCGCCTCGGCAATCTTGGCGGTGCCCGCGAATTGCTGCTTCTCCTCGACCGAGGTCGAGACTGTCGAGAGCGCGGCGCGCCTGGCCGACTGCGCCTCCTTTACCGAGAGGTCGGCCTCGCGGTTCTTGATCGCGGCCTCGGCAGAGACGACCGCCTCCTGATAGTCGAACGGGTCGATGACGTAGAGAACGTCGCCCTTCTTCACCTCCTGGTTGTCGGTGACTCGCAGCTCGACGATGGTGCCGGCGACCTGCGGGGCGATGTTGACCACCTGTACGCGGACCCGCCCGTCGCGTGTCCAGGGCGCCGTCACGTAGAACTGCCAGACGACGGTGGCCGCCACCGCCGCGAAGGCGAGGACGAGGCCGGTCGCGGCCAGCCGCAGCAGGCGGCCCCCTCGCCGACGCCGTCCGATCGGAAGCGCCTTGGCCGGGCCTTGCGCCTTGGGCGGCTCGTCGGAATGCGCCTCGCTGGCCGGGATGTGATCCTGTTGCCGGCTTTCGGCCGGCCCGTCATCGTCGCGTTTCACAGGAGCACCACCACGAGCGCGAGAAGGCAGACGTAGATCCCCGCTTCCGCCAGAGGCGGGTTGGCGACGAAGCGCCCGAACCGGATCCAGCGGAACACGACCCGGAGGGCCACCAGCAGCGCGAAGGCGATCAGCGCGTAGGCGATGAAGGGCGAGACCAGAATTCCGCCGATGGCGAGGTCGTGCTGCATGGGAGACATCAGGAGTTGGGAAGGGAGAGGCGCCGGAAGAAGCGCCCGTGCCGCCGGATAACGCGCGAGGCGGTCGCGAGGTCTGTCGCGGCACGCGCGAGCTGCATGCGCACGGTCCGGTCTTGCACGCGCGCCTCGCCGATCAGTGCGCGCGCCGCCCGGTCGAGATCGTCGGAGCCGGCAGCGGCCAGCGCTTCACGCGCCCGACCGATCAGCGGGGCGAGGCCGCGGACCTCGCTCAATGGGCGCAATTGCGCGTGGGCCCGCGCGGCGGCGGCCTCCAACTGCGCCACGGCGAAGGCATGGTGCAGGCTCGCCCGGCGTACCGCGCCGCTGCCGGAGTTCCAGGCCGAGAATTGGAACAGCCGGTCGGCATTGAGGCTGGTGCGCGTGGTGGCGTCGCCGCCCTCCCCCGCGAGCGCTTCGGCGAGGTCTTCACGGGCTTCTTCGAGGGCGAAGGCACGGTGCTGCGAGGCGGAGATCGGCAGGACGAGACGGATCGTCAGGAACAGGATCACCGCCGCGAAGACAACCAGCAGCGCGTTCACGAGGAAGGTCTGCGGATCGTAGGATTGTGGGTTCTCCGGCGCCAGCAGCACCGGCGTGAACACGAGGGTGATGAAGCCGATGGTGAAGCTCGGCGGGTGGAGCGACACGAGGCAGCCGAAGAAGACCGGCGGGGCCATGGCGATGGCGAGCAGGGGAAAGCCCTGGTTGCCGTTGAGCACCACGAACAGGATGAACCCGGCGCAGAGGGCGGCGAGCGGCATCCCGATCAGGACGCCTTGCGCGAACTTGCGCGGATCGGGCGTGACCGAGGACAGCGAGCAGGTCGCCGCGACCTGAACCAGGGCGAAGGAGGATTGCGGCAGCCCGAGCAGGATGAACAGGCCGGCGGCGAGGCCGAACGCAATCATCACGCGCAACGCCGCCCGCAGGGCGACCTGAAAGTCGCGATGGGTCGGCAGGGCGATGTGGCGCAGGGGCTCGTGGCCGTCCGACAGGGCGCGCACCCCGTCCTCGGCGAAGGTCGCGGCGTTGACGACGTCCAGGGCGCGCTGGAGCGCCACGATCTCGTCGAGAGTGGCGCCGGCATCGCACATCCCGGCATCCACGAGGTCGCGCAGCCGCTCGCCGTCGCGGGCAAGCACCTCCGGGCGCGATCCGTCCCCCTCCGAGACCGCGCGCAGGGCGAGCGCCTGCGCTTCGCGCACCCGCTGGCCGGGCTCGGGGATGCGGCTCATCGCGGCCGTGAGCGCCCGGCTCGCCGCGGCCAGGACGTAGAGCGCGGCGATGGCGCTGCGGGCGCCGGCAGCGCGATGCACGCCGTCATCGAGTTCGCCCGCGATGGCGCTGGCATCGCCCCGCATCGGCGCGATCTGCCGGATCAACGCGGCGGTGCGCTCGGGGCCGGGATCGCCCTGTGTCAGGCTCTCACGGGCAAAGGCCTTGGCCGCTGCATGGGCCGCGGCGAGGCGCGGGAGCAGGGCTTTCCAGGTGCTCGGCGAGGCGAGCGCATCGTTGATGAAGGTGATCGCGACGATGCCGACGGCCATCGCCGCGACGCGGCCGATGGCGGCATCGAACACCGTCTGCGGCGCATCGATATGCGCAACCGCGATGATCGCCACGGTGTAGCCGGAGAGCATCGCCCCGTAGGCGCGGGTATCCTGCAGGAACTGCGCGACGAAGACGCAGAGGCCGAGCCAGCAGGCGAAGCTGACGAGCAGGAGCACCCGGTCCTGCCCGAACAGGGCGATCAGCACGATGCCGACGATGCCGCCGACCACCGTGCCGAGGAAGCGGTAGCCGGCCTTCGACAGGGCCTGGCCACGCTTGGGCTGGGCGAGGATGGCGACGCAGACCGCGGCCGACGACGCGCTGTCGAGCTGGAGCCAGAACGCGGCGTAGAGCGCCAGCATCATGGCGAGCCAGATCCGGATCGCAAAGGCCCAGGCGGCGGGTTGGGGCACCCAACGGTCGAGGGTGTCGATCAGGCGCTCGCCGAGGCCGGCGCCGCCGGTCTGCTGCGCCGCCCCGCTCACCGCACCGTCTCGAGGCCGTGCGCCAACTCTTGCCGCTGATCCCGCGCCTGGCGCGCGACCCGCATCTGCCACAGGCACAGCAGCGGCGTGACGACGAGTTCGAGGGCGAGCGCCGCGAGCATGGTCAACGACGGCACGCCGGTGAGGGACAGTCCAAGCAGTCGCGCCAGCCCGCCGAGGACGACGACGAGGGTGAGGAAGCGGAACAGCCGCGACTTTTCCTCGATCCCCGGCACGCAGGTGAAGAACAGGATGCCGATGCCGGTCAGCAGGCCCGACAGGTAGCGGAAATGGCTGTCGGCCGAGACGTTGACCGGCGTGCCGCCGCCGATGCCGTCGATGCCGAACAGCACGCCGTAGAGCCCCGCCAGGACGGGGACGATGGCGACGACCGCCACCGTGCGCTGCAGGAAGCGGCGTTCACGCTCCATATCGGTAAGGCTTTCGTCTTCGCTTTCATGCGCTCCCGCGCAGAGCCGGCATCCGCTTCGGCTCGGGAGCCCGTTGGAACAGGTCGGCGGGGCAACACGCTCGCCGCCGTTCGGTTCACCCGGTGCCGGTTCGATTGTCGGTCAAGGCGATCCCCGGCCGCGTCAGGCCTTCTGTTCCTTCAGGCGCTTGACGCACTTGCTGTAATATTGCGGCCATTTCGGCCCCTGGGCCGTCTTCTCGGTGGCGGACAGCGCGCGCCACTCGGCGCCGCACTTCTTCTGCCGCTCGCGCGCGGCGGATTGGGCCACGCTCGGCTCCTTCGCCGTCTGCTCCTTGGCCGTCTCTTTGGCGCTCGGCGCATTCCAAGCTTCCTTGGCCGTTGCGGCCTGGGCGAGGAGGAGCGGCGCGGCCAGCAGGGCGGCGGCGAGGAGACGAGAGAACATCGAGCGACTCCGGTGGGTTGGATTCGGCGGCTTGGCCGTCCACCTCGCATCACAGCCGCATCGGGGGCCAAAGAGCAAGCGCCCTCCACAACTTGCACACGATCGCCCTGGTGATGCTTGGGCCTCAATCGCCGGCGCCCGCCTCCGCGGGCTCAGGCTTCCGCTCCGCTCGATGAGCTTCCAGAACTGACGTTCTGGAAGCTCCCGCTGCGCGCGGCGCTCTTCGCGCCGCGAAGCCGCCCTGCGGCTTCGAGCAACGGCCCTGCCTGGAGCTTGGCCTTCGGCTTGAGCCGTCGGGCCGTTCCGCGCTACCTCGTGAAGTGAGGATGGGCGCGGGCCCGCTTTTCCGGGATGCCAGCATGGCGGTCACGACGGCGCAGCCGATCGAACTCTACACCTGGAGCACACCGAACGGGTGGAAGATCCCGATCATGCTCGAAGAGTGCGGGCTGCCCTACCGGGTCGTGCCGGTGAACATCGGCAAGGGCGAGCAGATGGCGCCCGACTTTCTCAGAATTTCCCCCAACAACAAGATCCCGGCCATCGTCGATCCGGACGGGCCGGGCGGCACGCCTATCTCGGTGTTCGAGTCGGGCGCGATTCTGCAATATCTCGGGCGCAAGACCGGCTGCCTCTATCCGAGCGACGAGCGCGCCCGCACCGCGGTGGACGAGTGGCTGTTCTGGCAGGTCGGCGGCCTCGGGCCCATGCTGGGGCAGGCCCATCATTTCCGAATCTACGCGCAGGAGAAGATTCCCTACGCCATCGATCGGTTCACGGAGGAAGCCAAACGCCTCTACGGCGTCCTCGACCGGCGGCTTGCCGACCACGAATATCTCGCCGACGCGTACTCGATCGCCGATATCGCCGCGCTGACTTGGGCGAAGTTCCACGGCAAGCAGGGCATCGCGATCGAGGATCTGCCGAACGTCCGCCGCTGGCTCGACGCGCTGCTCGCCCGGCCGGCGGTGCAGCGCGGCCTCACCGCGATCTGACACGAGGGCGTCCGACCGGTCCGAGACAGGACGTCCAAGAGGTATTTGTCCGCGGGCCGGCCCACCTGCCGGGGAGCTTCAGGCCGGCCCGCGGGCCCGTCCTGGCGCCGGATTGGAGGCGAGGACAGGCTCCCCAATCTCACCGACGATTGATGCTGCTTTGTGTCCGCCAACGGCCGCGCTCCACCGTGATGGGGGCGCTTGCCGCTACGTGCGCTGTCTTTGTCGATGCGCTGAGGGGTCTTCTCCGCTGGGACGTGCGCAGCGTCGGGAGCCGCCCTCGGAGGGGTGCTGCCAGCGCTCGCGTCGTATCCGGCGCTGATGTCCCGCCCGATGCGGACAGCCCTTTCGCATCGCCGGTCGTAAGCCGTTGCCGACGAACGATTTTACTCATCAAGCATTCGTCGGAACGAAAATCAGAAGGCTTGGCGGTAAATTCCCGCTTGACGGCCTGCCAATACGGACGCAGTCTACATTCGTGCTTCGCGATCGCAAGCACATCGGCCAGTAACCGCGTGGTCTTTGCGTGGTTTGTTGGTGAAAGCTGGAGGAGACAGGGATGACTCCACCGCAGCATGAAGCCGCAACGATAGTCTGAGAACCCGTTCGGTCTTGGACTGAGTGGCCCGCCACGAACACCGGACGGAAGCGGCTCCTTAGGGGCGCAGAAGCGGCCGACACGGCACGACTTCGAACACGCATCAGCCCCACCTGCGGACCGCTTCCGCCGCGGTTTTTATTATCAGTGCGAAGGTTTTCACCGTGCCAGCCGACGAGGCTCGCGCGGATTTCAGCGCGGGCCGTGCTGTTGAAGCGAAGCCGTTCGGCTCTCAACGACGGTGGGGGTTTGCCGCTCCGTCATTGCGAGATTTCGGCCGCGCTCTGTGCGCTTCCGGCCGGCTTACTTGCCCGACAACAGCGGCGACCAGGTCGGGTCCGAGGCGAAGGACGGGGTCGGCACCGGCTGCTCCACCTTGCCGGTGATGTCGACCATGTAGAGCTTGCCCCCGCCCTGACCGCCGGGATCGCGGAAGAACATCACGTACTGGCCGTTTGGGGCGAAGGTCGGGCTCTCGTTGTGGAAGCCCTCGGTCAGCACCCGCTCGCCCGAGCCGTCGGGCTTCATCACGCAGATGGCAAAGCCGCCCTTGCGCTGCCGGGTGAAGGCGATGAGGTCGCCACGGGGCGACCAGGCCGGCTGCGAGGCCGAGCCTTCGCCGAAGGAGAGCCGGCGCGGGTTCGAGCCGTCGGCGCCCATCACGTAGATCTGCTGCGAGCCGCCGCGGTCGGACTCGAACACGATCTGGCTGCCGTCCGGCGCGTAGCTCGGTGAGGTGTCGATCGCGAGACCTTGCGTGACCGGCGTCTGCGCCTTCGAGGCGATATCGACGGTGACGATGTCGGCGTTGCCGCCCTGCTGCACGCTCATCACGAGGCGGCGCCCGTCCGGCGAGAAGCGCGGGCTCGCGCTCATCGAGGCGAAGTTGCCGACCGTCTGACGCTTGCCGGTCTCCAGATCGATCATCTGGACTTTGGGCTGCTGGCCCGGCGCCTGGGTCATGAAGGCGATGTCCTGCCCCGCCGGCGAGTAGCGCGGCGCCACCACCGAGACGTCGCCGCCCCCGGTCAGCGCGCGGACATTGGCGCCGTCTTGATCCATCACCATCAGGCGCTTGCGGCGGTTCTCCTTCGGGCCGGACTCATCGACAAAAGCGACGCGGCTGTCGAACCACGGACCGAGGCCGGTGACCTTGGTGTAGACCGCATCCGACACGAGATGCCCGGTGCGGCGCGCATTGGCGACGTCGGTGCCGTATTGCTGACCCGTGATCTGCTGGCCCGAGGCCACGTCCCACAGGCGGAAGGCGACGGTGAGCCGGCCCGAGGCGTCGCGCCCGACCCGGCCGGTCACGAGCGCCTGGACGCCCGCGCCCTTCCACGCCTCGAAGTTCGGCGCGGCGTCGAAGCTCGGATTCTCAGGGAAGCGCCCCTTCTCCAGCGGCGTGAAGTAGCCGGACCGGCGCAGGTTGTTCGTGATGACGCTGGCGACCAGCGTGCCGAGGCTGGCGTCACCGGCGAAGTCGGCGACGGCGATCGGCATCGGCTGGAAGGCGCCGCTGCCGATGCGGAGCTGCAGCTGCGCCCGCGCCGGTGTCGCGGCGGGCAGCGCCAGGGCGAGGACGCCGAGCGCGGCCGTGAGCGCCGGCAGGAGGGTGCGCCGGGTGAAGGCTGTTCCAGGCATGGGACAAGTCCAGGTCGTTCGGGGAATGCGAGACAGAAAGGCCGATGACGCGGTGGATCGGCGGGTCGAGCCGGCGGATCACACGGGCGAGAACTCGAACTCGGCGTTGATGGCCTTCCAGTCGTTGTAATACGGCGCGTACTGGGCCGGAATCTTGAAGGGTGCGCAGCGCCGCACTGCCCGCAGCGCTGCCTGGGCGATCGACTGATCCACCGAGTTGTTGCCCGCGCGCATGACCCGCGGCTCGGTGGTGAGCGATCCGTCCGGGTTGAGGCGGATGTCGAGCATCGGCAGCACCACGCCCTGCGTCGCTCCGGGCGGCGCTGAGTAGCAGCGCTCAATCTGCTGCTGCAGCATCCCGACGAGGGCGCCGCGCAACGACGGTGACAGGCGCTGGGCGGTGCCAGAGGCCGTGCCGAGCGAGGCCGTGCGCTGCACTTCGCGGCCGGTCGAGCCGGTCGATTGCGAGGCGGCGCGGGTCTGCGTCTCGCGGCTGTCGCCCGGGCTGGTCCTGTTGGCGAGTTCCGCCTGCTGGCGCGCCTTGGCCTCGGCATCGGCCTTCGCTCTTGCGTCGGCCATCGCCTTGGCCTTGGCTTTCGCGGCAGCTTCGGCTTTGGCCTTCGCGTCGGCCTCCGCCTTGGCTTTGGCTTCGGCGACCTGCTTGCGGTGCTCGGCCTCCGCCTCGGCTTTGGCGGCCGCTTCGGCCTTGGCCTTCGCTTCGGCTTCCGCTTCGGCCTTAGCTTCTGCTTTCGCCTTGGCTTCCGCCTCGGCCTTGGCCTCCGCTTTCGCCTTGGCGTCGGCCTTCGCCTTGGCCTCGGCGCGCGCCTTGGCCTTCGCCTCGGCGGCCTTGGCCGCGGCTTCGGCCTCCGCCTGTTCGTGCTCGACCAGCTTCTGCAATTCCTCGCGCTTCTCGGCCTCCGCCTTTGCGGCGGCCGCCTTCGCTTCGGCCGCCTTGGCAGCCTCGGCCTTCGCCGCTTCGGCTTTCGCGGCGGCATCCGCCTTCGCTTTGACCTCGGCCTTGGCCTTCGCCTCGGCGGCCTTGGCTGCGGCCGCCTTCTCGGCTTCGGCCTTGGCCGCGGCGGCCTCCGCTTCTTCCTTCACCGGATCGGCGGTGTCGGCCCGCAGTGGCATCGCATCGACGGCGGCGAGGCGAGTGTCGGCGGTGCGGGTGGGCGCGGCCGGCGCGTCGGTCTTGGCGTTCTCGGGCTCGCGCTGCTCCTGCTTCTCCGCCACGCGATCGGCGCGGTTCGGCTTGTTTTCGGGCTTTTCCGCGTTGAGCTCGCCACGGGTCAATTCGGAGAATTGCTGCTCGGTCAGCACCTCGACCGGCACGCCTTCCTCCCCTTCCGGCAGGACCGGCGCGGCGACGACGAACAGGGCGGCGCCCAGCACGACGGCATGGACCGCGGCCGAGATCCAGACGCCGGGTTCGCGATTTCGAAAAGACTCGGTGAGGGAAGTGGGCCAGCGCAGAGCCACGGTGCCTTGCTCCGCTAATTCGCTTCCGGCTCGGTGACGAGGGCGACCTTCTTGAAGCCGCCGCCGGTCACGATCGCCATCACCTGGGCCACACGCCCGTAATCGACGCGCTTGTCGCCGCGCACGAACACCCGCTCCTCGGTGCCGGTCTTGGAGGTCTGCATGAGCTGGGGCACGATGTCGTCGTCCTTCAACTCGACCTCACCGAGATAGACCTCGCCCGTGCGGCGGATCGAGATCGTGATCGGCTTGACGTCGGAGTTGAGCGGGCTCGCCTTCGATTGCGGCAGGTCGAGGGGGACGCCGACCGTCATCATCGGGGCCGCGACCATGAAGACGATCAGAAGCACCAGCACGACGTCGATGAACGGCGTCATGTTGATTTCGTTGATGGCGCCGTGTCCGCGCCGTCCGCGGCGGCGGCGCTTGCCGCCGCCCTGTGCCGCGCCGTGCGTCATGCCCATCGCGTCTTGCCCATCGATTCAGCTCCCGCTCTCGATCTGCTTCAGGCGCTCAGGCCGCGACCGACAGGCGCTCGTCGATCTGCCGCGACAGGATCGCCGAGAACTCGTCGGCGAAGCCTTCGAGCCGCGATTGCGACTTCGCCACGGTGGCCTGAAGCTTGTTGTAGGCGAGCACCGCGGGAATCGCCGCGAACAGGCCGATGGCGGTGGCGAACAGGGCCTCGGCGATGCCGGGCGCCACGACGGCGAGCGACGTGTTCTTGGAGGCCGCGATCGAGGTGAAGGCGGTCATGATGCCCCAGACCGTGCCGAACAGGCCGATATAGGGGCCGGCCGAGCCGATCGAGGCAAGGAACAGGAGGCGGGAATCGAGCCGCTCGACCTCGCGCTGGATCGTGACGTCGAGCACCTTGTCGATGCGCTGCGACAGCGAGTGGATCTGCCGGCCCGAACCTTCGAAGGAGCGCTTCCACTCCCGCATGGCGGCGACGAACAGCGCGCCGAGGCCGGTGGGCTGGCGGTCGTTGAAGGAGCGGTACAGTTCCTCCAGCGAGCGGCCGGACCAGAACGCCTCCTCGAAGGCGTCCATCTCGGCTTCCGTGCGGCGGAACAGCAGCGTCTTGTCGACGATGATCGACCAGCACCAGATCGAGGCGCCGAGAAGGCCCACCATCACGAGCTTCACGACGAAGTGGGCCTGCCAGAACAGGCCGAACAGGCTCATGTCTGCGACGGGCGCGGCCTGCATGGCATCGGCTGGAGTCATCGAACGATCCTCGCGTCGTCAGGGCCGCGCCGAGGCGCACCGGACTGCCGACTGATCCATTGAGCGATAGGGTTTGAGATCACTCGGGAATCTGTCGAAAGTAAGGGTCGGGGTCAGTCAGGCTCCACCCGTTCCGCGGTGCCATGCGAGCCGTCCCACGCCTGATTCTAAGCCCGTGGCATGGTTAAGAAATCGTTGTCGCAGCCGCGCTGCTCGCGCTTCGAGAAACGCTCGGTGAAGACTGTCGAAGCCGGTGAGCGCATCTGAGATCGGCAAAAAACTTGAAATAGACGTGCGCGGCATTTTTCTACTTGGCCGCCTTATGGCAACGAATGTTTACTTTTGTTGTGCCCTTCACCGTTCTTAAACCAACATATGTAAGGCTATCTCTCGTCGAAACGGGCCGCTTCGGCCCTCAAGCGAGCAGGTGTTTTTTCCCATGATTCTCCGGCGACGGGCATCCCAAGCGGCCGCGCTACAGCCGCGGGAGCATGCAAACACACTTGCCGTTGATTACGCGGCCGTTCTGAACGCGCTCCCGGTCAACGTTCTCGTCCTCCATCCGACGGAGGCGACCATCACCTTCGCGAACCAACGCAGCATCGAAACACTTCGCAGTCTGCGCGAGCATCTGCCGGCCTCCGTCAATCCGGATGCGATGGTGGGCCTCACCATGGACGTGTTCCATAAGAACCCGGCGCACCAGCGCAGCATCGTCGCCGATCCCGCGCGCCTGCCCTGGCGCACCAAGATCCGGCTCGGACCGAAGACGCTCGACCTTCACGTCTCCCCGGTCCGCGACACGGCCGGCCGCTACATTGCCGCCGTGTTGTCCTGGGCTGACGTGACGCCCTTCACCGAATCCATCGCCAGCTTCGACGCCGCCGTCCGAACCGCTCTCGGTGAGGCCACCGCGGCCACCGGCGCGATGCGCGGGGCGGCCGAGCGCGTCCTCTCGGCGACCGACGCGACCTCCCGCGCGGCGGACAGCGCCGCCACCGGCGCGACCGACACGACGGTGAACGTCCAATCCGTCGCCGCCGCCGTCGAGGAACTGACCGCCTCGAACGGCGAGATCACCCGGCAGGTCAACCGCTCCAGCGCGGCGACCGGACAGGCTGTGAATGAGGCAGGCGCGGCCATGGAGAGCGTCAAGGCGCTCTCTGAGACTTCGCAACGCATCGGCGAGGTCGTCGGGCTGATCAGCTCGATCGCCAGCCAGACCAACCTGCTTGCCCTCAACGCCACCATCGAGGCGGCCCGGGCCGGCGAGGCCGGGCGGGGCTTCGCCGTGGTGGCGACCGAGGTCAAGGTGCTCGCCGGCCAGACCGCGCGGGCCACCGGCGAGATCGCTCAGCATATCGGGCTGATCCAGGCGGCGACCGCCCAGACGGTTGCGGCCATCGAGCGGATTTCCGGGGTGATCCGCGGCCTTGACGACGGCGCCACCACCATCGCCGCCGCGGTCGAGGAGCAGTCGGCCACGGCCGGCGAGATCAGCCGGAGCGCCCGCGAGGCGGCCGATCGCACCGGGCTCGTCGGGGGCAGCATCGCCCAGGTCGCTACCACGGCCGAGACCTCGGCCGGCTCGGCCCGCTCGGTCCTCTCCGCGACGACGATCCTCGACCAGCAGATGGAGCAGGTGACGCGGGCGGTTCAGGAATTCCTGGTCGAGGTCAGGCGGATCTGAGACCGGCCGGCGTCATGGCGCGGCGCAGTCCTTCGGGCAGGCGGATCGCGCGTCCGTCCCTGACGCAGGCGACCACGACATCGGCGCGCACCAGCACCTCGTCGCCGCGGCGCACCTCCTGGGCGAGGTGCATCGAGGCGCCGCGCAACTCGCTCGATCGGGTGTGAACCTCGATCCAATCGTCCATGCGGGCGGGCTTGAGGAAGTCGAGGGTCATCTTCCGCACGACGAAGACGAGCCCTGTGCCCTCCGCGTGCATCTCGGACTGGTCACCCGCGAGCGTGCGCAGGAGTTCGGTGCGGCCCCGCTCCATGAAGCGCAGGTAGCTCGCGTGATAGACGAAGCCCGAGAAATCGGTGTCCTCGTAGTAGATGCGCAGCGGAAGGCGGTGCGCATCGGCGCCTGTGGTCGGATCCATGGACGTCCGGGTTCGTGGGGATCCCGTCATTTAGCGGGTCTCGTCATGGGTGGCGAGAGGTCGGGCGGCGCCCTTTCCGGCGAGCCGGCTCGACATCGGCAACGGTGCCTCGAACGGCAAGGGCCGCCCCTTTCGAGGGCGGCCCTGCACGGCAGTCGGGTTCGGGTCGATCAGCCGCCGATGCGGTTCGCCAGGGTGGCCGAGTGGGCGTGCTCGTCGGCGATGTAGGGCAGCGCCTCGTTGGCGAAGGTGCGGCCGGCGGCGCTGTCGCCGTTGCGGGCATAGGTGCCGTAGAGCGCCAGCGTGCGCGCATCGGAGCGGGCCTGCCCGCTGACATAGGCCCGGTCGAAGTCGCGAGCCGAGCGGGCCGAACGCAGGCGCTCGAGGCGCTGCTGGCCATTCGGGCCGAGGGCGACGCGACGGCCGGGCTCGCCCGGGCTGTTGTCGATCAGGCCGACGCCGCCGAGCACGCCGCCGACGATGCCGGTGCCGATGTTGGCGGCCAGCGTCACCGGGGCCAGCACCACGCCGATCGGGTTGTCGAGGCGGGTGGGGATACCCTGCTGGTCGGAGACGACGCGCCCGCTGGCGGTCAGCGACGTGCCCTCGGGCAGCAAGGCGCGGGTGGTGGCCTGACGCTCGACCAGAATCCGGTTGGCGTAGTTGCGCACATGCGGGTTGCGTGAGCGCTCCAGGGCGATCCGGCTGGCTTCGATGCTGGTGGCATCCGAGCGCAGGGCCTCGGCGCGGAAGTCGCGGGTATCGGTTCCGGCGCGCCCGATCGGTGCGTCGCTGCCGATGCGCAGCGGCAGGGCGTCCTGAGCCAGGGCGGGCGTGGCGAGGGCAGCGACGGACAGGCCGAGGGCGGCCAGGACGGTCGTCTTCATGGCGGAGGGTTCCTTGAAGGTCGTGCTGGAATCGTTCGTTGGGCCGGCGCTCCCGAAGAGCGTGGTCGGGCCCTCAACTTGTGCGATGCACGCCTGTTCCGCATACCGCCGGTCACGCCATCGAGAACCACGGATGCGCCGGATTGCCGCTGGAAAGACCGAAAAACCTCGAATAATTTGTTTTATAACAAGGGTTTGTTGTCAATTGGCGTCGCCTTGACGGTCGCTGATACAGTCTAAAATGATTAAGATACGCCGACGTTTTCGTCGATTATGACGCAGACGATATGTGCTCGATGCATCCCTCAGCGCTTCGCGTCTTGGGCTCCGAGCTCAACCACGACGATCTCCGGCGGCACGCCAAACCGCACCGGCGCGATGCTCGTGCCGAGCCCGCCGGAGGTGATGAGATCCGACTGCTCGCGGACATGGCCGTAGGCGAAGCGGTTGCCGTAGCGGGAGGGGACGACGGGAGAGCGGCCGAACAGACGCACCTGTCCGCCATGAGTATGGCCTGAGAGCGTGAGCGCGATCCGCGGCGGCACCTGCGGAAAGATGTCGGGCTCGTGTGCCAGCAGGATCGCGGGCGCGCCGTCTGGGATCTTCGCCAGCGTTCCGGTCAGGTCGTCGAGGCCGATGCGGGGATGGCCATGGCGCTTGCGACCCGGCAGGAGCGCGAGCTGGTCGCCGAGGCCGGCGAGCCAGACCGTGTGACCTTTGACCGAGAGCGGCAGCGCGTCGTTCTCCAGCACGGGGATACCGACGCGCCGAAGCGCCTCGCCCGCGATCGTCGGGCCGGCGCCACGGGCCTGCGCCGTCTTGTCCTCCCACAATCGTGATTGCCGAGGATGGCGTAGGTGCCGAGCGGTGCCGCGAGTTGTCCGAGCACGGGCGCCCACTCGGCGGCGTCCACGTAACGCGTGACGACCCGCATGCCGGCGACGTAGTCACCGAGCAGCACGATCACGTCGCCCTGGAGGGCGTTGGCTGCCGCGACGATGCCGGCGATGCGCGCGGTCGACATCCAGGGCTCGCAGGCATGGATATCAGCCAGCGCGACGATCCGCAGGGTCAAGCCCTCCGGCCAGGGGCCGATCGGCTTCAAGCGGTAGCGCGTCACCGCGAGCCGCATCGGCTCGATGCCGACTGCATAGGCGCCCGTCCCCACCCCGGTCAGCGCCGTCGCGCCGAGCCCGATCAGCACCGTCCGTCGCGTGACGGAGACGGGGCTTCGGCCCTCAGGCATCCGGGTCGTCGCTGCCGCCGAACAGGCCGAACTGCGAGCCGGGATCGCGCCGCGGTTCGGCAAAGCCCATGTGCCGGAAGGCGTGCGGCGTCAGCACCCGCCCGCGCGGGGTGCGCTGCACGAAGCCCTTCTGGATCAGGTAGGGCTCGATGATGTCCTCGATCGCGTCGCGCGGCTCGGAGAGGGCCGCGGCGATCGTCTCGATCCCAACCGGACCACCGCCGAACGAGGCCGCGATCAGGGTAAGATACTTGCGGTCCATCACGTCGAGACCGACAGGATCGACGTCGAGCATCTGCAGCGCCCGGTCGGCGATGGCGCGGGTCACCGTCGTCGCATCCTCGACGATGGCGAAGTCGCGCACCCGGCGCAGCAGGCGCCCAGCGATACGCGGGGTGCCGCGGGCTCGCTTGGCGATCTCGTTGGCGCCCTCCTCCGACATCCCGAGGCCGAGCACCCGCGCGCCGCGGCGGACGATGAGTTCCAGTTCGTCAATCTCGTAGAATTCGAGGCGGATCGGGATGCCGAAGCGGTCGCGCAGCGGCGTGGTGAGCAGGCCCGCGCGGGTGGTGGCGCCGACGAGGGTGAATTTCGGCAGCTCGATCTTCACCGAGCGGGCGGCCGGGCCTTCGCCGATGATGAGGTCGAGCTGGTAGTCCTCCATCGCCGGATAGAGGATCTCTTCCACCGCCGGGTTGAGGCGGTGGATCTCGTCGATGAACAGGACGTCGCGCTCCTCCAGATTGGTAAGCTGCGCCGCCAGATCGCCGGCCTTGGCGATCACCGGGCCGGAGGTCGAGCGGAAATTGACGCCGAGTTCGCGGGCGACGATCTGCGCCAGCGTCGTCTTGCCGAGGCCCGGCGGGCCGACGAACAGGACGTGATCGAGGGCCTGGCCGGTCTTCTTGGCGGACTCGATGAAGATCTGCATGTTGGCGCGCGCCGCCCGCTGCCCGATGAACTCGGAGAGGCTCAAGGGGCGGATCGACTGGTCGGCGTCGTCCGGCCGGCGCTCGGGGCTCAGCAGGGTCTTGCCGGGCTTGGAGGTCTTGTCTTCGCTCACGGGGGTCTCGCGGGGCGTCGGCCGAATGGCACTCGCAAAACGCCCGCTGCGCCGTCGCCCAGAGGGGAAACGGCCGGCGGCGGGGCGTCTCGTGAGGGATTCCAACCTCGCGTTTTGCACATCCTGCACGCCCGCACCACCGCGGCAGAACAGTCCGCTCCCGAGCGGCTTGCGTGCTTCGGCACACGCCGTGGGCGAGGTGGTGAGCGAGTTGGTAACCAACCCCGCCGATGATCGGGCCCTGCACCCGATGAGATCCGCGATGCCGAATGTTATCCCCGCCCTGCGCAGGCCCTGCCGCGCCCGGCTCATCGGCGGCACCGGAGCCGCCCTCGCCCTGTTGCTCGCCGCCCCGCTCCGGGCCGAGTCCGTCTCCGAGCCGCAGCCCGATTCGCGGATCAACCTGCGGATCGAGCCGAAGGCCGAGGCCGCGCCGGAGCCGAAACGCGAGCTGAGGGCCGATCCCAAACCGGAACCCAAGGTCGATCCGAAGCCTGACCCGAAGCCCGACTCGAAGACCGCGCCGAAACTGGAGCGCCCGACCGCCGACACGGTGGCGGTTCCGGCCGACGCGCCCCCGGCAAAGAAGGTGTCGCGGGAATTGCCGCCGGTCGTCTATGCCCGCGTGTCCGAGGATCCGCTGCCGAGCTACACCGCGCAGACCTTCGTCGACACGATGCGCGCCGCCGAGCGCTACCAGGTCTACGCCGAGGCCGGCGGCTGGAAGACGCTGCCCGCCGACTTCGCCCCGAAGCCCGGCGACAGCCACGCCGCCATCCCCTCGCTGCGCCATCACCTCACCCTGACCGGCGACCTTCCCGCCGACGCGCCGCCCTCCGACCGCTTCGATCCGCCGCTGGTCGCGGCCGTGAAGTCGTTCCAGGCCCGCCACGGCCTGCCGGATGCCGGCATCTTCGGCCGGCTGACGCTGAACGCCCTCAACGTGCCGGCCGACGTGCGGCAGCGGCAACTACGCGCCTCGGCGCAGCGGCTGATGGGGTCGAACTTCGGCTTCGGCGAGCGCTACGTGACCGTGAACATCCCCTCCGCCACGGTGGAGGCGGTGGAGAACGGCGCGGTCACCCGCCGCTACGTCGCCGTGGTCGGCTCGCCCGACAAGCAGACGCCCGCGGTCGAGACCCGCATCACCGATGTGAACCTCAATCCGACCTGGACCGTGCCCGTCTCGGTGATCAAGAACGAGATCATCCCGACGATGCGCAAGAATCCGGGCTATCTCGCCAAGAACCGCATCCGCATCCTCGGCCCCGGCGGCGTCGAGGTCGATCCGAATGCGATCGACTGGAACACGCAGAAGGCGACCAACTACACGCTGCGCCAGGATTCCGGCCTCGACAATTCGCTGGGCCAAGTGCGCATCGACATGCCGAACCGCCACGCGATCTACATGCACGACACCCCGTCGAAGTCGCTGTTCGCCGGCTCGGTGCGCTTCCACTCGCATGGCTGCGTGCGCGTCGGTCAGGTGAAGGAGTTCGCCGCTTGGCTGCTTCAGGGCACCGAGGGACCGAACGGGCCGGGCTCCGCTTGGGGCCCGATCGAGATCGAGACCGCTATCGCCGTCGGCGAGCGGCGCGACGTAAAGCTCGTGAAGCCGACGCCGGTCGCCTTCGTCTACATGACCGGCTACGCGACCTCGGACGGCCGTGTGCATTTCCGCGACGACATCTACGGCCTCGATACGCCACCCGCGCCGGCCGCGGCGACGCCGCCCGCCCCCGACGTGACGACCACCGGTGCCATCACGCCCCGCACGGCGCCGGCACCCCGCCCGGCCGCACCGGGCGTCGCGTCGCGTCCCCTGCCGCCCACGGCGCAGGGTGCGCCCGCCAAGCCGGCGGCGGCCAAGCCCGCACCGGTCGGAGCCGCGCCCGTTCCGGCGCCCGCAACCGCCCTGCCGGCTCCGCCGAAGCCGCAGGCCCGGAAAGCCGCGCCACCCGCCCGTGGGCCGGAGAGCGAGCCGGTGCCGATGCCGCCCGGCCTCGTCGGAGGCCGGGGCTGAGGCGCACCGGCGGCGCCGCGTCCCATCCAAAGCAGCGCTGCCATGCGGAGCGGAACAAAGCTTCCCGCTTCCTCATTCTGCCGATCGAGTACCGGCGCGGTTGTCGCCCGTCTGAATTCGATTGCAGAGTGTTAAGGATACCCCCCTCATGGCTAAAGCGAAGCTGCGCGTCCCGAGTGACCGGCTCAACACCCCGACCGATCTCGACCCGAACGACGTCAAGAAGATCTCCGAGGGCTTGACCGTTCTCCTGTCGGATCTATTCGCGCTCTATATCAAGACCAAGAATTTCCACTGGCATGTCAGTGGGCCGAATTTCCGCGACTATCATCTGCTGCTCGATGAGCAGTCCGAGCAGATCTTCGCGATCATCGACGCCGTGGGCGAGCGCGCCCGCAAGATCGGCGGTACGACCCTTCGCTCCCTCGGACAGGCCGAGCAGCTCAAGCGCGTTCCCGACAACAACGCGGATTATGTGAGCCCGCTGGAGATGCTCAAGGAGCTGCGCGACGACAACAAGGCGCTGACCGCCAACATGCGCGAGCTGCACAGCGTCACCGACGAGGCCAACGACGTCTCGACCACGAGCCTCTTGGAAGAGTGGATCGATCAGTCCGAGGAGCGCACGTGGTTCCTCTACGAGTCGACCCGCGAGGCCACCGACAGCGGCCACTGAGCCCTTTCTCGATGTCGAGGAACCGCCGATCCGAAAGGGTCGGCGGTTTTTCTTTGTCTGCGGAGTGTCGCGCGAAAAGGCCGGTCGCGATCGGGGCCGTACGCGGTGATTATCCCCCGACGCTCAGCGTCGCCTTCACGAGGCTCGGGTCGTCCGGAACCGCTTTCTCCACGAAGCCGAGGTGGCGGCAGACCGCTCGCATCGGCCGGTTCTCGGCCAGCACGCTGCCCTCGACCACGGCGATGCCCTCGGCCCTGGCCCAGTCGATCATCATGCGCATGAGGGCGGCGCCGAGCCCCGTGCCCTTGATGTCGGAGCGCACGAGGATCGCGAATTCTCCCGTGTCGTGGTTGGCGTTGGCGTGCAGGCGGACGGCGCCGAGCATGCGCCGGTCCTCCTCCGCCGCATCGTCGAGGGCGACGAAGGCGATGGCACGGGAGTAGTCGAGCTGGGTCAGCCGGGCGAGGAAGGCATGGCTGAAGTCCCGCACCGGCGCGAAGAAGCGCAGGCGCACGTCCTCGGGGTCCACCTGCGCGAAGAAGGCGCGGAACATGTCCTCGTCGTCGGGCCGGACCGGCCGGACATGCACGCACCGCTCTCCGACCTCGATCCGCCGCTCCCAATCGGACGGATAGGGGCGGATCGCGAAGCGCGGGTGCCAGTTGCCGCGGCGGCGCTCCGGCGGGCTCGGCTCCGGCGCGATACGCACCCGCGCGTCGAGGGCGACCGCGCCGTCGGCGTCGGCCAGCAGAGGGTTGATGTCGAGTTCGCGCACCGCCGGCAGGTCGGCGGCGAGTTGGGCGAGTTTCACGAGCAGTAGGGCGATCGCCGGCAGATCCGCCGCCGGCACGTCGCGATAGGCTTCGAGACGGCGGGCCACACGGGTGCGGCCGATCAATTCGCTCGCCAGGGCCAGATCGAGCGGCGGCAGCGCCAGAGCCCGGTCGTCGATGACCTCGACCGCCGTGCCGCCGCGCCCGAACACGACCACGGGCCCGAAGACCGGATCTTCGGCGAGGCCCGCGATCAGCTCCCGCCCCTGCGGCCGGCGCAGCATCGGCTGCACGGCAAAGCCCGCCACCCGCGCGTCGGGGCGGAGTTCCCGGACGCGCGCGATCATGGCGTGAGCTGCCTCGCGCACGTCCGCCTCCGAGGTGAGGCCGAGGCGCACCCCGCCGACCTCGGATTTGTGCACCACGTCCGGTGAGACGAGCTTCAGCACCACCGTGCCGCCGCCCGCGATCAGTGGCCACGCCGCCGCCGCGGCCCCATCGGGATCGGGCGCCAAGGTGACGGGCACCGAGACGATCCGGTAGGCGGTCAACAGCTCGGTCACCGCGTAGGGGTCGAGCCAGGTGCGGCCTTCGGCCAGCGCCTCGTCCACGATGCGGCGCGCGGCGGCGACGTCCGGCGTGAACTCGCGCGGCAGGGCATCCGGCGTGCGCATCAGGTCGTTCTGCGCCTCGCGGTAGCGCACGAGGTGCAGGAAGCCCTCCACCGCGTCGGCATCGGTGGCAAAGAGCGGGATCTTGGCGTCGGCATAGATCGCGCGGATCGCCTCGTCCTCGCCGATCGAGACCGCGAAGACCGGTTTGCGGCGTCCCGCCGAACGCGCCTTGGCGACGGCGCCGGCCACGGTCTCGGCGACCTCACGGCTGCCCGCCCGCGCGGTCGGCACATGGATCGAGACGATCGCGTCGCTGTCGCGTCCGGCGAGAAGCGGTTCCAGGGCACCGACGTAATCGCCCGGCACCGCGTCGATGCCGAGATCGAGCGGGTTGGCCTGCCGGCCGTGCCGCACCGGGGCCAGGCAGTCCTGCGTTGCCGGTGCGGGCTCCGCCAGCGTGCCGCCGAGGTCGGCCAGCCGGTCGGCGGCGAGCGCGCCGATGCCGCGCCCGTTGGAGACGATCATCAGCCGGTTGCCGGGGAAGGGCCGCTGGCGCCCCAGGGTCTCGACGGCGGAGAACATGGCATCGAGCCCGTCCACCGCGAGCAGGCCGGCGCGTCGGAAGGCGGCCTCGTAGACGGCGCCGGGCCGGGCGAGCGCGCCGGTATGCGTCTCCGGCCGGCGGCCGGGCGCATCGTGGCGCCCGGTGCGCAGCACCACGACCGGCTTGGCGCGGGCCGCCGCCCGGGCTGCGGTGAGGAATTTCCGCGCATCCGTGATGTGGTGCAGGGACAGGATGATCGCGCGGGTGTGGAAATCCTCGGCGAAGTGGTCGAGGCAGTCGGCGATGTCGATGTCGGCGGAGCGGCCCAGCGTCATCACCGCGGAGAAGCCGACCCCGTGCCGCCATCCCCATTCGGCGATGGCCGAGGCGACGGTGCCGGATTGCGAGATGAGGGCGAGATCGCCGGGCTTCGGCGGACGCGCGAGCAAGCTCGCGTTAAGGCCGCGTGCCGGGACGCTGAGGCCGACGCTGTCGGGCCCGATCAGCCGCAATCCGTGCCGCCGTGCCGCCGCGTGAGCGGCGCCGGCCGGGGCCGCCTCGCCGACGCCGAGATGGGCGGACAGGATCACCGCCGCGGCGGCGCCGATCTGCCCCGCCTCCTCGACGATGCCCGGCACCGCCGCCGGGGGTGTTGCGATCATCACGAGGTCGGGCGCCTGGGGGATGTCGGCAAGGCGCGGGCTGCACGCCAATCCATCGACGCTGGTCTCGCGCGGATGGACCGGGACGATGTCGCCGGTAAATCCGCCTGCGCGCAGGCCGTCGATGATCGCCCGGCCGACGGAGCCGGGTCGGTCGCCCGCTCCGACCACGGCGATGCGGCGCGGGGCGAGCAGAGCCTCGAATCGATAGGTGCTCATGGGCCGCCTATATCATTTCAAGGCCCGAGGCCGAGCGTCAAACCGCCGTCTGATGGAGCAGATCGACCGCAATCGGCGCGACGGAGCCGCATATGAAGCGCGTAGAGCGAGTACACCTCTGTCCAATACGCGTGTTCGGCGAGCGTTCCTGCCGCCTCAGGCGGCGGGCTTCATCAGCCGCCAACCCCGGTCCGGCTCCCCCTGGCGCGGTTTCACCCGGCCGCTCCTGCGGATAGTGTCACGGATCGGTTCCGGCGATTGCCGGTGCAATCGCGCCCGACAAAGCCCGTTCCCTGCGCGTGCCCCGCATCGCAGGATCGATCCGCCCTCAGAGGAGTTGCCCGTGCCGACTTTCGCGACCCGTCAAGCGATGGTCGAGGCGATGCGCAGGATGCTCGATCTCGGCCTCAGCCAGGGAACCTCGGGCAACCTCTCCGTCCGAACCGGAAGCGGCTTCCTCGTGACGCCCTCCGGGATTCCGGCGGAGCAGCTCAGCCCCGATGACCTCGTTCCCATGGATTTCGACGGGCATTGGGACCATCCGCTGGCCCCCTCCTCCGAGTGGCGCTTCCATCGGGACATCCTGGCGGCCCGGCCCGAGATCGGCGCCGTCGTCCACGCCCATCCCCCTACGCGACCGGTTTCGCGATCTGCGGCCGGGAGATCCCGGCGGTGCATTACATGATCGCGATGGCCGGCGGCCCGACCATCCGTTGCGCCCCCTACGCGCCCTACGGCACGCAGCGCCTCTCGGATTTCGCCCTCGACGCCCTCGAAGGCCGCAGCGCCTGCCTGCTTGCCAACCACGGCATGATCGCCACGGGTCCGAACCTGTCGAAGGCGATGTGGCTCGCCGTCGAAGTCGAGGCCCTGTGCCGCCAATATGCGATCGCGCTGCAGGTCGGCGCCCCGGTGGTGCTGTCCGATGCCGAAGTCGCCGAGACGGTCGAGCGATTCAAGTCTTATGGCCCTCGTGAGAAATCTGGGCATTGAGTTTTTGCATACAGCGGTTTCGATTGGCCTCGATGCAGAATGGTTTGAATTTTGTTTGATGAAATGAGGTTTGATTATAATGATGGTATCAAAATAGCCTTCGGTAATACATAGTAAATTTCAATCTGAGATATAATAACTGAAATTTCTACCGAGAAGCGCGGAAATAGAGTATTTTTTGGATTTTCAAACTCGTGTTTTCCTTCATGTTGTCAGATATATATTTCAAATGTCGGTGGTTTGAGCGTTTTTGAGCTTGGCTTTTTGCAATCGCCGCCGAATCTGGCGCGACGCTCCCGAACGGTACTCTCCCACCGGTCTGCGTAATGATCCCGTCTTGCATTTCGGAATTATACCGTATGTCGGGGTTTTCATGGAGTTCGTAATACGACTTTTATCGCAATAGCCGTGTCAAACGGGCGAAAGATCAATTGATTTTTGGAAGACGCTCAAATTCCATCTTGCAGCCGGACCCATCAAAGGTTAAGTCCTGGATCATTCAGCGCAGTCGCACCGTGCTCGGCAATGATGGCGTCTTCGTTATGGCGCTCGTTGCAGTTCGTCGTTTGCAGATATCGGAAGGGATATTGAGGATGTCGCTTGAGGATGGCTCCGCTGGCGATCACGTGGCCTTGGTTGTCGATATCGTGTCGGCCTATGTCGGGAATAACTCCCTGGCGGTCGGGGAACTGCCCGGGCTGATCACGTCGGTTCATGGTGCGCTGGCACACTTATCGAATAAGCCGAGTGAGCCTGAAGAACCGGCCCCGACGCCGGCTGTCTCGATCCGGCGTTCGATCCAGCAGGATTTCCTCATTTGCCTCGAAGACGGCAAAAAGTTCAAATCGCTCAAGCGGCATCTGCGGACGCGCTACAATCTCTCGCCCGACGAGTACCGCGCGCGCTGGAACCTGCCGGACGACTATCCCATGGTCGCACCGAGCTACGCCGCGACCCGGTCGGAACTGGCCCGGACCATGGGCCTCGGCCAGCAGCGCCGCAAATGGCCCTCCAAGGCGGCACCGGAGACAGTCGCCGAACTGGCCGCCGAACCCGCTAATGAGACCAGCGCCTCGGCGCCGCGTCGCCGTGGCCGGGCCCGCTCCGCGGACGCGGTCTGAGCGCATCGCGCCGATCGACCTTGTCGAAAGCCGGGCCGCCAGCGATCGCCCGGCCTCCGAGCCGTGGGTTTGCGCCGGAGCCGCTTATCCACACGCGATGCGGCTACACTCCGCCAGCGAGGCCAGGATCAGGCCTCGGCGTTAGAAGTCGGGCAACCGCTCGGCAGGAACAGTTCCTGTGTAGTCCGGGCATCGTCCCGGTCTCTCGCGGGAGACATGATGTCCGGCCGGTCGACCATCGCCACGCGCCTGTTCTGGACCGTCGTCCTCGGGGGTGGCGCTGCCATCCGTTATGGAGCACCGGCTCTCGCCGCCACGGGAGCGGCCTGCCTCGCGATCCTCCTCCATCGCCTCGATCGGCCGCGCCGCTTCCGCGCGCTCGTGCGTCGCATCTCCCGGCGCCACGCCGCGACACTAGCCCTGCGACGGCGGCAGGAGCGTTTCCTCGACGCCTACGGCAATACGATCGAGGACGGGTGGCTGCGCGAGCGCGAGTATTTCGTCGAGCGCACCGTCCTGCCGCTCGTCGAAGAGCGCGGCTTTTCCGATTACGCCGAGCCGCGCTTCGAAGAGATGGTGGAGATCGTCGAGCGGGTGGCCTGTGCGCACGAACTGCCTGACGAAATGGAGACGCCGGAAGACGGGATCGCCTACGAGCGATACTGCGCCGAGCTTCTGGGCGAGGCGGGCTGGGATGCCCGGCCCACGGGGGCGAGCGGCGACCAGGGTTGCGACGTGATCGCCGAGAAGGCGGGCCTGCGCCTGATCGTACAGTGCAAGCGCTACGGCCGCCCGGTCGGCAATGCAGCGGTGCAGGAGGTTGCGGCCGCGACCCTGCACTGGTCGGGCGACATGGCGGCCGTGGTCTCGAATGCCGGCTTCACGCCCGCCGCCCGCAAGCTCGCCGGCACCACCGGCGTCCTGCTGCTCCACCACGACGATCTCTCGACACTGGCGCCGGCCCGCCGGGCCGGCCGCCGTGTGCTGGCGGCCGGGCGCTGAGCTTACTCCGCCGGCACAGGCCGGCTGACGGGCCGGTCGGGCAGCGCGACGGCCTTGCGCCGAACCGACAGACGCGCCGCGCGCTTGCGCCACCAGATCACCACGCCGGTAACCGACAGCATCGCGACGACGAGCCCCATGAACGAGATCAGGATGCGGCCGGGCAGGCCGAGGATGCGGCCCGAATGCACCGGGAACTGCGCCTGCACGAAGATGTCGGCGGCGGTGCCGACCCAGGGTTGGCGGTCGCCGATCACCCGGCCGTCCCCGCCATCGAAATAAATCGCCGCCGGGCCGACGCCCGCGGCGCCGTGATCGTCGCCGGGCTCGAAGAAGCGGGCGGTGTAGAAGCCCTGCATCGGCGCGTAGGCGAGCGCGCCGACCGGTTCCTTCCAGCCCCGGCGCTGCCCCTCCGCCTGTGCCGCTTCCAGGATGCGGGCATAATCCACCCCCGGCTCGATCGGCTTGAGCGGCGAGACGAAGGGGCGGGTGTTCGACGGGTCCGGCGTCACCTGCGAGACGCTCGACATCAGCGGCAGGAACACCTCGCGGTAGAGGTTGAGCGAGAACGCAGTAAAGGCGAGCACGAACAGCAGCGCGAAGGTCCAGAGGCTGAAGGCACGGTGCAGATCGAAGGTCACGCGGTAGGGGCTGCCGGCGGTCTTCACCTTCCAGGCCGGCTTCCAGCGCGACCACCATCCTCGGCCGAGCTGCCGCTCGACCGCCGCCGGGCGCTCCGGGTTGGCGGGTTTGCGCACCGGCAGCGTCAGGTAGAAGCCGACGAAGGAATCGAGCATCCAGACGACGGCGACGATCCCGAGCAGCCAGATGCCCCAGCGCTCCTCGCCCCACATCTCCGGCAGATGCAGGGAGTAGTGCAGCTTGTACAAGAACGAGATCAGCGTCTCGCGGGTGATCGGCCAGACCTGACCCCATTCCCGCCGGCCGAGTTCGGCCCCGGTGACGGGATCGAGGAAGACCTGATTGTAGCCGAGCTTGTGCAGGCCGCCGGTCGCCGCATCGACCCGCGGCATCACGAACAGGGACAGCGACTCGCCGGCCTCAGCTGCGAGCGGGAGATAGGCGACGCGGGCGCGTGGATCCCGGGCCTCGAATTGCCGCGCGAGGTCGAGGGTGGGGATCGCCGCACCGCGGCTCTCGACCGTGTGCAGATGCGGGTTCAGCCAATCGTCGAGTTCGTGGTCCCAGGAGATCACCGCGCCGGTGAGCCCCGCCACGAGCAGGAAGGCCGCGATCGTCAGACCGGCCCAGCGGTGAAGAAGGACGAAAACGGAGCGCGCCATCAACCCTCGAGCCTCTTTCCGCGACGGAGCGACCGTCGTCGGAGAAGGAAAGGCGATCCGGCCCTCGGACGAACGAGCCCCGGTCCGGTCAGTGCCTTGTGCGGGCCCTCATGCCTGCGCGGTGAGGGCGAACCCGTCGATAACGGTTGCCACCTCGATGCGCCACCCCTTGGGCGCCCCTTGGCCAACCCTTTGGCCGCCCCTTGAATCGTGCGTGACACGATCACGCGTAAAGATCCGGTAAAGGCCAGCCGGGCGTGCTTCGGCTGGTTTAACAACCCTTAAACCCGCCGCATTTACTGTCTCTGACGCAAGGGGGCGACCCGCCGTGCCGCAGGGCCAGCCGGCGCGTCCGAGGGGATCGATTCGGCGGAATACCGACGCGCGGATCCCGAGCAGGGGAGCACGGTCGCGGGAGGCAAGATCCTTCGAGGACAAGACTCCTTCGAGGATCGGCAGCCCCGGACGCATGGAACGCATGGCGCAGTCTCGCGGACGCAAACCACGCAGCGAACCCACCTTCGATATCCCGGAAGGGAGCGAGCCGGGCCGCCTCGACGTGCGCCTGTCGCGCAACGACCGGTCGGCGGGTGGGCAGCGGGCTTCGGCCGGCCGCCCCGCCTCGGCGCCGAAAGCGCGTGCGCGCAAGGCCTCCGGCGGCGGCAGCGGCCGGCGCCCGCCGCGGCGGCGCTCCTGGCTCGGCCGTCTCGTCTATGCCGGTGTCGTCCTGGGCATCTGGGTAGCGATCGGGCTGGCCGGCCTCATCGCCTATCACGCCTCGCAATTGCCGCCGATCGACCAGCTCGCGGTTCCGAAGCGCCCGCCCAACATCGCGATTCTCGCCAGCGACGGCAGCCTGCTCGCCAACCGCGGCGAGACCGGCGGCCGCGTCGTCTCGATCAAGGAATTGCCGCCCTACCTGCCGCGCGCCTTCGTCGCGATCGAGGACCGGCGGTTCTACGACCATTTCGGCATCGATCCCGTGGGCATCGCCCGCGCGATCACGCAGAACCTGACCCGGCGCGGGGTGGCGCAGGGCGGCTCGACGCTGACCCAGCAGCTTGCCAAGAACCTGTTCCTCACCCCGGAGCGGTCGGCTTCGCGAAAAATCCAGGAGGCGATCCTGGCGCTGTGGCTCGAGCACAAATACTCGAAGGACGAGATCCTCGAACTCTACCTCAACCGGGTCTATTTCGGTGCCGGCGCCTACGGCGTCGAGGCGGCGGCGCAGCGCTATTTCGGAAAGCCCGCCAAGAACGTGACCCTGGCGGAAGCCGCCATGCTCGGCGGCCTCGTGCAGGCGCCCTCGCGGCTTGCCCCCAACCGCAACCTGAAGGCGGCGCAGGCTCGCGCGGCTCAGGTGCTCGCGGCGATGGATGAGCTGGGCTTTGCCAAGAGCGCCGACGCGAAGGTCGCGCTGGCCCAGCCGGCCCGGCCCGCCTCGACCCGCGGCGGCGGCTCGCCGAACTACGTCGCCGACCTCGTGATGGACGTGCTCGACGACTTCCTGCCGAAGTTCGACGAAGACATCGTCGTCGCCACCACCGTCGATGCGAGCATGCAGACGGCCGGCGAGAAGGCGCTCACCGACGAACTCAACGCCAAGGGTGGCCGCTACAACGTCGCCCAGGGCGCTCTCGTCTCGATGCGGCCGGACGGGGCGATCCGCGCCCTCGTCGGCGGGCGCGACTACGCGCAGAGCCAGTTCAACCGCGCCACCACCGCCAAGCGCCAGCCGGGCTCGGCCTTCAAGCCCTTCGTCTACCTCGCGGCGGTCGAGCGCGGCCTGACCCCCGACACGATGCGCGAGGACGCGCCCGTGCGGATCGGCAACTGGGCGCCGGAGAACTACTCGCACAATTATCGCGGCGCGGTTTCCTTACGCGAGGCTCTGGCGCTCTCGCTCAACACCGTGGCGGTGAAGCTCGGCCAGGAGGTCGGCCCGAAGGCGGTGGTGCAGACCGCCCAGCGGCTCGGCATCTCGTCCTCGCTCCAGGCCAACGGTTCGATCGCGCTCGGCACCTCGGAGGTGACGCCGCTCGAACTGGTGGGCGCCTATTGCGCCTTCGCCAATGGCGGCACCGGCGTGATTCCCTACGTCATCGCCTCCATCAAGAGCGCCACCGGCAAGGTGCTTTACAAGCGCGGCGAGGGCGGGCTCGGCCGCGTCATCGACCCCAACGCCGTCGGCATGATGAACGCCATGATGCACGACGTCTTCACCATGGGCACGGCGAAGAAGGCCGAGATCCCCGGCTGGGAGCTGGCCGGCAAGACCGGCACCAGCCAGGAGTTCCGCGACGCATGGTTCGTCGGCTACTCCGCCACGCTGGTGACCGGGGTCTGGCTCGGCAACGACGACGGCGAGCCGACCAAGCGCGCCTCGGGCGGCAGCCTGCCGGTGGAGATCTGGAAGGCCTACATGACCACGGCGCTCAAGGGCGAGAAGCCGGTGGGCCTGCCGGGCATGAACCGCTGGCGGGCGCCGCGGCCCGAGGCGCAGCCTGAGCGGGATTCCGGCCCCGGCGGCCTGATCGGCGCGCTGCTCGGCGAGCCTGAGCAGACGGCCTCCGCCCTGCCCCCACGCTCGGTTCCGCGGGGGCGCGGTCCGAGTCGGGACGATCGCAACTTCCTCGAGAAGCTGTTCGGGGTCGGCGAGTAGCCGCTGCCTGATTCACCCGATGGGAGCGGGTAATCCCTCCCGTCGGGCGGCGGCTGACGAAAAATCGGGTGCGGCCTGACCCGAGCATGCGGCCGTGCGCCACATTCGCGCCACGTTGCAGGCATGACCCTCCGACAGTCGGGAGAGGACCGCGGCCTTCGCCCGCACCTCCTGATTGCCGACGGAAGGAGCCTCCGTGTCGACCCGCCTGCCCGACCGTTGCCCGCATGGCCCTATGGCCTCCGCGAACGGGCCGGGCGCATCATTCTCCGCCGGCCGCCGGAGCCCGATCTGATGCTGCCGCACCATCGCTGGTTCTGGCTTCTCATCCTGCTCGCCGCGGGCGGCGCCGGGCTGCTCTACAACGTCATTTTCGCCGGTGGTGCGAGCCCGGCGGCCGGCTTCACCTACGGCCTGTGTGTCGGTGTCTCGGCGCTGGCCTTCGACCGGGGCGTGCTGCTGGCGGGCGTTCAATCGCGCATCCGGCGCCTGCCCGCCGGGCTCTACGTCGTCGCTGCGGAACTCTCCTACGTGGCGATGATCGTCGTCGGCAACGCGCTCGGCGGCTTCGTCGTCTGGCTGCTCGGCCTGACCGGCGACAGCCTGGAGGAGGCGGTGCGCACCACGCCGCGGGTGCTCGCCTACGCGCTGGCCGTCTCGGCCCTGCTCGTCTTCGTGATCCGCATGCGCGACCTGATCGGCGGCGAGGTCTTCATCAACTTCCTCGTCGGGCGCTACCATCGCCCGGTGGAGGAGGAGCGCATCTTCCTGTTCCTCGACGTGGTCGGATCGACCGCCTTCGCCGAGACCCACGGCGACCTGCGGGCGCAGGAATATCTCAGCGCCGTCTTCGCGACCCTCGCCGAGCCGGTGCGCCGGTTCTACGGCTCGACCGACGATTATATCGGCGATCTGGCCATGATCACTTGGCCGATGGAGCGCGGCCTGAAGGATGCGCGCTGCGTCGAGTGCCTGTTCGCGGTGCGCGAGCGCATCGAGGCGGAGGCGGAGGGCTGGGAAGCGCGCTTCGGCACCGTGCCGCGCCTGCGGGCGGGCCTGCATGGCGGCCCGGTGGTGACGGCCGAAGTCGGCGTCGACCGGCACAAGATCGCCTATTTCGGCGACGCCGTGAATGTCGTCGCCCGCGTCGAGGCTTTGTGCCGCCCGCTCGGCGTCGATACCTTGATCTCCGAGGATCTGCTGAAGCGGCTGCCGCGGCTGCCCGAGGGTGTCGTGGTGAGACCGCTCGGCACCCACGCCCTGCGCGGGCGCGGGCAGCCCCTCGCCGTCGCGACCCTCGAACGCAACGGAACCGCCGCATTGGCCGAGGAGACGGCGCCGCGGATCGCCGCTGCGCCGTAGGACGGGCGAACCCGCCGGTCAGCCGACCTGCAGCAGCAGCAGGATCGACGCGATCGTCATGACCGCGAACGTCGCGAGAATGCCGCCGCCCCGGCAGGCGAACTGGCGCGGCGAGTTCGTAGGGGCGAACATCCCGATCGGATGCAGGATGCGCGCGATCACCAGCACGATCAGCAGGCCCTGAACCCAGCCATGGGAGCCGCCGCCCGCCTCGTAGAGCGCGATCAGCAGCAGGGTCAGCGGCACGTATTCCTGGAAGTTGCCGTGCGAGCGGATGCGCCGCTGGAGCGCGTCCTGCCCGCCATCGCCGAACAGGACGTTGCCGGTGACCCGGCCGCCGATCACCCATCCGGTCAGTCCGGCATAGATCAGGCCCAGAATCGCGGCGTAGAAGGCCGTGGTGGTCGGAAAAATCACAGGGAAAAACCTCGGATCGGAGGGCGACCCGCCATGGGGCGGATGTCGTTGGCGCTTCGCAAGATAGGATTATCAGCGCCGTGTTCCGCCCATACGGGCGATCACGAAGGCGTATGCCCGGCGCGGCACTCGCCGACGGGCTCTGCACGCTACTCGGCGCTGCGGGCGATGGGATGACATTAAGCATTCTACCGAAAGGTGTCGTCGGCCTTCTGCGAGAGGTGATGCACTAGGGTAGCGCCAGGCGACTCGGCCGGTCCGCGGAGCAGTGCCGGGCGAGAGGGCCGTTCAGGAGGATGTCGGTGGGCGGCAAGCTGATCGCGGTGGCGAACATGAAGGGCGGGGTCGGCAAGACCACCACCGTGGTCATGCTCGCCGAGGCGCTGGCCGCCGACGGGGCGCGGGTGCTCGTGGTCGATCTCGACCCGCAGGCGAGCGTGTCAGTCTGCCTCGCGGGCGATACGTTGCTCGGCGAGATGATCGTCCGCGGGCGCACGCTGGAGGCCTATCTCGCCCTCAAGCTCATCACCCGCCACAAGCCCGACCTCTCCGCCCGCATCCAGCCCGGCGTGAGCCTGACCACCCACAAGAATGCGCCGCTCGCGCTCTCGCTGCTGCCGTCCGGCCCGCATCTGCGGCTCGTGGAGCGTGAGATCCTCTACGAGCTGACCGAGCGGAAATTCTCGATGCACGCCATCGACGAGAAGCTGTGGAAGGTCTTTCACGACGACTTCGTGCCGCTGGCGCGGCATTACGACTACGTCTTCTTCGATTGCGCGCCGGGTATCTCGCCGATCACAGAGGTGGCGGTGCGCGCGGCCGATCTCGTGCTCGTCACCTCGATCCCGGACTTTCTCTCGACCTACGGGCTCAACGCCTTCGTCGAGACGATCTGGCGGCGCTCCAGCCGGCAGGCGAGCCATATCGCCCCGAAGAGCGCACCCTACGTCCTCGTCACCCGCTTCCAGGCCCAGGTGCGCCAGCATCAGCGAACCCTGGCCCGACTCCAGGCGGAGGCACGGGCCGAGGATGCCGGCTTCCATTTGCTCGAAACCCGCATTCCTCAGGCGGCGGCGCTCGCCGACGCGCTGGTCCCGGCCGACGGGGCTCCGCCGACCTTCTCCGCCAAGTACGGCGCCCATGTCCCCAACGTGCTGATCCCGCTGGTCGCGGAAGTGAAGGAAATCCTCCATGGCCCTTGATGTCGATGGCTATGCCGTGTTGCAGGCGATGGCCTCCGCGCCGGAAGCGTTTCCCGACATCCGCACCGAGATTCCCAAAGCCGCCCGTGCCCTCGTCGTGAAGCAGCTCAAGGCCCGGGCCTTGCGCGTGGCGTCGCTGCGCCTGATTCGCGAGGTGCTGGGCAGCGAGAGCTTCGCCCTGATCGCCGACGGGATGTCCGAGGCCGAGGTGAAGGGGGTGGTGACCCGCCTCGACCCGCACCACCCCTCGCTGAAGACCGCAACGCCGGGCTGGCACCGCCACCGCTTCAGCGCTCTGGCGGCCGGCGACGCGCCGTTCCGCAAGGGCGAGACCCGCGCCGAAGACAGTCCGGCGAAGCTGCGTTCAGGTGAGACGCCCCCGGAGCGCGCCCTTGCCAGTCGTCCCTTCTCCGCGGTGTGGGACGGCAAGGACCACGACGCGCCGCCCGCGAAGGAAGGCCGGGAGAAGAAAGACAAGGAGAAGGATCGGAAGGGCAAGAAGAAGAAGGGCTGAAGCCCTTCCGCTCAAAACGGCTGCCTATATATCCGGAAACAGCACCGCGTACCGCGCTTCGACGGCGGCGAGCCGGCCCTGCCCTTCCAGGACCGCGACCCGGTGCTGCCGCGTGACGTCGAGCAGCCCGTCGGCCATCTCGGCCTCACCGCAGAGCCGGGCGCGCTCGGAGATCTGAGAAAGCTGATCGGCCATCAGGCTATCGATCCGTATTCCCTCGACCAGCGCCTGCATCAGACTCAGCATCGTCTCGCGGGCATGGACATCAGGGGGCGATGGGGCGGGTATACGGTCCGTCACGGTACTCGCAAACGTCAGGTCGACAACGCTCCGACGCTGCCCGAGGCTCGGCGCCTCCGGCCACTGCATAGGATAAACCCTGGGCGCTTTTCACGGGGAAGCATCCGCGCACGTCCGCTCATCGCCGGGGAACCGCGGTGCCAGCGACGAAAAAGGGGCCGCCTTTCGGCGACCCCTCTTCCGTTCTTCGACCGGGTGCGTGGACTTAGAAGTCCATGCCGCCCATGCCGCCGCCGCCCGGCATCGCCGGGGCGCCGCTGTCCTTCTTCGGCGCGTCGGCGACCATGGCTTCCGTGGTCACCAGCAGGCCGGCGACCGAGGCCGCGTCCTGAAGGGCGGTGCGCACGACCTTGGCCGGGTCGACGATGCCGGCCTGGATCATGTCGACATACTCTTCGGTCTGGGCGTTGAAGCCGAAGGTCTCGCCGCCGTTGTCGGTGATCTTGCCGACAACGATGGAGCCCTCGACACCCGCGTTGCTGGCGATCTGACGGATCGGAGCTTCGAGCGCCTTGAGGACGATCTTGATGCCGGCCTGGACGTCCGGGATGTCGGACTTCAGCTCGGCGACCGCCTTCTTGGCCAGGAGCAGCGCGACGCCGCCGCCGGGGACGATGCCCTCTTCCACCGCAGCGCGGGTGGCGTTGAGCGCGTCGTCCACGCGATCCTTCTTCTCCTTGACCTCGACCTCGGTCGCGCCGCCGACGCGGATCACCGCGACGCCGCCCGCGAGCTTGGCCAGACGCTCCTGGAGCTTCTCACGGTCGTAGTCCGAGGTGGTCTCCTCGATCTGCGCCTTGATCTGGCCGACGCGGGCCTCGATGTCGGCCTTCTCGCCGAGACCGTCGATGATCGTGGTGGTCTCCTTCTCGATGCGGACGCGCTTGGCGCGGCCGAGCATCGGCAGGGCGACGTTCTCGAGCTTGATGCCGAGATCCTCGGAGATGGTCTGGCCCTTGGTGAGGATCGCGATGTCCTCGAGCATCGCCTTGCGGCGATCACCGAAGCCCGGAGCCTTCACGGCCGCGACCTTGAGGCCGCCGCGCAGCTTGTTCACGACGAGCGTGGCGAGCGCCTCACCCTCGATGTCCTCGGCGATGATGACGAGCGGCTTGCCGGTCTGCACCACGGCCTCGAGCACCGGCAGCATCGGCTGCAGCGAGGAGAGCTTCTTCTCGTGGATGAGGATGTAGGGATCCTCGAGCTCGGCGACCATCTTCTCGGCGTTGGTCACGAAGTACGGCGAGAGGTAGCCGCGGTCGAACTGCATGCCCTCGACGACGTCGAGTTCGGTCTCGGCGGTCTTGGCCTCCTCGACGGTGATGACGCCCTCGTTGCCCACCTTCTGCATGGCGTGGGCGATCATCTCGCCGATCTCCTTGTCGCCATTGGCGGAGATCGTGCCGACCTGGGCGACCTCTTCGGAGGAGGCGACCTTCTTGGCGCGGGCGGTGATGTCCTTCACCGCGGCGGCCGTGGCGAGGTCGATGCCGCGTTTCAGGTCCATCGGGTTGATGCCGGCGGCGACGTACTTGGCGCCTTCGCGGACGATCGCCTGGGCCAGCACGGTCGCGGTGGTCGTGCCGTCACCGGCGATATCGTTGGTCTTCGAGGCCACTTCGCGCACCATCTGTGCGCCCATGTTCTCGAAGCGGTCGGCGAGCTCGATCTCCTTGGCGACGGTGACGCCGTCCTTGGTGATGCGCGGGGCGCCGAAGCTCTTCTCGATCACGACGTTGCGGCCCTTGGGGCCCAGCGTCACCTTGACGGCATCCGCGAGGATGTCGACGCCGCGCAGCATCTTGTCGCGAGCATCGGCGGAGAAACGTACGTCTTTCGCTGCCATGTGAGTTTACCTCGAATGATGGAAGGGGCCCTGAAGCCGGCCGAGGGCAAAAGCCCTGGCGGCCTCGAAGGGCGGTGGAGGGGTTGCGCGCCTTAGAGGGCGACGACGCCCATGATGTCGGATTCCTTCATGATGAGGAGATCCTGGCCGTCGATCTTGACCTCGGTGCCGGACCACTTGCCGAACAGCACGCGGTCACCGACCTTCACGTCGAGGGCGTTGACGCGGCCCTGCTCGTCGCGAGCGCCAGGGCCGACGGCGACGATCTCGCCCTCTTGCGGCTTCTCCTTGGCGGTATCCGGGATGATGATGCCGCCTTTCGTCTTCTCTTCGCTCTCGATGCGACGGACGACGACGCGGTCGTGCAGCGGACGGAACTTCATGAGCTGCCCTCTTGCTTCGGAATGGCGGTTGGTCTTCATGCGGCCGGGACGACCGCGCTCCACCTGATTGTTAGCACTCCAAGCAAGTGAGTGCTAACGACGCTGGCGAGATAGGCGCGTGGCGTTTTTGAGTCAAGGCGCAGCTTCTTCCCGGCTGCGGCGGTTTCACGCGAATTTCTCGCGCGCCTGGGACGGACGGGGACACATTCTCCCGATGATGAGCCTTCATGGGGCCAACGGCGCGGTCGAGCACGGCGGCGCGGGAGGCGGCGCGAGCCTGCCCGATCACGCGGTCTGGATCGATCTGAACGATCCGACGGCCGAGGAGGCCGCGCAGGTCGAACGGAAGACGGGCATCCGCGTGCCTTCGCGTGCGGCGCTGAGCGAGGTCGAGTCGTCGAGCCGCCTGCGCCGCAACCGCGACGGCCTCTCCCTCTCGACGCCGATGGTGACCTTCGACCGCTCCGATTTCAGCCTGAAGCCGCTGGGCTTCCTGCTCAACGCGGACCACCTCGTCACCGTGCGCTTCCACGACATGCGCGCCATTGCGGCGGTCCGGAAGCGTGTGGACGAGCGTGACGGCGACGGCAGCACCAGCACGGGCATGTTCCTGCTCGTGGTCGAGGAACTGGTCGACAACCTCGCCGACCTTCTGGAGGAGATGTCGGGTGATCTCGACGCGCTCTCCACCCGCATCTTCGATTTCGATTCCGGCGCCCGGCCCGGCGCCCGCAAGGGTGACACGACCGCGCCGAAGCGGCGCGACCTTGCCCTGCGCCGCCTGCTCCGTTCGGTCGGGCGCCACGGCAAGTCGCTGTCGAAGGTCCGCGCCAGCCTGCTCGGGCTCGGGCGCATCATCGCCTTCGCCAAGAGCGAGTGCGGCCAGACCCTCAAGGAGGGCGACGCGCCACGCTTCGACACGCTGGCACAGGACATCGCCTCGCTGGACGAGTTCGAGACGCGGCTGTCCGAGACCGTCCAGTTCCTGCTCGACGCGACGCTCGGGCTTATCAATATCGAGCAGAACAACGCCTTCCGGGTTCTCACCGTCGTATCCGTGGTCGGCGTGCCGCCGACCCTGGTGGCCTCGCTCTACGGCATGAACTTCAAGCACATGCCCGAACTCGACTGGGCCTACGGCTACCCCTACGGCCTCGCCCTGATCGCGATCTCGGCGATCGTGCCGCTGCTCTATTTCAAGGCGAAGGGCTGGCTGTAACGCGGCGTCGAGAAGCGCCGCCGTCTGGAGCGCTCTCTGCGGCTCAATGGCTGAGGCCGGGGAACAGGTTGCGCAGGCTCGTCACGATCATCTCCATCGCAACCGCGGCCAGGATCATGCCCATCAGGCGGCGCGTGATCGCAGTGGCCGTGGCGGACAGACGGTGGCCGAGCCAGGGGGCGGAGAGCAGCGCGACCGTCAGAAGCGTGAGAAAGGCGCCGACACCGAGCGCGAGTTCCGGCCATTTGGCCTGCGCCTTGGCGGTTTGGCCGAACACGATGAGCGTCGCGATCGTCCCCGGACCGACGAGCAGGGGGATGGTCAGTGGGTAGATGGCGACGCTGTCCGCATCGATCTGGTCTTCCTTCTCCTTGGGGCTACGGCCATGCGTCTGGCTCGACGAGCCCTGAAGCATGGAGAGCGCGATCGTCAGGACGATGAGCCCGCCCGCCAGACGGAAGTCGTCGACGCTGAGTCCGAAGGCATCCAGGATGGCCTGCCCGGCCACGATCGAGACGAGGCAGCCGATCGTGGTCCCGACAGCGGCCTTGACCGCAACGTGCCGCCGCACGGCGTCGGACGCGCCATCGGTGAGGGAAAGGAACACCGGCACATTCGCGATCGGGTTCATGATGGCGAACAAAGCGGCGAAGACCTTCGTGACGAAGGACAGATCGACAGACATCGCGAATCCCGGTTTCGAGTCTCGGACCCATAGCATGGCTTCGGCTTCGGCCCGGCGCCGGGCCCGCAGGCAGCGAAGGGCGGTCATGCCGGCGCCCCACAATTCAGGCTTTGTTGGCGGCTAGCTGCGAGTCTCGTCCTCAGGCTCCAGGCTGAGCGAGCAGCGCACCCCGTCCCATGGCCGTCATCGCCGCCTTCGTCCTCAATGCCGGGCTGAACTTCATCCTCGGCATCGCCATCGCCCGAATGCTGGGGCCGGCCGATTTCGGCCGGTTCGCCCTGGCGACGGCCGGCGCGGTCGTGCTCAACACGATCCTGTTCGAGTGGCTGCGGCTCTCGGCGACGCGGTTCTACTCGGCGCGGGTGCGCGAGGCCGAGCCGTGGATCCGCCAGGGGCTCGACCGGGCTTACTGGGTCATCGCGCTGGCGCTGTTTGCCACGGCCGCCCTCTGCGCCGGACTCGGGATCGCGGTCAATCCGACCCCCGAGGGACGTCTGGTCATGACCGCCGGCACGATGGTCGCGGCGATCGGCATCGGGCTGTTCGACTATCATGCGGCGCTCGCCCGCGCCCGCTTCATCGGCAGCGCCTATCTCCGGCTCGTGGTGTGGAAGAACGTCCTGGCCTTCGTGCTGATGGCTGGCACGGCATGGCTGTTTCCGCAGCCGGTCTGGGTGCTGATCGCAGGGGGCTTGAGCCAGTTCCTGGCGGTGCTGCCGATGCGCAAGATCCTGGGCGACGGCCTCTTGGGGCACGCGCCCGCCCTGCCCCATGGCCGAGCCTGCGAAACTCTGCGCCTGTTCGCGGCCTACGGGCTGCCCTTGATCGCGGCCAACGCCGTCTATCAGATCATGCCCTTCCTCAACCGCGCCGCCATCGCCGGCACCGCCGGCTTTGCCGAGGCCGGCTATTTCGCGCTCGCCGCCGATCTCGGCTCGCGGGCCTTCTCGACGCTCGGGGCCGCGCTCGATCTACTGCTGTTCCAGATCGCCGTGCAGGCCGAGGAGCATCATGGCCGCGAGGCCGCCGAGACGCAGGTCGCGCGCAACATCGCCATCGTGGTGGCGCTGCTCCTGCCCTGCGCCGCCGGCTACTGGGCCGTGACGCCGGCCCTCCAGGCGCTGATCGTGCCGGAGGAGTTTCGCGGGCCATTCGCGGACTATACCGACCTCCTGATCCCGGGCCTGTTCTGCCTCTCGATCATGAACTTCGCCCTCAATCCCATCTTCCAGATCCGACGCCGGACGAGCCCGGTGGTCGCCGCCGCGCTCATCGGGCTGACCGTCAACGCCGTCGGCCTCCTCCTGCTGCCGCGGATGATGGGACCGCAGGGCGTTGCCGTCGCGCAGACCCTCGGCCTCGTCGCGGCGGTCGCCGTGCTCGGCCTGCGGGCGCTGACGGGGATCGAGCGCCTGCGCCTGCCGGGCCGCGACCTCGCCCTCACCGCCGCCGCCTGTCTCGCCATGGTTCTGGCCGTGCTGCCGTTCCGCGGCCTGGAGCCGGCACTCGCCCTGCCGGCCTGCATCGCGGCCGGAATGCTCGTCTACGGGGCCCTTGTCTGGTTTCTCGACATCGCCGGCCTGCGCAGCGCCGTGCGCCAGCGTTTCCCGAAGCGGCTGCCGGCCGCCGCGCGGTAGGCGCGGGCTTGGCCCAAGGTCGGCTTGGCCCAAGGTCAGTTAGCGCAGTCTCGGCTTGCCACCTCCGGCCAAACGGGGTTTGAGTCCGGGAGCTTCTCAAAGCTCCAGAAAAATCCCACGGGACGGAAACGATGACCTCATACGCGCCGGCGAGCGAGCAGGAGGCGGCTGCCATCGTGGCGCAGGCCGCCGGCCGATCGGAACCGCTGCGTCTCGTCGGCGGCGGCACCAAGGCGGCGCTCGGCCGCCCACCGCAGGATGAGGCGACGCTCGCCGCCACGGGGCTCACCGGCATCACCCTCTACGAGCCGGCCGAGATGGTGGTCGCCGCGCGGGCCGGCACGCCGCTCGCCGAAGTCGAGGCGCTGCTGGCCGGCCGCGGGCAGATGCTGCCGTTCGAGCCGATGGATCACCGCCCGCTCCTCGGCTCCACCGGCGAGCCGACCTTCGGCGCGGTGGCGGCGGCCAACAATTCCGGCCCCCGCCGCATCAATGCGGGCGCGGCCCGCGACAGCCTGATCGGCGTGCGCTTCGTCAACGGACGCGGCCAGCCGATCAAGTCCGGCGGGCGGGTGATGAAGAACGTCACCGGCCTCGACCTCGTGAAGCTGATGGCCGGCTCCTGGGGCACGCTCGGCCTGCTGACGGAGGTCACCTTCAAGGTGCTGCCGGTGCAAGAGCAGGTCGCGACCCTCGTGCTGCCGGGCCTTTCCGACGCTGCCGCGGTCGAGGCGCTCGCCACCGCGCTCGGCTCGCCGTTCGAGCTGACGGGAGCCGCCCACTGGCCTGCCGGTGTCGGCGGCCCGGAGCCGCGCACGCTGATGCGCGTCGAAGGCTTTGCCAAATCGGTCGATTACCGCCTCGGCGAGCTGCGCCGCCTGCTGCGCCGCTACGGCGCGGCGCAAGTCGTCGAGGGTGACGAGAGCGCCGCGCTCTGGCGCGCCGTGCGCGACGCGACCCCGCTCGCCGAGCCGCGCGAGGCCGCGATCTGGCGCATCTCCACCGCTCCGACCCGCGGGCCGGCGGTCACCGCGGCGATCGCGGCCGAGTGTGCCGCGCGCTGGTTCTACGATTGGGGCGGCGGCCTGATCTGGCTCGCCACCGATGCGTCCGACGATGCCGGAGCCGCGGTGATCCGCGCTGCGGTGAAAGCCGCCGGCAGCGGGCACGCGACCCTGGTGCGCGCGCCCGAGACCCTGCGCGCCGCCGTCCCCGTCTTCGAGCCGCTGCCCGAGCCGCTGGTGCGCATCACCGCCGGCATCAAGGCCGCGCATGATCCGGCCGGCATCTTCAACCCCGGCCGGATGTACGCAGGCGTTTGACCCTCGTTTCGCCTCAGAACACGAACCGCAGGCCGGCATAGAGCAGCCCGGCCAGGGTGATCGCCGCCGGCAGGGTCAGCAGCCACGCGGCGGCGAGGTTGCGCACGGTGGCCCATTGCAGGCCTGAGCCGTTGGCGGCCATGGTGCCGGCGACGCCGCTCGACAGGATGTGAGTGGTCGAAACCGGCAGGCCGTAGGCCTCCGCGAGGCCGATCGTCCCCGCGGCCGTGATCTCGGCGGACGCCCCTTGCGCGTAGGTCAGGTGCTTCTTGCCGATGCGGCTGCCGACCGTGACGACGATGCGTTTCCAGCCCACCATCGTGCCGAGGCCGAGGGCCAGGGCGACCGAGACCTTCACCCAGGTCGGGATGTAGCGGGTGCCGTCGTTCAGGCTCGTCTCGTAAGCCTTCAACGTCTCGGCCTCCTCGCCGACGAAGAGCCCCTCGTGCTTCTTCAGGCTGTGGATCGCGTCCGAGGCGAGGTACATGTCGTTGCGCAGGTTCGGCGTCGCCTCTGCCGGAACGTGGCGGATCGCGCCGTACTCCTTCACCTTCGTGGCGATGTCGTCCGAGAGGGCGGCCAGCGCCGCATAGGTCTCCGGCCGGTCGAGGTCCTTCTTCCCCAGCGCCTCGGTGATCTGCACGCGCCCCTCGGCCGGGCTCGGCATCGGGGCTTGGTCCGCCCGGCTCTGGAACACCGTCCGGGCGCGCTCCGAGACTTGCACGAAATGCGGTGTTGCCAATTCCGACATCGTCCGGTTGAGCGCGTAGGCGGTGGGCGCGGCGCCGATCAGGATCAGCATGATCAGGCCCATGCCCTTCTGCCCGTCATTGCCGCCATGGGCGAAGGAGACGCCGCCGCAGGTCAGAATCAGCAGGGCGCGGATCCAGAGCGGGGGCGGCGTGTCACCCTCCGGCTCCTGGTAGAGGGTGCGGTTGCGGATCACGAACCGCATCGTCAGCAGCAGCAGGGCCGCCATGACGAAGCCGACGAGGGGGCTGAATAGCAGGGCCCGCAGCACGCTCCACGCCTGATTCCACTGGACACCGGAGGTGCCTGAGCCTTCGGCGGCAAGGAGCTGGTTGGCAAGGCCCACGCCGAGAACCGATCCGATCAGCGCGTGCGAGGACGAGTTCGGCAGGCCGAGCGCCCATGTCCCCAGGTTCCAGATGATCGCGGCGATGAGCAGCGCGAAGATCATCGCGTAGCCGGCGGACGAACCGGACTTCAGCACCAGTTCCACGGGCAGCAAGGTGACGACGCTGTAGGCGACGGCACCGGTCGAGACGAGGACGCCGAGAAAGTTGAAGACGCCGGAATAGACCACGGCGACGACCGGAGGCAGGCTGTGGGTGTAGATCACCGTCGCGACGGCGTTGGCGGTGTCGTGGAAGCCGTTCACGAACTCGAAGCCGAGAGCGATGAGCAGCGCGAGGCCGAGCAGCGCGAAGGCGCCGATCGCCAGCGGCGGCTGGCCGGCGGCCTGCATATCCGTGATCAGGTTGAAGAGCGCGTAGCCAAGCCCTCCCACCAGGACGAGCAGGAAGAGGCCGGTTCCGGCCGGATGCATCCGGCCGTCGAGATTGGGGCCCCGTGGCGAGCGGGCTTCGGTCGGTGCCGAACCCCCGTCCTGCAGGCTGAGCGCGTCTGACATTGAACCTCGAAGGAATCGACTGCGGACTTCGCTGATGCCGGGCGCGGGGCCGTACGGTCTCGGACCTTGCTGCGGCGGGTTGCGCAGCGGCGTCCCACCCATCGACCGACCCAACGCCAGGCTTACAAATGCTGCTCAGTGGAGAGGTTCAGTGAAGTTTCGATGACATGAGGAAAAAGCAGATTTGGTCCGCGTCTCATCCGATCATCCATGTCTCTGCACTTTGATGGTCGGGTCTGGACTGTTGACAGGCGCTGCCCATGGCGAGTTTCCCGGTCGCATCAAGCTAGGGGACGCCGGGGTTCGGATCGTCGTAGAAGGACGCTCATGCTGACGCTCGCGCTCTCGCTCGCCCTCCTCGTCGTGGTGATCCTCATCATCGTCCGGCGGCGCCACCTCACCCTTCTCATGGGGCTGGGCAGCCTGATCGCGGCCCTGCTCGCCATGCTCTGGCTTCAGGATCTCGGGCTCCTGCCCGGCTCACAGGGGCCGTTGACTCACACCCGGCCTCTGACGCTGGATGACAGCCATCGATGACGGCGCTGCGGAGGGCGGCCAGGGAACTCTCCCGGCCTTCGCGCGTCTGCCGCGATGAACCGGCCTCCGCTCCGAGGTCCGTCGGATTGGAGACGTCCCGTGCGTAACCTTCTCCTGCTTCTGATCGTGCTCGCAGGCGGCTTCGTGCTGACGGCCATGTATGTCGCGCCGAACCAGCCCGAATTGCGGGGCTGGTACCAGACCAATGCCTGCCCGCATCTCGACCGGATCAGCCCGAAGATCTGCGCGCCGATCCGGGCCGCCCGAGGCACGAGCGCGATCTGAGGCCCCGCTTGCGCCGGGTCTTCGACTGGTTCTTCCGCGACCGGCGCAGCGGCGCCGTCGTGATCGGCCAATGGCCGAACCTACCGCTCTGGATCTTCGCCGCGGCCTCGGCCTTGGAATGGCTGCTCGAGGCGGCGACGCCCGGCCTGCCGGCTCCGGTCTTCGCGGGCCTTCGCGTCGTTGCACTTCTGAGCCTCACCGTCTGGGCGCTCGATGAGATCATCCGCGGGGTCAATCCGTGGCGCCGCTGCCTCGGGGCCATCGTGCTGATCGGGATCGTCGTCAGTGTCAGCGGACTGGTCCGCCTGTGAGCGACCCGTTCGACCTCCTCGTCATCGGCGGCGGCATCAACGGCGCCGGCATCGCCCGTGATGCGGCCGGCCGAGGGTTGCGCGTCCTGCTGTGCGAGCGCGGCGATCTGGCCGAACACACTTCGTCGGCCTCGACCAAACTGATCCATGGCGGCCTGCGCTACCTCGAACAGTACGAGTTCCGGCTCGTGCGCGAGGCGCTGGCCGAGCGTGAGCGGCTGATGCGGTTGGCACCCCACATCGTCTGGCCCCTGCGCTTCGTCCTGCCGTACGATGCAGGGCTACGGCCGGCCTGGATGCTGCGGCTCGGGCTCTTCCTCTACGATCATCTCACGCGCCTCAAGACGCTGCCGGGTTCGACATCGCTGCGCCTCGATCGCGATGCGGCCGGTGCGCCGCTTCAGAAGCGGCTGACGCGGGGCTTCGCCTATTCCGATTGCTGGGTCGAGGACAGCCGCCTCGTCGTGCTGAACGCGCTCGACGCCGCCGAGCGCGGTGCGCAGATCCGCACCCGGACCACCGTGGAATCCGCCCGTCGCGACGAAGGCGCCTGGACCGTCACCCTCTACGATTCCGACAAACGGCGGCGGGAGAGCGTGCGGGCGCGGGTCGTCGTCAACGCCGCCGGACCGTGGGTCGGCGAGACCTTGTTGCGAACACTCTCCGTCGAAGCCCGGCCGAAGGTGCGCCTCGTCAAGGGGAGCCACATCGTCGTTCGGCGGCTCTACGAGGGCGATCAGGCCTACATCCTGCAGCAGCCCGACCGGCGCATCGTCTTCGCCATCCCCTACGAGCGCGACTTCACCCTGATCGGCACCACCGATGTGGCGCATGAGGGCGGCCCTGGCCCGGTCGTCATCTCGGCCCAGGAGACACGCTATCTCTGCGCCTGCATCAACCGCTCGTTCGAGCGGCAGATCGGCCCGGACGACGTGGTCTGGAGCTTTTCGGGGCTGAGACCGCTCTACGATGACGACGCGGCGGCGAACGCCTCGGCGGTCACCCGCGATTACGTGCTCGAACTCGACACCGACGGTCCTCCGGTCCTCTCCGTGTTCGGGGGCAAGATCACGACCTATCGCCGGCTCGCCGAGCACGCCCTCGACCGGCTGGGACCGCACCTGCCCGGCCTGAAACCGGCCTGGACCGGAACCGCCCCCCTGCCTGGCGGCGACATGGACGGAGCGGATTTCGAGAGGTTCCTGGCGAGGCTCGTAGCCGAGCGTCCCTTCCTCCCGGCGGCGACCGCCCGGCGGCTCGCCCGCGCCTACGGCACCCGCTTGGAGCATCTGCTCGGCGATGCGCGGGCGCTGTCCGATCTCGGCGAGACCTTCGGCGGCGATCTCAGCGCGCGCGAGGTCGATTACCTCGTGCGGCACGAATGGGCGCGCACCCCCGACGACATCCTGTGGCGGCGCTCGAAGCTCGGGCTCAGGAGCGGCCGGGCGGATGTCGCGCGGCTCGGGCGTGCCCTCGCCAACCCATCGGCCGATCCCGGCGCTCAGCGCCCGTAGACGTCCTCGACCCGGATGATATCGTCCTCGCCGGTATAGGAGCCGACCTGCACCTCGATCAGTTCGAGCGGGATCTTCCCGGGATTGGTCAGCCGGTGCATCGAGCCGATTGGCAGGTAGACCGCCTCGTTCTCGTGCACGAGCACGATCGAATCGTTCAGCGTCACCTCGGCTGTACCCTTCACCACCACCCAGTGTTCGGCCCGGTGGAAATGCTTCTGCAGCGAGAGCCGCCCGCCCGGCGTCACCATGATCCGCTTCACCTGGAAGCGCTCGCCGATATCAATGCGCTGATACCAGCCCCAGGGGCGGTACATCCGGCGGTGGGCATCCGCCTCCGGATGCGCCTTCTCGCGTAGGACGGTCACGAGATCCTTGACCTTGCCCGACTTCGCCTTGGAGGCGACCAGCACCGCGTCGGGGGTCGCGACCACCACGACGTCGTCGAGTCCGACCACCGTGGTGAGCCCGTCGCCCTCGCTATGGACGAGGCTGCCCGTGGTCTCCACCAGTTCGACGCGGCCGCGCACGGCGTTGCCCTGGGCGTCGCGCTCCAGCACCTGCCACACCGCGTCCCAGGTGCCGACATCCGACCACGCGAAGGAGACGGCGAGCACACCGGCCCGCGTCGTACGCTCCATCACCGCGTAATCGATCGAGGTTTTCGGCGCCCGCGCGAAGGCTTCGGCCTGGAGCCGGACGAAGTCGAGATCGGTGGCAGCGTTCGCGAGCGCGCCGCGGGCGGCTTCCAGCACGTCGGGTGCGTGCGCTTCCAGCTCGGTGATCATCACGTCGGCGCGGAACAGGAAGTAGCCCGAGTTCCACAGGGCGCCCTCCCCGATCAGGCGCTCGGCGCCGGCCGCGTCCGGCTTCTCGACGAAGCGCTCGACCCGGTGCAGGCCCGGCGCGTCGGGGAGTGCGCCGCCGGTGCGGATATAGCCGTACTCGGTCGCGGGCCGGGTCGGGGTGATGCCCAGTGTCATGATCTGGCCGAGCCGGGCGCCCAAGGCTGCCTCCTGCGCGGCGCGCGCGAAGGCGGTAGCGTCCTCAATCACGTGGTCGGCGGCCATCACCAGCACCACCGTCTCCGGCCCGCGCCGTGCGCCGTGGAGCGCGGCCACCGCGACGGCGGCGGCGGAGTCGCGCCGCTCGGGTTCGAGCAGGATGTCGGCAGCGATGCCCGCCTGCGCGAGCTGCTCGGCGACGATGAAGCGGGACTCGGCCGAGGCGATGACCGTCGGCCTCGCGAACACGGCCTCGTCGGCGACGCGGCGGACGGTGGCTTGGAAGCTCGAGGTCGCGGGATCGACCAGCGGCGTGAACTGCTTCGGCATGCTCTCGCGCGAAGCCGGCCACAGCCGCGTGCCCGAGCCGCCGCACAAGATCACGGGCAGGATCTTTTCGTGGTCTGCCTCGGCCATTGCCCAGTCCGTCGCGTATCGGGAGGCGCCAGCCGGTTGGCCACGGATGCGGGAGCGGCGGGCGCGAAAAATGACCCTGCCGTCTTAGCCGATCCCATGAGGCGGCACCACGCGAGGCATGGTGCCGCCTGGAATCCCGGTAAACTCAAATGAAAGGCGGGGGCATGGCCCCCGCCGAGACTGGAAAAGCGGACTACTCGGCCGCCTGCCGTTCGCCGTAGCCCAGGCGCGTGTTGAGTTCGCCCAGAAGCTTCACGGCCGCTTCCGCGATCACGGTGCCCGGCGGGAAGATCGCCGAGGCGCCCGCGGCGTAGAGCGCGTCGTAGTCGCCCGGCGGGATCACGCCGCCGACCACGATCATCACGTCGTCGCGGCCCTCCTGCTTCAGCGCGGCCTTGAGTTCCGGCACCAGCGTCAGGTGGCCCGCGGCCAGCGAGGAGACGCCGACGATGTGCACGTCGTTCTCCACCGCCTGCCGCGCGGCCTCGTCCGGCGTGGCGAAGAGCGGCCCGATATCCACGTCGAAGCCGAGATCGGCGAACGCCGAGGCGATCACCTTCTGGCCGCGGTCGTGCCCGTCCTGGCCCATCTTGGCGACCAGGATGCGCGGGCGGCGCCCGTCATTCTCCTCGAAGGCCTCGACGAGGCCGCGGACCTTCTCCACCACCGGCGACATACCGCCCACCTCCCGCTTGTAGACGCCCGAGATCGAGCGGATCTGGGCGCGGTGACGGCCCCAGGCCTTCTCCAGCGCCTCCGAGATCTCGCCGACCGTGGCTTTGGCCCGCGCCGCGTTCACCGCCAGTTCGAGCAGGTTGCCCTCGCCATCCGCAGCCTTCGTCAGCGCGGCCAGAGCCGCATCGACGTCGGCCTGGTTGCGCTCGGCGCGCAGGCGCTTGAGCTTGTCGATCTGCTTGGCGCGCACGTCGGCGTTGTCGACGCGCAGCAGGTCGATCTTCATCTCGTCGTCGGGCTTGTACTTGTTGATGCCGACGATGGTCTGGCGCCCGGAATCGATCCGCGCCTGGGCGCGGGCCGCCGCCTCCTCGATGCGCAGCTTCGGGATGCCGGCCTCGATGGCCTTGGCCATGCCGCCGAGCGCCTCGACCTCGCGGATATGCTCCCAGGCGCGGGCGGCGATGTCCCGGGTCAGCCGCTCGACATAGTAGGAGCCGCCCCACGGATCGATGATCCGCGTGGTGCCGCTCTCCTGCTGCAGGAAGAGCTGGGTGTTGCGGGCGATGCGGGCCGAGAAGTCGGTCGGCAGCGCCAAAGCCTCGTCGAGCGCGTTGGTGTGGAGCGACTGGGTGCCGCCCTGCGTCGCCGCCATCGCCTCGATGCAGGTGCGGGTGACGTTGTTGAACACGTCCTGCGCGGTCAGCGACCAGCCGGACGTCTGGGAATGGGTGCGCAGCGGCAGCGACTTGTCGCTCTTCGGCTCGAACTCTTTGACGAGCTTGGCCCAGATCAGGCGTGCGGCCCGCATCTTGGCGATCTCCATGAAGAAGTTCATCCCGATCGCCCAGAAGAACGACAGGCGCGGCGCGAACTGGTCGATGGTGAGGCCCGCCGCGAGGCCTGCCTTGATGTACTCGACGCCGTCCGCGAGGGTGTAGGCGAGCTCCAGATCCTGCGTCGCCCCGGCCTCCTGCATGTGGTAGCCGGAGATCGAGATCGAGTTGAACTTCGGCATGTTCTTCGAGGTGTAGCCGAAGATGTCCGAGATGATCCGCATCGATCCCTTGGGGGGATAGATGTAGGTGTTGCGGACCATGAACTCCTTGAGGATGTCGTTCTGGATCGTGCCGGCGAGCTTTTCGGGCGGCACGCCCTGCTCCTCGGCCGCGACGATGTAGAGCGCGAGCACCGGCAGCACCGCGCCGTTCATCGTCATCGACACCGTCATCTCATCGAGCGGAATGCCGGAGAACAGCGTGCGCATGTCGTAGATCGAGTCGATCGCGACACCCGCCATGCCGACATCACCCGAGACGCGCGGGTGGTCCGAATCGTAGCCGCGGTGGGTCGCGAGATCGAAGGCGACCGAGAGGCCTTTCTGGCCCGCGGCGAGGTTGCGCCGATAGAAGGCGTTCGAATCCTCGGCCGTCGAGAAGCCGGCATATTGCCGGATCGTCCAGGGCTGGGTGACGTACATCGCCGGATAGGGGCCGCGCAGGTAGGGCGGCAGGCCGGGGAACGAGTCGATCCCCTCGCAGCCCTCGCGGTCCTCGGGGCCGTAGAAGCCCTTCACCGGAATGCCCTCGGGCGTCATCCACGGCTCCCCGGCCGGCGGGGGCGGCGCCTTGAAGCCGTCGGCCGCGTAGGCGACGGAGGCGAAATCGGGGATGCGGGAGCTCATCGTGCGTCTGTTCCTGGCGTCAGTCTCGGCATCGGCGGAGACGATGATTTTTTTTGAGCATTATAGGCAAGCCACCAAACGCGGCTACTGTCCATAAGGCCGGACTCACCGGCCGCGCTTGCGCTGGCTGCCTGTCAGGTGACGGCGCCCGCGCGCATCCCACCGCACGCTCGGCGCCGGCCCCGACGGCGCAGCGAGCCACGCCCGGCGTTGCGCGATCAGCGCCTTGAGCCGTTCGGCCCGCTTCTCCTTGCCTGCGCAGTCGGAGGTGCAACCGACGTCGAAGCCGTGGGGGCCGCCTTCGCCGGAAAACAGGCTGACCACCGCCAACACGATCCCAACGACGCCGATCACGCCGATCACCAAGGCTGGCCACGCGAAGCCGAGGCCGACGAGGACGGCGATGGCGGCCTTGCCGGCCAACGTTCCGACCACCTTCACTTTCAGGAGAGCGCCGAAGGTTGCCGCGGCGCCGGCCGAGCCGCGCAGCGCCCTCAGGCTCCGCCTGCGGAAACGCTTGCGCGCAACGAGCGCTTCGAGCCGGCGCAATTCGCGCTCCGTCCGCCGCCGGGCGTGAGCCCGATCCTCCACCGCGTTCGCCCGCACGCCCCCTCCCCGCTGTGCTTGCCGCGCCGAATGTGCGGCGAGGCGAGCGTGACCGTCAAACCGCCGCTTTCCGCGGCTCGGGTCGTGCGGAGCGCGGGGCGGAAGGTTGGACGGAATGGCGACAGGGCGGGGGACGCCGAGTGCGGCGCGGAACTGGCCGTTCCTGGCGGGCTTCGTCGCGGTTGAGCGCCGGCTCGGCGAGCGCGCCCAGGCCGCGGGCCGGCTGCCGGCCTTCGCCTACGAGTTTCTGAGGTTCGGGGTGAAGCAGGGCTGGGCCTGCCTGTTCGGCGGCCTCATCTGCGCGCTGCTCATCGGCACGCACCTGTTCTACCCGGCCGACGCGCCGCTCTCGCGCTACGATTTTCTGACGCTCGCCGCGATCCTGATCCAGGTCGCGCTGCTGGCTTTGGGCATGGAGACCTGGGAGGAGGCCAAGGTCATCGCGCTCTATCACGTCGTCGGGACGGCGATGGAGATCTTCAAGACCGGCGTCGGCTCGTGGATCTACCCGGAGGCGAGCCTGCTGCGGATCATGGGCGTGCCGCTGTTCACCGGCTTTATGTATGCCAGCATCGGCTCCTACATCGCCCGCGTCTGGCGCCTGTTCGACTTCCGCTTCACCCGACATCCGCCGCTGATGTTCACGCTCCCGCTGGCGGGTGCGATCTACCTCAACTTCTTCAGCCACCATTACGTGGCCGACATGCGGGCGATGCTGTTTATCGCGACCGGCGTGCTGTTCGGCGGCACGGTCGTGCACTTCAAGGTCTGGCACGTGTACCGGCAGATGCCGCTGCTGCTCGGCTTCGTCCTCGTAGCCGGGTTCATCTGGCTGGCCGAGAACATCGGCACGGCGAGCCGGGTCTGGCTCTACCCGAACCAGGCGGCCGGCTGGTCGCCGGTCTCGGCGGCCAAGCTCGGCTCGTGGTTCCTGCTGATGATCGTGTCCTACGTGCTCGTCACGCTGGTGAGCCGGCCGGAGCCATGCCCCGAGGCGGTACCCACGCGGCCTGCCGATCCGGGCGCTGAGGCCGCGATCAGTTGACGTAGGTGCGGATCCAGTTCGGGGAGAGGATTTCGCCCTCCTCGGTGATGATCCAGGGCTGCTTCGAGGGGTCGCCGAGGGCGCCCTTGGCGGCAAGCAGCGCCTCGCGCAGGGTGTCGTAGCGCTCCGGCTGGGCCAGGGGAGACGAGGCCGGCAGGGTGCGCCAGATCGTCAGGTCGGCAGGACGTTCGAGAGCTTCCGTTTCCATCTCATGCGCTTCCTGTTCGAACCGGGCCCGTTCGCGAATGGATCGCGGCGACGACTGACGTCGCTGGGCCGGTATGTACAAAGTTCTAGGGCGATCGAAGCATCTCTGGGGCGGCTTTGCGATCAATTCGAGTGCTCGATAGCCGTTCGATCACCGTTTCGTCGCAGTTCCTCGCCCGAACCTTGCCTTGGTTTCGCCAAGAATTGGTCCGGACCCACCCACCGATGCCTTTTCATCTGTAGGACGACACTGCGTATGAAACAGTATGCAATTGGTTACTCTTCGTAGGGGCATCCCTCGGTGCGGTGCCGCACCCAGCTTCCCTGTGTAGGAAAGCGGGGATTTGTTGACTGGACGCCACACCGGACACAGCTAAGTCTCAATTGCCGGACGCGCGCTTTACGGCGCGACGGACCTGACTCTCAGGAGTTTGGTGGAGAGAACCTGAACGTAGCCCGTACCGCCGACGCGGCGCGGGTCGCGCGGTTCATGGCTGGGCAGGGCTGAGGTTGTCGGTGCCGGATCGCTTCGTGCGCGTCGCCTTGGGCGTGACGCTGGGCCTGCTGATTGCCTTCGTGGCGCAGCCCTACATCCTCGCCTTCCTCTACTCGGCGAACGCGCCCCGCTCGGTCGCGGCGCGCGGCGATCTCTCGGCGGCGGAGAAGACCACCGTCGATCTGTTCGCCAGCGCCTCGCCCTCCGTTGTCCACGTCTTCGCCCAGGCGGCGGCGCAAGGGCGCGCGCTGATGGAGCCGGACGACGAGTTCGGCCAGGGAGAACAGCAGCAGGGCTCCGGCACGCAGACCGGCACCGGTTTCGTCTGGGACGCGGCGGGCCACGTCGTCACCAACAACCACGTCGTCGAGGCCGCGACGAAGGGTGGCGGCTCGATCTCCGTGCGGCTCGCCTCGGGCGAAGTGATCGGCGCGCGGGTCGTCGGCACGGCGCCGAGCTACGATCTCGCCGTGCTCCAGCTCGGCCGCGTGGCCAAGATGCCCCCTCCTCTAGCTGTGGGGACCTCGGCCGACCTCAAGGTCGGGCAGTCGGCGTTTGCCATCGGCAACCCGTTCGGCCTCGATCACACCCTGACGACCGGAGTCATCAGCGCACTCCAGCGCCGCCTGCCGACGCAGGAGGGCCGGGAGCTGTCGGGCGTCATCCAGACCGATGCGGCGATCAATCCGGGTAATTCGGGCGGGCCCCTGCTCGATTCCGCCGGGCGCCTGATCGGCGTCAACACCGCGATCTTCTCGCCTTCGGGCGCCAGCGCCGGCATCGGCTTTGCGGTGCCGGTCGATGTCGTGAACCGGGTGGTGCCGGACCTCATCAAGAACGGGCGCGTGCGCAATCCCGGCATCGGCATCATCGCCGGCCAGGAGGCGACCGCCGCCCGGCTCGGCATCGACGGTGTCGTGGTGCTGCGGGTGCTGCCCGGTTCGCCAGCGGCGCAGGCCGGTTTGCGTGGCGTCGATCCCCGCACCGGCACGATCGGCGACGTCATCGTCGGCGCCAATGGCCGCCCGGTTCACCGCCTGTCGGACCTGACCGCCGCGGTCGAGGAAGCGGGGCTCGACCGCCCGGTGAGCCTGCTGGTGGAGCGCGACGGCCGGGTGCGGACGGTGCGGGTGAATACCGCCGACGTGGCGCAGACGCGGTTGTAATCCCGCTCCCCGTGGGCGTGCACCGGATGAGCGCTTTACCCGCGCACCGAACCGGCCGATGACCGCGGGATGCTCATCGCCCTCGGCCTTCTGGCGCTCATCGGATTCTGGTGGCTCGGCCGCCGCAACGGGCGCCTGCCCTTCGGCCTGACGCCGCGCCTGCTCGCCGGCTACGTCCTTATGGCGACGGCCTTCGTGCTGTCGCTGCGCGGCAGCTTCCTCCTGGCCCTTCTGCTCGGCGCAGGAGGCGTCTGGCTCTCGGAGGGCGAGGCGGGCGTGATCCGGCGGGTCCGCGCATGGCGCGGATACCGGGAGCCCCGGCAAGTGCGGACGGCCGCCCTCGAATTCGACCTCGGCACCGACGGGGAGCCGATGGACGGGACCGTGCTCGTCGGGCCCTTCGCCGGCCGCCGCCTCTCGGCGGTGCCGTCGGAGGCGCTCATCGAGCTGGCCGCCCTGCTGAGCGCCAACGATCCCGAGGGCGCCCGCGGGCTAGAGGCGTATCTCGACCGCCGGCAGCCCGGCTGGCGTGTAGACGCTGATGTCGACGGAGACCCGCGGACGGGCGGACCGGCGAAGCCAGGGTCGATGACGGAGCAGGAGGCCTATCAGGTCCTGGGGCTTGAGCGCGGGGCGTCCCTGGAGGACGTCCGCGCGGCTCATCGGACGCTGATGAAGCGGCTGCATCCCGACCAGGGCGGCAGCGTCGAGGGAGCGGCGCGCGTGAACGCGGCGCGTGACAGACTGGTGAACCGACATCGCTAGAACTCCACGCGCGTTGTCAGGGTCGATATGTCGAAGGTCGTCGAAGCCGCTTGATGCGGCTCCTGTCATCGGGCGGTCGCCGGCCGAACGCGCCGGCAGCCGCACCGAGGATGGCTGTTGGAGGCGATCAGCTCCGGGTCGCGAAGCAGTTGAAGCCGTTCTTCTTCAGCGCGGCGCAGGCATCCTGCGCGGTGCTCTGTTCGGCAAATCCCGAGAAGCGGGCGCGGAACAGCGTGGTGCCGCCATGGGTCACGCGCACCGTGTAGGGCGCGGCCTTGGACAGCATGCCGGTGCGGCTGCGGGCGTCGGCGAGGATCGACTTCGCCTTGTCCTCGTCGTCCATGGCGCCGAGCTGGATCACCCAGGGGCTCGGCGTGACGGGCTTGGCGCTGTCGCCGCGGGCATCCTTCGGCGGGCCCTCGGCCCGGGAGGCGACGCCCTCGACGGCGGGCAGGCGGGCGGTCGACTTGCCGGCCGTGCCGGGGAAAGGCGCCTGACCCGCCGAGCCTGCATAGGCCTGGGCAGCCCCCGGCAGCGCCTGGAGGGTGGTGCGGCGCGATCCCGGCGTGGTGGTGGCCGGCCGGATGTCGAGCGGAGCGTTGCTGGTGGAGCTCGTCGTCTCGATGTCTTCGTCGTCCGCCGAGGCGAGAACCGTCCGGGTGCGGGAATCGGCCTCGGCGACGACTGCCGGGCGACCGCGCTCGGCCACCTCGACCACAGGCGCCGTTTGACGGCTGCCTGCAAAGGCGCGGGGCAGATTGGCGCGGACGAGGTCGGCCATGATCCGGTCGCGGCTCGCGCCCGATTTGCCGCCGAGCACGATCGCCACGATCTGCCGGTCGCCGAGCTTGGCTGCGGTCATCAGGTTGAAGCCGGAATCGCGGGTGTAGCCGGTCTTGATGCCGTCCACGCCCTCCACATTGCCGAGCAGGCGGTTGTGGTTGCCGATGGTCCGGCCGCGGAAGGCGAAGGAGCGGGTCTGGAAGTAGCGGTAGTAGCGCGGGAAGCGATCCTGGATCGCACGGGCCAGCAGAGTGAGGTCGTGGGCCGTGGTGATCTGGTCGGGGTCGGGCAGGCCCGAAGCGTTGGCGTAGTGGGTGCGGCTCATGCCGAGCGCCTTGGCCTTGCGCGTCATCATCTCGGCGAAGCGCGGCTCGGAGCCGGCGATGTTCTCGCCGATGGCGCAGGCCACGTCGTTGGCCGACTTGGTGACGAGCGCCTTGATCGCCTCCTCGACCGTGACGGTCGAGCCGGGGCGCAACCCCAGCTTCGACGGCGCCTGGGCGGCGGCGTTGGCCGAGATCGAGAGCGGCGAGTCGAGGTCGTAGCGGCCCTTCTCCAGCTGCTCGAAGAGCATGTAGAGGGTCATGACCTTGGTGATCGAGGCCGGGTGGCGTAGCGCGTCCTCGTTGACCGCGTGCAGCGTGCGGCCCGATTTCACGTCCACGACCATGGCGGCGTAGGGCGGGTTGTACCCGCTCACCGCCTTGCGGGCGTGGCCTCGGCGTTTTGCCTCGGCCGGGTCGGCCACTGCGACGAGAAAACTCGTCGCCAGGAGCAGCACGGCGACAGCGCGGGACCCCGTGGTGGGCCGGCCTTCTACGCGACGCATCTCGAAACCTTCGCCTCGACAGTCGGACGTTCAAGCCCGGCTGGCACCCTTCACGAACGCCGCCATCGGGTCCGCAATCTCTGTCGAAGACGGTAGGATGAACGCGGTTACGCGGCCGTTAATGCCGGACGATGCGGGTGCGAGATCGTCCTTTCGCCACAGGGGTTAAGCCGATCTTGACGAGACCCGCTTGGGAAGGCCGGCGTTGCCCGCGTCGGGTCCGCCGTGCGGCGTTTCGTCATCGGATCCAAAGACGGCCGCGCCGCATTTCGCGCGTGGGCGCAGGGCTGGCCGCGCGTTCATTCAGTACGGACAGTTTCACGCACCTCACTGGCGCAGGCGCCGATCGGCCTATAGATTGCCTGTTGAGCGCCGCGCCCCTCACCGGGACGCTGGCGCCGAAGGCTGCCAGACCAAGGTCGCTTCGATTCAGATGTCTTCCAACCTCATTCAGGACAACGTGCAGGAGGCGGGTCGGGGACGAGTTCCGGTGCGTGCGGCCTCAACCCCGCGCAGCCCCGGCGACGACGACCGTTCGGGCACCGCGATCATCACCCGCACCAAGCCGCGGGCGAAGCGACCGAGCCTGTACCGCGTGCTGCTGCTCAACGACGATTACACGCCGATGGAATTCGTCGTGCATGTCGTGGAGCGGTTCTTCAACAAGAGCCACGACGACGCCTACCAGATCATGATGCACGTCCACCACAATGGTGTGGGGGAGTGTGGCGTGTTCACCTACGAGGTCGCGGAAACGAAAGTGACGCAGGTGATGGATTTCGCCCGCAAGCACCAACATCCGCTTCAGTGCGTTATGGAAAAGAAATAGGCATCCAGCGAAGGCCAGAGCATTGCCCAGCTTCTCACGTAGCCTCGAGCAAGCCCTCCACCGCGCCCTGGCCTTGGCCGGAGAGCGCCGCCACGAATACGCGACCCTCGAACACCTCCTGCTCGCTCTCGTCGATGATCAGGATGCTGCCGCGGTGATGCGAGCCTGTAACGTCGAGACCGACGTACTGCGCCGCAATCTCGTCGAATACGTCGACACCGAACTCTCGAATCTGACGGGCGATGGGCGTCAGGACGCCAAGCCGACCGCCGGCTTCCAGCGCGTGATCCAGCGTGCGGTGATCCATGTCCAGTCCTCGGGCCGCGAGGAGGTGACCGGGGCCAACGTGCTCGTCGCGATCTTCGCCGAGCGCGAGAGCCACGCCGCCTACTTCCTGCAAGAGCAGGACATGACCCGCTACGATGCGGTGAACTACATCAGCCACGGCATCGCCAAGCGGCCCGGCGCGTCCGAGGCCAAGCCTGTGCGCGGCGCCGAGGAGGAGGCCGCGTCCGAGCGTCCCGGCAGCGAAGAGACCGAGGCGCGGCCCAAGAAGAAGGGCGATGCGCTCGACGCCTACTGCGTCAACCTCAACAAGAAGGCGCGCGACGGTAAGATCGACCCGCTGATCGGCCGCCATTCCGAGGTCGAGCGCACGATTCAGGTGCTCTGCCGCCGCCAGAAGAACAATCCGCTGCTGGTGGGCGACCCCGGCGTCGGCAAGACGGCGATCGCCGAAGGGCTCGCGCGTAAGATCATCCAGCACGAGGTGCCGGAAGTTCTTGCCGACGCGACGGTGTTCTCCCTCGACATGGGCACGCTGCTGGCCGGCACCCGCTACCGCGGCGACTTCGAGGAGCGCCTCAAGCAGGTGATGAAGGAGATCGAGGCGCACCCCAACGCCATCATGTTCATCGACGAGATTCACACCGTGATCGGTGCGGGTGCGACCTCGGGCGGTGCGATGGACGCCTCGAACCTCTTGAAGCCCGCTCTGGCCTCGGGTGCCCTGCGCTGCATCGGCTCGACCACCTACAAGGAGTACCGCCAGTACTTCGAGAAGGATCGCGCCCTGGTGCGCCGCTTCCAGAAGATCGACGTCAACGAGCCGTCGATCCCGGACACGATCGAGATCCTCAAGGGGCTGAAGCCGTATTTCGAGGAGTTCCACAAGCTCAAATACACCACCGAGGCGGTGAAGGCGGCGGTGGAGCTGTCGGCGCGCTACATCAACGACCGCAAGCTGCCCGACAAGGCGATCGACGTGATCGACGAGACCGGCGCCTCGCAGATGCTGGTGCCGGAGGCGCGCCGCAAGCGCACCATCGGCGTCAAGGAGATCGAGACCACCATCGCGACGATGGCGCGCATCCCGCCGAAAACCGTGTCGAAGGACGACGCGGTGGTTCTCAAGAACCTCACCGAGAACCTGAAGCGGGTCGTCTATGGCCAGACCAACGCCATCGAGGCGCTGACCTCGGCGATCAAGCTCGCCCGTGCGGGCCTGCGCGATCCCGACAAGCCGATCGGCTCCTACCTGTTCGCCGGCCCGACCGGCGTCGGCAAAACCGAAGCGGCCAAGCAACTCGCGGCCTCGCTCGGCGTCGAGATGCTGCGGTTCGACATGTCGGAATACATGGAGCGCCACACGGTCTCGCGGCTGATCGGTGCCCCGCCCGGCTATGTCGGCTTCGATCAGGGCGGACTGCTCACCGACGGGATCGACCAGCACCCGCACTGCGTGCTCCTGCTCGACGAGATTGAGAAGGCGCATCCGGACCTGTTCAACATCCTGTTGCAGGTCATGGATCACGGCAAGCTGACCGACCACAACGGCAAGCAGGTCGATTTCCGCAACGTCATCATCATCATGACGTCGAATGCGGGCGCCTCGGATCTGGCGAAGTCGGCCTACGGCTTCACGCAGTCGAAGCGCACGGGCGACGACGTCGAGGCGATCAACCGGCTGTTCGCGCCGGAATTCCGCAACCGCCTCGACGCGATCATCTCGTTCGGCCACTTGCCGAAGGAGGTCGTGGCCAAGGTCGTCGACAAGTTCGTGCTCCAGCTCGAAGCGCAGCTCGCCGACCGCAACGTCACGATCGAGCTGTCGGACGAGGCCCGCGAATGGCTCGTGGAGAACGGCTACGACGACGCGATGGGCGCGCGCCCCATGGCCCGTCTGATCCAATCCACGATCAAGACGCCGCTCGCCGACGAGGTGCTGTTCGGCCGCCTCAAGGACGGCGGGGCCGTCAAGGTGGTGCTGAAGAAGCCGGAGGCCGAGGACGGCAAGGGCAAGGCGGAACTCGGTTTCGAATTCCCCGCCGGACCGGTGACCCCGAAGCCGGAGACGGACGTCGCCAACGCGGCCAAGCGCAAGCGCTCGAAGCCACGTTCGGCGCCGCGCAAGAAGGCGGCCAAGCGTGATGGTGGTCCGTCCGGCGGTGGATCCTCCGGTGGCGGCTCCGTCCGCACCGTGCCGAAGGTGCCGCTGAAAGTCTGAGAGTGCGTGGTCGCTCATTCGCAAGAGTGAGCGGCCTTCGAGGCCGTCGCGGGTTGCGTTCCTGCGCCGGCTCCCGGATATGGGCGGCGCCGCGCTCTGCCAGAGGGGCCGGCATCGGCCAGCAATGGGGGTAGCATGACGAGCGACGCGCAGGAGGAGCCCCTGACGCCTGTCGCGCCACAGCCGGCTCCGGCGCGGCCGAAGCCGCTAACGTCCCGCGAGAGACGCCGTCGCCGCCGCAAGTCGCGTCATCGCGGCGAGGAGATTCTCGGCTGGATCCTGGTGCCGGTGATCTTGTTCGGCCTCTTCTGGGGCGTGAACGCGGTCCTCGAGGCGATGGGCACGAGCCCCGGCGTGGTGTGGGATCAGCTCCTGCAGGTGAAGGCCGCGCTTGAGAAGAAGATGTAGGGCGCGGACGCCCTACTCCGCCGCCGCCTTGCTCAGCCCGATCCGCCGCCAGATCGTGCTCAGCGCGTCCACCAAATGGTCGATGTCGGCATTCGAATGCAGCGGCGAGGGCGTGATCCGTAGGCGCTCCGTCCCACGCGGGACGGTCGGGTAGTTGATCGGCTGCACGTAGATGCCGAACTCGTCGAGCAGGGTATCGCTGATCGCCTTGCACAGCACGGGGTCGCAAACCATCACTGGCACGATGTGGCTGCGGTTGGCCAAAGTCGGGATGCCCGCCGCATCCAGTGCCTGCCGGACCCGCGCCACCCGCTCCTGATGCCGCGCCCGCTCGACACTGCTCGCCTTGAGGTGGCGGATGCTGGCCGCGGCGCCGGCCGCGACCGCCGGCGGCAGCGAGGTCGTGAAGATGAAGCCCGAGGCGAAGCTACGCACGAAGTCGCAGAGCTGCGTCGAACCGGTGATGTAGCCGCCATGGACGGCAAACGCCTTGCCGAGCGTTCCTTCGATCACGTCGAGCCGGTGGGCGAGCCCCATCCGCTCCGAGATGCCGCCGCCCCGCGCGCCGTAGAGGCCGACCGCGTGCACCTCGTCGAGATAGGTGAGCGCCCCGTGCGCCTCGGCCACGTCGCAGATCTCGTCGATCGGGGCGATGTCGCCATCCATCGAATAGACCGACTCGAATGCGACGAGCTTGGCCCGGCCGGGCTCGATCAGCCCGAGCTTGCGATCCAGATCCTCTGGATCGTTGTGGCGGAAGATCTGGCGTTCGGCCCGGCTCGAACGGATGCCCTCGATCATTGAGGCGTGGTTGCCCTCGTCGGAGAAGACGACGCAGCCCGGAAGCTTCGAGGCGAGCGTGCCGAGCGCCGCCCAGTTCGAGACGTAGCCGGAGGAGAAGATCAGCGCCGCTTCCTTTCCGTGGAGGTCGGCGAGTTCCTGCTCCAAGAGCACGTGATAATGGTTGGTGCCGGAGATGTTGCGGGTGCCGCCCGCGCCGGCTCCGCATCGGTCGGTCGCCTCGTGCATCGCTTGCAGCACCGACGGGTGCTGGCCCATGCCGAGATAGTCGTTGGAGCACCAGACGGTGACCTCGCGCTCACCGCCGGGGCTGTGATGCGTGGCGTAGGGAAACCGCCCCGCCTGCCGCTCCAGATCGGTGAAGACGCGGTAGCGCCCCTCCCGGTGGAGGCCGGTGATCGCATTGCCGAAGAACGCTTCGTAATCCATGCCGTCCTCCCCGAAGAAGATGATGCCGGTGGGCAGATCTTGCGTCTGCCTCGCTTCATTCGCGGTGCACTGCCCGGGTTTCGGGCATCTCGGCCGCTCTGGGTGCGGCGCGGCCCGGAAGGCTCCAGTTCCACAGCGCCGCCGAGGGCAGCGGCAGCATCAGGAACCAATGCTCCAGGGTGGCAAGCGCGGCGAGCGTCGCGAGCAGGGCAAAGCCCGTTACCGTCTGCGGCGCGGCGGCATCCCCGAGCGCGCCGCGGGCGAGCAGGACCGATGCGGCGGTGCCCAGCGTCACCGAGAGCGGAAACAGCGGGTTCATCGGCCGCCGGCTGAGGTAGCAGGCGAGATAGCCGAGATGCGGCGGCAGGAACTCGGCGTGAAGGTTGCGCACGCCGAGGAACAGGTTGAGCCGCGCTGAGGCGTTCATCAGTGTGAGCAGGCCGTAGGTCCAGAGCGCGACTCGGTTCCCCTCCCCCAAGTCAGGCAGAGGATGGCGAGCCCTCCGATCAAGATCGCGAATTCGTGCCACAGGCTGGTGGCGAGCGCCGCGAAGAAGCGGTCGAACCCGCGCAGGTTCGGCGCGCAGGCGGCGGGCTTCGGGCCGGAGATGAAGCCCATATAGTAGCTCATCTCCTGCCAGCCCCAGACGATGATCGCGGCGGTGAAGCCGAGATAGGCGCCGGTCTCCGTGTCGTCGTCCGCGACCGCGCGGATGGTCCAGAGCGCGCCGGCCAGGACGGCGCTCGCCGCGACCATGCTGCGGGCATGCGTCCGCCGCGGCAGGTGCTGGAGCACCAGCACCAGTCCGGTGGCCGACCACCACAGCAGGACGGCGTAGAGCGCCGGAACGGCGTAGACGCCCATGCTACCAGACCGGATCGAGGCGGATGTCGGCCGGCATCGCGTTCTGCTTGACCGGGAGAAGGTAGAGCCGCGCGAAGGTCGCCGCCGCGACCAGGGTCTGGGCGCCGTGCTTGAGCTTGCCCGACAGGCCGCCTTCCGCCTTGGCGGCGGCGATCTTGTCGGCGCAGACCAGCAGCCGGTCGAGCCCCGCCTTGAAGCGCGGATCGTCGAGATCGAGGGTGATCGGGAAGGTCTGTTTCGAGATCTCGGAGGTGATCCGGAAGACCTTGAAATCGTAATCGGTCGGATCGACCCCGAGCGCCTTGTGGAAGGCCGGGCGGCAATGGTCGCGGACATACATCGTCGCGAACACCGCCAGCAGGAAGAAGCGGATCCAGTAGCGGTTGACCCCCGTCGTCAGCTTTGGGTTGGCCCGCATGAGCAGCGCGAACGCCTCGCCGTGGCGGAACTCGTCGTTGCACCACTTCTCGAACCACTTGAAGATCGGGTGGATGCGCCGCTCCGGATGCCGCTCCAACTCGCGGTAGATCGTGATGTAGCGGGCGTAGCCGATCTTCTCCGATAGGTAGGTCGCGTAGAAGATGAACTTCGGCTTGAAGAACGTGTACTTCTTCGCCTTGGTCAGGAAGCCGAGATCGACGCCGACGCCGAAGTCCTTCAGCGTGTCGTTGATGAAGCCGGCATGGCGCGCCTCGTCGCGGCTCATGAAGCCGAACAGCTCCTTGATGTCCTTGTTCTTGGCGCGCTTGCGCATTTCCGCGTAGAGCACGCAGCCCGAGAACTCGGCGGTGATCGAGGAGACGAGGAAGTCGAGGAATTCCTTGCGCAGCTCCGGGTCCATCTCGGCGAGGTCGCAGTCGAACTCCTCGTTGCGCACGAAGTGGCGCTTGTTCGGGTCCGAGCGCAGCTCCTCGATCAGGATGTCCCATTCGCGGCGCACGGGCTCGACATCGGTGCGGTCGAGTTCGTCGAAATCGGTGGTGTAGAAGCGCGGGCTCAGAAACGTCGTCTGCTGCGCGCTCTTGGTCGAGTCGTTGAGCGGCTGGCGCGGGAACGGAACTCCCGTCGCCGGTTGGGGCTGGACGTTGGCGTTCACAGCTTCCTCCGTTCGGAAAAGCTCACCTCGTAGAGCTCGGTCAGCTCGAGATGGGCGATCAGCTTGGTCCAGGCCCGCTCCAGCCGGCCTGCGCGGGTGACGGTGGCGGTGCGGCGTACGGTGAGGCGCTCGCCGTAGGGCACCTCGGTCGGCGCATCGTGGACCTGGACCTCGTCGCCGGGCTCGATCTCGAACCCGCCGTCGAGCGTCACATGCGCGTGCAGGCTCTCCGGCGTCTGCTCGATCTCGACGGTGCAGGGCACCTCGACGACCGTCTTGCCGATCCAGGCAATGTCCGCCCCCCTTCTATCTGCTGCGGCCATCACCGCAGCTCCGTGCCGGGCAACAGGCGGGCGAAGGCCTTCGCGTTCGAAGGGCCGAAGGCCAGCAGCGGCACGTTCCGCCCGGTGGCGCCATCCTCCAACGACAACGTGCCGTTGTCGAATCGCGTGAGGGTGAACGGAGGCTCGCGGCTCAGGCCTTCCCGCTGCCGAGCCTGGGCGAGCCCGCGCAGCGTGCCGCGGATGAAGCCGTCCTGTCCCGGCTCGATCCGGGCGACCAGTTTCCCGTCGCTGGCCTCGCGCAGGTCGATGGCGCCGTCCGGCTGGTCTTCGGCGTGGAACGCCAGCGTCTGAACCGGGTGGGCGACCGGTATCTGCTGCTCCGTCTCCTGGCCGCGGCCGACGGCGACGGCAACAATCGCTACCGCGAGCAGGGCCGCGACGGCCAGAAGCGCCGGCCGCTGGGATTGCGGCTTCTGCGGCGGGCGGCGGAAGTTCAGCTCGACAGGCATGGATCTCACCCTCCGCTATCGGGCCCCGGCGGTCGCGAGGTGGCCGGGGGCAGCGCTCGCACGCCCGGTCACGGCGGGTTCCACGGCGCGCGCCGGACCTTTGGCAAGATCTTTGGCAGGTCCTTCAGCGATCCCCTCGGCCGAACCTTCGGCCTGCGCCGCGAGCGCCGGGGCGAGCAGGGCCACCACGCTCCGGGCCTCGGGCACCGAGCGCAGCATCGGCTCCGGCCGGCTCACCCGCCAGGGCCGGGCATGCGGCCAGAGATGCAGGTAGGCGACCCGCTCGCCCGGCGGCAGGCGCAGGGGGATGTCGCCGGTGCCGTCGGAAAACAGGCGCAGGTCCGCCGACTCGATCCGGGTGAGTGGCAGGTTGAGGGTGATCGGCAGGGCGATGCCGACATGCAGCACCATGCGCCGGTCGGTGAGCGTGTAGACGGTGGTGCGGTGGACGAGCCAGGCGAGGAAGCTCAGCAGTCCAAGCGCCGCGAGGCCGATCAGCAAGGTCGGGCCCGCGACGGCGAGCGCCCGCGCCGGCCCCCCGCTCGCGGCGGCGCCGATCGCCAGCACCGTGGCGGTGCCGGCGAACCACACCATGACGAGCCGGGCGTGGAAGGCGCGCAGCAACACGCCGGACAGGCTCGGGGCGCCGCGCCACAGGATGCGCTCGCCCGGCGGCAACGGGCCGGGCAGCCCCCGCAGCGTCCCTTCGGGTAGGAAGTCGGAATCGCTCATAGGATCGCCCCTCAGAGAATGGGTTCTTGACGGGCCGGCGAGGCGTAGAGGGTGCCGGCGCCGAAATACGCCATGATCCGCTCCTCCTCCCGCAGGGTGACGGAATCCGGATCCTTGATGCCGGGGATGTCGGCGAACTGCTCGGCCAGCAGCGCCTCGGTCTTCACCGTGCGGGAGAAGCGGCCGGTGGTGCAGAAGGTCACTGGCATCAGCACCCGGCGCCCGCCCGCACCGAGTTCGACCTCGTAGTAGCGCACGAAGGATTCGCCGCGATCGAGCCAGAGATCGACGACGGTGCCGGCGACCTGCCGGTCGGCGCCGAAGACCGCCATGCCGATCGGGTTCGGTCCGTCCTCGTGGACCACGAACGCGTCGGCGACGCGTAAGGGGACGATCCGGTACTCGTTGTCCCAGGTCCGGTCGTGCTCGTCGTGGCGCGGAACCCAGGAGCCGGGGCCAACGCCGGCCTGCAGCGACGTGTCGGTACGGAAGTAGGGCGCGCCGGGGAAGACCTCGCGGCGGGCGCTCGGCACATGGGTGTCGTAGGCGATGTTCGTCTGCGGCGCGTACATCGTGTGGCCGCTCGACAGGTGGAAGGCCTTCGGCGTCGGGATGAGAATCGGGTCGGGGCTCTTCAGCCGGCCGGCCGCCTCGTTCTCCAGCGGATAGCCCTCGCGGCGATCTTCCCGGCGCAGGTAGAAGACCAGGCCTGCGAAGAAGATCCAGAACGCGTAGAGCGTGACCTGCGCGACATCGATGTAACCGGTGATCTCGCCTCTGGGCATGGCAGGCCTCCCGATCAGGTGGGACGATTGACGAGGGGGTCGAACGGACCGGAACGCCGCTCGTCCGGACGGATGGAACCGGCGGCGTCCGCGCGCACGAGCGGGCCGAGCGCGACCAGCGTGGCGAACAGCAGCGCAATCTCGACGTGGTAGACGATGAGGTAGCCGATGGCCGGCTCGTTCATGCCCTCGCCGAGCGCCCCCGATTGCGCCACGGCGGCGCCGAGATCGCGCAGGATGCCGCTGGCGGCGATGGCGAGCCCGGCGGCGGTGGCCTGCGCCGCGCCCCAGGCGCCCAGCGCAAGGCCGGTATCCTCGGGCCCGGCCTTGGCCATGGAGGCGGTGAGCGTGCCGTGGGCGAACAAGCCGCCGCCGATGCCGATCAGCGTGACGCCCGCCGCAAACAGCCGGGCCGAGGCGAGCGGTGCAGCGAAGATCACCGCCGAGAAGGCGGCGATGCCGATCACCGCGCCCGTTGCCGCCACACGGTAGGGGTCGCCGCCGCGGTTGAGCCAGCGCGCCGCCGCGATCAGCCCGAGACCGCCGCCGGCGGCGAGCATCGCGGTCAGCGCCGTGGTCTGCGCCACCGTGAGGCCGAGGATCTGGCCGCCATAGGGTTCGAGCAGGATGTCCTGCATCGAGAACGCCGCGGTGCCGAGCGCGATCGCCGCGAGCCGCCGCCGTGCGGTGCCCTCCCCGGCATAGCCGCGCCAGGATTGGGAAAAGCTCGGCCGCGGCGCCGCCCGGTCGGTGCGGTGCGGATCGCGCGGTTCCTGCTTCCACAGGGCGACGCCGTTGAGCACGATCGTGATCAGCGCCGCGCCCTGGATCACCTGGATCAGGCGGACCGCCGAGAAATTCGCCAATGCCAGCCCGAACAGAACGGCGCTGCCCATCATGCCGGCCAGCAGCATGGCGCAGAGGAGCGCCACCACCTTCGGGCGGGCATGCGCAGGGGCGAGATCGGTGGCCAGCGCCAGCCCGACGGTCTGCGTGGTGTGGAGCCCCGCGCCGACGAGCAGGAAGGCGAGCGCGGCCGCGACATGGCCGACCCAGAGCGGGCCGGTGGTGTCGCCCGACAGGATCAGCAGGGCGAACGGCATGATCGCCAGCCCGCCGAATTGCAGCAGCGTGCCGAACCAGATGTAGGGCACCCGCCGCCAGCCGAGCACCGAGCGGTGCGTGTCCGAGCGGAAGCCGACCAGCGCCCGCAAGGGGGCGAACAGGAGCGGCAGCGACAGCATCACCGCCACGATCCAGGCCGGCACCGACAGCTCGACGATCATCACCCGGTTGAGCGTGCCGATCAGCAGCACGGCGGCCATGCCGACAGTGACCTGGAACAGCGCGAGCCGCATCAGGCGCCCGAGCGGCAGCTCCTTTGTCGCCGCATCGGCGAACGGAAGGATCGCCGGGCCGAGGCGGAGCAGCGCCTGGGTGATGGCGAGGCCGGATTTCATCGAGCGGCCCCGGTCTCGATCGCGGGCGATGCCGTCTTGCGCAGCTCGATCGCGTTCGAGAGGTAGAACCCGCTGTTCACCCGCTGCGTCCGCGCGACGGCGAAACGTGCCAGTGCCCGCTCCCCGGCGATGCGCCGCCGCAGGCCGCTCTCCGTGATCGGCACGATGGCCGGAGCCCGGTCGCCCTTCGGGAACAGCTTGCCGGCCGCGTGCATCAGCGTCAGCAGCGCGGTGCGCGGGGCGACGGTGAACAGCAGGCTTCCATCGGTGCGCAGCGAGAGTTCGGCGAGCGCACGGACGATGTCCGGCGCCTGATAATGGATCAGTGAATCCATCGCGACGACATGGTCGAAGCGGCCGAGCCAGGGGTCGAGCATGTCGCCGACCCGGAACTCGACCGAGCCGGGGCCGGGGATCGCGGGCAGGCGCTCGCGGGCGAGCCCGATCAGCGTCGGCGAGACGTCGATCGCCACCACCGCCGCACCCCGGCGCGCGGCCTCGACCGCGAGCGCCCCGGTGCCGCAGCCGGCATCCAGCAGGCGCAGGCCGGTCAGATCCGCCGGGAGCCAGCCGAGCAGGTTCGCGCGCATGGTGTCACGCCCGGCCCGCACCGTGGCGCGGATCTTCGAGACCGGCGCGTCGGAGGTGAGGCGCGACCACGCCTCGACCGCGGTGCGGTCGAAGTAGGTCTCCAACTGGGAGCGGCGGGTGAGATAGGGCGTGCTCATCAATCGCGTCCCGAGATCAATCGAAGCCGAGGAATTCGAACAGGTCGCGGTCCTTCATCGGCACCGCCTCGCAGGGGTCGGCGCCGGCCCAGAGCGTCTCGGCGAGTTGCATGTACTCGTCGGTGACGGCCTTCAGCTCCGGCGTCGGCTCCATCTCGAACAGCGTCGATTTCTTCAGGCGCGAGCGCCGCACCACGTCGAGATCGGGGAAATGCGCGAGGCGGCGCAGGCCCACCGCCGCGTTGAAGCGGTCGATCTCGTCGGTCCCCGCCGAGCGGTTGGCGATGACGCCGCCGAGCCGCACGCCGTAATTCTTCGACTTGGTGTGAATGGCCGCGACGATGCGGTTCATCGCGAAGATTGAGTCGAAGTCGTTGGCGGTGACGATCAGCGCCCGGTCGGCGTGCTGGAGCGGCGAGGCGAAGCCGCCGCAGACCACGTCGCCCAGCACGTCGAACACGACGACGTCGGTATCCTCCAGAAGGTGATGCTCCTTGAGGAGCTTGACCGTCTGCCCGACGACGTAGCCGCCGCAGCCGGTGCCGGCGGGCGGTCCGCCGGCCTCGACGCATTTCACGCCGTTATAGCCCTCGACCACGAAATCCTCGGCCCGCAGCTCCTCGGAGTGGAAGTTCACGGCCTCCAAGGCGTCGATGACGGTCGGCGCAAGACGCTTGGTCAGCGTGAAGGTCGAGTCGTGCTTCGGATCACAACCGATCTGGAGGACGCGCTTGCCCAGCTTCGAGAAGGCGACCGAGAGGTTCGAGGAGGTGGTCGACTTGCCGATGCCGCCCTTTCCGTAGACGGCGAAGACCTTGGCGGTCTCGATCCGGTCGTTCGGGTCGAGCCCGACCTGAAGACTGCCCTCCTCGCGGCGGACGGGGACCGGATTTCGGATGGCGATGTTCATGCCGCGACTCCTGCGATGATGCCGGGTGTCACGCCCTCCAGCCGGTCCTCCAGTTCCTCCTCGGCACGGTCGAGCGCGTCGCGCATCGCCGGGTCGGGAGTCCAGAAGCCGCGGCGGTGAGCCTCGATCAGGCGGCTGGCGACCTTGGCGCAGGCCGTGGGGTTGAGCGTCGCCATCCGGTCGCGCATGGCGTCGTCGAGCACGAAGGTCTCGGTGATGCGCTCGTAGATCCAGGGCTGCACCGCGCCGGCGGTGGCGGACCAGCCGACGGTGTTGGTCAGGGTCGCCTCGATCTGGCGCACGCCCTCATAGCCGTGGCCGAGCAGGCCCTCGTACCATTTCGGGTTGAGCATGCGGGTGCGGGTTTCCAGCGCCACCTGCTCGTCGAGCGAGCGCACGCGCCCCTCTCCGCGGGTCTGGTCGCTGATGTAGATCGGCACCGCCTCGCCGCGGGCGCGGGCCACCGCCCGGCCCATGCCGCCGAGCCCGTCGAAGTAGTGGTCAACGCTCGTGACACCGAGTTCGACCGAATCGAGGTTCTGGTAGGCGAGATCGACCCGGGCCAGCACCGCCTTCATCAGGTCGCGCTGCGGCGCGGGGCGACCGGTGCGGCCGTAGGCGAAGCTCTTCCGACGCGAAAAGGTCTCGCAGAGTTCGTCCTCGTCGTCCCAGCGGCCGGACTCGACGAGGTGGTTGACGTTGGCGCCGTAGGCCCCCTCCGCATTGGAGAAGACCCGCAGGGCCGCCGTCTCGAAATCGCAGCCCTGCTCGGCCTGGATTGCCAGGGCATGCTTGCGCACGAAGTTCCGCTCGATCGGCTCCTCGGCGCTGGCAGCGAGAAAGCTCGCTTCCGCGAGCAGCTTGGTCTGCAACGGCAGAAGATCGCGAAAAATGCCGGAGAGCGTGACCACCGCGTCGATGCGCGGGCGGCCGAGTTGTTCGAGCGGGATCAGCTCGGCCCCGGCGAGGCGACCGTAGCCGTCGAAGCGGGGCGCCGCACCGATCAGCGCCAGCGCCTGAGCGATGGGGCCGCCCTCGCTCTTCAGGTTGTCAGTGCCCCATAGGACGAGCGCGACGCTCTCCGGCAGGGCCCGGCCTTCCTCAAGGTAACGCTTGAGCACTCGCGCCACTTGGCGGGTGCCGTCGGCCAGAGCGAAGGCCGTGGGCAGGCGGTAGGGATCGAAGCCGTGCAGGTTGCGCCCCGTGGGCAGGATACCGGGATTGCGCAGCAGGTCGCCGCCCGCGACCGGGGCCACGAAGCGCCCGTCGAGGGCCCGCATCAGCGCGGGCAGCTCGCTGTCGCGGGCGAGGTCGGCATCGATCCGGGCGAGGTCGGCGAAGGCGGCCCGGTGGGTCTCGTCGGCGGGCAGACCCGCGGCGGCGAGCGCCTCGTTGAGGGATGCGCCCTCGATCAGGAGCTCGATCCCGGTGCGGGCGGGCTTCAGCCCGTGCGAGGCCTCCGCCAGGGCGAGCAGCAGATCGACACGTTCCTCGCAGACCATTCCCTCGCCGATCACGTGCAGGCCGTGCGGGATCAGCGTCTGCTCGAGTTCGAACAAAGCGGCGGCGAGTGCGGCGATGTGCGGGGCGGGATTGCCCTCCCAGGCGGGCTCGGCCGGGACCAGATCGACGGCTGCGCCCTGCGCCTGGATGACCACGGCGAGCGCCGTCCGCTCGGCCGTCGCTTCCGGTTCCAGACCGCGCCAGCGCTCGACCGAGGCCTTGAGGTCGCTCAGGCCGCGGTAGAGCCCGGCGGCGGCGAGGCTCGGCGTGAGGTAGCTCACGAGCGTCGCGGCGGAGCGGCGCTTGGCCAGCGTGCCCTCGGACGGGTTGTTGGCGGCGTAGAGGTAGATGTTGGGCAGCGCACCGATCAGCCGCTCGGGCCAGCAGGCTTCCGACAATCCGGCCTGCTTGCCGGGCATGAATTCGAGCGCGCCGTGGGTGCCGAAATGCAGCACGGCGTCGGCCGAGAAATCTTCGCGCAGCCAGCGGTAGAAGGCGCTGAAGGCGTGGGTCGGCGCGAAGCCCTGCTCGAACAGCAGCCGCATCGGGTCGCCCTCGTAGCCGAAGGCGGGCTGCACCCCGACGAAGACGTTGCCGAACTGCGCGCCGAGCACGAGGATGTCGGCCCCGTTGCTCTGGTGGCGGCCCGGCGCCGGGCCCCACTGCGCCTCGATCTCGGGCAAGTAAGTTTCGCGACGGACGTGATCCTCGGCCGAAACGCGGGCGTGGACATTGGCCGGCGTGCCGTAGCGGGTGGCGTTGCCGCCGAGAATCTTCTCGCGCAACGCATCGACGCTGTCGGGCACGGCGACGTCGTAGCCCTCGGCCTTGAGGCCGCGCAGGGTGTTCAGCAGCGAGGCGTAGACCGAGAGGAAGGCGGCCGTGCCGGTGGCGCCGGCATTGGGCGGGAAGTTGAACAGAATGACGGCCAAGCGCCGCTCCCGCTTCGGCCGACGACGCAGGGCAACGAGCCGTTCGATCCGGGCGGCGAGCCGCTCGGCGCGCTCGGGATGCACGCGCATGTCGCGGGCGTTGCCGGGGCCGGATGCCGAGGAACGGCCGCCGAACACCATCGGTGCGGTGGCGCCATCGAGTTCGGGGATCGCGACCATCATGGTCGCCTCGACCGGCGACAGGCCGCGGCTGCCCGCCTCCCATTGCTCGATCGTCTGGAATTCCAGCGCGTGGGCGGCGAGATAAGGCACGTCGAGCCGCGCCAGCGTCGCCTCGGCCGCCGCCGCGTCGTTGTAGGCCGGCCCACCGACCAGCGAGAACCCGGTGAGCGAGACCAGAGCGTCGATCGCCGGCCGGCCGTTCACCGTGAAATAGGCGTCCACCGCGGGGCGGTTGTCGAGCCCGGCGGCGAAGGCCGGCACCACGCAGAGGCCCTTTGCCTCCAGGGCGGCGATGACGCCATCGTAATGCGCCGTGTTGCCGGCCAGAACGTAGGAGCGCATCAGCAGCAGACCGACGCGGCCGCGGGCGCCCGGCACGGTCGGCAGGGCGGACAGGCTCTCGCCGACGCGGTCGGCCATGCGCGGATGGTAGAGGCCGGTCTCGGGATAATGCTGGGGTGCAGGTGCCGCGGCGATCTCACGCCACACGGTGCGGGGCCCGGCGGCGTAGCGCTGCACGAGGAAGCGCACGAGGCTCGCCACGTTCTCGTCCGAGCCCGCGAGCCAGTATTGCAGGGTGAGGAAATAGGCGCGCACGTCCTGCGCCGAGCCGGGGATGAAGCGCAGGATCTTCGGAAGCTTGCGCACCAGCGCCATCTGCCGGGCGGCGTTGCCCTCCGCGCCCGGCTTGCCGCGCAGCCGCTTCAGGAAGTCGAGGGCCGAGCGCTTGGTCCCGCTCATGTCGAAGCGGTTGAGCTTGGTCGTGCGCACGATCTCGGAGGCCGAGAGGCAGCCGATCATCGCGTCGCAGCTCGCGCGGCGTGCCTGGATCGCCGGCAGGATCGCCCGGACGTGCTCGTCGAGGAACAGCATCGCCGAGAGGACGATGTCGGCCCGCGCGATCTCCGCCTCGCAGGCCCGGAGCGCGGCCTTGTCGGTCTCCCACTCCGCGGCGGCGTGAAAGCTCAGGGCGAGCCCCGGCATCTCTGCCGCGAGCCGCAGGCGCGCCCGTTCCACCGCGCTCGCCAAGTGATTGTCGAGCGTGACGATGGCGACGCGGATGGTGGGCCTATCGGCCGAAATGCGCCTTGGCATCGTAAAGGGTCTCGAGAGTGATGAGCGGGAGCTGCCGCTCTCGGGCGAATCGCTCGGTGTTGGCGCGGGCCTTCCCGCGCACGAAGAACGGGATCTTCTTCAGCTCCTTCTCGGCATCGGGCGCCCACGGCGCGGTGCGGACCGCGTCGGAACCCTGGATCTGGATGGGGGGTGGAACGGGCGCCGACGCGAGGGGGGGAGTCTTCGGCGCCCGTTCCACGGCGTCCGCCGTCCCGCTCGGCCCGCGGCCGAGATGAGACGGGGCGGCGCCATCGTGGAATTCGGGATCTTCGCGGAACATCCCGAGGAGATGTTCCTCCAGCCCCATCATCAGGGGATGCACGAGGGTGTCGAACAGGACGTTGGCGCCCTCGAACCCCATCTGCGGCGAGTGGCGGGCGGGAAAGTCCTGGACATGGATCGGCGCCGAGATCACCGCGCAGGGGATGCCGAGCCGCTTGGCGATGTGGCGCTCCATCTGCGTGCCGAGCACGAGTTCGGGGGCCGCCGCCTGGATCGCCGCCTCGACGTCGAGGTAGTCGTCGGTGATCGTCGCCTCGATCCCGTGAAGGGCCGCTTCCGCCCGGACCTCGCGGGCGAATTCGCGGGTATAGGTGCCGAGCCCGACGAGTTTGAAGCCGAGTTCATGCGCGGCGACGCGGGCGAGAGCCAGCGCGTGGGTGGCGTCTCCGAACACGAAGACACGTTTGCCCGTGAGATAGGTCGAATCGACCGACCGGCTGTACCAGGGCAGGCGCGAGGGCGCGTCGGCGAGGACGGGGGCGGGATCGACGCCGGCAAGGGCCGCCACCGCTTCGACGAAGCGCGTCGTCGCCCCGACGCCGATCGGCACCACATCGACGAAGGGCTGCTGGAACGTCTTCTCGAGGTACTGCGCGGCGCTGCGCGCCACCTCGGGATAGAGCACGACGTTGAAATCGGCCTCGCCCAGCCGGGCGAGATCGGCAGGCGTCGCACCGAGCGGCGCAACCACGTTCACCGCGATCCCGAGACCGTCGAGGAGGCGTCGGACCTCGATCAGGTCGTCGCGGTGGCGGAAGCCGAGGGCGGTGGGGCCGAGGATGTTGCAGGCGGGACGTCGCCCGTCGCGGGGCGAACGCTCGGCCGGCGATCCTGCCAGGGCGCGGACCAGCCGGTAGAAGGTCTCGGAGGCGCCCCAGTTCTCCTTCTTCTGGTAGGCCGGCAGCTCCAGCGGGATCACCGGGATCGGCAGGGCGAGCGCCTTGGCCAACCCGCCCGGATCGTCCTGAATCAGCTCCGCCGTGCAGGAGGCGCCGACGATCATCGCCTGCGGCTGGAAGCGCGCGTAGGCGGCGGCGACCGCGTCCTTGAAGATCGCCGCGGTGTCGCGGCCGAGATCCTGGGCCTGAAAGGTCGTGTAGGTGACCGGCGGGCGCTTGGCGCGCCGCTCGATCATCGTGAAGAGCAGGTCGGCATAGGTGTCGCCCTGGGGGGCGTGCAGCACGTAGTGCAGCCCCTCCATCGCGGTGGCGACCCGCATGGCGCCGATATGCGGCGGTCCCTCATAGGTCCAGACGGTGAGCTGCATGGCCGCTACACCTCCAGCCGGGCGCGCCGGTCGAGCGGACGCGCAAACAATTCGGCGAGGTCGCCTGCCTGCTCGTAGCCCTGGATCGGCGTGAACAGCAGCTCGATCGACCACTTCGTGGTCAACCCCTCGGCTTCCAGCGGGTTGGCGAGGCCGAGGCCGCACACCGTCAGATCCGGCCGGGCCGCGCGGCAGCGGTCGAGCCCGTCGTCGAGGCTCTGGCCCTCCACCACAGCGGTGCCGCTGGGGAGCCATTCGAGTTCGGCGGCGAGGTGGCCGCGATGCAGATAGGGCGTGCCGACCTCGATCAGCTCGGCGCCCATCTCCCGCGACAGGAAGCGGGCGAGCGGCACTTCGAGCTGCGAATCGGGGAAGAAGAACACCCGCTTGCCGGCGAGCTTTTCGGCATACGCCGCCAGCGCCTGACGGGAACGGCGCAGGCCCGGCGCCGTCACCGCCTCGAAGCGGACGGGATCGACGCCGAAAGCTTCGGCCGCCGCGCGGAGCCACCCGGTCGTGCCTTCCGCACCCAGCGGAAACGGGGCGGCGATGCGCTGGCCCCCGCGCTCTTCCAAGGCACGCGCGGTGTCTGCGAGGAAGGGCTGGGCCAGGAGAAAGCGCGTGCCGCGTCCGATCGCGGGCATCTGGCCGGCGCGCCGCGCCGGCAGGAAGCGGGCGGCGATCCCGAGATCGCAGAACAGCCGTGCGAACTGGTCCTCGACCACGTCGGCGAGCGCGCCGACGACGAGGAGTTCATCCGTCGCCGTCGCCTCGGGCAGTTCCGGCACGAGCGAGGCGAGGCAGGCATCCTCGCCCTGCGTGAAGGTCGTCTCGATACCGGAGCCCGAATAGTTCAGCACCCGCACGTCCGGGGCGAGCCGCCGCGACAGCCGCTGGGCTGCCCTCGACAGGTCGAGCTTGATCACCTCCGAGGGGCAGGAGCCGACGAGGAACAGCAGCCGGATGTCGGGACGCCGCTCGATCAGCCGCGTCACCACCCGGTTGAGTTCCTCGTTCATGTCGGCAAGGCCGGCGAGATCGCGCTCGTCGATGATGGCGGTGGCAAAGCGCGGCTCGGCGAAGATCATCACGCCCGCTGCCGACTGGATCAGGTGGGCGCAGGTGCGGGAGCCGACGACGAGGAAGAACGCGTCCTGAATCTTGCGGTGGAGCCAGACGATTCCGGTGAGGCCGCAGAACACCGCCCGCTGGCCGTGCTCGGCGCGGACGGTGACGCCGCACTCGCTGGCGGGAAGGGGCGCGCGCGCATTCACCGGGCCGCCTCCCCGGCGAGGGTGAGGGAGGCCGGCGCTTCGAGCCGCGCCGCCCGCAGCTTCAGCAGGAACTGGCCGGCATTGATGAGGTAGGCGGCGTAGGCGGCGAGCGCGAGGACCAGCAACCCTTCCGTATCGAGCCAGCCGAGGCCGAGTGCGGCGAGATAGGCCGTGTGCAGCGCCAGCACGAGCATGCTGAACACGTCCTCCCAGTAGAAGGCCGGCGCGAACAGGTAGCGGCCGAACACGACCTTCTCCCAGATCGAGCCCGTGACCATGATCGCGTAGAGAACGAGGGTCTTGGCGACGACGGAGGCGTTGGCCGCCGCGGCTCCCTCACCTGTGGCGAGGGTACGCAGGACGAGACCGAGACTCACCGCGAAGACGAGAAACTGCAGCGGAGCCAGAACCCCCTGCACCAGCGTCCAGCGCGACGCGTCGCGTCGCTGACGCTGAGCGCTGGTGTAGAGCGGTTGTTGCCGGCCCTGGTGCTGACGCATGGCGTCCGCCCTCGCTCGCCCTTCGGCCCCGTCTTCGGACGCCTCGACGCCCTGAACCTAGGCCTGGCTGCCCAAAAGTGTCAACTCAAGTTGACGGTCATCGAAGATTACATTTCTGTCGGCGTCATTGGGGCCGGGGATTGCCAATCGTGAGCGGAAGCGTATCGTTGGGATACACGCGTCCGTTGCCCTGGTGCCGATCAGCGCATTAAATTGCACGCTGCATCCACCGAGCCGCATCCTCAGGGAGACGCCCATGGGCGACTGGAGGCATTTCGGCGAGCGTCTCGAGTTTCCTGCCGTGTCACCGGAATGCGGTGTCGTGGCCGAGCCGCTTGTCCCCTCGGCGTTCGAGCAGCAGCCCGACGGACACGGGATGCGACGACAGTTGGCTAGCGTGGTTGAGGCGGAGATTCTGCCCCGGCTGATGCTGGCTCACCGCGATCGGGCGACGCCGCGACCCCCTTCCGTTGGGCACCGGCCGACACCGGACGAGGTCCAGCGCTTGAGCGACCTGCTGCTCGCCCGCACCGACACCGATCTCGCGCCCCATCTCCTACGCATCCTCGACGAGGGGCTGACCCTAGAAGGGATGTTGGTCGATCTGCTAGCGCCGGTGGCGCGGCATCTCGGGTGGCTCTGGGAGGAGGATGCCTGCGATTTCGTTGACGTAACCGTGGCCCTCGGGCGCCTCCAGGCCGCGACGCGCGACTTGTGTGCGCGGTTCGAGAACGATGCGGTCGATCCTGCGGGGCGCAGCATCCTCCTGCTGCCCGGTCCGGGTGAGACGCATGTTTTCTGTCTATCGCTGGTCGCGACCATCTTCCGCGAATCGGGGTGGGATGTGACCACCACCGGTGCGCAATCGAACCTCGACGCGGTGGACCTCGTCCGCATGGAATGGTTCGACATCCTTGGGCTGACGCTGTCCTGCGACGTGTTCCTGCCCGCCCTCACGGATCGGATTCGTGCCCTGCGGGCCGCTTCGTGCAACACGCGGATCAAAGTCTTGGTCGGCGGCCCCTATTTCGCCCGGAATCCTGATCACGTCCGCCTTGTTGGCGCGGATGGCACAGCGGAAGATGGGCGTCTTGCACCGCTCATTGCGGAAAGCTTGCTTGAAATGCGGACGCGAGCCTGTTGATAAGGGCGCTTCCAGCGCCATCACAAAGTGTTGACCTTGAGCAGCTTGGCGAGCCCTTCTCCTCGGCGCCCCTCTTCGGCGCTGCAACAGGCAGCCGGTCTCCTCGATGGCGAGGCGGCCGGGCTGCTGATTGCTGCCACCTCCGATCTCTCCCTCGTGGTCGATCATCACGGTATCATCCGCGATACCATGGCCGGCCGGGCCGATCTTGAGGGGCAGGGCATCGAATCCTGGCTCGGAAAGCCCTGGATCGACACGGTGACCGTCGAGAGCCGGCCCAAGATCGATGCGCTGCTGCGCGATGCGGCGCCCGGTACGATGACCCGCTGGCGGCAGGTCAACCATCCCTCTCCCACCGGTACGGACCTGCCGATTCGCTACGCCACGCTCCGTCCGCAGAAGGATGGGCCGATCATCGTGGTCGGGCAGGATCTGCGGACGATCGCTGCGCTTCAGCGCCGTCTGGCGGAGACGCAGCAGGCGCTGGAGCGGGATTACGACCGCCTGCGCACCGCCGAGACCCGCTACAAGCTGCTGTTCCAGCTCTCCGGTGAGCCGGTTCTGGTGGTCGATGCCGGCACACGGCGGGTGACGGAGATCAACCCGGCGGCGATGCGGCTGCTCGGCCGGCCGCAGAAACGCGTGATCGGCCAGGATGCGGCGGACCTGTTCGACGCGGGCAGCCTGCGGGACCTGCAGAGCTTGTTTGCCGGCCTGCGCGTCACCGGGCAGGCGACGGATCTCGTCGCGCCGTTGGCCGGCGGCCGGGGCGACGTCCGAGTCTCCGCCTCCCTGTTCCGTGGCGAGGGCACGACCTCGGTGCTGTTGCGCCTCGCCACACTGGTTCCGGCGGCGCCGGAGCGCGTCGAGTTCGGACGTGGCGCGCTCGACATCATCCAGCGGATGCCGGAGGGCTTCGTCGTCACCGACGCCGCGCGCCGTATCCTCACCGCCAACACCGCCTTCCTCGATCTCACCCAGCACGCCACCGAGGAGCAGGTCCGCGGCCGGACCCTCGACACTTGGCTCGGCCGTGGGGAAACGGACGCGCTCGCGCTGTTCGCGATGCTGCGCGATCACGGCTCGGTGCGCCATTTCTCGACGGCGATGCGCGGCCAGTACGGCTCGATGGAGGAGGTGGAGGTCGCCGCCGTCTCCACCTCTCACGCCGATCAGCCCTGTTTCGGCTTCACCGTTCGCGCGACCCCGCGGCGGGCGGCCCCGGTTCATGCCGGCGGCGGGCACGACCTGCCGCGCTCGGTTGAGCAGATGACCGAACTCGTCGGGCGCGTCTCCATGAAGGCTCTGGTGCGCGAGACGACCGACCTCATCGAGAAGCTGTGCATCGAGGCGGCCTTGCGAATCACGCGCGACAACCGCGCCTCTGCGGCGGAGATGCTCGGCCTGAGCCGTCAGGGTCTCTACGCGAAGATGCGCCGCTACGGCATCGGCGACCTCGACGGCAACGACCCTGAGTTGACGTCTTAGGCCATTTCCCGGCGATCGGCGCTATAATGCATCGATCAAAAACGAGTGACATCGGCATCTTATTTGAGGTCGTGTGTAAAGCTTGATTGACACATGCGGCCCCGCGGCCGTAGCTTTCGAGCATGGCAACGCCCGCGCCGAGCGCCATCGTCGAGCTTCTCAAGCCCATCACGTGGTTCGCACCGATGTGGGCGTTTGGCTGCGGGGTCATCTCCTCCGGTCAGACTCCATCCGGGCAGTGGCTGGTCATCGCCGCGGGCGTGCTGCTCGCCGGACCGCTGGTTTGCGCCACGAGCCAGGCCGCCAACGACTGGTTCGATCGCCATGTCGATGCCATCAACGAGCCTGACCGGCCGATCCCTTCGGGACGCATTCCCGGCCGCTGGGGCCTTTATCTCGCCGCGGGCTGGACGGTCCTGTCGCTGGCCGTCGCCGCGATGCTCGGACCCTGGATCCTCGGTGCCGCCCTGTTCGGCCTCGTGCTCGCCTGGATCTACTCGGCGCCTCCGTTCCGGCTGAAGCAGAACGGCTGGTGGGGCAATTCGGCGGTGGCGCTCTGCTACGAGGGGCTGCCCTGGTTCACCGGCGCCGCGGTGATGGCCGCCTCAATGCCCGACCGGCGGGTGCTTCTCGTCGCCCTGCTCTACTCGGTCGGCGCGCACGGCATCATGACCCTCAACGACTTCAAGTCGGTGGAGGGGGACCGGGCCATGGGCCTGCGCTCGTTACCGGTGCAACTCGGCTCCGATCGCGCGGCGCGCTTCGCCTGCCTCGTCATGGCCCTGCCGCAGATGGTGGTGGTCGCGCTCCTCCTCCATTGGGAGCGTCCCTGGCATGCGGCGCTGATCGGCGCCCTGCTCGTGGGGCAGCTCGTCCTGATGACGCATTTTCTGAAGGCGCCCCGCGCCCGCGCCGCTTGGTACAACGGCACCGGCACGACGCTCTACGTCTTCGGCATGTTGGCCTCGGCTTTTGCCCTGCGCCCGCTCGTGCAAGGGCTGGCGCCATGACCGACATGCCCGCCGCCATCGCTCGGCCCTATCCTCGATCGTTCTCTTGGCTCCAGATCGTTCGGCTCGGTCTCGTCCAGACCGCGCTCGGGGCGGTCGTGGTTCTCATGACATCGACCATCAACCGGGTGATGGTGGTGGAACTGGCGCTGCCCGCGATCGTGCCCGGTGCCCTCGTCGCCCTGCACTACGCCACGCAGGTGCTGCGGCCACGCTGGGGCTACGGCTCCGATGTCGGGGGGAGGCGGACGCCGTGGATCGTCGGCGGCATGGCCGCGCTCAGCCTCGGGGGTTTCGGCGCGGCGGCCGCGACCGCGCTCGCGGCGAGCCATCTCGCCGCCGGCCTCGCACTCGCCGTCCTGTCCTTCCTGCTCGTCGGCATGGGCGCAGGCGCGGCGGGCACCTCGCTTCTCGTCCTGCTCGCGACCGGGGTGGAAGCCGGGCGCCGGGGCGCGGCGGCGACCATCGTCTGGGTGATGATGATCGCCGGCTTCGCCGTGACCGCGCCGCTGGCCGGCCACTTCCTCGATCCGTTCTCGGGCGCGCGGCTCGTCGCCGTGTCGGGCACCGTCTCCCTCGTCGCCTTCGCCGTGGCTGTGCTGGCGGTGACTGGCATCGAACCGCGCCGCCCCGAAGCCGCCGGCCGGGCCGAGACGAAGCCGCCGTTCCGCGCGGTGCTGGCGCAGGTGCTGGCTGAGCCCGCGGCCCGGCGCTTTACTCTGTTCATCTTCGTCTCGATGCTCGCCTACAGCGCGCAGGAGCTGATTCTCGAGCCCTATGCCGGCCTCGTCTTCGCGATGACACCGGGCGCGACGACCAAGCTCGCCGGGCTTCAGCACGGCGGCGTGCTCGCCGGCATGCTGTTCGTGGCCGGCTTCACCGTGTTCATCGGCGGACCGGTTCTGGGTTCGCTGAAGCTCTGGACGGCCGTCGGCTGCGGACTTTCGGCTTTGGCGCTCGGGACGATCGCTGCCGGCGGGCCGATCGGGCCCGACTTTCCCTTACGCGCGGCGGTGGCCGGCCTCGGCTTCGGCAACGGCGTCTACGCCGTGGCGGCGATCGGTTCGATGATGGCGCTGGCCGGGCGCGGCGGCGAGGCCGAGCGCGGCACTCGCATGGGTGTCTGGGGCGCGGCCCAGGGCGTCGCCTTCGGGGCTGGCGGCTTCCTCGGCACGCTCGCGGTCGATCTCGCCCGCCTCGTCGCCTCCGAACCGGTCTACGCCTACGCGGCGGTGTTCGCGGCGGAAGGTGTGCTGTTCCTCGTCGCCCTGCTCATCAGCCTGCGCGTCGAGCACGTCACCGTCGGCCGGCGGCACAACCCACTAACCGAGACGGCCTCCTTCCAGCTCAATTCCGGCTTCGAGGCGCGGTAACGCCATGACAGACCACGACGCTTCCGAAATCTTCGACGTCGTGGTGGTGGGGGGCGGCCCCGCGGGGGCGATCGCGGCCGCCGACCTCGCCGCCTCCGGGCGGCGGGTGCTGCTCCTCGACAAGGCGGGGCGGATCAAGCCCTGCGGCGGCGCGATCCCGCCGCGGCTGATCCGCGACTTTGCGATTCCCGACGCGCTCCTCGTCGCCCGTATCCGGTGTGCCCGGATGGTGGCGCCGAGCGCCTGCTCGGTCGACATGCCGGTCGGCGACGGCTTCGTCGGCATGGTCGATCGCGAGCATTTCGATCCGTATCTGCGCGAGCGCGCGGCGCTGGCCGGGGCGGACCTGCGCGACGGCCTGTTCGAACGCATCTCCCGCGAAAGCGCGGGTCTCGCCACGGTGCATTACCGCTCCGGCAAAGGCGGCGAGGAACACCGGGTGCAGGCCCGCCTCGTCGTCGGCGCCGACGGTGCGACCTCCACGGTCGGACGAGCCGAGATTCCGGGGCATGCCCGGATGCGACAGGTCTTCGCCTATCACGAGATCGTCCGGCGCCCCGCGGAGACTGGGCACGACGGCGCGCGCTGCGATGTCTACTACCAGGGCCGCCTCTCGCCGGATTTTTACGCCTGGATCTTTCCGCATGGCGAGACCGTCAGCGTCGGCACCGGCAGCGCCCGCAAGGGCTTCTCCCTGCGCTCCGCGATCCGCGATTTGCGCGCCGACACCGGCCTCGATGCTTGCGAGACGATCCGCCGGGAGGGCGCGCCGCTTCCGCTCAAGCCGTTGCGGCGCTGGGACAACGGACGCGACGTGCTGCTCGCGGGCGACGCGGCGGGCGTCGTCGCGCCGGCTTCCGGCGAGGGCATCTACTACGCGATGCTCGGCGGTCGCCTTGCCGCGGAGGCGGCAGGTGCCTTCCTCGCCACCGGCGATGCCCGCGCCCTCGCCCAGGCGCGGAAGCGGTTCATGCGGCTGCACGGACGCGTCTTCTGGATCCTCGGGATGATGCAGTGGGTCTGGTATCGCAGCGACACCCTGCGGGAGCGCTTCGTCTCGATCTGCAAGGACAAGGACGTCCAGCAGCTCACCTGGGACGCCTACATGAACAAGGAACTGGTGCGCGCCAAACCCGCCGCGCATGCACGGATCTTCTTCAAGGATCTCGCGCACCTGTTCCGCTGGGTCTCGCCGTGAGCGGCCTGCTGGCCGGCGGATGGGGACCGCCCGTCGTCGCCGCCCTCGTGGCGCTCGCCGTCGCGGTGGCGGGCGGGGTCGCGACCCGGACGGACGCTTGGTATCGCCGCCTGCGCGTTCCCGGATGGAAGCCGCCAGACTGGGCTTTCGGGCCGATCTGGACCGTGATCTTCGTTCTCACCACCGCCTCTGCGATCATCGCCTGGAACGCCGATCCGGACCCGGCCGCGCGGGGCCGGCTCGTCACGGTCCTCGCCGTCAACGGCGTGCTCAACATCGCCTGGAGCGTGATCTTCTTCCGGCTGCGTCGGCCCGATTGGGCCTTTGCCGAGGTGCTGCTGCTGTGGCTCTCCATCCTCGCCGTGATGGTCACCGTCGGGCAGGTCTCGACGCCCGCAGCCCTGCTCAACCTTCCCTACCTCGCCTGGGTCAGCACCGCTGCCTGCCTGAACCTCACCATCATCCGGCTCAATCCGCGCTTCGGGCCGCGCTTCGGGAGCGCGTGATCCGTGGACGAGTTCTTCGCCCCGCTCTTCGCCTCCGGGCGGATCGTCGATGCCATCCTCGTGCTGGTGGTCGTTGAGGCGCTGGTGCTGCTCGGCGCGCGCGCCCGCTGGGGCCGCGGACCGGCACCGGGGGCACTGCTGAGCAACCTCGCCTCCGGTGCGGCGCTGATGCTGGCCCTGCGGGCGGCGCTCATCGGCACGGCGTGGCCCGGCATCGCGGTTTGGCTGGCCGCGGCGCTCGCCGCGCATCTCGCTGAGATGGTGATCCGCTTTCGTCGTGACGGAGCGGTGGCGTCGCCGGACTGTGACAAGCTGGCCCGGAACAACCAGAAGTGGCGAACGTTCGGTGCGCGTCCGCCGATGACTTAGAACGATACTTTATCGAGGCCCTCGACATCTGGAGATCGGGTTCATGACACGCCTCAATGCCCTGGGCTCCGGTTGGCTCGCCGTCGCCGCCCTCCTCTCGGTTGGCACGGCTCACGCGCAGGAGGCGGATGCAGACCTGATCAAGCGCGGCGAATATCTGGCGACGGCGGGCGATTGCACCGCCTGCCATACCAAGACCGGCGGCAAGTACATGGCCGGCAATTTCAAGCTCGATACGCCGATCGGGGCAATCAAGACCCCCAACCTCACGCCGGATGAGGAGACCGGCATCGGCAAGTGGAGCTACGAGACCTTCGAAAAGGCGTTCCGTCACGGCATCGGCGACGAGGGCGAGTATCTCTACCCGGCTTTCCCCTTCTCTTGGTACACTAAGGTTTCGGACGACGACACGAAAGCGATCTTCGCCTACCTCAAGTCTCTCACGCCGGTGAAAGAGAAGCGGGAGGACAACGAGATCCCCTTCCCGTTTAACGTCCGCACTGCTCTGATCACGTGGCGCACCGCCTTCTTTACCGAAGGGCGTTTCGAGCCCGATCCGAAGGCCAGCGCGGAGGTGAACCGCGGCGGGTACTTGGTCGAAGGCCTTGGCCATTGCGGCATGTGCCACAACGAGCGGAAGCTCGTCGGCAATTCGAGCCTGGCCGGTCGGTTCGGCGGCGGCGTCATCGACGGCTGGTACGCGCCCAACATCACCCCAGACGGGCATCAGGGCATCGGCGCCTGGAGCGACGAGGAGGTCGTCAGCTACCTCAAGACCGGCACGGCCCCCGGCAACCTGCCGGGCGTGGCCGCCGGCCCGATGCGCCAGACCATCGAGGAATCGCTTTCCAAGATGACCGACGCCGACCTCAAGGCGATGGTCGCCTATCTGCGCACGATTCCGGCCAAGCAGACCTACAAGGAAAAGGATCTCCAGGCCTTCAACCAACCGGGGGCGCCGGGCGCTGACACCTACCTCACCTATTGCTCCTCCTGTCACCGACCGGACGGCAAGGGCGTCGAGGGCGCGATTCCGGCACTGGCCGGCAACACCTCGATCCAGTCCGGCGGCCCCGAGACCATCATCAACGTGATCGTCGGCGGTCTCTCCGCACAGAGCGGCTACGCACCGATGCCGGCCATCGGCCAGGAGATGACCGACCAGCAGATCAAGGACGTCACCGACTACATCCGCAATTCCTGGGGCAACAAGGCTCCGGTCGTGTCGGAATCCGGGGTCGTCGCGACCGCGCGTGGGAAGATCAAGACGATGATGGCCGGCAACGCGCCCTGCTCGACCATCGAGAACGAAGGGCTCAAGGCCAGCATCGAGGAGGCCGCCGGCGGCGACGCGCTGAAGGGGCTGAAGCCGAACGATTTCGTTCCCGTCCTCGCCCGCATCGCCCCGCAGGTGAAGGCCGCCGCGCCCGAGGCTGGCGACGACGCCGTGGTCAACGGGCTGCTCTCGGCCTTCTGCAAGGCGAATCGCAGCAACCAGGATGCGGAGCCCCTGCCCTGGGCGGCGACCATCGGCTCGTTCGGCAACATCGCCTACAGCCAGGTCAAGAACCCGGAGAAGCGGGCGGAAGCGAGCCCCGGCCAGCCGCCGGCCTCGGGGGCGACACCGCCTAAGCCTTGATTCCGGTTTTTACGCCCTACCATTGGCTGATGCGGTCACCGTTCCGTAACGCGCGGACGGTGAGCCGCGAGGGATCGCACGACGGATCCTGATCGAGCATCGTCCCGAAAGGTGGTTGCCGGCTTTCGGAAAAAGATGATGCAAAAGCAAAAGCCTCGATGGGAGTGCGAGCCTATGCAACTCGGCATGATCGGCCTCGGCCGGATGGGCGGCAACATCGTCCGCCGCCTCCTGCGCGACGGCCACACGGCCGTGGTCTACGACCGCGATCCGAAAGCGGTCGAAGCCTTGGCTGCTGAGGGTGCGACACCCGCCTCCAGCCTGGAGGATCTCGCCGCCAAGCTCGAAGCGCCGCGTACCGCCTGGGTGATGCTGCCGGCCGGCCATATCACCGAGGAGACGGTGACCGCGCTCGGCGGTCTCCTGAGTGCCGACGACTGCATCATCGACGGCGGCAACTCGTTCTATCAGGACGACGTGCGCCGGGCCCGCGACCTCGACGCCAAGGGGATCCACTACATCGATGTCGGCACGTCCGGCGGCGTGTGGGGCCTGGAGCGCGGCTACTGCATGATGATCGGCGGCCACAAAGAGGCTGTGGATCGGCTCGATCCGATCTTCCGCACGCTGGCGCCGGGCCTCGGCGAAATCCCGCGCACGCCCGGCCGCGAGGAGCGCGATCCGCGCGCCGAGCAGGGCTACATCCATGCCGGCCCGAGCGGCGCCGGGCACTTCGTGAAGATGATTCACAACGGCATCGAGTACGGCCTGATGCAGGCCTATGCCGAGGGCTTCGACATCCTTCGCCACGCCAACGCCCCCGATATTCCGGAGGCCCGCCGGTTCGATCTCAATCTCGGCGACATCGCCGAGGTCTGGCGGCGGGGCAGCGTGGTCTCCTCCTGGCTCCTCGATCTGACGGCCGCCGCCCTGGCAGGCGACGAGCGTCTCGAAGGCTTCTCCGGTTACGTTGAGGATTCCGGCGAGGGCCGCTGGACCATCAATGCGGCGATCGAGGAGGCGGTACCGGCCACCGTCCTTTCCAGCGCCCTCTACCGCCGCTTCCGGTCCCGCGAGGATGAGAGCTACGCCGACAAGCTGCTCTCGGCGATGCGCCAGGGCTTCGGCGGCCACAAGGAGCCGCCGCGCCGGGGGCCCGCGCCATGATTTCGCTTCCCCCGAACACCGAGCTGATGGCGGATGCCGAGGCGACGGCCCATGCGGCGGCCGAGCATCTGCTGGCGATGGCCGAGAGCGCGGAGGGCGAACCCATCGCGATTTGCCTCTCCGGCGGCTCGACCCCGAAGCGGCTCTACAAGCTGTTGGCCTCCCCGGGCTTTGTCGAGCGGGTGCCGTGGGCGCGCATCCACTGGTTCTTCGGCGATGACCGGGTGGTGCCGTGGGACGATGCGTTGAGCAACGTCCGCATGGTCCGGGAAGCGTTCGGCCATGCCGCGCCGGTGCCGGCGACGCATCTGTACTTCATCCCCTCCGATCACGGAGCCGAGGCCGGCGCGCGGGCCTACGAGAAGACTTTGCGCGACTTCTACGGGGCTGGAGAGCTCGATCTCGAACGACCGCTGTTCGATCTCGTGCTGCTCGGCCTCGGCAGCGATGGCCATACGGCCTCGTTGTTTCCGGGCAAGCCGGCTCTTTCCGAACGCACGGCCTGGGTCGCGCCGGTTCCGGAAGCGGGATTGGAGCCGTTCGTGCCGCGCATCACCCTGACCTTTCCGGCTCTGGCCTCCTCGCGCTCGGTGCTCTTCCTCGTCAACGGTGCGAGCAAGCGCGAGCCGCTGCAACGGCTCGCCGACGGCGAGGATCTGCCGGCGCGGCATGTCGAGAGTGCCGGGCGCGTGACCTGGTATGTCGATCGCGACGCGGCCGCAGCCTGACCGACGGCCGAACGGCCGCGATACGCCCTCTGCGGCCGGCGCTTTCGCCTCATTTCCGACGTCGGTCCTACCCGTGTATGAACGGCTGATCCTCGTTCAACCGGAGTACTCCGATGGTAGGAGCCGAAGACGCCGCCATGCGGGATTCCTGGCCGCAGCTCCGTCAGTCGCGCCCCGCTCTGCGGCGTAGCCGTATCTTGCCGGGGCCGCTGAAGTCGCTCGAACGGCGCAGCCGGAGGCCGGTCTGGGGCGTGAGTCTCGGCGTGGTCGGCCTTTCGCTCGTCGCGACCTGGGCGATCGCATCGCAGATCCGTTCGAGCCCCGCCGACGCGCCTCACATCACCGCTGCGCCGGTCGCCGAGCCGCTTTCGGACGCCTCGCAGCCTGCCCGCATCGTCGGCGCCGCACTGGCACCGCAAGTCGCACCGGCGCCCGAGCTGCCGGTTGCGGTCGAGACGCCGTCCTCGGCGTCGCCCGCAGTCGAGGCTTCCGAGGAACGGCCACCGGCTGCCTCTCTGGCGGCTGCACCGGCTCCGGCTCCGAAGCCCGTGGCTGCTCTTCCGGCCGAACTCGGCACCCTGCCGGTTCTGGAACTCGACGAGACGACGTTCGACGCGATGCAGGCTCCGGCTCTGGAGAACCGCTCCCGCAGCGTCACGCGGACTCCGGCAAGGCCGTAAATCCAGAGTCCGAAACAATGACGCCCCCGGTCGCGACGCGAGCGGGGGCGAATTTGTGTGTGGTGTCCGGCGCTTCGACCGCGCCGGATCTTTCGTTTGGGTCTGGCTTGCCTCAGGCGGCCAGCGGCATGTCGTCCTCGGCCTCGGCCGCCATGAACTGAGCCCGGGCGAGCGTGGCGAAGCGCTGGTTGAGGGCGACCAGCTCGTCGAAATTGCCGGCCTCGACGATCTTGCCGTTCTCGAACACGAGGATGCGGTCGGCGTTGCGGATCGTGGCGAGGCGGTGGGCGATCACGAAGGTCGTGCGTCCCTCCATCACCGTCTCCAGCGCCTGCTGCAGCTTGCGCTCGGTCGCCGCGTCGAGGGCGCTGGTCGCCTCGTCGAGGATCAGCATCGGCGGGTTCTTCAGCAGCGCCCGCGCGATCGAGAGGCGCTGGCGCTCGCCACCGGACAGCGACCGGCCGCGCTCGCCGATGATCGTGTCGAGCCCATCGGGCTGGCGCGCCATGAACTCGCTGGCCTGAGCCCGATCGAGAGCATCGAGCATCTCGGCATCGGTCGCGTCGGGGCGGCCGACCTGGAGGTTCTCGCGGATCGAGCGGTTGAACAGCATCGGCTCTTGGAAGACGACGCCGATGTTGTGGCGCAGGCTCGACAGGCCGATGTCGCGGATGTCGATGCCGTCGATGCGGATGGCGCCGGCATCGGGATCGAAGGTCCGGTGCAGCAGGCCCAAGGTGGTGGACTTGCCCGAACCCGTGGTGCCGACGAGCGCCACCGTCTCGCCGGGGCGGGCGGCGAAGGACACGCCGTCGAGCGCGCTGCGGCGGCCGTCATAGGAGAAGGCAACCTCGTCGAAGGTCACCTCGCCCTCGAACCGGGCGACCTGCTTGGCATGCGGCCGGTCGCGGACGGTCGGCACGGTGTCGAACACCTCGAAGAACTCGCGCATCTTCGGAGCCTGCATGAACACGCCGTTCACGAAGGTCACGACGTGGTCGAGCTTGGTCACGAGCATGGTGGCGAGGCTCATGAAGGCGACGATCTCGCCGACCGTGGCCGCGCCCTTCTGGTGCAGGGCGATGCCGGTGATGAAGATGGCGGTCATGGTCAGCGTGCCGGAGGCGCGGGTGGCGACGTTGGCCAGCGCCCACCACGACAGGACCGGGATCTGCACGCGGAGCAGGTCCTGGATGATGGTGCGCATCGCCTCCTTCTCGGCGCGCGCACGGGTGAAGGACTGGATTACCGCGACGTTGCCGAGCGCGTCGGAGGCATGGGCGGCCAGCCCCGACTGGAACTCCTCGACCTCGCCCTGAAGCGTCTCGGTCCGGCGCAGGACGTAGCTGGCGAGCGCCGTGAATGCGAGAACCAGCACGACGAGGATCGCGCCGAGCCGCCAATTCACGAACAGCGTCAGCGGCAGGAGCACGCCGACGGAGAGCAGCGCGGAGAAGTGCTCGCGGAAGAAGTTCAGCCAAACCCAGGCCATGGCATTCGTGCCTTCCAGCATCGCCTTCAGGACGCGGCCGGAATGGTTGGACGAATGGAAGGCGATCGGCAGTTCGAGCACGTGCTCGAAGAAGTTCGCCATGGTCGAAAGCCGGTTGCGGTGGGCGAGCCGGTCGGAATGCAGCGCGATCGCGACGCCCGCCCCGATGGTGAACAGGCCGAACACGACCCATGCGATGATCCAGGGCGCCAGCGCGGTGGCGGGCGCGTCCTTGGAGAGATGGGTCAGGCCGTCGATGATGCGGCCCATGATCAGCGGCTCGGCAAAGGCTGCCACCGCGAGCGCGACATTGGCCGCGATCAAGCCGGCGGCCAGCCGCTTTTCCGCTCCCAGCAGGCCGAGCACCCGCGCATAGAGGCGAATCATCGACATCGTGCTTTCGCTCCCCGCCCCGTCCGGCCACAAGCCGTGGGGATCTCAACGTTGGAACCGGAACGTCCCGGCGCCGCCCCACCGAGAGCCTGCGGTTCTCCGCGCAGGGCCACTCGGTCAATCGGCACGGGGACTTATGGCTCCCCGCCCCTGAACGGCACATGACGGGGAACGGTCGCTTCCTCCAAGCCCCTTTACCGTTCCTTCAGCCTGTTTTTTTAGAAGTTGAGCACGGCCTGCACGATTGGCCGGGCTTCGGACATCGGCGTCATGGATCTCGCAACCGGTATCGGGCTTGTCGGCGGGGTCGGCGTGGTGTTCACGCTGATCATGATCGACGGCGGCAACTTCGCGGCCTACTTCGACAAACACGCCGTGATCGTCATCTTCGGCGGCGCGATCGCCGCGACGATGATCCGCTTTCCCTTCTCGACCATGCTGCACGGCCTGCCGATGGGCCTGCGCTACGCCTTCACCATGCGCTCGGTGAAGCCGCACGAACTGATCGAAGAGATCACCAAGATCGCCGACGTCGTGCGCAAGTCCGGCCCGATCGCCCTGGAAAACATGGAGATTTCCGATCCGTTCCTGGCCCAGGGCGCGCGCTACATCGCCGACGGCTACGATCGCGACTTCATTCGCGACACGATGGAGCGAGACCGCGACAACTTTCTGATGCATCTCGATGAGGGCTCGAAGATCTACCGCGCCTTCGGCGACTGCGCCCCGGCCTGGGGCATGATCGGCACCATCCTCGGCATGGTGACGATGTTTGCCAACATGTCCGATCCCTCGAAGCTCGGCCCCGCCATGGCGACCGCGCTGCTCGCGACGCTCTACGGCGCGCTGATCGCCAACATGATCACCCTGCCGATCGCCGACAAGCTGCACGTCAAGCTCGAGGAGGAGGACGTCTCGCGCTCCCTCATCATCGACGGCATCCTGCTGATCCGCGATCAGAAGAGCCCCTCGCTGGTGCGCGAGATGCTCATTGCCTACCTGCCGGCCAACCACCGCGAAGAACTCGCTGCGGAAGCGGCGTAACGGGGGTTTGAGCGGTGGCCAAGAAGAAGCGCGGCGGCGCCCATGGCGGTCACGGCTGGTTCGTGACCTTCGCCGACTTGATGGCGCTCCTGATGAGCTTCTTCGTCATGATCGCCGCCTACTCGACGCAGGACCAGAAGAAGCTCCAGGTCGTCGCCGGCTCGATGCGCGACGCCTTCGGCGTGAACAAGGAATCGAAGTTCGCCGGTATCCTGGAGAGCGAAGGAATTCCGACCGCGGACAAGTTCAAGCACCTGCGCGACGTGCCGCCCGAGCGCGCCACCGATCGCACTACGCCGCCGCAGATCGATAGTGGCCTCGACGACGGCATCCCCGACCGCGGCTATCCCGACGCCTTCGGCCAGGCCGCCGCCTCCCTGCGGCAGGCGATGCAGGATATGCCGGAAGTGGCGGAATTGTCGAAGAACGTCATCATCGCGCCGAACCGGAAGGGGCTCGACGTCTCCATCGTCGATCAGGACGGCCGCTCGATGTTCCCCGAAGGATCGAGCCGTCCCAACGACCGCACCCGCCGGCTGCTCGAACGACTGGCGCCGACGCTGATGAAGCTGCCGAACCGCATCGCCGTGACCGGCTTCACCGCGACCACCCGTCCCGGCACCCGCGACACCGCCCCGCCCTGGGAACTCTCGGCCAACCGCGCCCTGAGCGTGCGCGACGTCCTGGCCGGCGCCGGCCTGCCGGACGACCGCTTCGCCTCGGTGACGGGCAAGGCGGACACCGAACCGATGTTTCCCGACAATCCCTATCTCGCGGCCAATCGCCGGGTCACGGTCACGCTTCTCGCCGAGCCGCCGCCGACGCCGAACGGCAAAGCCGTACCCTGAGGGCGCCTGCGCCGAACGCGGCTACTTGGCGACCAGCAGCGCCCAGTAGACCTTGTATTTGGAGCCCGGCGCGTAAGCGGTGGCGATGCCCATCCGCGTCGCCTCGGGCGACAGCATGACCGCCCGGTGCGGAGGGCTGTCGCGCCAGCCCGAGAACGCCTCTGCGAGCGTGTGGTAGCCGGCTGAGAGGTTCGCATCCGCCCCGTCATAGCCGAGCCGGGTCACGGCCGCGCGCACCGTCTGGCTCTTGCTCGGGCGATCGGAGGCGGCCATGGCGGCGGCCTCTGTCTCGGCGAGCCGCTGCAATTCGGGATCGATGACGAGCGGGGCGGCGCCGTTGTTGCTGCGATAGGCCGAGATCATGTCCCGGGCCGCCGCCGTATCCACCGCGGTGCTGCCGGTGGTGAGCGGCAGGTACATGCTCGGCAGCCCGGTCGTGTCGGGCGTCATCTTCCCCGCACAACCCTGAAGCAGGGCGACGAGGGCGAGGACCGCAGGCGCGGCCAGGAAGGTCTGACGTCCGAGCACGACAACGGCTTTCCGGTGAACAGGGGAATGAGGTGGCCCCTGCGCCCGGTAAACTCAAGTGTATCGGTGCCGCCGGCCCCGATATCCTCAGGACCGGCGGCGTTTTTCCGTGGGACGCTCGTGCCTATCCGTGGCGCCGACGGTTCACATCCTGCGATTCGTTCGCCGGGCTGCGGGGAGCGGTTTCCTCCGGCGCTGAACTCTTCCTGGCATCGTCTGCTCCGGACGCCGCCGGCGCGATCACCTGCGTGGTCGAGCTGCCGACTGCGTGAGCGATCTGTCCGAGCGCGTCGCGAACCGGTTCCAGACCCTGGACGGTGATGAAGCTCGAAGCCGGGCCCATCGGCGGGATGAACTCGGCGTCGGCCAGGGTCTTGAACACCGAGAAATTGAGGTCGCTCTGCACCTTCTGGCCGAGGTTGACGTCGACCACCATGGCAACCAACTCGAACTCCAGGAAGGGATCGCCGATCTTCTTGAACACCACCCGCGGCGGCGGCTCCTTGAGCACGTCCGGATGGGCCTTGGCGCAGGCGACCATCATCTCGGCGGCCTGGACCGGATCCTTGCTGCGCAGGACGCTGACGGAGAGGATGACTCGGCCGGTTCGGTCGCCGCGCACGCGGTTCTTCACGATGCCGGAGATCAGGTTCGAGTTCGGCACGATGACGGCCGAGCGGTCGAAGGTCTGGATTTCGGTGGAGCGCACCGAGATCCGCTTCACGATGCCCTCGCTGTCGCCGATCAGCACCTGATCGCCGACCCGGATCGGACGCTCCCAGAGCAGCAGCAGGCCCGAGACGAAGTTGTTGACGATCGACTGAAGACCGAAACCGATACCGACCGAGAGCGCGCCAGCGACGATGGTGAGCTTCTCGAGGCTGAGGCCCAAATACGAGAAGGACAGCGCCAGGGCGACCAGGAAGCCGACATAGCCCGCGACCGTCGAGATCGAGTTGCGCAGGCCGGCATCGAGGTCGGTCGCGGGCAGGTAGGTGTTCTCCAGCCAGCGCTGCACGCCGCGGGTGATGAACACGCCGACCCCGAGGATGCCGATGCCGTAGGCGATGGAGGACAGCGAGATCGTGACGTCGCCGACCTTGAAGCCGAAGAAGGCCGTGCGGATCGAGGAGAACACGTCCGTCGAATCGAGCCCCCAGGGCGCGAGCGTCAGGAGCGCCGCCACGGCGATCAGCACGACCCGGCCGAAGCCCGTCACCAGCACCGCGATCTGGTTGAGCGAGCGCTTGCGCAGCCCGGTATTGGCCTGGAGCGTGGTGGCGAGGCGGGTCTCCTCGCACAGCGAGCCGCCGATCAGCACATCGACGCTCATGATGAGGAGCCAGAGCAGGACGAGGACGCTCGCGCTCCAGATCAACTGATCGACGAGGAAGGCCGAGAGCGCGACGTAGCCCACGAAGGGGGCCACCGCGATCACCGCGACCGCGACCCAGCCGAGCAACCGCAGCGGCCCGCCGATATTGGCCGAGGTATCGGTGCCGACATAGGGGCCGAAGCACTCTTCCTCCTTCTCCGCGGTGTCGGCGAAGCGATGGAGGCCGATTGCGAGCAGCAGCGCGGCCGTGACGGCCCCGATGCCGCGGGTGGCGATGGAGATCGGCAGCGCGGCGTAGATCGCCGAGTTCAGCGCCTCGGTCGATTTCGACACCGTGATGACCACGGCGATGCTGACGGCGAGCGCGTTGATCCGCCATGCCGCGGCGTCCGAGACCGGCGCCGGACGCCAAGCCGGCTTGTTGACGGCGAGCAGCGCGTCGGCGGTCGCCTCGACGAAGGCGATGAAGGCGATGCCGCCGAGAATGATGCTGGCGACCGGCAGGAACCGAGCGGGCAGCAACTCGGTGACGTCCAGGGCGTAATAGACCGCGTAGCTGCCCGCCAGCGCCGGCAACGTGCCGAGCAGGAGCACGCGCCACGCACCCAGAAGCTTGGCACGCTTCGACGGCGTGGTGACGTTGATGTCCCGGCGGCCGAGCGCCGGGGCGATGTTGCGGCGCCCGAAATAGAGGGCGAAGGATAGGCCGAAGGCGAGGCCGAGAACAAGCAGGTTCCACAGGGTGCCGTTGCGGCGGAACAGAGAGACGGTGTCGTCGACGCCGCTGCGCAGCGAGCTGAGGTCCCGTGGAATGTCGGCAGCGACCCGCATCCAAAGGTCGGGGCTCAACAGCGAGGAGCTGCGCTCGAACAGGCCGCGGGTGAAGGCGGCGCGACGGCGATTCGAGATCTGATCGACGATTTGGTCGCTCTGCACCAGCAGCGACTTGGCCAGGCGCTGGGTGCCGTCGATGTCGTTGACCGCCTGCTCGCGCTCGGCCCGCTCACGGGCGACCTCCTCGCCCTCCTCGCCCTCCTTCGGCTTCGGGCCGATTTGCGTCAGCCGCTCGCGCGCGGCTTCCAGCCGCGGCCCGAGCAGCTCGATCACCGACCGCAGCCGATCGGCGAGCGGGTCGAGCCCGTCGCGAGCGCGGGTCAGGTCGCCTGCCCCGACATTCTGTCCGGAAATCGCCTTTTCCCGCGATTCGAGATCCGCCTTGATGGCGTCGAGCCGGTCGCGGAGCGTTTGCAGCGCCTCCGAGACGGGCACCTTGGGCGCGGCCGGCTTGGGAGCCGGCGCGGCCTGCCCGTCCGCCGCAGGCGGTTGCCCGTTCGCCGGCGCCGCCGTCTGGTGCTTCGGGGCCGGTGCCGACTGAGCGGCCGGCGCCGGCGCGCTAGGCGGAGTCCCCTGCCCCACGGCCGCATTCGGCAGCAGAGCCGCCGCGGTCAGTGCCGCGATCAGGGCCTTGCTGCGCATCATATGGCGGACACGGGTGAGAAGGGAGTGTCGTAGCATCGTCGTCCTTCGCGGGGGAACGGGATCGCGTCGGGTGATCGGCGCCAGGGCAGCCTGGCCGGCCGGTTCGCGGATGGTGTCGCGCGCGACCACAGCCGTCTGCGCCGCGCTCATGGGGCTCGGTATCCCGCACAGCCCTTGAGCTAGGGGCACGGCGTGACTTGCCGAGGGGCGCGCCGCGAAACTTTTTGCAACGCACAACGGCGCGTCGGCCCGGCCTGTCTGCCCGCGTAATGGGGCAAAAGCGTGCGGAACGGAGCGATCGACGGCAATTCAAAGGAAAATCATTGGCCGCGACGTCACGGACGGTCGGTTCGCCTTCACAAGCTTGTCACGCTGATATTACACTAAGCCGCGATGGACTTGGCCATATCCTCACGCAGCGAGGAGGCGGCGCTGATCGTCCGCCCCGCCACGCTTCGGTTCGAACCGGCAGGATTCGCCGGTCGGGGAAGCTGTTGGCGTCAAGATCCCTCCCAACCTTTCGATTCCCGCCAACCCGCCCGAGCGCCACGCGCTGAGGCCATGGGTTCGGCGCGAGCGCGCGCGACAGCCTGCGAACTTGCGGCCGTGCCGGGGCGTCGTGCCCTCCGGCACGGTTCCGAGGCGCCCCCTGGGCTCCGGTTGTCGCGGGTACGGCATGGCCCTTCGGACCTTCGGCGTCCGAGGCCGAGGCGCCCGAGGGGCGCCGTCACGAGCAGTGAGTGGCGTCGATGATCGATCTGCAAACCCTGGTGCTCAACGCGGATTACAGGCCGCTTTCCTACAACCCGCTCTCGTTGTGGTCCTGGAAGGACGCATTCACGGCGCTGTTCCTCGATCGCGTCACTTTGGTCGCGAACTACGATGTCGAGGCGCACAGTCCAAGCCGGTCCCTCAAGGTGCCGAGCGTGGTCGCCCTCAAGAGCTACGTCGCGCTGGCCCGCAGCCCGGCCTTCACCCGCTACAACATCTACCTGCGCGACACCTTCTCCTGCCAATATTGCGGCCTGCGTCTCCCTTCGGGCGGGCTGACCTTCGATCACGTCGTGCCCCGCTCACGCGGCGGCCTCTCCACCTGGGAGAACGTCGTGGCGGCCTGCTCACCCTGCAATCTGCGCAAGGCCAATCGCACGCCGCACGAGGCCGAGATGCCCCTGCTCAACGAGCCGCACCGGCCGACGCGGCACGAGCTGCACCGCCGCCAACCGGAATTCGACCACCGCCAGTATCACCATACCTGGCTCGACTACCTTTACTGGGACAGCGAGCTCGACAGTTGACCGCGCGTCAGCGCAACGGCTGCGGCGGCTCGTTGAACATCGGCTGATTGGTCGGCCGCGGCACGTAGGCCCGGACGGCGAACCGCTCGACCGGCGGCGACGCACGAAAGCGCGGGCGCGGATCGCGGTAGGGCATCTCCAGGGGGAGTGCCGTGACGGCGGGGCGTGTCCTGAGATGCCGGCTGCGGCTCTCGGCTTGCGCGTGCGTCATCGCGGCTGAGAAGCCGGCGAGCGTCGCGGCCGTGAGCAGAAGCAGATGGCGCATGGCGGCTCTCCGGTCTCGGTCGCGCATCAGAACTTGATGGCGGCGCCGCCACGCACGGTGTTCAACTCGGCCTTATGGCCCTGGAAGTCGTTGAACAGGACGTATTGATACTCGCCGCGGAGCAGGAAGTTCGGCGTGATGGCGTATTCGAGGCCACCACCGACGGCGATGCCGGTTACGGTGACCTTCTTTGTCGTTCCATGGACCGTGCCAGGGGCTGGGATGCTGCCAGGCGGATTATTTTGGTAGAAGACCGAGTAGCCTTCGTTGTCGATGTATGATTTCGTAGTACCCGTCTGATTGGTGGCATAAATTGTATTGTTGTAGCCGTAATTCTGAATTGTAACTGTGTTATGGACAGTCGCCCGACCGACTGCCACGCCGCCTGTGACGAAGGGAAGGAGATTGCCAAAGGCGTAGCCAAGTCGGCCTCTGATCGTCCCATAATCTTGAATTTTGGTGCTGGCTTGGCCGCTCAGATCGACGGTCCTAAGGTAGTTGTCCTTCGTGATCATGTAGCGGGCGATTTGATCGGAGGTGGTTCCACTCTGACCAAAGTACGTATAATCGGCCTCGAAACCAACGACGACATCTTCGAACTGGTAGTTGACACCGGCAAACACGCCGTAGCTGGCGCCGCCGGAATGGGTCGAACGAGCTGCAAGAAGCTGGGATGCGTTCATTTCAGCTTCCACGACGCTATACCGGAGCGCGGTTGCGACAATCGGCTGGAAGGCGTTGCCGAAGCCGAGGGCGGCCGACGAATAGCCGCCATGGCCGCCGACATAGAACCCGCTCCAGTCGATGATCGGAGCCGGTGCCGGGTAATCATCGTCGTAGCCGCGCAGCACGCCGTAATCGAGATCGGCAGCGAGAGCGGGTGAAACCAGAACGGTCGTCAGTAGAGCCAGGGTCGCGATACGCATCGTCGTCGTCCTCACGCACCGGGCCGTTGCTGCGCCGGGCTGACCCGTTCGTACTAGTTCAGTAACCTTAATTTTTCGTGCCGGACCAACATTGGATGGCGTTCCGAGATCGCGGGATCCTGCCCTCTCCTATCGTTTTCGGCGCGAGGCGCAGACGTTCTGTGCGACGGCCCAAAACGAGAACGGCGCCCGGGGGCAAGCCCGGACGCCATGCGTTCCTAGGGAACGATCGGGATCGACTCAGTTGCCGAAGTTCCGAACGGGAGAGGCGAGCAGGCCGTCGGCGAAGCGGTAGCGAAGGCCGACCCGGAATTCGCTGGCCGTCAGATCCTTGACGCGGGTGAGGCCGCCGAACTCGTCCAGTCCACTGCGGATCCGGCCGAGATCGATGTAGCGGTAGGCTGCGTCCACGCTGAAGCCGGCACCGATGTCGTAGGACAGGCCGGCCGTCAGAGCCCAGGCGAAGGTCATGACCGAGTGGTTGGCGCGGAAGGCGGCGTTGCGCGGTCCCGTGCCCGCGGACCCGTCGCAACCGTCGATGAGGCAGGTGGTCTGGGTGTAGTTGCGGCTCATGCGCTTGTCGGCGAAGCCGACGCCCGCGCCGACGTAAGGCGTGAAGCCGTACCAAGTTCCGATATCGGCATAGACATTGACGAGGCCGGTCAGCACATCGACCTTGCCGGCTTCGAGATTGTAGCCGGTCTCGAACACCGAGCGCGAGGAGTAGCCGCGGAAGGACGAAGCGGCGCGCTGGTCGATGGTGGCATCGACGCGCAGCCACGGATTGATCTGGTAGCCGACGCCGCCGCCGTAACCGGTCTCGGAACTCAGGCGCAGCCCGACGAGCGGCGGCATGCCGGGATCGTTTGGATCGAGAATGGCGTCGTCGCGCGGGTGGTCGTACCAGCTCTGCGTGAAGTCGCCGCGTAGATACCAGCCGCTGCCGATGGTCACCGGCTCGACTTGGACGGGCGGCGGCGGGGGCGGCGGAAGAAGATCCGCCGCGGCAGCAGGGGACGCGAAGGAGCCGGTCAGAACCCCGAGGAGGGTGCCGGTCGCGAGCGTGGCCGCCAGCGCCAGACGATGCGATGCGATCATGGGAAGCCTCGTCTGAGGCAGCAGGAGATGTCCGCGCCTCGATTGAACGGCAGATTTGCCGATAAAGGTTATGATCGGCTTAACCTTAACCGGCAGGGATCCGGAGATTTCGCCGCTTGAAAACAAAGACGGCGCGGAGAGTGTCCGCGCCGTCACAATACAATCGGAGGTTCGGGAAGATCAGTACTTGCGCACCAGCGGAGGCGGCGGCGCGTAATCGACCGCGGCAACCGCGACCGGGGCGCCGAACAGGTAGCGCAGACCGACCTTGACGTCGTGGGCTTCCAGTTCCTTCACGCGATAGACGGTCTTCGGGCAGTCCGGAGCGCAGGTGACGACGCCGGTGGTGGCCTCGCCCATGTTGAGGTAGCGGTAGGCCGCCTCGAACCTGATGTTCTGCGTCACGGCGTAGCCGAGACCGGCATGAAGCGCCCAGGCAAAGTTCGTCCGCTCGTTGTGGCGGCCGATGCCGTAGCCCCCCTCATACGCGCCGAAGCCCTTGTCGGTCACGCCGCCGAAGCTGTGGTGGGCAACACCGACGCCGGCACCGACGAACGGCGTCACGCCGTACCACGTGCCGAGATCGACATAGCCGTTGGCAAGGCCGACGATGGAATCGAACTTCCCGCTCGTGACGTTGTAGCCGCCGGTATCGCCGAAGGTCTTGTCCTCGGCCACAAACGTCCACTTGCTGCGGAAGCGGTACTCACCGGTCGCATCGACGCGCAGCCACGGATTGATCTGATAGCCGACGCCGCCGCCGATGAAGTACTGGTTGGAGACCTTGTCCTGCACGACGGCGTAGTCGTACGGCTTGGGCGGATGCGAGACGTCCTCGGCAATGCTCTTGCGCAGGTCGAGCGATCCGTAGCCGCCATCGACGCGAAGATACCACCCGCCCGCGAACACTTCCGGCTCGGGCAGCGGCTCGGGCATGGGCGGCGGAGGCAGCAGGTCGGCGGCTTGTGCGAGGCAGGGCACCCCGACGCTCGCGAGGAGCGTGAGGGAGCGCGCCAATGCGAGAACTTTGGTGCGGCGGCGCATTACGATTTCCTTGACCCATCGAGCGCGCCGAAAATTGAAGGCCGGCCCGAGATGCGAATGCAAGGATGATCGAGGAAGGTTAAGTCGGCCTTAACGTAAAAAGTTAGCCTTGCCGATCCGTTGCCGTGATTGGCAAAGATGCCGGGAAATCAGTACCATCGCTGCTTGTGCTTTCCGCCGGTGACGGCCCCCGGCAGCGGATCGGCTCCGCCCTTCGCGTCGCCGATCCGATACCCGGTCTGGAACCGTTTCCGACCCCATTGCATCAGGCCGGCGTCTTCAGGCCGCTGCGCGGGTGACAGCGTCCACGACTTCGTCCACGACCTCGGCGACGAGATCACGGTCGTCCCCCTCGGCCATCACCCGGATCACGGGCTCGGTGCCGGAGGGGCGGATCACGAGGCGGCCCGACTGGCCGAGCCGGTCCTTCGCATGGGCGATGGCGGTGACCACCGAATCCGCGCGCAGGGGCTCACCGGAGCGGAAGCGGACGTTCTTGAGGATCTGCGGCAGCGGCTCGAAGCAGTGGCACACCTCGCTCACGGGCAGGTTGCGGCGCTTGACGACGCTGAGGAGCTGAAGCGCGGCCACCAGCCCGTCGCCCGTGGTCGCGTAATCCGACATGATGATGTGGCCGGACTGTTCGCCGCCGAGATTGTAGCCGTGCTGGCGCATATGTTCGAGCACGTAGCGATCGCCGACGGCGGTGCGGGCGAGCGTGAGACCGATGCTGTTGATGTAGCGTTCGAGGCCGAGATTCGACATGATCGTCGCGACCAGTCCCGGCTGGGTCAGGCGCTCGTCTTCCTGCCACGAGCGGGCTACGGCCGCCATGAGCTGGTCGCCATCGACCTTCTGGCCCTTCTCGTCGACGATCAGCACACGGTCGGCGTCGCCATCGAGGGCGATTCCGACATCGGCCCGCAGCTCCCGCACCTTCTGCACGAGGGTCTCGGGCGCGGTCGAGCCGACATCGTGGTTGATGTTGAACCCGTCCGGCTCGACTCCGATGGAGATCACTTCGGCGCCCAGTTCCCAAAGGGTTTCCGGCGCGACGCGGTAGGCTGCGCCGTTGGCGCAGTCGACGACGACCCGCAGACCGTCCAGGGTGACGTGGCGCGGCAGGGTGCGCTTGGCAAACTCGATGTAGCGGGCATGCACGCTCTCGATCCGTTTGGCGCGCCCGAGGTCGCGCGAAGCGGAGAGGCGGTTGCGCATGTCGCCGTCGATCAGGCTTTCGATCTCGAGTTCGAGGTCGTCGTTGAGCTTGAAGCCATCGGGGCCGAACAGCTTAATGCCGTTATCCTCGTACGGGTTGTGTGACGCCGAGATCATCACGCCGATATCGGCGCGCATCGATCGGGTCAGCATGGCGACGGCGGGGGTCGGCATCGGCCCGAGCAGCAGCACGTCCATGCCGACGGAGGTGAAGCCGGCGACGAGCGCGGTCTCGATCATGTATCCCGAGAGCCGGGTATCCTTGCCGATCACGACGCGGTGGCGGTGGTCGCCGCGTTGGAAGATCACGCCCGCGGCCTGCCCGACCTTGAGAGCAAGTTCCGGCGTGATGACGACGTTGGCCCGTCCACGGATGCCGTCGGTTCCGAAGTGTTTGCGCAACGTCGCTTCTCCGCGCTCGGCGTGGTTCGCACCGACCAGATTATCAGAATGGCGCCCGGCCGGCAGAACGGATCTCGGGTATCGTGAATCGGTTGCTCCGGGATAAAGGCGTTCGAAATGGGGCGGCCCAGCCGGATCGGCGAGCAGTGGGTGCTTCGTCTTTTTCCCCGAGGGCCGGAGTCTGCTCTATCGAAGAAGTTGCGGCAGGCCCGAGAGAAGCAGGGCGATGCCCGAGACGGTCAGGAGGCCGAGAACGAGCCGGCGAAACCCGGTCTCGCTCAAGCCGATATAGGCACGCGTGCCAACGATGGTCGGGATCAGCATGGCCGGCAGGACTACGAGGATCATCGGCAACATGCTTCGTGTGACGATCCCGGACGCGACGTAGATGGTCAGCGTGACGGCGAGCATCGATAGATTGAAGTTCTGGATGACGGCGCGCTGCACGTCACGCTCGTAGCCGCGGAGCGTGCACCAGAGCGTCGGCAGCGTGCCCGTGAACCCGCCGAGACCCCCAAGGATGCCGCCGCCAAGGCCGACGGCAGCGTCGGCGAGACGGCCGCCGACGGTGATGCGCGGCCAATCCTTCGACAGGAGCATCGCGGGGCACCAGAGCACGAGAATGGCGCCGAGGATCGTCTTGAACCAGTGCATGTCGAGATGCGGCAGCAGGAGCGCCCCGAGCGGGACACCGGCAAGGCCGCCGAGCACGAAAGGCGCCAGCAGGCGGAGATCGAAGCCCCGGCGCATCGTAACCGCAGCGATGATCTGCCCCGTGAGCGCACCGGTCACCGCGAGTGCGGCTGCAAGCTGCGGGTCGATCACCCAGGCCCAGACCGACATGGCGACGAGGCCGAACGCGAAGCCCGACAGCCCTTGGACGAAGCCGGCGATGGCCGCGCCGAAGGCGACGATGAGATAGACCGAACTCGACATGCGCCGGGTCTTTTCACCCTTGTCTTGAGGCAGGGTCTGCCGGTGCGGTGGCGCGCCCGATGGCCACGAAAAAGGGGCGCCTCACGGCGCCCCTTTTCCAACCTTGATCGTCCGTTCAGCCCTGCGGCTGCGGGCTCGGCTCCAACCCGCCATCGCTGCCGCGCGGGCGGCCACGGCCGGTCGATGGCACCGGCGAACCGCGGGCCGGGGTCGGCGGAACGTCGCCCGAGTCGCGCACCGGCGGTTCGCCCTGGAGCAGCTTGCGGATCTCGTCGCCGGAGAGGGTCTCGTATTCGAGCAGGCCCTGCGCCAGCGCCTCGAGATCGTCCTTGCGCTCCCCGAGGATGCGGCGGGCCTCCTCCAGGCCGGCCTCGACGAGGCGGCGCACCTCGGCGTCGATCTTCTGGGCGGTTGCCTCAGAGACCGTCTGCTGACGGCCCATCGACATGCCGAGGAAGACCTCGTCGTTGTTGTCGCCGTAGGCCACGGTGCCGAGTTCCGGCGAGAAGCCCCAGCGGGTGACCATCATCTTGGCCAGCCGCGTCGCCTGCTCGATGTCGGACTGGGCGCCCGAGGTCACCTTGTCCTTGCCGAAGATCATCTCCTCGGCGATGCGACCGCCCATCATGATCGCCAGCCGCGAGGTCATCTGCTCGAACGACATCGACAGCTTGTCGCGCTCGGGCAACTGCATGACCATGCCGAGCGCCCGGCCACGGGGGATGATCGTCGCCTTGTGGACGGGATCGGTGGCCGGCACGTTCAACGCGACGATGGCATGGCCGCCCTCGTGGTAGGCGGTGAGGCGCTTCTCGTCCTCGGTCATGACCAGGGTACGCCGCTCGGCGCCCATCATCACCTTGTCCTTGGCGTCCTCGAACTCGTGCATCGTGACGATGCGCTTGCCGCGGCGCGCTGCCAGCAGCGCCGACTCGTTGACGAGGTTCATCAGATCCGCGCCGGAGAAGCCGGGGGTACCGCGGGCGATGGTCTTCAGGTCGACATCCGGCGCCAGCGGCACCTTGCGGACGTGAACGCGCAGGATGCGCTCGCGGCCGGTGACGTCCGGGTTCGGCACCATGATCTGGCGGTCGAAGCGGCCGGGACGCAGTAGGGCCGGATCGAGCACGTCGGGGCGGTTGGTCGCCGCGATGATGATGACGCCCTCATTGGCCTCGAACCCGTCCATCTCCACGAGGAGCTGGTTGAGGGTCTGCTCGCGTTCGTCGTTGCCGCCGCCGAGGCCGGCGCCGCGATGACGGCCGACCGCGTCGATCTCGTCGATGAAGATGATGCAGGGCGCGTTCTTCTTCGCCTGCTCGAACATGTCACGCACGCGGGACGCGCCGACGCCGACGAACATCTCCACGAAGTCCGAACCGGAGATCGTGAAGAAGGGCACGTTGGCTTCACCCGCAACCGCGCGGGCGATCAGGGTCTTACCGGTGCCGGGCGGGCCGACGAGCAGCACGCCGCGCGGAATGCGGCCGCCGAGGCGCTGGAACTTCTGGGGATCGCGCAGGAACTCGACGATCTCCTGAAGGTCCTCCTTGGCCTCCTCGACGCCGGCCACGTCATCGAACGAGACGCGCCCATGCGCTTCGTTGAGGAGCTTGGCCTTCGACTTGCCGAAGCCCATGGCGCGGCCAGCGCCGGACTGCATCTGGCGCGAGAGGAAGATCCAGGCGCCGATGAACACGAGGATCGGCAGCCAGCTCACGAGAAGCTGGATGAACCAGGGCGTGTTGTCGGAAGGCGGACGTGCCGTGATCTGCACGCCCTTGCCCTGGAGCTTTGAGACCAGGCCCGGGTCGTTCGGCGCGTAGCTCGAGAAGTTGCCGCCGCCTACATAGGTGCCGCTCACGTCCTGGCCGGAAATCGTGACGGACTGAATCTTGCCGGCGTCGGCATCGTTCAGGAGCTGGCTGTAGGCGATCTCGCTGCCGCCGCCACGGTGACCCGGGTTCTGGAACAGGGTCACGAGGGCGAGCACCAGCAGGAAGATGACGACCCACAGGGCGAAATTGCGGAAATTCGGGTTCATCGATCGGTCCTGGGAGGCGTGCGAGCGTCGTCCCGCAATGTCGCGGCATACCCCACGCACTCCAGGCCAATGTAGGCGGCGCCCCACCGGTTGCCAAGTAAATCGGCTGCCCCTGCGGCGAGGGCGACCGCGTAACGTTAGCGGCGGCGATCCCGCGCCCTGCGCGGCGGCGCCGCGACAAGGCGGATCGTCCCCTCGCCGTCCGCCTCGATCAGGACGCCGCGGAGGGTGCGGCGCAACGCCCTCCCCTCGGCCAGAGCCGGCAGCAGCGCATCGAGAACGAGCGCTTCGAGCCGTTCCAGGCGCTTCGGAACGGGGGCTTCGTGAGCCGGTGCGACCGTGTCGAGAGCCGCATCGACGACGCGCAGGACGATGGCGCAGGGTTCGCGGCGCAGGCGTAGCCCGTCGAGACGCAGCGCTGCCTCGTCCGTGCGCGTGATCTCCGACAGCACGGCCTCGGCCCGCTGCCTCAGCGCCGCGTCGTCCCGCCCGGCGCGAACGGCAAGGCGGGCCAGCCGCGCCGCGTTCAGGCCTTCCTCCGCCAGGAGCGGCAGAAGGCGGCGCAGCCGGGCTCGGGTGAAGCGCTCATCCGTGTTGGAGGGATCGCGCAGGAACGGGAGTCGGTGCATCTCGCAATAGGCCACGAGGTCGGCCTTCGAGAGGCTCAAGAAGGGCCGCACCAGCCGGATGCCCGGTGCCAGGACGCGCTCTTCCCGCATTCCGGCGAGCCCGGAGGGCCCGCTTCCGGCGATGAGCCGCATCAGCACGGTCTCGGCCTGATCGTCGAGCGTGTGAGCGGTGAGAATAAGACCCGCGCCGATCCCTGCGGCATGGTCCGTCAGGAGCCTGTAGCGGGCGCCGCGCGCCGATGCCTGGATCCGGCTGCCATGTCGCGGCGCGTCCCAGGTCAGAATCGTGTGGACAAGGCCGAGCTCAGTGGCAAGGCGTCCAACCCCGAGCGCTTCATCGGCCGAACCCGGCCGGAGGGCGTGATCCACCGTGGCGACGCGGAACCGGTCCCGCCCCGCTCGGGCGGCCGCGTGCATCAATGCCGTGGAATCGGGTCCGCCCGAGACGGCGAGCAGCGCCGGGCGAGCGGGTTCTTCGAGCAATGGTGCGAGGGCGCGGGCGAGCCGGTCGTCGAGGGACGCGGGCGCTGCGCTCAAGCGGCGCAGCGGGCGCGCTTCTGCTCGCGCTCGACGCCCTGGCGCACGATGGCGTTAGCGCTCGGAAACTTGCGCTCGACCTCGGCCAGCGTGGCGCAGGCCTGGGCCTTCGCGCCGAGCGCATGCAGAGAGGTGCCGAGCTTCAGCATCGCCTCGGGGGCGACGGGCGAATTCGCGTAGTCGGTCGAGACCTTCAGGAACTGCTCGGCGGCCTCGCGCGAGCGGCTGCGCTGGAGGTAGCTCTCACCGAGCCAGTAGGTCGCCTTCGGCACCAGCCGGTCGCGCGGATGCGATTGGATGAACTGACGCAGGCTCATCTCGGCCTGCTCGTACTGGCGCTCGCGAATGAGAGCGTAAGCGGCCTCGAAATCGGCCTGCGCGTCACCGCTGCCGGTGGCGGCGATGCTCGCGCTCCCGACGGGGGCTTCGACCGGTGCAATCGACCCGGTGCGCGAGGGCGGCGGCGAGAGATCCACCGGACTGCCGAAGCCGGGCGGCGGCAGATCGCCGTCCTCGGACGCATCGGCCTCCGCCTCCACCACCGTCGGGGGAACGGAGCGGCGTAGGGGTGTCTCGGCTTCTGCGATGGCGCCGGTCGGCAACGGCAGCGAGGGCTGCGTCGTCCCGAGTGGCTTCGGGGCGCCCGGCGCATTCGGGTTCTGCTCGGGATCGAAGGCATCGCTGCGCTTGCCAGGCCGGCCCTCACCGGGGTTGGTGCCATAGGGGGCAGCCGAAGGCGGCGCTGCTGCGGGCGCCGGTGCCTTGCGGGTCGGCGCGGTGGCGCTCCCCTTCCCTTCCTGGAAGCGGAACTCGACATCCTCCTGGAACTTCCGAAGCTGTTCCTTGAGCTGCCGGTTCTCGTACTGGAGCGTCTCGATCTGTCCCGAGAGCTGACGGGACACGTTCTCGAGGCGGTTGAGACGCACCACGAGTTCCGACGCATCCTGCGCCCGCGCGCCGCAGAGCACTGCTGGCGCGATCGCGAAACCGAGTCCGAGGGTCAGGAGGAGGCGGCGGAACATGGCGGCTGGCACCGATCGGTCTTCTGGTTCGCGGCCGACGTCGTGTCCTCTCCGAACCCTCCGCTGCGCCGTCGCGGCCGGAGCGGCAACGGTCGACGACCGGCGGTTCGATGAGGCACGCTTACCCGATAGCAGATGGCCCGGTCGGCCGCAAAACCGGGCCCGCACCCGTCTCAGGAGCCGGCGCCGCCGTCCAGAACGCTGACGGAGCGCCGGTTCTGCGACCAGCAGGAGATGTCGTTGCAGACCGCCACCGGGCGTTCCTTGCCATAGGAGACCGTCCGCATCCGCGAGGCCGAGATGCCGCGGGAGGCGAGGTAATCTTGCACGGTCTGTGCGCGGCGGGCGCCGAGGGAGTAATTGTATTCCCGCGTGCCGCGCTCGTCGGCATGGCCCTCGATGAGGAAGCTGTAGCGCGGGTAGCGCTGGAGCCACGATGCCTGCTTGTCGAGGGTGGCGGTCGCGGTCGGGGTGAGATCGGTCGAGTCGGATTCGAAGAACACCCGGTCGCCGATATTCACCACGAAATCCTGGGCGCTGCCGGGGCGGGCCGCGCCTCCGGGGCCGCCGGCACCGAAGCCGGACGCGTCGGCAAGATCGCTGTCCTTGCTGCAGGCGCCGAGGCCGAGTGCGGCGCAAAGGGCCAGCGTCAGGGAAAGCCCACGGAAACGCGCGGGTGTCGACATCGTCTCTCTCCTCACGGCCGAGCCGTGCCGGTTGTCCTGTCGGCGCCCGCTCCGATCGTCTGGCGATCGGGGCCGGCTCCGAATCTCGGTTTGAAGGCGCTCCCGATGACCGGACGCGGATCCGTGTCGGCCCTGAGCGTTTCGTCCCGAACGGTGTAGCCGCGGATGGTTAAGTGTCTCTCACGCAAGCACCCGCACCGCTGTCTGTCCGCGAGACGGGCCGGATGGCGGGCCGCGCTGCCGCGACCGTACCGACCGGCGACCGATCCAAGCTCGACCGCGGCGACGTCAGTGTTCTGTCCAAGATTGCGGCGCGCCGTGGGCGCGAGCGGAAACGGCGACGCTTTGACCTGCAATGTTGCGATGCGGCAACACGCGCCGCATCACACGCCGCGCAACGTCGCGATCGCGTTCCGGGCCTGACGGGCGGCGTGAACCGCGGCGCCCAGCGGCGCCGCGATTTCCGCGCCGCTCAGGCAGGCCTGCTCCAGGGCGGCACAGGCGCCCGACAGACGGTGGAAGGAAAGCGCACCGCTCGACGAGACGAGGATGTGGGCGTCGCTGGCAAGGCGCGCCGCTTCGCTGGCGGGCGGATCGAGGCGGATTGCGATCTCGTGGTCCAGGACTCCGAGCAGCTCCATGAGGCGGGGGCGGCCGAACAGATCCGCCAACTCCGCCAGCGCGTCGGCATCGAAGGCTGGCGCCTGGACGGGACGCTGCGCGTCAGGCTCATTCATTCCATTGCTCAGCTTTGCGAAAACTTGCTATGCGGCGGTCAAGTTAATGATGCATTAACTGTTCCGCCATGTGATGGGCGCGCCGCAAACTGGACAAGGGCCATGCCTTCCGCCCCGACCGTGCTCATCGTCGAGGACAATTACCTGCTACTCGAGATGCTGACGCGGCTGTGCGAGCGCGAGGGCATGCGTGTGCTTGCCGCGTCGAGCGGCGAGGCGGCGCTGACGACGTTGCGGGACGGGGGCGAGGCCATCGATTGGCTGCTCACCGACATTCTCCTCCCCGGTCTGATCGACGGCTGGGCCGTGGCCGCCGCCTATCGCGAGCGTCATCCGAGGCGGCCGGTCGTCTATGCCTCGACCGCAGCGCAGATCGAGAGCCGCACGGTTCCCGGGAGCATCTACATCCGTAAGCCGTTCCAGGCCCGGGAGATCGCGGAACTGGCGAGCGTGATGGCTGCGTCGCACGGCCTCGGAGACGGCCGCCGCATCGCCGGCTGAGTCAGTTCCGACAAGACCACCGCTTCGCCATTTTGCCGAAAGCGGAAGCGTGACGCTGCAGGCTGACGCGGTTCCGTGACGAAGGGGTCTACGCCGCACCGAAGAGCGCGCCGATCTCCGGATCCTCCTCCCAGGCCTCGACCCGCGCATTCGTAAGATCCTCCGATCGCTGCCGCGCGTAGAGGGCAAAGCTCTCGGCCACGAAATCCGGCAGATCGAGCAGGCGCGGCGCGGCGCGGCGGCCGTCTCCCTTGAACAAGGTCGAGCCCGGCACGCCGTAGCGCTCGGCGATTCCCGGCAGGACCGGCCAGACCGGCTCGGACGTCAGCGCATCGGGGGCGTAGGTCTGGACCGGGATGTCGAGCGGGTCGTGGCCGGTCTCACGGGCGAGGCGCCGGGCGATGTCGCCCAAAACGTGCAGGTGCGGGTGGTTGATGACGTGCATGAACACGCCGCCACGGCTCCACAGCGCGAATTCCCGCTCCAGGCCGAACCCCACGTCGCGGGCGGTGCGAAGCAGGTAGTCCGCGCTCGCCTGCCACAGGTCGAAATAGCCGAGCCGGTCGAAGACGGCACCGGTATAGAGTCGCAGGGTCGCCTCGACGCTCAGCCCCCGGCGAAAGCCGTGGAGCGCGATCGCCGAGTGATACGGCCCGATCGGCGAGGCAACGAGACGGGACAGCCTCAGGCTCGCTTCGTCGCCGACATGGATGAGATCGGAATGGAAGCCGGAAAACAGGATCGTCGGAAACAGCCGCAGCCCCGGCACGCGTTCGGCGAGCCCGTGGACGTTACCGCCGGCGACGAAGCCCGTGGGGAAGAAATGAGAGAAGACGTGGTCGGCGTCCCGGAGATGGTGTGCCAGCCGATCGAGATTCCCGAACCGTCGGCCGAGCCCGGCGACGAGAAGCGTTTCGACCGCGGCCTCCGGAAGCAGCAGCCGCAGCGCCTGCGCGACGCCGGCTGCCTGGCAATTGCCGATCACCACGATCCGCGGGCGGCCAGCCGGCCGTTGCCACGGTCTCGCCCAGGATCGCGGGGAGAACGGCTGCGCCGCGAAGGCCCGGACGGCCGGGGCGAGCGGTTTGAAAAGGGCGGGGAGCGGGGCCAAGCGGCGCGCGACCTCTCGCGGGCATGCGTGCAGGATCGGATCAGGCGATGAACCCTTACCGCGATCTACCGGCCGAGCGCTTCTGGCGCAAGGCGGTGGCGGGCGTGCCGCCCTTCGCCCTCGATCCGGGTCCGCGCGAGACCTTTCGCATCGCCCGCACCGATCGCGTCGCGACCGCCGGCTCCTGCTTCGCGCAGCGCGTCTCGCAGGCGCTGGCCCGCGGCGGATTCCGCTACCACGTCACAGAAACCGCGCCCGATGGGTTGAGCGAGGTCGAGGCAGCGTCGCGCCAGTTCGGCACCTTCTCGGCGCGTTACGGCAATCTCTACGGCCCGCGCCAGTTCGTGCAGCTCTTCGACCGGGCCTTCGGTGCCTTCGATCCGCAGCTCAAGGCGTGGCAGCGGGAGGACGGACGCCTCGTCGATCCGTTCCGCCCGACCATTGAACCCGATGGCTTCGCCGACGAGGCCGCAGTGATCGAAGCCCGCGAAACCCATCTCGCCCGGGTCCGCGACCTTTTCGAGAGCCTCGATGTGCTGGTCGTGACGCTCGGCCTCACCGAGGGCTGGCGTTGCCGCGCCGACGGGGCGGCGCTCTCCCTCGCGCCCGGGGTCGCGGGCGGGCAGTTCGATCCGCAGGAGGTCGCCTTCGTCAATGCGGGCACGGTCGAGGTGATCGCCGACGTCAACGGGTTCCTCGATCGGCTCTGGAGCGTGAATGCGGCGGCACGGGTCATCCTCACCGTCTCGCCGGTGCCGCTGATCGCGACCTATCGCGATCAGCATGTGCTTGTCGCCAACGCACACTCGAAGGCGGTGCTGCGGGCCGCCGCCGGGGAGGTCTGTGAACGCAACGATCCGCGTCTCGTCTACTTCCCGTCCTACGAGATCATCACGAGCCACACCAATGGCGGGCGCTACTACGAGGAAGACCAGCGCGGCATCGCCGAGGCCGGCGTCGCCCACGTGATGCGCGCTTTCATGGCGAGCTTCGCCCCCGGTTCGGCCGCGAAACCGGAGCCGCAGCCCTCCCACGACAGCGAAGCGGAATTCGCCGGCACCGCGGGCGTCATCTGCGACGAGGAGACGATCGAGCGCAGCCTCGTCTGATCGGCGTTTCGCTCGATCCGAGCGGGAAGCGAGCGCTCAGCCCGCGCGACGCGCGAGGAGGCAACCCGTCGTGCAGGCCCGACGGGATCCCGCCCAGGCCCAGATCCGCGATCCCAAGGGGATCAAGCGGATTTGGAATGGAGGGGAACTACTTGAGGTGGGCGAAGTAGACGTCGCCCGCCGCCCGCTTCAGCTCGGCCCCGGCCTCGCGGCCGATCGCATCGGCATCCGCGGCCAGTCCCTCGCGATGGACCGCCCAGTGGCGGCTGCCATCCGGCAGGAACAGCAACCCGTCGAGGCTGATGCGATCCCCCTTCACCTGCGCGAGCGCCGCGATGGGGGTGCGGCACGAGCCGTCGAGTTCGGCAAGCAGCCCGCGCTCCGCGTCGAGCGCCGTCGTCGTGGTGGCGCAGGCAACCGGCGCCAGCAGCGCCCGGATCGCGTCGTCGCCGGCCCGGCACTCGATGCCGAGTGCGCCCTGCGCCACGGCCGGGAGCATTTCTTCCACCGACAGCACGCTGCGGGCGACATCGGCCATCCCGAGGCGCTGCAGGCCGGCGAGCGCCAGCAGCGTGGCGTCGCACTCCCCCGCCTCCAGCTTGCGCATCCGGGTGTTGGCATTGCCGCGCAGGGGCACGATGGTGAGATCGGGCCGGTGCATCAGCACCTGCGCGCCCCGCCTGAGCGAGGAGGTGCCGACCCGTGCACCGGGGGGCAGGTCGGCCAAGCCGTTGGCCCCATTCGCGCTGAGGAAGGCGTCGCGCGGATCATCGCGTTCGAGGATGCAGGCGATGGCGAGCCCGTCGGGCAGCCAGGTCTCCACGTCCTTCATCGAGTGGACGGCGACATCGATCTCGTCGGCAAACAGGGCCTGTTCGAGTTCCTTGGTAAACAGGCCCTTGCCGCCGATCTCGGAGAGGGGCCGATCGAGCACGCGGTCGGCCACGGTCGAGACGACGACGATCTCCGTCTCCAATCCCGGATTGGCCGCGACGATCCGATCGCGGACCATGCCGGTCTGGGCCAGCGCCATCGGGCTGCCGCGGGTTCCGATTCTCAAGGCGCGCGAAAGGCTCATCCCCGCGCTTTAGCCGAGACGACGCCGCCCGTCACGCGCTGGCGCGCCTGTGAGGCTGTGCGGGACGAGCGATCCCGGCGGCACTTTGTCGGAAAACTTTTCGGAAGGGGCTGGACAGGCCGTCCGCCCGTTGCTAATCCGCCGCCACCGAACGGGATTGGTGGCCCGGCGGTCCAGCCTCTCCCCCGAGGCTTAGGGCGCATAGCTCAGTTGGTAGAGCAGCTGACTCTTAATCAGCGGGTCCTAGGTTCGAACCCTAGTGCGCCCACCAAACTCCCCCAGACACTCAGCCAATCGAATGCTTACTGGACCGGTGACGGTGTAAGCGATGGAAAGATTGGTGAGCCGTTTTTCTCCTCCGACATTGTCATGCGTTTGAGCCTGGAATCATCGATTCCGGTCCTGGCATAAATCTCTGCGGTGACATGCTACGGCGCGTCGCGCTGCACACCGTCGATTTTCCGGCGACGAGCGTGTCGTCTTACACCCGGCACTAGTTGATCTTACTCCATCCAGCGCCATCCCAAATGTAGCCTGTACTCGTTGACGGACAGCCGTCGAGGTAATCAGCATCCTGATCAAAGGCCGAGGGCCAAGCCATCACTGCGCGGATCGTGGGCGCCGACGAAGCGGCCGTCATCCTCGAGGCGGATCGCGCCGGGATGGCCGGCTAGGGGGCTCTGGGCGGGGATGGGGCTGATCTCATGCCCTCGCGCCTTCAGCTCTTCGAACACGGCCTGACCCGCATCGAGTTCGAGCTTCAGGCTGTCGCGGCTGTCCGAGAAGGTCTTGCCCAGAAGGAACCGAGGGCGCGCGAGGGCGGTGAGCGGATCCATCCGGTAATCGATCAGGCGCGTCAGCACCGCCGACAGGGTCTGGGGTTGCCCATCTGCGCCCTGCGTTCCGTACAACAATCTCGGACGGCCGTTCTGGAAATACATGCCGGGATTGAGCGTGTGGAACGGACGCTTTCCGGGGCGCAGCACGTTGATACTGTTGGCGTCCACGCTGAAGGACGCACCGCGATTGTGCCAGAGGATGCCGGTATCGCCCGCGACGACGCCGCTTCCCCAATCGAAATAGACCGTCTGCAACAGGCTGACGCAATTGCCGTCCCGATCGGCGGCTCCGATGAAGACCGTATCCCCCGTCTTGAAGACGTGCGGCCAGGGCGCGGCCTTGCGCGGATCGATGCTCCGGGCCTGTGCGTCGAGGTGCGAGGCCGATAGCAGCCGCTCGACGGGCACATCGACGAAATCGGGATCGGCGATGAAGCGGTTGCGGTCGATGAAGGCCAGCTTCACCGCCTCGACGAGGAGGTGGTAGTAATCGGCGCTGCCCTCGGGAAGGGAAGCCACGTCGAAGCGGTCGAGAACACCCATGATCTCGAGGGTGGTGAGGCCCTGTGTCGGAGGGCGCAGGCTGATGAGCTCCCCGCCCCGGTAGGGCACGCGCAGCGCGCTCTCGTTGCGCGCCCGGCAGCGGGCAAGGTCGTCCGCCGTCAGGGGCGAGCCCGCCTGCTCCAACCCACGCGCGATCCGCTGGGCCAACTCGCCCTCGTAGAAGTCGCGGCCACCATTCTCCGCGAGCGTCGTCAGCGTGCGGGCGAGGTCGGGCTGCCGAAACGTCTCCCCGGCCTCCGGGATGCGGCCTTCGGCGGTGAACACGCGCACGATATCGGGCCAGTTGCCGATCTCCTTGGCGCGGAAGTTCGCCCAGAAGCGTTGCGACGGCGTCAGGGGAAAGCCCTCTGCCGCATAGGTGATCGCGCGCTGGAACAGCCCCTTCCAGGATTGCCGCCCGCCCCAGGCCTGCTGGCTGTAGGTGAAGGCTTGCTCCCAGGTATCGACGGCGGCTGCGGACGTGATCGCCGATCCGGGTCCGCGCAGCGGGATCGGCCGGCCGTCCTCCGGCAGCTTCGCCGCCGCCTGCCCGATGCCGGACAGGGTGAAGCTGGCGCCGCTGCGGTCGCTGACGATCATGAACGCGTCACCGCCCAAGCCGCAGAAATGCGGGTAGGTCACGCAGAGGGTGGCGTTGATGGCGATCGCCGCCTCGATGGCGTTGCCGCCTGCCCTCAGCACCTCCCGCCCGGCTTCGCTGGCCAGTTCGTGCGGGCTCGTCACCATGCCCCGGCGGGACTGGGCGAGAGCGCCGCGCGGGGCGCTCGCTTCGGCGAAGAGACGGCTCGGCATGGTCGTCGCCCCCAGGGCAGCCGCAGAGGTCAGGAGAAGCGCGCGCCGCGAACCGGCCGACGCGGAATGGTGAGGGCTTTCGCTACGATCCATGACCGCGTCTCCGGGGCTTCCGCTCGGGCCGAGCGAGAGACCGCCGCCCGGAGAGGCCTGAGACCGGCGGCACTGTGCCGCTACTCCAGCAATTCGGCGGCGTGAGCCGCGATCGCGCCGGCCGTGGTGAGCCAGACCGTGTCGCGATGCCCGGCGATCCGTTCGAGCGCCTGCCGCAAGGGGCGTAAGCGGTGCGGCTGGCCGACGATGTAGGGGTGGAGCGCGATGCCCATGACCAACGGCGCGCGGCGCGACTGCTCCAGCATCTCCTCGAAGGCGTCGGTGATGGCCTCGGCGAAGACACGTCCCGTGTCCTTGCGGGCGACGATCGCGGGGATGTCGTTGAGTTCCTGCGGATAGGGCACCGAGAGGATGCGCCCGCCGTTCCGCGTCGCGAACCACGTTGGCTGGTCGTCGTGGCACCAATCGAGCAAATAGCGGTAGCCCGCCTCGGCCAGCAGGTCCGGCGTGACCCGCGACTGCGAGATCCAGGGGCCGAGCCAGCCCGCGGGCGCCCTGCCCTCCTCCCGCGTCAGCACGGCGGTGGCCTCGGCGATGAGGGCGCGCTCCTCGGCCTCCGAGAGGGTGCCCTGCCGCTCGGCATTGCTGCGGCCATGCCCGACGATCTCGTCGCCGCGGCCGCGGAAGGCCTCGATCAGGCCGGGGCAGTCCCGGTAGATCCGGCTGTTCACGAGGATGCTCGCCGGCATCCGTAGGTCGTCGAGCATGTCGCGGATGCGCCACGCACCGACCCGGTTGCCCCAGTCGCGCCATGCATAATTCAGCACGTCCGGCTGGGGGCCGCCCGGAGCCAACTCGGCGCCGAGGCCGTCACCGAACTCGAAGGTTTCGAGATTGAGCGCGAGGTAGACCGCGAGGCGCTTGCCCTCGGGCCAGTCGTAGACCGGGCGGTCCGGCAGGGCGGAATAGGCGTAGCGGCCATGGCCGGCAGGGGGCGGCGCCGATGTCGTCACGGGGATGGTCTCGATCCTGTTGTTGTGGGACGCGTGCACCGTCACGCCGCCCCGAGATAGGCGGCCTCAAGGGCCTCGTCCGCCTTGAGCTCTGCGGCCGTGCCCTCCGCGGCGACGCGCCCCTGCTCCAGGACGTAGCCGCGGTCGGCCACGGTCAGCGCCAGCGCGGCCATCTGATCGACGATGAGGATCGTCGTGCCCTGGTCGCGCAGCTCGGCCACGGTCGCGTAGAGGCTGTTGATAATCGCCGGGGCGAGCCCGAGGGAGGGCTCGTCGAGCAGGAGGATGCGCGGATGCGCCATCATCCCGCGGGCGATCGCCAGCATCTGCTGCTCCCCGCCCGAGAGCAGGCCGGCGCGGCTGCCCGCCCGTTCGCGCAGGCGCGGGAAGCGGTCGAGCAAGGCCTCGACCTCGGCCGGATCGACCCGGCCGCCGCGGCTCCAGGCGCCGAGGCGGATGTTCTCGACGACGGTGAGTTCGGGAAAGACCTGGCGCCCTTCCGGCACCAAGGCGAGGCCGAGCCGCGCGATCCTGTGGGCCGGCAGCGCCGCGACGGGCGTGTCCGCCAGCACCACCGAGCCCTCCACCGGGCGCAGCAGGCCCGCGAGCGAGCGCATCACCGTCGATTTGCCGGCCCCGTTCGAGCCCAGCAAAGCCACGGTCTCGCCCGGCCGCACCACGAGGGCGATGCCGTCGAGCACGGGTGCGGCGCCGTAGCCTGCGCGCAGGCCGTGGGCGGAGAGGACCGCGTCGGCCGGACCGCTCCAGGGGGCGGACCGCGGCCGGGCCGGGGTCTCGGCGGCGCCGAGATAGGCTCGCAGCACGGCGGGGTCGCGGCGCACCTCGGCGGGGGTGCCGCGGGCGATGGGCCGGCCGGCATCCATGACGAGGATGCGGTCGGACACGCCCATCACCAGCGGCATGTCGTGCTCGACGAGGATCACCGCGATGCCGCAGGCCGCGATCCGGCGCAGCAGCACGCCGAGGCGGTCGGTCTCGGCCCTGGCGAGGCCGGCGGCCGGCTCGTCGAGGAGCAGCACTTTCGGGGACCCGGCCAGCGCGCGGGCGATCTCCACCAGCCGTCGGTCGACATGGGGCAGTTCGGAGGCCGGACGGTCGAGGGCGCCGGCATAGCCGACGAAGGCGAGCAGGGCCGCCGCGTCTTGGCGATCCCGCGCTTGCGCCCGGCGCAGCAGGCGTCCGGGCGCACGGGCGAGGATCACGTTCTCGACGACGCTGAGCGAGCCGAACAGCCGGGTCGTCTGGTAGGTGCGGGCGATGCCGGCGCGGGCAATGACGTGGGCCGGTCGTCCGCCCAGCTCAAGCGCTCCGAGACGGATCGAGCCGGCGCTCGGCCGGTAGAAGCCCGAGATCATGTTGAGAACGGTGGTCTTGCCGGCGCCGTTCGGGCCGATCACGCTGGTGATGGCACCGGGGCGCGCCTCGAAGGCGACGCCGTCCGCCGCCCGGATCCCGCCGAAGGCGATGCCGAGCCCCTCGACGGCGAGCGGCTCGCCCCCGGTCCGGTGCAGGAAATCCGGTGCCTCGGCTCCCGGCTCCGAGCGCGCTCCGCCACCCCGCGGTAGCAGCCGGGCAAGGCTGCCGACGATGCCCGCCGGCACGAGCCAGAGCACCACGAGGGTGGTCAGGCCGAAGAACAGCAGCCGGTACTCGGCCAGCCCTGCCAGCGCCTCGGGCAGGAGCACCGTTACCAGCGCGCCGAACAGGGGCCCGAGTACGGTGCCGGCTCCGCCGACCACCACCGCGAGGACGAACAGGATCGACTGCGTGAACGGGAACGAACTCGGCGCGATGAACAGCATCAGCGGTGGCAGTACCGCGCCCGCGAGCCCGGTCAGCGCCGCGGAGATCGCGAAGGCGGCGGTCTTCACCCGGACCGGATCGAAGCCGAGCGAGGCGGCGGCGACATCGGCGTCGCGCACCGCGCGCAAAGCTTGGCCGAGACGGGCATGGCGCAGCCTGTGGAAGCCGTAGAGGCTGAGGCCCGCGCCGATCACCGCAAGCCAGGCGAGGTCGCGTTCGCCGAGGAGAAGGCCGAACAGGCTCGGGCCGGTCGCGACCACGAGGCCGTTCTGCCCGCCGGTGAGTTCCCCGCCTTCGATCAGCGCGTGCTCGACGAGGAAGCCGAAGGCGATCGTCACCATCGCGAGGTAGGGCCCGCGCACCCGCATCGCCGGCACGGCGAGCGCCGCGCCGACAAGGGCGGAGAGCCCGGCCGCAGCGGGAAGCGCCAGCCAGAAGCTCACGCCCTTGAGCGTCAGGATCGCGCTCGCATAGGCGCCGAGCGCGTAGAACCCGGCATGGCCGAACGAGATCAGGCCGGCGAGCCCCAGCAGGACGTTGAGCCCGGTGCCGGCCACCACCGTGAGTGCCACGAGGGCAATGACGAAGTGGCTGTAGCCGCTCGTCGCGGCGACGAGGCCGAGGCCCGCGAGCGTCAGGGCCAGGATGGCGAGCGGCATCGCGGCCGGCGCCCGGAGTGGCGAGCGCATGGTCAGACCTTGTTGACGGCGGCGCGGCCAAGGAGGCCGTTCGGGCGGAGCGCCAGCGCGAGGATGATGACCGAGAAGACGACGATCTGGGTCGCACCGGAGCCCAGCGTCGCAGTGACGCCGGCCTCCACGAGGCCGTAGAGAAGGCCCGCCAGCACCACCCCAGTGGCCGAGCCGATGCCGCCGAGGATCGCCACGGCGAAGGCCTTGATCCCGAACAGCGCGCCCATCTCGGCCGAGACGGAGAAGAGCGGCGCGATGAGCAGGCCCGCCGCGCCCGCGAGCACGGCCGAGAGCGCAAAGGCGCAGGCCACGGTGCGGGCGACGTCGATGCCCATCAGCCGTGCGGCTTCGGAATTCTGCGCCACTGCCAGCAGCACCCGGCCGAGTTCCGTGCCGCGGAACACGGCGCGGATCGCCACGGCCGCCGCAACGCCGACCACCGGGATCAGGAGCTGGAGCGGGTAGACGCCAGCCCCCAGAACCTGCACAGGCGCCGCGACCAGCGCCGAGGGCAGGCTGCGCGGTTCCTTGCCGAAGGTGAACAGCAGGACGTTGTCGAGGATGATGCCGCCGGCCACCGTCGCCAGGAGCCACGCATCGGAGCCGCGCACCACGAAGGGGCGCACCAGCAGGCGCTCCACGGCGAGCCCGAGCCCTGCGCAGCCGGCCAAAGCCGCGGCGATCGCCAGCGGCATCGGCCAGCCGAGCTGAACCGCGAAGGTGTAGCCCAGCACCGCCCCGAGGGTGACGGCGCTGCCTTGGGCGAAGTTCACCGTGCCGGAGACCGCGAAGGTGATGTGGAAGCCGAGCGCCACCAGCCCATACATGCTGCCGAGGCCGAGCCCGCTGACGAGGGTGCTGGTCAGCATGGTGACATCCCCTGCCCTCTTCCGGAAAGGCGGCTCCGGACGCCGTTCACTTGGTCACCGCGACGATCTCGCCGTTCTTGAAGCTTGCGAAGATGTAGTCGTCCGGCTTCAGGGCGTCGTGCTGGCCCGGTGCGAAGGGGGCCTCGTAGGTCTTGATCAGGCCGGCATAGGGCGCGACCTTGTAGAAACCGTCGCGCACCTTCGGCCCCTCGGTGGCGCCCGCCGCCTGGATCGCCAGGGCGATCAGGTGCGTGGCGTCGTAGGCGTTGGCGATGCCGACGGCGGGCGTGACGTCAGCCATGGACTTGATCGCCGGGTACTTCGCCTTCAGCGCGTCGAGTACCGCCTTCGCCTTCGGGCTGTCGTTGCCCGCGAAGGTGAAGGTCTGGACGAAGTGCACCCGCGCCGCACCCGGCCCAGCGAGTTCGTCGAAGCGCCCGCCCGCCGGTCCCCAATGGGAGATCACCGGCACGGTCCAGCCCATCCGATCGAGGGACTTCACCACCTGGGCCGAGGGGCCGACATTGCCGACGAGGAACAGCGCGTCGGCCCCGGCCTCCCGCAGGCGGGAGAGTTGCGGGACCATGTCGATGTCGTTGGCCTCGTACTTTTCGATGCCGGCGCTGGGGAGACCCGCGGCCTTCAGCGCCGAGACCAGCCCCTGCTGGTTCGACTCGCCCCAGGCGTTGTTGACGAGGATCGCGCCGGGTTTCTTGGCGCCGTAGGTCTTGACCGCGTAGGCCACGAGGGCCTCGTCCACGAGCGCATCGACCGCGGAAACCCGGAAGACGTAGTTGTCGACCGCGCCGTTGCGGGTGATGCCGGTGCCGGCCGCCCAAGGGCCGACGAAGGGCACCTTCATCTGGTTGGCGATCGGCACGATTGCCATCGAGACCGGCGTGTCGAGACCGCCGATCAGCGCGACCACGCCGGCCCGCTGGATCAGCTCTCGGGCGGCGAGCACGCCCTTGGACGGGTTGGCCTCGTCGTCGCGGGCGACGAGTTCCAGCGGGCGGCCGAGGACGCCGCCGTTGCGGTTGATCTCTTCGATCGCCAGCCCAATCCCGCGGGAGATCGCCTCGCCGGATTTGGCCGACTGGCCGCTGAGCGCGGTGACGAGACCGATCTTCACCGGCTCTGCGGCCCGGACGGCACCGATGCTCGTAACTCCCGCCAAAAGGGCGCCGAGGACGAAACGCCGTGCGAGGGAGCGGGCGGGCTTGAGGCGTTGGGGCATGGCGATCCGGCTCCGTATGCGGTCGACCAAGGACCGCAACGGGCGTGCCAGATGAAACGTGCTTGTTTCTTCTCGCATTTTCCCGCCCGGGGCCCGCCGCCCGCCAATTGTGCACAAAGTCGCGGCAAAGTGCATACACTTTCTGCATGCACGCGTGCCCCGGCGGCAGCATGTTCAGGGCACCACGGCCGAGACCAAGGAGATTGCGGTATGGATGCGAAGGCAACGGAGAGCGCGCGCGATGCGGCGGCGGTGACGGCCTATCTGGAAGCCTCGATGGTGCCCGATCCCGAGACCGCCGCGCGCTACATGGCGCCCGGCATCGCGATCGTCTTCACCGGCGGCCGGGTGTTCCACCATCCGCGCGAGGTGACGGCGTTCAACGCCGGGCGATACGCCTGGGTGAAGAAGCGGATGGAGCGGCTCGACGTGGTGCCGGGCGAGGGCTTCACCACGGTCTACAGCCTCGGCACCCTCTACGGCGCGTGGCCGGACGGCACCGCCTTCGAGGGCAACCGCTACGTCGACCGCTTCACCGTGCGGGACGGTCTGATCGTCTCGATGGAGGTGTGGAACGACAGCGCCGAGCGCCTGCTCGAACGGCAGGGCGGATCGGCCTGACCCGTCAGCCGTCGATGTAGGGCGCGAGCAGGCGGATGAGGTCGCGCTCGCGCCTGGGCTCCTTCAGGATGCGCGCCCGCTCCGCCACCGCGTCGAGATGGTGATCCATCAGGGTGGTTGCGCGCCCGGCATCGCCCGCGACGAGCGCCGCCACGATCTCCCGGTGCTCGCTCACCGCGCAGTCCGACGAGTGCGGCCGGCTGTAGAGCGACAGGATCAGGGCGCAGCGGTAGCCCAGTTCGGCGACGTAGCGGCGCAGAACCGGACTCCCGGTCATCTCGGCGAGCAGCAGGTGAAACTCGGTGGCGAGCCGGATCGAGGCCGCCTCCGGCCCACCGCTCGCCTGCTCCTCACCGGCGATATGTGCCTCGAGCACGGCCCGCTGCTCGGCGCTCAGACGGCCGGCGAGGCGCTGGACCACGAGGCGCTCCAGGCTGATGCGCACGTCGAAGGTATCGCGCGCCTCCTCCCAACTCGGGCTCGCGACCACGGCGATGCGGTTCCGGCGCAGTTCGACCAAGCCTTCGCCCGCGAGCTGGCCGAGCGCCTGCCGCGCGATGGTCCGGCTGACGCTGAACCGCTCGCCGAGCGCGTCCTCCGGCAACCGGTCTCCCGGGGTCAGGGCCCGCTCCACGATCGCCCGCCGCAAGGATCGGCAGATCGTTCCGACACGGTCGGTCGGGGAGTTCGTCTCACCCTGTCTCATCGCGGACGTGCATCAACCTTTTGACAGAGGGCAAACGTTCTCGACCGCGCGTGTCCGCTTCGAGCCGCCTGAACGCCGGTTCGCAGCAGATGCACAAATGGCGCCGGAGCGCCTCGGCCCCGTTTGCCCAGCTCGATGAACGGGCGCAACGGGTGGATGAGACGGCCCTTGCGGTCGGCCCCTGCCCCTTATGGGCTGCGTCGGTGAATTGAACGCGAAGGTCAGCACCTCCGGGTGCCGCCCAATCGAACTCCGGGTGGAGAGCGCCGTGCATTCACGGTATTCCGCATCAAATAGACTAGAGAAATCCGCCGGAAGAGCTTGTATTTATTCGTTTCGTCCGGAATGAGAAGTTGGTCAGTTTGCGGCAATATCATATTAGATATGCAGATCGACACAAGGCGCGCCCAATACAGTCGCGATCGCGATGCGCTATGATTTTCCGCTACGTGCGTAGGGTCGGGGCGTAAAATCATGGGGGCCGTCGGGGCGGGTCGGCAATGGCTCCTCTCGATGCTTTTCTCCGGTTGCCATCGCTTGAGCGCGTTGCAGCTCGGCTGTCCTTTCATCGATGGCGTCACGGCAGGACGGGAGACCGTGCGTGTCGACCGTCGTGCCGAGCATCAAGTGGTCCTGGTCGATCGACATCCGCCACCCGCGGTCCGATCCGTCCCGTGCGGTCATGGCCGCCACGCACCGGTCGAGGAAATCGAGGCGCCTACCATCGTCTGTGGAAGCCGCTTCGAGGGCCGCGCAGATCAGGTCGGTCTCTTCACGGGTGAGCCAGACCGTCGATGTTCCGAAGCCCTGGCGCTCGGCCTCCGCCATCTCTTTCGAGAGGCGGTCTGCCAGCGCCTTGCGCGATAGCTCGGGAACAGAAGCGGTCATGGGCGGCCTTCCATGCATCCGTTTCGCCTTTTCTCCCCCCGGCAGACAAGATCGGCATTCCGGCCCCGTCACAATCCGATGGATGCGCGTACCGCGCCCGATCGTCCTTGTCCGTAAACGCGTTTGGTACGCCCAGGGTGGCGGATTTCGGTCAATCCGCCGGCCTCCTATTTTTGAATCATCTTGCCCGCACGAGGGCGCGTCCTATCGAGATTGAGCCTGTTCGGGGGCTTGGAACGGTCCCACGCCTCTCCGTAAGTTTGGATTGCCCCTGCCCTTCGGTGAAGTGTCTGCAGCGGAAACCGGCCGGGCGCAGCCCTCGCCTCATCGCTTCTGAAAGACAATCCGGAACGGATCGATCCGGCCGCCAGGCGCCATACAGGGCGGAGCAAGGTCGAAGGCGCGATCATCGCGACGTTCGCCGCGGGCACGATAAGCCCATCGTTCAAAGGCCTGCGGTCTTGGCATTCGCCGCGTGCCATTCATGGCAATTGGGGGTGATCGCCGCCGAAGGCGCTGACGACCCGAGCGTCCGGAACGGCACGCCCGCCCCGCGAGACGCAAAGAATTTTTCGATCCGGCGGTCGCTATCACGCCGAGTTACGGCAACAAAATATACACCCGTGATCGTATTCGCGTGCCCTACCACAGCCAAGGCGTGAGATTGGTGGGCCGACAACGATGAAGATGCCGACCCACCAGCCGCCGGCCTGACAGTATCGGCGCAGCCAAACCATTCAAATGATACTTTCGCGTGTTGTCAAGCTTCGCCGGTGGGCGCTGACCATTTCGTGATCTTGGGCCGATTGCATCTGTTTGGCGGCGCCGCGGTCGTGGTTGCTGTGCGACGCGTGGACCGTCGCGCGCCCTCTGCGTGTGCCCGAAGCCAATTCTTCAAATGCGACCAGTCACGTATACGCCCTCGCAACCGCGGCTACGTAGAACGCAGCCATGGGTTCACTTGCCGCCGAGCTCCGACTCCTGGGTGTGGCCGCCGCTCTCGGCGGCTTGCTGGTGATGATGTTGGCTGGTGAGCCGAACATCGCTTCGGTGGGCTGGGGCCTCGTCGGTCTCATTTTCTTCGGAGCGACCCGGCTCGTCCCGTACCGTAAGCCGGCGCCGGTGATTGCAAAGAAAGCGGTCGCCGTGGAGCCAGCGCACCCGACGGACACGACGCACGGGAGCGAAGCCAGCCTTCCCGTTGCTATGTTGCCGGGCGATGTCCATGCCGCACTCCACCGCAAAGTTCGCCTGATACGCCCAACAAGCCCGATGCTGGCCTCCTCGGTCCTGCCCCGCTCACGGGTTGCGCGGTCGCCGTCGACGACCTGATTGCGCAGGCCGGATCGGCGTCGGGCCGGGGATCGGGGCAGCATTCCGTCTGCGCGCGAGGCGAGCGGGACGGCTCAGACTTTCCCGAGGGCGATCGTCCCATCATCCATGAACGAGAAGACGATCCCATGCGTCCGCAAGGCCCTCATCGCGGCCTGCAACGCGCGCCGGGAGGCACTCACGTCCTCGTCTTCGAGCCGACGGACGGTCGAGAACGAGAGTCCGGCCGCTTCGGCGAGTTGCTGCATCGACCAGTCGAGCAGAGCGCGACCCGCCCGCAAATGGATGCCGCGGACAAGCTGCTCCAGGCTCTCGCGCATGACACCGGGCACGCCCCCGTCGAGATGGAGCGGCGCGATGTAGTTCACCCAACCCTCGTCGGCGCCGCTCGCGTTCCGCATCGGCACCATCACCATGCGATAGGGTACGATCTCGCCGCTTGCCAGAATGAGACGCGGACGCGTGTGGACGACCTGCCGCGTGAGGTAAAGTTCTCGACCGTGGTCGCGCCAACGCGCACGTTCCTCCTTCAGAACGGGCAGTGTCGGTTCCTCGAGCAGGGCCTGTCTCGGCAACCCGACCAGCTCCAGCCACTCGGGGGAAAAGTCGGTGTAGGGGTAGACGGCGGTGACGGAGGTGAACGCCCTGGTCTGCTCGAAGAGGGCTCTCTTGCGCCGACGGTCCGCGGCCTGCGCGCGCGCCAGCATCTCACGGTCGCTCACATCGATCAGCACACCCATGGCCTGAAGCGGGCGCCCGTCCGGCGCCATGACCACCTCGCCGCGGCTCATCACTGTGCGCAGCGTTCCATCCGGGCGAATGATCCGGAAGGTCTGCTGGATCATGTGGCCGGTCTGAAGCAACTCCGACGTCGAGGTGATGCTGTCCCGGTCCTCCGGATGGACGAGGGCGAAGAGCAGGCCGTATTCCGCCCGGGCTGACGTCGGTTCGAGGCCGAGAATGCGAAACAGCCCCGGCGACCAGACGTGCCGATCGGTGGCGAAGGTCCACGACCACGTTCCGGTCAGGCCGAAGCCTTCGACCATGCGAAGGATTTCGTGGGGCATGATCGGGGACACGGCCGCGGGCATATCCCGGTTTCTCTAACGAGCGAATGCGTTCTTGCGACCAGATTGTGCGCTGGCGCTCCACTTGTGACCTCGATAGCAGAGGAGCGCTGAGAGCGAACCCGACATATATTGACGCATTTGCAATGCAGCATTTCCTTCCGGGAGAAGGTGTCAAAGGACTCGCTCCAAGATGCGGCGCGATAACGATCGCCGCATTCTCATCCACCAACCAGTGTCCTGGATACGGGCCATTCTGCTGAGAAGCGGCTGAGGGAAAGCTTGCCGCCCCTGATCCGGCAACGCGCTGACTTCCGTTTTTTCGGTTCGGTCATCGGCAACAGGGTCAGCGCCGCCGGTCCGCCACCCATTGGGGGCTCGACGCCCGTCTGTCAGATCGCCGCGCGGGATCCGTTTGTCGCGGTGCCGGCTGTATTATTGTCGATGTGGCGCCGGTCGAGCGTCCCCCTCGGGGCTGCGGGCCGGTCCAGCATCTGCGCTCGCGCCCGTATCCCGCGCGATGTCCCGGCCGAGGCGGAGAACCGCGAGCCCTGCCAGAACCAGCACGGCGGCAACCGCTGCCAACGCGTCGTCGAAGTGGCCGGTCGCATCGCGGATCCAGCCCATGAGGGCGGGTCCGGCAAATCCGCCGAGGCTTCCGAGCGCGTTGATCAGGGCGATGCCGCCCGCGGCCGCGCTGCCCGTGAGGAGGTGGGTGGGCAGCGTCCAGAAGGTCGGTAGAGCCGCGAAAACGCCGAGCGCCGCCGCGCTGAGCGCGGCGATGGTCAGAAGCGGTGTGCCGGCCCGGCTCGCGGCGAAGAGGGCGAGGCCGGCGGCCACGGTCGGGATCGCGACATGGCGGGTGCGCTCACCCGTGCGGTCGGAATGGCGCGTCCAGACCAGCATGCCCACAGCCGAGACGATGTAGGGAACGGCGGTCACGAATCCCGTTGCCGTCGTCGTGAAGCCGAAGCCGCTCACGATCTGCGGCAACCACAGGCCGACGGCGTAGAGTCCGGTGCTGAGCCCGAAATAGACCAGCCCGAGGCCGAGCACCCGCGGGTCGAGAAGGGCCGCACCCAGATGCGCCGTCCGGTTCGGGCTGAGCCGGCGATCCTCCGCCATCCGCGCCACGAGGCTCGTCCGTTCCTCCGCGGTCAGCCATGAGGCGCGTTCCGGCCGGTCGGTCAGCACGAACAGGGTCGCGATGCCGAGAAGCAGGCTGGGTGCGGCTTCCAGCAGGTAGAGCCACTGCCAGCCCGCGAGCCCGAGCCAGCCTTCGGTGAGGCTCATGACGAGGCCCGAGAGCGGCGCGCCGATCGCTGCCGAGAGCGGCACCGCCATCATGAAGGTGCCGACGATGCCGGCGCGCTGTCGGGCGGGAAACCAGTAGGTGAGATAGAGGATGATGCCGGGGAAGAAGCCGGCTTCGGCGAGCCCGAGTCCGACGCGCACGAGGTAGAACGACCATTCGCCGACGACGAGCGCGGTCGAGGCCGAAACCAGCGACCACGTCACCATGATCCGCGCGATCCAGAGCCGCGCCCCGACCCGCTCGAGGATCAGGTTGCTCGGCACCTCGAAGGCGACGTAGCCGAGAAAGAACAGACCCGCCCCGAACCCGTAGGCCGTCGCCGACAGACCGAGATCCCGGTTCATGGTGAGTGCGGCGAAGCCGACATTCACCCGGTCGAGATAGGCGAAGAAGTAGCACAGCATCAGGAAGGGCAGCAGGCGCCGCGCCACCTTGCTCGTGAGCGCATCCGCCATGCCGTCACCCCGTCCGATCGCCTTGCCGCATGCCGTGCGCGGGGATCTCGTAACGGACTTGCCGAGGGCCGGATAGAAGTGGCTTCAGGCCCCGCCCCGGCGGTGAGCGCAGGGCGAGGCAGAGATGGGAAAATAGAACTATGTTGTCCCAAACGTGAAGCGAAGCCGTTGGCGATGTCGGGCCCTCTGGCTGGCATATCGGAACCGCCGCAGCGCCGTCGGGATTCCCCTGTGATGGGACGTGCTCAGGCATGGGCCCGAGACCATTACAGGAGGACGCCATGGGTCTGTTCACGAAGGACATCAAATCGCTGGACGACCTCTTCGTGCACACGTTGCAGGACGTCTATTACGCCGAGAACCAGATCACCAAAGCTTTGCCGACAATGATCGGGAAGGCGACAAACGCGCAGCTTCGCCAGGGCTTCGAGACGCATCTGCGCGAGACGGAAGGGCAGATCAAACGCCTTGAACAGGTGTTCGAGATGCACGGCCACAAGCCGAAGGCGGTCAACTGCCCTGCCATCGACGGGATCATCAAGGAAGCCAACGAAACCGCTGGCGAGGTCGCCGACAAGGAGGTGCTGGATGCCGCCCTGCTCGCGGCGGCGCAGGCGGTCGAGCATTACGAGATCGCCCGCTACGGCACCCTCGTCGCCTGGGCCAAGCGGCTCGGCCGCGACGATTGCGCGGCGGTGCTCCAGCAGACACTCGACGAGGAGAAGGCGACCGATCAGAAGCTCACGGCTCTGGCCGAGAGCCGGGTGAACCAGAAGGCGGCCTGACCCCGCCGAAAGGATCGCCGCGGTTCCGTCACTGGTCGGATCGGCAACCCGGCGATCATGTCGTTCCGGGTGCAGCGGCCCACGCGCCTTTCCGCGCGGGGGCCTTGCGCTCGGCCCGACCGTTCCCTTTGCTCTGTCCGCGTCTCGCACCGAGCCGCTTTCGCACCGGTACCGCCGATGACCGCCCTCTTTCCGTTCGACAACAGCTACGCGCGCTTGCCCGGCCACTTCTTCGGCCGGGTCGCGCCGACGGCGGTCGAGGCGCCTCGGCTGATTCGGCTGAACCGGGCGCTCGCCGTGGATCTCGGCCTCGATCCCGACCGGCTCGAAAGTCCGGAGGGGGTCGAAGTCCTGGCCGGACGGCGGGTTCCGGAGGGCGCGGAGCCGCTGGCGGCGGCCTATGCCGGGCACCAGTTCGGGCAGTTCGTGCCGCAACTCGGCGACGGGCGTGCGATCCTGCTGGGCGAGGTCGTCGGTCGCGACGGGCGCCGCGACATCCAGCTCAAAGGGTCCGGTCCGACCCCGTTTTCCCGCCGGGGCGACGGTCGCGCCGCCCTCGGTCCGGTGCTGCGCGAGTATCTCGTCAGCGAGGCGATGCACGCCCTTGGCATTCCTACCACCCGCGCGCTCGCGGCGGTGACCACCGGCGAGCGGGTGATCCGCGAGACGGTGCTGCCGGGCGCGGTGCTGACCCGGGTGGCTTCGAGCCATATCCGGGTCGGGTCGTTCCAGTTCTTTGCCGCCCGCGGCGACGTCGAAGGTCTGCGCGCGCTCGCCGACCACGCCATTGCGCGCCACGATCCTGAGGCGGCGCGGGCCGACAATCCCTACCGCGCCCTGCTCGATGGCGTAATCCGCCGGCAGGCGGCGCTGGTCGCGCGTTGGCTCACCGTCGGCTTCATCCACGGCGTGATGAACACCGACAACATGTCGATTGCCGGCGAGACCATCGATTACGGTCCCTGCGCTTTTCTCGACACCTACGACCCGGCGACCGCCTTCAGCTCCATCGACCGCAATGGGCGCTACGCCTACGGCAACCAACCGCGCATCGCCCTCTGGAACCTCACCCGGCTCGCGGAGGCGCTGCTGCCCCTTCTCTCGGAGGACGAGACGCAGGCCGTTGCCGAGGCCGAGGCGGCGCTGACCGGCTTCGCCGGTCAGTTCGAGGCGGCCTATCACGGCGGATTGAACCGCAAGCTCGGTCTCGCCACGACGCGCGACGGCGATCCCGCGCTTGCGGGCGACCTGCTGAAAACCATGGCCGAGAACGAGGCCGACTTCACCCTCACCTTCCGACGCCTCGGCGAGGCTGTGCCGGGACCCGATGGCGAACCGGATCCGGCCGCTGTCGAAGCCGTGCGGAGCCTGTTCATCGACCCGACCGCCTACGATCGCTGGGCCGAAGGCTGGCGCAGGCGGCTCAAGGATGAAGCCGGCGATGCCGCCGCCCGGCGGCAGATGATGAGGGCCGCCAATCCCGCTTTCATCCCACGCAACCACCGCGTCGAGGAGATGATCACGGCCGCGGTCGAACGGCAGGATTTCGCACCGTTCGAGACGTTGTTGACCGTCCTCGCACGCCCCTACGACGACCAGCCGGATTTCGCGCACTATGCCGAGCCTCCAGAAGGCGGCGGGCGTGGATATCGCACCTTCTGCGGAACCTGAGAAAGAATTTTTTCAATCTAGTATGTGGATCGCAAGAAGTATCAAATATAGTTGCCATGTCGGCATCTTTGAATGACTTTGAAAAATACAATCGCGGTGAATTTCTCGATGATGGTGCGCCTCTAATCACCCTCCTCGATCTATCATCGTCTGCGATGTGGTCGAGGGGCTCATCATAGCGCAAACCGTCCGCTCACCCCAGACGGTTCGACTGACGCCCGCTGGCCGGGATGCGCTGCTCGGCCTCCGAGCTGTCGCGGCAATCGGCGTGTCTCCGCGCCGAGGTGACGCACTGCCCGGGAGCAGCACGGGCGGCCTGACACGGTGGAGCGGCACGACGCGTATCGAATACAAGCTTTGTCGCTGCAAATACGGGATATGCGGATTGACGGGAGGGTGCGCATCGCTTACTCCGCGCCCCTCACCTGCAGGATGTCACGTGCAGGGCGCTCGCCGAAACTCGGCGGGTCAGCGGCGAACGGATCGACGATGCGCACGGTTCTTATCGTAGTGGAAGCGCCACAGACGGGGCGGGCTTGATCTCAAGCCTGACAGGCCCGGTCGGTGGCGCATGCAGGGTCCCTCGGGGCCCTTTTTTATTGCGCGAAATCCAGCGGGCCGGCATGCGGATCGGAAGACGAAGAACGGATTGATGGAGGAATCGATGAGCGGCGAGGTCATGACCGGGGCCCAGATGGTCATCCGGGCGTTCCAGGATCAGGGCGTGGATACCCTGTTCGGCTATCCGGGCGGCGCGGTGCTGCCGATCTACGACGCGCTCTTCAACGAGACCAAGATCCAGCACGTGCTGGTGCGCCATGAGCAGGGTGCGGTCCACGCGGCCGAGGGCTATGCCCGTTCGTCCGGCAAGGTCGGCGTCGTCCTCGTCACGTCCGGCCCCGGTGCCACCAACATCGTCACCGGCCTCACCGACGCGATGCTGGACTCGATCCCGCTCGTCGCGGTGACGGGTCAGGTTCCGACGCACCTGATCGGCTCCGACGCGTTCCAGGAATGCGACACGGTCGGCATCACCCGGCACTGCACGAAGCACAACTACCTCGTCAAATCGATCGAGGACCTGCCGCGCATCCTGCACGAGGCGTTCTACGTCGCGAGCCATGGGCGCCCCGGCCCGGTCGTCATCGACCTGCCGAAAGACATCCAGTTCGCGAGCGGCGTCTATTCCCGCCCGGCGCAGGACGGCCACAAGACCTACAACCCGCCGGTGAAGGGCGATTCCGACAAGATCCGCGCAGCGGTCGAGCTGATGGCCGGCGCGCGGCGCCCGGTCTTCTACACCGGCGGCGGCGTCATCAATTCGGGCCCGGAAGCCTCGCGGCTGCTGCGGGAACTGGTCGCCGAGACCGGCTTCCCGGTCACGTCCACGCTGATGGGCCTCGGTGCCTTCCCGGCTTCCGATGACAAGTTCCTCGGAATGCTGGGCATGCACGGCACCTACGAGGCCAACCTCGCGATGCACGACTGCGACGTGATGATCAACATCGGCGCACGCTTCGACGACCGCATCACCGGCCGCCTCGACGCCTTCGCGCCGTTCTCGAAGAAGATCCACGTCGATGTCGACGCCTCCTCGATCAACAAGGTCGTGAAGGTCGATGTCGGCATCCTCGGCGATTGCGCCGCGGTGCTGGAGGAGATGCTCGCCCAGTGGCGTGCGCTGCCGAAGCAGCCCGACAAGGATCGGATGGAGGACTGGTTCAACAAGATCAGCCGCTGGAAGTCGCGCGACTGCCTCGCCTACTGGCCGTCGGGCACGATCATCAAGCCGCAATACGCAGTGCAGCGGCTCTACGAGGCGTGCAAGGATCGCAAGACCTTCGTCACGACCGAGGTCGGCCAGCACCAGATGTGGGCGGCGCAGTACTTCAAGTTCGATGAGCCGAACCGCTGGATGACCTCGGGCGGCCTCGGCACGATGGGCTACGGCCTGCCGGCAGCGATCGGCACCCAGCTCGCCAACCCGGACGGCCTCGTCATCGACATCGCGGGCGAAGCCTCGATCCTGATGAACATGCAGGAGATGTCGACGGCGGTGCAGTACCGGCTGCCGGTCAAGATCTTCATCCTGAACAACGAGTATATGGGCATGGTGCGCCAGTGGCAGGAGCTGCTGCACGGCTCGCGCTACTCGCAGAGCTACTCGGAGAGCCTGCCGGACTTCGTGAAGCTGGCCGAGGCCTACGGCGCCAAGGGCATCCGCTGCGAGAAGCCCGGTGAGCTCGACGCGGCGATCCAGGAGATGCTCGACTACGACGGTCCGGTCATCTTCGACTGCATCGTCGACAAGAAGGAAAACTGCTTCCCGATGATCCCGTCGGGCAAGGCACACAACGAGATGCTGCTGTCCGACTATCTCGGTGAGACCGGGGTTGAGATCGGTGACGTCATCTCAGCCGAGGGCAAGATGCTGGTCTGATCGGACCCGCATCGCGCGAACGCCCGGACCGCCATGCCCAGCGTCGCCCGTTTCGATCGGTCAGGGCCTCCGTCCGCGGAGGCGCCTGACCCATCGGCCCGCTGCCGCGCGGGTTCGCTTCGGCCAACCCGCGGGCGGCGGCAGGGCGTCGTGCCGACGCGGGTCCAACTCGGGCACCGTGGCGGCGCGCTCCGCAGCGGTAAGGTCGCTGCGCTTGCGCAGCAGCACGAAGAACTCGGTCTCGTACGGACGGGTCGGCTCCAGGGCCGCGCATTCGAACGGGAGCAGGTCGAGGGCGAGGAGTTCGGTGAGGGCGCGGGCGAAGCTGTACGGCGTGAACACCGTGCAGTGGACGTCGATGTGCACGCCGCTCGCGATGGCGGTCGCGGTGGCATCGAGAGCCGCCGGCGGGCCGCCGACGATCGGCCTGTTCGGAGCCGGCTTGCCGCGCCACGTGGCGCGCACGTCGATCTCGCTGGCCCTCGCGAAATGTTCGTAGACGGCCTCGGGCGGTGGCGTGCGCAGCCGCAGCAGATGGGCGGCGACGAGCGCGCCGACGCTGCTCGGGGTGCGGAAGTGGTCGAAGGTGAAGCGCTTGTCCGGCACCATCAGGCAGAACACGCCGCCCTCGTTCAGGGCGTCTCCGCATTCCCGCAGCCAACCGATGCAGTCGGGAACGTGCTCGACGACGTGCGAGGCGACGATGTAATCGACCGGACCGCGCGATCCGAGCGCCCGCGGCAGCCCGCCTTCGCCGAGCACGACATCGACGGGAACGATCCCCTCGATGCCGGCGGGGCCGAGGGTCGGGTGGTCGCGGTACTGGTGGCGCAGCCCCTCGGTCGAGAGATGATCGGCATAGAGGACGTTGCCGTCGCTCTTGAGGAGGATCGGGCGTGTGAGGGGCCCAAGCTCGACGCCGGTTCGGCCCTGCGGCCGGACGAGATTCAAAACACGCTGACGCCGATCCATGGCGCGGCCGGTATCATGCCATCGGCAGGCGGGTCCAGCACTCGAATGCCGACCTGAGGTGGCGCAGGTGAGATCGTAAGAAGATCAAGTTGAGGGACGCGACGAAATGAATGCGATGAACACCCACTATCCCGAGCCCACGCGGATCGAGAGCGTCAACCGCCATACCCTCGCGGTGGTCGTGGACAACGAGCCCGGTGCGCTGGCCCGCATCGCCGGCCTGTTCTCCGGCCGCGGCTACAACATCGAGAGCCTGACGGTCTCCGAGACGGAAGAGGCGCGCCACCTCTCGCGCATCACCATCGTCACCACCGGCACCAACGCCGTGATCGACCAGATCAAGGCGCAGCTCGACCGCCTCGTGCCGGTGCACCGCGTCGTCGATTTGACGCTCCAGGGGCAGGCGCTGGAGCGCGAGCTGTGCCTCGTGAAGGTGGCCGGCACCGGCGAGCACCGGAGCGAGGCCCTACGCCTTGCCTCCGCCTTCGGCGCCCGCACCCTCGACGCCACGCTGAACTCCTTCGTGTTCGAGCTGACCGGCTCGACGGAGGAAATCGACCGCTTCATCCGCCTGCTCAGCGTGATCGGCCTCGTGGAGATCTCCCGCACCGGCATCGCCGCGATGGGGCGCGGCGCGGAGCCGCTGTAACTGGGCGTTTCCGCGGACGGCGCTATTCTTCGGGAGGCGTCGTCCGCAGCGATAAGAAGCCCATGACCGCCCGCACCCTCTACTACGCCCCCGGCGCCTGCTCGCTCGCCTCCCACATCGTGCTGGAGGAGATCGGCGCGCCCTACGAGACCATTCGCCTCGACCTCGCCAAGGGCGATCAGCGGGCGCCGGAATATCTCGCGGTCAACGAGCGCGGACGCGTACCGGCCCTCTACGAGGAGGGCTGGGTGCTCACCGAGAACGCCGCGATCCTGCGCCACCTCGCCCGCTCCCATCCGGAGGCCGGCTTGCTGCCGGAGGATCTGCGCGGGCAGGCGGTGGCCGACGAGTGGGTGGCGTGGCTCTCGACCGGGCATCACATCGCCTACGCCCATGTCCGCCGGCCCGAGCGCTACAGCGCCGACGAGGCCGCCTTCCCGGAGATCCGGGCGAAGGGGGCCGACACGTTCGGCGATCTCTGCACCATGACCGAGGTGCGGCTTTCCAACGGCGGCTGGGCGCTCGGCGAGCGCTATAGCGTCGTCGATGCCTATCTCCTGGTGTTCTGGGTCTGGGCCCGCGGCCCGACGATCGGCTTCGATATGCCCGCGCTCTTCCCGGCCTGGACCGCGCATGCGCGCCGCATGGCCGAGCGCCCCGCGGTGCGCGCCGTCTTCGCCCGCGAGGGACTAGCGCTGCCGGCCTGAGCTTTCGGCACGCGGTCCGACGGTGATCCCTTCGTTGGCCGGCTGCCGACGGGGGCATCGCACGTGGCGCGGGAATCGCTTGGCTACGACACCCGAAGCGACCTCACCGTGTGGAATCGAACAAAGGTGAGGGTTTCGCGGGCGGCATGGAACGCGCCGGGCGCGACTCGGTTCTGTCGCTCAGGTTCAATGACCGAGGACGAGACGAGGGCGGCTGGCGGCGATGTGCGGGATCTGCGGAGAGATCAACTTCGGCGGGATAGCCGATCCGAACGCCGTGCGGGCGATGATGGAGGTTCTGCGCCCCCGCGGTCCTGATGCGGGCGGGCTCCATGGCCAGGGCGGCGTCCTGTTCGGCCATTGCCGTCTGAAGATCATCGATCTGTCGGAAGCCGGCCAGCAGCCGATGGTCGATGCCGAGCTCGGGCTTTCGGTCGTCTTCAACGGCTGCATCTACAACTACAAGGACCTGCGCGAGGAGCTCGTCGCCAAGGGCTACCGCTTCTTCTCGACCAGCGACACCGAGGTGGTGCTCAAGGCGTTCCACGCCTGGGGTCGGGACTGCGTGAAGCGCTTCCTCGGCATGTTCGTCTTCGCCGTCCACGAACGCGATACGGGCCGGGTCACGCTCGCCCGCGACCGGCTCGGCATCAAGCCACTCTACTACGCCGAGACCGGCAAGCGCTTCCGCTTCGCTTCCTCGCTGCCGGCCCTGCTCGCAGCGGGCGATGTCGACACCACGATCGATAAGGTGGCGCTCCACCACTACATGAGCTGGCACGCGGGCGTGCCGGCGCCGCTGACGATCCTCAAGGGCGTGCGGAAGGTCCACCCGGCCACGACGCTGACGTTCGAGCCCGATGGCTCGCGACGCGAAGAGACCTACTGGTCGCTTGTGGTCGGTCCGCGCGAGGAGGACCGCCACAGGACCGAGGCGGATTGGCGCGCGGCGGTGCTCGACTCGCTCACCAGGGCGGTCGCGCGCCGTCAGATTGCCGACGTGCCCACCGGCGTGCTGCTGTCGGGCGGTCTCGATTCCTCGGTGATCGTCGCCCTGCTGGCCAAGAGCGGTCAGAGCGGCCTCAAGACCTTTTCGGTTGGCTTCGACGCGGTGAACGGCGTCGAGGGCGACGAGTTCAAGTACTCGGACATCATCGCCGAGCGGTTCGAGACCGACCACGCCAAGCTCATCGTGGACGGCTCGCGCACGCTGGAGGCCCTGCCGGCGGCGATCCATGCCATGGCCGAGCCGCAGATGAGCCACGACGCGGTGGCCTTCCTTCTGCTGTCGCAGGAAGTCGCCAAACACGTGAAGGTGATCCAGAGCGGTCAGGGCGCCGACGAGGTGTTCGGCGGCTACCATTGGTATCCGAAGCTGATGGGATCGACCGACCCAACGACGGATTACGCGAACGCCTATTTCGATCGCGACCACGCGGAGATGCGCGAAGCGCTCACACCCGATTTCGTGGACGAGGACTACAGCCGCGACTTCATCGCCCGCTTCTTTGCCGACTCGCAGAGCGCGAGCGCCATCGACAAGACCCTCGACCTCGATCAGCGGATCATGCTCGTGGACGATCCGGTCAAGCGGGTCGACAACATGACCATGGCCTGGGGGCTTGAGGCGCGCGTCCCGTTCCTCGATCACGAACTGGTCGAGCTCGCCGCCCGCATCCCCGCCGAACTGAAGGTGCGCGACGGCGGCAAGTACATCCTCAAGGAGGCCGCCCGCGCGGTGGTGCCGGCCGAGGTGATCGACCGGCCGAAGGGCTATTTTCCGGTCCCGGCCCTGAAGCACATCCGCGGGCCGTTCATGGAGTTCGTGCGCGACGTTCTCGACCGTCCGGCCGCCCGCGAGCGCGGTATCTTCAACCGGACGTACGTCGATCGCCTGCTCGCCGATCCCGACGGAACGCTGACGCCGAAGGGCAATTCCAAGCTCTGGCAGGTCGCGCTGCTCGAAGCGTGGCTGCAATCGCACGGCATCTGATCCGCCACTCCTGCGTTGCCCGCATGAACCGCCGCGCCGAAATTCGCCGGAGCGGGCGGCATCGCTCACAGTGACATTGATCGTCCGCGATCTTGGATTCTCCACGATCTTGGCCGATGCGCACTGCGCTGGAACGCTGCGGGAGACCCCAAACGATGTGTCGCTGGATCGCTTATCGAGGCCGCACGATCCCGCTCGAGCATTACGTGACCGAGCCGGCGCATTCGCTGGTCTCGCAGAGCATCAAGGCGCTCGAATCGACTGCGAGCACCAATGGCGACGGTTTCGGCCTCGGCTGGTACGGCGACCACCCCGAACCCGGCCGCTTCCGCGAGGTGCAGCCGGCATGGTCCGACGAGAACCTGCGCTACATCTGCCGCCACCTGCACTCGCACCTGTTCTTCGCTCATGTGCGGGCGGCGACCGGCACGCCGATCACCCGGCCGAACTGCCACCCCTTCGCCTGCGGGCCGTGGCTGTTCATGCATAACGGCTATATCGGCGACTGGGCGCGGCTGCGCCGACCGATCGAGGCGCTGATTCCCGACGAACTCTATCCCTCGCGCAACGGCACGACCGATTCCGAGGCGCTGTTCCTGGCGATTCTCGGCCAGGGTTTGATGGCCTCGGAGGTGAAGCGCGACCCGATCACCGCCACGACGCGGGCGCTCGCGGCGGTGACGGAATTGGTCGGCGGCATCGAGGGCGGGCACCCGTTCCGCTTCACCGCGGCGCTCGCCGATGGACGCGACCTCTACGCCTTCCGCTACGCCGCCAACGATGCGGCCAACAGCATGTATTACCGCCAGTCGGCGGATGGCGTGGTGGTGGTCTCGGAGCCCTTGGACAAGGAGCACGCAACCTGGACCCCGGTGCCGGACAACAGCGTCGTGATCGCCCGCAAGGACGCGCTGGTCGAGGTCGTATCGCTGAAGGAGTTCGGCCTCGCCCGGACGTCCCGCCTGCCGCTACTGCAGATGCAGATGAGCGCGTGACCGGGCACGGCGCCGAGCCGCGCTCGGCGCCTTCGACCCTGAGGGGCTATAACCAACCTGATTGCCTCAGGTCGGCGCCCCTCGGTCGTTGTATTGACGCGCATTTCTGACGAAGCGGTGGCCGCTTCGTCGGGCCGCGCTTTAGGCCATCCAGGTCGAGCCGCTGACGGCGGAGAGCGTCATGCTGTCGGAGCCGACATCGGCGGCGCTGTAGCCGAGGATCTGCGCGAGCTGCTCCCGGGCACGCCAGACCCGGCTCTTCACCGTGCCGATGCGGCAATTCATGACGGTGGCCGCCTCCTCGTAGCTGAGGTTCTCGATCGCCACGAGGATCAACGCCTGCCGCATCGGGAGGGGAAGCTTGGCGAGCGCGGTCTGCGCATCCATCAGATCGACATGGCCCGACTGCTCGGGTGCCGCGGCGAGGCGCTCGGCGTAATCGCCATCGCTGTCGGCGACCTCGCGCACCTCCTTGCGGTGGCGCGAGTAGAAGGCGTTGCGCATGATCGTGAACAGCCACGCGCCGAGATTGGTGCCGACGGTGAAGCGCGCGCGGCTGCGCCACGCCCGCAGGAACGTATCCTGCACGAGGTCGTCGGCGGCCGACGGGTTCTTCGTCAGCGACATGGCGAAGTTGTAGAGGCGCGGCGTCATCTCGATGATGGCGGACCGGAACGATTCCTCGTCCTTCCCTTCCTGGGCGACCAGGACGGTCTCCAGCCTGGCCAGCAAGGCGTCGAAGCGACCGGCTTCGACACCCGGATTTCCCGGCATCTGCGCATAGGCATCGGCGAGAAGCGCTCCGAGGCGTTGCTGGACAGCAGCAGGGAGCGTCGGCACCTCGTCATCGGGGTGCAAGGCGAGGTCGTCGAGGGTCGTCTTTGGCATCAGGTCCTGTGGCTGGTCACGGACGCGCGCGTGGGTTCGTGCCCCAACGCCGGACTTGTCTCGCGATTTGCCGTCCCCTGCGCCAACATAGATTATCAGGGCTCGAAAGAGCGTATCGGCGTACAGACGAATAGGCAGGCGGTCCAAATCCAACGGCGCTCGCGGTCGAACCCTTGTGAAAGCCAGCCTCACGTTCTTTTTTTCCAGTCGCGTCGAACGAGCGGCGGCGATCACGGTTGAAACTGCGCAGTTTCGCGACCGTGTCGTGAGGGGGATCGTGCATCGTAATGGGTCGGCCACTTCGGGTAATTGTGATTTCCGCGGCCGCCATCGGCACCGTTCTCGTCGCCGGCTCCCTGGCCCGCTTCAGTTACGCGCCGATGCCGGAGGCAGGCGACCTTCTCAATCCCGACCGCTCCCCGATCGAGACCGCCTTCGACGTCCTCGGTCGCCGCATCGCACGGGACGAGGCGGAGCGGCTGAAAGCCACACCGGAGGGACGCACTGCCCTGTCGCCGGAGAGCGGCGCCGTGGCGATCGACGACGCGCTGGTGAGACGGGGTCGCGAGGCGTTCTATCGCGAGACGTTCGGCAACGAGGTGTTTCTCTCCGACGTGATGGGCATGCTGGACGGGGGGCTGACGCCCTTTGAGGTGGCGCGCGCCATCCTCATGCTCGGCGGCGCCGGTACCACCAACCTGAAGGTCCGCATGGCCCGCGACGTCACCGTGGGCGATCGGGTCTGGAAGACGGGCGAACTCGTCCCGACCGGCCTCGACGTGCCGCGCGGCTCCCCCTTCATCCTCGGCATCCGTACCTTCTACGACCGCGGACATCTGCGCATGGGCATCACCTGCGCGCTCTGTCACACGGCGGTCGATCCGCAATCGGGCAAGGTGGTGGAGGGCGCGCCCAACACCGATCTCAATGCCGGTCTGCTGATGGCGCTCGCCAGCAACGCGACCGCCTACTTCATGCATGGCAGCGCCGACCCGTCCGCCCATCCGGGTGATCCGGCCCGCAGCGTCACAACCGAGGACGGTGCGAAGAGCGCCCTCCCCGATCCCGCCCGGTTCGAGGCCGCGGCCAAGGTAGAGGTCGCGAGCTGGCCCGCCGGCAGCTTTGATTCTTCCGCCGACCGCGAGACCAATCCGACCTCGATCCCGTCGAGTTTCTCGGCCTACGGCGAGCCCTATAGCTGGAGCGGGCGTGCCGGGATCGGACCATTCAAAGGGCTGTCGGCGCTGAACAACAACGTCCACGCGGCCAATTCCGACACAACCCAGCAAACGAAAGCTGCCAAGACGCTGTTCGGGCTGGATCCGCAGGTCTATCTCGGCACGGTTCTGCAGGGCGCGGCGGTCGCATCCCTGCGCTACGATCCGGCATCGGGTAAGCGCCCGACGGATGTACTGGAGGCGGCTGACCCGACGCCGGGGACGCCAGGCCTCAACAGCTACGCCGTGCTGCCGTCGTTCCCCGCCACCAACTACATGACCGATAACGGCCTGCTGGCCTCGGTCCCCGGGGAGCTGGCCAACTACGCCAACAATGCGATGTCGGCTTTCCAGAACCTGTTGCGCGCGCCCGAGCCTTCCCTCGATGCCGAGCGGGTGAATAGCGGCCGGGCGGTGTTCGAGCGCGCTGGCTGCGCCGGTTGCCATTCCGGGCCTGCGCTCACCAACCATCGGGTTATCCCTGTGGACGAGATCGGCACGCAGCCGAGCCGCGCGCACTCGACCGTCCGGATGGAAGCGCGCCTCGCCCCGCCGGCGATCTTTGCCACCGACACGCCCTTCCCACTTCCCCCCAATCCCAAGCTCGTGCCGATCCCCCTGGAGGGCGACGCGCTCAAGCAGGTGCAGCTTGCCTGGGCCCATGCCGGCACCGGGGGCGGCTACAAGGTGCCGAACCTCGTCGGTCTGGCCTGGAGCGCGCCCTATCTCCACGATTCCGGCGTCGCAGTCGGTGCCGACGCCGACGCACAACTCGGTGTTCCGGGCACGCTCGATGCTGGCATCCCGCCCGATCCGGCCAACAGCTTGCGGGCGCTGGTCGATCGCAACTTCCGCGCAAAGGTCGTTTCGGCGAACAAGGCCTCACCGAAGGCACGCACCGCGCGCGTCACGGGCGAGGGGCACGCCTACTGGGCCGATACCGAGGCCGGAGTTTCAGGCGAGGAGCAGGCGGATCTCGTCGCCTATCTTTTGTCGGTCAACCGGTTGACCGAACCTGTGCCGGTGCCATGATCACCACCTTACTTCCGTTCATTCAGTCGCTGCGACGCATCGCCCGGATTGCGTTTGGCGGTGATCCGACGCGGCTGCGGCTGGTTAACCTCGATCGATCCGGAAACCGTGGCTCTCCCACGGCGTGAGCCACCCCAGCGAATGAGCCCGAACCATGAGCGTTTTGGACGTGCTCCCGCTCCTGGCCTTCCTGGCACCGATGCCGCCGATCCGGCCGGAGCCACCATCGCCTCCGCGGATGCCGGATTGGTTTCCCGCCTTCATCATGGGCATGACCGTATTCATCATGGTCGCGCCGATGGTCGCCATCTGGGGCTTCCATCGCTCCGAGCGTTCGTTCCGCTCGACCTGCGAGGCGGCGGGCGGGCAGGTCGTACACGCCTCGCCGGCCGACGACGCGGTTCGCTGCCGCCGATTCTGAACGGCCGGGTTTCCCTGAAGCCGGACTCTTCGTTTCGGATCGCGAAACCTCACAAAAAAGCCCGCGCCGGCCGAGCCGGGCGGGTCGAAGTCTCGGAGAAACAGGCAGGAGACCTGTTGAGCGGGTAACCGGCTTCGTCGGGCGGGGTTCATCCATTGAATCGAGAAAGTGCCCTGCAACCTTGCGCTACAGGCGCCGCTTCCAGGGCCATCACTCCGGGTCAGGCTTGGAACGACAAGACGGCGCGGGTTCCGCTTGAGCCGGGAACGTAGGTCAGCACCGAGCGCAGGTTGGAGGCCATGGCCCGGATGATGCGCGAACCGAGGCCGGTGCCCTTGGCCTCCCCCTCCCCTGTCCAGCCGATCCCGTCATCCTCTACGGCGAGCGAGAGCGTGTCGGGGCTCTCGCGCATCACCTGAACGCGGATCTCGCCCTGTGTCTCGGCGGGATAGGCATACTTGTAGGCGTTGGTGACGAGTTCGGTCACCACGACGCCGAGCGAGACCGCCTTGTCGGTGGCCAGCCGGATCGGCTCCGCGCGCAGGCGGATGGCATGGTCGCGCCCCGACGCCTTCATCGCGAGCTGCAGCTCCTCGACGAGCCCGGTCAGGTAGGCATCGAGCTCCACGGCCTCGACATCCTCCGACGTGTAGAGCCGGCGGTGGATGCCGGCGATGGCCGAGATGCGGGCCTGCATCTCTTCCAGCGCGTCCTTGGCCGCCGGGTCCGTCACCGCGTTGGTCTGCATCCGGGCGAGCGCTGCGACCAGGGTGAGGGAGTTCGCGACGCGGTGGTTCACCTCGCGCAGCAGCAGCTCCGCCCGGTCGCGCGCCTCGCGGACGGCGGCTTCCGCCCGTTCCTTGTCGCGCCGCAGCGCCTCCTGACGCAGGGCGGTATCGACCGCCTCGCCGAGCAATTCCCGGAACTGGCCCTGCACGTCCTTCCAGACGTAATCGACCGCCCCCGCTTTGAGGGCCGCGACCGCCACACGGCTATCCTCGGAGCCGGTCACGTAGATCACCGGCGGCGCGTCCGGCAGGGCCCGGAGCAGCGGCAGCAATTCGAGCCCGGTCCGGTCCGGCATGTGATGGTCGAGGGCGATGAGGTCGATCTCGCCGGCCTGCGCCCGCGCCAGCCCGTCCGTGCCGCTCGATGCCAGTTCGACATGGTGCCCCCGGGCCTGGAGCGAGCGCTGAACGAGGCGCCCGAGGCCGGGATCGTCGTCGATGTAGAGGATGCGGCAGGAGGCGGGGGGCGCGTCGCTCATGAGTTCTCGGGAACCTGAATGACCGAGAAGAACAGCCCGAGCTGACGGATGGCGTTGGAGAAGCCCTCGTAGTTCACGGGTTTGGTGATGTAGACGTTCGCCCCGAGATCGTAGCAGCGCTGGATCTCGCGGCTGTCGTCGGTGGTCGTGAGGACGACGACCGGCGAACGCTTGGTGTGCGGATTGGCCTTGATCTGCTCCAGGATGTCGATGCCGGTCATGTCGGGCAAGTTGAGATCGAGCAGGATCAGGAGGTGGCGCCGCCCGCTCACCTCGCCGGTGCCGTCGGCCCCGAACAGGAATTCGAGGGCCGAGGTCCCGTCGCGAAACGGCAGAATCTCGTTGTTGACCCCCGCGCGCCGGATGTTGCGCTCGATCAGCCGGGCGTGACCCTCGTCATCCTCGATCATCACGATGCTGACGGTATGAAAAGGGGGCTGCATCGCTACTCCGCGGCCAGGGTCATCGTATCGGGAGGATCGATTGTCGCGGCCCCGCCTCGGCCTGTAACCGGCTCGCGCGGCAGCGTCACGATAAAGGTTGTGCCGACACCGGGTTGTGACGAAACCTCGATCCGGCCGCCGAGCGCGCGCACCAATGCTTTCACGCTGGCGAGCCCGATCCCCTCCCCCGGCTGATCCTGCGTGCCGGACCGCCGGAACAGCTCGAAGATGCGGCCATGATCCTGCGGTGCGATACCTCGCCCGGTATCGGAGACGTCAAAACGGATCCGGTTGCCGGGTGCAGGCCGGGCCGTGACCTCGATCGTTCCGGGACGGGCCGGATCGAGATATTTGAGAGCGTTGTCGATCAGGTTGCCGAAGACCTGCTCCACGGCGAGCCGGTCGGCGACGATCGAGGGAAGATCGTCGGCCACCGTCACCGTCACACCCTTGCGCCCGGCCTGATGACGCTGCGCGTCGGCGATGCCGCGGATGACGGGCGTCATCGCGAGCGGCTCCGGGCTGAACCGGCGCCGCCCCTCTCGTGAGAGCTTCAGGATGGCTGCGATCAAGCGCTCCATCTTGACGATCGCCGCCTGGATGAAGCTCAGCGCCTCGGTGATGTCCTCATCGATCCGCGCCCCCTGCGGATGGTCGCGCAGCACCATCAGCAATTCCTGGCGGACCGCCTCCAACTCGCTCGTGAAACCCATGACGTTGACGAGCGGCGCGCGCAGGTCGTGGCTGACGATGTAGGCGTAGCGCTGGATCTCCTCGTTCGACTCCCGCAATTCGGCTTCGGCCTCGCGCTGCTCCGTGATGTCGGTATGGACGCCGACCCATTCGCGGATGGCGCCGTGCGGGTCGAGCACGGGGATCGCGCGGATCGAGAAATGTCGCCACAGGCCGTCCCGGGCGCGCACCCGATGCTCGTGCAGGAAGGTGCTGCGGGCGGCGACGGTCGCATTCCAAGCCTCGACGCTCGCATGCCGGTCCTCTAGATGCACGGCGTCGGCCCAGCCGAAGCCTTCGTACTCGGCGCGAGTTTGTCCCGTGAGGGCGGTCCAGCCGGGCTGTTCGCCTGTCATCCGCCCCTGCGGGTCGTTGGTCCACAACACGCCGCGCACGGCCTGCACGGCGGCCCGGAAACGCTCCTCGCTCGCCCGCAGCTCGCCCTGGATCCGCTGCTGATCGAAAGCGGAGGCGAGCATCGCGAGGAACAGGATCACGAAGGTCACCCCGGCGACGTAGAGGGCGAGATTCTGCTGATCCACGCTCGTCGCGGCGAGATGGGCGGAATGGCCGCCGGCCTCCTCGGCGGTGATCGTCGCGGCCGCCATGCCGGTATAGTGCATCCCGGCCACGGCCACGCCCATGATCAGGGCGGCGGCGAAGCGCTGCCAGACGCTCGTCGGCCGAAAGGTCAGCCACAGGGCGATGGTCGCCGCGGTGATGGCGATCCCGACCGAGAGCGCGACGACCGGCACGCTGTAAGCGAGATGGCCGGGCATCCGCATCGCGGCCATCCCGGTATAGTGCATCGCCGCCACGCCGATCCCCATCACGGGACCCGCGACGAGGACGTCCCAACGACCGGCCCGCCGACGGCCGACCCAGGCCAAGGCCGCGCCGGTCGTCCCAATGGCGATGAGCAGGGACAGGAGGGTGTGGCCGAGGTCGTAGGCGGCGGGCAGGCCCATCTCGAAGGCAAGCATCCCAACGAAGTGCATCGACCAGATGCCGCCCCCCATCGCCAGGGCGGCACCCAGAAGCCAAGCCCAGCCGAGTCCGGATGCGGCGGCCCGCACGCGGCCGCCGAGATCAAGCGCCGTGTAGGAGGCGAGCACGGCGATGGCGAGGGACAGCGCCACGAGAGCCGGATTGTAGCCGGTAGAAACCATCGTCGTGCCGAATCTCGTAGGCTGTCGATAGGTGCTTGCGCCACGAGCGCCGTCGGGTCGGCTCTACAAACCGCGACGACGCGAGCCGGGCACGGCACGGCTGCCCGAGATCCACTTAAGTTATCGTGCCCGCGCGTTTGACGCTATCGCGGCCCGCCACTGAGATCTTGCCCCGCTCGGTGCCATAGAAAGTGACGCGAGCGTTTTAGATCGGAAAAGGCCTGCAACCCGCTTGCTTCGGTAACTACCTTAGGTAGGAAACAGATGCGGCCATGCGCGGAATGTCGCATGGGTGGCGAACTAGTCAGGCTGAGTACCAGAACCAAATGCGGCAGAAGCGATCGGATTGCCTCATGACCTCGCCGCTCGTGGCCGCATCCGGTCGAGCGCCACTTGACGAGGTGGGGACGGTCGCGTCTCAAGCCTTCGGACCTGTCTTTTCGGAGACGGCCCAGAGCGCGCGGATGGAGCAGCCGTTGCGTGATCCCTTGGCGCGCAAGCTTGCGACCTATGTGGATCTGACCCCTGGCGATTTGCTGGACCTGGAAGGATGGGCCGCAAACGGCCGCCGCTTCGCGGCACAGACGCCACTCTTGCACCAGTCCGACGTTCCGGAGAGCGCCATCCTGGTGCTCGATGGCTTTGCCTGCCGCTACAAGTTCCTGACGAATGGGCGTCGGCAGATCACGGCCTACCTTCTACCGGGGGACCTGTTCGAACTCGATCTCGATTTCCGCCTGCCGCTGGACTGCGCGGTCGGAACGCTGACCGCCTGCCAACTCGCTTTCATTCCGCGTGCCGACTACGAAGATCTCATCGGGCGACGTCCGCGGATCGCCCGCGCCCTGCAGATGGTTCGGCTCACCGAGGCGGCGACCCTGCGCGAATGGATCACCAATCTCGGCTCCCGGTCCGGCCCCGAGCGGCTGGCGCACTTCCTCTGCGAGATGCTGCTGCGCCTGCGGACGGCCGGTCTCGCCCCCGGTAATCAGTACAGCTTCCCCATCACGCAGGCCGATCTCGCCGACACACTCGGCATGTCGTGCGTTCACATCAATCGCGTCCTGCAGAAGCTGCGTCGCGACGGCCTGATCGAGCTCTCCGGCCGTAGGCTCACGATCCTGAAGCCCGAGGGGCTCAGGCTGCTGGCCGAATACGATGCGTCTTATCTGGAGCCGGCCGCGGTCCCGCTGCGGCCCTCCGCCATCGACAAACTCACCGCCTGACGCATTCTGCTCCGAAGCGGCGTCTCTCCCTCGTCCCTCCCCTCGCCCCTCATTGACTTTCGGTGGGCTGTACCCCGGCCCTGGCCGCCGTCAGCACCGCCTCCGGCAGGGTGCGCGCCCCGAGCGCTTCCATCACGCGGGCTCGGTGGATCTCCACGGTGCGCGGACTGAGGCCGAGTGCCCGGCCGATCGACTTGTTCGTGCCGCCTGCCAGCAATCCCTCCAGAACTTCCCGTTCTCGGGGCGAAAGGGCCGCGATGCGAAGCTTGGCGTCGTCATGTGCGTGGCTGCGCTCGGTGTCGGTGCGCAGTTCGGCCAACGCGGTCGAGACGGCGGTGAGGAGCACTGCCGGCTCGCACGGCTTTTCAAGGTAATCGACGGCGCCGGCCTTCATGGCGCGCACACCGAAGCCGACATCGCCCTGGCTGCGCCCGATCACGAGCACCGGCAGGGCAAGCCGGCCGGCCCTGAGCGCTTTCGCCACCGTGAGGCTCTCCGGTCCGGCGGTCTCGATGTCGAGAATGACGCAACCCGGCTGCAGGGCGCTTGCGACCTCCGCCAGCGCTGCGGCCTTCGCGAAGACCTGCACCTCGTAGCCAGCGCGTTGCAGCAGCCCAAGCAGCGCCCGTCGCGCGGCCGCATCCTCGTCCACGAGGTAGATCCGTGCGCCGGTGTGACCCGCGACATCTTCGGCGATGCCGCCCAGTTGGCGAACGCGGCCATCCTCCCTGGCGATCGGAAAGACTGTCTCACGGATCCGCCTCACAGCGCCGTCCGACGGGCGCAGGATGCGGTACTCCTGGACGACGGCCTCACCATCCCAGACCCGTTCGAGCGTGCGCTCAACGCTGTCGCGGTCGTCCGAATGGATCGTTTCAAGCCAGCTTTCGAGGGAGGGCAGCCGCTCCGGGGCGACGCCCCAGACACGCCGGAGGGCATGATTGAGGTAAGTCAGTCGGCGGCTCTCCAAGTCGGCGAGCCACAAGACGTTGGTCGAATGTTCGGCAAACCGCCGGAAGCGCTCGTCGCTCGCGCGCCGGGTTTCTTCCGCCTCGCGCTCTTCCTCGACGAAGAGGAGTACGGCCGGCTCCTTTCCGTTCCGGGTGCGTGCGTTGTCGGTCGTCCCCCGTAGAGGCACCCCGCTGATCCGTGTCCACCGCCCGGTTCCGTCATCCCCGCGGTGATGGAAGCGCGTGCGTGGGACGCGATCACCACGCAAGGCCCGTGCAAACGGATGATCGCGCGGATCGAGGACGGTGCCGTCGCCCGCATAGCCGGTCCAATGCGGGGCCGCATCGGGATCGGCACCGGGCACGCGGCCCTGTGACAGAAGAGGCTGCAGAATGGCATTTGCGACGAGGGCCTGACCGTCGGACCCGAACAGCCCAGCCCCGACCGGCAGATGCTCGATCAGAGCCCTCAACGGCTCGTTCCGCTCCCAAGATGCGAACTCCGCCTCCTCAAGCCGAGGGCGAGGGACTGGGGGCTGCCGCTGCGCGTCGAGGAGATGCCCGATCAGTTCGGAGAATTGCTGGAACAGGCCCGTGATCTCCGGGCGATCCAGAGCGGCGGGCTCCCTTCCGATGGCGCAAAGTGTTCCGAAGATCTCCCCATCCGGCATCGTGATCGGAAAGGACATGTAGCTGCGAAAGCCGAGAGACCCGGAACTCGAAAGTCCAAGCATCTCCGTATCCGGTCCGGCATCGTCGATGACGACCGGCCGTCGATGCCGCCGCACTTCCCAGCAGGGCATCGCGTCCGCCCGAAGCACGGTGTCCGCCTGAAGGCCGAAACCGGCGTCATCCCTGACTTGGCAAGCCAGCCACGTCTCGTCCGTCACCTGCGCCACGGCCGCAAAGCCCAGGCCCGTGGAGCGACAGACGATCTCGAGCATGGTCGGGATCGCCGCGATGCGCTTCGCTGCAGAGACATCAGTTGATCGGTCGGGGTTAGCGTCGAGGCCCGTCCCGGAGGAGTTCATTGGGTGAACTCCCGCTCCGATCCCATCACGGCATGCGATGTCGAACGAGGCATGCGTAAATCGAGGTGGATGACGGATATCTCCGCCCTTATCCAAACAGCCCCAACACGAAGTGAGTCAGTAAGCTCATAGTTTTGCCGATAGATAACTAAAGCGTCTCTGTTGATAATCATGTCGCATTTTCATTCTGCTAAACATTTTGAATTAAAATTATATCTAATTGTTTGTAGGTAAATCGCCGGCACGGCTTAAATTCTGTCGGAATTGAGTTGTTTCTTAGTGCCGGCGACTTCCTCCAAGGGAAGGGTCGTTGCAGTCCAAGTTCAGCGTGCTTTGACGAAAACGCATCACATGAGGAATCGTGCCAACTCATCCCGCGAGGAAACGGGTATAATGCGAACCAGGTCGATCGACGGGTCAGTGCGGATAGGAACAGCCCGGAATGGGGCTGGGTTGGACGACGCGCGTGTCGGATGCCCTGGGAATCGCCCTGGACCAAGGCTTGGCCCACACGGAATGAAAACTTGCCTCTGGCCCGAAGGGAGGCGGAGATTTCTGCCCGCCGACTGCTTGGACACGTCCTCGCGGCGCAGCCTTACAAGGTCACGCCGTCCGGTCCGGACGCGGAGTGTCCGCATCTTCTCGTACACGGCCGGAGTCATGAGCGACGTTGACGGGAGGATGTTGCGTTCAATCAGGTCGTTCGAAGCTGGACTTGCTCTATGAACGGTCGTCTCGTCCATCATGGCGACACGGTTCAAGACGATCGCGAAGTCCCTGCCCGGATGGTTTGCCTGGAACGCGGTGCAGAGTTTGGCGAGGTGGTCGCCCCGAACCAGACGAGAGGCGTAACGTTGCGTCGATAATACCGGATGCGCAGATAGGTCGAGGGTGGGAAGCAATCGGTATCAATCCGTAAAATGCGCCACGAGTAGCTGATCGACGAGAGCGGCGAGTGCATCACGCGCGGAACTTTCGTCATCGCGTTGCAGGAAGACTGAAACTCGTTCTTCCATCAAGTTCTGCTTCGAATCTTGTCCGATCCGGCGGATGACGGGTTTGCCCTGTATGTCGAGCATCAACAACCAGAGATTGCCGTCTGTATCTTCAGCGAGGGGCTGAAACTCTTTCGAAACCTCGAACGCAGCTACTGGAACGCCAAGCGCATCCGCGAGTTCTCGCAGGCGCATCGAATTTGTCATGGAAGTCAGCTGATTACAGCGCGAGGGAGAATCCGTGCTCATGCCCTACGACTTCCCCTTGCGCCCAAAACGCACAGTACGGAATCTGCCGGAGGTTTTTCCTTTAGTCGTCTACATATTTTAAGCGTCGCTTGGGTGTCACAGTATGCCGTATGATACAAAGCGATACTGGCTTGGATTTCTGCCGGATGCCTTGATTGCGTCTCAGGTTGGCATTTGGGAAACGGATTTCGCAAACGATCGCACCGTTGCTGACTCCATCACCGCTGCGTTGTTCGGTCTCGATCCAGTGCAGGCCGCAATAGGATTGCCTCTGGCGGCTTACACGAAAGCAATCCTCCCTGCTGACCAAGACGAGTTTTTTACCAACATCGATCGCGTCTGCGAGCAGGGCGGATTGTTCGTTGTTGAGTATCGCGTGTGCTCCGCCGAGCGTGGCGTGCGCTGGGTGCTGGCTCGGGGGCACTACAAGCGCAACACCCAAACTGGAAAAGTCCTCGGACGAGGCATCGTCGTTGATATCACCGAAGGTAAACTGAACGGGCAGGTGGAAGATCGCGCGCTCTTCGTCCGACCGAACCGGAACGAACCGCCGCTCGATCAGATCGCGACCTATGCCCTTCAAGCACGTCGTGCAGTTGATGACGTTGCAGGGCATGATGGGCCAGCTCTGCGGTCGGCCATCGACGGTCTACTTTGGGCAGTCGGGCGTGCACTTGCCAAACGTAGCCGTTTCTAAATATTTACTAACTCCTCGCGGTCATCTTCTGATCGAAGCGTTGGACCGCCTCCTCATTGAGCCGCATTCGAAGACCGGGCGATCGAAGACGGCCGCTGCAACGCGTGAGCAATTCATCACCTCCTCAGAGAGGTTCCTTTTGACCAGATCAGTCGCCGCTTGCTCGCCGAGTTCGTCGCCATTCGAAACGGAACCGGCGCGACCGATGCTACGATCCGGCAGCGCCGCGCAGTTCTGGCTCCGTATTGACGATCGCGATCCGCCAAGAACGGGCGGAAACGTCGCCGGTCATCGCGTTCAATAACCGTCCCTGACGCTGAGTCACCCTCGTACACGCTTCCTGCGCGGGAGGATGTGACCTGACTGGTCTTTTGGACTGGGCTGATACAGAGGCAATTTGCCGACCGCTGGCCAGACGAAGTCAGCGCAGCGGTCGTACACGCTGGTCAGACGAGATCGACGCGGCGGTCAGGCTCCATGCCCTGCATTCGCTCGGCGCTCAAGCTTTTCTCGGCACCTGTCGCAAATTTTTCGATCCCGAGCCGTCCGGGCCCGCCGCGCATGCCACCATCAGGATCACCACCATGATCTAAGTGCGTCAGCTCGCGGCGCGGGCGCTTGCCTGGGTTACATCTCCCGCTCTTGCCATCGAGGTCGCTATCGTCGGCCATAAGGCCATCATCCTGGCCTGGGGCGACTGGCTCGTCGCGCTGGCCGTGTCGCTGCGCGATCCAGTCGTGACGATCTTCTTGCCGATCACCGCGGCCTCGATCACCTGGGCCGTCCGCAAGGTCTACCCTTCGGCGGCTGTGTTCCTGTCGCAGCGCCGGGGCGAGATGAGGCTTGAGCGAGCTGTCAGCTACCGCCGCAAAGCAGTGAACGGTGCGGCTAGAGGAAAGACCCTCTTGGTCAACGTCGCGGTGCCGGTCATCGCGAAGGGCACGCAGTACGTCATCGACACCGCGCCGCCCGCGGTCATCAAGGCGGCCGGCGGTGCTGATGGCATCGCGGCCCGGATCTTCCGCAGGCTCGACCTCGACGACCACGCCAGCGAGGCAACCGAGCTCGTCCCGGCTCAGGAGCAGGTCGGCGCGGGCGCGGTGGATGCCGACGAGCTGCATCGCACAGACAAAATGACCGAGTGATCAGCAGGAGGCGCGCATGCCCGGGTCGATTGCCAGCGCCCGACGTGGCTCGTGGGCGCGATGGCCTCCTGCCGTGCCCGCTCCGGACACGGCAGCGTCGTGCCGGCGCGGGCGGGTCTCGCGCCGCAGCGGCGGCCTTGGACGACGTTCGAAATGCGCACGCCGCGCTACACGAATCAGGTGGATGAATAGCCGGTCGCGCACAGCTGACCGTATCGTCTTTCAGCCTCGCCAGCGGCGACGAAGCTTCGGTGTTTGCTGCTCGCACGCTACGAACCGGCCCGCAATCAAATGTTGCGGAAAATATCTTGCTGATGGGCGTGTGATCTCAATATTGGCGACCACCAGAGATCTGTCATGCGATGCGAATATCATCCTTCTAACATTTGTCGATTCGCGATTATTGTATTGACTCGACCAAAAAGTAAGGATTTTTCTATGCACGACGCCTTCGCTCTCCAGTGAACGGCGCGTCAGCCTGCCGGGAGGCATGCATGAGGAAAGCATTCACGTTCGCAGCAGCATTCGCTCTGGCCGCCGCAGCTTTCACGATCACAATGCTCACGGCGCCGCCGGTGACCGAAGCGCGGCCCGTCTCTTCCATCGACACTTACAGCCTGACGGTAAATGCAGCGCCTCAAGAGGACGCCGCATTCGACGCGAACTGAAAACCCGTCGCATCTGATAGCGAGATCGCTATTTAGCGGATCCTGCTTGGCGCGCCCGGAGCTGGAAGGTCGCCGGACGTGTCTAGCAGCTTCAATCCTACTGTTCGGCCGCTTGCGTGGCGAACTCCCAAGTCGGGACGCCAACAGGTGCGCCGGGCGTGTTCCGGCATCCGCTCACATGGCCGAACAGGATCCGGTTCGGCGCGATGCCGATCGCCTGGTTCCCGCCAGTGGTCTTCACCTCAGACCAGCCGACACGCAACGTGCCGTGCTCGGGATGGACTCCGAAGACCTGTGGCACGGTCCACACCTACGGCCCCGGCGCCGAACGCGTTCAATGACGTCGGTGCAGGCCTCGTGGGTGTTCGCTCAGGCAGTGTGCCGAGATATCGCCATGGCGAGGAGTTGGGGCGCAGGGCGCCGACGGCTTTGCGCCACTCGGCGGCTTGGGGCGGAAGCGCGCTCGGGGCGAGTTCGGGAAAGAACATCCTGGCGGCCGGCTGACGGTGGGGCCGACGGCATGGGGACGCGGGATTGCCTTCGGCTTACCGACCCGTCGCGTTCATGCCACGGCGCGGTTCTCAAGCCCGCAGGCTTCCCGTGGAAGGGACAGCTCTGGCGCGGCTGCTACTGCTTCTCCATCGAACCCACGAACCGTTCTCGAGCCGCTTCCAGCCTATCCTGCTGTTGAGTTGCGCCGAGCGTAAGCATTGACCCGGAAGGATGCGTGTGCCGTGTCAGCTCCAGCATTCTTTCGACAGCCTCTGCAATCTCGACCAGCAATCGATCCCGGTTCCACTCGTGCTCTCGCTCGGCTTCAGTCATCGTTGGCTCCCGAAGATACTGGCTTGGGCGCTGAGCCCTCCTCAACGTGGAGCGGGACAAAAGCGTTCTACGCGCTGTGAAAGTGGCGAAATCTTCTCGCGACGTGTCTACCAGCCATCGCGCGAGAACGAGGCTTAGCCGATGCTCTCTTCGCCGATCGATAGCGAGAAGTCAGGGCCGGGCTCGAAGGTGTATGCCGGACCTTGGCATCAAGGTCGGTCACGCCTTCTGCGCCCGTACGAGTAGGATCGCTCCGCGCGTCAGGCTTGGACTGCTCTTGGGACTGGCTATGACTGAACTCGCCCAGCCGTGCTCAGCGACGGCCGCGGCGAGGTCGAGACCGTAGCCGTCGGCGTTCGGGTGAGTGATGGTGCCAGAATCGGCGCGGTGCGCGTCGACTGCCGCGTTCACCTGATCGTCGGCGACGGCCTTGGCCTTGAAGAGTTCGCCGGCGGTGGGGATTCGGCGTGTCGCAAACCCGTGCACGGGTTCGGTGCTGGGTGCTCAGGTTTCTGAGAACCTCAGAGCACTCCACAAAACGACAGCGATGTCATTGAGAAGAATGGTGCTGCGAGAGAGGATTGAACTCTAACAAAACCATCCAAACAACAGTGCATAGGACAACCTGATGCACCGTATTGTGTGAGAGTGCTGTGCATCCGTCAAGCGGACCTAATGCAACGTCATTATGATATTCATTGCGCTCTGTTCGCAGGCCCGCAGACAACCCGTATCTCGATAATCGCAAGCGACATTTCGATGCATGTTATTGGAATGGAGAAACAACTGCTGAGCTTGGAAGGAGGACTCATCATTTGTTGTTTCAATTTGAGGCTGCATCAATATCTCGACTGTTGCCTTCGGAGGGACGCCAAATGTAGCTTCCTCGAAAGGTAGGCAACCATCCTGCTCCACAATCACGTTTATGATCAACATGTTACGAGGTTAACATACTTCAACGGTGGCGGCGGATCAATCAGGTAAATCGACCGGCTATGCTCCCTAAACAGTGATTTGTGACGCTTCGTGACGACTTGAAAGAGAAGGTGAGGTTATGATGAGGAGGACTCGAACCATCATTTTACTGTTGATTCGAAGCTAAGAACGACCTGATGGACCATATTGTGCTAGAGCTTAGTGTATCCGCCAACCGAACCTGATTGATCGTCCTCGGAACACTATCGGAAGTTTATGCCATAGCTCGGACTCGGGGCCTGGCCTTAAAATGCGTCTTTGGGTCCCCTTTGAGCTTCTCCGGGCATCACTGAGCAGCAGCACGTCGCGGAGCAAGAATTTTTCGGCCTGAATCAAGGTACTTCAAAAAATCTCCCACGTCAGAGAAGTAATTCCGGAACGCATCTCTGATGGCCTCTGGTGTTGCCGAGCGCACTAAAACGATGTCTGCTGTTCCGGCAAATTCCTTTTCAAGAGCTTCATAGCGGGTGATTGCACGATTCAAGCTATCGAAGGTTTCGGTCATAAGCGGTCGGCGCTCACTAGACGTATCTAAGTCAAATATTAGAATCGTATTCATCTTGAGTCGGAGATGACCAGAGGTTCCCTGTAGATTCCTGAAAGCTAATATGAGCCCGGTTCGTTTATCGGCCCTCCTAAACTCCTCGAGTAGTTTCTCGTTACTAAGATCACTTAAACATGAGGCTCCGCCTTCGTGGGCCCGAGCCATTATTTCGCTTGCGAGTCTAAAAAATGATCTATGGTGCTGGTCCGCCTCATCGAACTTAATGCGGCTTGTATTGATAAGGTCAGCAACCTCAACTGCTGTAGCCCAAGCGTGTTGAACTCGCGTCCGGTATTGAATTTCAATCTGTAAGCCGTTCCACCTTTCACCCTTCAAAGAACTGGACCGATACTCGTACACATCATGAATGCCACGGTATCCTGTCTCTTTGGGCTTCTGTACATAGTTATATCTGTCGTTATCCCTTGTCTTTAAAAGATGCTCGAATTTTGCCCGATGGAAGGAATCTCGAAACTCGTTCAAACCATCTTGGTCTTTGAAAATCAGCCTACTGCCGGCCACATCATGCATCAGGTGTAATTGCATATTCGGTTCGCGTCTAAGTTTATCAAATATCGTATGCCTGCGCTTCAACCGCTGTGCGACCACAACGTCCTTCCCCCGCGATCTTAAGCGTAGATTCGCATTAAATGTATTCATTATGTATGTATGAGAGGCGCGGAAGTTTTCGAGTACGGCAACATCTTCAGCAGTATGCTGATTATCGCGTATCCGCTTGCCGGCAGCTCTGATTCTTGACCTAGTAAACTGAGGATTGATCCAATGAACCATCTTCGACTCTATACAATTAATTGTTGACTAATTCCGGACATCTATGGTTGATGACCAGCTGACGTTCGAAAGTGCCCGTATGCTCTGACCATCATCAACGCGTCTCGTCGGCTCAAAGGAATAACTCATTGGCCTGCGTTAGGCGAGATGCCTGCGTATCGGCAGCCTCTCCCCAATTCATAACAACAGAGTGCACCGTAAGGTGACGTAACATCACCTACGATCCTGCCTAAGCGTGAGCGTAACATCAGGCTTGCCTTGCGTTCAATGTTACGGCATTGTCACCGGGTCTAGAGCTTGGAGTGACGCTTGGCGAGGATCGGATACGCACGGTGCAGTTCGGAGGATCAATCCCTCGACATTCAGATAGAACGGCTCAAGGCGGAAGGATGCCAGCCGATCCGATCAGAGAAGGTATCAGGGGCTTCGCGGGATGGTCGCACGGAACTGGCCGCTATCCTCGACTTCGTCCGTGATGGTGATGAGTTGGTGGTCGTCCGCGCTGATAGGCTTGGCCGTGATACGCGCGACGTTCTCAACATCGTCCACGAACTGGATCAGCGCGGCGCTTACCTGACTGTCCTCGATCCACATGTTTCAACCCGCGGTGAAAGCGGGAGGATCGTGCTTACCGTTCTTGGGATGGTGAGCCAGATGGAACGCCGCTTCATCCTCGAACGTCAGCGGGAGGGCATTCAGGCCGCAAAGGCGAAGGGCGTCTATAGGGGCGGCACACGACGGCTGGATCGAGAAAAGGTACTAGCGATGAAGGCCGAGGGTCATGGTCCGGCCGCCATCGCAAAGACTCTCGGATGCTCGCGGATGCAGGTCTATCGGATCATCGGCTCGGAAGTGCAACTATCATAGTGCAGCTTCCGGCCTTGGTGGCTCGAGTGGAATGGTTGTGACTGACTAATTGCCTGATCTCCGCACGAACACGGACTTTCCGTCAGATTGTTCGGTGTCGGAAATCAGCGAATCGAGAGAGCTTCGAACGATCTCAATTGCGTCGATGCCCTTCTCGCCGGCTTCCTTCTCGACGGCCGCACGCTCTTCCGCTCCAAGTCCTTCAAGAACGGCTCGGGCAACCCCAACGGAAGCGTTCTTGTGATGCTCGGCCATACGATCCTCCACAATGCGTCTGGAAGCGATACCGCCGTCAGATGCCTAGGTCCAATCCGTGTGTGAATGATTGTGTCGCGATGGGCATTCGCGCCATGCGTGACCCTTGTCGCCATCGAAACATCAACGTCTGTCGGTCGATGGCTCCTATAGGTGCAACGGCTACCAGGCGTGAGTGTCAGATGGAAGGTATCGCGAAGGCCGAAGCCGAAGGCGTGTTCAAGGGTCGCAAGCCATCCATCGCCGCCGAACGAATAAGGGAATTAGCGGCGGGGATGGTCGGCATGACTAAATGGTTGGGAGGTCTGGCGCCTCAATGCTTCTTCACATGTCGGGACGTCGTTCATCTGCACAGACAGCGAAAGATTGAATCACGGAAATGTGATTTTAATCTTAAAGTTGTTGGGCGCGGATGAAATGTCGCCACAGGTTGAACTTTCGTGTGCCGCAGCAGTTTTCCTGACAGGAAAAATCTTGTCGAAATCGGAAAGCAAATGCTGCTAAGAGTCCTTACGTTCCTTGCTGCGCTGTGTTCTCTCTACATTGTCCTCGAGTTGATGCATGTAAATCTTTATATGATTATGTGGATCGTGCTTCTCAGTGCGGGCCCTCTAAGCTATATAACGTTCCGCGACAACGACGCACGAAAAAATGATAGTCTATAGCGCCAATGGCTGGGCGCAGCGCACACCTTGGAGATTATAAACTTCCGTGTCATTGTGGATACGGAGGCAGACATGACTGGAGATAAACATCAGACGTTTCTTGCAGTGTTCGATCATCCTGGTCGGCATGCAGAGCGAACCAGCCTTAGCCATCCTTTGCAGATAGCTAGAATTGCTACTGGCGCCGGTTTCGGAAGCATTGGAGTTACATTCTGCCCGGGCAAGTATCAGCCGGATTCAGTAACTGGCTCGTGGTCCCGCGATCTTCCAACCGATATCAAAGCCATTTGCGATTGGGGAGCTACCGTGCTCGTCACCCTGATCGAAGGTCACGAAATCGAAGCCCTACAGGTTGGGGGACTCGAGGTCGAATGCCGGCGCCACGGTATAGAGTGGTTGCACCTGCCGATCCCGGATGTTTCGACCCCCACTGACGAGTTCGAAGCAGCATGGTCGACGGTCGGCGAAGGTGTCCGGTCACGCCTTCGGAACGGCTTTAACGTCGTCGTTCATTGTAAAGGTGGGCTAGGTCGCGCGGGAACCATCGCAGCGAGGCTTCTGGTCGAGCTTGGTGCCGACCCTGAGGATACCATTCAGAGGGTTCGTGAGGCCCGCCCAGGCGCTATCGAGACAGTTGAGCAGGAACGTCACATCCACTGTGCCCGGCCGATTCCTGAACGTCTCCCATCAACGTCTCTGGACGCGATCCGTGACCGTGCCCTGGGTGCCCTAGTCGGCTTGGCCGTTGGCGACGCTATCGGAACGACTGTAGAGTTTCGGCACCGTGGGACGTTCGATCCCGTTACGGATATGGTCGGCGGCGGTCCCTTCGATCTGAGGCCGGGTGAATGGACTGACGACACTTCCATGGGGCTGGCGTTAGGCGAGAGCCTGATCGTGTGCGACGGCTTGGACGAACGCGACCTGCTCGAACGGTTCCTTCGGTGGTTCCATGATGGTGAGAACTCGGTAAAGGGCTACTGCTTCGATATCGGGAATGCGACCGCTGCGGCACTACGGGCGTTCTACGAAACAGGTGCTATCCATGTTGCATCGGCGGATGCCCGCAACGGTGGCAACGGCTCGATCATGAGACTCGCGCCGGTTGTTCTGAGATTCTGGAACAACCCTGACAAGCTCCGTGATGCTGCTCGACGGCAGTCGGCAACGACTCACCCTGCCGCAGAGCCCGTAGACGCTTCCGAAGCTCTCGCGATGATCCTTGCCAACGCGATCAGTGGAATGCCGCTCACGGACCTTCTGAGCCAATCCTACGGCCCATATACCCCGAACGTGCAGGCGATCGTTGATGGATCGTGGCGTGGCAAGCGCCGGGATGCGATCCGTTCATCCGGCTATGTGATCGACACGTTGGAAGCCGCCATATGGTCTTTGGCGGGTTCGGGTTCGTTCGAGGAAAGCGTCCTACGGGCCGTGAACTTAGGCGACGACGCTGACACGGTTGGTGCCGTTTGCGGTCAGCTTGCAGGCGCCTTCTTTGGTCTGTCAGGCATCCCCGAACGGTGGCGGAAGCGTTTGGCCTGGAATGATCGAATCGAGGGCTTAGGGGACCGTCTGTTCACGGAGAGCGTTCGATGAGTGTGATCCGCCCCCACTGAAGTGGTCCGCCCTGAGGTATGGCTTTTGAGCCAGATGAGGACGGACAGATGGGAACGAAGCGGCACAAGCCGGAAGACGTGGTCGCCAAGCTGCGGCAGGTGGATGTTCTGGTCTCGCAGGGCCAGAGCGTGGCGGAGGCGATCCGGGCCATCGGCGTGACGGAAGTGACCTACTACCGCTGGCGCAAGGAGTACGGCGGCCTGAAGAGCGATCAGGTTCGACGGATGAAGGACCTGGAGGTTGAGAACCAGCGGCTGCGCAAGGCGATTGCGGATCTCACCCTCGACAAGCTGATCCTGCAGGAGGCCGCTCGGGGAAACTGACCAGCCCCGCGCGCCGACGCGCCTGCATCGCGCATGTCATGAACGTCCTAGACGTCTCCGAGCGCCGCGCCTGTCGGGCGCTCGGGCAGCATCGCTCGACGCAGCGCAAGGTGCCGCGGGGAAGAGAGGATGAGGCCGCGCTGACAGCCGACCTCGTGGAACTGGCTCGCCAGTACGGGCGCTACGGCTACCGGAAGATCGGTGCATTGCTGAAGGCGGCGGGCTGGTTCGTCAACGACAAGCGGGTCGAACGGATCTGGCGGCGCGAGGGGCTGAAGGTCCCGTCTCGGCAGCCCAAGCGCGGCCGCATCTGGGACGGGGATGGTTCCTGCCTGCGATTGCGGGCGGAGCGTCGCGATCACGTCTGGTCCTACGACTTTGTCGAAGCCCGCACGCACGAGGGCCGCAAGTTCCGGATGCTGAACGTGGTCGATGAGTTCACGCGGGAGTGCCTAGCGATCCGCGTCGCACGCAAGCTGAAGGCGGCGGACGTGATCGACGTGCTGTCCGACCTGTTCATCCTGCGCGGCGTGCCCAGCCATATCCGCTCGGACAACGGTCCGGAGTTCATCGCCAAGTCCGTGCAGGCCTGGATCACCGGTGTCGGCGCCAGAACAGCCTACATCGCACCCGGCTCGCCATGGGAGAACGGTTACGTCGAGAGCTTCAACGCACGACTACGGGACGAGCTTTTGAACGGTGAGATCTTCTACACGCTCAAGGAGGCGCAGATCGTGATCGAGAGTTGGCGTCTACACTACAACAGCGTGCGCCCGCACGCCTCGCTCGGCTACCGACCACCGGCCCCGGAGGTGTTCGTGCCGGCCTTCACCGCTTGGCCGGCTGCGCTCACTCGGTCGGCTCCGCCGGCCAAGCGACCCGTGGAGCAAAGGCCGACCCTGCACTAACTTAGAACTTGGACCACCGCGTGGGGGCCGATCAGTCCATTGAGAGAAGCGATATCGTCTGTCTTGTCGCTCCCGAACTTCGACGCCATCAACGAGTTCGACGGGATAGAAGTGCCATAGTCGCCCATCAACTCTTGGATAATCTTGAGGAACGTTGACTTACCATTCGCCCCCGATCCGATAGCTACGAACATGCATTGACCAGCAGTGCTTCCAGTCAACGTATACCCAACTGCCCTCCTGATAAAGTCGATCTTCTCTTTATCTGCGTCGAATACTTGCCTTAAAAACTCGACAAACAACGGGCATCTAGCTTGACTATCATAGTTGGTTCCAAGGCGGCGCGTGATGATACAGGAAGGCTCCACCAGCTTACCAGCCCTCAGATCGAGGACACCATTTCCACAGCCTACGAAGTACGGATCGGTGTTGAACTGAGACGACGAGATACGAAGGTTCGACCTCGATACATCTACGATAGCATTGATCCGAGCAATTGACTGCGCTGATTTGAGTTTCTTAGCCTCTTCGTAGTTCGTCACATCAGCATCGAATGACTTCACATAATCCATGACAGTTCCCTTGACGGATGCCAGGGAAGCAGGTTCATAGACATCATTCAGTCGCTGATAAAATCGTTCTTCGTCGTCACAGAAGATAAGATCATCTCCGATGTGGTCGCAGAAATCTTGCCCACTCTGTAGATCGGTCGTAATACTCGGCAGCTTCTTCGGCTGTTGAGTTAAAGCGTTGCGTTCAGGCTCCGCGCTCACCATCAGCCATTTAGAAATAGCCACCATGATACGATAATCGATAAGCTGATCTAGATCGCCCCTCCATGCCACCTTGTTACCAGATTCGAGATCAATGTAGCTGTCTCGAACGCATTCAACTCTATCCACAACATCGTCATCGTTCATGTATTCTGCGACAGCCTCGATTAGTCGCGTGAAGGTTCCCTGATCGATGCGCTTATGAGCAGCCCATCCGCCGAGAGCGAGCGCCAAAGCGTGCCTGCTTCCTTCTTTCCAGAACTCGCTCAGAACGGTTCCAGCAGAGATTAGACCACACTGACGCTCAAGGGTGGCCCAATCAGTTTCGAAGGGTTCCGGCAATGAGTAACCTTCGAAACGGATGATCGACCCATCTTCGTAGATCGACCCAGGCAGGACGGTCTGACTGTTATTGCCCCGGAGCTCTACAATCACCTCTCCGGATACAGGGTGCTTGAATCTCAACGTGCTACTGGGATCATGAACCCGATACAGGTAATGGCTTGCCGGGTTATCATCGCGTCCGAACACACGAGTTTCGGTGTTTAGCAATTTAGCCCCAAGCGACACCGCAGCATCACAGTCAAGATCAACATCAACAATGCCGTTAGATGCAGAACCGAGTTTGATGCCAATGTTGTAATGCTCAGGAAAAGTTCCATGAGCCTCGATATCTCCGATGCCAAGAGTGATGCCTATCCAGTTTTTTAGCTTCGGTTTCTTGGTCCGCGGTTTCAGTATGGTGATGTCATAACCGCATTCAATGTAGGTCGAGGGCGTAATGGTATTCAATCTGATCTCCCAATGAGTGATAATAAAATCTCTGCAAGCGCAATCGTTCTATCCCCGCCGCTTCTGTCCGACGCGAATTTGATTTTGCTTGATGATTTGGTTGCTCAAGTTGTCTTCGCAGTTCTGTTTGCGTCGACCGTCTTGTTATGACCTAGATGATGATAAAGGTCTATATTCAATAAAATCTATGTGCTAAGTTTTAATTCGATGCCTTGCCCTTGGATATCATGGATCATTGTGTTAAGATGCTTGATAGAACGAATTTTGTTTGAGGTCAGGCATACCAGTTGGTGGTTGCTGACATTAAAACCATCGATGGCATTATCCGCTTACACCAATGCGTGAAGCGAGCGCACTATTATAGTGAGCCTGCACAGAAATCAGCGCTTGTTGGCAGCTTGGCGATTTGCGATTCAAGGAGAATTCTCTTCATTATAAGGCTATAGTATTAATATCTTGCCGAAATTTCATCGTAACTAATCGCATTCAATGAATATTATATGCTGGAAATCTATTCATTGCATCACTAAGCATTGAAAGTGAAGGCGTCTCATATCTTCGCCCGACCGATGCGACTCGATGACCGGTGATAGCGTCTCGCAATCGTTCTTCTATCCCTGCGCCGAGTGCCCTTGTCTTGAATGTGTGTCGCCAGCCGTGGTTGGGATCGACGGCAGGATCAAGATTTACAGTGGCTCGAACCCACTTCGCGACTGCTTTCGCTTGTTGCTCTGCGGGAGAAGTCTCTGCATTCGCCTTGTGTCGCTTGAAGTCGTAAAACAGCGGTCCGCCCATTGACGCTTCCACGAATGCCAGAAACCCTTGTTCGATTAGGTGGTTATGGAGTGGAACAGTGCGAGGTTCGCCAGTCTTTGTGATGCGTAAGTCCATAACGGGAGTGCCACCCTCGATGCGGACGTCCTGTCTGGCAAGACTAGTTAATTCAGCGATCCGCGCTCCTGAGTAGGCTGCCAACCACGGGCACCACCGTCGCACAGCCGAGCGGGTGATGTTGTCATGATCCTGCGCCACCGCGGAAGCCGCTCTCAGGATGGCGGTAATCTCGTGCTCTCGGAACGTTCTTTCACGTTGTGCGACGATGCGAGGTTCGTCCAAACTAAGGCCCCTGGCCGGATTATGAGGTAGAATCTGTCCACCTGATCGGCCAGTCGCCCATTGAAGGACTGAACTGACCGCCACCAAATCGTTTTTGTTGATCGAACGCGGTGAGACGCACTCGGCATCACGGCGATGCTCGGCCCAAACGAAAAGATCGTCGGCATTGAGGCTTCGAGCGTCGCGCTGGCGGGTAAAGGCGCCTAGAGAGCGGAAGCTGGCACGATACCGTTTGATGGTGTTCCCTGCCCTCTTGTCGGCATTGTAGGCCGCCCATCGTTCGAACAGGTCGTTCACGGTTAGAGATGCCGTCTCTGAGACGGACACCGTTTGGATCAATGCGCGTTCGACAGTGAGGGCTATCGGTTGAAGCAGCGTCGCCCGGTCATGCTCACTCCGACCGACATCAGCGTCACTCTCATCGAAGTGTGGAGTGGGAGCCACGCGTTGCTCCTGCCAGAATCGCTTAAGGGCGCCATCCGCAATTGAATGACGGTGACGTGCCTCTCTCGGCTCTTTGGTCCGCAATGATGCTTGGACGATCGGACCGACGGTTATGGACGCCCACGTATCGCCGATGGGGAGGCTGACCGACCATCCCTGCAAGCGTCCGACGAGATCGAGGGGCGTTCGCTGCCGTAGATGGAAAACGCCCGTCCTAGGGTTCTTCCACGGTCGCGCGATTCTGAGTGACAATGTGTGAGACCGCTGTGTGAGAGTGCGGTCATCCTCAGCGTGTCGTTCGCCCTAACCTACTGATATCGTTAGGAGAAGAATGGTGCTGCGAGAGAGGATTGAACTCTCGACCTCCTCATTACCAATGAGGTGCTCTACCACTGAGCTACCGCAGCGCGGTGCCGGGGGGCGATGCCGCCGCCGGACTGGAGGGGCATTAGCCGATCGAATTTCGCTTGGCAACGCTCTTCCGTCCCACAAAATGCGTGAGCGGCAAGATCGAGCGACGGCGTGACGATTTGTTGACGGACCATGGGGGTGTCGCTATAGAGCAGCCACCACGTCCGGCCGCAGCATTGCGCCCGGTCTTTTCGCCTTTGCTTATCATCAGGCTGCGCTGACCGACACCGGATGCTCCGGGCCGAGTTCTTGCCGCCACGACCAGACGAGGATGCCCCATGGCCAACACCGTGTCGGCCAAGAAGATGACCCGCAAGATCGCCAAGCGTACGGCGATCAACCGCTCGCGCCGTTCGCGGATGCGTACCTTCGTCCGCAAGGTCGAGGAGGCGATTGCGTCCGGCGATCAGGGCCAGGCCCTCACCGCCCTCCGCGCCGCCGAGCCGGAGATCATGCGCGCTGCCCAGAACGGCATCGTTCACAAGAACAATGCCTCGCGGAAGGTTTCCCGCCTGGCCGCCCGCGTGAAGGCCATCGCTGCCTGATCGGACTGCGACGGCTCCCGGCCTTCCGAATGGAAGGCTTCTGGGAGCCCCGCTCGATATGATGCTGCTTTCAGCCCGGCCGCTCAGGCCGGGCTTTTTTTGTGCCCGTGCGCCGCGCGAATCGTCGTGCACGGCCATAGCTGGTTATGGCTGCGCGGTGGAATTCCCCCTCCCCCGCACGGTGCCGCCGCCATCCGTGCTCAGAAGCTCTCCGATTGCCCATCGTCTTCACGCTAGGGATGGCCGCGCAGCGAAGGGGCGGTGAGAAACGCTCAGCCAAGCGCGCCTCGCCGCGCTCGGGATCAGGCGCCGCGCTGGGATTCGATCGGTCGCGGTTGTGCACCGACCGGTGATGCTTCTCCACAGTTCGCGCCAGGTTATCCCGAATCGACGCTTGCACCTGCCTGTTCAGGGGCCCGTGAAGGTTTCGTTAACCATGCGGAAAGTGCTTTCCATTGCGTGGTGCCACGCCGGCCGTGTAGCTTAACAAAACGTTGCCGATTGAGCGGCTCGACAAGTTCAGCACCGGCACCCCCAGAGTCGTCCCCAAGTTGCGGGCAGGCCTTCGACTCTTCGGTCCCGGCCTGACGACTCTGTGGGCGCGAAGATGTTTTCCCCGATCGTCCCGCTGTTAGGAGAACGATAGAGGATTGTTGATACACAGCCATCTTTAGCGATGGGCCGCGACGCCGCTCTTGACAGCGCCGCGGCC